>NZ_JACHVU010000001.1 GCF_014190915.1 Mycolicibacterium iranicum
TCAGCAAGTAGGCGATCCGGGCCGGCCCCCAGCGGCGGGTGACGCGCACGCCGATGATGCGTCGCTCGGTCCGCATCGGGGTGCGGTTGGGGCTGTGGTGGGGCCGCGAGCTGCGGTCGGCCATGCCGGCCTTACCCAGCTTGAGGTAGCGGTCGACCCAGCGACAGACGGTGGTGACCGACACCTGAAAGCGTTCGGCAGCCCGCCGACGCGACCATCCGTCGTCGACGACGCATTGCGCTAGCCGCAGACGACCGGTTTCGGACAAGGGGGCATTACGGTGAACCACGAAGACCTCCGAGATTGGTGAGCGTTCCTAGACAGCTCGCACTCCACTCGGAGGTCTTCGTCTTGTCACCTCACCACGCCGTCACCAACGTCCGTGGTCAGTACAGCTAGCCGAACACCGGGAGGGGCTCGCCGATCCGGTAGGCCTCGATCGCATCGAGGTACTCGAACAGCTCCTCGAGGTTGAACTGGTAATCGTCCGAGGAGCCCACGAACACGACGTGGGCGGTCTCGCCGCCGTCCTCGGGGGTCAGCAGGATCACCGTGACGTCGACGGACTCGTCGGGGACCTCCGCATCGGCGTGCGAGGCAGGCCAGTACCACACCACGCCGGTCTCGTCGTCGACGTCGTCGGAGAACTCCCACCCGCGTTCGGTCAGCCGGGCGTCGAATTCTTCCAGCTGCGAAGCGATTTCGAGTTCTTCGGCGACGCCTGCCGGCAGCCAGGTGCGGTCGCGGACGCTCTGGCGCTTCTTACGGCGCGCCTTCTTCGCGTCCGAACCCCGGGACACTCAGCCCAGAGCTCTGTCGAGGTCGGCGATGAGATCGTCGGTGCCCTCCAGGCCGACCGAGATGCGCACGACGCCGTCGCCCAACCCGATCGCGGCGCGCCCCTCGGGGCCCATCGCGCGGTGGGTGGTGGTGGCGGGGTGGGTGATCAGCGACTTGGAGTCGCCGAGGTTGTTCGAGATGTCGACGATCTGGAGCTTGTCGAGCACCTCGAACGCGCGCTCCTTGGTGCCGCCGTCCAGTTCGAACGTCACCACGGTGCCACCGCCCGTCATCTGCCGCTTGGCGAGGTCGTATTGCGGATGCGACTCCAGGAAGGGGTATTTCGCCCAGCTCACCCCGGAATGGCCCTCCAGGAACTCGGCGATGCGGTGCGCCGAGGCCGTCTGGTGCTGCACTCGCAGAGCCAGTGTCTCGAGTCCCTTGAGCAGCGTCCACGCGTTGAACGGACTCAGCGCGGGCCCGGTGTGGCGCATCAGCTTCTGGACGGGCCCGTCGATGTAGTCCTTGTCGCCCAGGATCGCGCCGCCGAGCACGCGGCCCTGCCCGTCGATGTGCTTGGTGCCGGAGTACACCACCACGTCGGCGCCCAGCGGCATCCCCTGCTGCAGGATCGGGGTGGCGAACACGTTGTCCAGCACGACCTTTGCCCCGGCCGCGTGCGCGAGGTCGCACACCGCGGCGACGTCGACCAGCGACTGCATCGGGTTCGACGGTGTCTCGAAGAACACCGCCTGGGTGGGAACAGACAGTGCCTCCTCCCACTGGTCGAGATCCTCGCCGTCGACGAACACCGTCTCCACGCCCCAGCGCGGCAGGATCTCGTTGCAGACCACGAAGCAGGACCCGAAGAGGCTGCGCGCGGCCACCAGGCGGTCACCGGCGGCGAGCAGCGCGCCCAGCGCGGTGAAGACCGCCGACATCCCCGTCGACGTCGCGAAGCAGGCGGGGGCGCCTTCGAGCAGACGCAGCCGCTCCTCGAACATCGAGATCGTCGGATTGCCGTAGCGCGAGTACACGTAGCGGTCGATCTCGCCGGTGAACGCCTTCTCGGCGTCGGCGGCCGACTCGTAGACGTAACCGGACGTCAGGTACATCGCCTCGGCGGTCTCCTCGAAACCCGACCTCAGCAGCCCGCCGCGCGCCCCGATCGTGGCCTGGCTGACCCCCTCAGGAAGGGCGGTGGGGATGCGAACCGACGGAACCGACGGCACCCCGTCGGCGTCCGCGCTCACGACTGGACCCAGGGGAGTCCGACGGCCTTCCAGCCGGTGCCGCCGCGATGCTTGCTCTCGTCGAGGTTCCCCTCGAATCCGTCCAGGATGTTGTAGGACGGTGCGATACCGGCCTCGGTGGCCGCTTCGGCCGCACCGATCGACCGGTTGCCGGAGCGGCACAGGAACACGACCGGCCGCTCGCCCGCAGCGATCCCCGCGGCCTTCAGGTCCTCGACGAAACCGTCGTTGCGGCTGCCGTCGGTGCGGTTCCACTCGATGCAGACGACGTCGCGCTGCAGCGAGGACAGGTCGGGGAGCCCGACGAAGCGCCATTCGGCGTCGGTCCGACAGTCGACGAGCACCGCATCGGGGTTCTCGCTCAGCAGCTTCCACGCCTCCTCAGGCGTGATGTCTCCGGCATAGCTCACGAACTGCAGTGTTCCATAGCTAACTGGGACCGGTCGAACAGACCTTCCAGGCCCCGTCCTCGCGGGCGAAGGTCATCTCGACCGTCTCCTTGGCGTCGCGGTCACCCTCGAAGTAGTAGGTGATGTCGGCGGTGGCCCGGTCGCCCTCGACCGCCACGGCGTCCACCTTGTCGACGTAGCGCGCCCCTCGGCTGGCCTCCGACTCGCGTTGCGCGTCAAGGACCTTCGCCTCGTCACCCTGCTGCGCGGCGCAGGTGAACGCCTGGAAATCCTGGTAGCTCTCGCGCTGCAGGGCATCGTTCTGCCCCGACGCGGCGCGCGCGATCTGCTGCGCGTCGGTCAGGTCGTCACCGGAGAATATGTTGATCAGCCAGATTCCGATCACGACGGCGACAATGATTGCCAGGGCGCCCAGGAACGGCGCGATGGCCGATCCACTCGACCTGTCGTCGGCGTCGTCGGCGCCCGGCTTCCCCGATTTCGCGCTCATCCGGCCACCCACAGCTTGCGCAGCGCCGCGGCGACCCGCCGGGCGCGGTCGCGGGCCACGATCGGATCGGGCGCGGTCGCCAGCGACAGGCCCAGCGTGCCCTCCGCGTCGGGGAACACCCGAACGTCGCTCTCGGCGACGGCGAGGGCGTCGGCCAGCACCACCCGCAGGTCACCGGGCGCGGGCGCGGCGGCGCCGTCCTGAGCGCGGGTCACCTCGACGGCTCCCGGCGAGATCATGATGGTGTCCACGGGCAGGCCGAGGACGGCCCTGGCGTGCAGTTCGAACTGGGACAGCCGCTGCGAGCGCAACGTCACCAGCCCGGCGTCCTGCAGACGCGGCCGCACATCGGAGAAGTACACCTCGTCGCCGCGCACCAGCACCTCCACCGCGAACACCCCGCGACCCCCGAGAGAGTTGACGATGCGCGCCGCGATCGACTTCGCCGAGTCCAGCGCAGTGGCCGAAAGCTGTTGCGGCTGCCAGGCTTCCAGCGCCTCGCCGCCGGTCTGACGGTGCCCGATCGGCTCACAGAACGACACGGTGGGGCCCGCGGGTCCGGTGGTGCGCACCGTCAGCAGGGTCACCTCGGCGTCGACCTCGACCACCGTCTCGGCCAGGACACGCTGCATGCTGAGCTTCCCGCCCGCGACCGCGCTACGCCAGGCGGGCTCCACGTCCTCGGGCCGCACCAGCACCGACTCGCCCTCGCCCGGGGCCGCCGCGAGCGGCTTGACCACGAGCGGGAAACCCGCGTGCTGCGCGACCGCGGTGAGCTCCTCGACCGAGCCGGCGAACCAGAACGGCGCGGTCGGCAGGCCCAGCTCGTCGGCCGCCAGCCGCCGCAGACCTTCGCCGTCGAGCGCCAGGCGGGCCGCCCTCGGGGTCGGGAACACCTCCACGCCGTCGCGCTCGGCGACGGCGATCAGGGTGTCGGTCGGCACCGACTCCGCGTCGACGACGACGTAGCGCGGAGCCGCCTCGTCGATCGCGGCGGTCAGCGACGACGCATCGGTCGCGGCGTCCACCGTCACGACGTGGGCGCCCAGGCGCTGGAAGGCCGACGCGAGCTCGTGGCTGCGCTCACCGGCACCCAGCAGCATCACCGTCTCGCGGGCGTGCGGTGTCTCCAAATCGCTCATCGATTTTCAGCCTGCCAGACCGGGCGACAGAATCGGAACATGAGTGCCTCGCTGCTGGCGATCCTCGCGGTGTCGGTCCTGCTGGCAGCCGTGGCCCGCCGCTACGACCTGTCCTCACCGCTGTTCCTGGTCGTGGCCGGGCTGGCGGTGGGGCTGATCCCCGGGGTAGGGCGGATCCTGGAGCTCGAACTCGACCCCGACATGGTGCTCTACGTGCTGCTGCCACCACTGTTGTGGTCGGCGGGGCTTGAAAGCAGCTATGTGAGCCTGCGCGCCAACAAGCGCGCGATCGGGCTGCTCGCCGTCGGGCTGCCGCTGGTGACCACCGCCGTCGTCGGGTTCGTCGCCTACCGGACGGTGCCCGAGCTGACGGTCGCCGCGGCGTTCGTACTGGGCGCGATCGTCGCGCCGCCCGACGCCGTGTCGGCCGGCGCCATCGGCCGCCGGCTCGGCCTCCCGCGGCGGACCATGACGCTGCTGGGCGGTGAGAGCCTGCTCAACGACGCCACCGCGCTGACCGCCTACAAGGTGGCCCTCGCCGCGACCATCGGCGCGACCGCCACCTGGCAGGCGGGCCTGCAGACCTTCGGGCTCGCCCTGGTCGGCGGCGTCACCGCCGGCTACGTGCTCGGCCAGCTCATCGTGTTCATCCGTTCGCGTCTCGACGATCCGCTGGTCGAGAGCGCGATCGGGCTGGTCGCCCCGTTCCTGGTCTACCTGGCCGCCGAGGAGATCCACGGGTCCGGGGTACTGGCCGTCGTGGTCGCCGCGCTACTCAGCGGACAGCGCGCGACGCGGGCCGGTTACGCCGCGCGCCTGCAGGACGCCGCGGTGTGGAAAGCGGTCCAGCTGGTGCTGGAGTCGTTCGCGTTCCTGCTGATCGGCCTGCAGCTGCCGGCAGTGGTCGAGGGGCTGCGGGGGATCTCGGCGGCGGTCATCGTGACGTCCTCGGTCGCGGTTCTCGCGACGGTCATCGCCGTACGGATCGTCTGGGTGTATCCGTTCGCCTACCTGCCGAGGCTGCTCTCGGCACGGGTCCGCGCCGCCGAGCCCGCCCCGGCACCCGGGCAGGTGTTCATCGTCGCCTGGGCCGGCATGCGCGGCGTGGTGTCGCTGGCCGCGGCGTTCGGTGTGCCGCTGACGACGCTGGGCGGGGCCGATTTCCCCGGACGGCCCCACATCGTGTTCCTGACGTTCGTCGTCGTGGTCGGCACGCTGTTGCTGCACGGGCTGACGCTGCCGTGGTTGATCCGCCGGCTCGACACCCGGGGCGCCCAGGAGCGCGCCGACGCGCTGGCTGCGGCGGCAGCCCGGGACAAGGCCGGCCAGGCGGCCGCGGATCGTCTCGACGCATTGCTCGCCGGAGGTGCCCCCGACGTCGACGAGCACGCCGCCGACGTCCTGCGGGCGTGGAACGCCCGGCGGCGTCAGGCGGGGTGGCAGCGAGTCGACGACACCCGCTCGGAATCCCCGATGGGCGTGTTCCGCACCCTGCGCCTGGAGATGCTGGCCGCCGAACGCGCGGCGTTCATCGCCGAACGCGACCGCGGCACCATCGACGACGAGGTGCTGCGGGCCATGCTGCACGGCCTCGATCTGGAGGAGGCGACCCTCAACCGGGAGTGAGAAACGGTCGCGCTGGTGCGCTGGGGCCTACCGGGGTCCGAGCTCGGCGAGGAACGTCTGCATCGCGGCGCCGAGCGCGGTGAACACCCGGTGGGCGGCCCGCAGGTCCTCGTCCGACAGGTCGGCCATGCTGGTGTGCGCGTGTTCGGCGAGCGGCGTGAAGAATCCGCGGGCGACCTCCATGCCGTGGTCGGACATCCGCAGTTTCACGCGACGCCGATCGGCGGGGTCGACGTCGCGCAGCAGATGCCCGGAGTCGACCATCCGCTCCACCAGATAGGTGATCGCGGCGGCGGACACCCCCATCCGCTGCCGCAGCTCCCCCGCGGTCAGCGGGCGCCCGGAACCCTCGGCGACCGTGACGTGCAGCAGCGCCCGGAAGTCGTTGGCGGTCACCGCGTGCCGGGCCGCGAACGTCTGACCGACCGCGTCGGATGCGGCCGTGAGCGCCCGCAGGTCGGCAGCCATCAGCGCCTCCAGAGCCGCGCGGTCGTCGTCGTGCACGTCGTCAGCCTAGCCGAAGTTTCAATTGCTTAATTGTTAATCATCTGAAATATTGGCTGCATGAGCCGTCGCTTCTCGTGGCTGATCGCCGTCGTCATCGTCCTCGCGTCCGGCGCCCTGCTGGGGTTGCTCGGCAGCGGGGACTCCGCCGAGCAGTCCCCGGTGGCCGTGCCGCCGGCCTCCGAGTCCGCCCGCGCCGACGCGGTCCGCAGCAGCTTCCCCGGTGGCGACCAGGTTCCGGCGATCCTGGTGGTCACCCGCACCGACGACGCCCGCCTGACCCCCTCGGACCTGGGCGCGGTCACCTCGGCGTTCCCGGGCCCGCCGCCGCAACTGTCCGAGGACGGGCAGGCCGCGATCGTGGTGGTGCCGCTGTCGGCGGAGCTCTCCGGCTTCGACCTCACCGACACGGTCACGGAGTTGCGTGCGACCGCCGCCGAGAAGCTCCCCGACGACCTCCGCACACAGGTGACCGGTGGACCCGCGTTCGGCGCCGACATCGCGAATTCGTTCTCCGGCGCGAATTTCACGCTGCTGGCGGTCACTGCGGCCGTGGTGGCACTGCTGCTGATCGTGACCTACCGCTCACCGGTGCTGTGGCTGGTGCCGCTGCTCGTGATCGCGTTCGCCGACCGGGTCGCGTCCGTCATCGGCAGTGCCGTGGCCGAGGGACTCGGGATGAGCCCCGACGGCTCGACGTCGGGCATCACCAGCGTGCTGGTGTTCGGCGCGGGCACCAACTACGCGCTGCTGTTGATTTCGCGCTATCGGGAAGAGTTGGGCCGCAGCGCCTCTCACCGGGACGCCCTCGACACCGCGGTCCGCCGCGCCGGTCCGGCGATCGTGGCCAGCAATGCCACGGTGGTGCTGGCACTGCTGACCCTGCTGTTCGCCTCGTCGCCGAGCACGCGCAGCCTGGGTGTGCAGGCCGCCGCCGGGCTGGTCGTCGCCGCGGTGTTCGTCCTGCTGGTGCTCCCGCCGGCGCTGGCCCTGTTCGGCCGGAAACTGTTCTGGCCGTTCATCCCTGCCGTCGGCGCCACCCCGCTGACCGACACCGGCGTGTGGCACCGGGTGGCCGCGGCCGTCGCGCGCCGACCGGGCCGCGTCGCCGTGGTGTCCCTCGGAACGCTCGCGCTACTGTGCACCGGCCTGTTCGCCACACCGGTCGGCCTCTCGCAGACCGAGCAGTTCCGGGTCGAAGCCGAATCCGTCAGCGGGTTCGAGACATTGGCTGCGCACTTCCCCAGCGGTCTGACCGATCCCACCCGGGTCATCGCATCGACCGACCGCAGCGCGCAGGTGCAGCGCGCCATCACCGACACCCCGGGGATCGTGTCGGCGACCCCCGCCGGAGACTCTCCGGACGGGATGAGCCAGTGGTCAGTCGTGCTGGACGCCGCGCCCGCCTCGGACACGGCGTTCGAAACCATTGACGCGCTGCGCGACTCGGTGCACGCCGCCGACCCCGGCGCCCTCGTCGGCGGATCCGACGCCGTCGCGCGGGACGCCGCGGGAGCAGCCGGACACGACCGTGCGGTCGTCGTGCCCGCCATCCTGGTGGTGGTCCTGCTCGTGCTGTACGTGCTGCTCCGTTCGGCGCTCGCACCGCTGGTCCTGGTCGGTGTCACCGTGCTCAGCGCACTGGCCGCCCTCGGTCTCGGCGGCTGGGCCAGCGTGCACCTGTTCGGCTTCCCGGGACTCGACAACACCGCTCCGCTGTTCGCGTTCCTGTTCCTGGTCGCGCTCGGGGTCGACTACACCATCTTCCTCGTGACCCGAGCGCGGGAGGAGACCCCCGACGACGGCACCAGGGACGGCACTCGGGACGGCATCGTGCGGGCCGTCTCGGCCACCGGGGCGGTGATCAGCAGCGCGGGCATCGTGCTCGCGGCGGTGTTCTGCGTGCTGGGGGTGCTGCCGTTGATCGTGCTCACCCAGGTCGGCATCATCGTCGGCCTCGGCATCCTGCTCGACACCTTCCTGGTGCGCACGGTGATCATCCCGGCGCTGTTCACGCTGATCGGACCGAAGATCTGGTGGCCTGCCCTGAAGGGCTACCGTTCCCCCCGTGGAGAGTCACGCGGTGCGCACCGCGCTGGGGGGGTTGCACGTCCGTAGCGCCGGCCCCGCGCACGGGGAGGCCATCGCCTTCTGGCCCAGCCTGCTGATGACCGGCGACATGTGGCATGCGCAGGCCGAGCATTTCGGTACCGACCACCGGGTGGTCCTGATCGACCCACCCGGTCACGGCCTCAGCGAAAAGCTCTGTACCACCTTCACTTTCGACCAGTGCGCCCAGAGCATCGTCGAGGTCCTCGATGCCCTGCACATCGACCGGGCCCACGTGGTGGGCAATTCGTGGGGCGGCATGATCGGCGGAACGTTCCTGGCCCGCCACCCCGACCGGGCCCGGCGCGCGGTGCTGATGAACTGCACCGCCTCCCCCGCCGGGCGGCGCCAGAAGCTGGAGTACGGCCTGCTCCTGCAGGCCGCCCGGCTGACGGGCCGCATCCGGCCACCGCTGACCCGCTCGGTGCTGCGGGCCTTCCTCGGACCGACGACCTTCCGGGACCGCCCCGGGGTCGTGGCCGCCGTACGCGCGCAGGTGGAATCGGTCGACGTGGGCTCGGCACGCTGGGCGGTCCGCAGCGTCGTCCCCGACCGTCCCGATCAGCGGGCCCTGCTGTCGCAGGTGACGGCGCCGGTGCTCGTGGTGGCCGGCGACGAGGACGCGACGTTCCCGGTGGCCGAGACAGCCGCGATGGCCAGGGCCATCCCCGGCGCGCAGATGGTGGTGCTCGATGGCGTGGCACACCTTGCGGGCCTGGAGAACCCCGCGCTCGTCAACGCGCTGATCGGGGACTTCCTGTCCGGCAGGTAGCGTCGAAAGATGAGTCAGGCCACCGGTGAGGCCGCCCCCGGGCAACCGCCACTGCACATGCGGCGGAACGCCTTCGACCCGATCCCGGAACTCGGTGAGATCCGCGATCGCGAGGGCGTCCGCACCGTCACCAACGCGTTCGGCATGCAGGTGTATCTCGTCACCCGCTACGACGACATCAAGACCGTGCTGTCGGATCACGCGCGGTTCTCCAACGGGCGGCCACCGGGGTTCGTCGTCCCCGGCGCCCCGCCGATCGACGAGGACGAACAGGCCCGCAACCGGGCGGGCAACCTGCTCGGCCTGGACCCGCCCGAACACCAGCGGCTACGCCGGATGCTGACCCCGGAGTTCACGCATCGGCGGATGAAACGGCTGCAGCCGCGCATCGTGGAGATCGTCGATGCGCAGCTCGACGCGCTGGCCGCGGCCGGCAGTCCCGCCGATCTCGTCGAGCATTTCGCCCTGCCCATCCCCTCGCTGGTGATCTGTGAGCTGCTCGGCGTTCCGTACGCCGACCGGGACGACTTCCAGCGGCGCAGCGCCCGGCAGCTCGACCTGTCCATCCCGATCCCCGAACGTCTGGAACTGCAGCGCGAGGGCCGCGCCTACATGACCTCCCTCGTCGAGGGCGCCCGCGTCCGGCCCGGCGACGACATCCTCGGCATGCTCGTCCGCGAACACGGCGACGAGCTGACCGACGACGAGCTGATCGGGGTCGCCGGGCTGCTGCTGCTCGCCGGGCACGAGACGACGTCGAACATGCTGGCCCTCGGCGTTCTCGCGCTGCTGCGGCATCCCGATCAGCTCGTCACCGTGCGCGACGAGCCCGGGGCCGTCGCGCCGGCGATCGAGGAACTGCTGCGCTACCTGTCGATCGTGCAGACGTCGATCCCGCGGATCACCACCACCGAGGTCGAGCTCGCCGGCGTGACCATCCCGGCCGGCAACCTGGTGTTCGCGTCGCTGCCGTGCGGCAACCGGGACGGCCAGTTCATCGACAGGGCAGAGGAATTCGACATCACCCGCGGGGCGGCGGGCCACCTGGCGTTCGGACACGGGGTGCATCACTGCCTCGGCGCGCCGCTGGCCCGGATGGAGATGCAGATCGCGTTCCCGGCGCTGCTGCGCCGGTTCCCCGGGCTGCGTCTCGCCGAGGACTTCGCCGATGTGCAGTTCCGGTCGTTCCACTTCATCTACGGTCTGAAGTCGTTGGAGGTGAGCTGGTGACGAAAGTATCGGCCGATCGCGAGCTGTGCATCCAGGCGGGCAACTGCGTGATGGTCGCCGGCGACGTCTTCGACCAGGACGACGACGGAATCGTCGAGATCCTGCACGACGACGTCACCGGCGAGGAGGCCGAGCGGGCCGCCGAAGCGGTCAAGCTGTGCCCGGCGAGCGCTCTGAGTCTGGAAGATCGATGACCCCGGACCGCACCAGCAGCAGCAGGCTCACCACGAGCACCCAGATCGGGAATGCGATGGTCATCCACCGGCTGACGTCACTGGCCACCAGGACGCACACCGACACCAGGTAGGTCGTCACCACCAGCCACGTCGGCATGAGCCGCGTCCGCAACCAGATGGTGGCCAGCGACATCATGAAGACCGCCCCCATCCGCAGCGCATAGGTGTTGGACAGCGCCATCAACAGCGCGTGCCCGAACGCCGTCACCTCGGTGCGGGTCCCGTCTCCGGCGAACTCCGCCGTCGCGATGAGCCCCGCGCCCACCGCGGTCGAGGCGAAGATCATGGCCAGGAACAGCAGGCCGCTGCCGAGGAACACGGTCGAGAAGAATTTGTCCTCCAGGGTGCCGAGCCCGTCGCGGACCACCCCGAGGAACCAGAGGAACGCGATCCCGGAGAACGGCATCAGCACGACCGCGATGCGCAACAGGTGGGTCGAGCCGTGCGCAACGGGGTCCGGGCTCCACTGCGATCCCGGCGCGTCCCCGTCGGGCAGGGAGAGCCGGATCAGCACGAGCGCGGTACCGAACAGCAGCGCGAACAGCACACCGGCGAACGCCGCGGCCCGCGGGGTGCTCAGTCTGCGCAGGTGGCGGTCTGCCGGGTGGGTCACCGACCCATCGTGGCACCAGGGACATCATTCGTCGGCACGAACGGCGCCTCCGGACGCGACGGTCTGATTGCCGCCGAGGTGCTTGGCCCGGTACATCGCGGCGTCGGCCCGCTCGATCAGGTCGCGGACCAGGGCGCCGACGTCCCCGTCGCCGAGGGGGGCCGTGGCCGCCCCGATGCTGACGGTCGGCACCGCCGGGGTCTCGCACCGCGACACCATCAGGTGCAGGAGCTTGGCGACGCGGCGCACCGACTCCGGGCCCCCGTCGAGCACGACGACGAACTCCTCGCCTCCGGTGCGGGCGGTCACCGACCGCACCCCCACGGCGGCGACGGCGTCCCGGGCCGCGTCGGCCACCGCGACGAGCACCCGGTCTCCGACGTCGTGTCCGTGCCCGTCGTTGATCGCCTTGAACTTGTCGATGTCGACGGCCAGCACCCCGAGATGGGTTCCGCCGGGGGTCACCAGATCGTCGACGTGGACCTCGAGACCACGGCGGTTGTACAGCCGGGTGAGCGGATCGTGCATCGAGTCGACGGCACCCATCCGCAGGGCCAGCAGATAGGACTGCACGATGACGGGGACCGCCGAGAGCGGGAGCAGCACGAGCAGCCGCACGGCCACCACCGACAGCGGCATCGTGGCCTGGGCGACGGCCCACCCGAACCACACCCCGAGCACCACGGCGGTGAACGCCAGGTGCAGCAGCAGCGCGCGCGGGCCGTGCACGACGACGATGTAGATGCCGTTGGTCGCCAGCAGCGCGAGGCCCGGCATCGCGATGAACGCGTCCTGATAGCAGGCCATCACCGCGACGACGGCCAGATCGGCGTACACGGCGAACGCGATCGACTGCCGTTCGGTCGGCCACGGCCCGACGATCCACCACACTCCGAGCAGCGTCGAGCTGGCCGCGATCGCCAGCACCAGCGCCGGGGCGGCGACGTTCCCGCCGTCGAGATAGGCGAACGCGGCCGTCAGGAGCGCGATCGCGCCGTACAGGAGGGAGAAGGCACCGATGAACACCTGGTGCAGTCGCAGCAGACCCCGGGAACGGAAATGCCGGACGAGCCACTCGAAGTCGTTCGGCTGGTTCCACCAGCTGCGGACGAAGTCGCGCAACCCCTTCTCCATGCGCCCCCCGCGCCTCCCGAACTACGGCTGCCCGGGCAGCAGCCTGATCATCAGACCGTTCGCCTCGGCGAGCAGGTTTCCGTCGGGATCACGCAGTTCGGCGTTGACGAACGCTTTCCGTCCCTGTGCCTCGCGAACCCAGCCGCGTGCGGTCAGCACCGTGTCGATGGGTGTCACCTTGCGGTACTCCACGTGCAGGAACGCTGTCCTGCTGATCGGACGACCGGCCGCGTGGATCACCATGCCGAACACCGAATCGAACAACAGGGGAAGCACGCCGCCGTGGACGGCACGGTTCCCGCCCACCGAGAACCGGCTGAACTGTACCTCCAGCTCGACACCCGCGGGCTCGAACGTGGTCACCCGGTAGGGGGGCATCAGCAGGCTGCCGGCCCCGGGCAGCGACGGCACCCGGTTGGCTGGACCCACCCCCTCGCCGGCTTCGAACGGCTCCAGCAGCGTGACGAGATCCTCCGCGAGATCGGCCGCCCGGTCCCAGGTGGCCGCATCCGGGTCGGCCGACACCGCCAGGTCCTGCGCACGGCGCATGGCCGTCAGGAACCGCCCGAACCCGGCCCCCGGTTCGGCCGGGGTGAAGTTGGGGAACCCGCCGTGGCTGTCGTAGTCGGGATCCAGGGCCCTGGGGTCCTCGGCCGTCACCTCGGCGCCAGGATGTCGCGGCGCACGATCGTCTGATCGCGACCCGGACCCACGCCGATGCACGAAACATGGGCGCCCGCAAGCTCTTCCAGGCGCAGCACATAGTCGCGCGCCTTGGCCGGCAGGTCGTCGAACTCCCGGGCGCCCGAGATGTCCTCCCACCAGCCCGGCAGTTCCTCGTAGATCGGTTCGGCGCGGGCGATGTCGCTCTGGGTCATCGGCATCTCGTCGGTGCGCTTGCCGCCGACGGTGTAGCCGACGCAGATCGGCACCGTCTCCAGGCTCGACAGCACATCGAGCTTGGTCAGGAAGTAGTCGGTGATGCCGTTGACGCGGGTCGCATAGCGTGCGATCACGGCGTCGAACCATCCGCAGCGGCGCCGCCGCCCGGTGGTGACACCGACCTCGCCACCGGTCTTGGCGAGGTACTCGCCGTACTCGTCGAACAGCTCGGTCGGGAACGGTCCCGACCCGACGCGGGTGGTGTAGGCCTTCAGGATCCCCAGCACGGTGGTGATGCGGGTGGGGCCGATGCCCGAGCCCACCGACGCGCCGCCCGCGGTTGGATTCGAGGACGTGACAAAGGGATACGTGCCGTGGTCGACGTCGAGCAGCGTGCCCTGCGAACCCTCCAGAAGGACCGTCTCGCCGTTCTCCAGCGCCTCGTTGAGCAGCAGGCGGGCATCGGCGATGCGGTGCCGGAATCCTTCAGCCTGGGCCAGCAGGTTCTCCACGACCTCGGTGGTGTCGAGCGCCTTGCGGTTGTAGATCTTGACGAGCACCTGGTTCTTGAATTCCAGTGCGCCCTCGATCTTCTCGGCCAGCAGGCTCGGGTCGAGCACGTCGGCGACCCTGATGCCCTGACGCGCGATCTTGTCCTGGTAGCACGGCCCGATGCCGCGGCCCGTGGTGCCGATCTTCTTGCTGCCGGCATACCGTTCCACGACCTTGTCGATCGCGACGTGATAGGGCATCAGCAGGTGCGCGTCGGCCGAGATCAGCAACCGCTCGGTGTCCACACCGCGGTCCTCGAGACCCTTGAGTTCGGTGAGCAGCACCCCCGGGTCGACGACCACACCGTTGCCGATCACGTTCGTCACGCCCGGGGTCAGGATGCCCGACGGGATCAGGTGCAGGGCGAAGTTCTCGCCGCTGGGCAACACCACGGTGTGCCCGGCGTTGTTACCCCCCTGGTAACGAACCACCCACTGAACCCGCCCGCCCAGAAGGTCGGTGGCCTTACCTTTGCCCTCGTCGCCCCATTGGGCGCCGATGAGGACGATTGCCGGCATCGCAGAGCCTCTCGCGTCTTTCCGCTCATTGCTGCGCTTCGATACTGTGTGCAGCCGGTGACCCACCCTATCTCAGGAGCTCGTTGGACCCCTCGATGATCCGGCAAGTCGCTGTCGTGCGCCCCGGCGCGGGCCGCATTCCGCGCGCGCTGCGCCGGCTGCCCGCCGTCGACGTCGGCGCCGGCGACCTCACGTCGTACCGGCGCCTGATCGTGGTCGGCCCGCCCAGGGACCTCGCGACGGTGCTGACGGCGCTGCTGCGTGCCGACCGGCTCGACGTCGAGGTGGCCCATGTCCGGCGCTTCTGGCAGGCCCGGCGCGCGTGCACCTCCGCGGCGACCCGGGTGCCGCTGATCCGCGACGAGACCGGCACCGTCATCGTCGGCGCCGCGCTCTGGCGTCCCCCGGACGGGCAGCGCACGCTGCGCGGCGAGGCCGTCGTCGACGACGAGCGGCTCTTCGACGGCGAGGTGCCGGCCGTGCGGATCGAGCCGATCGCCACCATGCCCGGGTTGCGGGCCGCGGTGGCCGGTGGCCGGTGGCGGCCCCGGCGATGGGTCAGCGGTCGCGCCGCGCAGCTCGGCACCACCGGTGCGCGCGTGGTGCGCGACGGCGACGCGGTGCCGCGGCCGGTTCGCCGGTCGACGTTCTACCGCCACACCGAGGGCTGGCTGAAGGTCTAGCCTCGGCGAGGTGAGCATTCGCCCGTTGCGCCGGTCGGTGCGGCCCAGTCCGATCTTCCTGGCGCTGATCGCGGTGACCGCCGCGGGCGGGGCCCTGGCGTGGACGGCGGGCGCGGAGGCCCGGCCGATGGCCTACGTCGCGGTCTTCGTGTTCGTCATCGCCGGCTGGGTCGTGACGCTGTGTCTGCACGAGTTCGGGCACGCCTTCTCGGCGTACCGATTCGGCGACCACGACGTCGCGGCACGCGGATACCTGACGCTGAACGTGTTCAAGTACACCCATCCGCTGTTGTCGCTGGGGCTACCGGTGCTCTTCATCGCGCTCGGCGGGATCGGCCTGCCCGGCGCGGCGGTGTTCGTGCAGACCGCGTTCATGAGCCCACGGCAGAAGACGATCGTGAGCCTCGCCGGTCCCGCGGTGAACCTGGTGTTCGCGGTACTACTGCTCGCACTCACCCGGCTGTTCTACGACCCGGCGCACGCGGTGTTCTGGGCGGGGATGGCCTTCCTGGGGTTCCTGCAGGTGACCGCGTTCCTGCTGAACATGCTGCCGGTGCCGGGATTGGACGGATACGGCGCGCTCGAGCCGCACCTGAGCCCGCAGACGCAGCGTGCGGTGGCCCCGGCCAAGCAGTGGGGCTTCTTCATCCTGCTCATCCTGCTGATCGCACCACCGCTGAACCAGTGGTTCTTCGGCGCGGTGTACTGGCTGTTCGATCTGTCCGGGGTGAATTCCACCCTGTCGGCGATCGGCGGCCAGCTGACCCGGTTCTGGTCGGCCTGGCGCTAGCGCCCTTGCCACATATGCAGCATTATGCATATATTGCTGGGCATGGGTGCAGGACACGATCACGGCCACGGTGGTGACACCAAGGTCTCGCGCATGGTCCTGGCCGCGGGAATCCTCACCGTCTTCTTCGTCGTCGAGCTGACCACCGCACTGGCGATCAATTCGATCGCGCTGCTGGCCGACGCCGGCCACATGCTGACCGACCTGGTCGCGATGTTCATGGGGCTGACCGCCGTGCTGCTCGCCAGACGGGGCAGCACCTCGCCGTCGCGGACCTACGGCTGGCACCGTGCCGAAGTCTTCACCGCCGTCGCCAACGCCGTGCTGCTGCTCGGTGTGGCGGCGTTCATCCTCTACGAGGCGATCGAGCGCTTCGGCGACGCGCCCGACATCCCCGGCGTTCCGATGATCGTCGTCGCGCTCGCCGGCCTGATCGCGAACTCCGCCGTAGTCCTGCTCCTGCGGTCGCACTCCGAGGACAGCCTGGCCGTCAAGGGCGCCTACATGGAGGTCGTCGCCGACACCGTCGGCAGCATCGGTGTCCTCATCGCCGGCATCGTCACCGTCACGACCCGGTGGCCCTACGCCGACGTCGTCGTGGCCGTGCTCGTCGCGCTGTGGGTGCTCCCCCGGGCCATCGCCCTGGCCCGCGCCGCGCTGCGGATCCTCTCGGAGTCCTCACCCAGCCACATCGACGTCGAGGAACTCCGCGCGGCGCTGTGCGCCGTGGACGGGGTGACCGAGGTGCACGACCTGCACGTGTGGACGCTGGTACCCGGCAAGGACATGGTGACCGCGCACCTGACCAGCAATCGCGACTCCGCGCGCGTCCTCGACGATGCCCGCGCCGTGCTGACCGCCCGCGGACTCGACCACGCGACCGTGCAGGTCGAGCCGCCGGACACCGCCGCCGACTGCGAGTGCGAGAGCCAGAACCGCTAGCTCAGACCCAGCTCGACGCGGGCCGCGGGATCGCAGTCGTCGAGCAGGTCCAGGCACCGCTGATACTCGGGGGTCTCGCCGATCGCCTCGGCGGCGCGGGCCAGCGCCGCGACGCAGCGCAGGAACCCCTGATTGGGCTCGTGCGAGAACGGCACGGGACCGAATCCCTTCCACCCGTTGCGGCGCAGCGCGTCCAGGCCGCGGTGGTACCCGGTGCGGGCGTAGGCGTAGGCGGCGACGGCCTGCTCGGCCTTCAGCGCCTGCTCGGCGAGCACCGCCCACGCGATCGACGCCGCGGGATGCGCCGCGGCCACGATCGACGGGTTCTCCGCCGCGTCGAGTTCGGCCTCTGCTTCGGGATCGCCGGGCAGAAACACAGGGTCCGGTCCGAGGAGGTCACCCATCCGAGTCATGAGCCCCATTGTGCCGTGAGGGCGTAGGCGGCCGTCACTGCGGATGGCTAAGCTCCGCGGTATGTCGAACGCAGGACGGCCAGACGACCCGGACGAGACGACTCCGGAGTCGCGCGAGGCCGAGACCGAGGTGTTGCAGGGGGCCGACAGCGAGCACGAGCCGGCCACCGAGGTGTTCGCCCCCGCCGAACCGCAGGACGGGGATTCCACGGCGGGTCAGGGCGAGCGGCGGTTCACTGCCCCGTCGGGTTTCGACGCCGGCTCGACGCAGATCATCAACCGGCCCAACGACCCGGAGACCGAGGCGTTCACGGTCCGCGATCCGGGCAACGCGCCCACCGAGGCGTTCGGAGCCCAGAAACCCGCTGCGCCGCAGGCGATCCCGGCACGCGGCGACGCGCCGAAACCGCCCAGACCGAAGCGCAAGTGGGGCTGGGTGGTGGCGATCGTGCTCGTCATCCTGGCGCTGGCGGCGGTGGCGATCGCCGCCACCGTGCTGCTGACCCGCCAGTCCTCACCGGCGGCCTCCCAGGAGGAGAACGTCCGCACCACCATCCAGAACTACGACGCCGCCATCGAGAAGGGCGACCTCGCGACGCTGCGCAGCATCACGTGCGGCACGACGGCCGAGTCCTACAACAGCCTCGACGACAAGAAGTGGTCCGACACCCACCGTCGCGTCGCCGAGGCCGGCCGCTACCCGGTGGTCGCCAGCATCGACCAGATCGTCGTCAACGGTGACCACGCCGAGGCCAACGTCACGACGTTCATGGCCTACGCCCCGCAGACCCGCTCCACCCGCAGCTTCGACCTGCAGTTCCGCGACGAGCAGTGGAAGATCTGCCAGGCCCCTCAGTAAGCCGCCTCAGCCGGCTCCGGCCTGATTGCCGGCTCAGCCGGCTCCGGTCCGATTGGCGGCTCAGCCGGCCGACACACTGCGGCCTGCGCTGTGCAGGTCGTTGCACGCCTCCACGACGCGCTCGCTCATCGAGGCCTCGGCCTTCTTGAAGTAGCTACGAGGGTCGTACACCTTCTTGTTGCCGACCTCGCCGTCCACCTTCAGCACGCCGTCGTAGTTGGAGAACATGTGCCCGACGATCGGACGGGTGAACGCGTACTGGGTATCGGTGTCGACGTTCATCTTGACCACGCCGTAGCGCAGCGAGTCCTCGATCTCGGACTTCAAAGACCCTGAGCCGCCGTGGAATACGAAGTCGAACGGCTTGGAACCCTCGTCGAGTCCCAGCTTGGCCGACGCGACCTTCTGGCCCTCGGCGAGCACCTCGGGCTTGAGCTTGACGTTGCCCGGCTTGTAGACGCCGTGCACGTTGCCGAACGTCGCGGCCAGCAGATATCTGCCGTGCTCGCCGGTCCCGAGGGCCTCGATGGTCTTCTCGAAGTCCTCCGGCGTGGTGTAGAGCTTGTCGTTGATCTCGGCCTCGACGCCGTCCTCCTCGCCGCCCACGACGCCGATCTCGATCTCCAGGATGATCTTCGCCGCGGCCGCCTGCTTCAGCAGTTCCTGTGCGATCGACAGGTTCTCGTCGATCGGCACCGCCGAGCCGTCCCACATGTGCGACTGGAACAGCGGATTGCCGCCCGCGCGCACCCTTTCCGACGAGATCGCCAGCAGCGGCCGGACATAGGTGTCGAGCTTGTCCTTGGGGCAGTGGTCGGTGTGCAGGGCCACGGTGACGTCGTACTTGGCGGCGACCACATGCGCGAACTCGGCGAGTGCCACCGCACCGGTCACCATGTCCTTGACCCCCAGACCGGACGCGAATTCGGCTCCGCCGGTGGAGAATTGGATGATGCCGTCGGATCCGGCGTCGGCGAAGCCCTTGATCGCGGCGTTGACGCTCTCCGAGCCGACGCAGTTGATGGCCGGGAACGCGAACGAGTGCTCCTTGGCCCGGGTCAGCATCTCGGCGTAGACCTCAGGCGTGGCGATGGGCATGACGTTTCCTCTCGGCCGGGGTTGCAGGCAAGTATCTCAAGAACGCGTCGGTCTCACACGGTCAGAACCATGCGGTAACGGGCGCGGCCGGCGTCCATCGCATCGAACGCCTCGGCGGCCCGGTCCAGCGGGACCTCCTCGGTCTTCGCGCGCACTCCGGTCAACTGGGCGAAGTGCATCGTCTCCTCGACGTCGCGGGCCGTCCCCGACGGGTGCCCGCTCACCGACAGCCCGGCATTGATCAGGTCCAGCGGGCTGATCGGCAGGTTGTCCGCGGTCACCCCGACCACGACGAGTTCGCCGGCCGGCCCCAGCCCACCGACGGTCGCAGCCATGGCCTCGGCGTTGTTGGCGGTGGCCAGGACGACGGCCGCACCGCCCAGCTTCTGCAGTTCTGCGGCGACGTCCTGCGCGGTCGAATCGAGGTAGTGGTGGGCGCCGAACTCCTTGGCCTCCTCGGCCTTGCCGGTGCCGCGGCCGATCGCGACGGTCTCGAATCCCATCGCCCGCGCCCACTGCACGCCGAGATGCCCGAGCCCTCCCACACCGAGGATGGCGACCACGTCGCCGGCCTTGGCGCGCGTCTGGCGCAGGCCGTTGAACGTCGTCACCCCCGCACATCCCATCGGCGCCGCCTCGACGAACGACATCCCCTCGGGGATCCGCGCGAGCGCGGTCCACGGGACGATCACCGTTTCGGCGTAGCCCCCGGGGTAGTGCCAGCTGGGCACCTGCATGCGCTGGCACTGCATGAACGCGCCCTTGCGGCACGGGACGCAGCGGTTGCAGTTGCCGCCGAACCAGCCCACGGCCACCCGGTCACCCTCGGCGAAGTCCTCGACGCCGTCTCCGACCTCGGCGACGGTGCCGGCGATCTCGTGACCGAGCGTGATGGGCCACTGCAGCCCGGGGAAGTGGCCGGCGTGGAACTCCCGGTCGGTGCCGCACACCCCGCACGCGGCGACCGAGAGGCGCACGTGACCCGGCGGCGTGGACGGGGTCTCGACCTCGACGACGGTCAGCGATTCGTTGGCGGAGGCAACCTGCACGGCCGTATGGGTGGACTTGTGGGTCGACATGGTCAAACACTAGCGCCGGTACCCTAGGGAGCCGTGGTTGTCGACACTCTTGCCCTGATGCCGGATTTTCTGGACCCCATCAACCTCCTGAGCTACTTCGGCACCTGGGCGCTGATCGGGCTGCTGGTCGTGGTGTTCGTCGAGTCGGGCGTCCTGTTCCCGGTGCTGCCGGGTGATTCGCTGCTCTTCGTGGCCGGCATGCTCGCCGCGGGCACCGCGGCGGCGTCCAAGGAGGGCAATGTCGCCAACGCCGACTTCCAGCTGTGGCAGCTGCTGCTGTTCATCCCGATCGCGGCGGTCCTCGGCGCGCAGGTCGGCTACTGGATCGGCCGCAACGTCGGCACCGCGATGTTCAAGCCGAACGCCCGGTTCCTGAAGCAGAAGTACCTCGACGAGGCCCACCTGTTCTTCGAGCAGCGCGGACCGTTTGCGATCGTGGTGGCGCGGTTCGTGCCGATCGTGCGGACGCTGGCACCGATCACCGCGGGTGCGGCCAAGATGAACTACGCGGTGTTCACCCTCTACAACGCCGTCGGCGCGATCGTATGGGGCGCCGGTCTGACACTGCTCGGCTACTGGCTGGGCCGTATCGAGATCATCCAGAAGCTGCTCGAACCCATCGTCATCGGCATCGTGATCCTGTCGGTGCTGCCGATCGCGATCGAGTGGTACAAGCGCCGCAGGGCCGCCAAACGGGCCGGCATCCCGACCCCGCCCATGGAAGCCGACGAGCAGCCCACCTAGATCGGTCCCTGCGAGCGGCCCTCCCGTCCTTCTTCGAGCGCCCGGATCAGGCTCGCCGCGTCCCACGGCCCCTTGTGCCGTTTGCCGTTGACGAACAGCGTCGGCGTCGCGTTCAGGTCCATCGCATCGGCGTCCTCGGCGTCGTCCTGCACACGGTGCAGCACCTTCGACGAGTGCACCCGCACGTCCTGGTCGAAGCGTTCGATGTCGCACCCCGCCGCCACGGCGTAGCGGTACATGTCCGACCACTCCAGGTCGTCCTGATGGGCGAACAGCTGGCGCGCCATCTCCCAGAACCTGCCCTGCAGCGCCGCGGCCTCGCTGGCGCGGGCGGCGTCGAAGGCCCGCGGGTGGGCCCGCTCGAGCGGGAAATGGCGCCACACATAGAGCAGCTCGTCGCCGAAGTGGGCGCGCACCTCGTCGATCGCCCCGGTCGCGCGGCTGCAGAACGGGCACTCGAAGTCGCCGTACTCGACCAGTGTCAGCGGCGCGTCGCGCCGGCCGCGGGAGTGGTCGCGGTCGGGGTCGACGGGCCGGATCAGCTTGAGACCGACGGGTTCGGGCGGGCTCAGCCAGTCGGTCATCCGGAAGATGGCCCACCCGAATGCGAAGGCGATGACCGACGCGGCGAGCACGCCGATGCGGGCCTGGTCCTGACGACTCGGATCGGCGATCGCGATGTCGACGATGAACAGCGAGATCGTGAACCCGATGCCCGACAGCGCCGCGCCACCGGCGATCCGGCGCAACGTCAGCCCGGGGGCCAGCTCGCCGAGACCGGTGCGCCGCATCAGCCACGTCGCACCGGTGATGCCGAGGAACTTGCCGATCACCAGGCCCGCGACCACGCCCCACGTCAGCGGTGAGCGCAGCGCGGTCATCAGGCTCTGGCCGTCGAGCAACACCCCGGCGTTGACGAGCGCGAACAGCGGCAGGATCACGAACGACACGGTCGGCCCGACCGCGGCCTGCAGCCGCTCGTTGATCGAGATCGACTCCCTCAGTGAGCGGCTCGCGGCGCGCGCGTACTGGGAGTTGGGCGACTGACGGAAGGCCCGGATCTGTTCGACCGCCCGCTCGACGGGGCGACGCTCCGGGGTGAAGACGGGGATGAGCAGCGCGACGGCGACGCCGGCGAGCGTGGGGTGGATGCCTGCCAGATACAGCGCGATCCACAGCGCCACGCCGAGGACCGCGTACGCCGGGCCGCGCTCTTTGGGCAGGTAGCGCACCAGCGCCAGCGCGGCGATCAGCGCCACCGACACTACGAGCGGGCCGACCTGCACGGCGTCGGAGT
Organism: Mycolicibacterium iranicum; assembly: GCF_014190915.1. Classification (GTDB taxonomy): domain Bacteria; phylum Actinomycetota; class Actinomycetes; order Mycobacteriales; family Mycobacteriaceae; genus Mycobacterium; species Mycobacterium iranicum_B. Next base: position 22,157 of record NZ_JACHVU010000001.1, read on the forward strand.
AGAACACCGCGATCGCGATGAGCGCCCCGACGTCGTCGACCACGGCCAGGGTGAGCAGGAACAGCCGCACGCGCGCCGGGAACATCGGCTTGATGATGGCCAGCGCCCCGACCAAGAACGCGGTGTCGGTGGAGATGACCACGCCCCATGCCGCGGCGTTCTCGCCGGACGGGTTGAACGCCAGGAACACGACGGCGGGCAGCACCAGGCCGGCCGCGGCGGCGACCACCGGGACCGCGGCGCGGGAGCGATCGGTGAGCTCGCCGATGGTGAACTCGCGGGTGACCTCCAGTCCGACGATGAAGAAGAAGAACGTCATCAACGCGTCGTTGACGAGGTGCTTGACCGTCATGTCGAAGTGATGGGCACCGACGCTGACGCCGACATGGGTGTTCAGCAGGGCCGAATAGACATCTGCCCACGGAGAATTGGCCCACAGGATCGCGATGACGGTGAACGTCAGCAGCAGTGCGGCCGCGGTGTTGTCGGTGGTTCTGGTGGCCTTGCTGCCCCGGTTGAGCCGCGAGGGCAGCAGCGGGAAACCCCGCTGGGCGGTCGCTTCAGTCACTGTCACTCTCGGTCACCGAGGCCGACGTGCCGCCCGCGACGCTGTGCGCGGCCTCCATCAGCATCCACCCGGCCAGCTGGACCGACAGATCGCGTTCGGGGATCTCCGAGGAGTTCACCGCACCCTCGACGAACTGTGCGTCTCCGGTCCCCGCCGCCGGCACCTCGGCGGTGCGCTCCCAGAACGCGGCGAACAGCGGGAGGTTGTCGACGGTCTGACGGTTGTCCCAGGCCGCGCGCGCCGAGGTCAGCACCGTGGTCGCCGCGACCTCGCGGGCCTGGACGGACTCGGGCGAGTCGCCCGGCAGCGTGGTGGCGACCAGGGCGAGGTAGCGCGCGAGGATGCCGTTGAAGAGGCCGCCGTCCCCGCCGCCGGCGCCCTTGATCACGCCCCCGGGGGCCATGTGCTCGGCGACCGCGCCGACCAGGCGGTGCACCCGTTCTGCGTGGCGCGGGTCCTGGGTGCGCAGGGCCAGTTCCGTCTCGGCGCCCAGCACGACGCCCTGGCAGTAGGTGTACTGCGCCCGCACCAGCGACCCGCCCTTGATGCCGTCGAACACGAGGTGCGTCTCGGGGTCGATCAGCGTCTCGTCGATCCAGTCGGCCATCTGCTGCGCGCGGCGCAACCGGTCGCCGTGGCGCGCGAGGAAGATCGCGGCGGGCCCGTTGGCGGGGGCGTTGAAGAACTGGTCCTGTTTGCGCCAGGGGATGCCGCCGCCGTCTTCGGGGACCCACGACGTGAGGAACTGGTCGGCGAAGGTGTCGAGGGCCTTGGGCCTGCCCACCCCGGCCAGCCGGCCTGCACGTTCGAGCGCCAGCGCGAGCCACGCCATGTCGTCGTAGTAGCTGTTGGTCCACTTGCCGAGGTTGCGCCACCGGTGCCCACGGATCTGCCGGTTGAGGGAGGCGAGACGTTCGGGCCGAGGGTCGCGGACCTGCGCGTCGACCAGGTTGTCCAGCAGGTGCGCCTGCCACCAGTAGTGCCAGATCCCGAAGCGGCGCTGCCGGCCTGCGGCGGGCCACGCGACGACGCCGAGCTGGGTGCCCGGCAGCCCCCATAGTTGCCTGAGGTGCCGCGCGGCGATGGCGGCTTCGGCGCTGGCCGCGCGGTTGGCCCACATCTGATCCATGCGGATGATCCTGCCCTACCGGACGCCGACAGGCTATGAGACAAATATGTCTCATGTGAGCTACAGTTGTCTCATGTCCTCGAGTCGCGATCAGCTGCTGCGCGCCGCCGCCGACTTCCTCGGCCGACGGCCGAACGCCACCCAGGACGAGATCGCCACCGCCGTCGGCGTCAGCCGGGCCACGCTGCACCGGCACTTCTCCGGCCGGCTCGCGCTGATGGCGGCACTCGAGGAGCTCGCGATCGCCGAGATGCGCGAGGTGCTGAAAGCCGCTCGGCTGCAGGAGGACTCGGCCACCGAGGCACTGCGTCGACTGGTCAGCGCCTGCGAGCCGGTCTCGCCGTACCTCGCCCTGCTGTACAGCCAGAGCCAGGAGCTCGACCTCGACACCACCCTGGAGATCTGGGACGAGATCGACACCGCGATCACCGAACTGTTCCTGCGCGGGCAGCGCGACGGCGAGTTCCGGCCCGATCTGACCGCGGCGTGGCTGACCGAGGCGTTCCACAGCCTGATCGGCGCGACCGCGTGGGCGATCCGCGCCGGCCGCGCCGCCGCGCGCGACTTCGACCGCCTCATCATCGAGCTGCTACTCAACGGAGTGACCTCCTCATGACCCACCTTCACGGAGTGAAGAAATGAGCAGAAGATGGTTCGCCCTCGGCGTCCTCACGCTGGCCGTCCTGCTCATCGGCATCGACGGCACCGTGCTCGCGCTGGCGACGCCGTTCATCAGCGCCGACCTCGGCGCCACCGGCACGCAGCTGCTCTGGATCGGCGACATCTACTCGTTCGTGCTGGCCGCGCTGCTCATCAGCATGGGCAGCCTGGGCGACCGCATCGGGCACAAGAAGCTGCTGCTCTGCGGCGCCACGGCATTCGCGGCGTTCTCGGTGCTGAACGCCTATTCGGGCAGTCCGGAGATGCTGATCGGGACCCGCGCGCTGCTCGGCATGGCCGGCGCCACGCTGGCCCCGGCGACACTGGCGTTGATCCGCGGGCTGTTCCCCGACCAGCGGGAGCGCAGCATCGCCGTCGGCATCTGGGCGTCGGCGTTCTCCGCGGGCGCCGCGCTCGGGCCCGTCGTGGGCGGCGTACTGCTGGAACACTTCTGGTGGGGCTCGGTCTTCCTCATCAACATCCCGGTGATGCTCGTGCTGCTCGTCGGCGGTGTGATCCTGCTGCCCGAACACCGCAACCCGGACCCGGGTCCGTGGGATCTGCCCAGCGTCGGGCTGTCGATGGTCGGGATGCTCGGCCTGGTCTACGCGATCAAGGAGGGGTTCACGGGTCTCGCAGACGGCGTCGGCGCCGACATCCTGGTTGCGGGGGCCGTCGGCGCCGCGGCGCTGACGATGTTCGTGCGTCGCCAATTGCGCCTCCCCACACCGCTGATCGACGTACGTCTGTTCGCCAACCCACGGTTCTCCGGGGTGGTCGCGGCCAACCTGCTCTCGGTGCTCGGCCTGTCCGGGCTGGTGTTCTTCCTGTCCCAGTACTTCCAGCTGGTGCACGGCTACGGCCCGCTCAAGGCCGGGCTGGCGGAACTGCCTGCGGCGGTGACCGCCACGGTGTTCGGTGTGCTGGCCGGGGTGGCGGTGCGTCACTTCTCCCACCGCTCGGTGCTCACCACCGGCCTGGCGCTGGTCGGCGTCGCGATGGCGGCCCTGATGACGACGCTGGTCGTGTTCACCCCGACGGCTCCGTATCTGCCGCTGGGCATTTCGCTGTTCGTCGTCGGCGTGGGGCTGGGTTTGGCGTTCACGGTGGCCAGCGACGTCATCCTGGCCAGTGTGCCGAAGGAACGCGCGGGCGCCGCGGCGGCGGTCTCCGAGACCGCCTACGAGCTGGGGATGGCGCTGGGCATCGCCACGCTGGGCTCGATCGTCACCGCGGTGTACCGCAGCGTCGTCATCGCTCCCGGGGTCCCCGCCGCCGTCGCCGCACAGGCTCGCGATTCGCTGCCGAACGCCATCCACGCGGCGAACAACCTACCCGCCGATCAGCAGACGGTGCTGCTCGACGCCGCGAAAGAGTCTTTCACCCACGGGCTTTCGGTCGCCTCGGGCGTCGGCGCCGCGTTGCTGCTCACCGCGTCCGTCGCCGTCTGGTGGCTTCTGCGGCCCGGCTCACCAGGCCCGGTCGAGGTCGGCGTGCTGCCTGATCCAGGCGTGCATCGCGATGCCGGCGGCGACGGCGGCGTTGATGCTGCGTGTCGAGCCGAACTGGGCGATCGACACCGTTAGGCGCGCACCGGTTTTCGCGTCGTCGGTGATCCCCGGCCCTTCCTGGCCGAAGATCATCAGGCACTCCCGCGGAAGGGCGACGTCCTCCAGGCGGGCCGCGCCCGGGACGTTGTCGACGGCGACGACGTCCAACCCGGCGTCGGCGGCGAAGTCCAGCAGCTCGGCGGTGCCGGCGTGGTGGCGCAGCCGCTGATAGCGGTCGGTGACCATGGCGCCGCGGCGGTTCCACCGACGGCGGCCCACGATGTGGACCGTGTCGACCGCGAACGCGTTCGCGGTGCGCACCACGCCCCCGATGTTGGCATCGTTGCCGAAGTTCTCGATCGCGACGTGCAGCGGGTGCCTGCGGGCATCGATGTCGGCGATGATCGCCTCGCGCGTCCAATAGCGGTAGGCGTCAACGACATTGCGGGTGTCACCACTGCGCAGCAGTTCCGGGTCGTACCGCGGGTCGTCGGGCGGGTCCCCCTCCCACGGCCCCACCCCGGGACCCTGGCCCCACTCGGTGGGGCCGGGCGGCTCAGTCATCCCTGGTCTGCCACAGCGCGGCATGCGTCGCGGTCAGCGACACCGTCGCGTAGAGCAGTGCCTGGTTGATCTCACCCTGCGTGCACAGCGAGGCGCGCAGCTGGACGCCCTCGCGGGACGCCTCGGGCAGGACGAGCACGGACGCGCCGTAGATGTCGCAGGCATGGCTGAACCCCTTGCCCTGCACCGTCGGCGCGGCCAGCACCATCATCGGCCCGCCGCGCTGCGCCGAGTCCTCGCGGTAGCGGGCGGCCAGACCGTCGACCTCCAGGCCCAGCAGCATGTAACCGTTGCCCTCGAACGCCGTCGGGTCTCCCAGCGCCGCGGGGGCCAGCTGGGAGCCGTCGGCACGGAAAGCATCGACGCTGCTGGTCTTCATGGTCAGCCCGGTGTCGTTCGAGTTCGTCGGCAGCACGCCGACCGGGAACGCCGCGGGGTACGCGGCGGTGGTGCCGGCGATGCGGTCACGCGGCGAGTACGCATAGACCCCGCGCACCTGGGACTGGTCGCGCAGCGGACCCAGGCACACGGTCCCGGACATGCGGTCCGGTGTCGCCGACAACGGTTGCAGGTCAAGGCTTGTCACGTCTCCGCAACCACCGACCCCGCGCGCTTCGATGGGATGGGCGAGCGCGCCGTAGAGGCCGAACCGGATGTCCTCGGGTTTCGCGTGGGGCTGCCCCTGCTGAGCGGGCGCCGCTTCGACGTCGACCAGGACGTGGTCGGTGTCGAAGCGCAGATTGGCTACCGACATGTTCCAGCCCAGCAGTGTCAGCGACTCCCCCATCAGCGCCGCCGGGGCCGAGAACACGTCCTGCCTGTCGGCGGAGTCGCCCGAGCACGAGGTAACAGCGAGCAGGATCGCTGCCAGGACGGCGATTACCCGCACAGGTTCTCAGGTCCGGCCACGGCCCTTGCCCACCACTTTCGTCAACGCGCGCACCACGTTTCGAGGCACCAGGCGACCGCCGGTGGTGAGCGCCTTGTACTGCAGGCCCGGGATGATCACGATCTTGTTCTTGGCGACGTCGGCCATCGTCTCGCGCACCACATCGTCGACCTCGAGCCAGAGGAAGGACGAGGTGCCCGCCATGTCGATGCCGGCCCGCTCGTGGAACTCGGTGCGCACGAAGCCCGGGCACAAGGCGTGCACGCCGACACCGGTGTCTCCCAGGCCGTTGGCGAGACCCTCGGAGAACGACACCACCCACGCCTTGGAGGCCGAGTACGTCGAGCCGCGGCCGGGCAGCAACCCGGCCACGCTGGCGACGTTGAGCACCGTGCCCCTGCCCGCGGCGAGCATCGGCGGCAGGGCGGCGTGCGTGAGCTGCATGACGGCGGTGACGTTGACGTCCAGCTGGGACTGCAGGACCTGGTAATCGGCCGACCAGAATTCGCCGGACGTCCCGAAACCGGCGTTGTTCACCAGCACCTGGACACCGGCGCGGAGACGGTCGGCGACCACGGCGCGGTCGTCGGCATCGGCCAGGTCGGCGCGGATCACCTCGACGCCGGCGCCGGCCTCGTCGCGCAGTTCGGCAGCAAGGCTTTCCAGCCGCGCGGCGTCCCGGGCGACCAACACCAGGTCGTGGCCGTCGGCGGCGTACCGGCGGGCGAAACCCTCACCGAGCCCGGACGTCGGTCCGGTGATCAGGGCGACGGGGCGTGGCATGCCCCAGAGAATACTTATCGCTGATAGTTCGGGGACTGCCGCCCGTTGCGCGGGGCTGGCTGAGGCGGCGCGGCGGGACGGCGTGCCGCATCGGGCCTGCCGATCTCGGGACGCGGTTGTCCGGCGTGGCCCGGCGGCAGCTCGCGGCCGGCCGGGGCGGGCGTGATCGGGCGGCTCGGCGAACCGGCGCGCCGGGCGACGGGCTGACCCGTCGCGGCCGTCGGCACCGGGGGCAGCACACGCAGCAGATCGTTGAACTGGCGCACGGTGCGCAGCCCTTCGTCCCACTGGGCGCGCGTGCTGGTCACCGGCATGCTGACCAGCGTCCAGTTGCCTTCGTTCCACATGATCTCCGCGCAGTCGGGCGCGGTGTGGGCGAACGTCACCATCCTGCGGTCGCAGGCACGGCGGGCCGCGTCGAGGTTCGTGGAGTACACCATGCGCGGACCGATCGCCCCGAGCAGCCAGATGTCGCTCTCGCGCGGCTCCTTGATGCCCTTGAGACGCATGTCGACCGTGACGTTGGTGCCGACCTTGCGGTGCAGCGCGATCACCGTCGCGACGTCGTCGAGGTCGAAGATGAACACCGCCTCGCCGCGGATCTGGCCGAGGACCACATTGCGGGCGGTCACGTCGCCGACCGTGGACATCACGCCGCGCTTCCAGCGCTGGAGGATGTCGGCGGACTCGTGTTCGTAGTCGAAGCCGTGCGACTTGGCCCAGGACTTGCGGCGACGGCCCAGTCCGCGGCGCCGGTCGAGATCGACGTACAGCAGAACCGCCGCACCCACGAAACAGAGTGCGGACAGCGTGAACCAAAGCGGGACCATTGCGTCCAGAGTAACTTCTCAGCGGCCCCAAGCGAGAACCCGAGCTGATCACAACCAGGTCACAGCGCAGATCACAGCGGCGATCACCGCGCCTTTCACCGCGCCGAGAGTGCGCTCAGATCGCTGTTGCGGCCCGGATCGCGCGCTGGACGCACTCTCGACGGCCCCGCACGCGAAAAACTCCGCCACACCGACGTGTGGCGGGGTCTTCGCGCAAGCGCTCATGCCGGCTCTCGGGTCTTCGCGCAAGCGCGCAAGCGCTCATCCCTAGCCCAGGATCAGCGAGTCCCCGTCCGCGCTGACATTCACCGGCACCACGTCGCCGTCGTGCACGTCTCCTGCCAGCAGCATCTTGGCCAGCTGGTCGCCGATGGCCTGCTGCACCAGCCTGCGCAGCGGCCGGGCGCCGTAGAGCGGGTCGAACCCACGCTCGGCCAGCCACTTCTTGGCGGGCAGCGACACCTCCAGCGTCAGCCGGCGCTGGGCCAGCCGCTTGGCCAGCTGTGCGAGCTGGATGTCGACGATGGAGACCAGCTGCTCGGGGTCGAGCCCGTCGAAGATGATCACATCGTCGAGCCGGTTGATGAACTCGGGCTTGAACGCCGAGCGCACCGCGGCCATCACCATGTCCTCCGATCCGCCCGCGCCCAGGTTGGACGTCAGGATCAGGATCGTGTTCCTGAAATCGACGGTGCGGCCCTGGCCGTCGGTCAGCCTGCCCTCGTCGAGCACCTGCAGAAGCACGTCGAACACGTCCGGGTGGGCCTTCTCGATCTCGTCGAACAGGATGACCGTGTACGGACGGCGGCGGACCGCCTCGGTCAGCTGACCGCCCTGGTCGTAACCGACGTAGCCGGGAGGGGCACCGACCAGACGGGCCACCGAGTGCTTCTCGCCGTACTCGCTCATGTCGATGCGGACCATCGCCCGCTCGTCGTCGAACAGGAACTCCGCGAGCGCCTTGGCCAGCTCGGTCTTACCGACGCCGGTCGGGCCCAGGAACATGAACGAGCCCGTCGGCCGGTTGGGGTCGGCGACACCGGCACGCGACCGCCGTACGGCGTCGGAGACGGCCTGCACGGCCTTGCGCTGCCCGACGACACGCTTGCCCAGCTCCTGCTCCATGCGCAGCAGCTTGGCGGTCTCGCCTTCGAGCATCCGCCCGGCCGGGATCCCGGTCCACGCCTCGACCACCTCGGCGATGTCGTCGGGGCCGACCTCTTCCTTGAGCATCACGTTCTCACGCGCCTCGGCGTGCGGGAGCGCCGCGTCGAGCTTCTTCTCGACCTCGGGGATGCGGCCGTAGCGCAGCTCGGCGGCCTTGGCCAGATCGCCGTCGCGCTCGGCCCGGTCGGCCTCGCCACGCAGCGTTTCCAGCTGTTCCTTGAGCTCGCGGACGATGTCGATGGCGCTCTTCTCGTTCTGCCAGCGCGTCGTCAGCTCGGCCAACTCCTCCTTCTTGTCCGCCAGCTCGGCACGCAGCTTCTCCAGCCGGTCCTTGCTTGCGGCGTCCTCCTCCTTGGCGAGCGCCATCTCCTCGATCTCCAGCCGTCGCACCAGGCGCTCGACCTCGTCGATCTCGACGGGTCGGGAGTCGATCTCCATGCGCAGCCGCGACGCGGCCTCGTCGACCAGGTCGATCGCCTTGTCGGGCAGGAAGCGCGACGTGATGTAGCGGTCACTGAGCGTGGCCGCCGCGACCAGCGAGGAGTCGGTGATGCGCACGCCGTGGTGCACCTCGTAGCGGTCCTTGAGCCCGCGCAGGATGCCGACGGTGTCCTCGACGGACGGTTCGCCGACCAGCACCTGCTGGAAGCGACGCTCCAGCGCGGCGTCCTTCTCGATGTACTTGCGGTACTCGTCGAGCGTGGTCGCGCCGACCAGCCTAAGTTCACCGCGGGCCAGCATCGGCTTGATCATGTTGCCCGCGTCCATCGCGGATTCGCCGGTCGCGCCGGCGCCGACGATGGTGTGCAGCTCGTCGATGAACGTGATGATCTGCCCGGCCGAGTTTTTGATGTCGTCGAGGACGGCCTTGAGGCGCTCCTCGAACTCACCGCGATACTTCGCACCGGCCACCATCGAACCCATGTCGAGCGAGACGACGGTCTTGTCGCGCAGACTCTCCGGCACGTCGCCGGCCACGATGCGCTGGGCGAGGCCCTCGACGATCGCGGTCTTGCCGACACCGGGCTCGCCGATCAGCACCGGGTTGTTCTTGGTGCGGCGGCTGAGCACCTGGACCACGCGACGGATCTCGTGGTCGCGCCCGATGACCGGGTCGAGCTTGCCCTCCCGGGCACGCGCGGTCAGGTCGGTCGAGTACTTCTCCAGCGCCTGATAGGTGCCCTCGGGGTCCGGGTTGGTCACGCGGGCGCTGCCGCGCACCTTGACGAACGCCTCGCGCAGCGCCTGGGGCGATGCGCCGTGGTTGGTCAGCAGCTTGGCCGTGTCGGTGTCCCCGCTGGCCAGCCCGAACAGTAGATGTTCGGTCGAGACGTACTCGTCGTCCATCTCGGTGGCCAGGTGGGTGGCCGCGGTGATCGCGGCGATCGCCTGGGGCGCCAGCTGCGGCTGCGAGCTCGAGCCGCTGGCGCTGGGCAGCCGGTCCAGCAGACGCTGAGCCTCGGCACGGACGGTCGCGGGGTCGACTCCGACGGCCTCCAGGAGCGGTCCGGCAATGCCGTCGTTCTGCGTCAGCAGTGCCATCAACAGGTGGGCGGGCGTGATCTGCGGGTTGCCCGCGGCAGTGGCCGCTTGCAGCGCCGATGTCAGGGCCGCCTGGGTCTTGGTCGTCGGATTGAACGAATCCACGACACCTCCCTTTCCATGTACGTAAGGGCCGTACAACGGGCCCTTGAAATGCTTGTCGCCTTCTACAACGCAGTCAAGGTTGAGTGTGTTCCGCTCAACTCTAGATTTTTTTCGCGATCTTCGGCAAGTGGACACGGACGCCATGTCCGCTGTGGCGCACATCGGCGGGGTTACCGTCGCGACATGTCCGACGACGGCTCCGGCGACTTCGAGTTCGAGCGGAAGTTCTTCGTGCAGGAGATGCCCGCGGTCGCAGCCTCCGATCCCACCCCGCTGCTGATCGCGCAGGCGTACCTGTTCGCCGCGGACGGATACGCGGTGCGTGTCCGCCTCCAGGGGCCCGCGCCCGCCGAGCTGTCGGGGACCCCGGCCGAGCTCGTCACCGCCCTGGGTCCCGACGCCATGGGCACCATGACCGCCAAGGGTCCCGCGGCCGGCGGCACCCGCTACGAGGCCGAGCGCGAACTCGACCCTCTGGTGGCGGGCCAGATCGTGTCGCGCGCCCCCCACGTCGTGCTCAAGGTCCGCTCGTCGGTGTGGCTGGGCGAGGACGGCTGGGTCATCGACCACTTCCTCGGGGCCGATGCCCCGCTGCTGCTCGCCGAGGTGGAACGCGACGGCCCGGTGACCGACCTGGCCATCCCGTCGTTCTGCACCACCGAGGTGTCCGAGGACGACCGGTTCCGCAACGAGTACCTGGCGCACCATCCGTTCGGCACCTGGGCCCAGGACTACCGGCGCGAACTCGACCTGCTGGGGCCCGCATTCGTGGAAAGCCTGGGCGAGAACCAGTTCGAGGGCAGCTGACTCCCCGCCGTCTCGCACTGCGGTTTCACTCACCCTGAATTATATTCTGTTCTTAAGTAATCACGACGACGAAGCTGACGCAGCCACTACGACGTGGCGGGAGTCCGCTCGCCGCACTCCCCACCTCAACCACAGCCGACCGGGCCGGGCGCATTCATAGACGTTGTGCTGCAACCTGTTCCGTCGTGGTGCGCTGAATCTGCCGAGGAGTTCTCGTGTTCCATCCGTCCGATCTGTCGCCCGGTATCGGCATCGCGTTGATGCTGGGTCTGGGCGCATTCATGTTCGTGGTCGCGTTCACCGTCCGTTCGATGGTGAAGAACACCCATGACTTCGTCATCGCCGACCGGCGCATCGGGTTCGGCTTCGGCGTCGGATCCGTCATCGCCGTGTGGACCTGGTCGATGGCCGTGATGATGTCGTCCGCCCAGGCGTACACGTTCGGAATCTCGGGCCTGATCTGGTTCGTCGTGCCCAACGGCCTCGCGGTCATGGTGATGGTGCCGTTCGCACTGAAGCTGCGGCGCCAGATGCCCGCCGGCTACACGATCGTCGAGTTCATCCGCGAACGCTTCCAGAACAAGCCCGCGACCACGGTGATGCTCGTCGCGATGCTGCTCGGCCTGCTCGCCGAGATCTTCATCAACCTGTTCGGCGTGGTGCTCGTGACGGGCGTGGTCTTCGGGCTGAACCCGACGGTCGTGCTGATCGTCACGCTCGCCACCGTCACCGTGTACTCCTACTTCGGCGGGCTGTGGACGTCGGCGATCACCGCGACGTTCAACACGCTGCTGATCACCGTGCCCGCCGCCGTGGTCGTGCTGTACGTCTTGGCCAAGGTCGGCGGTCCCGACGTCGTCTTCCGGCGCGTCGACGAGGCAGGTCCCCAGCTGCTCAACGCTTTCGACACCCAGGCCGCCGCGGCGTTCGGCATCTCGCTGGCCCTCGGCCTGCTCGCCTCCACCATGGCCGACCAGACGTTCTGGCAGAAGGCGTGGGCGCTCAAACCCGCGACCATGGGGCGCACGTTCGTGTGGGCGGGCCTGTGGTTCTACCCGATCCCGATCGCGATGGGCCTGCTCGGCCTGGTCGCGCTCGCGTTCAACCTCGACGTCGAGGACCTCGGCGCGGCCGGTCCCGGTGGCGTCGGGCCATACGTGGTCAGCAATCTCGGCCTGCCGCTGATCCTGATCGCGCTCTACGTCCTGATCATCCTCAACGCCTGCTACTCGACGATCGACGGCGCGTTCTCGGCGCTGTCGTCGGTGGTGGCCGTCGACATCCTCAAGCCCCTCAAACCCGACATCGCACCGAAGTCGTTGTTCCGCTGGACGAAAGCGTCGATCATCATCGCCGGCGTGCTCGGCGGCATCGTAGTCAGCTCCGGGATCGACTACGTCGAGCTGGTCAACACCGTCTACTTCATCAAGGCCGCGCTGATCATCCCGCTGGGGCTGGCGATCTTCTGGAAGCGCATGACCTCGACGGCTTTCGTGACCAGCCTGCTGCTCGCCATCGCCGTCGGCTACCCCGTCCGCGAATACGTCGGCGAACTCACCGGAATCATCACCCTGGAGGCGATCTCGCTCGTGGCCGCTGTCGGTATCAGCCTGTTGTCCAAACAGTCGTTCGACTACGACTCGCTGAAGACGCGCGGCGGCGCGCTGTCCGAGGACAAACGCCAAGCCGCCGCCGAGCTCGACGACCTGGACCCGGTCCGATGATCGCGTTCTGGATCGCCGTCATCGTCGGCATCGTCATTGCCGCCGTCTACATCACGCTGGGCGTTCAGGCGTTCTTCCGGGTCCGCCGGGACGTGCTGGCGCTGGCAGCCAGTGGCGAGACGGCCGATCTCGATGTCGACGCACTGGAGGCCAACGACGCCGGCTCGTTCAGCTGGAAAGCCCTTGGTGCCGTGCTGGTCTCGACCTCGGTCATCGCGCTGCTCGGCGTCAGCCCGGTGTTCTGGTACGTGCCGGCCATCCTGGCCGTCGGCTCCGCGGTCGCCGTGATCGCCGCCTTCCTCATCGACGCAAGGAGCAACGCGTGAGCACGAAGAAGAAGATGCACCTGCTGGGCTTCGTCCAGCACGGCGTGATGAACCATGCGTCGACCATGTGGGCGCACCCGCGCGACAAGGTCGGCTACCACTGGTCGCGTCCGGAGTACTGGCGCGATCTCGGAAGGACCATGGAACGTGGGCTTTTCGACGCGATGTTCATCGCCGACGAACTCGCCCCGTACACCACGTACAAGGGCAACTCGGATCCGGTGGTGAAGTTCGCCGGCCAGTGTCCGGTGCACGAACCCGCCAGCGTCGTGCCGATCGTCGGCGCGTTCACCCAGCACCTCGGCATCGGCATCACGCTGTCGACCTCCTTTGTGCCGCCGTACATGATGGCCCGTCAGCTCTCGACACTGGATCACCTCACGGGCGGCCGCGTCGGGTGGAACATCGTCACCTCGTACTCCAAGAGCGAGTTCCAGGCGATGGGCAAGGAGAACCTGACCCCGCGCGACAAGCGCTACGAGGTCGTCGAGGAGTACATGCAGCTGCTCTACCAGCTGTGGGATTCCTGGGACGACGACGCGATCGTCTACGACCGGGAGAACGGCGTCTTCGCCGACCCGGCCAAGGTGCGCGAGGTCGACTTCCAGGGCGAGTTCTTCCGCTCCAAGGGCCGCCACTTCGTCGCCCCGTCCCCGCAGAAGCGGCCGGTGCTCTGGCAGGCCGGATCCTCGGAGCAGGGACGGGAATTCGCGGCACGGCACGCCGAATCGGTGTTCGGCATCTTCCCGACCCCAAAGAGCATGCGCGCCTACGCCGACGACATCCGGACCCGGGCCGACAACGCCGGGCGCGACCCCGAATCGGTGAAGCTGATCTACGGCCTGCAGACGATCATCGACCGCGACAAGGGCCGCGCGAACGATCGCTACGCCGAGTTCGTCGAGAAGGTGCAGATCGAGAGCGCGCTCGGAATCCTGTCCGGCCACACCGGTTTCGACTTCTCCACCCTGGACCTCGACGACAACGTCGTCGACGCCGACGTGCAGGGCATCCGCGGCCTGTTCGACGCGATCCTGGAGGCCAAGGACGGGGCCCCGGTGACCGTGCGCGAAGCCGCCCAGATCTACGGGGTCTCGATGGGCGCCCCGGTCGCGGTCGGCACACCGTCGGACGTCGCCGACCAGATGGAGCAGTACATCGACGAGGGCGGCTGCAACGGTTTCATGATGCTGGCCACCGACACCCCGGGCTGCTTCAACGACATGACCGAGCTGCTGGTGCCCGAACTGCAGAAGCGCGGCCGGTTCCGCACCCGCTACCCCGGCACCACGCTGCGCGAGAGCCTGCAGGAGTACTGATCAGCGGCCACACTCGCAAAGCTCATTTCCTCGCCTTCATGCAGCACGGCGTCAGCAGCCATTCCGTCGGCATGTGGCGCCACCCGCAGGACAAGGTCGGCTGGGACTACGCAACCCCGCCCTACTGGGAGCATCTGGCCCGCACCCTGGAGCGCGGCCTGTTCGACGCGGTGTTCCTGGCCGACGAACTGGCGCCGTACAACTCGTTCGAGAACAGTTCGGATGCCACCGTGCGGTACGCGGTGCAGGCGCCGACCCACGAACCGGCGGCGCTGACACCGATCATCACCGGCGCCACCACACATCTCGGCGTCGGCATCACGCTCTCGACGGCGTTCGAGCATCCGTACTCGATGGCACGCAGGCTCTCGACGTTCGATCACCTCTCGGGCGGGCGGATCGCCTGGAACATCGTCGGCTCGTATTCGCCGTCGGAATTCGCGGCGTACGGGCAGGAGATGCCGGACCGGTCGATCCGCTACGAGCGCATCGCCGAGTACGTCGATCTGTGCTGTCGGCTGTGGGACTCGTGGCAGCCCGATGCCGTTGTCGCCGACCGCGAGACCGGTGTCTACGCCCACCCGGAGAAGATCCGCGAAGTGGTGTTCGAGGGCAAGCACTTCCGCTGCCGGGCAAGGCATTTCGTGACACCCTCACCGCAGGGCAGGCCTGTGCTCTGGCAGGCGGGGGCCAGCGAACAGGGCAGGAGGTTCGCCGCGTCCACGGCGGAGGCGATCTTCGCGATCCAGCCGACGGTCGCGTCGATGCGTGCCTACTCCGACGACATCCGCTCCCGGGTGGGCGCCGCCGGACGAGACCCCGAGGTGGTCAAGCTCTACTACGGCGCCCAGGTGATCGTCGGCGCGACGGAGGCCGAGGCCCACGAGAAGGCGGCGCACCTGCGGTCGCTGCTGCGCCCCGAGGCGTCGCTGGCGATGCTGAGCGGCCAACTGGGCGTGGACTTCTCGACGTTCGACCCGTCCAGCCCGCTCGACGAGATCCCGGTGCCGGGGATCCAGGGCGTCAAGGACGCACTGGTGGCCACCGGCGCCGGCGAGCGGGTCACGGTGGCCGAGGCCGCCGACATCTACGCGTTCCGCTTCTCGATGCCCCAGGTCATCGGCACCCCCGCGTCGGTGGCCGACCAGCTGGAGGTGTTCCTCGACGACGGTGGCGCCGACGGCTTCATGCTGCTGGCCACCTACACGCCGGGCTGTTTCGAGGAGTTCGTCGACCTGGTCGTGCCCGAACTGCAGCGTCGCGGCCGCTACCGCACCTCGTACCCGGGAAAGACGCTGCGCGAGAACATCCGTCACGACTAGCTGCCGCCAGTTCTGCATGGCGGTCGCGAAAGTCCCGAGCGCACAGCCCTCACGCAGAACTCGGCGGCCCGGGACCCACTAGGCCTTGCGGAACACCACCCAGCGCAGTGCGCAGTACATGTACACCGCCTCGCACGCCCCGGCCATGAGCCGGGCGATGCGGTAGTCGACACCGAAGGTCGTCAGCAGCGTCGACAGCGCGAGGATGAACGCCAGGTAGTTGACCACCACCACGACGACGTAGATCGCCAGCTGAGGCCCCGCCGGCGCGTGGGAGCGGAAGTTGAAGTACCGGTTCAACGCGTAGCTCAGGGCGAACGCGCACGCATAGGCCACGGTCACCGCGACCGGGTACGGGACGCCGAGACCACCCCGCAACGACACGAGCAGCACCAGGTCGACCCCGAAGGTGAAACTGTTGATCAGGCAGAAGCCCAACAGCGTCGGCGCGACGAGCCGATCCAGACCCCAGGGCAGGCGTGCGGTCACGCGGTGACACCAGCGGTGGAACGTCTCGGGCGCCAGGACCAGCACGCATCCACTGTGCCGCCGCCAGGTGTCCCGCACATGAGCGACCGACCAACGTCAGGCCACGGATCAGTGGTCGGCGTCAGTAGTCGACCCGGAACCCACCGATGAGGCTGACGACGTTGCCGTCCGGGTCGTCGGCGCGCGAGAGCCGGACACCCTTGCTCGCCTCGACGATGTCCCCGGGTTCCACGCCGCGTTCACGGAGCCGGCCGAGGTGGGCCTCGAGATCGTCGACGGCGAAGTTGACCTCGTCGGTGCCGGCCCGGCCCGGGTCGTGGAACACCTGCACCCAGGCGCCGGGGAGCACCTGCCACTCCACCAGCGAGGGCATCGGGTTGTTGTCCTCGGCCCTGCCGAAGAACGACGTGTACCACTGTCTGCTGCGGTCGACGTCGGAGACGTGGACGACGGCCAGGACGTGCTCGAACGACATGGGGATGCTTCCTTTCGTGTTCTGCATCTCCAATTCCGACCAGGGCGGGCCGCCGAAGTCATCGGTACCGGCCGGCCGCTAGCCGGAGTAGTCCCAGAACTGCAGCTCGCGCACCAGCGCGAACACCAGCAACGTCACGCCGTACCCGGCGACGATGACGGCGGCGCCGATTGCCGACACGCGCGCGCCTGCCCCGTCCACGGGGTCGAGCCATCGCCGGAACGGCCGCGAGGCGGCGCGCATGAGCCACCACTGCATCGCGGTGACGCTCACGATCTGACTGATCCACAGACTCAGCCACGGGGGCGCGCCGATGTCACCGAGGACCGGGCCGAGGAAGCGGGAGAGCAGCATGACGGTGGGGTAGAGCACCAGCAGGACGAGCATGGCCGACTTCCAGTTCGGGGTCATCAGCGTCTGCCCGTCCTCGACCCGGACCGTCGTGCCGAACGGCGTGGTGTTCGACACGGCCGAGAAGTCCCGGCTCAGCGTCGACCGCAGCCGGCTCAGAGCGTCGGTGCGTTCGGCCGACCGCATCCAGCCGGACAGCTGCCGTCCCGTGCGGAACCGCACGATCGAGGCCCAGTCGCCGCTGCGGTCGGCCGGCAGCAGCGTGGTCCCCTCGTAGCCGGGCAGGCCGGCCGCGACGGCGGCCAGCTGTGCCTGCGAACGCTGGAACTCCTGGTCGCTGCCCACGGCCACGGTGTGGCGGAACACCCCGACCCCGGGCGAGGCAGGGCAGTCGCCGGACAGAATGAGCTCGGCCGAGCTGCGCCAGTATCCGAGTTCCTGGCCCGATTCCAGGACGTGTGCCCGCTGCGGGCTGTCGAGCCACGAGTGCATGGCGTCTTCATCGGAGAAGTCCACCGCCACAGCCCAATCCAGGGTCGGCGCGTCATGCACGGAGACGCGGCCGCCGAGATGGCCCGGCGCCGACCGCGCGGAGCCGAGAAGGTCCTGTGCCCAGGTGTCGAATGCCGCGGTATCCCCGCGGCGGTGGAACACGGTGACGGCGGTCAGCGTCGTGCCCGCATCGGGGCGGGTGTCCCGGGTCACGGGGTGACGATACCGACGCGCACGCCGAGAGCCCATAGACCCGCACGCGGGCAGGCTCCTTGCTAGGTTTGCCCGGTGCCGAGTCTCTGGGTGTCCGTTCTCACGGAGCTGATTCCACTGGCACTGGTCGTGGCGCTCTCCCCCGTGTCGATCATCCCGGCGGTGCTCGTGCTCGGATCGCCCCGGCCCAGGCCTGCCGGCCTGGCGTTCCTCGCGGGCTGGTTGCTGGGGCTGGCGGTGCTGACCGGCGTCTTCCTGGAGTTGTCCAATCTCATCGGCGGGATCGGCACGAAGCCGCCGAGCTGGGCGTCGTGGCTGCGGATCACCGTCGGTGCCGCACTGCTCGTGTACGGCGCCTACAAGTGGGTGAAGCGCACGACGTCCGCGCACATGCCGGGGTGGATGACCCGGATCGGCACGCTGACCCCCGCGAAGGCCGGCGTCACCGCGGCCGCACTCACGGTGATCAACCCCAAGGTGTTGCTCATCTGTGCCGCAGCAGGTTTGGCGATCGGCTCCGCGGGGGTGGACACTCCGGCGGTCTGGGGGGCGGTGCTGTGGTTCGTCCTCGTGGCGGGGTCCTCGGTGGCGCTACCGACCCTGGCCTACGCGGTCTCGGGCGAACGGCTCGACCCGTTGCTGAACCGGATCAGGGCGTGGATGGAGCGCCAGCACGCGGCCCTGGTGGCCGGCATCCTGATCGTGATCGGTCTTCTGTTGCTGTACAAAGGGATTCACGCTCTAGTCGGGTAATCCCAGCTCGTCGGCGTCGGCGGTCAGGTAGCGCGTGACCGTGGGTGCGACGAGCCGGACGACGTCGTCGGTACTCAGTTCGGACAGCGGCGGCACACCGATGAGGTAGCGGAGCACGGCCGTGCCCACCAGGCTGCTCGCGGCCAGCATCGCCCGCAGCCGGGCCTGCTCGTCACCGCCGAGAACGCCGGCCACCGCGGTCAACACGTAGTTCTGCATGAAACTGCGGAACGCATCGTGGGCGTCGGTGTTCGACGTCGCCGACGCGAGCATGGCCCGCATGGTCTGGGCGCTGTCGGGGGATTCCCACACACCGAGGTAGGTCCGCACCATCCTGGTGCCGATGTCGTCCGCGTCGCCCTCGGCGCCCGCCAGTGCGGCCACCAGCTTGGCGGGGTCGATGACCAGTCGCAGGGACTCGCGGAACAGCTCCTCTTTCGAGCCGAACAGGTAGAGCACCATCGCGGCGTCCACCCCGGCGTCTCCGGCGATCGCGCGCAGCGTCGTCTTCTCGTACCCGTCCCGGGCGAAGCGGGTCTTGGCGGCGGTGAGAACGGCCTCTCTGGACACCGGATCACCCTGACGGCGGCCCCGCCGCCGGGGCGCCTGGGCTGCTCGCGGCACCGGACGACCCTAACATTTCAATAGCTGTTGAAATCAGCGCCGGCCCGTCTTACCCTCTGATCACCAAGCAATTCAACGATGAATGAAAAAGGTGTAGCCATGACCGCCACCACCCCGCAGACCCACGCCCGCACCGGCACCGCGCACGAGCCCACCGCCCTCGCACGGGCCGCCGGCATCGTCGCCGCGGTCACGGCCCTGCTCGCGCTCGTCGCGATCGCCTTCGCGCTCCCCGCCGCCCGCTCCGGCCCCCACGAGGTCCCGATCGGGGCCGCCGGTCCGCAGGCGGCAGGCGGTCAGGTCGCCGACATGCTGGAACAGAAGGCGCCCGGCGCGTTCGCCGTCACCTACTACCCCGGTGCGGCCGCACTGGCCGCCGCCGTCAGGAACCGCGACGTCTACGGCGGCATCGCGCTGCCGGACCGCCCCGGCGGCCAGGCCTCGCTGGTCGTCGCCTCGGGCGCGAGTCCGATGGTCGCCCAGCTCCTGACCCAGCTGGGCGCCGAGTTCAGCCGCCAGAGCGGGATCCCGGTCCGAACCGAAGACCTCGCCCCGCCCACCGCGCGGGACCCCCGCGGGGCCGGACTCGCGGCGTCGGCCCTGCCCCTCACTTTGGCGGGAATTCTGCCGGCCATCGCCCTGGTCCTCGCGCTGCGCACCCAGGTGTGGCTGCGGTTCGCCACCGCGCTGGTGTTCTCGGTCGTCGCCGCCGTCACCCTCGCCGCACTGCTGCGGTTCGTGCTCGGATCGGTCGACGAGAACTTCAGGGGCGTCGCGGGCGCCCTGACCGCGGGAATCGCCGCCGCGCTGCTGCTCGTGCTCGGTCTGGGCTCGTTGTTCGGCCGGATCGGACTGGTCTGCGGAGCCGGGCTGGCACTGCTCGTCGGCAATCCGCTGTCAGGGCTGTCGAGTGCCCCCGAGCTGCTTCCCGCCGGCTGGGGAGCGCTCGGGCAGCTGCTCCCGCAGGGCGCCACCGCGACCCTGCTGCGCTCGGCGGTGTCGTTCGGCGGGGCCGGCGCCTCGACCCCGGCCCTGGTCCTGACCTGCTGGATCCTGGCGGGCACCGCGCTGACCGTCGCGGCCGCCCTTCGTGGTCGGACGGCACCTCCGCGGTGACTTAGGATCGTGCGGCGTGGGACTCGAAGACCGGGAATCGATGCGCATCCTTCGGGATGCGTTCGATCTCGACCTCGGGTCCGCGACGCTCGTCGGGGATTTCTACACCCACTGGTTCGCCGCCGACCTCTCGGCGCGCGACCTGTTCCCGCCGGATATGACCGGCCAGCGGCGGGTCTTCGCCCAGGCCCTGTGCTGGCTGTGCGACGAACTGATCGCCCAGCGCGCCGAGGAACCCGTCGCGTTCCTGGCCCAGCTCGGCCGTGACCACCGCAAGTACGGCGTCACCGCAGCCCACTACAAGACGCTGCAGGACGCCCTCCTGGTGACCCTGCGCAAGGCTCTCTACGACCGGTGGGACCGGCGCCTCTCCGAGGCGGTGGACGACGTGGTGAACCTCGTCGTCGGGGTGATGAGCGGGGCCGCGGACGCCGAGACGAGCCCGCCCTTCTGCGACGGCACGGTGCTCGAGCATCTGCGGCCCACCCGTGACGTGTCGGTGATCCGGCTGAAGATGGACCATGCGCTGAACTACCACCCCGGCCAGTACGTGCCGGTGCAGGTTCCGCAGTGGCCGCGGCGCTGGCGCTACCTGAGCCCCGCGATCCCCGCCGACCCCCACGGGTACGTCGAATTCCACGTCCGTTCGGTCGGCGGCGGCATGGTCAGCACCGCGATCGTCGGCGAGGCGCGTCCCGGTGACCGGTGGCGCGTCGCCAACCCGCACGGCGCGATGGAGATCGACCGGGACGCCGGCGACGTGCTCATGGTCGCGGGCAGCACCGGGCTCGCACCGCTGCGGTCGCTGATCATGGACCTGACCCGCTTCAGCGTGAACCCCCGGGTGCACCTGTTCTTCGGGGCGAAGTACCCGTGCGAACTCTACGATCTGCACACCCTGTGGAAGATCGCGTCGACGAACCCGTGGCTGTCCGTGACGCCGGTGTCGGAGCTGAACTTCGACCCACCCTGGGCGTCGGCGTTCCCCGACAACACCCCGCCCCGCGGGCTGCACGTGCGCCAGGTCGGACTGCTCCCGGAGGTGGTGACGCGGTACGGCAACTGGGGTGACCGGCAGATCCTGCTCTGCGGCAGGCCGGAGATGGTGCGCGCGACCAAGGCGGCGCTGGTGGCCAAGGGCGCACCCGCCGACAGGATCCAGCACGATCCCCTGGCCAACTGAGTCCGCCATGGCAGGATCGCTGCCATGGAGGAGTTCGAAACCGTCACGCTGCGAGATCCGTCGTCGTCGCTGACCGCGACCTACGTCCCGGTCGCCGGAATGGTGGCCACGTCGCTGTCCGACGACGGGGTGGAACTGCTCGGCCAGCGCCGCGGCCTGCAGGCGTACGTGTCCAACCACAAGACCATGGGCATCCCCATCCTCTACCCATGGGCGAATCGCTTGAGCAGCAACGGTTACGGCGTCGACGGCGCGGTGGTGACGCTGACCCCCGGCACCGGCGGGGTGCGCACCGATCAGCACGGGGTGCCCATCCACGGCACGTTGGGCGGTTACCGGGACTGGACCGTCACCACGCTGCTCGAGTCGCAGCTGACCGCCGAACTGGACTTCGCGTCTCGGCCCGCGCTGCTGGCGACGTTCCCGTTCCCGCATCTGCTGACGCTGGACATCACGCTGCAGGACCGCACGCTGACGGTGAAGACGACCGTCACGGCGACGACGGGTTCCCGGGTACCGATGTGCTTCGGGTTCCACCCCTACCTGCAACTGCCCGGTGTGCCGCGAGCGCAGTGGCAGATCGAGACCCCGGCCATGCGCTACCAGCCGGTCAACGCGTGGGGCATCCCGACGGGCCGCGTCGAGCCGCGTGCCGCTGCCTCAGACGTGTTGGCCGACAAGTTCATCGACGAGGGTTTCGACGAGGTCGCCGCCGGCTCGGTGTTCGCCCTCTCCGGCGGCGACCGCCGCATCGAGGTGCACTTCGACGAGGGTTACACCGCCGCGCAGGTCTATGCCCCCGGGGACGACGACGTGGTGTGCTTCGAGCCGATGGCTGCGGCCACCGACGCGCTGCGCCGCGGCGGCTACCGCGAGGTGGCGCCGGGCGAATCCGCGGTCGCGCAGTTCCGCATCACGGTGACCTAGCCGCCGCGCGGTGCTCTAGCCGCGCGGCGCCTGGCGCTGATTGCGGGGCTGCCAGACCACCAGCGCGGTCGACTTGGCGCGCGGTTGGGCCCGCAGGTGTTCCACCTCGTCGCTGAGTTCGCGGACCCGCGCCTGCAGCGCCTCGACCTGATTGGTCAGCTCGATGATGCGCTTGATCCCGGCGAGGTTGACGCCCTCGTCCTGCGACAGCCGCTGCACCTCGCGCAGCAGCTCGACGTCACGTTGCGAATAGCGCCGTCCCCCACCGGAACTGCGCTGCGGGCTGACCAGGCCGAGCCGGTCGTAGGTACGCAGCGTCTGAGCGTGCATACCGGCCAGCTCGGCGGCCACCGAGATCAGGAACGTCCTGGCTTGCTCGTTGGGATCCTTGCGCGCGCCCATCACAGCGAGCCTGCCCAACCCGCCCTCGGGTCGAAGCCACTGGCGCGTTCGGCCTTGGCGTAGGCCTCCAGCGCCTCGGCGGCTTCGCCTTCGAGATTCGGCGGCACCGCAACCTTGACGGTCACCAGCAGGTCACCGTGTCCGCCGGCGCGTTTGGGAACGCCGCGGCCCCGGACCCGCAGGATGCGACCGTCCGACGTGCCCTTGGGCACCCGGACTCCGACTTTGCCCTCCAGCGTGGGCACGGACAGCGTTGTGCCGAGCGCCAATTCGTGGAAGCTGACCGGCACGGTCACCGTGAGGTCGTCGCCGTTACGGCCGAAGACCTTGTCGGCCCTGACGTGGACGGTCACGTACAGATCGCCCGAGGGCGCCCCGCGCAGGCCGGCCTCGCCCTGCCCCGCCAGCCGGATCCGCTGGCCGTCCTCGACGCCCGGCGGGATCCGCACGTTGATCGTGCGCGTCCGCGTCGTGACGCCGGTGCCCTTGCACTCCTCGCACGGGTTCTCGATGATCGACCCGCTGCCACGGCATTCCGTGCACGGCTCGGAGAAACCGAACGCGCCCTGGTTGCGGCTGACGACGCCGGCCCCGTTGCAGTTCGGGCACACCTTCGGGCTGGTTCCGGGCCGGGCACCGCTGCCGTGGCAGTTCGTGCACGGGGCCGGGCTGGTCAGCCGCAGCGGCATCGCCACGCCCTTGGTGGCCTCCAGGAAGCTCAGCTCGGTTTCGGTCTCCAGGTCGTTGCCCCGCCGGGGGCGGCTCGGACGCGGCTGCTGTGCGCCGCGGCCGAACAGCCCACCGAACAGGTCACCGATGTTCGCGCCGCCGGATTGCCCTGCGGCATCGAACAGGTCGTTGAGATTGAACTCCTGTCCGTCGCCGCCACCGAAACCACTGAAACCGCCTCCGCCGCTGTAGCGGCCGCGACCGAAACCGCCGCCTGCGAACAAGCGGCGGGTCTCGTCGTACTCCTTGCGCTTCGCCGGATCGGTGAGCACCTCCTTGGCTTCGGAGGCGGCCTTGTACCGCTCCTCGGCTTCGGTGTTGCCCGGGTTCCGGTCCGGATGGTTCTCGGCGAGGATCTTGCGGGCGGCCCGCTTGATGTCCTTCTCGTCGGCGTCGGAGGCGACGCCGAGCACCTTGTAGAAGTCCTTCTCAACCCACTCTCGCTGGGCCATATCGCGTCACCTCCTCACCTGCTCGTCGTGATGTTCAATCAGTTCTCTGATTCTGAGGGCTGCGGCGCCGAAGCGTCGGCATTGCCCGCCCCGGACGCGTCGGGCACGGTGTCTGGAACTGTGTCGATGACACCGACCAGCGCATGCCGGACGACCTGGTCGCCGACCTTGTAGCCACGCCGCATCACGGTTCCGACGACGGGGTGCGTGCCCTCGCCCTCGTGCTGCACGGCCTCGTGCAACGCGGGGTCGAACGCGTCGCCCTCCTCGCCGAACCCCGAAAGCCCCAGTCCCTCAAGTGCGGTCGCGAGTTTGTCCGCGACCGACTTCAGGGGCCCGGCCTCCAGGTCACCGTGGCTGCGAGCGCGGTCGAGGTCGTCGAGCACCGGCAGCAGCTGAACCACTGCCGAGGCCTTGGCCCGTTCCGCGATCACCTGCTGATCTCGCAGCGTGCGCTTGCGGTAGTTGTCGTACTCCGCCTTGACCCGCTGCAGCGTCGACTTCAATTCGTCGAGCTCAGCGCTGCTCTCCGTGGCCCCGTCCGCGGCAGGGGCCCCCGCCTCCGACTCCGGCCCACTGGGGGCCGGGCCGGCGGCCGGGGACTCACGCACCTGTCCGGTCTCGGGATCGATGCGCCGCTTGTCGGTGACGGTGATCGGCTCGTCCTTACGATCGGCGTCGCTCACTTGCGCTCGCCGCCGTTCGGGTTGTCGTCCTCCACCACCTCGGCGTCGACCACGTCGTCGCCTCCGCCCGACGCGCCGGCGGAGTCACCACCGGCCGCGCCACCGGCGGCCTGCTCGGCCTGGGTGGCCTCGTAGATCGCCTGACCCAGGGCCTGGCTCTCCTCACCGAGCTTCTCCATGGCCGACTTGATGGCGGCGATGTCGGTGCCGGCGAGTGCGGTCTTGGCGTCGGCGATGGCGCCGTCGACCTTGGTCAGGGTGTCCTCGGGGACCTTGGAGCCGCCCTCGGCCTCTCGCTGCTCCTTGACGAACTTCTCCGTCTGGTAGACCAGCGACTCGGCCTGGTTGCGGACGTCGGCCTCTTCGCGACGCTGACGATCCTCGTCGGCGTGCGCCTCGGCGTCCTTGATCATCCGGTCGATCTCCTCCTTGGACAGGCCGGAGCCTTCCTGGATCTTGATCGTGTTCTCCTTGCCGGTGCCCTTGTCCTTGGCGGTGACGTGCACGATGCCGTTGGCGTCGATGTCGAAGGTGACCTCGATCTGCGGGACACCGCGCGGGGCCGGCGGGATGCCGGTCAGCTCGAACGAGCCGAGCAGCTTGTTGTGCGAAGCGATCTCGCGCTCACCCTGGAACACCTGGATCTGCACCGAGGGCTGATTGTCGTCGGCCGTGGTGAAGGTCTCCGAGCGCTTGGTCGGGATCGTGGTGTTGCGTTCGATGAGCTTGGTCATCACGCCACCCTTGGTCTCGATACCGAGCGACAGCGGTGTGACGTCCAGCAACAGAACGTCTTTGACCTCACCCTTGAGCACGCCGGCCTGCAGGGCGGCGCCGACCGCGACGACCTCGTCGGGGTTGACGCCCTTGTTGGGCTCCTTGCCGCCGGTGAGCTCCTTGACCAGGTCGGTCACCGCGGGCATGCGGGTGGAGCCACCGACCAGCACGACGTGGTCGATGTCGCCGACGGCGATGCCGGCGTCCTTGATCACGGACTGGAACGGCTTGCGCGTGCGGTCCAGCAGATCCTGGGTGATGCGCTGGAACTCCGAGCGGGTCAGCTGCTCGTCGAGGAACAACGGGTTCTTGTCGGCGTCGACCGTGATGTAGGGCAGGTTGATCGACGTGCTCTGCGAGGAGCTCAGTTCGATCTTGGCCTTCTCGGCGGCCTCACGCAGCCGCTGCATCGCCATCTTGTCCTTGGTCAGGTCGATTCCGCTGGTGTTCTTGAACTTGTCGACCAGCCATTCGACGATCCGGTCGTCCCAGTCGTCGCCACCGAGGTGGTTGTCGCCGGAGGTGGCACGCACCTCGACGACGCCTTCGCCGATCTCCAGCAGGGACACGTCGAACGTGCCGCCACCGAGGTCGAAGACCAGGATGGTCTGTTCCTTCTCGCCCTTGTCCAGGCCGTAGGCCAGCGCTGCGGCGGTCGGCTCGTTGACGATGCGCAGCACGTTGAGGCCGGCGATCTGACCGGCGTCCTTGGTGGCCTGACGCTGGGCGTCGTTGAAGTACGCGGGCACCGTGATGACGGCGTCGGCGATGTCCTCACCCAGGTAGCTCTCGGCGTCACGCTTGAGCTTCATCAGCACGCGGGCGCTGATCTCCTGAGGGGTGTAGTTCTTGCCGTCGATCTCCACGGACCAGTCGGTGCCGATCTCGCGCTTGACCGAACGGATGGTCCGGTCCACGTTCGTCACCGCCTGGTTCTTGGCGGGCTGGCCGACCAGCACCTCGCCGTTGCGCGCGAACGCGACGACCGACGGGGTGGTCCGGGAGCCCTCGGAGTTGGCGACGACGACGGGATCGCCACCCTCCAGCACTGCGACGACGGAGTTGGTGGTCCCGAGGTCGATACCGACCGCACGAGCCATAGTTACTGCCTCCTGAATAGAACGATTTCGTGTACTGAGTGCACCGCGCTCAAGACTGCTCCCGACACCGCATTCGTGTCAAGCCGAACTTGAGTCTGATTCACTCAACTGTCGATGGGGTCAACGGGCCTGTTGCGGATTTTGTTCCCGGGGGGGACACCCGCTGGCGCCGAAACCCGTCCCGATCCCAGGCGAGTCACTCCAGTCACTCACGTCACATGCTGCGTAGGCTGGCGGCGATGAGAAGGCGTCTGCTCGCGACCACGGGTGCGCTCGCATGCGCCGTCGCGGTCGTGGGCTGCTCGTCGACCGTCGACGGCACCGCCACCCGCAGCCCCGATTCCTTCGCCGAGCCGGAGTTCCCGACACCGCGACCCAGCGGGCCCACGACTGCGCCACCGGCCCCGCCGCCCAGCAGTGCGCCCGCACCCGCCCCGAGCGCACCCCGTCCGTCCGGCGGCGAGGTGCTGCAGCCGCAGAACGGCTTCGTGTTCGTCCAGACCAAGACCGGCAAGACCCGCTGCCAGCTCGACGAGCAGGAGGTGGGCTGCGAATCGGCGTTCACCAACGCCCCCGAGGTCGACGGCAGCCCGGCCAACGGCGTCCGGTTGAGCGCCGGCGGGGACCTGAGCTGGGTGCTGGGGAATCTCGGCGCCATTCCGGCGGTGACGCTGGACTACCGGACGTACTCCGCGGTCGGGTGGACCATCGAGGCCGACGAGAACGGCACCCGATTCACCAATGACGGCACCGGCCGCGGCATGGTGATCAGCGTCGAAGGCGTCGAGGCGTTCTGACCCCCAGCGTTCTGACCCCCAGCGTTCTGACCCCCAGCGTTCTGACCCCCAGCGTTCTGACCCCCAGCGTTCTGACCCCCAGCGTTCTGACCCTCAGCGTTCTGACCCCCGCGTCACACACGGGTCACCTGGGCGGGGTTTGACCTCGAACCCGATCAGGGAACACAGGCGGGTGCGCACACACGATCTGATCGTCATCGGCGCGGGCTCGGGGAACATGGTCATCGACGACGACTTCGCCGACCTCGACGTGGCCATCGTCGACAACCGGAAGTTCGGCGGCACGTGCGTCAACTACGGCTGCATCCCGTCGAAGATGCTGTCCTACACCGCCCAGATCGCGGACACCGTCGCCGGTGCCGGCCGGTTCGGTGTCGACGCGGACATGCGCGGAATGCGCTGGGACGAGGTCCGCGACCGGGTCTTCGGGCGCACCGACGCCGTGGCCGCCGACGGTGAGCAGGGCCGCCGGGACAGCGATTTCATCACCGTCTACGACGGACACGCGCGCTTCACCGCGCCCGGCCAGCTCCAGATCTCGACCGACGGCGACCCGGTCGACGTCAGCGCACCGCGGATCGTCATCGCCGCCGGCGGGCGCCCCGTCGTCCCGGACGCCGTCGCCGAGTCGGGGGTGCCCTTCGAGACGTCCGACACCGTCATGCGCCTCGACGCGCCGCCGGAACACCTCGCCGTCCTCGGCGGGGGCTACATCGCCGCCGAGCTGGCGCACGTCTTCGCCGCAGCGGGGAGCAGGGTCACGATCATCGAGAAATCGGGACAGCTGCTGGGTGGACCCCAGGACGAGGCGGTGCGCACCGCCTACACAGACCTGATGCGCTCGCAGTACGACCTGAGGTGCGGCGCCGAAGTCTCCGAGATCACCGGCGGCGCAGGCGATATCGTCATCACCTTGACCGACGGATCGCAGGTGCGCGCCGACACGCTCCTGGTGGCGGCGGGGCGGCACTCCAACAGCGACCGGCTCGACGTCGAGAAGGGCGATCTGCAGACCTACGAGGACGGTCGCATCGTGGTCGACGAATACTGCCGCGCCACCGTCGAGGGCGTCTACGCGCTCGGCGACGTCAGCACCTCCGTGCCGCTCAAGCACGTCGCCAACCGCGAGGCCGCCGCAGTCAAGCACAACCTGCTGCACCCCGACGACCTGCGCGAGGTCAGCCACGACCTCGTCCCGTCGGCAGTGTTCACCAATCCCCAGATCGCATCCATCGGCCGTACCGAGAAGAGTTGCCGCGACGACGATCTCGACTACCGCGTCGGCATCGCCGAGTACTCGGAGGTGGCCTACGGGTGGGCGATGGAGGACACCACGGGGTTGTGCAAAGTGCTCGCGACCCCCGACGGCACCATTCTGGGCGCGCACATCCTCGGCGCCCAGGCAGCCACGCTCATCCAGCTCTTCGTCGTCGCGATGAACTTCGGCATCACCGCCGACGAACTCGCCGACAAGCCCTACTGGATCCACCCCGCCCTGACCGAGGTCGTCGAGAACGCCCTGCTGCAACTACGGAAGTCGGACTCGTGACTGATCCCATCGTCCTCGTACTGTTCGGCGCACGCGGAGACTTGGCGCGCCGCATGCTCTTTCCGAGCCTGTACCGCCTCGCTGCCGCCGGCAGACTCCCGCAGGAGTACCGCATCATCGGCTCGGGCCGCTCCTCCCCCGACAGCATCGAGGAGTTCCGCGACTCCGTGCGCGACGGGCTGTCCGAGTCCGTCAAGAAGGTCGACGACACGGTCGTCGAGGACCTGGTGGGCCGGCTGTCCTTCCAATCCGCCAGTGACGACGACGGTACGGACCTCGCCGCGAAAGTCCGTGAGGCGCAGGGCGAGCTCGGCGACGGTGTGCAGACGCTGATCTACCTGTCGGTCCCGCCGTCGGCGATGCAGTCGATGATCGAGATGCTCGGCAGGGAAGGCCTCACCGACGGCGCCCGCCTCATCGTCGAGAAGCCGTTCGGCACCGACCTCGCGAGCTCGCGGAAACTCGGCGCAGCCACCGAGGCGGTCGCCGACGAGGACCGGATCTACCGCATCGACCACTTCCTGGGCAAGGAAGCCGTCCAGAACATCCTGGCACTGCGCTTCGCCAACGGGCTGCTCGAACCGTCCTGGAACAGAAGCCATGTCGAGTCGGTGCAGATCGACGTCCCGGAGGACCTCGCCCTGGAGGGCCGGGGCAGCTTCTACGAGTCGACGGGCTGTTTCCGCGACATGGTGTCCACGCATCTGTGCCAGGTACTCGGGTTCCTGGCGATGGAACCGCCCGCGTCGCTGGATTCCGACGCCCTGCGCAACGCCAAAGCCGCGGTGTTCGAACAGATGCGGCCGCTCGACCCGTCCCGGGTGGTCTTCGGTCAGTACAACGGCTACCGCGACGAGGACGGTGTCGACGACGACTCCGAGGTCGAGACGCTCGTGGCCCTCGAGGCCTTCGTCGACAACGACCGCTGGCGTGATGTGCCGTTCTATCTGCGCACCGGAAAGGCGATGGGGGACAATCGCAGAACCGTCACCCTGACCTTCCGCAGGCCGGCCCCCGACCTGTTCGGCGACAGCCGTCCGCGCCCCGATCAGCTGGTTCTGGACCTGACCTCCACACCGTCGGCGATCCTCGAGCTGAACGCCAAGCTGCCGGGCCCCGACCTGGCCGTGGCCCCGGTGAGCTCGGAGTTGCAGCTCACCCCCGACGACCACGAGGACGACGGCCTCGACGCCTACGAACGTCTGCTGCTCGACGTCATGCGCGGCGACCAGACGCTGTTCGCCCGTTCCGACGAGGTCGACCGGCTGTGGCAGGTGTGCCAACCGGTCTTGGACAACCCGCCGGCCGTGCAGCCGTACGACATGGGCTCCTGGGGACCCGACGCCGCGGTGACGCTGCCGGGCCCCGGCGGCTGGCGATTGCCCGATGACTGACGGCCCCGCCATCGCGGAGCACGGCCTCATCGGAGATCTGCGCACCTGCGCACTCGTCGGCACCGACGGCACCGTCGACTGGTTCTGCGCGCCCCGCTTCGACTCGCCCAGCGTGTTCGGCGCGGTGCTCGACCCCGACCGCGGTGGCAGCTGGCGGCTCGACACCCTGTGCGAGCACAGCCGAACCCACCAGTTCTACTTCCCCGAATCCGCCACGCTCGTCACCCGGTTCCTCACCGACGACGGCGTCGTCGAGGTCCACGACTTCATGCCGATCGGCGGTGGCGACCGTCAGCGGTTGGTGCGCCGCCTGGTCGCGGTGCGCGGCACGACCCGGATGCGCATGTGCCTCGACGCTCGACCCGACTACGGCAGAACGACATTCGCGGTCGAGGCGACCGCGCGGGCCGTGGACTTCCGCACCGAAGACCTCCGGATGCGGCTGACGTCCTCGACCGAACTCACCGTCGTCGACGGCGTGGTCGCCGCCGAGATGACGTTGACGACCGGGGAGACGGCCGAGTTCGTCCTGGAGGTGCTCGGCGCCGACGATTCCGCCGACGCCGCCGGCGGGACCGACGACGTCGAGGAGCTGTTCACCGCGACCGCAGAGTTCTGGCGGACCTGGCTGGCGCAGTCCCGCTACGAGGGACGCTGGCGCGAGATGGTGGAGCGCTCGGCCATCACCCTGAAGCTGCTCACCCATCAGCCGACGGGTGCGATCATCGCCGCACCCACCACGAGTCTTCCCGAACGTGTTGGCGGCGAACGCAATTGGGACTACCGCTATGTGTGGATGCGGGATGCGGGCTTCAGCCTGTACGCGCTGCTGCGGCTCGGGTTCAACGAGGAGGCCAACGCCTTCATCGAATGGCTGTCCCAACGGCTCGGCCGCGGCCAACGCGAGAAGGACGGCCTCGGGCCGCTGCGCGTGCTCTACGACATCGACGGCAACGAGCCCGTGGAGGAGTTCCGGCTCGACCACCTGCGCGGGCACGCCGGCTCGGCGCCGGTGCGGGTCGGCAACGCCGCCGTCGAGCAGTTGCAGCTCGACATCTACGGCGACCTCATCGATTCGGTGTACCTGTTCGACAAATACGGTCCCGGGATCAGCTACGACGCGTGGTCCGACGTCGTCTTCGTCATCGACTGGCTGGTGGACAACTGGACCCGCGACGACGCCGGTATGTGGGAGATCCGCGATCAGGCCCGCCCCCACACCACGTCCCGGCTGATGTGCTGGGTCGCGCTGGAACGTGCCATCCGCATCGCCCGCCGACGCGGCCTGCCGGCCGATCTGGTGACGTGGACGGCCACCCGCGACGAGATCTACCACCGCATCATGACCAAATCGTGGAACTCGGATCTGCAGGCCTTCACCCAGGTGGAGGGCGGCGACCGCCTCGACGCCGGCGTCCTGCTGATGCCGATGGTCAAGTTCATCTCGCCGGCCGACCCCCGCTTCCTGTCGACACTGGAGGCCGTCGAGCGGGAGCTGGTCACCGACAGCCTGGTGTTCCGCTACGACCCGGCCACCGACGGCCTGGACGGTGACGAAGGCACCTTCTCCCTGTGCACCTTCTGGTACGTCGAGGCGCTCACCCGGGCCGGGCGTCTGCGCGATGCGCAGCTGGCCCTGGAGAAGATGTTCACCTACGCCAACCACGTCGGTCTCTACGCTGAGCAGGTCAGCGCGACCGGAGACCAGGTCGGTAACTTTCCTCAGGCATTCACCCACCTGTCGCTGATCAGCGCGGCCATCAACCTCGACCGCGCCCTGGGCTGAACGAAAGGCAGATCATGACCGTTGCGCAACGCGAGCGCGCCGCCCTGGTGGCGACGTTCCGCGACACCCCGCCCGACGCCCCCACGCTGTGCGAAGGCTGGGACGTCCGGGATCTGACCGCCCATCTCGTCGTCCGGGAACGACGGCTCGACGCCGCACCGGGGATCCTGATACCGGCCTTCGCCGACTACACCGAGCGGGTCCAGGAGCGCACCGCCGCCTCCACCGACTGGGACGTGCTGCTGGGCCAGGTCGCCGACGGCCCACCGGTGTACTCGCCGTTCAAGGTGCTCGATCCGGTGGCCAACCCCGCCGAGATGTTCATCCACCACGAGGATGTCCGCCGCGCCCAGGGCGACTGGGAGCCGCGGCCCCTCGACGAGGAGACCACCGGAGCGCTGCGCAGGCCCGTCGCGATGATGGCCCGGATGACGCTGCGCAAGGCCCCGGCCAAAGTCGTCCTGCGCACCCCGCAGGGCGACACGCTGGCGACGGTCGGGCGCGGACCGGAGGTGTCGGTGACCGGTGACACCGGCGAGTTGCTGATGTTCGCTGCCGGCCGCGATCAGGCGTGGGTGTCGTTCGACGGCGCCCCCGAGGTGATCGAGCGGCTCAAGCAGGCCCGCGGCGGGCTGTGAGCCTAGGGTGGGAAAGCGTGGCTGAGACAAATCCGGTGACAACCGCGGCGTCGACCCCTGTGGATTTCCGCGTCTTCGTCGAACCCCAGCAGGGCGCCGGCTACGCCGATCAGCTCGCTGTCGCCCAGACTGCCGAGCGGGCGGGCTATTCGGCGTTCTTCCGCTCCGACCACTACGTCGCGATGGCCGGCGACGGGCTGCCGGGCCCGACAGATTCGTGGGTGACGCTGGCCGGCCTGGCGCGTGAGACCTCGTCGATCCGGCTGGGCACGATGGTGACCTCGGCGACCTTCCGGCACCCCGGACCGCTGGCGATCTCGGTGGCCCAGGTCGACGAGATGAGCGGCGGCCGTGTCGAATTCGGGATCGGCGCCGGCTGGTTCGAGGCTGAGCACAAGGCCTACGCCATTCCGTTCCCCGCCCTCGGAGAGCGTTTCGACCGGCTCACCGAGCAGCTGGAGATCATCACCGGGCTGTGGGCGACCCCGCAGGGTGAGACCTTCGACTACGCCGGGCGGCACTACACCATCAGTGAGTCACCCGCCCTGCCCAAGCCGGCGCAGAACCCGCATCCGCCGATCATCATCGGCGGCGGTGGCGCCAAGCGGACCCCGGCCCTGGCGGCGCGCTTCGCCGACGAGTTCAACATCCCGTTCGTTCCTCTGGAGACGCTGACCGAGCAGTACGCCCGGGTGGCTGCGGCCGTCGAGAAACAGGGCCGAGACAAGGACTCCCTGACCTATTCGGCGGCGTTCGTGGTGTGCGTCGGGCGCGACGAGGACGAGATCGCCCGCCGTGCCGCCGCGATCGGCCGAGAGGTCGACGAGCTGCGCTCCAATTCGCCGGCCGTCGGAACGCCCGGCGAGGTCGTCGACAAGCTGGGCCCGTTCCTGGAAGCCGGGGTGCAGCGGGTCTACCTGCAGGTCCTGGACATGTCCGATCTGGACCACGTCGAGTTCTTCGCCGAGCAGATCGTGCCCCAGATCGGCTGACCCGGACGGCATGGCTGGTCACGGCTACTATCGGTGCCCGTGACCCGACGGGACGACGACTCCGCGGAGGTGCCGCCCACCGCGTGGCACAACCGGACGTCGACTCTGCTCGGCGCCAGCGTCGCCGCCGTGGCGGCCCTCGCGGTCCTGTTCGGCGTGATCTCGTGGGTGTCCCGGGAGTTCACCGAGCCCGAGCAGGCCCCGCTCTATTACATCCCGCCCTCGTCGTCGTCGGCGACCGGCGGCAGCGAATCGGCGACCCCGACGACGACGGGCACGATCACCAGCACCAGCCCCCCGATGACCAGCGACATCAATCCGGATGCGACGACGACGACGACAACAACCACCACGTCGGAGTCGGAGTCGTCCCGTCGCTCCACCACCCGCGCCCCCCGGACCACCGAGGAGGATGGCGGAGGCGACGACGAACCGGAAACCACCCGCAACCGCCCGCGGACCAACGTGACACGCACGCTGTACCCCGGAACGTAAGCGCCGAGCGCCTACTATCGATCTTCGTGGCGCGATACGGCGATTCTGACGACCAGAACTACTACTCCGAAGATGAGCCGACCCAGCTCAGCAACTACGGCTACGGCGATTACGACCAGCCCCCGCCGCCCGAGGACGCGGCTGAGGCGCCCTGGTACCGCAAACCCGTCGCGTTGGTGTCCTTCGGCGCCGTCGGCGCGGTCCTGATCGCCCTGATCGTGTTCGGGCTGGCCAAGGCCATCACCGGTGACGACGCCGAAACCACCCCCACCACGACGCTGACTCCGCTGACCACGACGTCCGCTCCCGCGGTGGCTCCGCCGGCCACGGTGACCGACACCGAGAGCGCCACCGAGACCACCACCACGGAACCGACGACGACGACCACCACCACCACCGAGCCGACCACGACGACGACCACCACGACGACGACGCCGAGCACGACGGTGAGTACCAGCACGAGCACCAGCACGGTCACTCAGACCGAGACGCAGACCCAGACGGTGACAGAACCTCCGGCGGTGCCGCCGGCTCCGTGAGCTAGCAGACCGCTTCCGGCGTCGGTACGCATTCAGCGGCCGGCGCCGTGGGTTCGACCACCACCGGCGACTCCTCGACAACGGGCTCCGGCGCAGGTTCGGGTTCAGGTGCCGGCTCAGGCGCAGGCTCGGGTTCAGGTGCCGGCGCGGGCTCAGGCGCGGGCTCGGGCTCGGGTGCCGGCTCAGGTTCGGGCGCGGGCTCAGGCTCCGGAGACGGCGTGGGCGTCGGTGTCGGTTCTGCGGACGGCGTCGGGGTCGGCGTCGGCGTGGGTGCGGTCGTCGTCGGAGGCGCCGTCGTCGTGGGCGGCGGCGTGGACGTCGTCGCGGGGGGTGGTGGAACCTGCTGCGGCGCAGCCTGTTTCGTCACCACCTGCTTCGGGAGAGCCGGCCGCTGGGGCGCGGCCTGACCGACCCGCGGCGCCGGAGCGCTCGCGGCCACGGTCTCGGTCACCGTCTGCGGGGCGGGCGCCGCCGGGGGTGGGTCCATCGGCTTTGTCGCGACCGGTGTCGCGATCTCGGAGGTACCCGCCTCGGCAGGTCCGGCCTGCCCGACCTGCGACGTCAGCACCAGGCCGGTGGCCGCCATCGCGGCGAAACACGCTGCGGCGGCGAACAGGATGCCGGGACGCCGGTACCACGCCAGCGGCTCAAGGTCAGGGCCGTCTGTGACCTCGGGCTCGAAGTGCACACCGGGGCGCGCGTAGGACGTGTCGAACGCGGGCTCCCCGGCGTCGGGGAGGTCCATGCCCTCGGCGGCGGCCAGGTCCACGGTCTCGGCAGACCACGCCAGCGCAGGCACCACCGCCGCCACCGTCGGCGTCAGCGCGGTGGCCGGGGCGGGCACGTACTGCGTGGCCGCATCATGGCCGGCGCCACGCACCGCGACCAGCTCGGCGCCAGTGGCCGCCGCGGACTGCGCGGCGGGCACGGTGATCACCGGTCGTCGCAATGCTTCCGAAAGTCGTTGTGTGACAAGAGGTATCCGTGCTCCGCCACCGACGGTCGCGATCGCGGCGAGGTGGGCCGGAGCGACGCCTTGGCGGTACAGCGCATCGGTCAGCGCGCCGACGAAGTCGTCCAGCGGTCCGGCGATCAGCGACTCCAACTCCGGACGGGTCAGCCGCACGGGCCCCGTGGCGCCCCTCAGACTCGTCGCGGTGTCGAAGGACAGACGCTCCTTGGCGACCCGGCTCTGTGCGCGCAGGTCGGCCAGGGACGCCACCGCCGCCGTCCCGGTGTGATCGGCGTCGAGGTCGGTGAGCACATGCGCGAGCAGCGCCCTGTCCACCAGGTCCCCCGAGAAGACGTCCACCCGGGTGGTCGGCGCGATCGGCGCGAATCCGCTTCCCGCATTGACCAGCGTGATGCTGCTTCCCCCCGCACCGAAGTCGCACAGCGCGATGACCCCGGAAGCCGGCAGCCCGCGGCCCGCCTGCAGCGCGGTCAGGGCGGCCACGGCATCGGAGATGACGGTGGCGTGCGGAACCGCGGCACGGAACGCGGCCACGACGGATTCGGACCAGTGCGCGGGCACCGCGACGGCGACCGCGTCCGGGCGTCGGTGTGGGCGGGCCAGGCGCGTGACGTCCTCGATGGCAGCGGCGGCCAGGGCCTCGGCCCGGTGGATCGAATGGTCGGCGAGCACGAGCGGAACGGGATCGCCGATGCGCTCCACGAAGCCGGACACCGTCAACCCCGACGGCACCGTGACCGTCGACGGCCGCACCGTCGACCGCCCGTCGGCCACTGCGATCACAGTGGCCGTGCCCAGGGAGATGCCCAGCGAATCGCGCATACCTGTACGTCGTCGCGGGGGGCCGAAACGTTAGGCGTCAGCGACTGTGACGTGCATAGTCCGCGACGATCGCCTCGGCGCTGCGCACCGCCGCCCGGCACGCCCGCGCGGTGAACGGGTCGTTGAGCGGATGGTCAGCCCGTCGACGCCACCGCTGAGCTGCGGCGAAGGCCGCGCGTGGCCCGTCGTCCTCGGCCCCCGGCTGCAGTCCGAGCCGGCTGGCGACGTCGGTCCCCGAACCGCCGATCACGCGCCGCAGCGATGCCATCTCGTCGTCGTTGAGCGTGGTCGGCCGGGACCGCAGCTGGCTGAGCAGACGCAACTCCTCGAACGCGTGCGTGTCGGCCAGCAGCGGGTCGATGTCGGCGAGGATGCGGGGCGTCGCGTAGACGGGGTTGCGTTGCACGAACTGCCTCAGCGACAGCAGCGCGGTGTGCGCCTTGAGTAGATCGGAGCGCTGGGCGAACTGCTGGTCGATCACGTCGCGCAGTGCGACCAGCCCGCTGCGTTCGAGCAGTTCCTCGGCCAGCGCCACCGAGTCGCCGACGCCGGCGCGCAGCACCGCGATCGAGATGCGCAGCCCGAACATCCCGAACCGGTCCAGCAGCGCCGCGCGGGTGGCGGCATCAACAGGCAGTGCCGGGCTTCCTCCGGTGTCCTCGCGCACGAAGCGGTCCACCGACAGCATCGCCTTGGCCAGCTCGGCGGGGTCCATCCCGGCCAGCTTCTCCAGCGCGGCGAACTCGCGCTGCCGCAGCGTGCGCGCGGTCAACGCGAGCAGGCCGGACACCGGGACCACCGCCTGGCAGATGCCGGTTCGCTCCATCTCGGTGGTGAAGCGCTGCGCGACGTCCTTGGCCGACATCATCGCGTCGATACGGCCCGCACCGATCTCGTCGGCGCGGGAGGCGACCCCGATGACACCCAGTGCTCCCGACGAACCGCCGACGAGCTCGCCGATCTGCTTCAGCAGCGCGGTGTCGGCCGCGTTGAGCGTCCGCAGCAGGAAGACCACCGCGTCCACCCGCGGCACACCGTCGTCGGGCACCAGCAGACGCAGCGTGCGCGCCGACACGTCCCGCGACAGCGACGACGTGCCCGGGGTGTCGATGATCGTCGCGTCGACCAGCTCGGCAGCCGGCCATTCGACGTCGAGGTCCAGGACGTCGTCGGGGTCGAGCCGGGCGAAGTCGAACGTCAGACCGCCTTCGTGGGGATCCCGCGCGATGGGCACGTCGGAGCGGCGGCCGCCGCGGTGGTTGGCGGTCACCTTCGGGGTGGGTCCGTGCCGGAACCAGGTCACGATGCGGGTGGCCTCGGTGGCGTCCGTCGGCGCGATGGTGTCGCCGACGAGGGCGTTGACCAGGGTGGACTTCCCGGCTTTGAGGGTGCCCGCCAACGCGATTCGCATGGGCTGGTTCAGCCGGTGACCGATACGCTGCAGCTCGTCGTGGACGTCGGGGCGCTGCCTGTAGGCAGGGTCGGACCGGTAGGCGGCGATGGTGCCGCCGAGGATCGCCCGCACATGATCGCTGGTGCTCAGGGTTCGCCGTTTCTGTCCGCCCGACTGCTGACCCTCCGAGCTTAGTGAGCGGGGGCCACCGCGGGGGCGTCGATCCTGTCGGCGTGCTCGATCACCTGGCGCAGGATGTTGCGCTGCCGCTCGAGTTCTTTGGTGCGGGCGTTGCGCTCGGTCTCTTCGACCTTGGCCGCGGCGAGTGTGGCCTGCAGGGACTCGTTCAACGAGCGGGTGGTCTGGTTGGCGATGTCGCGGTAGTGGTCGCGCAGTTGGCGCTGGATGCCTTTGAGCCGGTCGCGGGATTCCTTGCCGACGGTGAACGCGACGTCGTCGACGAAGCGGCGCACGTTGGTCTTGGCGTCGTTGCGCACCCGCAGCATCCGGTTCTCCATGTCCTCCTTGTAGGCCTTGCGGCCCAGGAGGAACCCGGCCCCCAGCGACAGCGGGTTGAACATGCCCAGCCCGGCGAACGAAGTCAGCATGCCGAACATCAGGATGCCGCCGTAGGAACCGCGCATCCCGGTCACCACCTTGTGACCGAACTTCAACGGCTTGGCCTCAAGCTGTGCCAGAGAACGGAATTCACCCAGCTCGGCACCCATGTCCCGGGCGTCGATCGTGGGCATCCGCACGGCGTCCAGCCCGGCCTCCATGAACGTCCTGGCGACCTCGGCGGCCAGCGCTTCGGCGCGCTGGTAGGCCCAGACGAAGTTGTCACCGACGGCCGTGGCGACGGCGTCTTCGAGCTCGGCGCCGATCTCCGCCCAGTGCAGCGTCGGGTCCCCGGTGTCGATGACCTTCTCGGTGTGAAAAGTGATGGTGCGGAAGCGCTGTCGCAGATCGTGGTCGACGTCGGCGGTCAGGTCGGCGATGCCGTCGTTGAGCACCTGTTGCCACAGCGCGGTCTGCTGCAGCGCGTCCTGCGCCTCCTGCTTGCGGCGTTCCAGTTCGGCGGTCAGCCGGTCCCTGGTGTGCGGGTCGTTGAGGGCGGACAGCTCCGACTCCACCGCCATCTTCAGATGTTCTGCGGCGGCGCGGATCTCGGCGACCGCGTGCTGACGGACGCGCCCCTGCTGACGGGACAGCACCTCCTCGGAGAGGAACTTCACGATCGCCGGGAAGTTCGACTCCTCGTTGAGTTCCTTGTCGTTGAGCGCGACGGCGTGGCTGCGCAGCGTCGACGACACCGGGATCAGCGGTGTGTCGACCCCGGCACGGCGCAGATGTCCGGTGTTGGCGTCGACGATCTCGCGCCAGTGCGGGTACAGGTCGGTCTTGGTGGCGACCAGCACGGCCACCGGGCACACCTCGAGGGCCTGCCGCAGGAACGTCATCTCGGGTTCGGTGAACTCCTGGCTGGTGTCGCTGATCATCAGCATGGCGTCGGCGTCGGGCAGCAGGCCCAGCGTCGCGGACAGGTGCGGTTGACCGTGACCGCCGACTCCCGGGGTGTCGATGAACGTCAGCCCGCTCTTGAGCAGCGGGCTGGGCGCCGTCACCTCGACGCGCAGCACCTCGCGGCCGCCGGCCTGCGGCGCGCGCCGCAGGTCGGTGCGCAGGTCCGCGGTCGGGATGTCGATGAGCTCGGGTTCCTCGCCGTCGGGGCGGGCCACCACCAGCCGCGCCGAGGCCTCCTCGCCGTAGGACACCACGGTGGCCAGCACCGTGGACTCGTCGTCGCCGACCCGGGCCACCGGCATGTTCAGCAGCGAGTTCAGCAGTTGACTCTTGCCCTGCTTGAGCTGGCCTGCGATCACGACACGGATCTGCGGATCGCTGATGCGCTTCTCGGCGCGTCCGAGCCGGTCCACCAGGTCGCCGCGGTCCTGGGTGGCTGCGATCTTCCTGGTGTGGTCGATGAGCTCGAGGACGACCTTCTTGGGGTCGGGCGGCTGCGTCATGGCGTTCCTGGGTCTCGTGCCGATACGGGTGTGGGGCCGGGCGTGGTTCAACGGTAGGCGCGCGAACTGGCGGGGACCGTCAACGGTCCCCGCCAGTCGTGAGCGGACGGTGGATCAGAACGCGTCCAGTTCGGTGTTGGTGTTGTTGTCCGAGGCGATGTCGGTCTCGATCCCGGTGACGTTGCCCGAGAACAGATCGGTGTTCGTCTCGTTGCCCGAGCCGATCGCGGTGTCGTTGCCCGAGCCGATGTTCGACTCGTAGCTCGAGGAGTTGTCCTCGACCGAGGACTCGGTGGACGTGGAGATGTCGGTCTCGACGGAGGTGTTGACCGAGTTGTCCTCGACGTTGTCGCTGCCGAGGTCGCCGTCGATCTGCGTGCCGCTGTTCACGTCGTTGTCGGTGATGATGATCGCGCCACCGTTGCCGCCGTCACCGCCGGCCGCGTTGCCCGAGCCGATGCCGAGCAGGCTGCCGCCGCCGTCTGCGCCACCGCCGTTGCCGCCGCTGGTGTCGACGTCGTTGAGCACCGGGGCGTCGTTGTCGGCGATGAGGTCCCCGCCTGCGGTCTGCGAGTTGTCCTCGACCTCGTTGTCCTTGCCGACGACCACGTTGGAGCCGGACCCGGCGAGGATGTCGCCGTTGTTCATGGTGTTGCCGTCACCGAGGACGGCTCCGTCACCGCTGACGATGTCGCCGTCGTTGTCGCCGTCGACCACCACGCCGCCGTTGGTGGCGGTGTTCGTGCTCTTGTCGCCGAAGGTGATGTCGCCGAAGCCGAGGTTGAAGGCACCGTTCTGGGCGTTGGCTCCGGCGGCCTGGTCCGGGCTGGCGATCGGGACGTTGTTGCCGCTCAGCAGGTCGGTGTCGGTCTCCGGCGCGAACGTGGGGGCGTACGACGTCTGCGGGGAGAACGGCGAGGCGAAGTTGGAGGCCAGCTGGTGGTGGTCGGCGACCGCCCGCTGGAGGCCGACGATCGGGTCGCCGCCGCCGAGGGCGTAGCCGGCCGGGGCAGCGGTCGCGGCCACCGAGGCCAGCTGCGCCGCGGTGACGTTCGGCAGGCCGGCATCGCGCAGGGCGCCGTCGGGGTCGAGGACGAACGTCTGGGCCGCGGCGGGGCTGCGGAACAGGTCGAGGATGAAGTCGATCAGAGTGTTCATGGACGTGCCTTTCTGGTTCTTGGTTGGTCTGCTCGCCGGGTGTTCCGGCGTCTGGAGACAAAGTTATGGCGTCCGCCACCGCGCGGAAACGGGGCTGAGACCCAATCCCCGTCGGGGCCAGCTAGGGATGGCCGTCCCACCCCGATAGGGGATTAGGGGATCATCGTGGGGGTATCGGATATCTGCAGCTCACACAACGAAAAACCCGCGCCGAGCAATGCTCGGCGCGGGTTCTCGGGGGTTCGTACGGGCTAGTCGAACAGATCGAAGCTCGCGGGGTGGTCGGCCGCTTCCTGGGTGGCGAGCGGTTGCGCCCAGTCGTCGACGAGCTCCGTGCCGGCGGGACCGAGGTCGTCGATCAGCGGCTCGTCGAGCTGCAGCGATCCTGCCGGCTCGACCAGGTCGGCGCCGGTGAGCGCGTCGATGCCGGGGTCGACGTCGTCGACGAGCGGGTGCGTATCCGGCACGGTGTCCACGATCAGCGGCGTCGGGATGTCCTCGTCGAACGCGTCGAACGCGTCGAACGCCGCGGTCGCGGCGCCGCTGGCCCAGACGTTGCTGACGGGCTCGAACGCCAGGGAGTCCAGCCCGTGCGACGGCACCGACATCGACAGCGACTCCGACACCACGGGGATGAGGTTCTGCACGTCGGTGCTGGTCACGTCCGTCAGGTGCGCATCGGCGATGGCCTGCGCGGGATCGGCGGCGTAGCGTGCTGCGGCATCGGGATCCCGCACCAGCGACATCACGAAGTCGAGTAGCGAATTCGCCACGGTCCGCGTCCTTTCTCGCCGGGCTCGGTCCTGTCCCCGGCCTCATCCATGACGTCGATGCTATTCGCGTCGCCGGGATCTCGGATCGGTGCGAACCCCCGGCGACACGCCATGCCGTTAGGGGGTGCACCTTTAGGGGATTCGCCACACTAGGGGAACGTCCGTGGCCGCGGGGGGACGAGCCGCTATGGTGGTCACGGTCCAGACAGGAGAGACGCCGCCATGACCGAACCCCTGGGGTTGTCGATCGGGACGACCAACCTGGTGGCGGCCCGCGTAGGCCGCCCGCCCGTGACACGCCGCTCCATCCTCAACCTGTTCCCCGGCCAGGCGCCCGAAGTGGGTGCTCCCGGCGAGTTCCCGCCGCGCAACGAGCCCGCCGTGGTCCTCGATGGTTTCGTCGACCGCGTCGGCGATCCGGTGCCGCTGGTGGCTGCCGACGGCACCTCGCACCGCGGTGAGCAGGTCCTCGCCGCCGCGCTGGACGCGATGACGCGCCTCGTCGACGGCGGGTCGCCGGTGACCGTGGCCGTGCCGTCGCACTGGGGACCCGGGACCGTGGGCGCACTGCGCGGAGCGCTGCGCAGCGTGCCGAGCCTGTCGCCCCACGGCGTGCCCGCCACGCTGATCCCCGATTCGACCGCGGCGCTCGCCGCATTGAAGACCGCACCAGGGCTGCCCGCTTCCGGTGTCGTCGCGCTGGTCGACATCGGGGCGAGCGGATCGAGCGTGACGCTGGCCGACGCCGGCGCCGGCATGGTCACGGTCGGACAGACGGTGCGGTACCCCGAGTTCTCCGGCGACGGCATCGATCGCGCGCTGCTCGATCACGTGCTCGCCGGGGTGTCGGACGCCGGTGACGGCGACACCTCCGGCACCGCCGCGGTCGGTCCGCTGGCCCGTCTTCGCGACGAGTGCCGCGCCGCCAAGGAGCGTCTCTCCGCGGAGACCGCCACGGCCATCCCGGTCGATCTGCCGGGGTTCCGCTCCGATGTCCGGGTGACCCGCCCCGAGCTGGAGCAGATGGTCGCCGAGCCTCTCGACGGACTGCTCGCCACCATCACCGACACCATGGAACGCAACGGCGTTCCGCTCGAACATCTCTCGGCCGTCGCCACCGTCGGTGGTGGCGCATCGATTCCCGTTGTCACGCAACGGCTTTCCGAGCGCCTGCGCGCACCCGTGGTCACCACCCCGCAGTCGGTGCTCAACATCGCCGCCGGCGCGGCGCTCGTGGCGAACAAGAGCCTGGAGGCCGACGCGCCCACCGGGATGGCGCCGACCGGGATGGCGGCGGCCGCCGACATGCCGACGGCGATGGGGCCTGCGGCGTGGGCTGCGGGCGCGGCCGGGGTTGCGGCCGCCCAGTCCGCGAGCGACGGGACCCCGTCTGCGACGTTCCGTGCGCTGGCGTGGTCGCAGGACGACGACGCCGTCGCCGACCCGGCCCCGTACACCGGGGCCGATTACACCGCCTCGACCGGATACGCCGACCCGACGTCGACCGCCGCGCGCCCGCCCGTCGCGTTCGGCCCCGACGACGACGGCTATCAGGACGAGGCTCCGCCCCTGCCGTGGTACAAACGCCCGACGCTGCTGTTCGGGGTGGCGGCGGCCGCCGCACTGCTCGCCGTCGGGGGCCTTGCGATCACCCTGACCGGCTCGGA
Source organism: Mycolicibacterium iranicum (assembly GCF_014190915.1). Lineage (GTDB taxonomy): Bacteria > Actinomycetota > Actinomycetes > Mycobacteriales > Mycobacteriaceae > Mycobacterium > Mycobacterium iranicum_B. Next base: position 65,214 of record NZ_JACHVU010000001.1, read on the forward strand.
CGAGGGCTCGGGGACCGTCACCGAGACCGCGTCGACGACGCCTCCGGCGGAGACGACTCCTCCTGCCCTGCCGCCGCCGGTCACCACCGTGACAGTCGGGCCCGACGGCATCGCGACGACCACGGTCAGTCAACCGCCGCCGCCACCCCCGCCGTCGACGACCACGACGACCACTGCGCCGAGCAGTACGACAACGACGACCACCACCACCACGACGACCACCACTGCGCCGACCACGACGACGACGCGCACCACGACCACGCAGCCGACCACGACGCAGCCCCCGACGACCACGCAGCCGCCGACGACCACCGTCGAACCGCCGCCGACGGTCGATCCGGAGCCCATCGTGACGACGGTCATTCCCGACGCCGGGGCCTGACCGGCCGCGATGACGGGTTCGGTGTCGCCCCGGCCGGCCGACATCCTGGTGCCGGCTGCCCGGGCTGCTGTCGATGCCGTCGACGCCGACCCGGGTGCACCCACGAAACTGCTGGTCACCGGCGGTGTGGGTACCGGTAAGTCGACGCTGCTCGCAGCGGTGCGGACCTCGCTCCGGTCCGCAGGACGCACGGTGGTGTCCCGGCCGGCCCGGGGCGCGGCCGACGGCGTCGCGGTGGTCGTCGACGACGCCGACCTGCTCGGCGACTCCGACCTCGATCTGCTCACCGAACTCGCCGGTGACCCGGCGTCGACGGTGGTGATCGCCGCCCAGCCCCTCGCCCACCACGCGAGCCTGCGCCGACTCGTCACCGCCCTCGAACGCGAGAACCCCGCGGTCGCCCTGACGCCGCTGGCGCCGGCCGAGGTCGGCCGGGTCGCCGCGGCGGCGCTCGGCACGCCGGTCGGGCCCGACGTGGTGCGTGCGGTCAGCTCCGCGACGGCCGGTTTCCCGTTTCTGCTGCGCGTGGTCCTGCCCGTGGTCGCCGACGGTGCCGCCGCCGTGCGCCAGGCGGCCCGGTTCGGGCTGATCGACCGGCTCCGCCGCATCGACGAAGCCCTGCTCGACACGTTTCTCGTCGTCTCTCTCGGCGCCGGACTGGGGCCCGACGACGTCGCCGCGGCGCTGGGCCTGCCCGCGGAATCGGCGTCCGCGGCCGTGGACCGGGCCTACGCCAGCGGGCTGGTCGACCCGTCGCACCCGCCGCCGTTCCTGCGGGCGGTGCACGACGGCATCACCCAGATCCTCGGTGCCGCACGGCATCACGACATCGAGGTGGCGGTGCTGCGGTCGCAGCTGGAGCTCTCGACACTGACCCCGGAGCTCGCCCTGCGCATGGCCGAGCACGGGCTGCGCGACGACGGCCTCGCCGGGGCCCTGACGGATTTCGCCACCCGCAGCCAGGGCCACGCCGCGCGCGCGGCCCGGCTGTACCGCGCCGCGGCCGACGCCGGCGCCACCACGTCGAGCGCCCACCTCGCCGACGCACTCGCCCTGACCGGCGACTGTGCGACCGCGGGCCGGCTCGCCGACGGACTTCTGGCCAGTGACGATCCCGCCGAACGCGCTGCGGCGGTGCGAATCGCGGCCAGCATCGCGATGCACGACGGCGCGGCCGCGCAGGCCGCGGAGCTGTTCCGGTGGCTCGGTCCGGCATCGGACGCGGCCGTCGGGGCGGCGGCGACCATCTCGGCGCTGGCCGCGGGCGACGCGGCGGCGGCGCGCGCAAGCGCCGACGGCGCGATGTCGGGTCCGCCGACCTCGGCGGCACGCGCGGCGCGCAGCGTCATCGAGGGTCTGGTGCTGACGCTGGATCACCCCTATCCGGTCGCGGTCGCCACCCTGAGCCAGTCGATCAGCGCCGACGGCGTCGACGGCGGTGTCCTCCCCGACACCCCGGCGGCCCTGGTGACGCTCGCGGCGCTGCACAGCGGAGATCCGGTGCGGGCCCGCAGCGTGGTCGGCCGGGCGGTCCACAACGACGGGCGGGCTGATCGCACCGATGCGATCTTCGTCACCCACCGGCACCGCCTTCTGCTCGGCTGGGTGCACATGCAGGACGGGCAACTCCAGTCCGCGGCCGCAGCCGTCCCGACCGCGGACGCCGCGGTGCTGCACCGGCGCGATGCGCTGTGGGCGGCGGCGCTGCGGGTGGGCATCGCCCGGCGCAGCGGCGACACCGGCGCGATGCAGAAGCACTGGTATTCGGCGATGGAGGTGCTCGCCGAGAGCTCGGCCGACCTGTTCGCGATGCTCCCGCTCGGGGAGCTGTGGGTCGCGGCGGCTCGTCTGCGGCAGGTCGACCAGATCAGGCACGCCGTCGACGTCGCGTTCACACGGCTCGCCGCCCTGGGCGACCCCGTGCTCTGGTCGGTGCCGCTGCACTGGGCGGGCGTGCACGCCGGCATCCTGGCCAACGCACCCGACGCCGTCGCGCCCCACGGCCAGGCGCTGACCGCGGCCGCCGCCCACAGCTCGTTCGCGAAAGCGCTGGCCACCGCCGGTCGCACCTGGTTACGGGTGCTGGCCGATCATGTCGAGATCGCCGAGGTGACGATCGCGGCGCGGGGGCTCGCGCAGTTCGGCCACACCTGGGACGCGACCCGGCTGGCGGGCCAGGCGGCCCTGCAGACCACCGACCCCCGGGTGTCCCAGGCGATGTTGCAGCTGGCCCGTGACCTCAAACAGTCCGTCGCGGCCCCGGACGCGCCCCCACCGGCCCCTGCCGACCGGGCGCCCGTCGACGCGGCGCCGACCGGGCGTCACCGTGGTTCCGCCGCGCAGCTGTCCGAGCGCGAGCGCGAAGTCGCCGAGCTGCTTCTGCAGGGCATGCCGTACCGCGAAATCGGCTCGCAGCTGTTCATCTCGGCAAAGACGGTCGAGCATCACGTCGCCCGTATCCGGCGCCGGCTCGGTGCGGAATCCCGCTCCGAGATGTTGTCGATGCTGCGCGCGCAGCTCGACGGAGCGTCCGGTCCGCGGCCCACCTAACCGGTTAGTTAGGTCATCCTTCGTAGCGGTACTTCGCAGCGTGATGTAACTATGAGCAGGCACCGAGCTTAAGTTACTCACCAGTAACATACTCTAAGTTACCCACGGGTAACACGAAAACCGGAGGCCCGCGTGGATACGCAGATGCTGATCAGGATCGTCGCCGGGGTCCTGATGATCGCCGTCGTCGGCGCGTTGGCCGTCAAGCGCGTCCTGTGGTTGACCAAGCTGATCCGATCCGGGCAACCGTTGAGCGAAGGCAACAACCGCAAGGACAACCTCAAGAAGCGCATCACCACGCAATTCGAAGAGGTCTTCGGGCAAACCAGGCTGCTGCGCTGGTCGGTCCCCGGCATCGCCCACTTCTTCACGATGTGGGGCTTCTTCATCCTCGGCTCGGTCTACGTCGAGGCCTTCGGACAGCTGGTCGACCACGACTTCCACATCCCGATCGTCGGGCGCTGGGATGTCCTGGGCTTCCTGCAGGACTTCTTCGCCGTGGCCGTGCTGCTCGGCATCATCACGTTCGCGATCATCCGCATCGCCCGCGAGCCCAAGAAGCATGGCCGCGATTCGCGGTTCTACGGCTCGCACACCGGCGGCGCATGGCTGATCCTGTTCATGATCTTCAACGTCATCTGGACCTACGCCCTCGTCCGCGGCGCCGGCGCCAACACCGGAGCCCTGCCGTACGGCAACGGCGCATTCTTCTCGCAGGCCATGGGCTGGGTCCTGCACCCGCTCGGCGAGCCCGCCAACGAGTGGATCGAGACCCTGGCCCTGCTCGCGCACATCGCGATCATGCTGGTGTTCCTGCTGATCGTGCTGCACTCCAAGCACCTGCACATCGGTCTGGCCCCGATCAACGTCACGTTCAAGCGCATGCCCAACGGGCTGGGTCCGCTGCTGCCGGTCGAGTCCAAGGGCGAGCTGGTCGACTTCGAGGATCCCGCCGAGGACGCCGTGCTGGGCCGCGGCAAGATCGAGGACTTCACCTGGAAGGGCTACCTCGACATGACCACCTGCACTGAGTGCGGGCGTTGTCAGTCACAGTGCCCGGCGTGGAACACCGGCAAGCCGCTGTCCCCGAAGCTCGTGATCATGAACCTGCGCGACCACATGTTCGCCAAGGCCCCGTACTTCCTCGACGGCAAGGAATCGCCGCTGGAGAACACCCCCGAGGGCGGCCTGGGCGAAGAGGTGCGCGGCGAGAAGCACAGCGAAGAGCACTCGCACGAGCACGTTCCGGAGTCCGGCTTCGAGCGCATCCCCGCCGACTCGCCGCTGCAGGCGACGCGTCCGCTGGTCGGCACCCTGGAGCAGGGCGGCGTCATCGACCCCGACGTGCTGTGGTCCTGCACCACGTGCGGCGCGTGCGTCGAGCAGTGCCCGGTCGACATCGAGCACATCGACCACATCGTCGACATGCGCCGCTACCAGGTGATGATGGAGTCCGAGTTCCCCGGCGAGCTCGGCGTCCTGTTCAAGAACCTGGAGAACAAGGGCAATCCGTGGGGCCAGAACGCCAAGGACCGCACGAACTGGATCGACGAGGTCGACTTCGACGTTCCGGTGTACGGCAAGGACGTCGAGTCGTTCGAGGGCTACGAGTACCTGTTCTGGGTCGGCTGCGCCGGCGCCTACGAGGACCGCGCGAAGAAGACCACCAAGGCCGTCGCCGAACTGCTGGCCGCGGCCGGTGTGAAGTACCTGGTGCTCGGCGAAGGCGAGACCTGCAACGGCGACTCGGCCCGCCGCTCCGGCAACGAGTTCCTGTTCCAGCAGCTGGCCGCCCAGAACGTCGAGACGCTCAACGAGCTGTTCGAGGGCGTCGAGCGGGTCGACCGCAAGGTCGTCGTGACCTGCCCGCACTGCTTCAACACCCTGGGCCGCGAATATCCGCAGGTCGGGGGCAGCTACACCGTGCTGCACCACACCCAGCTGCTGAACCGCCTGGTGCGCGACAAGAAGCTCGTGCCGGTCAAGTCCGACGAGTCCGGCATGGACATCACCTACCACGACCCGTGCTACCTGGGCCGCCACAACAAGGAGTACTCGGCGCCGCGTGAGCTGATCGGGGCCTCGGGCGCCAAGCTCACCGAGATGCCGCGCCATGCCGATCGCGGACTGTGCTGTGGCGCCGGCGGTGCCCGGATGTGGATGGAAGAGCACATCGGCAAGCGCGTCAACGTCGAGCGTTCCGAGGAAGCGGTGGACACCGGCGCCTCGGCGATCGCGACCGGCTGCCCGTTCTGTCGCGTCATGATGACCGACGGCGTCGACGACGTGTCGTCCACCCGCACGCTGGAGAAGCCGCCCGAGGTCCTCGACGTGGCCCAGCTGCTGCTCGGATCGCTGGACAAGGAAACCTTCACGCTGCCGGAGAAGGGCGCGGCTGCCAAGGAAGCCGAGGAGCGTGCGGCCAAGATCGCTGCCGAGGCTCCGGCGAAGGTGGAGGAGCCCGACACCGACGAGGCCGTCGCGGACGACGCCGCTGAAGTCGAGGCCGGCACGGGCACCGACGCCGCGCCGTCCCAGGCGGAAGCGACCAAGCCGGTCACCGGTCTGGGCCTCGCGGGCGGGGCCAAGCGCCCCGGAGCCAAGAAGGCGGCCGATGCCGGCGCGGACAAGCCGGCCGCGGCCACCGAGGCCAAGGGCCTCGGCATCGCGGGCGGGGCCAAACGGCCCGGCGCCAAGAAGAAGGCCGCACCGGCCGCCGATGCCACCGCCGAACCGACCGCCGACACCACCGCCGCGCCGGCCAAGGCCGAACCCGAGGTCAAGGGCCTCGGCATCGCAGGTGGCGCCAAGCGACCCGGAGCCAAGAAGAAGGCCGCACCGGCCGCGGGGTCGGCACCGCAGTCGGCACCCGCGGAGGCGTCTGCCGACGCAGCCCCGGAGACCGGAGCAGCCAAGCCCGAACCGGAGGTGAAGGGTCTCGGCATCGCGTCGGGCGCCCGCCGACCCGGTGCTAAGAAGGCACCCGCGAAGGCCGCCCCGAACGAGGGCGAGTCGACGGTGACCCAGCCGCCGAACGTCGACCCCGACCAGGCAGAGGCCGGCGCCAAGGAGGAGACCGTCGATTCCGACCGCGGTCTCGACGAGGCACCGAAGCCCGAGCCCGAGGTCAAGGGCCTGGCCATCGCGACGGGCGCTCGCCGCCCCGGTGCGAAGAAGGCACCGGCCAAGGCAGCACCCGCGCCCGAACCGGAACCCGAGCCCGAGCCCGAACCGGCTGCTGCCGGGCCTGCTGCCGACGCTCAGCCCGAGACGCAGCCCGAGCCTGAGGCGGCATCCACGGGCAACGGCGAAGCCCGCGTCGTCGGCGACGAGCCGCCGGTGAAGGGCCTGGCGATCGCCAAGGGTGCGCGCCGGCCCGGCAAGAAGTAACCCGGACCGCCGCAGGGCCGGCGCCGCGATGCCACGCCTGCTGACGCTGCTCACGGCAGTGGCGGTATTCGTGGCCGCGGTGCCGGCCCCGGCGTCTCCGGCGGGCGCCTCCCCGGACGGTTCGTGCGTCGTCATCGACACCGATCTCGACATCGACGACATGATGACGATCCCGGCGGTCGTGGGTGCGCGGCACGTCGCCGCGATCGTCACCACCGAAGGGTTCACGCTGCCCGGCCTCGCCGCGCCTGCGATCAGCCGTCTGCTCGCCCAACCCGGGCTGCGCACCATCCCTGTCGTCACCGGGGACGGCGTCCACCGGTCGGAACCCGACATCGCGAGCAGCTTCGGAGATTTCGTGCTCGTCTTCCGTGCGCTGATGCACCGGCTCAACAACTTCCTGCCCGCCGCGCTGCCGCCGACGGCACCGGAGGACTACGTGCAGCGCGTCGTCGACGCGGTCACCGACTGCACGCGTGTCGACGTCCTCGTCCTCGGCCCCTTCACGTCGTTCGAGAACTACAGTCCGGCAATCAGATCCGCGATCGGCCGGGTGGTGATCTCGGGGCGGCCGCTGAAGGGCAGCCGGGAGCTCGAGGCGGTCGAGTCATTCAATTGCGGGTACGACAAGCCGTCCTGCGAGAAGGTCTTTCACGAGCAGCTTCCGGGACTCGACCACACCTTCGTCGACGTCCCCCGCAGCGACTGCGATCTGACGCCCAACCGGGCGGGATGTGTTGGCAGCGTGCACGGCCCGACGCTGGCGATGGCCCGGGCGCTGGGGCCGGCCGGTGTGCCCGGCACCCTCAAGCAGATCCTGCTCGACCATCCCCAGTCCTGGGCGATCGGCGACTGGGAGCACTCCGGCTACGGCGGACGCTCACTGTTCTGGGATCAGTCGGCGGCGCTGGCGCTGCTGGAGCCCGCGGTGTTCCGGCAGGTGGACGGACACCTCGAGACGACGCTCAGCCCGGCCGAGTTTCAGCGCAGATGGGCCGAGTACCTGAACCTCGCGGCGGGGTATGCCTGAGAGCGGCGCCCGGCCTGATCCGAAAAACACATGGACACCCCGTGGGAGACTTGTCGACATGAGTACGCACCAGGCGCCCTGGCACACCGGGAGCGGCCAGCACGGACGCCAGCGCGAGTTCGCGCAGTCCAGCAAACTGCAGGACGTCCTCTATGAGATCCGCGGCCCTGTGCACGAGCATGCGTCGCGCCTGGAGGCCGAGGGCCACCGGATCCTGAAGCTGAACATCGGCAACCCCGCCCCGTTCGGTTTCGAAGCGCCCGACGTCATCATGCGGGACATCATCCAGTCCCTGCCGTACGCGCAGGGTTATTCCGATTCCAAGGGCATCGTCAGCGCCCGCCGCGCGGTGTTCACCCGCTACGAACTCGTCGAGGGCTTCCCCCGCTTCGACATCGACGACGTCTTCCTCGGCAACGGCGTCTCCGAGCTGATCACGATGACGCTGCAGGCGCTGCTCGACAACGGTGATCAGGTGCTCATCCCCGCCCCGGACTATCCGCTGTGGACCGCGTCGACCGCGCTGGCCGGCGGCACCCCGGTGCACTACCTGTGCGACGAGACCCAGGGCTGGAATCCCGACATCGCCGACCTCGAATCCAAGATCACCGAGCGCACGAAGGCGCTCGTGGTGATCAATCCGAACAACCCCACCGGCGCGGTGTACAGCCGCGAGATCCTGGAGCAGATGGTCGAACTGGCCCGCAAGCACCAACTGCTGCTGCTGGCCGACGAGATCTACGACAAGATCCTCTACGACGATGCCGAGCACATCAGCCTGGCCACGCTGGCCCCCGATCTGCTGACGCTGACCTTCAACGGGCTCTCCAAGGCCTACCGCGTCGCCGGGTACCGGTCCGGCTGGCTCGTGATCACCGGCCCCAAGGAACACGCCACCAGCTTCATCGAAGGCATCAGCCTGCTGGCCAACATGCGGCTGTGCCCGAATGTGCCTGCCCAGCACGCCATTCAGGTCGCATTGGGCGGGCACCAGAGCATCGACGATCTGGTGTTGCCGGGCGGCCGACTGCTGGAGCAGCGCGACGTCGCGTGGGAGAAGCTCAACGAGATCCCCGGGGTGTCCTGCGTGAAGCCCCAGGGCGCGCTGTATGCGTTTCCGCGTCTCGATCCCGAGGTCTACGACGTCGTCGATGACGAGCAGCTGGTTCTCGACCTGCTCCTGCAGGAGAAGATCCTGGTCACGCAGGGCACCGGATTCAACTGGCCCACACCGGATCACCTTCGTATCGTGACCCTGCCGTGGGCACGCGACCTGGCCAACGCGATCGAGCGTCTGGGCAACTTCCTGGCCGGCTACCGGCAGTAGTCCTCGCTGGGGCGTCCGGCCGCGGCACTGATCCTGTCGCCGAAGATCTTCCACCGTTCCTGATGCCCGAAGTGATCGTGCAGCCGCGTGACGTAGGTGCTCAGTGTCGCGGAGTCACCGATCGCCGCCAGGTAACAGCATGTCTTCTCGTAGGCGATCAGCAGGTTGTTGCCGACGGCATGGTCGACGAGATCGCGCGTGGACTGCAGCCTTTCGACCTGCTCGATCACGCGCACCAGGTTCTCGCAGAGCCGCGTGGCGAAGGCCGTCATGTCCGTCCTGCAGTCGAACCGCACCTCGTACGGCGCGTCGGGCACCAGGTGTTCCCAGCGGCGGTCCAGCAGAAATCCCTCCGGTGGATGCAGCGGCGAGGGGTGGCCCGGACACGCCTGGTCGATCTCGACGGACCCGACTCCGACGTTGACGAAGAAGCCGTACCACGGTGTGACGCTGTTGTTCCAGTTGGCCTGGAACCCGAGGACGTCGTACAGCGGCCCGCGTGTTCGGCGAAAAGTGTTCTGTGACCTGAGGAATCCGTGACCCTCCAGTGCGGGTCCCACGCGGGCGGAGAGCAACGACTCGTAGCGGCGTTTCAATGCCGATCGCTCGGCGGCGCTTCTGACCATGCCCTCAGGCTAAATCGCAGGGAATGGGCCCCCGCTCACCAATTCCTGACCACTACCCTGTCCGGGTGGCGCACTCACACTCTCATTCCCACTCGCTGAGCGGGCCGTCGCCGCTGGGACCGCTGGCCGCGAAGATCGTGGTCGGTCTGCTCGTCGCGATCGGCGTGGCCGTGCTGATCGGTGCGGCGCTGCTGTGGCCGACGGGCGAGAAGGCCGACATCCCGCTGCCGTTCCAGAACGCCGCGGGCGGGGCCGTCACGACCGAGGCCGGGCACGTGCTGTCCAGCACGGCCGCGACATGCGGCAGCCCGTCGGCGGGCGCGGTGCTGACCTCCGATCCGCTGCCGGCCGAGGGGCCGGGCGCCGAGTGCGTGCAGTCCCTGGTGTCGATCGACTCCGGCCCCAACCAGGGTGCCGACACGTTGCTGGAGATCGGGGTGGGTCCCGGACAGCCGACCCTTGCGGTGGGCGACGACATCCGCGTCAGCCGGCAGGTCGACGACGCGGGCGCCACGACCTACGCCTTCTACGATTTCGAGCGGACGTGGCCGCTGACGGCGTTCGCGCTGATCTTCGCGGTCGTGATCGTGGCGGTGGCCCGATGGCGCGGTCTGCGGGCGCTGGTCGGGATCGTCATCGCGTTCGGCGTCCTGGTCGTGTTCCTGCTGCCCGCTCTGCGTGACGGCGCGCCCACGGTTCCGGTGGCCCTGGTCGCATCGGCGGCGATCCTGTACGCGGTCATCTACCTCGCGCACGGAGTCAGCCTCCGGACCAGCGCAGCGCTGCTGGGCACCCTGGCGTCGCTGTTGCTAGCTGCGGTGTTGTCCTGGGCAGCAATCGAATTCACCCATCTGACCGGACTGTCGGAGGATCAGAACAACGAGGTGGCCGCGTACCTGGGCAACGTGTCGATCACCGGCATGCTGCTCGCCGGGTTCATCATCGGCTCGCTGGGTGTGCTCAACGACGTGACCGTCACGCAGGCGTCGACGGCGTTCGAACTGGCCGCGCTCGGCGACGGCGCCTCCCGCCGGGACGTCTTCGTCGGGGCGATGCGGGTGGGCCGGGACCACATCGCGTCCACCGTCTACACCCTGGTGCTGGCCTATGCCGGCAGCGCGCTGCCGCTGCTGCTGCTGTTCAGCGTCGCCAACCGTTCACTGGGCGACGTGCTGACCAGTGAGAGCGTGGCCATCGAGGTGGCCCGCTCGGCGGTCGGCGGTATCGCTCTCGCGCTGTCTGTGCCGTTGACCACGGGCATCGCCGCGCTGCTGGCCACGCCGCAACATCACCGTCACTGACGGCGGCGTTTGGCGAAAAAGGCCCCGGGTATCCGCCGGAGGTGAGCCAGCCCCTTCACGCCTCCGACGTGACCCTGGAAGTCGACGGGCACGAACGGTCCCTGACGGTCGACCATCGACTGACCCTCCTCGACGCGCTGCGTGAACGCCTCGGCGCCACCGCCCCCAAGAAGGGGTGTGACCACGGCCAGTGCGGCTCGTGCACCGTCCTGGTGGACGGGCGACGGGTCACCAGCTGCCTGACCTTCGCCGTGGCGGCCGACGGCGCGCGCGTCACCACCGCCGCCGGGCTGGGCGACGGGGAATCCCTGCATCCCGTGGCGCAGGCGTTCCAGGACGAAGACGCGTTCCAGTGTGGGTACTGCACGCCGGGGCAGATCTGCTCGGCGGTCGGCATGCTCGACGAAGCCAAGTCCGGCGCACCGAGTTTCGTCAGCGACGACCTCGAGGCCTCACCGGAACTGACCGATGCCGAGATCCGGGAACGCATGAGCGGCAACCTCTGCCGGTGCGCGGCCTACCCGAACATCGTGTCGGCCATCGGGAAGGCCGCCGTCCGGTGAAACCCTTCGCTTACCACGTCGCGACCAGCCCCGCCGATGCGGTCGCCACCCTTGCCGGCCACCCCGACGCGGCCTTCCTGGCCGGCGGGACCAACCTCGTGGACCACATGAAACTCGGTGTCGCCGAACCGGACATGCTCGTCGATGTCAGCCGACTCGATCTGACCGACGTCACCTACACCGACGACGCCGGTCTCACCGTCGGCGCCAACGTCCGCAACAGCGACCTGGCGGCGCATCCGGTCGTCCGGTCGCACTACCCGATGCTTTCGCGCGCGCTCCTCTCCGGGGCCTCGGGCCAGCTGCGCAACGCCGCGACCACTGCGGGAAACCTGTTGCAGCGTACCCGCTGCGTCTACTTCCAGGACGTCACGACCCCGTGCAACAAGCGCGACCCCGGCAGTGGCTGCTCCGCGATCGGCGGCTATGTGCGCTACCACGCCATCCTCGGTGCGTCCCCGCAGTGCGTCGCCGCCCACCCCTCCGACATGGCGGTGGCGATGAGCGCCCTGGACGCCGAGATCGTCGTCGAGGGCGTCGACGGCCAACGGCGCATCCCGGCAACGGAATTCCACCGGCTGCCCGGCGAGGAACCGCACCGCGACACCGTGCTCGCCCACGGTGAGCTGATCACCGCGGTCACGATTCCCCCGCCGCCTGCCGGCGCAGTGTCCGACTACCGCAAGGTGCGCGACCGCGCCTCCTACGCGTTCGCGCTCGTGTCCGTCGCCGCCGAGCTCAGCCTCGATGGCGACACCGTGGCCACCGCCCGCGTCGCGCTGGGCGGTATCGCGCACAAGCCCTGGCGCGCTCACCGCGCCGAAGAGGTGCTCGTCGGGGCCGAGGCCTCCGACGAGACGTTCGCCGCGGCCGCCGACGCCGAACTTGCCGACGCCGAGCCGTTGCCCGGCAACGAGTTCAAGGTCGAGCTGACGCGGCGCACGTTGATGGCGCAGCTGCGCATGCTGACGGAGCGGGGACGGCGATGACGCTGCTGGAGCCCCGCAGTATCGGCACGCCGGTGCCGCGGCGTGACGGACACGCGAAGGTGACCGGCACGGCGCCGTACGCGTTCGAACATCATGTCGACGCGCCGGCCTACCTGCACCCGGTGCAGGCCACCATCGCGCGTGGCCGCGTCATCACGATGGACGTCGACGCCGCCCGGGCGCTCGACGGCGTGCTCGACGTGCTGACCGTCTTCGACGCGCCCCGGCTGGCGGATGCGTCCGACGGCGAACTGGCCATCCTGCAGGACGCCCGCGTCCACTTCCGCGGTCAGCTGATCGGTGGCGTGGTCGCCGAGACTGCTGAGATCGCCAGGGAGGCAGCAGCTCTGGTGCACACCGCGTACATCGAGGAGCCCCACGACGCCGAGCTGCGCGAGGACCACCCCGGGCTCTACACGCCGGAGTCGGTGAACCCGTCGTACCCGTCCGACACCGACGAGGGCGACGTCGATGCGGCGCTGGCTGCCGCCGAGGTCACCGTAGACCAGACCTACGTGACCCCGATCGAGCACAACAACCCGATGGAACCGCACGCGTGCATCGTGCAGTGGGCGGCCAAGGACGGCCGCACCGCGGTCACGATGTACGACGCCACCCAGGGTGTGCACGTCGTCCGCAAGACCCTGGCGCCGATCTTCGGACTCGAACCCGAGCAGCTGCGCGTCGTCGCCCCGCATGTCGGTGGCGGTTTCGGCTCCAAGGGCGCCCCGCACGCTCACGACGTGCTCGCGTTGATGGCCGCAGAGCGTGCCGGTGGGCGGCCGGTGAAGCTGGCACTGACGCGCCAGCAGATGTTCTCCCTGGTGGGGTATCGCACTCCGACGATCCAGCGGATCCGCCTGGGCGCCTCACGCGACGGCCGATTGACCGCACTGGCCCACGAGGTCGTCGAACAGACCTCGGCGGTCAAGGAATTCGCCGAGCAGACCGCCGTGACGTCTCGCAAGATGTATGCCGCGCCGAACCGCAGGACGTCGCACCGCCTGGCCCGCCTGGACGTCCCCGTCCCGTTCTGGATGCGGGCCCCGGGCGAGTGCCCCGGCACGTACGCCGCGGAGGTCGCGATGGACGAGCTCGCGGTTGCCGCGGGCATCGACCCCGTCGAACTTCGCATCCGCAACGAGCCCGAGGTCGATCCCGAGACCGGTAACCCGTGGTCGGCACGCCATCTCGTGGAGTGCCTGCGCACGGGGGCGGACCGCTTCGACTGGGCATCGCGCGACCCCGAACCGGCGAAACGTACAGCCGGGGAATGGTTCACCGGTACCGGGGTGGCGTCGGCGACCTATCCCGGGATGGCGATGCCGGGCAACTCCGCCCGCATCACCTACAGCGACGACGGCCGCTTCGACGTGGCGATCGGCGCCGCCGACATCGGCACCGGCACGTGGACGACGCTCTGCCAGATCGCCGCGGACGCGCTGGGCTGCGACGTGGCCGCGATCCATCTGCAGATCGGTGACACCGACCTCCCGCCGGCCTCCGTCGCCGGCGGGTCCTCGGGTATGACGTCCTGGGGCTCGGCGATCGTCGCTGCGGCGCAACAGTTCCGGCGCGACCACGGTGATCCGCCGGCGGTCGGTGCGACGACCACCGCCGAGGCACCCGAGAACCCCGACGCCGACAAGTTCACTGTGCAGTCGTTCGGCGCCCACTTCGTCGAGGCGCACGTCAACCGCGACACCGGGGAGATCCGGGTGCCCCGCATGCTCGGGGTGTTCTCGATCGGGCGGGCCATCAACGCGCGCACGCTGCGCTCGCAGCTGATCGGGGGCATGACGATGGGCCTGTCGATGGCCCTGCACGAGGAGAGCGTGCGCGATCCCCGCTTCGGGCACGTCGTCACGCAGGACCTGGCCACTTATCACATCAGCGCCCACGCCGACGTCGCCGACATCGACGCGATCTGGCTCGACGAGGTCGAAGAGCATTTCAACCCGATGGGCTCCCGGGGCGCCGGCGAGATCGGCATCGTGGGGGCTGCCGCAGCCGTCGCCAACGCCGTCTACCACGCCAGCGGGGTGCGCGTCCGCGAGCTCCCTCTCACACTCGACAAGGTGCTCGCCGGAATGCGTTGAGCGTCAACGCTGCAGCAACTCCAGCAGGTAGTCGCCGTAGCCCGACTTGCGGAGCTTGCGGGCCCTGGCCTCCAGCGCATCGTCGTCGATGAAGCCGACGCGCCACGCTACCTCTTCGGGCACGCTGATCTTGAGACCCTGCCTGCGTTCGAGGGTGCGGACGTAGTCTGCCGCGTCCAGCAACGAGTCGAACGTCCCGGTGTCCAGCCACGCCGTCCCGCGGGCCAGCACCTCGACACTCAGCCTGCCCTGGTCCAGGTAGGTCTGGTTGATCTCGGTGATCTCGTACTCGCCGCGCGCGGATTTCCTCAGACCCCTGGCGATTTCGACGACGTCGTTGTCGTAGAAGTACAGACCGGGCACCGCGTAGTGCGATTTCGGGGTGACGGGCTTCTCCTCCAGCGACAGCGCGGTGCCGTCGTCGTCGAACTCGACGACACCGTAGGCCGACGGGTCGGCCACCCAGTAGGCGAAAATGGCTCCCCCGCTGACGTTCTGGAAGCGCTTCAGACCGGTGCCCAGCCCGGGGCCGTAGAAGATGTTGTCCCCCAACACCAGTGCCACCGGTTCGGTGCCGATGTGTGCGGCGCCGATGACGAACGCCTGCGCGAGCCCGTCCGGCCGGTCCTGCACCGCATAGGTCAGGCTGACCCCGAAGTCGGAGCCGTCGCCGAGAAGCCGGTGGAAGCCGTCGGCGTCCTCGGCGGTGGTGATCACCAGGATGTCGCGGATCCCGGCCATCATCAGGGTGGACAGCGGATAGTAGATCAGTGGCTTGTCGTACACGGGCACCAACTGCTTGCTGACGCCCATCGTGATCGGGTACAGGCGGGTGCCCGATCCGCCCGCGAGGATGATTCCGCGCATCAGCCGGTCAGATCGGCTTCGGTCAGATCGGTCGCCGCCAGCGCGGCGGCGAGGTCGTCATGCCGGAACACCGAGGTCACGCGGTCGTGCACGACCCGGAACGCCGACGCCGCCGCACCCGTCTCGCCGCTGACCGACACCGTGCGCTGTTCGGCGACGACGACGCCGTCGTTGACGTAGAGGCGTCCGGGCTCGATCTTCGTGTCCAGCGCCTGCGCCCAGTTGCGCAGCGCGGCATGCCCCTGGGCGGCACCGCCCGCATCGCCGATCTCGATGTCGTCGCTGGACAGCGACACGAGGGTGTCGATGTCGGCGGCGTTGAGGGCGTCGTGCCAGGCGAGGACGGTGGCCAGCTCTGAAGTGCTCATGATCGCGAAACTACCCACTCAGAAGGGCGTGCGCTCCAGCCACCCGTTCCAGACGGCCTCGTCGCCGTGGATCTCCAGCCCCAGATCGGCCGCGCTCCTGCGCCGGACGGTGGCCAGCAGCAGTGCGTTCACCGGTCCACGCAGGGCGACCGAGCCCTTGCCGTGGCTGTGCGACCACGACAGCCCGTCCTCGTCGTGGGCGATCGTCCACTCCCCCGTCGGCCCGAGTTTCTCCTCGGTCGCGTGCAGGTGCACGGACTGGCCGAAGTCCAGTGCCGGCGGGCGGCTCCTGTCGACCGTGGCGATCTCGATCCACTCGCTGAGGCTGTCGGCCGCGAGGTCCTCGGGCAGTTGGGCGTCGGCACCGAGCGCCAGCGCCGCGTCGAGCCGGTGCACGGCGACCTCGTGCACCCGCCTGCGTGTCCACCACCCTGCCGGCCTGGGACCGACGAAGGTCCACACCCGGGCGTCGGATCCGACGCGGTTGACGGCGTCGATGACGAGCTGGGCGCCTTCGTTGAGCCACTCGGCCGCGCCGTCGAGGTCCTCGGGCGGCTTTCCGTCGCGTACGTCGCGCGGGTCCAGTGGCTGGTTGCGTCGCTCGATGATGATCTGTGCGGCCCAACGGTTTCCGCGACCAACGTGGCGGAACAGCTGCCTGAGCGTCCAGTCGCCGCACGTGGGCACCGGCGTGTCGGGGTCTGCGGTCCGGATCAGTTCGCCGAAGGCTCGAGTCTGCTCGAGCAGGGCTGCTCGGAAGTCCATCTCTAGGAACCTAGCGCGGCGGGCGCCGTTCCAAGCGTGATCGGCAAGGTTGCCCACCCCCTCAGCACCCTGGTGTCGCGGCGGCTGCCCGCTCCGGCCAGCCGGGCTCCCGGGTAGCGCTCGAAGAAGGTTCGCAACCCGACTTCGCCTTCGGCCCGGGCCAGGGCCGCACCCAGGCAGAAGTGGCGGCCGCCGGAGAACGAGAGGTGCTTTCCGGCGTTGTCGCGCTCGATGTCGAAGCGGTGCGGGTCGGTGAACACCTTGGGGTCGCGGTTGGCGCCGGCCAGGTGCACGATCACCAGCTCGCCCCGCTCGATGTGGGTGCCCGCGACGTCGACGTCGCGTCGAGAGAAGCGGGCACTCATCTGCACGGGCGAGTCGAGGCGCAAAACCTCCTCGACCGCGGTCGGCCACAGCTCGGGCCGCGCGGCCAGCGTCTCCAGGTGCTCCGGGGTGTCCAGCAGCATGCGGATACCGTTGCCGAGCAGGTTGACCGTGGTCTCGAAGCCGGCGGCCAGCACCAGCCCGGCCGTGGCCTGCAATTCGCGGTCGGAGAGCCGGTTTTCCTCGTCGGCGGCCTGGCTGGCCAGGATGAGCTGGCTCATCAGATCGTCGCCGGGGTTGCGGCGCAGCTCCTCCAGGTGGCCGCCGAGCCAGGCGTTGAACCCGACGATGCCTTCCTCGACCTGCATGAATTGCCGCCAGGACAGGCCGATGTCGAGGCTGGGGGCGCCGAGTTCACCGAAGTGCAGGATGTGTTCGCGGTCCCGTTCCGGGACGCCGAGGATGTCGCTGATGACCGCGACGGGCAGCTGGGAGCAGTACCGCTCGACGACGTCGACGACGCCGGTCTCGCGTTCGAGGTCGTCGAGAAGCTGATCGGCGGTCTGCTGGACGCGGTCGCGGAGGGCGTTGACGGCCCGTGTGGTGAACACCGACGACACCAGCTTGCGGCAGCGGGTGTGGTCGGGCGGCTCGATCGACAGCAGCGACGGCGGCTCGATCGGATGCAGCAGCCCGGGGTGAGTCTTGCGGTTGACCCAGCGCAGCGGCGCGGGCAGTCCGGCGCCGAGTGCGGACACCCTGAAGTCGTCGGAGCGCAGGATCTCGTTGGCCGCCTGATGGTCGACGGTGATGAGGACGGCCTTGGCACGCACGACAGGACCGTGGGTGCGCAGTTCGTCGGCGAACCCGGCCGGGTCGTCGCGGGCCGCGGGGTCGGAGATCAGGCGGGCCTGCGGGTCGCCGCCCCTGCGCGCCGCGATCTTCGACAGCCCGCGGATGACCCCGTGCAGGGCCATCCACCGGATCCGTTGTCGCAGTTGCGCCATCAGGTCAGCTTAAGCAGCGGCCGCAGATCGTCCAAGCGGTCGAACAGATGCCAGATGTAGGACGACGATCCGTTCTCGCGGTGGGCGTGCAGGTCGGCCAGGTCGGGGTCGTTGCGGTAGCTGTCGAACGCGTCCTTGGACTCCCATTCGACCAGGATCAGCACGGTGCGGGGCTCGATGTCGCCGGTGACCGATTCCCTGAACTTCCCCAGCGCCACCACGCGGCCGCCGTGCTTGGCCACCTCGGCGGGTGAGCGTTTCGAATAGGCGCGGTACTCGTCGCGGTCGGCGACGTCGAACAGATTCAGGGCATAGACGGGCACGCCGCGACGCTACCCGTCGACGCCGGCGAGGTTCCGTCCCAACGCGTGAACGCGCCAGCCCGCCTGCTGCCACCTCTGGGCATCGAGGCAATTGCGGCCGTCGACAACCACTTTGGCCCGCACGGTCTGCGCCAGGGCGTCGGGATCCATGTCGACGAACTCTTTCCACTCGGTCAGCACGAGCACTGCGTCCGCCCGGTCGCACGCCTCGATGGCCGACGTCGAGTAGTTCAGCGTCGGGAACAGCCGCCGCGAGTTCTCGATCGCCTTCGGGTCGTACACGTTGACGGTGGCCCCGTGCAGCTGCAGCATGCCGGCGACGTTGAGCGCCGGTGAGTCGCGCACGTCGTCGGACTCCGGCTTGAACGCCGCGCCGAGCACGGCGACGTTCGCGCCGAGCAGCGAACCGCCGCAGGCCGTGGTCGCCAGCTCCACCATCCGGGTGCGGCGGCGCATGTTGATGCTGTCGACCTCCCGCAGGAAGGTTAGTGCGTGGTTGGCGCCGAGCTCGCCGGCGCGCGCCATGAACGCCCTGATGTCCTTGGGCAGGCAGCCGCCGCCGAAACCGAGGCCGGCGTTGAGGAACCGGCGCCCGATGCGGGCGTCGTAGCCGAGCGCGTCGGCCAGCAGGGTCACGTCGGCGTCGACGGCCTCGCACACCTCCGAGATCGCGTTGATGAACGAGATCTTGGTGGCCAGGAACGCGTTGGCCGACACCTTCACCAGCTCCGCGGTCTGCAGGTCCGCCACCAGGAACGGCACACCCTCGGCGAGCAGCGGGGCGTACATGTCGCGCAGCACCTTCTCGGCGAGCTGCGAATTCCGCTGCACCCCAAGCACAATGCGGTCGGGGTGCAGCGTATCGGTCACGGCGAACCCTTCCCGCAGGAACTCCGGATTCCACGCCACCTCCACGGTGACGCCCTCCGGAGCGAGGCCTGCGGCACGTTCGCCAAGTTCTGCCGCCGTGCCGACGGGCACGGTCGACTTGCCGATGACGACCGCCGATCGGGTCAGCAGCGGCACCAGTGTGTCGATGACCGAGTAGACGTGCCGAAGGTCGGCGGCGTACTCGCCCTTCTTCTGCGGCGTGCCGACGCCGAGGAAGTGCACGTCGGCGAAGTCCGCCGCCTCCGCGTAGTCGGTGGTGAACCGCAGACGTCCCGCATCGATGTTGCGCTGCAACATCTCTCGCAGTCCCGGCTCGTAGAACGGGACGTCACCGCCGGAGAGCTTCGCGACCTTGCCGGCGTCGACATCGACGCCGAGCACGTCGTGGCCGAGCTCGGCCATCCCCGCGGCATGGGTCGCCCCGAGGTACCCGGTTCCGAAGACAGTGCATCGCATACCGCCTCAGTACCCAGTCGCGGTGAGCTGATGCCTACGCGACACTGAGCGCCAGACCAACGGAAGGTGACGAACGTCAGTTGCGCCCGGTGCCGCAGAAGATCAGGAAACAGCCGTCGCCGTTGACGTCTCCGGGAACACCGGTGCCGGAACCGCGTCCCGACCCGCTGTCACCGCGGCCGCTACCGCCCGAGTTGCTTCCGGAGTTGTTCCCGGATCCCGAGCCCGACCCGGTGCTCGGCCACTGCGGAACCTGAGGCTGCGGGACCTGGGGCACCTGCGGGACCTGAGGCACCTGCGGGCGGGTGGGCTGCGGGTAGGTCGGCGTCGGCCGCTGCGGCTCGTCGTCGTCGTCCCACGGCGGCTGCCACGGGCTCTGCGGCTCGTCCGGCTCGTCGGGAACGGGCCGGGGCCACGTCCAGGCGGGCCGCGGTGGGGTCCACTGCGGACGGGGCAAGACGACCACGGGCGGGGGCACCACCACGGGCGCGACCACCGGAGGCGGGGCGACCGGGGCGACCGGGGCCGGGGCCGGCGCAGGGGCCGCCGGAGCGGGGGCCGGGGCGGGTGCCGCGGGTGCGGGAGCCTGCTCGACGTACACCGTGCGGGGCGCCTGCTGCGGGGCTTCCCGGACGACCGGCACGGGCGGCTTGATCGTCTCGGCAGACGGCGGGTCGGCGGGGACGTTCGCGGCTTCCTGACGCGCCGGGGCGGGCTCGGGCGCTGGCGCCTGGCTGCTCGGCACGATCACGGCCTGCGCGGGGCTGGGCCGCTGATCGGCCGTCGGGCGGATGCTGATGGCCAGGGAGATCACCAGCGCGACAACACCGACCACGAACAGCGACGTCAGGGCGCTGCCGACCAGCAGGAAGGGCTTGCGCTCCTCGTCGACCGGGCGCATCTGCGTCGGCGCGAACTCGTCGACCGCGTCGTCCGCGACCGGGGCGACCATGCTCGAATCGACGAAGTCCGTTCCGGCAGCGGTCAGCCCGGGGAACACCGAGCCCGCGGTCGTGCCGTCGGGATCCTGGGAGTAGGCCAGCCCGACCGTCGTCGCCTCGAATGCCGGGGCGGCGGCCGAGGCGAGCGCGGCACCGCGGGCCAGCGCGAGCTCCGCGTCGTCGGGAGCGTGCACGGGCAGCGCGACGAGGTGCTTGAGGTGCGCCTTCACCGAGCTGATGTCGACGCCCGAGCCGACGATGAAGATGCCCTGGGGCGGGGAGTCCTTCGCGGCGACGGTCTCGGCCATCTCGGTCAGCACGGCCATGGCGTCGGCGCTGTGCAGGGAGCGGCTCAGGACCTTCACCACCGAGCCGTCGTCGGTCTTGACGACCGACAGGGTGGCGGTGTCGCGGTCGACGAAGAGCAGCGCGGTCGTGTCGTACCCGACGGCACGACCGACGGCCTGGGCCAGCGAGGCCGCGGCGTGCCCTTCGGCGACAAGCATGACGTCGTCGATGCCGTGGGCCGACAGAGCGTCGCGCAACGCGGTGGCTTCGGCGTGGTCACTCCACGCGACGCCGATCGACCTGAGGTGATGACCGCCCGTCTCGGCGCTTTCCTTCGTGCCCAGAACCGCCGCCACCACATGGTCTGCGACGTTTGCCGAGCCTTCCGCGGAGCTGACGTCGAAGGTGTCGTGATCGACGGTCACGCCGTCGGCCTTTTCGCCCTCGACCAGCACCATGCGCACCGTCGTAGGTGTCATCGACACACCTAGCACGATGTCCACTGACGCCTCCAAAAACTTTGCTGCTGCCTGGTGGCCGGCACCGCTCGAACACGCACGACGAGCCGACAACTAGATACTTCATCGGCGCTACCAGCTGGTGCGTTACACCCCGCGCAGTTAGCTGACAGCGGTTGAAGATCTGGCCGGTACGCGACGGCACGAACGACCGGTGGCGCCGGTGTCCCGACCCTACCCGGGTCAACCGCGATTCGTCAGTGACGATTCCTGTCAGGAGGACCTGAGGAAGTTCTGGTAGGACTTCGACGGCGTCGGGCCGCGCTGGTTCTGGTACTTCGAGCCCACCTGGCTGCTCCCGTACGGGTGCTGGGCCGGGCTGGTGAGGCGCAGCAGGCACAGCTGGCCGATCTTCATGCCGGGCCACAGCGTGATGGGCAGGTTCGCGACATTGGAGAGCTCCAGGGTGATGTGCCCGGAGAAGCCGGGGTCGATGAACCCCGCCGTCGAATGGGTGAGCAGGCCGAGGCGCCCCAGCGACGACTTGCCCTCCAAGCGGCCGGCCAGATCGTCGGGCAGCGTGCACCGCTCCAACGTGGCCCCCAGCACGAACTCCCCCGGGTGCAGGACGAACGGCTCGCCCTCCTTGGGCTCGACCAGCGTGGTCAGGTCGTCCTGACGCTGCGCCGGGTCGATGTGGGTGTAGCGGGTGTTGTTGAACACCCGGAACAGGTTGTCGAGGCGGACGTCGACGCTGGAGGGCTGGACCAGGCTGTCGTCGAACGGGTCGACGCCGAGCCTGCCGGATTTGATCTCGGCGCGGATGTCGCGGTCGGAGAGCAGCACCGGTCGAGCGTATCGGCACCGGTGCGCGTCGGGGGCAGGCGGCAGGTGCGTCGGCAGGCCGGTTGTCGCATACGGCGGCCTCAGCTCCGGCGTGGAGCCCGCCCTGCTAGTCTCACTAGCCACACCGCCGATGTAGTTCAATGGCAGAACATCAGCTTCCCAAGCTGAATACGCGGGTTCGATTCCCGTCATCGGCTCCACAAAGCCCTTGCTTGGCGGCCATATCGGCCGACTCGTCCGGACTCGGTTGACTGATTGTGACCGTCCCTCGCCCGTGTGTCGGTGCGACGCGGGCTCGCAATCGGTTCGCCGGCTCATCGGGCGTCGGTGGGACGATGAACAGCGGCGAGAGGCGAAGGAATTGGGCTCATGGGCAAGCTACGCGGCATGAGTCGGCGCAACAGTGATCGCGCCGGACTCACTCGCCGTCAGCCTCCCTGCGCACGAATCGCCGAGCGAACGCATGGTTGAACTGCCGGTGGACACCCCACGGGCGAACCTGGCGGTGATCTGCGCGATTTTCTTCTGTTCGGGTATCCCCGCGCTGATCTACCAGCTTGTCTGGCAGCGCTCCCTGTTCACGATCTACGGCATCAACGTCGAAAGCGTCACGATCGTGGTGACGGCCTTCATGCTCGGACTGGGCATCGGAAGCTTCGCAGGCGGGCGGCTGTCGCGGTTACGCCTTCCGCTCCTGGGCGTGTTCGGGGCCATCGAGTTCGGTATCGGCGTCTTCGGCTTCTTCTCGCTCGGCCTGTTCCACGGCGTAGGCGAATTGACCCTTCAGATGAGCCGGCCGCTCACGGCGCTGTTCACGTTCCTGCTCGTCCTTGTCCCCACGCTGTTGATGGGTGCCACGCTGCCCCTCCTGACGGCGCATCTTGTGAAGCATTCGGGAAATGTGGGGCGCAGCGTCGGCTTGCTGTACTTCGTCAACACGCTGGGCAGCGCCTTCGCCTGCTTCATCGTTGCGGCTTTCCTGATGCGGCTCATGGGACAGCAGGGCGCAGTCTCGCTGGCCTCTGGCCTCAATGTGCTCGTCGGTGTAGGCGCCCTGATCGTGCAGCTGAGATCGCCCAAGGCCGCCACCGAGCCGGACGCGCCGCCGGCGCAGTTCACTACGCGCGGCTTCGGGTTGGCGGTGCTGCTGTCGATGCTCTGCGGCTATATCGCGCTGAGCTACGAAATACTCTGGTACCGCGTCTATTCGTTCGCCTCGGGAGGCGTAGCCCAGTCGTTCGCGTTGGTGTTGGGCTGCTATCTGCTGGGCATTGCGCTCGGCTCTCTCGCCAGCCGGCGCTTCTGCCGTGAATCGGCGGCGCCCAAACAGGTGGCTTCCCTCTCCGGCTTCGTATTGTTCGCCAACATCGCAAGCTTTCTGCTGGTGCCCGCGGCGGCAGTGATCACCGCCGCCGTGCACTGGGGAGCATCACTGCCGTTGGTGACCGTCGCGGCCGGCTTGCTGGGGGCGACGTTCCCGCTGATCTGCCACATAGCGATTCCGCCGGACGCCCGCGCCGGCGAGGGTTTGAGCTACCTGTACCTCGCCAACATCGTTGGTTCAGCGCTGGGCAGCCTGATCACCGGCTTCGTACTGATGGATCGATGGAGCCTGGGCAGCATCTCGATCTTCCTCGCGCTGCTCGGCGTTGCGTTGTCGCTCGTGCTGTTGCTGGCCGCCAATCGCCGGATGATCAGGAGCGGGCGCTGGACTCGGCGCGCCGCGGCCATCGCGGCGACGGGTGTGCTGATCGTCCTCCTCCAACCCTCGCTGTTCGGGGGAGTCTACGAGCGACTGTATTTCAAGGAAGACTATGCCGGGCAGCGCTTTGCCCACCTGGCGGAGAACAAGAGCGGCGTCATCAGCGTCACGCAGGACGGGGAGATCCAGGGCGGAGGCGTCTACGACGGCGACTTCTCCACCGACCTCGTGAACGACCGCAACCTGATCGTCCGCGCGTACGCCCTCAGCCTGCTGCACGAGGCCCCCCGAGATGTGTTGATGATCGGCCTGTCGTCCGGTTCCTGGGCGCAGGTGATCGCCAACAATCCTCAGGTCGAACGCCTGACCGTGATCGAGATCAATCCCGCCTACCTGGACGTCATGAGGAATTACCCCGGCGAGGCCGGTGTGCTGACGAATCCGAAGGTGACTACGGTCATCGACGACGGCAGGCGCTGGCTCGCCCGCAATCCGGACCGCAAGTTCGATTTCATCGTGCAGAACACCAGTTTCAATTGGCGCGCACACGCCACGGATCTGTTGTCCACGGAATATCTCGAGATGATCCGCGGCCACCTCAAGCCGGGCGGTATCTCCTTCTACAACACGACCGGGTCGCCCGCGGCCCAGCGCACAGGGGCACTCACATTCCCTGCCGCACTACGCTTCATCAACTTCATGGCGGTCAGCGATTCGCCCATTGTGCTCAACCGCCAGCGCTGGGAGCGGGTGCTGCGCGAGTATCGGATCGAAGGCAAGCCGGTCTTCGATCTCTCTGACGCACAGCAGCGAACACGGCTGCACGAGCTTCTGACCCTGGCTGATCCGCCGTCAGCGGGTTACGGCCCGGACAAGCCCACCGGTGAGAACCTGGAAACGCGCGAGGGCATCCTCGCCCGCACCGAGGGTGCGCCCACGATCACCGATGACAACATGGCCACCGAATGGGGCGGCTCGCGCTGACGCGAGGCCGGATGAGCCACCCAGATGATCGCCAGAAGCTAGGTCGTGGAGGCGAGCGGATCGGATCCGCCGCCGGTGGCGACGAACCGACCGCGTTCGCCGGTTCTGCCGAAGAAGGTCGCGTAGAACGCCGTGCTGAACACGACCATCGCCGCGACGATGAGCGAGCCGAAGAACAACGGATGGTGCGCCATCGCCTCTGCCAGGTAGCGGTAGCACAGCAAAAGGACTACCAGGAACACTGAGCCGAACGCCACCAGCGCCAAGGGCGACCGGACACGCCCTGGCACCGGTTCGCGCAGCGCCGACTCCACGGTCAAGCACAACACCGCACCCGCCACCAGGTCGACGCCGTAGTGGTAGCCAAAGCCGAGCGTCGCCGCGATGGTGCCCACCAGCCAGAACGTGCCTGCCCACCGCAGCCAGAACGGCCCACCGCGGGAGTGGATGAAAACAGCCAGCGCCCACGCGGTGTGCATCGACGGCATGCAGTTGCGTGGCGTCGAGTCGTCGAAGGCGACGGCCGCGGGCGTGAGGTCGACCGGCGGAAGCGCATGCGGCCAATAGTCGCCGAAGGCGTAGACCGGGCCGACGACCGGAAACAGCACATAGATGGCGGGCCCGATCACGCCGAGTACCAGAAACGTTCGGATGAGGAAGTGACGCGGCCAGATGCCGGTGCGGACATTGCGCAGTTGATAGATCGCGACAACCATTGCCGCGACGGGCAATTCGATGTACACCCAGTGCAACAGGGCGCTGAGGACCGGGCCGCCTGCCTCGACCAGCCTGCCCATCACCCACGACGCTTGTGCGAGTGCATGATCGGCCAGGAGCGCGTACTCGTCCAGAACCGTCGGCCGCACCGCCGGGGTGATGTGCAACCATGTGTCGCCCACTTTGGTCGCGATGATCAGCAAGAATCCGAACGCGATCGTGCGAAGGGCGGTGGCTCGTTCGGCTCCTGCCCAAAGCCGCCACGCCACCACGGCCAATCCCGTGAGCACGATCATCGGCCCGTTTCCGACCGTCAGCACGCCACCACGGAGGACCCGCTCTGCGGCGAATCCGACATCGAGCGCGGCGGCCACCGACACCGCCAGAACCCTCCATCGGTTGGTCAACCCGACGATGGCCACGCCGAGTGCCACCCAACTCACCGTCGCCGACTTCGGAGTGGCGACGTAGTCGCTGAACAGACTGTGCAGCGGACCTTGGAAACCGGCGATGCCTGCGGTGATCTCCAGCGCGACCAGTAACAGGACGACCGATGCGGCCGCACTCGTCACACCGGTGCGGGTCGACCGAACGCGCCACTGCACCCGTCGCACGTCGCCGATGAACACACGTCGGATAATAGGTGTACGGCGGGCGCCGCAGCGGTTAACCGCTGCAGTCTCGGTGGAGACGACGACTGGGCGGGGACCTCGACGGATTCCCGAGCCGCCGGCCGACGAGCGGCGTTTAGGCCAAACGACTCCGGGTAAGTAGCCGGGCACGAGGGGCGAGGGGGTTGACGCGCTGCGCCCTGGATTCCGACAGCCGATCAAGAGGACACCCAATGGCGGTAGACCGCGGAGCCAAAGAGGCCATCAAGAGCGTCGTCAAGGACGCCAAGGACAAGGTCAAAGAAGCCGCCGAACGGGTGCAGCAGCACAGCCCGAGCTACATTCCCGGCGCACCCGGTCCGGAGGCGCCGTCCCTCGAGGAACCGACCGCGCCGCGCGAACCCCTCCCGCCCAAACCGGACCAGGGCGGACCCGACTTGCGCACGGCCACCGGCCTTTCCGTGGGCGGGGGCCAGACCGCGCGCGGGCAGCAGGGCGAATACCTCACCACCGCCCAAGGCGCCCGACTGTACGACACCGATCACTCCCTCAAGGCGGGCGAACGCGGCCCGACGCTGCTGCAGGACCACCACCTGCGGGAGAAGATCATGCACTTCGACCACGAGCGCATCCCGGAGCGCGCGGTGCACGCCCGCGGCGCCGCGGCGCACGGAACGTTCCGCGCCAATGGGGCGGCAGAGAAGATCTGCCAGGCCGGCTTCCTGAAGGCCGGCGCGGAAACCGATGTCTTCGTGCGCTTTTCGACGGTGCTGGGGTCGCGTGGCTCGGCCGATACGGTGCGGGACACCCGCGGCTTCGCCACCAAGTTCTACACCGACGAAGGCACGTTTGACCTCGTCGGCAACAACATCCCGGTGTTCTTCATTCAGGACGGCATCAAGTTCCCCGACGTCGTCCATGCCGCGAAACCCCATCCCGACCGCGAGATCCCGCAGGCGCAGAGCGCCCACGACACGTTCTGGGACTTCGTCTCCCTGCACACTGAAGCCCAAGCGCACACCATGTGGAACATGTCCGATCGCGGCATTCCGCGGTCCTACCGGATGATGGAGGGCTTCGGCGTCCACACCTTCCGGCTGACAGGACCAGACGGGTCGACGTCGTTGGTGAAGTTCCACTGGAAGCCACGCTTGGGTGTGCACTCGCTGGTCTGGGAAGAGGCGCAGATCGCGGCCGGGATGGATCCGGATCTGCACCGTCGTGACCTGGCCGATGCGATCGAGAAAGGCGCCTATCCCGAATGGGACCTCGGGGTTCAGGTGATGCCCGATACGCCGGACCAGATGTTCGAGGGCATCGACCTGCTCGACCCCACCAAGATCGTGCCCGAGGAACTGGTCCCGGTGCAGGTCATCGGCACCATGCAGCTCAACCGCAATCCCACCAACTTCTTCGCCGAGACCGAGCAGGTGGCGTTCCACCCGGGCCACCTGGTGCCTGGTATCGACGTCACCGACGATCCGCTGCTGCAGGCGCGGCTGTTCTCCTACCTCGATACGCAGCTCAGCCGGCTGGGCGGCCCGAACTTCGGCCAGATCCCGATCAACCGGCCGCATGCACCGGTCAACGACATGCTCCGCGACGGGTTCCACCAGCACGGTGTGCATCCGGGTGTCGCACCGTATCGGCCCAATTCGCTCGACGGCGGGTGCCCGTTCCTTGCGGGCGCGGACACCTCCGCGTTCATCGAGGTGCCCTCCGTCGTCGCGGAGTCGACGAAAGTGCGTGCCGCACCGGCCTCGTATGCCGACCACTTCAGCCAGGTGACGATGTTCTACCGCAGCTTGAGCCCGGTGGAGCAGGCTCATGTCGCCGACGCGTACACCTTCGAGCTGGGTAAGTGTTACGAGGAGGCGATCAAGGAGCGGCAGCTGGCGGCACTGGCCAACATCGACGCCGAACTCTGCGCCACCGTCGCCACGGGCCTGGGCCTGGACCCGCCGACACCCACCACCGCACCTGCCGAAGCGGCTGTGCTCACCCCGGCGGTGTCCCAGGTCGGCGGACGCTGGCCGGTGGAAGGCCGCAACATCGGCATCCTCGTCGGACCGGACTCGAATATCGGCGAGGTGGCGTCGGTGGTCGACGCGCTGGGTGCGGCGAAGCTGGTGCCGTTGGTGATCGCGCCGCACGGCGGCACCCTCGGCCACGACGGCGGCAGCGTCCCGGTGTCGCGGACCTATTCGACCGGTCGTTCCATCGAGTTCGACGCCGTCGTCGTCGCGGGATCACCCACCGGTGCCCAAGCGAAGACCCTGGTTGACGAGGTGTTCCGTCACTTCAAGGCGCTGGCCGTCCTGCCGCAGGGCGAGGACCTCCTCGCGCGGGCGGCGATCCAGACTGACGCAGAGGGCGTCCTCACCGGTTCCGATCCTGCCGCTCTGGTGACGTCCCTCATCGAGAACCTCGGCGAACACCGGGTGTGGGGCCGAACAGCCGGGTGACCTGACCGGCGACTCAGCCTGGGAACTGCGGCCTTCGAGCCCGGGGTGCGTCCGGGCATTGCCGTCCCGCCGCACCCGGTAGCCGTCGCCGATTCGATCAACGCACGTAGCGAACGGGGATACGCTGGTTTCCGAGACTCGTGGGCGCGTGGGCAGGGAGAACGTCGTCGCCGGCGCCGTCCGCAAGGGGGACATTCGATGGCAACCGGTGCCGAGGCGCAGAAGCCCTCACTGAAGAGGCTGATCTGGACCAGCCTGGGCGCGATGACCGCGGTGTTTCTCATCGTGTTGATTGCCTCGATCAGCGCGAGACTCGCCGTCGCACGCTCCTTCGCCCACTTGAACCAACACGTCATCCCCGTTCAGAACAACATCGCCGAAGCGCGCCGCGCGTATATCGACCAGGAGACCGGAGAGCGTGGCTACCTCCTCACCGGCAATCCGGTGTCCCTGGAACCGTATCGAGCCGGTGCTGCCACCGCCGAACGCGTCGTAGGAGATCTCCGCGAGGCGTTGGCCGACGACGAGACGGGGCGCGACCTGCTCGACCGAGCCTCCGCCACCGCGTCGAGGTGGACTCAGAGCATCGCTGAACCTCAGATCGCCGCACGCGGCGCGGGGCCCATCCCGCCGGATCAGCAGGCGGTGATGGATCTGGACGGAAAGGCCGTCTTCGACCAGCTGCGTCGCGATCTGCAGGAACTCGCCGACTACTCCGACGAGATGCACGCAGCCCAGATGCGGCAGATCGCCACCGTGCAACGGGTGGCGAACGCCGTCCAGATCCTCGGTGCCGCAGCGCTTCTCAGCGTGGTCCTCTGGTCGGTCCTCATGGTGCAGCGGCGCCTCACCCGGCCCGTCAACACCCTCGTCGAGACGGTCAAGACGGTCGCCGACGGCGACTACGACGAACCGATCCAACGGGAGGGGCCCCGCGAGATCGCCGCCATCGCCGAGGCCGTGGAGGAGATGCGAGACAGCCTGCGCGCCAGCACCGAGCGTCTCGTGGACAGCGAACTCCGCGACGAGCAGGCCCGCATCGCCGCAGACCTGCACGATCGCGTCATCCAACAGGTCTTCGGTCTCGGGCTGGGCCTCACCTCCGCCGCGACGCGCCGCAACCCGGATCTCGAGCCGTTCATCGACGAGACCGATGTCATCATCCGCGACCTGCGCGAGGTCGTCTTCAATCTGAACCACGCGGTCGCCAAGCCGGGTCGCTCGGCGGGCGTACGCGCGGCGGTGATCGACGTGGTGGAAAGCAGCGTGCGGGCACTCGGCTTCGTACCGTCCCTGCATTTCGAAGGGCCGGTCGACGAGATGCCGATCCAACCGGCGCTGCACGCAGCTGTCCTCGCCGTCGTGCGGGAAGCGCTCAGCAACGTCGCCCGGCACTCCGAAGCCACGGCGGCGTCGGTGAGCGTCGCGGTCACCTCGGACGAGTTGACCGTCACGGTGAGCGACAACGGCACCGGTTTGTCCGGCGACGACGTACTGGGCGACGGCCGGCGCAACATCGAGTTCCGGGCGCGACAGTTCGGCGGCCGCGCTGTGATCGACAACGCACCCGCGGGACCAGGCACGGTCGTGGAATGGGCGGTTCCGCTCGCCGGGGCTGTTCACACGAAGGGACTGGACCGCTCCCGCACCTGAGCCGGCCGGACCATTTGTTTGCTGAAAAGCCTTGTCCGTGCATGTCGGCGCGGGCCCACCCGGACGACGCGCCAGCTGACGCTCATTTCGGCTGCCACACATCGCTACGCACCGCGACGATCGCACGTTTCGCTACCTTTTGACGCAGGAGTAATTTTCTGGATTGTTCGCCGTATGCCCAGGCAGTCGCCGCAAAACACCGCGGGACGGGGCCGGCGGGGACACCTCGGGGCGGGTGACCTGTTTTGACCGGTTCGTGTTTGCCACACGGCCCGGGGAAGCTACGCTGCTCGGAGGCGAGTCAACAGGCGTGCAGGCACTTCGTTCGGCACTGTGGGTTTGACGCAGGTGGGGGACGACTATGAAATCAACTCAGCAGCACAGTGTTTCGAGCGAATCGGCAGATCGCGGACGCCCGGGGCCGCACCCTTCACGCGGTGCCGACAGCAACGGCGGGTTCCCGCAGTCGGATCGGACGCGGGTCGCGGGCATATCGCGCGGCTGTTCGCCGCACATCGGTCGGGTGGGAGCCCTCGCCGTCGCGCTGGGAATCGGTGCCGCGATCGCCTCGATGCCGGCAACCGCTTTTGCTGATACCGAGGGTTCGGACAGCTCGGCCGGTGCCGCAGTCTCGAGTTCGATGTCCTCCGAGTCGGACTCTGACGGCGCGCACGCAGGCACGTCGCAGTCCGACGCAGGCTCGGCGTCGGACCCGGGCAGCGTTGTTGCGGGTTCTGACGACACTGAGGCAGACGACGCGGACGACACCGCCGCTGAGGCCGCCGAGGAAGACGAGGTCGCCGCCGAGGACGACGCTGAAGACGCGTCCGCCGACGCGGGCGACGACAGCCGCGACTCCACCGGTCCGTCCCGCGGTGGCTCCAAGTCCCCGGGTTCGTCGTCGAAGGACGCCGGCGACGACGTCGTCTCCGAGCGCGACCCTGCACCGGACGCACCTGTCGAGGCCGACGAGCCCACCGTCGTTTCGTCGACGCCGGCGCGCGCCGAGGCCGCGTCGTCGAAGCCCACCGGCGCACCCGCCTCCGCGACCGTGACGGACGTCCCGGCGCCGGCTGCGGTGACGCCGCAGGCTCCGAAACGGGCGCCGTCGTTCCTGGCGAAGTGGTTGGGCTTGGGTGCGCAGAACTCCGGGGGCGACCCCATCGCGCCGGTCGCAGCCCCGTTGATGCTCGGCACCGCGGCCACGGGACGCCGCACCGAACTGCGCGCGACCGCGGCGGCAAGCCCTGCCGCCGATGCCGCCCCGGCTCGGTTGTTCGGCGACGGCACCGCCGAGAACCCCGATGCCGGGCTGCTGTTCGGTAACGGGTTCAGCTACGACGCGCTCACCTGCACCGGAACGACGGTCTGCCACGGCGGCAACGCCGGCCTGCTGGGTGGCTCCGCGGGCCACGGCTACAACGGCGGCAACGGCGGAGCGGCCGGTCTGTTCGGCCGCGGTGGCAACGGCGGCGACGGCCTGCCCGGCGGCAACGGCGGCAACGGCGGCAGCGGCGGCCGGATCTCCGGGGACGGCGGAGACGGGGGCGACGCCGGGATCTCGCTGCTGTCCGCCACCGCGGCGGGCACCGGCGGCGACAGCGGGTTGGTGGGGACCAAGGGCAGGACCGGCAAGGCGCCTGCGCCAATCACCGTCGGATTCCCGCGCAGCGCCACCTACGTGACCGAGGGCAACGGCGGAACGCGAGTCGAACTGGTGTCGGTGCAGTTGTCCGGCGCGTCGGCGACCGCGGTCACCGTCAACTACTCCGTGTCCAACGTCAGCGGGAACCAGTACAAGGCGACCGCCGGCCAGGACTTCGCCGCCGCCACCGGATCGGTGGTGTTCGCCCCGGGCCAGACCTCGGCCTCGATCCCGGTCACCGTCTACGGCGACACCGATTACGAGCCCGACGAGGCGGTGTTCGTCCAATTGACCAGTGCCGTAGGCGCTTTGATCGTGCGCACCGCGACCGACGGTCAACTGGCCGGCCAGAGCAACCTCGTCCTGAACAACGATGACGCTGCCAGCGGGATCGGCATGACCCTGCATCTGCGCGGTGCCGATGCGGCCACCGTCAAGCGCGAGTTCGATCTCATGGCGGCCATGAACGTCACGTGGGTCAGGATCGACATCGACTGGTCCGCGGTCGAACCGCGCCGCGGCAAGCTCCAGTGGGAGCAGACCGATCTGCTCGTCCAGGAGGCCGTGGCCCACCAGATGAACGTTCTGGTCATGCTCGGGTTCACACCGACGTGGGCGCAGTCGGCGGACGCGAAATTCCTTGCCTACCCCAGGCACAGCAGGCCCAAGGACCTGACGGCCTTCGCGAACTTCGCCACCGCCGCGGCGGCACGGTATGCACCCCTGGGGGTGCGCAGCTGGGAGATCTGGAACGAGCCGAACACGACCCTGTTCTGGCCGACGCGCCCCGATGCCACCGAGTACGGAAACCTCTTCCGCACGGCTGCCACCGCGATCCGCGCCGTCGACCCGCGCGCCACCCTTCTCATCGGTGGCCTCGGACCGGCATACGACACGCCCGGCGCCGAGATACCTCCGGCGCAGTACCTCGAGCAGCTTTACAGCAACGGGGCCGCACAGCTCGCCGACGGCATCGCCGTGCATCCGTACAGCTACCCGCACATGCCGATGGACCCGCAGCAGCGCCAGAACGGAGGGTTCGCCGACCTGCCCGAGTTGCAGGCGGTGATGGTCGCCCACGGCGACGGCAACAAGCTGATCTGGATGACCGAGTTCGGAGCGCCGACGGGGACCAGCGTGAACGCCGTCACCGAGCAGCAACAGGCCGAGCTTCTCCTGGCGGCACGTCAGCAGGTCGCGCAGTGGAACTGGGCCGGGCCGTTGATGTACTACGAGCTGGTCGACGGTGGCACGAATCCCGCGGACGGCGAGCAGAACTTCGGCGTCCTGCGCCAGGATCTCAGCCTGAAGGCCGCGGCGGTCGCGCTGATCGAGGCCGGGCCCTTCCGGCGCACCTCGACCCCGTCGACCGCGGTGTGAGGCCGTCGCCTCGCTGACGCGGTACTGCTAGCCGGCGAAGACGCGGATCCAGTCGACGCGCATCTCGGCCGGGTAGATGCCTGCCGCGGGTTCGCGCCCGCCGGATCCGCCGACAGCGATGTTGAACACCGGGACCATCGTGTAGCCGGGATCGTTGAACGGCCAGTCCTGCAGCGAGTTCGCCGGGACGGTGAAGAACGGCTCCATTCCCGGCTGGTAGTCCTTCCAGAAGTACATTCCGGAGGGCTGCCAGGTCATCCGCCAGGTGTGCCAGGCGTTGTCGACGGGGTGCCGGTTCGTCGCGAACGATGTGCCGTCCAACCGCGCGTGCACCGTGGTCCCGGAGGGCCAGTCGTTGTTGCCGTACCACTCCACCAGGTCGACTTCGCCGCCGCGGACCGGGTTGTCATTGACGAGCCAGAACGCCGGCCAGGCGCCGTCGGTCAGGCAGTCGAGCTTGACGCGCGCCTCCCACGTCGTGCCGATGCCGCCACGCCAGGTTCCCATGATCTTGGCGCTGGCGTACTTCTCCTGGATGTTGGCACCTTCCCCGCGGGTCGCGCGGATGACCAGGTTGCCGTTGCCGTCCTGGAACACGTGCTCCTGGTCGGTGACGTAGCGGCCCATGTTGTAGGGCTTGTCCCACTCGACGGGGTTCCGGATGGTCTCGCGCGCCGGCACGATGAACCACGAGGCGGGGTCGGGGGGAGCACCGGCGGGCCCGGTGAAATCGTCCTGGAACAGAATCGGCGGACCGGCCTCCATCCCTGCGGGTGACGGCTCCCCCGGCGCGATGGGGGGCTGCGCGTGCGCCTTCCCCATCGGCGCGGCAACCGCCGCGAATCCGAGACCCATCGCGAGCATCGCGGTACGACGATCAACTTCAGCCACAGCAGCACCATAATCGAGTGCTCGCCTCCTGCACGGCGTTTCCCGCGGCCCGAGCCGGGTCGGCCGACGGGCGACCGCACACCGGACTTCCGCCGAGTGCTTTGCGAAAAGTCGCCTCACCGTCGCCACCGCAGCCCTGTTCGGGTATCGCCGTCACCTCTGCCTGGCTATTCTCAGCTCGTGACGCTTCAGTCACCCCTCATCGGGAGGGATGAGGAATTCGCCGTGGCGCGCGGCTCCATTGCCGCGCCGGGCGGGGCCGGGGGCATCGTGCTCGCCGGCGCGCCCGGCGTGGGCAAGTCGCGCCTGGCTCGCGAAGTCGTCGAGCACGCCCGCGCCGCCGGGCGCCCCTGCCGCCGGCTGTACGCGACCGCCTCGGCGCGCTCGGTTCCGCTCGGGGTCTTCGCCGAGTTCGCGGCGTCCTTCGGGACGGATCCGTTGTTGCGCGTGCACGAGGTGATCACCGCATTGACCCAGGATCGGCTGGGTCTGTCCACAGTTGTCGCCGTCGACGATGCCCATCTGCTCGACGAACAGTCCGCCCTGGTCGTCCACCAGCTCGTCCACCGGCGGGCAGCCACCGTCGTGCTGACGGTGCGCACCGGCGCGCCGGCTCCCGACGCCATCGCCTCGCTGTACAGGGACTACCGCATCCCCCGCGTCGAAGTGCAGCCTCTCTCGGCACTCGACGTCGCCGAACTCGCCGAGCAGCTTCTCGGTGGCCACGTCGAAACAGCCAGCGCGCAACGCCTGTGGCGATATACCCGAGGCAACGTCCTCTATCTGCACCAGCTCGTCGACGACGAAGTGGCCCGCGGCACGTTGTTCCGGAGATCCGGTGTGTGGGTCTGGACCGGCAACCCGGACGTCTCCCCCACCCTCACCGAGCTCATCGAATCGACCGTCGGCCGTCATGACCGCGCCGTCGTCGACGTCATCGACACCGTCGCCATCGCCGACCCCCTCGAGCTCAGCGTGCTGCGATCGCTGGCACCGTCGGCCGCCATCAGCGAGGCGGAGGCGCACGGGGTGGTCACCGTCGACGCCGACGCGGGCGTCGTCCGGCTGGCGCACCCGCTCTACGGCGAGGCACGCCGCACACGCATGGGGACGCTGCAGCTGGCCGAACTGGGCCGACGTGTCTCCGACGCCATCTCCGTTGTGGACCAGACGCCGCAGCAGCTGGTGCGGCGTGCCCACCTGATCTCCTCTGCCGCGGGCCCCGAGGACGCCCGGTTGTTCACGGCGGCGGCCGAGTCGGCGCTGTATCTGATGGACCTCGACCTCGCCGTCGAGTTCGCCGCGCGTGCGACCGAATGCGAGGACAGTGTCGCCGCGCAGATCCTGTACGGATTCGCGCTCGTCACCGCAGCACGGGCCGAGGAGGGCGAGAGGGTCCTGCGCGACGCCGCCGAAGCCGGCGGATCCGCGGCGCCGTCCCCGGACAGGGCACAGATCGGTCTGTTCCGCGCGGCCAGCCTGGGATGGAACCTCGGCAGACCCGCAGAGGCGGAGATCGTCCTCGACGCCGCGCAGGCCGCCGCCGAGAACGACGACTTGGCAGCGTCTTTCGACGCGCTACGCGCCTCTCTGGCGGCCCTGCGTGGGGAGATGGGCGTCGCAGCACGCGCGGCGGCCGAGGTCCTCACGGTGCCGGACCTGCACCCAACCGCGCACATGTTCTGCGTCATGGGCCTCGCGGTCGCGCTCGGCGACCTCGGAGACCTGAAGCGGCTCGACGCGGTCACCCGCGCCGGCTACACCTACGCCGAAGCGCACCCGAGAGCGACGCACCAGCGCTTCGGACTGACCGTCATGCACATCGACGGTCTACGGCTGGCAGGCGAACTGGGGCAGATGCGCGATCACACGTCGCGCTGGCAGCAGCAGGTGGGTGACCATCCCAGCTCATCGGTGATCGGCGGGTTGATCGACGGGATGACCGGGGCCGCCCACGGAGAGCTGAAGGCGGCCCGGCGCCGGTTGAGCGAGTCCCTGGCGGCCGGCGAGCACGCCTCGTGGGCCACCGAACAGAGCGGCTACTGGCTGGCCGCCGCCCACGCCATGGCGGGCGATGCCTCCGCGGCCCGCACCGCGCTGGACGAGGTCCCCGCGAGGCTGCTCGTCGCCACCGCGCTGTGGGACCCGCTACGGCACATCGCCGGCGCCTGGACCTGCGCCGCAGAAGGAGAACTGACGTCGGCGCTGGCCACGCTCGCCGAGGCTGCAGCGCTGATGCGGGCGGCGGGGCGACCCGCGGGCGAAGTGTGGTGCCTGCAGACGGCCGCCCAGTTCGGCGACGCGCGCACCGCAGCGCGCCTGGGTGAGCTGGCGACGGCGGTCGGGGGTCCCCGAGCCGCAGCGGCTGCTGCACACGCTGCCGCGCTGGCCGGGAGCGACGGCGCGGCGCTCCTCGACGTGTCACGCAGCTACGAGAGCTTCGGCGACCGCCTCGCTGCCGCGGACGCGGCCGCCCAGGCCGCCACCGCGTTCCGGGTGGCAGGCTCGCGCGGTTCCGCGCTCACCGCGATGGCGACCGCGACCAGGCTGGCCGACCAGTGCGGCGCCGACACCCCGGCACTGCGCGCGGCCACGACGCGCGCGGTGCTGACCTCGCGGCAGCGCGAGATCGCGTCGTTGGTCGCCGCGGGTCTGTCGAACCGGGAGATCGCCGACCGGCTGCACATGTCCGTGCGCTCGGTCGAAGGCCACATCTTCCGCGCCTCGCAACGCAATGGCGTCACATCGCGCGCAGCGCTCGCCGCCCTGCTCGACCGTCGCGTCGCGTCCGCTCAACCGCGGTAACGGCTTTCGGTGGACGGATGCGCCGGCGGCGCCGCGAGCGCGCAGTGCGTGCAGTTCTCCACCGCGATCCGCTCGTCGTGCGGACGCGCCGATCCGCGGCGGATCCCCACGAGTGCCAGGGCTGCGGCGGCGACCATCAGCCCGGACGAGATCAGGACGGCCACGCGGAAACCGTCGGAGAATGCCGACGGGTCGGCGTAATCGGCGCCGCTGATGCCGGCGAGGCCTGGCAATACCGCGACGGCCAGCAGCCCACCGGCGCGGGCCAGCGCATTGTTCACCCCCGACGCGGACCCGGCCATGTTCTCCGGGGCGGAGTCCAGGACCGTCGCCGTCAGCGGCGCGACGATGAGCACCATGCCCGCACCGAAGACGAGGGCGGCCGGCGCGACGTCGAGGACCCACGACGCGTCGGGCCCGATCCGCGTCATCAGCAGCAGCCCCACCGCCGCGATCAACGGTCCGACCGTCATCGGCACCCGCGGCCCGATCCGGCCGGCCAGGGCCCCGGCGCGGGCCGAGAACATCAGCATCACCGCCGTGAACGGAAGCAGGCTGGTGCCCGCCGCGAGCGGACTGAAGCCCGCGACGATCTGCAGCTGCAGCACCAGCAGCAGGAACACCGCACCCAGTGCGCCGTAGATGAGCAGCGTCATCGCGTTGGCGACGCTGAACACTCTGTCGGCGAACAACTTCGGCGACACGAGGGGATGCCGCGAACACCGCTCGACGACGACGAAGGCTACCAGCGCGAACAGGCCCGCGACAATCGAGGCCAGCGCAGCCGGTGTGGCGCCCGCCGCGCCCAACGCGGTCAGGCCGTGGGTGAGGGCGCCGAGCCCGACGACCGTCAGCGCGGCACCGGACAGGTCGAGGCCCTTGGGCGACGACGGGTCGCGGCTTTCCGGGACGCGCAGGACGGTCACCGCGACGACCACGGCGGCCAGCGGCAGGTTGACGAGAAACACTGCGCGCCAGTTCCATTCGACAAGGAACCCGCCGAGGAACGGGCCTATCGCACCGGCGATCCCGCCCAGGCCCGACCATGCGCCGATCGCGGCGGCCCGGTCTTCGCGGTCGAAGGAGGCCGAGATCAACGCCAGGCTTCCCGGTGTGAGCAACGCCCCGCCCACACCCTGTAACGCCCGCGCCACGACGAGGAACTCGGTCGTCGGTGCGAGGCCGCAGGCCGCGGAGGCCAGCGCGAACCAGATGACCCCGATGAGGAACACCCGGCGGCGACCGAAGTGGTCGCCGAGTGAGCCGCCGAGCAGGATGAGCGAGGCCAACGTCAGGGTGTAGGCGTTGACGATCCACTGCAGGCTGCTGAACCCTGCTCCGAGGTCGGCGGCGATGTGGGGCAGCGCGACGTTGACGACGGTGCCGTCGACCATCACGATTCCCGAACCGAGCACCGTGGCGAGCAGGATCCAGCGACCGGCCGCCGTACCCATCTTCGTCCCGGCCATCCGGCCACCCTAGCTGCGGCGGATGGCGGGCGGCCCGCTTACGGGGTCCAGATGCAGTGCGCCGATCCGCCGACGGGTTGTTCGGCGACGACCTTGCCGTCGAGGATGATGCGGCAGCCGGGTCCGGGGGCGTCCCGTCCGGTGGCGACCACCTGCAGCATCTGGATGTCGGCGGGTACCTGGGTCAGGGTGCGGACCCACGGCAGCCGGGTGTGATCCGCGACTGCGGCCGTCGGCGGATCGGTGACGATGTTGAACACCTCGCCCGACCCGGTGACCTCGAACGTGACGCCGCGCGCCCCGCTGCCCTGCCCCGGCTGGTTACGCTGGTAATTGCCCTGCGCCGCGGCGTTGGCGGTCCAATTCTCCTGCCGGATAGCAGGAGTCACGCAGACGGTGTCCCCGTCGAAGGCCTCGCGCCACACGAATCCCTGCGCACAGGACTGCGGACCGTACGCGCCGTTCGGATCCTTGTTCGCGCCAGGGTTGGCGTTCTCCTGCGCGGTGCGCGCGCGGAATGCGGGGGTCACGCAGACGGTGTCGCCGGACCGCGCCTCGCGCCAGACCAGGCCCTGGATGCAGGTGTCCGGTCCGTACGGGAGCCCCGGGTCGGCGGTCGCCGGCGCAGGCAGGACTGCCGCCATCGAGGCAGCGGCGATGCCGAGCGCCTTGAGCGGTGTCGGGATGGAGGATGTGGTCGCCATGTCTGATCCTTGTCTCGGGTGGGTGGTTTCGGGCCCCGTGCGGGCCCGTGAACCGGGTCCGCGCGTGAGCTGAGACGAAGCTATGCGCGGGCGAAGTCGGGCAACCGCGTAGTGGACTACCTGTCTTTCGGCGCGCGCGGACGCCCGGCTACGGAGTAGGCGCCGTACCGGAATTGGGGTAGTGGACTACCCGCGCCCGGTGCCGAGCCAGGCGGGACCGTGGCGTGATGGCCTCGCCCCGACGGGATCGTGACGACGCGCTGGACCGGTTGCCTCTGCCGTACTCCGTGGCGTTGCGGCTGCGCGCCGCCGGCGTGGAGGACGCCGTCATCGCGGAGTGCATAGGCGTGGAACCCGAAGGGTTGCAACCACTCCTGGCCATCGCTCACGCCAAGCTGGCCGCCGCCGGCTACGCCGGAGAGCCGACGAGCGGGGGTCCCCGGCCCCAGAAATGACAGGACGCTGACGATCGCGACAAAACTCTCGGCCGTCCGCCTCGTCGGGGTTACATTCCGCTCGTGACGTCGACACGGTGGGCTCTGTGGTTGGGAATGTTCGGCGCGGGTGCCTGCATCGCGCTCGGGACCGCCGGCACCGCGGCGGCCGACACGGGAAACTCCGACGGTTCGGAGGGCAGCGATCCGTCCAGTCAGTCGTCAGGATCGAATTCGACTGCACCACAGAGTGAATCCTCGGTCCGGTCGGAGGACGGCGCCGAGACTGACACCGAGACCGACTCCGAGACCGACGTCGAACCCGAGACCCAGACCGAGACCGACTCCGCACCAGAACCGGAACCCGAAGCCGCGCCGGAGCCAGAATCCGAACCCGCGCCGGAACTCCAGGCCGAACCCGAACCCGAAACCGAACCCGCCGGCGACTCCGAATCCTCTGTCGCGCAGGACGATCAACCCGAGTCGGCGCCCGCGGCACCGCCTTCCGTCGAGAACGAGCCTTCGGCGCAGTTCTCCCCCGCCGCGGCGCAGGCGATCCCGCCCGGCGTGACCGGCGTCAAGACCAGCCGGGCACCGTTGACGATCCCCGTGGGACCCAAGGGTTACGCCACTCGCGCCGACTGGTATCTGCCGACCCAGTCGGACGGTTCGGTCACAGCCACCGGCGTCATCTGGCTGCAGCACGGCTTCCTCGGCAGCAAGGCGTCGATGTCGAAGCTGGCCCGGACGCTGTCCCAGCAGACCAACAGCATCGTGGTGGCGCCCAACATCTCGTCGTTCCCGCTGGCCTGCTCCAGCTGCTGGATCAACGGGGTGCCGATGCAGCAGGCGGTCGCGACGATGTTCCTCGGCGACCGGACGTCGCTGGCCCTCAGCGCCCAGACCGCGGGGTACCTCGGCGCCCTGCCCGAGGACTTCGTGATGTCCGGGCACTCCGCCGGTGGCGGCTTCGCCTCCGCGGTGGGCGGGTACTACGCCGGTGACCCCAGCAGCGACGGCGACCTGCGTGGCGTCGTGATGTTCGACGGCTTCTCGTTCAGCGGCGTCGTGCCGAAAGCGCTGGAGAGCCTGAGCAATCCGTACATTCCCGTGTATCAGATCGCGGCGCCCCCGCAGCCCTGGAACTCGTCGGGCGCCACCACGAAGGAACTGGTCGCGGCCCGTCCCGGACAGTTCGTGGGCGTCACCCTGGCCGGCGGCTCCCACGTCGACTCCCTCATCGGCGGCAGCCCGATCTTCGACTTCGTCGCTCAGCTCGCGACGGGATTCTCGCCGAGTGGCAACACCGACGCCGTCTACACCCTCGCGACCGGCTGGATCAACGACCTCTACCTGGGCCTGGGCCCGGCCGACGGCGCAGGTGTCTACGGCAGCCCCGACCAGTACCTCGTCCTCGGCGATGCCGCCGGAGTCGTGCTGGCGCCGGCCCCGGTGGTGGACCTCGACCGCTATCTCGGCACCTGGTACGAGGTGGGCAGCGTCAAGCAGTTCTTCTCGATCGGGCTGGTCAACACGAAAGCGGAGTACACCCTCAACCCGGACGGTTCGGTGCGCGTCGAGAACACCGGCAACTACTTCGTGAACAACGGGCCCGAATCGACGATCGTCGGATCGGCGTTGCCGGTCGACCCCGCCAACAACAAGCTCACCGTGCGGTTCTTCGGCCCGCCGTCGGCCGACCCGCCGGGCAACTACTGGATCGTCGATCTGGACGCCGACTACCAGTGGGCCGTCGTCACGGACTCGACCGGCCGCAGCGGATTCCTGCTCACCCGCGACGCCACCGTCTCGGCCGACTTCTATCAGGAACTCCTGGACCGCGCCTCGGTCAACGGGGTGAAGGGACGCATCACCCCGACCCCACAACCCGCCGCAGCGCAGGAGACCACCACGTCGGTGTGACCCCGGCGACGGATTGGCCGGCCCCGATCCGGGTTATTCTCGGAGAACAGTTGTTCACTAAATCGGAGCTAAGCGATGCGTACAGCCGACATGCAGGCCCTCGGTGATGTTGCCGCCGAGGGTCTCACCGTGCTCAACAACCTGGTCCGCGGGGTTCACCGCGGTATCGCCCACCGGGTGTTCACCTCCATCGGCCCCAGCGCCAGACCCGTGGAGGTGGTCCACGACGCGATCGCCGGCGCGGTGTACAACGCGCTGGGCGCCGCCGGACACCGGGTCCCGCCGGCGCTGAGCACGTGGGCCGCGTCCGGTCTGGCCTTCGACGACGACCCGGCGCTCGACGAACAGCCCGGGCTCGCCGAGGCCATCGCGGCGCTCAACGGCATCTACGGCGACGAGCTCGCCGATCGCGACAGTCCGCTGGCCGCGCCGATGTCGCTGCGCGTGGCGGGACGGCCCATCTCGCTGACCACCGAGGCGATCGGTGCCGCCTACCCGCGGCCGACGGACGCGCTGGTGGTGTTCGTGCACGGGCTCTGTCAGACCGAGTCGTCCTGGCAGCGCCCTCCGCGCCCCGTCGCCGAACCCGACGCGCGCTCGTACGGCGAGCGCCTGCACGAGGATCTCGGCTTCACCCCGATCGACATCCGGTACAACACCGGTCTGCACATCTCGACGAACGGCCGCCACCTCGACGAGCTCCTGACCCGCCTGGTGGAGATCTGGCCGGTGCCCGTCCGGCGTATCGCGCTGATCGGCCATTCGATGGGCGGCCTGGTCGTGCGCAGCGCGTGTCACTACGGCCACGACCGGAACCGCCGCTGGGCGCGCGCCACCCGCCAGGTCATCTGCCTCGGGTCGCCGCACATGGGCGCGGACCTGGAGAAGGGCGTCAACGTTGCGACGTGGGCGATGGCGAAGTTCGGCGAGACGAGGGCGGTCGCCGAGTTGCTGAACCTGCGCAGTGACGGCATCAAGGACCTGCGCTTCGGGGCGCTTCTCGACGACGACTGGGCTGAGGCCGATCCCGACGAGTTCCTACGGGACCGGTGCCGCGAAGTCCCCTTCCTGCCCACGGCCACCTACCACTTCGTGGCCACGTCGGCCGCTCCGGCTCTCCTCGGCGCGGTGCTGGGGGATCATCTGGTGCGCCCGTCGAGCGCCGCCGGGCAGGGCCGTCGCCGACGACTCCCGTTCGCCGAGGACGCCGGTCTGACGATGACGGGGCTGCACCACTTCGACCTGCTCAACCACCCCGAGATCTACGCCAAGCTCCGGCAATGGCTGGGCGCTTGACAGAACGCGCACTCCGATATGCAATATATTGCAGACTGTGAGGGGTGCGTGTCGGGATGTCGGAACTGTTCGGTCGCACGGTCGAGCTCGCCCGGATCGCCCGCTTCCTGACCGTCGCCCAGCGGACCGGTGATTCGCGGTGGATCCGCGGGGAGCCGGGCGCCGGGAAATCCGCCCTGCTCTCGGCGGCCGCGCAGCACGCCGAGGCCCTCGGAATGCAGGTGCTGCGCGCGTCGGGCTCGGAGTTCGAGGCCGACGTCAGCTACGCCGGGCTCAATCAGCTCCTTCTGCCACTGCGTGGGCACCTGGGCCTGCTGCCGCCCGGGCTCCAGGAGGCGCTGACGGTGGCGCTGGGATTCGGCCCGGGTCCGCCACCCGGGCCACTGCTGGTCTGCAATGCCGCGCTGTCGCTGGTCACCTCTGCCGCCCAACAGACACCCCTGCTTCTGCTCATCGACGACCTGCAGTGGGTCGATCGAGCCAGCGCGGTGGTGCTCGGCTTCGTCGCCCGGCGGGTGACCGGTCACCCCCTCGGCGTGGTCATGGCCTGCCGGACAGGCGGAGAGTTCTTTCCTGACGGCCGTGGGCTGACCGAGCAGCTCCTCGAGCCGCTCGACCGGGAGGCCTCGGAGCAGCTGATCGACTCGCGGTTTCCCCATCTGCCACCGCGGACCCGGCAGCGCGTCCTGGATCTGGCGCACGGAAATCCGTTGGCTCTCGTGGAACTTCCGGAATCACTCGCCGATTCCCCGCCGCGCAGGGCCGACGAACCCGACGTGGTGCCTCTCGGCGACCGTCTCCCGGCCCTCTACGCGTCGCGGATCACGGCTCTGCCCGAGGCAACGCGCCGACTGATGCTCGTCGCCGCCTTCGACGGCAACGGCGATGTCCGGGCGCTTCGCGCCGCCGCCGGCCGACAGGCGGGTCTGCTCGACCTCGCGCCCGCCGAGCGAGCTCAGCTGATCGACGTCGACGACGCCGCGGGACGGATCGCGTTCCGGCACCCGTTGATCCGTTCCACGATCGTCGCCCTGTCCACGCATGAGGAGCGTCGCCACGCCCACCTCGTCCTGGCCGACTCCCCGGGCGGTGACGACGACCGGCGCACGTGGCATCTGGCCGCCTCGGCGGTGGGACCGGACGAGGAGGCCGCCGGTCTGCTCGACGGGGTGGCGCGCAGGACCCTGCTGCGCGGCGATGCGCTCGGCGCCGTCTCCGCCCTTGCCCGCGCCGCCGATCTCAGCGCCACGACCGGGGCCCGCGGACGTCGGCTGGCGCAGGCGGCCTACATCGGTGCGGCGTCCGCCGGCAGCATCGGCGACCCCGAAGCCCTCCTGGCCCGGGCCCGCCGGGCGGATCCCGACCCGAGCGGATCCCTGAACGCGGCGAATGCGGCCGCGTTCCTGATGCTCAACGCCGACGGCGACATCGACACCGCGCACCGACTTCTCGTCGACGCCATCGAGACCACCGACCACGGGTACCGGGCCGACGACTCCGCGCTGACCGAGGCGATGCACACCCTGCTCCTGCTCTCCTGGTATGCCTGCACGCCCGCGCACTGGGAGCCGTTCTTCCGCGCGTTGCGGAAGCTGACGCCGGCGCCGTCGGACGTTCTGGCGCTGGCCGCCAGAACATTCGCCGACCCGGTACGGACAGGCGCCGCCGCAGCAACCGATCTCGATCGCGTCCTCGCGACGCTCCCGGGTGAGGACGACCCGTCGCGAATCGTGCGGATCGGCGCGGCGTCGGTGTACCTGGACCGTCTGGCGGACACGCGGGAAGCCCACTGGCGGGTGGTCCACCAGGGGCGCGCGGGTGGCTCGCCGCGCGGGCACATCGGTGCGCTGATGCACCTGTGCCTCGACGGCTACCTGACCGGACGGTGGGACGATGTCGAGGAACTCGCGCATGAAGGTCACGCCCTCTGCCTCACAACGGGTTTCACTTTCTTCTCGTGGTACTTCCACT
Source organism: Mycolicibacterium iranicum (assembly GCF_014190915.1). Classification (GTDB taxonomy): domain Bacteria; phylum Actinomycetota; class Actinomycetes; order Mycobacteriales; family Mycobacteriaceae; genus Mycobacterium; species Mycobacterium iranicum_B. The sequence goes on from NZ_JACHVU010000001.1 coordinate 109,655, forward strand.
ACAACAGGGCGCTGACCGCAGCGGGCCGGGGCCGCGCCGACGAGGCCTCGGCACTCGCCGACGAGATCACCCACTGGGCGAAGCCCCGCGGTGTCACCAGTGTCCTGCTCTACGCCCACCATCTTCGGGCCCTGGCCGCGCAGGCCACCGGTGACTTCGACGCGGCGTTCCGCCATGCCGTGGCCGTGAGCCCCCCCGGGGTCCTCAGTCCGTATGTGCCGCAGTGCACCTGGGCGATGTTCGACCTTGTGGAGTCCGCGCTGAGGACCGGACGCGCCGAGGCCGCCCGGGCGCACCTGGCGGCGATGCGGGAAGCGGACGTCGCAGCGCTGTCACCACGGATGGCACTGATCCACCGGGGGGTGGAGGCCCTGGTTCTCGATGACGAGGCGGCCGATGCCCGGCTGGAGGAACTCCTGGCTTGCCCGTCCACCGACCGGTGGCTGTTCGACATCTCCCGCATCCGGCTCGCCCACGCGGAGAACCTGCGCCGCCGCAAGGTCGCCGACCGGCCACGGCGGCATCTGCTCGACGCCCGGGACGGGTTCGCTGCGCTCGGTGCACAGCCGTGGCTGTCGCGCACTCAGCAGGAATTGCGCGCCAACGGATTCCGATCAGAGGATGAACCTCCCGCAGCCCCGGTCGCGCTCACGGCCCAGGAACTGGAGATCGCGCATCTCGCGGCCAGCGGTCTGACCAACCGCCAGATCGCCGAGCGTCTGTACCTGTCGCACCGCACCGTGGGTGCACACCTGTACCGGGTCTTTCCGAAGCTCGGCGTCTCCTCGCGAGCCGGGCTGCGCGACGCGCTGGCACCGGCCCCCACGGCCCGGCTGGTTACCCGAACGCACCCGCGTAGGCGTTGAGTGCCGGCTGCCCCCCGAGGTGGGCATAGAGCACTGTCGAATCGGAAGTGATGTCCCCGCGTCGAACGAGGTCGATCAGGCCGGCCATCGACTTGCCCTCGTAGACAGGGTCGATGATCATCCCCTCCAGCCGGGCGGTGAGCCGGATCGCGTCGATCGTGGAGTGCACCGGAATGCCGTACAGGTCACCCGCCCAGCCCTCGAGCACCGTGATCTCGTCGTCCTCCAGCGGTCTTCCCACGTCGATGAGCTCGGCCGTGCGCCGGGCGATGCGTGCCACCTGCTCACGCGTCCGCTCGATCGTCGCCGACGCGTCGATGCCGAGCACCCGGCGCGGCCGGTCCTGCCCCGCGAACCCCGCGATCATGCCCGCATGCGTGGAGCCGGTGACGGTACAGACGACGATCGTGTCGAAGAAGACGCCGAGCTCCTGCTCCTGCCGGGCGACCTCGCCGGCCCAGTTCGCGAAACCGAGTCCGCCGAGCGGGTGTTCGGACGCACCGGCGGGGATGCCGTAGGGGACGCCGCCCGACGCTCGCACCTCGTCGAGTGCCGCCTGCCAGGAGTCCCTGATGCCGATGTCGAATCCGCTGGGGTCCAGCCGCACGTCGGCACCCATGATCCTGGACAGCAGGATGTTGCCGACCTTGTCGTTGACGACATCGGGCCAGTCCACCCAGCGTTCCTGCACGAGCAGGGCCTTCATGCCCAGAAGGGCTGCCACCGCCGCCACCTGCCGGGTGTGATTGGACTGGTAGCCGCCGATCGAGACGAGCGTGTCGGCACCCTGGGCCAGCGCATCGGGAACGATGTACTCCAGCTTGCGCATCTTGTTGCCGCCGTGGGCAATTCCGGAGTTGCAGTCCTCCCGCTTGGCCCAGATGCGCGGCCCACCGAGGTGTTCGCTCAGGCGATGCAGCGGATGCACCGGGCTGGGGCCGAACAGCAGCGGGTAGCGGTCGAAATCGGCGAGGGACATGTCGTTCTCCTGAGGTGAGGGGCGAGCGGGTTCTCGCGTGTCGCCTGCCGGGTCGGCGCGTGCACGGCGAACCCGGCGGTGCATGATGGGGTATGCCGGTTCCCACCGCCAGTTCCACCGAAGGTCGGCAGTTGCTGCGCGACAGCGTCTTTGTACGGATCCGCGACGCGATCATCGACGGGACCCTGGAACCGGGCGAGCGGTTGGTCGACGCCGAGCTCAGTGGCTGGCTCGGCGTGAGCCGGACACCGATCCGCGAGGCCCTGGCCCGCCTCGACGCGGCCGGTCTGGTCGAAACGAAGCCGGGTCGCTACACGATCGTCAGCCCCATCGATCCACGCACCCTCGCGGACGCGCAGGCGGTGACGGCGGCGATGAACGAACTCGCGGTGCGCACGGCGGTGCCGCTCCTCACCGACGACGACCTCGCCGGCATGCGTGCCGCCAACGATGCCTTCGCCGATGCCCTGCGCCACGGCGACGTGGCCGCCGCCGTCGCCGCCGACGACACGTTTCACCGGATCCCGGTCGACCGTGCCGGAAACGACGCGGTGCGTGCCGTGCTCGACCAGTACACGCCGGTACTCCGGCGCGTCGAACGAATCCGGTTCGGGTCCCTGAGCGGACGTGACTCGGTGGCCCAGCACGCCAGGATCATCGAGTTCGCGCAGGCGGGCGACGCCGACTCCGCCGCAACGGAGACCCGGCTGAACTGGCTGACACTGGACCCGCACACCTCCCAGCTCTGACCTGGCGCTCAATCCTGCTGTCGGGCAGGCCATTTCGACGATACTCAGCGTGACTCCAGCTTATCGTCGCCCCCGACTCAGTGTCCAATATGCAATATATCGCAGCAGTCGGCCGACTGGCAATGTGCGGGGCCTACGCAGTCGAATGACTGCATCGCGCTGCATCCCCGAACCGCCGAGCGACAGTCGAATGACTGATTCCCCGCACCTCTGACGACGCCAGAGTGGACGACGCGGTCCGAGAACGCAGCCTGATGGCCGTGCCTCCCGCAGTTCCCGTCCACGAAAGATCAGGAAGATCAATGCCATTCACCGGTATCCTCGCCAAAGTCGTCGCCGGCGCGACCCTGGCCACGCTGGCCGCCGGCTGCGGCGGCGCCGCCGCAGATCCGCAGAGCCCGTCCGCGCCCCGGGATACCGCGGGCCTGCCCACCGTGGTGCTGGTCCACGGCGCGTTCGCAGATTCGTCCAGCTGGAACGGCGTGGTGGCAGGCCTGCAGCGCGACGGCTATCCCGTTCTCGCCGTCGCGAATCCGCTACGCGGCCTGCACAGCGACGCCGAGTACGTCGGCAGCGTGCTCGACAGCGTGTCAGGTCCGGTGGTGCTCGCGGGCCACTCCTACGGCGGATCGGTGATGAGTCAGGCCGCAGTCGGTCGCCCGAACGTGAAGGCCCTGGTGTTCATCGCGAGCTTCCTCCTGGAACCGGGCGAGAGCACGTCGCAGCTCGCGGCCAAGTTCCCCGGCGCCCAGCTCGGACCCGCCCTCGAACCTGCGCCCTTCCCCCTCCCCGGCGGCGGCACGGGCAACGACCTCTACATCAAGCAGGCGGAGTTCCGTCGCGTGTTCGCCGCGGACGTCGCTCCGGAGACCACCGCCCTGATGGCCGCCACGCAGCGACCCATCGCCGAGTCGGCGCTCAACGAGCCGGCGACCGCGGCCGCGTGGAAGACCATTCCGTCCTGGAACCTCGTCACCACCCAGGACCTCGCGATTCCCGCCGAGTCCATGCGCTTCATGAGCACCCGCGCCCACTCCCACACGGTCGAGGTCGACGCGTCGCATGCCGTCACGGTCTCCGCGCCGGGAGCCGTCGCCGACCTGATCGCCGAGGCCGCACGAGCGACCGCCGCATAGGACCCCACCACCCCCCGACACCACAAGGAGGTCCGCCGTGCCCGCGGCCACCGACCAGGACATCACCGCGCTGGCGACGGCGCGGTGGGCCACCACCGACGACACCCGGCTGGCCGAGATCATGCCGGCGCTCGTCCGGCATCTGCACGCCCTCGCCCGCGAGGTGGAGCTCACCGAGCAGGAGTGGGCCACCGCGATGGCATGGCTCACCCGGGCCGGGCAGATCAGCGACGACAAGCGCGCCGAGTTCATCCTCGCCTCGGATGTCCTCGGGCTCTCGATGCTCGTCGTCGAGATGAACCACCATCGCACTCGCGGTGCGACCCCCGCGACCGTCCTCGGACCGTTCCACATCGCCGACTCGCCGCACCTCGCGTACGCCGCGGACATGGCCGGGCACATCCCCGGAATCCCGCTCTATCTCGCCGGCACCGTGCGTGACGTCGCCGGTGAGGCCGTCGCCGGCGCTGTGCTCGACGTATGGCACGCCGATCCGCACGGTCTGTACGAGGCCCAGGTACAGGCGGTGCAGCCGCGGCTGCGGGGCAGGTACACCTCGCGCCGGGACGGGTCCTACTGCGTGCGCACGGTGGCACCCGTCGGCTACTCCATCCCGATGGACGGTCCTGTGGGCGACCTGGTCTCCCGCACCGGCGTCAGCCCATACCGGCCGGCCCACCTCCATTTCCTGGTCAGCGCACCGGGTTACGAGAGCCTGACCACCCATCTGTTCGAGAAGGGCGCTCCCTACCTGCACTCCGACGCCGTCTTCGGGACCAAGCCCGAGTTGGTCGTCCCGTTCGACGCCTGCGAACCCGGCGCCACCCCGGGGGGCGGAACGTCCGACGTACCGTGGATACGCGTCGACTTCGACTTCGTCCTGCAGCCCACGCGCTCCGGTGGCGTCGCATGACCATCGCGCGCTCGTTCGACTACGTGGTGGTGGGCGCCGGTTCGGCCGGATGCGTCGTCGCCGCCCGGCTCTCCGCGGACCCCGCCGTGCGGGTGCTGCTCCTGGAGTCCGGCGGGTCCGATCTCAGGCCCGACATCGCCGCACCACCGGCGTGGCCGACGCTGTGGGGCACCGACGTCGACTACTCCTACGACACCGTCCCGCAGGCCGGTACCGGCGGCCTGCCCCACAGCTGGCCCCGCGGTCACACCCTCGGCGGGAGCAGCAGCATCAACGCGATGGTCTACCTGCGTGGCCATCGCAGCGACTTCGCCCGGTGGGCCGAGTCCGGGTGCACCGGTTGGGATTACGACTCGGTGCTGCCGTACTTCCGCCGGATGGAGACGGTGCGCACCGGGGACCCCCGCTACCGCGGAACCGACGGGCCGATGCACCCGGCGCCGGCCGACGCCGGGTTCGCGAACCCGCTCTCGCAGGTGTTCCTCGACGCCGCCTCCGCCGCCGGCTTCCCGGCCACGGCGGACTTCAACGGCGCCGACGGCGAAGGGGCCGGCTGGCACGACCTGTCGATCTGTGGTGGGGTTCGGCAGAGTGCCGCCGCGGCCTATCTGCACCCCGCGCGCGGAAGGTCCAACCTCACCGTGCTCACCGAGGCGCGGGTCCATCGGCTGCGTTTCGCCGGGAACCGTTGCCTCGGAGTCGACGTCGAGCATCGTGGCCGGCAGAGGACCGTGTACGCCGACGCCGAGGTGATTCTCAGTGCCGGCGCGGTGGATTCTCCCCGGCTGCTGCTGCTCTCCGGCGTCGGACCCGCTGCGGAACTGGAGAGCGCCGGGGTCACCGTCACCCACGATCTGCCCGGGGTGGGCCGCAACCTGCACGACCATCCGCTGTGCGGGGTGGTCTACGAGGCCGCCCGTCCGATCCCCGCCGGGCAGACCAACCACGCCGAGACGTCGCTCTCCTGGCGCAGTGACAGCGCCCTGCCCGGGCCGGATATGCAACTGATGTTCATCCACGTGCCGTTCCACCTGCCGCACCTCGTCGCACCCGCGAACAGTTTCACGCTGGCCGTCGCGACCGTGCCGGACGCCCGCGGATCCCTGCGCCTGGCGGGGCCGGATCCGGCGACGCCACCGCTGATCGATCCCGGTTACCTGGGCACGGAGAACGATGTACAGCGGATGCTGCACGGCATCGGCGTCGCGCGCGAGATCGCCGCCGCAGAACCGTTCGGGCCGTGGCGATCCCGCGAGGTGCTGCCCGGCCCCGGAGTCACCGACGAATCGGGACTCCGGTCCTTCCTGGCCCGCGGTACCGGAACGTACTACCACCCGGTCGGCAGCTGTGCGATGGGCACCGGACCCGCCGCGGTGGTCGATCCCTCTCTGCGGGTGTGTGGACTGACCGGGCTGCGTGTCGCCGACGCGTCGGTGATGCCCAGGATCGTCTCGGTCAACACGAACGCGGCGGCGATGATGATCGGCGAGAAGGCCGCCGACCTGGTGCGCACTTGCTGACCGGGCGCCGCCCGATCCGGCGCCGCGTGCGCGCAAAGGGGTTAAGGTGCGCCCATGAACGCAAGGACCGCGTGCGCCGTGGTGGGCGGCGGGCCGGCGGGCATGGTGCTGGGTCTGATCCTGGCCCGCGCCGGGGTGGACGTCACGGTCCTGGAGAAACACCCCGACTTCCTCCGCGACTTCCGCGGCGACACAGTGCATCCCACGACGCTGCGCCTGCTCGACGAACTCGGGTTGTGGCCGAGGTTCGAGGCGCTGCCCCACAGCCGTATCAGCGAGGCGAGCATCGACGTGGCGCCGGGGCGCTCGGTCACCATGGTCGACTTCGGCCGGCTGCGCCGCCAGCCCCACCCCTACATCGCGATGGTGCCGCAGTGGGATCTGCTCAACCTGCTCGCCGATGCGGGCCGCGCGGAGCCCACGTTCACGCTGCGGATGAGCACCGAGGCGACGGGCCTGCTGTGGGAGGGCGACCGAGTGTCGGGCGTGCGGTACCGCGATGCCGACGGCGAGGGTGAGCTGCACGCCGACCTCACCATCGGATGCGACGGGCGCGGATCGCTGGTGCGTCGAGACGCCGGGCTCGACGTCCGCGAGTTCCCGGTCGGTTTCGACGTGTGGTGGTTCAGACTGCCCCGGCACGAGGACAACGCGATCTACACGCTGGTGCCGCGGGTGATGCCGGGCAAGGCGATGATCGTGATACCGCGTGAAGGTTATCTGCAGATCGCCCTGCTCATTCCGAAAGGCACCGACGCCCAGCAGCGGGCCCGCGGTCTGGACGCCTTCCGTGCCGATGTCCTCGCGCTGCTGCCCGAGGCGGGCCACACTGTCGACGCGATCACCAGCCTGGACGAGGTCAAGATGCTCGACGTGCGGTTGAACCGGTTGCGGCGCTGGCACACCCACGGGTTGCTCTGCATCGGGGATGCGGCGCACGCGATGTCACCGGCCGGCGGTGTCGGTATCAACATGGCGGTTCAGGACGGGGTCGCCACAGCACGCCTGCTCGCCGAGCCGCTGCGCCGCGGCACCGTGTCCGACCGCGACCTGGCCCGGGTGCGGCGCCGCCGCGTCGTGCCGACCGCGGTGACCCAGGCTTTGCAGCGCCAGATGGACGCACGACTGCTCGGACCGATCGTGCGCGGTGGCGAGGTGTCGCTACCGTCCGTCGCCGGACTGGTGGAGCGGGCACCTTGGCTGACGGGCGTGCCCGCCTACCTCGTCGGGGTCGGGGTGCGGCCCGAACGCGCACCCGCGTTCGCTCGGAGACCGCCCGCGTAAGGTCACACCCGTGACCAGAACCGAGGGCAATCCGTTCGACCTGACCGGCCACGTCGCCGTCGTGACGGGAGGCGGGTCGGGCATCGGGCTCGGCATGGCCGAGGGGCTAGCGCGCGCCGGGGCATCGGTGGCGATCATCGGCCGTACCGCCCAGCGTCTCGAGGACGCCGCCAATATGCTGCGCGCACACGGCAATCCGGTCCTGCCCGTGGTCTGCGACGTCACCGACGAGCAGGCCGTGACCGAGTCCATGGCCCGCATCCGCGGGGAGTTCGGTTGGCTGGACTCGTGTTTCGCCAACGCGGGGGTGCGCGGTAGGTTCACCCCGGTGCTGGACACGTCGCTGGCGGAGTTCCGCTCGGTGACCAGCGTCGACCTCGACGGGGTGTTCCTGACATTGCGCGAGGCCGCCCGTCAGATGGTCGCGGCCGGACGCGGGGGCAGTCTGGTCGGGGTGTCGAGCCTGGGTGCGCTGCAGGGCATGCCCCGCCAGCCGGCGTACGCCGCGTCCAAGGCCGGGGTGACCTCGATGATGGACAGCCTGGCCGTCGAGCTGGCCCGGCACGGTATCCGCGCGAACACCATCCAGCCCGGCTGGTTCGATACCGAGATGACCGCCGAAGGACTCGCCGACGCGCGGTTCAGCGCCCGGGTGCTGCCCCGCGTTCCGGTCCGCAGGTGGGGCGCCGCCGAGGACGTGGCCGGTGTGGCGGTCTACCTGGCGAGCACCGCCAGCGCGTACCACACCGGGGACGTGTTGCGTCTCGACGGCGGCTACCTCAAGTTCTAGCTCTCGCAGCCGACTCCGTCGGAATCGCGGTCGAGCCAGGGCCCGTAGTACGGGGAGCTGGACGGGATGTCCTCCTGGCCGGCAGCAGCCGCTGCTTTGCAATTCGGGAAGGGTGCGGGCTGGGCGCTGGCAATGCCGACCGACACGACAGTTGCGGCGGCAGCGAGGAATGCCGCGGGGAGTAGCCGATGCATCATGAGGGCTCCACAGTGGTTGAGCTCGGAATATGTCGGATACGACGGTAAGAAGATATTGACGCTGGGGGAATCGGGGGATTCCCTTGTTCCCCGCCGCCACCCCCTCAGCAAACGGGATATCGGCGCGACGTTTGAGGACGGTGCGCGCCGGACATGATGTGACGGTGAACATGCTGCTGTCGACCCTGCCGACGCCCGCCGTGCACATCACGGACGCCGGGGTCGAAGCCGCCCTGACGGGTGCGGTGCGCATCATCAACCCGCTGCTCGACCTGCTGTGGGCGACCGATCCGTTCGACCTCAAGCGGCGGGACGACGCCCTCGGGCGGGTCCTCAACGCCGTCGACGTGCCGGGAACGCCGTCGTGGGACGACATGGACACCGATGCGCGCATCCACTGGTGGGTGTGGCGGGTCGGCGCGTTGAACACCGTTGCGGTGGCCTTCCCCGGCGTTCTGGGCGTCGTGGGGCGTCAGCTGCCGCTGCAGGACCTGATCGGCTTCGTCAGCCAGGCCGCGGTCCTGTGCGCGGTCGCCCGCGAACTGGGCGTGACCGACCAGCGGACCCAGGTGCGGATGCTCGCCTCGGTGCTGTGCGACAGGGACTTCTCGGTCATGGTCTACGACGGCGACACCAGCAGGCCGCTGGCCGCGCTGCCGCACAGCCCCGCCGGGGTGGCGAAGGCACTGTGGAACCTGGTGGGCCTGTTCGACGCGATCGGCGACGAGCTCGCCAAACGCCCGCGGCCGCGCGGACCGCTCAAATACCTGGGTCTGGTGCCCGGTGTCGGGGCACTGGCCGCCTATGTCGGTGAGTGCGGGGCGCTCGCACGCGCGGCCAAGAAGGGGCGGCGCTGGATCAAGCAGTCCAAATCCGTTGCGCGGTAACGGCCTAACCTGCAGAAAAAAGTCGGCCGATCGGCTGTCCCCTCCGCAGCCGATCGTGCCGACAGTGCAAACATAGGCGCGGGGGACCCCCCGAAGGAATCGGGGAAAACCCTATTTCTTGCCCGAGGAATGACCGGTGGTCAGCGTGGGGCCGACGGTTACGGACTCTCGGGCACCAGGATCGGAATCGGCACCGGCACGAAAGGCACGGTCAGATAGGTCGTCGTCGTGCCGACGGTCGGTGGCTCGGTCGTCGACGGCGGCGCCGTCGTCGTGGGCTGGGTCGTGGGCGGGGTTGTCGGTGGTGTCGTGGTCGGCACGGTCGTGGTGGTGGTCGGCGGCGTCGTCGTCGTGGTGGTCGTCGTGGTCGTGGTGGTGGTCGTCGTCGTGGTCGTCGTCGTCGGCGCCGTCGTCGCGGTGGTCGGCGGCGCGGCCGGCGGTGTGGTGACAGGCGGGGCCGCCGACGGCGCGGGCGGCGGTGGTTGCACCGTCTGCTGGGAGATCGTCAGGGTCTCCGGCGGCGGAGCGCTGCTCGGCACGAGCGCACTGCTCAGCGGTGCGTTGCCCGGCGTGGGCGGCGGGCGATCCGACTCGACGCTGGTCAACGCGATCGCGGCACCACCGACGGCCAGCAGCGCGATCGCGGCGATGACCCCGGTCAGCGCGAGCGGGAACTTCGGGCCCGGGCCGGAGTCCGGCGTGTCGTCGCGGTCGATGACCTCGGTGGCTGCGAAGGACTCGGGCAGAACGTACGGGTTCGGCCGCTCGTCGACGTCCGGACCGGTGTAGGGCACGACGTCGTCGGCGGGCGACTCGTCCTGCGACCAGGCCAGTGCGTAGGTGCTGTCGGCATCCGACGCGGCATCCGGCGCAGAGGGCGGCGGCACCGGCATCGGCACTGCGGCGGCGGCCACGGTGGAGGTGTCGGCACTGCGGCCGTACGCGGCGAACAGCGCGGCCCCGACGGCGGCATCGAGGGCGGGCCGCGGCGTCGTCACCACGGGAACCTGCAGACGCTGCGAAACCTGTTGTGTGAGAATCGGAATGGCGGCACCACCGCCGGCGAGGGCGACAGAGGACACGTCGCTCCATCCGATACCGTTGCGCGCCAGGGTTTCCTCGAGCGCCGCGAAGACGCCGTCGAGGGGGCGCGCGACGAGTTCTTCGAGTTCGGCGCGGGTCACCCTGACGTTGCCGCGGAAGCCGGGGATGTCGACCGCCACCTCGGTGGCGGTCAGCAGCGACAGTCGTTCCTTGGCGGCACGGCACTCGTCGCGCAGCCGGACCAGCGATCCGACGGCGGCCGTCTGTCCCGGGTCGTTCTCGCCGCCCCCCGGGACACCCGAGAGCACGTGGCCCAGCAGTGCCTGGTCGATCTGGTCACCGGCGAACTCGGCATAACGCTCGGTGGCGCCGATCGTCGCGAACGCCGACCCGGCGTCGACGGCGGTGATGCTCGTGCCCGCGCCGCCGAAGTCGAGCAGCACCGCCACCCCGCGCCTGTTCAGCCCAGGATTGGCGTTCAGCGCGGTCAGCGCCGCTTCGGTGTCCGAGACGAGCCGGGGCCGCACCCCGGCGGGGGCGAGGACGTCGCTGGCCGACAACGTCTCGGCCAAGGCCGCGCCGGTCTCGGGACGCCAGTACGACGGGATCGCGATGGCCACCTCGGAGACACCGCGCCGCGTCGCGAGGCCCGCCATCGATTCGAGCGCCTCGACCAGCAACTGGTCGGCGGGATAGGTGGCTCCGTCGGCGGCGACCAGCGGAACCGGGTCCCCGACACGTTCGACGAAACCGGACAGCACCGCCCCGCCGGCGCGTCCCACCGCGTCGCCGACCTCGGGGGCGCCGTGCTCGTAGACGGTCAGCACCGAGCGCCGGACCACGGGCTGATCACCGACAGTCGCCGCGGCGAGGTTGGTGGTCCCGACAGACAACCCCAACGCATCGCTCATGATTGGAGACACCCTAGACGGGCGGCATGGTGCTTCGCATCTGACACGCAAAGCGCCCGTTGTGTGCTGCAATGACGGCCATGAGTGACATCGACGACATCAAGCAGGTCAAATACCGCTACCTCCGTGCGCTGGACACCAAGCACTGGGACGAGTTCGCGGACACCCTGACCGAGGACGTCGTCGGCCGCTACGGCGAATCGATCGGCGAGGAACACCATTTCACCAATCGCGACGATCTCGTCAACTTCATGCGCAACTCGCTGGGACCCGAAGTGCTCACCGAACACCGGGTGAACCACCCCGAGATCACCGTCGACGGCGACGAGGCGACCGCGACGTGGTACCTGCAGGACCGGGTGATCGCGCCCGACTTCAACTTCATGCTGATCGGCGCGGGTTTCTACCACGACCGTTACCGCAAGACCGCCGACGGCTGGCGGATCAGCGAGACCGGCTACGACCGCACCTACGACGCGTCGATGAAACTCGATGCGCTGGAGTTCAAGGTCAAGCCCGGTCGCGCGCTCAACATCTGACCCCGTCGCATCACGCCGACGGTCATTCGGTGAGGGCGATCACCGCGCCCGGCCGCAGCCACCGCATGATCGTCACCAGCGTGGCGTCGTCGATCGCGACGCATCCGGCGGTGGCGCCCCCGTCGGTGCTGTGCACGAAGAAGGCGCCGCCCTTGCCGGGGATGCGCTCCTTGTTGACGCCCATCACGATCGCGTGCGCGTACTGCGGGATGTCGAGGTTCTCGGTCCCTGCGCTCAGCGAGGTGTTGAAAGGACAGTTCGCTTTGTCGCAGACCTGCATGGTGTTGTAGGTCGGGCTCTTCATGTCGCCGTCCCACCAGTGGTTGGACCCGACCTGGACGTACTTGAGGCCACCGCCGGGGTTGGGCTGGGTGCCGAACGCGAAGTCGAGGGTGTAGATGCCTTTGGGCGTCATCATCGAGCCGTCGAAGTGATTCGGCGACATGCCTTTTTCGCCGATCTTGGCCGGGATCCCGACGCCTCCGGTGACGGGCTGCCATCCCGCCGCGGCGCGTTCCCAGACGTCGAGCTTGGCGTCCGAGCCCCCGGTGCCGGTGACGGCCAGCACCTGGGTGGCGGGCCCGACGGAGTTGGCGAACCACGGGGAGAACTCGGCTGAGACCGGCGCCGCGGTCAGCAGCGCCGACAGCAGGGCGAGACAGAGCAGTATCGATAGGCGCACGGACGTCCGGTGTCGGTCAGGTCGCGGCGCGATCGGCATGCGCCAACTGTGCCACCCACATGCGCCGAATCGTTGCTTCTCCCGAGGAGGTGTCGGCCGGCGTTCGGGACGGGCATCCGACGCCGGCGGCTAGGTTGGCGTCATGGACCTTGTGCCCCTCAGACGTCGTGGCCGCGGAATTCGTCAGATCGGGCAGGGGCTCGGCACGCTGGACCGCGAGGTCTTCGAGGCGATCGCGGAGTCACCCAGCCCGCTCCTGGACGCGACGATGCCCCGGCTGACCAGGGCGGCCGACCACTCGAAGCTGTGGTTCGCGATCGCGGCAGGCCTCACGGTGGTCGGCAACGCGTCGGTGAAGCGGGGTGCCGCGCGCGGAGTGGCGACGCTGGCCCTGACGAGCCTGGTCACCAACCAGGGTGCCAAGCGGATCTGGAAGCGGGCGCGACCGAACTGGGCCTTCGTGCCGTTGGCCCGGCAGACGCGGCGCCACCCCACCTCGAATTCACTGCCGTCGGGTCATTCGGCCAGCGCCGCGGCGTTCGCGGTGGGTGTCGGCCTGGAGAACCCCGCGGTCGGGCTCGGTCTCGCGCTGCTGGCGGGGCTGGTCGGCATGTCCCGGGTGGCCACCGGGGCGCACTATCCCGGCGACGTGCTGGCCGGTTTCGGCCTCGGAGCGGGCATCGCGGTGCTCGGTGCGCGGATCGTGCCGCCCGTCGTCGAGACCCGGCTGCCCGGAGCCCAGCCGTTGCGGGTGGACACCCCACCGCGGCCCGAGGGGCAGGGCGTCACGCTGGTGATCAATCCGGCGTCGGGCAGCGGCACGGGCGCCCGGGTCCTCGACGAGGTCCGCGAGGCGTTGCCGAAGGCCGAGATCGTCGAACTCGGCGAGGACGACGACATCATGGAGGTGCTGACCGCGGCCGCCGAGCGCGCGGAGGTGCTCGGCATCGGCGGCGGGGACGGCACGGTGGCCGCGGCGGCCACGGTCGCCATCGACGCGGGCGTCCCGCTGGCCGTGTTCCCTGCCGGGACCTTCAACCACTTCGCCAAGGACATCGGCTGCGACACTGCGGCGCGGACGGTGGCCGCCATCCAGCAGGGCCAGGTGTCCTGTGTCGACATGGTGTGCCTGAACGAGAAGCAGATGGTGGTCAACACCGCGAGCATCGGGGCCTACCCGAAGTTCGTGCAGACGCGCGAGAAGCTCGAGCACAAGATCGGCAAGCCGCTGGCCGGCATCTACGCGATGTTCCACACCCTGCGCCGCGACGAGTCGGTGCGCATCGAGTTCGACAACCAGACCGTTCAGACCTCGCTGTTCTTCCTCGGTAACTCGACATACCTGCCGACGGGGTTCGCGCCGTCGCGCAGGACCCGGATGGACGACGGCCTGCTCGATGTCCGGATCCTGGAGACGGGGCGTCGGCTGAGCCGGCTGCGGATCCTGACGGCGGTCACGTTGGGCCGGCTGGAGCGCAGCCCGCTGTACCACGAGCTGCGGGTGCCGGAGTTCTCGTTCCGCTCGCCCGACGGGCCGACGGTGGTGGCGCTCGACGGCGAGGTCGGCACGGAGCTAGACGAGGCGAGCTTCAGCGTGCGCTATCGAGCGCTGCCGGTGTTTCGTCCGGCTGTGTGACGGCCGGCCGGGGCGGCAGCAGGAGCAGGCACACGACGAAATAGACGTAGCCGAGGGCCCACCCGGCGAGCACATCGGACGGATGGTGCACGTTGAGCATCACCCGGCCGATGCCGATCGTGACCACGACGACGACGCCGAGGGCGATGAGCGGCCGTCGCCACGATGCGCTCGCCGCGGGGACCGCGACGGTCAGCAGGGCCAGCACGGCGACCATCACGCCCAGGGCGTGCCCGGACGGAAACGACGTCCCCCACGCCGACACCAGCGCGGTGTCCGGCCGGGCGCGGTCGGCGAGGTGCTTGGCGATCTCGGTGACCAGGCCGCTGAGTTCGACGCTGATGACCAGGAACATCGCCAACCGGACGCGCCGCCGTACGAGCGCCACGACCACGACGACGACCACGACGATGCGGAATGCGCCGGGGCCGAGCAGAGTGCAGAAGATGTCCCAGGCGCTCACCCAGGCGGGGTGGCCGGACCCGAAGCGGTACGCGGGGTCAAGCGCGGCGTCATCGGCGCGCGCGAGCCACGCCCAGTCCTGCACCCACCCGACCCACAGCAGCGCGTAGACAGCGACTGCCGCCACGGCGCCGGCCACGAGCCCTTTTCGGTCCACTCTCACGAGTCAACCTGTACCCCAAACGGCTGAGCAAAGTGGTGACGGATCGTTACGATGCGCCCGTGGCCGGAGTCCTCCGCAGACTGTTGCGCATCGGCAAACTCCCGACCGCGCTGCGCGGCGAGGCGGAGGCCGAAGGCGTCGTCCACTTCTCGGACTGCCTGGGGGTCTGGGTGCGGTTCACCGGCGAGATCCCCGGCCGGAAGTCGGTGGGCCTGGTGCGCGGGTACGGCGGCGCGCTCGTGCTGACCAACAGGCGGCTGCTCGCGACGCTCGGCGCGCTGCCCGGACGGGCGGGACGTGCGGCCGATCTGCCGTGGAGCGCGCCGCAGACCGGAGTCGTGCAGGGCACGCTGTCCGAGACGGGCCTGGTGTTGGAGATCGCCGATCTGTCCCAGGTCGATCCGGCGTTCCGCGGGACGCTGTCGCTGACGTTCGCGACCACGCTGACCGCCGACGAGCTGTCCAGGGTGCCGACGCGAAGCGTCGCGTTCAACGTCCCGCCCCGGTTCGTCTACAGCGTGCTCGGCGTGCCACACGGCTGAGCTACCGTTCGAGCATGGCCGTATTCCTCCGGAAACTGTTCCGAATCGGCAAGCTGCCCAGCGCGTTGCGCGCCGAGGTCGACGCCGAGGGCATGCTCTTCTGTTCGGAGTACGTCGCGGTGACACGGCGCTTCCGCGGGACGGTGCCCGGTGTGCGGTCCGGCGGCAGCATCGCCAGCTACGTCGGCGCGCTCGTCATCACCAACGAGAGGGTGCTGGGCACGTTGTCGTCGGTGCCCAAGCTGGCCGGCCGCACGATCGACCTGCGCTGGGATGCCCCGCAGCAGGGCGCGGTCACGGCCGAGCTGAGCGCGACGGGTCTGATGCTGTCGGCCGACGTGGCTGCGATCGACTCCCGCTGCGAAGGCGAGCTGTCCCTGCACTACAAGGAGAACATCCCGGCCGAGGTGCTGGCGCGGTTGCCCCGCACCACGCTGGCCTACGACGTGCCACCGGAATTCGTGTTCCGCGCCGTCGGGGTGCCGTACCACCCGTGACCCCGACCCTGTCCTGGCTGCGGGCGTTCAGAGTCCGGCCATCGCGCGGTAGCCGTCCCATACGCTCGGGTAGCGCGGCTTCCAGCCGGTCGTGTCGCGCAGCCGCGCATTGTCAACGCGTAGTGATCGCGTCATCGACGTGGAGCGGCTCCCCGCCAGCAGCGCCAGCCGCCCCGGGGTCGTGATCCACGGCCTGGCCCCGATGGCCGCGGCCATCGCCTTGCTGTTCTGTGCGGCGGTCACGGGGCAGTCGTCGACCACGTTGTAGGTGCCCGACGGCGCGTGCAGCGCCGAGACCACGGCCGCGGCCGCGTCGGCGAGGTGGATCGACGAGACGTAGCTGCCCGGCCTGCCCGCCTGGAACCCGATGTGCCTGCGCGCGAGGTTCATGATCAGCTCGCTGTGCGCGGCGCCCACCCCGTAGAACACTCCGAACCGGAGAATGACGCTGTCGCTTCCGCTTTCGCGGAATCTGCGGGCGCTGGCCTCGGCACCGTGATTGCCCGCCGCGATGTGGTAGTGGTCGACCGGCCATTCCTCGTCGATCCAACGCGCACCGCCGTCGCGATAGATCATCGCGACCGACTCCTGCACCACCCGCGGAACTCCTGCGGCCAGTGCGGCGTCGACCACGGTGGCCGACCCCTGGATCCGGATGCGGTGACAGTCCTTCCACGCAGATTTCGCCATGAACCGCTGCGGCGACGGCAGCGCCGAGGCGAGGTTCACCACCGCGTCGTGATCCCGGAACGCGTCGGTGAGCCCGTCACGGTCGAACAGCGACACCAGCACCGGTGTGGCGCCCTGCCGGTGCAGCACCTGGCTTTTCGCGTCGCTGCGCGCCATCGCCGTCACCTCGTGGCCCGCCTGGAGCAGCGCCGGCACCGCATGGCTGCCGATCGCGCCGGTTCCCCCGGTGACGAACACCCGCATGTTCTCCACGCTATCTCCTGGGTGGCGCCGACGGGGCGATGTTGCGCGGCGCCCTCGATGCTTCGTTGGCGGACCTCTGCTCGGCGATACGCTGCGCACGCACCTGGGCGCGGGTCCGCGTACGGCGGGGCATGGCCAGGCCACGACTAGCCGCGGCCTGCGCACCAGCGCCTGGCCGGACCGCCACCGGCGCAGTCGGGCGGCACAGCGCGGGGAACAGCACCCTGCTGCCCGGACGCGTGGTGAACGTCTGCCCGCCCGGCGCCGTCCACACCACGGTGCCGTCGGGATGCTGAACATCCCGCCAGCCCCAGAACGTCTTCAGCAAGTGATGTTTTCGGCACAGACATTTCAGATTGGACGCCTGCGTAGGGCCCACCGGATACGCGATCGTGTGGTCCAGATCGCACCCATAGGCCGCGGCGTCGCAGCCCGGGAACCGGCACGTCTGATCCCGGCACCGCACGAAATCCGCCAGTGCCGTCGACGGCGCGTAGCGCGGCTCAGGAGGCGAGTCCCCGGGATGCACCAGCCATCTGATGGTCGCCGTGTTCGCCAGGGCGCCCGTCATCACCGGGCCCGGGAGCAACGCACCACCGACGATCGTGCCGGGGCGGGTCCTCGCCGGGCCCGTCGCGCGCGCGGGCGCGAGCAGATGCCCGGCGACCCTCTCGCGCAACGGGTTCGCCGTATCGGGCGCTTCGAGGACGGGACCCGGCCGCTCGCCGTGCAGCGCCACCGGGGTGTCGTCGGCCAGGCTCGCCTCCTCGGCGATCACGTGGATCACCACGGCACTCGGCGTGCGCTGCGCAGCGGCGCAGTCCTCGGCGCCGCACAGGCATTCCACTCTGTCCGCTTGGGCGGCCATTGCTCCGAGGGCCGCCGACCGGCGCTGGTCCCGGGTGCGCGGATCGGCGGCGCACACACCCCGGGCCATCTCGTCCAGGCGCTTGTCCAGCGCCTCGCCGTCATGGGCGTAGAGCACCGCCTCGACGTAGCAGATGCCTGACCCGTCCGCGGCTGGCGTCACATCGACGTGTCGGGAGCGTGATGCGCTCTCCGCGCGTACGACGGCGGCGGGGTCGTAACGGTCCACCCAGTAATCGATCTCGGCTTCCTGTTTGGCCATCGACAGGGCGCCCCACCCGCGGATGCGTGCGGCGATCTCGGCGTCCACCTTCGCCATCGCGTCGCGGTCGCAGACCAGTCGGGTCCGCTTGACGACCGACTTCACCACCCGGAGCGAAACCGCCCCCGCCTCGAACACCTCGGCGACCCGCGGCAACCGTTCCCGCACCGCCCATGCCACGAGCAGCTCCCCCGACGCGGTTCCCAAGGACACCTGCTGCGCCGCGGCGACCTCCGCCGATACGGCATCCCAGTTGTCCAGGCACCACTGGTCGCGCTCAGCGCTGTCCTTGCCGGCGAGCTTCGCGGCGAGAAGGTCGGCCATCGCCGACAGCCGCCGCGCGGCAGCGGCGTTCTCCACCGCAGCCCATGCCCCGACCGAGGCGGCTCCTCGCGACCGGCGGGCCGCTTCAGCCAATGTATCGAACATACTTTCGACGGTAGGGCTTCCGGACGCGGTCGGCCACGCCGACATCTCCCCCTGTGGATAGATTCGGGTTTGGGGATAACTCGCCTCGTGGCAGTCGCGCGGGCGTCCCGAACGGGAAAGGACACCAGTGACCGCACCGCACCGGGACAACGTCTTGCTCGTGCACTGGCATGACCTCGGCCGCCACCTCGGCGCCTACGGACACGACGACGTGTCGAGCCCGCGCATGGACCGACTGGCCGGCGAGGGGTTCCTCTTCACGGCGGCGCACGCCACCGCGCCGCTGTGTTCTCCGTCCCGCGGATCCCTGTTCACCGGGCGCTACCCGCAGAGCAACGGTCTGGTGGGACTCGCCCACCACGGCTGGGAGTACCGCTCCGGGGTACGCACGCTACCGCAGATTCTTTCCGAAAACGGTTACTACTCAGTGTTGTTCGGCATGCAGCACGAGACTTCCTATCCTGCTCGGCTCGGATTCGACGAATTCGACGTCTCCAATTCGTACTGCGAGTACGTCGTCGAGCAGACCACCCGGTGGCTGACCGACGAGCCCCGCGAACCGTTCCTGCTCACCGCGGGGTTCTTCGAAACCCACCGCCCGTACCCACACGATCGCTATCGACCGGCGGACCCGGCAGGCGTCACGCTGCCCGGCTACCTGCCCGACACCGACGACATCCGCCAGGACCTCGCGGACTTCTACGGCTCGATCAGCGTGGCCGACGCCGCCGTCGGCCGGCTTCTGGACACTCTTGAGGAGACGGGGCTCGACCGTACGACCTGGGTGGTGTTCGTGACCGACCATGGTCCGGCGCTGCCGAGAGCCAAGTCCACGCTGTACGACGCGGGCACGGGTATCGCGCTGATCATGCGGCCGCCCCGCGACCACACCGTGGCACCCAAGGTCTACGACGAACTCTTCAGCGGCGTCGACCTCCTTCCCACCCTGCTCGGCCTCCTCGGTATCGACATCCCCACGGATGTCGAAGGCCTTTCGCACGCAACATCATTGACCTCCGGCGCGGATGCGGACACCGTCCGCTCCGAGGTGTACACGATGAAGACCTACCACGATTCCTTCGACCCGATCCGCGCCGTCCGGACCAAGGAATACAGCTACATCGAGAACTACGCGGCACGCCCGCTGCTCGACCTACCGTGGGACATCGCCGACAGCGCACCGGGCCGGGTCGTGCAGCCGTTGGCGCAGGACCCACGCCCCGAACGCGAACTCTACGACCTGGCCGCCGACCCGGCGGAGTCGCACAATTTGCTGGGTTCCGCACCGACGGAGAGCGCCGAAGCGATCGGGAGTGAGCTCGCCCTGCTGCTCGACGACTGGCGGCAGAAGACCAGCGACGTGATCCCCTCCGAGTTCGCAGGCACCAGGATCGCGGAGCGCTACACCGAGACCTACCGCCGCGTCCAGAACATCGAGTTGCCAAGTCGCTCAGCCAAAGCCACTGATCGAGGTATCGCAGAAGACCACGGTCCACGGCAATAGTTTCGCTCACGCTGATCACAAATCCCGGTGCTGCCGCCTCCGGGTTTCGGGGTTAAGCTCACGACCATGTCAGCCAGCCCGACGGCCTACCTGGTGCTCGCGTCGCAGCGCAGCGGCAGCACGTTGCTGGTCGAATCGTTGCGGGCGACCGGCGTGGCGGGCGAGCCGGGCGAGTTCTTCCAGTACCTGCCGACGACCAGCCAGTCACCCCAGCCGCGGCAATGGTTCGAGGGTGTCGGTGACGAATCGATCCTGCGCCTGCTGGACCCGCTCGACGAGGGAAAGCCCGATCTGGCGCCGCCCGAGATCTGGCGCGACTACATCCGCACCGTGGGGCGCACTCCGAACGGCGTCTGGGGCGGCAAGCTGATGTGGAATCAGACCCCCCTGCTGCTCCAGCGTGCGGCCGGTCTGCCAGACCGGTCAGGCACGGGCCTGCTCTCGGCGATCCGCGACGTCATCGGCAGTGACCCGGTGCTGATCCACGTCTACCGTCCGGACGTTGTGTCGCAGGCGGTTTCCTTCTGGCGCGCCGTTCAGACCCGGGTCTGGCGCGGCCGACCCGACCCCGTCCGCGATGCGCGTGCCGAGTATCACGCCGGCGCGATCGCCCATGTGGTGACGATGCTGCGGGCGCAGGAGGAGGGCTGGCGGACGTGGTTCGCCGAGGAGGACGTCGAGCCCATGGACGTGCCGTATCCGGTGCTGTGGCGCAACCTCACCGACGTGGTGGGGTCGGTGCTGGAACGCCTCGGACTGGATCCGAAGCTTGCGCCCGAGCCGGTGCTGGAGCGGCAGGCCGATCAGCGTTCCGACGAATGGGTCGACCGTTACCGCGCCGACGCGGAGAAGCAGGGGCTGCCCACATGACCGCCGGTAGCTTCGACGTCGTCCATGTCGACGAACTCCGCCTGCTCGAAGCAGAGGCGGTGCACATCATCAGGGAGGTCGTCGCCGAACTCGAACGGCCCGTGCTCCTGTTCTCCGCGGGCAAGGACTCGATCGTTCTCCTGCGGTTGGCCGAGAAGGCTTTTCGGCCCAGCCCGCTCCCCTTTCCCGTCCTGCACGTCGACACCGGCCACAACTTCCCCGAGGTCATCGACTTCCGGGACCGACGCGTCACCTGGGAGGGACACAAGCTGATCGTGGCCTCCGTCCAGGCGACGATCGATCAGGGCCGCGTGGCCGACCCCGGGCCCGGCGCCTCGCGGAATCGACAGCAGACGCGCACATTGCTCGACGCACTCGAGGCCGGCCGGTTCGACGCGGCGTTCGGCGGCGCCCGCCGCGACGAAGAGCGAGCCCGCGCCAAGGAGCGGATCCTGAGCTTCCGCGACGAGTTCGGGCAGTGGGATCCGCGTGCGCAGCGGCCGGAGCCGTGGTCGCTGTACAACGGCCGTATCCGCCGGGGTGAGCAGGTGCGGGTCTTTCCGCTGAGCAACTGGACCGAACTGGACATCTGGCGCTACATCCAGTTGGAGAACCTCGAGCTGCCGTCGATCTACTTCGCCCATGAGCGTGAGGTTTTCGAGCGCGACGGCATCCTGCTGGCCGTCTCGGAGTACGCGCGGCCGCGGGACGGCGAGGCTTCCGCGGTGGAGTGGGTGCGGTACCGCACCGTAGGGGATCTGACGATCACCGGCGCGGTGCGGTCCATGGCCACGACCATCGACGGGGTCATCGCAGAGATCTCGGCGGCGACCGTCTCCGAGCGCGGTGAGACCAGGGCCGACGACAGGACGTCGGTGGCGGCGATGGAGGACAGGAAGCGCGAGGGCTATTTCTGATGAGCGCTTGCGCGAAGAAGCGGAGACCCTGATGAGCGCTTGCGCGAAGAAGCGGAGACCCTGATGAGCGCTTGCGCGAAGAAGCGGAGATCCTGATGAGCGCCACGACGCGTCAACTGTTGCGGATCACCACCGCCGGGTCGGTCGATGACGGGAAGAGCACGCTGATCGGGCGGCTGCTGCACGACACCGACAGCCTCCCGCTGGACCACCTCGAAGCGGTCACCGACGAGGAGGGGGTCGCCGATCTCGCGGCGCTCTCAGACGGGTTGCGCGCCGAGCGCGAGCAGGGCATCACCATCGATGTGGCCTACCGGTTCTTCTCGACGCAGACCCGCAGCTACATCCTGACCGACACACCCGGCCACGAGCGCTACACGCGCAACATGTTCACCGGCGCCTCGAACGCGCATGTGGCGGTCCTGCTCGTCGACGCGCGCGCAGGTGTCCTGCGCCAGACCAATCGGCACGCCCGGATCGCGAAACTGCTCGGCATCAAACACTTCGTCGCCGCCGTCAACAAGATCGACCTGGTGGATTTCGACGAAGGCCGGTTCACCGAGGTCGAGGCGCAGTTGCAGCAGGTCGCGGCGCGCCTCGGCGATGCCGACATCACGGTGATCCCGGTCGCGGCCAAGCTCGGCGACAACGTCGTGCACCGCTCCCGGAACACGCCCTGGTACCAGGGTCCGCCGCTGCTGGAGTATCTGGAATCAGTCGAACTCGCTGCGCCGCAAGCACAACCGCGCAGCCTCCGGCTGCCTGTGCAGTGGGTCTCCCGCCCGGGCGCGCACCAGCGTCGCCGCTACACCGGTCGTCTCGCCGGCGGAACCCTGAGCGTGGGAGACACCGTCGTGAGCCTCCCTTCGGGAACCACGTCGACGGTCACCGCGGTCGACACCCTCGACGACGACCGGACGACAGCGGTTGCGCCCTTGTCGGTCTCGATCGAACTGGCCGACGACATCGACGTGGGCCGCGGCGACGTCTTCGTCAGCGGTGCCGAGGACGCGTCGCTGCCGGTGCTCGCGCGCGAACTGGACGCGACGGTCTGCTGGTTTCGCGACGCCCCGTTGCGGGCCGGCGACCGTCTGGCGCTCAAGCAGGGGACCCGTACCGTGCGGGCAACGGTGCAGGCGCTGCACTCGCGGCTCGACCCGGAGACCCTCGACGAGCTCGACAACCCGGTGGAACTGGTACTCAACGACATCGGCTCGGTGACACTGCGCACCAGCTCGATCGTGGTGGCCGACCCGTACGCGGAGAACCGTGACAGTGGTGCGTTCATTCTGATCGACGAGTCGTCGAACGACACCGTCGGCGCGGGGACGGTCATCGAACCCCGCGAGGTCGTACCGGGTGAGCAGACCCGCAACGACATCCGTTGGCACCCCTCGGCCCTGGAGCGTGAGTACCGCCGGTCGGCGACGGGACAGAAGGGCGCGACGATCTGGTTCACCGGCTTGCCCGCATCGGGCAAGTCCACGGTCGCCGTCGCGGTCGAGCGGGCGCTGGTCGATTCCGGTCAGGTCGCCTACCTGCTCGACGGTGACAACATTCGTCACGGCCTGTCCGACGACCTCGGGTTCTCCGCAGGGGACCGCGCCGAGAACATCCGTCGTGTCGGACATCTCACGCGTCTGTTCGCCGATGCCGGTGTCGTCGCGCTGGCCTCGCTGGTGTCACCGCTGAAGTCCGATCGCGAGATCGCCCGGGCGCTCAACGATGCCGCCACATTGCCGTTCATCGAGGTGTATGTCGCCACACCGAGGGAGGAATGCGAGAAGCGTGATCCCAAGGGCCTGTATGCGAGGGCACGTGCCGGCGAGCTGAAGGGGCTGACCGGTGTCGACGCACCTTACGAGCCCCCGGAGAATCCCGATCTGATCCTCGACA
The DNA here is from genome assembly GCF_014190915.1 of Mycolicibacterium iranicum. Lineage (GTDB taxonomy): Bacteria > Actinomycetota > Actinomycetes > Mycobacteriales > Mycobacteriaceae > Mycobacterium > Mycobacterium iranicum_B. Next base: position 133,130 of record NZ_JACHVU010000001.1, read on the forward strand.
CCACCGGCGCGGACATCGAGGAGCTCGTCGCTCAGGTCATCGCTCTGCTGAACGAGCGGCGCTGACTCACTTCACCTGCGCCACAACGAAGATCCGCCGGAACGGGAAGAACGTGAGGCCATCCTCGCGGCGGGGGTAGGCGGCGTCCAGCATCGGGATCAGCTCCGCGCAGAAACGCTGCCACTGTTCGTCGTCGAGTGCGGCCCGCACCGGCCGCAGCGCGGTGCCGTGGATCCACTCCAGGACGGGGTATCCACCGGTGAGTTCGTGCACATAGGTGGTTTCCCACGCGTCGACGGCGCATCCGGCGTCGGTGAGCAATTCCGCGTACCCGGCCGCGGTGCGAACGACATCGGTTCTCTCGAAGGGAAAGTCGCGTAACAGTGTCGACCACTGCGGGCTGTGCACGAGCTCGCGGACCGACTGATGCGAGGGCGCCTCGAAGTTGCCGGGCACCTGGAACGCGATCCACGACCCCGCGGCCAGCTGACCGGCCCAGCGCACCAGCAGGTCGGCATGCTCGGGCACCCAGTGCAGCGTGGCGTTGCTGACCAGCACGTCGGTGTCGGGCTGCGGTGTCCACTCCCGGACATCCCCGACGTGTGCGTCGACGCCGCGTTCTCGCGCCGCGGACACCATTTCGGACGACGAGTCCCACGCCTCGACCGCGGCGTCGGGCCACCGGACAGTCAGTGTCTCGGTGAGATTGCCGGGCCCGCAACCGAGATCGACGATCCGCCGAGGCGCACGGGCGTCCACGCGCGACAGCAGGTCGTAATAGGGCCTGCCGCGGTGGTCGGCGTAGGTCAGGTAGACTTCCGGGTTCCACATGCCGTCAGTGTGGCACCGCGGCGGCGTCAGCGGGTCTTCGTCGCCTGCTCGGCGGGGTCGGCCGTCCCGAACAGTGCCTGGCTCAGGACGCGCAGAACATCGTCGTCGGCGGGCGAGTAGTAGACGAAGGTGCCTTCCCGGCGCCCCTTCACGAGGCCGGCCAGCCGGAGCTTCGCCAGATGCTGGCTCACGACCGCCGGGGCGACCTCGGCGAGTTCGGCCAGGCACGCCACCGACGTCTCCCCCTGCAGCAGCGCCCACAGCACCTTGATCCGGGTCGGGTCGCTGAGCATCCGGAACGCCTCGGCAGCACGGCCCACCTGTTCCTCGCTGGGCATCGCGAAGTTCGAGATCGACGTGTGCACGCGGTCAGCATACTCGCGATATCGGCTGATCAGTTGTCGTGCTGATCAGGTGCATGCGAATATGCATGAACAAGCAGATAGGGTTGCGGCATGTCGTGCACCACCCAGGTCCTGCCGGCCGAGATCTCCCCGCCCCCGCCGGCCGCGACCAGCGCGTGGACCCTGCCCGAGGTCCGCTGGGCGCTCATCGCGGTGGGCTTCTTCGCCGCCGGCGGACTCGTCCAGCTGGCGGGGATGCCCGCGTGGATGTACTGGACGCTGTATCTGACCTGCTACCTCAGCGGCGGGTGGGAGCCCGCCCTGGCCGGCGTGAGAGCGCTCAGCAACAGGACATTGGACGTCGATCTGCTGATGGTCGCTGCGGCGATCGGGGCGGCCGCGATCGGTCAGATCTTCGACGGCGCCCTGCTCATCGTCATCTTCGCCACGTCCGGGGCCCTGGAAGCCGTCGCGACGAAGCGGACCGAGGATTCGGTGCGTGGCCTGTTCGACCTCGCGCCCCCGACCACGACGCGGCTGACGGCCGCGGGCTCCGAAGAGGTGGTCGACAGTGCCGTCCTCGACATCGGCGACACCGTGCTCGTCCGCCCGGGTGAACGGATCGGCGGCGACGGCGTGGTGGTCGACGGCGCCAGCGAGGTCGATCAGGCGACGATCACGGGAGAGCCCCTGCCGGTGGACAAGGGCACCGGCGACGAGGTCTTCGCCGGCACCGTCAACGGCACCGGAACCCTGCGGGTCCGGATCACCCGTCCGGCGAACGACACGGTCGTCGCCCGCATCGCGGCGATGGTGACCGAGGCCGGGGAGAGCAAGGCGCGCACGCAACTGTTCATCGAGCAGGTCGAACAGCGTTACTCCGTCGGCATGGTCATCGCTACCGTCGCGCTCTTCGTCGTCCCACTGCTCCTCGGCGACAGCGTGCAATCGTCGCTGCTGCGGGCGATGACGTTCATGATCGTGGCCTCGCCGTGCGCGCTGGTGCTCTCGACCATGCCGCCACTGCTGGCCGCGATCGCCAACGCCGGCCGGCACGGGGTGCTCGTCAAATCCGCGGTCGTGCTCGAAAAGCTCGCCACCGTCGACACCGTGGCTCTCGACAAGACAGGCACCCTGACCGAAGGCGAGCCCCGGCTCACAACCCTCCGGCCGCTCGCCGGGACCTCCGAAACGGAGCTCCTCGCCCTGGCTGCCGCCGCGGAGAACCCGTCGGAGCACCCGCTGGCGCGGGCCATCGTCGCCGCCGCGCGCCGGGCGGGGGTGGCGTTGCCGGCCGCGAACGACTTCACCTCCGTGCCGGGCCGGGGCGTCAGCGCCGAGATCCTCGGGGAACGCGTGGACGTCGGTAAGCCCGCGGCGCTGGGTGTGCACGACGACGACGCCCGCCGCATCGTCGACGACATCGAGCGCGACGGCCGTACCGCGGTCACCGTGCGCGTCGACGGCCGGACGGTCGGCGTCCTGGGGCTGGACGACCGTACGAGAACCGCTGCCGCACAGGCGGTGTCAGACCTGGCGGAGCTCACCGGATCCGTGCCGCTGCTGTTGACCGGCGACAATCCCCGCGCGGCGGCACGGCTGGCTGCCGAACTGCGCCTCGACGACGTGCGCGCGGGCCTGCTTCCCGAGGACAAGGCCGCCGTGGTGCGGACGCTGGAGGCCGACGGGGCACGGGTGATGCTGGTCGGCGACGGTGTCAACGACGCCCCCGCGATGGCGACCGCCCACGTGTCGGTCGCCATGGGCCGAACGGGTTCCGATCTGACGCTCGACACCGCCGATGCCGTGATCACCCGTGACGATCTGTCCGCCCTGCCCGCCGTGGTCGCACTCGCGCGACGGGCCCGCCGCGTGGTCATCGCGAACCTGATGATCGCCTCATCCTTCATCGTCGTGCTGGTGGCGTGGGATCTCGTCGGGCATCTACCGCTACCACTGGGGGTCGCGGGCCACGAGGGCTCGACCATTCTGGTCGGACTCAACGGCCTTCGACTGCTGCGGGACGGAGTCTGGCCCGGCCGGCCGCGCTAGCATCCGAGGCGTGGATCCCGACAGTGTGCCCGGCGACATCGACGAGTTGGCACCGCCGATCCCGGTTCCCGACGTGCCCGGCGCCGACGCCTCGGCACGCGGACTGCCGCGCCGTGTCGACCTGACGCTGCGCCAGCGACTCATCGTCGACTCGTCCGCGATGGCCGACATCGCGCTGCGGACCTCGATCGCCTCGCTGCTGAGCGCCACGATGGTGCCGTCCCTGGCCGGCGCGCTGCGTAAGTCCCAGGCCGCCGAGGAGCGAAAGCACCTGGCGTTCTACGCCGAGCTGGCCGCCGCCCAGGACCCCGAGGTGGCGTTCCCCGCCCCGCAGGGACCTCCGCGGGTGTCCTCGCGGCCGGCCAACCCCGTCGCCGAATGGGTCGCGCACGGCAATGTGCGCAATATCCGGTTCGAGAGCAGCTTCCGGGCCGTCAATCCGGATCTGCGCGATCAGTGCGCGGGCTTCGTCCGCAACAACGTGGTGCACGCCCAGCACTGGCGCCACGACGACGGCCCGCGACCCACGCTGTGCCTGATCCACGGATTCATGGGATCGGCGTACCTGTTCAACGGATTGTTCTTCTCGCTGCCCTGGTTCTACCGCTGCGGCTACGACGTGATGCTCTACACGCTGCCGTTCCACGGCCGTCGCGCCGAGAAGTACTCGCCGTTCAGCGGCCACGGCTACTTCGCCCACGGCATGGCTGGTTTCGCCGAGGCGATGGCACAGGCCGTGCACGACTTCCGCTCGCTGCTCGACTACCTGGAGTTCACCGGTGTGGACCGCGTCGCGTTGACCGGGATGTCGCTGGGCGGCTACACCTCCGCGCTGATCGCTAGCATCGACGACCGCATCCAGGCCGTCATCCCGAACGTCCCGGTCGTCACACCGGACCGCACCGTCGACGAATGGTTCCCGGCCAACAAGGTTGTCGCCCTGCGTGATCGGATCGCCGGCACGGACTCCGAACTGGTCGACGCGGCCACCATGTACTCCTCCCCGCTGAACTACCGCCCGCTGCCTGCCAAGGATCGGCGGCTGATCATCGCCGGTCTCGGTGACCGGCTGGCACCGCCCGAGCAGGCCGAAATGCTGTGGGAGCACTGGGACCGGTGCGCTTTCCACTGGTTCCCCGGCAACCACATCCTGCATGTCAGCCAGCCGGACTACCTGCGACGCATGACCAAGTTCATGGCGTCGTTCATGTTCGACTGAGCGAGACCCCCGCAGGCCAGCGCACCTGCGCGAGCAGGTCCCGCGAGGCGCGGACCCCCGGTGCCGGGAGGCGACGGTCCGAGGCCGGATGCAGCGCCGACAGTGCGGCCCCGTGCAGGCCGCGCTCGGGGGTGAGCCCCGGAAGCGGGGAGCCGGCCGCGGGCCGGTCCGAGGTGCGCAGCGCGCACGCTGCCGCCACCTCGGGTTGCGTTCTGCTGCCGGTCAATTCGACGGCGGTCCAGATCTCGTCGGCCCCGGATTCGCGTACCGCCTGCAGGGTGTCGGCAAATCGATCGGTGACGGCGATCCGGTAGGCGGCCACATAGCCGTTCCCGTCGGTCACCCCGCGCCACGTCTCCTTCGACCCGTCCGCGACCGGTCCGGCCGGCGCGTCGTCCACCGAGACGTCCCACCCGGTCTCGCGCAGGTTGTCCGCCAGCCGCCGCGCCGACAGTTCCGCGGTGTCCTGCAACGGGATCTGCGACGAACGTGCCGACAGCGCCGCGATGTTGTCGGCCGCGCCCAGGGTCAGCGTCACCCATGTGGTGCGCTCCGGGCCGGACTGCCGACTCAGCACCCGCACCTTGTCGAAGCTGATGCCGTAGCGGTCGAGATAGCCGGCCAGGAGATCCAGGGGCATCTCCGCGGCGCCGGCCGGCTCGACACGCAGCGCGACGGTGGCGTACTCGTCGGTGCGGGCATCTCCGCTGCGGCCGCGCCTGGTCATCATCGCGACCCTGCGGGCGATCATCGTCGTCACGAAAAGACCACGCCACCAGGCGAACAGGATGACCACGACCGCGACGGCCACACCGAGCAGCCAGCGGTCCTGGGTGGTCTGCCACGGGTAGGCCATCGCCGCCGGGATGACGAACAGGGCGGCCAGGGTGAGCCGGACGATCATGACGGAGAGTCCTTTCGTTTCGCCCTCAGCACGACGGCGGCGAGCACCGCGAGCGCGAGCACACCGACCCCGGTGAAGGCGACGATGCGCGGGAGCGGGTCGGTCGGTTCAGGAGCGGGCGGAGCGGCGACCTGCCTGACCGCAGCGGGCTCGTCGCCGGCCGGGGCCGGCACGTTCCAGGTCAGTGCGGCAACGGGATCAACGCCGCCGGCGCCCACCAGGTTCGACGGCGACCGCGCCGCCGAGTGGGCCGTCCCGGTCAGACGATCGACCACCTGCCGGGCCGTCAACTCCGGAAACCTGCTGCGCACCAGCGCCGCAACGCCGGAGACGTAGGCGCTCGCATACGCGGTGCCCGAGATGGGGTTCAGTTCCTGCCGGCTGTTGAGCACGCCGTTGGCCAGGCCGCCCGAGGGGTCGTTGCTCACCGACGCGACGCCTTCGCCGGGCGCGGCGATGCCGACCCACGGGCCGGCCATCGAGAACACCGACGGTTGCCCGCCGGGTGCGAGCGATCCGACAGAGAGCACGTACTGTTCCCACCACGCCGGGATGGACAGTGCCGCAACGCCGGACCAGTTGCGCGGGTCCGTGGGCAGCGCCGGGTCGGACAGCGGGTTCTCGCCGCACCCGCCCGCACCGCCGGTGTCCCCGGCGGCGGCCACGATCACCGCGTCCTTCTCGACCGCGGCGTAGCGCAGCGCGGCCCCCAGCGCGTTCTGGTCGACGGCCATGCCCGCGGGGATGCAGATCGGGGTCGCGACGTTGATCACGCGGGCACCCAGGTCGGCGGCGCGCACGACCGCGCGCGCCAGCGTCGAGGTGTCGATGGTCGCGCGGGTCAGCGCCGGGTCCTCCCCCGGGTCACGGGGTGCATAGCGCGGCGAGGTCTGACGGATCGACAGGATCCTCGACGCGGGCGCCACGCCGGAGAACCCGTCCGGGCCCGGTTGCCCGGCGATGAGACCGGCGACGAGAGTGCCGTGGCCGTCGCAGTCGGTCAGCCCGTCACCCGATTCGACGAAGTCGCCCCCGGCCTCGACGTCGGGCAGACGGGGCCCGGGCGTGACGCCGGTGTCGATGACCGCCACCAGCTGACCTTCGCCCCTGCTGTGGGTCCAGGCCTCGGGCAGGCCCAGCAACACCTGATTCGGGCCGGGGGCGCCGGGATCGGTGCCGGGGATGACCCCGCTCGTGACGCACGGGTTGCGCTGGGTCATCGGCTGCAGAGGACCCGCGGACCCACCGGGCGGGGTGGCCGCGGGGTCGACCTCGGGCGGGGTGACCGCACCGGCAGCGGGGCCGCCGATCGCGACCACGCCGGCGGCGACCGCCAACACCGACGCCGCGCGCCGCATCACCGGCTCACCACCGGTTCGGAAGAGCTCATGTGTCAGAACCCGTTCAGGACCCAGGCGAACAGACCGACCAGGTATGCCATCACCGGGATCACCGACGCGTCCAGGCCGGTGGCGACGAAACCCAGCAGGCGCCGCATCGGCAGGGAGTAGGTCTCGGGCCGGCCCACCGACGGATTCAGGGCGACCAGTGCCCACGCCGCCACCAGGACCGCCAGCACCCCGAGTGCCACCCAGGCTGCGCCGTACCGGCCGGACACCGCGAACAGCCCCAGCAGCACCGCGGTGACGAGGTAGGAGTGACCCAGCAGCCAGGCCTTGCACGCCGCCGAGTCCCAGACCCGGGCCCGCAGCGCCGCGGCCAGCCCGGTCGCGGCCACCAGGTACCAGACCCACGGCGAGACGGAACCGTCCCCGGTGACAGCCGGCCACAGGAGCACGACCGATCCTGTGACGGCCAGCAGCACGCCGGCAGCGATGAACCCGGTCTGATGCGAATCGCCGGCGCGGATGCGCCGGGGCAGGTCTTCCAGGACGCGCAGCGGCGGCGCCGACGGGGCCGGGTCACCCGGTGCGGGGATGACCGGGACGGGCAGACGCGCGCACATCGCCGACAGCTGGGCCGCCTGCACGGTGATCAGCAGTGCGATCAGGATCAGGGCGCAGCCGATGCTGACCAGGGGCAGTGTCCACAGCGTGGCAGCGGCAGCGGCCAGCAGCACCCCGACGGCCGTCGCGGCCGACGCGGTGAACAGCGCGATCGCGCGCTCTCCGACGGTGATGCTGATGATCGACCATGCCGCGACTCCCGCCGCTCCGAGAACCACACTCGAGGAACCGAAGTCCCCCGGAACAGCCAACGCGAACGCTGCGGCGACCGAGGGCAGCGCCGCAGCGGCCAGGGCTGTCGCCAGGCGCGGGGAGCCGCTGCGGGCCACCAGCGCGCCCAGCACGGCGGCGATGGCGACACCGCTCACGGCGAACAGTCCGATCACCGAGTCGGCGACCATCCGGTGCGCAACGGCCAGCGCGGTGGCGACCAGGATCAGCCCGATCACGGCCAGCGTGGCACCCTGCTTGATCTGAGTGGTTCCCCAAGGCTTTTCGCGAGCGCGGGAGAAGATCATCGCGGCGTCGGCGATGTCCTCGACGATGCGGGGAGCGGGCGGGCCGGCCGGAACGGGCTGCAGCGCCAGCAGATCGCCGTCGACCACCCCGACCGTGTTCAACGTGGCGTCGAGGCTGAACGGGGCACCGCCGATGGGCGCGAGGCTCAGGAGCTCGGCCGCACCGACTGTGTCGTCCGACGGCGCCACGATGCGCTGGACGGCGGGGATGATCTCGCGCAACGGAAGCTGCGCGGGCAGCGCCACCTCGGTGAGCCGGGCGCCCTGATCGGTGTCGTCGTCACCGACCGGGGCGGTCAGTACGGCGACACGGACGATGGGCATCACCGTGTTCGGACTTACAGCGGACTCTGGCATCTGTCTTCTTTTCTCTCAGCCGTGGGTGGATCGAAGTTTCTGGTGACGGCGTGGTCGGGGAACCACGGGCCGTCGGGCAGGGCCGCGGTCAGGCGCTCGACCGCCGCGGCGACCGCCAGCGGGGCGCCCGGCGCGAAGGTGGAGATCCACTCGCCGTCACGAGCTTTCGTGGGGCTCACCAGCACGCGGCCGCAGGTCGTATCGACGATGCTGACCCCGACGTCGGTGCTGACCCGGTGCCCGTCGCGGTGCTGCCCGGCCACGATCTCGACGTAGGTCCGGGTTCCCTCGAACGCGGCCACCACCACAGGGCGCGCACTCGGCGGGATGCCGAGATAGTCGAGCAGGTCGTGAACACCTGCGCCGTTGCGGATCTGTTCGTCGGCCCTGGCGCCGACGCGGGAGGGCAGCGAGAACTCCTCGAAACGCGCGGGCGCCTTTCCGGACAGTCCGGCTGTGAGCACCGGGACGAGCGCCTGAGGGTGGTCGAGCTCCAGCGCGGTGAAGGTCACGAGACCGCCGTTGCGCAGGGCCACCACGGTGCCCGACGCATCCCGCGCGACGATGCCGCGCAGGACGGCGCCGCGGCTACCGACGAACCTCAGCTCCAGCCACTGCGTCGGCCTGCACGCGCGGCGGATCCATTGCGCCACTGACGGATCGACGACCCGGTCGGCGGTCAGGACGCCCATGCGGCTCAGCCGCTCGGCCTGCTCCCTGTCGAACGTTTCCCGCTGCGAGAGATCGCCGTAGGGCGGCGTGATCGCCAGCACCCACGGATACGATCCCGCTCCCAGGATGTCGGCGAGGAACCAGGCCGCCTCGGCGCTCAGCTCGACGGCATTAGCGTGCACGGGAATTCATCAGCCCCACTTGGCGCCTTCGGCCTGGTCGCGCGCGGCCATCGACGTCGTGTTCATCTCGTGGGTGCTCGCCATCGCGCGGTAGGCCCGCACGAGTTCCTCCATGCTGGTGTTCCACTGCGCCTGCCACGCCTGGTAGGTCATGCCGGTGTCACCCTGCCAGGCGCTCTTGAGCGCGGCCTGCTCGGCCGCGATGTCCGCGCCGATGGCCTGCAGTGCGCCCGCGTAGCTCGACATCTCGCCGGCGTGGTTGAGCATGGCGGGGTAGTTGAACATGATCTGCGACATCAGGATTCCTCCGTGTGCTCGGGTGCGTCGGGTCAGACGACGGGGTAGTTGGCGGCGGCTGCGGCGTCTTCGGCGACGTATGCGCCCGCGGAATCACCGACGTTGGCCTGGGCCATGTCGAGAAGCGCGTTGATCTTCGCCGACACCTCGACGAAGCGGGCGTGTGCCGCCTGGAACGCCCCTGCCGACTCCCCCATGTGGAAGGCCTGCGCGGACTGGGCGGCCCCCTCGGCCTGGGCGATGGTGCTGCGCATCAGTCCTGCCTTCGCGCCGAACGTCGCCTCGGAGGCGACCATCTGCGGAATGTGAGCATCCAGGAGGCTCATGGGTTTTCCTTTCCTTGGTGGTGGTCGTGCTGATCATCTGTGGCGTCCGGGTCCCACGACCCGGGCAGCATCGGAGCCTTGGGGCCACCGCCGAACGAGTCGCCGGCCAGCGTGGTCAGGCCGCCCGCTTCCTCGGCGTCCTTGGCGACGGTGCCGGAGAATCCCATCGGCCCGGCGCCGCGCCCGGACGCCGCGACGCGCGGCTCGGGCGGCGACGACAATCCCGGGCCCGGCTCGTCGTCGTAGTCCATGAACGCGTCGGCGTAACCGCGTCCCTTGATCTCGTCCTTCTGCCTGCGGCGGCGCTTGCGGCGTTCGGCGGCGGAGGCCGCAACCCCCGACGCCGCCGCCGGAATCGACGCCGCCGGCGCCTTCGCACTCGTGGTGTCACGCACCGTCGGTGAGAAGCCTTCACCGGGGTCCCGTCCGGCGATCACATACGGCACGAACGGGGCTGCGGCCGCGGCCGCGCTCCCGGGGGCGGGGGCCGATCCGGCGGAGACGGTGTTCGCCGAGATCGGCGCCCCGCTGGGCGCGGGCGGAGCGCTCATGGTGATCGGGGGGTTCTGCTGGTCGGGCCGTGCGGTCGCGGCCTGCTCCGGGGCCGCGGGCTCCTCGGCAGGCGATTCGAGCGGCGGCACGTTGAGCAGGCCGAGCAGGTGCTGGCCGATGCCGAGCACGATGGCCAGCGTCGTCGCCAGCAGCGGGAGGAGCAGCAGCGACGGGTACAGGATGGATGCGCCGACCCACGAGATCGCCTGGTAGGCAACCGCAGCCAGGAACGGGCCCCACACGATGAGGGCCTGCGCGGGATTGGTCAGGAAGTCGGTGATCAGCTGGATCGTGTTGCCGATCGGGTCGCGCAGGAAGTTGATGATGGGCTCGAACAGGAACCGCAGGAGCTCCCCGTACAGCCGGATGATGTCGGCGATGATGTTCGAGACATCCAGCGCCGCACCGGCGTCGGCGGCCAGAGGCTGTGCGGCCAGCGCCGACATGTCGGCGGCGACCCTGCCGGCCTCCCCCACCCCCGGCTTCAGCACGAACGGGGCCGGGGTGGACGCCGGTGTCGCGGCGAGAGCGGCACCCGAGACCGCTTGATACGTCGCCATCGCGGTGGCGGCCTGAATCCACATCCGGACGTAGTCGGCTTCGTTCAGCGCGATCGGGATCGTGTTGATGCCGAGGAAGTTCGTCCCGACCAGGACCGCGTGCGTGGTGTGGTTGAGCGCCAGTTCGGGCAGGGTGGGCATCATCGCCAGCGCCGACGAGTACGCGGCCGCCGCCGTTTCGTGCTGCACCGCCGCCGCCGCGCTGTTCGCGCTCTGCTGGGCCAGCCACGTGAGGTAGGGGGTGTGCGCCGCGACGTACTGCTCGGAGCTCGGTCCCTCCCAGGATCCGGACTGCACGCCGGCCAGGATGCTGGTGAGCTCTGCTGCCGCAGAGGCATATTCGGTGCTCAGCGACTGCCAGGCGCCCGACGCGGCCATCAGTGACCCCGGCCCGGGGCCGCTGCTGAGCAGCGCCGAGTGGACCTCGGGGGGCAGCGCCATCCACACGGGAGCTGTCACCGGGGCGAGCGAAGCGACGGGGGATGTCATGTCAGCCGCGGGCGATCAGGTAGGTCGAGGCGGCCAGCGCATCCCCGCTGACATAGCTGGCCGCGGATTCGCCCACCCCGAGGCCCGAACGGCCGAGCTCCTCGACACCCTGGGCGGCCACTGCCTGATGCTGTGCGCCGTGGGCGCTGAAGCCCGCCGCGGTCTGCAGCGACACCGCGTCGGCGCCCGGTGGCAGGACGGCGCTCACCACGGGGGCCGCTGCGGCGTGCGCGGCGGCCATCCGGGCGGTGAGTGCCTCCACGGCCGCGCTCGCGGCGGTCAGGCCTTCCGGAACTACTCGCAGGGTCATCAGCTGTATTCCTTTCCGCTGTATCCGGTGTGCGCGACCGCACTCTCGGCGAGGGGATTGACGAGCTGCACGAAGGTGGGGGTGTCCGAGTCGTCGAGCAGCATGGCGCGGCCCACGGGCAGTCTGTGGAAGCGGTGCCCGCGGATCTTGCCGCTGTCCTGCGGGTTGCCCGACAGCAGCAGGGTGGTGGCCTGCAGATCGTTGAGTCGCCGCAGCAGTGGCGCCGTCATCACCGCGTGCGCCGACCCGGCGGCCCTGGCGGTGACGATCACGCGCAGGCCCAGCTCGGGGGCCTGGGCGAGCAGCCCGATCAGGGACGTCCACGGCCGCTGACCGGCGAACGGTCCACTGACCGCGGGGCCGTCGGGAATCTGGTCGACGTCGTCGACGATCAGGTAGTGCAGGTGGTCGCCCGTACCGTCGGCGCCGTTGCGGTAGGTCCACCCGCTCAGCTCCTGCGGGGTCAATCCGGCTGGGGGACGCCGCTTTTCGAGCAGCGCGGACAGCCCGAGCATCGCCGGCAGGACGCGGTCGATGTTGGGGGTGTACTCGTTGTCCGGGAAGATCGGCTCGTCGACGAGTTGCAGGCGCCGGTCGATCACCGTGAACGCGACCTGATCGGGTCGGGAGTTCTCCCGGATCGTGCGGATCAGGTGGCGCAGCAGCGTCGTCTTGCCCGTCTTGGTGTCGCCGAAGACCACCATCAACGGGTTGTCGGCGAAGTCGACCGCGACCGACGCGAGGTCCTCTTCGCGCTGCCCGATGACCACCCGTTCCGGCGCCGGGTAGAGGGTGCCCAGCGCACTGGGCGCGAGGCTCGTCGGCAGCAACCGCACCGGGGGCGCGCTCTGACCCGGGTGGCGGGCGTTGAGCGCGGCGATGGATTCGGTGGCCGGCCGCGCGAACAGGAAGTGTTCGGCGGCCATGGTGAGCCCGCGCCCGGGCTGATCTGCCGGCACGCTCTCGGCGGGCTTGCGCAGCGCACCCACGACCCGCACATTGCTGTCGTGCGCGTCGTGCAGACGCAGTTCGAGCCGCAGGCCGAGCCCGTCGCGCATCGCCAGCGGCACCTCGAGCCAGTTCGGGGTGGTGATGACGACGTGGATGCCGTACGACAGCCCGGTGTTGACCAACTCGGTCACCTTGGCCAGCAACGGGTTACGCGTGTTGAAGGTGTCGGTGTTGTCCCTGCTGAACGCGTACAGGTTGTCGATCAGCAGGAAGACCTCGCCGTAGCCGTCCCGGTACTCGCCGTTGGCGATCGCCGCGCCCTGGCGCTGCCGAGCGCGCAGCAACTGCTCGAGTTCACCGAACGTGCGCCTGATACGTTCGGGCTCCAGCGGGGACGCCACGCTGCCGACGTGTGCCAGCCCGTCCAGGACACGCAGCTGACCGCCGCCGTAGTCCAGGCAGTAGAACGATACGTCGCCGGGGGCGTGCAGTTCGGCTGCGGACAGCACGAATGTCTGCAGCGCGGTGGACTTCCCGGACTTCGGGCCGCCGTGGATGACCATGTTGGCCGCCGCCGAGGTCGCGTCGAAGACCAGTGGATCGCGGCGCATGTCGAAGGGGCGGTCGATCTCGCCGAGCGGCCAGCGCCACTGCCGGGATGCGACGCCGGACCGGGCGAGCACGTCGCGCAGCGGGAGCGCCTCCTCCAGGGGCGGCAGCCACAGCCGGGGCGCGCGCGGCCCGTACTGGGCGAGCTGGTCGCCGATCGTGGCGATCAGCTTGCGCGGCGGGAGGACCTCGACGTCGGCGCCGTCGTCGACGATGACGGTGTCGGGTTCCGGATCGACCCATCCGGCGCTGAACAGCTGCGGCTTCGGGACCGCGTGCACGACGACCGAGCGATCGACGCGCGGCGGCTCGTAGATCCCGTCGACGTAGGTGCTGCGGAACTTGACGGGCAATGCCCCGGGGGCGGGCACCAGAAAGCCAACTCCCTTGTGCTCCCGGCCCGATTCGATGTGGTAGGCGTCTTCGACACCGATGATCTGCCGGGACACGCTCGGGCTCGCGACCTTGAGGCCGACGCGGTAGGACGTGTTCTTGTCGATGTCCTTGATGCGTCCGACGTCGAGCGTCTGCGAGGCGAACAGCAGGTGGATCCGGAACGACCGGCCCTTACGCGCGACGTAGTCGAACAACTCGGCGTACTCGGGGTGGTCGGCGAGCATCAGGGTGAACTCGTCGGCGACCACGAGCAGGGTCGGGATGGGCGGCAGGTCGTGCCCTTCGGCGATCGCGTTCTCGTATTCGGTGACCGAGTTGAAGGCGCTGCCCTGCACCCGCCGTCCGGTGTCCTTGAGGAGCTGCTCGCGGCGGGCGACCTCGCCGCGCAGTGTGTCGGCGAAACGATCTGCCAGCGAACGCTTCTCGGCCATGTTCGAGATGACGGCGACGACCTGCGGGAAGTTGCGGAAGATGTCGGCGCCTGCCTCGCCCTTGAAGTCGGCGTAGATCACGATGAGGCGTTCGGCGGAATGCGTGGTCAGCAGCGACAGCAGGATCGACATCAGGGTCTGCGACTTGCCCGAGCCCGTCATGCCGATCATCAACCCGTGCGGGCCCATTCCGCCTTCGGCTTCGTCCTTGAGGTCGAAGATCAGCGGCTCACCGGTGGAGGTGACCCCGATCGGGACGCGCAGCTCGTCGTCGCGGTTGCGTGGCGCCCACAGCGCGGCGACGTCGAGGGCCGACGCGTCCGGGATGCCCAGCAGCGTGGTGAAGGTCGCGCCGCTGGTCGTCGCGGAGCGGCCGTGGCCGGGGTTGGAGTCCCACCGGGACAACCGCCGGGCGATGTGGCGCGCGTCGTCGGAGCCGAGGCTGTCGGCCCGATCGACGTAGCCGGCCCAGGTTCCGTTCTGCCAGCGCGTGATCCGGCCGTCGGCGACCCGCAGGACGGGACGTTCCGGATCCGGGTACTGCTCGCGATCCGGTTCGGTGGTGGCGCGGTGGATCACCGTGACGCCGGCCAGGCCGCGGCCGACGAAGTCGGCGGGGTCGGCATCGGGGTCGTCGAGAACGATGAGCAGATGTTTGGTGGTGGCCGACCCGTCACCGGTGAAGGCACCGCGCTCGGCCAGCGCCGGCGCGAGCAGGCGGCGCAGGTCCGCGGCGTCGGCGGCCAGGTAGCGCGCCGGGCCGACGCCGTCGACCCGGCCCGGGATGTCGACGTGAGGCAGCCACTTGAGCCACGACCAGGAGTTGGACTCCACTCCGGTTCCGGCGTAGGCGATTCCGAGTACCGACGGGTCGTGCCAGGTCATGGCCTGGGCGATCCATGCGCGCAGGGCGCCGGTGACCTCGGAGCCGGTGCCGGTCACCGCGATGCGCGCGACGCGGGCCAGGTCGATCCCGGTGGGCGCGGCGTGCAGCGTGCGCTGTGTGTCGAGGAGGCCACGCAAGGTGCTGTGCGACACGGGCTCCAGGTCGATCTCGTTCGCGGTGTCCTTGACCCGCAGGGTGGCGGCCAGGGCCTGGTCGTGCAAGCCGGCGCGCAGGATCAGGAAGTCGCTGTCGTGCGGGTCGCGTTCCCACTGCCTACGGGTTCCCGGGATACGGGCCAGCGCAGCGGGTTCCGGATGCGACCACTCCAGCGCCGCACGCTGTTCATCGGCGTGGGCGCGGACGTTGTCCCGAACCACCGACAGGTAGCGCAGGTAGTCGGCGCGCTCGGCGTCGACCTCCTCGGTACGCATCTTGTTGTCGGTGCCGCGGTAGAGGGCGGTCGCGGCGAGCAGCAGCACGAACGGGAAGAACAGCGTGGTCGGCGAGATCAGCCGCAGCCCCGTCGCGACGAGCGCCACGATCATCCCGACGATGAGGATGACGATCAGGTACGGCAGCGCGCGTCGCAGCAGCGAGGGCGGTACGACGCGGGGCAGTTCGGGGGGCGGTTCGATGGCGATGGCGCCCTTGCGCACCACCGGGGCCGGCACCCGCTTGCGGTGCTCGAAGATCAACCTGCTCATGGGGTCTCCACTCGGGCCGGCGCGGCATTGGGCGCCAGGGTGTCGTGGGCCAGCAGCGCGTCGTCACGCGACAGCGTGGGCCCCTCGGCGAATTGGGACAGCACCGACCACGGGACGGGCAGCGGTGCGGAGGTGAGGCCGAGCGCCGACACGGTGTCCGAATCCGAACCGGTGGCAGCGGCGTTGTCGATGCCGTAGCGCACTCCGGTGTCGCTCACCCAGAACAGCGATCCCGAACTCTCGACGAAGTACCCGCTGCCCGGGGGCAGGGCTACCTGGTTCGCCGGCCCGTCCGGGGCGCCGGAGCTCACCAGCCCCACGGTGCGCAGCCCGTCCGGGACCGGGAGTGCGGCGCCCGACAGCAACGTCAGCGAACTGGTCTGTGCGCCCTCGGGTTTCGACCACGCCGCGCAGAGGACGGGGTCGGCTGCGGTGTCGACGAGGGTGACGCGCTCGCGCGGGTAGGCCTCGGTGTTCACGGCGCGCGCCTCGGGGATGCGCGCCACGACATCGGCGTCCAGGCGCGGAGGCGCGGCGAGGCCCCACGAGTTGGTGTTGCGCAGGATCGCCGCCACCACCGGGGAGACCGGTTGCAGTCCGTCGGTCAGCACCACGTAGTGCCGCATGCTGTCGGCCGAGCCGTCGGTGTCGAATGCCACCACGACCGCGCCCACCGGGAACGGTTCGGGCAGGCCGATGTTCGAGGGCAGGCCGGCGTTCGGGACGGCCGGGCTCGTCAGCGCGGGCGCTTCCGGGATCGCGTTGAACAGGCCGACGGCGATCGGTTGCGGCGCAGCGGCGTCCACGCCGATCCCGAGGCCCGAGGTGACCGCGCGGTCGGCGAGGTCGACGGGGCTGCGCTTTCCGTCCCACAGCAGCCACGTCCGGCCGCCGTTCTCGGCCAGGACGGCCTGGCCCGAGGCGAGCGTGGCCGCCCGTTCGCCGCTCTCGTCGGGCCTGCCCGCGATCACGGTGACGCCGGTGACGTCGCCTGCGGCGGCGTCGCACACCGTCCAGTACGCGTCGCGAGTCGTGTTGGCCACCATGCGTTCCGGGGCGCCGGGAATGCCGAGCAGATTACCGCGGGGGAACTGGTCGAGCTCGCTGCTCTTGACCATGGCCGGGTTGTCCGCCCGGCCGGTGATCAATCGCGCGGACGTCAGATTCAGCACCGGATGGAGCTGGTCTCCGAGCCGCACGTAGAGCGCCGCGGTGTCCCGGTCGGCCAGGACCGCATCGGTTCCCGCGTCCCCGGACGGCCGGATCAGCGAGAACAGGAAGCAGCCGATGACGCCGGTCACGAGGATCAGCGCGCCGACGAGCACGGAGCGCGACTGGGTGCGCAGCGGATCGACGAGCATCCTGGTGTCGTGCAGCGCCACGCCGGAGGCGATGCGGCGCATGACGAACCGCCAGCCGGTGACCTGGTGGCGCGTCACGAAGCCACGCCGGTAGGTGACCTGCTCGGGATTCTCGTTGGTGGGGGTACGCGAGGTGAACGACCGCCGCTCCCCGTCCGGGGTGCTCACTGCTGTTCCGGCAGTCGCTGCGGCACGGACAGACCGAGGCCACGCAGCAGCGGGCCCGCGGAATTGCCGACGTCGGTGGCGGTGATGGTCATGAGCTCGTCGTCGGTGAAGTCGTCGGCTTCGTCGTTCGAACCGACCGGGCGCGGTGTGTGATCGAGCCGGTACTCCCGTTCCTCCTCGGACCGTTCGACGAGGTTGCGCACGAAACGGCCGTTACCGGCGATGTCGAGGCTGCGGCGGTCCACCCCGTTGCCGTCGGGACTGGAGGACGCCGCGAGGTGGGCGAACAGTCGCTCCATGTCGGAACGGGCTGCGTCTTCGAAGTGCGAATCGCGCTTCTCGGCCATGCGCGTGGCGATTTCGACGAGCTCCTTCGGTGAGTACGACGGGAAGTCGATGCTGCGGGTGAACCGGGACCGCAGACCCTCGTTGGTGTCGAGGAACGTGTCGAGGTCCTTGCGGTAGCCCGCGACGATCACGACCAGGCGGTCGCGGTCGTTCTCCATCCGGGCGAGCAGCGTGTCGATCGCGACCAGCCCGAAATCGTTCTTGGCGCCGGTGGACACCAGCGCGTACGCCTCGTCGAGGAACAGCACACCGTCCAGTGCGCTGTCGATGATGGCGTTCGTCTTGGCCTCGGTCTCGCCGATGTGCTGGCCGATCAGGTCGGCCCGGTGCACCTCGCGCACCGTCTCCTTCTTCAGCAGCCCCAGCCCGCAGTAGATCTTGGCGACCACGCGGGCGATGGTGGTCTTACCCGTTCCGGGCGGGCCGGCGAAGACCAGGTGGTTGGTGCGCTGGGCGACGGCCAGACCGCGCTCCTGACGCCGAATGGCCATCGCCACAGAGCTTTTCAGTCTCGCGACCTGGTACTTGACCTCTTCGAGGCCGATGAACTCGGCGAGTTCGGCCTCCGCTTCGACGAG
Source organism: Mycolicibacterium iranicum (assembly GCF_014190915.1). Lineage (GTDB taxonomy): Bacteria > Actinomycetota > Actinomycetes > Mycobacteriales > Mycobacteriaceae > Mycobacterium > Mycobacterium iranicum_B. The sequence goes on from NZ_JACHVU010000001.1 coordinate 151,142, forward strand.
GAGGTGGGCCTTGCGATCCTTGGCGCCGGGGTCGACGAAGTCGGCTTCGCCCGGCTCGGTCTCCGGATCCCACGGGTTGCTGCGCGCCTCGATGCGCGCGGCCGTCGTGGTCGGGATCCCGAAGCTGGTGTCCAGCAACGCTTCTTCGATCTGCGCGTGGTCGGGGTTCGCGGCGTAGAGCTCCTGCAGCAGCTGCTGGGCCTCGTCGTCCTCCCCCTGCGCGCGCAGGGACAGCGCCTTGGCCAGACCACCGTCGACGGTGGCGACCGCGACCGGGCCGTCGGGCCGTTCCAGATGCGAGAGCGCCGGGGCGAACATGCCGAGCCGGGCGAGCGCGATGCCCAGCGTGATGCGGGCGGCATGCGCGCAGGTCTCGTCGAGGGTCTGGTCGGTGACCAGGGGGGTCAGCATCCGGACGACATCGGACCAGCGCCCCGTGCGGTGGTAGACGGCCACCCGAACCCAGCGGGCCTCGAACCATCCCCGGCGCCGCTGCAGGAGGGAGTCCACGAGTTCGTCGGCTTCCTCGTAGCGGGAGGCGTCGGAGAGGCGCACCGCGTAGGCCAGCGCGAAATCGTCGCGGTCGGTCGCGCGGAACTGCAGGTACAACCCGCTGTCGTACTGGAACCCGAGCGCCTCGGGAGCCAGGTCGATCTCGCGCTGGAGCCGGCCGGCGGTGGCGGCCGACGTCTGCCAGATGGCCTCGATCACCTGGGGTGAGACGTCGCCGGCCGCGGCCAGGCCCGTCCAGGCGTCGCACTGATCGTTGGCGATGCGGGTCAGCGCGGCGAACCCCGACCGGGCCGCGCTCAGATCTGCCGGCCGGCGGCGGTCGTGTACGGACAACCCCAGCGCGCGGCAGCACGTGGCGAACCGGCTGACCACGTCCTGATCGACGCGGGCCGTCCCGGGCGGAGCCGCGAGCGTGTCACTTCCAATGTCCATGAACTGTGTCCGCGGAAGCGGCCATCTGCCCAGTTCTGGACGCCGGCCCCCCGCCATCTCCCTTGCAAGGCTTATGTATGGCTAAGCTAACTTTGGCTGAAGTTAGCATCGCATAACCAAAGTGTCGAGACGCACGGGTTCGGGGCGCCGGCGCGGGCCGGCGACCTGCTACACCAGCGGACGCCCGGTCCGGATCCGCCAGTCCAGATCCTTGAGCAGCACGTTGAACGGGAACTGCCGGACGAATCTGGGCGAAATTCGGTTGAGGGTGCGCAGCACGGCGATGAGGCGGTCGAAACGGCGCTGCCGGTCCGGCCCCCACGGCAGGCGCATCTCGTCGCGGAAGCGCTGCGGCAAGAAGCCGGTCGTGATCAGCAGGGCCATGCTTTCGGCCCGCCGCTGCAGCGGCGCGGGCAGCGTCATCCCCCGCAGTCGCGACGCCGCGATCGGGTAGAGGTACTCCCGCACGGTGTCGTCGATGTGCACCTGGTCGAGCGATTCGGACCAGTAGCGGTCGAACGCGGCCCGGTCGGCGGGCCACATGCTCTCGGGCACCTGCAGCATGGTGCCCAGGGCGCGCCCCTGCAGGTAGAGCCGGTCCGCGGTCGCCTCGTCCATCTCCCCGACGAACAATCGGTGCACGTCGACGACACCCTTGTAGAGGCAGGCGCCGACCCACAGCTGCAGCTTCTTGTCGAACGCGTGGTACTTCACCGGGCTCTCCTCGGTGGAGAACACCTGCCGGTGGGCGCCGTCGACGGCGGCGCGGAATGCGGCCTGCTGGGCCGGGGTGCCGTTGGTCGAGACCGCGAGGTAGGTGAACGTGGTGCGGGCGCGCTTGATCGGGTGCCGGTCGACGCGGCCGCTCTCGACGCGGCTCTCCAGCACGCCGTAGCCGACACCCGGCCGGGCCAGCTGCATGATCACGTTCGCGGGGCCCGCGAGCAGCCCGAGGCCGAGCATGCCGCCGTCGTCGGGGCCGGTGGGCGCGCTGCGGCGGACACCCGTGTCGCTGATCGGGCGTTCCACCACCGGCAGGGGTGCGTCGACCGACTCGTTCAGGGTCATGGATCAGGCTCCTCTGCCGGCGATGGTGTTCCCGCGGCGCGCAAAAGTGCGAACGCCGGTTTCCTGATATTGCTCCGGCCGCCGACCGAGTGTCAATATGGGACACATGGGCCAAGTCCGTCCGTACCGCGGCGTGGAGGCACCGCAACGGGTCGCCGAACGCCGCCGCCGACTTCTCGAAGCCGGCCTGGACCTGCTCGGTGGCAAACCGACGCCGTCCGACCTGACCGTGCGGGCGATCTGCGCGCAGTCGGGGCTGGCGGCCCGCTACTTCTACGAGAGCTTCGCCGACAAGGACGTCTTCGTCGGCGCGGTCTTCGACTGGGTCATCGGCGACATCGCCGCGACCACACAGGCCGCAGTGGCCACCGCCCCGGTGCGGGAACAGAGCCGGGCCGGCATGGCCAACGTCGTGCGGGTCATCTCCGACGACGTCCGCGTGGGCAGGCTGCTGTTCAGCGCCCATCTCGACAATCCGGTCGTGGTGCGCAAGCGGGCCGAGTCGGGTGCGCTGTTCGCACTGCTGTCCGGCCAGCATGCCGGTGTCGCACTACAGCTCGAGCAGAACGACCGCATCAAGGCAGCGGGGCACTTCGTGGTCGGAGGTGTCGCGCAGACCCTGAGCGCGTGGCTGGCCGGCGACCTGTCCTTCACCCCTGCGCAGCTCGCCTCTCAGCTCGGGGCGCTGATCGACCAGCTCGCCGACCCGGCGCTCTACCGCGACTAGCCCGGGACCGGCCGGCGGCGGTGGGCCGCGGTCTCTGGCCAGGGGCCCGAACGGAATCTAACATCAGTGTCAGTTTCGGATCGGCAGGTCGCTGCACCCGAGGATCCACCACCCGGAGGCCGGACACCCATGAGCCGAACGACCGCCACCCAGACACCAGGTGTCACCCGGGAATTCGTCGGGCTCGACTCGACCACCGCACGCCGCGCCGGCTCGGGCGGGCACCCGTGCCAGGGCCTCTACCACCGCGGCATGGGCCGCAAGCCCAAGGTCGCGATGATCGCCGCGCACTACCAGATCGATTTCTCCGAGCACTATCTCGCCGACTACATGGCCACTCGGGGCATCGGGTTCCTCGGGTGGAACACCCGCTTCCGCGGGTTCGAGAGCAGCTTCCTGCTCGATCACGCGCTGGTCGACATCGGGGTCGGGGTGCGCTGGCTGCGCGAGGCCCAAGGGATCGAAACCGTGATCCTGCTGGGTAATTCGGGTGGCGGCTCGCTGATGGCCGCCTATCAGGCCAACGCGGTCGACCGGCACGTGACCCCGCTGGAGGGAATGCGCCCCGCCGCGGGGCTCGACGACCTCCCGGCTGCCGACGGCTACGTGGCCAGCGCCGCGCACCCGGGTCGTCCCGACGTGCTGACCGCCTGGATGGACGCCGCGGTGGTCGACGAAAACGACGCCGTGGCAACAGATCCCGACCTCGACCTGTTCAACGAGCGCAACGGCCCGTCCTACGACGCCGAGTTCGTGAGCCGTTACCGCGCGGCCCAGGTCGCGCGCAACGAGGCGATCACCGACTGGGCGGAGGCCGAACTCGTCCGCGTCCGGGCCGCGGGATTCTCCGACCGCCCGTTCACCGTGATGCGCACGTGGGCCGACCCGCGGATGGTCGATCCCGGGCTCGAACCCACCAGGCGGCCGGCCAACATGTGTTACGCCGGAGTGCCCGCGCGGGCCAATCGCTCGACCCACGGCATCGCCGCGGCCTGCACCCTGCGCAACTGGCTGGGCATGTGGAGCCTGCGTCATGCCCAGACGCGCGCCGAGCCCCATCTCGCGCGCATCACCTGCCCCGCGCTGGTGATCACCGCCGAGCAGGACACCGGTGTGTTCCCCTCCGACGCCCAGCGCATCCTGGAGGCGCTCGGTAGCCCGGACAAGGCGCTGCAGGCGATGGACACCGACCACTACTTCACGACGCCGGGATCACGCTCGGAGAAGGCCGATACGATCGCCAAGTGGATCACGCGCCGGTGGTGACGGCGCCGGGGTTGAAGGTTCTGGCGCACTTCGTCCCCGGCGCGAAGGTCATCGATTTCCTTGCCCCGCACACACATTGGCTGGACATCAGATACTGCGCCGAGGACGACGAGGAGACGTTCTACCGCGAGCTGCCCCAGGTCGACGTGCTCTGGCATGTGCTGCGGCCCCTGACCGGCGACGACCTCGCCAAGGCCCCGGCGCTGCGACTGGTGCACAAGATGGGGGCCGGCGTGAACACCATCGACGTCGCCGCGGCGACCGCGCGCGGTGTCCCCGTGGCCAACATGCCCGGCGCCAACGCGGCATCGGTCGCCGAGGGCACGCTGCTGCTGATGCTGGCCGCGCTGCGCCGGCTCCCCGAACTCGACCGCGCCACGCGCGCGGGCGCCGGTTGGCCGTCGGATCCGACGCTCGGCGAGACGGTCCGCGACATCGGCGGGTGCACCGTCGGGCTGGTCGGCTACGGCAATGTCGCCAAGCAGGTCGAGCGCATCCTGCTCGCGCTGGGCGCTGACGTGCGGCACACCAGTACCCGCGACGACGGCTCCCCGCAGTGGCGGGCGCTGCCCGACCTGCTCGCCGAGAGCGACATCGTCTCGCTGCACCTGCCGTTGACCGACGCGACGCACGGACTCCTCGGCCGGGAGGCGTTCGCGCGCATGAAGTCCGACGCGGTGCTGGTCAACACCTCGCGGGGACCGATTGTCGACGAGGCCGCGCTGGTAGAAGCCCTACGGTCGGGATCCCTGGCCGCCGCCGGGCTCGACGTGTTCGCCACCGAACCCGTGCCCGCCGACAACCCGCTGCTCACACTGCCCAACGTCGTCCTCACCCCGCACGTCACCTGGTACACGGCCGACACGATGCGCCGCTATCTGGAGTTCGCGGTCGACAACTGCGAACGGTTGCGTGACGGACGCGACCTCGCCAACGTGGTGAACCAGGTGGCGAGGTAACCTCGGTCCCAACCAACCGGTTGGGACCAGTCACGACGACGTGAAGAGGTGCAGCTATGCCCATCGCGATCCTTGAAGAGCACAACGACCTCGCCGATTCGGTGCGCGCTTTCGTGCAGCGGGTCGCCCCGTCGGACGTGCTGCACGAAGCCCTCGAGACACCTGTGCCCAACCCGCCGCCGTACTGGAAGTCGGCCGCCGAGCAGGGGCTGCAGGGTGTTCACCTCGCCGAGTCGGTCGGCGGACAGGGCTTCGGCGTACTCGAGCTCGCCATCGTCGCCGCGGAGTTCGGGTACGGCGCCGTGCCGGGCCCGTTCGTCCCGTCGGCCATCGCCAGCCTGCTCATCTCCGCCCACGACCCCGAGGCCGAAGTGCTCTCCGGGCTCGCCTCCGGGGAGGTCATCGGCGCCTACGCGATCGACTCGGGACTGACCGCGACCCGGCACGGCGACGGGCTCGTGATCCGCGGCGAGGTGCGGGCCGTGCCGGCAGCCGCACAGGCCTCGGTGCTGGTGCTGCCCGTCGCCATCGAATCCGGTGAGGAATGGGTGGTCTTCGACGCCGACCAGCTCGAGATCGAGCCGGTGGCCAGTGTGGACCCGCTGCGCCCGATCGCGCACGTGCGCGTCAATGCCGTCGAGGTCGGAGACGACCGCGTGCTGGGCACTGTGAGCCGCGGCCTGGCACGGGCCCTCATCACCACGGTGCTGGCCGCCGAGGCGATCGGCGTGGCGCGCTGGGCGACGGACACCGCGTCGGAGTACGCCAAGATCCGCGAGCAGTTCGGCAGGCCGATCGGTCAGTTCCAGGCCATCAAGCACAAGTGCGCGGGCATGATCGCCGAAACCGAGCGGGCCACCGCAGCCGTCTGGGACGCGGCGCGCTCGATCGACGAGCATCGCGCGAACCCCGAGGGCGACAGCCGTTTCGAGTTCGCCGCGGCCGTCGCGGCGACGCTGGCGCCGGTGGCGGCCCAGCACTGCGCCCAGGACTGCATCCAGGTGCACGGCGGCATCGGCTTCACCTGGGAGCACGACACCAACGTCTACTACCGCCGCGCCATCGTGCTGGCCGCCTGCTTCGGCCGGGCCGCCGACCACCCTCAGCAGGTGGTGGACACCGCGACGAGCACCGGCATGCGGTCCATCGACATCGACCTCGACCCCGACACCGAGAAGCTGCGCGAGGAGATCCGCGCCGAAGTCGCTGCGCTGAAAGCCATTCCGAAAGAAGAGCGGTTCACCGCCATCGCCGAGGGCGGCTGGGTGCAGCCGCATCTGCCCAAGCCGTGGGGCCGCGCCGCGAGCCCGATAGAGCAGATCATCATCGCCCAGGAGTTCTCCAGCGGACGCGTACGCCGGCCGCAGATGGGCATCGCCGCCTGGATCATCCCGTCGATCGTGGCGTACGGGACCGACGAACAGCAGCAGCAGTTCCTCCCGCCGACCTTCCGCGGCGAGATGATCTGGTGCCAGCTGTTCTCCGAGCCGGGCGCGGGTTCGGACCTGGCGAGCCTGACCACGAAGGCCACCAAGGTCGAGGGCGGCTGGCGGATCACCGGCCAGAAGATCTGGACCACCGGCGCCCAGTACTCCGCATGGGGCGCGCTGCTGGCCCGCACCGATCCGAGCGCTCCGAAGCACCAGGGCATCACGTATTTCCTGCTCGACATGAAGGCCGAGGGCGTCGAGGTCAAACCGCTGCGCGAGCTGACCGGCAACGCGATGTTCAACACGGTCTTCATCGACGACGTGTTCGTTCCGGACAACATGGTGCTCGGGGAGGTGGACCGCGGCTGGGAGGTCAGCCGCAACACCCTGACCAACGAGCGGGTGTCGATCGGCAGCAGTGAGCCGCCGTTCCTGGCCAGCCTGGACCAGTTCGTCGAGTTCGTCCGCGACGGACATTTCGACCAGATCGAGCAGCACGAAGCGGGACGGCTCATCGCCGAGGGACACGCCGCCAAGCTGCTGAACATGCGGTCGACGCTGCTGACGCTCGCCGGCGGCGATCCGATGCCCGCCGCGGCCATCTCGAAGCTGCTGTCGATGAAGACCGGCCAGGGGTACGCCGAGTTCGGGGTGTCGTCGTTCGGCACCGAGGCCGCCATCGGCGACCAGAACGAGCTGTCGGGCAAGTGGGCCGAGTATCTGCTGGCCGGCCGCGCGACCACGATCTACGGCGGCACCTCCGAGGTACAGCTGAACATCATCGCCGAGCGCCTGCTGGGACTCCCCCGGGATCCGTAGACCCGCGACGCCGGGGGCTGCTGATGAAGTTAGCCGACCCTGGTGTTTCGGCTGCTCCTCGGCGGGGCAAACCCCCGACGCGCGCAGCCCGCGCACGCTTCGAAGCGTCACCTCTTCACGGCGCCGAGGCGTTCCGGAGATCCCCTCGGGGATGACAGTGGAAAGAGACCCCCATGGCGCTCGACGACGACGACATCAGCACCTCCTCTGCCGGCGGCGAAGGCACGGCCGACGGTGGAAGCAACCCCGAAGGCCATGACGGCGGAGCCGACGGCACCGCAGGCGGCGAAGGCACCGCCGACGGCGGAAGCAACCCCGAAGGCCATGACGGCGGAGCCGACGGCACCGCAGGCGGCGAAGGCACCGCCGACGGCGGAAGCAACCCCGACGGTCACGACGGCGGCGCCGACGGCACCGCCTGAGGCCGGCTTGTGCTCAGCCGTTGCATCGGCATCGACCCCGATGTCTTCGCCGCCGAGTACTGGGGGCGCAAGCCGCTGCTGAGCCGTTCTGACGCGCTGCCCCGCGACTTCTGCGATCTGCTCTCGCCCGACATGGTCGACGAGCTCATCGCCGAGCGCGGGGTACGCGCGCCGTTCCTGCGGCTGGCCAAAGAGGGGCGGGTGCTCGCGAAGGACTCCTACCTCGGGCCCGCCGGCTTCGGCGCCGAGATCGCCGACCAGGTCGACTCGGCCAAGGTGCTGGCGCAACTGGACTCCGGTGCCACGGCAGTCCTGCAGGGGCTGCACCGGCTGTGGCCGCCGCTCATCGACTTCGTGCAGCAGGCGGTGGCCGACATCGGGCACCCGGTTCAGGCCAACGCCTACATCACCCCACCCGGCAACCGCGGGTTCGACTTCCACCACGACGTCCACGACGTGTTCGTGCTGCAGGTGTCGGGGACCAAGCGGTGGATCGTGCACGAACCCGTGCACCGGCATCCGCTTCCCGCGCAGGCGTGGACGCACTACCGCGAGCAGATCGAGGAGCGGGTCACCGCCGATCCGGTGCTCGACACGGTGCTCTCGGCCGGCGACGCGCTCTACCTCCCCCGCGGCTGGGTCCATGCGGCCCAGGCGATGGACACGACGTCGATCCACCTGACCCTGGGTGTGTCGGCGACCACCGGGTTGGACGTCGCCCGCGCCGTCCTCGACGAACTCGGCCAGTTCGAGGAGTTCCGGGCCTCCCTGCCCATGGGCTCCGACCCCACGGACGCCGACCAGATCGCGGCGACGACCGCGAAGGTCATCGCCGACATGGTCGCCCACCTGCGTGACAACGCGCAGACGCTCAGCACGGCGGCCGCCGACCGGCTGATCACACGGCACTCGTCACGCACACGACCCGAGGCCGTCCGTCCGCTCGCCACCCTGCGGGCGGCCGAGCAGGCGGACACTTCCGCGGTGCGGTGGCGCAGCGCCCTGCACGCCACCGTCGACCAGGTCTCCGGTGCGCGGGTCAGCCTGCGGTTACCCGACAAGACCATCACTTTCCCGGACACCTGCGCGGCAGCGCTGCGCGACATTCTCACCGGCCACGCCGTCGCGGCGGCGGCGTTGCCCGGTCTCGACGCCGCCGACGGCGCCGTGCTGATCCGGCGGCTGCTGCGCGAAGGTGTCGTGGTCCCCGCCGACGCCCCGGAAACCCGTCCCTAGGCTTGCTGCGTGACGACTGCCAAACGCGCGCCGTGCAGCCAGCAGTCCCTGGCGCGCGACGAGCCGATGTTCGGCACCGCATCCGCCGGCGCGACCTGGCTTCTCCTGGAGCTGGAGGGCGGATGGGGGCCGTCGGCGTTCCTGCAGTCACCCGCGTCTATCGAGCCAGACCTCGGCCGCGCGATCGTGCGCCGCGCCGAGTCCGCCGGGATGCGCATCGCCGCGATCCGGCGGCACGGCCGGCGCACGCAGACGCCGCGCTGGCGGTGGTTCGTGGCCAAGGCCGACGTCGGCCGGCACAAGCTCCTACAGGGTGAGGTCGACGGCCCGGGCGACTACCTCGACCTCGACCTCAGTGGAGCGGACGGCACCGAGTCTCCCGACCCGCTGGTGGCGGTGTGCGCCCACGGCAAACACGACCAGTGCTGCGCGGTGCGGGGGCGCGCCGCGGTTGCCGCCATCAGCGCCGCCTACCCCGAATTCACCTGGGAGTGTTCGCATCTTGGTGGCGACCGGTTCGCTGCGACGATGCTGATCCTTCCGGAGGGGCTCTGCTACGGCCGGGTCGACGGCACCGACGCCGCCGGCCTCGTGCGGCTGTACCTGGACGGGCGACTCGACGACCGGTTCCTGCGCGGCCGCACCTCGCTGCCCCACGTGGTCCAGGCCGCCCAGCATTTCGCGCGGCAGCACCACGGCGAGGACCGGATCGAGGCGCTTGCGCCCGTCAGCGTCGAGACCGTCGAAGACGGGGCCCGGGTCGTGCTGGCGACGGATACGGGATCGGTGGAAGTCGTTCTGGACCAGCAGATGTCGGAACCGCTGTTCTCCCAGTGCCGCGCCACGGTGGCGGGCCCCGTCCGGACCTACCGATTGCGTTCGCTTACCGAACTGTGACGCTGCAGGCCGCAGGGCCCGGCGCAGCACCGGTCGCGGGTACTGCTTGATCATGGCGAGCACGGGCGGCGATTGCGATGTCCTCGTCGTCGGAGCAGGCCTGGCCGGCCTGCGCTGTGCGTCCCTGCTGGCACAGCGCGGTATGTCGGTCATGGTGTGGGAGGCCGGCGACCGCGTCGGTGGGCGTGTGCACACCGACGTGGTCGACGGCTTCCGTTGCGATCGCGGCTTCCAGGTACTCAATCCCGCGTATCCGGAACTGGCTCGCGCCGTCGATGTTTCGGCCCTCGAGCTGCAATCCTTCGCGGCCGGGGTGGCGGTGCGCACCGACGACGGCGCCGCGGTGTGGGTCCATCCGCTGCGTTCCCCCCGCGAGGTGCCGCAGATGCTGACCCGCGGCGGGCTTGGCACGCGCGACGTGCTCGCGCTGGCACGCTGGGCGTTGCCGGCGCTGCGTCCCGCAGCGCTGACCTCGGGTCGCCGCGACACGACGTTGCGCGACGCGCTCGATCGCGCGAAGGTCCGCGGTCTGCCCCGCCGGGTGCTGCAGCGCTTCCAGGCCGGTGTCGTCCTCGACGACGAGGGTTCGACCTCGAACGCGTTCACCCTGCTGCTGGCCCGGATGTTCGCGCTCGGCGTCCCCGGCCTGCCCGCCGACGGCATGCAGGCACTGCCGGCACTGATGGCCCGGCCGATCGTCCGCGACATCGAATTCGGCAGGACGGTCACCAGGATCGCCGGCGACGGCCACGGCTGGGTGGTCACCGACGGCCGCGACACGGTACGCACACGGCACGCGGTCGTGGCCACCGATGCCCGCACCGCGGCGTCGCTGACCGGCGTGCCGGCCCCGGCAATGAAGGGCGTCGTCACCGACTGGTGGGCCACCGATCGCGAGGTGCCCGGCCCGGCCATGGTGTGGGTGGACGGCCGCGCGACTCCAGCCGGGCCCGTGGTGAACACCAGCGTCATCAGCAAGGCGGCGCCGTCCTATGCGCCCGCGGGCTACCACCTCGTCGCGGCGTCGGCGCTCGTCGGCCGGACCGAGGCGCCACCCGAGCCGGTCGTTCGCGCGCACGCGGCGGACATCCTGGGCACCGACGGTTCGTCATGGATTCCGTTGGTCAGACACGTGATCAGCGATGCGCTACCCGTGCAGCCGCCGCCGCTCCGTGCCCGCGGACCGGTACGCAGCCCCGACGGCCTGTGGGTGTGCGGCGACCACCGCGACACGGCGTCGATCCAGGGCGCCCTGGTCAGCGGCCGCCGGGTCGCCGACGCCATCACGGGCCGCACCTGACGCCCACTGAGTGGCAGCCACCACCGCGGCGACGGCCGCCAGCCCGGCGAGCACCACTGCCGCGAACCCCTGGCCCGCGGAGGCGCCGAGCCAGCCGGCCAGCGGGTAGGTCACGAAGAAACAGGCGTGGGACAGCGAGAACTGCGCGGTGAACAGCGCGCAGCGCGTCTCAGGCACCGACTCGTCGCGCACCAACCTCGCCGCGGGCGTATTGATCAGTGAGGTTCCCGCCCCGAGAACGACCCACAGCGACGACAGCAGCATCCACGCCGTCGTGGCGGGCGGCGCGAGAAGCAGCGTGGCGGCCGTCGCACCGAGCCCCGCCAGCACGATTGCGGCCCCGGTGAGCATGACGCGCCGGTCCGAGGCGATCGCGATCAGTGCCGGCACCGAGAGCGCCGCGGCCATCGAGCCGGCTCCGTAACAGGCGAGCAGCACCGCCATCGCGGACCCGCCGTCGGCATGGAGCAGCGTGTGGGCGTACACCACGGTGTTGACGACCACCAGGGCGGTCGCGGCGGCCACCACCATGTTCAGCGCGAGCAGGGCGCGCAGCACCGGCCGGCCGAACGCATGCCGCACGCCGTCGGTCGTCCGCGTCCAGAACGACGACGCCGCCCGCTCACCACCCGAGCGCGGTATCGCGCTCCTGTGCACCAGCAGACCCGACAGCACGAAACCCAGTGCGGTACCGAGGAACAGGTTGTCGTACGTGACCACGACCAGGAGGGCGGCGGCCAGGGCCGGACTCAGCAGCGATTCCAGGTCGTAGGCGAGCCGGGACAGGGTCAGCCCGCGGGTGTAGTCCTCGTCGTCGTCGAGGACCGCGGGCAGCACCGACTGGAACGCCGGGGTGAAGGTGGCCGAGGCAGCCTGCAGGACGAAGACGAGAACATAGATCTGCCAGGTCTGTTCGACCCACGGCAGCAGTGCTGCGATCCCTGCGCGCAGCACATTGGCCCCGATCAGCAGAGTGCGCGGCGGGACGCGGTAGGCCGCCGCCGTGATCACCGGGGCCACCAGGACGTAGGCGGCCATCTTGATCGCCAGCGCCGATCCGAGCACCGTGCCGGCGTCGTCACCGGCCAGCGCATACGCCAGCAGCCCCAGCGCGACCGTCAGCAGCCCGGTGCCGATCAGCGCGACGACCTGCGCGCCGAACAGCGACCGGAACGTCGGATTACGCAGAATGCCCAGCATCGCAACGCAATTCGATCGCTAGGCCCACGAAAGGGATGAAGCACTATCTGCTTTCATACGTAGATAGTAAACCAGTGAGACATCGAGGCATGCAACCGCGGAATGCGGGAACCCGGTTGTCGATGGGTAACGACCGCGACTTCGCCGAGAAGAGGTTCACCAGGCCCGGTGACTACCGGACCGCGGTGGTCTATACCCTCGTCGTAATCGCGCTGGCCGGCGTGGCGTTCGCGTTCTACGCCACCGGGCCCCGGGATTCGGTGTTCCGCGCAGCCCTGGTCCCGGCGTTCCTGTTCGCCGGTGGGGTCGGGGCGCTGATCCGGGCCTATCGCGAATGGAAGACCGAGCGCGGCTGGACCGCGTGGCAGGGTGCTGGCTGGCTTCTGTTGCTGAGCATGCTCGTGACGCTCTCGGTCCCGGGCTCGGCCGCCTTCGCGAGCTGAGGCCGATCACGCCCACCTCAGTCCGAGGTGGGGAGCTCCATGTCCCGCAGCTCGCGCTTGAGGATCTTGCCCGTGGGGTTGCGGGGCAACTCGTCGAGGAAGACCACCTCGCGAGGCACCTTGTAGCGGGCGAGGTTGTCCTTGACGTAGGCCTTGATGGCGTCCTCGTCGATCGTGGCGCCCTCGGCCTTGACCACGAAGCAGCGCAGTCGGTGGCCCCAGTCCTTGTCCTCGACACCGAGCGCCGTGGCCTCCACGACCTCGGGGTGGCCGCTGACGAGATCCTCGACCTCGGCGGGGAAGACGTTCTCGCCGCCGGAGACGATCATCTCGTCGTCTCGTCCGCTGACGTAGAGCAGGTCGTTCTCGTCGAAGTAGCCGACGTCGCCGGAAGACAGCAGCCCGTCGATGATCTGCTTGCCGCCGCCGCCGGTGTACCCCTCGAACGGGAAGAAATTGCCGACGAAGATCCGGCCCACCTCTCCCTTGGGGAGTTCGTTGCCGTTGTCGTCGAGGATCTTGACCTTCATGCCCTTGACGACCGGGCCCACGGTGGCCGGGTTGATCGAAAGGTGTTGCGGCCCAGCGATGGTCGCATACGCCACCTCGGTGGACCCGTAGAGGTTGTAGATGACGGGACCGAGGTCCTTGAGCGCGCGGGTGGCCAGCTCGGCGCCGAGCTGCGAGCCCGAGACGAACACGATGCGCAGCGAGGACAGGTCGGGTTTCGGTGAGGTCTTCTCGAGTTCGTCGAGCATGCGCGAGAGCATCACCGGAACCACGACGATCGCGGTGGCCTTGTGCTTCTCGATGTCGGCGAGCACCGTGGCCGGCTTGAACCGCCTGCGCAGTACCAGCGTCGAGCCCAGCATCATCGCGATCGTCGCGTGCAGGAACCCCAGCGCGTGGAACATCGGGGCGGGCAGCGACGTCACCTGCTTGGCCTTGAACGGCACCGAGGACAGCACCCCGCCGATGGGGGCCAACGACGGCGGCGCACTGCGGTTGGCGCCCTTCGGCGTGCCGGTGGTGCCACTGGTGAGGATGATGATCGACGAATGCCGGGTCGCCTTCGGCGGCGGCGTCGCACTGGTGCGGGCGATCAGCTCTTCGAGGGTTTCGTCGGTACTGCCCGAGGGTTCGTCCTTGTCCGGGTTGACGCCCAGTGCGCGCAGCCTGCCCAGTTCCGGCTCGGCCTGCGAGACGGCGGCGGTGTACTCGTCGTCGAAGATGATGAGCTTGGCGCCCTCGCGGTGGGAGACCTCTTTGATCTGGGGTCCGGAGAACTCGCTGTTGAGCAGGATGATGCGGGCCCCAGTTTTGGCGGTGGCATAGACCGAGACGAGGAACCACCGGTGGTTGCGGGCCAGGATCGCCACGCCGTCACCGCCTTTGACCCCCTTGGCGAGCAGCCCGTTGGCCACCGCGTTGGCCGCGTCGTCGAGTTCCTTGAACGTCATCTGACCGAAGTCGTCGATGACCGCGGTGCGGTGCGGGTGCCGGCGCGCGTTGAGCGCTGCGATCATGCCGAACTCGCCCCAGCGCCGGATGTCGCCGATCAGTGCGGCGACGTCCTGCGGCGGCTCCACCTTCAGGGCGCCCGACTCGAACATCTTGCGCGCGTAGTGGATCTCGGCCGAGCCGCGATCGAGGTACTTCCCGACGGTCTTACCGACCGACGACTGCTGCACCTTGGCGAGCGCCTGGAACGGGAGATCGCTGATGTTGGGCATGCGTCAACCTTATGTGACAGGGGTCGCAGTCAGACGTCGAACGACGGGGCCGGGAACCTACGATGAGCACATGGCTGCTGGCGAGTCGTTCGACATCGGCGGGCGGCAGGTGCCGATCACCAATCCGGACAAGGTCGTCTTCGGCGACCTCGGTCTGACCAAGATGGACCTGATCCGCTACTACACCGCGGTCGCCGACGGCGCGCTGCGCGGCGTCCGAGACCGGCCGATGATCCTCAAGCGCTTCGTCAAGGGGATCGACCAGGAGGCCGTGTTCCAGAAACGGGCGCCGGAGAAACGGCCGGACTTCATCGAGGTGGCCGAACTCAAGTACGCGTCGGGGACGTCGGCGAAGGAGGCGGTACTGCGCGAGCCCGCCGGTCTCGTCTGGGCGGTGAATCTGGGTTGCGTCGACCTGAACCCGCATCCCGTGCGCGACGACGACCTCGAGCACCCCGATGAACTGCGGGTGGACCTGGACCCGATGCCGGGCGTCGGGTGGCGCCAGATCCTCGACGTCGCGTTCGTCGCCCGCGAGGTCCTCGAAGACCACGGCCTGGTGGCCTGGCCCAAGACCTCGGGTTCACGCGGCTTCCACATCTATGCCCGCATCCACCGCCGGTGGCCCTTCAAACTCGTGCGGCTCGCCGCCGAAGCAGTGGCGCGCGAGGTGGAGCGCCGCGCGCCGGAGTCGGCGACCGCACGGTGGTGGAAGGAAGAACGTCACGGCGTCTTCGTCGACTTCAACCAGAACGCCAAGGACCGGACGGTCGCCTCCGCGTACTCGGTGCGCGCCACCCCGGACGCGCGCGTCTCGACCCCGCTGTTCTGGGACGAGGTGGCCGCATGCCGGCCGGAGGAGTTCACCGTGCGGACCGTGCCCGGGCGGTTCGCCGACCTGGGCGATCCGTGGGAGGGCATGGACGACGCCCCCGGCGGCCTGGAGGGCCTGCTCGAGCTCGCCGAGGCGCTGGGCCCTGCCGAGAAGGCCCCTCGGGGCGCGGCGAAGTCGGGCGACGGGCGCAGACAGTCGATCATGCCGTTGATCGAGGTGGCGCGGACCAAGACCAGGGACGAGGCGATGGCGGCGCTGCAGCAGTGGCGGGACAAGTACCCGTCGGCGGCCGAAAAATTGGAACCCACAGACGTTCTCGTCGACGGCATGCGTGGGCCGAGCTCGATCTGGTATCGCATCCGGATCAACCTGCAGCACGTCGCCGAGGAGGCGCGCCCGCCGCAGGAGGAACTGCTGGCGGACTACAACCCCTGGGCCACCTACAAGGGCGCTCAGCAACAGCGCCGCGGCTAAGTTACCGGCGAGTTTGCTAGCGGCATCGGCTCAGAGTTCTTACCGAACAATTAGTCCTTACACCCAGCAGCCTTAAATTGGCTTACTACCTTGATGATTGTGTCGCTGACCGGTGACGCGAAATTGCACTAGATCGAGGGAGGCTGCGATGTACGGCAATCCGACGTTTCACTGCGATGGCGCCGACATTCGGGCGCACTGTCGTCAGCTGGCCACCGTCGTCAAGATCTCGGGCCACCTCGACGGCGCCAACGTCGAGCGGTCCGGGCGCTACATCGACCGCTTCATCCTTCCGGAGAAGCCCTTCGTCCTAGACCTCAGCGACGTCGATTCGTTTGCCGCGGAAGCTCTTTCGCTGCTGTTCGTCGTCGACGACCTCTGCACCGCCGCCGGCGAGGAGTGGTCACTGGTCGCCAGCCGCGCTGTCGAGCAGGCCCTTCGCGACGCCGGGATCGATTTCCCCGCGGCCGGCTCGGTGCCCGAAGCGCTCAACCACTTCGCCGATGCGATGGTCGCGCGCCGTCAGCTGCTCCCCCTGCTCACCAAGACTGCGTAAGGAACACTGTGTTAATTGATGTTCGGTGGCTCCGGTACCTGCTCCAGCGTCGTCACAGGGCTCAGCACGAACGCCTGGCCCTCACCGCCTACTGAGGTCGATTCCCTCATACCGATGAGTTGACCGTCGGCCGGCCCGTCGACTGATTTAGTGTGCAGCTATGGGCACTGATGCCGATCGGGTTGCCGACGCCGCACAGCGGGTGGTCGCCGAGCACGATCCCAAGTCCGTTCCGATTCCACAGTTCCTCGGTGCCTGTTTCGATGCGGGTCTGTCGTGGGTGCATTTCCCCGAAGGCTTCGGTGGCCTCGGCCTGTCCCGCGGTCTGCAGGCCGTCGCCGACCGGATCCTGCAGGGTGCCGGCGGGCCCGTCCCACTCGGCCTGAACCCCATGGGCTACGGCATGGCCGCGCCGACCGTGCGTGAACATGCTCAGACCGACGACATCCGGAAGCTGCTTCTCCGGCCGCTGGCCACCACCGAGGACATCTGGTGTCAGCTGTTCTCCGAGCCGGGTGCGGGCTCGGACCTTGCAGGCCTCGCGACCTCGGCGGTCCTCGACGGCGACACCTGGGTGGTCAACGGCCAGAAGGTGTGGACCAGCCTGGCCCATCGCGCTCGGTGGGGCCTGTTGCTCGCGCGCACCGATCCGAACGTGCCGAAGCACAAAGGGCTGACCTACTTCGTCATCGACATGCACAGCGACGGGGTGCAGACCCGCCCGCTGCGGCAGATGACCGGTCACGCGGAGTTCAATGAGGTCTACATGACCGACGCGCGCATCCCGGACGCGTTCCGTCTCGGCGCGGTCGGCGACGGCTGGCGGGTGGCCATGACCACGTTGATGAATGAACGCAGCGCCCTCGGCGGCAGCGGCAGCCGGCGCGGCGCGGGCACGATCTCCGACGCGGTGGCCCTGTGGGGGTCCCGGCCCGAGCGTCAGACACCGGTGCTGCGGGACCGGCTCACCACTCTGTGGCTGCGCAGCGAGGCGCAGCGACTCACCTCGGAGCGGTCCCGCGCGTCGGCGACCGTCGGCGGGCCCGGCCCCGAGGCGTCGGTGGGCAAGCTGGTGGGCGCCGAGCTCAACCAGCACATCTACGAGTTCTGCATGGACTTCCTCGGGCCCGAGGGGATCCTGTACGACGGGTACGCGATGCACGATTCCGATCAGGACGTCGACGACTGGCGCGGCCCGATCCAGCAGCGCTTCCTGCGCAGCCGCGCGAACACTATCGAGGGCGGCACGTCCGAGGTCATGCGCAACATCCTCAGCGAACGGGTCCTCGGCCTGCCGGGCGACTTGCGGGCGGATGCGGGGATGCCGTGGAAGGAGGTGCCGCGTGGCTGAAATGTTGGGGGGCACGGAGTACGTGTTCACCGAGGAGCAGGGGCAACTGCGTGCTGCGGTGCGTTCCTTCTGCGCTGACCACATCGGCGAGAGTGCGGTCAGGGAGTGGATGGCCTCGGACCCGCCCTTCGACGCCAAGGTCTGGGCGCGCCTCGGCACCGAGCTGGGGGTGCTGGGCATGGCCGTTCCGGAGTCGGCGGGCGGCGCGGGCGGCACGCTGATCGATCAGGCGGTGGCCGTCGAGGAACTGGGCGCCGCGCTGGCGTGCGGACCGCTGTTCGGCACCGTGTATCTGGCCATTCCGGCACTGGTCGCGTCGTCGGATTCCGGCGATCTCCTCGACGCGTTGGTCGAGGGCACCCGCACCGCCGCCTTCGCCGTTCCCGAGGACGCCGCGACGTTCGACCCGTCGGCGGTGACCGTGGACGCCGTCCGCGCCGGGGACGGGTGGACGCTGACCGGCAGCGTCGAGCGCGTCGTCGACGCCGGGGCAGCGGACGTGCTGCTTGTCGCGGCGACCGGTCCCGACGGGGTCGGACTGTACGCGGTGGACGCGAATGACGAAGGTGTGCAGCGGGTTTCGCTGACCACCTTGGATCTGACCCGTCCGCAGGCCTCGGTGACGCTGACCGGCGCCCCTGCTCGGCTGGTGTCCGGGCCGGAGGAGGCCGAGCGTGTCGTCACCCACGCGCTGCAGGTGGGCGCCGCACTGCTGGCCGTCGAACAGGTCGGCGCCGCACAGCATCTGCTGAACCTCACGGTCGACTACGCCAAGAACCGGCTGCAGTTCGGCAGGCCGATCGGATCGTTCCAGGCCGTCAAGCACCGCCTCGCCGACGATCTGGTCGCCGTCGAGCACGCCCGCTCGACCGCCTACCACGCCGTCTGGGCGCTGACCGACGGCTCGGACGACCCCGCCCTCGCCGTGGCCATCGCGCAGGCGACGAGCTCGGCGGCGTTCGTCCGGGTTGCGACCGACACCATCCAGGTACACGGTGGTATCGGATTCACCTGGGAACACCAGGCCCACCTGTACTACAAGCGGGCCTACACCGATGCGGCGCTGCTCGGCAGCGCCGAAGCGCACCGCTCCCGGGTGGCTGAGTTCGTGCTCGACGTCGCGCCCGACAAAGACGCACCCCGTGTCGCCACCGGCACGCCCAGCTGAGAAGGGGAAGCACATGAAACCGAGGATGTCGCGTCTCGCCGCTGCGGCCGTCGCCGCCGTGGCACTGGCGGCTCCGCTCTCCGCGGCGTTCGGCAGTGCGCCCGCCACCTCGACGGCACAGTGCCCGCCCGGTCAGACCGGGGTCATCTACGGGTGCTCGCCGTTCTGCGTCGAGGGTAAGTTCCTCGACACGCAGACCGGGCTGTGCATACCCATCGCTCCTCCTCCCCCCGCACCCGCACCCGCACCCGCACCGCGGTTCTAGGGCCGCCCGTGAACCCAGTGGACCGCTTCTTCGAGATCACGGCCCGCCAGTCGACGCTGGGCACCGAAATCCGCGGTGGCGTCGTCACCTTCATCGCGATGGCCTACATCGTCGTGCTGAACCCGATCATCCTGTCGGGGTCGGCCGACGTGACCGGCGCCAAGCTGGACTTCGCCCAGGTCTCGGCCACCACCTCGCTGGCCGCCGGGGTGATGACGATCCTGTTCGGCCTGGTCGCCCGGCTGCCGTTCGCGCTCGCCGCCGGCCTCGGCATCAACTCGTTCCTCGCGACCACCGTCGTCGGATCGCTGACATGGGCCGAGGCGATGGGCCTCGTCGTGATCAACGGCCTCATCATCGTGCTGCTCGCGGTGACCGGCCTGCGGCGCCTGGTCTTCGACGCGGTGCCGATGCAGCTCAAGCTCGCGATCACCGCCGGCATCGGCCTCTTCATCCTGTTCATCGGTTTGGTGGATGCGGGGTTCATCGCCTCCACCGGCGTCCCGTCGCCGCCGGTCGGACTCGGCGCCGGCGGGGCAGGGTCGATCAGCACCGTGCCGACGCTCGTGTTCGTCCTCACCCTGGTCCTGACCGGAGCCCTCGTGATCCGGCAAGTGCGCGGCGGCATCCTCATCGGCCTGGTCGCCGGCACGATCGTCGCCGTCGTGATCGAGGCGATCTGGCATCTGGGGTCGGCGGTGGACAACCCGGGCGGTTGGAGCCTGTCCGTGCCGTCGCTGTCGGGGTCGCCGTTCTCGCTGCCGGACCTGTCCCTGGTCGGCGAGTTCAGCCTGAACAGCTTCAGCCGCATCGGTGTCCTGGCGGCGGTCATGCTCGTCTTCACGCTGGTGTTCGCGAACTTCTTCGACGCGATGGGCACCATGACGGGACTGTCCCGCGAGGCGGGGCTGTCCGACGACAAGGGCACGTTCCCGCGGTTACGTTCGGCGCTGGTCGTCGAAGGTGCGGGCGCGGTGGTCGGCGGTGCGACCTCGTCGTCGTCGAACACCGTCTTCATCGAATCCGGTGCCGGCATCGAGGAGGGCGCCCGCACCGGCCTGGCCAACGTCGTCACCGGAGTGCTGTTCCTGGCCGCGATGTTCATCTCGCCGCTGGCGTCGATCGTGCCGACCGAGGTCGCGGCCGCGGCATTGGTGATCGTCGGCGCGATGATGGTGTCTCAGCTGCGCCACATCGACCTGTCGGAATTCTCGGTCGCCCTGCCGGTCGTACTGACCGTCGCGGTCATGCCGTTCAGCTATTCGATCGCCAACGGCATCGGCGTCGGCTTCATCGCGTGGGTGCTGATGCGCACGGCGGCAGGGAAATTCCGTGAGGTCAGCCCGCTGCTGTGGGTGGTGGCCGCGGGCTTCGGCGTGTACTTCGCCCGCACCCCTCTCGAGTCGCTGATCGGGGTCTAGTACACGTCGCGCAGGTAGCGATGCGTGGTGATGAGGTCGTTGACGTAGGAGTGCGCGGCCTCCTCGTCCAGACCACCGGCGGTGCGCACCACCTCGTGCAGTGCGCGGTGCACGTCCTTGGCCATGTGGTCGGCGTCGCCGCAGACGTAGAAGTACGCGCCGTCCTGCAGCCACGAGTAGAGCTCCGCGGCGTGGGCCAGCATGTGGTGCTGCACATAATCTTTGGCGGCCTGGTCGCGGGAGAACGCACAGTTCAACCGGGTCAGCACACCCGCCTCCCGGAACGCGGCGAGGTCGTCGCCGTACAGGAAGTCGGTGGCGCGGTGACGGTCACCGAAGAACAGCCACGAGTCTCCGGTCGCCCCGGTGGCCTGCCGTTCCTGCAGGAACGCCCGGAACGGGGCGATGCCGGTGCCGGGTCCGACCATGACGATCGGCGCGTCGCCGGCCGGTAGACGGAAAGAGTCGTTGGGCGCCAGGTGAACTCGCACGGTATCGGCGCGGTCGGCCAGGAAGCCGGACGCCACCCCGCGGTGGGCCCGGCCACGGGCGGTATAGTCCACTGTCGCGACCGTGAGGTGGATACGGTCCGGGTGCAGAAGCGGACTCGACGCGATCGAGTAGTCCCGGTGCTGCAGCGGTCGCAGCGTGGGAACCACCTCGTCGACGCCGAGGTCGGCGAGTGCCAGCAGGTCGAGAACGTCGCGGCCGTACAACCAGCCCGTCAGCGCCGCCGCGTCACCGCCCGTCAGGAGCGCCCTGGCTTCGGCGTCACGCGTGTGGGTCGCCACCAGGCTCTGCAGTGCGCCCGTCGGCACGCGTAGCTCCAGGTGCTCGGTGAGCAGCGCTCCCAGCGGTCGATCGTGGTGCGCCACCACGTACTCGGGCCCCACCCCGAACCGTGCGAGCACGGCGTCGACCAGCTCGGGGTCGTTCACCGGGTGTACGCCCAGCGAATCGCCCGCCTGGTAGGACATCCCGCTGTCGCCGAGGTCGATCTCGTAGTGGCGCACCGATTTGTCCGAGCCGGCGTGGGTCAGGGAAAGATTGACCACCAACCGGGCGGGGAACGGATTGCGGCGGTTCCACGGCGAATCCGTCTGCACGGGCTCGTCGGCCTCGGTCGCCGCCACGGGCGTGGCGGCCGAGATCTGCGCCAGGCGGCCCACCACCTGGGCAGTCCATGCCTCCGAGGGTTCTTCGAACTCGAGGTCGCAGTCGACGCGGTCGGTGAGGCGGTGGGCGCCCAGTTCGGCGAGCCGCTCGTCGATGATCTTTCCCGCGTTGCAGAACAGCGGGTAGAAGCTGTCCCCCAGGCCGAGGACGGCGAACGTCAGATGGTCGAGGCGGCCCGCACCGTCGGAGCTCAGTTCCTCCCAGAACACCTCGGCGTCGTAGGGCACCTCGCCGTCCCCGTACGTCGCGGTGATCACCACGAAGTGCGTGGCGGTCGCCAGCGCGTCCAGGTTCAGATCGTTGAGGTACTGCGGTTCGACGTCGATCCCGGCACCGCGGGCGGCCTGCGCGAACTTCTTGGCCACCATCGTGGAGTTGCCCGTCTCGGTGGCGAAGCCGAGCACCAGCGAGAACGGCGGATTGTCAGACATCGTCGGAGCCACCCCTTCCGGGCATCATGAGTAAGCTCACCCTTAGTTAGGGCGACCTTACTGGCCCGTTGGGCTCCTGTGCGGGCTCTCTAGTGGGTGCCGAGGCGCTCGGCGGCCACACCGACGATCACCGCGCGCATCTGGCGGGCGATGTCCTGCCTGGTCATCACCTGTGGCGAACCGTTGGCGAACGCGAAGATCAGGCCGCCGAGGTACGCCAGGAGCACGGTGGCCTGCTCGTCGAGGATCGCGGGGTCGACGTCCCCGGACTGCAGGGCGAGCACGAACTGTCCGACCAGGGCGCGGAAACTCACGTCCATCTCCTCGAAGCCCGCGGCCAGGTCGGGATCGCCGGTGGCCAGCATCGTCAGCTCCAGGCGGGCGCGCGTGCGCGAGAACTGCGGCTCCTCCCGGATGGAGAGGATCTGGCGGGCCAGCACGTCGGCGATGACCTCGCCGCTGCTGGTGGGCGCGTCCTTGAACGCTTCGGTGAAGGCCTCGGCGTCGTAGCGGATCAACTGGTCGGCCACTCCGCGCAGCAGCGCCGCTCTGGTCCGGTAGTAGAAGGACGTCGTGCCGTCGGGGACTCCGGCGCGCCGGTCCACCTTGAGGTGGCTCAGGCCGCGCGGCCCGTCCTGGGCCAACAGCGCGATGGCGGCGTCGCACAACTGGCGACGCCGCTCGGTGGCATTGTGTTTTCGGCGGATCTCAACAGGTGCGATCTTAAGCACCCGCCCCGGCGGCCCGCCCGGCGTCAGCGGGCCGCGGCGGTGAACGCGACGGCCGAGACACCGAGCACGGCGACGAGAGTGGCGACCGCAGCCCAGTGGCCGTGGGACCACACCAGGCCCCCGAGCCAACCGAACAGACTCGATCCGGTGTAGTAGCCGATCGTGTAGAGGGCGCTCGCCTGAGCGCGGCCCTCGACCGCGCGGGCGGCGACCATGCTCGACGCGACCGCGTGCCCCACGAAGAACCCCGCGGTCAGCACCGCGACGCCGATGACGACGACCACCAGCGGTCCCGCCGACGTGACCAGCGCGCCGACAGCCACCAATGCCCCCGCCGTCGCCAGCACGACGGCCGGTCCGAAGCGGGCGCCCAGCCACCCGGTACTGCGTGAGCCTGCCGTTCCACCCAGGTAGGTCAGGAAGATCATCGAGATCATCGCCGGCGCCAGCCCGTAGGGGGCCGCGGACAGACGGAACGGCAGATAGTTGAAGACTGTCATGACCGCCCCCGACAGGAGCAGTCCGACGACCAGCACGGGCCACAGGGCGCGGTTGCGCAGATGTGCCCCGATCATTCCGGCGGCCCTGCGCGGCGTCGTGGCCGCGCAGGACGGGACGAGGGCGATCATCGCCACCATCAACGCCGCCACCACACCGCCGAGCAGGAGAAGGCCGATGCGCCAACCGAACTGCTCGGCTGCCGGTACCGCGAGCAGGCGCCCGCCCAATCCCCCGACCGAGGTCGCGGCCACGTAGCTGCCCGCCATCGTCGCGGCGCGGGCCGGCGCGGCGATGTCGTGCGAGAGGGTCATCGCCAGGGCGGGGATGCCGCCCAGCGCCACACCGTGGACCACCCTGCCCGCCAGCAGCGCGTCGAACGTCGGCAGCAGGGGCACGGCGACGGCACACACCGCAGCCGCAACGGCCGCGGCCCGCATCGCCGTCGGCAGACCGATGCGGCCGGCCAGCCAGGCCCACGGCAGCACCGACAGCGCCAGCCCGAAGGTGGAGGCCGAGATCAGCAGGGCCGCTTGGGATGCGCTGACGCCCAGGTCGTGGCCGATCGACGGGAGGAGGCCCTGCGGGGCGTACATCGCGGCGAACGCGGCCAGACCCGCGCACCACAACGTCAGCACCAGACGCCGTTCGGCGGTCCGGGCGGGCGCACTGGCGGAGAGAAGCACCCGACCATTGCACCGGACGCCATTTATCCTGTGAAGGTCCGATTCCGTCTTTCAGTGATAGGGAGCAGCTATCAATGCTCGAGGTGCGGGAGGCCCGCTACTTCATCGCCGTCGCCGAGGAACTGAACTTCGGCCGGGCCGCGGACCGTCTGCAGATGTCCCAGCCACCGCTGTCGTCGGCGGTGAAGGCGATCGAGAAGCGACTCGGCGTGCTGCTGCTGAACCGGACCACCCGGCACGTGGTGCTCACGTCGGCGGGAACGGTGTTCCTCGACCGGTGCCGCCGCGTCGTGGCCGCGGCCGAGGACGCCGAATCCGCGGCCCGGCTGGCTGCCGAAGGTCAGGTGGGTGAACTGCGAATCGGCGCGGTGACAACGGCTTTCACCCGTGTGCTGCCGCGGGCGCTCGCCGCGCACGCCCGTACCCACCCCGGTGTCGACGTCACGGTGCGTGAGGTGGACACCCACTTCGGATCCGAACTGCTGCAGCGTCGGGAGATCGACATCGCGATCGTCCGGCACGGGCCGGCGCGGCCGTGGCTGCGTCACGTCACCCTGACCGAGGAACCGTTCGTCCTGGCGGCGCCGCAGGGCTGGACGCTGCCGACGGGGCTGCGATCAGACCTCGGACGGGCAGCCGACCTGCCGTGGGTGTGGATCCCCCGCTCGGGGACACCGGACTACCACGACCAGGTCGCCGCCTGCTGCCGCGGTGCCGGATTCACCCCGCGGGCTGCGCATCTCGCGCAATCGATCAGCAGTCAGCTCGCGATGGTGGCCGCGGGCCTCGGGGTGGCGCTCGTCCCCGCGAGCTCGGCGGCCGCACAGGACGGCATCACCACGGTCCGCGTCCGCTCGCCGCTCTCGATCGCGATGAGTGCGCTCTGCCGCACCGACGCCGACCTGCTCGTCGGGGCGTTCATCGACGCGCTCGTGGGCGCGTCCCGCTGATCACACCAGCGAAGCCTGCAGCGCGGTGTCGGCAGCCCGAAGGACCTCGGCAGCCACGGCGATCCCCTCGATCTGCCCCAGCTCGACGTCCTCGTGCTCGATGTTGACCATCATGTCCGGGTCGACCTCGTGCAGGGCACGCAGGAACTCGGTCCAGTACGCGACATCGTGGCCCTTGCCGAGCGCGACGAAGTCCCACGCCGAGTTCTTCGGCCACTCGTTGGCCCACTCGTCCCCGCCCAGGTTGGTCCTCGGCTCCCCGGGGCCAAGACGCCGAAAGCTGTTGTCCAGCACACCGTTGAGCGCTGCGTGTTCCGGGTTGATGCGGACGTCCTTCGCGGCGGCGTGCACCACGAGGCCGCCGAGGTGACGGACCACCGCGACCGGGTCCATCTGCTGCCAGAACAGATGGGACGCATCGAGTTCCACACCGATGTTCGTCGCCCCGGTGCGGTCGACGAGCTCGTGCACCGTGGCGCTGTTGAACACGAGATTCTGGGGATGCAGCTCCAGGGCGACCTTGACATCGCAGTCGCGGGCCATCCGGTCGGTCTCCCTCCAGAAGTCCGCCGCGATGCCCCACTGGTGATCCAGGACGTCCAACGCGGCGGAATTCCAGGCGTTGACAACCCAGTTGGGCCGTGCCCCGCCGGGCTCACCGGCCGGCAGGCCCGACATGGTGACGACGCGGTGCTGACCGAGCCGCTGCGCCAACCGGATCGACCGGTGCACGTCGGCGGCGTGGCGGGGACCGATCGCCGGGTCGGGATGCAGCGGGTTGCCGTTGCAGTTCAGCCCCGCGATCGACACACCGGTGCCCTCGAAGACCCCGATGAAGTCGTCGCGGGCGGCGTCGCTGACCAGGATGTCGTCGATGTTCGGCACGTGGACCGCGGGCAGGAAGCCACCCGTGTTGAGCTCGATCCCGGTCAGACCGAGGTCGGCGACGACCGAGAGCGCCTCGGACAGGGGACGGTCGTGCAGGACGGCGTTGTAGAGCCCGAGCTTCATCATTCTCCTTGCCGCGGGTGCGTCACCGGTACTTGTCAGCGGTACTTGTTGACGTACTCCGTCATGGTCTTGAGCTGGTAGCGCGAGACATCGTGCGCTGCTTCGTCTTCGGCGAACACGCTGGAGACCATCACGGTGTCCTCGCGGTCGTAGAATCCGAGCTTGCCCAGGCCGGAGAAGAATTCGTCCCAGTCGACGTCACCGTCGCCGACCTTGAGGTGCTGGTGCACCCGTACCGGGTTGCCCGGCGGATTGGTGATGTAGCGCAGTCCGTGCGAGCGGTGGTGGTCCATGGAGTCGGCGACGTGGACCAGGCGCAGCTTGTCGCCTGCGGCTTCCATGATCTCGGACATGTTGCCGCCCATGTGGAAACTGTGGCACGCGACGTAGACCATGCCGATGTTCGGCGAGTTCACCCCGCGGATGATGCGCAGCGCCTCCAGCCCGTCCTCGACGAAGTCGTCGGGGTGGGGGTCGATGCGCACGTCGATGCCTTCGCGTTCGAAGATCGGCACGAGCTCTTCCATGGACCGGAAGAACGCACGCTCGGACTCCTCGGCCTTCTCCGGCCGGCCCGAGAACTCGGTGTTGATGACGTTCACGCCGAGGTCGACGGTGATCTGCACGACGCGCTTCCAGTTGCGCACCGCGGCCTCCCGCGCGTCCTCGTCCGGACCCGACCAGCGCAAAACCGGCAGGACCGAGGCGATCCCGACGCCGGCGTCGGCGCATGCCTTGCGGAACTTCGCGACCAGGTCGTCGTCGGCGCGGGGATGGTTGTAGAACGGGATGAAGTCCCGGTGCGGCGTCAGCTGCAGGTGCTCGTAACCCAGTTCGGCCACCAGAGCCGGGAATTCGAGCAGTGAGTGGTCGTGGTGGAACGGGGTCGGATCGAGGGCGATCTTCATGTCAGGCTCCTGGGATCGAGGCGCGGTCGACCATCGTGACCGCGACGGGTTGTCCGGACTGCAGGGCCTGCACGCCCGCCTCGCAGACGGCGGTGGCGGCATACCCGTCCCATGCGGTGGGGCCGTCGACGTAGTTCCCGGTCTCAGCACCCCGGCGGACGGCGTCCACCCACCGCTGGATCTCGGTGTCGTAGGCGCGGCCGAACCGCTCCTTGAAGCTCGGGGTGATGGTTCCGCCCCACACCCCCGGCGCGCCCTTGCGCACCAGGCCGACGTCGAGTCCGATCATCGCGCTGCCCTTCTCGGCGACCAGCTCGGTGCGCACCTCGTAGGCGACGCCGGTGGTCACGAACAGCTCGACGTCGACGTGCCTGCCGCCGGCTGTCTCCAGGATCGCGATCTGGGGGTCGAAGAGACCCTCCCGCGCCAGCGAATTCGGTTGCGGCTTCACGATCTGGACCGAGGTGATCTCGTCGTCGAGCAGGAACCGCGTGACGTCGACCTCGTGGACCAGGGAATCGCGCACCGTCATCACCGAATCGAAGTGGTCGGGAACGGCGGGGTTGCGGTGCACACAGTGCAGCAGCAGCGGGGCGCCGAGCTCGCCACCGTCGATGAGTGCCTTCAGGTGGGCGTACTCGTCGTCGAAGCGGCGCATGAACCCGACCTGGATGAGCCGGGTCCCCAGTTCGGCCTCGCGGCGGACGACCTCCAGGGAGGTGTCGATGTCGGTGGTCAGCGGCTTCTCGCACAGGACGGGCTTGCGGTGCTCCAGGCAGGCGAGCAGCTGCTTCTCGTGGGTGGGCCCGGGCGTGGCGAGGACGACCGCGTCGACGGCGGGGTCGGCGATCGCTTCGAGCGGATCGGCGATGGCCCGGCAGCCGGGGATCGTGGCGGCCAGCTGCTCGGCCTTCTCCGTCACGTAGTCGTTGACGACGGCCACCCGCGCACCGGAGATGCGGGATCCGATGCGGGCCACGTGATCAGCACCCATGAGGCCGACACCGAGGACGGCGACACGCAGGTCTTGGTCAGACAGGTTGTGGTCAGGCATTGTCAGGATCTCCTAGCGGAAGGTCACGGACGGGACGCCACAGGACCCGAGGTAGTTGCGGGTGCGCTGGGCGATGGGCAGCGGGGCGTCGACCTCGCAGGGATACATGTCCTGCTCGACGATCGCGAACACGTCGATGCCGAGCTTCTCGACCTCGGCCAGAAGGGGCGGCATGTCCGGGATTCCGTGGGGAGGCTCGATCATCGCGCCGAGCTTGACGGCCTCCCCGAAGGGCAGGTCCTCGGCCTCGACCTTGGCGCGCACCTCGGGATCGACCTGCTTGAGGTGCAGGTAGCCGATGCGCTCCGGCGCGCGGCGGATGATCGCGATGTTGTCGCCCCCGCAGTAGGAGATGTGCCCGGTGTCCAGGCAGAGGTTGACGTGGGCGCCGTCGGTGCCGTCGAGGAAGCGGTACACGTTCTCCTCGGTGTCGACGTGCGAGTCGGCATGGGGATGGTATTGCGCACGCACGCCGTAGGTTTCGAACATCGCCTTGCCGAGCTCGTTCATGCCGCCGGTCTTGGCCGCCCACTGGTCGGGGGTGAGATCGCGGTTCTCGAGCACCTCGCCGGTCGCGGGGTCGCGCCACATCTCCGGGATCACGACCACGTGCTTGCCACCGACCGCGGCGGTCAGCTTGGCGACGTCCTCGATCTGCTTCCACACCGAGTTCCAGGCGTCGTCCCCGCGAGAGGTGGACTGGTGCAGGTGCTCGAACACCGTTCCGGCCGAGAGCTTCAGACCGCGGGCGGCGAGTTCGTCGGACAGCTGCGCGGGATCGGTCGGCAGGTATCCGTAGGGACCCAGCTCGATCCACTCGTAGCCGGACGCGGCGACCTCGTCGAGGAACCGCGTGTAGGGCGTCTGCTGCGGATCGTCGGGAAACCACACACCCCACGAGTCGGGGGCGGAGCCAACGCGAATGGTGGTCATGCAGGGGTCCTTTCGGTGACAGACGCCGCGAGGCCCTCGGCTTCGAGACGTTCTTCGAGTTCTTCCAGGGTGGTGCCCTTGGTCTCAGGCACCGTCCGGTGCACGAAGACGAAGGACGCGATGTTGACGACGACGAACAGGGCGAAGGTGCCCGTGGAACCCAGCGCGTCGTTGAGCAGCGGGAACAGGAACGAGATGACCGCGTTGGTACACCACAGCACGAAAACCGCGATGCCCATGGCGAATCCGCGCACCGACAGCGGGAAGATCTCCGAGAGCAGCAGCCAGACGCAGGTTCCGATGAACATCTGCACGAACCCCACGAAGAGCACCATGCAGCCGAGGATCACGTAGCTGCGCGTGGTGCTCTCCGACATCAGGAAGGTCGCGGCGAGCGCGGCCTGAGATGCCGCGACACCGGCGAAACCGATCAGCAGCATGGTCCGGCGGCCGACGAAGCCGAGCAGGACGATGCCGATGATGGTGGTGATCACCGAGGTGACGCCGACGGCGATCGTGGCGATCAGTGCGGCGCTCACGCCGAGGCCACTCTGCTCCAGGATCGTCGGCGCGTAGTAGTTGACGGTGTTGATTCCGGTGGCCTGCTGCACGATCGCGAGCCCGCAACCGATCAGCACGATCCGGCGGATCCACGGCACGTCGCGGATCACGGTGAACGGCGTGGTCCTCGTCTTGAGCATGTGGTTGGTGTGGTCCACGACGATCGCGTACTCGGCGTCGGCCTCGCTCGGGGTCCGGCTCAGCGACAGCACGGTGCGGGCTTCGGGGAGCCGGCCCTTGAGGGCGTACCAGCGCGGGGAGTCGGGCAGCACCATCATCCCGATCAGCAGGGCCACTGCGGGCACCGCCGCGACGGCCAGCATCGTGCGCCACACGTGCGGGTCGTGGATCAGGTGGTCGAGCAGCGCGTTGGTCGCGAAGGCCAGCATCTGACCGGTGACGATCATCAGTTCGTTGATGGTCACCATGCGCCCACGCCGGTCCGCCGGCGCCATCTCGGCCAGGTAGAGGGGGCACGTCACGGCGGCGGCGCCGACGCCGAGCCCCAGCACGATGCGGGCGGCGACCATGATCTGGACGTTGGGGGCCAGGGCGCAGCCGATCGCCCCGACGAGGAACAGGCCCGCGCAGATGAGCAGGGTGCGCTTACGCCCGAGCCGGTCGGCGACGCGGCCGCCGAACAGCGCGCCGAAGGCCGCACCGGGGAACAGCAGGGAGCTCACGACCGTGGCCTCGCCGAAGGAGGACAGCGCCAGGTCGTCCTTCATGTACAGCAGCGCGCCGGAGATGACACCGGTGTCGTAGCCGAACAGCAGGCCACCGAGGGTGGCGATGACGGTGAGTTTCGTCAGGAAGCGGCCCGAGGATCTGTCGGGCGAGGCGTGTGTGGACACGGGTACCTCGTTTCTCGAACTAACGCGCGTTAGTAACGCGCGTAAGGTCTACTATGAACCGCGCTCGGCGAATGTGTCAACCGTCACTCCACCGAAGGCAGGAACACCGTGAGCACACCCCGACGGCGGCGTACCAACGGCGCGCCCCGGAGACCGACGATGGCCGACGTCGCCGAGCGCGCGGGGGTGTCGCGCACGCTGGTGTCGTTCATCCTCGACGGCAAACCGGGCGCCAGCGACGAGACGAGGCAGCGGGTGCTGGCCATCGCCGACGAGATCGGGTACCGCCCCGACTCGGCGGCGCGACTGCTCGCCCAGGGCCGCAGCCGCACCCTCGGCGTGATGAGTGACATCCGTCAGTTGTTCGAGGCGGAGCTCGTCACCCACATCTACCCTGCCGCAGAGCATCTGGGTTACGAGGTGCTGCTGTCGGCGAACCTGCCCGACCGCAGCGAGGCCGCGGTCACCGAGTCCCTGCTCAGCCACCGCTGCGGGGCCCTGATCCTGCTCGGA
Source organism: Mycolicibacterium iranicum (assembly GCF_014190915.1). Classification (GTDB taxonomy): domain Bacteria; phylum Actinomycetota; class Actinomycetes; order Mycobacteriales; family Mycobacteriaceae; genus Mycobacterium; species Mycobacterium iranicum_B. The sequence continues at coordinate 181,963 of NZ_JACHVU010000001.1, forward strand.
CCCAAGGCCGACGACGAGTTCTTCGCCGGATTGGCCTCCCGGGTGCCCGTCGTGGTGGCGTGCCGGAGACTGACCGGCCTGGACGGGGAGTCGCCGCTGGCCACCGTTCGCACCAACGACGCCAAGGGAATCCGGCAGGCGGTCGACTACCTCGTCGGCCTCGGGCACCGCAGCATCCACCACGTCGACGGGGGCAAGGACCCCGGTTCGGCCGACAGGCTGCGCGCCTATCGGGCGGCCATGCGTGCGCACGGCCTGGCCGAGGAGATCGCGGTCATCGCCGGCGCCCACAACGAGGAGGCCGGCGCGGCCGCGGCGCGAGCGATGCTGGCGGCGCCCGCCCTGCCCACCGCGGTGCTGGCCGGCAACGACCGGTGCGCCCTGGGCATCCTTGACGTGTTCACCCGGGCCGGTGTCGACGTTCCCGGGCAGGTGTCGCTGATGGGGTACGACGACAGCCGGCTCTCGGAGAACCCCCGCATCGACCTGACGACGATCCACCAGGACGCCCACGAGATCGCGCGCAACGCGGTCGAACTCGCCGTGCAGATGCTCGTCGACGGACCGTCGCGCGCCTCCGACGTCGTGCTGGAGCCGACGCTGATCGTGCGCGGCACCACCGGCCCGCCGCACCGCTGACGCTCGCGACATTTGCTGAAAGCCGGCCGGGGCGTGTCCTTCCCGTCCCGGCGCACGGCGGCGGGGCCGGCCGCCACCCGGCAATCGGCCCAATCCACACCGCGGAAACCGGGGCGACCGTACGCTTGCGCGAATGAACCGGCTATCCAGTGTCGATGCGGCCTTCTGGTTCGCTGAAAACCTGAAATGGCACATGCACATCGGCGCGCTGGCCGTCTGCGATCCCACCGACGCCCCGGATTTCAGCTTTCAGAAGGTGCGGGATCTGATCGCCGGCAGGCTCAACGAACTCCCGCAGCTCCGCTGGCGGGTCGAGGGCGCGCCGCTGGGACTGGACCGGCCGTACTTCGTCGAGGACGACGACATCGACGTGGACTTCCACATCCGCCGCATCGCGGTGCCCTCGCCCGGCGGTCGCACCGAGTTCGACGAGCTGGTCGGCCGGTTGATGTCCTACAAGCTGGACCGGTCGAAGCCCCTGTGGGAGCTGTGGTTCATCGAGGGCCTGGAGAACGGCCGCGTCGCGATCGTCACCAAGATGCACCACGCGATCGTCGACGGCGTGTCCGGCGCCGGCATCAGCGAGATCCTGCTCGATGTCACCCCGGAACCGCGTCCGCCCGCCGCGGACGTGAGCCGCTCGCTGATCGGGGTCAAACCTCCCCGCCGTGAGGTGCAGGCGGTCAACGGTCTGGTCAACGTGTGGGTCAAGACGCCGTACCGGATCGCGCGGCTGGTCCAGCAGACGGTGCGCCAGCAGATCGCCGTGCGCGGTATCGACAACAAGCCTCCGCGATACTTCGACGCGCCGAAAGTCCGCTTCAACGCGCCCATCTCACCGCATCGCCGCGTCGCGGGCGCCAGCGTTCCGCTCGACCGCGTCAAGGCCGTCAAGAAGTCGTTCGACGTCAAGATCAACGACGTGGTGCTGGCGCTGGTGTCGGGTGCGCTGCGCAACTACCTCAAGAAGCACGGCGAGCTGCCGGCCAAGTCGCTCGTCTCGCAGGTTCCGGTGTCGACGCGTTCGGAGGCCGACGACACGGTCGGGAACCAGGTCAGCGCGATGACCGTGGTGCTCGCGACCGACGTCGCCGATCCCGCGGAGCGGATCAAGGCCATCTACGCCTACACCCAGGGCGCCAAGGAGATGACGAAAGCCCTTACCGCGCATCAGATCATGGGCTACACGCAGACGACGCCACCCGGGTTGCTCGCGCTGGCCTCGCGTGCCTACGCCGCCAGCGGGATCGGCCGCAACATCGCGCCGATGAACCTGGTCATCAGTAACGTTCCCGGACCCGATTTCCCCCTGTACCTGGGCGGCGCGCGGGTCGAACGCCTGATGCCGATGGGGCCGCTTCTCTTCGACGTCGCCCTCAACGTCACGTGCTTCAGCTATTGCGGCTCGGTCGATTTCGGCTTCATCACCACGCCCGAGACCGCCGCCGACATCGCCGATCTGGCCGATCAGATCGAGCCCGCACTCCACGACCTCGAGGTCGCGGCCGGGCTCGTCGAGGACACCTCGGGCCGGCCGCCCCGCAAGCGCGGCCGCCCCTAGCCGTCAGCCTGCGAGAGCATCCACGACGGCGGTGCCGAAATCCTCGGTGCCGCAGGTGCCCCCGAGATCGGGCGTCGTGACGCCGGCCGCCACCGTCCGGGCGACGGCCTCGTCGATACGCTGCGCCGCGTCGACCGGCACCGCATCGTCACCGCGCTCACCCAGCCAACGCAGAAGCATGCTCGCCGACAGGATCATCGCGATCGGGTTGGCCACGTCGCGTCCGGCGATGTCCGGGGCCGAACCGTGCGCCGCCTGCGCCATGGCTTTGTCCCGCGAGGCGTTGATCGACGGTGCGATACCCAGGGAGCCGGCCAGTTCGCCGGTGAGATCGGAGAGGATGTCGCCGAACATGTTCTCGGCGACGATCACGTCGAAGTGATCCGCGCGGCGCACCAGATGTGCTGCGAGAGCATCGATGTGATAGTCGTCGACGTCGACGTCGGGATACTCGGCCGCGACGCGCCGGCAGGTGTCGAGGAACAACCCCATGGTCAGCCGCAGGACATTCGCCTTGTGCACCACCGTGACTCGCCGGCTGCGGGTTCTGGCGAGGTCGAAGGCCACCCGTGCGATGCGCTCGACGCCGGAGCGGGTGACGATCCCCATCGCGATCGCCGTGTCGGGGTCGGGCATGAACTCGCCGGTGCCCGCGAACGTGTTGCGGTCGGCGTAGAACCCCTCGGTGTTCTCCCGCACGATCACCAGATCGGTTCCGGGAACGACCGCTCGCGCCCCGGGGAAGGACCTGGCCGGACGGATGTTGGCGAACAACCCGAAGTGCTTCCGGATGGCCCCGCTGGGATTGAGTTGCGACGCGAACGGTTCGGGGTAGGCCGCGTTGTCGTGCGGGCCGAGCAGCCAGCCGTCCATCCCCTCCAGCGCCTCCACGGTCTGACTCGGCAGGGGGCTGCCGTGCTCGGGGATCGCCGACGCGCCCACCGGCAGCAGGACCCAGTCCGGTCTCGAACCGCCGGCCGCGGACAGCGCCGCGTCGACCACACGGACGGCCACCGGCACGATCTCGGGCCCGATTCCGTCACCCAGCATGAGTCCCAGTCGGGGAGCGCCAGTCACGCCGCCCATCCTCGCACCCGCCAGCGACCGGGCACCGCTGTGAGTCGCACTGCCACAATGGAACGATGGACGGCGCCGACCAACCCAGCCTGCGGGAGCGCAAGAAGACGCGCACCCGCGAGACGGTCCGCCGCGAGGCATTCCGCTTGTTCCAGCTCAACGGCTATGCGCAGACCACCATCGACCAGATCGCCGAGGCCGCGGACGTCTCGCCCCGCACCTTCTTCCGGTACTTCCCGACCAAGGAATCGGTGCTGTTCTCCGACGATCTGTTCAGCCCGATCATCGACGAGTTCCTCGCCGCACCGGCGGACCTGTCGCCGGTGGCCGCCTACCGGCATGCCGCTGCGCAAGTGTTCGCCGCCATGGCGGGCCCCGACTACGAATACATCATCGCCCGTCAGAAGCTGCTGTACTCCCTGCCCGAGGCCAAAGGCGCGCTGTGGAACGAACACGTCGGCGCGATCCGGGTCCTGACCACCGCGATGGCCCAGCGGCTCGACCGGCCCGCCGACGACTACCAGTTACGGGTGATCGCCGGCGCCATCATCGGTGTCTTCCTGGCGGCCTCCGACGGCGCCCCGATGTCGGGCGAAGCGTTCCTCGACGCGCTCGACCTGCTGGACCAGGGCCTGCCCCAGTAAGACCCGTAGCCGCTACCGTTGGCATTACAGTAAGGTAGCCGCATGACCCAGCCCGCCGAGCAGTTCCGGGACGCGCCGATCTTCGACGCCGATCAGCACATGTACGAGACGCCGGAATCGCTGACGAAGTTCCTGCCGGACAGGTTCTCCCGGGCCGTGCAGTTCGCCCAGTTCGGCCGGCACACCCGCATCGTCATCAACAACCGGGTGTCCGACTTCATCCCGAACCCCACGTTCGACCGCGTCGCCGCCCCGGGCGCGCACGAGAAGTTCTTCGCCGGCCAGAACACCGAGGGGCTCACGCTGCGCGAGATGCAGGGGCCGGCGATCGCGGCACCGGCGGCCACCCGCAACCCCGTCGACCGGGTGGCCGAGCTCGACCGACAGGGTGTGCGCGAGGCGCTGAACTATCCGACGCTGGCCAGCCTCATCGAACACGCCACCGCCGAGGATCCGGAGCTGACGCTGGCGGTGGTGCACGCCCTCAACCAGTGGATGCTGGAGCACTGGACCTACGACTACGAGGGCCGGGTGTTCTCCACGCCGATCATCAACCTGTCCGAGGTCGAGGGCGCGCAGCGGGAGCTGGAATTCCTGCTCGCCCACGGCGCCAAGGTGGCCCTGATCAAGCCCGGGCCCGTCCACGGTCTGCGGGGCTGGCGCTCGCCGGCGCTTCCGGAGTTCGATCCGTTCTGGCGTGACGTCGAGGCCGCGGGGCTGCCGATCGTGCTGCACGCCAGTTATCCGCCGCTCGACGAGTACGTCGGGAAGTGGGAGCCGCCGCACACCCAGAACTTCATGGCGATGAGTGCGTTCCGCTGGATGGTGCTCGGCCACCGCGAGATCGCCGACATGATCACAAGTCTGATCTGCCACGGCACCCTGACCAGGTTCCCCAGACTGCGCATCGCCAGCGTCGAGAACGGCAGCTCGTGGATCTTCCCGTTGTTCAGCGACTTCGACGAGCTGGCCAGGAAGATGCCGCAGAACTTCCCCGAACATCCGCTGGAGGTGTTCCGTCGCAACATCTGGGTCAGCCCGTTCTGGGAGGGCTGCGTCTCCGACGTCGTCAACACCGTCGGCTGGGACAAGGTGCTGTTCGGTTCGGACTATCCGCACCCCGAGGGCCTGGCCGAACCGAGAGGATTCTGGAAGTACGCCGAGGGGATGGACGTGCGGCGGACCTATGACTTCATGGGTGACAACGCCCGCCGGTTCATGGGCCTGCCGATCGCCAACCCCGACCCCGAAGCGGCCAGACCTCCGGTGCTGAGCACCGCCTGACGTCGAGCGTGGGTGCTGTGCGCGCCTAGACTCCCACCCGATGAATCACCCGGTGCAGTTCGTCGGCGCGGGACCCGGCGCCGCAGATCTGTTGACGGTGCGCGCGTCCCGGCTGCTCGCCGACGCCGACCTGGTGCTGTATCCGGGGACCTACCTCGACCCCGAGGTGCTCGCGAACTGCTCGCCCACGGCCTCACTCGTCGACACCGGGGATCTCGATCTCGACGCCATCGTCGCGCGGCTGATCGACGGCCACCGCGCGGGCCTGGCGGTGGTGCGGCTGGTCTCGGGGGACCCGTCGGTGTACTCCGCGGTGTCGGAGCAGACCCGCCGGCTCGACGCCGCCGCGGTGCCGTGGGAGGTGACTCCGGGCGTGCCCGCCTACGCGGCCGCGGCCGCCAGGGTCGGACGCGAGCTCACCGTGCCGCTGGTCGCCCAGTCGGTGGTCCTGACCCGCACCCGGGCGCGGTCGACACCGATGCCCGAGACGGAGTCGCTGGCCGCGTTCGCCGCGACCCGCGCCACACTCGTGCTGCATCTGGCCATCACCCGGATCCGGGAACTGATGGCCCAGATCGAGGGCGACTACGGATCCGACTGCCCCGTGGTGGTCGTGTACCGGGCTTCGCAGCCGCAGGAGCTCGTGCTGCGCGGGACCGTCGCCGACATCGCCGACGCGGTCGACGCCGCGCAGCTCCGACAGGCGGCGGTCATCCTGGTGGGCAGGGCGCTCGCGGGCCGGCCCGACCCCGACGCCGGCGAGAGCTACCTGTACGACCCGGCACGCGACCGGTCGGTCAAGCGTGAGGGCCGGATCTGATGGATTGCGCGGCAACGCTGTACGACGTCATCAATCGGCGCCGGGACACGCGCCGCGAGTTCACCGGTGCGACTGTCGACGAGACGGTGCTGCACCGGGTGCTCCTCGCCGCACATGCCGCGCCCTCGGTCGGGATGTCGCAGCCGTGGGACTTCGTCCTCGTCCGCTCCCCCGAGACCCTGCGCACCTTCCGCGACCACGTCGCCGCAGAACGGGAGGCCTTCGCCGGGCAGCTGACCGGTGAGCGCGCCGAGACGTTCGAGCGCATCAAAATCGAGGGCATCTGCGAATCGGGTCTCGGCATCGTCGTCGGCTATGACCCGACGCGCGGCGGCCCTCAGGTGCTCGGCCGCCACGCCATCCCCGACGCCGGTCTCTATTCCGTGGTCTGCGCCATCCAGAACCTGTGGCTGGCGGCGACCGTCGAGGGGCTCGGCGTCGGCTGGGTGTCGTTCTACCGGGAGCAGTTCCTGCGCGAGCTCGTCGGCATGCCCGACCACGTGCGCCCGATCGCGTGGTTGTGCGTCGGCGCGGTCGCCGACCTTCCCGACGTACCCGACCTGGAGCGTTTCGGGTGGCGCGCCCGGTCGTCGCTCGAGACCGTGCTGCACCGAGAGCGTTACCGGGCGGCCCCGGAACATCCCTGATCGGGGAACACGCGCCGCCGCCCCGCACGTTGGAACAGGCATGACGTCGACGCCTCTGGCGGAGCGACTTCTCGACATCACGCGGATCTACCACGAGCCCGGCATCGAGCGGTCCCCACGCGCACAACAGGTCTTTGACCGCTTCCCCGGAGCCGAACGCATCGAGGTGCCGTCACACCAGACGATCCCCGGCCTCTACGGCAACGCGGGCAACGTGGAGGACTGGGTCCGCATCAAGCAGCAGGTGCTGGTCCTCGGCGAGAAGAAGAGCCTGACCGCACGCCGCAACGAGCGGTCCAGCGACTGGATCGCGCCGTCCACGGCGAACGGCTGCGCGATGGCCTGCGCGTACTGCTATGTCCCGCGCCGCAAGGGCTACGCGAATCCGATCACCGTCTTCACCAACATCGACAAGATAACCGGCTACCTCGAGCGCCACGCCGGCCGGCAGGGCGCCAAACCCGAACCCAACCAATGCGATCCCGTCGACTGGGTGTACGACATCGGCGAGAACAGCGACTGTTCGGTGGACGCGATGGTGTCGGACAACGTGCGCGACCTCGTCGATCTGTTCGGCCGCCTCCCCAACGCGAAGGCGAGTTTCGCCACCAAGCTGGTCAATCGCGATCTGCTGACCTACGACCCGCGCGGCGGCACCCGGATCCGGTTCAGCCTCATGCCCGGTGAGACGTCCAAGCTCGTCGACATCCGGACCTCCAAGATCACCGACCGCATCGCCGCGATCGACGACTTCGTCGAGGCGGGCTACGAGGTGCACCTGAACTTCAGCCCGGTGATCGTCCACGAGAACTGGCGCGAGGACTGGTCGGAGCTGCTGGAGCAGATCGCCGACAACACCAACGACCGCAGCAAGGCCCAACTGGCCGCCGAGATCATCTTCCTGACCCACAACGAGGGCCTGCACGAGGTCAACCTCGGCTGGCATCCCAAGGCCGAGGAGGTGCTGTGGCGTCCGGACCTGCAGCAGCTCAAGCGAAGTCAGAACGGGCAGTGGAATGTCCGGTACAAGTCGCCGTGGAAGGGCCGCTGGGTCGAGCAGCTCACCGACCTCATCGACCAGAAGCTGCCGACCTGCCGGATCCGGTATGCCTTCTGAGCCGCCCAGGACCGACGACGGGCACTACCTCGTGATCAACGGACGCCGTTGGCGCGCCACCGATCCGGCCATCCCCGAACCGCGACGGGCGGAGCTGACCCGCATCCTGATGGCATGGCGTCGCGAGGTGCGCCGCACCAAGGGCACCGACGCGGAGGCGACGTCGCGAGCCGGTGTGAACGCGACCAAGATCGCCCTCGGGGAGCGGGGAACTCCGCCGTGGTGGGAGCAGACCGATGCGCAACGGCGGACGCGCTGGGAGGCTCAGGTCCCCGAACCCGGCTCCTGAACGGGGCCCGGCTGACATGTCGGGCACCACCAGGTGCGTCGCCGTTCCGGGTCGTTGGCCACCTCGGCGACCACCCGTACGGTCGTGCCGCAGCGCAGACAGGGGCGTCCCGCCCGGCCCGCGACCCAGTGGGATTCCCCCTTGCGACGGGTACCTGTGGTCACCTGCATGGCGCCCGGCACCGTCGCCGAATGACGCAACGCCCTGGCGCCGAGCCGCAGCAGCGCGGGCACGTCCACCGACCCGACCGGTGTCCACGGGCTGTGCCCGCGCAGGAAGCACAGTTCGTTGGCCCAGAGATTGCCGAAGCCCGCGACGCAACGCTGATCGAGCAGGGCGGCCGCCAGTGCCCGGTCGGGGTCGCGGGAAACCCGTCGGGCGGCCTCCTCGGGGTCCCAGTCCTCGCGCAGCGGATCCGGGCCGAGATGTCCCACGACGGCGGCCTCGTCGCGCGTGCGCACCAGGTCGACCACGGGCAGCAGCACACCGTAGGCCGCCGGTCCGTCGGTGCGCAGGACGACCCGCACGTCGGGCATCACCGTCCGGGGAAGCCAGCGGCCCGCCTCGGAGATCGTCCACGACCCCGACATCCGCAGATGGGTGTGCAGGGTCAGATCGCCCGACAGCCGGGTGAGCAGGTGCTTGCCGTGGGTGATGTGCTCGGTGACCGTGCGGCCCGCGAGGTCCTCGGTGGCGTGCTGCGGGACCCGCAGCTCGGCGCGGGTGAGGACCCGGCCGCGCAGCGCGCCGTCCAGTCGGCGGGCCAGCGCGTAGACGGTGTCACCCTCGGGCACGTCCGCACCTCCTCAGAGCCTTAGAGCCTTAGAGCCTTAGAGCCTCAGTACCCGCCCGGCGATCACGAGGTGCACGTCGTCGCAGACCTCGGCCACCCGCTGGTTGAGCGTGCCGAGCAGGTCGCGGAACATCACCCCGGACCGGTGTGACGGGACCACGCCGAGGCCGACCTCGTTGGTCACCACGACCGCGCGTGGCGTCGCGGACAGCGCGGTGCACAGGGCCTCGGCGCGGAGGTCGAGGGCGCGGGCCGCCGCCTCGGTGGAGGCCTCCCACAGGCCGCCGCGATCGAGGATCGCGGTGAGCCATGTGCCGAGGCAGTCCACGAGGACCGGTCCGCCGGCGTCGCGCACCGCGGCGCCCACGTCGTGGGTCTCGGCGGTCGCCCAGTGTGCCGGCCGCCGGGAGCGGTGACGGGCGACCCGGGCGTCCCAGTCCGGGTCGGTGCCGTCGGCGGGCCGGCCCGGCGCGATGTAGGTGACGCGCTCGGCGGCGTCGAACAGTCCCTCGGCGTGGCGGGACTTGCCCGAGCGCACGCCGCCGGTCACGAGGATTCTCATCGCGGCCCCGCGGGAATCGCGCGCACCCAGGCGACCGCATCGGCGACGTCGTGCACCGTGGGCACGTCGTGCGGCCGGGCGGGCCTGCGCACGATCACGACGGGAACCCCGAGTTCCCCGGCGGCGGCCATCTTCGGCCAGGTGTGTTCTCCCCCTGAATCTTTCGTGATCAGGACGTCGGTTCGGTGATCGCGCATCAGACGGAGTTCGCCGGCCAGGTGGTACGGGCCCCGGCTGGTCACCAACCGCCACGCGGCGGGGATCGGCGCGTCGGGGGCCTGCACGACGCGGGCCAGCACAGCGTGCTCGCCCAGATCGGGAACGAAACGGGCCATCTCCTGCCGGCCCACCGTCAGGAAGGGACGACGCCCCAGCCGTCCGGCCGTCTCGGCGGCCTGCTCGTGGCTGTCCACCCAGTGCCAGGACTCTCCCGACCGGTCGGCCCACCCGGGGCGTTCCAACCGGAGCAGCGGCCTGCCCTCCCCGATGCAGGCCGCAACGGCGTTGGCGGAGATCGTCTTCGCAAACGGGTGGGTCGCGTCGACAACCGCGTCGTAGTCCGACAGCACGGCCCGCAGGCCGTCGACTCCCCCGAAACCGCCGACACGGACGTCACCCACGGGCAGGCGGGGATCGGCGATGCGTCCCGCCAGGGAGGACATGACTTCGACGCCGTCCGCGGTCAGCCGCGCGGCCAGATCCCGCGCTTCGGCCGTGCCGCCGAGAAGCATGACCCGTGTCATGGCGCCCCCGGGGGCAGGAACGGAAGTGATTGTGCGACACCCTCTCTGGCCAGATCGAGCAGTGCGGCCACATCGAGGTGACGCTCCACGAGATCGCCCAGCAGGTCCAGGCGGCTCTCGCGGGCCGCGCCGAAGGAGGCAGCCGACTGCACGCCGAGCGTCTCCTGCAGGAACAGGGCACGCAGCGCGTCCCCTTCCAGCGCGCCGTGCCACATCGTCCCGTAGACGTTCCCGGCGCGGGTGCCGCCGAGGAACTCCTCGGCACCCCCGCCCGTCGTGATCCGCCCGTGGTGGATCTCGTACCCCGTCGCGGGGGCGTCACGCCAGAACCCCCGGGGCAGCCGCAAAGTCTTCTCGGCGGCGAAATCGGTTGCGGCGTCCAGCAGTCCGAGCCCGTCGACCTCGGTGGGCGGACCTTCGATCCCGTCTCTGTCCTGCACCACCCGGCCCAGCATCTGGAAGCCACCGCAGATGCCCAGGACGGGCCGGCCCTGCGCGGCGTGCGCCAGCACGGCACGGTCGAGTCCGCGCGACCGCAGCCACGCCAGATCGGCGATCGTGGACCGGGTGCCGGGCAGGACGACCAGATCCGCATCCGCCAGCGCGCCGGGATGGGAGGCGAAGACCACGTCGAGGTCGGGTTCGATGCCGAGGGCGTCGACGTCGGTGAAATTGCTGATCCGGGGCAGCCGAACCACGACGACGCGCCGGGCCCCGGTCCGCGGCGAGCGCCTGCCCTGCAGGTCGAGTGCGTCCTCGGAGTCCAGCCAGATGTCGGGATGCCACGGCAGCGTGCCGTAAACTCTTCGGCCCGTGACCTTTTCCAGATCGCGCAGGCCGGGGTCGAGCAGTGCCAGGTCGCCGCGGAACTTGTTGACGACGAACCCTGCCACCAGCGCCTGGTCCTCGGCCGAGAGCAATGCGACCGTGCCGAAGAACGCCGCGAACACGCCGCCCCGGTCGATGTCGCCGACCACGACCGTCGGCAACCCGGCGTGGCGCGCCAGGCCGAGGTTCACGTAATCGCCTGCGCGCAGGTTGATCTCGGCGGGACTGCCGGCACCCTCGGCGACGACGACCTCGTAGCGGGACGCCAGGTCGTCGTAGGCGGCGTGCGCGGCCGCGGCGAGGGCCCGGCGGCCCTCCAGCCAGTCCGACGACGACACGTGTCCCCACGGTTGTCCCATCAGGACGACGTGACTGCGGCGGTCGCTGCCGGGCTTGAGCAGTACCGGGTTCATCGCCGCCTCCGGGGTGGCGCGCGCGGCGAGGGCCTGGATCCATTGCGCGCGACCGATTTCGACGCCCTGGCCGTCGGCTCCGGAACAGACCATGGAGTTGTTCGACATGTTCTGCGCCTTGTACGGGGCGACCTTCACGCCGCGGCGTGCCAGTGCCCGGCACAGCCCGGTGGTGACCACGGACTTGCCCGCGTCGCTGGTCGTGCCGGCGATCAGCAGTCCGGTCATCGTGGCCTCCGGAGCAGGAAGACGTCCATGACCCACCCGTCGTCGGCCTCCGCTGAGGCCCTGGCCTCGGCGATCGCGGGCAGCACCGAACCCAGCCGCCCCGACACCAGCTTCTCGCCCGCGGCTCCGAGGTTGGCGCCCCACCAGATCGTCCAGTCCTGCAGGCCGGTGACGTCGAGCCGGTCGGTCGGCGGGTTGAGCATGGCGACGATGTTGTCCTGTCCCGCTGCCACCGCCTCCTGCAGCCGGCGGCCGGTGGTGATGAGGACCGGTCGCCCGACCTCGTGGAGCACGATGCGGTGGCGTGCGGCCAGCAGCTGGGGCGCACTGATCCCCGCGATCACGTCGTAGTCGGCGTCCACGCCGAGCGCCCGCACCTTCTCGACGATGCGGATCGTGGAGTCGTACAGGGACGGGTCACCCCACACCAGGAAGGCCGCGGTGCCGCCGCGTGCGCGCAGCACGTCGGCATACTGCGCGGCGCGGGCGTCGTGCCAGTCGGCCACCGCCGAGGCGTATCCGTCCTGGGTGAGTCCCGTCGAGCGGTCGCGCGGCGGATCGGTGAGTGCGACCAGTTCGGCGGCGCCCCGAGGGCCCGGGTGAGCGTCGACGATCTGCCGGCGCACCGCGAGCAGGCGGTCGTCCTCGGTCTTCTCGGCGGCCAGCACGTAGTCCACCGAGCGCAGAGCCTCGGCGGCCTCGGGGGTGACGTGCTGGGGCCCCATGCCCACGCCGAGGATCCTGATGCGTACCGCCGAGGCCATGGCAGTGATTGTCCCTGGTCCTGGTCAGCGGCCGCGGAGCAGCCCCGAGGCGGCCGACTCCACGGCCGCGGTGACCTCGGCGACGGTCGTGCTGTCGAGCTTCCAGCACTGCCAGTACAGCGGCACGTCGAGGTACTGGTCGGTGATCGGGACGAAGGACGTGTCGACCAGCTGCACCGGGTACATGCCCCACCCGAGGCCCGCGTGCACGCCGGCGCCGAAGCCGGCGGCGGTCGGGATGTAGTGCGTCGGGCGCCGGATGTTCTTCCGGAAGACTTTGCGCACCAGCTGGTCCTGCAGCGCATCGTCGCGGTTCCAGGCCAGCGAGGGCGCTTCGGCCGCAGCGTCGGCGGTGAATCCCTCGGGCAGGAAGCGGTCGACGTACGCCTGGGTGGCGACCGGCAGATAGCGCATCACCCCGAGCGGCCGGACACGGCAGCCGCCGACGGCGGCGCGTTCGGTGGTGACCGCGCCCATCACCACGCCCTCGCGCAGCAGGCGGGCGGAGTGGTCCTGGTCTTCGATCCGGATGTCGAACAGCACGCCGGGCAGCCTGGCGAACACGTCGGTGAACCAGGTGGCCATCGAATCGGCGTTGACGGCCAGCGCGACCCGCCGCGAATCGGCGGTGCCGCCCCGCATCTCGGCGAGCGCTTCGGATTCCAGCAATGCCATCTGCGCCGCGAGTCGCAGCAGCGGTATTCCGGCGGCGGTCGCCACGCACGGCTTCTCGCGGAGCACCAGCACCTGGCCGACACGCTGTTCGAGGCCCTTGATGCGCTGGCTGATCGCCGACGGCGTCACGTGCAGGTGTTCGGCGGCGGCATCGAAGCTGCCGAACTCGACGACGGCCGACAGCGCCGCCAGCTGACCCGTGTCGAGCTGATCCACCACCTCAGCGATGCTAATGCTTCGCTTGAATGATGAGCAGCGCTGATGCGGCCCTGCGCCCGTCGGGTTTTGGTGCCGAGTTCTGCACAGTGGTCGCCGGCGAGGCCGTACAGCAGCCCTCACGCAGAACTCGACGACGTTCCAGGGGCCAGAGCCGAGGGCCGGCCGAACGAGGTGGACCGGGTCAGCGTACGGCGGCGGAGGCGTTGCTGATGACCTCGCCCGGGGTCCCGGCGATCCGGCCTGCGACGAAATCCGCCGCCTGCTGCGTCATCCCGGTCTGCACGTACTGGCTGTGCGCGGGCCGGTCGTCGCCGTCGGAACACACCGGGTCGGCGCCGTTGCACAGGTCGATGGTCTTGGCCCCGTACAGCGGGCTGATCGCGGTGAGCGGCCGTCCGATCTTGGTCGACGGGTTTCCGAACACTGCGACCGCCGCCACATGGTCGGCGACAGCCGGAGGCATCGGCCGCCCGAAACCGAACGTGGCGTTGGGATCTGCGGTGATGAGATCGACCGCGGCCGCACCCTGGGAGTATCCGCCGACCACGATGCTGGTCGACGGGCAGGATGCCGCAGTGGCCTGGATGTGCGCGCTGGCGTCGTCAGCACCCAGCGGCGCGGACTGCAGGAAGTCGTAGGACGCGGGGTAGTTCACCGCGTAGGAGCTGACGGTGCGGCCACCCAGGGCGCCCTGGAGGTCGTCGACGAAGGCCTGGCCCACGCGGCCCAGGCCGACCGGTTCGGCGGTGCCGCGGGCGAAGACCACCTCGACGTCGGGACAGGACTGGGCCTGCGCGCTGGCGGCGCCGGGGCCCAGGAGGCCTGCGGCGGCGACGCCTCCCACGCCGGCCAGGATGAGTGTGCGTCGGACGGAACGGCGATCGGACATTCGGTCTCCTCAGTCAGGGCCGCTCCAGCGGCGTTACCCAGTGGAATGTCGGGACGCCCGCAGAAAATTCCAGGAATGTCGGCCCGGGGTCGCGCTCACCGACAAATGGCGGCTAGCACCCATCCCGTGCGCCGGTTGGCCGGAAGTCAGCCCGCCTGCTGCCGACGCACGTACTCCTCGGCGGCGAACCTGATGAAGTGCTCCGTCGGGCGCGGATGCCATCCCAGCTCGCGCGTGGCCTTGGCGTGACTGGCGGGCGAGGTGAGCTCGAGCAGGCGAGCACTTTCGCTGCTGATCGGAACCTGCACCCGCAGAAGCGATCCCACGGTGTCTGCGGCCCGGGCCAGGCCGCGCACCACCGCCATCGGGATGCCGACCCGGGGCCTGCGGGCGCCGACGGCATCGGCGGCAGTCGTGACGAGCTCGCGGTGCGACATGAAACGCTCCGAGGCGATGTACCGGTGACCGACGCGGCCGTGCGCCCCGGCGCGCAGCATGGCCTCGGCGGCGTCGTCGATGCCGACCACTTCGGCCCCCACGCCACGGATGTAGAACGGCATCTTCCCCAGTGCCGCCATCTGGACGAACATCCCCTGACGGGGTTGCCAATCGGGTGGTCCGTACGGGTTGGAGACATTGACGACGACTGCGGGCAACCCTCGCTCCGCGGCATACGACAGCACCAGATCCTCTGCGGCGCGGCGTGATTCGATGTAGGCGCCCGCCCGGTCGGACCAGTTGAAGGGTGTGTCCTCGTCGACCGTCGCCCCGTCGACACCGACGGCGATCGTGCCGATGGTGCTCAAGAAGACGAACTTGCGCAGGTCGGCGTCCGCGGCGACGTCGAGCACGGCGCGCAGGCCTTCGACATTCGTCGCAAACAACGGTGCGGGGTCGCGCAGCTCGGCCCGGGTGTCGACGATGCAGTAGTAGACCACCTCGCGGTCGGCCATCGCGGCGGCGGCCGTCTCGCGGTCGAACGGGTCGCCGTACCGCCTGTCGACGTCGACCGTGTCGATACCCTTGTCGGAACTGCTCTTTCGCAGAAGGACGCGCACGTCGGCCCCGCCGGCGGCGAGGTGGCGCGTCACGCAGGCGCCGACGTTGCCACTGGCCCCCATGACCAGCGCGCGCTGGCCCGTCACGGTCAGGTCGTCGACGCCGGTCATGGCTCCGCATAGTAACGGAGCCCGCTACCGTAAGAGCGACAGTCGGGACGGACCTACTGCACCGTCTGGCGCAGCTCCGCCGCAGACTCGGTGGCGGTGTCGTACACCCGCACGATCGCCTCGTCACCCCGTTTCAGGAACGTGGACTCGCCGAGCGGCGTGTACCGCGTGGCGCCGATGCCGATCAGCACGTTCTCCGGGCGCCCGCTGGCCACCATGAGGGCGCCGACGTCCTCGAGGGGCGTGTCGGGCGAGCCCTTCTGGTTGGCCAGGCGCTCGACGATCCAGTCCAGCAGGACCTCGCCGTAGTAGGAGTAGCCGATCAGCGGGCTGTCGACGCCGTACTCGTGCTCCTGGCCGCCGCTGTCGAGAAAACACACCAGGCGCAGTGTCGAGGTCGGACCGTCGGGCGTCAGATCGCTGATGTCGAAGAACCGGCTCGACACGCCCTTCGACGAGGGACCCCAGTTCTTCTTCACGCTGATCTTGGGCGCGCCGGGCCGACGGATCGAACAGTCGTTGAACGCCCCCAGTGCGAACGGCTGCAAGGTGACGACCGTGTCCCCCTCCCACACCACCCGACAGGCGAGACCGACCTCGGGTTCGATCTGCAGGTTGAGGGGGCCGTCGCTCTCGTCCGGGAGCACGATCGAGTCGTTGGACAGCGGGAACTCGCCGAGGAAGGTGTCCGAGCCCGGCGCGTACCAGGGGAAGATCCCCTTGGGCGCGGTGCCCTCGCTGGCGACGTTGACGAAATCGACCGCCTCACCCGCCTGTTCGAGGTGACCGGCGAAGTTCCCCGCGACACCGAAGCCGAACCAGTTGCGCATCTCGCTGAGGGCGATCTCGATCACGGTCAGCAGCGTACGCCCTGCGGGTGGACCCGCAGGCGGCGCGTTGACGCTGGTGTGACGGCCATCGGGCGGGGGTAACCCGCGCGCATGGACAGCACGCCTCGCAAGGACGACCAGAACGATCAGGATCCGGAGCCGCCGGGACCGGCCGACCATGGCCGCGACGGCGGGATGGCGACGCGGGAGATCGCCCCGGAGCTCACCGAGCCCGACCGGGACCAGGAGTGAAGCTCAGCGTTCAGCGCCGCCGCCACCAGACCAGCAGCCCGATCACGGCGACGACCGCGACCACCGCACCCACCGGCACAGCCGGGCGTTCCTTGGCCTGCTGGGCCACCTCATGGCCACGCTGAACCACGTTCTCCTTCGCCTCGGCGACCGCCTGCTGTGAGCGGGCCTTGACGTCGAGCTTGTCGGACAACGCGCTCACCGTCTCGCCCAGATCGGCTCGGGTCGCCTCGATGTCGGCTTTCAGCTCCTCGGCCGTCGCATCCGGCCCGGGCGCAGGGCGCGGATCAGGCTCTGCTGCCATGACGTGCCTCCTTGATCTCGTCGATGTCGGTCTTCACGCTCTGCAGCGAGGTCGCTGCCGGCGGGGGCACCTGCTCGGCCTGCTTCTTGCTGACCAGTGCCGCGACCCCGGCCGCCACGAACAGCACGGCGGCGACGATCACCGCCGCCGCCCACACCGGGAGAACAAGGGACAACGCCGCCACGGCCGCCGCGATCAGCGTGGCGAGGCCCAGCACGGCCAGCAGGCCTGCTGCGCCGATCAGGCCCGCACCGATACCCGCGTGCTTGGCAGACTCCTGGAATTCCTTCTGCGCCAGGCGCAATTCGTCGCGGACGAGCCGTGATGTCTGTTCCGAGAGCTGACTCACCAGCTCACCCGTCGACGGTTGAGTCTTCGTTTCGGACATTGCCGCTCCTCCCACCATGTGGACTCGTCGAGGGAATGCCCGTTGACTGTGACGCGAAACTCACCGATCTGCCGTGCGAGTCGGCCATCACGGTCTTCCGGTCCCTGCAGACGACAACGCGGCGTCGGGGTGCACGTCACCCCGACGCCGCGCTGTGCGGAGACTCAGAAGTCGGTGACCGGGCAGGACACCTCCACCATCACCGTGTTGGCCACTTCCCCCTCGGTGGTGTTCGCGATGTCGCAGCTCTCCAGCGGCGCGGTCTCGCCGCCGACGATCTGGACCGACTTGCCCTCGGACTGCAGGCGTGCGATCTCGGCGGCCGCGTTGGGCGCCTCGGACGCCGTGCCGTCGGTGGCCGGTGCCGGTTCTTCGGGATCGGCCAGAGCACTAGCCGAAAAGCTCAGTGCGGCAACGGCTGCCAGCGATCCTGCGGCGGCCGCGAGTGTCAGACGTTTCATGATCAACCCTCCGTGATGACTCCATGGTGACGTACCGGTCAAGAGGCCGAATTGTCGCTGAGGCGTGGACGATTCAGCACACGCTGGTGTCGGGGTTCCCCAACCGGTATGGGTTCTAACCTCGGACTTGCGCTCCAGAGATGAACAGAACGTGAATCCCGACGATGACCGAACTCTGACGGACGGACCCGTCAACGATGACGCGCACACTGCTGACCTGGATGAATGCGGTGCACGGACCGTCAGCTGCATGTTTACGGAACCGCCCGGCGCGGGGACTGCATCCTGATGACCGCACTTCCCCCGGACCCCGATCCCAGTGACACCACCGGCCTCTCACCGGGTGGAAGTGTTCAACCAGGCGACACTCCTCCGGACTCCGGCTCGGAGTCGGCCACGGCGAACCAGGACCCGCCGCCCACCCGCCGCTTCACGCCGGGGGCGATCGTAGGCATGGTCACCGTCGGGATCGTCTTCGTGGTCTTCCTGGTCGTCGCCGTGCTCTACGGCCTGCAGGTGTTCGGGCTGATGGATCGTTGGTGACGGTGCCGCCGGCCGGTATGGCTCCCCGTTGCGCTGGACGACGCGCTATTCGTCGCCGAATATCCGGTCCGCGGTGAGCTTGGCGAGATCACTGAGGATCTGAATGTGGCCGGTTGCCCACAGACGTGGCTTGGTGTCGTAGACGCAGAGCGCTCCGACGGCGTTGCGGTCGTGATCGAGCAGAGGTATGCCCAGATAGGCGACGACACTGCCCTCGCGGACGACGGGGTGGTTCTTGAAGGTCGGGTCGAGCCGCGCGTCCGCGAGAACCAAAGGAGTGCCGTTCGCCACCGCGTACTGACACAGGGAGCGCTCCAGCGGGGCTTGCTTCTCCTCCACGGCATGGCCGACCACACCGATCTCACTCTTGAGGTAGAGCCGGTCGACGTCGATCACCGAGATCAGCGAGAACGGAGCCTGCAGCGCATCGGCGGCCGCACGGGTGATCCGGTCGTACATTTCTTCGGGCGGTGAATCCAGCAGGCCGGTGGCGTACACCGCGCGCAGCCGATCCGGGTCGGTGATCGCGGCGGTGACGTCAGGGAGCGCGGATGCGGGCAGAGCGTTGGCGCGCAAGCACTCGAAGAGAGTCCCGTCCTCGCCGCCGGTCGCACGCTGGTCGGCCAACATCTGAGCGGCCACGGCACGGGCCACGTATCGCTCCGGGGTTTCACCCGCGTGGCGAGCGAACTCGGCGAGCAACTCATTCAGCGTGTCGTTGAACCCACTCACCCACTTCGCCACCTGCGAACGGTAACCCACAGTCGAGCGGCCGCGGGGAAGCATGAGCGAAGAACACCCGGGCCTCCGGTCCGACGATGACGACGCCCGCCCTCCGCCGCGAGAGCCTCACCCACGGTGGTGGTGGCGTCGGGTCGACGTGGCGCACCCACGGGTCCAAACGACTCGGCGATGGTGTCGAGGGTTGGCTCGAACTACGGTGAGCGGAAGTCGTGTGGGACGGCCTGCTCGGTGGTCGTGATGCCGTTGGCGCGCAACGCTTCTGCGACCATGACGCCGCCGGTCGGGAGCGCGAGTTCAGAGGGCGCTGAGGGCGGGGAAGCCGGCGACGGTGGTGCCACCGGTGTCGGCCTGGAAAGTGACGTAACCGATTCCGTCCGCGGTGAAGACCGGTCCTGTGGCTCGGACTCCGCCTGCCCTGTCGACGTCAAGTACCTTGACCGCGCCTGAGGCCGTCAACGCGTACACACCGGCCGTGGCGTCGGCGGAGTAGTTGTACACGTAGGCGGTGCCATCAGGGGCGAACGTCAGCAACCGGTCGTCATCCCTGGCGCCCGTGCCCACCGGTTGAGTGAACGTGCTCAGCGGAACGACGGTGTTGCCCTCGGCGTCGAATCCCAGGACGCTGGTGGCCGTCGAGTTCGATGCGCCTGTGAAAAAATAGCCGATGCCGTTCGGGCCGAAGTCGACATCGTAGGAGCCCTGCGGCACCCTTTGGGGCACCTTCGCCGTGTACGTGTCGGTCGAGAGTGCGAGGATCTGCCGAGCCGTGGTCTGCCCGTCATCGGGTCCGAAGTAATCGAGGAGTTGGTAGGCCGCGCCGTCGGGGCCGAAGAACACCGTGCTCGCGGTCGCACCCGGCGGCAGATCGATGGTGCGCGCGATGGTCCCGTCCGGGTTGAGCACCGCCACGTGATCGAGTCCGCCGGCGCTGTAGTTCACGTATCCCACATTCTCCGCCCCGGACTCTGCTCCCCCGCGGATTCGCGTTGCCCGTGTCCTGAGCGTGCCCGGCAGCGTGACGGTGGTGATGCTCCCGTCAGTAGCGACAACGGCTACAGGAGAGGTCGCCGACGACGGGAGCCTGAGGGGCGCATAGAGAGTGCCGTCCGGGGTGACCTGGAAGCCTGCGATGCGGCCGTCGATCACGTCGGAAGCGTCGACCGTGGTCGGGGTGATCCGGGAGATGACGGTCGTTCCAGTGCCGTTGTCGGTCGATCCGGAGTAGGTGAAGGTCTCGAGATAGAGACCGTCCGGAGTCGCCACGGTGTCGCCCGGCAGACCATCGACGGTGCGCACCGTGGTCGACGTCGGGGTGAATGTGTACACGCGGGTGGTCTTGGTGCCGAAGAATCCCGTCGCCCCCGCCGTCACGTAGACCGTTCCGTCCAGACCCACGATCGGGTCGCTTGGCGCTGACCCGTAGGGCAGGAAGAACGTTCTCGGCGCCCCGGTGGGACCGAAGACCCTCAACGTCGAGAATCCGAAACCCGACGACCGCAGAAACGCCGTTCCGTCCGGTCCGAGGTCGACAGCGGTGTTGTAGGCGAAGGTCCGCACGCCGTTGGTCGGCGAGATCCTGAAGGACCGGTACGGAATGTTCGCTCCGAAGGGGTCGAAGGGATTGGTGAAGTGGGTGCTGAAGTACAGCGCGCCGTCTGCCCCCGCGCGTAGTTGATTGCTCGCCGAACCGAGGACTGTCCTGACGGTGGTCACCGCGCCGGTGCTGTCGACTTCATAGACGGTCGATCGCGTGCCTCGGTCGTTGGCCGCGATCACGATCAAGGATCCGTCGGGTCGCGTGACCCCGGTAGCGCGGAACAAGCCGGTGATGTCCCCGCTCTCGGCGACCACCTGGGCGTTGTCGTCGAGGATGAAGACGCGGGTGACGCCCGCGCCGTACGTGACCTGGTAGACGGTGCCGTCGGCGGCGACAACGGGAGCATGAACAGCCTGCCCGGGAAGCTGCGAGGACCCCGCCGCGGCGGCGACGGCACCGGTGGGCGTGGCGACGCTCGAGATCGCGGCGCTGCCCGCCTGGTCGCTTGCGGAGCCCGCGTGACGCTTCGCGTAGCCCAGCATCGTCCACAGCAAGGGAGACGCGGGCGGGGTTTTCGGTGTGTCTGCGGGGTTCGGGGTCGTCCTGGGTGAGAACAACGAGGCGAACACGGTTGCCGGCGCAAATGTCGGTGCTGTGGCCTTGTCGGTGTCGACGACCTCGTTGGTGTCGACGGCCTCCTCGGGCGCGGCGGTCGATGCCTCGGCTGCGGAGCGCGTCTCGACGGCAGTGGGAAGGACCGGATCGCCTGTGTCGCGAATCGAGGTGTCATGGCCGACATCGGCGGCGTCTTCGGTCTCACGTATTCGGGCGCGGCCAGGGACAGTCGCGTCGTCTTCGGTGTCGTCCGCGGCGGAGCCACGCCCTGTCCCGGAACGCTTCTCGGTGTTCTCACGAGTCTCCGGAGTCTCGGTGGCGGCGGGGGCGTCGTCGTCGACTCCCTCGCCATCACCTGATCCCGCGCTGTTCTCGTCGCCGATGCCCCGCGAAGGCTCGTCGGCGCCTTGCGTCCCAGTGGCCGAACCGGCATCAACACTCCGCGATGCGCCGGCCGAGGAGTTGTCGCCGTCGGGCTGCGCCCACGCGACCCCGGGCATACCGGCTATCGCCGAACCGATCCCGAGCGCAACGGCCAGCGCTCCCACCCGTCCGACTCGAACGTCCCTCGTCATCACGAACCTCCCCGTCGAGTTCCTCCACCCATCCTGTGAAAAGAACCGTCCAGAAGGAATAGGGGAACCCCCTTGCTCTCCCCGCCGATCATCGTCGCCCAGGGGTACGGGCGGCGCGGGACGTCCTCGGTGGGTGGATTAAGTTCTACTAATCACAGTGAAGTTTCTTTAGCTGTACTGTTCCAATCCTGCTCGTTAGCGTTCGTCGGTATGGACACCGCCTACCTCGTCGTGCTCAGCGGCTTCGCCACGACGATGGCCCTCATCGCGGCGATCGGCGCGCAGAACGCGTTCGTCCTCCGACAGGGCATCCGCGGCGAACACGTCCTTCCGGTCGTCGCGGTGTGCACGGTGTCGGACCTGTTGCTCATCGTCGCGGGCATCGCCGGTGTGGGCGCCGTGATCGCCGCCCACCCGGACGTCGTCACGGTGATCAAGGTCAGCGGTGCGGTGTTCCTCCTCGGCTACGGGCTCCTCGCCGCGCGCCGGGTCGTCAAGCCGGGAACGCTGACGCCGGCCGATGCCGCACCCGCCCGGCTGGGGGCTGTCCTCGCGACGTGCCTTGCGATGACGTTCCTGAACCCGCACGTCTATCTCGACACCGTCATCCTGATCGGCGCGCTGGCCAACGAGCACCAGGACAGCAGATGGCTGTTCGGCGCCGGGGCCGTCTCGGCCAGTGCCGTGTGGTTCGCCGGGCTCGGGTTCGGCGCGAAACGGCTCCGCCACCTGTTCGCGTCCGCCACGACGTGGCGGGTGCTCGACGCCGTGATCGCCGTGACGATGCTCGGACTGGGAATCTCGCTGGCCCTGAGCTGAGGCTGGGCCGAAAAGTGTCGCCATGTAACGCAAGGCACTAGCCTCGTCGATGTGACAGTCGTGCACCTCGCCAAGATCGCCGCGTTGACCTCGCTGATCGGTGGTGCCGCGCTGGCCGCCGCCACCACCGCCGGTGCGCAACCGGCGGTCCCGTTCGATCCGCCGCCTCCTCCGCCGGCGGCGGCCCCCGCGCAGCCCGCCCCGCCGGTCTTCGTCTACACGCCGATCGCCGAGGGCGGTGGCAGCCCGAGCGCCACCGGAGGCACCCCCCAGGCTCCTGTCGCTCCTCCGGCGCCACCGCCGGCAGGTGCGCCGTTCATCCCGCCGGTGCCGAACGCGAACTTCGGCAACACGGGCCAGTTCGACTTCCTGCGCGATCTGTGGAACATGCGGAACTCCCCCGAGTTCATGCAGACGATGGGACCGGGCCAGATGGATCCCGCGACGTGGGTCCCGCCCACGCCGTACGGCACGCCTCCCCCGCCCCCGGTCGTCGCGCCCGGCTCGCCGCCCCCGCCGGCCTCGGCCCCGCCGCCGATCTGGCCGCCCATGCCGATCCCCGGGCCCGTCCAGTAGGTCCCGTCCGGGGCTTGCGCCCTGATTGTCCGGCGCCGTGCCGCTGAGCTGGCTATTGTCGCGGTGTGTCCCGCGTGTGGTCCCGGCGCAGCTTCCTCGGCCTGTCCGCCGGCACCGCGGCACTGCTGACCGCATGCAGCGCTACCGACAAACCCGGCGCCGTCGCCGACGACGGTTCCGTGACCGTGGCCCACACGTTCGGTGAGACGAAGATCCCCGCGCCGCCCACCAAGGTCGTCAGCGCGGGCCTGACCGACGCCGACGACCTGCTCGCCCTCGGTGTCGTCCCCATCGCCGTGACGGACTGGTTCGGCGCCGAACCGTTCGGGGTCTGGCCGTGGGCCCAGCAGCGCCTCGGCGGCGCCCAGCCCGCGGTGCTGTCGCTCGCCGACGGCATCCAGACAAACCAGATCGCGGCGCTGGCCCCCGACCTGATCGTCGCCACCGACGCCGGGCTCGACGAGGCCACCTATCAGCAGCTGTCGGCGATCGCGCCCACCATCGCCCAGGCGGGGCCCGCCGCGTTCTTCGAACCATGGCGCGATCAAGCCGGCGCCATCGGACAGGCGGTGTTCCGTCACGACGACATGCAGAAGCTGATCACCGACGTCGACGCGAGGTTCACCGGCGTCAAAGACAGCTTCCCGCAGTTCTCCGGCAAGAACGCGCTGCTGCTCGGCGGGACGCTGTCCGACGGGGCCGTCCAGGTCGCCGGGCCGCCGTGGCGCCACGAGTTCCTGACCCAGATGGGCCTGACAATGCTGCCCACCGACACCGCGGCGATCCCCCGCGATCAGATCGCCCCGGTGCTCGACTCGGCCGACGTCCTGATCTGGACCACCGAAAGCGACCAGGAGCAGGCCGCACTGCTGGCAGACCCCGCCATCGCAGGCCTGACCG
Organism: Mycolicibacterium iranicum; assembly: GCF_014190915.1. Taxonomy (GTDB): domain Bacteria; phylum Actinomycetota; class Actinomycetes; order Mycobacteriales; family Mycobacteriaceae; genus Mycobacterium; species Mycobacterium iranicum_B. The sequence continues at coordinate 205,868 of NZ_JACHVU010000001.1, forward strand.
CCACGGCCCGGCAGCGCCACGTGTTCACCGGTAAGGAGCTCGCCGGCGCGATCGCGTACGCCTCGACCCTGTCCTACCCGGTGGTCGCCGACCGGTTGCCGACGATGATCGCGACCGCACTGGGCTGATCTAATGGGCCGGTGACAGACCCCGCCGCTCCCGACACACACGCGTCCTTCGCCCGCGTGGGGTCGGGCTACTACCCCGTTCTGGTCGCAGTCTTCACCGCGCTGGTCATCATCTCGAATCTGACGGCGACCAAGGGCGTCGAGTTCGGGCCGATCATCACCGACGGCGGCTTCATCGTGTTCCCGCTGACCTACGTGATCGGCGACGTGCTGTCGGAGGTGTACGGCTTCAAGGCCGCGCGGCGCGCCATCTACACCGGCTTCGCGATGAACATTCTTGCCGCCCTTGCCCTCTGGACCACCATCTATTTGCCGGCAGCCGATTTCTACGAGAACCAGGAACACTTCGAGAACATCGCCCACGCCTACACCGGGCTGATCATCGCGGGCCTGGCGGGCTTCATCGTCGGCCAGACGCTCAACGCGTGGTCGCTGGTGCTCATCAAGGAACGCACCAAGGAGAAGCACCTGTGGGCCCGCCTGGTGGGTTCGACGTTCGTCGGCCAGCTGGGTGACACGGTGGTGTTCTGCGCCATCGCCGCCGGCGTCATCGGCATCACCTCGTTCGGCGATTTCCTGACCTACACCGCGCAGGGCTGGCTGTACAAGACCGTCGTCGAGGTCGCGCTGCTGCCCATCACCTACCGAGTGATCGCGGTGATCAAGCGTCGCGAGCCGACGTACTCGCCCGTGACCGTCTGAGCCGTCGGTAAGGACGTTCTGGCAAGGTTCACAGAGCTTCGTCCGAGGGGGAGCTTTCGAACCTACTCGGCGGTAGCTTTGAGTCATGAGCGTGACTGCGGATGCGATCGACACAGTGCGCACCGGGGGCGGCCCTCGCATTCTCGACTACGGCGACCGGGCGCTCCTGCTCGAATTAACCAGTAGCGCAGAGGTATTGGCCTGGAACGAGGCCCTGCGCACCGCCGACCTGCCCGGCGTGGTCGACCTCGTCCCGGCGGCCAGGACCATCCTGGTGAAGCTGGACGACATCGCGTACCAGGGGCCGACCCGACAGCGCCTGGGCGAACTGCGGCTGACCGACGAGGCCGTCGCCGAGTCGGCGACCCCGTCGAACGCCGACGTCGTCTTGGAGGTCGTCTACGACGGTGCGGACCTCGACGAGGTGGCCCGGCTGACGGGGCTCGGCACCGATGAGGTCGTCGCGGCCCACACGGGCACGCTGTGGCGCGTCGGCTTCAGCGGGTTCGCACCGGGTTTCGCCTACCTCGTGGGCGGCGACGAACGCCTGGCGGTACCGCGCCGGTCCGAGCCGCGCACCAAGGTGCCGGTCGGGTCCGTCGGGCTCGCCGGCGAGTTCAGCGGGGTCTACCCGCGCGAATCACCCGGAGGCTGGCAGCTGATCGGGCGGACGTCGGCGGTGCTGTGGGACGTCGACCGCGACGATCCCGCACTGCTGGCGCCGGGGCTGTGGGTGCAGTTCGAGGCGGTCCGGCCGTGAGCGGCGTGACGTTGGAGATCCTGCAGACCGGGCCGCTGGCGCTCGTCGAGGACCTCGGGCGCCCCGGCCTGTCCCACATCGGCGTGACGCGCTCGGGGGCAGCCGACCGTCGCGCCCACACCCTGGCCAACCGGCTGGTGGCCAATCCCGACGACCGCGCCACCGTGGAGATCACCCTCGGCGGGTTCACCGCGCGGGTGCACGGCGGCAACGGCGAAGGTGTCGCCATCGCGGTGACCGGAGCCGACGCCGATCCGTCGGTCGATGGAATACCGTTCGGCACCAACAGTATTCACTACGCGCACGACGGCGAGGTCATCTCGCTCTCTTCGCCGAGGGCGGGGCTGAGGTCTTACCTGGCGGTGCGCGGCGGCATCGACGTCGAGCCCGTCCTCGGGTCGCGCAGCTATGACGTGATGTCGGCCCTCGGCCCGGAACCCCTGCAGCCCGGCGACGTGCTGCCCGTCGGCGAACACACCGCGGATTTCCCCGAGATCGACCAGGCGCCGGTGGCCGCGATCGACGACGCGCCGCTGGAACTACGGGTGGTACCGGGACCGCGGGACGACTGGTTCGCCGACCCCGACGTGCTGGTGCGCACCAACTGGCAGGTCACCAACCACAGCGATCGCGTCGGAATCCGGCTGGTCGGCATGCCGCTGGAATACCGCCGGCCCGATCGTCAGCTGCCCAGCGAGGGCGCCACCCGCGGCGCGATCCAGGTGCCCCCCAACGGTTTCCCGGTGATCCTGGGCCCCGACCACCCGGTGACGGGGGGCTACCCGGTGATCGGCGTGGTCACCGAAGACGACATCGACAGGATCGCCCAGGCGCGGCCGGGTCAGACCGTGCGGCTGCACTGGTCCCGCCCCAGGAAGCCGTTCGAGGCGACGCCGCCGCACGCCAGCGAGCCGTCCCTCTGACGGACTACGCCGATCGCTGGTAGAACTCCAGGTGTGCGCGCACGCCTGGTCCACACCTCCGATCTCGACGACGAGACCCGCGGGGATGCCCACCGGATGGTCGTCGAGGCCTTCGGCGGCGACTTCGCCGACGACGACTGGGAGCATGCGCTCGGTGGAATGCACGCGCTCATCTGCCAGCGGGGCGAGGTGATCGGGCACGCCGCGGTCGTCCAGCGCCGCCTCTACTACGGCAGACTCCACGACGCCGACGTCGCCCTGCGGTGCGGGTACGTCGAGGGCGTGGCCGTCCGCGAGGACCACCGCGGCCAGGGGCTGGGCGGGGTGCTGATGGACGCCGTCGAGCAGGTCGTGCGCGGCGGTTACCACCTCGGCGCGCTGGGGGCCAGCGAGCTGGGCGAGCCGCTGTACACCGGCCGCGGGTGGATCCAGTGGAAAGGCCCGCTGTCCGTGCTGGCCCCGGGCGGGATCACGCCGACGCCCGACGACGACGGCGGCGTGTTCGTATTGCCCGGCGACCTGCCGCCTGAGATGACCCTCGACCCGTCTGCCGGGCTGGCCTGCGACTGGCGCAACGGCGACGTCTGGTGAACGGACCTCACAGCGTGCCGGCACACGCGGTGAACGGAAATTCACGGCGTGAGCGGCGGTGACACAGCTGCGCAATCGCCGGTTAATCACCCCGAAACACGGCCTGCATAGACATTGGACATGACTGATCCGGACTGGGCACCGCTCACCGGATTCCGTGTTGCGGTCACCTCCGCGCGGCGCGCCGACGAGTTGAGTGCGCTGCTGCGCCGCCGCGGCGCGACCGTGACGAGCGCCGCGGCGATCGAGATGGTGCCCCTGCCCGACGACGATGAACTGCGTCAGCGCACGCAGTCGCTGATCGACGCGCCACCCGACATCGTCATCGCCACCACCGGCATCGGCTTCCGCGGCTGGATCGCCGCCGCCGACGGCTGGGGCATGGCCACCGACCTGACCACCGCGCTGAGCAAGGCACGGATCGTCTCCCGCGGCCCGAAGGCGACCGGGGCCCTGCGCGCCGCCGGTCTGCCGGAGGAGTGGTCGCCGGATTCGGAGTCGTCCCGGGAGGTGGTCCACTACCTCGTCGACGGCGGCATCGCGGGTACCCGCATCGCGGTGCAGTTGCACGGGGCCACCGCCGAGTGGGATCCGTTCCCCGAATTTCTCGACGAGTTGCGCGCTGCCGGCGCCGAAGTGGTCCCGATCCGGGTGTACCGCTGGCACCCGGCGCCGCGCAACGGCGAGTTCGACCAGATGGTGGCCGGTATCGCCGAGGAGAAGTTCGACGCCGTCAGCTTCACCTCGGCGCCCGCGGTCGCATCGGTGTTGATGCGGGCCGACGAGATGGGGATCGAGGCCGAGGTGCTCTCGGCGCTGCGCAACGGTGTGCACGCGATGTGCGTCGGGCCCGTGACCGCGCGGCCGCTGGTCCGCCTCGGAGTCCCCACCTCGGCGCCCGAGCGGATGCGGTTGGGCGCGTTGGCCCGTCACATCACCGACGAACTGCCGCTGCTGCAGGCCCGCACCGTGCGGGTCGCCGGGCATCTCTTGGAGATCCGGGGCACCTGCGTGCTCGTCGACGGCACGGTCAAGGCGCTGTCCCCCGCCGCGATGGCCACGATCAGGGCCCTGGCGCTGCGGCCTGGCGCGGTCGTGTCGCGCACCGACCTGCTGCGGGCGCTGCCGGGCTGCGGCACCGACACCCACGCCGTCGAGACCGCGGTGCTGCGATTGCGGACCGCGCTGGGCGACAAGAAGATGGTGGCCACGGTGGTCAAGCGTGGCTATCGCCTGCCCGTCGACGAGGCGTTCGCGTCATGAGCCTGGTGCTCGTCGCCCACGGCACCCGCAAGCAGAGCGGGGTCTCGCTGATCGGCGACATCGCCGGGCAGGTGTCGAGGGCGCTGGACCGTCCCGTGCGCGTCGCCTTCGTCGACGTCCTCGGCCCGACGCCGGCCGAGGTGCTCAGCGCCACGCTGGACCGCTCGACGGTGCTGGTCCCGGCGTTCCTCGCGCGCGGCTACCACGTGACCAGCGACATCCCCGACCACGTGGCCGCGAGCGGGCATCGCGACGTCACCGTCACCCGCGCCCTGGGCCCCGATCCCGCGCTGGTGCGCGTGCTGGTCGACCGCCTCGTCGAAACCGGCTGGCGGCCCGACGATTCGGTGATCCTGGCCGCGGCGGGCACCTCCGACCCCTGGGCGATGCGGGATCTGCACACGACCGCCACCTGGCTGTCGGCCACCATCGGGTCGCGGGTGGAACTGGCCTTCGCCGCGACCGGCGAACCCCGGATCGACGACGCCGTCGCCGCCGCACGCACCCGCGGGCGCCGGGTGGTCGTCGCGTCATACCTGTTGTCTGAGGGCCTCTTTCAAGACAGGCTGCGCGCCAGCGGCGCCGATCTCGTGACCGACCCGCTCGGCACACACCCCGGTGTCACCCGGTTGATCGCGAGCCGGTTCCAGCGGGCCAGTGCCGCGCTCGCCCCGTGGCGCCCCGTGGCCCCCGCCCTCTCCGCGCCGAACTGAGGTTCCCGGTCGTCGAAAGCCGGTCGGGAACAGCCGGGAACCCCAGTTCGGCGAGGGCAGTCAGGGGTGAGGGCAGTCAGGGGTGCGGGCCGTCAGGGGTGTGGGCCGTCAGGGGTGCCGGGTGGTGGACGGCGGCAATGCGGCCACCAGCGGGGTGTCGGCACCGACGCGGCCGAGCGCGAGCGCCCCACCCGGGTCACCGAGCGGCTCGTCGCGGCCGGGCAGCGTGAGGCTGAAGAACGCTGCGTTGTCCTCGAGGAACGCCCGCTCTTCGTCAGGGAGATCGGCCTCGTAGTAGATCGCGTCGACTCGGCACGCGATGCGGCAGGCACCGCAGTCCACACACTCGTTGGGGTTGATGTACATCGCCCGGTCGCCCTCGTAGATGCAATCCGCCGGGCACTCCTGCACGCAGGACTTGTCGACGATGTCCACGCATGCGCTGCCGATCACGTAGGTCATGCCCCGAGGCTAGGTACTCGGCCCGTCGCGCCGCAGGGGCCGAAAGTCCCCACCTTCTGCGCCGAACTGAGGTTCCAGGTCGTGATCTGCGGGCGCGGCGCAGCCTGGAACCTCAGTTCGGCGCAAAGGGGCGGGGGCAAGGGCTGGGTGGGGGTCAGGAGGCGATCTGGACCTCGCCGTCGTCGGTGATGCGGGTCGCATACACCGGCAGGGACACCTCGGGGTCGTCGAGGCAGCTGCCGTCGTCGAGTGCGAACGCCTGCTTCTTGATCGGCGACTGCACGGTGACGCGCCCGGCCCGGTCGCCGACGATGCCGCGGGACATCACCGCGGCGCCGGAGAACGGGTCGATGTTGCCCACGGCGCACACGCTGCCGTCGTCGAGCCGGAACAGTGCGGCCTGCGCGCCGTCGGGCAGCAGCACACCCACCCCGCGGTTGGGGATCAGGAAGTCATAGCGGCACGCGGTCGTCCAGGTCGTGGTCGCGGTCGTGGTCGTGGTCGCGCTGAGTGCCTCGTTGAGCACGGTCATGGCGGGTTACCTTCCTACCTTCGGCATGCCGATCGACACCGGCGTGGGCACCTTGCGCCCGGACCTCTCCGTGAACTCGATCGTGGGATCCGGCACGTCGGGCGCGTTGACGAACGAGACGAACCGCGACATCTTGTCCGGGTCGTCGAGCACGCCCTTCCACTCACACGCGTATCCGTCGACGTGCCGTTCGACGGCCGCCTCGAATTCTACTGCCAGACCCAGGGAGTCGTCGCAGATCACCTCGCGCAGGTGGTTGAGGCCGCGCTCCTCCACCCAGGGCGCCGTGCGCTGCAGCCGGTCGGCGGTGCGGATGTAGAACATCAGGAACCGGTCGATGTAGCGCACCAGCGTCTCGTCGTCGAGGTCGCCCGCGAGCAGCTCGGCATGCCGTGGCGTCATGCCGCCGTTGCCGCCGATGTAGAGGTTCCAGCCGTTCTCGGTCGCGATGACGCCGACGTCCTTGCCCCGGGCCTCCGCGCACTCGCGGGCGCAGCCCGACACCCCCATCTTGATCTTGTGCGGCGATCGCAGGCCCCGGTAGCGCAGCTCGAGGTTGATCGCCATCTGCACCGAGTCCTGCTGACCGTAGCGGCACCAGTCGCTGCCCACGCAACTCTTCACCGTCCGCAGCGACTTGCCGTATGCCTGACCGGATTCCATGCCGCCCTCGACCAGCCGGCGCCAGATCTCGGGGAGCTGATCGACGCGCGCGCCGAACATGTCGATGCGCTGGCCGCCGGTGATCTTGGTGTACAGCCCGAAGTCCCTGGCGATCTCGCCGATCAGGATCAGGTGCTCGGGGGTGATGTCGCCGCCGGGGACGCGCGGCACCACCGAATAGCTGCCGTTGCGCTGGATATTGGCCAGGAAGTGGTCGTTGGAGTCCTGCAGCGAAGCCTGCTCACCGTCGAGGATGTGCTCCGAGCTCGTCGAGGCCAGGATCGAGGCCACGACGGGTTTGCAGATGTCGCAACCCCTTCCGGTGCCGAAGCGCTCGATCAGACCGGAGAAGGTGCGGATCGAGGTGGCGCTGACGATCTCGAACAGCTCTGCCCGCGAATGGGAGAAGTGCTCGCACAACGCCTTCGACTGCTCGACCCCTTCGGCTTCGAGCAGCTGCTTGAGCAGCGGAACGCAGGAGCCGCACGACGTCCCGGCCAGGGTGCACTTCTTCAGGGCGGGGACGTCGCAACAGCCGTCCGCGATCGCACCGGTCAGATCGCCCTTGGTCACGTTGTTGCAGGAACAGATCTGCGCGGCTGCGGGCAGGGCGCCCACGCCCAATGCCGTTGCCCCGTCTTCCGATCCGGTGGGGGCGATCAACGCCATCGGATCTCCGGGCAGGGGTTCGCCGACCATCGGGCGCAAAATGCCGTACGACGATGCGTCGCCGACGAGGATGCCACCCAGCAGCGTCTTCGCATCGTCGGAGAGCACGAGTTTGGCGTAGGTCTGGTTGACCGCGTCGTTGACGACGACGGACAGGCAGTCCGGCGTCGCACCCATCGCGTCGCCGAAACTCGCGACGTCGACGCCGAGGAGTTTGAGCTTGGTCGACATGTCGGCTTCGGGGAATTCGGCGGCCCCGCCCAGCAGGCGGTCGGCGACCACTTCGGCGCTGGTGTAGCCGGGGCCGACCAGCCCGTAGCACCGCCCTTCGATCGCCGCGACCTCGCCGATCGCGTAGATGTCGGGATCGCTTGTCGTGCAGCTCACGTCGGTCAGCACACCGCCACGTTCGGCGATCTCGAGGCCGGCGTCGCGGGCCAGTTGGTCGCGTGGCCGCACCCCCGCGGCGAATACGACCACGCCGGCGTCGATGTGGTTCCCGTCGCTCAGCGTGACCCGCATCGAGTTGTCCTCTGCGGACCGTTTCAGCGGTCGGTTGCGCTGGGCCGGCTTGATGGACTCGGTTCCGACGTCGGTGTGCACGGTGATGCCGAGCTCGCCGATCATCCTGCCGAGCAGCGTGCCGCCCGCTTCGTCGAGCTGCTGGGCCATCAACCGCCCGGACCGTTCGATCACGTGGGCGTTCAGGCCGAAACCGCGCAGGGCGTTCGCCGCCTCGAGCCCGAGCAGACCTCCGCCGATCACCACGCCCACCGGCGCGCGGCTGGTCTCCCGGGTCTTGATCGCGTCGGCGCGGATGGCGTCGAGGTCGTCGAGGGTGCGGTAGACGTGCACCGACGGCAGGTCGCGTCCGGGTACGGGCGGCACGAACGCATACGAACCGGTGGCCAGGACCAGTGCGTCGTATTCGAAGCGTTCTCCGGCGTCCGTGGTCACCGTCTTGGACGTAGGGTCGAGGTCGACCACCCGCTGCCCCAGTCGCACCTGAACGAGCTCGTCGCCGAGGTAGTCGTTGCCGGGCAGGGCGAGCCGCGTGCGGTCCCAGTGTTCGGTGTAGCCGGTCAGGCCGACACGGTCGTAGGCGGGGTCGAGTTCTTCGGCGAGAACGGTGACGCGCCATGTGCCCTCGGCGTCGCGCGCGCGCAGCGCTTCGACGAACCGGTGGCCGACCATGCCGTGGCCGACGACCACGACGTGCGAAATTGACGACATGGCGACCACGCTAGGAAAGCGATATTGCCTCCGTGTCGCCTCGTGTGAAGGGCCTATCACGGTGTGCTCACCGCACTCGGTCGTGCACTGTGAGCCCCGGCTGACACGCGAGACCGGCGGCGCGCGGCGGTCGGCCCGCCTCCTGGGCAGGATGGTTGTTCTCAACCCGATCAAAGATTGCTGTTTGCCTGCCTGAAATGGTTCTGATCTGTATAGTTGCTGCAACTATTATTTAGCTGCAATCAGACGACTCGTGTAGGGGTGCCCCGCTTGACGACGATGGTTCAGCGGTGGTGGAACGAGCCGGACCACTTCGAATGGATATCCCAGTTCCTGCGCCAGCACGGCATGCTGCGTTCCACGCAGGGCGTGATGGCCGTCGTGGCCGCGTCGGCGTCGCTGGTCGCGCTGAGCTTCCTGTTGGGGCTCGGCTGGCCGACCACGCGATTGTTGGCCGTCGGCCTGGTGGGCGCCGGCTTCACCCTGGGCATGACCGCGTTCTGGCTCACCCGGTGGCCAACCCGCCGGCAGTCGGAGGTGGCGGTGGTCGCGGGCATCGTGTTCATCGCGGTCTGGAGTGTGGCGCAACCCGACGCCGCGGTCTCGGTGCTGGCCTGTACCGCGACGGCCGTGACCGGTGGCTATGTCGCGTTCTTCCACAACACCAAGGTGCTCTTGTTCAACTTCTCGGTCGCCGTGGCGATCGCGGCGTCGGCGTCGTGGCGGCTGGCCGGTGACACGAACGTCGCCACGGCGATCGCGGCCTTCTGGCTGCTGTGGTTCCTCAACCTGACGGTCCCGCTGGCCATCCGCGGCATGACCAGGGCGATGGGCACCTACGCCGTCCGTTCGGGCGCCGATCCACTGACCGGCTTGTTGAATCGGCGCGGGTTCGCCGACGCCATCGGCCGTCAGCTCACGGAGCCCGCCGGATCAGCCACCCACCTCGGCCTGGTGATGGTCGACCTGGACAACTTCAAGCGGGTCAACGACACCCACGGCCACGCCGAAGGGGATCGCACGCTGCTGGCCGTGGCCGATCTCCTCCGCCAGCGCAGTCCACGTCACGCCGCGATCTGTCGGGCCGGCGGCGAGGAGTTCCTCATTGCGGTCACCGCCGCCCGCGGGGGCACGGAATCGCTGGCGGGCCAGGTGTGCCGCGCCATCGCCGAACTGCCGCACGACGTCACCGCCAGCGTCGGCACGAGTAGCCTCGGTCTGGAGCACCTGCGGGCCCGCGACGCGGAGTCTCTGATCGACGAGCTGATCGCGGCGGCCGACGCGGCGATGTACGCGGCGAAACGCAACGGCGGCAACCAGGTCCAGTTCGGGTGAGGTGACGCTAGGCCACCGGCATCCGGCGGTCGCGGGCTTTCACGCGCACCCGGGTGCGCACGGCCACGTCGTCGCCGAGCATCTGTGCGACGGTGGCGGCGGTGTCGTCGGCGGCCGCGACGGCCGACTCCAGCGCCCGACGGGCAGGGATCGTCACGCTCAACGTGATTGTCCGGACGCGGTTCTCGACGCTCACCCGGGAGCCGGCCTTCGACACCGCAGGGTGCTGCGCGAGGACGTCCGCCGCCGCGGACGCCACCGCGGCGGCATCGACGCTGAGCGAGCCCCGGGTCGGCGCGTCGTCGCTGAGCGGCACGTCCCGCACGCGGGGGGTACGCCGGTGCACGGAGAGCCACCACAGGCCGAGCAGGACGAGCACGGCGCCGATGCCACCGCAGGCCCACGGCCACCAGGATGTCTCGACATCGCGTAGCGGCGCGGGCAGCTGCAACGGCTGTGCACCTGGACCGTCCCGGCGCGCCCACAGCACCGCCGTGCCGCCTGCGGCCAGAAGCGCTGCCCCCACCGCGAAGACCGCCAGGCGATCCAGGAACACCGTTGCGCGGGTCATGTCATGTCCTCTCGGTCAGCCGCACCCGGACACGCGGAGCACGCTCCAGGGCGGCGAGTTCGTCGGTGGCGGACCGGATCACCGCATTCTCGAGGTCGGCGTCCGAGGCACCGGACACCTCGCATCGGATCGTCAGCGTCCGTCGCGACGCCGTGGTGGGAGCCGAGAGAACGCCCGGCACCGCCTCGGCGGCCGCGCGGGCGATCCTGGCCACGTCGGTCAGGTCGACGTAGACGGCGGTCTCCGCCCGTGCCCGCACTGTCCGGCGCCGCCGCGGTTTCAGAGCGACGAGCATCAGGGTCAGGCCGACGACCGCCACCGCGATCCCCGCGGCCGGCATCCAGGACGCCGGAGCGGCGCCGTCGACGGCGGACACGGCAGCGGCCACCCAGCCGTCACCCGCGACCACACCGGCCTCGACCAGCGCTTCGCGGATGCCGACCGCACCGGCGGCGACGACCAGAACTGCCAACGCGGCACCCAGGTATGTCGCCCCGGCGGGCGCCAGTGGCTGGGCTCCTGGCCGCACCGGCTGTGCAGAGGTCTTCTCCAGTTCGACGGTCACAGCAGCACCCTTTCCCGCCCGCCGGGACCAGGAGCGATCACGACGGAGGTGACGTGGACGTCGACGCCGTCGACGACCAGACCGCTGAGCTCGGACAGCCCGTGACTCACGCGCCGGCGGATCTCGGCAGCCGTGGCTGCGAGCGGAAGGCCCCACGCCACGGCCACATCCAGGCTGGCGCGCACGTGGTCTCCGGAAACGACGACCTCGGCGCGGGGCAGCTCACGCAGTGCCAGCTTTCCGAGTCCCCTGCTCTCGCGCACCACGCCCTCGACTTCCAGCGCAGCGGCGAAGGCCACTGTCTGCACTGCCTTTTCGCGGATGGTGAGCGCACCGCGGGCCCCCGGGTCAGCGGTGTCGGGAATGTCGTCAGCCACGGCCCCGGCCCCTGAGCAGGCTCATCGCGTCGAACTCCCCGTCGCGGTGGCCGCCGATCAGGTAGCCGACGGCGCCCAGTACGAGTGCCACGAGGAACCCGGTGAAGCCGCCCGCGGCCGCAGCCACGCCCAGCAGAAGTCCGGCCAGCAGGCCGGCGGTTGCGGTGGTCATGTCGATCCTCCACGGTTGTCGAATTCGAAATCTGTTCGAAAGATGTTGTAAGACAATTGATTCAATGCAGGGTCACGAATCTGCGGCGGTTTATCCGGCGGGCCGCCCGCGCCGTGAGGCGGGCCCATCGGCCCCGCCTGGTCGCGCGGACGGCGACGGTGGGTGCGGCGTTCCGGTCGAAGGTGGCGAGGGCCGCTGTCAGGGCGCCGGCAGATCCGCCGGCATCGGGGTGATGCCGGCGGATCACCGCACGCCGGGCTCTGCGCCGGGATTGCCCGGCGACGTCGGGCGGCACGGTCAGTCCGCGTGCGGCAGGGGTGCCAGGGCGACGGCTTCGACCGTGACGTCCACGGACGCGTCGGGCCACCGGTCGGCCAGTGCGGCACGCACGCCGGCGGCCGTCTCGCGCACCGAGGGATCCGCCCACGCCGTGATGTGGACATCGATCGTGCTGCCGCTGATCCGGACTCCGACGACCTTGCGGCCCGGCAGGTGGGTGGCGACTTCGCCGAACATGCCTGCGTGCATGTCCGCCACCCCCGGAACCGCTCGGACGATCGCCTCGACGGCGTCGGCCGGTTCCTGCTCGGCCATTATTCGACCCTGGTGAGGCGACTGTCGGCCGGCTCGTCGGACTCCTCGTCGGCGACGAACACGTCGTGCACCGTGATGTCCACCTCGACGACCTCCAGGCCCGTCATCCGTTCGATCGCGGCGATCACGTTGCGGCGGATACCGGCGGCGAGGTCGGAGATCGACACCCCGTATTCGGCCACGATGTCGATGTCGACGGCGGCCTGCTTCTCACCGACCTCGACGGACACGCCCTGCGCATGGTTGACGGTCGCGCCGGGGATCCGGTCGCGCAGCGCGCCGACCGCCCTGCTGGCGCTGCCGCCCAGGGCATGGACCCCGGACACCTCGCGGGCGGCGAGTCCGGCGATCTTCGACACCACAGTGTCGGCGATCGTGGTCTTGCCCTGCGAGGTCGCCAGGGGGCCCGCCTGGGTGGCGACCGCGGACGTGGCTGTCGACCCGCTTGTCTGAGTGGTGCTCATCGTTGATCCTCTCTCTTCGGTCACATGAGTTGGTCGGGGCTGCTCCGCCGAACCGAATGCGCCGTCGGCGTGACGTCGATCACGGCCTTCCTTACTGTAAAGTAAGAACAAGTGTTCACTGAATGAGGAGAACAAGATGAGCTACCGCGTGATCGTCGTCGGTACAGACGGTTCGGACACGTCCCTGCGTGCGGTCGAAAAAGCCGCGTCCCTGGCCGCAGAATCAGACGCCACCCTGGTCATCGGGTCGGCCTACACCCCCGCGTCCCGCGACGGCGCCGCGCCCGACCCCGATCAACCGCGCGGTGAGGACTACAAGATCGCCGGCGACGCGCCGGTCTTCGACCTGCTGCGCGACGCGGCAGCGAAGGCCAGAGCCGCCGGAGCGCGTGACGTGCAGCAGCGGGCCGTGCCGGGAGTGCCGGCCGACGCGCTGATCGAGCTGGCCGAAGAGGTCGGCGCCGACCTCCTCGTCGTCGGCAGCGTCGGACTCAACTCGGTCGTCGGCCGCCTCGTGGGATCCGTGCCGCGGATCGTGCGCCGGAGAGCGAAGACCGAAGTGCTCGTCGTCGACACCACGGAGTAGTGATACTGCTCCGACGGCCGGCGTGGCCGGCACGAGAAAGGGACCGCGCGGGTGGAGATGCGCGACGGCGGGTTCGACGACTCGCCTGACGACGGCGAGCTTGCAGCTGCCGCCGCGGCCGGTGACAGAGCCGCGTTCGAGGTCCTGATCCGGCGGCACGGCCCCAGCCTGTACCGGTACGCGCGCCGGATGACCCGCGACGAGGCCGCGGTCCAGGACATCGTCCAGGAGACGTTCGTGGCCGCGTGGCGACGGATCGACCACTTCCGCGGCGACGCCAGCCCCAAGACCTGGCTGTTCGCGATCTGCGCGCGCAAGGTCGTCGATTCCCACCGCGTCAAGCGCGCCCAGCCCCTCGACGATCGGCTGATGGAACCCGCCGACGTGTCCGCCCTGGCCGACCCGTTCGCGGTGGCCACGAACGCGGAGTTCCTGGCAGCGCTGGAGGAGGCACTGGCCGAGCTGCCCCCGCGTCAGCGCGCGGTGTGGGTGCTGCGCGAAGTGGAGGAATTGACCTTCCCCCAGATCGGCGAGATCCTGAGCCTGAGCCCCGACGGCGCGCGCGGACACCACCACCGGGCCCGCGCAACACTCCAACAAAGGCTGCAGCGATGGCGATAGGCGACTACGACGTGCTCGCGCGCGCGTCCCGCGCCCTGCGGTCCGCGCCCGAACCAGGTTGGGCCGCAATCGAACAGCGCGTCCTCGACGCAGTCCGCGCGGCGCCCCGAGGCGGCTGGCCGATCGCCGTCCACGATCCCGCCCCCGACACGGCGCCCGGACGCATCCGCGTCAGGGCGCCCGGACGCATCCGCGTCAGCGACCTCGTCCTGCGCACGCTGATCGCCCGCCGCGTCACCGAGGACCCCGACGTCGCCCTCGTCGACGTCGAGGTCACCCTCGACGGCGAGACGCTGCGCACGATCGACATCGAGGTCAGCGGCCGGTTCGGCAGCGACCTACCGCGCGCCGCCGACCGGGTACGCGCGATCGCCCATGCGGTGGTCGCCGACGCGATCGGCGCCGACGACGTCGTGGTGTCGGTCGCCGTGACCGACGTCCACCGCTAGCTCCAGCGGGCCAGCAGTTCCTTGGACCTCTCGGCCAGCGCCGCCTGCCAGAACGGACCGAAGCTGATCCGTGCCACGCCGAGCGGGCCGTAGGACGCCGGGTCGGACTGATCGGGCCTGGCGATCGCGTTGACCGGCAGCGGGAGCTCGGACGTCAATCGCTGCATCACCTCGGGCGGATGCACTCCGACCGGGTACAGCACATCGGCACCCGCCTCCGCGGCCAGCCGCAACCGGGCGATCGCCCGGTCCACGCGATCGGCCTCGTCGCCGTCCTGCCGCAGGAAGAGGTCGGTCCTGGCGTTGACCACGACGTGGACGCCCGCGTCGTCGGCCGCCGACCGCAACCCGCGGACCAACTCCGCATGCTCTTCGGCCGACCGCAGCCTGCCGCCCTCGCTGTGCACGGTGTCCTCGATGTTCAGCCCGACGGCCCCGACGGACAACAGCCCCTCGATGAGCCGCTCCGGCGCCTCGGCGTAGCCGGACTCGATGTCGACCGACAGCGGCACGTCGACCGCCGCGGTGATCTGGGCGACCCGGGTCAGGAGGTCGTCGAACGTCATCCCCTCGTTGTCGGCCTTGCCCACCGAATCCGCGACCGGGTGGCTGCCGACGGTGAGCGCGGCGAAACCGGCGTCCACCGCCAGATGCGCGGACCACGCATCCCACACCGTGGGGAGCACCACCGGGTTTCCAGGCTGGTGAAGCGCGAGCAACGCCTCGGCCCGATCCTTCAGTGCATCCTTCTCGACCATCTGTCCTCCGACTCTTTCGCTCATCAAAGTGATCTGTCTCACGCCTGGTGACGGTGATTTAGCTAGCATCGGTTGCGTACTGTGATCCATGACACCCTTCAGCCCAAGGAGGTCGCTTGTCCAGCACCAGCACCACCGAACTCGCCCAGCTCCACGACCTGATCGGGAGCCTCAGGCGTTGCGTCACGTCACTGGCGTCGCGATACGGGGACAGCCCTGCCACCCGTCGCATCGTCAATGACGCCGAACGCATCCTCAACGATATCGACCGTCTGGACATCGACGCCGAGGAACTCGAACTCGCGCGGGGAGTCAGCCGGCACCACCACATCGCCGAGCGGATCGCGATTCCGGATACGCAGTACGACACCGATTTCTGGCGTGGCGTCGATGACGAGGGTCTCGGCGGCACCCGCTGAGTACAGGGTGCCGCCCCGCGCGGCACCCGCTCAGGGGACATAACTTCATCGAAAGGCAAACGTGAGCGCACCCACCGCCGACCGCAAAGCGAGCGGCGTCTTCTCGCCTGGACGTGCCCGGATCACGCAGCGCACGCTGCGGACGGACAACTGGCTGAAATCCCCGATCATCACGAACCTCGGGTTCGCCGCGTTCATCATCTACGCGACGGTGCGCGCGTTCATGCAGAACAACTACTACGTCGAGCAGTACGGCTACCTGACGCCGTTCTACTCGCCGTGCATCAGCACCGGGTGCGTGCCCGAGGCCAGCCACTTCGGCCAGTTCCTGCCTGACGTGTGGTGGCTGCCCTACGCGGCGCTGTCGCTGCCGTTCCTGCTGCTGTTCCGGCTGACCTGCTACTACTACCGCGGTGCCTACTACCGCACCGTGTGGCAGTCCCCGACCGCGTGTGCCGTGGCGGAACCGCGCGTGCACTACACCGGCGAGACCAAGTTCCCGCTGATCATCCAGAACACCCACCGGTACTTCTTCTACATCGCGGCGATCATCTCGGTGATCAACACCTACGACGCGATCATCGCCTTCCACAAGCCCGACGGCGGCTTCGGATTCGGCCTCGGCAACCTGATCCTGCTGATCAACGTGATCCTGCTGTGGACGTACACGATCTCGTGCCACTCCTGCAGGCACGTCGCCGGTGGCCGGCTCAAGCACTTCTCGAAACACCCGATCCGCTACTGGATGTGGACCAAGATCAGCAAGCTCAACGTCCGGCACAAGCAGTACGCCTGGATCACCCTGGGCACCTTGATGCTGACGGACTTCTACGTCATGGCCCTGGCGGCCGGATGGTTCCCCGATCTGCGGTTCGTCGGCTGATGCCGCTGTCCGACGCCACGAACGGCACCCACGCTTCTTCTGCTCCCCGATCGACACGAATGAGGTTTGCATGACTCCCGACACCGACGACCGCCACGTGGAAAGGCACGAGTACGACGTCGTCGTCATCGGCGCCGGCGGCGCTGGACTGCGCGCAGTGATCGAGGCCCGTGAGCGCGGCCTGCGCGTCGCAGTGGTGACGAAGTCGCTGTTCGGCAAGGCCCACACCGTGATGGCCGAAGGCGGATGCGCGGCGGCCATGCGCAACGTGAACACCAAGGACTCCTGGCAGGTGCACTTCGGTGACACGATGCGGGGCGGCAAGTTCCTGAACAACTGGCGGATGGCCGAACTGCACGCGCAGGAGGCCCCGGACCGGGTGTGGGAACTGGAGACCTACGGCGCGCTGTTCGACCGCACCAAGGACGGCCGCATCAGCCAGCGCAACTTCGGCGGGCACACCTACCCGCGGCTGGCCCACGTCGGTGACCGCACCGGCCTGGAGATCATCCGCACGCTGCAGCAGAAGATCGTCTCGCTGCAGCAGGAGGACAAGGCCGAACTCGGCGACTACGACGCCCGCATCCGGGTGTTCCACGAGGTGGCCATCACCGAGCTGATCAAGGACGGCGACCGCATCGCCGGCGCCTTCGGGTACTACCGCGAGACAGGCGATTTCGTCCTCTTCGAAGCGCCCGCGGTGGTGCTGGCCACCGGAGGCATCGGCAAGTCCTACAAGGTGTCCTCGAACTCGTGGGAGTACACGGGCGACGGCCATGCGCTGGCGCTGCGCGCCGGCTCGGCCCTGATCAACATGGAGTTCATCCAGTTCCATCCGACCGGGATGGTCTGGCCGCTGTCGGTGAAGGGCATCCTCGTCACCGAGGGCGTGCGCGGCGACGGCGGAGTGCTGAAGAACTCCGAGGGCAAGCGCTTCATGTTCGACTACATCCCCGACGTGTTCAAGGGGCAGTACGCCGAGACCGAAGAAGAGGCCGACCAGTGGCTCAAGGACAACGACTCCGCGCGCCGCACCCCTGACCTGCTCCCGCGCGACGAGGTCGCGCGCGCGATCAACACCGAGGTGAAGGAAGGCCGTGGCACCCCGCACGGCGGCGTCTACCTCGACATCGCTTCGCGTATGTCGGCCGAGGAGATCAAGCGTCGCCTCCCGTCGATGTACCACCAGTTCATCGAGCTCGCCGAGGTCGACATCACCACCGACGAAATGGAAGTCGGGCCGACCTGTCACTACGTGATGGGTGGCATCGAGGTCGATCCCGACAGTGCCGCGGCCGCGACGCCGGGCCTGTTCGCCGCCGGCGAGTGCGCCGGCGGCATGCACGGCTCGAACCGGCTCGGTGGCAACTCCCTGTCGGACCTGCTGGTGTTCGGACGCCGGGCCGGACTCGGTGCGTCGGACTACGTCCGCGCGCTGTCCGACCGGCCCAAGGTCAGCGACGACTCCGTCGACACCGCCCTGACGATGGCGCTGGCGCCGTTCGACGGTCCCGGCGACGGCTCGGAGAGCGAGAACCCGTACACCCTGCAACTCGACATGCAGGACACGATGAACAACCTGGTCGGCATCATCCGCAAGGCGGACGAGATGCAGGAGGCGCTCGACAAGATGACCGAGCTGCGGGAGCGCTACAAGCGGGTCAAGGTCGAGGGCGACCGGAAGTTCAACCCCGGCTGGCACCTCGCGATGGACCTGCGCAACATGCTCCTGGTCAGCGAATCGGTCGCGAAGTCGGCGATCACCCGCACCGAGAGTCGCGGCGGCCACACCCGCGACGACTACCCGCAGATGGACTCCGACTGGCGCAACGCGCTGCTGGTGGTCCGTTCCGACGGAGACGATCCGGTGGTGCCCGACGTGAACGTCGAGAAGCAGCGCCAGATTCCGATGCGGCCGGACCTGCTCGAATGTTTCGAGCTGTCCGAACTCGAGAAGTACTACACCAACGACGAACTCGTCGACCATCCGCAACGGAAGGGCTGAGACCGTGGCTGCGTACAACGCGAAGATGCGGGTCTGGCGGGGCGACGCCAGTGGCGGCGAGCTGAAGGACTACACCGTCGAGGTGAACGACGGCGAGGTGGTGCTCGACATCATCCACCGGCTCCAGCAGACCCAGACCGGGGACCTCGCGGTGCGGTGGAACTGCAAGGCCGGCAAGTGCGGGTCCTGTTCGGTCGAGATCAACGGGCGGCCCCGGCTGGCGTGCATGACGCGGATGTCGACGTTCGGCGAGGACGAGGTGGTGACCGTCACCCCGCTCCGGACGTTCCCGGTGATGCGCGACCTCGTCACCGACGTCTCGTTCAACTACGAAAAGGCCAGGGAGATCCCGGCTTTCAAGCCGCCCAAGGATCTGCAGCCCGGCGAGTACCGGATGGCCCAGGAAGACGTCAACCGGTCGCAGGAATTCCGCAAGTGCATCGAATGCTTCCTGTGCCAGAACGTCTGCCACGTCGTGCGCGACCACGAGGAGAACAAGCTGGCCTTCTCCGGTCCGCGCTTCCTGATGCGTCAGGCCGAACTCGACATGCACCCGCTGGACACCCACGGCCACCGCGCCGAGGAGGCCCAGGAGGACAACGGCCTCGGGTACTGCAACATCACGAAGTGCTGTACCGAGGTGTGCCCCGAGCACATCAAGATCACCGACAATGCGCTCATCCCGATGAAAGAGCGTGCCGCCGATCGCAAATACGATCCGGTGGTGTGGCTGGGCAACAAGCTGTTCCGGCGGAAGTAGCACCATGGCGGACGGCGTGACCACCGAGTCGGGGGCGGTCGTGCGGTCCGCCCGTACCGAGAACAGTTACGCCGTCGCCGGGTCGGTCTCCACGACCGGCAGCGCCGTCGTCGCGGGGTCGATCGTCACCGACAGCAGTGCCGTCGTGGCCGGGTCCATCGCCACGGCGGGCAGTGCCGTCGTCGTCGGCTCCGTCGCCACCGCCGGCAGTGCGGCCGTCGCCCGCTCCATCGCGACGTCGGGCAGCGCGGCGGTGGCGGGGTCCATCGCCACGGCGGGCAGTGCCGCGATCGCCGGGTGCATCCTCGTGGTGCTGTCGATCGCGTGCAAGGGCTGCCTGGCCTGCCTCGGTTGCCTCGCCTGCGTGCGATGCAAGGCATGCGTGGGCTGCGTCCGCTGCGAGGACTGCATCGGATGCGTGGGCTGCGTGAACTGCACCGGGCTGCGCAACGCCGTGGGACTGCGCGACGTGCACGCCGCCTGATCAGGACCCGGCGACCGGTCGACGATCTGACCGCAGTACGGCTCTGACACCGGCTATCAGGCGTACGCTTTGGACAGCAGCCGATCCGAATGAAGGGCAGCTTCCATGTCGTTCCGACAGCCCCCGAGCATCAACGAAATCCGTACGGCCATCCGCGAACTGAGCACCCGGGCCGACCTCGCCCGCAAAGAGGGACGCAGCGCCGACGCCGCCGAACTGGACCTGCGGGTCAGGGATTACCGCGAGGAACTCTCCGCCCGGCCCTGACCTCGCCGACCGCGCGCACCTCAGACGCCGAGTCTGCGAAAGGTGCTCCGGTGAAAGACGATCGGTGGCACATCGGGGTGCAGCGTGATCGCGCTGACCCGGAGCACCACGATCGTGTGATCGCCGGCCGGGACCAGCTGTTCGATGCTGCTCTCGAGCCAGACGCTGGTGCCGTGGATGAAGACCGCGCCGCGCTCCGTGGACGTCGTCTCCAGCCCGGCGAAGCGGTCGCCGGTCTTGGCGGCCAACGTCCTGGCGGCGTCGTCGTGGGCCTCGCCCAGCAGGCTGATCCCGAGATAGGGCAGGTCCTTGAGCCGGGGCCACGTCGACGACGTGTTCTGCACGCAGAACGACACCAGCGGCGGGTCCAGCGACACCGGGACGAAGGTGCTCGCGGCCAGGCCCACGCGGGTGCCGTCCACCTCGGCCGCGATCGCGATCACGCCGGACGGGAAGTGTCCGAAAGCCTCCCGCAGCGAGGCCGGGTCCAGGTTGGTCGGAGAACCGCTCACCGGGCCAATACTTCCACGTGCCCGACGGACGGGCCTGGACCGGGCACGGGTCTCTCGCGCACAGAGGTCACCGTGACATCGTGGCCGCGGCTCGCCGTCGTGGCCACCGTACGGATCGGCGTGAACGGAACACCCGGACGGTAACGTGACGCCATCATGTGGATACCGCTCCTGGTGATGGCCATCGCGGTCAGCCTGGAACCGTTCCGCATCGGCATGACGGTCCTGATGATCAACCGCCCCCGCCCCGTTCTGCAGCTGCTCACGTTTCTCGCGGGCGGGTTCACCATGGGTCTCGCGGTCGGGGTGGTCGTGCTGTTCGTTCTGCGGCCGGCGCTCGGATCGGCACACTTCACGCTGCCCCGGGTGCAGATCGTGGTGGGGGCGATCGTGCTGCTCAACGCCGCGCTGGTGGCCGCGGGGGTGTTCGGGCGCACGCGGGAGGCGGAGTCCCCCGCTCCTGCCCACCGGCTGCTGACTTCGGCGCTGGTCCGCGCCCGCAGGATCGCCGACGGACGATCGTTGTGGACGGCCGGTGTCGTGGGTCTGGGCATCGCGCTGCCCTCGGTCGACTACCTGGCCGCGCTGGCTCTGATCGCCGCCTCCGGCACGGCCGCCGGCGTACAGCTCGGCGCGCTGCTGGCGTTCAACGTCGTGGCGTTCACGCTCGTCGAGGTGCCGCTGCTGTGCTACCTCGTGGCGCCGGAGCGCACGCGCGCCACGCTGGCGGCGCTGTACGCATGGCTCAGAGCGCGGGGACGCGCCGGGGTGGCCGTTCTGCTCGCCGTCGTCGGCTGCGTGCTCCTGGGTGCGGGTTTCGCCGCGCTGTGACCGGGGGTCAGGGCTGCGGCGGATTGTTCAGCACGTACTGCAGGCCCGAAAGCAGCTGCGAGACAGGGTCTGCGGCGCCGCCGAACGCGGCCTGCGTGGCGGGCGCGGTGACGGCGGCGGGGTCGTAGCCGTTGACCGGATCCACGGTGACCGGCGCGGTCAGCGGGTTGTCGTTGCGCGAGTACCCGGCGTCGACGTAGGGCTGCAGGACCTTGTCGAGCTCCATCAGCGTGTCTTTGGGCACCCCGAGGTACTTGAAGGGCAGGACCAGCGGCAGGTGCTCTTCGGGGATCATGAACGTCGTCGTCTTCGCGCCGCGGGAGTTGACGGTCGTGCGGATGTTCTGCGGCGGCACCATGCTCGGTTTGGTGAACGCGACGGCGGTGTGGCCGGTGGCGAGGCCGACGATCGCGTTCGCCACCGACAGCCAGTTGTCCGGCCGGTCCGGCCAGTCGGCGATGCTGTCGTAGGCGGAGATGAATTGGTAGGTGTCGTACTGGCTTTCGACCGGGGCGGGGATGCGGTAGTCCAGCGAGGGCACGACGCTGCCGACGGGGAAGTTCTGCGTCAGGAAGCTCTCGCCGAAGGCATGCCGGGCCACCGGGTCGCCGTACATCGCGAAGCTCAGCTGATCCGGTGGCGGCGCGGCCGGGTCGTAGGCGAGCTTGGCCTGCACGTCGTTGAGCACCATCGCGCCCTCCGACAGCCCGATCGCGGTGCCCCGCCCGCCCTCGCGGACGGCGTTGATCACGTTCGGCGTTCCGACGTCGACCGACTCGCCGACGCTCGGCCCGTCGAGGCCGAGACCCGGGAAGTTGTCGTCGAGGCGCCCGATGCCCGGGAACAGCCGTTCCAGGGTGTGGCCCTGCACCTGCCCGGCCGGGTAGTCGACGATCTGGCGGTCGAGGCCGGGGAACCAGTCCGCGCCCGTGCGCATGATGTATTCGTCGTACGGGATGCCCAGAACGTGCGCGCCGCCGAGGGCATACGCCCGGCCCGGCGTTCCCAGCGGAGGCGGCGCCTCGGCCGGCACGGCGGGGTTGGGCGGCACGATCGGCGGCTCGTCGGCGGCGGCGATCCCGAAGCCGAGGCTGCCCGCGGGTCCGAGGACCGTCAGGGCCGTGCCGAGTGCGAGCAGTCGCTTCATGAGCGTGTCACCTCTCCGTCTGCGGCGGGCACTCAGGCGTCCAACCGGATGAACTGGTCCTGCCGGTAGTGCTCGACGCAGGCCGAGCGCCGGACCTTGCCGCTGGTCGTCGTCGGGATCGACCCCGGTGGCACGAGAACGAGATCCTCGACGTTCAGACCGTGGGCATTCGAGATCGCCGATGTGACATCGCTTTTCACCTCGCTGAGCCAGCCCGGCGCGTCCCCGTCGGGGTCGCTGCGCTTCTTGAGCTCGATGACGGTGACCAGCTTCTCTGTGCTGTTCACCGGGACCGAGATGGCCGCGACGCGGCCGCGGGTGATGCCCTGGACCGTGGCCTCGATGTCCTCGGGGTAGTGGTTGCGCCCGCGGATGATGAGCAGGTCCTTGATCCGGCCAACGATGTACATCCGGCCTTCGTGGACGAAGCCGAGGTCGCCGGTGCGCAGCCACGGACCCGGCGGCGTGCCCGGCGACGGCTCGGCGATCGTGGCGCCGAAGCACTGCTGCTCCTCGGCCGACCTGCTCCAGTAACCCCCGGCGACGTTGTCGCCGTGCACCCAGATCTCGCCGACGGCGTCCGCGCCGCACTCCCGGGTCGTGTCGACATCGACGATCCGCACCATCGGCGACTGCGGCAGGTCGTAGCTGACCAGCGCCGATCCGCTTCCGTCCTGGCATCGCCGGACCCGACCCGCGGACAGCTCGTCGGTGTCGAACCGCGCCTGCTCGGCCGCCTCGTCCCAGATCCCCGACGCCACGAAGACCGTGGCTTCGGCCAGACCGTAGGACGGCCGCAGCATGTGGTCGCGGAACTTGAAGTGCGCGAACCGATCTGCGAAGCGCTCCAGGGTGGCCGGGGCGACCCGCTCGGCGCCGTTGATGATGCCCAGGACACCGCCGAGGTCGAGCCCGGCGAGGTCGCTGTCGCTGGTCTTGCGCGCGGCCAGTTCGAACGCGAAGTTGGGTGCCGCCGAGAAGGCCTGGTCGTTCTCGGCGAGCGCCCGCACCCATCGGGACGGCTTCTCCAGGAACGCGACCGGGCTCGTCAGCTTCGTGGGATGCCCACCGAGGATCGGTGCGCACACCCCGAGCACGAGACCCATGTCGTGGTAGAAGGGCAGCCAGGACACGATGGTCAGACCCGCGGTGGATTTGATGTGCGGGACGGCGAACAGGCTGCGCATCAGCTGCTCGTAGTTCACCTGCAGGTTGCGGTGCGAGATCATCACGCCGGTGGGCAGCCGCGTCGACCCCGAGCTGTACTGCAGGTAGGCGATGTCGGGCACGTCGGCCGCCAGGTCGACCGTCGCCTCGGGCACGGGGCCGTCCAGGTCGAGCGAGTCGATCTCCAGGATCTTCGGCGCCATGTCCATGCGGGCCTGGTCGACGTAGTCGCCGACGTCCTCGGCGGCCTCGGAGGTGGTCAGGACGACCGACGGACCGGTGTCGGTGAACACCGCGCCGACCCGGTCGTGGCTGGAGCCGCGGTGCGGGAGCGGCAGCGGGACCGCGATCGCCGCGGCCTGCATGGAGCCGAGGAACGCCAGGATGTATTCCAGGCCCTGCGGGGCGAGGATCACGGCCCTGTCCCCCGCCGACGCGTGCCGGCCGATCGCATGGGCGACCTTGAGGGTCCTCTGCGCGAGCTGTGACCACGTCAGGCTCTCGACCACGCCGTCCGGATCCCGGGCGTAGTCGGTGAAGGTGAACGCGACCTCGTCGGGCCGCATGCTGGCACGGGCGTGCAGCATCGAGAGAATTGTCGACTGGGGAGTAGGCGTCACATCACGTCCGTACTGAATCCCGCGAGGCGTTTGCTCATCCCAACCCCTGACCGCTCCGCTTCGTGTCGAAGTTTGGCATACATCACGTGTCCGCGCTAACCCGTTCGCGGCGGGGCGCGTCCAGGCGCGACGGCCACCAGTTCGCCCGACCCACCAGCGCCGCGAGGGCGGGCACCGTGATGGTGCGGACCACGAACGTGTCGAGCAGGATTCCGACGCCGATCACGAAACCGCCCTGCACCACGATGCCGATGCTGGAGAACATCAGCCCGGCCATCGACGCGGCGAAGATCAGGCCCGCCGCGGTGATCACGCCGCCGGTCGAGCCCAGCGTGCGGATGATGCCGAACCGAACACTGCGCGGGGATTCGTCGCGCAGGCGGGACACGAACAGCATGTTGTAATCCGCCCCGACGGCCACCAGCACCACGAACGCCAACGGCGGCACGCTCCAGTGCAACTGCTGGTCGAGCAACCACTGGAACGTGAGCACCCCGATGCCGATGGCGGCGAAGTAGGACACGACCACCGACCCGACGAGGTACAGCGGCGCGACGAGCGACCGCAGCAGCACCATCAGGGTCAGCAGCACGATGATGAGCGTCACCACGATGATGAACCGGATGTCGCTCTCGTAGTAGTCGCGGGTGTCGCGCAGCGAGGCGGGGAACCCGCCCATCGAGATCGTCGCATCGGAGAGCGCGGTGTTGGGTTGCGCGCCGCGGGCGATGTCGCTGATCACGTTGACCTGGTCCATCGCCTCGGAGCTGAACGGGTTGAGCTTGGTCTGCACCAGGTAGCGCACCGAGTGGCCGTCCGGGGAGATGAACGCCTCGGCGGCCTTCTTGAACTCCACGGCGTTGAGCACCTCGGCGGGGATGCTGAACCCGGCCATGGACGGTCCGGACGCGTCGTTGCGCATCGTCAACAGGAACGCCGACGCCTGGTCGAGGCCCGACGCCATCACCTTGATCTGCTCGACGAGCTCGTCCACTCCCCCGGCGACCTGCTGGCTGCCGTCGGCCAGCCGGTCGGCGCCGTCCTGCAGGTCGGTCAGCCCCGCGCGCGCCCCCGCGGGGGTGTCGAGACCCATCGCCGAGATCGCCTTGGTCAGCTTGGCGAACGCGGCGTTGAGCTGATTGACCGTCGAGGTGAGGCTCTGCCGGTCGTCGACGCCCTGCAACTGCCCGGCGAGCTGGTTGATCTCGTCGACGCGGCCGTCGTCGCGGGCGGCGACCAGCTTCTCGAACTGCCGGCGGGTGTCGACGCAGGACGGGTTGGCGTCGCAGACCCGGTTGCCCTGCAGCGCCATCAGGACCGGGCCGATCCAGGCGAACATGTCGCGCACCGCGCGGAAGTTGATGCCCATGGACAGGCCGAGTTTGTTGACGCTGTCGACGAGCTTGGCGGCCGTCGCGACGTCACGTACAAGCTTGTCGCCGCCGTACTCGGTGCGCACCGAGGAGAACGTGTCGATCAGGCCCGCCAGGCTGGGGGCGATCTCGTCGACCTGGGCGCGGACGTCGCCCAGGCTGTCGGCCAGGGTGTCCGCCCCCGACGCGAGCCTGTTGAGATCTCCGGTGCGCTCGCCGATCTGGGCCGAGCCGGCGGCCAGCCGGTCGCCGACGATGCCGGCCTGGAACGTCGCGCGGAACTCCGCCGGAACCTCCCCCAGCGGCCGGGTGATGCCGCTGACCAGCGACACATCGGGCAGCTGGGCGATCCGCGAGGCCATCTGCTCGAGGTCGGCCAGCGCCTCGGGGGTGCGCAGATCGCGCGGCGACTGCACCAGCAGGTACTGCGGGATGGACTGGCTGATCGGGAAATGCCGTTCGAGCGCGGCGTAGCCGACCGAGCTCGGCGCCGATGCGGCGACGGCCTTGCGGTCGTCGTAGTTGTAGCGCGCGAACGCCGCACAGCTGGCGAGCAGCACCAGCACCAGCAGGCTGGCCACCAGGTGCGGCACCGGGCGGCGCACGATGCGGATGCCGGAACGCCGCCAGAAGCGCGAGGTCAGTTCGCGGCGCGGTTTGATCCATCCGCGTGGCCCGGCGAGCACCATGATCGCCGGCAGCAGCGTCACCCCGGCCAGGAACGCGACCGCGATGCCGATTGCTGCGGAGATCCCGATGGTCCGGAAGACGCCCATCGTGGCGAAGCTCATCGCCAGGAACGTGATGCCGACCGTGGTGGCCGACGCGGTGATGACCTTCCCGATCGAGATCATCGCGGACCTGACCGCGTGCTCGTAGTCCGCGCCGGAGCGCAGGTAGTCGTGGTAGCGGCTGATCAGGAAGACGGCGTAGTCGGTGCCCGCGCCGGCGAGGATCGCGCTGAGGAACACGATGGACTGGTTGGAGACCCCCGAGCCGGTCAGCTCCGAGTACCCCGCCACCACCCCCTGGGCGATCACCACCGACGATCCGATCGTCACCAGCGGCAGCAGCATCGTGAGGGGATTGCGGTACACCAGCAGCAGCACGCCGAGCACCAGGACCGCGATCGCGATCTCGATGGGCAGCCGGTCCTGTTCGCCGGCGACGGTGAGGTCGGCGACCGTCGCGGCGGGTCCGGTGACGTAGACGTTCAGGGCGCCGCCGCCGGGGACGTTGTGCCTGACCAGGTCGGCTACTCGGTTGAACGACTCGTAGGCCCGCGGCGTGCCGAGCTCGCCGACCAGGCTGACGGGGAGCACCCAGGTCGTCTTGTCCTCACTGGTGAGGAACTGGCGCAGCTGGGGTGTGCTGAGGAAGTCCTGCACCGACACGACGTCGGTGACGTCGTCGCGCAGCGCGCCGACGAGCTTGCGGTAGGCGAGTTCGTCGTCGGGCGTGAGACGGGTTTCGTTGATGAACGCGACGACGAGCAGGTTGTCCGAGCCCGGCTCCTGGAACGCCTCGGCCATCTTCGTGGCGGTCACGCTCGACGGGGCATCGCTGGGCAGGATGACCAGCGGGTGCTTCTCGGCCATCTCGGTCAGCGACGGGAACGACATCGGCAGCGCCACCGCGAGCGCGATCCACACACCGATGACCGCCCACGGCCATCGCACCACGACATCGGCTAACCGACGCATCCCGTCCTCACCCCCGACCGGCAGTCTTGCAAACGCGGCACAGCCCCGGAACGGTCACCGCCGACGATTTGCCCCACGCTATGCGACGCGTCCCCAGTGTCCGCTGTCGGCGACCCGCGCGGCGACCGATTTCATCGCCTCCATGTAGCGTTCCGACGATTTCTTCGCCACGGGATTGTCCGGATGCATGATCGCCATCACCGTGCCCTCGCCGTACCGGAAGATGTAGATGGTCAGCTGGTAGGAGTACCGGCCGTCCGGATAGATCCCGATGTTGTCGGCCAGACCCAGCTCGCCGGCCGCCAGGATGGCGTTCAGCGGGGCAGCGCCGCCGTGCAGGAAGTTCGACACCGGAAAGTTGGCCCGCGGCCATTTCAGCCACGGCGCCAGTTCCAGCACCCGGTAGTACGGCACCTTGGCCATGTTCAGCCCGGAGTCGAACGACGCCTGGGCCGCCCACGCGGCCTCGGTGAACGACGCGGCGCCGATCGGGACGACGATCGGGATCAGCCCGGTGAACCAGCCCTGGGTCATGAAGTTGTCCGAGGCGGAGCGCGAATCCCTCGGCGTCAGCCCGTAGTAGGTCAGTGCGCCTGTCAGCTCGTGTTCGACCTGGGCCAGACACGCGAACAGGCCGCCGACGAAGCGCGCCCCGGCGTCCGTGCACGCGGCCTCGAAGCGCTCCGTCTGCGCCGTGTCGAGGAGTACGTGCGAGGTCATGGTGCTCTTGACCGAATCCTTGGGGTTTCCCAGCGGCAGCGGGAACTCGGGGAACCCGTCACTGTTGTTCTCCGCGAAGTCGATCCACGCCTGCACTCCGGGCGAGTCCTCGGTGAGCTCGGACGTGAACTCCCGTTCGCGGACGCAGAACGCGTCGAAGCTGCCGGCGTCGGGCAGGGTGAGCGCGTCGCCGCCCCCGCTCAGTGCCGAGTACATGCCGTTGGCTTCCATCATCGTCGTGCCGATCAGCGTGGCGTCGCCGTGCACGTGGTCCATCGAGGCGAAGAAGCTGAAATGGTTCTCGTTCTGCACCACCCCGAAGGTGAAACACCCCCACTCCAGCGGACTCGGGATGTCGATGACGTGGGCGTGGATCTCCTCCAGCGTCATGTGCCCGTGCTCGACGGGCACGAACTCGATATCGGCGGGGTCGTCGAGGGCGTGCCGGACGAACTGGCCGTCGCCGGTGTGCTCGAACCAGCTGCGGAAGGTGTCGTGCCGGCGCAGGTAGGCGTTGACGGCGTGGTCCATGGCCTCGATGTCGCACTGGCCGGCGACGTCGCAGCTGGCGATGATCTGCCGGGAGAAGGTCAGGCCCGCAGCGCTGCGCTCGCAGTAGTTGCGAAGGTGCTGGCCCTGCATGTAGCTGACCGGAACGGCACTGAGCGGTGCCTGCCGCGCCTTGTCGCGGGCGGCCGCGGTCGGATGCCACGAGGTCACCGAACCCGGGCTCAGCGACCACTCCTCGAGTGCGCCCACCGTGATCTTGCCGATGCGCAAAAGCTTGGTCCTCCCAGCAGTCCCTGTCATGCCCGCCCGGATCTGGCAGCACCCCTCGTCGCCGGATCAACATACCCAACGGCGGGCCGTCTCCGCCCCGTACCGGGCACCGCGCCAGCAACATCGCACATGGGTGCAGGGCACGTGCGATAGTGGGCGGCGAACGTGGTCCGACAGGACTACAGATGTCGCGCTGAATGTCATTCCGGCCGTCGGTCACGTTAATCTGACTGCCGAGTAAGTTGACCGCTGATATAGGGGGAAAGCGGTATGGTTTCCGCTGCCAATCCGAACGAGCCGGCTCCTCGTTTCGCCATCGTCGGTTATGCGGCGCGGTTCCCGGGAGCCCAGGACGCCGACGGTTTCTGGGACCTGCTGCGCGACGGCCGGGACGCGATCTCGGACGTCCCCGGGGACCGCTGGGACGTCGACGACTTCTTCGATCCCGAGCCCGGCACCCCCGGCAAGGTCGTCACCCGCCGGGCGGGTTTCGTCGAGGACGTGACGGGCTTCGATGCGCCGTTCTTCGGCATGTCCACCCGCGAGGTCCGGCAGCTGGACCCCCAGCACCGCCTGTTGCTGGAGACGGCATGGCGCGCGGTGGAGCATTCCGGCACCGCGCCCTCGGCGCTCGCCGGCACCAACACCGGCGTGTTCGTCGGGCTCGCCACCCACGACTACCTCGGGATGGCCTCCGATGAGCTGACCTATCCCGAGATCGAGGCCTACATGGCCATCGGGACGTCGAACGCCGCCGCCGCCGGGCGGATCAGCTACCGGCTGGGCCTGCAGGGTCCGGCTGTGGCCGTCGACACCGCGTGCAGCTCGTCGCTCGTCGCCATCCACCAGGCCTGCCAGGCGCTGCGCCTCGGCGAATGCGACATGGCGCTGGCCGGCGGGGCGAACGTCCTGCTCACGCCCGCCACGATGATCACGTTCTCCAGCGCGCACATGCTCGCCCCGGACGGGCGCTGCAAGACCTTCGACGCCGCCGCCGACGGTTATGTGCGCGGCGAGGGCTGCGGCGTGATCGTCATCAAACGCTTCGAGGACGCCGTCCGCGACGGCGACCGCATCCGCGCGGTGATCCGCGGCAGCGCCATCAACCAGGACGGCGCCTCCGGCGGGCTGACGGTGCCCAATGGTGTTGCGCAGCAACGGGTCATCTCCGACGCCCTCAGCCGTGCCGACCTGCAGCCCAGCGATGTCGCCTACCTGGAGGCGCACGGGACCGGTACGTCCCTCGGCGATCCCATCGAGGCGCAGGCCGCAGGTGCGGCGCTCGGCCCCGGGCGCGCCCCGGACCGGCCTCTGCTCATCGGTTCGGCCAAGACGAACATCGGGCACCTGGAAGCGGCCGCGGGCATCGCCGGCGTCATCAAGGTGATCCTGTCGCTGGAGAACGAGACGCTGCCCAAGCACCTCAACTTCGAGAACCCGTCGCCCCACATCCCGTGGGACCGGCTCGCGGTGGAGGTCGTCAAGGACGCGATGCCGTGGGAGCGCAACGGCACACCGCGCATCGCGGGGGTGAGCTCGTTCGGGTTCGCCGGCACCAACGCCCACGTGATCCTCGAGGAGGCGCCGCAGGACGCGCAGGCCCCGGCGTCCTCAGCCGCCGACGAGGACAAGCGGTTCGCCCTCCTGCCGCTCTCGGCGCGCACACCCGCCGCCCTGCGCCGGCTCGCCGAGAGCTACCGCACCTGGATGACCGAGCACCCGGAGGCCTCGCTGGCCGACGTGTGTTTCACCGCCGGGGCGGCCCGGGCCCACCTGGAACACCGTGCCGCGCTGGTGGTCAACTCACGCGAACAGGCCGTCGAGCTGCTCGGCGCGCTCGCCGACGACCGCCCGGCGCCCGGCCTGGTGCGGGGCGAGGCGTACGAGGCGCCCAAGACGGCGTGGGTGTTCACCGGCCAGGGCAGCCAGTACCCCGGCATGGCCCGCGAGCTGTTCGACACCGAACCCGTCTTCGCCGAGACGGTGAACCGGTGCGCGGCGGCGGTGGCCGACGTTCTCGAAAAGCCGCTGCTGGACGTCATTTTCGACGTGGACAGCCCGGACCACGAAGAGACGCTGCGCCAGACGTCGTACGCCCAGCCCGCTCTGTTCGCCGTCGAGATGGGCCTGGCCCGGCTCTGGCAGTCGTGGGGCCTCGAACCCGACGTGGTGCTCGGCCACAGCGTCGGCCAGTACTCGGCGGCGTGCGTCGCCGGGGTGTTCAGCCTCGAAGACGGCGTTCGGCTGATGGCCGAACGGGGGCGGCTCTTCGGCAGCCTGCCCGCCGGCGGTCGCATGGTCGCGGTGTTCACCGCCGCCGACCGCGTCGAGAGCATGACCGACGAGTTCCCCGCGCTGTCGGTCGCCGCCTACAACGGTGCCAACACCGTGTTGTCCGGTCCTGCAGCCGATCTGGAGCAGGCGGTGGCGAGGTTGACCACTGACGGGGTCCGCTGCGACTGGCTGGAGACCAGCCACGCGTTCCACTCCGCACTGCTCGATCCGATCCTCGACGACTTCGAGGCGTACGCGCAGGGCCTCACCTACTCCGCGCCGCAACGCATCCTGATCGACAACCGCACCGGAACGGCACTGGGCCGCAGCGTGAAGCTCGACGGCCCGTACTGGCGCCGTCACGCCCGGCAGCCGGTGGAGTTCGCCAAGAGCGTCCGCACCCTGTCCGAGATGAACTGCAAGCTGCTGGTGGAGATCGGCCCGCGCCCGATCCTGACCGCCGCAGCCCTGGGCGCCTGGCCCGATCCGGCCACCTCCCCCCGGGTCATCGCGTCGCTGCGGCGGACCACGACCGACCAGCGTCAGATCACCGAGGCCGTGGCCGATGCCTACGTCCTGGGACATCTGCCCCACTTCGCGACGTTGCGCCGCGAGCACGCGCGCAAGCTCGACCTGCCCACCTACCCGTTCGAGCACCGCCAGTACTGGTTCACCGACAACCAGGACGCCCCGGCGACCCAGCAGAGCAACGCGCCGCGCACCCAGGCGGTGCGCCTGCTCGAGGACGGCCGTATCGAGGAGCTCGCCGCACTCCTGGACGGCACGGGGGACGATCAGCAGACCCTGGCGGTGCTGAACAAGCTTGCCGTACAACACAATCAGCAGAGGTCGACCCAGTCGATCGCCGAGGACCGCTACGAGATCCGCTGGGAGCGCTCCGCTGCCCCGCTGCTCGGCGCGGACGCGGGCGACGCGTTCTCCTGGGTCGTCGTCGGCGACGACAACGACGCGACCCGGCCGCTGGTCGATCTGCTCGCCGCGCGCGGACACCGCTACCGCATCGTGGGCCTGCCGGCCTCCGACGCCGAGGAGACCGCGCTCGCGGAGACGCTGACCTCCCTCGCTGGAGACGCCGCGCTGCGCATCGTGCACGTCGCCGCGCTGGACGGGGCGTTCGGTGGCACGTCGATGCGGTCGCTGCTGCGGATGCAGCACCGGATCTTCAGCGGAACCCGGCGGCTGTTCCGTGCCGCCACCGCCGCGCAGCTGCGGGCCCCGGTCTGGCTGGTGACCCGCGGCGCGCAGCACGTCCTCGACACCGACACCGTGGCGCCGGATCAGAGCTGCCTGTGGGGATTCGGGCGCGCCGCGGCCCTGGAACTCCCGCACCTGTGGGGTGGTGTGGCCGACCTGTCCGGCAGTGCCGACGAATGGTCGCGGCTGCTGGCACGGATCGCGGCGGCGCCGGATGCGGGGCACCGGGAAGACCAGGTGGCCCTGAGGGACGGGGTCGCCTATGTGCCGCGGCTGGCGCGCCGGGAGACGCCGCCGAGCGGCAAACCGCTGGAACTGCGAGACAATGCCTCCTATCTGGTGACCGGCGGCCTGGGTGCAATCGGCCTGGAGATCGCCGGGCACCTCGCCGCGCACGGCGCCAAGCACCTCGTGCTGACCAGCCGACGGGCGCCCGATGACGCCGTCCGCGCGCGCATCGACGCGCTCGGGGCACAGCACGGCTGCGACATCCGCGTCGTCACCGCCGACGTCGCCGACGCCCACGACGTCGCCCGCCTGCTGGCCACTGTCGCCGCCGAACTGCCACCGCTGGCGGGCATCGTCCACGCCGCCGGCGAGATCGGCACCACGCCGCTGAGCCACCTCGACGATGCCGAGGTGGACCGCGTGTTCGCCGGAAAAGTCTGGGGCGCTTGGCATCTCAGCGAGGCTCTCACCGAACCGCACGCCGGGCTGCAGCTCGACTTCTTCCTCAGCACGTCGTCGATCGCGTCGGTGTGGGGCGGCTTCGGCCAGACCGCCTACGGTGCGGCGAACGCGTTCCTCGACGGCCTGGCCCACCGACTGCGCGAGCAGGGCGTCGCCGGGGTCAGCGTGAATTTCGGGCCCTGGTCGGCCGGAATGGCCGACGCGTCGGCACGCGCGAAGCTCGAACAGCGCGGCGTGCGGACCCTGTCGCCGACCGACGCCCTCGCCGGGCTGGCCGACGTCGTGGCGGTGAGCGGGACCTCCGGCGCCGCCCAGGGAGTCGTCGCCCGCATCGACTGGTCCCGGTTCCTGCCGCTCTATCAGCAGGCCGGCAAGCGCGGATTCCTCGCGGACATGGATAGGCAGACGCCCGCATCGGCCGCCGCCGCCGCCCCCGCCGTGACGACCTCGGGTAAGACCGAGTTGGTCGAACGGCTGACGAATGCGCCTGTGCAGCAACGTCGCAAGCTGCTGATCGACCACCTGCGCGAGGCCGTGGCGGAGGTCACCCGCGTCGACGCCGTCGAGATCCGGGAGGACGCAGGGTTCTTCGACATCGGCATGGACTCGCTGATGGCGGTGGAACTGCGCCGCCGCATCGAACAGGGTGTGGGCAAGGAGATCCCGGCCACGCTGGCGATGGATCACCCCCGGTTGTCCGACGTCGCCGACTACCTGCTCGGCGACGTGCTCGGACTCGCCGAGCAG
Source organism: Mycolicibacterium iranicum (assembly GCF_014190915.1). GTDB lineage: Bacteria > Actinomycetota > Actinomycetes > Mycobacteriales > Mycobacteriaceae > Mycobacterium > Mycobacterium iranicum_B. Next base: position 239,596 of record NZ_JACHVU010000001.1, read on the forward strand.
TCCTCGGCATCGTCGAGGACTGCAGCCGGACGGACTCCAGTGGTCACCACCCGCACCGACGACCCGATTGCGATCGTCGCCGTGTCCTGCCGCTTCCCTGGCGCACCAGACCCGGAGGCGTTCTGGGAGGTGCTCTCCGGTGGCGTCGACGCGATCCGTGAGGTCCCCGAAGACCGTTTCGACATCGATGAGTTCTACGACCCCGATCCCGACGCCCCGGGCAAGACCTACACCCGTTTCGGCGGATTCTTGGACGCCATCGACGAATTCGACCCCGAGTTCTTCGGCATCTCGCCGCGCGAAGCCGTCTGGATCGAGCCGCAGCAGCGGCTGATGCTGGAAACCGTGTGGGAAGGCTTGGAGCGGGCCGGCTACGCGCCGTCCGCACTGCGCGGCAGCCGCACCGGTGTCTTCGTGGGTGTCGCCGCCAACGAGTACGCCCATCTGCTGTCGGCGGAGTCGATCGACAAGATCGAACCGCACTTCATCACCGGCAACGCGCTCAACGCCATCTCGGGCCGCGTCGCGTTCGCGCTCGGTCTCGAGGGGCCTGCGGTGGCCGTGGACACCGCCTGCAGCTCGTCGCTGGTGGCCGTCCACCAGGCGTGCCAGGCGCTGCATTCCGGCGACTGCGACATGGCGGTCGCCGGTGGGGTCAACGTGCTGCTGAGCCCGGTGACCGTCGTGGCCGCGTCACGGGCCAGGATGCTGTCACCTGTGGGCCGCTGCAAGACCTTCGACGCATCGGCCGACGGCTACGTGCGCAGTGAGGGCTGCGGGATCCTGGTGCTCAAGCGGCTCAGCGACGCGACGCGCGACGGCGACCGGATCTGCGCCGTCATCCCGGCCAGCGCGGTCAACCAGGACGGTGCGTCCAGCGGTCTGACCGTACCCAACGGCGGTGCGCAGCAACGGCTCATCGGCACGGCACTCTCCCGCGCCGGCCTGGACGGCGGCGACGTCGACTACCTGGAGGCGCACGGCACCGGCACCCCGCTGGGCGATCCGATCGAGGTCCAGGCCGCGGCCGCGGCCTACGCCGGGTCCCGCGACACCGACCGGCCGCTGCTGATGGGGTCGGTGAAGAGCAACATCGGCCACCTGGAATCCGCCTCGGGCGCAGCAGGTCTGATCAAGGTCGTGCTGTCCCTGCAGCACGAGCTCCTGCCGCAGAGCCTGCATTTCGACAACCCGTCACCGCACATCCCGTGGGATTCGCTGCCGGTGCGGGTGGTGGACACCGCGATTCCGTGGCAGGCCAACGGGCGCCCGCGGCGCGCCGGCGTGAGTTCGTTCGGGTTCACCGGCACCAACGCCCACGTCCTGATCGAGGAGGCCCCTGCCCAGGAGTCACCGGAACCCCCGCTCGACCTGGAGACCTCCGACATCCCCGGCGACGACGAGGAGACGACCGAACCCGAGGCGCAGGACCCGCCCATCCACGTCCTCCCGCTGTCCGCCCGCTCACCGGAAGCTCTGGTCAGCCTCGCGCAGCGGTACGAGAACTGGCTGACCGCGCACCCCGACGCCGACCTCGGCGAGGTGTGCCTCACCGCGGGCACGGGCCGGTCCCATTTCGAGCACCGGGCGGCGCTCGTCGTCGATTCCCTGGCCGCCGCGCGCGACGGGCTCGCCGATCTGGCGCAGAACCGCCAGCGGCCCGGTGTCGTGCGTGGTGAGCACGTGCACCGTCCGACGACGGCGTGGCTGTTCACCGGACAGGGCAGCCAGTACCCGGGCATGGCCCGCGAACTGTTCGACACCGAGCCCGTGTTCGCCGAGACCGTCACCCGGTGCGCGGATGCGGTCGAGGGCATGCTGTCGCGCCCGCTGCTCGACGTGATGTTCGCCAACGGCCGCGGTCCCTCGGGAGAGTCGTTGCGGCACACGTCGTTCGCCCAACCCGCTCTGTTCGCCGTCGAGATGGGCCTGGCCCGGCTCTGGCAGTCCTGGGGGTTGGAGCCCGACGTGGTGCTCGGGCACAGCGTGGGCCAGTACGCGGCAGCCTGCGTGGCCGGCGTGTTCAGCATCGAGGACGGCGCCCGACTGATGGCCGAGCGCGGCCGGCTGTTCGGCAGCCTGCCCGACGGTGGCCGGATGGTGGCGGTGTTCACCGACGCCAAACGCGTCGAAGAGGTCGCCGCCGGGTTCCCGCGGGTGTCGGTGGGCGCCTACAACGGACCCAACACCGTGCTCTCCGGCCCGGGTGAGGACCTCGAGCAGATCGTCGGCACGTTCGGCGAGGACGGGATCCGCTGCACCTGGCTGGAGACCAGCCACGCGTTCCACTCCGAACTGCTGGACCCCGTGCTCGACGAATTCGAGTCCTACGCCGCGCGGATGGAGTTCGCGGCGCCGACTCTGCCGCTCGTGTGCAACCGCACCGGTGCGGTGCTCACCGCCCAGACCCCGCTCGACGCGCAGTACTGGCGCCGGCATTCGCGCCAGCCGGTGCAGTTCGCCGAGAGCGTGCGGACCGTGGCGGCTCTGGGATGTTCGGTGCTGATGGAGATCGGTCCGCAACCGGTCCTCACCGGTGCGGCGGTGCAGGTGTGGCCGGAGCACCTCCCGGCTCCGCGGGCCATCGTGTCGCTGCGCAAGAGCGTGGGCGACCGGCGACAGATCTCCGACGCGCTGGCCGCGGCCTACGTCGGCGGGCACCGCCCCGATTTCGCCGCACTGCATGCCACCCCGGGACGGCGGCTCGAGCTGCCGACCTACCCGTTCCAGCGGCGGCGCTTCTGGCCCAAGACCTCCGGCATCGCGATGGACGGCGGGGTCGGGCCCGCCGCCTCGGGAATCCTGGGCAGCGCCAAGGATCTGGCCTCCGGCGACACCGTGTACACCAGCAGGCTGTCGGTGAAGTCGCAGCCGTGGCTGGCCGACCACGTCATCTACGGCACCGTCGTCGTCCCCGGCGCGACCTACGCCGCGATGGCGCTCGCCGCCGTCGGCACCCCGGCGCGGGCCAAGGATGTGTTCTTCTACGAGCCGATCATCCTGCCCGAGAAGACGTCCCGTGAAGTCCAGCTCACCCTGCACCCGCGCGAGACCGGCGGGGAATGGACGTTCCAGGTGCACAGCCGGCCCTACGGGGAGCGTGGAGCGGACTGGTCACTCAACGCCGAGGGCACCGTGGTCAGCGGCGCCCCAGAGAACACCGAGAACGCCGACGATCCGGCGCCCGAGCAGTCGGGACCGGTCGACGAGGCGATCGAACGGCTGAACCGCATGCGGCCGCAGGAGCTGTTCGAGACGTTCGCCGACCTGGAGCTCGCGTGGGGACCCACCTGGTCCGGTTCGCTGAAGTCGTTGTGGCTCGGCGACGGCGAGGCGATCGGCGACATCCTCGTCGGCGAGGAACTGGCCGAGCAACTCGGCACCGAACCGATGCACCCGGTGCTGATGGACCTGTGCACGGGCGTCGCCTTCCCGGCGTTCCCGGCGCTGCTGGCCGCCGAGCAGGGCGTCAACGACCTGTTCCTGCCGCTGCGGTACGGGCAGGTCACGCTGCGGGAGAAGATGCCGCGGCGGTTCTACTGCCGCGCGAGGTGGCATGAGAGCCCGCTGGACAACGAGACCCAGGTCTTCGACCTCGACTACCTGGACCGAGATGGCCGCCACCTCGGCGGGATTCGTGAGTTCACGGTGAAACGGGCGCCCCGCGAAGCCCTGCTGCGCGGACTCGGTGGCGACGCCACCCGCCTGCTGTACACCCTCGGATGGCATGAGGTCCCGCCGGCGGTGGAGGCCACCGCAGAGCCGACGGGTACGTGGCTGATCGCCGGATTCGACGAGCTCGCCGCTCTCGTGCCGGGCTGCATCCCGTTCGACCCGGCCGCCGATCCCCAGCCGCTCGGGCAGGTGCTCGCCGACGCCGCCGAGCGAGGTGTGCCCTTCGCCGGCGTTGTCTGGCGCGCGGCAGGCGATTCCGGTGCCGGCACCGCCGAACGGCTGGAGACCGAGATCGCCCATCTGCTCGGCGCCGTGCACACCGTGCAGGGCGGCACGGACCGCACCACCGTCACACTGCCCGGCGGGCTGTGGATCCTGACCGAGCGGGCCGTCGCCACCGAGTCCGGCGAACCGGTGGACCCGGTGCAGGCCGCCCTCTGGGGCTTCGGTCGCACGACGATCAACGAGGAACCGGCGCTGCGCGCCAGGCTCGTGGACGTCGACGGATCGCCCGAGGCCGTGCAGGCCGTGGCGACCCTGCTCACCTCCCCGGTCGATGAGCCGGAATTGGCTGTGCGACAAGGGAAGCTGCTGGCATCCCGCCTGCTTCCATGGGCGCGCAGCGGTCACCTCACGGTGCCGCGCGGCGGCGACTATGTGCTGGCTCCCACCGAGCGCGGCGCGATCGACAACCTGCGTCTCACCGAGACGGAGGTCGCCCCGCCGGCCGAGGGTTACGTACAGGTCCGGGTGGAGGCCGCAGGCCTGAACTTCCGCGACGTGCTCAACGTCCTGGGCCTGTACCCGGGTGATCCGGGACCGATCGGCGGCGACTTCGCCGGCACCGTCACCCAATTGGGCGAGGGCGTCCGCGGTGTCGAGGTCGGGCAGCGCGTCTACGGCTCCATGCAGGGTGCGTTCGCCAGCCGGTTCAACGTGCCCAGCCAGTTCCTCGCGCCGATCCCCGACGGGATCAGCGCCGTGGAGGCGGCGACCATCCCCGCCGCCGCGTTGACGGTGCGGCTGTCGTTCGACTGGGCGCAACTCAAGCCCGGCGACAAAGTGCTCATCCACGCCGCCAGCGGTGGCGTGGGGCTGGCCGCGGTCCAGATGGCGCAGCGCTGCGGCGCCGAGGTCTTCGCCACCGCAAGCACGTTCAAGCGCGCGACCCTGCGCAAGCTGGGCGTCAAGTACGTCTACGACTCGCGCACCACGGACTTCGCCGACCAGATCCTCGCCGACACCGACGGCGCCGGAGTGGACGTGGTGCTCAACAGTCTCACCAGCGAAGGGTTCATCGAGGCGACTCTCAAGGCCACCGCCGAGAACGGCCGCTTCGCCGAGATCGCCAAGCGCGACATCTGGACGGCCGAACGAATGGCCGAGGCCCGTCCGGACATCGCCTACGAGATCGTCGCGCTGGACACCGTGATGCTCACCGAACCCGACCGCATCCGCGACCTGCTCACCGAGGTGTCCGACGGGCTCGCCGACACGCAGTGGACACCGCTGCCCGCCGAGATCTACCCGCTCACCGAGGCCAGGGCGGCGTTCCGCCGCATGCAGCAGGCCCGTCACATCGGCAAGATCGTGGTGCAGATACCGACGCCGCTGCAACCGCGGCCCGACCGCACCTACCTGATCACCGGCGGACTCGGGGCGATCGGTCTGCACACCGCGTCCTACCTCGCCAACCTGGGGGCCGGCGACATCGTGCTCACCAGTCGGCGGGCCCCGAACGCCGAAGCGCAGCAAGCCATCGACGACATCACCGAGCGGCACAGATGCCGCATCCACGTGTTCACCGCCGACGTCGGCGACGAGGCCGAGGTCGAGACGCTGCTCGCGCGCATCCGTGCGGAGTTGCCGCCGCTGGCGGGCGTGGCCCACCTGGCGGGTGTGCTCGACGATGCCCTGCTGTCGCAGCAGAGCGTCGAGCGGTTCCGGAAAACCCTGGCGCCGAAGGCTTTCGGTGCCGAGTACCTGGATCGCCTCACCCGGGACGACGCGCTGGACTTCTTCGTCGTGTCGTCGTCGGTGTCGAGCCTGTTCGGTTCACCGGGCCAGGCCAACTACGCAACGGCCAACGCGCTGCTCGACGGTCTGGTCGCGCAGAGGAGGGCGCAGGGACTGCCGGCCACCGGCATCAACTTCGGGCCGTGGGCCCAGGGTGGCATGGCGTCCTCGGACGCGGCGACCGCCAACATCGGTGCGCAGGGCCTGATTCCGCTCGAACCGTCGGCGGCGCTCGGGGCGCTGGCGGAGGTGGTCGCCAACGGCACCGGCCAGGCCACGGTCATCAAGGCCAACTGGCAGCGGGCGGCGAAGGTGCTGGGCAGTGCGCGTCCCCCGATCCTCGACCTGGTGCTGCCCAGCGCCGTCGGCGAGGTCACGGGCGACAGCGAGCTGCTGCGGCAGCTGCAGGAGATCCCCGTGCCGCAGCGCGCGGGCTTCGTCACCGAGTTCCTGCAGCGCGAGGTGCAGAACTTCCTGCGGCTGGCCCAACCTCCGGCGGCCGGCAGCCGGTTCCTGGATCTCGGCACCGATTCGCTGATGGCCATCGAACTGCGCAACCGGTTGCACAGCCAGTTCGGCGGCGCGTTCACCATCAACGCGACGGCGGTCTTCGACTACCCGACTATCGGTGGTCTCGCCGAGTACCTGGTGGGTCAGCTGCCCGACGCGGAAACCCAGGAGCCGTCATCGAATGACCACAATCAAGCTGTCGGAGCGGCCGATTCGCTGGGGTAGCCTGCCGACCATGGTCGCCCACTCCCGTCACGCACGCCCCCGTTCGATGGCGGTGCTGGGGCTCTCGGTGCTCGCGGTGGTCGCCGCCTCCGCGCTCGGGGGCCTGGCGACCAGCAGCGCCGCCGAGGACTACCGGCAGCTCGAGCAGCCCGGTTTCGCGCCGCCGTCGTGGGTCTTCGGCCCGACCTGGACGGTGCTCTACGCGATGATGGCGATCGCGGCGTGGCTGGTGTGGCGGACCGGACCGTCGCAGGACACACGGCGCGCCCTGACGCTGTACGCCGTGCAGCTCGTCCTCAACGCCGCGTGGACACCGCTGTTCTTCGGCCTGGGGTGGCGCGGGATCGCGTTCGCCGAACTGAGCGTGCTTCTCGTCGTGCTCCTCGCGACCGTCGTCGCGTTCTGGCGACGCAGCGCGGTCGCCGGCGCCCTCCTGCTGCCGTACGTGGCGTGGTCGGCCTTCGCACTGTGCCTGAATTTCGCGGTATGGCAGCTCAACACCTGACCGCAGCCGGACCATCGATTTCGACCGAGGAGCGCGCATGACCAGATCGGTGTTCATCACCGGAGCCGCGACCGGCATCGGGCGCGCCACGGCGCTGCTGTTCGCCGGGCGCGGCTACCGGATCGGCGGGTACGACGTCGACGAGGACGGGCTGCGTGTGCTCGCGGCCGACATCACGGCTGTCGGCGGCACGCCGGTCGTCGGGCATCTCGACGTCACCGACCCCGAGGAGGTCGCGCAGCGCCTCTCCGAGTTCGCCGAGGGCTCGGGCGGCACGATCGACATCCTCATCAACAACGCGGGTCTGCTGAATGCCGGCCGGTTCGAGGAGATCCCGCTGAAGGTGCACCACCGCGAGATCGAGGTCAACGTCAAGGGGGTCGTCAACGGCCTGCACGCGGCGTTCCCGTACCTGAAGAACACGCCGGGTGCGGTCGTCGTCAACCTCGCGTCCGCGTCGGCGATCTACGGTCAGGCCGAGCTCGCCAACTACAGCGCCACGAAGTTCTTCGTCCGGGCCATCACCGAGGCGCTCAACCTCGAGTGGGGCCGGTACGGCATCCGGGTCGTCGACATGTGGCCGCTGTACGTGAACACCTCGATGACCAAGGACGTCAAGACCGGCACCACGCAGTCACTCGGCATCCGCCTCACCGCTCAGGACATCGCGGCCGACATCGTCGCGGCGGTGGACGTGAGCCCTACCCGCAAAGCCCTTGCGCAGGTGCATTTTCCGGTCGGGCTGCAGGCCAAGGCGTTGGCCGCCGGCGCCCGGTTCTCCCCGGCGTGGCTCACGCGCCTCGTCAACAAGAAGCTGGCGGGCCACTAGCTCCAGCGTGACGCCTCAGCGTCGGCCGGCAGCGCCGACCGCAGGGGTACCGCCAGTCCGTCGTAGATGCCCGGCTTCTGCTCCACCAGCCAGTTCAGCGCTCCGAGCAGGCGGTTGGCCGCGGTGGTGTTGCCGCCGTCGGCGCGGGTGCCGCCGGGGACGTCGGCCCGGGTGGTGATCGTCAGCTGGGGGTCACCGTCAACAATCACGCGATGGTCGCCGACCCCCTGATCGGGCTGGGGCCAGTCGGGAGCACAGGACGGATGGATGCGGGTGATGTGCTCGATGACGACCCGCTGCGTGCCGCCCGACCAGCCGATCACCTTCAGGAAGAACGCGCCCTGGGTGCCCTTCTCGAACTGGCCCATCACGGTCTCGACGGTCTCCTCCAGCGGGAGGCGTTCGACCTCCTCGGTGATCTCGTCGATCTCGATCCCGAGGCCACGGCCGATGAGGCGGATGTTGCCACCCCACACCATCGTCGGGATCGAGGGCAGCAGCATCATCGGCGGGGGGTCTTCCGGCCCCATCGGCCCTCCGAACCCGCAGGACACCTTCACGGCGAACGGCTGGTTGTAGGTCGAGTAGTCGAAGATCTCCTGGCAGGTGATCGTGCGGATGCGGGTGCACAGGCTCGCCGCCGTCACGGCCAGCGCATCGTTGCCCCAGCCCGGGTCCACGCCGCTGACCAGCAGGGTCGCCCCGCCCTCCTCGGCCGCCGCGGTCAGTCGCTCCACCCACTCGACCGGCGCGGAGGTCGGGTCGTAGAGCGAGTACAGCGACGGCGTCACCACGTGTTTCCCGGCGCGCAGGCATCTCTCGATGTCGGCGATCGCCTCCTCGGGCCGGATGTCACCAGAGGCCATGTAGGCGACCGCGTCGCAGGCGCCCAACGCCGCGTCCACGTCCGTCGTCGCGGTGACCCCGGTATCGGTATCGAGTCCGGCGAACGACCCCGCGTCGCGGCCGGCCTTCTCGTCGGAGGACGTGATCACGCCCGTCAGCCGCAGCCCCGGAAAGGCGGTCAGCGACCGTATCGAGGTCGCCCCCATATTGCCCGTTCCCCACACCGCAACCCCGATTGCTGTCCGCATGGCGTTACCCTATCGGGCTAAACGTGACTATCATCACAGCACCCTGAAAAGCCAGCTCAGCGGCGCTGTCCAGGAAGAAATCGACGCTCGGCCAACCGCCCGGTTGGTACGCCGTCGGAAATTGCTCACACTCGTCTTGCGTTGAAGTTACCGAGCGGTATAGTCACACGCAGTTACTGGTGGGTAACTTATCAGACGAGTACCCAACCGCATGTGGCGTTCTCATCGAGGAGGAATCGTGGGCCACTACAAGAGCAATGTCCGTGACCAGGTATTCAACCTGTTCGAGGTGCTCGGAGTCGACAAGGCGCTCGGACAGGGCGCCTACGCCGACCTCGACGCCGAGACGGTCGTCGAGATGCTGGGCGAGATGGCCCGGCTGGCCGAGGGCCCGGTCGCGGAATCCTTCTCCGAGGGTGACCGCAATCCCCCGGTGTTCGACCCCAAGACGCACTCGGTGACGCTGCCCGAGGCGTTCAAGAAGTCCGTGCGCGCGGTCACCGACGGCGGCTGGGACAAGCTGTCCATCAGCGAGGAACTCGGCGGCGCGGCCATGCCCAGCGTGCTGTCGTGGGCCCTGCAGGAGCACATCCTCGGCGCCAACCCCGCCGTGTACATGTACGCGATGGGCGCCGGCTTCGCCGACATCCTGTTCCATCTCGGCACCGAAGAGCAGAAGCAGTGGGCCAAGTTCGCCGCCGAGCGCGGCTGGGGCTCCACCATGGTGCTCACCGAGCCCGACGCGGGCTCCGACGTCGGTGCCGGCCGCACCAAGGCCGTACAGCAGCCCGACGGCTCGTGGCACATCGACGGCGTCAAGCGCTTCATCACGTCGGCCGACTCCGACGACCTGTTCGAGAACATCATGCATCTGGTGCTGGCCCGCCCCGAGGGCGGTCGCCCCGGCACCAAGGGTCTGTCGCTGTTCTTCGTGCCGAAGTTCCACTTCGACCACGAGACCGGCGAGCCCGGTGAGCGCAACGGCGTGTTCGTCACCAACGTCGAGCACAAGATGGGCCTGAAAATCTCGACCACCTGTGAGCTGTCGCTGGGTCAGCACGGCGTGCCCGCCAAGGGCTGGCTGGTCGGCGAGGTCCACGACGGCATTGCGCAGATGTTCGACGTCATCGAGCAGGCTCGAATGATGGTGGGCACCAAGGCCATTGCGACGCTGTCGACCGGTTACCTGAACGCATTGGCCTACGCCAAGGACCGCGTCCAGGGTGCCGATCTGACGCAGATGACCGACAAGACCGCTCCGCGCGTGACGATCACGCACCACCCCGACGTACGCCGCTCGCTGATGACGCAGAAGGCCTACGCCGAAGGTCTGCGGGCGCTGTACCTGTTCACCGCCACGCACCAGAACGCCGACATGGCCCAGGCCGTGCACGGCATCGACGCCGAGCTGGCGGTCAAGGTCAACGACCTGATGCTGCCGATCGTCAAGGGTGTGGGTTCGGAACAGGCCTACGCGAAGCTGACCGAGTCTCTGCAGACCTTCGGTGGTTCCGGCTTCCTGCAGGACTACCCGATCGAGCAGTACATCCGTGACGCCAAAATCGACTCGCTCTACGAGGGCACCACGGCCATCCAGGCGCAGGACTTCTTCTTCCGCAAGATCGTCCGTGACAAGGGTGTGGCGCTGGCTCACGTCGCCGGCCAGATCGAGCAGTTCGTCAAGGCCGAGACCGGCAACGGCCGCCTCAAGGCCGAGCGGGCACTGCTGGCCACCGCACTGGAGGACGTCCAGGGCATGGCAGCCTCGCTGACCGGTTATCTGATGGCTTCGCAGGAGGATTCGGCCAGCATCTACAAGGTGGGCCTGGGTTCGGTGCGCTTCCTGATGAGCGTCGGCGACCTGATGATCGGCTGGCTGCTGCAGAAGCAGGCCGCTGTGGCGATCGAGAAGCTCGACGCCGGCGCGACCGGTGACGAGCGCGCCTTCTACGAGGGCAAGATCGCCGTGGCGTCGTTCTTCGCGAAGAACTTCCTGCCGCTGCTGACCAGCACCCGTGCCATCGTCGAGAACCTCGACAACGACATCATGGAACTGGACGAAGCTGCGTTCTGACCGCAGCTGGACCTCCCCGGTCCCGAGACGCCCCCGGACTCTTCCCGGGGGCGTCTTGCATTCCGGGGCCGGGTTTCCCGGCGGCGTCGGGGCTTGCGGTTCAGGGCTTGCGACTCTGCGTGATTCGCATCAGCCCCACCACGAGGAAGCAGGCGGCCGCGACGCCCTTGACGTAGCTCGACCATCCGGTGCTGTCGAGGGCCAGCGTCGCCATGAACGCGGCGAGGGCGATCATCGACGCGCCGAGGTACAGCCGCGTTCTGCGGGCCCGCTTCGTCGGGTTGGCCTCGCGAGGGGCGATGGCCGCGAACGCGAAGAGGCCGACGCTGGCCACGAAGGTCAGCAGCTGCACCACATTGAGCACCGTCATGCGTACTTTCTAGCCGCCGGCGCCCGCGCCTCACGAATCGAGGTAGGTGAGGACCGCGAGCACGCGGCGGTGATGGGCCTGCGACGGCGGCAGGTCCAGTTTGGTGAAGATCGCCGAGACATGCTTCTCCACAGCGCTCTCGGTGATCGAAAGGTGTTCTCCGAGGGCGCTGTTCGAATGGCCCTCGGCCATCAGCGCCAGCACCTCGCGCTCGCGTGCGGTCAAGCGGTCCAGCGTCGAGGCACGCCGGCTGCCCATCAGCTGCCGCACCACCTCGGGGTCGAGCGCGGTGCCACCCGCCGCGACCCGCTGCACCGCGGCGTCGAATTCGGCGATGTCGGCGACCCGGTCCTTGAGCAGATAGCCGACGCCCTCGGGGTTTCCGGCCAGCAATTCGGTCGCGTACCGCGTCTCCACCCACTGCGAGAACACCAGGACGCCGGTGTCGGGCCGCGACCGGCGCAGCGCGACCGCCGCCACCAGACCCTCGTCGGTGTAGGTCGGGGGCATGCGGATGTCCACCACCGCGACGTCGGGTGCGAACTCGTCGACTGCGGCCAGCAGCGCGTCCGCGTCGCCGACCGCCGCGACGACGTCGTGCCCCCGCTCACGGATCAGCTGCGCGAGCCCCTCCCTGAGAATGGCGCTGTCCTCGGCGATCACGATGCGGGTCACTGCCCTGCCCCCGGCGGAACCACGACGGTGACGACGGTGGGGCCACCGGCCGGGCTGTCGACGGCCAGGCTGCCGTCGAGCATCGCGAGCCGGTCGGACAACCCGGCCAGGCCCGACCCGCCGCCGACCTGCGCACCGCCACAACCGTTGTCCTCGACGATGATTCGCAGCTCCGCCGGTTCGCACGTGACACGGACCGCAGCCGCGGTGGCCCCGGAATGGCGGGACACGTTGGCCAGCAGCTCGGCCACGCAGAAGTAGGCCATCGTCTCGACCCCGATCGACGGCCGCACCGTGAGCTCCACCGAGACGTCCACCGGAACCGGGGTGCGCGCCGCCAGCGTGTGGATGGCCGGGCCGAGGCCGAGATCCAATGCCGGCGGACGGATTCCGCGAATGAGGTCACGCAGCTCGGTCAACGTCTCCTTGGTGTTGGCCAGCGCGCCCGACACCAGCTCCCGCGCCGGGCCGGATTCGCCTGCGGCCGTGAGGTGTTCCTCGGCGCGCGCCAGGGCCATCGCGACCGTGATCAGCCGGGCCTGCGTGCCGTCGTGCAGATCCCGTTCGACACGCTGCAGGGTGGCGGCCGCGTCGTCGACCACGCCGGCGCGGGCCTGTTCCAGCTCGAGCACGCGGCGTTCGCGCGCGGTCGGGCCGAGCAGAGCGCCCGCGACCCAGACGTGCGCCCGGCCGAGGCCCAGCATGATCCAGGCCAGCAGGTAGAGCGCCACGACACCGGCGAGCGCGAACAGCAGGTACGCGCCGAGGGAGTCGACCGGTTCGCCCAGCGAGATGAAGGGCTCCCCCGACACCGCCCAGGCCACGGGTGAGACGATCAGCGCCGCCGACATCACCACGCCGACGACGACGGCGTAGCCGAGCGGGGTCATCAGCACCGCGTGCAGCGCGAGGAAGCCCAGGCTGCGCCACCCGACCGTGTCGGTCAGCGCTGCAGCCACGGTCTGCAGCCGCCCGGCCGGGCGGACGAAGGGCGGGGGCGCCTCGATCGTGGCCCCGGTCAGCCGCGCCAGCGTCCGGAAGAGCGAGTTCCAGGCGCGCCCGCTCATGACGACCAGGGCCAGTAACGGGATGCCGACGAGAGTCACGATCAGCAGCGCCGAGGCGAGGCCGACGCAGAACAGGAAGACCACGGCGACGATCGCCAGCACGGCGACCAGCAGGAAATACAGGTACATGCGCCACGCGGATGGCCGTAGCGGGGTGAGAAGTGTTGCGGCCCAGTCGGTTCGGGCGGGGGCAGTCAGGGGTTCCGTCACGGTCGTCACGTTCACCATGCTCGCCCGCCCGGCCGGTCGGATTCGAGGGTGCTGCCCGGCGTCTTGACCCTGGGGCCAGCCCCACCCCGGACACAAGGGCGGGTTCGGGAGGACCTGTGGGTGCGACCCGTGTGGGTTTCGCGGCCGGCTCGCATCCCTTGCCGACTCTTTGATCCAGTCACTCCCGAACCCGTCGTGCGATCGATGCTACGCCTGGGTGCACCTGCGGAAAAGGGGCAATCTCACGAGATCTGCCGCAGCAGTGCGCGGGTGCGGTCCCGCCCCTCGGAGGAGCTGTCGAACACCGCGCCGACGTACTCGTCGACCCCGGCGTCCGCCAGTTCTGCCAGCCGGTCGCGGACCGTCGCCTCGTCGCCGATGATGGCGGCGTCCTCGGGTCCGGCGTAGCCCTCCCGGTCGAGCATCGCGCGGTAGGACGGCAGCGTGCCGTAGACCGCGAACTGTTCGGCGGCCTGCGCGCGGGCGGCGTCGACGTCGTCGGTGACCGCGATCGGCAGCGACGCGACGACCCTCACGGCGCCGTCGGGCCGCCCCGCGTCGGCCGCGGCCTGACGCAGTGTGGGGCTGACGTGGTCGCGCAGCGTGGTGGGCCCGGTCATCCAGGTGCAGGTGCCCTTCGTACGGCGACCCGCCAGCCGCAGCAGCTGCGGGCCGAGCGCGGCGATGTAGACGTCGGGCTCAGGCGCACCGGGGATGACGAGCGCCCCGCGGGTGGTGACCGTCTCGCCGGACGCATTCGCCGGCTGCCCGGCCAGCAGCGGCAGCAGCCCGTCGAGGAACTCGTTGAGCCGGCGGACCGGTTTGTCCCACGGGATGCCCCACATGCCTTCGGTCACCGCGGCGTGGGTCATACCGAGCCCGAGGGTGAAGCGCCCTCCCGAGGCCAGGCTGACGGTCAGCGCACGCTGGGCCATCTGCATCGGGTGCTGGTTCTGGATCGGGACGACGCCGCTGGCGACCTCGATCGTGTCGACCTCGTGCAGCGCCACGGCCAGGATCGTCAGGAGGTCGGGTTCGTAGGGCAGCTGGCTGATCCAGACGCGGCCGAAGCCTTCGTCGCGTAGCTGGGAGAGGTAGGCGATGGTGGCGTCGACGGGCGAGCCGCCCAGGCCACTGATCTGTCCGAACATGCTGATCTGCATGCCCTCAAAATAAGAGCCCCGTGTTGCCGTCGGGTCGGGGGGTCAGACGGCAACACGGAGCTATCTCATGTATCGACGACTCACGAACGGGCGTTACAGCGTTCCGAAAGTTTTTCTCGGGAAGTTTTTTCGGACGCCTCCCCGCGGGGTCGCGGCTAGGCCTCGAGGATCGCCGTCACACCCTGCCCGCCCGCGGCGCACACGGAGATCAGACCACGCACGGGGCCCGACCCCGAGGACGCCGCCTTCTTCTCGGCGAGCTGTTTGGCCAGCTGGGCGACGATGCGGCCGCCGGTCGCCGCGAACGGATGGCCCGCGGCCAGCGAGGAGCCGTTGACGTTGAGCTTGGTCCGGTCGATCGAGCCCAGCGCCCCGTCGAGGCCCAGCCGCTCCTTGCAGTACTCGTCGCTCTCCCAGGCGGCCAGCGTCGCGAGCACCACCGAGGCGAACGCCTCGTGGATCTCGTAGAAGTCGAAGTCCTGGAGGGTCAGCCCGTTGCGGGCCAGCAGCCGCGGCACCGCGTAGGTGGGCGCCATCAGCAGACCGTCGCGGCCGTTGACGTAGTCGACCGCCGCGGTCTCGCCGTCGACGAAGTAGGCCAGCACCGGGATCGAGCGCTCGGCGGCCCACTCCTCGGACGACAGCAGGGCCACCGAGGCGCCGTCGGTCAGCGGGGTGGAGTTGCCGGCGGTCATCGTCGCGTCGCCGTTGCGCACGCCGAAGACCGGCTTGAGCTTGGCGAGCTTCTCGGGCGAGGAATCCGCCCGCAGGTTGTTGTCGCGGTAGAGACCGAGGAACGGGGTGACGAGGTCGTCGAAGAACCCGCGGTCGTACGCGGCGGCCATGTTGCGGTGGCTGGCCGCGGCCAGCTCGTCCTGGTCGACGCGCTTGACGCCCATCTCCTTGGCGGTGATCGCGGCGTGCTCGCCCATCGACATGCCGGTGCGGGGCTCGCTGTTGACCGGGATCTCGATGCCCAGGGCCGCGGGCAGCTTGCCGACCAGCTTCAGCCGGTCGACGTTGGACTTGGCGCGGCGCAGCCCGAGCAGCGCCTTGCGCAGGTCGTCTCCGAACGCGATCGGCGCGTCCGAGGCGGTGTCCACGCCACCGGCGGCAGCGACCTCGTAGCGGCCCAGGGCGATGCCGTCGGCCGCCGCGATGGTCGACTGCAGGCCCGTTCCGCAGGCCTGCTGCAGGTCGAACGCCGGCGTGTAGGACGACAGCGAGCTGCCCAGCACGCATTCGCGCATCAGGTTGAAGTCACGGCTGTGCTTGAGCACCGCACCGCCGATGACCGCACCGAGCTTCTCGCCCTTCAGGCCGAAACGGTCGACCAGACCGTCGAGCGCCGCGGTGAACATGTCCTGGTTCGACGCCTGGGCGTAGGCGCCGTCGGAGCGCGCGAACGGAATCCGGTTGCCTCCGAGAATTGCTACCCGGCGGGTTGTCTTGCTGTCAGCCACGTCTGCCTCCCGGCTCGCTCATGAGGTGTCGAGGGTCATACTACCCACGGTTCTTACTCTGGAGTAAGTTCGTGATGGATGCGACAGGGTTGGGTAACCCGAGTCGCGACGTTGAATTACCCAGATTTCCGCCAGGTCACCTGAAAGGCAGCGCTGTGGCTTCCGATCTCCTCTCCCAAGTCGTCAACTCCGGGCCGGGCTCCTTCCTGGCCAAGCAGCTCGGCGTCCCGCAGCCCGAGCCGTTGCGCCGCTACAAGCAGGGCGAACCGCCCCTGGCAGGCTCGCTGCTGATCGGCGGCGAGGGCCGCGTGGTCGAGCCGCTGCGCGCCGCGCTGGCCGACGACTACGACGTCGTCGCCAACAACCTCGGCGGTCGCTGGGCCGACTCGTTCGGCGGCCTGGTCTACGACGCCACCGGCATCACCGAGCCCGAGGGCCTCAAGAGCCTGTTCGAGTTCTTCACGCCGCTGCTGCGCAACCTCGGCCATTCGGGGCGCGTCGTCGTCATCGGCACCACGCCCGAGGAGACCGACAGCGTGCACACGCGCACCGTGCAGCGCGCCCTCGAAGGCTTCACGCGCTCGCTGGGCAAGGAGTTGCGCAACGGTTCCACCGCCGCGCTGGTGTACCTGTCCGCCGACGCCAAGCCCGCCGCGACGGGCCTGGAGTCCACCCTGCGGTTCCTGCTGTCGGGCAAGTCCGCCTACGTGGACGGCCAGGTCTTCTACGTCGGGGCGGCCGACGCGACGCCGCCCGCCGACTGGGACAAGCCGTTGGCCGGCAAGGTGGCCCTGGTGACGGGCGCGGCCCGCGGCATCGGTGCGACGATCGCCGAGGTGTTCGCCCGCGACGGCGCGAAGGTGATCGCGGTGGACGTCGAGAGCGCCGCCGAGGCGCTCGCCGAAACCGCCGAGAAGGTCGGCGGCACCGCGCTGGCCCTCGACGTGACGGCCGAGGATGCGGTGGACCGCATCACCGAGCACGTCAAGGAGCACTACGCGGATCTCGGCGGCACGCTCGACATCCTGGTCAACAACGCGGGCATCACCCGCGACAAACTGCTCGCGAACATGGACGAATCGCGGTGGGACTCCGTCGTCGCGGTCAATCTGCTTGCGCCGCTACGGCTTTCCGAAGGCCTGGTCGGCAACGGGGTCATCGGCGAGGGCGGCCGAATCGTCGGGCTGTCGTCGATGGCCGGCATCGCCGGCAACCGCGGGCAGACGAACTACGCCGCGACGAAGGCCGGCATGATCGGCCTGACCGACGCGCTGGCCCCGCAGTTCGCCGAGAAGAACATCACCATCAACGCGGTCGCACCGGGGTTCATCGAGACGAAGATGACCGAGGCGATCCCGCTGGCCACCCGCGAGGTGGGCCGCCGGCTCAACTCGCTGTTCCAGGGCGGTCAGCCCGTCGACGTCGCCGAGGCGATCGCCTACTTCGCCAGCCCGGGCTCGAATGCCGTCACCGGCAACACGATCCGGGTCTGCGGCCAGGCGATGCTGGGCGCGTGAGCGCAGCGGCGAAGCGAACAGAGGACCGGACACATGGGTGACAACCAGCAGCCCTCGGGGCTGAAGAACCTGGCGCTGGCGGCCGCGGGGGCGCTGCCGTTCATCCCGCGCGGCGACACGCTGCCGACGCGGACGTTGACCGTGGAGGACCTGCGCATCGACCCGGCCACCGTCGCCGAGTACGCCGCGGTGACCGGGTTGCGCTTCGACAACGCGGTGCCGGTGACCTATCCGTTCGCGCTGACGTTCCCGACCGTGATGTCGCTGATCACCGGGTTCGACTTCCCCTTCGCCGCAATGGGTTCGGTGCACATGGAGAACCACATCACCCAGTACCGGCCGATCGCGGTGACCGACACCGTCTCGGCGGAGGTGCACGCGGAGAACATGCGCGAACACCGCCGCGGGCTGCTCGTCGACGTGGTGACCGACGTCAAGGTCGGCAACGAGCCGGCCTGGCATCAGGTCACGACGTTCCTGCACCAGCAGCGGACCAGCCTGTCGGACGAGCCGAAGGCGCCCCCGAAGAAACAGCCGAAACTGCCGCCGCCGAACGCGGTCCTGCACATCACCCCGTCCCAGATCCGGCACTACGCGTCGGTGGGCGGGGACCACAACCCGATCCACACCAACGGCGTCGCCGCCAAACTGTTCGGGTTCCCGACGGTCATCGCCCACGGGATGTTCAGCGCCGCGGCGGTACTGGCGAATGTCGAGGGTCAGCTACCGGATGCGGTGAAGTACTCGGTGCGGTTCGCCAAACCGGTGGTGCTGCCCGCCAGGGCCGGGCTCTACGTGGACCGGACCGCCGATGGCTGGGACCTGACGCTGCGGCACCTGACGAAGGGCCACCCGCACCTGACGGCGACGATCTCTAGCTTGAGATAGCGGCGGTGGCGTCGACGTCTCCGGCATCCGACGACGCCGACGGGGCGCCCTTGAGGCCCAGCCAGAACAGGTTGATCATCAGCTCGGACGCCTCGTCGACGTCGGCGTCCCCGGTGCTGACGCGCGAGGCCACGGCCTCGCCGGCCCCCACGAGCGCGACGGCCATCATGTCGAAGTCGGTGTCGGGTTCGGGGAACTTGGTCCCGGACCGCAACAGCCGCCCGACCAGCTCGATGATGCGTTCGCGGCCTTCCCGCACGGTGTGCGCGAACGCCTGCGAGCTGGTGGCCTGGGTGTAGAGCACCATCCAGGAGGCGCGGTTGGCGTCGATGTACTTCAGGAACGCCAGCACCGCGGTCCGCAGCAGCTCCTTGGGTGCGGCGCTGAAGTCGATGTTGCTGTTCACCTCGTCGACGAAGCGGCCCAGCTCACGGTTCAGGCACGCGCCGAACAGCTCTTCCTTGGAGCCGTAGTACAGGTACAGCATCGGTTTGCTGATCTGCGCCTCGGCGGCGATCGCGTCCATGGACGTCTCGTGATAGCCGTTGACCGAGAAGATCTCCACGGCCGCGTCGAGCATCTGCTGCTCACGGACGGCACGCGGCAACCGCTTGGTTCCACCTGCCATTCCGCGAACCTCTTTCCACCGATCAGCGACGTATTGCCTACCACAGGGTAAGCAATGGCCGGCCGATCAGCCGCCGCAGCGCGGTGACGGGCCCTTCGTCGCAACGATCCTCATCACGGAGCCGTCCACTCCCGACATCGTGAGCTCACCTGCGCCGACCGCCTGCTCCAGGCGGTCGAGCACCGCCGGAACCTGGTCGGTGGACAGCCAGAGCGCCATGTCGGCGCCCGCCTGCAGCGATCGCAGCACCGCGTCGGCGATGCCGAACCGGTCGGAGATCGCCTGCATCCCGGACAGGTCGTCGGTGAACACGGGGCCGCCGAACGGCGGGCCGCCGTAGTTGCCGGACCGCAGCAGTGCGTACGCCGCGGGGCTCAGGCTCGCGGGTTCGCTACCGGTCAGCCCCGGCACCTCCATGTGCCCGACCATGACGCCGACGGGCGCCTGGGCTGCCAGCGTGCGGTAGGGCACCAGGTCGCTGTCCATCAGCGCGTCAAGGGGCGGGGTGACGACGCTGCCCGCGTGCGAGTCGCCCGACCCCGAGCCGTGCCCCGGGAAGTGTTTCAGGACGGGCAGGACGCCCGCCTCGCGCAGGCCGCGCGCGTAGGCCCCGGCGTAGTCGGTGACGGTCGCCGGGTCGGCGCCGAACGACCGGTCGCCGATGACGGTGTCGTCCGCGGCACCGGTCACGTCGACCACCGGCGCGAAGTCGACGGTGATGCCGAGGTTGCGCATCTTGCGGCCGCGGTCCAGCGCGATCGCGTACACCTGCTCGGGGGTGTTGCTCTGGGCGAGCGCCCGCGCGGACGGCTGGGCCCCGATGAGCCCGGACAGCCGCGACACCCGGCCGCCCTCCTCGTCCACGCTCACCGACAGCGGCAGCGGGCCGGCGTTGGCGATGTCGGGTAGCGAGCCGTCGGTCAGCATCGACATGTCGGTCCAGCTGCCGATCATGACGCCGCCGACGTGGTGCTCGGCGGCCACCGCGCGGGCATCGGCCGCGCCGGTCACCCCGACCATCAGCAGCTGCGCCAGCTTGTCACGGGTCGACATTCCCGCCACGACCGCGGCCGGATCCCCGCATGCGGGGGCCGCGGGCGCCGGGGCGGCCGGGAACGGCGCAGGCAGGGGGCCTGCAGCCATCGACGGTGTGGCGTTGACGGTCGGCGGGCCTGCCGGCTCGGGCTCGGCGGCCGACGTGCAGCCGGCCAGGAGCGCGGAGGCCGCCAGGGTGCCGATCATGGCTTTCGGGACGATCCGGAGGGCGGACATACGTCCCGACACTAATGGCAGTGGAAGCCCCGATCTATGCCGTGGTCGTCGAGCCAGGATCGTTCCCCCCTGGCCATGATCTGCTCGACGTGGTCACAGACGGCGTCGACCGGGTCGGCCGCAGGGCCGACTCCCAGGGCTTTTCGCAGCTGGGGAAACTGGTCGGGGGCCACCGTGACCCAGTATTCGTAGTGGTGGTCCGGGTCGCCCAGGTAGGCGGAGTCCTCGCCGTGGAAGGTCAGCGCGCCGTCCTCGCCGTAGCCGACCCACACGCTGCACGTGCCCGAGCGCCAGAAAGGGTGCTGCCCGGTGGCCATGACCAAATATTCTGATACCCGATGACGTGCAGCGAGCAGGAGTGGCGATGACCGGCCCCGTGCCCCGGGACAAGAAGACCGTCCTGCTCATCGCGTTCGACGGTTCGCAGACCGCACGCCGCGCCGTGGAGTACGCGGGCCGGTTCCTGACGGCCGACCGGGCTGTGGTGCTGACCGTGTGGGCGCCGCTGGACCGAGGCTCCGACCCCGGTTCGTACGACTTCGACCTCGACGGCCCCCCGGACCCCCGCGACGACGACGAGGCCGACATCGCCCTGGCCGAGGCGCAGCGCATTAGCGACGAGGGCCTGGACCTGGCGGTCGCGGTGGGGTTGCCGGCCGAACCCCTGCGGCGTCCGGTGACCTTCACCGTGTGGCAGACGATCATCGACACCGCCGACGAACTCGACGCCGACCTGATCATCACCGGCACCAGGGCCACGACGGGATTCCGGTCGCTTCTGCAGTCCAGCGTGGCCGACCACGTGCTGCGGCGGGGGCACCGACCGGTGCTGATCGTGCCGCCCGAGCCCTGATCGCGGCGCTCCGGGCCGTGTCGCGCCGCGTGCTAGGTTGGCCGCATGGATCGGTTCCTCGTGCCCGCCGCAGCCAGCATCGTCGTCGGCCTGCTGCTGGGCGCGGCGGCCGTGTTCGGTGTGACGCTGATGGTGCAGGAGGATTCCAAGCCTCCGCTGCAGGCGGGCGATCCGGCGTCCTCGGTGCTCAACAGGGTCGAGTACGGCGACCGCACGTAATTCCCCGGCCGCCACACCCCCGCCCGCCGAGCCTGATCCCCCGGTCGCTCCGCTCCTGCCCGCCGAACCTGAGCTGATCGCCCAGCCGCTCTCGCGGCGCTGGCTGTGGGTGGCCGCCGTCGCGGCCCTGGTCCTGACATTCGCCCAGTCGCCCGGCCAGATCTCGCCGGACACCAAGCTCGATCTCACCGCCAACCCGTTGCGCTTCCTGGCGCGCGCCTTCAACCTGTGGAACAGCGAGCTGCCGTTCGGGCAGGCGCAGAACCAGGCCTACGGCTACCTGTTCCCCCACGGCACCTTCTTCCTGGCCGGCGACCTGCTCGGCGTCCCGGGCTGGGTGACCCAACGGCTCTGGTGGGCGCTGTTGCTCGTCGTCGGCTTCTGGGGCGTGATCCGCGTCGCCGAGGCGCTGAACGACGGACGCGGCCTCGGCACCACGACGTCACGAATCCTCGGCGCGATAGCCTTCGCGCTGTCTCCCCGGGTGCTGACGACGCTCGGGGCGATCTCGTCGGAGACGCTGCCGATGATGCTGGCGCCGTGGGTGCTGCTGCCGATCATCGTGGCGCTGCGCGGGCACCCCGGCGGGGTGCGGCTGCCGGCCGCCCGGTCTGCGCTGGCGATCGCACTGATGGGTGCGGTCAATGCCGTCGCGACGCTGACCGCCTGCCTGTGCGCGGTCGTCTGGCTGCTGTGCCACCGGCCGAACCGCACGTGGTGGCGCTTCGTGGCGTGGTGGCTGCCGTGCGTGGCGCTGGCGGTGACGTGGTGGGTCGTGGCGCTGCTGCACCTGGGACGGATCAGCCCGCCGTTCCTGGACTTCATCGAGTCCTCGGGCGTCACGACGCAGTGGATGTCGCTGACCGAGATGCTGCGGGGCACCGGGGCGTGGACGCCCTATGTGGCGCCGTCGGCCACCGCGGGGGCGTCGCTGGTGACGGGTTCGGTGGCGGTGCTGGCGACCGCGCTGGTGGCCGCGGGCGGGCTGGCCGGTCTGGCGTCGAGGCGCATGCCCGACCGTGGCCGGTTGATCACGATGCTGATGGTCGGCGTCGTGCTGCTGGCCGCGAGCTACTCGGGCGGCCTGGGGTCGCCGATCGCGCACTACGTTCAGGTGTTCCTCGACGCCGACGGCACGCCGCTGCGCAACCTGCACAAGCTCGAGCCGCTGCTGCGGCTGCCGCTGGCCCTGGGCCTGGTTCATCTGCTGGGCCGGGTCCCGTTGCCCGGCAGTGTGCCCCGGCCCGTGTGGCGGGCCGCGTTCGCCCATCCGGAGAACGACCGGCGCGTCGCGGTGGGCATCGTGCTGCTCTCGGCGCTGACCGCTGCGACGGCGCTGGCGTGGACCGGCCGCCTCACCCCGCCGGGGGCGTTCGACGCGATCCCGCAGTACTGGCACGACACCGCGCGGTGGCTGGACGACAACGACGTCGGGGGGCGGGTGCTCGTCGCCCCCGGGTCGCCGTTCGCCACCCAGGTGTGGGGCAACAGCCACGACGAACCCCTGCAGGTGCTCGGCGAGAGTGCGTGGGGGGTGCGTGATTCCATTCCCCTGACCCCGCCCGAGACGATCCGCGCCCTCGACTCGGTGCAGCGGCTGTTCGCCGCGGGTCGGCCCTCCGACGGCCTCGCCGACACCTTGGCGCGGCAGGGCATCTCGTATGTCGTGGTGCGCAACGACCTCGACCCGGAATCGTCGCGTTCTGCGCGACCCATCCTGGTGCACCGCGCCGTCGACGGATCCCCCGGACTGACCAAGGTCGCCGAGTTCGGCGACCCGGTGGGGCCCGGGACGCTCGACGGGTTCGTCACCGACAGCGGGCTGCGGCCGCGCTACCCCGCCGTGGAGATCTACCGGGTGGACGCCGCCGGCTCCCCGGGTCCGTACGTCGTCGAGACCGACACGATGCCCCGGGTCGACGGCGGCCCGGAAGCGCTGCGCCGCCTCGACGAACGCCGCAGGCTGACCGGCCGGCCCCCGCTGGGCCCGATGTTGTTGACCCAGGACGCCTCCCGGGCGGGCCTGCCCTCCCCCGTTGTGACCGTCACCGACAGCCCGACGGCACGCGAGACCGACTACGGCCGTGTCGACGACCATTCGTCGGCGATCCGCGGGCCCGACGACGCCCGCAACACGTTCAATCGGGTGCCCGATTACCCGGCCCGCGACGCCGAGCCGGTCTACGGGCAGTGGGGCGGCGGGCGCCTCACGGTGTCGAGTGCGGCCTCGGATTCGACGGCGCTGCCGAACGTCTCCCCGTCGTCGGGTCCCGCGTCGGCGATCGACGGGGACTCCTCGACGAGCTGGGTGTCCAATGCGCTGCAGACCGCGCTGGGCCAGTGGCTGCAGGTCGATTTCGACCATCCCGTCACGAACGCGACCCTGACGATCACCCCGAGCGCGACGGCGGTCGGCGCACAGGTCCGCCGGGTCGAGGTCTCGACGGTGAACGGGACCAGTACCGTCCGTTTCGACGAGGCCGGCAAGCCGCAGACCGTGGCGCTGCCCTACGGGGAGTCACCCTGGGTCAGGATCACCGCGACCGGCACCGACGACGGATCGCCGGGGGTGCAGTTCGGCATCACCGACATCAACGTCACCCAGTACGACGCCAACGGGTTCGCTCACCCGGTGAACCTGCGACACACGGTCGAGGTGCCCGGCCCGCCCACGGATTCTGCTGTCGCGCAATGGGACCTGGGTTCCGAGCTGCTGGGCCGGGCCGGCTGCGCCGAGAGTCCGACCGGTACCCGCTGCGCGGCGGCGATGGCGCTGGCCGCCGAGGAGCCGGTGAACCTGAGCCGTACGCTGACGGTGCCGCAGCCGACGCCGGTGACCCCGACGGTCTGGGTGCGTGCGCGCCAGGGCCCCAATCTCGCGGATCTCATCGCCCAACCGGGAACCACCCGCGCCGCAGGCGACTCCGATCCGATCGACGTGCTCGGGTCGGCGTACGCCGCCACCGACGGCGACCCGGGGACGTCGTGGACGGCGCCGCAGCGCACGGTGCAACCGCACACACCGCCGTCGCTGGTCCTCACGCTGCCGAGCCCGCGCACCGTCTCCGCCATCCGGGTGACACCCAGCTCGTCGCCGCTGCCCGCCCATCCCACGCTGATCGCCGTCGATCTCGGCGACGGCCCTCAGGTGCGCCGGATGACCGACAGCACAGAGACTTTCGCGCTGCATCCGACGGTCACCGACTCGGTCAAGGTGTGGCTGCTGGACTGGGAAGACCTGATCGACCGCACCTCACTGGGCTTCGACCAGCTCAAGCCGCCGGGCCTGGCCGAGGTCGTCGCCCTCGACGCCCGGGGCGCCCCCATCGGCGCCGCCGACGCGACCGCCAACCGCGCACGCACCGTGAGCCTGCCGTGCGGGCGCGGACCGGTCATCGGCGTGGCAGGCGAGTTCGTGCAGACAGAAGTGACGGCCACCGTCGGAGAACTCCTGGACGGCAGACCCATTCCTGCGCGCCCGTGCCGCGGCGGACCGATCACCCTGCCCGCCGGACAGCAGGAGCTGCTGATCAGCCCGGGACCCACCCTGGTCGTCGACGGTGTCCAGCTCGCGACGCCACTGTCGGGCGAGATCACCCCGGCGACAACGGGTCCCGTCGACATCGGCCGTTGGGACAGCGGCCACCGCGAGGTGGATGTCCCCGAATCCCCGGCGTCCCGCATCCTCGTGGTGCCCGAGAGCGTCAACCCCGGGTGGGTGGCGCGCGACACCGCCGGTGAGGCGCTGACGCCGGTGACTGTGAACGGCTGGCAGCAGGGCTGGGTGTTGCCCGCCGGCGCCGCGGGCGCGGTCACCCTCGACTTCGCCTCCAACGGAACCTATCGTGCGGGCCTCCTCGGCGGACTCGCGCTGCTTCCTCTTCTCCTGGTGCTGACACTCGTGCCGTCGCGCCGGCGAGTGACACCCTCCCCGGCGGCGCAGCCGTGGCGGCCGCCGGCCCTCGCGGTCGCCGGTGCCGCAGGCGTTGCGGCGGCGGTGATCTCGGGTGCCGGCGGTGTCGTGGTGGCGGCGGGTGTGCTCGGTATCCGCTATCTGCTGCGGCGTCGTGACCGGATACTGGATGCGCTGACGGTCGGCACCGCGGCGTTCGGGCTGATCCTGGCAGGTGCTGCGCTGAGCCAGAACCCGTGGCGTTCGGTCGACGGCTATGTGGGCCATTCGGCGGGCGTGCAACTGTTGGCGCTGCTGTCCGTCGTCGCCGTCGCCACGTCGACGGTGTCCTTCGCCGATTCACGCCGCACCGCACCCCGCGATGACGAAAATGGCTGATACGACGGATACTCCCGCCGCGCCGGTCCCTCCGATCAGCACCCAGGTGTCGGCGCTGGCCGCGCAGGCGCCCGACGCCCCCGCCGTCACCTGTTCGGGGACCACTCTGTCCCGGGCGGAGTTGGACGCCACCGCCAACCGGGTCGCGCACGGCTTCGCCGACCGCGGCGTCGGGGTCGGCGACTACGTCACGATCGTGCTGCCCAACTCGCTGGACTGGGTCTTCGCGGTCCTCGCGTGCTGGAAGCTCGGTGCGGTGCCGCAGCCCCTGTCGGCGCGCCTGCCCGATGCCGAGCTCGGTGCCCTGCTCGAGCTGCGGCGGCCCGCACTTCTGGTGGGCCGCGCCGACCCGACCGGTGTCACTCCCTGCACCACAACCGATCTCGGCGCCGAGTTCACGGGCTACTCCGATGCGCCGCTACCGGAGGCGGTGTCGCCGGTCTGGAAGTCGATGGCCTCGGGCGGCAGCACCGGGCGGCCCAAACTGATCGAGGCCGGCAACGACAGCCGCGTCCCGCCGGCCATCGGCACCCCGCTGGGCGCGCAGGCAGGTGACGTCAACCTGCTGTCGGTGCCGTTGAGCCACAACACCGGCTTCACCACGTTCGCGATCGGCCTGCTCCAGGGCCATCACTTGGTCGTGATGCCTCGGTTCGATCCCCACGAGTTCCTTCGGCTGATCACCGAGCACCGGGTCACGTTCCTGACGACGGTGCCGACGATCATGCAGCGGCTCCTGCCGGTGTACCGGGCCGATCCCGGCGCCTACGACCTGTCCTCGATCCGGCGCTTCTGGCATGTGGCGGCGCCGTGCCCACCCGCGGTCAAGCAGGCCTGGATCGACATCGTCGGCCCGGAGGCGGTGTGGGAACTGTACGGCGGCACCGAATTACAGGCACTCACGTTCATCTCGGGCGATCAGTGGCTGACACATCCGGGCTCGGTCGGCGTCGTGGTCGCCGGGGAGATGAAGGTGCTCGACGACGACGGTAACGAATGCCCGCCCGGTGTGGCCGGTGAGATCTACATGCGCCGTGCTCCCGGCGCCCGCCCCACCTACCGGTACATCGGCAGCACGGCGAAGTCCCGCGACGGGTGGGATTCGTTGGGGGATCTCGGCTATTTCGACGACGACGGGTTCCTGTACCTCAACGACCGCAGGGTCGACATGTTCACCGTGGGGGGCCGCAACGTGTATCCGGCGGAGATCGAGTCGGCGCTGGCCGAGCACCCCGGCGTGCTGTCCAGCCTGGTGGTCGGGCTGCCCGACGACGATCTGGGCCAGGTGCCGCACGCGCTCGTCCAGGCCGATCCGTCTGCCGAGCTGTCGGACGGCGATGTCGTCGCGTTCCTCGCCGAGCGCATCGCGTCCTACAAGGTGCCGCGGTCGGTGGAGTTCAGCGACCGGCCGTTGCGCGACGATGCGGGGAAGGCGAGGCGGTCGGCGGTCCGCGACGAGGTGATCTCGCGGCGGGCCGCGCAGTCAGGCTGACGCCGCCGAGTCAGGTTGAGACCGCGCCCGCTTGGAGCGCGGCGGGAGTCCACGCATGTGGTCGCGGGTGCGGGTCATGATGTCGCCGAGGGTGCGCACGTCGCCGTCGGACAGCGGCGCGAACAGCAGAGTGCGGACGATCTCCACGTGACCGGGTAGCACCTCGGCAACCCGGGCGCGGCCGGCCTCGGTGATGCCGACGAGGGTCGAGCGCTGGTCGGTGGTGCTGGTCCGGCGGGTGATGAGGCCGGCCTTGTCCAGCAGTCCGGCCTGGTGGGTCAGTCCGCTACGGCTGTAGACGACGCCGTCGGCGAGGTCGGTCATGGTGAGCGGGCCGTCGGCGTCGGCGAGCGTCGCCAGGATCTCGAATTGCACGTAGCTGAGCCCGCCCTCGTCCTGCAGCTGCCGGCGCACCGCGTACTGCAGCAGGCTGACGGCTTCGGTCAGCGCGAAGTAGGTGCGCATCTGCTGGGGTGCGAGAGCTTCGGCCATCCCGCGAGCTTACTGCTTCGACATCGAAGCACTGTGGCGACGATCACGCCGCACTGGGAATTACTTCGACATCGAAGCATGTTGTCACGCAGGTAAACGCTTCGACTTCGAAGCAAAATCGACACAGGGAGTGCGCGATGAAAGCAGTGCAGTACCACCGATACGGCGGCAGCGAAGTCCTCTCCTACACCGACGTCGAACGGCCGTCACCCGGTGCGGGCGAGGTTCTGGTGAAGGTGGCCGGGTCGTCGTTCAATCCCGTGGACGCGGGCATCCGCGGCGGGTACCTGACCGAGGTCTTCGCCGTCCGGCTGCCCCATGTGCCGGGCATCGACGTCGCCGGCACGATCGCCGAACTGGGTGCGGGCGTGACCGATTGGCACGTCGGCGACACAGTCGTCGCGCTGCTGCCGATGGACGCCGACGGCGCCGCCGCCGACTACGCGCTGGCGCCGGCAGAGGCATTGGCCGCCGCGCCACAGACTGTGCCGCTCGACGATGCGGCCGCATTGCCGACGGTCGGCCTCACCGCATGGCAGGCGTTGTTCGAGATCGCCGAACTGACTGCGGGACAGACGATCCTGATCAACGGGGCGACCGGCGCCGTCGGCGGCTATGCGATCCAGCTCGCGCACGAGGCCGGAGCCGTCGTGACGGCGACGTCGACTCCGCGGCACGCGCGGCGGCTGCGCGAGCGCGGCGCCGACCATCTGATCGACTACCTCGGCGACGTCTCGGCGGCGATCCCCGGGGGGCCCTTCGACGTGGTGCTCAACCTCGTCGGCACCACCGAGGAGCAGACCGATGCGCTGATCGCGGCCGTCACCGACGGCGGCATCCACGTCGGCACGATGACCGCCGGTCCCGAGAACCCCGGCCGGGGCGTGCGCACCCAGCGGGTGTTCGTCCGCAGTGACGCGGCTCAACTGGCGGACCTGGTGCGCCGCGTCGACGCCGGGACACTGCACGTCGATGTGGCCGACCGCCGCCCACTGGCCGACGCCGCCGCGGTGCACGCCGCCTCGGACGAAGGCCGGCTTCCCGGAAAAACCATCCTCGTGCCAGATGCCGTCTGAGCATGCCGTGGGAGGTCAGCGCGCGACGGCCGGCTCCGTCTCCTCGGTGACCGACGAGTCCAGCGGAGTCGGATCGTTGCGGCGCTCCCAGCGCCGCAACGCATTCCGGCACGGCGATTCGACGAGGGCGTAGCTGACGGCGGCGATCGCGAAACCGAACAGCACGGTCAGCACGAGCACCACGGTGAAGTGACCGTTGAACGGGAACGCGCCGATGATCGGGAAGACCATCGCCAGCGCCGCCAGATGCCACACGAACAATCCGTAGGACCACCGCCCCAGCGTCACCATGACCGGGCTGCCGAGGATCCGGTGCGAGGTGTCGAGGCGGTCCAGCACCAACGGGGCCAGCAGCGCACCGGCGACGATCGCGCCCAGGGCCGTCTTCAGGATGACCTGACCGACCGAACCGGGATGCAGGCCTTCGCGGCCCGCCAGCGGGGACGCGGCCACCAGAAAGGCCGCCAGGGCGACGACTGCCATCAGCACGCGTCGGCGCGCCAACCGGTGCGCCCACCCCACCGGCGTCACGGTCAGCTCGGCGAGCACCATCCCGGCGGCGAACCACGAGAAGAAGGCCGGCGGCCAGTTCCACAGGTTGTGCCCCGATCCCGCGTCGAACGGGATGTACACCCAGAACAGGCTGGCGGCCGCCACGGTCACGATCGCGGGAATTCTGGCGCGAACCGGCAACCGCCGCGCGAGCAGGGCCAGCAGCGGTAGCGCGAGATAAAAGCTCATCTCGACCGACAGGCTCCACATCTGCGTCAGTCCGGCGGTCAGCGTCAGCGGCACGTAGATCTGCGTCAGGGTCAGGTTGGCCAGCCAGACCGTCACGTCGGCCGGCGTCTCGGGCATCAGCAGCATGATCACGACGACGGCGACAAGGTAGCCGGGCATGATCCGCACGATCCGGGAGCGCAGATAGTGCGCGGTCGCCGGACGCGACCGCAGGCCCCGCGCGGCGGCGGCGTGACCGCGCCACAGCAGGAAGCCCGACAGCGCGAAGAAGACTGCGACCGCCAGATCGAAACGCCCCAGGATCCGTCCGGCGATACCGCCGGACTGCCCGGTCTGGAACGCGACGTGGGTGATGACGACACCGATCGCCGCGCACGCACGCAGCCCTTCCACGGCGGGAAGGAAGCCTCGCGTGCCGCCCACGGCGTCGTCGCGCGTCGCCGACCCGGATCCGGTCACGCAGTCAGTGTGCCCGACGCCGGCCCGGCGGGGCGACGGCTGCGGCCGGGGTGACCCGTCCCCGCCGGTGAAGGCCTCGTAGTAAGCGACGACCTTATTCTGTGCTGTTAGGGTCAGACGGACTTTTGGGCGTCTTGGTGGCGCCGCCACCGCCACGCCCCGTGGCGGCGCGCGAAGGGAGACACGGTATTGAACCGCGCAGTTGCGCTGAGGATCGCCGCGTGCGGAATCATGGGCCTCGGAGCTGCCCTGCTCATCGCTGCGCTGCTCTTGTCCACCTACACCCAGGGCAAGATCGCCAAGATTCCGCTGACCATCGACGCCACCCTCGTCAGTGACGGCACGGGAACCGCGTTCGACCCGGCCTCGCTGCTCGGCGAGCGGTTCGTGGTCAACGAGGACATCCCGCTGGTGATGCAGCAGCAGCAGAGTGTGGAGTCACCCTCGAACGCCGATGTGGTGACACTGCAGGTCGGCACGTCGCTGCGGCGTTCCGATCAGCAGCAGGACAACGGCCTGCTGCTGGCCATGGTCGACACCGTCACGGTGAACCGCCAGACGGCCCTGGCGGTCTCGAGCGAGACGAATCCGGGTGGTTCGGTGCAGAAGCCGCGGGCCATCGAGGACGAGAACCCGCCGACGAGCATCGCGCTGCCGCACGAGGGGCTGGCCTACCGCTTCCCGTTCGACACCGAGAAGAAGACGTATCCGTTCTTCGACCCGATCGCGCAGAAGCCCTACGACGCCAACTACTCCGGCGAAGAGGACGTCAACGGTCTGACGGCGTACAAGTTCACGCAGAACGTCGGGTTCGACGCGGACGGAAAGCTCGTGGAGCCGGTGAAGTTCGCGTCCCTCTACGACGACGACGCCGACAGCCAGGTCACCGCACGCGCGGCGCTCTGGGGCCTTGAGGGCGACCCCGAAGAGCCGATCACGATGACCCGCTACTACGCCGCGCAGCGCACCTTCTGGGTGGATCCCGTGTCGGGCACCATCGTCAAGCAGACCGACCGCGGCTACCACTACTACGCCCGCGAAGCGCTCAAGCCGGAGATGACGTTCGTCGACTACACCGTGACGACCGACGAGGAGTCGGTCGAGTCCCAGGTCGCCGCCGCGCAGGACGAGCGTGACCGGGTGTCGCTGTGGGGCCGCATCCTGCCGATCACGTTCACCGCGCTCGGCCTGGTGGCCCTCGTCGGTGGCGCGCTTCTCGGGTCGTTCAGCCTGCGGGCCGAGTCCATGCTGATCGACCCGGGGCTCGACGACACCAGCAACCGCTTCTACGGCGGTCGCGGCGACGAGGGTGAACCCGTGCCCGGCGCCGAGGCCAAAACCGAGAAGCTTCCCGCCCAGCGGCCGTCCGACCTGCCGCCGGACAGACCGGTCTGATCGCTTTCCGTAGCTCGTTCGTCGCGCCGGCCTATGCGCTGGCGCTCACCCTGGCAGTCACCGCACCCCTGCTGCAGCCGGGCTATCTGCTGCTGCGGGACGCGGTGTCCACGCCGCGCTCCTACCTGACCGACGCCGCGCTGGGTCTGTCCCAGGCGGCGCCGCGGGCGCTGCCGCAGGATTTCTTCGTCGCGCTGGCGTCGTCGGTCCTCGACGGCGGCGCGGTCGTCACAGCGCTGCTGGTGTCGGGCCTGTGGCTGGCCGGGTGGGGCGCGGCCCGGTTGGTCACCACGGTGCTACCCGATGCCGGGGTCGGCGGGCAGTGTGTGGCGGTCACCGTCGCGATCTGGAATCCCTATGTCGCCGAGCGGCTTCTGCAGGGGCACTGGAGCCTGCTGGTGGGCTACGGATGCCTGCCGTGGGTGGCGGCGACCGTGCTGTCGCTGCGCGATGGGGAGCATCGGTCTGCCGGCCGCATCGGGGGCCTGCTGTTCTGGCTCGCACTGGCGGGCCTCACCCCGACAGGGCTGATGCTGGCCGCGACGATCGCGCTGGCGTGTGCGCTGACGCAGGGCACGGGAAGGTCCCGGGTGTGGTGCGCGGCGGTCAGCCTGGCCGCCTCGGTGACGGCGGCGCTGCCGTGGCTCGCCGCGTCCGCGGTGGCCGGCGGGTGGGCCGCGGAGGGGGTCGACCAGAAGGCCGGGGTGGCCGCGTTCGCTGCGCGTGCCGAGCCGGGGCTCGGCACCCTCGGTAGCCTGGCCGGCCTCGGCGGGATCTGGAACGCCGAAGCGGTACCTCCCACCCGGACAACGACTTTCGCGGTGGTGTCGACGGTGGTGCTGCTGACCGTCGTCGCCGTGGGCGTCCCGCTGCTGATCCGTCGCCGCACCGTCCCGCCACTGCTCGTGGTCGGCGCGCTCGCGGTGGTGATGCCCGCGCTGATGGCCACGGGGCCCGGTCTGGCGGCGGTGGAGACGGTCATCGAAGCGGTGCCCGGGCTGGGTGTTCTGCGGGACGGCCAGAAATGGGTCGCCCTGGCGATGCCCGCCTACGCGGTGGCCGGCGCCGCCACCGTCCTGGCATTGCGCCCCCGCATCCCGGCAGTCGCGACCACGGCGGTGTGCTGCGCCGCGCTGATCGCGACCCTTCCCGACCTGGCCTGGGGTGTCGGTGGGCGCGTCGAGGCCGTCCGGTATCCGCCGGGGTGGGCGGCCGCCGCGGCCGTCATCAACGCCGACCCCGCCCCCGTGGTCGTGCTGCCGGTCGACAGCATGCGTCGGTTCCCTTGGGCCCGCACGGCTCCGGTACTCGATCCGCTGCCGCGCTGGGTACGGGCCGACGTCCTCAGTACCGGCGACCTGACCATCGCAGGCACCACCGTCCCCGGTGAGGGGAGCCGGGCGAGGGACGTTCAGCGGCTGCTCGTCTCGGGCGCCGGCAGAGAGGAACTGGCGGCTGCCGGCGTGGGCTGGGTGGTGATCGAAGGCCCGCCGGTGGTCGAACTCGCTGCCGCCGCCGAGCTGCCGGTGGCCTACCGCGACGACGACCTGACCGTCTACGCGGTGGGCGGCAATGCGCCCGGTGCACCGCAGCGCGCCGTGATGCTCGCCGCGCACGGGGTCTGGCTGGGTCAGCTCGTGCTCGGCCTCATCGGGATGCTCTGGGGGCGGCGTCGTTCACGCCGTGCACACCGACGGGACGAGCACGTAGACCGGCCAGAATCCGGCGACCAGTAGGTAGGCGGCCATGCCGCCGCCCGCGGGCAGGGCGGTCTGCAGCATGTCCTCGAGGTGGCGCACCTTGTCGACGTGGAAGAACGCCCACGCCAGGCCGATGGTCACATACGGGATGGCCAGCCACAGGTGGAGTTCGATGACGTCGGCCACCGAGAGTCGCCTGCTCAGCGCGCTGCGTGTTCGGGTGCGCACGAAAGACATTCGAAGCTCCTCAGACGAGCCGGCGATGCCGGCGGACACGGCGTCGGACGTCGGCGAGCAGCACATGGCTGCCGCCCTGCCGAATGACACCAGGCAGGAACCTGTTGACGAACGCCACGAACAGGAAGAGTTGCTCGAACAGGCGCTGGCGACCGTCACCCCAGCCCAGGCCCAGCGCATCGCGGAACACCGGGGCGAGGAAGCCCGCGGTCAGGAACTTCAGCAGGGGCCGAAAGGGCAGCGCGAGAACGGGATTGATCATCCGGAGATCGACCAGGTCGGTCAGGTAGGCGCGCACCACGTCGTCCATCTGCACCTGGCCGCACGCGCTGTCCCAGTAGCGGTCGAACTCCCCCCGGGTCGGTGGCCACTGGTCCTCGGTGACCTGCAACGTCGTCCCCAGCGTGAA
This sequence comes from Mycolicibacterium iranicum, assembly GCF_014190915.1. GTDB lineage: Bacteria > Actinomycetota > Actinomycetes > Mycobacteriales > Mycobacteriaceae > Mycobacterium > Mycobacterium iranicum_B. The sequence continues at coordinate 273,141 of NZ_JACHVU010000001.1, forward strand.
CGCCGACCGGTAGAACTGCTCGGCCTGCCCGGGGGTCATCTGTCCGCGGAGCAGCTGATAGGTGTCCTCGAGCCCGACGAACAGGCACGCCGCCACCCACATCTGCAGATCGCGGTCGAAGGCGTTGTACTGCACCGGACTCGACGGACCGGACTTCACGTGCCGGTGCGCCCCGTTGACCGCCTCGCGGAACGCCGCCCGGTCCTCGTCGGCGCCCAGGATCGCGACGGCCAGGTATTGGAACGTCGTGCGGGCGCGCTTCCACGGGTGCTTGAGCAGATTGCCCGAATCGACCTTGCTCTCCACGACGCCGTATCCGACCCCCGGCCGCGACAACTGCATGATCGCATTGGCCGCTCCCGCGGCGAACGACCAGAAGTCCATCGCCTCGGCGACGGTGACCGGCTCGTCGCTCCACCGCGCCGTACGGCGGCGGACGTGAATCCTCGTATGGCTCATGGCGGACACATCTCGGCGAGAAGCAGCACCGGCCAGAACAGCACCGAACCGAGCAGGGCGAGCAGCCTCCTGGCACCGTCGAACTGCTCCGCGTAGTCCGGTCTGAACACGGCGTAGACGACGCCGAGCGCGCCGTAGGGCGCACCGAGCAACAGCGCGGTGCCGATCCATTCGGCGAGGGTCATCTCGTAATCCAGAAGGCGGCGCAGGTCGCTGAGCACACCAATTATGTTAATGGTGGTTCAGCCGTGTGTCTGCAGGAAAGATCCGGATGTCCAGGTTCGCCGTTTCCGGAGTCCGGGCCGCGCGCCCGGACTAGTGTCCGACGCAACGGTGGCCACAGCGGAGGTGTCGCATGCCCGGGAACGCGATCGAGATCGGCGGTGTCGATCTGACCGACGCCGACACCTATCTCGCGGCCATGCCCTACGACGCGTTCCGCGAGCTGCGGCACCGGGCGCCGGTGGCCTGGCATCCGCACGGCGACACCGCGGGCTTCTGGGCGCTGACGCGCCACGAGGACATCTACGCCGTGTCCCGCGACAGCGACACGTGGTCGTCGCAGGCCCAGGGCGTCTTCGTCGACGTCCCGGAGCCCGAGGACGCCTACCAGCTCGAGTTGATGATGCTGACGATGGACCCTCCCCGCCACACACAACTGCGATCGCTGGTGAGCCGCGGGTTCACCCCGCGGCACGTCGCCCGCCTCAACCATCGCACCGAGGACATGGCGCGCGACATCCTCGACGAGGCACTGGAGCGAGGTGAATGCGAGTTCGTCGGCGACGTCGCCGGCGCGCTCCCGTCCTACGTCATCGCCGAGCTGCTCGGCATACCGCTGGCCGACGGCCGCGCGCTGTACGCGCTCACCGAGATCATGAACACCCGCCCGCTGCACGATCCGGAGCTCGTCCGGGCGCAGACCGATCTCTTCGGATACGCGAACGAGCTGGCGGCCAGGAAACGTGCGAACCCCGGTGACGACATCGCCACCGCGCTGCTGCACGCCGAGGTGGACGGTCAGCGGCTCACCGACCTGGAGTTCGACCTGTTCTTCATGCTGTTGCTCAACGCGGGCGGGGACACCACCCGAAATCTCGTCGCCGCAGGCACTCTCGCGCTCATCGAGCATCCCGAGCAGTGGGCCAGGCTGGCGGCGGACCCGTCGCTGATGCCCACCGCCATCGAGGAGATGCTGCGCTGGACCAGCCCCGTGACGGTCTTCACGCGCACGGCGACCCGCGACACCCGGATCCGCGACATCCCCGTGCGACGCGGGGAACGGGTGGCGATGTTCTATCCGTCGGCCAACCGCGACGAGGACCATTTCGCCGAGGCCGACCGCTTCGACGTGGGCCGCACCCCGAACCACCACCTGGCGTTCGGTGGCGGCGGCACGCACTTCTGTCTGGGCGCCAGCCTGGCTCGGGCCGAGGCGACCGCGATCTTCCGTGAGATCATCACGCGCACAAGCGCCATCGAGCTCGCCGGGCCGGTCGAGCGGGTCCGGTCGGTGCTGATGAACGGGATTCACTCCATGCCGGTGCGGCTCGTACCCGCCGCGGTCGCCGCCTGAGCGTCAGAGAACGCCGCTGGTCCGGTCTCCTGCGCGCACCGACTCCAGCACCGCACGCATCGCGTCGGCGCTCTGCTTCCACGAGAACTCCCCGCTGCGCACCGCGGCCTTGGCCCCCAGCTGTTCCCGGGCCACGTCGTCGGTCAGCAGCCGCTCCAGTTCGCGCACCAATTCGGGGTAGCCGTCGACCAGCACACCGGTGACTCCGTCGACGATCGAGTCGGCGAGGCCCCCCGAGGCCCGGTAGCCGATGGTCGGCACTCCGTGCTGGGCCGCCTCGACGACCGCGAGCCCCCACCCCTCCTTGCGCGAGGGCAGGATGTGCACCCAACTACGCTGCAGCACCTCGTGTTTGGTGACGTCGTCGACGTGGCCGTGGAACGTGACCGCGTCGGAGATCCCGCGCCGTGCCGCATGGTCGACCAGCGGTTGCGACCACCAGCCGTCACCCAGGACGTCGAGGTGCAGACCCGGGATCCGGGTACGCAGCTCGGCGATCACGTCGAGCGCGTCCTCGATCTGCTTGTGCGGCACCAGCCTCGACAGCACGACCACCCTCGGCGTCGCCGAGCGAGGGATGTCGAGGGTCTGCTGCGGGGCCGCATCGACTCCGTTGCGGACCACCGCGACGTGCTCGGGGCGTACCCCCAGCACGGTCAGGTCGCGCGCCGACGGCAACGACACCGTGACGTACTGGTTGCGCCGGTGCAGACGCGGCGACAGCGTGGATTCCACGAACCAGCCGATCCGGCTCATCACGGGTCCCGCGACCGGCCACTGCTCCCGGTGGCAGTGGTGCACGAGCACCACGACCCGCCGGCCGTAGGCGAGGCGGGACAGGAACGGCAGCCCGTTCTGCGTGTCCACCACCACGTCGGGCCGCACGCGGCGCAGGGGGCCGAGACCGGCCCGCGCCGCGACCATCGCCAGCCCGGCCCGGACGTACACCGAGTAGCGGCCGCCGCGGCGCTGGATCTCCACGCCGTCGACGACCTCGCGGCGCGGCGCCCCCGGGTAGTGCGCGGTGCGCAAGGTGACCCTGGTGCCGGACCCGGCGAGCTCGGCCCCGATGCGCTGCAGGTAGGTCTCGCTGCCGCCACCCTGGGGATGGCCCGTGTCGCGCCAGCACAGCAGCAGCACGGAGCGGACGGGTGAGCGGCGATCGGACATCGCGTGCCAGCCTAACCGGCCTGCGTAGGGTGGCCGCGTGCTCGCTACCGATCTGCTGGCCCGGCGGGCGACGCTGTCGCGATCGCTGCGGCTGCTGTCGTCGTTCCGGTTCGAGCAGAGCGATCCGGACCGCTTCTACGGCCCGCTGGCCGCCGACACCGTCGCGATGGTCGACGATCTGTGGCGTGCCGGCACCGGCGGGGCTCTGCGCGGGGTGCGGCTGCTGGACGTCGGCGGCGGCCCCGGCTACTTCGCCTCGGCGTTCGTCGACGCCGGCGTGCGCTACATCGGCGTCGAACCCGATCCCCGCGAGATGCACGCCGCCGCGCCGCGGACCCATTCCAGGGTCGGCACGTTCGTCCGGGCCTCGGGGACGGCGCTGCCGTTCGCCGACGCGAGCGTGGACGTGTGCCTGTCGTCGAACGTCGCCGAGCATGTCCCCGAGCCGTGGCGGCTCGGCGCGGAGATGCTGCGGGTGACCCGGCCCGGCGGGCTGGTCGTGCTGTCGTACACGGTGTGGCTGGGCCCGTTCGGGGGCCACGAGATGGGCATGACGCACTACCTCGGCGGTCACCGCGCGGCGCAGCGCTATACCCGCAAACACGGCCACCGGCCCAAGAACGACTACGGCTCGTCGTTGTTCGCGGTGTCGGCCCGCGACGGGCTGCGCTGGGCGGCGAGCACCGGCGCGTTGGTCGCCGCATTTCCCCGCTACCACCCCCGATGGGCGTGGGCAGTGACGAAGGTGCCCGGGCTGCGGGAGTTCGCGGTGAGCAATCTGGTGCTCGTGTTGCGACCGCGCTGATCGGCAGACTGCAACAGGTTCTCGTTTTGCGCCTCGATCGGTACTGTGACGTCTATGACACAGAGCACCGCGTTCAGGACTGAGTGGGACAAGCTGTTCATCGGCGGTAAGTGGGTCGAGCCGGCCACCTCGGACGTGATCGAGGTGCACTCCCCCGCCACCGGCGAGCTGGTGGGCAAGGTGCCGCAGGCATCGGCCGCTGACGTCGACGCCGCGTGCGCGGCCGCCCGCGAGGCCTTCGACAACGGCCCGTGGCCGCAGCTGTCGCCCGCCGAACGCGCCGAGGTGCTGGGCCGCGCCGTGAAGATCATGGAGGAGCGCGCCGACGAGCTGAAGTTCCTACTGGCCGCCGAGACGGGGCAGCCGCCGACGATCGTCGACATGATGCAGTACGGCGCCGCGATGTCGTCGTTCCAGTTCTACGCGGGTGCCGCCGACAAGTTCACCTGGCAGGACATCCGCGACGGCGTGTACGGCCAGACCCTCGTCGTCCGTGAGCCGGTCGGCGTGGTCGGCGCCGTCACCGCATGGAACGTGCCGTTCTTCCTGGCCGCAAACAAGCTCGGCCCGGCACTGCTGGCCGGCTGCACGGTCGTGCTCAAGCCGGCCGCCGAGACCCCCCTGTCGGTGTTCGCGATGGCCGAGATGTTCGCCGAGGCCGGGTTGCCCGAGGGCGTGCTCTCGATCGTGCCGGGCGGACCCGAGACCGGCCGCGCGCTCACGGCCAACCCCAACCTGGACAAGTACACGTTCACCGGATCGTCGGGTGTCGGCAAGGAGATCGCCAAGATCGCCGCCGACAAGCTGAAGCCGTGCACGCTGGAGCTCGGCGGCAAGTCCGCCGCGATCATCCTCGACGACGCCGACCTGGACTCGACGCTGCCGATGCTGGTGTTCTCCGGCCTGATGAACTCGGGTCAGGCGTGCGTCGGCCAGACCCGCATCCTGGCGCCGCGCTCGCGCTACGACGAGGTCGTCGAGAAGTTGTCGGCGGCCGCGGCCGGGATGGCGCCCGGATTGCCGGACAATCCCGCCGCGATGATCGGCCCGCTGATCAGCGAGAAACAGCGCGACCGCGTGGAGGGCTACATCAAGAAGGGTGTCGAGGAGGGCGCGCGCGTCGTCACCGGCGGCGGCCGCCCCGAAGGGCTCGACAGCGGGTGGTTCGTCGAGCCGACCGTCTTCGCCGACGTCGACAACTCGATGACCATCGCGCAGGAGGAGATCTTCGGACCCGTCCTGTCGGTGATCCCCTACGAGGACGAGGACGACGCGGTGCGCATCGCCAACGACTCGGTCTACGGGCTGGCGGGTTCGGTGTACACCACCGACAACGACCGGGCGCTCAAGATCGCGCGGCGCATCCGCACCGGAACCTACGCGGTGAACATGTACGCGTTCGATCCGTGTGCTCCGTTCGGCGGTTACAAGAACTCGGGCATCGGCCGGGAGAACGGCTGGGAGGGCATCGAGGCCTACTGCGAGCAGAAGAGCATCCTGCTGCCGTTCGGCTACACCCCCGCCTGAGCACCACCCCATCCACCGAGCAGACGCACACTCGCACCGACACGCCGTGACGCGTGCGGGTGTGCGTCTGCTCGCCTTCTGTCGGTGAGCGGTCAGTCGGTGAGCGGGAACGAGTGGTGTTCGTGGGCGATCAGCCACGTGCCGTCCACCTTGCGCAGCCCCATCGTCACACGGAGCCGGTTGTCCGGATTCTTCTCGAACTCCTCGGGCCTGCCGCAGCGCAGCAGCGCGCGCACGAAGGCGACGTCGGCCCCGGCGGTGACGTCGAGCTCGACCACCTCGAAAAGCGCTCCGCCGGAGATGAATTCGAAGAACGCCGGCCAGCAGTCGCGATAGTCGGCGAGGCCGCGTATCCCGTTGTAGGGCGGCGGGACATCGAACATCACGATGTCGTCGGTGTGGGCGGCGACGACGCCGTCCTGGTCGCAGGACTGAATGGCCTCGACCCACCGCGCCACCGTGGTCCGGATCTGGGTTTCGTCGTCAGTCATGCCCGTACAGACCCCCGCCCGTTCGAATACTCATCGCCCTGCCACCTCGCGGCGCGGGGCAGTGCCCCAGAAACAGTGCCTCAGAAGCCCGCTTCCGACAGGTCCATCGCCGTGAGGTCGACGGCCTGCAGCACCGCCCGCTGGGCACTCAACCGCGGCAGCACGTTCCTGGCGAAGAACTTTCCCGTCGCGACCTTGCCCGTGTAGAAGTCACGGTCGCGGGGGCTGACATCGGAGTCCAGCGCGTTGAGGGCGATCTCGGACTGCGCCAGCAGCATCCAGCCGAGCACCAGATCGCCGACAGCCAGCAGGAACGGCACCGACTCCAGACCGAGCCGATAGAGCTCCCGCGGGTTCTGCTGTGAATCCACGAGGTACTTCGTCATCGCCGCCACCATCTCCTGGACGTCCCCGACGGCGGTGGCCAGCAGCGCCCGCTCGGCGGCGAGCTCCGGGCGCGCGGCCGGGTCGTCGAGGAATCGCCGCATGTGCGTCACGACGTGTAGCAGCGCACCGCCCTGGTCCCTGGCGATCTTGCGGAAGAAGAAGTCCTGCGCCTGGATGGCCGTGGTGCCCTCGTAGAGCGAGTCGATCTTGGCATCCCGGATGTACTGCTCGATCGGATAGTCCTGCAGGAAGCCCGAACCACCCAGCGTCTGCAGCGATTCCGTCAGACACTGATACGCCCGCTCGGACCCGACGCCCTTGACGATCGGCAGCAGCAGATCGTTGACCCGTCCGGCCATCGCGGCGTCGGCGCCCGACACGATCTCGGCGGCCGCGACATCCTGGTGGGCTGCGGTGTACAGGTACAGCGCCCGCAGCCCCTCGGCGTAGGCCTTCTGCGTCAGCAGCGCACGGCGCACGTCCGGGTGATGGATGATCGTGACGCGCGGGGCCGCCTTGTCGGCCATCTGCGTCATATCCGCACCCTGCACCCGGGTCTTGGCGTAGTCCAGCGCATTGAGGTAGCCCGTCGACAGCGTCGCGATCGCCTTGGTGCCCACCATCATCCGCGCATACTCGATCACCTTGAACATCTGGGCGATGCCGTTGTGGGCGTCGTCGACCAACCAGCCCACCGCGGGTACCCCGTGCTCACCGAACGTCAGCTCGCACGTCGCCGAGGCCTTCAGACCCATCTTGTGCTCGAGGCCCGTGACGAACACGCCGTTGCGCTCCCCGGGTTCACCGGTCTGCGGGTCGAAATGGAACTTCGGCACGATGAACAGCGACAGCCCCTTGGTCCCCGCCGCCGCACCCTCGGGGCGGGCCAACACCATGTGGACGATGTTCTCGAACAGGTCGTCGGTGTCGCCGTTGGTGATGAACCGTTTGACCCCGTCCAGATGCCAGGTGCCGTCGGGCTGCTGCACGGCCTTGGTGCGGCCCGCGCCCACGTCCGAGCCGGCGTCGGGTTCGGTCAGCACCATCGTCGCGCCCCAGTTGCGCTCGATCATCAGCGAGGCCCAATGTCGTTGCTGCTCATTGCCGATAGCGTTGACGATGTCGGCCATCTTGGGCCCGGCCGAGTACATGAACACCGCCGGCTGTGCGCCGAGCACCAGTTCGTTGATCGCCCACTCCAGCATCGACGGTGCGGGCACCCCGCCGATGTCCTCGGCCATGCCGACACGGAACCATTCGCCGTCATGCCACGCCCGGAACGACTTCTTGAACAGGGCGGGGATGCTCACCACATGGGTTGCCGGGTCGAATGTCGGCGGCCTGCGATCGGTCTCGGCGAACGCCTCCGCGAGCGGCCCCTCGGCGACCTTCGCGGCCTCGTGCAGCATCTCGCGCACCGACGCCGTGTCGAGTTCACCGAATTCGCCTGTGGCAAGCACCTTTTCCAGCGCGAGCACCTCGAACAGGTTGAACTCCAGATCGCGGGTGTTGCTGCGGTAGTGACCCATGCTGCCAGGGTACGACGGCGGGGGCGGCTATCGGGCGCAACGCCAGTGCGCGCAGACGAAGTCGCCGTTGACCGCCGAGGAGACCAGTGCCCACTCTGATCGCATCGGCAGCACCCGCGAGCCCGCTCCGAGCGTGCACGGCGCATACGCCACGATCATCTCGTCGATGAGGCCGGCCGCGACGAACTGCGCCGCGACGTCGCCCCCGCCGACGACCCAGACGTCCTTGTCCCCGGCGGCCTCCACCAGCGCGGGGTGCAGTTCGGCGGCGTCGCCGCTGAACGTGGTGACATCGTGAGCTGCGGCGATGATGTCCGGTCGGTGCGTCATCACCCAGGACGGCTGCGAGTACATCCAGTCCCCGGGATGGTTCTTCAGGATCCATTCGTAGGTGTCGGCGCCCATGACGAGCGCACCGACGGTCTCCATGAACGGCTCGATCCCGAACGGCCCGTCGCCGTCGATGGCGCGCGACGTCAGCCAGTCCAGGCTGCCGTGCTCGTCGACGATGTAGCCGTCCAGGCTGGAGGCGGTGTAGTACACGGTGGCCATCTAGATTCCTCTCATCCATTCCAGCGGATCACCGCGACGGCTCGTCACCCCGTGACGGGCGAGCATGGCCCGGACGAGTTCGCGGCGGTGGGCGGAGTACGTCAGGACGTGGGCGACGATGCCGAAGAGCTGAAAGGACTCCGGCGGGTCGCACAGTGCGTCGATCACGGTGTCGCCGAGACGCCCGGCCGCGGTGTACTCCGAAACCATTGCGCCCCAACGCTTGGCGATGTCGTCGTGGTGGGCGGCCAGCGCGTGGGCGTCGACGAACTCGGCCTGGGTGGACGTGCGCGGGGGGAAGTCGTCGCCGGCGATGGTGGCCAGCCAGACCTCCTTGTTCCAGACGATCGCGCCGAGCACCGCGCCGACGCTGGGCTCGGGTCCGTCCCACTCCAGCACGGTCTGCCCGGGCGCGATCTCGGCCACCCACTGCTCACGGGTCAGCTGTGCGGCGCGGCCGAGCAGATGCGCGGTGTCGTCGACGTCGTGGGCGACCATCAGCGCCGTGATGTCGGGTCCGCCGTCGGTCGGCACCGCGCGGTCGCTGTCCAGCCACAGCGACTGCGGCGGGTGGAAGTGCAGGCCGTTGGGGGCGGGCAGCCGGAACGCGACGTCGGCGGCCTGCGACGGCGGCACCCCGTAGGTGCGGCGGAAGGCGCGCGAGAACACCTCGGCCGACGACCAGCCTTCGTCCTCGGCCACCGTCGACACGGCCTCTCCGCGCTGCAGCCGCCATGCGGCGCGCTCCAGCATGACCCGGCGCCGCAACGCCGCGGGCGGTTCGCCGGTGAGACGGCGGACCTCCCGGGAGAAATGGAACTCGGAGGTGTAACTGCTGCGCGCCATCTCCCCCACGCCGCTGTTGTCGGCGTCGGTGACCGCGTCCAGCAGTTCACGCAGCCGGTCCCGGCCGCTGAGTGCCTGCGCCGAGACGGTGTCGTCGGAGGATCGTTCGGTCACGGTGTCCGAGTATGGTCGGCCCCCGCAGCCGGGAACATGACTTTTCCTGCTGCGGTTCAGCTGTCGAGGACCCGCTCGACGTGTGCCTCGAGCCCGCTGCGATCGCCGAGACCGGCGACGTCGATGCCGAAGCGTCGTTCGAGGACGTCGAGCACTTCTCCGGCGGTGTCGAATCGGAATTTCTCCGAACCGTCGGCGCGGTGCACGGCGAGATGGCGTCCCCGCAGGTTCCAGCGGGCGTCGTCGGTGACCAGCGCCGCGGTCAGCCCGGTCACGAATCCGGATTTCGGATAGGTGGACACGTACCAGCTGCCGACCTCGAGGTCGATCCGCGGGCGCGGGGTGGGATCCAGCAGATACAGGGGCTGCCAGGCGCCGCGGATCTGGGCCTGCAGCTCGAACCCCTCGGGGTGATCGAGCAACCGGTACGGCTCGTGGCGGGTCTGCTGAACGGGTCCGGCGTGCAACCGGATCGGCGACGTGAGCGTCTGACCCCCGAACCCGACGTCCACCAGAAAGGGGCCGTCCCCACCGGGCAGCGTCACCGACAGCACCTGATGGGTCTGCGCGGGCAGCGCCCCCGGCCCGGCCGCACCGCCGTCCTGCATCCACACGACCCGCCCAGCGAGCCGCTGCACCTCGAAACCCAGCTCGTCGAGCACGTAGCCGAGCAGGCCGTTGTGCTCGTAGCAGTAGCCGCCGCGGCGGCGGCCGACGAGCTTGTCCGCCAGGGCTTCTGCCGACAGGTCGACGACGGGCACCCCGGTGAGGGGGTCCAGGTTCTCGAACGGGATGCTGCGGTTGTGCGCGGCGACGATCTCCTGCAGCGCGGCGAGGGTGGCCTCGGCGCGGTGGGAGAGACCGATCCGGTGAAAGTACGCGTCGGGCAGGCTGGCCATGCCGTCATGGTGCGACCTCAACGGCGGTTCAGGTCAACCCGCCCCGAACAGGACCCGCCCGAAACAGCACTATGGCGGAATCCCCCGACCGGGTTCCGCCATAGTGCCTCAGAACCTACAGCGGACAGGGCACCCTTGGTCGCATTTTCCGTAGCTTGTCTACCTGCTGGCCGGAATTCGTCGCCGATGCGGGACTGCGCGGGCACCGCGACGACGTTGACGGGGGCATGACACACATCGAACACATCACCGCTCTGGTCACCGGCGCGAACCGCGGTCTCGGCCGGCGTTTCGCCGAAGAGTTGCTCGCCCGCGGCGCCACGGTCTATGCCGCGGCCCGCCGGCCCGAAACCATCGACCTGCCCGGCGTCATCCCTGTCCAGCTCGACATCACCGATCCGGAATCGGTACGCCATGCCGCCGAAGTGGCCGGCGACGTCAACGTCGTCATCAACAACGCGGGGGTCTCGACGCGCGCCGGGTTGCTCGACGGCGCGATGGACGACATCCGGCTCGAGATGGAGACGCACTACTTCGGCACCCTGTCGGTCACCCGCGCCTTCGCGCCGGTCATCGAGCGCACCATCGCCGACACCGGCGGTGGCGGCGCCATCCTCAACGTGCTCTCGGTGCTGTCGTGGGCACATCCGGCGAGCAGCGGGGCCTATGCGGCAGCCAAGGCGGCGGGTTGGGCGATGACCGACGCCGTACGCCAGGAGCTCGCCCCCAAGGGCATCCACGTCGCCGCACTGCACGTCGGCTACATGGACACCGACATGGTCAGCTACATCCCCGCCGACCAAAAGACCGACCCCGCCGTGGTGGCCAGGCTCGCCCTCGACGGGCTGTTCGCCGGCAAGCCCGAGATCCTCGGCGACGAGCTCACCCGCACCGTGAAGGCGGGCCTGGCGGGAAGCACGTCCTGAGCCGCCGCCCTTGACGACGACGAAGTCGGTACTGGATCCTTCGCCCTAGGCGACGCTGGTCAGCGACCTGCTGGGCTCAGCGTTGTCGATGCCCGTGAGCAGCGGGTAGAGTGGCAAAACTAGAACACGTTCCAGTCGGACGCACGTCCAGTCTGACACGTAGCCGTCGAGGGGGCCGCCGTGAGTGAGACCGACATCGAACCGTCCGAAGTCACCAAGTGGGATCCGGTGCTGACCGAGCGGGTGATGGGGTTCCTGAAACCCTTCCTCAAGGGCTGGCACCGCGCCGAGGTCCGCGGCCTGGAGGACTTCCCCCACGGAGGGGCGCTCGTCGTCTCCAACCACTCCGGCGGCCTGTTCCCGATGGACGTCCCCGTCTTCGCCAGCGGCTTCTACGACAAGTTCGGGTTCGACCGTCCGGTCTACACGCTCAGCCACGACATGCTGATGGTCGGGCCGTCGGGCGCGTTCTTCAAGAAGACCGGCTTCATCCCCGCCAACCACAAGAACGCCGACGAGGCGCTGCGGTCCGGCGGCGTCGTCGTCGTGTTCCCCGGCGGCGACTACGACGTCTACCGTCCCAGCTTCTCGGCGAACAAGATCGACTTCGGCGGCCGCACGGGCTACGTGAAGGCCGCACTGAACGCCGGTGTCCCGATCGTGCCGACCGTGGGCATCGGCGGCCAGGAGAGCCAGCTGTTCCTGACCCGCGGCACCGACGTCGCGAAGGCCCTCGGCCCGATCGCGCGGATGTTCCGCGCCAAGATCGTGCCCGTCTCGTTCGGGTTCCCGTTCGGACTGTCCGTCGTCCTGCCGCTGAACGTGCCGCTGCCCGCCAAGATCACGATGAAGGCGCTGCCGCCGATCGACATCGTGAAGGAGTTCGGAGAGAACCCCGACATCGACGAGGTGGACGCGCACGTCCGCCTGGTGATGCAGCGTGCCCTCGACGAACTGGCCCGCGAGCGCAAGCTGCCGGTGCTGGGCTGAGCGATGGGACTGCTCGACCCCGTCACGGGCACCCTGGGGCTGCTCTCGACGATGGTGCGCGCGGGGGTCATCGCCCCGATGCGCCCGGACAAGTACCTACGGATCGCCGGCGCCATGCAGCGCGAGAACATGGCGATCACCTCGGGTTTCGCCGCCGCGGCCCAGCGCTGCCCGGACCGCGCCGGCCTCGTCGACGAGATCGGGATCCTGACCTGGCGCCAGATCGACCGGCGGGCGGACGCCTTCGCGGCCGCGCTGCAGTCGCTGCCCGACGGCCGGCCCGAGGTCATCGGCCTGATGGCCCGCAACCACCGCGGCTTCGTCGACGCACTGATCGCGGCCAACCGCATCGGCGCCGACGTCCTGTTGCTCAACACGTCGTTCGCCGGACCCGCTCTGGCCGAGGTGCTCGAGCGCGAGGGTGAGGGCAAGTCGCTCGCGGTGGTCTACGACGAGGAGTTCACCGAGACGGTGGATCGCGCGGTGGCCGGACGGCCGGACACCACCCGCATCGTCGCGTGGACCGAGACCGACACCGGCACGGACCAGCTGACGGTCGAGGGGCTCATCCGCGAATACGGCGGGCAGGAGCCGTTGCGTTCGGTCGAGAAGAGCCGGGTGATCCTGTTGACCTCCGGCACGACCGGGACTCCCAAGGGCGCCAAGCACTCCGGCGGGGACCCCAGCGTCCTCAAGGCGATCCTGGACCGCACCCCGTGGCGGGCCGAGCAACCCGTGGTCGTCGTCGCCCCGATGTTCCACGCCTGGGGGTTCTCCCAATTGGCGTTCGCGGCGTCGATGTCGTGCACCATCATCACGCGGCGCAAGTTCGATCCCGAGGCGACGCTGGAGCTGATCGACAAGTTCCGTGCGACCGGACTGTGCGTGGTGCCGGTGATGTTCGACCGGATCATGGACCTGCCCGACGAGGTGCTGGACAGATACAGCTGCCGGTCGCTGCGCTTCGCCGCGGCGTCGGGGTCGCGGATGCGTCCCGATGTGGTCATCACGTTCATGGACCGGTTCGGCGACGTGATCTACAACAACTACAACGCCACCGAGGCCGGGATGATCGCGACCGCAACCCCCCGGGACCTGCGGGCCGCCCCCGACACCGCCGGCAGGCCCGCCGAGGGCACCGAGATCCGGATCCTGGATGCTGATTTCGAGGAGGTGCCGACCGGGGTGACCGGTGGCATCTACGTGCGCAATTCGACGCAGTTCGACGGCTACACCTCGGGAAAGACGAAGGATTTCCACGAGGGCTTCATGTCCTCCGGCGATGTCGGCTACCTCGACGAGGAGGGGCGACTCTTCGTGGTGGGCCGCGACGACGAGATGATCGTGTCCGGGGGCGAGAACATCTACCCGATCGAGGTGGAGAAGACGTTGACCGCCCATGACGACGTCGCCGAGGCCACCGTGCTCGGCGTCGACGACGAGAAGTACGGGCAACGGCTCGAGGCTTTCGTGGTTTTGAACCCCGGCGCCGCGGCTACCCCCGACACACTCAAACAACATGTCCGCGACAACCTCGCGAACTACAAAGTGCCCAGGGAGATCACGGTGCTCGACGAGCTGCCGCGCAGTATCACCGGCAAGATTTCGCGGAGGGATCTGAAGAACCGGCTCGGGAATGCGTAAGCCCCGTCCGGTGCTGCGCGCTGTCGCGGAGCTCCTCAATGCCGCCAACGGCCTGCGTCCGCTCGCCCGGGAGGGTTACCCGACCATCCCCGTGTTCGCGTTCGGGTGGCCCACCTCGGAGATGTCGCCGCTGTACATGGCCGGGTCGATGCTCGACGCGATCCGGCGCGGCATCCGCGGTGACTTCCGGGGGACGCGTGGTCGAATCGCGCTGGTGCTCACCGCGATCGCCTGGGGTGTGTTGTATGTGATCCACCGCCGCAACGTGGCATCGCAACCGAATTTCGAGGAACCGCTGCGTGAGGCCCTCGGCGAGAACTACCAGCAGATCGCCGAGAAGGCGAAGTCGACGCGGCGGCGCCTCATCGGCGTCTTCCCCAACGACGTGATCCGCCGCCGGTATGTCGAGAAGGCCAGCACCATCCAGTACGGGCCGAACGGCCGGGTCAACCGCGCCGACATCTGGCGCCGCGCCGACCTGCCCAAGGACGGTAAAGCCCCTGTGCTGCTGCAGGTTCCGGGTGGAGCGTGGGCCATCGGCATGCGTCGCCCGCAGGCCTATCCGCTGCTCAGCCACCTCGCCGACCACGGCTGGATCTGCGTGTCGATCGACTACCGGGTCAGCCCGCGCCACACGTGGCCCGACCACATCGTGGACGTCAAGCGGGCGCTGGCGTGGATCAAGGAGAACATCGCCGAGTACGGCGGCGATCCCGATTTCGTGGCCATCTCCGGCGGGTCGGCCGGCGGACACCTCTCCTCGCTGGTCGCGCTGACCCCCGACGACCCACAGTTCCAGCCCGGGTTCGAGGACGCCGACACGTCGGTGGTCGCCGCGGTCCCGATCTACGGCCGCTACGACTGGGTCTCGGCGAAAGGCAACGGTCGCAAGGAGTTCATCGGCTTCCTGCAGAAGTTCGTTGTGAAGAAGCCGATCTCGCAGAACCGGCAGACCTATGTCGACGCCTCGCCGAGTTACCGGCTGCGGGCCGACGCACCGCCGTTTTTCATCCTGCACGGACAGGACGACTCGATCATCCCCGTGGCCGAAGGACGGGAGTTCGCCGCCGCCCTGAAGGAGGTGTCGACCTCACCGGTGGTGTATGCCGAGATCCCGCATGCCCAACACGCTTTCGACTTCTACTACGGATCGCCGCGGGCGCACTACACCGCCCAGGCCGTGGAGGAGTTCCTGTCGTGGGTGATGGCGACGCGGAAGAAGGCGGCGGCTTAGGGTCCGACGAGCCGAGTAATTGGCCACGTCGGCGAGCCGACTAATTGGCCACGTCGGCGAGCCGACTAATTGGCCATCGCGGTCTCGACGACCGTCAGCTCGGCGGAAAGCCCTGCGGCGCGTCGGATCTCGACGAACTCCTCGACCATCGCATCGGTCAGCTCATGGGGATCCTGGAGGGTCTTGCCGTCGGTCAGCACCGAGATGTTGATCTGGTCGACGTAGCTCCAGACGGTGATGTTGATACCGCTGCCGACGGTCAGGGGCCCGACCGAATAGATCTCGGTGACGAGTGCGCCGCCGACGCGGGCACGCTCGCGGGGCCCCGGCACGTTGGAGATCGGCAGGTTCATCACCTTGTTCTGGCCGTCTTTGGTGCCCAACCAGCGGAACATCGCCTCGGCGGGGGCCGGTGGTAGGTAGGCCGACCATCTGCTGACCAGTTCCGGGCCGAGCAGGTTGTTGCTCTCCTTGCCGGCGACGGCGGCGTCGTGGGCGGCGCGCACCCGCTCCAGCGGATCCTCCAGTTCCACCGGGATGCTCACCAGCACGCCCGTGAAGTAGTTGCCCGAGATCCGGTCCCGGGAGAAGTCGAAGCTCACCGGGACCGAGGCCAGCAGTGGATGATCGGCACGGTTGTCGTAGCGCAACAACAACTTTCGCAACGCACCGGCGGAGATGGCCAGCACCATGTCGTTGATCGTGACCCCGAGGTGCTTACCGGTCTGCTTCACGTCGTCGAGCGACAGCGTGGCGGTGGCGAACTTGCGGGTCGCGTCGATCTGGTGGTTCATGAAGGTCGCAGGTGGGGTGAACGGCCTCGTCAGCTCCGGCGAGAACTTCTGGCCACTCTGCTGGACCCTGCGTACGCCGGCCGCGGTGTAGCGCACGACGCTCGGGAACTTCGCGATCTGGCGGAGGTGGTCGGTGAACGCCGTCCGGACCAGCTCACCCCGGGACGGGGCGGGATCCGTGGCGTACGAGTCGCGGTCGGCCTGCGGTCCGTCCTGCAGATCCATCCCGCGGGCCAGCAGGTTCGCCGAGGCGACACCGTCGGCCAGCGCGTGGTGGATCTTGCCGAGCACCGCGATGCGGCCGCCGGCCAGGCCCTCGATCAGGTACATCTCCCACAGCGGGCGGCTGCGGTCGAGCGGTGTGCTCGCGATCCGTCCGACCGCTTCGTCGAGCTCCCGGCGTCCACCCGGCGCTTCGACCCGGCAGGAGCGGACGTGATACTCCAGATCTACCTCGGCGTTCTCGCGCCACATCGGATGGTGGAACTTGAACGGGATGTCGATCAGCTCGTACCGGAATGGGTCGAGCTTGTAGAGGCGTCCGTGGATGACCTTGCGGAGTTCCTCGACGCCGAATGTGGCGCCGCCCTCCTGCGCGAACGTCGAGTCGAGTTCGATCACCGCCAGCTTGAGCGTATGCATGTGGACGCTGGGGGTTTCGCTGTACAGGAGCACAGCGTCCCAGCCACGAAGCCTTTTCACCGCGACAGCCTCTTCACCGCGTCACCTTCCGCACCGGAGGTGACTATATAACCTCTTTGGCTCCGATGAGGCTTCTGTTTCGGTGAATGTGGTTGAGGAACAAGCCGATTGCCGTCGCGGCCGCCCCCGTGCGGGCACCGTCGGTCATGTCGAACCCGTGTCCGGCGCCGGGGAGTTCGACGTAGCCGACGACGGACCGCGACACGGCGCGAAGACGTTCGACGAAGCTCTGCGCCTGGGCGACGGGGATGACGCTGTCGCCGGTTCCGTGGATCACCAGGAACGGCGGTGCCTCGGAATGGACCCGGGCCATCGGGGAGGCCTTACGGAACACGTCAGGATGCTTGGCGAATTTACGCTTCACCACGACACGCTCGAGGAAGTCCATGAACCGGACACGCTCGACGGTGGACTTGTCCTCCCAGTCGTAGCGTCCGTAGATACCCACGACCGCGTCGACCGACGTGTCGGACCCCTCGGGCAGGTCGCCCTGCATCTCGGGATCGTTGGCCGTCAGGCCGGCGAGCGCGGCGAGGTGACCACCGGCGGAGGTGCCTGCGATGGCGACGAAGTTGCGGTCGCCGCCGAACCGGTCGACGTTGGCACGGGCCCACGCGATCGCGGTCTTGACGTCGGTGATGTGGGCGGGCCACGGGTTGTGCGGTGCGACCCGGTATTCGACGGACAGACACACCCAGCCCATTTCGGCCAGATGGGACATCAGCGCGTAGCCCTGCAGCATGCGGCCGCCGTGCACCCAGGCGCCGCCGGGCACGAAGATCATCACCGGCGCGTCGGAGGAGACGTCGTCACGACGCCAGACGTCCAGCAACTGGGTCGGGCGGGGTCCGTAGCGCACCGAGGTGCGATGCACGTGGCGCCGGTGCTCCCGCATCCTCCAGACCGGAGGTTTGGGGTCGGCGGCGGGCCACTCGATCTCGAGGTCCTTGGCCGAGACGACGCCGCGGAGCGCGGCCTCGGTGACGGCGTTCGTGCAGTCCCGTTCCTGCTGCTTCTTCTCGGCGTCGTTGGGGGCCACCAGCGACTTGGCGAGTGCCCCGACGAAATCCGGCGCATGCCGTGCGCCCCAGACCCCCGCGGCCGTCAACGCGCCAAGCGGCTCAAGATGTTTCCCGACCACGGGCAGCGAAGCCGACGCGACGCTCATGGCCAGCATGTAGTCCGAGGGACCCGCGTTCAGCAACCATTTCAAGCGGGTAGTCAGGGTAGGTCCGGGGTACCGGGTATCCGGTCGTTCCGTCATGGGCGCGAGCGTACCCCGGTGACATAGGTCTCAAACGACAATCTGATCGAAGTTGTCTACCCAACTTTCAGACGTAGTCAATTTGTGACCGCTATCACAGAATCATTTGCCGGAGGCGCCGGATAACGTCAGTTGACAACTGTCAATTTCAGCGAAGAGGGCTTCCACCGTGAGCAAGACCGATCGCACGTCCAGTCTGGCCATCACCGACGACCACCAGGATCTCGCCGCGGCGACATCAGGCCAGCTCAGCCGCCTGCAGACGCTGGCGAAGGCCAGGGCGACGCTCGACGGTGGCCCCAACCACCCGGCCGATATCTGGACGGCCGCAACCGAACTCGGCTGGCTGGGATTGGCGGTCTCCGAAGAGTTCGGCGGATCGGGCTTCGGGCTGGCCGAACTGGCCGTCGTCGCCGAATGCCTGGGACGTCAACTGACCCCCGGACCGTTCCTCACCGCGGCCGCCGCCGCGGTGATCGTCGACCGCTGCGCCGGGGATTCCGTCCGCGCCGACCTGCTTCCCCGCCTGGTCGCCGGGGAGACGGTCGCGACCCTCGGCCTCTCGGGAACCCTCGCTGTCGGCTCGGATTCCACCGTGACCGGCGAGAGCCCCTCCGTCCTGGGTGCGCCGGACGCCGCGGTGCTGGTGCTCGTCGCCGGCGACGACGTGGTGATCGTCGACGCCGGCGCCGACGGCGTCGCCGTGACCGCGCTGGACGGTCTCGACACCACCCGCAGCATCGGCGCGGTGTCGCTGGCGGGCGTCTCCGTCGCCCCGGAGCGGATCCTGCGCGGTGCAGCCCGCAATGCCACGACGGTCTTCCGGATCCTGGCTTCGGCGGAGGCCGTCGGCGTCAGCTGGGCCGCGCTGGACATGTCCGTCGAGTACGCGAAGGTGCGCGAACAGTTCGGGCGCACCATCGGCACGTTCCAGGCGGTCAAACACCACGCCGCGAACATGCTGGTCAGCGCCGAGACCGCGACCGCGGCCACGTGGGACGCCGCCCGCGCCGAGGACCTCGACGGCGCGTGGTTCCCCGCTGCGGTGGCCGCGGCGCTGGCCAACCGCGCCCAGGTGCTCACCACGCAGAACAACATTCAGCTGCACGGCGGGATCGGCTACACCTGGGAGCACGACGCCCATCTCTACCTGCGCCGGGCCCGCACGCTGGCCGCCCTGTCGACCGACGGCGCGGATCCGCTGGTCGACGCGGTGGAGGCGCAGCGCAGCGGTCAGGCGCGTGGCGCATCGTTCACGCTGCCCGCCGAATCGGAGGAGTACCGCAGCCAGGCCCGCGAAGCGGCGGCCACGGTCCGGGGGCTGCCGCCGGAGCAGCAGCGTGACTTCCTCGTCGAGTCCGGCTATCTGGTCCCGCACTGGCCCACACCCTGGGGCCGAGGCGCGAACGTGCTGGAACAACTCGTGATCGAAGAGGAGTTCTCCGGGGTCGAGCGCCCCGACATGGGCATCACCGGCTGGGTAGCCCTGACCATCGCCCAGGCCGGAACCCCGGACCAGCGGGAACGTTGGGTCGAGCCGGTATTGCGTGGACAGGTCATGTGGTGCCAGCTGTTCTCCGAGCCGGGCGCCGGGTCGGATGCCGCCGCGGTGCGTACGGCGGCCAAGCGGGTCGACGGCGGGTGGCGGGTCACCGGCCAGAAGGTGTGGACGAGCCTGGCCCACCTGTGTCAGTGGGGGCTGGCCACCGTGCGCACCGATCCGGAGGCGGCCAAACACGCCGGCGTGACGATGATGGCCATCGATATGAACGCCGAGGGCGTGACCGTGAACCCGCTCAGGGGCATCACCGGCGATTCGCACTTCAACGAGGTGTTCTTCGACGACGTGTTCGTTCCCGACGAGGACGTGGTCGGCGACGTGAACAAGGGCTGGCTGGTGGCGCGGGCCACGCTGGGCAACGAGCGGATCTCGATCGGCGGGGGTTCGGGCGCACCGATGGGCACCACTCCGGATCACCTGGTCAAGCTCCTCGACGCCGACCCCGAGGTGGGAGCGCGATTCGTGCGTCAGGCGGGTGAGGTCATCGCCGAGATCCACACGCTGCGCCTGCTGAACCTGCGTCGCGCCACCCGCGCGATCTCTGGCGCGGAACCCGGCCCGGAAGGCAACGTCACCAAGCTGCTGGTCGCCGAGTCGGGCCAGCATCTGACCGAGCTGGCCTT
The DNA here is from genome assembly GCF_014190915.1 of Mycolicibacterium iranicum. Classification (GTDB taxonomy): domain Bacteria; phylum Actinomycetota; class Actinomycetes; order Mycobacteriales; family Mycobacteriaceae; genus Mycobacterium; species Mycobacterium iranicum_B. The sequence goes on from NZ_JACHVU010000001.1 coordinate 293,234, forward strand.
CGAACTGGCGGGGACGGCCGCGGTCGTGGGGCAGGCACCGCAGCTGACACTGTCCTATCTGGGCAACCGCGCGATGACCATCGCGGGGGGAACCTCCGAGATCACCCGCAACACGATCGCCGAACGCATTCTGGGTCTGCCCCGGGATCCGCTGCTTCGCTGACGGACCGCGTTGCCGCGCACGCATACTGGTCGGGTGCACAGCATCGAGATCCATCCCGAGCTCCGTCGCGCCGCCCGGCTGGTGCCCAAGCAGATCATCACCCCGGTCACGCTGCCGTTCATGCGCGCGGCGTCGCGGCTGATGTGGCGCAAGGCGCCCGCCGACGACGTGGATGTCCTCACCCTGTCCTCGGGGGTCGGCGTCCGCCTGTTCCGCCCCGAGGGCGTGGCGACGCCGGGGCCGGCACTGCTGTGGATCCACGGCGGGGGTTACGTCATCGGCGACGCCGCGCAGGACGACGTGCTGTGCCGGCGATTCGCGAACGAGCTCGGCGTCACCGTGGTCTCGGTGAACTACCGCCTCGCGCCCCAGCATCCCTACCCGGCGCCTCTCGAGGACTGCTACACGGCACTGAGCTGGCTCGCCACGCTGCCTGCGGTGGACGCCACCCGCGTCGCGATCGGCGGGGCCAGTGCCGGCGGCGGGCTCGCGGCGGCGCTGGCGTTGCTCGCCCGGGACCGCGGTGAGATCCCGCTTGCCGCACAGATTCTCGTGTACCCGATGATCGACGACCGCACGGTCGACCGCGCCGGTCTGGACAATCCGGGCCACCGGCTGTGGAACCAGTCGAGCAACCAGTTCGGCTGGCGGGCCTACCTCGGGGACGCCGATCCCGAGGTCGCCGTGCCTGCGCGCCGGGCCGACCTGGAGGGGCTGCCGCCGGCGTGGATCGGCGTCGGGACGCTGGACCTGTTCCACGACGAGGACCTGGCCTACGCCGAGCGGCTGCGCGCGGCGGGGGTTCAGGTCGAGGTCGAGGTCGTCGACGGCGCGTTCCACGGGTTCGACGGCGTCGCCCCGAAAGCCGAGGTCTCGCGGTCGTTCTTCAACAGTCAATGCGCGCTGCTGCGCACGGTGTTCGCGTCCGCGGCGGCCTGAGAATCACCCCCGCTCGTAGGCCACCTCGCCGGCGATGACCGTCGCGGCCACCGCCGTGGCATCGAGCTCCGCGAGGACATCGGCCGGCGAGGCGGACACAATGCACAGGTCGCCGGGAGCGCCTGCCTCGACGCGGGCCGCACAGCCCGGCCGATGTCCTGTGAAGAGCCGCAATGCCGTTGCCGCCGGGATCTTTTCGTCCGGCCCCAGCACGGTGCCCGAGGGTGTGCGTCGCTGCACCGCGGCCCGCATGGCCGCCCACGGGTCCGGGTCGCCGAACGGCGCGTCGGTCGACAGCGCGACGGGGACACCGGCGCGCAGCAGCGACGCGACCCGCCACAGCTCGTGGTGTTCGGCCTGCGGAACGTCGGCGAGGTACTGGTCGCCGCGCTCGGCGACGAAGTTGGGCTGTGTCACCACCGAGATCCCGGCAGCGGCAAGGTCGGTCAGGGTCCCGTCCGGGACCACCGCGGCGTGCTCGATGCGGTCGAGGGGGTGGCGGCCGGCGACGCGCAGTGCCTCCAGCGTCACCACGAGCTGGGCGGCCGTGACGCAGTGCAGGGCCACGGGCACCCCGACCGCATGGGTGTGCCTGATCCACCGGGTCAGGGCGTCGAGGTCCAGGTCGTCGTCGTGCAGGATGCGCTTGCCCGGCGCCAGGCATCGCACCGTCTGACGCATCCGGTGCTGGAGGTCGGTGATGTCGCCCGCCCCGAGATCCGGGGTGGCGTCGGTGACACCGGTGACGCCGTAGCGGCACAGTGTGGCGCTCAGCGACGCGAGGTCCGGTTCGGCCGGGGGCAGCGCCCAGCTGTGGTCGGCGCTGCGCAGGTTGCCGTCCGGATGGTCGGGCAGCCCCACCCGGGTCAGCGCGGGCGTGTTCAGCGTCCACTGGACACCGCTGCGGTGCTGCACGCGCACCGGCACGCCCGGCGCGAGGGCGTCGAGCACGTCGCGGTCGAGGGGTCCTGCCACCGATTCGTGGTAGCCGACGGCACGCACCCAGCCCTGGCCGTCTCGGGTCGCCGTGGCGAGAAGCGTTGCCAGCCCGGCAGTGTCGGCGACCTCGCCGGGGCCGACCCGTACCGACTGCAGGACAGCGGCGGCAGCCCGCAGGTGCACGTGATGGTCGTGAAGGCCGGGCAGCACGGTGCCCCCCGCCGCGTCGTACTCGGTCTCCCCGCTGCGGACGGCCAGTCCTGCACCGACCTCGACGACCTCCGCGCCGACCCGGATGTCGGCAGGGGTGCCGTCGAGGAGCACCCCGCGGCGGATCAGCACGGCACGCCCAGCCGCGCGGCCACCAGACGTTCGACGACGTCGTTGTGCGCGCCGAGCTCCGCTGCCGCTGTGGGTACCGAAGGCACTGTGCCGCAGTCCTTCTCGTCTCCTGGCAGCGCGGCATCCCCGGCGTAATCGGCGGCCACGCCCGCCATCGACACGTCGAGAAGTTCGCCACCGCCGCGGCCGAGTGATTCCAGCACCGCACGCGCCGCCTCGATACCCGTCAGTGGGTCGGCGAGCGCGTCAGCGCAGAACTGCGGGCCGTCGGCGCCGGCGTCGACCAGCCCCCCGGCCACCGCGGCGTCATCGCCGAACGCCACCCACTGGCCCCGGTCGCCGTCGATGCCGTGCCCGGTGATCCGGGCCCACACCCGCCCGGGACGGCCCGATACCTGCGCCGGTCCCAGACCGCGGCGCTGCAGCGCTGCGGGCCGGGATCCCTCGATCACGACATCCGCGGCGGTCAGGAGGCGGCGCAGCTTCCCGGGTTTCTCGAAATCGGCGTCGTACGAAAGCTTTCCGGCGTTCACCCAGTCGAAGAAGGCAGGTGGTCCGCCGCGGGTGCCGTCGGGCCGGGCCGCACTCTCCACCTTGACGACGGTCGCGCCGGCGTCGGCGAGCACGCGGCCGCACAGAGGTCCGGCCCACATCGACGACAGGTCGACCACCAGCAGCTCCCGAGGTCGGGGGGCCGGTGCGCGGTGTCCGAGCTCGTGGATCAGCACGGGGGTGGCCCCCCGGCCCTCCCCGAGCACACCCACGGGCAGTCCGAGCAACCGGGCCCGCGCCGCGAACTCCGTAACCCCGACCGCACGCACGAAGCCCTCGATCGCCGGCCACAGCGGGTCCGGCAGCGCGTCGACCCCGATCAGGGCGGGCACCGCGTCGAGATCGTCGGGGCGTGACAGCGTCAACGCACACCAGCCGCCGGATCCCTCCATGAGCCGGGTGGCTCCGCCCGCGGACATCCGGCCGGGGGCGGGGAGACCGAGCAGGGCCGATCGGCCGCCGATCAGCTCGGCCGCGTCGAGGTACACACTCGTGAGAGCGGCGATGGTCTGCGTGCTCTCCTGCGCACGCGCCAGCACGGCGGCTGGCACACGCACGGCAGGCACAGGACCATTGTGGGTGATGCCCGCTCAGAACAGGAGCGCGGTGAACCGCCAGTCCAAGACCTGACGGTCGTCGTCGTCCACGGCGAAGACGGTCGAGTGCAGTCGAAGCACCGTGCCGCCGCCCGGCCTCGGATCGGCGCCCTCGACGGTCAGCTCGCTGTAGAGCGTGTCGTTCTCGTGCACGGGTCCGGTGTGGTCGCAGGACTCCCACGCCAAGACCGCGACGAGGTCGGGCAGCAGCCGGGTCGCCTGGGCCAGCGCGAGTCCGATCGTGTGACCCCCGTAGACCAACCGTTTTCCGGCGACCCGCGAATCATGATGGGTGGCAGCGATGTTGAGTGTCAGCCTGGCCAGCTCGGGTGCACTGGTCACGACGTCGGCGGTACTGCGCACGGTGGTCCCCACCAGTGCCGCGTCGACGAATGGCGCGGGTACCCGGGACCGGAACATCTCGGCGTCCCAGCCCTGGGTCGGATCGGGCGCCGGTCCGGCGTCCACGCCGATCAGCGACAGGTCGTCGTCGTGGCCGGTACGGACCTCGTCGCTGCTCATCGGCAGCATCGCGCAGCGGTAGAAATCGAGCACCAGCCGTGCGGCCTGGTCGGTGGTCGTCACCCGCAGCGCCGCGAGCCCGGTCGTCGGGCGCCCCGGTCTGACCGAGTTCTGTTTCAGCGCAACGACCTCAGTGCGGGTGTGCAGGGTGTCGCCGATCGCGGGGTAGCGGTGGAAGGTCAGGCCCCGGTAGAACAGGTTCGCCTTGACCCGCTGAGTCACCAGCGTGGACTGACCGATCGCCACGTCGCACACCAGCGCCGGGTGGGCCATCGGCGCGGTCGCGCCCGTCACCGCCGTGCACAGGGCGGCGTCGAGCGGCAGGCGGAGGCGATCGCCGAGGATCGCCTGGTGCGTGGCGGCGACACCGGAGGTCAGCGTCATCGACGGGGCCCAGTCGAAGACCTGGCCCACCCGCAGGTCGTCGAAATAGGGTCCCGCGCCGATTTGGCCGTACAAAGTCACAGACCGCATGCTGGCACCGGGTCAGACCGGGTGTCAACAATGCTACAAATGGCCGTACATTTATCGAGCGACGGAGGTGCGCGGTGGCCGAAGGCCTGAGCAGCGAAGAGACCATGCTGGTCGAGACGGTCCGCACGTTCGTCAACCGCGACGTCAAGCCCACCGTCCGCGAGGTCGAGCACGCCAACACCTATCCGCAGGCGTGGATCGAACAGATGAAGCAGATCGGCATCTACGGGCTGGCCGTGCCGGAGGCCTACGGCGGGGCGCCGGTGTCCACCCGCTGCTACGTGCTGGTCACCCAGGAGCTGGCGCGCGGCTGGATGAGCCTGGCCGGAGCCATGGGCGGGCACACCGTGGTGGCCAAACTGCTCACGCTGTTCGGCACCGAGGAGCAGAAGCAGCGCTATCTGCCGGGGATGGCCACCGGCGAGGTGCGCGCGACGATGGCGCTGACGGAGCCGGGGGGCGGGTCGGACCTGCAGGCGATGAGCACCGTCGCCCGCACCGACGGTGACGACCTGGTGATCAACGGATCGAAGACGTGGATCTCCAACGCGCGGCGGTCGGGGCTGATCGCGCTGCTGTGCAAGACCGATCCGGACGCCACCCCGAAGCACGCCGGGATCTCGGTCGTCCTCGTCGAGAACCCGACCCCCGGCCTGGCGGTGTCGCGGGACCTGCCCAAGCTGGGATACAAGGGCGTGGAGTCCTGCGAGCTGGCGTTCGACCGGTGTCGCGTCCCCGCCTCGGCGATCCTCGGCGGCACGCCGGGTAAGGGGTTCGCGCAGATGATGAAAGGCCTTGAGACGGGCCGGATCCAGGTGGCCTCCCGGGCCCTGGGGGTGGCCTCGGCCGCGCTGGAGGACGCACTGGCCTACGCGCAGGACCGGGAGAGTTTCGGGCAGCCCATCTGGAAGCACCAGGCCGTCGGCCACTATCTGGCCGACATGGCGACGAAGCTGACCGCTGCCCGCCAGCTGACCCTGTACGCGGCGGACCGGTACGACAGCGGCGCCCGGGCCGACATGGAGGCCGGGATGGCCAAGCTGTTCGCCTCCGAGACGGCGATGGACATCGCGCTCAACGCCGTCCGGATCCACGGCGGATACGGCTATTCCACCGAGTACGACGTCGAACGCTACTTCCGGGACGCGCCGCTGATGATCGTCGGGGAGGGCACCAACGAGATCCAGCGCAACGTGATCGCCGGCCAGTTGGTGGCCCGGGGCGGCATCTGATGCCGCCCGCCTACCAGGTGCTGCGCGAACGCCTGCGCGACGAGATCGCGACCGGCCGCTACCCCGACGGTATCCGCCTGCCCACCGAATCCGAACTCGTTGCCCGGCACGGCCTCTCACGTCAGACGGTGCGCCGCGCGTTCCAGGATCTCGTCGCCGACGGCACCGTGTACCGCGTACCCGGGCGCGGCAGCTACGCCAGCGAACAGGGCCGCCGCTACCTGCGGCAGCTGGGCTCGATCGAAGACCTCATGAGCCTGTCCGACGACACCACGATGGAGGTGCTCGACGGGCTGCACCGCAGGGTGGACATCGAGGCCGCCAGCCGGCTGCGCCTCGACGGGGATGTGGTCTATACGGTGGCGTTCCGGCGTCTGCACGACGGCGTCGCGTTCGGCCACACCGTCGTGCACCTTCCACCCGCGGTCGCGGCGGTGGTGCTGTCGTCCCGCGACATGGCCACCGGGGCCGTGAGCACGCACACCGTGATCGGGCTGCTCGAACCGCACCTGGAGCACCCGATCGCCGAAGCGGCACAGTCGATCACGGTGGCCGCGGCCGACGACACCGCGGCGGCGGCGGTGGGCTGCTCGTCGGGGCACCCGATGCTGAGGGTGGACCGGCTCTATGCCGACGCCGCCGGCAGCCCGGTCGAGCTGGCGGTCAGTCAGTTCCTCCCCGAGCAGTACACCTACCGGGTCACGCTGCGCCGATCCGGTTGAGCCCTGCCCCCTGCCCCTGCACCCCTGCCCCCTGCACCGAGGGCCCTGCACCCCTGGCCCCTGCACCGCGAGCGCGCGTGTCTGCACGCCGCCGAGCGGCGTGTCGTGTGCCGTCGCGCGCGCTCGCCGCGCACCGACAGCGACGTTTCAGCTCACCTCGTCGACCAGACCCCACCTCAGCGCGGTCTGCGCGTCGATCGAGCGGCCCGACAGTACGAGATAGGCGGTGCGCCAACGCCCGATGCGCTTGGTGATGCTGACGGTGCCACCCGCTCCCGGGATCAGGCCCAGCGTGAGTTCGGGCAGCCCCAGCACCGCGTCCGGGTGGCACCGAACCCATCCGCAGAATGCGGCCATCTCCAGGCCGCTGCCCTGCACCTGACCGTGAATCTCGGCGCGGCACGCCCGCCCCAGCCGCTCGGTGATCTCGGCGAGTGCCAGTGCCGGACTGTGCCGGGTGCGGGCGAGGTGCGCGCTGGCCGGGTCGGCGAACGTGCCGAATTCAGCGAGGTCGCCGCCGCTGCAGAACGACGGGCCGTTGCCCGCCAGCACCACCTCGGTCACCGACGGGTCCAACCGAGCGACCTCCAGCGCTTCGAGCAACGCCGCCCTGGCGTCGGTGGAGAACGCATTGTGCCGTCGGGGCCGGTTGAACCGGATCGTCAGAAGGTTCTCATCACGTTCCGTGACAACGGGATTCGGGATATCCGGCATCTGCACAGGGCCGCGATCGGCCAGCCAGCTCGCGAACTCCGGCCCGGCCTGCAGCGTGGAGTACGCGAGTGACTCGGTGACGACGCCCGTGAAGGTCGAACCCGCGGGGTCGAGTGCGCGCAGCACGTCGTCGCAGACGGCGGCCGCGTGGGGACGGCGCGCGCAGCGGTCCTCGAGCTCGGCCAGCGTTTCGGGCACCGACGCCACCGTGACCGCCCGGTGATCATCGGTCGCGTCCTCGGTCACTGCGAACGTCGCTGTGTCGGAGGGTTTTCCGACGCAGACGCGGATACCGCCCGCCAGCTCGACCAGTTCGCTCACGAGTACTTCTTGATGAGCTCCTGCTTGTACAGCTTCCCGGTGTCGGTGCGGGGCAGCTGCGCCTCGAACGAGATCGAGCGCGGACACTTGTAGTGCGCCAGCCTGTCTCGCAACCACGCGATCAGCTCGTCGGCGAATTCCTCGGTGGCGTCGGCGGGGTCGACGGTCTGCACGACGCCCTTGACCCGCTGACCCATCTCGTCGTCGGGAACGCCGAACACGGCGGCGTCCATCACCTTCGGGTGGGTGACGAGCATGTTCTCGGCTTCCTGCGGATAGATGTTCACCCCACCCGAGATGATCATGTGGTGCCTGCGGTCGGTCAGGTAGAGGAACCCCTCCTCGTCGACATACCCGATGTCGCCCACCGTCTTCCAGCCCCGGGTGTCGCGCGACTTCGCGGTCTTGTCAGGGTCGTTGAGGTATTCGAAGTCGAAGCCGCCCTCGAAGTAGATCTCGCCGGCCTGCCCGGGCGGCAGCTCGTTGCCCTCCTCGTCGAGGATGTGCAGCACACCGGCCAACGGCCGACCGACCGAACCGGGGTGGGTCAGCCACTCCTCGGCGGTGATCAGCGTCGAACCGTGAGCTTCCGAAGATGCGTAGTACTCGTCGACGATCGGGCCCCACCAGTCGATCATCTGCTTCTTGATCTCCACCGGACACGGCGCGGCGGCATGCATGACGCGTTCCAGGCTCGACACGTCGTACGACGTCCGGACGTCCTCGGGCAGCTTGAGCATGCGCGTGAACATCACGGGAACGAACTGACCATGTGTCACACGGTGTTTCGCAATCGCGTCCAGCGCACCCTCGGCGTCGAACTTCTCCATGACCACCGTCGTGATGCCGCCGGCCTGCGTCTGCATGGACCACACCGACGGGGCGGTGTGATACAGCGGCGCCGGGCTGAGGTAGACCGCGTCGGGGTGCATCCAGAACGACACCAGCGCGGCCATCAGGCCCGGCGACTCGGACGGCGGCACATGCGGCAGTGCGCGTTTGATGCCCTTGGGCCGACCGGTGGTGCCCGACGAGTACTGCAGCAGGTCGCCCTCGATCTCGTCGGCGATCGGGGTGTCAGGCTGGTCGGCGACGCATTCGGGATAGCTGCGCCACCCGTCGAGCTGCCCGTCGGCGACCAGCAGTACCGGCGGCAGGCCCTGCGGCAGCTCGGCGGCGAGGCCGGCCAGGGTGTCGGCGAGCTTGCCCGAACCGACGATGGCCTTCGCGCTGCTGTTGTCCACGATGTAGGCGGCCTCGGCGGCCGTCAGGTGCGTATTGATGGGCACGTAGTACAGCCCGGCGCGGCGCGCGGCCCACATGACCGCGTGCATGTGCTCGTTGTTCTCCATGAGGATCGCGACCGCATCGCCCTCGACGAGGCCGGCGCCGCGGAACAGATGCGCGAGCCTGTTGGCCCTGGCTTCGAGTTCGCCGAACGTCACGATGGTCCCCGACGGATACATCACGATGGCGGGCTTGTCAGGCGTGGCGACGGCGGTGTCACGTATCTGCATGGGCTGACTTTACTTCGCCGTACTTGACAGGTGTCAAGTGGCTGCTGACGCGCGGCTCATCGGCGGCTCGCCGGCCCCGCGAACGCGCGCAAAAGCACACCGCGAGCGGCGCGTCTGCGTGCAGACACGCGCGCTCGCGGTGCAAAGTGCCGGTGCGGCGCGGTGCGAAGTGCCGGTGCGGCGCGGGGCCGGTGCGGCGCGGGGCTAGCTTTCCTCGGCGAGGCGGGTCTTCAGGGCGTCGAACTCGTCCTTGATGCCCGTCGGCAGCTTCTCGCCGACGAACTCGAACCACTCCTCGATCAGCGGCAGCTCGGCACGCCATTCGTCGGGGTTGACCTTCAGGGCCTCGTCGACGTCCGACGCGTCCACGTCCAGACCGTCGAGGTCGAGGTCGGCTGCGGTCGGCACGATGCCGATCGGGGTGCTCTTGCCGTCGGCCTTGTGCTCGATGCGCTCGATGGCCCACTTCAGCACGCGGCTGTTCTCGCCGAACCCGGGCCACAGGAAGCGGCCGTCGTCGCCGCGACGGAACCAGTTGACGAAGAAGACCTTCGGAAGCTGCGACTCGTCGGCCTGCTTGCCGATGTTGATCCAGTGCTGGAAGTAGTCGCCGACGTTGTAGCCCAGGAACGGCAGCATGGCCATCGGGTCGCGGCGCACGGTGCCGACCTTGCCCTCGGCGGCCGCGGTCTGCTCGGAGCCCAGCGTGGCACCGATGAAGACGCCGTGCTGCCAATCGCGCGCCTCGGTGATCAGCGGGACCGTGGTCTTGCGGCGGCCGCCGAACAGGATCGCCGAGATCGGCACGCCCTGCGGATCGTCCCACTCGGGGGCGAGCGTCGGGCACTGGGAGATCGGGGTGCAGTAGCGCGAGTTCGGGTGCGCTGCTTTGGTTTCCGTCTCCCGCAGGATGTAGTCGTTGCCCTTCCAGTCGATCAGGTGGTCGGGCTCGCCCTCCAGACCCTCCCACCAGACGTCGCCGTCGTCGGTCTTGGCGACGTTGGTGAAGACGGTGTTGCCCCCGGCGATCGTCTTCATCGCATTGGGGTTGGAGTCCCAGTTGGTGCCCGGCGCGACGCCGAAGAAGCCGAACTCGGGGTTGGTCGCGTAGAGCCGGCCGTCCTTGCCGAACCGCATCCAGGCGATGTCGTCGCCGACGGTCTCGGCGCGCCAGCCCGGGATGGTGGGCTGCAGCATCGCGAGGTTGGTCTTGCCGCACGCCGACGGGAACGCCGCGGCGATGTAGTAGGCCTTGTTCTCCGGGGAGATCAGCTTGAGGATCAGCATGTGCTCGGCGAGCCAGCCCTCGTCGTGGGCCATCGCCGACGCGATGCGCAGCGAGTAGCACTTCTTGCCCAGCAGCGCGTTGCCGCCGTAGCCGGAGCCATAGCTCCAGATCTCGCGGGTCTCCGGGAAGTGGGTGATGTACTTCGTGTCGTTGCAGGGCCAGGGCACGTCCTTCTCGCCCTCTTCCAGCGGCGCCCCCAGCGAGTGCAGCGCCTTGACGAAGAAGCCGTCCTCGCCGATCTTCTCCAGCGCCTTGGCGCCCATGCGGGTCATCGTGCGCATCGAGACGACGACGTACTCCGAGTCGGTGATCTCGACGCCGAGTTTCGGGTCCTCGGCATCCAGCGGGCCCATGCAGAACGGGACGACCCAGAGTGTGCGGCCGCGCATGCTGCCGCGGTACAGGTCGGTCATGATGCCGCGCATCTCGGCCGGGTCCATCCAGTTGTTGGTGGGACCGGCGTCGATCTCGCGCTCGGAGCAGATGTAGGTCCGCGACTCCACCCGCGCGACGTCGGACGGGTCCGAGAGCGCGAGGTAGGAGTTGGGCTGCTTGTCGGGGTTCAGCTTCTGGAAGGTGCCTGCGTCGACGAGCTGTGCGCAGAGCCGTTCGTACTCTTCTTCGGAACCGTCTGCCCACGCGACGCGGTCGGGCTGTGTCAGCTCGGCGACTTCGCGAACCCAGGCGAGCAGGCCCTCGTGCTTGGTCGGTGCGGAATCCAGTCCCGGAATGGTCGCTGCGGTCATGCTGTGTCGTCTCCCCTGCATCTGCGCGAAAGGTCTGCCAGGACGCAGGCGCCAGGATCGGAGCCCCCAAGAGCCCACACCCCACGGCAGCCGCGGCCGTCACTGTGTACTGAGGTTAACGCGGGTGACATACCCGCGGTGAATCCGGAGTATGTCCATTCACTCACAGGAACGATTCAGATGGCCGTCACCGGGTGTTCTACCGGCCGGTAACAAGTTCTCCGTGGTGGGAGCGCGGGCCAGGCGACGCACTCGCGCCTCGACGGCCGCCAGTTGCTCGCCGATGTCGGCGTCCTCGGCGGCCGCTGCGGCGGCACTCTGCAACCCCCTCGCGGACTCGTACACCAGCAACTGCGTCGCGACCCGTTCGTCGGCCACGGCGCGGACGGCGGCGGCGGCCTCCTGCACCCAGCCCTGCAGGACGGCGCGGTCGTGCAGCAGCGTGCGGGCCCGGGTCACCCACACCGTCGTGGCCAATCCGGCGACCGCACCGGCGATCAGCCCCGCCGCGGCGAGCCCCGGTGCGAGTCCCGCCACCACCCGGGTGACCACCAGCGCGACCCCGAGTCCGAACCCCGCGCCCAGCACGGTCATCAACCGGTTCTCCAGCCGACGCGATCTCAGCGCCGGGCCGGGCAGGTCGACGGACGCGGGCTGCTGCGGGGCTGCGCGGCCGGTGTGCACGGCAACGTCCTCGTCGACGGCGGCCAGCACGCCGTCGCAGTGCCGCCGGACCCGCTCGGCGAAGCCGGCCACCTGCCTTCTGGTCAGCGCCGACGCCTCGCGGGTCAGGTCGGCGCGCAGCGAAGCGGACCGCCGGCGGGCGTCGTGGGTCACGGCCAGCCGGGTCTGCTGCACCGACTCGCGCAGTGCGACCGCGCGCCGAAGCGCCGACTCCCGGCGGCAGCGCAGCAGCCGCTCGCGTTCGACACGCAGCAGATCCCGTCGAAAAGGGTTCATCCGCAGTGCATTCCGCGACCGGACGACCGGGTCGCGAAGGTGGGCGTCCAGTAGCGCGACGAGCTCGTCCATCGCCGGGTCCCCCAGGCGTGGGGCCGCCGCGGCGCCGACCCATGGCACGTCCCCGAGGCCGGCTGCGTAGTGGGCGAGCTGCCGACGGTCGGCGGCCAGCACCCTCCGCCAGTCGTGGTGGTCGTCGATCTTCGACACCACCGCGATCACCACGTCCACGTCCGCGGCCTCCGACAGCAGCTCACAGTCCGAGCCCACGATCGGCGCGACCGCCGACGCGACGAACACGACCGCGACCGGGGTGTCGCCGGCCGTGAGGTCGACCGGTTCGGCGAACCGATCGCCCGGCATGCGCCGACGCAGTTCCGCGACCATCGAACTCACCCCGGCGCGCGACGGTCCGGTGACCACCACCACGTCGCTCACCGTGGGCTCACCGAGCCCCACTCGACGCAGCCCTGCTCAGCAGACGCAGCGAGCCTCGGGAGATATCGGCCGCGCACCGGCGGTGCAGGGGGCCCAGCGGGCCCTCGGCGTAGCGCCGCCAGTGCACGGCGCGGCTCAGATGGGTGTCCGCGTCGTCGCGGGGATCGACCTCCAGACCAGCCGCCTCCATGACCCCGACGGCGCAGGCCATCACCGCGATCACCACCTCGTCGTCGGCGAGGAATTCCCAGAGCTCGTCGTCATCGGATTCGGCGGCAGCCCGGTGCAGATCACGCAGGACCTCGCGCACCCGCCGGTAGGTGACCTCGGCCGCCACGTCGGCCAGGCGCGCGACGAGCTGGCCCAGCTGGCTCAGCTCCCGCAGGGACCCGGTCAGGGCAGCGGCGTCGGCGCCTTCGGCGGTGCGGAGCACGGCATGCGCCAGCCCGAACCGGTCCAGGCGGCGCAGCAGGCGTTGCCGCACGTCGGTGGACAGTGGGTGCCCGGACGAGACGAAGGCATCCCCCGACGTCATGTCCGCGGGGTTTTCGGCGAGGGTGTGTAGTGCCGTGACCAGTTCGTCGTCGAGTTCGACGGTGGCCAGATGGGCGACCATCGGCACGACAGGCAGACCCGTCGAGACGGAGATGTCAGCGGCGGTGCGTGCGGCGGCCGCGAGCGGTCCACCGGGAACCCGCCCCGACAGGTCCGCCTTGTTCAGGACGACCACCGCGGGGCTGCCACCGGCCGGCACCTGCCGGTCCTCGGGCTTCATCGACTCCGCGATCACCACGACCCGGACGTCGCCGCCGGTCCGGACCACCCGCAGGTCCGACGCCGCGAGCGCACGTGCGACGGCGTCCCGGCCGACCCCGGAACGCCCCTCGACCGTGACCGCCATCGGGGCCCGCAGCCGCAGCTCGGCAGCCCTGGCGTACGGGTTGGCGGTGCGCTCGGCGAACCGCGCGACGACACCGCCGAACAAGGACTCCCGCGAGTCGAACCCAGAAACAGACCCCGACACCGACCCCCACTTTCCGGGTCCGCTCACGACCCGCCCCAGGAAAATCGTGGCACCGGTCGCCGAGGGTCTGTGACACCTCTTTTCACCGGCCCCCAGGTGGGTACCCGGCTGTACCAGGCGTAGGCAACTGTTGGGTATCAATCTGTAACACGATGCAGGGAGCACGGTCTTGATGGGCGACGATGGACGGATGCGCATTTCGGGATCCGATGTCGCCGGCGACCTGGCGCCGGATCCCTCAGCAGACCCGGATCCCTCAGCCGACCCGGATGCCTCAACCGACAGCGGGCCGCCGCCCGTTCACCCCCACTTCCAGCGGCGGGTCACCAGCTTCCGGGCCCGGCGCTCGACGATCTCCGACAGCCAGCAGGCCACCTGGGACAGGCTGTGGCCCGAGCTGGGCGTGCAGGCCCGTGACGGTGACGAGCCCGCGGGCCCACTGGACGCCGAGGCATGGTTCGGCCGCCGCGCACCGCTGGTGCTGGAGATCGGCTGCGGGACAGGCACCTCGACGCTGGCCATGGCGCAGTCCGAGCCCGACATCGACGTCGTGGCCGTCGAGGTCTACCGGCGGGGCCTCGCGCAACTGCTCAGCGCGATCGACCGCACCCACGCCCCGACCCCCGACGCCGGACAACCCGTCACCAACATCCGGCTGATCCGCGGCGACGGCGTCGACGTCCTCACCTACATGCTGGCGCCGGCGTCGCTGACCGGGGTGCGCGTGTTCTTCCCGGACCCGTGGCCCAAAGCGCGCCACCACAAGCGCCGCCTGCTGCAGCCCGACACCGTCGCGCTGATCGCCGACCGTCTGCGCCCCGGCGGCGTCCTGCACGCCGCCACCGACCACCTGGGTTATGCCGAGCACATCGGCGAGGTCGGCGATGCCGAGCCGCGGCTGCGTCGCGTCAGCCCCGACGACCCCCGCCTCCCGATATCCACGGTGCGGCCGGTCACGAAGTACGAGCGCAAGGCCCTGGCCGGCCCCGTCGTGACCGAACTGGTGTGGGAGAGGACGTCATGAGCGTGACCGACACCCCCGAGGTCGTCACCCCCGACGAGCTCGGCACCGACACCGCGCCGCAGCCCGGACGGGTACTGCTGGTGTGGGACGCCCCGAACCTCGACATGGGCCTCGGGTCCATCCTCGGTGGCCGCCCGACCGCCGCGCACAGGCCCCGGTTCGACGCGCTGGGCCGCTGGCTGCTCTCCCGGACCGCCGACCTGTCCGCCGAGTACGCGGGCACCGGACGGTCGGTCGCGCTGGAACCCGAGGCGACCGTCTTCACCAACATCGCCCCCGGCAGCGCCGACGTGGTGCGGCCCTGGGTCGAGGCCCTGCGCAACGTCGGGTTCGCCGTGTTCGCCAAGCCCAAGGTGGACGAGGACAGCGACGTCGACAGCGACATGCTGGACCACATCGCGCTGCGCAACAGCGAAGGCCTGGCAGGTCTGATCGTCGCCTCCGCGGACGGTCAGGCGTTCAAACAACCGCTGGAGGACATCGCCAGAAGCGGTGTCGCCGTCCAGGTGCTCGGATTTCGCGAACATGCCAGTTGGGCGTTAGCGTCGGATACCTTGGAGTTCGTCGACCTGGAGGACATCGCAGGAGTCTTCCGGGAGCCGTTGCCGCGGATCGGACTTGATTCGCTACCGGAGCAGGGCGCCTGGCTGCAGCCATTCCGGCCGCTGTCGTCGCTGCTGACCTCGCGCGTCTAGGAAAAAATAGAGTGTCGGTTTCGACGTGCGCGGGCCGATCGACATGACCGTAAGGAGCTGAACGTGTTCGCCTGGTGGGGTCGAACGGTGTACCAGTACCGATACATAGTGATCGGTGTCATGGTCGCACTGTGCCTGGGCGGCGGCGTCTACGGCATCAGCCTGGGACAGCACGTCACCCAGAGCGGGTTCTACGACGAGGGCAGCCAGTCTGTCCACGCGTCCGTCACGTCCGACGAGGCCTACGGCCGCGATCGGACCAGCCATGTAGTCGCGATCCTGACGCCGCCCGACGGCGAGAAGGTCACCGACCCGCAGTGGCAGAAGGAAGTCACCGACGAGCTGAACACCCTCGTCGCCGACCACGAGGACCAGATCGTCAGCTGGGTCGGGTGGCTGCGCGCACCCGACAGCACGGCCGAGACCGTGCAGCAGATGAAGACCGAGGACGGCTCCAAGACCTTCATCAGCATTCCGCTCAAGGGCGAAAGCGACGACGAGATCCTGAAGAACTACCAGGTCATCGAACCCGAGCTGTCCGAGGTCAACGACGGCAACATCCAGCTCGCCGGCCTCAACCCGCTCGCCAGCGAGCTCACCGGC
Organism: Mycolicibacterium iranicum; assembly: GCF_014190915.1. Classification (GTDB taxonomy): domain Bacteria; phylum Actinomycetota; class Actinomycetes; order Mycobacteriales; family Mycobacteriaceae; genus Mycobacterium; species Mycobacterium iranicum_B. The sequence goes on from NZ_JACHVU010000001.1 coordinate 309,045, forward strand.
ACCATCGGCGAGGACCAGAAGCGTGCCGAGGTCGCCGCCATCCCCCTGGTCTGCGTGGTGCTCTTCTTCGTCTTCGGCGGGGTCATCGCCGCGGCCCTGCCCGGCATCATCGGCGGTCTGACGATCGCCGGTGCGCTGGGCATCATGCGGCTGTTCGCCGAATTCATGCCGGTGCACTTCTTCGCCCAGCCGGTGGTGACCCTGATGGGCCTCGGCATCGCGATCGACTACGGCCTGTTCATGGTGTCCCGTTTCCGCGAGGAGATCGCGGAAGGCTACGACACGGAGGCGGCGGTACGCCGCACCGTGATGACGTCGGGCCGCACGGTCATGTTCTCCGCCGTGATCCTGGTCGCCTCGTCGGTGCCGCTGCTGCTGTTCCCGCAGGGCTTCCTGAAGTCCATCACCTACGCGATCATCGCGTCGGTCATGCTCGCGGCGATCCTGTCGATCACCGTGCTGCCCGCCGCGCTCGCCATCCTGGGCCCCCGCGTCGACGCACTCGGCGTGCGCTGGCTGCTCAAGTTCATCCAGGCCGACTACCCGGCCGCCGACAGCGGCGCCCGCACCAACACGCTAGCCATCGCCTCCATCCCGACCGGCCTGCTGGTCCCGCCCGTCGGCATAGCGCTCGGTCACCTCGCCCGCAAGAAGATCCGGTACTCCGGTGAGCAGGGTCTGCCGCTGACCGTCATCGGGCTGGCGCTCGGCTACGTCGGCACCCTCGGCGGGCTGGCCTACCTGATCATCGACAACAAAGAGTCGCTGGACGGCGGGCTGTACTGGGTGCTACTCGGCATCGTGATCTTCGTCGCCGTGATCGCCGGTGGTCTGGCGCTGGCGCGCTACGTGCCCCTGGCCCGCGGACCCATCGTGTGGTGGGTCGAATGGCTGGCCGAGAAGACGCAGAAGACCAAGACGCGCGCCGAGGTCGAGAAGGGCTTCTGGGGCCGCCTGGTCAACGTTGTGATGAAGCGGCCGATCGCGTTCGCCGCCCCGATTCTGATCGTGATGATCCTGCTGGTCATCCCGCTGGGCCAGCTGGCCCTCGGCGGCATCAGCGAGAAGTACCTCCCCCCGGACAACGGCGTGCGCCAGGCCCAGGAGGACTTCGACCGCAGCTTCCCCGGTTTCCGTACCGAGCCGCTGACGCTGGTGATCGAGCGCCAGGACGGCGAGCCGGTCACCGAACAGCAGCTCGCCGAGGTCCGCGCCAAGGCGATGACGGTCAGCGGTTTCATCGATCCGGACAACGACCCGTCGAAGATGTGGCAGGAGCGTTCCGTCCAGGAGGGCGGCACGAAGGACCCGTCGATCCGCGTGCTGCAGAACGGTTTGATCAACCGCAATGACGCGTCGCAGAAGATCGACGAGCTGCGGTCCATCCAGCCTCCGCGCGGACTCGACATCTCCGTCGGCGGCACACCGGCGCTCGAGCAGGACTCCATCCACAGTCTGTTCGACAAGCTGCCCGTGATGGTCCTGGTGCTGATCGTGACGACGACCATCCTGATGTTCCTGGCGTTCGGCTCGATCGTGCTGCCCATCAAGGCGGCGTTGATGAGCGCGCTGACGCTGGGTTCGACGATGGGCATCCTGACGTGGATGTTTGTCGACGGGCACGGCGCCGGCCTGATGAACTACACGCCGCAGCCGCTGATGGCCCCGATGATCGGTCTGATCATCGCCGTGATCTGGGGTCTGTCGACCGACTACGAGGTGTTCCTGGTCTCGCGCATGGTGGAGGCCCGGGAGCGTGGCCTCTCGACCGCCGAGGCCATCCGCATCGGCACCGCGACCACGGGCCGGCTCATCACCGGCGCCGCGCTGGTGCTGGCCGTCGTCGCGGGCGCGTTCGTGTTCTCCGACCTGGTGATGATGAAGTACCTGGCGTTCGGTCTGCTGATCGCGCTGCTGTTGGACGCCACGATCATCCGTATGTTCCTGGTGCCGGCGATCATGAAGCTGCTCGGCGACGACTGCTGGTGGGCGCCCCGCTGGATGAAGCGGATCCAGGACCGGCTCGGCCTCGGCGAGACCGAACTGCCCGACGAGCGCAAACGGCCCGCGGTCCGCGAGGAGCGCGACGAACCGGCCGAAGCGCTGGTCGGCGCAGGCGGCCCGCCGCCGGCGATGGCAGGCGCCCGCGCCCTGCCCCACGATCCGACCCACCCGGCTCCGGGACGGCCCGCCCCGGCCCGTTTCCCGGCGACGACGTCCCGGATGCCGGCACCGCCGCGCAGCGGTGACCAGGCGGGTGCGACGACCCGCATCCCGGCGCCGCCTCGGCCCCCGACGGCTCCCCCGCCGCCGGCACCCGCCGACGAGCCGCAGACGACGCGGCTCTCGATCGCGAAGAACGCCGTCCGCAACGCGGTCAGCGGCGCCACCCAGCGTTCACGTCCGGAAACCCCCGCGCCCCGCGAGGAGCGGGAGATCGAGTCGTGGCTCGGCGACCTGCGTGGCACCGGCGGGGCGAGCGGTGCCCCGGCGACCCCGCCGCAGCCTTCTGCGCAGCCCACCCGGGCGATGCAGGATCCGGCGGCCGGCAACGAGCCGACCACCGCGGTGCCGGCCCAGTCGCAGGACGACGACGCCGACGATGCGGCGACGCGCGCGATCCCGACGCCCCGCAAGACCGATGCCGACGCCGCGACGGAGAAGCTCAACACCCGCCCGGACGACGAGACGCCGCGCCGCGGCGGGCACGGGGTGAGCGCAGCAGACCTGCTGCGGCGCGAGGGCCGGCTCTGACCGTCGGGACCTAGTCGACCTCGTCGGGTTCGGCGTTGACCAGGGCCTCGTCCTCGGCTTCCATGGCCTCTTCCTCGGCCTGTGGATCGTCGGCCGTCAGCACCCTGATCGCGCTGTTGAGGAACGCCAGAGCCGGCACCGCCAGCAGCGCGCCGACGATTCCGGCCAGCACGCCGCCGCCGGCGATCACCAGCACGATCGCCAGTGGGTGGATCGCGACGGCGCGGCCCATCACCAGCGGCTGCAGCACGTGGCCCTCCAGCTGCTGCACGGCGATGATCAGGCCGAACGTGATCAGCGCGTAGATCCAGCCCTTAGCGATGAGCGCCACGATCACCGCGACGAAACCGGTGACGACGGCGCCGACCAGCGGGACGAACGCGCCCATGAACACCAGCGATGCCAGCGGCAGCGCCAGGGGCACGCCCATGATGGCCAGGCCCACGCCGATGCCGATCGCGTCGACCGCGGCGACCAGGAACGTCGCCCGCACGTAGCCGATCAGCGAGCGGAAGCCCGCGCGGCCGGCGTCACGCACCCGCCCCCGCACGTGCGACGGGAAGATCTTGGTGATGAAGCCGAAGATGTTGCGGCCGCCGTGCAGCAGGAAGATCAGCGTGAAGAAGACCAGCAGCGCCCCGGTGAGGATCTCGGTCAGCGTTCCGGCCGTCGACAGCGCCCCGCTGGTCAGCTTCTCCTGATTGCTCTGCAGCGCCTCGATCGCGGTGTCGCGGGCTTGGTTGATCTGCTGATCGCTGACCTGCAGCGGCCCGTCGGTCAACCACCTGCCGACGCCCTCGATGCTGGTCGAGACCTGTCCGACCAGGTCCGGTGCGCCCTCGACGAACTGCGTGACCACGAACGCGAGCAGTCCGCCGAACAGCGCGAAACCGGTCAGCAGCACGAGCGCGACGGCGCCACCGCGAGGCGCTCCGCGCCGGTCCAGGAAGTCGACCACGGGCATCAGCAACGCGGCGATGATGGTGGCCAGCGCGACGGGAACGACGAGGATCTCCAGACGCAGCATCAGCCAGAGCACGGTCAGCACCGCGGCGAAGATGACCAGCAACCGCCAGGACCACGCGGCGGCCCTGCGCACCATCGGAGACACCGATTCGTCGGCGAATGTGTCGAAGGACTGGCGGGCTGACATTCCGGTAGCGTAACGGCCTTCTCCGCCGTGGCCCCGGATCTGCGGTTTCCGTGTGAACACGGCTTACCCTGTACGGCGTGTCCCCCGACGCCTCCGCGAGCGAGACCCAGGCCGGGACCGCCGGCCCGGATCGGGCCCGCGGTAAGTACTGGTGGCTGCGCTGGGTGCTCATCGTCCTGGCCGTGGTCGTGCTGACCGTCGAGCTCGCCCTTGTCCGCGACCAGCTGGCCAAGGCGTGGAAGAGCCTGATGTCGGCGAACCTGCTGTGGGTGTTGGCCGCCGCCGCGGCGGCGATGGCCTCGATGCACAGCTTCGCCCAGATCCAGCGCACGCTGTTGCGCTCGGCGGGCGTGCGGGTGCACCAGTGGCGCTCCGAGGCGGCGTTCTACGCCGGCAACGCGCTGTCCACGACGTTGCCCGGTGGCCCCGTACTGTCGGCGACCTTCATCTACCGGCAGCAAAGGCTCTGGGGCGCAACACCTTTGGTGGCTTCCTGGCAGCTGGTGATGTCGGGCGTGCTGCAGGTGATCGGTCTGGCGCTGCTCGGCCTCGGCGGGGCGTTCCTGCTCGGCGCCAGCAAGAACCCGCTGTCGCTGATCTTCTCACTCGGTGGTTTCCTGGCGCTGATCCTGCTCGCCCAGGCGGTGGCCACCAGACCGGAGCTGATCGACGGGATCGGCGTCCGGGTGCTGACGTGGGTGAACTCGGTGCGCGGCAAGCCCACCGAGACGGGCCTGGCCAAGTGGCGCGAGATCCTCGCCCAGCTGGAGTCGGTGCAGCTCGGCCGCCGCGATCTGGGCGTCGCGTTCAGCTGGTCGTTCTTCAACTGGGTCGCCGACGTCGCGTGCCTGCTGTTCGCCTGCTATGCCACCGGCGGGCATCCCTCGCTGGCCGGTGTGACGGTCGCGTACGCGGCGGCCCGCGCCGTCGGGTCGATCCCGCTCATGCCCGGCGGCCTGCTGGTGGTGGAGGCGGTGCTGGTCCCCGGCCTGGTCTCCAGCGGCATGTCCCTGGCCTCGGCGATCTCGGCGATGCTGATCTACCGGCTGGTGAGCTGGATCTTCATCTCCGCGATCGGCTGGGTGATCTTCTTCTTCATGTTCCGCACCGAGAGCGCTCTGGACCCCGACCCCGCCGCGGCTCCTCCGGACACCCCCGACACGTCCGGGGCGCCGCCGGGCGAATCGCAGCGCTAGCCTTTCGACGTGAGGAACGAGACGACCACGCAGCGGTCCGCCGCGGCTAAGGCGCTCGCCGCCGACCTTGTCTGCGTGGTCGTGTTCTGCACGATCGGGCGCCGGAGCCACGCCGAGGGACTCACCGTCGGCGGCGTGCTCGAGACGGCCTGGCCCTTCCTGACCGGAACCGGCGTGGGCTGGCTGCTGGCCCGCGGCTGGCAGCGTCCTGCTTCGTTGGCGCCCACCGGCCTGGTGGTGTGGATCGCGACGGTGGTCGTCGGGATGCTGTTGCGCAAGCTCACCGGTCAGGGCACCGCGACGAGCTTCATCGTCGTGGCGTCGTTGACCACCGCGGTCCTGCTGCTCGGCTGGCGCGGCATCGCGGTGGCGCTGTCGCGGCGCTCATGACTCCGAATCATGTTGCCGCTCAGGCGACGTGGACACCGTCAGGGTGGCCCGAAGGCCGCCGAGCGGGCTGTCGCTGAGGGCGATCGCGCCGCCGTGCAGCGCGGCCTGCTGCGCCACCAGCGCCAGCCCGAGACCTGATCCGCCCGGCGCGGCGTTGCTGCCGCGCGAGAACCGGCCCAGCACCGTCTGGTGTTCCTCGGCCGGCAGACCGCGCCCGTTGTCGTCGACGACGATCGTGAGGCCGTCCCCGTTGCGGTGCGCCGCCAGGGCGATGCGCGTCGCGGACCCGTGCGTGATCGCGTTGCGCACCAGATTGTCTACGGCGAGCCGGAGGCCGCTGGGCCAGCCGAGGACGGCGTCCAGGTCGTCGGCGGCGTCGATGTCGATCTGCACGTCGCGGCTGACGCGCATGTTCTCGCGGGCCACCCGGTCGAGCATGTCGGCGACGTCGATCACCTCACGGTCCTCGACCTGCGCGAGTTGCCCCGACGCCAGCTGGCCGAGCGCGGTGATGATGCCCTCCACCCGACGTTGGGCGCGCGACAGGTCGGCCACGACCTCGGCGCGTTCGTCCTCGGGCAGGTTGTGGATGCGCAGCGTGTCGAGGTCGGCGCGCATCGCGGTCAGCGGGGTGCGGAGCTCGTGTGCGGCGTTGGCCGCGAAGTCCTGCGCGGCCTGCAACGAGTTGGTGGTGGCACGCTGTGCGGCGGCCAGCCGGTCCAGCATCGCGCTCATCGCCTCCGACAGGTCCTCGGCCTCGCGCACCCCGTGCACCGCGGGCATCTGTTCGGCGCCGTCGCCGAGCTGCTTGGTGTGCTCGGTCAGCTTGCGCAGCGGCCGGATGGCCGGGCCCGCCAGCAGCCAACCCATCACGCCGGCCAGCAGCACGGTCACCACCCCGACCCCGATGTAGAACGGGATCCGGGCCCGGCTCAGCAGAATGCTGTCGGCGCGGATGCCGATCGACATCAGGACTCCGCCCCGTTCGTCGACCGGCAGGGTGCGCACCCGGTACTCGACGCCGTTGACCATCACCGTTTCGGTGCCCGGCGGCAGCGGAGGCAACTGGAACCCTCGCTGGAACACGACCTGCCCTGACGAGCGGGAGCGGCCCGTCTGCAGCACCCCACGCCGCGGATCGGTCAGCTGGTCGGGGAACACGCTGGCGTCGACGATCGCGTCGAGACGCCGATCCAGCTGTGCCTCATCGTTGTTCGCGAGCACCAGCGAGGTCAGGATCGTGAAGGCGGCGACGACGGCAGCGGCCGCGGCGGCCGCCGCGATGGCCACCCTGGTGCGCAGGGAAGCCGACCGGAGAAAGCGTGGGAGCTTCAGGGCTCTTCCCGCAGGACGTAGCCGATCCCGCGGACGGTGTGGATCACCCGCGGCAGCCCGTCGCGTTCCAGTTTGCGCCGCAGATACGAGACGAACACGTCGGCGACGTTGGTGTCGACGTCGAAGTCGTAGCCCCAGACCAACTCGAGCAGGCGCTGACGGCTCAGCACCACACCGGCGTTCTCCGCGAGCGCGGCCAGCAGATCGAACTCTCGCTTGGTCAGCTCCACGCGTTCACCGGCGACGAAGACCAGCCGCCGGGCGGTGTCAATCGTCAGCGATCCGACGGTCATCGTGTCCGAGGTCGGATCGGAGTGATGGGCCCGCCGCAGCAGTGCGTGCAGCCGAGCGACGAGCTCGCCCAGATCGAAGGGCTTGGTCAGATAGTCGTCGGCGCCCGCCTCGAGCCCGGCGATGCGGTCGTTGACGGTATCGCGGGCCGACAGCACGCAGATCGGGATGTCGTTGCCCAGCGCACGCAGCGCGGTGACCACCGCGACCCCGTCGAGTTCGGGCATCTGCACGTCGAGCACCAGGGCGTCGTGCGATTCGCTCGACAACAGCCGTAGCGCTTCGCGGCCCGTCGCCGCAACCCGGACGTCGAACCCCGAATGCCGCAGACCCCGGGCCACCGACGTCCGGACATCGGGGTCGTCGTCGACCATCAGAACCGTCCGACCCGCGCCGTCCTGCCCGGACGGCTCCCCTCCACGAGCGGGCGGAGTGTCTACTCTGTCCCGCACCGTCGTTGCTTAGAAGTTGGGTCCGTCCGGATCTGCAGGCGTGAATCCGCAGCGCTGCTTGATGTCGGCCAGCGGCTGACGCACACCCTTGAGCTCGGCCTCGATCTGCGGGTGGGCGGCCAGGTACTCGGCCACCTCGGCGGTCAGCTGCTCGCGCGGCATCCCGTGCAGGCTGCTGAAGAACGCGTTCACCTCGGGGTGGGTGAACAGGTAGGCGGAGGTGGACGCCGAGACACCGGAGGCGACGCCGGCGAAATCGGCCGCGCTGCAGTTCGGGGGCGGAGGGGCAGGCTGAGCCGACGCGGCGGGGGCTCCGAGGACGCCGAAGAGCGCAGCGCCGGTGACCGCACCCGCGCCCAGCGCGCCCGCAACCGCACGACGCACCATGGGGGCCGAGTTCAACATGAAGGCTCCTTCTCCACACATAGACAGACCGGGCTCGTTTCGGCCGCCGGTCAGGACCATCCTAGAAAGCTAAGCAGAACCGCTGTCCAGTTTCTTGCCTAGCAGTTAATCAATCGTGAGAAAGTCCCGGGCGCGAGCTAGCGCGCGGCCCCGACGTTCTGCGCCGCCGGCTGCGCGGGCCCCTGCTGCGCGGCCTGCATCAGCCCCAGCACCTGCGGCAGCGTGATCGGCAGATTGCAGGTGGCCGACAACGTGACCAGGGGGCGCTGCAGTCGCTGCAGATCCGAGGCGACCTGGGGGTTCGCGTCGAAGTATGCCTTGAGGGCCGCGACAGACTCCGGCCCGCTCTGCTGCTGGGTGGCGGCGGTGATCGCCTGGTCGGTCTTCGGATTCGCCTCCAGGTAGTTGCCGGTGTAGGTCGCGACCTCGGCGACGGTCCGCGCGACCTCGCTGGCCGCGCACGTCCCGGGCGCGGCGGACGCCACGGGCGTCGGCGTGCCGGCCAACGTCAGCGCGCTCGTGACGGCGGCGAACGCGACGGCCATCGCCGGCCGGGTCACGAACGAGGTGAAATCCCAGGATGGATTCATGACGAACTCCTAACAGTTCGCTAACGACACACGCGTTTCGCAAACTCGCTGCGATCATTGGCAGTGTCGCTCAGCAGGGTCCCCGACGCCTGTACCACTCGACCACATACTGCCATCGCTTCGCCGCGGCTGACGAATCCGGAGCCGCCTCAGACCTGCATTAGAGCTGCATGAGGCATTTCTGGCAGCCCTTACGAGGGCGGTCACCGCACAGATCGCTGCTGTACGCTTCGGCTACGGACAGCCGGGGAGAAAGTGGGGAGTTCCGATCCAGCAGTTCATGATGCGCGTGAGCAGCAACCTGCGCAGGTTCCGCTGGGCGGTCTTCGCGCTGTGGCTGCTGCTCCTGGTGCCGTCGGTGTACTTGGCCATGAACCAGGCCGGCAACCTCACCGGCGGCGGCTTCGAGGTCGCCGGCTCGCAATCGCTTCATGTGCAGCGCCAGCTCGAAGCGCAGTTCCCCGACCAGGGTGCCTCTCCCCTGGCGCTGGTCGCCGCGCCGCGTCCGGACGCGTCCTTCGAGGACATGAACAATGCTGTCGCCCAACTGGAGAGCCTCGCGGCCGAGGTGCCCAGCATCACCGTCGTCCCCACCCCGCAGCAGCCCCCGCCGCAACCCGACCGCCCGTATGTCATCACGCTGCAGCTCGGCTTCGAGAACACCGGCGCCGTGGACATCGCCAAACAGCTGCGCGAGAAGGTCGGCGTGGACGGCGAGGAGCCCGGCGAGACGGCCGACGGCAAAGTCCGGCTCTACGTCATCGGCCAGGGCGCGCTCGGCGCCGCCGCCACCGAGGCCACCAAGCACGACATCGCCCAGGCCGAGAAGTGGAACTTCCCGATCGTCCTGATCATCCTGCTCGCGGTGTTCGGATCCCTGGCCGCCGCGGCGATGCCGCTACTGCTGGGCGTGTGCACGGTCGTGGTCACGATGGGCGTCGTCTTCGTGCTGTCGATGTCGATGACGATGTCGGTGTTCGTCACCTCGACGGTGTCGATGTTCGGCATCGCTGTGGCCATCGACTACTCCCTGTTCATCCTGATGCGGTTCCGCGAGGAGTTGCGCGCCGGGCGAGAACCCGAGGACGCCGCCGACGCGGCGATGGCGACGTCAGGTCTGGCCGTCGTGCTGTCCGGCCTGACGGTCATCGCGTCGGTCACCGGCATCTACCTGATCAACACCCCGGTGCTGCAGTCGATGGCGACCGGCGCGATCCTCGCGGTCGCCGTGGCGGTGCTGACCTCGACCACGCTGACGCCCGCCGTCCTGGCGACGTTCGGCCGGCGCGCGGCCAAGCGCTCGTCGTACCTGCATTGGGGCCGCGGGGTGGAGGCCACCCAGTCGAAGTTCTGGACCCGGTGGACCGGCTGGGTCATGCGCAGGCCGTGGCTGTCGGCGACCGCGGCCGCCGCGCTGCTGCTGGCGTTCGCCGCCCCGGCCTTCTCGATGATGCTCGGCAACAGCATGCAGCGGCAGTTCGACGCCACCCATGAGATCCGCGGCGGGGTGAACGCCGCGGCCGAGGCACTGGGCCCCGGCGCGCTCGGCCCGGTGCGCGTCCTGGTGACGTTCCCCGACGGCAGCGCCGCGTCCGCGCCGGCCAAGGAGCCGCTGCTGGCGGCCCTGCGCCAGAAGATGTCCGAGGCGCCCAACACGGTGTCGGTGTCGCCGCCGGTCTTCGGCACCGACTACCGCAGCGCGCTGCTGTCGGCTGTGCTGTCGGTCGACCCCGAGGACATGGGCGCCCGCGACACCGTCGACTGGATGCGCGCCGAGTTGCCCCCCGTGGCCGGCGACGCCGCCACCATCGACGTCGGCGGCCCGACGGCGCTGATCAAGGACTTCGACGACCGGGTCGCCGAGACCCAGCCGCTGGTGTTCCTGTTCGTGGCGCTGATCGCGTTCGTGATGCTGCTGGTCTCGATCCGCTCGGTGTTCCTGGCGTTCAAGGGCGTCGTGATGACGGTGCTCTCGGTGGCCGCGGCCTACGGGTCGCTGGTGGTGGTGTTCCAGTGGGGCTGGCTGGAGGATCTCGGGTTCGAGAAGATCTCGTCGCTGGACAGCACGATCCCGCCGCTGGTGCTGGCCCTGACCTTCGGGTTGTCGATGGACTACGAGATCTTCCTGCTCACCCGGATCCGGGAACGCTTCCTGCAGACGGGCAACACCCGCGACGCCGTCGCCTACGGGGTGTCCACCAGCGCACGGACCATCACCAGCGCAGCGCTCATCATGATCGCGGTCTTCATCGGGTTCGCGTTCGCGGGCATGCCGCTGGTGGCCCAGCTCGGCGTCGCGTGCGCGGTGGCCATCGCGGTCGACGCGACGGTGGTCCGGCTGGTGCTGGTGCCCGCTCTGATGGCGATGTTCGACGAGTGGAACTGGTGGCTGCCACGCTGGCTGGACCGCGTCCTGCCGTCGGTCGACTTCGAGAAGCCACTACCCAAGGCCGACATCGGCGACCTGGTCATCATCCCCGACGACATCTCGGCGCTCGCCCCGTCCGGCTCTGACCTGCGCACCGTGGTGAAATCCGCCGCGAAGCTGAAAACGCTTGCCCCGCAGGCGATCACCGTTGCCGACCCACTGGCCTTCAGCGGTTGCCAGCCGTGCGGGAAGATGACGGGCACCCGGGTCGGGCGCGACGAGCGGATCACCGCCGCGGTCAGCAACCGCGCCCACGGCAAGACGGTCGCGGTGAAGCTGCCCAAGCACCCGGTCACCATGTGGCGCGGCAGGCTGGACGTGGCCCTCGACGCGCTGGCCGTCGAGCGCGCCGGACCCGACGACGCCTACCCCCGTATCGAGCGCACCAGCCCGATGGAGACCACCAACGTTCTGCTGCCCACCGGCGACCGCCTGCAGATCCCGACCGGGGCCGAGACGCTGCGGCTGAAGAGCTACCTGATCGTCGAACGCAACACCGCCCGCGACTACACCGAGTTCGCCGAACTCGTGGATTCGATGGACTCGAACACCGCGGCTGAAGTGCTGGCGGGCATGGATCGGTACTACTCTGGTCCACCGGCACGCGCGCAGCGGGCGACCGCCCACAATCAGCACTGGGTGGCCACGCAGCTGGTGCGCAAGCTGGCCGATCCTGCGCCGTCCGACGGACCGGACATCGCGGCGGCCGGTGCCGACGGAGAAGCGGAATGGGCGAAGGTCAGGCAGCGCTGCCTTTCGGTGGCGGTGGCCATGCTGGAGGAGACGAGGTGACGGTGACCTCGAACGTACGAGGCACACATCACGAGGGCGCCGAGGCGTCGTCGCGGAACCGCCCTTCGTCGACCCCTGCGGACAACCGCCCCGTCGAGTTCTGGCCGACCGCGGCGATCCGGGCCGCGCTGGAGAACGACGACCTCAGCGTCTGGCAGCGCATCGTCGTCGCGATCAAACGCGACCCGTTCGGCAGGACGGCCCGCCAGGTCGAGGAAGTGCTGGAGACGGCGCGCCCCTACGGGGTGTCGCGGGCGATGTCGGAGGTGCTGACCCGCACCCGCGAGCACCTCGAGGCCAACGAGTGCGCCGAGGTGGCCCGTCACGTGCACCTGCTGCTGGAGCGCTCCGGGCTGGGCGAGCAGGAATTCGCCTCGCGCATCGGCGTACCCGCCGAGGATTTCGCCGCGTACTTGCGCGGCACCACGAGTCCCGCGGCCTCCCTGATGATCCGCATGGGCCGCTTGTCCGACCGGTTCGCCAAGATGCGTTCCCAACGCGCCACCGACTGACGGCGGACCGGTGGCTCACCTGCTGATCCCGGGGGCGGGCGGCAGCGCCTGGTACTGGCACCGTGTCGTCCCGCTGCTGGAGCAGGCCGGCGTGGAGGCCGTCGCGGTGGACCTGCCCGCCGACGACGAGGACGCCGACCTGCTGACCTACGCCGACATCGCGTCGGTCGCGGCGATGGACACCGACGGCCCGTTGACGATCGTCGGTCAGTCGATGGGTGCGCTGACCGCGCCGATCGTCGCCGAGCGCCTGCCGACGGCCTCGCTGATCCTGCTCAACCCGATGGTCCCGGCTCCTGGCGAGTCGCCCGGCAACTGGTGGTCGAACACCGGTCAGGAACAGGCCCAGGTAGCCCACTTCCGTGAGATCGGGCTCGGCAGAACGGAATTCGACTTCGTCGAGGACTTCTTCCACGACGTCCCCGCCGACGTGCGCGACGAGGCACTACGCAGACCCGAACCCGAGCAGTCCGAGGCGCCCTTCGCCGAACCGTGGCCGCTGCCGTACTGGCCCGATGTGCCGACCCGCGTGCTCGCGGGCCGCGACGACCGGCTGTTCCCGCTGGAGTTCCAGCGCCGTGTGGTCCGCGAACGCCTCGGTCTCGACATCGAGGTCATCCCCGGCGGGCACCTCGCCGCACTCAGCCGTCCCGACGCCGTGGCCGCCGCACTGCTCGCCGCACCGTAGCGGCCGGAATACCGGAAAGCGCCCCCCTCGCCGAACCCTAGGATGGGACGGACACCCAGAGCGGGGGCCAGGGGAGGTACACCGAGTGACGCAGCGGCCGGGAGAGTGGGACGGAACCGATCCGCCCCGAGGCACGCCGAACAATCCACCGCAGGTGGATCCGGACGGCCCGACGACCGTCGTCCCCCGGCAGCAACCCACAGGACCAAGCTGGGGCGGCCCGCCGCCCCCACCGAGCCCTCCGCAGCGCCCCCAGGAGGCGCCGTCGTGGGGCACGCCCCCGCCACCGCAACAGCCCCCCCCGCCGCCGCCGCAACAGCCGCCGTGGCCCGGTCAGCCTCCGCAGTACCCGCAGCAGCCCTATCCGGGGATGCCGCAGTACCCCGCCCCTGCCCAGCAGAAGAAGCGGCGCACCCCGCTGATCATCGGCGGTGCCGTGCTGGCGGTGATCATCCTGGCCGCAGGCGCCACGTTCGCGGTCACCCGGCTCGGCGGCGGTTCCGGCGGTGGACTCTCGCCCAGCGAGACCGTCCAGGCCTACCTCGACGCCCTGGCCGCCGGCGACGCCGAGAAAGCGCTGTCGTTCGGCAAGACCCAACCGGCCAGCACCGAACTGCTGACCTCCGACATCCTGAAGAAGCAGATCGAAGAAGCGCCGATCACGAACATCCGGATCCTCAGCAACGACGAGGCGCTGGAGAACATCGGGATGGCCACGGTGCAGGTCGCGGCGAACTTCGGCGACGCGGTCTCCGACACACAACTTCGCCTGAGCAAGGTCGAGGAGGAGTGGAAGCTCGAGACCGCCACGGTGAAGATCGACCCGCCCAACAGTGTGGGCGGTGACGACGACGCGACCAAGACGCTGACGGTGTTCGACCAACCGATCGAGCAGAACGCCATCTACGTGTTCCCCGGCTATCTCGAGATCGGCAGCTCCAACAAGTACCTCGACGTCACCAGCGAGCCGGTGCTGCTGGACAAGCTGTACCTCGGAAGTGGGTATCTGCAGCCGACATTCGAGCTCAACGCCGAAGGCAAGAGCGCCATCAACACGGCACTCAAGGATGCCTATGCGGCATGTGAGAAGTCCTCGCTGATGTCGCCGCCGGGGTGCCCGGCCACGTTGCGCTCGGGCGACGCCCTGGAAGGCAGCGTGCGCTGGGGCCGTGCCGATCTCGACGCCGTGAAGATCGGCAACCTCGACCCGTACCGCCTCGAAGTCAGCCTCAACGGCGACGTCGAGATCCCGGTCGACTTCCAGACCCGGCGGGGTCCGCAGACCGGAACGGTCACCAACTACCTGTACGCCGATGCCGACCTGACCAGAACACCGTTGGTCATCGACTTCGGGTAGCGCTCAAGCAGCGCTATCCGCTGCGGCGCAGGCTCAGCACGTGCCCGGTCACCGGTCCGTCGCCGAGCAACCGGCCCATCTGACCGGACTGTTCCTCGGACAGTTGCCATGCCCGTTCGTGTCCATGGCGTTCACGCAGCGCGTCCTCGACCGTGTTCACCGCGTTCTCCCATGCGTCGGGGATGGCGGGAAGGTCTGCGGTGCACAGGCGGTCGTCGATCCGCAGCCCCGCCTGATCGAGCAGCCGCCCCAGCGACTCCTCGGTCGGGAAGTGGTTGCCGTCGGGTTGCTCGTCGGGCGAGAGTGTGGGATCGGCGATGAACACCAGCATCCCGATGCGGCCGGGGGGCCGCACCACCCTTCGCAGTTCGGTAAGCAGTTCGCGTTGATCGGGCATGGTGCACAGCACGCCGAGACACCATGCGGTGTCGAAGGATTCGTCGGCGAACGGCAGTTGCGCCGCCGAGGCCGAGACCACGGGGCGGCCGAACAGCGAGCGCGCGGCGCGGCAGGCACCGAGTTCGGGTTCGGCGAGCACCGGCAGGACGTCACGGGCGCGCGCGGCGTACGCCGCAGGCCCACCGACCCCCGCGCCGCAGTCGAGGAGGGTCTCGCCGGCCTGCAGGTCGAGCTCGTGGAGCATCCAGTCCAGCGCCGCCGGGTTGCCACTGCCCCGGCACCCGGCCGGAATGTAGAAGTCCGGGCCCAGGTCGCGCGCCACCTCCGCGGTCCATTCGGCGACGGTGTCGAACTCGGCGGACATGGCCTCGCCGGCGTCAGTCATTCATCCCTACCTCTTCGCGGATTCGTTGTCCCACTTCGGCTTTGATCTGTGCTCCGACGCGGGTGCCGGAACCCGAGGCGAGCCCGGAGATGTTGACCCCGGCCACGCCGTCGATGGCGAGCAGGGCCCGCGCCTCGGCGACCGCCGCGGCGATGCCCGCCTCCCGTGGATCCGGCGCCGACAGGATCGACTCGACGACGGCGGTGTCGAGCGCGAGACCGGGCAGTCCCTGCAGCACGGCCGCCGACACCTCGTCGGTCAGCACTGCGACGGCGGCGAGCACCGGGATCGACAGCCCCGCCCCGATCGCGGCGGCCATGAAGTCGGCCACCAGGCCGGGGGTCGAAACATGGTTCAGGACAGCGATTCCGGCCCCGGCCCGCTGCTTCTCGACCAGTCGGCGGGGCCGCTCGGTGACCGGCGGGGCGGTGGGTGTCTCGGGCACCGCGGCCGTGACCCCCAGCGAGGAGGCGAACGACGCCAACCGCGGGCCGTCCAGGTCGAAGGTCTGCGTGACGTCGGGGCGGACGTCGTAGGCACGCCCGTCGCCGGTCACGCACAGCACCGTCTGCACGCCGAGGTGCTGAAGCCCGCGCAGCTCCTGTTCGAGCACTACGCGGTTGCGGTCGCGGCAGGACAGGGTGATCCACGGGACGACGCCGCCGTCGAGCAGCATCGGCGCCATCAGGGCGGGCGGGAAGTCGGGCCGATTCTGATGCTCACCGACCAGCACGGCGTCACACGACGCGGACAGGGCGGTCGCGGTCGCGGCTAGGTCCGCGGGGTCGAACGGGGCGCAGCTGAAGTCGGTGAGGATCAGGGGCGCCGACACTGCGCGGGGCTCGGCGACGGCGCCGCTCCACTCCACAACGGACGGGAAGGCGCACGGCCCGGTGCGCATTTCGCATTGCCCGTCGGGTCGGACCCCGCCGCAGGGGCCGTTGTGCATCCGCTTCGGGCAGTCCTGGACCGCGAGGAGTTCCTCGCCCACGCTCATCGCCATCAGCCCCTACCTCGACGGGGCCGTCGACGACCCTCCTCCTCTGGCCACGGGGGTTTCCCGAAACGGCCGGAGTTAGTCCTGGCAGTTGGTTCGGGGCGGTGAGACCCTCGGCCGTCAGCGGGCGTGGATCGGGGACACGTCCTGGACGACCCAGCGCCCGTCCACCTTGGACAGGGCCACCCGCAGCGCCAGCACGGCGGTGTCGGGCTGTGCGCCCGGGCTGGACTGCGTGCCACGCAGGATCACCGCCACGCTGGCGGCATCGGGGCCGATGGCCTCCAGACCCGCCGACACGGTGCTCGCCTGCGCGGAGACGTTACGGCTGCCGAGATCCTTGGCCACCGCGGCGAACTCGTTCTTGAACCGCTCGGCGCTCTCGGCCGACATCATGCCCACCGCCCGGTCGATCGACGCGGTCGGGTTCTGCGGGGTGAACGTCGCCGACGCCTCGGCGACACTGCTGGCGATACCGGTCACCTCGGCGCTGTCGTCGCGCAGTTCGCGGTCCGGCAGGGTCCACTGCGTGTAGCCCACCACGACCGCCGCGATCAGAGCCGCCGTCGCCGTGGCCACCACCGCCAGCCGCAGCCCCGGCCCCTCGTCGTCGGTACCGACGGTGACCGAGTCCCGGCGTGCGAGCGCGAAGTTCACCACGACGCCTTCGACCACCAGCACGCAGAGCACTGAACACACCGACACCCACCACAGCGGCCAGCCCAGGGCGAGCCCGATGTACACCAGCGCCGCCACCGCGACGAGGGGTGCGAGCAGGTCGAAGGCGAGAACGCGCAACCGGTTCCTCATCGGATCGGCTCCAGACGCGAGATGAGCAGCTTCCCGTCGACGTCGGTGACGTCGAGGCGCAGCGTCCACCGGACCGTCTGCGGCTTCTCGGTGCCCGCGTTCTCGCTGACCGAGGTCGCCACCACCAGCACGGTGTCGGTGCGCGAGGCGAACCCGGACAGATCGGCGGCGGCCGGGGCCGGCTGGGCGTCGGGCGCGTCGTGGTGGATGGTCTCGATGGCCACCGAATCGATCTGCCCCTGCGTGCGGGCCTTGAGCGTCTGCACGAGCCGGCGGTACGGCTCCACGCTGGACTCGAAGTCGGCGTTGAGCTGCCCGACGGTGCCTTCGTGCAGCCTGCTCATGTCGGTTTCGACACTGTCGGCGTTCATGTTGATCAGCACCCCCGTCCAGTCGGCCGCGGCCTGCAGCACCTGGGTGCGGTAGCGGAGCTCATCGGTCTCGCTGCGGTGGCCCGACCAGACGAGCGCGGCCAGCACCACGGCGACGACGGCCACCACACCCAGGATCGCCGAGGCGATGCCGTAGGTGCTGAACACACCGCCACGCTGCGGTTGCGGCTCGGGGACGTGCTCGTCGTCGGGCATGCGCGTGAGGGTACCGGGACATTTCTGGAAGGATGTCGGGGTGACGGTAGAAGCAACCCCGAACCTCAAGTCCGGTATCGACCTCCGCTACGTCGACGCCCAGGCTCGCCCGCAGGACGACCTGTTCGG
Organism: Mycolicibacterium iranicum; assembly: GCF_014190915.1. Classification (GTDB taxonomy): domain Bacteria; phylum Actinomycetota; class Actinomycetes; order Mycobacteriales; family Mycobacteriaceae; genus Mycobacterium; species Mycobacterium iranicum_B. The sequence continues at coordinate 326,695 of NZ_JACHVU010000001.1, forward strand.
TCACGTCAACGGCCGCTGGCTCGCCGAGTACCAGATCCCGGGTGACCGGGCCACCGACGGCGCGTTCCGGACGCTCTACGACCGCGCCGAAGAGCAGATCCGCGATCTCATCACCGAGGCCGCCGACGCCCACGCTCCCGAGGGCACCGACCAGCAGCGCATCGGCGATCTCTACGCGAGCTTCATGGACGAGCAGACCGTGCGCGAGCGCGGACTGGCCCCCCTGCTGGAGGAGCTGGCGGCCGTCGACGCCGCGGACACCCGCGACGCGCTGGCCGAGCTGCTGGGATCGCTGCAGCGCACCGGCATCGGCGGGGGCACCGGCCTCTACGTCGACACCGACTCCAAGGACTCGACCCGCTATCTGCTGCACCTGAGCCAGTCCGGGATCGGTCTGCCCGACGAGTCGTACTTCCGCGACGAGCAGCACGCCGAGATCCTGGCGGCCTACCCGGGCCACATCGCGGCGATGTTCGGCGTCGTCCTGGGCGAGGGCGATCACGCCGCCGCCGGCGAGGCGGTCGTCGCGCTGGAGACCAAGATCGCCGCGGCGCACTGGGATGTGGTCAAGCGCCGCGACGCCGATCTGACCTACAACCTGCGCACCTTCGCCGCGCTCACGCAGGAGGCACCGGGATTCGACTGGACGGGGTGGCTGACCGCGCTGGGTGTCGATTTCTCCGGTGGCGGGCGGGGGCCTGCCGAAGTCGTTGTGCGCCAGCCGGACTACTTGACCGCGTTCGCGGCGCTGTGGCAGGACGAGAGCCTGGAGGACTGGAAGAACTGGCTGCGGTGGCGCCTGATCCACGGCCGGGCGTTCCTGCTGACCGACGAGCTCATCGCCGAGGACTTCTCGTTCTACGGGCGCAGGCTCTCGGGCACCGAGGAGATCCGGGACCGCTGGAAGCGGGGCGTCTCGGTCGTCGAGAGCCTGATGGGCGAGGCGCTGGGCCGCCTGTACGTGGACCGGCACTTCCCGCCGCAGGCCAAGGCGCGCATGGACGAGCTGGTGGCCAACCTGCGGGAGGCGTACCGCGTCAGCATCGACACGCTGGAGTGGATGACGCCGCAGACCCGCGAGAAGGCGCTCGTCAAGCTCGACAAGTTCACCCCCAAGATCGGCTATCCGAACACGTGGCGGGACTACTCGGCGCTCGTGATCGCCCGCGACGACCTGTACGGCAACTACCTTCGCGGCTACGCGTTGGAGTACGAGCGCGACCTGGCCAAGCTGGGCGGACCGGTGGACCGCGACGAGTGGTTCATGACCCCGCAGACCGTCAACGCCTACTACAACCCCGGCATGAACGAGATCGTGTTCCCGGCGGCGATCCTGCAGCCGCCGTTCTTCGACGCCGCCGCCGACGACGCGGCGAACTACGGCGGTATCGGGGCGGTGATCGGCCACGAGATCGGGCACGGGTTCGACGACCAGGGCGCGAAGTACGACGGTGACGGCAATCTGGTGGACTGGTGGACCGACGAGGACCGCGAGGAGTTCGGGCTCCGGACAAAAGCCCTGATCGAACAATACGAACAGTTCGTCCCGCGTGGTCTCGAGCCGTCACATCACGTGAACGGAGCCTTCACCGTCGGCGAGAACATCGGCGACCTCGGCGGGCTGTCCATCGCGCTGCTCGCCTACAAGCTGTCGCTGAACGGACAACCGGCGCCGGTGATCGACGGGCTGACGGGCGAACAGCGCGTCTTCTTCGGCTGGGCCCAGGTGTGGCGGACGAAATCCCGTGAGGCCGAGGCGATTCGGCGTCTCGCCGTGGATCCGCACTCGCCGCCGGAGTTCCGCTGCAACGGTGTCATCCGCAACATGGACGCGTTCTACGAGGCGTTCGAGGTCAGTCCGGACGACGAGCTGTACCTCGAACCCGAACGGCGCGTTCACATCTGGAACTGACCGCCGCGGCAGCTACTCGGGCAGGAACTTCGCGGTGTCGTAGTACGTGCGGAACGCGGTGATGGCGTCGTCGCTTCCTTCGAGCACACTGACGCCGTCGTAGGTGAAGTCGGCGCCGCCGCGCAGATGACCGCGCGACGTCCACTCCAGGTACGCCACGTCGTCATCGGCGACGGTGTGGCGGAACGACGCCTCGATGTCGTCGAACACGTCGCGGTACTGCTGCCAGAACGTCCGCGCGCCGTCCTTGCCGTGCTCCTCGTGGGGGATGCCGGCTTTGGTCAACGTCGCCTCGTCACCGAACAGTTCGACGAGCTGTTCGGAGTCGTTGTTCTGGTGCAGTTCGCCGAGTGCGTCGATGAACTTCTTCGTCAACTCATGCATGCCGGCGAGATACCCGACGGCCCGGCGGGCACACCGTGCCCGCCGATCCGTAATAAGTGCGTCAGCTCAGGAAGCGGGCCCGGACCTCGGGTGCCGGTATCGGGCACGTGTCGTGCGTGCCGAACACGCGGTACCGGATCCGTGCGAAGCCGTCGTAGAGCGCGTCGCGAATCGCGGCGGGGATGACGCCGGCGACCCGCAGCACCCGCCACGGACCACCGAGGTAGCCGGCCACCCGCAGCGCGGCGTCCGATTTCACGGACACGTGTTCGTCGGCCCGCCCGGGGTTCTCGACGAAGACCATGGAATCGACATTCGCCAGGAATGGGTGGCGCTCGATCACGCCTTCGGCGAATTCGCCCTGCAGCGCGGCGAACCGGAGACTGTTATGGGGGTCCAGCCGCAGGATGGTCTGCACGGCACTGTTGCAGAATCCGCAGATCCCGTCATAGAGAAGTACCGGCTGCTGGTGCGACTCCGACATCACACACCTCCTTGTCGTCTACTGGAGGCTTCCCCGCTGCGAGCACAACGACGCCCATTGTGAGGAAAGGAACGGCGATTGTGGGGGCACCGGCGGTCCCCTCGATTTGCCGAAAAGCGGTACCCGCGCATCTCACATGCGATAAACACTCGGTGTTCTCCCGGCCACCCACACAGGACGCGTCAGTGCGCCCGGTCAGCGAAGGGAATCACCATGTCGAAGACCCGTGAAGGCAGCCCACGTCCCGCCGGCCCGGTACGGCAGCAGGTGTCCGCTCGCCATCTCCTCACCGTCGGTGTCGGCGGCGCCGCGATGGTGGGTATCGGGGTGTTGCTGGCCTCGTCTCCCGGCTCATCAGGACCGACAGTCCGCGCCTTCGACATCGAGCTCGCGTCGAACGAATCCGCGTGGGGCACGTTGCCCACGGAGCCGTGGTGGATCGCCGGAACGTCCTCGACCGGTCATGGAGGAAAGAGTGCCGACACCGCCGCCGCGCAGACCGCGACGGTGGCCCTCTATTGCGGGCTGATCTGCGATGGCGCCGACGGCACGGAGGAGAACCCCGACGGCCAGAATGGCGGTCTGCTGTTCGGCAGCGGCGGCAACGGGTGGAACAGCACCATCGCCGCCGTCGCCGGGGGCAGGGGCGGTCACGCGGGTCTGTTCTCCGGAAGCGGTGGCAACGGGGGTGACGGTGGTGCGGGCGCGGCCGGCGGCAGGGGTGGCAACGGCGGCCTCTTCGGCGGCGGCGGAGGAAACGGTGGCAACGGCGGGTCCAATGACTCCGGTGACGGTGGTGCCGGCGGCAAAGGTGGCAATGCCGGCCTGCTCGGCAGCGGCGGTGCAGGGGGCAACGGCGGCAACAGCGCCGTCACCGCTCCCGGGGTGAATGTCACGGGCGGCGCGGGCGGCCGTGGTGGAAACGCCACGAACGGCAACGGCGGAAAGGGCGGTGACGGCGGCGATTCCGCGGGACTCAGCGGCATCATCCGCGGCGGCGCAGGCGGTGCCGGTGGTTTCGTGGCGGGCAACGGCACCGGCGGCGACGGCGGCGCCGGGGGTGACTCGAACCTGACGGTCGTCGGGGTTTCCGCCAGTGGCATCGGCGGCAGCGTCGGCGGGTCGGGTGACGGCGGAGACGGGGGCGATGCCGGCAACGCGGTCGGCGCCAGCACGACGTTCTCCGACGTCGGCGGAAAGGGCGGCAACGCAGGCATTTTCGGCGGTAACGGCGGCGACGGCGGCGATGGCGGGAATGCCGCTACCGACGGGACAGGCTCGGGCGCGGCAGGCGGTTCCGGCGGACAGGGCGGGCGCGGCGGTCTCGGCGGCGACGGCGGCGCAGGTGGCGACGGCGGGGACGGCGAATCCGTCTCCGGGCCCGGCGACGGCGGCCACGGCGGAAACGGTGGCAATGGCCTCACCGGTGCCGGGGGCGACGGGGGCGACGGTGGCGACGGCGCGTCCGTGACCGGTGTCGGTACCGGAGGGAACGGCGGCAACGGCGGCAAGAGTGGCCAGCCCGGTGCAGGCGGCACGGGCGGAAACGGCACCACGACGGACGGACAGGACGGCACCTGAGCCGTCAGCGCCAGGCCAGGAACGGCTTGAGCGCCAGCAGGTACGCGGCCAGCAGCGCCAGCGGAGCGGCCAGGGGCAGCCAGGGAACCTGCACCGGCAGTGCGATGACGAGGGTGGCCGCGACGGCGGACCCGACGGTGAAGGACACGGTGGGGACGGTCGGATCGCTGTGGCGCATGGCCAGATACATCGCCGCCGCCAGCCCGGCGAGCACGGTGTGCATCGGCGCGGAACCACCGAGCACGATCGTCAGCACCGCGAGCACCACGGCGACCGTGGCGGCCGGGCGCAGCCACGCCGACGCGATCACGGCGACGGCGGCGACCCCGGCGGCCACCAGGGCGGGGCCGTCGGCGTGATACGCGGCGGCGCCGACCATGAGGAAGCCGAACGCGAGGGGCAGCAGCCTTGTCCCTGTGGGCGTCATCGTCGTGCCTTGTGCACGGGCACCAGGGCCATCGCCTGGTCAAGGGTGGCCTCGCCGGGCCAGCCCACGACGTCCACGCCGACCGTGGCCATGTCTCGGTACATGAACGACCGCTGCATCGCCCACATCCGGTGCACCAGCGGATCGTGGTCGCCCTCGACCGGGCTGCCTTCCAGGACGTCGACGGCCACCACCGGATGGCCGCGCTTGCGCAGATCGATCAGTGCCAGGGCGAACTCGGTGTCGAGCATGGTGGAGAACGCGACCACGATGGCTCCCGTGGGCACGGCGGGCCGCGGCGCGAGCGTGCCGGTGGCGGTCTCGTAGGTGCCGCCGGCGCCGAGCATGGTGTCGAGGATGCGGTAGAACTGCCGCTGTCCGATGTCGGCCCCGAACCAACGGGTGCTGCGGCCGCCGAGGGCGACGATCCCTGCACGGTCGCCGTAGCGCAGCGCGCTCTGCACGACCTGGGCGGCGCCGCGGGCGGTGCGCTCGGTGGCGGCGGTGGCCGGCCCCGGCGGCTGCGGATACGTGTCGAGCAGGACCACGACGTCGGCGGCCCGGTCGGTCAGCCGCTCGGTCACGTGCAGCGCGCCGCGGCGCGCGCTCACCGACCAGTTGACGGTGCGCAGCTGGTCGCCGGGGACGTAGGGCCGGATGTCGGCGAACTCGACGCCGGGACCCGTGTGGCGGGTCAGGTGGGTTCCCAGGCGGTCGAGCAGATCGGTACGCGGGATGCCGGTGGATTGCGGTGGGGCGACGGGAAATACGCACACCTCGGCCGCGTCCACGGTGGCGGTCCCCTCGATCAGCCCACCGCGGCCGGCGACACGCAGCGACGCCCGGATCGGGTAGCGGCCCCAACGGCCCGCCCGCACCGTGACGGCCCCGGGCTCGGAGACCTCGATCTCCATCCCGGGGACGACGGAGCATACGACCGCGACAGCGCTGCCGTCGTCGGCATGCGCCGTCACTGCCACGCGGGCCTGTTCGTCTTCGAAACAGCGCTGGAACTCCGGGTCTCCGTGCACGGTGACCACCGGTGGGCGCCGCTGCCAGCGCAACGAGCACAGAATGCCGAGGAGCGGCGCCGCGAACGCGACCAGCTCCCACCGGCCCGTCACCAGCGCGGTCACCAGCGACACGGCCGCGCAGGTGGCCAGGGCGCGCGTCAGAGACGAGGCACGCCAATGGAATTCGGCCTCGACCACGGCGTCACCGCGCCCGTGGGACCGGCGTGCGCCGCAGCAGCTCGTCGATCACGTCGCCGCCCTGCACACGGCGCACCCACATCTCGGGCCGGAGGCTGATGCGGTGCGCCATCGTCGGCACCGCGAGCGCCTTGACATCCTCGGGGATCACGTAGTCGCGGCCGAGCAGCAACGCCCGGGCCCGTGCCAGCTGCACGAGGTCGAGTTCGGCCCGCGGGCTCGCCCCGACGGCCACCTGCGGGTGCTGTCGGCTCGCCGCGGCCAGCGACACCACGTAGTGCACGACGTCGTCGTGGACGGTCACCTGTTCGACGGACTCCTGCATGGCCAGCAGGTCGTGGGCGTCGACGACCTGCCCGACGGTCGCCGGCGCCGATCCGCGGTCGAGGCGCCGCCGCAGCATCGTGGCCTCCTCGGGTTCGGAGAGGTACTTGAGCTCCAATCGGATCGCGAAGCGGTCGAGCTGCGCCTCGGGAAGCGGGTAGGTCCCTTCGTATTCGATCGGGTTGTCGGTGGCCAGCACCAGGAACGGCTCGGGGAGCCGGTGGGTGACACCGTCGATGCTGACCTGGCGTTCGGCCATGGCCTCCAGCAGCGCGGCCTGCGTCTTGGGTGGGGTCCGGTTGATCTCGTCGCCGAGCAGCAGGTTGGTGAAGATCGGGCCGCGCCGGAATTCGAAGCGGCCCGACTGCATGTCGTAGATGGTCGAGCCGAGCAGGTCGGCGGGCAGCAGGTCCGGGGTGAACTGCACGCGGGTGAACTCCAGCCCGAGTGCTGCGGCAAAAGACTTCGCGATCAACGTCTTTCCCAACCCCGGCAGATCCTCGACCAGCACGTGGCCGCGGGCCAGGATCGTGATCAGGATGAGGTTCAGCGCGGCGCGTTTGCCGACGACGGCGCGGCCGATCTCGTCGAGCACGGCCTCGCAGCGCTCGGTGGTCACCGCAGGTGTGGTCACAGTCGCTCCAGCCGTCGCAGGATGTCGTCGAGGGTGCCGCGTCCCGGACCCGGTTCCTGGGCCCCGGTGCGCGAGATGTTGTCCGGGTCCACCCACGGCCAGAGGTCGTCGCCGAACACCATTCGTCCCGTGGCCTCGAACGACCTGGCGTCCTTGGCTTTCCGGCGCCCGGCCGCGAGCTCGAACTGGCGCGCCAGTATCGGGCGCAGCCGGCGGTCCCAGTCGGCGCGCGAGGAATCCGACCACGAGATCAGCGTCTCGGTGCGGTTCAGCCAGCGCCGGATGGCCGCGGCGGCATCGTCGTTCACGGCGTCGTCGTCGGGGTCCGGGCGTCGGTCCATGCGGGTCCGGACCGCGATGAGCACACACGCGACGGCGGCCCCGGTCACCGCGATCACGACCTCACGCTCGAGTTGGGTGACCGCGAACGCCTGCACCACGACGATGAAGAGCACCCCTGCCGCAACGACTTTCGTCATGGCGCGACCTGCAGGTCACGCTGGACCGTCTGCAGCGCGCGCACGGCGTCGGCCCGGTGCGCCTCGTCCATGACGTGGGGGCTGAACCGCGCCTCCTCGAACAGGTCGACGAGCATGGTGGCGCTGTCGGCCTGCAGGGCGTGCACCTCGATGGCGCGAGCCAGCACCTCGGTGGGGGTGTCGGAGGCCTGCGGCGAGGAGCCGGGCGACTTCTCCAGCTCGCGCTCCATGGCCAGATAGCACGCGATGATGGCCTCGCGCGGATCCCGTGTCGGATCGTCCATCTCGGCCAGGCCGAGTTCCGCGGCCCGGGCGAGATCGGGTGCCGCCGTGACGACCGATGAGGCGGGGGCGGCCGTGTCGAGGCGGACCTGCGGCGCGACGGGCCGGCGCCGTTTGACGATGGTCGCGACGGCCGACAGGACGAACAAGACGATCGTCGCGGCCGCCAGGATGCCGAACATCCCTCCGCCGGCGTCGTCGTCCTCGGGGACGGGTGGCGGCGGCCGCCCGGTTCCCTCGGCCGGCGTCGGAGCGCCGGGATCGGCGGGCGAGGGTGTCTGGTCGAGGGTCAGCGGCGACAGCCAGTCCATGAGCAGCAGCAGGACGGCGACCCAGGCCAGAAGAACCAGGGTGGCGATCACCAGGGGCCGCCACCGGAGCCGCAGCCGCTCACCGCGCAGCCTGCGACGCGGTTCGCCTTGCACCGGTGCGGCGGGCCGCTGCACCGCCTGGGCCAGGATGGAGATCGCCAGGACGCCGATCGAGACCGTCAGCATCACGATGACCGCGGCCACACTGCCCGCTCCGGCCACCGGGTCCTCGGGTTCGGGACGCGGCTCCGGTCCGGGCAGGTAGCCGCGCAGCGCGACGAGCGCGAGCGTCATCAGCACGATCACCGCGATCGCACGCACCGCCGCCCTGCTGTCAGCGGGCTCGGTCTGTCCGGGCATGGCCCACCCCTGGCGTCACCACCGACAGCTGGCCGCCGTCGGCTTGACGTCATCGTGGCACGGCGCGCGCGTGGCGCGCCGCCAAAGGGTCAAGCCGTCAGAACATCTGCCAGTCGGACGCGCCGTCGGGCTGGGTGTAGAGACCGCCGTCGGTGTTCTTGATGACGACGGCGTCGCCGCTGCCGAAGTTGTCGTAGAACCACTGCGCGTTGGCGGGGCTGAGGTTGATGCAACCGTGGCTGACGTTGCTCTCGCCCTGATCGCCGACCGACCACGGGGCGCTGTGCACGAAGACGCCGCTGTTGTCGATGCGGACGGCGTCCTGCACCTTGAGCTTGTAGCCCTCGCCGGACGGGTCGTCCACGGGGACGCCGTAGGTCGAGGAGTCCATCACGATGTCGGCGAACTTCTCCAGCACGTAGTACGTGCCGTTCTTGGTGTCATAGCCCGACTTGCCCATCGAGACGGGGAACGTCTTCTCCACGACGCCGTTGCGGACGATCTCCATCTGCTTGGTGTCGTTGTCGACGGTCGCCACGAGTTGCTCGGGGACGGTGAAACTCGACTTGGTGCCCGCAGCGTCGATGTTGACGGTGGTGCCCGCCGGCCAGAAGTCCTGGGGCCGCCAGCGCACCTGGGTGTCGCTGGTCCAGTAGAAGCGACCCGGAACCGGGGGGTTCGACGAGATGTGGATCGCGTCCTCGGCCATCTGCCGGTTGGCGATGGGCCGCTGGAAGTTGATGTAGATCGGCTTGGCCGCCCCGGCGATGGAGCCGTTGGTCGGGTTGAACGACGGCGGCACGAACGGCGGCTGCCCCACGAACGGGGTCGGGTTCTGCCCTGCCGGGGTGCCCTCGGGAATGGTCATCGGCTGACCCGGGACGACCGCGAACGGATCGGACTCCGTCGGACCGGTTGCGGGCGTCGCCGCGGCCGGGGGCGCGGGCGGCGCGAACGGGTTCGGGAACACGAAGGGGTTCGCCGGGGGGTTCGGTGCCGGCGGCGGAGCCGGGGCCGGTGCGGGCTGCGCGAGCGCCGACGGCGCACCGAGCGTCATTCCCGCGACCACGCCCACCACCATGAAAAAGGCGGTGAGCAGTGTCCTGTTTCGCTGCCGCATGCGTCTACCTCCAGTCCAGCGACTGACCCCAGTGTGGCACAGCACCAAGATCGTTCTCGCTGGCGAACGTATCCGCCGGACCCCGGCGCCCTCCACATCAAGGGCAATGACCTGCAGGGATGATCGCCGGGCGGCCGTCAGACGTTACTTTCTGCGCTGCGGTCCGGTGACCGGCGACACTGGAGGCATGATCGTGGCGTTCAGCATCAGTCCCTCCGGAGGCGACGAGACGGGCGGGGTCGGCGACGCCGTCGCCGAAGCGGTCCGCATCGTGCGGGCCTCGGGGCTGCCCAACGAGACCAACGCGATGTTCACCAACATCGAGGGTGAATGGGACGAGGTCATGGCCGTCGTGAAGCGAGCCGTCGACGCCGTCGCCGCCGTGTCGCCGCGGGTCAGCCTGGTCCTGAAAGCCGATATCCGGCCCGGCTTCAGCGGTCAGCTCACCGCGAAGGTGCAGCGCATCGAGGACGCTCTGGGCTGACTACTCAATGTTGAGTACCGTGGTGGTCATGCCGACCACCACGGTTCCCGTCCTGCCCTGCGCCGACCCCGACGCCACCGTGGTGTTCTACGAGGGCCTGGGCTTCACCGTCACGCACCGCCAGCACCGGCCGTACCTGTACCTGGCGTTCCGGCTCGACGAGATCGAGGTGCATTTCGTCGCGGCCTCTCCCGGCCTGTACATCACCGCGGAGAACTCGGGCGGCTTCCTCGCATTCGTCGACGATGTTGCCCCCGTCCATGCTCGGTTCGTGGAGACGCTGCGCGATCGCCTGGGCGGAGTCCCCGCGACCGGTTTGCCGCGGCTGACGCGACTGCGGCCCGGCCAGACCCGCTTCGTCGTCTACGACCCGTCCGGGAACGGCATCACCGTCATCAACCGCGACGAACCCGACGTCGAGTACGGCGGCTCGAAACAACTCTCCGGGTTGGCGAAGGCGCACGACAACGTGCGGATCTTCCGGGACTTCAAGAACGACGACGCCCTCGCCGCCCGTGCGCTCGACACCGCACTGCGGAGGCACAGGGCCGATGCGCCGCGTCTCGACCTGGCCCGGGCCCTGGCCGACCGCGCCGAGCTCGCGGTGGCACTGGGCGACCGGCAGCAGGCCGACGCGTCGCGCGCCGAGCTGGAGGCGATGGGGCTGACTCATTCTGAAATGGCTTCGCTGACAACGGAACTGACCGCGCTGGCGCAGATCGAGGACTGGATGCAGGGCGCGTGACGGTCCGACTCCTCGTGCTCGGGGTTGTGCGTTCGCACGGGGATGTGCACGGATACGCGGTCCACCGCGAGCTGATGAGCTGGCGGGTCGACACGTGGACCGCGGTCAAGCCTCCGTCGATCTATCACGCCGTCAAACAGCTTGCGCGCGAGGGAAAACTGGCGGCGACCGAGCCGACGGCCAGCCCTCAGGGCCCGAATCGGGTGTCCTACCGCCTCACCGCGGACGGGGAACGGGATTTCTTCCGTCTGCTGGAGGACGCGTTGCGCAGCCCCGACATCGAGGAGTTCGGCGCAGGGGTCGCGTTCATGCAGTGTCTGCCGCGGGCCCGGGTGCAGGAGTTGCTGACCGAGCAGCTCACGACCACCCGACAGATCGATATCGACCTGGACGCGATGAAACCGCAGTGGCCGGATCCGTCGGCTCCGCCGCACGCGCAGCACCTGCTGGATTTGTGGCGAGGTCTGTTCCGGTCGAATGCGTCATGGACGAGTCAGATGCTCGAGCGGGTGGGCGCCGGAGAGTTCCGTTTCGCCGACGAATGAGGTGATGAGAGTGCGATACAGCGCGACGTACTCCTCGACCATCCGGCCGATACCGTGCTGTGCGACGGCTGTTTCGCGCACGACATCCCGCGGCAGTGCGACCACGCCGGGAATCGCTGCCGCCATCGCGCCGACGTCGCGTGAGGGGACCAGGCAGCCGCACCGATGATCGACCAATTCCGGTATACCGCCGCTGGCGAAAGCGACGACCGGTGTGCCGCAGGACATCGCCTCGACCACGACCTGGCCGTAGGGCTCCTCCCACAGCGGGGTGACCAGGGCCGCGGCCGCGCCGCCGACCACCTTCGCCAGTTCCGTCTGGTCGAGGTGGCCCGCGTAGTCGACGCGATCACCGAGGCGGGGTTGAATTCTGCGCCCGAAGAAGTCGTCGTCGGCGATGGGACCGGCCAGCACGATTCGGTACCCCGCCTGCAGCGCCGCGTCGATGGCGAGGTGTGGCCCCTTCTCTTCGAGGATCCGACCAGACCAGACGAGGTAGTCGCCGCCGGGACCGGCGGGCCATCGGTCGGTGTCGATTCCGTTGCGCACCACTGTCATTCGTGCGATGTCGACGTGGTCGCACGCCGCGGCGGCCTGCGTGCTGACCGCCGCGAACGCCGAGCCCTTCTTCTGGGCGACGGAGCCGACAGCGGCCTCCAGAATCGGGAACGGCGGGGTGTGCAGGGTGGTGAGCAGGGGCGTGCCCAGCCGGGGCGCCAGCAGTATCGGCACGTAGTTCAGGCTGTGGTTGTGGACGACGTCGACGTCTCCGCCGGACTCGGCGAGCTCGGCCATGACCTGATGGAACGCGTTGTGGTTCGACTCCTTGACCGCGCCCGGTAGCGGAAACGGGGCCGCGGCGGCCGCGCTGCGGGGCAGGGTCTCGATGGTGAGGGCGGGATGGGCGGTTCCGAGGTCGGAGCCCTCCGCTGCATAGAGGGTGACGGCGTGGCCGTGCGCGAGAAGAGCGCGGGAGAGATGCCAGACGTGGGCCTCGATTCCACCCGGGAACGGCTCGCGTATCGGAAAGTGGTTGTGTGCGATCAGTGCGATGTGCAGCAATCGGCACTTCCTTCGTCGGGCGGTCGGGGCGGTGACAGCGGTGACTAGGTACCCCGTTCGGGCCCGCGCAACTATCCGAATTTGGGATCGGTAGCCGTTCAGGACTTCTGTACTCAGGCCGTCGGGATCTTCGATCTGGAAGGAACAACCATGTTCGTCAACTCTGCCACCGGCCTGCTCAAGGGCTCGGTACCGCTGCTCGCGGTCCTGCTGGCTGTCGGATGCGCCCAGAACGGAGCCGATGCGCCGGCCTCGTCCTCTGCGGCCGGTACGCCCACGAGTGCGGCAGCGGCGACGTCCGCATCGACGGCGCCGACCGCGGCGCAGCCGCCTGCCGCTCAGCCCGAGCCGTCGGCCGCCGCGCCCTCTGCTGGCGGGCCGTCTGCTGCCACGCCCGCCCCGGTCGCCGCCCCGCCGGCTGCGGCCGAGCCCGGGGTCACGCCGCCATGCTCTGACGGCGCGCTGTCGGTCACCGGTGGGCAGGTCGAGCAGATCGACACGCAACGCCGTTCGGTCGTGACGTTCACCAATACGTCGTCGGCCGTGTGCGCGATGGTCGGCTACCCCGTGGCGGACCTGCTCGGCGGCGGTGGCGGTGTGCTTGTCCACGTCGAGAAGCGGCCCGCCAATGCGGCTCCGCGGCTGACGCTCCAGCCCGGGGAGTTCGCGACCGCCGACGTGCAGGCCTCTTCTGTCGACAGCACGACCGGCGACCCGTGTGGGCGGCTCGGAACGCTGTCGATCACCCCGCCCGACGGCACGCAGTCCCGGGTGCTGGAGGTCTACCTGCCGGTCTGCGACGCGACGGTCAGTTCTGTCGGGTAGCGCGCCGCGCCCCACGCCCGGCGGGCGTCAGAACGGTGGTGGATCGCTGCCGTAGTCTGCGCCTCTTCTGACGAATCCCACCGGTGCCGTGGCCATTCCACGGCTTTCCAGCGCGCGCTCGGCGGCGCGTTGGTTGGCGGTGTGTTGGCGTTGGGTGGTGATGTAGCGGGTGCGGTTGTGGGCGCGGGTGTGTCGGCGTCGGGGCATCTTGGCGCCGCGCTTGGGTCCGGTGGGGACATCGGGTGGGTCGCTGGTCCAGAGGGTGGCGGTGGGCAGGCAGAGGGTGGGGAAGAGCAGTCGGCTGCCGGGGTGGGTGGTGTAGGTGTGGCCGGTTGGAGAGGTCCATTCGATGGTGCCGTCGGGGTGTTGGCGGTCGCGCCAGCCGGTGGGGCCGGTCCAGAAGGTTTTGAGTAGGTGGTGGAACCGGCAGAGCATTTTGAGGTTGGAGGCGTGGGTGGGGCCGACGGGGTAGGGGATGGTGTGGTCGATGTCGGCGGGGGTGGCGGGGGTGTCGCAGCCGGGGAAGCGGTAGGTCAGGTCGCGGCAGCGGATGAAGTCGGCCAGTGCGCGCGAGGGGGTGTAGCGGGGTTCGGGTCCGGCGTGGCCGGGATGAATGAGTTCACGCACGGTGGTGCGGGCGCCGCGAAGCATCTCGGTCAGCAGTGGGCCGGGTATGAACCCGGCGCCGAAGATGTAGCCGGGCCGACTCTGCGCCGTCGCCCCCTGCTTTGATGCCGGCTTCGATGCCGACCGGTTGGGGATGGGTTCGGTGGGCTCGGCGTCGGCGGCCGGTACGGCGGCGGCGGGTGACTCCCCTACGGGGTTGCTGGCGGCGGCGGGTGACTGCCCTACGGGGTTGCTGGCGGCGGCACTCTCCTCCACAGCAGCGGCGGCCGCGGCAATGCCTGTGGTGGTGTGGTCGGTGAGGGTGTAGAGGGTGATCTCACGCAGGGGGCGGGGGTTGGTGGTGGCGTCGCAGTCGGGGGTGTCGCACTGGCAGGCCACGGTGGTGATCCCGGCCAGCAGGGCTGCCAGGGCGTCGTTGCGGCGCTCGGTCATGGTGCGGGGGTCGGCCTCGCACACGCTGTAGGCCATCGCGGTCAGGGTGCGCTCCCCGGCAGCAGCATCCCCGGCGAACATGCGGGCATAGACGCTGGTGTAGCCCGGCGCGTCCCCGGGTTGACCGAAGTCCACGCTGCGACCCACCTCGCCCTCCCGCGACTTATGCAACGCGTCGGGGTCGTGGCGGGCCACCACCGCATCGACGGCGGCTTCGGTTTTCTTGGCTGATCGGGCGCCCCAGGTCAGGATCTCGGCGGCCAGGTCGGCGTCCACGGCGGCGATCAGGTCGGGGTCGGTGATGCGGTCGGTGCGGGTGATGATCGTGCGCACCACCAGGTCGGAGAGCAGGCCCTGCAGAAACAGGGCCCCGATCTTGGGGAGGCGGTCGCGCAGTGCGAGCCCGCGATACACCTGGTGCAGGGCCAGGCCTTGGGTGATGCCGGCTGCGGCGGCGATCTCGGCGGCCACGGCGGCATCCGGGTCGACCCACCAGTGCTGGCGGTCCTCGATCGGTAGGGCGGTGCGGCGCACGAACAGCTCCGCCATCACCGCGAGCTTGCGGGCACACGCGGCGTTCTCGGCGCGGCTGATCACCCCGGCAGCATCGATGAGATCGGCATCAGAGAGCCCTGCGTACTGCTCAGGCCCCGACACCGATTCATCGAACATACGTACGATACTACTGATTTACGACACCTCTGAGCAGGACTAACAGCCCCGCCTGTGGATAACCCCCGACCCACGGGGAACCTGTGGACAACCCACCCACAGCCCCGAACTCCGTGCTAGGGCCGCGGCGAAATCAGGAGCGGACGAGCCGGGCGATGGCCGCCGAGGCCTCGGCGAGCTTCGCGTCGGCCTCGGAACCTCCCGCGGCGACGGCGTGGGTCACGCAATGGCCGAGGTGCTCGTCGAGCAGGCCCAGCGCCACCGACTGCAGTGCGCTGTTGACCGCGCTGATCTGGGTGAGGACATCGATGCAGTACTTGTCCTCGTCGATCATCCTCGCGATGCCCCGCACCTGCCCCTCGATGCGACGCAGGCGCTTGGCGTAGTTCTCCTTCTGCGCTGAATAGCCATGAGCACCGCCGTCGGTGCCGGCCTGGTCTTCGCTCACGGCATCCCCTCCAACATGGTCGTCATCTGGCCGATCTGCGGCGTCAGCCCTGCCTTGATCGCCTTGGCGATCGAGATCGCATCGACATTCTCACCTTCGGCGATCTCCCGGTCGGCGATCGCGACACCACCCCGATGCTGACCGATCATCGACTCCAGCCACAGTCTGTCGAACTGTGGGCCACTCGATGACTCGAGCCGGGCGACCGTCACGTCGTCGACCATGCCGGGGGCCTGCGGCTCCGTCGCGGAGCCCTCCGTCCCCGACCCCGTCGCAGCACCGGGGTTCTCGTTCCACTGCACGAGGAACACGTTCAAGATGTTCACCTCGGGCTGCTGGACGGCCACGATCTGGTCGGCCAACGCGACCAGCCCGGGAGCGGTGGAACGCTGGGCCACCAGCGTCGACAACTCGATGGCCTGTTGATGGTGCGCGACCATCGCCGTGGCAAACGAAACATCCGCGGCGTTGTGGCCCGCAGCGTCACTGGAGATCGCCGACGTCTCGGGGCTTGCCGAGGCGCTCTGCCCCTCGCCCGCCGACCCGGCGTCACCTCCGCAGCCGGCGACCACGAACAGCGTGGCCAGCGCGGCGATCAGGCGGACGAGCAGCGGCGTCATGCGCCCAGCGTACTAGTACCCCTCGGGGGTATCTACCACGGTTTTTGTCCAGGATCGCCCTGGCGCATAATCAGCCCCATGCCCTCAGAATCCCCAGACATCAAGCCCCGCAGCCGCGACGTCACCGACGGCCTGGAGCGGACCGCGGCCCGCGGCATGTTGCGCGCCGTCGGCATGACCGACGACGACTGGGAGAAGCCGCAGATCGGCGTCGGCTCGTCGTGGAACGAGATCACGCCCTGCAACATGTCGCTGCAGCGGCTGGCGCAGGCGGTCAAGGGCGGCGTGCACGAGGCCGGTGGCTACCCGCTGGAGTTCGGCACCATCTCCGTCTCCGACGGCATCTCGATGGGCCACGAGGGCATGCACTTCTCACTGGTGTCGCGCGAGGTCATCGCCGACAGCGTCGAGACCGTGGTCCAGGCCGAACGCCTCGACGGCACCGTGCTGCTGGCCGGCTGCGACAAGTCGATTCCCGGCATGCTCATGGCCGCAGCCCGGCTCAACCTGGCGAGCGTCTTCTTCTACAACGGCTCGATCATGCCGGGCACGGCCAAGCTCACCGACGGCACGGAGAAGGAGGTCACGATCATCGACGCCTTCGAGGCGGTCGGGGCCTGCGCGCGCGGGCTGATGTCGCGCGAGGACGTCGACATCATCGAGCGGGCGATCTGTCCCGGCGAGGGCGCGTGCGGCGGCATGTACACCGCCAACACCATGGCGTCGGCTGCCGAGGCTCTCGGAATGTCGTTGCCCGGCAGCGCTTCTCCCGTCGCGATCGACAAGCGCCGCGACGAGTACGCGCGCCGCTCCGGCGAAGCCGTCGTGGGGATGTTGCGCCGCGGCATCACCGCCCGAGACATCCTGACCAAGGAGGCGTTCGAGAACGCCATCGCAGTCGTCATGGCATTCGGCGGTTCCACGAACGCGGTGTTGCACCTGCTGGCGATCGCCTGGGAGGCCGGGGTCGAGCTGTCGCTGGCGGACTTCACCCGCGTCGGGCAGAAGGTGCCGCACCTGGCCGACGTGAAACCGTTCGGCGCCTACGTGATGAAGCACGTCGACGAGATCGGCGGCGTGCCGGTCGTGATGCGGGCTCTGCTCGACGCCGGGCTGCTGCACGGCGACTGCCTGACCGTCACCGGCAAGACGATGGCCGAGAACCTGGCCCACATCGAACCGCCAGACCCTGACGGCAAGGTGCTGCGCGCGATGAACAACCCCATCCACCCCACCGGCGGTATCACGATCCTGCACGGATCGCTCGCTCCCGAGGGCGCGGTGGTGAAGTCCGCAGGGTTCGACTCCGACGTGTTCGAGGGAACCGCACGGGTTTTCGAACGTGAGCGGGCGGCGCTGGACGCCCTCGAGGACGGCACGATCACCCACGGCGACGTCGTCGTCATCCGCTACGAAGGCCCCAAGGGCGGGCCCGGGATGCGCGAGATGCTCGCGATCACCGGCGCCATCAAGGGTGCGGGCCTCGGTAAGGACGTGCTGCTGATGACCGACGGCAGGTTCTCCGGCGGGACGACCGGGCTCTGCGTCGGTCACATCGCCCCGGAGGCGGTCGACGGCGGGCCGATCGCGTTCGTGCGCGACGGCGACCGGATCCGGCTCGACGTCGCCAACGGCACCCTCGACCTGCTCGTCGACGACGCCGAATTCGAGTCGCGCAAGTCAGGTTTCGAGCCGCTGCCTCCGGTGTACAAGACGGGCGTGCTCGCCAAGTACACGAAGCTCGTCGGATCTGCCGCCACCGGAGCGGTCTGCACCTGATGACGCTCGCCTTCCTGCTCACGTCGCTGGTCGTTGTCGCGACACCCGGCACCGGGGCGCTGTACACCGTCGCGACCAGCCTGGCCCACGGGACGCGCGCCGGCGTGCTCGCCTCGCTGGGCTGCACGATCGGGATCGTGCCGGCCATGCTGGCCGCGGTGACCGGTCTGGCGGCCATCCTGCACAGCAGCGCGATCGCGTTCCAGACGATCAAGTGGGCCGGGGTCGCGTACCTGCTGTACCTGGCGTGGGTGACGTGGCGGGACAAGTCCGAAATGGTTTCCACGACAAATGATTACGAGCGTCCCGGCGCCTGGCGGATCATGGGGACGGCGGTCGCGGTGAACGTCCTGAACCCGAAGCTGACCATCTTCTTCTTCGCGTTCCTCCCGCAGTTCGTGGACCCGGCCCGGCCGGCCGTGGGCCAGATGCTCTCTCTGAGCGCGGTCTTCATGGCGATGACGTTCGCCGTCTTCGCCATCTACGGCGTGTTCGCCGCGGGTGTGCGCAGTCACGTCATCGGCCGTCCACGCGTCGTGTCGTGGATGCGACGCACCTTCGCCGCGACCTACGTGGCGTTGGCAGCACGAATGGCGGTCACCGCGCGGTGACCCCGGGGAGATTGTGATGCGGAACGTGTTCAAGTCCGCGGGGAGCGCACTGGCTGCGCTCGCCGCGCTGATGGTCGCCCAGGCTCCGGTCGCCCAGGCGTTCGGCGAGTATCCGGTGGCGAGCCCCGGTGCCTTCCTGGTGAGCACCGTCGTCGCCAACAACGGGCAGCCCTACCAGTGCACCGCCGGGTTCACCGTCCGCACTGCCGGTGGCGCACCCGGGATGCTCACCGCGGGACACTGCGACCGCGACCCCGTCAACGACACGGTCCTGCAGCGCACCCCGTCCGGCGATCAGGTGGTCGGACGCTACGTCCGCGCCGAGGTCATCCCCGGCGTGCGCGACATGGGTCTGGTGGATCTGGCCGGCAGTTCGGTGCCGTTGGTGAGCCAGGTCGACGCGATGCGCGTGTCCCGGGTGATGACCGCCGACGACCTCCGCCGCGAGCAGCCGCAACTGTGCAAGTCCGGGGCCCGCACCGGACTGACCTGCGGACCCATCACCTCCGTCACCGACAACGAGGTGTCGTTCCGGGCCTGGGACGATCTCGGCGATTCGGGCGCTCCCGTGTACGCCCGGCTGCCCGACGGCACCGTCGCCGCCGTCGGCATCCTCTACGCGCACAGCGACGACGTCTTCGGGCGCATCGTGCACGCGTCGCTGGTGTCACCGGCGATGTCACTGTGGGGTCTGACGCTGTCGGAGTGACACGTTCATGGCCCGTAATCTCCGGGCACGGGCCGCACTTTCCGGACGTGGTCACAATGGAGTGCATGACCCTTCTGGACCTGGCCGCCGTCCGTTCCAGGATGGGCAGTGCGCTGTTCGGCATGGTGGCCGGGCCGGAGGGTCCGGACAACCGGGCGAGGATCCACGAGACACCGGGCCCGCGTTGGTTCGGCGAGGACCGCCCGATCCGGCAGGTCCACGGCGATGCGTCCATGTTCGTCGGGGGGCTGCGCGCCCTGCTCCTGCAGTCGCTGCACCCCCTCGCGATGGCCGGCGTCGCCGAACACTCCGACTACCGCAACGACCCGTGGGGCCGACTGGCCCGCACCAGCACCTTCCTGGCCATGACGACATTCGGGATGGCCGACGACGCCCAGCGTGCGGTCGACCGGGTCCGCGGCATCCATCGCCGCATCAACGGGACGGCACCCGACGGCCGCCCCTACCGGGCCAGTGATCCGCACCTGCTGGAATGGGTGCACATCGTGGAGGTGGACAGCTTCCTGCGGGCCCACCAGCTCTACGGTGCCGAGCCGCTGGACCGCGACGGCTGTGACGGCTACGTCGCCGACACCGCGCGCGTGGCGAGTGCGCTCGGGGTGCCCGACCCGCCGACGACCACGCAGATGCTGGCGGAGAGGATCGCCTCCTACCGGCCGGAGCTGCAGGGCACGCCCGCTGCGCGCGAGGCCGCCCGGTTCCTGCTGCTGACCCCGCCGCTGCCCCTCCTCGCGCGGGGACCGTACGCCGCGCTGGCCGCGACGGCCGTCGCGATGCTGCCGCCGTGGGCGCGCACACCCCTGCGGCTCCCCTATCTGCCACCGGTGGAGGCAACGGTCGTGCGGTCGACGGGTCATGTCCTCGTCGGCGGGATCCGCTGGGCGATGGCGCAGGGTTAGGACACCGCCGCGCCCTTCGGACCCGGGCGCGCGTTGTTGCTGAAACCGCGTCGCCGTGATCGCAAAAGTGGGAGCATCGCCCTACTGACATCGCTCTCACCCCGGCGGAGGCAGCATGGTTCGCGTCTTGGCCGCTGCATCGGCAGCGTTGCTCGCTCTCGGTCTGTGCCCGGCCGCTCCCCCCGCGGGCGCCGCCGAGGGCGACCAGACCGTCCGCGTCCAGAACGGGCAGATCCGGTGCCTCCTCAGCACCGACTATCAGATGCGCGGACGACCGGCGGCGGTCTGCGGCCGGACCGACGGGCAGCCGTTCCAGGTGTCGCCGGTGTCGCCGCCCGCGCTGAACCTCGTGGTCGTGCTGGGCTCCGGGGAGATGTACTACATCCAGGGCACGATCCCCATCCCCGAATCCGCGGACACCGTGCTGGGAGTCGGGCAGACCTACCGGGTCAACGGTTGGCGGATCTCCACAGAGGAACTCCGCACCCTCGTCACCTACGACGACGGCGGACACGGGATCCGGCTCAACCCCGTCGAGGTCATGGCCGTCTGGATCTGACGCCTGCGCGGGTCGGCCTTATCCATCCGGTGCGCGCAGCGTTCGGCGTCGTAGCGCGCTGACTTGCCGTGGCAGGCATGCGATCCGGCGCGCAGCGTCTAAGTTCTATCTCGTGGAGGTGACGACCGGCGCGATCGACGTCGAGGAGCGCGACGGGATCGTGCGGGCGCGCGGCCTGCCGTACGGCCGGGCCGAACGCTTCGCGGCGGGCCGTCCCGTCGATTCCTGGTCGGGCCGCCACGACGGAACCCGCCCCGGTCCGGCCTGTCCGCAGCGCGCCGGCCGGCTCGACTTCGTCACCGGACCCCTTGTCGACGGCCTGCGCTTCGACGAGGACTGCCTCGTCCTGTCGGTCACCGCCCCCCGCGACGCGGTCTCCTTGCCTGTCATGGTGTGGTTCCACGGCGGCGCCTATGTGGCCGGCGGAGGCGAGGCGCCCAAATACGACCCTGCGCCCCTGGTCCGTGCCGGCAACGTCGTGGTCGTCACGGTGACCTACAGGTTGGGGATCTTCGGCTATCTGGCGCCCGCCGAGGCCGGCGCCGATGACAACATCGGGCTGCGGGACCAGATCCTGGCACTGCGGTGGGTGCGCGAGAACGTGACGGCCTTCGGCGGCAACCCCGACGACGTCACGGTGTTCGGTCAGTCCGCCGGCGGCGACTCGGTGATCGCCCTGATGGTCAGCGACGGCACCGAGGATCTCTTCCACCGCGTCATCGCGCAGAGCTCGCCCCTGGCGATCGGGACCGGCACCAGCGACACCGCGGCGGGGCGTTCGGCGATGGCGATCGACATGCAGGCCGCGATGAGCGCGGTCCTCGACGGTGTCGCGCCGCGCGACGCGGATGTGGAACTGTTGCTGCAGGCCGAGGCGGCGGCGGTGCAGGCCGCCCGGCGCACCAAATTCTTGGGGGCGATGGCATTCGCGCCGCGCCTGGGCCGCTACCCGTTGCCCTCCGCCGACACGCTGCACACCCGGCTCGCCGAGGCCGCGCAGCGCTGTGAACTGTTGATCGGCTACACCAGAAACGACGGGGCACCGTTCATCGCGATGCAGCCCCGGATCGCGGCTCTGCGTCCGGATTACGTTCGGCGACAAGCCATCCGGGTCGCATCCCGGTCGCTGACGACGCGTGTGTTCGCCCGCAGCTGCAAAGCCTTCGCGCACAGCTGGAGAATCGCCGGCGGCCGGGCCGCCACCTATCGCGTCGACTGGGCGCCCGCGGGCTCCGCGCTCGGCGCCTGCCACTGCATCGAGCTGCCCCACCTGTTCGGGGACCCGCACACGTGGGCGGATGCCCCCATGCTCGGGACGGCCCGCCGACCCGACGAGGCCCTGGCACAACGGATGCGGTCGACATGGACTGCGTTCGCGCACGGCGGCCTGGATGCCCTCCCGGCCGCCGAGCTGCAGTTCGGCCAGGGACCGATGCGACGATAGGGCAATGACCGCAACGCTGGTCGCCAAGAACGTGGCGGGTGGTTTCGCCCACCGCACACTGTTCGACGGCGTCGACCTGACCGTGGCACCCGGTGACGTCATCGGCGTCGTCGGCGCCAACGGGGCCGGCAAGAGCACGCTGCTGCGGATCCTCGCCGGTGACCTCGACCCGCTTGAGGGGACGATCACCCTGGCGCCCGCCGACGCGTTCGTCGGCTGGCTGCCGCAGGAGCACGAGCGCACCCCGGGCGAGACGGTCGCGGCGTACATCGCCCGGCGTACCGGATGCGCCGCCGCCACGCAGGCGATGGAGGCAGCGGCCGAAGCGCTGACCGAGAGCGACGCGCACGCCGACGCTTATGCGGCGGCACTCGATCACTGGCTGGCCGCCGGCGCGGCGGATCTCGACGAGCGGCTGCCGGCGGTTCTGGCGGAACTCGGACTCGATTCCCGTTCACTGGCACCGGATTCCACACTGATGACGTCGCTGTCGGGCGGGCAGGCGGCTCGGGTCGGGCTGGCGGCACTGATGCTGTCCCGGTTCGACATCGTCCTGCTCGACGAGCCGACCAACGATCTGGACCTCGACGGGCTCGAGCGCCTCGAACAGTTCGTTCGCGATCTGCGCGGAGGTGTGGTGCTGGTCAGCCACGACCGGGAGTTCCTGTCCCGCAGCGTTACCCGCGTACTGGAGCTCGACCTCGCCCAGAACACGACCACGGTGTTCGGCGGTGGATACGAAGGCTACCTGGAGGAGCGCGAGGTCGCCCGCCGGCACCGGCGCGAACAGTACGACGAGTTCGCCGATAAAAAGGCCGATCTGGTGGCGCGCGCACGTACCCAACGGGAATGGTCGAGTCAGGGTGTGCGCAACGCGATGCGCAAGGCACCCGACAACGACAAGAACAGGCGGCGGGCGCAGACCGAGTCCAGCGAGAAGCAGGCGCAGAAGGTGCGGCAGATGGAGAGCCGCATCGCCCGCCTTGAGGAGGTCGAAGAGCCCCGTAAGGAGTGGACGCTGCAGTTCACCATCGGCGCCGCACCGCGCTCCAGTTCGGTGGTCGCGACGCTGAGCAATGTCGTGGTGCGGCAGGGTGATTTCATCCTGGGCCCGGTGTCGCTGCAGGTCGACGCCGGGGAGCGCATCGGTATCACCGGCCCGAACGGCGCGGGAAAGTCGACCTTGCTGCGGGTGCTGCTCGGCCGGCAGCAGCCCGACGAAGGGCGGGCCAGCCTGGGCGCCACCGTCGCGATCGGCGAGATCGACCAGGCGCGTGCGGGATTCACCGGGGCCGGCCGGCTCGTCGACCGTTTCGAGCGGCATGTGCCCGACTGGCCGACCGCCGAGGTGCGCACGTTGCTCGCCAAGTTCGGGCTGCGCGCCGACCACGTCGAACGCGACGTCGATGCGCTCTCACCCGGGGAGCGGACCCGAGCGGGTATGGCGTTGCTGCAGGCGGTCGGCGTCAACGTGCTGGTTCTCGACGAGCCCACCAACCACCTCGATCTCCCCGCGATCGAACAGTTGGAGCAGGCACTCGACACCTACGACGGCGCACTGCTGCTCGTCACCCACGACCGCCGGATGCTGCAGAACGTCCGCCTGGACCGGCGGTGGCTGGTCGAGGGCGGCCACGTCACCGAGATGTAGGCGCGACTCAGGCGACGCAGCGGAAGCCGATATGGGTGGTGGCGCTGTCCTGGGACTGCGACGACCGCGCGGCCGGGCGGTAGCGGTGGCAGTACTCGGGCGCGCACAGGTGCGAGCCACCCTTGAGCGCCTGGTGCACGGTCGGGTCCCCCGAGGGCGGGGGCGCCGGACAGCAGCCGCCGCCGGCGGGCTGATCGACGCGGTGATGGCGGCTGTACGGCGTCGTGGTCCACTCCCATACGTTGCCGATCATGTCGAACAACCCGAAGGCGTTGGGCGGGAACAACTCCACCGGGCTGGTGCCTGACCAGCCCAGGGCACCGTCGTTGCGGTACGGGAACCGGCCCTGCCACGTATTGGCCATCAGCTGCCCGCCGGGGCGCACGTCGTCTCCCCACGCATACGCGGTCGTCGAGCCTGCCCGGGCCGCGTACTCCCACTGCGCTTCCGAGGGCAACTGGCGGCCGGCCCAGGCGGCGTAGGCGGCGGCATCCGGATAGGCGACCTGCACGACGGGATGGTGCGGACGGTCCTGCGCGGAGGGCTGTTCCGGCTCGGGGCCGAACGGATGACGCCAGCAGGCTCCCGGCACCCAGGTCCACCACTGCCGCCAGTCGCGGAGGTCGACCGGACCGTTCGTCGCCCGGAACACCAGCGCACCCGGCGCGAGGTCGGCCTGCGGCACACCGGGGAAGTCGGCGGGGTCGAGCGCACGTTCGGCGACGGTCAGATGGCCGGTTTCGGAGACGAATTCAGAGAACTGGGCGTTGGTGACGGGGTGGCGCTCGATCGCGAACGGCGCCAGCGTCACGGTGTGGACGGGCGCCTCCTCCGGATAGAAATCCGTCGAACCCATGCGGAACGCCCCTCCCGGCAGTTCGACGAGTTCGGTGAGCACCCTCGCCAGGCTAGGCGAGCGGAAGGCTCACGGCGAGGGCAACGGTCGGGCGCCCTTGGCCCGTGCTGGGTCCCGCGCGTTCTCCAGCGCCGCCGAACGGCTTCTTGCGCCGCGATGAACACGGTGACGTCGGTCCCTGCGTGCTGATCGGCGGGTGAGAAGCCCCACCCGTGGCCGCTGCCGCTTGCATGGCGCTGGACACCCTCCGCAGGGGCTCACGCCCAGCGAATGCGGCCTGCAAAAAGGTGCGCGGAGGGCCGTCGGCGCTGTGGAAGAGTCGCCTCATGGGCAACGCCGAGCTGACGACCGGCACTTCCTTGTTCCCCAGGTCGGCCCTGCTGGCGGCGGGTTCAGCCATCGGTGGGTCCGTCGGCGCCGCGTTACTCGGTGGCTACGCGTTCATGCGACGTCTGCCTCCTGGGTTGCAGGATGCCTCTGCCACCCGGTGGATGGCGGTGTCCGGCCTCCTCATCGTCGTCGGCGCAGGCGCCACGATCTGGATCAGCGGCTCGGTTCTGCGCGGCACCGACGCAACCAGGCGGGCGTCCTGGCTCCTCACCGTCGTGATCGCGGCGGCGGCCTACGCCGTCCTGGGGTCACCGGACAGTCTGGCGGCGGCGACGCCCACCGCAGTAGCGCTTTTGCGGCTCTCCTGGGTGGTGATGGCCATCGCGGCGATCCTTCTCGTCGCAGCGGCAGTGTGCGGGGCGGGACACTCGGATGCCACACCTTCCCGGCGACGGCCGACCGTGGCGGCGGCGGTGACGCTGACCCTGGTGCTGACCGTCGTCGGTGGTGGGATCGCCCGCGCGCGAACGGATACGGCCATCACCGCCACACCGTCCGACATCCCTGCCGTGCCGACCGCCGTGGGTACGAACATCGCGTACTCCCTGCCGATCGACGATGCCCGCTCTATCGTCCCGGCCGGCCCGGGGTTCGCGGTACTAGAGGGAGATGCGGTCGCCGGTTACGCCGGCGACACCGGACACCGCCGCTGGCGATTCCCCCTCGACGTGATCGGGGGAGCTTGCGAACCGTCATCGCTGCGGTCCACCGGCACGGCCGCTGATGCAGTGGTCATCGTGCAGTGCCTGCGTGGGACACCCTCGTATTCGTCCACGCGGGCAACCAGGCCCGCTCTGCTCACCGGTATCGATGCGATGACAGGCCGCGTGCTGTGGACCAACGGCGACAACTGGCGGCTGCGGTCGACGACCGTCACCGGAGCGGACGTCGTGCCGGTGCTCCGCGGCGACGACATCGGCTCGCTGGATCCGCATACCGGAAAACTGCGGTGGGTCAAGCACTTCGGCCAAGACGGTTGCGAGGGCAACCTCGTCGGCCTGAGGAACGCGACTCAGGACGTCGTGTACTTTCCCGTCTGCGCCGAGGAGGTCATGCTGCACGTCGTGGACGGCCGCACCGGCGACGAGCGTACGGTCCGGGTGGACCCACCCCAGCCCGGTGTGGAGTTCGACACCGTCGAACTGGCAGCGGCCGCAGGTGACGTCGTCGTCCTCCAAGCCTCCTCCGATGATGATGTGCGGCAGCGTTTCACCGTCGCGGTCGACGTCTCCTCCGGCGACAGCGTCCGCGTTCCCGTCGAGTACCTGTCCACGGACAGGACCTCGTCGGACGCCGGGCACTATCCCGGCGAGGTGCTCCAGCTCACCGACGGCATGGAGGGGACCGCGGTGTATCTGGTCGCGCAGCGCAAGTTTGTCCACACGACGGCCGCGACGCTCGACGACGAGATCCTCGACGGCCAACGCTGGGCGCTCATCGGCGGACAACTCGTCACCGCCACCGCCATGACCGCGAGCTATCGCTCCTTGATGGTGACCGCCGACGAAGACGGCGCTGCCACGGTTCTCTTCTCGCCCTGCGGCGGACGATACGACGGTGGCGTCATACCCGTCCCGGGGGCGGTCCTGGTGGTGTGTGCGATCGAGGACTACCGCAACCCCACCACGTACGAGGTGGTCGGCGTGCGTTAGTGGATACCCACGACCTCGTCGCCGCAGCGGACGAGCAGCGCCCCCGGCGCCAGTGCTGCGAGCGCGGGCGTCTGGGTGGGGGCGCACATCGCCGGCAGCGTGCGCAGGTTGCCTGACGGGTCGATCATGCGCAGGGGCGACAGCGACGGCTCGCCTGGTTTCTTGTCTGCCTCCGCAGCGGTGGACAGGGAGGTGATCCACTCTGCCCCAACGGGAATGACCTGCGGATGGATGGACCACCCTCCGGTGCCGCGGGTATACAGACCGATGGACGTGACTGCCTTCGAAGGGATGTCGAGAATCGACCCGAGCCACCCCTTCCCGGTATCGCCCGGACCGAAGAGCACCACCGACTCCGAATTCGTCAGATAGGCGTTGTGTATGGCCGGCGCGGCGACCAGCAGCCGGCCGGTGTCCAGTGACACCAGAAGATCTGTCGCTTCTCGTGTCGGCTGAACACGGGAGACCTCGATGATCCCGATCGACCCCCTGGCCTCCTTCGGTTCGGCATCACCGAAATTGCGGCGCAGCCCTTCGGCATCGATTCCCAACGCGGACAGGAGGATCTGGTCCCGTTCCTCTCCTGTCTGCGGATCGAGCAAGCGGGCGGCCACGTCCGGTCTCGCGGGATCGCAGACAGGTGCCAGGACCGCGATGTCACCCAGCCGCCAGCTGGCCGAGCAGTCGTCGCGCGCGGCATGTGTCCACAGGTGTGCCCCGGTTCTGGCGGAGAGCGCAGTCTTCCGCTCCGACGAGGCCGACCCGTCCTCGATGAGCAGAACGACATCCGACGACACCTGCAGATACACCTCCCCAGGGCCTGCCAGGTCGTGCCGCCAGAGGTGTTCGCCCGTGGTGGCGTCGATTCCGAGAACTGCCTGCGCCACGTCGAGAACGATGACGCTGTCGGTTCCGGTACCGGCGACGTTCCAGATCTCGACCTCGGGTTCGGCGAGCTGTGAAGTCCATCGCAGGGCCCCGGTGGGGCCGTCGTACGCCTGCACCCGGACGGGGCCGGCCTCCTCACCGCCGACCACGGTCACGAAACCGGGCCCCGCCGCGGCCACCCGGGCGTCGAAGGGAATCCCGCCCGTGCGGTAGACGACCTCCCCGTCGATGACCGTCGGCGTCGGCGCCGGACCGACCGGCTGCGCGAGGGGACCCCGCTCGGAGGGCGGTGGTGACACCGTCTGCGCCACAGACTGATCCGACAGCACCAGGGGAATGACGAGGACTGACGCCGTCACCACGGACAGCACGGCCGTCGCGACGCGGCCCGAGGGCCACCGGAACGTCGGCTCTTCCTGCGGTTCCCGCGGTCGGTGCCCGACGAAAGCGACCAGCGCCGCTGCGGCGACCGCCAGGCACGCGAGCCACCACGCTTCGCGAGCCGGGGCCGTCACGACAGGTCCGTTCACCGCCTGCTGGGCGTAGGCGAGCGCGTCGAACAACTTCTCGGTGCTGCCCCGGTGCAACGACATCACACCGCTGAGCGCCACCACGGCAGGTACCGCGGACGTCAATGCCAGGAAACGGCTCAGTCGTTCCGAGGATCGGCCCAGCGCCCCCCACGGAGCGAGGTAGAGGACAGCGAGCACCCCGCAGGCGCTGACGACGACGGTGGTTCGCCACAGCAGGGCGTCGTGGTCGGTGCCCACATAGGACGCGGCACCGAGCCGCTGCCAGGCGACAACCAGGCAGAGCGCTGAGGCGATGAGCAGTCCGAGGCACAGCCCCGACACGACCACGGACGGCGGCGTCGCGCGGCGCTCTGCGGCTGCCGGTTCCGCCGTGTCGACACTCACCGTCCGAGCCTAACGACGCTTCAAGGTAGGTCGTGACACGTTTTCGGTCAGCGACGACCTGTCTCGCCGAGCGCTACCGCTGCTCGACCCGGTCCGCGTCGGTACGCCCGGCGAGCCGGTCGTCCCATTCGCGCAACACCTCCGGAGCCGTGCGCGCCGTCAGCAGGCTCACCACGATGTACACGAGCAGGCTCGCGCCCAGTCCGTAGTAGATGGGCTCGTTGGCCAGCACGTCGCCGACGACCGCCATGGTGCCCAGCGTCACCACCGTGCCGACACCCATGGACCACAGCGCCCCGGTGCCGGTGGCACGCTTCCAGAGGAAGCCACCCAGGATGGCGACCAGCAGCCCGCCGACGAGGATGTCGTACGCGATCGTGAGCGCCGCGACGACGTCGTTCAGCAGCGCGGCGATCACGATCACCGCGATGCCCAGCACCACCACGTACATGCGGTCCGAGTGCACGTCGTCGCCACCGTCGCGTCGCTGCCCGCGGGCGTCGGCGTTCCCGGTCGCCGCCGGGCGCCCGAACATGCGCTGCAGCAACGGTTTCACGTCGGTGCGGGCCACCGTCGCCGTCGCGATCAACGCCCCCGACGCGGTCGACATCATGGCTGCCACCGCGGCGGCCAGCACCAGACCGCTGATGCCGACGGGCAGGATCGTCTCGGCGATCTGCGCGTAGACATCGTCGCTGACCTCCACATCCGGCAGGAACGTCGACGCGGCCATCCCGATCACCGCGCCGGCGACGCCGTACAGCACGCAGTACAGCGCCGCGGTCGTCCCGCCCCACCGGGCCACCCCCGGCGAGCGTGCGGTGAAGACCCGTTGCCAGATGTCCTGGCCGATGAGCATGCCGAAGCTGTACACCACGAAAAAGGTGATGATCGTGGGCATTCCGATGGCGCCCAGATCGAAGACCGTATCGCCGGCCCGTTCGCGGATGCCGGCGAAACCGCCCGCCTTCGACAGAGTGAACGGCAGCAGCAGCGCGAAGATGCCGATCGTCTTCAGGATGAACTGCACCAAGTCGGTCAGCGTGATGGACCACATGCCGCCGATCGACGAGTACAGCATCACGATGGCCCCGCCGATGATGACCGACACCGTGCGATTGGTGCCGAACAGCACGTTGAACACGGTCGCGTAGGCGATCGTCGACGTCACCGAGAGCATCAAGGTGTAGGCCACCATCACGATCCCGGACGCCGACGTCGCGTCGACCCCGTAGCGCAGACGCAGCATCTGCGCGACCGTGTACACCCTCAGCCGCTGTATCCGGCCCGCGAAGAACAGGCTCAGCGCCAGCAGACCGACCGCGATCGCCACCACCAGCCACATGCCCGAGATCCCGTACGTGTAGCCCAGTCCGACGCCACCCACCGTGGACGCGCCGCCCAGCACGACCGCCGCCATCGTGCCGGTGTACAGCGTGGGTCCCAGTCGCCTGCCCGCGACGAGGAAGTCGGCCGAATTCTTCGTCCTGGTCTTACCCCAGAACCCGAACGCGAGCATCGCCGCGAGATAGACGACGATGATGACGATGTCGAGTGGCTTGCCCATGGTGGGCCTCCTGTTTCAGGTGGGTGCGAACATCTTCAGTAGCGCGGGGAGGACGACGACCGCGGGGCCGCGGGTCGCGAAGGTGCCGGCGATTGCCTCACCGACGGTCTCGAGCGTGGCGCGGTGCGCCGGGATTCCGAAACTCATAGCCAGAGAGGCGAAGTCGGGCCGGGACAACTCGGTGGCGGTGGCCTGGCCGAATGCCCCGGTCATGTACTCGCGCAGGATGCCGTAGCCGCCGTCGTCCACGACCAGCCAGGTGACGTCGGCATCGTGCTGGCGCGCGGTGGCCAGCTCGGCGATCGAATACATCGCCCCGCCGTCACCGGACACCGCGAAGGTGCGGCGCCCCGTGCCGATGGCCGCGGCCACGGCGGCGGGGAACGCGAACCCTAGTCCGCCCGCGCCCTGGGCGGAATGGAACTCGCCCTCCCGGGGATCCCACGCCGACCAGGCCCAGTACCCCGCGATGGTCATGTCCCAGAACGTGTGCGCCGCAGCGGGAACCGCCGAGCGCAGATCGCGCATCAGCTGACGTTCAGCCTTGAGGTCCTGTCCGGCGAGCCGGTCCTCGACAGCGGAACGGAGGTCGCGGGCGACGACGGCACCGGTGCCGGACCGCCGCGTCAGCCTGGTCGCCAGCGCGGACATCGCCAGCGCAGCGTCGGCGTGGATGGCCAGCGCGGGATGGTTGGCTTCCAGCACCCTCCGCTCGGCGTCGACATGGATCAGTCGCCCCCTCGGGGTGAACGAGAAGTAGTTCGACGTCACCTCGCCGATCGCGGTACCGACCGCCAGCAGGACATCGGCATCCTCCAGCAGGGTGGTGGTGTGCCGGTCCTCGATCCACGACGCCGCCGACAGCGGATGGTCGAACGGCAGGGCGCCTTTGCCCCCGACCGTCGAGACGACTGGCGCGTCAAGGGTTTCCGCGAGTTCGCGCAGCGCACCGGAGCCACCGGCCGACCTGCGCACTCCCCCGCCCGCCAGGATCACCGGTCGTTGCGCCGCCTGCAGAAGGTTGGCGGCGGAATCGATCAGCTCCGGACGCGGTGCGCGCGACACCGGTGTCGCGGCGACGGACGTCACGGGCGGGACCGTGGTCGGTTCCTCCAGGACGTCCTGGGGGATCTCCACCCACACCGGGCCGGCGGGCGCCGATTGGGCCAGGGCCCACGCGTCGCTGATCAGCGACGGGATGTCAGCGCAATGGTGCACCTGCGCTGCGCTTTTCGTGACGTTGGTGGCGCTGAGCTTCTGGTCGTCGAGCTGGTGCAGCATGCCGCGTCGCAGACCGAGACCCGCCCGCGGCACCTGGCTGGCGATCACCAGCAGCGGAACGCCGCTGGCATAGGCCTCCTGCAGGGCGCCCAGCGCGGTCAATGCACCCGGGCCCGTCGACAGGAACAGCACTCCCACCTCGCCCGTGGCGCGGGCGTAACCATCGGCGCCGAACGCGGAGTTGTTCTCCACCCGTGAGCTGACGAACGTCAGGTCACTGCGCCGGATCGCGTCGAAGAGCGCCAGCGCGTTCTGCCCCGGAATGCCGAACACATGCGAAACGCCCAGGGCTGTGAGGGTTTCGACGACGACATCGCCGCCGTTGCGTCCCCCGTCGCTCATGTCTGCGCGCGCATCGCCAGCAGCGACATCAAATCGTACGCGACATGCGAGGCGGCGACGC
Organism: Mycolicibacterium iranicum; assembly: GCF_014190915.1. GTDB lineage: Bacteria > Actinomycetota > Actinomycetes > Mycobacteriales > Mycobacteriaceae > Mycobacterium > Mycobacterium iranicum_B. The sequence goes on from NZ_JACHVU010000001.1 coordinate 358,291, forward strand.
CGGTGATCTCGGCGTGGTCGTAGGCCGGGGACACCTCGACCACGTCCGCCCCGACGAGGTTGAGCCCCTGGAAGCCCCGCAGGATCTCCAGCAGCTCGCGGCTGGTCATGCCGCCGGCCTCCGGGGTCCCGGTGCCGGGCGCATGGGCCGGATCGAGGACGTCGATGTCGATGGACACGTAGACGGGCCGGTTGCCGAGCCGCCCGCGCAGCTTGTCGACGACCTCCCGCACGCCCTGGTAGTACACGTCGGACGATGTCACGATGCCGAAGCCGAAGCGGCGGTCGTCGTCGAGATCCTTCTTGCCGTACAGCGGTCCCCGGGTGCCGACGTGCGACAGCGCCTCGGTGTCGAGGATGCCCTCCTCGACGGCTCGGCGGAACGGGGTGCCGTGGGTGTACTCCGCGCCGAAGTAGGTGTCCCACGTGTCGAGGTGAGCGTCGAAGTGCACCAACGCAACCGGGCCGTGCTTGGCTGCCGCAGCACGCAGCAACGGCAGGGCGATGGTGTGGTCGCCGCCGATGGTGACCAGGCTGGTGTCGCCCTTGGTGAGGTCGACGGCGGCCGCCTCGATGGTCTCGATCGCCTCGTGGATGTTGAACGGGTTGACCGCGATGTCGCCGGCATCGGCGACCTGGGCGATCTCGAACGGCGAGACATCCAATGCCGGGTGGTAGGGCCGCAGCAGTCGCGACGCCTCCCGCACGTGGGTCGGTCCGAACCGGGCGCCGGGACGGTAGGACACCCCGGAGTCGAACGGGACTCCGATGACGGCGACGTCGGCGTGCGGCACCTGATCGAGCCGCGGCAGGCGGGCGAAGGTCGCCGGCCCGGCGAACCGCGGGGTCTTCGACGCATCGACCGGGCCGATGGGCGTGCTCATGCAGTCACTTCCTCTGATGTAGCGGACTTGTCGACGGAGGTGATGGGGATGTCGGCGGGCGGTCCGGACCTCACCAGCCGTGGCCCGTCGGGGCCGAACGCGTCGGCCGGCTCGGGGAACACCGACAGCAGGAGCGGATAGAGCACGGCGGCGACACCGAGTCCCACGGGGATGGACAGGTCGATGCCACCGGCGAGATCGCCGAGCGGACCGACGAATTGGCCGGGCAGGTTGACGAAGCACAGCGACAGCGCCGCGGACAGCAGCCACGCGCCGAGGCCACGCCAGTTCCAGCCGTGCGCGAACCAGTACCGTCCCCCGCGCTGCCTGCGGTTGAACACCTGCAGCGAATCGGAGTCGTACCAGCCGCGCCGGACCAGCCAGCCGATCATCATCACGACCATCCACGGCGCCGTACACGTGACGATCAGCACCGCGAACGTCGAGATGCTCTGCACCACGTTGAACGCGAAGCGACCCACGAAGATGAACAGGATGGCCAGCGCGCCGATGAACACCGTCGCCTGCACGCGGCTGAATCTCGGGAAGACACTGGAGAAGTCGAGACCCGTGCCGTACAGCGCCGTGGTCCCCGTCGACATGCCGCCGATCAACGCGATCAGGCACACCGGCAGGAAGTACCAGCCGGGCGACACCTCCAGCAGCCCGCCGACGTAGTTGCCCTCGTCGATGAACTGCGGCGCGTCGGTGGCGACCACCGCGGCCGTCACCAGCCCGAACAGGAACGGCACCAGGGTCGCGATCTGCGCGCAGAACGCCGCGGCCATGGATTTCCACGCCGGCGTCTCACGCGGGATGTAACGCGCCCAATCTCCCAGGAAGGCACCGAAACTCACCGGGTTCGACATCACGATCAGCGCTGCACCGACGAAGGAGGGCCAGTACAGCGCGTTGGTGGCAGCGTTGGCGTCGGGGCCGTAGATCCCCGCGTAGGAGGGGTCGAACGTGCCGCCGAAGGCCACGATCCCCAGCAGGAACAACAGCGTCGCGGCGACGACGGCGATCTTGTTGACCAGCAACATGAACCGGAACCCGTAGATGCACACCACGAGGACGAGCAACGCGAAGATCCCGTACGCGACCCCGACCGCCCAGTCATTCGGGGCGGCGCTCCGTGCACCGCCGATCGCGCGATTGGCGCCACCGACCAGCACGTCGCCGGAGGTCCACACCGAGATGGAGAAGAATGCGACGGCGGTCAGCAGCGACAGGAACGAGCCGACGACGCGGCCGTGCACGCCGAGGTGCGCGGACGAGGACACCGCGTTGTTCGTGCCGTTCCGCGGACCGAACAGCGACATCGGGGCGAGGATCGCCGCGCCGAGCACGAGGCCGAGCAACGTGGCGAGCAGGGCGTCGCGGAACGACAGCCCGAAGATGATCGGGAAGCTGCCCAGCACGACGGTCGCGATCGTGTTCGCGCCGCCGAACGTCAGCCGGAACAGATCCAGCGGCCGGGCGGTCCGCTCGGCGTCGGGGATCGGCTCGACGCCGTGCACCTCGACCTCGGTCACCTTGGGCGGGGTCGCGACAGGCGCCGTGTCCGCTGGTGTTCTGCCGACCATGGCGCCCTCCAACGTTCGACTGTCGTCCGACTGTGGTGTGCATCACGGTAGGTCGGTCACGCTTGAGCAGCAAGCAGTTCATTCGTTACCGTCACGTTTCTGATCACGAAGTGACGCGTAAAGCTGGAAGGTCCGTCGATAATGGACCCCAGCCGTGTCTGTATAGATCGAAAAGACGCACCGGCCAGGCTGAAAAATCTTCGGCCGATATCACGGGAGGCGGCATGGACGAGCTCGACGAGGCGATCGTGGAGCTTCTCGAGGTCGACGGCCGGCTCACGCATCGCGAGATCGCCCGCAGGGTCGGCCTGTCCCGCTCTGCGGCGGCCGCCCGGGTGCAGCGCCTGCTGGCCAGCGGGCAGGTCGTGATCCGCGGCGCCGTCCATCCGGCGGTGCTGGGACGCCCGGTGCTGGCGCATGTCAGCGTCGTCGTGCACGGCCCCGCCGCGCCGGTGGCCGCCGAGCTCGCCCGCCGCGACGACGTGCCGTTCCTGTCGGTGACCAGCGGGCAGCACGGTCTGGTGGCCGAGATCCGCTCCGCCAGCCCCCGCGACGTGGACCGCGCCGTGTCGGAGCTGCGCGCGCTCCCGGGCGTCTCGGGCGTCGACACCCTCACCTACGTCGAGGTGGTCCGCGACGTCATCGGGCCCGTCGGCGAGGTCGAGACCGCGATAGACCCCACCGACCGTGCGTTGCTGGTGGCACTTCAGACCGACGGGCGGGCGTCCTACGTCGAGCTGGCCGAGCGGGTCGGATTGTCGGCGGCAGGCGCACGACGCCGCGTGGTCCGGTTGGTCGAGGCCAAGGTGGTCCGAATCGGTGCGGTGGTGCGGCATTCCGGACAGGACCGGCAGAGCGCGATGGGGTTCGGTATCCGGCTCGGCGGTGCGCACCAGGACGTCGTCACGGCGCTGACCGGAATGCCGTCGGTCATCTTCGTCGCCCGCACGCTCGGCCGGTTCGACATCCTCGTCACCGTCCGCGCGTTCTCGGCCGCCCAGCTCGTCGACGTGCTGGACACCGTCCGCGCGCTCCCCGATGTGCGCGCGCTGGAGAGCTGGACGCACCTCGACGTCGTCAAGGAGAGCTACGCCTCCGGGCTGGAGGTCACGACTTCTTGACCGACAGCACTCGCTTGCGCAGACCCTTCGTCGCGGTGTCCATCAAACCCGCCGCGCCCTTCTTCACCAGGAAGCCCGGCAACGGCACCGTCGGGTCCACTGTCAGCTTCAACGTCACCTTGGTCTTGTCGCCGTCCGGCGTCAGCGTGTAGCGGCCCTCCTGGGCGCGCTGCTGCTTCGAGCTCACCAGCGTCCAGCTCACCCCGTCGTCATGCACCTCGTAGTCGAGGACCTGCTCGTCGCTGACCCCGACGATCTTGACGACCTGCCGGGCACGCTTGGGCCGTCCGTCGTCGTCGCGCGTGAGGATTTCCACCTCCTGATGGGCCGACGACCAGTCGGGCAGGGTCTCCATGTCGTACAGCACGTCGAGGATCTCGTCTTTGGTCGCCTCGATGACGATTTCGCGCGTTTCGGTGATGGCCATGGCGGAGAGATTGCCAGCTTGCTCAAGATCGAAACTGCAGGGACATCGCGTCGATGCGGCGCAGGGCGATCGCGAGCACGGGAAGGTAGGCGGGCGCCCAGACCGGCGCGCTCATCCATACCCGGCTCCCGTCGTCCAGCGGTTCGACCCCGTGCCGGGTCGCGGGCACCCCGGCGACGTTCCACGCCCAGGTCCGGCCCTGGTCGAGCTCGGAGATCACGAACGGCAGCGGCACCCCCACCGGCGTCCAGACCCGGCCCGTGGCGCCCAGCTCGAAACCCGCGCCGTCGAGCTCGGCCTTGGCGACCGTGGGCCCCCACTTCGGCCACGCGTCAAGGTCGGTGAGGATCTGCCACACGGTGTCGGCCGGTGCTCGGGTTTTTCTGTCTACCGTCCACATCCGGCCTGCATACCCAGGTGCGGGGCCGGGCCAACCTGGCGCACAGCTCGGGTGGACAGGGTGCACCGTGGTTTACGCAGCGGCGCAGGGGCCCGCCGACCCAGAGCGCTAGCTGACCAGCGCCACCGCGAAACCGTCCCAGCCCTTGGCGCCGACCGTCTGGATCGCAGCCGTGTCGAGCCGGGGGTCGGTGCCCATCACGTCGAACATCGCGCGGATCGCCTGCGCCTGCTGATCGTCGGGTCGCGGGTCGAGCACCCGCCCGCTGCGGGCGATGTTGTCGACCACGATGACGGTGCCCGGCCTGCCCAGCCTGATCGCCCACTCGACGTAGGCGACGTTGTTCTCCTTGTCGGCGTCGATGAAGACGAGGTCGAACTGCTCGCCACGCTCCTGCAGACGCGGCAGCGAGTCGAGGGCCGCGCCGGTCAGGATCTCGACGCGTCCGGCCACGCCGGCACGGTCGAGGTTGCGCGCGGCCACGTCGGCGTGGGCAGGGTCGAATTCGAGCGTGACGACCGAGCCGCCGTCACCCACGGCGCGGGCGAGCGCAATGGTGCTGTACCCGGCGAGCGTGCCGATCTCCAGGACACGGCGGGCACCGGCGATGCGGGCCAGCAGCGACAGCATCTTGGCGTGCTGCGCGGACACCTCGATCGGCGGCATGCCCGCGGCGTCGGCGGCCTCCCTGGCGGCCCGCAGCGCCTCGTCTTCGGTGTGCAGGACGCGGGTGAACAGGTCGTCGAGTGCGGCCCAGTCAGGCGATGTCACGGTCCCGACGCTACCCAATGACCTTGCGCAGCCGGGTTCCCCGCCGATACGCCGGCACCATCGGCTCGCGCCCCGGGCCCGCCGGCTCGGAGGTCATCAGCAGCCGGTCACCCTGCGCGACATCCTCGACCGCCTCCTGCGCCGTCTCCGTCACCGCACCCCCTCCTTCGCGTACACGACCCGCAGCACGTGGGCTGCTTCCACGCCCATCACAGCACCGACGAGCTCGCAGTACACGTCGACGAAGACAGGGCCGTGCGGCGGATCGGCGTCGGCGACGTGGTGGGCGATCTCGTGCAGCACCACCAGCTCCCTCAGCGCCCACCCACTCGGGTCGTCGGGCACCGCGATCACGGCGGTGTCCCCGCTGCGCTCGTAGTGTGCTGCCGTCGCGCCGCGCCGCGGACGGACCCGCACCGCGGGCGTCGCCGGCCAGCGCTCCCGGACCGCAGGGTGGGCCAGCACGTCGTCGACGTAGGACTGCACGGAGTGGACCGATCCGAAGCGGGCTTCCGGCGGCAACGTCAGGTGAGTGCCGAAGAACTCGACGACGGGATTGCCCCTCTCGGCCGCCCTGTCGAACATCGTGCGCACGAAACCCTCTGCGGCATAGACCTTGGCGCGCTGCGCGTCCCGCGTCATCGCTCCAGCGCTGACCTCGCTCCGGCCAGTTCCGGATTGCCGCCCAGCCGCGCCCGCCTGCCCGCACGGTCCCCAGCCCGGCGGGCCGCCGACGAGTACCCCGCCGTCGCGCTCGTCGCGCGCCACGTGCCCCGCGCTTTGGAGGTCTCGCGGTAGTAGTCCTTGAGTTCGAGGTCTTTGTTGCGCAAAGCGACCGCTGTACCGGGAATGCTGGCGGGCCCGCTCCTGGCCTCCTGCTGCGCCTGCTCGCGGGCCTCGGCGAGCCGCTGGCCGACGCGGGCGCCGAACGCGAGCTGGAAGTTGATTCGGGCGGTGATCGTCGGGGTCGGTTTGTGCGCCCCCGAGGCGATGTAGTCCTTGGACGCGCGCACCATCTGCATGACCAGGCTGGTGTACAGGGTGTGGCTGGTGTCGATGTCCTCGGCGAAGCCGTAGGCATAGACGAACGTCGAGTTGGAGGCGATGTCGCACTTGACGTCGTTGGCGGCTGCGATCACCACGAAGAGCTGCACGTAGGTGCGCAGCCCCCGCGCACCCGGCTCCCCGATGGTGATGGTGCGCTGCACCGGGGCCTGCGCCGCGGTCCGCTTGTCCGTGTGGCTGCGGGCGACCGCAAGATCGATCGACGTGGCGGTGGCCAGCCGCTGCGCGGCCGCCATGAACGCCTCGGCCTCGTGGGGGTTGTCGGTGCCCTCGGCCTGGCGCAGCAGCGCGGCGATGCGGGCCAGCATCTTCTCGTCGGTACTCATGACTGCGAAGCTAAGCGCCGGGTGTGTCGTGTCATCGTCGCCGAGTATCCCCTATCCCCACAGCCGATTTCATCCACAGGCGAGCCGGTTCATCTCTCGACGAACGCGTCGAGCGCGTCGGTCACCTGTTCGGAGAGCGGGTCGCCGCTGGCGTAGTTGGCGATGTTGTCGGTCGGGTCGTCACGCAGGACGTGGTTCACACCCTTGAGCTGCACCACCGTGAGGTCGGTGTGGCGCAGTTCGTCGACGAGCGGCTGCACCGCCTCGCACCGGGCCTGGCTGTCCGAATCCGAACACGTCAGCAGCACCGGGGTGCCGGCCGGGATCGCGGCGGCCAGCGCCAACGGGTCGATCTTGTCGGCCTCGACGACGGCCTTGATGTTGCCGGGATTCACGATGGAGTTCAGCCCGTCGGGCAGTTTGTCCGAGACGGTGCCTCTGGTGCGGATCTCCTCCACCGCGGACCGCCACGTCGCAACCGTCTCGGGCGAGCCACCCGCCGTCACCCGCTGGGTGATGATGTCCAGATAGCGACCGGGCAGCGGCTGAAACAGGCCGAGCGAGTGGATCTTCGGCGCACCCGGCGTGGTGTCCCCGGCCAGGGTCATGGCGTGGATGGTGCCCTCGCCCAGGGCGTAGACCGAGATCCGCTCGGTGGCGGGACGACCGGCCAGGAACCGCACGGCGGCCTCGGCGCCGGAGGTGTAGACCGCGCTGACGACGTCGGTGGGCCTGGCCGCGAACGGGCCGAGCCCGGTTCGGCCGGTGCCCACCTTGTCGTAGCGCAGGCTGGCCACGCCGCGGTCGGACAGCTGCTCGGCGAGGAGCCGCATGTTGCCGATCGGGCCTGCCACCTGGTTGTCGCCGTTGCGGTCGGTGTTGCCGCTCTCGGAGAGCAGCAGCGCCGCGGGCGCGGGCTGGTCGTCGGCGCGGTGCCGGTAGGTGCCGTGCAGGGTGAGCCCGTCGGCCTCGAACGTTACCTCCTCATCGGCCCAGGTCGCCCGGCCCGAGTTGTCCTCGGACGAGCAGGCCGCGACCAGCAACAGCATCGAGAACACAACGGCAGCAACGGTTCTCACAGCTTCGACTCGATCCACGCGGTCACGTCGTCGAGCACCAGCGCCTTCTCGGGTTCGTTGAACACCTCGTGGTACAGACCCGGGTAGACCTTGAGGTGCACGTCGGCCGACCCGACGAGTTCCACCAGCCGGCGGCTGCCCTCGACCGGGATGAGCTTGTCCCGGTCACCGTGCACCACCAGCAGCGGCGCGGTGATCGCGGCGGCCCGCTGCGGCATCGTCTCGCCCACCTCGATGAGTGCGCGGCCGATGCCGGCGGGCAGCTTGCCGTGGTGCACGAGCGGGTCGTTCTCGTAGGCCGACACCACCTCCGGGTCGCGCGACACCGCGTCGGCGGGGAGGTTCTCGACGGGCAGACCTGGTGCGAGCCGGCCCACCACCTTGGCCAGCAGCACCTTGGCTGCAGGGACGGAGTCCTGGGCATTCACCGCGGGGCCGGACAGCACCATCGCGTCGTAGTCGTCGGGATGCTCCACGCCGTAGGTGAACACGATGCCGCCGCCCATGCTGTGGCCGAGCACGATCAGCGCGAGCCCCGGGTGTTCGGAGCGGGCGATGCCGACGAGGGTGTGGAAGTCGGCGGTGTACTCGGACATGTCGCGCAGATACACGCGCTTGCCGCCGGAGCGGCCGTGCCCGCGGTGGTCGAGCGCATAGGTGAGGAGTCCGGCGTCGGCGAAGCGGGCCGCGACGTGGTCGTAGCGGCGGGCGTGCTCGGCATAGCCGTGGGCGAGGACGACGACGCCGACCGGGCTGACGCCGGTCTCCGGCGCCCACACGTCGTAGACGATCCGGACACCGCCGATGCCGTCGAAACTGCGTTCGGTGTGGGTCGCGGCCATGGCACGGAGACTATCGGGCGAGCCTGGCGGCGGCCCTTCTCGCAGGGCTGTATCTGTCACAGCCGATGCGTAAGCTGCGGTTCATGACCGTCTTGGCTCTCGACAATGCCTCCCCGGGAGGCAGTGATCAGGACGCTTTTCTCGCCGATGCGCAGCGGTACCGGCGCGAACTCCTGGCGCACTGCTACCGGATGACCGGCTCGCTGCACGACGCGGAAGACCTGGTCCAGGAGACCTATCTTCGTGCCTGGAAGTCGTTCGGGAACTTCCAGGGCAAGTCGTCGATACGGACCTGGCTCTACCGGATCGCCACCAACACCTGCCTCACGGCCCTCGACGGGCGCAAGCGACGTCCGCTGCCGACCGGCCTCGGCGGGCCCGCGGCGGATCCGAACGACGACATCACCCCGCGGCACGAGATCGCCTGGCTGGAACCCCTGCCGGAGGCGCCGCGCGAAGACCCGTCCGACCCGTCGGTGATCGCTGAGTCGCGCGAGTCCGTCCGGCTGGCATTCATCGCGGCGCTGCAACACCTGTCGCCACGCCAGCGCGCGGTCCTGGTGCTGCGCGAGGTGCTGCAGTGGAAGGCCGCCGAGGTCGGTGAAGCCATCGGCGCCTCGACCGCCGCAGTCAACAGCCTGCTGCAGCGGGCCCGCGCCCAGCTCGACGAGATCCAGCCGACCCGCGACGACGAACCGGCCACACCGGACTCGCCCGAGGCGGCGGCCATGCTGGCGAAGTACACCGCGGCATTCGAGAACTACGACATGGACGCGCTGGTCGAGCTGTTCACCGCCGACGCGGTGTGGGAGATGCCGCCGTTCGAGGGCTGGTATCGCGGGCCCGCCGACATCGTCACCCTGTCGAAGAACCACTGCCCGGCCGACAAAGCCGGGGACATGCGGTTTCTCACCACCTCGGCCAACGGTCAGCCCGTCGCGGCGCTGTACATGATCAACCCCGACACCGGCCGCCACGAGGCGTTCCAGTTGCACGTGCTCGACATCCGCCCGGGGGGCGTCGCGCATGTGGTGGCCTTCATGGAGCCCTCCCTGTTCGCGAAGTTCGGCCTGCCCGACGCGCTCTAGGGTCCTCAGCCGCCGGGCTTGGTGGCGCGCAGGCGTCCGAGCACCGCGGCGATGGCAGCCCCGAACGCGTGCTGCTCGGCGCTGGACAGTCCGTCGAACACCACACTGCGCACCAGGTCCACGTGACCGGGTGCGGCAGTCTGCAGGGCGGCCAGTCCCGCGTCGGTGAGGGCCACGGTCGCGCCGCGGCGGTCGTCGTCGTCGCCTTCCCGTTCCACCAGTCCCCGGCCCCGCATCCGCCGTAGCTGGTGGGACACGCGGCTCTGCTCCCAGCCGATGTGGTCGCCGAGCTCGTTGATGCGCATCGGTCCGTTCTCCGACAGCGCGACGAGGACGTCGTAATCCGACAACGACAGCTCGCAGTCCTGTTGGAGTTGCCGGTGCATCGCGGTGTGCAGCTTGCTGGCCATCGCCAGGTAGTTGCGCCAGATCTGCTGCTGCTCGTCGCTGAGCCACTCCATGTACCCACCTTAGTCGCGGAATACATGACGTATCATCCATGTTGTCGGCAGTACGACAGCCACCTAGGCTGGCGAAGACTCTTCAAGGAGTGATCGCATGACCAGCACCCAGAGCATCGTCGACGTTCGCCGCGCACAGGATCGCGCCACGACGAAGATCGCGTGGCTGGACTCGAAGCATTCGTTCGCGTTCGGCAGCCACTACGAACCCGACAACACCCATCACGGCCTGTTGCTGGTCAACAATGACGACCGGGTGGCGCCGGCTGCCGGTTTCGACACCCACCCGCACCGGGACATGGAGATCGTCACCTGGGTGCTGCGCGGTTCCCTCGTCCACCAGGATTCGACCGGGCATTCCGGCGTCATCTATCCCGGCCTCGCCCAGCGCATGTCGGCCGGGCGCGGAATCCTGCATTCGGAGAAGAACGACTCCTGGACACTGACCGGCGAGCAATCCCACAGCGAGCCAGTGCATTTCGTGCAGATGTGGGTCGTGCCCGACGAATCGGGGATCACCCCGGGCTACCAGCAGCTGGAGATCGGCGACGAACTGCTGCGCGGCAACCTCGTCACAATCGCCTCGGGCATGCCCGAGCACCGCGACGCCACCGCGATCAGCATCCAGAACCGCTATGCCGCACTGCACGGGGCCCGCCTGGAACCGGGGCAGAGCGTGCAGCTTCCCGAAGCCCCGTACCTGCACCTGTTCGTGCCGCGGGGAGATGTCGTCCTGGAAAACGCGGGCGCATTGCACGAGGGCGACGCCGTGCGCTTCACCGCATCCGGCGGCCAGCGCGTCACGGCCACCGCGCCCGCCGAAATCCTCGTCTGGGAGATGCATGCGGGACTTGCTGCGGCATAACCGAATCGGTGTCCTCGTCCTGACCGCCGGGCTGGCTGCCGGGTGCGCCGGCGAGCCGGCGCCGGGACCGGCATCTGGGTCCTCCTCGTCACCGACGACCACAGCCGCGTCACCGACGACCACAGCCGCGGCGCCGGCGGCCGGCGCGGCGACCGTGACCGTCGAGGTCCCCGCGGACCGTGCCGACGCACCGTTCGACCAACCCCGCGAGGCGGTGGTGCCGCAGGGCTGGACGCTGTCGGTATGGGCACGGACGTCGCGGCCGCGGCTGGCTGTGTGGTCGCCGGACGGGAGCCTGCTGGTGTCGGTGCCCAGCAGCGGACGGGTGCTGCGGTTCACCCCACGAGGCGACGGTCCACCCGAGGAGTCGGTGCTGCTCGACGGTCTCGACGAACCACACGGCCTGGCATTCGACGGTGCCACGCTCTATGTCGCACAGAGCGACCAGGTCGACGCCTATGAGTACTCGGCGGGCGCGGCCCGCACACCGCGGGTGGTCGCGGGCGGGTTGCCCGATGACCGCAGCCCGGACCTACGAGGCGCGTACTCCCACGTCCTGAAGAGCGTCGCGGTCGGTCCTGACGGTGCCGTGTACTTCTCGATTGGTTCCACGGGAAACATCTCCGAACAGGACCGGACCGCCACACCGCCGCGGGCCACCGTCATGCGGGTGCCGCCCGGAGGCGGGCCCGCTGCGCCGTTCGCGACCGGGGTACGCAACGGCACCGGTCTGGCCGTCGCCCCGGACGGGTCGCTGTGGACCGCGAACAACGGACGAGACAACGTGCCGTTCCCCGAGCCCGGGCCGGACTACGGCCGGGTCCTCCCGGAGTACGTGGGGGACAACCCGCCCGAGCAGATCGCGAAACTCACCCCGGGCCGCGAACTGGGCTGGCCGTACTGCAACAGCACCGGCGGACCTGCGGATTCGACGTTCGTCCGGGACGCGCAGACTAATCCGGACGGCGCCGAGATGGACTGCGCAGCGTTGCCGCCGGTCGAACAGACCATGGGCGCCCACTCGGCGCCGCTGGGACTGACCTTCGTCGACGGCGCGCTGCCGGCCCCCTACTCCCAGGGGGCGCTGATCGGGGTGCACGGATCGTGGAACCGCCAGCCACCGCGCGCCCCTGAGGTGTCGTTCTATCCGTGGCAGAACGGTCGCCTCGGAGACCAGCAGACCCTGGTCGGCGGATTCCAGGGCGAGGACGGTTCGCGGTGGGGCCGCCCGGTCGCGGCCGTCGCCGGTCCGGACGGCGCGGTCTACATCACCGATGACGCCGCGGATGCGATCTACCGTCTCGCCCCACCGGGCTAGCCCGTCGCGGTCACCAGCTTGTTCAGCACCGTGGCCATCTGCCTCTCGGTCTCACCGGCCCGCTTCTCGAATACCAGCTTCATCACGGGGTTCAGCAGGCGCGCACTGCCGTGCATCTCGAGGTCGGCTTCGTAGGTGATCGTCGAACCGGAACCTTCGGGTTCGACCGTGATCGTGTCGACCGTCCTCGACGACTGGTTCTCCCCGATGAACACCACCCGGCTGTCGGTGAGTTCTTCGAGTTTGTAGGTCAGCTCGGAGGTCCGGCCGAGGACCTTCGAGACGTTGTGCCAGAACGCACCCTCAGCAACGGGACCGCTGTCGATGCGTTCACAGCTGCGGGTTCCGGGATTCCACTGCTCGGCGTGCTCGAAGTCCTTCAGGTACTCGACGACGACCGCCGGCGGGGTGCTGACGGAGAAAGTGCGACACACGGTGGGCATGAATCGTGGTTACCCGCTCAGGACCGACCTCACCCCCCGCGCAGGCAGACCCGTGCGCGTTTCCACTCCTGTCGCGACGCCGCCAGCAAAGCGCGCAGCGACCAGGTCGGAATCATCCTGTGATGCCACTGTGACGAAAGTTGACAGTGAGTCTGCTGGGATTAGGGTGGACACGCCTCACCCGATTCCGCGATAGGAGCCGCCCGTGCCGACTCCGACCGCAAACTTCCGGCGCGCCCTGACCGGGGTGGTCCTCGCCGCCGTCCTGGCGACATCCACCGGCGCCCCGACGGCACAGGCGGCGAGCGCGCGGGAGCTGCTCGCCGCCGCGATCGCCAACACCAAGGGCTCCTACCTCGTCTACAACTTCGGGGGCGGATTCCCGGCGCCGATGCTCGATGCCGGCGGCAACTGGTACGAGATGAACAGCGGCGGCCGGCTGATGATCATCAAGTCCGCCTCGCAACGGCTGGCCCCGCGCCTGCTCGCGGACTCGCACACCGGATACCAGGCACGCTGCGAGAGCGATCCGCGGGCGCGCACCGGCGAAGGGCTGTGGCAGGCGTCCGAGATCTATCCGCCGCTGCAGGCCTGGCAGGCGCTCGGGCAGCCGACGATCGCGATCAACGCGAACTTCTTCGACGTCCGTGGGCAGCAGGGCGGGTCCTGGAAGACGACGGGCTGCAGCTCTCCGCTCGGCGCCTACGTCGACAACACCCGCAACCTCGGCCGCACCAACGCCGCCGTGACGGGCACGCTCGCCTATGCGGGCAAGCAGGGACTCTCCGGCGGGGACGAGAACTGGATGGCGCTGTCGACGATGATCCTGCCGGTGCAGGGTGCGCCGTTCGTGGTGGCGCCGAGCAGCGACACCGACTACGACGCCGCGACCCCGGTCATCGCCGGCCTGCTCGACGAGGGCACCCGCTTCGTCGCGGTGGCGGGGCTCGGGCTCCTCTCACCCGGGGACACCGGCCAGCTCAACGATCCCGGGCCCAGCGCGGCGCGAACGGCGCTGGCGTACGTGAAGGACCGGGACGAGATGTATGTGTTCCAGGGCGGCAGCTACACCCCGGACCAGATCCAGGACCTGTTCCGGGGCCTGGGCAGCGACACCGCGGTGCTCCTCGACGGGGGCGGATCGTCGGCCATCGTCCTGCGCCGCGACACCGGCGGCATGTGGGCGGGCGCTGGTTCGCCCCGCGGCTCGTGCGACACGATGGCGGTGCTGTGTGATTCGCGCGAGCGCGCGCAACCCGCCTGGCTCGCCTTCAACTAGCGCGCCCTGTCAGACCCCGCACGCGCTGAGCGCGGCATCCCGGGTCTGCGACAGATAGCCGCGGCCGAACAGCGCGACGTGGGCCAGCAGCGGGTAGAGCTGATGCAGCGCGATGCGCTCACGCCACTCGGCGTGCAGCTGGTGCCGGGACTGGTACCCGTCGAGCACCGCATCCAGGTGCGGGCATCCGAAGAGCGCCAGCATGGCCAGATCCGTCTCCCGGTGACCGCCGTGTGCGGCGGGATCGATCAGCACCACTCCCCCGGGCGACCACAGGACATTGCCGCTCCACAGATCGCCGTGAATCCGGGCCGGTGGCTCCCCGTCGTCGAAATCCCCTGCGCGACAACGCTCCCTGACGCACTCGACGGCCTCCGCGGTGGCGCCGTCCAGCCCGGCGCACGCAGCCATCGGACCCAGGCGGTGCTCGGCGTAGAACACACCCCAGGATTGCTCGTGGCTGTAGGCCATCGGCAGCGGTTGCCGCAGCGGACCGAAGAACCCCGGGCCGGCCCACCCTGCCGGCGGGGCGCCGAACCCGTCCGCCCCCGCGTCATGGGTGCGGGCCAACCGGGCACCGAACTCGCGGGCGGCCTCGCGGGTCGGCGCGCCCGTTTCGACCCGCTCCAGGGTCAGCGACCCGTCGTCGACAGCGTGCACACGGGCGCACGGCACGCCACCCTCGGCGGCGGCCAGCCACGCCAGGCCGGCCGCCTCGCAGGCGAAGAAGCCGTTCGGCGCGTGGCCATTTCGTTTGACGAACGGCACCGCGTCAGCTTTCGCCGCCACGGCCGAACCAGAAGATCGCGGCACTGACGGCGATGACGAGAGCGGCCAGTCCGATGATCGGCGCGACCGTGAAGCGGGTCAGCGTGGCACCCACGACGGCCCCCGCGCACATCGTCAGCACCACGCCGTAGCGCAGCTTCTCGCGGTCGCCCGTGCCGCCGGCCAGCCTGCTGTCGAAACCGATGCCGACGATCGTGGACGTGAGCACCGTGGTGGACAGCTCCTGTATCCCGAACTGGCGCGCCGTCGCGTTCTGGCTACCGAAAGCCACTGCGAGACCGCAGATCAGGATGAGCTTCGTGTTGTCGTGGTAGTGCAGCACACCGGCGCCGGCCAGGATCGCCAGCACCACGAGGATCGCGACCTCGATGCCCAGGGCCGTCACCAGCCACACCCGCACCCGGCGGTCGAGGTGGCGCGACAGCCTGCCGCCGATGATCGTGCCGACGACGAACCCGGCGAACGCCACCACCGCGGCGGTGAGGTCGACGCCCGAATGCGGTACGAACCAGAACCCGAGGAAGATGACGTTGCCCGTCATGTTCGCGACGAACACGTGGCCGAGCACCAGCACGCTGACGGCGTCGATCAGACCGGTGGTGAACGTCAGCAGGAGCAGGGCTGTGACCGTCTGCCGTCGGGATACCGGCGAGGGGATGCCCACGGCGGACTTACAGCTGCGGAGTCAGATCGAACGACGTGATGGTCGACATCCGGATGATGCGCCAGTCCCCGCCTTCGCGGTGCATCGTCAAGCGGTACGACAGATAGCGAAGCGCCGGAATGTTTTTCGTGACCGGACTGGTGGCCACCGAGTTGGTGTAGACGAGCGCTGTGGCCTCCGTCGGCACGCTGGGGGGCGAGATGGACTCGACGGCGGCACCCATCACCTCGGTGGTGTTGGTGACCTGAGCCTGTTTGTTGGGTTCGACGATCGCGTCGATGTAGCGGCGGTACTCCTCGGCGAACTCGCCGCCGAGGTACCCCGACGCGCGATCGGCGAGCGTGGCCATGTCGTCGGGGGTGTAGGTCCACAGTGCCGAGATCGCGTCCGTCGCGGCCCGCGCGATGTCGAGCTTGGTCTGCACCAGGGCCCGCTCCGACACGTAGGGCTGGACCATCGAGGCGGCGAAGGCGCTCGCTCCGACGAACACCACCGATGCGACCGCGGCCGCGACGAGAGCGCCCCGGCCCGCCGGGCGATGCGGCACCATGACCGGGGGCTCGGTTTCGAGGTCGGAGCCCGGGTCGCTGGACTCGGAGGCCTCGACCTCGGTCTCGGTTTCGCCGGCGTTCTCTGTGACAGGCTCCGCCGTGGCCGTCTCCTTTGCCACGGTTTCCTCCGCAGCGGTTTCCTCGGTGGCGATTTCCTCGGTCGGGGGCGGAACCGCTTCTGCCGTGCGCGTTCTCGATGCCCGGGCCGCCTTGCCCTTCGGCGTCTTGGCCGTCTCGACGGCGGGCTCGGCCACTGTCTCGTCGGCGGCCACCGTCTCATCCACGGGCTCGGCCACCGTCTTGTCGACCACCGTCTCCACGGTGGGCTCGTCGGCCGACGGCTTGGACCGACGGCCGAAGAACCGCCGCCGTGGACGCTCGGCAGTGGCGTTGCCGTCGGCGGTCAGATCACCTGAATCAGGTTGCTGATCTTCCACTGCTGTCCTTCCTTGACAGTTGTTGCGAGCCAACGACTTCCGCTCTCGATCGTCGACTTGCCGTCCGGCGTCTTCGAGGTGACCTTCATGGCCAGCAGGATGTCGGCGCTACCGTCTTCATTGCGCCGTTGCACCCCTGCCGCCAGGACCGATCCGGTGCTCGGCTCGGAACGCGCGACCTGGATCAGGATCTCGTTGAGCCGTTCGTTGAAGTTCTTCGCGAACTCACCGGTCGCCTGGCCCTTGATGCGGTCGGCGTAAGCGTTGGCGTTGAACGGGTCGAGGCTGGTGTAGCCGACCATGAACTCGCTGGTGTAGCCGAGCGCGGCCGCGTCGTACAGCTCCTCGCGGCGGTCCTGGTCGTGCCGGACGAGCATGAAGGTGCTCGCGCCGATCGCTGCTGCGAGCACCAGGGCACACAGCGCTGCCACGACCGGGAGACCCCAGCGGCGGGGCTTCTTCGGGGAGACCCCGAAGTAGTCGGCCCCGACGACGTCCTCGGTGGTGTCGTCGTCGGTGAATCTGCGCCGCGGGCTCACTGGCCGCCCTGACTCATCGCGGGTTTCTTGAGCACCGTCAGGTTCGCGACCTGCCACTGGCCGCCCGACGACTTCTCGAAGTCGACGCGGACGGTGGCGGTGATGAACTTCTGATCCTCCGGTTTGGAACCGCGCTGGCCCTGCATCGCCAACAACATCGACGCGCGATCGTGGGTCACGGGCGGGTCCGTGAGGACGACGCTGTTGACGGCCCAGTACTCGTTGGTGGCAGCCCCGGCGTTCAGCACCGCCTGCTGCTGGGCGATCAGCTGCGCCCGGTACCCCTTGGTGGTCAGCGACTGCGCACGCGCGAAATCGTCCGCCATGGTGTCCGCGCCGTAGCTCAGCATCTGCTCGACGATCCTGGGTCCCTGCTCGGCGACCTGCTGGCGGGCCGTGTCCACGGCACGCTCCTGGCGGTAGACCACCGCGTAGGCCAGCCCCACGCCCGCGACCGACAGCACAGCCGCCGCGATCAGGACCTTGGCGACCAGGCTGCGCATGTCGCGCCGCGGCGGGTCGGCCCGCACCACCTCGGTGCGCGCCAGCATGTCGGCGAAGGTGCGTCGGCGCCGGTCCCACAGCGGCCACAACCATCCGATGAACAGCGCCGCGGTGTCGAGCAGGTGGGCCACGTCGCGCAGGGTCAACCGCAGGATGCCCACGGCCGCGCCGTCGGGCCTGCGGACCGCGATGCCGGTCAGTGCCCGTCCCAGCGTCCACCCCGTCACGGTGGGCAGAACCAGCCGATTGACCACCATCGCGACGAAGGTGAGCGCGAAGAGCGCGGCGAACACCCAGCGAGGCCACGCATCGGCGGGCGTGCTGAACGCCAGGATCGCCATCGTCGCCATCACGGCGAGGGCGGGCAACGTGTCGACGGCGAGCGCCCCGGCACGGCGCAGCCACGGGGCCCGCGCCACCTCCGGAACCGTGTCTTCGGGAGTGGTCGTCGTATCGAGGACGGCCGTCACGAGTTGACCTGGTCCAGCCTGGCGATCCGGTACCGCCCGTCGTCGAACGCCATGGTCGCGCGCAGGCGGTAGCCGACCTGCTGATCGGCGGCTTCGGCGTTGGTGATCCGCACCCGGACCGCGACCAGCACGTTGACCGACCCGTCGTCGTTGTGCCGTTCCACCGCGGCCCGCAGGTCGTCCACGGCGACGGTAGCGCTGGCCGCCGAGTAGGCCTCGGCGACCACGCTGGAGAACAGCCCGGCCTGCACGCCGAAGTCCCCGGTGGAACAGTCCAGGATCTTCGACTGCGCGGCCATCATCGCCTGGGTGTCGGGCGCCTGGGTGGCGGCCACGCAGTCCTTGGCGGCCGCCAGCGCGGCCTCGTCGGAGCGCGCGTTGTCCGCCGCCTGCTCGTTGGCACGATGCGCGAAGTAGCCGCCCGCGATCGCACCGCCGGACAGCAGCGCGAGCGCCACGCAGATCGACGCCAGCCAGCCGTTTCCGAGCCGGGTGGGCCTGCGATCGTCTATCGGGGTTTGGTCGGGGGATGCCGCTTCGGCGACGTCGTCTTCGGTGGTGGGGTTCAGCCGGCTGGTGCCAGCATCTCCTTCCATCCGTCGTCTCCTGGGTTACTCGAATTGTTCACGTTGTACCTGACGCCGTCAGGACCTAACACCTCACCGCTGCTGGGGCTGTAGCCGGCGGTGGTCCCCGGAGGTCCCTGCGCTGGAGTGTAGATGCACGGATTGGGCTGCTGCCCGCTGCAGCTGACGCTACCCGAGCCCGGCGGGCTGATCGGATCACTGATCGGCGCTGTGCTCCGCGGTGCCGGCAGCATGTCGGCGGGCAACGGGTTCATGCCGTTGTTCACCGAGGGTGCCTGCACCACCTGGCCCGGCGCGACCCGCTGGTCGCAGCGTGCGCCGGGAGCCGGGCAGGCCACGATCTGGTTGGGGTCGCCGTACCAGGGGTTGGTGCCCAGCGGTACGTACGGCTCGTTGCTCCGGCACTCCCGAGGGCTCGCGGCGCGCTTGCCCGGCACGTCGGCACACGGGTAGTTGCGCGCGCCGCGGACGGCGTTGCCCTGAAAATCCTTCGGGATCTTGCAGTAGGTGCCGTTCGGCAGTGGCGCCATGCTGGTGTCGGCCGGGGACCGCCACTCCGAGGCGGGCACGAAGCCCGTCAGGCACGGCGGCGGCTGGTTGATCGACAGCCCGAAGTGCAGCAGACCGCCTTCTTCGAAGATCGAGCCCATCTGCAGTGCGGCAGCGCCCTGCGGCAGGATCACGAACGCCTGCTCAAGGCCCTTGTTGTAGCGCTTGAGCATGTCGAGGACCACCGACAGGTTGGCCAGGGTCTGCGGTAGCGAGTCACGGGTGTCGCTGAACACCCCGGCGACCTGGTCAAGCGTCGGGGCCGCCTGTTGCAGACCGCTGCGCAGCGCCGGATCCTGCTCGGCGGCCTGGGAGGCGATGACGTTCAGGTTGCGCGACCACTGCTGGATCGCGTCACCGGACTGCACCTGGCTGTCGAGGATCGGCGCGGCGTTGGTGATGATGTCGTTGACCTGGGGCAGGTTGTCGCGGAACCCCTCGGCGATATTGGTCGTCGAGTCGACGAGGCGCTGCAGCGCCGGACCGAGACCGCCCACCGCGAGCGAGGTCTCCGTCAGCAGCACGTCGATCTTTTCCTTCGGCAGCACCGCCAGACCTTCGTTGGCTGCGTCGAGCGTCGGACCGACCTCGGCCGGAACGGTGCTCTCCGTGATGGTCTGGCCGGGGCTCAGATACCGGTCCGTGTCGCTTTCGGACACCAGGTCCAGATACTGCTCACCGATCGCCGACACCGAGTGGACGTTGGCGATCGCGTCCGCGGGGATCTTGACCTCGTTGTCGATGCTCATCGTCGCCCGGGCACCGGTCTCGGTCGGCTCGACCTCCGTCACCTTGCCGATCTGCGTGCCGCGGTAGGTGACGTTGGCGGTCCCGTAGAGGCCGCCGGAACGCTCCAGCTGCGCGTAGAGCGTGTACTGCCCCACGCCCGCCAGGCTGGGCAGGCGCAGGTAGTACAGCCCCAGCACCCCGACCGCGAGGATGGTCAGGATCGTGAAGATGATCAGCTGGATCTTGACGAAACGCGTCAACACCGCTCACTCACCCCTTTCGATGAGTGGCCCGCCCGGCGCCGAGTTCGGGTTCGGCGTGAAACGGACATCCGGGATCATCGTCTTCGGATCGCGGCCCCACGCCTGCTCAAGCGCGCGCAGCATGCCCGAAACACCTGTGCCGGACAGGAATCCGTTGTCGATTGCCGACAGCGTCAGGTCCACCATCAGTGAGACGTTGATGTAGTCGCCGCGCACCGCCTTCGGCACGTTCTCGATGCTGAACGGTGCGGTCGGGAGCATCTTGAGCGCACCGATCAGGTACGGCGAGGCCTTGGCGAGCTCCCTCAGCGGCCGCTGCAGATTGGCCAGGTTCGTGTTGAGGTTGTCGCTGACCGGGGCCAGGGCATCCTCGGCGGCGCCACTGATGCGGCCCAGCGCCTCGACGGCATCGGCGAACAGGTCGCGGGTCTCGGCGAAATGCTGGATCAGCGGCGGGAACTCGGTGAGTACCGCGTCGAGCGTCTCGTTGCGCTGCTCGACGATGGTCAGCAGCCGGTTGGTCGAGTCGATCGCCCGCGTGATGTCGGCGCGCTGCTGGTTCAGCTCGTCGGTGAAGGTGTCGAGCCGACCGAGGAACGTGCGGATCTCATCGGCACGGCCGTTGAGCACGTTGTAGATCTCGGTCTGGATGGTCTCTAGGTTGGACACGCCGCCACCGGTCACGATCGACGCGATGCTCGCGAGCACACGCTCCGTCGTCGGGAACGCCTCGGCGTTCTTCAACGGGATGACGTCGCCGGTCTTGAGCTTCTCCGGGGACGGGTTCGGCGGCAGGTCCAGCTGCACGTGCTGCGAACCCAGCAGGCTGGTCTGACCGATCTTGGCCAACGTGTTCTCGGGCAGCTGCACCGACGACTCGAGATCGAGAGTCAGCGTCGCCACCCAGTTCTTCAGCTCGATGGAGCGGACGCGTCCGACGTACACGTCGGCCACTCGCACGCGGCTGTTCACGTTGAGCGCCAACGTGTCCGGCATCTGCACGTAGATCGTGGTGCGCTCCGAACCGGTGCCGGGACCGCCCGGCAGCGGCACGTTCGAGATGCCCTTCCACGAACCGCAGGAGGTCAGCATCAGTGCCGCCGCGGACAGCGCGACGGTACGACGGCCGAGCTTGGTCCACCTGGTCATCGCGTTCCTCCTGCCTCGGCCGGCAACAGCGGGCCGGACGGTGCCGCAGGCGCTGCGGGAGCCGGAGCCGCCGGTGCGGCGGGCGCCCTCAGCACGTCACCCTGTACGACGCCCGGCGCCGGCGCGGGCGGGGGGCCCGGCTGCGGATACCACGGCGGCGGCAGCGGATTGTTCTGGTCGAACGCGTTCGGGGGCCCGGGCAGGTTGCCGTTGCGCGTCGTCCCGAAGGCGGGCGGCGCGGCCGGCGGCACGATGTCGGGTCCGCCCATCAGCTCGGCGAGCGACTCGGGGGTCAGCATGTTCTTGGTGAACGGCTGAACCTCGACGCCCTGCATACCCGGCGCCACGATCCATCCCGGCTCGTGGTTGCCGTGCGAGAACAGGGTGTCACGCGACCAGATACCCGGCACGGTCGTGTCCTTGTAGCCGGCGGGCGGCTGCAGACGCGGCTCGGAGTACGCGATCTGCTTGGGCAAGGTCATCGCCGTCTGCAGCTGGTTGGCGCCGAACGGCAGGTAGTTGAACTTGATGGCGTCCAGGATCGGGCCCAGGTACTGCGCGCACAGCTCGGCTGACTCCTGGTAACCCAGCCGGCTGCCGGCCTGGATCGAGCTGCAGATGAACTCCATCGGGTTGGCGAAGTTCGAGATGACCGGCATACCGACGATGCCGCCCGCGTTCGCCGACGCGATGTTCAGGATGTTCGCGGCGAGGTTGGGGTAGACGTGCAGACCCGTCTCCAGGCCGTCGAGGGGCTCCGGCTGCAGGATCGCGTTGGTCGTCTCGGCCAGGTTGTTGATGTCCGTGGTGAGGACTTCGCCGTTCTTGTCGATGAATCCCCGTGTGGTGGTGAGCAGTTCGTTGAGGTCCTGCAGTGCGGTGGCCACCTCGCGGTCGGTGTTGGTGAACGCGTTGGTGAACTGCGCGAGGTCGTCGTTCAACGCGACGAACTGCTGATCGCTCTGGTGCAGCGCATTGACGAACAGCGCCAGGCTCTTGACGACGCTGAAGAAGTCGCCGCGGCCCTCGTTCAACGCGAACAGGGCCTCCGAGAGGTTGTTCAGCGTGCGGTTGAGCTGCTCGCCCTTGCCGGCGAAACCGTCGGCCGCCGATTCGATGATGTCGCCGAACGGGCCCTTGGGCTGTTCCGGTGTCGGACCGAGGTCGGTCAGCAGGCGGCTGAGCGAATCGCGCAGGTCGTCGTACTCGACGGGCACCTGCGTGCGGTCGAGGCCTAGGACGGCGTCGTCGGGAAGCTCCCGCCCGCCGGTGTAGGGCGGCGACAGCTGGATCGTGCGCGACGCGACCAGGCTCGGGTTCAGGATCGACGCCGTGGCGTTCTCGGGGACCTTGTACTTGCTGTCGTAATGGAAGGTCACCTTCATCTTGTCGCCGTCGGGCTCGATCTTGTCGATCGTGCCGACCTGCACGCCCATGATCTGGACCTTGTCACCGGGATAGAGGGCCAGCGTCTGCGTGAAGTACGCGACGACGGTCTTGGTGGTGACCTGCTTGTAGAACTGATAGCCCAGGAACGCGCCGACGACCACGAGGATCAGAACGACGGTGCCGACGATCACCGCGGTGCGAGATACGCCCGGCACCTTCAGGTTCCGGATGTTGAAAACGGTCGACATGGTCTCCTACCCCCCTATCCCTGTGAGCCTGGTGGGAGGAACGGTGGATTGCCCGGCAGTGGCGGTTGACCCGCGGGCGCCAACATGGGTCCCGGGCCCGGGACGGCCGGAGCCGGCAGGGCCGGGGGCAGCGGCGCGATGCCCGGGGTGAAGTCGGGCGGCTGAGGCTGCGGTGCCAGCGGCACCGTGCGTGCCCCCGGCGGTGCCGGCGGCAGCGGAGCCACCACGCCGGGCACGTTCGGAGACAGCTGGCCGGGGATGGCCGCCGCGGGAACGCCCGGAGACGGTTGCGGCCCATGCACATTGGGCGCCGAGGTCGCCACGTTGGGCGGCGGGTAGCCGCCGGGAACCGGTCCGTACGGACCCTGGGTCAGGTCCGCGCAGGGCAGCGGGTCTCCCGGTCGGGGCAGACCGTTGCCCGGCGGGGTGTACGAGCACGGCGATCCGGGCGGCACGGCGGGGCCCGGGTTCTCCGGGGTGCCCTCGAACGGTGTGGGCCCGGGAGGCGGTGCGCCGTTCTCGAAGCCGACGGCATTCGGATCCGGGAATCGGAAGGCCGGCAGACCGGCGTTGCGCCAGAACTCCTCGGGATTGATACCGCGCTTCTTGAACGCGGCGTCGACGAACGGCTGCAGCAGCCAGTACGGCGCCAAGTTGACGAGCATGACCTTGAAGTACGGGCCCGACGCCACGGCCTCGCCGAGCGATGCGGTGAACTTCGACAGCGCCGAGAGCACGTCGACGAGATCGAACTTGCGCTTCACCAGGATGTCGCTGATGACCCTCAGCTGCTCGAGCACCCGGTTCAGGTTCGGGTTGTCGTCGATGAAGCCCTTGACCTGCGTGGAGAACGAGTTCACGCGTTCGAGCAGCTGGCCCACGGCGTAGTTGCGTTCGTTGACCGCGGCCAGCAGCGTCTGGGCGTTGACCAGCAGCTGGTTGATCTGGCCACTGCGGTTGCCCAGCACGCCGGCGACGCGATTGGCGCTGGCCAGCAGCTTCTTGATGTCCTCGTCGCGCTTGCCGATCGTGTCGGAGAACCGGGACACCCCGTCCAGCGCCGCACTCAGGTGTGGGTAGGTCTGGTCGATGGTCTCGGACAGGACGTTGAGCGAGTCGCGGACCGTCTTGGTGTCCCACCCGGAGGCCGAGTTGCTGAGGTCGCGGAAGGCGTCGTAGATCTGGTACGGCGTGGTCGTCTGAGCCAGGGGCAGAACGCCGTTGGCCTGCAACGCTTCCGAGCCGCGCGGCTCGATCTCGATGTTGCGCCGGCCCAGGATGGTGTCGGTGCGGATGGCCGCCCTGCTCTGGGTGCCGATCTCGGTGCCGCTGAGCGAATAGCCGATCCGGACCCTGTCCCCGTCGATCTCCAGGGAGTTCACGGTACCGACGTCGACGCCGGCGATACGCACCTTGTCACCGCTGAGCAGGCCGCCGGTGTCGGCGAACTCCGCGTAGTACTTCGGCTGCGCGAACAGCATCGGCACGCTGGCGAAACTCTGTCCCACCCCGATCACGATGACCAGGATGATGACGCCCATCATTCCGCTACGGACGCGGTTGGAACCCTCGAGAACTCTCATTGCGGCGTGCACCTACCCGAGGGCTGGCTCCAGACCTTGACCGTGCGCACCGGGCCTCCGGGCTGTAGACCGTTCAGTTTCAAGCTGATGTCGCAGGCGTAGAAGTTGAAGAAGTCGCCGTAGACACCGCCGGCGCGACCGATGATCTTCAACGCCGTCGGCAGCTGGACCAGGATGTCGTTCAACTCGTCCTTCTGGTCGACCAGGGGTTGCTGGATCGCTTCGAGGCGCCCGATCGTGCTCTGCAGCAGCGGCCGGTTGTCGGCCAGCAGATCGGCGATCGTGCCTGCCGCGTCGCTGATGTCGCCCACCGAGTCGGCGAGCGGGTCGGCGCGGTTCTTCAGACCCGTGATGAGGACCTCGAAGTTCTTGACGGTGTCGTCGAACTGCTGCTGATGGCGCACCACCGTGTCGAGCACCGTGTTCAGGTTGTTCACCACCTCGCCGATGGCCTGGTCGCGGTCGGCCAACGCCGAGGTCAGCGACGCGGTCTGGTCGAGAATGTCGTTGATCGTTCCGCCCTGGCCCTGGAACACCGTGACGATCGACTCCGCGATGGTGTTGACCTTCTCGGGCTCCAGCGACTGGAACAGCGGACGGAAGCCACCGATCAGCGCGTCGAGATCCAGGGCGGGCTCGGTCAGTTCGACCGGGATGGTCGAGCCTGCGGGGAGCCTGCTGTTGCTCTCGCCGCGCTTGAGCTCCAGGTAACGGTCGCCGATCAGGTTCAGATAGCGCACGGAGGCGGTCGTCTCGTCGAACAGCTCCAGGGAGCGGTCCACGGCGAAGTCGACCTTGACCTTCGAGCCGCCGTCGAGGAGCTCGACGCCGGAGACCTTGCCGACCTCGACGCCCGAGGCGCGGACGAACTGGCCGGGACGCAGGCCGCTGGCGTTGGTGAAGATCGCCGAGTAGCCGTTGGTGCGGTCGAAACGCATCTGGCCGAACACCACGACGATGATCGCCGTGAACAGCAGCAGCACCAGAGAGAAGGCGCCCAGTTTGATTGCGGTACCGGTGATTTTCATGGGTTGATCGTGTGCTCCCCGACTTGGCGGCCCCAGACGTATTCAGTGAGCAGCGGCTGGCCGAGTTCGATGTGGTTGTAGGGGGCGATGGAGGCGCCGGTGTCCATGACGAGGTACGGAGCGGGCCACAGGTCCCGGGTGATGGGCTGCCAGCAGCCGGGCTTGCCACCGGGTCCGCCCTTGGCGTTCACCCGCGGGAGGTTGTCGGGGTAGACGTAGGCATTGCCGGCGCCGAGCCCCAGGAGCTCGGAGTTCGTGCGCAGCGAGTAGCCGTTGCCGCCCAGCGCCGAGGCGATCTTGGGCTCGACGTCGTGGTAGTTGCGGATCGTGCAGAACAGCGCCGGGCTGTACTCGTCGAGCAGCGCCGACGTCGGCAGCAGGTCCTCCATGCCGCGCGCCAGGAACGGGGCGCTCTTCTCGAACACCTCGCCGCCGGTGTTACCGAAGCCGACCGCGGCCATCAGCGCCTGGTCGACGTCACCCTGCTGCTCGTTGAGCGTGCGGGCCGTCGTCACGGCGTTCTGCAGACCGTCGAACAGGTCCGGGGAGGCGTCGGCGTACACATCGGCGAGATCGGCGAGGAGCTGGTTGTCGCGGCGGAGCTGCGGCATCAGCGGGTTGACCTCGGCCAGGATCTCGTTGCCGTCGATGACCGCCTCGCCGAAGCGGTCGCCGAGGCCGTCGAGGGCCTGCGCCGTCGCGGTCAGCGTCTGGTTCAGCTTGATCGGGTCGACCTGGCTCGCGACCGACACCACGGTCTCGAAGAGCGTGTTGAACTCGGTCGTCACCTTGGTGACGTCGATGACGTCCTGGCTGCTGATGCGCTGCGGGGACGGGTCGGGCGGCGACGAGAACGACACGTATTTGTTGCCGAAGACCGTCGTGGCGCTGATGTTCGCGTCGACGTTCCGCGGAATCAGCGACAGGTACTTCGGGTCGACCTCGAGGACGATCTTGGCCCGGGGCTCACCGTCGACCTCGGCTTCGGTGACGTCGCCGACGCGGCCGATCTCGACGCCGTTGTAGGTGACCTTGGCGCCGGGATCCATGGACAGACCCGACCGGGCCGAGATCATGGTGAGATCGGTGCGCTTCAGGAAGTCGCCACGGAACTGCAGGTAGACCAGCACCACCGCGACAATCACGATCAGAGCCAGAATCAGCCCGGCGAGCTTGTACGGGGGCTGCCGCTTGGTGTTCATGGGTGCTGTCATGGCCGCTACACCGTCAGGTTGAAGTTCGGGTCGACGCCGTAGAGCGCCAACGAGGCGAACAGGACCACACACACGATGGCGACGAGCGAGGCGCGCATCGACCGGCCGACCGCCTCACCGACGCCGACCGGGCCGCCGCTGGCGTAGAAGCCGTAGTAGCAGTGGTTGAGCATCACGATGATCGAGATCAGCACGGCCTGGATGAACGACCAGAACACGTCGTCGGGGCGCAGGAACGTGCGGAAGTAGTGCTCGTAGGTGCCGACGGACTGGCCGTAGAACACCGTGGTGGTCACCTGCGCCGACAGGAACGACATGATGATCGCCATCGCGTAGAGCGGGATGATGACAACGAAGCCGGCCATGATGCGGGTCGACACCAGGTAGGAGATGGACTTGATGCCCATCACCTCCAGGGCGTCGATCTCCTCGCTGATGCGCATGGCGCCGAGCTCGGCCGTGGCTCCGGCGCCCACCGTGGCCGCCAGTGCCTGGCCGGCGACGACCGGTGCGGCGATGCGCACGTTGATCAGTGCGGCGAAGAAGCCGGTGAACGCCTCGACACCGATGTTGCCCAGAGAGGCGAAACCCTGGATGGCGACGAGCGACGACCCGGACAGCGTCACGAAGCCGACGATCGCGACCGTGCCGCCGATGACCGCCATGGCGCCTGTGCCCATGCCGATCTCGGCGATGAGCCGCAGCATCTCCTTGCGGTAGTACCGCATGGCGTGACCGATCGACCCGACGGCCGTGATGACGAACCACGCGACGTGGCCCATCGAATCCAGGCCGCGGCCGGGTGCACCTGCCAACCGTTCGGCTCGCGCGATCCCCCGGGGGAAGCGCGACCGAAGGACCGAGGCTGTCGACACGTCAGCTCCCCGTTCCGAAACGAACACCGATCGTGGTCAGGACCACGTTGACTGCGAACAGCGCGATGACGCAGAGCACCAGGGTCTCGTTGACCGCGGTGCCCACGCCCTTGGCGCCACCGGCGACCGTCAGGCCGCGGTAGCACCCGACGAGGCCGGCGATGAGGCCGAAGGTCGCGGCTTTCACGATGGAGATGATGACCTCGGGCAGGCCGGTGATCAGGGTCAGGGTCGACACATAGGCGCCGGCCGAGACGTTCTGCAGGTACACGCCGAAGATGAAGCCACCGACGAGGCCGACGGTGATCACCGCGCCGTTGAGCAGGATCGCCACGAAGGTCGAGGCGATGACGCGCGGGACGACCAGCCGGTGGATCGGGTCGATGCCGAGCACCTCGAGGGCGTCGATCTCTTCGCGGATGGTGCGGGCGCCGAGGTCGGCGCAGATCGCCGTCGATCCGGCGCCGGCCACCACGAGCACCGTCACGAGCGGGCCCAGCTGGGTCACCGCACCGATGGCCGCGCCGGCACCCGAGACGTCGGCGGCGCCGAACTCGGCCAGGAGGATGTTCAGCGTGAAGATCAGCAGCACGGTCAGCGGGATCGACACGGCGAGCGTCGGCAGGAACGCGACCCGCATCAGGAACCAGCTCTGCAGGATGAACTCCCGCCACTGGAACGGGGGCCGCAGCGTGGCCTTGCCGACCAGAACGCACATGCGGACGAAGCCACCCACGGCTTCGAGCCCCGGCCTGACCTGATCGCGGACGTACCCGGGCAGGCCCGACGTCTTAGGGGAGGCCGTCACCTGGCGGCTCCCGAGTCAAAACCGCAACCGGCGTAGCGCATCGGCAGCATCTGTCGCACGCTCCCTTCCAGCCCCATCCACGATCGTGTGAGTGCGGTCTCCCTACCGGTGAGTAGTAAGACAGACCACAGGACTGTACCCGATGCTGTAGTCCCCGTGTACCGCATCGGCGGGATTGTGCATCCAACCGTAAGCAAATGGTTCTCCTCGCCGCTAATCCCGTTGCGCCGCAGCTGAAACCGTTGTCGGACTGGCACTTTCGCGGGCGTCAACAGCCCGCTCCGCGGCGAACCGCATTCGCAGTTCCGTCTTGAGCACCTTCCCGGACGGGTTCCGGGGCAGAGCGTCGACGATCTCAAGAGCTTTCGGATGCTTGTACCTCGCGAGCCGATCGGTCAGGAACCGGTCGAGATCGGCCAGCTGCAGGCTGTCACCCGGGGTCGTTCCCAGCGAACTCCGCAAGACTGCCACAGCAACGGGAACCTCGCCCCACTTTTCGTGCGCGCGTCCGATGACGGCGACCTCGACGATATCCGGGTGGGCCGCAAGGACATTCTCGACTTCGGCGCAGTAGATGTTCTCGCCACCGGAGATGATCATGTCCTTTTTACGGTCGACCACCCAGATGTAACCCTCTTCGTCCTGACGTACCAGGTCACCAGAGTGGAACCAGCCGCCGGCGAACGCCTCGGCGGTGGCCGCCGGGTTGTTCCAATAACCGGCCATGAGTGTCGGGGCGCGATAGACGATTTCGCCGACCTGACCGATCGGCACGTCGTTCATGTCGTCGTCCACCACGCGGGCCGACACCGTGGGGATCACCTTGCCGACCGAACCGAGCTTACGAACGGCGTCGTCGCCGAGCAGCATGCACGTGACCGGTGACATCTCGGTCTGCCCGAAGGCCGCCAGGATCTGCGCGCCGGGGAACGTCTCGGCCATCCGCCGCAGCAGGGTGTCCGACGCCGGAGCCGCACCCCAGGACAGAAAGCGAAGCCTCAGGTCGCGCGGATTGGCCTGCTGCGCGGCGCATACCGCCTGCCACTGCGCCGGGACGAGGAAGATCCCCGTCACCTTCTCGTGCTGCAGCACGTCGAGCAGCTCCCCCGGATCGAACGCACCCAACGGGTAGATGACCGTCGGACGGCCGAGCAGAAGGCCCGAGACGATGCTGCCGACGCCGGCGATGTGGAAGAACGGCACACCGATGAAACCGACGTCGTTGTTGATGTCGGCGCCGTTGGTGAACAGCAGCGTCATCGCCTGCCCGGTGAGGTTGTTGTGGGTGAGCACCGCACCTTTGGGCCGGCCCGTGGTTCCGGAGGTGTACATGATCACCGCAGGCGAATCGTTCGGGATGTCGACCACGGGGCACTCCGCGCCTTCGGCGAGAACGTCGTCGTAGTCCAGCACCTGGTCTGCGTCGGTATCGGTCGCGCCGCCGGCCACGATGATCGTCGCCAGGCTGGGGTCGAGGTCGCGCACCGACGTCGCCACCTTTGCGAGCACCGACTCGGTGATGAGAACCGTTGCCGCACAGTCGGATACCAGGTAGGCGATCTCGGGTGGGGTCATGCGGAAGTTGACCGGGACGGCGATCGCGCCGAGTTTGTTGGCGGCCAGCACGGACTCGATGAACACGGTGCGGTTGAGCATCAGGACCAGCACCCGGTCGCCGAAGCCGACACCGCGGGCGTGCAGGGCCCCGGCCAGAGCGCTCACCCGTCGGTCGAGTTCGGCCCACGTGGTGGTGTTGCCCAGGAACCGCAGGGCCGGCGCGGCGGGCTGCATCAGCGCGTGCCGGGCGAGTTGGTTCGTCCAGTTCTGCCGGCGGGCGAGATAGGGCTGCTCGGTCGCGGGGCCGGGCCGGCCGCTGGGTTCGGTCACCGTGCTTCTGCTCCAACTCGACGGGTTGCGGAAGGATGATATTTGATCAAACATGATGTTGCCCCGGTCACACTATGATTCCGACGGCGTCGGGACAAGTCCTTCTCGACGCCGGGATCTACCCGCCGACGAACGCCGGAAAGGCAGCGCATCCGATGAACGCACCCGCGCGGACACCATCGCGGGGTGCGGTCCGTCGCGAGCAACTGTCCGACGAAGTCGCCGCCCGCCTCCGGACCGAGATCATGACCGGGGAACTCCGCCCGGAGACGTTCATCCGCCTCGACGAGACCGCGGCCCGGCTGGGCGTCAGCATCACCCCGGTCCGGGAGGCGCTGCGCACCCTGCGGGGCGAAGGCATGGTCGAGCTCGAACCGCACCGCGGGCACCGGGTGATGCCGTTGTCGCGCAGCGACATCGAGGACATCTTCTGGCTGCAGGCCACGATCGCGCAGGAGCTGGCGGCCACCGCTGCGCGGCGGATCACCGACGAGCAGATCGACGAGCTCGCCCGGCTGAACGAGGCGCTCGCACAAGCGGTTCGGCGGCGGGATCCTGAGCTCGTCGCCCAGGCGGAGTTCGAGTTCCACCGGACGTTCAACCGGGCCGGTGGGCGGATCAAGCTGGCCTGGTTCCTGCTGCACGCCACGCGGTATCTGCCACCGCAGCTGTTCGCGTCCGACGGTGACTGGGGGGTGCTGGCGGTGGAGAGCCACACCGAGCTCATCGGCGCCCTGCGCAGCCGCGACGTCGAGCGGGTCGTCGCGCTGACGCGGGGTCAGTTCACCGACGGCCTGGCGCGGCTGATCGCATGG
Source organism: Mycolicibacterium iranicum (assembly GCF_014190915.1). Lineage (GTDB taxonomy): Bacteria > Actinomycetota > Actinomycetes > Mycobacteriales > Mycobacteriaceae > Mycobacterium > Mycobacterium iranicum_B. The sequence continues at coordinate 389,323 of NZ_JACHVU010000001.1, forward strand.
CTGGAGCAGGTCGGGCTGTGGAGCTGAGCTAGGCCGCGAGCTGTTCGGCGCGGGCTTTGAGGTTCGCGGCGAGGTAGTCGAGCGTGTCGCCGATGACCTTCTTGACCATCGCGGCGGGGACGGCGAACTTCACCTCGACGTCGAGGTCAACGGTCAGCAGCGAGGTCGGCCCCATCGACACGACGGCGAACCTCTGCTCCTGCTTGGTGAAGTGGTCGCCCTGCTGCAGGACCGTGAAGATCTGGTTCTCGCCGGGGTAGTAGACCGCGGTGATGAACGTGCCGGACTGTCCCTGGACCACCACGTCGAGCCGCAACTGGCTGGGCCGGCCGTCGTCGTACCGGTGCAGGATCCAGCAGCCCTTGATCTCGTCGTTCCACTCCGGGTATTTCTCGAAGTCGGCGACGATCGCCATGATCGTCTCCGCCGAGGCGGACACCTCGACTGTCTTACTCACCAGCGGCATTGGCGAAGCATAACGACTGCGGTCGCACCGTCATGCCTCCGTCGGATCCGCTCACACTCCCACCGCGGTACGGAGGTCGCGGGCGTTGCGCACGGCGTTGCCGCCGAGGTCGTTGTTGAAGTAGACGACCACGTCCCGGCCCTGGGAATCCCATTCGCCGATGCGGTCTGCCCACCATCGCAGGTCCTCGGCGCTGTAGGAGCCGCCGTACATCGCCTGCGGGTCCGGCCCGTGCAGCCGGACGTAGACGAACGTCGCCGTGGCCCGCAGGATGCACGGCAGCCCCGCGCCGCTCATCACCACGTAGGCCGCGTCGTGCTTCTCCAGCAGCTCGTACACCGCCGGGTCGTCCCACGACGGGTGGCGGAACTCCACCGCGACCGGGATGTCGGAGGCCATCGTCGCCAGGAAGTGATCGAGCCGTGCGTCGTCGCGCTCGAGTGCCGGGTGCAGCTGGACCAACAGCGGACCACTGCGGTCGCCCAGGGCCCGCCACCCGCGCTCGAGACGTTCGGCCCACACCTCCGGGTCGCGCAGTCGGCGGGCATGGGTCAGACCACGGGCGGCCTTGACCGCCATGCAGAACCCCGGGGGCAGCGCGTCGCGCCACCGCTCGAATTGTGCGTCCTGCGGCCACCGGTAGAAGCTGCCGTTGAGTTCGACGGTGTCGAATTCGGCGACATAGCGCTCCAGCCACCGGGACGTGGGCAATCCAGGCTCGTAGAGCACGTTGCGCCAGTGGTTGTAGGCCCAGCCCGACGTGCCGATGCGGATCGTCACCGGCTTCGGATACCCGGGTTTGGGCCGGATGCTCCCGGCAATCGTGAAGTCATGACTGAGGACGGGCAGGACTATCGGAAGCTGTTGCAGGAGCTGCTGCTGGCCTACGGCCCGTGCGGTCAGGAAGACGCGGTGCGCGAGATCTGCCACCGCGAGCTCGAACCCGTCGTGGACGAGGCCTGGGTCGACCCGGCGGGCAACCTGGTCGGGCTGCTGCGCGGCGGCGACGGCCCGCCGATCCGGGTGATGGCGCACATGGATGAACTGTCCATGCTGGTCAAACGTGTCGAGCCCGACGGCACCCTGGCCCTGACTCCGCTGGGCACCATGTACCCCGCCAACTTCGGCCTCGGGCCGGTCGCGGTGCTCGGCTTCCACAAGACGCTGTGCGGGGTCCTCGCGCTGGGCTCCGAACACACCACCCACGAATCCGAACGCATCTGGCGCACCAAGCCCGACCAGGGCGACAAGGCCCTGGACTGGCCCGATGTCTACGTCTTCACCGGGCTCACGACACGCGAGATCGAGCAGGCCGGGGTGACCCCGGGAACCCGCGTGTGCGTGGACCGCAGCAAGCGCACGCTCATCGATGTCGGTGACGGGTACCTCGGGTCGTACTTCCTCGACGACCGCGCCGCGGTCACGGCCCTGCTGCAGTGCGCAGGCGACCTGCGCGGTGGTCGCGGCCCCGCCGGCGACGTCTACTTCGTGTTCACAGTGAACGAGGAGATCGGCGGGCTGGGCGGCACCTACGCCAGTCGCCACCTCCCCGGCGACCTGACGCTGGCCCTCGAGGTGGGTCCGACGGAGCCGGAGTATTCGACGACGGTGGCGGGTGGGCCGATCGTGGCCTACAGCGACGCGATGTGCATCTACGACAAACCGGTCGCCGACCGTCTGATGGACGTCGCCGACGAGCTGGGGCTGGCACCGCAGGCAGCAGTTCTGGGCGCCTTCGAGTCCGACGCGTCCCATTCCAAGGCGAGCGGGGCCTGCGCGCAGGCGGGTCTGCTGTGCCTGCCGACGATGAGCACGCACGGATACGAGGTGATCGCCAACGGGGCGATCCCGGCGATGGCCTCGGTGCTAGCTGGTTTCCTCGAACGTCCGCGCCGAGACGCCGAGGTCGACGCCCAGCGGTGAGACCTCGCGGACGGTCTCGTCGCGGATGAGGCCGCGCAGCAGCGCGGTGCTGAACTCCACCGCGATCTCCTGCGCCGTCCGCCGGCCGTGGGGACGCAGCCAGCGGTAGGACCCCAGGGTCATCCCGATGTACCCGAGCGCCAGGACGTGGGAGTCGCACTCGTAGAACTCGCCGCTGGCGATCCCGCGGTCGATGACGTCGCGGACGTGTTCGTAGACCTGCGATTCCTTCTCGCGGATGTAGGCCACCTGCTCTTCGGTGAACCACTCGGAGATGTACGGACCCTCCTGGAAGTAGACGGCCGCGCGTTCGATGTCGCTGGCGATCCCGACCAGGAGGCGGCGGGTGAAGTGATAAATCGTCTCCCTAGCCGAGGCCGACGGATCGTCGTGCAGGGCGTCGACGGTGAAGTCGGCCGCACCCTTGTAGATGTCGTAGAGGATCAGCGATTTGCTCGCGTAGTAGTGGTAGACGGTGGCCTTGTTCAGGCCGACGGCGTCGGCCACATCGTCCATGCGGGTGCCGTGGTAGCCGCGCGCGGCGAACAGCTTGGTCGCGACGGCCAGCAGCTCCTCGCGGCGGGACATCCCGTTGCTCTGCCCGGAGTTGGCAGCGGATTCAGACATGGCGACTCACTATAGGCATCGGCAGCGACCGCTGACGCGGTCTACTAACTGGTTGGTTCAGTCTAGGCCGTTGCAGTGTTGTCATGGGCCGGGCGGGTCTAGACTCGTGCCAGACCGCCTGGGGCCGGCCCAGAGGTGACGGAGAGGTGGTGCGCGGTGGACCCGAATCCGGATTACGACGCCAGCGACGAGCTCGAATACGGCATCAACTGGTTCGCATGGATTCTTCGCGGGGTTTATCCGCCGCCCTCGTACCCGCCGGTCTGATTCAGCGCCCGCGCCGCCAGGCGCTCGTTCACCCACGCCTGGGTGAACTGGTAGACGCTGTGTAGCTGCTTGCCCAGCTCGTCGAACTCGGACTTCCCGCGTTCGGTGACGACGGCGAGTTTGTCGCGCATCTCCTTGCGCAGATCCCGGGGTGGCACCGGCTCGCAGTCCGGCGGCCACCGCAACGACTCCCTCACCAGCGCAGGCAGATTGGCCACCGGCCGACTCTCCTCGCGGTAGCACTCGCCGCACTTGCGGCACCGCACCTCGTACCGCAGCCCGCAGGGTCCCCGCTCCGACGTCTCGATGAAGACGTAATCGGCGACCGCAACACATCTCGGGCATCGGGCCAGCCCGCGTTCGACAACCATGCTCACGCCGTAATCGTGCGGCTCACGGTGCATCCCACGCACCGGGAATGTGAGGTCGATGCCTGATCGGTGCCGTTTCGAGATATGGGTCAGTCCCGCGGCTACGCCGCCCCAGCCTGATTCGCGGCTACGCCGCGGCAGCCCGATTCGCGGCTACGCCGCGGCGCGCTTGACGGCGCGGCCCACCTCCGCCCGCAACTCCCCATACTCCGGCGAGCGCCTCAGCTCGTCGGCGTCCACGCCCGTGCGGGGCAGCTCGACCGGGATGTCGAGCGCGACCTGGCCCGGCCTGCGGGTCAGCACCACGATCCGGGAACCGAGGAATGCGGCTTCGTCCGCGCTGTGCGTGACGAACACGGTGGTCCGGCCCGACTCCGCACTGACCTGACGGACGTCTTCCTGCAACCGCTCCCGGGTCAGGGCGTCGAGAGCCGCGAACGGTTCGTCGAGCAGGAACAGGGGGGTCTCGGCGGCCAGTGCCCGGGCGATCGCGACGCGCTGCTGCTGGCCGCCGCTGATCTCCCAGATCCGCCGGTTCGCGGTGCCGGCGAGGCCGACCCGTTCCAGCAGCTCGTCGCGGCGCTCACTTCGCCTGTCGCGCGGCACCTTTGCGTACTTCAGTGCCAGCTCGACGTTCCCGCCGACAGTCCGCCACGGGAACAGCCGCGGCTGCTGGAACACCACGCCGGCCGTCACACCGGGCGTCGGCGCCTCCCCCGCGATCTGCACCGAGCCCTGGCTCGGTGACTCGAAGCCCGCGAGCAGACGCAGCAGCGTGCTCTTGCCGCATCCCGATGCACCGACCAGGACCAGAAAGGAACCCGGATCGACGGTCAGGTCCACCGGACCCAGTGCGGTGACCTCGTCACCACCCTTTCCGTAGCGGTGCGACACCGACTTGATGTGGATCGCGCCGCTACTGGTCGAGGACATCCGGAAGACCCTGGGTGTAGACGGCGTCCTGGAAGGTCTTCAGCGGTGCCGCGGCAGGGATCTGCTTCTGCTCGGCCAGGAACTGCGAGGCGCTCTCCAAGTTGACGGCGATGTTGCCCGGATTGCCCTGCGAGCCAAGCCATTCAGCGGAAGCAACCTCCTGGGGAGTCAGGTACACACCCTGCTTGATCTGGCCCGCCGTCTCTTCGGGGGTGAGGCCGATCTCGGCGGAGATCGCCTTGGCCGCCGCTGCGGGATCGTCTTTGATGAGGTCCAGCGCACGAGCTTCCTGCCGGCGCCAGATATCGACGACCTCGGGGTGCGCACCGGCGAACTCCTTGGACACCACGCCGAGATCGAGAGTGGGCTTTCCGTCGCTGGCGAGCCGGCGGCTGGTGATGAGGTCTTTGCCGTTGGCGCGTAGCTGGTCCAGCGTCGGCAGCCAGGTGTAGGCCGCGTCGATGTCACCGCGCTCCCATGCGGCGAGGATCGCCTGGGGCTGCAGGTCGACGAGCTGAACCTCGTTCGGAGACAATCCGTTCTGGCTCAGCGCCGCCAGCAGGCTGTAGTGCGCGGTGGACGCGAACGGCGTCCCCACGCGTTTGCCCTTCAGCTGGGCGATGGTGTCCACGCCGGAGCCGTTGCGTGCCACCAGCGCTTCGTTGTCGCCGGCGACATCGAGCACGAACGCCACCTGGTAGGGAATGTTCAGCGGCGCCGACAATCCGCGGGCCACCGGGCTGGAACCCAGGGCGCCGAAGTCCAGTTCCTGTGCGATGAACGCGGTGTTCACGTCGGCGCCCGAGTCGAACTTCGTCCACTTGATGTTGTAGTCGGGCAGTGCTTCTTCGAGCCACCTGCTGTTCTTAACGATCAGGTCCCCGCTCGGGAAGGTCTGATAGCCGATCCTGATCGTGGGCTTGTCGGCCGACTGCCCGGCGTTGTCCACAGAGCAGCCCGCCAGGGCCAGCACGGCCGTGACGAGCACTGCGAGAACGGCTTTCGGTTTCATCTAGATTCTTCCTCTCCAGGGGACGCTGCGGCGTTCGATCGAACGCAGCAGTGAGTCGATGACCAGACCCGAGAAGCCGACGGCGAAGATGCCGACCAGCACGACCGGGGTGTTGTTGTAATTGCTGGCGTCCTTGACCAATCCGCCGATTCCGGGGATGCCGTTGAACAGCTCGGCCGCGACCACCGACGAGTAGGCCATGCCGACGGCGAGCCTGATCCCGGTGAACGTCTCGGGCAGCGCCGACGGGACGACGACGTCACGGATGACCTGACGTCGGGACGCGCCCAGCGCCCGTGCCGCTTCCTGCAACCCGACGGGCGCGGCGACCACGGCTGACGTCGTCGCGACCGCCGCCGGAGGCAACGCGGCAAGTGCCAGCAGCGTGATCTTCGGCGCCTCGTCGATACCCAGCCAGATGACCAGCAGGAAGAAGTAGGCCAGCGGCGGCAGCGCCCGCAAGAACGTCAGCCAAGGTTCGAGCACGCTGCGGACCCAGCCGACAGAGCCCATGAGCAGTCCCAGCAGCACCCCGAGAACGACCCCGATGACGACGCCGGCGAGCACCCGGCGCAGGGTCATGTAGAGGTGCTCCCACAGCAGGTATCCCGCGTAGCCGCGAACGCCGTCGTGGGTCGTCGAGACGTCGATGAACGCGTTCCACACCGTCGCCGGGTACGGGACGAAGGTCTGGTTCCAGATTCCGCTGGCGGCGGCCAGCTGCCACACGATGCCGAAGGCCGCGACCGACAGCAGAGGCAACGCGGCTTTCGTCAGCAAGCCGCGCCGGCGACGTCGTCGTGGACGCGGTTCAGGGCCCGACGCCGACGACACGGCGTTGGGATCCGAGCTGGGTGCGATATCGACGAAAACGGACACCGGCAGACATTGACGGATGCGTCATGATCGGGGAATAGCTGCGATCACCGCGAGTGAAAGTCAGCTCACCAGGTGAGCACCGGTTTGACGACGTCGCCGCGGTGCTGGGCATCGAGCGCGGCGTTGACGTCGGCGTGCGGGAACGCCGAGACCAGCCGCTCGACGGGGAACCGGCCGCGGGCCTGCAGCTCGAGCAGCTGCGGGATGAACACCGCGGGCACCGAGTCGCCCTCCAAGCAGCCGTGCACCGTTTTGCCTCGCATCACCAGGTCGCGGAGGTCGATCTGCGGCACGCCCGTTCCGAGGCCGACTGCGACGGCGGAACCGCCGACCGCCAGCGCGGACACCGCGGCGGCCAGCACGTCGGGCCTTCCGGTGGTGTCGAGGGCATGGTCCACTCCCCCGCCGGTCAGCTGCCGCAGGACACGCACCGGGTCCTCACCCGGGTCCAGAGCCGCACGCACGCCCAGGCTTTCGGCCAGCGCGCGGCGCCGGGCGGAAGGTTCGACCACGACGACGGCCTCCACGTCGCAGGCGAGCGCGGCCAGCACCGCCGCCAAACCGACTGCGCCGGCGCCGAATACGGCGAAGGTGCTCCCCGGTCGCGGCCGCAGCAGGTTCAGCACCGCACCCGCACCGGTCTGGAAGCCGCAGCCCAGCGGCGCGGCGAGGACGGGATCGACGTCGGAACCCACTACGACCGTGTTGTCGGAGGTGGTCAGCGCATACCCGGCGAGACTCGACTGTCCGAAGAATCCGTCCACCACCGGTCGATCACCGACCGTCACTCGCGCGGTACCGTCAGCACGGGCACCAAAACCGTTCAGCCGGGTGGCATTTCGGCAGTAGGCGGGGCGCTGGGCCGTGCAGTTGACGCACGCACCGCAACTGCGGAAGGACAGCACGACCCGGTCACCGGGCTTGACCGACGTCACCGCACCACCCGTTGCCTCGACCACCCCGGCACCTTCGTGGCCGAGCAGAACAGGCCGATCGGGCGTGCCCGCAACACGATTGACCAGGTCGGTGTGGCAGATCCCCGCCGCTTCGATGCGGACGAGGATCTCGTCGTCACGGGGGTCGTCGACGTGGACGTCGGCGACGACGAACGGATCCTCGGGCGCGTACGACAACGCCGCGGTGGTGTCGGGCATGCGCGTAACCGTAACGCGCACTTGACGCCCGTCAACTGTGCTGTGCGCCCGGCCGACCCCGGCGTTACACCTGGCCACGCATCCGTCACGCCGTCGACCCCAAGGGCGTACGGAGTGTGACCGTCGGTAGCGGGAACTCTTACACTGACAACTTCCAACCCGTCCAACGACGGACGAAGGCGGGGGCGCCGGACCGGTTCCAGGGCGCCTCGGCCCGACCGTGCGCGAAGCCTAGATCGGATCGACATCGATGATCATCGGGATACCGAGAGAGTCACTACCTGGGGAGACGCGGGTCGCGGCGACCCCGCAGACCGTCGGACAGCTTCTCAAGCTCGGCTATGACGTCGTCGTCGAATCCGGGGCGGGCGCTGCGTCGAGTTTCTCCGACGAGGCCTTCGCAGACGCGGGCGCGACCGTCGGCACCACCGAGCAGGTGCTGTCCTCGGATGTGGTGCTCAAAGTCAACGCACCCAGCGAGGCGGAGATCGCGAGCCTGCGTGACGGTGCCACGCTGATCAGCCTGATCTCCCCCGGGCTCAAGCCGGAACTGGTCGAGCAGCTCGCCACCCGCCCGATCACCGTGCTGGCGATGGATGCGGTGCCGCGGATCTCCCGGGCCCAGTCCCTGGACGTGCTGTCGTCGATGGCCAACATCGCCGGCTACCGCGCCGTCGTCGAGGCGGCCCACCGGTTCGGCCGGTTCTTCACCGGTCAGGTCACGGCCGCCGGCAAGGTGCCGCCGGCCAAAGTGCTCGTCGTCGGGGCCGGTGTCGCAGGGCTCGCGGCCATCGGCGCCGCGGGCAGCCTGGGCGCGATCGTGCGGGCCACCGACCCGCGGCCCGAGGTGGCCGACCAGGTCAAATCGCTCGGCGGTGAGTACCTCGCCGTCGACCCGGCCGCCGCGGAGGTGTCGGCCACCGGCTACGCCAAGGAGATGGGCGACGACTACAAGGCCCGCGAGGCGCAGCTGTACGCCGAGCAGTCCGAAGACGTCGACATCATCATCACCACGGCGCTGATCCCCGGACGGCCTGCACCGCGCATCATCACCGCCGACATGGTGGCCTCGATGAAGCCGGGCAGCGTGATCGTCGACATGGCCGCGGCCAACGGCGGCAACGTCGAAGGCACCGTCAAGGACGAGGCCGTCGTAACGGCCAACGGCGTGACCATCATCGGCTACACCGACCTGGCGGGGCGCCTGCCCGCACAGGCCTCGCAGCTGTACGGGACCAACCTGGTCAATCTGCTGAAGCTGCTGACGCCCGAGAAGGACGGTCAGCTGACCCTCGACTGGGACGACGTCGTCCAGCGCTCGGTCACCGTGGTGCGCGACGGCGAGGTGACCTGGCCGCCTCCGCCGGTGCAGGTGTCGGCGGCGCCGGCCACCACCCCCGCCGCGGCCCCGGTCGAGGCCAAGCCGGTCAAGGCGCCCATGTCCATGGGGCGCCGGCTCGGCGTCACGTTCGCCGCCGCTGCGGTGCTGTTCGCACTGATCGCGCTCTCCCCGTCGGCGCTGCAGGTGCACCTGACGGTCTTCGCGCTCGCGATCGTCATCGGCTACTACGTGATCGGCAACGTGCACCACGCGCTGCACACCCCGCTGATGTCGGTCACCAATGCGATCTCCGGAATCATCGTGGTCGGCGCGCTGCTGCAGATCGGCCACGGGGATGTCGCAGTGACCGCACTGGCCTTCCTGGCGATCCTGCTCGCCAGCATCAACATCTTCGGCGGCTTCGCGGTGACCCGCCGCATGCTGGCCATGTTCTCGAGGAGCTAGAACCATGTTCACACTGGAGACAGCGGCCACCGCTGCCTACGTCGTCGCGGCGCTGCTCTTCATCCTGGCGCTGGCGGGCCTGTCCAAGCACGAGACATCAAGGGCGGGAAACAATTTCGGGATCGCCGGCATGGCGGTCGCACTCGTGGCGACCATCGCGCTGGCGCTGGCCCGCCACATCGAACCACTGGGTCTGGCCCTGCTGGCCGTGGCGATGATCATCGGCGCCGCGATCGGGTTGTGGCGCGCCAAGATCGTCGAGATGACGGGCATGCCCGAGCTGATCGCGCTGCTGCACTCGTTCGTGGGCCTGGCCGCCGTGCTGGTCGGCTGGAACGGCTACCTGCACGTCGAAGGCGACCCGGGTGGTGCCGAAGCGGCGCAGCTGGCCGGCGAAGGCATGCTCGGCATCCACTCGGCCGAGGTCGTCATCGGCGTCTTCATCGGTGCGGTCACGTTCACCGGATCGATCGTGGCGAACCTGAAGCTGTCGGCGAAGATGAAGTCCGCGCCGATGATGCTGCCCGGCAAGAACCTACTCAACGTGGGCGCGCTGGTGCTCTTCGCCGCGTTCACGGTCTGGTTCACGATCGACCCGCAGCTGTGGCTGCTCATCGTCGTCACCGTGCTGGCGCTGCTACTCGGCTGGCATCTGGTGGCCTCCATCGGCGGCGGCGACATGCCCGTCGTGGTCTCGATGCTCAACAGCTACTCCGGCTGGGCCGCGGCGGCGTCGGGCTTCCTGCTCGGCAACGATCTGCTGATCATCACCGGCGCGCTGGTCGGCTCGTCGGGTGCCTACCTGTCCTACATCATGTGCAAGGCCATGAACCGGTCGTTCATCTCGGTGATCGCGGGCGGCTTCGGGATCGAGGCCGGCCCGGCCGAGGACAAGGACTACGGCGAGCACCGCGAGATCACCGCCGACGGCGCCGCCGAACTGCTGGCCTCGGCGTCTTCGGTCATCATCACACCGGGATACGGGATGGCGGTCGCACAGGCCCAGTACGGCGTCGCCGACCTGACCCGCAAGCTGCGCGAGCGCGGCGTCGACGTCCGCTTCGGCATCCACCCGGTCGCCGGACGCCTGCCCGGGCACATGAACGTGCTGCTGGCCGAGGCGAAGGTGCCCTACGACATCGTGCTCGAGATGGACGAGATCAACGACGACTTCGACGGCACCTCCGTGGTGCTCGTCATCGGCGCCAACGACACCGTCAACCCGGCCGCGTCCGAGGATCCGGGCAGCCCGATCGCCGGCATGCCGGTGCTGACGGTATGGAACGCCGACAACGTCATCGTGTTCAAGCGGTCGATGGCCTCCGGCTACGCCGGGGTGCAGAACCCGTTGTTCTTCCGGGAGAACACCCAGATGCTGTTCGGCGACGCCAAGGACCGCGTCGACGCGATCAACGCCGCACTGTCGGTCACCGAGAACGCCTAGCCGGACCCGGGTTCCGGCGGCGACGTCGCCGTCACCTGCGTGCCGGATCCGGGGTCGGATGTGATGCGCATCGAGCCGCCCATGGCGTCGAACCGCGCCAGCAGCGACCCCAGACCGATGTGCCCGCGTTCCAGGGATTCGCCGACGACCGCGGGGGCGAATCCCTTGCCGTCGTCGGAGATCGTCAGCACGACGCGGTCCCCGCGCCTCGTCAGTTCGACGTGCACGGCCGTCGCGCCGGCGTGCTTGGCGATATTGGTGAGCAACTCGCGGGCGGCGCGGTACAGCAGGACCTGGGACTCGGGCTTGCCGACCTCGTCGAGATCGGCCGTGATGTCGTGGTCGTACCGAGTCTGGAACTGGCGCAGCAACTCTCGCACCCCGGCGGTCAGACCGAGTTGCGCGAGCACCTGCGGGTGCAACTCGGTGACGGTGGAGCGCAGGCCCGCCGCGGTCTCCTGCAGGGCCGCATAGACCATGTCCAGCGCCGGGTCGGGGTGGCGTTCCCGGGCCTCGTCGAGCTCGAGGCGGGCGGCGAGCAGCGTCTGCAGAGGCCCGTCGTGCAGATGCTCGGCGACCTCACGACTGTGGCGCTCGTCGGATTGCATTGCCTCGGAGACCAATTGGAGACGAACCTTCTGCAGGGCCCGCACCCGCACCGCCCGGCGGGTGAGCACGACGCTCAGCGCGGTGGTGGCCACGGCCATCCAGACCAGGAAGCCGAAATGGGTATACACCATGTTCGGCAGGCCCACCGTGTCATCGCGTTTGGAGTAGAAGACCCAGACCGACAGATAGGCGACGGCCGTGATGGTGCCGATGATGGCCGTCAGTTCGGGTCGGTCCTGGAACGCGACCGAGATGGGGAGCAGGAAGAACACCGGCAGCAGGGCCGCGGTGGCGCCTCCGGAAACCAGGCACAGTGCGGCGATCACCGACAGGTCCACCGCCGAGGACGCCCAATCCGCCCAGCGCGGCACCGGCCCCCGCGAGACCGCCACCAGCCACACCACCGCGGCGACGGCATAGCTGCCCAGGATCACCGCGTACAGCCCCGGCAGCCAGTGGTCCACCTCCCAGATCCACACCAGCGCACCGATCAACGCGATCAGCGGCAGCCGCAGCACTGCCGACACCCGTACCGGCTCGCTGGCGAGGAAGTCCCGAGTGGTGCCGAGACGCTGACGCAGCCCGGCCACGTCAGTCCAGGAGCTTGCGGCGCATCGCCTCGGCGACGGCCGCGGCGCGATCGCTGACCCCGAGCTTCTCGTAGAGCCGCTGGACGTGCGTCTTGACCGTCGACGGGGCCAGGAACAACTCCTTGGCCATCGACGGGATGGAGCTGCCGGCCGCGATCATGGCGAGGACCTCCCGCTCCCGCGGGCTCAGCACCGGACCCTCGGGCTCGGCGCGCCTACGGATCTCACCGGCCAGACCGGCCGCCAGGCTCGGCGCCACGATGTCGCGGCCCTTCGCGCAGTCCAGCACCGCGTTGATCAGCTCGCTGCGCGTCGACTCCTTCGGCAGGAACCCGGCGGCGCCGTCCTGCAGCGCGCGGTAGACGATTGCGGACTCGTCGTGCGCCGAGATGAGCAGCACCCTGGTCGGCAGCTCCTCGCGGTGCACCGCGGCGGCCACCTCGGCGCCGTCCAGGCCGGGCATCCGGTAGTCCAGCAGCGCGACCCGGGGGCGGTGCTCGCGGATCGCCGCGAGGGCCTCGGTGCCGTCGTCGGCCTCGGCGACGACGTCGATCGAGCCGCTGGACTGCAGGGCGCGCACGACCCCGTCGCGGAACATCGGGTGGTCGTCGCCGACCACCACCCGCACCCTCTCGCCGCCGCTCATCGCCCCGCCATGCCCGTCAGCTTCCCACAGCAGCAGGGGGCGCAGCCGACGATCCGCAGGGCCTGATCATCCGTGTCCGACAGCCGGCGACCACGGGTTCGCTGGTGTCGATTCCGTCAGAAAGCACCCGATTGGGTATGGTCGAGGAGAACTGAGGGTTAAGACGTTGCCTTCGTAGACCACCGCAAACAGCGGGGTAGCAACATGCACTCTCTTCCGACGCCCTCTCCGGCGGGCGACAATCTCCATTTCGACAGCACTGATCTGGGTGCCACCGAGGACTTCCTTGTCAGGGCCTACACCAAGATGACCATCGCCGCGGGCGAGGGTGAAAGCCCGTCCGCGCGCGTCGACCGGCGCTGGCTCGGATCGATCAGCTTCGACGAGCTCGAGCTCGATTTCCACATGTCCTACGACGCGGCTCCCCTCGGGCGGGTCTGTCTGTGCCGGGTGCACGACGGCCGGATCGAGGAAAACTTCGTCGGCGAAGGCCAGGACGTCTTCGAACCAGGGGACGTCACGCTGCTGTCCCATCCCGAGATGCCGTACTCCGGCCGGGTGTGCCAGGCCAACTACGACCTGACGATGTTCGACACCGCTTTGCTGGACCGGGTCGCCGCCCCGGCGGAAGGCCAGTCGGGAGGCGTGCGGCTCGTCGGGCACCGCGCGGTGAACGCACAGGCCGAGCGGCAGCTCGACCATGCGATCGAATATGTGCGCACCATCGTCCACAGCGAGGGCGGCACACCGAGCCGGCTGGTGGCCTCCACCACCGAGTCGATGCTGGCGGCCGTCGTGATCAACACGCTGCCCACCAACGCGGCGGTCGAGACCACCGCGCGGGACCGGGTGGATGCCAAACCGCCGCTGCTGCGCCGCGCGATCGCCTTCATCGAGAGCAACGCCGACAGCGACATCGCCCTGGCCGACATCGCGGCGAGTATTCACGTGACCCCACGCGCGCTGCAGTACATGTTCCGCCGACATGCGGGCATGACGCCGATGGAGTATCTGCGGCGGGTCCGCATGGACCATGCCCATCACGAGCTGATGCAGTCGGACCCCGGAAGCACCACGATCCAGCTGGTCGCCTCCCGCTGGGGCTTCGGGCACACCGGCCGGTTCGCCTCGCTGTATCGGAAGACCTACGGCTGCAACCCTTCCGACACCCTTCGGGGCTGAACCGCTACCGCAGACCGCGGGTGGCCGGACCTTCGAGCAGCGCACCGTCGGGGGCGAACCGCGAACCATGCAGCGGACATTCCCACGCCTGGTCGGAGTCGTTCCAGTTGACGATGCCGCCGAGGTGCGGGCAGACCGGGGAGATGGTGCGTTCGGTGCCATCGACGACGCTGGTGGCCCGCAGGTTCCAGGGCGGACCGCTGACAACGCCCTGCCCCTCCTCGGGCGTGGCCGACGGCGCGGTGATCGGAGTGACCCAGCCCTTGGCCAGATTGAGGCCGACCTCGAAGTTCTGTTGCAGCGCCGAGGGGATCCCGCTCAGTTCGTGCGGGCTCCAGCTGCCGAAGGCCTTGGCCCAGTCCATCCGTCCGCCCAGGATGCGCGCCGAGAGGGCCAGGGCGGCGGCGACCCCGTTCGTCATTCCCCATTTGTCGAATCCTGTTGCCACCAGGAGGTTGTCGAGCTTCGGCAGCAGCGGGCCGACGTAGGGCAGCTCGTCGACCGGGTGGTAGTCCTGCGCCGACCAGTAGTGGGTCCGCTGCGCGCCCGGGTAGTGCAGGGTCGCCCAGCGGTGGAGTTCGTCGACCGCGTTCTTCGGATGATCGGACCGTCCGACGGGGTGCCCCGCACCGCCGACGATCAGTTTGTCGCCGTCGGCGGTCGGCGCGTAGCGCACCGACCGGGACGGCGAATCGACCGCGATGTACATCGATCTCGTGATCTCGCCAGGCACGTCGTAGGCCATGCAGTAGGAGCGCATCGCCTCGAGCCGGGCGAAGAACAGCCCGCGGTCGAGGATCGGGACGCCGGTCGCCAGCACGCACTGCTGGGCGGTGACGGCGAACTCCTCGTCGCGGGTGCCCTGATCGTCGGCCGTCAGCCGCAGCTTCACGGTGACGGGCCCGATCCCCGACACCGACGTCGCGCGCACGCCCTGCAGCAGGGTGCCGCCGTGGCGCTCGAACTCGGTGACCACACTGCTCAGGTACGGCATCGGGTCGATCTGCGCCTGGTCACGCAGCCGGACCCCACCGGCGAACGGGAACGGCACGTCGGCCTCGTCGACCCACTGTGCGTCCAGCTCCGCCTCCCGGCACGCCGCCAGGATCTTGCGGGCGGAACCGAGGCTCTTCTCGTTCTGCACGTAGGCGTGGTCGTCTTCGCGCTGCACGTTCAACCCGTGGTCGTCGCAGTACCGGATCAGCCAGTCGCGTCCCTCGCTGTTACCGGTGACGTAGGCGCGCAGCACGTCGGTGCCGTGCTTGGAGGCGATGTTCGACAGCTTGCTGCCCTGCAGCACGCTCACCTTGCCGGTGGTGTTGCCAGACGCGCAGGCGCCGATATGGCGGGCTTCGACCACCACCACTTTCTTGCCCGCACGGGACAGCTGCAGCGCCGTGGTCAGACCGGTGATCCCGCCACCGACCACGACGACGTCCGCGCTGCGTACCTGGGCCACGTCCTCTGGGCGGGAAGCGGTTTCGGTCCGTCCATCAGTCCACAGAGACGCCATGCGGCGCCGGTTACCCTGCCCCGAACGGTCCAAACGCCGTCCGGGCGCGCCCCGGCGACGGGGCCGTGACGGCCGGCGCAGCCGGCAATCGGCCGACTGCCTGTTTCATCCCGTCCGCACCGGGCAGTCAGACAGGGTGAGCATTTCAGACTTGACCACACTGCCCGTCCGGGCCGGCGCAGCCCTGCGCGACAAGCGCCTCTTCCATCCGACGGGCGTGCTGTGCGCCGGCACGATCACCCGGGTGGCCCCGGCCGGCCAAGGCCTGCCCGTCGTGTCCGGCGACGTGATCGGACGGATCTCCAAGGGTGCGGGCACGCCCGGTGGGGTACCGGACTTCGCCGGCCTGGCCTGGCGGATGAACCGTGACGCCGACGGCTCCGAACCGTGGGACGTGCTGACGGTGTCGTCGGCGGCCCGCGTCGTTCTGCGACCGGTCGGGTCGTGGCCATCGGCGCAGTACTCGACGCTGATGCCACTCGGCTACCGCGGTGGCGTGTACTGGGTACGGGCGCGGCTGCTGACCCCGGTCGGCGAGGACGGCCTGTCCCTGGACACCGTCCGTGAGCACATCACCCAGGGCGGACTCGAGTTCAGCGTCGAACAGGCCTACGGCGGCGGCTCGTTCCAGGAGCTGGCCACCCTGACCTTCGACCGCGAACTGTGCGAGGACGACCCCGGCTGCGACCAGCCGTTCGACCCGACGCAACGCAGCGGCACCGAGGTCCGCCTGCTGCCCTCGTGGCTTACCTCCTTCCGACAGTCCGCGTACCGCCGCAGCCGAGAAGGCCGCGGCGCAGAATGACGGCTCCGGCGCCCCGGCTCACCGGCACCAGTGCCCTTGCGGCACTCGCCGATTTCGGGTTGCCGTCCCTGGCTGCCGGGGTCATCGCGCGACGCCGGCGTGTGGTCGGCCTCCTCGATCGGATGGACGCCGACGCGCGTGGGGTCCGTCGCCTGGCCGAACTGCGGCAGCGCTTCGGCTGCGGGCCGGTCGTGCTGGACATCCCGGGCCGGCGGGTCGTGGTGCCGCTGGACCCCGCTGACGTCTCGGACATTCTGGAGAACTCGCCGTACCCGTTCGACCCGGCGAGCTGGGAGAAGCGGCACGCGCTGCAGCAGTTCCAGCCCAATGCGGTGCTGATCTCTCGCGGTGACATCCGGCAGCGGCGCCGCCTCGTCAACGAGGGCGCCCTCGACACCGGCGCCGAACTGCACGGCCTTGCCGCCGCATTCCAGGACATCGTGAACGACGAGGTGGCCCGCTTCCTGGCCGAGGCGTCCCGGTCCGGGGGCTTCGACTCGGCGCAATTCATCACCGCGTGGTGGCGGGTGGCGCGACGTCTCGTCCTCGGCGCCCGCGCCCGCGACGACGAGTCCGTCACCGACGACCTGTGGCGGCTGCGCACTGCGGCGAACTGGTCGTTCCTCAGTCCGCAGCATGCTCGTCGGCGCGCCCGCTTCTTCGCCCAGCTCTATCACTACGCCGAGGAGCCGGACCCGACCAGCCTGTTGGGCGCGCTGGCCGCGGTCCACACGTCCGGCGGGGTCGATCCGATCGGTCAGGTCCCGCACTGGCTTTTCGCCTTCGACGCCGCAGGCATGGCCGCGCTACGCGCCGCCGCGCTGCTGAGCAGCCACCCGGATGCGCTCGCACGCGCCGAGATCGAAGACCCCGACCTGGTGCGGGTCCGGCCGTACCTGCGTGCCTGCGTGCTGGAGTCGGTGCGCCTGTGGCCGACCACGCCGGCGATCCTGCGCGAACTCGCCGCGGAGACCACCTGGCACGAGGGCACCGACCGGGAGGTGTCCGTGTCGCCGCCGGGGACCGTCCTGATCCCGCTGCCGGCCTTCCACCGAGACCCTGAGCTGCTGCCGTTCGCCGACGAGTTCACCCCGGCGATCTGGCTGGACGGGCGGGCCAAGCAACACCCGCAGCTCGTGCCGTTCAGCGCCGGGCCGGCCGTCTGCCCCGGGCGCGACCTCGTCCTCTTCGTCACCAGCTCGCTGCTGGCCGGGGTGCTGTCGCGGGTGGACCTGTCCCTGGACAAGGGCGGGCCGCTCAGTCCAGACCAGCCGATGCCCGCGACGCTCAACCAGTTCGCGTTGTCGTTCGGCGTCTCTGCCACGAGGGCGCCGCAGCGCGCCGCGTCGTCCTGACGACCTCCGCGAAAAGCCGTTCTTTACACGTGTCATATCGTGGCGGTCATGGACTTCTCGATGTCAGCCAAGGCTGCCGATTACCACGCGCGGTTGACGGACTTCATGACCGAGTTGGTGTTCCCCGCCGAGGAGTCGTATCACGCCTACCGGCTTGAGGCAGGCCCCCGTGACCACACGGTGCCGCCGGTGGTGGAGGAGCTGAAGAAGCAGGCCAAGGAGCGCGGGCTGTGGAACCTGTTCCTGCCGTCGGTGTCCGGGCTGTCCAATATCGAGTACGCCCCGCTGGCCGAGATCACCGGCTGGAGCATGGAGATCGCGCCCGAGGTCACCAACTGCGCCGCACCGGACACCGGCAACATGGAGACGCTGCACCTGTTCGCGACCGAGGAGCAGAGTGAGCAGTGGCTCAAGCCGCTGCTGGACGGCGAGATCCGCAGCGCCTTCGCGATGACCGAACCCGCCGTCGCGTCCAGCGACGCCCGCAACATCGAGACCACGATGCTGCGCGACGGGGACGACTACGTCATCAACGGTCGTAAGTGGTGGATCACCGGTGCGGCCGACCCGCGCTGCAAGATCCTGATCGTGATGGGCCGTACGAATCCCGACGGCCCCAGCCACCGGCAGCAGTCGATGATTCTGGTGCCCACCGACACCCCCGGTGTTTCCATCGAGCGGTCGCTGCCGGTGTTCGGATGGCAGGACCAGCACGGGCACTGCGAGATCACGTTCGACAACGTGCGGGTGCCGTCGTCGAACCTGCTCGACGAGGAGGGGTCGGGCTTCGCGATCGCTCAGGCCCGTCTCGGCCCGGGCCGCATCCACCACTGCATGCGGGCCCTGGGCGCCGCCGAGCGCGCGCTGGCGTTGATGGTGGACCGGGTGCAGAAGCGGGTGGCGTTCGGCAAGCCGCTCGCCGAGCAGGGCGTGGTTCGTGAAGCTATTGCCAAGTCGCGCAACGAGATCGACCAGACGCGCCTTCTCTGCGAGAAGGCGGCGTGGACGATCGACCAGAAGGGCAACAAAGAAGCGCACGTGCTCGTCAGCCAGATCAAGGCCGTGGCGCCGCAGGTCGCCTGCGATGTGATCGACCGCGCGATCCAGGTGCACGGCGGTGCGGGCGTGAGCGACGACTTCCCGCTGGCCCGGCTGTACAGCTGGCACCGTGCGATGCGGCTGTTCGACGGGCCCGACGAGGTGCACATGCGCACGATCGCGAGGGCGGAGTTGGGCAGAGAGAAGTCCGCGCTGGCGACGGCGGCGAGCCGCCAATCAGGCACGGCGGCGGTGGCCCACTAGTGCCGTCCTCCGGCGGCGAACTGTCAGGGGCCTGGAACTTTCGCGACGTCTCCGAGGAGACCGGTATCGCCCCCGGGCGTCTGTACCGGGCCAGCGAGCTGTCCAAGCTCGATGACCGCGGCCGGGAAGCGCTGACCGGGTACGGCGTCACCGACGTCGCGGATCTGCGCACGGCCCGCGAGCTGGAGCGGCACGGTCCCGGCCTGGTTCCCGCCGGCGTCGAGATCCACCACCTGCCGTTCGTGGAGACGATGGCGTCCGACGGCGAATCGCCGCACGAGCACGCGTTCCAACGGATGATGACCGACAAGCCCGACGATGAACCCGTCGCCGAGGCCGCGGCGCGGTACATGTCCGAGGAGTACGGGCGCATCGCGGCGGCTCCCCTGGCGCAACGCGCGGTGAAGACCGTCATCACACTGCTCGGCACAGACCGCGCGGTGCTGGCCCACTGCTTCGCCGGCAAGGACCGCACCGGATTCACGGTCGCCGTCGTGCTGGAAGCGGCCGGCGTGGAGCGCGATGCCGTCATGTCGGACTACCTGCGCAGCAACGTGGCGGTGCCACAGCTGCGCGAGAGCATTCTGGAATCGGTGCGTGCGCGCGCCGCCGAGGCACCCGAGATCATGGAGCTGGCGGAGGCGCGCCTCACCGACGCGGTGCTCGGCGTGCGAGAGCAGTATCTCGACATCGCCCGGCGGACAATCGATTCCGAATTCGGCTCGCTCAACGGGTACCTGACGGCGGCCGGAGTCACCGACGACGACGTCGCGAGGCTGCGCAAGGCCCTCAACGGCTGAGCCGTCGTCGACGCCGGCGCGGCGCAACATCTCGTGTCAATAGTCAGCAACTTTCTTGTGCCATTGTTTGTCGCAAGCAGTGGTCAGGCGTTGATGGACGTCTGTCGCCCAGTCGCACAGGTCAGATGTCATACCTTCGGATGCTTTCGTAGTAAACAGTCTCACTATTGACGCGGGCGCTGCTTTAATGCTCGATGAGTAGCAAAGTGTCAGTGCGGCGTCATAGGCAAACGGGTGCGTACCGCAGCAGCTGCTGTTAGCGGTTGGCTTGACCGTGCCTACGACGGGCGCTTATAGCGGGCGGGGAAATCTCAGTGGGTTGTGCACGGTATGTGGGTCGCGTGGGTGCTTTGGCCGTGGCGTTGGGAATTGGCGCAGCAGTGGCATCCTGCCCCGGGATCGCTCTCGCAGATCCGGAGGCATCAACCTCCTCATCGACCGACGGCGTCGGCTCGGGTTCCGGCCGCGGCGATGCGGTTCGGGACGCCCCACAAACGGAAACCGAGACCGAAGACACCTCGTCCAGCTCGGGTGAATCGCCAGATCCCGAATCGGTTGATCCAGACATCGTCGACGAGGACACCGTCGAGACGTCGGGCCCGGACGTCCCGCCTTCAGAAGGTAAGGCTGTCACGTCCAGAGACCGCGCAGGTTCCTCGGGCCGGGACGACAGTGAGGCCGAAGGAGAGGCCACCGGCGGTTCTGCTGCAACGGAATCGGCGCCAGCGGACGAGTTCGGCGGCCCGGCTCGCGCTGACAAGGCCGTCGGAGCGGATGAAGTATTGCCGAACACTACGTTGACGCCAAATGCCGCAACCCTTGAAGAAGGACTGCCCGTCAAAGCTGCAGCGGCCGTGCTTGCGGAACCACCCCCGCCGCCGGTCGAGCTGGTTGAACTGGCGAACGAAGGGTCGGGCTCAGCCGGACCGGTTCAGCGGTGGTTGACTGCCGCGCTGAAGCCCCTGATGGGTACCGACCCCGCGGCGCCGCCGGACTCGCCCTTGCTGCTGGCGTTTCTGGCCGCCGCTCGGCGGGCGGGTGACCCCACGCTCACGCAGCAGGCCGCCGCCACGACCTCGACATCGGCGGAGGTTCTGTGGCCAGACGACGCTGTCGTAGTGAGCTCTCGAATCGGAAAGTACCTCCAAGGGATCGTTCTCAGTCCGGATGGACGCCGGCTGTATGTCGCCGACATGGACAGCGGGTCGGTCCGTGTCGTAGACGCAGGTAGCGGACGGCCCCTTCGGTCCATCAGCGTGGGCGAGGGACCCTATGGTCTGGCCCTCACGCCCGATGGCAAACGACTTTTCGTGACGGTCAATGCCGAGAACATCGTCAAGATCATCGACACGGCCACCAACCGCGTCATCGGCGAACCCATCGCGATACCTGAGGATCCGCGCCAAATAGTGGTCAGCCCCGATGGCCGCCGTGTCTACGTCAGCCACAGCCAGAATTTCAACCGAGACAGTGCGATCACGGTGATCGACGTCGCAACCCTGAAAGCTGTGGGGGCGCCGATGGCGGTTGCCGGCGGGCAACAATTCATGGCAGTCAGCCGCGATGGAAAACGACTGTTCGTCCAAACGTACGACTTCGACGCCCAAGCCACTCACGTCGCCGTGCTCGACGCGGCCACAGGCGCGGTCATCGGACCGAAGATTCCGACGACTGCCGCAGTCTTGGCTGTTAGTCCGGACGAGCAGCGTTTCTACGCCGCGGGCGAGAACAACACAGTTCACATCATCGACGCTGCCAGCGGCACAACTATCGGCGACGTCATATCGGTGACAAGCATGTCATCCAGCATGGCCGTGAGTCCTGATGGAACGCGGCTGTACGTCTACGGATTCGGTTCGGATTGGGGCGTCGTCTCCGTTGTCGACACCTCTAATTCAACTGTGTTGAGCGCCATTGAGATTGGCGCCTGGCCCGGCGAGATCACCATCAGTGCCGATGGTCGGCGGATCTACACGAGTGGAACCAACGGCACCGTCACCGTGATCGACACCGCAAAATTGGAAGGCAAGAACTCTGCCCCGGTGGTGACTATTCGTCGGCAGGGCTCCCCCAGCTCGTCGGGACGGGTCACCGGCAGCGTGGTTGCCATCGACAGCGACAAGGACCGGCTCACCTACACCGGAATGACCACCGGCAAAGGCACGGCCACCGTCACGTCCGGCGGCTCCTTCACCTACACCCCGACCGCAGCCGCCCGCCACGCCGCCGCCGCCAACGACGCACCTGCGTCCGCTAAGACAGACACCTTCACGGTCACAGTCAGCGATGGCAAAGGCGGTATCGCCTCGGTACCGATCACGGTCACCATCCCACCGCTGAACAGCACACCGACATCGACGAGATCGACTGTCGCCAAACCCGATCCTGCCAGCGGCGTCGTAACCGGCCGCATCACCTCACGCGATCGCGACGGCGACACCCTCACATATACGGCTTCTCCCTTGACGAGCGGAGCAATCACCCTCAACGCCGACGGCACCTTCAACTACGCGCCGACCGAGGCGGCGCGTGAGAAAGCGCGGACCACCCGCGGCACCGATACAGAGCGATTCAAGATCACCGTCGACGACGGACACGGCGGCATCAAAACCGTCAGCGTTTCAGTCACCATCGCACCGCGAAACGATGCCCCGCAAACAGGCATACCAACCACCGCCGCACCCAACGCCACAACCGGCGCGGTCACAGGCACCGTCAACGCCGTTGACCCCGACGGCGACAGGATCATCTATACCGCGGGCACCACCACCACCGGGAAGGGCAGATTCACCGTCACCAGCCGCGGATCCTTCACCTACGCACCGACGCCGGCCGCACGGGCCGCAGCTGGTAACGGCGACCCCAGCACTGCCACCGACACCATCAACGTCACCGCGAAGGACAGCCTCGGCGCGGTGGCCACCATCCCCGTAACGATCGCCATCCTGCCCACCAATTCCGCACCCGGCAACGCGAAACCCATTCTAAATGAACCTAATACATCGACCGGCACCGTGACCGGCACGGTAACGGCGACCGACCCGGACGGTGACCCGCTGACCTACGGTGGTTCCACCGACACGGCCAAAGGCACGGTCACCGTCAACACCAACGGTAGTTTCACCTACACCCCCACCGGGTCCGCGCGCCACGCCGCCGCTGCGCTCAACGCGCCTGCATCGGCCAAGACCGACACCTTCGCAGTGACTATCACCGACGGTCGCGGGGGGGTCACCACAGTGCCTGTGTCGGTGTCGATCAGCCCTCGGAACACTGCACCGACCGCCACAGTCGATGCGGGACAACCGAACCCGACAACCGGTGTTGTTTTCGGCACTGTCATCGGTTCTGATCCCGACGGTGACACCCTCACCTACAGCGGCACGGCCTCAACCGAGAAAGGCGCCGTCACGGTCGGCGCCAACGGGTCATTCACCTACACGCCCACGGCGGCCGCTCGCGCCGCCGCCGCGACGTCCGGTGCACCTGCGTCGGCCAAGACCGACACTTTCACCGTCTCCATCGCCGACGGTTACGGCGGGGTTGCATACGTTCCAGTGGTTCTCGCAATCAGCCCCGCCAAAACCAACCGGCCTCCACAGGTCGGAAACCCCGCGTTCGGCTATTCCACCGATCAACGTACCGGCGTCGTCAGCGGCACCGTCCAGGTCATTGATCCTGATGGCGACGGACTGCATTACAGGCTCGCCAATCCGATCGATCCGGGACTTGGCGCCGTCACCATTGACGCCGCTACTGGCAACTGGACATACACGCCCACGCGTAGAGCCCGCGAGATCGCCTACAGTACAGCAGAATTCGATACAGCGACATTCTCAGTCATCGCCACTGACGGCGACGCTGACATTCATGTAGATGTTGAAGCGCCAATCGCTGAAGTGGGGCCCTCGCCGAACAACGGACCACCAGTGGTCGCCGAAACTGCCTTCACAGTAGATGCGGTCGACGACCGCACCGGGGCCATCTCAGGACATATGAATATCACGGACCCCGACGGGGACCCATTGAGCTTCAGTGTGCCGAACCTGCCGGCCGGAGGCGCGTTATCGGTAAATGCCGCGACCGGGCAATGGACATACATGCCGAGTGCACAGGAAATCGCCCGAGCTTGGACGGAGCGCAAGGCCTATTCTGTCCAGTTCTCTGTATCCGTCACCGACGGACTGCACAGCGCGTCGGTCCCTGTTGCCGCAGAGGCGCTGGCATCCATAGCCGCTGTTACCAACGGTCTGGAGATGCGAGGAAGCAGGCCCAACGGTGTTGCCGTGGCTGCAGATGGTCGCATATACGTAATCAATGATGGCGCGGCTAGCCTCTCCATCCTCGAGCCTGATGGCCGGGTTGTTCGGACGGTTCGTGTCGGACGGAGCCCCAGCGATGTTGCCATCGACGGGCGCGGTCGTGTCTGGATCACCGACGCGCAGGACGGCACGGTCAGCATCCTTGACGCCGACGCAGCGCAGCTTCGGACGATCGCAGTGGGCGCTGTACCGACCAGCATTTCTATGTCCGCTGACCGGGCCTATATCACCAATTTCGGTAGCGACAGTGTGTCCGTGATTGACCTCGATGACTACACAACTCAGACGCTGGCCGGTATAGGTTCTGGGCCGATCGATGCTGTGGTCGACTCCAATGGCGTCGTCTACGTCGCCAACTTTGGTGACTCGACCATCACCCTGGTCAATCAGAATGGTCAGATCTTGCGCACCGTCAGCAGCGGAGGACGCAACCCGAGCGGGATCGCGGTTGATGGCGGCACTATTTACGTGACCCACCCCCTCGATGACAACGTGACGGTCATCAGTGGTCAGCTCAGTCAACCGCTGCGGGCGGTTAGCCGGTCGCAGCAGGTGACCAGCAATAGTTCTGATCTGACTTACTTCAACATCAGAGTATTGGGGGCACCCACGAGGATTACACGGGACGGCGCTGGCCGCATTTATGTGACAACCTCTGCGGGAAAGACCATTTCAGTGATAAATCCAGCCACGTTGGCGGCCAGCACAATAGGAGTGGGTGCCAACGCGAACAGCGTCTACGCCGACGACCGGGGCAACATCTACGTAACGAATGGTGCGTTGAATACGGTGAGCGTCATCAACGCCGTGACTAACAGCGTCATCCACCACAATGTCGGTGTCCGGACTGGAACCGTCAACATCGATTCGGCTGGCAACCTTGTTCTTCTCAATGACTACGACGGGACACGGCTGCCTATTGCCAGCAGCCAACCGGACCCGGCGCGAGGATTGCCGAGCATCGCGCGCGTGTACGGCGACTACTCGAACTTTGTTGTCAGTGACGACAACTTGATGTTGTACGCCGTCCGCCGGACATCCCTGGGGATCGAGATAGCAGCGATCGACCCCGTGACCAACAGAGTCGTCAGTACGCTGAGTATTCCCAGTGCTGGGGTGTCCGCTGCTGGCAACGGGATGGCAATAGCGGCCTACGGAACACGCTTATTCGTCACCAGCCATGTGCAGGAAACTGGTAGATACAGGGCACTGGTACACGTCGTGGACACCAGTGGTCCCGCCCTCGAACTGGATCGGTCTCCGATCGAACTCAATCAGGGCAGCGACTTCGCCTACATTCAGGATCTAGCTGTAAATGCCGATGGCACAGAGCTTTATGTCATCGGCGAGCGTGTCTACCTTCCGACGGACGCAGACGTCCCGAACCCCAGGCAACTGCACCCAGTTGGAACAATATGGATAGTTGATGTCGCAGACCAAGTGGACATCACCCGCGTGTCGATCCCCGAGTCCATGCGCCAGGAGGGGATTGTGCAAGGCCTAGCTTTGGCGAACGACGGTGAGCATTTCTATGTTGGCATCACTCCGGGCGTCACCGGCGCCGGCAACTATCATCTCGGCGTCGTCGACACCAAGACAAGGCAGCTCAGCACTCTCTTTATTACCCGTCTGACGGATTCCGATTTGTTCTCGCAGCGACTCGCAATCAGTCCGGACGGCACTCGCGTATTCACGGAGACCGGCCACATCGTCTCCATAGCGGCGTCCCAGCCC
Organism: Mycolicibacterium iranicum; assembly: GCF_014190915.1. Lineage (GTDB taxonomy): Bacteria > Actinomycetota > Actinomycetes > Mycobacteriales > Mycobacteriaceae > Mycobacterium > Mycobacterium iranicum_B. The sequence continues at coordinate 415,043 of NZ_JACHVU010000001.1, forward strand.
TACGTCGTAGCGGATACAAGACTAGAGATTGACCGGTCAAGCACTTCTCCACAAATAACAGGTATGGCCGTCAGCCGGGACGGCACCAAGGTGTACGTCACACGTTGGAACGGCGGTCTTGAGGTCTTCGACGCCACCGCCGGCTCACAGATCGGAGAGACGATCGCCCTCGGTGGGCGCGCTTTGAAGTTGCGGACCAGCGACGAGGGGGGAACCCTCTATCTGTTGAGCGGCGTCGACTACGTCGCCGGCATAGCGGACGCCAACTCGGTGGAAGACCTCTGGAAAAACGTACGAAATCTTCCTAATGACGGCAATGGCGGTGTTTTTGTTCAAACAGTCCGAAATGACCTAGGTCAGAACCGACTGATTGTGTACATCGGGGGGACCGTACCTGCCTACCTACTCACTGGCAACCAAGCTATCGGCGAGAACGTCCCGACCGAACTCGGTAACGTCAAGGGTGATCAGGTGGCTGCAATTAAGAATGTGCTTCAGCAGTGCCGCGAAAACGCCACGTGCGGAACCGTTTCCGAGGTGATGATCGTGGGCTACAGCCAAGGTGGTATTGACGCTCAGAATCTCGCGAACCAGTGGGCACGACTGGGCTTCGATGCCCCCCTCGGGACGATCCTGACGTTCGGCAGCCCAGTCACCTCAAATGTGAATTTGGACGTCCTGCACATCCAGGATGCGCAGGACGAGGTCGTAATACCGGAACTAGTGGCTCGCTACATCATTGATGCCGCCATCCCATTCCCCGACTGGCTAATGCAATCGCTGACCAAGGCCCGACGGCTCGCCAGCGATCGGGGTCAGATACTAATCGGCAACGCTGCTACTGAGAACTACTTCCTAGATCCGTTCCGCGTCCACGGCACGTACGCGACCTACCAAGACCTCGCGAAGATGTATGACGAGGGCCACTACGGCAACTTTGCTGCTGACGCGGCAATCGACCGATTTCTTAGCAGCGACGTCATCGTGCCGGGAAACCCGACCCCAACCCCGCTGTGAAATGGCGTTTCTTTACGCGCGTTTCGCCCGCACACCCTGCGAACGGACTTCGTATTTCGTCGCACGAGATTCAACGTTCCGGAATTGTGTTGCTGTGTGGTCGGGTCCCGGTGGTGCCATTGCGCGCTCGCAGGAAAGGCGGCAGGTCCTCGTCTGAGACTCGAAAGTATTCTGGTGGCGAACCCTCAGTCGGTGAAAGGGGGGATTCCTGCCGCGTCTTGAGGGAGAAGGCTGGTCTTCGGTGGGATCAGCTTGCTTATGTGATGCCGTGCGATCTGGTCGAGTAGATCTAGCAATTTCCTTGCCAACCGTCGCCGTGCCCGCGATATTGTTATAGTGCCTAGCAACTAGGGGGTTGGGCCAATGGGAACGAAATTTCGAGCTAGGCTGCAGTTGCTGCTGTGTATCGTCTTCTTGGCCGGCGCAGCCGGTTGCAGTGGCGGAGATGGCGGATTATCAAGTGAGGCAGGCCAAACCGTCGAGTTCGGCGGCGAAACTTACCAGGTTGGTGACCGGATTACATATAATGGCGATGTAGGTGAGTACTGCGGTTCCGTAGCCAGCGATGGCACGCCCGATTACCCCAGCTATTCTCACTTCGCGGTCATGATGGAATCTCCGAAGTACTCCGAAGCCGAACAGGACTGCGCCAAGGTGTTGGCATGGTTTGAGACTTTTGTGCGGTCGGATCAAGCCGCACGAATTCAAATTTTCAACGATGTGTCCGTAGATACCAAGACGGCCCCGGAGGGGGAATCATCGGGTTATTCCTTTTTCTGGGTATCAAGCCGCACCTCGAGTCCATACAGTGGCGTCAAGGGCTTCGCGCTGGGTTATTGATGCGAATAAACAATCCGCAGCCAGAGCAGGAAGGCCTTCGCAGCCGGGACGCAGTGCGCTGTACAGCCGAGTCGCGGTAATCGTTCCGGACGAGGGCGGCCAGGGCCATCGGGCCGCAGTCTTGTCTCCCCCGTTGAAATAACCGAAAATTCGGCCGGACCTACTCGATCGGTTTCGTCGCATGGCACCTATTTTCTGTAGGTCCCGCCTCGGGGGCGCGAACGCACCGTGCTGCTCCGCCTCGCCGACGCGTGGGCCCGCCGCACGCGCCATGCGAGCTAGACCGTCAGGACGACCCCGACGACCCACGCCAGCGTCGCCAGCAGGGCGCCGGACAGTTCGACGCCCACCGAGAGCGCGACGCCTTTGAGCGCGTGCCACGTCGACGCCCAGGCCCGGCGCGCATCGCCGCGAATGCTCAGCTCGGCGGCGAACACCCCGAGCACGAAGCCGATCAGCAGGCCGACGACCGGGATGACGAAAAAGCCCACCACACCGGCGATGCCGCCGACCACGAGTACCGAGGTGCGGACATCGGCCGCCCGCATGCGTTTGACGGGCCAGGTGTATTTGATGATCGCCGACGCGATGAACAGGGCTGCGGCGATGCCGAACACCACCCAGGATGTCGCGGTGTTCACCATGAACGCCCATACGCCGATCGCGCCGATCACCAGGATGCCGCCGGGCAGGATCGGCACCACGATGCCGACCAGTCCGACGGCGATGACCAGCGCGACGAGAACGATGCCGAGGGCACTCACGTCAGCGACACTACGGGCTCACCGCTTCGCGGTCAGCGGGCAGGCGAGTTGACCTTGTCGGCCTCGATCGTGACGATGACCCGCGTCTCGTCCGGATTGCCGCTGAAGTTCGGGTACGGGATCCCGAGGTACTTGTGGGAGATCTCGTCGATGCTCTCCTTGCCGCCCTCGGTGGTCATCGAGACCGCGCGGCCGCGCACTTCGTAGAACCGGCTGATTTCCGCCGGGTCGACGATGTTGACGGCCACCCGCGGATCCCGGCGCAGGTTCCGGTCCTTCTGCGTGCCGCCGACGATGTTCAGTACGACGTTGTGCCCGTCGGTGGTCACCCACGTCTCGGTGAGCTGTGGCGAACCGTCGGGCATCACCGTGGCCACGAAGCACGGGCTGGGTTTGTTCAGTAGGTCGATCAGGGCGGGAGGGAGCGGCACCGGCATTCGGCGCACATACCCGTTCCGGCACCGGGCGAATCAGGCGTCGAGCTGGTCGGCCAGATCGAGGAAATCGTCTGCGCTGACATCGAATTCAGCGGGGTCGGGCCTGCGCAGAGTCCGGTCCGGGCCGTGTTCTGCCGGCCGGAAGACGAACGCCGTCTGCAGACCGGCGTCCCGGGCGGCGCGCAGATCGCCGGGGTGCGCGGCGACGAGCATCAGCTCGTCGGGCGCGATGTCGAGGATCTGGGCGCATCCGAGGTAGGCCTCGCGGTCGGGTTTGTAGTGCCGGAAGATCTCCGCCGACAGCACGCAGTCCCACGGGAGTCCGGCACGCTTGGCCATGTTGGTCAGCAGGGAGACGTTCCCGTTCGACAGCGTGGTGATGGTGAATCGGCGCTTGAGCCGTGTCAGCCCGGCGACGCTGTCCGGCCACGGGTCCAATCGGTGCCAGGCACGGTTGAGATCGTCGATCTCGGCGTCGGGCGCGTCGATGCCCGCCGCCGTCAGCAACTCGACCAACCGCGCCCGGTGCAGGTCGTCGAGCCGCGTCCAGGGCAGCTCTCCCCGGCGCACCCGGTCCATCGCCGGGACGTAGCCCGCGCGCCAGTCGTCGGCCATCTGCGCCCAGTCCGCATTGACGCCCCTGCGGGCGCCGAAGTCCACCAGCTCGCCGATGACGCTCGAGCGCCAATCCACGACGGTGCCGAAGACGTCGAAGGCGAGCGCCCGGATCATGGTGTCAGGGCTCCAGAACCAGCTTGCCGTGAATGTCCCCGTCGGCGAGCGCCTGCAGCGCCGCCGCCCCGTCGGACAGCGGAAAACGCACAGGCGCAGGGGGTCTCAGACCGCCGTCGACCAACCGCGCCAGTGCGGCACCGACCTCGGCCTGGGCGCCCGGAGTGCGGTTGACGAACTCGCCCCATCCGACGCCGACCACGCTGACATTGCGCAGCAGCAGCCGATTCACCTTGACCGTCGGGATGCCGCCCGCGGCGAAGCCGATCACGAGCAGCCGGCCCTCGGTGGCCAGAGCGCGGACGGCATCGTCGAAGGCCGACCCGCCGATGGGGTCGACGACGAGGTCCACACCGCGGCCACCTGTCTCCTTCTTGACCGCGTCGAGCCAGCCCTCGGTCAGCGGGAGCACGACGTCCGCGCCCAGGGATTCGACGAACTCAACCGCGGACGTCCGGTGCACCATCGCAATCACCCTGGCGCCCAATGCCTTCGCGATCTGCACCGACGCCGTACCGACCCCACCGCCCGACCCGAGCACGAGCACCGTCTCGCCGGGCTGCAGCGCGCCACGACGCTGCAGCGCGAAATACATCGTGTAGTAGTTGCCCAGCAGGCACACCGCGGAGCCGTCGTCGAGCACCTCGCTCGTCGGAATGACGGCATCCACCGGAACGGCGACCTGTTCGGCCCACCCACCCAGCAGACTGAACGCCGAAACCCGCTGCCCCGCAGCGAGACCCGATCCGGCCGGCGCCGACCGCACCGTGCCCGCCACCTCGACACCCGGAACGAACGGTGGCGGCATCTTCATCTGATACTCGCCGCGCAGCATCAGCAGGTCGGGGAAGCAGACGCCGGCCGCACCCACGTCGACGACCACGGCGGCATCAGAGCAGGAGGGGTCGTCGACGTCGGTGTAGGCCAGCCCGGAAGGTCCGGTGAGTTCCTGCGCAACAAGCGCTTTCATACAGCTGATCAGCCGAGGCTGAACGTGGCGCGCTCGGCCGCCGAGAGGTCGGCGATCTCGTTCCACTTGCCCGCGACGTCGTCGACCGACGGCACCTCGGTGAACGTGACGCCGCTGTTCTGGAACAACGCGACGCGCTGGACCTTGCCGCCACCGACGATGAACACCGAGGCGGTCTCGGGGACCTCTTCGGTGCACAGGTAGGCCACGATCGGCGCGACGTACTCGGGCGTCAGCTTCTCGAACACCTCGGGCGGCAGGATGTCCTGCGTCATGCGCGTGGCCGCGATCGGTGCGACGGCGTTGGCCTTGATGTTGTACTTGGCGCCCTCCTGCGAGAGCGTGTTGATCAGTCCGACGAGGCCGAGCTTGGCGGCGCCGTAGTTGGCCTGACCGAAGTTCCCGAACAGGCCGGACGTGGAGGTCGCGACGACGACACGGCCGAAACCGTTCTCGCGGAAGTGCGGCCACGCGGCGCGGATGACGTTGTAGCCGCCGTAGAGGTGCACCTTGAGCACGGCGTCCCAGTTGGCGAACTCCATCTTGTGGAAGGTGCCGTCGCGCAGGATGCCCGCGTTGCTCACGACACCGTCGACCTTGCCGAACTCGTCGACGGCGGTCTTGATGATGTTGGCGGCACCCTCGGGCTCGGCCACGGAGTCGTAGTTGGCGACCGCGCGGCCGCCGGCGTCCTTGATCTCCTTGACCACGTCGTCGGCCATGTTGTGTCCGGCGCCGGTTCCGTCGCGCGCGCCGCCGAGGTCGTTGACGACGACGCTGGCACCCTCGCGTGCGAGGGTCAGCGCATATTCACGCCCGAGCCCCCCTCCGGCACCCGTGACGACGATGACACGATCCTGCACTCCTGGCACTGATGTTCCTCTCTTCGGGGACCGGACGCGTGCAAGGCTAGAACAGCTTGCGCGCCAGCTTGAACGCCTTCTCTGTATACGGCGGGTAGATGATGGCCGTGAGGTCGGGTCGGGTCGGCTTGGTCAGCACCGACTTCTTGTGGCTGAACGTCTCGAAGCCGAACTTGCCGTGGTAGGCGCCCAGACCGGACGGTCCGACACCGCCGAACGGCAGTTTGTGGGTGGCGAAATGGAAGATCAGGTGGTTGACGACCATGCCGCCGGCGGGCACGTCCCGGATCACCCGCTCGCGCACCGCCTTGGCCTTGGTGAACAGGTAGGCGGCCAGCGGCTTGGGCCGCGCGTTGACGAAAGAGATTGCCTCGTCCAGGTTTTGGACCGTCAGCACGGGCAGGATGGGCCCGAAGATCTCATCGGTCATCAACGGCTCGGCGGGGTCGGGATCGACCACCACGGTGGGCTGGATCTTCAGATTGACGGCGTCGGATTGCCCGCCGACGGCGACGGTGCCCTTGGTCGCCGCCAGGGCGTTGGCGAGCCGGTTGAAGTGACGCTCGTTCACGATGCGCTTACCGGTGTTGCCCGCTTCGAACGTGTCGATCGTCTTGCGCAGCTTGTCGACGAGTTCGTCCCGGATCGACGCGTCGGCCAGCACGTAGTCGGGAGCGATGCAGATCTGGCCGGAGTTGATCAGCTTGGTCCACGCGATGCGCTTGGCGGCGACGTCGATGTCGGCGTCGGCGGACACGATCACCGGGCTCTTGCCGCCCAGTTCCAACGTGACGGGGGTCAGGTGCGGGGCGGCACCCTCGTAGACGCGCCTGCCGACCTCGGTGCCGCCGGTGAACAACAGGTGGTCGAAGCCCTGCGCGATGAGCTCCTGGCTGACCGACCCGTCACCCTCGATGACGGCGATCGCGTCGTTGTCGAGGTAGCGGGGAACCAGTTCGGCCATCAATGCGGACGACGCGGGAGCCACCTCGGAAGGCTTGAGCACCACGGTGTTTCCGGCGGCGATCGCGCCGACGGCCGGGCCCAGGGTGAGCGCGAACGGGAAGTTCCACGCCCCGATGATCAGCACGGTGCCGAACGGCTCGTACTCGACCCAGCCCCGGCCGGGCAGCTGGGACATCTCCAGCAGGCGGTAGCGCCGCTTGGCCCACTTACCAACGTTCTTGGCGGCGTAGGCCGCCTCGCCGGCGGTGCTGGCGACGTCTGCCAGCCACGCCTCGAAGGGTGAGCGGCCGAGGTCCTTCTCCAGTGCGTCGGCGATCGCAGTCTCGTTCTCGCTCATCAGACGGCCCAGCGCGAGCAGCTGTTCCTTGCGCCACTGGATGCTGCGGGTGCGCCCGGTGGCGAACGTCTGCCGCAGACGGCTGACGATGGCGGGGATGTCGGCGTCGGCGGCCGCGTGGACAGGTGCGACGGATTCGGTGGTCATGATGGGGTCCTTCCCGACCTCGGAGTACCCGAATCCTAACCAACCATCTGGTTGGTGAACAGGTGTCAAGCTCCGCCTAGAGCTTGACCCCGGTCGTGAAGGTGGAGAAGGACTCGTCGTCGCTGTCCACGACCTCGACGTAGCGGCCCAGGCGGCGCATCTCGTCCTGCGACTCGACAGCCTCGGCGCGCCACCCGTGGGCATCGAGCCAGTCGGCCACCTCGGCGCGCTCGGGATCGTCGTAGGTGAGCTCGGTGATGTCCATCGGCTCGATGTCCATTTGCGCGGTGATGGACGCGAACCGTTCCCGCATCCGCTCCCGCCGGTCGGGGGCATGGATCCCCATCGATTCCGCGGCGAGCCTGCTCCCGGGGGCGCTGAGCTCGGTGACCTGGGCGAAGAGGCGGTCCTGGGCGTCCGCGGGCAGGTACATCAGCAGGCCCTCCGCCAGCCAGGCCGTCGGGCGGCCGGGGTCGAAGCCGGCCGCGCGCAGTGCCGCGGGCCAGTCCTGGCGCAGATCGATCGGCACCTCGCGCCGATCGGCGGACGGTGTCGCGCCGTGCTCGGCGAGAGCGGCCGCCTTGTATTCGAGCACCAGCGGTTGGTCGATCTCGAACACCGTGGTGCCGGCCGGCCACGGCAGCCGGAACGCCCGGGAGTCGAGACCCGAGGCCAGGATGACGACCTGCCGGACGCCGGCATCGGCCGCGGCGGCGAAGTAGGCGTCGAAGAAGTGGGTGCGCACGGCCTGGTAATTGCCCATGTGCTCGAACAGGGCGCCCATCTCGGGGTCGTTCTCCACGACCCGCTCCACGAACGCGTCGTCGGCCATGAACTGCCAGGCGCCTGCACCGGCTCCGGCGACAAGCACCTTCGCGTACGGATCGTCGATGATCCGGTCCGTGCGTTCGGTCTCTGCCGCGCGGGCGGCGGCGACCATGACGGCGGTGGCGCCGACGCTGGAGGCGATGTCCCAGGTGTCGTTGTCGGTGCGAAGTGAACTCATTGCCAGCTCCCGAAGTCGAGACGTATTACTTCGCAAGCCTATCTAATCAGTGGGCCCGTTCGGTGTTGCTGTGGGCCACGCCACAGCCTTCGAGGCCGAACTCACAGGAAACGGTCAGAAACAGACCGGCTATTACTCGCTGAGGTTCCAGAGTTTGTTGGCGAGCAGCAGTTCGAGTTTGTGGACGACGGCCCCGAGCTCGGTGCGGTCGGCGACGAAACCGGCGTAGAAACCCATCCCCCAGACAACGGCCACCAGCATTTCCACCAGGTGTTCGACGTCGGTGTCGGTGCTCAATTCACCACGCGCGATCGCGTCGTTCACCGCCCAGGAGACGAACGCCCGCGAGTTCTTCAACGAATCGTGCTCGTCGTTGCTGAGCTCGGGATGCCGCTGGGATTCCAGGACCGAGGTCACCAGGAACGCAGCAGCCGACCGATCCTCACTGTCCGCCTGCGTCGCCACCGACAGAAACGCTGCCAGGCGTTCGATCAACGTCGTCTGTTCCTGCGCCCGCGCGATGCCTGCGCTAACAATCGAGGAGTTGGTCTGTTCGACCACCTCACTCCAGAGCACACGTTTGCTGGCGAAGTAGTGATTGATGGCGGGGCGGGTCAAATCAGCGCGAATCGCTATTGCCTGAAATGTCGCCGCGTCGTACCCGAGTTCGCTGAACACCTCGCGAGCGGCATGCAGAATACGCTCCCGCGTTTCAGCTGCCTTCGCTGCGGGAGGACGTCCTGGACCTCTACTAGCCGTATACGGCACGGTCAAATTGTGCCACACGTCACCTACCCCCCGTTCACACCACCTCGCGCCGTTACCGGGCAGTGATCCGTCAGCAAACACATCGGTGTTTACTCACCGGCGATTCGGCGGCCCGCCCGGCGATAGCCCATCCGCGGGTGACCCTCGGCGAACTAGGGTTCTCCGGTATGGGGGCCGCGGCATCGAGGGAGGCCTTCTTCGACGTGGGTCTCGACGTCCTCTCCGACCTCGGGTACGGGGGTCTGAAGCTCGCCGAGGTGTGCCACCGTGTCGGCGTCACCACCGGCTCCTTCTATCACTACTTCCAGAACTGGTCGTCCTACAGCCAGCAGCTCGTCACGTACTGGCAGGAGGGCATGACGGTGCGGACCATCGAGGCGGCGAGGGCCGAGCCGGACCCGCGACGGCGTATCGACGGACTCATCAGGGCGGGTCTGACGCTGCCGCACGGCGCCGAGTCCGCGATTCGCGTGTGGAGTTCGATCGACCCGGCGGTGCGCGAGGTGCAGGCCGCGGTCGACCGGCAGAGGTTCGACATCCTCTTCGACTCGGCGTTGTCCATCCTGAATGACGACCGGCAGGCCGAGCTGTTCGCGGCCTGGGCGGTCTACCTGCTTGTCGGCTACGAGCAGGCGCTGCTGCCCCCGGACACCGCCGGGCTGCGGTGGATCGTCGGGCAGCTGCTCGCAGCGCTCGACTCGGGCCAGTTCCGAACGGTGTCCGACGATGACTGACCGCACGCAGCGCACCGCCGCCGCCGAACCGGTCGAGCACGTCGTGGCCATGCTGCGCGAGCGCCTCTACGGGGCCATCTCCTGCCTGGCGACGCTGGTCGTCCTGACCCGGTACACCGAGGAGGACACCGACGCGTGGCAGCGGATGCTCGACGTCGCGGTCACCATGGGCGGGCTGTGGGCGGCCAGCCTGCTCGCCGACTGGGTCGCGCATCTGAGCATCCACGAACGCGCCCCGCGCGGACCCGAGGCGCGGCGGATCGTGCAGGCGTCCGGTCAGATCCTGCAGGCGGGGCTGCTGCCGTTGGCGGCGCTGGCCGCGGCGGGGCTCGGGCTGCTCGACACGGACACCGCGATGTGGGTGGCCAAATGGATCCTCGTCGCCGAACTCGGGCTGATTGCTCTTCTGGCCGTACGCCGGACCCGCCTCCCGGTCTGGCAGCAAATTGTGACAGTTGTCTTACTCGCCGGCGTCGGTCTGCTGGTCATCGGTATCAAGGTCCTCGCGCACTGATGGGGCCCCTCCTGCACGGGGTCAGACAACGCATCATCACGCGCGTCGCACAGCGAGATCCCGACAACGACGCGCTGCGGCGTGCGCTGCGGGCCGCCCTGGTGGTGCCGATGGCCGGTGGCGTCGGCTTCGCGATCGGCGGGGACAGTCCGCAGACACCCTTGTTCACGATCTTCGGATCGGTGGCGCTGCTGGTCTTCTCCGATTTCCCGGGGAACCGGCAGAACCGCGCCGTCGCGTACACGGGGCTCGGGATCAACGGCTTCGTGATGATCACGCTCGGAACGCTCGTGGCGCCGCATCCGTGGCCCGCGGTCGCAGCGATGTTCGTTCTCGGTGTGGCCGTGACGTTCTCCGGCGTCCTGAGCGAGACGATCGTCGCCGGACAGCGGGCGACGCTGCTGACCTTCGTGCTGCCCGCCTGCACGCCGCCCGGCCCGCTGTCGGACCGTCTGCTGGGTTGGGCGATCGCGTTGGCTGTCTGCGTCCCTGCCGCGCTGTTCGTGCTGCCGCCCCGCCACCACGGGCAGTTGCGGCGCCGGGCGGCCCGCGCGTGCAGCAGGCTCGCCGACCGCCTGGACGGCAAGGCCACTGCCGAGGACGTCCGTCGCGCGATGGACGCACTGCGAAAGACGTTCCTGGGCGCCGACTTCCGGCCGGTCGGGCTGACCGCGGGCAGCCGCGCCCTGGTTCGGGTCGTCGACGACCTCGAGTGGGTGGCCGACCGTATCGGCCAGGACACCGGCGTGACGCTGCGTGACCGCGACGCCGTGGTCCGGGTGTTGCGGTGCGCGGCCGCAGTGTTGCGCATCTCGCGCCCCGCCGACAGGGAGCTGGCCCGGGCCGATCTCGAGGCGGCCCTGATGGTTCTACGCACGATCGCGCGCGGCCGTTGGCGGGAGGACCTCGACGACATTCTCAGCGCGCCCGACGACGAGCGTGCGGTCATGCTCGGGCGGGATCTGCTGCGCCGACGGACGATTGCCGCGACCATCGGCGTGACGGGCCGGGTCATCGCCGCCGCAGCGGCCGCCGACGCCCGCCCGGTGTGGGCGCGCGCGCTGGGGTTGCGTCTGCCCCCGACAGGCGCCTCGGATCGGCTGCTCCCCGAAACGGTTGCCGCCGCGCAGATCACGACGGGCTTCGTGGAGAACCGGGCCGTGGCGGTACGCAACAGCCTGCGCACCGGGCTCGGTCTGGCGCTCGCGGTCGCCGTGACGCACGTCTTTCCCGTCGAGCACGGTTTCTGGGTGGTGCTCGGCGCGCTGTCGGTGTTGCGCAGCAGTGCGCTCACGACCGGGACGCGGGTGTGGCGCGCCGTGATCGGCACCGGCATCGGGTTCCTGATCGGCGCCGTCCTCATCAGTCTGGTCGGCGTCGACCCGGCCGTGTTGTGGATCCTGATGCCGCTGGCGGTGTTCGGCTCCGCGTATGTCCCTGAGATCGCGTCGTTCACCGCCGCGCAGGCCGCGTTCACGATGATGGTGCTCATCTTCTTCAACCTGATCGTCCCCACCGGGTGGGAGGTCGGGCTGATCCGCGTCGAGGACGTCGTGGTGGGCGCGCTGGTCGGCGTCGCGGTCTCGCTGCTGTTGTGGCCGCGTGGTGCGACCGCGTCGGTGACCCGCGCCATCGACTCGGCGCGCGGGATCTTCGCGCGGTACCTGCGGGCGGCGGTGCTGCGTATCACGCGCGGTGCGTACGAGGAGCGCAACGACGAGGTCGCCGCGCTCGGCCACCACGCGCTGGTTGCCTCGCGGGTGATCGACGATGCTGTGCGGCAATATCTCTCGGAGAGCAGCGGCGAGACCGACTTCCGCGCGCCGATCGTGCGGTCGTTCAACCGCGCGATCCGCCTGCGCATCGCGGCCGACCTCGTCGCCGACATCCCCACCCCGCCGCCACTGGGCGCCTACCCTGCCGTGCGCGCCGTTGTGGAGTCACACGTCGACGCCATCTACCGACGGGTCTCGGGACTGCCCGACCTCGGACACGAATGGGTGCCGATCAGCGACGACTTCGTGCGCGCGCTGCGTTCCGAGGCACGCAGCGACGACCTCGGCCTGTCGGCGGCGTTGCCGATGCTCACGGTTGCGGCGGCGATCGGCGAGCTGGAGCTCATCTACCCGCTGCGCTCCGCAACGCCGTGATCAGTTCAGGGGCCGGTGTGGCATCAGCGCGTCGGGCGGAACGGTGCCGAACTTCCCGGCCTGGAAATCCTCGACGGCCTGGATGAGCTCGGACTTCGAATTCATCACGAACGGTCCGTACTGGAAGACGGGCTCGCGGATCGGTTTGCCGCCCAGCAGGAGCACCTCCATCGCCGGCCGGTGCGACTCCTGCGTACCGGCCGCGGCGACCGTGATGCGGTCACCGGCGCCGAGAACGGCCAGCTGGCCCTGCTGGATCGGGTTGCCTGCCGCACCGACGGTCCCGCGACCGGACAGCACGTAGACGAGGGCGTTGAAGTCCCGGTTCCACGGAACGTTGAGCCGGGCACCGGGTTCGATGGTCGCGTGGGCCAGGGTGATCGGCGTGTACGTGGCGCCCGGGCCACCCCGGCCGTCGATCTCGCCGGCGATGACGCGCACGAGCGCACCGCCGTCATCGGACGCCAGCAGTGTCACCTGGCCGCCCTCGATGGCCTGGTACCGGGGGTCGGCGAACTTGTCCTTCTTGGGCAAATTCACCCACAGCTGGATGCCGTGGAACAGGCCTCCGCTGTCGACCAGCTCGGCCGGCGGCGTCTCGATGTGCAGGATCCCGGACCCGGCGGTCATCCACTGCGTGGCGCCGTCGGCGATGAGGCCACCGCCCCCGTAGGAGTCCTGATGGGCGAATCGTCCGTCGATCATGTAGGTGACGGTCTCGAAGCCGCGGTGGGGATGCCAGTCGGTGCCGCGGGGTTCGCCGGGCTGGTACTCGACCTCGCCCATCTGATCCATGTGCACGAAGGGGTCGAGGTCGCGGGCGTTCACCCCGGCGAAGGCGCGAACCACGGGGAAACCCTCGCCTTCGTAGCCCCGCGGGCCGGTCGTCACGGACCGGACAGGGCGTTCGGCATCGGTGGGGGCGGGGCCGGAGACCCGGGGAAGTGTGAGCGTGTCAGCGGTGATGGCAGGCATATCCGCACTAACCGGACCATGGTCCGATTTGTTCCCGCTGAGCGACGCGGTGGTCGTTGGGCGCAAAGCGCGGGGCTTCCCTTTCCGGCAGGCGGGTATCCCCCTGCGACACAGAAGGAGATGCTGATGCCTGAGGACACCGCCTCCCAGGAGTGGGAAGTCGTCGTTGCCACGCTCTACGACCGGGGTGACCCCGCCAACGGCGCCGAGGAGACCTCTGTGGTTCGAGGTCCGGAGGCCGAAGCCCGGCGGGTGTACGCCGACACGACCGCGCAGGCGGGCGAACGTGGTTACGACTATGTGCGGCTCCGCTGCAGCGGCGCCGATGTGGAGTCGTGGCCGCAGGAGACGGGCTGGACCGTCTAGCCGAGGACGGACAGCGCCGCAGCCCGGGCTTCGGCGGCACTGGAGGTACCGACCACCGCGTCGGCTGCGTCGCGGCACTGCTGCAGTGTCACCTGCGAGAGCTTGGCGCCGACGCCTTGCACCGCGGCGGCCGCGGCCGACAGCGACGTCACCCCGAAGCCGGTCAGCACGCAGGCGAGCAGCGGATCTGCGGCGGCTTCGCCACACACGCCCACCGGTTTGCCTACGGCCGCACCGGCTTTGACCGTCATCGCGACGAGCGCGAGCACGGCGGGCTGCCAGGGATCGGTGAGCGTGGCCAGGTCGGCCGACATGCGGTCCGCGGCCATCGTGTACTGCGCCAGGTCGTTGGTGCCGATCGACAGGAAGTCGACGTGCTGCAGGATCCGGTCGGCGAGCAGCGCCGCTGCGGGCACCTCGATCATGACGCCGGGTGTCAGCCCGTGGGCGCGCGCCTTGTCCGCGAAGTTCTTCGCCTCGTCGGCGGTGGCGATCATCGGCGCCATCACCCAGGGCGGGTTGCCGGTCCGCTCGGCGGCCACGGCGATGGCCTCGAGCTGGTGATCGAGCAGCGCGGGATTGTTGGCGGCGATGCGGATCCCGCGTACGCCCAGTGCCGGGTTGGCCTCGTCGGGGTGGCCGGCGAATTTCAGCGGTTTGTCCGAACCCGCGTCGAGGGTGCGCACCACCACCTTGTTGCCGGAGAACGCTTCGAGCACCTCGGCGTAGATGGAGGCCTGCTCGTCGACGGTCGGCTCGGTGTCGGTGTTCAGGAAGCACAGTTCGGTGCGGAACAGTCCGACGCCCTCGGCCGGGGTCTCCCGGGCAGCCCGTGCCGCGGCCCCGTCCTGCACGTTGGCGAGCACTGCGACGGCGTGACCGTCTGCCGTCGTCCCCGGGCCCGACCAGTCGGCGGCCGCGTCGGCGGCGCGCCTGGCCTCGGCCACCTCGTTGCGGGCGGTGGCCTCATCCGGGGAGACCGTGATGGTGCCCCGGGTGCCGTCGACCAGAACCATTGTGCCCGCGGGAATGTCATCGAGACCTGGAACCGCGACGATGCACGGGATGCCGAGCTGGCGGGCGATGATGGCGGTATGACTGGTGGGCCCGCCGAGCGTGGTCGCCAAGGCCACGACGAGCGAAGGGTCCAGACCGGCGGTGTCGGCCGGGGCGAGGTCCTCGGCGCACAGGACTGACGGTTCGTCGGGCAGGGGCACGCCCGGTTCGGGAAGTCCGTTGAGTTCGGCGACGACGCGGTCGCGGATGTCGCGCAGGTCGGTGACGCGCTCGGCCATCAGACCGCCGAGTTTGGTGAACATCTCGACGAACTGGTCGATCGCGCCGTTGACCGCACGCACGGCCGGCGCTCCGTCCTTGATGCGTTTCTCCGCTGCACCCAGCCAGCCCCGGTCGGTGGCCAGCGTCGCGGTGGCGGCCAGGACTTCGGAGGCCGCGCCCGTCGCGTGGGCGGCACGGTCGCGCAGGCGTTCCGCAACCGCCGCGGCAGCAGCGGTGAAGCGCTGCCCTTCGGCGTCACGGTCTCCCTCGGCGAGATCGGCACCGGCATCGGCGTCGACCTCAGGCAGCCTGCCGGGGCGGATCACGGGCGCGTACTGGACTCCGGCCACAACGGGAACACCGTGCAGAACGGTGCCGGCAGTGGGTGAGCTGAGCGAAGACGACGCGGTCATGTGAACCAGGTTACAAGAAACGATTGACAAGTCAACACATTCAGGAGTAAAACCAAACATATCAACATTGAATCGGGTCCATACCCACACAAGTCCTCGACTCGGAGTCCCATGTATCCGGAAGAACGGCAGCAGGCCATCGCGTCGCTGGTGATGACGAGAGGCCGCGCATCGGTGACCGAACTCGCGCAGGCCTACGACGTCACCACCGAGACGGTGCGCCGCGACCTCGCCGTCCTCGACAAGGCGGGCGTCGTCCGTCGGGTGCACGGCGGCGCGGTACCGGTCCGTGCGCTGCATCTCGTCGAGCCCGGCGTCGGCGAGCGCGACGTTACCCGCGCCGAGCACAAGGACGCGATCGCCGCCGCCGCGGCCGAGTTCTTCCCGCTCGGCGGTGCGAGCGTCCTGCTCGACGCCGGGACCACCACGATGCGGATCGCCGCGAACATCCCCACCGACCGCGAGCTGGTCGTGGTCACCAACTCGGTGCCTATCGCCGCGCGCCTGGCCACGATGCCGTCGGTGACGCTGCAGCTGCTGGGCGGCCGGGTCCGCGGTGTCACCCAGGCCGCGGTCGGGGACCAGGCGTTGCGCGTGCTGGACACGTTGCGTGTCGACATCGCGTTCCTCGGTACCAATGCGATCAGCGTCCGGCACGGACTCTCCACGCCGGACAACGACGAGGCGGCGGTCAAACGAGCGATGGTCAACGCCGCGAATTACGTTGTCGTCGCTGCAGATTCGTCGAAAGTGGGCCGCGAGGACTTCGTCAGCTTCGCTCCGATCTCCGCCGTCGACACCCTCATCACCGACCCCGAGATCTCCGCCGCCGACAGCGCAGAATTGAGCGAACACGGCGTCGAGGTCGTCTGCGCAGGAGGCCAGCAGTGATCGTCACCGTCACCCCCAACCCGAGCATCGACCGCACCGTCACGCTGCCGTCACCGCTGACCCGCGGTGCCGTGCACCGGGTCACATCGGTGACGACTCAGGCCGGCGGCAAAGGTGTCAACGTCGCGAAGGTACTGACGATGGCCGGCGTCGACTCCGTCGCGGTACTGCCTGCGGCCACCAACGACCCCCTGATCAATGCTCTGCAGGCCGCGGCCGTGCCCTATCGCATCGTGACCACCACGGACCCCGCGCGCACCAACCTAACCGTTACCGAACAGGACGGCACGACCACCAAGATCAACGAACCGGGCGCAGCCCTCGACGAGGCGATGCTGACAGCATTCACCGACGCGGTCCTCGACGCGGCGAATGGCGCCGACTGGGTGGTCATGTCGGGTTCCCTGCCACCGGGCGTTCCGGCGTCCTGGTACGGCGATGTCGTCGCTTTCCTGGCGGCACACCCGTGCCGGATCGCCGTCGACACGTCGGACGCACCTCTGGCCGCACTGATCGGTTCGCTGGACCGCGCGGCACCCGACCTGATCAAGCCGAACGCCGAAGAGCTGGCCGGTGTTCTCGGATACTCACCACAGCTCCTGGAAGATGCTGTGGTGCAGGGCGACCCGGGGCCCGTGGTGGATGCCGCGCGACAGCTGATCGACCGGGGGATCGGCGCTGTACTGGCCACCCTCGGCGCGGCCGGAGCCGTCCTTGTCGACGGCAACGGGGCCTGGATGGCCACCCCCCCTCCAATAGTGCCGCGCAGCACCGTCGGCGCGGGCGACTCGTCGCTGGCGGGATACGTCCGCGCCGAGGTCGGGGGCGCCGTCCCCCCACAGCGGCTCCAGATGGCGGTCGCCTACGGCAGCGCCGCTGCAGCTCTGCCCGGGACGAACCTGCCCACCCCCGCCGAGATCGACCTGAATGCGGTTCAGGTGTCACCGATCTCGCCCATTCCTGCCACCCACTGACAACAAGAGACGAAGGTAGTGCCATGACAAGCTCCACCACACCGATCATCACGCGGGATCTGGTGCTCCTGGACGCCGCGATCGAAGGAGACAAGCAGGCGGTCATCACCCGCCTCGTCGACACCCTCGCGTCGGCGGGACGCACACAGGACGCCCAGGGACTGGTCGGCGCCGCGATGGCCCGCGAGCAACAGTCGGCGACGGGTCTGCCCGGTGGTATCGCCATCCCCCACTGCCGCTCTCCCTACGTCGACACCCCCACCATCGGTTTCGCGCGGCTGAAACCCGCCGTCGACTTCGGCGCCCCCGACGGATCGGCCGATCTCGCCTTCCTGATCGCCGCACCTGACTCCGGCGGTCAAGAGCACATGAAGTTGCTGTCAAGCCTGGCAAGGGCTTTGGTGCGCAAGGACTTCGTCGAGTCGCTGCGCAACGCGACCTCGGCCGACGAGGTCGTCGGGCTGGTCGACGGCGTCGTCAACCCGGCACCCGCTGCGCCGGCACCCGCTGCGCCGGCTCCCGCCGCGCAGGCTCCTGCCCAGCAGGCGTCAGCTCCCGTCGAGCAGCCCGCGGCCAAGACCATCGTCGCGATCACCGCATGCCCGACCGGGATCGCCCACACCTACATGGCGGCGGACTCGCTGACGGCCGCGGCCAAGGAAGCCGGGGTCACCCTGGTCGTCGAGACGCAGGGCTCCTCGGGAAGCACCCCGCTGCCGTCGGACACGATCGCCAAGGCCGACGCCGTCATCTTCGCCACCGACGTCGGGGTCAAGGACCGGGGCCGGTTCGCCGGCAAGCCGGTGGTGGCCTCGGGCGTGAAACGTGCGATCAACGAGCCGGCGAAGATGATCGCCGAAGCCGTTGCCGCAGCCGGTAATCCGAACGCAGCGCGTGTCGAGGGGTCGAGCGCTGACGCCGGCAGTGCCGCCCCGTCGGGCAACGTCGGGTGGGGCACCCGGACGCGGCAGATCCTGCTGACCGGCGTGAGCTACATGATCCCGTTCGTCGCCGCCGGCGGTCTGCTCATCGCGCTCGGGTTCCTCTTCGGCGGTTACGAGATCGCCGACACCGGCAACGACATCGCACTGAACAACTCGCTGACCAATCTGCCCGACGGCGGTCTCGCGCAATACCTCGGCGCCATCCTGTTCACCCTGGGCGGCCTGGCGTTCAGCTTCCTCGTTCCGGCTCTGGCGGGCTACATCTCCTTCGCCATCGCCGACAGGCCGGGCATCGCGCCCGGGTTCACCGCGGGCGCACTGGCCGTATTCGTCGGGGGTGGTTTCATCGGCGGCATCGTCGGCGGTGTCATCGCCGGCTTCGCAGCTCTGTGGATCAGCAATCTCAAGACGCCGCAATGGCTTCGGGGCCTGATGCCCGTGGTCATCATTCCGCTGGTCGCCTCGCTGGTCGTCGGTCTGATCATGTTCTTCCTCATCGGCCGGCCGCTGGCGTGGGTCAATACGAGCCTGACCGACTGGCTCAACGGACTGACCGGAACCTCCGCGATCTTCCTGGGTGTGATCCTGGGGCTGATGATGTGCTTCGACCTCGGTGGCCCGGTCAACAAGGCGGCCTACGCCTTCGCGACCGCCGGTCTCGCGGCCGATACCACCGCGTCGTTCGAGATCATGGCAGCCGTGATGGCGGCGGGCATGGTGCCGCCGCTGGCGATGGCCTTGGCGACCACCCTCCGCCCGACGTTGTTCAGCGAGCCGGAGCGGGAGAACGGTCGCGCCGCCTGGCTTCTCGGCGCCTCGTTCATCTCCGAGGGTGCCATTCCCTTCGCCGCGGCCGATCCATTGCGTGTGATTCCGTCGATGATGTTCGGGGGCGCCATCACCGGCGCACTGTGTATGACGTTCGGGGTCACCCTGCGCGCACCCCATGGCGGCATCTTCGTGTTCTTCGCCATCGGCAACCTGCTGTGGTTCGTCCTTGCCCTCGTGGCGGGCACCATCGCCTCGGCGGTGGCTGTCGTGGCCGCCAAGCAGTTCTTCAAGCCGGGCGCCAAGAGCGAACCCGAGCTCGTCGCCGCCTGATCGTCCATCTGTCACCCCACAACGAAGGAGAAACCATGCCTAGCAAGACCGTCATCGTCGGATCGTCCATCGGCCTGCACGCCCGCCCCGCAGCCATCATTGCCGAGGCCGCCGTGAACGCAGGCGTCCCCGTAACGCTCTCGGTGGACGGCGGAGAACCCGTCGACGCCGGATCGGCGCTGATGATCATGACGCTCGGCGCCGGTAATGGCGCTGAGGTCACCGTCGCCTCCGAGGACGAGGGCGCGCTGAACACGATCGCCGAGCTGGTGCAGAAGGATCTCGACGCCTGACCTGGCTTCAGGCAGGCAATGCGACGCAGGGCGGCAGGGACACACTGCCGCCCTGCGTCGCTACCGGCCGCTGATCTCCCCCGCCAAGAAAGCGGAATGACCCCTCCTCGGGCCCCCTTACGCTTTCCTGGTGCCTAGGACGCGCTGCCCCGACCACACATTTTGGTCTGTACCATCGTGGTTGTCGAGTTTGCTGAGAGCGCGTCAGCACATCATGTGCTGGTCCGATACCGCCGGGGGTGACACCGCGTGCGCCGAGTAGGTGCCCTGTTCGTCGCGCTGTGCATGGTGGCGCTGACGGCTCCCCCGGCCGGAGCCATCGAACCCCCGATCATCGATCCTGCGGCCATTCCGCCTGATGAGACGGGTCCGGACCAGCCAATGGAACAGCGCCGCATCTGCGCCGCCCCGACGGCGTTTCCGAACTCGAACTTCGCCGATCGGCCGTGGGCCAGCGACTACCTCCGGCTCGCTGAGGCGCAGAAGTTCGCAACCGGGGCCGGCGTAACTGTCGCCGTCATCGACACGGGCATCAACGGATCACCGCGGGTGCCCGCCGAACCGGGCGGAGACTTCGTGGACGCCGCCGGAAACGGGATGTCGGACTGCGACGCACACGGCACGCTCACCGCAGCCGTCATCGCGGGCCGGCCCGTACCCACCGACGCATTCATCGGCGTGGCCCCCGACGCCCGCATTCTGTCGCTGCGGCAGACGTCCGACAGCTTCTCCCCCGTCGGCGCCCGCAACGATCCGAACGACCCCAACGCCACCCAGACGGCCGGCTCGCTGCGCAGCCTGGCGCGGGCCATCGTGCACGCCGCCAACTTGGGTGCTCAGGTCATCAACATCAGCGAAGCCGCGTGCTACAAGACGACCCGTCCCATCAACGAGGCCGTCGTCGGCGCGGCCATCAACTACGCCGTCAACGTCAAAGGCGCGGTGATCGTCGTCGCCGCCGGGAACACCGGTGAGAACTGCACGCAGAATGCTCCCCCCGATCCGGCCGTGCCCGCCGACCCCCGCGGATGGCAGGAAGTCCAGACGATCGTCTCCCCGGCGTGGTACTCGCCGCTCGTGCTCGCCGTCGGCAGCATCGCACCCAACGGCCAGCCCAGCGGCTTCTCCGTCCAGGGTCCGTGGGTCGGCGCCGCGGCCCCCGGCGAGAACCTGGTCGCGCTGGGCTACGACGGCAATCCGGTCAACGCGCTCCAGGGCGAAGACGGTCCGATCCCGATCAGTGGCACGTCGTTCTCGGCCGCGTACGTCTCCGGTCTTGCCGCGCTCATCAAACAGCGCTTTCCCGAACTGACCCCGGCGCAGGTCATCAACCGGATCACCGCAACCGCCCGCCACCCCGGTGGCGGTGTGAACAATGTGGTCGGCGCCGGCGTGATCGACCCTGTCGCGGCATTGACCTGGGACGTCCCTCCTGGTCCGGCCGAGATCCCGTACAACGTCAAAGCGATTCCACCGCCAGTCCACATCCCACCGCCGGACCGCAGCCCGATCACCGCGGTCGTCGTCGCCGCAGGTGCCGTCGCGCTGCTACTCGGCGTCGGCGCGCTCGCCCGACGCGCATTGAGGCGCCGATGAGCACATTCCGCTCCCTGTTCGGGCTGAGGTTCTCCACCGGTCATGCCCTGTGGGCTGCCGTGCTCATCCCGGCGTGCGTCCTGGTGTTCGCGCGCCTGGAACTGGTGTGGCTTGGCATCACGTTGGGGGTCCTAATCGGTCTGGCGTCGCTGGTGACGATCCGCGGACGCCGCGTCACGGGTTGGGTCGCAGCACTTTTCGCGTGGCGGCGTCGGCACCGGCAACCACCGCCCACGCCGTCAGCACCCGCCGTCGGCGCCACCGTCATCCCGGGCGACCACGTCGCGCTGCGCTGGCAGGACGGCTACGTGGTGTCGGCGATCGAACTGATTCCCCGGCCGTTCACACCCACCGTGATCGTCAACGGCGAGGCACTCACCGACGACGTGATCGACACCAAGGTGCTCGAAAACCTGCTGGCCGCCTACTGTCCGGACCTCGAAGCCGACATCGTGTCGGCGGGCTACCGGGTCGGGAGGACAGCACCTGCGGCACTCGTCGGGCTCTACGAGCAGGTGGTCGGGCCGTATCCCGCCCCCGCCCACCGGCGCACCTGGATCGTGCTGCGGGCCGATCCGGACCGAACCCGTAAATCTGCGCTACGGCGCGACGTCGGCGTGGCCGGACTCGCGCAGTACCTGGTGTCGTCGACGACGCGGATCGCCGACCACCTGGCCAGCAAGGGTGTGGACGCACAACCGGCCCGCAGCTTCGACGATTTCGACGGCGCCACCGAAATCAGCTTCGAACGCGAGACATGGTCGATGGTCAAGGGACGCAGCACATTCACTGCGGCCTACCACGCACCGGGCGGGCCGGACATCTGGTGGTCCGCACGCGCCGACCACACACTGACTCGGGTACGCATCGTTCCGGGGTCGGCACCCACAGCCACGGTGCTGCTGACCACGCTCGCCAACCCGTCCACACCGCGCGGCTTCTCCTGTCTCTACGGAGGACAGCGTGCCGCGCTGTTGGGCGAAAGTCCGGTCACCGACCGGCACTACGAGTTGCCGATCGGATCGGCCGGCGTGCTCGTCGGCGAAACCGCCGACCGCTATCCGGTGTACATGCCGTTCGACAACGTCGACGTCAGCATCAACCTGGGCAACGCGCGACTGTTCACCCAGTTCGTGGTGCGGTCGGCGGCGGCGGGTGCGAATGTCACGCTGCAGCCGCAGTTCCGGGAGTTCGGCGGGTTCGTCAACGCGCAGATCGGTCCCGTCCCCAAGGTGTCGTGGCCGCACGCCACGACATACCTGCGGCCGCATCCCGGCGTCGGCCGAGTCATGTTCCGGGACAACTTCATCGCGACACCGCGACACAAGCAGCTCCCGATCCGGCTGATCAACCCGCGGGAAGAGAGCCGCTATCAGATGGTGCTCGAACCATGATGCGGCCCACCTTCATCCCGCCGTCTCGACCACATGGGGGGTGCTCATGAGTGGTGAAGAACTGCAGGTCGAGCCCAGCGATCTGACGGGCAAGGCGACGCAGATCCGCGGCCTGACCTTCGCATCGATGGGGGCGCAACCCGCGCTCATCTCCCCGGACGCCCTGATCATCAGCAGCGTGGCGATCACCAATCTGTCGGCGAACGCCGAGAACCTCTGGGCGTTCCAGGAATACGGCAGGGTGGAGGGTCAACGCCTGGCCCAGACGCTGGACAACGTGGCCGCCGCCTACTCCGAAGTGGACCAGATGGCGGGCCAAGACATCGGTTCCACCATGGGCGTTCCCGGTGGCCCCGGCAGCGGGTCGGTGATGCCGAAGGGCGTCGACATCCCTGCGCTCCCACACCCGCCGAAGATGCCGATCCCGAAAGGCCAGTTGCCGCCGGATCCGATGCTGGATCCGGTGCAGACGCAGACGGCCCTCGACGCGGGCGACGATGCGGCGTCCCTGCGTGCCGCTGCCACGATGTGGCGGCAGAACGCGACATCGCTGGAGACGTCGGCACAGCAATTCGAAACCAACACCCTGCTGTGGGAAGGCCAGGCCGCTGACGCGGCGTATGCCAAGTTCAACAGCTACCGGGACTGGTTGATCGGGCTCGCCGGCTCCTGGAAACAGCTTGCGGGAGAAGCAGACCGACTCGCCTCTGCGCACGACGCCGCGAAGGCAGACCACCGGCCCATCGCCGAGGAGTACAAGAAATTGTACGAGCAGATGATGAGCCAGCAGAATCCGGCGCAGGCGCTGCCGTTGATCCAACGGATGGCCGAGCTGCAGACGGATTCCGAGGAACTAAGGAATAAGTACGCGCGAGACGGCCAGCCCTATCAGGTCGAGCCTCAGGATCCGCCGTCGCCGGTGGTGGGTGGCACGCCGGTCACCGTCGATGACCATCGTCGGGCGCGCAAGCCCGGGCCCGGGGAGGGCAGCGGTGGCCAGAACGGTTCCGGAGCGCCGGGATCCGGCGGTGGGCAACCGCAGGGTGGGCAGCCCCAAACACCGCAGGAGGCACCGGTTTCCCCGATGTCGGCGGACCAGGCATCCCAGGCGGCCCAGCAGGGTGGCTCGCCCGGTGGGCAGCAAGGCGGGGGTCAGCAGGGTGGAGGCCAGCAAGGTGGTTCACCCGGCGGCGGATCGCCAGGGGGTTCGCCTGGCAGCGGCATGCCGACCCCCGGCAAAGGCCCCGACCCCAAGCTGCCGACGGATCCCAGCCTGAAACCTGCCGCGTCAGGCGGCGGTTCGGCCGGCGGTGGAGGTGCCGGTGGAGGTGGAGGCGTGCCGCAGGCGCCGCTCCAGCCCGCAGTCGGTGCCGAGACGGTGGCGCCGACCCCGGTCGTTCCAGGTGCCCCCATCCCCGTGGCGTCGACAGGCACCGGTGGTGGCGCGATGGGCGGCGGCATGAGCGGTATGGCGCCGATGCACGGCGCGCACGGCGCCGGCGCCGGTGAAAAGAAGCGCAACCCGCAGCTGTCGCCGGATGAACCCCTCTACGTTGAAGATCGACCCCACACCGAGCAGGTCATCGGTGTGCGGCCGCGGCGCCGGGGCGCACCGGACGACACAAAGAGGGGGGAGGCGCAATGACCGACGACATGCATCCCGAGGTGGCTGCGGTGCTGAAGCAGGCACGCCGGCTGCAATCCTTGATGGACGAGCAGCTGGACAAAATGGCCACCGAATCGTTCACGGCCACAGACGAAAACGGAACGGTCGAGGTGACACTCAACGGGCATCAATGGCTCAAGGACGTCTACATCCAAGACGGCTTGCTGCGGTTGGGCACCGAGACGGTCGAGCAGCGCGTGAACGAAGCGTTGCAGAAGGCCAGTGCGGAGGCGTCTGCGTCGATCGATGCCGACCGCGAGCGGTTGGACGCGGTGGTTGCCGAGATCACGGCCGACATCAAGGACACCGACGGAACGTCATAGGCGAAGGATTTAGTGACCTTAGTGGCCCGAGGCCTCTCGTAGGCTAAGCATCTAAAGCCTTGGCTCGAAGCACCTATTGGTTGATTGGGAGAACGGGATGATGGAGCGCGTAGGGGAGCAATCCGCGTGAGCACACCCCCTCCCGGTCACCGGCCACCGCACCCTCCGGAGCCACCGCACGAAAACTTGCAATGGGGGGTTCAGCCCACCCAGCAGCGCGGTAGCAGCGCTGGAAGGCTGATCCTCGGCGGGCTCGCCCTGCTGGTGGTCGTCGTTGTCACAGTCGTTGCGACCCTCTTGATAACCAAGGACGATCCAGACCAGGCATCTCCGCCAACGACGTCGGCGTCTGCCCCGTCGACTACTGATTCTTCCGAATTCGTAAGTGCCGATGATGACGGCCCCGTCGGAATCATCACCGAAGACCCGACTTGTGCAGCTTGGACTCCCATTGCTGAGACGCTGTCAGCGCAAGCTTCAAAGGGATGGAATGACCGAGACCCGTCAGTCCCCGCGACAGCGTGGACGCCTGCGCAACGAACGCAGCACGAAGACATAGCAAAGGCCATGCTTTCTGCTGCCGAAGGCAGTACTGATTTGGCAAAATTGACGCCGCATCGGGTCATGCGGGAGCTTTACGAGCAGGCCGTCGCATACTGGCGCGCCTATGCGGAAGCGGTTCCTTCTTACTCTCCAACAAACGACCCTCTTGCCCGGGTAGCTACGGCGGCGTCCAATGCGATCAGCAATATCTGCTCGGCGATAGTTTATGGATCCGCCGCATCTCGCTCACCTCTCATAAGTCCATCGCCGTCCCCCTATGGCGCAGGCCCCGTTGGCGACCCGGATAATCCGGTCAGGTACGTACGCAAGCAACTATCTGTCTGCCCGGCCTGGATTTCAGCCGCACAGAGCTTCGACAACGACACAGTCGAGTGGCTTTCCACAAATCCTAATACGCCAGCGACACAGTGGTCGCCTGAGCAACAAGACCTTCAACTGCGTATGGCTACTCTTATGGGCAAGAATGCTGGCGAAATGCAGAACCTTGGAGCCCAAAGCCAGAATCCGGTATTCGATGATTTTGCGTCGCTTCTCGCCCAATACCGGCGCGCATATGTTCAATCTATTCCAACCTACGTTGCGGCCGACGCGTATCTTGCAAATACTGCTGCAGAGCTGTCTGCGGTGAATAGCCATGCGTGTAGAGCCGCTGGAGCGCAATAGTGGGGATAGGAAAAGTTACGGGCGAATACATTGAAGAAATGACCGAACCTGCGGGTTGGCCAGATATTGACGAAACGCTGTTAACTGAACGGGCAGCGACGATGCTGGGCATACGAAACGCGGTGCATTCGACCTCAGGCAATTGGAAAGATCAGCAGAGCCGCACCTTTCGTGACGGTGCTTGGACAGGAACTGCCGCGGACGCTGCGGATTCTACGGTTCATGAGCTAATCCAAAAAATGGAACACGTCGAGGCTGACGCAGCTACCGCATACAGCTATTACAATTTTCTTGCAGGGATAGTCGAGCAGATTAAAAGCAGCATCAACAGGAATTTGGCAGCTGCTCAAGGTGTAATTCAAGAGATTCGTCAAAGCCCGGATTATAGCGCTGGAACGAAAGATGCGCTAATCAAGATGTATGTGGCATGGCAGAATTCAATCAACACCGGGTTAGTGAGCGCCAGCACAGGGCAAATCACCAATTTTACAAACTTTGTTTCACCGCCCGGTTCCGTCCCGGAGCCCGTGGCATCCCCCCCGGCGGTAGGGCCTCAGACACCGACACCACCGATTCTTTCCTTTGCGAATTCGAACCGCGGGGGGGCTAACCCAAACCGGCCCGCGCCACCGAGGGCGAACCCACCGAGCCTTGGGAACCATACAGATGGAGGAGGTAGTGACCCAGTTACTCCGGGATCCGTGAATACGGTTCCGAACCAGCCCGCATCGCCGCCCTCCACGCCCCCCTCCACCCCCGGCTCGCCCGGCGGCATGGGCAGTCCAAGCACTTCCTCAGGTACTTCCTCTCCATCCACCCCGATGAGCTCTTCGGGCCCGTCGTCCTCGGGCGGCGGTCCTAGCTCTGCCGGATCACCCTCGGCTTCGGGCGGCTCTCCGTCGACATCCGCGAGCGGTTCTCCGACGGGCGCTTCTCCGGCGGCGACAGGTGCCGGCGGCGGCCAGCCATCCTCTGCAGCTTCGACCGCAGGCGCAGGCAAGGCGCAGGCCACCCCGATGCAACAGTTTGTGAATCAGGCTCCTGCAACACCTTTGGCGTCGTCGGCGCCTGCGCAGTCCCCCGCACCGGCGCCCGCCCCCAGCCAGCCTGCGGCAACCGTCCCGGCATCCGGCGCCGGACCGAGCGGCAGCGGCATGGGTGGAGGCATCGCAGGTTCCGCAGGCCCTGCCCCCGTCGGCGCCCCGCCGTCCGGCGGCGCGCCACCGTCACCACCCGTTCCACTCGGGCCTCCGACCTCGCCCGCACCGCCGGCGCCGCCTCCCGTGGGCGCACCCGGCGCGACTCCCGCCGCGGCGGTCGGCCCCGGCGTCGCGCCGATGTCCGCCTCTCCGAACGCCAGCGCCGGAGCTGCGGCCCCCATCCCGGTGTCCGCGGCCCGCGCGGAACGCGACGCCATCCTCTCGGCATCGACGGCGGGCGCGCTCCGCCGGAAGAACAACGGCAGCGACCCGCTGCACCGGGCCCGCCACATCGCCGCTGCCCTGAATATCGGATTCCTGGACTTCGGCTTCTTCTGGGTCACCGGCGTGACCGCGGACGGCACCATCGTCGTCGCCAACAGTTACGGCATCGGCTACATCCCCGAAGGTGTTCACCTTCCGGACGGGGTTCGGATGGCGTCCGCTGACGACACGATTCCCGTCGCCGAGCGCGCGAAGTGGGTGACGTACCCGATCCTCGCAGTCCAAGGGTGGGCCCAGCATCAGAGCAAGCAACTGCGGGCAGTGGTTGCGACCGAAGACCAGTTCGCGAACTTCGACCCCGGGGTGCCCAAGGTCATCCTGACCCCAGAGGACATCCCCGATGAGGCAATGCAGGGTTGCAGCCGCTTAGAGGTCATTGCGCCCGGCGCGGCCCAACGACTCAGCACAGTCAGCGATTTCGGCTTGAACGAGCTGCTGCCGCCTGCCCCCGCCGACAGCGCACCCCCTGCCGATCAGACCCCGAAACTGTGGTTCGAGGTGTCCAAGCCGCTGATGAGCACCAACCCGCAGCGGGGTACCGCGCATCTGAACGCTTTCATCGCTTACGCCGACCACGCTCAGGAGCTCGCCGTGCACCGGGCCCACAACGCGGCCGAACCCAGCGACCAGCGGAACGCCATCGCCGACTGGGTCTACTGGCAGCACCTTTCCGTCATCATGAGCGACGCCGTGACCGCGGGCGCATCCGTGTAGGTACCGTCGGTACGGATGATTCCGCCACCCACCGGTCCCCGATTTCGGCCCAGCGACCGCACGAAGTGGATCCTCGGCAGCATCGCCTTCGTTCTCGTCGTGGCCGTCACCCTGGCGATGTCCTGGGTAAATCGAGGCGATCCGCAGGACGCAGCGTCCACTTCGGTCTCAGACCCGGTACCGAGCCCTTCAATCCGAAGCGCCCCTGTCGCAAGCGCTGACGACGAGGACCCCGTCAGCATCGTCACCGACGAACCGACCTGCGCGGAATGGGAACCGATCCGCGGCTCTCTCGTGACCGCGATGGGCAACGGCTGGCTGGCGCGGGATCCGGCGGTGCCCGCCACCGCATGGACGCAGCAGCAGCGCGAACAGCACCACGAGGTGGCCGCGGCGATGCGCCTGGCCGCCGATAGGGCGGTAGCGCTCGCCGAGAGCACTCCGCACCGGGTCATGCACGAGCTTTACAGTCAGGCGATCGCGTACTGGCGCGCCTACGCCAAGAACGTGGACCGCTACCGCCCCCCGGACGACCACCTCGCCCGCACCGCCGTCAACGCGGCTGAATCCATCAACGCCATCTGTGCTGCAATCGACTTCGGCGCGGCCGCGGCGCGCAGTCCCCTCCTGCTGCCGGGTCCGCCACCCGTACCGGGGGTCCCGCCGTCCGATACGGGCAACCCCGAGAAGTACATCGCAGGACCGTCCTCGTTCTGCACCGAATGGGTGGCGATGGTGCGCCAGTACGCTGACGCGACCCGGCCATGGCGGGAACGCCACGATCCGAACATTCCCGCCGGCTATTGGTCGCCAGAGCAACGCAAGTTGGCCGACGACACCGCAAACACGATGCAGCAGAACGCCGATCGCTCTCAGCTGCTTGGCTTGCTGAGTGGCAACCTGGTCGCTGCCGACTTCGCGGTCCTCTCCGCGCACTACCGCCGGGCCTACGCTCTGGCGCTGCCGAGCTACGGTCTGCCTGACACCCACCTCGACAACGCCGCTCTACGTCTGCAGGCACTCACCAACCAGGCCTGCCTGGCGGCTCAGACCTGAGTCACCGCGGCGCCGGCGGGGGAATGTCGACCCCGGCGACGTTGCTTCCGGAAGCTTGATCTGTGGCGTCGTACTCCTCTGCCGAGCTGATCAGATTCCCGCCGTACTCGCGGGCAGCGCTCGCGAGGCTCGACATCTCCTGTGCAACCGTTGCCTTCGCAGCGTTGCACGCCGCAGCCGTCTGTAGCTGCGGGACCGCGGCCGCCGCGTCGGACAACGGTGCGTCCGCCTGCATCGCAGCCAGACTGTCGCCCGCAGACGTGAAACTGGAACCCGCTCTGCGCAATTCACCGGTGTCGACCTGCAATGCCTGGGTCATACGTCGATCCTGTCGTCAGACTCGGCGGCGCGATGCCGTCCGGGCGTTTCCGAGCCGTGTCCCTCGGTCTCCTCTGCTGCCTCCGGTGCCCGCTCGGCGTGCGGATCAGCCGCAGCGGCACCGTCCTGCTCTTCCTGACTGGGTGGCGACTCGGGTGCGGGCGGGCTATCCCCGGGTGCCTGCGGGGTACCACTTCCCGTTGTGCTGCCCGACGATCCGGTGGCGCCCTGGCCGAACTGGCCGGCCATCTGCTGGACCTGCTGGCCCGCCTGCTGGGCACCCTGCATCACCGCCTGTGGGACGGCCGCGACGGCCCCCATCACCTGCATCGGCATCTGCCCCATCTGACTTGCCATCTGCATGGGCATGCTCATCATCTGACCCACGGAGGTGGCGCCGCCACCGCCGCCCGCCGCGGGATTGCCACCGCCGCCGGGCCCACCCGGTGACAACGCCGGGTTCTGCATCATCTCGTTGATGGCGGCCCCGCTGCGCTGGTCGGTGGCCCGATAGGCCAGCGCCGAGTCGATCACGTTCTGCGCGGTCGTCGTCGCCTGCGTCTGAATGAGCGGCAGCTGCGTCATCACCGGCGTTTCGACGGCCGGTATCTGGCCGATGATCGCCGCCGACAGCGGATCCGTCCCGACCGGCATGAATGGTGGAGGTGCCGTGGGCAATTGGCCGGCCGACGTCAGCATCGACCCCCCGGCAGCGGCGAGCTGCTCCGGGTCCACCGAGAGCGGAGGGGGACCGCCTGTGACCATGCTCTGCCTCCTAGAACCTGAGGTTGCGCAGGACGTCGTATACGCCGGCGATCCACAGGAGAAGCGGAATCACCGCCGCGATCGTGGCACCGTCCAACAGTTCGAGAATCCGCTTCGTCACCGGAGAGACGCGACGAACGCCGTCCGTTGCCCCGACGATGATCACGGCGACCACGGCCATCGCTGTATAGATCGCCAGCACCAGCCAGGCCCTGTCCGGATACCAGAGGCAGAGCCGAACCATGAGCCCTGTCGGGATCGCCACGGCTGCGGCCATCAACGCCCAGGCGCACCACCGCTCGGCATACAGACGTGAACGGAAACCGCACAGCACGGTCACCAATCCGGCCACGATCATGCTGTGCAGGAAGAAATGCCCCTGCACCACTACAGCGACCGCCCCCAGGCTCAGGATCAGGGCACCCGCGGTCAGGAAACCGATCAGCAACCTCTTCGCCAGCCGGCTGCGCTCGGTCAGGCGCGCGGCCGAATCCGGAACCGACGCGATGATGGCCTGCCACGTCTCGGACTCCTCCGACGCGTCCGAGGTCGTGACAGGGTCGAGAAGTTCATCGTTGGTCACCGTCTCGCCCGGAGCCGGAATAGGCGGCAGCGCAATGCGCGCCACAGCGACCGTCAGCTTCGCCGCATTGGTGACGACGATCAGCCCGAACGCGATCGCTCCTGCCGGCACCCACGCGTTCCACCCATAGCCGAACGCCACCGCGGCCATCGTGAGGGCGAGCGCGATCACCGCCAGGAAAGCCGCCACCTCGGCTCGTCGCCGGGGACCGCCCCGGGTGGCCAACACCATCAGCAGCACGAGCGCCCCGGCGCCGGCAACCTGCGGTGCGCCAAGGGATTCCACGCCCTCGGGAAGTGGCACGGCCAGAACGACGCCGCCGACCAGGGCGACCAGTGAGGAAACCAGCAGACTCTCGGCCATGTCGAGGTTGCGGTACCGGGTCTGGGCGAGCACGCTGCCGCCCATCAAGCCGACACCCAGCACTCCCAGCGCGGCAGCCCACCACCAGTTCTTACCCGTCAAGCCCCAGGACAGGATCGCCACGACGGTGATGAGCAGGGCCGCCAGCGGAAGCACGAGCCCCACGAAGCGGTACAGCGCGCGGCGGTCGAACTCGGGTGTCTCGTCGAGCACCGCGATCGCATCGATGACGTCCTCGACCAGAGGACGGTATCGCTCGGTCCGGCTGACCGAGACGACGGTCAACAGTGAGCCGTCGACCACCCCGGCATCGTCGAGCGAGTCCGTCAGCTTGATCGGCGGCGCGCCCGGCCGCGCGAAGGACCAGACGCCCTGAGCCTTGAAGTCGAAGCCACCCAGAACGTCGGGCGGGGTGTCGGACAGGATGTCGCCCAGCACCGAGACGGTCTCGTCGACATAACTTTCGATCGGCGCGGCCGAGGGCAGCACCAGATCGGTCATCCGGCGTCCGGTCAGCACCGTCACCCGGGTCGTCGAAGGACGGCCCGGGGTGACGTTGGACGATGTCGGTGGAGCAGCTGTCGCCGTCAACGCCGTTCGAGCCTGTCGAAATCGTCGGACAGGGCCGCGGCAAGTTCGACCACCCGGCGCCCGAATGTCTTGCCCAGCAGATCCAGCTGGATCTCGGTGCCCGCCGCGATGTGCTTGTCCCACGGCAGCACGATCACCCGGCCCGCCGGCACGTGCCGCTCGAACTGCTGCACGAGATCCTCGACGTCGATGTTCGGCTTGCCCGGGGTCACGTGGTTGATCACCACGCACGACCGGCCGAGGAGGTCCTGATAACCGTTCTGGCGCAACCAGTCCATCGTGATCGCAGCCTGCCGGGCACCGTCGATCGACGCGCTGGCCACGATGACCAGACCCGACACGGTCGCGAGCACGCCTCGGGCGCCGGGCTGGAACAGCCCGGCACCGCAGTCGGCGAGCACCAGGTTGTAGTAGCGCGAGACGATCTCGGTGGCGGCGCGCCAGTCGTCGTCGTTGAACTCGCGGCGCGCGGCGCTGTATTCCTCGGAGGACAGCACCTCCAGGTTCGACGCATTCATGCTGGTGTAGGCACGAATGTCGTTGTAGCGGTTCAATTCTTTGTCCGACAGCAAGTCCGCGATCGTGGCGGCCGACTGCCGTCCGGCACGGTCGGCGAGGTTGCCACCGTCGGGGTCGGCGTCGATGGCGAGGATGCGGTCGCCGCGGATGCTGGCCAGAGCCGACCCGAGCGCCACCGTCACCGCGGTCTTGCCGACGCCGCCCTTGAGCCCGAAAACGCCGATCTGGTAGGAATCGCGCGCGTTGCGCCGAATACGAGAGAAGAGGTCCAGCTCGTAGACCTCGTCAGGGGAGAGCCCCAGGTTGATCCGTGTCATCACGTAAAGCCAATGGCGCCAACCTCTCTGGGGCGGCATCTTGACCGCCGACCGCACACCGACATGCGACAGGGCGTCGATCGCGCGGTGGTTGCCCATGGACGCCGCCGAGGCCTGCTGCGGTTGCGCGGCCAGACGCTGGTCGGTGCTCTCGCCGTAGTAGTGCGACGGCGGTGGCGGCGGTGCTGGCCGCGGGGCCGGCATTGGTCCGGGGCGCGGCTGCTCGTGGCGGGCGCCCATGGGGGGCGCCGACTGCGGGGCGCGCATCATCCCGTTGTTCGGAACTCGCTGAGGCACCTGATGTTGCGGCGCGAGAGGCTGATTGGTGACCTGGCTGGTCACCTCGGTCTGCCATGAGGGCGGGGCCTGCGGTGCCGCTTGAGTACGCGGCGGAGCGGCCGGCATCGGGGGCGGGGTCGCGTCGTTGGACGGCGGGTTACCCGGCGGCACCGCCGAGTCACGGCCGGCCGGCGGAGTATCGCGGTCCGGCTCCTCGTCGGCCGTGCGGACGGCATCCGGGGAGTGGAAAAGCCGGTCATAGTCGGCCGACATGGCTACCTCTCAGACAGTGGTGGTGCGACAGCGGTTGATGCGCGCCGTGGGCGAGGTCGAGTCTGCACGCTCGCCCACGGCGTGCACGGTGAATCAGGTGAACTTGGCTTCGTTGCTCTGGTTGGTCTGGAACATGTCGCCGCCGGCCTGGCGGATCGCGTTCGACAGGCTTTTGAGGGCCATGTTCAGCTCCTGGGAGCTGTTGTCCCAGCGCGACTGCACCGCCTGGTAGGCATCCGATGCGGTGCCTCCCCAGACCGCGGCGAGCCGGGCCAGCGATCCCTGGCCTTCCTGGAGGAGACCCTCGGTGCGGCCGACCGCACCCATGATGTCGTCGGCACCGCTCTCGATACCTGCGAAGTTATAGACAAGTGGCATAACTGTTTTCCGTTTCTGTTCGTGGGTGTGGGGTGGCTGTCTAGAGGTTCTGCTGCATCTGCGCGGCGAGCGCGTCGGCGTTCTGCTGATCCGCCGAGTCGTAGTCGATACCGCTCGTGTGGATGTTCTCGGAGATCTGGGTGAGCAGATCGATCTGCTGGCGCGACGCCTCCGAGAAACGCTGCAGAGCCGCCTGCACCGCCGGCCCGGCCGCTTCGCCCTGCAGGTCCGCCGACAGAACGGACGCCGTACCTTCGACTGCACCGAGAATGGCTGTCAGATCGCCGGAGATCCGGTCGAAATTCCCAGCCTCGGTGATCAACTGCGGAGTATCCGCCTCCATACCATTGGGCATACCGCTGACCTTTCTTGTTCTACCTGTGCTTTCGGATACCTGTGCTCTCGCTGCTCAGAGCGAGCCCTCCCGACCCAGGTGGCCGGTAAGTATGTGGGGGACGATCACCATTCGTCGTCCTCGTCTTCGCTGAGGTCATGGTCCAGCGGGGCGGGCGCATTCAGACCGGGCTTGTTGCCGCCGCTCTTCCCGCGGGCGCCGTGCATGCCCATCGGTCCGCCGCCGCCGGTGCCGCTGCCGGCGCCCACCGGTGCCAGTCCCGCACCCGCGGCGGGTCCGGCACCCGCGCCGACCGCCACTGGGCTGGTGGGCTGCAGGGTGGAGCCCACCAGGTTGGACATCAGCGGTGTCTGCGGCGCCGAACCGCCGGCACCGGGCAGAGACGCCGCGCGGATCAGCCCCGAACCGGTTGCGGCGCCGTTTCCGCCGATGGCCGGATGGTTGGAGAACGGCGTCGCACCCAGCATTCCCACCTGTGCGCCGCCCTTGTCGCCGCCGCCCATCATCTGGCCGAACAGCGACGAAACCTGTTGCAGCGGTTGAGTGAGCTGCTGGAACGGCTGGGTGACGCCCTGCATCAACTGCTGCGGCATCTGACCCAGCGTCGACCCGAGCTGCGAGGCCATCTGCATGCCCATCTGCATCCCCTGCTGGGGAGCCTGCTGCATGGCTTGCCCCTGCTCGGCCTGAGACGTCGCCCGGTTCGTCCCGTTTCGCACGGCGCCCTCGGCCCGTCCGGCCACTTGGTTCGCCGTCTCCATCTTCGCGGTGGAGCTCACCTTGGCGATGGTCGCGTTGCGCATCAGCGCCTCGCCCATGCCGGGTGCGGCGTTCGACATCGCCGAGGCGAACATCGCCTCCGAACCTGCGGGGACGGTGATCGGCTTAGGCGGCGCGACGGGCTCGAAAGTCGAGTTGAGCACGGTCTCGGTCTCGTAGGCCGTCATCACCGCGGCCGCCTGATTCCACATCCGGACGTAGTCGGCCTCATTGATGGCGATCGGGATGCCGTTCACACCAAGGAAGTTCGTGGCATGCAGGGTGGCATTGGTGACGTGGTTCTGTTCGATCTCCGGCAATTGCGGTGTGCCCGTCGCCGCGGTGGCCCACGAACTGGCCTGCGCCGAAGCCTGGACGGCGCGCTTGTGCGCCTGCAGCGACAGCATGCGCAACCACAACACCATCGGCATCGCGGCCATGATGGCCCGGTCGCTGGCCGTGCCCTGCCACATCTGAGCCAGGGAGGACAGACTCGCCGCCATCTCGTCGGCCTGCGTCTCCAAAGAGATCGCGAAGGCCTCCCACCCCGCGGCGGCCTGCAACATCGGTACAGCACCCGCGCCCGCTTGGAGGCGCGAGGTGTTGATCTCAGGTGGGAACGCCACCCAAGACGGCGGTACCGGCATACCGATGTTGACCATGACTCACTCGACTCGACGCAGTCTCGGACCTAAATGAGCTTCGCGCCGTTGGCGGCGTCGGTGGCCTGATAGGCAACGGACGCCTCGATCACCGCCGCGCCGGCACGTGCGATCTCCTGCTGCGCCAGCGCGTTGATGCCGAGTGTCTGGATGCCCTCGGCGGCGAAGCTCAGAGCCGCGACGGCCGACACTTCGTCGACGCCGGCGGGTGCCAGAGCGCTCACCTCGGCGGTGGCAGCCGTTCCGGCACCCAATCCGCGTGCGCCGTTGGCGGTCACCTGACCGCCGACACCGGCGACACCCTCGGTGTGAACAAGTGGCTGCATTTTGCTGTCTCCTCACGTTGCCAAACACATGAATGTATTCAGTTGTCGTGTTACAGGCGTTTAACCCGCTCAGGCGGTTTTCGACTTACCTGTTAATTTGATGCTTTTCGCTGCCGCGTCATTTGCTGGAGGCGGGCTATTTCAATGTTAACCGGGGTTGGAGGGTGGTCCGAACACTTATTCCGCGGGGGGATCCACATAGGCGGCCTGAATCACTTCCTTGCCGTCCGGCGTGACATAGAACGCCTGCCCAGGGGGCCTTTTCTTGACGATGATCTCCCGCGACGGGAAGTCCTGCTTCTCCCCGGAGAGGAACATCGTGGGCGACCCGGAGCCGTAGGCGGTGCCGACGAACTTGTCCATCGTGGCCCTGCTGGCCAGACTCATCTGACACGTCACCACGAGGTGCAGGCCGATATCGGCCGCGGCAGGCAGCAGCGGCGCGAGCGGGGTCATCGGTGGCATCAACCCGCCGGCGGCGGTGATCATGTGCCAGTCGTCGACCAAGAGCACGATGTCGGGTCCCTCCCACCAGGACCGGGCGCGTAGTTGCGACGGTGTCAGGTCGGCGGGAGGCAGCCTCTTCGAGAGCAGGATCGCCAGCGCCTTGATCGACTCCTCCAACGCGCCCTGGTTGCGGTTGATCGCGCCGGCCGGAAGCAGATGCGATTCGGGCACCGCTTCCAGCAACCCCGAGCGGTAGTCGGCGATCATGAAGCGGACCTGCTTGGGACTGTTGCGTGCGCAGATGGCGCGCGCAACCGCCTGCGCGATGGTGGTCTTCCCGGACTTGGGCGCACCGAAGATCAGCTGGTGCGGCGTGGTGTACATGTGGTTGTGGGCGACGGTGAGATCGGCCTCTCGTACGCCGACCGGGATGGTCCATCGGGTGCGGTAATCCGAGTCGGGGCCGGGCGGGGCCGGGTCGAGCTCGCGCAGGTGGATGCGGCTCGGCAGGACCCTCACCGGCGGGGCCTGATCGGTGTGCCGCGCCGAAATCTCTTTCACCGCAGCCGTCATCGCCGGCACCAGGCCTTCGGCACTGTGCACCCCGTCGAGCCGCGGCACCCCGATCATGAGGTGGTGCTTCTCGGTCGACACGGCCCGGCCCGGCCGGTTCACCGGTATCTCGCGGGTGATGCGGTCGATCTGCGTCTCGTTGACGTCGCCCAGACGGAACTCGATCTTGGTACCGAGGTAATCGCGGACCCGCGCCCTCAGTTCCGTCCACCTGGGGGTGGAGATCACGGTGTGGACGCCGTACGCCAGTCCCTGCCCGGCGATGTCCTGTACGACCGGTTCCAGTTCCGGGAATTCCGCGGCGAACGCGGGCCAGCCGTCGATGACCAGGAAGACGTCACCGAACGGGTCGGCTGACGCGGGGTGGCCGGGGTCTTCGCGCATCTGCCGGTAGTCGGCGACCGAGCCGACGCGGTACTGCTTGAACGTCTGTTCGCGTTGCCGGAGAACGCTTTTTACCTCAGCGATCACCCGGTTCACCCGATCCGGCTCGGCACGGGTGGCGACACCGCCGACGTGAGGGAGGTCCTCGATGTACATCAGGCCGCCGCCGCCCATGTCGACGCAGTAGAACTGGATCTGCCGCGGGGTGTGCGATGCCGACGCCGACAGGATGAACGTCTGCAGGAGCGTGGACTTGCCGGTCTGCGGCGCACCACCGATCGCGATGTTGCCCGCGGCGGTGGTGAGGTCGATCCCCCACACCTCCTGGCGGTGCCTGCGCGGTTCGTCCATGATGCCGAGCCCGACCCGCAGCGGGCGGCGGCTGTAGTCACGCGCGACCAGCTCGTTGACGGGTGAGGGATCTGTCAACGGCGGCAACCACATTCGGTAAGCGTGGTTGTCCCCGGTGGTGAGCTGCTCGAGCACCACCTCGCGCAGCACCTTCTGACCGGAGTCGATGCTCATCAGCTCACCCTCGCGTCCAGGATCGGGGCCGTGGTGAAGCGGTGGATGCGGATGCTCTTGTCGGCGTGCGCGCGGGGCGTGAGATTGTCGTCGCCGGCGCCGACCACGGTCGGTACGTACGGGGTGCCGGTGTAGACGCTCTGGAACTTCACCGGGTCCTCCATTCCGACCCGCAGGAAGCCGACACCACTCTCCTTGTTGGTGATGTACTGCGCCTCCGGGGTGCCGATCACGGCCTTGGACTCGGCAGAGCTGGTAGTGCGCAACGCGATCCGGTAGGTCAGGTTGGGTTCCAGCTTGTCGATGCGGGCGCCACCGGTGTTCAGCGACTGGGTCGCCAGCAGCAGGTGCACACGCAACGACCGGCCCACACGACAGATGCGGTCGAACAGCTGGATGAAGTCGGGGTGGTTCTGCAGCAGTTCGGCGAACTCGTCGACGACGACGAACAGGGTGGGCAACGGCGGCAGGTCAGCCCCGCGCTCGCGGTGCTTCTCGTACTCGGCGACCCCGGACAGCGCTCCGGCAGCGCCGACCTGGATGCCGGCCTGCCGCAGTATCGACTGACGTCGGTCGAGCTCGCCGGTGAGCACTTCGCCCATGCGGCTGACCAGCTCGGCCTCCTCCTCCATGTTCGTGACGACCGCCGCGGTGTGCGGCAGCTTCTCCATGCCGAGGAACGTCGACCCACCCTTGAAGTCGGTGAGCAACAGGTTGATCTGGTCCGGGTGGTGCGTCGCGGCCAGGGACAGGATGAGCGTCCGCAGGAATTCCGACTTGCCCGAACCGGTGGTGCCGATGAGCATTCCGTGGGGGCCGGCGCCGAACTCCGCGCCCTCCTTGATGTCCAGGTACATGATCTCGCCGGTCTTGAGCTCGTGACCGAACGGGATCTTGAGGCGGTCGCGGTCGGTGTCGGTGAACATCCGCCAGCGCGCCGGGGTGACGTCCTCGACCGACTGGGCGCCGACGATCTCGTGCCACTCGGTCGCGACCTTCTTCTGGACGCGGGTGCCCTTGTCGATGATGGTTCCGGTGATCGACCATCCGGCGAGCTTGCGTGCCACCCGTTCGGCCTGACCCGGGGTCATACCGTCGACCTCGCTGGTGACCAGGCGGAACGACGCGCCGGGCAGTTTGTCGTCTGCCGTGCCCTCGGCGCCGTCCACCCGGATGCGGTAGGCGGAGCGGTGATTGCCCAGCGTGATCACAGTGACCCCGGACCGGCCGTCCATCGGGAAACCCGCTCTGCCACCGGTCAAGTCGATGACGAGGACGTAAGCGCCGCTCGGCGCGGCATCGGCGGTGTGGGGGCCGCGCGCGGCGAGGTCACTGAGACCGTCGGGCCGGGTGAAGACCATGCGGGTGGCGCCGGCCGCGTCGGTGTCCGACTGATGCTGCACGTGGGGTAACCACTTCAGCCACGACCAGGTGGGGTCCTCGGGATCGTCGGTGAGGACCCGCATCTGCAGCATGTCCGGCGGATGGAACACCGCGAGGTGACAGATCATCGCCGTGAGGAGCCGCACCGCGCCCTCGGTGTCACCACCGACCGCGATCGTCGGAAACGTCTTCAGTTGCACCAACTTCGGGCAGTCGTGGATCAAACCGTGGGTGCGGAGGAACTTGGTCACCCACATGTGGCTGACCGGTTCCAGATGCGGTTGCGGGGCGCCCGCCGGGCCCGCCAGCTCCGAGCCCACCGCGGGTTTGAGCAGACGGTCCACAGCCGGTTCGGAGCCCAGCCCGATCCGGGCCGCCGCGTAGAAATCGTGGTTCGCCGCCCGAGACCACTGGCGGTGCGTGCCGATGACCGACAGCAGGTCGTCGGGATGTGGTGCGTGGTAATTGAAGAACGTCACCTGCGCCGCCGCCGACGACGTCACCCGGGTACGGAGGCCCGCGAGGTAGCGCAGGTACTCCTTGCGGTCGGCGTTGATCTCCGGCACCTTCTTGCCGCCCGACCCGCCGCTGGCCATCATGCCGACGGCCCCCATCACGACCATCATCGGCATCATCAGCATGTACGGCGAGAAGTTGCGCATACCGCCGAAGATCAGGATGGCGACCATGCCCAGCATGCAGCCGCCCATCACCCAGGGCAGCGCCTTCTGCATCCCCGACGGAGGGATGTCCACCCCGAGGTCCTCGGGCGGGGTCACGTTGATCTCGCCGGGGGTCAGACGAGGACCCCGCTTCATGATCGGCGTGAACTTCCTGGTCGTCATCCTCCGCCTCCGTTGCTCGCGCCGACGGGCGCGGCGTCTCCGCCGACTCTGCGCGGGTTGGGATTTGCCGGCAGGGTGTCGTGTTCGATCAATGCCGCCTGCTCGGAGAGCACCGGACCGTCGACCAGCAGACCGACGACCTGCCACGGCGCGGTCCGCGGCGCCGACAATCCCAGCTTCGCCGCGGTCTCCTCGTCGGGCAGCCCGTACCGGACCCCCTGAGGGTCGATGTAATAGAGGTTCTCCCCGTACCGCGGGTCCGGGGACTGCAGCCGGATGTACTGGCCACCATCGATGTACACCGTGGCATCACCGGTGATCTGTTTGATGCCGGTCGTCAGAGCGGTGCCACTCAGAGGCAGCCGCCGCCCCGCGATCACCGTCATCTTCGGCGCCTGGTCGCCGGCGACCCGCTGCCAGGACCAGCACAGCGTCGGGATCTCCTGTCGCAGAAGCACGTCCATCGGCACGTCGGGAAGGGGCGAGTTGTAGACCTGCTCCGCTACCCGCGCCACCGCACTGGACACCAGGGACGGGGGTTGGATGAGGCCATAGGAGTTCGTCGCCCGCAGCGCCGCAGCGGTGGTGCCGTTGACCTTGGCGACGCCGTTGGGCAGCACCACGTAGTACTGCTCGTCGGAGTCGGTGACGGTCATGAACACCGACCCGACGACCAGCTCCGGCGGAAGCCCGAGCGTATTCGGGGTGCCGCCCGCGGGAATGTCGGGCAGCCGCCACGGACCCGCGTTAGGCAGTGCATTGAACAACCCCTCCGAGATCGGGGTCGCACGCGCGGTCACCGGAATACCCACCGCGGACGTGACGGCGCGGTCCGCGAGGTCGATCAAGTGCCGGCCCGTCGCCGTCACCAGCCAGTTCTGCTCCTTGAACGAGACGAGCATCCCCTGTTCGGGACGCATACCGCCCACGGACATGTCGGTCGCGAGCGAGGTCACGAGGACCGAGGACTCGACCGTCGGCGCCACGCTCTCAGGTTTGATGACCGTGTCGCAGAGCGTCCACTGCGATCCGGGGGAGGACGACACCGGTGTCGCGTACGGCGCACCGGGGATGCCGATCGGCTGCCCCTTCGGCATGGCGTCGAGTTCCTGCGACTTGACGGCGACGGGCGTCTTGTTGCCGATGATCAGGCGTGCGGACGTCAGGTTGTACACCGGTCTCAGCTGCCGGCTGTCGGGAAGCACCACATAGAGCTGATTGGTCGTGCGGTCGACGAGAAGGTTGTCGCCACCGCGCTTTCCGAGCGGTTTGAAGTACGCGAGCAGCACCGCGCCGACACAGATGATGACCGCGATGACGATGCCCGCGGACACCGCGCGGCTGTAGAACTGCAGCGGATCGTCGAACATCCGCGTGTCGCGTCGCACGATGGCGTGCTCCACGCGGCGCAGCAGAAAGCGCCAGCCGCTGACCTGCACCTTGGTGGTGAGCCTGAATCCAGCCATGCGCTACCCGCTGATGTTCATTCGGCCGTGCACCGACGTGATCGCCGCCGCCATGTCCTCACCGCTGATCTCGCTGAGCTCTTCGACGTCGAGGGTGTCGAAGTCCAGGGACCGGGCCAGCCGCATGTCGCGGGTCTGTTCCCCGGCCTCCACAAGCTGGCGGGCGTACCGACCGTTTCCGGCGACGTCGAGGGCGGGCTTACCGCTGGACGTGCTCTGCGTCAGCAGGGTGGCCGCCTCCAACACGTGCTTGGCCGCCTCGTCGCTCAGCGACGAATCGTTGGCCGCGGCAATGACCTTGGCGATGTCGACGATCTCCTCCGGGGAGTACGCGTCGAACTCGATGCGGGTCGAGAAGCGGGACCGCAGCCCGTCGTTGGTCTCCAGCAACCGGTCGATGTCGTTGCTGTACCCGGCGATGATCACGACCAGGCGGTCCCGGTCGTTCTCCATGCGGGCCAGCAGGGTGTCCAGAGCCTCGGTGCCGAACGGGTCGGCACGCCCGTCGCGTTCCTGCACCAGCGTGTAGGCCTCGTCGATGAACAGCACCCCGTCCATCGCCCGATCGATGGTCCGCGCGGTCTTGACCGCGGACTGCCCCTCGTATTCGGCGACGAAATCCTTGCGTGAGGTCTCGATCAGCTTGGGCTCGGCGATCACGCCGAGGCCGGCCAGGATGTTGGCCACCACCCTGGCGATGGTCGTCTTGCCCGTGCCGGGAGGGCCGGTGAAGATCATGTGCTTGGACGCCTGCGCGACCTTCATGCCCCGCGCGGCACGCACTTTCGCCATCTGGGTGGCGGCCCGGTACCGCTCGATCTGCTCCTTGACCCGGGTCAGGCCGATCTGGCGGTCGAGTTCGGCCTGCGCGTCGGCGAGCAGCGTCTCCCTGCCCGAGTTGTCGGCCTCGGCGCTGTCGGGGTCCCAGGGGTCACGGCGGGACGCGATCTTCTCCGCCGTGGTCGTCTGCAGCCGGTAACCTGGATCCTTCAGTGCAGCAGTCACTTCCGGTGACGAATGGGACGCCTGCAGCCATTCGAGCAGCCTGACCGCGGCTTCCTCGTTACCGAGCGACCGGTAGGCCATCGCCGAGTACCACGCGATCGTGCGATTGCAGGCCTGCCCGGCCGGAGCCGAATTCGCCTCTACGAGGCGACGTTCGGCTTCGGTGAACAGCCCGAGATTGGCAGCAGCCACGCCGTGGGCCACCAGGGCGGCGCCGGCGAGGAACTTGTCGGGCCATGAGGTGGCCGCGGCGCGCACCTCGTCGATCACGTCGGTCCAGCGCTGCGCGGCCGCGTAGATGACGGCTTTCACCCACGCCACGAGGTGCTCCCCGCCTGTGGCCGGCACACCGTCGAGTGCCTCCATCGCGTCGGCGTAGTTGCCGACGGCAGCCTCGCTCACCGCGAACCCCAGAGTGATGGCCAGCGGCGAGTTCACCGGGTAGGTGATGTCGCCGAACATCCCCCCGATCGGGACCCTGGCGCCCAGACTGTTCATCGACAGCTCGGCGGCACCGGCCAGCTGCCCGAAGTTGTTGCGCGAGTACCACGCCCGGAACATCGTCACGCGATCGGTGTCGCCACAGCGAATCCGCCCCACCCAGGCATCGCATGCCGCTTCGTCGACGTCGGTGATCTCGGTGAACAGTTCCAGCGACCGCGCCTGCGACGTGGGCAGCAGGCCCACGGCGGTGCCGAAAACACTTGCCAGATGTTCGGTCATTCCTCACCTGCGTAGCGGTTCGTGAACAATGCGGCACGGGCGGCCCGCGCCTGTTCCGGGGTGGGCAGTTCCAGGTCCCTGTTGAGAAAGTCGCGGGTGGCCACGGTGTCGTGGCCCTGCTCCCGCATGCCTTCGAGCATGAAGGTGTACTGCGCCGACCTCGCATCCTGCGTGGCAAGCCCTGCGATGACGAGGATCTCGTCCGCGAGCACCGCCTCGGTCAGCGACGACGCACCTGACGACAGGTCGATCTGATACACCCGGCCGTCCATGAAGGTCGTCACCGTGACCGTGCCAGGAGGATTGGTGACCGTGAATGTCGGCATCGCCGGACCCTCGGCATCAAGGCCGGCGCCGGATCCGGCGCCAGGGCCTTCGGAATCCTCATCCTCGGCATAGCCGTATCCGCCCAGGATCTCCCCGAGATCGGTCTCGCCGTCGACCGACCCGGCAGCGCTGTAGTCCAGCGCTGCCAGGTCGTCGTCGTCACCGTCGTCGAGACCGGGAGGGGGGATGGCCACCGTGTCCTGTGCCTTTCTCAGTCCGCCAGTGAGTTGTCGAGAGCGCCGGTCTGCTCGAACCACGTCTTGGACGGCAGGAACTCGATGAGACCGTCGAGGGCGCGCTGCAGGTTGGCCTGGGTGCCGGGCAGGAAGCTTCCGTAGAGATCGTTGCCCACCTGCCGCGGAATGGACACGATGCGGCCGTGGGCCGAATCCAGGACGCCCGCACCGACGCTCGCTTGCGAGTAGGTGCC
This sequence comes from Mycolicibacterium iranicum, assembly GCF_014190915.1. Classification (GTDB taxonomy): domain Bacteria; phylum Actinomycetota; class Actinomycetes; order Mycobacteriales; family Mycobacteriaceae; genus Mycobacterium; species Mycobacterium iranicum_B. The sequence continues at coordinate 458,579 of NZ_JACHVU010000001.1, forward strand.
GCCGGAATGGCGCTCGGTCGCGGTGATCTCCACCCAGCTGTCGGGCGTCGCGATCGCTTCGGCGTAGATCTTCGCCGACAGCGGCGGCTGACCGTAGGCGCCCAGCTGATCGGAGGTGCGCGTCTCGGCCAGCTTCGACACCAGACCCGTGAGGGGCTCGACGGGAGCGGGGCTCGCGGTGCCGATGACGACGTTCACCATGGCGGCGAGACCGACCTGCGGCGCCACCCGCTGCAGGACGAGCATGTCCTCGTCCCGCGCCGCGACGACATGCCGGTCTCCCTTTCGGCACACCACGAAGCGCACCATCTTGCCGTCACGGTCGCGGCGCCACCAGCGGCAGTCGAGTGTCCTGTCGGGGCGGCTCAGGGCGTCGACCATGGCGGCGACCTCGGGGTGCGGGTCGCCGTAGGCGGTCAGGATGCCCTGCGCCGTCAGGTCCCGCGTCACCTGTTCCCAGACGACTTTGCGCTGCTCGTCGTAGGGGATGTTCGGCCTGATCGCCAGTGCCAACGGGAAGTCGACGAGGTGGAGCAGATCGGCGACGACGAGCATGCCGTCGATCGTCAGCTCGACACCCACCACGTCGTCGTAGTGGGTGGGCTCTGCATCGCCGAAGAGCGGGCTCGCCATCAGCCCGGCAGCCGTTCGGGACGAGCAGCCGGCGCGGAATCCGTCGCGACACAGGAGGGGGCGACGCACAGTAGTGGCATCTGGGCACCCGCGACGGCAGCCGGGTCGGCATTAACTTTGCCAGACCCGTCCGGAACATCGGCCAGAACCATGTGTCGCACCCCTTCCCATCGGGAGCGTACCAGCGCCATCGCAGTGCCTATGACACCAATTCGTCACTCAGAGGTACCAGCGTCGCGCGGGTCTACCGTCGGCTTAGCTAACCTCTTCGCCTGTTCTAAGTGTGTTCTCAGGTTTTAAGCAAATTGTTGCGCGCGGTGTGCGCATCGCTGGGCTCGCTCGCAACCCAGCCGTCGAAGCGTGGCCCGAGTGGACAGGGCCGGCCCCTCGGCCCGGGGTGACGACCAAACGGTCGTGATTTGCTGGATTGCGCGTGCCGCTAGCCTGGCCGATGAAGCTGCCGGCGTGCGGTGAAGGAGAGGCGTAGTGACGGAACGCGACAGTTCGGAGATCGACCCGGTGACCGATCAGTCACCCGCGCTGCCGGAACCGACCCGCCCCGGCGGAATGTTCCGCCAGAGCAGCGGTCCGCCGCCGGCCCGGGACGGCTGGGGATCCTCGGTCCCGGAAGGTTGGTCCACGCCGACGCGTCCGCTGGGTCAGCCTCCGTACCCGCCACCGACGGGTGCGCCGTGGCCCGGTCACGCGCCGTCGCCCGGCCGCCCCTCGGGCATGCCGCCACAGCCCACCTCGTACGCGGAACGCATCCGGTCCGATCAGCTCGTCCCGGCTCGCAAGGCCGTGCCCGGCCACGGGTGGCGCCGGGCGCTCTACAAGGCCAGCTTCGGTCTGCTGAACCTCGGTCCGTCCCCCGACGAGCGGCGGCTCGCCGAGTTGGAGGCCGCGATCCGCGCTCCGCTGCGCGCGCGGTTCAAGGTCGGGGTGATGGGCAAGGGCGGAGTCGGGAAGACGACCGTCTCGGCGTGCATCGGCTCGCTGCTCGCAGAACTGCGCCAGGACGATCGGGTGGTGGCGATCGACGCCGACACCGCGTTCGGCAAGCTCGGCAGCCGTGTCGATCCGAAGGCTCAGGGGTCGTTCTGGGAATTGACCGGCGATCAACACTCCGAGACGTTCGCCGACATCCGCAACCGGCTGGGCCATAACGCCGCGGGGCTGTTCGTTCTCGCCGGCGAGGCAACCCCGGCTCGACGGCGGGTGCTCGATCCGGCGATCTACCGCGAGGCGTCGACCCGGCTCGATCGGCACTTCACGATCGCGGTGGTCGATTGCAGTTCGACGATGGATTCGCCTGTCACCCAGGAAGTCCTCCGCGACCTCGACGCGCTGGTCGTGGTGTCGTCACCGTGGGTGGACGGCGCGGCGGCGGCCGGACAGACACTGGACTGGCTGGCGGCCCGCGGCATGACGGGCCTTCTCCAACGCACCGTCGTCGTCCTCAACGACTCAGACGGCCACGCCGACAAGCGAACGAGAAGCATTCTGGCCCAACAGTTCTCCGGGCAGGGTCAGCACGTCGTCGAGGTTCCCTACGACGGCCACCTCCGGCCGGGCGGTGTCATCGACGGCACCGCTCAGATGTCGCGGGACGCCCGCCGCAAGCTCGTGGAAGTGTGCGCCGCGCTGGCGGGCTTCTATCCGGGCCAGGACCGCCGCCTGAACGAACGGCGCTAGCCGCGCGTCCTCACGCGATCTGGCGGACCAGAGTCTCGATGGCGTCGCTGTCGGCTGCCGACACCGGCTCCCCGGCCTCCACCTGCTGGATTGTCTGCTCCGAAACGCCCGCGGCCTGTGCGGTCTCGAAGACCGTCAGGTTGGCGCCCCGCCGCGCCGCGTACAGGCGGTGCCCGAGGGTGGCGTGGGGTGTCTTCGCCGCCCGGACCATCAGGTCGTCGTAGAGGCCGCGAACGGTGCTCAACGCCTTGATCAGCGGCGGTGTCACCCGGCCGATGCGGGCGGCCCGGGACGCCACCGCCTCGAGTTGACGCAGATCGGACAGGATCGCTGTCACCCGTGGAAGGAACGCGTCGTCGTCGTCGGGCGGGAGCGCCGCCACGGTCGATCCGAAAGCCCCTACGGCGGTGATCACCGCCTGGGCGATCAGCGACGCCTCGTCACTGCTCGTCGAGACCGGTGCCTGCGGCGGCGGGGCGGACGGCTGCACCTGCTCGCCCTGGCGCAGTCGGGCGATGGTCCCCGGCGGCCACTGCAGGATCTCTTCCAGCCGGGCCCTCGTCCGCTCGCGCGGCCAGGAGCGGCCCTTCTCGAAGGCGATCAGGGCGCCGGCGTTGATGACGCCCTCGGCCGCCAGGCTCCGCTGGCTGATGTCGAGCTCCCGGCGGCGCGCTGCCGCGGCGGCCCCGGCACGCACCATGCCGGGGTCCGGCGCGCCGGTCGACTCGTCGACCGGCTCAGCGTTTGTCATCTACCGGATTCCCTTGTGCGGTGTGCCACGGCGCGCTCATCGTACCGAGCTATGTAGTGCTCGCTGCGGCGGCGGTGTGCGCGCTGCAGTACGTCAAAACTACATCATTTCTCTGGTCTATACCGTAACAATGCAACGGAGTTACGTCCATGTTTTTCGCTGCGGTCCGCCGAAACCGTAGCGGGCCTGCTTCGCAGTTCAGCGTCCCAGACGCGGCGCAACTGCTGCGCTCATGGTCACCCCGTGTGCTCGGACTGAAGCAATGACTGTTGCAACGCTACGGTTTGTGGGCTACGGTTCGGATTATCGCGGTGAACGAGCCGCCCGAAGACGAAGGAGCACACGGATGAACGCGAAGTCGTGGGACGAGACGCCGGTCGGTGAGTGCACACGCGATCCCGAACGCTGGACGACGACGGCCGACGACGAGGCGAAACTGATCTGCCGCTCATGCCCGCGACGGTGGTTGTGCGCACGAGAGGCCTACGAATCGCCGCGCGCCGAGGGGCTGTGGGCAGGCATCTATGTTCCCGAAGCCGGACGCGGCCGCACATTCGCCCTACGCCAGCTCAAGTCACTGGCAGAACAGAACGGCTACCCCGTCGGGCAGCGCCGGGTCTACTACGCCGACATCGCATGACCTTTGGTCCGCCGCCGAGAACGAGGGGTCGGCGGCGGACGCGCACCGGAATAGTTCGTCCGTCGGCATGGTTACAGATTTCGACGGTGCCGGGCATGCCCCGGGCCCCATCACACCAGTCGCTGCGAGCGACCACTCGCCGAGAGGCGCAGGCGGCACCGTCCCCGCACTACCACGTGTCGATGAACCGGCTCCCCATGGGAGCCGGTTTTTTCGTGGCGGCAAAAGTCGCCGCAACGACCGCTCGAGTCTCAGCCGGGTCGATCACGTCGTCGATCTCGAACAACATGGCCGCGTTCAGCGCTGCGGCGTTGTCCTGCGCGGCGGCTGTCGCCACCCGGACACGCTCCTCGCGGTCCTGCTCATCCGGGATCGCCTCGAGCTCCTTGCGCATACCCAGCCGCACCGCGCCCTCCAGGCCCATCGGGCCCAGATGCGCGCCCGGCCAGGCGACGGTCAACAGCGGTTCGTGCAGGCTCCCGCCGGCCATCGCTTGCGCGCCCAAGCCGTAACCGCGCCGCAGGATCACCGCCACCATCGGGACACGAAGCGCTGCGCCGGCCACCAACATCCGCGATGCGCGGCGCACCAGCGACTCCGCCTCGGCGGCGGGACCGACCATGTATCCCGGGCAGTCGATCAGCGAGACGACGGGGAGACCGAACGCATCGCAGAGTTGCAGGAACCGCGCCGCCTTATCTGACGCTGCGGCCGTGATCGCGCCCGCGGTGAATCGCGTGTCGTTGGCGATCACACCGACCGCCCGACCCTCAATGCGCGCCAGCGCCGTCACCATCTCGCGGGCGAAGCGCGGTCGCAGGAAGGTCACCGAGTCCACGTCCGCGAGCGTCTCGATCACCGGCGCGACGTCATACGCCCGTCGCGCCCGTTCGGGAACAGCAGTGCGCAGCGCTGTCTGGTCCGGCGCCTCCCACGACGGGGTGGACCCCTGGAAGTAGCCGACGATCTTCTTCACGGCAGCGACTGCGTCGGCTTCGTCGGAGACGACCACGTCGACGTTGCCGTTGGGTTCCTGCGTGCTCATCGGTCCGACGGCGTCCGGCGCCACCTCACCGAGACCGCCGCCGGCGATCATCGCCGGCCCGCCCATACCCAGCGACGCGTCGCGGGTGGCCACGATGAGATCGGAAGCGCCGGCGATGACGGCGTTGCCTGCAAAGCAGCGCCCCTTGACCACGGCGACCCGCGGGACCACGCCAGACAGCCTGGCCCACAGGGCGAATGCCCGTGTGTCGAGCATGGAGACGCCCGGGAAGTCCGTGTCCCCGGGTCTACCGCCGCCCCCTTCGGCGAAGAACACGGTCGGCAACCGCATGCGCTCGATGAGCTCGAACAGCCGGTCCTTCTTGCGATGACCGAGGCCGCCCTGCGTCCCGGCGAGCACGGTGTAGTCGTAGGACAGCACGGCACAGGCGGCGTGCTTGTCGTCGAAGACGTCGCCGTTGATCCGGGCTGTGCCCGCGATCAGCCCGTCGGCAGGGGTGCGCGCGATCAGGTCCTCGACGCTACGGCGCATCCGCTGGGGCGCCACAGCGAATCTCCCGTATTCGACGAACGAGCCGGGATCGACGAGATCCTCGACGTTCTCCCGTGCCGTCCGACCACCGGCGCCGTGTCGCCGCTCGACGGCGTCCGGCCGGGCGGCGTCCTCGGTCAGCGCGCGACGGCGGCGCAGCTCGGCCAGATCGGCGCGCAGGGGGTGCTCGTCAGTCATCGAGTTCGTCGATGGCCGCGGCGATCTCGTCGAGCAGCGAGTCGACCTGATCTTCGTGATAACCGCGTCGGCCGAACGGCGGCTTGTTGAAGCGGACGTTGCGGACGTCGTCGGCCGTGAGATGCCCACGCCCCTCCAGCCGCCGCGCGCACAGCGCCACGAAGTCGGCCACCGCCTTCTCGTTGTATCCCCGCTTGCCCAGAGGCGGCTTCTCGAACGTGACACTGCGGAGATACTCGGCCGTGACGGCGCCGTTGCTCATGGCGTCAGACTAGTGGTCGACTTATCCACAGGCCGGCCGTCGACTCCTGTGGATTGTCGGGTCCCCGGCATAGCGTGCGGTCATGACCAACTGGATCAACACCGTCAGCCGGGACCACGTCGAGCGCGGCGTACGGGGCCGCTTCACGCAGGCCAATCACGGGAAGCCCCACATGCTGCGCAAGATGGCCAAGGGTGACTGGATCGTCTTCTACTCACCGAGGACGGCCCACCCCGATGGCGAACCGCTGCAGGCGTTCACGGCGATCGGCCAGGTGGCCGACGATGAGCCCTACCAGGTTGAGCTCAAGACCGATTTCCAGCCCTGGCGCCGCAACGTCGACTTCCTGGAGTGCGTCGAGGCACCGATCCGGCCACTGCTCGACGACCTCGGCTTCGTCGAGGACAAGGCCCGATGGGGGTACAAGTTCAGATTCGGCGTGTTCCGTATCGACGACCGGGACCTCGACGTGATCCGTTCGGCCATGCTCCAGCAGGTGGCCACCGAGGCTACTGTGGACACGTGAGCAACACCGAACCCGACCCGCCTGAAGTCGACTGTGCCGCTTCCGGTTTCGCAACGGTTCTGCACCCCCGCGACGTGCCGCTGGGAGGCCCTCGGGCGATGCGGGTGCGACGGACACTGCCGCAGCGGCAGCGCTCGCTGATCGGCGCGTGGTGCTTCGCCGACCACTACGGTCCCCACGACGTGCGGGGGACAACGGGAATGGATGTGCCTCCGCACCCGCATACCGGCCTGCAGACGGTCAGCTGGCTGTTCAGCGGCGAGGTCGAACACCGGGACAGTGCCGGCGTCCATGCGGTGGTGCGGCCCGGCGAGCTGAATCTCATGACCGCCGGCGCGGGCATCTGTCACTCCGAGGTGTCCACCTCGGAGACCACCGTGCTGCACGGCGTCCAGCTGTGGGTCGCGCTGCCGGACTCCGCCCGCGACACCGACCGCGACTTCGCCCACTACGCGCCGGCTCCCCGCACGGTCGACGGCGTCACCACCCGGGTGTTCCTCGGCGAATTGGGGGCAGACCGTTCACCGGTGCACACCTTCACCCCGCTGCTCGGGGCGCAGCTGGACCTCGCCCCCGGCGCCGAGGTCACGCTGGAGGTCGACGACACCTTCGAGCATGGAGTCCTCGTCGACCTCGGGAACATCCACGCCTGCGGTTCCGACGTCGGGGCCGCCGAACTCGCGTTCCAGAGCGCCGGCCACGGTCGGTTGCCGCTGGCCAACCGCGGCAGTGACCCGGCCCGGGTCATCCTGCTGGGCGGGGTCCCCTTCGCCGAGCAACTGGTCATGTGGTGGAACTTCGTCGGTCGCACCCACGACGAGATCGTTCGCTACCGGCAGCAATGGCAGGACCACGACGAGCGGTTCGGCCAGGTCTCGGGCTATCGCGGCGCGATCGACCGGTTGCCGGCACCGGCGATGCCCCATGCCACCCTGCGACCGCGGCCGAATCCGGGGGTATAGAAGAGGCATGACCACCGACAAGACCGGCGCGCCCACCGAGGTCACCGCCGAGCAGGACAGGTTCAGCATCGCTGTCGACGGCACGAAGGTCGGCTTCGCCGAGTTCCTCGACGTGGGTGAGCACCGGGTGTTCCCCCACACCGAGATCGACGAGGAGTTCGGTGGCCGCGGTCTTGCGACCATCCTCGTCGGCGAGGCCCTGGACACCACGCGCGCCGCCGGTCTGCGGATCGTCGCCGTGTGCGAGATGGTGGCCGGGTACATCGAGAAGCACCCCGAATACCGCGACGTCGTCGATCCGCTCACCACCGAGATGAAGCGGGCGCTCGCTCATCGCTGACGTCGGAACCCGGCGGGCGGGCACGCGGCCCAACCTCGACCGAGGTAACTCGATGTGCGCCGAACCGGTTGCTGCACAGGCACTGTGACGCTGGAGCCGACACAGTGAGCGGCGCTCGGTTCCGTCGGCCGGGGCGGCCGGCGCAGACGTGAACCGGCCATGTCGGCTGCGGGAATTCCGTGCACTCCACCAGGCGGGGGCCGTTTCGGGGTGCCGAAGCCGGGCACCCCGCCGATATGAGTAGGACCCTTCCCGCGCTCGCCGCGGCCGCCGCCTCGACCCTCGCGGCGGTGGCCGCCCGCGACCTGTTCCAGCGCAAGCACGCGCTGCTGCGCAACTTCCCCGTGCTCGGCCATGCCCGCTACGCCCTGGAGGCGGTCGGGCCCGAGCTGCGCCAGTACATCGTCGCCGCCAACGACGAGGAGCGGCCGTTCACCCGCGATCAGCGCCGGTGGGTGTACGCCTCGGCGAAGAGGGAGAACAACTACTTCGGGTTCGGCACCGACAACGACATCGAGCACACCTCGGGCTATCCGGTGATCAAGCACCGGACCTTCGGGCGCACGGTGCCCGCGTCGGCGCCGACCGCCGCGCGCGACGTCGCGGTTCCCTGCGCGAAGGTGCTCGGAGCGGCCCGGCAACGACGCTCGGCGTTTCGGCCCGCCTCGGTGGTCAACATCTCCGCGATGAGCTACGGCTCCCTGTCGGGGAATGCCGTCGAGGCGCTGAACCGCGGAGCCGCCCTGGCCGGGTGCCTGCACAACACCGGCGAGGGCGGCATCTCCCGGTTCCACCGGCAGGGCGGCGAGCTGATCTTCCAGATCGGCACCGCATACTTCGGCTGCCGCGATGCCGACGGACGCTTCAGCCTGCCCAAGCTCAGCGAGGTGGTTGCCCGTGATCCGGTGCGCGCCATCGAGATCAAGCTCAGCCAGGGCGCCAAGCCCAGTCTGGGCGGACTGCTTCCCGCGGCGAAGGTCTCCGCCGAGATCGCCGCCGCCCGCGGTATCGACGAGGGCCGGGACTGCGTCAGCCCGTCGCGGCACGCCGAGTTCTCCGACACCGACAGTCTGCTGGACTGGGTGGAGCTGATCGCGGCGGAGACCGGACTGCCCGTCGGGATCAAGGCCGCCGTCGGCGATCTGGAGTTCTGGCGCGAGCTCACCCGTCTGATGCGGGACACCGGTCGCGGGGTCGACTTCGTCACCATCGACGGCGGCGAGGGGGGCACCGGCGCTGCGCCTCTGATCTTCACCGACAGTGTGTCGCTGCCTTTTCAGCTCGGCTTCGCGCAGGTCTACCGGCTCTTCGCCGAACAGGATCTGCACGAGCAGGTCACGTTCATCGGCGGCGGCAAACTCGGCCTCCCGGACAACGCGGTGGTCGCGTTCGCGCTGGGCTGCGACATGGTCAACGTCGCGCGGGAGGCGATGCTGGCGATCGGGTGCATCCAGGCCCAGAAGTGCCACACCGACACCTGCCCGACCGGTGTCGCCACCCAGAATGCCTGGCTGGCACGGGGTTTGGTGCCGGAGGCGAAAGCCCCGCGGGCGGCGAACTACATCAGGACCCTGCGCCGCGACCTGGTCAAGGTCGCCGAGGCGTGCGGTGTCGAGCACCCCGGCCTCATCTCGACCGAATCGGTGGACATCATCGACGGCAGAACCGGGGTGACCCCGCTGCACGAGGCCTACGGGTACGCACCCGGGTGGGGTCTTCCCTCGGCGGCGGATCAGGCCCGCGTCATCGAGGTGATGACCGCACAGGACCATCAGGGCGGCTCGGCGCCCGTGTCGCCGTCGGCCGCGGGCTGACCACGCCACGAACCATGCCCCGGGGCTCGGCTATCCTCGCCGCGGTGAGCAGCCGTGCTTTCTTCGACGCCGTCGACGGCGGGTTCGTCCCCACCGACTGGGCCCGCGGGCCCTGGGGTCAGACGATCAGCGGCAACTATGTCGGCGGTCTGCTCGGCCATGTCGTCGAACGCGATGCGGCCGAGACCGAGATGCAGCCCGCACGGCTGACCGTCGATCTGTTCCGGCCCGCCGCGCTGGCTCATCCCGTCCAGGTCGAGACGACGGTTGCCCGGGAGGGACGCCGCCTCAAGCTGGTCGACGCCACGATGACGCAATCCGGCACCGTGGTCGCTCGTGCCTCGGCGCTGTTCCTGCGCCGCGGCGAGCAACCCGCCGGGGAACGGTGGACCACCGACATCTCGATGCCGGCGGTTCCGCCGATGCCGGACACCGTCTCCGACGACACCGCCACACTGGTGTGGACCTACGGAAAGAACGGACCGACCCCGAGCCTCGGCCTGGGGGCATGGGCGTACGACGGGCCGAAGTACATCTGGACCCGCGATGTGATGCCGTTGGTGGGCGGGGTCGAACTAACCGCGTTCGCCCGGGCCGCCATGGCCGGGGACATGGCCAGTTCACTGACACACTTCGGCGCCGACGGGCTGCCCTACATCAATGCCGACTACACGCTGACCCTGAGCCGTCTGCCCGAGGGTCCGTACCTGGGACTCGCGGCGCTGACCCATCACAGCGATGCCGGCCTCGCTACCGGGACCGCGGTCGTGCTGGACCACGTCGGGCCGATCGGCACCGCCACCGCGACCGCGCTGGCGAACCCGGGCTTCAGCCCGCCCCGGGCGTCGCTCAGCTGAGGTACTGGGCGGTGCTGCCCGAGACCGGCATGCCCTGCATGCCGAGTTTGCGGTGGTCCCAGCTGCGCAGGCGCGACGGCACCACGCGAACACAAATGCGGTTGTTCATCATCTGATCCACGAACGGGCGCATGTCGTCGGTGTACGGGCCGGTGTAGCGCTCCCACACACTGATGCCCACCCGCAGGTTGGTGTCGGGGTCGTCGACGATCTCGGCCTGACCGTCGATCGAGACCCCGCGCAAAGTGTCGTAGGACAACCCGTCCTCGATCATCACGGTAATCGTCGGGTCGCGGCGCAGGTTGACGGCCTTCTGCGACTTCGCCTTGGTTTCGAACCAGATCTCGCCGTCGAGTACCGCGTACCACATCGCCACCAGATGCGGCCGGCCGCTCGGTAGCACGGTGGCCATGGTGGCCGTGCGGCTGCGTTCGATGAATTCGGCGATCTCGCCGTCCGACATGACGATCTTGGCGCGTTCGTTTCTGCCCACGCCGTCGATACTTACAGGTCGCGGTTCTTCGTGTGACGGCGGTGCGGGCTGCCGGCGCCAGGCGGTGCCCCGGAGACTGGTTCCGCCGCCAGACCAGGTTTCGAACACATTTGCGATGGGCATCCGAACGCCATGAGCGACAACACGACACAGGCACCGCAGGAGAACGCTGAGAAGGACCCGTCGGACTGGGTCACCGGAGACGAGCCGATGACCGGCGCGCAGCGCAGCTACTTGCAGACGCTCGCCCAGGAGGCCGGCGTCGAGGTACCCGACGACGCGACCAAGGCACAGGCCTCCGAGATGATCGACGACCTGCAGGGCAAGACCGGCCGCGGTCAGTGACCACGGAAGGCATTGCGGGCTCGGGCAATCGACCGTGGTGCGTCAGTAGAAGTTCACGGGGGGCAGCGGCCTGATACCGCCCCCGCTGTTGCCTCCGGAGAACCTCACCGACGCCTCGGACGTGTCCCGGAGGGACAGGGTTCCTACGTGGCGGAACCGCCCGACGGGCGGGCTGATCTCGAAGCTGAGCTCGTCGCCGGTGCCGAAGCGGACATCGGGTCCTGCGACGGGCGTCCTGACGCCGAACAGGATCGGTTGCAGACCCGCCAGGTAGAGCCACAGCGACGAATACAGGCTCGCCACCGGGTCGGCGGGGAGCACGGCATGGTGCATGGGCGCGCCGTCGCCCGAGGAGGCCAGCAGGAAGTCCTGGTCTCTGCCCGAACCGTGGGCATCCGGGAGCTTGATGTGCAGCCAGCGCGGTTCGTTGCCCGGCCGGCCGGGACCCGTCTGCACCACGGCGCGGTGGTGCGCGCCGGGTTCCAGGATGGGAACCCCGCCGGGCACCTCAGCATCGGAGTCGATGGTCAGGACCGCGTCGAACGTGGCGGTGTCTTCTGTGGGCGTGGTCTCGACCTGCCCGATCACGGCGGCGACGGTGGCTCTGACCGCGCGCGACCCTGCTGACAGAGTGGCTGAATCCGCTATACGCATGACCGGCACGTACCCCGTCGCGCCGTCGACCACGCGGGGCCGCCGCGATCGTCACGCCGGCGTCAGCGGTCGGCCACCACGCTGCTCTCCCTCACCGTGCTCGGCCGTATCCGGGGCCGCGCCGCCGTCCGCTGAAGCACCTCAGCCGCCGGCGAACACCCGGCGGTAGCTCGTCGGGGACATCCCCAGCCCGCGCCGGAGGTGATGCCGCAAATTCCCGGCGGACCCCAGGCCGGACAACCGGGCCACCTCGTCGACGCTGAGATCGCGCCCCTCGAGGAGTTCCCGGGCGCGGTCGACCCGGCGATGACGCACCCACTCCCCCGGGGGTTGTCCCGTCTCCTCGCGGAACCTGCGGATGAAGGTGCGCGAACTCATCCCGGCGTGACCGGCGAGCTGCCGGATGGTGAGCGGTTCTGCCAGATTCGCGACGGCCCATGCGCGGGTGCTCGCCGTCGAAGCGAAATCGTCTGCGGGAACGTGACTCTCGATGAACTGCGCCTGGCCTCCTTCGCGCCACGGCGGCACGACGCAGTACCGTGCGACGGCGTTGGCCACCTGCGTTCCGTGGTCACTCCGGATGATGTGCAGACACAGATCGATCCCGGCCGCCAACCCGGCCGAGGTCAGCACGTCGCCGTCGTCGACGAACAACACGTTCGCGTCCACATGCACCTCCGGGTGCAGCGCCCGCAGCGCCGCGGCGTGCTGCCAGTGGGTGGTCGCCGGTCTGCCGTCCAGCAGGCCGGCCGCGGCGAGGACGAAGGCGCCCGTGCAGATGGAGACGACGCGTGCCGAGGGCGCGATGGTGGCCAGCGCCGCTGCGGCGTCCGACTCGAGCCGGCCGTGAAGGCGGGCCGGCGGATACCGCGTTCCCGGCACCACGACGGTGTCGGCGGTCGCGAGGGCCTCGGCGCCCGCGGCCGGCAGGATGCCGAATCCCGTGTTCGACAGCACGGGTTCTGGTGTGAGGCCGCACGTCACGACGTCGTACAGCGGGGAACCGTCGGCATCGGTGGCTGCGCCGAACAGCGTCGGCGCGATCGCGGCGTCGAAGCCGATGACCGGCTCCAAGAGCAGCACGGCGACGCGATGCGGAGGCACGTCGACATGATGGCATGTTTTTGACGAATGACGGCAGTCTTGCCACTGGCCGGGGCCTGCTTCGCCACGCGATAGTCGAGCGGTGACCGTGACCGCACGTTCTCCGCGCAACGCCGTCCGTCTGCACTGGGCGTGGGTGGTCGCGGCCGTCAGCTTCGTCGCACTCCTCGGTGCCGCCGGTTTCCGGTCGGTGCCCGGCGTGATGATGAACCCCCTGCACCATGAGTTCGGGTGGTCACACGGCACCGTCGGGCTGGCGATGTCGGTGAACATGACCCTGTTCGGTGTGACGGCCCCGTTCGCCGCCGCCCTCATGGACCGCTTCGGCATCCGCCCGGTGCTGACCGCGGCACTGGGTCTCATCGCCGCGGGCAGCGCGTTGAGCGTCACGATGACGACGAGCTGGCAGCTCGTCCTGCTGTGGGGCGTGTTCGTCGGTACGGGCACGGGCGCCATCTCGATGGGGTTCGTCGCCACCATCGCCACCCGCTGGTTCGAGAAACACCGGGGCCTCGTGACCGGCGTGCTGACCGCCGCCAGCGCCACCGGCCAACTCATCTTCCTGCCGGTCGTCGCCGCGATCACCACCCACCACGGCTGGCGCTGGGCGTCTCTGGTGGTTGCAGCCGCGGCACTGGCAGTGGTCCCACCGGTACTGCTCCTCATGCGGAACTGGCCGCAGGACAAGGGCCTCGGGCGCTACGGGCTCGATGCGCCCACAGTCTCCGGTGATTCACCGCGCCCGCCCGGAAGCAGCTTCGCCGCCGCGTTCTCCGGTCTGCTCCTCGGTGCGCGCGTGCCGGCCTTCTGGCTACTGGCGGGCAGCTTCGCGATCTGCGGCATGACCACCAACGGTCTGATCGGCACCCACTTCATCCCTGCAGCCAACGACCACGGCATGCCGACGACGGTGGCCGCCGGACTCCTCGCCGTCGTGGGCGTACTGGACGTCGCAGGCACGGTCTTCTCCGGGTGGCTGACCGACCGGGTCGACCCGCGGATCCTTCTCGTCGTCTACTACACCGGCCGGGGCCTGTCCCTGATCGCACTGCCCGCCCTGCTCTCCCCGCACGCCGAACCGGGGACGTGGGTGTTCATCATCTTCTACGGGCTGGACTGGGTGGCCACCGTCCCACCGACCATCGCGCTGTGCCGGGTGTACTTCGGGGACAGGGCCCCCATCGTGTTCGGGTGGGTGTTCGCCGCACACCAACTGGGCGCCGCCGCAGCTGCCGCAGGCGCCGGCTGGATCCGGGACCTCCGCGGAGATTACGACCTGGCGTTCTACCTCGCGGCGGGTCTGTGCGCAGTCGCCGCGCTGCTGTGCCTGTCGGTGCGCCGTCAGCGGTCGACGATCTGCAGCACCTCGGCCTCCTCGACCGCGGCCATCGACAACGTCCGGTAGCCGTACTCGTCGAACAGCACGGTGACGCGGTCCGGTTCCCCGTCGAGCACCACGCCGTGACCCCATTCGCGATGGTTCACCGCGGTGTTCAGCGGAAGGGCGGAATCGCCGGTGTCGGGTTGGTCGGTCTCCTCGCAGCCGTCGCAGTTGCCGCACGGGGTTCCGAGATGCTCACCGAAATACGCGAGCAGGTTCCGGCGCCGGCAGTCTGTGGTGTCGGCGTAGCCGCGCAGCATCTCCACGCGCGTCTTGTCCACGCGCTCAGCGGCTTCGGCGATACCGACCGCGCGCCGGACAGCCTCGCCGACAGTGCCGTCTCCGGCGACGAACCCTCGGGCGGTCGAGGTCACCGCGGCGGCCTGCTCCAGCAGGTTCACGGAATGTGTCAGCGCCCGGCCGCGGACGCCCAGGTCCTCGCGCAACTGCTTGAGCCGTTTGGGCGCAGAGCCCACCGCACGGAACACCGCGCCGAGCAGTTTCTCGTCGGCAGACCCTGACGCGAAGAACTTCGCCAGCGAGAGGTCCTCGGCACGGAAGAACAACCGTGCGACAGCGGGGTCACCGTCACGACCGGCGCGACCGATCTGCTGGTAGTAGCTGTCCAGGGAATCCGGTACGGATGCGTGGAGGACGAAGCGCACATCGGGTTTGTCGATTCCCATGCCGAACGCCGAAGTCGCTGTCACGACGGAGTACTCGCCGTCGTGGAACCCCCTGTGCACCGCATCCTTCTCGGACGCGCGCAGACCGGCGTGATAGGCGGCCGCGGTGACCCCGCGCTCCCGCAGTTGCGCGGCGTAGGCCTCGGCCTCCCTGCGCGTGGCGGTGTAGACCAGCCCGGGCCCCGGCAGGTCGGCCGCCGCGTCCAGCACCGCCGCGTGCTTGCGCTGCTCCTCCTGAAACGTCAGCACTTCCAGCCGGATCTCCGGTCTGTCGAACCCTGCGGCGATCATCAGGGGGTCGCGCAACCGCAGGTGGTCGGCGATGTCGCCGCGCACGATCGGTGACGCGGTCGCCGTCAGCGCCACCACCGGCACGTCGCCGCGCCCGATGCGTTCGATCGCGTCGGCGAGGCGCAGGTATCCCGGGCGGAAGTCGTGCCCCCACGCCGATACGCAATGCGCCTCGTCGACGACGATGAGCCCGATCCCCAACCCCGCCAACTCCGTGACCAACTCGTCCTTCAGCAACTGCTCCGGCGAGACGAACAGGTACTTCGCCCGCCCGGCGCGTATCGCTTCCCAGCTGTCGTCGTTCTCCGCAGCACCCTGACGCGAGTTGATCGCCACAGCATCGGGGGCCCCGCTGTCGCGCAGCGCGTCGATCTGGTCCTGCTGCAGGGCGATCAGCGGGGACACGACCACTGTCGGGCCGTCGATCAGAGTCGCGGGGACCTGGTAGATCGCCGACTTTCCCGACCCCGTCGGCATCACCGCGAGCACGTCCCGGCGGTCGAGGACGGCCTGCATCGCGTCGCGCTGTTCCGGCCGGAGCTCGGTCCACCCGAACAGGCGCTCCGCGGTCGCATCGAGATCGTGGTGCATCGTCACCCGCAGCGCTGTACCCGGGCTGCGGGCCCCTAATCAGTTGTGCTGTGGCCGTGGCGCACTCGTCACAAAGCGGTCAGGACGCACACGTGTCGGCGGCGTGTCGGTGGGTATTCGTCGATAGGCGCGGTCGCCGACATCGCGGCGGACCGCTAGACCACAGGAGGCCCCGGTGCCGAAGACAACGAAATCCGGTGACGCGAAGAAGAGCGAACTGCCGAGCACCTTGAAGAAGAGCGACGCGAAAGCCCAGCGCACCTTCGCCAAGGCGCACGACTCGGCCGCCGACGAGTACGGCGAAGGTCAGCGTGCCCACCGCGTCGCCTACAGCGCGCTCAAGCACAGCTACGAGAAGGTCGGCGACCACTGGGAACCCAAGGATGAGAAGGGGCCGTCCGACGAGCGCAGCGAGAGCGGCGGGCCGAACCCAAAGGGTGAGAGTGCCGAGGGTGTCAACGCCAACGCCACCAAAAAGCACCTCGTCGACGTGGCGCGGCGACTCGCCATTTCCGGTCGGTCGACGATGACCAAGGACGAACTGGTCACGGCCATCAAGAAGGCCAACCGCCGCGTGAGCAGGCGCGGCCGCTAGGCCTTCCCCGTGCGCTCCCGGTGCTTGCAGCCGGGCCAGCAGCAGGGCCGGCGCATCCCCTCCTCCAGTTCCTCCTGAGTACGCCGGATACGTCGCTCGCGCGTCGCGTCCTGCTTGGCGTCCTCGACCCAGCAGATGAACTCGTTACGTGCCAGCGGCGTGATGTCTCGCCACGCTGCGAGCGCACTCTCGTTCCCTGCCAGCGCTGCCCGCAGATCCGCGGGCAGCGTGTGTACGACCCCGCCCGGTATTCGCTGACCACCCACGCCGGTCAGGGTAACCCCGGGCCCGGCTTCTCCTGCCCCGTGTCGCTCCGTTCGTGTGACACGATCGAGGCGGCGGACAGGAGGGGTCATGGCGGTGTCGCTGTCGACGGTGCGGGCCACGGAGCCCGACAGGCTCGTCGACGCCGCCGAGGCGATGAACCGCAAACACTCCGAACTGCAGGCGGTCATCGCCGGCGAACGCGAGATGCTGTCGGTGCTGCAGGACCGCTGGACCGGCGAGGCCGCCTCCGCGGCGCTCACGCGGGGCCTCAAGGACATCGGCGTCCAGGACCGCGTCGCCCGACGGCTGCTCCATCTCGAGTCCGCACTGCGCAACGGCGGCCTGCAGATGGGGGCGCTGCGTGACGCGCTGATCGACCTGGTCGAGACGACCGAACGCTACGGCTTCGCCGTCGCCGACGACGGCACCGTCACCCCCCAGCAGTGGATCGTCGGCCGGTTCCTCGACAGCATCGCCGACGGCCTCAGCGCTGCGGTGAAGAAGATGCTGCAACTGTTCACCGACCTCGACGAGAACACCGCCTCGGCGATCGACCAGGCGGCCGGAGTCGACATCCCGAATCCCGCGGTCGAGGTCGGCGGTGAGCAGATACCGATCCCCTCCCCGGACACCGCCGCGGCCGACGTCGGCGAATGGTGGAATTCGCTCACCGACCGACAGCGCAGCGAACTGATCGCCGAGCACCCCCCGATGCTCGGCAATCTCAACGGGATCCCGGCCCAGGCAAGGGATTCCATCAATGTGGCCGTCATGGACGACGACCTGGACAGGGTCGAGAACGTCGCCGAACGCCACGGGGTATCGCCCGGCGAGGTCGCGGCCAACCCCGCGCGCTACGGCCTGTCCGACAGCGACGCCACGCGCTACCGGAACGCCACGAAGACCCAGGAGGGTCTCTTCCACCAGATGACCGGCGAGAACGAACTCCCCGGGCCGGACGGAAGTCCGCGGCGCTACAGCGACATCGCCGCCGCCGAACGGGCGGAACAGAACTGGCGGCCCACCATGCTGTGGGCCTACGACCCGCAGGCCTTCGACGGCAAAGGTCGGGCCGCCGTCGCGATCGGTAACCCCGACCGGGCCGCCAACACCGCGGTCATCGTTCCCGGCACCAGCGCCAGCGTGCGGGACGGCTGGCTGTCGGACAACCACAACGACGCCATCAACCTCTACAACCAGTCGATGCGCGTCGACCCCGGCGACCCCACCGCGGTCCTCTCCTGGATGGGCTACAACACCCCCGAAAGCTTCACCGACCCGAACATCGCCACCACCGGCCTGGCACGCACCGGAGGCGACGCCCTCGCCTGGGATGTCAACGGCCTGCACGTGACTCACGCAGCGGACCTTCCGCACCACGTCACGGTCGCCGGGCACTCCTACGGATCCACCACCGTCGCAGACGCCTTCGCCAACAGCGGCCTGCGGGCCGACAACGCCATCCTGCTGGGCAGCCCCGGTACCGACGTCGCGCAGAGCGCAGCCGACTTCGGCGTCGACGGCGGACGGGTCTACATCGGCGATGCGTCGACCGATCCGGTCGGATGGCTCGGCCAGATGGGTAACGACCTGCCCGGAGATCTCAACGAGTCCCTCGGCAACATGATGGGCCCCTCGGCCGGGCTCGGCGCCGACCCGGCGTTCGAGGACTTCGGTGCGACGCGCTTCCGGGCCGAGGTGCCCGGTGCCGACATGATCGACCCCGCCGATCACTCCTACTACTACACGCCGGGCAGCGAATCGCTGCGCAGCGTCGCCGAGATCGTGACCGGCAACGGTGGCCGCCTCGACGAACTCGGTCTGCTGGCACAGCCCCGCACCGAGCTCACCGTGTCCACCCCCCAGAATGCCGACCTGCCCTTCGTCGGCGAAGTCCCCCTGCCTCACCTGAGCGTCGACACACCCGCGATCTACGACCCCGAATGGAATCGACCAGCGCAATGAGGGACCGATGACCTTGGTTGCCCGGCGCCGCGCCGCGGCGATACTCGTCCTCGCCGCCACGGCGGTGCCTGCTACAGGAGGTTGCTCCCCGATGTTCCCGTTCCACCGCGACGAGCCCGAAGCGACTCCGATCTCCGACGAGGACTCGCGCGCCCAAGTGGTCGACGCGGCCAAAGAGCTTGTGCGCGCGGCGAATCTGGACGTCACCTATGCGAACCTGCAGTGGGAGTGGTGCAACGACCAGGGCGAGCCCCCTTTCCGCACCAAAATCGAAATCGCGTTCGTGGTGCCGCCGGGCATGACCGCCCAGGAGTTCGGCGCCACGGTCGCATCGACCGCCGCGGCGCAACCCGGATGGGCGCCGGGACCGCCGCCGGGGAACCACGCCGCCGGCGACATCGTCCGCAAGGGCGGGGTCTGGGCCGTCGTCGGCCCCGGCAACTATCCGCAGCGCGGCGGGATCGAGATCTTCGGCGAGTGCCGCAACATGAACGACCACCGCGACACCGCGGGTGTCGAGATCACCGCCGAGGTGCGGGGCGACTGATCAGTCGGAGACCAGCAGCGCGTACTGCGCGGCGAGCAGCTGGTGCGCATCGCGCTTCTGTGTGGACTGCGCCTCGATGGCGTACTGCTCACCTGTTGCGACGCAATAGAACCCGAATGCCGGGGCCTGAACGCAGGTGCTGTCCGGAAGGCCGTCGACCGGGTCCGTCGGTGAGCCCTGCATGGCGGCGACCTGATTGACGAGTCCGTCGGCGAGCTTCTGCGCCGAGGCACCGTCGGCGGTCCGATACACCGCCGTCTTCCCCGTGCCCACCAGATCGGTGCCCGTTTCGGAGAACAGACCCGCCGTCTGCGCCGGATCCGTCTGGAAGTGCAGCGCCCCGCGCGGGCCCCACGCCCAGTTCTGGATCACCGTCGCATCGGCGGCAGGCACCAGGAGGGTGCGGGCGAGCAGTCCGGACGGATCCAGCGGCAGCGCCGCGAGGTCGGCCGGCGGCGTGGGCGTGAACTGGTCGATCAGGGGCGCCTGGGCGTCCAGCGCCCTGCCGATCATCCCGACTGCCGCGGGAAGTCCGTTGTAGGACTGCGCAACCTGCATCAGCACGTATGGCCCCCGCGCGGTGAAGGACCGCACGGTGAACTGTTCCCGGCCGACCGTGGGGTCGGTGAACGGGTAGGCCGATGTCAGCGTCCCGTCGTGGCCGGGCACCGGCACCCTGGTGCGCGTCGCGCCGCTCGTCGGTTCCGCGAGGGCGCTGTCGGCCATGTCGGTGGCCGCCGCAGCCGCAGCCGCGTCGTCGGTGTACCGGACCACGCCGTTGATCAGGATGGTCTTGTCGGCGGACTGCCGGGACGAGACGAAGCCGGTGAGGAAAGGGTGCCGTCCGGCGGCCTCGGCCACCGCCTTGGGCCCCACGAGCTCGAGGGCCTCGGGCCCCTTGAGGACCAGTGTGTTGGCGTACGGCTCGATCAGTGTGGGATCGACATCCCAAGGGCCGATGACGAAGTCGGCCATCCGGCGGCCCTCGACGATCCGGCCCGCCTGCTCGCTGCCCGCTGTGCCCAGCGGTGGCTGCGGCCGGGTGGGGTAGTTGCCGACGTCCAGCGCAGAGACGTCGACGGTGCTCGTCGGCGCAGGCGTCTGCGACGAGGCCGCCGATTCCTGGGGCGCTTCCGTGCCGCACCCGGCGACCAATAAGGCCAGTGCGGCGGCGGCGCTTGTCGTTCGGACAACGGTCTTCGGCTTCCCCATAGCAGGCAACTTACGGGAAACCCCGCACAGCAAGGCCCACAAATCCGCTTCGGGAGACGAATTGGTCTCTGCGACAGGATTGTCGGTCTCGGTGTTCTGTGCGGTCATGGTGCTCATCTCCTCGTCGGGGTGGCCAGCGTGGGGTGGACAGCGTGGGTGGACGGCCTGGGGCGCGACGGTCGCCGGCGGGGGAGGCCGGCGACCGTCGCCTGGAGGGTGGTTCGTGAGGGGCGGCCCCTCAGTACATCGAGACCTTGATGACCTCGAACTCGGCGTCGGCCAGGTCGTACTTGTCGGCGCCACCATCGGGGTAGAACGTGATCTCGGTGTCGACGGTCTGCCCGGGCGCCAGGCTCGCCGCGTACGCCGATCCGGTGGCAATTCGTTCCCCGGATTCCGACGTGGCCTCGATCTCCACCGAGAAGCTCTTGCGCTCGCTGGTCTTGTTGGTCAGCGACACGTCCAGTTCGCCCGAGCGGCTGTAGCGGTTGCTGTCGATCGTGATGGTGCCCATGTCGACCTCGAGGTCGTCGCGCAGGATGTCCGCGGTGTTGGTGCCCGACATGTCATCGAGCTGTTCGTTCGCGTCGTCGAGCATTTCGGTCGACTGGTCGGTGAGCCGATCCGTCGAGTCACTCAGCGACGCCAGCGGTGAGAACATCAGGACTGCGCCACCGATCAGCAGCACGGCCACGAGACCGGCGATCCAGGCCCACGCCTTGCTCGACGACTTCGACGAGTGGCTGTAACCGACGGCCATCGGAACGATGGGGGGCGGCGGGGGATAGCCGTAGCCGACGGGCTGGCCGTATCCGTAGCCGGACTGAGGGCCGTACGGCGCCGACGGAGCCTGCATGGTGCGATGCGAATCGGTGTTGATGGTCATGTCGTGGTGGCCTTTCCTGGCTCGTGCTCTGCGTCCTGCTGTAGCGATGCTATGACTTTAACCATAGCGGTACCTAGAGCGCAACCTTTTCAGGCAAAGCGGTGCGATTGTGCGCGGAAAACCCTGTGAGCTGCGGTGACTTCGGTCGAGCGCCACCGGCGTGTGCCGCGAATCCGCGCAGCAGTCGTATCGGCGCTACGACTGAGACGACTCCGCCGATGCAGTTGGGGCAGTGGGAGACGTCGCCTAGGAGATGTCGTCGGTGATGCTCTTGGCGATGTCGTCGGCGGCCGACCCCGCACTGGGCGCGCACACCAGGACGTCGACGACGACGTTCGCATCTGTGGCCAGCACGTGCTGGCACGATCGACCCGGCTCGGTCAGGAGAACGGTCGAACGCCCGTCCACGGAGTCGGGCTTCCCGACCGCGATCTGCACGGGCGCTCGGCCCTCCGCGACATAGGTGATCGTGGAGTCGGCGCAACCTCGCCAGTCGTTGATGGCGGCGTCCTGCACCCGAGCCGCGTCCTCTGTGCTCGCGTAGCTGGTCACGTACTGGAACACCGTGGTATCGGCGGCGGTCAGTTCCGAACCCTGGACTCCGCTCGGTGTGGTCTCCGCGTACGTGGCGGCCGCACCGGCCGTCGCGACGCCGGCGCACGGCGGTGGCGTCGCAGTGCCCGGGCGATGCGCCGTCAGCGGCCGAGGATCGGCTGAGGCCAACTCCGTCGCCTTGCTCAGCGAGGCAACGGTTTCGGCATCGCGCAGCAGCCCAGGCAGGTCGGCGGCGGGGACGGCGGTCTGCGGCGGAGCGGCGCCCTGCGTCGGCGTATTCGCCAACGGGTTGTCCGCGAGCGTCGCCCGCGGGCCTCCACCCTTGGTCAACTGGGACAGCCCGGCGACGAACGCCCCCGCCAGGACGACCACCACGACCACTGTCGCCACCCGCGATGCCCCGCTGCGCACTCGCTGACCGGCGCCTGCACTGTCCTGCACGGGAAGTCGCAAGCGGCGCAGGACGAAGACTGCGGCCACGATGCCGAGCAGCAGCAGCACGCCCATGTCGATCAGGTACCACCTGAGGGCGTGATGCCAGAGGGGGTCGTCGACCGTGACCAGCGGCGCCACCTTGAGCAGGTCGATGACCGACGCCGAGGCCGCGAATCCCCAACGGGCGGGCAGGAAGAACGAGGCCTGCTCCAGCCCGACACGTCCCGTCACCGGAATCAGCCCGCCGGAGAACACGATCGACAACATGATGACCACGACCAGCATCGGCAGTATCTGCTCGTTCGAGCGGGCCAGCGAGGACAGCAGCAGCCCGACGACCGCCGAGACGATCGCGGTCAGCGCCAACGCGAGATACAGGTCGTAGACCGGGTTTCCGAGTACCAGGGCGCCCTGCGTCGGCCCCCCTTTTCCGTACACCACGATCGCGGTGACGATCGCGGCCTGGATCACGGCGAACACGCTGTACACGGCGACCTTGGCGAACAGGTAGGCCCCCGAGGACAGACCCACCGCCTGCTCGCGCCGGAAGATCGTGCGCTCCCCGACGAGGTCCCGGATCGTGAGCGCGGTGCCCATGAACACCGCGGCGATGTTGGCCAGGATCAGCAGCTGCGTGGGTTCGTTCGGCGACCCGCCGGTGGTGGTGGCCTCACCCAGACCCACCTCCCCGGGGACCACCAGCGACAGCGCCCCGAGGATGAACGGCAGCAGCACCAGGAACAGCGCGTATCCGCGGTCGGCGAACACCAACCGGACCTGTCTGCGTGCCAGCGTCGCCACCTGCCGGGTTGTGCTGGCCCGCGCCGGCTCGCCGAGCGGACCCGCCGCCGAGGTGGTCGCCGCCGCGGATTGCGCGACCTTCGGGTTCCGCGCGAGGAAGGCGGCGTGTGCCGCGTCGGGGTTCGTCGAGACCCAGGCGAAGATGTCGGCCCAGTCGCTGGTTCCGATCGCGGCCTGAATTCCGTTGGGCGGTCCGGCATACGCCGTCTTGCCGCCGGGTGCGAGCAAGAGCACCTGGTCGCACATGGTCAGGTAGGTCAGCGAGTGGGTCACGACCACGACCGTGCGCCCGGCGTCGGCGAGGCGGCGCAGCATCGACATGACCTGCCGGTCGAGCGCCGGATCGAGGCCGGAGGTCGGTTCGTCGAGGATCAGCAGCGATGGACCGGTCAAGAGCTCCAGCGCGACCGAGGCGCGCTTGCGCTGACCGCCGGAGAGTTTGTCGACACGCTTGTTCCGGTGCTCGGTGAGCTCGAGCTCACCGAGCACCCGGTCGACGACTGCGCGGCGGTCGGCCCGGCTGGTGTCCGGCGGCAGCCGCAGTTGCGCGGCGTAGGACAGGGCCTGGTTCACGGTCAGCTGCCGGTGCACGACGTCGTCCTGGGGGACCATGCCGATGCGCGACCTCATCGTCGCGTACTCGGCGTGGACGTCGTGGCCGTCGAAGCTGACGGTCCCCGAGGATGGATGGCTCAGTCCGCCAAGCAATTTGATCAGCGTCGACTTGCCTGCGCCCGAGGGGCCGATGACGGCGGTGAGGGTGCCCGGCCGCGCCGCGAAGGAGACGTCGGTGAGCAGGTCGTGACCGTCGATCTGCAAGCTCAGACGGTGGGCCTCCACACCGCCTGTGGACTGGGTGTCGGTCCTGGGCTTCAACGTGGAACCGCCGGTGTAGACCAGGTCGGTGTTGCCGATGGTCACCACGTCGCCGGCACGCAACGTGACCGCCGTGATGCGGACACCGTTGACGAACGTTCCGTTGTTGCTCGCGTTGTCGTACAACTCCGCTGCCGTCGCTGTCGGCACCAGATAGGCATGGGTGCGCGACGCCAGCGAATCATCCACGTGCACAGCCGAAGTGGAGTGCCTACCGATGGTGAGCGCACCCGGCGGCGGACCGGCGGGCTTCGCCGGGAGCACCTTCTTCACCGCACCGGTCATGCGGGCGAGGACGTCGTCGTCCCTGTCGTTCGCGACGACCGGCGGCGGGCCCGCCGGCCGCGGGGGTGCGCTGCGCGGCGGGACGGGGTGGGCCGGTGCCGGGGTCGGTGGGCGCGTCGGCGTCTGCCTCGGCTGGGGCGGGCGCGGCTGGGGCGGAGGCGGCGCAGGCCGGGGCGGCGTCGCGCGGGGCGAGGGCGGTCCGCTGCCCGGCGCCGGAGGTCGCGCGGGTGGCGCGGGGCGTGGCGGTGGCGGGGGCGCGTCCCGCCGGGGCACCCCACCGCGTTCCGGCGGCGGGGCCGTGCGTGGCGGGGCCGTGCGTGGCGGCGCGCCGGCCGGGTGGCCGGCCGCGATCGGCACCTGCTGGGTGGTGACCCGGAAGGTCAGCGGCGGTCCGTCGGGCGCCCCCAGGTTGATGCGGACGTCGTCATCGATCGGCACGCTGGCCGCGCGCCGGCCGTCGACGTAGATTCCGTTGCGGCTCTTGTCTATTGCGGTCCATTGCCCCGCGTCGGCATGCAGGATCACGTGGACGCGGGAGATCGCCTGCTTGGCGGCGATCTCGACGCGGATGTCCGCCTCCGGTCCTCGTCCGACGGTGATGTCCCTGCCGGGTCCGAAGGTGTACATCGCTGCGCCGAGCCAGACGACCAGCGGAGGAGCTGCAACCCCGGTCACGGGTGCACCTTTCTGTCGATCGTCCGACGACGCTCAGCGGCCCGCCGACATCCGCTGGATCCCGCGGTGCACCTGCACACCGACGTAGCCGAGCGCGGCCGCGATCACCACCGACCCGGCCGCGGTGATGATCAGCATGAGGATCGTGCCCCCCGCCACGTAGGGCAGCCCGGACAGCGACAGCGCTCCGGTCAGCGCGAACAGGGCGCCGAGCAGGAACAGCAGTCCGCCGACCAGGCAGATGCCGTACACGATGAACTGGTGGGCCTTCTTCGTCCCGACGGCGAACAGGAGATAGGCCAGCCCGACCCAGACGCCGGCGCTGAGCACGAGGCTCAGCAACCCCGGCAGCAGAGCGAACACCAGACACAGCACCAACCCGATCGCGAACGAGACGTACACGAACTGGTCGGGTTGCTGGCGCCGGAAGTTCTGGAACCACGGCTGCTTGATCAGGTCGCCGCGGACACCCCGCTCCATGAGTTTCGCAATGACGTTGTTGCCCTTGTTGAGGAGTTCCTGCGCGCTTGCCGCGGACTGGGGCGGTGGTCCCGGCGGGGGATAGGACGGCCCGCCGGGGAAGGCGCCCGGCGGCGGGGGCGGGGGCGGGGGCGTCGCACCGGTCGGTGACGGCCCGCCGGGGCCGGCCCCGTAGGGCGTGGCATGTGGGTGCGGCGCGCCGCTCCACCCCTGCCCTGGCCCACCGGGCGGCGGATACGGAGGCTGGAATCCACCACCCTGCGGAGCAGACGGGGGTGGCGGTGCCGACGGGGATGGCGCCGACGGCGGCCACGAGGGTGCCTGCGGCGCCGGGTCGACCCGCTGCTGCGGCGGTGGCGGCGGGACGTCCCCTCCGGGCGTCCGGGGTACGACGTGCGTCTTCTCGCCCGCATCGTCCCCGGTGGTGCTGTGCTCGACTGACGGGCCGGAGAATCGGGTCACCACCTGGGTTTCTTCGCCGTCGGCCGGTGACGGCGCCGAGCCGATCTGCCGGGTCTGTTCCTCGGCGGCGTCGTCGTGGCCACCGGCCTTATTACCCGCGTGCGTCATTCGTTCGTCGTCCCCCTGAGTCAGGTGAAGCGCTTCGTTTCGAAACCTACACTAGCGCTATCAGTCGTAGCACCGCTACGGTTTATGCTGTGACTATGACTTCCACCGAGATCGAGGGAGAGCAGCCCGACGGCACGCTGCCACTGACGGTGCGTGTGGGTTCGGCGACCCACACCTTCGAACCCTCCGATACTCCCGTGGTGGTCGGCCGGGACGATCCCGACAACGACAAGCACGTGCAGATCCCTCTCAGCGACAGCCGTATCTCCCGGCGCCATCTCGTCGTGACGGTCCGCGACGGAGACTGGGTGGGCACGCCCGAGGGTCGCAACGGGGTCTTCGTCGACGGCCAGCGCAAGGACGACCCGTTCGTCATCGCACCGGAGGGGATGACCGTGGTGCTCGGGCATCCGTTCAGCGGAATCCCGATCTACTTCAGCACTCTCGACCCCGACATCGTCTACGTCGGCGCCCAGGTCGCCAAGCGCCGCACGGAACTCGACCTGTCCCAGCGCACCCTGGCCGCCAACAAGGTGATCAACGCCGGGGCGCTGATCTCGTTCGAGAAGGGCCGCAGCTGGCCGAGGGACAAGACCCGGGAGCGGCTGGAGGCCGCCCTGGGCTGGCCGCCCGGGACGCTGGCGAAGATGCGCCGCGAGCACGCCGCGACGACCAGCGCCACCGCGGCGGCCGCGCAGTCGGCGGAGGGCGAGAGGACCGAGGTGCTGGGCGCCGGCGGAGGCACCACCACTGTCGAGGCCAAATACATGGCCGAGACGATCGCGTTGGCGCTGGCGAACATTCGCGCGCAGATCGACTCGTTGCCGGCCCCGGCCGACCCCGCTTTTCCGCCGCGCGCCGCCGCGCTGCTGGGCGACCTCGCCCGGCTGGAGGCCCTGGCCTACAACGCGTCGCGGGGTGCGCTCGGCGCCGAGACCGTGTTCGTGCAACTCAGCGCCGTCCGACGCGCCTACCGCGAACTGATGATGCGCGCGGCGACCTCACCGCAGGCGACCCTGGGCCAACGCCTGTTCGCCGCGCGGCACCGCGCCGAACTCAGCGTCGAGGAGGCTGCGACGATGGTCGGGCTGCAGGCCGCCGATGTGAAGGCCGCCGAGACGGGAGAACCGGTCAGCGAGCCGGCGCTGAGCGCTCTGCACCGGCTGCTGTCGGCGCTGCAGTAGGACGGGGAACCCTCGATGCATCTGCCGGTGACCGCGAAGTACTAAGGGGAGCAATGTCTTTCAATGTCGGTGATGTCGTCGGCGGGTACACCATCGAAGGAGTGCTGGGCTCCGGCGGCATGGGCACCGTGTACCGGGCGCGCAACCCCGTGCTCCCCCGCAGCGATGCGTTGAAGATCCTCAGCGCCGAGTTCTCGCGCGACGACCAGTTCCGGGCGCGGTTCCAGCGCGAGGCCGACGTCGCCGCCACCCTGGACCACCCCAACATCGTCGCGGTGTATTCGCGCGGCGAAGCCGAGGGTCAGCTCTGGATCGCCATGCAGTACGTGGCCGGCACCGACGCCGACCGTGAACTGCGTTCGGGCACGCTGACTCCCGAACGGGCCGCGCACATCACCACCGAGGTGGCCAAGGCGCTCGACTACGCACACCGCCGCGGGATCCTGCACCGCGACGTCAAACCCGCCAACTTCCTCCTCACCCCGGACGACGAACGGGTGTTCCTCGCCGACTTCGGTATCGCGCGCGCACTCGACGACGCCGCGCACCTGACCACCGACGGCACGGTCATGGCATCGGTCGCCTATGCCGCCCCCGAAGCGCTCACCGGCATTGCGGTGGACCGACGTTCCGACATCTACTCGCTGGGTTGCTCGCTGTTCCGCATGCTGACCAACAAGGCGCCGTACGCGGGACTGCCGGGCGGGCTGGCGGCCATGGCGGCGGCACACATGTCCTCGCCGCCGCCCAGGGTCACCGATCTGGTGCCCTCGCTCCCGCGCGCGCTCGACGACGTGATCGCCAAGGCGATGGCCAAGAACCCGGCGGAGCGCTATCAGACGGCGCGCGAACTCGCGGATGCCGCCACCGCGGCGATCGCCGACTCGACGACCGCCATCCCCAGGTCGACCGTCACGCAGGAGTGGACGTCCCCGCCGGCGAGCCGGCCGGACCAGAGACCCCCCGGCCCGCCCCCGCCTCCGTGGACCGGCGGGCAGCACCCGCAGGGCCCCCGGCCACAGGATCCGCACGGCGCCGTCACCTACCCCACCGGCTATTACAGCGGCCCGCACGCGCACACCCAGCCCCGTCCGCCGGCCCCCCCGCAGGGCCCCGGGGGTGGCTCACCCGCGGTGTCACCGGCCCGCGCACGCACGCCGCGCACGCGTCGCCGGTTGATCATGGGCGGCAGCCTCGTTGCGATCATCGCGCTGGTCGTGGGGGTCGGCATCTTCCTGACCAACTACTCGAGCAAGCCGGCCTACACCGCACAAACGATCTCCCACGTGCACGGGTCGACCCAGATCAGCGAAGCTCCCACCGCCGTCGCCGCGCTCGGGCCGGGGGACGCCGACGCGATCCTGGCCCTGGGACTGCAGCCGGCCGCCATCATGTCCGCTGACGGGGCCCTGCCCTCCTATCTCCAGGACAAGGTCACGGGGTCGCCCCCGGTCATGGGCTTCATCGACACCAACGCCATCCAGTCCGCCAAGCCCGATCTGATCATCGCCACCGGCGAGGTCGACGACGCCACCTACGAGCGCCTGCAGTCGATCGCACCGACGGTCACGCGACCCGCCGACACCCAGCAGGCATGGAACTGGGAGACCCAGCTGCAGTGGATCGGCAAGATCGTCGGCCGCGAGACCCAGGCGAATCAGCTGATCAGCACGATCGGCGTGCAGCAGACCGATCTGAAGAACCAGAACCCGTCGGTGGCGGGCAAGTCGGTCGAGATCCTCAACGTCACGCCGACCGGGCTCACACAGACACTGAACCCGTCGAACGCCGCGAACTTCCTGTCCTCGCTCGGCCTGACCTACAACAACTCCCTGCAGCGGACGGCGAGCGACTCCGGCCCGACGCGGCCACTGGCCGACACCAGCACGTTGTACCTGCTCAAGAGCGACGTTCTGGTTGTAGTGCGCACCGACGAGGCGGCTGGCGGCGGTGGGGCCGCCGGATTGCCGAGGGAATTGGCCGCCTTCCGCGGCGCGATGGTGATCGTCGACGATCCGGACATCGTGGCCGCGCTGGCCGACCCGGGCGGCTATCTGGCCACGCAGTTCCTCGACTCCGCTCTGGTCCCGCAGCTCGCCGACACCATCCGGTGATGACGGTACCGGGCTGTCGATTTTGCTGCATCCGCGCGCTGGGCGTCGGAGAGCACCTGCGCGCTGGCTGAAAACTTCTGTCACGGAGGGGGTTGCAGGGGATTTAAGGTGAGAAGTGCGTCGACCATCTGACTTTGCGAGCGGCGTCGAGGACGACCTCGGTGCCCGACGACAGAAAGAGAGACACTGAATGAGGTTTCGAATTGGCGCCGTGATGGCAGTCGCGAGCGCGACGGTCATCGCGCTGGCCGGCTGCTCCGGAAGCGGGGACAGTGGCGGCAGCGGCGGATCGGACAGCGGCGTGGATGCCGCGAGCCTGGTGCAGGAGTCGTCGCAGGCGATGCAGGATCTGACCGGCGCACATGTGGTCATCACCGCCGAGGGTCGGGTACCGAACCTCAAGGTGACCAAGCTCGAGGCCGACATCGCCTCGAAGCCGACCCCGGTGGCCACCGGCACCGCGTCGATCCAGGTCGGTCAGCAGAATCAGGAGGCTCAGCTGATCTATGTCGACGGACGCCTCTACTCCGACATCGCCGAGCCGGGCAAGTGGACGGACTACGGCACGGGCACCTCGATCTACAACCTCGCGGTGCTGTTCGATCAGCAGAACGGGCTCGCCAACGCCCTCGCGAATCTCAAGGACCCCAAGGCGGAGGGCTCCGAGGAGATCGACGGCGTCAAGACGACCAAGATCACCGGCACCGCGTCGACCACCGACGTCGCACAGCTGGCCGGCGCCAGGAAGGCACCCGAGAAGGAGCAGACCGTGCCGATGACGGTCTGGATCGCCGACGAGGCGCCGCACTACCTCGTGCGCGCGCAGATCACCCCGGTCCCGGACACCAGCGTGACGATGACGCTGTCCGAGTTCGGCAAGACCGTCACTGCCCAGAAGCCCGTCTAGCGCTCCCGACTCCGTGGCTCTGCCCAGCAGAGCCCCCGATATTGGAAAGGATTTCCTGCACATGTTGGTCAATTCCTGGAGGACACGCGTTGCGGTCCTCGCCACCGCTCCCCTGGCCGCGCTGGGCGTCAGCCTTGTCGGCATCCCGACCGCCAACGCCGAGTTGTATTACGGGGCAATCGCTTACGCGGACAACGGCGCGGGTGCGTCCACGTGGAACTACCCCACCCGCCGCGACGCCGAGCAGGCCGCGGTCGACTACTGCGGTTACTCCAGCTGCGACGTGCTGAGCAGCTTCTCCGAGTGTGGCGCAGTGGCATTCGACGGGAGCCGGCTCTACGGCGGTACCGGCCGCACCCTGGCCCTCGCTCAGCTCGACGCCCTGAACAACCTGGGCGGCGGATGGATCGAACTCTGGGCCTGCAACAACTAGGCCGACAGACAAATCTCGCCGGGACGCAGTGCGCGTCCCGGCGAGTTTTCTTGTGTACAGAGGCGGGTCGCGCCTATGCGGCCAGACCGCCGGCGGCCTGATCGATGAGGCGCCCGTAGACGCCGCGAACGGTACTGAAGGCCGCCGCGGCGTCCTCGGCGCCCAGCGCGGACAGTGCTCCGAGGAGTCCGTCCACCCGGTTCAGGCGAGCCCGGAGTCCGGTCGACCCGGCGGCAGGTAGTTCCGCCAAACCCGCCGCGATGGAATCGAACGACACCACGATGGCCTCGTTCAACAGCGCCCGCCGCAGCTCGTCGCTCAACGTCTCGGTGTCCTCGTCGGGGTCCGCGACCCGGTCCGTGCCGACCAGTGCCAGCGCGTCGACCGATACCGGTGAGACAGGGACCGGCAGCGTCGTCGGCTCCGACACGTAATGGAACGTGACCGCTACTCCGTCGGGATGGCCCAGATGCAGCGTCATCCCGTCCGTGATGTGCAGGTCGCTGACCCGCTGCCCGTCCAGATAGACCCCGTTGCGGCTGGCGTAGTCGACGAGACGCCACGGCGACCCCGGAATGACGCGCACATGCAGCCGCGAGATGGCGGGGTGGGCGATCTTGACGTGCGCGGGTGGGTTCTCGCGGCCGATGAGAAGTTCACCGTCTGCAGCTGACCAGACGACCTCGTGCCCCTGAAACGAGATCACCAGGTCGGCCGCTGTGGATTGCCGGGCGGGGTGGTTTTGGTCCATCGGTGCGCCTCTCTCGTCTGCAACGGATATCACGTCGCGGTGATACGTCTTAGTGATCTGAAACGTAGCGGTTTGCGCTTCATGTTGCAAGCCTTTAGCGCTACAGGATGGCCGGTTGGCCCACGCTGCATGCGGACCCATGGCGCTCCTATCTGCGACTGTTGGCTAGTCAACCAGCTGTTTCAGGCGATTGCACCGCAACACTTGCGCTACATCTCGCGCTATGTTTATAGTCGTAGCACCGCAACACGTTCACGATCGAAAGGACCTCACATGATCGCCACCGCCGCTTTCAGCCCCCTCCGCCGCGTCTCGGCAGGGACCCTGACCGGGCTCGCCGTCCTGGCCGCCGCCGCTACCGGGATTGCGACGCCGGCTGCAGCCGCCCCCGGCGCACCCCTGCCGGCCTTCACCGACGGTGAGCCCGGGCTGCCCTCGCTGCTCCTCGACGGCCCCGAAGCCACCGACCTTCTCGGCGCGCAGCTCGAGACGAACAGGACCTACTACAGCCTGGCCAACAACGACACCGTGCGCCCGTCGCAGTGCGTGGGCGCCTACCTGGCGGGCCAGTCCGACGCATACGCCGGCGCGGACACGATCGACGTCGCCGTCCGGCGGCTGTCGGGCAAGAGCACCCTGGTCACCGAGGCCGTCGTCCAGCTGGCCAGCAAGCGCGAGGCACTCGCCCAGGTCGAGGCCATCGCCGACAGTTGGAAGGAGTGCGGCGGGATGACCATGTCCGAACGCTCCTCCGAGGACGGCTCGCTGCAGCAGTGGAAGCTCGGCAGCCCGGTCCTCAACGACGACAAGACCATCGTCACGCTCAGCCAGACCCTGGTCGGCGGACGGGCCACCTGCGAACGTGCCGCGGCCGCCTACCGCGACGTGGTCATCGACGTGCTCAGCTGCAGCGGCTCGCGAAGCGCATCCGGAATGGCGTCCGACGTGGTCAAGGCGATCGCCGACAAGGCCTCGCAGCCGGCCATCTGACCGTTGCGCGGGGCGGTGCACGCCCGGCCGCAGGGTGAATACTGACCAGCAACCCGCGGCACCCGGCGGCGGATCGGCGGCGGGAGCCGGCGGTCCGAGTGCCGGACACGCGACGAGTACCTGAAGAAGGGACGAGCGAGCAGCATGAGCAACGACGACGACCGCGACGGCAACGCCACCTCCGATTGGCCGCTGAGCACGCCCCCACCACCGCAGCACCCGGTGGGCGACGACGGAGACGCCACCACCGTCGTACCCCGGATGTCGCCCCCGCCCCCACCGGTGCCCCCCGCTCCCCCGGGATGGCAGCCCCCACCGCCCCAGGCACCGCCGTGGCAGGGACCACCGCCCCAACACTCCTGGCCCGCTGCGTATCCGGGCGCCGGCGTGCCGCCGCCTCCCCCCGGCGGTTGGGGACCGCCCGGCGCCTATCCCCCGCCGCCCCAGCCGGTGACCCCCAGACCGCCCAAGTCCCACGGCAGACGCTGGGCATTGATCGTTGCAGCTGTAGTGGCCGTCGTGGCGCTGGTGCTCGCAGGCTTGGTGGTCCTCAGGAAAGACAATTCCGCCGAAAGTGCGAGTCCGACAACGACTTCGCCTGCTACGACCACGACCGCCCCACCTTCTCCGCCCACCACGACAGCACCGGCCTTGGCCGATCCCATGGCGGTGGCGTCGTATCTCGCCTCACCCGAAGAAGCCGGCAGCCTGGCCGACAATCGCCCGATGACACCAGGGCCGATCGGCAAGGAGCCGTACCGCAATGTCACCGTCGAGCCATTCGCCTGCACGGCGGCCACGGTGCCCGGCATCGAGGCGGCATACGGCGGTACGGCCTTCAACGGTTTCGCGGCCCAGAACGTGTGGGACGCCGACGAGAAGTTCAAGATCGTCCAGGTGATCGCGTCGTTCGCCTCCGAGAAAGAGGCCGCATCCTTTTTCGACAGGCAGGTCAACTCATGGGATCAATGCACCGACACTGCCTTCGTCGCCAGCATCCAGGGCGGCGGTCAGGATCGGGCGTCCACCGGCGTCATGACCAAGAACGACGGAATCGCGGTTCTGCCCATCACGCCGACCGCGAGCGCTGACGGACGCACGTGTGAGCGTGCGATCACGTCCCGGCTGAACACCTTCATCGATGTTCGGGTGTGCGGCGCCGATGCCGGCGGCGACGGTGTCGCCCTGGCGCGCACCATCGCAGACAAAGTCGCCGCCACGCGCTGATCACTCACATCACCGACATGCAGCACTCGGTACCGCGGTACGTTCGATCGATGTATGCGGGGGATTCAGCGGGCCGGAACCAGTGGTGGAAGCGAGCAGCCGCGGTGGTCGCCGCAGTGGCAGTCGTGGCCGGATGCGGCACCCACGTGACGGGTACCGCCGTCACTGCACCCGTCGACCCCTCGGCCCCGGTCGACCCCACACTGCTGGACACGGCCAACTACCCGACCGTCCCGGTCCGGCTCGGGCCGGCAGGCACTCCCGGCATCGGAGCGATCCTGGACGGCCAGCGGATGCTGAACTTCGTGCCAGGACCCTGGGACGCCGATCCGAGCTTGATCGAAGGCGGCGCGCTCTCCCCCCAGGTGACGGCCAGGGCGTCCGGACTCAGTCTGCGGGTCGGTGACCACGTGATCGCCATTGCCGACCGGCTCAAGCTCGTCAACGCCGTCTACACCTCGCGGTCCAGTGAGAACAAGACGATCAATCACACAGTGCTGCGGTTCCCGGACCCGCCGACCGCCGCGGCCGCGGCTACAGAGATGGCGGACGGATCGCTGCGCGCGCTTGTCTTCAAGGAGCGGGTCGACCGTGTCCCCGTTCCCGGGCATCCCGAAGCGCTCGCCGTCGGGGCCCTGAACACCACCGGAGGGGCGAATCCCCCACCGCATATCGTTGCCGTCTACACCGCACACGGTCCCTACGTGTTTCACGAAGAGATCGTCGCCGAAAGCCGGGAGGTGGCAACACAACTCGCCGGCCGCATGCTGGACCTTCAGATCCCGTTGATCGACCAGTTCCAGCCGACGAACCCGGCCGACTTCGCCTCCATCCCCCGCGATCCCACCGGTCTGCTGTCCCGCACGCTGCCGCTCGACGACAAGGACTCCCCGACCACCAAGGGTGTGTACGAACGGTCCGGAACCTTGCATTTCCAGACAGATCCGGTGCGTTCGGCCGCGCTGTTCGACCGCGCCGGGCTCAAGGCGCTCGCGAGGGCGAACGGGACCGTGTACGAGGCGGCGCACCCGGCGGGCGCCACCGCGATCATGGAGGACTTCGCCGACGAGGTGACCTCGGACTACGCCCCGGCCGCCGGGGTGCCGAACCTGAATGCCAGCCGATGCTTCCAGCTCAAGGCCGCCGACAACGGCCCGGTCCAACTCAGCGCGGGTGCGTACTGCGTGGCGACAGCTGACCAGTACGTCATCGAAGCGCAGGGCAGTCAGTTGCAGGACCTCCACCACCGGGTCGCCGCGCAGTACGTGATGCTCACCGCCGGCTGATAAACGAAGAGGTCACGGACTCGATGAGTCCGTGACCTCTGTCGCGTGGTGGGCGAAGGGGGACTTGAACCCCCACGTCCCGAAGGACACTGGCACCTGAAGCCAGCGCGTCTGCCATTCCGCCACTCGCCCGAAACAACCGGGGGAGCCTATCACGTACGAATTACCGAGTAGGCGACCCCGCCTCCCAACCGTACTGGCGCACCCCCTTCATCTCCAAAACGGGCCTCCGCACGAGGCTGACCAGCACAGATACGTTTCTCACAGATTTGTTTGTCACGCATGAGCACCGGGGGCCGATAGCATGCATGCAAGCATCGCTGCCAGTCGACGCGCTGGCGGGCCACAGGGTGCGGGCACGAACTGTGCACAACCGAGGGAGGCGATCGGGGAGATGGGACTGGTCGACCGCTTCGAGCGCAAGCTCGAGGCCACGGTCGGCGACGCGTTTGCCCGGGTCTTCGGCGGGTCCATCGTGCCCCAGGAAGTGGAGACACTGCTGAGGCGCGAAGCGGAGACCGGCGCCCGCGAAGTCCACGGCGGACGGGTTTTGGCCCCGAACGACTACGTCATTACCCTCAGTGTGCCTGACTATCGCAAGGTGATCGCCGACCCGGACATCACCTCGACTACGTTCGCCAAGCACTTGGAGGGATACATCCATGAGCAGGGATGGCAAACGTATGGTGATGTGGTCGTCAGATTCGAGCAGTCACCCAACCTGCACACCGGACAGTTTCGCGGGCGTGGCGCGGTCAATCCCGACGCGACCACTGTCGAACCCGCTCCACCACCACGAGACGTCACGTCCCACGCAGAACCAGGAGTACCAGCGATGACCGACAATCCGAGCTACCGCGGCGGCCCAGGACAGGGTCGGCCCGACGAGTACTACAACCGTCCCGAGAACCGCCCTGACAATCGTCCCGAGGACGACCGTTACAACCGCGGCGACGACCAGCGCGGCTACCCGCCCGCCGACCAGGGCTACCCCCCGCAGGGCGATCCGGGCTACCCGGCCCGCGGCGGCTACCCCGACCAGGGTGGCTATCCCGATCAGGGCGGCTATCCGGACCAGGGCGGCTACCCACCCCAGTCGTACGAGCAGCGCCCGCCCGCGGGCTACGGCCCCCCGTCGGGCGGCTACCCCCCGCAGAACTACGAGCAGCGCCCGCCCGCCGGTTACGGTCCCCCGCCCGGTGGCCCGCAGGGTTACGGTGCGCCTCAGGGCGACTACGACTACGGCCGTCGTCCCGATGACGGCTACCCCCAGCAGGGCCGGCCCGCCTACCCCGACCACGGCGGCGGCTACCCCGATCAGGGTGGTTACCCGGACCAGGGCGGCTACGGCGGTCAGCAGTCCTACGGGCGGCAGGACTACGCCCAGCCCGACTACGGCCGCTACGGCGAAGCCCCGGCCGGATACGGCGACCAGGGCTACGGCGAGCCCGGCGGTGGCTACGGCGACCAGGGCTACGGCGCGCCCGCCGGTCAGCAGGGTGGATACGGCGGTTACGGCGCGGGCCAGGGCGACTACCCCGGCGGCGCGACGGTCACGCTCCAGCTCGATGACGGCAGCGGACGCACCTACCAGCTGCGCGAAGGCGCGAACGTGATCGGCCGCGGGCAGGACGCGCAGTTCCGGCTGCCCGACACGGGTGTGTCGCGTCGCCACCTCGAAATCCGCTGGGACGGCCAGGTCGCGCTATTGTCAGACCTCAACTCCACCAACGGCACGACGGTGAACAACGCTCCGGTACAGGAGTGGCAGCTGGCCGACGGCGACGTCATCCGGCTCGGACATTCGGAGATCATCGTCCGGGTTCACTAGGACGCGCCGTCCGGGGAAGCGGTCGCGTGACCCTCACGACGGTCGTCGCCCCAGTATGGTGGCGGTGCCGAAAGAACGCCTACGAGCGCTTGCGCGAGGAGTGTCACCGGGACGGAGAGGACGTCAGATGCAGGGGCTTGTTCTGCAGCTGACCCGCGTCGGCTTCCTGTTGTTGCTGTGGCTGTTCATCTGGTCTGTGCTGCGCATCCTGCGTACCGACATCTACGCGCCGACCGGCGCGGTCATGGTGCGCCGGGGCCTGGCACTGCGCGGGTCGCTGCTCCCCAACCGCGGGCGCAGGACAGTTCCCCGGCAATTGGTGGTGACCGAAGGCGCGCTCGCGGGTACCCGCATCCCGCTGGGAACCCAGCCGGTGCTGATCGGGCGCGCCGACGACTCGACGCTCGTATTGACTGACGATTACGCCTCGACTCGCCACGCACGGCTCTCACCACGAGGTCCGGAATGGTATGTAGAGGACCTAGGATCAACCAACGGTACATACCTCGACAGGGCGAAGGTGACGACAGCGGTACGAGTTCCGATGGGCACCCCGGTGCGAGTCGGCAAGACGGTGATCGAGCTGCGCCCGTGACGCTGGTATTGCGATACGCGGCCCGCAGCGACCGGGGTTTGGTGCGCGCCAACAACGAGGACTCGGTCTACGCGGGTGCGCGTCTGCTCGCGCTCGCCGACGGGATGGGCGGTCACGCCGCCGGTGAGGTCGCCTCGCAGTTGGTGATCGCCGCCCTGGCACACCTCGACGACGACGAGCCCGGCGGCGATCTGCTCGGCAAGCTCGATTCCGCGGTCCGCGAGGGCAACTCGGCGATCGCCGCCCACGTGGAGGCCGACCCCGAGCTCGAGGGCATGGGCACCACGCTCACCGCAATCCTGTTCGCGGGCAACCGCCTTGGCCTGGTCCACATCGGCGATTCCCGCGGCTACATGATGCGCGACGGCGAGCTCACCCAGATCACCAAGGACGACACCTTCGTTCAGACGCTGGTCGACGAGGGCCGGATCACCGCCGAGGAAGCCCACAGCCACCCGCAGCGGTCGCTGATCATGCGCGCGCTGACCGGCCACGAGGTCGAGCCGACGCTGATCATGCGGGAGGCGCGCGCCGGCGACCGCTATCTGCTGTGTTCGGACGGATTGTCCGATCCGGTCAGCCAGGAGACCATCGCCGAGGCGTTGCGCATCAAGGATGTCGCCGAGAGCGCGGACCGGTTGATCGAACTGGCGCTGCGCGGCGGCGGGCCGGACAACGTCACGGTGGTGGTCGCCGATGTCGTCGACTACGACTACGGCCAGACCCAACCGATTCTCGCCGGCGCGGTCTCGGGCGACGATGACCAGAGCGCACCGCCGAACACCGCGGCCGGCCGGGCGTCGGCGTTCAATCCCAAGCGCAATGCCGCCAAACGCGTTGTGCCCCAACCTGAAGAGCCACCGCCGCGCCCCCGGTCCCGTCGGCGCATGATCATCGCCGCGACGGTTCTGGTCCTGATGGTGCTGGCGGGCCTGGCGGTTGCACGCGAGATCGTGCGGAACAACTACTACGTGAGCGAACACGACGGCACCGTCTCGATCATGCGGGGTGTTCAGGGCTCCTTCCTCGGAGTCTCGCTTCAGGAGCCCTACCTTCTCGGTTGCCTGAACAGCCGCAACGAACTCTCCCTCATCAGCGCCGACCAATCCGGCGACAATCTGGACTGCCGCCTTCTCGGTGTCGGCGACATGCGCCCCTCCGAGCGCGCGCAGGTGATCGCCGGGCTTCCCTCCGGCTCCCTGGACGAAGCGATCGGTCAGATCGAGGAATTGTCGCGCAGCTCAGTGCTTCCCGTGTGCGCGCAGCCCACGTCCTCCCCCACTCCCCCGTCGGCGACGTCCCCGGCACCGCCGTCGGCGAGCTCGCCGCGCCCCGCGCCGACGCCGTCCCCCAGTTCCGGGCCGACCTCCGACGCACCGGAATCGCCGTCGCCCTCTGCTGAGCCGCGCACCACCGCGCCCCGCACCTCGGGGTCGGCTCCCCCGCCGAGCCCGCCGGTCTCCCCCGCTCCGCCCTCGCCGTCGCCGACCGTGACCGCGCTGCCTCCGCCACCACCTGAGCCGGGAACGAACTGCCGGGAAGTCTCATGACGACCCAGCCGCAGCCGCTCGTCGCCGTGACCCCCGCCCTGCCCAACAGGCGCAACGCCGAGCTGCTCCTGCTCGGGTTCGCCGCGGTGCTCACCACGGTCGCGCTGCTGCTCGTCGAGGCCAACCAGGAGCAGGGTCTGCGCTGGGATCTGGCGCAGTACACGCTCGCCTACCTTGCGTTGCTGACCGGAGCCCACCTGGCCGTGCGGCGGTTCGCCCCGTACGCCGACCCGCTGCTGCTGCCGGTCGTCGCGCTGCTGAACGGCTTGGGCCTGGTCATGATTCACCGCCTCGACCTCGCCGAGGCCCAGAGCGAGATCCGCGGTCTGGGCGGCACCGCCAACCAGCAGATGCTCTGGACGCTGGTGGGTGTGCTCGGGTTCTGCGCGGTCGTGATCTTCCTGCGGGACCACCGCATGCTGTCGCGCTACGGGTATGTGTTCGGTCTGACGGGCCTGGTGCTGCTCGCCATTCCCGCGGTATTGCCCAGCCGGTGGTCCGAGCAGGGCGGCGCGAAGATCTGGATCCAGTTCCCCGGCTTCTCCATTCAGCCGGCCGAGTTCTCCAAGATCCTGCTGCTGATCTTCTTCGCCGCGGTGCTGGTGTCCAAGCGGAGCCTGTTCACCAGCGCGGGCAAACACGTTCTGGGAATGGACCTTCCGCGGCCCCGCGATCTGGCGCCGCTGCTCGCGGCGTGGATCGCCTCGATCGCGGTGATGATCTTCGAGAAGGACCTCGGTACGTCGCTCCTGCTCTACGCGTCGTTCCTCGTGCTGGTCTACATCGCCACCGAGCGGTTCAGCTGGGTGGCGATCGGGCTGGCGCTGTTCGCCGCAGGCAGTGTGGCCGCCTACTACCTCTTCGACCACGTCCGCATCCGCGTGCAGAACTGGCGCGACCCGTTCGCCGACTACGACGGCGCCGGGTTCCAGATGGTCCAGTCGCTGTTCAGCTTCGCCACCGGAGGGATCTTCGGTACCGGCCTGGGCAACGGCCAGCCCGGAACCGTCCCGGCCGCCGCGACCGACTTCATCATCGCCGCGATCGGGGAAGAGCTTGGGCTGGTTGGCCTTTCGGCCGTGTTGATGCTCTACACCATCCTGATCATCCGGGGGCTCAGGACGGCGATCGCGGTCCGCGACAGCTTCGGCAAGCTGCTCGCCGCCGGGTTGGCCGCCACGCTGGCCATCCAGTTGTTCATCGTCGTCGGCGGCGTCACCAAG
This sequence comes from Mycolicibacterium iranicum, assembly GCF_014190915.1. Taxonomy (GTDB): domain Bacteria; phylum Actinomycetota; class Actinomycetes; order Mycobacteriales; family Mycobacteriaceae; genus Mycobacterium; species Mycobacterium iranicum_B. The sequence goes on from NZ_JACHVU010000001.1 coordinate 498,579, forward strand.
CTGATCCCCCTGACCGGTCTCACCACCCCGTGGATGTCCTACGGCGGGTCGTCTCTGGTGGCCAACTACGTGCTGCTGGCGATCCTGGTCCGTATCTCCCACTCCGCGCGCCGGCCCATCGTCACGACGGCACTACCGCCAGGCAACATCGCGGGTGCCAGCACCGAGGTGATCCAGAAGGTATGAACACCTCACTGCGCCGGGTCTCGGTCATGATCATGGCTCTGGTCGTGCTGCTGCTCGCCAACGCCACCCTCACCCAGGTTTTCACCGCCGACGGGCTGCGGTCGGATCCCCGCAACCAGCGCGTCCTGCTCGACGAGTACTCCCGGCAGCGCGGGCAGATCTCGGCGGGCGGGCAGCTGCTGGCGTACTCGGTATCGACCGAGGGACGGTTCCGGTACCTGCGCGTGTACCCCGACCCGCTGGCCTACGCCCCGGTGACCGGCTTCTACTCGCTGAGCTATTCGAGCGCCGGCCTCGAGCGCGCCGAGGACACCATCCTCAACGGCTCCGACCAGCGGCTCTTCGGTCGCCGGCTCGCCGACTTCTTCACCGGCCGCGACCCGCGCGGCGGGACCGTCGCCACCACCATCAACCCCGAGGTACAGCAGGCCGCGTGGGAGGCGATGCAGGACGGCTGCAACGGACCGTGCAAAGGCGCCGTCGTCGCCCTGGAGCCGTCGACCGGCAAGATCCTGGCCCTGGTGTCCGCGCCGTCGTACGACCCCAACCTGCTGGCGACCCACGACATCGCCCAGCAGAGCGACGCCTGGCAGCGGTTGCGGGACGACCCCGCCTCGCCCCTGCTGAACCGCGCCATCTCCGAGACCTACCCGCCCGGGTCGACCTTCAAAGTGATCACGACCGCGAGCGCCCTCCAGGCCGGCGCCACGCCGCAGACGCAGCTGACCGCCGCGCCGCAGATCGCGCTGCCCGACAGCACCGCCACCCTGGAGAACTTCGGCGGCGCACCGTGCGGCGGTGGCCCCACCACGTCGCTGGAGTACGCGTTCGCGCACTCCTGCAACACCGCGTTCGTCCAACTGGGCACCGACACCGGTGCCGACCCGCTGCGCTCGACCGCCCTCGGATTCGGGGTCGGCGCGCCTGCACCGACCATCCCCCTGCAGGTCGCCGAGTCCACCGTCGGCCCGATCCCCGACGACGCGGCGCTGGGCATGTCGAGCATCGGGCAGAAGGACGTCGCGCTGACGCCGCTGCAGAACGCCATGATCGCGGCGACCGTCGCGAACAAGGGCGTCACCATGCGGCCCTACCTGGTGGAGAGTCTGAAAGGGCCCGACTTGGCGAACATCGCCACCACCGCCCCCACCGAAGAGCGGCGGGCGGTCCCCGAGCAGGTCGCAGATACACTTACGGACTTGATGGTCGCCGCCGAGCAGGTGACTCAGCAGAAGGGAGCCATCGCCGGCGTGCAGATCGCATCCAAGACAGGCACTGCGGAGCACGGCACGGACCCGCGCAACACGCCGCCGCATGCCTGGTACATCGCCTTTGCGCCTGCTCAGGCACCCAAAGTCGCCGTCGCGGTGCTTGTCGAGGACGGCGGGGACCGGCTGTCTGCGACGGGCGGCGCTCTCGCCGCGCCGATCGGACGCGCCACGATCGCAGCTGCGTTGAGGGGGGCGTCGTGAGTCACCATGCCGGAGGCATGAAATGAGCCACCAGGCCGGAGGCATGAAATGAGTCCCCGCGTCGGAGTCACGCTCTCCGGGCGGTACCGGCTGCAGCGGCTGATCGCCACCGGCGGCATGGGTCAGGTCTGGGAAGGCGTCGACTCACGTCTGGGGCGCCGCGTCGCGATCAAGGTGCTCAAGGCCGAGTACTCGACGGACTCCGAGTTCGTTGAACGCTTCCGCGCCGAGGCTCGTACCGTCGCGATGCTGAACCATCCGGGCATCGCCGGGGTGTACGACTACGGCGAGACCGACATCGACGGCGAGGGCCGCACCGCCTACCTGGTGATGGAGCTCGTCAACGGCGAACCGCTGAACTCGGTGATCAAGCGCACCGGCCGGCTGTCCCTGCGCCATGCCCTCGACATGCTCGAGCAGACCGGCCGGGCCCTGCAGGTCGCCCACACCGCGGGGCTGGTGCACCGCGACGTCAAGCCAGGCAACATCCTGATCACCCCGACCGGCCAGGTGAAGCTCACCGACTTCGGCATCGCCAAGGCCGTCGACGCCGCCCCCGTGACCCAGACCGGCATGGTGATGGGCACCGCCCAGTACATCGCCCCCGAGCAGGCCCTGGGCCACGACGCCACGGCCGCGAGCGACGTGTACTCGCTGGGTGTGGTCGGCTACGAAGCGGTGTCGGGTAAGCGGCCGTTCACCGGTGACGGCGCCCTGACCGTGGCGATGAAGCACATCAAGGAGACGCCTCCCCCGCTGCCTGCGGATCTTCCGCCGAACGTCCGCGAGCTCATCGAGATCACGCTCGTCAAGAATCCCGGCATGCGCTACAAGTCCGGTGGGCCGTTCGCCGACGCGGTCGCTGCGGTGCGCTCGGGCCGCCGGCCGCCCCGCCCGAATGCGGCGCCGTCGATCGGCCGGGCCGCCCCCGCCGCCGTGCCGCCTGCCATCCAGAACCGCGCGGCCGACGCGACCGGGCGTGCCCCCGCGCCGACGTCACGCACCCGGACGACGGGCAGCCACCACCGCTCGGCGCCGCCGGCTCGGCGGACCTTCTCGTCGGGCCAGCGGGCCCTGCTGTGGGCCGCAGGCGTGCTGGGCGCGCTGGCCATCGTCATCGCGATCCTGATCGTCCTCAACGCCCAGGACCAGAAGGACCGGCCGGCGCCCACCACGATCACCGAGACACCGAGCGGCCAGACCACGGGCCCCGAGGCTCCGCCAGAGACACCCGGCGCTGCCCCGTCACCGATAATCGAGCAGGTACCCGGTCAGGAATGGGTACCCCGCCCCATTGACGACGCATCGCCGCCGGTGATGCTGCACGCCCTAGAACAGATATAGCGATGACGACCCCACAGCACCTTTCCGACCGCTACGAAGTCGGCGAGATCCTGGGCTTCGGTGGCATGTCCGAAGTCCATCTGGCCCGCGACCTGCGTCTGCACCGCGACGTCGCGATCAAGGTGCTGCGCGCCGACCTGGCCCGCGATCCGAGCTTCTACCTGCGGTTCCGTCGCGAGGCGCAGAATGCGGCCGCGCTGAACCACCCGGCCATCGTCGCGGTGTACGACACGGGTGAGGCCGAGACGCCGACCGGCCCGTTGCCTTACATCGTCATGGAGTACGTCGACGGCGTGACGCTGCGCGACATCGTGCACAGCGAGGGCCCGATGCCCTCCCAGCGCGCCCTCGAGGTCATCGCCGACGCCTGCCAGGCGCTGAACTTCAGCCACCAGCACGGCATCATCCACCGCGACGTCAAGCCGGCCAACATCATGATCAGCAAGACCGGCGCGGTGAAGGTGATGGACTTCGGCATCGCCCGTGCGCTGGCCGATGCGGGCAACCCCGTCACGCAGACCGCGGCCGTCATCGGCACCGCGCAGTACCTCTCCCCCGAGCAGGCGCGCGGGGTGAAAGTCGACGCCCGCTCGGACGTGTACTCGCTGGGCTGTGTGCTCTACGAGGTGCTGACCGGCGAGCCGCCCTTCGTCGGGGACTCCCCGGTGGCCGTGGCCTACCAGCATGTCCGGGAGGACCCGGTGCCGCCGTCGCAGCGGCACGGCGGCATCTCCCCCGAGCTCGACGCCGTGGTGCTCAAGGCGCTGGCAAAGAACCCCGACAACCGGTACCAGACGGCGGCCGAGATGCGCGCCGACCTGGTGAAGGTGCACAGCGGCGAAGCACCGGACGCCCCGAAGGTGTTCACCGACGCCGAGCGCACCTCCATGCTGGCCGCGACACCGACCAGTCACCGGGCCGGGGCGGTCGACCCGGCCGGCGGACACCAGCGCTACGCAGGACGCGAGCGCAGCGGATCGCTGGGACGCTGGCTGATCGCGGTCGCGGTGCTGGCGATACTGACCGTGCTGGTGACCATCGGTATCAACATGTTCGGCAGCGAGACCCGCGACGTGCAGGTGCCCGATGTCGCGGGCCAGCCGTCGGCCGATGCGATCGCCGCGCTGCAGAACCGTGGGTTCTCGATCCGGACCCAGCAGAAGCCGGACTCCGGGGTCCCGCCCGACCACGTCATCAGCACCGAACCGGGCGCGAACACGTCCATCGCGGCCGGCGACGAGGTCACGCTCAACGTGTCGACCGGGCCCGAGCAGCGTGAGGTTCCGGACGTGTCGGGGCTGAGCTACGCCGACGCGGTGCAGCGCCTCACGGACGCGGGCTTCGAGCGGTTCCGGCAGACGACGTCGGCGTCGCTGCCCGAGCAGCGCGACCGCGTGCTCTCGACGGTTCCGCCGGCCAACCAGACGTCCGCGATCACGAACGAGATCACCATCGTCGTCGGCAAGGGTCCCGCGACGGCCGTGGTCCCGGAGTGCGTCGGCCAGACCGTCGACGTGTGCCAGCAGATCCTCGGAGCGTCCGGCTTCACCAAGATCGTCCCGGTGGAGATCGACAGCACGACGCAGGCCGGTCAGGTCGTGGGCTTGGAGCCTGCACCGGGCCAGACGATCCCGCAGGACTCGGTCATACAGATCCAGGTGTCCCGCGGCAATCAGTTCGTCATGCCGGACCTGACCGGGATGTTCTGGACCGACGCCGAGCCCCGCCTGCGCGCCCTCGGGTGGACGGGCGTGCTCGACAAGGGTGGCGACGTGCAGAACAGCGGACAGCGGACCAACGCGGTGGTCACGCAGAACCCGGCCCCGGGGGCCGGTGTGAACTACGGCAGCAGGATCACGCTGAACTTCGCGTCGTAGCCGCCTGGACCGCGGTCGAGACCTCGTCCTCGAGCTGCTGGACCAGTGTCTCCGCCGGGGCCGCGCCGCAGAAGGCCAGCCAGTTGGCCAGCATCCGGTGCCCGCCCTCGGTCAGGATCGACTCGGGGTGGAACTGCACACCGTGCACGGGCAGCTCGACGTGGCGCACGCCCATGATGACGCCGCCGTCCGTGCGGGCGATGACCTCGAGCTCGTCGGGGACGGTGTCGGGCAGGATCGTCAGCGAGTGGTAGCGGGTGGCCGTGAACGGATCCGGAAGCCCCTTCAGCACACCGGAATCGGCGTGGTGGACCGTGCTCGTCTTCCCGTGCAGCAACTCGGGTGCGCGGTCGACGGTCCCGCCGAACGCGACTCCGATGGCCTGGTGGCCGAGGCACACACCGAGCAGTGGCGTGCCGGCCTCGGCGCATGCGTGCACGAGGGGGATGGACGCACCGGCACGCTCCGGGGTGCCGGGGCCGGGGCTCAGCAGCACGCCGTCGAAGTCGTCGGCGGCCGCAGCGATGTGGGCGTCGGTGGCGAGACGGTCGTCGTCGTTACGCCAGACTGTCGCGTCCACACCGAGCTGGCCGAGGTACTGCACCAGGTTGAACACGAAGCTGTCGTAGTTGTCGACGACCAACACCTGCATGCCGACAGGCTACCGCCAGGGCTTTCCCTGCGGTTTCGAGCGTCAGGCCGCTGCGTCGGAATCGGCACCGTCGCCGGCGTCGGGGGCCGGGTCGGATGTGTCCTGTGAGCTGTCCTGCGCGGTCTCGGTGTCGTTCTCCGTCGACGCCGCGTTGTCGGCGGTGTCGGTGGACCCGGTGGAGGCATCCAGGGAGGGATCCGTGGACGCGTCGTCCAGGGCGGCGTCGTTCAGGGCGGCGTCGTTCAGGGCGGCGTCGAGGGCTGCGTCGTCGGTGACCTCGGTGTCCGCTTCAACGTCGGCGACGCGCGAAGAAGACGTCCGTGCTGCCGCAGGGTCACCGCCCACGCTGGTGTCCGCATCCGTCGAGTCGGCGGACGCGACGGTGAGAGCGTCGACGGGCTCTTCGACGGGGGCCAGGCTCGGGGGCGGGTTGCCGTTGCCCCAGTCGGCGCCCTCGCCCTGCGGAACATAGGCCGGTCGGTCGTAGTCGCGTTCCACCAGGGGGCGGTACTTCGCGTCGAGCTCGGCCATCCGTTCGGCGCTGACGAAGGGTCGGACCCACTGCAGCATCGGCAGGGTCTCCGCCGGGATCAGCATGTAGGTGGTGTTGCCCTCCTGGTAGACCAGGTTGTCCGGGTCGTTGATGTCCAGGCCGTCGAAGTACGAGAAGTGCCGGGAGAACGCGGAATTGATGTACGAGTAGAAGCCGAAGCGGGTCGGGTTGTCGGCGACGCCGTCATATTGGGCAACCACGTCGAGATGGTCGTAGGGCTGGTAGGCGGGCAGCCCCACACCGACGTTGTTGCGATTCTGTCCGCCGAACTTGTTCTCCGGATTGCCGAACGTCACGATCAGCACGATGCGGTCGGGGTCCGGTGCCAGCGACGGGTTTCGCTCCCATTCCCTGAGGCGGTCGTACATGCCGGCGCCGCCCACCGAGTAGCCGGCCAGGATGAGATCTCCGGGGGTCGAATCGACGGCGGCCTGAATCTGCTGGGACGTGATCTTGCGCGTCACCGTTCCGCGACCCAGCGATCGGCATTCGTTCTGCTCGCAGAAGACGCCGCCAAACGCGGACTGGGCCTCCCCGCCCTGGCGGGTCGCGCCTTCGGCGAACAGCGCGGTGACGGCGTGGGAAGTGGGTGCTGCCTGGAGGAATCCAGCAGCGGGGATGAGTACTGTGGCCAATGCGGCGATGCCGGCGTTGCGGCGCTGGTGCTTCATGAGGATCCTTGACGAGTCGAACGAGTGCGCCGCACGGCGAATCCCCAAGTCCGACGCCGGCGTAGTGCAAACATTTGCTGATGCTTTTGTGGCGAAGGAATTCCCGACTTCTCAACGTTGAAACACCGGGATTGCCGTGAGGGCGTGCGCGCCGCAATAACGTTGTCAGATCTTGATCTTCGTGAGTTGCGGGCCCAGCCTTCAGCTTGAGGGTACCGCCGCGAGCAGCAACTTCCCGGCTGCTATCTCTTACGCAGTTGTGACGCTGCCGCGCTCTGGCCGAAGGGCCGACTGCTGCGCCGGTGTCGATCCCTCGTTTGGTGTATCGCGCGCCTCGTCCTCGCCGTTAGCGTCGGTGACTTCGTCTGCGGGGGCCTCGTCTGCGGGGGCCTCGTCGTTCGCCTCATCCGCGAGCGCCTCTTCTGCCCGGGGCTCGTCGTCCGTGTCGACCACGACGTCACCGGGCTCCCCCTGCCCGGCGCCGTCACCCACATCGTCGGGAGACGCGTCGTCGACGTCGTCCGGATCCTGCGCGGAATGTGAATCCCGTTGCCGCGCATTGCTTTCGGAAGTTTGGGCGGCCGGTGGCGGGGTCCCGTTGCCCCAGTCGGCACCCTCGCCCTGGGGAGCATAGTCCGGGCGGTCGTAGTCCTTCTCGATCAAGGGCCGGTACTTGGCGTCCAGCTCGGCCATCCTGGCGTCGCTCAACCAGGGGTCCATCCACTTGAGCATGGGCAGCGTGTCGGCCTTGATGAGCATGTAGGTCGTGCCGTCGGCGTCGTGATAGACCAAGTTGTCCGGATCGTTGATGTCGATGTCCTGGAAGTACGCCATGTGCTGGGCGAACGCGAGGTTCATCCGGGAGTACCAGCCCCACCGCGTCGGCACATCGGCGACGCTGTCGTACTGCATGGTGACGTCGAGGTGGGCGTAAGGCTGCACGGCAGGCAGTCCGGCGTAGGAATTCTTGCGGTCGTCGCCGCCGAACTTGTTCTCCGGGTTCCCGTACGTCACGACGAGCACGACCCGGCCCGGGTCGGGGGATGTGCCGGGGCTCTTCTCCCAGGCCCGCAGGCGGTCGTAGATCGTCGCGGCGCCCAGGGAGTACCCCATGAGGATGATGTCCCCGGCGGTGGATTGGACGGCGGCCTGTAACTGCCGGGAGCCGGGCTTCACATCGAACGGGGTGCGGGCATTGTTGATCGACCGGCACGTGTTGTGGGCGCAGAACTCGTTGCCGAAGGCGGTCTGGGCGTTGCCCTTGAGCTGGGCCGTTCCCTCGACGGCCAGCACCGTGGCCGCCGATGCCGTGGGGGAGAAGCAGAGCCCCACCGCGGCGGGCACGGCGAGTGCGCCGGCCAATGCACGACGACGTTGACGGTTCACGCGGTCCCCCCTGTACCGGCCGCGACGCCTGTCGCGGTCTCCACCGGCGCATTGCTTTGCTAATTGACACATGTGGCTAATTCCACGCGAATGCTCACGCGGGGAGATTTCCACCTGAAAGAATTGCTGACGTCACCCGCGTATCGATGTTGTACCTGCTTAGCGACCTGAGAACGTACGGGTATGTATAGCAGGGATTAGTCGAGCCCGTCTAATCTTCAGCAACATCGAGATGAACCCGATTCAGTAGCCGAGAGGCCCCAACGGTTGCGCGTACTTCATGCGGACGGACTCGCTGTGTCCGACGAGATCGACCTCGCGCGCTTCTTCGCTGTAACCGAGGCCGAACCTGACCGCGTAGCGCTTGTACAACGTCACCAACGGCGCGGCCGCCAGTGCGGACTGCATCGCCGCGGCGTCGCCGATGGCGGCGATGACATAGGGCGGGCTGTAGGTGCGGCCGTTGAGGAGCAGGGTGTTCCCGACACACCGCGGGGCCGACGTCGCGATGATCCGTTGATCCTGGACCTGGATGCCCTCGGCACCGGCGGTCCAGAGGGCGTTGATCACCGCCTGGATGTCCTGCTGGTGCACGACGAGGTCGTCGGGCGACGCATCTCGCGGGAACCGGCCCTGGGCGTCGCGCTGGGCATCGTTGAGGGTGACCACCAGACCGGGACCCCGCAGCGGCGTGAGACCGGCGTCCGTCGCCAGCAGGTCGCCCCGGCGGGTGATGGCGGCCAGTGCCGCGTCGGCTCCCGGCGAGCCGCCGTGATGGTTGTCGATCTGCAGGGTCAGCGCACCCTGCTCGGCGCTCAGCCGGTCGACCGACGCCTGAGATTCCCGCACCAGGTCGACCAGACGAGGTGAGTCGCTGCGCCGGATCTCGTCCCCGCCGGACACGCCGTAGGTCGTGCCGAGGAGCAGACCGGCCGCCAGGCAGACCGCGGGCACACCGAGACGCCACAGAGATCGTCGCCGTCCGGTTGCGCTGCGGTCTGTCATCGCCAGTGCGCGCTCCTTTCGAGGATCACCTGACGCGTTCTCGGCCTGCGTTAGGCTTTCTCTACACATCGTCGCACTGACCGGTCGTTCGTGGCACCGGAGACAGGTCGCGGCGCCGAACGTTCGAAGGTACGCATGCCCAAGTCCAAGGTCCGCAAGAAGAACGACTTCACCATCAACCCGGTGAGCCGGACTCCGGTCAAGGTCAAGGCGGGGCCGTCGAGCACCTGGTTCGTGGTGCTGTTCGTCGGCCTCATGCTGATCGGGCTCGTGTGGCTCATCGTCTTCCAGCTGGCCGGCAGCGGGCCCGACGTCCCGAGCTTCCTCCAGTGGATGGCGGACCTGAACGTCTGGAACTACGCGATCGCGTTTGCCTTCATGATCACCGGGTTGCTGTTGACGATGCGCTGGCGGTGACGCCACGGGCGTCCGAAGGGGATTCATCAACGACGCCTGCCGTTACCCTGCGCGCCACCCGGGCGTCACCGGATCACACGGATGTTATTCATCCCCATTGGGGATAGCACTTGTGGATAACCGCATCGACCGCGGTAGAGGGGTGTGAACAACCCGTGCAGCAAACTTCTTGGCAGCCCAGGACAGGCGGCATCGTCGGGGCCGGTCTACTCGGCATTCTGCTTGCCGTCGCCGTTGTGACACTGGTCACAGACGTTCCGGGGCGCATTCTCATCGGTACCGCGGCCGTCGGTTTGCTGGTGTTCGCCGCCATGTCGTGGCGGGCTCGGCCCAAGCTGGCAATCACCTCGAGTGGCCTGGAATACCGCGGATGGGTCGGCGTGAGGCAGCTCACACAAGCCGACATCCGGCGCATCCGCATCACCGAGTTCCGGCGTATCGGCCGGAAAGTACGCCTTTTGGAGATCGACACGACAGATGACCGGCTCCTGGTCATGAGCCGGTGGGATCTGGGCACGGAGCCGCTGCACGTGCTGGACGCGCTCACCGAGGCCGGGTACGCGCCCGGCCCGGGGTGATTTCGGTGTAGTTGGTCACCGTGAGCGTGACCAACTACACCGAAATCGCTAGGAGATGGTGATCGACTCGATGACGACCGGGTCGGTGGGGCGGTCGCTGCGATCGGTGGACGTGGTCGCGATGGCGTCGACGACCTTCTGCGACTCCGCGTCGACGACCTCGCCGAAGATCGTGTGGCGACGGTTCAGGTGCGGGGTGGGGGTCACCGTGATGAAGAACTGCGAGCCGTTGGTGCCGGGGCCCGCATTGGCCATCGCGAGCAGGTACGGCTTGTCGAACTGCAGCTCCGGGTGGAATTCGTCGGCGAACTGGTAGCCCGGGCCGCCGCGGCCCGTGCCGGTGGGGTCGCCGCCCTGGATCATGAAGCCGTCGATGACGCGGTGGAACACGGCGCCGTCGTAGAACGGCCCCGACGAGCCGCCCGACGCGTTCTCCGTGCTGTATTCCTTGCTGCCCTGGGACAGTCCGACGAAGTTGGACACGGTCTTCGGTGCGTGGTTTCCGAACAGGGCGATCTTGATGTCGCCACGGTTGGTGTGGAGGGTCGCGGTTGCGGTCTGAATGGGACTCGTCACGGGAATCCAGTGTGCCACGCCTGGTCGGACCGCCAACCGGGCACCGTGCGTTCACCGGAGTGGCAGGCTGGAGGCGCGACGTCCGTCATCGAGGAAGAGGTGGGATATGAGCTCCAAGACCCGTGTACGCCTGACCCCGCGGGAGCGGCTCGGCCGAGGTCTGAAGTACTCGACGATGGGGCCGGTCGACGTCACGCGGGGCACGCTCGGTCTCGGGGTCGACTCCGTCCGTTCCTCCGCCTCCTGGGTCAGCGACCGATACCGCCGCAGCAAGGTCGCCGGTGAGCTCCGCGCCGAGGTGGCGGCAGCCCAGGAGATCGTCGCCGGCCTGCCGGAGGCCATCGCCAAGGCGCGCAAACCCCGTCGCCGCCGACGGCCGCTGCTGCTCGCGGGCCTCGGTGTCGCTCTGGTGGCCGGGGGAGCGGTCACGTTCTCGATCCTGCGTCGTTCTGCCCAGCCCGATCCCTCGCCGCTCCCGCCGAGCGTCGAGGTCAATCCCCGGCCGTAGCGGAAGCCGTTCCGGTGTGACCGTCTCGGTGTTCGACCTGTTCTCGATCGGCATCGGCCCGTCGAGCTCACACACCGTGGGCCCGATGCGGGCGGCGCGGCGGTTCGTCGACGAACTCGACGTCTCCGCGGTCGCACACGTGCGCGTGGAGCTCTACGGCTCGCTGGGGGCGACGGGCGCCGGGCACGGAACGCCGGGAGCCGTGGTCCTCGGTCTGGAGGGCGCCGATCCCGAGACCGTCGATCCCGACGAGGCACACGCACGGGTGGCCGAGGTCCGGCACGACCGGGTGCTGCGGGTCGGGGGAGAACATGCGGTCGCGTTCGACATGGCCGCCGACATCGTTCTGTCGTTGCGCGCCATGGACTTTCATAGCAACGGCATGGTCTTCACTGCCGAGGACGCCGACGGGTCCCTGTTGGCCCGCCGGGTGTACTACTCGGTGGGCGGCGGCTTCGTCGTCGACGAAGACGAGGCCCGGGCCGGCTCGGCCGACGACGTGCAGGTGCCGTACCCGTTCCCTTCCGGCGCCGATCTGGTTCGGCTGGCCACCGAGAACGGGTGCAGCATCGCCGAGCTCGTCGCCCGTAACGAAGAGGCGCTCGGGAACGGGGACCGACTCCGCGCGGGCCTGCTGCGGATCTGGTCGGCGATGCGGGAATGCGTGGACCGCGGGCTCACCTCGGACGGCACGCTGCCGGGAGGTCTGCGTGTCCGGCGAAGGGCCCGCGCGCTCGCCGCGGCGCTGGAGACAGACCCCGCCGATCCGCTGTATGCGATGGACTGGGTGACGGTGTACGCGCTGGCGGTGAACGAGGAGAACGCCGCGGGCGGACGCGTGGTCACGGCGCCGACCAACGGTGCTGCCGGGATCATCCCCGCGGTCCTGCACTACTACTGGCGCTTCGTGCCCGGCGCCGACGACGACGGCATCGTGACGTTCCTGTTGACGGCGGCGGCGATCGGTCAGCTGTTCAAGGCCAACGCGTCGATCTCGGGGGCCGAGGTGGGCTGTCAGGGGGAGGTCGGCTCGGCCTGCTCGATGGCCGCGGGTGCGCTGGCCGCCGTGCTCGGCGGAACACCGGCGCAGGTGGAGAACGCCGCGGAGATCGGCATCGAACACAATCTCGGGCTGACCTGCGATCCCGTCGGGGGACTGGTCCAGATCCCGTGCATCGAGCGCAACGCGATCGCATCGGTCAAAGCGATCACCGCGGCTCGCATGGCGTTGTTCGGCGACGGCACGCATCACGTCAGCCTGGACACCGCGATCAAGACGATGCGCGACACCGGGGCCGACATGGCGGACAAGTACAAGGAGACGTCGCGCGGGGGACTGGCTCTCAACGTCGTGGAGTGTTGAGCCGCGGTGTGATTGCGGGACGACACCGCGCCCATTTGCCCGGCAATCCCCAAGTGTGCCGCAGCCGGACCGGCTCTTGGTCATGATGGACCGAGACCACGCAGCAACGTGGTGGACAAGACGCTAGGGGGCCGCGATGAACGCTGACAGCGGTCCCGGTCTGCGCTCTCTGCAGTCGACCGTTGCGCGGTGGTGGCGTCAACCCGACCAGTTCGAATGGCTCACCGGCTATCTGCGGGCCCGGGAGTTGGGGCTGGCGACGCGGGTGTTGATGACTCTGATGTCAGGCGCGGTGATACTTCTGCCGGCAAGCCTGCTGACTTTGCCCCACTTCACGCCGGCGGCGGTGCTGGTCAGCATCCTCGCCACGCTCACCGGGACGACGTACGCGGTGCTGTGGTGGCGCAGCTGGCCCACCCGCATCCAGTCGTTGTCGATGGCCGTGGTCACCGGTGGCCTGGTCGCCGTCGTCACGCTGCTGCAACCCGAGCCGGTCTTCGCCCTGATGGGCTGCACTGCGCTGGCCCTGGTCGGCGGTTACATGGCGTTCTTCCACAACATCAAAGCCGTCACCTACACCGTCGCGTTGGCGGTGGTCGCCGGCGCAGCGTGCGCGTCACGACTGATCGACGACCACACGGCGATCGCCGTGGTGGGGTTCTGTCTGGTTCTCGAACTCAATGTGGCCTTCCCCCTGTCGATCCAGGCGGTGGTACGCACGCTGGGCGCCGACGTCGTGCGCTCCGACCACGACCCGTTGACCGGGTTGTTGAACCGCCGCGCGTTCTACGAACGGGCCACGACGCTGTTGACCGCACCGTTCGACGATGTGCACCTGCTGGTGGTGATGATCGACCTCGACAAGTTCAAGACGCTCAACGACACCTACGGTCACATCGCCGGCGACCAGGCCCTGGCCTCCGTCGGCTGGACTCTGCGCCAGGCCAGCACCGCTGCCGCCATCATCGGCCGCTTCGGCGGCGAGGAGTTCATCGTCATCGACGCGCTGCCCCACGACGCGGCCTGCGCATTGCCTCAGCGGCTGTGTGAGGCGATCGCCGACCTGCCGCACCCCGTCACCGCCAGCGTGGGCGCCGCCGTCGTGCGCTGGAGTGGTGTCGCCGACCCTCCCGCAGCGATAGAGGCCCTCATTCGGGCCGCCGACACCGCCATGTACACCGCCAAGAAGAACGGCGGCAATCAAACCCACTTCTGCACACCCGCACCGTCCTTCTGACCGCGGGAGCCCGACCCCACCGGAGGCGGGGGAGAAGACGGCGCCTGCCAGCAGAACAGGCCAGACCGGAAACGGTCTGACCTGTTTGTTGATTGTGGAGCCTAGGAGATTCGAACTCCTGACATCTGCCTTGCAAAGGCAGCGCTCTACCAACTGAGCTAAGGCCCCTCGTCAGGTATCGGTCGCTGTGTGCCATACCTCGGGGCCGTGCTGGGTTCGCCACACGACCACCGCGATCGCCGCCGCGCATCCCGCGGCGACCAGAAGCACCTGCTTCATCGATGCGTACCTTTCCGTGGGGCTAGGAGGACTCGAACCTCCGACCTCTTCGTTATCAGCGAAGCGCTCTAACCGCCTGAGCTATAGCCCCGTTCAACCGCACGGGCCGAGCGACGAGATTACCGCACCGGCATCCCGTCTCCCAAACCGGAAGGCCGGAGGTCAGTCCCGGTCGGCCAGGGTGACCTCGACACCACCCACCAGGTCGGTGGTGAGGTTGTAGATGAACGCACCGAGCGTGGCACCGGCGGTCATCAGCACGATGTTCACCAGGCCGATCAGCGCAGCCCCGCCGAAGATGGTGCCGCTGGACACCAACTCGCCGCCGGAGCTGCCGCTGGCGCTGGTCAGGAGGTCCCCGACGTTGCTGTTGAGCTTGCTCCACACACCCATGCCGCCGAGGACGAGGTACAGGAACGCGACCGCGATCATCCAGACGAAGAACAGCACCACCGAGAGCAGCAGGGACACCTTGAGCATGCTCCAGGGGTCCACGCGCCGGATCTGCATGCTCGCGCGGACCGGGCCCTTGTGCTGGCGCGTGGCGACGTGCACCGCCCGGTTGCCGGCCGACGGCGTGCCTTTCGCGGGCGCCTTGGTGGCCGCGTCGGGCTGGGGACGTTCCAGCGGCTTGCGCTGCTGCTGCGGCGGGCGGGGGACAGGACCGGACAGGTCGGGGATCTCGCTGGCGTAGGAGACGCCCTGCTCGGACCGCCGGCCCGCGTCGGGACGGATGCTGTCGGCGCGCACGACGTCGGTCCGGTCGTTGCGTGGGCCGGGCTCACTGCGAGGTGGCTCGTTGCGAGGGCCGGGCTCACTGCGGGGCGGCTCGCTCCGAGGGCCAGGCTCGTTCCGGGGGCCGGGCTCACTGCGGGGCGGCTCGTTCCGCGGACCGGGCTCACTGCGCGGGCCGGGCTCGGCGTCGGTCGGCCGCGCCGGTGCCGACCCGCCCGCCATGAACCGGTTCAGGCGGTCATCCAGACCCGCCTGGCCCCCGTCCCGGGCAGGCTCCGGGCGCGCCGCCTCGGGGGCCGCATGCTGCCTGGCCCGACCGGCGGGCCCGCGCTGCCACGGAGGCAGGTCGCCGGAGCCCTGGGCCGCGGCGCCCGCGCCGTTGGCCGGGCTCGACCCCTCGCCTGAGCGCGTCGATCCCGGCTCTGTCGGTGAGCTCACCTACGACTCCTCACTCGTCGCGTCGGGGTCGGTGTTGACCTCGTCCGTGCTGTCGCCGGCTTCGGCGTTCCGCGCGATCGCGATCAGTGTGTCGCCCTCGCCCAGGTTCATCAACCGGACGCCCTTGGTCTGACGCCCTGCCTTGCGCACCTGCCGCGCCCCGGTCCGGATGACTCCGCCACCGGAGGTGATCGCGTACAGCTCGGTGTCGTCGTCGACGATCAACGCTCCGACCAGCGTGCCACGCCGCTTGTCGAACTGGATCGTCAGCACCCCCTTGCCGCCGCGGCCCTGCACCGGATACTCCTCGATGGCGGTGCGCTTGGCGTAGCCGCCGGAGGTGGCGACGAGCAGATAGGTGTCCTCGCGGACGACGTTGAGTGACAGCAGCGCATCGTCTGCGTTGAACCGCATGCCCTGCACACCCGAGGTCGCCCGGCCCATCGGCCGCAACGCCTCATCGGTCGCCGAGAACCGGATCGACTGCCCGTTCGCCGACACCAGCAGCAGGTCGTTGTCCGACGAACACAGCACCGCGCCGACCAGTTCGTCGCCGTCACGGAGGTTGACCGCGACGATGCCGCCGGAACGGTTGGAGTCGAAGTCGACCAGACGTGACTTCTTCACCAGGCCGTTGCGCGTCGCCAGCACCAGGTACGGCGCGTCCTCGTAGGTCTTGAGCTGGATGACCTGCGCGATGCGCTCTTCGGGCTGGAACGCCAGCAGGTTGGCCACGTGCTGACCGCGGGCCGTGCGCGACGCTTCGGGCAGTTCGTAGGCCTTGGCGCGGTAGACCCGGCCCTGTGTGGTGAAGAACAGGATCCAGTCGTGGGTCGAGCAGACGAAGAAGTGGTTGACGATGTCGTCCTGCTTGAGCCCCGCGCCCTGCACACCCTTGCCGCCGCGCTTCTGACTGCGGTACAGGTCGGACTTGGTCCGCTTGGCGTAGCCGGTCTCGGTGATCGTGACGACCACCTCTTCGCGGGCGATGAGGTCCTCGTCGGCGACATCGCCGTCGGCCGGGATGATCCGGGTGCGACGGTCGTCGCCGTACTTGTCGACGATCTCCTTGAGCTCGTCGTGCACGATGGCGCGCTGCCGTTCCGGCTTGGCCAGGATGTCCTCGAGGTCGGCGATCTCGGCCTCGATCTTGGCCAGATCATCGACGATGCGCTGACGCTCCAGGGCGGCGAGGCGACGCAGCTGCATGTCCAGGATCGCCTGGGCCTGGATCTCGTCGATGTCGAGCAGCTCGATCAGGCCGCTGCGGGCGATCTCCACGGTCTGCGACGCACGGATGAGGGCGATGACCTCGTCGAGCGCGTCGAGCGCCTTGACCAGACCGCGCAGGATGTGGGCCCGCTCGTTGGCCTTGCGCAACCGGTAGGTGGTGCGCCGGACGATGACTTCCAACTGATGGTTGACGTAGTACCGGATCAGCTGGTCCAGCCGCAGGGTGCGCGGCACCCCGTCGACGATCGCCAGCATGTTGGCGCCGAAGCTGGTCTGCAGCTGGGTGTGCTTGTAGAGGTTGTTCAGCACCACCTTGGCCACGGCGTCGCGCTTGATCTCCACCACGATGCGCAGGCCGACGCGGTCGCTGGACTGGTCCTCGATGTTCGAGATGCCGGTCAGCTTGCCGTCGCGCACCTGCTCGGCGATTGAGGTGATGAAGTTGTCGTGGTTGACCTGGTAGGGCAACTCGGTGATCACCAGTGAGGTGCGCCCGCGCGAATCCTCTTCGATCTCCACGACACCACGCATGCGGATCGAGCCGCGCCCGGTCTTGTAGGTGTCCTCGATGCCCTGCGATCCGACGATCAGGCCGTGCGTCGGGAAGTCGGGCCCCTTGACCCGGGACATCACCGCTTCGCAGGTGGCTTCCTCGTCGGCCTCGTGGTTGTCCAGACACCAGTAGACGGCCTCGGCCAGCTCCCGCAGGTTGTGCGGCGGCATGTTGGTGGCCATGCCGACGGCGATACCGCCCGAGCCGTTGGCGAGCAGGTTCGGGAACCTGCTCGGCAGAACCGTCGGCTCCTGCACGCGGCCGTCGTAGTTCGGGATGAAATCGACTGTTTCCTCGTCGATTTCGCGCAGCATCTCCATCGCCAACGGAGTCAGCCGCGCCTCGGTGTAGCGCATCGCGGCCGGCGGATCGTTGCCCGGTGAACCGAAGTTGCCCTGACCGTCGACCAGCGGATAGCGCAGCGACCACGGCTGGGCCATCCGGACCAGGGTGTCGTAGATCGACGAGTCGCCGTGGGGGTGGTAGTTGCCCATCGTCTCGGCAACCGAGCGTGCGGATTTCGCGTGTCCGCGGTCCGGACGGAAGCCGGAGTCGAACATCGCGTAGAGCACTCGGCGGTGCACGGGCTTGAGGCCGTCGCGGACCTCGGGGAGCGCGCGGCCCACGATGACGCTCATCGCGTAATCGATGTAGCTGCGCTGCATCTCCTGCTGGATGTCGACCGGCTCGATCCGGTCGCCGGCGTCGTCCCCGGTCGGGGGCAGCGTGGTGTCAGTCATGCAGTTGTCCTATACGTTTCGGCTGGACGGCATCAAACATCAAGGAAGCGAACGTCTTTGGCGTTCCGCGTGATGAAGCTGCGGCGCGCTTCGACGTCTTCGCCCATCAGGATCGAGAAGAGCTCGTCGGCGGCCGCGGCATCATCGAGAGTCACCTGCCGCAGCACGCGCACCGACGGATCCATCGTCGTCTCCCACAGCTCCTTGGCATCCATCTCGCCGAGGCCCTTGTACCGCTGGATACCGTCTTCGACGTTGATCCGCTTGCCCGCCGCGCGGCCCGCCTCGAGCAGGCCGTCGCGCTCCCGGTCGGAGTAGGCGAACTCCGGCTCGGTGCGCTGCCACTTGAGCTTGTACAGCGGGGGCTGCGCCAGGAAGATGTGCCCGTTCTCCACAAGGGGTTTCATGAACCGGAACAGCAGGGTGAGCAGCAGGGTGGAGATGTGCTGGCCGTCGACGTCCGCGTCGGCCATCAACACGATCTTGTGATACCGCAGCTTGGAGAGGTCGAACTCGTCGTGAATGCCGGTACCCAGCGCGGTGATGATTGCCTGGACTTCGGTGTTCTTGAGCACGCGGTCGATGCGGGCCTTCTCGACGTTGATGATCTTCCCGCGCAACGGAAGAATGGCCTGGAACATCGAATCCCGGCCGCTCTTGGCCGAGCCGCCGGCCGAATCGCCCTCCACCACATATAGTTCCGACTTGGTCGGATCGGTCGAGCGGCAGTCGGCGAGCTTGCCAGGTAGACCGCCGATGTCGGTGGCGCTCTTGCGGCGCACCAGCTCGCGGGCCTTGCGCGCGGCGATGCGGGCCTGCGCCGACGAGACCGCTTTGTTGATCACGGTTTTCGCTTCGGCCGGGTTCGACTCGAACCAGTGGTTGAGCTGCTCGTTGCAGATCTTCTGCACGAACGACTTGACCTCGGTGTTGCCGAGCTTGGTCTTCGTCTGCCCCTCGAACTGGGGCTGCGACACCTTCACCGAGATGACCGCGGCGAGGCCCTCGCGGATGTCGTCCCCGGTGAGGTTCGGGTCTTTCTCCTTGAGCAGCTTCTTGTCCTTGGCGTACTTGTTCACCACCGTCGTCAGCGCCGCACGGAACCCTTCTTCGTGGGTACCGCCCTCATGGGTGTTGATGGTGTTGGCGAAGGTGTGCACCGACTCCGAATAACCGGCGTTCCACTGCATCGCGATCTCGACCTCGTGGCCCTCGCCCTTGCCGTCGAAGTCGATGACGCTGGGCTGGATGGGGGTCTTCGTCCGGTTGATGTGCTTGACGAAGTCGACCAACCCACCCGGGTAGTGGAACACCCGGTGCTTGACCTTGTGGGGCGCGGCAGCCTCGGCGGCCTGCTCCTCGGCCGACTTGGGTGCTTCGGCGTGATCGCTGACGACATCGTCGACGATCTCCTCGGGGGCCACCCTCTCATCGGTCAGCTCGATGGTGAGGCCTTTGTTCAGGAACGCCATCTCCTGCAGACGTCGCGCGATCGTCTCGAAGTCGTAGTTGGTGGTCTCGAAGATGTCGGGATCTGCCCAGAAGCGGATGGTGGTACCGGTCTTGTCGGATTTCTCGCCCTTGCGCAAGGTCCCCGGCACCGACTTGTCGTACGTCTGGAACCACTGGTAGCCGTCTTTGTAGATGTCCGCCTCGAGGCGGGTGGACAACGCGTTGACCACGGACACACCGACACCGTGCAGGCCACCGGAGACCTGGTAGGCGCCTTCTTCGAACTTGCCGCCGGCGTGCAGCACCGTCATCACGACGTCGACGGTGGGGATCCCGGTCGCGTGCATCGCGACGGGAATGCCGCGGCCGTCGTCGGTGACCTGGACGCCGCCGTCTTCGAGGATCCGCACGTCGACGCGGGTGGCGAAGCCGGCCATCGCCTCGTCGACGGCGTTGTCCACTACCTCCCAGATAAGGTGGTGCAGGCCCCGCTCACCGGTCGAACCGATATACATGCCCGGTCGCTTACGGACGGCTTCGAGTCCTTCGAGGACCTTGATCGAATCGGCGCCGTACTCGCTCGGAGCATTCTTCTTCTGGGCAGCCACGTTGGACGCGTCTCCTTGGTTCTTTGGCAGGGGATCGCCTGCGCAGCGGTGAACGACCGCTCGCGGATCACCGACACAGTCTACCTTCACCCACCGTCAGGACTGAATCTACAGCGGCGTTTCTGTGCACCTAATCGCGCCGTGCGCGGAATTTCTCGGATCGGGCTAGGTCTTGACGCTCAGGAAAGGGCCCCGCCGTGTTCTGGCGGCTCTCAGGCAACCGCCGGATCCTCAGCCGTAGGTGTCACGCGGACCGCGTCCGCGCACGCTGTACGGACCCTTGCGCCACGAGGGACCGATCGGACCGACGATCTTCAGAGAGGTGACCACGCCGTCGCCGACGGCCGCGGCGATCTTGGCCAGGATCTGTGCCTGCACCATCCGTAGCTGGGTGGCCCACGCGGTCGACTCCGCGGACACCGTCAGCACGCCTTCGTTCAGCGTGGTCGGCGCCGCGTGCGCGGCGATCTGCTCACCCACCACCGCAGTCCACCGGCCGAACACCGCACCCTCGGCGACGCGCGGCGACCATCCGCGCGTTCGCGCGAGGTCGTTGGTCAGAGCACCGAACAGTTGGGGATCCCTGCTGTCGGGTCCCGGCCCGGACCAGCGCCGCCGCCCGCTGCCGGCGACCCGGCGCGGAGCAGGGGACTGGCGGCCCCGGCCGACGTTCTTGCCCTGCTGGCGCGCCGCACCCCGGGCCTCCTCCAGGGTTCGACGGACCAGATCCATCCCCTTGAGGCCCTCGAGGTGGGCGGGTGGCCCGACGGTTTCGTCATCGGTCATGACCGCACCACCGAAATCCTTCCCGAATCGCTGTCCTGCATCGTGATCTCGACCAGTGTCGCGTCCCAGTCGGTCGGAATGTCCTCGTGCACAGCCGCGGTCACCAGGACCTGCTCGGCAGAGGCGGCCACCTGGGCGAGCGCCTGCCGGCGCGCACTGTCGAGCTCGGCGAAGACGTCGTCGAGCAGCAGCACCGGGTCGCTTCCCTCCGCACGCAACAGTTCGTAGGCCGCCAGCCGCAGGGCCAGTGCCATCGACCAGGATTCACCGTGGCTGGCGAACCCCTTGGCGGGCTGGTCGCCGAGCCGCAACTCCAGATCGTCGCGGTGGGGTCCGACGAGGCACACCCCCCGATCGAGCTCGGCGTCGCGCCGCCGTATCAGAGCGTCCAGCAGGGCGGTCTCGAACAACTCCACGTCGCAGTTTCCCACGGCTGCTTCGGTTTCTACGGCTTCCACACTACTGCGGTAGCGGATCGACGCCGGCCGTGACGCCGGGGCCAGCAACTGGTAAGCCTTCTCGACCTCGGGCGCCAGTTCACTGACCAGGTCGACGCGCGCGGCGATGAGCTGTGCGCCGTGCGCGGCGAGATGACCGTCCCAGACGTCGAGTGTCTCGAGCGCACCGCGATCGCCCCGGTACCTCGCCGCCGACGCGGTCTTCAGCAGCGCCGTCCGTTGGCGCACCACCTTGTCGTAATCCGAACGGACAGCGGCGATCCGGGGTCGCCGGGTGGTGGCGAGCTCGTCGAGGTAGCGGCGACGCTCGCTCGGATCGCCGCGCACGAGCGCCAGATCTTCGGGAGCGAACAGCACCGCGCGCAGCACGCCGAGAATCTCGCGCGCCGAACGCACCGGGGACCGGTTCAGCCGCGCCTTGTTGGCCCGCCCGGACGTGATGTCGAGATCGACGGCCAGCTCGCGGCCCTCGTTGACGACGATGGTCGACACGACCGCACGCTCGGCGCCGGAGCGGATCAGCGGCGCGTCGGATGACACCCGGTGCGATCCCAGTGTCGACGAATACCACAGGGCCTCAACCAAATTCGTCTTGCCGAAACCGTTGGATCCGACGAACACCGTGCGTCCGGGCGCCAGCTCGAGCTCGACCCGGGCCCAGGACCGGAAGTCGGTCAGCGCGAGGTGACGTACATACACAAAGTCACCCCGGTCAGCCCGACTCACTCACTCGTTTGACGGCGTGCCCGCCGAATTGGTTGCGCAATGCCGCGACGGCCTTCATGGTCGGCGATTCGTCCTGGCGGGACAGGAACCTGGCGAACAACGAAGCCGCGATGCCTGGCACAGGTACCCGCAGCCTGATCGCCTCCTCGACGGTCCAGCGGCCCTCACCGGAATCCTCTGTGTAGCCGCTGATTTCAGCGAGCTGCGGATCTTCCTTGAGCGCCTTCGCCAGCAGCTGCTGCAGCCACGACCGCACGACGGTGCCGTTGGTCCAGGCCTGGTACACCGCTTGCGGGTCCTTGACCAGCTCCTCGGCCGCGAGCATCTCGTACCCCTCGGCGTAGGCCGTCATCAGCGCGTACTCGATGCCGTTGTGCACCATCTTCGCGAAGTGACCCGCGCCGACCGGGCCGACGTGGACGAATCCGTCTTCACGGGGACCAGGCGGGCGCAGGGTCTCGAAAATCGGCATCGCGCGTTCGACGTCGGCGTCGCTGCCGCCGACCATGAGCCCGTAGCCTTCGCTCAGACCCCAGATGCCGCCGGAGACGCCGGCATCGATGAACGCAACGCCCTTCTCCGCCAACAACTTCGCGTGGGGAGCGTCCTCGGTGTAGCGCGAGTTACCGCCGTCGATCACCAGATCGCCCTCGCCGAGGACCTCGGCCAGCGCCGTGATCGTGCTCTCCGTGACAGTGCCCGACGGCACCATCACCCACACCACGCGCGGAGACTCGAGCCGTTCGGCCAGCTCCTCGAGGGAGGCCACATCGGAGACCTCGGGCCGCGGGTCGTAACCCACCACCTCATGGCCACCGTCGCGCAGACGCGAGCGCATGTTGAAACCCATCTTGCCGAGACCGATCAGACCCAGCTGCATGTCAGCGCCCCTCCTCGTGTCGAACGACCGGTCAGCCTGGGAGACGCACCGGCATCAACAGATATACGTAATCGGTGTTGGCGGCCGGGAACGGTCCGCTTGCCCCCGCGCCCCCATCATCCTCGCCCGCCGGACGCAGAACCGCCGGGCGGCTGGGGGTGGTGAAGCCGAACGTGACCCGATCGGCGTGCAGTGAGCCGAGCCCGTCGGTCAGATACGTGGGGTTGAACGCAATGGTCAGCGGGTCGCCCGAGAACCGCACCTCGAGGTCTTCCTCCGCGCGGCCCACATCGTCGGCGCCGGCGGACAACCGCAGGACGTCGTCGGCGAACTCCATCCGGACCTGGGCGCCCCGGTCGGCCACCAGCGCCACGCGCTTGATGGCCTCGGTCAGCTCGGCGACCCCCACGGTCGCGATCGCGGTGTGTTCGGTGGGCAGCAGCTGCCGGAACTTTGGGAATTCGGCGTCGAGCAGGCGGGTGGTGCTGCGCTTGCCCTTGCTGCGGATCCCGAGCAGGCCTTCCTTGCCGACGCTCGGGCCCTGCCCCAGGGACAGATGCACCTCGTTGCCGTCGGTGCCGGCCTTGGCGGCCTCGGCGAGTGTCTTGGCCGGGACGAGGACGGCGGCTTCCACCCCTGCGGCGCCGGTCGACCAGGTCAGCTCGCGCACGGCGAGGCGGAATCGGTCGGTGGCGGCCAAAACGACCTTCTCGCCGCTGATCTCGACGCGGATGCCGGTGAGCATCGGCAGCGTGTCGTCACGACCGGCCGCGACCGCGACCTGTCCGATCGCCTCGGCGAACAGATCGGAGGACACCACCCCCGTCTCGTCGGGCAGCGTGGGCAGCGTCGGGTAGTCCTCGACGGCCATGGTGGGCAGCGAGAAGCGAGCGCTTCCGCAGGTCAGGGACACCCTGGTGCCTTCGACGCTCACGTCGACCGGCTTGGCCGGCAGAGCGCGCACGATGTCCGAGAGTAGCCGGCCGGAGACCAAAACACTTCCGGGAGAGGCGATTTCGGCGGCGATCTGCACTTCGGCCGAGACCTCGTAGTCGAATCCGGAGACCGTCAGGCCCTCGTCGGATCCGGTGAGCAGCACACCGGCCAGGACGGGCACCGTCGGCCGGGACGGCAGATTCCGGGCCACCCAGGCAACCGCGTCGGCGAAGTCTTCGCGAGCCAGCCGGAATTTCAGATCCGACAGACCAGCTGTTGTCGCCACGTTCATAGCGTCCCTTCGATGCACACCCAGACAAAGCAGTTACCAGCGGTTTTCCCGGACTGGCGCGGCGCGCCGCTCGGATGCGCTGCGACGGCCGGAACGGCTGTCGATGAACCACCGTAGAGCTTTCGGCTCCAACTTGAAAGCTAAACGATCCGGGTGACATGCAGGGCAGTTACGACGTGTCGGACCCGCTGAGTACAACTCTCCCCAGAGCTCTTCTTCTAGAAGAAAGAGATTGATAGATACAAGTATCAGTAATAGGCACTGTGCAGATTGGGGATGACCGGGGCTCGTTGCAGGCCAGGGGGGATCCGGGCATGTGTGCACCTTGGGGATATCCGGCGGGCGGCTGCGGAGCAATTGGGGATGGATGCCCGGTTGGGGAATGGGTGTGCTGTCAGAGCCGGGTTGACCTCAGGTTGTGCACAGGCCCGTGCACACCGGTGGATGTGACCGATGGGACGACAGTGGCGCAAGATTTTTGGGATTTCGACGGCCGCGTCGCGCGACACGCGTGCGACACGCGCACGACGGTTGCTCGGTGAGAGGCCAAGAAATGACAGAGCGACGGCCCGGAGCGGGACGCCAACCTGGGAAACGACCGGGGCCGGAGACACACGGGATGAGCACGGGCCCGCGCTGAGCCGCTGAGGCGTGCGAGAGGGGGGTGCTCAGCGCTTGGCGCGCTGGCGGATGCGGGTGGTGAGCTCTTTGACGTGGTCGAAAACTTCACGCCGCTCGGCCATTTCGGCGCGTATCTTCTTCTCGGCGTACATCACCGTGGTGTGATCGCGCCCGAAGGCCTGGCCGATCTTGGGCAGTGACAGATCGGTGAGCTCCCGGCACAGGTACATCGCGATCTGGCGGGACTGCGCGAGCGCGCGGGTCTTACCCGGGCCACGGAGCTCGTCGACGCTGGTCTCGAAGTACTCCGCGGTCGCGGCCATGATGGCGGCGGTGCTGATCTGCATCGTGGTGGGATCGGAGATCAGATCGCGCAGCACGATCTCGGCCAGCGACTTGTCGATCGAGGTCTTGTTCAGCGACGCGAACGCCGTGACGCGGATCAGCGCACCCTCGAGCTCGCGGATGTTGCGCTCGATCCGGCTCGCGATGAGTTCGAGGACGTCATCGGGCACGTCCAGGCGATCCATCTGAGCCTTCTTGCGCAGGATGGCAATTCGGGTCTCGAGCTCCGGCGGCTGGACATCGGTGATGAGACCCCACTCGAACCGGGTGCGCAGGCGGTCCTCGAGCGTGGCGAGCTGCTTGGGCGGCCGGTCCGAGGAGATCACGATCTGCTTGTTCGCGTTGTGCAGCGTGTTGAACGTGTGGAAGAACTCTTCCTGGATGCCGTCTTTGCCCTCGATGAACTGAATGTCATCGACGAGGAGCACGTCGATATCGCGGTAGGTCCGCTTGAACGACGCCCGGCGGTCGTCGCGCAGCGAGTTGATGAAGTCGTTGGTGAATTCCTCGGTCGACACGTACTTCACGCGCATGCCGGGGAACAGCCGCTGCGCGTAGTTGCCGGCGGCGTGCAGCAGATGGGTCTTGCCGAGGCCGGACTCACCCCAGATGAACAACGGGTTGTACGCGCGGGCCGGCGCCTCGGCGATGGCCAGCGACGCCGCGTGCGCGAACCGGTTCGACGCGCCGATGACGAACGTGTCGAACGTGTAGCGCCGGTTGAGGTTGATCGAGGTGCTGTCGTCGTCGACCGCGGTCCTGGCCCGGTTGAAGTACGTCGGCCAGCTCTCCTCGGCGCTGGCGCGCGCGGCGAGATCGTCGTCGACGTCGTCATCGTCGGATTCCGCGGGCGCCACCGGGGGAGCCGGGGTGGACGCGGCGTGATCGGGGTTGTCGGAGACCGGGTCGGCGATCCGCACGCCGAGTTCCACGCGTTGGCCGAGCTGGCGGCTCAGGGCGGCGACGATGGGTTCGCGCAGATGACGCTCGATCTCGTTCTGGACGAAGGGTGTGGGCACCGAGAGCAACGCGAAGCCTTCGGTGATCACCAGCGGCCGCACGAGCTTCAGCCATGCCCGCTGCTGAGGCGTCAGTGAACCGTTGCCGGTGCCGCCGGCGCCGTTGAGTTCGGTGACTACGTTGTTCCAGATCGCAACAAAAGGTGGATCGGGGTCAGTGGTCAACGACACGTACCCCCTCGCGGTCCCAGCAGGGACGACCAAGAGAACGAGAACGAACTGTCCACAAAGTTATCCACAGGTTGTGGAAAGAGGACACTCGTCGCCGTTCGGTTGTCTACCGGCGGGGACACCTCGTGCCGGAGCTCATCACGGTTCATTCAGTGGGCTCGCGACGAAGTGTGGGCGTCCTCGCTTCGTTGTCTTTCGCCGATCCGGCGTGGAATCGGCATTGCCAGAAGCTAACAGTTTTCTCTCCGAGTGCCAACAGTTCTGCAACATTCCCGGGGGGTGGAATCTGGCGTGGCGCAATCGTTCCAGATGAACGTGACTGCTGTGATTACTGAGATGGCTCCGAGGCCACGTCACGGCTGGTGGGTGGCCGCCGGAGGCTGCCCCGGAGCAGGTTTGACCCAGCGAAATCTCGTCAGTACCCTCGAACAGTCGCCCGCACGTGGTGATACGGCTGCGACCGGCCCCTGCCGGGGACCGCGCCGGCTAGCTATGCAAGACCGATCGAGCTTACCAACGGCCGACCGCGTCACGCCGCCATGGAACGTCATGGGGGTGTCGGGGTGGGGGCCAGACTCAACAAGGAGTGACTGCCGTGGCCAAGGGCAAGCGGACCTTCCAGCCCAACAACCGTCGCCGCGCCAAGGTGCACGGGTTCCGGCTGCGCATGCGCACCCGCGCAGGTCGTGCGATCGTCACGGCTCGGCGCGCTAAGGGCCGTCGTTCACTGACTGCGTGACGCGGTCGGGTCTGACGCGGTGCTTCCGGCACAGTTCCGGATGACGCGGTCGGCCGAGTTCGGTGCCACAGTCAGTCGAGGGGTGCGGGCAGCCCAGCCCGACCTGGTTTTGTACACACTGCGATCTGATGACACCGGTGTCCCCGGACCCCGAATCGGCCTGATCGTTTCCAAAGCCGTCGGCAATGCCGTACAGCGACATCACGTGTCGCGCCGGCTACGTCATGCCGCCCGGGCGATCCTCGATGATCTCGACCCTGCGGAACGCGTGGTGATCCGCGCCCTGCCGCGCAGCCGCGACGCGATCTCGCCTCGGCTTGAGCAGGAACTGCGCACCGCGCTGCAGCGCATCAGGGCCCGCGCCGGAGCGTCGGCGTGACCGGCCGGTCCCGCGCGGCGCGGGCGCTGATCTCCCTGATTCAGCTCTATCGCCACACCATCTCTCCACTGCGACTGCCCACCTGCCGGTTCACACCGACCTGCAGTCAGTACGCCGTCGAGGCGCTCACCGAGTTCGGACTCTTCCGGGGCAGCTGGCTGGCCCTGGTGCGCCTGCTCAAATGCGGCCCATGGCATAACGGAGGGTGGGATCCGATCCCCGATCGCGAAAGTCACAGTGACGCAACGGCGGGCAGTGCCCCCGAGGCCGCCGAGGCCCCTGAGGCCCTCGACCTCGCCGCTGACGTCGAAGCCACAGCCGAACACCGGGACAGCCCGGTGCAGCAAGGGAAGAAGCATTCGAGTGTCGTTTAACTGGTTCAGCCTCGACATCATCTATTACCCGGTGTCGGCGATCATGTGGGTTTGGTACAAGGCCTTCGCGTTCCTGATCGGCCTGATCCCCGGGGTCGACGGTCCGTCGAACTTCTTCGCCTGGGCGCTGTCGGTGATGTTCCTGGTCTTCACCCTGCGTGCCATCCTCTACAAGCCGTTCGTGCGACAGATCCGCACCACCCGGCAGATGCAGGAACTGCAGCCGCAGATCAAGGCGCTGCAGAAGAAGTACGGCAAGGACCGCCAGCGGATGGCGCTGGAGATGCAGAAGCTGCAGCGCGAACACGGCTTCAACCCGATCCTCGGCTGCCTGCCGATGCTGGCGCAGATCCCGGTGTTCCTCGGTCTGTATCACGTGCTGATGTCCTTCAACCGGACCCAGACCGGCATCGGCCGGCTCGGGCTGTCGGTGGAGGAGAACAAGCAGCTGCCCAACTACTTCTTCAGCGCCACCGACGTCGGTCACTTCCTCGATGCCAATCTGTTCGGCGCCCCGCTCGGCGCGACGATGATCCAGCAGCACGGCCTCGACGCGTTCACGGAGTTCAACCGGCTGTCGGTGGTCCTGGTGGGCCTGCCCGTGATGCTGCTCGCCGGCGTCGCCACGTACTTCAACAGTCGCGCATCGGTGGCCCGGCAGAGTCCCGAGGCCGCGGCGAATCCGCAGACCGCGATGATGAACAAGCTTGCGCTGTACGTCTTCCCGCTCGGCGTCGTGGTCGGCGGTCCGTTCCTCCCGCTGGCGATCATCCTGTACTGGTTCGCCAACAACATCTGGACCTTCGGTCAGCAGCACTACGTGTTCGGGATGATCGAGAAGGAAGAGGAGCAGAAGAAGCAGGAGGCCATCGAGCGCCGCGCCGCGAACGCGCCGGCGCCGGGCGCCAAGCCGAGCCGGAAGAAGAGGGCGGCCGGGTCCGTCGTCGAGGGTGCTCCGATCGGTGAGGCTGACTCCGCTGCGACGGCCCAGGAGATCACGGAGTCCTCGGGCGACGAGGGCGACGACACGGTGGTGGGATCCAAGGCACCTACCCAGAGTCCGTCCAAACCCGCTGCGCAGAACGGGGCGCCGAACCGCACCCCGAAACCTGGCGCGCGACCCAAGAAGAAGAAGCGTTGATACGCGGGTGACCGCGGACAAGAGAGAGGTGTAGCAATGACTGAAGTTGAAGACGGGACCAACGGCACGGCACCGGCGCCCGAGGCGTCGTCCGCGGTCGACGACGGCGCGACCGCTGCGGCGACCACCGACGCTGACGAATCGGCCGCGGACGATGGTGAAGACACCGTCGCCGCGGAGGGCAACGGTGGAACCGAGGACCTCGAAGAGAAGTTGGTCGCCGAAGGAGAGATCGCCGGCGATTACCTCGAGGAGCTTCTCGATCTGCTCGATTTCGACGGTGACATCGACCTGGACGTCGAGGGGGACCGGGCGATCGTCAGCATCGATGGCGGCACCGACCTGAACAAGCTCGTGGGCCGCAAGGGTGAGGTCCTGGACGCACTGCAGGAGCTGACCCGGTTGGCGGTGCACCAGAAGACCGGCGAGCGCAGCCGCCTGATGCTGGACATCGCGCAGTGGCGCCGCCGCCGCCGTGATGAGCTGGCCGCGCTGGGGGAGAAGGTGGCTCAGCGCGTGTTGCAGAGCGGTGAGCGCGAAGAGCTGTCCCCGATGACGCCGTTCGAGCGCAAGATCGTGCACGACGCCGTGGCGGGTATCTCGGGCGTGCACAGCGAAAGCGAGGGCGTCGAGCCCTCGCGCCGAGTCGTCGTCCTCATCGACTGAGAGTTACATCGATGTAGTTCAGCGGTTCAGGGAGAGTCGGTAGGTGGCATCGGCGCGTGCAGACGGAGGATGTTTCACGTGAAACATGCGGAGGTTCCACCACCGCCCCCGGCCGCTGTGGAGCTGTTTGGCCCATCGGTGGGTGCGGCTCAGAAGTACGCGGAGATTCTGGCGGGGGCCGGTGTGGAGCGCGGGCTGTTGGGTCCGCGCGAGATCGACCGGCTGTGGGACCGCCACATCCTCAACTGCGCCGTCGTCGGCGCGTTGCTCGTCGCCGGGGAGCGAGTTGCCGACATCGGTAGTGGCGCGGGCCTGCCCGGGATACCGTTGGCGCTGGCGCGGCCCGACGTGCGCATCGTCCTCATCGAACCATTGCTTCGCCGTAGCGACTTTCTCCGCGAAGCAATCGACGAGCTGGGGATCGAATGTGCGGTGGTGCGAGGCCGGGCTGAGGATCGAGCCGTGCGAGACGAGGTGGGGGAGGCCGACGTCGTGGTGTCGAGAGCCGTGGCCTCACTGGACAAATTGACCAAATGGGGCGCACCGCTGCTGCGCTCCGGCGGTCGGATGATGGCGATCAAAGGTGAGCGTGCCGAAGACGAGGTACGTGAGCACCGGCGGGCGATGGCGGCGCTAGGGGTGACCGAGGTGAAGGTGGAGAGATGTGGCGCTCAGTTCGTGGAACCGCCCGCGACGGTCGTCGTCGGGATCCAGGAGCCGCTGTCGGCGAAGCAGTCGCGGCCCGAGAGGAGACCTCGCTGATGGCCGGCGAACCCGACGTGTCCCGCAGCGCTGAGCCGTTGCCCGCTGCCGATGTTTCACGTGAAACGTGGAACTCTCAGAACGTCGATACGCCGATCGGCGCGGAGGCGGAACGTGCCGTCCGCCTGATGCAGGCCGCCGTCCAGGGACAGTTGCCCCGGCCCGAACACCAACGGGTCTTCACCATCGCCAACCAGAAGGGCGGTGTCGGTAAGACGACCACCGCAGTGAACATCGCTGCGGCGCTCGCCCTGCAGGGGTTGCGCACGCTTGTCATCGACCTCGACCCGCAGGGCAATGCCAGTACTGCGCTCGGTATCGAACACCGGCCCGGAACGCCGTCGTCCTACGAAGTCCTCATCGGAGAGATCTCCGTCGAGACTGCGTTGCAACGCAGCCCGCACAATGAACGCCTGTACTGCATTCCTGCCACCATCGACCTGGCCGGCGCCGAGATCGAATTGGTCAGCATGGTCGCCCGCGAGGGACGGCTTCGCACCGCGCTCGCGGAGCTCAAGGACTACGACTTCGACTACGTCTTCATCGACTGCCCGCCCTCGCTGGGGCTGCTCACCATCAACGCACTCGTCGCCGCGCCGGAGGTGTTGATCCCGATCCAGTGCGAGTATTACGCCCTGGAGGGCGTCGGTCAGTTGCTCCGCAATATCGAGATGGTCAAAGCCCACCTCAACCCGGCGCTGGACGTGACGACCGTCGTGCTGACGATGTATGACGGACGGACCAAGCTCGCCGATCAAGTGGCAATGGACGTCCGCGAGCACTTTGGGGACAAGGTGCTGCGCACCGTGATTCCGCGCAGCGTGAAGGTGTCCGAGGCACCCGGTTACGGGATGACGATCATCAATTACGACCCGGGTTCCCGCGGGGCGATGAGCTATCTGGATGCGAGTCGCGAGCTCGCCCTCCGCGGCCGACCGGCCCAGAGTCGATGAACCACCGGGCAATGAAAGCCCCGGCCGAAGGAGGAACGGCGCGATGAGCAAGCCGACCAGCAAGCGCAGTGGCCTCGGACGGGGGCTGGCATCGCTGATCCCGACGGGTCCCGCGGAGAGCGGGCAGCCGGCCACCCTGGGACCGAAGATGGGTGGTGCCGCTGCCGACGTTCTCCTGGGCGGCGCACCGTCGCCGGCGCCCCCCGACGAGGCGACGAACCCCGCCGGCGCGGTGTACCGAGAGATCCCGCCGTCGCAGATCGACCCGAACCCCCGCCAGCCGCGACAGGTCTTCGACGAGGAGGCGCTGGCCGAGCTGGTCCACTCCATCCGCGAGTTCGGGTTGATGCAGCCGATCGTGGTACG
The DNA here is from genome assembly GCF_014190915.1 of Mycolicibacterium iranicum. Lineage (GTDB taxonomy): Bacteria > Actinomycetota > Actinomycetes > Mycobacteriales > Mycobacteriaceae > Mycobacterium > Mycobacterium iranicum_B. The sequence continues at coordinate 530,056 of NZ_JACHVU010000001.1, forward strand.
CGCGACCCCGGGCGAGGCCGGTGCCACACCGCGCTATCAGCTCGTGATGGGGGAGCGGCGGTGGCGGGCTGCACAGGTCGCGGGAGTCGCGTCGATCCCGGCGATCGTGCGGGAGACGTCCGACGACAGCATGCTGCGCGATGCTCTGCTGGAGAACATCCACCGCGCTCAACTGAACCCGTTGGAAGAGGCCGCCGCCTATCAGCAGCTGCTCGAAGAGTTCGGTGTCACCCACGATGAACTGGCATCGCGGATCGGACGATCGCGGCCACTGATCACCAACATGATCCGGCTGCTGCGTCTGCCCATCGCCGTCCAGCGTCGGGTCGCGGCCGGTGTCCTCTCGGCGGGGCACGCCCGCGCCCTGTTGTCGCTCGACGCCGGGCCCGAGGCGCAGGAGGAGCTGGCCGCACGGATCGTGGCCGAGGGTCTGTCGGTGCGAGCCACCGAAGAGGCCGTCACCCTGGCCAACCGCAACGGCGACGCGCCTCCCGCCGCGCCTCGCCGCAAGCCGATCCAGATGCCCGGCCTGCAGGATGTCGCCGAGCAGCTCTCGACAGCGTTCGATACCCGCGTCACGGTCAGCCTCGGGAAACGCAAGGGCAAGATCGTGGTCGAGTTCGGCTCCGTGGACGATTTGCAGCGAATTGTGGAGTTGATGAACGCGTCGCAGCAGTGACCGGTCACACCGGGGAATTACGTCACTGTGACACAGAACCGGGGTCCGTAGGGCCGGCGGCCACGCTGTCGCGCAAAGGCATTGCCTCGCAGATGAATTCGTTTCAATGGCCGCAGATCCCCCGGATCGGACGTCAGATCGGGCCGGGGTGGACAACGCCTTCTATCCTGGAGAGGACGCCGTCCCGTCGGGCGCGGCGGAAAGACCGGGGAGTGTAGTGTCCGCACGTATCACGCCGCTTCGGCTCGAGGCCTTCGAGCAGCTGCCCAAGCATGCACGGCGCTGTGTGTACTGGGAGGTCGACCCCGGCATCGTCGACGGTGGCGATCAGCTGTCCGACCCCGAGTTCGAAAAAGAAGCGTGGCTCTCGATGGTCATGCTCGAGTGGGGATCGTGCGGGCAGGTCGCCGTCGAGCGCCGAGCGACCGTCCTCGGAGACGAGCTGCTGTCGGACACGGACGACGAGCCCTGTCTGGGGTACGTGTTCTACGCCCCACCGCGATCGGTGCCGCGCGCCGGTCGATTTCCGACGGGCCCCGTCAGTGCCGACGCGGTTCTGCTGACCACCTTGGGCGTCGAATCCGGAGCACAGGGTGCAGACCTGTCCCACACCTTGATCACCGCGGTCGTCGGTGATCTGGTGCGCCGCGGTGTGCGCGCGCTGGAAGCGTTCGGCCGCACCGCGGCGGCCGGTGAACTGTCCACGCTGCAGTCGTTGCCGCCAGATGTCCGTCCGGTGGTCGATGCGTTGGGTGATTGCTCGGTCGAGCAGTGCGTGCTGGACGCCGACCTTCTTCTGGACGCCGGGTTCGTCGTGGTGTCACAGCACACGTACTTTCCGCGGCTGCGGCTCGAGCTCGAACAGGGCCTGGGCTGGAAGGCCGGTGTGGAGGCTGCGCTGGAACGACTGCTGGAAGGCGCTCAGCTCGGGCAGCCGGTCGGCGCGGGCGCGAGCCCCTGCCGGTAGGCCGGCGTCAGACGCGGCGGGCCTGCTCGACGGACAGCTCGTGGGCGAGAAGCTCGGCGAAGGTGAAAGTTCCCGTGGGACGGTCGTTCTTCCCCAGGAGGTAAAGCCGCTTCACGGCCGCCAGGATGCCCTCGGCCAGCGCGTCACGCGACGCCGGCGAGACGAGCGTGGCGCGGTCGTTCGGATTGGTGATGTAGCCGACGTCGACCTGAACGGTGGGCATCCGGGTCAGCCGGAGCAGGTCCCAGGTGCGGCCGTGCACGCGGCAGTCGCGTAACCCGGTGCGGGCCACCACTTCCCGCTGGATGAAGTCGGCGAGATTGCGCCCGATCGTGGACACCGAGCCGTGCGAATTGCCGAAGTGGAACGAGGCCACGCCGTTGGCTGCGGGGTTCGCCTGGGTGGCGCAGCGCAGGCTGATCATCATGTCGGCGCCGACGGTGTTGGCGGTCGCGGCGCGTTCTGCGTCGGTGGGGGAGGCGTTCACCGGGCGGGACAGGAAGGTCTCGATCCCGATGGCCGTCATCCGGCCCTCGAGACGACTGGCCAAGTCCCACAAGATGTCTGCCTCGCTGATCGGCCCCGACGGTCCGTTCAGGATGACGCCGTGGTCGGCGCCGCCACGGCCCGGGTCGACGATGATCCGCTTGCCCGACAGCCGAGGGCCCGAGCTGCGCACCAGCTCCTCCTCGCGGATGGCGTGCGGAGACCCACCGGTGACCCGGGATCCCAGAAAGTACAGGGACCGCAACGTCTCCGGGCCACAAATCCCGTCGGGATACAAGCCGTACTCGCGCTGGTACGACGACAACGCGTTGTGGGTCTGGAGTCCGAAATGCCCGTCCACCAGCCCGGTGTAGAAGCCGAGGTCCTGCAGACGCGCCTGCAGCGTGGCGACATCGTCGCCGTACATCGGTGCACCGAACTGGTGGTTCAGCGTGCGCGCGCCGAGGCGGTAGGACGCTTCCTTCAGCGCGCGATAGGTCGCCTCGCCGACGACACCGTCGACCAGGAGACCCCGGTGCTGCTGAAAAGCCCGCACGCCGCGGTCGAGTTCGTCGTCGAACATGTCCGCCGCGTAGTGCTTACCGGTGGACAGGTCGTCGTCGGGGCTTTCGAGCATCCCCAGCGCCGCGAGAGCGGCCCTGATCTCGGCAACCGCACCCCCGCGGTCACCGCGACGCAGACTCGACATAGGCAAGATTGTCTCAGACCGACAGGGGATTCGGGAAAACCCCAGGCAGTTGTCGGCAGCGCGATTCGCGGCGTTCGGGGTTGCTAGACGACGTCGCTGAGCTCACGCAGGAGCGCGGCTTTGCCCTTGGCGCCGACGATTCGCTTCACCGGCTGACCGTCCTTGAACAGGATCATCGTCGGGATCGAGACGACCTGGAAGTCGCGCGCGGTGGCGGGATTCTCGTCGACGTCGATCTTCGCGACGGTGAGCGCACCGGCCTTCTCGGAGGCGATCTCTTCGAGCACCGGGGCGACCATCTTGCAGGGTCCGCACCAGGTCGCCCAGAAATCAACCAGGACAGGGGTTCCGCTGGACAACACGTCGTCGGAGAACGAATCGTCGGTCACCGTGACCGTGCTCGAACCGCTCATTGCTGTGCTCCTATCAGATCGGTGTCATCCGTTGTGGTGGAAGTTCTCTCGCCCGGCTCGGCGTGCTCGGCCAGCCAACGTTCGGCGTCGATCGCTGCGGCACAACCACTTCCGGCCGCGGTGATGGCCTGGCGGTAGGTGTGGTCGACCAGATCGCCTGCGGCGAAGACACCGTCGAGCGAGGTGTACGTCGTGCGTCCCTGCACCGACACGTAACCCTCGTCGTCGACGTCGAGCTGGTCGCGGACCAGCCCGGAGCGGGGATCGTGGCCGATGGCGACGAACACGCCCGTCACCGGCAGGGTGCTCTCCTCGCCGGTTTCGCTGTTGCGCAGGTTGATTCCGGTCACCTTGGGGTCGCCGACCACGCCGGTCACCTGGGTGTTGGTAAGGAACGTGATCTTCTCGTTCTGCTGCGCGCGCTCCAGCATGATCTTCGACGCGCGGAACTCCTCGCGCCGGTGGATCAGCGTCACGCTGCGCGCGAAACGGGTGAGGAACGTCGCCTCTTCCATCGCCGAGTCGCCGCCGCCGACCACCGCGATGTCCTGATCGCGGAAGAAGAATCCGTCGCAGGTGGCACAGGTGCTGACGCCCATGCCGAGCAGTTCGTCCTCACCGGGGACGCCCAGGTGGCGGGCCGCGGCACCCATAGCCAGGATGACCGCACGCGAGTGGAAGGTCTCGTCACCGACCGTGACGGACTTCACGGGTCCGGTCAGATCGACGGCGTCGACGTCCTCCATGCGCAGGTCCGCGCCGAACCGCAGCGCCTGCTCGCGCATTTCGTCCATCAGTTCCGGGCCGGTGATGCCGTTCCGGAAGCCGGGGTAGTTCTCGACCTCCGTGGTGGTCATCAGCGCGCCACCGAACTGGCTGCCCTCGAAGACCAGCGGCTTGAGCTGGGCGCGGGCGGCGTAGACGGCGGCGGTGTAACCGGCGGGGCCGGAGCCGATGATGATGAGATCGTGGACGGTGTCTGAGGAGGTCATGCGAACCTTTCTGCCTGAGGCAAGAGTTCTCCAGATCCGCAGTTGGGTAAACAACCGCGTTGGTTAAACACCAGGGTAGGCCCGCGTGTTCCCGGGGTCGTACCCGGCGCGGCACACGTGGTCAGCGGTCGAACACCGTCTCGGCGAGCAACCCCGGGCGGGCCGCGCTGCAGGTCTGGTCCACCGCGACAGCGACGGCACGCTGTGGCTCTGGGGCCGGCAGCAGCAGCACCACCGCCGCGGTCCCCGCCATCTCGACGCGGCGTCCGCCCACGACGTCCACGCCGGGCGGGTGGCCCAGGCCGGAGAGGCAGTCGGCGCGACGGGCCGGATCGGTGAACGGGCCCAGGTCGGATGGGGAGGCCAGGACGTTGCGCAGTTCGTCGTCGGTGAGGGGGAACGCCGCCCGTGCCGGCCTGTCGGCGGTGATCTGCGAGGCCGTGGGCCCGCGCGGGAATCGGGGTTCGGGCTCGTCGACCAGCGCGGCTGCGCCGACGGCCACTGCGAGAACGGCGGCGCCGACTCCGACGCCCAGGCCGGCGCGCTGCGCGTTGCTGAGCCTGCGCGGGCCGGCCGAGTGTGCGGCGTCTGGACGCGGGGCGGCACGCAACGCCGCACCGATGCGGGCCGTGACGTCGCCGGGAACATCGGGTGCGGGGGCCTCAGAACCCAGGAGGGCGAGTTCACGGCGGACCCGTGTCGAGGTGGCGTCGTCGAGCTCCGCGGGATCCCCGTCGATGGTGCTGCCCGTGTCGCTGCTCATCGTCGCCCCCGCCGATCGTCGCCCGCACAGATCGTTCGAGGCTATCCGACGGGTTCCGCAGTTCTCAGTCCGCTGCGGCCGCGCGGGCCGTCAGGCAATCGAGGGAGGCGGCCAATTTCGCACGGGCCCGCGAACACCGTGACTTCACGGTCCCCTCGGCGACTCCGAGCATGCGCGCGGTCTCGGCCACCGAGAATCCCTGCATGTCCACGGCGACGACGGCGGCGCGCTGTTCGACGGGAAGACGCTGCAGCGCGCGTTCGATGACGATTGCGGTGTCCAGGCGCCCGGTGGGATCGACGGTCCCGCACAGGTCGGCGTCCAGCTCGTCGCAGGCACGAGCCTTGTTGCGCCGCAACCGGTCCAGGCACGCGTTGACCACGATGCGGTAGAGCCAGCTGCTCACCGCGGAGTCGTGCCGGAACGATGGCGCGGTCCGGTGCGCGGCGAGCATCGCATCCTGCAGCGCGTCGGCCGCGTCGTCGGGATTGCGACTGGTCAGATGCGCGAGCCGGTAGAGCTGACGATGGTGGCGGTAGAACAGTTCCTCGAACGCGTACCGGTCCCCGGCGACGTGTGCGGCCAGCAGCTCGGCGTCGGTGCGCAGCCGGTCCGGTGGTCGCGGATTTCCCCCGAATATCCCCACAGCCGAACACTAATCGCGGCCGGGGGAGGGCCCTGTCACCAGTTTTCAGCGGGACCGCCACCGAATCAGGACCGCGCGTTGAGGGTGACCTCGGCGATGTCCGAACGACTCTCGCCGTCGACCTGACCCAGCGTCGAGACCCACACGAGCACGTTCGACGTCGGCTGGGTCTCGTCGACCTCGATGGTGTTCGAGCCGGGCTTGAGCGGGGTCGGCTCCGTCAGCGCGGTCGTGTCCTCCAGCGAGGACGGTGTCGCCGACGACGCGGAGCGAATCTGGACCGAGGTGCCGGTGCTGTTGAGGTTGATCGTGACGGAGCCGATGGCCGTCGGCTCGGGCAGCTGCAACATCAACCCGACACCGTTCTTGAAGTTCGGGAACGGCACGGGGTCGCTGTAGGTGTCGATCGGCCACACCGTCGAGGAGTCGCCGTCGATCGCGAGCGGAGCCTGATCGGGTGCGTCGGCCTCACCTTCGGGCGAGAACACCGTGGCGCGAGCAGGTTTCACGGCCGAGCCGGCCGGGGTGCTGCCCGGACTCTCGGACTCCGACGAGGACGGCGCGTTCAAGCCGAGCTCGTCGCCGCCGAGGCCGCTGCCGACATCACCGAAGATGCGGCTGAGCACGGTGGCGAGGAGCACCACGGCGATGATGACGATGGCGCCGGCGACCGACAGCCCGACGATCAGGCCTTTGCGTTTGCGCGCTGCAGTGTCGGCGTCGGCGTCGGCGGCCCAGGCGGCGCCGTCGGGTTCGCGGACGGGGTCGTCGACGGGTGCGATGTGATCGGTCCGGTCGGCGATCGCCGTCGCCTGCTGCAGCAGGTTCAGCAGCGTCGGGGCGCTGCGGATGCCACCGCCGTCCTGCACGGCGCGCGCGGCGGCGGCCGAGATCTGGAACGGGATGTCGCGGTCGACAGACCTGGGTTCGACGGGCTGGCCCGCCGCGTCGAGCTGGGCGGCGGACAGCCCGCTGGGCTCCCCGGTCTCGGGCAACGGCCAGGCGTTGACCAGCAGGGCGTACAGCGAGGCGCCGATACCGCGGATGTCGTCGTCGGGCGACGCGTCCGGCAGCGTTGCCGGGAACGCCAGCGCGACGTCGCCGTCGATGCTGACCCGGATCCGGCTCGGATGGTCGACCGACAGCGCGACGCCGTTGCGGTGCGCAACCTCGGCTGCGGCTGCCAGGGACTGGATGGCGCGCGCCCCACCGATCGGAGACGGATGGGTCTCGGCGACCTCGGCCAGCGAGCCGCCGCGGATCCACTCGCTCACCACCAGCCCGCCGGTGCTGGACTTCACCACGTCGAGCACGCGGGCCACGCCGGGCATGTCGATACGGCTGAGCCGCTGGGTGCGGTCGAGGATCTGCTGGACCTCGGCCTCGGGCATCGTCGCGTCGGGGTCGACGAACGTCAGCGCCACCTGCCGGTCCAGTTTGGTGTCGAGCGCCTGCCAGAACTGCAGACCGGCCGGTCCGCCGTGGGCGACCAGCAGGCGGTAGCGGTTGGCGATCGTCGAACCCGGGATCAGGTGGATGTCCTCGGCGGCCGTCGCCGTCTCGGTCGGGGGTTCCTGCGGCGGGGCGAACGCGAGCGCCTCACGGGTGGGGTCGTTGCTGTAGTCCGACGGCGGCCGACCGGTCTTGATGGCCTTGGTCGCCGAATCGTCGGAGGGCGCCTCGGGGTCGGACTGTGCGGGCGCGGGCGGCTCGGGGATGTCCGGGACGTCGGGCTGGAAGTCGTCGGGCGACGGCCTGGTGATGCGCGTCGTGGCCGCGGAATCGGAGCCCTGTGGGGAATCGCTGGTGGGTTTCTCGCTCACCGCTGACCCTTTCCGCCTCCCGTCGTCGGCAAACTCGCCCGAGGGCCCACGCGCCGCCGATCTGGGAAGCTGACGTCGGCGTGGCGGGGCCTGATTGCTCCGATCAGCGTACGTGAGAGGCGCAGTCGGCATGGCCGGGACGGACGGGGTGGCTGCCGGACTGCGACTTCCGAAGCGGCGGCGGACTGCGGCCAGTGCCGACCGGGCCTCGGGAACCTTCGCGGCGAGCATCACCGCGGAGATGACCGGCACCATCACCAGCCCGAGGGCCACCAGCCGCAGCAGCGAGCCGCCGGCACCCCAGTGCTCGGTAAGGTTCTCCAGCCCGAGCAGCTGATCGACGACGTGGGCGATCAGGCCGGCGGCCAGCGACGCGGTGATGGTGACCAGGATCGTGCGGACCACGTCGTTGCCGATCAACCGGCCCCCCGGCGGGTCCAGCCGGGCACGCAGCAGCAAGTAGCCGACGGTGGCCCCGGCGAGGAAGCCCAGCCCGTTCGCCAGGCCCAGGTAGCCGGCGACCAGGTGCGGATCGGTGGTGAGGTGCGGCGCCGCCAGCGAGGCCGCGACCTTGACGATCGTGATCACCAGGATGAGCACGATCGGCGTCCACGGCTCCTCACGGGCGTAGAACACCCGCAGTTGCAGCAGCACCAGCGTGTACGGGATCAGGGTGAACGCCGAGAGCGTGATCGCCATCCCCAGGTAGCCGGCGTCGACGGCGCCGAAATTGCCATAGGAGAACAGGGCGCTGCCGATCGCGGGGCCGCCGACCGTCATCATCGCCACGACCGGGATCAGCACCACCATCGTGAGCCGGGTCGCCAGCGACAGGTCGGCGAGCACCGCCGGTCCGTCGTCGGCCGCCGCGTTGCGGGACAGCCGCGGCATCACCACGGTCAGGACCGTCACCCCGATGATGCCGAACGGCAGCTGCAGGATCAGCCAGGTGTAGTTGTAGATCGCGGGACCCGAGGCCGAGGACGCGCTGGCGACCTGGTTGCCGACGATGAACCCGACCTGGCTGATCAGCACGTAGAGCACCATCGCCAGGGCCATCATCCCGAACTTCTTCAGCCGGTCGTCGATGCCCCACAGCGGCCGCAGGCTGACCCGCTCCCGCCGGATCGCGACGAACAACACGGCGGCCTGCGCGACGACACCGAGCGTCGTGCCGATGCCCAGCACCAGCAGCTTGGCGTCGCCCATCTCGACCGGGTTGAGCGAGAGTTCGCCCGGGACAAGCACATACAGCACCAGGGTCAGGATCGCCACGACGTTGTTGACCACCGGAGCCCACGCCGGCGGCCCGAAGATGTTGCGGGTGTTCAGGATTGCCATGAACACCGAGGACAGGCCGTAGAAGATGATCTGCGGCAGCAGCAGGTACGCGAACGCCGTGGTCAGGGGACGGCTGACCAGCGGCTCGGAGCCCAGCATCAGATCGACGAGCAGTGGCGCGGCGACGGTCGAGAGGATCGTGACGACCAGCAGGAGCGTCGTCGCGAGCGTGAGAAGCCTGCGCACGAAAGCGGTTCCACCGTCGGGGTCGTCGCGTTCGGCGCGGGCCAGCACGGGGACGAAGATCGCGGTGAAGGTGGCTTCGAGCACCAGCGCGGCGATCATGTTCGGCAGCTGGTTGGCGACGGTGAACGCACTGGACAGCGCCGCGCCGAGAATGGCGGCGAGCAGCACGATGCGGGCGAATCCGGTCAGGCGGCTGACGAGTGTGGCCAGTGCCATGCCCCAGGACCGCGACACGACCGCCGAGTCGGACATCTCCGGCCGTGGCGACCGGGGGGCGTCACCGCGAGGGGGTGGTGTCGGCGGGGGAGGCGTCCTGCGCACGGGCCGGGGCGGCGGCGGGGTGCGGCGCGGACCCGCGTCACGCATCGTCACCGCCGGTGGTGGCCCGCGCCCGGCGCGCGGGCTTCGTGTCGAGCGGGGTCGTCTCGGGGTCCGACGGATCGTCGCCGTAGGCCAGGGCCACCTCGATCGGGTCGGGCCGGTCGAGGTCGGCACGGTCGGGCTGGCCGCGGAAGCGGTGCCACAGGCGGCGGCCGACGAGCAGCGCGAGGACCGCACCGCCGGTGAGCGTGATGAAGAACAGCACCTTGCCGTAGGCGTTGGAGTGGACCGACAGCCTGACGGGTTCGCCGAGCGGCAGCCCGTCGGCGGTCCGCAGCGCGACGTCGACGGCCACCCGCTGGGTGAAGTGCACCTCGATCGGGACTTTCAGCGGCAGGAAGCCCGGCGGCAGCACGATCTCACCCATGTCGGTCACCGACATCCCCGGTGGTGCGTCGATGTCCAGTCGCACCCGGATGGGGACCGGCAGGTCGTTGCGTAGCGCCAGCGGAAGCGGGCTGCGTTCGGTGGCAAGGGTGTACGAGCCGCCGGGGTTGACGATCGTCACCGCGTTGAACAGGTCCTCGACCGTGCGCCGGACCGTGGTGAGACGCTGCTGCGCCAGACCGTTGCGGGCGTCAGGGGGAACCGAAAGACTCAGTGCGCGCAGCAGATCCTCACGCAGCGGGGCCGTGTACTGGTATCCGGTGAGACCGGTCCGCTCGTCAGTGGTCAGGGCCAACGTCAGACCCCAGAGCCGACCGGTCGCCGCCGAGATGCCGGTGACGACCCCGGCGTCGAAGCGGCCGCGCGGATTGCCTAGCGGCCCCGCGGGCAGGGGGGCGTTCTGCGCGGAGGCCGCGGCCTCGTTGATGAGGACGGGCAGCGGCCGGGGCATCGCGAGCCCGGAGCGGATGCTGGTGGCCACCGCGGTGAGGATCGCCTGCGCGTCGCCGGGCGTCAGATTCCACATCAGGGGCGGCATCAGCACCTGGGTGCGCGGGGTGGTCCCGGGCTGCAGGCTGCGCCAGAGCACCGACCCGAGCGCGTCCTGCCGCCGGGCCGCCTCCGAGTCCTGTTTGACCGCGATGTCGAGCGACGGATCGACATAGGACGGTGTGTCGGGTGCGGGCCCCATCCCGGCCAGGGCGGCCCCGACGGCGGGGTCGAACGGCGCGGCGACGACGTTCGGGGTGTAGCGGACCGGCAGGGTGTCGGCAGTCTCTGTGCCGGCGGCGCCGGACTCGTCGGGACCCATCAGGTTCGCCGCCCCGATCGCGACCGTCGGCCCCTGCCCGGAGAGCAGCTGCACCGCGGGTGCGGTCAGGGGACCGTCGCCGATGAGGCTGGCGCCCTTGGTCGAGAGCACACCGAGGATCTGGTCGACCACGACGCCGGTGCCCGCGGTGGCGATCGTGGACAGACCCGGATCGGCGACCCGGTCGAGGGCGTCGAGATCGGCCTGGGCATAGGTGGTCGGCGCCACGCACATCCTCGTGGCCAGTGTCCTGAGGCGGTTGAGCCAGTCGATCGCAGCCTGCTGACCGGTCCCCGGGTGGGTCGGCGTGCGAGGCCCGGCGTCGGCGGCGTCGTTGACGACGTAGCCGGTGGTCATCGCGTTCACCGTCACCAACAGGTCGGGGTCGACCGCCAGGCACAGCGCACGGGTGACGTCACCGCCGGGATCGACCTGCGGACTGGTCGCGAAGTCGACGGCCGTGAGCATGGTGTCGAGGCGGCCGCCGGGCGCCAGCGAGGTCGCCAGCTCGTCGTCGATGAGACGGACCGGGGTGGTGCCGCCGGGTGCTCCAGCGGCGAGCCGAGGACGGTCGGCCAGCGGCCAGAACATCGTGATCCCGACCGGACGGGTGGTGTCGGGCGGGACAGCGGAGTCCAGCGCCTCGCTGGCATTGTCCGAGCCGGCCTCCGGGGGCACCCCGAGGACCGGGAGCAGGAAGCGGGAGTCGTCGAGGCGGGCGGCCGATCCGTAGTCCGGCGTGCCGTTGACGTTGACCATCATCGGGTAGACACCGGGGCTGTCGATGCGCAGGGACGACCCGTCGGGCGCCCGCATCGGATACGCCAGACGGAACGGAACATCCTGTCCGCGAGCGAGTTCCGGCGCGGCGGTGATGAAGTCCGCGACCGGCTGGTACTGGTCGACGTTGCCGGCGAGGTTGGTCCGCAACCCGCTGGAGGACGTCACCGCGGGCGCGCGTTCGAGGCGCACGACGACGTCGCGGACGGCGCGGTCGCCGATGTTCTTGATCGTGCCCGTGACCGTCACCAGTTGGTCGCTGGTCGTGGTGACGATCTCCGGGGTGACGCTGTCGATCTGGACGCGCAGGAAGGGCATGGAACCCGGTTGGGCGTCTGCGGCGGGGGGAGCTGCGGCGGGTGCGAGGGCGAGCAACAGCGCGATCACCGCGATGAGCAGACGCGCGGGCCCCGTCACGGCCCTTGACCGCAGCCGTTCGTCCGCCGGCCGGGCTGTGGTTGCGCAGTGGGGTCAGGCCTGCGCTGGCGGGTGTGGGAGTGCGTCTGTCCGCGGCGTCGCGGTGTCGTGCGCGGCAGCGGCGGCAGAGCGCCGGGCCCGTCGGTGTGCAGTTTGTCGATCAGTTCGTCGGCCACCTCGGCCAGCTTGCGTTCGTCGGCGTAGGCGAGCCGGGACGGCAGTTCGCGCAGCGGCACCCAGGCCACCTCGGTCACCTCGACGTCCTCGTCGGAGAGCTCACCGCCGAGGAAGCGCATCAGATAGTGGTGCACGGTCTTGTGCACCCGCCTGCCCTCGGTGACGAACCAGTAGTCGATGCTGCCGAGCGCGGCGAGCACGTCGCCCTGGATGCCGGTTTCCTCGGCGACCTCGCGGATCGCGGTCTGCTCGGCCGTCTCACCCATCTCGATGTGGCCCTTGGGCAGCGACCACAGCATGCGGCCGCGCCGGTCGATGCGTCCGATCAGTGCCGCGACCTGGTCGTCCTTCGGGCCGTCGAGGCCGTCGATGACCAGGCCGCCCGCCGACGTCTCGTGCACGGTGCGCAGCCGCTCGGGGGGCCGGCGGGCGCGGGACTTCTGCGGTTTGGGAGCTGGGGTCGTGGTGTCGTTCGAGGCGCCGTTGGAGTTGTGTTGACGGACGGTGGCGGGCTGATCGGACCCACCCTCGGGGGGACCTGCCGCGCGTCGGCCACGGCGCCGGCCCCGGCGCCGTCGTGGTTTGGCCTGCTCGCCGTCCGACACCCAAGCGATGATAGTTGCCGTGAACACCCGCCCCCGCCGCACTCGCCGGAAGGTGACATCGCTGTGACCAGTAGGCTCACCGGACGTGCCTGACCCCCTGTCCGACGCCGAACTGCTGGCTGCCGCGCAGGTGTCGCTGAACAACCACCGCGACGTACTGTCCCAGCTCGGCCGCGTGTTCGCCGATCACGGCCACGACCTCTACCTGGTCGGCGGCAGTGTGCGTGATGCGCTGCTGGGCCGGCTGGGCGCCGATCTGGATTTCACCACCGATGCGCGGCCGGAACAGATGATGCGGTTCCTGCGCGGCTGGGGCGATGCGCTGTGGGACACCGGCATCGAGTTCGGCACCCTGGGCGTCGGCAAGGGCGAGGATCGGCTGGAGATCACCACGTTCCGGGCCGACACCTACGACAAGGTGTCACGCAACCCCGAGGTGCGCTTCGGCGACAACCTCGCCGACGATCTGGTGCGCCGCGATTTCACCGTGAACGCGATGGCCGTGCGGGTCACCCCGGCCGGGCCGGCCGAGTTCCTCGACCCGCTCAACGGCCTGGCCGCGCTGAAGGAGCGGGTGCTCGACACCCCGTCCGAGCCCGAGGTGTCCTTCGGCGACGACCCGTTGCGCATGCTGCGCGCGGCGCGGTTCGTTTCGCAGCTCGGGTTCGCCGTGGCGCCGCGGGTCCGGCGCGCGCTCGACGACATGGCTCCGCAGCTGTCGCGGATCACCGCCGAGCGGGTGGCCGCAGAGCTGGACAAACTGCTGCTCGGCGCCGACCCCGTGGCCGGTGTCGACCTGATGGTCCAGACGGGGTTGGGCGACGTGGTGTTGCCCGAGATCGGCGCGATGCGCATGGCCATCGACGAACACCACCAGCACAAGGACGTCTACCAGCATTCGCTGACCGTGCTGAGCCAGGCGATCGATCTCGAGGGTGCCGGCGGCGCCGATCTGGTGTTGCGCTGGGCGGCGCTGCTGCACGACATCGGCAAGCCGGCCACCCGCAGGCACGAGCCCGACGGCGGGGTGAGTTTCCACCACCACGAGGTGGTCGGGGCGAAGATGACCCGCAAGCGGATGCGGGAGCTGAAGTACTCCAAGCAGATGATCGCCGACGTCTCGCAGCTCGTGTACCTGCATCTGCGGTTCCACGGCTACGGCGACGGCCGGTGGACGGACTCGGCCGTGCGTCGCTACGTCACGGATGCCGGCCTGCTGTTGGACCGGTTGCACAAGCTGGTCCGCGCGGACTGCACGACCCGCAACAAGCGGCGTGCGGCGCGGCTGCAGGCCAACTACGACGACCTGGAGCGCCGCATCGAGGAGCTGGCGGCCAAGGAGGATCTTGCGCGGGTCCGCCCGGACATCGACGGCAACGAGATCATGCAGATCCTCGGGATTCCGCCAGGGCCGCAGGTCGGCAAGGCCTGGAACCATCTCAAGGAGCTGCGGCTGGACCGCGGGCCGATGGATCACGACGAGGCGGTCCAGGAGCTGCTCGCGTGGTGGAACCAGCAGGACCGGCCGAGCGTCTGACCATGTGTGGAGTACTGCCTGGGTGACCCCGACGGGTCCGCCACCGTGTGGACCGCCGGTGCCGACACCGACCTCGACGGCGACGGTGTGCTGGACGCGGTCGGCCTCGACCTCGACGACGACGGGGTGATCGACGACGCGCTGCTCGATCTCGACGACGACGGGATGGCGGATCACGCCGTGATGGATGTCGACGGCGACGGCGCCCCGGAGGCGTACTACACCGACGACGGGACGGGCACCTGGGCCGTGGGTGCCGACCGAAATGCCGCGGCGCTGAGGTGGTTCGGGCTCGACGGTGTGGAGCATCCCGCGTCGGCGGCCCCGGCCGACCTCGACACCGACGGCCTCCCGGAGCGGCTCGCCGACTCGGATGGCGACGGCCTGGCCGACCGAGCGTTCGGGGCGGGGGAGGTGTGGGTGGACACGGACGGCGACGGCACCTGGGATGTGCGGCTGACCGACGCGGACGCCGACGGCATGGCAGACGGTGGCGAACGACTTCGCTGACGGTGGGCCTCGCAATCCCGTTTGTCGGCTCTTCGGATGACAACATCGCTACTGACGGGTTGGTAAATTTGCCGCTAGTCCGGCGAATTCCGCCGGGGAAGAGGGGGCTCTCCGTGTCGGCACATTCATCGCGCACCGCAGGTGGTTCACCAGCGACCACCACGTCGAAAGGCCGCCACCGCGCTGGGAGGAAGACCCCGCGGGAGGCATACAGATGGCTCGGAGCAGGGGCTTTCACCCTCGGAATGGGTGTAGCCCTGATGGCAGGAACCGGGACCGCTACCGCCGACAGCGGCACGGACGGGTCGGAGTCGTCGTCCACGAGCACCGACTCGCGGTCCTCTGACGCATCGAAGACGAACACCGCCACGGAGGCCAACAACGAAGCCGGCTCGGAACCGGACGGTGCGAGCGCGACGCCGGCCGGAGGCACAGAGAACGATCGCGACGTTGCCGAAACCGCAGAGGCCGAGGCGGCCGACGAGAACGAGGACGCTTCATCGTTGAAAGACAACCAGCGGAAGACCGCCACGTTCCGCCGTGTCGGCGAGGCACCGGCAGCGGGGGAGGCGACGTCCGACGGTCCGGTCGACGAAGATCCGCTCCTTGCAGCGGCGTTCGCGCTGCCGGTCGTGCCTTCCGACGGGAAGGAAGCTGCGAAGGGTTCGAACCGTTCTGCAGCTGTTCCGAACACCGCTCCGACAGTGACCGTCCGCTCGCCCGGTTCGCCGGGGATGTTCTCCTCGAATGTCTACGGGCGTATCAAGGCGACTGATCCCGACCGGGACAAGCTCACCTACATCGGCGGGTCAACTGCGCTGGGCAAGGTCTCCGTCAACAGGTTCGGCTCGTTCACGTACACCCCGACCAAGGCCGCACAGCACGATGCCGCGGCGCCCAACGGCCGGAAGACGGATTCGATCGGGATCACCGTCGACGACGGGTTCGGTGGCGTTGTGACGACCTACGTGACGGTCACGATCAAGCCTGCCAATGCACGTCCCAACGGCAGAACGACGATGGGAGCTACCAACCCCGCCACGGGTGCTGTGACGGGCAAGGTCACGGGCACCGACAAGGACGGCGACGTGCTGGGGTTCGCTGGATCTGCAGCCACGGAGCGAGGCAACGTCGTCGTCTACGGCGACGGGACATTCGTGTACACCCCCACCGCTGAGGCACTGGCCGGGGCGACGAGCTTGTTCAAGCGGACCGATCGGTTCTCGGTGACGGTGACCGACGGGCATGGCGGCACTGCGACGGTCTCGGTGCGGGTCAAGATCCCGAAGCCGGGTGCGAACCAGTCCCCTCAGCTCGGAAGTCCCCAGTTCACGGTCGACGGCATCGACGGCAACAACGGACTGGTGGTCGGTCACATCAACGCGACGGATCCGGAAGGGTTCGCGCTGACCTATCGTCTCAACCTGACCGTCGACCCCGGCGTCGGCACGGTCGCCGTCAATCCCGGGGGCCAGTTCAGCTTCGTCCCCACGGTCGCAGCGCGCGAGGCGGCGTTCCGTTCTCCAGGCGAGGACACGGTGCAGTTCAGCGCCGTGGTCACCGACGGCGCCGCGGAAAGCATCGTCGTCATCACCGTGCCGGTCAGCGCCAAAGCGCCCCCGCCGCCGCCTCCGTCGACACCGCCGCTCAGTGCCAGGGTGGATTCGTTCGTTGCCGCGACCCGGGGCAGGACGATCGCCGCGCCGGACGGCAGCTATCCGGGCGAGTGCGTGTCCCTTGTCAAGCGGTTCCTGCGCGACGTACACGGAATCTCGGCGGGGGCTTGGGGCAATGCAGTCGACTACCGACAGGGCGCTGTCGGGGGTAATCAGATGGCGGCGCGGGGCTTCGTCTGGCGCACCGACGGCAATTTCCAGAACGGCGACATTCTGGTGTGGGGCAGCGGTGCCGGAACAGCCTTCGGCCACATCGGGATCTGGCATGCGGGCAAGCTTTACGACCAGAACAACTACGGAAGCGGTCGGGCGTCGGCTCCCCGTACCGCCAACTACTCGCCCTATATCCCGCCCGGCCGACTGGGCTACTGGCGCAAGGCGTAGCAGGCTCTAGCCGCGGCCGGGCCCTGGCGGTCCGGCGAAGGCCTGCGCGATCGTCAACCACTTCTCGGCGTCGGGCCCGGTCGCGGCGACATCCAGCTCGGACCGGGCGCGTCGCTGCGTGACCACCATGCAGAAATCCTGCGCAGCGCCGGTCACGAACTGCTCGGCGTCCTCGGGGCCCCACGTCCAGACCGATCCGTCCGGTGCGGACAGTTTCACATGGAACGGTTCCGCCGGCGGGGTGAGTCCGTTGACCACGTAGGCGAAATCCCGCGTGCGGACGCCGATGTGGGCGATCGACTTCAGGCGCGCGGTCGGCGTCCGGGCAACGCCCAGCGCGTCGGCGACGTCGAGGCCGTGCGCCCAGGTCTCCATCAGCCGGGCGGTCGCCATCGACGGAGCACTCATCGGCGGGCCGAACCACGGCAGTTTGCGGCCGTCGACGACCGTCAGCAGTTCGTCGTGCAGGGCTTTGCGGGTGGCCCGCCAGTCGGCGAGCAGCTCGGCGGGTGGCAGCGCCGCCAGTTCCTCGGCACCGGCGTCGACGAATCCGGAGGGGTTCTCGGAGGCCTGAGCCAGCACCGCGGCGAAACCCGCCTCGTCGGTCACCGACAGCAGCGCGACGCGGTCGGTCCACAGCAGGTGTGCGATCTGGTGGGCGATCGTCCATCCCGGCGCGGGCGTCGGGGTCGCCCACCGGTCGGGCGTCAGCGCGGCGACGAGTCCGTCGAGGTCGTCGCTTTCCGCGCGTAGATCGTCGACCATCGGGGCTGCTCCGGCCATACGGGTCACCCTAGCCGCGGGCCCGCCGACGCCGGCCCACCACCGCATGGACGGCGAGCCCCGCCAGGTAGATCGCGGCGCCGCCGGCGGCGAGCGCGGGGGACTGGCCGTTCGCAGGGATCACCGCTGCGGCGCCGGTGATCGCGATGATGAAGGCCAGCCAGAACAGGGAGTCCTGCACCGCGAACAGATGTCCTCGCAGCGCGTCGTCCACGTCGATCTGCATGGCGGTGTCGGCGCAGAGCTTGACCACCTGGCCCGCCGCACCGAGCAGGAACCCGCACACGATCATGACCGGCAGGTGCAGGGTGGCGCCCATGAGCTGCACCACCGCGGAGAACGCCAGCGCGCCGTTGGGCGTCGCGTACCGGCCCCACTTCTTGACCAGTGCGGGGGTCACGAGGGTGGCCAGGAACTGTCCCGCGCCGCCCGCGGTGACGAACAGGACCGTCGTGCCGAGACCGGCCACCGTCGCGGCTTCGGTGTGACGGACCATCACGAGCACCAGCAAGGTGTTGATGCCGAAGACCATCCGGTGTGCGCCCAGCCCGGCCAGTGTGCCGGCGACCGTCGGCACCGCCAGGACGGTGCGGGCGCCGTGCACCCATCCGGTCGCCACCGCGTAGAGCGCCGAACCGTGGACCGCGCGCACGCTGTCGTCGGGACCCAGCAGGCGCGGTGGGAACCGCATCGACAGCCACAGCGCCAACCCCACCGGCGCGGTCACGAGGAAGATCACCACCGACGCACCGGTGTCGCCTGCCCCGAAGAGCCATCGGGGGATCAGCATCGACATCGCCCCCGCGAACGCGGCGACAGAACCGGTCGCGGTGGCCACCGAGTTCATCGCGATCACCTGGGCCCGCGGAACGACGTGCGGTAGAGCCGCCGAGAGTCCCGAGGAGACGAAGCGGGTGAACCCGTTGGCGAGCAACGCGCTCAACAGGATTGGGATGTCGCCGACGCCGGCGGCCAGCAGCGCACCGACACCGACGATCACCGCGAGCCGGCCGGTGTTGGCGGCGACGAGCACCAGGCGCCGGTCCCAGCGGTCGAGCAGCGCGCCGGCGAACGGGCCCAGAAGCGAGTAGGGCAGGAACAGCACCGCGAATGCCGCGGCGATCGCCCACGGCTCGGCTTCGCGCTCCGGGTTGAACAGGATGGCGCCGGCGATGCCGGCCTGGAACAGCCCGTCGCCGAACTGGCTCACGGCCCTCAGTTCGAGCAGCCGCCGGAACTCCGGAAGCGCCCGCACCGAACGCCACAACGTCCGGGGGGCGCTGTCGTCGGGCACGGGTGTCACGTCCTGTTGGGGCTGGGGGTCGGGTCGGTCGGCGTCTCGCGCGAAGCGACCCGACCCACAGTACAAATATCCCCGCGGGGTCGGCTTGTTCGCCCCGATCAGGTGACGGTGGTGACATGATGGTCCGATGGGGCAGCCAGAGGATCCGGAGGATTTCCAAGACAGGGCCGCACCCATCGCTCCCCGCGTCCGCGCCGGCACCCTGCTTCTCGCCAACACGGATCTGCTGGAACCCACCTTCCGCCGCAGCGTCATCTACGTCGTCGAGCACAACGACGGGGGCACGCTCGGCGTGGTGTTGAACCGGCCGAGCGAGACGGCCGTCTACAACGTGCTGCCACAGTGGGCGAAGCTGGCCGTCAAGCCGAAGACCATGTTCATCGGTGGTCCGGTCAAGCGCGATGCTGCCCTGTGTCTGGCCACGCTGCGGTCCGGCGTCGACCCCACGGGCGTGCCCGGTCTGCGTCACGTGCAGGGACGCGTCGTGATGGTCGACCTGGACGCCGAGCCGGACTCGCTCGCGCCGGTGGTCGAGGGCGTGCGGATCTTCGCGGGCTACTCAGGCTGGACGATCGGTCAGCTCGAAGGTGAGATCGAGCGTGACGACTGGATTGTGTTGTCCGCGTTGCCGACTGACGTGCTCGTGGAGCCCAAGGTCGATCTGTGGGCCAGGATTCTGCGGCGTCAGCCGATGCCGCTGTCGTTGATGGCGACGCACCCGATCGATCTGAGCCGCAACTAGCCGTCGGAGGATCAGCGGCCGCAGGACAGCGTGCAGGACCCGCAGGCGCTGCCACTTCCGCTGCCACTTCCGCTGCCACCGCCGCATCCACCGACGCTCTGGGCCGCCGCGAGGCGGGCGTTCTCCCGGGCGACGAGCTTGGCGCTCTGCCAGCATCCCGCCGCGACGGTGCCGAGCGCGCCGACGACACAGACGATGAGGACGACCACCGCGGTCGAGGGCCGGGCGGACAACGCGACCACGCCGCCTGCCGCGAGCATCACCGCCGCCGCCAACTGGGTGGGGGCCACGGCGCGCAGCACGTGCTGGACGAAGTCCTCGGAGGGCCGGCGCATCAACGACCATGCGCCGAGGGCCGCGATGACCACGGCCGCGCACAGTGTGACCACAGCGGCTACCAGCATGAGCGACAGAATACGTCGTGTGGAGCGGGTCGCCGTCCCCCGGGCGCCAGGCTTCGCCCGGGGGACGACGTCGCTATCCCTGCAATCCCAACAGCTGTGGCGGGGGGGCCACTGCGGGGACGCCGGGAGCTGGGGGTGCCGCCGCGGGCTGCGGCAGCGGCGGGGTGCCGGGAAGCGGCATGACGGGTGCGGGTCCGGGCACGCTGACCTTGAAGCCGTTGATGATGGCCTCGGTGGCGTCGGCCGCGGCGACGACCTGGTCGACACTGGTGGTGACCGCCAGCGACACCAGGTACCTGTCGGGGCCCGCCGTGGCGATCACGTGCCGCCGCGAGGTGTTCAGGGTCAGGTTGTTCTCGCGGTAGGTGCCTTCGATCAGCGAGGACGGCATGCCGCCGAAGTCGGCGAGCGACGCATCGGTCGAACGCCAGGCCGGCAGCTTCTGGCTGTCGATGAAGCCGTGGCTGATGGCTTCCTTCGGGTCGAACTGCCCGACGAGCTTGTAGACGACCACCTGGGCATTGGACGAGTACAGGCCGTTGCCGCCGACGCGGTCGGCGAGCACGGCGAACGCATCCGGGACATTCGGGTCGGGGATGTGCTCCCAGCCGCGCGGCATCGGCAGGACGATGTTGAGGGCCCGGAAGTCGCGACTGGACTGGGGTTCGAGGGCGACGCCCTTCGAGGCGAAGAACTCGGTGAGGGTGCCCGAGGCCGCCGGGGCGATCGTCGACACCGGTCGTGGCGGCACCGCCGGAGTGCCGACCGCGGCGGGGACGGCCGCGGGGCCGGCGGTGGCGGGAATCACACCGGGCTGAGCCGCCGGTTGCGCCGCCGCATTCGGTGCCACCGTGACCGTCTGGGTCACTGTGGCCGGGGCGGGCAGAACGGGCTGCGGAATCGCCGGCTGGGCGGATGCCGTCGAGGCGGCGACGCCCAGCACCCCTGCGACACCGGCTGCGCATGCACCGATGCCTCCTGCCAGAACCCGCCAGTGGCGGGCGATTTCGCTCATCCGAGTGCAGTCCTTCCATGCTCGGTGGGTCAGGCGAGAAATGTATCCATGCCCTGCGACGGCCCACCAGGGCTGGAACCGACCTGGGACCAACCCCTGATGCATCCGCAACGGAACCGAGACCTGGCCGTGGCCGGGAAATCGGCGAGAGGGGTGCTTATACCCTGGTGGGGTGACTGAAACGCCGACTCCGGCCGGAGCAGAGTCCTCGAGCGAACGCCCGGGCGACGACATGCCCCGGCACCGCTACACCGCCGACCTCGCCGGTGAGATCGAACGGGCGTGGCAGCAGCGGTGGACCGAGTCCGGCACGTTCGACGTCGCGAACCCCGTCGGGACTCTGGCCCCCGCCGACGGCAGCGAGGTACCCGCCGACAAGATGTTCGTGCAGGACATGTTTCCGTATCCGTCCGGCGAGGGCCTGCACGTCGGGCACCCCCTCGGCTACATCGCCACCGACGTCTACGCCCGCTACTACCGGATGACTGGGCGTAATGTGTTGCACGCATTGGGATTCGACGCGTTCGGTCTTCCCGCCGAGCAGTACGCGATCCAGACGGGCACGCATCCGCGTACCAGGACCGAAGCCAACATCGTCAACTTCCGGCGCCAGCTGGGCCGGTTGGGGCTGGGCCACGACTCGCGCCGCAGCTTCTCCACCACCGACGTCGACTTCTACAAGTGGACGCAATGGATCTTCCTGCAGATCTTCAACGCGTGGTTCGACACCGACCAGAACAAGGCGCGCCCCATCGCCGAGCTGATCGCGCAGTTCGAGTCGGGTGCCCGCCCCACGGGCGACGGGCGCTCGTGGGCCGATCTCGACGCCGCGGCGCGCGCTGATCTCGTCGACTCCCACCGCCTGGTGTACCTCGCGGACTCGGTCGTGAACTGGTGCCCTGGCCTGGGCACCGTGCTCGCCAACGAAGAGGTCACCGCCGACGGGCGCAGCGAGCGCGGCAATTTCCCCGTGTTCCGGAAACGCCTGCGGCAGTGGATGATGCGCATCACCGCGTACTCCGACCGGCTGCTGGAAGATCTCGATGTGCTGGACTGGCCGGACAAGGTCAAGACGATGCAGCGCAACTGGATCGGGCGCTCCACCGGCGCCTCGGTCCAGTTCGCCACGGACGCCGGGGACATCGAGGTCTTCACGACGAGACCGGACACGCTGTTCGGCGCGACGTACATCGTGTTGGCGCCCGAGCACGAGCTGGTGGATCAGCTGATCGCACCGGCATGGCCCGAGGGGGTCGACGAACGCTGGACGTTCGGTGCGGCTACGCCCGCGTCCGCGGTGGCCGCCTACCGCACCGCGATCGCTGCGAAATCGGACCTCGAACGCCAGGAGAACAAGTCCAAGACGGGGGTATTCCTCGGCGCATACGCGGTCAATCCTGCCAATGGGCAACAGGTTCCGGTGTTCATCGCCGACTATGTGCTGGCCGGCTACGGCACCGGCGCGATCATGGCCGTCCCCGGCGGCGACCAGCGTGACTGGGACTTTGCCACGGAGTTCGGGCTTCCGATCGTGGAAGTGGTTGCCGGCGGCGACATCTCAGTCGAGGCGTATACCGGCGACGGCCCGCTGGTGAACTCCGGCTTCCTGGACGGCATGGACGTCGCCACGGCCAAGCAGGCGATGACCGACAAGCTGACCGCCGACGGCCGTGGCCGGGCCCGCATCGAATACAAGCTCAGGGACTGGCTTTTCGCTCGGCAACGCTACTGGGGTGAACCGTTCCCGATCGTCTACGACGCCGACGGTCGCGCGCACGGTCTGCCCGAGCAGCTGCTGCCCGTCGAGCTTCCGGACGTGCCCGATTACTCGCCGGTGTCGTTCGACCCCGACGACGCCGACAGCGAGCCCTCCCCGCCGTTGGCGAAGGTCATCGACTGGGTCAACGTCGAACTCGACCTCGGCGACGGCCTCAAGAGCTACACCCGCGACACCAACGTGATGCCGCAGTGGGCCGGCAGCTCCTGGTACGAGCTGCGCTACACCGACCCGTACAACGAAGAAGCTCTGTGCGCCAAGGAGAACGAGGCGTACTGGATGGGTCCGCGGCCCGCCGAGCACGGCCCCGACGACCCGGGTGGCGTCGATCTGTATGTCGGCGGCGTCGAGCACGCCGTGCTACATCTGCTCTATTCGCGGTTCTGGCACAAGGTCCTCTACGACCTCGGGCACGTCAGCTCGCGGGAGCCCTACCGCCGGCTGGTGAACCAGGGGTACATCCAGGCGTTCGCCTACACCGACTCGCGCGGGTCCTACGTGCCGGCGGCGGAGGTCGTCGAGCGGGACGGGAAGTTCTACTGGGGATCGCCGGAGCAGGAGGTCACCCAGGAGTTCGGCAAGATCGGCAAGAGTCTGAAGAACTCGGTGTCGCCCGACGAGATCTGCGACAACTACGGGGCGGACACGCTGCGGGTCTACGAGATGTCGATGGGTCCGCTGGAGGCGTCGCGGCCGTGGGCGACCAAGGATGTCGTCGGTGCGCACCGCTTCCTGCAGCGGGTGTGGCGACTGGTCGTCGACGAGGAGAGCGGGGCGGTCCGCGTCGGCGAGGACGCGATCGACGACGAGACGCAGAGGCTGCTGCATCGCACGATCGCCGGTGCGGCAGACGATTACGCCGCGCTGCGCAACAACACCGCCGCGGCCAAGCTCATCGAGTACACCAACCATCTGACCAAGCAGTCGGTGACGGCCCGGGACGCGCTCGAGCCGCTGGTGCTGATGGTGGCTCCGCTGGCACCGCACCTTGCCGAAGAGCTGTGGCGGCGCCTCGGGCACGAGGGATCGCTCGCGCACGGACCGTTCCCGGTGGCCGATGAGCGGTTCCTGGTCGAGGACACCGTCGAGTACCCGGTTCAGGTCAACGGCAAGGTGCGCGGCCGCGTGACGGTCGCGGCCGACGCCCCCGCCGACGCGGTGGAGGCCGCCGCGCTGGCCGAGGAGAAGGTGGCCGCCTTCCTCGACGGCAGGACGCCGAAGAAGGTCATCGTGGTCCCGGGCCGCCTGGTCAACGTCGTCGTCTGACCCGCCCCTCTGCCCCCGCCCCCGCGCGATTTCGGTGTCGTTGGTCAACCTCAGCGTGACCAACTACACCGAAATCGCGCGGGGCGGAACCGGTTGGGGTGCTGGTGCGTCTGCTCAAGGTGCTCGCCACCATCCGCGCGGCCCTCCGCGCCGCGATTCGGGTGTAGTTGGTCAACGCCAGAGTGACGAACTACACCGAAATCACGCGGGCGGGCGCGGTCGGACGATGACCTCGTGGACGTGCGCGTCGCGGGGTGCGTTTATCGCGTCGGCCGTCACCTGGGCCACCGTCTGGGGGCTGAGGAACTGCTCGGGGTCGTACGCACGGCCTTCGTAGGCGACGAGGTCCTCCTGCATGGCCGTCGCGATGCGCCCCGGGTGCACCGAGGTCACACGCAGCGACGGCTCGTCGGCGCGCAGGGAGTCGGCGAAGCCCCGCAGCGCGAACTTGCTCGCCGAGTAGGACGCCAAGCCGGGCGAGGCGTTGATGCCCGCCCCGGAGTTGATGAACACGACATGCCCGCCGGCGCTGCGTAGCGCCGGCAGCAGCTCGAGCGTCAACGCAACGGCGCCGACGACGTTGACGGCCATCGTGGCCCGCCATTCGTCGACGCTCGACTCCCCGACCCGCGCGGGATATGCGACGCCCGCGTTGTGGATCAGCACGTCGAGCTCGACGATCGGCTCGACGAGCGCGGAGATCGAGTCGGGGTCGGCCAGGTCGACGGGCCAGGTGGTGGCCCCGAGCCGTTCGGCGACGGCATCCAGTCGCGGCGACGGACGTCCGGCCAGAAACAGCGTGTGCGTCGGAGCCAACACGTCGGCAAGGGCGGATCCGAGGCCGCCGGAGGCCCCGGTGATCATGGCGGTCGGCACACCGACGACCCTACCGACCTGCGTGTCGGGCGAAGTCGTCGCATCATGGGGAGACCATGCCCCACGATCCCAGCTTCGCCCCCACGCAATTGGCTGCGCGCGCCGCCTATCTGCTTCGCGGCAACGACCTCGGCGTGATGACGACCGCCGCACCACTGCTCTATCCGCACATGTGGAGCTGGGACGCGGCATTCGTGTCGATCGGCCTCGCGCCGCTGTCGGTGGAACGGGCGGTCGTCGAACTCGACACCCTGCTGTCGGCCCAGTGGCGCAACGGCATGATCCCGCACATCGTCTTCGCCAACGGTGTCGACGGATACTTCCCGGGCCCGGCCCGCTGGGCCTGCTCCTCGTTGACCGACGACGCACCGCGAAACCGCCACACCTCGGGGATCACCCAGCCGCCGGTGCATGCGATCGCGGTGCAGCGGATCCTCGACCATGCGCGAACGCGCGGTCGTTCGACCCGGGCCGTGGCCGAGGCGTTCCTGGACCGACGCTGGGGTGATCTGGTGCGCTGGCACCGCTGGCTGGCCGAGAGCCGGGACCCGAACGGGCACGGCCGGGTCACGCTGTATCACGGCTGGGAGTCCGGAATGGACAACTCGCCGCGCTGGGACAGCGCCTACGCCAACGTGATTCCGGGTGTGGTGCCCGAGTATCAGCGCGAGGACAACAAGATCAACACCGATGCCAGCCAGCGCCCGTCCGACCTGGAGTACGACCGCTACCTCTGGCTGCTCGAGGAGATGAAGGCCGCGCACTACGACGACGAAATACTCTCCAGGACGATGAGTTTCGCGGTGCAGGACGTGTTCGTCTCGGCGATCTTCTCGGTGGCCTGTCAGGTGCTGGCCGAGATCGGGGAGGACCACAAACGGCCGCACGCCGACGTCAAGGACCTCTACGCCTGGGCCGAACGCTTCCGCTCCGGCGTGCTTGCGACCACCGACGAAAGAACCGGTGCGGCAAAGGATTACGACGTCCGCGCGCAGAGGTGGATCGCGACCGAGACCGCTGCGCAGTTCGCTCCCCTGCTGTGCGGGGGACTGCCGCACGAGCGGGAGCGCGCGCTGTTGCGATTGCTGGAGGGTCCGCGCTTCTGTGGCCATCCGGACCTGGCGTACGCACTGATCCCGTCGACGTCGCCGGTGTCCCGGGACTTCCGGCCCCGCGAGTATTGGCGTGGGCCGGTCTGGCCGGTCATGACGTGGCTGTTCGCCTGGTGCTTCGCCCGGCGGGGCTGGGCCGAGCGGGCCGCGACACTGCGGCGCGAAGGACTGCGCCAGGCCAGCGACGGCACCTTCGCCGAGTACTACGAGCCGTTCACCGGTGAACCGCTGGGCAGCATGCAGCAATCGTGGACGGCCGCGGCCGTACTGGACTGGTTGGGCTGAGCCCTATTCGGCGATGCGCTCGAGGGGGGCCAGCGCTTTGTTCAACGCGTCGAGTTCTTCCTCGCTGAGCTTGCTCAGCAGCGCCGCCAGATGGGCCTGCCTGGAGGCCAGCGCTTCCTGATGCTGGGCCAGACCCTGGGGGGTGATGTCGACCAGCACGGCCCGCAGGTCGGACGGGTCGCGATCCCGCTTGACCAGGCCCAACTTCTCAAGCCGGCGAATGGCCACGGTGGTGGTGGGGGTGCGGACGCGCTCGTGGGCGGCCAGCTCGGTCATCCGCATGGGGCCCTGGTCGAACAGGGTGAGCAGAATCGACAACTGGGCCAACGTCAGGTCGCCCGACGTCGCGGTCCGTCCGGTGTGACGCATGACCGACAGCACCTTGGACAGCACGCGCTGCAGTTCGCCAGCAAGCTCGCTGACCCGTGCTTCGGTGGCCACCATAATTCAGTCACTCTAACCTGTCCGATCCTGACAGGTCGGGCGGTCGGCGCTAATCGCGCAAAATTGACGCCCGAGATGGTCTAGAGCACTTGGGCTAGGAATCGGCGCAGACGCTTGGTCTCGGCGCCCTCGAACACCCTCTCGGGCGGCCCTGTTTCGATGACCTGACCGTGGTCCATGAACACGACGGTGTCGGCCGTGGAGCGGGCGAACCCCATCTCGTGGGTGACGACGACCATCGTCATCCCGTCCGCGGCGAGGTCGGCGATCAGCTCCAGCACACCCTTCACCAGCTCGGGATCCAGCGCCGAGGTCGCCTCGTCGAAGAACATCACCTGCGGTGACATCGCCAGTGCCCGCGCGATGGCGACACGTTGCTGCTGTCCCCCCGACAGTGTGGTCGGGCGGACCTCGGCCTTGTGCCGCAGACCGACCCGATCCAGTTGTGCCAGGCCGAGTTCGCGGGCCTGATCGGCGTTGAGCCGCTTCAGTTTGCGCGGGGCCAGGGTGACGTTGTCGAGCACCGTCTTGTGTGGGAACAGCTGAAACTGCTGGAACACCATGCCGATTCGCTGCCGGAGCTCGTCGGGGTCGTCCGCGAGCACCGACCGCCCGTCGAGCAGGATGTCGCCGCGGTCGGGTTCGTGGAGGCGGTTGAGCGTACGCAGCAGCGTGGACTTACCGGAGCCCGACGGTCCGATCACCGCGGTGCTGGATCCGGCGGCGACGTCGAGGTCGACACCGCGCAGGACGGCACTCTTGCCGAACGACAGGTGCAGGTCGGTCGCGCTCAGCGACACCGCCTGGGGTGCGGTGGTCATCAGTTCATCTCCTGAGAGGTGGACAGCACCAGCGGATCTTCTTCGTCGGGACGACGCCCGCGCCGCAGACGCGCGTCGATGAAGTTGACCAGGTGTGTCAGCGGAATGGTCAGCGCGAGATAGAACAGGCCCGCCGCGACCAGCGGGGAGAGATTACCGGTCTGCGCGTTGAGGTCGCGTCCGACTTGGAACAGCTCGCGCTGGTTGGCGATAAGCCCGAGGAAGTACACGAGTGACGACGCCTTCAGCAGCGAGATGAACTGGTTCATCAGGGCGGGCAGTACCCGGCGCACACCCTGCGGAACCACCACGAGCCGCATGGACGTCGAGTAGCTGAAGCCCAGTGCGCGTGAGGCTTCCAGTTGTCCTGGGTCCACGCTCTGGATGCCGGAGCGGAAGATCTCGCCGATGTAGGCCGCGGCCATCAGACCCAGCGCGGCGATGCCGAGCGGGTAGGGGCTGTTGCCCGTGAGGTGGCCGACGACGGGGCCGACACCGAGACCGATCAGCAGGATGATCACGACTTCGGGCAGACCGCGGAAGATGTCGGTGTAGATGCGGGCGGGCCACCGCAGCCACCGGGACTTCGAGATGCCCGCAACCGCGAGCGCCATGCCCAGGATGAGGCCGATGATGCTGGCTGCGACAGTCAGGATCAGTGTGTTCGGTAGCCCGGTGGTCAACAGATCGGGGATCGCTTGTTTGTACAGATCCCAGTCCAGGAACGCCGCCCGCAGTTGTGCCAGTGTGGATTTCGGTTCGACGGGCGTGGCGGGCGCATCGCTTTCCTGGTTGCGTGCAGCGATCGCGTCGAAGTCGGGCAGCTGCGGTTGCGGTGCGGCCTTGGACCCGGGCTTCCACCCGGGCGGCAGCGCGCGCGGCACCCAGTCCGAGTAGAGCCGCGCCCAGGTGCCGTCGGCGATGATGGCGTCGAGGCCCGAGTTGAGCGCGTCGATGAGCGGCCGGTTGTCCGGTGCGACCGCCCACGCGATGAAATTATCGAGGCTGAACGTGTTTTCGATGATCTCGGCGGGATCGCCGGGCTGCACGGTGCCCTGCGCCTGCTGCGACGGGGACACCCAGGCGTCGATCTGTCCCGTCTTGAGGCTGGCGTAGACGGTGTTGTAGTCGGGGAACTTCACCGGCTGCAGCTTCAGCGTGTCGATGACATAGGCCTCCTGCACGGTGCCCTGCACGACGCCGATGCGCTGGCCGTCGGCCAGCTTGTCGAACCCCGTGATCGGGGAACCTTTCGGGACGACCAGCGAGAAGTATCCGAAGTCGTAGCCGTTGGTGAATCCGACGGTGCGGCGGCGGGCGTCGGTGGTGGTGATCGACGACGACCCCACGTCGAACCGGCGCGATGCGACCTGGGCGAGCAGGCCGGAGAACTCGGTGCCCACGAAGTTGACGCGCAACCCCAGGCGGTCGGCGATGGCGCGCAGCAGTTCGTTGTCGAAGCCGGTGAACTGGCCGGTGGAGTCGATGCAGATGCTCGGCGGCGCGTCCGAGAGGGTGCCGACGGTCAGGGTGCCGGGCTGGCTCAGACCGAGGGAGTTCACGTCGATCGAGTCGAGCGGCGCGACGGTCGAGGTCGTGTACTTGTCAGATGCCGGACCGCTGGCTGCGGCGGCCAGGTTGGTCGGCAGGGCGCTGGCGCTGTCCACGCCGGGCGGTGAGCACTGGTCCACCTGCGCACCCGCCGGGGCGGCGAGACCCATCGCCAGGAGGATGCTGATGATCAGCGCGAGAGCGAACGGTTTCACGGTTGGGCGCAGTACCCGCGGGCAGCTCATTTAATGCAACGTAGCGCCCGGCTCGATCGGCGCGGCGGCTTCGGCTCATTCGGAGTGCAAACGCTGCAGCACACCGCGGCGGACCAGTTCGCTGAGCAGGATGTCGGCCATGGTGTCCGCACGCCGGGCGCATGCCGCGCGGGCGGCGTCGCGATCCCGGCTGCCGATCGCGTCCAGCTCGGCCTCATAGGACGGCAGCAGCCGGTCGCGGTGCTCGGCGTAGCACTCCCAGAACGTCTGCGGAATGAACGTCTGGGAGGAGTCGATGGCGGCCTGGAGCCGCGGGCCGGCGTACTCGCCGTTGACCGTCGCGCGGAAGCGCTTGGCGTGTGCGTCGAACTGCCGCGCATCGCGCCCGGACCGCATCTGGGCGACCTCGCCGTCGAGCTCGGCGATGATCGTCGGATCGCCCGCCGTGGCCGCCCGCCCCGATGCCATGCCACTGAGGAGGCCGTAGAGCTCGTGGTGTTCGCGCACCGCGGATTCGTCGAACCGCTCGACGTAGGCCCCGCGGTGATAGCGCGTCGACAGGATCCCGTCATGCTCGAGCTGGACGACGGCCTCCTGGATCGGCACCCTGCTCAGCCCCAGCTCGCGTGCGATCTCGTTGCGGTCCAGGCGATCTCCGGAGCGGAGCTTACCGGTCAGCACCAAATTAACCACGTGTGAGACCACGAGGTCCTTTTCCTTCACCCCATACTTCTTGGGCATGGCGGCGACAGTCTCTCACGCTGCCCGCGGGGCGCACGGTGGTTCTGCGACTTTAGGCGTCGCCTCCGCGGCGGCTGTCGCGCCAGCGGCACAGGATCTCGGCCTGCGACAGGTCGTAGTCGGGGCCGTTGACGCCGACCGTGAACATCGAGATGCCCAGTGCGGCCAGTTCTTCGGCGTTGGCGACGAGGTCGTCCTCGGTGCGTCCCTTGGCCTCTGCCGAGCGCTCGATCGTAGCCGGGTCGCGGCCGACGTCGGCGCAGTGACCGGCGAGGATCTCCGACTTGCGCGGATAGCTGTCGGTGTCGGAGAAGGAATGCCAGATGTGTGCGTGCTGGGCCACCATCCGCAGGGTCTTCTTCTCGCCGCCGCCGCCGATGAGCACGGGGATGTCGCGGACGGGCTGCGGGTTCAGCTTGGCGAATCGGGATTCGATCCGGGGCAGCGCCGCGGCCAGATCATCGAGTCTGCTGCCCGCCGTGCCGAACTCGTAGCCGTACTCGTCGTAGTCCTTCTGCTTCCAGCCGGAGCCGATGCCGAGGATGAGCCGGCCGTCGGAGAGGTGGTCGACCGTGCGGGCCATGTCGGCGAGCAGCTCGGGGTTGCGGTAGGAGTTGCAGGTGACCAGCGCGCCGATTTCGATGCGCGAGGTCTGCTCGGCCCACGCGCCCAACATCGTCCAGCATTCGAAGTGCGCGCCGTCCGGATCGCCGTACAGCGGAAAGAAGTGGTCCCAGTTGAAGACCACGTCGACGCCGAGGTCCTCACAGCGGCGCACGGCGTCGTGCATGAGGTCGTAGCGGGGCGCGTGCTGTGGCTGGAGCTGGACGCCGATGCGGACGGGAAAGCTCGGTGCTGAGGTCATACCCGAGCGTAGCCACCCGCGAGACCACACAAACGCGCGTCACCACCGCACTACACGCCGATCTGGCCACCGCTCTTCCACACCGCCACCACGGACGGGCGCGCCGTTCCGTTGCCACCCTCGGGCCAGCGCGACTGCGGGCTGTCGAGGCTGTTCTCGTCGTTCTCGCCGGGGTGCTGCACGCACACGGTCACCAGGTCGTCGGTGATCACGGGACCGCAGGTCTCCGCGCCGAGCGGGACAGTCAGGAACTGCTTGGTCTCGCCGCGGTTCGGTCCGTCCAGCGCTACGGCGAACAGGCCGTCGTTGGAGTCCAGCGCATTGCCGTCGGTCGAGATCCACAGGTTGCCGTGGCTGTCGAAGGCCAGGTTGTCGGGACACGAGATGGGGCTGACCTTGGTCTTGTCGAATCCGCCGTAATAGGTGTCGGCGGCCGCGGGGTCGCCGCAGACCAGCAGCAGGTCCCAGGTGAAGTCCGTGCCCGCGTGATTGTCGGTGATCTCGAGGACCTGGCCACTCTTGTTGTCGTTGCGGGGGTTTGCCGCATCGACGGGCGCCTCGCCGTCGGCGCCGCGCTTGCTGTTGTTGGTCAGTGCCACGTAGACCTTGCCGGTCTTCGGGTTGGCTTCGAAGTCCTCCGGTCGGTCCATCTTGGTGGCGCCGGCCTTGTCGGCGGCCATGCGGGTGAACACCGCGACTTCCTGTGCGGTGATGCCGTCGACCAGCGATTCGGACTGCCCGTCGGGCCCCGAGCGCAGCAGCGGGATCCACGTGCCGGTGCCGGCGAACGACCCCTTCGCGGGAAGCTTGCCCGAGCCGTCGATCTCGCCGGCGGGGATGTCGCTCGACAGCTTGGCGACATACAGCGTGCCCTCGTCGAGGATGGCCAGGTTGTTGGCCATGGCTGCCGCGTCGGTCCCCGGCTGCATCTTCCTGCTGGAGACGAACTTGTACATGTAGTCGAAGCGCTCGTCGTCGCCCGTGTAGGCCACCACGGTGCCGTCGTCGGTGACGTAGATGTTGGCGCCCTCGTGCTTGAAACGGCCCATCGCGGAGTGCTTCACCGGGGTGGAGTCGGGGTCCCACGGGTTGAGCTCCACGATGTAGCCGAAACGGTTGACCTCGTTGGGCGTCTCGGCCAGATCGAAGCGTGGGTCGAAGGTCTCCCACAGCAGTTCCGACGGCTCGAGGGCGACGCCGTAGCGGTCGTGACGGTCGGCGTCGACGGGATTGGGTGCCGGTGATCCTTCTGCGGCACCGAAGTAGCTGTGGAAGTTCTCCTCGCCGGAAAGCACAGTGCCCCAGGGTGTTACACCACCGGCACAGTTGGCGATCGTGCCGAGCACGGTGCGGCCCTCGGGGTCGGCCTGGGTCTTGACGAAGTCGGTCCCGGCCGCCGGGCCGGTCAGGGTGAACGGGCTGTCGGCGGTGATGCGCCGGTTGTACCGACCCATGACGGGACGCAGGCCGCCTTCGGGGGTGCGTTCGACCTCGACGACGCCCATGCCCATGGAGGCGATCTCGACGTCGAACTGGTCGCGGGTCGGGGCGCCGGCCTTGTAGCCGGGGAACATGAATTGCGGTGTCGCGTATTCGAAGTTCGTGACGAGCAGGTAGTGGCCGGACCGGCCGGGGATCGGCAGCAGCCCGGCGAAGTCGTTGTTGAAGCCGAACTGGCCGCGCTGGGAGGCGCCGGTCTGTTTGGTGACGTCGAACTTCGGGGCGTCCGGAAGGATGGGATCGCCCCAGCTGATCACCACGCCCTGCTGGTAGCCGTCGGCGGTGACCACGGCGTCCTCGCTGTTGGGCGCCACCGAGGCGAAGTTCATGCCGGCGGGCGGCTGGGCCGGCGCGGCCGAGGACGACGTCGTCGGTGCGGGCGTGGAGTTGTTGGAGCAGGCGGCCAGTGCCGAGCCCGCGCCGACGGCCAGGACTGCGACGCCGCCGGCTTGCAGGATGGAGCGCCGCGACATGGCCTTGGCGATGTCGCCGAAGTACTCGTTGTCGCTCTTGTTGGGGACTGGCTTCGAGCACGCGTTCCCGCACTTGTGAACACAGGTGACGTGCTGTCGCTTCGACTTCCCGTTGTGGCTGACGAGCAGGTTGAGCGGCACAAGCGCCATGGCTTCGGATTCCTTCCGGCAGAAACTCCGGCCGGGGGCTGGGCGGCCGGGATTCGCGAGAAGTTACGGCAAGTGGGCTAGCAGGAGGCAAGCAACAGGTGAACAGCCGTCGACGCGCTACGCCCGGCCGCCGCCGCGCACCCTGTGCAGGAAACTCCCTGTATTTGCTCCGAGGCGACGGCGGCGCGTTGTATGGTCGGCGTCGGGACTTTCGGGAGGGTCAATTATGGCGAAGCATCGCGTCAAAGGTCGGCTGAACAACGGTGATCAGGCGGGCCGCCGCGCGTCTGACCTGCCGGTGCGTCAGTGGCTCAAACTCGGCGCTGCATCCGCGGGCATGGGCGCTGCATTGCTGGGCTACTCGTTGATGGGCCCCGGGACGGGCACCGCCTCAGCCGACACGACCAACGAGACGTCGTCCTCCCAGCCGGCGGGTTCCGCCGCGGATTCCTCCGCGCCCGGTTCTGACCGCGACGCCGATGCTTCCGTCGGGGATGACCGCGACTCCGACCCGGCTCCCGAACAGGACGCGGCCGCAGAGGCAGAAGACGCAGAGGCAGAAGACGCAGAGGCAGAAGACGCGGCTGACACCGAGGCCGAGGCCGAGGCCGAGGCCGAAGCTGCCGACGCAGAGGCCGCGGACGCGGACGACTCCGCCCCCGCGGCCGACACCACGGACGACACGGTGGTCTCCGCGGACACCGACGATGCGGAGTCCGACACCGACTCAGCGACGGACGGCGATGCAGCGGCGCGCAGTACGGCGAATCTGACGAGTGCCACGACCGCGGCCGACGCGCCGGCCGAGCCGGTGCCCGCGCCGCCGTGGCTGGCTCCGCGGCGGACGTACGCCGAGGTCGTCGCCGATGTCATCGACCGTTGGACCGCGCGCACCGAGGCGAGGATCGAATCGCTGTCGGTCGACGACGAGACGAAAGCTCGGATGCTGGCCGACTTCCTGGCGATGCGCCGCAGTCTGTTCAATCAGGCGCCCACCGTCGCCCCGGTTCAACTCACGGGCCTGCTCACCGGCGCGATCACAGGTCGCGTCGGCGCCGAGGACGCCGACGGCGACGAGATCGTCTATCGCATCCTGAGGGGTCCCCGGCTGGGGTCGCTGGTTCTGAACGACGACGGCACCTACACCTACACCCCGGGCGAAGGTTTCGACGGCGTCGACACCTTCCTCGTCCGTGCCGTCGATGTGGGCCCGCATCTGAACCTGCTCAACATCTTCCGGCCGATCGGCACCCGCGCCTCCAACCTCATCAATCAGGACGCCATCAGGTTCGAGTTCAGTTTCGTCGGCGACGACTGGACTGAGGAACGCCGCGCGGCGCTCGCCGAGGTGGCCCGCAATATGCAGGAGTACTTCCGCGTCGAGCGGCCGGTCACCCTGACCTACGACGTGGACCTCGAGGACCCCAACGACCCGGACCGCGGTCTTGCGTCGGCGAGCAGCGATTACATCTCGAAACTGCCGGGGTATTGGCAGACCGTGGTCCAACACAAACTGCTGACCGGGCGCGACGCCAACGGCTCGAAGGCCGACGGCAACATCACGTGGAACTTCGCCGACCACCAGTGGGGACTCGACGACGTCTCGGCTGAGGAGTACGACTTCGTGTCGACCGCGATCCACGAACTGATGCACTCCTTCGGATTCCTGTCGTCGCTCGACGAGCCGGGAGAGAACAGGGACCGCGCCCGCACAGAGTTCGATCGCCACATCGTGACTGCCCGGGGCACACGACCGTTCGGCGCGTTCGCGTCGTGGTCTTCCCGCAACGATCCGAAACTGGTCGGGGAGGACGGCGGCCTGTACTTCGGCGGTCGCAATGCCATCGCTGCCTACGGCGGGCTGGTTCCGTTGTTCACCCCGGATCCGTGGGACGGGGGTAGCTCGCTGCATCATCTCGACGACTTCACGTTCACCGGGGACAACCAGCAGATCATGAATGCCAAGACGGGTATGGGCCTGGTAACGCGCGTCTTCAGTGACTTCGAGCTCGGCATCTTCCGCGACCTCGGTTACATCGCGGTGATGCCCGAGACTCCGCCCTACGCAGCAGGTTTCGTCGGCCTGGTGTTCCTACTGCGCAGGCGGCGCAGCGCGGGTGATTCCGCGCCGCGCGACTGACAAACGCCGACCCCACTCCAATCCCGACTGATTGCATAAGGACCCTCATGGCGAAGCACCGTGCTGTGCGCACTCCCCGTGATCTTCCCGTACGGCGATGGCTGAAGCTCACCGCCGCCTCGGCGGGCATGGGTGCGGCGATGCTGGGCTATTCCTTGCTCGGCGCTCCGACAGGTACGGCGACCGCCGACACCGGGACGGAGACGTCGTCGTCGGCGGAAAGTCCGAAAGAGACCCGAGAGAGTGCCACCGCGACCGGTGCCACAGACAGCGACGCCGCAGCCACCCAGGACGCCGTGAGCTCAGCCGACAGCAGCGGCAGTGACGACGCTGACGAGAGCGATGACACCGACGACACCCCTGACGCTTCGGACGAGATCGAGGGCGACGGGGGCGCCGAACAGGATGCTGTCTCCGAAGAGGACACCGACTTCACCGGC
Organism: Mycolicibacterium iranicum; assembly: GCF_014190915.1. Classification (GTDB taxonomy): domain Bacteria; phylum Actinomycetota; class Actinomycetes; order Mycobacteriales; family Mycobacteriaceae; genus Mycobacterium; species Mycobacterium iranicum_B. The sequence continues at coordinate 565,629 of NZ_JACHVU010000001.1, forward strand.
GGCGAAGACGAGGAGAGTTCGGAGGCAACGGGTTCCGACGCCCCCACGGCGGTGAGTCAGGGCTCCGTCGATCCCGACGATGCGTCGACGACAGCGGACTCCGCATACCGGAGGGCCACTGCTGCGACGACACTCGAGGAGCCAAACGATGTTCCGGTTCCTGCTCCGCCGTGGCTGGCGCCTCGACGCTCCTACGACGAGGTCGTTGCCGACGTGATCGCCCGGTGGACGTCGCGGACCCAGGCCAGGATCGAGGCGTTGTCGGTCGACGAGGAGACCAAGGCGAGACTGCTCGCGAACTTCGTGGCGATGCGTCGGGCCTTCTTCAACCAGGCGCCCACTGTGGCGCCGGTGCAACTGACAGGCTTGCTCACCGGGGCGATCACGGGGCAGGTACGGGCTCAAGACGCCGACGGTGACGAGATCGTCTACCGCATCCTGCGGGGTCCTCGTTCCGGAACGGTGGTGCTCAATGACGACGGCACATACACCTACACGCCCGGCGAGGGGTTCGACGGCGTCGACACGTTCTTCGTCAGAGCTGTCGACGTCGGGGCACATGTCAACCTGCTCAACCTCTTCCGCCCGGTCGGCACCAGGGCGACGAACCTGATCAATCAGAACGCGATCAGGTTCGAGTTCAGCTACACCGGCGAGGATTGGACGCAGGAGCGTCAGCAGGCTCTGGAAGAGGTGGCCCGCAGCCTGCAGGAGTACTTCCGCGTCGAGAAGCCCGTCACGCTCACCTACACGGTCGGTATCGACCCCAATCCGAAGAACCTGGCCTCGGCCGGCAGCGACGCGATTTCGGAGCTGCCAGGCTTCTGGCCCACCGTGGTGCAGCACAAACTGTTGACCGGACGAGATGCCAACGGTGACGAAGCCGACGGCGACATCCTGTGGAACTGGGCCGACAGCGACTGGGAACTCGGCACGGACGTGTCCGCCGACGAGTACGACTTCGTCTCCGTGGCCATCCACGAACTCATGCACTCGTTCGGGTTCGGCGCCACCCTGGCCGCGCCGGGGGAGAATCGCGGATCGCACCGCGAGACGTACGACCGGTTCATCGTCACCGCAACCGGCGTCAGCCCGCTGGTGGGTGGCTTCTGGATCGCGCGGCACGATCCGAAGCTCCTCGGCGAGGACGGCGGCCTGTACTGGGGTGGCCGCAACGCGGTCGCCGCCTACGGGGGGCTGATTCCGCTGCGGACGACCTCGGTATGGGGTGGGGGAAGCTCGATCTCGCACCTGGAGGACGACGTCTTCGCCGGGGACGATCAGAAGATCATGAACTCCGGGACGGACGCCGGGCCGGCGCCGCGCGTCTTCAGTGACTTCGAGCTCGGGATGTTCCGCGACCTCGGCTACATCGTGGTGATGCCCGAAACTCCGCCCTACGCTGCAGGTTTCGTTGGCCTGGTGTTCCTGCTGCGCAGGCGGCGCAGCGACAAGGTGGCCGCGAGCTAGGAGTCGAGCACACCGCGCAGCAGTTTCACCAGCGCGAGCGGCTGGTCGCTCTGCACGGAGTGTCCTGAGTTCTCGACGATCTGCACCCGCTGGAAACCGGGTGCCGTTCGCGCGAATTCGGCGGCATCGTCATCGTTGACGAAGAACGAGTTGGCGCCGCGGATCAGCGTGGTGGGGGTGGAGAGCTTGGGCACGTCGTCCCACAGGCCTTCGAAACCCTCGCCCTTGCGAATGCTGTCGTAACGCCACGTCCACGTCCCGTCCTCGAGACGCTTGGCGTTGTGGAACACGCCCCGCCGCAACGATTCCCGGTCCCGGTGCGGCGCTGCGGCGACCGTCACGTCCAGCATCGCGTCGAAGGTCGGGAACGTGCGCTCGCCCTGGACGAGCGCGACGGTGCCCTTCTGCGCGTCGGTCATCTCGGTATGGCGTTCGGGTGCCGAGGGCGTCACGTCGACCAGCACCAGCCGGCGGACGAGCTCCGGCGCCGCGACCGCCAGACGCAGCGCGGTCAGCCCGCCCAGCGACATCCCGACCACGAGCTCGGCGTCGGGGGCGAGTGCGCGCACCACCGGCTCCACCGCCTCGGCATTGAGCTTGGGTCCGTAGTCACCGTCCTCGCGCCACCCCGACCGTCCGTGTCCCGGGAGGTCCAGGGACAGCGCGGGTTCGCCGAGGCCCAGGATCACGGTGTCCCAGGTGTGCGCGTTCTGGCCGCCGCCGTGCAGGAAGACCACCCGGGGGGCGTCGTCGCCGAACTTCAACCCGCTCACCGGGCCGACGTCGACCCGGGCGACCGCCGGCAGGTCACCGGTCACGCCCGCCTGGCGCGCGTTCTCCTTGAGAAAGATGAACTCGGACAGGCTGGCCAGCTCGTCATCGGCGTCGTCCATGGTGCGACAGTACGCACCGCCGATAATGAGGTGCGCTATCAGGTGCGGTGTGCCACGGTCGGAGAGTGCCAGCCACCCAGAAGGATCTGACGTTCCGCAGTGCCGAGGGCGACGATTGGTCGGCGATGGCCCTGGTCGCCGCGACCGGATTCGGGGAGTGGCCGTCCCCCGAGACGATGGAGGTGTGGCGGTCGCTGGTCCCGACCGACGGCGCGGTGGTCGCCTGCGATGGCGACGACGTGGTGGGTGGCGCACTGTTCCTCGATCTGCAGCTGACAGTGCCCGGCGGCGCGGTGCTGCCGATGGCCGGGGTGTCCTGGGTGGCGGTCGCGCCGACGCACCGGCGGCGAGGCGCCCTGCGGGGGATGTTCACCGAATTGCACAGTCGCATGGGCGATTACCCGATCGCCGGGCTCGAGGCCAGCGAGGCCGAGATCTATGGACGCTTCGGCTACGGCGCCGCGACGGTCTGGCAGGACCTGGTCGTCGACCGGGAGCGGGCGCGGTTTCATCCGGACGTCCCGGACCCGGGCGGTGTCCGGGTGGTGCGGGCTGCCGAACATCGCGCACAACTTGAGGACATCTACGAACGTTGGCGGCTGCAGACCCCGGGCGGGCTGCACACCCCGCCGCGGCTGTGGGACGAGGTCCTCGCCGACCGGGAGTCGTCGCGTGGCGGCGGCAGCGCGTACTTCTGTCTGCTGCACCCCGACGGCTTCGTGATGTACCGCGTGCACAGCGGCGAACGGAAAGACCAGGCGAGGATCACCAAGCTGGCCGCGGTGACGCCCGAGGCCGCCGTCGCGTTGTGGCGGGTGCTGCTCGGGCTGGACCTGATGCAGACCGTCAGCATCGAGACGCACCCGGGCAATACGCTGCCGTACCTGCTCACCGACCCTCGGCTGGTGCGGAGCACAGGTGCCCGCGACGGGCTGTGGCTGCGGATGCTCGACATCCCGGCGGTCCTCGGGGCGCGCACCTACTCCGCGGATCTCGATGTCGTGGTTGAGGTTTCGGACGCCGTTCTCGGTGGCGGCGGTAAGTTCGCCGTCGAGATGAGGCGAGGGGGACGCGCAGACTGCACCCCGACCGACGCCCCGGCCGACGTGTCTCTCGACCTGTCCGTGCTCGGCAGCCTGTACCTGGGCACCCACCGGGCCTCGGCATTCGCGACCGCGCACCGGCTGCGCTGCGAGGACCCGGCGACGGTCACTGCGCTCGACGCCGCATTCGCCTCCGCTGTTCCCGCCGAACTCGGCTTCGCCTTCTAGTCTCCAACGCCGAATTGCCCTGTTACAGAGCTGCTCTGGTCAGCCTGGCTGGGCACGGGAGTCCTCTCCCACGACAGGCGCTAGCGGTCGGGGCCGAGCAGTGCGGCGAGCCCGGCCAGCGCCGTTTCCACCACGGCGTCCAACCGCTCCTGAGGTGCGCCCCCGGCGGCCTCGACGGCCAGCCCCTGCCCTATCGTGACGGCGTAACCGGCAAGCGCCGCGATGTCACGGCCCGACGCGTCGTCGGTTTGCCTGAGTGCGGCCGCGATCGCGTCCTCGATGCTGCGCCGGTAGTCGGCAAGAAGCTGCGGGATGCGCGCGTTGTCGGGGCCGCATGTGATTCCGCCCTGAATGGACAGGCAGCCCGGCACGATCCCGGCTCGCACATTCTTCGCCGTGTCGCGCAGGTAGGAGTCCAGGACCTCGTAGGCGCTGCGGTAGCCCAGCAATTCACGCAGGCGGGCGTGATAGGTGGCTTTGTAGCGCTCGAGCGCGCGGACGAAGAGTTCCTCTTTGCTTCCGAACACGGCGTAGAGGCTGGGCCGGTTGATGCCCATCGCGCCGGTCAGTTCCGCCAGTGACGCGCCTTCGTAACCGAGGCGCCAGAACACCTCGGTGGCCACGTCGAGAGCGCTGTCTTCATCGAAAGAGCGCGGACGGCCCCCTGCGTGGCGTTGCACTGCGCTCATGGACGTGATGGTAGTCCGCCTCCGACTGAGCATTACCGATCGGTACATAACTGGTACGGTCGGATCTGAACCGATCGGTACAAAACTGGAGGACTTCATGCTCACGCTGGAGGGGAAGACAGCACTCGTCACCGGAGCCACGTCGGGAATCGGCCTGGCCGCCGCGCAGGCGCTCGCCGCGGGGGGCGCCCACGTCTTCCTGGTGGGGCGCCGCGCTGACGCTCTGGAACAGGCGGCCGCCGTGATCGGCGCCGAGAACGCCACTGCCGTCAGAGCCGACGTCACGCAGCAGGGCGATCTCGACCGGGTGGCGGCCGCCGTCGGCGCCACCGAGCGACGACTCGACATCGTGTTCGCCAACGCCGGCATCAACGAATTCGCCTCACTCGGCGATCTCACCTGGGAACACCATCGCAGACTCTTCGACACCAATGTCGGTGGCGTGGCCTTCGCGGTCCAGGCCGTCCTGCCGCTGCTGAACGAGGGCGCCTCGATCATCCTGTGCGGCTCCAATGGCGATGTCAAAGCATTCCCGGGTGCCAGCCTCTACGCCGCGTCCAAGGCCGCTATCCGTTCCCTGGCGCGGAGCTGGGCTGCCGAACTCGTCGATCGCCGCATCCGGGTGAATGCCATCGCTCCAGGCCTCACGCAGACCCCGGGCTTGGCCGATCTGTTCTCGGGAGCAGACGACGCGCTCACCGACCTCACCGCCACCGTGCCGATGAAGCGCAGCGCCGACCCCGCCGAGATCGGTGGTGTGGTCGCCTTTCTGGCCTCCGATGCCAGCTCGTTCATGACGGGGTCCGAGGTGTACGTCGACGGCGGCGCCAGTCAGTTCTGACCACGAGGAGATACCCCACAAGAAACGCGAGGAGAAACACTGCCGTGACAGACGAGCATGATGCGAGCGCTACCGAGGCGACGCCCACCCTGGCCGAGGATCTCTTGCTGCTGCTCTTTCAGCCCCGGCACGGAACCATCGCGGGGGAGACGACGCTGCACTACGTGCTCGGGGCCGCCGTGCTCGCCGACCTCGCGCTGGCCGGCAGGGTCACCGCCACGTCCTCGCGCAGCGGCTCGGTGACCGTCGCCGCCGTCGACGGACAACGACCGTCCGACGAGCTGTTTCATCCGGCTTGGGAGTATTTGTCGCCACGTCCGCGAGGCGTGCAGGCTGTGCTCGCCGCAATCGGGCCGCAACTCCGCGCACCCGTTCTGAATCGCTTGATCGCGCGGGGCGACATCAGGAAGGAACGCCGAAAGGTATTGCGCCTGTTCACGACCACCGCCCTGGTCGAGGGTGGGACGGGGCGGCGGGCCGATCTGCTCGATGACATCCGCGCCGTGCTGGTCGACCCGGCTGAACCGACTCCACGGACCGCGGCGCTCACCGCTCTGCTCTGGGCGAGTGGCTCGCTGCCCCAATTCCACCCCGTCATCCCGTGGACCACACCCGTGATCACCCGTGCGGGTGAGATCGCCCGGGGCAATGTGGGCGCCTCGGCCGCCGGCGAGGCGGTGACGCGCACGATGAACGCGATCGTAATCAACAGCGTCATCGTGGCGACCGCCGTCCGGCCACCCGGCTGATGCCTGTCAGCAATAAGCCTTTCAACGCGAGAGTGCGGGGAGATCGCCGTTTCACGAGGAAACGCGATCTCCCCGCACTCTCGGCGGGTACGGCTGTTTATCAGCCCTCGATGAACTTCTCCAGCTGCACGCGGGCGAGGTCGTCGGCGAGCTGCTTGGGCGGGCTCTTCATCAGGTACGCGGACGCGGCCTCGATCGGGCCGCCAATGCCGCGGTCCTTGGCGATCTTCGCGGCGCGCACGGCGTCGATGATCACACCGGCCGAGTTGGGGGAGTCCCACACCTCGAGCTTGTACTCCAGGTTCAGCGGCACATCGCCGAAGGCGCGGCCTTCCAGGCGCACATAGGCCCACTTGCGGTCGTCGAGCCAGGCGACGTGGTCCGACGGGCCGATGTGGACGTTCTTGTCCTCGATCTTGCCGGCCAGCGAGCCGGACAGGTTGGAGGTGACGGCCTGGGTCTTGGAGACCTTCTTCGACTCGAGGCGCGTGCGCTCCAGCATGTTGAGGAAGTCCATGTTGCCGCCGACGTTGAGCTGGTAGGTGCGGTCGAGCGTCACGCCGCGATCCTCGAACAGCTTGGCCATCACGCGGTGGGTGATGGTGGCGCCGATCTGGCTCTTGATGTCGTCCCCGACGATCGGGACACCGGCGTCCTCGAACTTCTTGGCCCACACCGGATCCGAGGCGATGAACACCGGAAGCGCGTTGACGAACGCCACGCCGGCGTCGATGGCGCACTGGGCGTAGAACTTGTCGGCCTCTTCGGACCCCACGGGCAGGTACGAGACGAGGACGTCGACCTCGGCGTCCTTGAGGACCTTGACCACGTCGACGGCCTCGGCGTCGGAGATCTCGATGGTGTCGGCGTAGTACTTGCCGATGCCGTCGAGCGTCGGACCGCGCTGCACGACGACGTCGGTCGGCGGCACGTCGGCGATCTTGATGGTGTTGTTCTCGGAGGCGAAGATGGCCTCGGAGAGGTCGAAGCCGACCTTCTTGGCGTCCACGTCGAACGCGGCGACGAACTTGACGTCGCGCACGTGGTATGCGCCGAGCTTGACGTGCATCAGGCCGGGAACACTGGCGTTCTCGTCGGCGTCCTTGTAGTATTGAACGCCCTGTACGAGCGAGGACGCGCAGTTGCCCACGCCGACGATCGCGACCCGGACGTCATTGCTTGCGGTCATGACGGCTTCTCCTCTGTCCTAACTTCACTGCGTGGTTTCGGTACTGCTGGCTGTTGCGATGAGCGTGGGCTCAGGTCTGTTCGGCGCGTCCCTGTGCCGATTTCTCCGCCGCGATCAACTCGTTGAGCCAGTTGACTTCCCGCTCACTGGACTCCAGCCCCAGCTGATGGAGCTGCCGGGTGTACCGGTCGAATGAGTTGCTCGCCCGCGCGATTGCTTCACGCAGGCCTTCGCGACGTTCCTCCACCTGGCGGCGACGGCCCTCCAGGATCCGCATCCGGGCCTCGGCCGGGGTGCGGTTGAAGAATGCAAGGTGCACTCCGAACCCGTCGTCGGAGTAGTTCTGTGGACCGGTGTCGGCGACGAGTTCGGTGAAGCGTTGCTTACCGGCGTCGGTCAGCTGATACACCCGGCGGGCACGGCGCACCTTCACCGTTCCTTCGGGCGCGGCGTCCTCGACGATCAGACCGTCGGTCTGCATCCGGCGCAGGGCCGGGTACAGCGAGCCGTAGGAGAACGCGCGGAACGCGCCCAGCAGACCCGTGAGCCGCTTGCGCAGCTCGTAGCCGTGCATGGGCGCCTCTTGGAGCAGGCCCAGGATGGCGAGTTCGAGCATCCGGCCACCTCCTTCGAGAACGCATCCGCCGCTACGACGGTTCAACACCTCGGGCAAGTGTATCGCGCCGATATATTGAATGCGACAAGTGTGTCCCCGTGCCGGTGTTCGCGCAGGTCAGCGGTTGGCGGGCCAGATGGCTTTGGTGGAGCCGTCCGGGTAGAGCTCGATGTGGCCTCCGCCGAAGTCGCTGCTGACGTGGATCTCGATCTCTACGGCCTCGGGCGTGCTGGGGTCCTCCGACGGGCTGACGCGCAGCCAGGTGTCGCTGACGTCGGCCCGGGCGACCCCGACGGTGTCCGGTGCGCCGCGCACGATGGCCAGCACCTTCTCGTAGTCGAACTTCGACAGATCGACCAGGCGGTCCGATGCGTCGAGGGCCGACGGCGAACCCGACGGGTCGCCCCAGCCGCCGCGGTACTGGTAGTCCATGGTCCGTCGGTTGTCCTGGGGGTCGGGCCGCTCCAGGTAGGCCATGTCGCTGTGGATGTCGAGTTCGTAGCCCATCGTGCTGCCGAACTTCTTGCGCATCTGCTCGAACAGCCCGGTGAACCCGCCGAGCGATTGCAGCTGCCGTGGCGGGGTGAGCACCTGCGCAGGGATGCCGTCGAACTTCGCGCCGGGGTCGGACTCGAAGCTCAACGGCGAGGTGGTGTTGCCGTACAGACCCCAGCCGATGGCCACGCCCAGCAGAACCAGGACGGTGGCGATCGCGGCCTTGATGCCCCAGCCGGGCCCCGCCGGCCGGCGGTTGATCACCTTGGTGACCATCGGGACGTCCAGCGTCTTGCCGGTCTGGATGTCGGCCACGAGGTCCTGCAACTGGCTCAGCGTAGACGCCGTGGTGGCGGCCTTCACCCGCTCCCCGTGCTCGGCCATCGACAGCTGACCCTCGGCGAGCGCGGTGTCGAGAATCTGACACGTCTCGTTGCGATCGCTGTCCTTTGCCCGCATCCACGATGCGCGACGTCCTGAGCTGCCCGAAGCCACGACGAAGATGGTAAGAGGTCGTCTGCTGATATCGCAGGCCAGATCCGATCCGGATGCTTTCCGGGTGGCGATGATGCCGCTTTGATGCGATCCCGGGATGCACGTCGAGCTTCGGCGCCCGAGGGGCCGACGTACTCTGGTCCTCGTGCGGTTGCAGAGACAGGTGGTGGATTACGCCCTGCGGCGGCGATCCCTGCTGGCCGAGGTCTACTCGGGACGCACCGGGGTCACCGAGGTCTGCGACGCGAATCCGTATCTGCTCCGGGCCGCGAAGTTCCACGGCAAGCCCAGCACGGTGATGTGCCCCATCTGCCGCAAGGAACAACTGACATTGGTCTCGTGGGTGTTCGGCGACCACCTCGGTGCGGTGTCCGGGTCCGCCCGCACCGCCGAGGAGCTGGTCCTGCTGGCCACCCGTTACGACGAGTTCTCCGTACACGTGGTGGAGGTATGCCGCACGTGCAGCTGGAATCATCTGGTCAAGTCCTACGTGCTCGGCGCGATCCCGCCCCCCAAGGGGTCGGGCAAACCGCGCCGCACCGAGACCGCGCGCGGTACAGCGCGCACGGCCAGTGAATAGCGAAGGGCGCCACGACCCCTCGGCCAGGAACGCCCGCGACGGGCAGAGAGCAGCTGAGAGCGTGGGCGCACGAAACCCCGTCAACCGACCCGAACCACCGGGCCGCCCGCCCGTGCCCGGACGGCACCGGCCGCCGCCCCTCGGTGCTCAGCGCCCGCCCCGTCCGGTGCCCGCGGACGACCGGCGCACCGCGATCATCCCGCCCGTGCGCGACGGCGGTCCGCCTCCCACCCGCGACCCGATCGACGCGGTCAAGCGCGCGCTGGACCGGCGTCCGCCCAAGCAGCCGCCGCCCCCGCCGCCGGGGCGTCCGCCCGGTGGCGGCGGACCGTCCGGTGAGGGCCCGACGGGTCCGAAGCGCAGCCTGCGCGAGCAGATCAACTGGAAGTGGGTCCGGCGCGGATCGGTCATCGCGGCCGTCGTCTTCATCCTGCTGCCGCTGCTGACCTTCGGGATGGCGTACATGATCGTCGACGTCCCCAAGCCCGGGGACATCCGCACCGCGCAGGTCTCGACGATCCTGGCCAGCGACGGCAGCGAGATCGCCAAGATCGTCCCGCCGGAGGGCAACCGGGTGGACGTCAACATCGACCAGATCCCGGTGCACGTGCGCGACGCGGTGATGGCCGCTGAAGACCGGGACTTCTATTCCAACCCCGGCTTCTCCTTCACCGGCTTCCTGCGCGCGGCCAAGAACAACATCTTCGGCGGGGATCTGCAGGGCGGGTCGACGATCACGCAGCAGTACGTCAAGAACGCGTTGGTCGGCGATGCCCGCTCCGGGGTCGGCGGTATCATCCGCAAGGCCAAAGAGCTGGTGATCTCCACGAAGATGTCCAGCGAGTGGTCCAAAGACCAGGTGCTGCAGTCGTATCTGAACATCATCTACTTCGGCCGCGGCGCCTACGGCGTGGCCGCCGCGTCGCAGGCATACTTCGGCAAGCCCGTCGAGCAGCTCAACGTGTCCGAGGGCGCGCTGCTGGCCGCGCTGATCCAGCGCCCGTCGGTTCTCGACCCCGCGGTGGACCCCGATGCGTCTGCTGTGCGGTGGAGCTGGGTGCTCGACGGCATGGTGGAGATCGGTGCGCTGTCGGAACAGGACCGGGCCGCTCAAATCTTTCCGCCGACGATCCCGCCGGATCAGGCGGTGACGCAGAACCAGACGACAGGCCCGAACGGCCTGATCGAGCGTCAGGTGACCAATGAGTTGATGGAGATCTTCGACATCAACGAGCAGGCGCTCAACACCGAAGGCCTGCAGATCACCACGACGATCGACCCGAAGATGCAGTCCGCCGCGCAGGACGCGGTCGCCGAGTACATGGAGGGCCAGGACCCGGACATGCGCACGGCGGTGGTCTCCATCGACCCGAAGACCGGCGCGGTGAAGGCCTACTACGGCGGCTCGGACGCCAACGGCTTCGACTTCGCCCAGGCGGGGCTGCCCACCGGCTCGTCGTTCAAGGTGTTCGCGCTCGTGGCCGCGCTGCAGCAGGGCATGGGCCTGGGCTATCAGGTCGACAGCTCACCCGTCGAGGTCAACGGCATCAAGATCTCGAATGTCGAGGGCAGCAGCTGCGGCACCTGCAACATCGCCGAGGCGCTGAAGCGGTCGTTGAACACCAGCTACTACCGGTTGATGCTGCAGCTGAAGAACGGCCCGCAGGACGTCGCCGACGCCGCCCACAAGGCCGGCATCGCCGAGAGTTTCCCCGGCGTCGAGCACACGCTCTCCGAGGACGGTCAGGGCGGGCCGCCGAACAACGGCATCGTGCTGGGCCAGTACCAGTCGCGCGTCATCGACATGGCTTCGGCATATGCGACGCTCGCCGCTTCGGGCACCTACCACAAGCCGCACTTCGTGCAGAAGGTCGTGAACTCCGAGGGCCAGGTGCTCTTCGACGCCACGCAGGAGGACAACACCGGCGAGCAGCGCATCGACAAGGCGGTCGCCGACAACGCGATCTCGGCGATGCAGCCCATCGCCGGCTACTCCAACGGCCATGCGCTCGCGGGCGGCCGGCCGTCGGCGGCCAAGACGGGCACCAACCAGCTCGGCGACACCGGCGACAACCGGGACGCGTGGATGGTCGGCGTCACCCCGTCGCTCTCGACGGCGGTGTGGGTCGGCACGGTCGACGGCACCAAGCCGCTGGTCAACCAGTGGGGTTCACCGGTGTACGGCTCCGGCCTGCCGTCCGACATCTGGAAAGCGACGATGGACGGCGCCCTCGACGGCACCGACAACGAATCGTTCCCCAAGCCCGAGGAGATCGGCGGATACGCCGGCGTGCCGCAGGCACCGCCGCCGCGGCCGAGTTCGACCGTTCCGCCGCCGCCGTCGGAGACCGTGATCCAGCCGACGCTGGAGATCGCGCCGGGCATCACGATTCCGTGGGGCCCGCCGACCACGGTGCCCGTCGGGCCGGCACCGGATCCGGGCGTCGTACCGGGCCCGGTCGGAGCTCCCGCAGTGCCCGGGGCACCCGGGGCCCCCGTCGGAGCTCCCGTGCCGCCCGGGCCGCCGGTGGTGCCCGGTGCACCGCTGCCGCCAGGTCCTCCTCCGCCTCCGTGACGTCGGCTGACGTCGACGGCGAGGGACAGCGGACATCCCCCGCCCCGGTGGCGCATGTCCGATCGCCGTTTCCGACAGCAGCAGACCTCCGGAGCCTCGACGACCGCGACTTCCCCAGTCGCACCGACACTCTGGGTGCGGCGCTGTCGGGCACCATCGGTGGCCCGGTCGGTCGTCACGCGCTGATCGGCCGGACCAGGTTCATGACCCCGCTACGGGTCATGATGATCATCGCGTTGGTGTTCCTGGCGCTGGGCTACTCGACCAAAGCCGCATGCCTGCAGACCACCGGGACGGGCACCGCGGACCAGCGCGTCGGCAACTGGGAGAACCAGCGCGCGTACTACTCGATGTGCTACTCGGACACCGTCCCGCTCTACACGGCCGAACTGCTGAACCTCGGCAAGTTCCCGTACAAGTCGAGCTGGGTGGAGACCGACGCCGAGGGCCGGCCGCAGGTGCAGTACGACGGCGAACCCGCGGTGCGCTACATGGAGTATCCGGTGCTGACCGGGCTCTACCAGTACCTGTCGATGACCGTGGCGAAGACCTACACGGCGCTGACCAAGCTGGGGTCGGTGCCGATCGTCGCCGAGGTGGTGATGTTCTTCAACATCGCCGCGTTCGGGCTGGCGCTGGCGTGGCTGACGACGTTGTGGGCGACGGCGATGCTGGCGGGCCCGCGGCGGATCTGGGACGCCGCGTTGCTGGCCGGGTCACCGCTGGTCGTCTTTCAGATCTTCACCAATTTTGATGCCCTGGCAACAGCTTTCGCGGCCTGTGCGCTGCTGGCCTGGGCGCGGCGAAGACCCGTGCTGGCCGGCGTGCTGATCGGTCTGGGGGTCGCGGCCAAGCTGTATCCGCTGCTGCTGCTCGTCCCGCTGACGGTGCTGGCCGTGCGGACGGGCCGGGTGCGGGAGGTCGCCAAGACCGCCGCGGCCGCTGTGATCGCGTGGCTGGTGGTGAACCTGCCAATCATGCTGCTGTTCCCGCGGGGGTGGTCGGAGTTCTTCCGGCTCAACACCCGCCGCGGCGACGACATGGACTCGATCTACAACGTGGTCAAGTCGTTCACCGGCTGGGGCGGATTCGATCGCGATCTCGGCTTCTGGGAGCCGCCGGTGGTGCTCAACGCGATCACCGCGTCGTTGTTCGTGGCGTGCTGTATCGGCATCGGCTACATCGCGTTGACCGCGAAGCGCCGCCCGCGGGTCGCTCAGCTGGCGTTCCTGGTGGTGGCGGCGTTCCTGCTGACGAACAAGGTGTGGAGCCCGCAGTTCTCGCTGTGGCTGGTGCCGCTGGCGGTGCTGGCCCTCCCGCACCGGCGAATCCTGCTCGCGTGGATGACCATCGACATGCTGGTGTGGGTGCCGCGCATGCTGTACCTGTTCGGTGAACAGAAGATGGGCCTACCCGAGCAGTGGTTCACCGCGACCGTGCTGCTGCGCGACATCGCCGTGATCCTGTTGTGCGCGTTGGTGATTCACCAGATCTACCGGCCGAACGTGGACCTGGTCCGGCAGGGCGGGGTCGACGACCCCGCCGGCGGTGTCTTCGACGGGGCCAGGGATGCCCCACCGCGCTGGCTGCCCGACTGGCTGCGGCCGACACCCGCGATGACCGGTGCGTCGGGGTCGGACGCCGAGCCGGTCGCGTCGCGCGTCAGTACGTCCTGACCCGGTTCTGCTTGGCGTTGATCCACTCGGTCGTCGACGGCAGCATGACCAGGACGATCGTCGCGACCGGGAAGAGCATGTTCAGGACCGTGAAGCCGTTGCCGTCGTACGCCCCGTAGGGGATCTCGGCCGACGCCGCGAACGCGAAGCTCAGCAGGCTCAGCACGATCGACACCGCGCAGCCCGCGATGACCAGCCAGCGGCCGATCATCTTGCGCTGCACCAGCGTCACCGTCCCGGCCGCGAGCAGGACCCCGCCCAGGATGTTCAGCAGGATGACGAAGCCCAGGATCGCGAACAGCCCGCCGAATCCGGAGGACGACAGCGACGAGCTGCTGTCCAGGGTGCTGAGCCCGAGCAGACCGAACAGGCCGAGGAAGCCCCCGGCGAGATTGGCGAGCGCGCCGAGACCGGCCATCACCGCTGCGATGATCCCGGTGACGCCGCTCGGCGACGCCGGGGGTGTCGGCTGCGGGTACCCGCCCGGCATCGGATAGCCGGGCTGCTGGGGGTAGCCGGGCTGCTGGGGGTAGCCCGTCTGCTGGGGGTAGGCCGGATAGCCGTGCTGCGGATATCCCTGCGGCGGGTAGCCCTGCTGCGGTGGGGGATAGCCGGGCTGCTGCCCCGGGAAGCCCTGCCCGTAGGGCTCGTTCGGATAGTTCACTCAACCCCCTCGACTGTGGACCACTGAAGCCTAACGGCCCCCACGGGTGACCGAATGCAGCGATTTCCCAGATCAGGGCGGGTCCCTGTAACCTGGGCGGGTTGCCGACGCAGGCGACCCTCCTGCCACGGACAGTCCGTGGCCGCACCAGACCAGAGGAGGTGATGGGTTCCTTATGCGTCCATACGAAATCATGGTCATCCTCGACCCCACGCTGGACGAGCGCACTGTCGCTCCGTCCCTCGAGACGTTCCTGAATGTCGTCCGCAAGGACGGCGGCTCTGTCGACAAGGTCGACATCTGGGGACGTCGGCGCCTGGCGTACGAGATCGCCAAGCATGCCGAGGGCATTTACGCGATTCTCGACGTGAAGGCCGAGCCCGCGACGGTGTCCGAGCTCGACCGCCAGCTCAACCTGAACGAGTCCGTGCTGCGGACCAAGGTGATGCGGACCGAGAAGCACTAGCCGTAATGGCTGTGGTCGTCGGGGACCTTCCGTAGGCTCGCCTGCGACTGTCCTCGCGTACACCGCCGTTGATCTCACAGGACCTTAGGAGGCACCTCGTGGCTGGTGACACCACCATCACCGTCGTCGGAAATCTCACCGCCGATCCAGAACTGCGATTCACCCCTTCCGGGGCCGCGGTGGCCAACTTCACCGTTGCGTCCACCCCGCGCACCTACGACCGCCAGAGCGGCGAGTGGAAGGACGGCGAAGCGCTGTTCCTGCGGTGCAACATCTGGCGTGAGGCCGCTGAGAACGTCGCCGAGAGCCTGACCCGCGGTTCGCGGGTCATCGTCACGGGACGTCTCAAGCAGCGCTCCTTCGAGACCCGGGAAGGCGAGAAGCGCACCGTGGTCGAGGTCGAGGTCGACGAGATCGGGCCGTCGCTGCGCTACGCGACCGCCAAGGTCAACAAGGCAAGCCGCAGTGGCGGCGGGGGCGGCGGATTCGGTTCGGGTTCGGGAGGCGGCAATTCGCGTCCCGCATCCAACAGCGGACCGGCCGAGGACCCGTGGGGCAGTGCGCCCGCGTCGGGCTCGTTCGGCGGCGCCGACGACGAACCGCCCTTCTGACACACAACTCATCTTCAGTGATTTCCAGAAAGAGATAGACACATGGCCAAGTCCTCCACCAAGAGGCGTCCGGCTCCGGAGAAGCCGGTCAAGACACGCAAGTGCGTGTTCTGCTCGAAGAAGGGGCAGACCATCGATTACAAGGACACCCAGCTGCTGCGCACCTACATCAGCGAGCGGGGCAAGATCCGTGCCCGCCGGGTGACCGGCAACTGCGTTCAGCACCAGCGCGACATCGCGATCGCGGTGAAGAACGCCCGTGAGGTCGCCCTGCTGCCGTTCAGCTCGTCGACGCGATAGGGGCGAAGAGATGAAATTGATTCTTACCGCAGAGGTCGAACACCTCGGGGTGGCCGGTGACACGGTCGAGGTCAAGGACGGCTACGGCCGCAACTACCTCCTGCCCCGCGGCCTGGCCATCGTCGCCACCCGTGGCGCGCAGCGTCAGGCCGAGGACATCCGTCGCGCCCAGGAACTCAAGGGCGTCAAGAGCCTCGAGCACGCTCACGAGCTCAAGACCGCCATCGAGAACCTGGAGTCCGTCCAGCTTTCCGTCAAGGCCGCCGGCGACTCGGGCAAGCTGTTCGGCTCGGTGACCGCAGCCGACGTGGTCTCCGCCATCAAGAAGGCCGGCGGACCGAACCTCGACAAGCGCACCGTGAGCCTGCCCAAGGCGCACATCAAGACGACCGGCACCCATCCCGTCGCGGTGCGCCTGCACCCCGACGTGAACGCCACCGTCTCGCTGCAGGTGGTCGCGAACTAACCTGTACGACCGCGGGCTCGCCCGCTTCGGCTCGAAACGGCCGGGTGAAGACCTTACGGGGTCGGCACCCGGCCGTTGCCGTTTCCCGGTGGCGAACATTTCGTCGCAAAGCAGCTCCAGCGAACCTCACCTGCTGTTAACCTGCGCGGCCCTCGCACGAAACACAACACGCCCGAGAAGGAAACCGGACACGACACGCCGGGCTATTTCCCATCCACAGCCAATACACCGTCCTACCGTGCTGTGACCAGGGTCGATAAGCGCAGTCACGTCTTTTGCTAACAGGTTCTCCCCAGGCCCTCAACATGGGCCACCAGCACTATCCACACGCCATCCACAACGTCATCAACAGGGCCCGGTTGCGCTGTAGCCAGCAACGTCTAGCGTAAGCCGTCGCGGGGTTGTAAAGCCCTTCCCGGCGGGGGTTTGTCGGAGGCGAGAACTAGCATCGCGGCCGTAGGCTTCGAACGTATGTTCTGACTGTTGAGCGACGAGGGATTGGAGCTGCGTGGCTGTTGTAGACGACCGTGGACGGGCGGGAAACACCTCGGAGCTGGAACCACCTCCCGGGGAGGACTTCGGTCGCCAACCCCCGCAGGATCTCGCGGCCGAGCAGGCCGTGCTGGGCGGCATGCTGCTGAGCAAGGACGCGGTCGCCGACGTCCTGGAGAAGCTCCGCCCCGGTGACTTCTACAAGCCGGCCAACCAACTCGTCTATGACGCCATTCTCGATCTTTATGGCCGCGGCGAGCCCGCCGACGCGGTGACGGTCGCCGCCGAGCTCGACCGCCGGGGGCTGTTGCGCCGCGTCGGTGGTGCGCCGTATCTGCACACGCTGATCTCGACGGTGCCGACAGCGGCCAACGCCGGCTTCTACGCCGAGATCGTCTCGGAGAAGGCCCTGCTGCGCCGCCTGGTCGAGGCAGGCACGCGAGTGGTGCAGTACGGCTACGCCGGCGCCGAGGGCGCCGATGTCAACGAGATCGTGGACCGAGCCCAGGCCGAGATCTACGACGTCACCGAGCGCCGTGCCGCCGAGGACTTCGTGGTTCTCGAGGAGATCCTGCAGCCCACGATGGACGAGATCGACGCCATCGCCTCCGAGGGCGGTGTCTCCAAGGGTGTGCCGACGGGGTTCGTCGAACTCGACGAGCTGACCAACGGGCTGCACCCCGGCCAGATGATCGTCGTCGCGGCGAGGCCCGGTATGGGCAAGGCGCTAGCCCTGGACACTGCGTTGCCGACCCCCTCGGGGTGGACCACGATGGCCGACGTCGCGGTCGGGGACCTGCTGATCGGTGCAGACGGAACGCCGACGCGCGTGGTCGCAGCCACCGACGTGATGGTGGGCCGCCCGTGCTACGAGGTCGAATTCTCCGACGGCACAGTCATTGTCGCCGACGCCGAGCACCAGTGGCTGACCGAGACCCGCGCCTCGCGCAAGTCGGCGCAGGCCGCCGCCGCGGGCTACCACCGGTACAAGAACCAGAAGACGTTCGCCGCGATCCGGACCACCGAGGAGATCGCCGCGACGCTGCGGTGCCCGTCGGCCGACCGGCGCCTCAACCACTCGGTGGTCAACGCCGCGCCGATCCAGGGATCCGAGAAGGCCCTGCGGGTGCCGCCGTACACCCTCGGTGCATGGCTCGGCGATGCGACGTCATCGCCAGGGATGCCGGCCGCGGACCCGGACATCGTGATGCGCGTCGAGGGCGAGGGGCGTGCCTGCGAGAGCGACCTGCAGGCGATCGGGGTCGTCGAGGAGCGGCACATCCCGATCGACTATCTGCGCGCCTCGGAGGAGCAGCGTCGCGCGCTGCTGGCGGGGCTGCTCGATGCAGGCGGCACCGTCAACAACACCGGTTCGGTGCAGTACACGCAGACCAGCCCCCGCCTGGTGGCCGACGTCGCCGAGCTGATCGTGTCACTGGGGTACCGGTGCCAGGTGTCGCAGAAGGCGACGTCATACATGATCACCTTCACCACCGACGACGTGGTGTTCGGGATCCACCGGAAGGTGTTGCTGCACAAGGAACGTCGTCGCAGCCCGAACACGTCGCGGTCGAGCTCGCGGTTCATCACCGACGTTCGCCCCGTCGACAGCGTCCCGGTGCGGTGCGTCGAAGTGGACAACGAGGACCACCTGTACCTGGCGAGCCGCGCGATGATCCCGACGCACAACTCGACGCTCGGGCTGGACTTCATGCGGTCGTGCTCGATCAAACAGCAGCTGCCGAGCATCGTGTTCTCGCTGGAGATGAGCAAGACCGAGATCGTGATGCGTCTGCTGTCGGCGGAGGCGAAGATCAAGCTCGCCGACATGCGGTCGGGCCGGATGAGCGATGACGACTGGACCAAGTTGGCGCGCCGCATGAGCGAGATCAGCGAGGCGCCGCTCTATATCGACGATTCGCCGAACCTGACGATGATGGAGATCCGCGCGAAGGCCCGGCGGCTCAAGCAGAAGGCGGACCTGCGGCTGATCGTGATCGACTACCTGCAGCTGATGACGTCGGGCAAGAGGGTCGAGTCGCGCCAGCAGGAAGTCTCCGAGTTCTCCAGGCAGATCAAGCTTTTGGCCAAGGAGCTCGAAGTGCCCGTGGTGGCGATGAGCCAGCTGAACCGCGGCCCGGAGCAGCGGACCGACAAGAAGCCGATGCTCTCGGACCTGCGTGAGTCAGGATCGATCGAGCAGGACGCCGACATGGTGATCCTGCTGCACCGCCCGGATGCGTTCGAGACCGACGACCCGCGCGGCGGCGAGGCGGATCTGATCGTGGCGAAACACCGCGCCGGTCCGACCCGGACCGTCACTGTCGCCCATCAGCTGCACCTGTCGCGCTTCTCGAACATGGCCCGGTAGGCGGTGGGTGAGTTTGTGGCTTCTCATACTTCATGACCAAATCTCGTCGGCACTGAGCACCGAATGACCCGAAAGCCAGCCACGTCACGTCGGGTCCGAAGTCGACGCGGGATTGGTGCTGGAGGTAGCTTTCGTGCGTCACGAATGCCACCGTCGCCATCGAGTTCTCCTTGATCACGGTTGCGCGATCGGCTGAATGTGGAGGCCCAGGTGCTCAAGCGCGTAGGCAACCGTCTCGTCGACCGCTTGTCGCTCGGACATCGCGCGCCATACACCAGCCACACCGCGACCTCACCGGCGTCGGCTTCGGTCAGGCGGTCTCGCAGATCTGTCGGTTCAGCGGTGGTCGACGTCTTGCTGACGAACCGCACCACAAGGCAGGGCGTCGCTTTGATCTGTTCGAAGGAGGCCAGGGATCGGATGAGCGAGCGGCGGTCGAGACCAGGACGTCGAGTTCTCCATGGCGATCAACTCCTGGCTCGAAGTCACCGGAGCCGAGTTGTACGCCGCGTTGAGCGAAGACGGGCTCTGGCCCCATCGCGGCGACGAGCTGGGCGACGTCCCGCACCAGATGGCATGGACACCGGCCATCTCGTTCCCGGCCGGCGTGACATCACAAGGCCTACCCGTGGGACTGCAGCTCATCGCGCCACGTGGCAACGACGCACTACTGCTGCGACTGGCCCGACTCTGGGAACGAGAGGTCGGCGCTTCCGGCCGCCGGCCATGCCGTCTCACACCGCAGGGTCGTGAGGTTCTGACAACGACGGAGAATAGCTGTTCGGTCTCAATCTTGGTTGTCATTCGTCAGCTGCGAAGGTGCCAACTTCACTGAGACAGTGCTGGCGCAGTCGCTCTCAGTGAACTTGTCATCTCCGTACTCACCGTCATCTTGACTGCTTTCGCGACAGAAAGCCTCACCGGTAGCGGCACCCACGCGAAGAGCGGGAAACTGGCGTGATCATGCCGCAGCAGTCAGAGCTGGCTGCGCGTGAGTGATTCGCGGCCGTCGCGAAGCGGCGCCCAGAGAACGTCGACGAGACGGCGCGCCAAGGCCAGCAGGGTCTGGCTGTGGACCGATCGCTCGATCCGCTTCGGTCATAACGTTGCCGTATGGCCCCTCGGTCGGCGCAAGCTAAGAGCGCCGCCAGCCGCTACCCGTCGATCGAGTCGTCCGAGCGTGGCTTGTATTGAACGGGCGATAGGAGGGCGCTTCGGCGCGCTGCTTCGGTCGTTCTGCGCGCTGTACCGCCGTGCCGACGTCCTCGGAAGTGGCCAATGCCCGCTTCGAGGGCGGCTCACCGTAGCGGGACTCAACTACGAGGGGCCCAAACTCGGCCGGTAGTCGGCCACCTCGGACTCGGCAGCAAGCAACGCACCCAGTTCGCCCTCCTGCTGGGCAACAAAGACCCCGATCACCTGGCGGCACACCTCCGGCACGCTCACCCCACGCATATCGGCGATACGTTTCAATCCGATCAGCATCGACGTAGACACGTGAAACTGCACGGCGAACTGACCGCACGAACCATCCTCGGGTGCCGTCCCCGGACCCACCACCACGGGATCATCCGCGCCGATTCCCTCCACCTCGGTACGGCGCGCCCTCTCGACGGCCCCACCACCGGGGCCGCCTGCAGCGTGGTCGGCGGATCCCCGGAACTCCTCATGGCTGAACAGGCCCATTCCGCTAACGGTAGACCTCGCAGAACTCCGAAGCCGCCACGTGAGCGGCGCAGTCTGCCGGGGCTGACTAAGAGCAGTGGTCTGCCTTGGAGCTTTCACTGCAGTGCGGGCGTGAGCAGCCTCGCGGGTAACCTCGCCACATGCCGCGCAAACTCACTGACGACGAAGTCACGGCGCTGCTCGACAGCCGACCGGGCTGGGCAATCCTGACCACCATCGACAAGGACGGATTCCCGCACACCGTCCCGCTGGGGTACTTCCGGGTGGGCGGCGACATCGTCATGGGTGTGCGAGATGGCACGCGCAAAGTGGCCAACATCGAGCGCAACCCGGCCGTGAGCGTAATGCTCGAAGACGGCTCCACCATGGCGGATATCCGCGGGGTGATGTTCCAAGGTCACGCACGCATCGTTCGGGACGCCGCCGAAACGCTGGAGCTCGCACGGCACGGTGCCCGGTCGCGCGGCGTGCCGGAGTCCGAGTGGCCCACCGCGCCGAGACCGGGTGTCACCTACATCTACGTGACCCCCGTGCGGACCCGGTCCTGGGACTACGGCGACTCGGCGGCGAACGACGAATAGCCGCGGCGGACGTCACGTCCGCCGCACGGGGCTTCCCGCACCATCCACCGCGGCGAACTGCATGCGTCTGCCGATGATGCGCTGCGTGGTCACGGCTGGAGGCCCTACCTTTATGAGGTGTTTGACGTGCCCGCGGACTTCGGCCAGGACTCCCGGGTGTCGGTGGTTGCCGTCGCGGTGTCGCGGACCAATCTGCACACGCATGGCAACGCGCTGGAGATCGTGTATGTGCTGCGGGGGACGTTGCACGTACGGGTGAGCATCGACAGCTTCGACCTCGGCAGCGGCGACTATGTCGTGATCAATCGCGATGACCCGCACTTCCTGGTCGGGTCGGAGGACAACGT
Source organism: Mycolicibacterium iranicum (assembly GCF_014190915.1). Lineage (GTDB taxonomy): Bacteria > Actinomycetota > Actinomycetes > Mycobacteriales > Mycobacteriaceae > Mycobacterium > Mycobacterium iranicum_B. The sequence continues at coordinate 587,152 of NZ_JACHVU010000001.1, forward strand.
CACGGCCATCATCTCGATGGACCTCAGCGCGTTCGCCGATGTCGATGCCTTCTGCGAAGCCGTCGTGTTCTGCTGTGAATCCTTTGGCCTCGCCCGCTACCGCCGGCAAGAATCGCTGTTGCGAGAACTGCTACTCGACATCATCGAGTCAGGGACGCTCGAGAAGAATGCGGTCCGACTCGATTCGCGTGCAGCCGAATTCGTTCGACTGCTCTGTCATGGCTACTCTCTGGAGAATTACTACAACCGTGACACCGTGTTGTCGAGCGTTCAGCGAGACCGCCTGCTCGGCATCGTCAGTTTGGTGCGTGCCCACCTGTTCCGGCGCGATGTCCTCGCCGCGGTCGCGCAGGAGCACCATTACTCCAAATCGTATGTATCCCATGTCGTGAAGGACTTGGCCGGCGTGGCCTTCGGCGATCTGGTGAATGGTCTGCGCATGGCGCCAGCGGAGAAGCTGTTGCTCACCACCGACGCGACAACGTCGGAGATATCTGCAGCGTGTGGCTTCTCGCACGTCAAATACTTCACCCGTTGCTTCCAGGACTGGTTGAAGCAGACGCCCGCAGAATTTCGACGCCGGCATCGCCCGGAAACACTGCGCGACAACGAGATAAGGGACGTCTCACCGGCATGCGCAGCGGCGCTAGTGGCAGAGCACCGTCACGGCGACCGCTCCGACCCCGAGCAACCGCAGTTGTCCATGACACCGTTGTTGTTGAAGAACGTTGGATCGCAACTTGACTTGTTCGAGAAGCTACGAAGCTACGGCTCCGACCGTCACGAACTCACACCGTCAGCAGAGATGCCGCCGGTGCGCAATCGCCACTTGGTGCCGATCAAAGTTTCCTCGGAAGGGGACATCAACGACCTGACAAAGGTGCTGATGTCCCTGAGCCATATCACCGCCACACCGTGTCTGGTGCTCGACTTCACCAGTAAGGCGGCAACTCTGGCATTGGTGAACACGCTCGCCGAGGCGATGCGTGCGGCGGTGGCCATGGACGCGATCATCTGGTTGGCCTACCCGGGCCTTCATGTGCGCACCGCGGTCGACCAGGTCATCGACAGTGCTCGTCAGCAACATGGTCTCGATGTCCAGGCAATCCTCATGACGTAGCAGCAATCGCGCGTGGCTGGGGCGATTGCCGACCTGAACAAGCGGGACCCACAGTGAGCGCGATCGTCGCACGATGTCAGCGCTGCAGGCATATCCGTGGGAGGGCCCAGCTTCTAGATTGGCCCGTATCCGGTGCCGTCCTGGTCGAGGCGGAACTCGACCAACGCGAGGTCGCCGAGTCGCGGAAGGGCAAGAAATGAAGATCACGGTCTTCGGCGCCACCGGTCAGATCGGCGCCCAGGTGGTCGACGTGTTGACTGCAGCGGGTCATGACGTCATCGCTGCTTCGCGGACGGAAGGGGTGGACGCGGTCAGCGGCGAGGGAGTGCGCGCCGCGGTGGATGGTGCCGACGTGGTGGTCGACGTACTCAATTCCCCCACCATGGAACCCGTTGCCGCAGTGGAGTTCTTCCGGACCTCGGCGACCAACCTGGTCGCGGCATCCAGAGAGGCGCAGGTGGACCACTATGTGGTGTTGTCCATCGTCGGAGTCGGTGGGGTCGAGGCTGAAGGCTACCTGCAAGGCAAGCATCTGCAGGAGGAGCTGGTAGCGACCTCCGGGGTGCCCTACACCATCGTGCGTGCCACTCAATTCCATGAGTTTGCCGATGGCATTGTGAGATCGCTGATCGTGGACCACGAAGTACGCGCACCGGATGCGCTGATCCAACCGGTCGCCGCGGCCGAGGTGGCCGCTGTGGTCGCCAGGACGGCTACCGGGTCGCCACGCAACGGCGTGCTGAGCTTCGGCGGCCCGGAGAAGATGTCGTTCGCAGAGATGGCTGAAATCATCTGCGCAGATGAGGATCTGACTGTCAGGGTCGACCCCGAAGCCACCTACTTCGGGGTTGCCCTGGGGCACGGCAGTCTGGTCACCGGTGACGACGGTGAGCTGGGCGCCACCCGACTCTCGGAATGGCTGGCACAGCGATGACAAAGCTGTCCGACGGTACCGATGGAGACCGGCGGGTCAGCTCGTAAACCTCGCCGATCCTGACCACCGTGTGCCTGTCAGGCGGGCACGGCTGTCCCCAATCACTTGTGAAGGAGAAGCATGTCGCTGTGGACCCCGGACAACATCATGGACGTCCCGCCCTACCCGCCCGACCGCTTCGACGGTGAACCTGAGCACAGTGCCTCCCTGCGGTTCGCCACCGAGCCCGAGGATTACTCGGTGGGGCCGATGAAGTTCGACTACCTGGTCACCGAGACGAAGTCCGACGGTGACTATGGCCTGTACCGCGTCGAGCTCGGACCCCGCGCCGGCGGTGCCGCCGCTCACTATCACCGCGCGATCTCCGAGGCCTTCTACGTTCTCGACGGCACGATGCGGCTGTTCGACGGCGACAAGTGGGTCGAGGCGACGACCGGCGACTTCCTCTACGTCCCGCCGGGCGGGGTGCACGGGTTTCGCAATGACGCCGACGAACCAGCCCAGGTGCTCGTCCTCTTCTCTCCCGGCGCACCGCGCGAGTCCTATTTCGAGGGCCTGTCGCATCTTTCCAAGCTCACCGACGACGAGCGTCGCGAATGGAACTTCCGCCACGACAGCTACTTCCTCTGACCAGCGGTCGTCAGCCTCCTACCTCTGAACCACCGGCGATGCCTGGTACTGCGCCACCTCCCATCGGCCGCCACGCCGCGTGAGCACGACGCCGATGGCCAGCTCCACGGCGGGGCGGTCGAGGTAGCGGAATGTCGCCTCCAGATAGCCGAGCACGACATCGTCTGTCGGCCGGCGGGTTTCGAGGACGCGGTAGGTGACGGTCATGCCGGCGGGTCGGGAGCGGTAGTAGTCGGCTACCGCGTGCCTGCCCACGCCGTAGGGGCGGAGCCCTCGGAAGACCGCATCCTCGGTGAATGCGGCGGCCGCCCGGCCGGGATCGCCGGCATCGATACCGGCCTTCCACTCGTCCATGACGTCGGCGAGGATCTGTGCGGAATCCATGTCAGTGACCTGCGCTCTGTCCGCCGTCGACGTGCAGGATCTCGCCGGTCACGAAGGGCGCGTTCTCCAGGTACAGCACCGCGTTGACGACGTCGGCCACATCGCCGACGCGACCCACCGGGTGCAGTGCCGCCAGTGCGTCGTAGTCCGACGGCTGGTGCATCGGGGTCCGAATGATGCCGAGAGCGACTGCGTTGGAGCGAATCCCACGGGTGGCGTACTCGACGGCCAACTCACGCGTTGCGGCATTGAGTCCACCCTTGGTCAGCGAGGCCAGTGCCGACGGCACGTCGGAGTTGGCGTGTTCGACCAGCGTCGTGGAGATCGTGACCAGGTGGCCTCCCTCGCCTTGTTCGAGCATCTGGCCTACCGCCGCCCGCGAGACCTCGAAGAATCCCCGGAGGTTCACACCGGTGATCGCGTCGTAGTCCTCGTCGGTGTAGTCGACGAACGGCTTGGCGATGAAGATCCCTGCGTTGTTGACCACGGTGTCGATGCGGCCGAAGCGTTCGACCGCGGCGTCGACGATCTGTCGGCCGACGCCGGGTTGCGCGATGTCGCCCGGGACCGCCAGCACCATCGGATCCTCACTGGGCGCGATCGTCCGGGAGTTGGCCACGACGGCGTAGCCGAGCTTTCGGTATCCGGCTACCAGGCCTTCGCCGATTCCTTGTGATGCGCCGGTGATGAGTGCGACGCGGGGAGTGGATGTCATGATCGTGGTCCCTTCTCGTGGTGATACTCAACCGAACGCGTGGGGGGCCGCCGGACAGTCCGGGTCGGCGGGACCTGTTCGCTCGCTGCTGGTAGGCGCAGACTCCTACTGCATTACGCTGACCTCTGTGGAGCTGAGACAGCTGCGCTACTTCGTCACGGTGGCCGAGGAGCTGAACTTCGGGCGGGCCGCCGAGCGGCTGCGTATCGCGGGACCTTCGCTCTCACAACAGATCAAGGCACTCGAGCGGGACCTGAAGGTGCAGCTGTTCGACCGCGACCGGCGATCGGTGGCCTTGACCGCCGCCGGCTCGGCACTGCTTCCGCGGGTACGGGCCCTCATCGATCAGGCCGTCGAGCTACGTCGCCAGGCCCTCGGTTTGTCCTCGTCGGAGCCGGTTCGGATCGGGTACGTGCAGTGGTGTCCGACGGACTGGGCGGAGCGGGCGGCCGGCGTCGCGCAGCTGCGGGTGGACACCTGGGTCATGCCCTCGCACACGCAGGCGGCCCGCGTCGCGGACGGCAGCCTGGACCTCGCGATCTGCTGGGTCGAGCAGGCCGACCTCGAGGCGATGTCACTCCAGGCCCGACTGGTCGGGGCCGACCGGCTGTACGCGTTGAGTGTCGGACAGGACCCGTCACCCGTCGATGCGCGCGACCTGACGGTGCTGCTGGATTCGGACGAGGCGAGCTGGTCCTCGTGGAACCGGTTCGCCGCGCAGTTCGCCGCCGAGTCGGGGGCGCAGACCCTTCGCGTCGAGGACGGGGGAGTGACGGGCTCGACCTTCTTCGACCACATTCGGCGACTCCGGCGTCCGGTGTTGAACAACCCCAAGGGCCAGAACGACGTCACCCCGCCGGACATGACACGGCGGCCGGTGCAGCGCCCGAGCCCGATGTGGACGTGGTCGCTGGTGTGGCGGCGCGAGGAGCCGAACCCGTTGATACACGCGGTCGTCGACGCCTTCACCGCCGGCGTCGACCGGTCAGGCCTCACCGAACCGGGCGTGTGGCTGCCGGCAGACGATCCGCACCGCGCACAGGCGGGCTGAGTTCCCGGCAGCCGACACGTAGCCACGCAGCGGTCATCGCCGCCGCTGCCACGATCAGTGCCGACGTCAGGAGCGCAGCGCGAAAACCGTGGTGCAGTAGGGGAGTCACCACGAGCGGGCCGACGATCTGACCGGCTGAGTACCCCGCCGTGAGCACGGCGACGGCCCCGGGAAAGGCCAAGTCCCGGCCTGCCGCCAACGCCAGGGTGCTCACCCCGATGAATGTGCCGCCGAATGCCACGGCACCGATCAGCGCGGGTGTCGCGCCGCTGACGAGAGCGGGCAGCGCTATTCCCACCGTCTGCGCGAACAGTGCCACCACCAGCAGCGTCGGACGCGACCACCGCGCGCTGGCCATCGCCCACAGCGCCGCGGACGGTGCTGCGGCCAGCCCGACCACCAACCAGGCACCGTTACCGAGCGTGCCTGGTGACGTCTGGCTGATGGCTGCGACGAGGAACGTTCCGGCGATGATGTACCCGACCCCTTCGAGGGTGTAGCAGGCCAGCAGAACCAGGAACCAACGCCGCGAACCTGCAGGTGCGGCCGCCGAAGCGGCCTTCTCCGTGGGTGTCTCGCCCGCGCCCCGCATGCGCCATGCGATGGCGCCGACCGCGGTGGCGAGTGCCGCCGCAGCCCACCAGGTGGCCCGCCACCCTGCGGCGGGCAGGACCAACACCAGGACGCCGGACAGTGCGATTCCCAGGCCCACGCCGCCGAATCCCCACCCCGGCAGCTGCACCGAACGACCCCGGGCGTGGTCCATCATCCAATCCACAGCCATCACGAACAGCACGGCGCTCGCGAACCCGGCGACCGCGCGTATCGCCAGCCAGACGGTCACGTGATGCGTCATCGGCATCAACGCCAGACTCGCGACGACGGCGACGAGGCCCCACCGCCACGTGGTGGTCGACCGGATCAGCCGGGGTGACGCCACCCCTGCAAGCGCCCCAGCGAGATAGCCGACATAGTTGGCGGTCGCGAGAGCGCCGGCGCCGGCCGGGCTCAGACCGGCCTGGGACGTCATGAGCGGCAGAATGGGTGTGTAGACGAACCGGCCGACGCCCACGGTCGCGGCCAATGCCGCTGCCCCGCGGGCGATGTGGAGGTGGGATCGATGCCAGGTCATCCCGCCATGGTGGACACCGACGATCCATGGGCGCCAGGACAGGTTCTCTCCCAGCTGGAAGCCTCAGTCTCACAGCAGCGTTCGAGCTACGAGCAGCACCGCCTCGGGCTGGTCAGGACATCCGTGCCGGGTGCCACGAGCCCCCACACCACGGCCCTCACAACGGAAACGGTGGGCGCCCGGTCCCGCTGATCATCAGGTGACCGTCGACGGTTCGCTCGACGAGGCGGCCCACCGCGTCGTGGTCGTCCACGCACAACCGCACCGGCGCGCCGGCCGGTGTCACATGACCCGGTGCGGCGTAGACCGTGCCCTGCCAATGGTAGTGACCGTCAAAGGGATTGACCGCCCCCTTGAGGTGTACCCGTACCGCGTGCCGGGCGTCGTCGACGATCAGACTGGCCGAACCGGTGTAGACGCTCACAGGAAGTGGTTCCGTTTCCACATCCGGCGTGCCAGGGGGCCCATCAACCCGGCCTCGTCCAGGAACTGCGCCAGCGATGCGAAACCGAGCTTCTGCATGTCGTGAAAGTGCCGGTTGGCCAATGCCTGTCGCTGCGCTTCGGCGGCGTCGAGGCCGACCCGCTGATAGAGCCCGCGGCGGGTGAAGTTCTTCAGGTACAGCGACGCGCCGAGCCCGTGCAGGTTGGAGACGATCCACCGGGTACGGGCCGGGAGTGCGGCGACGTCGCGACGGATCCCGTCCCGCGCGAACTGGATGTGGCGCGCCTCCTCCGTCACGTGGATGCGCATCAGCCGATGGACCAACGGCTGCACATCCTGACCGTCGTCCAGGATCCTGCGTTGCAGGGCGTCGAAGATCTCCTCACCGACGAGCGCGGCGATCCATAGCATCGATCCGCGGAAGAGGAACGGCATCGCATTGACCGAGCGCGCGTGGCGCCCCGTCGGCCAGAAGGGCTCGACGCCGATGCGCCGGATCGCCTTGCCGAACATCAACATATGCCGGGCTTCGTCACCCAGTTCCGTCAGTTCGTAGAAAGTGCTGTCCGAGGTGGGTGAGGAGTGGATCATGCCGCGCAGCAGGGACTGGTTGAGCATGTTCTCGAACCAGATGCCCATCGACAGGTAGTTGGCGAGCTCGTGGCGGGACAGGTCGATGCGCTGCTGCGGGCTCATCTGCTCCCACAGAGGTGTCCCGTACAGCGAGGACATCTGTGGCGGCAGGAAGTACTTATCGTCCGCCAGCGGGGCATCCCAGTCGATGTCGACAACGGGTTCGTAGGACTTCTTGGCAGACCCTTTGAGCAGTCGGACTGCGAAGTCTTCTCGATCACGGGCGCTTGTGAGGGGCGCAGACGTTGTGGTCACCCCCTCAGTGTTCGTGACCGCTAGGGGCAATTTCTCACCCCGACGGGCTAAAAATGGCGACACTGATTGACCTCTGCGGTCAGTCTGCGGCCCTGTGGACCTACCATCGCCGGTATGCCGGAACCCCGAAGCCACACCGCGAGGATCGTCGAGCTGCCTGCGGGCACCCTCGAAGCGATGCGAGCCGGGCTTCCGGCGCTGATCGACCGGATGGTGCACGCCGTCATCGCCGAGGTTCCGCCGCTGGCCCAGGCCGCCCAGGAGTCCTGGCGGCCGGTCATCGACGCGTCGGCCGGCCAGCTGTTGAGTTCGCTGATCGACGGGCTCCGTCCGTCCACCGACCTGCACGCGTCGGGGCCGATACAGGAGGTGCTCGACACCGCCTACCGGTTCGGCCGCCGCGAGGCCCGCAACGGCAGACCCCCCGAAGTGCAGCTGGCCGCCTACCGGGTGGGCGCCCGCGAACTGTGGCGCGATTGGAGCGCTCTGGCCGCGCACGACGGCGTGGACCGCGACCAGATCAGCGCCTTTGCCGAGATGTTCTTCGCCTACCTCGACCTGATCTCGGCGGCCGGCGTCGCGGGACACGCCGACGAGCAGTCGAGATCGGGTCGGGACCGCGAGCGGCAACGCGAACGACTGGTCCGAATGTTGTTGAGCGACGCGACCTCCGAGGAACTCGAACTGGCCGCCGAATACGCGTCGTGGGCAGTGCCGCGGACCGTGACCGCCGTTGCCATCCCCAGCGGGCGGCAGCGCGGCGCCGCGGCCGTGACGACCGATCCCCGCACGCTGCACGTTCCCCACGACGCCATCGACTCGCACATCGGCGTGCGCGTCGTCCTGGTCTGCGACGTCGGAGGGGCGGCGCGGCCGCCGTTCCTGGCCTCGGTCGCCGGCACGGGGGCTGTCGTCGGACCCGCGCGCGGGTGGAAGGACGCGCAATCCTCGATCCGGCGGGTGATGCGCGCCGTTGCTCTGCAGCCGCCGGAGGCCGCAGATGTGCTGGATACCGAGGAGCTCCTTCCGGAACTGATCCTGCGCGCCGACGCCGACGCACTTGCCGATCTGCGTGCGCGCGTCCTCGCGCCGTTGGCGGATGTCCCCGAAGCGTCACGGGACCGTCTCGTCGAGACGCTGCGGTCGTGGCTGCTGCACCACGGTCGCCGCGACAATGTGGCCGCCGACCTGTTCGTGTCCCCGTCGACGATCCGATACCGGTTGCGCCAGTTGCGCGAGGCCTACGGCGACCGGCTGCGTGATCCGCGGGTCATCGCCGAGCTGACGGTCGCGCTGGCCGTGAACAACTGACCACGGGGCGCGCCGGAGCTCTCAAATCGCCGCGACTTTGATTGTGCGCAATTAAACGGCGTGCGATATGGTTTGCGTATGCCCGGTCCCCGACTCGACGAGCAACTCTGCTTCGCGCTCTACTCGGCGTCGCGGGCTGTCACCGCCGCGTACCGGCCGCTGCTGGAGGAACTCGGCCTGACCTACCCGCAATACCTTGTGCTGCTGGTGTTGTGGGAGGACGAGCCGTGCTCGGTGGGGCATCTCGGAGACCGGCTGCATCTGGACTCGGGCACGCTGTCGCCCCTGCTCAAACGTCTCGAATCGGCCGGCCTCGTCCGGCGGCGTCGAAGCGAGGACGACGAGCGGCGTGTCGACATCACGCTCACGCCCCAGGGCCGGGCACTCGAGGATCGGGCAGCGTGCATTCCCGATCGGCTCCTCGGCACGAATGACGGGGCGGGGGAGGAGCTTGCCGCACTGCGCGATGCCCTCCATCTGATCACCGCCGAGTTGCACGGCCGAAGCGCCACCTAGCTTCTCACCACCTCACCGCACCACCCGACTGCGACGAAAGGCTGACTCATGTCCGAACTTCCTGCGCCGCCACCGACCACCCGCGCCCGTACCGTCGGCCGACTGGTGCTGGCGGGCGCGATGATCTTCGCCGGATTCAGCCACTTGTTCTGGGCTCGTGAGGAATTCCAGGCGCAGGTACCTCAGTGGGTTCCCATGGATGCCGACGGCGTCGTCATGGCCTCGGGCGGTGTCGAGATCACGCTGGGTGTCGGTCTGGCCCTCCTGAACCGGGACCGCGTCCTCGTGGGGCGGCTCCTCGCGGCGTTCTTCATCCTGATCTTCCCCGGCAACATCGCGCAGTTCCTCAACCACGCCGACGGATTCGGGCTCGACAGCGACACCAAGCGTTTTGTCCGGCTCCTATTCCAACCGGTGCTCATCGCCTGGGCGCTGTGGGCCACGGGCATCCCGCGCTCGAAGCGCTGACCTCTGTCCTGGCGCCTAGCCCAGCCGGGGTCCCGGGACTCCCGGCGGGCACGGCCCTGCCAGGAACAACGACCAGCACCAACCCGGCGGCAACGGCGGTGGCGGCGCACCGACGCCCTGGCCCGGGGGAGGTCCCGGCGGATTCGGTCCGTCCCAGATGTTCAGCGCGACGTTGCCCTGCCCGTGATAGACGAACCAGTACTCGTGGCAGATGCCTTCATCCCAGCGCACCGGATTGACTCTCTTATTCCCGGTCTCGACCGGCGGATCGCCGGGGCACCAGGTGTAGGGACCGCCCGGAGGGGTCTGCGCCTCGGCCGTACCGGCGGCCGTTCCCATCCCGGCGCCAGCAAGGGCGGCGGCTATCAAAGCTCCGGCGATGGAGCGCTTCGACGTATGAGTGATCATGGTGTCGAGTACACAGCGCCGAATCGCTACCGATCCCAATAATGGCGAACTCCGCCGCGCCGTCGAGAACGCGGGGAGATCACGCGTCAGGCGCCAGGGGGGTCGGCCAGTCGGCGGGAGAGTCGTGCAGTGCGGACATGTCGGGGAGCTGCTTGCGGCACACCGCTTTGGCTTGCGCCGATGTCATACCCAGGGCGCGCAGCAATTTCTCCGTCACCTCGTCGACGGTGGCGTCCGTGTCGCGCTCGGGCCGTTCGCGCAGAAGCGTGGTGAGACCGACGAGCATGCCGCCGGCCATGGCGAGGCCGAGTTCGGCATCGTCGATGGTGAAACGGCCGCATTCGATCGCCGCCGCGATGTCGCGCAGCGCCCTCGGCGACAGCCCGCGGTCGGACAGGATCAGCGAACCGCCGTTGGCGAGCAGAAGCGCAGCTTCGTCGGGGCGGTAGCGCAAGAGTCGACCAGTTACGCGGAAGCTCGCCGCGAAAGCCTCGGCGGGGTCCGACATTCCCCCGGTGAAACCGTCGAGTAGGGCGCCGAGGTTGTCGAGAGCGTCGGCCACGGCGGCATCGAACAGCTCTTCCTTGCTGCCGAAGTGGTTGTAAAAGGACCCCATTCCGACGTCGGCCGCCTGGGTGATGTCCAGGATCGGTGCGTTCAGCTTGCCCTCGGCGATGAAGCGCTGGGCCGCGCGGATCAGGGCGCTGCGGGTGCGCAGCTTGCGACGCTGTACGCGGTTCACCGCAGCGTCAGGCGCTTCGGGGGTGCGCTCGGGCCCGGCCATGGACCGAAGATACCAGTCCCCTCATTAATGAGGATTTCGTCAACTACGGTTGACTGACGAATAAGTCGTATGTGACGATTTCCTCAACTACGGGAAAAGGGGCAGATGATGGTGAAGGCCGCGACCATGTCCGACGGGCACCGCAATATGCACAGCGAACGTGGCGCGTTATCCGGTGAACACTCCGGCCGCGCGCGGGGTCCGGTCATACGTGTGGAGGACATCGCATGGCTGGAGTTCGACAAGCCCGACCTCGTCCGAGCTGAGGCGTTCGCCCGGGCCTTCGGTTTCGGCATCGCTGTGCGCGATCCGCACGAGTTGCACCTCCGCGGGACGAAGGCCGGGCCGCCCTGCGTGATCATCCGGCGGGGTGAGCGCACCCGCTTCGCGGGTCTCGCATTGCGTGCGGCCGACGAGGTCGACCTTCTCCGCCTGGCCGACAAGACGGGCGCTCGGCTGCAACCGCTTCCCGAGCAGCTGGGCGGAATGGCGGTGCACCTGACCGACCCCAGCGGCATGCCGGTAAAGGTCGTCGCCGGTCTGCACACCCTGCCCGCCCTACCTGCGCAGCCGACGCAGATCCGCAACACGGGCGTCAGCGACGCCCGGCTCAACGCCACGGTCCGGCCCCCACGGGTACCCGCGCGCGTGCAGCGGCTGGGCCATGTGGTGCTGCAGTCCACCTCGTACCTGCGCACGCTGAACTGGTATCTGGACACCTTCGGGATGATCGTCAGCGACTTCCTGTTCTTCCCCGGGCAGCGCGACCGCGGACCTGCGATGAGTTTCATCCGCTGCGATCGCGGCACCACCCCCGCCGACCACCACACCCTCGCCCTGGCCCTCGGGCCGGCCAATCGCTACGTCCACTCGGCCTACGAGGTCAGCGACCTCGATGCGTTGGCCGCCGGCGGCGAGTTCCTCAGTGAGCGAGGCTATTTCCGATCGTGGGGAATCGGCCGCCACATCCAGGGCAGCCAACTGTTCGACTATTGGCGCGATCCCGACGGCTTCCTGGTCGAGCACTTCGCCGACGGTGACATGTTCGACAACACCCTCGAACCCGGCTGGGCCCCGTTCACCGCCTCGGGCCTGGCGCAATGGGGACCACCGGCGAGCAAGGACTTCCTCGACGCCGGCCCGCGCGCGGCGCGGCACCAGGTGGCCTCGATGCTCACCGCGCTGCGCGGCGACAACGAATTCGACCTGCACCGTCTCATCGGCCTACTGAAAGTTGCGACCTCATGACCACTTCCGTACTGCGTACCGCGGACGGCTGGTGGGTGCACACGCCCACCGGCGCCGCCCGGATCGACACCTCCGCGGCCACCACCGCCGAACTGCTGGCCGACAGGGCAGCCATCGCCACGGCGGCGGCCGCCGGCGGCACTGTTGCGGTGGACGAACTGCACCTGCTCTCGCCGGTCACCGCCCCGTGCCGCGTGGTCGCCCAGATGACGAATTTCGAATCACATGTCCGCGATTCCGGGATGAATCCGAAGACGGTGCCACTGACCTTCTTTCGCAAATCCTCGGCGTCCATCAGCGGTCCCTTCGAGGACATCGTGCGCCCTGCGCACGTGGGCCTGCTGGACTACGAGATCGAGATCGGACTCGTCATCGGGCGGGACATCCCGGTGGGCACCAGGATCACCGATGCCGATCTTGCCGACTACATCGCGGGGCTCACCATCACCAACGACGTGTCCGCTCGCGACATCCAACTGCCCCAGACGCAGTTCTACGAAGCCAAGTCCTATCCGACCTTCACCCCGGTGGGCCCGGCGCTGCTCCTCGTCGACGCCGGCGAACTTGCCCGCTTCGGCGACCTGCGGTTGAGACTGAGCGTCAGTGGCGACGAACGGCAGAACGCCCTCGTCGACGGCGACATGCTGTATCGACCCCTGCAGGCGCTGCAGGCGCTGACCCGCTTCCAAGAGCTGGCCGCCGGTGACCTCATCCTCACCGGGACCCCGGCAGGAACCGCGTTGACCGCCCCTCCCAAACCCATCGAGATGATCGGCAACCTGCTGCCCTCGGCCGTCAAGTGGAAGGCGTTCTTCGCCCGACAGGCCAAGAACCCGAAATACCTTCAGCACGGCGATGTGATCGAGGCCTCCGTCGCCACCGACGACGGCACCCTCGACCTGGGTGCACAGCGGCTGACGGTGCGACACACATGACCGCCGACATGCTCTGGCCCACCGCGCAGGCGCCGAGCGACATCGATGCCATCGAACGGGTTCCCCTGGACCGTCGCGGACTGCCCGCCTGCACCTACGACGTCGTCCTGCGCGCCGGCCGGCTGTGGCCCGACCGCACCGCGGTCACCGTCCTGCCCGACGGAACCGGCGATGAGCGCAGCGCGCGCCGATCCTTCGGTGAACTCGCCGCCGACGTGACGCGCGCCGCGAAAGCTCTGGCCCGCTGCGGTATCGGTCGACGGGATGCAGTGCTGCTGATCAGCCCCAACTGCGACGAGCTGATCACGGCCACCCTGGCCGCTCAGGCCGCCGGCATCGCGGTGCCGATCAACGGATCCCTGTCCGGCGAGCACGTCGCCGAGCTGGCCAGGCTTTCCGGCGCGCGCGTGTTGATCACTGCCGCACCGGAGCTCGACCCCGTCGGCCTGGAACGCGCCGCCGGCCTCGCCGAGCAGGGCCTCATCGACACCGTGGTGCTGCTGCGCCCCACGCTGGCGGACGGGGCGCCCGGTGCCGTGCCGGTGCTGCCCGGCGTCACGGTGGCCTATCTGTCGGCACTGGCCGCAGAGCACGACGCCCATCCACTCGACGGTGGGCGAGCAGAGTCAGCGGCCCTGGCCGCGCTGTTCCACACCGGTGGCACCACCGGCACCCCGAAACTGGCCGCGCACACCCACCGCAATGAGGTCGCCGACGCCTGGATGGTCGCCGTCAGCGCGGACCTCGCCGAGGACGCCGTGGTGTTCGCCGCTCTTCCGCTCTTCCACGTCAATGCCTTGATCGTCACCGTGCTGGCCCCACTGCTGCGCGGGCAGCCCGTGGTGTGGGCCGGTCCCCAGGGATACCGCGATATGGGCCTGTATCAGAACTTCTGGCGCATCGTGGAGCATTACCGACTGGCCGCGATGAGTGCCGTGCCGACCGTCTACGCGGTGCTTGCCCAGATCCCCGTCGATGCCGACATCTCCAGCCTCAGCTCCGCTGTATCGGGTGCTTCGGCACTGCCGGAGACCGTGCGTGAGAACTTTCGCAACGCCACCGGAGTGGCGCTGGTCGAGGGGTACGGGCTGACCGAGGCCACCTGTGCCAGCGCGCGCAGCTTCGCAGGCCATCCGAGGCCCCGCTCGGTCGGCCAACGGATGCCTTACCAGGAGGCCAGAGCGGTCGAGATGGGTGACGACGGCGCGTGGCGCGAGCTGCCGGCCGGGCAGGTCGGAGCGCTGGTCCTCAGCGGCCCCAACGTTTTTCCCGGCTATGTCACCGCGCGCACCGAAGACGGGTACGTACTCGACGGTCGCGGAGACCTGCGCGACGGCTGGCTCGACACCGGTGACCTGGCATCCGTGGACGACGAGGGCTTCGTCTACCTCGCGGGGCGCGCCAAAGACCTCATCATCCGCGGGGGCCACAACATCGACCCCGCTCTGATCGAGGACGTGCTGCTCAACCATCCCGACGTGACCGCGGCCGCAGCGGTGGCGCGTCCCGATGTGCATTCGGGCGAGGTACCCGTCGGATTCGTCACGGTGCAGCCCGGTGCGACCGTCACCGGTGAGGAACTGACCGCCTTCGCCGGTCAGCGGATCAGTGAACGCGCCGCGGCCCCCAAGGCGGTGAACATCATCGATGCGATACCTGTGACCGATGTCGGTAAGCCGTACAAGGTGCCGTTGCGGGCCACCGCCGCCCAACACGCGCTGACCGATGCGCTCGCCGGCCAACCCGGCCTGACGGAGATCGCCGGCCACGTCGATGCCGGAGTGCCTGTCGTCGTCGTCACCCTCGATTCGTCCGCCGACCGCTCTGCCGTCGAACGAATCGTGAAGTCGTTCGCGGTGAACTACGAGATCCGCCGGCAATGACGAAGACGACGAACGACGCACCGGCCCAGCACGTCACGGTCGCCGTCGTCGGAGGCGGACCCACCGGGATCACGGCCGCGACCCTGCTGGCGCAGTACGGCGTCGAGACCCTGGTGCTGGACCGGTGGCCGCAGGTGTATCCGCAACCGCGTGCGGTCCACCTCGACGACGAGGTGTACCGCATCCTGGCCCGGCTCGGCGTGGCGACCGAGTTCGCCGCCATCTCCCGCCCGACCCGCGGACTGCGGCTCGTCGACCGCGACATGTCGGTGCTGGCGCAGTTCGACCGCGATAAAGCTCTGACGCGCAACGGGTTTCCGTCGGCGAGCATGTTCGACCAACCGCGTCTCGAGGAGCTGTTGCGGTCCAACCTGACCCGGTACGCATGCGCCGAATTCCGTGGCGATGTCGAGGTGCTCGACGTGTCCCCACCGGAGGGAGCCGCCCCGCTGCGTCTGCGGATCCGCGACCGCGGAAGTGACCGGGAGTCGGTGATCACCGCTGACTTCGTGCTCGGCTGCGACGGCGCCAACAGCATGGTGCGCACCGCGGTCGGTGCCTCGATGCGGAACCTAAAATTCGATCAACGCTGGCTGGTGGTCGACATCGCCACCGACGCCGACCTGCACCAGTGGGAAGGCGTGCACCAGGTCTGCGACGACCGCCGTGCAGGCACGTACATGCGGATCGGACCTACCCGTTATCGATGGGAGTTCCGCCTCCTCGACCACGAATCAGCCTCCGACTACGCCGATTTGGCTGCGCTGCGCCCGCTGATCGCGCCGTGGACGAATCACGTCGCCGACACCGATCTGCAGGTGGTCCGAGTCGCCGAGTACACCTTCCGGGCCCAGCTTGCTGACCGGTGGCGCCAGGGCAACGTCTTCCTGCTCGGGGACGCGGCGCACCTGACCCCGCCGTTCATCGGACAGGGTTTGGGCGCCGGGTTGCGTGACGCGATGAACCTGGCCTGGAAGATCGCCGGCGTGCACCGCGGCGATCTGCCGCCTGGAACGCTGGACAGCTACGAAGTCGAGCGCCGCCCGCACGCACGCCACATGATCTCGCTGGGGCTGACCGTCGGTCGGGCCATGACCGCAGGTGGCCGCCTAGGCGCGGCGGTGCGGTCCCTGCTGCTGCCGCGCTTGCGCAGGATGCCGGGACTGCGGGCGAAAGTCACCGACTCCCGAACCCCGCCGCTGCGGTCCTCACCGCTTGTCCGGCGGAAGCTGCAGACGCGGGGCATCAGCGGGCACCTGTGCCCTAATGCACTGCTGCCCAACGGCAATCGGATCGACGACGAGCTGGGCCTCGGATTCGGTGTGGTCACCACGGTGGCGCTGAGCCCGTCGCAGCAGGAGTTGGTCACCACCCGAGGCGCACAGGCGGTGCACGCGGCAGCGGGGTCCGAGCTGGCCCGCTGGCTTGGTGGCCGTCGCCTCACAGCGGCGGCGGTGAGACCCGACCGCACCGTGTTGGTCGCGGGACGCGACGTCACCTCGGTGTGCCGGGCTCTTCCACCGTACCTGGCGGAACATCGACCGGCGCGTACCGGCGTCCCTGTACCGGAAGGAGACTGATCCGGTGCATCGCAGGCCTCCTGCAGTACCGGTGTACCGGCCCGACATCTACACTCGCTCAGCACTTCTGGACCCTTACCCGCACTACCGCGCCCTGCGCGAGCTGGGTTCTGTGGTGTGGCTGGCCCGTCACCGCCTCTACGCGCTCCCACGCTATGCCGAGTGCAAACAGACCCTGCGCGACGACGGCATGTTTCTATCCGGCCACGGAGTGGCGGCCAATCCGCTGGCGAATCGACTGTCGCGCGGGACCACTCTCAACAGCGACGGCGCCGACCACGATCGGCGGCGCAAGCTCGTCGCGCACAGGTTGATGCCGCGGGCTCTGCGCAGCCTGGGTGACGATGTCGACGCGCAGGCCCGGTCCCTGGTTGACGACGCCGTGCGCAAGGGCACCGTGGACGCGGTTGCCGACCTCGCCGCGGCCCTCCCGTTATCAGTGGTGCCCGACCTGGTGGGCTGGCCCCGGGATGAGCGGGCGCATCTCCTCGACTGGGCTGCGGCCACGTTCGACATTCTCGGCCCGACCAACCGGCAGTCCGTCCAGGCGGTGCCGCGCAGTCTGCAGATGCTGAGCTTCGCCCGCCGCGTGGTGCGTGAGCGCAACGTGCTGCCGGGAAGCATGGCGCACGAGCTGCTCCTCGCCGTGGACGAGGGCACTGTGGCCGTCGAGGAGGTGCCGGCCCTTCTCATCGACTACATCGCCCCGTCAATCGACACAACGATCAGCGCGATCTCCAGTGGGATGTACCTGTTCGCCACTCATCCCGAACAGTGGCAGCTGCTCAAGCAAGAGCCCACCCTCATGCCCAACGCCGTCAACGAGATCGTGCGTTTCGAGTCACCGCTGCGCGCGTTCACTCGGAAGATGTTGGGCGACAGCGATATCGGTGGGATGCAGTTGCCCGGCGGTGCGCGTGTGCTGGTGATGTACGCCTCTGCCAACCGTGACGAACGGGAATGGGACGAGCCCGACACCTTCGACATCCGCAACAATGCGGGGCGCCACCTCGGATTCGGCAGCGGCGCGCACGCGTGCGCCGGGCAGGGCCTGGCACGGCTGGAGACCACCGCAATGCTCACAGCGCTCGTCGAACGGGTCGACCGCATCGAGATCGTCGCCGAGCCGACGTGGGCCGTCAACAACATCATCCACCGGCATGAGCACCTCCCGGTGAGGCTCATCCCCACGTGATGACAGTGCCCACTGCACACGCAGCGGCGGGTCACACCGCGAAGGCCTTATGACGTGGTCTTCGGGGCAGAAGTACAGCAAGCCCCCCGCGGCCCGCCGCGTCTTGGCACAGTAGGGGTCGACTGCCGCTGCATCTCGACAGAGGGACACCGTGACGACACCGCCGCCGAACAACGGCTATCCCCCGAATTACGGCTATCCGCCGCCGCCTGGCTATCCGCCGAACTACGGCTATCCGCTGTGGTCCGAACAGCCGGCCGCCAAGCGCGGCAACCCGCTCGGCCTGGTCGCTTTGATCACCGCGCTACTGGGCGTGGCCTGTGTTCCGTTCGTACTGACGGTCAGCGGCGTCTTGCTGTCAATGGCGCTCGTTCTCGGGGTTGTTGCCCTGTGCCTACCGAGACGGCCCAAGACGACCAGCGTCGGCGCAATCGGCGTGTCGGTGGTCGGCGTGGTGATCAGCGCCGCGCGGTTGATGTCGACGATCCCCGGCGACTCTGATCCGGCGCAGTCGGCCGAAAACCCGCGGCCGAGTGACGATCCCACTGTCAATGCTGCGCCGGGAACCCGCCAGAACCCTCTGCCCATCGGCGAAACGGTGACCGATCCCGGCTGGACGGTAACGCTCGGCACACCACGTGAGGCCGGGGCGGAGGTGGCGGCCGCCGACCCGTCGAATGCACCGCCCCCTGCTGGGATGGAGTTCTGGATCGTGCCTGTACGCGCGGCGTACACCCATGCCGGTGGCACGCCGGTGTACCCGTCGGTGGAGGTCTTGGTGGAGTTTCGCGATGCCGAGAACCGCAACTTCCGCGAGGGCTGCGGCGTCATCCCCGACTCGTTGCTCGCCGTAGGTGAGATGCACGTGGGAGACGTCGTGGAAGCGAACACCTGTGTGGCGGTGCCGGCGGGTGCCGACGGATTGTGGGCACTGACGATCGCCGTCTTCAATGACCCGGTGTTCTTCACCGCCCGATAACTCCACCGTTCGGGACGCTCAGGCAGCCCCCGTCACGGCGTCGATCGCACCGACGGTGATCTGGAAGGGGCCCTGCTGTTTGTCGAGGATGTAGACCGACACCTGGTCGATGGTCGACGGGTCGAGAACCGCAGGGGCATCGGGTGCCGGGTCGAGACGCATACCGACCGGCTCAAAGGACCCGAGGGGCAGGTCGTAGCGACGGGAAACGCCGGCCTCGGTCCGAAAGCGCTGAATGTAGGACCACGGCTGGTCGACGACGCCGACCTTCATCACGTAGGTCTTCCCGTCGCCCTGCGCCTGCACACCAAGCGACGTCGCTCCGGCTGCCCGTCGCCCGAGACCGGGGTCTTGCGGACTACGGGCCGAGGCGAACCCGCCGTTGTTCTCCAGGGAGAGGACGCCGGAGAACACGAGCCCGTCGTCGAAGGTGATCCTCGAGGTGGACCTGCCGCCCATGACGGGGTCGTTGACCGTCGTCCAGGTCGCCACCGCATCCGCGGTGCCGAGGTCGACGAGTACGACGGCGGCCCCTTCCGTTGCGGGGACCTGTGCAGAAGCGCGAGACGCCGCAGGCGTCGTCTCGTCACGGCCCGGGGCGTGCCCGGCGCAGGACACCACCAGAAGCGCCCAGCAGCAGCCGGCCGCGACACCGGCCAGCTGTGGCCCGTTCCGACGATCGCCCAGCACTGCGCGCCATCCTCCCGTCAGGTCACCGTAGTGGGCATCGGAACGGTCAGCACCCGCTCGGGGAGGATCCGATCTCGTTGCCCCGCATGGGCATACCGTCGATCACGGCATAGATCGTCTGTAGATCCGGCACACCGTCCACGCGGAACTTCTCGCTTCCATCCTTGCCGATCAGCAGCGCAGTGAAGGCTCCCGTGTCGATGGCGTACTTTGCCCTAAGCTCGTGAGCCTCGTCGGCTCCGATGATCTCGCCGCCGAGAGTGCTGGTGCCCTCGCGCACGACGACCCCGGTCACCATGTCGCGATCGGCGAACTCGCACTCGCCCGCCTCGATGCGGCCCAGCGTCTCGACGAGCCTGGGATCGGTGTCCGCGGGCGCGAACAGCAGTAGAGGACGGCGTTGCCACAGATAGTCACCGAGTTCGGTGGCCAAGGCCGGAGCGGACACGGCGACAGCGCTGGTGACCAGAACCGTGAAGAGAAGCGCCAGCCGCACGACGCTGCGCATGAGGGGCATAGTGCTTCCGGAGTCTACCGATTCACGTCCGGTGGCGTGGTTGACTAGATCCGAGCAGGGCGGTCGCCCTTCACAGCAGCATTTGGCTGAGCGGGTGGACGAGGTACCGCAGCGAGTAGGCCTCCCATACGGCGCCGACGACCAGCAGGGCGAGCGCCGGGAGGGCGAGAAGACCCATCCGCCGGAGTCCGCGAAGGTAGCCCTGGCGGCGGTTCTGCGCGTGGACGGTTCGGGGGAGCAGCCAGCTCGTGCCGAGTAGATAGGCACCGAGCAACAGAAGGACGTAGGCCTGGAGTTCGATGACGAAGGTCAGGGAGTGGGGGATGAGCGCCACCCAGCCTGTGGGCGTGGCCGGGACGAGGGTGATGCCCGTTTCCACGGCCCAGTACGCGAAGAGCGCGCAACCCGCGAACGGCACGACCAGTGACGGCACCACGATCGTCAGCAGACTGAGCCGAAAGACGTTGACAGCGAGGATCGTCAGAGCGAACAGCGGCGGGTTGGCGAAGAGCGCTCCCACCAATTCCGCCGTGCCGTCGTCCACCAACTCGGCGGCTCGCGCTTCGGACAGCGCGGGGAAGGCGAGCCCGAGACCGAAACCGAGGAGAGCCAACCCGTACGCGGCCGCGTTGATGACGAGGTACGCGCGCAGATTGCTGCGGATGAGCCGAAACGGACGGCGCCACAGGGGTGTACGGCTCCCGGGATTCGAGGTCGGCAGGTGCGGGCCGTCAGTGGCGCCGCCGTCAGTAGCGCCGCCGTTGCCTCCGCGGTTGCTGTCGTCGGCGGTCAGGACGGCCTGGCCTTGTGCGTCCAGCGGTCGGGGTCGGTCTCCAGAGCGGCCCGGTCCCACCCCATCAGATCGGCCGCAGCGCCGTAGGTGAACTCGAGGAAGTCCATCACCAGCGCATCGGGGTCCTCGGCCTGGCGTGCCACCTCGTAGGGCAACAGATACTGCCGCAATCCGGTGTCGTAGAAGGCTCCCGCCGGACATCCCGCGGCCTTGGCGAATCCGTCCGGTTCGGGATAGGCGTACGAGTAGAACGCCCCCTCCTCCCCGCCACCGGGCCAGAAACCGCAGCTGCTCAGTTCATGGGAGTAACCCTCCTCCATCACCCAGTCGCCGCAGTTGGGCGCGCCACCCGGATGTGGGGGTGCCGGGCGACCCGAGAACCGGGTGCAGGCCATGTCGAAGGAGCCCCAGAAGAAATGCACAGGGCTGACCTTGCCGACGAACCGGGCACGGAAGGCTCCGATCACCCGGTCGGCCTGCACCAGCTGTCGCCAGAAGGCCGTGGCGGCCGCGGGGTCGTAACCGGTGTGGTGGTCCTCGGCGAACGGCACCGCCGGGTCTACTTCGTTGGGGCCCCGCGAGATGTCCGCGTCGATCCCCAATCTGGCGAGGGTGCCCAGCACCGCCCCGTGGAACTGGGCCACGGAGGCGTCGCGCAGGCCGATGGTGTCTGCCCCGCCGTCGCTCACGCGTAGGGCCAGCACGTGGTCGACGAAATCGAATTCCATGTCGAAGGTCTCGGTGCCCGCCGGGATCGCCGACGTCGTCAAGCCTCGCGGCGTCACGTAGAGCGGCACCTGCCACCAGTGGTTGACCAGAGGCGCGTGCGCCAGCCGCACCTTGCCCACGATCTGGCTCCACATATGCAGCGACCTGCGGGTCGGTTCCCAGTCGTCGACCCGTAGCGCCGGCCAGCCCGCGCCCGCTCGGACATCCGTCATTCGAACCTCCCTGATGTTGCAGCACCGAACGAGTTCCGCCGGGGCAGCCCGGACGACGACACCATCCTTCATCGTTTGGCCCCTTGCGTCGACTGGCGCGAATGCCGTTGCGGGAGAGAAGGCGGCAACCGCGACCCCGGCGGGGGCTACGACGAACCCGCGGACCCGTCGGAATCGGACGCCGGATCGGGATTGAGGATGTACAGCCCGGCGACCGACCGGTCGTCCCGGAACGTGACACGAGCGACGAAGTCCCCGGCCTCGAAATGCAGCGGCGTGTTGGTCGTGGTGAAGTCGCCGGCGCGCACGACATCGGTGTCGCCGTGTCGTTCGTACGCCCCGGCCAACCCCGCGAAGTAGGCCCACGCCTCGGCGAGACCGTCCTCGGTGAGCCCGGCACGCATCGTCGCGTCGAAGCGCGCGGTGACCTCGGCCCACCGGGAATGGGCGAGATCCTCGATGATCGACCGGGCGAGCTCGTCGGCCCCGGGTAGTGGACTCGTCGTCATGGCTTCTCCGTTTCGTGGATCGATGGGCTTGCCGTACCGCTGGAACGCGGCCTGACGCGACACACCGAGGACGTCGCCGATCTCCTGCCACGTGCGCCCGGCGTCTCTGGCCTGCTGCACCGCCGCGGCGAGGAACCTCTCGGCGCCGTCCTGAACGCCGCGGGCGGTGCGGACCAGCTCGAGCGCATCGTGGTGACCCCCCAGAACGGGGGCCGCCAGCACCCTGCCGAGCTGGCGGTGGAGCTGTTGGGCAAGGTCGGTGGATGACTCGGCCACGTGTCATGTTTAGGTTGACACTGGAGCCGCTGTCAAGATTATCTTGACACGGCCATACCCGCACGCGGTCGGCCCTACCCCGCCCGAGGGCCCCTACCCGATGGCCCACAATCCCAGGCTGAGCACGAAGGCGCTGAGGCCGAGCGTGGTCTCCAGCACGGTCCACGTCTTCAGCGTGGTCTTCACGTCCATACCAAAGAACCGGCTGACCAACCAGAAGCCGGAGTCGTTGACGTGCGACAGCACGGTCGCACCCGCGGCGATGGCGATGACCAGCGCTGTGAGCTGGATACTGCCGAGCCCTGCTGAGGCAACGGCCGCGCTGAGCAGCCCGGCGGTCGTCGTCAGCGCGACCGTGGCAGACCCCTGCGCGACCCGCAGCAGGGTGGAGATGACGAACGCCTGAAGGATCAACGAGATGCCGAGATTCGACAGCGAGGAGCTCAACGCGTCGCCGATACCGCTCAGTCGCAGCACGCCGCCGAACATGCCGCCGGCGCCGGTGATCAGGATGATGGCGCAGATGGGCCCCAGCGCGTTGTCGAGGATGTCGCTGACATCGGCCATCGAGCGGTTGCGCAACCCCAGCAGCAGTGTCGCCACCAACACGGTGATCAACAGCGCAATCGGTGTGTTGCCCAACAACTTCAAGTATTCGGCCCACGTCGCGCCTTCCTCGATGACACCGGCGGTCATCAGGGTGTCGAGCACGGTGTTGAACGAGATCAGGACGAACGGCAGGAGCAGGACCACGAGCACGGTGAGGAAGGAGGGCGCCGTCCGCGTGACGGTGGTCCCTGTGCCGCGTCCGCCAGCCGCAGGCACGCCGTCGTCGTCGGTATCAGTGTCGCGACCGCCGTTGATCTCGCCGAACAGCGAGGCCGGGATGTCGACGTATACCCGTCGTCCGATCACCTGGGAGACCAGGAAGGCGCCGACATACCAGGACACGACGGCGACCGGGACGCCGATGATCAGGGTCAGACCGATGTTGGCGCCGAGCAGTTCGGAGGCAGCCACCGGACCCGGGTGAGGCGGCACGATCGCGTGCATGGCCGCGAAGGCGCCTGCCGCCGGGAACGCATACAGCAGGATCGAACCGCCGAAGCGCCGCGCCACCGTCATGATGATCGGCAGGAACACCACGAGGCCCGCGTCGAAGAAGATCGGGAAACCGAACAGCAGCGCGGCCACGCCGAGCGCCAGGGGAGCGCGCTTCTCACCGAACCGGCCGATCAGCGTATCCGCGAGAACCTGTGCACCACCGGTGGTTTCGAGCAGTCTGCCGATCATCACGCCGAACCCGACGAGTAGGGCCACCGAGCCGAGCGTGTTCGAGAAGCCGTACGTCAACGCGCTCGGAACATCGGCCACCGGGATCCCGGCGGCCAGCGCGGTCAATGCGCTCACCAGCACCAGGGCCACGAAGGCGTGCAGCTTGACCTTGATGATCAGGAACAGCAGCAGGGCCACTGCGCCCGCGGCGATCAAGAGGAGCGTGGACGTCCCGTATGCCGGATCAATGGCTTCCATGGAAAGTCCCTCCCGCGGTGATGTCAGCGCGTCGAATCATCGGTCCTCCTTCTCGGCTTTCTCCGGAACAGTTGTGGCGATGTAACTTTCGATGATCAGATCAATGGTCTGGGCCACGTCGATGGCGACACCGTGCTCATCGGGTTCGAGGGGTTCCAGCGTCTCGAACTGAGAGGCCAGCAGCGCTGCGGGCATGAAATGTCCCGGGCGACTTGCCTGTCGCCGGCCGATGGTTTCGAGGGTGCCCTCAAGGTGCAGGAACTCGATCCCGGCGCAGTGTCTGCGCAGCTGGTCGCGGTATCGGCGTTTCAGCGCCGAGCAGCTCATCACTCCGCCGTCGCGGTGCAGCGCCAGCCACTCGCCGATCGATTCCAGCCATGGGTGGCGGTCCTGGTCGTTGAGGGGATGGCCGGCCGTCATTTTCGCGATGTTCTCCGGCGGGTGGAAGTCGTCCGCGTCGGCGAAGGGAACGCGCAGTCGTTGCGCCAGCGCGGCGCCAACGGTCGACTTTCCTGACCCCGATACACCCATGACGACGATTGGTGATGCCATGCCCTCTACCTATTCGATGTGTCCGTCATCACATAGCTTGGCGCAATCGTCATACTATTGCAAGGGCTACGAGGGAAAGAGATTCTCTACCGATGCCGGTACGTCTCTGACATCATCAATTGATGCTCGATCGGCCGAACCCCGGCGCCCTCCACGGCAGTTTGCTGACTGCCCTGGGGACCGCGATCGTGTCCGGTCGGTACCCACCCGGGCGGGTTCTCACCCTCGACGGAGTGAATGCCGAGCACGGGGTGTCCCGCAGCGTCGCCCGCGAAGCGATTCGTGTGCTCGAGTCGATGGGCATGGTGGAGTCCCGGCGAAGGGTCGGCATCACGGTGCAGCCCGCCGAGAAGTGGAACGTCTTCGATCCGATGCTGATCCGGTGGCGGCTGGACGTCGGCGACCGCACAGCGCTGCTGGTGTCGCTGTCGGAACTCCGACTGGGGTTCGAGCCGGCTGCGGCGGCACTGGCCGCGCGTCGGGCGACCCCGCACCAGTGCCGGGTGATGGCGTCGGCGGTCTCCGACATGATGGTGCACGGCCGATCCGGCGATCTCGACGCATACCTGCTGGCGGACAAGCTGTTTCACCAGACGCTCTTGGAGGCCAGCGGGAACGGGATGTTCCGGGCCCTCACCGGCGTCGTCGACGAGGTGCTCACCGGCCGGACCCAGCACGGGATGATGCCCGAGAAGCCCAACATCGCGGCGATCGCCCTGCACGACGATGTCGCGCGCGCGATCAGGATGGGTGAGACGAAGCAGGCCGAGCAGGCGATGCGCGCGATCATCGACGAGGCCGCGTCGGCCGTTGTCGAGGAGTTCCCCTCGTGACTCGCCCGCGCTGACGACGTCCCGCGGACTACCGCGGCGGGTCGCCGCGCCAGCTGAAACTGTTGACGTACTTGCCCATGTCGAGCGCCAACTGCAGGGAGACAGCCGACGGCTTGCCCGAACCGAAGTCCGGTCCGAACGCCCGATACGGCCCCACCGCAGCGGCGATCAACGCCAGGTCGTTCTTCACCGCCACCATCACGATGATGCGCATGCGGGTGGAACTGTTCATCGCACCCTGCGGCCACAGGTCCGCGGCGTACCCGTAACCCGGCTGGTAGCCGACCATCGTGTTCGGGATCTCGTAGGCGGTCCTGGTGTCCGGGAACGTCTCGTTCACCAGCTCGACCGCGATCTCCTCGGCGCTGCGCCCGGCGGCCGGGCGACTGACCAACTGCATCGTGCCGCCGTCACCGGCCTGCAACACCGCGGTCACCCCGTCGGCGCGGGTGGTGACCTCGTAGGCAGACCCCTCGGCCGGGTAGGACACCGAGAATGCCCCGTCCGATGAGGTGAACCGCGGATTGATCTCCACCGCGCGGTTCATCGGCGGACTACCGCAGTCGGGCGGACAGATGTACCTGGGCGCGGGGTCGGAGATGAGGCCGGAGAGCCCGACCAACCCAGCGGCGACCACCGTGACCGCGATGCCGAGCCCCAGCGCCACCGTGCGGAACGACGTGGTCCGTCGTGGGGGCGCCTCGTACGTGCCGGCGTGTATCGAGTAGCCCGGTAACAGGCCCACGGTGATCTCCCCGGGCGCGACGTCGTCGGCGAGACGGACCGGACGTTCCGCGCGCCGGGCGTCGAGCGAGCGCCGCGAGCACGCCTGCATCGCCGCGCCGCACCGGGCGCAGAACGGCGCATCCGGCACCACGTGGTTGCACTCCACGCACAGAATGGGCTCGTCGGCGTGGACATCGCCGTGCGCCTGGTGCAGCAGCGCGAGGTGCAGGCCGATCCGCAGAGCCAGCAGGGCGATGCCGGTCAATCCCAAATGCACGGCCAGCTGCCACAGTTGGGGCAGACGGGCGACGTCGACCAGACCGACCGAGGCATAGATGGCCACCACGACGACCGCGATGAGGACGAGGGTGGCCCGGACGAAGTTGCGGTGTTCCAGGGCTTTGGTGGGCGGGCGGGTGAACCACAGCGCCGTGCCGATGAGCCCACCCACCGCGGCTGCGGTCAGGGGCATCGCAATGCCGCGGACACCGGCCTCGACCAGCAGTCCGTCGAGCGGTCGCACGCGGTTGATCATGCCGGTGGTGAACTGAGGCGCCAGCCGTGTCAACGTGGCGGCCGCAGTGAAGGTGAGCGCGCCCAGAGCTCCGATGATGTAGCCGTCCAGCGCCTCCCGGCTGCCGCGCCATGACCATCGGGTCACCAGCGCGGGGACCAGCATGAGCAGCATGCTGCCGATCGGGACGGCGAGCCCGTCGCGCAGGATCCGTTCGCCGGCGATGCCCGCGCCGAGCGGGACGCCGTAGGCACGCGCGACGGCCGCCCCGGTCAACAAGGCCCACCCTGCGCCCAGTCCGGTACCCAGCGCGGCTGTCAGCACCAGCCATCTGCGCGGAAGATCATGAAAGACATCGGATTCGCGAAGGTAGAGCGCGAACAGCATCGGCAGGCCGAGCGAGGCCACCGCGATCAATGCCGCCGGCATCCGCAGCACGGTGGCGACAGTCAGGGCGGTCGCGAGAAGCCCCAGGCCCATCAGGAACACGGTGCGAGCGCGCGGCGTCAGATGCGGGAAGAGCGAACTCGTCAGCGCCGGCGTCAGCAGCCGTTGCCCGGAGGCCGCGCTGAACGCACGCGCCCGCAGCCAGTGCGGCCCGTCGCCGCGCCGGTGGTCAGCCAGCGGCATGCCGCAGTGCCCGCAGAATTCGCCTGCGGGAACATCGAACTCGCAGGTCGGGCACTCCGTCATGCCAGGAGCGCTCATCAGTACCGTCGCTTCTTCGCGCAAGCGCTCATCAGTGCGCTCGCTTCTTCGCGCAAGCGCTCATCAGGCCTGCACCTTCTGCGCGATCTGCAGATTCCGCACCAGGTTGTCGATGTCGGGCGTACCGAGACCGGTCACCAGGTCATAGCCGGGGCCGGCATTGTCGACGGCGTTGCCGCCCAACGTGATATCGCGATAGGCCGGGCGCGGAGCGCCTTCGGCGATGCGATACAGCAGGGGGTTGATGTCGCCGATGAGCGCCCCGTTGTTCTCCAGCAGGTACTGATTCATCACTGCTGTCAGGCCGGCCCAGATCGGCGCCGACTGCGACGTACCGCCGCCCACGACCACCCGCCCGTTGAGCACGATCTTCACGCCGGTGAACGGGTCGGCCACCGCGGCGACATCCGGGGTCATGCGCATCCCGGTGTTGCGCTCCCGCGGCACCGACGCCGCCGCCACGCGTTGCCAGGGCGGAAGTTCGAACAACGTCGAGACCCCGCCGCCGGTGCCCTGGGAGAGGGGCACGTCGAACCAGGTCTGCTCCGACACCCAGCCTCCGTCCGCATCGGTGGACAGAGTGGTGCCCCCGACACTGGTCATCTCGGGCAGCGAGGCGATCGAGTCCAGACCGATGTCCTGTTCGCTGGGCACCGACGACCAGTCCTGTCCGCCACGGCATTCCATGCCGGCGAGGTCACCGCTGGCGTTGTAGGCGGTGGTGCCGTGGGACTGGGCGGTGCGCAGCGCCGACCGCACCGGTGCGAGGTCGGCGGCGGTGATGAGCTTGTCGCAGCCCCAGCCGATCGAGAAGCTCCACACTGCGCCGGGGAACCTGCGGTCGGTGTCTTCGAGCATCTCGCCGATCTTGCGGTAGCCGCCACCACCTTCGAACGTCGGGCGGGCGTTCACCACGACCTTGCGGGCGTCGGGTGCCAGTGCGTGGGCGACCTGCAGATCCATCGACAGCTCACCCCGAGACTCGCCCGGCATTCCCCCGACGATCTCCGGGGTGAACTGCGGCAGGCCGAACATGCCCGTGAACGAGTCCAGGTCGGACTGTTCGAAACCGTCGAAGGCGAAGACCACGATCGTGATCCCCTTCCCCGTGAACCCTGCCCGGGCCAGATCGTCGGCGTTGTAGGTGTTCAGCAGCGCCGCGGGGGACAAGCCACGGTCGGGGACGTCGAGCGGCACGTGTTCGGGCCGCGACATGCGGTGCGGCAGGTAGCTCAGGATCCGGCCGATCTCGGCCACCTCCGCCCGCAGATGCTCGGGCACCGACGGCTGGTGCGGCGAGGCATAGAACAGTTGACCCCGCCGTCCCCGGTAGTCACGGACGGAGACATCGAAGGCCTGCCCGACGGCACCGGGTGATCCCTCGACCACCACCCAGTCGTCGCCGGGTCGCCACCGAACCGACAGCGACCGATCCTCGGCCCAATCGATCAGCGCCGTCGGCCGGGACCGGTCGATGAGGCTCGCGGTCAGCTCGATCCGCTGCTCCTGCGCCGGCCCCAGATCGGTCGAGGCATCCAGCAGCGACGCAAAGGGGCCGTCGATGACCGCCTCATCGCGCTCCGGCTCGCTGACCGACAGGCCTATCCCCGCCAGCACTGCCCCGACGGCGAGCATGGCGGTCAGCGAGCGGACGGTCGCCTTGGGTGTGACCGGCGCTGTCATGGCTGGGCTCGAACTGGAGGACATGCCCGGACGGGGTCCGGGCATGTCCTGCGATCAGTTGCCGTAGTCGTCGCGGCCCGGGTTGACCGTGGGCTGAGGCGCGGTGACCGGGGGAGTGAAGATGCCCGGGCCGTCCGGGTTCGGGGCCTTCTCGGTCGGGCTCAGCGGCGGAGGCGTGGTCGTCGTGGTGGTCGTGGTCGTGGTGGGTGACTCTTCGGGGGTCTCGCTGTCAGTGCTGCACGATGCGGTGAAACAGATCATCGCGATGACGGCGCCTCCGCCGACCGCTGCCGAGATGCGACGGCCCAGACGTTGTGAAGCCATGTTCGGTCCTTTACTAGTTCTCTACGGGGGTGTCTTCAGCCAAGCCGATGACCTGCGGACCCTTGCGGGGGCGCTTTCATCGTAGGTTCAAGATCTCGATCATGAGGACTAACGCATCGCCGGGCCCGGGCCATTCCCCTGCTCACCTGCGCTGGACCTGCGCCGATCACCCGACCCCACCGTCGGGGGCGCCGGGATGGAGTGGCGGCGCGACGGTGTCGGCCCGCGGCGCGCCGGGACGAGTAGACATCGCCGGTGCCAGTTCGTAGCCTTGCCGGGTCATCGACAGCCGGGCCGTGTGGGTCCCTGAGCCAAGGATGTGCCGATCCGCGTGACCGGGGTGCGCTCGTACCTTCGCCGAACAGCCGCTGCTGTGGCGACCGCGGTCCTGGTGCTTTCCCTCCCGGTGGGCGACGTCGAAGCCGACCCGGCCGCGGACGCGCTGGCCAAACTCAACGAGCTGTCCCAGCAGGCGGTGCAGAGTCGCGAGGCCGTGACCGCGGCCCAGCACGATGCAGAGGTCAAGAGCGCCGCGCAGGCAGCAGCCACTGAGCGCCACCGCGGCGACCTGGCGGCACTGCAGCTGGCCGACGCTCAGCTGCAGCCCCTTCAGGCCGCGGCCGACCGGATCGCGGCGATGAGCTACATGAGCGGCCGCGACGGCCAGTTCGCGGCGGTGTTGACCGCAGCCTCCCCGCAGCAGCTGATCGACCAGCTGTCCCTGCAGCGCACGGTGGGCGCCGGGATCGCCGAGCAGATCGCGGCCTTCCACACCGCACGTGACCGTGCCGGCGCCGCGGCCCAGGCGTCCGCGAGGTCGGCCGATGACGCCCGCACGGCCGCCGAGTCGGCCGCCGCGGTGCGCGCCGAGTTGCAGGCGAAGCTCAGCGAACTTCTGCGCCAGATCGCCGCCGCGGAGGCGCAGTACGCGGCGCTGACACCGCAACAGCGGGCGATCGTCGACAGTGCCCCGCCGCCGGGCGCGCTCCCACCGGGAGGCCCGGCCATCGCCGCGCTGCCCGGAGTGCCGCCCGGCGACCTTGCTCCGCCCCCCGCGGGCGCTGTCCCCGACAACCCCGAGGCGTTGCCGGTCGGCGTCGCCTACGAAGCCGGGTTGCAGCCCAACGCCGTCCTGGCTGCCCGCGCTGTCAGCCGGCAGTTCCCGCAGATCTCCGACATCGACGGGGTGCGGCCGGACTCGAAGCCGTGGCACCCGAACGGTCTGGCGATCGACATCATGATTCCGAACCCCGACAGCCCCGAGGGCATCGCGCTCGGCGACCAGATCCTCGCGTACGCGATGAGCAATGCCGGCCGGTTCGGACTGCAGGACGTCATCTGGCGCGGAACCTATTACACGCCGGCCGGTCCGCAGGCCTCCGGCTACGGCCACTTCGACCACGTGCACATCACGGTGACGCCGCGACGCTGATCGCCGGCCCCGGGAGGGCCCAGCACGACGCCGTCGCTGCCTAGGATCCCTGGAATGGACGCACCGCAGTCGACAGCGAGCACGACTCCGACGCGCATCCCGGCAACGGGGATCCTTCGGGCCGCGGTCGCGGCCGCCGCGGTCGGTGTGGTGGCTGCTCTCAGCGCGTGCTCGTCGGACACCCCGGCCAGCTCCTCGGCCGCCGATGTCCCGCTGCAGTCCGGCCCGCAGACCAGGCTTCCCGACGCACCGGGATACAACCGCATCGCCGTCGACGCCCAGAACGTTCTCTACCTCGGCGGGGCGTTCGGGGTGGTGACGCTCGCGCCGGAGGCGGACAAGCCGGCCCCGTTGAGCGGCACGCCCGTGTCGACGTTTGCCGTCGCCCCCGATGGCACCCTGTCCTTCGTGGGTCCCGACAAGACTGTCGAGACCCTCGCACCCGGATCGACCAGCCCCGAGCCCCTCCCGTTCGGAGTGCTGCGGCAGTGGAGTGAGATCGCCGTCGGGAAGGACGGCGCCGTCTATCTCGGCGACAACGACAGCGGCAGGTTGATGAAACTCGATCCCGGCGCGAGTGCACCGACCGAGTTGCCGGTGCAGGGCGTTCACGACATCGGACACATGGTCGTCGATGCCGACGACACCGTGTACGCGTACGCCGACGGGTCGCTGCTGAAGATCCCGAGGGATGCAACACGCGCCGAACCCATCGACGCACCCGGCGACGTCGGCGGGCTCGCGGTCGACGCCGCGGGCAATCTGTACGTCACCGACAATCGGGCGGGCACCGTGTCGCGCAGGGCCGCCGACGGAGGTGACTGGGTTCAGTTGCCGTTCACCGACATTCAGTCGCCCACCGACATCGCCGTCGACAGCGACGGCAACGTGTACGTCATGGCGTCGGCGAAGTGGACCCCCTCCGGGGTCGTCAAACTCGCTGCCCGGTAGACCGCGCGGTCCGCTAACCGGCCGGCGTCACGTCCGCGCCGGACCCCTTGGTCGAGGCCTTCGACCGCTTCTCGGCCCGCACCGCCCGCGTGCCACGGACATATCCCGTCGGGGAGACCGTCGCCGCCAGCAGCGCGCTCTCGCCGTTGACGAACGGGTGGAAGCCGACACCGGCGCCGCCGCGGCCCTTCACCGGGATGTCGGCGACTTCGGTGACCTTCCAGCCCTTTTCCGAGATCGACAGAATGGCCTCGCCGTTCGCACACGTCAGGGGCAGCGCGGCGACCACTTCGTCTCCGTCGCCCGCCAGCTTGACCCCCGCCACGCCGTTACCCGCGGCACCTTGCGGATTCACCGCGGCCGGATCGATCCGCAGCACCCTGCCGCGGCGCGTCACCAGAGCGAGGTGCGCTCCCGGTGCCAGGACCCCCGAAACCAGTAGCCCCGTGATGTCGGGTGCGACCGGGATGTCGCGGATCTTGTAGGGCAGACCGCCCCCCGTCGTGAACTTCACGCGTCCGTCGGTCCACACGGCCCAGCCCAGTCCCGTGGTGAGCAGCTCGCCGTGCCTGTCGGAGAAGACGCCGCGGTCGTCGAGTCGCCACGCGACGTTGACCTTTCGCTCGCGTGGACCGTCCTCGTCGGAGCTGGATGCCGTCGGTGTCGCGTCCACGTCGAGCACGGTGCGGCGGTCGAATTCCGGCCCCTTGAACAGTTTCGCCGTCTCCACCAGCTCCTGGTCGATGACCTTCCGGCGCGCCTCGGGGTTGTCGACCAGTTCGGTCAGCTCGGCGAACTCGGCGTCCAGCCTCTCCGCTTCGGCCTGCAGTTCGATGACGTCGAGCTTGGTGAGCCGGCGCAGCTGCAGCGCCAGTACGTAATCGGCCTGCACGGCGTCGATCGCGAACCGGTCCTGCAGACCCTGACGGGCCTCGTCGACGGTGTCGGATCCGCGGATCACCGCGACGGCGGCGTCGATGTCGAGGTGGATGAGCATGAGGCCGGCCACCAGATGCCGTCGCGCGGTGACTTTCTCGAGCCGGTACTGGCTGCGGTGCAGCACCACCGAGTCACGCAGGGACAGGAAGGCGGCGATCAGTTCCCGCACCGACCACCAGCGCGGCACCCGGTTCTCGTCGAGGGCTACCAGACTGGCGGCGAACGTCCCCTCCAGCGGCGTCAGGGCCAGCAGCTGCTCGCGGATCTGCTCGGCACTGTGGCCGCGCTTGGCGGTGACGACGATTCGCAGCCCGTTGCGACGGTCGGTGAGATCGGACATGTCGGCCACGCCGGACAGTTCCCCGGAGTCGACCAGCGCTCGGATCCGTTCCTGCACAGTGTTGCTCGCGACACCGGGAGGCAACTCGGTGATCACGCAGTTCTTGCCGTCGACGGACACCGTGCCGCGCACCGTGAATGCGCCGCGGCCCGTGGTGAGGTAATCCCGTAGCCCGGCCGTGCCGACGACGGTGGCGCCGCAGCCCCAATCCGGTCCGGGGATCAGCTTGGCCAGTCTGTCGTCGGTCATGTTCGGGGTCTTCAGCAGCGCCCGGCACGCAGCCATCACCTCACGCGGATTGTGGGCCGGCACCTTGGTGGCCCAGCCCTCGGCGATGCCGACCGCGCCGTTGCAGAGCAGCACCGGCCACTGCGCGGGCAGTACCGTCGGCTCGATCCACTCACCGTCGAACGTCGGGACCATCGGCACGGCGTGATCACTGAGCTCGGCGGTCAGCGCCGCCCCGGGCGCCGACAACCGCATCTCGGTGTAGCGGTCGGCCGCCGGGATGTCACCTTGGATGCGCGGGAAAGCGCCCTGTCCGTCAATGACTTTCACGCGCTGGAAGTCCGCGGCCATCAGCGCCGCGGCACCGTACATCGACGCACCGCCGTGAGGGTGCAGGTTTCCGGTGACCGCCGAGCAGACCTTCGAGGACTTCTGCGGTTTGTTGCCGGGCAGGAGTCGCGATTCATGCATCTGATAGAGCAGGCGACGCTGCCCCGGCTTGAGCCCGTCGAACGCCGACGGGATGGCGCGGTCGCTGACGCTGTAGAGCGCGAAGGTCAGCTGGTAGTGGTTCCAGTAGTCGTCGGCGCTCTGCTCGAGCACCAGATCGGGATTCTGCTCGGGCAGGTCGAGGGTGGCGGTCACGATGTTTCCCTATGTCCTAGTCGAGGTCGAGAGCTGAGGTGTCGACGCGGGAGGCCACATCGGCCATCCACGTCCGCCGGCCCTCCGGTGGCCCGCCGAACAAGGTGTGGTGCAGCTTCTTCTCACCGTCGTCGGGGTGCACGCGAATCACGGTGCGCCGCTGCGGATCCAGCACCGTATGCCAGAAGTCGTCGGCGTCCATCTCGCCGAGGCCCTTGTTGCGCTGCACCTCCACCTTGCGCTTCGAGGTCGCCTTCATCTGCGCCACGGCGGCGTCGCGCTCCGACTCGTCCTGGCAGTAGATGCGCTGCTGGCCGTCTTTGACGACGAACAGCGGGGGCAGGGTCACGTAGACCATCCCCGCCTCGACGAGCGGGCGGTAGAAGTCCAGGAACATGGAGATCAGGCTGGAGTTGATGTTGCCGCCGTCGGGGTCGGCGTCGGAGGCGAACAGGATCCGGTCGTAGCGGCACGCCTCGGGATCGCAGTTGTCGCGCACACCGCAACCCAGGATGCGCTCGATCGAATCGAATTCGTCCTTGACCCGGGCCTTGCTGACGGTGAACCCGTACACGTTCGGCGGCTTGCCCTTCAGCGGGAACGCGGCCTGGAACGTCGCGTCGCGGGCGGCCTTGATCGTGCCCAGCGCCGAATCGCCCTCGCAGAGGAACAGTTCGGCGCCGGACCCGCGCCCGGTCTCTCTGCTGGGCAACAGCTTCGGTGGCAGCGACAGGTTCGTGCCGAGACCCTTGGCCTTCGACGCCGCCCGGGACCGGGCCTTGGCGCCCTCGGCGCTGCGCCGGGCCCGGGCCGACTCCAGTGCGAGCTTCGTCCACAGCGAGACGACGTCGGCGTTGGCGGGGTTCGCGGCCCAGATGGTGACGCTGCGGGCCACGTCCGGTGCCATCGCGACGTTCAGCGAACGGGAGGACACGGCCGTCTTGGCCTGCGAGTCCCACGCCACGTCCGGAGCGCGGGTGTCCACCGCCAGCGCGGTGACCGCGGCGAAATCCTGTGCCTCCGGGCCGTCTTCGCCCTTGGCCAGGCCCAGGTCGCGCATGCGGGAGGCGCGGTCGGCGAGGGCCTCGGACAGCCCCTTCACCGCCGCGGTCAGGTGCGACCCGCCACCGGGGGTGCGCACGGTGTTGCAGAATGCGGCGACGGTGGCCGGTTCGGCCGGGCCCGCGGTCAGCGACCAGCGGAACGGCGTCGGGCCGCGACCGGTGGTGTATTCACCCCGCCCCTCCACGACGGCACGCACCTCCGGCGCCGGGGTGGCGGCGGCGGCACACATGAGGTCAAGGAGGGTGTCGGTGCCCCACGGGCCGCCGAACGGCTCCACCAACTCGGGGCGCACCTCGTCACCGGGCCAACCCTCGTCGACGACGATCAGGTGAACGCCCGGGGACATCCGCGCCGCGGCGTGCGCCCTCAGCAGGACCTCATTGATGTCGACGGTCGAGTCGGGGACGACCGCCGGGTCGAACAGGATGCGCACCGTCGTGCCGTGAACCTCGGGGGTGCGGTTGGCCGTCCCGCGCAGCTTCTGGGTGTCGGAGCGGGTGAACGGGGCAGCGGCGTCGAAGTCCTTGCCGTCGAACACACCGGGGTAGCCACCGCCGAAGCTCTGCAGATACGTCTTGCCGGCGCGGCGGACCGTGACATCGGTGCGCGCGGAGATGAACACGGCCGCTGCCGCGCCGATCCCGTTGAGCCCCGCGCCCGTGCTGGTCGCATCGGAATGCGCGGAGAACTTGCCGCCCGCGCGCGCGGTGCCGAGGGTCTTGACGATGCCGTTCTTCCCGTTCACCGGATCGGAGTCCACCGGCAGTCCCCGGCCGTCGTCGGCGACGCTGACCGATCCGTCGGGGTGCAGGGTGATGGTGACGGTGGACCCGCCGTGGCCGGGGTCGGCCACCTCTTCGATCGCGTTGTCCACGATCTCGCGGAGCGCGGTGTTGAGCACGTCGAGTCCGAGGTTCACCGCCGGCCGCAGCCGTGTGTGCTGGACATCGTCGAGTTCGGTGATGTCGGCGGCGGTGTAACTCACAGCTCGTCCTTTCCATCGAGACCGGACAGGTAAGGACCGAAACGCGCAGGATGCTGACGGTGATCCACTCGGCAACCAGGGTGTGCCGCAGGAATCTTAAAGGCCGCGGCCGACATCGTCGTGCAGCCGCGGCGGTCGTCGGGCCGAAGCGGTCAGATCTTCCCGGCCGGGAACATGGTCTTGACGGCCTGGGTGATGTTCGCACGGGCGGCGGCCTCGCTGGTGGGGTCCAGCGAGCCGATCGCCATGACGTAGCGGCGGTCGGGTCCGATGACGCCGGTGGACACGTGCAGCTGATTGCCGCCGTTCCAGCAGCAGAACCAGCCCTGCTTGACCGCGACCGGTTCGGCGTAGAGGCCCTCGGGGATGCCGAACCGCTGCGGATATCCGTCGGTTCCCGTCGGTGTCGACTGCGCGAGATTATCGAGGATGATGTCGGCTTGCGCCGGTGGCAGCCCTCCGCTGCCGTCGAGCAGCTTGTCGTAGTAGCGGACGAGATCGCTTGCCGTGCTCTGGGTGACGTCCCAGTGTCCGTTGTACGGCGCGGTGGTGCCGGTCAGTCCGTAGCGAGCCACGACCCGCGCGATGATCGCATTCTGGCCGCTTCGGTCCCAGAAGTTCTGCGCGGCGCTGTCGTCGGACGAGCGAAGCATGATGTCGAGGGACTGCCGGTCGGCCGCGGACAGTGTCGTTCTGCCTTCCGACTCCTGCATCAGCAGGTCGTCGGCGATGAACAGCTTCACCACCGATGCGATCGGGAACGGCCTGTTAGATCCGTTCGACACGGTCTGTCCGGTGGTGCGGTCCTGCACCACGACCTCGATGTCGGCCCCGGTGTCGGCCGCGTCGGCGGTGGCCTGACTCACGCGCGCATCCAGGCCGTCGAAGGATGCCGTCGGCTGCGCCGGCGGCGCCGCGGGAAGGGCGAGAGCCGGGGCCTGTGGAGCCATCGGTGCCCGGGGCGCGTCCTGCCCGGGCGGCGTTCCCCAGACCTGGGCCTCACAGCCGTTGACGAGCAGAGCCGCGCAGACGATCGCCATTCCCGTCAACGTCCGTTTCGGAAGTTGCCGCCGACGCATAGATGCCCTCCAGACAAGTCATGATCACGGGAACAAGATCAACGCTGCGCTCACCGTTGTCCCAGCCTAACCGCGCCGCAGGAACTGCAGGCGGTGGCAGCGTGAGCGCGGGGCCGTCCTCGCGGGCGACAAGGCAGGGCTTCCCGCCGCGGCAGCAAATGCGCCGACGCGGCGGCAATCCGCGTCGTTTTAATGGAGCTCGGCGCTGGTCGAATCGGGCCCGCCGGTACAGCAAATATGACGTCTGCGAATTGTGTCGCGTATCGGGTCACTCATCTGGGTACACTGGCCGGATCCGGCTGCGGGGGCAGGCGGTCAGCGAAACTGGGCGATGGCGGGGACTCGTGAAGCGATGGTCGACAACGGCATCCTGATCGACACCGACGATCTGGGAGTGGCTGAACAGCAACTCAGCGACTCGTTCGGTGCGATCCACATCCGCAGCAGCGGCGATCAGCCCAGCACGCGCACCCGCATCTGGCGCAGTTACGTCGGCTCGTTGAGCGTGGACGACGCCGAACTGAACTACGAGATGAGCTTCGACATGGAGCCCACCGACGGCCTGCTCCTGTGCCGGGTGCGGTCCGGGGTCCTGGAGGAGACACAGCATCGGCAGCCCGCCCGCGCGCACACCACCGGGGACGTCGTCGTCTACGGCGGGGAGGAAGGGCGTCCGTTCGCCGGTCGTGTCTTCCACGCCCACTATCACCTGCTCACGATCCCGCGCCGTGCGCTTGCCGAGGCCGCGGGCCTGGACGGTCCCGAAACGCTGAGCCTGCAGAGCTCCCGGCCCGTGACCGCGGCGGCGAACCAACACCTCGTCGATGTGGTCGACCACATCCGCCACGGTGTGCTGGCCAACACGTCGGCGGCGACTGAACCGCTGGTGGGCGGTGCCGTGATGCAGTACCTCGCGGCCTCCGTGCTGGCGTCGTTTCCGCTCGGGCGGACCGGCGAGACGGTCCGGCCGACGGGCGACGACGACAACCCGGAGGCACTGCGCCGTGCCACGGCGTTCGTCGACGACGAAGCGTGGCGGGACATCTCGGTCTGCGACATCGCACGCGCTGCGCGCGTGTCGGTCGGATCGGTGCACAGCATGTTCCGCCGGCACCACCGCAGCACCCCGACGGATTACCTACGCCAGGTGAGGTTGCGCCACGCCCACGAGGCGCTCGTCGCCGCCGACCCGTCCGGTACCTCGGTCGAGGACATCGCCCACCGGTGGGGATTCTGGCGCCTCGAACGCTTCCGGGAGCTCTACGCCAGAACCTATGGGTGCGATCCGGAGAGCACACTGCGCAGCTAGCGGGGAATCCTCATGAGACCCTGTCGTCGGTAGACGGACCGTCCTGGTCGGCGAGTATCTCGACGTGGGAGCCGTTGGTCATCGGATCACCATTCCTCGGCATGGACGAGCACGTGCGCTACGAACATGATTGCTCAGGCGCAAGGAATGTAAACGTTCCCGTCCATCGACGGTCATCGCTGTGGCGCCGTTGCCGATCGTCGCGCCCGCACGCGTGCGACCGTCAACACTGTCAACGTGAGGAGACCGGCGAGAATCACGGGGCTGGTCCACAGCCGCCGATCGCCGAGATCCATACGGCACAGATCCGTGTAGTCGACATCGACGAGAACCCCCTCGGCCGTCGGGGTATTCGCGGCATCCCCGTCATCGAGCGCACGGGCCGCCGAGAGATCGGGCGACAGTGCACTACCGCATTCGACGTCGAGCAATGCCGGAGACACCGACACCGGAGCCGCAAGGCCGACGACACCGACGATCACCGCGACAACGGCGGCGAGGAGCACAGTGAATCGCATGCCGGTGACGTACCCCCCGGCTTCGTCCTGATACGCCACCGCAACGGCTTTCGCCCGTATCATCTGCCTGCGCCGGGGGTACCTGCCCACATGTCTGTTTCGACTGCTGCGGCGAATCGGCACCGGACGAGCCTCGTCATGGTCACGTCAGTGTTCACCGGCGTGTTGGCGAGCGGATGCACCGACGGGTACGCGGCGTTGGGCACGCACAAAGCCGAGGTCATCATCAACGGTGTGGCGGTCGATCCGCGACCCCGCATCGACTGCGAGCAGGTCGGGTGGACCTGGCACATCAAGACTTTGAAGGAAACGCCGGGTTTCGAGGCCCAGGTGAACACCGGCCCGACCGTGCAAGCGCGCGCTGTGCAGATCGATGGTCTCGGTACGTTCTCGGGCAGCTTCTGGGACGAGACGGTCGGTGACGCCACCGCGGAGATCGTCGACGGGACGCTCATCGTCGTCGGAACCGCCGAGGGCTACTACCAGGATGCGCCCGCCGAACGCGCCACCGCCCGGTTCGCGATCCGCACCGATTGCTGAGGCCGGCCGGCCGTGCGGCCGGCGTCAGCGCTGCTGGGTGGGACACGCCTCGACCGGCACCCGCATCGTGATCTCGCCGGCGCGCTCGAAGTGGAAGGTCACCTCCGCCGACATCCCGGGTCGTAGCTGCGGATCCAGAGAACTGAGCCGCACCGCGGGTAGGGACCCGCCCGCGTCCTCGGGTCCAGCGCTGGGCTGCCCGACCCCGACCGTCGACTTGGGTGGGATGTCCACCGCGACGGGAATGGAGGCGGCGGGGGTGGCATCGGTGGATAGACCCGACAGATGCTCGACCTCCGCGGGATGTCCGTTAGTGACGGTGAACCTCATCGCGGCGCCGGCGTCGAGCTGAATCGCGCAGTGTCCCGGAAGGAAGCTCGGCACGATGAAAGCGTTCTCGACAGTCGTTCCCTCGGTGAGTGATCCGGAGCCGCGGTTCGATGAGCCGCTGGGGGAGGTGTCGTCGCATCCGGCGATCGGAACCACCGCCGCGAGAGCCAGGGGGACAGGGGCGATGTAGCGGTACAGCGAGGTGTGTTGCACGGTGTCTCCTTCTGTTGTCGTCATTTCTGTGCGGCATGCGGATACGCCGCGGTGTTTCACCACGGCGCGCCGAACCGTGATTTGCGTTGCCCCCCGGCCGGGATCAAGATGCAGTGGTGGCTGCGCCGAACAAGGCTCACGGGGCCGATGAGGGCCCCCGCGCCGATCAGGTCGACGCGGTGCTGCGCGCGTCGCGGGCGCTGGTCGGTATTGCCGCGACCTCGCTGGCAACCGTCGAAGACGTGGTGACGGTTCCGCAGTGGCGGGTTCTGGTGCTGATCTACACGCGGGGGCCCATGAATCTGGCGTCCCTGGCCGCCGAACTCGGCGTCAATCCGTCCAATGCCAGCAGAACTTGTGACCGGTTGGCGAGGGGCGGGCTGTTGGACCGCCGCGAGGCGGAGACCGACCGTCGCAACATCACTTTGACGATGACGGCGGCAGGGCGGCGTCTCGTGCAGAAGGTCACGCGGCAGCGTCGCACCGCGATCGAGAAGGTCCTGCGCGCGATGCCCCGCGACGCCGTCGACGACCTGGCCGACACGCTGGCCACCTTCGCCGCGGCGGCGGGAGAGCCGGGCGGCGACGGACCGGTTGTTGCTGCCCTGTGGCCGCCGCTGCGCTGAACCGCCGCGGTCATCCGTCGGATGGTCTGCCAAGAGTCTCGTCCGCTCTAATCTCGATGGTGCGTCCCTCTGCGTTCCGACAGTGTTTCCCGTCAGTGAAGACCTGATACTTCCTTGGTCGGCAGCCGCCTCTTGGCGCAATGCTGACCAGTCCCCAATTATTGCGATTACGCAACGATTGCGATAATGCGTGTTTGAGCCACGGCACCGGGTAGGCGTGAATCCACAGGTTCCACCGAGATCGGGAGAGGGCAGTGAACACTTCTGTGGGAGACGACGGCCGGGGATCCGCCCCCGGCGTCGAGCAACTCTTCGAGAAGCTGAGGAACAGCGCCGACGCCAACGAGCGGATGGGTTGGCGACGACGCATCATCACGGCGTGTCTGCCCCTCGCCGACAACATCGCCTACCGCTTCATCGACCGGGGGGAGCCGAAGGAGGACCTCCTTCAGGTGGCCCGGATCGGGCTCATCAAGACGGTCGACCGTTACGACCCGGCCAAGGGCCACTTCCTGGCGTTCGCGGTACCGACCATCCGCGGGGAGGTCCGCAGGTATTTTCGTGACAGCACCTGGGCCGTGCGCGTTCCCCGCCGCGTGCAGGAAACGCACCTCCGCGCACGGGAGGCCACGGAGTCCCTCGCTCAACGGCTGCGGCGGGCGCCGAGCGTCCACGAGGTCGCCGAGGAACTGGACGTCGGCGCCGCGGAACTCGACCATTCCCGCAGGGCTAACACGGCCTACCGGCCCGTGTCATTGGACGCCGTGTCCGCGGTGGGCGATGGCGGCGGCGGTGACACCTTGGGGGCGCGGTGCGGTGTGGACGACCCGGGTTTCTCGCTCGTGGAGGACCGCATCCTGCTCCGGACGGCAGTGGCGCAGCTCGACCCGCGGCGGCGCGAGATCGTCGGGCTGATCTATTTCGACGGGCTGACCCAGCGTGAGGTGGCCGAGACTTTTGGCGTCTCCCAGGTGCAGGTGTGCCGGTTGCTGAAGGATGCGTTGCGGCAGATGCGTAGGCTGGTGTGCGCCGACGACCTCGAACCCTGTGCGTGACCGTGTTCGTTGCGGCATCGCAAGTATCGCTACCACTAACCTTTCTGCGCCTTTCTGCAGCAAGCTGGCAGGGATCTGACAGAGGCCGCCGAGGCATGCGAAAACCGTTGCACGACACTGGATCGACGCCGAGTCGGCGCCGTGCGATTCCGATTCCCCGGTCGCCGGCGGGGTCCAGCGACAAAAAGATCAGGGTTCATGTTTCACCGGTCACCGAAGCGGCAACACGGTGGCCGGAACGGTCTGTGACGCGAGTCACTACGCGGCTTCGAAGTCCATGAGCGAAGGGGACAAGCATGGCAGAGCGGGGCGCGCAACCGACGGTGCCGCGGGGACGGCGAATGTTCCTACGCCTGATCCGGCACCTGTTCCGGCCCCTGCGTCCCGATGACTACCTCGAGATGGTCAACCCGCTCTGGACCACCAAGGAGCTGCGGGGACGTGTCGAGCGGGTCGAGGCGCAGGGCAGTGAGGCGGCCAGCGTGCTGATCCGGCCGGGCTATGAGTGGCCCGGGCACAAGCCCGGCCAGTACGTGCGCCTGGGGTTGGTCATCGACGGCCGCTACCACTGGCGCGCGTACTCGCTGACCTCCGAGCCCCACCCCAGCGACGGGCTGGTCAGCGTGACGCCGAAAAAGGTGGACAACGGGGTCGTCTCCCCGTATCTCGTGCAGAAGATCCAGCCTGGTGAGGTGGTGCGTCTGGGTGAGATCGAGGGTGAATTCGTGCTGCCGGATCCGCTTCCGGCCAAGATGCTGTTCATCAGCGCGGGCAGCGGCATCACCCCGATCATCAGCATGCTGCGCGATCTGGACCGCCGGGGCGAACTCGGCGACGTGGTCGTCTTCCATTCCGACCGATCCCGGGAACAGGTGATGTTCCTACCGGTCCTGGAGGATTTCGATCGCCGTTACGACACGATGCGCCTCGACATCCGGCTGACCTCGGAGCGCGGCCGGATGTCTCCGGGCGACCTCGACGACCTGTGTCCGGATTGGCGCGACCGCGAAGCGTTCTGCTCCGGACCCGGCGAACTGCTCGACGGGCTCATCGATTTCTGGGAGGACAACGGCGACCCCGACCGGCTGCATTTCGAGCGGTTCCAGCCCAAGATCGGCGGCAACGCCGGCGCCGGGGAGGGAGGCGAGATCACCTTCCTCGACAGCGACACCTCCACCGAGTGTGACGGCGGCACACCGATTTTGGAGGCCGGAGAGCAGGCCGGGCTCAACCTCGCCTACGGCTGCCGCATCGGCATCTGCCATACCTGTGTCGGCACGCTCAAGTCCGGACGGGTCCGCGACCTGCGTTCGGGCGAGGTCACAGAACCCACCGGAGGGGACATCCGGATCTGCATCCATGCGCCCGAGGGCGACATCGCCGTCGAATTGTGATCGGAAGGACTGACGTGAGCACATCAATCGAGAGCCCGCTCTCCCGCTTGAGCGAGCAGGAGTTGGAAAAGCTCGCCAAGGAACTCGACGCCATCCACGACGAGGTGTTCGCCGAACTCGGCGACCGCGATCGCCACTACATCAAGACGGTGATCTCGGTGCAGCGTCAGATCGTGGTCGCAGGCCGGGTACTTCTGCTGGGTTCACGCTCGCGCACCGCCTGGGTCCTCGGCACCGCGTGCCTGAGTATGGCCAAGATCCTGGAGAACATGGAGTTGGGCCACAACATCCTCCACGGGCAGTGGGATTGGATGAACGACCCGGATATCCACTCGTCTGTCTGGGACTGGGACACCGCGTCGAGCGCCGACGCGTGGAAGCATTCGCACAACTACATCCACCACACCTTCACCAACATCAGGGGCAAGGACAAGGATCTCGGCTACGAGATCATGCGGGTCGACCCCAACCAGAAGTGGCGCCGCGCCAACCTCGGGCAGCCGCTGTACAACTTCCTCCTGATGATGCTGTTCGAATGGGGGGTGGCGCTGCACGATACGGACGTCGAGGCGCTGTGGCGCGGCCAGAAGACGATGGCGGACCTCAAAGACGACTTCAAGAGCATCGCCGGCAAGGCCCGCCAGCAGATCGTCAAGGACTACCTGGGCTGGCCGATCGTCAGTGCCGGCGCCTTCGCGCTCACCAAACTGCTGCTGGGCGACCGCATCGACCAGCCCGCCCGGTCGCGCCTCGGCCGCCGCGTGCGCCAGCTCTCCAAAGGCTCACGCGCGTCGCGGGTCGCGAACGTCCTCGACACCGTGCTCCCGGGTGTGGAGAGCACCTATCTGCGCACACTGGGCGCCGACGTGCTGGCCAACCTGGTCCGGAACGTGTGGGCGCACGCCATCATCTTCTGCGGCCACTTCCCCGATCAGACCTACACATTCAGCGAGGAGGAGGTCGCCAACGAGAGCCGCGGCGGCTGGTATGTGCGCCAACTCCTCGGCGCGGCCAACATCGAGGGCAGCCCCCTGTTCCATGTCATCAGCGGCAACCTCGGCTACCAGGTCGAGCATCACCTGTACCCGGACATGCCGAGCAGCCGGTACTCCGAGATCGCGCCCAAGATCAAGGAGATCTGCCAGCGTTACGACCTGCCGTACAACTCGGGTCGCTTCGGTAAGCAGTGGTTCACCGTGCAGCGCACCATCGTCCGCCTCGCGTTCCCCGGCGGAAAGCCGCGGCCGAAGCCGGGCCCCTACCGGGGGGACGACGTCGAACGGCGCCCGCAAGGCGACAGTGAGGCCGCCCGCTTCCGCGAGCGCGTTCCCGCCGAGCACCCGGACGCCGGCCCTGAACACCAATCCAGCGGGGTCGCTGTCGATCCGCCGCCGCGGGGTTCGGACTAGCCCACACGATCACGGCGGAATGGTCGGCGGCCGCCACCGGCTGACAGCACCCGCCATGGCACCGAAAAGCGGGTCCGGCGTCACGCGCAGCGCCGCATCGCGCACGGCCGTCAGCGGCGCGGAACCTGGTGTGGCGAACCAGGATCCGGCCTTGGACGCGTAGTACATCGCCAGTATGCGCGACCGGCGCGCCGCCAGGCCCGCCACGCCGCGGTAGGCCAGCGTGATTGCGTCTTCCATGGCCAGCGCGGCGCCCTGCCCGAAGGTCGGGCGCATGCCGTGCGCCGCATCGCCGATCAGGACCACCGCCCCGCGCCGCAGTTGGCGGGGCGGACGCGCTTCGTAGATCTCGGGGGTGGCGGTGCTTTCCGGGCGGGCGGCGTCGATCAACGCCGGCAAAGGATCAGCCCACCGCCGGAACTGTGCGAGCTCGGCCCCTCGGGGCGCTCCGCCGTACACGTAGGTGCGACCGTCCACCAGTGGCAGGATCCCGAAGTCGGCGGTGGCGCCCCACACCGTGCCGTATCCCTCGCGGAGCCCCGGGTCGACGATCCACGCCCATCCCGCGGTTCCGGTGGATCGCGGCGCGAGGGCAGAAGGCCACAGCAGGCGGCGGGCCACGCTGTGGACCCCATCGGCGGCGACGACCAGATCGAAACGCCGCTCGAGGTGGTCCCCCA
The DNA here is from genome assembly GCF_014190915.1 of Mycolicibacterium iranicum. Classification (GTDB taxonomy): domain Bacteria; phylum Actinomycetota; class Actinomycetes; order Mycobacteriales; family Mycobacteriaceae; genus Mycobacterium; species Mycobacterium iranicum_B. The sequence goes on from NZ_JACHVU010000001.1 coordinate 632,094, forward strand.
CCCGGACCGTCCCGTCCGGGTCCACCGCGCGCACCGGCGCCGAATAGTGCAGGCAGTCAGGCGGTACCTGCCCGGTCAGCCACTCGATGACCCGCGCCCGGGGTGCGGTGACGACGTCGCCGCCTCCGGTGAGCCCGGAGAGGGTGCTGTGCACCAATACTCGACCGTCAGGACGGCGGATCACCGCGGGGATTCGCGACCATGCCGCGGCATCCTCACGACGGTCGATACCCAGCATCGCCAGGCACGTCAGCGCGTTGCGGGCCAGCACGATGGCCCCGCCCGCCGTCGACGGGCCGGCGTTCCGCTCGAACACCGTGACGTCGTGACCCGTTCGGCGGAACGCGATGGCGGCGGCCAGGCCGGCGAAGCCACCCCCGATGATCCCCACCCGCATCAATTCATACTACGGCCTGTAGTAGAGCGGGGGCGCGCATTTGCCGCAGAACGTGAACGGCCGGCGATGAGATTTTCCGCACCGACGGGTCCAATGGGTGGCGCAGGTGCGCGCGTGGCGGTGAAGGAGGCCGGATGACCAGAACGAATCTCTCGATGTCCATATCAGCGGACGGATACGTGGCCGGACCGGACCAGTCGATGGAGCACCCACTCGGCATCGGCGGCGAATTGCTCCACGAATGGCACATCGGGCCTGCCAGTGCACATCCCGTCAATCGGCAGGTCGTGTCAGAGATGCTCGACGGGATGCGGGCAACCATCATGGGACGCAACATGTTCGGCCCGGTACGTGGCGACTGGGGCGCGTCGCAGTGGCAGGGGTGGTGGGGTGACGAACCGCCGTATCACTGCCCGGTCTTCGTGCTGACCCACCATGAGCATGCCCCCATCGAGTTGAACGGCGGCACCACGTTCTTCTTCGTCACCGACGGGATCGAGTCCGCGTACGCGCAGGCCTGTGCGGTTGCCGACGGCGGCCCCATCTCCATCGCGGGAGGCGGCTCGTGCGCCAGGCAGGCCCTTGCCGCGGGGATCGTCGACGAGATCGATCTGCAGATCAGCGCCCACATCCTGGGCTCGGGCGAGCGCCTGTTCGACGGCTTCGACCGCGGCGCTCCCGCGCTCGAACTCGTGCGCGTCTTGGAGGCTCCGGGTGTCGCCCACCTGCGGTACCGCGTCCTGCGCTGATTGAGAACGCGTGCCGGTCAGTCCGCCGTGGCAGCGATGGAAGACGGGCCGGCCGATCTCGGTGCGCCAGCCCGCCGGGTCGTCGGTGTCCCGGGGGTCCACCAGGTGGGTTTCGTGGATGGGGCCGTCAACGGCCAGCGCGTGGGTGACCGCCCACGCACCGCTCTTTCACAACGACAATCACGATGGGGATATTCGGAGCCGGCTCGTCCTACGGCGCGTCATTGCTTCGGACCCGGGGGAGCACGGCGGAGGTGACGAGGTGTCGTCGCAGGCGGCCACCGGAGGCGCGGAAGAGGGAGTTCATCGCCGCCGCGGTGCCCCGGACGTCATCCCTGGCGGTCAGGTAGGTCCAACGGTGCCTGTCGGGCAGGGTGAAGAACTGCTCGAAGAAGCCGGGGACGTCGTCCGGAGGCATCCGGAGCAGCGCTTCCAGCCCGATCCGGCGGAAGCGGTGGATCACCTGTGCGGCCAACGGCCACACGGTGTCTCGAGCCGCAGACAGGGCGGCGTCCGGATCGCGGGGGAGGTGGGCTGCGAGCGCACCGGCCACCTGGGGAGCGAGACGTAGCGACGACGCCACGCTGTACCCGGTTGCGGGGTGAATCAACGGTGCGGCAGCACCGAACCCGAGGGTGCCCGCGCCGTGGTGGCGGGGTTGGTCCACCGGGAATGAAACCTTCTCGGAGCGGGTGTCTTTCGGCACTTCGATCCCGTGGCGGGCCAGCCGGGCGTGCAGTCGTCTGCGCAGCGTCGACAGAGGCAGCCCGGGCCGCCGTGCCAGCGAGGTCTCCTCCAGCAGCACCTCGTCGCCCCCCAGCGGGATCACGTAGAGGAACGTCGGCCACCCCGTCTCGCCGTGGTCGGCGCGCCAGTCCATGAACAACGCCTCGCCGTCGGCGATGAGAGGTGACGCGGCGTCCCGGTCGACGATCACCCCATAGGCCGTCTGTTCAGCAGGTGTACGAGACGGCGTTGCCGGAGCGAGGGGGCGGGCACGGCCCCCGGCGTCCACCACGACCGACGCCCGCAACTGCGAACCGTCGGCCAGTGCGACCACCCCCCGTTCCGGGGAGCCGACGGCCCGGCCGGCGTGCAGGTGCACCCCGGTGAGCTGACCGGCGAGATGCGCACGGAAGGCCGGCACGTCGAGAACGGCGTAGTCCCAGCCCAAATGGTGTTCCGTGAGTGCGATGACCCGCCCGGCGGCCGTGGCCGCCACGGTGGACCCCGGCAGGTCGGCCGGCAGCTCCCGGCTCCACATCCCGTACGTCGCCGTCCACGCTCGCTCGGGGTGGGGGTCGAGAAGCCCGGTGTCCAGACCGAGCCGAGCGCACGCCCCCGCCAGAGCCATCCCCGCGGGGCCGCCGCCGACCACCAGAACGTCCATCCGTCCTATCGTGCCCTTCGCTCACTCCGTGCTTCGCAGCGCCTCGACGACGGCGGCGTACATCGTGGACTTGATCGCGCCGAGCGTTCCGGAATCCTTACCGAGAAGGGGCTGCACCCGCGCGAGGGCGTTGTCGAGCACGCCCGCCTCGGGCGCGGTGTCATCGACGAGTGTTGCGTGCCGGGCCTCGGCGCCGCCGTAGCGCCGGCCGGTGGTCATCGCCTCGACTGCGGTCTGAGGTGGCACCTTGGCCTGGATGAGCGCCGCCATGCCCGGGGTGAACGGGATCTTGATGTCGACTTCGGGAAAGCAGAAGAAGCCTCGGTCCTCACGCATCACGCGGAAGTCGTGGGCGACGGCCAGCATGGACCCCGCACCGAACGCGTGGCCGTTGACCGCCGCCACGGTCGGCAGAGGAAATGTCAGGATCCTGGCGAACAGCTCTTGCACCCGGCCGACATACCACGGCAGGCGAGAGCCGTTGGCGCCCAGCCATTCCAGGTCCAAGCCGTTGGAGTAGAACTTGCCGATGCCCGTCGTGATCAACGCGTGCGCATGCTGCTCGACATCGGCCAGTTGAGCATCGAGGGTGTCCAGAAAGTCCGGGGAGAAGCGGTTCTCGTCCTCGCCGAGGGTGAGGACGGCGACCTTGTCGCGGTACTGCAGGTCTGCGGGCATGGTGGATCCTTTCGACGGGGGCGGCTCAGGGGTGGACGGGCGGGATGCTCAGGACGGCGCGCACGGCTGCTTCGAGGCGGAGACGGGCATCGGGGTCGGCGGTTCGATTGCCCCGCAGCAGCAATGCCGTCGGCAGTTCGACGACACAGGTACGCACCAGCGCGAGGGCGGGCCGGTCGATGCGCCCCCACAGTCGATCGGACAGACGCGCGAAGAGTTCCCCGAGTGCGTCGTCGAGCCGGCGCAGGTCGTCGGCCGCTCCGGCGGGAAGTTCGGCGGATCGCAGTAGTTCGTCCCGAGAGACCGTGAGCAGTAACTGCGCCGACGCGGGACTTCGATCGAGGAACGTGGCCGGGCACAGCGCGGCCGCCACGACGGCGTCGACGGCGGTGCCTGTGTGTGCCCCGAGGGCCAGGTCGACGCCGTCACGCTGCAACTGCAGGAATCGCTGCGCGGCCCGCACCCAGGCGCGGGCCAGGAGCGCGGCCCGCGAGCCGAAGGCGTGGTACAGCGCGCCGTTGGACATCGTCGTGGCCTCGGACAGGGCGCGGATCGTCACCGCGGCGGGACCGGCGCTGACCGCCAACCGCTCCGCGGCATCGAGCACCGCGTCGAGATCGTGCACCCGGGGGCGAGGCATGCGGGCCACCATAACAGAGCGTCTGCTCTGTTATCTGCCAACAGGCAGATAAGTGGGCCCGGTGGGGTCTAGTTCGCGTGGGTGCCCTGCAGCACGAGGTTCACGGCCGCTTCGATGACGTCGTCGTCGGGAAGGGTGCCGAACATCAATGTGGGACAGGCGACGACACCGGTCAGCATCGACGTCGCAGCCTGCAGTTCGGCCCCGTCGAGAATCTCGGCGAGCATCGTGCGCAGCGGTTGCTGGCCCTGGGAGTTGATCCGGTCGCGGACCTGGGCCATCTCCTCGACTCCGGCCCACTGGGCCATCACCGACAGGATGTGGTCGAGGCGCAGGTCGATGACCGCCTGACGGAAGACCTGCAGCTCACCGATGATGTCGGTGCGCAGGTCGCCCGTGCGTTCGTTGTGCGGCATCTCCCCGATGGCGTCGAGAGCCAACATCACCAGGTCCAGCCGCGAGGGCCAGTGCGCGTACAGCGTGGTCTTCGAGTAGCCGGCGATCTCCGCGACATAGGCGTGGGTCAACGCTTCGGCGCCGTCGTCGGTGAGTATCCGCAACGCCGCGCGTCCGACGTCGGCGCGGGTCCGCGCAACGCGGGCGTCCGGGGTCTCCGACGGTGTCCGGTCGGACCGTGCCACGTCACCTCCCAGCCGAGCGTCGCGTCAATTAACTCGACAAAAGTTATCTAATGGACATTTTGTCCATTAGTGGTAGACAAATACAGAGATGGACGTTTTGATCAGTACTGTACTGCTAATCCATCAGCGGGGGCCGGTTCTGACCGGACTGCCGCCAGGCCGGTGCCGGCAGGGATGTCGCGCCGCCAGGGAAGGATCTCCATGTCTGTACTTTTCTTCGGCTCCATCAGCACATTGGCCGACACCTCCGAACTTCAGCGCCGCGCCTTCAACGAAGCCTTTCAAGCCCACGGACTCGACTGGAACTGGTCGCGTGAGGACTACGTCTCCATGCTGGGCAGCAACGGCGGCAAGGACCGGATCGCCGACTTCGCCCGCGAACGCGGGCAGGAGGTCGACGCCGCCGAGGTACACGCCACGAAATCGGCCATCTTCCAAGAGCTCCTGTCCTCGCAGGACGTGTCCGCGCGCCCGGGCGTGCTGGACACCGTGCGGCGCGCCAAGGACGACGGCACCAGGGTCGGGTTCGTCACGACGACCTCCGGGGACAACATTGCCGCACTCCTGCGGGCGCTCTCACCCGACATCACCAGCGACACGTTCGACGTGATCGTCGACAGCTCGTCGGTCAGCACCGGCAAACCCGATCCCGCCGCCTACCAGTACGCGCTCGACACGCTGGGCGAGGACGCAGCCGGGGCCGTCGCCATCGAGGACAACGAGGGCGGGGTTCGCTCGGCCACCGCCGCGGGTCTGACCTGCATCGCCTTCCCGAACCAGAACACCGCAGACGCCGACTTCAGCGGCGCCGCGACGACGGTCGAGGCGCTGCGCCCCGACGACGTGGTCGCGCTGATCAAGGCTTGACAGGAGAACCATGAGCACCATGAAGGCCCGAGTGAACGTCTCCGACAGCACGTTCCACGTCGAGGGCTACGAGAAGATCGAATACGACCTGCAGTATGTGAACAACGTGTTCGACACCGCGCACCCGGCTCTGGCCGACTGCTATCGCCCCTACGGCCGCACTCTGATGGTGGTCGACGAGACGGTCAACGCCCACTACCGCGAACAGATCGAGGCGTACTTCGACCACCACGGGATCACACCGACGGTGATACCGATCCAGATCAGGGAGACGGCCAAATCGCTCGACACGTTCGAGCAGATCGTCGAGGAATTCGATGCCTACGGCCTGGTTCGCACCGAACCCGTGCTGGTGGTCGGCGGCGGTCTCACCACCGACGTCGCCGGATTCGCCTGTGCCGCTTACCGGCGCAGCACACCGTACATCCGCATCCCCACCACGCTGATCGGACTGATCGACGCCAGCGTCTCGATCAAGGTGGCGGTCAACCACGGCAAGCACAAGAACCGCCTCGGCGCCTATCACGCTTCCCAAAAGGTGTTCCTCGACTTCTCGTTCCTGCAGACGCTGCCCGAGGATCAGGTGCGCAACGGCATGGCCGAGCTGATCAAGATCGCCGTCGTCGGCAACGACGAGATCTTCGACCTGCTGGAGGCGCACGGCCCCGACCTGCTGCGCACCCGCTTCGGGCACCTCGACGGCACCCCGGAACTGCGCCGCATCGGCGATCAGGTCACCTTCCGTGCCATCGCCACCATGCTCGAACTGGAGGCGCCCAACCTGCATGAGATCGACCTGGACCGGGTGATCGCCTTCGGCCACACATGGAGTCCCACACTGGAACTCACCCCCGACCCGCCGTTCTTCCATGGGCACGCCATCAACATCGACATGGCGCTGTCGACCACCCTGGCCGAACAGCGCGGCCATCTCACGACCGCCGAGCGCGACCGGGTGCTGGGCGTGATGAGCGCACTGGGCCTGGCTCTCGACAGTGAACTCCTCACCCCTGAACTGCTGGAGAGCGCCACGGCGTCGATCCTCAAGACACGGGACGGGCTGCTGCGCGCCGCCATTCCCGATCCGATCGGACAGTGCCGCTTCCTCAACGACGTCACGATCGAGGAGTTGGCGGAGACACTCACCCTGCACAAGAAGGTGTGTCTCGACCTGCCGCGCGGCGGAGACGGCGTCGACATGTTCGCCCCCGCCGACGCGGGCCAGACACGGTGAGCAGCACCGCCGTGCCGGCCGTGGACGTCGGCGCCCCGCGCCCCGTCACGCCGACGACGATCCTGGCCGGCGAGCTCGCGGCACTGAGTCGAGAGCTGCAAGAATTCGGCTACTTCGCACCGGAATTCGCGGACCGGCTACAGCGGGCACGGGATCTGGCGGCAGGTCTGGACCCCTATGTGGCCGAGTGCACGACACCCGAGTCGCCGGATCTCGCAGCGCTGGCCGCCCGCACGGCGGTGACGGACTGGGCCCACCGGGAGGCACCGGACGGAGCGGTCTTCCTGGAACAGGAGATGCTGTCCGGCCACGTGGAGGGGCAGCTGCTCAAGTTCCTGATCTGGCTCAGTGGCGCCACCAGGGTGCTGGAGATCGGGATGTTCACCGGCTATTCGGCGCTCGCCATGGCCGAAGCGCTCCCCGACGGCGGTACGGTCCTGGCATGCGAGGTCGATGCCGACGTCGCGGAGTTCGCGCAGCAGTGCTTCGCGAAATCAACGGTAGGAGAACGCATCACCGTCGCGGTGGGGCCGGCGATGGACACCCTGCGCATGCTCGCGCAGACTCCGGGCGGGCCGCCGTTCGACTTCGTGTTCATCGACGCCGACAAGGCCGGCTATCAGGCCTACCTCGACTACCTGCTCGACAACCCGTTGCTCACCCCCGACGCCGTGATCGCCGTGGACAACACGTTGATGCAGGGACAGCCGTACGCGGGCGCCGGACGCACCGCCAACGGCGACGCGATCGCGGCGTTCAACCGCGCGATCGCCGAGGACTCACGGCTGGAACAGGTGCTGATTCCGATACGTGACGGGGTGACGTTGATCCGGCGCGTGCGCTGATGACCCTGACCGCCAACGCGTCTCGCGCCGATGACGTCGCCGTGGAGAGCGGATCGTCCGACGCGGGCCGGACGATCCTCACGCTGCTGGGTCTGACCCTGACGCTGCCCGTGGACGTCGCGCTGGTCGCGCTGGCTCTTGCGACGCGCTCGCCGAGGGCGGCGTCGCAGACACAGCCCGCCAGGACGATCCTGGTGACCGGCGGCAAGATGACCAAGGCCCTGCAGTTGGCACGGTCGTTCCACGCCGGTGGCCATCGCGTCGTCCTGGTCGAATCGGCGAAGTACCGGTACACCGGCCATCGCTTCTCCCGTGCGGTCGATGCCTTCTACACCGTCCCCGAACCCACCGCGGCCAACTACGGACGGGCGCTCGCCGACATCATCCGCCGGGAAGGCGTCGACGTGGTGGTGCCGGTCTCCGCGCCGGCGGCCAGCATCCCCGACGCCGACGCCGGCGAGCAGCTGCGCGACATGTGTGAAATGCTGCACCTCGATCCGGTGATGGTGCGCAGGGTCGACGACAAGGCCGAATTCGCCCGCACGGCAGCGTCGCTGGGGCTGCGCGTGCCCGATTCGCACCGCATCACCGACGCCCGTCAGGTCGACTCGTTCGCGTTCCCGCCGGGACGCAGCTACATCCTCAAGCGCATCGCCTACAACCCCGTCGGCCGGATGGATCTCACCCCGTTGTCCTCGGAGACGCCGCGGTCGAACAGCGAATTCGCCCACTCGCTCGGCATCTCCGACGACGACCCATGGATTCTGCAGGAGTTCGTCACCGGGACCGAGTACTGCACCCACGCCACCGTTCGCGACGGGGAGATCCAGGTGTACGGCTGCTGCGCGTCGTCAGCATTCCAGTTGAACTACGCCCACCTCGACAAGCCCGAGATCGCCTCGTGGGTCCGCACTTTCGTTCGCGAACTGCGGTTGACGGGCCAGGTCTCGTTCGACTTCATCGAGGCCGCCGACGGCCATGCGTATGCCATCGAGTGCAACCCCCGCACCCACTCGGCGATCACGATGTTCTACGACGACCCCCGGGTCGCCCCGGCCTATCTCGACGGTGACCACCCGACCATCGTTCCCCGCCCCGAGGCCCGGCCCACCTACTGGATCTACCACGAGCTGTGGCGCCTGCTCACCCAGCCGAAACGCCTGCAGCGGCTGCGCACGATCCTGACCGGAAAGGACGCGATCTTCTCCTGGGACGATCCTGTCCCGTACCTGATGGTCCACCACCTCCAGATCCCCTCGCTGCTGCTGGCCAACTTCCGGCAGCGCCGCGGATGGAGCCGTATCGACTTCAACATCGGCAAGCTCGTCGAGTCCGGGGGCGACTGACATGCCCGCTCCTCGCACCGTGCTGCAACTCGTCGGATCGCCCGTCGACGAGTTCCACGCCGAACTCTCCCGGCTCTATGCCACCGCCAGCATCTCCGCGCTGGAGGATCCGGCCCGCTACCGGATGCGCATCGCCTATGTCCGACCCGGAGGCCGCTGGTCGTTTCCCACCGATCTCTCTCCGCAGGCCCTGGATCTTGCGCCTGATATGCCACTGGCGCAAGCGATCTCATACATCGAGCAGCTCAGTGTGGACGTGATGGTCCCCCAGATGTTCTGCCTGCCGGGGATGACGGTCTACCGGTCGCTGTTCGACACCCTCGCCGTTCCCTACCTCGGCAGCCCGGGCGACGTCATGGCCGTCGGCGCCGACAAGGTGCGCACCCGCGCCGTCGTGAGCGCGGCCGGCGTGTCCGTACCCTCGGCGCGGGTGGTCCGGGACCGGACCCGCACCGGCATGCGCTACCCCGTGGTGGTCAAACCGGTTGCCTCTGACAACTCCGTCGGCGTGACCTTCGTGGATGGCGACGCCGACTACGCCCGCGCCGTCGACGACGCGCTCTCGGTCGGCGAGGCTGCGCTGGTGGAGTCCTACATCGAGCTGGGGCGAGAAGTGCGCTGCGGCATCGTGGTTCGCGACGGTGAGCTGGTCTGCCTGCCGTTGGAAGAATACCCGCTCGGCGACGGCCGGCCCATCCGCCTGCGCGAGGACAAGCTCGACCGCACCGAGGCCGGCGACATGTACCTGGTGGCCAAGGATGCGGGCCGGGCCTGGATCGTGCCCACCGACGATCCTGTCACCGACACCGTGTGGGCCGCAGCACGTCGCTGCCACGAGGCGCTGGGCTGCCGTGATTACAGCCTGTTCGACTTCCGGATCGACCCGGCGGGAAACCCGTGGTTCCTCGAAGCCGGGCTGTACTGCTCGTTCGCCCCCAGCAGCGTGATCGCCACCATGGCCCACGCTGCCGGCACGGGCCTGACCGACCTGTTCGCCGACGCGCTGCACGAGCTCGACAGGGAGGGGACCGCATGCATGTCACAGTTCTAGAACCGTTGGGCGCCCTCGTGACCGATCTGGCCGTGGACGCGCTGGAGCCGTCACAGACCGCGGCCGTTCGGACGCTCCTGGCCGAGCACGGAGTGGTGATCCTGCGTGGTCAGGACGCCGACGACGACAGCCTGCTGCGGTTCCTGCGCAGCTTCGGCGACATCGTCTTCACCACCGGGGAGACACCCGTCGCGACCCATCCCGATCTGAACGTGGTCACCAACGTCGGACGGACCCGCCCGCCGCGGTCCACCTTTCACGTCGACACCAGCTATGTGCAGGAGCCGCCCGCCTACACCGCGCTGCGCGCGGTCACGGTGCCCGAGCAGGGCGGGCAGACGTTGTTCAGCAACCAGTACCGGGCCCACGACGCGTTGCCCGACGACATGCGCGCCGGCCTCGACGGCCGCGTCATCACCCATGTCGCCACCGGTGTCACGCTGACCGAGGACGACGAGTGCCGTGCCGAGCACCCGGTGCTCCTCGCGCATCCCGTCACCGGACGCAGGGCGCTGTACCTGTCCACGCCCCAACGCTGTGTGTCGATCAGCGGGATGTCACCGGACGAATCGGCCCAGACCGTCGACTATCTGTTCGGGATGTCCATCCGGCCGCACAACGTGCTCCGGCACAGCTGGGCGGCGGGCGACGTGGTGATGTGGGACAACCGCTGCGTGATGCACCGCGCCGACCATGCCGGTGTGGTCGGGGACCGCGTCATGCACCGCGGCATGGTGACCGACGGAACCGCCGCTCGGCCGTGAGCTAACGCCGGGGCGGCATGCGCCGATACACCGGCATGACTTCGATGCGTGCCGTAGGGGTGCTGTCGCTCGCGCTGCTGGCGCCGTGGCTCTGTGTGGCGCCGGCCGCGGCCGAGGATTTCGCGCTACTGCCCGCGGTGCCGGTGGTGGCATCCCCGTCGTGCGGGGGTACCGTGCGGGCCGAGGCCCAGGTCGTGCCCGTCCAGGTCGTGGACCGCGTCGAAGACGGTGTGCGCGTGGCGATCAACTACGACGCCGGGGTCTACGACGGGTCCTGCGCGCTGACCGTCACCGCGACGTGGACCAATCTGGAAACCGGGGCCACCGGGCACGGTGACATCTCCGCGGTCTCCACCATCGACGGCCACTACGGCTTCATCGGCTACGCCAACACCACCTTCGTGACGGGCGGCGGCACCGTGGTCGTCACGCTGAGCTCACATCCTGGCGAAGAACTGCGCATCACTCCCTGACTCGGCATTCTCCGACGGGATGAATGTCGGCGCCGCGGGCGTTGGGACGCGTATCCCGGCAGTTCGGCCGGGGAAGACTGTCCGAACCGCGACATCCGCCACGGCTCGAACGCACCGAGTGAAAGGCGAATCGCCATGAAATTCGCACTGGAAGTAATCGTGGTCCCGGTGTCGGACGTGGACAAGTCGGTCCACTTCTACCACGACATCCTTGGCTGGCGCCTGGACGCCGATTTCGCCGTCGAAGACGGCTACCGCGTGGTGCAGGTGACGCCGCCGGGATCGGGGGCGTCGGTCATCTTCGGCGACGGTGTCGCCTCGGGTCTGCCCGGCTCCGCGGACGGCCTGTACCTGGTCGTCGACGACATCGAGGGGGCGCGCGCCGAGCTGGAGGACCGCGGTGTCGAGATCAGCCCCGTGTTCCACGACCGCACAGGCATTTTCAACCATGCGGGCACCGCGGCCAGGGTCCCCGGCCCCGATCCGCAGCGACGGACGTATGCCTCCTATGCGGCCTTCGACGATCCGGATGGCAACTCCTGGGTGCTGCAGGAAGTCACGACGCGGCTGCCCGGCCGCTGACGGTGATACGCCTCCACAGAAATTGGGATCGGTAGCGAGGCCGCCCGGACACGCTGTGCCCACGCCCCGCCGGAACACCGCGGGACCGGAGACACAGGAGAGAACAGATGAAGTCCACCCGCCTCGGCGTCGCCCTCACCGCTGCAGCCATCGCCGCCACCGCGCTGAGCGGCTGCACCAAGGTCGCCGAGATCAGGAACGCCGCCGCCGACACCGCCGCGCAGGTCGTCGCGTCGGGCACCGAGCAGATCGTCCACAGCGTGTCGGGCGACCTGTTCACCGCCGAGGGAATCGACGGCGCGATGTCCGCGATCTCGGAGAAGGTGGGCGCCAACCCCATGCAGGTCGTGGAGGTGACCGTCGTACCGGGTGTGCTGACGGTGCAGGCCATCGACCCGGCGGCGCCGACCGAGCTGAACCAGTGGAGCTACACCGCCGGCGCAGTGGGGGCATCGCGCCCCGTCGACTACGACGATGACACGGAAGCGCTGCGGCAGAACCTGTTCGGCACCGACGAGGTGCCCAGCGCCGCCATCGTCACCGCCGTGGGCAATGCGGTCACGGCCAGCGAGATCCCCGGCGCAGAGGTGCAGAGCCTGACCATCAAGCGGAACCTGCCGTTCGGCGAGGACATCACCATCTTCCTCAACGTCGAGGGCGAACGGAGCAGCAAGCAGGTGCGTACCGACGCGTCCGGACAGGTCGTCGACGTTGTTTGATTGCAAGCGTCGTTTGATTGCAGACGTCGTTTGACAGCAAGCGTCGCTTGACACGAGGACGGCCCGCACCCTGCGCGCAGGGTGCGGGCCGCCGTCAGTGCCTACCGCGTCCGCCGACCGGGCGGCCGAGGCTCAATCCGAGGCGCCGTCGCCCCCGGAGCCGCCGCTTCCGCCCTCGCCGCCGGAGCCGCCGTCGGTGCCGTCGTTGTCGTCACCTGCGCCGCCCGGGGCTCCGGGATCGCCGGCGTCGCCACTGCCGCCGAAGCCGCCGGTGCCGCCGCCACCGCCGAACCCGCCCGAGCCGCCGGTGCCGCCTTCGAGTGCGTCGCCGCCGGTGCCGCCGTCGCCCCCGGTACCACCGGCGCCGCCGTCGTCGAGACTGCTGCTCCCGCCCAGGCCACCGGGTCCGCCGGTGCCGCCGTCGCCGCCGGTGCCGTTCTCACCGCCACCGCCGCCGAGTCCACCGTCACCGCCGGTGCCGCCGGCACCGCCCGTCGGTCCGACGCCGCCCGCTCCGCCTTCACCGCCCTGCCCGCCGTCACCGCCGTCGGCGTTGTCCTCGAGATCCTGGCCGCCGAGCCCACCTGTGCCGCCGGTGCCGCCCGCTCCACCGGTCGTCGTGCCTTCGCCGCCGTCACCGCCGGAACCGCCGAGCCCTCCGTCGGATCCAGCCGAACCCGAGCCGCCGGCGCCGCCGGTACCGCCGGCACCGCCGACCTCACCGTCACCGCCGGTGCCGCCCTCGCCGCCCTCTCCGCCACCGAAGCCTTCGTCACCGAGCCCGCCGAGCCCGCCGTCTCCGCCGGCGCCGCCCACGACGCCGTCGCCGCCGTCGCCGCCGTCTCCGCCATTGCCGCCGAAGCTGCCGTCTCCGGTGATCCCGTCGCCGCCGTCCCCGCCGTCGCCACCGTTGCCGTCAGCTCCACCCCGGCCGAAAAGCCCACCGCTGCCGCCGGATCCGGCGTCGCCGCCGTCCCCGCCGTCGCCGGGCGGCAGGGTCGACAGACCGTCGCTGAACCCGTCGCCGCCGGTGCCACCCTGCCCGCCCGTACCACCGGATCCGAAGAAGAACCCGCCGGCACCCCCGGCGCCGCCCTTGCCGCCCGCCTGGCCGTCCTGGCCGGGCTCCGTGCCGTTGGCGCCGGTGCCACCCTTGCCGCCGTTGCCTCCGGTGCCGAAGAACAACCCGCCCGCGCCACCTCGGCCGCCGGTGCCGCCTGCGACACCCTCGCCGCCGTCGCCACCCATGCCGAAGTAGATGCCGCCGTTACCCCCGTGGCCACCGTTGAGGCCCTTGCCGCCGTTGCCGAACAGCAGGCCTCCGTTACCGCCGTTGCACGCGGCGCCCTCGCAGCCCGCCTGGGCGTCGAGACCGTTGCCGATGAGCCATCCGCCGGACCCTATCGGCCGAAAGAGATTGAATCCGTTGGCACTTGCGGCCGCGAGGGCGGTGGGTGTGAACGCTGCGGGCGAGGCGGCGCCGTCGCGCTGGGTGTACAGGTACAACCAGTCGTTCGACGTCAGAGTGGATTCCGTCGAAACCAGCTGGACGGCGGGGGCGGCACTCTCGGTGGGCGCCTCGCCGGCCAGTGCGGCCGACAGCGCACCCACGCTCACGACCGCGGCGGCGCCCAGCCCGGCCGTAACGTAGTGGCGAGCCGATACGCCCGTGGAGCGGGTGAGCTTGTGGTGTGTGGACATAATCGGCCCCTTCGACGATTGATGTCAGACCCGCTGCAGGCGGATTCTGTGGATTTGCTGTCGACTGACAGCTGCAATGTAAGTGTTTGCCAGACCCGGGGTCAAGGATTTGGTATAAACCATACGAGCAAACAATTTATTGACGCTCACGCAGTATAGGAATCGAGGTCAAGCAGCAAGAAAGCGCAAGGGTCGGGGGACTCCGCAAAGTTGTTATCGTCGCTGGGCACGGTGCATCCACGAGCCGCGGCGGAGGGCAGTCATTGCTCATCGTGTTTGCCAGACGGGGCGTGCGTGACGCCAGGGGTTCGCCCGGACCGCGCCCTGCTACGCGCTGAGGACCGAAAGATTCTGCCCGTCAACGACGTTCGCCCGCCGGCCGACGCGGAGCGTGTAGGCGACGCAGGCGACCAGCAGTATCGCGTAGAGCCAGACGTAGGAATTGCGCAGCATTACATCAGGCACATAGGTGTCCGGGAACAGATAGAAGCCGATGCGTGGATCGCGCAGACCCCGGAACCAGTGGGGCCACGCACCCATCGCGACGAACAGCCCGGCAGGTACCAGCCACCACGTCCACGAATTAAGGGCGCGGTGGACGAGCCATACGATCAGCGGCACAACCCACACCCAATGGTGTGTCCACGAGAACGGCGACACCACCGCCGAGGTCAGTCCGACGAGCGTCACCGCGAGCAGTCGATCCCCGAACCTGTAGAGCCGCAACGCCGTCCACAGGCTGGCGGCGACGATCGGCACCGCCAGGGCCAGCCACAACCAGGTCGGCGGGTAGTCCCCGGATATCCGGGCCATCGCACCCCGCAGCGACTGGTTCGACGGGTGGATCAGCGTGTCGCCGATGCGTTCCGAGCGCAGGAAGGTACCGCCCCAGTAGGTGCGCGAATCCTGCGGCAGCAGAACGAACCCGATCACGAGTGTGGTCACGAACGCCGACACCGCGACGGCCACCACCCGCCACTGGCGCAGCACCGCGAAGTAGAGGACGAAGAAGAGCGGCGTGAGTTTGATGCCTGCCGCCACGCCGGTGCCCACCCCGGCGACGCGACTCCGGGTGCCGCCCACGGCGTCGGCGAGGACCAGCAACATCAGAATCAGGTTGATCTGACCGAAGAACAGCGTGGTGCGAACGGGTTCCAGGAAGACGCACCCCAGGGCCAGCAGAACCGAGACACCCACCAGGCGGACGCTCACGCGGTAACCCACGAGGCGCCAGCACTGGACGACGACCGCCGTCAGGACCACGAGGTTGGCGGCGAGGAAAAGGTGCCGGTCGGATACGGACGGCAGCAGGTCCAGTGGAATGAACAACAGCGCCGAGAACGGCGTGTAGGTGTAGAACAACTTCTTGTCGACCGGCAGCTCGTAGAGCGGCACACCGGACATCACGTGCCAGGCGCCCTTGCGGTACACGTCGAGATCGCCGCCCCCGTCGAACAATCCCCAGTTGTCCGTCGGACCCACGGTGGTCAACGCCAGCGCCACCGACACCGCCGCCCACACCGCAAGGACCGCCACCAGCGACCGGCTCACCGTCAGCCGTGTCATGCCACCTCGCCGACGAGGACCGCCCGGTCCGGGTCAGGGAGCGGCGCGGTGGTCATCGGACCAAATTACCGCCCAGCGCAGCCCGCCGCGAAGATCAGGTCCAGTAGAGCGCCCTGGCTCCGGGCAGCACCGCCTCGATCTCGGCATCGAACCACGAATGCAGCTCGGACATCACGTCTTTGGGATACACATACTTCGCGGCACCGTACTTGCCGAACTTGCGGGTGCGCTGTGCCTCGTCCATCTCCAGTTTGGTGCGCGGGTACCAGGTCGTCAGCACGTTCTTGCTGACCTCGGTGAACCTGTGGGTGATGCATTCGACGGTCAGGTCGAGGTCGGGGATGTCCGCCGTCGCCGCCGCCACGTCGGCGAGCAGCTGTCCGTAGTGCAGGCGCCACTGCGGGATCGGCATGATCGGCGCAATCGTCAGACCCACCCGGTACCCGGCGAGCGCCAGTCCGCGCATCGCGGCGATCCGTTGTGCGAGACGGGCCGTGCCGCCTTCGAAGCGGCCGGTGATCTCCTCGGCGTTGACTGAGATGCGGACACGGGTGCGCCCCCGGTGGTCGAGGTCGAGCAGCGGAGCGACGTTGTCGTACTTGGTGGTGAACCGCAGTCCCACCGGAGCGGCCCAGTCCGTGGCGCCGACATGGGCGATGGTCGCCGACAGCGAACCGGTCAGATGCTCCAGCGCGAGCGGGTCGGTGTAGCAGGACGCCTCGAAGGTGGTGCCTTCGCCCGCCCGTTCGATCGAGGAGGAGGTGATGGTGCCGCGCCCGACGTAGTCGTCCATTCCCGCGAGGATCTCGGGAAGGTTCGCATACACCCGCGTCAGGGGCGGGCCCGACAGAGACCCGGCCAGATAGCAGTACTGGCAGTGGCCGGGACAGCCCTCGGCCAGGTCCACCCGCCAGTCCGCGCTCGGCGGGATGGGCTGGAGGCGGCGCTTCGACGGCGGCGCCACCACGACGGCCAGCGTCTGCTTGGCACGGGCATACGCGGCACGGTCGGAGTCGCCGCGCATCGAGGGCATCCGGTCACCGGCCAGCACCTGGATGTCGGGTACGCCGGCGGCTTCGCACCGGCGCAGGATCTCCTCGCCGTGGGGCAGTTGCGCGGCCGATCGCGTCGCGAGCACCCGCGCGGGCGTCCACAGCACGGGGGGTCTCGGAGCGGACAGGGGAATGGGGCTCGGCAGGAAGGTGGGGCTCGACACAGCAGCGGCGTCCGGCATCGTCATCGTGCTCTGTCCAACGGATGGGGCCCCACGCCGATTCCTCGCCGAGGCGGCTTGCGCACCGATGTGACCAGAGGAACAGGGGGAATCAAACCGTGCCGCCCCGGGTTACACGCGATGTCGCCGGGATGCCGCCTGACGACCGAAATAATAAGTGGAAGAGGCGAATCGATGATGACATCGACGACGAAAATCCGATTGGCAGGCATCCTCGCAGGCGCATTGTCCGCAGCGGTGGTCGGCTTCGCCGGCCCGGCGCAGGCCGACGACGGCGGATGGGGTTTCGGCGGTCCCCGCCACGATTCAGGGTGGCACCACGGTTACGGCCGCGAGGACAGCAACAGCCCCTGGCTCGACGATCTGGTGCCCACCGTGAAGGTGCCCCACGTCGACACGAGCGTCCGCAACTGACCCGTTCGCCCCACTAGCCCGACCGCGGCCTCGTGGTGCGGCGTTCGGGTCCGAACAGGCGGGCAGCGACCGACCTCTGGGGGTCGGCCCGCTGCTCGTCGAGCAGGAACGAGATACCCCCCTCGATCGCCGTCTTCGTCCGGTCCCGGACCTCTGACACCGCGCGGTCGTCGGTGGTGGCGATGTCGTCGGTCGCGATCGGCTCGCCGAACCAGTAGTACTGCCGCTCGGGCCGCGGGATCGGGGTGGGCCCGATACCGCGGACGATCGGAAACAGGTCGGGGCTTCCCGACACCCTCTCGAACAGCCGGCGCGCGGGCGCCCACAGCGCGTTGTCCGTATCGACGACGACGTCCAGGGAATCTTCGGCGCCGACGGTGGCGAACGGGACGATCGGATACCCGTGCTTGACCGCCAGCCGTGCGAAACCCATCCGGTTCTCCCACAGCAGCTGATATTTCTCGCCCTTGCGCTTGGCCACTTCACGGCCGCCTCCAGGGAAGACCAGGATCGTCTCGCCACGCCGCATGAGTTCCTCGGCCGTGGCCGGGGTGCCCGGGACCACGCCGACAGCGGATAGCAGGTCCCGCCACCTGGGCAGCTTGAAGTGGGCGTGGTTGCCCAGGACGCGCACACCGATTCCGTGCTCTCAGAGCTCTGCGCACAGCAGCGGCGCGTCGAGCAGGCCGATGAGCGTGTGGTTGCCCACCAGCAGCGCGCCCCCGGCGGGGAGGTTCTCACGCCCGTAGACCTTGGGGTTGACCAGCTTGCGTGCCGGTTCGAGCAGTCGCAGCATGCGCCCCAGCGTCTCGGCGGACGGAGGGCCGGGGACGTGCGGCGCTGATTCCACGCACGTGCGGTACCCGAAAACCGCGTTCGCGCCACGTCGGAACGGGTAGAGATCTGACACCACCGACGGAGGGACGATCTGTATGGCCGATGCCGGACTACCCACGCCGAAGGGCCGGCTGCCCGGATACCTCGCCGTTCCGACCGGGCCGGGCCCGTGGCCCGCGGTGGTCGTGCTGCACGAGGTGTTCGGACTGAACGACGACATCCGGCGCATCACCGACCGGTTCGCCGACAACGGCTATCTGGCGTTCGCGCCGGCGCTCTTCCAGCGGGGCCCCAAACCGATGTGCATCGTCAGCGCGTTCCGGGCGCTGGCGACCGGGTCCGGCTCGGCCGTCGACGACATCATCGCCGCAGCTGAGCAGCTTCGCGCCGACGACCGCTCGAACGGCAAGGTCGGGTCGGCGGGATTCTGCATGGGTGGCGGATTCTGCCTGCTGCTGGCCGACCGCGGCGTGTTCGACGCGACCGCACCGAACTACGGGCCGTTCCCGCCGGCCACCGGCGCGCCGACCCGCTCCTGCCCCCTCGTCGCCAGCTACGGCGCCGACGACCGGTTGTTGCCCGGGGCCGCCGCCACGCTGGAGAAGAGCCTCGACCCGGCCGTGACGCGCGACATCAAGGAGTATCCGGGGGTCGGCCACAGCTTCATGAACCAGTGGAAAATGCCGTCACCGCTGCACGTCGTGGAACGGATCGCCGGGCTGCACCATTCGGCCCCGCAGGCCGAGGACGCCTGGCAGCGGATCCTCGCCTTCTTCGGCGATCATCTGCGCGGTGACGGCTGAGCCGCGCGGTGTCAGCGAAAGCGCACGTTCAGGGTCGCCAGGCCGAAGATCTTCTTGCCCTCGGACTTCGCCCCGACCAAGAGCACCCCGCTGCGGGTCTGCGGATCCAGTGACTTCACGCGGCCGGTGAACTCGATGTCGGCGCCGCCCTTGGCGGACACGATCGCCGGCTGGGACAGGCGGATGGCGTACCGCGTCACCGCGCCGGGGTCACCCGTCCACGCCGAGGCGAACCCCGCGCCGAGGCCCATCGTCAGCATGCCGTGGGCGATCACATCGGGAAGGCCCGCGAGCTTGGCGATGTCCTCGTCCCAGTGGATCGGGTTCGCGTCACCGGCCACCCCGGCGTAGTTCACCAGGTCACCTCGGGACAACCGGGCGTGCCGGACTTCCAGCTCGTCGCCGACCGTCACGTCCTCGAACGACGGGGTGCCCGGTGTGCGGGTCGCCCCGCCCTCCGAGACCCGGATCTCGCCGTCGGGCCGCACGGTCTTCTCGTACTCGGCGTCCTTACCCCCGATGTCGAGGATGTTCATGTCGTGCATCATCGCGTTCTGTACGGCCTCTTTGACCGAGGCGTCGATGTCCTCGGCGGTGACACCCACGACGGTGGTGTGCAGCGTGTGCACCCGCTCGCCCTCGGTGTCGGTGAAGGTGTTGGTGACGGTGATGAAGTCCCGGCCCGCGGTCCGGCGCACCGACGTCAGCTCCACATCGATCAGCAGCTCGTCACCGGCCACGATGGGGCGGTGCTGCTCGAAGACCTCTTCGGTCTGCAGATAGGTGTCGTAACCGACGACGATCTCTTCGAACATGCGGCGGTTGCACTGCATGCCCGGCGCCGAGGTGAACGTCAGCGGCGCGATGACATCGGCGTAGCCCAGCTTCTGCGCGGCAGCGACGTCCCAGTGCGCGGGGTGGTAGTCCTGCACGGCGCGCGCGTACTCGCGGACCTTCTCGCGGCCGACGAGGTAGGTGCCGTCCATCTGGTAGTAATGGCCGACCCGGGCTTCGAGCGGCGACGATTCTGCTGCTGCAGTCATGAATGTGCTCAACCGTTCTGTCGCGTACCGGCGCATGGGGTGTTGCGCATGGCCGATCACGCACACTAACGCGTGCCCGCCGGCGCGAGACACACCGATCGCGTCAGCGCCGGAAGGCCGCCGCGATCTCGGCGACCCGGGGATCGCCCATGAGCTCCTCCAGGGTGACGGGCAACGGGAGCCGCCAGTTCGGATACTCGTCCACCGTTCCCGGCAGGTTGGGCTGGCGGGTCTCGCCGATCACGTCGTAGGGCGAGACCAGCTTCAGCCGGCTCGGCGCCGCCGCCAGCAACCGGTGCATCGCCGCGATGATCGCGGTCTCGTCCGGATCCGAGGTGCCGTCGGGCAGCAGCCCCTGTCCCCGCAGCAGCGTCAGCCACTCGGCGCGTTCCCGGTCGGCGTTCGCCTGCTCGGCCGGGACGTCGTCGAGCAGCCCCAGATCGGCCCGTGCGCGCACGTGCTCCCCGCGCAGGAAGCCCGCCGCGGTCGGCAGATCGTGGGTGGAGATGCTGGCGGCCGCGCGCGAAGGCCACCGGTCCGGCGGCAGCAACGGTTCACCGGGAGCGTCCTGGTCGCGGGTGAACCAGGACACCGCGCAGCCCAGCATCTCGTTGTCGGCCAGCGCCTGGGTCACCTCGGGTTCGACCGTGCCGAGATCTTCCCCGACGACCGTCGCGCCGGCCCGGTGCGCCTCCAGGGCCAGCACCGCCAGCATGGTGTCCGCGTCGTAGTGGACATAGGTGCCCCGGTCGGGTCCGTCGCCCGGCGGTATCCACCACAGGCGCCACAGTCCGGCCACGTGGTCGATGCGCAACCCGTCGGCGTGGGCGAGCACCGCGCGCAGCATGTCCCGCAGCGCGGCGTAGCCGGTCGCCGCCAGGCGGTCGGGCCGCCACGGCGGCAGGCCCCAGTCCTGGCCGCGGGGCGTAAAATTGTCCGGCGGCGCCCCGACGCTGACCCCGGCGGCGAGCACGTCGGCCAGCGCCCACGCGTCGGCGCCGTCGGCATCGACTCCCACGGCGAGGTCGTGCAAGACCCCCAGCGCCATCCCGGCGTCGCGCGCCGCTGCCCGCACCGACATCAGCTGCTCGGCGCACCGCTGCTGCACCCAGGCGTGAAAGGCCAAGCGGGGAGCCAACTCCCGTCGCGCCTGTGCGACCGCCGGGCCCGTCACGTCCCGGAGCGCCTCGGGCCACGTCGACCACCGGCCGCCGTGCCGTTCGGCCAGCGCACAGTAGGTCGCGAAGTCGCGGAGGCCGTCGGAGGCCGCACCCTCGGCGAACGGGTCCGGCCGTCCCTCGGAGCGCCACAGCAGCTCCAGCGCATCGCGTTTGGCGGCCCAGACGAGGTCGTGGTCGATCCGCTCGGTGGTGGCCGACACCCGCAGCGAGTCCACTTCTGCGCGGGTGACGGCGTCGGCGCGGCCATAGGCGTCGATGTCCTCGATGCGCAGCGCCAGCGGATTGGCGAACCGACGGCTCGAGGGCGTGTACGGCGACGGCTGCACCGGGTGTGTGGGCCCCGGGGCGTGCAACGGGTTGAGCAGCACGGCGCCGGCCCCGTGCTCGGCGGCGGTCCAGTCCACGAACTCCCGCAGATCGCCGAGATCGCCGATTCCCCACGACCGCGCCGAGCGCAGCGCGTACAGCTGCAGCATCCAGCCCCACGTCGACGGGGACGGCGGGACCTGCGGCGGGGCGGCGACGAGCGTCGCCTCCTGACCGTCCCGGGTGTGCAGGCGGTACCAGCCGGGGGCCAGGTCTGCGGGCAGTTCGTCCTGCACGTCGACGCGGGTGCCGTCCTCGCCGACCAGTGCCGCGGCCCCGGCCAGCGGCTGCGGCCGGCCGTCCACGCGCACAGCGATGGTCGGGGCGATCACGCCGGCGCGGTCGCGCTCGGCCAGCTTGGCCAACTCGGCGGCGCGGGCCGCCTCGGTTCCGGCCTCGACGTCGAGCAACCCGAGCACCCGGATGACCACGTCGGCGTCGACCTCGACGGGTTCGCGGCGCTCGTTGCGGTACGTGGTGGCCACGCCGTGGGCAGCCGCCAGCCGACGCAGATCGTCGGGCACCGTCGTGGATCCAGCCGTCACCGAAGGCTCCCCATCGCGGGCGCGGAAGAGTGGGTGCGGGCGCGGTGTGAAAGCACGCCGCGGCTATACCCGTGCTGGGATTTTCCACACCAGCCCGCCGCCTGCCCTAGGTTCGACCCTGTGGCGCTCTCACCGGACATCGTCGGCATGACCTACCTGTATCCCGATCATTTCGAGGTCGGCCGGGAGAAGATCCGGGAGTACGCCGTCGCGGTCAAGAACGACGACGCCGCCTACTTCGACGAGGACGCCGCGGCCGCGCTGGGACACGACACGATCCTCGCGCCGCTGACCTTCATCGCGATCTTCGGCCTCAAGGCGCAGCTCGCATTCTTCGAACACGCCAACATCCCGATCACCGAGGAGAGAATCGTCCAGGCCGAGCAGGGTCTGACGATCCGGCGGCCCATCAAGGCCGGCGACAAGCTCTACTGCCACATCCGGCTCGACTCACTGCGGCAGGCGTTCGGTGCGGACGTCCTGACCATCCGCAGCCGCATCACCAACCAGCACGGCGAGATCGTGCAGGAGGACTACACGACGATGGCGGGGCGCAGCGAGGAGCAGTGACACCCGCTCCCCGGGGTGGCGACCAAGGGTAAGTGCTGTGTTCTCAACACTCCGGTTGCGTCCGCTTCGTCGCCTAGCGAGGGAGCAGAAGCAACCGTTCCCCGTCCAACGCACCTCACAGTGTAGGGCGCGACAATGGTTGCGAG
The DNA here is from genome assembly GCF_014190915.1 of Mycolicibacterium iranicum. Lineage (GTDB taxonomy): Bacteria > Actinomycetota > Actinomycetes > Mycobacteriales > Mycobacteriaceae > Mycobacterium > Mycobacterium iranicum_B. The sequence goes on from NZ_JACHVU010000001.1 coordinate 654,876, forward strand.
CTGTCCATTTAGCGAAAGTGTCGCGACGAATATTGCATTCAATATTCAGCGGTTTGCGGAGATCCCGGGCTACGGTGCAAACACGGTGACGGCGGTGCAGGACGACGACACGCGGAGGGGCCATGACGGTGATCGCGCTGGAAGAGCACTACGCCTGGGATCCGGCCAGTGCCGGCAATGTGGTGGGTGAGTGGCTGCGCTCCCATGACCGCGTCGCCCATCAGCGGCTCTACGACAGGGGGTCGCTACGGCTAGAACAAATGGACGCTGCCGGGATCGACTTCCAGATCCTGTCGTTGTTCGACCCCGGGGTGCAGGACGAGACCGACGCCGGGCACGCGGTCGATCTGGCCCGGCGCGCCAACGACGACCTGGCCGACACCGTTCGCGCCGTCCCGAACCGCTTCGGCGGTTTCGCGACGCTGGCGACCCAGGACCCGGAGGCGGCCGCGGCCGAGCTCGAACGCGCGGTCACCGAGCTCGGCCTTCTCGGGGCGCTGGTCAACGGCCACTGCCAGGGCCGCTACCTCGACGACCCCGCCTACGACGCGCTGTTCTCCCGGGCAGAGGAGCTCGGCGTGCCCGTCTACCTGCACCCGACCACACCCCACCCCGCGGTGATGGAGGCGTGGTTCGCGCCGTACGTCGGCGATGGCCTGCATCTGGCGTCGTGGGGTTTCGCCGCGGAAACCGGCACCCACATGTTGCGGCTCATCTACTCGGGTCTGTTCGACAGATTCCCGCGGCTGCAGATGATCATCGGCCACCTCGGGGAGATGCTGCCGTTCGCGGCCTACCGCATCGACCGCTACTACGGCCTGGGTGGGGATGCCTCGGCCGGTCGCCTGCAGCGCCTGCCGTCGGACTATCTACGCAGCAACGTGCACGTCACGACCAGCGGCAACTTCTGCCCGCCGTCGTTCGCGTGCACGCTGGAGGTGATGGGCGCCGACCGCGTCATGTTCTCGGTGGACTACCCGATGGACGACAACCGGGCAGGCGCCGACTTCCTGGCGTCGTTCCCCATGGAGGACGCCACGCGGCGAAAGGTGGCCTCCGAGAACGCGATCGGCTTGTTCGCGGGCCGACTCCCCGCACACCTGGGGAACTGACACCAGGGGAATCGACACCCGGGGAACTGACACCGGGAAACTGACAGCCCTGCGGCGGGCGATGACCATGGGGTTCAGGGGCTAGCTGCTCAACACCTGGGGGCCGCGCCCGCCGGTCATCTTGACTGTGCCTAGAGCGCGGCCCGCTCAATCGTCACCGTCCTTCTACCGTTCTACGGACACGGACCAGGGCCCGAGTAGGGCACAAAGTCCCCACCCCCAAGGTCCTCCGCCGCCGGTTCTCATTGACCGGCGCGCGCCCGGGGACGCGTCACTCGACGAGGAAGACCGGGATCTGCCTGTCGGTCTTGGTCTGGTATTCGGCGTACGGCGGGTAGGCCTCCACGGCCAGCTTCCACCAGTGCTCGCGCTCCTCGCCGTCGATCTCGCGGGCTACGCCCTCGATGACCTTCTCGCCGTCCTGGACGGTGACCGACGGGTTGGCCTTCACGTTGAAGTACCAGCTCGGATGCTTGGGATCACCACCCTTGGACGCCACCATGGCGTAGCGGCCGTTCTCCTCCACGCGCATCAACGGCACATAGCGCTTCTTGCCCGACTGCGCGCCGGTGGTGGTGAACAGCACGATCGGCCGGTCGAGGACCTCGACGCCGTCGGTCGTACCCTGCGCCAGGATGCGCTCGGTTTGTTCGCGGACCCAATCGGTGGGACTCAGTTCTGCGTTCTCGCTCATCGTTGCCTCCAACTTTCTCGCACCGCCCCGGTATTCCCACTGTTGCCGGTGCGGGCACATCTAATCAGCGGACGGCAAGAGCGGCTCGACGAGCGCGAAGTGTGCGGCGCTGATCCACGACGGGTTCGACTGCTGGGGAGAACGGAAGACCTCCATGTCCCGCAACCCGGGGATCGACGCCAGTTCGGTCGCGGTCAGGGGTTCGTCGAACAGCGGGATGTCGACCGGAACATGCCATCGACCGTCCCGTGCCACCGCCGTGCCGGTTACGGTGCCCGCTCCCCAGATTCCGCGGCGCGGATGGCCGGAAACCCAGAACAGGACGCATTGGCCCGCCAGCATCAGCCGGGAGCGGTAATTGTCAGCAACGCACCACTCGGATTTGGCCCGACCGGCGGCGCGCATCGGCTCCAGCGCGGTCGCCTGCGGGTTGCACTTGATGACCCAGGCGCCGAGCGTCTCCACTGTCACACTGCGTTGCGGCATCAGCCGAAAACCTCCACATGAACTGCAGTACCCGCTCTTTGCCGGTTTGCTGCCGAAAACGGGTCGGCCCACTATGCTGATCACGCAGTCGACCCCGCCACAGCCGTCAGCGGCTCGAGATGGGACGAGTGGTGGTGATCGCAGGCCTAGGCGGGGAGAGCTGGATGTGCCTGTCCCGGAGGGGACACAGGAGGGGTTCATGATCCCTGTGTCGGTGGAGGGTGCCGCGGGGGAACGCAGCACGGCCGACGACAAGCAGATGGTGCTCGTCGTCGACGACGACGCCCGGCTGCGCGATTTGCTGTGCACGGTGCTTGAACCTTTGGACTGCGACATCGCGCAGGCCGGGTCCGGCGAAGAAGCGCTCACCGCGCTGTTGCAGCGCAAGGTCGCCGTGATCGTGCTGGACATCAACATGCCCGGGATGGGCGGTTTCGAGACCGCGCAACTGATCCGCGACGTCGAGGAACTCGCCTCGACGCCCATCATCTTCCTGACCGGACAGGCCGAGGCCGGCGACCTGGACCGCGGTTATGACCTGGGCGCCGTGGACTTTCTCGTCAAACCGGTGTCCAGGCAGGTCTTCCTCGCCAAGGTCAAGGCCCTGCTCGAACTGGATCGATCATTCACCCGGCTGCGCCGCGAGGCCGCAGACCTGCACGAACAGCAGCTGCAGGTGGCCCGGGCCGCCGAGATCAGGCAACGCGACGAACTCGCCTTCACCCGCCGGCGGGAACGCCTGACGAACATCTTCGCCGAGGCCAGCATCGACCTGCCCTCGCTGGAGCGGACCATCGTCTCCGAGCTCAGCCAGCTGTTCGACGCCGAATGCGTCCTACGGCTGCCCACCCCCGATCACGGGTGGCATGAGTCGTTGTCGCACACCGAGTCTGGATCGACGTCGCAACTGCTGCAGGCGTTGATGGTCGATCCCTCGGCCGAACAGATCCAGAACTCGACGGCGTACCGCGCCGTCATGGTCGAGGAGCTCGCCGCGCGCAGTCAGCGTTTCGGCGTCGTGTGCGTCGGCCGGGTCGACGGACCGGAGTTCACCGAGGCCGAATCCGCCCTGTTCCGTGGCGCTTCCGCGGCCGCCGCGCTCGCGATCTCCAACGCCACCCTGTACCGCGTGCAGGCCGAGTACGCCGCCGTCATGCAGGCGACCGGGGACGCGATCCTCGCCGTCGACGTCTCCGGTGTGATCCGCAGCAGGAACAAGGCCGCCACGGCCCTGTTCGACGGCGACGACGACACTCTGCTGGGCAGGTCGATCGTGGAGCTCGCAGCGCCCGCCGACAGGCAACGGCTCGAAGAACAGCTCGACGTGACACTGGCCACGCGCCAGGAGGTTTCGCTAGAGATGACCCTGACGGCCCACGACGGGCGCGGCGTGGAGGTCATGGCGACGCTCTCACCGATCGGCGACTCGGTCGATCTGCTGGTCGCCGTCGTCGTCCACGATCTGACCGAGATCAAGCGCGCGCAGACCGAGATCCGTCATCTCGCCAGCCATGATCCGCTCACCGACCTGGCGAACCGGCGACAGCTCACCGAGCGGCTGGCGGCCCTGGCTCGGCAGCAGACCGGAACCGGGCTGATCGCGCTGCTGTACCTGGACGTCAACCAGTTCAAGATGGTCAACGACACCTACGGCCACGACACCGGGGACGAACTGCTCCTCGAGGTCGCCGCGCGGTTGCGGTCGGCGGTCAGCCCCGACACGCTGGTGTGCCGTATCGGCGGCGACGAGTTCGTGGTGGTGCTCGACAACGTATCGAGTCCGGCGGGGGCGGTGGTCGCCGGCAACACCATCCTCGAACGCGTGCAGTCGCAGCCGGTGATCTGCAAGTCCGCGACGCTGCAACCGTCGCTGAGCCTCGGCATCTCGTGCTTCGGCGCCGACGCCCACACCCCCGAAGACCTGTTGAACCAGGCCGACATCGCGATGTTCGAGGCCAAGAAGAACCGCCTCGACGAGTGCGTGCTCTACACCGACGGCATCGGTTCGCGGCATCACGGCAAGGCTAACCGGCGGGCCGAGGTGTCCGAGGCGATCGCCCGGTCGGATCTGCGGATGGTGTACCAGCCGATCGTGGACGCGGCGACCGGCGGGCTGTTCGGGGTGGAGGCCCTGGTGCGCTGGCGGGCGGGCGACGAGGAGGTGCCCGCGTCCGAGATCGTCTCCCTGGCCGAGGATTCCGGGCAGGCGGGTGCGCTGGGCCGGTGGGTGTTGATGCGCAGCTTCGAGGACTTCGCCACCCTGGGACGGGCGGATCTGAAGCTGCACGTGAACGTCTCCCCGGAGCAGGTCCTCGACAACAGCTTCATCGAGCACCTGCTCACCGCCCACCAGCTGCTCGGCATCGCCCCGGAGAGCGTGTGCCTGGAGCTCACCGAGCGAGCGTTCAACAGCGATCCGGCGCCGGCCCACATCGCGCTCAGCGGCGCCCGGGACTACGGATTCAACCTGGCCATCGACGATTTCGGTGTCGAGCACGCCAGCATGACGAACCTGATGCACGTCCCGGTGAACTGGCTAAAGATCGACCGTTCCTTCGTGGCCGAAGTCCACCGCAACGAACGGGTGCAGCGGCTGGTCCGCAGCCAGATCGCCGTGGCGGCGTGTATGCAGGCGCACGTCATCGCCGAGGGTGTCGAACTGCAGCAGCAGGCCGACTGGCTCCGCGATGCGGGATGCGTTCTGCAGCAAGGATTTCTGTACGCGCGTCCGATCGAGATGACCGACCTGGCCGCCTATGTCCACAGCCGTGCGGCCGTCGGGGCCCGGCGCGGTGCTGCCGAGAGCTAGGGTGACATGAAACTTGCGACCCGGTTGGCGATCCTGTGCGGATCAGCGCTTCTCGCCGTCGTGCTGGCCAACACGCTGTACACGATCCAGACCAACCGGATCAGCGGACTGTACGAGCAGCGGGCCGAAGCCAGGGTCTCCCAGGTCACCGCCATCGACATCGGCCGGGATCTGCAGACGTACCTGGCTTCTTACAACGAGGTTCTGGACACCGCAGAACCGACCCGGCGCTCCCAGCTCATCGACGAACTCGGCGAGCTGGAAAGCGCCCTCGAAACCGAACTCAGCGACGCGGCCGCCGATGCGACGGATCGGACGATCAGCACGCAGTACGAAGAGGCGCTGAGCACATGGTCCGACCTGCAGTCGGCGCACCGTGCGGGGCTGCAGAGAATCGAGAATGCCGCACAGGCCGAAAGCGACGGCGACGACCAGGCCGCGCTGCTCGACACTCAGCTCCGACGAATCGAACGGGAGACTCTGCGGGTCGTCGACGACGCGAATAATGCCGCGGCACAGGCGATCAGCACGACCCGCGCGCTGCTGTGGACGTTCGCCAGCGTCATCGTCGTCGGTCTGGGCACGCTGCTGTTCCTGACCAGCCGCAACATCCACCGCACCGTCACCACGTCCGCCCGTCACAGCGAGAAGGCCCGCCGGTCCCAGGAGACCCAGGCCAAGCTGATGACCGACGTGCAGGCCATCGACGACCTCGCGGCGGCGTGCAATCTGATCGTCTCCCGCACCGCCGAGGCCGTGCGCGCCAAACACGGCGCCCTGTATTTGAAGCAGCCCGACCAGGACGACCGGTATGCCCTCGTGGCCTCGTACGCCTTCCACCGGCGCAAGGACCTGCCCAGCTCCTACGGGCTCGGGGACGGTCTCGTCGGCCAATGTGCACTGGAGGGCAACAGGATCGAGGTGACCGGCGCCCCCTCCGACTATGTCGAGATCGTCTCGGGTCTGGGCAAGACCAGCCCGGTCTCGCTGATCCTGATCCCGATCAAGTTCGAGTCCGAGGTGCTGGGCGTGCTCGAGCTGGCCGGTCTACGGTTGTTCTCCGAGGACGACATCGAGCTTCTCGACAGCATCGCTCTGGGCGCGGGCGTGGCGATCAGCGCCGTCGAGTCGGCGCAGAAGACCCGCGAACTGCTGCGGGTGTCGCAGGCCCAGACCGAGGAGCTTCAGACCCAGGAGGAAGAGCTCCGGGCGACCAACGAACAACTGACGCAACGCGAGGACCTGCTGTCGGCGCAGAACGCCGAGTTGGAGGAGACGACCGAGGAGCTCCGTTCGCAGCAGGAGGAGCTCAAGGCCAGCACCGAGCGCCTCGAGGCGCAGTCCCGATCGCTGGAGCTCAAGAACGAGGAGCTGCAGCGGCTCAGCGGCTCCCTGGAGGCCAAGGCCGAGGAGCTCGCCGTCTCCTCGCGCTACAAGTCGGACTTCCTGGCCAACATGTCCCACGAGCTGCGCACCCCGCTGAACAGCATCCTGATCCTCGCCGGCCTCCTTACCGACTCCGACGAACCGCTCAACGCCAAGCAGCACGAGTTCGCCGAGACGATCCAGCAGTCCGGCAAGGACCTGCTCAACCTCATCGACGAGGTGCTCGACCTGGCCAAGGTGGAATCCGGTTCGCTGTACGTCGAGACCGAGACGATCGAGGTCGCCGAGCTCGTCACCTTCCTGCAGCGCACCTTCCGCCCCATCGCCCAGGACAAGGGCGTCGTGTTCGACGTCGTCGTGCACGAGTCGGCGCCCACCGAACTCGTCAGCGACTACACGCGGGTCAAACAGATCGCCAAGAACCTGGTGGCCAACGCGATCAAGTTCACCGACCAGGGCTCGGTCACCGTCGACCTGGCCGGGGCGGCCGACGCCGAGGGGAACCCCGGGGACGGCTTCCTGTCGATCGCCGTGGCCGACACCGGGATCGGCATCGACGAGAAGGACCACCACCTGATCTTCGAGTCCTTCCAGCAGGCCGGCCGCGGTTCGGCCAGGCAGTACGGCGGCACCGGCCTCGGGCTGGCCATCAGCCGCGAGCTGGCCCGCCATCTCGGCGGTGACATCTCGCTGCGCAGCGCTCTGGGCGAGGGTTCGACGTTCACCTGTTGTCTGCCCGTCGAGCCCCCCGCCTCCGTCAACGCCACACCGTCGGCGCGGCGGGCGCCGGCGAAACGTCCCGCGCCGGCCCGCCCTGCGCCGAGCCGTCCTGCACCGGCCCCGGCACCGCCTGTCGTACAGCAGATTTCGGAGCCGGTGACCGATGACGTTGCGGCCCGGTTCGACGCGGTCGACGTGTCGGACGTCGACTGGCCGCAAAACGGTAAGCCCGTGCTCTTGATCGTCGAGGACGACCCCACCTTCGCGCGGATGATGGGGGAGCTTGCGTCCGAGGCGGGCTTCGACTCGGTGGTCACCGCCAGCGGCCGGACCGCGTTGGCCCTGGCCAAGGAGCGTCAGCCCGCCGCCATCACCCTCGACATCGGGCTGCCCGACATGGCCGGCTGGGTGGTGCTCGACGTCCTCAAGCACGACCTCGCGACGCGCCACATCCCCGTCAACGTCGTCTCCGGCGCGAACGACGACGGCCGCGGCCGCCGGATGGGCGCGATCCAGACACTGAACAAGCCCGCCGACATCTCGGCCCTGCGTTCGATGTTCACCTCGACGGCGGACTTCCTCAAACCCGGCCCGCGGCACGTGCTGGTCGCCGAGGACGACGCCAACCAGCGCCAGGTCGTCAAGCACATGATCGAAAGCGACGACATCGACATCACCTGCGTCGCCACCGGCGAGCAGGTGCTCGCCGAGCTGTCGGGCCCGACGTCCTACGACTGCCTCGTCCTGGACCTCGGTCTGCCCGACATCGACGGCATCGACCTGATCGAGCAGATCAAGGACCAGCTCAAGCAGAAGAGCCTGCCCGTCATCGTGCACACGGGCCGGGAACTGACACTGGCCGAGACCGAACGGCTGGAAGCCCTGGCCGCCGCGATCGTGTTGAAGAACGCGAAATCACCGGAACGGCTGCTCGACGAGACGGCGCTGTTTTTGCACCGCGTGGCCAACGACATGCCGGACTCGGCGCGCGAAATCCTTTCCAACCCACGGCGTATCGACGAGTCGCTCGAAGGCAACACGGTGCTGCTGGTCGACGACGACGTCCGCAACGTCTTCTCGCTCGGCAGCGCGCTGAAGCGGTACGGCATCACGGTGCTGCCCGCCCGCAACGGTCAGGCCGGTCTCGACACGCTCGCCGAGCATCCGGAGATCGGGCTCGTCCTGATGGACATCATGATGCCCGTGATGGACGGCTACGAGGCCATGCGCCGGATCCGCGCCGAAGCCCGGTGGCGCAACCTCCCGATCGTCGCGCTGACGGCCAAGGCGATGAAGGGCGACCGTCAGAAGTGTCTGGACGCCGGCGCCTCGGACTACGTGACCAAGCCCGTGGACATGGACCAGCTGACGTCCGTGCTGCGGGTCTGGCTGGCAGGACAGCCGCGGGGGCAGCGGACGCCCTCGGAGATCTGACGAGAATGACTGCTGGACAGCCCGATTCGGCCCCGTCGCGCGAACTGGGGGTGATCGAGGCGGACGCGTTCTTCTACGCCGTCTACGAGTACCTCGGATACGACTTCCGCCATTACAGCGACGCGTCGCGCAACCGGAGGCTCGCGGCGTTCGTGGAGCGGCATCGCTTCGGCTCCATCTCCGAGGCGCAGGGGCGGGTCCTGCGCGACCCCACGCTGCTGACCGATTTCCTGGCCTCGATGACGGTGAACGTGACCGAGATGTTCCGGGATCCCCAGGTGTTCGCCAAGATTCGCGCCGAGCTGCTGCCGCGGCTGGCCACCTATCCGCGCATCCGCATCTGGATCGCGGGCTGCGCGACCGGCGAGGAGGCCTACTCGATGGCGATCCTGCTGGACGAAGCGGGGCTGCTGGACCGCACCACGATCTTCGCCACCGACATCGACAACGATTCGCTGCGCTCGGCGGCGGCGGCGATCTACCCCGCCGACGCCATGGTGCGGGCCACGCGCAACTACCAGGCCAGCGGCGGGCAGCGCCCCTTCTCGGACTGGTACATCGCCAAGTACGACCGGTGCATCCTGAGCCCCGAGCTGCGCGCGCGTGTGGAGTTCTTCTCCCACAACCTCGCCACCGACAGCACCTTCGGGGAGTTCAACCTGATCCTGTGCAGGAACGTCTTCATCTACTTCGAGGACACGCTGCAGCGCCGGGTCGAGGTGATCTTCCGCGACAGCCTGGCCCCGTTCGGCAACCTCGTCATCGGGCCGCGCGAGGCGCTGACCGCCGAGGGCAACGGGTTGTTCTCCCCGGTGGATCGTCGCCTCGGCATCTTCCTCAAGGGCCAGAAGTAAGCGTGCCGGGCGCCGGCGTGATCGTCATCGGAGGCAGCGCCGGCGGGATGAAGGCACTACGGGGCATCTTCGGCACGTTCCCCGATGCCGGTGACAGCGTGGTCTGCGTGGTGCTGCACCGCTCGCCCGACCATTCGCCGCTGGCCCAGGTGCTGCAGACCTACACCGGGATCCCGGTCGCGGAGCCCGCCGACAGCCCGTGGACGTGCCCGCCGGGCGCGGTCACCGTGGCGCCCGCGGGCTACCACCTGCTGGTCGGGAGGAACCGGGCCACCGCCGCGAACCCGGCCACCCCGTTGTCGCCGTACGCGTCGGCACCCGGTGTGCGCGCCCACCTCACCCTCGATGCGCCGGTGGCCTACTCGCGGCCGTCGCTCGACGTGACGTTCATCAGCGCCGCCGAGTTCACGAAGTCGACCGTCGCGGTGCTTCTCTCGTGCGCGAACGAGGACGGGGCCGCCGGGTGTGAGGCGGTGAAGGCGGCCGGCGGTCGCGTGGTGCTGCAGGATCCGGACAGCTGCGAAGCGCCGGTCGCGGTGAAAGCGGCGTTGCGGACGGTGGCGCCGGACCACATGGCCGACCCGGCCGGGATCGGGACGTGGCTGTCGCAGGCACTCGGGTAGTCACCGACCGTCACATCCGCCGGACCCGGGGCGCATCGTCGGGAATTGGCGCTCCTAGCAAAGCCGCACTAAGTTTCACAATCGTGATGTTCTCCGCAGCCGGTGCAGTCGCACGCTGGATCGCCCCCGTCCTGACCGTGGCCGCCGTCGCCGGTGTCGGCGCCGTCGCCGCGCCGACATCAGTCGGACCGGCACCGTCCGTCCGGCTCGCCGCCGACGGGAACCCGCTGGTCGGGCGGCCGTTCTACGTCAACCCGAACTCCAAGGGGATGCGCGCCGCGCAGGGCAATTCCGACCCGCTGCTCGCCGCGGTCGTCAACACCCCGACGGCGTACTGGATGGACCATCTCTCCACCCCCGCGGTGGACGCCAAGTACATCGCCACCGCGCAGGCGGCCGGCACGATGCCGCTGCTGGCGCTCTACGGCATCCCGAACCGTGACTGCGGCAGCTTCGCCGCCGGCGGATTCGGCTCGGGCGACTCCTACCGCGCCTGGATCGACGGGGTCGCGGCCGCCATCGGTGGCGGGCCCGCCGCGGTCATCCTCGAACCCGATGCGCTGGCGATGGCCGACTGCCTGTCACCGGGCCAGCAGCAGGAGCGCTTCGACCTGATCCGCTACGCCGTGGACACCCTGACCCGCAACCCGGCGACCGCCGTCTACGTCGACGCCGGCCACTCACGCTGGGTGGCGGCCGACGTGATGGCCGACCGGCTGAACCAGGTCGGCATCGCCAAGGCACGCGGCTTCAGCCTCAACACCGCGAACTTCTTCACCACCCAGGAGTCGATGGGCTACGGCGGCGCCGTCTCGGGCATGACCGGCGGCAAGCCCTACGTCATCGACACGTCGCGCAACGGCGCCGGACCGGTTGAGGGAGATCCCCTCTACTGGTGCAATCCCAGCGGCCGCGCCCTGGGTGTGCGTCCCACCACCGACACCGGGAACCCGTCGGTCGACGCCTTCCTGTGGGTCAAGCGTCCCGGCGAGTCCGACGGTTCGTGCCGGGGCGCCGCCAGCGCCGGCACCTTCGTCGCGCAGTACGCGATCGACCTGGCCCGCAACGCCGGGTGGTGACACGGGCGCGGCTGTGAGCCACGCCACCGGTTTGGGACATTCGGTTTCGTTCCGCGCCACCGTCTTATAGACAGTGATGGGGGAAGGGAGACCCATGGAACCCCTGCTGGTGCCGGGACAGACGTGCTGGCGTACGGCACGCGCGGACAGGTTCGCCACGATCATCGACGGCGCCGACTACCTGGCCGACGTCAAGGCGGCGATGCTGCGGGCCGAACGCCGCATCATGTTGATCGGCTGGGACCTCGATTACCGGACCTCCTTCGAACCGGGCGGCGCGACGATGTCGGGCCCCAACCATCTCGGCCTGTTCCTGCACTGGCTGCTGCTGGGGCGCCGCGACCTGAGGGTGTACCTGCTCAAGTCCAACCTGCGCCTGCTGCCGGCGTTCGACGGCTTCTGGTTCGGCGTCACCCCGGTCGCATTCCTCAACCAGATCACCTCGCGCCGAATGCGTTTCGCGGTGGACGGCGCGCACCCCACCGGCGCGGTGCACCACCAGAAGATCGTCGTGATCGACGATGCGGTGGCCTTCTGCGGCGGGATCGACCTGACCGTCGGCCGGTGGGACACCCGCGAGCACACCCCCGACGACCCGGGCCGGAACACCTCGGGCCAGCCCTACGGACCCCGCCACGAGGTCGCGGCGGCCGTCGACGGAGCCGCGGCGCGCGGGCTGGCCGAGCAGGCGCGGGAACGGTGGTACAACGCCACCGGCGAGACGTTGCCCCGACTTCGCACCCAGGAACCGGTCTGGCCCCTGCGGCTGGAACCGTCGTTACGCAACGTCGAGGTGGGAATCGCCCGGACGCTGCCCGCGCTGCGGCAACGCGCCGAGGTCCGCGAGGTCGAAGCACTGGACCTGGCAGCGATCGCCGCGGCCAGGGACGTGATCTACCTGGAGAACCAGTACCTGGCGTCGCGCACGCTGGCTGAGGCCGTCGCCGAACGGCTCCGCGAACCCGACGGCCCCGAGATCGTGATCGTGCTGCCCCGCAGCTCGGAGAGCCGTCTGGAGCAGGAATCGATGGACAGCGCGCGCGAGCGCATGCTGCGGCTGCTGTGGGACGCCGACGAACACGGCCGACTCGGCGTCTACTGGCCTGCCGTCAAGGGCGGCGACTCGGTCTACGTCCACTCCAAGGTCATGGTGATCGACGACAGGTTCCTGCGCATCGGGTCGTCGAACCTGAACAACCGGTCGCTCGGGTTCGACAGCGAGTGTGACCTCGCGATCGACAACGCCGCCGGAGACCGCGACGACGTCTGCCGCCACATCGTCGACACCCGCGACGGTCTGGTCGCCGAACACCTCGGGGTGCCCCAGGAGACCTTCCGCGCCGAGCTGGCCCGCGGCGGGTCCTTCGTCGGCGCGGTGGACGCCCTGCGCAGCACCGGTCGCTCCCTGCGCAGGTTCACCGAGTTCATGGTGTCGGCCGATGCGAGCCCGTTCGCCGAGAACGACCTGATGGACCCCGACCGGGTCCCGCCGTCGCTCACGCAGAGTGCCGTCAGCCTGCTCACCGGCGTGGTGGGCTGGCCCCTGTCCAGGGTGCTGCCGCGGATGTTGTCGTTCGTGCGCGCCGAGACCACCGCGGTCGACAACGAGGCACGCGGCTAGGCTGAGACGGTGTTGTTGTTCTTCGGGTTCGGCACCAAGCAGACGATCCTCGGCGCCGGTCAGGTGCGGACCTGTCCGCGCTGCCACAACACCACCCAGTGGACCCGGATGCGGCAGTACCGTCAGGCGAGTCTGTTCTTCATCCCCGTCGCGCGATGGAAGCGCCGGACATTCGAGGTGTGCGGGATCTGCGGGACGTCCGTCGCCGGCTGATCGAACGCCCGGCGGGCCGGGGCACTAGCCGCGCTGCCCGCCTGTCTCGTCCTGGCGCGCACGCCATGCCGCCATCGCGTCGTCGAGCGACTTGTGCAGCGGCATCACCAGGTTCAGGCCGGTGATCTCGATGACCCGGCTGGTGGCCGGCCCGTCGGCGACCAGAGCGAGATACATCTGTGGGTCTGCGGCGTGCCGGGTCCGGACGAGGACCTCCAGGCCCGCCGACCCGAGGATGTCGACCTTCGAGAGTTCGAGGACGAGGGCGGCGGGGTCGGTGGCGAGTGCGGCGTTGATGGCCTCCACCAACACCGGACACGTGGCGAGGTCGACGGGGCCGTCAGCGCTGATGACGGTGACGCGATCCCGGGTGCTGCTCTCCACGCGCAAGCCGTTCACGCGGGTGTCGGTCGAGCGGGTCACGAGCCGATGTCCGTCGGATTCGCGGTGCTGCACGCCATCTCTGGTGCGTCCGGCATGCCGGTACCTGTCCGCTGGATCTTGCGGCCCATCAACACTCCACTTCGTCTACAGATGAGAACTGCCCTGCCCCGCACCGCTGGTACCCGTATTCGGCGAAATCGACACGTCTCCCGGCCGCACGCGGTATTCGTGCTTGGTGAGCCAGCGCACCCTGATCGACATCTCCGTGCCCCTCCGCGACGGCATCGCCTCCGATCCGCCCGGGTTGCGGCCCCAGCTCGAGTACTTCACCCACCGCGACACGGTCGGCGACGTCCTGGCCTTCTTTCCGGGCGCGACGGAAGCCGATCTGCCCGACGGCGAGGGGTGGGCCATCGAACGTGTGTCGATGACGACCCACAGCGGCACCCACCTCGACGCGCCGTACCACTTCGCGTCCACCATGAACCACGGCGAGCGTGCCATCACCATCGACGAGGTTCCGCTCGAATGGTGCTTCCAGCCCGGCGTCAAGCTCGACTTCCGGCATCTCGACGACGGTTACGTCGTCACCCCCGGCGACATCGACGCGGAGCTCCGCCGCATCGGTCACACGTTGTCCCCGCTGGAGATCGTCGTCGTCAACACCAGCGCCGGAACGCGATACGGCCACGACGACTACGTGCAGCGCGGATGCGGCGTCGGGCGCGACGCGACCCTGCACATGCTGGAGCAGGGGGTACGCCTCACCGGGACCGACGCGTGGAGCTGGGACGCGCCGTTCTCCTACACCGCGCGGCGCTATGCCGAGACCCACGATGCGTCGCTGATCTGGGAGGGTCACCGCGCCGGACGCGACATCGGCTACTGCCATCTGGAGAAGCTGCACAACCTGGAGCAACTGCCGGCGACCGGGTTCCACATCTCCTGCTTCCCGGTCAAGGTCCACGCCGCATCGGCGGGGTGGACCCGAGCGGTCGCGCTCCTCGACGCCGACTGACGATCTGTCGCGGGCTCAGCCCGGAGACGTCCCGACCGCGCGGGTCAGCATCTCGGCGAGCTCGTCGAGGTAGGCGTCGTCGACGGGTCTGTCGTGTAGGACGCGCCAATAGGTGGGCGCCGCGAGCAGGTCGAGCAGAAGCTCGGCCTGCGCAGGGGTCGCCTCATCGCGCTCCACGGCACGGTCGAGGGTCTGCCGCGCCCAGGCCCGGCGGGGTTCGCCGATGTGGGCGGCGCTGGCCTCGGCCAGTGCCGGGCTGCGCTGGTACTCCGCGATCAGGCTCGGCAGGATCGCCCGCAGGCGCGCGTCGGTGAACCAGTCGGCCACCGCCTGCACGATGGCGCGCAGGTCGCCGCGCAGCGTGCCGGTGTCCGGCGGCGGGTCGGTCGGCACGCTGAGCTGGGCCAGCACCGCGGTGACCAGGTCGACCTTGGACGGCCACCGCCGGTAGAGCGCGCTCTTGCCGACACCGGCGCGCCTGGCCACGCTCTCCATCGACAACCTGGCGTAACCGACCTCGACCAAGGTCTCGATGGCGGCGGCGGTGATCGCGTCGGTCACCTCCGGCTTGAACACCGCCGCCCCGGTCGCCGGGCGTCGCGTCTCGGGCATGACGCCACCGTAACGGACGGACGGAACAGACCCGTCCGCTTCCGCGTTACTGTGAACGGGACGGAACCGTCCCGTCCACAGCCCGCGATCACGAGGAGCCCCGATGTCTCATCCCCCCGCGTCTCATCGCCCCGCGTCTCATCACCCCGGGGCGTCCCGCCCGACCACCGCGGCGTCCCGGCCGACCACCGACGAGGCCCGGCGCCTGCACACCAACGCCGTCGTCGACCGCGGGCTGGAGCTGCTGCTGGCGCACGACATGACGGCGTTCGCGCTGCTGTGGGCGCCCGACGGCACGATGGAGTTTCCGTTCGCTGCCGCCGGACAGCCCGCCCGCCTGGACGGGCAGGCCGCCGTCGTCGACTACCTCGCCGGATACACCGCCATGCTCGACGTCCGCGGCATCGCCTCCCAGACCCGGCATCAGACCGCAGATCCGTCGACGGTCGTCGTGGAATTCGAGGTCGAGGGGGTGGCGGTGGCGACGCAGAAGCCCTACCGGCTCGGCTACATCGCGGTGATCAGCGTCGGGGACGACGGCATCGTCACCTACCGGGACTACTGGAGCCCGCAAGCCGCCGCCGAGGTGCTGGGGCAGCCGGCATGAGCGCCCCGATCCTGGTCACCGGCGCGACGGGCAACACCGGACAGGCGGTGAGCCGTCTGCTGACCGCCCAGGGCGCGCACGTGAGGGAGGCCAGCCGCCGGCCCGCGCCCGGCGGCGTGGTCTTCGACTGGTACGACCCGGACACCTACGACCCGGCCCTGGCGGGGGTGGAGAGGATGTACCTGGTCGCTCCGGTCGGCGAGGCCGAGCCCGCCCCGATCGTGGAACCGTTCCTGACGAGGGGGCTTCGGCTCGGCCTGCGTCGCGTCGTGCTCCTCAGCTCGTCGGCGACCGAACCCGCGGACCGCGGGCTCGGCGCGCTGTACCGGCTGGTCACCGAGATCGCCCCGGAATGGGCCGTGCTGCGGCCGTCGTGGTTCATGCAGAACTTTCTCGGCGACCACCCCGTCGCGGCGGGGCTGCGGGCAGGGGTCGTCACGACGGCCACCGGTGACGGGCGTGTCGCGTTCGTCGACGCCGAGAACATCGCGGCTGTCGCCGCGCACTGCCTGCTGCAGGACCGCCCGCCGAACGCCGCCCACGTCATCACCGGCCCGCAGGCGCTGAGCTACGCCGAGGTGTGCGCGCTGGCGGGCGAACTCACCGGACGCCGGATCCGGCACCAGGCCGTCGGCGCCGCCGAGCGCGCCGAACAGATCGCCGCGAGCGGGGTCCCTGCCGACTTCGCCGCAGTGCTCGCCGGCATGGACGAGGCGATCAGCCACGGCTCCGAAGACCGGGTCACCGACACGGTGCCGCGGCTGACGGGCCGCCCGGCGCGTTCGGTGGCGGAATTCCTGGCCCGCCACCGGTCGATGCTGTGAAACATTCCGGAAACACGATCGCCGCGTAGCCGAAACGCGAGCCCGACATCCTCGTTCGGGACCGCCGAAGGAGTCGGACGTCGAAGGAGCCGGGCGTTGAACGAGATCGATCCCGCCGCCACCGCGTGGCTGCTGACCAGTACCGCCCTCGTGCTGTTGATGACCCCGGGGCTCGCCATCTTCTACGGCGGCATGGTCCGCACGACCGGCGTGCTCAACATGATCATGATGAGCTTCATCGCCATCCCGCTGGTCACGGTGTCCTGGCTGCTGGTCGGTTACAGCCTGGCGTTCACCGGGGACAGCGCCGGTGGACTGATCGGCGGGCTCTCCCACATCGGCCTGAGCGGGATCGCACCCGACACGGCGCACGGCCAGGTACCCGAGTTGCTGTTCGCCACCTTCCAGCTCAGCTTCGCGATCATCACTGCGGCGCTGATCAGCGGCGCCATCGCCGACCGTGCCAAGTTCGCCGCCTGGGTGGTGTTCGTCCCGGTGTGGGCGGTCGTCGTGTACGCCGTTGTGGCGCACTGGGTGTGGGCGCCGGGCGGCTGGCTGTTCGACCTCGGCGTGCTGGATTACGCCGGCGGCCTGGTCGTCGAAATCGTGTCGGGCGCTTCGGCGTTGGCACTGGCTCTGGTACTGGGGCCGCGCATCGGGTTCAAGAAGGACGCCATGCGTCCGCACAACCTGCCGTTCGTGCTGCTCGGGGTCGGGTTGCTGTGGTTCGGCTGGTTCGGGTTCAACGCCGGATCGGCGCTGGGTGCCAACGGAACCGCCGCGGCGATCTTCCTGAACACCCTGGTCGC
Organism: Mycolicibacterium iranicum; assembly: GCF_014190915.1. GTDB lineage: Bacteria > Actinomycetota > Actinomycetes > Mycobacteriales > Mycobacteriaceae > Mycobacterium > Mycobacterium iranicum_B. Next base: position 672,161 of record NZ_JACHVU010000001.1, read on the forward strand.
CGGTTGCCTCGGCATGCTGGGCTGGTTGACCGTCGAACAGGTGCGCGACGGCAAGCCGACGACGTTCGGTGCGGCCTCGGGCGTGGTCGCCGGCCTGGTCGCCATCACCCCGTCCTGCGGGACCGTCGACACCCTGGGCGCCGCCGTGGTCGGGATCGCCGCAGGCGTGGTGTGCGCCTTCGCGATCGGCCTGAAGTTCCGCCTCGGCTACGACGACTCGCTCGACGTCGTGGGCGTACACTTCGTCGGCGGCGTCGTGGGTGTGCTGCTGATCGGTCTGCTCGCCACCGACGTGATGACCGGCGGTCCGCGCGGCCTCTTCTACGGCGGCGGTCTGACGCAGCTCGGCAAGCAGGCGCTGGCCGTCGTGGTCGTCGCGGGATACGCGTTCGTCGTGTCCTATGCGCTGGCCAAGCTGATCGACCGCTTCATGGGATTCCGGATCAGCGCCGAGGACGAGACGTCGGGTGTCGACTTCTCCCAGCACGCCGAGACGGCCTACGCCGAGGGCGTGCACGGGCATGCCGCGCCGCGGCGGCCCGGCCTGTTCGGCACACCGGGCGCGCCTGCGCCCCGGCCCGAGCGCGACGACGACGACCGCGCGGAGCCGCAGCGCTGACAAGCCCCTGAACAGGGCATTTCACGAATCTCGAACGGCGGCGTCAACGCAGAGGTGCACGCTCACGGCATTCCCATCGAAGGAGTTGCCGTGCCCAGCGTCGAAGATCGCCCCGTTCCCGCAGAAGACGGCCGGGCCTCCGCCGGTATCGCCGCCGAACTGGCCGGGGCCGGTTTCCCGGACGCCACCGAGGTCGGCCGCGGCGGTGGCGGCGTCGTCTACCGCTGCCACCAGCAGTCGCTGGGCCGCAGTGTCGCGATCAAGGTCCTGGCCTCCGACCTCGACGAGGACGACCGGGAACGGTTCATGCGTGAGGGTTTCGCGATGGGCGGGCTGTCCGGGCACCCGAACATCGTGAACATCCTGCAGGTCGGTGTCACCGACCGGAACCGCCCCTTCCTCGTGATGCCGTACCACGCGCGGGGATCGCTGGCCCAGCGTCTGCGGCGCGAAGGCCCCGTCGCCTGGCCCGAGGCGCTGCGCATCGGAGTGAAGCTGTGCGGGGCGCTGGAGACCGCGCACCGGACCGGGACACTGCACCGCGACATCAAGCCGGCGAACGTGCTGGTCAACGATTACGGCGAGCCCCAGCTCAGTGACTTCGGCACCGCGCGCATCGCCGGCGGATACAAGACGGTCACCGGATTCTTCACCGGCACACTGTCGTACACGGCCCCGGAGGTGTTGGGGGGCCGGCCGCCGACCGCCGCGGCCGACGTCTACTCCCTCGGCGCCACCCTGTACGCGCTGATCGCCGGCGGGCCCCCGCACGAGCGCAGGCCCGACGAGGATCTGATCGCGCACTACCTGCGGATCACCGAGACACCCGTACCCGACCTGCGCCCCCACGGGATCCCCGCCGACGTGTGCGCCGCCGTGGAGCGAGCCATGGCGCGCGAGCCGGGCGACCGGCAGGCGTCCGCCGACGAGCTCGGGCGTGAACTGCAGGAAGTGCAGCGCCGCAACGGGATTCCCGTCGACCCGATGGCCCTCAGCGAGCCGGTGAATCCCCCGGAACCCGCGGCGGCTGGTGCAGGCGAAAGCCCCCGCAGCGTGGTGCCGGAGGCGAGCATGTTCGCCCACACCGCGTCGATCAGCGCGTCGAGTCTGCCCTGGGCCGTGCCCGTTCCGGCATCCGTGTCCCCGGCACCCCTACCTGCGGCACCCACCCCGCGGCGGTGGCGCCGCAGACCGCTGCTGGTCGTGGCCGCGGCACTGGCCGCCCTGCTGGTCGTCGTCACCGGAGTACAGATGGCTCGATCGCCCCGTGAGGCCCGGGAAGCCGCCGGGGCGTCGTCGGCGGTGCCCGCCGCGCAGACGGTGACGGGCTGGACCCCGACCGCCGATGCGCGCGTGGTCCGCGGTGGCGTGGCCACCACCCAAACCGACGGCACCCTCTGGCTTTTCGGCGGCGCAGGTCCAGACGGGCGTGCCGGCGGAGCGCACGAAGGGTACGACCCGGCCCTGGACGGCTGGAAGAGCGGAGAGGACCTGCCGGTCCCGGTCCAGCGGGCCATGGCCGTGACGTGGCGGGGAAACCCCGTCGTGCTGGGCGGCTGGCGCACCGAGGGGACCGACACCGCCGTCGCCACCGATCAGGTGTGGCGGATGGTCGACGGACACTGGACGCAGCTGCCGCCGATGACGGAGCCCAGAGCCGCCGCCGGGGCCGCGGTGGTCGGCGACCGGATCGTCGTCACCGGAGGCGTGGACGCCGACGGCCGCCTGCTGGCGTCCACCGAGGTGTTCGACGGATCGTCCTGGCGGCGCGCGGCGCCCATCCCGACCCCCCGCCGCCTGCTGGGCGCGGCGTCCGACGACGGCCGCGTCTACGCGATCGGCGGGACCACCGGAACGGGCGACCTGAACACCGTGGAGGCCTACGATCCGGTCGCGGACACGTGGGCGACGCTGACGCCGCTGCCCGGTGGGCGCAGCGACGCCGGGGTCGTCGTGGCCGACGGCCGCATCGTGGTCGTCGGCGGGAGCTCCGCCGGGCGCGCCTCCAAAGACGTTGTGGCGCTGGACCTCACGACGACACAGGGGACCGGGACCGCGTGGAGCGACCTGCCCGCGCTGGGTACCGTGCGGCAGGGACCGGCGGTCGCGGCGGTGGGCAAGACCGTGTACGCGATCGGCGGGACCACCGCCGACGGCCGGCTGACCGCATCGGCCGAAGCCCTGAAGCTGCCGCCGCGCCGCCCGCAACCGGCGCCGGCGTGGCGCGCCCTGCCCGACGCGCCGAGCGCCCGCCTGATGATGGCGTGGACGGTGCTCGACGACGAGATCTGGATCGCCGGCGGCATCCACCACGGCGAGACGTTGCGGACGGTCCAGACCTACAACCCGCGCACCGGGCAGTGGCGCGACCAGCCCCCGCTGCCCGTCGGGCTGCACCACGCCACGGCCGTGACCTACCGGGGCGAGGTCGTGGTCATCGGCGGCGCCGGCGACGGCATCGCCAGCGCGTCGAACACGGTGTACGCGTTCCGCGACGGGCAGTGGACCGAGCTGCCGCCCCTGCGGTATCCGCGGGCCGCACCTGTTGCCGCGGTGGTGGGCGACCGGCTGGTCGTCCTCGGCGGGCAGAACGACAAGCAGCTGGTCCTGCAGACCGAGACCTTCGACGGCGACTCGTGGTCGGAGAGCGCGCCGATGCCCACGCCCCGTGAGCATCTCGCGGCGGTGTCCGACGGCGTCCACGTCTACACACTCGGCGGCCGGTCGCTGAGCGCCGACGAGAACTCCGCGGCGGTGGAACGCTTCGACCCGGCCGCCGGCACCTGGGAGCGGTTGCCCGACATGCCCACTGCGCGAGGCAGCTACGGCGCGGCGTTCCTCGACGGGCGCATCGTCGCGGTCGGGGGCGAGGAGCCGACCCGCGTGCTGGACATAGTGGAGATGTACGACATCGCGGCCGGGAAATGGACGGAGCTGGCGCCGATCACCACTCCGGTGCACGGTCAGGTGGTCGCCGCGGTCGGAAACACCGTCTACTGCATCGGGGGAGCCGACCGGCCCACCCACGAGGGGCCTGTGGCCACCGTCGAGGCGCTCGACTTCAGGTAGCGCGCAGCTGGGCGATCGTCACCGCGCCGCGGCGCAGCGCCTCGTTGGCGAGCCGCACGCGGCGATCTCCCTGCGCCGGGACGCCGAACTTCTCGTAGAGGTTCTGCAGGTGCTGCTTGACCGCGGCCTCGCTGACGAACAGCTCGGACGCGATCCCCCGGACCGACACCGGCTCGGGGAACGGGGCGTCGGAGACCAGCGGGCGGCACAGCACGAGGAGGACGTCGACCTCGCGCGGCGTGAGCCGCGGCGGCAGGTCCAGCGGTTGTGCGGAGATCGTCTCCTCTTCCGGCCCGTCACCGTCGTTCCGAACCTCCCAGAAGAGCAGCCGCGACTTTCCGACCCGCACTTCGTCGCCCGAGCGCAGGACCCGCTCTGCGGTGATCCGCTCGCCGTTGAGGTAGGTGCCGTTGCGGCTCCCGAGATCTCGTATGGACCAGGCGAATCCGAGGTTCTCCAACACCGCGTGCAACCGCGAGACGGTCTCGTCGTGTGCGAGGGGGACGGTGTTCGTCGACGACTTCCCGAGGGTGGCCCGTGGGCCGCTCAGCGCGACCAGCTCCCGGCCGGCCGGTGTGGAGATCTCCAGATGTGACGGCACGGCGGGCCTCCTCTCGCGGCAATTCTGACCCACCGGCGTCGGGCCGTGCAGGGAACTCGCGAACGCCGTTGTCCCACAAGCAGTCGCACAACGACACCGCGGACCGCCGGGAAACTCCCGGCGACCCGCGGTTGGTGGGTCAACTCAGTGGCGGGTGATTCGGCGGACGGAGCCGACGACCCGCCGCATCGGTGCGGTGTACAGCAGCGGCTGCCACGGCCACCCGCTGCGACCCTGTCCGCGTGGGGCTTTCAGGAAGGCCAGCCCCAGCACCAGGCCGAAGATCAGATGGCCGACCAACGTGATCGTCACCGTGGCGGTCGTCAGCGGGAACATCATCTGCTGACCGCGCGGCGCCAGGGCCACGGTCGCCATCAGCCCGGCCCATGTCGGGACGACCGCGAACACCACTGCGGCCGCCACGGCGTACACGTTCCGCCAGCGGTCGATGCCGAGCGCGAACGCGACGACGAAGAAGGCGACACCCAGCCCGCCGCCGTCGCCGAGGTAACGCCACACGTAGCCCACCGCGGCGCTACCCGTCGTGTCGGGCTCGCCGGTGACCCAGGAGCCCATCACGGGGATGAAATCGCCCATCAGGCCCAGGATGTGCACGGCGAACAGTCGGGCCCCGTCGTAGACGATGCACGCCACCATACCGGCGATGAGCCCACGCCCGACGATCATGTCGATGCGGTGCGGGGAGAAGACGATCACCGCACCCAGCACGGCGCTCAGCACGATCACCGCCACGGACGTCGTGCTCTGCGGGACCAGGCCGAACACGTCGGCCGAGATCCCCAGGATGGGCATGGACGCCAACGCCAGCACCAGGACGACGCGGGCGGCGGTCCATGCGGTGGGCCTACTGTCGATCGAACTCAGATCGGCGTAGCGCTGCCGGACCGTGTTGGCCACGGTCGCCACCACCGGCAGGTCGAGCGGACGCAGGCGCCGCGTCTCGCCGTCGGCGACGGGGGCCTTCGCCGGGAGTGGGCGGACACGCAGGTCGGTCAGGCGCAGGTCGGTCGGGCGCACGTCGACCGGGCGCAGGTCGATCGGGCGCAGGTCGATCGGGCGGAGACGCACGGTGCGTTCTTCGCGGTGCCGGGTGCCGTCGATGCGTGTCGTGGTGACCATGGGATTCCTCGGGTCGGTTGTCGCGGGGGTCGTTCAGGACGACACCATCGTCGCGTCACCGGCAGGCCCGTCGTAATCCCCGGCGCAGGGAGATCGGTGACCCCGGCGGTGAGGAAAACCTCTCCGGGCGGCAAGGTCGCCGCCGGGGCCCCGGGTGATCGTCAGGTGTTCCTGGCGTAGCGGATCAGGAACGCCGCACCGACTGCGGCCGAGGCCAGACCGACCGCGGTCCACAGCACCAGTGAGAACAGCAGGGTGGCCGAGGACAGTCCGACGCTGGAGAGCACGGACGCCGAGTACAGCAGCCAGAACACGCGATACACCGCCCACAGCGCGGTGACCCCGGCCGAGATGCCGAAGATCAGGCTGCGGGTGCGGTCGACGCGGTCGATCTGCTCCTGGAGGCGGGCGGGAAGGAAGGTCATCGCGGTGGTCCTTTGGTCATGGCCGCCCGGTTGGCGACGTGATGACCTGAGTACATCGGCGGCGGTGGGCTACCGATCCCAACAATCCGGCCTCGCTAGCGGCGCAGCGGAGTAGCTGCTTCGAACGCCGCGGCCCGGCCCGCCGACTGCCACTGCAGCCAGTTCTCCCACCGCCTCAGGTTGAACCGCTGCCAGCGCCGGTCGAGGGCAGGCGAGGCGCGGCGCAGCAGTTCGATCGCGGCGATCAGCGGAGTTCGCAGGCACAGCAAAGCAATTCCCGGAATCGCCGAGGGCAACTCATAGCGTCGGCGGTTCCACGGCAGCATGTACAGGCCCAGATAGCCGGCCTGCACGCGGTAGTGGTACTCGGAGCGCAGTCGCGCGACACCACGCAGCCCCGCCGGAGGTGCGAAGGCGGGGACGAAGGATTCGACGAGTTCGGCGCCGCTGGCCGCGCTGTCGTAGCTGCGGGCGGCGTCGGCCATCAGCAGGATGCGCCAGGCGTCGGCGACACTCTCCGGGAAGTAGCCGTCGCAGCGGACGCCGACCAGATGTCCGCAGTACCGGTTGAAGTGCAGGACGGCCCGCATCTCGCGCGGCGAGGTCAGGTGACCCAGGGGGAACAGTCCGAACGCCGGCGCGACGCTGCCGCCGAGCAGGGTGAGCAGCATCGCCGACTGGCTGATCGGCAAACCCCAACGGCGCGTGTCCCATTCGGGGTGCTGTTGCACCCTGGCCCGCACACTGACATGCATGATGCGCACGTGCAGGGAGATGGCGCGCCCCGGCGAGCCGGGCGTCAGGATCGCCCCCGGCCGGCACACCTCGATCCACCAGCGCGAGGTCTCCAGGTAGCGGTGCAGCGCGCGTTCACCGGCATACCCGCCCGACAGCGAGAGCGGCACGGCCAGCCAGCCTTCGGTGTAGGTGTCGTTGGTGCCGGCGTTGCCCAGTGCCCCGAGCGCATAGGCCCAGCGCCGCCATACCGCCGCGCCCTCCTCCACGAGCTCGGGCACCACCCAGTCGGGCAGCTGCTCGAACTCGTCGAACAGAGCGCGCATCGATTCCGGTGCCTCCGGGACGTTGTCGATGCCGACCCGCTGGGCCTCCTCGACGAGGTCGCGGGCCTTCCGGGCGCCCAGCGGGCCGTGGTAGGTCTCGGCGACGAAGCGTTCGGCCACCGGGTCACCCTCGTTCAGCCCGTCGATGAACGCCCGGGCGACCGCGTCGGACGGGAACGGGTCCACCCCGGTGCACCGCCGCACGAGGGTGCGCAGACGGCGGCGGCGCGCCGTGGTGTCCGGGAAGCGGAAGGCCGTGGGCGCTCCGGCCGGGCGCAGCGCTGGGTTCGCCATCGCTCTGTCATATCCCACTACGGGCCGCACGGCGCTGCTTTCCGGGGCCGACCTCAGTCGTGCGGGCGGGTCACCTCGACCACACCCCCGACACCGCCGTGCGCAGCACGTACTCCTCGAATGACCGTGCAGGTCTACCCAGGACCGCGGCGACGCCGTCGGTCGGTGTCGAGAGCACCCCGCGGTCCATCATCACGAACATCTCGGCGATGTGGTGGGCGTCGTCGGCGGTCAGGCCCTGCTCGACGAGCGCGGCCGTGTACTCGGCAGGCGAGATCTGCTTGTAGGTGACCGGTCGCCCCACGGCCCGGGCGATGACGTCGGCCGCCTCGGCGAAGGTCAGCGCGTCCGGCCCGGACAGTTCGTAGATCCGGCGGGCGTGCGGGCCGGGGTCGGTGAGCACCGCGGCGGCCACGTCGGCGACGTCTTCGATGTCGATCAGCGGTTCGGGGACGTCTGCGGCCGGCAGCGCCAGCTCGCCCGCCAGGATCGGCTCGAGCCACAGTTCCTCGTCGAAGTTCTGCGCGAAGTTGTTGGGCCGCAATACTGTCCAGTCGAGCGTCGACCCGCGGACGGCGTCTTCGGCAGAGCGCATGTCGCGGCCGAATTCCGAGTCACCCCACGTGTCGGCGCCACGCCCCGACAGCAGCACGATCCGCCGTACCCCGGCGCGTTCCGCCCGGGCGACGAAGTCGTGGGCAGGTCCGGGCGTCGCGGGCGCCACCATGTAGACGGCGTCGATGTCTCGCAGGGCGGCGTCCCAGCCGCCCGGATCGGACCAGTCGAACGGTGTCTCACTGGAGCGCGACGCCAGCCGCACCGGGGTGCCGCGCAGCCGCAGCCGTGCAGCGACACGGCGCCCGGTCTTTCCGGTGGCGCCCAGGACGAGAACGGTTTCTGAAGTCATGTCCCCAGTGAACCGAAACATGTCGGACGATTCCATGGGTCTGAAGCCGCATTGCCTGTGAATTCGTCTAAGGTGGGCGCAGTGGACGTCTTCGGAGATCTGTGCCGTGGTGTGCGGGCGCACGGCTCGCTCTTCGGCAGCTCCACGCTGTCGGCGCCCTGGTCCCTGCACTTCGTGGACGGTGCACCGCTGACGTTGTGCACGGTCCTGGGCGGGCGGGGCTGGATCGTGCCGGACCACGGCGAACCTGTCGAACTGCGCGATCGTGACACCGTGGTGGTGCGCGGGCCGGAGACGTTCACGTTCGTCGACGAGGTCGGCACCCGGGCCGAGCCGGTGGCCTGCGGGGAGTTCTGCGCGACGCCCGACCAGGGCGGCACCCGCCATCGGCTCGGCTGGAACGACGGCGACAGCGGCGAATTCGGCACCACGACACTGATCGTCGGCGCATATCCCGTTCGCGGGGAGATCAGCCGCCGGCTGCTCGATGCACTGCCGACGGTGCTGCGCGTCGACGGAGGCGGTACCGGCGACGCCGTGCTCGACCATCTGGCCGCCGAGGTCGCACTCGACATTCCGGGTCAGCAGGTCGTGCTCGACAGGCTCCTGGACTGGATGCTGGTCTGCACGCTGCGCGAGTGGTTCGACCGGCCGGGCGGCGCGCCGCCGGCATGGTGGTCGGCGCAACGTGATCCGGTCGTCGGCGACGCGCTACGGCTCCTGCACGCCGAACCCGCGGCGCCCTGGACCGTCTCCTCGCTCGCGGCGCGCACGGGGGTGTCGCGCTCGACGCTGGCCAAGCGGTTCGCCGATCTCGTCGGCGAGCCGCCGTTGAGCTACCTCACCGGGTGGCGGATGACGCTGGCCATGGATCTGCTGGTCGAACAGGACACGGCGACCGTCGGCGAGATCGCCCGTGCCGTCGGCTATCACGACCCGTTCACGTTCAGCGCGGCGTTCAAACGGGTGCGCGGCGCCAACCCGAGCGAGTTCCGGCGCACGGCGCTGCGCCGCCTGGACGCGGTGGCGCAATCCTGTCAATGACGAGAGGCACTGTGCCTCAGACGTTTTCGGTGCCATCCTGTGACAGGTGGGCCACGGCCTCGTGTAGCAGACCGGTCATCGTGGTCACCAGGTTGTTGGCCTGCTTCCCTCGTGAGTAGCTACGCAGGACGATGCGGCGGGTGCCGAGCCCAGGGACGTCGAGCGTCTCGATGCCGTCCTGCGACGCCCCCTGCAGCGCCAGCATCGGGATGAGTGCCATCCCTTCCCCGGCCGCGACCAGGGCGAGCGCGGTCTGCGTGGCGAAGTAGCGGTGCACGGTGGACTGGTTCATCCCGCTGGCGCGGCGCAGTCGCGCCACCGCGTGGGCGCTGGCACCGGAGAACCCCATGCCCAGCCACGGGAGGGCCAAGCGGCCCAGCTCGGCGACGTCGGAGGCCAGCGTGCCCGCCGGCACCACCAGCTTCCACGGCTCGTCGAGCAGGGGCACCTCGATCATGCCGGCCGGCACCCTCTTCGGAGAGTCCTCCGCGTCGAGTTCGACGATCGCGGCATCCAGGTCGCCGTCTTTGAGGGCGCGCATCAGGGGTTCGGGTTCGGACTCCACGACCTCGAAGTGCACCCCGGGCAGTTGCCGTTTCCACTGCGCCAGCTGGGGGGCCACGACGACCGCCAGGAAGGACTGGAAGCCGCCCAGGCGCATGGTGCCCTGGATCTCGGCGTCCGCGCGCTCGAGCCGGACCTGCACCGAGGCCAGGGTCTGTTCGATCTGCAGGGCCGCCTCGGCGAGGGCGTGCCCTTCCGGTGTCAGCGCCGAGCCATGGGTGGTGCGGGTCATCAGCACCCTGTCGGTCTCCCGCTCCAGCCGGGCGATCTGTTGGGACACAGCCGACGGGGTCATCTGCATCTCGTCCGCTGCGGCCAGCACTCCGCCGGCGCGCGCCACCGCGAGCAGATAACGGAGCCGTCGCGGGTCGATATCCATTCACAAATGCTAAACCGACAGTGCAATCTTATTCAATTGTGTTTAACCCGTTCTGCCGTGATACTCGTTCGCGTCAACGAGTGCAAAGGTGGTGCGCAATGATCGCGGCAGCCCTGGGGTGGGTGGGAACCGTGGGGACGCTTCTTGCTTACCTGATGGTGAGTCGTGGTTGGCTGCAGTCGAATTCACGCCGCTACGCGGTGCTCAACATCGTCGGCGGGATGCTCGGCGGCAGCGCGGGCGCGCTCTACGGCGCGTGGCCCAGCGCGGTGTCGAACTTCGTCTGGGCCGCGGTGGGTGTCGTGACGGTGAACGCCGCATTGCGCAGAAAGACCGTCGTCCCCGCAACCCGCGTGACGGTGACGCACCACTGGTCCGGCCCACGGCAGGACTGCCTCTGTAGTCACTGAGCGCCACCGACCGGCACGTCGCAGGCAGCGCCGAGGCGTAAAATTGCCAGACCATGTCCAGGTTGGCGACGGGTGGTGATGACAGTGGGTCGCGCACACGCTGTCGTCGACAGTGCCGCGGGGCTGGTCCCGTTCGGACATCTCGGTTGGGGATACCGGCACCGGCGCGAGTTCCTGCGCCGCGCCGCGGAATACGCCATCGACGGCCTGCGGTGCGGCCAGTACGTGATCTACGTCGCGGACGGTACACCGAGGACGCTGGCCGCCGAGGCCGATCAGCTGCGCGGTGAGCTCGCCGCCGATGTGGCCGACGGTCCGATCGAGGTGTCGGTGGTGTCGGATTTCTACGAATTCGTCGCCGGCACAGACGTCGTCGATCCCGAGGCCTCCGTGCGACGCCGCGTCGAGGCCACCGAGCGGGCGATCAGCGACGGTCACACCGGATTCCGCGCGATCGTCGACGCCACCGCGGTGTCGCGCACCCCCGAACAGACCGAGGCGTTCTCGGTGTTCGAGTACCTCGTCGACCGGCAGATGGTGTCGCTCCCTGTCTCGGCGCTGTGCGCCTTCGACCGTGCCGGATCGACCACGGGATCGCCGGCACCGGTGTGCATGCACCCCTATGTCAACTCCACGGCCGCATTTCAGCTGTATGCGACCGACGATGCGGACCTCGCCGCCAGCGGCGAGATCGACAAGCACGGCAGCGTGCCGTTCACGCGCGACGTGCGGCGCATCTGGCGGCAGACCGGTCGACAGCACTTCGAGATCGACGGCACTGATCTGGCTGTCGCCGAGATCGACACACTGCGTGTTCTCGATACCGTGGCTCGCGACGACGGTGTGGAGGTCACCCTGCGCACCACCCACCCCGACGTCGCTGCAGTGGCCGCCGCCGGGGGAGACCTGACCCACCTGCGAACCGTGCTGACACCCGGGTCCGTCGCCCAGAACCGAGACGTCGACCTGATCGCCGAAGTCAGCCATCTGCGGACGAAACTGGCCAACGCACCCGCGATCGAACAGGCCAAGGGCATGCTGATGCAGGCTTACGGCCTGACCGACGACGACGCGTTCTGCCTGTTGAAGGTGATGTCGCAGCAGAACAACGCCAAGCTCCGCGACGTCGCCGGCCTTCTGGTCGAGAGGTGGAGATCGGACGGCCCGCGCCCCGACCGGGACGCCGCGACCGACTTCCTCCTGCAGATCCAGAACCTCCTCGGGTGAGACCCCTACTCGGGTGAGACCCCGCCCTCTTCGGATTCCGACGGCAGTGCCTCCGCACCCGGGGTGGCGGGGGTGGTCAAGACTTCCTCGGTCTCGTCCTGAGGCTCAGGCGTTGTCATCGCAGGCTTCCCTTCCAGGTAGTGGGCACGGCACCGTGACAATTACTGAGTGATTCGTAACGACCGTCACGGCACTGCCTGCTTACCCGCCCGCGGGCGGTCGTAACCTTCTCGCGCGGTCAGCTGTCCTGCAGCAGGGCCTGTAAGGCCTCGCGGGTCACCGCTCCGCCGGAGAAGGCCACCATCCGGTCCAGGGGCACCTGCGCCATCATGCGCAGCAGATCGGTGCCCATCGCCTCGGCGTTCGGCATGCCGTCCCCGCCGAGCCGCTGCATCGCGTCGACGAGCGCGGGCCCCACCCTCGGATGGGCCAGGGCCTCACCCAGGGTCGACTGCAGTGTTACGGGCGGCGCGGAGTCCTGGACGCCGAGGTCTGGGGCCACCGGCACCGACGTGGTGAGACGCAGGTCGCGGCTGGAGGCCCCGACCGAGATCGTGTACTCGCCCTCCTCGACGGTCCAGGCGTCGATGTCGACGTTCCAGTAGGCCAGTTCGTCGAGGCCGACATCGATGGTGCACCGAAGGGATTCGCCCGGCTCCAGGATCACCTCGCCGAAACCGACCAGCCAGCGCGGGGGACGGGACACCCGTGATCCCTCGAGACCGGCATACACCTGGACGACCTCGCGACCCTGACGCGGGCCGGTGTTGGTGACCGTGAGGCCCACAGCCAACGTGTCCGCGGCGAGGCGGACGTCGATGTCGTGGTACTCGAACGTGGTGTAGGACAGCCCGTGGCCGAACGGGAATGCCACGGCCCGCTCGGCCGCGTCGTAACCGCGATAGCCGACGAAGACGCGCTCGCCGTAGCGGACGCGACGCGACTCGCCGGGGAAGTTCAGGTAGGACGGCGCATCCGAAAGCCGCTGCGGCACAGTCTCGGCCAGCCGGCCCGACGGGTTCACCCGGCCGAACAGCACGTCGGCGAGCGCTCCGCCACCGGCCTGGCCGAGCAGGGCGCCGTCCACGACGGCCGGTGCGAGCTCGGCGACCGTGCCGGACCGCACCACGCCCCCGTGGGACAGCACCGCCACCACCCGCGGCTGAACCTGCGCAACGGCACGCAGGAGGTCGAGCTGGGGTGCGGGCAGGTCGATGTGCTCACGGTCCCAGCCCTCCGACTCAGCCCCCGAGGGCACGCCGAGGAACACCACGGCGACGTCGGCGTCCGCCGCCTGGCGCGCCGCGTCCTCCCGCAGCGCAGGGCCGTCATCCTCGTGCGTCGTGCTGAAACCCGGGGCGTAGGTGACCTCGCTCGAGCCCGCGCGGCGACGGATCTCCTCCAGCGGAATGTCCAGCGCCGACGGAACGACGTGGGAACTGCCGCCGCCCTGGTAGACCGGCGACTGCGCGAATTCGCCGAGCACAGCGATCTTTTCAGCACCCAGCGGCAGCAGGTCGCCCTCGTTCTGCAGCAGGACGATCGCCTGCGCGGCCACCTCCCGCGCGAGGGCGTGGTGGGCATCGGCGTCGTAGGCCACGCCCGGCTTCTCCCCAGCCGATGCGCGGCGAACCAACCGTGCGACCCGGGCGGCGGCGCGGTCCACGTCGGCCGCGGACACCGCGCCCGACTCGACGGCGGCCACCAGATCGGCGTCGGTGAGCCCGCCGCTGCCGGGCATCTCCAGGTCGAGACCGGCGGCCGTGGCGGACGGGCGGTCGCTCACGGCCCCCCAGTCGCTGACCACGACCCCGTCGAAGCCCCACTCGCCGCGCAGCACCTCGGTGAGCAGCCAGTGGTTCTCGGCGGCGGGAACGCCGTTGATGCGGTTGTAGGAGCACATCACGGTCCACGGCCGCGCGTGTTCGACGATGCGCTGGAAGGCCCGTAGATAGATTTCGCGCAGGGTGCGCATGTCGACGTCGGAGTCCGATCGCATCCGGTCGGTTTCGGTGTTGTTGGCCGCGAAGTGTTTCAGCGAGGCCCCGACGCCCGTGCTCTGCAGACCGTCCACCCACGCGACGCCCAGAGCGCCGGTGAGCAGCGGATCCTCGGAGAAGTACTCGAAATTGCGGCCGCAGCGGGGATCTCGCTTGATGTTGACCGCCGGGCCCAGGAGGACGTCGACCCCGAAGTGGCGGCATTCGGCGCCGAGCGCCTCACCCACTCGTCGCGCCAACGCTGGGCTCCATGTCTGCGCCACCGCGACGGCCGGCGGGAAACATGTCGCGGGCAGTGTCCCCGACGGGTCGAGGTTCATCGTCGAGGTGTCGGAGGGCATCCGCACGCCGTGCGGTCCGTCCACCAGGGCGATGGCGGGGAGGTCGCCCACCGCCTTCGTGCGCCACATGTCCGCCCCGCCGCCCAGCGCCGCCTTCTCCTGCAGGGTCAGGCCCGAGATATCCGATCTGTCAGCCACATTCGCCTTACTGAGTAGTCACTAAGTTAGGGTGTGTGGACCATGGTACGCACAGAACGGGACCGGCGACGGCGCCTGCCTGCCGCCGAACGCCGTCGGCAGATCATCGCCGAGACGACAGCGCTGATCGCCGAGCGCGGCTTCTGGGGCCTGTCCACCCAGGATGTCGCCGATGCCTGCGGTATCACCGTGCCGGGCCTGCTCCACCACGTCGGGTCGAAGGAAGCGCTCCTGCTGGAAGTCCTCACCCATCGCGACGAGGAGGACGCCCGTGCCCTCGCCGAGGACCTGGCCGGGCAGCCACGGCGGACGGGTGTGCCGCTCCTGCGGCAGATGTGCTCGGCGATCGTGCGCCGCAACGCCGCCGCGCCGGAGGTGGTGCGCCTGTTCACGGTGCTGCAGGGGGAGTCGCTGACGCCGACCCACCCCGCGCACGCGTACTTCCAGCGCCGACGGCGCAGGGCGGTCGCCGCGCTCGCCGACCTCGCCTCGGGGCACGCCGACGACCCCGAGGCGCTGGCCCGCCGGCTGCTGGCGATGATGGACGGGCTGCAGATCCAGTGGCTGCAGGAGCCGGACCGGGTGGACCTGGTGTCGGCGTGGGAGGACGCTGCGGGGGGTCTGTTCGGTCGGCGCGCGCGCCGATCAGTTTGAGTGCTGTCGAATTTGCCTACCACCTCCGCGGCGCGATCCAGCTCCGTGTAACAGCTCAGTTACCAGCGGTTACAGCCTGTCATCACCCTCCCCGACCCGGTTGACAGCAGTTCAGCAGCGGCGTAATGATTACGATGTGTCTGAAGTCACTGTCGCGGACGACGCAGTCCTGGACGTCGGTATCCAGGACCGCGTGTCGTTGCCGAAGACCGGCTTGTTCGGGCTGCAGCACCTGCTGGCGCTGACGGGCATCTGGATCTTTCCCGTCCTGATCGGCGCGACGCTGGATCTGAGTCAGCAGGACGTCAGCCGCATCGTGCAGGCCTGCTTCCTGCTCACGGGGCTGGTCACCATCCTGCAGTCGAGCCGCATCGTCCGTCTTCCGATTGTGCAGGGTCCCACCGCCGCCTTCTTCGTCGCGATCCTTGCCGGGGCCGCGACCTACGATCTCGGCACGGCGTTCGGTTCGATGGTGGTGGCCGGCCTGATCTTCATGGCGCTGAGCATCCCCGTCGGGAGGTGGGGCCTCTTCGGCCACATCCGTCGGTTTGCGGCGGATCCGATCGTGTTCGGGACCCTGTTCATCATCATCGGCGCGCAGCTCGCCAGCATCGGACTTCCCGGATGGTTCGGCACACCGGGTACCGACGGCTACGGCTGGTCGAGCTTCTGGATCGGCCTGGTCGTCGTGGTGGTCATCGTCGCTTGCATGATCTTCGGCGGTAACACTCTGTTCAAGCGGGCCGCGATCGTCACCGGGATCGTGGTCGGATCGATCCTGGCGCTGATCGTCGGCGTCTGGTCGCCCCCGGACATCGGTCAGGCGGACCTGCTCGGAGTCCCGACGCTGTTCCCGTTCGGCTTCGGGGTGGCCTGGCCGGTGGTGGTGCTGATGCTGCTGGCCTATTTCCAGGCCGGCGCCGAGGCCATGGGCATGTACACCCTGGTCGCCGGCTGGGGCGGGGAGAAGCTCTCGGTGAACCGGATCAACCGGGGTCTGTTCACCGAGTTCCTCGGCTCCACGGTCGGCGCGGCGTTCGGCGGCATCGGCACGACGTCCTACCCCGAGAACGTCGGCATCATCCGCATCACGCGGATCGGCAGCCGGTTCGTCACGATGGCCGCCGGCACGTTCGCGCTCGCGCTGGCATTCCTGCCCCAGGTCAGCCTGTTCATCGCGGGCCTGTCCGGCGCCGTGCTCTCGGCGGCCTCGACGATCCTGTTCGGCATCATCGCCATCAGTGGCGTGCAGATGCTGCAGAAGGTCCGCTGGGACGATCTCAACGTCGCCGTTGCGGCGACGTCGTTCATCGTCTCCCTTGGCGCGCAGTGGATTCCGGAGGACATCCTGGCGGGTCTGCCACCTCAGGTCGCAGGGTTGATCGACACTCCCATGATGCTGGGGATTCTCCTGCTGCTCGGCCTGCACATCGCGGTCAACTTCGGTGCCCGCCCGATGCTGGAGCGCCGTCACGTCGCCGCCCCCACGCCGGTGCACGAGGCGTCATGACGCGCCACCTGGTGCACGGCGCCGAACACGACCTCGACCCGCGCGCCGACTTCGCGGCGTGGCTGGATCCCCGCCGCACCGCCGTCGTGTCCATCGACATGCACGAGGGCCATCTGTCCGAGGACCCGGAGTGCCCGTGCCCGGCGCCCCGCGGCCGCGACATCATCGGACCGGTCGACGCCTTCCACCGGCAGGTCCGCGAGCGCGGCGTACCGGTCATCCACGTGCGATCCGAACTGCGGGCGTCGGGAGCCGACGACGTCAAGGGCGCGAGCTCGAGCGCGTGGCGGGTGACGTTCCCCCAGCACGTGGGCCCGATACCCGGGGCCGAACAGCACGCGTTGCAGGGCAGCCGCTGGACGGAGTTCGCGACCGCGGTCGCCCCCGGCGACGAGATCGTCACCGGCAAGAAGCGTCTCTCGGCGTTCTACCCCACCGACCTGGACTTCCTGCTGCGCCAGATGGGCGTCACCGCCGTGGTGCTGGACGGCATCATGGCCGATTGCTGCGTGCTCAACACCGCGTTCGACGCGTCCAACCTCGGTTACCGGGTGACGGTGCTGCACGATCTCGTGCGGGGAACCGACGAGGGGCTGGAGTCGGCTGCGCTGTCGATCGTCTCACTGCACCTCGGGCTGGTGACGTCGTCGGAATCCCTGCTTGAGAGCTGGGACGCCTGAGTCCCCCGGGAGCGTCGGTGGCGCGGGTGTCGAGCGCGCGGATCAGCGGGCCGCCGAGGCGCGCGGGCGCGCGCAGCTGACGGGGGCGGGCGCCGGAGCCGGAGCGGCCGCGGGCACGGCCTTGCGACGATGGCGGGTGGCGTCCTTGGCGATGCGCCGGTCCAGTGCCCGGTCGTCGCGCTTGGAGATCGAGTTACTGTGCTGCACAAGTTGATCGAGCTGCTGCCAGCTGAGCCCGTCGAGATCGCCGTCGGCGTCGTGGGTCGCGACCACGACACATCCGCGCAGCAGCGGGACGGACTTGGCACTGAAATTGGTGGTGGCCATGAGCAATTCGGTGGCCGCACGGTTCACCCGGCGCTGGCAGCCGGGGGTCGACGGGCTGAACCAGAAGTCGAACTGGCGGTCGGTGCTGGTCAGGCAGTAAAGCCCTTGGTCGTGCATGAGCTTCTCGATGTCGGCCTTGGTGTAGGCCCGGGTCTCATAAACTGCGCCGCGAGGGCTGAAGTACAGGACTGTGTTCATTCCGAAATCCCATTCGTCTCTTTCTCAGGGTGTGGTGTGCGCGGGCGCGCCGCCGCGCTGTGAACAGAGTTACCCATGTGACAAATGAGACAAACCTTGATCTCGAATCGGACACGGCGAACAGCCCGGCATGGCACAGGCACGTCCGGGCGAGGGGGAGGGGAGCGCTACCAGCGCTGACGCCACCGGTCTCGGTAGTTGCGTCCGTCGGGATCGTAGAACGCGCGGTAGGCGGGTTCGGCCCACAGACGGGTGAGCCGGCCGAGCTTCTCGGGCCGGTGGGGCCGCAGCCGCCCCGGTGGCCGAGGTCCGGCCCGGCCGCCGTCATACCAGTCCTGCAGGGCCGCCGCCGACGACGCGATCGTGGCGACGGCGTCCTCGGGGTCCAGCAGGCCGTCGTCCTGGCTGCCGTCCGCGGCGCGGTCGAGGTGCTCACGCAGCAGGCGCAGGCGCAGGTCCCGGGCGAAGAGGCGGGCACCGTCGCCGAGTCCCGCCGGATCGCGGGGATCACGCTCGTCGCGGGTCTCGTCGAGCACCGCGCAGGACAGCTCGCTGTCGTGCGTCCACGACCGCCGGTTGAAGTTGTCGCTGCCGACGCTGACCCACACGTCGTCGATGACGCACACCTTGGCATGCACGTACACCGGTGTGCCCGCGTGATTCTCGACGTCGAAGATGTGCACCCGCTGCGGGTCGACATCGCGGCACGTGTCGATCGCCTGCCTGCGGCCGACCTGGTTCGGTGGCAGCGCGAACCGTCCGTCCACGTCGGGATGCCGGGGCACCACCGCGACGAGGTGCAGGCCGGGATTGGCGGCGAGGGCCTCGGCGAACAGCTGGGAGATGTGCTTGGACCACAGGTACTGGTCCTCGAGGTAGATCAGGCGCCTGGCCCGCTTGAGCGCCTTGGTGTAGCCGCGCGCCACGCTGCGCTCCCCGCGCGGGGCGAAGGCGTAGGAGAAGTGCGCATCGGGATAGGTGCGGAGCACCTGGACGGAGTGCGGCCCGCGCTCGCCCGGGTCGGGCGGCTGTGCGGGCAGCTCGTCCGGGGTCAGATCGGCGCGGCGCAGCTTGTCGGCGATCCACGCGATCGGCGAGAGCATGTCCAGCGGCGAGGGGTCGGTCCAGCGTTCGCGGAACGTGGCGTCCAGCGCCCCGACGACAGGGCCCTGGATGCGTAACTGGACGTCGTGCCACGGCGGCGTGTCGCCGTAGGCCTCGGCCATCCGGACCGCCTGGGGATCGCCGCGGTGTTCATGGTCGTCGCGGCGCGAATGACACAGGTCGATGCCACCGGCGAACGCGACGTCGCGTTCGGGGGCGCCGGGATGCCGCAGCACCACCAGCTTCTGGTGGTGGGAGCCCCCGAACCGGACCCGCTGGTCGAGCAGGACCTCACCGCCTGCGGCCTCGATGGCGTCGCCGAGATGCTGATTCTCTTCCTCGCTGTAGGAGAACTTGTCGAGGTGCGAGCGCCACATCAAACCCTTGACCGTCACGCCCCGCTTCGCGGCCCCGCAGAACAGTTCGGAGATGGTCGGCCCGTCGTCGCGCAGCCGTTCGTCGGGGTCACCCCGCCAGTCGGTGAAGAACAGGCAGTCGCCGCGCTGCATCGCTTCGACCTCGGCGGCGAGCCGGTCGAAGTACGTCGCGCCGTGGATCAGTGGCTCGACCCGGTTGCCGGTGCACCAGTCCGGCATCTCGGTCGCAGGGTTGCCGCGCTGCGCCGTCGTCAGGAACCAGTCCGCTACCTCGGCCACCGGGACACCGGATCTCAGGCCGCGCGCAGATGTTCGGCGGGGCTGCGGTTCGTCACGGCGCGCCATGGCTGCCACCGGAACATGCCCGCCCCCTGCGCATAGGACAGATGCCCGCCCAGCGCCCCGCCGACGCCCATCGCCCCGAGTCCGAGAAGCAGGTACGTGCGTGCCGCGCGTTCCCGTTCGCGGCGGTACGCCCGATAGGACAGCGACAGCATCGCGACCCCCACCGCGTTGGAGGCGGCGTGCACCAACCCGACCCGGCGCTGCCGCCGGTCGAGCAGCACGTAGTCGGCCCATCCGGCCAGCACGG
This sequence comes from Mycolicibacterium iranicum, assembly GCF_014190915.1. GTDB lineage: Bacteria > Actinomycetota > Actinomycetes > Mycobacteriales > Mycobacteriaceae > Mycobacterium > Mycobacterium iranicum_B. The sequence continues at coordinate 691,822 of NZ_JACHVU010000001.1, forward strand.
TCGGCGGCGTGGCCGCCAGCCCGACACCGAGCAGGCGGCGCGCGGTGGTGGCGTCCTTGAACCCGAGGTCGAAGACCGCGGCGCTCAGCCAGGTGCCGACCGGCACGGTGATCAGCAGGGGGTGGACGGGGTGGCCGAGCCAGGACCCGCGAAGCAGGCCGGCCAGACCGGCGCGGCTGACGACGCGGTCGGCGACGTGGGCCGCCCTGTCGGCGGTGTCATCGAGGGAGGCGGCGTCCTCGACGCGCGCCAGGAGTGCATGAAGGCTGCTCATGGACCCGATCTACCCGGGTGACGCGGGGCCCAACCGTGGAAAATCTCCGGGGGATGTCGAGAATGGGGCGACGGCTCCGTCCCAGGGATGAGCGACCGACACGGGTCGCCGACTCGAAGGGAGAACCCGATGGCGAAGTACCTGTTCCTGAAGCACTACCGCGGCGCCCCGGCGGCGGTCAACGACGTGCCGATGGACCGCTGGACCCCGGCCGAGGTCGACGCTCACCTGCAGTACATGAACGACTTCGCCGACCGGTTGCGCGACAGCGGAGAGTTCGTCGGCAGCCAGGCGCTGTCGGCCGACGGCGCCTGGGTGCGCCACGACGGTGACGGGAAACCACCCGTGACCGACGGCCCGTTCGCCGAGACGAAGGACCTGATCGCGGGCTTCATGATCGTCGACGTGGACAGCTACGAGCGTGCGGTCGAGCTCGCCGGCGAGCTGTCGGCGGCACCGGGGGCGGGGGGCCGCCCCATCCACGAGTGGCTCGAGGTGCGGCCCCTGCTCACCGCCGGTCCGGCCACCACCGACTAGCCGTACCGACCAGCCGTGGACGAGGCGCAGCTGCGCAACCTGATCCCCGGTGTGCTGGCTGCGCTCGTGCACCGGGGTGCGGACTTCGCGACCGCCGAGGACGCCGTGCAGGAGGCACTGGTGCGGGCGTGGGAGACGTGGCCCGACCGCCACCCCGACGACCCCAGGGGCTGGTTGATCACCACGGCATGGCGCCGCTTCCTCGACATGGCGCGCTCGGACACGGCCCGGCGGGAGCGCGAGCTGCGGGTCGTCGACGAGCCGGCTCCGGGGCCCACGGAATCGGTGGACGACACCTTGACGCTCTACTTCCTGTGCGCGCACCCCGCGCTGAGCCCCGCCTCGGCGACGGCGCTGACCCTGCGGGCCGTCGGGGGGCTCACCACCCGCCAGATCGCGCAGGCCTACCTGGTGCCGGAAACGACGATGGCGCAACGCATCAGCCGGGCCAAGCGCACGATTGCCGATTCCCGCCTCGACGAACCGGGTGACCTGGCCACGGTGATGAAAGTGCTGTATCTGGTGTTCAACGAGGGCTACACCGGCGACCCGGATGCCGCGGACCTCGCCGTCGAGGCGATCCGGCTGGCCCGGCAGCTGGCGGCGTTGACCGCCGACACCGAGGCACACGGGTTGCTGGCACTGTTCCTGCTCCATCACGCGCGGCGCGCGGCCCGCACCCGCGGTGACGGGAGCCTCGTGCCACTGGCCGACCAGGACCGCAGCCTGTGGCGGCGGGACCTCATCGCCGAGGGCGTCGCCGTGCTGCAGTCCGCCCTGGCGCGCGACCGGCTCGGCGAGTATCAGGCCCAGGCCGCGATCGCGGCGCTACACGCCGATGCGCAGACCGCCGCCGACACCGACTGGGTGCAGATCGTCGAGTGGTACGACGAGCTCGCCGCGCTGACCGACAGCCCGGTGGTGCGCCTGAATCGCGCTGTCGCCGTCGGTGAGGCCGACGGGCCGCGGGCGGGCCTCGTCGCGCTGGCCGGTCTCGATCCGCGGCTCCCGCGCCACACCGCGGCGAGGGCTTACCTCCACGAGAAGGCCGGCGACACCGCGACGGCAGCCCGGCTGTACGCCGAGGCGGCGGCCCAGGCGTCCAGTGTGTCCGAGCGCAACCACCTCACCCTGCAGGCGGCCCGACTGCGCGCCCGGTGACAAGGGGAGCAGTGGAATAGCCTCGTGGGACCCGGCGTTGCCACCGCCGACGACAGCCAGTGAGGGGCGCCCATGAAGTTCGGTATCTCGACGTTCGTCAACGACGACACCATCGACACCGTGTCGCTGGCCCGCGCGGTCGAGGAGCGGGGTTTCGACGCGCTCGCCGTCGCCGAGCACACCCACATCCCGGCGAGCAGGGAATCGGCGTATCCGCTCGGCGGTGAGCTGCCGTCGATCTACTACCGCACCCTCGACCCGTTCGTCACGCTGGCCGCGGCCGCCGCGGTGACCTCGAAGATCCAGCTGATCACCGGGATCGCGCTGCTCATCCAGCGAGATCCGATCGTCACCGCGAAGGAAGCCGCCAGCATCGACCTGATCTCCCAGGGCCGCTTCGTGTTCGGCGTCGGCGCGGGCTGGAACATCGAGGAACTGCGCCACCACGGCACCGACCCCAAGACCCGCGGCGCGCTGCTGGACGAGCGGATCGAGGCGATCAAGGCGCTCTGGACCGACGAGCCGGCCGAATACCACGGCAGATACGTCGATTTCGCGTCGTCCTACCTACGCCCCAAGCCGGTGCAGAAGCCGCATCCGCCCGTCCTCATCGGCGGCGACTCGGATGCGACCGTCAAGCGCATCATCCGCCACGGCGCCGGCTGGATCTCCAACCCGCTGCCGGCGAAACGACTGGCCATGCGCATCGATCAGATCCGCGCCGGCGCCTCCCACGACGTCCCGCTGACGCAGTTCGGCACCCCCGCCGACCCGGACTACTGGCAGGCCTCGGAGGAACTCGGGTTCGGGCAGGTCAACCTGTTGCTCCCCACCAAGCCGCTCGACGAAAGTCTGCGCCTGCTCGACGATTACGCCGAGCAGGTCGCACACTACCGCGGCTAGGTCGTCCCGGGTTCGCTCATCGCCGCAGCCCGGTCGGCGGCGGTGAACCCGGTGCGCCGGCCGGCGCGGGCCGACCCGATCCACGAGCTGGCCGCAGCGCTGACGGCGACCGTACTCGTGTAGTGGCTGCTGTCGTAGGTGATGGCGTCCTCGGCGGCGACACCCATCCTGGCTCCGACCTCGACGGCGTCGATGTTGGAACCCAGGAAGATGAACCGCCAATTCCATTGCCGGCGTTGCTGATCGATCAGATCCCGCACCGCAGACCATGTCCACTCGGTGCTGGAGTTCTCCATGCCGTCGGTCATGATCATGCAGATGACCGTCCCGGGCCGCTCGTTCTCGGGAAGGGCGGAGAGGCGTCGGCCGACCTCGGTGATGAACCGTCCCGTGCTGTCCAGAAGAGCGGTCATACCGCGCGGGACGACCTCGAAGTCCGGCACCAGGGCGATGTCGGTCGGCGGGTACACCAGCTCGTAGACCGTGTCGAACTGGGCGAGCGTGACCTCGCACAGGCCGGGCTGCTGACGTTGCTCGTTGATCAGTTCGCGCCAGCCGTCCTCGGTGGCGGCCTTCGAGGTCTTCATGGAACCGGAACGGTCCAGCAGCGCGGCGATGAGCGTCTTGTCGGGATTGGTCACGATTGCCTCCAGCAGCGTCGATCGGCTACCCGGCTTGACGGGCGTGGAGGCACATGGTGATTGCTCGTATCGCCACCGGCATCGGCGGGCGGAAGACCCGGGATGATCAGGTGCGCGTCGTCCACCCGGTGGATGCGGCACTGATCACATTCTACGCCTCAGCGCAGCGTCAGCGGTCGGCGTTTTCGTAGCGCTGCGCGACGGCGACGAGCTCGTCGCGGACGGTGGAGTGCGGCATCGAGGCAATCCGCGCGTAGAGACGACGCCGATCACGGTTGACCTGGCGGGCGGCACGGTACTGCGCGAACATTCTCGGACTCCTGATGTGTGGTGTGGGGTTCGGCGCGATTCGGGGGTCGCCCATCGGCCGGACTCCTTCGATGGTCCGTGTTACGTGCAGGTAAATCAAACCGCTGACGTGTGATTTTGCGGACAGAGAGGCGGGTCACAGGCCCTGGGCGGGTGGGTGCGGATCGCCGCGTCCGGCCGCAGTCGGCCCACGCGGTCAGTCCAGGCGGCCGGCGTCGGTGAGCCGCAGCACGGGGACGCCCTCCTCGTCGGAGGCGTCCAGGTCGACCTCCACCTCGAATCCCCAATCGTGGTCTCCGGCAGGGTCGTCGAGGATCTGACGCACCCGCCAGAGACCGGGCTGACGGTCGATGATCAGCAGTGCGGGCCCGCGGGCGTCGGCGCCGGTCCCGACGTCGTCGTGCTCGTCGAAGTAGTCGTCCCCGATCTCCTGCCAGCGCTGCGCCGAGAGCCCCGCCCGGCCGTCGAGGGCTGCGAGCTCGTCCCAGCGCTCTCGCGCGAAGAGTTCGACGCGGCGGAACAGCGCATTGCGCACCATCGCGGTGAACGCCCGCTCGTTGCCGGTCAGCGGTCGCGGCCGCGCGGGTACCGCGACCGGTTGATCGTGGGGCTGGTCGGGGCTGGTGAGTTGCTCCCATTCGTCGAGCAGGCTCGAATCGACTTGGCGGACAAGCTCTCCGAGCCATTCGACGATATCGGTCAGCTCCTCGGTGCGGGCGGTCGCGGGCACGCCCGAGCGCAGCGCCTTGAACGCATCGGAGAGGTAGCGCAGCACCGCGCCCTCGGAGCGGGTAAGCCCGTAGACGCTGACGTACTCCCGGAAGGTGAAGGCACGCTCCCACATCTCGCGCACCACGGACTTCGGTGACAGCTTCCCGTCGGCGGCCCACGGATTGCTCTGCAGATACACCTCGTACGCGTGCTCCAGCACGTCGGCCAACGGCTTCGGGTAGGTGACCTCGTCGAGCAGCTCGATGCGCTCGTCGTACTCGATGCCGTCGGCCTTCATCTGCGCCACGGCCTCGCCCCTGGCCTTGTTCAGCTGCGCCGCCAGTACCTGGCGCGGGTCTTCCAGCGTCGCCTCGATCACCGAAACGACGTCCAGCGCATAGCTTTCCGATTCGGAATCGAGCAGGCCGATCGCGGCGAGGGCGAACGTCGACAGCGGCTGGTTCAGCGCGAAGTCCGGCGGCAGGTCGACGGTCAGCCGGTAGCGAACGGGGCGAGCGGAGCGACGGGAAGCGGACATGCCGTCGGGTTCGGGCGCGTCCAACCTCTCCACCACGCCGGCCTGCAGCAGCGATCGCGCGATGCCCACCGCCTCGCGGATCAGCCGCAGCTGTTTCTTGCGCGACTCGTGGTTGTCGGTCAGCAGCCGCCGCATCGCCTCGAACGGATCGCTGGATCCATCACCCGCCCCGTGCCGGCCCACCACACTCAGGATCATCCCGGTGAACACCCGCATGTTGCTGGTCAGCGGTTCCGGCGCGGCGTCCACCAGGCGGGTCATGGTGGTCTCGCTCCACGGCACCATGCCCTCGGGAGCCTTGCGGCGCACCAGCTTCCGCCGCTTCTTCGGATCGTCGGCGACCTTGGCGAACTGCTTGAGGTTCTCCACCTCGTGATCGGGCGCCTGCACCACGACCGTGCCCGCGGTGTCGAACCCGGCCCGCCCGGCCCGGCCGGCGATCTGGTGGAACTCGCGCGCGTTGAGCAGCCGGGTGCGGGTGCCGTCGTACTTGGACAGCGCCGAGAACACCACCGTGCGGATCGGCACGTTGATCCCGACGCCGAGGGTGTCGGTGCCGCAGATGACCTTCAGCAGACCCGCCTGCGCCAGCTGCTCGACCAGCCGCCGGTACTTGGGCAGCATGCCCGCGTGGTGCACGCCGATGCCGTGCCGGACGAGGCGCGACAGCGTGGCGCCGAAGGCCGACGAGAAGCGGAACGCCCCGATCATGTCGGCGATCGCGGCCTTCTCCTCCTTGGTGCTGACATTGACGCTCATCAACGCCTGGGCCCGCTCCAGCGCCGACGCCTGGGTGAAGTGCACGACGTAGACCGGCGACTGCCGGGTGTCGACGAGCTCCTGGATGGTCTCGTGCATCGGCGTCGTGGCGTAGGAGAAGAACAGCGGTACCGGACGTTCGGTGTTGGCGACCAGCGCCGTGGGCCGTCCGGTGCGCCGCGTCAGGTCGTCGCGCAGGAACGTCACGTCACCCAGCGTCGCCGACATCAGCAGGAACTGCGCCCGCGGCAGCTCCAGCAGAGGCACCTGCCAGGCCCAGCCGCGGTCGGGGTCACCGTAGAAATGGAATTCGTCCATCACGACCAGATCCTCGGCGGTGTTCGCAGGGCCCCCCTCGCGCAGCGCGATGTTCGCCAGGATCTCCGCCGTGCACGCGATGATCGGCGCCTCGGAGTTCACGGCCGCATCGCCGGTGAGCATGCCGACGTTGGCCGCGCCGAACACGTCGCACAGCGCGAAGAACTTCTCACTCACCAGCGCCTTGATCGGCGCCGTGTAGTAACTGCGCCGGCCCGCTGCCAGGGCCGCGTACTGCGCGCCGGTGGCCACCAACGACTTCCCGGAGCCGGTCGGGGTGGCCAGGATGACGTTGGCGCCGCTGACCAGCTCGATCAGCGCTTCCTCCTGCGCCGGGTAGAGCGTGGTGCCGCGGTCGGCCGCCCACTCGGCGAACGCCGCGAACAGCTCGTCGGCATCGGAACCCACCGCGCGCAGCGCGGACAGGTCGTTCGGATTCTCGATCAGGGTGGCCATCAGGGATACAGCCTGCCAGGTTTGCCGAACCGCACTGTTGTCAATATCACCTCCCATGGCGGGGTTCGGTGATGTCCTCGAATGGGTCAAGCATGAGGTCGGCGCGCGCGTGCCGAAGGCCGACCTCGATCAACGCGATGCGGACTACATCCGCGAACAACTGCCCGGGCTGTGGCTGCTGGCCTCGCTGTACTTCCGCGCCGACGTCCGCGGTCTGGACCGCATCCCGGCCAACGGGCCGGTGCTGCTGGTCGGCAACCACAGCGGCGGCAACCTCCCGCCCGACACATTCGTGCTCACGCTGGCGTTCTGCTCGTACTTCGGCATCGAGCGCCCGTTCTACCAGCTCGCGCACAACCTGGTGGTGTCCATGCCGGGCCTCGGGTCGCTGCGCAAGTTCGGCACCGTCGCCGCCAACCACGACAACGCCACGCTCGCGCTGAAGTCCGGTGCCGCGCTGCTGGTCTACCCCGGTGGCGACTACGAGGTGTTCCGACCGTCCTGGAAACGCCACGAGGTGGACTTCGGCGGACGCCAGGGATACGTGAAGCTGGCGCGCGAGGCCGGGGTGCCGATCGTGCCGATCGCGAGCGTCGGCGGCCAGGAGGCGGCGCTGTTCCTCGACCGCGGCCAGTGGCTGGCCCGGCTGCTGCGGGTCGACAAGATCGCCCGCCTCAAGAGCGTGCCCATCCTGCTGGCGCCGCCGTGGGGGCTGGCGGTCAGCGACATGGTGCCCCGGCTCCCGCTGCCGACCAAGATCGTGATCGAGGTGCAGGACCCGATCGATCCCGACGACATCGCGGGCAGCAGCGACGACGACGTCAACGACAGGGTCCTCGGCAGCCTGCAGTCGGCCGTGGACCGACTCGGCGCCGAGCGGCGATTCCCGATTCTCGGTTAGGAGGCAGCGATGCGACTTGCCCGCAGCGTGATGGTCGACGTCGAGCCGCACCTGGTGTGGAAGCACGTCAGCGACCCGGGGTGCTACCCGGAGTTCATGGCCAGCCTGGAGCGGTGGGAGACCGTCACCGACGGACCCGTCGGGGTGGGTTCGCGCTACACCGTGCACTGGAAGGTGGGTTCGGTCCCCATCGGCGGTGTCATCGAGGTGGTCGAGTTCGACGAGGCACGCGACCTGGCCTGGATCGGGATCACCGGCGTGACGCTGCGGGGACGGTTCCGGATGCGCGACGCCGGCGACGGTCGCACCAAGGTGACGTTCCGGCTGGCCTACGAGGCGCCCGGGGGTGTCCTCGGTCTGATCGCCGACTACGTCGCGTCGCGGCAGGTGGCCCGCATCATGGACCAGACCGTCCGGCAGCTCAAGGTGCTCGTCGAAGGCTGAGCGACCCGCAACCGATCCTCAGCGAGGCGGGAAGTACATCTCCTGACGGACCGTGCACACCAGGTTCCCGTTGCGGTTGAACATCGTGCCGCTGGCCATCGCGAGGGTGTCGGCGCTGCTCGGCGACGACTGTTCGTAGAGCAGCCAGTCCGACAGGTCGGCCGCCGAATGGAACCACACCGAATGGTCCCGCTGCGCCGACACCCTGACGCCGCCGCGTGCGGCGAAAGCCGGCTCGGTCAGCGTCACCGCCGACAGGTACGCCACCAGGGACGCCGTCAGCACCGGGTCGTCGGGAACACTGCCGTCGGGTCGCCACCAGATCCGCGACAGCGCGGGCGGCGCGGTCAAGGCGTCGACGATGCGCCGCTCGAACCACCGCAGGCTCGCCCACTGGCCCGGGGTCGTGTCGTCCGATTCCGCGAAGTGGGGCGCGACCTCGGGCAGCGATTCCGGTGGTGCGACCTCGGGAATGGGTGGCTGGTAGGTGACGGGTTCGGCGCCGGGGTTCCTCTCCTTGAACGACGACATCGCCTCCAGCAGGATCTCGTCGCCCTGGCGGGCCGTCACCCGGCGCGCCGAGAAGGTCCGGCCCTCCTGCAGGGGGACCACCTCGAACGTCACCGGCTCTCGGGCGTCGCCGGGTCGCAGAAAGTAGGTGTGGACGCTGTGCGGGGTGCGGCCGCGCGCGGTCAGGCTGGCTGCCAGCAGTGCCTGGGCCGAGATGTGGCCGCCCAGAATGTGGTTGGCGGGCGCGGGCAGCTGCGCGCCGACGAACGACGACCGCCCCGACGCCTGTTCCGACGCCTGTGTCGACGAGGAATGGGTGCTGTCGGATTCGAGCTGCAGGGAGGCGAGCACGTCGCCCAGCGAGGAGGACACCCGGACATCTTGCCTAGGCGCTGCGCAGCGTCAGCAGGGTGATCTCGCTGGGGGCGAAAACCCGGAACGGCGGGCCCCAGAAACCGGTGCCGCGGCTGGTGTAGAGCTGGGTGCGTTCGCCGTGACGGCTCAGCCCGCAGACCACGGGCTGCTCCAGCCGAACCAGGAAGTTGAACGGCCAGATCTGTCCGCCGTGGGTGTGGCCGGACAGCTGCAGGTCCACCCCCGCGCGGGCGGCGTGCACCACCTGTTTGGGCTGATGGGCCAGCAGCAACACGGGCGACTGCGGGTCGGCGCCTGCGAGCGCGGTGCCCAGGTCGGCACCGTGACCGCGCACCCCCGAGCCGGCGGCGGTGGCGTCGTCGATACCGGCGACGACGAGCCGGTCACCGCCGCGCTCCACCGTGATGTGCCGGTTGTGCAGCACGTCCCATCCGATGCGTGCCATGTAGTCGAGCCAACCCTCGGCCTCACTGAAGTACTCGTGATTTCCGGTGACGTACACCCGCGCCGACGTCGCCCGCACGTCGGCCAGCGGGGCCGCCTGGGCGTCCCGGATCTCGGCGGTGCCGTCGGCGATGTCTCCGACGTGGCACACCACGTCGGCGTTCAGGGTGTTGACCCGCTCGACCACACCGGCCGACCAGCGGGCCCGGTCGATCGGCCCGTAGTGCGTATCGGTGATGACCGCGACGCGCAGCCCGTCCAGACCGCGCCCGAGGCGGGGGAGCGTCACGTCGAGGCGTCTGACCCGCGGTACCCGCATCGCCTCGAAGTGGCCCCAGCCCAGCAGGACGGCCACGACCGCGAGGACGACGACCGTGACGATCCGGGAACGCAGCGGGTCGGCGACACCGCCCAGCAGCAGACCCACCTCGAGGAGCTGGCCGAGGACCGACCACACGAACAGCACCCACGCCGCGCCCAGCAGCGCATCGCCGAGCGCGGCCGCCCGGTCCCGCCGGCGTGCGTGTCCGAGCATCATCGTCGCCGGCAGCGCCGCGAACGCCGCGGCGAACACCACCGAGCCGGCGACGACCACAGCGGTCGGCCACGCGGCGCCGCCGACCACCAGCGACCACCACGGCACCCCGAACAGCAGGGCCATGATCGTCAGCACGACGGCGACGCGTCGCCACCGGCGCCGGCGCCGCGGGCGCTCGTCGGCGGCCTGCTCGACCACCTCGGCGGGGTTGTCTGTCATCTATCGAAAGTACCGGCGCGCTGTTCCGCCCCGGCCCGCCGCGGTGTTCAATAACCGGGGAGGTTTACAGATGGCTGCAGTTTCGTTAATCACCGGCGGCGCCGGCGGCATGGGCCGGGCCACCGCCGACATCATCGGGCGCGACCACGCGGTGGTGCTGTGCGACGTCAGGCAGGACCGGCTCGAGGGGGCCGCGGCGGCCCTGGCCGACCGCGGTGTCGACGCGACCGCGGTGGTCTGCGACGTGACCGACCGGCAGGCGGTGAAGGACCTCTTCGCGAGGGTGACGGGCCTCGGCACGCTGGTGTCGGTCGTCCACACCGCCGGGGTCAGCCCGAGCATGGGGGACGCCGAGTATGTGATGCGGACCAACGCGCTGGGCACCGTCAACGTCGACGAGGAGTTCTTCGCGGTCGCCCCCGAGGGCGCGGCGATCGTGAACGTCGCGTCGATGGCCGCACACATGCTTCCCGCCGAGATCATCCCCACGTCGGCGTTTCCGGTTGCGCTGCAGGACCCCGACCGCTTCATGACCGAGATGATGGCGGCCTGCGCGATCGCCCCGGAGGAGGCCCGCTCGGGAATGTCCTACGCGGTGAGCAAGAGTTTCGTCCGGTGGTACACCGTGGCGCAGGCCGAGCGCTTCACCGGGCGCGGGTTGCGCATCGTGTCGGTCTCGCCGGGGTCGGTCGACACCGAGATGGGCCGCCTCGAAGAGCAGGCCGGCGCGGGGGCGATGGTCGCCGACGCCGCAGTTCCGCGGTGGGGCAGGGCCGAGGAGATGGCCGAGCTGCTGGCGTTCTGCGCCGGCGACAAGGCCGGCTACCTCACCGGCACCGACATCCTCAACGACGGCGGTGTGATCGCCTCGATGACCGAGCGGGCCCGCGTCGCCGCCGAAAAGAGTTGACACGCCTGGGTGTTCGCCACCGACCCGCAGTGCGCGCGCTGCCCGGCACCGGGCCGATAGGATGTCGGCGTGCGTAGCCACGGCTGGGGCGGAAACACCCCCGCCTCCGACGAGGAGGCCATCGAGCGCATCCTGAACGCCGCGGACGCGATCATCGCCGCCCGGGGGTCCTCGATGCGGATCGCCGACGTCGCGCGCGAACTCGCCGTGACGCGGCAGACCGTCTACCGCTACTTCCCGAGCACCGACGCGCTGCTGATGGCGTGCGCGATGCGCTCGGCCGACGGATTCCTCGACCAGCTGGCCGGGCACCTGCGGGGCTACCGGGAACCCGCGGCGGCCATGGTCGAGGGCGTCGCGTTCACGATCGAGGCACTCGCCCACGACGACACCATCGAGTTCCTCTTCAATCAGCGTGGGCGGGGCGGACTGGTCCCGTCGATCACCTCCGACACCGCACGGGCCTTCGGCAGGGCACTGCTGCACCGGCTCGACGTCGACTGGGACGCTTACGGATACGACGACCTCGCACTGGACAGACTCGCCGAGTTCGGTCTGCGCTCGATACATTCGCTGCTCCTCGACCCCGGCAGCCCGCCGCACCAGGGCGCCGAACTGAGGGATTTCCTCAGCCAGTGGCTCGGACCCGCCGCGGCCGGTCTGCCGTCGCGGTCGTCCCGCCGGACCGGCTGAGCCCCACCCGCCCGTCCTCGTCGACAGCCGGGACGCGGGGCATAGTGGGTGCGACGATACGAGCGTCGACCGCCGTCGACCCGGAGCCGGGAGAAGTGCAGGATGAGCTGCTGCCACGACAGCGCCGCCGAGGGCGCGTTCACCGTCGATGCCTCGCGCATCACGTTCGGGCGGGGGTGCCTCGCCGAGGTCGGGGACCGGGCCGCGGCGTGGGGCGTCCACCGGGTGGCGTTGTTCTCCGATCCCGTGGTCGCCGCGCTGCCGGTCTTCGACACCGTGCGGCAGTCGTTGCGCGACGCCGGTCTCGACGTGGTGTCCTACACCGACGTCCGGGTCGAGCCGACCGACGAATCCTTCCGGCGGGCAGCCGAATTCGCCACCGAGGTGCAGCCCGACGGGTACGTGTCGGTGGGCGGCGGATCGGTGATCGACACCGCCAAGGCCGCCAACCTCTACGCCAGCCACCCGGCCGACTTCCTGCACTACGTCAACGCGCCGGTCGGGGAGGGCGCGGCCGTGCCGGGGCCGCTGCGGCCACACCTGGCCTGCCCGACCACGTCGGGAACCGGCAGCGAGGTGACCGGCATCGCGATCTTCGACCTGTTGTCGATGGCCGCCAAGACCGGCATCGCGTCGCCGGCGCTGCGCCCGACCGAGGCGCTCGTCGACCCCGACTGCACGGACACCCTGCCCGCCACGGTGGTCGCGTGCAGCGGACTCGACGTGCTGTCGCACGCACTCGAGTCCTACACCGCCCGTCCCTACACCCGCCGCACCGCACCGGACCGGCCCACGCTGCGTCCGATGAGCCAGGGCGCCAACCCGTGGAGCGACCTCGGCTGCCGGGAAGCGCTGACCCTGCTCGGGCGCTACCTGACGCGCGCCGTCGCGGATTCCTCCGACCGGGAGGCGCGCGAGCAGGTGATGTGGGCCGCCACGCTGGCCGGCATCGCGTTCGGCAACGCCGGGGTGCACCTGCCCCACGCGATGGCCTATGCGGTGGCCGGCCAGGTCCGCGACTTCCGCCCCGAGGGCTATCCTGACGCTGAACCCATTGTGCCGCACGGGATGTCGGTGATCCTCAACGCGCCTGCGGCGTTCCGGCTCACCGGCCACACCGACCCGGTGCGCCATCTGGACGCCGCGGGACATCTCGGTGCCGACACCGCAGGGGCCGCCCCCGAGGACGCGGGCGCGGTCCTCGCCGACCACGTCATCCGGATCATGCAGGAGGTCGGCATGCCCAACGGCCTGGGTGGTGTCGGCTACACCGACGCGGACAGCCGGAGCCTCGCCGAGGGCACCTGGCCCCAGCAGCGACTGCTCGGCAACGCGCCGATCGAGCTCGACAAGGCCCTGCTGGCAACGACTTTCACCCAGTCGATGCGGTACTGGTGAGGTGGGGGGCATGACCGGTCACCGCACCACCGACTACGGCTACTTCCTTCCGATCACCACCCGGTGGATGGACAACGACGTCTACGGCCACGTCAACAACGTGACGTACTACAGCTATTTCGACACCGTCGCCAACCACTATCTGATCCGCGAGGGTGGGCTCGACATCCAGACCTCCCCGGTGATCGCCCTTGTGGTGGAATCGAAATGCTCCTACCGGGCTCCCGTCGCCTACCCGGACGCGCTGCGTGCCGGACTGCGCGTGGACAAGCTCGGCAACCGGTCGGTGACCTACGGCATCGGGATCTTCGCCGACGATCCGGCCGATCCCGACATCCCGGGTGAGGCGGTCGCGCACGGCCACTTCGTCCACGTCTTCGTCGACCGCGAACAGCGCACCGCCGTCCCCATCCCGGAACCCCTCAGGGCGGCGCTGGCCACGCTGGTCACCGAGGACACCCGGTGACGGCGCCCGGGCGCCTCGATCCCGTCCAGCGGCGCGCCTGGCTGAGCTACATGCGGGTGTACCACCGCATGGAGTACGAGATGAACCGGCAGCTGCAGGCCGACTGCGACATGTCGCTGCCCGACTTCACGGTGATGAATGCCTTGACGCTGTCGCGTGATTCGCGCGCGCACCTCAACGTGCTGGCCACCACCATCGGTTGGGAACGCAGCAGGCTGTCCCACCACGTACAGCGGATGAGCGCGCGCGGACTGGTCGAGCGCCGGCGCTCCGACTCCGACGGCAGGGCCACCGACGTCGTCCTCACCGAGGCCGGCCGGCGCGCGTTCGACTCGGCGGCGCCCTCGCACGCGGCATGGATCAGGACGCTGTTCTTCTCCGAACTCGACAGCGACCGTCAGGATCAGCTCGCCGACCTCCTCGAGGCGGTCTACGAGTCCATCCTGCGGCACGGCACGCTACCGCGGCCCGAGCTCGACGAGGACGGGCCGCGGTGAGCGCGATCAGAGCTGCTCTGCTCCGCCGTCGACGAACAACTCGGTACCGGTGACGAAGCTGCTCAGGTCCGACGCGAGATAGAGCACCGCCGAGGCGATCTCGTCCGGATGCCCGAGGCGCCCCAGCGGCACGTCGGCCCGAAGTCCGTCGAGCAGCGCCTGCTGGCCCTCCTCGGGAGCGAGCCCCTTGAGTCCCGGCGTCTCGACGGGCCCGGGGGTGACGGTGTTGACGCGGACGCCGCGACCGGCCAGTTCGGCCGCCCACGTCCTGCCCAGTGAACGGATGGCGGCCTTGGACGCGGCGTAGGCGCTGAACGACGGTGTGCCGTTGTGTGCGGCGGTGGATCCGGTCAGGACGATCGATGCGCCGGGGTTGAGCAGCGGCAGGGCCTTCTGCACGGTGTACACGGTGCCGTAGACGTTGGTGCCGAACGTCTCGGCCAGGTGCTCGGGGGTGATGTCCTCGAGGGTGGCGAACTCCCCGCCGCCTGCGTTGGCGAAGACCACGTCGAGGCCGCGGCCGTGGGCCCGGATCGCGTCGAAGACGGCGTCGAGGTCGGTCGGCTGCGACACGTCGCCGCGGATACCGGTGGCCCGTTCCCCGATGGAGGCCGCGGCGGCATCGACGGTGGACTGCGTGCGCCCGGTCAGGAAGACGTGGGCGCCCTCGGCGGCCAACCGCTGTGCCGTGGCCAGTCCGATGCCGGAGGTCCCGCCCGTGATCAGTGCTGTCTTGTCGTTCAGTAGTGCCATTGCTGCGCTCCTGTGCTGTGGTGGATGAGCTTCTGCCCATCACAACTTCGGTGACATGTCACCTATTCCCTGGAGGAGAATCCGATGCCCGATTCCATCGAACACCTGATGCGCGCGAACCTGATCGAGGTGTTCAACGAGCGCGACGAATCCCGGCGCGAGGCGGCCATCGCCGCCACCTATGCCGAGGACGTCCGCTGGACCGACGAGGACGGCGTGGTCACCGGACGCGCCGAGCTGGCGACGAAATGCGTTCAGCTGCAGGCGAATCTGGGTGAGAGCCAGTTCGTGGCGGCCGGTCCGGTGCATCAGGTGCCCGGATTCGGGCATCTCGCGTGGAACCTCGTCGACCCCGCCACCGGAGCGACGGTCATGGGCGGCTTCGACGCGGCGCTGATCAAGGACGGGAAGATCACCGACCTGTGGACGGTCCTCATCCCCCCGCAGCCGTGAGTGGCCGGGCCGACAAGCGGGTCCTAGTCCGCCAGCGCGGCGGCGATGTGGTCGGCGACCTCCGCGGCGACGCGGCGCGTCACCGGGTCGGAGGCCGGACCGTAGCGATCGGCCGCCGCGTCGTACCGTGCCCCGGCGATGTTCCCGTGGTCGGCGTCCATCTCGATCAACCGCACCGGCCAATCCGCCGTGTGCAAACGCCCGGCGAACTGCCGGCTGACCTCCGGCGGGACGACGTCGTCAGCGGTGCCGTGCAGCAGGGTGAACGGGGTCGGCACGTCGACGGTGCGCAGCTCGTCGACGACGTCGTCGGCACCCGAGACCGGATCGCGGACGACGAACGCCCCGGCCAGGCACACGGTGTGGGCCAGCGGGTAGCCGTGCCGGGACGCGTGCGCGGTCAGACCGGCGGCAGCGAGGCCGCCCAACGACCAGCCGACCACCGCGAGCGCGCCGGCAGCCTCACCCCACGACCGGGCGAACTCCACCGAGGCCAGCAGGTCGGCGCGTCCGCCGTCGTCGCTGTGCGAATCCCAGTCGGGCGCGACGACACCGAGCCCGCGCTCGGCGAGCAGCTCGGCGAGGACGCCCACCGACGCGCGAGCGTCGGTCTGCGTGCCGTGCCAGAGCAGGACCCTGCGCGCCGACGGTTCGCCGAACAGGTCGACGGACCGCCCGGGCGCGTACTGCTCCGTCCTCATCCGGGTTGGCTCACGGTGCTGGCCAGCGCCGACAGCGTCTCCTCCGCGGTGTATTTGGGCCGCCATCCGAGCTGATTGCGCGCCTTGCCGGTGTCCATCACCACCGACGTGCGGCCCGCGTGCAGCCACTCCAGCGCCGACGGCACGTACGGCAGCCGGGCAAGCACCTCCGACGTCGCCTTGGCCGCGGCGAGCGGCACCCGCAGGGGCCTGGCGCCCAGCGCCTCGCCGACCGCCGACATGGACAGGACCCCGTCGCCGGCGATGTTGTAGGCGCCCGGAGGCGCGGTGGTCGTGGTCACCGCCATCGCGATGGCCGTGGCGACGTCGTCGTGGTGGACCAGCTGCAGCGGGGTGCCCGGGTCGGGGAACGGCGGTTTGAGCAGCGGCAGGGCCTGCGTCACCCTGCGGACCGGCATCGGCAGCTGGTTCCAGGGCATCACGTCTGCCAGCGCCGTGGCCTTGGGTCCGGCCACGATGCACGGACGCAGCACGTAGACCTCGAGGTCGGACCCGGCGGTGACCTCGGTCAGCGCGGCCTCGCACGCCGCCTTCTGCTCGGAGTAGTAGTGCTCGGCGGATCCGCGGGCGGGCACATCCTCGGTGATCGGGACGGGGTTGTCCGAGTGGTATCCGTAGGCGGCCACCGACGAGGTGTAGACGAGCCTGCGGGTGCGCGGTGAGGCCACCGCGGCCTCGAACACGTTGCGGGTGCCCTCGAGGTTCACGCGGGCACTCTCCTCGCGCGACCCCATGATGATGAACGCGAGGTGCACCACGATGTCGGCGTCCTCGATCAGCCGGTCGACGGCCTCGCGGTCGAGGATGTCGCCCTGCCGGTACACCGTCTTCGTCCAGCCCTGTTCGGCGGGATCGAAGGGGCGCCGCGCCATGCCGACGATCTGCGTGACCTCCGGATGCGCTTCGAGCGCCGAGATGGTCGATATCCCGATCTCACCCGTTGGCCCGGTGACGGCGACGCGTAAGGACATGCCGCACCGGGTTCCCGCATTGCCGCCGGCAAAACGAGCCGGGGCCGGGGTCAGCCGATGTCGGACTCGCCGGACTCGGCGGAAGCGCCGGACTCGGCGGACTCCTGCGCGGACGGGCGGGTGGTGAGGAACTCCAGCAGGCCCGTGATGTTCAGGACGCGGTCGAGCTGGGGTGTGCGGTGGTCCAGGTGCAGATGCATGCCCGCGGCCGAGGCACGCTGGTGGATGCGCACCAGGCTCGACAGGCCTGCGGAGTCGCAGAACGCGAGCTCGGTGAAGTCCAGATGCAGGTCCCGCAGTGTTCCCTTGTCGCGCAGCAACTCCGAGACGGTGTCGACGAGCAGGCCCGCCGTTCCGTAGTCGAGGTCGCCGACGACGCGGACGCGGGCGGCGTGGGCCGAGGAATGGACCGAGAGTGTGAGTTTCATGCGGGAAGTGGGGGGTCGGCGGTCACGGGCTGGGAGAGGGCGGCGCGGGCCGCCTCGATCAGACGCTGGGTGCGCGGATACTCGGGCAGCTGCCCGGCCAGCGAGTCCAGTGCCGGGATCAGCGAGGCGGCGGGGACTCCGCGCGCCACCAGGACGTCGGCCGTCCAGCCCATGAACTGGGCGAACAACTCGTCGTCGTCGGTGTAGAGCGCGGTCGCGAGGAAGTCGACGATGTGGGCGATGTCCTCGATCGTGCGCTGTCGCTGCGCCTCGCTGTAGTCGCGCATCGCCGGGTACCGCTGGTCGAGCTCGTCGACCGTCGCCTTCACCAGCTGGACGCTGTTGCCCCGCACCATCGTGTACTCCTGATCGGCCAGATGCGGCAGATCGTCGATCGGCTGATGGGTGGCGGCGATCTGGATCGGGCGCAGCCCGCGGCTCAGCAGATCCGCGGCCGCACGGGCATCGGGGGCCCAGGCGTCGGCGCCGAACTGCCGGGCGAACCGGCCGTCGCGGCCGAACGCCGCGCCACCGGCCAGCACCGCCACACCGGCCGCCTGGCAGGCGGTGATCGCCGCGTGCGCGGTCGGCAACCGGGTGGGGATCATGCACGACAGCGCCACGGCGTCGGGACCGTGCTGGTGCAGGTGGGCGATCAGGTGCGGGGTGGGGACCTGCGCACCCAGGAAGTCGACGTCCCAGCCGCGCAACCGCAGCGTCTCGGCCAGCAGCCGCGCGGGCAGCGCATGCCACTCACCGTCGACGCAGGCCACCGTGACCCGGCCGGCCTGCGGCGTGCGGCGGCTCTGCGGATGATGGGCGAGCGCCGCGATCACCCGGTCGTTGATGGCCGTGGCGGCGTGCTCCTGGGCGACCGTGATCCGGTTGGCGGCCCATTCGGTGCCGACCCGGTGCTGGACCGGGGCGATGACATCGAGCAGGACGTCCTCGGGGGCCATACCGTCGTCCACCGCGGCGAAGACGATCGTCGCCGCCGCGTATTCGTCCCCGTCGAGGACGGCTCCCCAGAGCCGGTCCCGCACGACCTGGTAGCCGGTGTCCTCGACGGTTCTCGTCGCGCGGGCACCGGTGTCCTGTGTGCTCACGCGGTGTACCTCCCGGCGGTGTGCCCGTCGACGGCGCTGAGGTGGGTGCGGCGCGGCGCGGTGATCGCGACCACCGCGATGTCGTCGTGCGCCTGCTCGTTCACCCACTGGGTGGTCAGCATCATGATGCGTTCGACCACCGCTTCGGCCGGCAGGCCGGCGCATTCGGCGAGGGCCGCGGCCAGGCGCTGCTCGCCGAACAGGTCGGTGCCCAGCGGCCCGCCGCGTGCCTCGGTGACGCCGTCGGTGAACAGCAGGCAGGTCTCGCCGGGCGCCAGCACGGTCTGCACGGTGCGGGCCCTGATCTGGGGCATCACACCGATGAGCGTGCCGCGGGTGTCGACCTCCTCGACCCGCCCGTCGTTGCGCACGATCAGCGGTGCGAGGTGGCCGGCGCTGGTCAGGCGAAGTTCCACCTGCCCGTCGCGCCGGGTCACCGACACGAGCACGAGCGTGGCGAACCGGGTGTCGTCGACCGAGAGCAGCGCGCTGTTGAGCAGCTTCAGCACGCGCAGGTGGTCGTCGGCCAGCGGCGCCAGCGCCTGCAGCGTGTTGCGGATCTTGCCGGTCAGAACGGCGGCTTCGAGGCCCTTGCCGCAGACGTCGCCGAGCACGACGAGGGTCTCGTCGCCGGGTTTGACCGGCGGATGGACGTCGTAGAAGTCGCCGCCGATGGCCTCGTGGTCCTCCGACGCGCGGTAGCCGCCCGCGAGCTCGATGCCGTCGAGTCGGTGCAGCTGCGGTGGGAGCAGGTCGCGCATCAGCGTGCGGGTGATCGCGGACTGTTCGGCGTAGAGCCGGGCGGCGGACAGAGCCGCGCCGGCGCGGGCGGCGAACAGGCGGGCGAAGATCTCCTCACCCTCGCTGAACGCGGTCTGCGAATTGCGGCGCAGCAGCACCAGCGCACCGGCGGGCACGCCGTGCCCGGGCAGCGGGGTGATGACGACCGATCCGACCTGACCGGTGAACCCGACAGGGACGAGCCAGTCCGGGACCGACGCGGGGTCGATCCAGCGCGACGGGACGGGTGGGAAACCGCGCAACGCCTCGCTGAGCCCGGCCACCTCGACCGGCTCGGCGTCGACGGTGCGGTGTTCGGCGGACCCGTCGGGACCGCTGCACACCACCGGGATGCTTCCCGCGGTCATCGGGGCGACCAGCACCGCGGCGTCGGCGAGATGCCGCGCCGCCAGCTGCACGGTTGCCTCCATGCACCGGTCGATGTTCAGCGATGCCATCAGCATCGCCGACGCCTCGTCGAGGAACGCTGCGCGCTCCCGCTCCAGGTTCAGGGCCTGTTGGGTGTCGCGGACCGTCCGGTCGGAACCGTCGGTCAGCCACCAGGCGACCTCCCCGTCAGGGAGTGGCGTCGGGGTCGCCTCGCGGTGGCGGGCGCCCGAGAGCCAGGAGGGGACGAATTCCTCCAGTGCGCTGCCAGGACGGACGTCCGGCAGCACCGACCGGGCCGAGGTGCTCAACGTACGGACCATTCCGTCGCGATCGACCACCAGCACCGGGTGAGGAACTGAGCCCCATGCAGCGTCTATGCCCGAGTCGACGTCGAGGGGTGTGATGTCACCCATCGTTGCCTCCTCACAGGACCGGACAGCGTCCGGCCGTCTACCGACTCTATTCGCCGAGCTAAACGATGTCGACAGCGCTGGGATCAAGGTCAGATTTGCGACACCGTCAATCGCGGCGCCACCGGCGTCGACGACGGGGGCACGTCGCCGAGAGTGACATTCCCGACTCCGCCGTCACCGCCCCAGGCGCCCCGGATGGTCGCGGATCTCGGCTGGCCCGGCCCGCGCGCAAGTACGGGAGGTCACCGCGCCGTGCCGTCCTAGAGCGGGAACACCTGACCGTCGCGGGCGATGGTCGTCCTGCCGCCGAAGTTCTTCCGGATGGCGTCGAACCACTGGGAATCCGGCAGGTCCGGCGGGTCGTAATGACTGACGATGAGATGGCCCGGCGCAACGACCGCGGCGATCTCGCCGACCTGCACGGCGGAGGTGTGCGAGTTCGGCAGGTAGTTCGGCGGGAACCGGTTGCCGTAGAACGCGGTGTCCAGGCTGAACATCGCCTCGTGCACCAGCACATCCGTGCCGCGGGCCAGCGCGATGAGGTTCTCGGACTTGACGGTGTCGCCGGAGAACGTCACCGACACCCCGGAGGCCTTCAGGTCGAAGCGGAACGCGAACGACGGGTAGACGTCGTAGTGCGGCACCAGGATCGCGGTCACGTCCACGTTGTCGTCGGACACCACAGGGAAGGGCGCCATGGCCGGGGCCCGGTTGCGGAAGTCCGAGCCGGGCGGCACGGCGATCTCGTTCACCCGGATGAGGTTGCGGATGTCGTTGGTGCCGTTGTCCCGGATGAAGATGTTGCTGGTGTAGGCGAACGCCTGCATCAACGCGTCGGTGGTGGCGGCCAGACCGGGCGTCGGATTACCGGGGTCGACCACGGGCGGGTTCGGGTTGCCCACCTCGCTGGGCGGCAACCCGCCGGCCGGTCCCGGGCCGAACACCTCGACGGCGGTGGCGCCGGGACGCATCGAGGCGCCGCCCGACAGGAAGAAGCTGTAGTAGTCGACGATGTGGTCGGCGTGCAGGTGGGTGATGAACATCTTCCGCAGGTCGCCGAAGCGCAGGCCTGCGTCGGCGAACGCGTTGAGCGAGCCGAGGCCGCAGTCGATCACGTACACGTCGCTGCCGATCTTCAGCGCCGACGAGATGCCGACCCGGTGCGCGACCGGCGGCGGTCCGGCCTGCACGCCCAGGGTGATCAATGCCGTGTGCGGCAGCGCCGCGGCGGGGGCCTGTGCAGGTTGTGCCGAGCTGGTGGCTGTCGCCGCGCCGAGGAGACCGGCGCCGAGAAGGGCCGAACCGGTCAGGGCCGCCCTGCGCGAGAACGTCGAGAGGTCGTGCCCGTCCCCACACCCGCAGCCGCCCCCCATGGCGCTCACAGTATCGGCCGGTGGGCCCGCACCAGGGAACTTCGCGTGAGACGCCGCGGAGCGGGTAAGGAGGGTGGCATGGTCACCGACAACCGCGAGACGCAGCCCGGTTCCGACGACACCGGATCCTCCGACGACGTTCCGAGCGCCAATCCCGCCTACGCGACCCCGCCGCCGGAGGGCATTCCCGACGCCGAGAGCGGCACCGAGTAGGCGCCCGGCTGCGCCGGCCACTTCGCCACGGGGCTTGACAGCGCCCGCGAAATGGCTTCTGTGCGTTGATGATCGGGTCAGAGAGGTCCTGAACTGCGGGTGTAACGGACGTCGGGGCGCCGTCGATACACTGGCGACCGTCGACTTGCCCGGCAGTGCCGACGACGACGTCGCCGCTCCCCGTGCGGGTTTCTCCGGGGTTCGCGGTGCGGCCGGGTGGGCGAGCCGACCGATCTCGACCGAAGGACTCGTTTCTTGGCACCCGCCCCTCTCGTCGATCGTCGTACTGCGCTCACAATCCCGGTGTTGATGGCGGCCGGCGCCACGCTGACCTGCGTCCCCCGCGCCTCCGCCGAACTGTCGCGCTGGTCACCGGATCGCGCGCATCGCTGGCACCGCGCTCAGGGATGGCTGGTGGGGGCGAACTTCATCCCGGCCAACGCCATCAACCAGCTGGAGATGTTCCAGCCGGGAACCTTCGATCCCCGCCGGATCGACACCGAGCTGCGGATGGCAAAACTGATCGGGCTCAACACCGTTCGGGTCTTTCTGCACGACCTGCTCTGGGTGCAGGACCGGGTGGGCTTCCAGCGGCGGCTCGCACGGTTCGTCGACATCGCCGCCCACCACGGCATCAAGCCGCTGTTCGTGCTGTTCGACTCGTGCTGGGATCCGCATCCCCGCCTCGGTAAGCAGCGCGACCCGGTGCCGGGCGTGCACAACTCGGGGTGGGTGCAGAGCCCGGGCGCCGAACACCTCGGCGACCCCGGCTACCGGCGGGTGATGCGCGACTACGTGATCGGTGTGCTGAGCCAGTTCCGCCACGACCGGCGGGTGCTCGGCTGGGATCTGTGGAACGAGCCCGACAACCCGGCGGACGCGTACAAGCAGGTGGAGCGGCCCGACAAGGTGGAACGCGTCGTCGAACTGTTGCCCCAGGTGTTCCAGTGGGCCCGCTCCGTCGATCCCATCCAGCCCCTGACCAGCGGTGTCTGGGAGGGTGAATGGGGAGATGCGGCGCGCCGCAGCGAGATCAACCGGATCCAGCTGGATCTGTCGGACGTGATCACGTTCCACAGTTACGCCGATGCCCGGGGTTTCGACCGGCGGCTGCAGGAGCTCACCCCGCTGGGTAGACCGATGCTGTGCACCGAGTACATGGCGCGGACGCTGGACAGCACGGTCGAGTCGATCCTGCCGATCACCAAGGCCCGCACCATCGGCGCGTACACCTGGGGGTTCGTGGCGGGCAAGACCCAGACGTTCCTGCCATGGGACTCCTGGGACCGGCCGGTACTGGAGCCACGGCTGTGGTTCCACGACCTGCTGAACACCGACGGGAGTCCGTACCGCGCCGTGGAGATCGCCACCATCCGCGAACTCACCGGGCGCCACCGCCCGAGCTGATCCGGGTCAGACGGCCCGGGGGGCGTCGGCCAGCCGGACCGGGCGGCAGATCAGGGTGACGACCAGGCTCAGTGCGGCCGCCAGCCCGAACGCCGTGTACACGTTGACCAGGTCGGCGGTACCGCCGAGCAGCGCCGCCGCGATCGGCCGGGAGCCCAGGAAGCCGACGAGCCACAGCGCCATGATGCGTCCGCGCAGCTCTTCCGGAGCGCGTTCCTGCACGACGGTGGACAGCCCGGTCATGGCGCACCCGAAGCCGAAGCCGGCCAGTACGAAACCGGTGAAGGCGATCCACGGCTGCATACCGACCGCGAGGACGATGCTGCCCACGGTCAGCACCGCCATGCCGATCGACGACACGTACGCCGAGGCGATACGTCCGCGCAGCAGTGCCAGCGCGCCCATGCCCACCGCGGCACCGACGCCGAACACCGCCGACAGCGTGCCGACCATGCTCGCGCCGCCGCCCAGGGCGTCGGCCATCGAGGGTGCCAGCGTGATGGACGGGTCGGACACGATGCCGACGGTCGTCACCGCGACCAGGGCGAGCAGCAACGGCCGGTCCGCCAGGACGTACCGGACGGCGACCCGCACGCGGTAGTCGGTGCCCGGGCGGCGCGTGGGCGGTGCCGGGAACGTGACGGCCACCAGGAAGAGCGCGAAGACCAGGTGCAGCACCGCGCTGACGGTGAACGCGGTCGCCGGGCCCAGGTGCGCCGCCAGATAGGCGCCGGCGGCGGGCCCCAGGATGCGGCCGACGGTCATCGGGATGCTGTTGAGCGCCATCGCCGTGGCCAGTTCGCCGTCGCGGATCAGCAGCGGCACGATCGACTGCATCGCCGGGCCCCCGATCACGAACCCGAAGCCGACGAGGGTCGTGCCGATCAGGATCGGGATGGCGACGGCCATGCCGTGCAGCGTCGGGGAGGCGAACATCCACACCGCGATCGATCCCGAACCGATCACGCAGAAGACCCTGCCCAGCAGGATCTGTCTGGCCGGGTTACCGGTGTCGGCCCATTTGCCGCTGGTCGGGGCGAGGATCAGCTGCGGCGCGAACTGGACCACACCGACCAGACCCACCATCAGGGCCGAGCGGGTGGCGTCGTACATCACGATCGCCGCGACGATGCCGTGCGTCCACACGGCCACGACGGCGAACATCTTGCCCCAGAACAGGGCACCGAAGACGCGGTCGAACATCAGGCCGAACGCAGAGCGCGACGGCAACCCGACGGTGGCGGCCTCCGCAGTCATCAAATATGCATAGCACAGCGATGTATTTGCCGGAAAATCGAGCGGGGCCCGTCAGGTGTGTGCTGGCGTGGTCGCGAACTGGTCGGTGATGGCCTGGCAGAACGCGTCGAGGTCCTTCGGCGAGCGGCTGGTGATCAGGTTGCCGTCGATGCAGACCTGCTGATCGACGACGGTCGCGCCGGCGTTGCGCAGGTCGGTGCGCAGGCTCGGATACGACGTGAGGGTGCGGTCCCGGACGACGTCGGCTTCGACGAGCGCCCACGGGCCGTGGCAGATCGCGGCCACGGGCTTGCCCGACTGCACGAACTCGCGGACGAACGCGACCGCGCCCTCGTCGAGACGCAACTTGTCCCCGTTGACCGTTCCCCCGGGGAGCACAAGCCCGTCGTACTCCTCGACGCGGGCGTCACCGACGACCCGGTCCACCGGGAACGACCCGGCCGGCTCCAGATCGTGGTTGCGGGCATCGATCTCGCCGTCCTTGACCGACAGCAGGTCGACCTGGCCGCCGGCGTCCTGGACCGCCGCGCGCGGCTGTTCCAATTCGACCTTCTCGACGCCGTCGGCGGCGAGGAAGGCGATCCTGCGTCCCTGAAGTTCGTTCGGCATGTGCTGACTCCTCTCGTTGCCGGGCGCGTACCCCGTTCCCGGGGTCCGAAATCAGTCCGTCAGCGCCCGGCCAACGATCTGGGGATCCGGGGCGCCGACCACGTCGTGGTCCTTGTCGTCGTAGTCGAAGCGGTGGAGCACATACCGCATCGCGTTGATCCGGGCGCGCTTCTTGTCGTTGCTCTTGACCACGATCCACGGCGCCAGGTCGGTGTCGGTCGCGGCGAACATGGCCTCCTTCGCCTCGGTGTAGTCGCGCCAGCGATCCGAGGACTCCAGATCCATCGGCGAGAATTTCCACTCGCGCACCGGGTCGACCAGCCGGATGGCGAACCGGGTGCGCTGTTCGGACGGGGAGACCGAGCACCACAGCTTGACCAGGTTGATGCCCGACTCGATCAGCATCTGCTCGAAAATCGGTGTGTGCCTGACGAATTCGGAGTACTGCTCGGGTGTGCAGAAGCCCATTACGCGTTCCACCCCGGCGCGGTTGTACCAGGACCGGTCGAACAGCACGATCTCCCCGGCCGCCGGGAAGTGCCGCACATAGCGCTGGAAGTACCACTGGGTCCTCTCACGGTCGGTGGGCTTGTCGAGCGCGACCACGCGCGCGCTCCTGGGGTTGAGGTGCTCGACGAAGCGCAGGATGGTGCCGCCCTTGCCCGCGGCGTCGCGGCCCTCGAACAGGATGAGATGACGGGTGCCCGTGCGGTTGCTCCACTTCTGCAGCTTGAGTAGTTCGATCTGCAGCCGCCGCTTCTCACGCTCGTACTCGCTGCGCGGCATCTTCTCCGGGTACGGATAGCCCTCGCGCCACGTCTCGACCGGCGCGCCGTCGCGGTCGAGCAGGACGGGTTCGTCCTCGTCCCGGTCGTCGATCGAGTACCCGTGCCCTTCGGCGAACAGGTCGTCCAAACTGAACTCAGGCATACCTGGGGGCTTCCCGCGTCCTCTAACGTCGAACCCATGACAGCTCAGTCCGATACCGCCCGCCTCGACGACGTCGCCCCCGGGGACGTCATCTCCCTGACGGTGCCCGGCGCCGATGAGCCCGGCGAATACAAGGTCGTGCACAAGAACGACACCGAAGGCACGTCCGGCCCGACCGTGATCGTCACGCTGGAGGGCGACGACGGGGAGACGTGCGACGTCGAACTACCCGGTGACACGGTCGTGGAACGGACGCTGGAATCGAAGTGGGAGTCCGGCCAGAGCCCGACGCCGCACAACGACCTGAAGAGGTAGGCCATGGCGAGGTATGAGGTCAACGCCGCCGCGGTGACCTACGTCCGCGGCCTGATCGACTCCCGGCAGTACGTCCTCGACAGCGACTGGGGCGAGGTGCAGCCGGACGCCGGAGCCCAGAACGCCTACCTCGAATCGCACGACTGGGACGCCTACAGCCGGTGGTACCTGGGCCTGACCCAGGGCGCCGCCGACGAGACCAAGGCGCGGTACGCGTTCGTCTGCGGAGATTTCCGGCGGGTGCACCGCTCGGGCCTCATCGCGTGCGTGTACCGGGCCGCGCAGTGGCGACACAAGGCGGTCGAACTCGCGGCTCACGATCTGTTGCAGCATCTCGACACCACGGCCGGCATTACCGCCGAGCCCTCCAGCTAAGTGTTTTAGCCCCCTGAGTCGGTGGTACTGACCCTTGGCGCAGCCGCGGGCTCGCAGGAAAGGGATGACCACATGAAACTCAGTCGAATTGCCGGTGCCGCCGGTGCAGCAATGCTCGGTGCGTTCACATCGGTGATCGGTGTCGGTGCTCCGACGGCGGCCGCCCAACAGCCGTGCCCGGACGTCGAGGTCGTCTTCGCGCGAGGGACCAGCGAACCCGCCGGTGTCGGGGGAGTCGGACAGTCGTTCGTCGACGCCGTGCGGGCGCAGGCCGCGCCCCGGTCGGTGGGCGTCTACGCGGTGAACTACCCCGCCGGCAACAACTTCGCCGACGGCCCGCTGTTCGCGCAGACCGTCATCGACGGCATCCGCGACGCCGGCAACCACCTGCAGAGCATGTCCGATGTCTGCCCGAACACGCGCATGATCCTCGGAGGCTTCTCCCAGGGCGCGGTCGTCTCCGGCTTCACCACGTCGGCCACGGTCCCGAGCTCGGTGCCCGCAGCCGTCGCGCCCGCGCCGCTGCCGCCGGAGGTCGCCGAGCACGTGGCTGCCGTGGTGCTGTTCGGCACCCCGTCGGGTCCGTTCCTGCAGAGGTACGGCGCCCCGGCCATCACCATCGGACCGCTCTACGCCGACAAGACGCTTCAGCTGTGCGAGCCCGGCGACAGCATCTGCAACGGCGCCCCGGACGGCGGGCCCAACCTGCCCCACTCGCTGTACGGCGTCAACGGGAAGACCAACGAGGGCGCGTCGTACGCGGTGGGGCGGCTGTAGCTCCCGTCAGGCGCCGGGGGGTACCGGGTAGCGGTCATTGACATCGGCGTTGGTGTCCTTGCGCGCACAGTGTGCGCAGCAGAACATGCCCTCGTCGGTCTCGATGCCGTGCCCGAGTATCCGGCATCCGCAGTGCCCGCAGTCCGGAGCCAACTGGACGGCTGCGCACTCCACACTGTCGAACGTCGCGGCCCGGCCGTCGTGGAAGGTGACGGTGAATGCTTTGTCGTAGTCGTTGCCGCATGTGTCGCAGATAGTCATGGAGGGCAGTCTTCCCGGCGTTCACGACGACAAACGTTGACGACGACAAACGTTTGGGGAGTCCGGAATCGGGCATCAGAGATCCGTGACGAGCGCATATACCGAATTCGACGCCACCGACGCCGCCGTCGAGGTGTATCCCCCGCAAGAAGATTCGCAGTTGCTGATCGATGCCATGCTGGCAGCCGGGCTCGCCCCGGGTGCGCGGGTGGCCGACCTGTGTACCGGCAGCGGAGTGGTCGCGGTCGCGGCCGCCGCGGCGGGTGCGGCGAAGGTCACCGCGTTCGACATCTGCCCCAAGGCGGTACAGCGGACGCGCTCGGAAGCGCTGGCCGCCGGGGTAGAGGTGGATGTGCACCGTGGGTCGTGGGCTCGCGCAGTCGAGTTCGGTCCGTTCGACGTCGTGCTCGCCAATCCCCCCTACGTGCCGCAACTCCCGGTCGACGACCGCGACGCCATCCCGTCGGAGGCCGGCCCGTCGCGAGCGTGGGACGCCGGACCGGACGGTCGACTCATCCTCGACCCGCTGTGCGCCGCAGCTCCTCTGCTCCTCGAGGAGGGTGGCACCATGCTGGTCGTCCATTCGGAGTGCTCCAACGTTCAGCGCACCGTCAGCGCTTTCCGCGACCAGGGCATGCAGGCCGAAGTGGCTGCGCAGCAGCTGATCCCGTTCGGACCGGTCATGACCCAGCGTGCCCCCTGGCTGAGGCGGGTCGGGCTGCTCGGCCGCAACAGCCAGCAGGAGCGCATCGTCGTGGTCCGTGCCGATGCCCCGTGAGCGATAAGGAATCCCGCGTGGTCCGGGTCGTCCCAGGCGGCCCGGTCATGGTGGAAGGTCCTGTGTGCATTGAGCTTCCGGACGGCGGGGTGGTCGAATCGGACCGCTTCATGGTGGCGATCTGCGCATGCCGCCGCTCGAAGACCTACCCTCTGTGCGACACCAGCCACCGTCGCCGCGAACGCGGCGACGGTTCGTCGTCGGGAAAGTCAGTCCAGGCTTCGGCGCAGTGAGCTGCGGTCGTCGCTCCAGCACGCCATGATGTGATCGGCCAGGCGCTCCTCGACCAGGTCGAAGGCCCGGATGCCGAAGACGATGTCGCGGTCCAGTTCCGGCTCGCGCTGCACGAGATCCCCGACCACATCGGTGCGCACCACCTGCTCGTGCACCGCGTCCGCCTCGATGTGCTCGGCGTAGAACGCACTGCAGTCGGCGGGCGCGCCCAGACGCTCCAGGGCCTGCACCATCCGGCGTGATCCGGGAGGCGAGGTGACCTCGGTGGCTGCGAAATGTCCGACCGCCGAACCGCGCAGGCTGCGGTGCAGACCGAACAGCGACATCACGTTGACCACCGCCAGCGTCGGTGCGGGGACGTCGTTGAGGTAGCCCAGGTACCTGGTGTCGAGATCGGCGGCGGCCATCAGGTCGGCGAACAGCTGCTGGTGCAGTCGGGCGCCCTTGCCGGCCCCGAACTCGTCGAACTCCACGGCGACGAACGACGCCTTCGCCTGACCGGTCAGCCGCGGGATGGCCCACGCGTGGGGGTCGCCCTCCTTGAGGTGGTACAGCGACCGGTGCGCGAAGAGCTCCCGCATCTGCTCCCAGCTGCCCTTGTCGCGCATGTAGTAGGACAGGCCCGTGCCGTTGACCGGTTCCACGCACAGAGCGTCGAGTTCGGCGAGGGCACTGGCGTCGGGCTCGATGTCGCCGACCCCGCGCCGGATGTCCTCCAGGAAGATCTCTTCCAGCCGGCCACGCAGATAGAGAAGGCCGGCGTTCCACTCCCAGGCGTTGTCGACGCCGGCGAATCCGCGGTAGTGCAGCTCGTAACAGATGTAGAGGGCGAGCTGCAGATCGATTCCGGCGGGATCCGCGTCGGCGAGCGAGGTCTCGACCTTGGCCAGATAGCGCAGCGGAGCGCGCTCCGCCAGCAACTCCACCACGGACATCGAGATCGGACCCCGCGGATCGGGCAGGGTCGGTTGGACTAGCGTCGGCATCACGGGCGCTACGTACCCGCCTCCACCGGCGTCAAACCGAGACGGCCGTACCGGTCCTGGGTCGCCGCGGTGTACCCACGAGCCCCCCACCCCTACACCTCGTTGCTGCCTTTCTCACAAACCGGTCATCAGAGTCATGCCTGCGGCCGTCTTCGGGTAACCGACCTATCGAGCGCAGCACAACGCTGACGACCGACCTACGAGCCGGACGACGGCTCAATCCAACAAGACAAGGGGTGAACAAGACCTATGGCCACCACGGCTGTTTCGACCGAATCGACCACCGCCACGCTGATCGCGCAGTTGCGCACGGTACTGGATCTGACGCACACCGAGATCCAGGTCGCCGAGACCCGCGTGTCCCAGGCCCGCACCGACGCGGTGCGGCGCGAGCTGACCCAGAACGCCGAGAATGCCCGCGACCGCGCCGAGGCGATCGAGCGCGCCATCCGCGACCTCGGTGGATTTCCCGACGTCATCGGCCCGTTCCTGGGCCGCGCCGCGGCTGCGGTGAAGGCCCTCACCGAGCAGGCGGAGCCGTTCGACGAGGCCCTGCTGGGCGATCTCGCCCTCGAAGGCCAGCTGCTGGACCGCTCGCGCTACGTCAAGGCTCTCGCCGTCGCCGCAAAGCATCAGGACGTCGAAGCGCTGGCCACCCGCCTGATCACCGCGCACACCGCCACGGTCGAGTGGCTGACCACGGTCCTGGCCGAGGATGCGCTCGGCGGACCCGCGGCTCTGCGCAGGACCCCGACCCAGGCCGCTGCCGGGCTGGCCGTGAAGCTGGCGAACCTGCCCTTCACCTGGTCGACGCGCAGCGCCGAGCGGGTGGCCGAGGCCATTCGCTCCGTCCGACCGGCCCTCGCCGATCTCGTGGAGCGCGGCCAGCGCACCGGTGACATCGCCGGCCGGGCCCTCTCGGGTGCCCGCGACGGTGCCCTGGAAGCTGCGGAGCGGGTCACCCGCGAGCAGGGCGCCGACGACGCCGCCGACGCCATCCATGCGGCTCGCGGCGCGACCGGCGTCCTCAACTCCGAGGAGCTGCCGATCTCGAACTACGACGATCTGACCGTCACGGATGCGGCGAATGCGGTGAAGGAACTCACCGAGCCGTCCGACATCCGCGTGATCATCAGCTACGAGGAGGCGCACAAGAACCGTCAGCGCGTCGTCTCGGCCGCGCAGACGCGTATCGCCGCCATCGCGCAGGAAGTGGTCGGCATCAACAACTGATCCACTGACGCACCAGCACCGAGCCGACACGGGACACCGTGTCGGCTCGGTCGCGTTTCGCTCCCCGCGGATGCGGGTAGGTGCCGAAAGCTCCGGGCGGCGCGCGACCGTCCGGACGGTCGGGAGGGGTCTCATGGGGTCGAGGGTGTCGAGGTTCTCCGGGTTCTCGACGGTGTCGAGGGTCGATGCGCAGCCGGGGTGGGCACGTGCTTGGACACGCGTCACCGCCGCCGTGCGGACGTGGGCGACGCCCAGAACGCCGACCGCGCACGAGTATTGGGGAACCCCGGTGTCGCCGGGAGTGAACTGGTGGAAGGCCCTCTAGGGACGCGTGCGGTAAGCCCCCGTCATCAGGCCCCGTCGCTATTGGCCGCTGTGCGTCTGAGGTCGTTCACCCCGGGTCAGCGGCGGGACGTGTTCGACCGCGCCGGCCACCGACGCGAGCAGGGCCGAAAGGCGATGCGCCGCAGCGGCAGACCGGCCGGACGTCCGCCGGGAATGCCGGTCGAGATGGTCGCGCGACCGGTCGATCGCGGTGAGGGGCAGGGCGGCAACGACATTGCCCGGTGGGCGCCGGGCCACCACAGGGTGCGGGCGGGTGGGCGCTGTGCGCCGCACCGCTTCCCATGCAGCGCCCAACGCGATCAGGCGGGTGCGCGGCAGCGCCGCCTGCAACTTCGGTAACAGTTCGTCCTCTTCGTCGCGGACGTCCTGGCTGAGCAACGCGGAGATGCGGCTCCACAGGCGGTGATGCTCGTGGCTGTCGGGATCGCTGCGCTCCAGCGCGGTGAACAACTCGTTGATCTCCTGGTGCTCCTGTTCGATCGTCAGCGTGAGCTGTTCCCCGTCGGGCAGGACACGCCGGATGACCGGCCACAGGACGGACTCCTCGGCGAACGCATGCGGGAACACCAGCCGGCACAGATCGTTGAGCAACTGCAGGCGGGCGGACCCGCGGGCGTCGTCGACGGCGTGGATCAGCCGGTCCAGTTCGACGTGGTCGCGCTTCTGCCGGGCCAGAACGCTGCCCGGCCCACCGAGTTGATCGAGCGTCTGTGTGGCAAGCGATTCCATGCCCGCGCAATACCCACGACCGGCGGGTCGAATCCACCTACGGGTTACTGTCGGTCGGTGACCATCAGCTACGACGCCGCGTTACGGGACCGGATCCGGCACAACCTGGGCGGGCACGAGCGGCGTTCGGTGACGGACCCCTCAAGACGTCACGCGGCGGTCGCGGTGGTGCTGGTCGACTCCGAGGTGGGGGAGGACCGCGTGGATCCCGCGCCGGTCGACGACTGGATCGCCGGGCGGCCGATGCCCGAGGATCTCGACGGGCGCATGGTCGATGTCTCGGGCGGCGCGGCATTTCTGCTCTGTCGCAGGGCGTCCCGACTGTCCACCCATTCGGCGCAGTGGGCACTGCCCGGCGGGAGACTCGACCCGGGCGAGACCGTCGTCGAGGCGGCCCTGAGAGAGCTGGACGAAGAGGTGGGGGTCCGGCTGCCGGAGTCCGCCGTGCTCGGAATGCTTGACGACTATTCGACACGGTCGGGATACGTCATCACGCCGGTGGTGGTGTGGGGCGGCGGACGGCTCGACCCGACGCCTGCACCCGACGAAGTCGTGGCCGTCTATCGCGTCGGGCTGCATCAACTGCTCCGTGAGGACTCCCCACGGTTCCTGACGATCCCGGAGAGTCCGCGCCCGGTCGTGCAGATTCCCCTCGGGAACGACCTCATCCATGCGCCCACGGGGGCGATCCTGTTGCAGCTGAGGTGGCTGGGCCTGGAGGGGCGCCCCGACGCCGTGGACGAGCTGGAGCAGCCGGTGTTCGCCTGGAAATGACGGCACTCTGTTTTCCGCGGCGCCGGTCCGGGTAGACCACCTCTCGACAGCGAACTCCCCGACAGCGGATGTAAGTGAGATGACAGCGACCCAGCACAGCGGAAAGCACCGGAGCGATCGCCGGAGCCGTCACCGCGCTCAGCGTCTGACCACGGTCTCCCTGATGGGCGCGGCCGGAGTGACGGGGTGGGTCGTGATGACCAACATCCTGGAAGCCCCGCCCGCCCCGGTGGCCCAGCAATCGTCGGTCTCGGTCGCGCAGGCGGCGCCGGCCGTGCAGAGCGTTCCAGCCGGGCAAACAGCGGCCGGGCAGACGTCAGTCGGGCCGCAGGCGGCCGCCGCCCCTCAGCAGATCCAGCGGGTGGGGCAGGTGACCGCAGCGTCGCCGACATCACTGACCACCACCACGGCCGCCGGAGTCAGCACCACCTTCAGGATCACGCCCTCCACCACCCACATCGGCCAGCCGACGGCGCTGCAGCAGAACGTCGTGGTCATGGGTGTCATCCGCGACGGCGTTCCGGTCGCGACCGCGATCGCCGACCGGCAGATGGTCGGGCCCGACGGCCCGCCGATGGACTACCAACTGCCCGTCTAGACGTCCGTCCCCGGCTCAGCCGAACACGGGCGCCGCGCGCCATTCGTCCAACGCGGCGGACAGCCCGCCGGCGAGCAGCGGGAGCGCAGGAATCAACGTCACGCACGCGACGAACTGCAGGCGCCTGGCATGATCGAGGACGCGCTGCACCTCCGGATCGGTTCGGCGTAACCCGAATTCGCGCGCTGCCTGCTCGTAGTCTGCGACGGCCTGCGGGCCAAGCATCGCGAGGTCCCACTCGACGGGACCGCAGCACGCGTCCTCGAAGTCGGAGAACCGGATGCCGGCCGTCGTCCGGATCACGTTGTGCGACGGCGCATCACCTTGAATCGGCTGCACGGTTACCCCGGGGAACGCCGCGAGAAATGTGTCGCGATCGCCCAGGATCGCCTGCAGGGCCTCGAATTCCGATCGGGCACGATCCACCTCCTCGGCAGTGAGGATGTCTGCGCTGTCCAGGCCGGCCATCATGTCGGGCAGGCCCTCGGTGAACGGAGTCAGGAACGGGAGCTCACCCGGATAACCGGCCAGTGCGGCGTGCAGCCGTGCGCTGTGGTCGAATCCCACGCCACGATAGGGCTCATGGTCCTCGGCGAGCTCGGCCAGCTCCCAGAAGGTCAGCGAGAAACCGTCCCGCCGCACCGGCGCGCGGGGCACCCGCGGCGACGGGGGAACCACGGGAACACCCTGGGTGTCCAGCCACGCGGCGACGTCGAGCTCCCG
Source organism: Mycolicibacterium iranicum (assembly GCF_014190915.1). Lineage (GTDB taxonomy): Bacteria > Actinomycetota > Actinomycetes > Mycobacteriales > Mycobacteriaceae > Mycobacterium > Mycobacterium iranicum_B. The sequence goes on from NZ_JACHVU010000001.1 coordinate 725,757, forward strand.
CTGTTGGCGGGCTTCCTGTCGCTCGGGGTCCGTACTGGCGGTCAGCACCACGGGAATACGGGCCACGACCGGCTCGGGCTCCAGGTGGACGACGACCGAGAACACGTCGTGCAGAACCCGCGCTCGGTCCACGCCGAGGCCGAGATCGCGGGCCGCGTCGATCGCGGCCTGACCGGCCCGCCGGGTGCGCTCGGCGAGGTCCTCGGGTGAGAGGGTCTTCATCGGAACCCATGGTGCCAAAGAGGCCCGCCCGCAGGCCGTCTACCCGTCGTAGTGGACCCGCGCCAGCTCCCCGTTGTGCTGCTGCTCGTCGTCACCGTCGAAGGCCCTGCCGCGGCGCTCCGCCTTCGCGCTTCCACTGAACAGACCCGAATCCGCCTGCGGCCGACCTCGATGGGCGAGTGCGTTCGGCAGCGCCCGGTCGGTGTCCGTCTGGTGTTCGATGCGCTGACGCGGCAGCGCATCGGGGTTGGTCCGCTGCAGCCACTGCACCATGCCTTCACGGACATCGCACCGCAGATCGAACAGCTGCCCCGCGTTCGACGCGCTGACCAGCATCCGCACCCGCACCGAACCCTCGACCGCATCGGTGACCTGCAGAACACCGACCCGGCCGTCCCACAACGGGTTTGCGCGCAGCAGACGGTCGAGCTCGGCGCGCATCGCATCGAACGGGACCGTGAAGTCGACGTCCATCTCGGCGGTGCCGAGCAGTTCGGTCGCATTGCGGGTCCAGTTCTGGAACGGCGTGGAGGTGAAGTAGGTGCACGGCAGAACGAGGCGACGCTCGTCCCACAGGTGCACGACCACGTAGGTCAGAGTGATCTCCTCGATGCGTCCCCACTCCTCTTCCAGGACGACGACGTCGCCCACGCGGATGGCGTCGGAGAAGGCGATCTGGATGCCGGCGAACACCGATCCGAGCGAGGTCTGCGCGGCCAGGCCGGCGACGACCGTCAACACGCCGGCCGAGGCGAACAGCGTCTTACCGATGTCGCTGAACGACGGGAACGTCATCAACGCCGCGGCGATGCCGAGCATCACGATGATGGCGACGGCGATGCGGCGCAACGTGAGCACCTGGGTCTTGATCTTGCGGCGGTGGCGGTCCGCATCGGTCAGGCCTTCGTCACCGCCGGCGAATCGAGAGATCACCTGCCGTTCGGCCACGCGCACCAGGCTGGCCACCATCCACGTCAGGGTGGCGATCAGCGCGATCACCAGCGCGTGGTCGACCCAGCTGCGCCAGCTCGAGCTGATGTCCACGATGCGCCGGACGGCCGCCGACGCCGCGATCACCACCAGCGTCGCGCGCAGTGGCCGCCGCGTCAGATCGGCGATGTGATGCACCAGCGTGCTGCGTCGCCCCAGGCGCTGCAGGATCCAGGACAGGGCGAGGCCCACGGCGTAGGCGAGGGCGACGGAGCCGGCGATCCACGCGGCGTCCCGGGCGAAATGTGTTGCGGAGGTGAATTCGATCGGGTCGTCCATGACAGAAGAAGACTCCAAGAGCGGTTGTCAGTGGGCATGAGAGAACACGACGACGGCGTCGTTCCGTCGAAGCGTTCCCGGCAACCCGGCGCTGAAACCGTCCGCGGCGCGTCCTGGGCGATCTGGGATCGAGCTCACACCGTCACAGCGGGTCTAGCTGCGGCGGGCGATCTGCGTTTTGATCCTGGCGGGCAGCGCCTCGGCTGCGGCCAGTGTGGGCATCAACGCCGACTCGCCCATCAATGCCCGGAACACCATGCTGATCGTCACCTCGTGGTCGGGGCGGCTGAGGACTTGGATCTCGTCCCCGGCGCGGATCGTGCCCGGTTCGATCACACGGAAGTAGGCGCCCGGCTGCCCGGCCGCGGTGAACGTCTTGATCCAGCCGGGGATCTGGAGCCACTTCACGAACGTCTGGCACGGCGTTCTGGGGCTGGTGACCTCGAGGACGAGGCCGTCGTCGCCCACGGCCCAGCGTTCCCCGATCAGCAGGTTGGTCAGGTCGACGCCACCAGTCGTCATGTTCTCGCCGAACATGCCGTTGGTCAGGTCACGTCCCAGCCGGCCCTCCCAGTGGTCGAGATCCTCGCGGGCGTAGGCGTAGACGGCCTGGTCGTCGCCGCCGTGATGCTTGCTGTCACAGACGGAATCGCCGACGATGCCGCTGCCCAGCCCGCCTTTGCGCGGGCCCGGCGCACGCACCTCCAGCGGTTCGGAGCTGGGTCGTTTGTCGATCCCCGACCGCCGCCGACCCAGGTCGATGGGCTCTGCTGCTTTGTTCACCGTCAACACCGAAGCCATACCCGAAGCTAACCGCATTGCCGGCGTTCGTCTTCCGCCCACCCCAGGGCCCACCCCAAGCCCATCCCAGGCGACAGCGGGACCACCCTGGAGTCAGCTGAGCAGTTCCCAACTGTCGTCTTCGCCGACGGGAGCCGCGGTGATCCGAAGGGTTCGCTGCTCGCCCTGCGTGTCCGTGGCGGAGCAGTCGAAGGTCTTGCCGACCTCGACGGGCTTCAACCCCTCGCCGCAGTCCACCGTCACCGGAAACTCGACCTGCCGGGACACCTCGTCCGACAGACCGTCGGCCACGGCCTGCAGATCGAAGAGCGTGTCCCTGGTCTCGTATTCGACGTCGTACTCGTCGTTGGTGACCTTCGCGTCCACGCGGACCGTCTGCCCGCCGACCTCGGCCGTGCACTGCAGGCTGTCACCGGCCTCGGGGCCGGGCGACTGCTCGGGGCACTCGACACGGGAGACCGTCTCACCGGTGTCGGAGTAGGTGGTGTTGAGCGCGTCCCGGATCTTGGTTTCGAGCTTGTCGTAGTCCAGCCCGCCGAAGGAGAAGGAGCAGGCCGACATCGTGAGGGCGGCGCCGCAGGCGAGCCCGAACTTGATCATGGTCAGGATCGTATGGTCGCGCCGGTCGCCCGTCTAGAGACCTGCGAGATCGTCGGGAACGTCGACGGCATAGCGCTGCAACACCTCAAGGGGCACCGCCTCGAGCGTGCGTTCGTGGGTCGATGCGAGAACCACCGGACACCCGTGACCGTCCTCGTGGGCCCGCAGCCAGTTCAGTGCGGTCACGCACCAGCGGTCACCCGGCTTCAGCCCCGGGAAGCGGTAAGCCGGCATCGGCGTCGACAGATCGTTGCCGATGGAGCGCTGATGGGCCAGGAAGTCGGCGGTCACCACCGCGCAGATCGTGTGGCGGCCGAGATCCTCGTCCCCGGTGCTGCAGCACCCGTCGCGATAGAAGCCCGTCAAAGGCTCGGTGCCGCAGGGATCCAACGGTCCGCCCAGGACATTCCGGTCCACCATCTGCCCAGTATCGCGTAGCGTCGCCGGGCATGGCGTCCACGGTCCGCTATGCAGCGCTGCTGCGGGGCATCAACGTCGGCGGCCGCAACAAGATCTCGATGGCCGATCTGCGGGCACTGTTCGAGGAGGCCGGCTACGGCGAGGTCGGCACCTACATCCAGTCGGGCAACGTGGTGTTCGAAACCGATTCTGCGCGAACGTCATTGGAGTCCGACATCGAGGCCCTGCTGCGGGAACACCTGGAAACCCCGCCGGTCGTGGTCGTGCGTTCGCACCCTCAGATGCGGGCCGTCGTGAACGAGGCGCCTGTCGATTTCGCCGCGCGCGCCGAGGACCACCATCGCGACGTGGTCTTCCTGAAGGATCCGCTGACCGCCGAGCAGGCGATGGGGGTGGTGCAGACGCGCGAGGGTGTCGACGAGGCGTGGCCGGGCCCGGGGGTCGTCTACTTCACCCGGCTGATCGCCGAGAAGACCAAGAGCCGGATGAACCGCATCGTCGGGACACCGCAGTACCGGTTGATGACGATCCGGAACTGGGCGACGACGACGCGGATGCTGTCCCTCCTCGATGCGATGAGCTGACCTCGGCTTGCGCTGAAGCGGGGGTCGTCTCTCAGATACTGAGCCTGCGGTAGCGCTGCAGGCGCCGGACACCGTGGGCCGGGGCGGCGCCGGACAGTGGTGTCAGCGCGGCCCGGATTCTCTCCCGGACGTCCTCGACGTCGAGCCCCATGCCGATCGCGACGAGGCTGTTGGCCACAGCCCGGGCCGGGGCGGCGGCGATGTGCACCGAGGGACCCACCACGTTCACCGCGTAGTTCCTGGTGCTCGACCGGTAGCGCACCGCGACGGTGCCCTTCATGCGGTAGACGCCCGGCGGCGGTTCCTCCAGAAGGTCGATCAGCGCCCCGGGGTCCACGGCGCCGTCCCCGAAGACGGTCACCGAATCCGCGTGCACGTGGTCGTGATCGTGGGCGTGCGGCGCGGTGCCGGGGGTTCCAGAATCGGCCCCGGAATCGGCCCCGGTGTCGGCCCCGGTGTCGAAGAGGGCGTCGCGGAAGGTCAGCTGGCCCGGCTCCTGCGCGGTCGCGGCGATGTCGTACAGAAGTGCCGGGTCGATGCGCCCTGCGGTGGCCCCGACGACGTAGGCGGTCGGGTTGAGGGTGCGGACCCGGGCTTCGACGCGCTGCAGCACGCCGGACCGGTCGGCGTCGGCGATCTGATCGAGTTTGTTGACCACGACCAGCGTCGCCGCGCCGTAGCGCGCGGGAGGGGTGGCGTCACGGTCGACGGTGTCGAAGTGGGTCGCGGCGTCGAGGACGTCGATCACCCCGCCAGGACGGACACCGTCGACCCCGCTGAACCGGATGATCCGGGACACGGCGACCGGGTCGGCCAGCCCGCTCGCCTCGACGATGATGGCGTCGAGGCGCAGTCTGGGGTCGGCCAGCCGGGTGAGCGCGAGGTCCAGGCCACCCTCGTCCGGCAGGCAGCAGATGCACCCACCGGCGATCGACGCGGGTTCGTCGATCTGCCCCGTGACCAACCCGGCGTCGACGTTGAGTTCGCCGAAGTCGTTGATGACGACGCCGATCCGGGCGTTCGGGCTGCCCAGCACATGGTTGAGCAGCGTGGTCTTTCCGGCGCCGAGGTAGCCGGTCAACGCGATGACGGGAATCGGCTGCACAGCACGGCAGGCTACAGGCTGGGCAGGGGGTCTACCACGCCCGAACCATGGCCCGAACCACGGCCCGAACCGTGACCCGAATGGGTAGCATGACCGTTTGCGCCATCATCTGGGCGCGATGGGGGCTGTCAGGTGCAGGGTGAGTCAGAAGCCGGTTCGGCCGACGAACTCCCCGTGCTCAAAGCCCTGCTCGGCATCTCGGACGCCGTCTCACGGGCCCACTATTTCGACGAGGTGCTGGAGGTCATCGCCGAACAGGCCATGGTCGCCCTCGACGCGGCCTCGCTGTCCCTGTGCCGCTGGGAGCACGACCGCGCCGCGCTGCGCGTCCTGCTGAACGTCGGCGATCTCCAGCCTCCGGTGAAGCGCTGGCCGCAGGACGAGTTCTACCCCGTGGCCGCCGACTCGAACATCAATCGCCTTCTCAGCCAGGGTATTTCGTATACATTCGCGATCCGGGATGCGGACTGTCCACCCGAGACCCGGCGGATCCTGACCTCGGTCGGCAAGGAGTGTGAACTCGCCGTGCCCGTCATGGTCGGCGATTCGATGTGGGGTTCGATCTGGGCGACGGGCAGCAGTGGGCGCCGGTTCACCGAAGGCGATGTGCAACTGCTGCAGGCGATCGCCGCGCACACCGCCATCGCGATCGGCCGCTCCGAACTGTTCAGCACCGTCTGGCGCTATGCGTTCGAGGACCCGCTCACCGGGATCGCCAACCGGCGCGCGATCGACCAGCATCTCGCGGACATCGATTGGGCCACAGAGTATCCCGTTGCCCTTCTCTGCGATCTCGACGGGTTCAAACGGATCAACGACCGCGACGGACACCCCGCGGGTGACCAGCTGCTGCGCGAGATTGCTCGGGTGCTGGAGAGACTGACGCGCGGCATCGAAGGGTCGGTCGCCGCACGCCTCGGCGGAGACGAGTTCTGTGTGCTGCTGCCCGACGCGACGCTGGGCTCGGCGCAGGTCTTCGCCATCGACGCGACCACGTCGATCCGCGACTCCGTGGGCTCGGAGGTGACGGTGTCGTGGGGCGCGGCCGCGTGCGGTCCCGGGACAGCCGGTGGTGACGACCTGCTCGCGGCCGCCGACGCTGCGCTGAGGGAGGCCAAACGCCAGGGGCCCGCACGATTCAGCACCGGGGTGGCGACCTCGGCGGTGCAGGGCGGCATCGACCGCCGCGACGGCGATGTCGGGGGTGCGGGCAGCGCCGAGCGGCTGACAGCGGTGGTGGTGAAGATCCTGGGCGAGCAGCCGGATCTGACGGTCCCGAAGGCGCTGGAGTTCCTGGCCCTTCAGGCCCAGCAGGTGTTCGGCACCGCGGCCTGGGCGTTGTCGCAGTGCATCGACGACCACGGGGCGCTGCGCTCGATCCGCAGTGCCGATTGCGTCTATCGCGAGGAGTCGGGTCTGTCGGTGATGACCGAGCTGGGGCCCGGCACCTACGACCTGGTGGAGTATCCCGCCTCGGCCCGGGCACTGCGGCAGGGCAGCACCTTCGTCGCCGCCATCGGGTTGGAGGGCTCGGATCCCGCCGAGACCGCACTGCTGTCCAAGCTCGGCTATCACGCGGTGCTGGGCGTGGGGGTGCCGGCGGGGGAGCGGTGCTATCTGCTGGAGCTCTACTCCCGCGACGGCCACCAGCATCTCGTCGACATCGCACCGCTGGTGCAGGTGCTCACCGTCTACTGCGCGACACGGCTCAGCGGAAACCGGCCGCCCCACCATCCAGCATGATCGTCTGGGCGGTGACGAACGCCGCCTCGTCGCTGAGCAGGAAGGCGACTGCCGGGCCGATGTCGGTGGTGACGTCGCCCAGCCGCCCCAGCGGAACGGCGCGCACCGTCCGCTCGTAGGTCTTCGGATCCCATTCGCGCCACGTCGCAATGCTCTCGGTCTCGGCGTACGGGCACACCACGTTGACCCGGATGCCGACTCGACCCCATTCCAGCGCAGCGACTTTCGACATACCGCGGATGGCCTCCTTGGCCGCGGCGTACGCGCCGAACTTCTGCAGGCCGATGGTGCCCGAACCCGAGCCGAGGTTGACGATGCTGCCGCCGCCGTTGTCGAGGAAGACCGGATAGACCGCCTGCATCAACGCGAACGTCGCGCGCGGCCCGACGTCGAACACGAGGTCGTAGTCCTCGCGGGTGATGTCCTGCAGCGGTTTGGGTTCGTTGGTCGCGATCGCATTGTTCACCAGCCCGTGCACCGTGCCGAAGGTGTCGCGGGCGGAGGCGACAATGCGGGCTGCGGATTCCGGATCGCGCAGATCGGCCACCAGCGCGGCGATGGGTCGCCCCGACCCGGCCCACAGCTCGACGGTGGTGTTCAGGCCGGCCTCGTCCCGGTCGACGGCGAGCACCGCGGCACCACGCTCGATGAGCGCTGCGACGATTCCCTTGCCCACACCCCGTGCGGCGCCGGTGACGATGACGACGCGCCCGGCCAGCAGCGTCGTCGGAACCTCGTTGGTCATGCCCCACACCGTAGCCGCACGCACGAAAACGGCCGGACCCGTTCGGGTCCGGCCGTTTTCGCGATGCTGCCGTGGTCGTGTGACCGGGTGCTACGGGACGGGGATGGTGGCGCAGCCGATGTTCGGGATACAGCCGGCGACTCCGTCGGGTCCCGCCGAACCGCTGACGCCGCCGGGGTTCGTGCTGCCGCTGGCGCCCTCGGGCCCGGCCGAACCGGACGGGCCGCCCGGGATCGCGCCGGACGCGCCCTCGGGGCCTGCCGCACCGGCCACACCGCCGGGGTTGGTGCTGCCGCTGACGCCGCCGGGTCCGGCTTCGCCGGCCGGACCGCCGGGGACGGCACCCGCAGCGCCGCCGGGGCCTGCCTCACCACCGGGGCCACCGGGGATGGCGCCTGCCGCGCCGCCCGGGCCCGCGGTGCCGATGCCGGCACACGGCGTGCCGTCGGCGTTGAAGCACGGCGGCGGGGCCGGCTGGGCGAAAGTCAGGGGCGCGGTTGCGATTGCAGTCGCCGCGGCGCCCGCGAAGAGCATAGGTCCGAAGATTCCGAGAGCAGATGTCTTGTTTCGCATAACAGCTCTGTTGCCGTCTGACACAAATTCAAAACCCTGTTCCTATGAAGGTTTCCTAAGTGCCTCGTGAGGCATGCTGGCGGTGTGGGGCTGCTCATACGACTGGTCGAGCTGTTGCTCGTGTTGCTGCCGCTCATCGGTGTGGGCTACGCGACGTTCCGGGCCATCGTGTCGGCACGTCGGCCGTCGGTCGAGGACCCGGACGCGGCGGCGCGCAGGGTGATCCGGCGTGCCCTCGACGAGCACGACCGCACGGACGCGCGCTGGCTGGACTACGAACTGGACGTCGCCACGCTGCTGGACCGGCCGTTGATCACCGACATGCGCGATCCGTTGACGCAGCGGTTCCACCGCGCGAAGTTACGCGCCGACTTCCTGCGGCCGGCCGACAGCGCGGATCTGGCCGACGACCGGGACGCGACCCGTGAATACCTGGACGCCGTGCAGGAGTACGTGGCCGCGTTCGACATCGCCGAGGCGGAGGCGATGCGGCGTGGCCGCGCGGACTTCACCGCCGCAGAACAGGAACGGCTCTCCCGGGCGCAGCGCCTGCTGTCCGTGGCGTCGGACCAGGGCGCCACGCCGCAGGAACGCGACAGCGCCTACCGGCTTGCGCAGCGGGAACTGCACGGGCTGATCGTGCTGCCCGAGCGGGCCCGCGCCGCGTTGGAGCGGGGTATCGGCGGCGAACTGAACTAGCGACGCGGCTCAGCTGACCTGGCTCAGGCGTTGCTCAGCGCGGCGTCGGCGACGTCGAGTGCCCGGTCCAGGATCGCCAGGCCTTCGCGGGCCTGCTCGGCTGTGACGATGCACGGCGGCACCACGTGGATGCGGTTGTAGTTGGCGAACGGCAGCATTCCGAGCTTCTTGCATTCGGCGATCACCGAATTCATTGTCGCGCTGGAGCTTCCGTAGGGTGCCAGTGGCTCGCGCGTGGCCTGGTCGGCGACGAGTTCCACCGCCCAGAACACGCCGGCGCCGCGGACCTCGCCGACGCAGGCGTGCTTGGCGGCGATATCGGCCAGCCCGGGGCCGATGACCTCGGCGCCCACGCGGGCGGCGTTCTCGACGATGCCCTCCTCGGCCATCGCGTTGATGGTGGCGACCGCGGCGGCGGTGGCCAGCGGGTGACCGGAGTAGGTGAGGCCGCCGGGGTAGGCGCGGTGGGCGAAGGTCTCGGCGATCGCCGGGCTGATGGCGACACCGCCGAGCGGCACGTAGCCGGAGTTGACACCCTTGGCGAACGTCAGCAGGTCGGGGGTGACGTCGAAGTGGTTGATGGAGAACCATTTACCGCTGCGGCCGAAGCCGGCCATCACCTCGTCGGCGATGAAGATGATGCCGTACTCGTCGCACAGGGCGCGCACCCCGGCGATGTATCCGGGCGGGGGCACCATGATGCCCGCGGTGCCGGGGATCGACTCGAGGATGATCGCCGCGATGGTGGTGGGGCCCTCCATGCGGATCACGTCGTGCAGGTGCTGCAGGGCCCGCTCGGATTCTTCGGCCTCGGTGGTGGCGTGGAACTGCGAGCGGTACAGGAACGGTCCGAAGAAGTGGACGACGCCGGCGTTGCCGTGGTCGTTGGGCCAGCGGCGGGGATCTCCGGTGAGGTTGATCGCGGTCTCGGTCCCGCCGTGGTAGGAGCGGTAGCGCGAGAGCACCTTGTACCGGCCGGTGTGCAGGCGGGCCATCCGCACCGCGTGTTCGACCGCGTCCGCGCCGCCGTTGGTGAAGAAGATCCGGTTCAGCTCGCCCGGGGTGCGCTCGGCGATCAGCCGGGCGGCCTCGGAACGCGCGTCGTTGGCGTGCTGAGGGGCCACGGTGCACAGCTTGGCGGCCTGTTCGGCGATGGCGGCGACGACCTTCGGGTGCTGATGACCGATGTTGGTGTTCACCAGCATCGACGAGAAGTCGAGCAGCTTACGGCCGTCGCCGTCCCAGACGTGGCAGCCCTCGGAGGCGACGATCGTCATGGGGGAGATGTCGGCCTGCGCGGACCACGAGTGGAACACGTGGGCGCGGTCGAGCTCGTAGGTGCGGGCGGCCTCCGCGCGGGCTTCGTCGACGGTGAGCCCGTTGGGCAGCGTGGATTCTTCGAGCGACTGGTTCAACACAGTTAAACGGTAGATCCCCGCGGCCGGAAGCGGAAACTGCGCAGCCGAACGTGCCCCGACGGGTCAGCTCTGCGAGGCGTCCTCCAGCGCGGCGAGGGCGTCTCCGGTGTACACCGCGAGCCGTTGCAGGTGCGGCAGGCGGTCGCGGCAGCCGACGAAGCCGAAGTTGATCGTGTCGGCGTAGCTCTGCAGCGTGATGTTCAACGCCATGCCGTGGATCGGGATCGAGACCGGGTAGGTGGCTTCGAGTCGGGAACCGTTGAAGAACAACGGTTCCCGGGGGCCCGGAACGTTCGACACGCACAGGTTGAACGTGTAGGGCCACGGCGGTTGGACCCCGGTCAGGGCCCCGGCGATCTGCCCGCCCGCCGGCGCGAGCAGCGCCGCGGTGTAGGCGATGATCGCAGCGGGGGTCATCGTCTGCAGCTGTCCCTTGGCAGCGCGCGTCGCCGCCGTGATCGCGTCGAGGCGCTCGACCGGGTCCTCGATGTCGGTGCCCATCGGCGACAGGATCGCGCCCACCGCGTTGCCGCCGCCCTCGTCGCCCTTGGGCCGGACGTTGACGGGCAGGAACGCGACCAGCGACCGGTCGGGGAGTTTGTCGAACTCCATCAGGAACTTGCGCAGGCCGCCGCCGATGACCGCCAGCGCCACATCGTTGATCGTCGCGCCGTGCTGGGAGCTCAGCTTCTTGAGCCGGTCGAACTCGTACTGCTGGGTCGCGAACCGGCGGTTGCGGCTGATCCTGGCGTTGAGGATGCTGTGCGGCGCCGATGCCGAACCTGAGATGTGGACGTTGTCGCCGTCCCGCCTGATCTGCGTATTGACCAGTGCCGCAGTCAGATCCAGTGCCGAAGAGACGCCGCCGGTCACCGCCGAACCCACGCCGCCCAGCGTGCGCAGGGTGGCCGTCAGCGGATTGGACGACTCGGCGGGCTCCCGTCGGGCCCGCGCCGGCGTCGGCACGTTGAAGAACATCCGGGTGTCCCGCGATTCCGGATCCGTCGACAGGCTGCGGCTCAGCATGCGCATCGCGCTGTAGCCGTCGACGAGGGCGTGGTGGATCTTCATGTACAGGGCGAACCGGCCGCCCTCCAGGCCCTCGATGACGTGGAGTTCCCACGGTGGCCGCGTCAGGTCGAGATGGTTGCTGTGCAGCCGCGACACCAGGATGCCGAGCTCCCGTTCGTCGCCGGGGCTGGCCAGCGCCGACCGGCGCACGTGGTAGTCGAAGTCGAAATCCTCGTCGGTGACCCAACTGTGCAGCGGGCTGAACTGCAGACGCGGGTACGCGAGCTTGCGGTTCCACGGCGCCATCACCTCTTGCTGACGCGCGTCGTCGATCATCTGCCGCAGGTAGTCCCGCGGGGCGTCGGCCGGCGGGGTGAACGGGAGCAGCCCGGCGACGTGCATCTTCGAACTCGATGTCTCGCCGTAGATGAAGATCAGATCTTGAAGTCCCAGACGGACACTGTTGGCGCTCACGGATGCACGCTAGCCGTCGCGCCTAGGTTCCACAGAAGGTTTGGAAGGAGGCGCTGAACTCCTTGGCCCCAGGCTCGGCGTACCGCTGCAGGCCCGGCCGCTCGTCGTACGGCGACCGGACAGCGTCCAGCAGGCTCTCCACGGGCACCAGATCGCCGGCGGTCGCCGCGGTCAGCGCTTCCTCGACGAGGTGGTTGCGCGGAATGTAGACCGGGTTGACCCGGTCCATCAGGTCGGCATCGGGCCCCAGCGCGCGCCAGCGTTCCAGCCATCCGTCGAACGCGGCCAGGTCGATGAACTCACCGCGCACCGGTTCGCTCTCACCGCGGGCCGCCGCCGCGAGCCGCCGGAAGAAGGACGTGAAGTCGACCCCGCTCTGGTGCAGTTGGGTCAGCAGATCCTCGATCAGCCCCGCCGTCGTCTCCGCGGGGGCACCGGGAACGCCGAGCTTGGTGCGCATGCCGTCGGTCCATTCGGCGTCGTACCGCGCGGCGAACCCGCCCAGCACGCCTTCGGCCTTCTCGATCGCCGAGGCCGAATCCTCGTCGATCAGCGGCAGCAGCGTCTCGGCGAAGCGGGCCAGGTTCCACAGCGCGATCGAGGGCTGGTTGCCGTAGGCGTACCGCCCCCACGCGTCGATCGAGGAGAACACCGTCTTCGGGTCGAACGGCTCCATGAACGCGCACGGTCCGTAGTCGATGGTCTCGCCGGAGATCGTCATGTTGTCGGTGTTCATCACGCCGTGGATGAAGCCGACCAGCATCCAGCGCGCGATCAGCTGCGCCTGCACGTCGCTGACCGCCCCGAGCAGCGCGAGGTAGCGGTGCTCGGCCTCTGCCGCGGCGGGGTGATGCCGGGCGATGGCGTGATCGGCCACCCGCCGCAGCACGTCGACGTTGCCGGTCGAGGCCGCGTACTGGAACGTCCCGACCCGCAGATGACTGGACGCCACCCGCGCCAGCACCGCGCCGGGCAGCGGCATCTCGCGGTACACCGGGCGTCCGGTGGCGACGACGGCCAGTGCCCGCGTCGTCGGGATGCCCAGGGCGTGCATCGCCTCGCTGATCACGTACTCGCGCATCATCGGTCCGACCGCGGCCAGCCCGTCGCCGCCGCGGGCGAACGGGGTGCGCCCCGAGCCCTTGAGGTGCAGGTCGCGCAGGCGCCCGTCGGGCGTTTCGAGCTCGCCCATCAGCAGCGCACGCCCGTCGCCGAGCCGCGGTTGGAAGCCGCCGAACTGGTGACCCGCGTACGCCTGCGCCACGGGGGTCGCCTCGGACGGGACGACCGTGCCGGTCAGCACACCCAGACCGTCGGGCGAGCGCAGCCACTCGGCATCGAGGCCGAGTTCGGCGGCCAGCGGTTCGTTGAGGGCCAGTAGGTGCGGCTCGGGCGCCTCGTCCGCCTTCCACCGCACCGCCAGCTCGGGGAGCTCGCCGACGAATCGGCTCTGCAGTGCGAGATTCACCCCACCCAGCCTACGGAGACGGCGGGATGACGGCGATCGCGTCGACTCCGGGCTTGAGGGTGAAGCGCCGCGTGCCCTCCTCGAACACCAGCGTGCCCGACAGCTCGCCGGGCGCATCGGCACGCGCAAGGAGCAGCGCGCGCTGGCCGGGGGCGACTTCGGCGGTCTGCAACGCCGAGGTGGGCGGGGCCGCCTGCGCGATCTGCTGGTCGGCGACCTCCCACACCACCGGCGGGTAGGTCTGCGGCTGTCCGCACACCCAGGTCGTCAGGCTCAGCGTCGGTGCTCCGCTGGCCGGCCACCACAGCTTGGTCACCCGGGACCCGGCGGCGGCGTCCGCGCCCGCCACATCGAACGTCTGCTGGGTGCCGGCGGCGTCGGAGGTCACGACCGCCGCGGAGCCGCAGTCGCTGCCGGTGGCGCGGTACAGCGCGTAGGCCAGCGAGGCGCCGTCGGGGCTGAGGCGGGCCACCGCCACCGGGCTGTTGGCGTCGGCCTGCCCGAGCGGTGACGGCGGCCCCGGCCCGCGCACGGCGTAGAGGGTTTCCGGGCCGCCGAACGGCGACGGCGGTGCCTCGACCCTGGCCAGCACCGCGGTCCCGCCGCGGGCGACCAGCAGCCGCGGGTCACCCGGACGCACCCCCGCGACGGCGGGCAGGTCGACGGTCTGCGCCAGCTCGGGTCGGGAATTCGGGTCGGCGAGGTCCAGCCTCATCAGCCGGTTCGGCTGTTCCCACCACAGGATCGTGCTCCCACCCGCCGTGCCCAGCGACGGGCCCACGGGAATCGCGCGGGTCGTCCCCTCACCGCTGGCGACTTCGAGCGTGGCCAGTTGCCCGTCGACGGTGCGGGCGAACACGAACCTGCCGTCCTCGGTGGTGAGCAGATCGTTGGACGGCGGGAACGCGCCCTGGGCGGTGGCGACGACCGTGGTGCCCTCGACGAGGCCGATCTCGTCGGCCGCGCGGTAGGCGAGCAGCGGCACCGAGGTGTCGGGTCTGGCCGCCGTGGTCGTCGGGTCGAACGGCGAGCGCGACGTCGCAGTGGTGCCGGCGGGCGTGCCGGACGGCGCCGTGGAGTCCACGCCGGTGCAGGCGGCCAGCAGGCAGGTGATCAGGGCCAGCGCTGCGAGGAGGATCGGAGGTGTCTTCGGTCTCTGTGTATCGGGCAGCATCTTCATAGGTCTCTTCCCATGAAAGCTCACTCCGGCGGGCCCCGGCGCCTTAGGTATGGTGATTTTTCCCGACTCATGGGGGAACGCGAGGCCACGACGACGAGGTCGGCAGGCCGCCGGGGGACATTCGTCATCAGATGTGGAGCAATGCTGTGAGCTTGAACACGATCGCCTTGGAGCTCGTGCCGCCGAACGTGGACGGCGGGCAGGAACGGGCTCTCGAAGAGGCTGAGAAGGTGCTGCGCTGCTCTGCGGAGGCCGGCCTGGCCGGACGGGTCCGCCACGTCATGATCCCGGGCATGATCGAGGAGGACGGCGACCGTCCCATCGAGATGAAACCCAAGCTCGACGTCCTCGACTTCTGGACGATGATCAAGCCGGAGCTCCCCGGCATCAAGGGCCTGTGCACCCAGGTCACCGCATTCATGGACGAACCCACGCTGCACGGCCGGCTCGCCCGGCTCGGGGACAGCGGGTTCGAGGGCATCGCCTTCGTCGGTGTGCCCCGAACGCTCAGCGACGGCGAGGGTGGCGGCGTGGCGCCCACCGACGCGCTGTCGATCTTCGACGGGGTCGTCGAGAACCGGGGCGTCATCCTGATCCCGACGCGCGAGGGCGAGCACGGCCGCTTCAACTTCAAGTGCGACCGCGGCGCCACCTACGGCATGACCCAGCTGCTCTACTCCGACGCGATCGTGGGCTTCCTGAAGGAGTTCGCGCAGTCCACCGATCATCGCCCCGAGATCCTGCTGTCGTTCGGGTTCGTCCCGAAGGTGGAGAGCCGGGTCGGGCTCATCAACTGGCTGATCCAGGACCCCGGCAACGAGGCCGTCGCGCAGGAGCAGGAGTTCGTCAGGACGCTCGCCGACACCGATCCGGCCGGCCGGCGCCAACTGATGGTGGACCTCTACAAGCGGGTCATCGACGGGGTCGGCGACCTCGGCTTCCCGCTGAGCGTGCACTTCGAGGCGACGTACGGCGTCAACACCGCAGCCTTCGAGACGCTGGCCGAGATGCTGGCCTACTGGTCGCCCGACACCCCCTGACACCCCGGGGGCGCCCCGCCGCCGCGACGCCTATCGTGGCCGGATGCCCGAATCGTCCCCGACCGACGTCCGTGCCCTGCGCGCACGCCTGGACGGTCTGACGATCAACGACGCCGCCCGGCTCGGGCGGCGTCTGCGCCAACTGCGCAACCCCACCGCGCCACAGCTCGACCGCCTCGCCGAACGGTTCGCCGCCGCGGAGGCGCTCGTCGCGACCCGGCTCGCCGCCGTCCCCGAGATCACCTACCCCGACCTGCCGGTCACCGAGCGCCGCGAGGACATCGCGGCGGCCATCGCGGCCAACCAGGTCGTCATCGTGGCCGGCGAGACCGGGTCGGGCAAGACCACGCAGCTGCCGAAGATCTGTCTGGAGATGGGCAGGGGTATCCGCGGCACCATCGGCCACACGCAGCCGCGTCGGCTCGCCGCGCGCACGGTCGGCGCCCGCATCGCCGAGGAGCTGGGCACTCCTCTCGGTGAGGCGGTGGGCTACACCGTGCGGTTCACCGACCAGGCCGGCGACCGCACCCTGGTGAAGTTGATGACCGACGGCATCCTGCTCGCCGAGGTGCAGCGCGACCGGCGGCTGCTGCGCTACGACACCCTGATCATCGACGAGGCCCACGAGCGCAGCCTCAACATCGACTTCCTCCTGGGATACCTGCGCCAGTTGCTGCCGCGCCGGCCCGATCTGAAGGTGATCGTCACCTCGGCGACGATCGAGCCGGAGCGCTTCGCGCAGTTCTTCGGCGACGCACCCATCGTGGAGGTCTCGGGACGGACCTACCCCGTCGAGATCCGTTACCGGCCACTGGAGGTGGTGGTGCCGGGCGGGGACGACGAGGACCCCGACGACCCCGACCACGAGGTGGTGCGCACCGAGCTGCGCGATCCGACCGAGGCGATCATCGACGCCGTCGCCGAACTCGAGGCCGAACCGCGCGGTGACGTGCTGGTGTTCCTGTCGGGTGAGCGCGAGATCCGTGACACCGCCGAGGCGTTGAGGGCGGTGACGGACCCGGACCACACCGAGGTGCTGCCCCTGTATGCGCGCCTCCCGACGGCCGAGCAGCAGAAGGTGTTCTCGCCGGGCCGCACCGCCCGCCGAATCGTGTTGGCCACCAACGTCGCCGAGACATCGCTGACGGTGCCGGGCATCCGGTACGTCGTGGACCCCGGTACCGCGCGCATCTCCCGGTACAGCCGCAGGACCAAGGTGCAGCGGCTGCCGATCGAGCCGATCTCGCAGGCGTCGGCCGCCCAGCGCGCGGGCCGCTCGGGCCGCACCGCCCCCGGCGTCTGCATCCGGTTGTACTCCGAGCAGGACTTCGAATCCCGCCCGCGCTACACCGATCCCGAGATCCTGCGGACCAACCTCGCCGCGGTGATCCTGCAGATGGCCGCGCTCGGATTCGGCGACATCGAGGCCTTCGGCTTCCTCGATCCGCCCGATGCGCGCAGCATCCGCGACGGCGTGGCCCTGCTGCAGGAACTCGGCGCGTTCGACCGGGAAGGCGCCCTCACCGACGTCGGACGCAGGCTCGCCCAGATCCCGGTCGATCCTCGGCTGGGTCGGATGATCCTGCAGGCCGACACCGAGGGCTGCGTGCGCGAGATGCTGGTGCTCGCCGCGGCTCTGTCGATCCCGGACCCGCGGGAACGGCCCACCGACCGCGAGGACGCGGCACGGCAGAAGCATGCCCGCTTCGCCGACCAGCATTCGGACTTCACCTCCTTCCTGAACCTCTGGCAGTACCTGCGGGAGCAGCGAAAGGAACGCTCCGGCAGCTCTTTTCGGCGGATGTGCCGCGACGAGTTCCTGCATTACCTGCGGATCCGCGAATGGCAGGACCTGGTCGGGCAGCTGCGCGGCATCTGCCGTGACCTCGGTATCCAGGAAGGCCCCGAGCAGAACGAGCCCGCCGACGCCGCGGCGGTGCACTCGGCGCTGACAGCCGGGCTGCTGTCACACGTCGGGATGCGCGACACCGACGGCCGCACCTATGAGGGCGCCCGCAACGCGAAGTTCGTGCTGGCGCCGGGCTCGGTTCTGAGCCGGCGGCCGCCGCGCTGGGTCGTGGTCGCCGACCTCGTCGAGACGAGCCGCCTGTTCGGCAGGACCGCGGCGCGGATCGACCCCGAGGCGGTGGAGCGGGTGGCCGGCCACCTGCTGCAGCGCACCTACAGCGAGCCCCACTGGGACGCCGAGCGCGGCGCGGTGATGGCCTATGAACGGGTGACGCTCTACGGCCTGCCCCTGGTGGCCCGTCGTCGCATCGGTTACGCCCAGGTCGACCCCGAGGTGTCGCGGGACCTGTTCCTGCGGCACGCCCTGGTCGAGGGCGACTGGCGCACCAAACACCACTTCTTCCGCGACAACGCCCGGCTGCGTGAGGAACTCGCCGGCCTGGAGGACCGCGCCCGACGCCGGGACCTGCTCGTCGGCGACGACGAGATCTTCGCGTTCTACGACGCCCGCGTGCCGGCCGACGTGGTGTCGTCGCGGCACTTCGACGGCTGGTGGCGCAAGGAGCGGCACCGCAACCCCGACCTGCTCACCATGACGCGGGACGACCTGCTGCGGGCCGATGCCGGCGCCGACCAGCCCGATGCCTGGCAGGCCGGTGACCTCACGCTCCCGTTGAGCTACCGCTTCGATCCGAGCGCACCCGACGACGGCGTCACCGTCCACGTCCCGGTCGACGTCCTGGCCCGACTCGGCGGCGACGACTTCGCCTGGCAGGTGCCCGCGCTGCGGGAGGAACTGCTGACCGCGCTGATCCGCTCGCTGCCGAAAGACCTGCGCCGCAACTTCGTTCCCGCTCCCGACACGGCCAGGGCGCTGCTCGACTCGATCACCCCCGACAGCGGACCTCTCTTGGATGCCGTGCAGCGCGAATTGCGCCGCCGTACCGGAGTTCTGGTGCCGATCGATGCGTTCGACCTCGACAAGCTTCCCCCGCACCTGCGCGTCACCTTCGCCGTCGAGAGCGCCGACGGCACCGTGGTCTCGCGCGGCAAGAACCTCGACGACCTGCAGCGTCAGCTGGCCGCCCCGACGCGCCGCGCTGTGGCCGACACCGTCGCCGGTGACCTCGAACGCACCGGGCTGCGCAGCTGGCCCGACGATCTCGACGAGCTCCCCCGGGTGGTGGAACGCGCCGGCGCCTCGGGGCACACGGTGCGCGGATACCCGGCCCTGGTCGCGGCGGGCCCCACCGTCGACATCAGGGTCTTCGCGACGAAGGCCGAGCAGGACGCGATGATGGCCGCTGGCTGCCAGCGGCTGCTGCTGCTCGCCGCCCCGTCGATCGCCAAGAACGTCGAGCGCGGCCTCGACACCCGCACGCGGCTGGTGCTCGGCAGCAACCCCGACGGGTCCCTGGCGGCGCTGATCGACGACTGCGCCGCCGCGGCCGTGCAGATCCTGTCGCCGTCGCCGGTGTGGACGAAGGCCGACTTCGCCGCGGCCCGCCAGCGGGTCGGCGGCGCGCTGGCGCAGACCACCGCCGACATCCTGCGTCGCGTCGAGAAGGTGCTCGCCGCACTGCACGACGTCGAGCTCGCATTGCCCGCGAAACCGACGGCGGCGCAAGCCGATGCGGTCGCCGACATCCGCGCCCAGCTCGCCCGGCTCGTCGGGCCCGGTTTCGTCGCCGCGACGGGGGCCGCCCGGCTCGGCGATCTCGCCCGGTATCTGACCGCGATCAGCCGTCGCCTTGAGCGCCTGCCTCACGGCCTCGGCGCCGACCGCGAGCGGATGGACCGCGTCGCCGCCGTCCAGGACGCTTACGACCATGTGCGCGCGGCACTCTCGCCCGCCCGCGCCGCCGCGCCCGAGGTGATCGAGATCGGCCGGATGATCGAGGAATTGAGGGTGAGTCTCTGGGCGCAGCAGCTCGGCACGCCCCGACCGGTCAGCGAGCAGCGGATCTACCGCGCCCTCGACGCGATCCAGGGGTGATCACGCTCAGCGTTGCCGGGTCGGCCGGATGACGATCTCGTTCACGTCCACGTCGGCGTCGGTGCCCACCGCGTAGGCGACCGCACCGGCGATCGCGTCAGGACCGATCGCGTTGCGCCGGTAGTCGGCCATCGCCCCCCGGGCGATCGGATCGCTGATGCTCTCGGCCAGTTCGCTTTCCACCACCCCGGGTGAGATCGTCGTGACCCGCAGCCACGGTGGGGATTCCAGACGCAGACCTTCGGTGATGGCCCACGCGGCGTGCTTGGTGCCGCAGTAGACCGCCGCGGTCGGGACCACCTCGTGGGCGCCGACCGAGGCGACGGTCACGACATGGCCGCGCTCCTGCCGCGTGAAATGCGGCAGGACCGCGTGGATTCCGTGCAGAAGTCCCCGGACGTTCACGTCGATCATCCGGTCCCACTCGTCGACCAGACCCGCGTCGAGCCGCGACAGCGGCATCACCCCGGCATTGGCCACGAGCACGTCGAGCGCACCGTGCTCGGCGACGATCCCGTCCACCGCCGCCTGCACCGCGGCCCGGTCGGTGACGTCGAGCTCGCACGGGATCAGCGTCCCGGCCGCCTCGGCCGCCAACTCCTGCAATCGGTCGGTCCGCCGGGCCGCCGCGATCACGGTGAACCCGTCGGCCGCCAGCCGCCGGGCCACGGCCCGGCCGATTCCACTGCTTGCCCCGGTGACCAGGGCGATGTCGGTGTTGTTCATGCCACCACTGTGCGTCATCGGCGCCCGCCGGACGAGGACGCAGTGTTCCTGGGAGCGCCACACCCAGGAACAGCCGCGCGGCGCTCGCTACCATCGGACGGCGTGACGGGCAGCGAGCTGGGGGAGTACCTGCGGGCCCGGCGCGCGCAGGTCACGCCCGCCGACGTCGACCTCCCGACCACGGGACAGCGACGCGTCGCGGGTCTGCGGCGCGAGGAGGTGGCTCTGCTGGCGGGGCTGAGCGTCGACTACTACACCCGGCTGGAGCAGGGCCGCGAGCGCCGCCCGTCACCCCAGGTGGTCGACGCGCTCGCCGCGGCGCTGCGGCTGCCCGAGGACGCCCGCCACCACCTCTTCCGCCTCGCCGCACTGAGCCCCCGGGACCACGGCACGTCCGACGCGCGCGTCGATCCCGCACTGCTGCAGCTGATGAGCATGTGGCCCCACAACCCCGCCATCGTCTACAACCGCGCCTACGACGTGCTGGCCTCCAACCAGATCGCCGACGCGCTGTTCTCGCAGTGGGCACATTCGACGAACCTGATGCATGTCGTGTTCACCGAACCGGGGGCGCGCACCTTCTACGCCGACTGGGCCGCGGTGGCCGCCGATGCCGTCGCCGGGTTCCGCCACGGTCACGGCCAGGCGCCCAACGATCCCAGGATCCGCACGGTCCTGACCGAACTCCTGCAGGACAGCCCCGAGTTCGCCGAGCTGTGGACGCGGCACGACGCCCGCCGGAAGTCGGTGCAGCGCAAGCACTTCCGGCACCCCGACGTCGGTCCGCTGACCCTGGCGATGCAGACCTTCGACGTCCGGTCCACCCCGGGGCAGGAACTGGTGGTCTACCACGCCGAGGCCGGCACCACGAGCGCCGAGGCACTGGCGCTGCTCGGATCGCTGGCCGTCAGCGCAGCGCAGCCACCCGGGCCACGCTGAGCGCGGCGGTCAGCTGCAGCAGGTCGGCGGGCCGCGAAAACTGCAGTCCGGTCAGCTCTTCGAGCCTGCGAACGCGTTGCGCCACGGTGTTCGGGTGTAGGTGCAGGGCGCTCGCGGCGGCCCGGCGATCGAGGCCGTGGTCGAGGAGCACCCGCGCCGTGTGCACCAGCTCGGTGGAACGCGCGCGGTCGTAGTCGACGGCCCGGCCGAGCACCGAGGTGGCGAACGCACTGAGCAACCGGGGATCGTCGAGCTGCAGGAGCAGATGGTCGATCGTGAACTCGTTCAGATCGATCACCCGCCGGCCCCCGGCGTCACCGGCCAGGTCGAGCGCACCGCGGACCGTCCGAAAAGATCCGGGGAGCTCCCGGGCTTCGGCCCGCCGGCCCGCCGCCGCCACCGGTTCGCCGGATGTGGTCGCCGGGCTGATGCTTTCGAGCAGGCGAGCCGCGGCGTCGACCGGGCTGCCTGCGCCGTCGGGCCACACCAGCACCAGATCGCCCCGGTACAGCGCGGCGAGCGGTCGCGGTGTCACACCGGCGACGAACCGGTCGGCGGCCGCCAGCGTGCGCTCGGCGGCAGGCCGCACCGCGATCAGCGAATGGCTGCCGGACAGGTCCCAGCCGAGGCGGCGTGCCCGGTCCAGCAGCGCCGGCATCCCTGCGTCGTCGGAGCTCAGCAGATCGGCGACCAGCGAACCGCGGATCCGCTGCTCGACCTCGGCGGCGGTGCGCGCCCGCAGCAGTTCCAGCGCGGTGACGACCGTCGCGTGCTCGACGGCGCGGACGTCGAGCCGCGACAGCTCGGCGTCGGTGGCGGCGACGTGGATCCGGGCCACCTCGACACCGTCCAGCGTCACCGCCGCGGCGGCGGGGTCTTCGACGTCCGATGTCGGCCAGCGCGTCTCGGCCAGGGTCTCGCCGTAGACGTCCTGGATCCGCACGCCGCGGTCGAGCAGTTCCGACAGCGCCTCGGCCACACCCGCAACACCCTCGCCGCGCAGCGCCGTGGCGGTCAGCAGGGTGTGCACCTCCTCGGCGCGGCGCAGCTCGTGGATGGTGGCCTGCTCCTGGGCGCGGAGCTGGGCGGTGTTCAGCGCGACGGCGACCTGGGTGGCCAGCGTGGTCACGAGTCCGATCTCGGCGCGGTCGAACCGGTGCGGCGCGGTGCGGTACCCGTTGAGCGCACCGACGACGTCGCCGCCCCGGCGCAGCGGCGCCGAGATCAGCGCGCGGTAACCCTGCTCCTGGGCGACCCCGCTCCAGGTGAAGTCCGGCACCAGCTCGATGTCCTCCAGCGTGACGACGTCCCCGGTGCGGAACGCCAGGCTCGTCGGGGCCTCGCGCTCTCCTCGCTCGTCGAGCAGGATCGGACGATTCGCGTTGACCTGTGCGATGTAGTCGGCGGACAGTCCGTACGAACCCTCGATCGTCAGCGCCCGGCCGTCGCCGGCGGGAAGGAACACCGCACAGAAGTCGTATCCGAGCAGCGTGCACGCCGTGCGGGCCACCCGGTTCAGCAGGTCGGTCACGGGTTCGTCCCCGCCGACGGCCTCGCCGATCTCGGCCAGCGCGCCGAGCCAGCCCTCCAGAGGCGGGAGTGTGCTCGAAGACATAACCGACAGCATAAGTATGTGTGTGCAGACATTGCCTCGGCGGTGGGTCGACGCGCATCGTGAAATCCCGTGATCACCGTCACAGACCGTCACAGAAGAAGGAGGTCGCCGGTGACTTCTCTACTCCGAACCTGCGTGGCCCTGGCCGCCACCGCGATGCTCGTGCTGCTGACCGGGTGCTCGGCAGGACTGGGCGGGCCCGCGTCCTCGCGCTCGGCCCGCGACGGCGTCATCCGCTTCACGTTCGCCCCGGACCCCATCTGGGACTACATGAACGAGACGGGCCTGGTCGACCAGTGGCAGCGCGACACCGGGTACACCATCGAGACCAGCGCCACCTGGGACGAGTTCGGCCTCTTCGCCGGCGGCCACGCCGACATCATCTCGACCGCGTCGTTCGAAGTTCCCGGGCTCGAGGAGCAGACGCAGCGCGAGACGGTGATCATCGGCAAGTACAACGCCGAACGAAGCCGCATCCTGGTGCGCGCCGACGACCCGGCCCGTTCGCTGGCCGACCTGAAGGGCCGACGCCTCGGGGTGTTCACGACCGTCTCCGGCACGCTGGTGTGGAGCGCCCTCGTCCGGCAGATGCACGACCTCACCGTGGTCGACGGGGACTTCGACCTCGTCGTGGCCGACATCCAGAACCTGTCGAATCTGTTGGCGCGCGGTGAGATCGACGCGTGCATCTGCTACCCGGACCTCTCGGCGCGGGAACTGCGCGACGGATCGGTGCGTCCGCTCTACGACGGGAAATCCTCGGCGGATCTGTTCGCCGAGCTGGTCGCGCCGGGCCACGACGGTCCGATGGGCAACGTCTTCGTCGCGCGCAGAGACTGGGTCGACGGCCACCCCGGCGAGGTGTCGGCCTTCCTCGACCTGTGGGACCGCGGGCTCGCGGAGTGGCAGACCCACCGCGACGAAATGATCGAGCGCTACCCCCAGCACTTCGCCGTCGCGACACCTGAAGACATCGACTTCATGAAAGCCTATGTCGCCGAGCACGACTGGGTCACCGACGAAGTCCGGTTCGACCAGCAGTGGGCCGAGGACGAGAGCTCCATCTTCGACCTGATGCGTGCCACCGGGGTCATCGGCGACGACGTCGTCGACCCACAGTTCCTGCCGACCCAAGGAGTCCAGCCGTGACCCAGACTGTCTCCCCGCCCGACGCCCGGCCCGAACCGGCCCGGTCCGCGTCCCGGCGGCCCGCCCGTACCCCGCTCTCCCACCGGCGCTGGCTGGTGTCGGGGCTGGCCCTGGTGGTCGCCGTCGGCGCCTGGGCCGCTCTGGCCCAGTGGGTCGACGACCCGATCCTGCCCCGGCCCTCCGCAGTCGCCCACCAGGTGATCGAGATCGTGGCCTCCGGTGAGGCCGTCACGAACTTCGCGGCCAGCATCGGCAAGATCGCCGCGGGCTTCGCGATCGCGATGGCCGGCGGGCTGGTCGTCGGATTCCTCATGGGCCGCAGCAGATTCATGTCCGCGTACTTCTCGCTACCGCTGTTCGTGCTCGGCAACATGCCCGGCCTGACCTACGCGGTGTTCGGCCTGCTGATCTTCGGCGTCGGCGCGGGCGGGCCGATCGTCGTCTCCGCCCTCGTCGCGCTGCCGTTCATCGCGATGAACGTCGCCGAAGGTGTGCGCTCCGTCGACGGCAGGCTGCTGTCGATGTGCCAGGCCTTCGAACGCAGCCGCACCGACGTGCTGCGGCACCTGTACCTGCCGGCCTTGACGACGTTCGTCTTCGCCGGCGTGCGGTACGGCTTCGCGATGGCCTGGAAGGTGGAGGCCCTCACCGAGGTCTTCGGGGCGAGCTCGGGGGTCGGGTTCATGATCCGCAAGGCCTACCAGGAATTCCACGTCGCCGACATGCTCGCGTGGACAACGTTGTTCATCGTCGCGATGGTCCTGATCGAGCGGGGCCTGGCACACCTGGAGAACCGTTTCTTCGCCTGGCGGAAGGAAATCGCATGACCACCCAGACCTGGCAGCGCCAGCTGCGGGGACAGACCACGGGCGCCACCGCAATCCTCGCGGCACTGCTGACCGTCCTGGCCGGCTGGCAGCTCGCCGTCGCCGTCGGCAACCGGGTGCCCTCGGTCGCCGTCACGATCGAGCGGCTCGGATCCGAGTCGGCGGCAGGCGAACTGTGGCACAACCTGGCGATCAGCATGAACCGCTTCGTCCTGGGCCTGGCGGCCGCGCTGGTGGTGGGCGCCGTGCTCGGCGTGCTGATGGGCCTGTCCCGGGTCGCCGATCTCGCGTTCTCCGACCTGACCGCGGCCGCCCTCGCCATCCCGGCGGTGATCTGGGCGCTGCTGACCACCATGTGGTTCGGGTTCGGCTGGCTCACCCCGGTCGTCACCGTGTTCCTGTCGGGGCTGCCGTTCGTGGTGGTCAACATCGCCAAGGCCACCAGGGCGGTACCCGCCGACCTGATCCTGATGGCCCGCTCGTTCGGGGTGCCCCAGGCGCGGGTGCTGCGCGAGATCGTGGCCCCCGCGGTCGCCGGATCCACCGTCGCCGCCGCCCGTTTCGCGATCATGAGTGCCTGGAACGGTCTGCTGCTCGCCGAATGGTTCGGCGCCACCTCCGGGGTGGGCTGGCGGGCCCGCTACTGGTACGACGCCAACCAGCTCGACGGCTTCCTGGCCTGGGTGCTGGTGTTCATCCTCCTGCTGATCGTCGCCGACCTGCTGATCCTCGGCCCCATCGAGCGCTTCGCCACCCGCTGGCGCTCCGTTTAAGAAAGCGAAGAACCATGAACAAGCCTGAAGCCTCCATCGAAATCCAGGGACTGGTCAAGGAATTCACCGACCGCCGCGGCGCGGTGACCCGGGTGATCGACGGCGTCGACCTGACCATCTCCGGCGAGACGTTCGTCTCGGTCGTCGGCCCGTCCGGCAGCGGAAAGACCACGCTGCTCAACATCGTCTCGGGTATCGAGACGCACACCGCCGGCAGCGTCCGGCTGCGCGCCGGCGCGCGAGACGCCCGCGTGGGCTACGTCTTCCAGGATCCGCGGCTGCTGCCGTGGCGCACCGTGATGGCCAACCTCGGGTTCGTGCAACACGAACGCGCCGGCTGGCAGGAGCGTGCCCGCCACTACCTCGACCTCGTCGGGCTCAGCCACTGCGCGGACCGCTTCCCGGCCCAGCTGTCCGGCGGTCAGCAGCAGCGCATCGGCATCGCGAGGGCGTTCGCCGTCGAGCCCGACGTGCTCCTGATGGACGAACCGTTCAGCCACCTCGACGCGATGACCTCGCGCACGCTGCGGGAGCACCTGGAGCGCATCTGGCTGGAGTCGCGGCGCACCGTCATGTTCGTCACCCACGACGTGACCGAGGCCGTGCAGCTGTCCGACCGGATCGTCGTGCTCGAACCGGGTGGCCGCGTCCACGAGATCATCGACGTCGACCTGCCGCGGCCCCGCCGCGCCTCCGATCCGGCGGTCGCCGTGCTGCAGGCCGAGATCCTGGCCCGCTTCGAGCGGCTCGAGGCGCAGGGCTCGGCGGCATGAGAGTGCGACCGGGACCCATCGACGTCCACGCCCACTGGCTGCCCCGGGACCTGTTCGGGCTGGCACCGGGGTCGCCGGTGCCCCCGCTACGCGATCACCGCGGACAGCTGCACCTGGGAGATCTGCCGCTGTCCATCCAGACCGACGCGATGAGCGACATCGGCGCGGTGCTGGCCGACACCGACACCGCGGGCCTCGGGGCCCGGGTGCTCTCCGCACCGCCGTTCGCGTTCCCGATCGTCGACCATCCGGACGTCGACGACTTCGTCGGCGCCTACAACGACGAACTGGAGAGGGTCTGCCGCGGCAGCGGTGGACGCCTCCTGGGCCTCGGCCTGGTGTCGCTGCACCAGCCCGAATCGGCGCGCAAGCAGATCGCGGCACTGTCCTCGTCGGGGGTCACGCCCGGTATCGCGCTGCCACCCCTGCTGGGCGCCACGTCGTTCGACGTCGCCCCGATGCGCGAGATACTCGCTGCCGCAGCGGAACACGGCGCGCCAGTGCTGGTGCACCCGATGCAGCTGCCCCGGCCGGAATGGTCGTCCTACTATCTGGCCAACCTCATCGGCAACCCGGTCGAATCCGCCACGGCGGCAGCTGCACTGACTCTGGGCGGTGTCCTGGACGACCTCGACGGCCTGCGCATCTGCCTGGTGCACGGCGGCGGCTGCGCACCGGGGCTGGTCGGTCGCTGGCAGCACGGGTGGCAGCACCGGGCCGACGTCCGCTCGGCGGGCTCGCGGGCCCCGCGCGAAACCTTCGCCGACCTCTGGTTCGACACCCTCACCCATGACGTTCCGGCTCTGGAACTGCTTGCCACACAGGCCGACCGGTCGCATCTGATGTGCGGCAGCGACTACCCGTTCGACATGGGCACCCACGACCCCCTGCACCTACCGCACGCGGCGGGCATCGACGACGCCGCCCTCGAGGCCAACGCCCGGGCCTTCCTCGGGCTCCGAACAGGAGAAGACCATGAATGACTGGAGCGGTCACCGCGCGATCGTCATCGGCGGATCCATCGGCGGTCTGACCACCGCGTTGCTGCTGCGCAGGCTCGGCTTCGAGGTGGCGATCTTCGAACGCACCCCGACCGACCTCGACGGCCGGGGCGGCGGCATCGTGCTGCAACCCGACACGTTGCGCTGGTTCGTCGAGTGCAGCAGCCAGCATCCCGAAACCGTCAGCACCTCCACCCATTTCGTGCAGTACCTCGGTGCCGACAACGCGGTGGTGCACCGGGAGGCCGCGCCGTGGAGCTACACCTCGTGGGGCACGTTCTACCGCGCACTGCTGTCGGACTTCGGCACCGAGTGCTACCACCTCGGTGAGTACGCCTCGGGATTCGACCAGGACGCCGACGGCGTCGAGGTGCGGTTCACCTCGGGCCGCGTCGAACGGGCCGAGCTGGTGGTCTTCGCCGACGGCATCTCCTCGCCGAGCCGGCGCCGCATCTCCCCGGAGTCGCGGCTCGAGTACTCGGGGTACGTCGGGTGGCGTGGCACCGTCCCGGAGAGCCAGGTGTCGGCCGAGACGTTCGAGCTGCTCAAGGATTCGATCAGCTACAGCTTCGGACCGCACACCCACATCAACGTCTACCCCATCCCGTCGCCCGACGGGGGCCTGGCCGAGGGGCAGCGGCTGCTGAACTACGTCTGGTACCGCAACGTCGCCGAAGGCTGGGCGCTCGACGAGCTGATGACCGACAAGCGGGGCTTCGTCGCCGGCGTCTCGCTGCATCCGGGCCAGGTGCAGGACCGATTCGTCGACGAGATGCGTTCGGCCGCAGCGGACGTGCTGGCCCCGGCCGCGGCGGAGGTGGTGTGCCGCACCGAGCAGCCCTACCTGCAGGCCGTGTACGACGTCGGCGCCCACCAGATGGCGGTGGGCCGGGTGGCGCTGGTGGGCGACGCCGCGAGTGCGGCGCGGCCGCACGCCGCGGCGGGGACGGCGAAGGCCGCCGCGAACGCGTGGGCGCTCTACGACGCGCTGTCCGACAGCGCCGACGTGGCCGAGGCGCTCGCCAAATGGGAGCCCGGTCAGCTCGAGCTCGCGCAGCGGCTGCTGCGGCGGGTCAAGGAGATGGGCACCCGATCACAGGTCACCGGCACCTGGGTGCCCGGCCATCCCGACAACCGGTTCGGCCTGTACGGGCCCGGGCGTTAACCCACGAAAGGACCACCATGACAAGCACTTCGGAATTCCTGACCGATGCCCCGCTGGCCGGAACACTGGTCGCCACCGACTTCGACGGCTGGAGCGACGAGCTGCGCGCCGAATTCGGCCGCCACTCCCACGACGGGCATGTCGGATCCCGGCTGCTCAGCGAGAACGACCGCGTGCGGGTGTGGGAGATCCGCCTGGCGCCCGGGCAGCGCTGGCATGCCCACCGCCACGTGCTCGACTACTTCTGGACCGCCGTCAACGCCGGCACCAGCCGCCAGCACACCTCCGACGGCACCACCCGCGACGTGTCCTACGATGCCGGTGAGACACGGCATTTCACGTTCTCGGCCGACGAGTACCTGCTGCACGACATCGAGAACGTCGGCGACACCGACCTCGTGTTCACCACCGTCGAGCACCTCGACTCGGCGAACGCGCCGCTGGATCTGTAGGGGAGCGGACCGCTACGGCGCGACGGCGGTGCTGGCCGGGTCGATCAGAATCTTCGCGTGCGTCTCGGGGTCACCCAGCGCGTCGAACGCCGCGGCCACGCCGTCGAGCCCGACCGTGCCGGTCACCAGGGCGGACGCGTCGAGCTTGCCGTCGGCGAGCATGTGCAGGGTGTCGCGGAACTCGATCGGGGTGTAGCCGAACACGAACCGCAGATCGATCTCCTTGCCGATCGCCATCGCCGGACGGAGCTTGTCGTCGCCCATGCAGACGCCGACCACGATGACCCGGGACGCCAGCGGGGCGGCGCCGATCACGCCGTCGATCATGCCGGGCACGCCGACGCATTCGAAGATCACCGGACGCTTCGGCGCCGTGCCGCCCAGGCGGTCGGCGACCCGGTAGACGTGCGCCCAGCCGGGGACCTTGCGCAGCTTCTCCATCGAGCCGACGCCGAGCTCGTAGAGGGAGGGGAGTTCGGTCAGGCCACGCTGCTTGGCCGGCACGGCCTCATACGGCGAGTCCTCGGCCGGATCCACCACGATGTCGGCGCCGCAGCGGGTGGCCAGCGCGCGCCGGCCGGGCGAGAAGTCGCTCGCGACGATGGTGCGCACGCCGCGGGCCTTGAGGTGGCAGATGACGGCCAGCCCCACCGGCCCGCACCCCAGCACGATCGCAACGTCCTTGGCGGAGATCTCGCTGCGCCGGATCGCGTGGTAGGCCACGGCCATCGGTTCGGTCAGCGCCGCGGTCGCGGGGTCGAGGCCGTTGGGCACCGCGAACGTCAGGGCGGCCTCGGCCACGACCTGCTCGGCGTAGCCGCCGGGCGCCTTGGGTGACAGCCCGGTCAGGTGCACACCACCCTGGGCGCGCAGCAGCGGAAAGGAGACCACCGTCGTCCCGGGGGCGAACTCCTTGCCGGTCTTGCGTCCGCGCTCGGCGACCACGCCGCAGAACTCGTGACCCATGACCACCGGCGTGTCGCTGCGCACGAAGTCGTGGTAGCCGCCCTCGGCCATCACCTCGGTCAGCTCGTCGGCGTGATCCTTGGCGTGCAGATCGGATCCGCAGATGCCGCAGCGCAGCACGTCGAGTACGAGCTGGCCGTCCCCGGGCCGCGGCGAGGGCAGGTCGACGACGGAAAAAGTGCTGTTGACACAACTGACCGCTTTCATTCCGCCATCGTTGCACGGTAGAACGACGGTATGACTCCCTCTTGGCAACGGGCCGCGCCGCGCATCGGGGCGGTGCTGGCACTGGCGGTGGTGGCCGGATGCGCCTCGCCGCCGGTCGCGCAGGCCGGCCCCGCCCCCGTCATCGAGCCCGTCGTGCTCGAAGAGATCCCGCACGACCCGCAGGCCTTCACCCAGGGATTCGAGATCCACGACGGGATCCTCTACGAGGGCACCGGACTGGAGGGCGAATCGCAACTGCGCGAACTGGACCCCGACACCGGCCGGGTGCTCCGCGCCGTCGCGGTCCCCACGCAGTACTTCGGCGAGGGCATCACCGTCGTCGACTCCCGGATCTGGCAACTGACCTGGCAGAACGGGATGGCGATCGAATGGGACAGGGCCAGCCTGTCGACGACCCGGGAGCTTCCGATCCCCCCGGAGGGCTGGGGGCTGTGCTACGACGGCCGGCGGCTCATCCGCAGTGACGGCACCGACCGGCTGACGTTCAACGACCCCTCGGAGCTGGCGGAGACCGGCAGCGTCTCGGTCACCCGCAACGGCGAGAAGGTCACGGGCCTCAACGAGCTCGAGTGCGTGGACGGTCAGGTGTGGGCCAACGTGTGGCCGTCGAACGAGATCGTGCGGATCGACCCGGGCACCGGGGTGGTCGGCCTCGTCGTCGACGCGTCGTCGCTGCGCGCCCGCGGGATCCCGCCGAGCGCGCAGGTGCTCAACGGCATCGCCCACGTCCGGGGTTCGGAGTTCCTGCTCACCGGCAAGTACTGGCCCAAGACCTTCCGCGTGCAGCTCGCAGACTCATGACGCAGACAGCGGGCAAGACCCGTTCGCTGGCCGTCGTCACCGCCGCCTACGTGGTGGCCGTGGCCGTGGCCGCCGCCTGGCTGATCTGGGGGCCGTCCACCGGCCGGCTGTGGCTGGACACGTTCGTCGCCGACGTGGTCGCGACGCTCGTCGTGTTCGCGTTCAGCCGCGCGTACCGCAACTCCAGCTTCTACGACGCGTACTGGAGCGTCGTCCCGCCACTGCTGCTGTTCTACTGGTGGTACGAGGCGGGGGTCTCGACGCTGAGCACGTGGCTGCTGGCGGTCCTGGTGACGGTCTGGGCGGTGCGTCTGACCGGCAACTGGGTGTACGCGTTTCCCGGTCTGCACCACGAGGATTGGCGCTATCCGAT
Organism: Mycolicibacterium iranicum; assembly: GCF_014190915.1. Classification (GTDB taxonomy): domain Bacteria; phylum Actinomycetota; class Actinomycetes; order Mycobacteriales; family Mycobacteriaceae; genus Mycobacterium; species Mycobacterium iranicum_B. The sequence continues at coordinate 756,861 of NZ_JACHVU010000001.1, forward strand.
GTTCCGGGAGCGCGCGGGCCGGTTCGAGTTCGTCGCCGACCTGGTGGCGATCCACCTGATCCCGACCGTGCAGGTGTTCCTCGGCATGCTGCCGGTGTACGTCGCGGTGACGACCCCCGGCGGAGGCCTGGCGTGGCTGTCGGTGCTCGCGTTCGTCGTCGGGATGGCCGCTGTGGCCCTGGAATTCGCCGCTGATGCGCAGATGCACCGGTTCGTCGCGCACAAGCAGCCCGGTGAGGTGATGGACCGCGGGCTGTGGAGCTGGTCGCGGCATCCGAACTACTTCGGCGAGTTCGGCTTCTGGTTCGCGCTGGCCCTGTTCGGCATCGCCGCCGCGCCGGGCTCGTGGTGGCTGTTCCTCGGCGCCGCCGCGATGCTCGCGATGTTCCTGGGGGCCAGCATCCCGATGATGGAGGCCCGCAGCCTCGAACGCCGGCCCGGCTATCAGGACGTCGTCGACCGGGTGTCGCGGTTCGTGCCCCGGCCCCCGGCGAAGGTGCGCACATGACGGGCAGGCGCGTCGTCATCGCGGGCCTGGGCGATGTCGGGGTGCTCGCGGCGATCAAGCTGGCCCGGCACGCCGACGTCGTCGGGATCTCGGCGAAACCCGGCCTTGTCAGCGGCCAGGAACTGGGGTGGCGGCTGGCGCGCCCCGACGACTGGGCGCGGCACAACTGGATTCCGTTCGCGCGCTTCCGCGGATTGGACAGGGTACGCACCGTGCACGGCACGCTGACGCGGGTCGACCTGGCCGCGCGCACCGTGTCGGTGGCACTGCCCAGCGGCGGCACCACCGAGGTGGGCTACGACGCGCTGGTCATCGCGACCGGGGTGTCCAACGGGTTCTGGCGGCAGGCCGGGTTCCAGACTGCCGCGCAGGTCGGCGACGGTCTGCGGGACCCGCACGAGAAGCTCTCGGCCGCAAGGTCGGTCATCGTCGTCGGCGGTGGCGCCGCGGCCGTCAGCAGCGCCGCCCAGATCGCCACCGCGTGGCCCGACAAGACCGTCGAGCTGTATTTCCCCGGCGATCGCGCGCTCGTCGGACATCACCCCCGGACGTGGGAGAAGGTCAGCAGCCGGCTGCGCGAGGCCGGCGTGGTGCTGTGGCCCGGGCACCGGGCCCAGCTGGAGCCGGGGTTCACCGGCGACGAGCTCACCTCCGGTCCCGTGCGGTGGAGCACCGGGCAGGAGCCCGCGAACGCCGATGCGGTGCTGTGGGCGATCGGACGGGTGCGGCCCAACACCGGGTGGCTGCCCGCCGAGCTGCTCGACGAGGGCGGATTCGTCTGCGTTACACCGGAACTGCAGGTACCTGGGCATCCGGAGGTCTTCGCGGTCGGGGACGTCGCCGCGACCGATCCGCTGCGCAGCTCGGCGCGCAACCGCGCCGACGGGCTGCTGGCCCGCAACGTGCGGGCGTTCTTCGCCGGTGAGCCACTCAAGAGCTATCGGCCGCCGACGCGGCGCTGGGGCTCGGTGCTCGGGATACAGCCCGACGGGCTCGAAGTGTTCGCGCCCAACGGCACCGCGTTCCGGTTCCCGGCGTGGGCGTTCGAGACCGTGCTGATGCCGGTGATCGTGCGGTGGGGCATCTATCGCGGTGTGCGACAGGACAAGTGAGTCACCGGGCGTCTGCTCGCGGGGAGGTGCCGCGGATCAGAGGGGCAGCAGGATCCCCTTGACCGTCGGGTCGGTCGCCAGGAACTGCTGCACCGCAGGATCCTGGAATGCCTCGACCAGCCTGGTGATGTTGTCGGTGTCGGCCCAACGGCTGCCGATGGTCAGCTGTCCGGCGAACTCATCGGGCGCCGGCGGCGCGAAGATTTGCTGCTGCAGCGGCACTTTCGCGGCCAGGTAATACTCGGTGTAACCGACCGCGGCGTCGAGGTCGGGTAGCGAGCGTGACTGTGCCGCGAAATCGAGCAAGGTGAACTGCAGATTCTTCGGGTTGGCGACGATGTCCTTCTGGGTCGCGGTCCACTTGTCGACGTTCGGGTCGAGCGTGATCAGCCCCGCGCGTTCGAGCAGCCACAGCCCCTGCGCCTCGTTGGCGGGGTCCGAATACAGCGACACGGTGGCGCCATCGGGTAGCTGCGCGGGCTCGGTGTACTTCGACGACCAGATGCCGAACCCCCACCGGAACACCGGCGTCGCGGCCTGCTCGCGAAAGTCGGGATTGGCTTCGAGCACCTGGCCGAGCCACAGCTTGTGCTGGTAGATCGTCCCGGCAACCTCGCCGTCGCTGACGGCGCGGTTGATCGTGTTGCTGTCGGCGAGTCCCCGGAAGCCGACCTTGATGCCGTGGCGGGGCGCGACCTCGCGGCTGATGAACTCGATGAGCGCCTGTTCGGCGGCGTTGCCCTCGTTGGTGGCGACGATCAGCGTCGCACCGGAAATCTCGTTGGCGGATTTGGCGTCGCCGAAAAACCAGATGCGGGCGCCGACGACGACTGCCACGACGACGAGAACACTGATTCCGATCCACAGCCATCTCGGCCTGCGCTTCAGTTCGAACCCGTGCTCGCCGTCGACGGCGGGGGTAGTGGTTGCCATGGATGTTCCTCTCAGGCGGCGCGGGTGCGCGCGTGCGGTGTGGTGAAACGGACGAGAGCGTCGCCGATCAGCTGGACGGCGGCGACGGTGATGACGAGGATGACGATGGTGGCGAGCATGACGCCCTGATCGAACCGCTGGTATCCGTAGGTGACAGCGACGTAACCGATGCCGCCCGCGCCGATCGTTCCCGCGATCGCGGAGTATTCGATCATCGCGATGATGTTGATCGTCAGGCCGCCGAGAATGGACGGCACCGCCTCGTTGATCTGTGCGGTGCGGATGATCTGCAGTCGCGACCCGCCCGACGCGCGCCCCACCTGGACCACCGCCGGCGGCACCGACCGCAGCGAGTTCTCCACGATCCGGGTGAAGAACGCGATGCCGGCCAGCGACATCGGCACCACCGCGGCGGCGATGCCGATGTTGGTCCCGGTGAGCAACCGGGTGAACGGCATGATCGCGGCCATCAGAATCAGGAAGGGCAGTGACCGGCCGATGCTGATGACCCAGCTGAGAACCGTGTGCGCGGAGGGATTCTCGAAAAGGCCGCCCGGTGCGAGATTATGCACCAGGGCGCCGAGCGGGACCCCGACGAGCACGACGATCGTCATCACGATGCCGACCATGGTCAACGTGTCGAGAAGGGCCGGAAACAACAGGCCGGGTAGTTCGTCGACCGGGACCGTGGCATTCGCCAGCAGCGCGGTGGTCACGCGACGACCTCGAGCGCGGGTGCCGGTGCCCCGGCGATGGCCAGGCCGTAACGGGCGAGCACGTCGGTCACCCGGCCGGTGGCATGCTCCGGGATGCCCAGTGTCGCGCTGCCCACCGTCACCCCGCCGATGTCCTGTACCGATGCGCCCAGAACCGCCAGCGGAGTGCCGAGATCCGTCGAAGCGCGGGCGATCCAGTCCGCCGGCACGTTCGGCGCGTCGTAGACGACCTGCCAGATGCGTTGCCCTGCATGCGCGGGCGCGGCCGCTCCCTGCGGACGCAGCCCGGCGCCCAGTGCGGAGTCCGGATCGGTGAGCAGATCCACGAGCCGACCCGATTCGACGATGCTGCCGTGGTCGAGTCGCGCGACCGAATCGGCGATCTTGAGCACGGTGTCCATCTCGTGGGTGATGAAGACGATCGACAAGTTCAGGTCGTCGCGCAGTTCGCGCAGCAGTGCGACGACCGATGCGGTGGTGACGGGATCGAGACCCGCGGTCGCCTCGTCCGACAGCAGCACCGAGGGCCGCAGCGCCAGCGCCCGCGCAATGCCGACGCGCTGCCGCTGCCCACCGGACAGCTGGAACGGGTAATGGTCGGCGCGCGCAGTGAGCCCGACCCGCTCCAGCAGTTCGGCGACACGCCTGGCGGTCTCGGCCTTGGTCACACCGAGGTACTCCAGGGGCAGCGCGACGTTCTGCGCGGCGGTGCGTCGTTCGAACAGCCCGCTGGACTGGAACACGGTCCCGATCCGGCGTCGCGCCACCCGCAGCTGCTGTGCCGACAGCGTGGTGAGATCTTCACCGTTGACCACAACGGAGCCGGACGTCGGCAGGGTCAGCAGGTTGATGCACTGCGCCAGCGTCGATTTGCCCGCACCACTCGGCCCGACGACGGCAAGGATCTCGCCCGCGTCGACGCGGAAGTTGATGCGGTCGAGTACAACGGTGCGGTGCTCGCCATCACCGTAGACCTTCGTCAGGTCGGTCAGTTCGATCATGTCCGTCTCCGGGAAAGGGAAGAGTGCGCGGGCGTCGTCGCCGTCGGGGGTGACTGTGCCGACGCGGCGTGGCTTTCAAAAGCGTTGCGCTCAGCGTGAATCAATGCAGTTGTGGCCAGCGTGAGCCAAAGCATGGGCCTTACCGCCGCGGGGTCTCACACTGCGGGAATGAGTATCGACGACACACTCTCGGTCTCCTCTGCGTCGCACGGCTTCACCATCGACACGCGGCGCAGGTGGCCGTACCTGTTGGTCGGTGCGCTCGTCGCCGTCGCCGCCATCGCCGCGTTCCTCGTCGTGCGCAGCAGCGGCACCGTGTCGCCCAACGAGACAGCCGGCGCCACCCTCGATGTCGTCTACCTCGACTCGAACCCGGCCGAGAAGCGGATCATCGAATACATCGCGGAGAACATCGCCCCCGACTACGGGATAAAGGTCGGCGCCGTCGGGCTCGGCGACAGCACGCAGATCAACCAGGCGATCAGCGACGGCCGGTATGCCGGCACCATCTTCCAGCACAAACACTGGCTGCAGCAGGTGCTCGACGCGAACCCGGGCTTCCGGGAGGAGGCCGCAACCGGGCCGTTCTTCCACTGGGTGTTCGGCATCTGGTCGGAGAAGTACCGGACACCTCAGGAGATTCCCGACGGGGCAACGGTTTCCCTGCTCGCCGACCCGGCGAACAATGCGCAGGGAATCTGGTACCTGGCCCAGGCCGGCCTCGTGACGCTGCGGCCGGGAGCCGACATCACCGCGCTCACGATCAAGGACATCGCCGAGAACCCGAAGACCCTGACGTTCACGCTCCTCGACTTCGGAGCCCAGCCGCGCGCGCTGCGCGATCTGGACGCGATCGTCGGTTACGCGGAATCGTTTCTCGCAGCTGGTGTGTCGGAGGACACGCTGATCTTCGCCCCGAAGTCGCCTGACGATTTCGCCTCTGTGCTGACTGTCGGCAGCGACTACACCGACACGGAGAACATCCAGAATCTCGTCAAGGCGTTCCAGGACCCGCGCGTTCAAGCCTTCATCGCCGACGATCCCGAGGTGCAGAAGCTGGCGCTGCCCGGTGACCCGGCGTGACCGGGCGCCAGCTGCACCTGGGTGTCAACGTGCTGTCCGACGGGATGCACCCGGCGGCATGGCAGCACCCGAACGCAGACGCGCACTGGTTCACCGACCCCGACTACTGGATCCGGGTGGCCCGCATCGCTGAACGCGGAACCCTCGATGCACTCTTCCTCGCCGACAGCCCTTCGCTGTTCCAGTCCCCGGACGAACCGCTGGACGCGCCACCGCTGGCGCTCGATCCACTGGTCTTGTTGTCGACGTTGGCGTCGGCGACCACCCACCTCGGGCTGATCGCAACGGTCTCGACGTCGTTCGAGGAGCCGTACAACGTCGCACGACGATTCGCGTCGCTGGACCACCTCAGCCGCGGGCGGGTGGCGTGGAACGTCGTCACCAGCAGTGATCCGTATGCCTGGAACAACTTCGGGCGCGCAGCGCAACCCGGTCGGAGCGAAAGGTACCGTCGCGCAGCCGAATTCATCGATGTCGTGAGGGCCCTGTGGGATTCGTGGGACGACGACGCGGTGCTCGCCGACAAAAGCACCGGAGCGTTCAGCCGGATCGGGGCCATTCGGACCATCGACCATTGCGGTGAGTTCTTCACCGTCGACGGGCCGCTCACCCTGCCCCGTTCACCGCAGGGACACCCGGTGCTGTTCCAGGCCGGAGGGTCGACCGGTGGTCTCGATCTGGCGGCCCGGTACGCCGACGGCGTGTTCGCCGCGCAGGCGTCACTGACCGATGCTCTGCGCAACGCGGACGAGTTGCGTTCGCGGACAGTGTCCTATGGGCGCCCACGAGACGCGATTCGCATCATGCCGGGGCTGTCGTTCGTGCTGGGCAGCACCGAAGCCGAGGCCCGCCGCCGCAACGACGAGCTCAACGAGCTGGCCGGTGACCGCCGTCTCGCGCATCTGGCGTCGCAGCTGTCCGTTGACCCGGGTGAGCTGAGCTGGGACACACCGCTGCCGCAGTGGCTCCTCGACGGAGCGGTGGCCCACGGCGGTTCCCAGGGTGCCCGCGACATCGTCGTGAACCTGGCCCGGCGCGAGAACCTGACCGTGCGCCAGCTTCTCGACCGCGTGATCACCTGGCATCGGTTGGTGATCGGCGGGCCCGAACAGATCGCCGATGCGATCGAGGAGTGGTTCGTCGCCGGCGCCGTTGATGGATTCAACCTGATGCCGGACGTTTTCCCGTCCGGTCTGGAACTGTTCGTCGACCACGTCGTGCCGATCCTGCGGGATCGCGGTGTGTTCCGGCGCGAGTACACCCACACCACGCTGCGTGGTCACCTCGGTCTGGCGCGGGTGCCGGCGGCGGGTGGGGCCGTGGCGGTGTGAGCCGGCGGCTGCTGCGACGTCAGCGTCCCGCCGCGGGTGGCGACGCCGTCGATGCCGACGAGGATGGCAGCGTGGCCGGGCGGTCGATGATCGTCGACAGAGGTCCGCCGACGCGGTAGCGCGCGCCGCGGTGATCGTCGGGCAGGCGGTCGCCGTGACCGAGCAGCTTGTGCCGCAATGTACCTGGCGTATACGCGGTCTGGTAGGCGCCCCGCTCCGAGAGCACCGGCACGACATGATCGACGAATTCGGCGAACGAGCCGGGGGAGATCGCATAGGCGAGATTGAAGCCGTCGACGTCGGTTTCCTCGACCCACTCCTGCAAAGAATCGGCAACGCTGATCCCGGACCCGACGAATCGCGGGCCCATGCCCCCGATCTTGCCCCACTCCGCGATGTCGCGGACGGCCCATTCGCGGCCGTCGGGATCAGCGGACTGGAACGCGGCAACGGCCGAGAGGATGGCGTTGGAGTCGACGTTGCCGACGGGCTCGTGGAGGCCGTAGCGGGACAGGTCGACACCCATCCATCCGGACATGAATACCAGCGCGCCTTCGGGATCGCCATAGGACAGGTACTCGGCGTGGCGCGCGTGGGCCTCCTCGTCGGTGGCTGCGGTGACGATCGTCGACAGGTTGAAGATCTTGACCGAATACGGGTCGCGTCCGGCGATCTCGAGTTCCTGGCGGATCGTGCTGACCGTTTCCCGCAGGATCGCCTTCGTCGGCGACGCGGTGAAGATGGCCTCGGCGTTCTCGGCGGCGAAGCGCACGCCGCGCGGCGACGAGCCGGCCTGATAGATCACCGGCGTCCGCTGCGGCGAGGGCTCGGACAGGTGCATGCCGGGAACACTGAAATGTGGTCCGCGGTGGCCGATGTGGTGCACCTTGGCCGGGTCGGTGAATACGCCGCGAGCGCGGTCACGCACCACGGCGTCGTCCTCCCACGATCCTTCCCACAGCTTGTAGAGCACCTCGAGGTATTCGTCGGCGTGGTCGTAGCGGGCGTCGTGGGCGGGTTGGTCGGTCTGCCCCATGTTGCGTGCGGCGGCGGGCAGATAGCCGGTGACGACATTCCAGCCGATGCGGCCCTTCGTAAGGTGGTCGAGGGTCGACATGCGGCGGGCGAAGGGGTACGGGTGCTCGAAACCGGTGCCGGTCGTGATGCCGAACCCGAGGTGCTCGGTCACCAGTGCCATCGCCGAGACGAGTAGCAGCGGGTCGTTGACCGGGATCTGAGCGGCCTGACGGATCGCGGCTTCGTCGCTGCCGCCGTACACGTCGTAGGTGCCGAGGACGTCGGCGATGAACAGCCCGTCGAACCGGCCCCGTTCGAGCAGCTTGGCCAGTTCGGTCCAGTACTCCAGGTCTTTGTAGCGCCACGACTGGTCGTCGGGATGCTTCCACAAGCCGGGCGACTGGTGGGCGACGCAGTTCATGTCGAAGGCGTTGAAGCGGATCACGCGGGTCACCCCGAAAGGCTGTTCGGTCGCCGTCGCGTCGTCACCGGTTAGGTTCAGCGCGATCAGAATCTTGCGCTCGGTCGGCGAGCGCGAGCGTGCGCCATTGCACGGCACTGCGCAGCGTTTCGTGTGCAGACACGCGCGCTCGCGGTGCGAGCGGGGCAGGCTCGGGGGCCTGCGTCAGATCCGCGGGATCTCGGCGTTGATGCGGTCGAGCAGCTGGGGGTATCGCTTCGCCTCGCGGTGCCCGCCGGGCTTGCCGCTGCTGACCACCGCGACCGACAGCGCCCGTTCCGGGTCGGCCCACACCGCGATGTCGGTCAGTCCGGTGTGGCCGAACGCCCCGGAGCCGTCGCGGCCGAACGGACCGAACCGCTTGGAGCCCAGCATGTATCCGGTGCCCCAGCGCATGGGCTGCAGACCGGTGGCGAGATCGGGGCGCAGCCGGCGCGCCTCCTTCGTCGCTGCCCGCAGCGTGTCTGCCGACATCACCCGCACACCGTCGAGTTCCCCGCCGCGGCGCAGTATCTCGGCGAACCGGGACAGCTCGTTGGCGTTGGACACCGTGTTCGACGACGGGATGACCCCGGTCAGGAACTGGGGCGTGTTCGAGAACGGGATGATCTGCTGCGGGGTCCCGCCGACGGCCGTCTTGAAGGCCTTCGCGATCGGCGGCGGCAGCGGCTTGCCCGTCACATGGCTGGGGGCGACGAGCGGAACATCCGGTGCGGCAACACCGTAATTGGTCCAGCGGAAGCCGAGCGGGCCCAGGATCTCGTCGGCCAGGATATCGCGGATGTTGCGTCCCGTTGCCGCCGAGATGATCTCGCGCATCAACGGGCCCCAGGTGACGCCGTGGTAGATGTGGATCAGTCCCGGGGGGTACACGGGTTTCATCCGGCCGAGCATGTCGCGGGCGTAGTCGCTGTCGTCCATCCGCTTGAGGTCCGGTTTGGGGCCGGTCGCGAACGGGATGCCGGCGCTGTGCGTGATCACGTGCCGGATGGTGGTCCGGTCCTTGCCGTGGCTGGTGTAGGTCGGCAGGTACTCGCACACGCGGTCGTCGAGGGAGAACGCCCCGCGCTCGACGAGCATGTGCGCCACCGTCGTGGTGATGGCCTTGGCGGCCGAGTACACGCAGAACGGGGTGTCGGTGCGCACGGGGATCTTCTCGGTGGCAGAGCCCTCGTCGGGACCGTTGCCCCAGGCGTGGCCGATCGCGCGGTCCAGGATGATCTTGCCGTCGCGGCGCAGGCACACCTGGATCGCGGGGTGCATGCCCGCGCGGTACCAGTGCCGGGCGGCCTCCCAGATCCGCTCGACCGCGGCGGGATCGACGCCCGCATGATCCTCGTCCCCGATCGCGGTGACCGCGTCGAGGTCCGCGGGGACGGCGATCCGGCCCGAACTCAGCGCGGGCCGCCGGAGAACATGCCGCTGCCGATCGCCTGTGTCAGCTGGCCGAGCAGGTCGCCGGGCCCGGGTTGCGGTGGCATCGGCGCGTTGGTGAGCTGCCAGGCCTGGCAGTCGCTGGTGGTGAAGGAGGTGTCGGTCGGCATGATCTGGACGAACGCGGGCTTCTTCGTCAGCCGGTTGTCGACCATCTCGTCGCCCGCGGATCGCTTCCAGTAGCAGGCGCCGTCGTCGACGGGCCCCGCCGACTGGTACACGCCGGGGGCGATGTCGGTGCCCACGGCGTAGGTGCCACTGGCCTCGATCGTGGTCTTCAGCCCCGCAGCGGGTGCACCCGGCGCGGGCGGGGTGGGGGCCGGCGGCGCGGGTGGCGCCGGCTGGGCCGAAGCCATCGGGGCGGCCACGATGCAGGCGGCCAACCAGGCGGAGGTGGCCGCGGCGCCGAGCGCGGCGGGGGTCGTCAGCCTCATAGCTAGGCAGTCTAAAGGGTGGGACCGGGAGGCGGCCACATACGAGGCGGCCACATACGAGGAAGCGGCGGCGGGAGATTTCCGACGCCGCTTCCTGTTGAGGGTGATCAGCCCGCCATGAAGGTGTCGTAGGCCGACTGGAGCTCGGCGGGCAGCACGGTCACGTTGCAGTTGCGCTGCGCGTCACCGAGCGGTGCCAGGATCCCGCGGAGGTCGTAGTACTCCGAGGGGTTGGCGGTGAAGTAGCCGCGCAGGTTGGCCTCGGCTGCGGGCCGCGGCTGGTTCATCGCCGCGGTGACCGCCTGGTTGGCGCCCGGGTGCGTGTCGAGGTAGCCGCGTGCTGCGGCGGTCACGTTGCTGACGGTGCCCGTCAGATCGCTGGCGGAGCATCCCGCCGGCTGGGCCGACGCGACCGGCGCGGCAACGGTTGCTGCGGCGAGACCGCCTAGGACACAGGCCGCCCCGATACCGGCCACACCACGGCGCACGGTGTTACCACTGAAATTCATGATTGATTGGTCCTTCGTATTGTGAATCGGTCACTGCTTTCCCCGCCCGCAGACCAAAGTAGCCGAATCTGAAGGGACCAAACTTCGGCGCCAAACGCCGAGGTCGAAACCCCGCGAGCGTTACTCCCGGCGACGGTGACATTGGCCTCAATTTCGGCGAAACTGTTCGCTGCCAACGAAATAACCGGCACCGAATCCTGAGCTTTCTCAGAGTTGCGCGCGATTGCTTAATTGATCGTGATCTGTGTCGTTGTCGAATTGTTACCGGCCATTCGTCCGATAGCTTCGGTGTCATGCGCGCATCGAGCACGGACATCTGGGAGACGATGTCGACGGCCCGCACGATCCGGCGGTTCACCGACGAACCTGTCGACGACGCCACGCTGCGGCGCTGCCTCGAAGCCGCCACCTGGGCGCCGTCGGGCGCCAACGCGCAGTCATGGCGGTTCGTGGTGCTGCGGTCAGCCGCGCAGCGCGCCGTCGTCGCGCAGGCCGCCGCGCACGCGCTGGCCGTGATCGAGCCCGTTTACCGCATGAGCCGGCCCGCCCCCGACGACGACAGTCCGCGGGCCCGCAACAACCGCGCGACCTACGAGCTGCACGACCGCGCCGGCGAGTTCACCTCGGTGCTGTTCACGCAGAAGCGGTTCCCGACGGCCTCGGAGCTACTGCTCGGCGGGTCGATCTTCCCGGCGATGCAGAACTTCCTGCTCGCCGCGCGGGCGCAGGGGCTGGGCGCCTGCCTGACGAGCTGGGCGTCCTACGACGGCGAGCGCGTGCTCCGGGATGCCGTCGGGGTGCCCGAGGACTGGATGCTGGCCGGCCACGTCGTGGTGGGGTGGCCCAAGGGCAGGCACGGCCCGCTGCGGCGCAGGCCGCTGGCCGACGCCGTCAGGCTGGACACCTGGGATGGCGGGGCGGCGGAGCTGCTCGGCGGATAGTTTGGGGGAAATTGCCGCGGGGCGAGCGAAGCGACGGGAGAGAAGACACAGTGAAATTGGACCTGCTGACACCGGGCATCGAGGTCGGGCTCGTCACCACCGACCTGGCCCCGATGGTCGCGTTCTACGAGGGCTTCCTGGAACTGGAGCCGCAGGGCGAGATCGACTTCGAGGGCGGCAGGCAACGCCGCTACTCCCTGGGCGGCAGCGTGCTCAAGCTCGTCACCTACACGACTGCGCCGCCTGCCCCGGCCGCACCGGGCGGCGGGCGCAGCCAGGCGGGGCTGCGCTACTTCACGATCGGGGTGAACGGGCTGCGGGCCGTCGGTGAGGCGTTCGAGGCTTCGGAGTACGAGGTCGTCGAACCGGTCACCGAGTTCGCGCCGGTGCCCGGCATGGGGTTCATGTTCGTGGCGGATCCGGACGGCAACCACATCGAGCTGTTCGGGACCCTCTGACGTGGGCTATCCCTACCCGCAGCCGGGCCCGCCGCAGCAGGTGCCGACCTGCTACCGGCACCCCGACCGGCAGACCTACGTGCGCTGCACCCGCTGCAACCGCTTCATCTGCCCCGAGTGCATGCGCGACGCGGCCGTGGGGCACCAGTGCGTGGACTGCGTCGGGGAGGCGGCCCGCTCGGTGCGCCCCGTGATTAACGCCTTCGGCGCCCAGCGGCCCGCGACCATGACGCCGGTGGTGACCTACGCGCTCATCGGCGTGAACCTGCTGATGTTCGCGCTGCAGATGGCGTCGCCGGAGCTGGAACGCGCCCTGGGCCTGTGGCCGCCCGCAGTCGCCGACGGCGACGTCTACCGGCTGCTGACCTCGGCGTTCCTGCACTTCGGGATCACCCACATCGCGTTCAACATGCTGGCGTTGTACTTCGTGGGCCCGCCGCTGGAGATCGCGCTGGGCCGGGTCCGGTTCGCCGCGCTGTATCTGGTCAGTGCCCTCGGCGGTTCGGTACTCGTCTACCTGCTCACCCTCGATGCGCTGACCGCCGGCGCCTCAGGTGCCGTGTTCGGTCTGTTCGGCGCCATGTTCGTGGTGGGCAAGAGACTCAACATGGACGTGCGGTCGGTGGTGATGATCATCGGTCTGAACCTGGCCTTCACGTTCCTCTTCCCGCTGTTCAGCTCGCAGAACATCAGCTGGCAGGGGCACATCGGCGGGCTGGTGACGGGCGCGCTGGTGGCCGCGGCGTTCGCGTATGCGCCCCGGGCGCAGCGCACCCTGGTGCAGGCCGGCGCCGTGGTGGCGCTGCTGGTCGTGTTCGCCGGCCTGGTGCTGTGGCGCACCGCGGATCTGCGGGCGCTGATGGGGCTCGCCTAGCTGGGCCGGAGACCGACGCGGCCGGCGACGGTCTCCAGCACCGCGAGGTGTTCCTCGACGGTGCGCAGGCCCGCTCCCATCGTGTTCACCGCGACGTGGGTGGCGCCGTGCTCGGCCCACGCGTCGAGGTCGGCGACCACGCGCTCAAGGTCGTGCTGCCAGCTGACCTGGCCCTCCATGCCGATGCCGGCCGGGTCACGTCCGGCGTCGCGCGCGGCCGCGGCGATCGTCGAGAGGGCTTCGGTGAGGCGCGGACCCGGGGGATGCATCGGAAACCAGCCGTCGGCCAGGCGACCGACGCGCGCGTAGGCGGGCGGGCTCGCGGCGCCGATCCACAGGGGGATGGGCCGCTGCGTCGGAAGGGGCGCGATCCCGGCGCCGGTCACCCGGTGGTGGTCGCCGTCGAAGCTGACCGATCGCTGCGTCCACAGTCGGCGCAGCAGCTCGATCTGTTCCTCGACGCGCCGCCCGCGGGTGGTGAACCGCTCGCCGAGCGCCTCGTACTCCACGGCGTTCCAGCCCAGCCCGATCCCGAGCCGCAGCCGGCCGGCGCTGAGCAGATCCACCTCCGCGGCCTGTTTGGCCACCAGCGCGGTCTGGCGCTGCGGCAGGATCACCACACCGGTGACCAGCTCCAACGACGTGGTGACCGCGGCGAGAAAGCCGAACATCACCAGGGGCTCGTGGAACGTGGTGTCGATGTCGTAGGGACCCGCCCAGCCGGTGTGCACGTCGGGGTCGGCCCCGAGCACATGGTCGTAGGCGAGCAGGTGGGTGAAACCGAGCTCCTCGACACGGCGGCCGTAGGCACGGACCGCCTCCGGGTCGCCGCCGAGCTCTGTCTGGGGAAATACGACACCGATGCGCATGACCAACAAGCTATTGAGCGAAAGGGGGTATGAGTGGGTAATGCTCGGTCTTCCCGAACGGATACGCGCGTGCCTTTTCGACCTCGACGGCGTGCTCACCGACACCGCCAGCGTGCACCGGCGCGCCTGGAAGGCGATGTTCGACGAGTATCTGCACACCCTGCAGCAGCAGTTCCGTCCCTTCGACGCGGGCGAGGACTACGAGCGCTACGTCGACGGGAAGCCGCGCGCCGACGGCATCCGGTCGTTCCTCGACAGCCGCGGGATCTCCGTCGACGAGGAGACGGTGACGCGGTTGGGTGACCGGAAGAACCTGATGTTCCGGCAGACGCTGGAGAGCGACGGGGTGGAGGTCTTCGAGGGGTCGCGGCGCTACCTGCAGGCCGCCGCCGACGCCGGGCTGCGTCGCGCGGTCGTGTCCTCCAGCGCCAACACCCGCGAGGTGCTCGAGCTGACCGGGCTCGACGTCTTCATCGAGGAGCGGGTCGACGGCGTGACGTTGCGCGAGCAGGGTCTGCGCGGCAAGCCCGCGCCGGATACCTTCCTGCGCGCCGCCGAGCTGCTCCACGTCGCGCCGGCGGAAGCCGCCGTGTTCGAGGACGCGCTGTCCGGGGTGGCCGCCGGCCGCGCCGGGGAGTTCGGGATCGTGGTCGGTGTGGACCGCACCGGACAGTCAGAAGAGCTGCGGCACAACGGCGCCGATATCGTCGTCACCGACCTGGGGGACCTGCTCACATAATGATGATCACCGACGACGCCTTCCCGGTGGAGCCGTGGCAGGTGCGTGAGACCGAGCTGCGGATCGACCTGCTGCCGCAGACCGAGTCGCTGTTCGCCCTGTCCAACGGGCACATCGGACTGCGCGGCAATCTCGACGAGGGCGAGCCCTACGGGCTCCCCGGGACGTACCTGAACGGGTTCTACGAGATCCGTCCGCTGCCCTATGCCGAGGCGGGCTTCGGCTACCCCGAGGACGGCCAGTCGATCGTGGACGTCACGAACGGCAAGCTGATCCGCCTGCTCGTCGACGACGAGCCGTTCGACGTCAGGTACGGCGAATTATGTTCGCATGAGCGGACTCTCGACATGCGCGCCGGAACCCTCACCCGAACCGCGGAATGGGTGGCGCCGTCGGGCAAACGGGTGAAGGTGAACTCGACCCGGCTGGTGTCGCTGGCCCAGCGCGGGCTGGCCGCCATCGAGTACATCGTGGAAGCCGTCGACGACGTCCTGCTGACGGTGCAGTCCGAGTTGGTCGCCAACGAGGACCAGCCGTCGCAGTCCGACGATCCGCGGGTGGCCGCGGTACTGGAGAAACCGCTGGAGGCGGTGCAGCACGAGGTCAGCGAGAACGGAGCCATGCTGATCCACCGCACGCGCGCCAGCGAGCTGACCATGGCCGCGGCGATGGACCACCTCATCGAGGCGGAGGGCCGGGTCGACATCAGCGGTGACGCCGGGGAGGACTGGGCGCGCACGACGTTCGTCTGCGCACTCAAATCCGGTGAGCGGCTGCGTCTGGTCAAGTTCCTCGCCTACGGGTGGTCGAGCCTGCGGTCCCGGCCGGCGCTGCGTGACCAGGTGGCCGCGGCGATCGCGGGTGCCCGCTACACGGGCTGGCAGGGCCTGCTCGACGCGCAACGCGAATACCTCGACGACTTCTGGGACTGCGCCGACGTCGAGGTCGACGGCGACGCCGACTGCCAGCAGGCGGTGCGCTTCGGGCTCTTCCACGTGCTGCAGGCCAGTGCCCGCGCCGAGCGCCGTGCCATCGCCGGCAAGGGGCTGACCGGGACCGGCTACGACGGCCACGCCTTCTGGGACACCGAGGGATTCGTGCTGCCGGTGCTCACCTACACCGCCCCGCGGGCGGCCGCCGATGCGCTGCGCTGGCGGGCGTCCACGCTGGATCTGGCCCGCGCCCGCGCGGCCGAACTGGACCTCAAGGGGGCCAGCTTCCCGTGGCGCACCATCCGCGGCGAGGAGTGTTCGGCGTACTGGCCGGCGGGCACCGCGGCGTTCCACGTCAACGCCGACATCGCGATGGCGTTCGACCGCTACCGGGTGGTCACCGGGGACGATTCGCTCGAAAAAGACTGCGGGCTGGCCGTTCTCGTGGACACGGCGCGGCTGTGGCTGTCGCTGGGGCACCACGACCGCTACGGCAGGTGGCGCATCGACGGCGTGACCGGACCCGACGAGTACACCGCGATCGTGCGCGACAACGTGTTCACCAACCTGATGGCGGCGCAGAACCTGCGGATCGCCGCCGACGCGTGCACGCGCCACCCCGACGCGGCGCGCGACATGGGGGTCGACACCGAGGAGACCGCCGCGTGGCGCGACGCCGCCGACGCGGTGCACATTCCGTACGACGAGGAGCTCGGCGTGCACCCGCAGTGCGACGGGTTCACCCACCTGAGGGAGTGGGACTTCCGCGCGAACACGAAATACCCACTGCTGCTGCACGAACCGTATGTGCGGCTGTACCCGACGCAGGTGATCAAGCAGGCCGACCTGGTGCTGGCGATGCAGTGGCAGAGCCATGCGTTCACTCCCGAGCAGAAGGCCCGCAACGTCGACTACTACGAGCGGCGCACCACGCGGGACTCCTCGCTGTCGGCGTGCACGCAGGCGGTGATGTGCGCCGACGTCGGCCACATGGAACTGGCCCACGACTACGCCTACGAGGCGGCCCTGATCGATCTGCGGGACCTGCACCACAACACCGGTGACGGGCTGCATCTGGCGTCGCTGGCGGGCAGCTGGACCGCCCTGGTCGGGGGATTCGGCGGACTGCGCGACGACGAAGGCGTCCTCGCACTCGATCCGCACCTGCCCTCGGGGATCTCCCGGCTGCGATTCCGGTTGCGCTGGCGGGGTTTCCGGGTGACGGTCGAGGCCGACCACGACACGGTGACCTACACGCTGCGCGACGGTCCGCGGGGGGCCCTGACGATCCGGCACGCGGGGGAGTCGCTGGAGATCACCACCTCCGAGCCGACCCGCGTCCCCGTACGGCCGCGGGTTCCGCTGCTCCCGCCCCCGCAGCAGCCGCCGGGACGGGAACCGCTGCGGCGCAAGCGGACCTCAGATCTGGAGTCGTGACCCGATGATCACCGTCCGGTCCAGCGGCAGGCCGAAGTGGGCGGCCGCGTCGGCGGTGATGTGGGACGTCGCGATGAAGAGCCGTTTGCGCCACGGCGCCATCGTGGGAGCGTCGCCCTGGCACAGCTCGAGCTTGGACAGGAAGTAGGTCGCGTGGTCGAGGTCCAGCGGGCCCTCGGTCTGTGACGGGTCGAGCAGCCGCAGGGCGCGGGGCACGTCGACCCGGTCCATGTAGCCGAAACGGGCAATCACACGGATGATTCCGTCGTCTGCGGCGCCCAGATCGTCGACGCTGAGCCGCTCGGCGTCCGCTATCCGGGGGACGGGTTCGGTGGTGAGCGACACGATGACCACATGCTCGGCGAGCACATGATTGTGGTCGACGTTCGACCGCATCGAGAGCGGCGCGGTGTCGTCGCCGTACCCCTCCCGCCCGTCCGCCCCCCGATTGAGGAACACCGCCGTGCCCGGCAGCCGCAGCAGCGGCGGGGTCCTGGTGCCCAGACCGTCGATGAAGTCCTGCATCGGGCCTTCGGCCTCGCGCCGGGCCCGCGTGACGACGACGCGCCCGCGCTGCCACGTCGTCATCACCGTGAACGCGCTGACGGCGATCAGCAGCGGCAGCCAGGCGCCGTGCACGAGCTTGGTCATGTTGGCCGCGAAGAACATCAGGTCGACGCACAGCAGCGCGCCACCCCCGGCGATCACCAGCCACAGCGGCGCACCCGCCCGGGTGCGCGCCAGGTAGAGGAACAGCAGGGTGGTGATCGTGATGGTGCCTGTCACCGCCATGCCGAACGCGTACGCCAGCGCCGACGAGCTGCGGAACGCGAACACCAGGATCAGGACGGCGACCAGCAGCACGCCGTTGATCCACGGCACGTAGATCTGGCCGATGGTCGAGGCCGAGGTGTGCTGGATGCGCAGCCGCGGCAGGTAGCCGAGCTGGGCGGCCTGCGAGGCCACCGAGAACGCCCCGGTGATGACGGCCTGCGACGCGATCACCGTGGCCGCGGTCGCCAACAGGATCAGCGGGATCCGCGACCACTCCGGCATCAGCAGGAAAAACGGTGCGCGCACGGCGGATTCGTCATCGAGCACCAGCGCGCCCTGCCCGAGGTAGTTCAGGGTGCAGGCCGGCAGCACCAGGCCGAGCCAGCCCAGGGTGATCGCCTTGCGGCCGAAATGGCCCATGTCGGCGTACAGCGCCTCGGCCCCCGTGACCGCCAGCACGACGGCGGCCAGGGCGAAGAACGCGATGTGGAAGTGCCCGGTGAGGAAGCCCAGGGCGTAGGTCGGCGACAGCGCCCTCAGAATGTCGGGATTGCGCGCGATACCGCCGACGCCCAGCGCGCCGATCGCGACGAACCACAGAATCATCACCGGCCCGAAGAACCGTCCGACCGCCGCGGTGCCCCGCCGCTGCACGCTGAACAGCGCGAGGATGATCACGGCGGTCACCGGCACGACGAGGTCCTTGAAGTCGGGGTCGACGACCTCGAGACCCTCGACCGCGGACAGCACCGAGATCGCCGGCGTGATCATGCTGTCGCCGAAGAACAGCGCAGCCCCGAAGACGCCGAGGGCGGCCAGCGCCGCCGTCGTGTGCCGGGTGCTGGGCGCCCCCCACTTCCGGACCAGGGTGATCAGCGCCATGATGCCGCCCTCGCCGTGGTTGTCGGCGCGCATCACCAGCGTCACGTAGGTCAGCGTCACGATCGTCATCACCGACCAGAAGATCAGCGACACCACGCCGTAGACGTTGTGGGACGACACCGGCACCGGATGCGGATCACCGGGGTCGAACACGGTCGCCAGGGTGTAGATCGGGCTGGTGCCGATGTCGCCGAAGACCACGCCGAGCGCCCCGACCACGATGGCAGGCCGCAGCGAGCTCCTGCTCCTGATCCCCGATGTGTTGTCGATGTGCCACATTGTCGCTGACGCGGCCGGACTTTCGCGTTAGAACGGAGGGCATGGGGTTCGCGGTCGACGAGGCGCTCGACGAGTTGTACAGGGCCCGGCCCGAAGACTTCACCGGGCTGCGCACCAGGCTGGCCGCGGCGGCCAAGAAGAGCGGGGACACCGATGCCGCCAAGCGCATCACGGGCAGCCGTAAACCGACGACGGCGGCCTGGGCGGTCAATGCGCTGGCGCTCACCACGGCGGCCCGTGCGCAGCTCGCCGATCTCGGGTCCCGGCTGCGCGAGGCGCATGCGGCCATGGACGGCGAGGCCATCCGCGCACTGACCGCCGAGCAGCGCAAGCTCGTCGACGCGCTGACCCGCACCGCGCTCACGCAGGCTGGGGTGTCCTCCCCGTCGGCCGCGCTGCGCGACGACGTGACCTCGACACTGCAGGCCGCCGTGGCCGATCCCGACGTCACCGACCGGCTGGGCCGCCTCGCCAAGGCCGAACAGTGGTCGGGATTCGGCGATTTCGGGGTCAGTGCCGCCAAGCAGGCCTCGGCGGTGGCCCCCACCACCAGGAGCCCGAGACCGGACAGGGCCGCGGAGGGCTCGGGCGCGAAGACCCCGGGTGCCAAGACCCCAAGCGCGAAGACCACGACCGACAGGGCCCCCAGCAAGAAGGTCGACGAACGCGCGCAGAAGGCCCGTGCCGCGCTGGCCGCGGCCGAACGGGCCAAGTCCGACGCCGACGCCGCGCTCACCGAGCTGCAGTCCGACCTGGCCACCGCCCGGCTGCGGCACCAGGACGCGCAGCGCCGGCTCGCCGCGGCGCAGGAGGCGCTGGCCGCGGCCGAGGACTCCTACGCGGCGGGCAAGCAGGCCAGCCGCGACGCCGCCGACGCGGTGAAGGCGGCCAAGCGGGCGGTCAGAGGCTGACACGATAGGTTGCCTGCAGCGGCGCATCACTGCGTCGCGGTAAGCGAAATGTTCAGCGCCACGCTTAGATTCGGGGGTCGGCCATGGAACCGCAACCGCAGTCCGACATTCGCCGGGTGGTGACGGGCGCCTCGATCGGCAATGCCGTGGAGTGGTTCGACTTCGCGATCTACGGCTTCCTGGCGACCTTCATCGCCGCGCACTTCTTCCCGTCGGGCAACGACACGACCGCGCTGCTCAACACCTTCGCCATCTTCGCCGCGGCGTTCTTCATGCGTCCCCTCGGCGGGTTCTTCTTCGGCCCCCTCGGCGACCGCATCGGCCGGCAGAAGGTGCTCGCGGTCGTCATCCTGCTGATGTCGGCCGCCACGCTGGGCATCGGACTGTTGCCCACCTACGAGACCATCGGTCTGGCCGCGCCGCTGCTGCTGCTCGTGCTGCGGTGCCTGCAGGGCTTCTCGGCCGGCGGCGAGTACGGCGGCGGAGCGGTCTACCTCGCCGAATTCGCCAGCGACCGCCGCCGCGGGCTGACGATCACGTTCATGGCCTGGTCCGGCGTGCTGGGGTTCCTGCTCGGGTCCGTCACCGTGACCCTGCTGCAGGCCCTGCTGCCCGCCGAGGCGATGGAGAGCTACGGCTGGCGCATCCCGTTCCTGATCGCCGGGCCGCTGGGCCTGGTCGGCCTCTACATCCGGCTGCGTCTGGGCGACACCCCGCAGTTCGCCGAGCTGAACAAGGCCGACAAGACCTCCGACTCGCCGTTGCGGGAGGCCGTCGGCACGTCGTGGCGCCAGATCCTGCAGGTGATCGGCCTGTTCATCGTGTTCAACATCGGCTACTACGTCGTGTTCACCTTCCTGCCAACGTATTTCATCAAGACGCTGGAGTTCTCGAAGTCCGATGCGTTCCTGTCGATCACCCTGGCCTGCGTGGTGGCGCTCGTCCTGATCCTGCCCCTGGCCGCATTGTCGGACCGGGTGGGCCGCCGCCCCCTGCTCATCGCCGGCGCCGCCGCGTTCGTCGTGCTCGCCTACCCGCTGTTCCTGCTGCTCACCTCCGGCTCGCTGGTGGCCGCCCTCGCCGCGCACTGTCTGCTCGCCGCGATCGAGTCGGTCTACATCTCGTGCGCGGTGTCGGCCGGCGTCGAACTGTTCGCCACCCGCGTTCGGTTCAGCGGGTTCTCGGTCGGCTACAACGTGTGTGTGGCGCTGTTCGGCGGCACGACCCCGTACGTGGTCACGTGGCTGACCGCGTCCACCGGCAACTCGATAGCCCCCGCGTTCTATCTGATCGCGGCCGCCGCGGTGTCGCTGGGCACGGTGCTGACCCTGCGTGAGAGCGCCGGCCGTTCGCTGGCGCAGGTCCACTGATGCTTGGCTAGGGTGGGCTCAAGCATCCACCACAGGCATCCACAGGGGAGGCGCGCGGGATGAAGCTCCGGGTTTTGCCCTACGTCACCGTCGAGATCGACGACCGGCTGCGGCGCCGGCTGCGCCGGGCGGGCGAGCGGCTGCGGGTCGACATCCGCGCCTACCTGCTCAGCGCCGCCGACGACGTGGACACGGCCGTCGACACCGCCGGCGACCGCGTGCGCGGGCTGTGCGACCGCGCCGTGCACCGCGTGGATTCCGTGGTGGCCACCGTCAACGACAAGATCGCGCCGGACGGCGCCGCGACCACGCCGCAGCGGCCGCACCTTCGGGTGGTCGGGGACGTCGGGGGTAAGGAAGCGTCCTAATCAGGCGGTTCGGCGCAGCGCGGTGAAATGTGCTTGCCTTGTCGGGTGATCGGCCATGGACTTACCGTGCTGCTGGCATTCCTGGCCGCGGTGTTTCTCGCCGTCGGCATCGTGGTTCGCCAACGGGCCACCCTCGACGTACCCGCCGAGCACGGCATCAGCCCCGTCATGTTCGCGACACTGATCCGCCGGCCCCTGTGGTGGATGGGCACCGCGTCGGCGGTCGCGGGGTTCGTGTTCCAGGCACTTGCGCTGGCCAACGGCTCGCTCCTGCTGGTGCAACCGATCCTGGTCTCGGCGCTGCTGTTCGCCCTGCCGCTCAGCGCCCGCCTCGCGCACCGCACGGTGACGCGCTCGGAGTGGGCCTGGGCCGTGCTGCTGACCGTCGCGCTGGCGGTCTTCGTCGTCCTGGCCAAGGCCAGCCCGGGTGACTACGAGGCGTCGCTGACCACCTCGACGGTCGTGGCCGTCGTGTGCACCGTCGCGGTGCTGGCCTGCGTGATCGTCGCGACCCGCATCGTGGGCTGGATCCGGGCGGTGCTGCTGGCGGTCGCCGTCGGTGTCCTGTTCGGCGTCGTGGCCGTGCTGACCAAGCTCGTCATGCACATGCTCACCCACGAGGGTGCGGTCGCGGTGCTGACCACCCCGGTGCTCTACCTGCTGGTGCTGATCGGGGTCGGGGCCACGCTGCTGCAGCAGTCGGCGTTCCACGCCGGATCGCTGCAGACGTCGGTGCCGACCATGCTCGTGCTGGAGCCGATGATCGCGGTGATCCTCGGGGCGGTCGTGCTCGGCGAGCACCTCAACGTCGGGCACTGGGACCTGATCGCGATCGGGGTCTCGACGGCCGCGATGGTCGCGGGCACGATCGCGCTCGGACGCGACGAGGGCGCCTACGAGGAACGCCTCACCGGTGGCGAGGAGTCGGCTCAGGCCGCCTCGGGCAGGGGATAGCCCCGGTCCTTCGCGACCTCGGACAGCACCGCGCGCAACTGCGTGCGCCCGCGGTGCAGGCGCGACATCACGGTCCCGATCGGCACGTCGATCAGCTCGGCGATCTCCCGGAACTTGCGGCCCTCGACGTCGGCGTAATAGACCGCGGTGCGGTACTTCTCGGGCAGCGCCCGCATCGCCGCGACGATCGCGGGGTCGGCCGCGCCCGCGAGCACGACGTCCTCGGTGGACCCGGGCGCGGCGCTGCTGTGGTTGGCCGCCAGCAACTGACCGTCGCTGAACTCGTCGGTGAACTGCAGCGTCGGACGGTGCTGCTGCCGGCGGTAGGCGCTGATGTGGGTGTTGTGCATGATCCGGTACAGCCAGCCGACGAGGTTAGTGCCCTCACGGAAACTGCCGAAGGCCGCGTAGGCCTTGACGGCCGTCTCCTGCAGGAGGTCCTCGGCGTCGGCATGGTCGCGGGTCAACTTGAAGGCGTGGCGGTACAGTTCCGCGATCAGCGGAACGGCATCGCGTTCGAAACGGGCGGTGAGCTGGTCGTCGTGGGAGCCGGTACGCATGAGGAAACTCTCGCGCGTGGCGGGGCCCGGGTCTGCCCGGCTGGCCCCCAATCCCGTTCGGGAGAACCGCAACCCCGCCTACCGGTTATCCCCCAGGCCGCCGGCGTGCCAGGACGACCAGCGCCGGATGTCGACCGAGACCACCGGGCCGTCGAGCTCGACGCGCCGGTACTGCGGGTACTTGGCGCGCAGCGACGCATACCCGTTGGCCATCTCCAGGCCGCTGTGATGGATCGTCGCCGCACCGTCGGCACGCACCCACCACAGCTGCGTCCAGTCGGGGTCGTAGTGGTCGACGAGCAGGCTCACGGTGGGGTTGCGTTCGATGTTGACCAGGCGACGGAGGCGTTGTGTCGTCTTGGGTTTGGCGTCGACGGCGGTGTACAGGATGTCCGTGCGGTGTTCGGGGATCGCGAACACCACCGGAACCACGTGGGGTACGGCGTCGGGCCCCGCGGTCGCGAGCATCGCCACCGGGGACGACGCGAACGCGGCGATCGCATCGAACGCACCGGATTCGGCCATACGACCAGGGTAGGGTTCGGTGCGGTCGGCGGGATCCGTTCACGGCGGAGACGTCGGCCGGTTACCGCAGAGACACCGCGCAGCCTCCTGCCCATCGGAAGGTTCGGCAATGAACTCCTCACGGCGCACGCGCCGCCTGCTCGCCGCCGCCGCGCCCCTGCTCCTGTTCGCCGGCGCCGTGGGATGCGCGCCGCCGGAGAAGGACAACGCGGGCGCCCAGACCGAGTCGGGCGTCAGCGCCGCGGAGGCGACCTCGGCCCGGGACTTCGGCGGCATGGAAGGCCTCGTCGAGGCGGCGAGGGCCGAAGGCGAGCTCAATGTCATTGCGCTGCCGCCGGATTGGGCCAACTACGGTGCCGTCATCTCCGCGTTCTCCGAAAAGTACTCCATCAAGGTGAACTCCGCGCAACCCGATGCGTCCAGCCAGGATGAGATCAACGCCGCCACCCAGCAGAAGGGCCGCAGCAGCGCTCCCGACGTATTCGACCTCGGACAGTCGGTGGCGCTGTCGAACACGGCGATGTTCGCGCCGTACAAGGTCGAGAACTTCGACGACATCCCCGCGGCGTTCAAGGACGCCGACGGCACCTGGGTCAACGACTACGGCGGCTACATGTCGATCGGCTTCGACTCGGCCAAGGTGCCTCCGGTGACCGGCGTCGACGATCTGCTCAAACCCGAGTACCAGGGCAAGGTGGCGCTCAACGGCGACCCGACGCAGGCCGGCGCCGCGTTCTCCGGGGTCCTGATGGTGGCGCTGTCCCAGGGTGGTTCGGCCGACGACATCGCCCCCGGCGTCGAGTTCTTCCGCAAGCTCGCCGACGCGGGCAACTTCCTGCCGGTCGATCCGACGCCGGCCACCATCGAGTCCGGCCAGACCCCGGTCGTCATCGACTGGAACTACACCAACGCGTCGCAGACCGAGAAGCTGCCGTCCTGGACGGTGCTGGTGCCGCCGCAGAATCCGGTGGCGGGGTACTACTACCAGGCGATCAACAAGGATGCGCCCCACCCGGCGGCGGCGAGGCTCTGGCAGGAGTTCCTTTATAGCGACGAGGGCCAGAACCTGTACGCCCAGGGCGGGGTACGGCCGGTGCGGGCCGACACCATGCTCACCGACGGCACGCTGGACCCGGCCGTGGCGGCCGCGCTGCCCGTCGTCGACGGACCGGTGACGGTGCCGACACCCCAGCAGACCGAGGCGGCCTCGAAGTACCTCTCGGAGAACTGGGCTGCCGCTGTTGGCTGAGGTGACGTTCGGCCGGCGGCTGCGAGACTCGTTGCCGCTGTTGCCCTTCCTGACGGTCGTGGTGATCTTCCTGATCATCCCGACGGTCACGGTCATCGTGGGTTCGGTGTATGCCGACGGGGTCTTCTCGCTGGACCGGATCGCCGCGCTGTTCACCGGTACCGCACTGAGCGCGCTGGCCGACAGCGTGCTGCTGTCGGGGGCCACGGCGCTGCTGGGCGCATTCCTGGGCGCAGTGCTGGCCTGGCTGATCGTCAGCAGCCCGCCCACGTCGATGCTGCGCCGGGCGGTGCTCTCGCTGTGCAGCGTGCTGGCCCAATTCGGTGGCGTGGCACTGGCATTCGCGTTCCTGGCCACGATAGGGCTGAACGGGGTGCTGACACTGTGGGTGCAGCAGGTGTTCGGGTTCAACCTGGCCGGCTCGGGCTGGCTCTACAGCCTGTCGGGCCTGATCCTCGTGTACACGTACTTCCAGATACCGCTGATGGTCATCGTGTTCATCCCCGCGCTCGAAGGCCTGCGCGACCAGTGGCGCGAGGCCGCCGTCAGTCTCGGCGCGTCGACGTTCGCGTACTGGCGCGAGGTCGCGATCCCGCTGCTGACCCCGGCGTTCCTCGGGTCGGCGCTGCTGTTGTTCGCCAACGCGTTCGCCGCCTACGCCACCGCCGCGGCCCTGGTCAGCCAGGGCAGCCCGATCCTGCCGCTGCTGATCCGCGCATCGTTGGTCAGCGAGGTGGTGCTGGGCCAGGCCGGTTTCGCCTACGCGCTCGCCCTGGAGATGATCGTGGTGGTGGCACTGGTCATGGTCGCCTACAACCTGCTCGTCCGGCGCAGTTCCCGGTGGCTGTCATGAGAGCGTCGACAAAGGTTGTGCGCGCGGCACTCTGGATACTGTTCGCGCTGTTCTTCCTGTTCCCTCTTTACGCGATGGCCGACTTCTCCACCCGCAACCTGGTCGCCGGCGGCCGTACCTGGCAGGCGTGGGCGAACCTGGTGTCCGACGAGGCGCTGTACCAGTCGATCGTGGTGTCGCTGCTGCTCGCGGTGTTCACGGTGATCGCGATGCTCGTGCTGCTGGTCCCGACGATGATCTGGGTGCGTCTGCGCGCCCCCTGGGCCGGTGGCGTGCTCGCATTCTGTTGCCTGTTGCCCCTGACGATTCCCGCGCTGGTGATCGTGGTGGGTCTGCGCAACGTCTACCTGTGGGTCACATACTTCCTGGGGGAATCGGCGCTGACGCTGACGTTCGTGTACGTCATCCTGGTGCTGCCCTTCGCCTACCGCGCCCTCGACGCGGCACTGTCGGCGATCGATCTGCAGACGCTCTCGGAGGCGGCCAGGTCGCTCGGCGCCGGGTGGCTGACCACGATCACCCGGGTCGTCGTCCCTAACATCTGGTCGGGAATCCTCTCGGCCGCATTCATTTCCATCGCGGTGGTGCTCGGCGAGTACACCATCGCGTCGCTGTCGGGCTACGAGACCCTGCAGGTCCAGATCGTGCTGATCGGCAAGAGCGACGGCCCGACCTCGGTGGCGGCCTCACTGGCCACGCTGCTGTTCGGGTTCGTGCTGCTGCTGATCCTGTCGCTGGTGACCCGCGGGCGACGTGGCCGGGTCCGTGAGACAGGGGTGACGGTATGACCAAGACCGGTATGGACCGACGCTCGCGCGAGACGACGAGCGTCGCCGTCGAGCTGACCGAGCTGACCCGGGTGTACGGAACCACCCGCGCGCTCGACGGCCTGACGCTGCACATCGAACCGGGCGAGATGGTGGCGCTGCTGGGCCCGTCGGGCTGCGGCAAGACCACCGCGCTGCGGATCCTCGCCGGGCTCGACGAAGCCACGTCCGGCACGGTGTCGGTGGGCGGTGTCGACGTCAGCCGGGTCCCGGCCAGCAAGCGGGACATGGGCATGGTCTTCCAGGCCTACAGCCTCTTTCCCCACCTGACCGTGCTGGACAACGTCGCGTTCGGCCTGAAGATGCGCCGAAAGGGCAAACAGGACAGGCTTTCCCGTGCCGGGGAGATGCTCGAGCTGGTAGGGCTGTCGGCGCTGGGCGGACGGTATGCCAAGGAGCTCTCCGGTGGTCAGCAGCAGCGGGTCGCGCTGGCGCGGGCGCTGGCGATCGAGCCCAGGGTGCTGCTGCTCGACGAGCCGCTGTCGGCACTCGATGCCAAGGTGCGCACGCAGCTGCGCGAGGAGATCCGGCGCGTGCAGCTCGAGGTCGGCACCACCACGCTGTTCGTCACCCACGATCAGGAGGAGGCGCTCGCCGTCGCCGATCGCGTCGGGGTGATGAGCCAGGGCAGGCTCGAACAGCTCGCCGCGCCGGCCGAGCTGTACGCCCACCCGGCCACCCCGTTCGTCGCCGACTTCGTCGGGCTGAACAACAAGGTGCCGGCCACGGTCTCGTCGGGGACCGCGTCGCTGCTGGGAGTCACCGCCCCCGCGTTGCCCGGTTCGGTGGACGGGGACGGGGTGGCGATGGTGCGGCCCGAATCGGTCACGGTCGCCCCGGACCCCACCGGTCGCGCGACGGTCAGCTCGGTGTCGTTCCTCGGCGCCATCTCGCGGGTCAACGTCACGCTGCCCGACGGAGCGGTGCTGTTCGCGCAGATGGCGAGTTCGGCCGCCCGTCGGTTCACGCCGGGCGATCCCGTCACCGTCGGGCTCGAGCCCGGCGGGGTCCTCGTCAGCCGCCCGACCTAGACGTCACACCACTCAGACGTCACGCCTCTCAGACGTCGGCCACCGGTTCGATGCCGAGATCGCGGTAGGTCACGAGCGCGTGGAACGGCACGTTGCGCTTGGCGAAGCGCGCCGCGGCGACGTCGCCGCGGTCGACCATGGGAATCACCCCCGTGACCACGACGCCCAGCGGAGCGATGCGTTCGAGTGCGAGTTCGGTCGAGCCGCCGGTGCTGATCACGTCGTCGACGAGCAGCACCCGGGTGCCCTCCTGCAGCCGGGTGCCCTCCACCCACTGCTCGCGGCCACGCGTCTTCTGCTCCTTGCGCACCGAGAACCACGCCTTGCCGGTCACCATGGCCACGCCGTGGGCGAGCGGATCGGCGCCCATCGTCAGGCCGCCTACGGCGTCGAACTCGATCCCGTTCGCGGCCGCGAGGTCGGCGACCGCCCGCGACACGATCGTCAGGCGCTCACCGGTGTCGACGGCGTACTTGCCGTCGATGTAGTCGTGGCTGAGCTGGCCGCTGGCGAGCTTGAACGGCTCCTCGCGCCGTTCGTGGCCGCGGGTGCGGATCAGGTCGAAGGCGGCGTGCCAGGTCTGGGGACGGTCGTTCACGGCGCCCATCCTATTTCACGCCGTCGCGGGCGCGGCGAGCCAACTCGACGGTGGCCGAACGTAATTCGTCGATCGAATTGATCGGCGACGCGTAACCGACCCGGGTGTAGGCCAGGCCGCGCTCGGTGTCCAGGCGCAGATCCAGTCCGTAGCGGTCGGCGCCGGTGCACGTCGCCGCGGTCGTGTCGGGGTAGCCGCCGAGAGTGCGGGCCATCGCCGCCAGCGACTCGGCGTGGTCGGCGTTGAGGTGGGCGATGGCGCCCGCCGACCGCGGCGTGACCGGGTCGGCCTCGGCGGCCGAGTAGTCCTGCCCGCTGGCGGAGTCCATCCGGCCGTAGCCGCCCACCCAGCGCACCCGGGAGACGCGCAGCACCCACAGCGAGAAGTCGCTGTAGTCGATGTAGTACTTCGCGGCGGAGACGGCGGCCAGATGCGCCTCCCGCGCGGCGTCGCGCTCGGCGCCGGTGGGCGCCTCGACGCGCCCGGCGAGGGTGATCCTCGCGTTGGCGAGCGGATCGGTCTCGGTGGCCGGTGCCACGATCGCGATGCTGGCCCGCGGATCGCCGGCCAGGTTGCGGCCGTGCTCGGCGAGGTTGGACACGCACAGCACCGGGGCGCCGCCGAGCAGGCCGTAGGTGACGAACGACGCCCACGGGTCGCCGTCGGCGGTCAGCGTCGCCAGGGTGCCGCTGTTCGTCGACGCGGCGATCGTGCGGGCCTCCTCGGCCGCCGAGGGGCGCACCGTGTTGGCCGGTTCGGTCAGCGGCGGAGGCACCGTCGGTGCATCTCCGGGGTCGCCGTGGTCGCGGGTCGGGCCGGCTGTCGTCACGTCGGCACCCTATCTGCTCTCTCCGAAACTGACGGTGCCGTCGATAAGGAGGGTTTGCGAGCCCGTTCCAAAAAAAGTGGCGGGTTGTGCCGATATGCGAGAATTGGGTTGTTTCACCCCTTGGCGAGCAACAGAACTCTTGCGAATCGAGTGCACGATGGTCGGGCCTGCGCTGCGTTCCCTCGCGGTTGCCGGTGCCCTCACGCTGACCTGGGTGGCGGGCGGGGTGCCCCTCGCGGCGCCGGCCGTGGCGCAGCCGGGAGATTCGGGTGCGTCCAGCCAGGGGACCGACGACCCCGGTGACACCGGGGGCGAGGACTCCGGCGGCACGGACCCCGCACCGAACGAACCCGAGGCTCCGTCCGAGCCCGACGACCCGTCCGAGGGATCGCCCGCCGAAGACCCCGACGACGCCGAAGCACCCGCCCCGAGCGACCCCGAACCCGAGGGCGGCGGCGGGAGCACGGTCGATCCCGGGCGCGACGACCCCGCCGACCCACCCCCGATGCGGGCGCCCGCACCCCGGGTCAGCGACTTCAGCGGCACGATCACGATCCCGTGGTTCCGGTTGCCGGCCCCCGGGGAGATCCCCGCGGGCAGCTGGCCGAGCGCGTCGACCTTCTACACCACCGTCGCGATTCCGGTGCCCACGCTGACCGACTTCCTCGAAGCGCTGCGCGTGGTCCCTGCGCCGCAGCCCGCGCCCGGCCCGGCCTTCCGCACCCAGGAAGAGGCCCCGGTCGCGGACGCGACGTCGGGCACCACCACCGGCGGGGGCGGAGGCGGCGGTGGCGGGATGTCGGGCCCCGTGGTCTTCCGCGCCCCGCTGGTGACCGTGCCGCGGTCGACGACCGTGGCGGGCCGACCGACCAAGCTGCCCCCTGGGTCACCGGCGACCGCCGTGGCGCCGGGTGTCACCCAGCCCGGCGTGGCCGGCGTCCCGACGCCCGCGATCCGCGGGTCGGTACGGCCCACCCCGGGCGTGACGGCGCCGCTGCCGGCGACGCCCGCGAGCGGGCTGGCACCGCGGACGAGCGTGTCCGCGCGCGGGGTCACGCAGACGACCGTGGCCGAGATCGCGGTGGTGGCCGTCCCCGGCGTCGCGGGGCTTCTGTTCCTGACGTTCAGCGGCGGGATGATCGGTTACCGGCAGGCCAACAGCGTCCGCTACGTCCGCACCGCAGGGGCCGAACGCTTCTTGCCCTGATTGCTTTTCGGCACACCTGGGTAGGTTCCACACCATGACGCTGGCATTCAGCGAATGGATCATTCACCGCCGGTGGTACGCCGGCCGCAGCCGCGAACTCGCCTCGGCCGAACCGGCCGCCGTGACGCCGCTGGGCGACGACATCGAGCACGTGCTGCTCGACGTCGCCTACACCGACGGGTTCACCGAGCGCTACCAGGTGCTCGTCCTGTGGAAGGACGCGCCCGTCGACGGGTACGGCGAAGCGGCGCTGATCGGCACCGAGGACGGGCCGGGCGGAACCCGCGTCGCCTACGACGCGCTGTTCGACCCGCAGGCCGCGGCCAGGCTGCTGTCGCTGATCGACGCCTCGGCCACCGTCGGCGGGCTCACGTTCAGCAGGGAACCGGACACGACGCTGCCCGTCGACGCGCCCGCGAGGGTGTCGGGCGCCGAGCAGAGCAACACCAGCGTGATCTTCGGAAAAGACGCCATGCTCAAGGTCTTTCGCCGCGTCACGCCCGGCATCAACCCCGACATCGAGCTGAACCGGGTGCTGGCTCGCGCAGGCAACCCGCACGTCGCGACACTGCTCGGATCGTTCGAGACGACGTGGGCAGGCCCGGGCACCGAACTGTGCGCGCTCGGCATGGTGACGGCGTTCGCGGCCAACAGCGCCGAGGGCTGGGACATGGCGACCGCCAGCACCCGCGACCTGTTCGCCAACGAGGTGCCCGGAGACTTCGCCGACGAGTCCTACCGTCTCGGCGAGGCGGTCGCCTCGGTGCACGCGACCCTGGCCGACACGCTGGGCACCTCGGTGCAGCAGTTCCCCGTGGACACCGCGCTGGAACGGCTCGCCTCGGCCGTGCAGGCCGCCCCCGTGCTGGCCGGCCACGCGCCGCTGGTGGAGCAGCGCTACCGCGACCTCGCGGGCACCTCGATCACGGTGCACCGCGTGCACGGGGACCTGCACCTGGGCCAGGTGCTGCGCACCCCCGAGAACTGGCTGCTGATCGACTTCGAAGGCGAGCCGGGCCAGCCGCTCGACGAACGCCGCAGACCGGACTCTCCGCTGCGCGACGTCGCGGGGGTGCTGCGGTCGTTCGAATACGCCGCCTATCAGAGCCTCGTCGACGCCGGGGACAACCCGCAGACGGCGCAGCAGGCGCGCACCTGGGTGGACCAGAACTGCGCGGCCTTCTGCGACGGGTACGCCGCGGTGGCGGGAGTGGACCCCCGCAGCATCGGGGACGTGCTGGCCGCCTACGAGCTGGACAAGGCCGTCTACGAAGCCGCGTACGAGGCGAGGTTCCGCCCATCATGGCTGCCCATCCCGATGCGGTCCATCGAGCGCATCCTCGCCTGACGGCTCAGCGCACGAGGCGCCGCAGCAGCGCCGAGGCCACCGCGACGGCCAGCACCGCGGCCACCAGCAGCACCGCCACGTCGAGCAGGCCGTTGGCGGGGGTGCCGATCAGGAGTCCCCGCAGCGCGTTGACCTCATAGGACAGCGGGTTGACCGCGGACAGCCACCGCAGCCACTGCGGCATCACCTCGACCGGATACAGCGCGTTGGACGCGAAGAACAGGGGCATCGTGATCGCCTGCCCGATGCCCATCAGCCGATCGCGGTTGCGCACCAGCCCGGCCAGCGCCATCGACAGGCACGCGAAGAACGCCGAACCCAGCACGACCACCCCCATCGCGGCGAGGATCTTGAGCGGATTGGCCGTCAGGTGCACGCCCAGGACGAACGCCAGCGCGACGACACCGACGACCTGTACGACCGAGCGGACACCGGCGGCGAACGCCTTGCCGGTCACGATCGCCGAGGCCGGCGCTGGGGTGACCATGAGCTTGGCCAGGATGCCGGCGTCCCGGTCCCAGACGATCTGGATGCCGTAGAAGATCGAGATGAACAGCGCGGACTGCGCGATGATCCCCGGCGCGAGGAACGCCAGGTAGGGCACACCGCCGGTGTCGATCACCCCGAGCCGCGAGAACGTCTGCCCGAAGATCAACAGCCACAGCGCGGGCTGCACCATCCGGGTGACCAGCTCGGTGCGGTCGTGCTGCAGCTTCTGGAGTTCCACCAGCGCGAACGCGCCGATACGCCGCGAGGTGCCACGGACGCGGCGCCACCCGCGGGGCGCCGAGACGAGCTCGGCCTGCGGGCGGGGTTCAACCGACACGGCGTGCCGTCCTCCGGCTCGCGCGCACCGCACGGAAACCGCCGCGAGGTTCGCCGGCCAGATCCGAGCCGGCGTAGTGGCGGAAGACGTCTTCGAGCGTGGCCTCGCGGGTGCCGTCGGTGAGGCGGCGCTTGAGGTCGGCGGGGCTGCCGACGACCTGCAGCCTGCCGTGGTCCATCAGCGCCACGCGGTCGCACAACACGTCGGCTTCCTCCATGTAGTGCGTGGTCAGCAGCACCGTCATGCCGAATTCGTCCTGCATGCTGCGCACCTGGTTCCACACCCCCTCGCGGGCGATCGGGTCGAGGCCGACCGTCGGCTCATCGAGGATCAGCAGCGACGGCCGGTTGACCAGCGCCTGTGCCAGCTCAAGCCGGCGGACCATCCCGCCGGAGTAGCTGCCCGCGGTCTCGTCGGCGACGTCGAGCAGCTGCATCGCGTGCAGCGCGTCCTCGACGCGCGCCCGCCGCTGCCTGCGCGGGACGTCGTAGAGCCGGGCGAACAGCTCGACGTTCTGCCTGCCCGTCAGCGCCGATTCGATGGAGAGCTGCTGGGGGACGTAACCGATGTTGTGCCGGATGTCCATGGTGCGGCGGTGGGAGTCCATCCCGAAGATCAGCACCTGCCCGTGCTGGGCGGGCGTCAGCGTCGTCAGCACTCGCACCACCGTCGTCTTGCCCGCACCGTTGGGGCCGAGGAGCCCGACCGTCTCGCCGGAGCGGACCGCGAGGGTGAAGTCCTCGACCGCGGTGAAGTCGCCGTAGCGGTGGGTGAGGCCCCGGCAGTCCACCGCGAGGCCGGCATCCGAATCTGAGGTCATGCGATCTCCTCCTGCGGCATCCGGCCGGCCTCGATGGCCCGCCGAGCGCGACATGGAGCTGGCAACCGTGGCCACCCGGTAGGTCGCCGCCGCTCTTCGGCTCCTACACCCGGCCCGCCCGGCCGGCGGCACACGGGAGAACCCAGTGCCGACTCGGTGACCACGGTTGCTACAGCGAATTCAAGCTAACACACGTGTTCACAAAAACGGAGCCAACTCCGCTGCTAAGCGTGGTGCCGCACAACGGTTTTCAGGCCGCCTTTCGTTCCGTGTCTCAGGAGGCGTCCGTTTCGGCCTTCAGCACGAGCACGGCCCTGGCCTCGACGGACACGGTGGCCCCGGCCGGCTGCGGGTCGGCGCCGGGCTCACCGGCCGTCGAGATCACCGGAATCCACGACTTGGCAAACTCCTCCGACGGCAGCGTGAACTCGATCGGCTCGTAGTGGGCGTTGAAGAACAGCAGGAACGAGTCGTCGACCACCCGCTGGCCCCGGGCATCCATGTCGGGGATGCCGTGCCCGTTGAGGTAGACCCCGACCGATTTCGCGAAGCCCGAACCCCAGTCCTCGCCCGTCATCTCCGCCCCCTCGGGGGTGAACCACGTGATGTCGGGCAGGCTGTCCTGCCCGCGGCGGCCCAGCGGCTTACCGCTGAAGAACCGCCGCCGCCGGAACACGGGGTGCTCGGCGCGCAACTGCGCGACGGTGCGGGTGAACTCCAGGAGCTCGGTGTCGGCGGTGGACCAGTCGATCCAGGTGATCTCGTTGTCCTGGCAGTAGCCGTTGTTGTTGCCGCCCTGGGAGCGGCCGAGCTCGTCGCCGTGGCAGATCATCGGCACGCCCTGGCTCAGGAGCAGCGTGGTCAGGAAGTTGCGCTCCTGCCGGGACCGCAGGGCCAGCACCTCGGGATCGTCGGTGGGTCCTTCGACGCCGCAGTTCCACGACCTGTTGTGGCTCTCGCCGTCGTTGTTGTCCTCGCCGTTGGCCTCGTTGTGCTTCTCGTTGTAGGACACGAGGTCGCGCAGCGTGAAGCCGTCGTGGGCGATGACGAAGTTGATCGAGGCGACGGGGCGCCGCGCGGTGTGCTCGTACAGGTCGGCCGACCCGGTGAGTCGGTAGGCGAACTCGTCGAGCGTGGCGGGCTCGCCGCGCCAGAAGTCCCGCACGGTGTCGCGGTACTTGCCGTTCCACTCCGTCCACTGCGGCGGGAAGTTGCCGACCTGGTAGCCGCCGGGGCCGACGTCCCACGGCTCGGCGATCAGCTTGACCTGGCTGACCGTCGGGTCCTGCTGCACGAGTTCGAAGAACGTCGCCAGGCGGTCGACGTCGTAGAACTCGCGGGCCAGTGTGGAGGCCAGGTCGAAGCGGAACCCGTCGACGTGCATCTCGGTGACCCAGTAGCGCAGCGAATCCATGATCAGCTGCAGCGAGTGCGGGTGCCGGACGTTGAGGCTGTTGCCGGTGCCCGTGTAGTCCATGTAGTACCGCTTGTCGTCGTCGACCAGCGAGTAGTACGCGGCGTTGTCGATACCGCGCATCGACAGCGTCGGGCCCATGTGGTTGCCCTCGGCGGTGTGGTTGTAGACCACGTCGAGGATGACCTCGATACCCGCCTCGTGCAACGCGCGGACCATCGCCTTGAACTCCTGGACCTGCCCGCCCGGGTTCGGGTTCGCGCTGTATTTGAAGTCGGGGGCGAAGAAGCCGATGGTGTTGTAGCCCCAGTAGTTCGACAGTCCCTTGTCGACCAGCGTCGAGTCGTTGGCGAAGTGGTGCACCGGCATCAGCTCGATCGCGTTGACGCCCAGTGAGGTGAGGTGCTCGATGATCGCCGGGTGCGCGACGGCGGCGTAGGTGCCGCGGATCTGCTCCGGGATGTCGGGGTGGGTCTGCGTGAGGCCCTTGACGTGCGCCTCGTAGATGACGGTGTCGGCGTACTCGTGGCCGGGCGGCCGGTCCACGCCCCAGTCGAAGTACGGGTTGATGACCACGGACTTCGGCATGTGGGGGGCCGAGTCCTCGTCGTTGCGGCTGTCGGGGTCACCGAAGTTGTAGCTGAACAGCGACTGGTTCCACTCGAAGCTGCCGTCGATGGCCTTCGAGTACGGATCCACCAGCAGCTTGTTCGGGTTGCAGCGGTGCCCGTTCTCCGGGTCGTACGGGCCGTGGACGCGGTAGCCGTAACGCTGGCCGGGCTCGATGTTCGGCACGAAGCCGTGCCAGACGAAGCCGTCGACCTCCGGGAGGGTGAAGCACTCGGTCTGTTCGCCGTTCGCGTCGAACAGGCACAGCTCGACCTTCTCCGCGATCTCACTGAACAGCGCGAAGTTGGTGCCATAGCCGTCGTAGGTGGCTCCCAGCGGATAGGCCTTTCCGGGCCAGAGTTCGAGAGTGGGAGCCTGGGGCTGCGCGGCTGTGGTCAAAGGGCACCTTCCTTTCGATCAAGGTGACCCTATGGTGCACCCTGAGCGGCGGCATGTCCGCGCAGCCTGAACTGCCCGCTAAACAAGGAGTGCAAACAACCCCAGGCCAGGCGAGTGGCCACTATCACCCCTGCGGGGCCGCTTCCACGATCTGCACGCCGGCCGCCCGCAGAGCACCGACCGCATCGGCACTCGACACCGGCGAGACCCCCGCGGTCAGGGCGAGCACGACCCGCGTGCCGAAACCCTCCGCGAGGGCGTCGGCGGCCGTGGCCTTCACGCAGTAGTCCGTCGCGATGCCCACGACGTCGACGTCGTCCACACCCCGCTCCCGCAGCCACCCGGCCAGCGTCGCGCCGTCGTCGGTGGTCCCTTCGAAGCCGCTGTAGGCCGCCGAGTAGTGGCCTTTCTTGAACACCGCCTCGATGGGCGTGGTGTCCAGGTCGGGGTGGAACTGCGCGCCCGCGGTGTCGGCGACGCAGTGGACGGGCCAGGAGTTGACGTAGTCGGGCGTCTCCGAGAAATGCGATCCCGGGTCGATGTGGAAATCCTTCGTCGCGACCACGTGGGCGTAGGGGTGGTCGCCGGCCAGCAGCGCGGAGATGCCGCGGGCGACGGCCGCGCCGCCGTCGACGGCCAGCGACCCGCCCTCGCAGAAGTCGTTCTGCACGTCCACGACGAGGAGTGCCCGGGTCGTCGTCGCCGCCTGCCGGGGCGATCTCGTAGTCACGATGCCACGGTATCGTCGCTGCTCTCGATGCGCTGGTGCGCGGTCAGCAGCAGGTGGTCGAAGGCGGCCCGTGGGGGCAGGTTCTCGTCGTACTCCACCTTGCGGTAGTCGCTGAGCAGTTGTTCGGCCAGCACCCGCAGCTTGACGTTCGTCTCCTGGGATCGCCAGCGCAGCAGCTCGAACGCGGTCTCGTCGTCGACCCGGTAGATCAGCATCAACATGCCCTTGATCTGCTCGATGGCGGCACGGTTCTCTGTGATCTCGGCCAGCGCCGCGGACACCATCTCCTTGGCCTGGGCGTCCGTCGGGGTCATGTCGACGTAGAACCCGTGGGTGCCCACGAGCCGCCCGCCGTCGTCGAGCAGCTGGTCGCCGATCACGACGACCTCGTGCACGTCGCCACGGGTGTCGATGATGCGGTGGCGGGTGCTGAACGTGCGGTGTGTGCGCCGCATGTCCTCGAGCGTGGCGGCCACCTGCTGGCGGTCGTCGGGATGTTTGTGCGAGAGCACCAGGTCGGTCGTCGGTGTCACCGAGCCCGGCTCGTAGCCGTGCAGAATCTGGACCTGCTCGGACCATTCCCACCGCTCGTCGGCGAAATAGAACCGGAACCAGCCGACGCGCTCGGGTGCGCCACCGGCGAGCGCCTGCTCCAGGGAGTCCTCACTCGCCACGCACCGAACCCTAGCGAACGCGGCCCCGTTCACCCTCCGAATAGCAGATACAGCCCCGTGAACGTGTAACCCACCATCACCAGCATCATCGCCAGCTGCCCGGTGAGCTGATGGCGCTCGGGCAGGACCCGCAACGCCCGGTCGTGCGCGGCGATCACGCCGGCGACGTGACCGATCACCACGAACCCGACCTTCAGCGTCGCGAGCACCCCGGGGTGCATCGACAACAGGTACACCACCTCGGCGTCGGCCATGCCGAACAACCGGTACACGGTCTGCTGGCCGCGTTCGATCAGGTAGGTCAGGTAGTGTGCGAAGACGTAGCCGAGCACGATCGGGATCAGCGAATGTGCCAGCAGCCCCGGCAGTTCCCGGCGCCGGGCGGCGTCGACCCCGCCGGTGGCGCGGGCGGCCAGGCAGAACGTCGTCGCGACCACGCCGACGAACAGGGCCAGCCCCGCGGTCCGCAGCGCGGACGCGCCGAACGCCGAATCGGTCATCTCGTCGACGAACCGGCGCATCTGCGGCATCGCCGAGAAGCTGTCGAACGCGGTGGATCCGAGCAGGACCGACAGCACGGCGACCACGCCCGGCCGCACCGGCAGGGTGAGCAGGTTGTCGAACGGGTTGCCGATCGCGATGCGGCCGTCGGGGTTTCGCCGTAGCGGCGAGAAGCGGGACGCCACCACGCTGTACACCTCGAACGGGTCGGCGCGGGCGCACCAGCGCGTCCCGCTCCAGAACGTCCCGGCCAGCGTCACCACCAGATAGATCAGCAGCCAGGTGCGGATGGCGTCCAGCGAGCCCGGGTCCGGGCTCGCCAGTTCCAGCCATACGAATGCGAACAGGCCCGCGGCGGCAGGCCAGTAGCCGAGCCCGTCGGGGTAGCGGCCCCCGAAGGAGCGTCCGCCGAGGAACCGGTACAGGGCGCGCACCGGCGACAGCACCCGCCACACCGGGCCGAGGAGGACCGACAGCGCGACGAGCCCCACCCACAGCAGCACGTAGAACACACCCGGGAGCGCATTCTCGCCGTTCTGCGGGCCGAGGAACGACGCCACCGCCACCCAGCCGGCCAGCAGCAGGGCGACGGCCGCCAGCACCCAGCGCGTGACCGGGGCGTCGACAGCGCGGGAAACCCACTGCGGCAGAGGACGTCCGGGGCGGTCCGCGTCGAACTTCGGCTTTCGCCACGCCAGCGCCACCACAGCGAAGGTGAACGTCAGCGCCCATGCGGCACCGATCAGGGCGTAGGTGAACGGAATGGGCAGATCGGTCGAGCCGCCCAGGCCGTGGGCGAGGAACTGTTCGGTCACTGCACCTGGATCGTCGCGATCGTGGTGTGCGACTCGTGCAGCTCCACATCCACCCGGCCGGGCACCTCGACGGTGAACTGGAACGACTGCGCCGGGCCGACCGCGACGGGGAACGTGTGCTCCGGGGTGGAGTGCACGTGCAGCTCGTCGGCCGCGTCGCTGTCCACGCGGATCACGATCTGCTCGCCGAGACCGGCCTGCAGCTGCTCGTTCGTCGGGGTCACCGTGCCGCCCTTGATCGTCACGTCGATGACGAGCTGATCGGGCGGGGCCTGCGCGTCCGTCATCTCCGACGGACTCGCCGCACCCGTGCTGGACGCCGTTGCGGCGCCGGCGGATTCACCGGATTCGCCCGAGCCACCAGATCCGCCACAGCCGGTCAGCAGCAGGGCCGCCGCGGAGAGGGCGAGGACGCATCGACCAACGGTTCGTGCGGTGATCACGGGTTCCCATCGTTGTTGTCCGGTTTGCGCCGGTTCTTGGCCGCGATGTACACGACCACCCCGGCGACGACGATCGCGGGCGCGAAGGCGGGCACGGCGAGCCAGATCGGGTGGTCGGCGAGCACGACCACCTCGGGTGCGGCCGTCATGCCTGGGCGGACGGCTCGAACTCGGCCTCACTGGAGGACGGCTCGCTGCTGTTGATGCGCCCACCGCCCCAGGTGATCCCGGCGATCATCGCCAGCGTGCACACCAGCACCACCAGGCAGCCGATGAACCACAGCGACTGCGGGATGTCGGGGCTGCGCTCGCGCTGCAGGATGGTGATCTCCGAGACGAACGGGCGGGTGAACTGGGCCTCGGCGGGCACTTCCTCGGCGCCGATACCGGGGTCACCGTGCAGGTAGATCGGCACCGCGGTCAGTGTCTTGCCGTCGTGGACACGCAGCAGCGTCTTCCAGGTGCCCGACACCGGCATCGGCTCCGTCGACCGGAAGTGCCCCGGGCCGACCTGTTCCAGATGGTCGATGAAGATGCCCCGGTCGTTGGGCAGGCCACCCTGCCAGCCCAGCACCGACACCCAGTTCGGGTCGTCGCTGACGACATCGGGCGGGGTGAAGCGCACATCGGCGGTGGCGTACCGCTCCCCGTTCACCGGCGGCGCCTCGGTCAGCGTCACCGACGCGGTCGCGTTCTGCGGGGTACTGTACTGGAGTCCGTTCGCGGCGGCGCCGCCGATCGCGAGGATCGTCAGCACCACCAGTCCGATGCCGACGCCGCGGCGGGGTAGCCGCTGCCCGGTGACGACCATGCCGGCCATCGCGCCGCAGGCGCCGGTGAAGATGCCGACCGGGATCGCCATCGCCAGCGCTTCGGGCCAGAAGCTGGTCGGCCACGGGTAGTGGTAGACCGCGTTGATCCAGAACGATTCGATGAACAGGCCGAGGGTCGCGATGCCGAGACCGCTGACCAGGCCGAACACCACGGGCCGCTTGTACAGCGGGGTCAGCGCCACCAGTTCGACGACCACCGCGGCGCCCAGGTAGAGCGGGAACCAGTTGATCGGGGCCTCCAGCACGGGACCGACCAGCAGCGCGACGATGCCGCGCAGGCCGATGGCGATGATGGCGGCGATCAGAGCCGCGCCGCGCCCCAGGAAGATGCGGGCCATCACGAGCGCCAGGCCGGCGGCCGCGGCGATGAGCATCGGCTGGAACACCTGGCGGAACTGCGGGACACCGAAGTCGAACTCGATCTGGTAGACCGAGGCGCCGATCAGCACGCCGGCGAAGGCGAGGTAGAGGACGAACTTCAGGCCGAGGCCATCGCGCGGAGCGTCCGGTCCCACGGCGCGCTTGCCTTCGTACTCCAGGTACGCCGCCGCCAGGGTGGAGAAGCCGGCGCCGCCGATCATCATCAGGTGGGTGGGGCCCCACAGCGTGACGTCCTGCCCGAAGATCCGGTGCCAGATGTCGTCGAGCGGGAAGCCCATCAGCGCGTAGAGACCGCAGCCGGCCATCACGATGCCGCCGACCGGGGCGTACCAGTGGTCGGTGATGCGGACGGCCGCCGGTCCCGGCCGGTCGTCGGCGCCGAGGGGCAGCACCATGGCCGTGCAGCCGGCGACGAAGATGCCGAACAGGCCGATCAGGATGAAGTAGTGGGCGGGGTTGGCGAGCGCGCCGTCGTCACGGCCGTTGCCGATGTGCAGGCTGACGTCCCAGATGAAGCCGAACAGCGCGCAGATGATCGACGCGGTGAACAGCGCGACCGGCAGCGCCACCCACGACGGCCGCTTGAACCGGCGACCGGTCCAGTCGGCCAGGCTGGTCAGCCAGGTGATCTTGTGATTGCGGTGCATCCAGCCGATCCACAGCAGAATGGCCGCCACGACCGCTCCGGCTGCTGTCAGCGTGATGATCTCGCTGATGGCCGCACCGCCACCTTCGGAACCGCCAGACGACTGCGCCAGAAGCGACCCCGCTTGCAGAGAAAACTCCATCGTCATCCCATCTCACGCGCCACGGACTTCCTACCGGTCGGTAATGTTGCCAGAACCGACCCAGGTGAAACCAGGGGTACCGGGTTTGTACCGGGTTTGTTCGATCGGTCGCCGATTCGGACCCACGACGTCACCATGAGTGCATGGCCGGGGGCAAGACCGTCTTCGAACTGCGCGTGCACGGGGTCTCCGGCACTCCGCCGGAAGCGATGCTGCACTGCCCGTCCGAATTCCTGAAACTCCAGAAGGGCGACCGCGACGCCGCCTTCTACCGCCGGTCCGACTGGATCGACGACGCGGCCGGCGCGGCACGCGAGGGCGCCTGGCGCAGCCGGATGGAGGCCTACTCCTGGGGTGGGCTGACCTCGCGGCGCGCCAGCAGGGCGCTGTGGGTACTGCTGCTGCCCATCAGCTTGATCAACCTCGCGCACTGGATGCTGCCGCCGACGACGCACCGGCGCGCGGGTCTGGTCGTGGTGGCGGTGCTGCGGTTGCTGGCGTTGTCGTTCACCGTGACCTTGCTGCTGGCGATGGCCGTGTCGGTGCTCGACGTCGCGGTGTGGCAGTGCGGCAGCGTGCCGTTCTGCAGTTCCGGCTGGGGTCCGCTGGCGTTCCTGTCGGAATGTTGCAGCGGCGTGCGGCTGGCGCTGGGCGCGCTGCCCCTCGTCGTCGTGATCCTCGTGCTGTGGCTGCGGGGCCGGGAGGAATCGAGCCCGGTCGGCCGCGGCGACCTGCCACCCGATCCGGTGGTGGCGCCGGACGCCGAGTCACCGCTGGCCGACGAGAACTTCTGGAACCGCGATCCGTCCGTGCCGCGGATGCGCGCGTGCCACGTGATCACGTGGACCTCGGCGCTGGCCGCCCTGCTGCTCGCGGTGGCGCTGCACTACACGCGCACCGGGCTGCACGGCACCGTCAACGGTGTCCTGTTCGGTCTGAACCTCGCGATCCTGGCGGTCGCCGTCGCAGCCACCGGGTGGAACCGGGCGACCGGACGTGGCGGCGCACCGGCGCCGCGGGCCGTGCACCGCACCCTGATGGTTCTGCGCTGGGTCGCTCTGGCGTCACTGGGGGCGACGCTGATCTGGGTGGCCTTCTGGGCCGGCATCCCCGACCGCGCCCCTGCGACGCACCTGCCCGCGCTGCGGGAAGCGGTGTACGTCCTGCTCGGGGTGCAGGGCGTCCTGCTGGCCGGGGCCTTCGCCGCGGTGGCGCTGGCGATGCGCGGCGCCCCGCACCCGGACTGCGGGAAGGACTACCGGCCGACGCTGCGGGGCTACACCGGTCCGTTCGTCGCGCTGCTGGGCTGGCTGCTCGGGGGCGCGCTCAGCGTCGGCGTGGGGCTGTGGACGGCGCAGATCCTCGGCACCCTGACCTTCTCCAGCGCCGACGCGCGACGCGAACTGACCGCGCGCAGTCTCGTGCTCGCCGACGCCACCCGTGGCTTCGAGGACAGGCTCGACGCCGCGGGCGCCGCGGCCCCGCTGATGGTTCCGGCTCCTTACCTGTGGACCGCGGCCGCGATGGTCGTCACCGTCGCGGTGGCTGTGGTGTGGGCGGTCGTGGTGTGGCGCAGGGCCGTTCGGCGCTCCGGGACGGACAGGTCCGGTGACCCCGACGTCGAGCGGACCGCACCCGACGACGTGTGGGAGGCGATCGGCGCGGCGCGTGCCCTCGCTGCCCTGACCGATTCCGGGCCCGGGATGATCGCCGGCGTCGCCGTCACGGGATCAGTGCTCTTCGGCGCGACCGCGCTGCTGTCGACGTTCTTCCCGCTGGTGGTGCCCCCACCGGGCCCCGCGATGGCGGTGGTTCTCGGGACGCCCGTCGTCCTGGTCGTGGCCCTGCTGCTGCTCGCGGTGCAGGGGTTCCGGAACCGCCAGGCGCGCCGGGCGGTCGCGATCCTCTGGGACGTCGTCACGTTCTGGCCGAGGTCGACGCATCCGCTGACGCTGCCGTCCTACGGCGGCCGCACCGTCCTGGACCTGCGGTACCGGCTCGCGGAGCTGACCACCAACGACAGCGACGGCACCGCGGCCACCAGGGTGGTGCTGGTCGCCCACAGCCAGGGCACGATCATCGCGGCCGCCGCCCTCATGCAGTGCACCAAACCCGAGGAGCGGTATCCGCTGCTGACGTTCGGCTCCCCACTGCGGCGGCTCTACGCGCGCAACTTCCCCGCGTACTTCGGCTATCCGGCGATGTCGGCGCTGCGCCGCCGGCTCTGCCGTCCGCACCCGCGATGGATCAACCTGTGGGCGCACACCGACCCCATCGGCGGCTGGGTGTTCGACCCGTCGTGGGTGTACTTCCTCGACGACGCGAAGACCCGCACCATGGCCGACGCGCTGACGGGCGCCGACTGCCGGATCCTCGACCTGCCGCAGGAGACGACCGGGCCGTGCGCCATGCGTGCCGGTGCGGCGATGTGCGGACACGGCGGATTCTGGGACCGCGACGACTACTCCTTGGCGGTCGCCGCGCTGCAGGAGCTGGTCGTGCCCAAGGACGAAGGCGCCATCACGAGCGCGACGGCGCCTCCGGTGGCCCAGGCCATGTAGCGCTCACTTGCGCGGCGGGCGGAGCACCTTCATGGCCATCTGCATGATCGGCTCGGGCACACGGTCCTTGGCGCCCAGCGCCGCGTCGGCGGCCCTGCCGCGCAGCGGGGTGCCGCGGCCGAAGTAGCGGTTGAGCGGGCCGCCGCTGGGCTCGAGGTCCACGTGCAGCGGGGGCTTGCCCGCCGCCGCGCCGAGCGCGTTCGAGATCACCATCCGCTGGATCTCGCTGGTGCCCTCGAAGATGGTGTACAGCTTGGCATCCCGATACCACTTCTCGACCGGGTGGTCCTTGATGTAGCCGTAGCCGCCCATCGTCTGGATCGCACGCTCGGTGGTCCTGACTGCCAGTTCGGTGGCGGCGAGCTTCGACATCGAACCCTCGCCGCGCTCGAACCGCACGCCCGTGGCGGCCATCCACGACGCCCGCCAGGTCAGCAGCCGCGCGGCGTCGAGCTGGGTGGCCAGGTCGGCGAGGGGGAACGCGATGCCCTGGTTGTCGATGATCGGTGCGCCGAACGCCTCGCGATTGTTCGCGTACTCGGTGGCGTACTCCAGTGCGGCCCTGGTGATTCCGAGTGCCTGCGCGGCGACCATCGGTCGGGTCTGCTCG
Source organism: Mycolicibacterium iranicum (assembly GCF_014190915.1). Classification (GTDB taxonomy): domain Bacteria; phylum Actinomycetota; class Actinomycetes; order Mycobacteriales; family Mycobacteriaceae; genus Mycobacterium; species Mycobacterium iranicum_B. The sequence continues at coordinate 800,618 of NZ_JACHVU010000001.1, forward strand.
AGTGCGCCCAGGGTGGCCGAACCGGAGTGCTGGCCTCCCTCGACGGCCTCACGGGCCTTGGCGAGCTTGTGCTCCAGCTTCTCGGCACCGCCGAGAAGGTAGTCGCCCGGAATGCGGACGCCGGTGAACTTCAGCTCGGCGGTGTGCGAGGCGCGGCAGCCGAGCTTGTCGAGCTTGCGGACCATGTCCAGCCCCGGCGTGCCGCCGGGCACGATGAACAGCGCCTGGCCCTTGTGCCCCAACTCGGGGTCGACGTTGGCGTTCACGACGTGGACGTTGGCGATGCCGCCGTTGCCGATCCACATCTTGTGCCCGTCGATGATCCAGTCGTCACCGTCGCGGCGCGCGGTCGTGCGCAGGTTGCGGACATCGCTGCCGCCCTCCGGCTCGGAGATGGCCAGAGCGGCCAGCTTCAGATCACCCGGCGTGCCGAAACACTCGGGCGCCCACTGCAACATCTGCTCCGGTGACGCGGCCTGCCCGATCGCGGACAGCGCGAGCGCCGGCATCACGACGGCCAGCCCGATGCCGGCGCAACCCCAGAACAACTCCTCCATGAACATCGGCAGCGAGAGCCCGGTCGGGTCGCCGATGAGGTCGCGATAGAACAGCGGGCTGTAGAAGCCCCGGGTGGCCGCCTCCTCCAGGACCGGCCACGGGAACTCCTGCCGCTGGTCGTAGTCGGCGGCGACGGGCCGCACGACCTCTTCGGCGAACTGATGCGCGCGGCGGGCGAGATCGTGTTGAGCCGCGGTAGGAGTGATGTCGAAGGTCATAGGAAACTCCCGGGTTGGGTGCACACGTGTTCACTGGTACCCAGTTCGGTTCGGCGGGAATCGTGTTCTCCGCCGGCGGGAATCGCGCCCTGACTCGGCGGGAACTGCGTGCAATCCCGGCGGGCGCCGTGTCTCATCTCGGTGGGCGCCGTGTCCTGTGTCGGCTGGAGCCGTGTCCTATCTCGGTGCACCCTCGGTGTTCTCGACCCGATCGGCGACGGCACGGTCACCGGGGCGCGGTGACCGCCGCAGGCCCGCGACGACGCCATCGCGGTTGCGCTCGGGTTGGTTCTGCGACATCTTCGACTTCCCTTCGACCGCGGTGATCGCGAGCTCGACACCGACGATCGCCCGCAACTGCCCGGCGACGAAGGATGCCGGGGCGTCGGCGACCTGCCACGGATCGTCGCGACCGCGCTCGTGCTCCACGGTCAGCCGGCCGACCAGGTCGGCCACCCAGTCGACGTCGTCGTGCGCGATCAGCCGGCCGTGCACGGCCAGCACGTCGTAGTTCCACGTCGGCACGACCTTCCCGGTCTCGCCCTTGGTCGGGTAGAAGGCCGGGGAGATGTAGGCGTCCGGGCCGGGGATGATCGCCACCGACTCCGCCCCCTCGGCCCTCCAATGCGGATTGGCCCGGGCGACGTGCCCGAGCAGGGCATGCCGGTCGGCGTCGTAGACCACGGGCAGGGGAGTGACCCGCAGGCCGTCCTCGGTGTGGCTGACCAGGTGCGCGAGGCCGCCGTGAGCCAGCGCCGCGCGGGCGTCGGACTCCGACAGCGCGAACTTCGGCGGGATGTACATGGAGCGGCCGGCCATGCATCGACCCTAGGCCGGACCCTCCCGCGCCGGGAGATCCGCGGTGCCTGGCACCGGGGAATCGACAGCCCAGTCCGGCGGCGGCCTCAGGGTGGCCAGCGCGAGGCTGCTGACGGCCATCAGCACCATCGTGAGAATCAGGAAGTTGGCGTAGCCGCCGAAGTGGTCCGCGGTGGCGCCGGAGGCGAGCGGACCGAACGCCGTGCCCAGCGAGAGCGCCGCCACGAGGCCCCCGAACAGGCCGCCGAAATTCTTCAGCCCGAAGTACCGCGACGCGAGGTAGGCGATCACGTCCACCTCCGCGCCGAGGGTGAGGCCGAACAGCGCCGCGGCCACGGTCTGGCTGACCGGGCTGCTGCCGTCGATCAGGAGTGCTGCGCACCCGAGGATGGGGACCAGGTAGGCGCACGCACCCACCAACCGGCCGGGGAAGCGGTCGAGGAGGACGCCGACCCCGAGGCGGCCGACGATCGAGAAAACGCCGACCAGCGCCGCCGTGCCCGCCGCGGCGAGGGGTGCAGCGCCGGCGTCGCGCAGGATCGGGACCAGGTGCACGACGATGCCCAGCGTGGTGAACGCGAACAGCCCTGCCGCGAGCAGCAGCTTGTAGAAGGTGGCCGAACGCAATCCCTCGGCGACCGACAGGCCGGGCAGTTCGACCGGCGCAGCGGTCGGGGGCGAAGCGGCGGTCGGGGGCGCGGCTGCCTCGGTGGACGGCGCAGCGGTCGGGGTTGCGGCTGCCTCGGTGGACGGCGCAGCGGTCGGCGGCGCGGACGCGGCGGATCTGTCGTCCTGCGCGCCGCGGAAGAAGACCCACACCACGGCGAGCACCAGCCCACCCCAGAGGACCCCGAGGCCGATGAACGCTGTGCGCCACCCCCAGGCGCCGATCAGTGCGGTGGCCAGCGGGGGGAACACCGCTGCCGCCAGCGAACCGCCCGACAGCGTGACCGCGAACGCGAGACCCCGCGACGTCTCGAACCGACTTGCGACCGCCGCGGTCCACACGGTGGTCTGCACCCAGAAGCAGGCGAAGGCGAGAACCGCCCACAGCGCCACCCAGTTCGTCATCGTGCCCGTGGCCGTGCCGAGCAGCGCGAACGCCAGCGTCATGAGGGCAACGCCCGACAGCCCGACGCGGCGAGGGCCCAGACGGTCGACCATCAAGCCGATCGGGAGTGCTGCGGCGGCCGCCGCCAGGCCGACGATCGTCAGACCCACCGATGTCTGGGCCCGGCTCCACCCGAACTCGTCCTGGAGTGGCTGCATGAACGCGCCGAGGGAGTAGACGTGAATGACGCCCATCGAATAACCGAGGCCAGCAGCCAGCGGAAGCGGGCCGTGGCGCCGCCACTCGGCGACCGCGGTGCTGTCGAATCTGGACATGCCGCCCCCGTCTCTCCTGGCCGCTCGGGTGCGCCAATCGGCCGCGCTGGCCGCTCGGCCGCGCCCGCACGCTGAGCGAGTGCTCAGGAGTCTATCGGCGTCGGCCCCGGGCCGGGGCGGCCGGCGCTACCCCGGCGCCGCCCCCGCCCCCGCCTCGGCGATGCGGCGCTGCGCCTCGCCAACCGAGATGCGCAACCGGCGGGCCAGCACCTCGGCCCACGGCGCCCCGGCGAACTGCACCGGCGGCGGGCCCGCGACCATCTGCCCGAGGAGGCGCTTCTGCATCACGGACAGCTGCTTGGTCACGGCCTCCAGGCGCACGAGCAGCGCCCGCTGGTCGGCCGGGGAGAGGGACTGGAACGGCAGGGCCGAAACGGCCCGGTGGGCACGGTCCACGGCGTCGAGCGCCGCGATCACTTCCTTCTTCGAACTCATGTTCGACAGCGTACGGACGGGGTGTGACACGTCGATACGCTGGCGACATGGCCAGAAAGTTCGCGACCGCCGACGTCGTCACGCTGCCCGAGCTCCTCGACTTCATCCGGCCGCGCCACCGGATGGTCCTGACCACGTTCCGCGCCGGGGAGTCCCTGCAGAGTTCGCCGGTGACCGGTGGCGTCGACGCCGAGGGTCGCATCGTCGTCGCGACCTACCCGCAGCGGGCCAAGTCGGCGAACATCCGCCGCCGGCCCCGCGCCAGCGTGATGGTGCTCTCCGACGACTTCAACGGACCCTATGTCCAGGTCGACGGCCACGCCGAGGTCATCGATCTGCCCGACGCCGTCGAGCCCCTGGTGGAGTACTTCCGTTCCGTCGCCGGTGAGCATCCGAACTGGGACGAGTACCGGCAGGCGATGATCGACCAGCGCAAGTGTCTGATCAGGGTCACGCCGCAGCGGTGGGGGCCCGTCGCCACCGGCGGCTTCCCGCCCTCGTAGCGCCGCTGTGCGCGGAGGCCGAACAGGACGGTCACCGCCTACTGTGGTAGTCAGAGCAAGCGGACACGTTGCGTCAGCTAGCACGTCAAACTATAGTCTGGACACATGTCCAGGAGGGTTCGGATTTCTTGCTCGAGTCAATTCGGCCAGCTCAGGGCCGCTCTCCAGGATCTGTGAGCTGATCATGCGTATCGCGTTGCTGTCCTATCGCAGTAAGACCCACTGCGGTGGACAAGGTGTCTACGTCCGCCATCTGAGCCGCGGGCTCGTCGAACTCGGCCATGACGTGGAGGTCTTCTCCGGCCAGCCCTACCCCGAGATCCTCGACCCCCGGGTGCGTCTGACCGAGGTGCCGAGCCTGGATCTGTACCGGGAGCCGGACCCGTTCCGCGTCCCCCGCCCCAGCGAGATCAAGACGAGTATCGACCTCGAAGAACTGCTGACCACGTGGACGGCCGGTTTCCCCGAGCCGAAGACGTTCAGCATGCGGGCGGCCCGACTGCTCGCCGACCGTCGCGACGACTTCGACGTCGTGCACGACAACCAGTGTCTGGGCACCGGGCTGCTGACGATCGCCGAGTCCGGGCTGCCGGTGGTCGCCACCGTGCATCACCCGATCACGCGCGACAAGGTGCTCGAAGTGGCCGCCGCGAAGTGGTGGCGCAAGCCCCTGGTCCGCCGTTGGTACGCCTTCGCCGAGATGCAGAAGCAGGTGGCCCGCCAGATCCCGGAGCTGGTCACCGTGTCGTCGACGTCGGCGGCCGACATCGCCGAAGACTTCGCCGTCGACCCCGGCCAGCTCAACGTCGTTCCCCTCGGTGTCGACACCCAGCTGTTCCAGCCGTCGGAGCAGCGGGTTCGCAACCGCATCATCGCCATCGCCAGCGCCGACGTCCCGCTCAAGGGCGTCAGCCATCTGCTGCACGCGGTCGCGCGGCTGCGCGTCGAACGCGACCTGGAGCTGCAGCTGGTGGCGAAACTCGAACCCAACGGGCCGACCGAGAAGCTGATCGCCGAACTCGGCATCTCCGACATCGTGCACAGCTCCAGCGGCCTGTCCGACGCCGAGCTCGCGGGTCTGCTGGCCTCCGCCGACGTCGCGTGCATTCCGTCGCTCTACGAAGGGTTCTCGCTGCCGGCCGTGGAGGCGATGGCCAGCGGGACGCCGATCGTCGCCAGCCGCGCGGGCGCACTGCCCGAGGTCGTCGGGGCCGACGGGGAATGCGCCCGCCTGGTCACCCCTGCCGACGTCGGCGAGCTGACCGCGGTGCTCGGCGAATTGCTGGACTCGCCCCGGGAATTGCGCAGGCTCGGCGACAACGGTCGCCGCCGTGCGCTCGAAGTGTTCAGTTGGGAATCCGTCGCCGCACAGACCGTCGCGGTGTACGAGAGGGCCTGCGAAAGGGTCGCGACATGCTGACCGTGGATTACGACCGCCTGGGCGTCGGCCCCGGAACGAAGGTCATCGACGTCGGGTGCGGCGCCGGGCGCCACACGTTCGAAGCGTTCCGGCGCGGGGCCGACGTCGTCGGGTTCGACCAGAGCGTCTCGGACCTCAACGACGTCGACGAGATCCTGCAGGCGATGAAGGAACAGGGCGAGGCGCCCGCGTCGGCCAAGGGTGAGGCGGTCAAGGGCGACGCCCTCGATCTGCCCTATGCCGACGGCACCTTCGACTGCGTCATCGCCTCGGAGATCCTGGAGCACGTCCCCGCGGATGACCGCGCCATCTCCGAGTTGGTGCGCGTGCTCAAACCCGGTGGCGCACTGGCGATCACGGTTCCCCGGTATCTCCCGGAGCGGATCTGCTGGGCGCTGTCGGACGAGTACCACGCCAACGAAGGCGGCCACATCCGCATCTACCGCGCCGACGAACTGCGCGACAAGGTGCTCGCCCACGGGCTGCGCCTGACCCACACCCACCATGCCCACGCGCTGCACTCGCCGTACTGGTGGCTCAAATGCGCTGTGGGGACCGAGAAGAACGATCACCCGGCCGTCACGGCGTACCACAAGTTGCTGGTGTGGGACATGATGAGCCGTCCGTGGCTGACGCGGACCGCCGAAGCGGCGCTCAACCCGCTGATCGGGAAGAGTGTGGCGCTCTACTTCAGAAAGCCTGCTGCCGCTGATGCGTGACATTCCCGGGGTGCCGGGTGTGTTCACGCCGGCCCAGTGCCGGCAGACCGCCGAATCGATTGCCGCGACACAGGAGTCGAGCGGCGCGATTCCGTGGTCGGTCGGAGGGCACACCGACCCCTGGGACCACATCGAGAACGCGATGGCGCTGACCGCCGCGGGCCTGCTGGAGCCGGCGCGCGCGGCGTTCGAGTGGTCGCGGGTGACGCAGCGACCGGACGGCACCTGGCCGATTCAGCTGCGCGACGGCGTCGTCGAAGATCCCAACAGCGACACCAACTTCTGCGCCTACATCGCGACCGGGGTGTGGCATCACGTGCTCGTGACCGGGGACCGCGACTTCGCGGCCGCCATGTGGCCGGTGGTCGCCAAGGCCATCGACTTCGTGCTGGAGCTGCAGGCCGGCACCGGTGAGATCGCCTGGGCGCGAGGCAGAGGCGGCGACGCCGACGAGGCACTGCTGACTGGGTGCGCGAGCATCCACCACAGCATCCGGTGTGCGCTGGCGCTGGCCGACCATCTCGGGTGCCCGCAGCCGGAATGGGAGGTCGCGGTCGGCCGTCTGGGTCACGCCATCGCCGATCATCCCGACGCCTTCGTCACGAAGGACCGGTGGTCGATGGAGTGGTACTACCCGATTCTCGGTGGGGCACTTCGCGGTCCGAGGGCGCACGCCCGCATCGACGACCGGTGGGACGATTTCGTGGTCCCCGGCCTGGGGATTCGGTGCGTCGACGACCGTCCGTGGGTGACCGGGGCCGAAACCTGTGAACTGGTCCTGGCTTTGGACGCGATCGGGGAGCACGAGCGCGCCCACGAGCAGTTCGCCGCGATGCACCACCTGCGCGAGGAGGACGGCTCCTACTGGACCGGGCTGGTGTACACCGACGGCAAGCGCTGGCCGGTGGAGCGCACCACGTGGACGGGTGCCGCCGTGATCCTGGCCGCCGACGCACTGTCGTCGACCACGCCCGCGAGCGGCCTCTTCCGCGGCACGGATCTGCCGAGAGGCCTTGAGGGCGAATACGATTGCGAGTGCGCGACCAGCGAGCGCTAGGCGGCACCGAGCGTGCCGGGCTCACCGGAGACCCGCTCGAGCACCCGCATGGACCCGACGGCGCGCACCTCGCGGAAGTCGCCCGTCTGCAACGCGCGCTGGTAGATCAGGAACGGGGCGCGGCCACCGTCGGCCGGGTCGGGGAACACGTCGTGGATGATCAGGGCGCCGCCCACCTCGACCCACCGGGCCCACCCGTCGAAGTCCCGGTTGGCGGCCTCCTCGGTGTGCCCACCGTCGATGAACAAGAGGCGCAACGGAGTTCGCCATCCGCGAGCCACCACGGGGGAGCGGCCGACGACGGCGACGACGTGCTCGTCGAGGCCGGCCCCGTCGAGGGTGTGGCGCAGTGTCGGGAGCGTGTCGAACAGGCCGGTGACCGGATCGACCATCGACGCGTCGTGGTACTCCCACCCGACCTGGTGTTCCTCAGAGCCGTGGTGGTGGTCGATCGTGTAGACGATGCCGCCGGTCTGCTGGGCGGCGGCGCCGAACATCACCGTCGATTTGCCGCAGTACGTGCCGATTTCGACGCCGACCCCGTCGGCCAGGTACTGCAGGGCGGTGTCGTAGAGCGCACGTCCCTCGTCGGCCGGCATGAAGCCGGTGACCTTCTCGGCGTAGTCGAACAGGGCCGCCGCGGCCGGCGGGAGGGCGGTGTCGGCATCGGGGTGACGGCTGACCGTCGCGTCGCTCATGGCTGTCCAACTTACCGTTGCCGGGCCCTAGTGGATCACTATCAGTTGTAGTAGCGTCCGGACATGTGTCCGATCCGACCCTAGAGTCGACTCGGCGTCGCCTGACGGCCCGCCAGGCCGACACCGTGGACCGCCTGGGTCGCGCGGCCGTCGACCTGCTCAAACGTGACGGATTCGCCGGCCTCACCGTGCGTCGCGTCGCGGCGGAGGCGGGAGTCGGCGCGGCCACGGCCTACACGTATTTCTCGTCCAAGGAGCACCTCGTCGCCGAGGTCTTCTGGCGCCGGCTGGCGGGTTCGCCGCGCGTCGAGCACGGGTCCGCCGATCAGGCCGCCCGGGTGACCGAGGTCCTCGGGCACATCTCACTGCTGGTCGCCGACGAGCCGGAGTTCGCCGGGGCCGTGACCACCGCGCTGCTCGGCAAGGACCCCGACGTCGAGGTGCTGCGGCAGCGCATCGGGCGGGACATCCGTGAGCGGCTGGCCGACGCGCTGGGCCCCGACACCGACCCGGACGTGATCGACGCCCTCGAGATGCTGTACTCCGGCGCCCTGGTGCGCGCGGGCATGGGTTACGCGTCCTACGAGGAGATCGCCGCGAAGCTGGAGAAGGCGGCACGCCTGATGCTGAGCTGAGCTGAGCTGAGCTGAGCTGAGCTGAGCTCAGCGCGGCCCGAGCAGCGCCGTCGCCGCGGCGACCGCCGGTCCGGCGATGCCGCGCATGTCCCGGTCGTCCTCGACGAAAAGCGCTGTCAGTTCCCGTAACCCGCCCAGCAGGATGAGGGCGATGGGCGGGTCGATCGGGTCGAGGCCGGCGCGCCGGAAGCCCGCACTGCTGGTCAGTGCCACGAGCATGGCGGTCAGATCGCGCATCACCTGCCTGTGCAGCGGCCGTGCGACGGCGCCGAGCGCGGGCGCCTCGCGGATCCAGCACAGCGTGACCGCCGGCCGGGCGGCGATGTGCTCGACGTAGGCCCTGACGGCCTGATCGATCTGGGACTCCCAGCCGGCCTCGGGGTCCACGGTGGCGGTGATGCTCGCGATCAGGCCGGCGTTGTTCCTGCGCAGCAGCTCGATCAGGCTCTCTTCCTTGGAGGCGAACTGCTCGTAGAAGGTGCGCTTGGAGGTCCTGGCGTGCCGGACGATGTCGGCGACGGTCGTGTCCCGATACCCGCGCTCGCTGATCGACGCGGCCAGACCGTCGAGAAGGCGGTCGGTGACGGCAGCTTCCGTTGCCTCACGGGCCCCCGCGACCGCCCCTGTCTCCACCGTCGGAGACGTCACATCAACCACCTCAACACCCTTGCGCACTTCTGGTACCACCCGGTACCGTACCTCACATGACAGCGGTACACAGCAGTACCACGGAGCGCCCCGTCCGCCTTCCGCCGACCCCTCGCGTGCCGAAAGTCCTGCAGGGCCTCGGTTTCTCGGTGTCACGACGCTGGACCGTGGCCCAGATCGTGCGGCGGTACGGCGAGGTCTTCTCGATGACTTTGCCGGTGTTCGGCCCGACCGTTCTGGTCACCGACCCCGCGCTGGCCAAGCAGCTGTTCATGGCCAACACCGACGACGTCGGCAACATCCAGCCCAATCTGTCGCGGGTGCTGGGGTCCGGGTCGGTGTTCGCCCTCGACGGCACCGACCACCGGCGGCGGCGCAAGCTGCTGACCCCGCCGTTCCACGGCAAGAGCATCAAGAACTACGAGCGCATCTTCGAAGAGGAGACGCTGCGCGAGACCGCCGAGTGGCCCGAGGGCCAGGAGTTCGAGACTCTCGAACCGATGATGCGGATCACGCTGAACTCGATCCTGCGGGCGGTGTTCGGCGCCGACGGCGCACACCTCGACGAGCTGCGGCGCATCATCCCGCCGTGGGTCACGCTCGGTTCGCGGCTGGCCGTGCTGCCGACGCCGCAGCGGACCTACGGACGCTTCAGCCCGTGGGGCCGGCTCGCCGCGTACCGGCGCCGCTACGACGAGGTGGTCGGCCGGCTCATCGACGCCGTCCAGGCCGACCCGAACTTCGAGGACCGTGACGACGTACTGGCGTTGCTGCTGCGCAGCACCTACGAGGACGGTTCGGCGATGTCGCGCCAGGACATCGGTGACGAGCTGCTGACCCTGCTCGCGGCCGGGCACGAGACCACCGGCGCCACGCTGGGATGGGCGTTCGAGCGCATCAGCCGCCACCCGGAGGTGCTGGCCGCGCTCGTCGCCGAAGCCGAGACGGACGGCAACGAATATCGGCAGGCGACCATTCTGGAGATCCAGCGTTCGCGCACCGTCATCGACTTCGCCGGGCGACACGTCTACGCACCGACCTTCGAACTCGGCGAATGGGTTATCCCGCAGGGCTATTCGATCGTCGTCGCCATCGGCGAGGTGCACCACCGCAGCGAGGACTTCCCCGACCCCGAGCGATTCGACCCGCAGCGGTTCGTCGGCCAGCGGCCCACCACGCTGTCGCACATCCCGTTCGGCGGCGGAACCCGCCGCTGCGTCGGCGCCGCCTTCGCCAACGTCGAGATGGATGTCGTGCTCCGAACGGTGTTGCGCCAGTTCACCATCGAGACGACGGCGGCGCCGGGGGAGAAGATGCACTCACGCGGCGTGGCCTATACGCCCGCTGCCGGCGCCCGCGTGGTGCTGCACCGCCGCTAGTTGCGATTCGGCGTTGGTGCGGCGAAGGGTTGGTACCAGCGCCAGTGGGCGCGTTCGCCGGTGGGTCCGCGGTAGGGGGCGACCGCCGGTGGTGGCGTGGTGGGTGGGCGGGCCAGCGCGCCCGGTGGCAGGGGGTCGCCGTCGCTGTCGGTGACGACCAGGCGGTGCGCGGGTCCGGTGAGGGTGATCAGGCCGCGGTGATGAGCGCGATGATGATAGGGACAGACCAGCACCAGGTTGTCCAACTCGGTGGGGCCGCCGTCTTCCCAATGCACCAGATGATGGGCATGCAACCCGCGCGTGGCGCCACAGCCGGGCACCACGCAGCACCGGTCGCGATGCTCCAGGGCGCGGCGCAGCCGGCGGCTGATCGTGCGGGTCTCCCGCCCCGACCCGATCGGCTGGCCGTGACGTTCGAA
>NZ_JACHVU010000002.1 GCF_014190915.1 Mycolicibacterium iranicum
GCTCTGGCTGCACACCTACAATCTCCATCGCGGCCACACAGCACTCGGCGGTCAACCACCAGCCAGCCGTGTACCTAACATGTCAGGTCAGTACAGCTAGCCGCGACTTCTGCACCAGCGCTGTCAGCCGCCGGGGCGAACGACCCTGATGCAGAAGTCGGCAACGAACGCTAGCCCTGCTTCGCGGATCCCTCGATCACGCCCTGGGCGGCCCGTGCGCGGTCCTCGTAGGCCTTGCGCTCGGTGACGTCGAAGTCCAGGAACACGTCGGCCAGCCCCAGCTTCTTGTTCATCCAGCGCCGGCCCTTCGGTGGCAGCATCTGCGCGGCCTGCGCGGTGAACCGCAGCGGCGGGGGCACCGACACGTGGGTCTTCGGCTTGTCGAGCGTCTTGACGATCGCCGCGGCGATGTCCTGCGGCTCGACCGGCTTGATGGCGCCGCCGGACTTGGTGCCCGAGATCAGTTCGGTGTTGGTGAACGGCGGCATGATCACCGACACGTCGACGCCGTGGGGCGCCATTTCGTCGGCGAGCGCCGTCGACAGGCCGACGACCGCGTACTTCGCCCCGACGTAGACCACCTGGCCCGGCAACGGGATCACACCCGACAGCGAGGCGATGTTGATGATGTGGCCGCTACGGCGCGCGACCATGTCGGGCAGTGCGAGCCGGCAGCCGGTGAGCACGCCGTAGACGTTGACCTCCAGGGAGGAACGCACCGACTGCTCGGTCTCCTCCAGGAACGGTCCCACCGGCATGACGCCCGCGTTGTTGATCAGGACGTCGATGTGGCCGCCGCCGTCGGTGCGGGCCTTGTCCAGGAACGTCGCGAAGGACTCCCGGTCGGTCACGTCGAGCGGGTAGCCCGACACCGATCCGAGGTTGGTCAAAGTGGCGACCGACGACTCCTGCAGGGCGACGTCGCGGTCGCCGATGACCACGCGCGCACCGCGCTTGAGCAGGGCCTCGGCAGTCGCATAGCCAATGCCTCGAGCGGCGCCGGTGATGGCGATGGTCTTGCCGCGGATGTTGTCCATGCGGCGAAACTTTACACGTGTCAAGTTTCTGGCGGAAGGGGGTCCGCCGGGGGGTGCGGTGCCGCAGTCACTCGATGACGTCGACGGTCGCAGGCCCGAACAGGCACAGGTGGTCGAGGACGGGCGCGGGGTCGCCCGTCCAGTCCATCGCGGCGAGCTGCGCGGGGCTGCGACGGCCGGTCCGCCAGCGCGTGGCCTCGAAACATGTTGTGCGCAGTAGCAATTGCGCATCTCCGGCGGGTCCGGCGCGGTACTGCCCGTCCTCGACCTCCACGCGCAGAGGTACCGGGGTGCGCAGGGCCGAGAGCAGTCGGTGGGCGGTCCAGCGGACCGATTCCGCGTCCCGCGCACCGGGCCTGCCGAGGGCCGAGCGGATGTCGTGCTCGTGACAGGTGATGTCGCCCAGCGGCGGTTCGAGCCCGTCGGCGCGCGCTCTCTCGGTCAGGCCCTGCGCCGCCGCACGCCAGAGTCCGAGCAGCGCCGACTCGTCCTCGTCGTCGAAGCGACGGATGTGTTCGGCGGTCTGGGCGTCGGTCGGTGCGCCGGCCAGCGAACCCGCCACCCAGTCCTGGGCGACCGCGACCAGGTGTGAGACCACGTCCCGCACCGTCCAGCCGGGACAGGCGGGGACGTCTGCCCGCCAGGCCGCGGGATCGGCGTCTGTCATCAGATCCTCGATGCGCTCTCGTGCGTCGTGGTAGATCGACGCCGCACGCTCGGCCTCACTGCCGGGCACAGTGGTCACACTCTTCGACGGGGCGCGGCGGGCGCGGATCGCTGGGATCCCCGGGGTCGGGATCGCCGAACCAGCGGCCCGGTTCGGTCGCGCCGTAGGTGTCGTGCCAGCACCACCATTCGTAGGGTGCGGACTGGGGATAACCGGGTGGCGAATCCTCCCAGGTCTCCTGCCGCCCCAGTGCCGTGATGTCGAGAAAGTTCCAGGTGTTGACGAAGGCCTCGTCGCCGCGGCCGTTGACGAAGTAGGTGCGGTACACGCGATCTCCCTCCTCGTCCGGCCAGCGGATGAAAGCGTTCGTTCCGTGCCACAGGTCGACGCCGAAATCGACGTCGAAGGCCCCGTCTGCGTCCGGAATCATGGTGTACCAGGGAATGTCCCAGCCCATCCGGGCCTTCATGGCGTCGAGTTCGGCCTGGGGTCCGCGTGAGGTGTACACCAGGGTGGTGTCCCGGGCGTTGAGGTGGGCGAGGTTGCCGATGTGGTCGGCCATCAGGGAGCAGCCCACGCATCCGTGCTGCGGCCAGTCGCCCAGGCCGGGGTCCATGAACGCCCGGTAGACGATCAGCTGTCTGCGCCCGGCGAACAGGTCGAGCAGGGTCACGGTGCCGTCGGGACCGTCGAACCGGTAGTCCTTCTCGACCGGTGTCCACGGCATGCGGCGACGCTCGGCGGCCATCGCGTCGCGCGCTTTCGTCAGCTCCTTCTCCTTCGTCAACATGCCGGCCAGGGCCGCCTCCCACTCCGACGCCGTCACGATCCGCGGTGGCTCCACGCGATCTCCTTCCGCTCAAAACATTCAACATAACCGTTGAATGATGACATCCTCAGGAGACCATGGCCGCGGCGCTATAGTCAACAGAATGGTTGAAGATTCGGTGCTCGATCGCGCGTATGCGGCGCTGGCCGATCCCACCCGCCGCCGTCTGCTGGAGGCCCTGCGTGGCGGCGATGCCCGCATCACCGATCTGGCCGCGCCGCTGCCCATGACGTTCGCGGGGGTGTCCCGTCACATCGGCGTGCTGGAGACCGCGGGTCTGGTCCGCCGCGAGGTGCGGGGCCGCGAACACTGGCTCTCGCTGCAGCCCGACGGCCTCGCGGCGGCGCGCGGGTGGATGGAGGAGCAGACCGAGTTCTGGTCGAGTCGCGCCGACGCGTTGTCCGAGCGGCTCCGCCGGAAGGGCCGGGGCCGGTGAACCGGGGACCGGCGGGCGACAACCCGGTGGTGCGGGTGCAGCGCGTCCTGCCCGCGGTACCCGAGGTGGTGTTCGACGAATGGCTGGATCCCGAGGCGCTCGCCGATTGGATGTGCCCGCGCCCGTCGCGCTGTGTGGCGGTCGCCATCGACGCACGGGTGGGCGGTCGGGTCCGGTTCGACGTCGACGACGTCGGCCGCCTGATCCTGATCACCGGGCAGTTCCTCGACATCGACCGGCCGAATCGGTTGCGCTTCACCTGGAGCCATTCCGGGTGGTCTGATCCGACGGCGACCAGCATCGTGGAGGTGGTCTTCGAACCCCACGGCCGAGACGAGACGCTGATGTCCATCGAGCACTCCCTGCTGCCGGCCGAGGCGGTCGACGATCACGATGAGGGTTGGCTGCTGACCGTGCAGCAGTTCGCGGCCGTGCTCGCTCAACGGTGAGCGGCCGAATATCCGCTCACGGTGAGCAAATGGCCCGTCCGGGAAATGCCGCGGGCGTGCCTGCGTTAGACATGGAGGTGATGTCCGTTCCGGCTGTGGGTGAAGTGCACTTCGTGGCGGTGGGCCAGGACGATCCGCTGGCCGCCCCGCTCATCGACGACCTCGCGCTCGAATACGCCGAGCGGTACGGCGGACAGCGCGACCGGGTGCACGCCTGGCTGCGGGGTTACCCGGCCAAGGAGTTCGAGGCGCCGGGCGGCGGTCTGATGGTGGGGCTTCTCGACGGCCGACCGGTCACGGGTGGGGCGTTCCGGCGCTTCGACGACACGACGGCCGAACTGAAGCGGATCTGGACCGACCGCGGCCACCGGCGCCGCGGCTACGGCCGAGCACTGGTGGCCCGGCTGGAGGACGACATCGCGACGGCGGGCTACACCCGGGTCTACCTGACCACCGGGGACCGTCAACCCGAGGCGGTGGCGTTGTACTCGTCGATGGGGTACCGCCGCCTGGACGAGCCGCTGCCCGCCGAGGGCGAGGTCTACCCGATCGCATTCCTGAAGGTGCTGCGATGACGGCCGAGACGCACGTCGCCGTCGCGCTGGACGGTCACGGCTGGCATCCCGAGGCGTGGCGGCACGCCGGGGACTCGCAGCCGGTGACCAGCGGCAGGTACTGGACCGGGCTGGTGCAGACCGCCGAACGGGGATTCCTGGATTTCGTCACGTTCGACGATTCGCTGAGTCCGCAGCGCCGGCGGCGCCCCGATGTGCATCCGCGCTGGCTTGCCGGGCGCCCCGACGCGGTGCTGGTCGCGGCCCGCGTGGCGCCCGTTACCCGCGACATCGGGTTGATCCCGGTGGCCACCACCACGCACACCGAGCCGTTCCACGTCTCGAAAGCCATTGCCACGCTGGACCACATCACGCGGGGCCGGGCGGGGTGGCAGGTCAGGATCAGCAGCTCCCGGCACGAGGCCGAGTTGTTCGGCCGGCGCGACCCCGAGGACCTCGGAGACCTGTTCGCCGAAGCAGGCGACCACGTGGAGGTCGTCCGCAGGCTCTGGGACAGCTGGGAGGACGACGCCGTCCTCCGCGACACCGCGACCGGCCGCTACCTCGACCGGGACAAACTGCACTACATCGACTTCCACGGTCCGTTCTTCTCCGTCAAGGGCCCGTCCATCACTCCGCGCCCCCCGCAGGGTCAGCCCGTCGTCGCGGCGTTGGCGCACAATCCGCGTGTCTACGAATTTGCCGCGCGCAGTGCTGATCTGGTGTTCATCACCCCGTCCGGTGACGGCTCCGTCTCCACTCTCCGCGCCGAGGTGGCGCAGGCCGGGGGTGGTCATCTGCTGGTCTACGCCGATCTCTACGTGACCTTCGCCGGCGTCGTCGACGAGCGCTCGGATGCCGAGGTCTTCGCGGGCAGTCCGGCCGAACTCGCCGAGAAGATCCTGCACTGGCACGACCTCGGACTGGACGGCATACGGCTGCGGCCCGCCGTCCACGCGACCGATCTGCCCGTACTCGTCGACGAGGTGATCCCGCTGCTGCAGCGCGCCAACCGGTTCCGTACCGGGTATCGCAGCGGTGAGACGCTGCGCCGGCGGCTCGGGCTCCCGGTCGCACGTAATCGCCATGCCGTGGAAAGGATCTCGTGACCATCCCGCTGTCGATCCTGGATCTCTCACCGGTGCCCGAGGGCGCCGACGCCGCCACGGCTCTGCGCAACACCGTCGATCTCGCCCGCCACGCAGAACACTGGGGCTACAAGCGGTTCTGGGTCGCCGAGCACCACTTCGGCGCCGTGGCGAGCTCCGCCCCGGCCGTTCTGATCGGCCAGATCGCCGCCGCCACCGACACCATTCGCGTCGGCGCCGCGGCGGTCCAGCTCGGACAGACCACCGCGGTCGCCGTGGTGGAGGCCTTCGGAATGCTCGACGCCTTTCATCCCGGTCGCATCGATCTCGGCGTCGGCCGGTCCGGTCAGCGGCGCCGGGACGCGCGGCGCGACGCCGACCGGCCGCGGACCCCGAAGCCGGTCCCGCCGTGGCGGGAGGTCGACGGGGTGGTCATCCCGGCGCCGTTCGACCTGACGACGCTGATGCGCAACCCCCGGCTCAGAGCCCGGATGTCGGTGCTGCAGCAACCCGAGGCGGTCGCACCAGATTTCGCGGATCAGGTCGCCGACATCCTGGCGATGCTCGCGGGAACCTACGCGATCGACGGCGCCGAGGCGCACGCCGTTCCCGGCGAGGGTTCGGCACTGATCCCGTGGGTGTTCGGCAGCAGCAAGGGGCAGAGTGCGCGTGTGGCGGCCGCGCACGGGCTGCCGTTCGTGGCCAGCTACCACATCACGCCGGCGACCGCGCTGGACGCCGTGACGGTGTACCGCTCCGAATTCCGGCCCTCGGCAACGCTTTCCGAGCCCTACGTGGTGGTCTCCGCCGACGTGGTCGTGGCCGACGACACCGAGACCGCGCGGCACCTCGCGTCCAGTTACGGACACTGGGTGCACTCGATCCGCACCGGGGACGGGCCGGCGCCGTATCCCGACCCCGACCACCTCGCCCCGCTCTCACCGGATCAGCGGGCGCTCGTCGAGGACCGTCTGGCCACCCAGTTCGTCGGCGACCCGGATGAGGTCGCCCGGCGTCTGCACGCCCTGCAGAAGGTCAGCGGCGCCGACGAACTCGTGATCACCTCGGTGACACACGGTCACGCCGACCGCCTGCGCTCACACCAGCTGCTCGCCCGGCGATGGTTCGGCGATGTCGGCTGAGCCGCGCAAGCAGATCCACCTCGGCGCGCACTTCCCCGGGGTCAACAACACGACGGTGTGGTCGGACCCCTCCTCGGGCAGCCAGATCGACTTCGACTCCTTCGCCCACCTGGCCCGTACCGCCGAACGCGGCCTGTTCGACTTCTTCTTCCTGGCCGAGGGACTACGGCTGCGCGAACACCGCGGCCGCATCCACGATCTCGACGTCGTCGGCCGACCCGACACGTTCACCGTCCTGGCGGCGCTGGCCGCCGTCACCGACCGGCTCGGCCTCGTCGGCACGATCAACACGACGTTCAACGAACCGTTCGAGGTGGCACGGCAGTTCGCGACGCTGGACCACCTGTCCGACGGCCGCGCCGGCTGGAACATGGTCACGTCATCCGACGCGTTCACCGGCGAGAACTTCCGCCGCGGTGGGTTCCTCGACCATGCCGACCGCTACCACCGCGCCGACGAGTTCCTCACCGTGGCGCAGCGGTTCTGGGACAGCTGGGCCGCCGACGCCGTTCTGGCGGAACGGGAGTCGGGCCGCTATGTCGACCCTGACCGCATCCGGGCGGTCGACCACCACGGTGTGCACTTCGACGTCCGGGGTGTCGCGACCCTGCCACCCATGCCGCAGCAGTATCCCGTCCTGCTTCAGGCCGGGGACTCCGCCGACGGCAGGGCCTTCGGTGCCCGCCGGGCCGACGCGCTGTTCACCCTGCATGCGGAGCTGGACGCGGGCCGCCGGTACTACGCCGACGTCAAGGCCAAGGCCGCCGCGGCCGGCCGGGACCCCGACCGCCTCAAAGTCTTCCCGGCCGCGTCCTTCGTCCTCGGCGACACCGCCGACGACGCCCACGAGAAGGCCAGGCACATCCGTCTTCAGCAGGTCAGCGGACCCACCGCCCTTGCGATGCTCGAACAGGTCTGGCAGTGCGACCTCTCCGGCTACGACCCGGACGGCCCGCTGCCCGACGTCGACCCGGTCGACGATCCGACACTCAGCCAGGGGCGGGTGCGCCACGGCGATCCCCGGGCGGTCGCCGCCGCCTGGCGTGAACGCGCCGAGGCGGACAACCTGAGCATCCGCGAGCTCGTGATCGCGGTGACCAGCAGGCAGCAGTTCGTCGGCACCGCCGCGCACATCGCCGACGAGATCGACCTGCACGTGCAGACCGACGCCTGCGACGGGTTCATCCTGGTGCCGCACCTGACGCCACACGGCCTCGACGAATTCGTCGACTCGGTGGTGCCTCTGCTGCAGGAGCGCGGCAGTTTCCGCGGCGAGTACTCCGGCGACACCCTGCGCGGGCATCTGGGCCTATAGGCTTGCCCTGTGTCGCAGGCGACCGTGGGCTGGGTGTTGCTGGCCGCTGCCGCACTGACATTCGTCCTCGGCGGGGTGTCGCGCCTCTACATCGGCACCAGGCGTGACAGCGCCGCGGTGCGCCGCATCGTCCACACGTTCCGCCGCACCGGCATCGCCCGTGTCCTGTTCGGGCGTTTCGACGACGACGTGCTCGACGACGACGAGCTCGACACGATGATCCTGATGCCGTCGATCGTCGTGGCCTGCGGGCTGGCGCTGACGGCCATCTTCCTGCTCTTCTACGGCAGCTTGGCCTGAGCGACGGCCTCGCGGACGGCGCCACGCCAGACGGGGCCGTGCCCGGGAAGCATCACCTCGGCATCGAGGGCCCCGAGCAGGTCGAGACTGGTGCGGCAGGCATCCTCGTCGTGGTTGAACACCGACGGCAGCAGTTGCGGTCCGCGTCGCGGCGCCACCGGGTGATCGGTGACGAGTGCGTCCCCGGAGACGAGGACCCCGTCCACGACATAGGAGCAGTGCCCGCCGGTGTGGCCCGGCGTCGGAATGCACCGCGGGGCCCCGGGCAGGTCCGCGGCGATGTCGTCGGTCAGCGCTGTGGTGCCGGGGATGCCGGCGTGTGTCAACGCGCCCTTGCGCATGATCGACACCGACCACTTCAGCCACCGGGGCTGCCACGCGTGGCTCGCCACCGCCATCGGGGAGGCCTGCTCGAGGTATTCCCGCCGCGAATGTCCGACCTCGTCGGCGTGGCAGTAGACCGGCGTCCCATGCGTCTCGGAGAACCAGATCGCAGTGCCTAGATGATCGATGTGGGCGTGCGTCAACAGGATTGCGCGCACGTCGGCCGCGGCGAAACCGAGGTCGCGCAGCGTGCCGAGCACGCCGTCGCGGTCTCCGGGGAAGCCGGCGTCGATGAGCACCACGCCTGACGAGGAATCGGGACCGTCGGTGACCAGCGTCCAGTTCACCAGGTCCGTCTGGGCGAAGTGGACGCGGTCGGTGATGGCCGTGAGGACCGGTGCCATCAGGCGAGTGTAGAAACATAGTCATGGCTGAACTGAAACTGGGCTACAAGGCGTCGGCGGAGCAGTTCGCGCCCCGCGAACTCGTCGAACTCGCGGTCGCCGCCGAAGAGCACGGCATGGACAGCGCCACCGTCAGCGACCACTTCCAGCCGTGGCGCCACGAGGGTGGGCACGCGCCGTTCTCGCTGGCGTGGATGACCGCGGTCGGGGAGCGCACCAAGCGCCTGCAGCTGGGCACCTCCGTGCTGACCCCGACCTTCCGCTACAACCCGGCCGTGATCGCGCAGGCGTTCGCGACCATGGGCTGCCTGTACCCGGACCGCATCTTCCTCGGCGTCGGCACGGGCGAGGCCCTCAACGAGATCGCCACCGGCTACGAGGGCGAGTGGCCGGAGTTCAAGGAGCGTTACGCCCGGCTGCGCGAATCGGTCCGGCTGATGCGCGAGCTGTGGCTGGGGGACCGCGTCGACTTCGAGGGCGAGTACTACAAGACCAAGGGCGCGTCGATCTACGACGTGCCCGAGGGCGGCATCCCGATCTACATCGCCGCCGGGGGGCCGCAGGTCGCCAAGTACGCCGGACGGGCCGGCGACGGCTTCATCTGCACCTCGGGCAAGGGCGAGGAACTGTACAACGAGAAGCTGATCCCGGCGATGCGCGAAGGCGCCGAGGCGGCCGGGAAGAACCCCGAGGACGTCGACCGGATGATCGAGATCAAGATCTCCTACGACACCGATCCCGAACTGGCGCTGGAGAACACCCGATTCTGGGCGCCGCTGTCGCTGACCGCCGAGCAGAAGCACTCCATCGACGACCCGATCGAGATGGAGAAGGCTGCCGACGCGCTGCCGATCGAGCAGGTCGCGAAGCGCTGGATCGTGGCCTCCGACCCCGACGAGGCGGTCGCCAAGGTCAAGGACTACGTCGCCTGGGGCCTCAACCACCTCGTCTTCCACGCCCCCGGCCACGACCAGAGGCGCTTCCTGGAGCTGTTCCAGCGCGATCTGGAACCGAGGCTGCGCAAGCTCGGCTGACGGACCCGGCACCGCGAGATGATCCGCATCCTCGCGACGATGCTGGGCCTGGGCGCCCTCGTCGTCGCGGTGGCGGGACTGGCCGCCCGCTACCTGCCGATCTCCGGGCACCCCACGCTGATCCTGGCCGCGGGTGCGCCGTACCTGACGGTGGCCGCCCCGGCGGCGGTGTTGCTGCTGACCCTGAGCAGGCGATGGGTGATGACCCTGGTCGCCGTCGCGGTCACCATGGCGCTGCTGTGGGTCTACGTGCCGCGCTATCAGGTGTTCGGCCCGCAGGCACCGTCGGGCACGGCCGCCGTCGACGTCCGGGTGCTGACATCGAATCTCGGTATGGGAGAAGCGGATCCGGCTGCATTCGTCGCGCTGGCGGGCGACACCGCCGATGTCGTCGCCGTCCAGGAGATGACCCAGGAAGCCGCGGACGGACTCAGCGCCGCCGGCATGGACGGTGTCTTCCCGTACCGGGTGATCGTGCCGGCGCCGCTGGCCTCGGGGATCGGCATCTGGAGCCGCCACCCCATCGTGCACTCGGGGCGGATCGACGGCTATGCGCTGCCGATGGTGGGGACACGCATCCGGATCCCGGGCGTGCGCGTCGACACGACCGTGCTGTCGATCCACCTCGCCGCGCCGTGGCCCATGCCGATCGATGCGTGGAAATCCGACATCGCCCGTTTCCCGGACACACTGACGGAGATGGGCCGTTCCGCCGGGGCCGGAGCGGTGATCGTGGCCGGTGACTTCAACGCGACGCTGGAGATGTCACCGTTCCGCCGACTGCTCCAGGGCGGCTACGACGACGCGGGCACCGACGCCGGGGCAGGATTGGCACGCACGTATCCGGGCCGCGGACAACGGATTCCGCTGATCGGCATCGACCACATCCTGACCAAGAACTGCTCGGCCGCCACCGCGCAGACCGTGGTGGTGCCCGGGGCCGACCACCGCGGCCTACTCGCCACGCTGCGCGTGCCCGTCGACATGACGGCGAGCTGAGGATCAGTCGTCGGTGGCCGGGCGCGGTTCGGTGACCCGGTAGACCCGGAACATCTCGTCCGGGGTAGAACCGTCGGTCGAGTAGACGGGGACGGCGAGGTCCGCGCCGTCGGACCACAGCGTCGGGTGCCGCCGGTTGAGGGCGTCGGCGACGTTGCGCTCGGGATTGGTGGCGACGATGTAGCGGACGCCGAGTTCCCACGGCCGGTTCATCGCGGCGACGAAGTCGTAGTCGCTGGTGATCACGAACTGGCGTGGATGCTCCGAGGACAGCCAGATCCCCCAGGTCAGGAACGTGTCCATCAGGACGGAGCCCTCGGGCAGCTGTTGGTTGTCGAACCAGCGGGCCAGCTGTCGCTCACTGACCAGTCGTCGCCGCGCCGGATCCTCGGCCGGCGGATGCCCGGCGGGATCGAACAGCGAGACGAACCCGGACTCGAGCTGGCCGTAGGCGATGTCCTGGTCCACGATCAGCGGCGCGGTGACCGGGATGGACACCACTGCGCTCCCCAGGATCAGTGCGCGCGACATCCATCGGCGGCCCTGGGTGTGGCACGCCAGCGCCACGCAGATCACCAACGGGATCGCCAGCAGATAGAACCGGAACCACCCGAAGGTCAGCGAGGCGTGCTGGGCCAGCGCGGCGAACGCCAGCGTGGAGCCGAACACGACGACGGGCACGATCGGTGCCATCCGCCGGTGCAGCGCGGCGTACAGCACCGCCGCGGCGACCGCGACACCCAGCAGCGGCTGCATGCCGAAGAGGCGCGCCGCAATCACCGACCAGGAGGAGCCCGCATCGCCGACGCCGCCGGCCAGCCGACCGGCGACCTGGCTGGCGTTGCCGTACTGCGAGGACAGCGTGGCGAAGAACTCGTCGTTGATGATCCAGCCGGTGAGCGCCCACGCCAGGAACGCGGTCACCACGGGGAAGGCGACGATCATCACGTTGATGGCCGTCGTGGGCCGGCGATCCGCGGCAGGGCACCGCCGCCAGCTGATGACCGCGACCATCGCCACCGCACCCGCGGCGGCGGGGATCACCTCGTAGCGGGCGAGATACCCGACCCCCAGGGCGATCCCGGCCCACGCCAGATCGCCGACCCACAGGGTGGCGCACCAGCGCAGTAGGTAGCGCACACTCCACAGCACACAGAACATCTGCGCGGCCTCGCTGAGACCCGAGGAACCGTAGACGACGATCATCGGGTTGAGGGCGAACCCCGCCACGGCGATCCGGCGCCACAGCGTCGGCACGTCGACGTCGGCCGCGATCCGCCGCACCATCATGACCGCGCCGGCCATGAACATCGCGCTCTGCACGATGCCGGCCAGGCCGGCATGTTTGAGCGCCGGCCACCACTGGCTGAGCCAGACCAGCGGGATCTCGACGATGCTGGGCAACGGGTTCCACACGAATCCGATGGCCGACAGATGCGGATCACGGGACTGCAGCGCGAAGCCGGCGTTGGCGACCCGGTTCGGCGCATCGGGTTCGAAGATGTTGTAGCGCAGCATGAGGACGGCGCCGACGGTGAAGTAACCGAGGGCCAGCACCGCGTACAGCGCGAGGCCGGGCCGGCGGCGACGTGCGACCGGGGCGGCGCCGGCGAGGGAGGCCGGCGTCGCGGTCACGGTGGGGGTCACCGTGCCGGCGTGCGCCGCCGGACCACCAGCACGGTGGCGGCGATCGTGGCGGCGACCCCGACGGCGGCCGCGCTGGCCCAGGCCCACCAGGCCCATCCCTGTGCGGGGGCGGGCTGGTGCGGCATCGAGGCGCCTTCGTTGATCGACAGCGTCACGGTGTCCCCGGCGATCCCGGTGGCCACCACGTCACCTGTCAATCCACTCCACCGGTCGGGCAGCCCGCGGATGTGGTCGAGCGTCGCGTCGACCAGGGTCCAGTCGCCGGTGCCGGTGATCGCCAGCACGCCGCGGCCGTTGTGGGTGAAGGCCTGCAGCATGCCCAGCGGGGCGTCGAGATCGACGAGGGTGCCGGTGGGCCCGCTGACGTTGACGGTGTCGGCCTCCCCGGGCAGCATAGGGGCGTTCATGCCGGCGGCCGCGAGGTCCGGTCCGCCCGCGACGACGAGCAGGCCCGAGCCCGACCGTGCGGCGTCGTCGAACGGGATGACGTTGGGCCGCAACGACGTCTGCGTCTGCTGGGCGATCAGATTGACCGCTTCGGCGGCGAACCGGAGATGGTCGGGGCTGTCGAGAGCGACGTCGAATTCGGGCGTGAACGCCATCGGCAGCGCCGGGAACCCGCCGCGGTTGTTCGTGCCGGGCGTCACCGTGACCGTCGAACCGGGGTCCAGCGCGAAGGTGAGCCGGTCGTTGAGCGGGGCACATTCCTGGCGCGGGATGTAGCGCAACTCCAGGGCCAGTCCGACGCTGGAGGTGACCACCTCGCCGGGAATGTCGCCGGTGATGTCGAGGACACCCGACTCGTCAAGGCTGCGGGAGGCCAGAATCGTCGTCCCCGAACGAACCAGCACCGATCCCTCACCGCCGGACACCGGGGTGTAGTTCGCGCGCACATGCACCGTGGCGCTACTGATCGGACCGACCCCGAAGGACGCCACGTCGAAACCCGCATAGAGAGTCTGGGTGCCCAGCACCGAGGTCTGACCCGTGATGTCGAGCTGGTCGAAGGTCTTGATCGTCGACGAGGGATTCACCGTCTCGTGCGCCGACAACGTTGCCGCACTGGATGTCTGGGCGAGCCGCAGGCGCCGGTCGGTGAACAGCGCCACCTGGTCGACGAGTTCGCCGCCCGTTCCCGAGATGACGAGCACGGCGTCGGGGGTGCCGGGCCGGGTCACGGTGAGGCCGGCTGCGCCGCGCTCGGTGACCTCGATGACGCGCGTGTCGCGGGCCGCCGGGATCGGGGCGGTGCCGCTGTCGACCTCGATGCGCACGGGCATCGGCCGGTACAGCCGGGTCAGCCTGGCGACCAGGTCGAGGGCCGCCTGCTGCTGGTGCACGCTGGGGTCGGGCCCGGTGCGGATGACGATGCGGTCGAGGTACCCGGGCAGAAATCCCGCGACGGTGGTCGGGTCCGGGGTGGGACCGGAGAACGCCGTCGTGAGCTGGGTGAGCGTGACCGACGGCTGCTGCGAACAGGTGTCGGCGTCATCGCCCGCGTCGCGCAGGACGAAACTCAGCGTGGCCTTCCCGTCGGACACCCGGGCGGCGGCGACGTCGACACTGAACGGCACGCTGGCGGCGCCGGGCGGAACCGGGATGGCGCCGAGCAGGACGCCGCGGTCGTCGAGGACGTCGACGCGGCCGTCGGTGACATACACGATCGAGCCGAGCTGACCGGTGAGCACACTCGGCCCGACCCCCGACGGCACGGGGATCTGCGTGTTGCTGGGCTGGTTGGCGCCGATGATCTCCACCCGGTCGGACAGTCCGAGCTGCAGCCAATTGATCGCCGGCGAGACCGTATCCGCGTTCGCCGCAACGGCATACGGCTGTGCATGGGCCGTCCAGCCGGAGGACGCGCCGACGGCGGCGACCACCGTCAGGGCTGCGGCGACGGAGCGTGCGCGAAGGTTCATCCGATGTCTCCCGGTACGTTGTGCCCGGCCAGGCCGTGCACGGTCTTCTCCCAATAGGACGGTCGAAAAGCCAACTGGTAGATGGCTTTCAGCGCGGCGATCGACTGCAGGATCCAGTACAGCGGCGCCAGGAGGGCAACCCACCACAGGTACGACTTGCCCAGGGCCTGGGTCACGATCAGGCCGACGTACACCGACAGCGGCGCTCCGATCAGGAACAAGGTCAGGCAGATGTAGTACGACACCGGCGGGAACAGCACTTCCACCACGGGCGCTCGCCCGACGATCCACACGAAGAGCAGAGACCAGAAGACCACGTTGAGCGCGCTGGTCAGCGGCACCCCGCCGGTCATGTTGATCAGCCGCAGCGTGGCCTTCGTGCCGATCTCGCTGCGCAACCGCAGGGGATGGCGTAGATGCACCAGCATGGTCTGCAGGTATCCCTTGTACCAGCGCGAGCGCTGCCGGATCCAGTTGATGACGTCGGAGTTGGCCTCCTCCAACGTGATCGAGTCCAGGATCAGGGTGCGGTAACCGTGCCGGGCGAGTCGCACACCGAGATCGGCGTCCTCGGTGACGTTGAACTCGTCCCATCCGCCGATGTCCCGCCACACCGCGGCGCGCATGTGGTTGGAGGTGCCGCCGAGGGGGACCACGCAGCCGGATTGTTCGACCGCGGGCAGGACCACACCGAACCACTGGTCGTATTCCAGCGAGAAGAACCGGGTGAGCAGGTTCTGGCGTTCGTTGAAGTACCCCAGACGCGCCTGGATGCAGCCGATCTCACCGGTCAGCCCGCTGAACGCGGCGACAGCGCGGCGAAGCTGCAACGGTTCCGGGATGTCCTCGGCGTCATAGATGGTGATGAACTCGCCACGCAGATCGGGCAGGGACATGCCGTAGTTGCACGCCTTGGGCTTGGTCTTGGGCAGGCTGTGCGGGACGATCACCACCCGCACCGACTGCAGGTCGGCGTCGAGCAGGGCTGTCTGGGTGGCGATGTCGTCCTCCTCGACCAGCAGGAGGATCTCCAACCGGTCGGCCGGATAATCCAGCCTGCCCACGCCGTTGAGTAGATTCGCCACGATCGAGGGCTCGTCGTAGACCGGCAGCAGGACCGTGTAGACCGGGAGTGCGGAGTCCGGGATCGACCTCGCCGTCGCGTCGTCGATGCGGATCAGGGCCGAGGACCGAAGACCGCGCAGCAGCAACAGGTTCCGGTCGATCGTGGAGAACAGATACAGCAGGGCCACCGCGGTGGTGAGCACCGGCGGCACGACGGTGGGTGCCGCCAGTGCCGCCGCGATCAGCGCTGCCGCGCCCGCACCCAGGATCGCCAGCGCCTTCGGGGCCAGGACCGCCCGTGCCGACAGGTGCGGCGGGAGCTGGGCGGGGACGACCGTGTCAGGCATCGCCGGCGCCGCCGGTCGATCCGCCGCCGCCGGGATGTGCCGCCGCGTCCACGCTCGCCACGATGTCCTCGGCGCGGCGGACGACCGCCTCGGCGACGTCGCCGCTGCTGCCGGGTTGCTGGCGCGCCAGCCACAGGGCGGGCCGCACGACGACGTCCAGGAACGACGGCGCTGCCGGCTCCGGAGGCATGTCCGACGAGGCCTGGTCGACGATCACGGTGACCTGTTGATGGAGGGCGCCCACAGACCAGTTCCAGGTGACCGCGTACCACGGCGTCTCGGTCCGGGTGGTGACGGAATCGGCGTCGGTGTGTGCCAGGCGCGTGCCGTCGGGCAGACCGGTCGAAGGAGGGGCCGGGCGGTAGTCGACCGGCTGCGACGACGGGTACCACACCACGTCGGCGAAGTCGGCCAGCACCGCGGCGTCCTGCGTGGTGATGACATCGACCGCGGCGGCGGGCTCGGTTCCGGTGGCAGGCACGGAGTAGCGCTCCAGCCGGCTGCTGCTGCCCAGGTAGCGGGTGATGAACGGGTAGCTCGCGACGGGGCGCAGGGTGCTGCGCTCGAGCCAGCCCGGCGTGGCCGTCGGCTCGGCCGGTTCGACCCCGGAGGCCGGCTGAAGCAGCGTCGACGCGACCGCCGCGGCGGTGAGCAGGAGCATCGACCGGAGGCTCCGCCGGGGCATGGCCGCCGGGGTCTGGGCGGCGGACGGCGACCAGGTCTGTCGCGCGACGGTGGTGAGGATCATCGTGGTCAGCGCCGGCACCACTGCTGCCGCCACCACGGACGCGATCAGGACGCCGGCGTGCGAGACCACCGCCGCGCCCGATGCCGCGGAGACGACGAGGCACCCGACGGTGGCCGCCGCGCGTGGCCGCCACGGGGAGCAGCGGCCCGCCAGCGCGACCGCGCCTGCGCCGACTGCCGATGCCATCAGGGTCGCTGCGGTGTCGGAGCCGCCGAGCATCGCGGACCCGAGCAGGTACGGCAGCGGTGTGGCCACCACGGCGGCGAACAGCCACAGCGGCCACATCCGCGCCGCGTGCCGCACACCGAACAACAGGGCGATCAGGCCGGCGAACCAGACGACGACGCCGAGCATCTCGACGCGCCACAATCCTGCGAGCGTCGGCATCCGGTCGCTGACCAGGTGAATACCCGCCAGCGCGGCCCCGCAGAACAGCAGAGACAGGATCCAGTCGGTTTCGTCGTCCCCCACTCCGCGCGGCCGGGCGCGGTAACCGGAGGCGATCAGCACGAGGAGAACGGGCAGTGTCACCAGGTAGCCGCGGTGGGATCCGGCGGCGGCGTCGGTGACGACGGCGAGGAACACCGAGGCGTGCGCCAGCGTGGCCAGGCCCGCTGCGAGGACCAGCCGGGCCCAGAAGGCGGGTTCCCGGTGACGGGGCGGGGCGTCATCGAGGTCGGTGGGGCCGACGGCCGGGGCGGCCGCGACCGTGACGTCTTTCCATTCGACAACGGACATGGGTTCCTCGCAGGGTCCGGGCGGCCCGGGCGGCAGATGTCGCGGTGAGCCGAAAATGTACGCGAGCGGTCATTCTTAGCGATTATTTACGTCAACATCAGAACGCTTGTGTATGGCAACTTGCGCATAGTGAAGCATATCTAGCAAACTTAGTACAACTGACTTTCCAGTAAGAAAGCCAGTAGCTGGTGGCATTGTTTGCTGCGACTGGTAAGGCGGCGGCCGATACGGCAGGCTGTACAGGTGGCCGAAGCAACAGCCGTCTCGGGAACCGCCGTCTACATCGCCTCGCCCGAGGGGGACACCGGAAAGTCGACCATCGCACTCGGTGTTCTGCACCGTCTGTCGGCCACGGCGGCCCGGGTGGGGGTGTTCCGGCCGATCACGCGGGGCGGGGCCGAGGACAAGGACTACATCCTCGAGCTGCTGTTGGACCACACCACCGCGGGACTGCCGTACGACGACTGCGTCGGGGTGACCTATCAGCAACTGCACGACGATCCCGACGCCGCGCTCGGCGAGATCGTGGACCGCTTCCACCGGGTCGCCGACCGGTGCGACGCGGTGCTCGTGGTCGGCAGTGACTACACCGATGTGGCCGCGCCCAGCGAGCTCTCGGTCAACGCCCGCATCGCGGCGAACCTGGGCGCGCCGGTCGTGCTGGCCGTCAAGGCCAAAGACCGCACCCCCGAGCAGGTCGCCCAGGTCGTCGAGGTGTGCATGGACGAGATCGCCGCGCAGCACGCCCACACCGCCGCGGTGGTGGCCAACCGCTGTGATCCGGCGCAGCTCACCGACGTGTGCGACGCCCTGAAGAAGATCGAGCCGCACAGCTATGTCCTGCCCGAGGAACCGTTGCTGGTCGCGCCCTCGGTCGCCGAGCTGCAGACCGCTGTCGAGGGCACCATGGTGCAGGGCGACGCCGCGCTGCTGCATCGTGAGGTCCTCGACGTGCTGGTGGCGGGAATGACGGCCGAGCACGTTCTGGAACGGCTCACCGAGGGCGTCGCCGTGGTCACCCCGGGTGACCGATCCGACGTCGTGCTCGCCGTTCTCAGTGCCCATGCCGCCGAGGGCTTTCCGTCGTTGTCCGGGGTCATCCTCAACGGCGGCCTGACGCTGCACCCGGCGATCGAATCGCTGGTGTCGGGGCTGGGCCAGCGACTGCCGATCATCGAGACCCGGTTCGGCACGTTCGAGACCGCGAGCCGTGTCGCCGCGACCCGCGGCCGCGTGACGTCGACCTCGCAGCGCAAGATCGACACCGCCCTGGCGTTGATGGACCGGCACGTGGACACCGCAGAACTGCTGGCTCACTTGACGATTCCGATCCCGTCGGTCGTCACGCCGCAGATGTTCACCTACCAGCTGCTCGATCAGGCCCGCTCCGACCGCCGACGCATCGTGCTCCCGGAAGGCGACGACGACCGCATCCTGAAGGCGGCCGGGCGCCTGCTGCAACGCTCCGTCGCCGACCTCACGATCCTGGGGGACGAGAGTCAGGTGCGCGCGCGTGCCGCCGAGCTCGGCGTCGACCTGTCTGCCGCGGACGTCCTGAACCCGCGGACCAGCGAGCTCTGCGACCAGTTCGCCGAGCAGTACGCCGCCCTGCGCAAGCACAAGGGTGTCACCGTCGAGCAGGCCCGCGAGACCATCCACGACGTCTCCTATTTCGGCACGATGCTGGTGCACAACGACATGGTCGACGGCATGGTCTCGGGCGCCCGGCACACCACGGCGCACACGGTGCGGCCGGCGTTCGAGATCATCAAGACCCAGCCCGACGTGTCGACCGTCTCGAGCATCTTCCTGATGTGTCTGGCCCACGAGGTGCTGGCCTACGGTGACTGCGCGATCGTGCCGGATCCCACGGCCGAGCAGCTGGCCGACATCGCGATCTCGTCGGCCCGGACGGCTGCGCAGTTCGGGATAGACCCGAAGGTCGCGATGCTGTCGTACTCGACGGGAACCTCGGGCACCGGCGCCGACGTCGACAAGGTCAGGAAGGCAACCGAATTGGTGAGATCGAGGGAGCCTGACCTGTTGGTCGAAGGGCCCATCCAGTACGACGCGGCGGTGGAACCGTCGGTGGCGGCGACGAAGATGCCCGATTCGACGGTCGCGGGAAACGCGACGGTGCTGATCTTCCCGGACCTCAACACCGGCAACAACACCTACAAGGCCGTCCAGCGCAGTGCGGGTGCGATCGCGATCGGTCCCGTGCTGCAGGGGCTGAACAAACCGGTCAACGACCTGTCCCGCGGGGCGCTCGTGGAGGACATCGTCAACACCGTGGCCATCACCGCCATCCAGGCGCAGGGGACGCCGCGATGACGCGGACCGTGCTCGTCCTCAACTCGGGGTCGTCATCGCTGAAATACGCGGTGATCGACCCGGATTCGGGTCTGCTCGTCGCCGACGGGATCGTCGAGCGGATCGGTGACTCGTCCTCGGGCGGGCAGTCGCCACCCGACCATGCCGCCGCGATGCAGGTCGCCTTCGACTCCCTCGCCGACGACGGCCATCGGCTCGACGACCTCGGATTGGTCGCGGTCGGCCACCGTGTGGTGCACGGCGGCCCCGACCTGTACCGGCCGACGGTCGTCGACGATGCGACCCTCGAGACGCTGAGGGAACTCGCTCCGCTTGCGCCCCTGCACAATCCGCCGGCGATCCTGGGGATCGAGGTGGCCCGTCGGTCCCTCCCGGATCTCCCGCACATCGCGGTGTTCGACACCGCGTTCTTCCACGATCTGCCACCCGCCGCGGCGACGTATGCCATCGACGCCGACGTCGCCGAGAAGTGGCACATCCGGCGCTACGGTTTCCACGGCACCTCGCACCAGTACGTCAGCGAGCAGGCCGCGGCGTTTCTCGACATCCCGCTGGAATCGCTGAGCCAGATCGTGGTGCATCTCGGCAACGGTGCGTCCGTGTCGGCGATCGTGGGCGGCCGTCCCGTCGAGACGTCCATGGGTCTGACCCCGATGGAGGGACTGGTGATGGGCACCCGCTCCGGCGACGTCGACCCCGGCCTGATCTTCTATCTGTGGCGCGAGGCGGGCATGTCCGTCGAGGACATCGAGACCATGCTCAACCGGCGCTCAGGGGTGCGCGGTCTGGGCGGGGAGATCGACTTCAGGGAACTGCACCGCCGTATCGAATCCGGTGACACGGCAGCTCATCTCGCCTACGAGGTGTACATCCACCGGCTGCGCAAGTACCTGGGCGCCTATCTGGCGGTGCTGGGCTCGGCGGACGTCATCACGTTCACCGCCGGCGTCGGCGAGAACGATGCGGCGGTGCGCCGCGACGCACTGTCGGGTCTCGGGGCATTCGGGATCGAGCTCGACGAGCACCTCAACGCGAGCCCGGCCAGGACGGCCAGGCGGATCTCCCCGGACGGAGCGCCGACGACGGTTCTAGTGATACCCACCGACGAGGAGCTTGCGATTGCTCGGGCGTGTGCGGGAGTACTTGGCGGAGGGCTCGGCGACGGGTAGTTCGCGCTTCGGGTCGCAGATCCGCAGCAGCCGGCGGACGTGCGGGCCGGCCAGCAGCGACCAGCGCACGCCGCGGCGGGCGCACACGACGTTGATGTTGGACAGCGCGGCAAATCCCGAGGCCCCGAAGAACTCGACCGTCTGCAGGTCGAGGATCAGTTTGCGCGAGCAGCCGAGGCGCTTCTCGACGTAGCCGGCCAGCGCCATGGCGTTGGTGGCGTCGATCTCGCCGTGGATGGTCACCAGCACGGTGATCGGCGGCAGGTCGCACGCCGAGAAGGTCGCGCGGTGATGTTCTTCCCGCAACTCGAACGACGTCGGGTCCGGGCGGAACACCCGCTGCGTGGCGGATGCCGGGGGTGGTTCGACTATTGACATGTGGACTCCCCTCAAACGAAAAGGTGATTCGTTCTGTGGGTGAAGTCAGGGGATCGGGCCCTGCATGCTCAAAGCTGCGCCGATGACGTCACCGTATGTGGTGGAGTCACAGTACTACGGAATTCGTCGGTTGACCATATTCGCCCACGAATTCCATGTTTGTACGTTCACCTGCAGTTTTCGACGTATGTCAACTATGCGGACCCGGGGTCGTCGAGCGTCTGCGTCAATTACGCGACGGCCAGCAACGGAATCAGTGGTTGCTGACTCCGCGCGGTCAGAACGTCGACATCGGGCGCACGCTGTTGGCCAGATCGACCAGCGCGTAGCGGTGCGCCTGCGTCGGTGCCACCCTCGCCAGGCTGCGCAGCGACGCCTCGACGCCGAGCTGCAGCCCGTGTTCGGTGAACGGGAACCCGAGGATGTGGTTCGTGCTCGCGGTGTTGTCCGCCAACCAGTCCATCGCGGTACCGAGCACCAGCGCCCGGATCTGGAGCACGCGCGGTTCGGAATCGGGCAGTGCCTCCACCCGGCGGGCGGCATTGCGGATGTGCTGCTCGGTGATCTCGCTGCTCGATCGGCCCGACAACAGGGTCACCGCGCTCGTCAGCCGGGCGGTCGTGAAGTGCCGCGACGTCGCGGGCACTTCATCGAGGGTGCGCACCGCGGCGTCGCGGTCACCGTCGGCGGATTGGGCCCGGGCCAGCCCGAAACCGGCCGAGATGACGCCGTGATCGGTCGACCACACGGTGTCGTAGAACTTGCGTTCGTCGGCGGCGCCCGCAAGCTCAGCCGTGGCGGCCAGCGCGATCTTGGGGGCCAGCTCGCCGGGTAGCGTGTCCAGCACCTCGGTGAAATGCCGTGTGGCCGACTCGTAGTCGGCGGTCAACAGCTCCGACACCGCACGGAACCACACCAGCCGCCAGCGCCATCCGACCCGCTCGGCGAGGTCTTCGAGCTTGCGGGTGGCCTTGGCGACGTCGCCGAGGTCGAGCAGCGCGCGCACCTCCATCAGCGGGAGTTCGACCGACTGGCTGAGGTCGATGCCCTCGGAATCGAGCGCGCCGTGTCGTGCCGCGCGCAGCGAATCCAGCGTCTGGACAGGCTGACTCAACACCGTCGCCGAGAGCACCGTCGCCCCGACGTCGTTGGGATCGACCAGCGGCACCTGCAATGCCTTGACGATCTCCTGGGCCGTCAGCTTCTCGGAGTGCACCTGGCCGTCGAGGTACACGTCGGTGTGCGCGACCAGAAGGTCGATGCCGAACGTCGACCGCGACGGGCTGAACGTGGTCGACAGACCGGGGCGCGGCACACCGGTGTCCTTGGCGACCACCTCGCGCAGCACACCCATCAGCTGGCTGGACATCTCCTCGGCGCTCTGGAAGCGCCGGCGCGGGTCCGGGTCGATCGCACGCCTCAGCAGCCGGCCGAACGAGTCGTACTCCCGCATCACCGGGTTGTCCTCGGGCAACCCGTCGACGTAGCGGCCCCTGCGTGTGGGCAGGCGCATGGTCAGCGCCGCCAGGGTCCGTCCCACCGTGTAGATGTCGGTGGCCACCGTGGGACCCGTGCGCACGATCTCGGGCGCCTGGTAACCCGGTGTGCCGTAGAGGTATCCGAACGAGTTGATCCGCGAGACCGCACCGAGGTCGATGATCTTGAGCTGGTCCTCGGTGACCATGATGTTCTCGGGTTTGAGGTCGTTGTAGACCAGCCCGATCGAGTGCAGATACCCCATGGCGGGCAGGATCTCGAGCATGAAGCCGATGGCTTCGGCGGTGGGCAGCCGGATCTGGTCGTGGTGCTTGAGCAGCGTGGCCTGTTTGAGCGACGTGCCGCCCACGTACTCCATCACGATGTAGCCGACGGGGTTTCCGTGCTTGTCGTCGTGCTCGACGAAGTTGTAGATCTTGACGATGCCCGGGTGGGTCACCTCGGCCAGGAACTGGCGCTCGGCCATCGCGATCGCCTGCGCCTCGGCGTCCCCGGAGTGCACCAGGCCTTTCAGGACGACGGGCCTGTCGTTGACGTTCTTGTCGAACGCCAGGTACACCCAGCCCAGCCCGCCGTGGGCGATGCACCCCTTGATCTCGTACTGGTCGGCGACGATGTCGCCCGGACCCAGTTGCGGCAGAAAGGAATACGCGCTTCCGCAGTGTGGGCACCAACCCTCGGACAGGGCCTTGCCGTCCTTGGAGGAGCGGCCGACGGGCCTGCCGCAGTTCCAGCAGAAGCGCTTCGACTCCGCGACGACGGGGTCGGTCATCAACGCGGCCAACGGATCTCGCGCCGGGACCCGCGGGATCTCGACGAGCCCGCCCCCGAGCCTGCGGGTCGGGGACATGTGGCGGGTCAGTGTGGTCGCGTTGTCCTGCGGCTCGGTGTCGCCGGTGTGCAGCAGGGTGTCGCTGCTGTCCTCGTCGTCGTCGTCGAAGAAGTTCGGACGGAACACCGCCTGGGTGGCCATCGGCCGGATGGTCGACATCGAATCCATGCCCAGGTCGTCGAAACCTGCGGGCTGGGTGCCGGGGTCGTCGTCGTAATCCTGTTCGGTCATCAGTCGGAGTACCTCGCCGCCGGGGGAGCGGGGGCAGGGCCCAGCACCGTCAACCACTTGCGGTACAGGGTGTTCCACGTGCCGTCGCTGCGGATGCGCTGCAGCGTGCCGTTGACGAACCGCACCAGGCCGGTGTTCTCCTTGTTGACGCCGATGCCGTAGGGCTCCTGGTTCATCGACGGGCCCACGATGTGCAGGTAGGGGTCCTGGGAGACGAGCCCGGCCAGGATGGAGTCGTCGGTGCTGACCGCATCGACCTGCCGCTGCTGCAGCGCGACCAGGCAGTCCGCCCAGGTGACGACGCCGACGATCAGCGGCGGCGGGGTGATCTGCTGGATCCGGCGCAACGACGTCGTGCCCTTGGCCACGCAGACCCGCTTGCCCGACAGGTCCGCCGACTGGCGGATGTTGGAGTCCCGCGGCGCCAGGATCCGCTGGTTGGCGGTCAGGTACGCGGTGGAGAAGTTCACCCGCTCCTTGCGCTCGCAGGTGATCGTCATGGTCTTCACGACGACGTCCACCTGGTTGGTCTCCAGCGCGGAGATGCGATCGGCCGAGGACAGGATGCGGTACTCCACCTGCGACGGGGTGCCGAAGATGTCGCGGGCGATCTCCCCGGCGATGTCGACGTCGAAGCCGGTGATCTCGCCGGTGATCGGGTCGCGGAAGCTGAATAGGTTGCTGCCGATGTCGAGTCCGACGATCAACCTGCCGCGGGCCTTGATGTTCGCCACGGCCTTGTCGGCGTCTTCCTGATTGTCGAACGGCCGCAGGCTCACGCGCGGGTCGCACGCGGTGTCGGGCACCGTGGGCGCACGGGCAGGCTCGGGCGGTAGTTCCTCGAGGCCGGCCGGTGTCGGCGGCGCGAGCGTCACCGTCGGCGTCTGCACCACCGGCAGCGGCTGCGCACACGCACTCAGCACGGCCGCCGCCGCCAGCAGCGCACCGAGGGTCTTCGCGCAAGCGCTCATCAGCGGTACTCGCTCAATCGCGGCCAGATCCCCAACGCCACCGACACCGCCGCCATCACCGACAGCGCCGCCGCACCCACGGTCGCCCCCGAGAGCACGCGGCGGGCGTTGACGATGTCGCTGCGCAGCTGATTGCGACTCTGCTCGATGCCCTTGGACAGCGCCTCGTCGAGCTCGTCGAACGCCGGGGTCGCGTCGTCCTCGCCGACGCCCAGCGCGACCTGGGTGGCGGCCTGGTAGTTGCCGACCGCGATGTAGGCGGTGATGCGGTCGTCGGCGGCCCGCCACCGGTCCAGCAGCCGGCCCGCATCGGCCAGGTCGGTCTTGTCGATCGAGTCGTCACGCTGGACGTAGCGGGCCAGCTGCCGCTTCATCTCGTCGATGCGCTGGTAGTAGGACTGCTTGCGCAACGCCTCGTCGCCGCGCCGGATCAACGACAGCGTTTCGTCGGCACGGGCCTGCTGCGCGGTGATCGCCAGCGTGGTCACGGTCTTGAGCGATTCGGCCGCGGTCTCCTTGGCGCTGCGGCTGTCCGAGGTGGAGATCACCAGCGCCGTGCCGACCCAGATCAGCATGATCAGCACGGCGAGGCCGCCCGCCACGAACCCGATGTTGACCCGCCGCCGGGTCCGCTTGGCCAGCCAGCGGTTGGCGAAGACGCCGAACAGCAGCGTCGCGACCACCACGAGAATCACCGGCGTCGGAATCCGCGTCGACGCCGTGGTCTCGACGTCCACCCGCGCCGAGGTCTCCTCGTAGAGCCGCTGCGCGTCGGGCAGGATCTGCTGCTGCATCAACGCCGAGGCCTCGGACAGATAGGACGAACCGACGGGGTTGCCGGCGCGGTTGTTCGTCCTGGCCGTCTCCACCAGCCCGGTGTAGACGGCGAGCCGCGCGTTGATGCGGCCGAGCAGCTGGACCAGCGGCTCCTCGGTGAGCCCGCTGGAGGCCCGCGTCACCGCGACCGACGCATCGGTGATGGCCTGCTCGTAGCGCTGCCGGACCGCACGCGGCTCGGCCCCGGCGATGAACGCGGTGGCCGCCGCGGCGTCGGCCACCGACAGTGTGGTGTAGAGCTGCCCGGCCGCGAACGCCAGCGGCTCGGTGTGGTTGAGGACCGTCGTCAGCGCCTGCTGGCGGTCGTTGATCGTCGTCGAGGTCGCGAATGCACTGGCGATCACCAGGGCGGCGAGCACCATCCCGATGCTCAGGATCCGGCCGGGGGTCGTCCACAGGAACCACCACCGGGGATGCGACGGAGTCGTCGGGGACCGCGATGCCAGAGGCTCGGTCGAGGGGTGCGCCAACTCAACAGTCACGTTTGCGCGGACCTCATCTTGGTCTCGGTCTCTCCGGCGGTCGTTGTCGAAACACGGGCTAGTCAGATTCTATGAGGGAATTCTAAGAGGAACCCGTGCGACGCGTGCGGAATCAGGTGCCCCGAATTCGTGACCTGTTCCCTAAGCTGAATCTCGTGCGCGGGGACGGTGACGGCTGGGTGGTGTCGGCCAGCGGCGCGGCGTACTGGGGCAGGCACGGCGCGGCCGGGCTGCTCCTGCGCGCGCCCGGCCCGAACGGGGCTGCGGCGGTGCTGCTGCAGCACCGCGCCCCGTGGAGCCACCAGGGCGGAACCTGGGGTCTGCCCGGAGGGGCCCGCGACAGCCACGAGACCCCCGAACAGGCGGCCGTGCGCGAAGCTCACGAGGAAGCCGGACTGCCCGCCGATCAGCTGGTCGTGCGCACCACGGTGGTCACCGCCGAGGTGTCGGGGTGGACGTACACGACCGTCATCGCCGACGCCGAGGTGCAGCTCGCCACGGTGCCGAACCGGGAGAGCGCCGAGCTGAGGTGGGTCGCCGAGGACGAGGTCGCCGATCTCCCGTTGCACCCGGGTTTCGCCGCGAGCTGGGACCGGTTGCGCGAGGTGACCGCTTCGATGCCGCTGCGGATCAACCCGCAGAGCTGAGCAGCGCGACCAGTTCCCGGGCCGCCGCCCGCGGGTCGTCGGCCGCCGTGATCGCCCGCACCACCACCACCCGCCGCGCCCCGGCCGCCAGCACCTCGGGAAGTCGTGCGGCGTCGATCCCGCCGATCGCGAACCAGGGCTTGTCCGTGCCCCGTGCCGCCGCGGCGCGCACGAGGTCGAGCCCGGGCGCCGGACGGCCGGGCTTGGTGGGGGTGGGCCAGCACGGGCCCACGCAGAAGTAGTCGACGTCCTCGGCCGCAGCGGCCCGCACCTGCTCGAGGTCGTGGGTGGAGCGGCCGATCAGTGTGTCGGCGACGATCTGCCGGGCCACCGGCAACGGCAGATCGTCCTGGCCCAGGTGCAGCACGTCGGCCCGGGACGCCAGCGCGACGTCGGCGCGGTCGTTGGCCGCCATCAGCGCACCGTGGCGGTGCGCGGCATCAGCCAGGATCTCCAGCGCCGCGATCTCCTCGCGCGCCTCCAGGGGGCCCCACTGCTTCTCGCCGGGCGACCCCTTGTCGCGCAGCTGGATGATGTCGACACCGCCGGCCAGCGCGGCCTCGGCGAACTCGGCGAGGTCACCGCGCTCGCGGCGGGCGTCGGTGCACAGATACAGGCGGGCATCCTGCAGTTCGGGGGATTCGGGCACAGCCGAACCGTAGCCGGGGTGCCACGTACCCTGGTAGGCGACCACACGGGAGTCCCGGGTACCGGGACTGAGAGTGAGCCGGCCGGCTCTGACCGTCACACCTGATCCGGATCATGCCGGCGAAGGGAGCAGCCCAGTGCCAGCCCAGACGCAGCGGTCGCTCGCCGTGATCGGCGGCGGCGTCATCGGGCTGTCCGTGGCGAGGCGCGCCGCCCAGGACGGTTGGGCCGTGCGGGTGCACCGGACCACCGCGCCGGGCGCCTCCTGGGTGGCCGGCGGCATGCTGGCGCCCCACAGCGAAGGCTGGCCGGGCGAGGAGGAGCTGCTCAGGATCGGGCTGGACTCGCTGCAGCTGTGGCACGAGACGTTCCTCGACGGGCTGCCCCCCGAGGTCGTCACCGCGCGCGAATCCCTCGTGGTGGCCGTCGACCAGGCCGATGCCAGCGATCTGAAGACCGTCGGCGCCTGGCTGTCCGCGCAGGGGCACCCCGTCAGTTTGACCACGTCGGCACGCGACATCGAACCTCTTCTGGCGCAAGGCATCCGACACGGATTCGTGGCCGAGACCGAGCTGGCCGTCGACAACCGGGCGGTCGTCGACGCGCTCGCGGCGCAGTGCGAACGTCTCGGCGTCGGGTGGGCGCCACCGGCCGGATCGCTGGACGAGGTCGCCGACACCGACACCGTGGTGCTCGCCAACGGCATCGACGCCCCCGCGCTGTGGCCCGGCCTGCCGGTGCGTCCGGTGAAGGGCGAGGTGCTGCGGCTGCGGTGGCGCCGCGGCTGCCTGCCCGTGCCGCAGCGGGTGGTGCGCGCGCGGGTGCGGGGACGGCAGGTGTACATCGTGCCGCGCACCGACGGGGTGGTCGTGGGCGCCACACAGTATGAGCACGGCCGCGACACCGCGCCGACCGTGAGCGGGGTGCGCGACCTGCTCGACGACGCCTGCGCGGTGATCCCTGCCCTCGGCGAGTACGAGTTCGCCGAGGCCGCGGCGGGTCTGCGACCGATGACGCCGGACAACCTGCCGCTCGTCGGGCGCCTCGACGAGCGCACACTGGTCGCCGTGGGGCACGGCCGGTCCGGATTCCTGTTGGCGCCGTGGACGGCGGAGACGATCGCCGCCGAGCTGGAGGGAACACGAGCGATGGAGGTCAGCCCGATGGAGGTCGGCCGGTGAAGGTGACGGTCAACGACGAGACGGTGGAGGTCGACGACCACACCACCATCACCGGGCTGCTCGATCACCTCGGGATCCCGGAGAAGGGGATCGCGGTGGCGGTGGACTGGTCGGTGATCCCGCGCTCGCTGTGGGACGACGCATTGACAGACGGAGCGAAGATCGAAGTGGTGACGGCGGTGCAGGGTGGCTGATTTCACGACCGGGAAGCTGAGCATCGCGGGGCGGGAGTTCGGCTCGCGGCTCATCCTCGGCACGGGCGGGGCGGCGAACCTCGCGGTGCTGGAGCAGGCGCTGGTCGCGTCCGAGACCGAGTTGACGACCGTCGCGATGCGCCGGGTGGACGCCGACGGCGGGACAGGGGTGCTGGATCTGCTGACCCGCCTCGGCATCACGCCGCTACCGAACACCGCGGGCTGCCGCGGGGCGGCCGAAGCGGTGATGACCGCCCAGCTCGCGCGCGAGGCCCTGCAGACCAACTGGGTGAAGCTCGAGGTCATCGCCGACGAGCGCACCCTGCTGCCCGATGCGGTCGAACTCGTCAGAGCCGCAGAGCAACTGGTGGACGACGGGTTCGTGGTGCTGCCCTACACCAATGACGATCCGGTGCTGGCGCGCCGGCTGGAGGCGACGGGCTGCGCCGCGGTGATGCCGCTGGGCTCCCCGATCGGCACAGGTCTGGGCATCGCCAACCCGCACAACATCGAGATGATCGTCGACGCCGCAGGTGTGCCGGTGATTCTCGACGCGGGAATCGGCACCGCCAGCGATGCGGCCCTGGCCATGGAGCTCGGGTGTGACGCGGTGCTGCTGGCCACCGCCGTGACCAGGGCGTCGGATCCGCCGGCGATGGCTGCGGCGATGTCGTCAGCCGTCAGGGCGGGGTATCTGGCGCGGCGAGCCGGCCGCATCCCGAAGAGGTTCTGGGCACAGGCGAGCAGCCCGGCCCTGTGACGCGATGAAACGCTTTGTGGCGCTCGGCAGTTCGATGGCTGCCGGCCCGGGTATCGCGCCGCGGGCGCCGGGTTCGCCGCGCGCGGCGGGCAGGTCGGCTCGCAACTACCCACACCTGGTCGCCGAGGCGCTCGGACTCGACCTGGTCGACGTCACCTACTCCGGTGCGACGACCACCCATGTCCTCACCGAATCCCAGCACGGCGCCCCGCCACAGGTCGAGGCACTCGACGGCACCGAGGCGCTCGTGACGATCACGATCGGCGGCAACGACGCCGGGTACGTGCCGATGCTGTTCGCCGCAGGACTGCCCCGGTTCGTGCGCGCGGTGCCGTTCCTCGGCGGGCGGGTGCGCGATCTGCTCGATCCGTCAGCCCGGTACACGGCGCTGGCCGAGGTCGGCAGTGCGCTGGTCGACGTCGGTCGCGAGGTCCGCCGTCGCGCGCCGCACGCCAGCGTGTTGTTCGTGGACTACCTGACACTGCTGCCCGCGGCGGGCGCCGCCCCACCGCTGGGTGCGGCCGACCTGACGCTGGGCCGACACGTCGCCAGCACGCTCGCGCAGTTGACCGCCGACGCGGCGCAGGTCACCGGCTGCGGCCTGGTGCGGGCCGCGGAGGCCAGCCGCGAGCATCACGCGTGGTCGGCGCGGCCGTGGACCACCCGCTTCGGGCTGCCGGTCCCGGGCCGTCCGGCACCGCTGCACCCCAACGCCGAGGGTATGCGGGCGGTGGCCGATCTGGTGATGGCCGAGGCCCCGGTGTGATCGAACTGCGTTCGCTGACAAAGAATTACGGTAAGACCCGGGCCGTCGACGGGCTCACCGCCACCATCGAGCCCGGGGTGGTGACCGGGTTCCTGGGCCCCAACGGGGCAGGCAAGACCACCACCATGCGGATGATCCTGGGACTGGACCGTCCGACGTCGGGAACCGCCACGATCGACGGCAAGGCCTACCGCCGACTGAGCGAACCGCTGCGCACGGTCGGCGCCCTGCTGGACGCCCGGCAGGTCCACCCGAACCGCACCGTGCGCAGCCACCTGCGCTGGATCGCGGCCACCAACCGACTC
This sequence comes from Mycolicibacterium iranicum, assembly GCF_014190915.1. Lineage (GTDB taxonomy): Bacteria > Actinomycetota > Actinomycetes > Mycobacteriales > Mycobacteriaceae > Mycobacterium > Mycobacterium iranicum_B. Next base: position 30,275 of record NZ_JACHVU010000002.1, read on the forward strand.
GACGAACGGCGGGTGGACGATGTCCTCGACATGGTCGGCCTGACGGGCGTGGCCGCGTCCCGCGCCGGCACGCTGTCGCTCGGAATGAGCCAGCGCCTCGGGATCGCCGGGGCGCTGATCGGCGACCCACCGGTACTTCTGTTCGACGAACCTGTCAACGGCCTCGACCCCGAGGGCATCCATTGGGTCCGCACACTGATGCGCACCCTGGCCGGGGAGGGGCGCACGGTGCTGGTGTCCAGCCACCTGCTGTCCGAGATGGCCAATACCGCAGACCGTCTCGTGGTCATCGGCAAGGGCCGGCTGATCGCGTCGACCACGGTGAGCGAGTTCGTCGGGCGCTCCGGCGGCGCCGTCGTGCGGGTGCGCAGCCCGCGGCTGACAGATCTGGCGGCGGCGTTGGCCGCGGCCGGGATGGCCGCCGAGCAGGACGGGGCGGCACTGCACGTGCGGGACTCCACGACCGAGGCGGTCGGGGACCTCGCCGCCCGTCAGGGAATCCCGTTGCACGAGCTCAGCTCTGCCCAGGCGTCCCTCGAGCAGGCCTACCTCGCGTCCACCGACGACGCCACACAATTCCGCGGGCGGTCCCGATGACAGCCGTGGGGGCTGCGCTCAACGCCGAGCGCATCAAGCTGACGACGCTGCGCTCACCGCTGTGGGCGGCCACGGCCGCGGTGCTGCTGGCCGTGGGGCTGGCCGCGCTGCAGGCCTCGGTGGCTTACGACAGCGACCGCCTGAGCGTCGCGGCGGCCTCGCTGGGCGTGGCGGTCTTCGGAATCCCCGTGCTGATGATCGTCGCCGCGATGACCGTGACGGGGGAGTACCGCACCGGCCTGATAGGCACCACCTTCATGGCGATGCCGAACCGGATTCTGGTGATCGGCGCCAAAGCCGTTGTCGCCGCTCTGTTCTCGGCGGCCGCCGCGGTGGTGATGGTGTTCCTCTCGGTCATGGTGGTGCGTCTGGTGGCAGTGCCCGGCGTCGGCGACGGCCTCACGGTCGCCGCGACCGTGCGCTTCGCGGGCGCGACCGCGCTGTACGCGGTCCTGGCCGCCGTGCTCGGCGTGGGGGTGGCGACCCTGCTGCGGCACACCGCGGGCGCGGTGACCGTCCTGCTGCTGTGGCCCCTGCTGGTCGAACCGCTGCTGGGGAATCTGCCCGGGCGCGGCTGGCAGATCGGCCCCTATCTGCCGTTCGCCAACATCTTCCGGTTCCTCGAGGTGCAGTGGTTGTTCCCCGACTACACGATGAGCTGGGGTCCGCTCGGTTCCCTCGGCTACTTCGCGGTGATCGTCGCGATCGTGTTCGTCGCCGCGCTGGTGGCGGTCGACCGGCGTGACGCCTGAGATGTGGGGCCACCACCTATCATCACGGGGGTGACCGACCCGCACGTTCTGACCCTGAACCTGCCCCACCTCGACGTCACCGCGTTGGCCTGGGGTCCGCCGGACGGGCGTCTGGCGTTGTGCCTGCACGGCTTTCCCGACAGCGCGTGGGGATGGCAGAATCTGGCGCCGTTGCTGGCCGAGCGCGGACTGCGGGTGGTCGCCCCGTTCGCGCGCGGCTATGCCCCGACCGGACCCGCGCCCGACGGTGACTACCACATCGGCGCCCTGATGTACGACGCGCTGGCGGTGTACCGGGAGCTGGGCGCCCCCCAGGACGCGATCCTGATCGGCCACGACTGGGGAGGATTCGTCGCCAGCGCCATCGCCGCCTATCCGGAAACCCCGTTCGCCGATCACATCTCGATGGCGGTGGCCCCGATCGGCGCGCTCAGCCGCACCCGGGGGCCCATCGCGCGGCAGGTGCGCATGCTGCCGCGGCAGCTGCGCAACAGCTGGTACATCATGTTCTTCCAGCTGCCCCTACTGCCCGAACGGCTGCTTCCGCAGATCATCCCGAGGCTGTGGCAGGACTGGGGCCCCCGCGGTTACGACACCGCCGCCGAGCTCGAGCAGGCCCTCGCGGCACTGCCCACCGCGGCGCACCGGGAGGCGGCGGTGGCCTACTACCGGGCGATGGTGAGGCCGTCGCGCCCGGACCCCAAGTATGCGGATCTGCACCGGTGGTGTTTCGAGATGCCCCGGGTTCCGCTCCTGCATCTGCAGGGGGAGGAGGATGGCGCGATGGAGGCCGAGTACGCCGAACCGATCGCGACGGTGCTGCCGACCGGCAGTCGCGTCGACTTCGTCCCGGCAGCCGGGCATTTCCTGCACATCGAGCGTCCGCAGATCGTGGCCGAGGCGATGCTCGACTACCTCGGTGCCCGCCAGGGTCCGCGCTAACGTGGTGGGCGTGACCCGGAAGAGACTGTCGGCCGCGTTCGTAGCGGCCGTGCTGGCCGTCGGCGGCTGCGCTGCGAACGACCCGGAGCCTGGTTCCCAGCCGCAGCCAGATCCGAGCTCCGCGACACAGTTCGCCGACGAGCTGTCGAAGAAGGTCACCGCCGACGCGATGATGGCGCACCTGACGAAGCTGCAGGAGATCGCCGACGCCCACGGCGGCAACCGCGCGCTGGGACGTCCGGGGTACGACGCGAGCGTCGACTACGTCGCCGCCACGTTGCGGGACAAGGGTTTCGACGTCCAGACGCCGGAGTTCGAGGTCAAGATCCCGTGGGCGGACGAGCCGTCGCTGACGGTGGCGGGCAGCACGGTGGAGGCCAAGCCGCTGCAGTACACCGTCGGCACCCCGCAGGGCGGCATCTCGGGGCCGCTGGTGGCCGCGCGCGTCGAGGACACGCCCGGATGCACCGCCGACGACTACGACGGTTTGCCGCTCGACGGCGCAGTCGTCCTGGTCGACCGCGGCTCCTGCCCTTTCGGCCAGAAGCAGTCCGTGGCCGCCGAGCGGGGCGCGGTGGCCCTGATCGTCGCGAACAATCAGGACGACGACGACATGTCCGGGAGCACCCTCGGCGACACCACCGACGTGAAGATCCCGGCCGTCAGCGTCACGAAAGCGGCCGGCGCGGATCTCCGCGGACGCCGACAGGCTGCGGTCGAACTCACCCTGAACGCGGGCGTGCGCGTCGAGCGCACCCGCAATGTGATCGCGCAGACCACGACGGGCTCGACCGCCGACGTCGTGATGGTCGGCGCCCACCTCGACAGCGTCCCGGAGGGGCCGGGCATCAACGACAACGGCTCCGGGGTGGCCGCGGTTCTGGAAACCGCTGTGCAGCTGGGAAGTTCGCCGCAGGTCACGAACGCGGTCCGGTTCGGATTCTGGGGCGCCGAGGAGACCGGGCTGCTCGGCTCGAACGACTACGTCGCCTCCCTCGACACCGAAGCGCTCAAGGACATCGCGCTGTATCTGAACTTCGACATGGTGGGCTCACCGAATCCGGGTTACTTCACCTATGACGGTGACCAGTCGGCGCCGCCGAACCCCGAAGAGGGCGTAGCCCGGGTGCCCGAGGGTTCGGCCGGCATCGAGCGGACACTGATGGGCTATCTCGATCGTGCCGGTAAGCCCGGTCAGGACACGTCGTTCGACGGCAGGTCCGACTACGACGGGTTCACCCGGGCGGGAGTGCCTGCGGGGGGCCTGTTCTCGGGCGCCGAGGAGAAGATGTCCGCCGAGCAGGCCGAGCTGTGGGGCGGCGACGCCGACCAGCCGTTTGACCCGAACTATCACAAGGCGTCCGACACCCTGGAGCAGATCGACACCGCCGCGCTGCAGATCCACGGCAGCGGCGTCGGATACGCGGTGGGGCTCTACGCCCAGGATCAGAGCGGCCGCAACGGTATTCCGGTGCGCGAGATCCGTACCCGGCATCAGTTGACCACGCCGTGAGGACGCGCGTCGCCGCGGCCGCAGCCTCCCTCGCGGTCGTCGGGTTGCTCGCGGCGTGCACGTCCGGTTCGCCCCCGCCGGCCCCCGATCTCGGACCGGATCTGGCCGGCAAGGTGACCGTCGACGGCGTCTACGCACATCTGGTGAAGCTGCAGGAGATCGCCGACGCCCACGACGGCAACCGCGCCGACGGGTCAGCGGGCCACCAGGCCAGTGTGGACTATGTGGCGCAGTTGCTGCGCGACAAGGGTTTCGACGTGCAGACGCCGGAATTCCAGCGGCTGTCCGGTTCGCAGGGCGGCAAGCCCGCCCTGACCGTCGCCGGTCGCTACCACCGTGTCGACCAGGCGTCACTGATGATCACCACCCCGCCGGGCGGGCTCAAGGCCGTCACGCTGCGGCCCCGCAGACCCGCGGGGTGCACGGCCGCCGACTACGGTGACAGGTCCGTGGCCGAGGCGATCGCCGTGGTGGACGACACCGGCTGCTCGATCGTCGACAAGCAACGGATCGCCGTGCAGCAGGGTGCGATCGGGCTGCTCGTCGTGAGTGCCGCCACCCCGGCGCGACCGGTCGGTGCCCCACCCACGCTGTTCTCGCCGGGCTACTTCAACGATCTGACGGTGCCCGTCGGCGTCATCGATCCGTCCGCGGATGCGGCGCTGCGCCGCACCGAGACACCGGTGACACTCGTCCTGGACAACAAGCCGGTGATGACGACGTCACGAAACGTCATCGCCCAGACCAGATCCGGTGACACGGCCAATGTCGTGATGGTGGGTGCCCATCTGGACAGCGTTCAGTCCGGTCCCGGCATCAACGACAACGGCTCCGGGGTCGCGGCCGTACTGGAGACCGCATTGCAGCTCGGCGGGGAGTCCCCGGCGGCGAACGCGGTGCGCTTCGCGTTCTGGGGCGCCGAAGAGGTCTCCATGGACGGTTCGAAGAGTTACCTGAGGTCCTTGGACGAGGACCAACTGGACGACATCGCGCTGTACCTCAACTTCGACATGCTCGGCTCGCCCAACGCGGGATACTTCACCGACGACGGCGACCAATCCACGCAGACAGGCCAATTCGCGCCGGCACCCGAGGGTAGCGCCGGGATCGAGCGGACCCTGGCCGGACGGCTGCTGCTGACAGGGATCCGCCCGGCGGACATCCCGCTGCAGCGGGTCACCGACTACGCGCCGTTCCTCGCCGCGGGCGTGCCCGTCGGAGGTGTCACCACCGGTTCGTCCCAGCGCAAGACACCGGTGCAGGCCCGGCTGTGGGGCGGCCGGGACGGTGTCGCCTTCGATCCGAACTATCACACCCGGCTGGACAACATCGACAACATCGACCGGGATGCCCTGGGGGTGATGGCGTCGTCGGCGGCGTTCGCGGTGGGCACCTATGCGCAGTCGATCGACGGCGTCAACGGGGTTCCGGCACGGGATCAGCGGGAGCGGCGTTCGCCCTGAAGCCGAGCAGCCGCATGCCGTGGTAGATCAGCAGTGCGGCGATCGACCCGAGGGCGATACCGGTGAACGTGAGACTACCTGCGCTCCAGGTGAAGTCGGCGATACCGATGATGAGGGGGATGGCCGCGGTCATCTGGTTGATCGGCTTGCCGAAGTCGACGTGATTGGTCAGCCAGATGCGCACCCCCAGGATCCCGACCAGGCCGTAGAGCACGACCGTGGCGCCGCCGAGAACACCGGCCGGGATGGCGACGATGACCGCACCGACCTTGGGGCACAGGGACAACACGATCGCGACCGCGGCGGCCACCCAGTAGGCCGCCGTCGAGTAGACGCGGGTCGCGGCCATCACGCCGATGTTCTCGGCGTAGGTCGTCGTCGCCGATCCACCTCCGAAACCTGCCAGCGTCGTCGCGACGCCGTCGGCGGCCAGTGCGCGCCCCATCAGCGGGTCCATGTCGGTGCGCGTCATCTGCCCGACCGACTTGACGTGCCCGATGTTCTCGGCGATCAGCGCGATGACGGCGGGCAGGAACAACGGCAGCACCGACAGCGAGAACTGCGGCGCCTGGAAGTCGGGTAGCCCGATCCAGGGCGCGGCCGCGATGGCCGAAGTGTCGACGTCGCCGAGAACGAGTGCGAGGACGTAGCCGGCGACGACGGCCACGAAGATCGCCAGCCTGCCGATCATGCCGCGGAACAACGCGAGAACGGCCACCATCAGAACCAGCGTCACCAGCCCGAGCAGCGGACCCTTCTCGAAGTTGGCCTTCGCCGCGGGCGCGAGGTTGAACCCGATCAGCGCGACGATCGCGCCCGTCACGATCGGCGGGAGCGTCAGGTCGAGCCAGCGGGTGCCGACGACGTGGACGACGCCGCCGACGAGGATCAGCAGCACCCCGACCGCGACGATCCCGCCGAGCGCGCTGCCGGTGCCCTCGGAGGCGACCGCGGCGGTGACGGGCGCGATCACCGAAAAACTCGAGCCCAGGTAGCTGGGCAGCCGGTTTCCGGTGATCAGCAGGAACAGGATGGTGCCGACGCCGGAGAACAGCAGCGTGGTGGCCGGCGGAAATCCGGTCAGCACCGGAACCAGGAATGTGGCGCCGAACATCGCGACGACGTGCTGGGCGCCCAGACCGACGGTGCGCGACCAGCTCAGGCGCTCGCCGGGGCCGACGACAAAATCCGGATCGGATCGCGAATCCACACGGTTCCAGGTGAACGACACCCAGCGACTACACACCATTACGGGAGGCGCCGCTAGTCGTGTAGGCGATCATGCCGACCACGACGACCGCCGCACCCGCACCCACCGCGGCGGCGGGCAGCGTGAATGCCAGTGTCAGACAGCCGATCAACCCCACCGCGGGCACGAGCCGCGCGCCCAGGGTCCAGGCCGCGGCGTTCGCGATCGCATAGTAGAGCAGCACGCCGAACGACGAGAACCCGATCGCGCTGCGCACGTCGACCACCGCAGCGACCAGCGCGACGACCACGCCAACGGCGATCTCGGCGTGGTGCGGGGTGCCGTGTCGGGGGTGCACCGCGGCGAGCGTGTGCGGCAGATACCGGTCTCGCGCCATCGCCAGCGTCGTGCGCGACACCCCGAGCAGCAGGGCCAGCAGGGCCCCGAGTGCGGCGATCGCGGCCCCGACGGCGACCACCGGGCTCAGCGCCGGTACGCCCGCCGCGCGCACGGCCTCCGACAGCGGAGCCGCCGCCGCGGCCAACCCGGAGCTACCCAACTGCGCGAGCACCGAGACGGCGACCACCGCGTAGACGACCAGGGCGATGCCCAGCGCCACGGCGATCGCGCGGGGGATCGTCCTGGCCGGGTCGCGGACCTCTTCACCCAGCGTCGCGATACGCGCGTAACCGGCGAAGGCGAAGAACAGCAGGCCCGCCGACTGCAGCACACCGTAGGGCGTGACGTCGGCGCCCGGCGCGAGCCGGGCGGCGTCTGCGTCACCGGACCCGAGAAGGACGGCCACGACAACGGCGAGCAGGGTGAGCACCACCGCGACGATGACGCGGGTCAGCGCCGCGGACCGCTGCACGCCGGCGTAGCTGAGCGCCGTCAGCGCGAGCACGGCGGCCACGGCGACCGTGTTGGCGTGCTCGGGCCAGGTGTAGTAGCCGACGGTGAGAGCCATGGCCGCACACGACGCGGTCTTGCCGACCACGAAACTCCACCCCGCGGTGTGACCCCAGAACGGGCTCAGGCGCTCGCGTCCGTAGACGTAGGTGCCACCGGACTGCGGGTACCGCGCCGCCAGCCGGGCCGACGACATCGCGTTGCACACCGCGACCACCGCGGCGATGGCCAGGCCGAGGAGCATCCCTGTGCCCGCGGCGGCCGCGGCGGGGGACAGCGCAACGAAGATCCCGGCCCCGACCATGGAACCCAGGCCGAGGGTGACGGTGTCACGGAGCCCGAGACGCCGGTACAGCACCGGTTCGTCGGGCGGGGTCATCGGTCAGCGGTTGCGGGCGACGTTCGCAAGCATGTAGCCCAGGTAGGCGACCAGGCCGACGAGCGCCAGCTTGCGGGTCTTCGGGGACGCGATGCCGAGCCCCACCGCCGTTTCGAGGGCGCCGTCGATGTACACGTGCTGCCGGGTGTTCGTCGGGAACGCCTGCTTGGTGAGGTCCTCGTAGAGGTGCGGGGCGACGAAGTGGGACAGACCGGTTCCGGCCAGAGCCAGGCCGGCGACGGTGGCGACGCGCGAATTTTCTTTGGGCACAGCCGGATAGTAGTGGACGGCCGGCTGTTGTCGACTACCTGATGGCGGCTACCGGATGGCGACTACCTGATGGCGTAGTCGGTGATCGGGAAGTCCGAGGCCTCGCGGATCGCGTCCTTGGTCGAGGTCGGCCGCAGCAGCGTCGGCTCACCGGCCGGGTTGAAGTAGTACGACCGGGCCGACTCGCAGCTGCCGTTGAGGAACAGCGAGTCGCCCAGCAGTTCGGTCATCCGGTCCAGGTAGCGGGTGTTGGCGTCCTCGGTGATCTCGAACGTCGTTGCGCCGCGGCGCTTCAACTCGCCGAAGAGGCGGTCCATGTGCCGCATCTGGTATTCCATCGTGTTGAAGAAGTTCAGACCGAGGAACGCATACGGGCTGGCCAGCGACAGGTAGTTCGGGAAGTACGGCATCGAGACGCCCTGGTAGGCCTGGAACCGGGTTTCGCGCCACCACTTGCCGAGGTTGCGTCCCTCGCGGCCGATGACCTCGATGGCGGGGAAATTCGCTTCCCACAGGTCGAAGCCGGTGGCCAGCACCAGCGTGTCGATGGTGGTCTTGGTGCCGTCCTTGTTGACGATGCCGTCGGCTTCGACACGCTCGATCCCGTTGTCCTGCAGGTGAACATGGGGTTTCGTGAAGGTGCGGTAGTAGCTGTTGGAGAACGTGGGCCGCTTGCAGCCGAAGTCGTAGTCAGGTGTCAGCTTGGCCCGAAGCTCCTTGTCGCGGATCACGGCGAAGCGGAACATCTTGGCCAGATCGCCGGCGGCGATGTTGAACCTGCCGCGGGTCTGCCGGTTGCGCAGCACCGCGACCGAGACCATGAGCTCGTAGATGGTGTCGGTGATGGCCCGAATGATGCGCTGCGTCACCGGAACCCGCGCGAACAGCCGCTTGCTGCGTTCGGAGAAGCGGAAGTCGATCTTCGGGACGACCCAGATCGGGGTGCGTTGGTAGACGGTGAGGTCGGCGGCCTTCTTCGCGAGCTCGGGGATGAGCTGGACGGCGGTCGCGCCGGTGCCGATGATGCCGATCCGCTCGCCGGTCGGGTCGTAGGAGTCGTCCCAGGCGGTGGTGTGGAGGACGCGCCCGTCGAACTCCGTGATGCCGGGGATGTCGGGGACGTGCGGCTGCGACAGGAAACCGGTGGCCGTGAGCAGGTATCGGGCGGCGACCGTCTCGCCGTCGGCGAGGCCGACCCGCCAGAGCTGGGCGTCCTCGTCCCAACGGGCGCCCTCGACGGTGGTGCGGAAGCGGATGTGGCGGCGGACGTCGTACTTGTCGGCGACGTCGTCGGCGTACTGCTTGATCTCGTTGCCGGTGGAGAACAGTCGAGACCAATTCGGGTTCGGCTCGAAGAAGTACGAGTAGGTGGTCGTGGGGACGTCGACGGCCAGGCCCGGGTAGTGGTTGACGTACCAGGTGCCGCCGAGGTCGTCCTCGCGGTCGAGGATCACGAAGTTCTCGATGCCCATCCGCTTGAGCTGGATGGCAGCGCCGATACCCGCGAACCCGGCTCCCACGATGACCGCGTCGAAGTGCTCCGAAGTCATGGCTGAACGGTACCCGAGGTATCGGTGTCGCGAGAAACCCCGGCCACCGGAGACGTCAGCCGCGGATGGATCCCGTCCGCGGAGGGTCGAGGGTGGCGATGCAGGTCACGGCCCGGTCGCCGTTGGCCCAGGTCTCGGGGGTGGGGTAGAGGACGTAGAGCTGCACGGAGTCGTCCATCATCGACTGAGGCGAGTAGCTGACGAGCTCGGGGCTGCACCTCTCGTGGTACGCCTCGACGGCGGCCTGGCCGGGGAAGTCGCCGTCGGGCATGGTCAGCACGGCGAACACCTCGCCGGCGTGGCGTTCCTCGCAGCTGACGGTCTTGACGGTCAGGACGCGCTCCCCGTCGGGGATCTCGGACAGGCAGTCGCCCACCGCGACCTCGGTGGCCGTCACGCGGTCGCTGTTGGCGACGGTCACCACGAAGATGGCGATGCCGATCGTCCAGAGCACCGAGAGCACGATGCCGGCGATGGCCATGCCGCGGCCGGTGCGGTACTCCTTGGCCTTGTTCAGCCCGACGATGCCGCAGACCAGGGCGACCAGGACACCACCGATGACACCGAAGATCAGGGAGACGATCGCCCACCAGTTGGTCCTCGGGGCGGGCGTGAAGTACGGCTGGCCCTGCTCGCCCTGATACGGCATGGGCGGCGGCGGTGGATACGGTTGCCCGTACTCCTGGCCGTACGCGGGCTGGCCGTACGCGGGCTGCTCGTAGGCGGGTTGACCGTACGCGGGCTGCTCGTAGGCGGGTTGACCGTACTGGGGCCGGCCCTCGCCCTGGCCGTAGGGCGGTGGCGGCCCTGACGGCGGCCCTTGCGGTGGCGGCGGTACGGTCACGCTGCGACGATAGCTCAGCCGAGTCGGCGAAGTGCCGCGTCGACCGCCAGCGCGGGAACGTCGAGCTTCTTCGATCCGAGATCGTGCCGCGCCCCCGTCACCTCGACGATGTCGGTCGCGGCGCCGATGAGCCCGGCGGCCGGGCGGATCTCGTCGAGGGTGCCGAACGGGTCCGCGGTTCCGTGGGTGAACACCGTGGGCACGGTGATGCGGGGCAGGTGCTCGACCCGGGCGCGTTCGGGCTTGCCCGGCGGGTGCAGGGGGTAGGAGAACAGGGTCAGCACGTCGAGATGCAGGCCGTCGGCGACGGCCATCGAGGTCATGCGACCGCCGTAGGAATGACCGCCGGCGATGACCGGCCCGTCGGCCAGCGCCCGGACCGTCGCGACGGCGTCGACGATGCCCTCGATATCGGCGGCCGCGGAACCCGACGGCGGGCCCTTGGGGCGGCGACGGCGGTAGGGCAGGTTGTAGCGCACGGCGAGCCAGCCGCGGCGGGCCCACTCGTCGCACAGTGCGCGCAGCATCGGCGAGTCGCGGTTGCCACCGGCGCCGTGGGTCAGGGCGACCACGCCCGCAGGGGTCCCTTCGGGTTCGTGTGCCACGCCGGCGATGCCGTCGAGGTTCACCCGTTCAGCCTGAACAGCGCCGAGACGGGTCCATGCCCGTGGCCCAAGGGATATGCGGCACGCAGACATTCGGTCACCCACTGCTTGCCGAACGCCACGGCCTCCGGAACCGGGTACCCGTGGGCGAGGGCGCTCGCCGTTGCTGCGGCCAGGGTGTCACCCGCGCCGTGATCGTGGCCGGTGTCGATGCGGACGGTGTCGAACTCGTGGAATTCGGTGCCGTCGAACAGCAGATCGGGGCTGTGTGGTGAGGATCGCAGGTGCCCGCCCTTCACCAGCGCCCACTGCGGCCCGAGTGCGTGCAGCGCCCTTGCCGCCTCGCGCTGGCTCTCTGTGTCGACGACCTCCACCCCCGTGAGCAGTCGCACCTCGTCGAGATTGGGGGTGACGACCGTGGCCAGCGGTAAGAGCTTCTGCCGCAGGGCATCCAGCGCGCTGGGGTGCAGCAGCGGATCGCCGTGCATGGATGCGCACACCGGGTCGACGACCAGCGGCACGGTCCCGTCGAGACCCTGGGCCACCCACGTGTCGGTGATCGTCTCGATGATCTCCGACGACGCGAGCATGCCGGTCTTGGCGGCCTGCGCGCCGATGTCGGAGGCCACCGCCTCGATCTGACCGGCGACGATGTCGAGGGGGATCTCGTGAAAACCCTTGACGCCGACCGAGTTCTGCACCGTGACGGCGGTGACAGCGACGAGTCCGTGCAGCCCGAGGAGCGCGAAGGTGCGCATGTCGGCCTGGATCCCGGCGCCACCGCCCGAGTCGGACCCGGCGATGGTCAACACCCGCAACGGTGTCTGGCCCGGCGGGGTCAGCGGGAGGAAGTTCATGTCGTCACCACCGGTAGGTACACCTGGTTCCCCTGTTCGGCGAATTCGCGGGATTTCTGGGCCATCGCTTCCTGCACCTCGTGGCTGATGCGCATGGAGCAGAACTTCGGGCCGCACATCGAGCAGAAGTGGGCGGTCTTGGCGGGTGCGGCAGGGAGGGTCTCGTCGTGGAATTCGCGGGCGGTGTCGGGGTCCAGCGACAGGTGGAACTGGTCCTCCCACCGGAATTCGAACCGGGCTCGGGACAGGGCGTCGTCGCGGGCCTGCGCCCCGGGGTGGCCCTTGGCGAGATCTGCTGCGTGCGCAGCGATCTTGTAGGCGATCACGCCGTCCTTGACGTCCTTGCGGTTGGGCAGCCCGAGGTGTTCCTTCGGGGTGACATAGCAGAGCATCGCGGTACCGGCCTGGGCGATGATCGCCGCGCCGATGGCCGAGGTGATGTGGTCGTAGGCGGGTGCGATGTCGGTGGCCAGCGGGCCCAGGGTGTAGAACGGGGCCTCGTCACACAGTTCCTCTTCGAGGCGGACGTTCTCGACGATCTTGTGCATCGGCACGTGGCCCGGTCCTTCGATCATGACCTGCACGCCATGGCTTTTCGCGACCCGGGTCAATCCGCCGAGGGTGCGGAGCTCGGCGAATTGGGCGGCGTCGTTGGCATCGGCGATCGAGCCCGGACGCAGCCCGTCACCCAGCGAGAAGGTCACGTCGTAGCGGGCGAGGATGTCACAGAGCTCGTCGAAGTGGGTGTACAGGAACGATTCCCGATGATGGGCCAGGCACCACGCGGCCATGATGGAACCGCCGCGGCTGACGATGCCGGTCACCCGGTTCACCGTCAGCGGGATGTGGCGCAACAGCACGCCGGCGTGCACCGTCATGTAGTCCACGCCCTGCTCGCACTGTTCGATGACGGTGTCGCGGTACACCTCCCAGGTGAGCTGGACGGGGTCGCCGCCGACCCGTTCCAGCGCCTGGTACATCGGCACCGTGCCGACCGGCACCGGCGAGTTGCGCAGGATCCACTCGCGGGTCTGGTGGATGTCGCGGCCGGTGGACAGATCCATGATGGTGTCGGCGCCCCAGCGGGTGGCCCACACCATCTTGTCGACCTCCTCGGCGATCGACGAGCTGACCGCCGAATTTCCGATGTTGGCATTGACTTTCACCGCGAAGGCCTTGCCGATGACCATCGGCTCGGCCTCGGGGTGATTGTGGTTGGCCGGGATCACGGCGCGGCCACGGGCGACCTCGTCCCGGACGAGTTCGGCGGACACACCCTCGCGTTCGGCGATGAACGACATCTCGGGGGTGACCTCACCCGTGCGGGCGCGCTGCAACTGGGTGCCGCGATCGCGGATGACCTCGCGGCGCGGTAGGCCGGCGTCGAGGTCGATGACGGCCTCCTCGTCGGTGTACGGGCCCGAGGTGTCGTAGAGGTCGAGATGTTCGCCGTTGGTCAGGTGGACCCGGCGGACCGGGACCCCGTTGCGGTAGACCTTCGTGCTGCCGGCGATCGGGCCGGTGGTGACAGCGGGTGCGATGGATACGTCGGTCACTGAGTTCTCCCTACGCCGGCATTACCCGGTCAGGTTCGTACGGTCGACGGGCCTACCCGTCCTCTCAGCGCGCTCGGTACGCGCTCCCGCGTGTTGGACGAATGCCACGCTAGCGCAGCGGGGCAGCGCAGGGAACAGGCGCGGCACAGGAACAGGGCTGCTCTGCTCGAATTGCCCGGAGAAGATTTGTATAGCTAATATATGTTCTTTGTGGGCGAGGTGAGTGAGCGATGACGACTGAGATCGAGACCGATACCGCAGCATCGGAGACCGCGCGGCGCCGTATCCGGGTGGGTGCCGGCCATCCGCACTACAAGTGGATCGTGTTGTCGAACACGACGCTGGGCACGCTGCTGGCGACGGTCAACGCATCGATCGTGCTGATCTCGCTGCCGGCGATCTTCCGCGGCATCGGCCTGAACCCGCTGGCGCCGTCCAACATCAGCTATCTGCTGTGGATGTTGATGGGCTACCTGGTCGTCACCGCGGTCCTGGTGGTGCCGTTCGGCCGCCTCGGTGACATGTTCGACCGCGTGCGGATCTACAACATCGGTTTCGCGGTGTTCACCGTCGCGGCGATCGCGCTGTCCTTCGACCCGTTCACGCTCGACGGCGGGGCGATCTGGCTCATCGCGTGGCGGGTGATCCAGGGGATCGGCGGGGCCATGCTGATGGCGTCGTCGTCGGCGATCCTCACCGACGCGTTCCCGGCGAACCAGCGCGGTATGGCACTCGGGGTCAACATGGTCGCCGCGGTCGCGGGGTCCTTCCTGGGTCTGCTGATCGGTGGCGTGCTCTCCGAATGGCACTGGCAGGCCATCTTCTGGGTGGGCGTGCCGATCGGTCTGGCCGGCACCATCTGGAGCCTGCGGTCTCTGCGCGAAATGGGCGTCCGTTCGCCGGGCCGACTCGACTGGGCGGGCACCGTGACGTTCGGTGTCGGGCTGACGGTGCTGCTGATCGGCATCACCTACGGCATCCAGCCCTACGGCACATCGACGACGGGGTGGACCAACCCGTGGGTGTTCGGGTCGATCGCGGCGGGGCTGGCCCTGCTGGTGGTGTTCTGCTTCGTCGAACTGCGGGTCGCGCAGCCGATGGTCAACATCCGGCTATTCACCTCTGCGTCCTTCGGCATGGGCAACGTCGCGGGGTTCATGTCCTCGATGGGCCGGGGCGGCCTGCAGTTCATGCTGATCATCTGGTTGCAGGGGATCTGGCTTCCCCTGCGCGGCTACGACTTCGAGGTGACACCGCTGTGGGCGGCCATCTACATGCTGCCCATCACCATCGGGTTCCTGCTCGCCGGGCCGATCGCGGGGTGGCTCTCTGATCGTTATGGCGCCAGGCCGTTGACCGTGGGCGGCATGGCACTCATGGCGGCGTCGTTCATCGCGCTGGTGATGATCCCGGTGGACTTCGACTACCGGGTGTTCGCGGTCCTCATCTTCCTCAACGGTGTGGGCGGCGGCATTTTCACCGCCCCGAATACGGCCGCCATCATGTCGAGTGTGCCCGCCTCCGAGCGTGGCGCGGCATCGGGCGTGCGGGCCACCTTCTTCAACGCGGGGTCCTCGCTGTCGATCGGCATCTTCTTCTCGCTGATGATCGTCGGGCTGGCGAACACGCTGCCCGGCACGTTGAGTAGCGGCCTTCAGGCGCAGGGCGTTTCGGCGGACGTGGCCGGTCAGGTGGCCGAATTGCCGCCCGTGGGAAGCCTGTTCGCGGCGTTCCTGGGCTACAACCCCATCGCCGAGCTGCTCGAGCCCTACCACGCGCTGCAGCAGCCGGGGGTCAACGCCGAGGTGCTCACCGGCCAGACCTTCTTCCCGCACCTGATCATCGAACCGTTCCATGCGGGCCTCGTCGTGGTGTTCGCTGCCGCCGCGGCCATGATGGTCATCGGCCTGATCGCCTCGCTGTTCAATCCCGGCCGGTACGCCGAAGACGCCGAACGTTCCTAGAACAGCGCCCCGCGGACGAAGAAGCTCTCCAGCTTCCGGGTGATGATCGCTCCGGCGGGCAACCGCGCAGCGATCTCCAGGTTTTCGTCCGCGACATCCTCCGCCCACGCCGCGGGCCATCCTCCGTCGGACAGGCTCGTCTCGAACGCGAGAATGACGTCGTCGCGCGACAGTCCGGATTCGACGACCATCGCGGTCGTGGTGGCCCGATGCGAGGCCGCCCCGGCGAAGCCGCGCCCACACCCGCACGGGCCGTCCGGATTCTGCAGGTCACGGCAGCACGGCTCCTGGATCCAGACGAGCTCACGCTCGATGCAGAAGTGGTAGTCGCCGGGGTGCGTTCCCTGCGTATGGCTGGTCGCCACAAGGATCTTCACGGGTCGCCTCCTAGAAGGGTGGGGGTTCGTCGGGGTGCGTGGCGATGGGCGGCCTCGACCACCGCGAGGACCTTCCCGTCAACCCATCCTTCGAATATGCGTTCGACTATGCCACCGTCCACCGACAAGTTGCATCGGCGTAGTACTGCCAGCCGGCGTCAATTTCCGGCCATCGAGCCGGCAGCGCGCCGAGACGCAGAACCGGACCTATGCGAGGTCCACCACCACCGGCGCGTGGTCGCTGGGTGAACCGACGCGGTTCTTGCCCGTCTTCCGCTCGTCGCGGGCGATCTCGGCGTGGGTCACCCGCTCGGCCAGCGCGGGGGAACCCAGGATGAAGTCGATGCGCATGCCACGGTTCTTGGGGAACCGCAACTGCGTGTAATCCCAGTAGGTGAACGTGCCCGGGCCCGGCGTGAAAGGCCTTACGACATCGGAGAATCCCGCGTCGACGACTGCGGTGAACGCGGACCGCTCGCGTTCGGTGACATGCGTGCTGTGGGTGAACAGCGAGATGTCCCAGACGTCGTCGTCGACGGGCGCGATGTTCCAGTCTCCGACCAGCGCGATGGGCGCCGACGGGTCGGACGTCAACCAGGACGACGCCGTGTCACGAAGCGCGGCAAGCCATTCCAGCTTGTAGGCGTAGTGGGGCGAATCGACCGTGCGGCCGTTGGGGATGTAGAGGCTCCACACCCGCACCCCGCCGCAGGTCGCACCCAGCGCGCGGGCCTCGGCGGCCGCCTCCACCTCGGGCTTGTCGCTCCACGTCGGTTGACCCGGGAAGCCGACCTCGACGTTCTCGATGCCGATCCGGGACGCGATGGCGACACCGTTCCACTGATTGAAGCCGCAGTGGGCGACCTCGTACCCCAACGCCGCGAACGGCATCGTCGGGAACTGGTCGTCGTTGCACTTCGTCTCCTGCATGGCCAGGACGTCGACGTCGGCGCGTTCCAGCCAGTCGGTGACGCGGTCGACGCGGGTGCGGATCGAGTTGACGTTCCAGGTGGCCAAGCGCATAGCGATCACCCTACGTGCGGGGGCGCCGTCACCGATTCCGTGACAGCAGATGCTCGGCGCGGACATACCGGGAGCGGTGGTGGACCACGAACCCCATCGACTCGTAGAGCGCACGGGCGGCGGTGTTCTCGGCGACCACCTGCACGTAGGCCCGGGTGGCGCCATGCTCGTGCGCCCAGGTGAGCAGCCCGGCGCACAATTCGCGTGCCAGGCCCCGCCGGCGGGCGGACTCGACGACGTGGACCGCCGACACCCCCGCCCAGCGCGTCCCGTCCGGCGCCTCGGTCACGGCCACCCGGCCCACGGCGGCCCCGGCCAACTCCCCGAACCCCACGTGGCCGTCGATGACGGCCGTCAGGACGTCGACCGGAACCTCGCGTTGGTAGAGGCGCCGCCACGCGTCGTCGGGACGCGGGGCCACGCTGACCGACACGGAGGGCACGACATCCGTTGCCATGACCAGGTTTTCGGCATCAGCCTGGATGCCGTCCGGAAGCCGGATCAGGCGATCCGGGGCCGACACCAGCGCGGGAAGCCCGCGGTTCCGGTACCAGTCCAGCACGTCGGCCACCTCGGCGAAAGACGAAAACCGCAGCGGTACCGCCGAATTCGCCCGCCGCGTCACGCCGCGCCCGGAGCGCAGCAGCCAGCCGTCGAGCCACCGGTGCTCGACCCCCGGCCAGCCCAGCGCTGCCGCGTGCTCGAGGTTGCGGATCTCACCGGTGCGCACCGGCATCTCGGGGACGACCCGCACCGCCAGCACGTCGTCGCGCGCGACGTCCACGATGTCGCCGTGCCGGGTGCGCACACGCACCACTGCCCCGGGATGGTTGCCGGGGTCGAGGATGTGCCCCACCACGTCGGTCATCGGCCGCTCGGCATCCGCCGGCAACCGGTAGCGCAGGCTGACCCTGGTGCCGACCTCGGGCAGCTCGGGCACCCTCAGTGTCCGAACGGATCGGGATCCTCGCCGGGCATCCACGACAGACCCGGCACGCCCCACCCGTGGTTCCTGACCGCCTTCTTCGCGCTGCGGGCGTTACGCCCGATCAGCCTGTCCAGATAGAGGAAACCGTCGAGATGGCCGGTCTCGTGCTGCAACATCCGCGCGAACAGGTCGTTGCCCTCGATGGTGATCGGTGTCCCGTCGGCGTCCAGCCCACTCACGCGCGCCCAGTCGGCCCGTCCCGTCGGGAACGACTCACCGGGCACCGACAGGCAACCCTCGTCGTCATCGTCGGGGTCGGGCATGGTCTCGGGAACCTCGGAGGTCTCCAGCACCGGGTTGACGACGACGCCGCGGCGACGCGAGGTGTTCTTGCGGGCGTCCGCGCAGTCATAGACGAAGACGCGCTTGTTCACCCCGATCTGGTTCGCCGCCAGCCCGACTCCGTTCGCGGCGTCCATCGTGTCGTACAGATCTCGGATGAGATCGGCGATGTCGGCGGGCAGCGAACCATCGTCTCCGACGGGCACCGGCTCGGTCGCCGTGTGCAGGACGGGATCTCCCACGATGCGGATCGGTCGTACGGCCATGCCCAGGAGCTTAGGGGAGAGCTGAACGCGGCTGTTTCCGCCGCCGACTCGCGGCGATGATGACGGTGTACGTGATCCAACCGTGATTAGATACTCGCCGAAACCACATGTATGTCATTTCGATTTCCGGAAGGGTCCAATAAGCGATATGGACGGCGCCATCGCGAGGGCTGAGCGTTCTGGGGACGACACCGAGCCCACCGACGGACTGACCCGTCGCGAGCACGACATCTTGGCCTTCGAGCGCCAGTGGTGGAAGTACGCCGGCTCCAAGGAAGACGCCATCAAAGAGCTCTTCTCCATGTCGGCGACCCGCTACTACCAGGTGCTCAATGCGCTGGTGGACCGGCCCGAAGCCCTGGCGGTGGACCCCATGCTGGTGAAGCGCCTGCGGCGGTTGAGGGCCAGTAGGCAGAAGGCCCGCGCGGCGCGCCGCCTGGGCTTCGACATCACTTAGGGAGACCGGGAGCCGACCGGGCCCGCGATACAGTAGGCGCCGATGAACCAACGAGAATCCTCGGGACTGCCCCTGCGCGCCATCGTGATGGTGCTGCTCTTCCTCGGTGTCGTGTTCCTGCTCGTCGGGTTCCAGGCGTTGAGCAGCGGCTCCGACGACGGAGACTCATCGGCGGCCTCGGCCACCGTCACGACCACGGCCACGACCACCTCGGCTCCCGAAGAGCCGGCCCGGCCGGAGGTGCGTGTCTTCAACATCTCCGAGACCGAGGGCGCCGCCGAGGCCATCGCCGCCCGGCTGCGCGACGGTAAGTGGAACGTCGCCGAAACCGGCAACCTCGCGGTGCCCGACGTCGCGGTGACCACGGTGTACTTCGGCGAGACGCCCGGCGAGCAGCAGGCTGCCGAAGAGGTCGGTCGATTGCTGGAAGCACCCGTCGCCCCGCGCGTGCCCGAACTCAGAGAGCAGCCACCGGGCGTGGTGGTACTGGTCACCGGCTAGGCTCTTGCACATGCTCAGGTCCGTCGCTGCCGCCACCTTGTTCGCAGTGCCCGCACTTGCGTTGAGTGCGTGTGCCCCTCCCGGAGAAGTGCCCTCGGATACCCCCGGGACCACGCCGTCGGTGTGGACCGGATCGCCCTCGCCGTCGGCGGGGCCCGAAGGAGAGGGATCGGAGCAGAGCGGCTCCGGAGAGGGCAGCGGCCAGACCCTGACGGCCGAGTTGAACGGACCGGACGGCAGCACCATCGCCAACGCCGAGATCGTGTTCTCCGACGGCTACGCCACGGTCACCGTGGAGACCACCACCGAGGGCAAACTCGCCCCGGGGTTCCACGGGATGCACATCCATTCCGTGGGCAAGTGCGAGCCCAACTCGGTGGCCCCGAACGGCGGCGCGCCCGGCAACTTCAACTCTGCCGGCGGACACTTCCAGGTGCAGGGCCACAGCGGACACCCCGCCAGCGGCGACCTGTCCTCCCTGCAGGTCCGCGAGGACGGTTCGGCGCGCGTGGTGACCACCACCGACGCCTTCACCGCCCAGGACCTGCTCAACGGTGGTGGCACCGCGATCATCATCCACGAGAAGGCCGACAACTTCGCCAACATCCCGCCGGAGCGTTACCAGCAGGTCGACGGTGCTCCGCCACCGGACGAGACCACCCTGGCGACCGGCGACGCCGGAGCGCGGGTGGCCTGCGGTGTCATCACCGGGTCCTGACCTCAGGTCAAGTAGCCGTATCGATTTCGCCGGGTCGGTACGTCCGACCGTCGGCGTCGAATGGGAGTTCGCGCTCGTCGACGCGGACACCCGCGACCTGAGTAACGAGGCCGCATCGGTGATCGCCGAGATCGGCGAGAACCCGCATGTCCACAAAGAACTGCTGCGCAACACCGTCGAGGTCGTCACCGGGATCTGCGAGAACTCTCGGGAGGCGATGGAGGACCTGGCCGCCACCCTGCGTCCGGTGCGCACGGTGGTGCGCGAGCGGGGCATGGACCTGTTCTGCGCCGGTACCCATCCGTTCGCGGACTGGTCGGCGCAAAAGCTCACGGACGCACCGCGATACGCCGAGCTGATCAAACGGACGCAGTGGTGGGGCAGGCAGATGACCATCTGGGGCGTGCACGTGCACGTCGGGGTGTCCTCGGCGCACAAGGTGATGCCCATCATCACCTCGCTGCTGCACCAGTACCCGCATCTGCTGGCACTGTCGGCGTCCTCGCCGTTCTGGGACGGTGAGGACACCGGGTATGCGAGCAACCGCGCGATGATGTTCCAGCAGTTGCCGACGGCCGGTCTGCCGTTCCATTTCCAGGAGTGGCGCGAGTTCGAGGGATTCGTCCGGGATCAGAAGAAGACCGGGATCATCGATCACATGAACGAGATCCGTTGGGACATACGGCCTTCGCCACACCTCGGCACCATCGAGGTCAGGATCTTCGACGGCGTCTCCAATCTGCACGAGCTCTCCGCGTTGGTCGCGCTGACCCACTGCCTGATCGTCGACCTGGATCGCCGGATGGACGCCGGGGAGTCATTGCCGGTGATGCCGCCCTGGCATGTTCAGGAAAACAAGTGGCGCGCAGCGCGTTACGGCCTGGACGCCATCATCATCCTCGACGCGGAGAGCAACGAACGTCTCGTCACCGACGATCTCGACGACCTGCTGGAGCGCCTGCAGCCGGTGGCCCGGCGCCTCGGCTGCGTGGAGGAGCTGGCCCGGATCCCCGACATCTACCGGACGGGCGCGTCGTATCAGCGTCAGCGCCGCGTCGCCGAGGAACACGACGGCGATCTGCGGGCCGTGGTCGACGCACTCGTCAGCGAGCTGGTGCTCTGACCGATGCCCACCCTGCCGATGTTCCCGCTCGAGGTGGCGATGCTGCCCGGGGAGGAACTGCCGCTGCGGATCTTCGAGCCGCGGTACTCGGCCATGGTGCAGGCCTGCCTGACGACCGACGACCCGGTGTTCGGAGTGGTGCTGATCGCCGCGGGCCGCGAGGTCGGCGGCGGCGATGCCCGCAGCGACGTCGGAGCGCTGGCGCGCATCGCCGAGTACGCCGACCTGGGTGAGGGTCGATACCGCATGAAATGCGTGATGGGAGAGCGCATCCGGGTGGTCGAATGGCTGCCCGACGATCCGTACCCGCGCGCGGTGATCGAGGTGTGGCCCGACGAGACCGGAGCGGCGGTGGACGTCGAGGCGATTCGCGACATCGAGGACCGGATGGTCGGACTGTTCGAGCGCATCGCCGCCGCGCGCGGGGCGCAGGTCAACGCCCGCGACATCGTGGCCGGCGCCGACGACTCCGGGGATGCGGCGCAGTGGTTGTACGCGTTGACCGCCCGGCTGCCGATGGGTCAGGCCGACCGGTATGCGATTCTCGCCGCGCCGACCGTCGCCGAGCGGGTGACGGCGCTGTCCGAGGCGGTGGACACCGTCATCGCGATGGTGGAGTTCCAGCTCTCGGAGTGATCAGAAGATGCCGGTGAACGTGCCCGCGAGATCGACGTCGGTCACCTCGTAGGAATCGCCCGCACCACGGACCGCCGTACCCATCGAGACCACGCCGTCCGCGATCGCCTGCACCTGCGTCGCGACATGCGCACCCACCAGTCGTGCCGCCCACTGGGTGGTGGAGCCGGGCAGTGCGTCGGCGGCGGTGGACACCTTGGTGCCGACGTCGGCGCCCGTGATCAGCGAGGCAGCGGCGTCCGCCTGCCCGGCGAACGCGCGCAGGATGTCCGGTTCGACCATCAGCGTCATAGGTGTCGACGCTACCGGAGGTGGGTGGCACCTCCGGGCACCAGATTCAGGGCCGCGTCAGAGCTTTCGGGCGTCGACGAACACGCTGTGGTCCTCAGCCGCCACCGCCCGGTGGTACCGGGTCATCAGGTCCTCGGCCGGGGTGACCGAGACCTCCCAGTGCCGAGCGCACAACCAGCACGAGACGTCGGTGTCCGCTTCGGGAGTGGTCTCGACCGCGATCCGGCTGCCGCGCGCACTGTACAGATCGACGCGTTCCAGGAGATGGTCGGACGTGTCCGGCTCCAGCGCCGGAAGGAGGCCCTCGGCCGCCCACGCGCTGGGATCGGTGTGGTCGAACCCGGAAGCGGTCAGGGCTTTCGTCCAGTCCGTACCCCGGTCGACCGGCACGGGCACGTACCGCGCCGTCGGCGTCGCTCCGGTGCCGGACAGGATGCGGGACTTGAACTCCAGGATCTCGGGGCGGTCCACCTCGTAGATGACGGTGTCGTCGAGCCAGGGCAGTCTCCACGGCCGGGTGTCGAGACCCGGTGACAGCACCACGATCTGGGCGATGCCCGACGAGCTGGCGGCGAGGAAGAAGTCGTCGAACCATTTCGTGCGCGCGGCGACGTGATCGACGATCTGCTCGGACTGGGGCACCGACTCGTCGGCCGCGGAGGCGTCCAGGAGCGAGCGCACGAACGGATCGGTGAACAGGGGCGGCCGCGAGGACGCCTCGGAGGAGCGCGCCAGCGCGACGCTCAGAACCTCGGCATCGATGCCGGCACGTACCCCGGCATCACCGTCCACGACTGTCATGGTCGCCGTGTTCCCGTTCGGCGGCGAATTCATGCATCTCGTCCCTGGTCAGCAGGTCGTCTCGGATGTTCTGCTCGCGGTAGGCGAGCTGGCCCACCCGGTTGGCGATCACCGGCGCGGTGATCATCGTGAACAGGCCCGTCAGGATCAGCATGCCGACGTCGACGTGACCGCTCAGCCGTACGGCGGCACCGGCCAGGACCAGCAGCAGGCCGAGCACCTGGGGCTTGGTCGCGGCATGCATCCGCGACAGGGTGTCGGGGAACCGGATGACGCCGATGGCCGCTGTCAGTGCGAGCGCCGAACCGGCCAGGATCAGCACGCTCGCCACGATGTCGGAGACGCTCATCGTTCGGGTCCTTTGTCCGCGGGGTCCGCCACGTCGGGAACGCGGAACCTCGCCACGCTCACCGAGCCGACGAAGGTGATCAGCGCGAGCGCGGTCAGGCTGTAGGTGACCGTGGTGTCGAGGCTGAACGCCGCCCAGGTGCCGATCGCGCACATGGTCACCGCGACGAGGGTGTCGAGCGCGACGAGCCGGTCCAGGGTCGTGGGCCCGAGAAGCATCCGCAGCATGGTGACCAGGGCCGCGAGCGACAGCATGGTCCCGGCCGCGACCCAGACGTACATCACGACCGGACCTCCTTGTCCTGCGACGGCTTCCAGTCCGCATCCCGTTCGAAGGACGCGACCAGCAGCCGCTCCAGCATCTGGACCTGGTGGTAGAAGCGGTTGACGGTGCGATCCGAGCCCACGTCCAGGACGTGGACGTAGACCATCCGCCGGGGCTGGTCGATCTCCAGGACGATGTTGCCCGGGGTCAGGTTCATGATGTTGACCGCCAGCGCCAGCACCAGGTCCGACTTCACGTTCAGGTGCGCCCGCAGCACGGCGGTCAGCGGAGGCTTGCCCGGCTTGACGGCCAGCGCGGCCACCTGGACCGAGGAGACCACCAGCCAGTAGGCGACCGTGGCGACGAGCCGCAGCACCGACAGCGGATGGAACCGCCCCTCGACGGGAACCGGGGGCAGCGGCAGCAACAGCGTGATGACGAGCGCGACCGCCAGGCCGGACAGGATGTTGGCCGCAGAGATGTTGCCCCACAACAGGACCCACACCAGGATCAGCCACAGCACGATCCAGACCCGGAGCGCGTTCCTTCTCACCGCGGCTCACCTCCCAGCACCGCGCTGATGTACTGGCCGCGGTCGATCACCTCACCGGCCGCCCGGTCGCTGTAGGCGAAGATCGGGCCGGCCAGCACAGTGAGCAGAAGGCCGACGACGATCAATGCACCGGTCGGCGCCAGCATGCCCACCGGCATCCTGCCCACGTCGTCGCGGTCCTGCAGTTCGATGTCCATGCTGTCGTCGGTGTTGTCCAGCAGCGCGGTCGGCGCGGGGCCCGACAGATGTCCCTCGGGCGCGTCCGTGCGGGACCGCCAGAACGCCTTGGTCCACACCCGCGCCACCACGTAGAGCGTCAGCAGGCTCGTCACCACGCCGCCGCCCACCAGCATCCACGCCAGCACCGACCCGGATTCGGCGCCCGCCTCCAGCAGCGCCACCTTGCCGATGAAGCCCGAGAACGGCGGAATGCCACCGAGGTTCAGCGCCGGGATGACGAAGAAGAAGGCCAGCAGCGGACTGGCCACCGCGAGGCCGCCGAGCCGCTCCAGCGTCGAGGCGCCCGCCTGCCGTTCGATGAGGCCGACGACGAGGAACAGTGTGGTCTGCACCAGGATGTGATGGGCCACGTAGTAGATCGCCCCTGACATCCCCAGATGGTTCGACAACGCGATCCCGAAGACCATGTAGCCGATGTGGCTGACGAGGGTGAACGACAGCAGCCGCTTGATGTCGCTCTGGGCGATGGCGCCCAGGATACCGATGATCATCGTCAGCAGGCCGGCCACCAGCAGCACGCCGTCCATCGCGCCGCCGGGGAACAGCAGCGAGTGCGCACGGATGATCGCGTACACGCCGACCTTGGTCAGCAGGCCGGCGAACACCGCGGTGACGGGCGCGGGCGCGGTCGGGTAGGAGTCGGGCAGCCAGGCCGACAGCGGGAACACCGCCGCCTTGATGCCGAACGCGACGAGCAGCACCGCGAACAGCGCCATCCGCGTGCCCTGCGGAACGTCGTCGAGGCGCACGGCGATCTCGGCGAGATTCAGCGTCCCGGTGGTCGCGTAGACCAGCGCGATGCCGAACAGGAACACCAGCGAGGACACCATCGAGACCATCACGTAGGAGATGCCGGCACGCACCCGTTCCTTGCTGGCCCCGATCGTCAGCAGCACGAAACTCGCGGTGAGCAGGACCTCGAACCCGACGAACAGATTGAACAGGTCGCCGGCCAGGAAGGCCATGAAGACGCCCGCGGACAGCACCAGATAGGTGGGCAGGAAGATCGACACCGGCTGGCGCTCGTCACCGTCGCGGATGCCCTGCCCGATGGCGTAGAAGACCACGGCCAGAAGCACGACCGAGGACACCACCAGCATCAGGGCCGACAGCCGGTCGACCACCAGCGTCACCCCGAGCGGCCCCATGCCCGGTTCGGTGGGGCCCCAGCCGCCGACCTGCAGCGCGATCGTCCCGTCCCGGTCGGCGAGGTAGAGCAGTGCCCCGGAGACCACGACGGCCGCCGACAGGGCGAGGACGGCGATCGAGCGCTGCAGACGCGGCCGGCGTCCGGCGAACAACGTCGCCGCGGCAGCGAGCATCGGGATCAGAACGGGCAGCGGGGTCAGCACGGACGAGAGGTGCGCGGGGATCATCGCGACCCCTCGTATCCGGGCAGCGCGTCGAGTTCGTCGGGCAGGTCGGTGTCGCGCGACACGTCGGGCACCAGACGGTCCTCGAGCTCGTCGGCTTCCTTGCCCGACAGCTGCGAGACCCTGATGTCCTCGGGGTCGTTGCTGACCTCCTCGATCGTGTTGATCCGGTAGGAGCGATAGGTCAGCGCCAGCACGAACGCGGCGACGCCCATCGTGATGACGATGGCCGTCAGGATCATCGCCTGGGCCAGTGGGTCGGCGGTCGTCGACTCGGTTCCGCTGGTGCGCCCCCGCACCGGAGGATTGCCCGACGGTCCGCCGGTGTTCAGGATCAGCAGGTTGATCGCGTTGCTGATCAGCAACAGCCCCAACAGCATCCGCGTCAGGTTGCGTTCCAGCAGGAGGTAGACGCCGGCGCTGGTGAGCACGCCGATGAGGATCAGCGGGACGAGGTAAGTGGTCACGGCCGGCCCACCGCCTGCGGCCGGCTGCGCAGCTGTTCACTGAGCTCCACGTCGATACGGGCTCCGAGGCTGCGTAACACGTCGAGCACCAGGCCGACCACGATCAGGTACACCCCCAGGTCGAAGAACAAGGCGGTGACGAACTTGACGGTCCCGAGGACGGGGACGTCGAGTTCGATCACCGCAGAGGACAGCACGGGCGCACCGAGAAGCAGTGAGGCGGCCGCGGTTCCGGCCGCCAGCGTCAGCCCCGCCCCGAGCACGTTGCCGGCGTCGAGCGGCAGGGTCTCTCCCAGCTCGTAGCGTCCACCGGCCAGATAGCGCAGCACCAAGGCCAGGCCGGCCATCAGACCACCGGCGAATCCGCCGCCGGGGACATTGTGCCCGGCGAAGAAGAAGTAGGCCGACAGCACCATCATCACCGGGAAGATGAGGCGGGTCGCCACTTCGAGAACGAGTGAGCGGTGCCGGGGATCACGCAGCTCGCTGCCGCGCAGCCAGGTGATGTCGCCGGCGGCCGGGCTGGTGCCCGGCGACACCGGCACCTTCCCGATGTCGGGCTGGCCGGCGTCGGAAACCCTTGGGGCAGAACCGAACCGCCGACTGCGGAACACCATCGACGCCACGCCGGTGGCCGCCACCAGCAGGACGGACACCTCGCCCATCGTGTCCCAGGCGCGGATGTCGACCAGGAGGACGTTGACCGTGTTCGAGCCGTGGCCGAGCACATAGGCGGCGTCGGGCAGCAGCTCGGCGATCGGCCGCCCGGTGCGGGCGGCCATCGCGAATGCCGCCAGAGTTGTGACCGCTGCGCCCACCGCGATCGCGAGGGCGGCACGCGGGAGGCGGTAGCGCGTGGTCTCGGCGCGGCTGGTCTCGGCAGGCAGGGTGCGCAGCACGAGGACGAACGCGACCAGCGTCAGGGTCTCGACGAGGAACTGCGTCAGCGCGAGATCCGGGGCGCCGTGGAAGGCGAAGATCGCGCCGCAGCCGTAACCGGTGACGCCCACGAGCAGGACCGCTGCCAGACGGTTGCGCATGACGACCGCGGCGAGCGCGGCCGCGACCATCAGCACCCCGACCACCACCTGCGGCGGGGACTCCCACAACTCGAAGTGGGGCCGGTCGCGCGCCCCGAGCATGAGCACACCGATCGGTAGCAGGGTGAGCGTGACGAGGATGAACGACTGGGTCTGGGGCAGCGACCCGCGCTGGGTCAGCGCGGTGATCCGCACCGACATCACGTCGGCACCGCGCAGCACGGCGTCGTAGATGCGGTCGGCATTGCCCAGCGGGAGGAACGCGAACCGGGCCCGGCGCAACCGGCCACGCAGGACGAACACCGCGACACCCGCGGCCAGCACCAACCCCGACAGCAGCAGCGGCAGGTTCACCCCGTGCCACAGGGCGAGGTAGTAGTCGGCCTCGTACCCGCGGGGGTCGGGCACCGTGTCGCTGTAGTTGCTCAGCACCCGGTCCAGCGGTGCAGGCCACAGACCGAACAGCAGACCGGCCGCCGCCAGGATCGCGGGCGGGATCAGGAACAGCGTCTCCGGCCGGTGCATCTCGGCGACCCGGGTGCTCGGATGCGGCAGGCCCTTGCGGCCGAACGCGCCGAACACGAAACGCAGGGTGTACACGGTGGTCAGCACCGAGCCCACCACGATGCCTGCCAG
Organism: Mycolicibacterium iranicum; assembly: GCF_014190915.1. Lineage (GTDB taxonomy): Bacteria > Actinomycetota > Actinomycetes > Mycobacteriales > Mycobacteriaceae > Mycobacterium > Mycobacterium iranicum_B. The sequence continues at coordinate 58,050 of NZ_JACHVU010000002.1, forward strand.
CACGAACGGCGACGCCACACCGAGATACGGGCTGTGCAGCACGGTTTCGAAATCCGCCTCTTTGGCGATGAACCCGAAGAACGGCGGCAGCGCGGCCATGCTCGCCGCGGCCCCGCAGCCGATCAGCGCGAGCGGCTTGCTGCGGTCGGCCAGCCACGCGAGCCTGCGGATGTCGCGCGTCCCGGTGGCGTGGTCGATGATGCCGACCACCATGAACAGTGCGGCCTTGAACATCGCGTGGGCGCACAGCATCGCCAGGCCGGCGAGCATCATCTCGCTGCCGCCGGTGCCCACCATCAGGGTGATGAAGCCGAGCTGGCTCACGGTGCCGAAGGCGAGGATCAGCTTCAGGTCGTATTCACGGATGGCACGCCAGCCCGCGAGCAGCATCGTCAGCAGCCCCAGTGTCACGACCGTCGGGCGCCACTCCGGAGAGTCGGCGAAGCCGGGGGTCATGCGGGCGATGAGGTAGACGCCCGCCTTGACCATGGCCGCAGCGTGCAGATAGGCGCTGACGGGGGTCGGCGCGGCCATCGCGCCGGGGAGCCAGAAGTGCATCGGCACGATCGCCGACTTCGACAGCGCGCCGATGAGGATCAGCACGAGCGCCACCGACGCGGCCACCCCCGCCGGCGGGTCCGCGATCAGCTCCGAGAGCAGGAATGTCCCCGCGATGTTGCCGATGACGACGATGCCGACCAGCATCGCCAGCCCGCCGAACGTCGTCACCAGCAGCGCCTGCATCGCGGCGCGCCGGCTCGTCGCCCGCTCGGCGTAGTGGCCGACGAGCAGGAAGGACAGCACGGTGGTGATCTCCCAGAACACGTAGAGCAGCAGCATGTTGTCGCTGGTGACCAGACCGAACATGGCGCCGGAGAAGGCGACGAGCTCCGCGGCGAAGCTCGGCAGCCGCTTCTCGGTGTGCCCGTCGTGATGATGGAAGTAGTCGGCGCAGTAGAAGAGCACGAGCGCGCCGATGGCCAGGACCAGCACGCTCATGATGGCGGCCAGTGCGTCGAAGCGCAGTGAGATGTCCATCGACAGGGTGGGCACCCACGGCACGTCGACGGTGTGGGCCTGCCCCCTGGCCGGCCAGTTCAGCACCACCCAGACCAGTGACCCGAGCGGCACGAGGGCCAGCGGATAGAACGCCGTCCGACCCCACCGGTACACCAGCAGAGGTGCAAGCACAGCGGCGACTGCGTGGGCAGCGAGGATGGCGAGCATGGCTCCGTCTCGTCGTGGGCGGCTCGCTGTCGGGCGGCCTTGCCGTCGGGCAGGTGGACATGGAGGTGTCAGCCGTACTGACTCCGGAGTCACTCCAGTCTACGGGTGCCCTGCACCATCTCCCGGATCCGCTCCTCGACCCCTGAGGCGGAGACGAACAGCATCTCGTCTCCGGCGAGCAGCACGTCGTCGAGGCCCGGAACGAGCAGTCGGTTGCCGCGCAGCAGTGTCACCAGGGCACTGTCCTGGGGCATCGCGAGGTCGCGCACGCACTGCCCGACCAGGGCGCTGTCGGCCGGCAGCGTGAACTTCGCGACGTTGGTCGCGCGCTGTCCGAGGTCGCCGCGCGAGTCTCTGCCGAGCGCCATCAACCGCACCAGGTGACCGACGTCGATCGCGCCCTCGACGGCCGTCACCAGGGCCATGGGCGTCGAGACGGCCACGTCGATGCCCCAGGCCTCGGTGAAGAGCCACTCGTTGCGCGCGTCGTTGATCCGGGCCACCACGCGGTCGATGCCGAACTCCGTCTTGGCCAGGAATGCCATCGCGAGGTTCGCCTTGTCGTCACCGGTGGCCGCGATCGCGACATCGCAGATCTGCATCTCGGCCTCCTCCAGGGAGGACACCTCGCAGGCGTCGGCCCACAACCACTCCGCGCCCGGGACGGTGGACGGTTCGTAGCGGGGGAACTCCTTCTCGATCAGCAGCACCTTGTGGCCGTACTCGACGAGCTCCTGGGCGACGGACCGCCCGACGGCACCCGCACCTGCTATTGCGATCCGCATCGAGCTCCTGTCCCTGATTTACTCACTCGCGTGACCCTGCACCAGCTCTACGTGGCGCTGTTCATCGGCGGCCTCGTCTTGCTGGTGAGCATCGCGGCCACGAGGCTGGCCACCGGAGTGGGCCTGCCAAGCCTATTGCTGTTCCTCGGCGTCGGTGTCCTTGTCGGTGAGGACGGACTGGGCCTGCAGTTCGACAACGCGCAGCTCGCGCAGGACCTGGGTACCGCGGCGCTGGCGATCATCCTCGTCGAGGGTGGTCTGACGACGCGGTTCAGCGACATCCGCAAGGTGCTGGCCCCCGCCGGCGTGCTGGCGACCGTGGGCGTGGGGGTGAGCACCGTGCTCACCGCGGCGGCCGTGCACTGGATCCTCGGGATGGACTGGCAGCTGGCGCTGCTGCTCGGGGCGGTGGTGTCGAGTACCGATGCCGCCGCGGTGTTTTCGGTGCTGCGGGTGGTTCCTTTGCCGCGCCGGTTGAGCGGGCTGCTGGAGGCGGAGTCCGGCTTCAACGACGCGCCCGCGGTGATCCTGGTGCTGCTGTTCAGTGCCACACCGCTGGACCTCGATCCGTGGGTGATCGCCGGAACGATGCTGTACGAGTTGGCGATCGGCACCGCGATCGGGCTCGGCTTCGGGTTCCTGGGCGCCTCGGCGCTGCGGCGCATCGCGCTGCCGAGCGCCGGGCTGTACCCGTTGGCGATCTTCGGCCTGTGCATGGTGGCGTTCGCCGCGGCGGGCTCCGTGCACGGCAGCGGCTTCCTCGCGGCCTATCTCTCCGGGGTGGTGCTGGCCAATTCCGGTCTGCCGCACCGCTCCGCGACACGGTCCTTCGCGGAGGGTTCGGGCTGGCTCGCCCAGATCGGGGTGTTCGTGATCCTCGGGCTCCTCGTGTCGCCCGACGAGCTGCTCGACGAGGTGGTGCCCGCCATCGTCGCGGGGCTGGTGCTGTTGCTGCTCGCGCGCCCGCTCTCGGTCGTGGTGTCGCTGATCGGGTTCAAGGTGCCGTGGCGCGAACAGCTCTTCCTGTCCTGGGGAGGTCTGCGCGGCGCGGTGCCCATCGTGCTGTGCACCTACCCGATCGTGGCCGGCGTGCCCGACAGCTGGCGCCTGCTGAACATCGTGTTCATCCTCGTGGTCCTGTACACGGTGATCCAGGGCCCGAGCCTGCGGCTGGTGGCCGAGTGGCTGCACCTGATCCCGCGGGACGCCACACGCGAAGTCCAGGTCGACGCCGCGCCTTTGGATGTTCTCGGTGCGGAGCTGCTGACGATGACGGTGTTGCCGGGCTCGCGCCTGCACAACGTCACCGTGCTGGAGCTGCGCCTGCCCGATCCGAGCGTCATCACGTTGATCATCAGGGCGGGACAACCGTTCGTGCCCGAGCGGGTGACGAGGCTGCAGATCGGCGACGAGCTGATGATCGTCACCACCACGGCGACGCGGGATCTGGCCGAGCGCCGGCTGCGCGCGGTGAGCCGCCGGGGCAAGCTGGCGTACTGGTTCGACGAGTACGGCGACCAGGCCTAGGACCGGGCGCCGGGCGCCATCAGTGCGTGCGCAGCCCCGGGCACGGCGGGAACGCCAGGCGGATCGGCAGCGCATGGCCCAGCACCCCGATGCCTGCGCCGAGGATCGGCCAGATCGGCCAGAAGTACCACGCGCCGGTCCCCAGTCCGACCGCGAGCCAGACGGTCAGCACGATGACGACCATCGCCGCATAGCCGGCGAGGTGCAGGTGGATGCCCCGGCGGGCCGCTGCGACCTTGGCCGCCCTGCGCCGCGGGTCGTTGCGCCGCAACTCGGCCAGCGGCAGATCGGCGGTGAGCCGGTGCAGATCGGGTGTGACGCCCGCGTCGTAGACCTGCTGCAGCCGCGACTCGTAGTCGGCCATGTCGAGATACCCCTGCGCGAGCGCCAGGCCGAGCACGTCGGCGGTCCTCTCGCGCTCACGGTCGCCGGCCCGCGTTGCGGTGGTGTCGATGCTGGTCATGATCGCCTCCCAATCTTGACAATGACTAGTTACCACGACGATGCCACCGCAACTTGTCAGTGTCAAGATTTTTCGCCGATGCAGCGTGCTGCCGCCGCCGGACGGGGCGCTACGGGCTCAGCGCGATTCTGCGAACGCCCGCAACGACTCGACCTGCGCCGGATCCAACGACGGGCGCACGGTCTCGCGGGCCTTCGTCACGTCGTCGGCCGTCACGTCGGCGGCGTCGATCGAACGCCGCATCGCCGTCAGCGCGGCCTCGCGCAGCAGGGCGACGCAATCGGCGGCGCTGTAGCCGTCCAGCGATCCGGCCAGCGTCTCCAGATCCACATCGGAGGCCAGCGGCACCGATTTCCCTGCGGCGCGCAGAATCTGGGTGCGTGCCTCGGCGTCGGGCGGTTCGACGAACACCAGCTTCTCCAGCCGGCCGGGACGGAGCAGTGCCGGATCGATCAGATCCGGACGGTTGGTGGCCCCGAGCACCACGACGTCACGCAGTGGCTCGATGCCGTCGAGTTCGGTCAGCATCGCCGCGACGACCCGGTCGGTGACGCCGGAATCGAAGCTCTGGCCGCGCCGCGGAGCGAGCGCGTCGATCTCGTCGAGGAATATCAACGACGGCGCCGAATCGCGGGCCCGAGCGAACAGCTCGCGCACCGCCTTCTCCGAGGAACCGACCCATTTGTCCATCAGCTCGGCGCCTTTGACGGCGTGCACGCTCAACCGGCCGGAACTGGCCAGAGCCCGCACGACGTACGTCTTGCCGCACCCGGGCGGGCCGTAGAGCAGCACGCCACGCGGGGGCTGGACACCCAGGCGCTGGAACGTCTCCGGGTGCTGCAACGGCCACAGCACCGCCTCGGTCAGGGCCTGTTTGGTCTCGACCATGTCGCCGACGTCGTCGAGGGTCACCGACCCCACCGACACTTCCTCGGTGGCCGACCGCGACAGCGGGCGGATCACGTCGAGCGCACCCACCAGATCCTCCTGGGTGAGCGTCGGATCGTCGCCACTCTCGCTGGCGCGTGCGGCGGCCCGCAATGCCGCCTCCCGCACGAGTGCGGCGAGATCGGCCACGACGAATCCCGGTGTGCGCTCGGCGATCTCGCCCAGTTCGAGCTCGCCGGCCGGGACGTCGCGAAGCAACACCTCGAGCAGCTGCCTGCGGACCGCCCCGTCGGGCAGGGTCAGTCCCAGTTCGCGGTCGCACAGGTCGGGTGCGCGCAGCCGCGGGTCCACGTTGTCGGGCATCCCGGAGGTCGCGACGAACGCCACGCCCCTGGTGGCGACCGCGGCGCGGAGTTCGGTCAGGATCAACGTCGCCACCGGTTCGGCGGGCACGGGCAGCAGCGCATCGACGTCGGTCACCAGCAGCACGCCACCACCGTCGCGTGCGGCAGCCACCGCCGAGGCGACCTTCGTCAGCCGGTCCTCCGGCCGCAACGACCCCACCTCCGGACCGTCGAGTTCGATGAGGCGCCGGTCCGCGCAGACCGTCCGTACCAGGGCGACCTTGCCGACGCCGGCGGGACCCGACACCAGAACTCCGAGATTGGCCGTCGCACCGAGCTTTTCGAGCAGCTCCGGTTGATCCAGGGCCAGCTTCAGCCATTCGGTCAGGCGGGCCGCCTGGGTGTGCGCGCCCTTCAGGTCGTCGAGCGCCAGTGTCGGTGTCGCGACGGACCGTTCGGTGACGGTGTGGGCACCGGTGTCCCCGGTGGGCGCCGGTGCCGTCGACTGACCCCAGCAGACAAGGGAATTCGGCTGCACGCTGACCGGTCCGGCAGGATCGACCCCCGTCACGGTCAGCAGTTCGGACGTCCAGGTGATGCCCACGGAGGACGCCAGCGCGGCGCTGGCCGCCGATGTCGAGGTTCCCGGGCCGAGGTCGCGCGGCAGCAGGGACACGGTGTCGCCGACCGTCATGACCTTGCCCAGCAGTGCCTGGCGCAGCGTCGCCGCGGACAGTGACCGAGTCGCGAGGGTGGATCCGCTCAGCGTCACCGACCGCGCGCCGTACACGGTGACCGGCGCGACCAGCACGGGCGTGTCCTCCCGCAGCCCCGCATTGGACAGCGTGACGTCGTCGAGCAGGGCGGTTCCGGTCGGTGTGCCCGTGGGCGCGATGCCGACCACGGCGGCCGTCGTGCGCGATCCGGTCAGCGACACCGCGTCCCACTCCCGGATGCCGAGGGCGGCGATCGCCTCGGGGTGCAGGCGCACGACGCCGCGCCGCGAATCCAGTGCCGAGGTGTTCAGCCGCGCGGTCAGGGTGAGGTGGGCGCCCGGCGGACGGTGTGCGTCCACCTGTCCGAGTTCGGACACCTCAGTTCCTCGGGGGCCGGCGCAGGCCCAGACGCAGCATCGAGCGGCGCGGCTGCGCCCGCTGGGTCCGGTGCGTACGACGGATGGCCCGGCGCGCGGCACGCTGCTGGCGCGGCTTGTCGTCCCAGACTTCGGGGTGCGCGGCCAGGAAGCGCTTGGTGCGCAGCGCGAACGGGATGTGCAGGAAATAGGCCACGATGATCACCAGGATCACGACGTAGCCGTACAGGATCGACGCCGCCACCCCGATCGCCAGCAGGGCCAGCAGCGGGGCCACCATGTTGGGCGGCACCGAGAAGGTGTGGATCTTGCGCATCGGCAGCGTACTGACCACCAGCAGCGAGACCCCGATCATCCAGATCACCACGGCGGGCTCGGAGGTCCACCAGCCGTCACCGAACTGCATCTTCGCCGCGAGCGGGCCGATGGCCCCGATGGCTCCGGCGGGGGCGGGCATGCCGGTGAAGTACTTCTTCTCGTACGCGGGCTGATCGACGCTGAGCATCGCGTTGAAGCGGGCCAGCCGCAGCACGATGCACACGGCGTACAGCAACACCACGATCCAGCCGATCCGCGACGTCGACAGCAGCGTGCCGTAGACGATGAACGCCGGAGCGACACCGAAGTTCACCGCGTCGGCCAGCGAGTCGATCTCCTCGCCCATCTTCGACGTCGCGTTCAGCGCGCGCGCCAGGCGGCCGTCGAGCGCATCCAGGATCGCCGCGATCGCGAGAAACGCCATCGCCTCGGTGGGCCGCCCGTCGAGGGCGAACTTCACCGCGCTGAGTCCCAGACAGATCGCGGCGACCGTCATCGCGCTGGGCAGGATGCGCAGACTCACGACGGAGGTCTTGATGCGTGCCCTCATCGGGGCAACTCGGCCAGCACTGTTTCGCCGGCGATCGCACGCTGACCGACGCTGACGAGGAGGTTCGACCCTGCGGGCAGGTAGGTGTCCAGCCGGGAGCCGTAGCGGATCAGGCCGTAGGTATCGCCGAGGCCGACCTTGTCGCCGGGCGCGACGTCGCACACGATGCGCCGGGCGAGCAGGCCGGCGATCTGCACCGCGATGACCTCGGCGCCCTCGGGGCTGCGGATCACCACGCTGTTGCGCTCGTTGTCGGCGCTGGCCGCTTCGAGTTCGGCGGAGCCGAACAGGCCCGGCCGGTGCTTGACCGCGATCACCTCACCGGCCAGCGGGGCGCGCTGCACGTGCGCGTCGAACAGGGACAGGAATATGCTGATCCGCGGCAAAGGGATTGCCGGAAGCCCGAGTTCGGCCGGCGGCAGCTCGTCTCCGATGAGGCAGATCAGCCCGTCGGCGGGTGCGACGACGACGCCGGGGCGGGTCGGTGGCGTGCGCGGCGGATGCCGGAAGAACGCGGCATTGGCGGCTGCCGAAGCCACACCGGCGTTACGCAGCCAGCGGGTGTTGCGGCCGGCCAACGCGACCGCGAGGCTCGCGCCGACGAACGGCAGGCCCGCGGGGTGCATCGGGGGGACGGTGGTCCGAACCAGGGCCGCCAGGCGCGCTGGTCCTGTTTTGAGGTCGGGGCGTCTGGCCATCGTGCAGCCAGGCTATCGCAGGTCCCACACCTGCACGCGTGACCCTGCGGCCACTTCGGCGGTGTCCTCGTCGAGTTCGAGCAGGCAGTTGGCCGAAGCCAGCCACCGCAGATGGTGGGACGCCGGCGGTCCGTAGCCGGTGACGGTGTCGTCGGCGGGGTCGAACACACCGCGCCGGAACTGCCGCTTCCCGCGCGGCGAGGTGAGGTCCTCGGTGAGCGTCGCGGTCCGGCGGGGCCGCTCCACATCGGACAGGCCCATCGCGGCGCGCAGCGCCGGCCGCACGAAGACCTCGAAGGACACGAGCGCGCTGACGGGATTGCCGGGCAGCGTGACCGCGGGGGTGCCGTCGACCGACCCCGCGCCCTGCGGCATCCCCGGCTGCATCGCGACCTTCACGAACTCGACCGTGCTCTCGCCGCCCTGGCCCAGAGCGTCTTTGACGACCTCGTAGGCGCCGGCGCTGACCCCGCCGGTCGTCAGGATCAGGTCGGCGTTCCCGACGTGGTCGTGCAGGGTCTGCCGGAACGCGTCGACGTCGTCACCGGTCATCGGCGACGCCACCACCTCGCCGCCCGCGTCGCGCACCGCGGCGGCCAGCATGGCGCCGTTGGACTCGTAGATCTGCCCCGGCTGCAGCGGCGTGCCCGCGGTGACCAGCTCGGTGCCGGTCGAGACGACGAGCACCCGCTGGCGGGGGATCACGACCAGTTCGCGCAGCCCGAGCGCGGCTGCCAGCCCGAGCGCGGCGGGGGTGACGACCTGCCCGGCCTGCAGCACCGTCGTGCCGGCGGTGACGTCCTCACCGGCGCGCCGGATGTGCTGCCCCGGCCGCTTGCTCTCCCGGATCGTCACGGTGTCCACACCGCCGTCGGTGCTCTCGACCGGGACGATCGTCGTCGCGCCGGTGGGCAGCGGTGCGCCGGTCATGATGCGGTGGGCCGTCCCGGGCGCCAGGGTCGGGATGTCGGTGCGGCCGGCGGGGATGTCCTCGGCGACGGGGAGCCGGACCGGGGTGTCGGCGCCCGCCGTGGCGATGTCCTCGGTGAGCACCGCGTAACCGTCCATCGCGGAGTTGTCGAAACCCGGCAGGGACAGCGGGGCCGTCACGTCCTCGGCCAGCACGAGGCCGAGCGCGTCGGCGATCGCGACCGAGACCGCAGGCCGCGCGGTGATCAGACCGGCGACCACCCGCCGGTGCTCGTCGACGGAGCGCAATTCCGAGCGGGAGCGCATCAGATCCCGTATTTCACGCCGGTCAGTTCCTCCGACACCGTCCACAGTCGCTGCTGGACGGAGACGTCGTGCGACTGCTGGGTGGACTTCACCAGAACCGGGTGTCCCACGAGCTCGCGGAAGCCGGACGGACCGTAGTACTGGCCGCCCTGCACGTCGGGATCGGTCGCCGCGCGCAGCGTGCCGAGTGCGCCCACCGCCGGACTGTTGGTGACGAGCCCGGCGAGCTGTGCGAAACCGGGCAGCCCGGAACCGGGGATGTGGCGCATCAGCTCGGTGTTGGAGACGCCGGGATGGGCGGCGACCGCGATAGTGGGCGCGCCGGCGGCGCTGAGCCTGCGCTGCAGTTCGTAGGTGAACATCAGGTTCGACAGCTTGGATTGGCCGTAGGCCGCGACACGGTTGTAGGACCGCTCCCACTGCAGATCCTCGAAGTGGATGCCCGCGCGGATGTTGTGGGCGATGCTGGCGACCGTCACCACCCGTGAGCCGGGTACCTCGCGCAGGTTGTCGAGGAGCAGGCCCGTCAGGGCGAAGTGGCCGAGGTGGTTGGTGCCGAACTGCAGCTCGAACCCGTCCTCGGTGACCTGCTTGGGCGGGTACATCACGCCGGCGTTGTTGATCAGCAGGTCGATCTTCGGGTGCGCGCCGCGCAGCTGGTCGGCGGCGCTGCGGACGCTCTTCAGCGAGGACAGGTCGAGCTCCTGGACGGACACGTCGGCACCGGGATGCGCGCGGGAGATCCGGTCGGCGGCGTCCCTGCCCTTGTCGGTGTTGCGCACGGCGATCACGACCCGGGCGCCCTTCTCTGCGAGTACCTGCGCGGCCTCGTACCCGATGCCCGTGTTGGCTCCGGTGACGACGGCCACCCGGCCGGCCTGGTCGGGAACGTCGGCGGCGGTCCATTTGGAGGTCATGACACTCAACTTACGGAGGCGACGGCACGTGCGGCGACCCTGCCCGCGAACACGCAGCCGCCGACCGCGTCGCACGCTTCGCCAACACCCGGCCGGAGGCCGGTGCAATAGGCTCGGGTCGTGCACCTGGCTGAACCGGCGCACCCCCCGAGCCGGAAAGCGCCTCTCGTCTGGGCCCTGGGGGCCGCCGTGCCGTGGGTGTTCGCGGCGGTCGGCCAAGCGGTGTGGCTGGCGTTCGACGGCCGGCTCCCGTGGCTGCACGTGCTCGCCGCCGTGGCCACCGCGCTGGGCGTCGTCGTGTCGGTCGTCGTCGCGCCGCTGTGGCGGTACCGGGTGCACCGCTGGGATCTCGACGGCACCGCCGTGTACACCCGGTCCGGCTGGCTCGTACAGGAACGCCGGATCGCGCCGATCTCAAGGATCCAGACGGTCGACACCTATCGGGGGCCGCTGGACCGACTGTTCGGGCTGGCGAACGTCACCGTGACGACCGCGTCGTCGGCCGGCGCGGTGCGCATCGTCGCCCTGGACGTCGGCGTGGCCGACCAGGTGGTGGCCCGGCTGACCGACATCGCGGCCCTCGGCGCCGAGGACGCCACGTGAACCCGTGGTCGCGGCTGAGCCCCCGGATGCTTCTGGTCCACCCCGTGCACGAGGTGCTGCGCCAGATCCCGGTCCTGGTCGGGTCTCTGGTGCTGGGATCGGCGACCGGGAACCCGATCTGGACGCTGATCGGGGTGGCCCTGGTCGTCGTCTACGGTCTGGCCCGCTGGTTCACCACCACCTACCGGATCGGGAGCGAGGACGTCCAGCTGCGCACCGGGGTCTTGCGGCGCAGCGTGCTGTCGGTGCCGCGCAACAGGATTCGGTCGGTGTCGACGGACGCGCGGCTGCTGCACCGGCTGCTCGGCCTCACCGTGCTCAGGGTCAGCACAGGTAGGGAGGCCGGTGGGGACACCGTGTTCGAGCTCGACGCGGTGCCGACCGCCGAGGTCGCGCACCTGCGGGCGGTTCTGCTCGCGGACTCGCTGTCCGTGCCGGACCCGGTGGCCGCGCCGGGGCGGGTGCTGGCGCGCTGGCAGCCGTCATGGCTGCGTTACAGCCCGTTGACCTTCACGGGCCTGGTGATGATCGTCGCCGCCGCCGGGGTGGCTTCCCAGGCCGGACTGCTTCGCACGCTGGAGGATTCGCCGCTCGCGCAGACGGGCGAGGGTGTGGTGCGGGATCTCGGGGTGGTCAGGGCGGTCGGCGCAGCGGTGGTCGTCGTGCTCGTCGCCTCGGTGCTGCTGTCGGTGACGCAGTCGCTGCTCACCTACGGCAACCTCCTGCTGCGTCGCGACGGCGAGGTCATGCACCTGTCGCACGGTCTGCTGCGGGTGCGCGAGCACACGTTCGACATGCGACGGCTGCGGGGCGGCACGCTCCGGGAGCCGTTGGTGGTGCGGCTGTTCGGCGGCGCGCGACTGGACGCCGTGATGACCGGCGTGGCCGGCGCGGGCGAAGCCTCGCAGCTGCTGCCGCCGTGCCCCCGGGGCACCGCCGAGACGGTGCTGGCCGATCTCATCGGCGCCGGCGATCCGGTGACCGGGCCGCTGACCGGTCACGGACCCGCGGCGGCGCGGCGGCGATGGACGAGGGCGATGATGCTGCCGGCGGCGGCGACCATTGCCATGGCGGTGTGGGCGCTGGTCGCCGACGTCGCGCCGGGGGTGTGGGCGCTGCCCGCGGTCCTGCTCCTGGTCAGCGGAGCGCTGGCTGTCGACCGCGTGCGCGCGCTCGGGCACCGCGTGGGCGGCGGCTGGCTCGTCGCGCGCTCGGGCAGCGTGCAGCGCCGCCGTGACTGCGTGGCCGGGGCGGGCATCGTCGGGTGGACCGTGCGCCAGACACTGCTGCAGCGCCGGGCCGGTGTCGCGACGCTGATCGCCGCCTCGGCCGCCGGCGTGAAACGCTACGAACTCATCGACGTCCCTGCCGACATCGCATGGTCGATCGCGCGGACGACGACGCCCTGGGTGGGCACGACGGCATGGGCCCGCGGCTGACGGGGCCCGAGTTGCGCCCACCCGTCTGCGGTTTACTGTCGCAACATGGCTATCGGTGGAGTTCTGTTCGACATCGATGGTGTGCTGGTCACGTCGTGGACACCGATCCCGGGTGCCGCCGAGGCCCTGCAGGTGTTGGCGGACAACCAGATCGCGTGCGCGTACCTGACGAATACGACCACGCGCACGCGTGCCGAGATCGCCGACCTGCTGACCGAGGCGGGCATGGCGGTGCGCTCCGACGAGGTGATCACCGCTGCGGTGCTGACCGCGGACTACGTCCGCGACCGCTACCCCGACGCACGCTGTTTCCTGGTCAACAGTGGGCAGATCGCCGAGGACATGCCCGGCATCGACATCGTCTACTCCACGGAGTTCACCGGCTCGCGCGCACCGGAGCCACCTGATGTCGTGCTTCTCGGCGGCGCCGGCCCCGAGTACAGCCACCTGACGCTGTCGTGGGTCTACGACTGGATGGCCCAGGGCGTGCCTGTCGTGGCGATGCACCGGAGCACCGCCTGGACGACGGTGGACGGACTGCGCGTCGACACCGGCATGTACCTGATCGGGATGGAGCAGACTTCGGGCCGAAAGGCCACCGCCGTCGGCAAGCCTGCGCCCGAGGGTTTTCTGTCCTCGGCGGCCCGCCTCGGGGTGGACACCGAGGAGATGTACGTCGTCGGGGACGACCTGAACAACGATGTGCTGGCCGGGCAGGTCGTCGGGATGACGGGGGTGCTGGTGCGCACCGGGAAGTTCCGTCAGGACACCCTGGACCGTTGGGCAGCAGACGAATTCGCGATGCAGCCCAACCACGTGATCGATTCCGTCGCCGACCTTCCCCCGCTGTTGGGCCTGTAACGTCGTGGTGTGAGCACCGACGCGCACCGCAGCCGCCCCCTGCGGTTCGGGTTGACCGCAGCGCTCCCGCGCTCCGGTGCGCAGTCCCGCGAGTTCGCGCTGAGGGTCGAGGCTGCCGGTATCGACGTGCTGACCTTCGCCGACCATCTCGCGCCCACGGTGGCCCCGTTCACCGTCGCCGCGGCCGTCGCCGCGGTCACCTCCCGTCTGAACGTCGGAACGCTGGTGCTCAACAACGACTTCCGTCACCCCGTCGAGACCGCACGCGAGACCGCCTCACTGGCGACCGTGTCCGACGGCCGTTTCGAACTCGGCATCGGAGCCGGGCACATGAAGTCCGAATACGACGCCGCGGGAATACCGTTCGACGACGGAGCGACCCGGGTGTCTCGACTCGTCGAAGCGGTGACCGTGATCCGCACCCTCCTCGACGGCGAGCCGATCGACCTCCGCGGGGATCACTACCGGGTGCGAGCGGGCGCGGGGGAGATCGTCGCGACGCCACCGCACAGGGTCCCGATCCTCGTCGGCGGCAACGGGACTCGCGTGCTGGAGCTGGCGGGCCGGGTCGCCGACATCGCGGGGTTCGCAGGCATCAACCACAACCGCGACGCCACACGCGTGCGGCTCAGTCACTTCGACGGGCCCGGGCTGGCGGACCGCATCGCCGTGGTGCGGAACGCGGCGGGGGAACGGTTCCCCGAGATCGAACTCAACGCGCTGATCCAGGCGGTCGTCGTCACCGACGACAGGGCCGCTGCGGCCGCCGATCTCGGCGAGACACTGGGCGCCGACCCGGCCGTGCTGCTCAACTCGCCCTTCATGCTCGTCGGCACCCACGAGCAGATGGCCGAACAGCTGCTGGCCCGTCGGCAGGAGTTCGGAGTCAGCTACTGGACGGTGTTCGACGAATGGGCGGGCCGCCGCTCGGCGCTGCCCGATATCGCCGAGGTCATCGCCCTGCTGCGATGACTTTCCTCGCGCCACGGAGTCGAACCGTCATGACCGAAACGATGACAGTGACCACCACCGTGGACGCGCCCGCCTCCGCGGTGTTCGCGGTGCTCGCCGATCCTTCGACCCACGGCGCCATCGACGGCACCGGCTGGGTGCGCGAGGCGTTGGACGGCGAGCCGATCACCCGTGTGGGACAGATGTTCCGCATCGCCATGTATCACGACAACCACCCCGACGGGCACTATGAGATGGCGAACAAGGTCATCGCCTTTCGTCCCGATGAGGAGATCGGCTGGGAACCCGGACAGGCCGGGCCGGACGGCGACGTCGAGTTCGGTGGCTGGACCTGGCATTACGCGCTTGACCCTGCCGATACGGAGCGCACCCGGGTGACGCTGACCTACGACTGGAACGCAGTGCCCGCGCCACTGCGCGAGCACATCCAGTTCCCGCCGTTCCCCCCTGAGCATCTCGACAACTCGCTGGCCAACCTCGCCACCCTCGCGATGAAATGAGAATGCTGCGAAGGCCCTAGGCCGTGAGCTCGCGCTGCAGGACGCGCACGGCCTCGATGCGTTCCTGGAGTTGCTCGCGGGTCGCGGCGGCCACGGGCGGACCGCCGCAGCGCCGGCGCAGCTCGTTGTGGATCCAGCCGTGCGGCCGCCCGGTCCGGTGGTGGGCCAGCGAAACCAGCGTGTTCAGCTCGCTGCGCAGGTCGCGAAGTTGACCGTGCGTCGTCCTGGGCACCTGCGCGCCGGACTCGGTGCGCTTCTGCATCTGCTCATCCTGCCTGCGCCGCAACAGATCTCGCATGGAGGCGGCATCGAGCAGGCCGGGGATGCCAAGATAGTCGGCTTCCTCGTCGCTGCCCGCAGGCGTCGCGGTACCGAACGACGACCCGTCGAAGATCACCTGGTCGAGTTCGGCGTCGGCGCCGAGATATTCGACCTTGTTCTCCTCGTCGCCGGCCTCGTCGCGCTTCTGCTCGGCCAGTTCGGCGTCCAGCGGGTCGTCTTCCAGTGACTCGCGGTGCGGCTTGCCCAGCACGTGGTTGCGCTGCGCTTCCATCTCGCTGGCCAGCAGCAGCAGGTTCGGCACGGACGGCAGGAAGATGCTGGCCGTCTCGCCGGCACGCCGCGACCGGACAAAGCGCCCGATCGCCTGCGCGAAGAACAGCGGCGTCGATGCGCTCGTGGCGTACACGCCGACCGAGAGCCGCGGCACGTCCACGCCCTCGGACACCATGCGCACTGCGACCAGCCACCGTGAGGTCCCCGCCGAGAACTGCGAGATGCGGTCCGAGGCGCCCTTGTCGTCGGACAGCACCACGGTGGGCATCTCGCCGGTGATCTCCAGCAGCAGGTCGGCGTATGCGCGGGCCGAGGTCTGGTCGGTGGCGATGATCATGCCGCCGGCGTCGGGCACGTGCTGGCGCTTGCCCTGGAGTCGTTTGTCGGCCGCCGCGATGACCGCGGGCATCCACTGGCCCTTCGGATCGAGGGCCGACTTCCAGGCGCGGGCGGTCTGCTCGGCCGTCAACGGTTCGCCCAGGCGGGCCGCGTGTTCCTCACCGGCGCTGTCCCGCCAGCGGGCCTCCCCCGAGTACGCCATGAACATCACCGGCCGCACCACGCCGTCGGCGAGCGCGTCGGAGTAGCCGTAGGTGTGGTCGGCCGACGACCGCGCAAAACCGTCGGGCCCGGTCTCGTAGGTGACGAACGGGATCGCGCTGTCGTCGCTGCGGAAGGGCGTCCCGGTCAGCGCGAGGCGCCGTGTCGCGTCGTCGAACGCTTCGCGGATCGCGTCGCCCCAGCTCTTGGCGTCACCGCCGTGGTGGATCTCGTCGAACACCACGAGCGTCCTGCGGTTCTCGGTCCGCACCCGGTGCCGCGTCGGATGGCTGGCCACCTGCGCGTAGGTCACCACGACGCCGTGGTACTCCGAGGACGTCTGGGAGTTCGAGTTCGAGAACTTCGGGTCCAGCGCGATGCCGTGCCGGGCGGCGGCCTGGGCCCACTGGATCTTGAGGTGCTCGGTCGGCACCACGATCGTGACGGTGTCGACGGTGCCTTCGGCGAGCAGCTCGGAGACGATGCGCAGCGCGAAGGTGGTCTTGCCCGCCCCGGGGGTCGCGACAGCGAGGAAATCGCGGGGCTTGGCGGTCAGGTACTTGACGAGGGCTCGTCGCTGCCAGCTGCGCAGCGCCTGGGTGCCGGGCACTCCGGCTGAGCCGGACACAGGCTCGGCCTCAGCCTGCACCCACGACTCCTCCCAGCCCGTTGACGGTCACCGACGGCATGACCGGAATGCAGTCTAGGGCAGCGGGTTCCGCGATCGCATCTTCGCGGCGTGTCCGGGTGCGGCGTGTCTGTGCGCTCATTCGACGAAGTGGTTGTCGTTCTTGACGAACCACTCGTGGCGTTCGTCGTCGCTCAGGTCGCCCAGCTGCGCCAATCCCTCGAAGTAGTGCTCCCGGGGCGCTCCCGGGGCGAACAGCATCAGGATCGAGACGGGGTCGTCGGCCTCGTTGCGGAAGCCGTGGACGCCGCCCGGCGGGACGTAGAGGAAGTCCCCGGCGTTGCCGTCCACCCAGTCGGTGCCGTTGTAGAGCGACAACGTGCCCGACAGAACGTAGA
Organism: Mycolicibacterium iranicum; assembly: GCF_014190915.1. Lineage (GTDB taxonomy): Bacteria > Actinomycetota > Actinomycetes > Mycobacteriales > Mycobacteriaceae > Mycobacterium > Mycobacterium iranicum_B. The sequence goes on from NZ_JACHVU010000002.1 coordinate 74,592, forward strand.
ACGCCTCGGACATGCCGCGGTGGAAGTGTGGGCCGGGGCCGCCGCCCCGCGGGGCGATCCGGACCCGGTACAGGCCGTAATCGCCGCCGGTGTCCTGCTGATTGGCCAGGTAGTGGTACTGGACGTGCCCGAATGCGTCGTAGTCGGGCGGCTCGCCGTCGCGTTTGAGCCAGGCGCTGACCTCGGGTTCGTCGGCGGTGTAGCGGGGCGGGGGATAGGGCGGCACGACCAGCGACATGCCGCCCAGTCTGCCCGCCTCAGACGCTGCTGGGGACCGGGAACGCCACCTTCGTCAACTCTTCGGAGACCTCCCACAGCCGGCGCTGCAGCCCCACGTCGTAGGACTGCGCACTCGAGGCGACCACGACCGGGTTGCCCCGCTGCTGGCCGATGCCGTCGGGTCCGTAGTACTGCCCGCCGAGCACGCCCGGATCCGTCGCGGCGCGCAGCGTCGGCAGGGCGCCCCGGTCGGCGGTCTGGGCGAACAGCACCGGCGCGGCGGCCAGGAAGGCGCGCTCCACCGGGCGCGGCAGATTGCGGGCCAGCTCGGTGGTCGAGGTGCCCGGATGGGCGGCGACGGCGATCGTCGCACCGCGCGGCGCGAGCCGGCGCTGGAGTTCGTAGGTGAACAGCAGGTTGGCCAGCTTGGACTGGGTGTAGGCGCCCATGCGGTTGTAGCTGCGTTCCCACTGCAGGTCGTCCCAGTGCATCGCGCCGCCCATCTTGTGGCCGTTGCTGCTGACGGTCACGATCCGCGAACCCGGCACATCGAGGATCCTGTCCAGCAGCAGCCCGGTCAGCGCGAAGTGCCCCAGGTGGTTGGTGCCGAACTGCAGCTCGAACCCGTCGGCGGTGGTGCCCTTCGGCGTGGTCATGACGCCGGCGTTGTTGATGAGCAGATCGATCCGCTCGAACCGGCCCTTCAGCGCCTCGGCCGCGCTGCGGATGGAGGCCAGGGACGTCAGATCCAGCTCCTGGACCTCGACGTCGCCACCGATGCGGGACGCGGCCTGCGCGCCCTTCTCGGCGTTGCGGACGGCGATCACGACGCGGGCGCCCTTCTCGGCCAGCGCCTTGGCGGTCTCGAAACCCAGCCCGGTGTTGGCGCCGGTGATGACGGCGGTCCGCCCGGTCTGGTCGGGGATGTCGGCGGTCGTCCAGTTGGTCATGTCGGTCTCCTGGTCCTCGTACACTGGGGAAGCGGGGCGATCGCCCCGGTTGTTGTCGACTATACGGAACGCGCGCCCCGGTTCGTGTTCGCCAGGAGGGGAATCGTGACCCGACCGCTGCGCGCCGACGCCGCGCGTAACCGGGCGCGGGTCCTGCAGGTCGCCTACGACACCTTCGCCGCCGACGGGCTCACCGTTCCGATCGACGAGATCGCGCGGCGGGCCGGCGTCGGCGCCGGGACGGTGTACCGCCATTTCCCGACCAAGGAGGCCCTGTTCGTCGCGGTGGTCGAGGACCGGCTGCGCAAGGTCGTCGAGCATGCCCGGTCGCTGCTGGAGACCGAGGGGCCCGGACGGGCGCTGTCGGTGTTCCTGCACGACATGGTGCGCAACGGCGCAACCGATCACGGTCTGGTCGACGCCCTCGTCGGCTACGGGATCGACCTGGAGACCGCGGCACCCGGCGCCGAGCGCGAGTTCCTGGCCATGCTCGGCGAGCTGCTGGCCGCCGCCCAGCGTGCGGGTACCGTCCGCGACGACGTCGACGTCGCGACGATCAAGGCGCTGCTGGTGGTCTGCAAGGTCCCCCAGGTCTACGGCGGCGCCGTCTCAGAACGGGTGGCGCGGGTGATCGAGGACGGACTGCGGGCCCGGTGAGGCAACCCCGGGCGGGGCTATCGAACCTTGCACTCGCCCTGGTCGAGTGCTAAGAATGCAGTTGGCACTCGCGACCAGTGAGTGCTAGGTCGGACCGGTGAGATCGGGGCCGCATCTGCGAGCACAGCCCCGGTCGTCCGTCGCGGGCACTGACTCCGACCACGAGACGTGCATCCCCAATCCCGGAGGAAACACTTCGCAATGGCCAAGACAATTGCGTATGACGAAGAGGCCCGTCGCGGCCTCGAGCGGGGCCTCAACAGCCTCGCCGACGCGGTAAAGGTGACGTTGGGCCCCAAGGGTCGCAACGTCGTCCTGGAGAAGAAGTGGGGCGCCCCCACGATCACCAACGATGGTGTGTCCATCGCCAAGGAGATCGAGCTGGAGGACCCGTACGAGAAGATCGGCGCTGAGCTGGTCAAAGAGGTCGCCAAGAAGACCGACGACGTCGCAGGCGACGGCACCACCACCGCCACCGTGCTCGCCCAGGCGCTGGTCCGCGAGGGCCTGCGCAACGTGGCCGCCGGCGCCAACCCGCTCGGCCTCAAGCGTGGCATCGAGAAGGCTGTCGAGGCCGTCACCCAGGGTCTGCTGAAGTCGGCCAAGGAGGTCGAGACCAAGGAGCAGATCGCCGCCACCGCCGCGATCTCCGCCGGCGACACCCAGATCGGCGAGCTCATCGCCGAGGCCATGGACAAGGTCGGCAACGAGGGTGTCATCACCGTCGAGGAGAGCAACACCTTCGGCCTGCAGCTGGAGCTCACCGAGGGCATGCGCTTCGACAAGGGCTACATCTCGGGCTACTTCGTGACCGACGCCGAGCGCCAGGAAGCCGTCCTGGAGGATCCCTACATCCTGCTGGTCAGCTCCAAGGTGTCGACCGTCAAGGACCTGCTGCCGCTGCTGGAGAAGGTCATCCAGGCCGGCAAGCCGCTGCTGATCATCGCTGAGGACGTCGAGGGCGAGGCCCTGTCGACCCTGGTGGTCAACAAGATCCGCGGCACCTTCAAGTCCGTCGCCGTCAAGGCTCCGGGCTTCGGTGACCGCCGCAAGGCGATGCTGCAGGACATGGCGATCCTCACCGGTGGCCAGGTCGTCAGCGAAGAGGTCGGACTCTCCCTGGAGACCGCCGACATCTCGCTGCTGGGTCAGGCCCGCAAGGTCGTCGTGACCAAGGACGAGACCACCATCGTCGAGGGCGCCGGTGACTCCGACGCCATCGCCGGCCGGGTGTCTCAGATCCGCGCCGAGATCGAGAACAGCGACTCCGACTACGACCGCGAGAAGCTGCAGGAGCGCCTGGCCAAGCTGGCCGGTGGCGTTGCCGTCATCAAGGCCGGCGCTGCCACCGAGGTGGAGCTCAAGGAGCGCAAGCACCGCATCGAGGACGCCGTCCGCAATGCGAAGGCTGCCGTCGAAGAGGGCATCGTCGCCGGTGGCGGCGTGGCTCTGCTGCAGTCGGCTCCGGTGCTCGAGTCGCTGGACCTCAAGGGTGACGAGGCCACCGGCGCCAACATCGTCCGCGTGGCGCTGTCGGCTCCGCTCAAGCAGATCGCCTTCAACGGTGGTCTGGAGCCCGGTGTCGTCGCCGAGAAGGTCTCCAACCTGCCCGCGGGTCACGGCCTCAACGCCGCGACCGGCGAGTACGAGGACCTGCTCAAGGCCGGCGTCGCCGACCCGGTGAAGGTGACCCGCTCGGCGCTGCAGAACGCAGCCTCGATCGCGGCGCTGTTCCTCACCACCGAGGCCGTCGTCGCCGACAAGCCGGAGAAGGCCGCCGCACCTGCGGGCGACCCGACCGGTGGCATGGGCGGTATGGACTTCTAAGTCCCTGTACGAAGAGGCCCCGGCTCGCTTGGCGAGCCGGGGCTTTTCGTCATCCCCAATGTGGGCTTTATGCACAGGATCACGTCGGAAAGCGTGCAGGAAGCCCACATTCGTCGGACGCCGTGGCGACGGTGTCCGCAGGGAATCTTTCCTGGGAAGCGTCGCGGTCCGTGACGGCGACCTGACCCGCCGCGGATCGGCGCGGGAATACCGGGCGATCTGACACAACACCCACAGTCTACGACGCGTCAGAGTGACTGCAGCGGCGTGGGTTTGAGTGCCAGTGTCGCGATGACGCTGATGATCGCCGTCGTGACCAGGTAGCCGCACGCGAGCCACGGCGTGCCTCCGGCCGCACCGATCAGCGCTGTCAGGATCAGCGGTGTCAGGCCCGAGGCGTACACACCGGACAGCTGGTAGACCGTCGACAGCCCGGTGTAGCGGATGCGTGCCGGGAAGAGCGACGCATACAGCGTGCCCTGCGCCCCGTAGAACAGGGCGTGGACGACGCCGAACACCACGACCATCGCGAGCGCGTACAGCGCGATGTCCCTCGTGCCGAACAGCGCGAACACCGGGAACACCGCGACCGCGTAGGCGGCGATGCCGATCGTGTAGATGCGTTGTGGGCCATAGCGATCTGCGAGCAGACCCGACACCGGGATCAACGCCGCCATCACCAGCGCGGCGGCGGTGACGGTCACCAGGACCGGCACCTTCCCCAGCGCCAGGGTGCCGGTCGCGTAGGAGATCGCGAAGACACCCCAGGTGTTGAACGCCGCGCCTTCACCCCACCGCGAGAGCATGCCCAGCACCGTCGATCGGAGTGCCGGCGGGCGGAACACCTCGCGCAGCGGTACGGCCGCCCGGTCGTCGCTGTCGCGGACCTTCTCGAACGCCGGTGTCTCGCTGGCTTTGAGCCGCACCACCACGCCGAAGATCACCAGCACGATGCTGAACAGGAAAGCGATGCGCCACCCGTAGGTCAGGAACGCGTCGTCGGGCAGGACGATCTGCAGGAGCGCGAAAACGCCTGTGCCCAGCGCGAGTCCGAGTGCGAGCCCCACCTGCGGGATGCTGCCGAACAAGCCACGCCTGCGCGGCGGGCCGTGTTCGACCGCCAACAGGACCGCACCTGCCCACTCGCCGCCCAGTGCGAACCCCTGCACGATGCGCAGCAGCAGCAACAGGATCGGGGCCAGTACGCCGATCTGCGCGGCGGTCGGCAGCACGCCCATCAGTGCGGTCGCCCCGCCCATCAACAGCATCGTCAGCGCGAGTGTCCGTTTGCGGCCGATGCGGTCACCGACGTGGCCGAAGACGAACCCGCCGATCGGGCGCACCAGGAAGCCGACCGCGAACGTCGCGAAAGACAGGAGCGTGCCGACGAAGGTGCTCTGGTCCGGAAAGAACGCCCGGTTGAAGACGAGGCTCGCCGCGGTGGCGTAGAGGAAGAAGTCGTACCACTCGATCGTGGTGCCGACGAGGCTCGCCCACAGCGCCGTGCGGGCCTGCGGGGTCGCCGTCTGCTGGTCGCTCGCCTCGTCCGGCGCGTTCGTCACGGTCACGGGAATCAATCAGGCCGATTCACAAGCCTTCTGGCAACAGTTGCGATCGGCGTGGATGAAACTGCGGCTCTCGTCGGTTCACATCTGGCATGACCACGTTAACAGCGAGGATGACTGCGATCGGCGCGTTCGCCGCCGACTCCCTGGATGAGAGCCTGCGGGACGTCACGGTCGACGTCCCCGAACTGCGTGCGCGAGACGTGCTGGTGCGCGTGCTCGCCGTGTCGGTCAACCCGGCCGACTGGAAGGTGCGTCAGGGACTTCAGCCCTCCGACGAGCCCACGATCCTCGGCTACGACGCCGCGGGCGTCGTCGAGGCCGTCGGGCCGGAGGTGACGACGCTGCACGTGGGCGACGAGGTCTGGTACGCCGGCGACGCCACCCGGCCCGGAAGCAACGCCGAATTGCAGGCCGTCGACGAGCGCATCGTGTCCCGCAAGCCGGCCTCGCTGTCGTTCGCCGACGCGGCGGCGCTGCCGTTGACGACCATCACGGCGTGGGAATCGCTGTTCGACCGGTTCGGCCTGACCCGCGAGTCGACGGGTGACCTGCTGGTGCTCGGCGCCGCGGGCGGCGTCGGCTCGATCATGATCCAGCTGGCCAAGGCGCTGACCGGGATGCGGGTGATCGCCACCGCCAGTCGGGACGAGTCCCGCGAATGGGCCCAGCGGATGGGCGCGGACCTCGTCGTCGATCACCATCACCTTCGGGAGCAGACGCTGGCGGCCGTCCCCGATGGTGTCGACTACCTGTTCTCCCCGCATTCGAAGGACAACATCGACGACTACGCAGCGATCGTGAAGCCCTTCGGGCACATCGCCGCGATCGACGAACCCCCCGGCCTGGACCTGTTACCGCTCAAGGCGAAAAGCATTGCGTGGCACTGGGAGCTGATGTTCACCCGGCCGCGGTTCGAAACCCCCGACATGATCGAACAGCAGCGTCTCCTGGCCGCTACCGCCGAGCTGGTCGATCAAGGCACGCTGCGCACCACCGTCACCAAGACGATCGACGACTTCTCCGCGGCCGGTCTGCGCGAGGCCCACCGCGACGTGGAGTCCGGCCACATGGTGGGGAAGGTCGTCATCACACGCTGAGGCGTGGAGGTCACCCGCCGAGGGGCACGCAGTCGTCGCCGCAGCCCGAGGCGGTCGGTGTGCCCGGGCTCGCAGGCCGGTGCAGCACCGCGCCGGTCGGCCGGACCGCGAGCGTGGCGGACACCTCGGCGCGACCGTCCACGATGAGCGTGTACCCGCCGGGTGTGCGGGGTGGCCACACCAAGGTCACGTCGGGGTGCGCCGTGGCGTTCCTGCGCGTGCTGTTGCCGACCGATCCGACGTGCAGCACCCCGTCGGTGAGGACCGGCTCGACAGCGACGGTGTGCGCGCGGTAGTCGTCACCGACGGTGACCAGGTACGCGAACGGGAAGTCGGCGAGTGCCTCGGACAGCGTGTCGAGATCGACCTTGATGCTCATGGCGTCATCTTCGCCGACCCCGGGGCCTGCCGGGAACAAGAACGGCGAGCCGCGTAGTTTCGCAACACATGGGCCTGCCGACACCGTCACCGACCACCACCGCCGTCGTCACCGGAGCCTCGTCCGGCATCGGCGCCGATCTGGCCCGGGAGCTGGCCGCACGTGGCCACGGGCTGACGCTCGTCGCGCGGCGCGAGAACCGTCTGCGCGAGCTCGCCGACGAGCTGTCCCGCACGGTGCGCGTGGAGGTCATCGCGTGCGACGTCGCCGACGCCGCTGCGCGGGCCGAGCTGCTCCCGGAGGTGGAGCGGCGGGGCCTGACCGTGGACGTGCTGATCAACAACGCCGGCATCGGCACCATCGGCCCGGTCGCCGAATCGACGCCCGAGGCCGAGATCGCCCAGGTGCGGGTGAACGTGGAGGCGGTCATCGACCTCACCACCCGCGCCGTGGGGCAGATGGTTCCCCGCGGACGGGGCGCGATCCTCAACGTGGGCTCCACCGCGGGCTTTCAGCCGTTCCCCGGCCAGTCGGGATACGCCGGCACCAAGGCGTTCGTGCGTGCCTACACCGACGGGCTGCGCGGCGAGCTCGCGGGCACCGGGGTCACCGTGGCCGCGCTGCATCCCGGGCCGGTGCGCACCGAGTTCCTCGAGAGCGCCGGCATGGACGAGCGGACCTTCGCCGCGGCCTTCCCGAAGTTCATGTGGGTCGAATCGCGCGCGGTGGCCAGGAAGGGCATCGACGCGCTGGCCAACGACCGCGGCAGCGTGATCCCGGGTCTGCAGAACGAGATCCCGGCGCGCATCTTCGAGTTCCTACCGCGCCGGCTGCTGCTCCCGCTGCTGAAGAACCAGCATCCCGCGCTGCGCCGGTCGAGCTAGGCCTGCGGCCAGGCCCGCATCCAGCCTTCGACGGGCAGATCCAACCCGTTGCACAGCGTGCAGATCGTGCGATACCAGCCGACCGCGATCAGCAGCTCCATCCGCTGCTCATCGGAAAGCCTGTTGCCCAACGCGTTCCAGGTCGATGTCGTCCACGTGCCGCTGCGCTCCAGCTCGTCGACCGCCGCGATCAACACCCGCTCGTCGTCCGACCATGCGGTGTCGGCGCCGGTGACCAGCGCGTCGCACTCGTCCTCGGACACCCCGGCGATCGGACCCCAGAAGGCCGCCTGACCACCCCACTCGTACGCACAGCCCAGCAGCGCGCAGATCCGCAGGATCGCGATCGTGCGTACCCGCGGCGGAAGTTTCGTGTCGAGGTAGAGGGCCTCTCCGAGAGTGCGCAGCTTCGCTGCCAGCGCGGGGTGACGCTGCAGGCAGCGCACCAGTAGCAGCGGTTCGTAGGTGCGGTCGGGATGGCCCCAGCTGTTGATGCCGGCGGCATCCTGCTCGCTCCACGGGGGAGCAAGCGGCGCAACGCGACTCACGCGGTCGGTGCGGGACGGCGGCCCCGGATCAGCACACCCGGGCGGGCGTCGGTCGGCACCCCGTTCTCGGCGATGACCTCGCCGGACACGATCGTCGCGACGTAACCGTCGGCGGTCTGGTCCAGGCGGCGCCCGCCGGCGGGCAGATCCGCCACGACGGTGGGCTTGTGCAGCCGCAGCGCGACGGGGTCGATGACGTTCAGATCGGCCTTGTAGCCCTGCGCGATCCGTCCCCGGTCGGCGAGACCGGCGACCCGCGCCGGCACCGACGTCAGCTCTCGGATCACGTCGGCGACCGACAGCCGTCCCGACGGCCTGTCGCGCACCCAGTGCGTCAGCATGTAGGTCGGAAAGCTTGCGTCGCAGATCATCCCGTAATGGGCGCCACCGTCGCCGAGGCCCAGCACGACGTCATCGCGGCGGATGAGCTCTGCGACAGTGTCGAGGCTGCCGTCGCGGAAATTGGCCAGCGTGACCAGCAGCATGGCATGCCCGTCGTCGTCGAGGAGGCGGTCGTAGGCCTCTTCGAGCGGACTGACGCCGCGGGCCCGCGCCCGCGCCCCGATCGAATCCTGCGGCGACGGTTCGTAGTTCGGCGGATCCCCGAGTGGGAACATGTAGTCCCATGCCTGCGCGGCGAACATCAGCGGGTGCCCGTCGGATGCCGGTGCGTCGTTCAGGATGCGTTCCCGCACCTCGGGTTTGCGCATCTCGGCGACCTTCTGGGCCAGCGGTAGCGCGGCGATCTCCCGGTACGACGGATACATGACGAACGGGTTGCCCGACAGGTCCAGACCGAGCACGAGCCCGATCGGCCGCGGGAAGATCTGTCCGGTGACGTCGCCTCCGTTCTCGTTGGCCTTCTCCACCATGCGCAGCGCGTCGAGGTGGATCGGCGGGCCGGCGTTGCCGATCGCCAAGGTGAACGTGACCGGCAGGCCCACGTCGGAGGCGACGTCGAAGACCGCCTTCAGCGCCCCCTCGTAGTCGCCGGCCATCAGATCGGGAACGAACTGCAACAGCCCGCCGCCCGCGTCGTCGACCCCGCGGGCGATGGCCTCGATCTCTGCGTACTCCGCCTCGTAACTCGGAATCGGTTGCCCGCCTGCCGTCTTGTGCAGGGTGAGTCGAGACGAGGCGAAGCCCAGGGCCCCGGCGCTGACGGCCTCCTCGGCGAGCTTGCGCATCAGGGCCAGGTCCTCGGCGGTCGGCGGCTCGCGGTCGACACCGCGCCGGCCCATCACGTAGACCCGCAGCGGGGAGTGCGGCAGGAACGCCGCGACATCGATGTCCCGCCTCCCGGCATCCAGGGCGTCGAGGAACTCGGGGAACGTCTCCCAGTGCCACGGCAGGCCGTCGACCATCACGACGCCGGGGATGTCCTCGACGCCGGCCATCACGTCGACGAGCACGTCGTGGTCGGCGGGCCGGCACGGCGCGAACCCCACGCCGCAGTTCCCCATGATCGCGGTCGTGACCCCATGGGCCGACGACGGTGTCAGACGGTCCGACCAGATCGCCTGACCGTCGTAGTGGGTGTGCAGGTCGACGAATCCCGGCGTGACGAGCAGGCCGGTCGCGTCGATCTCGCGGACGGCTGCGCCGTCGACCTGACCCACCGCCGCGATCACGCCGTCGCGCACGGCGACATCTCCGGTGACCGGTTCGCCGCCCAGTCCGTCGACGAGGGTTCCTCCGCGAATGATGAGGTCATATGTCATTCCCCGAATGTACGGTGATCCCGTGATCGACCACTTCGGAATCAACTGTGCGGACTGGGAGAAGTCGAAGGCCTTCTACGACAAGGTCCTCGGCGTGCTGGGGTACACCCGGCAGATGGATTTCGGGGTTGCCGTCGGCTACGGCACCGAAGGCAAACCGGACTTCTGGATCGCCGACATGAACGCCGGCGACGCGGCGGGCCCGAACCGGGAGGCGCACTTCGCCTTCCAGGCCGCCGGCGCCGAGGCTGTGCAGGCGTTCCACGACGCCGCCCTGGAGGCGGGCGGGGAATCGCTGCATGCGCCACGGCTGTGGCCCGAGTATCACGACAACTACTACGGCGCGTTCGTGCGCGACCCGGACGGCAACAACGTCGAGGCCGTGTTCCACGGCGGCGGTCCCCGGGACTGACCGCTGCCTCCGGCGTAGCTTGGCGGCATGGCTGACATCGATTCCGCCCGCGAGGTCCTGCGCGATTCCTTCACGCGATTGATCGAGCACGCAGACGACCTCACCGAGAACCTCACCGACGACGTCGCCTACTTTCGGCCCGCCCCGGAGGCCAACACGATCACGTGGCTGCTGTGGCACACCGCGCGGATGCAGGATGCCCAGGTGTGCGACCTCGCCGGCGTCGAGCAGGTGTGGTTCCGGGACGGCTGGGTGGACCGGTTCGGTCTGGACCTGCCGCGCGACGCGCACGGCTACGGCCACTCTCCCGAGGACGTTGCGAAGGTGCGGGCATCGCGGGATCTGCTCGCCGGGTACTACCACGCTGTCCACCGGGCGACGCTGGAGTACGTCGCGTCGGTGTCCGCCGCCGAGCTGGCCCGGGTGATCGACCAGCGGTGGACCCCGCCGGTGACGGCGAGCGCCCGGTTGGTCAGCGTCGTCGACGACGCCGCCCAGCACCTCGGCCAGGCGGCGTATGTCCGAGGGCTCGTCAGCTGAACGCGGCGATCCGGTGGTGGCCGCTGGCCGGTCTGGCCGGCATGGTCGCGCTCGGGGTCGCGGTCGGGAAGGGCTCCACACCGATTGACGACTGGTTCCAGGATCTGGGGGACGAGCATCGATCGCTCGGCCTGCTCCTGGTATTCACCGACGGGCGTGTCATCCTCGCGCTGTGCGCGATCGTCACCGCGGTCGCACTGGCGCAGCGACGGTGGAACCTCGCGGCGGCCACGGTCGTCACACCGTTTCTCGCGGTGATGGCGGCGCGGCTGGCCAAGCGGTCGTTCGGCCGCCTGAAAGAGGGCGGAATCTGCTATCCGAGCGGGCACACCACGCTGGCGGTCGTCGTGATCGCGATGGCGGTCCTGCTGGTCGGGGTGGCCACGTGGGCGGCGGCCGTCGCGGCCGGCGTCCTCGTGCTCGCGATACTCGGTCAGGCGGTGTCCTACCACTACTTCACCGACGCCATCGGGGCCCTGTTCCTCGGCAGCGCTTTCGTCTGCCTGGCCGTTTGGCTGGCAAAACTTGACAGGTGTCAACCCGGGGGCGATCCAGATCACACCCGGGGCTAGCATGGAGGCATGACAGCGACGTCCGACGTGCAAGCAGACAACACGTTCACCGGCACCGGAACCATCAAGAACCCGGCCACCGGCGCCGTCGCCGGCACGGTGCACTGGACCGATCCGGCCGACGTACCCCAGGTGGCGGCCGGCCTGCGCGCCGCGCAGAAGGAGTGGGAGGCCCGCGGTCCCAAGGGCCGCGCCAAGGTCTTGGCCCGCTACGCGATCTGGCTCGGCGACCACCGCGCCGAGATCGAGGACCTGCTGATCGCCGAGACCGGCAAGTCGGCGGTGGACGCCGCCCAGGAGGTGCCGCTGATCCTGATGATCACCTCCTACTACGTCCGCACGATGGAGAAGGCCCTGGCTCCCGAGTCGCGGCCGGCGGCGCTGCCGTTCCTGTCCATCAAGAAGATCACCGTGCACTACCGGCCCCGCCCGGTCGTCGGCATCATCGCGCCGTGGAACTACCCGGTCGCCAATGCGCTGATGGACGCGATCGGCGCCCTGGCTGCCGGCTGCGCGGTTCTGCTCAAGCCCTCGGAGCGCACTCCGCTGACCGCCGAGCTGCTGCTGCGCGGCTGGCTGGAATCGGGCGGCCCGGACGTGCTGGCCCTGGCCCAGGGTGCACGGGCGGTGTCCGAGGCCGTCATCGACAACTCCGACTACATCCAGTTCACCGGGTCGAGCGCGACCGGCGCGAAGGTGATGGAGCGGGCCGCGCGCAGGCTCACCCCGGTCAGCCTGGAGCTCGGCGGCAAAGACCCGATGATCGTGCTGGAGGATGCCGACGTCGAGCTGGCCGCGCACGCCGCGGTGTGGGGCGCGATGTTCAACGCCGGCCAGACGTGCGTCTCCGTCGAGCGCGTCTACGTCCTGGAGCAGGTGTACGACCAGTTCGTCGACGCCGTTGTGCGTGACGTGCAGAAGCTGAAGGTGGGTGCCGGTGACGGCAACGCCTTCGGTGCGTTGATCGACGACAGCCAGGTCGCCGTCACCGAGGGCCACGTCCAGGACGCACTGGACAAGGGGGCGCGCGCACTGACCGGCGGCAAGCGCGGCGCAGGGTCGGGCAGCTTCTACGAGCCGACCGTGCTCGTCGATGTGGACCACTCGATGCAGTGCATGACCGAGGAGACGTTCGGGCCGACGCTGCCGATCATGAAGGTCTCGTCGGCCGAAGAGGCGGTGCGCCTGGCCAACGACAGCCCGTACGGGTTGTCCGCCGCGGTGTTCTCGAAGGATCTGGAGCGCGCGGAATCCGTTGCGGTGCAGCTGGATTGCGGCGGGGTGAACATCAACGACGTGATCTCCAACCTGATGTGCACCACCGCCCCGATGGGTGGATGGAAGACCTCGGGGATCGGCGCGCGGTTCGGCGGGCCCGAGGGGCTGCGCAAGTACTGCCGGATCGAGACGGTGGTCGGCCCGCGCACCAACATCGGAGCGGGCGGCAACTACTACAACAACTCGCCCCGTGCGCTGAAGCGGATGAACACGATGATGACCAAGCTGGCGCTGATCCGGCCCAAGCGCGTGGCCAAGTAGCGCGCCACCGGGCGTTCACCCGGGCGTCACCGCCCGGTACGCAGGGCTGGATAGCTTCGGCCGGTGACCCTGGACCTGTCTGCCCCCGACGGCCGCTACACCGTCCTCGACGACGATGACGACGACCCGGTTCTGCTGATCCAGCCCGGCGGCACCGTCGTCGACACGTGGCGGGAGAACTACCCGTACGACGAGCGCATGCCGCGCCCGGAGTACGAGGAACAGAAGCGTCTGCTGCAGATCGAGCTGTTGAAGCTGCAGAAGTGGAGCCAGGCGCACGGGCATCGCCACGTCATCGTCTTCGAGGGACGCGACGCCGCGGGCAAGGGCGGCACCATCAAGCGGTTCATGGAACACCTCAACCCGCGGGGTGCGCGGGTGGTGGCGCTGGAGAAGCCGACGGAGAAGGAGCGCACGCAGTGGTACTTCCAGCGCTACGTGAACCACCTTCCGTCGGCCGGGGAGATGGTGCTGTTCGACCGGTCCTGGTACAACCGGGCCGGCGTGGAGCGGGTCATGGGATTCTGCACGGCCAAGCAGCACGCCGAGTTCATCCGGCAGGTCCCGCTGTTCGAGCAGATGCTGGTCAACGACGGGGTCAGCCTGACCAAGCTGTGGTTCTCGGTCACGCAGTCCGAACAGCGCACACGCTTCACGATCCGGCAGGTCGATCCCGTGCGGCAGTGGAAGCTCTCGCCCACCGATCTCGCGTCGCTGGACAAATGGGACGACTACACCGAGGCCAAAGAGGACATGTTCGCGTGGACGGACACCGAGACGGCGCCGTGGATGGCGGTCAAGAGCAACGACAAGAAGCGCGCCCGCATCAACGCCATGCGCTACGTGCTGAGTAAGTTCGACTACGACAACAAGGACCTCGACGTGGTCGGCCGCCCCGACCCGCTCATCGTGGGACGCGCACTCGCCGACTGACCCGGTGTCCACGGCGCCGCCCCCGCGGTGACATCTCGCCGGAGACAGGAGGACGCGTCCGTGCGGTTTCTCGCCACGCTGCTGTTGTGGCTTCTCACCACGGTCGCGCTGGCCGTCGCGGTCCCGGCGGTGTGGGCGCAGTCGCACCTCGTCTCCGAGGACGGCTACGCCGCGATGGCGACGTCGGCGGCCAGGGACAGCAGGTTGCAGGATGCGATGTCGGCCGAGCTGACGACGCAGGTGGTGGCGCTCGGCGAGGACAACGGGTACACCCTCAACCCCGAACTCGTGCGCACGGTGGCCGACTCCTACACCCGCAACGACGGGTTCCCCGGCCAGTTCGCCCAGGCCAACCGCATCGCCCACCGGTGGATGTTCACCGGCGCCGTCCCCAGCGGCAACTCGACCGATCAGTGGCTCATCGACGTCGCCCCGATGCTGTCGGACCCGTCGTTCACCGCGACGCTGGGCACCCTGGATCTGCAGGTGCCCCCGACACTGACGGTGCCGATCACCGTCGACTCGCCCGAGCTGCAGCCCGGCACGTTGCGCTGGCTCGCCACCTGGGGGCCGTGGGCGAGCATCGGCGCGGCCGTCGTCACGGCGATGTTCGCACTGCTCACCCTGGCCGCATCGCGGTCTCGGGCCAAAGGTCTTACCGCACTGGGAGTTTCGGCGCTTCTGGTGGGGGCCGCCGGCTGGGCGGCGATCGAGGTCGGCAACCGCTTCGTCGACACCGGGCTCAACCAGACGACCGGGGACATCCGCACGGTGGCCGAGGTGATGGTCGACACCGCGAAAGACAGCCTGCACCAATGGCTCAACTACACGCTGCTCGCCGGTGGCGGGCTCATCGTCCTCGGTGTGGTCGCCGCGGTGGTCGGCGGTGTGCTGCGCCGATCCTCGGAGACGTCGTCGCCCGCACCGACCACCCGCTTCTGAACCGTCCAGCAGATTCCGCACCCGCCAGCGCAATTGAGTGTCCGCGGCGGATAGGTAGGCTCGGAGGAAATCCCTCCAGGAAAGGTTACGACACTTGCCCACTGACGGCACCGCCGAACTCGACGGTCTCGCCGGCTGGACTGTAGACCTGATGGAACGCCTCGGCGGCCCAGGGGCAGGCCTGGCCATCTTCCTGGAGAACCTCTTCCCGCCGCTGCCCAGCGAGGTGGTCCTGCCGATGGCGGGATTCGCCGCCAAGCTCGGAAAGCTCTCCGTCGTCGAGGCGATCATCTGGACCACGGTCGGCTCGGTGGTCGGCGCATGGGTCATCTACCTGCTCGGTGCGTGGCTCGGCCACGACCGGATGCGCACGCTTGCGGTGAAGCTTCCGCTGATCGACGGCGAGGACGTCGACAAGTCCGCGGCATGGTTCGCCCGCCACGGCACCAAAGGTGTCTTCTTCGGCCGGATGCTGCCGCTGTTCCGCAGCTTCATCTCGGTCCCGGCGGGCACCGAACGGATGAACTTCGCCGTCTTCACCGTGCTCACCCTCCTGGGCAGCCTGATCTGGAACAGTGTGTTCATCGGCGCGGGGTACGCCTTGGGCGCCAACTGGCACTTCGTCGAGCCCTACGCGTCGACCCTGCAGTACGTCGTGCTGATCGCCGTCCTCGGATTCGTCGGCTGGTTCACCGTCAAACGGCTCCGGCGCCGCTCGGCGCGGTGACGGGCCGAAGGTTGTTCCCCGATCAGCGCCAGTCGCGGAACGCGTCCAGCAGCCTGTCCCGGAACGCAGGCTCGAGCCCCTCGTCGGGCGTCGAGCCGAGGGTGGCCACCGTCACCCGGAACTGTTGCAGATACTGGCTGCAGCCCTCACAGCCGAGCAGGTGTTCGTCGAACCGCGACCGGGTGTCCAGGTCCAGCGATTCGTCCAGGTAATCGGTGACCAGTTCGACGAGTTCGTTGCAGTCGAGCGGTTTTCCGGTGCTCACACCGTCTCCCTCAGGTAGTCCTCGAGCGCTGCGCGCACAGCGGCGCGCCCTCGATGCAGCAACACGCGCTGGTTGGCGGCGGTGATCTCCATCAGACGGCTCACTTCGGCGGCGTCCATGTCCAGCATGTCACGCATCGTCACCACGAGGCGCTGCCTCTCGGGCAGCTTGTCCAGTTCGCGTCGGGTCACGGCCCGCATCTCCTGACCGAGTACCGATCCCTCCGGTGTCTCGGGGAACGGGTGGGGGACGGCCTCGTCCTTCCAGTGGCCGGGCCACTGGTCGTCGTTGTCGCGGAAGCGTTTCGGGTCGACCGTGCCGCCGGTGTACGCCGCGATCTCGACGTCCACATCGGACCGGTCGCGTAGCCCGCGCTTCTTGGCGATGTTGATCAGGACGGTGAAAAGCCATGTGCGCAAGGATGATCTGCCCTGGAACCCGTCGATCCCCTTGAGCAGTGCGATCCACGCCTCCTGGACCACCTCCTCGGCGGCCTCGTGGGTGCCGACATACCCGCGGGCGACGCGCAGCATCGCCGGGGCGTGCTGATCGACCAGAGACGCGAAGGCGACCTCATCGCGCGCTCGCAGCGCGGCGATGAGGTCGGCCTCGTCGATCGATGTGCTGGTCATCTGGGGCGGATGGTAATCCGCGGCCGGGACCTAGTGGCGCGAACTGCGAATCGCGTCGGCCAGCGTCCACACCGCCACACCCAGCAGGGCGACGTCCTTGATCAGGAACTGTCCGGTCGACGACAGGATCGGGAAGCCTCCGGCGGACGCTTCGAAGACGCCGGGGGTGGTGAACAGGAAGCTCAGGGTGGCGACGAACAGGCCGACGGCGATGGCGCTGCCCGCGGCCGACAGGGTCGGCCACCACGGCTTGACGGCGATGAGCGCCGCTGCGGTCAGCTCGACCACGCCGAGAAGGGCGGAGAAGGTGTTGACCGAGAACACGTCGTAGGCCCAGCTCATGAACGGGCTTTCGGAGACCAGCGGCGCGATACCGGCGGCCTCGTAGGCGGTGAACTTCAGCGCCCCGATCCAGGCGATGACGACGACGAGTCCGTAGCGTGCCAGGACGGCGCCGGCGCGATCCAGCTGCGGCAGGTGCAGACGGCGGGTGTGGTCGATGATGGTGGCCATGGGATGTCCTCCCGGTCGGGCCGCACCTGGGTGGCGCGACATTCACCGACGTAGTGGTGGCGAGGGCGCCGAGCGTTACACGCCCGGCGGCGGGTCGGGCACCCGGTGTGGTTCGTAGGCCGAATAGACCTTCCCGCCGATCTTGATGTGAGGGGTGCGGAAGTACGCCGACCCCGTCATCAGGATGATCGCCGCGGCGGCGAACGCCACCGCACTCTGGACGTCGGGCAGGCCCGCGAGGAAGAGCAGAACGACGCCGACGACCGTGCCCGACCAGTAGATCCGTCGCTTGACCGCACGCCTGGGCATGGTCGCGGTGTCGCGGCCCGGTATGGCCGCACCGAGGGCCAGCGCCAGCGCCCCGGCGCCGAGTAGGACGTAAGACAGGGTGCTCATGACCCCGGCAGCAGCATCTGGAATCCGTCGACGATCTCCTGCGAGGCGCTGACGTAGTCGGGATTGTCCGGATCGGCCGTCTGGATCGTCAGGGTCGCCAGGTAGGTCGAGGTGTCGTCCTCGGCCACCACCGCGTGCATGATGATCGGCCGCTCCGGCGCCGGCCCCATCGGTGGGGCCATGTAAGTGGTTGTCTCCGAGGGCAATCCGCAGGTGGAGTTGCTCTCGGTCTGCAGATCGAATGCGCCCAGTCCACTGACCAGGTTGTCCCGGTTCTGCTCGAAGACCTCCTCGGGCGCCTGGCTGCCGCGTACGGACTCCAGCGTGACGACCGCGTTGGGGGCGAAATTGTTGCTGATCAGGTCCGTCGCGACGATCGAGTAGCGGATGATCTCGCTGTCCATCATCGTGTTGCGTTCCCAGCCCGCGGGAACGGGGATGCGCAGCGCGGGCTCGCTGTCACCCTTGCCCGGGATGTCCTCCAGCGGCGCGGCGACGGTCGTGCACTGGCTGTCGTCGCCCCCGGACGTCGACGGCGAGGACGTCCCCGGGGCGGACGACACCGCCCCGCTCTCGGAGCCCATCACCGCCGTGCCCGTGACGTCCTGGGAGCATCCGGTCAGCACCAGCGCCGACGCCGCGGGAATCAGCAGATATCTCCAGCTGAGGGTCATGTCATCTTCCGTTCAGTGTGCGGTGCAGGTACTCGTAGACGAGCGCGGAACGGAACGCGATCTGCGGATTGTCCGACGCCCCGGCATGGCCTCCCTCGATGTTCTCGTAATACCGCACGGAATGTCCGGCTTCTTCGAGAGCGGCGGTCATCTTCCTCGCGTGGCCGGGGTGGACCCGGTCGTCTCGGGTCGAGGTCGTGATGAGCACCGGCGGGTAGCTCCGCTCCGCTGAGATGTTCTGATAGGGCGAATATTCGGAGATGAACGCCCAATCGTCGGGATCGTCCGGATCGCCGTACTCGGCGACCCACGAGGCGCCGGCGAGCAGCAGGTGGAACCGTTTCATGTCCAGCAGCGGCACACTGCAGACCAGACCGCCGAACAGTTCGGGGTATTTGGTCAGCATGATGCCCATCAGCAGACCGCCGTTGGATCCGCCCTGTGCGCCGAGCTGCTCGACGGTCGTGATCCCGCGCGTCACCAGATCGCGGGCCACCGCGGCGAAGTCCTCGGCGACGAGGTGGCGTCCCTCGCGCATGGCCTGGGTGTGCCATGTCGGCCCGTACTCGCCGCCGCCGCGGATGTTCGCCAGAACGTAGGTTCCGCCGCGGGAGAGCCAGAGCCGGCCCATCACCCCGTCGTAGCCGGGGGTCCGGGCCACCTCGAAACCGCCGTAGCCGCCGAGCAATGTGGGGCCGGGGGCCTCGCGGTGGAGGTGGCCCACCACGAAATACGGGACCTCGGTGCCGTCGTCGGAGGTGGCGAAGTGCTGCGACACCTCGAGGTCGGCGGCGTCGAAGAACGAGGGAGCCCGCTTGATCTCGGTCAGCGTGCCGCCTGCCGTTCCGTGCAGCAGCCGCGACGGCGTGTCGAAACCCGAACAGTCCAGGAAGATCTCGTCCCCGCGACTGTCCGCCCCGACGATCGCGGTGTTCGTGTTCTCCGGCAGCCCCGCCACAGGTTCTGCCGTCCACCGGCCCGGCGTGTGCACGGTCACCCGGCTGGCGACGTCGGCGAGGGTCACGACGACGAGCCGGTCCCGGGTCCACGCGTAGTGGTGCAGGCAGGTGTGTGCGTCCGGCGTGAACACCACCTGCAGATCGGCTGTGCCGCCGAGGAATCGGTCGTAGTCGGCGGCCAGCAGGGAACCTGCGGGGTAGGTCTGGACGCCGTACGTCCAGTCGGTGCGCAGTTCGATCAACAGCCATTCCCGGTGGATCGAGATGCTCGCATCGGTGGGGGTGTCGATCCGGATCAGTTCGTCACCGCGCAGTTCGTAGACCTGCTCGTTGAAGAAGTCGGTCGCGCGACTCACCAGTGTGCGTTCGAAACCTTCGGTGTGGTCGCGTGAGCCGGCGACCACGACGTCGGCGTCCTCGCCGCTGAACACGGTCTCGGCGTCGCCGAGCTCCTGGCCCCGCCGCCACCGCTTGACCACGCGGGGATAACCCGACTCGGTCAGCGAGCCGGGCCCGAAGTCGGTGCCGACGAGCAGGGTGTTCTCGTCCTCCCAGGACACCTGTGACTTCGCCTCCGCCAGTGCGAAGCCATCGTCGACGAATGTCCTTGTCCGCATGTCGAACTCGCGAACGACCGCGGCATCCGAGCCGCCGCGCGACAGACTGACCAGGGCCAGACAGTGGTCGGGTTCGAGCACATCGGCGCCGGCCCACACCCAGTTCGCACCGTCCGCGGCGGCGAGCTGGTCGACATCGATCACGACGTCCCAGTCCGGTTTCTCGGTGCGGTAGCTCTCCAGCGTCGTGCGCCGCCACAACCCCTTCGGGTTCGCCGCATCGCGCCAGAAGTTGTACAGGTACTCACCGCGCCTGCGCACATACGGGATGCGGGCGTCGGTATCCAGAACCTCCAGCGCCTCGGCGCGCATCTGTTCGAAACGTTCACCGCCGAGTTCGGCGATCGTCGGTTCGTTGCGCGCACGCACCCAGGCGAGTGCGTCGTCGCCGGTGACCTCCTCGAGCCAGAGGAACGGGTCATCCGCAGGCGGGGGATTCGTCACGCCCCCATTCTGCGCACCGCGGCCGGGGACCATCGAATCGGTCGCGAGATCGGTCGGCGCGGTGACGGACTCTGTACTATCGCCGCAGGTGAGCATCGGGGGCCGTGGTGAACCACATCCGACAGTGGTGGCGACAGCCGGACCGTTATGACTGGATGACGGGGTACCTGGGGTCGCGCCGGCTGCTCCGCTTCTCGTGCGCGGTGATGGGCTCGATCATGGCCGCGCTCGCCGTCGCCGTGGCGTTGATGTCGTTCAGCCCCGTCGGTCCACACGGGCCCGCCCGGGGCGTGGTGCTCGCGATCGCCGCCGGGTTCGCCGGCATCGCCGCGATGTACGCGCGGCGGTGGCCGACGCAGCGGCAGTCGGCCGTGTTCTCGGTGGCAGGCAGCACTGCTCTCGCCGTCGTCGCACTGACGCAGACCGACCCGCATGCGGGGCTGCTGACCTGCTGGGCCTTCGTCGGACTGGCGGCCTACGTCGCGCTGTCGCACAGTCCGCGTCTGTTGGTCCTCACGGTCAGCGTCGCGCTCGCCACCGCCGCCGCGTGCGCGGTGCGGATGGGACTGGACGGGGACGTCCCGCTGGCGGTGGCCACACTGCTGCTGTCCACCGGAGGTCTGTTGACGGTTCCGTTCGGCGGCCAGATCCTGGTGCGGCTGTTGTGGAACGACGCGGTGTCGACCGATCCTCTGACCGGCCTGACGAACCGGCGCGGGTTCCGTCGCTCGGCCCACGCCCTCCTCGCCGACGTCGCCCACGGCGGTTCCGGGAGTTTCAGCGTGGTGATGATCGACCTCGACCGGTTCAAGCGCCTCAACGACACACTGGGCCACGCGGTCGGTGACCGCGTGCTCGTCGACGTGGCCGGCAGACTGCGCGAGGCCTGTGGTCCAGGCGTGATCGCGGCACGCGTCGGCGGCGAGGAATTCGTGGTCGCCCAGGCCTGCCCGCCTCGCGAGATGGAGATGCTGGCACGGCGCCTCTGTTCGGCCATCGCCTCGAATCCGTGGCATGTGACGGCAAGCCTCGGCGTCGCCGGCGTCTCGGTACAGGACCCCGCTGCGGACGCCCGCACGGTGATCGAACGGGTCATCACCGCGGCCGACATGGCGATGTACGAAGCGAAACGGGCCGGGGGCAACCAGATCCGCCAGTCCGAGGCGGCCGCCTGAGAGACTGGGGCATGGGCATTTTCGGACGATCCGGGGACGGTCTGGACGACGGCGGGCTCCGCCGGCGGGTCGATGAGCTGGAACGACGCGTGGCGGCGCTGGAGTGGGCGCTGCGCAGCGCATCGGCTACGGGTGGGGACGGGCCGGCGCCGGGGCCCGCCGCGGCCGGCGGCCAGGTCAGCGCCGAGGTCCTGCACCTGGCCCGGTCCGGCAACAAGATCCAGGCCATCAAGGTGCTGCGGGACCAGACGGGGCTGGGGCTCAAGGAATCGAAGGACATCGTCGACGACCTCGCCCCCTGACCTCGCCGCCGGCCGCACCGCCGGCGGGGGTCAGGACAGGTGATGCACCTCCTGCAGGCCGTACACCGGGGTCGGCAGCCCCTCGTGGCGCGCCTTGAGCTGCAACGCCAGATACAGCGAGTAGTGCCGGGACTGATGAAGGTTGCCGCCGTGGAACCACAGGTTCGGCTGCTGGGTCGGCTTCCACATGTTGCGCTGCTCGCCCTCCCACGGGCCGGGGTCCTTAGGGGTGTCGCTACCGAGGCCCCACACCTTGCCGACCCTGTCGGCGACGTCCTGTCCGATCAGGTCCGCCGCCCATCCGTTCATCGAGCCGTAGCCGGTCGCGTAGACCACCACGTCGGCGGCCAACTCCGTCCCGTCGGAGAGCACGACCGAGTTCTCGGTCAGATGGTCGACCTGGCCGTGCGCGAGCTTGATCCGGCCGTCGGCGACCATGTCGCAGGCGCCGACGTCGATGTAGTAGCCGGAGCCGCGTCGCAGGTATTTCATGAAAAGCCCGGAACCGTCTGCGCCCCAATCCAACTCGAAGCCGGCGGCTTCGAGCCGGTCGTAGAAGTCCCGGTCGCGCTCGCGCATCTGGTCGTAGAGCGGGATCTGGAACTCGTGCATGATGCGGTACGGCAGGGACGCGAACGTCAGGTCCGCCTTCTCCGTCGTCATGCCGTCGGCCACCGCCTGCTCGGAGTACAGCGCACCCAGCCCGATCTCCATCAGCGAGTCCGACTTGACGATGTGCGTCGATGACCGCTGCACCATGGTGACGTCGACGCCGTTCTCGTAGAGCGCCTTGCAGATGTCGTGGGCCGAGTTGTTCGACCCGATCACGACGGCTTTCTTCCCGACGTAGGCGTCCGGGCCGGGATGCGCGCTGGAATGGTGCTGCTCGCCGCGGAAGACGTCCTGACCGGGTAGCGCCGGGACGTTGGGCTTGCCCGACATGCCGGTCGCCAGCACGAGCTGGGTCGGGTGCAGCGTGAGGCGTTCGCCGTCGCGGTCGACCTCGACCGTCCACCGCTGCGCTGCGTCGTCGAACACGGCCGACAGGCAGGTCGTCTTCGACCAGTACGGCACCTCCATGACGCGGGTGTAGAACTCCAGCCAGTCGCCGATCTTGTCCTTCGGCGCGAACACCGGCCAGTTCGGCGGGAACGGCAGATACGGCAGGTGGTCATACCAGACCGGGTCGTGCAGACACAGCGACTTGTACCGCTTGCGCCACTGGTCGCCGGGGCGCTCGTGCTTGTCGACGACGATCGCCGGCACCCCGAGCTGGCGCAGCCGGGCACCGAGCGCGATGCCGCCCTGGCCGCCGCCGATCACCAGCACGTACGGCTGCACGGTGCGGCCCAGTTCCGCGTCCTCGGCGGCTTTCCTCTCGGCCCACGACCGCGGGTCGGGGTCGTCACCGTGGACAGCGCCCCGCACCCGGGTCGCACCCTTGCGCTCCTCGTGTCCCTTGAGTTCCTGCAGTGCCGTCAGCAGCGTCCAGGCTTTGTCCGTTCCGTCGGCACTCGTGAGCCGCAGGTGGCCGGTGCCGCGCCCGGTGCCGGTCTCGAACTCGATGAACGCCGAGGTGACGGCGTCCTGCCCGGTGCCTTCCTGGACCGGCGCCTCGCGTGTGCGGAACCCGGACGGGTCCGTCTCGATCAGGCGCGCGGCGAGCATGTCGGCGATCTGGTCACGGCCTTCGAGGGTCTTGATGTTCCAGGTGAAGGACACGAGGTCGCGCCAGAAACCGTCGACGGCGAACATCTCGGTGGCGCGGTCGATGTCGCGGACGGCCAGTGCCGCCTCGAAGGACGCGAGCCAGGCATCGACACGCTGCTGCGGCGTCACGTCCGCGGTGGTCTGAAAATCGAGAATGGAAGTCATGTGACCCAGGGCACACCCGGGTGGCCGCTGCCGGCAAGAGTTGCGAAGCGTTGCACGGGGCTAGGAGGCCGGCAGCCCCGGGGGCCTCGCCCGGCGCAGCCGGCCGCGGTGGATCTCGTTGCGCACCGCGGTCGCGATCTCTCTGCCCGTCGCTCCGGCGTCCCGCGGGCGCGTCCGCAGCGACCGTCCCGCGGCCAGCGCGAGCCGCCGCGGGGTCAGCAGGCGCTTCGGGGCGACCTCGTGGTTGAGGACGCGCATCAGCAGGCGGCGCGCCGCCGGGTCGCCGGCGATGTCGCGCAAGACCTCGGTCATCAGCGGCGTCGGGGGCCCCGGGGCGCCGAGGTCGGTGGCGAACCAGTGCATCGCGTGGGCATCCCGATCGCGCCAGCGCCACCAGCGTTGTGTCGCGTCGTCGACGGCACCACTGTGTGCGAGGTCGGCGGGAAGCAGGTCGGCGAGGTGTTCGGCCTGGCAGAACGCGTCCGAGATGCCCTGCCCGGGCGTGAAGTCCTTGAAATGGCCGGCGTCACCGAGGAGCACCCAGCCCGGGCCGGCGGCCTGGCGGAAGTAGCCGTGCCATCGGGCCATGACGCGCAGAGGTCCCACCCGTCGCGCTCCGCCGACGACATCGGCCAGTTCGGGCCAGCCGGCGATCCCCGCGGCGAACGTCTCGTCACGGTCTGCGTCGCCGTCCCCGGCCGCGACGCACACCATGTACAGGTCCCCGTCGGTGGGACTCGCCAGATACGCGTTCTCTCCGATCCGCGCGATCCTGAGCCGGTCCTCGCGGTCGGTGACCCCCTCGAAGTAGGCCCACACCGGGACCCGCCCGCGAGGTGTTGTCGAATACTCCTGTGCCGCAACGGATTGTGCCACTGTCGAGTGCCGTCCGTCGGCCCCCACCACAAGGTGGCCGTGGATCGGTCCGCGGTCCGTCGTGATGCCGGCGATCCGGCCGGCGTCCCGGAACAGGCCCGTCGCCTTCACCCCGGTGCGCACGTCGGCCCCCGCCGCGGCCGCGGTGTCGGCCAGCACAGAGTCCAGCGTGACCCGTCGCACGCACAGCCCGGGCAGCGGGAACGTCGTGCGATCGAACTCGTCCTCGATGCGGACGTCGTCGTTGACCATCGTGAACCTGCTGATGGTCGCGCCGCCGGCAGAGAGGACGGCCTCGAGCGCGCCCAGCCGCTCCAGGGCGGCGGCTCCGCGCGGCTGGATGACGTGCGTCGACGGCGTCTCGGACGGCAGACGTGCCTTGTCGACCACGCAGACGCGAAGACCCCTGCGGGCGAGCAGGACCGCCAGCGACGACCCTGCGCACCGTGCGCCGACGATGACCACGTCGAACTCCTGCATGGCGACCTCGCTGTCTTCGGCACCTCCATGGTGCAACCCACTGCAACTCTTTCGCGTTGTGGCCGCGGTCACATAGGAATGGCCGCATGAGAGCAGCTGTCTATTACGGACCGAACAAGCTCGTGGTCGACGAGGTCGCCGAGCCGCAGGTGCGTCCGGGAACGGTGAAACTGCAGGTCGGCTACAACGGGATCTGCGGCACCGACCTGCACGAGTACTACGCGGGCCCGATCTTCGTCCCGACCGAGCCGCATCCGTTGACCGGCGCGCAGCTGCCGCTGACCATGGGTCACGAATTCTCGGGCACCATCACCGAGGTGGGCGACGGGGTGGTCGGCTGGAACGAGGGCGACCGCGTCGCTGTCGAACCCATCTACCGATGCGACCACTGTGGCCCGTGCCGGGCGGGTAACTACAACGTCTGCCGGCAGATCGGATTCCACGGCCTGATGTCCGACGGGGGGATGGCCGAGTACACCGTGGTGCCCACCAGCATGCTGCACAAGCTCCCTGACGCCGTGTCCCTGGAGCTGGGTGCACTCGTCGAACCGATGTCGGTGGCCTACCACGCCGCGACACTCGGCGACGTGAACCCCGGCGACACCGCCATGGTGTTCGGCGCCGGACCGATCGGCATCGGATTGTGGTTCGCGTTGCGTGGCAAAGGACTCGACGATGTCTTCGTCGTCGAACCGTCACCGACGCGACGCGCCGCGATCGAGGCACTCGGCGCCCACACCCTCGACCCCACCGCCGCCGACGTGCCCGCGTTCATCGCCGAACACACCGAAGGTGACGGCGCCGACGCGGTGTACGACGCCGCAGGGGTCGCCCCCGCCGTCGCGACAGCGCTGGACTGCGTCGGTTCACGCAAGCCGATGATCAGCGTCGCCATCTACGAAAAGCCCTTGGAGACACCACTTCTGAACCTGGTGATGAACGAGTCGAGGATCCAGGGCTCGCTGTGCTACACCGGCGCGGATTTCG
Organism: Mycolicibacterium iranicum; assembly: GCF_014190915.1. Lineage (GTDB taxonomy): Bacteria > Actinomycetota > Actinomycetes > Mycobacteriales > Mycobacteriaceae > Mycobacterium > Mycobacterium iranicum_B. The sequence continues at coordinate 100,302 of NZ_JACHVU010000002.1, forward strand.
ACGCGGTGATCGCGCTGATGGCCGAGGGCAGGTACGACACCACCGGCTGGGTCACGCGCATCCCGATCGGTGACGTCGTCGACGAGGGATTCGAGGCGCTGCACGCCGGCACGAAGATGAAGGTTCTGGTCGACCCGAACGGAGAAGGCCGATGAGTTCCGATGCGGCACTGCGCGGGAGGGTCGCGCTCGTGACCGGAGCGGCCCGGGGCATCGGCCGCGGCATCGCGCTGCGCCTGGCCCGCGACGGCGCCGACGTCGCTCTGGTCGACGTCCACCCCGACGGCATGGACGACGTCGCGGCCGAGATCGCGGTAATAGGCTGCAAGACAACGGTTTTCGTGGCCGATGTCAGCGACCGCGACCAGGTGTTCGCGGCCGTGGACCACGCCGCTGCGACGTTGGGCGGCTTCGACATCATGGTCAACAACGCAGGCATCGCGCTCGTCGGACCGATCCAGGACGTGACACCGCAGCAGCTCGAAAAACTCTGGGCCATCAACGTCAACGGGGTGCTGTGGGGAATCCAGGCCGCTGTCGCCAAGTTCGCGGAGCTGAAGAACCGGGAGCACGGGAAACTCAGCAAGATCATCAATGCGTCGTCGATCGCCGGCCACGACGGGTTCGCGATGCTCGGGCCTTACAGCGCCTCGAAGTTCGCGGTGCGGGCGCTGACCCAGGCGGCCGCCAAGGAGCATGCCGCCGACGGGATCACCGTGAACGCCTACTGCCCGGGTGTCGTCGGCACCGACATGTGGGTGGAGATCGACAAGCGCTTCGCCGAGCTGACCGGTGCCGCCGAGGGGGAGACCTACGACAGGTTCGTCGGCGGCATCGCACTGGGCCGCGCCGAGACCCCCGAGGACGTCGCGGGCTTCGTGTCCTACCTGGCCGGCCCGGACGCCGACTACATGACCGGGCAGGCGGGCCTGATCGACGGCGGCCTGGTCTACCGCTGAGATGAGGCGCACACTGGGCCGTGATGCCCATCAACCCCGGCAGTTCGCCCGTGCCTGAACCGGCAGTCGCAGTCGGCGAGGATCCGCGCAGCTACGCGCGGCTGATGTCGGCTGTCTACGACGCGACGATGGCCGGGCACCGGGCACCCGCGCGGCCCCGCGAGGTCATCGGCGAATCGTGGCGGCGCATGATGGCCGGCGGCATCGGCCCCGGCGAGGTGCCGACACCGGTGGTGGAGTCCGGGTCGCTGGAGATGCTGCGCCGGTCGTCGGGGCTGATGGAGGTGCTCGACGAGATCTCCCACGGTCTGGAGTCGCTGGTCGCCGAGGGGGAGAACATCCTCGTCGTCGCCGATGCGCAGGGCCGGGTGCTGTGGCGGTCGGGGTCGCCGTCGGTGTTGAGCAACGCCGACCGGCTCGGCTTCGTCGAGGGCGCCCACTGGGGCGAGGGGGCCGTGGGCACCAACGCCATCGGCACCGCCCTCGTGTCGCAACGCGCCGTGCAGGTCTTCTCCGCCGAACACTTCCTGCGCAGCCACCACTCGTGGACGTGCGCCGGCGCGCCGATCAAGGACCCCAGGACGGGGCAGGTCATCGGCGTCGTCGACGTCTCCGGGCCTGCGGCCACCGTGCACCCGACCACGATCGCTCTGGTCGACGCCGTCGCCCGACTGGCGGAATCGCACCTGCGCCAGGAGCACGACCGCACTCTCAACCGGCTGAGGGCGCTGGCCGCGCCGATTCTCGCGCGGATGGGCAGCCCGGCGCTGGCCGTCGACACCGAGGGGTGGGTCGCCGCGGTCGACGCGATGCCGCTACACAACCGGATCCTGCTTCCCGAGCAGATGGGACCGGGCCGGGTGTGGCTGACCACCCTGGGCATGTGCGCCGTCGAGCCGCTGCCGGGCGGGTGGCTGGTGCGACTCGCGCCCGGGGACGAGGCGGGTCAGCCCGGCGTCACCCGCGTGTCGCTGGACTTCCGCGATCCGGACACGCCCTCGCTGGCGCTGGCGGGGGAATTCGGTGGCTGGCGGCACGACCTCTCGCTGCGGCACGCCGAAATCCTTTGCGCACTGGCGCTTTCGCCGCAGGGGCGGACAGCCCCGCAACTGGCCGAGGACCTCTACGGCGATCGCTCGCGGGTGGTCACCGTGCGCGCGGAGATGTCGCGGTTGCGCAAACAGTTCGCCGGACTGCTCGCGGCCCAGCCGTACCGGTTCTCGGGCTCGGTCGAACTCTCGGTCTGCTATCCGAAGGACCGGCGTCTGCTTCTGCCGCCGTCCACGGCGCCGGCGGTGCGTACTGCCCGAACGGTGGGGGCGCCGGCGGCGGGCCAGGAGCACAATGGGTGAGGTGGACGCACCCTACCGAGCCCTGGTGACCGAGGCCGCCGCCGAACTGCTGCGCACGTTGCAGGAGCGCCACGGCGCGCTGATGTTCCACCAGTCCGGCGGCTGCTGCGACGGCTCCTCTCCGATGTGTTACCCCGACGGCGACTTCATCGTCGGAGACCGCGACGTCCTGCTCGCGGTCCTCGATGTCGGCGACGGCGTGCCGGTGTGGATCTCAGGTCCGCAGTTCGACACCTGGAAGCACACGCAACTCGTCATCGACGTGGTGCTCGGCCGGGGTGGCGGCTTCAGCCTGGAGTCGCCGGAGGGCAAGCGCTTCCTGTCCCGCGGGCGCGCGTTCACCGACGACGAGATGCGTGCGCTGGAGACCGTGTCCGTCGTGACGGGCGCGGCCTACGAACGCGGCGTGCGACCCGCAGCGTGCGGCACGCACATCGTCGCCGACGCCGTGGACGCGTGCGCGATTCCCCAGCGATAGAGCCTCCGATGTGGGGGCCGGGCGCACGAATTCCGGTTCTGCGGCGGCACTGATCGCACACCAGGCGGGCGCGGCGAGAGTGCGCCGGACACAACATGATCACGATCCTGTCTCCCGGCGTCCCCTCGATGCCCCACGTGCGCAGCGCATCTACCGGGTACTTGATGTCCCACGGCCGCCGGTGCACACGGCAACCGTGACCGGTCCGTTACGCCGCGGCCATCAAAGTGCGGCGCGCCGTACGCATTTCGGCCGGCGGCACCGTTATCGTCGATGACGTGATCCCGCTGCCACGAGCATCGGTCTTGGCCGGAGTGATGATCATCGGCGTCGCTCTCGGCATGATGGGTGCGCTCATAGTCGCCGTCGAACTCACCGCCACGATCCGTCCCGACGTCGCGATCGGACTCGTCATCGGTGTGCCGAGTGTCGTCGGCATGCTGATGATCCTGTTCTCGAACCGCCGCTGGACGACCGCCGTCGGCGCCATGATCCTCGCGATCGGACCCGGATGGTTCGGCGCGCTGACCGCGATCCAGGTGGCCTCCGGTGTCTGAGCAGACCCAAGCGTTCACGCCCGAATTCACGGGCGGCTTCGCCGCGCAGACGGTCGTCGAGGACCCCGCTTACGCGGCCGAGCTGCCGGCCCCGCACGCGGCGCCCATCGTCTTCCCCAGCGTGGCCCAGTTCATCAGCCGGTGGCGCTTCGTCCTCGTGGTCACCGGCATGTGGGTCGTGGCCGCGGCCGCCGGGGCGGGCCTCTACTACTGGTGGTTCCACTCCCTCGACAAGGCCGTGCCCGTCTTCGCCGTGCTGGTCTTCCTGGTCGCCTGCATCGTGGGCAGCCTGTTGACGGCGATGGTGCAGGAGCGGCCCGGTATCGCGGCGCTGTCGCTGGCGCTGATGTCGGGCCCGCTGGCCGCCGCCCTCGGTGCCGCGGCGCTGTACGGCAGCTACGCGTTCGGGTGGATCACCACCTAGGGAGCTCGTTGCGCAGTCGAATACTTCATGTGTTCAGATAGACACATGAAACTGCGCGCTGCGCTTGCCTGTGTTGTGAGCGTTGCCGCCGTCGCGGCGTGTTCCTCGCCGTCGGGCGAGGGGAATGCCGATCAGATCGTGCTGGCCGAGGGCTATGAGCTCGGCGGCTACAACCCGGTCAACGGCTATTCCGAATCCGGCGTCTCACCCCTCTACGACGGGCTCTACCGCCCGAGCGCGACCACCGACACCGTCGTCCCCGAGCTGGAGCCGGCCCTGGCCGACCGGGCTCCTGAGCCTGCGGGCCCGAACCGGTGGCGCATCCCGCTGCGGACGGGTGTCACCTTCTCCGACGGCAGCACCCTCGACTCCGCCGACGTGGTCGCCACCTACGCCGCGGTCGGCGATCCCGCGGTCGCGTCGGAGATCTCGACGTCCGTCGCGCCGATCGTGTCGATGACCGCCGACGGGCCCGATGCCGTCACCGTCGAGCTGAACACCGCTGCGGATCCAAAGCCCTGTCTGCTGCTGGGAATCCTGCCGTCGGAGAAGGTGGAAGCGGCGCCGGCCGCGGACTGGGCGGTCAACACCGCGCCCGTCGGCACCGGCCCGTACCGGTTGGAGAGCCTGCGACCCGACCAGGCGGTTCTGGTGGCCCGCGACGACTACTGGGGCTCGCCGCCTCAGGTGAAGCGACTCGTCTACACCTATGCACCCGATGACAACGCCCGTGCCCAGAGCATGGTCTCCGGTGCGGTCGACGGCACGAATCTGCCGCCGCGCCTGATTGATTCGGTCAACAGTGACGACGTGCAGACCGTGGCGGTGCGTTCGGCGGACTGGCGGGGCATCGCCCTCCCCGCGGGCAATCCGTTCACCGCCGACGTCGCGGCCCGGCTCGCGATGAACATCGGTGTCGACCGTGACGCGATGGTGCGCGACGTCCTGCTCGGCTACGGCCAACCCGCCAGCACGCCCGTCGCGGAGGCCTATGGCGCGGCGTACAGCACCGACGCGCCGTACACGTTCGACCTGCGCAGGGCCGAAGAGCTGCTGGAGCAGGCGGGGTGGCGCAGATCCGGTGACGGCGTGCGCGAAAAGGACGGCGCGCGTGCCACATTCGAGCTGCTCTACAACGCCCAGGACACGCTGCGCCGCGACCTCGCGGTCGCCTACGCCGCCGCGATGAAACCCCTGGGCATCGAGGTCCGGCCGCGCGGCACCAGCTGGGACGAGATCGACACCCGGTTCGGTGACTCCGCCGTGGTGCTCGGCGGCGGTTCCACGCCCTACAGCATCGACTCGCAGGTGTACGACACCCTGCACACCCGGGTGCCGAACTCCTCGCCGTACTCCAACCCGGGCAACTTCACCGCACCGGGCCTCGACGAGATGCTGGAGCGCGCAAGCCGATCCGCGCCCGACCCGGCCAAAGACGAGCTGTACCGCACGATCCAGTCCACGTATGCGGCGGCACCGTCGCACGTGTTCCTGGTGTTCCTGAACCACACCTACAGCTACAAGGACCTCGGCTGGCAGCAGAGTCCGCCGATCATGGAGCCGCACTCCCACGGCGTTTCGTGGGGCCCGTGGTGGGATGTCGCCGCGTGGACGCGATAGGCAGCCGGAGCGTGGACGCGATAGGCAGCAAGAGCGTGGACGCGATAAACGGCCGGAGCGTGGACACGCTGACCCCGCAGAGCGCCCCTCCGGTCGCCGAGCATGCGTCCGCCGGACGACCGGCCCGGCCGTGGCGCGCCGCGGCCCGCCTGCTCGCGATCCGCACCGCGATCGCGGTGCCGCTGACAGCGGCGATCTCGGCCGCCATCTTCGCCGTCGCCTCCCTGTCGCCGTTCGACCCTCTCGCGGCCTACCTCGGCAGCAACTACCAGTTCGCCACGCCGTCGCAGCGCGACGCGATGCGGGCGGCGTACGACACCGACCAGCCGTGGTACCAGGCCTGGTGGCAGTGGGTCGGGGGGCTGATGCACGGTGACCTCGGCTGGTCGTCCACGCAGTCGCAACCGGTCACCACCGTGCTGGCCGAGCGCCTGCCGTTCACGCTGGCGTTGTCCGGGGCGGCGCTGGTGACCGCGACGGTCGTGGCGCTGGTGCTGGGCTGTGTGGCCGGAATGCGCCGCGGCGGGCTGATCGACCGGGTGTGCACCGGGTTCTCGGTGACCCTGGCGGCCGTTCCGCCGTTCGTCGTGTCGCTGGCCCTGGTGGTGGTCGTCGCGGTGGGGCTGCGCTGGCTCCCCGCCTCGGGGGCCTCAGCTCCCGGAGCCGGTTACACCCTCGATGGTGTTGTGCGCCACGGCATTCTGCCGTGGATCGCGCTGACCGTGTCGATGATCCCGTGGCTGCTGCTCACGACACGCGCCGCCGTCGTCGCCGGCATCGATTCCGACGCGGTCCGCGGTGCCCGCGCGCGCGGGGTGCACGGCTGGGCGTTGCTGCGCGGTCACATCGCCCCCGTCTCGGTGCTGCCGACCCTGGCGCTGCTCGGCACCCGGTTGCCCGAGCTGATCGCCGGCGCAGCCATCGTCGAGACCGTGTTCGGCTGGCCGGGGATGGCCGCCACACTCGTCGAATCTGCTGCCGCACTCGACTTTCCGTTGCTGGCGGCGTTGACGGTCGCGGCCGCCGCGACGGTGCTGGCCGGCTCGGCGCTCTCCGACGCCGCCGCGGTGGCCATCGATCCCCGCGTGAGGATCAGCGCATGAAAGCGGACCCGCCGTGGATCGTGCTCGGCCTGATCGTCGCGGCCGCGGTGGGGATTCCGCTGCTGGCGGGCGATCAGGTCGCCGACTTCGCCGCAGCGCTGCAGCCGCCCGGGCCCGGACACCTCGCCGGCACCGACCATTCGGGCTACGACCTGCTGGTGCGCACCGCCGAGGGGCTGCGGGTGTCGCTGCTGATCGCGGCCGTCTGCGCGGTCGTGGCCACCGTTCTCGGCGTGGCGATCGGGGTGGCCGCAGCGCTGGTCGGCGGTGGGCTCGATGCCGTCGTGATGCGCCTTGTCGACGGGTTCAACGCGCTGCCGCACCTGGTCGTCGGCATCGTCATCGCGGCGATGTGGCGCGGTGCGCCGCTGGCGATCATCGCCTCGATCGCGCTGACGCACTGGCCTGCCGTGGCGCGGGTGGTGCGCGCCGAGCTGCTGGCCGTGGCCGAGGCGGGTTGGGTCGAGACGGCGCGACTGGCCGGCGCCTCACGCTGGTTCGTGGCGCGCACCCACCTGGTCCCGGCGGTCACCGGACAGGCACTCGTGGCGATGGTGGTGCTGCTGCCCCACGCCGTGTGGCACGAATCCACCCTGTCGTTCCTCGGCGTCGGGCTCTCGCCGGACCGGGCCAGCCTCGGGACCCTGCTCAGCGAGGCCCGTGGGGACGTGCTCGCCGGGGCCTGGTGGACGCTGGCCGTGCCTGCGGCCGCGCTGATCGTCGCCGCGCTGGCGTTCGCGGCGGCAGGTACCTCGGTGCGCAACCGGCACCGGCCGCCGGTGGGGCAGGTCTGGTGAGCGCCGCGCGACTGACCGGGCTGACGGTCGACATCGACCTGCGTCGTGGCCGGGACACGGCTGCGGTGTCGGTCCTCGACGATGTCGACCTCGACGTTCCCGCCGGTGCGGTCACCGCGCTGGTCGGGGAATCCGGATGCGGGAAATCGCTTGTCGCGGCGGCGCTGTCGGGCCTGGTCCCGCCGGGGTCGCGGGTCCGCGGGACGGTGCACATCGACGGCCGCGAGGTCGGGCACCGCGACGAACGGGCCTGGCGCAGGCTGCGCGGGCGCCACGTCGGGGTCGTGCCGCAGTCGGCGGCCACGTCGTTCACGCCCGTGCGCACCGTCGGATCCCAGCTCACCGAGATCTGCACACGGCTCGACGCCGACCGCACGCCGCAACAGCTGTGCGCGGCCGTCGCGCTGCCCGCCGACGTGCTGGGTCGCTACCCGCACGAACTGTCCGGCGGCATGGCGCAGCGCGTCGCGATCGCGGCCGCGCTCGCCGGCAGGCCGAAGCTCCTGCTCGCCGACGAACCCACCTCGGCGCTCGACCCCGACAACGCCGCGGTGATCTGGCGGCTGCTCGGCGACGCCGCCGACGACGGGGCCGGCGTCCTCGTCATCACCCACGACATGCCGTCGCTGCTGCGCGCCCGCGTGTGCGGCGACGTCGCCGTGATGGCCCGCGGAACCGTGCTGTCGCAGGAGCCGCTGGCCTCGGCGCTGGAGACCACGGACCCCTATCTGCGCGCGTTGCTGGGGACGGTGCCGGCGTGACGGGGCTGGAGGCCGTCGGGATCCGCGTGTCCTTCGCGGGAAAGACCGTGCTCGACGGTGTCGACGTGACCGCGCCCGCGCAGGCGGTCACCGGCGTCACGGGCGTCTCGGGCAGCGGCAAGACCACCCTGCTGCGGGTGCTGGCCGGTCTGCAGACACCCGACGCCGGGCAGGTCCGCTACGGCGGGCGCACGGCCGCGCCGGCCGGGTCGGTCGCACTGCTGGCCCAGCACCCCCGGCTGGTCTGCAACCCGCGCTGGACTCTGGGCCAGATCATCGCCGAACCCGCCGTCATCCGCGGAGAGCGCGCCGACACCGACGAGACCGCCGTGCGCGTCGGGCTCGCCCCCGAGCTGCTCGACCGCTATCCCGGGCAGGTCAGCGACGGTCAGCTGCAGCGGGCGTGCCTCGGCCGGGTCCTCACCCAGCGCGCCGCCTACCTGCTGTGCGACGAGCCGACCGCGATGCTCGACCCGATCGCCTCGGGCGCGGTGATCGAGCTTCTGCGGCAGGTCTGCGACGACGGCGCGGCCGTCGTGCTCGTCAGCCACGACCCGGCTCTGATCGAGGCATTGGCCTCGAGCCCGGCGCACGCGCTCGCCTTGCCGCGCCCACTAGGGTAGGTAGGCGTGACCCACTATGACGTCGTCGTTCTCGGAGCCGGCCCCGGCGGATACGTCGCGGCCATTCGTGCCGCCCAGCTCGGGTTGAGCACCGCCATCGTCGAACCCAAGTACTGGGGCGGCGTGTGCCTCAACGTCGGGTGCATCCCGTCGAAGGCGTTGCTGCGCAACGCCGAGCTCGCCCACCTCTTCCACAAGGAAGCCAAGACGTTCGGCATCAGCGGGGAGGCGAGCTTCGACTACGGCGCCGCCTTCGACCGCAGCCGCAAGGTGGCCGACGGCCGCGTGGCCGGTGTGCACTTCCTGATGAAGAAGAACAAGATCACCGAGATCCACGGTTACGGCAAGTTCACGGGCCCGAACAGCATCGAGGTCGACCTGAACGAGGGCGAGACCGAGAAGGTCGAGTTCGACAACGCGATCATCGCGACCGGCGCCAGCACGCGCCTGGTGCCGAACACCTCGCTGTCGGAGAACGTCGTCACCTACGAAGAGCAGATCATGGAGCGTGAGCTCCCCGGGTCGATCATCATCGCGGGCGCGGGCGCCATCGGCATGGAGTTCGCCTACGTGATGAAGAACTACGGCGTCGACGTGACGATCGTCGAGTTCCTGCCCCGGGCCCTGCCGAACGAGGACGCCGAGGTCTCCAAGGAGATCGAGAAGCAGTACAAGAAGCTCGGCGTGAAGATTCTGACCGGCACCAAGGTCGAGAAGATCGAAGACGACGGCAAGCAGGTCACCGTCACGATCAGCAAGAACGACAAGACCGAAGAGCTCAAGGCCGACAAGGTCATGCAGGCCATCGGGTTCGCGCCGAACGTCGAGGGCTTCGACCTCGACAAGGCCGGCGTGGAGCTGACCGAGCGCCGGGGCATCGGCATCGACGACTACATGCGCACCAACGTGCCGCACATCTACGCCATCGGCGACGTCACCGGCAAGCTGCAGCTCGCCCACGTCGCCGAGGCGATGGGCGTGGTGGCCGCCGAGACCATCGCCGGCGCCGAGACGCTGGCGCTGGGCGACTACCGGATGATGCCGCGCGCCACGTTCTGTCAGCCGCAGGTCGCGAGCTTCGGTCTCACCGAACAGCAGGCCAAGGACGAGGGCTACGACGTCGTCGTGTCCAAGTTCCCGTTCACCGCGAACGGCAAGGCCCACGGCCTGGGCGACCCGACCGGCTTCGTGAAGCTCATCGCCGACAAGAAGCACCTCGAGCTGCTGGGCGGGCACCTGATCGGACCGGACGTCGCCGAGCTCCTGCCCGAGCTCACGCTGGCGCAGAAGTGGGACCTCACCGCCACCGAGCTGGCCCGCAACGTGCACACCCACCCGACGCTGTCCGAGGCGCTGCAGGAGTGCTTCCACGGGCTGGTCGGCCACATGATCAACTTCTAGTTGAGGGGCATCTGGGTCGCCGGTATCGGCGGATTGGTGGTCGGCCACATGCTGTGGCTGGCCGGCATCTCGGTGGCCATCGCCTCGACAGATGTGCCCACCTGGGTCCTCGTCGTCGCCGCGGTGTCCTTCGTGGTCGGAGTCGGTGCGGTCTTGCTCGGCCGGCGGCTGTGGCGCGGCAAGACGCCACGATCGGAGGCCTGGGCGGCGTTCCTGTGGGGCCTGCCGATCACGCCGGTGCTGCTGTCGATCGCCGTGCTCGGGGTGACATACCTGTAGCTGGCGCATGGTAAATCTCCATGACGACGTGGCATTTCGCGTTCGGGAGGCGTTCACCGGCCCTTAGGATGAGCCGGTGGGGGAGCGAGCGGCGGACAGCCTGCTGAGGCAATGGTGGCAGCAGCGCGACGACTATCAGTGGCGGATCGAGTTTCTGCGCAGCCGCGGCATGCTGCCGGTGCTGCGCCACATCATTGCCGGCATCGGGGCGACCATGGGCCTGCTCGCGCTGGTGAATGTCGTCCTGACGCCGGGGACCGACTCCACGCTGGCACGCGTCGGCTGGGCCGTGGTGGGCGTCGGATCCCTCGCGTGGGCCGCCCGGTGGGCCCTCCTGCCCTGGCCGAGCTCGCGTGCGTCGGCCGCGCTGGTGGTGTACGTCGACGTGATCATGACGCTGTCGGCGCTGCTGTTCGGCGACCCCAACCTCGCGATGTCGGGCATCCCGATCCTGCTGTGCGCCGGTGGTTACGTGGTGTTCTTCCACGGGCCGCGACTGCACCTTGCCCACATCGCGTGGTGCACGCTGTCGGTCCTGGGCATCGCGGTCTGGCTGGCGGTGACCACGCCGGACCACGGGGTGCAGGTGGCGGTGTCCCGGGCGATCATCGCGCTGCTGGTCACTGTGTGCGTGCTGCCCGCCCTGCAATTCGGGTTCTGGCTGTTGCAGGGCAGTTCGAAGCTGTCGCTGACCGATCCGCTGACCGAGCTGACCAACCGCCGCGGTCTGGCGGTGTCGGTGAAAAGGCTCAACGAGGCCGCGCCCCCCGACGCGAGCCTGTGCGCGCTGCTGATCGACGTCGACGGCTTCAAGGGCGTCAACGACTCGCTGGGCCACGCCGTCGGCGACGAGGTCCTGATCCGCACCACCCGGCGGATCCGTTCCAGCGTGCGTGACGACGCCGTCGTCGTGCGGTGGGGCGGTGACGAGTTCCTCGTCGTGGACCGGGTGCCCAGGGAGCAGGCCGACGCGATCGCCGAGCGCATTCGCGCGGCCGTCTCCGCGCCCGCGCAGCCCGCCATCACCGTCAGCATCGGGCTGGCCACCTGCACGCGGACCGACCTGGATCTGATCGATGTGATCACCGCGGCGGATGCCGCGATGTACGAGGCGAAGGCCTGCGGCGGCGACCGGGTCAGGACCACCGACGCGCGTTAGCCGCGGCGGCGGCTCCCGTTCTCGGTCGGGGCGTCGGACAGGTACGGGGCCAGGAAGCTCAGCACGTCGTCGGCCTTGGCGAAGCCGCCGAGGTGGCTCTCGTCGGGCATCAGCAGCAGGTCCACGTCGGGCAGATGCGCGGCGGCGGCCTGGGCGTCGGCCAGCGAGATGATGGAGTCGGCGTCGCCGTGCCACCACCGCACCGGCACCCTGACGTCGGCCAGCCGGAAACCCCAGTCGCGACCGAACAACCGGGCATCGTCGAGCAGTGCCTGGAACCCGCCGTGGGCGGCGTGGACGATGTCGTCGATGAACATCGCCTCGATCTCGGGGTTGGCGAAGACCTGCTTGTCGCCCTCGGGCATCACGGCGCTCATGCCGCGGTAGGCCAGGTGGGCCAGCGGGATCACCGGCGTCAGCAGACCGGCGGTGACCGCGGCGAACGGCCGTCGCATCGCCGAGGTGAGCGGAGCGCACCGGCGGGCCAGTTCGATGGCGCCGCTGCACGTGGCGTCCGGTCCGACCGACGGCGTCACACCGCCGAGGATGGCGATGGCAGCGACCCGATCAGCCAGCGCGGGCATGCCGGCGCAGGCGAGCGCGAACGGTCCGCCGCCGGAAAGCCCGACCACGCCCAGCTTCTCGGCGCCCAGCAGATCGGCTACGTGGGCCATGTCGGCGGCCCAGTCACCGATCTGGTCGTAGACGTGCGGGTCGCTCAGGCCGGACCCGGCCCGCTCGACGAGGATCACCCGCAACCCCAGCCTCTCAGCGGCCCGCCGGCCGACGATCGGCAGCTGCCTGCGGCCACCGGGGGTGCCGTGGAACCACAGCACGACCGGGCCGGTCGGGTCACCGAATTCCGCGTAGCCGATCCGTCGTCCGTCGGGCAGGAAGAAGGCACCCTCGGCGCGGGGCGGCTCGCAACGGGGCACGCCGGGCGGGTGCCGCCACGGATTCGCAGTCATGCTGGCATGGTAGCCGCCGGGTTTACACCTGCGGCGGCCTATGTCAACCCCGAGATCAGTCCGGGAAGTCCAGCGGCACCTGAAGTGTCGTGATCGTGGCGGCCAGGCCGTCGTATTGTGCTGCGAGCATGCAGAATTCGATGAGCTGCGGTTTGGTGAGGTGTCCGGCCAGCATCTGCCACGTCTCGGAGGAGACGCCGCGCGTGACGACGAACTCGTCGGTCGCGGTGATCAGGATGCGCTCTCTGTCGGTCAGGCCATCGGCGTCGGGCCCGGCGAAGATCCTGGACTGCGTCTCCGCGTCCAGGCCCCGGGACCGCGCCAGCCGTCGGTGCTGCTGCAGTTCGTATTCACAGCCCCGCAGGTAGCCAACCCGCAGGATGACCACCTCGGCGTCGCGCCGCGACAGCTTCCCGGCGTAGAGCAGGTACCCCGACAGTGGCAGCCAGACCAGGAACAGCCCGCGGTGCCTGCCGAGCACGTTCATCAGGCTGAACCGCGGGCGCCGGATGCCGCGCGCACCCACCTTCGCGATCGCCCAGTTCAGCGGGCCGAGCTCTTTGAAACCGCCGGGCGGGATGCGGGCAGGGGTCGTCATTGTTGCCTCACCAGGTATGGCGACACCGTCGAGCGGTGTTCGTCGATGTCGAGCGCGCGGCCCAGGGCGGGGAAAGCACGCTGGGGACAGTTGTCGCGTTCGCAGACGCGGCAGCCGGCGCCGATGGGCGTCGCCGGGACGTTGGGGTCACCCGTCACCAAGCCTTCCGAGTAGACGAGCCGCTGCGCGTGGCGCAGTTCGCAGCCGAGGCCGATCGCGAACGTCTTACCGGGCTGACCATAGCGCGCGGCGCGGCGCTCGACGGTCCGCGCCACCCACATGTAGGCGCGCCCGTCCGGCATCTCGGCGATCTGGACGAGGATCTTGCCCGGGTTGGCGAACGTCTCGTAGACGTTCCACAGCGGGCACGTGCCCCCGCTGGAGGAGAAGTGAAAGCCGGTGGCGGACTGCCGTTTCGACATGTTGCCGGCCCGGTCGACGCGGACGAACGAGAACGGCACGCCCCGCATCGAGGGCCGCTGCAATGTCGAAAGCCGGTGGCAGATGGTCTCGTAGCTGACCGAGTAGTACGCCGAGAGCCGCTCGACGTCGTAGCGGAACTTCTCCGCGACGTCGTGGAACTGCCCGTACGGCAGCACCGTCGCCGCGGCGAAGTAGTTGGCCAGGCCCATGCGGGCGAGCGTGCGGGATTCGTCGCTGGTGAACTTGCCGTCGGCGACCAGCTTGTCGATCAGCTCGCCGCATTCGAGGTAGGCGAGTTCGGCGGCCATCCGGAACACCCGCTGCCCGGCCGACAGATGGGCCCCCATCTCCAGCCGCTTCGTCGCCGGGTCGTAGCGGTGCAGCACGCCCTCGCCGAGATCCAGACCCCGGATGATCGTCACCCCGTGCACGAACCGCAGCCGGTCGGCGAGGTCGCCCGCCAGTTCACCGCGGTGGACCCGCATGTCGGCGGTCAGGTGCTCGGCGGCGGTGTCGAGATCGTGGAGATAGTTCTGCCGCTCGTAGAAGTAGTCGCGGACTTCCTCGTGCGGCATCGAGATGGATCCGGTGCCGGAGCCCGAGACGGAGCCGCTGCCGACGTGAAACCTGTCCTCGGTGGCTGCGGCCAGCTGCGTGGTCGTCAGCTGGTAGCGGCGGTGCAGGTTCACCATCGCCCGCGCCAACGCGGGATGCGCACCCACCATGTCGGCGACCTCCGCCGGGTCGATGTCGACATCGAGGTCGCGGTCCAGGATCACCTCCCGCAGCTCGGCGATCAGGCGGGTGTCGTCCTGGGAGGCGAAGAACGTCGCGTCCACCCCGAACACCTCGGTGATGCGCAGCAGCACGGCGACGGTCAGGGGCCGGACGTCGTGTTCGATCTGATTGAGGTAGCTGGGGGAGATCTCCAGCATCTGAGCCAACGCGGCCTGGCTGAACCCACGCTCGCTACGTAGCTGTCGGACGCGGGCGCCGACGAATGTTTTCGCCACGCAATCCAGCGTAGACCGCTTTTGTTAGCCCTGTTAACGCTGTACTTCGCAGTATTCGCACGTGGGGTGCTGTGGCAGGATCACACCTCGTGAGCACTCAGCGCCTGTCCGGCACGGGGTTGTCGAAGGTGATGATGCCCGTGCCCGATCCCCATCCCGACGTCTTCGACACGCAGTGGCCGCTTCGGGTCGCGGACGTGGACCGCGAGGGCAGGCTGAAGTTCGACGCCGCGACGCGCCACATCCAGGACGTCGGGACCGACCAGCTCCGCGAGATGGGCTACGAGGAGACCCATCCGCTGTGGATCGTGCGACGGACCATGATCGACATGATCGAGCCCATCGTGTTCAAGGACATGCTGCGGCTGCGCCGCTGGTGCTCGGGCACCTCGAACCGGTGGTGCGAGATGCGGGTGCGGATCGACGGTCGCAAAGGCGGCCTCGTGGAGTCCGAGGCGTTCTGGATCAACATCAACCGCGAGACGCAGGGGCCGGCGCGTATCTCCGATGACTTCATCGAGGGGCTGCGGCGCACCACGAGTGAGAGTCGGCTCCGGTGGAAGCCCTACCTGAAGCCGGGTGACCGCGAGACCGCCGAGCACGTCCGTGACTACCCCGTCCGCGTCAGCGACATCGACATCTTCGACCACATGAACAACTCCGTGTACTGGAGCGTCGTCGAGGACTACCTGGCCACGCAGCCGGACCTCATGAAGGCGCCCCTGCGGGTGACGATCGAACACGATCTGCCGGTGGCTCTCGGGGACAAGCTGGAGATCATCCGGCACGTCCACCCGGCGGGATCGACGGACAAGTTCGGCGAGGAGCTCGCCGACCGGACTGTTACAACGCTCACATATGCGGTCGGCGAGGAGACGAAAGCCGTCGCCGCGATCTTCCCGCTCTAGGTCGCTGATTCAAACAGTACGGGCGTACTGACCTGCGAATATTCGCTACTCGCCAGTAGCTTCTGAACCGTTTCAGTGATCCGGTGGCTTTGCAATGTTTGCAACTTGGTCCCGTTCGTTGGCGAAAATTGGCAAGCGAAAGTGGTGGACCTGCGCTTATGCGGTGATGCATCCTCGGATTAGCAGGTCGGTGAATGAGCCGCCGCGTTAACAACCGCTGAAGCTTCCACGCTGACAGCGCTTTGCAACACAACGAAGGAGCAGGTCCCCCTGATGACCAAGTCGACCGTTGGCACACCGAAGAGCCCGGAGCAGATCCAGCACGATTGGGACCACAACCCCCGCTGGAAAGGCATCACCCGCACCTACACCCCCAAGGACGTCGTCGCCCTGCAGGGCACCGTCGTCGAAGAGGCGACGCTGGCCCGCCGCGGCGCCGAGGTGCTGTGGGAGCAGCTGCACGACATGGACTTCGTCAACTCGCTCGGCGCGCTGACCGGCAACATGGCCGTGCAGCAGGTGCGCGCCGGCCTCAAGGCCATCTACCTGTCCGGGTGGCAGGTCGCCGGTGACGCGAACCTCTCCGGCCACACCTACCCGGACCAGAGCCTGTACCCGGCCAACTCGGTGCCGCAGGTCATCCGTCGCATCAACAACGCGCTGCTGCGCGCCGACGAGATCGCCAAGGTCGAAGGCGACACCTCGGTCGAGAACTGGCTGGCCCCGATCGTCGCCGACGGCGAGGCCGGCTTCGGTGGCGCGCTGAACGTCTACGAGCTGCAGAAGGCGATGATCGCCGCCGGTGTCGCCGGGTCGCACTGGGAGGACCAGCTGGCCTCGGAGAAGAAGTGCGGCCACCTCGGTGGCAAGGTGCTCATCCCGACCCAGCAGCACATCCGCACCCTGACCTCGGCCCGTCTCGCCGCCGACGTCGCCGACGTCCCGACCGTCGTCATCGCCCGTACCGATGCCGAGGCCGCGACGCTGATCACCTCGGATGTCGACGAGCGCGACCAGCCGTTCATCACCGGTGACCGCACCGCCGAAGGCTTCTACCGCGTCAAGAACGGCCTGGAGCCCTGCATCGCCCGCGCCAAGGCCTACGCGCCGTACTCCGACCTGATCTGGATGGAGACCGGCACCCCGGACCTCGAGCTCGCCAAGAAGTTCGCCGAGGGCGTCAAGAGCGAGTTCCCGGACCAGATGCTGGCCTACAACTGCTCGCCGTCGTTCAACTGGAAGCAGCACCTCGACGACGACACGATCGCGAAGTTCCAGCGCGAGCTGGGCGCGATGGGCTTCAAGTTCCAGTTCATCACCCTCGCCGGCTTCCACGCCCTCAACTACTCGATGTTCGATCTGGCCTACGGCTACGCCCGCAACCAGATGAGCGCCTACGTCGAGCTGCAGGAGCGCGAGTTCGCCGCCGAGGAGCGTGGCTACACCGCAACCAAGCACCAGCGCGAGGTCGGCGCCGGCTACTTCGACCGGATCGCCACCACTGTGGATCCCACCTCGTCGACCACCGCGCTCGCGGGCTCGACCGAAGAGGGCCAGTTCCATTAAGTCGCGTGACATGTGAGCCGCGTGGCACCGCGAGCGCGCGTGTCTGCACAGGCACACGCCGCCAGCCGCGTACGTAAGCGCGCGCTCGCACCAGCTTGACAGCGCAGACCCCGCCCACAAATCTTGGGCGGGGTCTGACGCATGTAAGGGAGACGAGAAGACGTGAGCATTGAACGCGTAGGTGTGGTCGGGGCCGGGCAGATGGGCTCGGGCATCGCGGAGGTGGCGGCCAAGGCCGGCGCGAACGTGGTGGTCTACGAACCGTCCCAGGAGTTCGTCGACGCCGGACGCGACCGGATCACCGCGTCGCTGGAGCGCGCGAAGGCCAAGGGCAAGCTGGCCGCCGACGACTTCGAGATCACGCTGGGGCGCCTGACGTTCACCACCGACATCACCGCCCTCGCGGACCGCCAGCTCGTCATCGAGGCGATCGTCGAGGACGAGGCCGTCAAGGCGAAGGTCTTCGCTCAGCTCGACGAGGTCGTCACCGATCCCGAAGCGGTGCTCGCGTCAAACACCTCGAGCATCCCGATCATGAAAATCGCTGCGGCGACGAAGAATCCGAGCCGCGTCCTCGGCCTGCACTTCTTCAACCCCGTGCCGGTGCTGCCCCTGGTCGAGCTGATCAACACGCTCGTCACCTCCGAGGAGGCCATCGCGCGCGTGGAGCAGTTCGCGGGTGAGGTGCTGGGCAAGAAGGTCGTGCGCTGCGGCGACCGCTCGGGCTTCATCGTCAACGCGCTGCTGGTGCCCTATCTGCTGTCGGCGATCCGGATGGCCGAAGCCGGTGTGGCCACGGTGGAGGACATCGACACGGCCGTCGTGGCGGGGTTGTCGCACCCGATGGGCCCGCTGCGGTTGTCCGACTTGATCGGCCTGGACACCATGAAGCTGATCGCCGACTCGATGTACGACGAGTACAAGGACCCGAACTTCGCCCCGCCGCCCCTGCTGCAGCGCATGGTCGAAGCGGGTCAGCTGGGCAAGAAGTCGGGTAAGGGCTTCTACACCTACTAGCGGATGCGTCGAGTGTGAGCCGCGTGTACGCGATCAGCGCGATATGCGTACGCAGGACCCACACTCGGCACGCAACGACGCGCACGGAGGCGCAAAGAGGGCGCTAGGCCGAGGCCAGTCGCTTCTTCTCGGCCTCGACGTCGAAGTCCGCCGGCGGCCACGACATGTTGAGCCCCTTGAGGGCCTCGATCAGTAGCTCGGTGACGGCCAGCCGGCTGTACCACTTCCGGTTGCACGGCACGATGTGCCACGGCGCGAAGTCGGTCGACGTGCGGTCCAGCATCGCCTGGTACGCCTCCTGATAGGCAGGCCATCTGAGGCGTTCGTCGATGTCTGCGGGGTTGTACTTCCAGTACTTGTCGGGGCGTTCGAGCCGCTCGGCCAGGCGCTTCTTCTGCTCGTCGAGCGAGACGAACATCGCCACTTTCACCAGAGTCGTTCCCGCGTCGACGAGTTCGCGTTCGAACGCGTTGATCTCGTCGTAGCGCGGTTCCCACACCTCGGGCGGCACCAGGTTGTGCACGCGGACGATCAGGACGTCCTCGTAGTGCGAGCGGTCGAAGACACCGATGTGACCGGCCGACGGCAACGCATTGCGCACCCGCCACAGGTAGTGGTGCTGGAGTTCCTCGGGGGTCGGCTTGCCGAAGCTGCGGTACTGCACGCCCTGCGGATTACAGCCTCCGACAACGTGTTTGACGATCCCGCCCTTGCCCGCGGTGTCCATGCCCTGCAGCACCAGCAGCAGTGAACGCGTGTCGCCGGAACGGCTGTTGGCGTAGAGCTTCTCCTGCAGTTCGGCGAACCGCACGTTGCGCTCTGCCTGCAGCGTGGGGGCGTCGGACTTGTCGCCGCGGAAACCGGGGGTGGCCTCGGCGTCGATGTCGGCGACCCTGTCGCCCGGCCTGAACCTCAGTTCGACATGCGGCTCGTGGCTCCACAGCGAGGGAAGGTCGTCCGGTTCGGTCATGGACCTAGTCAAGCAGTGGTTTGGGCAGGATCGGGGAAGGATGCGGACTCTCGCGGAACTTCTCCAGCGAACCGTTGACCTCCACGATTCCGCAGAGCGCACTCCACGACAGCATCGTCAGGTAGTCGATCAGCTCGTCGGAGGTCATCCGCGGGTTCGACATCCAGGAGTGCGTGGCCAGCTGAACCCCGCCGACGGTGTGGAACGCCCACGGCTCGGCGCCCGAGGCGTCCATGCCCACCGACAGCATCCGGCGGCGCAGCATGACCGCGAGCATGCGCGCGATGATGGCCTCGGAGTCCGCGACGGCCTTGCTCTTGCTCGCCGAGTTGCTCGCCATCACGAACCGGTAGGGCTCGGGTTCGTTGGCGACGGTCTCGACGTAGACGCGGATGACCTCGCGCGTCAGGTCGTAGCCGTCGAGGTTCGACGACAGCGCCGAGGCCATGTTCGGGATCAGGGTGGTCTGCGCGAACCGCATCATCACTGCGGTGGTGAGGTCGTTCTTGTCGACGAAGTAGCGGTAGAGCACCGTCTTGGACACACCGATCTCCGCGGCGATCTCGTCCATGCTGACGTTGCTTCCGAGCCGGCGGATGGCATCGAGGGTGCCGTCCACCAGCTCATTGCGGCGCTCGACCTTGTGCTGGTGCCAGCGCCGCTTGCGTCCATCAGTCTTCACCGCCACCGGCGGGGATTGTTGTGCCACAGTCGCGGAGATCCGTTCTTCAGTCCGTGTCGATAATACGGTGGCCTGCGCTGCAGCGGCGGTGCGGACGCCGCGACCGGGCGCATCCCCGTCGGTAGCGGATGATGGACGTGTGGCACACCGATCTGATGTCGTGACGCCCCGCGAGCGGCTCAGCTTTGCCGAGAAGCTCGCGGGCGTCGACTCCGCGGCCGACGCCGAACGGCGGCGCGCTCTCCGGCGGATGAAAACCGTCGCGCTGAGCTTCCTGCTCGGCGCGACGGTGATCTTCCTGCTCTGCACCTGGGCGCAGTCCCAGGGCGCCGCCCCGTGGGTCGGTTACCTCCGCGCCGCCGCTGAGGCCGGCATGGTCGGTGCGCTCGCCGACTGGTTCGCGGTCACGGCGCTGTTCAAGCACCCCCTGGGCATCCCGATCCCGCACACCGCCATCATCAAACGTAAGAAAGACCAGCTCGGTGAGGGTCTCGGCAGCTTCGTCCGGGAGAACTTCCTCTCCCCGGAGAACGTCGAGACGAAGTTGCGCGACGCCGACGTCGCCAGCCGCACCGGCAAGTGGCTCGCCGAGCCGGTCAACGCCGAGCGGGTGGCGGCCGAGGTGTCGACGGTGTTGCGCGTGCTGGTCGAGATGTTGCGCGACGACGACGTCCAGCAGGTCCTCGACCGGATGATCGTCAAGCGGGTCGCCGAACCGCAGTGGGGCCCGCCGATCGGGAGGGTTCTGACCTCCCTGTTGGACGAGGGACGCCAGGAGGCGCTCCTGCAGCTGCTGGCCGATCGTGCGTTCCAGTGGTCGCTGGACGCCAGCGAGATCATCGAACGGGTCATCGAGCGGGATTCGCCGCAGTGGTCGCCGCGCTGGGTCGATCACCTCGTGGGCGATCGCATCCACCGGGAGCTGATGGACTTCACCGACAAGGTGCGGCGCAACCCGGACCACGAATTGCGCCGGTCGGCGACCCGGTTCCTGTTCGAGTTCGCCGACGATCTGCAGAACGACGACGCGACCATCCAGAAGGCCGAGAACGTCAAGGAACAGATCATGGCCCGCGACGAGGTGACCCGCGCCGCCGAGACCGCGTGGGCCGCCGCCAAGCGGATCATCCTGGAGTCGGTGGACGACCCGTCCTCGACCCTGCGGGCCCGCATCGCCGACACCGTGGTGCGCATCGGTGAGTCGCTGCGCGACGACGCCGATCTGCGGCTCAAGGTGGACAACTGGATCGTGCGCGGTGCCCAGCACCTGGTCGCCGAGTATGGGGCGGAGATCACAACGATCATCACCGACACCATCGAGCGCTGGGACGCCGACGAGGCGAGCCGGCGCATCGAGTTGCATGTGGGCCGTGACCTGCAGTTCATCCGGATCAACGGCACGGTCGTCGGCTCGCTGGCGGGCCTGGTGATCTACACCGTGGCACAGCTACTGTTCTGACCTGCGCTAGCGGGGTGCTTGCAATAGTTAGCACTCCGTCGTACGGTGGTTTTGTCGGTACACGAACAACCACCGCAACGAGGGAGCAGTCATGCCACCGCCGCCGCAGGATGAGAATCTTGCCGCTGTCGTGTCCAGCGCTGCACAGGACATCGGTTCGTTCATCCGCTCTCAGCGCGAAGCCGCGCAGGTGTCGGTTCGACAACTGGCCGAGAAGGCGGGCGTCTCCAACCCGTACCTCAGCCAGATCGAGAGGGGTCTGCGGAAGCCATCCGCGGACGTGCTCAATCAGATCGCCAAAGCACTGCGGGTGTCCGCCGAGGTGCTCTACATCCAGGCAGGCATCCTCGAGCCCACCGAGGCCAGTGAGGTTCGCGACGCCATCGTCACCGACACGGCGATCACCGAGCGGCAGAAGCAGGTGCTGCTCGACATCTACACCTCGTTCTGTGCGCAAAACGAGGCCGCCTTGGCCGAGGCGAACCTCGCGCAGGACGTACCCGGTGCCAGTGTCAGCGACGCAGACGAGGAGCCCGCGACTGAAAACCACAAGAGTCCCCTCCAGATTTCCCGAACACCCCAATCCATCGCAGAACTGAATCCTGAAAAGGAAGGAAACAACCATGGCTGACAACAAGAACCAGCTCGACGTCGACGACCTGAAGGCCCCGCTGCTCGCCGCTGTGGGTGCTGCCGACCTGGCCCTCGAGCGCGTCAACGAGATCGTCGCGACGCTGCGTGAGCGTGCCGGCGATGCCCGCAGCGACGCCGAGACCCGCGTCGAAGAGAGCCGCGCCCGCGTCGCCCGGCTGCAGGAAGACCTGCCGAACCAGTTCGGTGACCTGCGCGACCGCCTGAGCTCCGAGGAACTGCGCAAGTTCGCCGAGGGCTACGCCGAGGCCGCCCAGACCACCTACACCAAGCTCATCGAGCGTGGCGAGGCCGCTCTGGAGCGTCTGCGCAGCCAGCCCGCTCTCGAAGAGGCCGCCAGCCGTGTCGAGGTGTACACCGACCAGGCCGTCGAGCTGACCCAGGAGGCGCTGGGCAACGTCGCCTCGCAGACCCGCGCGGTCGGCGAGCGTGCCGCCAAGCTGGTGGGTGTCGAGCTGCCCAAGCGGACCGAGCAGGCTGCCGCCCCGGTCAAGAAGGCCGCCGAGAAGGCTCCCGCCGAGAAGGCCCCGGCCAAGAAGGCCCCGGCCAAGAAGGCGCCCGCCAAGGCCACCGCCGCCACCCCGGCCAAGGCTGCGGCCAGCGCGCCGGCCAAGAAGGCCCCCGCCAAGAAGGCGCCGGCCAAGAAGGTCACCCAGAAGTAAGCAACGCGACATCACCTGCGACGCGGGTGAAAGTCGTCGCCACCGCGAGCGGTGAAGTTAGACCCTGGGGACGTAACCCGCATAGGCTGTCGAGCGTGGAGCTTGAAGGCCTGGTGGGTTACGTCCTCTTTGCGTTGCAGGTCGCCGTTCTGGTGGCGGCCGTGTACGCGTTCGTCCACGCCGCCATGCAGCGGCCCGATGCCTACACCGCTGCCGACAAGCTCACCAAGCCGGTCTGGCTGGTGATTCTCGGGGTCGGCGTGCTGCTGGCGCTCGTGCTGGGCATCACCGGTGTCGCCATCGCCGCCGTCGCGGCAGGCGTTTATCTCGTGGACGTCCGGCCCAAGATCCTTGAGATCCAAGGGAAGTCGCGCTAGTGCGCACCGTCGTCGCCGTCCTCGCCCTGGCCGGTGCGGTCGCGCTGGCGCCGCCTGCCGCGGCGAGCCCGTCCGGCCCGCCGTACGTCGACCACGTCGAATGGGCGAAGTGGGGCGATCTTTCGAGCCTGCGCGTCTACCCGACGGCATCGGCGCGTGCGTCCTCGGGCCACGCCGGCACCGAACCCCTCGCCGACGAAGCCTGGTCGGAGGTGCTTGCGTTGTCGCCGGACGCCGCGATCCCGGGCATGCGCGAGCAGTTCCTGTGCCACTGGAACTTCGCCGAATTCGTCGAGCCGGGCAAGGTCAGCTGGAACCTCGAGCCCTGGCGTCCCGAGGTCAGCTACGACGAAATGATCGCCGACGGCTGCAATCCGGGCGGAACCGAAGAGCCCTTCTGATGAGTTCCTACACACGAGCGCAGGTCGCCGCGCTCGTCGATCACACGCTGCTCAAACCCGAGGCCACCGAAGCCGACGTCGCCGCGTTGCTGAAGGAAGCCGCCGAGCTCGACGTCTTCGCGGTGTGTGTGTCGCCGACGATGGTCGCCGCGGCGGCCGCGCTGGACGAGACCCGGCGCACCATCGCCTCGGTCGTCGGATTCCCGTCGGGCAAGCATGTTTCGGCGATCAAGGCCCAGGAGGCCCGGCTTGCCGTGCACGCGGGTGCGACCGAGATCGACATGGTGATCGACGTCGGCGCGGCGCTGGCCGGTGCCCTGCACGTGGTTCGCGCGGACGTCGACGCGGTGCGTCAGGCTGCGCCGCAAGCGATCCTGAAGGTGATCGTCGAATCGGCGGCGCTGCTGCAGTGCGGCGGCGAGCCGATCCTGGTCGACGTCTGCCGGACCGCCGAGGAGGCGGGCGCGGACTTCGTCAAGACGTCCACCGGGTTCCACCCCAGCGGGGGAGCCTCGGTGCGGGCCGTCGAGGTGATGGCCGGCGCGGTCGGCGGCCGCCTCGGGGTGAAGGCCAGCGGCGGGATCCGTTCCGCCGCGGATGCCGCCGCGATGCTCGACGCGGGCGCCACCCGGTTGGGGCTGTCGGGCACCCGCGCCGTTCTCGACGGGTTCTGAGCTCTACAGTCCGCTGAAGCAGGGGTCCTGCTGCTGCTTCGGGATCGACGCGTTGCTGGTCGAGAACTGGCTCTTCACGCCGTCGTCGGTGACCTGGATGGAATCGGCGTGGATGTCCATCGGGTAGTTCTGGGTCAACTCCGCGGTGAACGCGTCCAGCGCGGGCTGCACCGCCTCGCGTGGGAGCGTGAAGCCCAGCCCCGTGACCTGTTCGACCTGCAGGGAGATGCCGCCGTCGACGACCTCGGGCCGGGCGGTGATGCTGCCCAGCGCGCCCTCCAGTTCGATCGTGCCGTCGGACGGGTTGGTGGTCACGCCCGTGACGAAGCTACCGACCAGCGGGATCGCGCCCTGGATCGTCTCCTTGATGCCGTCGGCGCTCCAGTCGATGTTGGCGACCAGCGAACCGATGGACCCGCTCGAGTCGGCGGAGTCCTCGAGGCGCACATCGCTGATGTCCAGGGTGACCTTCATGCCCTTGGCATCGCGGATCTGATTGCCCGCGGTCTCGATCGTGATGTTCGTGTAGTGGCCGGACACGTGCTGCAGAAGGAAGGGCGGCATCACGCCGAACGAGGCGGTGGCGTCGTCCTGCACCACGCACTCGACGGTGCCGGCGACCACGGTGTCGGCCCGGTTGCGCGCGTACAGCTCGCCTCCGAGCAGGCCCGCGAACACCAGGGCCAGCACGATGACCACGACCAGCACGATCGAGATCGGGTCGCTGAAGATCCGCTTCAGTTTCGCCGGCAACGACGAGCCCTCCTCAGGGTGCGCATCGGTCGCCTGGGGTGCAGACGAGTAGGCGGGGTCCTGCGGAAACTGTGGCGGCGGTGGCCCGGGCTGCTGCGGCGGACGGGACCAGGGATCAGTCACCCCAGCGATTCTGCCTTACCGGGGTGAGCCGACCCTGAGCGGTTGCGCCCGCGCACGGCTACGGACCCCACGCCGGCCGGTCGGCTTTGGCCGCCTTCTTGCCGAGCTTGCCGGAGCGCACCTGGGCGGCCAGGCTGTCGAGGATCACCCGCGAGCTCATCAATGCGGTCTGTTCGGCCCAGTCGTAGGGCGGTGAACATTCGACGACCTCGATGCCGGCCAGGCCGGGCTCGGACACCATCTTCACCAGGTTCAGCGCCTCGCGCGGGAGCAGTCCACCGGGCTCGGGCCAGCCGGTGCCCGGGACGAAGCCGGCGTCGATGACGTCGATGTCGAACGACAGATAGACCGCCTTGGCGCCCTTCCAGGCGACTTCGAGCGCGATCTCGGCGATCTTTTCGACGCCCACCCGCTCGACGTCGCCGACCGTGATGACCGTCGACTTTCGATCGCGGCCCACCTTCACGCCCTCCCGCGGGCTCTGCCAGCCCCCGATCCCGATCTGCACGAGGTTCGTGGCGGGTGCGTTCTTGATGTTGGTGGCGTGGAACCACGGCGTGGTGTGCATCCGCTCGTCGAGGTCGGTCTCCTGGGTGTCGACGTGACGGTCGAAATGGATGATGCCGATGTCGCCGTCCAGGTACGGCGCCAGCCCGCGGATCGTCGGGAACCCGATCGAATGGTCGCCACCGAGGACGATCGGCATGACGCCTTTCTGGGCGACGTGGCCCATCGCGGTGCTGATCTGGTCGAACGACTTCTCCAGGTTGCCCGGGATCGTGAACACGTCGCCGATGTCGACCATGTTGAGCTGCTCACGCAGATCCACGCCGGACTCGTAGTTGTAGGTGCCGAACAGGTTGGTCGACCGGCGGATGCCCTGCGGCCCGAACCGCGTGCCGGGCCGGTAGGTGGCGCCGGCGTCGAGGGGGACGCCGAAGATGGCGACCTCGGCGTCGTCGACCTCGTTCACGTCCTCGATGAACGGACACTTCAGGAACGTGCCACGCTCGCCGGCGAAGTGGGGCTTCTCGCCGCGCACGAATGTCGAGATGGTTCTGTCGTTGATCGTCGGGGCCGCTTCGAGCCCGTAGCTCAGGCCGCGGTCGATCTCCTCGCGCAGTCTGCGATCCCCGAGGCGCGCCTCGACCTGCTGGGCCCACGCGCCTTCGGCGTTGGGCAGCAACGGATCCGGGCGGTCGGGGAGATCAGATGGTTCGGACACGGGTTCTCCTCAACGCGCCGTCTTGTCGCTGACCGGGTACGGCACACCTCGTCCGGGGCGCCGGGTTGCCCGGCGCCTGTGGTCATTGTCAGCACGTTCGCGAATTCCTGTCCAACGCTGGAGGAAACGCAGCGTTTACCTGCGGCACGACACCACGAAACACTGTGGGCGTTTTCTGATCTGGACTCACGCAGACGAGTGTGGGGCGCGTCTAGGGTTCCGCCGGGTGACCGGGTCTGGTCCGAGAGACGCAGGCGGCAGGCGTAGACGCATGACCGTTCCACGGCGGGACAAAAACCCGGGAGACTCCACGTTCTAGGGAGACTCCTGATGATTCTTCTCGGTGTGGCGATCAGCATCGCCGTGGTCGTGGCGGTCGGTTTCGCGGTGTCCCGGCGGATCGAGGGCGACAGCTCGAACTTCCTTGTCGGCGGCCGGATGTTGCCGTTCTGGTTGGTCGGCGGGGCACTGATGGGCGCAGCGGTCGACACCAACGCCACGCTCGGGAACACCGACCTGGCCTTCGAATTCGGCTTCTGGGCGGGCGCGGCGCTACCCCTGGGCCTGGCACTGTGTCTGACGATCACCGGCATCTTCTTCGCCAAGCCGATGAACCGGATGGGGTTGACGTCGTTTCCCGACTACTACCGCCTGCGCTTCGGACGGTCCGTCGAAATCGGGGCCTCGGTGCTGCTCGCGGTGGCGTTCTGCATGCTGGTCGCGGGCAATCTCGTCGCCGGGGGCCTCCTGTTCAACTACTTCCTCGGCATGCCCTACTGGCTGGGTGTGTTGTTGATCGCCGGAATCGCCGTCGCCTACACCGGAACCGGTGGCCTCATCGCCGACGCGTACACCGCGATCATCCAGATGGCCCTCATCTTCGGCGGCGCGGTCGGCCTGTTCCTCTGGATGACGGCCACCCACGGTCTCGACATCGCCGAGGGCACAGGGCCACTCGCCCTGGGTCAGCTGTCCGATCCCGCGCAGGGGGCGGTCATCAACTGGGCCACACTGATCGCGCTGGGCATCGGCGACGTCGTCGCGATCGACTTCATGGCGCGTGTGTTCTCGGCGAAGTCGCCCGAGGCGGCGCGCAGGGCGTGCTTCACCGCGGCCGCGGGCACGGTCGCCATCTGTGTGCCGTTCGGCCTGGTCGTGCTGGCTGCGCATTCCTTCATGCCCGAAGAGCTCGACGGCCCGGTGCTTTTCGTGTTGCTCGACCAGTACGCCCCCGCGGGCCTGACCGTGCTGGTGCTCTGCGGCCTGGTGGGTGCGTCGATGTCGACCGCCAACGGCGCGATCCTGGCCATCTCGAATGTGTGTGTGCGCAACCTCGGTGGCGTCCGGCGCGTGCGGGCGCCGGGCCGGCGCGACCCGCTGCTGCGGGCCACCCGCATCGCGATGGTGCCGATGACGGTGTTCTCGATCCTGCTCGCGGTCTACGTGCAGCAGACGGGCATCCTGCTGACGCTGGCATTCGACCTGATGCTCGCGTGCCTGGCCGTCCCGTTCATCCTCGGGCTGATCTGGCGACGCGGCACGACGACGGCGGCGGTGGCGGCGATCTCGGTCGGATTCGTCGTGCGGATCGGCCTGTTCGTGATGACCCCCACGATGTTCGGCGTCGAGAACACGATCCTCTACATTCCCAACACCCTGATCGACGCGTCCTTCGACGGGTGGCCCACCTTCATCGCCTTCGCCGCGGGCCTGCTCACCTACGTGACCGTCGCGTTGACGACCAGGCCGGCGCACCTACGCGGTCTCGACATCCGGGTCGCCCAGGACGTCGACGACGCCCTCGACGGTCCCGACGCCTCCGAGAAGGAACCGGAATTGGCGAAGGCGACGTAGCGGGGGCCGTCACCCCACGGGCGCGACAGCCTCCCAGGGCACCGTCAGGATGCCGTCACGCAGACTGCGGCGTGGCGCGGTCACCGGGAATCCCTCGGCGACAAGCAGTTCCATCATGGCCCGCCAACGGATGCGGGGGCCGAACACCCCGTGGCCCGCCACGCTGGCCCAGGCGCGGTCGGCTGCGCGCAGCAAAGCGTGGATCGGCTGGCCCTCCACGTTGTGGTGGATCAACACCTTCGGCAGTCGTTCGGCGAGGTCGGACGGGCGCTCGATCGCGAACGGGTCGCAGGCCAGCGTCAGGCTCACCGGCGCCGTCGCATCGAGCAGCACCCAGCAGCACAACCGGCCCAACTCGTCACAGGTGCCGTCGACGACCAACCCGCCCGCCGACACCCCCCGCTGCATCGCGGTCCACGCATCCTGCACGGCTTCGACCGGGTACTGCCGCAGAACGTTGAACGCGCGCACCAGGACTGGCCGGTGGCCGGCGAGTTCGAAGCCGCCCAGCGCGAATTCGACGCCGGGCAGCGCCGCGGCCTGCCCGGCGCGCACGCGTTCCGGTTCGATCTCCAGGCCGACCACCCGCACGTCGCGGCGCACCTCGCGCAACCGCATCGCCAGCTCCAGGGTCGTGACCGGTTTCGCGCCGTAGCCCAGATCGACCACGAGGGGATCGTCGGAGGCCTGCAGCGCGGTCCGCACGCGCGAGGAGTGCACCAGCCATCGGTCGCTGCGCCGCAGACGGTTGTGGCCCGTGGTGCCCCGTGTCACCTGTCCGAGGGGGGCGCCCATGCGTCGATGGTAGAGACTGGATCAGCCGTTCTCAGTGATCCACACCGTGGTGAACTTCTGCTCGGCGATCATCAGATTCACCAGCTGGCTGCCGATGAAGTTCTCGATCTTGCCGCCCACCAGGGGTACCCGCACCTCCACGGTCGCGGTGAACGTCATCCGGGCGCCCATCGCACCCTGAGCGTCGGCCACCGACGACAGCACGGCCTCGCCGGTCAGCTGCGCGGGCGCCCCGGGGATCGACCCGCGCACCGTCGCGGTGGCGCGCCGGTTGGCCACCGGCGACCAGCTCTCCTCGCGGACGAAGTTCAGGTCGCCCCGGTGGAACTGCGTCACGACGGCGGGCAGGCGGTCGGCGCGCATCGTCTGCGTGGTCCTGACCCGGATGGCGCCGTCGTCGCCGACGTCCATCTCGTCGAGCGTCGCGTGGTCTGCTCCGGAGTCACCGAGGCGGACCAGCCAGTACTGCTCGTCGGCGAAGGCCCGGTGCACCTGCTCGACCGTGCCCCCGTACTCGGCGGCCATGTCGAATGAACGAGGCATAGCTGGCCACGCTACCGTTAGCCGCCGTGGGCACTTCGTTGTTGGGCGGCGTGCCGTTTGCCGAGAATGTGCCGCTGGCCCCGCTGACCACCCTGCGGGTCGGTCCGGTCGCGCGCCGCCTCGTCACCTGCGTCAGCACCGAACAGGTCATCGACGCTGTGCGCGCCGCCGGTGAGGACGCGCTCATCCTGGCAGGCGGCTCCAACGTGGTGCTCGCCGACGACCTGACCGGGCTGACCGTCGTGCGGCTGGCCAACACCGGGATCTCCGTCCAGGGCGACGTGCTGCGCGCCGAGGCCGGCGCGGTGTGGGACGACGTGGTGGCCGCGTCGCTCGACCACGGTCTCGGTGGCCTCGAATGTCTCTCCGGCATCCCGGGTTCGACCGGGGCCACGCCGGTGCAGAACGTCGGCGCCTACGGGGCCGAGGTCGCCGACACCCTCCGCCGTGTCCGCCTGCTGGATCGTCGCACCGGCGAGGACTCCTGGGTCACCCCGGATTTTCTCCGATTCGGCTACCGCACAAGCATTCTCAAGCACTCATCGGCCTGGGTGGTGCTCGAGGTCGAGTTCGGGCTGGACCCCGACGGGCGCAGCGCCCCGCTGCGCTACGGCGAGCTGACCGCGGCACTGGGGGCTGAGGCGGGGCAGCGCACCGACCCGGCCGCGGTGCGCGCGGCGGTGTTGGGGCTGCGGGCGCGCAAGGGCATGGTGCTCGACGAACCCGACCACGACACCTGGAGTGTGGGCTCGTTCTTCACCAACCCGGTGGTGTCGCAGGCCGAATTCGACCGGCTGGCGGCATCGGTGGACGGGACGGTCCCGAGCTACCCGGCCGAGGACGGGGTCAAGCTCGCCGCCGGCTGGCTGGTGGAACGGGCCGGATTCGGCAAGGGCTATCCGGATGACGAAGCGCCCGCGCGGCTGTCGACCAAACATGCGCTGGCCCTGACCAACCGCGGCAACGCCACGACGGCCGACCTGATCGCCCTGGCCAGGACGGTGCGCGACGGGGTCAGGGCCGCTTTCGGGATAGAGCTCACACCTGAGCCGGTTCTGATCGGCTGCAAACTCTAGGTACCGTGGGTTCACGTGAGCCCTGCTGATCCCCTGCCGTCGATCACGAGACGGCGTGCCCTCGCCGCGTTCGCCGTCGGCGTCGTCGCACCGGGGGCTCTGGCGGCCTGCATGTCGACCGACGGCAAGCCCGCAGGCGACGATGCCGCCGAGGACGCGCCCAAGGCGCCGACGGTCACCTACGAGCCCTCGGACGCGTCCACCGACGTCGTCCCCACCGGCGGTATCGCGGTCACGGTGCAGGACGGCTGGTTGCAGAAGGTCGCGCTGACCAACTCCGCAGGCAAGCCGGTGGCAGGCTCGCTGAACCGCGATCGCACGGAGTTCCGGATCACCGAGCCGCTGGGCTACGGCGCCACCTACACGTGGGCGGGGTCGGCCGTGGGGCAGGACGGCAAGTCCGTGCCCCTGTCCGGCTCGTTCTCCACCGTCACCCCCGCCACCGAGGTCAGCGGCACGTTCCAGCTGGCCGACGGCCAGACGGTCGGCGTCGCGGCCCCGATCATCCTGCAGTTCGACGCCGCGATCGCCGACGCCGACCGCGCCGAGGTGGAGAAGGCCGTCGCGGTCACCACGACACCCGAGGTCGAGGGCAGCTGGGCCTGGCTGCCCGACGAGGCGGGCGGCTCGCGCATGCACTGGCGGACCAAGGAGTACTACCCCACGGGCACCACGGTGCACGTCGACGCGAAGCTCTACGGCGTCCCCTTCGGCGGCGGAGCCTACGGGGCCGCCGATTCGACGCTCGACTTCTCCATCGGCCGCTTCCAGGTGGTCAAGGCCGAGGCGTCGAGCCACCGCATCCAGGTCGTCACCGACGCCGGGGTGATCATGGACTTCCCGTGCAGCTACGGCGAAGGTGACCTCGACCGCAACGTCACCCGCAGCGGCATCCACGTGGTCACCGAGAAGTACGAGGACTTCTACATGACCAACCCGGCCGCCGGCTACGCGAACGTCCGCGAGCGGTTCGCCGTCCGGATCTCCAACAACGGCGAGTTCATCCACGCCAACCCGGCCAGCTCGGGCGCCCAGGGCAACAGCAACGTCACCAACGGGTGCATCAACCTGTCGATCACCGACGCCGAGCAGTACTTCCGGACGGCGATGTACGGCGACCCGGTCGAGGTCACCGGCACCCGCATCGACCTGTCCTACGCCGACGGCGACATCTGGGACTGGGCGGTGCCGTGGGACGAATGGACGTCGATGTCGGCGTTGTCGGGGGAGTCCGGCCCCGGCGGGATCCCGAGCACCGCGCCGGCGACGCCGTCGGGCGCCCCGCAGCCCGTCGGCGACCGCCCGGGCGGCTGAGCCCGTCCGGGGCCGCGCCCCGGCCTACTCGTCGCCGGTCCAGAAGGCGTCCAGGACCATCGCCTCCAGGGTCAGGTCGGGGTCGATCGCCAGAACGGGCAGGGTGAGAGACATCATCGCAGTCCTCGCCTTCTGAAGTGCGCTCGTGTCGCGCGTGAGTGGACGCCTCCAGCCTCACGGGCGCACCGAAGAATTCCCTGGGGCTGATGCCAAGAAATTGACGGTGGATTCGCTGAAAGTTCGCTGAGAACCGCGGCGATCTAGGTGCGGTGGAAGCGCGATCCGCTGGCGCCGCTGACCTGATCCCGCGGACGCACCACGATCAGATCCAGGTCGACGTGGGCGGGACGGCTCGCCACGAACCCGATCACCTCGGCGATGTCCTCGGCGACCAGTGGGGTGACCCCCTGGTAGACCTTGTCGGCGCGTTCCTCGTCGCCGCCGAACCGGTTCAGCGAGAACTCGGTCTTGACCATGCCGGGCGCAACCTCGGTGAGCCGCACCGGTTTTCCGAGCAGCTCGCTGCGCAGGGTCCGGTGCAGCACCCCCTGGGCGTGCTTGGCGGCGGTGTAGCCGCCGCCGTTGTCGTAGATCTCCACCGCGGCGATCGAGGTCACCGTGACGATCAGCCCGTCGCCGGAGTCGATCAACTTGGGCAGCAGGGCGCGCGTGGCGTGCAGCGTGCCCAGCACATTCGCCTCCCACATCCACCGCCAGTGCTCGACGTCGGCCTCGGCGATCGACTCCAGCCCGCGGGCCCCGCCGGCGTTGTTGACGAGCACGTCCACCCGGTCGAGCCGGCCCGCCAGGGCCGCCACAGCGGTCGAGTCGGTGACGTCCGCCACAATCGCGGTGCCGTCGATCTCGGCGGCCAGCGCTGTGATGGGACCCTCGCGACGAGCCACGCAGATGACATGGAAACCCTGTGCGGCAAGGGTTCTCGCGGTCGCCTCGCCGATTCCGGCGCTGGCTCCGGTGACCACCGCGACCCGGCGGGCGTCTTGGGGCGTCGTCATGTACGCAACCTTAACCGCCGTGCTACGTTGTCGGCGTGTCCCGGAACGGTCTGGCAGCTCTGTCTGCCGCGCGGCGTGCGTGTTGTTGTTGCGCACCCCGCCGCGCCTGACTGCGCCCGGGACTGATCCAGTCCTGCTGAGTCGCCTGGTGTGGCCCCGACCCACCTGCCGACTCGACGAAGGACACTCCCGTGAGCAATTCCACCGCCACCCTCGCCCAGCGCCCCCGCACCGCGTCCGTCACGCGTGCCACCGCCGCCACGAAATCCGCGGGCGGCGGACGCTATCCGCAGGCCCTGCTGCACCAGATCGTGGCGCCCGCCCTGCACCTGCCTGAGGCCGCGGCGGCGCTCGTCTTCGCCGCGGCGCGCCAGCGCGGGCCGATCGCCCGCGACGTCATCGCGCAGGTCACCGGCCTGAGCATCGCGACGGTGAACCGCCAGGTCACCGCCCTGCTCGACGTCGGCCTGCTGCGCGAGCGCGCCGACCTCGCGGTGTCCGGGGCGATCGGCAGGCCGCGGGTGCCCGTCGAGGTCAACCACGAGCCGTTCCTGACGCTGGGTGTGCACATCGGCGCGCGCACCACCAGCATCGTGGCCGCCGACCTGTTCGGCCGCACGCTCGATGTCGTCGAGACCCCGACTCCCCGGGGCGGGCAGGCCGCGGCGCTGTCGGCCATCGCCGGGAGCGCCCGTCGCTACCTGAGCCGCTGGCATCGGCGCAGCCCGCTGTGGCTCGGCGTGGCCACCGGCGGCGTCGTCGACAGCGCCACCGGATACCTCGACCACCCGCGGCTCGGCTGGTCGGACGCGCCGGTCGGACCGGTCCTCGCCGAATCGCTGGGCCTGCCGGTCTCGGTCGCCTCGCACGTCGATGCCATGGCCGGCGCCGAACTTCTGCTCGGCGTGCGCCGCCAGCCGGTGAAGTCCGCCACCAGCCTGTACGTCTACGCCCGCGAGACCGTCGGCTACGCGCTGTCGATCGGCGGCCGGGTCCATTCCCCGACCAGCGGGCCCGGCACCATCGCCGCGCTGCCCGTCCGTTCCGAATTGCTCGGTAGCACAGGCCAACTGGAGTCGACCGTGAGCGACGAAGCAGTGCTCGCCGCCGCCCGCC
Source organism: Mycolicibacterium iranicum (assembly GCF_014190915.1). Lineage (GTDB taxonomy): Bacteria > Actinomycetota > Actinomycetes > Mycobacteriales > Mycobacteriaceae > Mycobacterium > Mycobacterium iranicum_B. The sequence goes on from NZ_JACHVU010000002.1 coordinate 133,998, forward strand.
GGGCGCGGATCGTGCCGGCCGACGGGCCGAGCTCGACCGTCACGGCCGTCCTGCGTGCCGCGCGGCAGGGCGACGAGCAGGCGGCCGCGCTGGTGGCCGAACGGGCACGCGTCCTCGGTGAGGCCGTCGCGCTGCTGCGCGACATGCTCAATCCGGACGACCTCATCGTCGGCGGGCAGGCGTTCACCGAGTATCCGGAGGGCATGCCGCTGGTGGAGTCCGCCTTCGCCGAGCGTTCGGTGCTCGGCCACCGCGACATCCGGGTGACGGCGTTCGGTAACCGCGTCCAGGAGGCCGGGGCCGGAGTCGTGTCCCTCGGCGGGTTGTACGCCGACCCCCTCGGCGCGATGCGCCGCACGCCGCACGCGCGGGGCGCCCACCTGACGCCGCGCAGGCCCGAAGTCAGCGCCTGAGTTCGGCCCACCGCGCAGCGGTGTAGACATGACGGTGTGCGTCTAGCAAGCGATGCGGCGGGTACGCCCTCCGGACTGCCCGTGCCGCGCCGGGTCGCGGTGCTGTCCGTGCACACCTCACCGCTGGCGCAGCCCGGCACCGGCGATGCCGGTGGCATGAACGTCTATGTGCTGCAGACGTCCTTGGAGCTGGCCCGTCGCGGTGTCGAGGTGGAGATTTTCACCCGGGCCACGTCGTCGTCGGATCAGCCCGTGGTCCCGGTGGCGCCCGGGGTCGTGGTGCGCAACGTGGTGGCCGGGCCGTTCGAGGGACTCGACAAGAACGACCTGCCCACACAGCTGTGCGCGTTCACGGCCGGGGTGTTGCGCGCCGAGGCGACCCACGAGCCGGGCTACTACGACATCGTCCACTCCCACTACTGGCTCTCCGGTCAGGTCGGCTGGCTGGCCGCCGACCGGTGGGCGGTGCCGCTGGTGCACACCGCGCACACGCTGGCCGCGGTGAAGAACGCCTCGCTGGCCGACGGAGACGCACCCGAGCCGCCTATGCGCTCGATCGGCGAGCAGCAGGTGGTCGACGCGGCCGACCGACTGATCGTCAACACCGATCATGAAGCGCAGCAACTGGTCTCGCTGCACCAGGCCGACCCGGCGCGCATCGACGTCGTGCACCCGGGTGTCGACCTCGCCACGTTCACCCCGGGAAGTCGCGATGCGGCCCGCGCCGCGCTGGGCCTGGACACCGACGCCCGGATCGTCGCCTTCGTCGGACGGATCCAGCCTCTCAAGGCTCCCGACGTGCTGCTGCGCGCGGCGGCCCTGCTGCCCGACGTGCGGGTCGTAGTGGCCGGCGGTCCGTCCGGGTCGGGTCTGGCCGCGCCGGACAACCTGGTGCGTCTGGCCGCAGATCTCGGCATCACCGACCGGGTGACGTTCCTGCCGCCCCAGTCCCGCGAGGACCTCGTGCGTGTCTACCGGGCTGCCGACATCGTGGCCGTGCCGAGCTACAACGAGTCCTTCGGCCTCGTGGCCGTCGAAGCGCAGGCCTGCGGAACGCCGGTCGTCGCCGCCGCGGTCGGCGGCTTGCCCGTCGCGGTCCGCGACGGGGTCACCGGGGCGCTGGTCGACGGACACGACCCCGGCACCTGGGCCGCAACGCTGAGCGAGGTCTTCACCGAGGGGCCCGCCTCCCTCCGCGAGGCCGCCGCCGCCCACGCGTCGACGTTCTCCTGGGCGCACACGGTCGACGCCCTGCTGGCCGGTTACGGCCGCGCCATCGCCGACCACCGCGCCGACCACCAGCGTCAGCTCTCCGCACGGCGGAGCAGCAGGCGGTTCTCCATGCGCAGAGGGGTCAGAGCATGAGCACGACCGGCGACGTCACAGCCGTCATCGAGAAGACGCTGCAGGAACAAGACCTGGAGTACACCCACCACGGGGGCGCCGCCGGCGGGCTGCCCGGGCTGGTCGTCGCACTGCCGGGGGAGCGGCGCCTCAAGACGAACACCATCCTGACCGTCGGGGAGCACTCCGTCCGGGTGGAGGCGTTCGTCTGCCGCAAGCCCGACGAGAACTTCGAGGGCGTCTACAAGTTCCTGCTGAAGCGCAACCGCCGGCTCTACGGGGTGGCCTACACACTCGACAACGTCGGCGACATCTACCTGGTCGGCCGGATGGCGCTGGCGTCGGTCTCCCCCGAGGAGGTGGACCGGATACTCGGACAGGTCCTCGAGGCCGTCGACGCTGACTTCAACACCCTGCTGGAGTTGGGTTTCCTGACCTCGATCCAGAAGGAATGGGAGTGGCGGGTGTCCCGGGGCGAATCGCTGCAGAACCTGCGCGCCTTCGAGCATCTGATCGACGACGACTGATCTTCGGCGAAAAGCCGGTCGTGAGAGGATTCCGGTCATGGCTGATACCGCGACGCTGATCCTTCTCCGCCACGGCGAGAGCGAGTGGAACGCGCTGAACCTGTTCACCGGGTGGGTGGACGTCGACCTGACCGACAAGGGCCGGGCCGAGGCCGCGCGCGCGGGTGAACTCATCGCCGAGCAGGACAAGCTCCCCGACGTGCTGTACACCTCGCTGCTGCGACGCGCCATCACCACCGCCAACGTCGCGCTCGACAAAGCCGACCGGCACTGGATCCCGGTGCACCGCGACTGGCGCCTCAACGAACGCCACTACGGTGCACTGCAGGGGCTGAACAAGGCCGAGACGAAGGCCAAGTACGGCGAAGAGCAGTTCATGGCGTGGCGCCGCAGCTACGACACCCCGCCGCCGCCGATCGAGCGCGGCACCGAGTTCAGCCAGGACGGCGATCCCCGCTACGCCGACGTCGACGGGGGAGCGCCCCTGACCGAATGCCTCAAGGACGTCGTCGAGAGATTCGTCCCGTACTTCACTGAGGTGATCGTCCCCGACCTGAAGGCGGGTAAGACCGTGCTCATCGCCGCGCACGGCAATTCGCTGCGCGCGCTCGTGAAGCATCTCGACGGGATGTCCGACGACGACGTCGTCGGGTTGAACATCCCGACCGGAATACCGCTGCGCTACGACCTGGACTCCGATCTACGGCCGACGGTGGCCGGTGGCAGCTACCTCGACCCCGACGCCGCGGCGGCCGGTGCGGCCGCGGTGGCCGCACAGGGAGCCAAGTAGCGCCGTCCGCGCCGCCCTCGGCAAACGGTGGGTGAACAGCGGGGGGCGGTGGCCCGAACATCCGTCTGTGGCGTTGTGACTTGTCCCGATTTGGCCGCTCGCTGCTGGGATGACGTTCACCCAATGCGTACGATTTGCGCGTGAGCGTCGGTTCGGCGCTGCTTCTCGCAGCGGTCGTGGCACTGCTCGCATTGTCGATCGGTGTCGCGTTCGGAGTGCGGGTATGGCCCCGTCTCAAGGCACGCCAGCAGCGGCGTCTGGCCGAGCAATCCGGCATCACCATCTCGCAGATGCTCGAGCGCATCGTCTCCCAGTCGCCCGTCGGCATCGTGGTCGTCGACAACTTCCGTGACGTCGTCTACACCAACGACCGCGCCGAGGAACTCGGTCTGGTGCGCGAGCGTCTGCTCGACGATCGCGCCTGGTCGGCGGCGGAACGCACGCTCGCCACCGGTGAGGCGCGGGGTTTCGATCTGTCCCCCCGCAAACGCACCCGGCCCGGCCGCTCCGGGCTGTCGGTGCGCGGCCACGTCCGGCTGCTCGCCGAGGAGGACCGCCGTTTCGCCGTCGTCTACGCCGACGATCAATCCGAACACGCCCGCATGGAGGCGACCCGGCGCGACTTCGTGGCCAACGTCAGCCATGAGTTGAAGACCCCGGTGGGCGCGCTCGGCGTCCTGGCCGAAGCGGTCCTGGCCTCGGGTGACGAACCGGAGACCGTGAAGCATTTCGCCGAGAAGATGGTCACCGAGTCCAATCGGCTGGCCGACATGGTGGGCGAGCTCATCGAGCTGTCCCGGTTGCAGGGCGGCGAGAGGCTGCCCGACCTCGACGACGTCGACGTCGACACCGTGGTCGCCGAAGCGCTGTCGCGCCACAAGGTGGCCGCCGACAACGCCGACATCGCGATCACCACCGATGCACCGACGGGCTACCGCGTCCACGGGGACCAGACGCTGCTGGTCACCGCGATCGCCAACCTGGTGTCGAACGCCATCGCGTACTCGCCGAACGGCTCGTCGGTCTCCATCAGCCGACGCCGGCGCGGCGAGAACATCGAGATCGCCGTAACCGACCGCGGCATCGGCATCGAGCCCGTCGACCAGGAGCGGGTGTTCGAGAGATTCTTCCGTGTCGACAAGGCACGGTCCCGGGCCACCGGCGGCACCGGACTGGGGCTGGCGATCGTCAAGCACGTCGCGGCCAACCACAACGGCTCGATCCGGTTGTGGAGTCAACCGGGGACGGGATCGACGTTCACCCTGTCCATCCCCGAGGCCATCCCTGCATCCCCACCCCTTCACCCCGACGGCGACGACGCCGACGGGACCGAGTTGCTCACCGACCGAGAGGACTGATTCATCGATGACCAGCGTGCTGATCGTGGAGGACGAGGAGTCCTTGGCCGATCCCCTGGCCTTCCTCCTCCGTAAAGAGGGCTTCGAAACCACTGTCGTGGCCGATGGGCCGTCCGCCCTGGCCGAGTTCGAACGGGCCGGCGCCGACATCGTGTTGCTGGACCTGATGCTGCCGGGAATGAGCGGTACCGACGTGTGCAAACAGTTGCGATCGCGGTCGAGCGTGCCCGTCATCATGGTGACCGCGCGCGACAGCGAGATCGACAAGGTGGTCGGGCTGGAACTCGGGGCCGACGACTACGTCACCAAGCCCTATTCGGCGCGCGAGCTGATCGCGCGGATCCGTGCCGTGCTGCGCCGCGGGGCCGACGCCGAGGATGCCGGCCTCGCTGACGGTGTCCTGGAGGCAGGTCCGGTGCGCATGGACGTCGAGCGCCATGTGGTGAGCGTGAACGGCCAGCCGGTCACGCTGCCGCTCAAGGAGTTCGACCTGCTCGAGTACTTGATGCGCAACAGTGGAAGGGTGCTCACCCGCGGACAGCTCATCGACCGGGTGTGGGGCGCCGACTATGTGGGCGACACGAAGACACTCGACGTCCACGTGAAGCGGCTCCGCAGCAAGATCGAATCCGATCCGGCCAACCCGGTGCACCTGGTGACCGTCCGGGGCCTGGGCTACAAGCTGGAGGGCTGAGGTCCGTCCAGGTCCGTCCAGGTCGGTCCAGGTTCGTCTGACCGCCCGATCCCCCGACATCCCGGCACGCGCGTCGTGCCGGGATGTTTTTGCCACATGCGTGCGCAACAAATGACCCGAAATGGTAATTAACTTTGCTGTCAGGGCACGAGCGATGGCAGATGCACACAAGGCCCATATCGCGCCACATGTGATATTGGTCACTTTGCGAGATCTGCAAATCGATGCGGATTCTTTGCTCACAGATTTGGAGCAGGCGGTTCACAGACAGTCGGTCGGCAGCTGTCTTCACCCGCAATAAAGCAGTTGAACAGGGATGAAGTCAATGCTGGCCCACGCAGGGGTCCCGAGGCCCAATTGACGGATGCTTCGATTAGCTGACCCAATAAATTCTCTGCGTGCAGGGGGTGTGGACCGGTGATAGCGTCCCGATCTGTAGCCCTCGGCGACTGGTCCGTGCAGTTTCAGCGAACTCATCGACGTTTGCGAATAACCCCCGGATCGAACCGACGCCACGGGCGCCGAAAACACCGTGCGGGGATGGGAGTCAGGCGTGACCGATTTGGCGACGTACGCGTCACCGGTGTCCCCGGCCACCGCACGCGACACCACCCGTACGACGGTGTCGGTGTGCATCCCCGCATATCAGGCCGAAGAGCATCTCCGGGCGACCATCAACAGCGTGCTGGCGCAGCAGTGCGCCGACGTCGAGGTGGTGGTCGTCGACAACCACAGCACCGACGGCACCGCGACGGTGCTGTCGCAGATCGACGATCCGAGGGTGCGGGTGGTGCGTAATCCGATCACCGTGTCCATGGTCGACAACTTCAACATCGCCGTCCGCGAGAGCCGGGGGGACTACGTCAAGCTGGTGTGCGCGGATGATCTGCTGACCCCGCAGTGCGTTCGCATCCAGTCCTCGGTACTCGACAAGTACCCGTCGGTGTCGCTGGTGTCGGCGCGCACCGACTTCGTCGACGACCGCGGCCGCATCATGCGGCCGGCCCGTGGCATCCGCGGAATCGTGGGCAAGAAGCCGTCGCAGGAGGTCGCGCGCCGGATCGTCCGCAGCGGGACCAACCCCATCGGGCCTCCGGTCGCCGCGATGTTCCGGCGTGCGGACTTCGAGCGCTGCGGCGGCTTCCGGGACGACAGCCTGTTCCTGATGGACCTCGACCTGTGGGTCCGGCTGCTGCAACGCGGCGAGTTCTACGGTCTGGCAACGGCATTGGCGAGTTTCCGCATCCGCAGCGATTCCAGTACCGCACTGACCTCGGCGCGGTCGCAACTGGCCCAGCAGCTGGCCTTCGCCCACGGGATCGCCTCGGACGCGCAGTGGTCGGTGAGCGCCGGCGACCAGCTGTGGGGCCGGGCCCGCACCTACGACATGCAGTTGCGTCGCACCGGTCTGTACCTGCTGGGCGCGCGGCGGGCCCACCGGCGCCGCGGCGGGGGCGGTTCCGATGCCGGCTGACCTTCTCGCGCCCGCGACGGCCGCTCCGGCCACCGCCGAACGCAACATGAACGTCAACGCGCTGGCCCTGGTCGCCTCGACCTTGACCACGGGAATCCTCGGCCTGGCCTTCTGGTCGGTCGCGGCCCGACTCTTCCCGGCAGCCGAAGTCGGTGTCGCCTCGGCGCTCATCACCTCCGCGGTGATGCTCTCGACGCTGTCGATCATCGGCATCGACGTGTTGTACGAACGCTTCCTGCCGCTGGCCGGCGTGCGGGCGACCCAACTGCTACGGCGGGGCTTTCTGCTCGTCGCCGGCGTCGCGCTGGCCGCGGGTGCACTGCTGGTGGCCTTCGGGCCGCGCGACGCGCTGTTCGACAGCGGCTGGGAGATGGTCGGTTACCCGATCCTGGTCGCGGTATTGGCGCTGTTCGCGTTGCAGGACAAGGCTGCCGCGGGCCTGGGTGTGGCGCGTTGGGCGGCACTGAAGAATCTGGTGCACGCGGCAGCGAAGCTCGCGGCCATCGTCGCGCTGGCGATGTGGAGCACCGCGCTGACCATCGTCGCAGCCTGGGCGCTCACGGCTCTCGTCGCCGGTGCGTGGGCCTTCGCGGCGCTGTACCGGCGCGCGGGAAGCCATCCCCGTTACCGGCGCGCCCCCGACCTGCCCGGCACCCGCGACCTGTGGTCCTACTTCGGCTCGTCGTTCGGTATCACGGCGCTGTGGTCCATCGGCCCGCTGGTGGCCCCGCTCATCGTGATCACGCAGGTCGATGCCGAGGCCAACGCGCACTTCGCGGTCGCATGGGCCATCGTCAGCGCGCTGCTGCTGGCCACCCACCTGATCACCAGTCCCTACGTCGCCGAGGTCGCCGCACACCCCGACCAGGTCCGCGCACTGTCGCGCCGGATGGCGGCCACCGTGGCGGTGTTCACCGTGGCGGCGTCTGCCGGGCTCGTGGTGTTCGGCCCGATGCTGCTGAGCATCGCGGGACCCGAGTACCGCGAGGAAGGACTGGGACTGCTGCATCTGGCGGCGGCCTTCCTTCCGCTCGCGGCGGTCTCCACGGTGTACGAGGCGTTCGCCCGGGTGCGTCGCCGGTTGCGGCTCTACCTTGTGCTGCAGGCGTTTTCGGCTGTCGTGGTCGTCACGGTGGCCTGGGCGACCACCGCCGACCTCGGACTGACCGGAATCGGCTGGGCCTATCTGTCGGCGCAGGCGGTGGAGGCCGCCGTCCTGATCGGCCCCGTCATGTCCTGGCTACGGCGTGGCGGACCGACGGCGCCCGAGGACGCCGCCCGGTTGCCGCTCGGTGAGACCGAGGCCCCTACCGAGCCGGACGCCGCGTCCCACGACCACCCGGCGGTTTCGACGGAGCTGCAGTGCCGGCTATGCGGGTCGTCGCGTCTTCGTAGCGTGGTCGACCTCGGAGCCACCCCGCCGTGCGAATCCTTCCTCACCGCAGCCGATCTCGACGCCCCGGAGCCGACCTATCCGCTGCATCTGCGCGTCTGCCAGGATTGCCTGCTGCTCCAGCTGCCGGCGCTGATCACCCCCGAGAACACGTTCACCGAGTACGCGTACTTCTCGTCCTACTCCGACAGCTGGGTGCAGCACTCCCGTCGGTTCGTCGAGGAGGCCGCCGAACGCCTCGACCTCGGCAGCGAGTCGATGGTCGTCGAGGTCGCGAGCAACGACGGATATCTGTTGCAGCACGTGGTCGCCCGGGGCATCCCCTGCCTGGGAATCGAACCGTCGGTGAACGTCGGGGCGGCGGCCCGCGCGAAGGACGTGCCGACGATGACCGCGTTCCTCGATGAGAAGGTCGCCGCGGACGTGCGCTCCCTGGCCGGCCCGGCCGACCTGGTGATCGCCAACAACGTCTACGCACACATCCCCGACCTCCTCGGTTTCACCCGGGCATTGCGGATCCTGCTCGACGACGACGGCTGGCTCAGCATCGAGGTGCATCACGCGCTGAACCTGGTGCGCGAGGGCCAGTTCGACACGATCTACCACGAACACTTCCAGTACTACACCGTGCTGACGGCCATCCGGGCGCTGGCCACCGCGGACCTCACCGTGGTCGACGTCGAGATGATCCCGACACACGGGGGATCGATCCGGCTGTGGGCGCGCCCGGCGGTGTCGGCCGGGGTGCCGAGCCCGCGCGTCGCCGAGGTCCTCCAGGTGGAGGCGGACGCCGGGCTGCACGACATCGCCGGTTACGAGCAGGTGCAGCGGCGCGCCGAGACCATCCGCCACGACCTCCTGCAGTTCCTGCTCGACTGCCGCTCCGACGGCAAGCGCGTCGTGGGTTACGGGGCGCCGGGCAAGGCCACCACGCTGCTCAACTACTGCGGGATCCGTCCCGATCTGCTCGAGTACACCGTCGACCGGAATCCGTACAAGCACGGCCGATTCATCGCCGGCGCCCGGATCCCGATCCTCGACCCGGCCCAGATCGCCAAGGACCAGCCGGATTTCGTGCTGATGCTGCCGTGGAACCTGAAGGACGAGCTGACCTCGCAGCTGGCCTACATCGGCGAGTGGGGCGGCCGCCTGTTGGTTCCGATGCCGAACATGCACTTCGCGGACAGCGAGAATTTCACCTCAGATTGGGAGCAGGGCCGATGAAAGTTGTGCTGTTTTGCGGAGGTTACGGCATGCGCATGCGCAACGGCACCGACGACACCGTCCCCAAGCCGATGCAGATGCTGGGCCCGCGACCACTGATCTGGCACGTGATGCGGTACTACGCGCACTTCGGTCACACCGACTTCGTACTGTGCCTGGGCTATGGCGCCGAGCACATCAAGAACTACTTCCTCACCTATGAGGAATCGGTGTCCAACGACTTCGTGATCCGCGGGGGCAAGGTCGAGCTGCTGCAGTCCGACATCCGGGACTGGTCGATCACGTTCGTCGACACCGGCGCGGAATCGCCCATCGGGGAACGACTCCGCCGCGTGCGCAAGTACGTCGAGGACGACGAATACTTTTTGGCCAACTACGCCGACGTGCTCACCGACGCGCCGCTGAACACCATCGTGGACGAGGTGAAGGAGTCCGGAGCCCTGGCCTCGATGCTCATCGTCCCGCCGCAGTCGTCGTTCCACTGTGTCGACATCGACCCCGGCGACGGCGTCGCCCGGGTCACCGGGATCACTCCGGTGTCCCGCCTTCCGATCTGGGAGAACGGCGGCTACTTCGTCCTGTCGTCCAAGGCGCTGGACCTGCTCACCGAGAACTGCGATCTGGTCGAGGACGTGTGCGGCCGCCTCGCGGCGGAGGGTTCGCTGTACGGCTACAAGCACCTCGGTTTCTGGAAGCCCGCCGACACGTTCAAGGAACGGGCCGAGCTCGAAGCGGCCTATCGCAGCGGCGATCGCCCGTGGGCGTTGTGGGAGCACGAGAAGGTGCCCGTCTCGTGATGGCGCTGCGGACCCAGCCCGTCGACGAGGTCGCCGTCCTGGGGGCGCACTGCGACGACATCGCGATCGGCATGGGCGCAACACTTCTCACCCTGTCCCGGTCGAATCCGGGGCTGACCGTGCACGCGCTGGTCCTCTGCGGCGCGGGCACCGAGCGCGAAGCCGAGGAGCGGGCGGCGCTGGCCGCGTTCTGTCCGGAAGCCCAGGTGCATCTGACGCTGCTGGAGGTGCCCGACGGTCGCGCCCCGTCGCACTGGGACGCGGTGAAAGACGGCTTGCACACCTTCCGTCGCACCTGCGACCCGCAGGTGGTGTTCAGCACGCAGCGCCACGATGCGCACCAGGATCACCGGCTGCTCGCCGAGCTGACGCCGACCGAGTTCCGTGATCATCTGGTGCTGGGCTACGAGATCCTGAAGTGGGAATCGGACACCCCGACCCCCAACGTGTTCCACCCGCTCGATGCGGAGACAGCTGAGGAGAAGGCCAGGTTGCTGCACAAGCATTACCCGTCCCAGGTCGGCCGGGACTGGTTCGACGAGCAGTCGTTCCTGGGCCTGTCGCGGCTGCGAGGTGTGCAGTGCCGCAGCCCGCACGCCGAGGCGTTCCTCGCCGAGAAGGCACTGCTGACCTTCTCCGGCCGAGGTGCGGCATGACCCGTCGGGTGCTGGTCACCGGGCATCTCGGATACCTCGGCGCCGTCATGGTGCCGATGCTGCAGGCGCAGGGCTATGAGGTGTCGGGACTCGACGTCGGCTATTTCGCCGACTGCGTGCTGGGCCCGCAGCCCGTCGACCCGCCTGCGCTGGCACTCGATCTGCGCGACGTCCGGCCGGAGGACCTGCACGGCTATGACGCCGTCCTCCATCTGGCCGCCCTGTCCAACGATCCCCTGGGTGCTCTGGTCCCCGGGGTCACCCACGACATCAACCACCATGCCTCGGTCCGGTTGGCTCGCGCGGCGAAAGAGGCCGGGGTCGCGAGGTTCCTGTACGCGTCGACGTGCTCGGTGTACGGCGCCGCCGGTGACGGTCTGGTCGACGAGGACGCGCCGCTGCATCCGCTGACGCCGTACGCCGTCAGCAAAGTACGGGTCGAGGACGACCTCGTCGCGCTCGCCGACGCCGGCTTCTGCCCCGTGTTCCTGCGCAACGCCACGGCTTTCGGGTTCTCCCCGCGGCTGCGGGCCGACATCGTGCTGAACAACCTGGTGGGTTCGGCCGTGCTCACCGGTGTGGTGCGTGTGCTCTCCGACGGCACACCGTGGCGCCCGCTGGTGCACGCCCGCGACATCGCCGCCGCGTTCCTCCGGTGCCTGGAAGTTCCCGCGTCGACGGTGTCCTGCCGCGCGTTCAACATCGGCAGCGAGGAAAACAACGTCACCGTCGCGCAGATCGCACAGTACGCGGCCGACGCGGTCCCGGGTTCCGAGGTGCTGATCACCGGCGAGACGGGGGCGGACCCGCGTTCGTACCAGGTCGATTTCCGCAGGGCCCGAGAGGAACTCGGCTACACCGCCACGGTGTCGGTGACCGAGGGCGCAGCCGAGCTGGCGTCGGCGTACCGAGAGTACGGGTTGACCGCCGCCGACTTCGGCGCGACGTTCACCCGGTTGGCCCGCTTGGCGCACCTGCGCGAGACCGGCCTGCTGGACGACGAATTGCGTCGTGTCACAGCAGATGCGTGACGAGGTGGGCCCAGCTGCCCGCCGCCCTGTCGCGCGGCGACAGCAACGCGCCGTCCAGGGGCCACTCGATTCCCAGGCTCGGGTCGTCGTGCGCCACCGCGAGGTCTTCGGTGGGGTCGTGCGGGCGGTCGATGCGGTAGCACACGTCGGCGGTGTCGCTGAGCGCCTGAAAGCCGTGGAGCATTCCGGGGGGCACGTAGAGGTGCCGGAATGTGTTGTCGTCGAGCAGGAATGCCTCGTGATGGCCGAACGTCGGCGACTGCGGACGCGCGTCGACGAGGACGTCGTGCACCGCGCCGTGCGCGCACCGCACCAGCTTGGCCTCACCGGCTCCGCCACGGCCGTGCAGGCCGCGGATCACCCCGCGCGCAGAACGCGACTGCGAATCCTGGACGAACGACGCCGCCGTGCGCGGGTGACCCTGCACCTCGGTCGACGGGGTGCCCGCCGTGCGCGCCCACGCGTCGAAGATCTCGGTGTCGAAGGTGCGGGTGAAGAATCCGCGGTCGTCGTGGTGCGGTTCGGGCACGAGGCTGATCACGCCGGCGAGCCGGGAGGGTTCGATACGCACCAGGACATGGTGGCATGAAACCCGGCCATTGCCGCGGGTGCGGCCAGCCCGGGATGCACCGGGTGCTCGACCTCGGGATGGTCCCGGCCGCCGACGACTTCCCGCTCGCCGATCGCCCTGTCGATCCGTCGGAGGCTTCGCATCCCCTCGCGATGGACCAGTGCTCCTCGTGTGGGCTGGCCCAGCTCGCCGATGACGACACCGAGACGGCCGAACCCCGCGGCGTCGAGCCCCAGGCGCTCAAAGATCAGGCCGCAGAGGCTGTTCGGCGCGTCTCCACGGCGGGGTGGCTCGACAGCGGGGGCACCGTCCGCGAGTTCGGCAGCCCGCACGGCGGCAGCTGGGTGCCGCTGCTCACCGACCGTGGGTACCGGACCACCGGCGGGACGGCCGACGTCGTCCTCGACTGTTTCGGGATCATGCACGACGCCGATCAGGCGGGGGCCTTCGAAGTACGTGCCGCAGCCACCGCCGCCGACGGGGTGCTGCTGCTCCAATTCCACACCCTTGCGGCGATCGTCGCGCACGGGCAGTGGAACGCGTTGCGCCACGGCCATTTCGCGTACTACTCGACGCCGGTGGTCGTGTCACTCCTGCAGCGTGTCGGCATGCGGGCGGCGCAGGCGTGGACGTTCGATCTCTACGGCGGCACGGTGCTCGTCGCGGCGGTGCACGGAACGGGTGAACCGGGCCCCAGCGTCACCGCCCTGACGGCGGCAGAAGCCGCGATGACCGATGCTGCGACGGTCGGCGCGCTGCAGGACGCCGCCGATGCGCAGGCCGTGGCCTTGCGCTGCTGGCTCGAAGGGGAGCGCAGGGCGGGTCGCAGTGTGTATGCCTACGGTGCGGCATCGCGAGCCGTTGCCCTGTTCGCCCGTGCAGGCGTGGACCGGTCGCTGATCGCCGCGGTGGGCGACGCGTCACCCACCAAGCAGGGACGCCGGATGCCGGGCACCGACGTGCCCATCGTCGCACCGGAGGACCTCGTCCGGGCCGACCCGGACCGGGTGTTGCTGACCCTGGCCGACCTGCTGCCCGAGGTATCGGCCCGATGGCCTGCGCTCGACGGCCGCTGGGTCACCGACGACCGATTCGTCTCGCACACACCCGGTTTCGCCCGCTCCCGACAGCTCCAGCAGCGTCTGCACGACCTTGTTCCCGGCGGTGCTCACACCTATGCGCGGGGTGCCGATCAATACCCGGAGTTCATGCCCGCGGTGCTCACCCGCGGCGAAGGATGCCGTGTCTGGGACGCCGACGACAACGAGTATGTCGAGTTCGGCATGGGGTTGCGGGCGGTGACCCTGGGCCACGGCTATGCACCCGTCGTGGCGGCCGCAGCCGACGCGATGGCCCGCGGCCTCGGCTTCAGCAGGCCGACGACGGCCGAACTCGAGGCCGCAGAGGACTTCCTCGATCTGGTGCCCGGCGCCGACATGGTCAAGTTCGCCAAGAACGGCTCCGATGCCAGCACGGCGGCCGTCCGTCTGGCCCGCGCGGTGACGGGTCGCCACAAGATCGCGATCTGCGATCAGCCGTTCTTCTCGACCGACGATTGGTTCATCGGGACCACGGCGATGGCCGGCGGGATCCCCGCCGACCACGCGGCGATGACCGTGAAGTTCACCTACAACGATCTGGCCTCCTTGGCCGCGGTGCTCGAACGCGAGGACGTCGCCTGCGTCGTGATGGAAGCCGCGACTGCGACGGCCGAACCCGACGACGGCTTCCTGCAGGGCGTCCGCGACCTGTGCCACAGGACCGGGACACTGCTCGTCTTCGACGAGATGATCACCGGATTCCGCTGGGCGGCAGGCGGTGCGCAGACGCACTACGGGGTGACCCCCGATCTGTCGTGCTGGGGCAAGGCCATGGCCAACGGCTTCCCCTTGTCGGCACTGGCGGGCTCGCGCCGCTACATGGAACTGGGCGGGCTGCGCGCCACGTCCGACCGGGTGTTCCTGCTGTCGACTACCCACGGCCCGGAAGCCGCGTCGCTGGCTGCTTTTCGTGCGGTGGCGGCCGCCTACCGCACGGGGGACCCGATCGCCCGCATGGAGCACGCGGGCCGTCGGCTGGTGCGCGGGGTGACGGAGGCCGTGTCCGCGGCGGGTCTGGCCGGCCACATCCAGGTGATCGGCAGACCGTCCTGTCTGGTCTTCGTGACGCGCGACGCCGACGGGGTGCCCTCGCAGGCGTACCGGACGGTGTTCCTGCAGGAGTTGATGCGCCGCGGCGTGCTCGGTCAGTCGTTCGTCACCTCGGCCGCACACACCGACGCCGACATCGACCACACCGTCGAGGCGGTCCGCGGTGCGCTGACGGTCTACGGATACGCCGTGGAGTCGGGCAGTGTCCGGGGTCTGCTCCAGGGCAGGCCGGTCGCGCCGGCGATCCGCCGTACCACAGCGCCGAGGGCGCTCAGATCCTGAAGCGCCGAGGGCGCTCAGGATCTGAAGCGCCGAGGGCGCTCAGCCCGTGGTGCCGCCCATGATCTCGAGCACCTCGAACGTGTTGAGCCCGGCGGTGATCGACGGATCGGCCTCGGCGGTGGCGAGTACCTCGGCGCGATCGGCGGCGCGCAGGACACCCAGCCCCCACACGCCTTCGGGATCGGCGACCGGGCCGTAGACCACGACGCGGCCGGCGGCCAGGAGCTCCTGCCAGTAGGTCGTGTGCAGGTGCATGGTGTGCTGCTCGATGTCGGTCATCGTCTGGGCGAAGTCCGGCCGGGGCGGGATCAGCCGGAACAGGAACAGCTCGCTCATTGCGCGGCCCGCGTCGCGGGATGCACGGCGATCAGCCCTAACATGCTGCGGCGCCTGCACATATCGGCCAGCTCGGCATACGCCTTCTCGCCGAGCAGTTCGGTGAGCTCCGGCGCGTAGGACTGCCACACCTGCTTCTCGCCCACGTGTGTGCCCGGGTCCCCGGTGCAGTACCAATGCAGATCGGCCCCGCCCTCACCCCAGCCGCGGCGGTCGTACTCGGTGATCGTGGTCTTGAGGATCTCGGTGTCGTCCGGGCGGGTCACCCACTCCTGGGTGCGGCGGATCGGGAGCTGCCAGCACACCTCGGGCTTGAGGGTGAGCGGTTCGACACCGATCTTGAGCGCCTTGCTGTGCAGCGCACACCCGATGCCGGCGGGCCATCCCGGTCGGTTCAGGAAGATGCACGCGCCCTTGTACTTTCGGGTCCGCCAGTTCGGCTTGCCGTCGTACTCGTCCATCTCGAGGTAGCCCTTCTTGCCCAGGCCCTTGTCCCGGTACTGCCAGTCCTCGGCGGTCAGCAGCTTCACCGCGTCGTCGAGCTGCGCGCGGTCGTCGTCGTCGGACAGAAACGCGCCGTGCGAACAACATCCGTCGTCGGGGCGTCCCTCGACGGTGCCCTTGCACGCGGGGGTGCCGAACACGCATGTCCACCGCGACAGCAGCCACGTCATGTCCGCGGCGATCAGATGCTCGGGGTTCTCGGGGTCGTAGAACTCCACCCATTCCCGGGCGAAATCCAGTTCGACCTCGCCAGGATGCGATGGCGATGCGCTCACGGTTTCCCACGGTAGACCCATTAGGTTGGACGAGTGCGATTAGGCGTGCTCGACGTGGGCAGCAATACCGTCCATCTTCTGGTGGTGGACGCCCGTCGCGGTGGCCACCCCACACCGATGAGTTCCACGAAGGCCTCGCTGCGCCTCGCCGAGGCGATCGACAACTCCGGAAAGCTCACCCGCCGCGGCGCCGACAGGCTGGTGGGCACCGTCGACGAGTTCGCCCGCATCGCGACCAGCTCGGGCTGCTCGGAGCTGATGGCGTTCGCCACCTCGGCGGTGCGCGACGCCACGAACTCCGAGGACGTGCTGGCCCGGGTCAAGTCGGAGACCGGTGTCGAGCTGCGGGTGCTCAGCGGTGTCGACGAGTCGCGGCTGACATTCCTCGCGGTGCGCCGGTGGTACGGCTGGAGCGCCGGACGCATCATCAACATCGACATCGGCGGCGGCTCGCTGGAGCTCTCCAGCGGAGTCGACGAGGAACCGGATGTCGCGCTGTCGCTGCCGCTGGGCGCCGGCCGGATGACACGCGAATGGTTGCCCGACGATCCGCCGGGGCGGCGCCGCGTGGGGATGCTGCGCGACTGGCTGTCCACCGAGCTGTCCGAGGCCGCGGCGACTATCACCGACGCCGGTAGTCCGGACCTCGCCGTCGCCACCTCGAAGACGTTCCGATCGCTGGCCCGGCTGACGGGTGCGGCGCCGTCCGGCGCAGGTCCCAGGGTCAAGCGCACGCTGACGGCGACCGGTCTTCGGCAACTCATAAATTTCATCTCTAGGATGACCGCGGCTGACCGAGCGGAATTGGAAGGGGTGAGCGTCGACCGGGCTCCGCAGATCGTCGCAGGCGCACTCGTGGCGGAGGCGAGCATGAAGGCACTGGGTATCGATCAGGTCGACATCTGCCCCTGGGCGTTGCGTGAGGGTCTGATCCTGCGGAAACTCGACAGCGAGGCCGACGGCAGCGCGTTCGTCGGGGGCTTCGGCAAACCAGGCAAGACCAACGGCGCCGCGAAGACCGCCAAGGCCGGCACGGGAGATTCGGACTCACGGCCGATGTCGGTACGCAATGCTGGACGGTGAAGCAGCGAGGCTCAAAGGCAACAGGCGATGACTGGATCTGATGACAGCAACAGCAGCACGCGGCCGATCTCGGTCGCCGAACTGCTGGCCAAGAACGGCACGATCGGTGCACCACCGGTCGGCGGCCGGCGCCGTCGTCGGCGCGGAAACGCCGATGCCGTCACCGTCGCCGAGCTCACCGGCGAGATTCCGATCATCCGCCCGGATGACCCGCCGCCGGTCGCGGCGCCGCCACCGCAGGTAGAACCCCCGGCCGAGGATGCGACGGTCTCCGACGTCGAGAGCCCGGCCGGCGCCGCAGAGGCCGAGAGCCCGGCCGAGCCCTCAGAGGCCGACGTCGCGGAGGCCGACGTCGCGGAGGTCGAGGCCGTCCCCCCCGAGGCCGTCCCCTCCGAGGTCGACACCGATGACGCCCCTGAGGGCACCGTCGGGGACACCGACGACGACACCGACGACGATTACGCCGACGCGGTCGCCGAGCACACCGCCCGCGTCGAGGAGCGCGACACCGACCCCGCCCCCGAGCCCGCCCCCGAACCGGCCCGGCGATTCGGCTTCGGCCGGTTCGGCCGCAAGGAGCCGGCTGCGGGCGCGGAGACGTGGACACCCGATCCGGTCGACGGGCCCGGCGCCGACATCGCCGAGGCCGCCGAAGTCACCGACGAGCTCGACGAGCCGGTGGAAATCGAAGCGCCCGACGCGCAGGCCCCGGTAGCCGACACCGCGAAGGCCGACACCGCGAAGGCCGACACCGACGACACCGTGACGGCCGACGACCTCGACGCCGACGACCTCGATGCCGACGACCTCGATGCCGACGACCTCGATGCAGACGACCTCGACGACGAGCACCTCGATGCCGACGACGACGCCGACGACGACCGGGACGAGCTGCCGTCCTACCTGCGTTCCACCGAGGATGCCCTCTTCGGCGGCCAGTCCGTCGCCGATGACCTGGCGCGGCGGCGCGGCCGCACGTTGCTCGCCGGGGTGGACGGCGACCTGGCCGGCAGCGACCTCGACGATGACCTCGACGACGACGAGGACGCTGCCCTGGAGACCGGGCACGACGAACCCCGCCAGATGTCCTCGGTGGTCCACGCCCTGTGGATCATCGGGCAGAGCGTCGTGGCCGTCATCTTCGGCGCCGGGCTCTTCGTCGCGTTCGACCAGCTGTGGAAGTGGAACAACATCGTCGCGCTGGTGCTGTCGGTCCTGGTCATCCTCGGCCTGGTCGTGGGTGTGCGGGTGGTGCGTAAGACCGAGGACATCGGCAGCACCCTGATCGCGGTGGCGGTCGGCGCGCTGGTCACGCTCGGTCCGCTGGCGTTGTTGCAGTCCGGCTAGGACCGAACGGCCGAAACGACACGTGCGCCCCGCAATCAAGGTCGGTCTCTCGACGGCCTCGGTCTACCCGCTGAGGACCGAGGCCGCGTTCGAGTACGCCGCGAAACTGGGTTATGACGGCGTCGAGCTGATGGTCTGGGCCGAAGCGGTCAGCCAGGACATCGACGCGATCGAGGCGATGTCCAAGCATTACGGCGTCCCCGTGCTGTCCGTCCACGCGCCGTGTCTGCTCATCTCGCAGCGGGTGTGGGGCGCCAACCCCATCTCGAAGCTGGAGCGCAGCGTGCGCGCCGCCGAGCAGCTCGGCGCCCAGACCGTCGTCGTCCACCCGCCGTTCCGGTGGCAGCGCCGCTATGCCGAGGGCTTCAGCGATCAGGTCGCCGAACTGGAGGCCGGCAGCGACATCCTGGTGGCCGTCGAGAACATGTTCCCGTTCCGCGCCGACCGCTTCTTCGGCGCGGGACCCACCTCGATCGAGCGGATGCGCAAGCGCGGCGGCAGGCCCGGTCCCGGGATCTCCGCGTTCGCGCCGTCCTACGACCCTCTCGACGGTGGCCACGCGCACTACACGCTGGATCTGTCGCACACCGCGACGGCGGGCACCGACGCCGTGGACATGGCCCGGCGTATGGGCGAGGGCCTGGTGCATCTGCATCTGTGCGACGGCAGCGGCGCGTCCCACGACGAACATCTGGTGCCCGGCCACGGCACGCAGCCGACTGTCGAGATCTGCGAGATGCTGGCTGCAAGCGACTTCGCGGGCCATGTCATCCTCGAAGTCACGACCTCCGGAGCGCGCAACGCCGCCGAACGCGAGGCGCTGTTGACCGAGTCGCTGCAGTTCGCCAGGGAGCATCTGCTGCGCTGACCCCGAGGACGCCGATGACGAGCTCCACCCTGTTCACCGACGCGATGGCGCTGACTCCCGTGGGGGACGGGAGATATCACGGGGTGCTCAACGAGCACTGGACGATCGGCCCCAAGGTGCACGGCGGGGCGATGCTGGCCCTGTGCGCCAACGCCGCGCGCACCGAGTTCGGCGAACCCGGGGTGGAGCCGATCGCGGTGTCCGGCAGCTTCCTGTGGGCGCCGGACCCGGGGGCGATGGAGGTCGTCACCACCGTGCGCAAGCGCGGCAGGCGGGTCAGCCTGATCGACGTCGAGCTCAACCAGGGGGACCGGACCGCCCTGCGCGCGGCGATCACTCTGGGAGCACCCGAACATCATGTGCCGCCGTTGTTGTCGGTGAACCCGGTGGTGCCGCTGATGACTCCGGAGCCGCCGCCGGGTCTCGAGCCGATCGGGCCAGGGCATTCCATGGCCGACATCGTGCACCTCGCCCACGGCTGCGACATCCGGCCCTCGCTGACGAGTTTCAGCCCGCGCGGCGACGGCGGGATGCCGGTCATCGAATACTGGGTGCGCCCCAAGGGCGTCGCCCCCGATCTGCTGTTCGCCCTGCTGTGCGGCGACGTGTCGGCCCCGGTCACGTTCGGCGTCAACAGGTTTGGTTGGGCGCCCACCGTGCAGCTGACGGCCTACCTGCGCGCCCTGCCCGCCGACGGATGGCTGCGGGTGATGTGCACCGCGACCCAGATCGGCCAGGACTGGTTCGACGAGGACCACATCGTCGTCGACTGCGAAGGCCGGATCATCGTGCAGACGCGCCAGCTGGCGATGGTGCCCGCCCCGGCGGAGCTGTCGGACACACCCGGCTGAGCCGACGATCCGGCCCGACCCCGGCCGTGGGTCCGTGCCATGCTTTCGGGCATGGCCAGAATCGCGATCGTTGGCGGCGGAAACATCGGTGAGGCGTTGCTGGCGGGGCTGCTGCGCGCCGGCAGGCAGGTCAAGGACCTCGTCGTCGCCGAGAAGAACCCCGCCCGGGCGAAGTTCCTCTCCGAGAAGTACGCCGTGCTGGTGACGTCGGTGTCCGACGCCGTCGACGCCGCGACCTACGTCGTCGTCGCGGTCAAGCCCGGCGATGTGCAGAACGTCATCGGCGAGATCGCCGACACCGCGGCCCGCGCCGAAACCGACACTGCCGAACAGGTTTTCGTCACCGTCGCGGCCGGCGTCAGCACCGCCTACTTCGAGAACAAGCTGCCCGCCGGAAGCCCGGTCATCCGGGTGATGCCGAACGCCCCGATGCTCGTCGGGGGCGGTGTCAGCGCGCTCGCCCCGGGGCGCTTCGCGACATCAGAACAGCTCAAGGAGGTCTCGCAGCTGTTCGATGCGGTCGGCGGTGTGCTCACGGTGTCGGAGACCCAGATCGACGCGGTCACCGCGGTCTCGGGTTCGGGTCCGGCGTACTTCTTCCTGATGGTCGAAGCGCTCGTCGACGCCGCGGTCGACGCAGGTCTGGCCCGGTCGGTGGCCACCGATCTGGTGGTGCAGACGATGGCCGGTTCGGCGGCGATGCTGCTGGAGCGTCTCGACGACGCCACCCCGGACGGTGGCCCGGCCATCGGCGCCGCGATGGACACCTCGGCGGCCCAGCTGCGGGCCACGGTCACGTCCCCGGGCGGGACGACCGCCGCTGGTCTGCGCGAACTCGAGCGCGGGGGACTCAGGGCGGCTGTGGCCAACGCCGTCGAAGCGGCAAAAAAGCGCTCTGAGCAGCTCGGAATTACATCGGAGTAGTTCATCAATTTGGAACGGATTACCCCACACCCGTCGCAGTAACCCCACCTGCCACGCTATTCTCCCAGTGGTAAGCACGGGTTGGTGCCAGCGGTGGGGAAGCCGCTGGAACTGCCCGTGCCTGATGGATTGGGTTGCGATGACGTCTATGAACGGGCCTTCTTCGCGGGATTCGGCCGGCGGGAAGGCGGCGCGCGACGCCGGGCAGAGCAGCGGCGGAGATGCGCAAGCGCCGCGGGCTCAATTCCTCACGGTCGCCGAGGTGGCCAGCCTGATGCGGGTCAGCAAGATGACCGTGTACCGGCTGGTGCACAACGGCGAATTGCCCGCCGTTCGTGTGGGGCGCTCGTTCCGTGTGCACGCCAAAGCAGTCCACGACATGTTGGAGAGCTCGTACTTCGACGCAGGCTGATCGCCTCGCCGGCGTGCGGCGGGCTCCGAGGTGATTTCGGTGCCGGCTCGGTCGCCAGGTAAGGTGACCGGTCGAGGCTGACACCGGTACGGAACGGTGTGCGAAGGCGCCTTCGAGTCAATCGAGATCAACGTAGGTAGCGGAGTTCATGGGTTCTGTCATCAAGAAGCGGCGTAAGCGCATGTCGAAGAAGAAGCACCGCAAGCTGCTTCGTCGCACCCGGGTGCAGCGCAGAAAACTCGGCAAGTAGTCCGCCGCCCCGCCGCTAGGCTGTCGGGATGGAGACGCAGGGTCGGTCTGGCGGAGGCGCCGACGGACCCGACTCCCGGGACACCCTGAACTATCCGAAGGTCGTTCTGGTCACGGGGGCCTGCAGGTTCCTCGGCGGGTATCTCACTGCGCGCCTGGCGCAGAACCCTCTGATAAACCACGTCATCGCCGTCGACGCGGTCGCGCCGAGCAAGGATCTGCTGCGGCGGATGGGTCGCGCGGAGTTCGTCCGCGCCGACATCCGTAATCCGTTCATCGCGAAGGTGATCCGCAACGGGGACGTCGACACCGTCGTCCACGCCGCGGCCGCGTCCTACGCGCCGCGCTCCGGTGGCCGCGCGATGCTCAAAGAGCTCAACGTGATGGGTGCGATCCAGCTGTTCGCCGCGTGCCAGAAGGCACCGTCGGTGCGCCGGGTCATCCTGAAGTCGACCTCTGAGGTCTACGGATCGAGCTCGCGGGATCCGGTGCTGTTCTCCGAGAGCAGCAGCCGCCGCAGGCCGCCGGGGGAGGGCTTCGCGCGCGACAGCATCGACATCGAGGGTTATGCGCGCGGTCTCGGCCGGCGCCGGCCGGACATCGCCGTGTCGATCCTGCGGCTGGCCAACATGATCGGCCCGGCCATGGATACCGCGCTGTCGCGCTACCTGGCGGGGCCGGTGGTGCCCACTGTCATCGGCCACGATGCGCGGATGCAGCTGCTGCACGAGCAGGACGCGCTCGGTGCGCTCGAGCGCGCGACGATGGCGGGCAGGTCCGGAACGTTCAACATCGGCGCCGCGGGCGTCATCATGATGAGCCAGGCGATCCGGAGGGCGGGTCGGCTGGCACTGCCCGTTCCGCGGTCGGCGTTGGTGGCGGTGGATTCGCTGTGGCGGGCGACCCGGAACACCGAACTCGACCGGGAGCAGCTCGACTACCTGAGCTACGGCCGCGTCATGGACACCACCAGGATGCGTACCGAGCTCGGCTACACGACGAAGTGGACGACCGCCGAGGCGTTCGACGACTACGTGCGGGGCCGCGATCTGACGCCGATCGTGGATCCGCGCTGGATACGTGCTGTGGAGAATCGCGCGGTGGGGGCGGCGCAGCGCTGGGGACGGTAGACTCAGCGCTCAGCGTGACGACCGGGGACCGTGGGGAGGGAAAGAAGACGTTGGCTTCCGAGCCTAGAGCGAAAGTTATTCCGCTGCATGCGAATTCAGGTCGCAGTGCAGCGCATCGGCGTGCGACCGCGCAGCGGTCCGACGGCGCCGGCCGTCATCCGTCGCTTCTGAACGATCCCGGCAGCCGCGCCTCGGCCGAACAGATCGCCGCCGTCGTCCGCGAGATCGACCAGCGCCGCGGAGGAGGCGCCGGCGTCGGCGCCGAGGACTCGGCGCCCAACGAACTCGCCCAGCGCATCGCCTCCGTCGCCGAGTTCATCCGGAAACGGATGACGGGCGAGTACACCGTCGACGAGTTCGGCTTCGATCCCCAACTCAACGACGCAATCTTCCTGCCTTTGCTGCGAGTGCTCTTCAACTCCTGGTTCCGCGTCGAGGTGAGCGGCATCGAGAACCTCCCCGAGACGGGCGCGGCACTCGTCGTCGCCAACCACGCGGGGGTCCTCCCGTTCGACGGGTTGATGACCCAGGTCGCCGTGCGCGACGAGCACCCCGCACACCGGGATCTGCGTCTGCTGGCCGCCGACATCGTCTTCGACATGCCCATGGTCGGGCAGGCCGCGCGCAAGGCCGGGCACACGATGGCCTGCGCCGACGACGCCCACCGCCTGCTGGCCGCCGGCGAGCTGACGGCGGTCTTCCCCGAGGGGTACAAGGGCCTCGGCAAGCACTTCAAGGACCGCTACAAGCTGCAGCGCTTCGGACGTGGCGGCTTCGTCTCGGCCGCGCTGCGCACCAAGGCGCCCATCGTGCCGTGTTCGATCGTCGGGTCCGAGGAGATCTACCCGATGATGGCCGACGTCAAGTTGGTCGCCCGTCTGCTGGGGCTGCCGTATTTCCCGGTCACGCCGCTGTTCCCGCTGGCGGGACCGCTGGGCGTGGTGCCGCTGCCGTCGAAGTGGTATATCCAGTTCGGCGAGCCGATCGACACGTCCGACTACGACGAGAGCGCGGCCGAGGATCCGATGGTCACGTTCGACCTGACCGACCAGGTCCGCGAGACAATCCAGCAGACGCTCTACCAGCTGCTCGCCAACCGGAGGAACACCTTCTTCGGTTGAGCCGGTTCGTTCGGCTAAGAGTTTTGCCCAGCAACGAATTTCGACAGCGCCTCGGCGTTGCGCTTCGAGGCGATCTTCCCGGTCAGTTCGTCGGCCTCGGCGTCGCTGGCCGCCTCACCCATCACCGTGACGATGCTGGTGATCACCCGTTCGCCGGCGTCATCGGTGACCTCGCCGCGGATGGTCGTCAGCACCGCGCCGTGCGACTCGGTGACCGAGTCCAGGTAGGAGTCGAACCAGAGTTTGTCGCCGGCCAGGATGGGCCGGTGGAAGACCAGTTTCTGGTCGCGGTGCAGGACGCGTTCCATGTTGATCGGCAGGTCGAACTGGTTGAAGATCTCCTGCTGCACCCGGCGCCCGGCCACCGCCAGGAAGGTCAGTGACGCGATCAGCGCCCCGTGCCCGCACTCGCGGGCGGCGTCCTCGTCGAAGTGGGCGGGATGGTCGTCCTTGACCGCGCGGGCGAACTCACGGATCTTCTCCCGGTCGACCTCGAAGTAGTCGGGGTACCGGTAGTGGGTTCCGATGATCTCTTCTGCGATGGCCATGCGGCGTCTCTCGTCTTTCACGTCGTCGGTAGCGGCCGCGAGCCTATCAACGCCGGATCGGTGGGCCCTACTTCTCTCGGCGGGACACCGCCGCGGCCAACGCCCCGCCGAGCGCACCCAGGGCCAACGCCGACGGCACCCCGATCCGGGCGGCCTTGCGCGCGGTACGGAAGTCGCGGATCTCCCATCCGCGTTCCCGCGCCACGTCACGTAGGTCGGCGTCGGGGTTGATGGCCACGGCCGTTCCGACCAGCGACAGCATCGGCACGTCGTTGAAGCTGTCCGAATAGGCGGTGCACCGGCGCAGGTTGAGCCCCTCGCGGATAGCCAGGGACCGTACGGCGTGCGCCTTGCCGGTGCCGTGCAGGATGTCGCCGACCAGGCGACCGGTGAAGATGCCGTCGACCGACTCGGCGACCGTGCCCAGCGCGCCGGTCAGGCCCAGCCGTCGCGCGATCGTGTCGGCCAGCTCATACGGCGTCGCCGTGACCAGCCACACCTGCTGGCCGGCGTCGAGGTGCATCTGGGCCAGCGCCCGAGTGCCGGGCCAGATCTTCTCGGCGATGATCTCGTCGTAGATGTCCTCACCGAGCGCGACCAGCTCGGCGGTGGAGCGGCCCTCGATGAACGACAGCGCCTTGCGCCGCCCGGCCGCGACGTCGTCGCTGTTCTCGCGGCCGGTGAGCTGGAACTTCGCCTGGGCGAACGCGAACCGGGCCAGGTCCTGATAGGTGAAGTACTCCCGTGCGGCCAGGCCGCGCGCGAAGTGGACCAGCGATGACCCGTGCACCAGCGTGTTGTCGACGTCGAAGAACGCGGCCGCGGTCAGATCGGGCGGCGGTGGCGGCGGGCTGTCGGCCGGCGCCAGCGGCTCGCCGAGCGCGTACCGCTCGGCGGGGTCCGCGACGTTCTCCGCGGCGACCTCGGCGCTGGCCTCTCCGGCGAGCTTCTGCGCCCGGTTCTCGGAATCGATCTCAGATCCCCCGGTGTCGGACACGGCTACAACATTAGGTCACCTCGCCGGGATACTGGCGGGGTGGACCGACAGGTGGAGCTGCTGACGCGGCAGGGTTGCCCGATGTGCGCGGCCGCGGCGACGCAGCTCGCGGGGCTGGCCGGCGAACTGGGTTTCGTGCTTGCCGTGACCGATGTCGACGACGCGGCCCGGGAGGGGCGCACGGCGCTGCGCGCCGAGTACGGCGACCGCCTGCCGGTGGTGCTGCTCGACGGAGCCGAGCACAGCTACTGGGAGGTCGACGAGCCGCGGCTGCGCGCCGATCTCGCCGGCTGACCGCACGGAGGCCGGCCCCTGGGGGCCTGGTCCCCACCGTGCCGTGTGACCTCGGATGCAGTTTCGGCGAAAGCCAGAGCAAATTTGGTAGCCCAGCTGGTAAACGATTACCTTGGACCTGTGCTGATCGTGGTGAGGAAGCCATGAGCGTTTTGCTTTTCGGGGTTTCGCACCGCAGTGCGCCGGTGTCGGTGCTGGAACAGCTGAGCACCGACGAATCCGACCAGGCGAAGATCATCGCCGAGGTCCTGCAATCGTCGCTGGTCACCGAAGCGATGGTGCTTTCCACCTGCAACCGCGTCGAGATCTACGCGGTCGTCGAGGCCTTCCACGGCGGCCTGTCGGTGATCGGGCAGGTGCTCTCCGACCACTCCGGGATGTCGCTGCAGGATCTGACCAAGTACGCCTACGTGCGGTACGCCGAGGCGGCCGTCGAGCACCTCTTCGCGGTCGCCAGCGGCCTCGACTCCGCCGTCGTCGGTGAGCAGCAGGTCCTCGGCCAGGTCAGGCGTGCCTACGCCTCCGCAGAGGCCAACCACACCGTCGGTCGCACCCTCCACGAGCTCTCCCAGCGCGCCCTGGCCGTCGGCAAACGCGTGCACTCCGAAACCGGGATCGACACCGCCGGCGCCTCGGTGGTGTCGGTGGCCCTCGACACGGCCGAGAAGAAGGTCGGGTCGCTGGCGGGACGCAGCGCGGTCGTCGTCGGCGCCGGCTCGATGGGCGCACTCGCGGCCAAGCAGCTGATGCGTGCCGGGGTGGAACGGATCCACGTCGTCAACCGCAGCCTGCCGCGCGGCAAGAGGCTGGCCGAGAACATCCGCGGCTACGGCGTCGCGGCCGAGGCGTTCCCGTTCGACCACCTGCCGCCCCTGCTCACCGATGCCGACATCGTCGTCACCTGCACCGGCGCGGTCCGCCCCGTCGTCTCGCTGGCCGACGTGCACCGCGGGCTGGCGCATGTGCGCGAGCCCAAGGAACTGGTCATCTGCGACCTCGGCATGCCCCGCGACGTCGACCCGGCGGTGGCCGGCCTTCCCGGCGTGTTCGTCGTCGACATGGACCGCATCCTGCGGGAGCCGTCGGCCAAGGCCGCGACTTCCGACGCCGAGGCCGCGCGCACCATCGTCGCCGCGGAGGTCGCCAACTACCTTGCCGGCCAGCGCATGGCCGAGGTCACCCCGACGGTCACAGCGCTGCGGCAGCGCGCCGCAGACGTCGTCGAGGCCGAACTGCTGCGCCTCGACAACCGTTTGCCGGGCCTGGACGCCTCGCACCGCGACGAGGTCGCCAACACCGTGCGCCGGGTCGTCGACAAACTGCTGCACGCGCCGACGGTGCGGGTGAAGCAGCTCGCGAGTGCGCCCGGCGGCGACAGCTACGCCGAAGCGCTGCGTGAGCTGTTCGAACTCGACCAGCACGCCGTCGACGCGGTGGCGGGCAGCGAGCTCGGGGCCGCTGCCGAGAACATCGACTTGAGTTCTCTCGCACTAGATCTCGACAAGACCGAGTGAGTCTCGCTCTACTGAAAGTCACCACGTGATTCGAATCGGCACCAGGGGAAGCCTGCTTGCCACCACTCAGGCCGGCGTCGTCCGCGACGCACTGATCGCCTCCGGGCACGACGCCGAACTGGTCATCGTGTCCACCGAAGGGGACCGGTCCGACGCGCCGATCGCCGACATCGGTGTCGGGGTCTTCACCGCGGCGCTGCGTGAGGCCATCGCAGAAGGCACCGTCGACATGGCGGTGCACTCGTACAAGGATTTGCCGACGGCGACCGACCCGCGGTTCGTCATCGCGGCGATACCCGTGCGCGCGGATGCCCGTGACGCACTGGTCGCACGCGACGGACTGGTGCTCGGAGAGTTGCCGACCGGATCGGTCATCGGCACCTCGTCGCCGCGGCGGGCGGCGCAGCTTAGAGCACTGGGTCTCGGTTTGGAAATCCGCCCCCTACGAGGCAACCTAGATACCAGGTTGAACAGGGTAAGCAGCGGTGATCTCGACGCCGTCGTGGTCGCCCGGGCGGGATTGGCCCGCATCGGTCGCCTCGACGCCGTCACCGAGACGCTGGAACCGGTACAGATGTTGCCGGCACCGGCGCAGGGGGCGTTGGCAGTCGAGTGCCGTGCCGGTGATACGGCGCTTGCGGAGCTGTTGGCGGAGCTGGATGACGCCGACACCCGTGCGGCGGTCACCGCAGAGCGAACCTTGCTGGCCGAACTGGAGGCGGGTTGCTCCGCACCGGTGGGCGCGATCGCAGAAGTGGTCGAGTCGATCGATGAGGACGGCCGAGTCTTCGAAGAGCTGTCGCTGCGCGGCTGCGTGGCGACGCTGGACGGATCCGACGTGATCCGTGCGTCCGGCATCGGGACCCCCGATCGGGCACGAGAGCTCGGGCTTTCGGTGGCCGAGGAGCTTTTCGAGTTGGGCGCGCGTGATCTGTTGGACGAACGCGGGAGAGACACATGAGCTTGCGAGGACGCAAGGGCAAGCCCGGCCGCATCACGTTCGTCGGCTCAGGGCCCGGGGATCCGGGCCTTCTGACGGCGCGTGCCCGCGCGGTGCTGGCGAATGCCGCCCTGGTCTTCACCGACCCTGACGTGCCCGAAGCGGTGCTGGCCCTGGTGGGCTGCGAGCTGCCGCCGCCGTCGGGCCCCCTGCCCCCTGCCGCCGACGCGGCGAAGGGTGCGGCGGGTGCTGCCACCACGGCCGTCGCCGACGCCGGGGCGGACGCCGACGGGGCCGCCAAGCCCGCCGAGGACGCCACGCCGGCCGACGACGCCGTCATCCCCGGCGGCCCGGACATCCGGCCCGCACTCGGTGACCCGTCCGAGGTCGCCAAGACGCTGGCCACCGAGGCCCGCACCGGTGTCGACGTCGTGCGTCTGGTCGCCGGTGACCCGTTGTCGATCGACTCGGTGATCACCGAGGTCAACGCCCTGGCCAAGACGCAGCTGAACTTCGAGATCGTGCCGGGCCTGCCGGACACCTCGGCCGTGCCCACCTATGCGGGTCTGCCGCTGGGGTCTGCGCACACCGTCGCCGACGTGCGCGGTGACGTCGACTGGGCTGCCCTGGCCGCGGCCCCCGGCCCGCTGATCCTGCACGCGACCGCCTCGCATCTACCCGAGGCTGCCCGCACCCTGATCGAGTACGGCCTGGCGGAGACCACGCCCGCCGTGGTCACCGCGAACGGCACGACGTGCCAGCAGCGTTCGGTGGAGACCACACTGGCCGGCCTGCTGGACAAGGGTGTGCTGGACAAGCCCGCCGTCAACGAGCCCGCGGGCCCGCTGACCGGGACGCTGGTCGTCACGATCGGGCGCACCGTCGCCAACCGCGCGAAGCTGAACTGGTGGGAGAGCCGGGCCCTGTACGGCTGGACCGTGCTCGTGCCCCGCACCAAGGACCAGGCGGGCGAGATGAGCGATCGTCTGGTCGGCCACGGCGCACTGCCCATCGAGGTGCCGACCATCGCGGTCGAGCCGCCGCGCAGCCCCGCCCAGATGGAAAGGGCGGTCAAGGGTTTGGTCGACGGCCGGTTCCAGTGGGTCGTGTTCACCTCGACCAACGCCGTGCGTGCGGTGTGGGAGAAGTTCAACGAGTTCGGTCTGGACGCCCGCGCGTTCTCCGGGGTGAAGATTGCCTGCGTCGGTCAGGCCACCGCCGAGAAGGTGCGCGCCTTCGGGATCAACCCCGAGCTGGTGCCCACGGGTGAGCAGAGCTCGCTGGGCCTGCTCGACGAGTTCCCGCCCTACGACGACATTTTCGATCCGGTGAACCGGGTGCTGCTGCCCCGCGCCGACATCGCCACCGAGACGCTGGCCGAAGGCCTGCGCGAACTCGGCTGGGAGATCGAGGATGTCACGGCCTACCGCACCGTGCGTGCGGCTCCGCCGCCGGCGCACACCCGCGAGATGATCAAGACCGGTGGCTTCGACGCGGTGTGCTTCACGTCGAGCTCGACGGTGCGCAACCTGGTGGGTATCGCCGGAAAGCCGCATGCGCGCACCATCGTCGCCTGCATCGGACCCAAGACTGCCGAGACCGCAGCGGAATTCGGCCTGCGCGTGGATGTGCAGCCCGAGGTGGCCGCAGTGGGTCCGCTGGTCGAGGCGCTCGCCGAGCACGCCGCCCGGCTGCGTGCCGAAGGTGCGTTGCCGCCGCCGCGGAAGAAGAGCCGCCGCCGCTAGCCGAGGAGCTATCTGTGGGTTTCCCACGACACCGGCCCAGAAGGCAGCGCACCACCCCGGCCATGCGCCGGCTGGTCGCCCAGACATCCCTGGAGCCACGGCATCTCGTGCTGCCGATGTTCGTCGCCGACGGGATCGACGAACCCCGCGACATCGCGTCGATGCCGGGCGTGGTCCAGCACACGCGGGACTCGCTACGCCGCGCCGCCGCCGACGCCGTGACCGCCGGGGTGGGCGGGCTGATGCTGTTCGGCGTGCCGAAGGACGACGACAAGGACGCCACCGGCAGCGCCGGCGTGGATCCCGACGGCATCCTCAACGTGGCACTGCGTGACCTCGCTGCAGACCTCGGCGACGACACGGTGCTGATGGCCGACACCTGCCTCGACGAGTTCACCGACCACGGCCACTGCGGCGTGCTGGACGGGGCGGGTCGCGTCGACAACGACCAGACCAATCGTCGGTATGTGGAACTTGCTGTGGCGCAGGCGAATTCCGGGGCCCACGTGGTGGGTCCCAGTGGCATGATGGACGGTCAGGTGGCGGCGATCCGTGACGGGCTGGACGCCGCGGGATACCGCGACACCGCGATCCTGGCCTACGCCGCGAAGTTCGCCTCCGGCTTCTACGGCCCGTTCCGCGACGCGGTGGCCTCGAGCCTGCAGGGCGACCGCCGCACCTACCAGCAGGATCCGGGCAACGCCCGCGAAGCGCTGCACGAGGTGGAGCTCGACATCGAGGAGGGCGCAGACCTGGTGATGGTCAAGCCCGCGATGTCCTATCTCGACGTGGTGCGCGCCGCCGCGGACATCTCGCCCGTCCCCGTCGCCGCGTATCAGGTGTCGGGGGAGTACTCGATGATCACCGCCGCGGCCGACCACGGCTGGATCGACCTGGACACCGTCGTGCTCGAGTCGCTGACCGGTATCCGCCGCGCGGGCGCCGACATCGTGCTGACCTACTGGGCCGCCGATGTGGCCCGTCGGCTGTCGTGACGGAACCGCACGAACCCCCGGCCCGGCCGCCCGACGTCGACACCGGTTTCTGGCTGTGGGTGGTGGCCCTACCGCTTATGGTGGCCGCCTACACCGTGGACGTGGTGACCGTGCAGGAGATCCCGAACACGCTGGTGCTGGCCATCTCGCTGGCCATGGTCGTCGTGGTGGCCGCCGTGGTGCTGACGTTCATGATCCTGATGCGGCTGGGTTACCGCTGGGCCCGCACGCTGTTGACGGGCGGCGCGATCGCCGCCGTCGTCTACTCGGTGTCCAACCTGCTCGGTGTGGAGCGCCCCGACGCGCTGGCGGTCACCTACGCCGCGCTGGTCATCGTCGGCACCGTGCTGATCGGCGGTGGGGCGTACCTGCTGCACCGCAAGGACTCCCACGACTTCTTCAGCCGGTGATTGGTTAGGCTGGCCCGACCATGACCGCCCCCACGCCTTCGAGCCGGCCCCGCGTCGTCGACCTCGGGTTCTGGTGCTTCATCGGCGGCGCGGTCGTCATGATCGTGGGCGGTCTGATGGCGTCGACCGCGACATTCGACGCCGCCCGGTCGGCGATCCCGCAGACGGTCGCCGACGAGCAGGTGCGCAGCTATCTGACGATCTACCGGTTCACCGGCATCGGCGCGGTGCTGGCCGCCGGCGCGCTGGCGTTCCTGGCCGGCAGGGCCCGACGTGGCGACGCCCGCTTTCGCCTGGCCACGCTGGCGCTGGGGTTCGCGATGGTGATCGTGATCGGCCTGCTCGCGATCGGTGTCGGTGTCGCCCAGCCGCTGATCCTGCTCGGGCTGCTCCCGGTGATGATCGGTGCGTTGCTGTTCGTCCAGCCGTCGGCACGGCTGTGGTTCGAGAAAGAGGGCGCGACGTGACACAGCCGGCCGCCGAGCCCGAGGTCTTGTTCTACGAGCAGGGCGCCAGCTGGCTCTGGGTGCTGGCCGGGCCCGGCGCAGGCCTGGCGATGGCGTTGATTCAGCTCTCGGCCGGCTACGGCATCCAGTGGGTGGTGCCGGTGCTGTTCCTGATCCTCGTCTCGGGCTTCCTGGCCATTCAGGTCAAGGCGGCGCGCATCCACACCTCGGTCGAGCTGACCACCGAACGGCTGCGCCAGGGCACCGAGATCACGCTGGCCTCCGAGATCGTGCGCGTGTACCCCGAGGCGGCCGGCTCCGAGACCCCGAAGTGGCAGTACGCGCGGGCGCTCGGTGAGCTCACGGGCGTCCCGCGCGGCCGCACGGGCATCGGCCTGCGCCTGACCAACGACCGCACCGCGCAGGCCTGGGCGCGCAAACACCGGCAGCTGCGGGAGGCGCTGACCAACCTGGTCGAGGAGCGGATCCCGCCGGAACCGGCGTCATGACGCGCCGCCGGGCCGTCATCGAGCTCGTGTGCGCCGCCCTGGCAGCGGTCGGCAGTGTGCTGGCCTGGTTGAACGCCCGCTCCGAGGTGCTCGTCGCGCCGGTGCTCGACGGCGAACCCACCACGGTCTCGCAGGTGTACCAGGCCCCGATGCTGACGCTGTCGCTGCTGCTGGCGACCGTGGCCGGTGTGCTGACCGTCCTCGGCATCGCCCAGCTGCGCCGCCCACCCGCGAACTGAGATTCCCGGTCGCTCTCGGCGCCGGTTTTGCAGCCCTCAGCCGAGGCTCGGCGGCGCACCCGTCGCGATGGAGGCACCTCTACCGACCTAGCTGTGGCCCTCGCCACACTGCTGTTGGTACAAAGTGCAAAATCTGTAACACTGTTGCGCATGACCGAGTTGGCGAACACCTCCGGACCCCTCGAGAGCGCCGCGCCGGACGCCCTGCCGCTGGGGCCGCAGTCCCTGGTGTGGCGTTACTTCGGGGACAACCGCATGTACCTGATCGGCCCGCGGCCCGCGGTGCTGCAGAACATGCTGGCCGAGCTGGGGCAGGGCGTGTACGACCACTCGACGTTCTTCGCCGACACCGCCGAACGCCTGAAGCGGACCATCCCACCGATCTTCAACACCGTCTACGGCTCCGACGAGGACAACGCAGGGCTGCAGGTCCGCGACTTCCACCACCACGTCAAGGGCGTGATGCCGGGCCCCGACGGCGAGGAGGTCGGCCGCTACCACGCACTGGATCCCGAGACGTACTTCTGGGCGCACGCCACGTTCGTCGAGCAGGTCTACTACTTCGCCGACACCTTCGTGAAACGCCTGACCGACGCCGAGCGTGAGCAGATCTGGCTGGAGTCCAAGACCTGGTACCGCCGCTACGGGGTCAGCGACCGCGTGATGCCCGCCACCTACGCCGACTTCGTGCAGTACTGGGACCGGATGATGGACCAGGTCGTCGTCGCGCACCCGACCGCGAAATACGGCGTCGGCTACGTCACGAAGGGCTTCCCGCGGCCGAAGGCCGTGCACCCGCTGGTGTGGCGGCTCGTCGCGCCCGTGTTCAACCCGCTCGCGGCGTTCCTGACCACCGGCGGTCTGCCGCCGCGGGCACGCACCCTGCTGGGCCTGCCGTGGAGCGACAAACAGGAGCGGCGCTACCAGCGGTTCGCCGCCCTGTGGCGGTCGCGTCCGGTCAACTGGGTCTGGGACCGCCTGCCGATGACCGTTCGCTACAGCGGGTACGCCGTGAAGGGCTATGCCAGGACCCATGCCCAGCCCTGATTCCGCCTCGCAGCAGATCCTCGACGCCGCCGTCGTCGAGTTCGAGCGGCACGGCTTCCGCCGGGTCGCGCTCGAGGACGTCGCCCGCCGCGCCGGGGTCAGCCGGACCACCATCTACCGGCGGTTCGCCAACAAGGACGAACTCGTCGGCGCCGTCATCGAACGTGAGAACGTCGCACTGTTCGCCGACATCGCGATCGAGCTCAAAAGCTCAGCGCTGCAATCGAACTACTACGTCGAGGCCTTCACGCTGTCGATCCTGAAGTTCCGCAGGCACCGGGTGCTGCACCAGATGATCACCGAGGAGCCGGGCCTCGTGCTCGAGCTGGCGGGGCGCTACCACCTCGCCGCGATCCAGCGGATGGCCGAGGCGCTGCGGGTGATCTTCCCGCTCGGTTTCGCCGAGCGCATCGGTGCGGCGGCGATCGACGAGCTCGCCGACTGCATCCTGCGGTACGCGGCGATGGTGTTGCTGCTGCCCAGTGCGCAGCCCTTGGAAACGGCCGACGACATCCGCGCGTTCGCGCGACAGCATTTCCTGCCCAGCCTGCCCGCGGCGCTGCGGACCGTCCCGGCATGATCGCGTGTTTCGTACGTCACACTTTCGGGCAGCCCGTGAGCCATGACCGCCGATGATCAAACCCAGCAACGCCAGGCCGGCGACAAGCCGGACGTCCAGCTCGAGCACGTCACCGAGACCCCGGACCCGGAGACCGAGAACCGCACCGAAAAGCCGGACGTCACCGACGAGCACAAGGAGAAGGCCAAGGAGATGGCCAAGGCCTACTCCGACGACCTGCAGACCACCACGCTGCCCGGCAGCAGCGGCACCGTCTCCGGCACCTCCGTCACCGACTGGGTGGACGACGAGGACAAGGGCAAGATCGAGACCTCGGCCGACGAGGGCAACGTCGAGTACCGCAACACCGAGGAGTTCAAGAAGAAACTCGACGAGTGATCCGGGGAGGGCCCGCGGCGCCGACAGGCGTGTGCCTAATCTGATCTTCGTGACAGCGCTCGAGGAGATCGCCCCGGCCTTCGTCGACATGGCCCATTCGATCGTCTGGGCCTCGGTGGCCACCGTCGACGGCGACGGCAGACCGCGCACCCGCATCCTGCACCCGATCTGGGAGTGGGACGGCACCGACCTCTTCGGTTGGATCGCGACGGTGCCGACCCCGATCAAGCGGGCCCACCTGGCCGCCCACCCCGAGGTGTCGGTCAGCTACTGGACCACCACGCACGACACCTGCTCGGCCGAGTGCCTCGTCGAGTGGTACACCGACGACGAGACCCGCGCCGCGGTGTGGGAGAAGTTCGCGACCGGACCCGCGCCCGTCCGCTACGACCCGTCCATCATCCCGATGTGGAAGGACGGCCCGACCTCGGACGATTTCGCCGTTCTCCGGCTGCAGCCGTACCGCCTGCGCGTGATGCCGGGCACCACGATGACCGCGGCGACGGGCGAGGTCCTGACGTGGAGCGATCCCGGTGGTCGCTGAGGCTGACAGCGCCGTCGCCGGCCTGGATCTGGCGCCCCGCAACCCGTTGCCGTACCGGGAGCTGCTCAGACTGGTCCGCGCCCTCGACACCGGGCAGCTGCAGGTCCGCGCCGCCGGCGGCCCGATCACCCGCGTGCAGGTCGCGCCCAAATGGCTGTTCCCGCCCTTCGTGGCCGTCTTCTCGCCCGAGGGCATCCGCGACGTGCTGGGCCGCAACGACTCGTTCTCCGAGCGCTGCATCGTCCACGAAGAGGTCCAGGACATGGCCGGCGACAGCCTCTTCGTGCTGCCGAACGAGAAGTGGCGGCCCCGCAAGCGCGCACTGGCGCCGGTGTTCACCCGGCAGAAGGTGCGGCTCTTCGGCGGGCACATGTCCCGGGCGGCCGAGCGGTTCGTCGAGGCGTGGCGCGACGGGGGCGAGGTCGACCTGGACCTGGAGTGCCGCCGCCTGACCATGCAGTCCCTGGGCCGCTCGGTGCTCGGCGTGGACCTCAACGAGAGCGCCGACGTCATCGCCGAGCACATGCACGTCGCGTCGTCCTACACCGCCGATCGTGCGCTGCGCCCGATCCGTGCGCCCCGCTGGTTGCCGACCCCGGCGCGCAGACGGGCCCGGCACGCCGTCGCCGAGATGCGCCGCGTCACCGCCGAGATGCTGCAGGCCTGCCGCGACGACCCCGACCGCGACGCTCCGCTCGTGCGTGCGCTGATGGAGGCCGAGGACCCCGAGACCGGGCTGGCGCTCTCCGACGACGACATCTGCAACGACCTGCTGATCTTCATGCTGGCCGGACACGACACCACCGCCACGGCCCTGACGTATGCCCTGTGGATCCTCGGGCACCATCCCGAGATCCAGCGCCGCGTCGCCGCCGAGGCGGCCGCACTGGGCGAGCGGGAACTGGAACCCGCCGACGTGCCGCAGCTCGGCTACACCATCCAGGTGCTGCACGAAGCCCTGCGATTGTGCCCGCCCGCGGCCGGGGTCGGCCGGATGGCGGTCCGCGACATCGACGTCGCCGGCCATCGTGTCGAGGCGGGGACGCTGGTCGCGGTCGGTATCTACGCGCTGCACCGCGACCCCGACATCTGGCCGGACCCCGAGCGGTTCGACCCCGACCGCTTCAGCCCGGAGAACACCGCCGCCCGGGACCGCTGGCACTTCCTGCCGTTCGCCGGCGGGGCCAGGTCCTGCATCGGGGAGCATTTCGCCCGGCTGGAGACGACGCTGGCGCTGGCGACGATCGTCCGCAGCATGCAGATCCGCTCGCTGGACGACGAGTTCGCGGTGGACGTGCCGTTCACGACGGTGGCGCACGGCCCGATCCGGGCCCATCTCACGCCGCGCTGACCGCCGCCGCCCAGCGACCACTACACCCTGTAGTTGACGCTTTTGACCCTGCTGGGAGACTGGTCGCATGAGCAGTACCGACTTGTCCGCGAAGCTGTTCGCCGACGCGTCCTCGGTCATCCCCGGCGGGGTGAACTCGCCGGTGCGTGCGTTCAACTCCGTGGGCGGCACCCCGAGATTCATCACCTCGGCCCAGGGCTACTGGCTCACCGACGCCGACGGCAACCGGTACGTCGACCTGGTGTCCTCCTGGGGTCCGATGATCCTCGGACACGCACATCCGGCTGTCGTCGAGGCGGTGCAGCGGGTCGCCGCCGACGGTCTGTCGTTCGGGGCGCCGACACCGTCGGAGTCGGAGCTGGCCCGCGAGATCATCGACCGCGTCGCGCCCGTCGAGCTGCTGCGGCTGGTGAATTCCGGCACCGAGGCCACCATGAGCGCGATCCGGCTTGCCCGCGGTTACACGGGACGCGCCAAGATCATCAAGTTCTCCGGCTGCTACCACGGTCACAGCGATGCCCTCCTGGCCGACGCGGGCTCCGGTGTCGCCACGCTGGGACTGCCGTCCTCCCCGGGGGTGACGGGAGCCGCCGCGGCCGACACGATCGTGCTCCCGTACAACGACGTCGCTGCGTTGGAGGACGTGTTCGGGCAGTTCGGCGACGACATCGCCTGCGTGATCACCGAAGCGAGCCCCGGCAACATGGGAACGGTGCCGCCGCTGCCCGGTTTCAACGCCGAACTGCGCCGGATCACCGCGGCACACGGCGCGCTGCTGATCTCCGACGAGGTCATGACGGGCTTCCGGGTCAGCCGCGCGGGGTGGTACGGCGTGGATCCGGTGGACGCCGACCTGTTCACCTTCGGCAAGGTGATGAGCGGCGGGCTGCCCGCCGCGGCGTTCGGCGGACGCGCCGAGGTGATGGGCCGGCTGGCGCCGCTGGGGCCGGTGTACCAGGCGGGCACGCTGTCGGGGAACCCGGTGGCGATGGCCGCGGGGCTGGCCACCCTGCGCGCCGCCGACGACACGGTCTACGCCAAGCTGGATGCGAACGCCGACCGTCTGGCCGGGCTCATCGGCGACGCGCTGACCGAAGCCGGTGTCGCACATCAGATTCCGCGGGCGGGCAACATGTTCAGCGTGTTCTTCGGCGCCGGGGATCCGGTCATCGACTTCGCGTCGGCCAAGGCCACCGAGACGTGGCGTTTCCCGGCGTTCTTCCACGCGCTGCTCGACGCGGGGGTCTACCCGCCGCCCAGCGCGTACGAAACCTGGTTCGTGTCCAGCGTTCTCGACGATGACGCGTTCGACCGGATCGCCGACGCCCTGCCGGGCGCGGCCCGTGCCGCAGCACAGGCGAGCGCATGACGCCGGGTGCCGAGCAGACGATCGTGCACGTCATGCGTCACGGCGAGGTGCACAACCCCGAGAAGATCCTGTACGGGCGGCTTCCGGACTACCACCTCTCGGAGCGGGGCCAGGCCCAGGCCGAAGCCGTGGCCGCGTGGCTGGCGTGGCGCGACATCACCCATGTCGTCGCCTCGCCGCTGGAGCGCGCGCAGGAGACCGCTGCCCCCATCGCGGCGGCCCGCCACCTGTCGGTGAACACCGACGACGAGCTGATCGAGTCTGAGAACATCTTTCAGGGACAACGGGTTTCGCCCGGTGACGGTGCGCTGCGGGATCCGCGCAACTGGTGGCACCTACGCAACCCCCGCATCCCTTCGTGGGGTGAGCCCTACACCGAGATCGCCGCGCGGATGAAGCGTGCGGTGTTCCGGGCCCGCGCCGCCGCGGCCGGTCACGAAGCGGTGTGCGTGAGCCACCAGCTGCCCGTCGAGACGCTGCGGCGTGCGATGACAGACCTGCCGCTGCACCACTTCCCGACGAAGCGGATGTGCAATCTCGCCTCGGTCACGTCGTTCTACTTTCACGGCGAGAGCTATGTCGGCTGGGGGTATGCGGAGTTGGCCGGGCAGTGAATCGGGTGCTGGCCATGGCGCGCACGCTGTTCGCAGCGTGTGCGGCCGCGGCCGTGCTCGCCGGATGTGCCACGGGCAGTGACGCCGTCGCGCAGGGCGGCACATTCGAGTTCGTGGCCCCTGGTGGTCAGACCGACATCTTCTACGATCCGCCGCAGGACCGCGGCACGCCCGGGCCGCTCTCGGGACCCGACCTGATGGACACCGACAAGACGCTGTCGCTGTCCGACTTCGACGGCAAGGTCGTCGTGATCAACGTGTGGGGCCAGTGGTGCGGGCCGTGCCGCACCGAGATCACCCAGCTGCAGCAGGTGTACGACGCGACCCGCGACAAAGGGGTGGCGTTCCTCGGAATCGATGTGCGCGACAACAACATCGATGCCCCGCGCGATTTCGTCACCGACCGCGGGATCACGTTTCCGTCCATCTACGACCCGCCGATGCGCACCATGATCGCGTTCGGCGGCCGGTACCCGACGACGGTGATCCCGTCGACGGTGGTGCTCGACCGTCAGCACCGGGTCGCCGCGGTGTTCCTGCGCGAACTGCTGGCCGGGGATCTGCAACCGGTCGTGAAGCGATTGGCGGCCGAGCAGTGAACGTCGACCAGATCGACCAGTTGACCGCCACGGGCCCGCTGCTGCTGGCGATGGGGCTGGCGGCCCTGGCCGGGCTCGTGTCGTTCGCGTCGCCGTGCGTCGTTCCGCTGGTGCCCGGTTATCTGTCGTATCTGGCCGCGGTCGTCGGCGTCGACGACCGGCCCGGGCAGACACAGGTGGCCGTCAAGGGGGCCCGGTTGCGGGTGGCGGGTGCCGCGGGCCTGTTCGTCGCGGGATTCACTGTGGTGTTCCTGCTGGGCACCGTCGCGGTGCTCGGCATGACGACGACGCTGATCAGCAATCAGCTCCTGCTGCAACGCATCGGTGGCGTGGTGACCATCCTGATGGGCCTGGTGTTCATCGGGTTGGTGCCGGTGCTGCAGCGCGACACCCGGTTCACGCCGCGTCGCCTCTCGACACTGGGCGGTGCGCCGCTGCTGGGCGCGGTGTTCGCCCTGGGGTGGACACCGTGTTTGGGACCCACGCTGACGGGCGTGATCGCCGTGGCGTCGGCGACCGAGGGCAGCAACGTCGCCCGCGGTGCGGTTCTGGTGATCGCCTACTGCCTGGGGCTCGGGATTCCGTTCGTGCTGCTCGCCTTCGGCTCGGCGCGTGCGGTCGCGGGGCTGGGTTGGCTGCGCCGCAACACCCGCACCATCCAGATCTTCGGCGGCGTGCTGATGATCCTGGTCGGCGCCGCGCTGGTCACCGGGCTGTGGAACGACTTCGTGTCCTGGGTGCGCGACGCGTTCGTCAGCGACGTCAGGCTGCCGATCTGATGGTCACCACCCCACCGCGGGCCGACACGAACTCGCCCGACACGCGCCCGGCACGCCCGATGTCGCGTCTGCTCGCGCTCGTCCGGAACACCTGGCGCACGCTGACGTCGATGGGCACCGCGCTGGTGCTGCTCTTTCTGCTCGCCCTCGCCGCCATTCCGGGCGCGCTGTTGCCGCAGCGCAGCCTGAACGAGACCAAGGTCGCCGAGTACCTCGCCGAGCACCCGACGCTGGGCCCGTGGCTGGACCGGGTGCAGGCCTTCGACGTGTTCTCCAGCTACTGGTTCACCGCGATCTACGTGCTGCTGTTCATCTCGCTGGTGGGCTGCCTGACCCCTCGGCTGTTCGAGCATTTCCGGAGCCTGCGCGCCACCCCCGTGGCCGCACCGCGCAATCTGAGCCGGCTGCCCAAACACCACGCCGCCGAGGTGCCCGGAGACGTCGACACTCTGGCCGCGGCCGTCGACGACCGCCTGCGGGGCTGGCGCCGCTTCACCCGCCGCGACGGCGAGACCGCCGAGATCTCTGCCGAGAAGGGCTATCTGCGCGAGTTCGGCAACATCGTCTTCCACTTCTCGCTGCTCGGGCTGCTCGTCGCGATCGCCGCGGGCAAGCTGTTCAGCTACGAGGGCAACGTCATCGTCATCGCCGACGGGGGCCCAGGCTTCTGCACGGCCTCGCCCGCGGCGTTCGACTCGTTCCGCGCGGGCAACACCGTGGACGGGACGTCGTTGTACCCGATGTGTCTGCGCGTCAACGACTTCGACGCCACCTATTTGGAGAACGGCCAGGCGGTCGGTTTCCAGGCCAACATCGACTACCAGGCCGGCGACGACCTCAGCACCGACACATGGCGCCCGTACCTGCTGAAGGTCAACGAACCGCTGCGCGTCGCCGGCGACCGCGTCTACCTGCAGGGCCACGGATATGCGCCGACGTTCACCGTGACGTTCCCGGACGGCCAGACGCGCACGCAGACCCTGCAGTGGCGCCCCGACGACCAGATCACGTTCCTGTCGTCGGGCGCGATGCGCTTCGATCCTCCCGGCGGCACCTACAGCGACGAGCGGGAGCGTCGCCGCAACCAGATCGCGATCCAGGGTCTGTTCGCCCCGACGGCCCAGCTCGACGGAGTGCTGCTGTCCTCCCGGTTCCCGGAGATGCAGGACCCGGCGGTGGCCGTCGACATCTACAGGGGCGACACCGGCCTCGACACCGGACGACCCCAGTCGGTGTTCTCACTCGACGAGCGGATGATCGGCCAGGGCCGCCTGACGAAGATGGCGCGGGTGAACCTCAAGGCCGGCGAGGACACCAGGCTCGAGGACGGCACCGTGGTGCGTTTCGACGGCGCGACCCCGTTCGTCAACCTGCAGGTGTCGCACGACCCCGCCCAGATCTGGGTGCTGGTGTTCTCGATGACGATGATGGCCGGACTGCTGGTGTCCCTGATCGTGCGCCGGCGCCGAGTCTGGGTGCGACTTGCGCCGGGACCTGCGGGTACCGTGAACGTCGAGCTGGGCGGCCTGGCCCGCACCGACAACTCTGGGTGGGGTGACGAGTTCGAGCGCCTCACGGGGCGGCTGCTCGCTACGGTCGAGACGGCCCCGACGCGCACCGACCCGACGCACGCAGCGCCGACGGAAGCAGAGAAGAAAGCGGATCACGCATGAGCGAAGCTTGCGAGCGAATGAGGTACCGATGAGCACGACCATCGACATCGGTTTGGCCCGCTACTCCGACTGGGCGTTCACGTCGTCGGTCTTGGTGCTGGTCGCCGCGCTGTTGCTGTTCGCCGTGGAGCTGGCCTACAGCCGCAGCCGCAAGGTCGAGAGCCGGGAACTCGTCGGCGCCGCGTCGGCGGGTGTGACTCGCGACAGCGCCGCCCCGGGAATCGTCGCCGACGCCCCGCGCCGCCCGTTCGACGAGCGGCTCGGTTCGGCGGGCATGGCGCTCACCTATGTCGGGATCGCCCTGCTGCTGGCCTGCATCGTGCTGCGCGGGCTGTCCACCTCGCGCGTGCCGTGGGGCAACATGTACGAGTTCATCAACCTGACCTCGCTGTGCGGTCTGGTGGCCGCGGCGTGGGTTCTGCGCAAGCCGCAGTACCGCTCCCTGTGGGTGTTCGTCCTCGTGCCCGTGCTGATCCTGCTGACGGTGTCGGGCAAGTGGCTGTACTCGCACGCCGCGCCGGTGATGCCCGCGCTGCAGTCGTACTGGCTGCCCATCCATGTGTCGGTCGTCAGCCTGGGCTCCGGGGTGTTCCTGGTCGCCGGGGTGGCCAGCATCCTGTTCCTGGTGAAGATGTCGCGGCTGGGGGACCCCGAGCGCACCGATGCGGTCGGACGCGTCGTGGCGAAGCTTCCCGACGCTCAGACCCTCGACCGGATTGCCTACCGCACAACGATCTTCGCGTTCCCCATCTTCGGTTTCGGCGTCATCTTCGGTGCGATCTGGGCCGAGGAGGCGTGGGGCCGCTACTGGGGCTGGGATCCCAAGGAGACGGTGTCGTTCATCGCGTGGGTCGTCTACGCCGCCTATCTGCACGCGCGTTCGACGGCCGGGTGGCGGGACAGGAAGGCGGCGTGGATCAACATCGCGGGCTTCGTCGCCATGGTGTTCAATCTGTTCTTCATCAACCTGGTGACGGTGGGCCTGCACTCGTATGCAGGCGTCGGCTGAGCCGACCCATGAGCCAGAGTCGGCTGAGCCAACAGGACCAGACGAGTCGGCTGAGAGGACTGTGACTGTTGTCTGACGTGCCGGGCGGATTTCGGGCACAGCAACGGTTTTCCGACCCCATGGCGCCGGTGCCCGCCGAATGGACGGCCCCGACGCCACCGGAGGGCACGCCTCCCGTCGCGTCCGTCGCATCGACCGCCGAACCCGCCCCGTACCTGGACCTGTCGACGGTCGCGCTACTGAAGTCGGCGTCCAAGGCTCCGTCGGCGGGCTGGCGCAAGGCGGTCTATCTCGCGTCGGGGCGGCTGATCAACCCCGGGGAGAGCCCGAAGGTCGTCCGGCACGAGGCGCTGGTCGCGAGGGTGCAGCGCCCGCTACGGGGTTGCTACCGGATCGCGATGCTGTCGCAGAAGGGTGGGGTCGGCAAGACGACGATCACCGCGACGCTGGGAGCGACGTTCGCCACGACACGAAGCGACCGGGTGATCGCGGTGGACGCCAACCCCGATCGGGGGACGCTGAGTCAGAAGGTACCTCTGGAGACGCCGGCGACGGTGCGTCATCTGCTGCGCGATGCCGAGGGCATCTCGGCCTACAGCGCTGTCCGCCAGTACACGTCGCAGGGTCCGAGCCGCCTGGAAGTACTCGCGTCGGAGAGCGATCCGGCGGTGTCGGAGGCCTTCTCCGCGGCCGACTACACCCGGGCGGTCGAGGTCCTCGAACGTTTCTACAGCGTGGTCCTGACCGACTGCGGTACGGGCATGCTGCACTCGGCGATGTCGGGGGTGCTCGATAAGGCTGATGTGCTCGTGGTGATCAGCTCCGGGTCGGTCGACGGCGCGCGCAGCGCGTCCGCGACGCTCGACTGGCTCGACGCGCATGGCCGCGACGATCTCGTGCGCAACTCGATCGCGGTGATCAACGGGGTCCGCCCCCGCTCCGGACGAGGCGGGACGAAGGTCGATCTCACCAAGGTCGTCGACCACTTCACGCGCCGGTGCCGCGCCGTCTGCCAGGTGCCGTTCGATCCGCATCTGGAGGAGGGCGCCGAGATCAGCCTCGATCGGCTGCGTCCTGAGACCCGAGAGTCGTTGCTGGAGTTGGCCGCAACGGTGGCCGACGGTTTCCCCGGCGGCCCGCGGGCAGTGGACCCGATCGACTGACGGTCGGGCCTTACGCGCTCACCTCGGGGTCAGGACCGCGGGTGGTCGTCGCGCGGGTTGATCCGTCGCAGGAAGTCTGGATCGTCGTCGGGCCCGATCGTCCGGGGACGCGGCTTGTTCGCGTTCATCCGGATCATCCGCCAGCCGACGTAGACCAGTGCTGCTACGACAAGAATCAGGAGCAAATACGCCACTCAAAACCTCCTTCCTGTCAATATACGCGTCATCGGTAGGCTCGGATTCGTGTCTGACGACCCCCGGCCCGGAACTCGGCCGTACCTCGACGTGCTCGCCTATGTCGGGGCCCGGCTGGCGCTCGTTGCGGTGATGACAGCACTGATTCTCGGCGTCGGCCACGTGATCGGGATTCGCGAATTCCCTGTCGTCGTGGCTTTGCTGTTCGCCATCGTGATCGCCCTGCCGTTGGGCATCTGGTTGTTCAGCCCGCTGCGTCGTCGCGCGACGGCGAGCATGGCCGCGATGGACGCCCGTCGTCGCCGCGACCGCGAACAGCTGCAGGCGCGGCTGCGCGGAGACGACGGCGGTACGGCTTCCCGTAGCGCCGACGGGGACGACGCCGCACGCTGACCCATCGCGGTCCGGCCCGCCTCTTTTCGCATTCTGTCGGCTTAGCTGAGGTGTGTGCTGGGTAACAGTTAAGGCATGAACAACTCCCAGGTCATAGCTCGTTCGCGGGGGCTGCCGAACCACAGGGGTATCAGTAGCCCCAGGAATGCGGTCGGCCAGCGGCTCTACCGGCGCTGGATGAACGAACTGTGGGCCGGCCGGCGCATCGCCGACGAACTCGTATCGCCCGATTTCGTCGGACATTGGCCCACCCGCGACGTGCGAGGTCCCGCCGAATTGCAGAGCGAGATCGACCGGACCCGCATGGCGTTCAAGGAACTGGTCTTCGTGTTGGAGGTCGGTCCGATGTTCGACGGGGACCTGATGGCCGCGCGGTGGATTGCTACCGGCTCAGGCAAGGACGGGCCCGCCCGATTCACCGGAAACGATCTCTTACGGATCTCTGACGGCAAGATCGTCGAGTTCTGGACGGGCGCTTCGCGGGCCTAACCCGCGGCGTCGCGCAGTACTTGCCGCAACGCCTCGAGCGGGTCTCCGCCGACGTCGAGCTGTCGGAGATCGGGCGTCTGATCGGCGTCGGGCACGGAGGCCGGGGGCGCGGACGGTGTGGCGGCGGCAGGCGGCGGCGGGGACGGTGGTGCGAGGGGTGCCACCGTCCCCAGGCTCTGAAGCTTCGCCAGAACGCGAGCCTGGGCGTCCTGGCGCACGGCCTTGCGCTGCGGGTCGGGGTCGGCATTGCCGGCAAAGCACGATTCCGGCGCGTCGGCGATCACGGTCAGCGCGCTCTCATAGCGCTCGCGCGCTTGATCGAGGCGCGCCTCCCAGGCGTCGATGTCACC
This sequence comes from Mycolicibacterium iranicum, assembly GCF_014190915.1. Classification (GTDB taxonomy): domain Bacteria; phylum Actinomycetota; class Actinomycetes; order Mycobacteriales; family Mycobacteriaceae; genus Mycobacterium; species Mycobacterium iranicum_B. The sequence continues at coordinate 178,972 of NZ_JACHVU010000002.1, forward strand.
CTGACGCTCTCTGACCAATTGGAGGTTGACCCGGACGGGGCACGACTGTGCTGCGTCGGTGTGCGAGAGGGCGCTGGTGAACTCGGCGTCGGCGTCGTCGAGTCGGTCCTCCAGGACGGCCAGCCCGCCGGCGGCGATGTGGGCGTTGGCGGGCTGGACCACGTTGAGCACCTTGAGCATCGACACGTCGTCGCGGAGCGCACCGATGTCCCCGGCGGCGAAGTGTTCCTGTGCCGAATTCCCCAGGACGACGACCGAGATCAGCTTCACCGCCAGGGCGACGGCGAGAGCGACGGGTAGGGCCGAGAGCAGGAGCAGGCGTCGGCGCAGTCGCGTGCGGGCCGGTGCGCGCCTCATGAGAGCACCTCGCGACGGGTCGCGTTCGCGCGGCGCAGATCCCGTGCGGTGAGGAAGATCTCGCCGAGAAGCAGCAGCGAGGCCAGCACGGCGAATATCCAGTACAGCTCCACGCGCCGGGCGGGCTCGGCGCCCAGGGAGGCGTCAGGCTGCCCGGACGCGGCGTCCGCATTGACCGGCAGCTCCCCGGCGGGACGGCTGACATAGGGCAGGCCGAGCTGGCCGGCGATGCCGCGCAGGGTCGCCTCCCCGGGGCCGTAACCGAGGACTGCTCCACCGTCGACTGCAGGGGTGTCGAAGACGCCCTGGGTCAGGGTGGATTCGGGAGCTCCCGAGCCGAGGTAGTACACGATGTTCGGCGCCTGGGGAAACTGCTGACCGGCCGAGATCAACTGATAGCGGAGCACGTTGGCTGCTGCCGCGGCGTTGACCTCCCTGCTGTCCGCCCCCGGGTAGGGATTGAGGGCGTCGACGACGGGCTGCAGGCTCCACGCGTCCGCCGACAGCGGCCAGTCGATGGCCGGGCGGGAGGCGAAAGCGATGACGGCGAACCGTGCGCCGGGGTTGGCGTCGATGAGCGTCTGCATGTCGTCGCGCATGGCCGCCATCCGCGGTGCCCCGTTGACGTCGGGGATCGCCGAGTCGGCGGAGCGGTCGACGACGAAGTAGACGTTGGCCCCCGACAGCGACTGCTGCGCCTGCGGGGTTTCGGCTGCCGAACCGGTGACCGGGCGGACCGCAGCCAGCAGCACGAGAAGCATCGCGCCGGTGGTGAGACACCAGCGCAGGACGGCGCGGCGCCCGGTGGTCGCGGCGAGCCGGAGCGCCACCGCGCGCAGCACGAGCAACGCCGCGGCGGCGACGGCGAGAACGGCGATCGGCAGCACCGGGTCGAAGGTCATCGCCGCACCGCCAGCAGAGAGACGCCCAGCAGCGCCGACAGTGCCAGCGCGGCAAGCACATACACGGTGGGTGCGTCCTCTCGAGTGTCGACCCGGTCGCCGGGGGCCGTGGGCGCTTCGGCCCGGATCGTGTCGAGCTGACGGTCCGTCTGGGCCGGATCGAACCGGAAGAACCGTCCGCCGGTCGCGTTCGTGGCCGCGCTCAGCGAGTCGGTGTCGCGGCCCGCGGTGGCGATCGCGTTGATCTGCACACCGGCGCGCTGCGCCATTTCGGTGGCCTGCGCGTCGGTGTACAGGGACGGCCGGGTGTCGCCGGGCGGTCGCAGCGCGCCCGGGCCCACGTAGATCAGGGATCGCCGGGTGTCCCCGGTGGTCTCGAATCCGGGAAAACCGGTGAGACACAACGCCAACGCGTCGGCGACGGTGGGGGAGTAGCCGTCGTACTCCACCGCAGCGGTGAAGACGGGGGCGGCGGGTGCGTTGCGGGCGTAGTCGGCGAGACGTCCGGCGGCGAACTGGTAGTCCCGGGTCATCGGCACCAGCCGCCGATTCAGCGACGTCAGCCCGATCCGTTCGGAGCCGTAGGTCGTCGCCTGGCGCGCGAAGTAGCCGAGGAACTTGGTGGTCGCCGCGTCGTCGACAGGGGCCCCGACACACAGCATGATGTCGTCGCGCGGGGCGGATTCGTCGGCGTCGGCGAACGTTCCGCTGGGCCGGGCGCCGACGAGGGCCGTCGCGATGCACAGGAGGACCAGCAGGCCCAGTGCCACCGCGGCGGCCCGCGTCTGCCTGCGCACCACGGCCCGGTATTCAGGCAGGCGGGTTAGCCTCGCCGTGTTGGCCAAGGGCACTTGCCGATCCTGTCGACCCTTGACCGGCAGCAGCACCGCGACCGCGATCACCAGGATCACAGCACCGACACCCGCCGCGGCGACCGGCCACCATGTCAGCTCCACGAGCGGATCAACTCTTCGGTGTCGTCGCCCAGCCGGCCGACGTCGGCGTCGGAGGTCCTGTCGAACTGCGCGCTGCCCAGTGCCTCCAGAAGCGGTGCGGCGGGCGCGAGTTCACTGGCAGCGATCGCGCGCACCTGCATGTACTGCGCCCGGGTACCCGTGGCCTGGTGCAGGAAGCTGCGCAGCGTGCAACTCAGCGCGGCGCCGGCCTGCTCGGCCGACAGTTCGCCGTCGCGATGCCGCCGCGTGATGTCCTTGACCGTCCTGGCGAAGCGGTGTCGCAGGAGCCTGCCGTGCAGGTCGTCGACACCCGGCAGCCGACGCAGGCGCTCCGACGGCATGGTCGCGACGATCACGGTGGCGAACCAGACGATGACCAGCAGCAGGATCGCCAATCCGAGCCACAGCCAGGCCGAGGAGTATCCCGGTGGGCCGCCGACGAATTCGAGGAGATCATCCGGCACGTGACCACACCCGCGTCATGTCGGTCAGTGCCCGCCGGATCTGGCCCGATCCGGACACCGACGTGTGGGGGACGGCCCGGTCCGCCATCAGTTCCTCGAGGCGGCGCATCCGTCGCTCCTCGGCACGCTGATATGCGGCGACCACACGCGGATCGACCGACGCCGGTCCCAGCACGGGCCGCCCGGTGGCCACGTCATAGCCGCCGTCGGCCACTCCGGCTGCGGGCATGTCGGCGATCATCGCCCACAGAACGTCGTGACGGGATGTCAGCCTCGCCAGTGCCTCCTCGACCCGGTTGTCGGGTTCGGGTTCGTCGGACACCACCACGATGAGCATCGAATGGCGGTAATGGCTTGCCACATAGGTCAATTGGCAGACGATGTCGCTCGGACCGTGGCGACCGGCATGGCTCTGGTAGCTCTGCAGCATGCTTTCGATGTGGTTCTCGCCCCGGCTCTGCCGTACCCGTAGGCTGCCGCGGGCGTCCCCGTACACCATGCCGATCTCGTCGGCGCGACCCAGCGTGATAAGCCCGACCGCACCCAGGATGTGCATGGCGATCTCGCATTTGGTCTGTCCGCCGGGGGAGATGCCGACCATGTTCCGGCCCGCGTCGGCGACGAGCAGGATCTTGTGGTGCTTCTCGGAGACGAACCGCTTGATCAGCACACTGCCGGAACGCGCGGAGGCCTTCCAGTCGATGTCGCGCACGTCGTCGCCCGGTACGTAGGGGCGGAGCTCATCGAATTCCAGTGTGCGCGTATGCAACAGCGAGTGCCGTCCGCCGTCGAGTAGCCCCCGGGTGTCGGTGCCGAAATGTGCTCTGGCTCGATTGAGGTGTTTTCCCACTGTGGCCGCCGCTCAGGGGACCCGGACCGCCTGCAGCACGGCGTCGATCACCCTGCCCGGGGTGACGCCCGCGCTGGCGGCCTCGAAGCCGAGGATGAGGCGGTGCTGCAGGACGCGGTGTGCCAGATCGGCGATGTCGCTGGGGATCACGTGGTTGCGGCCGGACAGCAGAGCCAGCGCGCGGGCGGCCGTGCACAGCGCGATCGTCGCGCGCGGGCTGGCGCCGTACTCGATCATCCTGGCCAGCTGGCTGGGCAGGTGGCTGCCCGGCTCCCGCGTGACGCCGACGAGACGGCTGGCGTACAGCATCAGATCGCGGCTCATGTAGATCTCGCGGGCGGCCCGTTGGAGGCGCCGGATGTCGTCGAGGGTGGCCACCGGCCGGCTGGGGTGGCTCTTGTCGAACAGGCCCGCGTCGAGGCGTGCGAGCACCTCGACCTCCTGTTCGGGGGTCGGATAGCGGACGATCTCCTTGAGCAGGAACCGGTCGGTCTGCGCCTCCGACAGCGCGTAGGTGCCTTCCTGGTCGACGGGGTTCTGCGTCGCGATCACCAGGAACGGTTCCGGGATGGGATAGATGGTGCCGGCGATGGTGGTCTGACGTTCCTCCATCGCTTCGAGCATCGCGCTCTGGGTCTTCGCGCTGGAGCGGTTGATCTCGTCGAGCAGCACCACGTTGGCATGCACGGGACCTAGCTGGGTGACGAAGGAGGTGGTCGCCGCGTCGTAGACCTGGGTGCCGATGATGTCGCTGGGAAGCAGGTCCGGCGTGCACTGGATGCGCCGGAACTGCCCGTCGATGGATTCGGCGACGACGCGCGCGGCGGTGGTCTTGGCCAGCCCCGGCACGCTCTCCAGCAGGATGTGCCCGCCGGTCAGCAGGCCGATGAGCAGCGTTTCCCGCAGGTGTTCCTGCCCGACCACCTTGGCCGAGAACGCGGCGGACAGCGCCGCGACCACGCGCTGCGCCTCGCGGGCGTCGTCGGACTCTCGGGGCATCGGGGCAGCAGTCATCCCGCTGCATGTACCACGCCGATCCCGGGCGCAAACCGGATCGAATCGGCGCCGGACGGCGGCCCCCGCCGGATTAGCCTGGTAGACGTGGCCGAGGGGGTCTCCGAACATTTCAGCGACGACGGTCGGGCGGCGATCGCCGCGGCGGGCGAGGTGGCGCGGGAGACGCGGTCCACTGAAATAACCTCGGAGCACTTCTCGCCGGCCTGCTCCGTCACGCCGGGGACGACCTGACCGACCTGCTCGTTCCGTACGCCCTGACGGCCGAAACCGCGCGGCGACGCGTTGTTCCCGGCAGGCCCGGCGACCACGCGGTCAGCACGCCCTCCTTCTCGGCGCGGGTGAAGGAGGTCTTGAGCATCGCCAACTCCCAGGCACAGCATCATGACGGCCGGATCGGCAGCGCGACGCTGTTCCTCGCGCTGATGATGCGCCGCGACAGCTCGGTCCTGGCTTACCTGCGCACCCCGGAGGAAATTGAAGACCTCACCACGGCGGCGTGGCAGCTGGCGGAGCGTTAGCCGAAGCTCAGCGCGGCGGCGACCGCGACCGCCCACACCAGCATCGTCAGCCCGGTGTCCTTGAGCACCGGGATCAGCTCCCGGCCGCCGAGTCCGCCTCGCACCGGTGTGGCGGCCCGCACCGCCAGGGGCAGAGCCACCAGCCCGACCGCGCACCACGGCGTCGCGAGCATCAGCACCAGGGTCAGCGCGAACGCCACCACGAGCAGCGCCTGGAACATCACCCTCGTCTTGGCGTCGCCGAGCCGCACCGCCAGCGTGATCTTGTTCGACTGGGCGTCGGTGGGGATGTCGCGCAGGTTGTTGGCCACCAGCACCGCCGACGACAGGCACCCGGTCGCGACCGCGAGTGTGACGCCGACCCAGTCCACCCGCAGCGCCTGCGTGAACTGTGTGCCGAGCACCGCGACCAGTCCGAAGAACACGAACACCGCGACCTCGCCGAGACCGAGATAGCCATATGGCTTCGAGCCGCCGGTGTACAGCCACGCCCCGGCGATGCAGGCCGCGCCGACGGCAATCAGCCACGGCGCGGAGAACCACGCGAGCACGAGGCCCGCGGCGGCACCGACGGCAAGACTGACGATGGCCGCGGCCAACACCGACTTCGGCGCCGCGAGCTTCGACCCGACCAGGCGCAGGGGCCCGGACCGGACGTCGTCGGTGCCGCGGATGCCGTCGGAGTAGTCGTTGGCGTAGTTGACGCCGACGATCATCCCGACGGCGACGAGCAGGGCGAGCAGTGCCCGCCACCACGACGCGGCGTCCAGCCAGGCCGCGGCGCCGGTCCCGGCGATCACGGGGGCGACCGCGTTGGGCAGCGTGCGGGGACGCGCCCCCTCTACCCACTGCGCGAAACTGGCCACGATGGCCAGTCTTGCAGGTCCCGGCCGTGGCAGACTGGGCGCATGGACGACCGGCTGAGCAAGGGCGAGATCGGCAAGGACGCGGTTCAGGAGATCGTCGCGGCCGGAGCATCCGCCGTCGGCGAGGTGGCCACGATCATCACGGGCGCGGTCAAGGACGTCGCGAACGCAGTCGGTGGATTCGCCACCGACGTGTTCGAGATCCGCGACGGCGCCCGGAAGGCGTCCCAGCAGCATCTGGACGAGGACGACATCGCCGACTAGGCACCCGGGCGCGGGCCTCTGGACGCACCGATTCCCCACACCTTCTCGCGAGTTGTGCTGCGTGCGTAGGCATCCGGTGCGGCGGTGTCGCCGCGGACCTTGACGGAGCCCCAGTCCACCTCGGGGTGGCCGGCCAACCTGCTCGGTATCTCGTTGAGCGGGACGAAGGCGTCGAGTCCCGCGAAGACCCCGCCGACGTCCTCGTCGCGGTCCTCGGTCAGCCACGGCCGCGGGGAGTCGATCACGGTCTGCGGGGTTTGTGCCACGCCGGCCGAGACGGTGGGGATGTCGTGCACGCAGGGGAACAGGAAGGCCTGCGGCCAGCTGACCAGTACCGGACCGTTGCCGGCCAGGAAGCTGTTGAGCGGCACGATGGTGCGCAGTCGCGGGCCGGTGAACGCCAGCCAGCCTGCGTCGTCGGTGCGGCCGTCGACCGCGCGGACCCTCACCCGGTCGGCGCCCGCGGGTGCGTCGACGGCATCGACGCCCACCGACCTCCACAGCGGGTGCGCGGGGTCCTCGTCGACGGCGGGGCGGTCCACCGGCGCCACTGCGCCGAGCACCTCGACCCCGGCGCCGTCGAACCTGCCGAACTCCAGCTCCAATACGTTCGCTCCTGACGTGCGGCCCGAAACCGAGAGCGCCACACCGCTTTCCGTTGACAATGGCGGGAGGGTGAACCACTGCGTGGTGATCTCGCCGGTCGTCTGCGCGTCGGGGGTGCGGCTGCCCCACACGAAGGTGGAGGCGCCGGTGCCCGGCGGGTCTGGCGGCGGCGCGATGGGGAGGTAGCCGCCCTGGCCGGTGAAGCCGGAGGACCCGCCGCCGGGTTCTGCCGCCGCAAGGATCGGTCCGTCGGGGAGCAGCTCGATGTCGTCGGCGAGTCCGCACACCCTGGTCCCGGTGAGCCGCTCGGCGTTGATCAACGCCAGCGACCCGGCGCTGCGGCGCAGCGGCGCCGCTGCGAACGTGCCCGCGAGCACGCACAGCGAGATGCCGACCGCGACCACGGTGACCACGGCGGGCGACAGCGCGCACACCTGCGCACGTCGGAAGCGCCGGGCGGGGAGCACCGTGAGCCCGCCCGCGGCGAGGACGCCGGCCCACAGGAGCGGGCTGTCCAGCGGCACCCCGGCCGGGCGGATCGGTCCGGTTGCCCACGGCAGGTCGTAGACCGCGGGCAGCCACCACGCGTTCGGGCCGGCGAAAGCCAGCGCGGCCGTGGCGGCGAGCAGCGCCGAGCCGGCCACACCCACCATCGCGACGCGGCGGTCGGGGGCCCGCGCGCGCCGCACCAGCAGCACGACGGACAGGGTCGAGAACGACGTGAAGACCCCGGCCAGGGCTCCGAGGTGATACGACCATTTCGACGGGCCCGCGGCGAGCAGAAGCAGAGCGACGACCACGACGGCGCCCATCCGCAGGGCGGCCAGGCCGATCCGGTCCCGGTCGGCCCGGCGCAACGTCAACGCGCCGACGATCGGCAGCAGCGCGACGCCGATCAGCACCGGCAGGCGCTTGGCGAAGCTGCCCTGCTGGTCGGGCTGCAGCAGGTGCTCGTAGCGCGTGGGTTCCTCGTACCACGGCAACGCCGGCCCGAAGGTGGTGTGCCAGTCGGTCGCGGTGACGAGAGAATCCCAGGTCTGGTCTCCGAAGATGACGGTAAGCCCAACGGCGCCAACACAACTCACCAGGGCGGCGGTCACCGCGCCGCTGCCCGTCCGGCGCGCCGCGCGGATCAGCCGCGGCGCCAGGACGATCATCGGGGCGACGACGAGCACGCCGTTGGGACTGACAGGGACGGTCAGGGCGGCAACGAGTGCCAGCAACCCGAGGTCGGCACCGTCGCGGGCACGCCACGCCAGCGCCAGGCTCGCGGCCACGCCGAGCGCGACGTAGGACTCCGGTCGCGTGCCGAGATTGAACGGCAGCCACGCGGCGAGGAAGAACGCCGCGGCGACGGTGCGCACCCGCGCGGTCGTCGCCACGCCGGGAAGGGCGCCCCCCAGCACGCCGCGGCTCACGACGAACCAGGTCGCCAGTGCAGCCAGGGTGCCGGGCAGCCGCAGCCACAGCGGGGCGATGCTGAGCTGCGTCAGCGGTGCGAGCAACTGCTGGCTGAAAGCGAACGGCACCTCGGCGGCATCCCACCACCGGTAGTAGTTGCCCGGGTTCCCCGTCGCGGCGACGTTGCGCGCGATCATCGTGGCCCAGCCGTCGTCGACCGCCAGGGGTCCGATCACGGCCCAGCCGGCGAGCGTCGCCGCGACCGCGACGTCGATCCACCACGCCCGCCGCCAACGCCAACGCCAACGCCAGGGCCGGGCTCGGCGGACCGGCGGTGCGCGGCCGCGGAACAGGAGCAGGAGCGCTACGCCGGCCGCGAACAGTTGGATCACCACGAGGGCGCCCTTGAGCACCGTCGGGGTCGTCGCGAACGGACCCGAGACGACGACCGTGGCCGAAAGTCCCGACGTCTGGCCTGCGCCGAGGTCGGTGTGGAAGCCGGCGACCCGGGGTGCGGGCGCGCCGGCCCACAGCGTGACCCGCCCGTCGGCTTCGAGGATCGTCACCCCGTCGGTCGCCGAGTCGACACGCACCTGGCAGTCTCGCGGCGCGGCCGGGATGTCCAGCTGTTCCTCGCGGTCACCGAGGCGCAGTCGCACCTGCCCTCGCGACGCGGTGATCGTGAGGCCGGTGTCCTGCGGCGCGGTGGCGAACAGCGTCGTCGGTGCGGGCCGGGTGGCGCCGGCCCTCAGGACCGAACAGGGGATCGACACCGTCAGCGCGGCCGGGATGTCCGGGGCCAGGAGGGTGGTGCTCGACGTCGCGGGACGCCCCGGTGCGGGCCACGTCAGCGTCGTGGTCTCGGTGAGCACCGGCGCGAACGGCAGCGCCAACGCCGTCAACACACCCGTGAGACCGACGAGGAGGGCGATCCAGGTGTGGCGTCGTGACGTGGCGGTACGCATAGGGTCGCCCGCCAGCGTGCCCACAGCACACGCCGCGTGGGGCTTGGCCTCGCAGGACGTCACCGCACCGTCACCGGCGGCCGAGGGCCGGGATGCACCACAATGGGGGGATGCGCACGGAAGCGATCGAGTGTTAGGCGTCATCGGCGGCAGCGGCTTCTATTCGTTCTTCGGCCCGGACGCCCGGTCGGTCGAGATCGACACGCCGTACGGAAGGCCCAGTGCGCCGATCACCGTCGGCACGGTCGGTGAGCACGAGGTCGCGTTCCTTCCTCGGCATGGTATCGACCACGAATTCTCTCCGCATACGGTGCCCTACCGCGCCAACATGTGGGCGCTGCGGGTGCTCGGGGTCCGGCGCATCTTCGGTCCGTGCGCGGTCGGCAGCCTCGACCCGGAACTGGGGCCCGGCTCCACAGTGGTGCCCGACCAGCTCGTCGACCGCACGACCGGACGTGCCGACACGTATTTCGATTCGGGCGGCATCCACGTCGGGTTCGCCGACCCGTACTGCCCGTCGCTGCGTGCCGCCGCGACGGCGCGTCCCGGCGTGATCGACGGCGGCGCGATGGTGGTGATCCAGGGCCCACGGTTCTCGACGCGGGCCGAGAGCAAGTGGTTCGCCGCGCAGGGCTTCCGGCTGGTGAACATGACCGGCTACCCCGAGTCCGTTCTGGCTCGGGAACTGGAGATGTGTTACGCCGCAATCGCTCTGGTGACCGATGTGGACGCTGGCGTCGAGTCGGGTCAGGGCGTCAAAGCGGTGGACGTGTTCGCCGAGTTCCAGCGGAACCTGGTGCCGTTCAAGCAGTTGGTGCACGACGCGATCGAGAACACCGACACCGAACGCACCTGCACGCACTGCCTGCCCCATGAGGGCGTCCAACTGCCGTTCGATCTGCCGTGAGGGTATTGCTCACCGGCGCAGCCGGTTTCATCGGTTCCCGGATCAACGCGCAGCTGACCGACGCAGGGCACGACGTCGTCGCCGTCGACGCGATGCTGTCGGACGCACACGGCGAGAACGCCGAGTTGCCCGACGGTGTGCGCCGGCTCGACGTCCGCGACGCCGCGCAGGTGGCCGACGCACTCGAGGGTGTCGACGTCGTCTGTCATCAGGCGGCCGTGGTCGGCGCCGGCGTGAACGCCGCCGACGCGCCGAAATACGGCTCGCACAACGACTTCGGCACCGCGGTGCTGCTGGCCGAGATGTTCGCCGCGGGCTGCCGGCGCGTGGTGCTGGCCTCCTCGATGGTGGTCTACGGGCAGGGGCGTTACGTGTGCCCTCAGCACGGAGACGTCGATCCGGTGCCGCGCACCCGGGAGGACCTCGACAGCGGCGTGTTCGACCACCGCTGCCCACGCGGGGACGAGTCGGTCGACTGGGCGCTCGTCGGGGAGGATGCGCCTCTGCGACCGCGCAGCCTGTACGCCGCCAGCAAGGTCGCCCAGGAGCATTACGCGCTGGCGTGGGCGGAGTCGACCGGTGGTTCGGTCGTCGCGCTGCGCTATCACAACGTCTACGGCCCCGGAATGCCGCGCGACACACCGTATTCCGGCGTGGCCGCGATCTTCCGCTCTTCTCTGGAGAAGGGGCAGGCGCCGAAGGTGTACGAGGACGGGGGCCAGATGCGCGACTTCGTCCACGTCGACGACATCGCCGCGGCCAACGTCGCGTCCGTCGAGGCGGGGCTCGCGGGCTTCGACGCGTTCAACGTGTGCTCGGGGAGGCCGGTGTCGATCCGCGACGTCGCGGGCGTGCTGTGTGAGACCCGCGGCGACGTCACCCCGGAGGTCACCGGGCAGTACCGCAGCGGCGATGTCCGCCACATCGTCGCCGACCCCGCCCGTGCGGCCGAGGTGCTGGGGTTCCGTGCCGCCGTCGATCCCGCCGACGGGTTGCGCGAATTCGCGACGGCACCGCTGCGCGGGGTTGCCCCCACTTCTTGACACCCGTCAAGTCATACTGTGGGGCATGACGTCCACAGCGCTGTGTGAACAGTTCGGCATCGATTTTCCGCTTTTCGCGTTCAGCCACTGCCGCGATGTGGTCGCCGCGGTGACCAACGCCGGTGGTTTCGGCGTGCTCGGCGCGACGGCGTACAGCCCGTCGCAGCTCGACCAGGAACTGGCCTGGATCGACGAGGCCGTCGGTGGCAAGCCCTACGGCGTCGACCTGATCGTGCCCGCCAAGTTCGAGGGCAAGGGCGAGAAGCTCACCAGCTCCGATCTGGCCGAACGCATTCCGCAGGCGTACCGCGAGCTGGTCGACGACCTGCTGCGCGCTCACGACATCGAACCCGAGCCCAACCGTCGGCTCGGCGGTTCCTCGCTGTCGGGCAACACCGGCCGCGAGCTGCTCGACGTCGCGCTGACGCACCCGGTCAAGCTGATCGCCAATGCCCTCGGCGTGCCGCCGGACTACATGATCGAAGCCGGCAAGGAGCGCGGCATTCCGGTCGCGGCGCTGGTCGGCGCGAAGGAACACGCGGTCAAGCAGGCCGCCGCGGGCGTGGACCTGATCGTCGCGCAGGGCACCGAGGCCGGTGGGCACTGCGGCGAGGTGAGCACGCTGGTCGTGGTGCCGGAGGTGCTCGAAGCCTTGGCCGATGTCGGGAGCTCCATCCCCGTCTTGGCCGCAGGCGGCATCGTCACGGGACGCCAGATGGCCGGCATGGTCGCGATGGGCGCGGCGGGGGCGTGGACGGGCTCGGTGTGGCTGACCACCGAGGAGGCCGAGACGGCACCGCACACGGTCGCCAAGATGCTGGCCGCGTCCTCGCGGGACACCGTGCGCTCGGCGGGCCGTACCGGCAAGCCGTCGCGACAGCTGGTGTCGGACTGGACGAAGGCGTGGGCGCCGGCCAAAGACGGCCACCAGCCGCTGGGCCTGCCGCTGCAGTCGATGCTGTGCGAGCCGGTGATCCGACGCATCGACGTGCTCGCCTCGCAGGGCCACGAGGGCGCCCAGGCGCTCGCCACCTATTTCGTCGGGCAGGGCGTCGGCCTGATGAACAAGGTGAAGCCGGCCCGCGAGGTCGTCCGCGACTTCATCGAGGACTACCTCGCCGCAGCAGACCGCCTCAGCAGCTCACTCCCCGGCTGACACCCCACCGCCCCTCTGCGCCGCCCCGCCCCTCTGCGCCCCGCGCCTATGCGCCGAACTGAGGTTCCCGGCTGTGAAATCGCGCCGATCAACGACCGGGAACCTCAGTTCGGCGAACTCGGTGAGGTGTCGGCGGCGTGCCAGACGGCCTAGGCGTGCTGGGGCCTAGGCCAGAGGGTCTAGCCGAGATGGCCTAGTCGAGAGCCAGGGGCAGGCGCACCTCGAAGCGTGCGCCCGTCGGCAGGTTGTGCGCCGAGAGCGTGCCGCGATGGGCCTGCACCAGCCCGGCGGCGATCGCCAGCCCCAGACCCGAGCCGCTCGGCAGCGAGGAGTCCGACCGCGGAACCCTGCTGTTGGACCCTCGGTAGGCCACGTCGAACACCCGTGGCAGATCCGCTTCGTCGATGCCCACCCCGGTGTCGTCGACACGGGCCCACGCGCTGTTCTCGTCGGCCCCGAGCGCCAGCTCCACGCTGCCGCCCGACGGCGTGTGCGCGATCGCATTAGCCACGAGATTGGACAGCACCCGCACCAGCGCGCGGTCGCTGCCGACGACGCGTACCGGCTCGGCGGGCAGGTTCGCCTCCAGCCGCACCCCGGCCCGCTCGGCCGCGATCCGGTGCGCGGCCAGCACGTCGTCGACGACCTCGTCGAGCGCGACCTTGTCGAAGGACGGCGTCAGCGCGCCCGCATTGATCTTCGACATCTCGAACAGGTCGTCGACCATCTCCGAGAGCCGGATCGATTCGTTCTCGATGTGCTTGGCATGCACCCGGACTTCTTCTTCGGGCACCACGCCGTCGGCGATCGCCTCGGAGACCGCGCGGATGCCGGCCAGCGGCGTGCGCAGGTCGTGGCTGACGAACGCGACCAGCCGGCGCCGCGACTGCTCCGCGGCGCGTTCGGAGTCGCGGATCTCGGCCTCCCAGACCGTCCGCCTCGCCTGGTAGCGGCCTAGCATCACGGCCGCCGGGATCGTCACGACCGACACGATCACCAGCACCACGGTGGTCTTCTCGAAGGTTTGAGTGATCATGAACCCGCTCGCGCCGAGCACCCCGGCCAGCGTCGCCAGCACCGGGATCAGCACCAGCGCCACCATGCTCACCGCCAGCGACCACGTCCTCGCCAGACGGACCACGGCGGCGCCGGCCAGCACCACCGGCATCGAACATGCCAGGGCCCAGCCGACGATCTCCCAGAAGTCAGTGGTCGGCATCCGGCCGTCCGGACCCCTCCGCGGACCACATGTAGCCGCGCCCCCATACGGTCTGCACCCGGTGCCGGTCACCCAGCTTCGAGCGCAGCCGCTTGACGTGCACGGTGACCGTCGACAGGTCACCGAAGTCCCAGTGCCACACCTGCTTGAGCAGGTCCTCGCGCGTGAAGACGGTGTCGGCGTGGGTGAGGAAGAACAGCAGCAAGTCGAACTCGCGGTTGGTGAGGCTCACGGGCCGGCCGCCGACGGTCACCGACCGCGAGGCCGTGGTCACCGTGAGGTCGCCGCACTTGAGGTCCATGGGCAGCACGCCGGTCGCGGCGGGGGAGCGGCGCAGCACCGAACGCACCCGCAGGGCCAGCTCGCGCGGGCTGAACGGCTTGGTCAGGTAGTCGTCGGCGCCCGCCTCGAGCCCGGCGATGCGGTCGTCCTCTTCGCCGAGCGCCGTCAGCAGGATCACGGGCACCGAGTAGTCACCGCCCTGACGCAGGCTGCGGCACAACGCCATTCCGTCGGGGCCGGGCATCATCACGTCGAGGACCGCGACGTCGATGCGCTGCGATCCGAGCAGGCGCAGGGCTTCGGTGCCGTCGTGCGCGGTGGACACGTCGAGCCCGTCACGCTCCAGGTAGCGGCGCACGACGTCGCGTACGACGTCGTCGTCATCGGCGATGAGGACTCGGGTCATCACACCGAGGTTAGCGCGGCAAACCCACTACCAGCGCCGATGTCACGCTTTCGTCAGGCTTGCCGCTCGCGTGACCTGCGGTTCCCGCCTAGCGTCGTGGGCATGCCCGACTGTCCCGTCACGGTGGTTCTGCCGTGTCTCAACGAGGCCGAGCCACTGCCGGGGGTGCTCGGACGCCTGCCCGCCGGGTACACCGCACTGGTGGTGGACAACAACAGCACCGACGGCACCGCCGACGTGGCGCGCCGTCACGGTGCCGTGGTGGTCCCCGAGAAGACGCCTGGGTACGGCGCCGCGGTACACGCCGGAGTGGTCGCCGCGACGACCGAGATCGTGGCGGTCCTCGACGGCGACGGATCGCTCGACCCCCAGGAGCTGCCCGCCCTGGTCGAGGACGTCGAGGCGGGCGCCGACATGGCGATCGGGCGGCGCCGTCCGACCCCGGGGCTGACGTGGCCGTGGCATGCCCGGCTCGGCACGGCGGCGGTGTGTTGGCGGCTGCGTCAGCGGCACGGCCTGCAGGTGCACGACATCGCCCCGATGCGGGTCGCACGCCGCGACGCGCTGATCGGTCTGGGGGTGACGGACCGCCGCTCCGGCTACCCGCTCGAACTCCTCGTCCGCGCCGCGGACGCGGGGTGGAAGGTCACCGAGCGCGACGTCGCCTACGGACCCCGCACCGGGGGGACGTCGAAGGTCAGCGGCTCGGTCCGCGGCAGTGCGACCGCGGCGTGGGACTTCTGGCGGGCGATCACGTGACCGGCGTCTGTCTCCTCGTCGTCGCGAAGGCCCCGGTGGCCGGCCTGGCCAAGACCCGGCTCGCGGCCACCCTCGGGGACGACCGTGCGGCCGCGATCGCGGCCGCGGCCCTGCTCGACACCCTGGACGCGGTCGAGCGGACGCCGGCTGCCTGCCGCGTGGTGGCGATGACGGGCAACCTCGATGACGCGCACTCCGCCGACGAGATCCGGTCGCGCCTCGAGGCTTTCGTCGTGCTGCCGCAGCGGGGCGACGACTTCGCCGACCGGCTGGCCAACGCGCACGTCGACGCTGCCGCGGCGTGCGGCGGTCTGCCGGTCGTGCAGATCGGCATGGACACCCCGCAGGTCAGTCCCGCGCTGCTGAGCCGCTGCGCCGACGCGCTCGACGTCCACGACGCCGCCCTCGGGATGGCCCACGACGGCGGGTGGTGGGTGCTCGGCGTCCGGGACGCCACCTGGGCCGACTGCCTGCGCGACGTGCCGATGTCGGTTCCCGACACAGGCTCGCTGACGCTGGATGCTCTGCGCACCAACGGGTTACGGGTCGGACTGGTCGACGAACTCACCGATGTCGACACCGTCGACGACATCGACGAGGTCCGGCGGGCCTGCGCGCCGGAGTCCCGGTTCCGTGACGTCACCGCGAGCGTCCGAGTGCAGGAGGCCTGATGTTCGGCAAGTTGTACGACCGTGCCCTCGACGGCGAGCGCTGCTGGGTCCGTCGCGAGGACGGGAGGCTCAGCCGTTTGCCCGTGAGCAGCTGGCTGGGCGGCAGCGGGGCCGACACCGAGTTCGACGAGGCGCTCATCGACCTGTGCGACGGTCCCACGATCGATCTGGGCTGCGGTCCCGGGCGCCTGGTGGCGCATCTGGTGAACCGGGGCGTGCCCGCGCTGGGGGTCGACCTCTCCGAGACCGCTGTCCAGTTGGCCCGCAACAGTGGCGCCCCGGCGCTGCGGCGGGACGTGTTCGCACCGCTGCCCGGGGTCGGCCGCTGGCAGACGGTGCTGCTGGCCGACGGCAACGTCGGGCTCGGCGGCGACCCGTTGCGGACCCTGCAGCGCGCCGCCGAGCTGCTGCGGCGCGGGGGCCGATGTCTGGCCGAATTCGACACCGCGACAGCGGGTATCGACATCGGCTGGGTGCGTCTGGAATCGGCCAGCACCATCGGCCCGTGGTTCCCGTGGGCCGTGGTGGGCGTCGATTCGGTGCCCGCGCTCGCCGATCAGGCCGGAATGTCCGTGGCAGACATGCACCGCATCGGTGACCGGGTCGTGGCGAGCCTGGTCGCGTGACCTCGACCTCGCCCCGCGGGACGGCGTTGACCGCCCGGGTCGGCGTGGCGCTCGGTGTCGCGGTGGCGGTGTGCTTCGCCACCGGGCTGCTGAGCCATCTCATCCAGCATCCGCAGCCGTGGTTCGGCTGGCCGACCCGACCGGTCTGGCTCTACCGGTTCACCCAGGGCCTGCATGTCGCGTCGGGGATCGCGGCCGTCCCGCTGCTGGTGGTCAAGCTCTGGTCGGTGTGGCCGAAGTTGTTCGCGCGCCCCGTGATCGGCAGCCCGGTGCGGGTGCTGGAGCGCGGCTCCATCCTCGTTCTGGTCGCCGCGATGCTGTTCGAGCTCAGCACCGGTCTGTTGAACATCGCGCAGTGGTACGCGTTCGACTTCTACTTCCCCACGGCGCATTACGCCATGGCCTTCGTGGCCGCCGGCGCAGTCGTCGTCCACATCGCGGTGAAGCTACCGGTGATCCGCCGCGCCCTGGGTGAGCCGATCGACGACGTCGCGGACGGTCAACGGTCGCTGCCGTCGCGGCGCACGGTGCTGCGCGGGACCTGGCTGGCGGCCGCGCTCGCGACGGTGGTGACCCTAGGCCAGGCTGTGCCCGCACTGCGCAAGGTCTCGGTGCTGGCGCCGCGTTCCGGCGAGGGGCCGCAGGGACTTCCGGTGAACCGGTCGGCGGCGGCCGCCGGGGTGCTGAGGTCTGCCCGTGCGCCCGACTATCGGCTCACCGTCGCCAACGGTGACCGGGTCGCGGCGTTCACCGTCGAGGACCTGAGGGCGATGCCGCAGACGTCGCGCCGGCTGCCGATCGCGTGTGTGGAGGGTTGGAGCGCCGACGCGGACTGGCGGGGCGTGGTGCTCGCCGAACTCCTGGGCCGCGTCGGAGCGGCACCTGATTCCGACGTCCGGATGATCTCGCTGGAGCCGCCCGGGCCCTATTCGCGCACGGTGCTGCCCGCCCGGCATGCCGGTGACGACGCCACCCTGATCGCGTTGGAGGTCAACGGGCAGGTCCTCGACCTGGACCACGGCTACCCGTGTCGATTGATCGCCCCGTCGAGACCCGGCGTGCTGCAGACGAAATGGCTGACCCGGATCGAGGTGATCCCGTGACCGCGATGCGGTCGGTCCTGATGCTCGCCGGGCTGGGTCTGGGTACCTACGGCGTGATGCTGTTGTGGGACAGCCCGTCACGGGTGCCGATCGTGGTGTGGGCGCTGGTCGCGGTCGTTCTCCACGACTTCGAGTTCGCGCCGTTGTGTGCGGCGGTCGGTCTGGCGGGACGCGCACTCATCCCGGTTCGCTGGCGGTCCCCGGTCGCGGTGGCGGCGTTATGCAGTGTGGTGCTGGTGCTCCTGGCCATCCCCGTCTACACGAAACCTGGCCTGCGTCCGGACAATCCGTCGGTGCTCGATCGCGACTACGCCGTCGGGCTGTGGGTGGCCGTCGCGGCGGTGTGGATCTGTGTGCCGCTCTACCGCCTGGCTGCGCGATGGCTACCAGTTGGTCAGAATGACGTGGTTGATCACCAGCGCGCCGGTGACGTTGAGCGCCAGCCACCACCGCAGTGACTTCCAGGGCAGCAGTGCGCCCGCGGCGACCAGCCACACCGTGAACGGCAGCCAGATGCGTTCGGTCTCGGCCTTGCTCAGCTGCGACAGATCGGCGCACACGATCGACAGCAGCGCACCGAACACCAGAAGGTGCAGCCCGGAACGTCGTCTCACCGCCGCGATGTCGAAGGCTCTGCCGATCCCCGCCACGCTCCCCAGCCCGATCGCGCACACCGTCGCGGCGAAGTTGGCCCAGCCCCAGTACTGGAACGGGCGCTCGACGGCGATGCCCTGCCAGTAGCGTTCCTGGACCAGGTGGTACCCG
Organism: Mycolicibacterium iranicum; assembly: GCF_014190915.1. Lineage (GTDB taxonomy): Bacteria > Actinomycetota > Actinomycetes > Mycobacteriales > Mycobacteriaceae > Mycobacterium > Mycobacterium iranicum_B. The sequence continues at coordinate 197,075 of NZ_JACHVU010000002.1, forward strand.
TCGAGCCACCAGAACCCGGCGACGAAGAAGACCGCCGCCACCGCGAGGGCGGCGACGACCGCGGGGATCAGGGCGCGCAGGGCCACCCGCCAGGACCGCGCGCTCACCAGCACCGCGACCGCAGGCAGCGCCATCAGCCCCATGCCGTAGTTCAGGAAGATGCCCCAACCCAGGAGCAGCCCGGCGCCCGCGGCGGCCAGAGCCGGCACGCGACCGCTTCCGGTGACGGCCAGCGCGAGAAGCGTGATGCCCCAGGCCGCGACGCCGGCGAAGTAGCCGTCGGCGGACACCGCGATCCAGATCGCCGTCGGCGCCACGGCGGCGACGACGGCCGCCTTGCGCGCGGTGTCCTCATCGGCCAACGCGCGCACCGTCACGACGATCGCCGCCGCGATCGACGATCCGGCCAGCAGACACAGCAGTCCGGCCCAGGCCCCGCCGCCCAGCCCGAGGCGGTCGAGCCAGACGAACGTCAGCAGCGCACCGGGTGGATGGCCGGACACGTGGGTGACCCACGAATCGGGCTGGAAGTCCAGGATCCTGCCCGAGAACGTGCGGAGCATCTCCGGGATGTCGGTGACGGTGGGAACCTCGAGCAGGTATTCGTGCGTGGCGGTCAGCCGTCCGGCGAAGCCGAGCTGCCAGCCGTCGATCATGGCCAGGCTGAACGCCCAGGCGCACGACACCGCCCACGCCGTCCACGGCAGCCACCGCCAGGGCAGCCTGCGGGCCAGCGCCGGGCCCCACAGCACCGCGGCGGCCGCGAGGGCGATCGCGGGCACGGTGCCCGGACCCACGTGGGCGTTCCACCAGCCGAAGATCGGGGAGGTCGCGGCGAACGTCCGGAACCGTTCGGCGTCGGCGTTCAGCAGCGGGGTGACGGTGTCGAGGTGCAGGTGGGGCACGATGAACGCCGCCGCGACGAGCACGACGGCGACGCTGACCGCACCCGCCTCTTTACGCATGCCCCGATTCTCCCGTTCCTGCCGCCCGACGCCCCGCGAGCGCGCGTGTCTGCCCGGCGACACTCCGTGTCGGGCCGTGCAGAACGTCGCGCTCGCGGCCCGTGACCTGCCCAAAACTGTTCACGTTCGGTGCCGCATCGTCAGACTGTCGTAATACGCCGGGCGGTCAGTACAGGATCTTGCGCATGTTCTCCTCGTCGAGCGCGCGGCGCAGCTCGTCGAGGTCGGCGTCGGAATCCATCATCTTCACCAGCTGCGCCACACTGGGCACCGCCGCCGGGTTCCACGCGTCGGGCTTCCACGCGTCCGAACGCAGAAATGCCTTGGCGCAGTGGAAGAACACCTCCTCGACGGCGATCTCGAGCGCCAGGATCGGCCGCTTGCCCTGCACCACCATCGCTTCGAAGTAGTCGGCGTCGGCCATGATGCGGGCGCTGCCGTTCACACGCAGGGTGTCGCCGCGCCCGGGGATGCAGAACAGGGTGCCGACGCGCGGACGTTCGAGGACGTTGAGGTAGCCGTCGACCCGCTTGTTGCCGGGCCGCTCGGGAATCGCGATGGTCCGCTCGTCGATGATGTGCACGAACCCCGGCGGATCGCCCTTCGGGGAGACATCGACACGGCCCTCGGCGTCCATGGTGGCCACGAACCCCAGCGGCGAGTGCGACAGCCAGAGCTGCTCGACCGGCGACAGGTGATCGTGCACCTTGTTCGCCACGAACGCGTTCGGATGTCCGACGATCTCCCGGAGTTCGTCGACGGAGGTGACAACACGGCTCATGGGTCCATCATGGCCCGTCGTCGGCCGCTGGTGGGGAGCCCCTCAGACAGGGGAGCCGAACCGCTGCACCAGCGCACGACGGTCCACTTTGCCGATCCCGCGCCGCGGCAGCTCGTCGATCAGGTGCAGTTCCCGCGGGGCCGCCGTCGCGGGCAGGGTCGCACCGACATGAGAACGCAACTCGGGCAACGTCACCGTGGCACCGGGCCGGACGACGACGGCGGCCACGACGCGCTGGCCCAGCCGGTCGTCGGCCACGCCGAACACCGCACATTCGGCCACCGCGGCGTGGGTGGCCAGCGCCGCTTCCACCATGCCCGGCAACACGGTCAGACCGCCGGTGCTGATCGCGTCGTCGGCGCGGCCGAGCACTCGCAGCGTCCCCGAGTCATCAAGGGCGCCAATGTCATCGGTGCGGAACCAGCCGGGCTCGTCGAACGGGTCCGATGTCACGGGGTTGCGGTAGCCCGACGCGACGGTCGGGCCGCCGAGTGCGATCCTGCCGGTGTCGTCGACCCTGACCTGCACGCCGGCCAGCGGCACCCCGTCGTACACGCACCCGCCGGCCGTCTCGCTCATCCCGTAGGTACGCACCACCGAAACTCCCGCAAGAGCGGCCTTTTCGGCGACGACGGCAGGCATCGGACCCCCGCCGATCAGCACGGCGTCCAGCGACGCGAGGGCCGCCGCAGCCCGGTCGTCGCGAAGCGTTTTGTCCAGCTGGTTCGCTACCAGCGACGCGTACCGCGGACCGGGGCCCAGCGCGGCGATCGCCGACGCCAGTTCGCCGGGTTCGAACGACGCCGGGATCACCACCGGCCGGGTGCCCGAGACCACGCTGCGGACCAGCACCTGGAACCCCGCGACGTGGTAGGCGGGAAGAGCGAGCAGCCAGCGCCCGGGCCCACCGAGCCGGTCGTGTGTCGCGTCGGCGCTGGCCATCAGCGCCGCGGGCGTCAGCTGGGCTCCCTTGGGCGTGCCTGTCGTCCCCGACGTCGACAGCACCGCGCCCACGGCGTCGTCGATCTCCTCCCCGGCCCGGAGTGCGGCGGCCAGCGCGGCCGCCGCACCGGGATCGTCGGCGGGGACGGGCAGCACGCTGACGCGACCCTCGAGGACCTCGGCGATCACGGGCATCGAGGACAGCGCGGTGTCGCCCGATCCGAACCCGACCGGCTTTAAGACGGCTATGGGTCCTCCTCCGTCTCGTCGCGGGGGTCGTCGAGCGGCCAGCCCTGACCGGCCAATCGCGCCCGCACCCGCTCGACGTCGTCGGGGGAGGGCAGTTCGTCGGTGATCTCCGTGATCAGCACCCCGATGTCGACGACGTCGATGCCCGAGGGGTCGGTCAGCTCGGCGCGCTCCCGCAGTTCGGCGACCACGGTCCTGACCTCGTCGTCGGTCAACCGACGGCGCAGCAGGGCCAGCAGCGGTACCCGGTCGGCACCCGGAACGCCCTCGGGGTAGCCGGCCGAGATCCACGCGACGATCCTGGCGAGGAATCGGGTCATCACGTCACCTCCCTCCGGGCCGAATACGCGTGCTGAACGCTTCGATCGTAGTCGGAAAGCGATTCTGGGAAGTTGCTGGGAACGCACTGCACCAACGCTGACGGGCGTCGAGATGAACATCAGGTGAACAGACCTGAGGCACCAGGAAAAACACCATGTGCGCAGGTGTTTTACGCGCGTCGCAAATTGGAGAAAGCGCCTTCCGCCCCGCACAATCATGGCCATGAGCACAGAGCTGATCATCTTGGTGCTGTTGATTGCCACAGCGTTGGCTTTCGACTTCACCAACGGCTTCCACGACACCGGGAACGCGATGGCGACGTCGATCGCGACCGGTGCCCTGAAGCCCAAGACCGCCGTCATCCTGGCCGGCGTTCTGAACCTCGTCGGCGCCTTCCTGTCGGTCGAGGTCGCCGTCACGGTCACCACCTCCGTGCTCAAGATCCAGGACAGCAAGACCGGGCAGCTAATCCCGTCGATCGACGCCTCGACCGGGCTGACGATCATCTTCGCAGGCCTCATCGGCGGCATCCTGTGGAACCTGCTCACCTGGCTGTTCGGGATCCCGTCGAGCTCGTCGCACGCGCTGTTCGGCGGGCTCATCGGCGCCGGCCTCGCCGCGATCGGGCTGGGCGGGGTCAACTGGTCGGGTGTCAGCCAGAAGGTGCTCATCCCCGCCGTCGCCGCGCCCGTGATCGCCTGCCTGGTGGCCGGCTGCGGCACCTGGCTGGTCTACAAGATCACCCAGAACGTGAACAAGAAGCGCCGCGAGACCGGTTTCCGGTGGGGCCAGATCGCGACCGCGTCGCTCGTCGCGCTCTCGCACGGCACCAACGACGCGCAGAAGACCATGGGCGTCATCGCCCTTGCGCTGATCACCACCGGCCACCTCACCGGGGACGTCAAGGAGCAGGGTCTGCCGTTCTGGATCATCGCGTCCTGCGCCCTGGCCATCGGTCTGGGCACCTACCTCGGCGGGTGGCGCGTGATCCGCACTCTCGGCAAGGGCCTGGTGGAGATCGAGTCGCCGCAGGGTCTGGCCGCCGAGGCGTCCTCGGCCGCGATCATCCTGAGCTCCAGCGCGGCGGGCATGGCCCTGTCGACCACGCACGTCGCGACCGGCTCGATCCTGGGTAGCGGCGTCGGCAAGCCCGGCGCCGAGGTGCGGTGGGCGGTCGCGGGCCGCATGGCCGTCGCGTGGCTCATCACTCTGCCCGCCGCGGGCCTCGTCGGCGCGCTGTCCTTCTGGCTGTCCCACGGGGTGGAGTCGCTGACCGGGTCCGACCTCGCCGGCGACGGGCTGATCTTCCTGCTGCTGTGCGGTCTGTCCTTCTACATGTGGTGGCGCGCCCAGCAGCAGAAGGTCGACCACAACAACGTCAACGCCGACTGGGACGCGTCGACCAACTCCGTGGTGCCCGCCGACGTACGCCAGGCCACGGTTGAGACCAAGCCCGCCGCGACGGTCTGACCGGACCACGGGAGAGGAAATCAGATGACGTATTTCGAGAGCATTCTCAAGGTGCTCGGTATCGGACTGCTGCTGGGCGCCGGGCTGCCGGCGGTGTTCGCGCTCGGCCTGGTCGCGTTCTCCCGCGGCTCCGGGTCCGATGGATCGGACGGCTCGGCCGCGGTTGCGCCGAACCCTGCGGTGAAGTCGCTCGGCGTGCTGCTGTTCGTGTTCGTCGGGTGGGTGATCCTGACCGCGGTCCTGTGGATCACCCGGGCGACGATCATCCACCACACCGGTGTCGACCTGTTCCCGTTCCTTCCCAAGAAGTGAGCTGACCCATGTCTGCAAGCGCATTCGACAACGTCCTGTCCTGGCTGCACGAGGGTTATCCGCAGGGCGTTCCGCAGAAGGACTACTTCCCGCTACTGGCCCTGCTGCGCCGGACGCTGACCGAGGACGAGGTCGTCAAGGTCGCCCAGGTCGTGCTGAAGGGCAACAATTCCGACTCGGTGACCGCCGAGGAGATCCACGCCGCGATCCACCTCGTCACCGACAAGGAGCCCAACCCCGAGGAGATGAACCAGGTCGCCGCGCGCCTGGCCTCGGTCGGCTGGCCGCTGGCCGCACCCAGCCGGTAGCTGCTCAGCCGCGGGTGTCGCGGCGCAGCGGATGGTCCTCGGGCACCTCGACGAAGATCAGCGTGACGCCGTCGGGATCCGCGACGTGCATCTCGTGCAGTCCCCACGGTTCGCGACGGGCCTCCCGGGCGATCGCGATGTCGCGTTCGCGCAATGCGTCCTGTGCTGCGACGAGGTCGCGGACCTGGAGCCACAGCGCCCCCGGGAACGGCGGGGCGCCCTCGGCCGGTGTGCCGTGCGCGGCGAGCTCGATCAGCGACTGACCGGCGTGGAACACGGTGCCGCCGGCGTACTCACGCGCGATGGCCAGCCCGATGCCGTCGCGATAGAACTCCACCGAGCGCGCATAGTCCTTCGGGCGGAACAGCACCCGGCTCGCCAGAATGTCCATGCCAGTGTGTCTACCACGGCCGTCACCCGATGTGGCGGTCCCTGCCCGCCCAGTACGGTTCGCGCAGTGCGCGTTTGAGGATCTTGCCGCTGGGGTTTCGGGGCAGGGCGTCGACGAGGTCGACGGTCTTGGGCAGTTTGAACCCGGCGAGCTGTGTCCTGGCGAACGCGATGAGCTCCGCTTCGGTCGGCGACGCGCCGGCTGCCGGGACGACGACGGCCTTGACCGCTTCGCCCCACCGCTCGTCGGGCACCCCGATGACCGCGACGTCGGCGACGGCGGGGTGGGTCATCAGCACGTTCTCGACCTCGGCGGGGTACACGTTCTCCCCGCCCGAGACGATCATGTCCTTGATGCGGTCGTGCAGGTACAGGTAGCCGTCGGCGTCGACGTATCCGGCGTCGCCCGTCCGGAGCCAGCCGTCCGCGGTCAGCGCGGCCGCAGTCGCCTGCGGATTGTTCCAATAGCCCAGCATGTTCTGCTCGGAGTGGGTCCACACCTCCCCGACGGTGCCGGGTGTCACGTCGGCGCCGTCTGGCCCGGCGATGCGGATCCGCACCCACGGGTAGGGCTTTCCGCAGGAGCGCAGCAGCGGCGGCATGTGGTCGTCGCCGTCGAGCTGGGTGATGGAGCCGGTCGTCTCGGTCATTCCGTACACCTGGGCGAAGACGCCGCCGAAGCGTGCCATTCCGCGGATCAGCACGTCGTCGCTGATCGGCGACGCCCCGTAGACCACTATCCGCAGCGCCGAGAGGTCGACATCGTCGAGTCCCGTTGTGCTGAGCAGTGTTTGGATGACTGCGGGCACCAGCAGCATGTTGGTGATCGCGTGGCCGGCGATCGCGTCGAGGATCGCGGCGGGGTCGACGTCGCGCAGCACGACGGTGGTCGCGCCCTGCCACAGTCCGGCCAGCGCCCATCCCGACCCCGCCATGTGGAACAGCGGCATGACGGCCAGGCTGACCGCGTCGGCGTCGAACTTCCAGGGCCCGGCGACGCCCCCGGTCTTGCACACGTAGTTGGTATTGCTGAGCATGACGCCCTTGGGGAGGCCGGTGGTGCCCGAGGTGTACATCAGCAGGACGAGGTCGTCGGGGCCGGTCACGACGCCGGGGTCGACGGCGGGATGCTGAGCGGTCCAGCGTTCGAAAGACGCCCAGCGGTCGTGGGTTCCGACGACGACGATCTCGGCGTCCAGGTCGTCTTCGATCGCTTCGAGGTGCCCGACGAACTCCTGGCCGACGATCACCACGGCGGCGCCGGAATCGCTGAGAACGTGGCGGATTTCGGGAGCGGCGAGCCGCCAGTTCACCGGCACGGCGACGGCGCCGATCTTCGCCGATCCGAAGACCACGTCGAAGAATTCGGCCCCGTTCTTGTCGACGAACGCCACCCGGTCGCCGGCGCCGACACCCGCCGCGGCCAACGCCTGAGCGGTGCGGCTGGACCGCTCGTCGAGCTCTGCGTAGGTGATGGTGCGATCGCCGACGACCAGCGCCGGGGCGTGCGGCCGCTCGCGGCCGTGCCGACGGATGATGTCGGCGACGGTGTGCATCAACACCTTTCAGTCCCTGGGCTGCATTCGCTGCCGCCTCATGATCATGTCCACGGCCCCGGGGGCGATGCTGTTGACGGCGTGGGCGGTGACGGCGATGCGCGGCGCGATGCTGACGGGACGGTGCCGCGCCGCCGTCACGATCCAGTTCGCCGCCTCCTGCGCCGAGAGCCCGGGAAGCCCGTCGTAGGCCCGCGTCGGGGCGATCATCGGGGTTTTCACCAACGGGTAGTACAGCGTCGTGGAATTCACGCCGCGGTCCGCCCATTCGGTCTCGATGATGCGGCTGATCGACGACAGGGCGGCCTTGGAGGCGTTGTAAACACCGAACAGCGGCGGGCTTTCGGTCTTCACACCCCACGTCGACACGTTGATGATGTGGCCGTCTCCGCGTTCGAGCATGCCCGGCGCGAGGCCGCGGATCAGCCGTACCGGGCCGTAGTAGTTCAGCGTCATCGTGCGTTCCACGTCGTGCCAGCGCTCCAGCGACTCCTCCAGTGGGCGGCGGATCGAGCGCCCGGCGTTGTTCACGAGGATGTCGATTCCGCCGAGTTCCTTCTGCACCGTCGCGACCAGTTCGTCGACGGCGTCCAGGTCGGACAGGTCGCAGGCGTGTGCCCGCGCGTCGGCACCGTCGGCGGTGATACGGGTGACGAGCTGGTCGAGCAGGTCCTGCCGCCGGGCCACCGCGACCACCACGGCCCCGCGGCGGGCGAGCTTCTCGGCGGCGGCCTCGCCGATCCCCGACGACGCCCCTGTCAGCAGCACCCGCTTACCCGTCAGGGAGAAGGTCTCTCGGTTGGGGCGGTTCAGCAGGGTCGGGAGGATCGGCGGTCGCATGCTGGTCAGCACGACCTGATCGGCCAACCGGCGCAGCGGGTTCCTGCTCGTCACACTGTCGTCCTCTCGTGATTTCGGTGTAGTCAGTCAACGCCACCGTGACCGACTACACCGAAATCCCTAGAAATAGCGGGGGAACGGCGACCAGTCCGGGTCGCGTTTCTCCAGGAACGCGTCGCGGCCCTCGACGGCCTCGTCGGTCATGTACGCCAGTCGCGTCGCCTCGCCGGCGAACAGCTGCTGGCCCACCAGCCCGTCGTCGAGCAGGTTGAAGGCGTACTTGAGCATCCGGATGGCCTGCGGCGACTTCCCGTTGATCTCCGAAGCCCACTGCAGGGCAACGTTTTCCAATTCTGCATGGTCGACGACCTCGTTGACCGCGCCCATCGCGTACATCTGCTCGGCGGTATACGCCCGTCCGAGGAAGAAGATCTCGCGGGCGAATTTCTGCCCGGCCTGCCGCGCCAGGTAGGCCGACCCGTAGCCGCCGTCGAAGGACCCCACGTCGGCGTCGGTCTGCTTGAACCGGGCGTGCTCCCGCGACGCCAGCGTCAGGTCGCACACCACGTGCAGCGAGTGCCCGCCGCCGGCCGCCCACCCGTTCACCACGCAGATCACCGGTTTGGGCATGAAGCGGATCAGCCGCTGGACCTCGAGGATGTGCAGCCGGCCCGCCCGCGCGGGGTCCACGCTCTCGGCGGTCTCGCCCGAGGCGTACTGGTAGCCGCTACGGCCCCGGATGCGCTGGTCGCCGCCCGAACAGAACGCCCACCCGCCGTCCTTCGGCGACGGGCCGTTACCGGTCAGCAGCACCACCCCGACGTCGGACGACATCCGGGCGTGGTCGATCACCCGGTACAGCTCGTCGACGGTGTGCGGCCGGAATGCGTTGCGCACCTCGGGCCGGTCGAAGGCCACCCGGACCGTGGGCTGGTCCTTCGCCCGGTGGTAGGTGATGTCGGTCAGGTCCTCGAAGCCGGCGACCGGCTCCCAGAGGCTCGCGTCGAACGGAGTGCTTTCAGCGGCAGACACGCCTCAGACAGTATCGAAGCGGAACACCGGGCATCGCCCGGCCAGTGCCTCGAACTGGTCGGGATCGGGTCCGGTCACCAGGCCCGCGTTCTTCATGAACCCGACACCGGTCGGCACCAGCACCGGGAACTGCCGCAGCAGCGGACGCGCCTGCTCTGCGGGCAGCTCGACCATCCGCACCGGTTCCCGCGTCCTGCCGCGGACCAGGATCGCCTCCGGGTTGGCCTGTGCGTTGCGCACCCAGTCCGAACCGGGAAGGCCGCCGACGACATAGCGTGCGCCGTCGACCTCGAACGGGGTGATCGGCGTCGAACGCGGCTGACCGGACTTGCGGCCCGTCACGGTCAGGACCACGGGACCGTCCTTGAGCAGGCCGGTCCTGTTCACCGCGATCATCGCCTTGTTCACGTACTTCAGCCACCACGGCGGGCGGATGCGCTCTCCCATGCCCCGAAGCTACAGCCGGATTCCGTGGGTCCGCAGCGCCGTGAGCAGTCCCTCCGCGCGCTCGTGGGTGGGCATCGGGTCGACGAGCGCGAAGGCGCACCCCAGCTCCCTCGCCCCGCCGTCCGCCTCGTCGCTGTCGCCGACCATCAGCGTGCGCTCCGCATCCACCCCGAGCCGGTCGAGTGCGGTCCGGAAGATCGCGGCGTCGGGCTTGACGGCCCCGACTTCGAAGGACAGCACGAACTCGTCGACGTCGTCGGCCACATCGAGCGCGGTGAACGCCGGCCGCACGTCGAACGCGATGTTGGACACGACGGCGGTACGGACGCCCCGCCGGTGCAGGCCGGTGAGCACGGCCGCGGTGTCCGGGTACGGGGTCCAGCTCTGCGGATCGATGACCCTGCCGTACAGCGCTTCGGCGTGGTGACGGGCCAGACCCGACTCGCGGAGCACATGCAGATATGCCTCACGGTGCAGATGGGGCGCCAGGTCACGGTGGGTCCATGCCTCGAGGGCCTGGGGCGTCATGGACACCGATCGCCCGGTCGGCGCGGTGAGCCTGCGCATCAGCTCGGCCTGCACGTGGCCGTCGATCTCGCGGCTCTCCTCGGCGTCGAGTTCCATGCCGTCGAACCAACTCGGGTCTTCTTCGAGCCGGAACAGCGTGCCGGAGAAATCGAACAGGACCGTATCGAGGTCAGCCACAGCTTCATCCTGCCAGGTGTGAAAACTTCGCTCAGTGGCTAAACAACGCCCGTGAACGAGCCCGGGCAGGCAGTGATGAGCGCACCTGCACATGACGAACTGCCGGCGGCGGCGTGACGACGGCGCACACGGGGCGCAGGCACCGGCTCGCGACGCAGCCGACGAACACCGACGCCGCTGGGTACGGGTGGTCCGACGCCCGGCTGGATCTGCCCGAACTGGACCTGCGCGGCTGCTCTGAGATGGTCGTCGTCGGAGCGCACCCCGACGATGTCACTGTCGGTTTCGGTGCGACCGCGGCGCAACTGGCTGCGTCCGGGGTGCGGGTACAAGTCGTCGTTGCCAGCGACGGCGGCATCGGGTTCCCGGATATCCCTCTGCTGCAACGCTTTCAGTTGGAGAAGGCGCGCAGGAGCGAACTGCAGCGGGCGACCGGCCTGCTGGGGCTGCCGGCGCCCATCTGCCTGGGACTGCCCGGCGGCGACGTGGCGCAGCACGAGCAGCGCCTCGCCGATCTACTGGTCGAAATCCTGGCCACCAAACCCGTAGGCACGTGGTGCGCCGCGACGTGGCGTGGCGACGGGCACTCCGACCACGAGGCCGTCGGCAACGCCGCGGCATCGGCTGCGCTCAGCACCGGCGCGGTGTCGATGGAGTACCCGGTGTGGATGTGGCAGTGGGTGAGCCCCGGTGACGGCGCGGTGCCGTGGGACAGGGCGTTCACCAGCCCGGTGACCCCGGCGGCGCTGGAACGAAAGCTGCTGGCGGCGCAGAGCTTTCGCGGTCGTGTCCCGTGCCGGGCGCTGGGCGGGGATCCCGCGCTGTCCGGCGGTCTCGTACCGCCGATGCCTGCCGCCGGGGAGCTCGTCTTCCGCTGACCCCGGGCGGGGCCCTACGGCGCGACGCCGCCCAGCACGTCGGTGACATCCCAGCGCTGCCACAGATTCAGGAAGTTCGTCATCATCAGCAGTCGGCTGCGGGCCTGCTCACTGCCGGCGATTCGCGGGTCGAAACGGTCGGGCACCGGCTCGGGCAGCAGCTTCAGCAGATACCCCGGCACGTCCAGCAACCAGGCGGTCCCCATGAGAGCGACATAGGTGAGGAGATGCCGGCGCAGTGCGGCTGGATCCACGACCGGGCCCCCGGCCGCGGTGTACTCGGCGAGGAAATGGTCGAGCAGTCCGTCGAAGTGGTTGTTCCACATCGCGGTCTCCGCGCTGCACATCGCCCCCCAGAGCGCCATCGCGAGGTTCATCTGACCCACGCATCCCCAGTCGAGCAACCCGCATCGCAGGCCGGCGTCCTGACGCCAGAACCACGCGTTGTCGACGTTGGCGTTCCAGTGGCACAGCGCGATGTGGTCCGGCTCGGCGGCAAGGCCCTCCCACAGGATGTCGGTCCGGCCGGAGATCACCCCGACCTCGTCGCGCAGCCGCGAAAGGAATTCCGGCGCAGCGACATCGGTGGGTAGCAGCGCGGGTTGGCGGACTGCCAGCTCGGCGAGATGGTCCACGCGGCGTTGCAGCTGTTCGACGCTGTAGGGCGCCCGCTGGCCGACCGACAGACTGCGGATGTCGACCGCGAAATCGGAGCCCATACCGAGCCGTCCGGCCTTCTGGCTGCCGGCCAGAGCGCCCAGCGCGCTGAACAGCGCCCGGTAGTGTTCCACCGGCTCGGGCATCGAATGGTCGGCACATTTCTCGTATTGGCGCTCTATCCCTTTGCGGCCGAACGGTATCCGCGCAGTCAGCAGTATTCCGCTGCCGGACCCGGCATGAAAGTCGGCGTAGAGGCAGCGCGGCACCGCGATCGGGAACTCTGGGGTGCGGGTCAGTAGGGCGAACTGCACCTCGTGAGCCATCTGGGCACGTCCGAGATCCCGTGCCGGATCATCGAAGTCGCGGGAGAACTTCACGAAGAGCTCGCGCGGAAGATCACAGGGCCGGCGGTAGGAGACCGTGAGCGCGGCCTTGCGTCCGGTGCTACCCCCTCGGAACTCCTGCAGGTCGTCCACGGCGACGATCTCGTTGTCGGTCGCCAGCGAACCGGCGCGACGGAAGGCGTCGGTCAGGAAGGACGGTCCTGCGTGCGACAGCGATGCGGGGTCGGCCGGGAAGTCGAGACCGAGATGGTCACCGGCGTAGTTGCGCATGCCGTGATTGTGCCCGGGGTCCGGTCAGACGTAGCGGGCGCGCCCCGCCAGTGCTCCGGCGACGATCTGCACGACGTAGACCACGAGGAACATCACCCACGGCACGGTCCACCCGTGCGTGACGTCGTGCAGCAGCCCGAACAGGAACGGGCCCGTCCCGGCGATCAGATAGCCGAATCCCTGCGCCATACCCGAGAGCTGCGATGTGTCCTCGGCGGTGCGTGCCCGCAGCCCGAGAACCGCCAGCGCCAAGGAGAACGCGCTCATGCCGACGCCGATCAGCACGCTCCACAGCAGGGGCTGCGCGGCCGGCGCCACCATCAGCCCGACGGTGCCCACGAGACCGACCAGCCCCACCGCGACGATCCATGCGCTCTGGCTGGGCCGGCGCGCGGCCAGCGGCGCGATCATCAGCGACAGCGGTACCCCGACCAGCGAGGTCAAACCGACCAGAAGTCCCGCGTCGAGCTTGTCGACGCCGTTGTCGATGAAGACCGCGGGCAGCCAGCCCATCACGATGTAGGCCATGAACGCCTGGCTGCCGAAGAACAGCGTCACGGTCCACGCCAGTGGGTTCCGCAGCAGCGACCGGCGCTCGCCCGTGCGGCTGGTGTGCTGAGCCCACGCGCTGCGGTGCCTGCGGGTGGCCGGAATCCATACGGCGAGAGCCAGAAACGAGATCACCGCCCAGGACGCCAGCGCCTCGCGCCAGCCGCCCAGCGGATTCTCCAGGCCGGGTGTCACCGCAGAGCCCAGGGCCCCACCGCCCTGCAGCGCCGCGGTGTAGATGCCGGTCATCAGCCCCACGCGCGCCGGGAACGATCCCTTGATGACGACGGGGATCAGCACGTTGGCCAGCGCGATGCCGGCGCAGGCGATCAGGGTGGCGCCGATGACCAGATGCGGTCCGCCGACGACGCGCAGGGCCAGACCCGCGGTGAGGGCGATCATCGCGGCCGAGATGGTGCGGCCGAGTCCGATCCGGCTCGCCAGCCAGGGGGCGGCGAACCCGGCGGCGGCGAAGCACAGCGCGGGCAGCGTGGTGAGCAGACCCGCCCAGGTGGCCGACACCGACAGCTCGGCGCGCATGTCGCCGAGGACGGTCGCGACACTTGTGACCGCCGGTCGCAGGTTGAGCGCGGTGAGGACGACAGCCACCGCCAGCAGGGCGCCGCCGGCCACGGTCGGGAGGCGGGTCCCGTCGGACGGAGACATGAAGACGTCCTTCGTGCCGGTGCGCATGTTGCTACAGTGCCATACATCCCATCATTGGACGAAAGGGTATGCGGGTGCCGTTGACCACTGCCCGCCGCACCGGTCTCGTCGACCAGGTCATCGAGCAGCTGAGGCGTGCCATCAGCGGGGGTGAGTGGCCCGTGGGGCAGCGCATCCCGAACGAGACGCTGCTCGTGGAATCACTCGGTGTCGGCCGCAACACCGTCCGTGAGGCGGTGCGCGCCCTCTCGCATGCGGGCCTGCTCGAAGTCCGTCAGGGCGACGGCACCTACGTCCGGGCCACCAGCGAGGTGTCGGGCGCGCTGCGCAGACTCTGCGGCGCCGAGCTGCGCGACGTCCTCCAGGTGCGCCGCGCGCTCGAGGTGGAGGGTGCCCGGCTGGCTGCGGCCAACCACACCCCCGGCGACATCGCCGAACTGCGCACGCTGCTCGCCCGCACCGACGACGCCGACGGCACCGACGACTTCGCCCGCGCCGACGCCGAGTTCCACCTCACGGTGGTCCGCGCGTCCGGCAACCCCATCCTGACCGAGCTCTACCGCGGGCTCATCGAGACCATCACCGCGAGTGTGGCCACCACCCGGAACGTGCCGGTGCAGATGGTCGACCACGGCGCGCTGCTGGACCGGATCGCCGACGGCGACGCGGACGAGGCCGCCAGGATGGCCGGCGAACTCATCGACCGGATCCTCGCCGGCATCGACTCGACCGATCCCTGCTAGCGCACCGACTGCACGCTTGCGGTCGGCTCAGCCGACCCGGCCTGATCGTCGGCTCAGCCGACTGAACGCCCGGCGCCTTCCCAGAACTGCGCCCGCACCGCCTTCTTGTCCGGCTTGCCCAGCGCCGTGATCGGCACGGAGTCGGCGACGACGACCTGCTTGGGCACGTGCACCGACCCCTTGCGTTCCTTCACCGACGCCTGGATCTCGGCGATCATCGTCGACACCGCACCCTCGGAACCGTCGGCATCGGGCCGCAGCACCACCACGGCCGTCACGGCCTCGCCCCACTTCTCGTCGGGGGTGCCGATCACACATACCTGGGCGATCGACGGGTGTTCTGCCACAACGTCTTCCACCTCGCGGGGGAACACGTTGAAGCCGCCGGTGACGATCATGTCCTTGGTGCGGTCGACGATGAAGTAGAACCCGTCCTCGTCCTCGCGGGCCAGGTCGCCGGTGTGCATCCAGCCGTCGCGGAACGTGTCGGCGGTGGCCTCCGGAAGGTTCCAGTACCCACCCGACAGCAGCGGGCCCGCGACGCAGATCTCACCGACCTCGCCCTGGGGCACCGGCGTGCCGTCCTCGCCGAGCAGGGCCACCCGCGCGAACAGCGTGGGCCGCCCGCACGACGTCAGCCGCTTGTCGTCGTGCTCTTTCTTCGACAGGTAGGTGATGACCATGGGCGCCTCGGACTGGCCGTAGTACTGCGCGAAGATCGGACCGAACCGGCGGATCGCCTCCTTCAGCCGCACCGGGTTCATCGCCGAGGCGCCGTAGTAGACGGTCTCCAGTGACGACAGGTCGCGTGTGTGGGAATCGGGGTGGTCCATCAGCGCGTAGATCATCGACGGCACGAGCATCGTCGCGGTGATCTTCTGCTCTTCGATGACACGCAGCACCTCGGCCGGGTCGAACTTCGTCAGCACGATGAGCTCGCCGCCCTTGACGATCACCGGCGTGAAGAACGCCGCACCCGCGTGCGAGAGCGGGGTGCACATCAGGAAGCGCGGGTTCTCCGGCCACTCCCATTCGGCGAGCTGCACGGTGGTCATGGTGGTGATGGACTGCGTGGTGCCCATGACGCCCTTGGGCTTGCCGGTCGTGCCGCCGGTGTAGGTGAGCCCGCCGATGTGGTCGGGAGGGAGATCGGCGGCGACCAGCGGCTGGGGGGAGTACTTCGCGGCTTCGGCGCTGAGGTCGACGGCGGTCACGCCGGCCTTGGCCAACTCCTCGGGCACCGGACCGATCGTCAGCACCTGCTTGAGCGAGGGCACCTTCTCCATCAGCCCCAGCGCACGCTCGACGAACATCGGGTTGGGGTCGATGATCAGCGACGTGACCTCGGCGTCGGAGAGCACGTACGCGTGATCGTCCAGCGAGCCGAGAGGGTGCAGTGCGGTGCGGCGATAGCCCTGCGTCTGGCCCGCGCCGATGATCATCAGGACTTCGGGCCGGTTCAGCGACAGCAGGCCGACGGCCGCGCCGGTGCCCGCGCCGAGCGCCTCGAAGGCCTGGATGTACTGGCTGATGCGGTCGGCGAGTTCGCCGCCGGTCATCGTGGTGTCGCCGAGGAACAGGACGGGCCGGTCCTTGTGACGCTTCAGCGCGCCGACGGTCAGGTGGCCGGAGTGCAGGAAATGGCGGAGCTGGGCGTCTGACGAGCGCTCATGCGAGGGAGCAACAGCCGAAGTCATGACCAACAGACTAGAACGTGTTCCAGTTTTAGTCAGCAGGGTCTACCGGATTGGCCCGATCAGCCGTCACGCGTCCACGCGGAGGGGTCCGGGGCCGAACTCCGGATCGAGCCTGCGGGGCCGGTCCCGGGCGACATGCTCCAGGGGGCGCAGGGCCGCGACGGCGCCGCCCAGGTGCTCGATGGCGAGGCTCTCTCCGGCGACGACCCTGCTCACCAACGTCGCCGCGCGGGTGCGGAGGACGTTCAGCGCGACGGGGGCGGCGCAGTGGTCGTGCGCCGCGTCGAACGCGCTCAGCCGGGCGACGGCACGTCGGCGCCACACGAGGTCGAAGCTCTCGCCGGCGGCCGCGCGCTCGACGTAATGGCAAGTGTCACTGCGCAGCTGGCCGATGCCGATCACTGCGATACCGACCGCGAGTGGTCGGTTCGCCACCGGACAAAGTTCCATGCTCACCCCGAGATTCAGCGCCGGCCATCTGTGACGGCAACGTCACAATGCCATGCGCGATCCCCACGCGCCAGCACGAAGTTAATCACCATCTAACAGATTCTCGCGAGGCTCTTCAGGACCCGGATTCAAGGACCGCGCGCAATAACCTATTTGGCGTGGACGAGCCTGCACTTCGGCACTATGTGTACCACCGTGCGGCGGGAATGTCGGCCGATTCGCCCCCGGCGCGACCGAAGGAGAGATCACGGCCGACGCCTTCCGGCAACTTCTGCCGCCGACGCGCCTTCACGGGGACCGCGGCGCCGCTAGGGTGAGCCCTGTGTCAGGTACTGCGGCAGTCCGCTCGGAGGACCGCAGGCGGCCCAAGGACCGCAAACAGCAGATCGCGCGCGCCTCGGCGGAGGCCTTCAGCGAACTCGGCTATCACGCGGTCAGCATGGAGGACATCGCTGCGCGCGTCGGTGTGACCGCCGCATCCCTGTACCGCCACTACACGCGCAAGTACGACCTGTTCCGCGCAGCGGTGCTGGGCCTGGGGGAACAACTCGTGGCCTGCACGGCATTCGCCGACGACGCCGCCCTGTCAGACCCCGCAGGCCTGTGGGACCAGATCGTCGGGGCGCTGATCGACGTGACGCTGAAGAACCGGACCAGCGGCAGTCTGTACCGCTGGGAGGGCCGGTACCTGGAAGCCGAGGACCAGGCCGTCCTCAACGCCCAGATCAAACTTGTTAATCGCCGTATGCAACGGCCCCTGCTGCAGATGCGCCCGGAACTCGACAGCAAGCAGCGCTGGACGATCTCCGCGGCGGTGCTCAGTGCCATCGGCAGCATCACCGATCACCACGCCAAGCTGGCGGCGCCCGACCTGCGCAGGCTGCTGGCCACCATGGCTTCGGAGATCCGGGACGCCGAACTGCCGCCCATCTCGACGGCGAGCGAGGCGGTGGGCGCCCGGAATACGGCGATCAGCGCGGCCGGCGACTACGAGATGATCCTCAACACCGCCATGCTGCTGTTCAACAAGCACGGTTACCGCGAGACCGGGATGGACGACATCGCCTCGGCGATCGGGGCGCCCACCTCCAGTCTCTACCGGTTCTTCAACGGAAAAGGCGCCATCCTGGCCGCCGTGTACCGCCGTGCGGCGGACCGGGTGTCCGGCGACGTGACGACGATCCTGAGCGACACCACCGATGCCCGCGAGGCGGTGTCGCGGCTGATCGACGCCTATGTCTGGCGCTCGTTCGTCAATCCGGAACTGGCATATGTGTATTACGCCGAGCGGGTCAACGTGCCGGCCGAGGATCGTGGGGTCCTGCACAACATCCAGCGGGCCACGGTCGAGGCGTGGGTTCGGCAAGTCGCCGAGGCGCGGCCGGGAATGTCGCCCGACGAAGCGAGATTCGCCGTTCATGCCGCGTTCGCGCTCGTGATCGACGTCGGCAGGCTCGTCCGCTATGAGAACACCGAATCCTCGCGGCTGGTCGTGGCGAAGCTGCTGCGCATACTGCTGCTCGGCGGGGCCGTACCCGCACCTCCCCGACGACGGGTCAGGAAGAAGACCCGCTGATCTCCCGGCCGTGTGAACGGCCACCGTTCCGAACGCCGAATTGTCGCGCGCGCATATTCCGCGCGTCGACGCCCGCCGAAAGTCGCTGTGCCGAAAGCGCGAAATCGCGGTCGTGGCCCGTCCGGCAGCCGTATGTTAATGAATGTTCGGCGAAAGCTTGACGCGAACAACGTCACCGCCCTACCGTGTCGAACGGCTAGCGACCTAGTTAAACAAGTGGACCTGACGCAGTGACGGGTCGCCCGAGCGGGAAGGTGGCGCGCGTGGCCCAGCGACGACACACGACCGCCCCCCGCCCGGATACGCCGCGAATGCTGTTGCCAGTCACGAGGTTTCACCTGTTACGGCGGCCGGTATGACAGCGAAAGAGGCCGGCGACATCCCGGGCACCCAGGTCGTGCAGGACTGGGCCGGAGGCTACGTCAGACGACATCCGCTGGCGTCCCTCACCACTGTCGGGGATCAATTCATCCTCGCCGTGCACACCGTGCAGTTCTTCCTCATCGACCTGTTCACCGGCCGGTTCCAATGGCAGGAGTTCATCCGGCAGGGCGCGTTCATGGCCGGCACCGCGGTGCTCCCGACCGTGCTCGTCGCGCTGCCCATCGGCGTGACGTTGTCCATCCAGTTCGCGCTGCTGGCGGGACAGGTCGGCGCGACGTCGCTGGCCGGGGCGGCCAGCGGCCTCGCCGTGATCCGGCAGGCCGCGTCGCTGACCGCGGCGATCCTGATGGCCGCCGCCGTCGGTTCGGCCATCACCGCCGACCTCGGCTCCCGCACCATGCGGGAGGAGACCGATGCGATGGAGGTCATGGGCGTTTCGGTGGTGCGTCGCCTGGTGGTGCCGCGCTTCGCCGCCGCCATCATGGTCGGCGTCGCGCTCACCGGCGTCGTCTGCTTCGTCGGCTTCCTGGCCAGCTACCTGTTCAACGTGTACTTCCAGAACGGGGCGCCCGGCAGCTTCGTCGCGACGTTCGCCTCGTTCGCCACCACCGGAGACATGGTGGTGGCCCTGGTGAAGGCCGTCATCTTCGGCGCCATCGTGGCCGTGGTGTCCTGCCAGAAGGGACTGTCCACCGAGGGCGGCCCCACCGGTGTCGCCAACTCGGTGAACGCCGCGGTCGTCGAATCGATCCTGGTGCTGATGGTCGTCAACGTCGCCATCAGCCAGCTCTACATCATGCTGTTCCCGCGGGTGGGGCTGTAGACATGTCGGCGTCGTCGTTCACCCCGGCCGTTCTCGCGCCGGCGCTCCGCGTCTACCGTAGGACCACAGCCCCGGTCATGCAGCTCGGGCACATGCTCGTCTTCTTCGGCCGCGCCATCGTGGGTGTGCCTGTCGCGATCAAGCAGTATCGCAAGGAGTTCGTCCGGCTGCTCTCCGACATCGCCTGGGGCAACGGATCATTGGTCGTCGGAGGCGGAACCGCCGGCGTGGCCGTCGTACTCGGTATCACCGTCGGGGCCCTGGTCGGCATCGAGGGCTACAACTTCCTCGATCTGCTCGGCCTGGGACCGGCGACCGGCATCATCTCCTCGCTGGTCAACACCCGCGAGCTGGCGCCGATCGCGGCCTCGCTGGCGTTCGCGACCCAGGCCGGCTGCCGGTTCACCGCACAACTGGGCTCGATGCGCATCGCCGAGGAGATCGACGCCCTCGAATCATTAGGGATCCGGCCGATTCCGTACCTGGTCACCACCAGGCTCATGGCTTCGGTGATTGCGGTGATCCCGCTGTACGTGGCCTGCCTGGCCGTCAGCTATCTGACCACCCAGTTCGTCGTACAGATCATCAGCGGCGGATCCGCGGGCTCGTACCTGCATTACTTCACGTTGATGCTGGCCGGTCAGGACATCCTGTACTCGGTCCTGAAGACGGTCATCTTCGTATGGATCGCCTCGACCGTCCAGTGCTACTACGGCTATTACGCCAGCGGTGGACCGGTCGGGGTCGGTGTGGCCGCGGGACACGCGATGCGCGCCAGTATCACCGTCGTGATCATGGTCAACATGCTGCTGACCATGGCGCTGTGGTCGGTCGATTCCGGGGCGAGGTTCGGCGGCTGATGGCGAATCCCTATGAGCTGGACGGGCGCGGGCCCTCGGACCGCCAGCTGCTGGGCTGCGGGGTCGCGCTGCTGCTCGTCGCCGCGGTGGTGTCCGGCGCGCTGCTGGTCAAATCCACCGGACGGATGGACGCGCACGTACGCGTGGTCGCCGCACTGGTCAACGTCGGCGACGGGCTACCGCAGCGATCCGACGTCAAGTACCACGGCGTTCTGGTGGGCGCGGTGACGGACGTGACGCCCGCCCAGGACGGCGACCCCAACTTCGTGCACATCGACCTCGACCCCGACTACGCCGCGGCGATCCCGGCGGGGGTCACGGCGCGTGTGGTGCCCAGCAACGTGTTCGCCGTCTCGTCGGTCCAGCTGGTGCACCACGGGTCACAGAGCGGCGGTGGCCCGGCGATCCGGTCGGGTGCCGAGATCCCCGAGGATACCGAACTTCCGACGGTGCTGTTCCAGACCACCATCAGCAAGTTGCGCGACATCCTGGCCGCCACCGGGCGCGGTCGCGAGGACGACACGGTCGGCATCCTGGCCGCCGTCAACGCCGCGACGGAGGACCGTCGCACCGAATTGCTCACCAGCGGGGCGCAATTGAACCGCCTCGTCGACGAGCTCGATCGCATCGTCGCGACCGAGCCCGGTCCGACGACGGTCTCGGCCCTCGTCGATGCGACGCGCGGCCTCGCGCAGACCGCGCCGGACCTCGTCGACGCACTGCACCAGGCCGTGCAACCCATGCAGACGCTCGTCGAGCAGGACGCGCAGCTCACGTCGCTCGTCAACGGGGGCATCAACACGCTGGGCACGACCCATACGGCGCTGAACAACCACACCGAGCGGCTGGTGCGGATCACCTCCGAGCTGACCCCGGTCATCGGTAGCCTCGCCGATACCTCCCACCACTGGGTGCCTGCCTTCGTCAAGCTGAACCAGTTGTCGCAGAAGTTCTTCGAC
This sequence comes from Mycolicibacterium iranicum, assembly GCF_014190915.1. Classification (GTDB taxonomy): domain Bacteria; phylum Actinomycetota; class Actinomycetes; order Mycobacteriales; family Mycobacteriaceae; genus Mycobacterium; species Mycobacterium iranicum_B. The sequence goes on from NZ_JACHVU010000002.1 coordinate 218,252, forward strand.
GAGGTCTGGATCCACGAGCAGGACATCGGCAACATGCGGGTGAATCTGTCGTTCACGCCCACCTACTCCTACACCCGGGCGGACTGCCCCCAGTACGCGGGCCTGAAGGGGCCGAGCTGTTTCACCGCACCCCTGGTCCCCACCCGTCCGGAACTTCCCGATGTCCTACTGCCACAGAACTTCCAGCCGCCACCGGACCTGGCGCCGCCTGCAGGCACCGAGGTCGGCCCCAGCGGGAACCTCATCGCCGTGGGGCCGCCGCTGGTGAACCCGAACCCGAGCCTGGTGGACCCGAACCCACCGCTGCCGCCGTGGATGAACCCGTCGCCGCCGGTGCCGGGAACGGCCAACCCCGCACTTGTCCCGGTGCCGCCTCCGCCGGTTCCGCTGTCACCGGTGGCGCCGGTGGCGCCCAAGCCGGGCGACCCGCCACCGCCGGTCCCCGCGCCTTCCGCTCCGGGCCCGCTGCCCGCCGAGGCTGCTGCACCGGCGAGCTACGGCGGCAACGTCGGACCCGTAGGCAGTCGTGGGGAACGGAACCAGCTCGGTGTCCTCACGGGACAGCCCGCGTCGGTGGCCACGCAGCTGCTGCTCGGGCCCGTCGCGCGGGGCACCACGGTGTCGGCCGACGGGCAGACACATGGGGGTTCACGATGAAATACCGTGGTGCGCTGGTGGGTCTGTCGCTGTTCATGGTGGTGGCGGTGACGCTGACCTGGCTGGTGTACGTGACGCTGCGCCGCGACGTCGCCGGTTCCACGGTCCCGTACGGCGCGATGTTCACCGACGTGTTCGGCCTGCGTGAGGGCGACGACGTACGGATGGCGGGCGTTCGCGTCGGGCGTGTCGAGAAGATCGAGCTGCAGGGCGATCTCGCCAAGGTGTCGTTCGTCGTGCAGAGCGATCAGCAGCTGCTCGGCACGACCGTTGCGTCGGTGACCTACCAGAACATCGTCGGGCAGCGGTACCTCGGTCTGTCGCTGGGCAAGACCGGCGACCCCGGCCCGCTGCCGGCGAATTCCGTCATCCCACTGGAACGTTCGGAGGGCTCGTTCGACGTGACGACCCTCCTGAACGGTTACGAGCCTTTGTTCAGCCTGCTGGATCCGCAGGATGCCGACAACCTCACCAAGGGCGTGATCCAGTCGTTGCAGGGCGACGAGGGATCGATCACCGCGCTCGTCGCCCAGACGTCGCAACTGACCGAATCATTCGCCGGCCGTGACGAAGAACTTGGGACGGTGATCACGGATCTGAACACCGTGATGGCCAACTTGGCCGAGCACAACAACAGTCTCGACCAGGTGCTGACCCAGGTGCAGTCGGCGGTCGCGACCTTCAACGGCCGGCGGCAGGAGCTGGTGGATTCCACGGGCTCGATGGCGCGCGTCGTCCGGCAGCTGGCGACCATCACCGACGAGGTGTATCCGTCTCTGAACGAACTAGTCGAACGGGAACCCGGTTTCGCCGGCCACATGGTGACGATCGAACCCCAGCTGGCCTTCACCGGTGCCAATCTCCCGCTGCTGCTCAAAGGGTTTGCGCGCATCACCGGTGAGGGTGCGTATGCCAATGCCTACGCGTGCGACCTGAACGCGACCGGGTTCTTCCCGGGGCTCAACGACGTCGTACCGATCGTCGTGGATGCCGCCACCCCGGGTAACGACGCCAGGTACTCCCCGAAGTGCAGGAACATGGCCAATGGCTGACCGCAGAATGTCGATCCGGGAGCGGCTCGCCACCTACAACCGGGCCTGGGTGGGGTTCGTCGCGATCGCCGTCATCGCCGTGCTGATCGGCGCCATGCTGCTGATCAAGGCTGCCGACATCGGCTACCGGAAATACACCGCGCAGTTCCTGCAGGCCGCAGCGCTGCAACCGGGAAACCCGGTGACGGTGGCGGGCATCCCAGTCGGCGAGGTCACCAGCATGGAACTCGCCGGTGACCACGTCGAGGCGGAGTTCACCGTCCGCAACGACGTCGCCCTCGGTGAGGACTCCCGGGCGATCATCAAGGTCACGACGATCCTCGGCTCCCGGTACCTGGCCCTGGAACCGGACGGCGCCGGCTCGCTGCGCGACGACCGGTTCGCGTTGTCGCACACCGAGGTTCCCTACGACCTGCAGGAAGCGCTGACCGACGTCACGACCACCTACGAACAGGTCGATTCCGACAAGTTCGCCCAGACACTCTCGATCCTCGGCCGTCAACTGCAGGGTCTGCCACCGGTGGTGCCGCAGGCGCTCGAGAACACGCACACGCTCTCGACGATCCTGGCCGAACGTCGTGACCAACTAGGGTCGCTGCTGCAGACCACCGAGCTGGTCAGCAACACGCTGCGCCGTCAGCAGTCCACCATCGCGAGCATGGTGCGTCAGGGCAACGACCTGGTCGGTGAATTCGTGATGCGCAGAGCATCGTTCCACGCCATGCTCGCCGCGATCACCGACCTGGTCCAGACCCTCAGCGACCTGGTGATCGAGGACCGCCCCGAGTTGGAGACCCTGCTGACCAACGTGCGCGACCTGTCCGACATGCTCGGCAAGCACGACGACCTTCTCCGCAGCACCTTGCAGGCCGGGCCCGTGGCGCTGCGAAACCTGGCCAATGCCACAGGATCCGGGAACGCCGTGGACTTCAACGCCGCCAACGGGTTGCTGGTGGATTCGTGGATGTGCGCGATCAGCGGACGCGCCAAACAGTTCGGCATGATCGAGTACCTGAAGGACTGCAAATGAGCGGCAGATCAAGGCTCGTCGCACTGGTGGTCACCGGCGTGGTCGTCGCTGTGGTGACGGCGTCGCTGGCATGGTCCTATGTCGGGGAACAGCTCGACACGATCTCGGTGACCGCTCAGTTCGACAGCGCCGCAGGCCTGTACGAGGGGAACAATGTCGCCGTCCTCGGCATGCCGGTGGGCAAGGTGGAGAAGATCGTCACCAAGGGTGGCTACGTCGAGGTCGAATTCTCGGTCGACGCCGACGTCCAGGTGCCGGCCGACGCGATGGCCGTGACGATCTCGAACTCGATCCTGACGGACCGTCAGATCGAGCTGACCCCGCCCTACCGGGGCGGACCGACCCTGCAGAACCACGACACCATCGGGCTCAATCGCACCCGCACGCCGGTCGAATTCGCCCGCGTGCTGGATGTTCTCGACAAACTGTCCACGTCGCTGCGAGGTGACGGCGCAGGCAACGGCCCCGTCGCCGACGTCGTGAACGCCAGCGCCGCGATCGCCGACGGCAACGGTCAGGCCATGAAGGACGCGCTCGGCGAGCTGTCGGAGGCCTTACGGCTCAGCTCGGATCGCGGTCAGGTCACCCGGGATCAGCTGACCACCATCATCCGCAACGTCAGCACGCTGTTCCGGGCCGCCGCCGACAACGACGCCACGCTGCGCGACTTCGGTTCCACCATCCGGCAACTCAGCCAGATGCTGGCCGACGAGAACTTCGGCTCCGGCACCACCGGTCGGAAGCTCAACGACGTCATCACCCAGCTCGGCGAGGTGCTCGACACCCACCGCGACACCATCAAACAGATCGTCGCCAACGGCGACACCGCCCTGACCACCACGGTGGATCACCAGCGCGATCTGGCCGAGTTCCTCGATCTGACACCGATGACGCTGGACAACATCTACAACGCGATCGACCGCACGAACGGCTCGGTCCGGGTCCACGTCCTGACCGACAAGGTGCTGTTCGACACCCAGACGGTCAAGGAGATGTGCAACATGATGGGGCTGAGGCAGCTGGGCTGCAGCACCGGCACGCTGCAGGACTTCGGACCCGATTTCGGCCTGAGCTACGTCCTGGACGGGCTCGCGGCGATGGGCCAGAAGTGAAGGCGCCCCGCTCGGGCGGGCATCGCCCGAAGACCGTTCTGGCACTGGCCGTCACCGTGTGCCTGTCGGTGTCCGCCTGTGCCGGCGAGGGACTGGCCGGCCTCACGCTGCCCGCCCCCGGCGGGGGTGCCGGCGGTTACACACTCACCGCGGTGTTCTCCAACGCGCTCAACCTTCCCGCGATGGCCAAGGTCAAGCTCGCCGGCGCCGACGTCGGGGAACTCGAATCGATGGTGGCGCGCAACTACACGGCCGTGACGACCCTGCGTATCCGCGACGGCGTGCAGCTGCCCCGGGGCAGTACCGCCGAGCTGCGGTCGGCGACACCGCTCGGCGACGTGTTCGTCGCGGTCAAACCCCCTGCAACGGCGGCCCCCGGCGCACCTGCGCTGCGTGACGGCGACACCATCGGTATCGAATCGACCACAGCCGCAGCCACAGTCGAATCCGTCCTGAGTTCTGCGGCGATCCTCGTCAACGGCGGCGCCGTGCGGAACTTCACCAACATCATCAACGGCCTCGGCAAGGCGACCGGCGATCAGGGACAGGCGTTCGGCGAGCTGATCCGCAAGACCAACCGCACCCTGGGCACACTGAACAACCGCTCCGAGGAGATCTCGACTGCGCTCACGGAGACCTCGCGTCTGGTCGAGCAGCTGGAATCTAAGAACCAGGCGCTTGGCGCTGTGATGGACGCCGCGGGTCCGGCGACCCACACGCTGAGCGCGCATACCGAGGAGATCGCCGATCTGGTGCTGCAGGCCGGCGCCACCACCGAGCAGCTGCGCAAGTTCCCCTCGATCGCCGGCACCGACACCAGCGGACGCAGCGTGATCGCCGACGCCAACAGGATCGCCGGCGCCTGGAACGACGTGGTGCTCACCCCGGACGCCAGCCTGTATGCGCTCAATCGGCTGATGCCCCCGTTCGTCAAGGCCACCACCAGCAACGCGATCGCGGTGCGCGCCAGCATCGATCGCCTGGTGCTCGGATCCATCCCCGACATCGGATTCGCCGGCGACACCGGGCTGCACGGGCCGAAACGGTACAACTGGCACCAGCTGGTGGGCTCGCTGCAGTACACGTTGTACCGGCTGCAGGAGCGGATCGTCGGAAAGGGGCCGGGGGTCCCGCAGGTTCCGGTGATGCCGAGCCCCACCGAGCCGGGCGTCATCGTGCCGGTGCCCCCGCCGGCACCCCCTGCCGCCGTACTGCCCGCCCCCGCACCGCCGGCGGAAAACCCGTGATCGGCTCTGTCGCGAACATCGCCGTCGGTGTGGCCCGCGCAGGCCACCGCCGCCGGGCATGGCTGTCGGCCGGTGCCCTCGTCATGACCTTCGTTGTGGCCTCGCTGTACCTCTTTCTGGGTGCGCTGCAGGTGAATCCGTTCGCGTCGAGCTACCGGGTGACCGTCGAGCTGCCCGAGTCGGCCGGGCTGCTGCCGAATCAGAACGTCACGATGCGGGGAGTCCCGATAGGAAGGGTGGAGCGCCTCGACATCACCCCCCAGGGCGTGAACGCCGTGGTGACCGTGGATTCCACGGTGGCGGTGCCGACGTCGAGCGCAGTCCGGGTCTCGGGCCTGTCCCCGGCAGGCGAGCAGTACATCGACTTCGTCGCCGATTCCGATGACGGCCCCTACCTGAGCGACGGCAGCGTCGTCGCGCAGGCCGATACCCAGGTGCCGGTGAGCCTCGCAGAATTGCTGGCGAACGCCGACGGCGCCCTGGCCCAGGTGGACCCTGCGAAGCTGGAACTCATCAAGCGGGAGCTCAGCATGACCGAGGCGGGCCCGGGCAAGCTCGCCGATGTGATCGACGGCGGCACCTACCTTCTGACGACGCTGGATTCGGTGCTGCCCGAAACCTCCAGCATGCTGCGTACGAGCCGCGTCGTCCTGCAGCTCGCAGCCGACAAGAACGAAGGCATCGGCGTCGCCTCGGTCAACCTCGACGCGACGTTCGACGGAGTGAACAAGATGCGGGAGGGGTTCCGCCGGCTGACCGAACGAACCCCCGGAACGCTGACCTCGGTGGACAACCTGTTCGTCGACAACTCCGAAACGATGGTGCAGCTGCTGGGTAGCGCGGCGTCGACCTCGCAGCTGCTCTATCTGCGAGTGCCGGCCCTGCACGCGCTGTTCCCCGACTACCGGACCTCGGTGCTGGACGCGATCGGCAGCATCATGCACGACAACGGGCTCTGGGCCACCGGTGACATCTACCCGAGGTACTCGTGCGACTACGGAACTCCCCGGCTGCCACCGTCTTCGGCGGACTACCCCGAGCCCTCCATGTACACCTACTGCCGCGACGACCATCCGGGCGTGTTGGTGCGCGGGGCGAAGAACGCGCCGCGCCCGGCCGGTGACGACACCGCAGGTCCGCCGCCGGGTGCCGACCTCGGACGCACCATGGACCCGACCCCCAAGGGGCGCTACACGATTCCGACCCCGTACGGCGGTCCCACCCTGCCGATCGAACCGCCCCGATGACCCACCCCCGATCACACCCGAGGAGCTGAGATGTCCGTGACGACCGAGAACGACATCGACGACGACACCAACGACGCCAACACCAAAGACGACGACACCAAAGACGACGACACCAAAGACGACGCCGACGACGCCGAGAAGGACGGTGCCGACTCCGACGACGTTCTGGCAAAGCCTGGCGCCGGCGAGAACGACATCCACACCGACACTGACACGGTGGCTCCGGGCAGGTCCTGGCGGCGTCGGGTGGCGGTCGGTGCCCTGGCCGTGCTGTTCGTCGGCGCGCTGGCCGCGTCGGGGTTTCTCGGTTGGCAGCTCTGGCAGGAACGGCAGGTCGCCCGCGCAGGCGAAGAGGCCCAGGCCGCAGCGGTGGCCTACGCGCAGATTCTGACCAGTATCGACTCGGCGAAGGTCGACGAAAACTTCAATCAGGTGCTCGACGGGGCGACCGGGGAGTTCAAAGACATGTACTCCCAGTCGAGCATGCAGCTGCGCCAGTTGCTCGTCGACAACAAGGCCAGCGCACGCGGGGTCGTCGTCGACTCGGCGGTTCAGTCCGCCTCCAAGGACAAGGTCGTGGTGCTGCTGTTCGTCGACCAGTCGGTGACCAACACCGCCGTCCCCGATCCCCGCATCGACCGCAGCCGCGTCAAGATGACCATGGAGGACATCGACGGTCGTTGGCGTGCAAGCAAAGTGGAACTGCCCTGACCATGCGGTCCTTGCGAGCGGGCGCGTTCACCGCAGCACTGACAGCCGTCGCGGCGATGGTGACTATCCCCGCGGCATCGGCGTCGGTGACGTCCTTCTGCGAAGGTCTCGGCGGGAGCTGGGACGGGCAGTACTGCCGCACCGCTGTCCGATCCGAGCGGAACGCGCTGCGCGACATTAAAGTTGCGTTGCCAAGCGAATTCGTCGACGACGCCGCGGCCGGACCCGTGGTGCGCGAGTATCTCAGCACGCTGGTGAACAACTGGAAGACCGCCGGAGTGACGATGGCCGCCGACAGCTTCGGCGAAGGCAACTACCAGATCTTCCGCCGTGGCTCGGTCGCCAGTCTCGTCTACCACGAGACCTACCACGCTGACGGACCCGACTTCAACAACGCCTACCGCACATTCACTTTCGACATGGCCAGCGGGAGAAGGCTGCATCTGGTAGACCTGCTCAAGCCGGGCGCCGACCTCGCCGCGATCCCGCCGCTGGCCCACCCGTTCATCGTCCGCGCACTCGATGCGGCGCCACCGCCCCACCAGCCGGGAAGCTACCCGTTCATCGCCGACCGGTGGACCCCCGACAAGGTCTATTCAGGTGGATACAAGGCGTGGGCACTGACCGCCGACGAACTCCTGATCTACATGCCGGACTATCCGGTGGGTAGGGACAGCCCCACCAACTTCACCCCCGGCATCATGCAGTGGTCGATGGACGGCGGCACGGTCCAGGCCCGCATCCCGCTGACGGCGCTGGCGTCGGTGCTACGCCCCGAATTCGGCGGCGCCTGACCATGTCCGGTCCGCGCAGGATGACGGCGACGCTACTGGCCGCCCTGGCGATGGTGGTCGCGCCGGCCGGTTGGGCCCAGCCCCCGACCCCGACACTGCCGGTGTTCACCCCCTATCCGTCGAACTGGGTGCCGAACTACACGGTGTTCCCGTACAACCTGTGGCAGAACAGGGTCACCCCTCAGCAGATCAGCGCGCAGCGCGACGCCTGCCAGTGGTTCACTGCGCAGTACGATCCGTTGATGACCCAGGTCTACGGATTTCAGCGCTACCTGGGCGATCAGCACGACAACTGGTCTGCACCGGGGGTGACCGAGGCGGGCGAGGTCGTGGCAGCCAATCTCGAGCAGTCCGCCGCGTTCCTCGAACCCCGCGCGCACACGCTGTTCATCGTCAACTACCCCGACCAGAGCGAGTATTCGCCGCTCTTCCACGGTGATTCGATCTATCGGCTCTGGTACCAGTTCACCCAGATCAACGACAAGATCGCGCGGAGGCTGCCCGCCGGCCAGATCAACGCGAACATCGCCACGGCCAACGTCTACGGCCGCGCGATCCGCGATTCGGGAGTCTGCCACGGCGCGTAGTCCATCCGGTGTCGATACCCCATTGACATGATGGAACAAATGGTTAGTCTTTGTGTCAACGACAACGTCGGAGGCGCCATGGTCGCGATCGCCGGGAACTCCCCGCACACCGTCAGTTCGAATGTCCGACCGAAGGTGATCGACGAGTTCCGCAGGCATTCGGGCAGCGTGCTCGGCGGCCTGTTCGGCGCCGCGGCCTTCGACGAGGTGGCGCTGGTACCCGTGGCCGCCGCGGTCGGCAAGACCGGGCGATTCGCCGCGAACTTCGCGGATCGCGGTGTACGCAGTGGCTTTTCCGCTCTGTTGGCCATCTGGGGCGATGCGGCGGACAAGGCCGCGGAGGGGGAGCGCCTCAAGACGATGCACCGCGACGTTCGCGGGCGGGGCACCGGTGACTTCGCCGATGTGCGCTACAGCGCGCTGGACCCGCGGCTGTGGAACTGGATCGCGGTCAGCGGACTGTTCGTCGTGCTGAACTCGTTCACACCGTGCACGGGCGTCACGCTGACCGACGACGAGCGGGAGGTGGCCTATCAGCAACTCCTGGAGAGCTTCGGGGCGCTCGAGCTTCCCGGCAAGAGCGCGAAACTGCCCGCCACCTACGCCGAGGCGGTGGCGTACTACGACGACATGGTGGCCTCCGAACTCGCGTCGAACCCGTTCCTGCGCACGGCGACTCGGAACCTGACGAAGCTCCCGCTCCCGACGCTGGTGCTGCCACCCTTACTCAGGACGGCCCTGACGCCCGGGTGGATCGCACTGCGCCCCCTGGCCGGACGCGTCCTGACGGTGTGCTCGTTCGGCATCCTGCATCCCGGTGTGCGTGAGCTGACCGGCTTCCGCTGGGAGCCACGGCACGACCGCGAGTTCGCGCTGTACTGCCGCCTGCTGCAGCTGGCATGGCGCACACTGCCCGACAAAGTTCTGTTGATCCCGTTGGCGCGCAATCGGATCGAGTATGAGAAGCTTGTCAGGATGCATCGGTCCGTCGCTCTCGACTCGTTCGCGCCCCCGGTGGGCCGCTGCCCCGCGGGCTGACCGTCATGCGACGCTCCCGCAACACCGACAGCCCTACCGAGCAGGAATCGGCGATTCTCAAGGCTGCCGCCGAGGAGGTCTCGCTGGTGGGTGTGGGCCGGTTGAGCATGGATGTCGTGGCACGTCAGGCCGGCGTCAGCCGCAGCACGCTGTACCGGCGGTTTCCGAGCCGCGATGCGTTGATCACCGAGCTGGGCCGCCAGACCTTCGAGTTCGCGATGGCACGCCTGCAGACAGTGGCCATCGATTCCGGTCCGAGACAGGCCGCCGTCGCCGCGTTCCGCGAGGGTGTCCGGCTGCTGACCGGCGAACCGGTGATGCGCCGGTTCCTGCAGCTCGACGGCGAGTTCGCGGCGACCACCGAGATGGTGAACGAGGCCCGGTTGTTCCTCGTCAGCGCCGCGACGGCGATGGCGAAGGCCCTGCGGGCGGCCGGCGCGACGATGCCGGACGACGAACTCCTGGCCGTCGCGGAACTGCACATCCGGCTGGCGGCCTCGCTCGTACAGGTCGATACCGACACTCTCGACGTCGATGACGACGATGCCGTCGCACGCTACGCAGAAACGTACCTCGCGCCTCTGGTCAAGTGATGAACCAGGGTTCACTTAGGACCGGAAAGGCGATGAATTGCCATGACCTAGTGTGAAACTGTGACTCACTTATCCGGGATTGGGCAATTCAGGTCAGCGACGAACGCCGACGTGGCACGCTTCTGACCATGGTTGATCTGCCCGAACCCCGATTCCTCGACGAGCGGCTCGCCCACTGGGCCGAGACCACCCCCGACGCCGAGGCGATGGACTACCTCGACCGATCCTGGACCTGGGCGCAATGGAATGACCGCGTGCGCCGGTTGGCCGGCGCGCTGAGCGAGCGCGGTGTGGCGCGCGGTGACGTCGTGGCGTTCCTCGACAAGAACCACCCCGCCTGCGTCGAGATGACGTTCGCCGCCGCATCCCTCGGCGCGGCCACCGCGATCATCAACTTCCGGCTGGCGGCCGACGAACTCGATTACGTGCTCAACGATTCCGGGGCGAAACTGCTCATCGTCGGCGACGAGTTCTCGGCGTCGATCGACAAGATCCGCGACAAGCTGACCGCCGTCGAGCATGTCGTCGTGGTCAAGCCCGAAGGTGACGACGAGTACGAGGCCATGCTGGAGGCCGCTTCGCCCGTCGGCCGCTCCGACGACGTCGAACCCGGGGACGTCTGCATCATCATGTACTCGTCGGGCACGACCGGGCGCCCCAAGGGTGTCGAACTGACCCAGACCAACATCATCGCCCACACCGTGAACGCCCACGAGGGCTTCGAGTTCGACGAGGGCGACAAGAACATGGTCTCGATGCCGCTGTTCCATGTCGGCGGATCGTCCTACGTGCAGTTCGGGATTCACGACGGGTTCCCGAGCGTCATGACCCGCGATGTCGACGGCATGACACTGGCCGGCGCGATCCTCAAGGGCGCGAACCGAACCTTCCTGGTGCCCGCGGTGCTGGCGAAGGTCCTCGACGCCGGCGAGGACGCGGTGAAGCTCTTCGGATCGCTCAAGACGTTCGCCTACGGCGCGTCGCCGATGCCGTTGCCGCTGCTGCGGTCGGCGTTGGAGGCCTGGCCGAACACCGATTTCATGCAGGCCTACGGCCTGACCGAACTGTGCGGCGTGATCAGCCACCTGCTGCCCGAGGCCCATCGCGACCCCGGCCGGGAGGAGCGGTTGTCCAGCGCCGGCACGCTCGTGCCCAACGCCGAGGTCCGCGTCGTCGACCCGGACACCCTCGAGGACGTACCGACCGGCGAGCAGGGCGAACTCTGGTTCCGCTCACCGCAATTGATGAAGGGCTACCACAACAAGCCGGACGCCACGGCCGAGGCGATCACCGAGGACGGGTGGTTCCGCACGGGCGACGTGGGCCGCGTCGACGACGGCGGCTACATCTTCGTCGAGGACCGGCTCAAGGACATGATCATCTCGGGAGGCGAGAACATCTACTCCATCGAGGTGGAGCGGGTGCTGGCCGAACACGATGCCGTCGTCGAGGTCGCGGTGATCGGCGTGCCCGACGACAAGTGGGGCGAGGTCGTCAAGGCCGTCGTCGTCATCGAGGGGGAGACCTCGGAATCCGAGCTCATCGCCTTCGCCCGGGAGCGGCTGGCGGCCTACAAGTGCCCCAAGTCCGTCGACATCACCGACGAACTGCCGCGTAACCCCACCGGCAAGGTTCTGAAGAAGGAACTGCGCAAACCGCACTGGGACGGTCGCGACCGGGCCACCGTCTAGCCCAAGTCCTAGCCCCGAATCCTGCAACGCACGCTCTCCGGTCGGAGGGCGTGCGTTGTGCTGTGCACTGGAGATCGCGGTCACTCTGCGTTTCCGGGACATGACCACTCTGAAACTCGTGTGTAACGTGGCTGGTACGGCCTCGATCCGGGGGGCGTGCGGACGAGGGAGCAGTACCCGCAGCGACAAGACTGACTCGTTGGAGGTTCTTGTGGCGTGGCTGGTTCTGGTCCTCAGCGGCTTCTTCGAGGCGGCGTGGGCGACCGCACTCGGTATGTCCGACAATTTCCGCCGTCGCGGGCCGACTTTGGTCTTCGCGCTGGCGATGCCTGCGAGTCTGGCCGGTCTGGCCTATGCGATGACCTCGCTGCCGACCGGTACCGCCTACGCGGTGTGGGTCGGCATCGGCGCCACCTTGACCGTGCTGTGGGCAATCCTGACCAAGAGGGAAACCGCGTCGACGGCACGCGTCCTGCTGCTGTGCGTGCTGGTCGGCAGCGTCGTCGGCCTGAAGGCGGTGAGCTGACCGTGCCGTGGTTCGTGTTGATCGCCAGTGCCGTGCTCGAGGCGGTGTGGGCCACCGCGCTGGGCCGCACCGAGGGATTCACCGCACTGGTGGCCACCGTGGTGTTCGCAGGCGCCCTGCTGGGCAGCCTTGCCGGCCTCGGCTGGGCCGCGCGTCACATCCCGATCGGATCCGCCTACGCGGTGTGGACCGGATTGGGTGCCGCGCTGACCGTCGGCTACGCGATGCTCACCGGAGACGAGGCGTCCTCGCCGGCCAAGGTGCTGTTCCTGACCGGCATCGTCGCTGCGGTCGTGGGTCTGAAGCTGCTTCCGCCCGATTCGGCCGGCCGACGGGACACCCACGAGGCGCGGCCGTCGTCCGTGGCGTCGTCGCGGTAGCCCGCGTGTCCGGCGCCGGCCCTGCTGGCGGACGATGGAGTCGTGGTCGAACTCGCCGACGTCTTGGAGCGACTGCATGTGGTGGCCCTGCCGATGCGCGTGCGGTTCCGCGGCATCACCCTTCGCGAAGTCGCAGTGATCGACGGCCCGCAGGGCTGGGGTGAGTTCGGCGCATTCGTCGAGTACGAACCCCCGGAGGCCGCGCACTGGCTCGCGTCGGCGATCGCGGCGGCTTACCGCCCGTGGCCGGCCGTCCAGCGTGACCGCATCCCGATCAACGCGACGGTGCCCGCCGTCCCGGCCGAGGCCGTCCCCGACGTCCTGGCCCGGTTCCCGGGCGCGCGCACTGCGAAGGTCAAGGTCGCCGAACCCGGTCAGACCCTCGCCGACGACGTCGCCCGCGTCGAAGCCGTCCGCGCATCGGTGCCCACGGTGCGCGTGGACGCCAACGGCGGGTGGACTGTCGACCAGGCTGTCGCCGCAGCGCAGGCCCTGACCGCCGGCGGCCCGCTCGAATATCTCGAACAACCCTGTCGCACCGTGCCGGAACTCGCCGAGGTGCGGCGCCGGGTCGAGGTGCCGGTCGCGGCCGACGAGAGCATCCGCAAGGCCGACGACCCGTTGCACGTCGTGCGCAGCGGAGCCGCGGACGTCGCGGTGCTCAAGGTGGCCCCGCTGGGCGGCGTGCAGGCGATGCTGGACATCGCCGCCCAGATCGACATCCCCGTCGTGGTGTCCAGCGCCCTCGACAGCGCCATCGGCATCGGAGCCGGGTTGGTCGCCGCGGGCTGCTTGCCGACCCTCTCGCACGCCTGCGGTCTCGGAACCGGCAGCCTGTTCGTCGAGGACGTGGCTGCGCCCGTGACACCCGTCGACGGGCACCTGCCCGCGCGGGCGGTGACCCCCGACCATGCCCGCCTCGCCGCGCTCGCCGCCCCGCCCGCCCGCAGACAGTGGTGGATCGACCGCATCCGGGCCTGCTGGCCCCTGCTGTCCTGATCTGTGGGGTGCATGGCCTGGACGCCATCGCGGTTCGTGACCAAGACTGAGCGCATGGTGCGCACCGTGCTCATCGTCGGCTTCCACGGCGTGCAGGCCCTCGACATGGTCGGGCCGTTCGAGGTGTTCACCGGTGCGTCGCTGTTCCTGGCCACCCGCGGCGAGGGCGGCTACGCGGTGCGGGTCGTCTCCGCCGACGGGGGAGCGGTGAGCACAGGCACCGGGCTCACCCTGGCCGCGGACCCGCTGCCCGATAGCGGCGACGGCATCGACACCGTCGTACTGCCCGGCGGGTTCGGGGCCGAGGCGGCGCGCAAGGACGACGCCCTCATCGACTGGATCCGCGCGGCCGCCCCGCGGGTTCGTCGCGTCGTGAGCGTGTGCAGCGGTGCGGTGCTGGCGGCACAGGCGGGATTGCTCGACGGCTGCGTGGCGACCACGCACTGGGCCTTCGCGCCACACATGGCCTCCGAATTCCCCTCGGTGACAGTCGATCCTGACCCGATCTTCGTGCGCAGCTCGGAAAAGGTGTGGACCGCAGCGGGTGTCACCGCAGGCATCGACCTCGCGCTGTCGCTCGTCGAGGACGACCACGGCACCGAGACCGCCCAGACGGTCGCCCGCTATCTCGTCATGTACCTGCGCCGCCCCGGTGGGCAGACGCAATTCGCCGCCCCGGTGTGGATGCCACGCGCCCGGCGCACCACGATCAGGGACGTCCAGGAGGCGATCGAAGCCGAACCCGGCGGGACGCACAGTGTTTCGGAGCTGGCGCGGCGCGCTGCGATGAGCCCGCGCCATTTCACCAGGGTCTTCACCGACGAGGTGGGTGAGGCGCCCGGCGCCTACGTCGAGCGGGTCCGCACCGAAGCCGCGCGTCGACAGCTCGAGGAGACCGACGACACCGTGACGGTGATCGCCGCGCGGTGTGGCTTCGGCTCGGCCGAGACGTTGCGTCGCAACTTCGTCCGCCGCCTCGGCGTCTCACCTGACCAGTACCGCAAGACATTCGCCTGAACAACAAGGAGATTCATCATGCAGATCGCCATCATGCTGTATCCGGGGTTCACTGCGCTGGACTTCATCGGCCCCTACGAGAGCTTGCGGTGGCTGCCCGACGCCGAGGTGCGCTTCGTCTGGCACGAGCCGGGACCCATCGCCGCGGACTCCCAGGTCCTGCTCATCGGCGCCACCCACAGCTTCGACGAAACGCCCTCGCCCGACATCATTCTCATCCCGGGTGGGTTCGCGACCATGGAGCATGCCCGCGACCAGAAGGTGCTCGAGTGGGTGCGGCGGGCTCACGAGACGTCGACGTGGACGACGTCGGTGTGCTCGGGTTCGGTGATCCTGGCCGCGGCCGGTGTGCTCGACGGTAAGCGCGCGACGTCGCACTGGGCGGCCCTGCCGGTGCTCAAGACCCTGGGCGCGCAACCGGTCGGTGACGAGCGCATCGTCGAGGCCGACGCCAAGACCGTCACCGCGGCCGGGGTGTCGGCAGGTATCGATCTGGGGCTCTGGCTGGCGGGCCGCATCGTCGGCGAGGCGAAGGCCAAGGCGATCCAGCTCTCGATCGAGTACGACCCGCAGCCGCCCTTCGACTCGGGACACATGTCGAAGGCCACACCGAGCACCAAAGCGCTGGCCACCGCGTTGATGGGCAGGGAGATGGCCAGACCCGCTGCGCTCGCCGCCTCGACTGGCCTGCTGTGGGATGCCGCCGTCAAGGCGGTGCGCTCCCGTCGCACCAGGCAGGCCACGTCGAGGGCGCGCTGAGGGCTGTGATCGGGGGGCCGGCGACGACCCTGAGCGCGCTCTCGGCGGCACCGCGCGATCCAGTAGCGTCTCCGGGGTGAATCTGGCATACGACGAACGCGGCCGCGGGGAGGCTGTGCTCTTCATCGCAGGTCGAGGCGGCGCCGGGCGCACCTGGCATCTGCATCAGGTGCCGGTCTTCGCCCGGGCCGGTTACCGATGTGTGACGTTCGACAACCGCGGCATCGGCGCCACCGAGAACGCCGAGGGTTTCACCACCGAGACGATGGTGGGTGACACGGCGGCGCTGATCGAGAAGCTGGACCTGGCGCCGGTCCGTCTGGTCGGTGTCTCGATGGGCTCCTACATCGCCCAGGAGCTGATGGTGGCGCGCCCCGAACTGGTGAAGTCGGCGGTGTTGATGGCGACCCGCGGGCGTCATGACCGCACCCGCGACTTCTTCTGGCAGGGCGAGCGGGCACTGGCCGACTCGGGCGTGCAACTCCCGGCCGAATTCGACGCCAAAGTGCGTCTGCTGGAGAGCTTTTCGCCGAAGACGCTCAACGACGACAACGCGGTGCGCGACTGGATCGACATGTTCACGATGTGGCCTCAGAAGCCGACCCCCGGCATCCGCACCCACCTGACGATCGCGCCCCAGGGCAGCAGGCTGGCGGCCTATCAGAACGTCGACATCCCGGCGCTGGTGATCGGGTTCGCCGACGACGTGGTGCTGCCGCCGCACCTCGGCCGTGAGGTCGCCAACGCGCTGCCCCGGGGGCGGTTCCTGGAGATCCCCGCGACCGGCCATCTGGGCTTCATCGAGCGGCCCGAGGTCGTCAACACCGCGATCCTCAACTTCTTCGCCGATACCCTGTAATGGTGAATCCCTCGACGGCGCAGGCCCGGGTGGTCGTCGACGAACTGATCCGCGGCGGCGTCCGCGACGTCGTGCTGTGCCCGGGGTCGCGCAACGCGCCGCTGGCGTTCGCGTTGCACGACGCCGACCGGGCCGGGCGGTTGCGGCTGCACGTCCGTATCGACGAGCGCACGGCGGGCTTCCTGGCGATCGGACTCGCCGTCGCCGAGGGCGCGCCGGTGTGTGTGGCGATGACGTCGGGCACCGCGGTGGCCAACCTCGGCCCGGCGGTCGTGGAGGCCAATTACGCCCGCGTGCCGCTGATCGTGCTCTCGGCCAACCGTCCCTACGAGCTGCTGGGCACGGGCGCCAACCAGACCTTCGAACAGCTCGGCTACTTCGGGACGCAGGTGCGGGCCAACATCAGCCTGGGCCTGGCCGAAGATGCCCCGAACATGGACGCCCTGAACGCGCAGTGGCGTTCGGCCACGTGCCGAGTTCTGGTGTCGGCGACGGGTTCTCGATCGGCCAACGCCGGACCGGTCCAGTTCGACATTCCGCTGCGGGAGCCGCTGGTCCCCGGCGTCGACAACGACCCGGCGCCGTACGCGCCCGAGGGCCGTCCCGGCGGCAAGCCGTGGACCTACACGCCTCCGGTGACGTTCGACCAGCCGCTGGACATCGACCTGACCCCGGACACCATCGTCATCGCCGGCCACGGCGCGGGCCTGCACCCCAATCTCGCCCACCTGCCCACGGTCGCCGAGCCGACGGCTCCGTACGCGCTGAATGTTCTGCATCCGTTGGCCCTGAATCTGATTCGGCCCAAACAGGTCATCATGCTGGGCCGTCCGACGCTGCACCGGCCGGTGTCGACGCTGCTCGCCGACCCTGCGGTGCCGGTGTTCGCGCTGACGACGGGTCCGCGGTGGCCCGACGTCTCGGGCAACTCGCAGGCCACGGGGACGAGGGCCATCGTCGCGGGGGAACCGTCGCAGGACTGGCTGCGGCGCTGCGCCGAGGCGAACCTGCACGCCGTGGATGCCGTCCGCGGACAGCTCGCCGCGCATCCGCTGACCACGGGCCTGCACGTGGCCGCGGCCGTCGCCGATGCGGTCAGGCCGGGCGATCAGCTTGTGCTCGGTGCGTCGAACCCCGTGCGCGACGTCGCGCTGGTCGGCTTCAACACCGAGGACGTCAAGGTGCGCTCCAATCGCGGGGTGGCGGGGATCGACGGGACGGTGTCGACGACGATCGGTGCGGCCCTGGCCCATGAACGCGCCACAGGCGGGCGCACGGTCGCGCTGATGGGCGACCTGACATTCGTCCACGACAGCTCCGGGCTCCTGGTCGGGCCGACGGAGCCGACGCCGCGCCGGCTGACCATCGTGGTCTCCAACGACAACGGCGGCGGCATCTTCGAGTTGCTGGAGCAGGGCGACCCGCGGTTCTCCGACGTGTCGTCGCGCATCTTCGGGACACCCCACGACGTCGACGTCGGCGCGCTGTGCCGGGCGTACCACGTGGAGAGCCGCCAGATCGAGACCGGTCAGCTCGCGGAGGCCCTCGACGAGGAGCACGACGGGATGCGGGTGCTGGAGGTGAAGGCGGACAGGTCGTCGTTGAGGGCGCTGCATGCGTCCATCAAGGCTGCCCTGTGAGCGGAGCGAACGACCTGCTCGGGCGGGTGAAAGCGCTGTGGCACAGGGTGAGTCCGCATGTGGTCCCGCACCTCTACGGCGAGCCGGGGGAGTCGCGCAGTGCGCGGGTCTTCCGGCGTATCCGGATCGGGATCGTCGCGGTGGCGTGTCTGGTCACCCTGCAGTCGGTGCTCCTGGTGGCGGGCGCGTGGCGCAACGACCGCCAGATCGAACGGAACCTGGGCGTCGCGGAGGCGACGGTGCTCGATGCCGGGCAGCGGCGCTCGACGATCGAGTTCGTCACCCCCGACCGGATCACCTACCGTCCGGAGCTCGGGGTGCTCTACCCGTCGGAGCTGGAGAACGGTATGCGGATCTACGTCGAGTACGACGTCAACAATCCGGATCTGGTGCGCGTGCAGCACCGTAATGCGGCGCTGGCGATCGTGCCGGCCGGCTCGATCGCGGTGGTCGGGTGGCTGGTCGCCGGCGCGGCGCTGGGCGCGACCGCGGTGCTGGAACGGCGGACGCAGCCGCGGGAGACCGTCGCAGCCTGACCGGTCAGGATTCGACGAGTTCGCTGAGCCAGTCGTCGTCGAAGATGTCGAGCTTCTCCTCGGCGTTGAGGTCGTAGACGGTCGGGGTGCCGGTGTCGACCCGGTCGATGTCGAACAGCAGACCGAAGTTCGCGTCCTCCATGCCGACGATGTCGACTCCCTCCCTGTCGTCGGCCAGGTGGTCGGCGACCAGGTCCGGCATGCCGGCCCCGGCGGCCATCTCGCGCAGCTCGTCGCCGGAGAACGGCTCGCCACCGGGGTCCTGATTCACCCAGACCTCCTCGACGAAACGCTGGAACTGGGCTCCGGTGGCCGCGGAGTTGTCCACGGCCTCGGTGGCGAGGAACATCGCGTTGGCCACCGTCGAGGAGTACCCGTCGTAGTCGTCGTCGAGGAACGTCAGGGGGCGGTAGGTGACCTGGAGCGCGCCGACGGTGATGTTGTAGGCGAGCTGGTCGCCGAAGTTCCTCTGCAGGTCTGCGCAGTGGGTGCACTGCGGTTCGGTGAAGATCTCGATCTTGGCGGGTGCGTCGTCGAAGCCGGCGACGATGCCGTAGCCGTCCTCGGTGACCGCCAGCGGCACCGCCGCGGACGCGGCACGCGGCGTGCCGGTGACCTGCGTGGTGCAGCCGGCGGCCGGTGCGAGCAGTCCGAGTGCCGCGACCAGGGCCAGCGGGCGGAGAAGGCGCATACATCCCATCCTGGCGGTGTCGGGGCCGGTGGGCAGGCCTTTGGCGCGCACTGGCTATTCGTGTGACATATCCCTGTGCGCAACCTTTCCGACAGGTGACGATGTCACTGTCGCGGTGTGCGCGTTGCAATCGTCGCAGAATCGTTCCTCCCGAATGTCAACGGTGTCACCAACTCGGTGCTTCGGGTGATCGAGCACCTTCGTCGCACCGGCCACGAGGTCCTCGTCATCGCCCCGGACACCCCGCGTGGTGAGCCGGCCGCCGACAAGGTGCACGACGGGGTCCGGATCCATCGGGTGCCGTCGGCCATGTTTCCCAAGGTGACGTCTCTGCCGTTGGGGATCCCCCGTCCCCGCATGGTGGGTGTGCTGCGCGGCTTCGATCCCGATGTCGTGCACCTGGCCTCGCCGGCGCTGCTGGGCTGGGGTGGCGTGCATGCGGCCCGTCACCTCGACATTCCGACGGTGGCCGTGTTCCAGACGGACGTCGCAGGGTTCGCCGAGAGCTATGGTGTGGGCGTGTTGTCCCGCGCCTCCTGGGCGTGGACGCGTCGCCTGCACAGCAAGGCCGACCGCACTCTGGCCCCGTCCACCTCGGCGATGGAAAACCTTGCAGCCCACCGCATTCCTCGGGTGCACAAATGGGCTCGCGGTGTCGACGTGACCGGTTTCGCGCCGTCGGCGCGAGACGAACAGCTGCGGCGGGCGTGGTCACCGCAGGGCAAGCCGATCGTCGGCTTCGTCGGCCGGTTGGCCCCGGAGAAGCACGTGGAACGCCTGGCTCCGCTGCACGCCCGCGATGACGTGCAGATCGTCATCGTCGGCGACGGGGTCGATCGGGCCAAACTCGAAACCGATTTCCCCCGAGCGGTGTTCACGGGCGCGCTGTACGGAGCCGATCTCGCTGCGGCGTACGCGAGCATGGACGTGTTCGTCCACGCCGGCGAGCACGAGACGTTCTGCCAGGCCGTGCAGGAGGCGATGGCGTCCGGGCTTCCGGTGGTCGCTCCCGACGCCGGCGGTCCGCGCGATCTGGTCGCTCCGTACCGCACCGGTCTTCTGCTCCCGGTTGCCGAGTTCGAAGACCGGCTCGTCGAGTCCGTCGGCCATCTGGTCGCCGAGCGACGCCGTTACTCACCGGCCGCCCGCAAGAGCGTGCTGGGTCGTACCTGGCCGATGATCTGTGACGAACTGATCGGCCATTACGAGGCCGTCATGGGCGCTCGGGCGTTGCGCGCGGCGTAACGGTCGTCGCGAAGGACATCACGAAACCGATTCCCGCCGCGACTGCGGCGATCGCGTAAATCGTGGCGGCCACCCACGTGACGGTGATCAGCGAGGCCGCCCAGCACGCCAGGAACGCGACGACCGAGAGCGCAGCCCCGGAGACAGGGACGCGTAGAGGGTGGTCGCCGCGCGCCACGGCGTCAGCCCTGCGCCTCGACGGCCACTGGTTGCCACTGCTCCCAGTTGGCCAGCCGCGATTCGTAGTCGGCCTTGGCCAACTGCAGCGGCAGCTCGCCGAAGAAGGCGCGCAGCGGCGGCTCGGGGGCGTCGACGATCGTCAGCAGTGCGCGCGCCGACGCCTGGGGGTCACCCGGTCGGGCGGTCCGCGACGCCCGCACCTGTTCGGTCTTGGCGTGGGCGTCGGCGTACGCCGGCAGTGCGGTCGCGTGCTTGGCCGACGGGCCGGACCAGTCGGTGGAGAAACCGCCCGGCTCGATGAGGGTGACGTGCACGCCGAAGTCGGCGACCTCCTGCGCCAGCGCCTGGGAGAAGCCCTCCAGGGCCCACTTGGACGCGTGATAGGCCCCGAGGTTGGCGAACGCGACGATGCCGCCGATCGACGACACCTGGATGATGTGGCCGCTGCCCTGTTCGCGCTGGTAGGGCAGCGCGGCCTGGGTGACCCAGAGGGCCCCGAACACGTTGGTCTCGATCTGCTCGCGGGCCTCCTGTTCGGAGAGCTCCTCGATCATGCCGAACTGGCCGTAACCGGCGTTGTTGACGACGATGTCGAGGCGGCCGAAGTGGTCGTGGGCCTGGGCGACCGCGGCGAAGTCGGCGGCGCGGTCGGTGACGTCGAGCTTCAGGGGAAGCAGTGCGTCGCCGAATTTGGCGGTGAGGTCGTCGAGCGTCGACAGATCGCGCGCGGTCGCCGCGACCTTGTCGCCCCGCTCGAGGGCGGCGATCGTCCACTCCCTGCCGAAGCCGCGGGAGGCACCAGTGATGAACCAGACTTTTTCGCTCATGACGGACTCAATGCCCGCGGGGCCGCTCTTGATTCCCTGGCGCAGCTCCTGCACAGGGAACCGGCAGGCGATCGACTGATACGTTCGGCTTCGTGAACCGCGCGTCGCTGGAGAAGAATCCCCATGAAGTGGCGTCGATGTTCGACGGCGTCGCCCGCCGCTACGACCTGACCAACACGGTGCTCTCTCTGGGGCAGGACCGGTTCTGGCGACGCGCCACCCGCGAGGCCCTGCGGCTGACCCCCAAGGACAAGGTGCTGGATCTGGCCGCGGGGACCGCGGTGTCGACGGTGGAGCTCGCGACGTCGGGGGCGTGGTGTGTGGCGGCGGACTTCTCCGTCGGCATGCTCGGGGCCGGGGCAGCGCGTGCGGTGCCGAAGGTGGCCGGCGACGCGACGAAGCTGCCGTTCGCCGACGAGTCGTTCGATGCGGTGACGATCAGCTTCGGCCTGCGCAACGTCGTGGACCACTCGGCGGGTCTGCGCGAGATGGCCCGGGTGACGCGCCCCGGCGGGCGGCTGGTGGTCTGCGAGTTCTCGACGCCGACGAACGGGCTGTTCGCGACGGTGTACAAGGAGTATTTGATGCAGGCGCTGCCGCGGATGGCGACTGCCGTGTCGTCGAATCCCGACGCCTACGTCTACCTGGCCGAGTCCATCAGGGCGTGGCCCGACCAGGCGGAACTCGCGCAGCGCATCGAGGCGGCGGGCTGGTCGAATGTCCGCTGGCGCAACCTGACCGGTGGCATCGTCGCACTCCACGCGGCCACCAAACCCTGACCCCTTCCCGCACCTGGCACCGCGCCCCTTGCACCGGCACCTTGCACCGCGAGCGCGCGTGTCTGCACGCCGACGCGCCGCCGCGGCTGTCCTTTCGCGCGCGCTCGCGCCGCGCGAAAGCGACGTTCGGCCCATCTCCCCGCGCTAGCGTCACCTCATGCTGCTCGGTCGATTCGCCGATCCCGACGCCACCCTGGGCACGGACCCGCGGGCTGATCCCCGAATGGTGGCCGCATTCGCCCGATTCGGTCTCGATGGCCGGCTCCCACCCGTGGGGTTGGCGGTCGACGCACCCATCGCCGAGCGGTACGCCTTCGCGCTCGCCGGTGAGCAGGGGATGGGCGCCGTCTTCGAGGCCCTTGCCTCGAGCACCCCGGCCCCGCCCGGGGTGTCCACGACGACGTCGGTTGTCGCGGGCCCGGACGGCAACGGCGTCCCGGTCTTCATCAGCCGCCCGACCCACGCCTCCGGTCCCCTGCCGGCGATCGTTCACCTGCACGGTGGCGGGATGGCGATCGGCAGCGCCACCGACAGTTGTTACATCCGGCTCCGGGAACATCTCGCGGCGACGGGGCTTGTCGTCGTCGGCGTGGAATTCCGCAACTCCGGCGGCAAATTGGGTCCGCACCCGTTTCCGGCCGGCCTCAACGACTGCGCGGCCGTGGCGCGTTGGGTCAGCGCCCACCGCGACGAACTCGGCGTCAGCCACATCGTCGTGTCCGGCGAGTCCGGCGGCGGAAACCTGACCTTGACTCTGGCGCACAAGGCCACCCGCGAAGGCTGGATCGGGGAGCTTTCGGGGTTCTACGCCCAGTGTCCGTATATCTCCAACCGATGGCTCGAGGAGTGCGAGGATCTGCCCTCGCTGCGTGAGAACGACGGCTACTTCGTCAGCTGCGAGCAGCTCGCGTTGCTCGGATCGCTGTACGACCCGGACGGCACGCACGTCGACGATGCCACCTGCTGGGCCGCGGCTGCCACCGACGAGGAGTTGAAAGGCCTGCCACCGCACGTCATCTCGGTGAACGAACTCGATCCGCTCCGCGATGAGGGACTGCAGTACTACCGGCGGCTGCTGAGGGCGGGGGTGCCCGCTGTCGGCCGTGTCGTCGCCGGGACGTGCCACGGGGGAGACCTTCTGTTCGGCAGCGTGATGCCCGACGTTTTCAGCGCCAGCCTCAACGATGTCAGCGGTTTCGCGAAGTCCCTGTCGTCGACTAGGTCAGGGCTTTGATGAGGTCGCCCACGGTATGGGCCGATTCCAGCGGGTGCCGCAGCCGGCCCTCCGGATTGACGGTGTAACTGTTGCGCCGGCCGATCTTCGACTTGGTCAGGTATCCGTCCGCGATCAGGTCGGCCAGGATGGCCTGCACCGACCTCTCCGTGATACCGATCCGCAGGCTCAGCTCCCGGGCGGTCAGCGATTCGCCCTGCGCCAGACACAGCAACGCGTGAGCGTGGTTGGTCAGGAACGTCCAGCCTTTGGGTGGGCCGCCGGCGACGTCGTCACGGGGGGCCGCCTTCTGCGGCGATGCCTTTTTCGGGCGTGAGCCGGTGCGCGCCGACTTCTTCGGCGCTTCCCTCCGCTGTGCCGCAACCATAGCGGCACTGATCATACTTTGTGATTCACGTGTTTCACTTCGGTGTTGGGTCGGGCTCCGTCCGAGTCTCGTCAGCGGCGGCCACCGGACGCGTGGCGACGATGGTGGCCAGGATGGACACGGCCAGCGTCGCGACGATCACCGAAAGGGTGAGTGGTATCGGCAGCTTGCCGACCGGGGTCTCGGACAGGATCAGCTTGGCCCCGGCGAACGCGAGCAGGAACGCCAATCCGTAGTGCAGGTAGACGAAGCGGCGCAGTAGCCCCGACAGGCAGAAGTACAGGCTGCGCAACCCCAGCACGGCGAACGCGTTGGCGGTCCACACGAGGAAGGTGCTCGTCGTGATCGCCAGCACGGCGGCGACGGAGTCGATCGCGAAGATGAGGTCGCCGGCCTCGACCGCGACCAGGACGACGAACAGAAGCGTCGCTACGCGCTTGCCGTTCTTGCGGACGAACAGGCGATCGCCGTGGTACTCGGTGTCGGTGGGCACGACCTTCCGGACGAGGCGCACCAGGAGATTGCGTTCAGGGTCCATTTCCTCGTCGTGCTTGAAGGCCATCTTGTAGGCGGTGTAGACGAGGAAGGCGCCGAACACGTAGGCGGTCCAGAAGAATGCTTTCAGCATCTCGGCGCCGACGAAGATGAAGACGAGCCGCATCAGCAGTGCTCCGACGACCCCCCAGAACAGCACCTTGTGCTGATACCGGTCCGGGACCGCGAAATACGTGAAGATGAGCGCGAAGACGAACACATTGTCGACCGACAGCGCCTTCTCGATCAGGTAGCCCGCGTAGTAGGTACCCGCGACCTCACCGCCGTACCAGAGCCACACCAGAACGCCGAAACCGAGGCCGGCGCCGATCCAGATGGCCGACCAGACCGCGGCCTCCCGGAATTCGATGACGTGGTTGTCGCGGTGCAGGAACAGATCCACCGCGAGCATCAGTGCGATGGCCGCCATCAGGGCGACCCACCCCCACACCGGAACAACGACGGCATCCGCCATCACGAACCTTCCTTCCTGAATCGAACCGTCCGTTCGTGCAACAGCAGAACCCGCGGCGGTTATGGCGACAAAAATATCACGAGTATTGACTCACGTAAATCAATACACGTAACGTCCTTCGTATGTTGAAGGACGCGACGCTCCTGCCCACCGTCGTAATGGCGCCCGCCTTGATCGCCTGCACCTCGCTGCTGGCGAGGGGCCGAGCGGTCAGACTGCTGGCGACTCTGGGAGCTCTGACCGCCGGCGCCGGCTTCGTGGCGGCAGGCACGCTGATCACCCGAAACGTCGTCGGGGCCGACATGGCTGTCGCCGGCGACCGCATCGTCGGCCTCGCCGCGGACAACCTCTCGTTGGTGTTGCTCCTGCTGGTGTTCGGAGTCAGCGCCGTGGTCCAGGCCTTCGCGATCAAGTACCTGGCCGGCGACCCGCGCGCGGGCCGCTTCACATCCGCGGCTGGTCTGCTCACCGCGGCATCGGCGGCCTTGGTCACTGCAGACACGCTGATCACACTCGCGATCAGCTGGACGGCGGCAGGTGCGGCCCTCTGTCTGCTGCTGGGCATGTACTGGCACCTGCCCTCAGCCCGCGACGGGGTGCGGCGGACCGCGACGGCCTTCGTCATCGGGGATGCCGCGTTGTGGCTCGCCGTCGCAATGGTCGCCGCACGAACGGGCGACGTCGGGATCGACGCGCTCCGCGAGATCGACGGGGCCTACGGGGCGGTCGTCGCGGTCCTGGTGATCATCGCCGCGCTGTCGCGGTCGGCGCAGATCCCGTTTCACCGGTGGCTACCGGCGACGCTGTCTGCTCCGACGCCGGTTTCTGCGCTGCTGCATGCCGGAGTGGTCAACGCCGGCGGCATCCTGCTGATCCGCCTGAGTGCGCTGACCGCCGCCGATGCCGCGGCCGTCCTCATCATCCTGGCCGGTGTGGCCTCGATGGTCTACGGCGGGCTCGTCTCGCTGGTGAAGCCCGATGTCAAGGGAGCCCTGGCGTTCTCGACGATGGCCCAGATGGGGTTCATGATGTTCACCGTCGGCATGGGATTGTGGGCCGCGGCGGTGATCCACCTTGTCGCGCACGGTTTCTACAAGGCCACCCTGTTCCTGTCCTCCGGTTCGGCACTAGCCCACCGGTTGCGCGAGGCTGCAGTACCGACTCCTCCGCCGCCGACGGGTGGCCGACAGGCCGCGCTCCTGGCGACGTCGGTGGCGCTCCCGCTGGGTGCCCTCGCCGGCGCGGTAGCGATGGTTCCCGGCGCGGGTGATCACGCCTCAGGACTGGCCCTGCTGCTGTTCGCCTGGGCCACGGGGGCCGCCGCGACTCGCGGATGGCTGCGCCGGCAGTGGAGTGCCGCCGGAATCGGCACTGCGGCAATGGCGTTGATCCTCGCCGCGCTCGGCTACCTGGCTGTGATCACCGGCCTCACCGACTTCCTGGCGCCTGCGCTTCCGCCGGAAGAGCTGTCCGCCCGCGTGGTCGCCACCGTCACGCTGACCGCGCTGACCATGCTGGCCGGTTTCAGTGCGCTGCGGTGGTCGCCGGCTCAGGCCGGGCTGTACTCCAGGGCGCTCGCTGCCGGCCACCTGGATCCGAGAGAAAAAGGAGTTCGCCCATGACCACTTCACAGTCGGAAGACCTCGAAACGATGCGTGCGCAGGTACGCAGTGAGATCGGAGTGGCCGCAAAGGTTCTGCCCACGCACTATCCGCTGGAGACGTTCATTGCGGTGAACCCGCTGGCCGGGCTCGAAGCCATGCCGTTCGAGCAGGCCGTACGCCGCGCCGGCGATCTCTACGGGATCCGGGCCACCCTCTCCGAGGATTACTTCCGCACGCTGCACGGAGACGGACGGATCACCGACGCCGACATCGACCGGGCACTCATCCGGCGCTACCCGAACCTTGCGCAGGAACCGCCCGTCACGCTCGCCGACCGTGCCCTGAGCCCCGTCGAACTTCTCCGGGCCGATCTGCTGCACGGCACGAGACCCCCTGCGCCGCTGCGTCGCAGCGCGACCCGCGCCGAACAGTGCGCGCCCGAGTTGGCGGAGGTCGTCGACTCCCAGACCGCCAAATGGTGCGCCGCGTTCTTCGGTGCGGCGGCATGGCCGATGCCCGGGCGCGACAAGGGTTTCTACTCTGCGTGGCGGGAGCTGGGACATCGTGACCGCGGCCTGCCCGGCGCTGTCCGGGCCGTGCTGCGCGACGTGCCGGCGCGAGCCGAGGACGCGGTGCTGACGGCGCTCGACAGCATCGGGGTCGGGCCCGGCGAGCGGGTGGCCTATCTGCAGGCCCACCTGACGTGCCTGCCCGGATGGGCGGCGCATGTGCTCTGGTGCACGGGCCGCCATCCCGGTATCGACCTGACCCAGTACGTCGCGGTGCGACTGAGCTATGAAGCAGCCCTGCTCGCCGGGCGCGGCGGCAACCCGGAAACTTCGGCGCCCGCCCCAGCGGTTTCGTCTGCACGCGAACGGGTCTCGCACCTCATCGGCCACTGGGGCCTGACCGGGGTGCACGACGCACAGGCGGCCACGGCCGCGCGCATCCTCGCGGTGCTGCCGGTGTCGTCACGGGAAGCACTGTGGCAGAACGCGTTCGAAGGGCATTACCGCGACGGCCTGCTCGCAACCCTCGAAACCCATCCGGCGCGGCCGGAGCCGGCCCCCGACATCCAGGTCGTCACCTGCATCGACACCAGGTCGGAAGGCCTGCGCCGCCACCTCGAGAGCCGAGACGGGTACCAGACCTTCGGCTTCGCAGGGTTCTTCGCGGTCGCCATCCGCTACCGCGGGCTCGCCGAAGGGCGGCCCGCCGATCTCTGCCCGGTGCTGATGTCCCCGTCGCACCAGGTCTGCGAACTTCCCGACCTGGGAGCTGAACACCTGGCGCAGCGCCACGTTGCAGGGCTGAACAGACTGGCGGGCGCTGAGACGGCGTTCCATGCGGCGAAGGATTCGGGGGCGGCACCGTTCACTCTGGCCGAGGCCGCGGGCTGGTTGGCTGCTCCGCTGGCGGCCGCGAAAACCCTCGGCCCGGCTGCCAGTGGGACCTGGCGCCGCCGGCTCGCGAAGTGGGTTGCGCCGGCCGCGCCGACTCGATTGAGCATCGACGCCATACCGCTGCAGGACCGAATCCTGCTGGCGCAGGCCGCCCTCACCACGATGGGGCTGACCCGGGAGTTCGGTCGGCTCGTCGTGTTGTGCGCCCACGGCAGCACCACCGAGAACAACGCCTACCAGGCCGCCTTGGACTGCGGCGCCTGCGGTGGGCAGGCCGGGGGGCCGAACGCCCGCACCGCGACGTTGATCCTGAACCAGCCGGAGGTGCGTGACGCGCTGCGCGAGTGCGGCATCGACATCCCTGACCGCACGATCTTCGTCGCCGCTCAACACGACACCGCCACCGACCGCGTCGCCCTTCTCGATCCGCACCTGATTCCACGGAGCCACCACGGCGACCTCGACCGTCTGCGACGCGATTTGGACGCCGCGGGATCTGCACTGGCCGCCGAGCGCTGCGCGGCACTGCCCGGCGCCGGGAAACGCCGCAACCCGAGGCGGGCGGCGCGGCACGTCGCTACCCGCTCGATGGACTGGGCCCAGGTGTACCCGGAATGGGGACTGGCGGGCAACGCCGCGTTCATCGTCGCACCGCGGGCGGCGACACGGGGAATCGATCTGCAGCGCAGGACTTTCCTGCACTCCTATGACGCCGACATCGACACCGACGGGGCTGCGCTGGAAACCATCCTCACCGCACCGCTGGTGGTGGCGCAGTGGATCAACTGCCAGTACTACTTCTCCACCGTCGCCCCCGAGACCTTCGGCGCGGGAACCAAGACCCTGCACAACATCGTCGGCACGGTCGGCGTGCTCTCCGGCCAGGTCGGCGATCTGCGGCTGGGCCTGCCCTGGCAGTCGGTCGCCGACGGTGCTCGGCCGGTGCACGAACCCCAGCGACTGCTCGCGGTGATCCAGGCACCGCTGGACCGGATCGACACCATCGTGGCGCGAAACCCGATCTTGCAGAGGTTGTTTGGGAACGACTGGATCGCGGTCGCGGCGCGAGAGGACGCGGGCTCGCCGTGGCAGCGCTGGACACACGGGGGTTGGCGCCCCTGGGCGGAGGCCGACCGGCCCGAGCAGATTACCGAGAAGGAGATGATGCGATGACACCCGCTCAGACCGCACTGACCAGGATGACCAAGGTCGAAGTCGTCGTCCCCGGGGATGACGCCCCTGCGGTACGCGACCTGATCCGCAGTGTCGGGGCGACCGGCTACACCAGCCTTTCGGGCGTCTCCGGGCTGGGCCACCACGGCTATCACCAGGGCCGGCTCCTGTTCAATCAACAGGCCGCACTGGAACTCATCATCACCGTGGTGCCCGACGCCCGCGTCGAGGCCCTGCTCGCCGGCCTGCGGCCGCTCCTGGACGCGACATCGGGCGTGATGTTCGTGACCGAGACCTACGTCAGTCGGCCGGAGTACTTCAGCACGGCACCCACCGCAAGAGAGGAAGTTCAGTGATGACCGAACCGATGGCCGCCTGGCGGCGCCTGCATGCCGGCAACGAAACCTCGTCCGGCGCGCCGCGCGCCGAGGACACATCGTCCTCCGGCGCGGTGACCGCGGCGATATTCCGTTGCGCCGATTCGGGATTGGCGAGCGAAACCGTCTTCGGGTGCAGGGAGGGTCTGCTCGACGTGAGCACGTGGGGACACGTGATCGACACCGGGGTGCTGGCGACGCTGGAGTACGCGGTACAGACCCTGCAGGTGCCACTGATTGTGGTGCTCGGCCATCACGATTGCGCGGCCGTAGAGACCGCGCTGCGGGCTTGGGAGCGGGCCGATCTGCCCGACGGCGCCGCGCGGGCGGCCGTCGAACACGTGATGTGGTCGATCGTGCGCCGTCACGCGCCCGCCGATTCGGTGGACGCCGTCGCCGCGGCGCACGCTGTCGAGACGGGACTCGGGCTGGTGCAGCGCTCACCCGTGATCGCCCGGCAGGTGGATGCGCAGAAGTGCGGAATCGTCTGCGCCACAATCGACCCCGTGACCGGCCGGCTACAGACCCACGCCACGATCGGGCCCGTCGGCGAAAGGCAGGAGAACCTCGCCGAGTGCGTGTGACGCTGCTCAGTCCTGTCCCCACAGCCGCGACGATTCCTCGCCGACCGTCGGATCGTGGATCTGCTGGAAGTTGCGGCCACCGCGTCCGAAGGTGGCGATCACCGCGGCAGGACAACGTGACTCGGTGACGGGGGCGTCCTGCCACCGGCACGGACGCACGTGGACGAGGTCGACGTCCCGGCCGTCCTCGTCGACGAAGTATGGACCCGCGACGCGGCCCAGCCAGTAGAGCCCGTCCGCGTCGCGGGTCCACACGAAGGAGCCGTCGGGAACCTCGGCGAAGCGCTCCACGCGGCGCTCCAGCTGATCGCCATGGCCTTCCGCCCCGAACCCGCACACCCCGATCGACAGCGCGCGGTCGACGGCCGCCTGCGGGTCGATGTCGTCGCGGCGGGAGCGTATCGGCGCCCGGTACACCGATGTCACGGTCGCCGGTCCGCGAGCGCGCGCTGAAGTACGCGACCGACGGCGCGTCGGTGTGCAGACACGCGCGCTCGCGGTGCGGGCCGGGAACCGAACCGGCCGGAGCCAGGCGTCACGAGAACGGGCGGCGCTCGTCGACTCGGCGTGACAGCGTGCCCGCCCCGCGCCACACCCGGGCCACCACGTCCGCGTCCTCGTCGGTGACGAAGTTGCCCATGACGCGGACCGCGATCTTCATCAGCACCGAGGAGCGCATCGCCAGCGGACCGGTGGCAGGCAGAAACCGGGGAATGGTCAGCAGCAGCGCCAGCCGGCGGGCGATCGAGAAGCCCTGCGCGTAGTGCGCGTGCAGCAGGGCCGGCCACGCCTCGGTGTACGGACCTTCACCCAGCATGGACACCGCCAGCCGGCCCGTCTCCAGGCCGTAGTCGATGCCCTCACCGTTGAGCGGGTTCACACACGCCGCGGCGTCGCCGATCAGCATCCAGTTGGTTCCGGCCACCCCGGACACCGCCCCGCCCATCGGCAGCAGCGCCGACAGCCCGGCCCGCGGGGCGCCCTCGAACGCCCACTCGTCGCGGCGCAGGTCGGTGTAGTAGTTCATCAGCGGCCGCAGCGCCGCGTCGGCCGGTCGCTTCGCGGTGGCCAGAGCACCGACGCCGATGTTCACCTCGCCGTTGCCGAGCGGGAAGATCCAGCCGTACCCCGGCAACACCTCACCGTCGGGGGAGCGCAGCTCGAGGTGCGAGGTGATCCACGGCTCGTTGCTGCGCGGCGTAGCGATGTACCCGCGGATCGCGACGCCGTACACCGTCTCCTTGTGCCATTCCCGTCCCAGCGCGCGCCCCAGCGTAGACCGGGCGCCGTCGGCGACGATCAGATCGGTACAACGCACCACGTCGCCCGAGTCGAGCACCACGCCCGTCACCCGGCCCGCCGAATCCTGTTCCACCGAAACGGCTTTCACGCCGAGCATCATCTTCGCGCCATCGTCGACCGCGACCGAACGGATGCGGTCGTCGAGCTCGGTGCGGGGCACGGCGCTACTGAACGGGGGGAACGACGGTCCGGGCCAGGCCACCTCGACATCCGAGCCGAACCCCGACATCCGCAGCCCGCGGTGCGCCACGCGGGTGTCCAGCCAGGGCCCGAGGCCGAGGCGGCGAAGTTCGGCGACCGCGCGCGGTGTGAGCCCGTCGCCGCAGGCCTTGTCGCGGGGGAACTGCGCGGAATCGATCACCAGGACGTCCCGGCCGGCCCGTGCGGCCCACGCCGCCGCCGACGAACCCGCCGGTCCGGCCCCGACGACGACCACGTCAGCCGCTGTCGAACCCCCGGTCGCTGCGCTCCTGCCCGCCGCTGAGGTCATGACTCACAGTATGTTGGCTGTGTGAGGACACCGGCGAACGTGGTGGCGGGAGTGGACTTCGGCGATGCCCAGTTCGCCCAAGATGTCCGCGATGGGGTCGCCCGCATCGAGGCCCTGATGTCCGAAGAGCTGGGCAAGGCCGACGTCCTGATGGCCGAAGCCGTCCAGCACCTCTTCCAGGCAGGTGGCAAGCGGTTCCGTCCGCTGTTCACGGTGCTCTCGGCGCAGCTGGGGCCCGAACCCGACGCCTGGCAGGTCACCGTAGCCGGCGCCGTGATCGAGCTGGTCCACCTGGCGACGCTGTACCACGACGACGTGATGGACGAAGCGCAGGTCCGCCGCGGTGCGCCCAGCGCCAACGCCCGCTGGGGCAACAACATCGCGATCCTCGCCGGCGACTACCTCTTCGCCACCGCGTCACGGCTGGTCAGCAGGCTCGGCCCGGAGGCCGTCCGCATCATCGCCGACACGTTCGCGCTGCTGGTCACCGGCCAGATGCGCGAGACGCGCGGCGCGGCCGACCAGGTCGACTCCGTCGACCACTACCTCAAGGTCGTCTACGAGAAGACCGCCTGCCTGATCTCGGCGTCGGGCCGCTTCGGCGCGACGTTCTCCGGATCCGACGACGCGCAGATCGAGCGCCTCGCGAAGATCGGCGGCATCGTCGGCACGGCGTTCCAGATCTCCGACGACATCATCGACATCGACAGCGATCCCGAGGAGTCGGGCAAGGTGCCGGGCACCGACCTGCGCGAGGGCGTGCACACGCTGCCCGTGCTCTACGCGCTGCGCGAAACCGGGCCGGACGCCGATCGCCTGCGCGACCTGCTGTCAGGGCCGGTCACCGACGACGACGACCTCGCCGAGGCGTTGCGGCTGCTGCGCGCGTCGCAGGGCATCCAGAAGGCCAAGGAGACGGTGTTCGCCTACGCCCGGGAAGCCGAACAGGAACTCGCCGCGCTGCCCGAGGGGCCCGGCCGTCAGGCGCTCGCCAGCCTCGTCGACTACACCATCAACCGCCACGGCTGAGTCGCCGGAACCCGTACGGGTCTGTCCGTCGTTGTGAGTGCGATGACGTACGCAGAGTTCTGGAGGAGGGACCCCCGATGACTTGGCATCCGCACGCCAACAGGGCCAAGACGTTCCTGTTGCTGGTGCTGTTCTCAGGTCTGATCGTCGCCCTCGGCGCCATGTTCGGGCGCAACATCATGTTCTTGGCGGTGCTGTTCGCCCTCGGCATGAACGCCTACGTCTACTTCAACAGCGACAAGCTCGCCCTGCGCGCCATGCATGCCCAGCCGGTCAACGAGATGCAGGCGCCGGTCATGTACAAGATCGTGCGCGAGCTCGCCACGACGGCCCGTCAGCCCATGCCGCGGCTCTACATCAGCGACACCGCCGCCCCCAACGCGTTCGCCACCGGCCGCAATCCGCGCAACGCCGCCGTGTGCTGCACGACCGGCATCCTGCAGCTCCTCAACGAGCGGGAGCTGCGTGCGGTGCTGGGCCACGAGCTGTCCCACGTGTACAACCGCGACATCCTCATCTCGTGCGTCGCCGGTGCCATGGCCTCGGTCATCACCGCGCTCGCCAACCTCGCGTTCTTCGCGAGCATCTTCAGCGGCAACCGGGACGGCGGAACGAATCCGCTTGCGATCCTTCTCGTTTCGCTGCTCGGCCCGATCGCCGCGACGGTCATCCGGCTGGCGGTGTCGCGCTCACGGGAGTACCAGGCCGACCAGTCCGGTGCCGAGCTGACCGGTGACCCGCTGGCGCTGGCGAGCGCGCTGCGCAAGATCAGCTACGGGGTCGAGCGCGCCCCGCTGCCGCCCGAGCCGCAGCTGGCCGACCAGGCGCACCTGATGATCGCCAACCCGTTCCGGGCCGGCGAGAAGGTCGGCAAGATGTTCGCGACGCACCCGCCGATGGCCGACCGCATCGCCCGCCTGGAGGCCATGGCCGGCCGCGGCCCGGGCCAGTACTGACACCGCCGTCAGACTTTCCGCCGGGCACTGCGCCCGCCGCGGGGCCCGTTTAGGGTGTGGTCCGTGTTGAGCAGAATCGCCCTCGCGCTGACCGGTGCCGCCGCCGCCCTCGTCGCTCCCGGCACCGCGGCCGCGCAGCCGAACGTCAACGCGCAGCCGAACGTCAACGCGATGGCGCCGGCCAACCCGAAGGACTACTCGGCCAACGACGGCTCCTGGTACGTCTTCAGCGCCCTCGACGGCGTGACGTGCGTGCTCGACCGCGGTTCGGGCAGCTATGGCTGCAGCGGCCCGCTCCCCGCGGCGCCCAACGGCGCGAACCTGGTCACCGGGAACGTCGGCGGTGGCGTCGGGTTCGCGAGCTCCGCGCAGCCCATGTACGGCTACGTCGAGAACGCGCCGGCGCTGCCGCCCAACAGCCGGCTCAGCTTCAAGACCGTGAGCTGCGGCAACGACGGCTTCGCGACGTCCTGCGTGAACACGCTGAACCAGTCCGGCTTCGTCATCAGCCCGACCGGCACGTTCGCATTCTGAAACGATGCCGACCTATCGGGCGACATCTAGGCTGTGATGGTGCTGAGCCGATCTGCTCTCGCTGCCGTGTGCGTTGCCGCGGCCGGCGTCCTGAATGCCTCGGGCCTCGCCGCGGCGCAACCGCCTGCCCCGCCACCACCGCCCCCGCCGCCGAACGTCAACGCCTACGCGCCGGCCAACCCGAAGGACTTCGCGGTGCACCAGGGCACCGCGTACGCGTTCACGACAGCCGGACTGACCTGCATGGTGCAGCGCTCCGGACCGTACGGGTGCAGCGGCGTCCTTCCCGGAGCACCTGGGGGTGCGAACCTCGTCAGCGGCCGTTCCGGGGTCGTGCCTGGTTTCGGGGTGGCGCCCGGACCGATCCTCACCGAACCCGTCAACGCGCTGCCCCCGAACACGCGGGTCAGCTTCGGCACGGTCAGCTGCGGTGGTGACGGGATCGTGACGGCGTGCGTCGACAGCGTCAACCAGTCCGGGTTCGTCGTCAGCCCCGAGGCGACGTGGGTCGTCAACCAGGTCAACCCGCTGGTGGCCCGGCCCGAGGGCACCAACCCGTACTTCAACTAGCCGGGTCTCAGAAGCCCGCCCCGTGCACCTCATGGCCGGGCTTCTCGGCGACCAGACCGCGGTAGGCCTGCTCGACGCTGGAGCCGTGGTTCACCACGCCGTCCACCTCGCGGGCGATCGGCATCGAGATGCCGTACTTGTCGGCGAACTCCATGATCACGCTCGCGGCCTTCACGCCCTCGGCGACCTGGTTCATCGCCGCGATGATCTCTTCGACTGTCTTGCCCTGGCCGAGTTGCTCCCCGACGTGCCGGTTGCGGCTGCGCTGCGAGGTGCACGTGACGATCAGGTCACCCATGCCCGCCAGCCCTGCGAAGGTGTCGCGGTTACCGCCCATCGCCACACCGAGCTTGGACATCTCGTTGACTGCGCGGGCCATCACCATCGCGCGGGTGTTCTCCCCGATGCCGAGCGCGAAGCCCATGCCGACCGCGATCGCGTAGACGTTCTTCAACGCGCCGGCCATCTCCACACCGACCACGTCGTCGGTGGTGTACGTGCGGAACCGCTTGGTGCGGAACAGGCTTGCGAGGTTGGCGGCCAGGTATTGATCGGGCATGGCCAGCACGGCCGCGGCGGCGTACCCGTCGGCGACCTCGCGGGCGATGTTCGGCCCGGCCAGGATTCCGGCCGGGTGCCCGGGCAGGATCTCGTCGACGATCTGGCTCATCCGGAAGTTGGTGCCCTGCTCGAGGCCTTTCACCAGGGACACGACGGGCACCCAGGGCCGCAGCTGGGTAGCGAGTTCGGTGAGCACGCCGCGGAATCCGTGCGACGGCACGCCCATCACGATGACGTCGGCGCACTCGGCTGCCTCGGAGAAGTCGGTCGTGGCGCGCAGGCTGTGGGCCAACTCGACCTCGTCGCCGAGGTACTTCGTGTTGCGGTGGTTCTCGTTGATGTCCTTGGCGGTCTCTTCCGAACGCACCCACTGCAAGGTCGGCCCGCGCCGCGCGCAGATGGAGGCGACGGTCGTTCCCCACGATCCGCCACCGAGAACAACAACCTTGGGGTCGCGTTGCGCCGGTGCCATGCGGATCACCCTAGGGCGGGGACGCCGCTCAGAAGACCGAAATGACGTTGCTGAGCGCTGCGTTGCGTAACGCCACGGCGGAAAACCGGCCTGGGAATCGCCGTGACGTCACGCAGCTATCGATAGTTGACGAACTGCAGCGCGACGTCGAGGTCGGCGCCCTTGAGCAGCGCGATGACGGCCTGCAGATCGTCGCGCTTCTTGGAGCTGACGCGAACCTCCTCGCCCTGGATCTGGGCCTTGACGCCCTTGGGGCCCTCGTCGCGGATGAGCTTGGTGATCTTCTTCGCGTCCTCGCTGGAGATGCCCTGCTTGAGGCTGCCCGTCACACGGTAGGTCTTGCCGCTGGCCTGCGGGTCGCCCGCGTCGAAGGCCTTCATCGAGATGTCGCGGCGCACCAGCTTCTCGGTGAAGACGTCGACGGCGGCCTTCACGCGCTCCTCGGTGGAGGAGACGATCTCGATGACCTCGTCGCCCTTCCACGCGATCGTGGTGTCGGTGCCGCGGAAGTCGAAGCGAGTCGACAGCTCCTTGGCGGCCTGGTTGAGTGCGTTGTCGACTTCCTGGCGATCGACCTTGCTGACGACGTCGAACGATGAATCCGCCATGGGACCGCTCCCTCCCTCGTGGTGTTCGTGCTCGGCTCCATCTTGGCCGCTCGCCGCTCGGTGGGGAACACCGCCCCCCACCCGCCGATTTGTGCTGGGGGAGTGTGGTCGTTGTATCCTTTCGTGCGCGCTTCAAGCGTGTGCAGCACCCCAGGCAGGTTGCCCGAGCGGCCAATGGGAGCGGACTGTAAATCCGTCGGCTAACGCCTACACAGGTTCGAATCCTGTACCTGCCACACCAGTGGAGAAGCCCTGAACCAGCCGGTTCGGGGCTTCTTTCGTCGGCGGGCCGGGAATACGCGCCGCATGCTCGGAGGTAGTAAGCGGAAGGATCCGACCGCGACCCGAGGGAGCAGCATGGACAAAGCAGCATTCGACGAGATGAACCGCAAGGTCATCGACGAGTTCCGCGCCACCGGCGGAAAGGCCGGCGGCGTGTTCGAAGGCAAACCGCTGGTACTCGTCCACCACTTCGGCGCGAAGTCCGGGACCGAGCGCATCGCACCGCTCGTCCCGCTCCTCGACGACGGCCGCGTGTACATCTTCGCCAGCAAGGGCGGCGCCGACACCAACCCCGACTGGTACCACAACCTCGTCGCCAAGCCGCAGATCACCGTCGAGCTCGGCAGCGAGACCTACCAAGCGACCGCCCGTGTCCTTGAGGGCGCCGAACGCGACGAGATCTACGCCAAGCAGGTCGAGGCTGAGCCGCAGTTCGGTGAGTATCAGCGCAACACCGAGCGTGTCATCCCCGTGGTCGAACTGGTCCGCGCCGGCTAGCGGTCAGACCTGGCGGGTCTCGTCGTCCGCCAGCTCGATGCGAATCAGCTGACCCGGCTGATAGGTCAGCTGGTACAGCGCGCCGTCGGGGCCCTCGGCCAGGACGACGGTGGCACCGGCGTCCGGGTCGAAGGTGTGCACGTCGCCGCACGCGGAGTAGTCCGGCGCGCACGTCAGCGTCTTGATCCACCCCTTGACGGTGTCGGCGATGAACACCTGCCCCTGGTGCACGGCGATCGACGTGATCGCCGCCCCGCCGTCGCGGGGGTAACTGAAGATCGGGTCGGTCTTGCCTGAGCAGCTGCTGGTGCACGGCCCCTCGGAGCTCGGCCAGCCGTAGTTGCCGCCCGCGGTGATCTTGTTGACCTCCTCGAACGCTGCGTTGCCGACGTCGGCGACCAGCAGCTCACCGGTGGGGGTGAATGTCAGGCGGAACGGGTTACGCAGGCCGTAGGCGTAGATCAGCGAGCGCGAGCCGTTGATCAACGGGTTGTCGTCGGGGACGGTGCCGTCGGTGTTCAGGCGCAGGATCTTGCCGTGAATGTTGCTCAGCGTCTGCGCATTCGAGCCGGTGGCGTTGTCGCCGACACCCCAGTACAGCTTGCCGTCCGGACCGAAATCGAGGGCGCCACCATGGTGATTCGGTGCCGCCGTCAGCGTCGACACCACCAAGACATCGTCGATGGTGGCCGTGTTGCCGTTGACGAGCAACCGCGACAACGTATTCCGTGTCGTCTCGGCGTCGATATAGGCCACATAGATCCGGCCGTTGGTCGCGAAGTCCGGGTCCACGGCGAGGCCGGCGATACCGCGCTCGACCTCCGTGCGCACGGCCAGGGTGATGAGCGGATCGTCGCGCACCACCCCGTTCTCCACGACCCGGATCGTTCCCGCCTTCTCCGCGACCAGGATTCGGCCGTCGGGCAGGAACCGGAAGTCGACCGGTGAGTTCAGGCCGGAGACGACGGTGGCCCGTTCGTACCCGATGAAGACGGTCTCGGTGGTGCGGTGACCGCTGTTGCCGAGCAGGCCGAACGTGAACAAGTTCAACAGCCCGGCGGCGCCGTGGACGTGGAAACCGCTGCGCGCGTCGCTGACGGTGACCTGGAACGAGTCCTGGCCGTTGTACGAAGCGCCGGGGGTGTAGAGGAACGTCCCGTCCGAGTCGATGGTGACGGTGCCGTGTTCCGGCCGGGTGGCCGTGTAGGTCAGCCGCGTCGAATCGGGATCGTCGGGATGCAGGTTGCCGACGACTTTGCCCTCGATGACGGCGTCCTCGGCCGGGTTGTGGTCGATCGTCGGCGTCTTGTTGGAGAAGAGGCGTTCAAAGAAGCTGGGTTCGTCGGGTTCCGCCGCGGCAGCGAGGCTCTGCGTCGAATCCGTCTCGTCGTCCGCGTCCTGCGACCTCGACGAGGTACCCCCGGTCTCTGCCTCGGCGGCGGCGTCGGCCTCGTCCTCGACGGCCTCCTCGAGGTCCGCGTCGACATCCTCGCCATCGCTGGAGTCCGTCCCAGCGTCTTCTGCCGCGTCGGTATCTGACGATTCCTCGGACTCCGAGGAGTCCTCGGAGTCGGCCGCCGGACCGCTGTTCGCCGCTGTCCCTGAGGACGCCGAAGCCGGTGACGACGTAGCCGACGACGCCGACGATGCCGAAGCCGACGATGCCGAAGCCGACGATGCCGAAGCCGACGACGACCCAGCGTCGGTCGTGTCGGCCGACGCGACCGCCGTCCCGGTCATGACCGCGGCGCCGACTCCGAGCGCGAAAGCCAAGCCGCCGACCCGGCCGACGTAGCGGGCGTATCCGCTCGACGTCCGGTCTTTGCCTGCGATGGCCGGTGATCCCCCCATGTCGCCTCCTTGCGAACAGGACACCGCGTCGCCCCACCGTGGGCGCCCGCTCGATGTCCGTGGCGGGGCAAACACTATTTGGGACGCTTACCCTTGCGCAACGTTTTCGCTGCCGCGGTCAGGATTACGTCATTGCGCAGGCGGCGCGGGGTGACCCGTCGCAGGCCCGGCGAGGTTCCGACCGGCAGCCCGAATTTGATATTGATCCGCGTCGTCGCGCTGAAGAGGACCGCGGCAGCCTGTCGCGACGGATTTCGCGGGCACGCCGTGCGATGGTGCCAAATGCCAGCGTGCAGACGGCGCGCGACGCTGGTCTGTCGTTTGCTTTGCATCTGTGACGGTTTTGCCGATACGGACTTTCAGCAAACAGTGTGGCCGTACACTCGGCTGACCGGAGAGCGGGGCGAAGAGGCCACGCAGGTCGAAGGGGGACTGACATGGGGATGCTTTCGCGCGGCAAGCATCGGGCGACACGTTCGGGGCGTCGGCGTACTGCCGCGATGTCGGCGACCGTGTCCGCGGGGGTCGCACTCGCCGGCGCCGCGGTGATCGGGGTGGCACCCACGCTCTCGGTCAGTCCTGCGCTGACGGCGTCGCTGCACTACCTGCGGGGGACGAACATCGGCGGGGTCACGACCGAGCAGCAGTATCAGGACTTCATCACCCAGATGGTCGCCGGAACCGGAGTCACACCGCCGGACTCTCCGTACGTCATCGTGCCCTACAACGCCGGGTTCCGGCCGTTCTCCCATGGTGGCTTCGGTGACCTCACGTACAACGACTCGGTCCAGCAGGGCGCCGACCTGCTCGACGAGCAGGGGCTCAGCGCCGGCGACATCATCTTCGGCTACTCGCAGGGGGCGGTGGCGGCGTCGGTGTACAAGGCGACCCACACCGGGAACACCTACATCCTGGTCGAGAACCCCAGTCGCCCCAACGGCGGTATCCTGCAACGGTTCAAGGGCCTCACCATTCCGTTCATCGATGTCACGTTCGGGGGAGCGACGCCGAACAACGGCGACCCCACCTATGACATCTCTCGCCAGTACGACGGCTGGTCGGACTTCCCTGCCTACCTGTGGAATCCGATAGCGGTGGCCAACGCGGTGATGGGGATCCTGTTGATCCACAGCTCGGCGCAGACCGAACTGACCGCCGAAGACCTCGAAGCGGCCGAAGCGTCGGGCGATCCCGACTACTACCAGTACGACGCCGACTCGAATACGCACTACTACGTCATCAAGACCTACCCGATTCCGCTGCTGATGCCCT
This sequence comes from Mycolicibacterium iranicum, assembly GCF_014190915.1. Lineage (GTDB taxonomy): Bacteria > Actinomycetota > Actinomycetes > Mycobacteriales > Mycobacteriaceae > Mycobacterium > Mycobacterium iranicum_B. Next base: position 258,625 of record NZ_JACHVU010000002.1, read on the forward strand.
TGGACTGGCTTCTGTCCGACCCCGTCATGGCCGCGTTGGATGCACCGCTGCGTCGGTTCATCGAAACTGCCTACGACAGAACTGATTACAGCGTTCCGACGACGGCGAAGTTCTTCAAGCCGTGGACGTCGACGACCGCCGTGGACACCGAGGTGCCCGACGTGCAACGAGCGGCCGCACCCAGCGCGGACGACGCCGAGGTCGACGGCTCACCGGTCGGCGACTCCGACGGGGCCGAGACGTCGGACGGGGGACCGGCCGACACCGAGTCGACCGACCCTGCCCAGACAGACGTCGGGGACTCGACAGCCGACCTGTCGGACGATGCGGCACCGGCGGATGACGCCGAGGCCGCTGACGATCTCGCGGGCGACGACGAGGTCGTCGATGACGCCGTCGACGGGGCCACCGATCAGGGCGACGAGCAGGAGGACGCCGGCGACACACCCGACCCGGCCGCCGACGAGGCTGGCGACGAGACGGGCGGCACCGAGGCGACCGGGGCCGCCGCCTAGACATCCGGCGCGACGCCGGCAAGACGATCGCGAAGCACTCTCGGACGCTTCAGCGTTGAACGGGCGGTGCACCCTGCATAGCGTCTTGAGCATGAAAACTGTGCTGATCACTGGTTGTTCGTCGGGCTATGGGCTTGCTACGGCTGAACGCTTCCTCGATGAGGGCTGGAATGTGGTGGCCACGATGCGGTCTCCGCGCGACGGAGTGCTGCCGGTGTCAGACCGGTTGCGGGTGCTGGCCCTGGATGTGACCAGACCGGAGAGCATTTCCGCAGCAGTGGATTCCGCCGGACCCATCGACGTGCTGGTCAACAACGCCGGTATCGGCGCGGTCGGGGCGTTCGAGGCCACGCCGATGGCGTTGACGCGAGAGCTGTTCGAGACCAACACGTTCGGAGTGATGGCGATGACGCAGGCGGTGATCCCGCAGATGAGAGAGCGCCGCTCCGGGGTCGTCGTCAACGTCACCTCGAGCGCCACCCTCGCGTCGATGCCTCTGGCCGCCGTCTACACCGCGAGCAAGGCTGCCATTGAGGGGTTCACCGGGTCGCTGGCCCTCGAGCTGGGATTCTTCGGCGTGCGCGCCACGTTGGTCGAGCCGGGTTACGGCCCGTCGACGCAATTCGCCAGCAACGGCAGCGGACGGATGGCGGGTCTGATCCCCCCGGAGTACGAGCCGTTCGCGGCGCCCGTCTTCGCGGGGTTCGGGACGCCCGGGGCGGTCACCACCCCGGGCGACGTCGCCGACGTCGTCTATCAGGCAGCCACCGACACGTCGGATCGGCTCCGATTCGCTGCCGGGGCCGACGCGGTCGCGTTGGTGCGCTGAGTCAGCGGTTCCAGTGGTGGTGGTGATGACGGTGGCGGTGGCTCCATGCGGTGACAGTCGGGTTGTGTGCGGTGGTGTCCGGGGTCGACACGATGGCGTGGCTGCCGTTGGTGGACGTCACGGTGGTCTTGGCCGACGCCGTGCCCGCCATGCCGAGTCCTGCGGACAGGATGGCGGCGGACATCAGGGGCAGCGCGAGGATGCGGGTGAAGGTCTTCATGGTGGATCTCCCTGTCTGTGAACGATTTTCGTTCTGTTTTCCGGTGTTCCGGCGATGACTCAAGAGTGCCCTGATTCGGGTCGGGAGTCTGTCCGTCGACCGGTGGATGCACCGGAGGATTGCGTTGTCCCCCGATCGGGGGAACAGGCGCTAGCGTCTGCGGTGTGGGCGAGCCGGATCCGATGGATGTACTGATGTCGCTCCTGCGCCCGGAGGCGGTGCTGTCGAAGGTCATCACCGGGGGTGGCCAGTGGAGTGTGCGCAAACCCCGCTACGGCGACCCGGCCTTCTGCCTGATGCTCGATGGCTCGTGTCTGCTCGACGCCGACGGGCTGGACGGCATCGAGTTGCGGCGCGGCGACTTCCTGCTTCTGCCGTCGATGCCCGGGTTCACGCTGAGCGGCAGCCGGGACGCCGCACCCGTGTTCACCCCGCTGGATCCCGACCGTCACACCCGCCACGGCTGCGCCTCGGCGCCCGTCACCATGCGGATGCTCGGCGGCTACTTCCGCTTCGACCCCGCCCACGCGTCTCTGCTGGTGGCACTGCTGCCCCCGGTCATCCACGTGCGCGCCGACGACAGCGGCGCCTCGCGGCTGAGCAGGCTCGTGGAACTGATCGTCGAGGAAGCCGATACCGACGGTCTGTGCCGTGACGTCATCCTCCAGAGGCTCGTCGAGGTGCTTCTGATCGAGGCGGTGCGGGTGCACGCGGGGGCGCTGAGGGACGGGCGCCATCAGCACGGATTGATCGCCGGCCTGGCCGATCCTGTGCTCGCGTCCGCGCTGCGCGAGTTGCACGCCGACGTCGCCCACGCCTGGACCGTGGAAGGCCTGGCCCGTGCCGCATCGGTGTCGAGGGCGGTGTTCGCCCAGCGATTCACGCGGATCGTCGGGCTGCCGCCGATGCAGTACCTGCTGGAATGGCGGGTGGCGCAGGCCAAGGACCTGCTGCGTGCAGGACAGCTCTCGATCGCGCAGATCGCCCAGCGGGTCGGGTATCACTCTTCGACCGCGTTCACCACGGCCTTCACCAGGGTGACCGGATGCCCGCCGACGGAGTTCGCCCGGTCCTACCGACAGGGCGCCGACGATCCCGCTGTCGTCGTCTCTGCGTAACCCCCGAGGTGTGGGATTCGTTACGCCGTGGAGCGATTTCTCAGGCAGAAACCCCAGCTCCGAAGCGGTGCGTCCCGGGTGGGGCGGTTGACCGGCTGTGCCGCGGCGGCCCCGCGCGGTAGGGTCGGCTGCTAGTCGCAGGGAGATTGGTAGCACGTCATGGACCTCGTACTCGGTTTGTCGATGACCTCGTCATCGGTGCGCTGGGTCCTCGTCGACGCCGCGGCGGGCGAGGAGAGCGTCACCGTCGACCGCGGCTCCCTGTATGTCGGTGACAGCGTGGACGCCGAGATGCTCCTCGACGAGCTTCTCGATCGGGCCGCCCCGCGCGCCGTCGATGCAATAGGCGTCACCTGGACCGCCGACTCCGAATTCACCGCCAACACCGTGTGGCAGGCTCTCACCGACCGCGGTATCGAGAACGTCATCGCGGTGTCCGATGTCGAGGCCGCCGAGGCGTTGGCCTGCGGGATCGCCGACATCGCCGGTTGTGAACGCCTGGTGGTCTGCGTCGCCGAGCCCGGCGCCTCGGTGGTCGCCGCCGTCACGCCCGACGGCATCACCGCGGACCGGGTCCACGCCTCCGCGCTGGCCGACGTCGATGGTCATCGGCCTGACGCGGTCTTCGTGCTCGGTTCGGGCGACGTCGCCACCGCGGTCGCGGCGCTGGAGCAGCGGCTCAAGGTCCCCGTGATCTCGGCCGACGAAGCGGACCTCGCGCTGGCCCGGGGCGCGGCGCTGGCGTCCGCGTCGGCGGTGACGCTGCTCGACGCCCAGGAGGAGTCCGGCCGGCGCAGGCTGAGCCCGACCGCAGCGGTGGCCGCGGTGCTGGCCGCGGCGGTCGTGACGTTCGTCGTGTCATTGTCCGTGGCCCTGGGTATGACGCTGACTCCCGAGGATCCGGCACCGGAGATGGCCCGCTCGGTGACCGAGCAGGCTCCGGAAGCCGCGCCGACACCCAGGCCCGTCAAGGCCGCCCCGCCCGAGCCCGAGCAGGCCCCGCCGCCGCCTCCGCCGGTAGCCGAACCGGTCGCGGTCGCGATCCCGGCACCCGAGGCCGTCGAGGTGCCGGCCCCGGAAGCGCCGGCTCCCGTCTACGACGAGCCGCTGGCCCCGGCGCCGGTCGCACCTCCTGCGCCCGCCTACGTCCCCCCGCCGCCGCCGGCGAACTACCTGCCGCCCGCGCCGGCCTACGTCCCGCCGGCCCCGCCGCCCGTCCAGGCGCCCCCGGTGCCCCCGACGCTCGGCACGGTGCAGCAACCCGTGCAGCAGCCTCGGTTGCGCGACCGGATCATCGAGCGCATCCCGATCATCAACAGGTTCCACGAACCCCCGTACTGACCTTTTCCGCGGAGGTCAGCGGGATACGACATTGCGCAGTGGTTCCCCGCGCGCGAGCCGCCCGATGTTGGCGGCGACATCATCGGCCCGACCGGCGAAGGTGTCCCGGGTGACCCCCGACGAGTGCGGTGTCATCAGAATGTTGGGCAGCGTCTCGAACGGCAATTCGCTCGGCGTACAACCTGTTCCGTCGACGGGGTATCGGTACCACACGTCGATCGCGGCGCCCTTGATGGTTCCGGCGGCCAGTGCGTCGTACAGCGCGCGCTCTTCCACCAGTCGGCCGCGGCCGACGTTGATCAGCACCCCGTCCGGGCCGAGAGCCTTCAGTTGCGCGCCGCCGATCATGCCTTCGGTGTGGCGGTTGAGCGGCGCGGACACCACGACCACGTCGCATTCGCGCATCAGGGTCTCGAGCCGGCTGGTGTCGCCCACCCACTGCAGTCCGTGCTGCTCGGCCACTTTGCCCGAACCGGTGACCGCGGCGGCCGTACATCCGAACGCCTGCAACAGCTTCCAGGAGTACTGGCCGATATGGCCGAACCCGACGAAGCCGATGTGCGCATCTCCCAGCGTCGGAATCTGCGGAATCGAGCTGTCGTAGACCGAGGTCGCCCAGACACCGTCGCGCAGCCGCGAGTCCTGGGTCAGGAACCCGCGGTGCAGCATGACCGCAGCGCCTACCACGTACTCGGCGATCGAGCGTTCGTGGTGGAAGGTGTTGGCCACCAACACGTCCTGAGGCAGCGCGGCGAAGTCGATCTTGTCGGTGCCTGCCGCGGCGGGGTGAACCAGCCGCAATGTGCGTGCGATACCGGCCATGTCGGCGGTGAACCGGGAACCGACGAAGACCTCGGCGTCGCGCAGCTCGTCGTCCGGCGCGCCGCCGACATGCCACCGCACCTCGGACCCGGGCGGCAGCCCCGCTTCGAGGCGATCGCGGTGGGGCGCCAGGTTCGGGTCGATCACAACGATTTTCAACGTCAGCCTCGGTTCAGGGCGGGGCGCTTGCTGTCGAAGGTCCAGCCGGGAATCAGGTACTGCATGGCGACCGAGTCGTCCCGGCTGCCGAGCCCTTCCTTCTGGTACAGCGCGTGAGCGGCGGCGACGGCCGACTCGTCGATCTGCACCCCGAGACCGGGGGCGTCCGGGACACTCAGGTAGCCGTCGACGATCTGGTACGGGTTCGTGGTGATCGCCTGACCGTCCTGCCAGATCCAGTGCGTGTCGATGGCGGTGATGTCTCCCGGCGCGGCGGCCGCGACGTGGGTGAACATCGCCAGGGACACGTCGAAGTGGTTGTTGGAGTGCGAGCCCCACGTCAGACCCCACGCGTCGCAGAGCTGGGCGACGCGCACCGAGCCGGCCATCGTCCAGAAGTGCGGATCGGCCAGCGGGATGTCGACGGCACCTGATCTGATGGCGTGGCCCATCTCCCGCCAGTCCGTGGCGATCATGTTGGTGGCGGTCGGTAACCCGGTGGCGCGCTTGAACTCGGCCATGACCTCCCGGCCGGAGAAGCCGCCTTCGGGACCGACCGGATCTTCGGCATAGGCCAGTACGTCGCGCAACTCGCGGCATGTCGTGATCGCGTCGGCGAGCAGCCAGCCACCGTTGGGGTCCAGAGTGATTCGCGCGTCCGGGAAGCGGTCGGCGAGGGCGATGACGGCCTTGGCCTCGTCGGGTGCGGGCAGCACCCCACCCTTGAGCTTGAAGTCGACGAAGCCGTAGCGCGCCCGCGCGGCCTCGGCGAGCCGCACCACTGCATCTGGGGTCAGCGCCTCCTCGTGGCGGACTTTGAACCAGTCGTCGGCATCGGGGGCCTCGTCGGCCGGCGACCGGTAGGCCAGGTCGGTCCTGGTGCGGTCCCCGACGAAGAACAGATAACCGAGGGCCTGCACCCGATCACGCTGCTGACCGTCGCCGAGCAGCGCGGCGACCGGCACCTCGAGATACTGGCCGAGCAGGTCGAGGAGCGCGGATTCGACTGCGGTGACGGCATGTACGGTGACGCGCAGGTCGAAGGTCTGCGCCCCGCGGCCGCCGGCGTCGCGGTCGGCGAATGCGCGGCGGATATCGCCCAGGACGGCGTGGTAGTCGCCGATGCCGCGGCCGACGATGAGAGAGCGGGCGTCCTCCAGCGTCGTGCGGATCGGTTCGCCGCCGGGCACCTCGCCGACCCCGGTGTTGCCCGCGGAGTCCTGCAGGATGACGAGATTGCGGGTGAAGAACGGGCCGTGCGCGCCGGACAGGTTCATCAGCATGCTGTCGTGGCCGGCGACGGGGACGACGGTCACGTCGGTGACTGTCGGTGTCGTGCGGGGTGTCTGCCTGCTCATGGGAGTTCCTTCCGATCTGGGATCATGACGCGAACCACCTGTCACCGTTCGCCAAGGGGCGCACCACACGGGACACTTTGTCCCCCATGGTGCGCAGCGCGTCGACGATGTCGCGTTCACGTTGTGGGTCGAGGCGGTCCAGCGGGACCGACGCACTGATCGCATCCTGCGCGGGCCTGCAGTAGCGCAGCGGCACCGCAAAGCACCGCAGGCCGAGGGTGTTCTCCTCGTCGTCGCAGGCGTATCCGCGTACGCGCACCTCGTCGAGGGCGTGGTCGAGGTCGGCACGGTCGGTGAGGGTGTGCGGCGTCAGCGGTGTCAGCGCGGCCGGAATGTGTTCGTCGCGTTGGGTTCCGAACCGCTCGGCGAGCAGGGCCTTGCCCAGCGATGTCGTGTAGGCGGGCAGGCGCCGGCCGACCCGGTTCGACGTCCGGGTGTACTGCGTCGATTCCCGGGTGGCCAGATAGACGATGTCGGTGCCGTCGAGTCGACCGAGGTGGAAAGTCTCGTCCAGATCGGCGCGCAGCTCCTCCAGGAACGGCGTGATCAGCGGCAGGTACGGGTCGTTGTCCAGGTAGCTCGTACCGACCAGCAGCGCCCGTATCCCGATGCCGTACAACGTTCCCGACGCATCGCTGCGCACCCAGCCCTGACAGACCAGCGTCCGCAGCAACGCGTGGGCGCTGCTGCGCGGCATGTCCAGTGCGTCGCTGATCTCGCGCAGGCGGGCGGGTTCGTCGTGCCGGGCGGCCAGGTACTCCAGCAGTTCCACGGTGCGCACCGCCGACTTCACCTTGCGCACAGAGAGGTCGGGGTCGGTCACCGTGCACTCCTCAGATCGACAGCAGTTCCCTGGCGATGAGGACGACCGCACCGGCCGCCGACACCCCGATCGCCAGCCAGCGCAGCCGGGCGGGGTTCAGATGCTTGTTCAGCACGTTCGACAACAGATAGCCCACGATGGCGGCCGGTGCCAGCACCGCGAACCCCCACCAGGTGTGCTGGTTCACCGCCCCGGTGATCCCGAGCACCACCAGCGACATCAGCGAACCGATCAGGAAGAAGCCCCCCATGGTGCCGCGCAGTTGCGCGCCGCTGCTGCGCTGCCAGATCAGTGCCATCGGCGGCCCACCGATGGCGGTCGCGGTGCCCAGTAGTCCCGATGCCGCACCTGCTGCCACGACGTTGCGCCGGCGCGGGGCCGGCACCCAGCCGCTGCTGGTCAGCAGCACCCCACCCAGCACCACGCCGGCCAGCAGCAGGGACAGTGCGCGGTGCGGAAGTGCCGCCAGCAGAAGCGCTCCCGCGATGGTGCCGGGCACGCGGCCCACCAGGGCCCAACCCGTCCCGTGCAGATCGATCGCCTCGCGCTCGCGCACCACCACGATCAGTGTCACCAGTGTGGCCACCATGATCAGCGTGCCGGGGATCAACTGCGGGTCGACCAGTGCCACGATCGGTGCCGCGAACATCCCGATGCCGAACCCGATCGAGGACTGCAGCGCCGAGGCCAGCAGCACAGCGACGGCGAGGATGCAGTACTCCGTGACGCTCATACCGCCACGGTTTCACGTCCACTCCCCTCCAGTAGAAGCGGATGGTGGCACAGCGCAGCGTGGTCGGCTGCTTCGGGATCCACGGCGACGGGCGGCGTCGTCGTGGCGCAGACGTCGGTGGCCTTCCAGCATCGGGTGCGGAACCGGCACCCAGACGGCGGGTTGATCGGCGAGGGCACCTCGCCCTTGAGCAGGATGCGCTGCCGGCGCTGCTCCCCGTCCAGGGTCGGGGCGGCCGACATGAGCGCCGCGGTGTAGGGATGGTTGGAGCGTTCGAAAACGCTTTCGGTGGGCCCGTTCTCGATGATGCGGCCCAGGTACATGACCGCGACGCGGTCGGCGACGTGGCGCACCACGGACAGATCGTGGGAGATGAAGATGTAGGAGATCTTCAGCTGCTCCTGCAGGTCGTTGAGCAGGTTGAGCACCTGCGCCTGCACCGACAGGTCGAGCGCCGACACTGGCTCGTCACAGATGATCACGTCGGGATTGAGCGCGAGTGCGCGGGCGATGCCGATGCGTTGACGCTGGCCACCGGAGAATTCCTGCGGATACTTGCCCGCGGCCTTGGCGCCGAGCCCCACGAGATCGAGCAGACCACGCACCCGCATGTCGCGGTCCTGGCGGTTCTGCACGATGCCTTTGTGGCTGAGCCACGGCTCGGCGATGATCTCGGCCGCCGACATCCGCGAGTTCAGCGACGCATACGGATCCTGGAACACCATCTGGACCCGGCGGCGGAACTTCAGCAGGTCCGCCCCCTTGAGGCCGAACGGGTCCACGCCGTCGAAGCGCACGCTGCCCTCGTCGGGGCGTTCCAGCATCATCAATGTGCGTGCCAGCGTCGATTTTCCGCACCCGGACTCTCCGACCAGGCCGAGAGTCTCGCCGCGCTTGAGATCGAGCGTGATGCCGTCGAGGGCGCACAGCTTGTTCTTGCCGGCGTGCGGAACGCGAAAACTCTTGCGGACGTCGCGGACCTCGAGCAGGGTGTCCTCCGCGTTCTTTTCCTCAAACATTGGTGACCTCTTCCGGGAAGTGGCAGGCAGCCTTGCGGACGCCGGCTGAGTCGGCACTCTGTCCGGAGCCGACATCGGCCAGGGCGGGCCGGGTGGTCCGGCACACGTCGGCGGCCAGCGGGCAGCGGGCCTGGTAGACACAGCCTTCGGGGATCGAGTGCAGGTCGGGCGGGGAGCCGCCGATCGACCGGAGTGCATCGCCGCGGCGTGCGTTGACGGGCACCGAGTTCAGCAGGCCCTTGGTGTACGGGTGTTTGGGGTTGGCGAAAACCTCGGCCACCGTTCCGGTTTCGATGATGTTGCCGGCGTACATGATGGCGACCCGGTCGGCCTCCTCGGCCACCAGTGCCAGATCATGGGTGATGAGGACGACGGCCATGTGGAACTCGGAGCGCAGATCCCGCAGCAGCGCCATGATCTGGGCCTGCACGGTGACGTCGAGCGCGGTGGTCGGTTCGTCGGCGATCAGCACACTCGGGTTCAGTGCGACGGCCATCGCGATGAGCAGACGTTGACGCATGCCGCCGGAGAACTGGTGCGGGTAGGAGTTCAGCCGTGACTCGGGCTGAGGGATGCCGACGCGGGTCATGAGGTCGATGGCCTTGCGCTTGGCGTCCTTGGCGCTCATCCCGTGATGGATCCGGAAAGGCTCTGCGAGTTGAGTTCCGACGGTATAGAGCGGGTTGAGCGCGGTCAGCGCGTCCTGGAAGACGATCGCCAGTTCGGTGCCCGCCATCTCGCGCCGGGTCTTGCGATCGACGTTGAGCAGATCGACCGAGTCCTTCTGGCCGGTGAGCCGCGCCGACCCCGCGACGATGTCGGCGACGGGCTCCAGCAGGCCGACCAGGGCGGTGGCCGTCATCGACTTGCCGCAGCCGGATTCGCCCAACAGCGCCAGTGTTTCGCCGCGGCGGGCCTGGAACGACACCCCGTTGACGGCGCGCAGGGTTCCGGTGATGGTGCGCACCTCGACGGTCAGGCCGTCGACGTCGAGCACCGGGGTGGCGTCCACCCCGTCCACGGGTACGTCGTGATCGGCGAGTGCAGTCATCCTTGATCCCTTCACGAGAGGCGCTTTCCGGTCTTGGTGAACTTCGACAGCCGTTTCTGCGGAACGGTCAGCCGCCACCGCTGCGCGGGGTCGGTCGCGATGCGTGCCCACGCGGCCAGGATGGTCGCGGACACCGTGGTGATGACGATGGCCAGGCCGGGGAAGAACGACAGCCACCAGGCGGTGTGCAGGTAGGTGCGGCCCTGGGAGACCATCAGACCCCAGCTGACGTCAGGCGGTTGGATGCCGATACCCAGGAAGCTCAGCGAGCTCTCGGCCAGCATCACGTAGCAGAAGTCGAGTGTCGCGACGGTCAGCAGCGTGGGGAGCACGATCGGCAGGACGTGACGCCAGATGATCGAGTTGGCGCTGGCCCCGAACGTGCGGGCCGCGTCGACGAACACCCGGCTCTGCAGCTCGGCCGACTCGGCGCGGGCGGTACGCAGATAGACGGGGATGCGCGTGATGGCCAGCACCAGAACGATGTTGGCGGCGCTGGGGGAGAAGACGTAGAGGACGACGACGGCCAGCAGCAGCGAAGGGAAGCTCATGATGACGTCGGCGATCCGCATCGCCACCGTCTCACGCCAGCCGCGGTAGTAACCGGCCCACATGCCGATCGCCGAGCCGACGACCGCCGAGATCACGACGGCCGGAATCGCGACTGACAGCGTGGTCTGGCACGCGACGATCAGCCGGGCCAGCATGCTGCGGCCGAGCGGGTCGGTGCCGAGCACGTTGGCCCAGCCGTGCGCGAACGTGAACGGCGCCTGGTTGGAGTTGTCGAGGTCGATCTTGGTGGCGAGGTCGCCGACGAGCATGGGTCCGAAGATCGCGGTGAGGAACACGAGCCCGAGCACGCAGGCGGCGGCTGCGGCGACGCGGTCGTTGACCAGCAGCCGGAACCACTTCGAGCTGGCGGACTTCCGCGTGCCCGCATCGTCTTCACCGACGATCGCGGTGGTGGGTTTGACCGGGACGAGGTCGATCTGAGTCATTGTGGGCCTCCTGAGGCGAACGGGAAGGGGTTCAGACCTTGGCGGGTTCCCGAACGCGTGCGTCGAGCAGCGCGTAGCAGGCGTCGATGATGATGTTGAGCAGGAAGATGCTGACCGCGGTGAGCAGCACCGCCGCCTGCAGCACGGCGAAGTCACGCTGCAGGATCGCGTCGATCATCAGCTTGCCGATGCCGGGCCAGCCGAAGATGGCCTCGACCACGACCGCGCCGTTGATGAGGCCGACCGCGAGGTCGCCGGCGACAGTCAGGGCGGGTGCTGCGGCGTTGCGCAGCGCGTGGTGGGTGACCACCCGGAAGTCGCCGGCACCCTTGCTGCGGGCCAGCCGCACGTACGGAGCCGAGAGCGCCGAGACCATCGCGCCGCGCACCACCTGCGTGAGCACTCCGAGCGGCCGGATCATCAGCGTGGCGATCGGCAGGATCCACGACAGCATGCCGGCGTCGGTCCCGGAGGTGGGCAGCCAGCCCAGTAGAACTGCGAACAGCCACACCCCGGTGATCGCGAACCAGAAGTCCGGGATGGAGGCCGCGGTCATCGACAGCAGACTGGAGAACCGGTCGGCCAGCGAATTGGGCCGGTAGGCGGCCCAGCAGCCGATCACGACGGCGGCGACGATGGCGAGCAGCATGGTGGTCAGGGCCAGCTGCAGCGTGGCGGGGAAGGCGCGCAGCGCCATCTCGGCGGCCGACTCGCCGGTGCGCAGGGATGTGCCGAAGTCGAGGTGGACGACGCCCTTGAAGTAGTCGATCAGCTGGGTGATCAGCGGATCGTTGAATCCGTTGGCGGCAGCGAATTCCGCGCGCTGCTCGGCGGTGGCCGACTCGGGCAGGTACAGGTTGGTGGGGTCGCCGGTGAGCCTGGCGAGCAGGAACACACCGAGCAGCACGATGATCAGAGGCAGTGCGCTGGAGTACATCCGGCGCCGGACGAAGGAGAACATGGGCGGGGCCTTCCTGCTTCTCAGGACTGGTCGGTGCGGTCGGTGCCGGCAGGCGTCATCGCGGACAGCAGCATCTCGTCACCGGTGGCCGGATTGGGCGTGTAGTCGACGCGGGGCGACTTGCCGAGAATGCCTTTCATGTGGGCGATGTAGGCCATCTGCATGATCTCCTGCGGCTCCTCGGCGAACAGCGTCGCGAACCCGTCCTGGCGGGCCTGGCCGGTGAGGGCCTCGGCGGCGCGGATCTTCGTGTCGAACTCCGGTGTGCCGTAAGCGGCCTGCGGCCCGTCGGAGAGCATGTACTGATCGAGGGTGAACGCAGCGTCACCGGCCTGGTTGCCGTGCATGATCATCAGCAGGTAGGGCCCGGTGTTCGGCGGGAACGGCCGCAGCTGGTATTCGAGTTGCGCTGCCGTGTCCATCATCTCGATCTTGACGTTCAGCCCGATCTCAGAGAATTCGCTCTGCAGGACCTCGATGGTCTCGGTGATCTTCGGGAACTGCGCGGTGCGGCCGATCAACCGGATCTGGATGTCGACCGGCACGCCGTCGGCCCTGGCCTCGTCGATCAGTGCCCGGGCCTTGTCGAGGTCGTGTGGCCACAGCTGCAACTCGTCGTTGTAGCCGACGACACCGGACGGGATCAGTTGGGCGGCGGGCTGCCCGAGGTCGCGGAACAGCGCCTTGACGATGCCGGTGCGGTTCACCGCGTAATTGATGGCCTGGCGCACCCTGATGTCGTTCAGCGGCGGTTCGGTGGCCTGCATGCGCAGCGCGGTGGTCTCGTTGTTCTGGAACGGGACGCCGAGATCGCCCGCGCCGTCCTCAGGTCCCAGGCCGACGGCGATGTCGGCCTCGTCGTTGGTGATCATCGCGGCACGCACGCTTCCCTCACTGCGCCACTGGTATTCGGCTGTGGCGAACGACGGGGCCTGGCCCCAGTAGGTGGCGTTGCGGGTCAGGACGAGCTTCTGGCCGTAGTCCCAGCGGGCGATCGCGTAGGGGCCGGTGCCGATGGGCTCCCGAACCTTCTCGGTGGTGCTGGTGGTGCGAGGAACGATTTCGACGAACGAGATGCGCAGCGGCAGAATAGGATCGGGCTCGGCGGTGCTGATGACGACGGTGTTGGCGTCGGGGGTCTGCAGGCCGAGTTCCTCGTCGCCGAAGACGTAGCCGTCGACGTTGCACTGCAGGTCGGAGTTCACCGCACGGTCGATCGAGAACGCGGCGTCCTCGGAGGTGAACGGCGTTCCGTCGGAGAAGGTCACGCCGTCGCGGAGTGTGAAGGTCCACTCGTTGGGTGTGGTCTGCTCCCATCCGGTGGCCAGCAGCGGCTGCAGATCGCCGGTGGTGGAATCACGCTCGAGCAGCGGTTCGGTGATGTTGGAGCGGACCACGATGCCGGTGGACGTCAGGCTGCTCTCGCACGGCTCGAGCGTCGGGGGCTCCTGCTGGAGGACGATGCGCAGTGTGTCGGGGTCGTACCCGCCGCCGCCGCTGTTGGCAACACTGCAGCCGCCGGCCGCAACGGTGACTCCCGCGAGAGCCAACGCGGTCAGTCGCCGTGTGGTGCTGGGGTTCATGGATCCTCCCGGGCTGGGGGTTCGTGATGTCCACGTATGTAGATGCAATCTGTGATGGCAACCACACCGTAGGAGCGGCCCGGAAACACCGTCAACCCCGGCCAAACGGCCGTTTCGTGGGTAGTAGGAGCGTCGGGACCGCGCATGCATGCCCGTTGAAATATCGCCTGAGCAGGCATTTCACCCGTCGGAGAGGGGTTGTGATGCGGCGATGCTCTCGGCGCCGCGCTCTCTATGCGCGTTCGGTATAAGTCCATGCTATTTCGGACGTGGACGGGTATCTGCAGCTCGCCGTACCGTGAGCATTGTGGGAAATCACTCTGTCTTGCAGGTCGGGCCGCTGAAACCGTCGTTGGCGCACACCCTCGCCGTCGACTATGCCGCCGCGGTGCTGCCCGATTCGGCCGCCGAGCGCGCGGACTTCCTGGCCCGGCGCGGCGCGGACTTCACCGCCGTCGTGACATCGGGCCGCACAGGGGTCGATGCCGCGCTGATGAGCTCGCTGCCGAACCTGGGCGCGGTGATCAACTTCGGCGTCGGCTATGACACGACCGACGTCGACGCCGCCGAAGCTCGGGGCGTCGGGGTGAGCAATACCCCCGACGTCCTGACAGACTGCGTGGCCGACACCGCGGTGGGTCTGATGATCGACACGCTGCGGCAGTTCTCGGCCTCAGACCGGTACGTCCGGGCCGGCCGCTGGCCGGTCGACGGCAGCTATCCCCTGACCCGGCAGGTCAGCAACACCCGCGTGGGCATCATCGGTCTCGGGCGCATCGGTAAGGCAATTGCCCGACGCCTCAGTGCCTTTGGATGCGACATCAGTTACCACAACCGCCACGAGATCGCCGACTCGCCCTACACGTATGCGGCGTCACCGGTGGAGCTGGCCTCGAACGTCGACGTCCTGATCGTCGCCGCGGCGGGTGGTGACGGCACCCGCGGCCTGGTGAGCCGGGAGGTCATCGAGGAGCTGGGTCCTCGTGGCTATCTGATCAACATCGCCCGCGGCAGCGTGGTCGACGAAGACGCGCTCGTGGAGGCATTGCTGAACGGCAAGCTGGCGGGTGCCGGCCTGGACGTGTTCGCCGACGAGCCGAAGGTGCCCGAAGAGCTGTTCGGGCTGAACAACGTCGTCCTGCTGCCCCACGTGGCCAGCGGCACCGAGCAGACGCGCGCCGCGATGGAGGCGCTGACGCTGCGCAACCTGGACAGCTTCCTCGCGACCGGCAACCTCGTCACCCCGGTCTAGCTGCGGGGCGGAAGCTCGACCGTCTCGCCCGCGACATCGATGGCCACCTTGCCGCGGAGTGCGTAGTCCCGTCTGTTCTCCAGCACGTCGTGAGCCTCGCCCACTCGCGCGAGTGGAAGAGTCGCGCCGATCACGGGCATGACGAGTCCGCGCTCGACCAGCGTGGTCAGTGCGTCCAGCTTTCCCCGGTTCTGTCGTGTGAACACGAAGTGATAGGCCGCGTTGCGGCCCCAAGCCTCGATGAGATTCTGCGGCTGCGCGATGTCGACGATGCTGACGACGCGTCCGGAGTCGGCAAGCGCCAGCGGACTTCGTGTCAGTGTGGCGCCACCGATCGTGTCGAGGACGACGTCGACACCCTTACCGTGCGTGATCTCGGCGACGGCGTCGACGTAGTCTGCGGATGCGTAGTCGATCGCCGCATCCGCTCCGAGGGAGCGCACGAACTCGTGTTCACTCGCTCTGGCGGTGGTCAACACCTGTGCGCCGATCGCTTTGGCGATCTGAATCGCGATCGTGCCGACGCCGCCCGCGCCGCCGTGGACGAGGATCGTCTCCCCCACGGTGAGCTGCGCTCGCGTGACGAGCGATTCCCAGACCGTTCCACCGACGAGGGTCAGGCTCGCTGCCTCCAGGTGACTGAGGTTCTTCGGCTTCCGGCCGACGAGTTCGACATCGGCGATGTGCTGCTCGGCGTACGAGCCGGGGCCACCGAAGATCCGGGGTGTGTAGTACACCTCGTCGCCGGCACGGAACTCGGTCACGTGCCCTCCGACTTCCTCGATCACGCCGGAGATGTCGTGGCCGATGATCGCCGGGAGCGGCACCTGGTCGGCGTAATCTCCGCGACGGATTTGTAGGTCGAGCGGGTTGACTGCTGTCGCATGGACACGGACCCGCACCTGGCGGGGTTCCACGAGCGGTACGGGGACATCGCGGAGCTCGAACGCATCGGGCCCTCCGAAACGTTGCAGCACTACGGCTCTCATGAGGTCAGTCATGTTGTGCGTCCTTGTCGTGGTTGCGTCGTATCCGGCTAGTGCGATCGCGGGTCGGTCATGATCTCGACCATGGCCGGCCCAGGGTGGTCGAGTGCCTCCCTGATGACGGACCCGAGGGCGGCCCGATCGCTGACACGCTTTCCATAGGCGCCACAGTCCTGGGCCAGCGCCGAAAAATCTGGATTGAGCAGGGATGTCTGCCAGACCGCGTATTCGGCGCCGCGCTGCTCCTCGCTGATCTTCGCGAGTTCGCCGTTGTTGAGCAGGATGTGGGTGATGTTCATGTCGTACTTCACGGCCGTGGTGATCTCGGCGAGATACTGTCCGAATCCGCCGTCGCCGGTGACGGCGACGATCGGACGGTCCGGGGCCGCGGCCCACGCTCCCAGGGCGGCGGGGAAGCCGAAGCCGATCGATCCGAGATAGCCCGACATCAGCACCGCCTGTGACGTGGGTTCGAAGTACCGCCCGAATGAATAGGCGTGGTTGCCGACATCGACCGTCATGACGGCGTTTTCGGGTGTCAATCCATTCAGCTCCTGGAATACGGTCGCTGCCGACACCCGTCCGTTGCCCGGTGCGGCAGCCGCTCGGCGCGCCTTCTCCGCGCGCCAGACCGCCCAGCGTTCGGCGACCTCCGGTCGCTGGTCGACGACCACCGGGTTGATGCGCAGCCCCTCCGCCAACGCCTGTGCGGTCACACCCACATCGCCGAGCACCGGTACGGTCACGGGCCGGAACCGGCCGAGCATCAGGGGATCGGTGTCCACCTGCACCGTCGGTGTGAACGGCGAGATTCCGCTGTGGTTCGAGAACGAGGCGCCGAACACCAGCAGAAGGTCGGCCTTGTTCATCATCCACGAGGCCACCGGTGTTCCGGACCGTCCCAGCACGCCGCAGGCCAGCGGATGCTTGTCGGAGATCTGTCCCTTGGCTTTGAACGTGGTCAGGATCGGGGCGTTCAGCCGTTCGGCGAGGGAAATGATTTGTGCCATGTCGGATTTGGCACCCGCGCCCACCACGATCACCGGGCGGGTGGCGGCAGCGATGCAGCCGAGAGCGTCGCCGAGTGCCTGAGCGGGCGGGCCCACGCGGAGGTCGGCCATCCGCCCGGTGGGGCCCGACGCGGGCTGCCGCGGCGCCGCGAGCACCTGGACCTCGTCGGGCAGCACAAGGTGTCCGACACCGCGCCCGAGGATGGCATGTTTGACGGCCATCGCCATCAGTTCGGTGTGGTCGGATCCCGAGCGAACCATGGCCGAATAGGTGGAGATGTCTGCGAACGCCGCGAGAAGGTCGATGTCCTGGAAGGCGCCCTTGCCGGCGACCGACGAGTCCACGCTCCCCGAGAGTGCCAGCACCGGCGCACGGTCTGCCTTGGCGTCGTACAGACCCGTCAGCAGGTTCGTAGATCCTGGCCCAGCAATGCCGAAGCATGCTGCAGGCTTGCCGGTCAGCTTGCCGTAGGCCGACGCCGCGAAGGCCGCTGCCCCCTCATGACGGATACCGAAATAGCGCAGCTTGCCGTCGTTCTCGGCACGGTGCATCGCCTCAGCCATACCCAGGTTCGAGTGCCCGACCATCCCGAAGACCGTGTCGACACCCCAGGCGGTCATTGTCTCGACCAGCACGTCGCTCACCGTACGAAGGTGGGGCCGGGGCGCCGGCGTGCCCACGTAGATCCCGTCCGCGCGAACCTCGACGGGGTAGGTCGGCACGTCGAAGTCGGCTCCGCCTGCAGCTTCGCCCGTGAACGGGTC
The DNA here is from genome assembly GCF_014190915.1 of Mycolicibacterium iranicum. Lineage (GTDB taxonomy): Bacteria > Actinomycetota > Actinomycetes > Mycobacteriales > Mycobacteriaceae > Mycobacterium > Mycobacterium iranicum_B. Next base: position 276,168 of record NZ_JACHVU010000002.1, read on the forward strand.
GAAATCGAAGCCGTGCCAGGGACACCGGATCTTGTCGTTCTCCAGGGTGCCCTGGCCCAGCGGCCCGCCCTGATGGGGGCAACGGTTGTCGATGGCGCCGAACTTGCCGTGCAGTTTCGTGAGCGCGACGGACTTGAGGCCGACGGGGCAGACCGTGACCTCGCCCTCGTCGAGTGAGCCGGCATCGATCGCCCGGTGCCACTGCGTCTCTTGCGGGTCGGTACTCACAGCGGTATCACTCCTGCGTAGGGCACTCCGCTGAGGTGGGCGAAGTCGCGGTCGAAGGTGACGAGATCATCGAGGTCGAAATCGGCGAGGTGTCGGTGTCCGCATGCTCTGGCGAGGACCGTCATGAGTTCGACGGTGGCGTGCAGAAAGCGGTGCAGGCGCTGCGCGGCGAGTTCGACGGGCAGCCGATCGCGGAGATGCGGCTGCTGCGTGGCGATCCCCACCGGGCAGGCGTTGGTGTTGCACGCACGCATGCCGACGCATCCGATGGCCTGCAGCGCAGAGTTGGACAATCCGATGGCGTCCGCCCCCAGCGCCAGTGCCTTGACCATGTCGGCCGCGGTGCGGATTCCGCCGGTGACAGCCAGGGTGACGTCGTGCGCCGAGGACGCAGTCAGATGCCGCCGCGCTCTCGCAAGCGCCGGAATCGTCGGCACGGAGATGTTGTCGCGGAACAGGGTTGGCGCGGCCCCTGTGCCCCCGCCGCGGCCGTCGAGGATGAGGTAGTCGACGCCGATCTCCAGCGCCGCGTCGATATCGCGCTCGATCCGCTGGGCGCTCATCTTGTACCCCACGGGGATTCCCCCGGACATCTCTCGCACCTGCGCGGCGAAGTCGCGAAACTCATCGAGCGAGGTCCAGTCGGGAAACCGGGCGGGGGAGATTGCGGCGGAACCCTCCGGTAGACCCCGCACCGTGGCGATCTTCCCGGTCACCTTGCTTCCTGGCAGATGACCGCCGGTTCCGGTCTTGGCGGCCTGACCGCCTTTGAAGTGAAAGGCCTGCACTTTCTGCAGATGGTCCAAGCTCCACCCGAAGCGGGCCGAGGCGAGCTCGTAGAGGTAACGCGGATTATGTTGTTGCTCTTCCGGAAGCATGCCGCCCTCACCGGAACAGATCCCGGTGCCGGCCCTCTGCGCCCCCATGGACAAGGCCACCTTGGCCTCCTCCGAGAGCGCGCCGAAGCTCATGTCGCTGACGAACAGCGGAATATCCAGAATCAGGGGACGCTTGGCCGCCGGCCCGATGACGGTCTCGGTGGCGACCGGTTCATCCTCCAGCAGCGGCAGCCGCGCAAGCTGCCCGGTCACAAGCTGGATCGAGTCCCACTTCGGCAGCTGATCCCTGGGCACACCCATGGCCGCCATCGGTCCGTGGTGGCCGACCCTGTCCAGACCGTGCGCGGCCAGCTCGTGGATCTGCGTGACGAACGGTTCGTCGGGGGAGTCGGTCGGCGTGATCCAGCGGCCCTGGTAGCCGTCATCCTCGTGTGCCACCGGATGCGCGCGCGTGAACTCGGCCACCGACGACTTGTCGAGGTACACAACGCCGTCCGACACCCAGGCGGGAAACGTGGTGAGCGCCACCGCCGGGTTCACGGGCGACACGCCGGTGTCTGCGTCGTACCGCCAACCGTGTACGCCGCAGACGAGAAGATTGCCCTCGACGTGGCCGTCGCCCATCAGGGCCCCTCGGTGTGGGCACCGCCCGTGGAGCGCAGAGACGTCCTCGCCGCGCCGGATAAGGACGATGTCCACTCCACCGACCGAGACAGGATGCGGCCGGTCGGCGGGCAGGTCGTCGAGAGTTGCCGCTCGGATCCGATCGGTCATCGCGACGAGACTTTGTGCGTCCAGCGGCCTGGGTCGCTCTCAAGAGCCCCCCGGTCCCATGTCATCAAGTCGGCGGCAGCACCGTAGGTGAACTCGAGGAAGTCCATTACCGCCGCATCCGGGTCCTTCGCCTGGCGGGCAGCCTCGTACGGCAACAGGTACTGCCGCAGGCCGGTGTCGTAGAAGGCGCCGTCCGGAAGACCTGCGGCATCGGCATACCCGTCGGGCTCGGGATAGGCGTAGGAGTAGAACGCTCCCTCGGCCGCGCCGCCGGGCCAGAACCCGCAACTGCTCAGCTCGTGCGAGTATCCCTCCTCCATCACCCAGTCACCGCAGTTCGGCACGCCACCGGGATGCCGGGGTGCCCGGCGACCGGAGAACCGGGTGCACGCGAGATCGAAGGAACCCCAGAAGAAGTGCACGGGACTGACCTTGCCGATGAACCGGGCGCGGAATCGGCCGATCACCCGGTCAGCCTGAATCAGCTGCCGCCAGAATGCATTGGCCGCAGCGGGGTCATAGCCGGCGTGCGTGTCCTCGGCGAACGCAATGGCGGGGTGTACTTCATTGGGCCCAGCGGAGATTCGCGAACCCACACCCAGCTTCTCTAGCGTCCGCAGCAATTCGTGGTGGAACCCCGCCACGGAGGTATCCCGCAGAGCGATCCCGGCGGTGCCGCCGTCACTCACCCGCACGTTCAGTGCATGCTCGACGAAGTCGAACTCCATGTCGAACGAGTTGGTCCCCACGGGTATCGCCGACGTCGCCAGACCTCGCGGCGACACGTAGAGCGGCACCTGCCACCAATGATTGAGCAACGGTGCGTGAGCCATTCGCACCTTGCCAACGATCTGGCTCCACATGTGCAGCGACCGCCGCGTGGGCTCCCAGTCGGCGACGAGTAGTGCCGGCCAGCTCTCACCCGTGTGGGTGTCGGTCATTCGAACCTCCCTGTTGATGTTTCGGCGGCGTACCCGCGGTCGGCTGCGAGGGCAGCCAGTGGGACGCGCAGCCGGGACCGGCCGCGGTGAATTCGGGACATGACGGTTCCCATTGGCGCGCAGGTGATCGCGCTGATTTCCTTGTAGGTGAGACCCTCGACGTCGGCGTAGTACACCGCCATCCGAAAATCGACGGGCAACGCATCCAGTGCGTTCCTGACCTCTTCGTGAGGCAACAACTCCAACACCTCCACCTCCGCAGAGCGCAGCGCTCGGGGCGAGCTTTCGGCGCCCAGCGGCCAGTCGCTGTTCGTGGCCATGGGCACCTCGGCGGGGCGGCGCATCCGCTTTCGGAAACCGCTGATGTGGGCATTGGTCTGGATGCGAAAGAGCCACCCCTTGAGGTTCGTTCCTTCCTGGAAGGTGTGAAAGTTCGCGTACGCCAGGACCATGGTTTCCTGCACCAGGTCTTCGGCATCGGCGCGTTGCAGGGTCATCCGGACTGCTCCACCGAGGAGCGTGTCGAGAAGCGGGATCACGTCACGCTCGAACCGCGCTGTCATCTCGATATCAGTTTCGCCTGGGCAGATCATGGCTTTCCGCTGGCGGAGGCGCAGCGTTCCTGCAGTGCAACGACTGCCCGCATCGGCCGCAGATGGGTTGCCAGCGAGGCGATCTTCCCCTCGGCGTTGATGCCGATCAGGTCGATGCCGTCGAGCTCCGTAGTGCCGATCCTGATAGTGGTTGCGACTGCGAAACATCCGTCTCCCGGGAATATGCCGGTGACGGTGAAGTCGTCGACGACGTCGAGGACCCGCGACATCACCTTCGCGACCTGCTCTCGGCCGACGACAGGTACGGCATCGATCGGGTCCTCGAGGATCACATACTCGGCGAGCTGAGCTGCCGCGCGCGCGGCATCTCGTGCTTGCAGGGCCGTCAAGAGCGCCGATAGTTCCGCTGGAATCTCTTCCACAGCGTCAGGTTCGCAGCGTCGACCCGACCTTCGCGTCGGTGAAAATCCCTTACCTGGCCGCGAACCGTCAGCGCGCGCCCTGGAACACGATCTCGAGAACGCTGTCGATATACGCCGGGTCGAGTGGCATCGCATGAATCAGGCGGTACTCGACGACCCCGTACAGCAGGTCGCGCATCGTCTCCCAGTCAGCATCGGCACGCATCTCGCCGCGCTCCTGTGCCAGGGCGACCCGCGCGCCGAAGTCAACGATGTTGGGTTCGACGATCTGCTGGAACAGCGCGCGCAGAAGCTCGGCGTCGGACTGGCCGGCAGCGATCAGACACCGATACGCCGGTCCGAATCCTGTGCTCGTGATCAAGTCCACAATCGCTGTCAGCTGGGTCCGGATGTCGGCGACGATGTCTCCGGTGTCAGCGAGAGTTACTACGCCGCTCAGACTTTCGGTCGCGGCCTCAAGTATCACTGCGCCCTTGGAGGGCCACCAGCGGTAGATCGTCTGCTTGCTGACGCCTGCCCGCCTGGCGATGGCTTCGATCGAGATCTTGTCGTACCCGAGCTCGCCGATCATCGAGACCGACGCATCGAGGATGGCCCGGCGCGATTGCTCATTGCGGTTTGCAGGCATACCGCAACCGTAAGCGAGGCGGTGTGTCCATCGATTCAATACGGTCCGGTCCGTATTGACGTAAAGTGGACCGTCTCGTATCGTTTCGGTGACCGGCGCGGCGCTGCCGGCACCGCTGCGATCGCCCTGATCAGCGCGTATGGCGTCGCCTCGAAGGAGGGAGCCAGCCCGTGTCCGTCGAACTGGTCGACTTGAGAACCCCAGGCCGGGGGGTCCTGGGGTGACGATCGTGGAGCAGCCGCCAGTACGACCGGACACAGCGGGCCTTCTGGGCCGGGGCGTGGAACGCGAAGCCATCGACCGACTCCTGGCCGAGACGTCGGCGGGGCGCAGCGGGGTGCTCGTGGTGCGCGGCGAGGCGGGCATCGGAAAGTCTGCGCTGCTTCAGCACGCCCGTGACGCCGCGCTGCTCATGGGGATCCGGGTGGAATCCGTGGTCGGTGTGGAGGCTGAGACGCAGTTCGCGTTTGCCGGCTTGCATCAGCTGTGCGCGCCGTTGCTCGACCGCACCGAGACGCTGCCCGACCCGCAAAGGACCGCACTCGACGTCGCGCTGGGTCGTCGGGCCGGCGCCGCGCCGGATCGATTTCTCGTCGGGTTGGCTGTCCTCAACCTCCTCGCGGAGCAGGGGCCGATGCTGTGTCTCGTCGACGACGCGCAGTGGCTGGATCAGGCCTCCGCGCAGGTGCTTTCGTTCATCGCGCGGCGGGTGGGTGCCGAGCGGCTCGTGCTGATGTTCGCGGTGCGAGACCCCCGCGAAGGCAGCGCCGACCCGCTGGCCGGGTTGCCCGAGTTGCACCTCGAAGGGCTGGGGGAGGCCGATGCCCAAGCCTTGCTGGACGAGGCCGTGTGCGCACCACTCGATGACGGGGTTCGCGACCGCATCGTCGCCGAGGCGCGGGGAAACCCGTTGGCGCTGTTGGAGCTTCCTACCAGCGTGCAGCTGGCAGGCGGCTTCGGTCTACCCGACGCCGTGAGCGTGCCGCGCCGGATCGAGGACAACTTCCAGCGGCGCTCGGACACCCTTCCGGCGCAGACGCGGCAGCTGCTGTTGGTGGCCGCGTCCGAACCGACCGGCGACCCTGCGCTGCTGTGGCGCGCAGCCGCCCATCTGGGGATCGACCGCGAAGCAGCGGCGCCCGCGGAAAGCGCTGGGCTGCTGGAGATCGACACCCGAGTGCGATTTCGTCACCCGCTGGTGCGCTCGGCGGTCTACCGTGCCGCCACGGCGCCGGAGCATCGTCGGGCGCACTGTGTCCTGGCTGCCGCCACCGACCCGAACACCGATCCAGATCGCCGCGCATGGCATCGCGCCCAGTCGGTGCTGGGAACCGACGAAGACGCCGCTGCCGACCTGGAGCGATCGGCCGACCGGGCGTTGGCGCGCGGAGGATTCTGCGCCGCGGCTGCGTTTCTCCGGCGTGCTACCGATTTGACGCCGGACCCCTTCCGTCGGGCGAGACGCGCACTGGATGCTGCCAATGCCGAGCATTGTGCCGGTGCGCCCGAGGCCGCCCTGGCGCTGCTGGACAGCGTGGATGCCGAGCGACTGGACGCGCTGTACCGTGCCCGTCTGGAACTGCTCCGCGCACAGATCACCTTTCACCTCACGCAAGGCGCCGAGGTGCCGAGGATGCTGCTGGGCGCCGCGCGGATGTTGGCTCCGCTGGATCCCTCGCTCGCTCGGGAGACCTACCTGCAGGCCTTCGATGCGGCGACCATCACCGGGGGTTCGGGTGTCGAACCGGGGCTGTCGGAAATCGCCGAAGCGATCGGTGTCGCACCGGCGCCGACGGGTGCACCAGGCCCGAGAGATCTCTTGCTCGCCGGGTTGGTGGCGGTACACACCGAAGGATTCGAGTCCGGCGCGCCCATCCTGAGGCAGGCATTGCGGGCGTTCCGTGATGATGTTCTCCCGACCGAGAGGCTCCGAACCGGCGACGCGGGCAACTGGTTGTCACTGGCCGCACGGACCTCGATAGCACTGTTCGAGGACGATCTGACGATCGAGCTGGCCGACTGCAACGTACGGCAGGCGCGCGAAGCCGGTGCTCTCGCCACGCTGCCCACCGCGCTGATCGTCTCGGCCTTCGCGCGGATCTACACCGGCGAGCTTTCCCGCGCCGCCGAGCTTGCGGACGAGGCTGCGGCGATATCGCAGCTGTCGGGCGCCAAGCCACTCCATTACGCCCACACATACCTGAACGCCTGGCGGGGAATCGATTCGGACCCCCCGGTGACAACGCATTCGCGGGGAATCGAGACGACTGTGTCCCTGTGCGCGATGGCCGTGCTGCACAACGGACGCGGCAACTATCCCCGGGCGCAGGAGGCAGCCGCCCGCGCAGCGGAGTCCTACGAACCGGGAATCAGGGGTCTGGCGCTTCAGGAGCTCGTCGAGGCGGCAGCCCGTGCCGGTGATCTGGAAACCGCCTCTCGCGCAAGTAAAGAGCTCGGCATCAGAGCCCACGCCAGCGGCACCGAATGGGCGCTCGGCGTCGCTGCGCGTTCACAAGCGCTGACCAGTACCGGAGCCACCGCAGAACAGCTCTACCGCGAGGCGATCGAGCGTCTTCAGAAGTGCCGCATGGAGGTGTTCCTCGCCCGCACGCACCTCGTCTTCGGCGAGTGGTTACGCCGCGAAGGCCGCCGCAGCGATGCACGCGAACAGCTCCGCATTGCTCACATGCGCCTGTCCGACATGGGCGCAGAGCCGTTCGCGGTCCGCGCCGCCCGTGAGCTGCGCGCCACCGGCGAGCATGCCCGCAAGCGGACGTCCCAACCCAGCGCTGCGCTCACCGCCCAGGAGCAGACCATCGCCCGACTCGTCGCGACCGGGGCGACCTCCCGTGAGGTGGGCGAACAGCTGTTTCTCAGCCCGCGCACGATCGAAGCGCACCTGCGCAACATCTTCCGGAAGCTGGGCATCACCTCCCGCCGGCAACTCAGGGAGCTCCGCCTGCCCTAGCTGCCCACGGCGCCGACACTGCATCTGTGCAGAGAAAAGTCGAGTACGTGGCTGCGTAGATGCAGTCTCGGCGCGCAGTGTCGGGGTCGTCGACCACGATGCCGTCATGGGGGAGATCTTCGTGGGCACCGAGGCCGTCGCGGCAGGCGCCGTCACGCGCCATGAACTGAGCCGCTGGTATCGGTCCGTCTATCCGAACGTCTACGTGCCCAAGGCTCAGCGGGTCACATTGCCCGCCCGGGCCCACGGTGCCTGGCTGTGGTCGGGCCGATCGAGCGTGATCACAGGGCTTGCTGCCGCTCGACTTCACGGTTCCGCATGGATCGATGACGACGTCGCCGTGGAACTCGTCTACCAGAACACGCGTCCTCCGCGCGGGATCATCGCGCGCAACGAGCGCATCGCGGAGGACGAATGGGACATGACAGCCGGCTTGAGGGTGGCCACTGCGGCGCGGACGGCCTTCGACCTCGGCCGGTTCCGTCGCCACGTCGACGCCGTGGTGCGGCTGGACGCCCTGATGCGGGCGCGGCCTTTCGCCCCGGAGGACGTGACGCGGCTCGCCGAACGTTACCGCGGGACACGCGGCGTGGCCCGGCTGAAGGCGGCCCTACCGCTCGTCGACGGGGGCGCACAGTCACCGATGGAGACCTATTGGCGGTTGCTGGTCAGGCACACCGGCTTTCCGCCACCGGCGACGCAGATCCCGGTGTTTGACACCGACGGCTATCCGGTGCGGATCCTCGACTTCGGCTGGGAGGACGTCAAGGTGGCCGTCGAGTACGACGGTGACCAGCATCAGACGAGTCGTCGACAATATCTCGCAGACAGAGACGTCATGCGAGTGCTGGAGCGCCTCGGGTGGGCGGTGATCTGCGTGGTCAAGGAGGATCGCCGCGACGACGTGATCGCCCGGTTGTATCGGACGATGGCCTCGCGGGGGTGGGTGGGCGAGGTCGCCTTCACCGAGGCGGTCACCCGCTCGCGCGAGACTGCATTCACGCGGCGAAAGTTCGAGTAGGGGGCTGCAGGAATGCAGCCTCGGCGAAAGCACGCAGAGCGCGACTCAGTCGACGCCTTCCACCAGATCGTCGGTCGTCCACTCCTGTTGCGGCAGGACGTCTTTAAGCACCCGCAGCAGCGCCGGGTTCGTCGAATCGCCACGCCATACCGCGTCGAGCTCGACGGGACGCTCGCGGAACGCGCCGATCGACCGGAACGTCACGCCCTCGGGGTGCAGGGTCGCCGCCGACGCGGGTACCAGCGCGAGGCCGATGCCGGACCGGACGAGCACCAGCATCGTGTGCACCTGCGTCACGTACTGCACGTACTTCGGCGTGGCCCCCGCGATGGTGAACGTCGAGATCAGCAGCTCGTTGAAGTAGCGGGCCTGCACCGGTGAGTACATGATCACGTCCTGACCGTCGAGATCGGTCAGCGTCAGTTGCCGGGACATGTCGGCCAGCGGATGCCCGGTCGGCAGCGCGACGACCAACTGCTCATGGAGCAGTGGACGGGAGACCAGCCCGGGCCGCTTCAACGGGGGACGCGCCATCCCCAGGTCCAGCTCCCCGGTCATCAGCCCCTCGATCTGGGCCGCGGTCACCATCTCGCGCAGGTCGAGCTTCACGTCGGGCAACCGGTCGCGCATGCGCTCCAGCAGACGCGGCAGCACCGCGTGCGCCGAAGCCGCCGTGAAGCCGACGACGACGGTCCCCAGGTCGCCGGCGGGGATGCGCTTGACCGTCTGCGCGGCGCCCTCGGCGAGCTGCAGGATGCGCCGGGCGTCGGGCAGGAACGCCGCCCCGGCCGGCGTCAGCGTCACGGTCCGGGTGGTGCGGTCGATGAGCTGCACCCCGAGTTCGTTCTCCAGCTGCTGGACCTGACGCGACAGCGGCGGCTGGGTCATGTGGAGGCGTTCGGCGGCGCGGCCGAAATGCAGTTCTTCGGCGACGGCGACGAAGCAGGTGAGCCTGGCGAGGGAGAACATCAGACCTTCGACGTCAGCTTGATCGCTGCGATCTTCAGCTGGTCGACTGCCTCCTCCCACTCCGCCACGGACGGGAGCCTGCCCTCACGGAACGTCATGCCCATCTGACGCTGCGCCTTCTTCGGTCCGTACGACGTCGCCACCCGCTCACAGATCGCGGCGACGGCCGACCGATCGGTGATGAGCTCGCCGTGCATCGTGCGGGTCTTCCCGCGATAGGCCACCTGCGCATCGGCGCCGCCGCGGAAGTTGTGTTTCCATTGGGCCTCCAGCACGACATAGAGGTCGCCGTCGAGTCGGTGGGCGCTCACCGGAGTGGAATAGCGCTTCCCGGATTTGCGGCCGGTGAAGGTGACCAGCATGAAGTCGCCGATGGCCCCGCCCAGCGGCGTCTTCAGGACGAACCGCAAGGTCGGGTTGATGACCCGCAGCACCCCCTCCGGAGGATGGGCGGCGTCGACGGTCGGCTGATCGCTCATGCCCCCACCGTAGGTCGCCGTCGCGGGCCCCGGGGGAGATTTACCAGCGTGGGCTGAGCAGCTCGAAAGACGGGTCGACGGTACGCATGTAGCCGGTGTCGTCGCGGTCGCGGATCCCGCAGCGCACCCACTGCTCGTGCAGCGCGTCGAGCGCGTCATCGTCGATCTCGACGCCGAGGCCGGGGGCGGTCGGCACCGGCACCGCACCCTCGACGAACCTCAAGGCGCCGTCCTTGACGACATCCTCGGTCTTCCAGGGCCAGTGGGTGTCGCACGCATAGGTGAGGTTCGGTGTCGCGCCGGCCAGGTGCACCATCGCGGCCAGGCTGATGCCCAGATGCGAGTTCGAGTGCATGGAGACACCGAGGCCGAAGGTGTCGCAGATGCCGGCCAGCAGCCGGGAGCGCTGCAGCCCGCCCCAGTAGTGATGATCGGAAAGGACCACCCGCACAGAGCCTTTGGCCACCGCCGGGGCGAGCTGGTCGAAGGCGACGACGCACATGTTGGTGGCCAGGGGCATCGGCGCCTGCTGGGCGACCTCCGCCATGCCGTCCAGGCCGGGGGTCGGGTCTTCGAGGTACTCCAGGATGCCGGCCAGCCCCGAGGCGACCTTCACCGAGGTCTGCGGGGTCCAGGCGGCATTCGGATCGAGCCGCAGAGGCATTCCCGGGAACGCCGCGGCCAGCGCCTCGATGGCCGCCATCTCCTCGTCGGGCGGAAACACCCCACCCTTGAGTTTGATTGCGGTGAAGCCGTATTCGTCGATGATGCGGTGCGCCTGGGCGACCAGCCCGTCGGGGTCGAGCGCCTCACCGAACCCATCGGGGTCCTGCCCGGGGTGCGCGGCCCACTTGTAGAACAGATACGCGCTGAACGGGACCTCGTCGCGGACCTTCCCCCCCAGGAGATCCGCGACGGGCCGTCCGAGGGCGTGGCCCTGAACGTCCAGGCATGCCACCTCGAAAGGCGAGAGCACCTGGTCGACGGCCGACGCCGTGGTGATCATGCCGGCCGTGCCGACCGCCGCGGTGTCACCCTGCAGCCGGGCCGCGATCGCAGCACGAATCTGATTGAGCGCGAACACGTCCAGCCCGGTGATGGCTTCGGCGGCGGCAGTCAGCCTGGCCAGGTGGCGGGTGTCGGCATACGTTTCGCCCAGGCCCACGAGACCCGCATCGGTGTCCAGCTGAATGATCGCCCGCAGTGCGTAGGGCTGGTGCACCCCGACGGTGTTCAGCAGCGGCGGATCGACGAACGCGACAGGCGTGATGCGTGCGCCGGTGATGCGGATCGGGGCCATGGGTCAGACCGCCCGGGTCAGCGCGTCGGACAGGACGGCGCGACCCGCGGCGATGATCGACTTGAGCTCGGCGACGTCGTCGGAGCTGGGCATCACCAGCGGAGGTCGCACGGGTCCGGCGGGGACGCCTTCCATCGTGACGCCGGCCTTGACCAGCGAGACCGCGTAGCCGGGCACCGTGTCACGCAGCCGCACCAGCGGGATGAAGAACGCGTTGAGCAGACCGTTGGCCAATTCGTCGTTGCCGGACTCCAGCGCGTTGTAGAACGCCAGCGCGAGGTCGGGCGCGAACGCGAACGTCGCCGACGAGTACAGCGGTACGCCGATGGCGCGGTAGGCGAGCTGCGTGGTCTCGGCGGTGGGCAGACCGTTGAAGAACAGGAAGTCGGGATCGACGGAGGTCTTCACGGCCTGCACGATGCGGGCGACCTGATCGAAATTGCCCGTGCCGTCCTTGAATCCGATGACGTTCGGGATCTTCGCCACGGCGATGGCGGACGCCTCGGTGAACTTGGCGTTGTTGCGGTTGTAGACGATCACGGGCAGTGCCGTGGCCGCCGCGACCGCGGCCACGTAGTCGACCAGGCCGGGCTGCGGGACCTCCACGAGGTAGGGCGGCAGCAGCAGGATGCCGTCGGCGCCGGCTTCCTGGGCCGCGGCGGCGAAGCGCTTGGCCTGCGCCACCGAGCCGCCTGCCCCCGCGTAGACCGGCACGCGTCCGGCGACCACCTCGACGGCGGTGCGGACGACGGCGCTGAACTCGCTGTCCTCCATGGCGTGGAATTCACCGGTGCCGCAGGCGATGAACACGCCACCGGGGCCGGCGTCCACACCCTTGGCGAGGTGTCGGGCCAGCGCGTCGAGGTCGACGTCGCCCGTCTCGGTCATCGGGGTCACGGGGAAGAACAGCACGCCGTTGAAGTTCGGACGCATGGCGAAGCTCCTAGTAGGTGGTGGGTGAGAGGTGAGGGTCAGTCCTGCGAGAGCGCGCCGTCGATACGCCGCCACAGATGGTCGGGGTTGCCGTCGGCGACGGCGCTGGGCAGCAACGACTTCGGAACGTCCTGGTAGCAGACGGGACGCAGGTAGCGCTCGATGGCCAGCGAGCCGACGCTCGTGGTGCGCGAGTCCGAGGTGGCGGGGAACGGTCCGCCGTGCACCATCGCGTGGCAGACCTCGACACCGGTGGGCCAACCGCCGAACAGGATTCGGCCGGCCTTCAGTTCGAGCAGCGGAAGCAGCTTGCCCGCCTCCTCGAGGTCGCTGTCGTCGGCGTGCACGGTGGCGGTCAGCTGTCCCTCGATGCCCTGGGCGACGGCGCGCAGTTCGTCGGCGTCGGCGCAGCGCACGATCAGGCTCGACGAGCCGAACACCTCGGCCTGCAGGTCCTCGGACGCCAGGAAGCTCTGCGCATCCGTGGTGAACAACGCTGCGTGACAGGAGGTCTCGCTGGTGCCGGGTTCGCCGCGGCTGATCAGTTCGGCGGCCTTGGTCAGCGATTCGACTCCGGAGGCGTAGCTGCGCGCGATGTTCGGGGTCAGCATCGGCGTGGCGGGCGACTTCGTGAGCGCCTGGCTGGCCGCCGCGACGAAGTTCGTGAGGCCGGGGCTGTCGACCGCGATCACGAGGCCGGGGTTGGTGCAGAACTGGCCCGACCCCATGGTGAGCGAGGCGACGAACGCCGTGCCGAGCTCGGCGCCGCGCGTGTCGAGGGCGCCGTCGAGCAGGAAGACGGGGTTGATCGAGCTCATCTCGGCGTAGACCGGGATCGGCTCGGGGCGGGCGGCCGCCGCGGCGACGAGTGCGGTGCCGCCGGACCGGGAGCCGGTGAACCCGACGGCCTTGATGCGCGGATCGGTCACCAGCGCGATGCCGAGGTCGGGCCCTGAACCGAAGAGCAGCGAGAAGGTCCCGGCCGGCAGTCCGCAGGACACGACGGCGTCGGCGATGGCACGCGCGACGAGCTCGGAGGTGCCCGGGTGGGCGTCGTGGCCTTTCACGACGACGGGACAACCTGCGGCCAGCGCCGAGGCGGTGTCGCCACCGGCCACGGAGAACGCCAGTGGGAAATTCGAGGCGCTGAACACGGCTACGGGGCCGAGGGGGATGAAGCGCTGCCGCAGATCGGGGCGGGGCAGCGGGGTCCGGTCGGGCTGCGCGGTGTCGATGCGGGCGCCGTTCCAGCTGCCCTCACGCAGCACGGACGCGAACAGGCGCAGCTGTCCGGTGGTGCGGCCGACCTCACCGGTGATGCGGGCCTGCGGCAGCCCGGACTCGGCGACGGTGCGCGCGATCAGGGTCTCGCTGATCGCCTCGATGTTGGCGGCGATGGTCTCCAGGAACTGCGCGCGCTGCTCCGACGTGCTGGCACGGTAGGTCGCGAACGCGTCGGCGGCCGCGGCGCACGCCGCGTCCACATGGCTGGAGTCGCCGTGCTGGTAGACCGGCTCCAGCGGGCGGCCGGCGGCCGGGTCGAATGCGCGGACCTCCTGGCCGTTGCCTCGCACCGCCGTGCCGGCGATCAGCATCTCTCCGGTCAGAGTGGTTCCTGGAATCGTCGCAGTCATGGCTTCCACGGTAGGAGCCATATCCATGCCTGTCCAAGACCGTTTCGCACACTTTTAATTCAGGCTCGGTATCAATCGAGGGCCTTGCCCGAGGTGGTCCACCGATCGGGGGACATCGAATTCCCCCGGCCGCTCCACCGGCCGGCCGACAGACGCCGCGCCGCTGCTGCGGCATTCTTATCTCATCGCCGGAACACACCGGACGCACAACCGAAAAACACACTCAGACAAAGGAAGTCATCATGAACGCCCTCACCCGCATCATCGCCTTGCCCCTGCTGTCGGCCGGCATCCTCGGCGGAGCGCTCGGCATCGCCGGCACGGCAGCCGCTGCAACCCCGCCGGCACCCACGGGCCACTCCGTCATCAGCAAGCAGGACAAGCCCCAGCCGAACAACCCGACCACCCACACCTGGCGCGAGCGTCACCGGGACAACCACAACCACTTCTGGCGCCACTGAGCGCAGGCGGCGGCCCTCCCCACGGGGAGGGCCGCTTCGTCGTGTCAGCCCAGAGGCGGGAGGCACCGGCAGCGCGAAGGGGCTTCTGCCCGAACGTATGGCGGTGGAGGCTCAGCGGGCGAGCCGCTTCTCGATCACACCCACCAGGGTCGCGGCCGCCTTCTCGTCCCCGGAGATCGACAACCGGCCGTCGTCCAGAGCCGTATCGACGGCGAGCTTGCGGCCGACGATCGCGGCGACGGTCGAGGCCGACGAGCGCACCGTGACATCGCCCGGCGTGGCGGGCGGACCGGGCGTCACCGTCACGTGGCCCTCGCGCAGCCGAAGGCACGCGGTGCTGTCGTCGATGTGGAACTCGTAGACGGCCTCGAGGTCATGCGGCCCGTCCCGGCGTACGTCGGCGGCCAGGAAGCTCAACAGCCATTCCGCGCGGAACGCCTCGCTGCCTGCGTCGGCGTCGGTCATCTGGTGCCGGGCGCCCCACATCGCCAGGGGTACCACGGCGGCAGCGAGTTCCCTTCCGGCGTCGGACAATTCGTAGACCACCGCGGAACCGGGCTTGTCGAGCGCGAGCCGACGCTGCACCACGCCGTCGGCTTCGAGCTGCCGGACCCGGGCTGCCAGAAGCGAGGTTCCGATGCCGGACAGCGCATCGGCCAGTTCGGTGTAGCGCTTGGGCCCGGAAGCCAGTTCGCGCACGATCAGCAGCGTCCAGCGTTCACCGACCACGTCGAGCGCATGCGCAAGACCGCAGAACTGGCCATAGGTCCGTCGCGACACGTCGGCAAGCTTACTCATCACACTCCCATATCCGAATCCAACTTAACTATCTATTTGTTACTTCTAAATCTTATGTTACGTTGCGAAAGGAGAAGCGCAAAGCGCTGACCTGCACACGAAGGAGTCAGTCATGGCATCGATTGCCGGGTTCCGCCCCTGGGCACGTTGGACACTGGCCGGTCTCATCCCGAAGAGGCGCGCAGCCGCCGCTGTCGCCGTCGAGGTGGACGTTCCGCTACCCGCACTGCGGACACGACGCTCCTACGCCCCGCCCCGCGACGCGTTCCTGGAGACGTCTGCGATGAGACGCGAGATGTACCGGCTCTGAGGCGGTGCCCGGCTTCTAGGGGTGATTTTCCTGGTCAAGCCCACGCGGTAGCCGTTCTCCTGCCGCTCGGCGCCCAGGTGGGCATCAAAACCACGCATTCGGCCATCCGCGAGAATGCTCCCGTGTCGCGTCGTCGTGGTAAGAATGCTGCACCCCAGCAGCACGCGATGGCGTCGTCCTGCACCGGAACGTCCAAACCAGGCAACCGGTCGTCAGGCGACTGACATGCGTCCGGGCAGCCCCGGCAAACATGACGTAGCTTCAATCGACTATCCGATTGGCCGCAGCCGAGGAGAACACCGGTGAATGCGACACCATTCGGGCACTATCAGCTCCAGAAGCTGATCGGCCAAGGTGGAATGGGTGAGGTCTACCAGGCCTACGACACCAAGACCGATCGCGTCGTCGCACTCAAGGTGCTGCCGCATCACATGGCGCAGGACGAGATCTTCCAGGCCCGGTTCCGTCGCGAATCGCAGGCGGCCGCGGGCATCAACGACCCCCACGTCGTCCCGATCCACGGATACGGGGAGATCGACGGCCGCCTCTACCTCGACATGCGCCTCATCGAGGGCCGCAATCTCGGCACCATGCTGCAGGAGACCGAGAAGCCGCTCGGCGCGGCGTTCGCCGTCACCGTGGTCGAGCAGGTGGCCAATGGGCTCGACGCGGCGCACAAGCTCGACCTGATCCACCGCGACATCAAGCCGTCGAACATCCTCGTCACCGGGCGCGACTTCGTGTATCTGATCGATTTCGGGCTGGCGCGCAGCGCGGGGGAGAAGGGCCTGACCACAGCGGGCAGCACGCTGGGCACGCTGGCCTACATGGCGCCCGAGCGTTTCGAGGGCGGCGAGGTGGACGCGTGCTCAGACATCTACGCGCTGACGTGTGTGCTCTACGAATGCCTTACCGGCGCAAGGCCTTATCCCGCCGACAGCCTTGAGCAGCAGATCGCCGGGCACATGGTCTCACCGATACCCCGGCCCTCCGACGTCGATCCGCGGCTGGCCGCCTTCGACGAGGTGATCGCCAAGGGCATGGCCAAGAAACCGGCCAAGCGCTACCAGTCGGCCGGTGAGCTCGCCGAGGCGGCCAAGCGCGCGCTGAACTCACCGGTGCGCAGGCCCGGCACCGCCTCCCGGCATGCGGCCGGGCGCCGGGAACGCCGGCGCCCGCGCAAGGCGCTGCTGGCCGCCGGGGTCGCCGCAGTCGTGATCGCGGCAGCCGGCGTCGGACTCTGGACGTGGGCCCCGTGGGCCGACGACGGTGAGGACGCCGCGCTGCCGGCGGGCGCCGTCCCCGAGATCGCGGCGACGGTTCCGGCGGACATCCGTGAGACGGGCCGCCTGGTGATCGGCGTCAACGTGCCGTATGCGCCGATGGAGTTCAAGAACACCGACGGTCAGCTGGTCGGCTTCGACGTGGAGTTGATGAACGCGGTGTCCCGGGTGCTGGGTCTGGTCCCGGACTATCGGGATACCGCGTTCGACACGATCCTGCCCGCCGTCGTGGACGGCAGCTTCGACCTCGGGATGTCCTCGGTCACCGACACCAGGGAACGCGAGGAACTCGTCGACTTCGTCACCTACTTCCAGGCCGGAACGCAGTGGGCTCGCAGGCCAGGGACCTCGCTGGGCCCGGCCGCGGCCTGCGGTCTCAAGATCGGCGTCGCCGAGGGCACCCTGCAGCAGACCGAGGAGCTGCCGGCTAAGAGCGACCAGTGCGTGGCGGCCGGAATGCCCCCCGTCGAGATGGTGGTCTTCAAGAGTCAGGACGAGGTCACCGCAGCGTTGACCCGGGGTGAGGTGGAGGCCATGTCGGCGGACTCGCCGGTCACCGGTTTCGCGATCAAGCTCAGCCGCGGTGAGCTCGTGCCCGCCGGTGATGTGTTCGATTCCGCACCCTACGGCTGGCCGGTCGCGAAGGAGTCGGGGCTGTCCGAGCCGCTGCGCCGTGCGCTCGAGCATCTGATGGAAAGCGGCGAGTACCGCGCCATCGCCACGATGTGGGGCGTTGAACGCGGGATGATCGACAAACCAACGGTCAACGCCGCCACCCGCTGATTCGTCACACCGCTGTGTAAAGCGGCCTCTGGGGGGTATTTCGGCAACTCCACGCCAATCCCAGAAGGAGCGAAATGTCCCAGGACGACAAGGCTGCCGAGACGCGCAAGAGTGTGCTCGACTCAGTCAAGGGCAAAGCCAAGGAGCTGGCGGGCGCGGTCACAGGCAACGACTCGTTGACCGCCGAGGGCCAGCTCGACCAGGCCGAGGCCAAGGAACGCCGCGCTGCCAGCACCGCCGAGGCCGAGGCCGACGCCGAAGCCGCCGAGGCCCGGCAACGCGCCCGTGAGGCCGAGCTCGAAGGGGCCCAGGAGAGGGCCGAGGCCGAGGTCCGTGCGGCCGGTGCCGAGAGCGAGGTGCGCGCCGACCAGGCCGCGCAGCGTCAGATGGCCGAGGAGGCCGGGCGCCGCGACGCCGCGCGCGCGCAGACCCAGTTCGAGGCCGAGGTCGCCCAGGAGGCGGCCCGCGCCGACGCCGAGAAGCGCGATCAGATCGCCGACGCCGTCGAGGAGTACGACGAGGCCGTCGACGACTACCGCCAGACCACCAACGAAGCCGAGCAGGACCGCGCCCAGGCCGAGCGTCTGAGGCGCCGCGCTGAAGGCAACGAGACCCCCTGACCAGCCCACCCCAACCCCTGAAGGAGAGACCGATGGCAATCACCGATCTTCCGTTCGCACTTCTGCGAATCCAGTACCGCATCGCCCGCACGCCGCTGCAGCTCTTGGAGCACAGTGTCATTGCGCGCATGAACACCGAGGCGCCCGCGCGGTTGCTGTTCCAGCGCGCGTTCGGCTCGCTCGACGCGACGGCGGGCAACCTGCTGCGTGACGGCAATCTCGAAGAGTCGGGCATTGCGCGGATCGCGCAGGCCGCCGCGCTCGGCGAGGCGATGCGCCTCGACGAGGAGGCCGAGCAGAAGCAGCAGCAGGCTTCCGACGAGCTCCAGCAGAAGCGGGAGCAGGCCGCCTCGGCCCCGCAGCAGGCGCGCCAGGAGGCCACCGAGCGTGTGAAGAACGCCCGCGAGACCGCCGATCAGCGCAAAGCCGAGGCCGCGCAGAACGCCGCACAGCGCACTGCGCAGACCAAGCAGCGCATCGACGAGTCGGCCAATCAGAAGGTGCAGGCTGCGGAGAAGGCCAAGCAGAGCGCTCAGAACCGCAGCAAGGCCGCTCAGAACGCCGAAGAGGCTGTCGCCGAGGCGCAACTCGACGACGCGGCCGACAAGCGCAAGGCAGCGACCGGGGCCCGGGCGCACGCCGAACGGCTGGACGACTTCAGCGACGCCGAGAAGCAGAAGCGCCAAGCCGCGCGGAACAGCGACTCGTGACCGCTCTTCCCCCGGATCCCGACCCGATGGACACCCCCGGCGTGGAACGCGCCGGGGGTGTTCTTCCCGGGGACACGCCTCCAGATTCGGCCCAGACCAAGGCCACAGCCAACAAGGATCCCGCAGCCGGTCGCAATCTGACGCCCCGAGCCGTCGTGACTTTCATCGTGGTGGCGCTCTTCGTCGCATTGTTCGCCGCGACGGCCGTGTACCTCGTGGTGCGGATGTTCAGCTAGGAGCAGGTCAACCGGACGTTTCTCAGTGGGACGCCGCGGTGCGGTAGTCCAGACATACCGTTGTCCCGTCGAGCCGGCCGTTGATCGTGCAATGGTCGGCCATGGCGTGCATCAACACCACGCCGCGACCGCGACGATCGTTCTTGCGATGGGGACCGGGCTGACGCCAGGTGCCGTGGTCGGTGACGCAGACGCTCAGGCAACCGTCGGACGGTTCGAAGTCCGCCTGGACGGCCATGGTGCCGACCGCGTGGTGGTCGGAGTAGGCGTGGTCGACACAGTTGGCCAGCGCTTCGTTCACCGCCAGCAGGATCTCGTTGGTCTGCAGGGCAGGGACTCCGCGCTCGCGCAGCCAGGTGCCGAATTGATCACGAAGATGCGCGGCACTAGCGGCGGTCGCCACCCCCCTCACTGTCAACTGCTCTGAGGTGGGTGACACCACCGCTGTAGTACTCATGCCTGTTGCTTACCCACGTGTGCGCGCAAATAGACCCGTCATATCGAAGATGTGACCGGGTTGCGATGCGCGGATTCCAGTGCGGTGCCTTCGATGTCAAGATCGGGCACATACTTGTCGAACCACTTCGACCGTGCCCACATCTTGTCGCCGAGCATGGCCATGACGGCGGGGATGAGCGTGAGCCGCACGACGAACGCGTCGAGGAACACACCGACGGCCAGCGTCAGGCCGACCGATTTGATGATCGGGTCGCCCGCGGCGAGGAAGGCGATGAAGACGCCGAACATGATCAGGGCTGCCGCGGTGACCACGCGGGCCGACAGCCCGACACCGTTGCGCACCGATTCCAGCGCGTCGGTGGTATGGCTCAGCTCCTCCTTGATACGCGAGACCACGAACACCTCGTAATCGCTGGAGAGGCCGAAGATGATGGCCAGCGCGATGATCGGCAGGAAGCTGATCGTCTCGCCCGGGGTGACACCGAGAAGGCTTGCTCCCCAGCCCCATTGGAAGATAGCGACCTGCACACCCATCGCGGCGAAGACCGACAGCAGGAAGCCGACGATCGAGGTGATCGGGACGAGCGCCGCGCGGAACGCGATGGTCAGCAGGATGAAGGCCAGACCCACGACCACGATCAGGAAGATCGGCAGCGCGGTGGCGAGCTTGTCTGAGGTGTCGATGTTGGACGCGGTGTTGCCGCCGACGAGGAACGTCGCCCCGGTGTCGGCCTGGATCGCGTCGCGGTCGGCGCGGATGCGTTCGACCAGATCGGCGGTCGCCGTGTCGTTGGGCCCGGTTTCGGGGATGACCTGGATGACGGCGGTGCGCTGGTCACCGCCCGCGGGTGCGGCGGCGACGACGCCCTGCTCGCGAGCGATGTTCGACGCGATGGTCTGCGCCGCGTTCGGGTCGGTGGCCCTGGTCAGGTCCGCCACGATGAGGAGTGGGCCGTTGAAGCCGGCGCCGAGATGTTCGGCGGTCAAGTCGTAGGCCTGGCGGGAGGTGTTGGACTCGGGCTGCGAGGAACCGCTGGGCAGGCCGAGGTTCATTCCGAGCGCGGGCAACCCGATGACGATCAGGGCGGCCGAACCGCCGACGAGCAGGGGCTTGCGGAACCGGACGACGAAGCGGGCCCACGCGGCGCCCATGGTGCGCTGCGGGGTGTAGGCGGCCACCTGCGCGACCTCCTTCGGCCGGCCGGGCTGCAGGGGCGGTTCGATGAACTTCGCGACCTTGCCGCCGGCGAACCCGAACAGCGCGGGCAGCAAGGTCAGTGCGATCAACATCGCGATCAGCACGGACACCGCCGCGGCGACACCCATGTAGGTCAGGAACGGGATGCCGACGACGGCCAGGCCGCACAGCGCGATGATCACCGTCAGTGCCGCGAAAACCACGGCGCCACCGGCTGTTCCGACGGCGAGGCCGGCCGCCTCCTGACGCGGCATCAACAGCAGCAGGTTGTTGCGGTACCGGTTGAGGATGAACAGCGCGTAGTCGATGCCGCAGGACAGTCCGAGCATGAGCGCCAGGGACAGCGATGCGGTGGGCATGTCGACGAAGGCGGCGACGACGAAGATGCCGAGCGCCCCGATACCGACGCCGATGGCCGCGGTCAGAATCGGCAGGCCGGCCGCTACGACCGCGCCGAAGGTGATGAGCAGGATCAGGAACGCCACGCCGATGCCGATGATCTCGGGCAGGTGCGGGACCGCGACCTTGTAGCCGGGGAAGACGGCGCCGGCGTACTCGACCTGGACGCCGGCGGCCTGTGCGGGTTTCATGACGTTCTCGAGCTCGGTGAGGGCCGCGTCGCTGACCTCACCGATCGGCGCGGTCCACTGCACCGTGCCCAGCGCGATCCGTCCGTCCGGCGCGATCTGTCTGGTCTGGTCGGGGCCGGCGGCCACGGCGACGTCGGGGAGTGCGTTCAGCTTCGCGACGGCCTCGTCGATCGGTGCGGCGAAGCGGGGATCTGTGATCGCGAGGTTCTCCGGCGCAGCGAAGGTGATCTGGGTCTGTGCCCCGCTGAAGTCGGGCAGATTCTGCTGCAACTGCTCGACGGCGCGCTGGGACTCCGTGCCCGGGATCGTGAAGTTGTCACTGGGTTCTCCGCGGAACCCGACGAAGGCGACGGCCACCGCGGCGAGGACAGCGAGCCAGGCGCCGAGAACCAACCAGCGCCGCCGGAAGCTGGCAGCGCCGAGAGTGAACAGAAATCGCGACATGTGCACTTCTATGCCCGCTGGCCTCCGGAATACTCCGGAAGACCGCTGTGATCTGCATGACCGCTCGTAGGCTGGGCGGATGACGACCACGTCGTTGCCGCCGGGCCCGCGCCTGCCGAGGGCCGTGCAGGCCGGGCTGATGCTGCGATGCGGTCCGCATTTCATCGGCGCGTGCCGACGCCGGTACGGGTCCACGTTCACGCTGCGCGTCGCCGGGATGGGCACCGTCGTCTACGTGACCGACCCGGCCGACATCAAGACGGTGTTCGCCGGCGATCCCGCGGTCTTCCATGCCGGCGAGGCCAATTCGATGCTGAAGGGGCTCCTCGGCGACACCTCGGTGCTCGTCGTCGACGACGACGTGCACCGTGACCTCCGCCGGCTCATGCTGGCTCCGTTCTCCCGCGAGGCCGTCGCCGGTCAGGCTGCGGTGATGGCGCAGATCGCCGCGGACAACGTCGCCGGCTGGCCCGTCGGAGAGACATTCGCCTGCGCGCCGAAGATGGCCGAGATCACGCTGGAGATCATCCTGCGCACCGTGATCGGCACCAGCGATCCCGACCGGTTGGCCGCTCTGCGTGAGGTGATGCCCCGTGTCCTCAGCGTCGGGATGTGGGAGACGCTGGGACTGGCCTACCAGGAGCTGCTGCGCCGCGGTCCGTGGCGTGGCGTGCGCGACGTCCTCGCGGAGGCCGACGAGCTGCTGTACGCCGAGATCGCCGACCGCCGCGTCGACCCCGACCTGGCGGTACGCACGGATGCGCTGTCCATGCTGGTACGCGCCGGTGGGATGACAGACCGGGAGCTGCGCGATCAGCTCATGACCCTGTTGGTCGCCGGCCACGACACCACCGCGACAGGGTTGTCGTGGGCGCTCGAGCGCCTCACCCGTCACCCGGCGTTGCTGGCCAGAGCGGTGCGCGCCGCCCGTGACGGCGACGACGAGTATCTGGACGCGGTGGCCAAGGAGACGCTGCGCATCAGGCCGGTGGTCTTCGACGTCGGCCGGGTCCTCACGACGCCGGTGGAGCTGGCCGGGTACCGCCTGCCCGCGGGGGTCGTGGTGATTCCCGGCATGGTCCTGGTGCACGCCGACTCGCAGATCTATCCGCATGCCGACCGTTTCGATCCCGACCGCATGCTCGGTGCGACGCTGAGCCCGTCGTCGTACCTGCCGTTCGGCGGCGGCAACCGGCGCTGCCTCGGCGCGACGTTCGCCGGTGTGGAGTTCCGCGTCGTGCTCCGCGAGATCCTGCGGCGCGTGGACTTGCAGACGACGTCGGCGCGCGGCGAGCGCAGACGACTCAAGCACGTCATCTTCGTTCCGCACCGGGGTGCGCGGATCACGGTGCGGGCCCGGAATGCGGTCGCGGATTCCGTCGGGCAGACCGCAGTGTCGTGCCCGGTCAGTGGTTCAACCACCCGGTGACCGCGCGCGGATCCGTGGCGAATACGCGAATCGACCACTGATTCCGTCTGACCGCCTGTGCGCTATCTGACTCATCAGTAAGAAATGCCGAAAGGTCTTCCGCCGCGCCGTTTAGGCAGGGTAAGTATTTAGCTCATGGGTGCGGGGTTGTACGTCGGTCGGGTCGGTGGTTTGGCAGTTGCGCTGGGAATCGGCGCGGCGGTGTTCACGGGGGCGGGCGTCGCCTACGCCGACGACTCCGACGCCAAGGACGCAGCGCCGTCCTCGGAATCCGCCGAGGTGGCCAAGGCCGAGACGGCCGACGCCCCGTCCGCCGAGCCGGATACCGACGCTGCCGAGGAACCGGTTGCGCAGGAGCCTGCTGACGAGGACCCGGCCACCGAAGAGCCCGCGGCCGAAGAGCCTGCGGCCGAGGACGTTGCCGCTGACGAGCCCGCGGACGAACCTGCGGACGTGGCCGTCGACAAGGACCGCGCCGCCGGGGAATCCGAGGAACCCGCCGAGCCGGTCACCGAGGACGAGGCCACGGACGAGCAGGCCGAAGAGCTGCCGTTGGCGGACGAACCGACGTCTGTGGTCGAGGTGCCGACCGAAGGGGCAGTGGCTGAGGGCGCGGCGGCCGAGGAGACGGGGGCCGAGGAGACGGCGGCCCCGGCACATCCGGACGCCGTGGAGGAAGAGCCGGCCGCGCACGACGAGGTGCAACCGGCCGAGACGGTCACCACCGAGCTGTCCGACCCGAGCCTCGACCAGCCGGTGGACGGGTCCGACGGTCCGGTGCTTCCGACGCTGGCCACGCTGTTCTCGTCGATCCTGTCGGCCGGGCGCGAGGCGACCAACGAGTCTCCGACGTCGGTCGGCGACCAGGTGACCACCAGCCTTGCGGAGCCCACCGCGACGCAGTACCCGATCCCGGTCGGTGTCACGGTGGAGGAGTGGACACCTCCGCTGGAGTGGCTGCAGGAGATCCCGATCCTGGGTCCGCTGCTGATCACGCCCCTGGTCGGATTCGCCCACGTGATCCCTTTCCTGGGCGACGTCATCCATCCGGTGATCGGCTTCCCGATCGACCACTCGGCCCCCGAGGGCACACCGCGGGCGCGCAGCTTCCGCGTGACGTCGTTCGACGGAACCCGCATCTTCGTGAATTTCATGCCGGCCAAGGGACTCAAGGCGGGGGAGAAGGCGCCGACCATCCTCAACGGGCCCGGACTCGGCCTGCCCGGCTCGACGACCCTGGAACTGGACGTGGACAGCTTCCTGCCCAACGATGTCGTCGGCATCGGCACGTTGCGCAGCAACGGCTACAACGTCGTCACCTGGGACCCGCGCGGCGAATGGCGCTCGGAGGGCGTCATGCACCTGAACTCGCCGGACCTCGAAGGCCGGGACATGTCGCACATCATCAGCTACCTGGCGACACTGCCCGAGGTGCAGTTGGACGCCCTCAACGATCCCAGGATCGGGATGACCGGCGCCTCCTACGGCGGCGGAATCCAATTGGCTACGGCCGCAATCGATCACCGTGTGGACGCGCTCGTCCCGACGATCGCGTGGAACAACCTGGTCGACGTCCTGTTCCCGCGCGACGCGGTGAACAGTGCCTGGGGCACGCTGCTGCCTGCGGTGCTGGCACTGACCTTCGCCCGTGAGCACCCGCGGATCTTCCCGGTGGCGATCCAGGGTGTGCTGTTCGGCATCGCCGACCCGGACGACATTGCGCTGGTGAACAGGCTGAGCTTTGGTGACCAGATTAAGGACATCACCGCGCCCACCCTGCTGATCCAGGGCACGGTCGACACCCTGTTCACGCTCGACCAGGCACACCGCAACGCGCTGGATCTGATCGAGGCGGGCACCACGACGAAGGTGATCTGGTACTGCGGCGGCCACGGCACGTGCCTGAGTGACTACAACGACGGCGAGTTCGTCGTCTCGCGCACCCTCAACTGGCTGGACCGCTACGTCAAGGGCAACGAAAGCGTCGACACCGGAGCGCAATTCGAGTGGGTCGACCAGAACGGCGAGTGGCACAGCGACGAGCAGTACCCGGCGACCGCGTCGACGCCGATCGTGGCCACCCGCGAGGAGGACAGCCGGGTCATGCCGATCATCCCGGCGCTGTTCGGATCCGGACCCAATCCGCTGATCATCACGCGCGGCCTCATCGCCGCCCTGCTGGGTCTGCCGTCGGCGGCTGCGGCGTACAACTCGGTGAACCTGCAGATCCCCGAGGTGACCGAACTGACGCACATCGTCGGGGCCCCGGAGGTCACGATGACCTACACGGGCGACGGGTCGGCCAAGCATGTCTACGCCCAAATCGTGGACGACGAAACAGGTTTGGTGCTCGGCAACCATGCCACGCCCATCCCGGTCACCCTGGACGGCGAATCGCACACTGCGACGTTCTCGCTGGAGCAGGTGGCGCACACGCTCAAGCCGGGGCAGTCGGTGACGGTCCAGATCGTGACGTCGACGGCGAAGTACCTCAACTTCTACTCGTGGGGTGCGATCAAGGTCGAGGAACTCACCATCGAGCTGCCGACCCGGGCCGACGCGGTGGCATCGCAGGAGCCGGTCGTCGCGGCCTGATCGACCCCGCGGTGTACTGTCAGAGGTAGGCCGTTCACGTCCGCAGTCCCTTTTTTCTCGGACTCCCCGCGTGATGTCTCTCAGCCCGCGACGCGAAGCACTTCGCTCGGACCGCTGTACGGGATTGCTCCGTACCTCTCAAGGACACCGATTTATGGAATCGACTGACCTGTTCTCCCACACTCAGGCACCGCAGACCGCACACCACGGCAACAGCAGCAACGAGCCGGTGCAGGCGCCCGTCTTCTCGGACGCGCCGCACGGCAAGACACCTCCCCGCGATTCGCCGGCGATGTGAACGGCATGGGGGCCTCGCGCCGCGCGTCGAGCCCCATCAGGCTGACGCTCGCCGAAGAGCTCGGTGGAGCCATCGACGGCGCATGGTGGCCCCACACCTCACTGATCGCCGCGGAACTGCCCGATCTCGTCGGAGCGCTGCACAAGCCGCTCGGTGAGATCGTCGACATTCGCATCAACTGGAAAGCGACCGACGGCCAGCTCGTCCTCGAGGGCATTTCCGGCTCCGGCTCGAAGAGTGCCGACGTCGGTTTCCGGCGCCCCCGCCTCATGGTGGTGGCCGGCGCCCATGCCTGCGCCAAGCTGCTCGTCGTGCCCTGTATGACGTCGCAGGCGCTCGGCGCCATCGTGGTCCGCGCCGCGGCGGGCCTGCCGACCTGGGGCGGCAACGGCGATCACCAGCTGTACGAGACGGCGCAGACGGTGCTGGGCATCGCGAAGGCCGAAAGCGCGAAGTGGTGCGACACCGCCGTGAGCTAGCACGAAATCTGCTGCACACGAACGTATTCGAGAAACAATGCAGGTGTATGGCCGACTTCGTGATACCGTTACTTCGAATGTCTGTCGGCATTCGTTGAAAATGAGAGAAGTTGGCAAGTATGGCACAGGGAACTGTGAAGTGGTTCAACGGCGATAAAGGCTTCGGCTTCATCGCCCCCGATGGCGGCTCGGATGACGTGTTCGTTCATTACTCGGAGATCAGCGGGAACGGTTACCGGTCCCTCGAGGAAAATCAGCGCGTGGAGTTCGAGGTAGAGCAGGGCAACAAGGGCCCTCAGGCCGTTCGGGTGTCGGCGATCTAGCAAGAATTCAGACGATTCGTGGGCTGGCGGAGATTCTCCGACCAGCCCACGTCTCGTTTGGAGGTCTGAATCCGCTGTCCGGCAGCGTTTTTGGACAAGAGGTCTCACAACAAGGTCTCACCCGGCGCGAATGCGCCCTGGCTCAATGCTGTTGGTCGTAACCGGCTTTCGTTGCGGCGGCCTTGGCGCTCTTGTCCGCCCGCTTCTCTTTGACGGATTTCGCGGACTTCTTCGACATGCTCTGTCGCGGAGATTTGTCTGACAACGTCGGCCCCTTGCATATGGGGGCCTGGACGGTCCCGATACCGCGACTGTACGCGTGAAACGCCTTGGCGGGCGGTTCTGCCGGAATTCGTCGCTAACCACTGACGGGCCCAGGGGTGTAACCTGGAGGCATTGGGAGCCCAGGCCAGTCCGGGATGTCAGCGGCTTCTGCTGATCTCGCCGAGCAACCGCTCACGCCGCACGCGCCGGAACCAATCGTCCGTCTGGATCGTCTTGAACGCAGTACCCACCTTCGAGTCCATGCTGGCACCCTCGGCACGGCAAATGTATTCGGGCACCATCCGATTCGGTGTGCTGAGCACCTATGCGCCGACGCTGTGCGGCCTCGCCAGGTTCAGTGCCGGCCTGTCGGGAGCATTGAGCACCGCCGGCCACGACGTCGGAGTCGTCCGGATCTCGGACGGGCTGTCGTCGGCGAACGACCGCGTCGTCGGTGAACTTCTCGACGGTTCGGAATCGTCGGTGGCCGCCTGCGCCGCACAGCTCAACGAGTGCGATGTCGCAGTGATCCAGCACCACGACAACATCTACGGCGGGGTGCACGGCGACGGCCTGCTCGAGGTCATCGCAGCGCTGCGGGTCCCGTCGGTGGTCATCGTGCATTCTGTCCCGAAAAGCCCTGCGCCGCATCAGCGATGGGTCCTTGAGCAGATCGCGTCGGCCGTCGACCGGGTGGTCGTGCTCTCGCAGGTGGCGCGGGAGCGACTTTCCGCGGACTACGCAGTCGAGCGCCGCAAGGTGGTCGCGATACCGCATGCCGGAACCGCGCCGACGCGGCCTCGGGCCAAACGTGCCAGCCGGCCGACCATTCTGACGTGGGGTCTGCTCGGTGCGGGCAAGGGCATCGAACGCGTCATCGACGTGATGGACTCGCTGCGCGACGTGCCGGGGAGGCCGCGGTACCTGGTAGTGGGACGCACCCATCCGAAGGACCTCGACCGGGATGGCGAGGCCTACCGCGAGTCGCTGGTCGAGCGAGTACGTCTCAAGGGGCTGCAGGACTCGGTGGTCTTCGACCCGCGCTACTACGACGACGTATCGCTGACCGAGCTCATTCAGTCGTCGTCCGCCGTGGTCCTGCCCTATGACTCCACGGATCAGGTCACCTCCGGGGTCCTGGTGGATGCGCTCGTTCGGGGGAGGCCGGTCGTGGCCACCGCGTTCCCGCACGCCGAGGAACTCCTCTCCGGTGGCGCCGGCACTGTCGTCAGTCACGACGACCCCGATATGCTGGCCGCGGCGCTGCGCCGCGTGCTGACCCAGCCGAGGCTGGCCGGGGCGATGGCCGCCGAAGCCCGCCGCATCGCACCGGCGATGGCGTGGCCGGTGGCCGCGAACGCCTACATCGCGCTCGCGCGACAGGTGCTGGCGGACCGTAAGGTGATGGGCTGACGAACTAGCAGGACACGAACCACCAGGACACGAACTAGCAGGACACGAACGACCAGGACGCTATTTACCAGGACACTGTTGCATCGACGCACCGACGCTGCCTGACACGAGCGCTGAGACGACACGACGGGACTCTGCCTTGGCCATTGCCGACATTGCCGCCTACGCACACCTGAGCGACGAGGACATCGCTGCGCTCGGACGTGAGCTCGACGCGATCCGTGACGACGTCGAGCGATCTCTCGGGGAGCGCGACGCGGCCTACATCAGGCGGACCATCCGGTTCCAGCGCACCCTCGAAGTGGTCTCTCGCGTGCTGATCATGGTCAGCCCGTCGCGCGCGGGCAGGGTGGCGGGGACCGCGGCTCTCGCCGTCGCGAAGTCCGTCGAGAACATGGAGCTCGGTCACAACATCGGCCACGGCCAGTGGGACTGGATGAACGATCCCGAGATCCACTCCACGACGTGGGAGTGGGACATGATGGCGGTGTCGTCGCACTGGCGGTATTCGCACAACTACCGCCACCATGTGATGACCAACATCGTCGGTGTCGACGACGATCTGGGCTTCGGCGTCATCCGCATGACCCGCGACGAGCCCTGGCAGCGGGTGCATCTGCTGCAGCCCCTGCGAAATATGTTGTTGGCGGCGGTGTTCGAGCTGGGGATCGCCCTGCACGGCATCCATTCCGAACGGGACCGGCTCGTCCCGGACACCGAGAAGCTGGCCGAGGAGCGAACAGCGCTGTCGCGCAAGATCACTCGGCAGGCGGTGAAGGACTACGTGCTGTATCCGGCGTTGAGCCTGCGCCGGTGGCGCAAGACGCTGATCGCCAACGCGGCGGCGAACCTGCTGCGCAACCTCTGGGCCTACGTCGTCATCTTCTGCGGCCACTTTCCCGATGGTGCCGAGAAATTCACCCCGGACGTGCTGGCCGCCGAGACGCGGGGCGAATGGTACCTGCGGCAGATCCTCGGGAGCGCGAACTTCCGGGCGGGCAGAGTGCTGGCGTTCGCCAGCGGCAACCTCTGCTACCAGATCGAGCACCATCTGTTCCCGGACCTGCCGAGCAACCGCTACCGGCAGATCGCCGGCAGGGTGCGGGAGGTCTGCGACAAGTACGGTCTGCCCTACACCACCGGTTCGCTGCCGCGCCAGTACCTGCTGACGCTGCGTACCATCCACAAGCTCGCCCTCCCCGACCGCTTCCTCACGGCGACCTCCGACGACGCGCCGGAAACCGCATCGGAGAAGAAGTTCCGCACCCGGGAACCCGCTTTGCAGGCAGCTCAGGGCTAGAAGGCGGTCAGCGCTGCTGCGCCGAAAGGCCTCAGTCCACCAGGGACAAGGCGTGTGCGCGACGCAGTTTCCCGGAGGGTGTCTTGGGGATTGTGCCCGGCTGCAGAACCACGACGTTGCGGGGTCGCACGTCCACTTCGGTGAAGACCTCGTGGGCGACCTGACGTTCCACCCGGCGGACCTCGTCCTGGTCGTGGAAGTCCTTGCATTCGACGGCGACGGCGAAGGCTTCGCGGGTGCGGCCCGCATCCAGTCGCACCGCCACCGCGCATCCGGGTCGAACGCCGGT
This sequence comes from Mycolicibacterium iranicum, assembly GCF_014190915.1. Classification (GTDB taxonomy): domain Bacteria; phylum Actinomycetota; class Actinomycetes; order Mycobacteriales; family Mycobacteriaceae; genus Mycobacterium; species Mycobacterium iranicum_B. The sequence goes on from NZ_JACHVU010000002.1 coordinate 306,140, forward strand.
GACGCGCCCTGCGGCGCGCTCGATGTCGGTCGGGTAGATGTTGCGGCCGGCCATGATGATGACGTCCTTGAGGCGTCCGCAGACGACCACGTCGCCGCTCTCGGTCAGATAGCCGATGTCGCCGGTGTCGTACCAGCCGCGGTCATCCTGGGCGGGGAGGAAACCGGCGACGGTGATGTAGCCCTTGGTCACGGGTTCGCCGCGGACCTCGATGACACCGACCCCCCGCGGGGGCAGTTCGGCGCCGTCTTCGTCGACCACCCGCAGTTCCAGTCCGTCCAGCGGCGGGCCCAGCGTGACGAGTCGGCGGGTGTTTCCGCGCGTGGCAGGTATTGCCCGGCGCAGGACGGCGAGGAGGTCGGCGTCCACCTCGTCGACGACCATGCCTCCGCCGCACTCGGAGAACGACACCGCGACCGTCGTCTCGGCCATGCCGTAGGCGGGGATGACCGCTTCGGGTCTGAGGCCGAAGGGGGCGCCCGCGTCGCAGAGATCTTCGACGTCGGCCGGATCGACCTGCTCGGCTCCCGACAACGCCCAGCGCAGCGAGGACAGGTCGAAATCCCCGGGTGAGGCCTGCCGCCGCAACCGGCGGGCGAGCAGGTTGTACGCGAAGTTGGGTGCAGCCGTCATCGTGCCCCGGTACTTGTCGATCAGCCTGGGCCACAGCAGGATGTCGCCCAGAAAATCCATCGGGGTGACCTTGACCAGCTCAGCACCGAAATACATCGGCACAGTCAGGTAACCGGTCATGCCCATGTCGTGGAAGCACGGCAGCCAGCTGACGATCACGTCGGTGTCGACGTCGAAGTGGCAGCCTGCAGTCATCGCCTCGGCGTTGGCGACGATGTTGGCGTGGGTGATCTGAACCGCCTTGGGAGAGCCGGTCGAGCCACTGGTCAACTGCATGAGAGCGACGTCGTCCTCGCCGGTGTCGACAGGATCGATGGGATCGCCGGTGAGGAGCTCGGCGAACGTCAGAACGGTTATCCCCATCTCGGACAGCACCGGCGCGGCAGCCATGAACGGGTCGGAGATGACCACGGCCGTGGCGTCGATCATGTCGATGACGGCGGTGGTTTCGGCGGCCCACCGGACCAGGTCGGTTCGCGGAGTGGGCTGGTGCAGCATGGTCACACTCGCGCCGCGCATCCAGACGCCCTGGGCGGCCGGGGCGATCTCGACGGGGGCGCCGGCGAGCATCGCGACGGCGTCGCCAGGGCCGACGCCCGCCGCCGCCAGGCCGCCCGCCACCCGGCGGGCGCGCTCGTGGACGTCTCGCCAGGAATGGCGCACCGGTGCGTGAGGCTCACCGGTGTTGAAGCCCTTGCTGCTCAGGTGGGCATTGGCGTACATGGTTTCGGTGAAGCGGCTCAAGGACAGCCCCTTAAGGCAGTGGTGCGCAGGCACGGATGGTCTGAGAAAGTGGCCCGCACCTGCAGTGCGGTGCCGTCGGAGCGATGCGAGAGTCGCCGAGGTTCGGCTGCGGTCGCAGGATTACGTGGACTCCTCGGGTCCACCCCAGATGGGCTTCGGTCCGGGCGCAGCGAGGGATGCGCGCTGTCAGACAACTCGACTGTACGGGGTGTGGCATCGGTCACCGCGCACCCGCGCCCGTTTGCAGGGGATCGGAATGTCGGGACACGCGGGCTCCCCATTCGTGGTCGCACGGCGTCAAGGCGATTGACGTCGAGCTTCTCGGCGTCAATCACACTCACCACCGTGAGGTTTGCCAGAGGGCTTGGTATCAACCTGTCGCCACCGTAGTGCGGCCACCGGCCGTCACCGTGGATTGGCGCGGTTCGTGTCGACAGCGGTCGTCCTGCCGCGTGTACGCTGGAGTCATCCCGTCCGACGCCATGCGAGATGACATCCGCCCCCGTCGACCGGATCCCACACATTTCGGTTTCAGGGTCAATACCCGCGCCCTCGGCTGGATCGACTCTGAGGACCACACCATGGCTGTTGCCGACATCGCCCGCTATACCCATCTGAGCCCCGAGGACATCGAAAGCCTCGGTCGTGAGCTCGACACGATCCGTACCGACATCGAAGAATCGCTCGGTACCCGCGACGCGCAATACATCCGGCGCACCATCCTGTTTCAACGCACGCTGGACCTCGCGGCGCGCCTGATGATCGCCACCACCCGCTCGAGGGCGGCGTGGCTGCTGGGCACAACGGCGCTGGGCTTCGCCAAGAGCGTGGAGAACATGGAGATCGGTCACAACGTGTCCCACGGGCAATGGGACTGGATGAACGACCCGGAGATCCACTCGAGTACGTGGGAATGGGACATGGTCGCCGTGTCCTCACAATGGAAGTCGTCGCACAACTACCGACACCACGTGTTCACCAATGTGATCGGCGAGGACGACGATCTCGGCTTCGGCACGATGCGCGTCACGCCGGATCAGCCGTGGCGCCCACGTCATCTGCTCCAGCCGTTACAGAATGTGTTCTTGGCGCTGACCTTCGAATGGGGTATCGGCCTGCACGGTATGGAGCTGAGCAGCCCGCGTGCCGAGAGGATCGCCCAGCTGAAGCTCGTGGGGGGCAAGATCGCCCGCCAGGGGTTCAAGGACTACGCGTTCTGGCCCGCGCTGAGCTTGAGGCGGTGGCGCAGGACGCTGCAGGCCAACGCGGTGGCCAACCTGCTGCGCAACCTGTGGGCGTACGTCGTGATCTTCTGCGGTCACTTTCCCGACGCCACACAGAAATTCGATCCCGAGGTGTTGAAGAGCGAAACCCGGGCGGAGTGGTACCTGCGGCAGATGCTCGGCACCGCCAACTTCAAGGCGGGCCGTTTCCTCGGGTTCGCCAGCGGAAACCTGTGCTATCAGATCGAGCACCACCTGTTCCCGGACCTGCCGAGCAACAGGCTGGCCGAGATCTCCCGGCGGGTGCGCCCGCTGTGCGAGAAGTACGGGCTGCCGTATCTGACGGGCTCCCTGGCCCGCCAGTACGGCTCGACGTCGCGGGTCATCCACCGCCTCGCCCTGCCGAACCGGCCGGCGGCCGCACGTCCGAACGCGGCCTGATCGACCGGGGCCGCGCGAGGGCGGCGCTCAGCGAACGACCCAGCTCCACACCGACATGTCGCCGCGCGGGTAGTTCATGCAGACGTCGGTCGCGTGGGCGACGACCCCTTTGTTGTTGAAGAACAGCTTCGCCCAGTTGCCCCACCGGGTCGCGACCTGCTCGTAGTACACGTTGGTCGCGGTGTTCTCCGAGTACTGGCGACGTCCGACGGAATCGAGCGAGAAGAACCAGTGGATGCGGTCGAAGGCGGCCTGCTGCACGTCGAGGGGCCGGTTGCTGCGGTCGATCATGTACCGCTCGAAATAGACCGGGCTCGTGTCGCGTGCTGCTGCCATGTACTGCTCGACATCACAGGTGGTGTGGATGATGCGGCGCGGGATCGGATAGTCCTCCGTGGAGTCGGCGAAGGCCCGCGGTGATCCCAGCATCGCCGCCGCGGTGGCCGCGATGACGCTCGTCAGCAGTGCCCGCGTCGTCCATCGGAGGTTGCGCGCGCTCACGACGGCAGCACCCCGAGGCGGTCCGGGCAGTACATCCGCAGCGCGGTGCCCAGGAACTGCCACGCCTGCTCGGTGGTGGTCGGCTTCGCGAGGTTCGCGGTCAGGAAGGCCACCGATTCGGATGCCTCGGCGTCCACGCCGGTCGCCAGCCGCTTGCAGGTGATCTTCGCCAGCCACGCGTGGTAGTCCTTCTGGCCGTAGATCCCGACCGTCTGCAGGGTGGAGTTGAAGTCGGTGTCCAGGTCGGCCGACGCGGTGGGCGCCAGGGCGAGGGGTACGACCAGTGCGGTCAGCCCGGCGACTATCCGTAGTCTCACGCGCTCACCTCCTGGGCGGCCCGCGGCCACGGCTGGGGCTTCGGCCGTGGACGCACGTGCGTCGGCCACCAGAACCACCGGCCCATCAGCGCGGCGATCGACGGGGTCATCAGCGACCGCACGATCAGGGTGTCGAAGAGCAGGCCGAGACCGATGGTCGTCCCCACCTGCCCGATGGTGATCATGTCGCTGACGATCATGCCGATCATCGTGAACGCGAACACGAAACCCGCTGCGGTGACCACGGATCCGGTGCCGGCCATCGACCGGATGATCCCGGTGTTGATCCCGGCGTGGACTTCCTCCTTCATGCGGGACACCAGCAGCAGGTTGTAGTCCGCGCCGACGGCGAGCAGCACGATGACCGACATCGGCAGCACCATCCAGCTCAGCGGAATGCCGATGATGTGCTGCCACACCAGAACCGACAGTCCGAACGAGGTGCCCAGACTCAGCACGACGGTGCCGACGATGACGGCTGCCGCGGCGACGGCCCGGGTCAGGATCACCATGATCAGGAAGATCAGGATCAGTGAGGCCACGGCGGCGATGAGCAGGTCGTAGTCGGCGCCCTGCTGCATGTCCTTGTACATCGCCGCGCTGCCGCCGACGTAGATCGTCGAGCCCTCCAGCGGGGTGCCCTTGATGGCGTCCGCGGCGGCGGTGCGCATCGGCTCGATGCGCTCGGTGCCGTCCTCGGTCAACGGGTCACCCTGGTGGAAGACGGTGAACCGCACTGCCTTTCCGTCGGGCGACATCATGAGCTTCATGCCGCGCTGGAAGTCGGCGGTCTCGAAGGCCTCCGGCGGCAGGTAGAAGGTGTCGTCGTTGCGGGCGGCGTCGTACGCCTCGCCCATCGCCGTGTTGTCCTCCTGCATGGCGATGTTCTGATCCTGCTGCATCTTCTGTGCCTGGTACTGGTTCAGCATGATCTGCTTCTGGTTCTTCATCGTCTGGATCATCGCCGGCATGAGTGCTGCCATCTGCGGCGTCAGCTGAGCCATCCGCTCGATGTCGGGGACCAGTTCGGTGAAGTCGTCGGACATCGTGCTGATGCCGTCGAGGCTGTCGAAGATCGACCGCAGCGCCCAGCACATCGGGATGTTGAAGCAGTGCGGTTCCCAGTAGAAGTAGTTCCGAATGGGGCGGAACTGGTCGTCGAAATCGGCGAGGTGGTCCCGCACTTCGACGAGATTGGCGGAGGTGTCCTGCATCTTGTCGGCCATCCGGCGGGTGACGTCGGCCAGCTCGAGGGTGATGCTCTGCATCTTCTCCATCGAGTCGATGGTCACCTGCATTTCGTTGGCCTGCTGCAGGGTGTTGTCCAGCACCGTCTGCTGGAAATCGTTGTTCATCAGCTGACCCGTGCCGCTCTGGCTCACCGTGTACGCCAGCGACGCATGCTTGATGGGCTTTCCATCGGGCCGGGTGATCGTGGTGACGGAGGCGATGCCATGCACGCGGACAAGCGCTTTGGCGATCTTCTCGATCACCAGGAAGTCGGCGGGGTTGCGCATGTCGTGATCGGATTCGACCATCAGCAGGTCGGGGTTCATCTTGGCGTCGGAGAAGTGGCGGTCGGCTGCGGCGTAGCCCACGTTCGCGGGGACGTCGTCGGGCAGATAGATCCGGTCGTTGTACGTGGTGTGGTAGCCGGGCAGCGCCAGCAGACCCACCATGCACAGCACGGTCGCCATGATCAGGATTGCGCCGGGCCAGCGGACGGTGGCCGAGCCGAGCCGGCGCCAGCCGCGGGCACGCCCATTGCCTTTGGGCTCCAAAATCTTTCCGAACCGGCTGACGATGGAGATCAGGGCCGGGCCCAGCGTGAGCGCAGCCGCCACCACGATCGTCATACCGACCGCCAGCGGGATCCCCATGCTCTGGAAGTAGGGCAGCCGGGTGAAGTGCAGGCACAGCGTCGCACCGGCGATCGTCATGCCCGAGGCGAGCACCACGTGGGCGGTGCCGTGGAACATGTCGTAGTACGCCGACTCCCGGTCCATGCCCGACCGCCGGGCTTCCTGGTAGCGGCCGATGAGGAAGATCGCGTAGTCGGTGGCCGCCGCAATGGCCAGCGTCACCACCATGCTGGTCGCGAAGGTCGTGAGGCCAAAGACCTCGTAGAACCCGAGGAAGGACACGATGCCGCGCGCCGAGAGCAACCCGATGAACACCATCGACATCACCACGAGCATCGTGGTGAACGACCGGTAGACGATCAGCAGCATCACGATGATGATCGCGATCGTCACGCCCTCAATGGTTTTCATGCTGGCGTCGCCGACGATGTTCTGGTCGGTGGTCAGCGCCGCGGGTCCGGTGACGTAGGCCTTGACCCCAGGCGGCGCCTGATTGCCGTCGACGATGTCGCGGACGGCCTGCACCGACTCGTTGGCCAGCGCCTCGCCCTGATCGCCGGCGATGTAGACCTGCACGTAGGCGGCCTTGCCGTCGATGCTCTGGGCGCCGGCTGCGGTCAGCGTGTCGCCCCAGAAGTCCTGGACGTGCTGCACATGGGTGACGTCGCGGTTGAGCTCGCGCACGATGGTGTCGTAGTAGGTGTGGGCGTCGGGGCCGAGCGGATCGTCGCCCTCGACGACGATCATCACCGAGCTGCTGGTGTCGTATTCCTCGAACTTCTCGCCGACGTGCTTGGTCGCGATGAGCGACGGGGCGTCGTTGGGGCTCATCGAGACCGCGCGCAGCTTGCCGACCTCTTCGAGCTGCGGGACCACGGTGTTGAGCAGGGCCACGATCGCCACCCAGATCAGCACGATCGGCACGGCGAACATCCGGAGGAAGCGGGGGAGCTTGGGGCGCCTGGGGGCCGCGTGCCGCGCCGGCGGCATCGGATTCGTCGGCGCGTCGGTGAACGTGGTCATGCGGCCTTCACCAGGCAGTAGGTGGCGGCGTTCATACCCTGCGCCGTCCTTTCGTCTTTGACCTCGTCATCGACGGTGACGCGGCAGCTGAGGGATTGGCCGTCACCCTGGGCCATGATGTTCGGCATCACGGACGGCAGCGTGGTCTCCAGGGTCAGTGACCAGGGCAGACTCACCTCGCCGGTGCGTTGCGGCTTGCCGTCGAGGTCGGCGTAGTTGATGGTCGCGGTCGAGCCGGTGCCGAAGACCTCATAGGTGACGACCTTGGGGTTGAAGTTCTCGGCGGTGTCGGCGTCGATGGGCGTCACGATGGCTTTCTCCGAGCCGAACACCGAGCGCAGGTTCGCGACCGTCAGGCCGCCGATGGCGATCGCGGCGACGACGAGGACGGGGAGCCAGACCTTCTTGACGACGGTGATCACCGGGGGCGCCGATCGTGACCGACATTGCCCTGCAACGGTTTCACCGCCGGACATGCGCACGCGACAAAGACAGGCATGGTCGTGCCTTTCGGAGAGGGACGCCGCGAGCCACCGGTCGGCGTGTGATCTTGTAGGAATCTAAGCCCGCAAGTGGATAGAGTCAATCCGGTTATTGCGTTTTGGTAAGGCACGTCACTAAATTGAGTCTGTGGTTGACATACCCTGCCGCGGCCTGCGCAAGGACGCCGAACGCAATCGGCAGCGCGTGCTCCTCGCCGCGCGTGAGCTGTTCGCGGTCAAGGGCATGGAGGCTACGCTCAACGATGTGGCCCGCAATGCCGGCGTCGGGGTGGGGACGGTCTACCGCCGGTTCGCCACCAAGGAGGAGCTGGTCGAGGCGATCTTCGAAAGCGGCATCGACGAAGTGGTGTGCCTGGCGGAAACAGCTCTGCGGCAGGAGAACTCGTGGGACGGGTTCGTGTGGTTCATCGAGCGGCACTGTGAGCTGGCGGCCACCGATCGTGGACTGCGCGAGATGGTCTACAGCAAGGCCTACGGCGGCAACCGAGTCGAGTGTGCCCGCGAGCGTCTCACCCCGCTGGTCTCGGAGCTGGTGGCCCGGGCCCGCCGCGACGGGTATCTGCGGCCGGACGTCGAAGCCACCGATGCGCCGGTCATCGGGCTGCTCGCCGGCACCGTCGGGGAATGGGCCGGGCGGGTCGATCCGGAGCTGTGGCGACGCTATGTCGGGCTGCTGCTGGAGGGCATGCGCCGCCGCGAGCATCTGCGACCGCTGCCCGTCGGCGCCCTCGACGAGGACCAGATGCACTCGGCGATGCACGGATGGGACCCGGCGGGCTGACCCGCTGAGTGCCGAGGCGCCGATCCGTAGACTCGGCGTCATGAGTGCTGGGGATCCGCAGGCGACGAGCCTGCGCAAGGATGCCGAGCGCAACCGGCGCCGCATCATCGAAGCTGCCCGTGAGCTGTGCGCCACGCGCGGGCTGGAGGCCACCCTCAACGAGGTGGCTCACCACGCCAACCTCGGCGTCGGCACGGTGTACCGGCGGTTCGCTACCAAGGAGGCGCTGTTCGAGGCCATCTTCCAGGACGGTATCGACCAGCTCATCGCGCTCGCCGACACCGCGCTGGAGGCGCAGGACTCCTGGGAGGGGTTCGCCTGGTTCGTCTGGAGCCTGACCGAGCTCACCGCCACGGATCGTGGATTGCGGGAGGTCGTGTTCAGCAAGGCCTACTGCGGTGGCCGGGTGGACGCCGGGCGCACCGAACTGGAACCGCGGATCTCGAAGCTGGTGAACCGGGCCAAGCGCGACGGCTATCTCCGGCCCGAGGTGTCGTCGACGGACATGCCGCTGCTGGGCCTGATGGCCGGCGAGGTCAGCGAGTACGCCGGTGAGGTTTCGGCAGACCTGTGGCGTCGCTATGTCGCAATACTGTTGCAGGGCATGCGGTGTCAGCCAGGGCTGGACCGCCTACCGGTTGCCGCCCTGAGCGAGGACGGGCTGCAGGCGGCGATGAATCAGTGGCAACCGGGCGGGGAGTCGTCCTAGCGGTCGGTCGACGGCGTTCTGCCGTTGGGACACCGAGAAATTCGGCTCGGCGATGCGCGGGCGCTTCATGCCGTAGTGTCAGTGTCATCGGCGGAATCGTGTACGCGACTATCTGAATTGCGCGTCGCCGCCGATGTCTATCCGGGCCGTCTGTCGGCCCAGTCGGGATGCCGCATGGCAGATCACGCGCACGATCGAGGCACCGGTCACGGTCAGCCGCACAACGGACCGGAGAACACCCCGCGCCTGCGGCTCAAACGCAGGGCGCCCAGAACGGGATACGTGGACGGCGCGTGGTGGCCCGCCAGCGACGACCTGTCGGCGGAACTGCCGGACCTCATGGCCGTACTCTCCGTACGGCTCGGCGGAGTCTCACGGGTGACCTACAAGAACTCCGAATGGGCAGCGGCCCCACGCAAGATCCGGGTCGACAACCAGTGGATCCGGCTCGACGGCTACGACCGGCAGCCCCTCAACACGCTCGGGGTCGTCGACTCTCGCGGCGGCAGTACCGTTCTGCTCGTCATTCCTGTGGACAGCAGTGAAGAGGACGCGCACTCGGCGATGATGGCCGCCGCGGCGGTCGACGACGCGTCCTCGGTCGACACGCTGTTGCGCGCGGGTTCGGCCTAGGTTTACCGCGCTGCGCGGAAAAGCCTGCAGCGCTACCTGTTTGAATCATCGATCACTCACGGAGGATTTTCATGACCACCCCCACGCTCAGCACTCCCTACGAGAAGCGCGTCGCCCTCGTCGCGGACGTCATCCGGGACAACTCGAAGGTCGGCGGCAAGGCCGCCGATGAACTGGCCGTCCACGTCCTGCACGCCCTGGATTCGATACCCGAGAAGATGCGCTGACGCGTCTCGCAGGGCCCGTGGCATCCTGCCCGCTCAGGTCGAATGTGACGGACAGTAGGTCATGTAGGCGATGACCACGTAGTCGGCCGCGCTCTCGCGGTCGGTCAGCGCGGGGCTTTCCGTGAAGACGTTGTCCACGACGCTGTCGACGGACATCCCGAGATCGAGTGCCCTGCACACCTTATGGGCGTACAGGACGATCCCGTAGGCGTTCTCGTACGTGATGCCCGACGCGGTGAGTCGCTGGAGGAAGACGGCGTCCTGGGGCGCGGCACTCGCCGGTGCTGCCACCCCGAGCAGCGCCGCGGCCGCGAGGACGACTGCGCAACCAGGCCCTCGCGCTGCGGGCAGGCGCTGATGACGGCAGCAAACACTGTGTGGTCGACCTCGTCGTCGAGGAACCAATGTCCGTCGGGCGGCGTCGCGCCGGTGTTGGAGATCGTCGGCGTGGGCCGCCCGCGGTCCGGTCGGCGCCGCACCCGCACGGGTGAAGGGCATGAGACGCAACCTCATCACGGCGGTTCGGCTCCCTTCTCGGCACCGCGTCTGCGTCGCCGGCCGTACCTGGGGACCGCGCGGCGTCGAGGTGCCGCGGCGATCTTCGGGGCAGTTCAGGCGGTGGTTTTCCCGTAGCGATCTTCTCTTCATGATGCGCGGACAACCGCCCCCAGGGAATCGGGGATTCCCCTTGCTCACGTCGGGATTCTGCTACTGGTGTGGCGGATGGTGCGAGACGGGCTGATGATCCCTGCGTCTGCAAATATCAAGGGGGATCCCCCATTCCCTCGGGCTCGTCCTCCGCGCACGATGGACTGTATGAACGCCATAGGCCCCCGCGTCGTCGGGCGGTGGGCAAACAGCTCGGAACGGGCTGGCCGGTGCCCGGCGGAGCGCGCAGTCGACGACTTCCGTCGGGGCGACGGCGGGCGCTCGGCGATTGTCCGGCCGCATGCGGGGGTCTGCGATGGACACTGATCCGACGGTGCTGTGTCCGCACGGCCATCCGAACGCTTGGCACTACCGGTTCTGTGGCCAGTGCGGTGCGCCGATCGGCGCGACGGCCTGGCCCGAGGACGCCCCCGAAGAGGGGGCGACGACGCGCCGCGTGCTGGGCACCGCTGCGGTGGCGCTGACGCTCGTCGTGATCGCGGCAGTCGCGGTCGTCGGCTTCATGGTGTTGCGCCCCTCCTCGGGGGACGGCGTGCCGAACGGTCGTCCCGGTGGCTTTTCGACGGGTACCGCCAGTCCTGCGGCGGTGTCGGTGCCGTGCGGCGAGCCACCCGCGGTGGAGGCCGAGTCCGTGGACATGACGCCGGCCGGGCTGACTGTTGCGGCTGCGTTCCTGTCGCGCTGCTCCGGTGGCAGCACCGAACACGGCTCGGGGGTGCGTATCACGGTCGCCGCGGGCGATCGCGACATCGCCGCAGGGCTTTTCGACTTCTCCGGTGCGTCGCTGGCGTTGGAGCCGGGTGTGGTCGAGCGTCGCACGCTGGTGTTCCCGCACGGCATGTACTGGCGTACCCCGGAGATGTTCTCCGGTGCCCCGGAGCTCGTCTTCCATCCGGGAGAGGAACGTGAGGCGTCGGCGGCCGGCTCGAGCGGCGAGACGCTGACCGCGCTCGCCGTGGCCGAACCCGAGCACGGCAGTATCGACGGTGTGGCGGATGCGGTGCTGGCAGAACTGCGCGACAACGACTATTCCTATGTAGCGGGGAGCGTGGCGAACCGGTGGGTGTCGCAGATCAGTTCCAAGCGGCCGGGTTTGGAGGTCGACGGCAGGACACTGTCGAGTGCCGACGTGCTGCGGGACCACCTCGACCTGCGGCGGAAATACAACGGGGCGCGCCTGGTGTACTCGGGCCAGTGGTCGACGTTCAATTCGCCGGACTGGTGGGTGACGGTGGCCGGGCCGCCGCGCCTCACCGCGACGGAGGCCAACGCGTGGTGTGACACAGCGGGTTTCGGAGTGGACGACTGCTTCGCGAAGTTCGTGAGTTCGGTGTTCGGTGTTGAAGGCACCACGGTGTACCGGAAGTGAAGGTCCTGAGATGACGTTCTGTGTTTTCTGCGGCGCACCGTTGACAGACGGGTCGCACTGCGACGCCTGCGGCGCGGTCAAGGTGGGCGACTCGTGGCACGACCAGGCCTACGCGGTGGGTCCTGCCGGGGATTCCCCTACGGGCTGGCGACCGGACCCGACCGGTCGTCACGAGGGCAGGTACTTCGTTGGGGGACAGCCGACGGATCTGATCCGCGACGGTGGTGTCGAGGCCCTGGACCCGTTCGGCAAGCACGCGCTGGGGACCTCAACGACAGAACACTCGGCAGCGTCGGCCCGGGGCTCGCGTCGGGGGCTCTGGGTCGGGGCCCTGTCGGTCCTCGCGGTGCTCGCACTCGCGGGGGCCGGCATCGGGGCGTACGTCTATGTCAACAGAGACACGACGACGGTCGACGACAACTATCTCGAAGCCATTCGGGAACAGGGATTTTCGAGCGAGTTCAATTCGGACGCCAACGCCGTGGCCTACGGCAGGCAGGTGTGCCGCCGGCTCGACGAGGGCAGCGCCCAGCAGGGCCTGCCGCAGGACGAGGTCGCCGTGCAGTACTTCTGCCCGCAGTTCGCCGAGGGCTTCCACGTCCTGGAGACCGCGACCATCACCGGTAGCTTCACGATCAACGACGACAACCCGAACTCATACTCGCCGGCCATCGAGGTCGACGGGTCGTCGTGCACCGGGGCGGGCGGCTACTCCGACGTCGACGAGGGCACACCGGTGAAGGTGCGCAACGACAAAGGGGAGCTGCTGACCGAGACCGTGCTGGAGGAGGGCCGAGGCGGCCGGTTCATGTGCACGTTCTCGATGACGTTCGAGGTCACCGAAGGCGAAGAGCGGTATGTCGTCGAGGTCGGCAAGCGCGGCGAGCTGAGTTACTCCTTCGACGAACTGAAGTCGAATGGCGTGTCGCTGGTCCTCGGCTGACGTCTGCTGGCGCTAACCGACGGCCGGGTAGGTCCTGACGACGGCGCCGTCCTCACCGCTGTGGCGCAGCTGGATGTAGCGGTGCTCGGCAGGCACCTTCGTGGCGTGCTCTTCAAAGTCGGCTTCCGCCTCGGCGAGCGACGCACCACGCACCAACACCGTGTTGACGGTATTGCCTTGATCGTCGACGTCACCGACGACGATGTCGTAGGTCTCTTCGTCTGGCTGCGTCATCGCCCCATGCTGTCACGCGGTCGCGCACCCGTCGACGGGCCGAGGGGGACGGCGGGGGTCTCGCGACTTCTGCGTGGTGGTCGTAGATGGGCTCTGCGGACGACCCTCATGCAGAACTCGACGCCACACCCCCGCGGCGGGGTTGCGACGGGCTCGCGACTTCTGCGTGTTGGTCGTAGATGGGCTTTGCGGACGACTCTTGTGCAGAACTCGGCGCCACGCCCCCGCGGCGGGCTTGCGACGGGCTCGCGACTTCTGCACAAGGGTCGTGAACGAGCCTCGCGGACGACCCTCATGCAGAAATCGAGGCCACGACCACGCCGAATGCCCGTTTGAGAGCGCGGTCACAGCGGGTACGTCCGCGAAGTGGAACGTCTGAGTGGCCTCGATGCGGGTCTTCTGTACAGCGAATCATCGACAGTGCCGCTGCAGGTGTGTTCGGTCTCCGAACTCGACACCTCGACGGTGCCCGGCGGCTACACATTCGAGAAGTTCCGCGACGACCTCGCCCGGCGGATCCCGGCGATCCCCGAATTCCGGACCAAGCTCGCCGACAGCCAGTTCAACGCCGACCATCCGGTGTGGGTGGAGGACAAGACGTTCGACCTGTCCCGTCACCTGAACCGTATCGCCCTGCCGGCGCCCGGCGGCCGCGAGGAACTGGGGGCGGTCTGCAGCCACATTGCTTCCATCCCGCTGGACCGCAGCAAACCGCTGTGGGAGATGTGGGTGATCGAGGGCATCTCCGGTGCCAACCCCGAGGACGGCGGTCCGCTGGCGGTCATGCTCAAGGTGCACCACGCTGCGGTCGACGGGGTGGCGGCGGCCGACCTGCTGGAGAAGCTTCTCGACACTGAGCCCGACGCCGCCCCGCCGGATCCCGTCGACGCCCCCTCTGACGCTCCGGCGTGGGCCATCGCCGCGGACGGGCTGTGGCGGCTCGTCACCCGGCCGTGGCAGCTGACCAGGGTGGTTCCGGTGACGGCGGCCATGGTCACCCAGACCGTCAACCGCGCCGTCAACGGCACCGCGATGGCTGCGCCGTTCTCCGCGCCGACCACCCGCTTCAACAACCAGATCACCTCCGAGCGCACCATCGCGCTGGCCCAGCTGAACCTCGACGACGTCAAGAAGGTGAAGAACACCGCCGACGTCAAGGTCAACGACGTGGTGATGGCGCTGTGCGCGGGGGCGCTGCGCGGCTACCTCCAGGACAAGGACGAGCTGCCCCGCAAACCGCTGATCGCGGTGGTGCCGTCGTCGGTGCACGGGCAGACCGACCGGCCGGGCCGCAACCAGCTCTCCGGGATGTTCTGCAATCTGCACACCGACATCGGCGACCCGTGGGAGCGGTTGCACACGATCGCGACGTCGAACGTGCGGGCCAAGGAGCACAGCGGATCGCTGGGACCGACTCTGCTCGTGGATCTCGCGCAGAGCATCTCGCGCACCATGTACGGCTGGCTCCTGGGGCTGATGGCCCGCGCCCCGATCAGCCGGGCGGCCATCCACAATGTGATCATCTCCAACGTCGCCGGCCCGCCGGTCACGCTGTACAGCGGCGGCGCGAAGGTCAACGCGCTCTATCCGCTGGGCCCGATCTTCCACAGCTCCGGCCTGAACATCACCGTGATGTCGCTGGCCGACAAGCTCAACGTCGGCATCATCTCGTGTCCGCAGCTCATCGACGACCTGTGGGACCTGGGCGACCGGTTCGAGCTCGAACTGAAGGAGCTGCTCAGCCACTGCTGAGGTCTGCGTCCGGTTAAGCCGCCGACCGACTGGGAAGACTAGGGGGCGCTGCCGGACGACGACGGAAGGACTTCATGTGAGCACCCCGGAGGGAGGCTCTCGGTTGGGGACCCGCTTCGGCCCTTACGAGCTGCACTCGGTCATCGGGGTCGGGGGAATGGGCGAGGTCTATCGGGCCTACGACACCGCGCGCGAGCGGATGGTGGCGATCAAGTTGCTGCGGCCCGAGATGGCTGCCGACCGCAGTTTCCAGGAACGGTTCCGCCGGGAGTCGCGGGTCGCCGCGCGCCTGCAGGAACCGCATGTGATCCCGGTGCACAACTTCGGCGAGATCGACGGCGTCCTGTATATCGATATGCGTCTCGTGGACGGCGCGAGCCTGAAGGAGGTGCTGCGCAACGAGGGCCCGCTGCAGCCGGCCCGCGCGGCTTCGATCATCGGGCAGGTCGCCGCTGCCCTAGACGAGGCACATGCCAATGGCTTAGTCCACCGCGACATCAAGCCCGAGAACGTGCTGTTGACCGCCAACGACTTCGCGTACTTGGTTGACTTCGGCATTGCGCACGGCGGCGGCGAGGCATCGGTGACGTCGACGGGCCTGGTGGTCGGTTCGAGTGCGTACATGGCTCCGGAGCGGTTCAGCGGCGAGCGCGGCGGCCCCGCGTCGGATGTGTACTCGCTGGGGTGCCTGCTCTACGAGACGTTGACGGGCCGGGCGCCGTTCGAGGCGGCCGATGTGCGGCAGGTGTGGAGCGCGCACATGTTCTCCGCGCCGCCGCGGCCGAGCATCATGCGCCGGGGCATCAGCCGGTCCTTCGACGATGTGGTCGCGCGGGGCATGGCCAAGCAACCGCACGACAGGTATGCGACGGCAGGCGAGTTGGCGCATGCCGCCGCGATGGCCGCCGAGGGTGCGCCGGTTGCGGAGCCCGTCGCCCCGGTGGCGCCCCCGCCGTCGACGCGGCAGTTCTCCTCGGCCTACCCAACCCCGCCACCGGCGCCGCCCCCTCCCGCCGCGCCGTCGCGCCGGTTCGGCCGGGGGCAGGTGGGATTGATCGTCGCCACGATCGTATTATTCACGGCCGCACTGGTTCTGGCGGCGGTGCTCGTGTTCACCGGTGGCGACACAGGCCCGACCCAGCCACGGATCTCCGCACCGTCCACCTCGGAGTCGCCGACGACGAGCGCGCCCACCCGGTCGGCTGTGGAAGGCGTGTCAGGGACGGATTCACAAGGCTTCGTGGGACATACGGCGCGTTGCGACTCAGGGGACACACCCGCGTCGCTGATCCGGACGTCGTTGTCGCTGGCGGTCATCTGTGAGACCGACGACGGCGACTTCTATTATCGCGGCGAGCGGCTGCGCGACGGCGCCAACCGCGAGATCCAGGGTGCGACGCGGTCTGGCGACGGCTTCACCGTGACGGGGTCTGACGGCGCCCGCTACGACATCCAGCCGGATCAGTTGACGATTTCCAGTGGTGGCAGTGTGGATTCGGCCGAACCGGCGTTGGAGTACGGTTCGTCACGTTGATCTAGGGGAGGACGACGATGACCGCGAGTACCGCAGCGCCAGCGCCGAGGTCCAGTGCCGCCGAGACCCGGCGCGCGATCTGGAACACGCTGCGCGGATCGTCGGGCAACCTCGTCGAGTGGTACGACGTGTACGTCTACACGGTGTTCGCCACGTACTTCGAGGGCCAGTTCTTCGACGAGGCGGACAAGAACTCGACGGTGTACGTGTACGGGATCTTCGCGATCACGTTCGTGATGCGGCCGGTCGGGTCGTGGTTCTTCGGACGGTTCGCCGATCGGCGGGGCAGGCGGGCGGCGCTGACGTTCAGTGTGTCGCTGATGGCGTTGTGCTCGGCGGTGATCGCGCTGGTGCCGTCGCAGGCCTCGATCGGGCTCGCGGCGCCGATAATCCTGATCCTGGCGCGGCTGGTGCAGGGGTTCGCGACGGGCGGGGAGTACGGGACGTCGGCGACGTACATGTCGGAGGCGGCGACGCGGGAGCGGCGCGGCTTCTTCTCGTCGTTCCAGTACGTGACGCTGGTGGGCGGGCACGTGCTGGCGCAGTTGACGCTGCTGATCCTGCAATCGGTGCTCAACGACGACCAGCTGCGCGAATTCGGTTGGCGCATCGCGTTTGCCATCGGCGGCGTGGCGGCGGTCGTGGTGTTCTGGCTGCGGCGCACGATGGATGAGTCGCTGTCGGAAGAGGTCATCGAGGCGGCGAGGTCGGGCCAGGATCAGGGTGCGGGCTCGATGCGGGAACTGGTGACGCGGTACTGGCGGCCGCTGCTGCTGTGCTTCCTCATCACGATGGGCGGCACGGTCGCGTTCTACACCTACAGCGTGAACGCGCCGGCGATCGTGAAGACTGCGTACGACGGGGCGATGACGGCGACGTGGCTGAACCTGTTCGGGTTGATCTTCCTGATGCTGCTCCAGCCCGTCGGGGGTCTGATCAGTGACAAGGTTGGGCGTAAGCCGCTGCTGGTGTTCTTCGGCGTCGGGGGGCTGGTGTGGACGTACGTGCTGATCACGTTCCTTCCCGTAACCACTTCGCCGGTGCTGTCTTTCGCGTTGGTGGCGGTCGGGTACATCATCCTGACGGGCTACACGTCGATCAATGCGCTGGTGAAGTCGGAGCTGTTCCCGGCGCACGTGCGGGCGTTGGGCGTCGGGATCGGGTACGCGATGGCGAATTCGATCTTCGGTGGGACGGCCCCGCTGATCTACCAGGCGGCCAAGGAGCAGGGCCACGTGCCGCTGTTCATCGGGTACGTGACGGTGTGCATTGCGGTGTCGCTCGTGGTCTACGTGGTCTTCCTAAAGAACAAGTCCGAAACGTTTCTGGATCGTGAGCGGGGATCGGCGTTCCGGGTGTAGCCGGGGGGTACACCCACGCCACTATGACGTTCAAGGGCGCGGTGAACCGGGCCACCGGCAGCCGCACAGTGGAGTGGATCGCGCGCGCCGGCTATCCGGTGAGCGGGCTACTGCATCTGCTTATCGCGTACATCATCGTGCGGATCGCGTTCGGGTTCCGAGGCGAGGCCGACCAGACGGGCGCGCTGGCGATCCTGGCGGAGCAGCGGGCAGGGCAGGTGTCGCTGTGGGTGGTCGCGTTCGGGCTTTTCGCGCTGGCGCTGTGGCGGCTGGCGGAGACGGTGCTGGGGCTGCACCCGGGGGAATCCACTTACGCGCACCTGCGCGAGGGGCCATTGGTGAACCGGCTCAAGGCACTTGGGTTGGCGGTGGTGTATCTGGCACTGGCGTTCGCGGCGGTGCAGTTCGCGCTGGGGGTGGGGCGGCAGGGGAGTGACCGAGCGGAAGGCCTGAGTGCGCGTCTGATGCAGACGGGCGGGGGCAAGGCCGTGCTGGTGCTGACCGGTGTGGCGATCGCGGCGTTCGGCGGCTATTTCGTCTACAAGGGCGCGTCGCGGAAATTTCTCGGCGACCTGACGGTGCCGGGTGGGCGGCTGATCACGGTGCTGGGGGTGTGCGGGCATGTCGCCGAGGGCATCGTTCTGTTTGCGGCGGGGGCGTCGGTGAGCGGGGCGTCATTCCTGCGCGACCCGTCGCGAGCGACGGGTTTGGATGCGGCGGTGAGGGCGCTGGGGGAGACGCGGTTCGGGACTGTGTCTCTGCTTGTCGCGGCGGTGGGGTTTGGGGCGTATGGGCTGTATAGCTTTGCTTTGACGCGGTATTCGCGGATGTGAGAGCGCGCGCTACAGATGTTGTTCGACGATGCCGCTGCGCCAGGTGTCCGGAATGTCCTCGACACGGGGCTCCACAAGGCGGCGTGCGTCGTAGGGCTCGACTCCGGACAGGATGAGATCGTCGTAGCCGGTGTCGGCGTGATGCAGACATAGAGGAACTCGATGTGCACTGTCGGCCGCAGCGGTAGACATGCGGTACTGGAGTGTCGCGTGGCGCCCACCGGATGCAGAAGGCCGGATCGTCGCTGAAGCTCGTCCGATGTAATCGGTTTCGAAGGGTTGCAGGCCGTGCTCGCGAGCCCAGGCGCCCAACATGGCGAGGTGTCGCGGGCCTCAGCGCTGGTGACGAGAAGGCAGCGGTTCAGCGTGGTCACGAATCCTGCCCGCAATAGTCGAACGTCGCCTGTAGGCCCCCAGCCCAGGCCGAGGATGACGTCGATGGCTGATACGAATTGCTGATCGGCCAATGCATCGTCGGCGATCTAGGTGACGTGAGGATCGATCCCAGACGTCACATGCGCAAGGTACGGCCACCCACCGGGAGGCGCGGTGGTCAATCTATTGACGGCGGTGGGGATCACCTCGTCAGATGCAGAGGATCTAGACGACGCCGCACTGCCAAATTATGGAGCATCCGTTACGCGCTTGAGCAGCAGCTCGCCACGGCCAGGCACCTGAACAGTGAGCGCAAAGATCATTCCTCCACATGAAATGCGGAGGTCACTAATCGTTCTTTCGGGCCCGAGGATGTCTACGAGATTGAATGCGCGACATGCCCGCGACTGCCCTACCCGTTTGGGCGTTGACTGAAAAAAGCCGCAACCGAGACGACCACCAAGATGACGGTTAGACCGGTTGCTGCCCAGAGCCCGAAGCCAGCTGCAAAATCGATAGTCACGAACCTTGCAGGGTCCCCAAAAGCGTCCCGCACATCCGCCAGGTAGTTCGCACAGAATGCAAAAGCAACGATGCCGCACAATGCACTAGCGGCAGTGAACTCGCGCCTTCTCGTGGTGTGATAGGCAGCGCCGAGGGCAATCGCTACTACGCCGAGGACGATTGCGACCCAGCCAGGGTTGGTGGTGTCGATTACCTCATTCGGCGACAAGACGACAGTCCCGTCTCTGTCGGATAACGACCCTCGCTGAGTCGGATCGCCAACTCCTGGGTAGGTGACGGACCACGACGCATCCATGCCGACAAATGTCCCGGCAGCGCGTGCCTTTCCCCACGTTAGAAATGCGCTGATCACTAACCCGACTCCGCAGAAAGCAATTAACGGTCCTACGACGCCGATGAAGCTTGCATCGAACCCATTGGGAGCACCGTTTGTCGATTCGCGCCGCTGCGCTGAAGGCGTTGGCGGGGCTGCGTCGAAGCCGTATGCGGGATACTGGGCCGACTGATCGGGATACGGCAGGGAGGATGAAGCGTCAGCGTGCTGAGGTGGGGCTACCGGATAGTACGTCGGAGGTGGCGAAGCGCTCTCTCGAGGAATAGGCGGAGCTTGCTTGCGCCGCCTGTTTGGTGACCAATTTTGACCGTCCCAGTATCGTTCAGCTTTGGCGTCGTCAGGGTCGTCGTACCAACCTGGACCGAATGACATCGATGACTCTCCCCTTTTCGTCGCCATCACCTACTGGCAAAGGCAGACTATCTCGGGCGCACTCGTGATGAGGGCGATCTAGTGCTCACTCATCCTGCACCCGATCACCAAAGGCAACAGCAAGGCAAATGGCCAGGCGATCGGAGGAACACCTTAGAAACATCCAAGATCAGGTGCTAACGTGCCGCGAAAAGGTCCGCACGCATGAGTCGTGCACGGACACTGCTTGGAGCGTGGGGGCACCTCGAATGGAACCGCAGGGCAAGATTCTCCTCATCTACTTCGTCGCAGACGAATCTGGGTCGATGGGCAACAATATTGCAGAGCTCAACGACGGCCTGATAGCACTGCACGATGCGTTGCAGCGCGAATCGTTCGCCGCCGCGAAAGTCCGTCTTTCGGTGATCGGCTTCTCCAACGACGCGTTCACCTACCTGGACGCTGCAGACCTACGCCTGACGCCCTCCATGCCGGTGCTGTCCGCCCAGGGACTGACGTCTTACAGTTCGGCGTTCGACGAACTTTGCCTCCGTATCTCCGTAGACGTCCCCGATTTGAAGGCACAGGGATTCAGCGTCCTACGCCCCGCCGTCTTTTTCCTGACTGACGGTATTCCTAATGAAAGAGAGGACTGGCGCGCAGCGCAGCACCGTCTGCTTTCCCACCCCACTGCACCGAACATCCTCGCATTCGGCATCGGCGATGCTGATCCGGCGATCGTCAGCGAGCTCGCGACCCGCCCCGAGTTCGCGTTAGTGGCTGCCCGCGGCCGCGACACTGCCGCAGCCGTCTCAGACTTCATCATTTCGCTGACGCAGTCCGTAATCAGCTCGGGGCGCAACGTAGCGGCTGGGACAGCTCAACTCCAGTTTGAGAGACCGGCCGGATTCTCCCTCGCGGTGGACATGATCTGAGTCTGATCAGTGTCTTGGCTTAAGCGTGTGCGACGCGATGACGACCTTGTTTCTAAAAGTGCTCCGCCACCGCCAGCGTCTGCGCCACATGAAGAGGGCAGCGATCAACGGGGCGTGGACCGCAACTCCCCAGAAATAGATATCGCCTGGCGGCCTGCGTATGAGGAGCGCGCACATGCTGAGGTCATCGGACAAACGACAATACGGCCCATAGCGGTAGGTACCCCGTCTCCGCCGACCGAGCCTGTTCCAATACATAATTCGTACCGGCCCTTGCCTTTCCGACCCGATACTGTCGTTGACGGATGGACCCAGGGTGGAGTCTCTGTCCGAGGAGCTTCGCTTCGCGGACACTTGCATCGCTTTAATGGTGCACCCCGCGAAGACGACTTCGCGATCCATCGGCTGGCCGACGGGCGGGTAGTTTTATTGGTCGCGGACGGCGTGTCTGAAGCGCAGCAGTCCCACCTAGGTTCGGCAATCGCTGTTCGGAGCGCTGCGGAATGGCTTCACAAGTCTCTTGCCCGCGAAACAGCTGCCACCGACTGGCAACTCTGTTTTGCGAGTGTGGCGTGGGCCCTGAACGAACACGCTCAGAGACTGTTGAACTTATCCGATCCCGATCCTGTTGCCACCGAGCAGCACTTCGCTACGACCCTGGTATGCGCGGTCGTCGAAGAAATTGCCCTCGATGCCCTCCGCGTTCATGTAGCAGCCGTTGGTGATTCAACAGCCTGGCTGTTGTCGGATGGAATCTTTCATGATCTGCTTGCTGACGGTAACTCACCACTTTCGCCGCTCACGTCATCCGAAGTCACCGCCCTTCCGCGCGTCCCGTCGAACATCTTCGCAACCGTAGTTGATGTGTATCCCGGCGACGTACTTTTAGTCGGGACTGACGGGTTCGGGGATCCGCTTGGAGGCGGAGAAGGTGGGGTGGGCAACCTCTTTCGCGATGTCCTCAATGGCCGCACGGTACCGTCGCTGGTTGAGTTTGCCCACGCACTCGATTTCAGTAGAGAGGCATTCGACGACGACCGCACCTTGGTCGCGGCGTGGCCTGCCGACAAACGAGGCGCCATCGGAGGTAATCGGTGACAGACCGAATCGCAATACAGCGAGCCAAACTCGGATCGTTGACGAAGATCGGCCAAGGTGGCCAAGGCGTCGTCTACAGCGCACCCGGTTTCAGAACTAAGTTTACCGATACGATGGTGTTCAAGGAGTATAGGCCAGAAGCTCTGCAGGACATGAACTTTGACGCGCTCGCGGCAATGCCTACGCTGGTCGAGGAGTCAATGTCCTATGAAGATGCCGAACGACTCATCTCGATCGCCGCTTGGCCGTGCGCCCTTGTGGAAGACAACGGCTCACCAATTGGCCAAGTGATGCCGGCGATTCCCGATCGATTCACGATTCCGTTGACCACCGCGAAGGGGACTGCGCCGGCTAACGCAGAGCTTCAGCATTTGCTGAACCATAAATCGATACTTGCCGCTCGCGGTATTGCATTGGCTGAGGAGACGCGATATGCGCTGCTCCGAGAGATCGCGAGTGATCTCGCTTTCCTGCACCAGAATTCGATATGCGTCGGCGACATATCGCCCAAGAATTTGTTATTCAGCCTCGAACCTGTACAAGCCTATTTCATCGATTGCGACACCATGAGAGTGGGAGGGATTTCGGCTTTACCCCAGGTCGAGACTCCAGGATGGGAGGTGCCGCAGAACGAGGAACTAGCGACAATTTATTCCGACTCCTACAAGCTGGCATTGTTGGCTCTCCGCCTACTTGTCGGCGACCAGGATGTTCGCGACCCGCAGCGCTTGCCGTCAATGACGCCGAGACTTCTGACCAAACTGATCGTCGATACCTTAAGCAGTACACCAAGTAGACGGCCGCTTCCGATGGCGTGGACGTACATTCTCGGCCACGCTATCGAGGAAGCTCAGCAGCGACGGTTCGACGCGAGCGCCACGGAACAATCTGACGAAGCCCCAGCCCCAGCAATTCCAGTCGTGCGTTCACGACCTAAGCCTCAATCTGCCAGGAAAGCCGCTGGAACGACTTCTGCAACTCCTCCGCCACGTCGGATAGCACCTCCGCCCACAAACTCACCAATGTCGCTCACTTCAGGTTCAACGTCTGTACGCCAGGATGCGGTTGTCGGCGTGGCGATCGCTGTCGTCGCCATCTTGATGGTAATAGGCGTCGTCGTAGCAATCGCTTCGTGGTCTGACGACAGTTCCGATAACCGAACCGCCAGACCTTCAAGCGCCTATGAGGAGCCGACATCGAGCAGGCCGCGACAGGCGCCAACAAATGACTCGACTCAGGATCCTGAGGAGCATTCAGATGGTCTGAATCCAACTCGGGCGCCCCAAACCGCTACGCCCGCCATTCGAACCGGTCCGCCGCCGCGCGCCGATCTCTATAGCGGCCCAGATCCAACTGGCCGTAACTGCGGCTCAATCGATCTCGGCCGATACAACCTCAGCGCAGCACGTGGGTCCGAGGCGACCAGCTGCTACTTTGCGGAGAGTGTGGGAAACGCGTACGTCGCCAGAAACCCTGACCCGAGGACGACAACCAACATCGCTGCCGCTGGAGCGGTTGATTGCAGAGATGTCCCGACAAACCCTCCGTGCAGCGGATCTAACTTCGTCATGCGATGCGTCATGCAGGGCACGCAAGAGTGGATCACGTGTAGGGGTGGAAACCGTGCTGTGGTCTACATCTACTGACCGATGAATCACGACCCAAGAAATTCGAGGCGTGAGCCACAGGGCGGTCGCGCTCCGCGGACTCTTGATCGCATACGCGGCGTTCTGCTGGCTATGCTTGTAGGTTGTGTCGTTGCTGCAGGAGGCGCACTTTATTTCCTGGTCCTACCGGAATCAGCACAATCATCAACCCAACCAGATGCGGATCCCGTGACTGCAGCGGGTTCCGAGCAGCCACCCCCAGGACCTTTCGAACCTATTGCGCCACCTCTAACTCTTAGCACCACAGTTCCGGAAGTCACGTCCTTGGCGGATTCGTTCGGAGCGCTTTCGCCGTTGGTCGACGGTGAAGTCGGAGTTGCTATCGCGCCCATCGGCAAAGGTTCCGCTGAACTGTTTGGTGATGTGGGCACGGGGCCCGCGTGGTCTACCTCGAAGGTGCCGGTAGTCATGGCAGCCGAGCGCGAACACGGCTCCCTCACCGCATCTATGGCAGCGGCGATCACTCGGTCCGACAACGCTGCGGCAGAGGAAGTGTGGACGTCCCTCGGCGTCCCTGAAACCGCAGCGGCCAAAGTCGAAGCAGTCCTCCGCGAGGCCGGCGTATCGACTGTCGTTCAGTCTGAACGTATCCGACCTGGTTACACTGCATTTGGACAAACCATCTGGTCACTGCAAGACCAAGCGACATTCGTCGCCAACGCGGCATGTGACCCACGATCTGCATCAGTCCTCAATCTGATGGGCCAGATTGAACCGGGCCAGTCCTGGGGGCTTGGTCGGATCCCCGGATCCAAATTCAAGGGCGGATGGGGCCCGTCTGAATCCGGGGCGTACTTGGTTCGCCAATTCGGATTAGTACCAACTACAGATGGAGAGGTCGCGATAGCCATCGCTGTCCGGCCGGCATCGGGGTCCTTTGAGGCTGGAACTCAGGCTCTGGACATCGTTGCCGATTGGATCGCCGACCACTTGTCTCAGATGCCTTTGGGCCGTTGCGCCTAGCGGCTCGCCACAGGATGACTTCTTTTGGCATGAATGTCGTGGTGGTCGTGCTCAAACAATGACCGGCGCGCGAGTCCAAACACGGCGTTCATAGCTATGAACGGAAACGCCTCGGTCTCGGCCGTCAGCCGGCCGCGTCCCCGGTCCATCGCCTCCGATGGCGGCGCAGGTCCAGCGTCGAGCGACCTGTTCTGGAAGGTCTTGAAAAATCCGGACTGTCAGTTCGTAGGGGATCATTAGTGCGGCCCCGGTCGCCTGCGAAGTCGACCAAATCACCACGAGGGTCCGAGTTCTTATTCGGCTGCACCCTTTGGCGGGGTCTCACGTGATGTTTGGTGGTTATGGGACGGCGCTTCGCGTCACATTAGGACCGGAGACTGAACGCCGCGACGCTCTCTGTAGCGTGTTCACGATCAATCTACTGCCGATGTCAGCCGCTGTTCCAAGTACCGAGTCACCGACGGATTGGCAATGATCTGCTTCTCTCCGTCAGCCCCGTGAAGTCCCCAGTGTGACTTCGACTGCTCGACCACAACGGTGTGTAATGAATCCGTTCCAATCAGCATGCCCCGAGTAAACATAAGCCGCCCGTGCTGTCGCGCCTCCTTCCGCGTAGGCGGCCTTGTCGATGCGCACGCGTGGCAGAAGTATGTGCCGGCCGACGGCTCACGAACGCAGCGCTTGCAGATCGGTGAAGTGCAGCAGTCACACGTAACTATGCCGTCGACACACGCGGCACAGCAGAGTTGCTCGCAATAGCCGCAGCGCTCGTGCCTCGACCCGAAGTGTCCTTGGCGGTCGATTTCTCCCACGTCGAGTAGTTGTCTCGTGTTTTGATCAGGGCGACGGGCATCGGTTTGGCCGGGCGCCAGGGAAACCTCGTACCGCCATTGTTGATCTCCGATGGCTACGATCTGCTCGACGGTCGTACCGATCTCCAGGCGGCTTCGCGGCGTCTGATGGGTGTTCTTCCGCAGCAGAAGACGGAGCTCGTTCGGGAGTACCGCGAGCGGCGGTGTCGTGACGCGCTCACCAGGCAGCCAGCACGACAACGCATCCAGGGTGGAGTCGTCTTGAGTACGCGGTCCGGTCCTCACTCGCCCGTGCGGGACCACGCTGACCTCGGCTGCGGTGGCATTCGAGACGCCGGAAAGTTTGATTGCTTTGCGATCGGTGAAGACACCGACCTCGTCGCTATCTCCAAGTCCCATGTGGCGGGACAGAAGCGTGGCGGCAGGGGCATGTTCGGACGCGGAAATCGCAAACCACGCGAGCTCGTCACCGGTTCGTACCCCGAGTGCTGCGAGGCCGGCCATACCTACGATCGCAGCTTCGGTGTTCCTGAGACGGGCGATTTTGTGAATCGTGGGTGATGGGTGCCAAGCGTCTATCACCCACGAAAGGGCCTGCTCAGCGTCCTGCCATTCGGCGATCGTTTCCTGCTCGTTCGCGTTGTCGATAGTGATATCGCTGATTCCGGCGGGGACGATCGCGACGTCGAATCCGCTGCGCTCCCAGCGCATCGACAGAGGTTGCGCTGACGGTTGACCCATTTCGTGAAGGAGGGCCTGAAGCCGAGCAGAAGCCCGCGAGACGGGTTCGGGCAATGCGGCCATCGGTGGAAATTGCGCTACCACCGCGGTTGCGAGATCGCCGTCGGCTGTCGGCTGTCCGTGCGGACTCCGACCTGAGGCGGCGATCGCAGGTACAGACCACGCGGCATGGAAGGAACGCCTCGAATTGACCACAACTCGTGGTTCGGTTCGGGGAATCTCCGTCGGAAGCGGCTCTGTCGTCGGGTACACCTGAGTGTGGAGTGCACGACTCGCCGCGAGTCGCAAGCGGTACTGTTCGTCGATCAGCGACCTGTCGAAAGCGACCCATCGATGGAGAGCGCGGTCACGCACGATCGCCTGCTCATAGGTGCTGCCGCGGTTGATGATCACCACGAGGGCATCGGCGTCCGACCCTCCATAAACACTCGCGCCCTCTGCGGCGAGCTCCTTAGGAAGGCGCGACCGTAGGTCCTCGGTCAGTGGAGCGAGCTCAGTACACGCGGGACAGAGATCGTCGACGCGGCAGGACCCACACATTGTCCGGTCACACATGGCACACGGTGTGACCGTCGGGTCTCGCCCGCAGTCCGCACATGCGTGGTCATCACACAAGAGACAGCGCACATCGCAGACTTTGTGCGAAGTCGTGAGGCACCGTCGACACACACCATGGGTACATCCCGGGCAGACGATTGATGCCAGGTGCTCCAACTCGTCGCATGCACGGCACGCCCACGTTTCGCATGCGGCACAGAGTGCTGCGGTGCTTGCGGCGTAAAAGTGTCCGTCGCGGCATACACCGAAATCCGACTTTCTGATGCCGACGTCGTCAACACGGGGGGCGAGTGGGGTGCCGTCGAATGTCTGGTAGACGTGCGTGCCGGTTCCGTGTCCTTGCCAGGTCTCGCGGACTTCCAGTCCATTGCACAGCGCCGCTGTGAAGGGCCGTTCAGCTTGGGACGCCAAGGCTGTGGCGAGTTCGCCGGCAATCACGGTCAGCTGTTGGGCCACAGCGGGGTCAGGCTGGATTCCGAACGCCGATAGCGACGCGCTGTCCGCTGGAACGATCTCGGCATCTGCTGCAAGTTCCACAAGGTCTGCGATCGGTCGGATACTGCGTTCTGCGATGGCGCATTCCGTCGGCGAGGGGAAGTCGCCGGTGATCGTCAGGACCTCGTCGGTCCGCTTGCCCAGTCTGCCACCCGGCGTGCCGAGGACGCGTAGGTGCTCATAGCAGCCGAGCTGTTCGGCGGCTGAGAATTCATCGGGACAGATGATCCATTCCCCGACGTTCTCGCCTGTGCGCTCCGCGGTGACCAACACCGCTTCGTTCCTGCGGTGCAAACGAACTCGAAGACCGTCGATCTCGGCGGACCCGATCAACGTGTCATCCAAAGTGGGCTGGCACCAATCGATGTCGACGGCGTGCACATCGGTTATCTCTAGGGCGCCGTCGTCTGTGACGAAGCAGGACTCGCGAACGAGACGGCCGTCCTCGATATAGGTATCGACGAAGTGCGATCGGTGTGTGACGAGAACGGAGGGGCGCATCGGTGGCGGCGCGCTGTGCCGAAGCTTCGTCAGAAGGGAACCCAGGGCGAAATCAGTTTCGGCGACTACAGATACCTCTGGCGCAACTGGGATGTCGTCGATGGCATCTAAGACCAGGGATGAGTCGGCCGACGGGATGGTCGACAGTTCAACGGTGACTTCCCGAGTGCTGTGCAGAAGTGTGCGTGAGGGGGACCTCGGGTTGTCTCGGTTGGTGAGGTCGCGCTTCGTCAGGCCGCAGTCGAGTGGGAGACCGTTGAGCTGGGCGTAGGCGCGCAGTCTTGCGCGCCGCGGATCTTGTAAGTCGGCAGTGTCGACCACAATGGTGGGCGCTCCCGAAGCCCGCCGTGTAAGAGTGCACACCCGTTCCCCGACATGTAATACACTGTCACGGTTCATCTTCCAGGCGATGGCGTACTCGTCATCCAGCTCGGGAACCCTGTCGGGCGATGCACAGGGGAGGCAGAGACCTTCGCTCTGACGTCGGCATCGGCCACACGTCTGTACGTCACATACTGGGCATGCCTCGAAAACCGCATCGTCTCCGCAGGCTCCGCACAACCAGCGGTCGCACGAGGAGCAGTGCGTCGTTTCGGAGTCATCAATCCAGTGCATCTCGGAGCACAGGGCCAGCACGCCGATGGCACACCCGGTGACAGCGCTGTCCACAGCGGGGGGCTCAGCGATTCCCCATTGGTAGGTCAGGGTTTTCTCGTCGCCGCTGGGGCCGACCCATGCTTCTTCCACCAGCCAGTCGTCTTCGTCCAGGGTGACGGCGAGTACCTTCGCACGGGCTCGGACGTCGGGTGCCCGCGTGAGCCGACGTTCTTCTGACCGTAGAGCCCTGTGGAGGCGTGCTCGATCTTCACCGGTTGCTTCGGCGATCTGTGCTTTGTATCCGCCGGTCACCCGAGCGAGTTCCTGGTTTTGCTCCTTCTCCACGCTTCTCGCGCGTTCGCGGCGCAGCTTTTCGAGTTGAGAGGATGCGGCGCGCTCGAACTTCGCGATCACGGTCGGCGCCGTTCCGAACGAAGCAGGCAGGGATTCTCCGTCCTGAAGCGGCCGTCGAGGCAGTTGCTGTTGCTGGTGCCCGTTGAGGTCAGCTGTGATGAGATGCTCGGTGGTCGCGGCCTCGCCGACCGTAGCGCGAAACGTCGCTTGACCGCTCCACGAGCCAGTGGGCACGAGGCGTCGACGCACCAGGCTGATACTCGGCCCATGCCGATAGGGGCTGGGACCGATGTCGTCGGGGATCACCGGGACGGTGGCGTGCATGTCGCCGCGAACACGCAGGAGCCCGAGCAGTTCGTCGAAGACGGGTGAGCCGACGGCGCACAGCTCGGCGTCGGGGTGATGTTCGAGTCCGAATCGGTCAAAGGCCAGATGCATCGTGGTCCGCCCACCGAGCTCCTGCTCGAACTCCTCGTCGAACGATGCCGTCAGGAAGGCCCCGTCCCCTTCGCCGGTGTCATGCACTATTCGGACGTCGAGCGCCCTCAGAACGTTCCGTACCCACGTCTGTACACGCCGCTGTCGCATCCGCGCTCGTTCGCTGACCTCGGGGGCAAGGTCTGTACTGCCCGCTTTCGTGAGCCCCTTGCGATGCTCAAAGGCCGACGTCATCCACTGGCTCATGCCGCTGTCGGCGGCGATCAGCTCGGATGCCTTTTCGCGGGCGTGGATCAGCTCGGTACCCAGTTGATTGAGCAGCGTGTTCATCTTGGAGTCGTTGTCGGCGAAGAGCGCCTCCATCACGCGTGTTTCGAAGCTCGCCGCCTTGGAGTCATCGAGTTCGCCGAGAATGGTCGTCACCTGGCCGAACAAGAGCTCGAACATGCGGAGCTTTTCGGCGAGAAGCCGAAATACGCTCTCGTCAATGGTTTTCTGAGCGTAGAGGTTGGCGACGAACACCTCGTCTTTCGGCTGGGTCAGCCGGTCCACACGCCCGATCCGCTGCTCGATGCGCATCGGATTCCATGGAAGGTCATAGTTCAACACGCAGTTGCAGAACTGCAGGTTCTGGCCCTCCGCGCCCGCGTCGGTGGAGATCATGATCGGGACGTTGCCCGACCGAAACGCGGCGATGGTATTGGCGCGTTCGGTCGCTGACATTGATCCGTGGAAAGCCCGTGCGGTCAATCCCTCGGCGTCGATCCGACGGAGGAGTCCGGTGACAGTGTCGGTGTGCTGGGTGAAGATGAGGACTCGGCCATGTTCGCCCAACCATTTCCGGGTGATCTGGAGCGCGCGGTCTTCACGCGCTGAACCTTTGATGTCCATGGCAAGATGACCGATCTCATGCAGCACCTCGCGTACCCGTGCATCGGGATGCCGTTCGGCCATCCGTAGCGCCGTGGTTCCCATCGAGAACGGACTTGCGGTCAACCGCAACGCCAAACTGCGCCGCCGCATCGCATCGCCACGATCCCGCATCACATTGCGCAGCAGGTCGGTCGCCAGGGCGTAGAGCTCATGCTCGCGGGCGCCGAGAGTGATCGGGACGTCGACTGCTTTGCGCACCACGCGATCGACACCGGCCTGCGCGCGCGTGGTGCGGATCATTACGCTGCTGATCAGGCGGCGGAGCGCGGCGGGGTCTTTGGGTGTCCGTGGGTCGTAGCCCGTCATGAACTGGCGCTTGAAATCGGAAACCGACGTGAAGGTGCCAGGTCGGAGTAGCTCCACCAGCCGGTACAACTCGAGCAGATCGTTCTGCACGGGTGTGGCGGTGAGGAACAAGGCGTAGCGACAGCTGGTGGTCAGCGCGGTGATGAGGTCTCTGGTTTTACGGGCTCCTGACCCCGCAGCACGGTGCGCCTCGTCGAGAATGACGATGTCCCAGGGCTTCTTCGTCAGGACGTCAGCGTTGTTTCGGGCGAGTTGCATGCTCAAGATCAGCTTATCCTGCAGTCCGACTTCCGGACCGCGGGCGGCAACCTCGAAGGCGAGATCGAACTTGGTGCTCATCTCCTCGCGCCATTGATCTCGGAGCGGCGCAGGGCACAGAATGAGCACCCGCTTGGCGAGACCACGGAGTGTGAGTTCCTGGACCGCAAGACCGGCTTCGATGGTCTTGCCGAGACCGACCTCGTCAGCGAGAATTGCGCGTCCGCGCAGGCGAGACAACGCATGTCGTGCGACGGCTTCCTGGTGCGGCATCCGGTCGACATTGGACACGTCGACCGCCAGCAGCTCGTCGAAATCGTCCAACGTCGCCAACTCTTCACCCTGGAGGCGTAGCTCGACCAGTTCGAGCGGGTCGAATCCGGCCGCCTTGAGCTGCTCGGCGAGTAACTCGCGCGCCGAGCGGAGGAATCCGATCGCCTTCTCCGCGGAGTTACCCCAGTCGTACTCAGTGTCAGCTTGGAACTGACGGTCCACGGTGGCCCGACGCCGCTTCGCTTTGGCTGCGGTGGATTTGACGACCGGAGTCGGGGGGGACACCACCACGGTGATCTCGCTGCGCGTACCAGGGGGCAGAAGTTGGAGGCGGTACACCTGACCGACAAGCCGCAGTCGGAGCAGTCCGCCGTCCTGGCCATAGTCTTGGAGGCGCTCGGTCAGAAGGTCGCCGGTAAGCTGGCGGCTACGCCCATTCCACTGTGCGAGGAAGGGTTCGCTTTCGAGCTCCAGCTGGATGCTCGAACTGTGCTCTGGCAGAAGGAGCGCGGCGCACTCACGCTCGGTCAGCCCGAGTTCACCGGTTTCGAGCAGCTGGTGGGTAATTCGCTTCTCGATCATTGCGGCTCCGCGATGCCAAGGGTTTGCGCACCGGCTGGGGTGAGCGCAAGGGACTGATAGGGGACCTGGGAGCCCTCGCGAACGATGGCGCGGCGCTCGACGAGTCCCTGGTTAATGAGCTTGTTCACGGCGTCATCCCAACGCTTTTCGCTACCACGGACGTGACGCAACGCTCCGAACTGCGGGCAGCTCAGTACGCCTGCGCCGAGGGGCCGTCCTTCACCGAGCGACTCTCGGCCGAGGACCGCAGCTTTCAGACTCGCTTCACCGTAGGCTCCACGCCGGAACGCGGAGGCCCACCCGATGGCCTGCAGTGAGGTGAGCTCGGCGTTGACCAGGAGCTCAGGATCGGCCACCATGTGGTCCGGCAGCGTGGCCCAGGCAGCGATGTCTCCACTACACGCATCGCAGGGCTCGACGTCTCGGCTCTTGCAGTCAGGGACGTCGTCTCCGAAGTGGCTGCCCACCACTGTCCGGCGACAGTCCGAATCCTGTGTGGCGTAATCGATCATCGCCTGAAGGCGGCGCTTCTGCCACCATTTCCACCGAGCCGACTCTCGTTCCAATTCATGCTGCGGAGCGACTTTGGTCAGCAGGCGGACACGACGCAGGCGTCGTGAGCTGGAAAATGTGACCAGGCGGTCCAGCGACCAGTTGATCAGTTGTTGCTCCAGCTCGTCGGGGTCGTAACCGCGTTCGTCACTCAGTTGTTGGAAATCGAGCTGAATGCGGACATTGGGGCGAGCTCGATGAGCTCTGTAGAAGAGTTCGCGGAAGAACCTGCGTTCGGTCTCGTCCTCCGGTTCGCGGTGCC
The DNA here is from genome assembly GCF_014190915.1 of Mycolicibacterium iranicum. Lineage (GTDB taxonomy): Bacteria > Actinomycetota > Actinomycetes > Mycobacteriales > Mycobacteriaceae > Mycobacterium > Mycobacterium iranicum_B. The sequence continues at coordinate 338,342 of NZ_JACHVU010000002.1, forward strand.
CTACGTCGACCGTGGCACGCGCAGAGCAGTCCAAGCCCTGCTCGATGGCATGGACTCGTTCGAGCTGAGCAAGGTGGACGTTGATCTCGTCGTCGTCGATGCCGAGCGCGTCCGCGATGTCGTCGATGTCGAAAACTCGCGAGTCGCCGCGCTCGGGACATCGCCAAAGCTCCGTCAAGAGTCGTTGGGTGATGGCGGCGTCAGCTTTCGTACCGTGCGCTTCGATCAATCGTCGACGCCGCGCGATGTCGGCATTCGTGTACAGCAGAACGCAGTCACCGGAGACGTCCCGGGCACGGGCGGCTCGTCCCGCTTCTTGGGCATAGCCGTCGAGGGAGTCGGGAAGGTCGTAGTGGGCGACCCACCCGATGTTGGGCTTATTGATGCCCATGCCGAAGGCCTTGGTGGCGACGATGATTCGTGTGGTGTCAGAATCGAAGTCCTCTTGCACCGCATCGCGCTGCTCGGGAACCATGCCGGCGTGGTACGGGCGGGCTGCGTATCCGGCTCGCCGAAGAAGCGCGGCGATCTCTTCGGCGAGGGCGCGCTTGGTGACGTAGATGATTCCGGGCCGGTCCCGGGCCCATGTCACGAATCGCAGGAGTTCCCGGGCGCGATCACGCTCGTCTGCGCACTTGATCACCCGGAAGCGGAGATTGGGGCGGTCGCTGGGCTCTCGAATGGCAACCGGGTCGTGCATGTCCATCGCGGAGGTGATGTCAGCTTCCACCTCCGAGGTGGCGGTAGCGGTCAGACCGGCCCTTGGTGGCCGGGTGCCGAACGCTGCGACGGAGGCGGGGACTTGTCGGAACTCCGGACGAAAATCATGGCCCCACACGGAAACGCAGTGCGCCTCGTCGACGACGACGTTGTTGAGTTGCTGGCGGCCGAGGGCGCCGCGGAGCACCGGATCGCGGGCCAACCGTTCTGGCGATACGTACAACAATCGGACCAACCCATTGGCGGTGTCGCGCAGTATCTCGTTCCGCAATGGGCCGGAGGTTGTCCCGGTGATGCCCTGCACGGGCCGAATGCCCCGCCGCCCACGCAAGTCGTTGACCTGGTCCTTGATGAGTGCCACCAGCGGCGACACGACGACGGTGGCACGTGCCTGCGGGGCGAGCAGTGCCGGCAATTGAAAGCACAGCGATTTGCCGAACCCCGTCGGTAAGACCGCCATGACATCTCTGCCCTCGGCGATCGCACGCATGACGTCGAGCTGCTTGGGATGCAGTTCTTTGATACCGAACAGTCTTTCGGCGGCCTCGACGAGCTTGGCCGTCGGATCTTCGCCTTCGACGAGGCGCAACTCCTCCAACAACTTGGTCACATCGTCTCGGCCGAAGGAGATCGCATCGGTGAGGTCAGGACGGGTGCCGGTGACGAATTCGATTGCGCGAGTCCAAGCATCATCGCGGTCCAAGGCTTCATGGATCGCCGGTGCGGGTAGCGATCCCAGGATCACTCGTTGAGCTTGTGTGGGCGAATGTAACCGGCGGTCACAGACGAACGCGGCACCCCTGTCGGTTTCGGACCGGATGAGACGGCCGAAGCCCTGGGTGAACAGCATGGCGGTCATCGGCAGGACATAGTCGAGAAAGGGGTCTCCGCCGCGCTCAGCAATGGCGCGTTGTCGAGCCGACACCAACGGGTCGTCCGGGTGCGGGTACGGCGGCTTCTCCAAGAACAGATAGGACAGCGTCTCGCCGGGTGCGTCGAAGCCTTCCCAGTACGACTTCAGGCCGTAGAGGACTGTGCCAGGTTCGGTCCGGAATCTGTGTGCGATCTGCGAGCGGCCCAACTCGTCCTGGACCAACAGTTCGACTCCGCGGTCGGCGAGCTCTTCGGCTTTGGCCCGAACTCCGTGTGCGACAATTTCCATCCGTTTACGGGCAGCGAACAGCGTCAACGTCTTTCCGCCGGACAGGGACAGGAAACCGGCTTGATCTGCTGCCATCTCTTCGCAGAACTCGCGCTCGTTGACAGGTACGGGAACCGGCAGGTGATTGGTGAGGACCACGATCGACTGGTTCTGGTAATCGAACGGGGAGGACAGTCGTAAGGCGCGGAATGCGTCATCGTCTGGGTCCGGGTCGATGCGGATGCCCAAGCGAGAGGCGAGGTAGTCGAAGCGTTGTTCCACGGTCAGCGTCGCTGAGCACAGCACAGTGGAATGGGTGTGGTCGACCACATGCTGCTTGAACTCGGGGAACACATGGATGGGTAGGCGTTCGTATGTCCAGGCTGCGGGGTCGTCCTCCTCAGCCGCGAGGCGATACACCCATAGGTGGCTGTCGGGCAGTGGTCCCAATGTCTCCAGCAGGGTGATCGCATTGTCGAGCCGCTCGGAGTAGCCGCGTAAGCGTTGCTTCGCCGAAGAAAGACCGCTGGTCTCGGCCAGCGAATGGCGAAGACTTGTCACTGCTTTGGCGAGTTGGATCAGCCAATAGCGCACGCCGGCAGCGCTCTGCCGCAGAGTCCGGAACTCGGGACGATTGCTCACCACGCCGGACTGCAGCACGACACCTGCGGCCTTGCCGGCGTATTCGTGGAGGTAGGTGGTGATGGCCTCGGCCAGTTCGTTGCCGGTGGAGCGGACCTGGCTAGACGCTGCGGTGATTGCTTCCAACGCTTCGGTCACGGCAGCGCCGCCTCGGGCGCGGATGTCGCGCATCAGCCGGGATCGGCGTGCGAGGCCGTTGACGAGGATCTCGAGTTCGAGGGCGTCGATGCGCTCGGTCCACGCGGCGGTGAGTGAATCTTCAAGTGCGTGAGCCTCATCGAAGACGAGGTCGGCGCGGCCTTCGTTGAGAACGTCGCCGGGGGCGGGAATCCCTTGTTTTTGTAGCTTGATCCAGCTGGCGACCAGGGCGTGGTTGACCGACACCACCCCGGGCTTCTTGTCGAGTTCCTTCAGCTGCTGCATCAGCGGGCAGACGGCTGCCCATGCGCAGTTCCGTCGGTCGCAGCCGCCTGAGTTGGTGCGTAGCCGTGCGCGCGTGCGTGCATAGCGGGCATCGGCGCTCCGCAGCATGTAATCGGTGACGTCATCCCAGGTGCCCGATGCCGATGTCGCTATGGATCGGATGGCGACGGCGAGAGCAAGCCCGGATGCATCGGAGTCGGACAGCACCCCTTCGAGTTCACGGGCGCACACATAGTTCCCGACCCCCTGGAGCTGCCGGAATGGTGCGCGCAGCAGTCCACTTTCATGGAGCTGGGCGGCATCGCTGCGCAGTTGGTTCTGGAGGGCCTTGGTTGCGGTCGCGACCAGCACAGGTCTGCCCGCCTGAGAGGCGCGGCCCAGGGCGGGGAGGAGGTAGGCGAGAGATTTACCTGTCCCGGTAGGTGCTTCGACGGCAAGCCGGCCACCGCGATCGAAGACTTCGGCCACGGCATGCGCCATTTCTTGCTGAGCGGGCCGGGGGCGAAGCCCGCGCTGCCGATGCAGGGTCGGGAAATCGTCTCGGGTGGCGGACCACGCGTCCGGTGCCGGCGAGCCGGTGGCCACCAACAGGGGATCAGACGGGCGGGCCAGGGCCGCCAGGTCAGGTGTCGAGGGCAGGGCGGGGAAGACCTTGGCGAGCGGATGGTCGTACGTCTCAAGTGTCGCGACCGCCAGCTGCCAGCTCGGCTCATTGATGTCGACGGAAGCGAGCATTGCCCGAATGACGGCTGCGGTTGCGGTGGCGTCCGACAACGCACGGGGTGGGTTGTCGTTGCTGATGTCGTAGGAGAGCGTCAGGTCGGCGAGCTGTCGATTGGGCATCGCGACATCCACCAACAGCGACAAATGGAGGCTGTCAGCTGTGGCGGGAAACGTGACCGGCCTGGCGCCTGCCCGTCGAGCTGCCTGGGACAGGAACGGCAGATCGAACGCAAGCAGATTGTGCCCGACGAGGAGGTCGAGGTCTTGAAGGTGCGCTTCCAGCATGCCGAGCGCGGTAGCTGTCGACACGATGTCGGCCGTGGCGGGGGTGGGGCGGGGAACGTCGTGGGGGAGCTCCACTGCCACGCTCAGCAACGGCGTGCCATCCAGCCGAACGAGGGCCACCTCGGTGATGAAGTCAGTCGAGGGATGCAGGCCCGTGGTCTCCAGATCGAGCACGCCGACGCGATCGAGCGGGACACGTTCGGGGCGGGGTTCATACCACTCCGACCTTTCAGACGACGTCTCGTCTTCGTCGTCCGTGTCCGCGCGGTCGGAGGCGGCGATCGTCAGACGCCCGTCGCTGGCGATCTGGAACCGTTGCGGGAATCGGTCGGGAAGCTGATGCAGCCGTTCTAGAGGTAGGTGAAATTGCTCTGCGCGGAGCAGAGCGCGAAGTTCGGTGGCGGTGAGGGGGCCATGTTCGGCGAGTATGCGGTGTGCAGCCTCCGGGGCAGGCGGGAGCGCCGACCTCGCTAAACTCATGGAAGGTCCGCGCGGATAGCCGACAACTCTTCAACCGGCGCGCAACCGGCAACAATCAGCATGAAACCCCCCGCCCCCGAGGCAAACCATCACAGTCGCTCGATGAGACCTGAGCGATTGCCCAGACACTACCCAGTTGCACCTGCAAATGTGCGAGGACAGCTAAGTAGCTGACGGCAATACGCTACTGGCCCGTGACGGCAGCGATAAGGTCTGTAGTGATGGGGGAGTTACCGCAGAGGCAAGCAGACCACCTGTCGCCAGGTCAACGTTCAGCGATCCGCCGGGCTGTTCAGACGGCGATCGACGATCACGGTGTCGAGTGGGCGATGCGCCACACCTGTGCTGAACTCGAAGCCAAGTACGGGATTTCGTACGACACCATCGACTACTTGCTGCACGACGAACTGCCCGAGGCGTTACCAGAAGAATTGCTGACGTCGGGGCAGCGGAACCGGATCCGACGAGACTTCCGTGCGGCGGTAGCGACCGCAGATCCGCATGGGGCGCAACGCGCCGTCAGAACGATGGTCACCCGCTCCGCGGAGTTCTTCGGTGTTTCGGAGGACACGATCCGCGCAGTTATCGGACCTGACTTGGGCACGCCTTCCCGGACCGGAGACGGGGACGAAGAGCCCACGCCGAATCCTCCCCAAACGCCCACAGCACCAGCACCCCGTCCCGGAGATGATGTGACGCTCACAGAGCAACCTGTCGCGAGACTAACGACGGATAGTGCCGCCTTCACCGCAGCACCCGGCTCAGTCGTGTTGGTCCGCGATGCCGAATGGCTGGTTACCAAGGTGGAGCAAGCCACCGACGGCTATTTCGTCCACGTCATCGGACTCTCGGAACTGGTGCGCGACACTGAGGCCACCTTCTCCACCGGCATCGAGAAGGTCGTCACTGTGGATCCGGCGAACGTCCGGGTAGTCCCGGACGGGTCGTCGAACTTCCGTCGGTCGCGGTTGTGGCTGGAGGCCACGCTGCGCAAGACGCCGGTCGCGGCGACCGATCCGGACCTGTCCGTGGCGCGCGGCGGATTGAGTGACCCGCTGGACTACCAGTTCAAAGCGGTGCGCAAGGCGCTCGACCCCGACAAGCTGCGCCCACGGGTGCTGCTGGCCGACGCGGTGGGCCTAGGTAAGACCATCGAGATCGGCATGATCCTCGCCGAGCTGGTGCGCCGTGGCCGCGGCGAGCGCATCCTGGTCGTCACACCCAAGCATGTGCTCGAGCAGATGCAGATGGAGTTGTGGACCCGGTTCGCGTTGCCGTTCGTGCGGCTGGACTCCACGGGAATCCAGCGCATCCGGCAGGTCCTGCCCGGCAACCGGAACCCGTTCACCTACTACAAGCGCGTGATCATCTCGATCGACACGCTCAAGAGCGACCGCTATGTCGCTCACCTACGTAAGCAGTGGTGGGACGCGGTTGTCATCGATGAGTCCCACAACGTCACGAACACCGCGGCGCTCAACAACCGGCTGGCCCGACTGCTGGCCGAACGCACCGACGCGCTGATCCTGGCGTCGGCCACCCCCCACAACGGCAAGGCGGAGTCGTTCGCAGAGCTGGTGCGGATGCTCGATCCCAGCGCCGTGGACCCGGCTGGTGAGCTGGACCTCGACCAGGTCGCCAAGCTGGTGATCCGTCGCCACCGCCACCACCCCGACGTCGCCGCCGAGGTGGGCTCGGACTGGGCCGAGCGGGAACCACCGCGCAACGTCACCGTGGCTGCCTCTGCCGCCGAGGACGCCGTCGCTCGCGAGCTGGAAGACGTGTGGCTGTGGCCGGGGCCGGGTGGCTCGCCGTACTCGGGCAGCACCGCGGCGCTGTTCCCGTGGGTCCTGGCCAAGGCGTTCCTGTCCTCGCCGGCTGCGCTGGCCGAGTCGATCCGCGAACGGATGCGCCGACTGGACGACGACCAACCCAAGGCGGCCACGGAACGTCAAGCGCTGCAACGGCTTTCCGAACTGAACGATAAGGTGCTCAAATCCGGGTCGGCCAAGTACGACGCGCTCCTGAGATACCTCGGCGACATCGGCGTGGCACGTGCCAGCGACCGTCGCGTCGTGGTGTTCGCCGAGCGAGTGGCCACCCTGACCTGGCTGGCCAAAGCCCTGGTGCAGGACTTAAAGCTCGCTGCGGATCAGGTGGCGGTTCTGCACGGCGGCCTCAGCGACAAGGATCAGCAGGACATCGTCGAGTCGTTCAAGCTGGAGTCCTCCCCGATCCGGGTGCTGGTCACCGGTGACGTCGCCTCCGAGGGCGTGAACCTCCACACCCAGTGCCACCACCTAGTGCACTACGACATCCCGTGGAGCCTGATCCGTATCGAGCAGCGCAACGGCCGGATCGACCGGTACGGCCAGCGGCACCGCCCGATGATCACCGCGCTGTTGCTCACCCCGTCCACCGACCGGTTCAGCGGCGACATCCGGGTGCTGACGCGGCTGGTGGAACGCGAGCACGAGGCCCACACCGCCCTGGGGGATGCGGCGTCGCTGATCGGTACCTACGACGTCAAGGCCGAGGAGGAGGCGGTGCGCCGGGTCCTCGAAGGGAGCGCCGACCTCGACGCGGTGGTGCGCAGCGTCGACGACGTCGGCACCGGCGGCGGGTTGGACGCCTTCTTCGCCGGGCTGTCCACCGGCGCCATCGGTCAGCCCACTGTCGAACCCACGACTCCGCCCGCACCCGACCACAACGGCGTCTACGACACCGACTTCGCGTTCCTCGCCGACGCGGTCGACGAGTTCATCACCACCCCCCAGCAGGCGCCACCCAACGGAATCAAATGGCAAGTGCACAAAGCACATTCGATCGCCTCGCTGGTGCCGCCGCCCGACCTGCGGCAGCGGCTGCAGGTGTTGCCCCAGTCCTATTTGCGGGACCGCAAAGTCGTCGAATCCTTCAAGCTCGCGCTGACGCCGGCGCGGGGCCGCGACGAACTGGTGCAGGCCCGCTCGGGCACCTCGCAGTCCACTTGGCCCGAGGCGCACTTCCTCGCACCGCTGCACCCGGTGATTGAGTGGGCGGCCGACCGGGCACTGGCCGAACTGAGCCGCGACGAGATCTTCGCCGTGCGCGGCGATGTCGCGTCGCCGACGGTGCTCCTGCTCGTCACCCAGTCGAACCTGCGCGGGCAGGTGGTGGCCGCGTCGTACTACACCGTCGAGTTCCCCGACCCGAAAGATCCGGCGGTCGGGTTCGCGACCCCGCATGCCAGCGCCCATGACGCAATAAACACGCTGAGCCTTAGCGCGATCAACGCCGGCGACCTGACCGACGTTTACAAACTACAGCCCCTGGTGGCCACCGCGGTCACCGCCGCGGACTCCGCGGCCGAGCAGCACGCCGAGGCCATCCGCGCCGACACCGCCCAACGCATCCAGGACTGGTTGCACCGCACCCGGCAGTGGAAACAGCAGGCGCAGAGCATGACTCAGCACATCGGACTGCGCCATCGCACCCGGCGCATCGACGACGAGCAGGCGCTGGCCCAGGACATGAACCCCGACCGTCGGCTGGTCCGGCCGCTGATTGTGGTCGTGCCCACCGACTTCACCGGCGGAAACTAAAGGATCACGATGGCCACCTCCGACGCACTGATCCTCGGTGAGGACTTCCTCAGCGAGCACTACTTCACCACGGACGCGCGCTCACAGTCGTTCCAGGCCAAGGTGACCGAGCGCCGCAAAGGCTGGGACACCGAACGAGAGCAGGGCCAGCCCACGCCGCGGTCGCGCTACACCGAGGCCCGCGGCGACCTCGGCCGCGTGTTCATCGGCCTGGCCGAAAACGCCGACCCCGATGTCCTCGACGTGCTCTACGGCCGGCTGCGCGACGTCCTTGGCTACGACAACCCGGTCCGCTGGGAGACCCACCGCATCGGCGGCCGCGACGACGAACCCGGCCCGGCGCTGGCTGTGCGTACCCGCGGGCTGACCGGTCCGGCGCCGCTGGTGATCGTCGAGGCCCGCGGCGCGCTGGCGCTCGAGGATCTGCTCGCCAAGGACGAGAAGACGCTGCTGCGTACGTTTCGCACCGACGACGAGGAGATCGTCTCGGCCGCGCGGCTGCTCTCACACCTGTTCGTAGCCGACGACGGCCCGCAATTCGCCTTGGTGCTGGCCGGTGAACTGGCGCTGATCACCGAACGGGAACGCTGGCCCGAAGGCCGCTATCTAGTGGTCAACCTGCAGCTGGTTGGCGAACGCAACGACGACAGGCGCGGCGGTGAAATCGACCACGCGCTGACCTGCCTGGCCGCCGACTCGCTCGCCCCCGACGCCGAGGGCAACCTGTGGTGGTCGACGGTCATCGACGAGTCGATAAAACACACCGTGGGCGTGTCGGAGGATCTGCGCGAGGGTGTGCGGCTGTCCATCGAGATCATCGCCAACGAGGTGGTGTACCGCCGCGCGGAACAGGACCTGCCGCCGCTGCCCCCCGAGCAGGCCCAGCCGCTGGCTCGCCAGTCACTGCGGTTTCTGTACCGAATCCTGTTCCTGCTCTACGCCGAAGCCGCCCCCGAACTCGGGGTGCTGCCGGTCGGCGACCCCGCCTACGAACGTGGGTACAGCCTCGACCGGTTACGTGAGCTGACCCTTACCGAGCTGGTAACCCCGCGGGGGCGCAGCGGCACCCACCTCTACGAGTCGCTGCACGTGCTGTTCGGACTGGTGGACCGCGGCCACGACGGCAGCGGCGACGACCCGGCCGCCGCCGAGGGCCTGACGTTCCGGTCGCTGCGCGCCGACCTGTTCAAACCCGAGGCAACCGCGCTGATCGACGCGACAAAGCTCGGGAACGCCGCCCTGCAGCAGGTGTTCCGCCACCTGCTGCTGAGCAAGGAGGTCAGAGGCCGCGACCGCGGCTTCATCTCCTACGCCCAGTTGGGCATCAACCAGCTCGGCGCGGTGTACGAGGGCTTGATGAGCTACACCGGGTTTTTCGCCACCGAGGACCTCTACGAGGTCGCCAAGAACGGCGACGCGTCAAAGGGCTCGTGGGTGGTGCCGGCCACCCGCATCGACGGCATCTCCGAGAACGACTTCGTGCGCACCCTCGACGAGGACACCAAGGAGAGCAAGCCGGTCGTTCACGAGCGGGGCACCTTCGTCTACCGGCTGGCCGGCCGCGAACGCCAGCAGTCGGCGTCGTACTACTCGCCCGAAGTGCTGACCCGCTTCGTCGTCGGTCAGGCGCTGGCCGAGCTGCTCGACCAGGACGGCCAGCGCACTTCCGCACGGGACATTCTCGAGTTGACGGTGTGCGAACCTGCCCTGGGCTCAGGGGCGTTCGCCGTCGAAGCGGTGCGCCAGCTGGCTGAGGAGTACCTGTCGCGCCGCCAAGATGAACGGGGCGAACGCATCGACCCGGACCGGTATCCCAGCGAGCTGCAGCGGGTAAAAGCCTACATCGCGCTGCACCAGGTCTACGGGGTCGACCTGAACGCCACGGCAGTGGAGTTCGCCGAGATTTCGTTGTGGTTGGCGACCATGGGTGAAGGTCTGGCAGCACCGTGGTTCGGCCTGCACCTGCGGCGAGGCAACTCGCTGGTCGGAGCGCGGCGCGCGGTCATCACTGCCGCCTCGCTGCGCGAAAAAGGTTGGTTACGGGCCACTCCCGTCGAAGAGCCGCTTTCTACGCTCGGCGACGACCTCGCCAGCGGTGTGCACCACTTCTTGCTACCCACTGACGGCTGGGGCAGTACCGCCGACGCGAAGGAAGCGAAGGAACTCGCATCGGAAGCGCTGGAACGGGTCAAGGACTGGCGAAAGTCGCTGCGGCCGAAGCTGACCAAGACGCAAATCTCCACACTCGCCGCAATGGCACGCCGCACCGACAGGCTTTGGCAACTCGCGCTGCGGCGGCTGGAGATTGCCGAGTCGCAGATCCGCCGGCCCATCGACGTCTGGGGCGCCGCTGACCTGCCTGTCGGCGGCAAGGTCACCCGCGAGCAGATCGAGGAGTCACTGGCGGACGAGCGCGGCGCCTATCGGCGGCTACGGCGGGTAATGGATGCTTGGTGCGCGCTGTGGTTCTGGCCGTTAACCGATGAGATCGCGACTGTGAACGGGCAACTCGTCGGGCCACCAAGCGTGGATCAGTGGATAGAAGCACTGCAGCAACTGCTCGGTGTGGAGCTGAAGGTGCGTGCCCGCGACGCCGACCAACACAGCCTCATCGATATCAACGACTGGCATGACCTCGACGTCGCGGAGTCAAACGACCTCGCGTTCGCGCAGGCAAAAGGTCCCGCCGATGTACTCGCCGCTCACCCATGGCTGGTGGTCTGCGAACGCCTTGCCGAGCGGTACGGTTTCTTCCATTGGGAGTTGGACTTCCCGTCGGTATTTGCGCGCGGAGGCTTCGATCTGCAGGTGGGGAATCCGCCGTGGGTGCGCCCTGACTTCGACGAAACGTCAGCGCTAGCTGAGTTCGACGTTACTTGGGCGCTTGATACAAAGGTCACTCCTGATCAAGCTAGGTCTCGTAAGAAGTCGACGCTCAGTATGGACCGCGCGAACAGTTTTTTTGCCGACGAACTAACAGCCGCTGTCGGAACTCGCGCCTTCCTGTCTGACGCCGGCAACTACCCGCATCTCACAGGGCTCAGGGCAGATTTATATCGGTGCTTCATGGAGCAGACTTGGCGAAATATGTCTTCGGCGGGGACGATATCGCTGATGCATCCAGAAACTCATTTTACCGACGAAAAGGCTGCAATTCTAAGAGGCGCTACGTACCGCCGCCTGCGGCGCCACTGGCAGTTCGTCAATGAGTTGCAATTTTTCGAGATCGATCATCACGTCTCTTACGGCGTCCACGTGTACGGGCGCCCGCAGGACCCGAAATTCCTCAACGGGTCTTCTCTTTATCACCCCGATACAGTGGTCCGGTCATTAACTCACGATGGGAGTGGCGCTGAGCCGGGTATCAAGGATGCACAGGGTAAGTGGGATCTTCGTCCGCACCGCAGCAGAATCCTGGTAGCCAATACACAAACGCTTCGCGTATGGCACGAGCTTATCGAGGAGACGACGACGCCGACTTCCCAGTCTAGGATGTTATACACGGTAAATAAAGCATCCGCTCTGGTCCAAGAGAAAGTTGCGACCGCTTCGCGGTTGAAACAGTACGACCTTGAGTTCTTTCTTGGGCTTGACGAGACGCTCTATCGCAGAACTGGCGTGATAACTGTGGACTGGGGCAGACCGGCCTCCTGGGATGGTGTGATCCTGCAGGGACCGAATTTTCATATTGGGTCGTCGTTCAACAAGTACCCAAACGAGTCGATGGCAAACAATTTGGACTATTCACCAGTTGATCTAGAGGCCCTCGGGCCTAACGAGATTCCGGTTACCGCATATAAGCCCGGCTCACAACGACATGCTTTTGACCGGGCGAACCCACGACTGCGATCTGACGACATGACGCCTTTGCGGGACTTCTACCGCGTCTTGTGGCGCAGTATGGCGGCCACCACCGGAGAACGAACTCTGATCCCGTGCATTGTGCCGCCGGGGACATCGAATCTGAAACAGAACAGCTATGGGCTTGCTTCCATAAGAAGAGGGCCAGCGGCACTCGGGTTGGCAGTGGCAACCCTCTCGTCATTAGTCGCAGATTTCATGGTTCGTGCTACACCAAAATCGAGCATTCCTCGCAGCGTTGTCGAGCGCCTACCAACCATCGACCTTGACCATAAGTTGGCCCCTTTGCTGTCACACCGGAGCATGCGACTGAACTGCTTAACATCCGCATACTCGCAGCTTTGGGCAGACGTCGCGCCAACTCTTGTGTCATCCGACTCCTGGGTCGGCGGGCTTGATTATGCTGGTCGACCACCGCTAGCGCCCGTTGTGATGAGCTGGGACAGTTCCACGCCCCTTCGCCGCGCAAGCGACCGACGCCAAGCCCTGGTGGAGATCGATGCCCTAGTTGCCCTTGGGCTTGGCTTGACCGCTGACGAGTTGTGCACGGTGTATCGCACCCAGTTCCCCGTGCTCTACGGCTATGACCGTTACACCTACCTCTATGACGCGAACGGCCGCCTGGTGCCGCAGGAGGTCCTCAAAGTATGGCGCAGCAAGGGGGACAACCTGAGCGTCGAAGAACGCACCGCAACGAACCAAGCCGGTAACACCTACACCTACGAACCGCCGTTCCAGTTCCTCGACCGCGAGGCCGACATGCGCGCCGCCTACGCCGAGTTCGAACGACGGCTCGCCGCAACAGGTTCGGTCTGACCGTGGCGGAGCTGCTTCCCCTGGCCCAAGCCGATGCGATCTCCCACAGCCTGCTCGACTACCTAGGCACCACGTTCGCCCTCGCCGACCCCGACGCGCGCCGTGTGCTCGCCGAGTTCCTGCAGCACCCCGAGACCGGCATGTTCCGCGGACCCTTCGTGCGCGTTCGGCTTCCGTTCCGACCTGCTGCCGAAGGCTGGCGCGAGCACCTCGAGTGGTACGAGGGCTTCTCGCCCTACGGACACCAAGCCGCCGCGTTCGCTCGCCTCAGCAGCTACCGGCTGACCCCCGAGCGGCCCCGCCCGCAGCCCACTCTCGTGACAACCGGCACCGGATCCGGCAAGACCGAGGCGTTCCTCTACCCAATCCTCGATCACGTCCAGCGCGCCAAACGCGACGGCGTGACCGGCATGAAGGCGCTCATCCTCTACCCGATGAACGCGCTGGCCAACGACCAGGCGCTGCGACTGACCAGCCTGCTCACCGAACACGCCGCCCTGGCCGGGGTGACCGCCGCCCTCTATACCGGTGAGGCCGGCCCGCAGCGCACCAAGGTCACCGCCGACGGACTCATCACTGACCGCGCCGTCATCCGCGACCTTGCCCCCGACATCCTGCTCACCAACTACAAGATGCTCGACCAACTGCTGCTGCGCCCCGCCGACGCCGACCTCTGGCGCCAAAGTGCGCACAGTCTGCAGTATCTGGTGCTCGACGAGTTCCACACCTACGACGGCGCTCAGGGCACCGACGTGTCGATGCTGCTGCGCCGCCTCGGTCTCACCCTGAAAAGCCACTGGGTACCCGGCGGTCCCGCCCTGACCGACGAGGACTGGCAGCGCCCGCTGGGCCGCATCACCCCCGTCGCGACCTCCGCCACGCTTGGAGACGGCGGTGACCCTACGGCGATGCTCGACTTCGCCGCGACGGTGTTCGGCGACACCTTCACCCCCGAAGCCGTGATCACCGAATCACGCCTCACCGTGGCCGAATGGGCAGGCGACGCCGCCGCACGACTGCGGGCCACCGGGTGGCAGCCCGCCGACCTTGACGAGAACCGAATTACCGACGTCGCCGAAGCGATTCCCCCGCAGGCAAATCCGTCGGTGCGCGCGCTGGTGGTCCTGTGCGGCCTCTACGACGGCGGTGACGACACCGCGCTGACGTCGGCGATGACCGACAACAGCCCCTTGGTGCTCGACCTGGTCAAGGCGCACCCGGTGTTCGGCCAGCTCGCCGAGAGGGCCTCCGCGGCCACCGCCATCGACGAGCTGAGCCGCACGCTCTTCGCCCCCGTCCGCGACGACCCGGACGACATCGCCCGCAGACAGGCAGTCACCACCGCACTCGTCGACACCCTCAGCCATGTCCGCGCCCGCCACGGCCGGAGCGCCCTGTCGGTCGACGTGCACCTTTGGATCCGCGAGCTGACCCGTATAGCCCGCGCCGCGACCGGGTCGCCGCACTTCATCTGGGAGGACGACGGCGTCCACATCGGCGAAACCGACCACGCTGCAGCCTATCTGCCCGCCCTGTACTGCCGGCACTGCAACCGTTCGGGCTGGGCCGTCACGCTGGCCCCGACCGGGTGGGACTTCGACGCCGACGACACCACCATCCGGCGGCGCAAGCTGCGCAACGACGACCGCTTCCGCGCCCTCATCCACGCCCCGGTCGAGGCCGACAAGTACGCCCCCGCCGACGAGGACGCCCACCGCAACGCGCCGTCACGGTTGGGCTGGCTGATGGTGACCGAACGCCACATCACCTTCACCATGCCTGCGGAGGACAAGCTCGCCGAGGGCGCCGCGCTGCCGGTCCTGGTGCATAGTTCCGATACCGCCGGCGACGATTCGGTCAACGACACCTGCCCGTCCTGTCGGCAACGGGACGGTATCCGCTTCCTCGGCTCGGCGATCGCCACCATGCTCTCGGTGTCGCTGTCCACCCTGTTCGGCACCCCCGACCTCGACGCCGCCGAGAAACGCGCACTGGTGTTTACCGACAGTGTGCAGGACGCCGCGCACCGCGCCGGATTCGTGCAAGCCCGCTCCCACGCCCTGACCCTGCGCACCCTGGCCCGGCAGGCGCTCGACCGCGGCGAGACCGACCTGGCCTCACTGGCGCACCGGATGATCGACCTCGCGGGTAACGATCCCGGCGCGCGCTACCGGCTGCTTCCTCCCGAACTTGCTGAGCGCGAAGCATTTTCGTCGTTCTGGCAACCGCGCACCGTGTCGGCCAAGACCCGCAACCTGGTGCGCCGCCGGCTGCTGCTCGACGTCCAACTCGAATTCGGTCTGCGTGCCGGAGTGGGCCGCACCCTGGAAACGACCGGCAGCGCCGTCGCGCACGTCGACGTTGCCGCATCGGTGCTGCGCGCCTGCGCCGCCGAAGCCCTGCAGGCCGCGCAGATCCAGCTGAGCTTCGACGAGTTCGACGACACCGCCTTGACCGCCTGGGTGCGCGGCGTGCTGGAACGGATGCGCACCCGCGGCGCGGTGGAGCACGAGTGGTTCGACAAGTTCCGCCGCGAGGACGGTAACCGGTGGTGGGTCACCGGCGGGCGGCGCCGCGACCAGGGCATGCCTGGCTTCGGGAAGGGCAACTCGGCGCCGGGGTTCCCGGTGTTGGGCGGCTCGGCGCGCGACACCGATCTGGAACCCGTGAGTGCCGCGCGGGGTTGGTACCCCGCATGGACCGCCAAGGTCCTGGGCGTCGGCACCGGTGAGGCGGCGGTGCTGTCGCGGCTGCTGTTCACCCGGCTGCGGGCCCGCGAGATTCTCGGCGAGGTCGTCACTGCCTCCGGCGGGCAGACCTTCCACCTGCCCGCCAGTGCCGTGGTTGCCCGCGTGGTCGACGACGCGGAGATCGAGTCCGACGCGATCTCGCTGATCTGCGACACCTGCCGCAACACAGTGCACAGCTACCCCGAGACCATCGGCCAACTCGACACCGCACCGTGTCTGGTGGCCCGGTGCGTGGGCACCATGCGCCGCCAGCGCGTCGAGAACAACTTCTACCGCCAGATGTACGCGGCCACCGATATTCGCCGCGTCGTCTCCCGCGAACACACCAGTCTGCTGCCGTCGGAGACCCGGTTGCTCTACGAATCGCAGTTCAAACAGACCGATCCGCCGCCGGACGCACCCAACGTGCTGGTGGCCACCCCCACGTTGGAGATGGGTATCGACATCGGTGACCTGTCGGCGGTCACGCTGTCCTCGCTGCCGCGGTCAGTGGCGTCCTACCTGCAGCGCGTCGGCCGGGCCGGCCGGTTGACAGGCAACGCCCTGGCCCTGGCGTTCGTCACCGGCCGCGGTGATCAACTCCCTCGGTTCAACCATCCCGGCCGGATCATCAACGGCTCTGTCCGGCCGCCGGCGACCTACCTCGACGCCGAGGAGATCCTGCGCCGGCAGTTCACCGCATCGGTCGCCGACGTACTCGCCCGCCGCCCGGGCGCCCCGCATCCGCGCAACACCCCGGAGGCGTTGCGCGCCACCACCGCCGGAAGCTACCTGGGCGCGCTCATCACCGAAGCCGAGACCCGCTGCGAGGAGCTGGTCGACAGCTTCTTGTCCGGTATGCCGCCGTTGGACAACGACGTCGTTGCGCGGCTGCGCCGCTTCCCCCGACCCGGCGCCAACGGCGTCGGAACCAGCGAGTTCGCCGTGCGCTGCCACGTCGCCAGCCAGGTGTGGAACCGGCGCATCGAAACCCTGACCCACCGCAAGACCGCCGCCGAGAAGGCGCTGCCGACCCTGCTCGAACGCGCCACCTCGCCAGCGGCGACGGACGACGACAAACGCGAACTACGCACCGCGCAGGCATCGGTACGGCTCATCGGCAAACAGCTGGCCAACCTGCGCTCGGAATACTGGATCAGCGCGCTGGAATCATTCGGCCTCTTGCCCAACTACACCCTGCTCGACGACTCCGTCACGCTGTCGGTGTCGGTGAACTGGCAGAACCCTGAAACCCAGGAATACGAACATTCCGAGTTCGAGCTCACCCGCGGCTCGGCCCAAGCGCTGCGCGACTTCGCCCCCGGATCCACCTTCTACTCCAACGGTTTCGCGATCGCCATCGACGCGATCGACCTCGGCCCCGAAGGCGACCAGGTCGGCTCCTGGGCGTGCTGCCCGCGCTGCGGGTACGTCCGAGAGCTCGAGGCCCACGGCACCGACACCCCCACCCATTGCCCGCGCTGCGGCTCCCACGGCATCGCCGACATCAGCCAGCGCCTGCCCGTCGCCGAACTGACCAGCGTGTCGGCCATCATCCGCCGCGAGGAAGCCACCATCGACGACGGCTCCGACGAACGCGCCCGCGAACGCTTCACCGTGCAGTCCCTGGCCGACATCGACCACGCCCACGTCACCAAACACTGGTACGTGCAGTCGCACGGCTTCGGCGCCAAGCATTTGCGCAACGTGACGATCCGCTGGGTCAACCTGGGCCGCAGCGGGGTTGGCGGCGCCAAACGGGTCATCAGCGGCGACGAGGTCGACGCCGCGTTGTTCCGGGTGTGCTCGGAGTGCGGCAAGCTCGACACCGCCAGCGGGTCCAACCACCGGCGCGAACACCGGCCCTGGTGCTCGCGGCGGTCCTCCCACGAGGAATCGGCCACCGAGCTGGCGTTGGCGCGGCGCCTAACCACCGAGGGGCTAGTACTTCGCCTGCCGCAGTCGATCACCCTCGGCGACGCGTTCGCGATCCCGTCGCTGTCGGCCGCGGTGCTGCTCGGATTACGCGAACAGATCGGCGGCGACCCCGACCACCTGCAGATCATCACGATCGTCGACCCCGCGCCCAGCGGCAACACCGAACACGCCCTGCTGCTGCACGACGTGGTGCCCGGCGGCACCGGCTACCTCACCGACTTCACCGACCCGACCACGGTATGGGACCTGCTGCACCGCGCCTGGACGATCCTGCGCGACTGCGAGTGCCGCCACGACGGCCGGTTGGCCTGCGAACGCTGCCTGCTGCCGTTCGCCGCCCCCGCCGACGTCACCCACACCTCACGCTCGGTGGCCGAACGTCATCTCGCCGGCCTGCTGATCGGACGCGACCCTAAACCCGGCGAGGACGCCGAGGTGCCGGACGCGATGCCGTGGACGCTAACCACCGAGGAACCCGGCATCAACGACCCGGAATCTAACCTGGAGAAACGGTTCCGCGTCGTGCTCGCTAAACGGCTCAAGGCACTCGGAGCCGCGATCACCGAGAAGCCCACCGACAGCGGCGTCGCCTGGGACATCGCGCTGGGCTCCACCCACCGCTGGACCTTGCGTCCCCAGGAGTACGTGCTGGGCTGCCAACCCGACTTCATCCTCACCTACGCCGGGGGCGGGATCGCGCCGACGGCGATCTTTACCGACGGCTGGCTGTACCACGCCTCCCCGTCCCACAACCGCCTCGCCGACGACGCGGAGAAGCGCCGCAATCTGCGCGACGCCGGATACCAGGTCATCGGCGTCACCCATGACGACGTCAACGACACACCCCTGATGTCGCCGGCGTTGCGCACTGACGTGCAGGCCGCACTGCTCACCACCGCAGGCGACCAATTGTCCCGGGGAATGGTCGATTTGGCGTTCGGCACCGCGATCGACCTGCTCGTCGCGTGGATCCAGCAGCCGCAGCGCGACGCCCGCCAGCGACTCGCGAACTGGCTGCCGGCGATGGGCCTGCTCAGCACAATGCAGACCGGCACCCGCACCACCGACACCGAGCCCCTGACCACGCTGGCCCTACAGGCGCTCGACGGCGGACCCGTCGCGAACCCGTCGGGCAACACGTCGGTGTGGTCATTCGGCGGCTTCGCGTTCGCAGTTCGTATGACCGGTCAACCGTATTCAGCCGAAGCCGCGATCGTCGTCGACGACAACGACGCCGCACTGCACAGCGACAGCAGGGACGCGTGGCGGGAATGGCTGCGCTGGTCAAACCTGCTGAACTTCCGGTCGGTGCCGCCCATCATCACCACCCGCCGCCATGCCGCGCAAGCGGTGCCGCTACAACCGGCGACGCCCACGGCCGAAGTTGTTGCAGAGGGCGCGCTTTCGGGGGCTTGGCGGGAGGCCTACGAACAGGCCGATGCCGCCGGCCGGGAGCTGATCATGCAGCTGGCCGAAACGGCCCTGCCCGTACCCGACGTCGGCGAGGAAGTCGACGGTATCCCGGTCGAGATCTCCTGGCCCACCCGCAGAATCGTCGTCGACCTCGGTCTCGACGACGACGAGCGTCGCCACTTCAGCTCGGCAGGCTGGACGGTGTGTACGGCGGATGCGGACAACCTGGCCGCGGTTCTATCAGACGGAGGTGCCTAGTGCCCCAGATCATCCTCGGGCCCGGGCTGAAGAAACTCGACGGCAGTCTCCAAAAGGCCACGTACAGCTTCCTCACGAAGCTGGCCGCCGACGACACCGCCCCGGGGCTGCACATCGAGCCGATCAACAACTCCGCCGATCCGCGCGCCCGGACCGGACGGGTGGACCTGTCGTTCCGCGCAGTGCTATTCAAACTGCAGGGCAGCCAGGATGAGGCGTCCTACGTCTTCGCCGGAACCTACCCGCACGACGAGGCGATCGCTGTCGCGCAGAAGTCCAAGATCAGCATCAATCCGCGCAACGGTGTCGCCGAACTGATTCCCGTCGACGAGTTCACACCGCCGCCGGCGCCCACAGCCGAGCCGACGATCGCCCCCGCGGCGACCGAGGTCGCTGAACCCAGTCTGCGCCAACGTGAATACAATCTCGACGACCTCGTCGATCTCGGTATCGACGCCGTCTTCGCCGAGAAGGCGCTGGACCTCGTTGGCGAGGACTCCGTACTTGAGTACGCCGAATCCGCCCCGGCATCCTGGCAGGGCTACGCGATCATCGATCTCTACCTCGGCGGGTCGTTCGACGAAGTCCGCGAGAAGTACCAACTGTCCGAGCCTGCTTCGGTCGACACCACCAACGACGATGCGGTGCTCGCCGCGATGCAACACCCGGCTGCCCGAATGGAGTTCGCGTTCATCGAGGACAACGCCGACCTGCGGGCCGCGATCGAGAACCCCGACTTCGCGGCGTGGCGCATCTTCCTACACCCCGAGCAGCGCATATGGACCACCAAGGTCACCACCGGCGCGTTTCGCCTGACCGGCGGTGCAGGCACCGGCAAGACCGTTGTGCTGTTACACCGTGCTCGAGAACTCCAACGTCGCAATTCGGACGCACGAATCGTGCTCACGACGTTCAATCAGACTTTGGCGCAGAGCCTCGCCGAACAGCTCAGGATCCTCGACGCCGACATCGCGGTGGCAGACGACCTCGGCAGCCCCGGGGTTTACGTGGCAGGCGTCGACACCATCGCCCGCCGGGTCCTGGTCACCGCGTCGGGGCTCGGCGGCGGCAACGGACAACCCGGGCCGGTGGCGGAGGTGCTGGGTCCGCGAACCGCCGAGGTGCTCAGGGTGACATCTGCGCAAGCTTGGCAGGCCGCGGCCGAGCAACATGCCGGAGAGCTCCCGGACGCGCTGCGCTCGGTCTCCTTCCTGGAGGCTGAGTATGCGACCGTCATCCTGCCCAACCACGTCGTCACCCGGGAGCAGTATCTGAAAGTGCGGCGGCCCGGCCGCGGCGTCGCGCTGAACCGGTCACGACGAAACGCAGTGTGGGACATCATCGAGACCTACCGCGCGGGCGCAGCCGCCGAGGGCGCGACCGACTTCGACGAGAAGGCGGCGATCGCGGCGCAGGTCCTCGACAGCAGTGCCTACCGGCCGGCCGACCATGTGCTGGTGGACGAGGCGCAGGACCTGAGCCCATGCCGATTGCTGTTGATGCGGGCGCTGGTCGCCGCCGGCCCCGACGACCTGTTCCTCGCCGAGGATTCCCACCAACGCATCTACGGTCAACGAATCACGCTGAAGAGCTACGGGATTAACATCGTGGGCCGGTCGCGGCGGTTGACCCTGAACTACCGCACTACGCAGGAGAATCTGCGCTACGCACTGGGCATCCTGTCGGGTGAGCAGTACTCCAACCTGGACGAAGAACCCGAGAGCACCACCGGTTACCGGTCGGCGCGGCGCGGGCCGAAACCCACTGTGCTAAAGGCAGAGTCACTGACCGACCAGTACCAGAAGGTCGCGGGCCTCGTGCAGTCCTGGATCGATGGCGGCACGGCACCCGAAAGCATCGGTCTGCTCGTGCCAACCCGCAAGGAGGCTGAAAGTCTGCCGCGTGCACTGGGAGACCGAGACGTGACGGTGGCCTTCGTCGACCGGGACAAGGCCGGGCCGCCAAAGACCCCGGTCGTCATGACGATGCACCGTGCGAAAGGCATGGAATTCGCGAAGGCGGTGCTCGTCGGTGTCGGTGAGAAGTCGCTGCCGCGCAGCTATCTGATGGGTGCGGTTCCCGATGAGGAGCGCGCAGATGTACTGCGCCGGGAGCGTTCGCTGCTCTATGTGGCCGCTACCCGGGCACGCGATGAGCTCGTCGTTGTTTATGTCGGTGAGCCGAGTGAATTGCTGCCTGAGCACGGTTGATTACGCCAACCGAACTTCCCGGAAATAGTCGGAATGACCTTTCACCGTTTGCGAAACATCCCGGTCCTTAATGTTCGCGAACTTACTGGTAAATCCGCGTAGCCCCACGGCCACGCTGCCGGCTTGAGCGGCGGCGTAGGCGAACTTCAAGACTGGATCGTTGACTGAGTGGTAGTTGTAAACCGTGCCGGTGACAGCCTCGCTTAAGGGCCGCCAGTCGCCCTTCTTGCCTTCCGCGGCACCAAGTAGATGGATGGTCTCGATGCAAGGGGTGGTTTGACTGGTACCGAGGGTCTCGGCCGCTGTGATCATGGCACGGCCGCCCAGGCTGTGGCCCACCAGAATGAAGCTGTCTGTTTTCGTACGCGCCAGAATTCCGGCTAGCGCTGCGCCGGTCTTATCTGCTCGAACCATCGCGGTGTGCCAAGGGTTCTTGGCGGCATCTGCGAGCAGTAGAGCTGGCCCGATGGGACCGAGCTTTTTCGCCGCAGTGCGTCCCGCGCGCGCCGCGAATCCCGAGGCAACTCCCATCGCTTGTCTAGCGCCGACATTCTTGATGCCGAGCGCGAGCAAGGTTCCAAGTTCCTTGCTACCCCAATGCAGACGGTAGATGGGTGAGTCTGGGTACCGTCGCTCGACCGCTTCCACGGCATAACGCCAGTTTTGATCGACCTCCGTCATGAAACCCCTCGCGATGATGACGGGCGTGCCATCACCGGCACGAAACTTCTCGATCTTGAAGGACTTGTCCTCGCTGATATAAGCGTTGGTGATACTCGCGCCCAGCGCTGAGCCGAGCGCCGCTCCCGCGGCAGCGACGACGTAGGTGCCACCCACCATTCCCAAACCGCCAGCCGATAGCGCGCCGCCGCCCAGCAACGCAAGGCCGTAGCTGGACGCTGCCGCTCCCGTGTAACCGCCGACCAGGGTGCCTACGGCGCCGCCCACCGCAGGTGCCGCCATCAGACCGCCGGTACCGACGACACCAGCGGCGAGTACTCCGGTGAGGGCAAGCCGAGAACCCCGTGCGAGGTTCCGTTTGCCGAAGACCCTCAGCTGTTCATACTCATCCAACGATGAGACCTTGTCGCTGGCGCGTTCGAAACTCGGAAGCTCGTGCCGGTGTTCAGCACAGAATCGCGGTATGCGGATTGGCCCAAATCCCCGTGTCGCCATACTGCTGCAATGCGGCGCTGCGCACTTGAGCGTCGGCGAACCACACGTCGCACAGAGGTAGACAGGGATGGTGGTCGGAGTTTTGGTGACCTTTCGGTGGTCGGTTCGGACGTAACAGGCGGAACACCAGCCGTTCCGAGTCGTCCGCCCCACAAGGTCGATGAGTTCAGCTATCTTTTCGGCTGTTTCAGCGTGGGCGTCCGCCTGTTTACGATGACTGGCCCGCTTCTCTTCGTTCTTGAACTTCCGGTACTGCTTCTCGTGTTTAGCGTAGGCCCAAGCGTTGTGAATTAGCGCCGGGTTCGCGAGCATTGCCTCATCGCCCTCGGCCTCGGGTTCGATGGTCGCTAGCGTCCCGCTCAGTCGGAGAAAACGCCCCTGGGGTGATCTAACTTCACAGACCATCCCATCGTGTGAGACCGGGTTGAACAAAACCGCCGTTGACCCCATCTGAACCCCTGATTCGCTTGTTCGGAAAGACATTAACCCCTCGATACGACATGGTGGACTGTTTGCTGGCTTTCTGAAGTGCCAAGAATGGTCGAGTTACCCTTTCGTTGGCTATCGCTTGCAACTGCGCGGCCTAACGACCGACCGACAGTCGTATGCCGCTGTTAGCCTCGGGGTCGTGGAGTTTCACGGGGAGCTTGCGGATGGCAATAAAGTTGCTGATACGTCGGCCGGACGCAGGGTTGCAGTCGCGCGGCGGCAGCCGATGGCTGATCTGCATACCGTTGACGCAGCGGTCCAGAGGCATCCGTGACCGCCCTCATCGCATGGCTTGACGCGTCGAGCGAGGATCAGCGGCGCATGCGTGAGATCGTCAACCTGTTCAGCGAGCGTGAGAGCCGCGACGAACTCGGAATCGGCCAAGTCCGCGACGCGCTCAGTGACGCACTTTGGCCAGGTACCTCAACGCTGTTCACCCGTGCGCGTTACTTCCTCTTTATCCCGTGGTGCTACCGAGCGGCAGCTGAGGCGCGGAACGACATCGATAATGCTGCTGCGCTCGCAGACCAGAACGAGCGGCGTCTCATCCGCGGTCTCATCGACGCCGGTGAGAAGGATGGCGTGATCGGGGGGAGCGTCGGGGTAGCAGTGAAGAACTTGCCGTCTGCCCTGTACTGGGGAGGAATGCGCACACACGGCATCCTCGTCGACGCGTCCCTGAGTAGGGAGGATGCGATCGCCGCTGAGATCGACCGCGTTCAAACTCGTCGTCCGGTCACTGTCGAGTACCAAGACGAGGCGTCGGCGTGGCACGGCGGCGGGTTCCATCCGACATTGCCCCCTGTGCCCGAGCGGTTTCCGACGGAGGTGCCAGCCGGATTCGCGATGCCATTCAGCGAAGCGACATGGCTTCGTGATCGGATGCTCGCCAGTTCGCCCGACACACTGCTCGAGTACGCGCTGCAGCATCGCCCGGACGTCGAGAGCGCGGTTCCGTGGGAGGACTCGGTCCTAATGAAGGCCGACGGTGAACGCGCGGGGGTGCTCGATGATGCGAGGCGATTCTCGATTCTCATGAACAGCGCATCGTTGATGTACAACCTGATGTTGGCGGAGGCCTACGAGCGCGAGGGGTTCGACCGTGTGGAGAACCCGGTCGACGCCTACCGCGAACGTCTCGACAGGTGGGGCGAGCAACCCGGCCTGGCGAGCGACATCGCGACGTGGGACCGCGGTGAATTCTGGCGTCGTGTGCTCGAGCGGAACCCCAACGTCAACACCCGGTCGCGCCGATTCATCAACGACTGGTTGGATCTGCTCGGCACGGTTAACCTGTCTGATCTCGCCGACAACAGCAGGTTGAGATCATTCATCGGTCGTCGCGAACGCGAGCACAAGCGAACGCAGGCGAGACTTACGAACAAGCGCCTGCTGCAGGCGTGGCTCGGATCGTCGGGAAGCCGTCCCCTCGTTTATCGATGGACTCAGATACGCCCGATCATCCACGACATCCACGACGGCCTGGAGCGTGCGAATGCTTGAGCCCGACGGCCGTGCCGCGCTCACCGAACAGCTCCGCGCACCCAGCGGGTTCAGACTCGCGCACGCGGTGGCAACTACATTCACACTTGACTTGACCACCGCTCTATCGGTGCCACTTGCTTTCGCGGCGCACCGCGTGCGCGAGAGCCACGACCCGATCGCCATCCTCGACGCTGTGCGACGTGCCGCCGACAAGATTGATCTCTTCGCCCAGGCGGGTCAGGTCTTCGAACCGCGGGTGCCCTCCGACCTGTTTGCCCTGCTCGAGCCTATGATCCACCCTGCCTCAGCGCCCCGTCCGGGCATGCTCTTCCATCCCAAGGTCTGGGTTCTCGAATATGCAGACGGAGATGCGCGGAGCTATCGGATGCTCTGTGCCAGCCGCAATTTGACCAATGACCGTAGCTGGGACCTCATCGTTCGCCTGGATGGAATGGCATCCGATAAGCCGGTGGAGCAGAGCGCGACTCTTGCGGCCTTCGTGCGCGCCCTGCCCGCGATGTCGGTGCAGCCGCTCGCTGCCCATCGCGCAGAGCGGATCACGAACCTCGCGAACGCGGTCGCCCGCGTCGAGTGGGAGCGACCCGCGGACGTTCGAAGTCTGCGATTTCACCCGTACGGCATCCCCGGCATCACTTCGGAACCGCTGCACGAAATGTTTGACGGGATACGCCACGGGGTCGTCTCGCCCTTCCTCAGCGACGAGGGCATACGCCGGATCATTCCGCCCAGGTCGGAATCGGTCGTCATCCTGGCGCGTCGGGAGCAACTGGAACGGTTGGATCGTCACACGCTTGAGCACATTGATGCCCTAATCCTCGACGACGCCGCTAACGACGACGACGTCGCGATGGAAGGGGCGAGACTGCAGCCAGGAGTAGCGGACACAACGACGACCCCGCCGTCGGATCCCCTCATTGGTTTGCACGCGAAGGCGTACGTTCTCGATCGACGGACCGGATCGCACCTATTCGTCGGGTCTGCGAACGCAACGGAAGCCGCATTCGGCGGCAACGTGGAGATGTTGGTGGAGTTCGAAGGCACTCAGCCCAAACTCGGGGTGAAAGCCGTTCTCGGGGATGACTCGCGCTTGCGTGTGCTCACGATTCCGTTCGAACCCGAGGGCAACGCAGAGGTACCGCCGGACGAAGTGGCGGACCACGCGCTGGAGCAGGTGCTCGGCTTGCTGGCCGCTCGGCGATACTACGCGGAAGTTGTGGTGGATACGGACGCACCCTGTTGCGGTGACAGAACCATTGAGGGCCTCGAAAACGTCTATCGCATCGAGCTTTCCGCAGAGGAGTCGGTGAGGGTTCCGGAGGAATTGAGCGCGCGAGTCACCCTGCTGACGCGTCCGGCCAACGCCGGCTTGGTGCCGGGCGATCCCGTCGTCTTTGATCGGTTGGCGCTCACCGACATCACACCGTTCATTGTCATTCGGGTCACGGACGCCCGCGACGTCACCAGATCGACCGTGGTCGCTGCTGCCCTTGAAGGCGACATTCCCGGCCGACAGGATGCCGTGATCGCTCGACAACTCGGCGACCGGTCGGCATTCATGAAGCTGTTGGCGCTGCTCCTCGCACTCGAGGGCGGAGACGGCATTTTCCAGTTCGACCCATCAGGTGTCGCGGTTGCGGGCTGGGCGGAGAACGGCAATGGACTCTTCGAAACCCTCGTCAGAGCGATCGGTGTCGAACACGGTGGTCTGGCCGATGTTCGGAGAATCATCGAACACGTGAAGACCGCGGATGGTCGCCGCCCCATGGGCTCCCCGTCGGTGCTGCCCGACGGCTTCGATGAACTTTGGGAATCGGTCTGGGCGGCATACTCTGCGGGGACTCGGGTGGTCAGCGAATGAACGCACCTGATGTCGAGCGGATTCTCGCTGGACTAAAGGGATTTCAGCGCGACGCCGTCGAGCACATAGTAAACCGAATCCATCGAGCGCCTAATTCCAGTGGGCGGTTCTTGGTTGCCGATGAGACAGGCCTGGGAAAGAGCGTCATCGCGCGTGGCGTCATCGCGTCCACCATCGCCGAGCTGCAGGACGCAGACCACATCAACCGGATCGACGTGGTCTACATTTGTTCGAGCACTGACCTGGCGAAGCAAAACCTTCGCCGGCTGAACGTCACGGGTGACCCACACCTTGGCATCACCAGCAGGCTGACGATGCTCGCGTTGGAGACTAGGCATCTCGCGTCTGATACCTCACTCTCTGGGAAGAAGGTCAACCTCGTATCCTTTACTCCTGGAACGTCCTTCGATTTGGGATGGCAGACCGGATCGCAGGAGGAGCGACAACTGCTGCACATCCTCCTCAACGGTATTGACAGCGCCGATGCAGCGGTAGAGCGAGCATCTGCGTTGTTCTTCCAAGGTGGAGTCGCCTCAGTACATCGTTTTCAGGCTGGTATCGCGGGTATGAGGACCACTCTCGGCGATGGGCCGGATCCCGTGATCCAGAGGGAGTTCACCGCCGCGATCCAAGCCAGCGGTCTACGTGAGCAGTTCGAACTCGTCCGTGATCAGCTGCGCGGTCTCGATGTTCTCCAACCCGAATTGCGCCGCGAGGTGAATCACCTAACCGCCCGGATGCGTGGCGCCCTCGCAGCCGCGAGCGTTGAGTCGCTCGAGCCAGACCTCGTGATCCTCGACGAGTTTCAACGTTTCCGACATCTGATCGACCCGAAGAGCGGAAGCGCAGCGAGCGAATTGGCTCACCACCTCTTCAACTATCGCGATGCGAAGGTTCTGTTGCTCTCGGCGACACCCTACAAGCCATATACGACGGTCGCAGGTGACAGCGAGGACGACCACTACCGCGACTTTATGACGACGCTGGAGTTCTTGACCGGAGGCGATGGTCCTGCGCTGGAGCGAATCCGCAACGGGTTCCGCAACTATCGTCATGCCGTCATCGCAGGCTCCGACGCGTTTCGAGAGGCAGCAGAACTGCGGAAGAGTCTGCTGCCCTACATGAGTCGTTCTGAGCGGCCGCGGCTCGAGGAGGGGCGAGATCTGCTCGTCCGCCGCGTCGTGAGCGACGTGCCCACATCCGAGGACCTGCGCGACTATGCGGCCTTGCAGAGTTTCGCCCGAGTGATCGACTCACCCGTGAGCTTGGACTACTGGAAGTCCATCCCGTACTTCGCCAGCTTTATGGAGGGCTACAGACCCGGGGAGAGGGCCCGGCAACAGCTGGAAAGCGGTGTGGCAACACCTGAACTGGCGACATCTATCGCCCAGCTCCGGTCGATTCAGCCACAGGCAGTCAGGCAGTACGAGCACGTCGATTACGCCAATGCCCGATTGCGGGCCTTCGCCGCGGAGACGATCGACAAGGAGTGGTGGAAGCTCCTGTGGGTCCCGCCGTCGATGCCGTACTTGACTCCAGGCGAAGTGTATTCGCCATTTTCGGATGGTTCGGTCACGAAGCGTCTGATCTTCTCGGCATGGTCGAGCGTGCCGACGTCGGTAGCGAGTCTGCTGAGTTACGCGGCCGAGCGGCGGATGGTGGCGCGATCCACGATGACCGAGAACACCGCGGAGGCCAGGAGGGCAGTATCATCGCGACTCGACTACGTCACTAGGGACGGGCGGGCGGCGAGCATGTCCACGCTCGCCCTCTTCTGGCCGCATCCGGTGCTCGCCGAAGTTGGTGACCCGCTCACTCTTCTGGACCAAAGTCCTCACTTGTTGGTCGCTGATGAGGCGAGAAGGCGGGCCGATGAACGCATCTGGGCTCTGACTGGAACGCCGGCAGATGCGCGGCATGAGGCAGTATGGGAGGCATTCTTCGCTTTGCCAGGCAGCTGGCCCGAGGGTGTGCACCGGCGCGCAGACGCCGCCGCCTTCTGGCTCGCGGGGCGTGGCGGTAGGAGCACTAACGAAGACACCGACTCGGGCGGTGCCCTGAAAGAACACGCTCGGCTTGCCTTGACACAATTGGGGCCACCCAGCTGGCATGAGGATCTCGGGGGGCTAGCGGTGCATAGCCCAGGAAACATCGCTTATCGAGCGCTCGCACGGATCTGCGGTGAACTCGACCGAAAACTGCGGCCGGACCTGTGGCGTGCTGCTGCTCGCCTGGCCAATGGCATTCGGTCACTCTTCAATCGCATGGATGTACAGTTCCTCCTCGACCAGATCTACGGGCACCAGCAGCCCTACTGGAAGTCGGTGCTCCAGTACTGCGCCGATGGAAACCTTCAATCTGTCCTCGATGAGTACTGTTTTCAACTCAAGCTCGAATTGGCCGGTTCCGGCGTTGACGCGCAAGCGCTTAGCCAGATTGCGGACCGAGCAGTCGAAGCGCTGACCCTCCGCACGTCGCGGTACAACGCGCGAGCCGCCGATGAACAGCTCACGAAGATTCCAATCACGGTGCGGTTCGCCCTGAGGTACGGGAGTGGTGTGGGTGACGTCGAAAGTGTTCGAGCTCCGGAAGTCCGGAACGCGTTCAACAGCCCCTTCTGGCCGTTTGTTCTCGCATCGACGAGCGTCGGCCAGGAAGGGATCGACTTCCACTGGTGGAGCCATTCCATCGTGCACTGGAACTTGCCATCGAACCCCGTCGACTTCGAACAACGCGAGGGCCGAGTCAATCGCTTCGGCGGGCATGCGGTGCGGAAGAACGTCGCGTCAGCGCATGGTCGGAATGCGCTCGCGACCGTGCGGCCAGGAGAACACCCGTGGCAGAAAGCCTTTGACGCCGCGGTCGACCGCACTGAACTCGGCGAGTTCTCGCCGTGGTGGATTTACCCAGGTGCTGCTCGTGTCGAGCGGATGATCGTGCACTTCCCGCTCAGTCGCGAGGAAGTGCAATACGAGGTGCTCCGCGACTCGCTCACGCTCTATCGGATGATGCTCGGCCAGCCTCGACAAGAGGACATGATGGAACTTCTGCGGCAGCGGGGTGTGAGCGAGAGTGAGGTGGCCCAGCTTGACTTGAGGCCGCCCCGTCGTCGCTGATTCCCGACTGCGCCTGATGCGTGAGCGAGCTGTCCTGGGTGGCAAAATCCAAGATTGGTGACGTAGTTGACTGATCGAGGGCGCCGGCGGTTCGCAGTCGTGGATCGGCCTCGCATGGCATCACGTCCGGGAATCACGGTGGTTGTCGAACGGAGTCTGCGTTGCGGTACACGCGGTATCTACTCTCAACATTCGAGGCCACGTGCTTCTCAGCGCGTCTCCGCTCCATCTCGCCCGGCGGAGCAGCCGACCAGAAAGTGATTTCGTCGGAACCTGTGGTGAAATCCCAACCTTGACCGGGTAACGCTGCTACCGGATCAAGTCCCTCCGCGGTGAGCTCACGGTGCAACTGCTCGCGTGCTGTACGCCAGGCGGCCGCGACCGATGGGCTTGCAGATCCGCGCACGTACGCAATTGCGGTGATGTCGCGGTCCGGGCGACCTTCGCTGACCGCACTAGCAGCCGACTCCGCTGCGGCAACCTCATGCAATTCGGGGACTGGCGCCATCGTGAGGTCGGTGTACAAGCTGGAACTCACCTCCTGGCGGTCGCCCCTGGGGGTCACGGCGTAGGTGGCGACTATCGATGCGGCGCTGCCCGAGGTCGATACCACGGTCACCAGCACGTAGTCATCACTGGACCGACTGTCGGACAGCACAATCCCATCACTCAGCGACGATTCGAACTCCCCACCGACAGCTTCAATAAGTGCCGACAGCAGCGGGTGCCCCGGTGCTATCAGCTCGGGCGGGTCAGTCGCAAAGATCTGACTGTCAGCGTGCTCGAACGCCACCCGGTCGTAGTGGGGCATCAGCGATGAGCCGAACAGGTCACGCAGCTTTGTCGGGACGTACGCGATCTGCCACGCATTACCTCGCTGGGCGATGTCGACATGGAAGATGGGCGCAGCCCGCAGCACGAAGTCGCGGACCACATGCGGCTGAAAGCTCATGGCCCTCGCCAACTCCATCTCATGACGGAGCGCCGAGAGTTCCTCAGGCGTCAGCGTGCTCACCGATTCGGTACGCTTCGCGACCGCCCGCTCCAAACGTCCTGACACCGAATCGAGTTCAGCGTTTATCTCGTCGGTAGCTGCTTCCCTGGCGACGGCCCGCGTGAGCAGCTGACTGAGGCTCATCTCGGTCAGCACGTCACCGAGAACATCGAACACTTGGTCGCCGAGCGCCTCCCGCTGCACCTCCAGCTTCTCAAGAAGGGTCCGGAAGACGTCGCCTTCCCGGGTATCGGCCGCGACGAGATTCCACAGGTGGCACGTGTGGCGCTGACCGATTCGATGGATCCGGCCGAATCGCTGTTCGAGGCGATTGGGGTTCCACGGGACGTCGTAGTTCACCATCAGGTGCGCGACTTGCAGGTTGACGCCCTCGCCTGCAGCATCCGTCGCGATGAGGACGGAGCTGGCCGGCTCGCCAATGAAGCTCGCCTGCGCGCGGCGACGATCGGCCCAGGGCATTGCCCCGTGAATCACCTGGACGTCGACGCTTCTCGCGAGCAACTCAGCGAGTCGGTCCTCGAGATAGTCGAGGGTGTCGCGATTCTCGGTGAAGATGATGATCTTGCGTCTGCGCCCGTCGGGCTCGTACATCGCACTGCTCGTAAGCAGCTCGGCGAGCGCGCCCCACTTCGCGTCGACACGCGCCGAATAGACGGCCTCCGCCTTCGTGACGAGCTGATCGAGGACAAGGATCTCCGCTTCGAGCTCTGCGGGTGTGCGTGCGTTCGTGGCGGCACTCACCACTTCGTCCTGATAGGTCTCTGCCTGCAGGCTGCTCATCTCATCAGGATCGTCAGTGGCAAGTCCCAGAGTCGCGGCCAAACGAGCGGCAAGTTTTTCGTCGGCATTGCGCGTCTGGTCGGCTTGCGCGCGCAGCCGATCCCGCCGACGGGTGAGCGACCGCAGGATTGCTTGAGGCGAGGACGCCAGCCGGCGCTGTAGAACAACCAGCGCGAAGCCCACGCTGCGCCTCGTGTCGTCGTCGGAGACCTTGTTCATCTCCTCGCGCACGTACTCACTGACCGCCTCATAGAGCTCGGTCTCCATTGAACTGAGCTTGTACGGGACGGTGTTGGCGCGACGCTCGGGAAACAGCGGCGATCCGTCCAGATGGACTAACTGCTCTTTAACGAGGCGGCGCATCAACCGGTCACCGGCAGGGTCGTTGACGGTGGGCTCATCTGCAGATCGCAGGAGGTCAAGGAAAGCCCGGTAGTCCGCGTCCTTGCCGTTGTGTGGAGTGGCAGTCATGAGCAACGTACTCGGGACCGAGTCACGAATCGCCTCAGCGAGTTGGAAGCGTTTCGTCTTCGTGACTGTGCCGCCCCAGGCGCTGACCGCTAGCTTGTGCGCTTCGTCGAAGATCGCCACGTCGTACCTCCCGTCGACCGTCAAGGACTCAAGGTGCTTACTCCGACTGAACTGGTCGAGTCGGGCGATCAGGAAGGGAAACGGTTGTAGCGACTCATCCTCTGGATCACTGAGCAGGGACCTTTCAAAGATCTCGAAATGGAGTGCAAACTTGTCCCGCAGCTCGTTCTGCCACTGTTCGACGAGGCTGCCGGGCACGACGATCAGGCATCGCCGTACCCAGCCGCGCGCGAGTGCTTCTTTGATGAATAGCCCTGCCATGATGGTCTTTCCAGCGCCAGGGTCATCGGCGAGCAAGAACCGTTTGGGATGCCCGCTGAGCATGTAGTCGTAGACAGCCTGCACCTGGTGCGGTAATGCCTCGACGTTGGACGACGAGACGGCGAGCAGCGGTGTGAGCGCGGACGCGTGCCGCAACCGCAGGGCCTCTATCGCGAGCCAGAACTGATTGGGATCGGCCGCGAGGGTCGGGCCGCCGCCGCCCAGTGGCCGAACGTCCGTCAGCTGGTCCGCCGAGAATAGTCGCGAGTCCTCGATTCCGAATTCGTCGCGGAAGCGGACAAAGGCGCCGACGCCCGCCCTCGTGATGTCAATGATCTCGACGACTGCGCCGGGCACCAGCCCTTCAACCTTGACCCCCGGCGTCAGGTGAGCGAGCTCGTTCTGCACCGCGGTCTCCGATCTTCCGGGATGGCTATCCGCATGATAAACAGCAGTGGGGAGGGATACGGCCGTGGACGTCATGATTGTGAGCGGGGTGAATCTCGACCACGCATGGACTGGTCTAGGACCTCGCTACGGATCCGCTCTACGCGACTGGTCCCGCCAGCTCCTGGCGCTTGTCGTCGAGGAGGCCAATCAGCGGGGCGCAGGCATACTGCTCGTCGCGGGTGACCTCTTCGACCGCGCGTACGTGGTACCTGCGACCGTTGATTATGCGTCCCAAGTCCTCGGCACGTTCCGCGGCGAGGTACACATCGTTCCTGGTAGATCCGATTGGATCGATGCGACCAGCTTCTACACCACCCACGACTGGGCGCCGAATACGTCGATCAGTTCGTTTTCGGACTACCGACCTTGTTCCAGTGCGCCGACGGTGTGGTTGAGCGCAAGGACGTCGCCAGGAGGATCTGCCCCGCGCGTTCCGGTCGTGGCTGAACCCCATGTGCTCATTCGCGCCGGGACTGTCGATAATGGTGACGCGGTAGTCAACGTCCCGGCCCTCGTCCATGACCCACGGGAGCCCGAGGGATTCGCTCTCCTTCTTGACAGTGCCCAACCCGATGCGCCCGCCCGCCGGATTGATCTGCCCAACCAACCTGGTGCGATGGTGGACGTCGATGTCACGGGTGCGATGAGCACTGATGCGCTCGCTGCCGCACTAGCGGCGGCCGCGACGCCCGACAGTCCGCTACTGCTGCGACTGATGGGCACGCTCGCACCCGGAGTTCTGCTGCCCGGTTTCTGGGGATCGGACCGGGACCTTTCCTCCGACATTGTGCTCGACTTTGATGGACTGACCTTCGCGACGCCACCAGTGGATTCGAGTGACCACAGCGCCCGAGCGGAGTTTCTTCACGCGATGGCGTACGCGAATACCCCTGACTTACAACGGCATCAGGCCACCGCGCTAGGCCTCGCTGCCCTCGACGACTCCGTCCAGGGGACTTGATACATGTACATCACCAAGGTAGTTGGAACGGCGTTCGGCCCCTTCCGTGGCGAGACCCTTGAATTCGCGCCGGGTCTCAACGTCGTACATGGACCTAACGAAGCGGGCAAGTCGAGTTGGTTCAACGCCATCTACACAGGCCTCGCCGGCCGCCGCAAATACAAAGGCAAAGGCACAGCCGCGGAGACCGACTATAAGAACCGGCATAAGCCATGGTCGGGATCCAAATGGGGGGTGGGGCTTGTGGTCACGCTCGATGACGACCGCGTGCTGGCGATTGAGCAGGACCTCGCAAGGGGCGAGTGGCGGATCACCGACGGAACTACCGCGAAAGCCTTTAGCGACACCGGCTTGCTCACCGAGGGTAGCTTCGATGGCACCCGGTTCCTGGGCCTTAATCGCCAGTCGGCGCGATCGACCATTTTCACGGGGCAAGCCGACATCCTACGAGTTCGAGACGATGCAGGCGCGCTTCAGGAGCTGCTGGAGAGGGCCGCGTCGACCGAAGCGGCGGATGCCACCGCCGACGTAGCGATAGCGTGGCTCAAGGACCGGCGACGTGAGTGGGTGGGGGTGGCACACGGGCGGAAGCCCCTCGGACTGGCGCTGGAGACGTTGAATACCGCACGGGCACAGGCTGAATTACGCAGGGACGATCGCAGCGAGCTGCTTGAACACATCGTCAATCGGCAGAAGCTTGCCGCAGCACTGGTGGACGCACGCGCCAAAGTGGATCTCGCCAACCGACTCGTGAAGTGGCAGAGCGTGTATGAGCTGCGTGGCCGCGTCGAAAAGGCAGTCGCGCTCTCCGCCGGATTGGCTGAATCAAGCGAAGCGGACTTAACAATCGATGAGACGAAACTTGCCGCAGCGGCTAAGGCCTTGGTGGTGTTCGACGACGGGGCTGATGTCGCGCCGTTGGAGGGGCCGACAGCGGCCGACCTGCAGCGCCAGATAGACGAGCTACCGCAGATGCCGGAGGGCGACCTCGAGCCGCGTCCGGATGTTATCGCCGCCCACGGCGAACTGGTCAACGCTCAAACCGTTCTCGACACCCACATGCAGGCCGCACCGCCGGAAGTTCCGCAGACTCCGCCGACGACCCTCTCCGCCGACGAGCTACGCACGGTTGCAGATATTCTCGCGTCGAAGCCGCCCGACGTTGACACGGCCGCAGTAACAGAGTTCCAGCGAACTAAGGAGGCGCGCGCTGCGCAGTTGGAAGCCCTCCAGCAAGGCGTTGATGAGCGCAACACCGCATACCAACAGGTAAAGGCGGATATCGACGCCTCGGTGCAGCGCGGGGCGCAGGCCGGGGAGCTCCTGGCACTTCACAATGCTGAGCGATCGGCCGCTGACGAGGTCATCGCGGCCACACGCAGGCAGTCTGAATACCTCGGTGAGGCGCTCGCGTCACAGGAAATCCAGGCGGGAGTGATGGCGCAGGAGGTCGCACTACACCAACATCAGGAACGCGTCGGCGCTGCGCGTGCCCGGGTGCTCGCGGAGTCACTTGAGGCCGAACCCGAAGCGCTCAAGAGGATCGCACGCGCGATCGATGAGACCGGCGCTGCACTGGAACGGGCGGCGACGCACGCGGAGCGTACGACGGAGCTTCGTGCGATCCGGGATGACCGTGCTCGCGTCCTTTTTCAACTGCTCGGTGTGGAGGGACACGCCGAGATGGCGGAAGGATCAGTGGAACAGGCTATTCAGCTGTTCTTTGAGTACGTCGAAGCCTGCAAAGGCCGTGCCGAGGTTGCGCAGCTCGCCGCTCGTCGCCCTGATCTCGCTGAGACACAGGCCCAGCGGCAGCAAATCGAAGTGCGTCACCAGCAGGCGCTCGCTACGCGCGAGGCGCAGCGTCGCGATGTCGTCGAGCTGGTAGCCGTCGTCGGCCTGAATGCGGAGTCTGCCGAAGGTGCGGCCGACCAGTTGCGTCAGTGGGTGAGTGAGCAAGAGGAGAAGCGGGCGGCGCTGACCAAGCGGAAGACGGATGTTGCTTTGCTCGAACAACTGCTAGGCGGACGAGGGGTGCGCGACCTGGAGTTGGACCTCGCGACCCAGACGGCGTATGCCGGCGAGGAGCCGGACGCGCCGATGCCACCGGATCTGAACGCTTTCGTCACTGGCGCGAAAGACCAGCATGACAGGATGATCAACCTCGACGGCCAGATCAAAGGCAGAATCCAAACCCTCGGAAGCAGTCTCGGCTCTGTGGCGGAGGCTGTGGAGGCCGAAGCCGATGCGCTGCGGGCAGTGACCCAGGTACAAACATTGCAGTCCTGTCTGGATGCTGCGTCCGTCGAACTCGAGAAGGCCAAGGAGCGGGCCAACGCCTCTATTGCACCGGCTCTCGCGAACCAGATGCGGCCCTGGCTGCCCAGGGTGACCAACGGCCGCTATCACGATGTCAGCGTTGATCCGGCCGACCTCACAATTAACGTGACGGAGCGGACTGGCCAAGTGCGCCGAGCGGATCGACTCTCGCTAGGCACCACCGAGCAGATCTATCTCCTTCTTCGGGTGACCCTGTCGCAGGTACTCTCCGGTGGCGCCGAGACCGCTCCATTGATCTTCGACGACGTCACCACCCAGTCCGACAACACGCGCACGGTAGCGGTGATGGAACTGCTCCATGAGCTCAGCACTGAGCATCAGGTCATCCTGTTCACGCAGGAGGAGGAAGTTGTCGAATGGGCGCAGCAGAACATCGAACCCCCGAGGGACAAGACCATTGCGCTGGTGGCGCCCTGAACCTCCAGCTGACTACGAGGCACTTATATCCCGAGAATGAGGTTTTCTGGATCGACGAATTCAAAGGACCGCTTAGACCTAGGCTGAACCCGTGACGGGACTCAGCCCTGGGATCTACGAGGTACTCGTCACCGAGGCGCTGCGCGCCCGCCTTGCCCCCCTCGCGAGTTCCTCTCGCCCGTCACGACCCTTGCACAAGGCCGAAGCTGCCGATCGGATCGCCCTGCACCTGAGCCGACAGATCGAGCAGTCCCTCGCGGCGGTCAGCGAGGACAGGCGAGTCCACGTGGGAATCGAAGTGGCGCAAGCCCTCATCGCACGGCTCGCCGAGTTGATCAACGTCGACACAACCGACACCCCCGTCGAACCGGGCGAAGTGCTGCACGCGATCCTTGAGCAGCGCCCAGACGGGACACCGCGCCCCATCGCGGAACCGCTGATCCCGCTCCTCGATACCACCCTCTTGACCAACGCCCCGGGCGAGCCGGGCCTGCTGAACCAACTCGACGCCGAGATCGACTCAGCGGACGCGATTGACGTCGTCATGGCGTTCATCCGGCGCAGCGGCATCAACCCGCTTCTGGGGTCACTGCGCCGGCATCGTGAACGAGGCAGACCGCTACGCGTCCTCACCACCACCTACACTGGTTCCACCGAACGTGCTGCGCTGGACCAACTTAAAGGACTTGGCGCCGAGATTCGAATCTCCTATGACCTCAGTACGACTCGTCTGCACGCCAAGTCCTGGATCTTCCACCGCCGCTCGGGCTTCTCCACCGCGTACGTTGGTTCGTCAAACCTCACCCACTCCGCGCAGGTGACCGGCCTCGAATGGAACGTCCGCGCCTCCTCAGCGCGGAACCCCGACATCCTCGCGAAGTTCGAGGCAGTCTTCGAAAGCTACTGGCGGGGAACTGACTTTGTCGCCTACGACCCGAAGCAGTTCGACGAGGAGCTACGACGCGTGGGCCGAACCGACACCGGACCGACCGTCATTCTCAGCCCGATCGAGCTTCGCCTCGAGCCATTCCAAGAACGCCTCCTCGAGCAGATCGAACTCTCCCGCGAACGCGGCCACCACCGCAATCTGCTCGTCGCTGCCACCGGCACCGGCAAGACCGTCATGGCCGCCGTCGACTATGCCCGCCTGCGTGCAGAATTGCCGCGCTCCCGGCTGTTGTTCGTGGCCCATCGCAACGAGATCCTCGATCAGAGCCTTGCCACCTTCCGCTATGCGCTGCGCGATGCATCGTTCGGAGAGAAGTGGATTGGAGGTTCGCGACCAGTTCACTTCGATCATGTCTTCGCTTCGGTGCAGAGTCTTAACGCCGCGAACCTCGATGACCTGCAGCCGCATCACTTCGACGTCGTTATCGTCGACGAGTTTCACCACGCAGCGGCACCCTCATACCGCAAACTCCTCGATCACCTTTCGCCTGTGGAGCTGCTCGGTCTCACTGCTACGCCGGAACGTAGCGACGACCTCTCGGTCCTGCATTGGTTCGATGACCGCATAGCCGCGGAACTGCGGTTGTGGGACGCCATTGACCAGCAGCGTCTTTCGCCGTTCATGTACTTCGGCATCCACGACGGGCTGGACCTCACCCAGATTCCCTGGCGCAGGGGTCACGGCTATGACCTCGAAGCGCTCAGCAGCCTCTACACCAGTACCGACGCCTGGGCCCGCACCGTCCTTCAAGAGGTCCTCCGCCTCGCCGACGACCACAACAACATGCGGGCCTTGGGGTTCTGCGTCAGCATCGACCACGCAAAGTTCATGGCGAAGCACTTCAACAGGGCTGGCGTGCCCGCTGTCGCGGTTTGGGGTGACAGCCCGCAGCCAGACCGTCAGGCGGCGCTAAGAGACCTTGCCGTCGGCAAAATCCGCGTCGTCTTCTCGGTCGACCTCTTCAACGAGGGTGTTGATGTGCCTACCGTCGACACCGTACTGATGCTGCGCCCGACCGAGAGCCCCACGCTGTTTCTTCAACAACTTGGGCGAGGATTACGACGCGCGAAGGGCAAGACCTTTTGCACTGTGCTGGACTTCGTCGGTACACATCGCCGCGAGTTCCGCTTTGACCGGCGCTACCGCGCGCTTATCGGCGGCACCCGCCGCGACATCGAACGCGCTGTGCAGCAGGGGTTTCCTTTTCTGCCGGCCGGGTGCTACATGCACCTTGACGCTAAAGCCTCCGAGATCGTGCTGCGCAGCTTGCGTGAGGCGATTCCCACGCGGTGGCCCGCCCGGGTGGAAGAACTCAGAGTCATCCACTCGAAGTACCCCGACGTCACGCTGTCGAAGTATCTCGCCGAGTCCGGACTCGACTTGCCTGACGTGTACGACGGTTCGCGAAGTTGGTCGGATCTGTGCGTGGCCGCCGGGGCGCCGACCGAACCGGCGGGGGAGCACGAAAAGCCGCTGCGTAGGGCGCTCGGACGGCTACTCCATATCGACGACGATGAACGCATCGCCACCTACCGGCGATTCCTCGAATCTCCCGCGCCGGCGGACGTTTCCGAATTGTCAGAGCGGGACCGACGCCTCGTCCGGATGTTGGTCGCCAGCACAGGCGATCAGGTGCTGGCCAAGGACACCTCTTTGCAGGACGCCGTCGATCTCGTCTGGGCACACCCCCAGGTGCGCGCCGAACTCGCTCAGCTGCTGATCGAACTCGACGCCCGGGTGGACCACCTCCATGGCGCGCTCGGTCATCATCCCGACGTGCCACTTCAGGTGCACGCCCGATACAGCCGATTCGAGATCCTGGCTGCGTTCGGCATCGGGGGAGGAGCCACGGTGCCTCCTTGGAGGGAAGGCGTGTACGAAGCCAAGAACGCAAACGCCGAGCTGTTCGCCTTCACCCTCGATAAGAGCAGCGGCGCCTTCTCGCCGACCACCCGCTATCGCGATTACGCCCTCAGCCCCTCGCTCATTCATTGGGAGAGCCAGTCGCTGACCCGAGCTGACAGCGACACCGGTCTGCGCTACCGGAACCACGAGCGTGACGGGCGCTCGATCATGTTGTTCAGCCGGCTGCGCGCCGACGACCGCGCTTTCTGGTTCCTCGGTCCAGCCACCTACCGTGGCCATGTCGGCGAGAAACCGATGGCCATCACCTGGGAACTGCACACGCCGTTATCGGGCGACCTGTACCAGTCGTTCGCCGCCGCGGTGGCTTGACATAGTGACGCTACCGCCACGACATCGTTTGCTACCGTCGCCGATTCCCGAAGCGGCGACGGCTTTACCTCAGTCCACCATGCGGATGCCCAGGATCAGGGCGAGCGCGCGTTCGATCTAGCGCATGGTGTCGGGGGCCAACGTTCCGAGCGGCTGCAGCAAACGGCTGCGTGCGATGGACCGCACTCCTCGGCTCACCGCGACACGTGCGGTATCCACGCCTTCCTCGGCCGAGATCCGCGGTCGACTCCAGCGAGCAGGTCGTTGACGGAGATGACGACAGCCGGTCAGTGCTTTCCGGGCACCCCGGTGCGTGCGGCACCCAGCGCTACCAGCCAGAGGTCCCCACGCTGTGGTTCAGCCGATGCCGTCATCAACACCGCGGTCCCAGTCGAGGTCCTCGGTTCGTGCGTCCTCATTGGTCGCTTCAGCGCGCGTGGCGTCACGCTCGGCGCGGAAGGCCGCCTCGTGCTCGGCGCGTGCGGCCAGCTCCGTGAGCAGAGTCGCTATGGATGCGCCCCTCGCGCGCGCTTGAGCGGCAAGCCGATCACGTGTGGGCACTGGGACCCTGATTGTCGCCGGCTGGGTAGACATGAAATTACGATACTTATGTCGCCGCCATTCAGCGCCTGGAATGTGGCTAGCTCTGTAGTCGGTAAGCCGTCAGTCTTCTGACAACTCCGACCGCTGCTCCTCGCTGAACCCCGGCATGGCGGCCTGCGCATCCACGATCCGTGCGCTTCGATATCCCCGCACATTCCCGGACATGGCTGTCATGGCCTCTCGGGACTTTCCCCGGCTGTAGGTTACGGCTTGTTCAGCCTTGACCCCGAGGTCCTTCCCGACCTCGACCGCGTCCTGGTCTGCACCCATATACAGGAACTCCCAACCGAATTCGTTGGTCTGCTGTTCGACGAGGGACTTGATGGCGGGTCGACTCCACTCCTGGCTGGCGTTCTCCAGGCCGTCGGTCATGATCGCGATGACGACCGTTCCCGGCTTGTCGTCCTCGGCGAGTGCGGCGATCTCCGCAGCGGTATCGGTGATGAGCTTGCCCATCGAATCCAGCAGTGCAGTGCTGTTGCGGGGATTGAGCACTAGGGGCGGCACCTCGTTGACGGGCACCGCCCGGTAGACGACCTCGTACTCGTCGTCGAACTGCGCGAGCGTCACCCGGCAGTCGCCGTCGCCCGCGCGCTGCTCTGCGAGGAACGCTTCGAAGCCACCGACCACGTCGGACTTGATGGACTGCATCGATCCGGAGCGGTCGAGCAGGAAGGCGATGAGGGTGAGGTTCTGGTTCGACATGGTCGGTCCTTTCGGTTGTTCGCTAGCGAGGCTTGCTTTTTCGGCGTGGTTTAAACCGCATCGGCTCTACGGGGTCAGCGGGCGGCAGGGGATTGCGGGCGTGCTTGTCGTTGCGGGCGCGTTTGACGTCCTCGGCGGTGATCCGGGCACCGCTGGTGACATACGGGTTGAGGCGGGGCGTGCTCGCGAGGCGAGGGCCGACCGCGTTCTCGGTGAGGCCGGCGCTCTTCCCGGCCGCCGCGATCGACATCTCGTCGTCGACGACGGCGCGGGCCAGTTGCTCGTCGAGCAGCTGGCCGACTTCCGTCAATACCGACCGGAGGTGTTGTAGGGCTTGATCTGCGGATGTGGCAGTCTCGGCCTGTGTGAGGTCTGCGCGGATGCGGTCGTACCGGTTGGACATGAGCCACCATACCGCAAAATGTGCGGAATCCGCAATAACTGCGGATAACTTCAGCCATCCACCAGTCGACAGGCTCGCTAGCAGTGCTGTCTTCTCATGCGCGAGATAATGTGCGAGGAACAACATCAATCCCGGTCGACAGCCACACCCCCGAAACCGCGGGCAGGCAAGGCTCATCCCCGGGTCATTTCCCGAGAGCCCACCGGTCGCACCTGAGCGGAACCCGGGCCGGTGCGATGGCAGAACGACTACGACCGCGGCGGTCTCAGGTACCGCGCGCCATCCGCGCG
This sequence comes from Mycolicibacterium iranicum, assembly GCF_014190915.1. Lineage (GTDB taxonomy): Bacteria > Actinomycetota > Actinomycetes > Mycobacteriales > Mycobacteriaceae > Mycobacterium > Mycobacterium iranicum_B. Next base: position 379,710 of record NZ_JACHVU010000002.1, read on the forward strand.
ACACCGATGCCGTTCGACGAGAACGTCAAACGGGGTTCGCCCCTTCGCATCCCGTAACGACCTGACCGCACCGTGCCGAATCAACCCCGCGACGATGCCGGCAGGTGCACCGTGCCATGCCGCCTGGTGTAGCGCGGTGAACCGAGCCGAGCCACCCGGCCGCACCCCGTTGATGTCGACCCGCGTCCGCGGGTCGTCGAGCATCGCGAACACAGTCACCCAGTCACCGGCCTTCGCCGCATCGGCGAACCGGTGCTGGGCACCGACCGCATACGCAGAAGGCGTTCCGGGATGCAGACGCTGCAACGCCTTTCGGAAGGCGACGTTGGGATGCGCGGCCGGCAGTGCTTCCTGAACGTCGGTCAGTGCCCTATCGACGCTGACGCCTCGTAGCCGTGCCCCGTACAACGCCCCCACGGTCGGTGTGCGGCTGTACGCGCCGACACAATGCACCAGCACGGTGCGTCCATCGCCGCGTAGCTGCTCCACCGCGCGCACCGCATCGAGCAGAACAAAGTCGAGGTGCGGGTTCTCGTCGTCGGCGACTCGGTCGATCAAACGCACTTCCACGTGCGGCATACCCGCGGGAACGTCGCCGTCGGCCACCCGACACAACGACACCACCGCGTCGACATCCGCCGGTAGTCGGCGCAGCACGCCGATCCCGCCCAGCACCACACCATCGTCGTACGGATGGCGCGCGACCGTGCCGATCGGGGAACCGGGATAGGAGAAGTCGAACTGGTCCGGTTCACCACCACGGTGGATCGCAGACGCCACGTCGACGAGGCCGCGTGCCGTGATGCCCGGCCATCCGTGCAGCAACGCGCGCCACCGCACGGGCACTGCGGAGGCACCGTACGCCGCGCCGAGCAGCCCTCCGGCGATCGCGGCGATGGTGTCGGTGTCATGCCCCGCCCGCACTGCTGCGTCGAGCGCCAACCGGAGATGGTCGGCACGAAACACCCCGGACGCCGGGTCGTCTACGGGCACGGGCGTGGTGCTGATCGCCGACCATGCCGCCTGCAGCGCGGCCACCACCCAACCGTTGTGCGCGAACGACGACGGGCGTCCCGCCTCCGCCGCGTCCAGCCGCTCCTGCCACACCTTGCGGCGGCTCCAGTCGATGTGGCGCAAACCGATTCGGACATCGAGCTGTGCGGTGAGCACCGCGTGCCGGATCGCGCAGCACCAGAGCACGCAGGCGTCACCGGCGTCAGGGTCGAAATGGGTGAGTTCGCTCAAAGCACCCGCCGCTTCAACCATTGCGTCCTCGTCGTCGAGGTAGGCGAGCGCTACCGGCGCGGTCCGCATCAGCGAACCGTTGCCCGCCGTGCGGCCGGTGCGCTCGTGCAGTCTGGCTGCTGCTTCACGGGCCCACGCCGCCGTAACGCCACCCGGCTCCGCGGCGGCTATAAGCACCGAGCGGGTCTGGATGCCGACATCCTTCGCCTGCAGCGACCATACGTGCCAGCGCGCGACGATCTCATCCTTTGCTTCCGGTGCACGCAGGTCTGCGCCGGTCGCGGCCACCTCGGCGATGGCGATGGCCATCGAGGTGTCGTCGGTCCACTCGCCGGGCTCCCATATGCCACCCCCGACCATCGCGACGTCGAGTTGAGGGCCACGCGGCGGGCCGAACTCATACGGCGCGCCGAGCGCGTCACCGGCTGCGGTGGCCAGCAGGACACCCTCGATGCGGTCGTGCAAAGACGTCATGACGTCCCCCTCCGCTCACTTTGCGCATATTTGCGCTAATTAGCTTTTACTGTACTCCACGGCGCCGACGTCCACCACAGACGTCCCGAGCCGCAGCGGAGGGACGGCCGCGGACTACCCGCCGAAGCGCAGATTCGAGCCTCGAATGGCACCGTCCGTCGCTACAGTCACGGTGGTGGGACATCTCTTCGTCACTCGCGGTGACCTGACCAAGCTCGCCTGCGACGGGATGCTGATTCCGTGTGACTCGGCGGGGCATGTCAACCCCGGCTGGAGCGACGTGCTTCCTCCCGGCCTGCCACGGTCGGACGCGTATCCCGAGTGGCTGGTTCTCGACGGCCGGCCGAACAACGCCGGCCTCGTCGCCCTTCCCGCCGTCGACGGCCGCGCGGTATGGGCCTTCGCCTCCGTGGACATCGACCGCGATGCCACGCCGGAGGACGTCGTCGACCGGACGTGGAAAGCTCTGACGCACGTAGCCGGCCATATCGCCGCTCGTGAGGGCCGCGCGGCGCCGTTGATCGGCCTCCCGCTACCGGGTGCCGGCCATGGCGGACTGGGGACTCGACGAGCCGAGGTCATCAAGTCGCTGCTGCAGCGTTATCGTGACGCCTCACTGACGGCCGACGTGGCGCTCGTGCTGTGGGATCGTCGCGACTTCGCCGCGATCCAGGAGCGTCGGAATGACGACGACTGGTGCGAGCTCTCTGACGAACTCCGCTCTGAGGCAGATCGATTGGGCAAGCTGGCCGCGGAGGGCGAGCTATCGTTGTTCCTCGGCGCCGGAGTGTCCACGCCCGTCGGGCTGCCGAATTGGTCGCAGCTGTTGAACGCGCTGGCCGAGGAGGCGGGACTCGACGCCCCACCCGATGACGCCGACCCCTTCAAGGCCGCCGAACCGATCGCCGAGAAACTGGGGGACGGGTACCACGAGGCCGTCCGCCGTCGGCTCGCGCATCGGCTTCACGGCGTCGGTCACGCGCTCCTTGCCAGCGTCGACGTCCAACGGATGGTGACCACGAATTTCGACGACTGCATGGAGACAGCGTTGAAAGCGCCGATGGGCGAAACCTTTCGCGTGCTCACCCGCCAACTGGCGGCGGGCGGGTCGCGCTGGCTGCTCAAGATCAACGGCGATGTCGAACAACCGGGCTCCATTGTGCTGACCGAAACTGACCTCACGCGTCATCCTGACGAGCGGCGCGCCCTTGAGGGTGTTGTTCAGAGCTTGTTGCTGACCAGTCATCTCCTGTTCGTCGGGTTCAGCCTCACCGACAAGAACTTCCTCGCCATGGCCGAAGCGGTGTCGAAGGTCCGCGCGAGGGCGCAGGGCGCAAAGCCGTCGAAGTCGGGGACCGCGCTCGCGCTCACGACCCGAGGACGCGACCGAGCGCTCTATACCGATCTGCGGATGTTGTCGATGGGGGCGGAGTCGTCCGCTGAGGGCGCGCGCATCCTGGAGATCTTTCTGGACCGAATGGTGTGGACCGCCGCCACGCAAAGCACACTCGCGGGCGAGTACCTGTTGGACAACCGCTATTCGAGCGGACTGTCCGGCCCCGACGCTGCCCTCCGGGACCTGCTGATCGCGATGACCGAAAAGGCAAGTGCTGAAGCGAGGTCGAGCAACGGATGGAACCGAGTCGCCGACTGCCTGCGCAGCCTCGGCGCAGACGATGCGCTGGTTCCTCGCGTCACCTCGGATCGATCCACCACGGCGGAAAACTGATGTCCAGGCGTTCACTTCGCTTGTAGCCCGACCACGTCGGCACACCTGTAGGCTGACCGCGGAAAACACCCCGGGCAGCGGCAACCACTCGCTCACGCTGCGTCGGCCACTGCAACTCTGCCGCAATGCCCTCCAGCGCCGACAACCGTGTGCCGTCGAGCGCACGGTCCATCAATGCCATCGCGGGCAGCGCATTGCTCTTGTCACCGTTGCATCGTCGGCAGGCCAGAACCAGATTGGCCAGACCGTCGATTCCCACCAGCGACCACGGCAACACATGGTCGATCGGATTGTCCGGCGGAAGGTGCGTCCCGCAGTAGAAGCAGTGCGGTCCGAACGCATCCTTGAACGGGCCTCTGACTGCCGCCAGCGCGGTACGTTCCCGCCCGAAGAGGTGCCCAGCGACATCGGGCACGTCTGATTCGAGGAATTTGTTCATCCGCCGCACGTCCTCGACCCACATGATCTCGAGCGCCGGCTTCAGCAACCCGGCAAGCCGCGCCAGTCCGTAGGCAACGCCGGTCTTCAATTCGATGGCGTCGCCGTGTGCCCGAACCGCGGACCGCGACACGTTCTCCCCGAGGAACGAGTCCTCATACAGGAACGGGTCGCTCACTGAGGCGCCGGGTAGCTTCTGCAGTCGGGGCAGTGGCTGCTTGATCAGGGCGATCGCGATGTGGTCGATGGCCGCCGCGTAAGCCGCGGGTGCGCGCAGCATCGCAATCTCGAGCGACGTTCGGCTGTTCCCGACCCTTGCCGCTGCCCGGAACGCCTTGGTTGCGTCGATGATTCGCGTTCTGGTTCCGGTGCGGCGCTGGGCGAGGTCATGCCCTTCGAACGGCCGGACCTGGTGCCAGTAGAGCGCAAGGACGCGGTGGGCAATGTCCGGGATCGGCACCGTCAGCGGATCGTCGTCCCGCGGCGGCAGATTCTCGATCGAATGCTCGATCAACGCCATCAGTGTTGCGAGCTTGTATGTGGCGTCTCGTTGGCCATGCTCGAGTATTGCGATGACACGCTGGCCGAGCAGGAGTGGATCAGGCTCCATGGCTCGGCCACCTCACCTGGTGGTAACTCGGCACGTGTCCATTATCGGCCGGAGCCGCCTCGATCCTGTCGATTTTCGTGCGACCGTCGGCAGGTGGCACGGTCCGCAACCTGCGGTAGTGCACTACTGCAAAGACAGTGGGTACTCCGGACCGATCAACCGAGCGAAGGCGTCCTGCGAGGCGCGACGAGTGGGCGGCCATCCCTGCTGCCATACGCGCAGCGGCACGTCGGCCTGCGGATCGAACCTGCTTGCCAGCCGGCGGTACTCCTGGTTTCGCCATCCCCATAGACGGCGGTGACCGTTCGCGAACTCCGCCAGCCGCTCGATCTGCTGCCGTTGCACCTCAGGCAGGGCACGGCCCTGCACGCCGATTCCGTTCATCACGCTGTGCCGACCCAGGGCAAAGGGGCGAAAGCCCCACGCGGTCTCCACCGCCGAGTTGACGGCCCGGCAGTTCTCGCAAGCCAGCCACGACCAGCGCGAGCGGCCGCCGGCTGTCGCCCGAAGGCAGATGATGCACAGGTCGTGTTCCCGAGAGACGTCGGCGTCCTCCCACGTGACGGGGGAGTCCTCATCGCGGCAGGACTGCCATCGCGCAGCGCCATCCGAATGTGATTGCGTGAATTGCGGCAGCGGCCCGCGCAGCCCGCCGCACGGAATGTGCACGGACAGTTCTCTGATACGTTCGCGCAGGGCCGCATCGGTGGCACTCAATTCGTGGTGCGTCATTTCTCGTCGCTCCTGGCGACGCCACCCTCGGGCGTCCACCGCTTGCACGCGTCGCGTGCCGGCTCTTCCCCTGGGGCACCGTGCGGCGGTCGCGCGGTTGCCGGGACGACGGGCCAGGTACCCGAACGGTCGTCCGCTCGTGAGCTGCGTCCAGAGTATCTGAGGACTCTGACAAGTCGCCGGAGCTCATGCGCGCTGGACGAAGTTCTCGGCGCGCACCTCGCTTTCGCCCGACCACCGGTACGCCGTCAACGCCTCACCCTTCACAGCGCTGAAGTCCAGACACGCGGTCCGGGCCGTCCAGTCGACGAGATGCTCGGGAGTACCACCTCGCCAGTAATGGCCGAAGAAGACCGGCACTGGCCCGTCGTAGCCATAGGAGTGCGATGCTGCCGGCGCCGCGACGTGGTTCAGCGGGGGGTAGGGCGATCCGTCCTCGGTGGTGAATGTGCTTTCCACCAGGACGGTTTCACCCAACGATGACGCCGTCTCGCCCCACCATCGAACTCTGGCGCTCGTCCGAACCTGGCCGTCCTTGTCCCGGTATGCGGGTTGTCCGTGCTCCGTCAGGCTGAGTTCCGGGCCTTTGAGGAGTGTCTCGATTGCCTGGTAGAGCGGCTCGCCGTCCGTCGTCGCGCGCACCAGTTGATCAATCGAGGTGAACCGGTTGCCACCGAGTTCGGCCTGCACGACGGCGACCGACTCGGGGTGCCAGCACGCGTGGACGACGCGGAGCCCGTCGAGGTCCAGCCACAGCGGCAGCGTCATGAACCAGTCCAGGTAATGAGCGCGCTGGACGTCGGAGAGCTGCTCCAGAAACGCTCGGTGCTGGTGATCGTTCTTGTCAGTGTGCGGTCGCAGATAGTTGCCGCTCTCGGCCGGCGATTCAGTGGCGTAGGCGATCGCGTTGAACTCGTGGTTGCCCATCACGACCTGTGCGGTGCCGGCGTCGGCCATCGCCTTCGCGACCTCAAGCACGCGCAGTTGTTCTGGGCCCCGGTCGATCAGGTCACCGACGAAGATGACGGTGCGGAGCGGGTGTCGGTACGCGCCGTTCGGAGCGTCAGGTCGGTAACCGAGGTCGACGAGCAGCGCCTCCAGCTTGGCGGCGCACCCGTGGACATCACCGATGATGTCGTAACCTCGCGTACCGCGCTCGTCCAACGTTGCATCCATGCGGGTCTCCTTCTGTAGACCGTTTGTGGCTTCGCGACAATGATGCGGCCCGTCGGTGCGATCAAGGCGCGCGGCCCGAGCTTCCTTGGATATCGATGGCGCTCAATCCCGAATGATTAGCGCACATCTGCTCTATATGTCCACGGTAGCATCTGAACCCGACATGAATGACCGCATCTATCGAGACAGCAGCGGAAAGACCCTTGACGCCTACCCACGTCCATCGGTTGCCGTCGACACCGCGCTGCTGACGCTGGCAGGCGACCTCGGACTGGTTGTGTTCGAAGTTCGTCGCAACAACGGCAGAGGCTGGGGCCTGCCGGGCACATTCCTGCACGAGGGCGAGACGCTCGCCAAAGCTGTCGACCGTTCGTTGCGCGAGAAGGGCGGGGTCGCTGGGTTCCATCCGCGACAACTACATGTGTTCGACGACCCCACGCGCGATGAACGGGGGTGGGTCCTGTCCGTCGCTCACGTCGACGTCGTGCAGATCGACCGCCTGGCGTCTCGATATGTGGATTCGACGAGGCTGGCCCCGGTGAGTGCTCCGGGACGGCTGCCTTACGACCACTCCGACATCATTGCCCTTGCGGTCGAACACATTCGGTCTCGCTATGCCGATACACCGGACCCCGACAGGCTCCTCGGTGAAGAGTTCACCATGCTCGAATTGCGGACAGCCCACGAGGCAGTCGCGGGGCGTGGCCTACAGCGCGACCGATTCCGGCGCACGATGGAACCCCAACTTGTGGCAACCGGTGCGGTGGCCGCCGGCACTCGCGGCCGACCCGCTGAATTGTTTCGACGACGCCCCTAGCGCGGCTGCCCTATGAGTTCCGGCCGCCGCGGGGCCCCGAGCCGCCGGTCGGCATGGTCGGCGGCGGGCCGCAACCGTTTCTTGCGCCGGTGCGCTCACCAGCAGCGCTGCGTGCAACCGATCGGCTCATAACTGCGGCCGAACTCGCTACCATCCCCTCGACGGAGGGGAGACGTCGACGATGACGATCACTGTCGCTGAGACACCACGCCTGGCCAACGGCGCCGAGCGCAGGGTCTATCAACTGCTGATCGATCAACTCGAACCCGGTGACCTCGTGATCCCGGGCAAGCGCGTCACCGACCATCTCAAGGATCATGAGGTCGACTTCTTCGTTGCGATCGAAGGTGCCGGCATCATCTGCCTCGAGGTCAAGGGCGGCGAGCTTTGGCACGACGGGCAGACCTGGTGGCAGAAGCGCCGGGGTCACGAGCACAGGATTGATCCCGTCCGCCAGGCCCGCGAAGCCTGCTACGCGCTGCGAGACTTTGTCGAGAAGGACCCTCGCTGGTCTCAAGGGCGGTTGCGCTGGGACCACGTCGTCGTCCTGCCCAACACCGACCTGCCGGAGGACTTCGCACTGCCCGAGTGTCCCCGCTGGAAGGTCATCGACCGCACAGACCTGCCCGACATGGTCGCCAAACTGCGGCACATCCTGCACGCGCAGCAGATCGACCGTCCATTTCTCAGCCGTAACGGCATTGCACAACTCGGCGAGGCACTCGGCGGACGTGGCCTGCCGCAGCGGAGCGTCGTCGCCCGCGCCCTCGAAAACGAAGACGCGGCAGACGTTCTCACCGAACATCAGTCGGTGATTCTTGACGCCGTCCGGCTGCTGAACCGGGTGGAGGTTCGCGGCGGTGCCGGCAGTGGCAAGACCTTCTTAGCCATGGAGCAGGCCCGCCGCCTCGCCCGTGCGGGTCAACGGGTGGCACTGGTCTGCTACTCGCACGGCCTCGCGTCGTACCTAGAGCGGATCACAGAGACCTGGAACCGGCGACAGCGTCCCGCCTACGTCGGTGAGTTCCACGACCTCGGCAAGACCTGGGGCGCTCCGGAAGGCCCGGACGAGTCGCTCCGCAACGCGAGCACCATCCGGTTCTGGGAACACGACCTACCCGCCCAAATGGCAGACTTGGCAGCTCAACTCGAACCGGGGCACCGATTCGACGCGATCGTCGTCGATGAAGCGCAGGACTTCGCCGACGCCTGGTGGGATCCGCTGCTTGCCGCGCTCAAAGACGATGAAACCGGCGGCCTGTACGTCTTCTCTGACGAAGGGCAGCGTGTATTCAATCGGCATGGTTCGCCGCCGGTGCCGCTCGTTCCGCTGATGCTCGACCACAATCTGCGCAACACCCGCCAGATCGCCAATGCTTTTCAACCGCTCGTCGATCATCCGATGCGGTTCCTGGGTGGCGAAGGACCCGCCGTCAAATACGTCGCCTGCTCGGCTGCCGACGCAATGGACGCCGGTGACGACGAGGTGGAACTGCTTCTCGAACAGGGTTGGCGTCCCGAGGATGTCGCACTGCTGACCACCGGGACACGTCACCCGGAGCAGCGAGAGCGGCAGGCAGCGGGGAGTGCCGCCTACTGGGACAGCTTCTGGGACGCCGATCAGGTCTTCTACGGTCATGTGCTCGGGTTCAAGGGACTGGAGCGTCGGGCCGTCGTGCTTGTCGTCAACGAAGAGTCCGCGTTCGAGCGGTCACGGGAGCGTCTATACGTCGGATTGTCCCGCGCCCGGGACCAACTGGTCGTCTGCGGGGATCCCGACTTCCTCCGCGAGGTCGGCGGACCGGACCTCGCGCGGCGGTTGTCTATTACGCCGACTTTGGCCAGCCCTCCTCGTAGCGGGGGTTTCATTAAGGCCCCGTCCCGCACTTCCGTTGCTGCGGCCGAGATGAAGCCACGACGGAGCAATCTCCTGCCGGTACCGGAGCCTGAATTTGTGCGGGGACGGCCTAACATCTACGGCGTTTATTATCCGAATGTCGACGGCTGGTACATCGGAAAGAACGAGACCGGCCTAGCCAACTACATGGGTTCTCCGGAACGTGAAACACGTAAAGCGATCGACGACGCACACGCGGCTACCGGTGCGGAACAAGTTCCGGAGAAGCACATCCTGTGGTCGCCACCGGATGCGACCGTCCAAGAATGCAGGAACCAAGAATGGATTTGGATTGCACGGTTTCGTGCGGAGCACCACGGGCCGACCTTTAACGTCTTCCCGACCCGCGACTGGAGCAATCACTTTCGCTGGGAACATGATCCGGTTACCCACGTCGACCGGGCAACCAACAGTCGATGGCCCGTCGTGTACATGAAGCTCCAGGCGAGATGCGACGAGAACGGTAATTGCTCAGGTGGTGACTATTCGCGCATCTGTGGTCGTCCTTGGGGAACACAGACGCGGGGCCTCTTCTGGTGCAAAGTCGTGTCGCCGGACGGTACCGAGCAGTGGTTGATGCCGCCCTCACCGAGGGGTAATCCCTACAACGCCTTCCGCGATCACAAGTTTTCGATGATTCATGAGGAAAAAGGTGAGTAGCGGCGCGCGACCGCGAATGGCCGTGAGCCGTAGATCGCGTCTAGTCGACTGAACGTTCGCGGTGGAATCGAGTGGTCGATCGGCAGGTAAAGACCAAGGTTCCCCAGGTTCGCGCGGCCGATCGCGTCGGTAAGTAGCCGCTGCGTGCATCTACGACGTCGATGGTATTGGCCACGAATTCCCGGAACCTCTGCGGCCGACCGTTCCAGCAGCGCCGCGCAGCCGGCGAAGGGGTCCTAGCCATTTAAGGGAACCGGCCTGCTGAGGCAGGTCGTTCTTCTGACTGACCAAATAACAAAAGCTTGGCATCTAGGCGTCCTGCTCGTGTGTCGTTTCCAGGCGTTGCAGTCCAGTCGGACCGGCCAATAGCTCGCAGGGCTGCAGGCTTCGTGTAGCTGCGCGGCTGTCGTATTTGTCACACCCCACTGAGATAATAGGTTGTGTCGCAAAGGGTCCACCATCGTCTCCACATTCTCGAAGCCGCCGACTGGAAGGCTGGCGCCATCAGCCTGTTGAACCCGGATTCGCCGTACCGGCCGTGGCGCTACGCGTTCGGCGAGACACGACCCGGTGACTACGCCATGCTGGTGCTCGGCACCGATCCTGCATCGGTGCTCACTGTCCTCGCCCGCATCGGAGACGAACCGGGCGGCATATTGAACCTCAGTCGATTCAGCGCCGACGTCGTTGATCTGACCACCCTGGCGATGCTGCTCGACCTTCCTCACGCGTTCACCCGCTGGCGCCTCGATGACGACGACGCCGAGCGGGTCATTCTCGCTCTGCACGAGAGCCGTGTCCATGGTCGACCGTCCTACAGGTGGGGTCACTCGTCAGTGGTCGCGGCCCGCACTCTGTTGCATTCCGACGGGGACTGCGACGGCTGCGGCACCCCCATTGACCTGAGTGGCCACGACGCCGTCGACAACGTGCACGTCCACACTGCAGACCCGGTGTCGAGGCCTGACCCAGAACCGCCGATCCGCACGGCAGACACGCCCGGTCACCGATGGCCGTACGCCGCCTCGCTGCGCTCTGCGGTCGAAGACTGGCCCGCCGTGCTGTGCCGTTCGTGTCACCGCCGCATAGGGGACACGAGCTTTGTCGCGTATAAGTTCGCCCAACATCCTGCATGTCCGGAATGCGGCGGCGCGCGCACGCAATCCATCGGCTACGGAATGCCTGCCGATCCCGACGCGTGGGGACCGTGGCTGTACATGGGCGGGTGCATCCTGAAGTCGCAGAAGTGGCACTGCGGATTCTGCGACCACACGTGGTAATGAGCGCGCGCACGCAAATCGGTGGCCGGCGCTATCTGTCCTGTCGGTACGATCGACACATGGGCACGGGGCAAATGGAGGCGCCGGACCCGCTGTCGGCGCGCGAGAAGATCCTCGTGGAAGGTCGGGACGACTGGGTCAAGCTCTGGGATGTTCACCGCCATGTCGCGGAGGAGAACTCGTCAGCCAGCCTTCTTGAGGTTCAGCGCAGGACACTCGAATTAGTCCGAGCACTCGTAACTGAGCGCTTGGCGGAGATAGGTGACCTTCGTGACCATGGCGCACAATTCGAGCCGTGGACGGTCGGACCGGATGAATCCATGCAGCGCTTAGCGGCGCAGTACGTGGACCATTTCGATGACCGTGCTGGATGGCCGTGGACGCTCTGGCTGCGAATAACGGACGAGGGCAAGCGAATCGGTACTATTTTTGAAGCTGCCTACCAACGCTGGCTGACCGAACTGCGAGAACAAGATCGAGAATTTCAGGCATTACCGGACAGATTTTTACCGGGTTCCTGAAGCTCGCACCTAAGTTTCGTTGTGCAGATAGGGCTTACAAGCTTCCGCTGCGGCTTCACGCTCAGGGGCTAGGATGGTAGTCGTCAGTGGCGTCTGAGCGTAGAGACTGGCAATCAGTGCGGAACGCACCCCCTCGCTCAACTGCGTGATAGAGGTTCGGAGTCGGTTTCGTGCTCGATCCTCGACCAAGATGGAGTGTTCGACGAGACCGCTATCACCAGTGGTCGTCACCACATAGTTGGTGACCTGCGCCCAAATGCCGCTGCCCAATACGCAGTTACCTCTACTACGCATCGCCACCACCCCCGAATCTGCGGGCATCCTCACGCGGTATGTGATCGGATCGTTCCCGCCAAGTACTCGAAGCGAGTTTGCCGTGCCGGCCTTGAGGATTTCATCTGTCACGTCGCCGCTGAAGCAGAACAAATTGATCACATCGCATCCGGTCCAGCCGCTAACGGCGCCGTCAGCGCACCGGGTTAGCACGCGGGAGGGTCCTGTTCGTACGTATCCCGCAGGCACCGAGTTCCATCCCGTCGGGATACAGAGGTTCGGTAGCCACCGCGATACGCCCTCTGCCGGAACAACCCTGAAACTGGAAGCTCGTTGACGAATTTCTTCGGCCACCGACGAGGCCACCCGCCGGCTCTTCATTTGGGGATTACCGGGAATCATCAGTACGTCACCTTCGGTGTGCCAAGCCACCCTAGGAACGCCAGCAAGCCGCCGAAAAGGAGGGTCCCGATTCCCACCTGCTCATCTGGTGTCGGCGTGGGCACGGACGCATGTGGGCCCCAGTCAGGTGCAAGTCCTGCCGGTGGCGTTACCGGTGATGGCTCGGGCGTAGCAATACCGACACCCGGCGGTAGCTCACGTAGATCGAACGGGCCTTGCGGGACACCTGATGGTGTCTGCGCCCACGGCGGTATCAGTCCTGGCACCGGCGGATGATCTATCACCGGCAAATCGGGCGGCGAAGCGATGACTGGCGCCTCGCCCGGAGTGGGGGGAGTCGGTGGAGGCGGGGCCGGCGGACCCGGTGGTAGGTGAACTTTGTCGGGCCCACTCACACCAGGCGGATAACTGACGTCGAGCGTCGGCCCATGGTCATTGCTTTCTCGAACACCAATGATGGTTCCATCGGGCAGTACACGCCGGTCGTAGTAGTTGTCGGGCGTTGGCAATGGTGTGCCGCCTCTCGCCAATTCTTCGTACAAGTCAAAAATCTCCTCCTCGGAGTCGACCTCGCTGACTCCTCGGTTCAGGCCCTTGCGAAGTTCCCGTAGGCGCTCTGCGATCTGTTCGCCCGATGAAGCGTCCTTATCCTGTGAGTCCGTGTCGTAGGCCTGGACATCTCCTTCGTCGTTCGATGCTTGACGAATCGACGTCTGATCCTGCAGCCAGGCCGGCGGGACCATCGCTGAAAGCTCGGCTGCGCCTGCCGAGAGCTCGGAGCCCACACGGACGTCTTCGGATACGAGACCGCCTGCGCGCATGACGATGTAGCTGTGATGAGTGGCGGCCATGGCCCTACGCGCTTCGTACACACATGCCTGCTGTGCTGTGTACCGCTGCGAATCGGTGACCGTTAAATCGCTCTCCACACAAAACCCGTCAGCCTCGGCTTGAGCGATCGCGTCGAGCGCAAGATTCCGACACTGCTGGATGCTGCCGCCGCCGAGGCTGGCCACTTTTCTCATTCGCCGCAGGAGGTCCGCGGCTTCGTAGACAACGCCGCGGTCCGAATATGCCTGCTGCTGCGCAGCGTGGGCCGCATCTCCTTCCCAGTCGGTACCTCCGGGCGTCAGCATCTGTTGGACATGTGTATCCGCAGTGACCTCGATTTGGTTGGCCGCTGCTGCAAACACCTCAGACGAATAGGAGAGTTCTTCGACTACCGACGCCCAATCAACGATCTCCGATCGTGATGGAACACCTGCAGTAGGGCCGCTGGACACTTTGGCCGTTGACGCCGGCACGCGAAATAGCTGCGCAGCAGCCTCGTTGGCGATCACGCCAACGAGATATTCAGTGCCGCGTTCTCGTCCGATGCGGAGTAGCAAGCAGCCGCCTGGATTATCGAGACACTATGCCTCGTCAATCGAAATCCGTAAGCAGCAGTGAATGCCTCCACCGCGGTGCGGACGTCAGCTGCTCCCGCAACCGAGGGCTTATCACCGACCAAAGCGGCTGCACGAGGATGAGACACATCACGCGCCTCGCCTTCCAAGCTGACAGCTGCAGCGTTCAACCCGACCGGGTCGACAGACAAGCGCTCCAGCACCGCTAGATCCCCCCTCCGTGGTCTGCTCCGCTCTCCATGGACTTTAGTCGGGACTGATGGCACCTAAAGGCGCAATCTTTCCGCGCTTCGTACCGCTCACCGTCGATGCATCAATGCCCTTGCGTCCATCGCGGTCATCGCCGATTTCGACCCCGGGTTGACGTACATTCCGTGGTTGATATCGAACGCGCCGCCGCGGTGATCAACGGCACCGTCGTCGCGTCGGGAGAGACGTTCGGCCTCACGTGCCCTTACCCGCGCAACGCGGCCAACGGTTGCATCGATGCTGACGAGCACGGGCGATGACGCTGTCGCCGAGCCGGGCCACACGGCTGCGACCCGCCGACATTCGCGACCGTCGGCCGCGGTTCAGGACACCGCGCTCGCCGAGAGTGGCAGGCTATCCGTGCGGCCGGGATTCAACGTGAGGAGAGTGCATGGGTAAGCCCAATATCACGAGTGCCGCGGAGGTGCGCCGCGCGCTGGAGCACTGCTTCGACACCTACGAAGCGCTGTGCGCGGACCTCAGCGACGACGAATGGCAGACGCAGTCGCTCTGCCCGGACTGGACGGTCCGCGGTGTCGTCGACCACGTCACCAGCATCGCGGCCGCCATGACCGGCTGGCTGCCCGAGGACGACACCACGCCGCCACCATTCGAGCGTGCGGGGGAGTTCCTCGCCGACCCCACGCCCTACCTCGATAAGGTCCGCGGCGTGTACGACGCGAGACGTCGCGACCTGGCGGCGTTGTCGGACGACGATTTCCGCCGCCCGTCCTGGACGCCCGTCGGTCCCGGCACCTACGGCGGGTTCCTGGCGATTCGCGTGTTCGACTTCTGGGTCCACGAGCGTGACATCACCACGCCCCTTGGGCGGGCGACCGAAGATTCAGGCATCGGCGCGGAGCTGTCGCTGGCCCAGGTCGAGAACTCCATCGGCTACATCGTCGGGAAGAAGATTGGCGTCCCTGACGGCAAGAGCATCACCTTCGACCTCACCGGGCCGATCACCCGCAAGCTTCATGTCGCGGTCACCGGGCGGGCGGCCAGGGTCGATCAGCTCGACAATCCGGATGTCGTGGTGACGACCGATTCGACGACGTTCATCCAACTCGCCTGCGGTCGGATCGATCCGCAGGCGCAGATCGATTCGGGGAAGATCAGCTGGACCGGCGACAACGAGCTCGGTGACCGTGCAGCCCGCAACCTGAGGTTCACGATGTGACGAATTCTCCTGTTTCCGTTGACTTCCACTTCGATGTGATGTGCCCATACGCCTACCAGACGTCGCGGTGGATGCGTGCCGTGCGCGACCAGACCGGCCTCGCAGTGAACTGGCGCTTCTTCAGCCTCGAAGAGATCAACCGCCAGGAGGGCAAGAAGCACCCGTGGGAGCGGGAGTGGTCCTACGGCTGGTCGATGATGCGGATCGGCGCGCTGCTGCGCCGTCAGTCGATGGCCGACGTCGACGCGTGGTACGAACGGGCGGCGCGGGCGTTGCACGTCGACGGGCACAAGCCGCACGAAAAGGCTGTGGCACAACACCTTCTCGATGAGCTCGGCTTCGATCCGGGGCTCGTCGACCAGGCGATTGCGGACCCGACTACGAGTGACGAGGTGATGGCTGATCACAACCGCGTCGTCGATGCCGGCGGCTACGGCGTACCCACCCTCTTCTTCCCCGACGGGCAGTGCCTGTTCGGTCCGGTGCTGATCGACCCACCAACCGGTGACGCGGCGCTACGGCTGTGGGACGCCGTCGCGACCTGGGTGGAATTCCCACACCTCTACGAGTTGCAGCGGCCCAAGACCACCGCTGATAAACAGGCCATCGCTGAGACGTTCCGCCCTTACCTAGAAGCCAGAGACTGGGTTTCGATCAACCGCGGCAAGGTTGTCGGCTTCGACGATCTGCGGTGAGGCTTTCCTAGCTGGTGGCCGGCGGATCGGCGTATCGCCGAGGTGCTGGCCCTGGATCTACTGTCGGGGGTTCGGGCAGCCCCGCCCCGGTGTACCGATACGAGTCCGGAACCTCGGAAAGGGTCTGCGGCAGAGGCTGTTCAGAGTGCCCGAACCACCAAATGTTCCCCCGCGCATCCGAGCCGCCAGGTGACGAGGACGGCTGATTCTCTTCGAAGTCGACGAGGAAGTAGTATTGCGCAGCTTCGTCCGCATCGGGCCATGGGCCCGAATCGATGATCGACTCCCGGGTGTCGCGTGCGAGACCCCATGTTTGGGCCGAGGGCGGTGCTGTATAGACGACGCGGAGGGCGGGTCCCTCAGTCCACGCATGCGAGACCACGAAGGGCGCACGGCCAGCCTGTGGGGTTGCGATGCGGGACAGCAGCTTTCGCAGCACCTCGGCGGCGAACTGTGCGTCACCGGGGGTATCAGTTGATGGGGACATTGTTGTTCACCCATGGTGGTATGAGGGAACAGCCGGGCTGCAGCTCGACCACTCCACTGCCGCCGGCCAGTGGATACATCGAGATGACCCCTTTCTGTCCCCCGTCAGGGATGTCCGGGCGACCTTCGTTGACATTCACCACAATCCTCATCGTTACGCTTTCCCCTGTGTCCTGGCAATGAGGTAGTCCGAGGAATCCCTTTGTGCAGTGCACTCGGTTGATGGGCACCTCGTAGAGCAGGGTTCCGTTGTCGTTGCTGACCGGTCGGCTATGCGAGATCACGTCGGTGAAGACGTTGGGATTGACGACGTGGTGTCTCCAGTACGCTTTGTCCCAACCGAAACCCCGTTGCGTGGTGGCGTCGCAATAGCCGCGACGCAGGAGGACGTGATTGCCGTCAAGGTCTCTTGCTTCTGCGATGACATCGTGGATGGGATAAGAAGTCGGCGGCGGTGCCTGTGGCACGTCAAATGGCTGCACCTCCTCGTCGCCGGCGGCCTCCCCGCTGAACCGGCGGCCAGTGCCGAGTGCCTGATACTCGGCACCGATCTTTCGGATATCGTCTGCAACTGAACGCAAATCGCTGTTCGCGCGAGTCACGAGTTCAACCACGCGATCGAGACCGGCACTGACTATCGGGGACAGCATGTGTTGACCGGCCGAAGAGTTCGGCACGAGCGCAGCGGCATCAACGACCCACTGGCGTGCCGCCGCGAGATCAATCCGTCCGTGTGTCACGACCTGAGCAGATCGGTCAACCTGTGCGGAAAGACGTTGATCTAGAGATCCGAATGCGCCGACAATCCGTCGGTGCTCAGCGTGCACGCGCGCGTATTGAGATGCCGCAGTTCCGGACCAGTGTTCGTCAGGAATTGCGGCATCAAGATCGTCGCGCAGCCTGCTGACTTGTTCGCTCTGATCGAAGACATCACCGGATTCCGGAGTTCCCACACCGAACGTGGTTCGAGCACCTAACCACGTGGACAGGAACGCATCCAGCACGCTCATCGTCGCCGCCTGCCCAGCATGAATCTCAGTATCTCGCCGGCTTGGTGGTGCTCTCATCACCAATCTTGCCCCGTAAAGGAGAGTAACGAGCGTCTCGCGGCGGCCGCGATGACTGAGAAATGTACCGGGAGGGCTGACGGACTTTCACTGATCCTGGACCCACATTGGTGTTCTGCGGTATGTGTGCGACGCCTTAACGTATGAACATGCCCGACTCTTTCGACAACCTGGAAAGTTGTTGTGATCGTGCACCCGTGTGGTGTCAGCGGAAGCAGACTGGGGCTTGAGCGCACGATGGATTCGACCGTCAACGGTGTACGCGCTGGCAGCTACGACTCACGCGTGTGGTCGACGGCGACATGGTCGGCGCCCGTCGTCGTCCAACTCATTCTTGCGCTCGTAATCGTCATTTCATGGCGCCTCGGTAAGGCGCTCACCGGTGTCCACGGGCCTGTCCAGTTCCTCCTCGCTGCCGCGATCGTTGCGTTGCTCTGTGCCGCTGTGTCCGTACCCCTGCTGAGGTCGGGAGCGCCCCGTGCCCGCGGGCTCGGCCTCAGCATTGCCGCATCCTATGCCGTGGTGTTCTTCGCCATTGTTGTCTTTGGATATTGGATCCTCGAATGGTGAAGCTGTCCAGTACCGAGTCCCGTTACGGGCCTGCATCGTTCGGCGCTGCACTGGCCAACATCGTGCTGATTGAATTCACTATGTGGGTATTTACGCCATGGTGGCTGCTCGCGGTCTACATGCTTCCGCTGCTCTTGGTGAACCTGGTTCTCGCGGTGTTGCTCGAGAGGCGCGGAGGGATCCCCGGTCAGATCGGGAGGGGGATGTTGATCGGATTGCTTTCGGTGCCCGCGGCATTGGTGCTTTTCCTGCCGGGGTTCATGCTTGCTCTAGGTCTCAACCTCGTATGAGTGCGCGCCGCAGTTCGTCACATCGCTGTGGGTGAGCCGTTTCTGTCCCATCGCGGAAACTCGTCGGCTTCAGCGTCGCGGGCGATCGGATTTTCGTGAAACCCCGTCCAGCACAGCCCTAATCACCCGTGATCGCATCCAGCCGGTTGAGCAGCCGCGTATAGCGCTTGTCATCGATGGTGAGGTACAGACCCAGCGTTCCCATATCGACGGTGCCCTTCGCGTGCTCGAAAACCCTCGGCAGCGCCTTGATCAGGTCGACGAAATCGCCGATGAACTCCTGGTAGCTCGCCAGCGGACCGTAGAGGATGAGCGCGCACTCGGTCACGACGTCGACGTGCCGCGACCGCACCGACATCGCACGGCATCGCTCGGAGAGCTCCAGGAACCGCTCGAAGAAGTCCATGGTGCGGTTCGCGATGTGTTTGATCGCCTCGGCATCGGGTTCCCCGTCGGCCGCGGAGGTGAAGGCCGCCATGAACGCCGGCGCGCACATAAAGTTTGTCACCTGCTGCTCGGTCGCCATCATCTCGTCCACCAACCCGACCACCTCGGACGCCACGTGGCGCGGCGACATCGTGAAGCCGGTCGTCGGCACCATAAAACCCAGCTCGGCGTCCCGCACCCGCGGCAGCAGCGGCGTCAGCCGTTGCACCAGGACCGACACGAAGAGTGCCTGCGGCCACGCCGACGGCTTGTCCCGCACCAGCGCATTCAGTCCGCTGCGTGTGGTCGCGATCTCGGCGACCGGGAAGTCCTCGTCTGCGGCCTCGTCGTGGTCCTGGGCCTGGTCCTTGGCCACCGCGCGCCGCGCCGCCGCACCGTCCTCGCCGTAGACGGCGCGCTCGTCGCCCATCAGTGTCCACCGACGCTGGCGCTCGGCGCGGCGGGTCCGCTCGAACTCTTCGTCCGACTCCTCTTCGAGCTCCTGCTGGTGTTCCTGCTCCAGCTGACGCAGGAGCGCACGGCACGCGAAGAACACACCTACCAACACCGCGGCGCCGACGAACCACCAGATGTATTCGATCACCACACCGACGAGAAACAGCAGCCCGAGGATGCCGGCGAACACCGAACCGTCACTCGGTGTGGAGTAGTGCCGCGCTGCCATGGATAGACGGTACGAACGGCCACCGACAAGTCGGCCACGGCGCGAATTCCCGCCAGTCGATAAGCTGGCTTACGGCGTGTTTGCCGACGCGCGGAGCGATGTGCGAGGAACGAAACAGATGCCTCTCGAAGGGCGCACCACCGGGACACCGGGCGGCAAAGCGCACCCTCAGGTCATTGCCGGAACCAACCCTGCCAAGCCTCGGCGGTTCCGCCGCCTGTGGCTGTTGATCACCGCCCCGTTCGCGGTCCTGGCGAGCCTCTACCTCGGCGATCTACTCTTCAGCTCCGATCGCGTGCCCCGCGGCGTCACCGCCGCCGGTGTGCCGATCGGCGGGTTGACGCTCAGCGATGCCGAGGACCGACTGCGCATCGCCGTCGAGCCCCGCACGACCCGGCCCGTCCCCGTCACCTTCGGCGGTGAGAACGGCGAAATCGACCCGGGATCGGCCGGCCTCACGATCGACTGGGCCGCCACCGTCGAGCAGGCCGGCGCCCAACCCCTGAGCCCGGTAACCCGGCTCACGTCGTTCTTCAGTACCCGCGAGATCGGCGTGGTCTCCACCGCCGACGACACGGCGCTCACCGCCGCCCTCGATCAGCTCGGCGAAGCCATCGCCAAAGACCCGGTTGAGGGCTCGGTGCGTTTCGACGGCGGCGAACCCGTCGCCATCGATCCGGAGAACGGGCGAGAACTCGACGTCGACGGCTCCGCCGAATTACTCAAGCGCACCTGGGTCGCCGGCACCGTCGTCGACCTCCCCGTCATCGAACGTGAGCCCACGACAACAGCTTCCGACGTCCAGGCCGCCATCGACGATGTTGCCGCCCCGGCCGTCTCCGGCCCGCTCGTCATCACCGGCGACGACGACGCGCGGGCCGTCATGTCCGAGGATGTCATCGCCGCAGCCGTGACCTTCGGCGTCGAGGACGGTGACATTGCCGCGAAAGTCGACGAGAACGTCCTCGCCGACGCCGCTCGACCCCAGCTGGCGGCGTCCGAGTCGCCACTGCGCAATGCCACGATCGATTTCGCGGCATCGCCGCCGGCGAAAGTGCCGTCGCAGGACGGCCGGGTCATCGACTATGACGAGACGCTCGCCGACGTGCTGGACGTCCTCACCAGCACGGGCGAGCGGGAGATCTCCGCGGTCTACGTCGACGAGCCTGCGACGTTCACCACCACAGATATCGACGCGCTCGGACCCGTCGAGGTGATCGGCGAATTCCAGACTTCCGGCTTCTCGGGTGACTCGGGGGTGAACATCAAACGCGCGTCCGGGGCGATCGACGGCATCGTCGTGGCACCGGGGGAGACGTTCAGCCTCAACGGGGCCACCAACCCGCGCAACGCCGCCAACGGCTACGTCGAGGCCGGCATCATCCTCGACGGCCGACCCGACAGCGGTGTCGGCGGGGGCGTGTCTCAGGTGGCCACGACGCTGTTCAATGCTGCGTACTTCGCTGGCATGGAACTCGTTGAGCATCAAGAGCACAGCTACTACATCAGCCGCTACCCGGCGGGCCGGGAGGCCACCGTGTTCGGTGACGTCATCGACGTCAAGTTCCGCAACGACGGCCCCACCCCGGTGCAGATCCAGACCAACTGGACGTCAGGATCGGTCTCGGTTCAGATCGTCGGCATCAAACGGTACGAGGTGTCGTCGGCGCAGAGTCCACGGTCGGCGCCCACGAGTCCGAGAACCATCAGGATTCCCGACGGCGAATCCTGTAGTGCCAGTGGCGGAGCGCCGGGGTTCACGATCACCGACACCCGCACGCTGCGCGACATCGCCACCGGTGAGACCCGCACGGAATCCCACACTGTGCGCTACGACCCGATTCCCAAGGTGATCTGCGGAGGCTGAGCCTCACATGTCGACGGTGTCACGCCACTTCAGCCCGCGCATATGGATTCACGCGTGCCATCGTCGAATTGCAGCGTCCGGTAGGCGCGTACACCTCCGCAGGTGGCCAGATCGCTGGCGGTTAGCTTGACGGGCCTCGGAGGCTCGCCGCGCGAGCGAGAACCGGAGTTCTGACACCAGGTACCGGTGCCGGTGGCTACAGGGGCACCCCAGTTGTCCCACGAGATAGACTCAACTGTGTTTCCGCACAGGCTATTTGTTGATATGCGATCGGGTCGACGTGTGCCGTATCCAACTGAATATTCATCGCCTGGGGCTCCGAGGACTGCAGTCTCATCGCCGGCGGGCTGCTGTCTCGCCACCGGTGGCGTCTGTTCAGATGCCGGCGAAACCGGGGTGTATTGAAATGAATATCCCTTGCTGGAGAACGTGAATCCATAACCGGTCTGATCATTGCGGCAAGAGATGCCGGTTTCGGCAGTGTTGCAGGTGTGACCGAGGCCGTGCAGTTCGCGACCGTACTCAAGTACGGGCGTGGGGCCCTCAGGTCGTTTCAAGTACGGCTGGCCGAGTTTGATGAACTCCGCGGGCTTTCCTGGCTTGAGGACGAGCGAGCTGGGCGGCACCATGTTGCGTTTATCGTCATTGGCGGGCACCAACGGTGCTCCGGCCACGGCCATCGTCCTGCTCTGCGCCGCCTCGCATCCTGCGCCGATTCCATCGTAGAAGTCCTCGACGATGGCGCAAACCCATTTGCCGCTGGGGGTTTGGAAGAAATACCCGGAGCTGCTTCCCGAGGTCGTCGTCCAGCCGCTGTACCAGTAGACCGCCGAATCGGCTTGAGGAACCGGTTCGGGTGCGGGCGGTGCTGTCGGAATCGGCGCCCTGTCCGTTAACGAGCTTGGGGGCACTGTCGACGTCGAGGTTTGGTCGGATCGGACATCCGGGTGACCCGAACACGCGGCGACCAACGAGCCCACTAAGACAGCACAGAAAATCCCCCGAGTTCCCACAGACGGATCATAGCGGCGCTGATACTTGAGAGGTCGGGGCCGCGCTGCTGGATATGGACATCGAGAGGCGTCCGTCGAATCGAAGAGGTGAGAAAGGCAGGCGGACTGACCTCAGGCCGAACGCGCCCGCGAGAATTCTCGCGAGAACGTCGTTGCCAATTCGACGGCCCGACGGTGGTATTCAGGTCCGTCGAGCATGCTGTCGCCCGCCGCGAATCGTGACGCCAGCCGCGCCAGGGCATCGGCGCCCTCGTTGAGCGGCTCGCCCCGGTGACCCTTCACCCATCCGGGCGTGATCCTCTCGCGCTCCTCGAAGATCATCTGCCGAGCGCGGACCAGCCCCGGCGTCCTGCCGCTCTCGCGGTACGCCGAGTAGCCCTCCGGCAGCACGTCCTCGCCGTCCATCCAGCGCTTCACCATCCACACCGCCAGCTTGCTGTCGCTGAGAACCGTCATGTCGCGGCCCTGCAGCTTCTGCACCGCGGCACCGATGGCACGCAGTTCGGCGACCAGCACCACCTGCGGACCGACCAACCGCACCGAATGCCGAAAGCCCTGCAGCCCATACTCACCCGACGACGCCAGCCACCCGTAGCCGGTGATCTTGCCTCGCACGGAGCCGTCCGTCGCCACGACCACCGGCGCGGCCGCCAACGTGGCGCGCAGCCCCGCATGAGCGTGACGCACCAGTTCCTCGTCGGTGAACCGCGGCCTCTCGATCCACACACCGGGCATGAGGAGCGCCACCTCGTCACGCAGCGCCCAGAGCGTGCTGCGTGCGGGGAGGGGGACCAGGAACTTGATCCGCTCGATGTCGGAGCAGCTGCGGATGTGGCGGATGACGTCGAGCGCTGCGGTGTCGGCGGATTCGGCCTCGACGGTCCCCGCCCACCGCTGCTCCTCCGAGCAGGCCGCGTACGCGAACGTGGACCCGCCGCGATGGCCGAGGGCGAGCGCCACTGACATCACCGGCCGCGGCCGCGCCGCAACGATGTCGATGGACCGTCGACAAGCCACAGGTTTCGGTGCCATATCCGTCTCCTCCCAGGGGTCGTGAGACGTGACTGTAGGAGCGGGGTCCGACAACCAGGTCTGGAGAAACGGCATCGTCTTTGCCGCTGAAAGGAACGGGCACCGACGCCGCGGCACGCCCGATGCGTTTGGCAGCAACTGCCATTTCGTCACCGCGCAAACGCGTTCCCGCTGGCTGGGAGGCCGCTCGTGGGACGGCCCGTAAACCACGTCCTTAACGCTCCAATGAGCAGCGCTTCTCCGTTTACGCCGTCTACAATTTTTTGCTATGTCGGTCGATGAGGTGGGCGGGCGCCTCGTGGAAGACCAACCCGAAATCCCCGCTGACCTGGTCCGGACGCTGCTGAGCGTATTGCGGCAGCGCCTCGGCCTGGACGCGGCATGGCTGTCGTCGTTCCAGGACGGGAACCAGGTCGTCGAGGTTCTGGACGGCAACACCGACACGCTGGGCCTCTCACCAGGGCTGCGGTCGCCGCTGGCGGACTCCTACTGCATGCGCGTGATCGACGGTCGGCTGCCCGCCGTCATCCCCGACACCTCGGCCAACCAGACCACCGCGGCCCTGTCCGCCACGCGCGACCTGGGGCTCGGCGCCTACGTCGGCGTTCCCGTCCTCAGCCCGTCCGGCGGGGCGTCGGGCATGGTGTGCGTGGTCAGCCACGAGCCCAAGCCCTACCTCGGTGACGACGACCACCGCCTGGTCAAGCAGGTCGCCGACCTTATCGGCACCCTGATCGAATCGCCGCTGCGCCGCGCGAACTCCGCCGATCAACGCGCCGCGATCCGGCAGGTCGTCGCCGAGCGCGACTTCGACGTCGTCTTCCAGGCCGTCCACGACGTCGCCCAGGGCAGGGTCGTCGGGCTCGAAGCGCTGGCCCGCTTCCCCTGCGAACCCTTCCGCCCCGACGCGTTCTTCGAACAGGCCGCACAGCTGGGCCTGGGCATCGAGCTCGAAACCGCGGTCGTCAGGCGCGTCGTCTCGCTGATCCCCGAGCTGCCCGACGACGTCTTCGTCGCCATCAACCTGTCCCCGGCCGCCGCGCTGAACGCGCGATGGGACGAGCTGCTCGTCGACGTCGACCCGGCGCGGATCGTCCTGGAGATCACCGAGCACGACGCCGTGCCCGACTACGCCGCCCTTGACGACGTACTGGAGGCCTGCCGGGCGCGCGGTATGCGCGTGGCCGTCGACGACGTCGGCGCCGGCTTCGCGTCCTTCTCCCACGTCCTGGAACTCGGGCCCGAGTTCGTCAAGATCGACCAGTCGATCACCCGCCACGTCGATGTCGACGACGCCCGGCGACGGCTCGCACAGGCCATCGCCCAGTTCGCCGCCCAGATCGGTGCCACCGTGGTCGCCGAGGGCGTGGAGAGCCAGGCCGAGCTCGACGCGATCGCCTCCGCCGGGATCACCCTGGCCCAGGGTTACTACCTGAGCAGGCCGACCGCGCACACCAACGGCTTTCCACCCGCCGTGGTCGCCGCGTCCGAGATCGACGCCCTGCAGCCGGCCGCCGTTGACCTGCTCGGTGAGCGCAGATTCGAACTGGCGCTGGCTCATTCGCCGATCGGCATGGCCGTCATCGGTCTGGACGGGACGTTCCTGCGCACCAACCGGGCCCTGCGGGCGATGTTCGGTTACAGCCGACGGGCGCTGTCCAACCTCACCTTTCAGGACATCACCCACCCCGACGATCTCGAATCCGACCTCGCTCTGGTCAACGAATGCCTGGAGGGCAAGCGGCGCTCCTTCCGGATCGACAAGCGCTACATCGCCGCCGACGGACACGTCGTCTGGTGCGCGTTGACGGCCGTGCTGGTCCATGCCCCCCGCGACCGCCCGCAGTGCTTCGTCTCGCAGATCGTCGACGTGACGTCCGACCGCGTCCGCGAAGCCGAACTGGCCCGCCGCGAGGCCACCGACCCGCTGACCGCCATCGCGAACCGCGCCGCCGCGTGGACCCGGCTGGAGCAACTCAACGCCTGCAGTGACGGATTCGGCGTGCTCTTCTGCGACATCGAACGATTCAAGGCCATCAACGACCAGCGTGGCCACCACGCCGGCGATCAGTTGCTCGTCGAGGTCGCCGCGCGCCTGCTCGCCGCCGTCGAAGCCGACGACATGGTCGCCCGGTGGGGCGGTGACGAATTCCTCGTCGTCACCGATTCCGTCGAAGAGCACGTGCTGGCCATGCTCGCCGACCGCATCACCGACCAGTTCGACAACACGCCCGTGGTGCTACCCGACGGCACCGAGGTGCCGGTCACGATGACCATCGGCTATGCGGCGCACCGCCCGGGCGACGGCCGCTCCATCGACGCCGTCCTGGACCGCGCCGACGACGCCATGTACGAACAGCGCCGCCGCCGGGCCCGCGTCGGACGCCGCCGGCACGGCCTCTCCCGGCGCGGGTAGCGTCTCGGGAATGAGCGACTCGGACGCGAACGACACTGTCGAGGAACCCCAAAACGGCGACGAGACACCACTTCTGGACGAAGTCGCCGAGGCCCTGGCCGGCGGCCGGCCGCTGGACCTGCTCGGCTTCGCCAGTGCGCTGATCGACGCGGGAACGCGCGGCGGTGGTCTGGAACGCATCGTCGACAGCTTCGTCGACGTCCCTGTGCGGGAGACGACCGCGCTGCTCGCCGTGCTCTCCGAGCTGCTCGACGACGACACCCTGCGCCGGCAGTGCCGGCGTGAGCTCGACGGACGCAATGATTCGCTGCCGCAGTGGATCACCGCCCTGGACGCCGTCGATGTCCATGCGGCGCAGCGGATGACCCACAGCAGCGCCGAGCAGGAGGAGATTCTGCTCGGCGCCAGGCTGAGCGGTGGCGGTGAGCTGACCTGCTGCGTGCTCGTCGACCACACCCTCGGGTCGGCGGTCAAGGATGCGTTCCTCGTCCCGGCGCCGCTCGCCTCGGTGGTCGACGTCGCCCTGCAGCAGAACACCGATCCGGAGACGAGCTTCGGCGAGATGAGCCTCGCCGACGCGCGAGCCGGGATCGAGCGGGGCATCGACGCGGACTCCGGCCTGGAGGATTCCGACTCCTGGCCGGGCAGCCGACCGCTGGTGCTGTGGCTGCTGCGGCACCTTCCCTCACACGACACCGCCCGCTGAATCACGGCGTCCGGCACGCGGCTCCGACCGCTACCATGAGCGCCGACTCAGCAAGAAGGACACTGCCATGGATCCACCCCGTTCGGCTGTCGGCGCGGGCCGTCGGCGGGTAACCCTGGGGCAGGTGCGGCCCCTGCGGATCTACCTGGCCGCCACCACTTTTCTGTATGCGGCGGGCGTCCTGTTCACCTTCTTCCCCGTGCGCCAGGGCATCACGCTGTCCAATCCGACCGGCGGCATCATCGCCGTCGTCCTGGGTGTCGCAGCGCTCCTTCATCTCGCAGTACGTCCGCACCGGCCGCTGCCCGCCGTGCTCGCGGCGATCGTCGCCACCCCGATCGTGATGGCGTTCCACAAACTGACCATCGCCGAATTCTCCTGCCTGATGGCGGCGATGTTCCTGGCGATGCACCTGCGGGCGTTCTACCGCTCCACCCATGCCTGGGTTCTGATCAGCGTGCTGAGCCTGGCGTGTCTGATCGGGCTGACCGTCGCGCCGGCCCCCAAGGCCGCGACGACCTACCTCATCATCCCGATCGCGATCGTCGGCGCCGCCGAGGCCTTCGGGGTGGTGGCCCGGTCGCTGATGGCTGCGGCGTGCACCGATCCGCTGACCGGGGTGCTCAACCGTGCGGGATGGGAGATCTCGTGCGCCGACCTGCTCGCCCGGTCCCGCTCCGCGTCCGTCGTCGTCACGGTGATCGCCCTGGATCTCGATGGCTTCAAACAGATCAACGACACCCACGGCCACGCCGCGGGCGATGCGCACCTGGTCGACCGCGCCCGGCAGTGGTCGTCGCTGATCCCACGCCACGCCGTGTTGGCCCGTCTCGGCGGGGACGAATTCGCCGCCTGCATCGCCGGACGCGATCGCTCCGCCGCGCAGGCGTTCGTCGACAGCGCGCGCGAACTGACCCCGGACGCGAGCATCGGTTCGGCGTCCGCGCCGGGCGACACCGCCGACCTGGCCGAGTTGTGGGAGCGTGCCGACGCGGCCCTGTACGCCGAGAAGGGCACCGACCGCCGCACGTAGGACGATCCGGTCAGGCGACCGTCAGGGCCGGGGGCGCGGTACCAGCCGCTCGAACTGCGTCACGTGACCGGGCGTGAGCTCGTCGAGGGATGCGACACCGAGCAGTCGCATGGTGCGGGTGATCTGCTCGGTCAGGATCGTGATGGCGCGGTCGACGCCGGCCTCCCCGCCGGCCATCAGGCCGTAGAGATAGGCGCGCCCGATGAGGGTGAAGCGGGCGCCCAGCGCGACCGACGCGACGATGTCGGCACCGGACATGATGCCGGTGTCGAGGATGATCTCCGTGCGGTCGCCCACGGCCGCGGCCACGTCGGGCAACAGGTGGAACGGGATGGGCGCCCGATCCAGTTGGCGACCACCGTGATTGGACAACACGATGCCGTCGACACCGAGGTCGGCGACCGCGATCGCGTCCTCGACGGTCTGGATGCCCTTGACCACCAGCTTGCCCGGCCACTGCGATTTGATCCACGCCAGGTCGTCGAACGTGACCGTCGGGTCGAACATCGTGTCGAGCAGTTCGGCGACGGTGCCCGACCAGCGGTCCAGCGACGCGAACGCCAGCGGCTCGGTGGTGAGGAAGTCGATCCACCACTGGGGGCGAGGAATTGCGTTGAGCACCGTCCTGGCGGTCAGCGCAGGCGGGATGGACATGCCGTTGCGCTTGTCGCGTAGGCGTGCCCCGGCGACCGGCACGTCGACCGTGACCAGCATCGTGTCGAAGCCGGCCGCCGCGGCGCGCTCCACCAACGCCATCGACCGGTCGCGGTCCTTCCACATATACAGCTGGAACCAGTTGCGGCCGTGCGGGTTCGCGGCCTTGACGTCCTCGATGGAGGCGGTCCCTATCGTCGACAGCGAGAACGGGATCCCGGCCCGGGCAGCGGCGTGGGCGCCGGCGTGCTCACCCTCGGTCTGCATCATCCGGGTGAAGCCCGTCGGGGCGATGCCGAACGGCAGCTCCGAGCGGCCGCCCAGGATCGTGCAGCTGGTGTCGACCTTCGACACGTCCCGCAGGATCGCCGGGTGGAACTCGATGTCCTGGAACGCCTGCCGGGCGCGCGCGATGGACAGCTCGGCTTCCGCCGAACCGTCGGTGTAGTCGAACGCGGCTTTCGGCGTGCGTCGCTTCGCGATGGCGCGCAGGTCCTCGATCGTCAGGGCCCGGTCGAGTCGCCGCGTGCGCGCGTCGAACTCAGGCTTCTTGAACTGCATCAGCGGAGCCAGGTCCTTGACGCGGGGAACGCGACGTTTCATCAGAATGCCCTTCCTGCCCTGATCGTCGTTCGGGCTGCGGTCCGCGAGGACCGGGACGTAGCGCTGCGGGAAACCTCGCTGCGACCGTGTCCCGTAACACTTCCAGATCGCCGTCGATCAGGCCATGGGCTCGGCGGTGACGTACGCAATCGCTACGCGGCGCTGCGGCCCAATCGACCACTGCGCGTGGTCAGCGGCGAACGATCGCGCACCAGGATCGCCGCGGGCACTGCCGCGAGCGCGAACAGTGATCCGGCGATCACCACGTACAGCAACACACCGGTTCCCGTCCCGGCCGGCGGCCCCGGCCCGTCGCTCTGCGTGGCCTTCAGCACCTCACCACCGAGGACCGTGACGACCACTGAGCCGAGCGCCATGGCAACCGACACGAGTCCGGCGGTCGTCCCCTGCCGTTCGGGCTCGTCAGCGTCCGAGGTCATGCTGAACCCCGAGGCCGCGACGGCTCCCGCAGCGATGCCGAGGAGGGCTCCACAGACGATGGCCAGCGGGAGATGGGAAACGCCGAGCAGCATGCCGAAGGTCGCCGCGGTGCCGAGGACGATTCCACCCAGCAGCGGCAGCGCCGGACCCGCTCTCCCCGCGAGCCATCCAGCGCAGGTACCACCGACGACGATGCCGGCATTGGGTGCGGCGAGCAGCGCGGCCAGTCCTTCGCCGGAGCCGAGCCCGTAACCCAGCCCTCTCTCGGGCGTGACCTGGGCCACGAGGCTGGTCAGATGCAGCATGCTGCGGAAGGAGCCCGCGGCGAGGGCCACGGTGACCAACGTCAGCACGATCGTCGGGCCGAGGGCTCGGATGTCGACGATGGGCTCGTCGGTCCGCAGTGCGAAGTAGACCCAGCAGGCCAGCGCAACGGCCCCGGTCGTGAGCAGAGCGACCATGCCTGCGGACAACCACCCGCTGTCGCTCCCGAGGCTGACGTAGCCGAGCACCGCGGCAAGCCCGCCACCGAGCAGAAATGCTCCGCGCCCGTCGATGCGACCGGGCCGTCGAACCGGCGACTCGGGAATCACCACGCGGACACACAGCGCGGCCGTCCCGGCGAGCAGTGCCGCCGCGACGAACACGCTGTCGGGGCCGAACGCTTCGATCAAGGGCTGCATCACGAACGGCTCGACGATTCCGACCACGGAGGATCCGGACGTCACCAGACCCACCACGGTCATCGCGACGGCGGGGGTGCAGATCTGGAGGACGAGGGCCACCGAGAGGAAGACCGTTCCCAGTGCCGCACCCTGAAGAAGGCGCCCCACGACGAAGACCCAGATGTTGGGAGCGGCGAGACAGATCAGAGCGCCCGCACCGGCGAGCAACAGCGTGCTCACAAGGACCCGGCGCTTGCCGAAGATGTCAGCACTCCTGGCCAGCACGGGCGACCAGATCGCCCCGGCCAGCATCACGCTCGAGGTGACCCATGCGGCCTGATCGGTACCCAGGCGGTCCAGCAGCTGCGGGAGGGCCATCAGCGGCGACCCGACAGCCACATCGGCCAGGACGTTGGCGAGGATGAGAACCGCGGTCCACGAAGCCACGTGTGTTGTCCGGCAGGGCCTTTCGCTCACGCGGTGTTCACGCGTGCCCGGAGTTCCGCATCGCGCGCGGCGATGGCGTCCCAGGTGTCGGGCAGTATGCGAGCGCGGCCACTCTCCACGGTGTTCTGGGCGTGCGTGACGTCGGGACGTAGCCGCCTGTCGTACGCGGAGAACGCGACGCGGTGATCACCCTCCGATCGCGCGAGTTCCTCGGCCAGGACGCGCGCGCCCTTGAGCGCCAACGACGTTCCGCGTCCGGACAGGAACGCGGGACAGTACCCCGCATCTCCGACGAGGACGACCCGTCCCCGATGCCAGCTCTGAAGACGAATCTGGCTCGCGGCAGTGAAGTAGAAGCCGGGGTCTGCCAACGCCGCGTCGAGCAATTCCGGGATGCGCCACGACACGCAGCCGGAGAACACGTCGGCCAGTATGCGCTTCTGGGCGGCCAGGTCTCGGTAGTCGTATTCGATTGGCTCTGACAGGAATTGGAATACCGCGACAGTCTTGCCCTGGTATCGGAAGATGCCTGCCATGCGGCCGGGGACGTTGTGGAGGCGGTTCGGTCCGTCCGAATCCTCGTCGTCGGGGATGTCTGCTAGAGCGGCATACACGCCGAGATGCCGCAGGTGCTCCCCGTCGGGCCCGAAGACCATCCTGCGTACTGCAGAATGCTGCCCGTCGGCGCCGAGGACGAGGTCGTAGCGTCCGGTTCTCCCGGACCGGAAATGCACGTCGACGCCGTCTGTCGTGTCGGTCAGTGATTCGATGCAGTCCTCGAAACGGACGGTGGCCGTCGCGGGTAGGTCATCGGCAAGGATGCACATCAGGTCTTCGCGAAGGATTTCGATGTCGTCGTCGGAGTCGCCCATCTCCGCTATCGGGAGCCAGGCCACCGGCTCGCCCGCGCTGTCGACGAACTGGGTGAACTCCGACATCCTGATTCGCCGTTCCAGGATCGCGGGCAGTAGCCCCATGTCGGCCGCGGCCTGGATCGCACTCCCGCGAATGTCGATCGGTGTTCCGGCCAGCCGTAGGTCGCGTCCGGACTCCACGACGGTGACGTCGTGGCCCTGCCGACCAAGTTCACGCGCCGAGGCGAGCCCGGCGATGCCGGCTCCCGAGACGAGGATGTTCATATGGTGCCTCCAGCTCATTAAAGCGACATTTAGTCGCATTAAGTGCGAGGCTACGCAACGTCCGCTTGCACCGCAACGCCGCGTCTGCCGACAATCAGGACCGGACGGGGGAGAGGAGGCGGAAAGCGACTGTGAGCGATGCAACCGCTGATCGCCGGCCCGCCAAGCGCCCGGGCGGGCGAAGCGCGCGGGTACGGGATCAAATCCTTTCCGCCACAGTGGAATTGGTGGCGCGCGACGGCATCGCCGGCTTTCGCTACGAGGACGTCGCCGAGGTCGCCGGTGTGCACCGGGCGAGCGTCTACCGGAATTGGCCCGATCGTGACGAGCTGGTGGTCGAGGCCGTGCTGCGATATGCCGAGGAGCTGGCGTCGATCGCTGACACAGGCGACATCGACCGAGACCTCGCCGACTTTCTGCTGGGCCTCGCGGGCGGGCTGCAGACACCGTTCGGTCGCGCGCTGGAACAGGCCGTCCAGCCTGCCCGCCAGGACACCACCGTCTCGGCGCTCACCAGGATTCTCGAAGAGCGCCAGGCGATGCTGCGCCGGCGGGTCGACGCCGCAGTCGACCGGGGTGAACTCCCTCCGGTCGACAGCGCCCTGCTGGGCGAACTCATCTCCGGCCCGGTGCACGTCATCGTCAACCGCGGAACGCGCCCGTTCACCCGGGTCGATGCGGAGCGCATCGTCGCCGTGGTCTTAGCCGGTATCCGCGCTGGAACTCCCTGCCGCTGAGGCTTTTACCTCTGGTCACCCGTGACGGCCGTGAGGCTGCCGGGCTGCGGGGAGCCGCCCAGGTCACCGCGATGGGCGTGGGCGAAGAACGCGGCGGGGATACCGCACAACACCCACAGGATCACTACCACGATCATCGTCGCTGTCATGTCGGCAAACGTAGGTTTCGCCGCCGGCTACCGATCCCAAGAGTGCGTGGCGAGCGCGCGCAAAAGCCCGCTTTGCGCTGCGTGTTGCCGTGCAGACACGCGCGCTCGCGGTGCGGGTCGTGCGGGGCGGGGCTGTCAGTGCAGGCGCTTGCTCAGGATCGTCAGCGACTCCTCCAGCGCCTGGCCGGGCATCGGGGTGTCGTGCGATGCGGCGATCAGCACGCCGACGATCGCGCCGGCGATCACCCGACGCTCCATGGGATCCTCGGGGGCGTCCGGCCGCGACGCCAGCGCATCGGTGATAAGCCCGATCAGCCGGACGTACTCGGAGTACAACATCCCGCACGCCTCGGGGATCTCGTACATCATGCGTTGGCCGGCCGCGGCGTCCTCGCGTTGCTCCAACGTCAGCCGGCTGAACACCGACGCCACTGCGTGCCGGTAGGCCTCGACGATCGGCAATTCGCGCGGAGCATCGGCGAATGCCTGCACAATGGGGCCGATCTGATCGTCGGACAGCAACAAAGCTTCTTTCACACCGAAATAGCGATAGAAAGTGCGCGGAGAAACATTGGCGGCATCGGCGATCTGATCGATGGTGGTATTCGTATAGCCGTGTTTGACGAAAAGCCGAAATGCCTCGCGGCGAATGGCCAGGCGCGTCTGAACCTTCTTGCGCTCCCGCAGGCTCTGCGGGGACATGGGTTCCGACATCAACCAAGTGTCCCTTAATCGCGGCGCGTCCGGCAAAGGCCTGACAACGCTGTAATGACTTTTCCTCGCCTCAGGAACCCGCGTCGGCGAGTGCACGCTCGGCAAACGTCAAAATGGGTTTTTCCAAGGCAAGGATCGCCTCGGCGTCGTTGTCCACGAGTGCGGTGGTGACGAGGCTGGAGACGGCCGCCACCAGCGCCTGGCAGGCGAACCGATCCGCTTTGCTGCGGGCCTTGAAGACCTTCGCGACACCGTCGACGAATTGCTGCTGCAATTCCATCCGCCGGCGCAGGGCGTCGGGGCCGGCGGCGTAGACCTCCAGCAGGTACAGCCGGGCGGTGGGCGGATCCAGGGCCATGAAACCGAGGTACCTGTTCAGCATCAGACCGAATCGCTGCATCGGAGTGCCGGCGGCGGGCACGTCGAGAATGGCATTGATGACGTGGCCCTGCATGCCGGCATAACCGGCCATGAAGCAATCCTGCTTCGAGTCGAAGTGCTGATAGAACGTCGCGCGGGAGACGCCGGCGTGCTTGATGAGATCGTCGACCGTCGTATTGCTGTAGCCCCGGGTGCCCATCACCTCGGACAGCGCCTTGAAAAGCCGTTGCTTCTGGTTGGTCGCCACTTCGTCGCGACTGAGACGGTGACGGCCGGACGCGAGCCGCTCGGCCATGGTGGCCTCCTCTGCCAACTGCTGCCTCGCAGTATAGGGCGCGCCACCTGCGGCTTCAGGCGTTCAGCAACCGTTTTTCCGACCGCCGATTGGTTCATCAAGAACAGAACCGTTTATGTACGATAAGCCCGGTTGCGTCCGGCGGAACGTGCCGAGGTCCGCGCATTGAGGGGTTGAGCGGCCTGCGGGGACACGTCGGCTTCTGGTGAGTCGCGGGAGGGCGGATCACCAGAGGCCGACGGCCCCGACGACGAGGCCGGCTGGTCGCCCCTGGCCACATCCCGGCGCACCGTGGCCGGATGGCCGCTTTCCGTCGAGCGGCCCGCCGCTGACGATGGCACCATGCACGCACAGATCCTGCTGTTCGACGGGTTCGATCCGCTCGACGTCATCGCGCCGTATGAGGTGCTGGTCGCCGGCAGCGACGCCGTCGGTGGCGAACTCGCGGTCGAGCTGGTGTCGGCCGAAGGCGCCCGTCCGGTCCCCGGCGGAACCAGTGTCAACGGCAGCAGCCTGACGCTGCAGGCGACCGGCCCCCTGGACCCGACCCTGCCGGGGTTCGTGGTGGTCCCGGGCGCGTTCGGTCCGATCGCCGGGGATCCCGACGACGGCGTGGAGACCATCCCCGTGCTGCTCGCGCGCTTCGGCGAGACCGAGGCCGTCCCGCTGATGCGCCGGGCGCTGGAGAACCCCGACATCACCGTGGCGACGGTGTGCGGCGGATCCCTCGCCCTCGCGATGGCCGGTCTGCTCGACGGACGTCACGCCAACACCCATCACCTCGGCGTGGACTTCTTGGAAGCCACCGGCGCGGTGCCGGTCAACGCCAGGGTTGTCGACGACGGCGACGTGGTCAGCGCCGGCGGGGTGACGTCAGGGCTGGACCTCGCGCTGCACCTCCTCGAACGTGCCTACGGGCCGCGGATCGCCCTGGCCGTCGAGCAACTGTTCGCCTACGAGCGGCGGGGCATCGTGTGGACCGACGCCGGCCGGCACCCGCAGGCGGTATGACCGTGGGCATCCTCGGCGACTGGGACCTGCGCATCAAGACCCCGATCGGGACGCTGCAGACGGTGTACCGGTTCACCGGCAGCGACGGCGCCATCAGCGCGACCGCAACCTCGAAATCCGAGACCGTCCCGCTCGTCGACCTCCAGATCACCGAAACCCTTGACGGCCAACGGGTCACGTGGCGGCAGTCCGTGACCAAGCCCATGCGGCTGACCCTCGATTTCGAGGTCGACGTCCATGGTGACCGCATGTCCGGCCATTCCCGCGCGGGCCGCTTGCCGCGGTCCGCGGTCACCGGCGTGCGCCGTGGCTGAGTGGCCACCACCCGGCGACGTGGGTACATCTGGCCACGCCCCCTGTTAGGTTGATCTCCATGCATTCT
Organism: Mycolicibacterium iranicum; assembly: GCF_014190915.1. Classification (GTDB taxonomy): domain Bacteria; phylum Actinomycetota; class Actinomycetes; order Mycobacteriales; family Mycobacteriaceae; genus Mycobacterium; species Mycobacterium iranicum_B. The sequence goes on from NZ_JACHVU010000002.1 coordinate 414,703, forward strand.
GTGGCCGTCCTCGCGGTCCCCGACGTCATCGCGTACGACCTGACCATGGCCGTCGAGACCTTCGGTCGCGTGCCGCTCCCCAACGGGGACAACGGGTATCAGGTGCGGGTGTGCGGCACCCAGCCGGTCGTCACCGCCGGGCCACTGCGCATCGGCACCGACCACAGCCTCGACGACCTGGCCGGGGCGGACACCGTCATCGTCCCCGGCCGCAACGACGTGTCCGCCGAGACGCCGCCCGAGGTGATCGCCGCGCTGCGGGCCGCGCACGAGGCCGGCGCCCGGATCGCGTCGATCTGCGCCGGCGCGTTCCTCCTGGCCGCCACCGGACTGCTCGACGGCAAGCGGGCCACCACGCACTGGGCGGCCGCGGACCTGTTCCGCCGCGCGTTCCCCGCCGTCCGCCTCGACGCCGATGTGCTCTATGTCGACGAGGGCCAGATCGTGAGCTCGGCCGGCGCCTCCGCAGGACTCGACCTGTGCCTGCACCTCGTGCAGCGCGACCACGGCGCCGCCGTCGCGGCCACCGCCGCCAAGATCGCGGTCGCGCCGCTGCATCGCAGCGGGGGTCAGGCGCAGTTCATCGTGCGTAATCAGTTGCCGCTCAGTGCCATCGGTGGTGCCACGGACCTCGACACGGTGCTGGCCTGGATCGAGCAGAACGCCTGCCGGGAGCTGACGCTGGCCGACATCGCGCGTGAGGCGTCGATGAGTGTGCGGACCCTGAGCCCCCGGTTCCAGGCGGAGACCGGTCAGTCGCCGATGCAGTGGCTCACCGGGGTTCGCGTGCGCCACGCGCAGGAGATGCTGGAGAGCACCTCGCGCAGCGTCGAACGCATCGGACGCGACGTGGGTTTCTCGTCGGCGGCGAATTTCCGCGACCAGTTCCGCCGTCTCAGCGGGGTACCGCCCGCGGTGTACCGCAGCACATTCCGGGAGCGCGCCGCGTCCTGACCGGATACCGGCGACGGTTGGCCGACCGGCCACTGGTGACGTCCCCGCAGGTTTGCCAGGCTGGACCGTATGGACGACACACTCACCTGGAACCTTCCCGACACCGAGATCTGCTCGGCAGCATGGCAGCTCGCCTTCGAGGTTTCCCCGGACGTGCTGGTCAACCACTGCGTGCGCAGCTACCTGTTCGCCCGCGAGCTCGCGGCGGCCGACGGTCTGCGCGCCGGCGCCGACTACGACGACGAACTGGTGTTCCTGGGGTGCCTCCTGCACGACCTCGGCCTGACCGAGATCGGGCGCGGGGAACAGCGTTTCGAGGTGGAGGGCGCCGACGCTGCGGCCCGGTTCCTGCGGGAGAGGGGACTGGCCGAGGAGCGCACCACCGTCGTCTGGCAGGCCATCGCGCTGCACGCCAGTGTCGGCCTGGCGCACCGCTTCGGCGCCGATCAGGCCGTCACCTTCCGCGGGATCACGCTGGACATCGACGGACGGGAGGCCGACCGGTTGTCACCCGGGTTCGTCGAGCGGGTCCATGCTGAATGGCCACGCCACGACTTCGGTTACGCGCTTGCCGACCTCATCGCCGACGGCACCAGGACCGACCCGAGGAAGGCGCCACCGTTCTCGCTGCCCGGTCATCTACACGGACTGATCAACGGCGAGCCGATCACGTTCTTCGACGTTATCGACGGCGCGCCCTGGGGTGACCGGTCACACTGAGTCCACGTCGCGCACCGCACCCTTGTCCGCCGAGAGGGCTAGCGCGGCATAGGCTCTCAGCGCCGTTGACACCACTCGGTGCCGGTGGCGCGGCCGGTATCCGCCCGTGGCCTCCAGCGCTGCGCGGCGGCGTTCGAGTTCGTCGTCGGCGACCTCCACGTCGATGGTGCGCTGCGGGATGTCGATAGTGATGCGGTCGCCGTTCTCGACGAGCGCGATCGTGCCCCCCGCGGCGGCCTCGGGCGAGATGTGCCCGATCGACAGCCCCGACGACCCACCGGAGAACCGTCCGTCGGTGACCAGGGCACACACCCCGCCCAGCCCGCGGCCCTTCAAGAACGAGGTGGGGTAGAGCATTTCCTGCATACCGGGGCCACCTTTCGGGCCCTCATAGCGCACCACGACGACGTCGCCCGCTGCCACCCTGCCGCCCAGGATCGCGTCGACGGCATCCTCCTGGGACTCGACCACCACGGCCGGGCCGGTGAACGTCAGGATGGACGGGTCGACACCCGCGGTCTTGACGATGCAGCCGTCCACCGCCAGATTGCCGCGCAGCACCGCGAGCCCACCGTCCTCGGAGTAGGCGTGTCGCACGTCGCGGATGCAGCCGCCGGCGGCGTCGGTGTCCAGGGTGTCCCAGCGCTCGGATTGCGAGAACGCCGACGCCGAGCGCACGCATCCCGGGGCCGCGTGGAACATCTCGACTGCCTCGTCGGAGGCGGTACCGCCGCGGATGTCCCAGCGCCGCAGCCACTCTGATAGCGACCCGGCGTGCACGGAGTGCACGGTGTCGTGCAGGTGCCCGCCGCGCCACAGCTCGCCGAGGATGGCGGGGATGCCGCCGGCGCGGTGCACGTCCTCCATCAGGTAGTGGCCGTTGGGCGCGACCTTGCACAGGCACGGGATCGCCCGGCTGCGCTTCTCGATGTCTTCGAGGGTGTAGTCCAGTTCGGCTTCGCGGGCCGCGGCCAGCAGGTGCAGGATCGTGTTCGTCGAACCGCCCATCGCGATGTCCATCGCCATCGCGTTGTCGAACGCGTCCCGGTTCGCGATCGCCCGCGGTAGCACGCTCGCATCGTCCTCGTCGTAGTACCGCCGGCACAGGTCCATCACCGTCGCGCCCGCGTTCTCGTACAGCGCGCGGCGAGCGGTGTGGGTCGCCAGCACGGAGCCGTTGCCCGGCAACGCCAACCCCAGTGCCTCGGTCAGACAGTTCATCGAGTTGGCAGTGAACATGCCCGAACACGATCCGCACGTAGGGCAGGCCGACTCCTCGATGCGCGCGAGATCGGGGTCGGACACGGCGGCGTCGGCCGAGTCGGCGATCGCGCTGATGAGGTTCAGGCGGGTCCGCACCGTGCCGTCGACCAGCACCGCCGTGCCGCCCTCCATCGGCCCACCGGAGACGAACACCGTCGGGATGTCCAGCCGCAGCACAGCCATGAGCATGCCCGGAGTGATCTTGTCGCAGTTCGAGATACACACCATCGCATCGGCGCAGTGGGCGTTGACCATGTACTCGACGGAGTCGGCGATCAGCTCGCGGCTGGGCAGCGAGTACAGCATGCCGCGGTGACCCATCGCGATGCCGTCGTCGACGGCGATGGTGTTGAACTCCCGCGGCACCCCGCCGGCGGCGGTGATGGCCTCCGACACGATCCGGCCCACCGGCTGCAGATGGGTGTGCCCCGGCACGAACTCCGTGAAGCTGTTGGCCACGGCGATGATCGGCTTGCCGATGTCGGCGCCGGCCACCCCCGCGGCGCGCAGCAGCGACCGCGCGCCCGCCATGTTCCGTCCGTGTGTGACCGTTCGCGACCTCAGTTCCGGCATGTCCTCCAGGGTGAATCGGGCAGCCGGTCAGCGGAAGTCGGCGCCGATACTAGTAGTGGTACTACTACCCTCGGATACCGTGGCTCCTACGGACAGGCGCGCGCAGCAACGCCTCGCTCTCGGCGAGTTCCTGCGCGCCCGCCGCGAAGCGGTCCGGCGCTCGGAGGTGGGTCTGCCGGAACTGCCGCGGTCGCGCACCAGCGGCCTGCGCCGCGAGGAGGTCTCCGTGCAGGCCGGCGTCAGCGTCACCTGGTACACGTGGCTGGAGCAGGGACGCGACATCAACCCGTCCAAACAGGTGCTCGACGCCGTCGCGCGCGCCCTGCGGTTGTCGCCCGGCGAGCACGAATACGTGCTGAGCCTCGGTGGTTACGTCGTCGACCCGTCCCTGCCAGACGGTCCGCTGCCGCCGCAGATCCAGCACTTCCTGGACGCGCTGGCCGGCTATCCGGCGTTCGCGATCCGACCGGACTGGAGCATCGCGGCGTGGAACGCCGCCTACGTTGCGCTGTACCCCCACATCGAGCGGGTGCCCGAAGACGAGCGCAACCTGCTGTGGCTGGTGTTCATGGACCCGCACATCCGTGAGCTGTTGCCCGACTGGGATAACGACAGCCGACGGTTCCTGGCCGAGTTCCGTGCCGACACCGGCCCGCGGGTGGGGGAGCCGTCCCACACCGCGCTGGTGTCCCGGCTGGTGGATTCGAGCCAGCATTTCGCCGCGGCGTGGCGTTCGACCACCATCGAGCGGTTCACCTCACGCGAGCGGCGCTTCCGGCACCCGGTGGCCGGCGAGCTGCGCCTCGAGCATCATCAGGTGGCGCCGGTCGACGTTCCCGACGTGCAGATCGTCGCCTATCTGCCGGAGCCGGGTTCGGTTGCGGCAGAGCGGCTCCGGCTACTGATCGACGGTTGAGACGGCGCGGCAGACCAGGTCGGCGACCGTCTCGCAGTACGCGTCGTCCACCGCCTCGCCGGTGTACAGCGCCCGCATGTTGATGGGGGCGAAGAGCAGCTCCAGCGCGGTGGCGTGGTCGACGTCCTCGCGAAGCTCGCCGCGCCGCCGGGCTTGGTCGAACACCCGGCCCAGGCTGCTCGCCCGGGTCCGCCACGCCGTGCGCCGGACGCCGACGCTGGCGATGTGGGTGTCGGCGATGAGATGCCCGCCGTGGAGTTTGCGCCCCTCCTCCGACGTCACCATCCCGGCCATGCGTTGGGCCAGCGCGAAGAGATCGGTGCGCAGCGAACCGGTGTCGGGCAGCGGGGTGTCGTAACCCGGCCGCTGGGCCAGCGCATCGAGGATGAGGTCCTCCGGATCGGGCCAGTGCTGTCGGATCACCGCCAGGTCGAGCCCGTGGCGGTCGGCCATCGCGCCGGCGTCGAAGCGGTCGATGCCCCATCGAGCGAGCTCATCGTGGACGGCGGCGACGATCCGGTGTCGATCGTCGTCCGCCAATGAGTGCTCGACCGTCATCAGTGCATGCCTCCCCTGGGTAGGTTCCGCATCCACGATGCCACAGCGCGGTACGCGCGCTTTCCGCTTTTTTGCTGAGCCGCGGTACAGCGGTATCCCCGGACCTATGCCGCCAGCCGCTCGGGCAGGCTACTCGGCTGTCGGGCCGCGATCTCCGACTTCTGCACGGCGGTGGGGCGATAGGCGGCGAGGTAGCGCGCGATCTGAGCTGTCTTCACCGGCTGCGCCCAGATGTTCGCGCCTTCGAGGGGGGTGTCCCCCTCGTGCGTTGCTGCCGTCGTCCTGGCGCCGGCGCGGAAGCCGTACGCGGCGGCGACGAGGAGGACGGCGAGTGCGCCGCCCACGGCCCCGGCCAGGTAGCTGTCGACGGCGAGGGCGTACACGAACGTGCCGAGCGCCACGAAGCTCAGCAGCAGGCACAGGTAAGCGATGTAGGTCAGCGACGGGCGTCTGGACATGGAACCTCCTTCAGAACAACGCTACGCGTATCGTAGCGCTACGCTAAGTGTAGCGTTGCGATCTCCGGAGTTATTCCGATGGCGGAAGGGCGGACGTGTGCGACGCAACGTCGAGGACGACATCAGCGAGACGACGTTGGAACTGCTGCGCACGAAGGGGCCGCGGTCGGTCACCGTCGAGGCCGTGACAGCACGCTCAGGCATCGCGAAAACCACGATCTACCGTCGGTACAGCGATCGCCGGGCCATGCTGTCGGCGGCGCTGTCGGCCGTCGCGGCACCCGAATCACCGGACGAGAACAGCGATCCGGCCGACCGGGTCCGCTGGGTGATCACGAACGCGGTCAGGGCGGTCGAGGACGGCATCGGCTTCGGCGGTTTCGCCGCCCTCCTCACCGACGAGGACCCCGAGTTCACCGCGGTGTTCCGGAAGATCCTGGCCGACCAGAGGGCCGAACTGGAAGCGGTCATCGACGCGGGCAGGGCCGCAGGCACCCTGCGTGCGGACGTGGACGCCGCAACGCTGATCGACGCGGTGGTCGGCGCCTACTCCGCGGAGCGGGCACGTACCGGCGCGGTTGCCCCGGGCTGGGAGAAGCGACTGTTCGCGCTCTTCTGGCCCGCCGTGCGGGTCTGACCGACCTAGCGGACGACGATCGTGTGCTCCCCGCGCGGACGCAGCTCACCGATGACCGGCGCCCCGGGGATCTCGCCGGCGATCAGCAGGCCGCCCGAGGTCTGTGCGTCGGCGAGCAGCAGCGCCTCGTCCTCGCCGATCGCGGACAGGTCGACGTGCGGTGCCACCCACTCGAGGTTGCGGCGGGTCCCGCCGCTGACGTAGCCGGCGGCGAGGGCCTCGCGGGCGCCGTCCACGTAGGGCACCGCCGACGCGTCGACGACCGCCGTGACACCGCTGGCGCGCGCCAGCTTGTGCAGGTGGCCAAGCAGGCCGAAACCCGTCACGTCCGTGGCGCATTCGGCACCTGCGCGCAGAGCGGCCGCTGAGGCCTCGGCGTTCAGTGTGGTCATCACGGCGATGGCCTCCTCGAAGCGCTCACCGGTGGCCTTGTGCCTGCTGTTGAGCACGCCGATACCCAGCGGCTTGGTCAGCGACAGCGGGATGCCGGGCCGTCCGGAGTCGTTGCGCAGCAGCCGATCCGGATCGGCGATACCGGTCACGGCGAGGCCGTACTTCGGTTCGGGGTCGTCGACGCTGTGCCCGCCCGCGAGGTGGCAGCCGGCGCTGGAGCAGATGTCGAGGCCGCCGCGCAGCGTCTCGGCCGCCAGCTCGAACGGCAGCGTGTCCCGCGGCCAGCCCAGCAGATTGACGGCCACCACCGGCCGGCCGCCCATGGCGTAGACATCCGAGAGCGCGTTGGCCGCCGCGATGCGGCCCCAGTCGTAGGCGTCGTCGACCACGGGGGTGAAGAAGTCCGTCGTCGCGATCAGCGCCGTCCCGCCCTCGATCCGCACCGCGGCAGCGTCGTCACCGTCGTCGAGGCCCACCAGCAGCTCGCCGACCGGGTCCACGGGGGTCGCTCTGGTCAGCCCGCGGACCACCTCTTCGAGCTCACCGGGCGGGATCTTGCAGGCGCATCCGCCACCGTGCGCGAACTGGGTGAGGCGATAAGTCGCTGGGGAAGCCATGGCGTCCATGCTGCCCTGCCATGATGGACCCATGGCCCAGGGAGGCGTATTCGGTCTGGTGACCGGCACGATCTTCAAAATCGCTGAGCGGCAGTTTCTGTCGCTGGCGGGTTCGATTCCCGTCCGCCTCCGCCATTTCCCCGCGATTTCGGTGTACTCGGTCACGCTCACGTTGACCAACGACACCGAAATCCCGGCGGGGGACGAGCGGGTGGAGGCCGCGTGACCGACGCCCGCCGGCGCGTGCCGCGCACCGATGCGCTGCTGGCCGACCCCCGCCTGGCCGACGCCGAGCGCAGACTGGGCCGGGCCTTGGTCAAGCGTGCGATCACGACCGCCCAGCAGCAGGCCAGGGCGGGCGAGATCAGTCCCGAGGAGGTCGCCGACCGCGCCGTGGCCGCGCTACCGGTCAGCGCCGCGAGCCTGCGGCCGGTCATCAACGCGACGGGCGTGGTGGTGCACACCAACCTCGGCCGGGCACCGCTGTCGGCCGCCGCCGTCGAGGCCATCGTCACCGCCAGCGGCGCCACCGACGTCGAGTTCGACCTCGACACGGGCAGACGGGCCCGGCGCGGCCGCGGCGCGTTGGCCGCGCTGGCCGAGGCCGTGCCGTCGGCCGGGGGTGTGCACGTGGTGAACAACAATGCCGCCGCGCTGCTGCTGACAGCGATGACCCTGGCGCCGGGCCGCGAGATGATCGTCAGCCGCGGCGAGCTGATCGAGATCGGCGACGGATTTCGGCTCCCCGCACTGATGGAGTCGACGGGGGCCCGCATCCGCGAGGTCGGCACCACCAACCGCACCCATCTGCGCGACTACGCCGACGCCCTGGGCCCCGACACCGGCTTCATCCTGAAGGTGCACCCGTCGAATTACCTTGTCAGCGGCTTCACCTCGCAGGTCACCGTCCGCGAACTGGCGCAACTGGTGCAGGGTGAGGGCGGAGGTGCCGTGCCGCTCGTGGTCGACATCGGGTCCGGACTGCTGACGCCGCACCCGCTCATGCCCGACGAACCCGACGCCACCACCGTGCTGCGCCACGGCGCCGACCTGGTGACCGCGAGCGGGGACAAATTGCTCGGCGGTCCGCAGGCGGGGCTGCTGTTCGGTGCCGCCGAGCTGATCGAGAAGCTGCGCCGCCACCCCGCCGCCCGCGCGCTGCGGGTCGACAAGCTGACATTGGCCGCGCTGGAGGCGACGCTGCTCGGGCCGCCCGCACCCGTGGCGCAGGCGCTGGACGCCGACGTCGCCGACCTGAGGGCCCGCGCGGCGCAGCTGGCCGACCAGCTGCCCGACGCCGAGGCCGTCGACTGCATCGCGGCCGTCGGCGGGGGTGGGGCACCCGGTGTCGAATTACCCAGTGCGGCAGTGAGTCTGCCGGAGCGCTATGCGGCGGCGCTGCGCGCCGGTGCCCCCGCGGTCGTGGGACGGCTGGAGAACGGACGCTGCCTGCTCGATCTGCGGACGGTCGCACCCGAGGACGACCCGACCCTGATCGAGGCCGTGCGGGCATGTTCGTAGTCGCCACCGCCGGACATGTCGACCACGGCAAATCCACTCTGGTGCACCGGCTTACCGGAATGTGGCCCGATCGGCTCGAAGAAGAGCAGCGCCGCGGCCTGACCATCGACCTCGGTTTCGCGTGGACGACTATCGCTGGGCGGGAGATCGCGTTCGTCGACGTGCCGGGCCACGAGCGGTTCGTGACCAACATGCTCGCCGGATGTGGGCCGATGCCCCGGGAGAGTGCGGTGCTGTTCGTCGTCGCGGCCACCGAGGGGTGGATGCCGCAGTCGGAGGAACACTTCGCCGCCCTGCAGGCGCTCGGTGTCCGGCACGCCCTCGTCGTCGTCAGCAAGGCCGACCTCGCCGACCCCGCACCGGTCGTCGCGGATCTGACGGGACGCTTCGGAGGCGCGCCGGTCGTGCTCGGCACCGACCGCGACCGGGTGCGGGCCGAGCTCGTCGCGCTCACCGAGCGGCTGCCCGAGCCCGACCCAGTTGCGGATGTGCGCCTGTGGGTGGACCGTTCGTTCACGGTGCGCGGAGCGGGCACCGTGGTCACCGGGACGCTGGCCGCCGGCACCTTGAGGGTGGGCGACGACCTCGAGCATGACGGGCGGCGTGTCACCGTCCGGGGACTGCAGTCACTGGGCCGGGGTCGCAGCGAGGTGCGCGCCGTGGCCCGGGTCGCGGTGAACCTGCGCGGCGTGGACCGCGAGGACATCGCCCGCGGCGACACCGTCAGCACGCCGGGAGCATGGCTGCGAACCGACGAGATCGACGTCGCGTTCCGGTCGCCCGGCACGCTGCACGAGCAGCTCGTGCTGCACGTCGGGTCGGCGGCGGTGCCGGTCCGGGTACGCCCGCTCGGCGACGCGGGCGCGCGGCTGCGGCTCTCGCGGCCCCTGCCGCTGCGGATCGGCGATGTCGGACTGCTGCGCGACCCGGGCGAGCATCGCATCGTGGCCGGGGTCGACGTGCTCGACGTCCGGCCGCCGGCCCTGCGGCGCAGGGGTGACGCACGCGATCGTGGGGCGCAGCTCCGCACCGGAGAGGTTGCACCGCCCGTGTGTGTGCGATGGAAAGAGCTGCGCGCCATGGGGTTCGATACACGAGGACTTCGTATCGGGGAGTGGGTGGTCGACGAGCAGTGGTGGGCCCGGCGTCGTGAGGCGGTGGTGGGCATCGTCGAACGGTGGGCCGCCGAGCACGACGTCGCGGCAGGCGTGCCGTTGGAGACCCTGCGTCAGCAGACCGGGTTGCCCGCGACGGAACTGGTGTCGCCGCTGCTGGCCGGGACCGGCTTCGAGGTGTCCGACGGGCGGGTCCGCCGCCCGGGCGCTGAGCTACCGCAGCGCGTCGACGAGGCGGTGCGCGTCCTCGAGGGGCGGCTTGTGGACGCGCCGTTCCGGGCGCCGGAGGCCGCGGAACTCGCAACACTGAGCCTGGGCGCCAAGGAACTCGCGGCGGCGGTCCGGGCGGGACGGCTCACGAAGCTCGCCGATGGTGTGGTGCTCGGTCCGGCTGTCGTGGATCAGGCTCGCATTGTGCTGCAACGACTTCCGCAGCCGTTCACCGTCGCCGAAGCCAAGCGGGCGCTGGACACCACCCGCCGCGTGGCGGTACCTCTGCTCGAACTGCTTGCACGACAACGTGTTACGCGAGCGAACCCTGATGGGACGCATTGCGTGGCGGGGTGACCCGGCCGTCACTGTGGTAGCCTGGAGTCCGGAGCGCCGGGAAGCCTGGTCGGCATGTCTTGTCAACATGCCCGAAAGGTGTACCGTGCACAGGGTTTTGGTGTTTTCTCACGCCACCGTCGGCGACGAAGCGACGGTGCGGCATCCTCGTAAAAGAATCTCGCAACTCGGCGACGTACTGCGTCAGGACGTCGTCGGCGGAGTGCTCCTGCTCTTGGCGGCCGTGACTGCACTGGTGTGGGCGAACTCCGGGTGGTCAGAGCACTATCACGATCTACGGGCCTGGACGTTCGGCCCCGAGTCTCTCCACCTGAACCTGTCTCTGGCCGCCTGGGCCGCCGACGGTCTCCTGGCGATCTTCTTCTTCGTGGTCGCTCTTGAGCTCAAACGGGAATTCGTGCACGGCGAGCTGCGGGACTTGCGTCGCGCAGCTGTCCCGGTGCTCGCCGCGATCTGCGGAATCGCCGCCCCGGCCCTGGTCTACGTGACCGTGAACGTGGCTGCGGGCTCGAACGCGCTCGACGGGTGGGCCATCCCCGCGGCGACCGACATCGCGTTCGCCCTGGCGGTGCTCGCCGTCATCGGGCGCAACCTGCCGTCGAGCCTGCGAATCTTCCTGCTCACCCTCGCCGTCGTGGACGATCTGATCGCGATCACCATCATCGCCGTCGTCTACACGAGCTCGCTGAGCTTTGCGCCGCTCCTGGCGGCGGTCGTGCCGCTGGCGTTGTTCGCCTGGCTGGTGCGGCGGTATCCGACGCGGTGGTGGCTGCTGATCCCGGTCGGGCTCGTCATGTGGGCACTGGTGCATGCCGCAGGTGTGCACGCCACGATCGCCGGTGTCGCGCTAGGCCTCGTCGTACCCGCCGCGCAGTGGTGTGAGCGTTACGAACATGCGGTACGGCCGATCTCGGCCGGTTTCGCCGTGCCGGTGTTCGCGTTCCTGGCCGCCGGGGTGACCGTGGGTGGGTTGTCCGGGCTGATGGGATCGCTGTCCGAACCCGTGACACTCGGCATCGTGGGCGGTCTGGTGCTCGGCAAGGTCGTCGGCATCGCCGGGATCACGCTGCTGATCAAGCGGTACACCCGCTCGGCCTCCGACCTCCATCCCGCCGACGTGTGCGGAATCGCCCTGCTCGCCGGAATCGGGTTCACGGTGTCGCTGCTGATCGGCGACCTGGCCTTCGACAGCGGCGCGGTCTCCGATCAGGTCCGGATCGGCGTGCTGACCGGCTCCCTGATCTCGGCGTTGTGCGGCGCGGCGATCCTGGGCATCCGCAACCGGGCCTACCGGCGCCTCGACGAGACCCGCACCTCTCAGTGAGCGGCGTCGGGCCGTTCTCCGTCCCGGCGGCGCGACGCGCGCAGGGAACCGGGGTGCGCCTTGGCCGACGGGTCGTTGCGCGTCTTGATCAGGCTGGCGATCGTGACCACGGCGAGGATGCCGATGATGACCACGAGGCTCACGTAGGTGTTGATCTCGGGGATGTTCGGATTGATGTCGACGTGACCCCAGTGCAGGATCAGCTTCACACCGATGAACGCGAGGATGATCGACAAGCCGGTCGACAGGTACACCAGCCGGTCCAGCAGACCCTTGACGAGGAAGAACAGCGCGCGTAATCCGAGCAGGGCGAACGCATTCGCGGTGAACACGATGTAGGGCTCGCTCGTGACGCCGAACACCGCCGGGATCGAATCGAGCGCGAACAGCAGGTCGACGCTGCCGATGGCGATGAGCACCGCGAGAAGCGGGGTGGCCATGCGCCGGCCCTCGCGCCGCGTCAACAGCTTGCCGCCGTCGTAGTCGTCGCTGATCGGCAGGACCTTGCGGGTCGCGCGGATCATGATGTTGTTCTCGACGTCGGGGTCTTCGTCACGGTGCCGGAAAAGCTGAATGGCCGTGTAGATCAGCAGCGCGCCGAAGATCAGGAACATGAACGAGAACAGCGACAGCAGTGTCGCGCCGACGGCGATGAAGATCGCCCGCATGATGAGGGCCAAGATGATGCCGAACGTCAACACCTTGTGCTGGTGCTCCTCGGGCACCGCGAACGTCGTCATGATGATGACGAACACGAACAGGTTGTCGACCGACAGGCTCTTCTCGACGATGTAGCCGGCGAAGTACTGCGTGCCGAAGTCCCCGCCGTAGGTCATCGCGAACCACACGCCGAACCCGACCGCGACGGCGATATAGAACACCGACCACGCCGTGGCCTCGCGGAAGCCGACCTTGTGCGGCCGCAGAGCGGCCAGGATCAGGTCGACCGCCAACAGGGCGATGATGACGCCGATCGTCACGCCCCACGTCAGGGGACTTATCTCCAGCATGTGTTCACATCACCTCGCGGTCGCGGTTTCTCAAGCTGTCGGTTTCCTGTGAACCGAGTTTATCGGTGCCGGACGCGTCCTAGCGGACAGCTCGGCGCAGGCGCACCGCCGCGCTGACGATCAAGGCGATCACTGCGCCCACAGCCGCGGCGCCGAGGAGCGAGACACCCTGTGCCACACTGAAGTTCCAGCCGACGAAGTTGATCTGCGTATGGGTCGTGTTCTGGGCGACGAAAAGAAGCAACGCGACGACCAAGCCGAGGGCGACGCCCAGGGTGAGCTTGGCGGCGAGGCCGCCGCCGGTGCGTCTGTTTCCTGTGCCTGAGATGGTCATGAGATTCCTTTCCGGAAGGGCTTGCGGATGAACAGCTCTGGTGACGGATGCTGCAGAAGTGGGCGGCCGCCACCGCGGGCCGCGCCACGAATAGAGGTGGCCCGGCCCGCGCACGGTCAGCTCAGCTTGTCCTTGATGTTCTCGCCGGCCTTCTTGACGCCGGACACGCCCTGATCCTTCTGGCCCTCGGCCTTCAGGTCGTCGTTGCCCGTGATGTCGCCAACGGTCTCCTTGACCTTGCCCACGGCGTCCTCGGCAGCGTTCTTGGCCTTGTCAACGATTCCCATGTCAGTTCCTTTCTGTTCGGGCGGTTCTTGTGCCGCCATGTGTGTAGACGACCCCATCGGTAGAAACCGAATGCGCCGTCGCTGTGATCTGCGTAACGCGACATCAGTGCACGTCGCTGACGTGGAGATGGATCGGTACATCCGTCGAAGCGCCGATCGCGTCGGCGACCACCGCATGGCACCGCGCCCGCACCCGGTTCACCACCGGCGAGAACTCGGCCAGGTACCGGGCGCTCAGGTCGATCGAAATGCCGTGCAACCGGTCGTCGTCGACCGTCAACTCGATGTCCGTGACCGCGTAGTCAGGATCTTCGGCCAGTGCACGACTCAGCAGGGCGCCGAGGACGAGTCCGCTCACCCGCAGGATTCCTGCATCAGTCCCGGGACGCGGATCCTCGACGAGGATCGGGCGGCCGCCGCGCAAGGTCGACCGCACCGCGTCGATCACGGCGTCCCGGATCTGAAACCATCCGGGTTCGGGCTGGGCCTGCAAGACACAAGCCGCGCGGTTGGTGACGTCATTGTCGTTCTCGGTCATCGCCACTGCACCAAGCGCTGCCGCAGGGTCGCCCGAGCGCGGTGGTGGTGTCCGCGGGCCCCGTCCGGGCTCAGACTCAGAACGGTGGCGATCTGCGGGAATGTCATCCCCTCGACTTCCCGCAGCATCCAGACGGCGCGCTGACGTGGCGGCAACTCAGCCAGCGCCATTTCCATCGCTTCCAGGAACGCGCTGTTGGACGCCGACGCGAACGGATCGTCGTCGGGGGCCGCGGCAGGTGGTTCGATCAACCGATCGTCGATGGGGATGGCCCTCTTGACGCGGTGCGAATCGACGACCTTCCTGGCACAGATCGCGAACAGCCACGTGCGTACGGCAGAGTCGCCGCGAAAGGTGCCGATCTGCCGCCAGGCCGACACGAACGTTTCCTGAACGATGTCGTTGACGGCGTCGGCGTCGGCCGTCATACGGCGTGCATATCGGTACAGCGCCGGGCCGTGTCTGCGGACCAGGCATTCGAAGGCGGTCTCGTCGCCCGCCCGTGCCGCCGCAGCCAGCACATCGTCTTCGGACACAGCCGGCTTCTCCTGAACCGTTCATGCGGCCGACCACGCCGGGCGTCGCCAATGGGTTACCCCGTACCGACGGTGGAAAAGGTGACGTAATGGGGACGTCGAGTGGGTATGCCCGGAGCAACCCCAGGAGGATCACGTGACCCAGCCCGATCATGCGGAGAACACCGGCGACAATCTCCGCCATGCCGCCGAGGTGCAGCAGCAGGCCCGCGACGACAACGCCGACGGCGACGCGGTGAACGAACAGAGCGCGCCGGTCGAGGGGCTGCCGGATTTCAACACCTAGACCCGGTTCGATGTCGGCTTGCCGGGTATTCGGCGCCGACACGTCGTAACGTCGAGCACGGCGGAAGGGGCGATCGGTGGACATCAGAGGTCTGTTTCAGTCTTGGCCGGTCTATCGGCAGCTCACCGGTGAGGACACACTCGGTCGCGGGGCTGCGGCGCGGTCGCGGCGCAGCCTGAATCTGACGCCCCGCACGGCCGAGGCCGACCACGTCGCGCACTCGGTGTGCCCGTTCTGCGCGGTCGGTTGTGCGCAGAAGGTGTACGTCAAGGACGAGAAGGTCGTCCAGATCGAAGGCAACCCCGACAGTCCCATCTCGCGGGGGCGGCTGTGCCCGAAAGGGTCGGCCAGCAAGCAACTCGTGACCGGTCCGCAGCGCCTCACCAAGGTCCGGTACCGAGCCCCGTATGCCACCGAGTGGCAGGACCTCGACCTCGAGACGGCGATGCAGATGGTCGCCGACCGTGTGCTCGACGCCCGGGAGAAGGGCTGGCAGCAGTTCGACAAGGACCGCAACACCCTGCGCCGCACGATGGGCATCGCCAGCCTCGGGGGCGCCACGCTGGACAACGAAGAGAACTATCTGATCAAGAAACTCTTCACCGCCCTGGGCGCCTTACAGATCGAGAACCAGGCGCGTATTTGACACAGCGCCACGGTTCCCGGTCTGGGAGCCTCCTTCGGTCGCGGCGGGGCGACGGACTACCAGCAGGATCTCGTCAATTCCGACTTCATCGTCATCATGGGGTCGAACATGGCCGAGGCCCATCCGGTCGGATTCCAGTGGGTGATGGAGGCGAAGTCGCGCGGGACCGGGGTCGTGCACATCGATCCGCGCTTCACCCGCACCAGCGCGCTGGCCGACCGGCACGTGCCGCTGCGGGCCGGCAGTGACATCGCGTTCCTCGGCGGCGTCATCAACTACATCCTGAGCAACGAGCTCGACTTCCGGGAGTACGTCACCGCGTACACGAACGCGTCGTTCCTCGTCGACGAACGCTTCGTCGACGCCGAGGATCTCGACGGCCTGTTCTCCGGGTACGACGACGCGACCGCGTCCTACGACCCGTCGACGTGGCAGTACGAGACGACCGATCCCGAGGCCGGTGGCGCCGAGGCCAAGGAGGGCAGCGCCGCCTACGAGTCCGGGTCGGGCGGACCGCCGATCGAGGGCGGAGCCGGCGACATCCCCAACGATCCGACGCTGCAACATCCGCGCTGCGTCTACCAGATCCTCAAGCGTCACTACGCCCGGTACACCCCGGAGATGGTGGAGCGGGTCTGCGGCGTGCCCGCCGCGGAATTCCTTGCCGTGGCCCGCAAGTGGGCGCAGAACTCCGGCCGCGACAAGACCGCCGCGCTGGTGTACTCCGTGGGCTGGACCCAGCACACGCTGGGTGCGCAGTTCATCCGCGCCGGGGCGATCATCCAGCTGCTGCTCGGCAACATCGGCAGGCCCGGCGGGGGAGTGTTCGCGCTGCGCGGGCACGCCAGCATCCAGGGTTCCACCGACGTGCCGACGCTGTTCAATCTGCTGCCCGGCTACCTCGCGATGCCCAAGGCGGGCCACGAGACGCTGGCCGACTATCTCGACGACATCAAGAGCAGAAATCAGAAAGGCTTCTGGCGCAACGCCGATGCGTACATGGTGTCACTGCTCAAGGAGTACTGGGGCGAGCATGCGACCGCCGACAACGACTTCTGCTTCGACTACCTGCCCCGCATCAACGGAGACCACGGGACCTACCGCACGGTGATGGACATGGTCGACGGGAAGGTGTCCGGATACTTCCTGCTCGGGCAGAATCCGGCCGTCGGTTCGGCGCACGGCCGGCTGCAGCGGCTCGGAATGGCGAATCTGGACTGGCTGGTGGTGCGCGATCTCGTGGAGATCGAGAGCGCGACGTTCTGGAAGAACGCCCCCGAAATCGAGACCGGGGAGATCTCCCCGGAGACGTGCCGCACCGAGGTGTTCCTGTTCCCGGCGGCCTCCCACGTCGAGAAGGCCGGCACGTTCACCCAGACCCAGCGGATGCTGCAGTGGCGCGAACAGGCCGTTGAACCGCCGGGCGACGCCCGCTCGGAGCTGTGGTTCTTCTATCACCTGGGACGGATGCTGCGCGAACGGCTCTCGCAATCCACGGATGAGCGCGACCGTCCGCTGCTCGACCTGTTCTGGGACTACGCGATGGTGGGCGACGAACCTTCCGGTGCGGATGTGCTGCGCCGCATCAACGGTGTGGATCTGACCACGGGGCGCGCGGTGAACGGCTACCCCGACCTGAAGGCCGACGGGTCGACGGCGTGCGGCTGCTGGATCTACTCCGGTGTCTACGCCGACGAGGTGAACCAGGCCGCCCGCCGCAAACCTCACACCGAACAGGGGCCCTACGACAACGAGTGGGGCTGGACGTGGCCGCTCAATCGCCGCGTCTTGTACAACCGGGCGTCTGCCGACCCGCAGGGCCGGCCGTGGAGCGAGCGCAAGAAGCTCGTCTGGTGGGACGAGAAGAAGGGCGAGTGGACCGGTTACGACATACCGGATTTCGAGAAGACCAAGCCACCGGACTACCGGCCTGCGCCCGAGGCGGTCGGCGTCGAGGCGTTGCGTGGCGACGATCCGTTCGTGATGCAGGCCGACGGCAAGGCGTGGCTGTTCGCGCCCAACGGGGTGCTCGACGGGCCGCTGCCCACCCACTACGAACCGCACGAGTCGCCGGTTCGTAACCCGCTCTACCCCCAGCAGGGCAATCCGGCGCGCAAAGTGTATGGGCGAGCGGACAATCCGTCGAACCCGTCCTGGCCGGACGCCCACGGGGAGGTGTTCCCGTTCATCTTCACCGCGGCGCGCCTCACCGAGCACCACACCGCGGGCGGGATGAGCAGACAGCTGCCGTATCTGGCTGAACTGCAGCCGGGACTGTTCGTCGAGGTGTCCCCGGAGCTGGCGAAGATCCGCGGGCTGACGCACATGGAGTGGGCGCACGTCGTGACGAGCCGGGCCGCGGTGGACGCGAGGGTGTTCGTCACCGACCGGATGCGGCCGCTGCGTATCGAAGACCGTGCCGTGCACCAGATCTGGATGCCCTATCACTGGGGCAACGTCGGCCTGATCGACGGCGACGTGGTCAACGATCTGCTCGGTGTCGTCGCCGACCCGAACGTGTTCATCCAGGAGAGCAAGGTCGCGACGTGTGACATCCAGCCGGGGCGACGGCCGCGCGGACCGCAGCTGCTGGAGTACATCAGGGCCTACCGGGAACGTGCGCAGATCACGCCGGCCACCGGTACCGATCTCGACACCACCAAGCCGTCGCGGGACCACACCGAGGAGAAGTCATGAGTGCCAACGGGAAACGCCCCGGGTCACGCATCAATTCGGCCAGCTTCTACGGCCCACTGCACGACGTCGCGGGCGACGCGGGATACGACGAGGCCCCGCCGCGGGTGGGATTCTTCACCGACACGTCGGTGTGCATCGGCTGCAAGGCGTGCGAGGTCGCGTGCAAGGAATGGAACGAGGTGCCCGTCTCCGGTGAGGGGGACGGATTCAACCTGCTGGGCATGTCGTTCGACAACACCGGCAACCTGGGCGCCAACTCGTGGCGTCACGTCGCGTTCATCGAGCAGCCGGCGCAGACCGAGACCGTGGAACTGGGCATGCCCGGCTTCGAGCGGCCCGGTGATGCGTCCGGCGCCGAGACGCGCCAGGATTTCCGGTGGCTGATGGCCTCCGATGTGTGCAAGCACTGCACCCATGCCGGATGCCTGGACGTGTGCCCGACGGGTGCGCTGTTCCGCACCGAGTTCTCGACCGTGGTTGTGCAGCAGGACATCTGCAACGGGTGCGGCTACTGCGTGTCGGGCTGTCCGTACGGGGTGATCGAGCGTCGCGAAGGCGACGGCCGGGCGTGGAAGTGCACGCTGTGCTACGACCGGTTGCACGACGGGCTCGAACCCGCCTGCGCCAAGGCGTGTCCGACGGACTCCATCCAGTTCGGCGTCCTCGACGAGCTGCGTGAACGGGCGGCCCTGCGCGTGGACCAGCTGCACGAGCGCGGCTTCACCGAGGCCAGGCTGTACGGCCACGACCCGGAGGACGGCGTCGGCGGCGACGGTGCGTTCTTCCTGCTGCTCGACGAGCCGGAAGTCTATGGGCTGCCGCCGGATCCGATCGTGCCGACGCGCGACGCCGGGGCGATGTGGCGCTACGCGGGGATGGCGGCTTCCGCCCTGGTGGGTGTCGCGGTGTCGGCCTTCGTCGGACGACGGTCCTGATGCCCCGCGAACATCTGGCCGTCCCCCGGGCCGAGTTCCGGTCCTACTACGGCAGACAGATCCTCAAGACCCCGGTGTGGAACTGGATGATCGCCGCGTACCTGTTCAGTGGCGGACTGTCGGCCGGATCGGCGCTGCTGGCCGCCGGCGCGGACCTCACCGGCCGCACCCAGCTGCGCACGGTGTCCCGGCTCGGCGCGTTGGTCAGCCTGCTGGCGAGCATGTACTTCCTCATCGGCGATCTCGGCCGGCCCGAGCGCTTCCACCACATGTTGCGCGTCGCCAAACCGAGCTCACCGATGAGCATGGGCACCTGGATGCTCGGGGCGTACGGACCGGGGGCCGGTCTGGCTGCGATGGCCGAGCTGATGCCGCGGCGGCTGCGGGGGACGCGACTCGGCCGCCTCCTCGGCTGGGCGGCCCGCCCCGCCGGGCTGGAGGCGGCGGCCGTCGCCCCGGGGGTGGCGTCCTACACCGCAGTTCTGTTGTCGCAGACAGCGGTTCCGGCCTGGCACGAGGCGCACCCCTATCTGCCGTTCGTGTTCACCGGATCGGCGGCGGCCAGCGGGGGCGGGTTCGGCATGCTGCTCGCCCCCGTGTCCGAGAGCGGGCCTGCACGCCGGATGGCTGTCGCCGGGGCGGCGTTGGAGGTGGCGGCCTCGCGCACGATGGAGCGCAGGCTCGGCATCGTCGGTGAGGCCTACACCACGGGACGGCCGCACACCCTGCGCCTGTGGTCGGAGATCCTCACGGTGGGCGGGGCGGTCGGCGCGGTGGTGTCCGGGCGACGCCGGTGCGCCGTCGCTGCGTCGGGCGCGGCACTGCTCGCGGGCAGTGCGCTGCAGCGCTTCGGGGTCTTCGAGGCGGGTGTCGCGTCGACCAAGGACCCGAAGTACGTCGTGGTGCCGCAGCGACAGCGTGCCGACGCCCGGCGAGAAATGACGTTTTCTGGACGTTCAGAGGTGAACTGAGCGGGAATCACTGCGGCGTGGAATGGGAATGTGCAGTCGTCGGCGCCGGTGCGGCAGGTCTGAGTGCCGCGTTGGTGCTGGGCAGGGCCCGGCGCACGACGATCGTCATCGACTCCGGCGATCCCAGCAACCGGGCCTCACCCGTGATCGGCGGGCTGCTGGGCTTCGACCGGCGCCCGCCCGACGACCTCTATGCGACCGGGCGCGAGGAGCTACAGGCCTATCCTACTGTCGAATACCGGCGAGGTGAGGTCCTGAGCGGTCGCACCGTGGATCGCGGATTTGAGCTCGACGTCGCCGACGGAAAGCCGATCCGGGCCAAACGGGTGCTGCTGGCGACCGGAATGTCCTACTGCCCACCGCAGCTGCCCGGGCTCGCCGAGCTCTGGGGCACGTCGGTGTTCCAGTGCCCCTTCTGCCACGGGTGGGAGGTGCGCGACCAGAGACTCGCGGCACTGGCGTCCGGCGAGGCGGGCATGCACGGCGCGCTGATGCTGCGCGGGTGGACCGACGACGTGGTGTTGCTGACCGACGGCCGCAAGGATCTCAGCCCCGACGAACTGCGCGTGCTGGAGGGCGCCGGTGTGCGGGTCGACGACCGGCGGATCACCGAATTGGCCGGCGCGGACGGGACGCTGACGCACATCGCCTTCGCCGACGGAACCACCTTGGAGCGCGACGCGTTGCTCGTCGAGGCCCCGGTGCGGCAGCGCACCCCGCTGGCCGAGCAACTCGGCGCCACGTGCACCCCCGGGCCGCTGGGAACCGAACCCCTCACCATCGACGACATCCACCGCACCAGCGAGGGCGGCGTGTTCGCCGCCGGCGACGTCTGTACCGAGCAGCCGCACATCGCCGGTGCGATCGCGTCGGGATCGCAGGCGGCGATGATCATCGTGCAGAGTCTGCTCTCCGACGAGTTCGGCCTGCCGTACCCGCCGGTGTAGCGGGGTCGATACCCTCGGCCGATGGCCGACACCGAATGGGACATGGACTCCTCCGACGGAGAGCTTCTCGTCGAGACCGGTGTCGAAGGCCCGGCGGCGAAGATGGGCCACCGGTTGACGCTGTCTGTTCCGTGGCGGGCCGCCGTGCGGTGGCGCTCCGGACAGCCCGTGGCTGTGGAGCTGATCGCCGACACCGGCGCCCTGGAGGTGCTGCGGGGTGATGGCGGCGTGACGGGGTTGTCCGGACCGGAGAAGGTGCTGGCCCGCTCCAACGCACTCAAGAGCCTGAATGCGAAGCGGTTCCCGCGCATCGTCTTTCGCACCGACGACGTCGATCATGTCGAGGGCGGCTACCGACTCGGTGGCACCCTGGAGATTCACGGCACGGTGCGCGAGCGCGTGGTGGATCTTCGGGTGCAGGATCTCGGGGAGCTCTGGCGGATGTCCTGCGACGCGCCGGTCCGTCAGTCAGACTTCGGCGTGAAGCCCTATTCGATGATGCTGGGTGCGATGAGGGTGGCCGACGAGGTCCACGTGTCGTTCACCGCGCAGCGTGCGAAGGATCTGTGATGCGGACACTGGGATTGATCGGCGGGATGAGCTGGGTCAGCACCGCCGAGTACTACCGCCTCCTCAACGAGGAGGTGGCGCGCCGTTGCGGTGGACTGCATTCTGCGAAGATCCTGCTGGCCTCCGTCGACTTCGCCGAGATCGAGGAGCGCAAGCTCGCGGGGGACTGGGACGGCGTGGCCGCGCGACTGTCGGACGCCGCCGCCCGCCTGGAGTCTGCCGGGGCAGATGCGATCGTGTTGTGCACGAACACGATGCACTACGTGGCGGCGGCCATCGAAGGCGCGGTGTCGGTGCCGTTCTTGCACATCGCCGACACCACCGCGCGGGCCGTCGCCGCCTCGGGTCTCACGCGGGTGGGTCTGCTGGCCACCGCGTTCACGATGCAGGAGGCGTTCTACGTCGAGCGGTTCGCCTCCCACGGCGTGGAGGTCGTCACACCGGCGGCCGACGATCGGGCCGAGGTCAGCAGGATCATCTACGAAGAGTTGTGCCACAACGATATTCGCGATGAGTCGCGCGACTTCTATGTCGGTGTCGTCGAACGCATGGGTGCCCCCGGCGTCATCCTGGGCTGCACCGAGGTCGAGCTGCTGATCCGTCCCGGCGACGTCGGCGTCCCGGTGTTCCCGACGACGCAGCTGCACGTCACGGCGGCAGTCGATGTCGCGCTCGCGGAGGTGCCACGAGCGGGCTGAGTCACCGCGGGTCGTGCACCGCGAGGTAGTGCTGCGACACCGCTTCGCCGTCGATGTGCCGTTCGACCGCCTGCTCGATCAGCAGATCCTGGCCCGTCAGGCGTGTGTAGTGCTGGTGCAGGTGCTCGCCCCAGGACCGCACGACGAACGTCTCGACGAACGTCTGCTCGTGCTCCACGCTGCGGAACAACCGCCACTGCGACGCGCCGGTCCGCTGCCGCGACCGCCCCAGCACGGCCATCGCGGCCAGGAAGCCCTCCTCGTTTTCCGGCGTGACGTGGTAGGAGGTCAGCACGAGGACGGGCCCGTCGAGCGGCTCGGGTTCGAAGACGAGCATGGGCTCCGGCCAGTGCGTCGACGGTGTCAGGTCGAGGTTGCCGGTGTTGGCGTGCAGCGGCCACCACAGCGCGGACAGGCCGCAGACCAGCAGCAGCGTCATGCTGACCAGCAGGCTGGTGACGCTGCTCGTCGCGCCGGCGAGCAACCCCCACACCAGCGATCCCAGCGCCTGACCGCCCATGAACACCAACTGGTACACCGACAGCCCGCGAGCCCGCACCCACGCGGGCAGGCTCAGCTGCATCGAGGCGTTGAGCGTCGACAGCGACAACAACCACGACGTGCCGCCGATCACCAGCGCCGCCAGCACGACGGCAAAGTTGTGCACCAGGGCCAGGACCGCCGTCGCCATGGCGAAGCCCGCCGCGGACACGGTCAGCAGGGTGTTCTGCCCGAACCGCGACCGCAGGCGGGAGAGCAGCAGCGCGCCCAGGACCGCTCCGACACCCAGCGCTCCCAGCAGTAGCCCGTAGCCCGACGACGACAGCCCCAGTTGGTCGGCGGCGATGACGGGCAGCAGCCCCCACAGCGCACTTCCGGGCGCGATGAACAACGCCGCGCGCAACAGGATTCGCCGCACGATCGGGGAACTTCGGATGAAGCGGCCGCCCGCGCTCAGTGCCGCCAGCGCGCGTTCGGGCGGGTAGTTGCGGTCGACGGCCGGCCGTCGCCACCAGACCAGGACGGCCACGATGCCGACGAACGACACCGCGTTGAGCGCGAAGACGAGGGTGGGCCCCGTCAGGGACACCAACGCCCCGGCGATCGCGGGCCCGATCGCGCGGGCCAGGTTGATGCTCATGCTGCCCAGTGCGGCAGCGGCCGGAATCTGTTGCGAGGGTACGAGATCTGGCTGGATGGCCTGCCACGCCGGTGCGACGAGCGCCTGTCCGCAGCCGATCACGAACAACAGGGTCAGCAGCACCGCCGGTGTGGTCAGGCCGGCTCCGGTGAGCGATGCCAGCAGGCCGACGCCGGCGGCCATCGCGCCCTGGGTGGCGATGAGCAGCCTGCGCCTGTCGATCAGATCGGCGAGGACGCCCGAGGGCAACGCGAGCAACATCACCGGCAGCGTCGTCGCCGTCTGGACCAGGGGCACCAGCAGCGCGGCCCGGGAATCGCCGACCAGCATCCACTGCGCGCCGACCGTCTGCATCCACGTCCCGAGATTCGAGACGAACTGCGCGATCCACAGCGCCCGGTAGACCGGCGATCGCAGCGGCGCCCACGTCGAGATCGACTGCGTCGACGTCATCGCCACCCCCGTTTCGCGTGCCCCGTCGTTGTGCTCTGCCACTGTAGGTCCGCGACGGGCTACCCGGGGGTGGGCCATTTCATGCGGGTGCAGGTCAGCGGCGGTAGCGCAGCGCCTCGGTCGGGGCGGACGGATCCACTCTGAGGCCCGGGGTACGTCCGACCGGACCGTCGCGGGTCAACGCCCAAATGTGCTCGTCGACGGGCTTGGATTCCCTGCTGGCGGCCGCGGGCAGTTCGTTCCAGCGAGGACCCGTGGGTGAACGAGTAAATACGACGGCCCCCTCGTGTCCGAGGGGGCCGTCGCTACTGAGTGAGGCGTGGTTGCGCGGAACTACTCGTCACCACCGCCGGTATCGCCGGACTTGTCGCTGCCGTCGTTGTCCGCGTCGGCTGCGGTGTCGGCGGAGCCGTCGTCAGCCGCACTGTCGTCGGAGCCTTCGTCGGTCGAGCTTTCGTCGGTCGCCTCGGTGGAATCGTCGTCCGTCACGGTGTCGGCGGGTTCATCGACGACCGTGTCGTCCTCGGAGCCTTCGACGGCGGGGATGACGGTCGCGTCGTCCTCGGAGCCTTCGACGGCGGGGATGACGGCCGCGTCGTCCTCGGAATCGGCGGCGGGGATGACGGCCGGCGTACCTTCGGCCGGTTCGGCGCCGAGGGACGCCTTGTCATCACCGGTTGAGGTCTGGGCGTCCCCGCTGTCGAGCGAAAGGGTGACCAACTGGCCCGATGCGGCGATATCGGATGACGAGACCTTGGAGAGGGCACCAGCTGTCGGATTGGCCGGGGCCGGGTTGACCAGAGCCTTCAGTGCCTCGGGGATGCCGACCAGGAAGCGGTCGATCGGACCGCCCGCGGAGAGCAGACCCGGCATGAAGTACTGGGGCTCGTCCGGGAAGTACTTCAGCTGGATGCCGTTGAAGAACGCACCCGTCACCTTCGCGGGGGCATTGATCAGCTCACTGACCAGCGTCTCGAAGTCGCCGGCCTTGACCGCGTCGACGACGCTCTCGAAGACCTCGGTCGCCGCGAACAGAGCGCCGACCGCCGGGGCCAGCGCCGACTCGGCGTAGCCGCTGACGACGCGGCCCGTCAGGATGCCGTCCAGGACCCGCTTGAGGTCGGGGGAGCCGAGGGCTGCCGCCACATTGCCGGGGATCGTGAAGATGGTCCGGATCGGTGTGAAAGCGCGGAGCGCATACACCGCGTACACGTCGAGACGGTGGACGAACCCGAAGATGTCGCCCGCCTCCAGCTTGGCCGTCGCCTCTTCCCACGCCACGGGGAACAGATCGAGCTGGCCCTTGATGGCCGCCGGGGTGTTGGCGATCGCGGACCTGACGACCTCCGCGAAACCGGGGATCGCCTCCATGAGGGCCCGACCGGCGGCGGGATCGGTCAGCAGATTGCGGACGACGTCGTTGATATCAGCCTGAAGGCCCGGGCCGCTGGCGATCAGCGCCGGGATGCCGCGGGTGAAGATGTCCTCGGTGCGGTCGCGAAGGTTGGTGGCCCCCGTCGAGATGACGTTCTGCCAGGCGGTGAACGGGTTCTGGAACGCGCTGAGCTCCACCGCATGCTCGGCTACCGCGTGCAACGCCGGGACGGCGGGGTCCACCGCGACGGGAACGCTGAGCACGGTTGCTCCCGCCAGCGCGATGCTGGCGACCATGAGTTTGCCCTCGCCCCCGGAGGGCGCGGTGGACGGCGACCAGAAACGGCGCTTCTGCTCGACGTGGACGGCTGATTGCACGATGTCTCCCGATTTAGATGAGGTAAGGCTGGCCTAAAGCCGTCCGTACATTAGCTGAGGCTCACCTTATCTCGCAATAGAATCCTCAGATACCTACGTAAGCGCTTTGCGGACGACCGAAGCCCCCGGCGTCCCACTGCGGAGCCCGGCGCGGTCAGGTATTTGAGACGGAGTCAGAACAGGGTGCGTGAGAGCTACCGGCGCCTCGGCGTGTGTTGGTGATGCCCTGCGGTAGCTGTACGCCGATGCCGCCGACGGGGTACGGCACGTCGAAAGAAGCAGGCCGTGATGCAGGCGCGCAGCATCGTGACGCCGGACGCATTCGCCGTCTGTCCCGCGCTGAGGGCGCCCCACGCGGTGGTTACACGCCGACGGGCACTTTCGCCCCGGCGCGCATCTCGCGGCGAAGCTCGCCGAACTCGGAGATCGTGCGGGTTGCGACCGTGGCCACCGGTCGCGCATTGCGGCCCGTCGCCTCGGTCTTGCTGACCATGACCACACTGTCGATGTAGGGCTGGATCGTCGTCGCGTTCTGCACGGTCGCGACGATGACCAGTTGAAAACCGAACTTGCGGAAGGCCTGCAGTGCCTGCTGGGCGAACTGCGGATCGGACTTGCTGAACGCCTCGTCGAGCATCAGCTGGGCGAAAACCGGTCTGTTGTCTGCGCTTTCGGGGCTGGCCAGGTTGAAGCTCAATGCCCCGGCCAGGCAGAACGCCATCAGCTTCTCCTGCTCGCCGCCGGAGTTGTCGCCGGCGTTGCTGTGCGTGCGGATCAGCTCCTCGCTGCTGACATCCCATTCCGCGCAGTCGAACGTGAACCTGTTGCGCACATCCAGCGCGTCCCGCGTCCACGCCTTGTCCTCCGGCGCCGTCGACGCCAACCGGTTACGCAGCCGCAGGATGTCGGCGTACTGGTCCAGGATCGCCTGCTTGTCGCCCAGGCCCACCTCGGCAATGCGCCGCGAGATGGCCCGCACGATCTCGGTCAGCTCTGACACCGCGCTCAGGGCGCGCGGTGTGGCCCGCAGCGTGAGCCGGGTGCCGCGATTGAACTCCACCGCGCCCAAACCCGTGTTCACACGGTCGATCTGATCGCTGATGCGCCGGGCCTCCTGCTCGGCGACCCGGTGCAGCGTCAGGATCGCGTCCGGTGCCTGCTCGGTGACCAGTCGCATCATCCGCTCGTAGGCCTCGGGCAGCTCGCGCTCGTCGATGTGGCGGCACAGCGCGACGTAATCGTGCACTCGCTCATCGAAATTGTCGCTGTCGTTGGGGATCGCGTCGGGGAACGTGGTGTCGAACGTGTTGAGGATGCGGGCCAGTTCGTCGTAGGACCGGCGCCGGCTCTCGCGCAGCTGCTCGCGTTCCTTCTTGATCGCCGAGAACAAAGCGTCGCGGTGCGGCTCGGGGGCCAGCAGCTCCAGGCTCACCGGGACCTGTCCGGCGTAGCGGTCGAGCAACTCGGTCAGCGGCTCCGACACGAACCCCGGTTGCAGACGCTCGGACAGCTCCAACAACCGCGTCCGGCGCTCGTCGAGGTCATCGCGGCGGGTCTGGATGGAACCCCTGCGGGTCATCAGTTTCTGTATCTGCGACCAGCATTCGTCGGCGCGGGCGTTCAGGGCCTCGATGTCGGGATGGTCGGCCAGCAGCAGCTCGTACTGCTCCCGCAGCCGGTCGGCGTGCCCGTCGGCGGTCTCGATGTCGATCTGACTCCACTGCGGGAACTGCTCGCAGATCGCCTTGCACGCCGCGGCCCGGTCGCGCCACTGCTGACGCTGGGCGGCGATGTCGTCGGCGACGCGACGCGCCTTCTGATAGGTCTCCTCGGCTGCCGCCAGATCCACGGTCAACGCGTTGATCTTCGCCGAAACGTCGCCCTGATACAGATATTCGGACTGTTTGAGCGGGCGGCGATCGTCCTTGATCGCCAGCCGGTCGGAGTCCTTGTAGAGGCCGGTGTCGGTGACCGCGCGACGGAACCGTGCGAACACGTCGGGAGTGTCGACGCAGACGTGGTCGCCGGCGGCGGTGATCACGTCGACGGCCTCGGCGGCACACGGATGGCGCGAGTCGACGGCGAATAGCCTGCCCGCCAACGTGTTCGGTTCCGGGTCCACCGGTTCGGCACCCAGCAGCCTGGCCCGCACATGATGGAGTTGCAGCCGTCCCCGCATGTTCGTGTCGTTGACGAACGCGAGCACCTTCGTCCAGTGCTGATCGGGCACCATCAGCCGGAGCCCCACGCCGCGGAGCACCTTCTCCACCGCGGTGCGCCACCGTGTCTGGTCGGCCCGCAGGTCCATCAGCTCGGCGATGTAGGGCAGGTCCGCGGCATCGACGCCCACAGCGGCGCAGATCTGATCGCGCATCGTCAGCGCGAACTCCGGCAGTGCCGACCCGACATGCTCGACGCGTTTGAGTTCCTTGGCGGCCTCGTCACGGGCTAGGCGCGCGGCCTTCTGCGCGTACTCGGCGTCGGTGGAGGCCTCCCGGTGGCGTTCCACTTTGGCGAGGAGTTCGGTCGCCTCGCCGAGGAGCTTCTCACGCAGATTCCAGAACTCGTCGGCGGTGTCCGGGATCGTGATGTCCTGCGCGGTCAGCAGGTCCTCGTAGGCCTGCCTGCGCCGGGAGATCTGCTCGGACTCCGTCTCGGCGGCCGTCACCTGCGACTGCAGCGGGCCGATGCTGGCGCTGGAGCCGCTGATCTGGGCGTTGAGCGAATCCGCCTCCGCCTTGGCCAGATTCAGCGACCGGGTGACGTCCTCGTACTCGTTGTCGAGCTGGTCGATCGTGGTGTCGAGCTGGTCGATCTGCGCCGGACACTGCGCGAGCCGCACATGGTCGGTGTAGGCCCGCACCATCGGCAGGTCCACCAGGTCGATGATCCCCAGATCGGTCGACTCCGAGGCGTAGCGCTGCTGGATCTTCTCGATGTCGCCGAGGATCTTGCGCTTCTTCTGCGCGATGGCGAGCAGCTCGCGCGCCTCGACCAGCGGGTCGATCTGCTTGAGGGCCTCGGGTAACCGTCCCACGCTCTCGGGCTCGTCGAGCATGAACTCGCGCACGAACTGCTCCAGCCCGCCCACGCTCTTGAGCGACTTCGCCTTGCCCAGCAACTGCTGTGCCGCGTCGGAGGCCCGGATCCCGATGGTGGCGTACAGCTGCGCCAGATACTGCGATTCGACCTTCGTCGTGAACCGCCAGCCGTGATCCTTGAACACGCCCGTGTCGAATCGTCCCGCCGCCCAACGGTTGCAGACGTCCTCGATGTCCAGATCCCCGTCCCCGAGCACGAAGCGGCTCGACGAGTCGTTGCGGGATTCCCCGGTCAGCCACTTGAGCACGAGACCCGTCACGGTGCGCCCGGAATCGCTGGAATACGTGACCGCCACCGCCGACCACGCGGTGCCGTCGCCGCGCAGATACATGACCCGGCTGGTGCCGCCGTCGCTGCGCTGCCCCCACGCACCGCGCACGTACTTGTCGACGGTGCGCCTGCCGGCGCTCGAACCCGCGGCGGTGTTGTCGCCGGAGGCGTTGAAGTTGCGCCGGTTGAACGGCAAGAAACCCAGCGAGATCGCGTCCAGCAGAGACGATTTGCCGCTGCCGGAGGCGCCGGCGATCAGGGCTCCGCCCTCGCTGAACGGGATGTCGTGATAGCCGTCGAAGACGCCCCAGTTGATGACCTGCAGCCGGGACAGGTGGAATTGCTCAGTCAAGGTGAACCTCTACCTCCGGTGTCGCACCGTTGAGCAGCAACTCGAACTGCTGCTGCAACTCGGTGATCACGCTGGCCGTCATCACGGCGGTGATCACCGGGCTGATCGTGTAGCTGTCCTCGTCGTCGCGGCTCCTGCGCAGGATCTCGAGACCCGTCAGGCGCGCGATGGCGGCGTCGATCCGTCCTGCGAACGTCACGGCGTCGCGGTCGACGTCGTTGAGCACCCCGGAGAACAGACCGTGCATCTCCTCGCGGGAGATGAGCACACTCTGCCCGCCCGCGGCGCGCATCATCTGCGCCAGGTGCAGGGCCAGGATCGAGTCGTAGGTGCCGAGCGGTTCACGACGCAGGAGCTTGACGCCCTTGGCGGACTCATAGCGGGCCTGCTCGATGAACGCCACTCCGTCGCCGTCGAAGCCGCCGTCGACCACGCGCAGCAGTAGGTCGAGTTCGGAAAGCCGGACCGACAGCGCAGTGCGGTACTCCAGCACCCACGCGTAGATGTCGCTGTCCGCCTCGGCGCTGATGTAGCGGCGGGTCAGCAGGTGCTGCAGCGCCCAGCAGGCGCGGTCGGGCAGCTCGGAGACGTCGCCGTCGAAACGGGGCCTGCGCTGGTGCGGCGGGCGGGCGTTCTGGTCGACTTCGGGCAGCGCGGAGAACGCGGCGAAGTCGGCGTCGTGTTCGGTGGTCACTGGGTGGCTCCGACGATGGTGGTGATCGGTTCGGTGAAAGTCAGGTCGGGAACCGCGATTTCGCGGTCCCTGCCGTCGAGCGAGCGGAATCGGACGGTGGTCGACCGCCCCGTCTCGCCCGCGGGTTGTTTGAGGGCCCACGACCACAGCACGATGACGTGGCCCAGATAGGCGCCCTGGCCGGACCGGCCGAGGAGGTCGACGGCCTGCTGCAGCGACACCGGACCCTGCCGGACCGCGGCGTTGATCATGTCCGACATCGCCGGCGCGTCGACCTGCGTGGTCAGCGCCGCGAAGCTCGCCAGGTCGACGTCACCGTCGGCCGCCACCGCCGGCTTCGGTGCCGACAGATCACCGATCTTGAAGCTCAGTGCGCCGACGGAGCTGATCGCGTGGCGGGCCAGCGGGAGTTCGATGTCGAGCCGGGAATCGATCAGGCTCGACCGGAGCAGGTTGCGGGCTGCGCCGATGGCCTCGTTGAGCTGACGGGCGACGCCGCGGCTCTGCTCCAGCGTGCCGAACGCGGTGAACCGCTTGACCCGCTGGGCGCAGCGCTGCTGGATGCGTTCGACCTCGTCGATCTGGTGGCCGACCAGCTCGAAGAAGCCGGCCATGACCTTGCGCAGCGCCGGATCCAATGCGGGCAGCGCGTCGGCGACCGCGGCCACGTCGGCTTCGAACTCGGCGCGCTGGTCCGGGTCGTTGATCATCCGCAGGAAGGCGCGGTGGCTGTCGCGGCCCTGAGAGTCCCAGGCGGCCTGGTAGTCGGCGTACATCTGGCGCTGCCGGTCGCGGTAGGCGACATTGCTGTCGATCGGCTCGTCGAGGGCGGCGGTGGCCTGCTCGATCATGGTGCCGTACTGGCCGATGTCGGTGATGAGGCGTTCCATCTGCAGGGCGATGGCGCGGGCTTCGTCGTAGGCGTCGGTGACGTCGGGTTCGGGGCGGTGCCCGCTGTCGAGTTCGTCGAGCTCCCGGTGCAGCGCCTCGATCTCGGCTTCGATGCTCTTGCGGATGCGGGCCGGGTCGTTACCCACACGGATCGCGACCTGCTTGAGGCGCGAGGCGATGCCGTTGATGGAGCCGCCGGTGGCGATGGTGTCCTGACGGCGCATGCCCCGCAGGAAGTCGAGGGCACGCCGGGCGTCCTGGGTCAGGTAACAGACGTTCTGGTCGCTGCGGGCATCGACGATGCGGTGCAGCCAGCCCTGACTGGCCCAGGACTTGATCAACGCAAGCCCCGGCTGCGGGTCGCCGAGGTCGTCGAGATCGCGTTCCAGCCGGACGACGAGCGTGCTCTCAGGAGTGACGCCGTCGGCGAGGTGCCGCTCCATCAGCGTCGCGTACAGGCCGAGGTTCGTGGTGGCGAGCAGTCTGATCGCCCGCGAGCCCTGCAGGTCGCGATTCAGCTCGAGCAGGTCGACGGCCGAAAGCTCTGTTCCGTCGTCCACCTGCCCCCTTCGATCCGTGTCCGTCTGCGTCTCCGGCGGCGCCTGCGCGTCGCCGGAGGCCCCAACATAGGCCACCGCGCGGACTTCTCCGGGGTGGGGGAGGCGAGTGTCGCGGCCTTTCCTCGCGGGCCTGTGACGCATGTGACCAGCGGGATTGCAGTGCGTCGTGGGGTTTTGCGTGGGCCCGTTCCGGGTCGTGCTGCGGCGAACATCACGACCCTGGATGCACATGGGCGAGTGCGGCCCGGGCGTCGGCGCAGAGCCGCCGGATGACCTCGGCCGCGGGCTCGCTTCTTCCGACAGTTTTAGGGATTCCCCCGATTCCTCGGCGATGCCCTCCGAATTAACGTCGGCGCAGATCAGCTTACGGAGGGGACCAATGAGCAACGTTGCCGAAATGAAAACGTCCGAGGCCGGCGGCCGTCACGTTGGACGCGTCGGTGCGCTTGCGCTCGCGTTGGGGGTGGGTTTCGCTGTCGCAACGGCGACATCAACCAGCGCGTGGGCGGAGGACGGGAGTGCCGCGGCGGGCCCGTCGGCATCGTCGAGTGGCACGGCCGATGCCGGCGCCG
Source organism: Mycolicibacterium iranicum (assembly GCF_014190915.1). Lineage (GTDB taxonomy): Bacteria > Actinomycetota > Actinomycetes > Mycobacteriales > Mycobacteriaceae > Mycobacterium > Mycobacterium iranicum_B. Next base: position 446,561 of record NZ_JACHVU010000002.1, read on the forward strand.
GAACGGGCGACGAATCCTCGGGGTTCGCGGCGCATAGGGACGAATCCGAGGACGACGGGGACGATGAGGCCCCCGACGCTGGACTTCTCGACGATGATGTTGAACACCTTGATGACGAAGACGAAAACACTGACGTGCGCGCGGCGTCGTCGCCGTCGGGTACATCCGACGACACGCACGATGAGGAGCTCGCTGACGATCAGGAACAGGAAGCAGAGCAAGCGGTCACGACTGCGGAGGATTTTGGCCCGACGCCGGAACCAGAAGAGTTGCCGGCCGAACCGACTTTCGCGGGATCGGAAATCGTGCCTATCGGCGAGGCCGCTGCAGACCCCGAGGCACCGATCGAACCCACCACGCCAGCCACCAACGCGATCCTGCAAACCATGCTCGCCGGATTCAGGCGCGAGGTCAGCGGCGCCAGCCAGGTTTCGAAGGGGCTCGCAGCCGCGGGCGCCATGGCGCCTACCGCAGTGGGCCTGGTTTCCGAGCGGGTGCCCGAGCCTGGGTCACTGCAGCTGTTCATAGACGAAATCGTTAGAGACCTCGGTGGTTTCGCATTCGCGTCCGGGATTGGCTACCAGATCAACACCCGCGATACGCCCGAAGGATATACGCAGACTTCGGTGTGGGAAAGGCAATGGTGGGACTATCCGGATTCCGACATGTACATCATCACGACTCGCCACGATTGGCCGGAGGGTGCATGGTTCGGCAATGACATCATCACCAAGATCGAAGTCATCGCACTGAACCAGACGATTACCGCCGAGATCGGCAACTATGGCACCCACCAGATTTCTATGTGGGCCGTTGCCCTTCCCGAGGGCTACTTCCCGACCGAGTTCGACAACCCCCTCGACACTGACGGTGACGGGATTCCCGACAGCAAGGATCTCGACGACGACAACGACGGCGTGCCGGATTCAGAGGAGGAAGACGACGACGCCGATGACGACGGCACCCCTGACGAAGACGACGAGGACGACGATGGCGACGGCACACCTGACGACGAGGACGACGACGCCGACGGCGATGGTGAGCACGACGGCGACCAACTGCCGTTCCCGCTCAACCTGTTGATCACGCTCCCCGACGAGAACAATCCCGAATGGGAGGCGGCGTTCGAAAATCTGGTCACGACAGTAAGTTTCGTCCCCTTCATCGGCAGCGTGCCAGCCAACGCCTTTGCGTTGCTGATCGATACCGGACAGCTGTTGGGATCGTTGGCAGCCGGTGATCTGGACGAGTCTTGGGACGAACTGAAGGACATCACCGGAGACTTCGTCGGGATCTTCATTCCGACCGTTGGCAAGCCCTTAGTGAAGGGGATCTGGAACGGACTCAAGAACGTCGCCAACAGGTCCGCCTCGGATCTCGAACACGCCAAAGTTTCCGGCAGGTTCGGGGCGGGTGGCTCGGATTACATCTGGTACTTGGAACCGAAGGCGTAGGCGTCGCGAGCGCGCAGTCAGGGTCTTGCTGCGGCGAACATCACGACCCTGGATGCACATGGGCGAGTGCGGCCCGGGCGTCGGCGCAGAGCCGCCGGATGACCTCGGCCGCGGGCTCGCTCGCGGTGACGTCGCCGACCCCCTGGCCGGCGTTGACCGGGGCCATCGACACGTCGTCCTCGGCGATCGCGCGGCGCAGCGTCTCGCGGGCATCGGCGCCGAGCCGGTCCTCCCGTCCGTCCCAGGCGTCGGTGAACGCGTTGCGCAGCACCCGTTCGGGCAGCGTGTCCGGCCACGGGTAGCCCAGTGCGACGTCGAACGCCCGCGTGGTCATCGTGTCCTCGGCGCGTGCGGCCAGCATCGCGTCGCGGGCAGGTGCGGCGAGCAGCGATTCGGTGCAGGGGGCGAACGCGGTGCCGATCCAGGCGCCCGCGGCTCCGGCGGCGAGCACCGCGGCCAGGGCGCGCCCCGACGCGATGCCTCCGGCCGCGAGCACCGGCACCGAGACGTGGTCGAGGATTTCGGCCAGCAGCGGCAGGGTCGCGATGCTGGGGCGGCCGTGCCCGCCGGCTTCCGCCCCGCGTGCGACGAGGACCTGCACCCCGGCATCGGCGGCGTCGCGCGCCGCGCCGAGGTCGGCGACCTGGGTGGCGGTGACACAGCCGGCGTCGCGGGCGGGCTGCACCCACGACCAGTCGTCACCGAAGCTGACGCACAGCAGCGCCGGCCGAGCGTCCAGGGCGACCGTCAGGAGGGTGGGGTCCTGTCGCATCACCCAGTCGACGAGGCCGATACCGAAGGGCTGCACCAGGTCTGCGGTGTGCGCGAGCTGACCTTGGAGTAGGGCCCCCGATCCGGCGCTGCCGCTGCCGATCATCCCGAGACCGCCGGCGCGGCTGACCGCCGCTGCGAGCGCACCCCCCGCGGCGCCACCCATCGGTGCGTTGACGATCGGTGCGTCCAGGGCCATCGTCGCCGACCAGGGCGTCGTGAGCGGGTCCATCTCGCCTCCCGCCGGTCATTATCGCCGTCCGTGCCAGGATGAGGGCATGACGGTCGTCTTAGTCCATGGCAATCCCGAGACCGAGGCGATCTGGGGGCCGCTCGTCGCGGTCCTCGGACGCGACGACGTGGTGCGGCTGTCCCCGCCCGGGTTCGGCGCGCCGCTGCCCGACGGCTTCGGCGCGACTTTCCTCGAATACCGGGACTGGCTCGAGAGCGAGCTGGAGAAGCTCGACGGGCCGATCGACCTCGTCGGCCACGACTGGGGCGGTGGCCACGTCGTCAACGCGGTCATGCACCGGCCCGAGCTCGTCCGCAGCTGGGCGACCGACGTCATCGGCCTCTTCGACCCGGACTACGTCTGGCACGACATGGCACAGGTGTGGCAGACACCGGGCGCCGGCGAGGAACTCATCGAGAACATGATGGGCGGTGGGCTACCCGCCCGCACCGAACTCATGGCTTCCCTTGGCATTCCGGAGGACATCGCCGCAGCCGTCGCCGAGCACCAGAACGACGATATGGGACGGGCGATCCTGGCGCTGTACCGCTCGGCGGCACAGCCCGCGATGGCCGAGGCCGGCCGCAACCTGGAGGCGCTGGCCGCGCGGCCGGGCCTGTCGGTGCTGGCGACCGAGGATCCCTACGTCGGTGTCAACGACAACCGCCGACGGGCCGCCGACCGGGCGGGCGCCCGCACCACGGTGCTGGAGGGTCTCGGACACTGGTGGATGGTGCAGGACCCGCAGCGGGGTGCTGCGGCGCTGACGGAGTTCTGGCAGACGCTGGACGCCTGAAAGAGACTCAGCGCGGCGTGATCCCGATCTTCACATGGGGTCCGTTGGCCTGGGCCTGCCAGGCGGCCTCGGCTTCGTCGAGACCGTAGCGGACGGTGTCCACCGAGAGACGCTTGTCCGCGGCGAGGCTGGTCAGCTCCTGATAGCCCTGCCGCATCACGCGGGCGGGGAGCAGATTGTTGTTGTGGCCCACGTGCGTTCGGCCCATCAGACGTGCGAACGGCACCGCGGGTGCGCTGCCGGCGCCCTGGCCGACGGTGATCAGCGTGGCGCCCACCGCGGAAGCCTCCAGCGCGGCGAGGAACGGCTCCCCGTAGACCAGGTCGACGACGACGTCATAGCCGTTCTGGGTCTCGGCCTTGAGTGCCGCGGCGTCGTCGTCGCCGCCGAGTTCGACGATGGCGTCCGCCCCGAGATCGCGAGTCTTGTTCAGCGAATCCAGGTGCCGGCCTGCGGCGACGACGCGGCCCGCGCCCAGGATCTTCGCGGCCTGCACGGCGATGCTGCCGACCACCCCCGTCGCCCCCAGGACGAGCACCGACTGCCCGGAGGAGACGTCGGCGTGGCGGGTGAGCGGAAGCCACGCCGCCAGACCCGAGATGCCCAGGGCCACGGCCATGTCGTCGTCCACGGTCGCCGGCACGGGGAACGTCCGGTCGGGATCGAAGCGGGCGAGTTCGGCCCAGGACCCGAAGGGTGCCATCGGCCAGTTGAAGTACACCCGCGTGCCGTCAACGGTGTAGCCGACGCCCTCCTGACCGACGACCCGCGGCACGTCGCACTCGCCGGCCTTGCCGGAGGCCAGAGCGAGATCGACGGGGTTGCATCCGGCGAGGCTGACCTGCACCACATCGCGGTCGGGCTCCTCGAAATCCCTGACGGTCGGCGCCTGCCCGGCCTGTTCCAATACCGCTGCGCGCATGGCGGCCCCTCCCGTTCCTCGGTGACAAACGTGCGGGCTACCCGTGCCGGGGTTGTCGAAACGGACACAGGCCCGCCCGTCACCTTCAGATGGCGGTCACAGCCCGGCGGCGTCGCGGCGGCACTGCTCGGCGAGCTGCTCCTGCCGGGCGTACAGCAGTCCGAAGGTGAACCCGTTCTCGCCCGGCGTCGTCCCTGCGGCGGCACCCATCTGCCGAAGCACCGTGCGGGCGACGACCGTGTCCTGCAGGTCGCCCAGCACCGTCTGAATGTGCTTGTAGCGCTTCTCGATCGCAGTGGTCTTCTTCGTCGGGGAGTGCCACTGGAGGAGTTCGGCCGCGTAGCGCGCCCGCTTGGCCGCCTTGCGGGCCCGGTGCAGTAGATCGTCCTCGCCGCTTGTCACGGCTTCGGTGAGGCGCTTGTCGGCTTTCTTCCAGGCTCTCTGCGCGCGGGCCTGCAACTTCTTGCGGGTGCTGCCCGGCCGGATGGGCGGATCGGCCCGCCAGCGCTGCAGCTCGGAGGCCAAATCTCGATAGCGGGGTGACTCCATGGCCTCGGCGACTCTCTCGCGCGCCGGCTTCTCCAGACCGCGCAGGTCGAGATTGATCCGTGAGCCCACCGGTCCGAGCACCAACTCCTCGGGCAGTTCGTCGAGCGCCGCGCGCAGCCGCTGCTGCTGCACCTGCGGGTCCCGGACGTCACCGAGCACCCCGGCGAACCACTTGAGTTCGACTTCGAAGGCGTGGGCGGCCTCGGCGTCGAGCAGCGCCACGAAAACGCGCAGCGTGCTGCGGGTACGCCTGATGGCCACCCGGGTGTCGTGGATCGGATCGGTGCCCTCGCGCAGCGCGGCCAGCCCGTCGAGCACCAGCCCGATCTGCTCGCCGAGGTAGCCCCGGAGCGGGGACTTGTGCTGCGCGCTGCGGGTGTCTCCGGTCGACGTCGTCTGAGTACTCATTCGCTATGAGTACCCGCGGCCGAAGATCAGCATCCGGGGGTCCGGCCGGAAACGCGGTCAGGTGAGCGGGAAGCGGAGCGCAGCGACGGCTGTGCCGTTCCAGATGTCGGCGGTGACCTCCTCCGGGCGCACCGCAACCACGTCGCCACCCTTGTCGAGGACTGTGATCGCGATGCGTGACAACAGGTCATAGCCGCCCGCGTCGTAGGACACCCGGCCGTTGGCGTCGTTGAACCGTCCGATGACGTCGACCGTGAAGTTGTACACCAGCGTCGAGACCGCGCCGGCGACGGCGGCGCGGCCGATGTCGGCGACGTCGGCCGCGACCAGGCCGCGGGCGACACCGTCGCCGATGCTGTCGACGAGTGCGTCGACGCGGCGGGCGTTGAGCTCGCCCAGCGAAGCGCGAATGGTCTGGTCGATCTGGTCGGGCCGGAGTTCGTCGGGGGCGCCCGGTACCGCGATGACCGCATGCTTGGTATCGAGTCCGCTGAAGATGCTGAGCAACGGGTCGGCGGCAAACAGGAACAATGGCCGCTGCCCGGCCGGGTCGACGTGCCCGAGTTCCGCCCCGACGGCCTCGGCCACCCGCTTGGCATAGGTTTCCAGCAGAACCTTCTTTCCCTCGTCACCGACGAGACGACGGACATGGTCGCGGTCGCGGACGGTGGCGCGGTTGGTCGCATCCGCGACGTCAGAGGGGTAGTCACCCACAAGCGCCATCTCGTCCGCGCGGGCGGCGGCCGTCGCCTGCCAGAGATTCCAGCCATTGGCCGACAGGGTCAGGGCGTAGGCTTCCTGCGGTGTGGTCACGGCCCGTACCAACTGGCCGATGTCGAAGTACGCGCCCATCTGCGACTGATTGAGCAACGCATTCGGCAGCACGTACACCTCGTGGAAGTCGTCGGCGATGAAGATCGCCAGAGATCGCGAAAGGCGCAGCCACACATCAGAATCAGCGATCTCTGCCCAGCGGTTTCGCAACCGATCGACGACAGCGGGGGCCGTCCCCCGTTCGCGGATGTCGCGCAGTATGCGGTCGACGGCGCTCTTGGCGCTGAGATGGCTGGTGCTGCGCTGATCGGGCGCGGGGGAGGTTTCCACATAGACCGTGATGGCCATCTCGTGTGGCTCACCGAGCCTTCGTAGGTCGTTGATGTCGGGCAGTTGATATCGCGTCACCACTCACTCCTTTGTGTCCGGTGTGTCTTCCACACTAGAGAAGCCGCCTCGACGAAATGCTCTGGGAAAGCAGCTCTTTGGAGTTAGTGTGTTGTGTCGCATGAGGGTTCGCTGAGAGCGAAACCCGGGCCGGGTCGCCGGCGGGGTTAGAGTCATGACGTGGTGGCCGACGGGGTGATCGAGTGGCTGCTGGACAGTGATCCGGCATTGCGGTGGCAGGTCGAGCGTGAGCTCTGCGGGGCCCCGACCCAGGTCTGGGAGGCCACCCGGGCGCGCGTCGCGACGGAGGGGTTCGGCGCCCGGCTGCTCGCCCTGCAGGATCCCGACGGCCAGTGGGCCGGCGGCGCCTACTTCCCGGCGGGCTTCGACTTCGACACCGTCGAGTCCGAAGGGCAGCCGTGGACGGCAACGACGTGGAGCCTGAATGCATTGCGGGAGTGGGGCGTCGACGCCTCGGTCCTCCAGAAGCGCCGCACCGTCGAGTTGCTCACGACCAACAGCCGGTGGGAGTACGACGACCTGCCGTTCTGGGACGGGGAGGTGGACTGCTGCATCAACGCGTGGACGCTGGCCAACGGCATCTGGCTCGGCGCGGACGTGGCGGGGATCGCCGACTGGTTCGTCGAGCATCAGCTCGGCGACGGCGGGTGGAACTGCCTGTGGGTCGAGGGCGCCACCAGGTCGTCGTACCACTCGACGCTGAATGCGCTCAAAGGTCTGCTCGCCGTGGCTGACGCGGGTTTCGACACACCCGAGATCCGGTCCGCCCGCGCGGCGGGGGAGGAGTACCTCCTGCAGCGGGATCTGTTCCGGCGCTTGTCCACCGGCGAGCCGGTGGGCCCGTGGGTGGACAACTTCACCTACCCGTTCCGGTGGCGCTACAGCGTGCTCACCGCGCTCGACTACTTCGCTGCGACGCGGCGCCCGCCCGATCCGCGGATGGCGTCCGCGGTCGACATGGTTCGCGCTGCGCGCCGGCCCGACGGCACCTGGGCGCAGGGTCAGCCCGATCCGGGCAGGGTGTGGTTCGATGTCGACGTGGCCGCCGGTGCGCCCTCAAAATGGTTGACCCTCCACGCTTCTCGCGTGCTCACGTGGTGGGACGCGCACGCAGCGCGCTGAGGGCGGCGTCGACGTCGTCCTCGGTGGTGGCCCAGGACGTCACGAACCGCACGACCGGTACACCGTGGTCGGGCTGGTGCACCAGGTAGGACCTCGACAGGTGCCGGTGCACCTTGGTGTCGAGTGTCACGAACACCTCGTTGGACTCCGCGGGCGAGGCCAGCTGAAATCCCTGTGATTCCAGGCCTGCGGTCAGGCGACGGGCCATCGCATTGGCATGGCGGGCGTTCTGCAGCCACAGGTCCTCGTCGAACAGTGCGGTGAACTGGGCGGCGATGAAGCGGTGCTTGCTCGCAAGATGCCCGATCTGCTTCTGTATCCAGTGGATTCCGTCGAAGTGCTCCGGACGCCGGACGAGGATGGCGTCGCCGAACAGCAGCCCGTTCTTCGTGCCGCCGACGCTGACGATGTCCGCGTCCGCGATGGCCGCGGATGGTGAGACATCGAGCGCAGCAATGGCATTGGCGATCCGTGCGCCGTCGACGTGGACCAGGAGACCGAGCGAGTGCGCCCGGTCGACGAACTCGGCCAGCGCCTGTGCCGTCCACACCCGGCCGCTCTCAGTCGACTGGGTCACCGAGACGATGCGCGGCTGGGAATGGTGCACGGCGGACGAGCGCTCGCGCGAGGACCCGGTCCACAGGCGCCCCCGCACCCGGCGTTCCAGCTCATCCGGGTCGATCAGTCCGTCGACGCTGGGCGGGCGGGTGAGCTGGGCGCCCGACATCCGGACGGGTCCGCCGGCCTCGTCGACGAGGACGTGCGCCACGTCGCTGCAGTAGATCTCGTGCCACGGCCTGGCCGCCGCGGCCAGGGAGATCGTGTTGGCCGCGGTACCCGTGAACGCGAACAGCACCTCGGCCTCGGGGCTGTCGAACGCGGCACGCACCGCGTCGGCGGCCTGCGCGGTCACCGGGTCGTCGCCGTAGGACGCGGCGGGTCCGTCGTTGACGCGCAGTAGGGCTTCGAGGACCTTCGGGTGCGCGGGGGCGGCGTTGTCCGAGGCGAAGGCGGCGGAGGCGGGCACGCGCTCCATTCTGCCTGCGTCGCCGAGCCGGGCGTGAGGGTCGTCATCGACGCCCGGATCGCGACCGGGAATCTCAGTTCGGCGCGTGGGTGGCGAGCCAGGTGAAGAAGTCGTCGGCGCACAGCACCGGCTTGCCGTACTCCTGCGCCTTGCGGGCCTTGCCCGACTGCGTGCCCGCCTCGGCCGTCACCAGGACGTCGCAGCGCGTCTTGGTGACCGTCTTGACCGGGGCGAGGCCCGCGCCGAGGGCCAGGCGTTCCATCTCGTCGCGTTCGACGATGCGGCCCGTCGCGTCCTGCGCGGTGCCGGTGAAACAGACCCGCGCCCCGGGCGTGAGGATGTCGCCGATGTCGTGCTGCACGAGAAGCTCTGCACCCGAAAGTATTTCGACGCCGAGGAGGTCTTCGGCCGCGTGCAGCCGCTCGACCACCTCGTCGGTCAGCTGCACGCGCTGCGCCGCGGCCCGGAGTTGATCGGCGACGGACTGCCGCGCGCCCGCCTCCCACCCGGTCGCATCGTCGCGAGGTGGGGCCTGACCGCCCAGCAGCACGGTCCCGACGTCACGGCTGATGCGCAGCAATGCGGACAGGCCGGGCAGGTGCTCGGCCACCGGGGTCGGCACCGAAGAGTCCCGGCTGACGAGAAGACCTGACACCTCGACCGATTCGGGGTCGTCGAACGCCGACGAGCCCGCCTCGGCCTCCGAATCCCGGTGGCGGTCCATCGCCGACCGCGCCCGCTCCAGCGCTGTGCGCCCGGACACCCGCGTGCCGCGCAGTTCCACGCCGAGGGGCATCGCCGTGACATGGCCCAGCCGCTTGAGCTCGAAGTCGAGCAGTCCCAGCTGTTCGTCGACGCCGACACCCACCGGCGTGCACCCCGCGAGCATCGGCGCGATCACCGCCCAGGCCTCCCGCAGCGTCGGCGCCAGCAGCACATCGGAGACGGTGATGCCGAACGCCGTGCGCGCGTCGGCCAGATCCCGTTGCGGATTGACCAGCGTGGTCAGCGCGGTGCCGTCGTCGAACGCGACCGCCAGCTCGACCGGCCGGGGGCGCGACATGCGACCCTCGTCGCCGACCGTCAGCATCCCGATCGCGCAGTAGCGGCGCGCCCCGGTGTGTCCCGAGGAGGTGCGCAGATAGCGTGCGATGCGCCGGTCGGTCTTCAGATCCTTCGGCAGCACAGGACGTTTGAGTACCAGGCCGGCCAGCGACGTGCAGCGGCTCAGCGCCACGTACAGCTGCCCGGTGGAGAACATGCCGCCGGTCAGGTCGACGACGACGCGGTCGAGCGTCTGGCCCTGGCTCTTGTGAATCGTGATCGCCCACGCCAGCTTGAACGGCAGCTGCGTGTAGCTGCCCACGACCTCGCGGCTCAGCGACGACCCGGACATCACCGGCCGCGTGACCTCCCACGTGAACGGGGAGACCTCGGCGGTGGTGCCGTCCGGGAACTCGACCTCGACGACCGCTCCGTAGCGGTCGTACCCCACGCCGGCCACCCGCCCGACCGTGCCGTTGACCCAGCGTCCGCCCTGGTCGTTGTTGAGCATCATCACCTGCGCGCCGACCTTGAACCGCAGGGTCTCCTCTACGGGCGCCTCGAACATGGCCAGGTCGCCGGAGGCCTTCGCGTGACGGACCATCTCGTCGCCGGGCAACCGCTCGAGCTGCTGGCGGTTGCGTGCGGTGACCAACCGGTTCGTCGGCGCCAACGTCAGCCAGAACTCGTCGGCGGGCGGTACGAAGTCCTTGTCGGCGCGCGCGTTCAGTTGCTCCTGGGCGTGTCCGAGCAGCACGCCTTCGCGAATCTCGTTCAGAATGGCCGTCATCCGGTCGTCGCCGAGCTGACGGAACACCGTCGTCAGCGACACTGTCGGAAAGTCCTCGCGATGAAAGGAGCGCGCCGAGAAGAAGTACGGCGTCTCGTAGGTGGTGGAGAAGTACGCCGCCTCGTCCTCCCGGACCACGGGCGGCAGCTGGTACAGGTCGCCGACGAGCACGATCTGCACGCCGCCGAACGGCGTGTCCGGGGCCGGGCCGAACCGCTCGAGGGCGGCGCACACCATGTCGAACACGTCGGCGCGCACCATCGACGCCTCGTCGATGATCAGCGTCTCCAGCGACCCCAGCGTCTTGGTGAACCGGCCCGGACGGTAGTCGCCGGCGCGGATGTCCTCCAGCGTCGTCGTCGACCGGAACCCGAACATCCGGTGGATCGTGTAGCCGTCGACGTTGAGCGCCGCGATGCCGGTCGGCGCCACCACGACGACGTTGCGGTCGGTCTCGGCCATGAACCGCCGGACCAACGTCGACTTGCCGGTGCCGGCCTTGCCGGTGAGGAACACGTGCCTGCCGCCGGCCAGCAACGCCATCGCCTCCCGGAACTCCTCGGTGAGGACGACGGCGGCCATGGTTGCCCAGGCTAGCGCCGCACCGGTGGGGCAGGATGGCTGCTGTGACGTCGCTGAAGATCCGCCTCGCCGGCATGACGGCCGTCCTGGGCGCCGCCGCGCTGATGACCGCCGCGCCCGCCGCCGCGGACGACCAGATGTTCCTCGACGTGCTCGACATGATGGGTGTGCCGGCCGCCGACCCGGCCGCCGCGGTGGAGATGGGCCACGCCGTGTGCGCCGGACTCGACCAGGGACAGTCGCTGCATGTCGTGGCCGACAGCATCGCCGCGGCCAACGGTCTGACCCCCGAACAGTCCGGCATGGTCGTCGGGGCGTCCGTGGCGGCCTACTGCGACCAGCACCGCGCGCTCGTCGGCGGCTGAGCCCGCCGCGACGTCAGTCGGCGTCCGACGGGCCGTCGGTGCGGCTCGCACGCCAGGACCGCAGGCCCCGGTGCACGGCGAAGGCGCCGATCACCGCGGTCACACACCAGACGGCGATCGCGGCGGCGGCCAGCGGCGCCGAGAACTCACCGATCGACGACCCGAGCGCGGTGTAGACGAACGCGCGGGGCATCGACCCGATGAAGGCGCCGGCGGCCATCTGCCACAGCGGAACGCCGAACGCGCCGAACGCGTAGGAAGCCAGCGCGTCCGAGATGCCCGGGACGAATCGCTGACCCACCACCGCCCAGAGCCCGCCGCGCACGATCATCCGGTCCACCCGCTCCGCGCGCTCCTGCCCCAGCAGCGTCCGCGCGCTCTGCCGGCCGGCCCGGCGGCCCGCATACCCGGAGATCATCGCGTTGCCGACGGTGGCGCCCAGCGTGACGACCGTCCCCAGCGCCGGACCGAACAGATAGCCGCTGCCCGCGGCCAGCAGCGGACCCGGCACCAGCAGGGCGCCCAGGACCGCCGAAACGACCACGTAGGTCAGCGGCGCCAGCGGACCCGTCGACGCGACCAGGGCTCGGACCGCCTCCACGTCGATGACACGCGCGACGGCCGTGAGGTAGAACAGCAGCGCCAAAAACGCGACGACCAGCACCAGCCGAACGAGTGCACGCCGTTTCGACGTTTCGGGAACACCGATGGGCTCAACCATGTCGAACGCAATCCTGCCGCACCCCGTTAAGTTGGCAGACGTGAGTGTGACCGCGGGGGAGCTGACGGGGACCGAACGGGCGGTGCTGCTGGTGCTGATGGCCGCGGCACGACCGGTGCCCAATTCCGAGCTGGCGGTCCTGGGTCCAGCGCTGGACAAACGCGGCCGCGACACCCTCAACCGCCTGGGCCTGATCGAATCCGAACGTGTCGGAAACAGATTCGTCCACGAACTCACCGACCGGGGCTGGCGACTGTGCCGCGAACTCATCGACGCCGGCCCGCCACCGCGCTCGACCGGCCCGGCAAAGACCCTGTACACGGTGCTCGGCGCGCTGGGACGCCATCTGGACCGCTCGGACCTGAGTCTGGCCGACGTCTTCGGCGCCGTGGCCCCCGCACCGGCGCCGGCCCCGTCCGGCATCGAGGAGCGCGTCCGCGCCGTCTACCGGGATCTCGCCGAGCGCCCCGGCGGCTGGGTGCCGTTGACGAAGCTGCGCGCCGAACTGGACGTGCCGCGCGCCGATCTCGACGCCGCACTGCGCACGCTGCACCGCACTCCCGGTGTCTCCGTCATCCCGCAGGAGGACCAGAAGGTGCTGACCGCCGAGGACCGGGCCGCGGCCGTCGTCATCGGCGACCGCCCCAAGCACCTGATCGCCATCGAGGCGTGATGGACACCCTGCAGCGCGACGCGCTGGCCTCGCTGCGGCTGACCTGGGCGCCGACTTCCGACGACCTGTGGCGTCCCCAGGCCGCCACCCATGTGAAGGGGCTCAACGAGCACGCCGTCGACGAGGTGATGGGCGCGTTCGGCGACGCCCTGCGCGACGAGGCGTCCGCGCCGCTGGGTGTCGTCATCCGCGGCCCCGCCGGGTCGGGAAAGACGCACCTGCTGGGCCAGATCCGCGAACGCGCCCAGGCCGACGGTGGCTACTTCTTCGTGGTCGAGTTGCTCGACGCGGCCAGCTTTTGGCAGTCGGTGCGCAGTGGCGTGCTGGAGAGTCTCGGCCGGCCGGGAACACAGCGGGAGACCCAACTCAAGGACCTGCTGTGGGAGCTGTCGTCGTTGGCGCACGTGTCGCGCGCCGACCGCCGCGCGATCATCGGCGATGACGACCTCGACGCCGAGACGCTGTACCGCTTCATCAAAGCGCTCTCGCTGGTGGCCAAAGAGACTGTCCGGCAATGCCATCAGGTGCTGCGCGCGCTGGTGCTGCTGGCGTCCAACGACTTCATCGCCCACGACATCGGCGAAGGCTTCCTGCAGGGCAGCGAGGAATTCAGCGTCGAGGAGCGCGGGCCGTGGGGGCTGCGGTCGGCGCCGACGTCGGCGCAGGAGTGCGTCCGCGACGTCTCCCGGCTGGTCGCTCTGGCCGGGCCGTCGGTGCTCGCCGTGGACCAGATCGACACCCTGCTGGCGCAGTCGCTGGCGGGCGACACCGGTGACGGTGTGCTCGAGCAGGTCGCCCACGGCCTGATGTCCCTGCGGCAGACCATGCGGCGCACCGTTCCGGTGGTGGCGTGCCTTCCCGCGGTGTGGGAGCACATCCAGCAGCGTGCGGCCGCGAGCGTCGCCGACAGGTTCCGGATGACGGGCGTGCTGTCGCCGCTGCCCAGCGCCGACGTCGGACGGGCGATCCTGGAGCGCCGGTTCGCGGCCAGCTACGCCGGGGCCGGGTTCGCGCCGCCGTACGCCAGCTGGCCGATCGCCCCGGTCGCGTTCGACGAGGCCCCGTCCTACACGCCGCGGCAGTTGCTGATCCGCGCCGACACCCACGTGCGCGAATGCCTCAAACACGGCGAGGTCGTCGAGCTGGAACATCTCGGTGCGGAAGCGCAGCCCACGTGGGAACCGCAGCGCGACAACGACAGTGGCTCGGTGTCCGCGGTGCTGGATCGCCGCTTCGCCGAGTATCGGCGGCGTGCAGTGCCCGAAGCGGCCCTCGCCCACGACGGCGAGGACATCACGATGCCCGAGCTGCTGTCGGCCGCGCTGACGGCGTGGATCGCCGAGCGCGACGGAGAGCGCACGTTCGTGTGCGATCCGCCGCCCGGCACGCACGTGACCCTGCACGCGCGCCTGCGCGAGAGCCTCGACGACACCACCGAGGACGAGCGGCACTGGGCGTTTCGCGCCATCTCGGCGACCAATGCCAGCGCGGCTCTGAGCCGGGTGCGCAAAGCGGTGGACGCCAGCGGTTTCAGCGCGGAGTCCGACCGGCGGCAGCTGTTCCTGTTGCGCAACGCCCCGTGGCCGAGCGGGAAGAAGACCGCCGAGGAGATCGAACAGTTCCACGCCGCAGGCGGGCGTACCGTCCCGCTGTCGGTCGAGGACATCCGGACCATGACCGCGCTGCGGGATCTGTTCGCCGACGACGACCACGAGCTCCCGGGGTGGCTGCGAGCGCGCCGTCCCGCGCACGGCCTTTCGCTGTTCGCCGAGGCGCTCGGGGACGGCCGGGAAGCCGCCGTGGACCTCCCGACCGCGGAGCCGGCCGACTCGCCGGAGCCCGCGGCAGAGCCCGAACCCGAACCCGTCGCCGAGTACGACGTGCCCGACGGTGCCATGCCGCTCGGTCTCGATCTGCGCACCGAAGCGCCTGTGACCGTTGATCTCTCGGCGCTGCGCAAGCACGTCGCGATCTTCGCCGGCTCCGGGTCGGGCAAGACGGTGCTGATCCGGCGCCTCGTCGAAGAGTGCGCGCTGCGCGGTGTGTCCTCGATCGTGCTCGACCCGAACAACGACCTGTCGCGGCTGGGCACCGCCTGGCCGCAGCTGCCGCCGGGCTGGCGTCCCTCCGACAGCGAGCGCGCCGACGACTACCTGCGCCACACCGAGGTGACGGTCTGGACGCCTCGGCGCACCAACGGCCGGCCGCTGGCGTTCCAGCCGCTGCCCGACTTCGCCAGTGTCCTCGACGACCACGACGAGTTCACCGAGGCGGTCGAGTCGGCGTGCTCGGCGCTGGAACCCCGCGCGCTGATCACCGGCAGGACCCAGAAGGCCACCCGAGCTCGGGCAGTGCTGCGAGAAGCGTTGCAGCACTATGGGAGAACGCCGTCACCGACACTGGAGGGTTTCATCCGGCTGCTGGCCGACCTCCCCGAGGACGCCAGCGACATGGCCGACGCGCACGGCATCGCCGGCGATCTCTCGCAGAACCTGCGGGCCGCGATGGTCAACGATCCGCTGTTCGGCGGCGCCGGAACACCCGTCGACCCCGGTGTGCTGCTGACGCCGTCCGACGGCTACCGCGCCAGGGTCTCGGTGATCAGCATGATCGGGCTGCCCTCCGACGAGCAGCGACAGAGCTTCGTCAACCAACTGCAGATGGCTTTGTTCGCGTGGATCAAGCGCAACCCCGCCGGTGAGCGGCCGCTCGGTGGACTGCTCGTCATGGACGAGGCCCAGAACTTCGCACCCGCACGGGGTTTCACCCCCTGCACGCGCAGCACCCTGGCGCTGTCGTCGCAGGCTCGCAAGTACGGGCTCGGCCTGGTGTTCGCCACCCAAGCGCCCAAGGGCATCAACCTGAACATCCCGGGCAACGCGGCCACCCAGTTCTACGGCCTGCTCAACGCACCGGCGCAGATCGAGGCCGCCCGTGAGATGGCCCGGGCGAAAGGCGGTCTGGTCGACGACATCAGCCGGCTGCGTGCAGGCAACTTCTACGTCGCCACCGAGGGGGAGTCCTTCCACCGCATCGTCGCGCCGTGGTGCCTGTCGTATCACCCGCCGAGCCCGCCGTCGGCGGAGGACGTGCTGCGGCTGGCCCAGGCTCGGCCACTGTGACCGCCCGGAGTCCGGGGTCGGGTTCCCGCCGCTACGTCGTGATCGGCGCCGGCGCCGTCGGCGGCACGGTCGGGGGCGCTCTCGCGAGGGCGGGAGCCGACGTGCTGCTGGTCGCGCGCGGCGAGCACGCGCAGGTGCTGGCGGCGAACGGATTGATTCTGCGCACCCCCGACGGCGCGTTCGAGATCGACGTGGCGGTCGCGTCCTCGCCCGAGGACGTGCGACTCACCGACGACGACGTGCTGGTGTTCGCCACCAAGACCCACCAACTCGATGCGGCCCTGCAGGACTGGGCGGATCAGCCGGTCCACGGCGGGGCCGGTGTGATCGGCACGGCGGGCGAGCGGCTGCCGGTGCTGACCGCCCTCAACGGTGTGGTGGCCGAGGAGAGGGCGCTGCGCCTGTTCGCCCGCGTGTTCGGGATCTGCGTGTGGATGCCGGCCGCGCACGTCACCCCGGGTGAGGTCATCGCGAAATCCTGGCCCGTCGCCGGGCAGTTCCACATCGCGCGGTGGCCCGCCGAGCTGGCGTCGGCCGAGGACGCCGACCTGCTCGACGAAGTCGCGCGCACCTGGACGGCCGCCGGCATCGTCGTGAAGCTGCCGGCCGACGTCGCGCCGTGGAAATACAACAAGCTGTTGAGCAACCTCAGCAATGCCGTCGTGGCGCTGACCGGATCGGCCCGCGAGGGCTTTGTCGAGACCGCTGTCGTCGACGAGGGGAAAGCTGTTCTCGCACAGGCGGGTATCGACTACATATCGTTCGACGTGTCCACGGCCGCGCGTGCCGACGGGCCGACGCTGCGTCCGGTCCCCGGGACCGACGAGGTCATCCCGAATTCGACGTGGCAGTCGCTGGCCCGCAGCACGGGCAGCGTCGAGACGGACTTCCTCAACGGCGAGATCGTCCTGATCGCCCACCGGTGCGGCGCCGCCGCCCCGCTGAACACCGCGCTGGCACGTCTGGCCCGCGAGGCCGCGAAGAACGGGCGCGGCCCCGGAGAGTTCACCGAAACCGAACTGGCGCAACGTCTCGGGATCGCCGCCTCGCCGGAGGAATCATGAGCGATGTGTTCATCACCGCCGACGAGTTGGCGCGGCGGCTCGACGCCGAGGAGCCCGTCACGCTGCTCGACGTCCGCTGGTCGCTGCCCGAACCCGACGGCACCGCAGCCTACGAGGCGGGGCATCTCCCCGGCGCGGTGTACGTCTCGCTCGACGACGACCTCTCCGACCACACCGTCACCGGCCGCGGGCGTCACCCGCTGCCGTCCGGTGCGGCGGTGCAGGCGGCCGCGCGACGCTGGGGCGTGCGCGACGGGGTGCCCGTCGTCGTCTACGACGACTGGAATCGCGCCGGCTCGGCGCGTGCGTGGTGGGTGCTGACCGCCGCCGGCATCGCCGACGTGCGGATACTCGACGGCGGGTTGGCCGCCTGGCCCGGCGAACTGCACACGGGCGCAGTGACTCCGGAGCCCGGAGACGTCACCGTGGCTCATGACGACCTCTACGCCGGCGCCCTGCCGACCATCGCCGCCGACGACGCACTCGACACCCCGACGCTTCTCGACGCCCGCGCCCCGGAGCGCTACCGGGGCGAGCACGAACCCGTCGACCCGGTAGCGGGCCACATCCCCGGGGCCGTCAACGTGCCGAGCACCAGCCTGCTTTCAGAGGACGGCACCCTGCGCGCGGACCTCACCGAGATGTTCGGCGCGCGCGGCGTCGGCCCCGGGACGGATGTCGCGGTGTACTGCGGGTCGGGCGTGACCGCCTCGGTGGTCGTCGCGGCGCTCGCGCACTCCGGCGTCGACGCCGCCCTGTTCCCCGGGTCGTGGTCGCAGTGGAGCGCCGAGCCCTCGCGCCCGGTGGCCGTGGGGCCGTCTGCCCCGGAATAGCATTCCCGGTCGCAGAACCCGGCCCGACGACAGCCGGGAATGCTATTCCGCGAAGAAAGAATCGTCGCGATCGCATCGGTGGCGTGGGGCGGACCCTTCGGGCAGGCTCGCTCGGTGCGTAGCGAACGACCGCAGCGGAAATCGGGAAGGCGGCTCGTCTGAACGCGCCGCCAGAAGCCGAGGCCCTCAATGCCGACGTTCTCGTCCTCGGTGGTGGGCCTGCGGGAACGTGGGCGGCGATCAAGGCGGCCGAAGCGGGGGCTGCTGTCGTCTTGGCCGACAAAGGCTTCACCGGCGCGAGCGGCGCGACTGCGTCGGCCGGCACCGGGGTCTGGTACGTCCAGGACGATCCGGAGCTCCGCGAGGCTGCAATGGCCAGGCGCGAGAAGGTCGGCGCGGGCCTGACCGACCGGGCGTGGATGTCGCGGGTACTCGACGACACGATTGTCCGGATGGACGAGCTCGCCCGCATCCAGCGCTATCCGTTCCCCGTCGACGGCCGTGGCCGTCAGATCCGCGAGGACCTGCAGGGCCCCGAGTACATGCGTCGTCAGCGTATCCGCCTGCAGCGCCTCGGGGTTCGCATTCTCGACCACACCCCGGCACTGGGTCTGCTCACCGACGGCGACGGAGTGGTGTCCGGGGCCACCGCGGTGCGCCGCGCCGACGGCCTGCCGCTGCGGATCACCGCAGGTGCTGTCGTGCTCGCGACGGGTGGTTGTGCGTTCCAGTCCAAGACCATGGGCTGCGACACGAACACCGGAGACGGCGCGCTGATGGCCGCAGAAGCCGGGGCGGCGCTCTCGGGCATGGAATTCTCCTGCGCGTATGCGCTCGCGCCGAAGAACACGTCGATGACCAAGAACGCGTACTACGCATGGGCGACGTTCTACAGAAGCGAAGGAACGTTTCTCGAGGCGCCGGGTGCGACGAAGGACCGCACGCTGATCGCAGAGACACTGTTGAACGAGCCGGTGTACGCGCGGCTCGACCTTGCGCCCGAGTCCGACCGGGCCACGATGCGCACCGGCCAACCCAACTTCTTCCTGACGTTCGACCGTCTCGGGATCGATCCGTTCACCGAGATGTTCGAGATCACGCTGTTGTGCGAAGGCACGGTGCGCGGCACCGGTGGTGTGCGTATCGCCGAAATCGACTGCGCCACAGATGTTCCCGGGCTGTATGCGGCCGGTGACGCCGCGACGAGGCAACTCATCGCCGGTGCTTACACCGGGGGTGGCGCGCACAACGCGTCGTGGGCGGCATGCTCAGGTGCCTGGGCGGGTCGCGGTGCTGCACAGTTCGCCCGCGCGCGAGGCGGGCCGCCGACGCACACGTCCGACGCCGGTGGGGCCGGAGCGGTATCCGTGGAGGCGCTGCCGGAGATCCAGCGGCTGTGCACGGCCTACGACATCAACTACCTCCGCCACGCCGAACGGCTGAAGCCGGCTCTGGCCGAACTCGACGCGCTGTGGGGTGCGGCCCGTGGCGGGAGCGGACTGCGCGCCCGCGAGGCCACCGCCATGCTTGCGCACGGCCGCTGGATGTACCACGCGGCGTTGCATCGCCAGGAATCTCGGGGTATGCACCAGCGGGCCGACTTTCCCGCAGGGGACTCGGCGCAGCAGCACCGCCTGGTGACCGGCGGCCTCGATGAGCTGTGGACGGTCCCCGAACCGCAGTGGCTGGCCGACGGGAAGCGTGCCGCGTGATCGAGATCGTCGACAGGCAACGGTGCATCACCTGCGACAAGTGCATCGAGGTTTGCCCCACAAGGGTTTTCGACCGCGGTGCCGACGGCGTGCCGGTGATCGCCCGGCACGACAGCTGCCAGACGTGTTTCCAGTGCGAGGCCTACTGCCCGGTCGATGCGCTCTTCGTTGCGCCGCTGGTGCATCCCGCACCCGCGGACTCCCGGTTCCGCGATGTGGATGCGCTGCGGGAGGCGGGCCTGATCGGGGGCTACCGCGCCGCTCTCGGGTGGGGCCGCGGGCGATCCCCCGGAGCCCGTGACGCGGTGCAACCGCAGGCGCCGCAGTAATTCACGGCTGCGGGTTCTCGGCGTCGTAGTCCTTGAACGCTGGTGTCCGGCGGGTCAGCACCCACGTCAGCAGGATCATCACGAGGCCGCCGGCCAGCAGCGGGCTCCAGAGGAACAGAGCGCTCGCCACCACACCGCTGACCACGTCACCGATTCGCGGGCCGCCGGTGACCACCAACGTGTACAGACTCTGCACCCGCCCGCGGATATTGTCCGGGACCGCAGCCTGCAGCATGGCCATCCGGTAGATCGCGCCGATGTTGTCCACGGCGCCGCCGACGGCCAGCACCACAGCGAGCGCGGCGATCGCCGCGACGTTCGTGCCCCCGGGATGTGGGCGCAGGGCAGCCACCAGCACAACGGCACCGGCGGCGACGACAGTGACGCCGTAGACATAGGTGACCACCAGGATGGCTTGGCCCTGCCGGCGAATCGAGCCCGTCCACCCGGAGAAGAATCCCATCAGCATCGTTCCCGCTGCCGCAGCTGCCGCCAGCACGCCCACCGTCGTGACCCCGCCACCCATCGTCACGGCGCCGAGCGCGGGGAACAGCACGCGTGGCTGGGCCAGGCCCATCGCGATCGCATCGAGTGTGAGGCTGAACCTGACGTTGCTCGCCCGGCGCAGAAACGACAACCCGTCGGCGACCGCGCGCAGCGGACTCGACGGCGCCGCATCGACCGGACGCAGCGCCGGCAGCGTGAACACTCCGAGGAACGCCGCACAGTGCAATGCGACGTCGATCAGGTAGGCGGTGTGGAACCCGCCGGCGTTGACCGCAGTCGCGCCCAGCAGGGGGCCCAGCGTCGCCATCAGGCCCAGGTTGATGCCGTTGAGGGCGCCCGCGGCGGGCAGCAGCTGCTGCGGGAGAAGCCGCGGGATGATCGCGCGCCGGGTGATGCCACCGACCGTGCCCGCGGCCGCGTTGACGGTGGCGGCGGTGTACAGCAGCCACAGCGACGTGCCGCCGAGCACCGCGTGCACCGCGAGCACGACGATCGCGACCCACGAGATCACCGACGCCACCCACGCCACCCGGCGCCGGTCGAATCGGTCGGCCAGCGTGCCGCCGTACAGACCGCCGATGATGATCGGCCCCAACGCGATACCTGCGATCAGCGACACCGCGAACGTCGACGAGGTGATCGCATAGACCTGCAACGCGACGGTGACGACGGTCATCTCCTGGCCGATGCTGCCCAGCGCCGTACCGACCCACAGCCGCGTGAACGCGCGACTGCTCCGGAACGGCGTGACGTCGAGGAGAAGTCGGCGTTTCCGCTCGGTGGGCGGCGTCACCGCACGAGCACGCGGGACGGATCGGCGACCCACTCGGAGGCGGAGCCGACGTAGAGCCGTGCCCGCACCCCGAGCACGGACAGAACGAACACCTCGAGGGCCGCGGCCACACCGGTGCCGCAGTAGGACGCCGGTTCGTCGCCCGCGGCGATCCCGAGCGCGGTGACACGCTCGCGGAGCTGATCGTCGGGCAGCAGAAAGCCTGCGGTGTCGAAGAACTCGGCCACCGGGACGCTACGGGCGCCAGGGACGTGTCCGGCCTCCGCGTCGCTGGGGTGGGAGAACTTCGCGGCGGGGCGGGCGTCAAGGAGCAGCCCACGGTCGGCGAACGACGGGACGTCGGCTGCCTCGACCACCGGCAGGCCGCCGGGGCGGATGACGAACTTGCTCTCACGGGGTTCGTCGGCCGCGCCGGAAGCGAGATCGCCGTGCCATCCGTCCCACCCGCCGTCGAGGAGACGCACCGACTCGACACCGGCCCACTTCAGCAGCCACCAGGCCCGGGCCGGGGCGGGGGAGCGCGAAGCGCCGTAGACGACGACGGGTGTGACGGAGTCGATGCCCCAGCGTCGTACCGTCTTCTCGAACTCGGCGGGGCCGGGGAGCGGACGCTGACCGTTGCGTCCGGTACCCGCGCCGGCCAGGTCGGCGTCGATGTCGACGAACAATGCCCCCGGCACATGTGCCGCCTCGTACGCGTTCGGATCCGCGCGGTCGGTCGGCATGCTGTGGCGGACGTCGAGCACCACCGTCTCGTCACCCCCCGCGAGCCGCGACTGCAGCTCGGTCGGTCCGATCAGATGGGTGGACCTACCCGCCTCACTCATCCTGTGCTCCCTGTGTGTTTGTGCCACGAGTTATGTTTCATAACACAGCGATCGGGCCGCTCCGCGATAAAAGCTACGCCTGACTCAAACTGTTCCTCCTACCGCGCCGGTAATTATTCTCGCGGCAAGGGAAATTATGGACGCCCCTGCGAGCCGGGTCTTTAATGTGCTTGCACAGCAACAGTTTTTGTATCAATCGCATTTGTCACAAAGGGACAGCCCATGAGCCTGATCACGCGGAGTGTCGTCTCCGTCGACGACCTCGACGCGAGCCTCGACGATCCGAACCTCGCGGTGATCGAGGTGTACGCCGCCCCTCCGGGCGAAGCCGTGATCCCCGGTGCGCGGACCGCCTTCTGGAAAGACCTCGCGTGGCATCCACTCGAACGGGAACTCGCCAGTGGAGAGGAACTGTCGGAGCGCCTCTTTCGACTGGGCGCCGGAGAGGGCTCGCGGATCGTGCTCGCCGGGGAACCCACCCAGTTCGCCGCCTACGTGCTGTGGACGCTTCGGGTGCGCGGATACACCGACATCGCCTATCTGGACGGCGGACTCGAGGCGTGGAAGGCAGCCGGCCTACCCACCGGCGGATCGGTCCGGCGGGCTGCACCTGCCGCGCCCCTGACGGTGCCGGAGCCGACCGCCGAGCAGGAGCGGTTGCGCATCGGTCGCGACGAGGTCCGTGCCCTGCTCGGCCGCGACGACGTCGTCCTGCTCGACTACCGGACCCCGCAGGAGTACAGCGGTGCCCGTGTCAGCGGCCCCAGCGCCCCGATCGACCACGGCGCCGAGCGGCACGGCCGTATTCCCGGGGCCAAACACCTGTTCTTCCGTGACCTGCTCGACGAGCACGGCCGACTGCGCGACCGTGGCGAGCTGCAGCGCATCGTCGACGAGAAGGTCAGCGACTCAGCCTCTCTGATCGTCAACTATTGCCGGCTGTCGCACCGCTCCACGCTGGGCTGGATCGCCCTGTCGGAGGTGCTGGGCTTCGACAACGTCCGGGTGTACGACGGCTCCTGGACCGAATGGGGAAGCATCGTCGGCTTCCCGGTAGAGCGATGAGGAAAGCGACCATGACGTTCCCCCACAATTCGATCACCCTGAACCTCAACCTGATTCCGGGCGGAGTGTTCCCGGGCGCGTGGCGTGCCGGCGACGGCGACACCCGGCAGTACAGCAGCCTCGAGCACTACATCGAGGTCGCCAAGATCGCCGAGAGAGGCCTCTTCGACGCGGTCTTCCTCGCCGATACCCCGGTGTGGCGCTACCGTGGCGAGTACCGGCCGTTCCGCGGGCTCGACCCGACCTTGGCCTTCGCCGCCGTTGCGCAGCACACCAGCCACATCGGACTTGTCGCAACGGCTTCCAGTTCGTACAACTCGGCCTACAACCTGGCGCGGCGGATCTCGACGCTCGACCACATCAGCAACGGCCGCGCCGCATGGAACATCGTCGCGACCAACGGAGACGACGTCGCGCGCAACTTCGGCCACGAGCACGGGCTCGACCACGACGCGCGCTACCGACGCGCGCACGAGTTCGTCGAAGCCGTCCTCGCGCTGTGGGACGGCTGGGCCGACTGCGCGTGGGTCGCCGACCGCGACACCGGAACCTACGTCGACGAGGCGCGCATCCGGGCCGTCGACTACACCGGTGAGTACGTGAACACCGCAGGGCCCCTGCCGCTGCCACGTTCCCCGCAGGGACACCCCGTGCTCGTGCAGGCCGGCTCCTCCCCGGACGGGATCGGCCTGGCTTCGCGGTTCGCCGACGCCGTCTACACGGTGCAGCCCACGATCGAATCGGCGATCGCGTTCCGCAACACCGTCCGCAAGCGCGCCGCGGATTGGGGCCGTGACCCTGACACCGTCCGTGTGTTGCCCGGCCTCATCACCCTCGTCGCTCCCACCGAAGCCGAGGCCCGCACGCGCGAGATCGAGCTGCGCGAACTGCACACCGAGCGGTTCGCGATCAACGCATTGGCGCTGCAGATCGGCGTACCCGTCGAGGCGTTGGAGCTCGACAAGGAGCTGCCGTGGAATCTCGTGCCCGCCGACGGCGAACTCGGCGCGTCCGGTGGCCATTTCGCGGCGCTGATCGGCACCGCACGCCGCGAGAAGTACACGGTGCGCCAGATCCTGGCCCGTCAGGGCGGTGGCCTGACCCACGTCACCGCGATCGGCGCGCCCGAGCAGGTCGCCGACCAGATCGAGACCTGGGTGCAGGCGGGCGCCTCCGACGGTTTCAACATCATGGCGGCGCAGCTGCCCGACGTCGCCACCGAGTTTGTCGACCACGTCGTACCGCTGCTGCAGCGCAAGGGGATCTTCCGTACGGAGTACCCGGGGTCGACGCTGCGCGACACGCTGGGGCTGCAACGTCCCGGCGACGGCTTCGAGAACTCTGTGTCGAACGGTGGGGGCTTTCACACCGCAGGTACGGACGGGGTGGAAAAGATCCGGCAGGAGGCAGCGTTCGGCTGACGCCGTCGCGAATCCCATGGCCGTCCTTGAGACCTCGCACACCAGTCTGCCCGGCGCCGACGCCGCGGTGGCCCAGGATGCCGCGCGGGCCGCCCCGCCGCGGCGCGCGGGCCGCTGGGCAGGTGTGGCGTTCCAGGCACGCTACATCGCCGAGAAGCTGATCGCGGCCGCGGTGGTGCTGTGGCTGGCGGCGTCGGCGGCGTTCCTGGCCGTCCACCTGTCACCGGGGGACCCGGTCACGCTGCTGATGGGCGAGTTCGACACCCCCGAGCTGCGGGCGACCATCGAGGCGCAGTGGGGGCTCGACAGGTCGTTGCCGTTGCAATACTGGGACTTTCTGACCCGGCCGCTCCAGGGCGACTTTGGGATGTCCTACGTACAGCGGGTGCCGGTCAGCGACATCCTGTTCAGCCATCGGCTGGTCGCCAGCGCGCAGCTGACCACCGCGGCCACGATCATCGCGGTGACCGTGGCGCTGGTGGTCTCGGTGGTGAGCGCCGGCCGCACAGGAATCGGGACACGGATCACCTACCTCGGTGAGCTGACCTTCGCGTCCATCCCGACGTTTTGGCTGGGCATCGTGTTCATCACCGTGCTGTCGTTCCAGCTGGGTCTGTTGCCGGTCGTCGGGGGCTCGAAACTGGAGAACCTCGTCCTGCCCAGCCTGACGCTGGGGCTGCCGCTGGCGGCCGTGCTGTCGCAGGTGTTGCGCGAAGGCATCGAGCGATCGCTCGAACAGCCCTACGCCGTGTCGGCGCTCGCGCGCGGAATCACGCCGTGGCAGCTGAAGATCCGGCATGGTTTGCGGCACGCCCTTGTTCCTGCGGCGACGCTGGCAGGCTGGTCGGTCGGCGGTATGCTCACCGGAACCGTCATCGTCGAGCAGGTGTTCGGCCGGCCGGGAATCGGGCAGGCCACCGTCGTCGCGGTGACGCGCCAGGACGTCCCGGTGGTGCTCGGCATCACTCTGCTCGCCGTCGCCCTGTACGTGGCCGTCAACACCATCGTGGACATCGTCTACCTGTGGATCGACCCGCGACTGAGGGTGCGCTGATGGCGACGACTTTCGCATTCCCCGGGCGATCACTGTCCTCAGGGTTGGCCGGCCTCCGGCACACCGGATTGCTCGTCGCCGTGGCCATCCTTGCGCTGCTGCTGCTCGCGGTGGTGTTCCCCGGACTGTTCACCGGCCGCGACCCGTTGGCCAGCGACATGTCGGATGCGCTGGCAGCGCCCAGCTTCGAGCACATCTTCGGCACCGACCACCTCGGCCGTGACGTGTGGTCACGCGTGGTGCACGGGGCTCGCTACTCCATCCTGATCGGCGTCGCCTCGACTGCGCTGGGAGTCGTCATCGGCGTCCTCTTCGGACTCATCGCCGGTGTCTCACACCGTCGCATCGACGAAGCGATCTCGCGGGTGTTCGACGCCGTCGGTGCGTTCCCCGACCTGCTGTTCGCGCTGATGCTGATCACGCTGACCGGCCCGGGCACCGGGAATGTGATTGTCGCCATCGCGATTGCGTCGGCGCCCCGGTACGGCCGAGTGGTACGCGCCGAGACCCTGCGGGTGCGGGAGTCGGACTACGTGGCACAGTCGCGGCTGGCCATCGCCTCGGCCGCACGCCGAACGGTCCGTCACGTGCTGCCGAACGCGCTCGGCACCGTCCCGGTGCTCGCGACCCTCGGCATCGGCACGGCCATCATCGGCGCGGCCGGACTGAGCTTCCTGGGCTTCGGTCCCACACCGCCGCTGCCCGAATGGGGTTCGATGCTCTCCGATGCCCGCCAGGACCTGCGTATCGCGTGGTGGGTCGGCTTCTTCCCCGGCCTGTTCATCACGATCTCGGTGGTGAGCGTGTCTATCGTCGGGCGGCACCTGCAGCGGCGTTTCGAGCGGAGGGCGCAGCCGTGACCCTCGCCTCGGAGATCACCGCCCCACCTGAGGGCGATGCCGGAGACGTCCTCGTCGACATCGCAGGCCTCACGGTCTCGTTCGACAGCGTGCGCGACGACGACGGCACGCCGCTGCCGGTGGTCAGCGATGTCGACGTCACCCTCCGCCGCGGACGCGTCCTGGCGATCGTCGGAGAATCGGGTTCGGGCAAGTCGGTGACCGCACGCAGCCTCGTCGGGCTCGCCGGAGACGGGAGCAACGTCACCGCAACGACTTTCCAGGTCGGCGGCTCCGATGCCCGCACCTACGCCGAGAAGGACTGGCGCAGAGTTCGCGGCGCCCAGATCGGTTTCGTGTTGCAGGACGCACTGACATCGCTGGACCCGTTGAGAACCGTGCAGGCCGAGGTCGGTGAGGCGTTGCGCCTGCCGCGTCGGCAACGTGTCGCTGCGGTCGAAGAACTACTCGGCTCGGTCGGCATCCCGGACCCGGCCTATCGCAGGCGCAACTACCCGCACCAGCTCTCCGGTGGACTCCGCCAGCGCGCGCTGATCGCGTCGGCGCTGGCCGGGCGGCCTGACGTGGTGATCGCCGACGAGCCGACCACCGCACTCGACGTCACGGTGCAGGCCCGCATCCTGGCGCTGCTGCGCACGCTGGCCGACGAGGGCCGCGGTGTGCTGCTGATCAGCCACGACCTCGCCGTGGTTTCCCGGATCGCCGACGACGTGATCGTGATGCACCGCGGCCGGGTGGTCGAGCGAGGCGCCGTCGCGCAGGTGATCCACCACCCGCAGCACGAGTACACCCGCAAGCTGGTCGCCGCGGTACCCGGGCGTGCCACCCGGGGCCGGCGCCTGAGTGCTCTCGATAGTGATGCACCGCCGTCTGTATCGCCGGGCGCCGAGGTCGTGGCGGACGTCGCGGGAATCGGCAAGTACTACCGGCAGGGGCGACGCCAGCAGTTCACCGCCGCCGACGGCGTCACGTTCGCGATCCATCGCAGCGAGATCCTCGGACTGGTCGGCGAATCCGGTTCGGGCAAATCCACGGTGGCGCGGATCGTGACCGGACTGCTGGCCCCCGACACGGGCCACGTCGAGATCGACGGCCGCCGCTGGACCGGCCGACGCGGTCACCGGGGGCCGCGATTGGGCGCCGTGCAGCTCGTGGCACAGGACTCCGTCGGATCCTTCGACCCCCGTTACACCGTGCGCGAGATCATCGGCGAGACCGTCGCCCTCGGACATCGTGACAAACACCTGCAGAGCGGCAGGATTCGTGAGTTGCTCGACCTCGTGCACCTGCCGGCCGGCGTCCTCGACCGACACCCTCGCTCGCTGTCGGGCGGCCAGCGGCAGCGGGTGTCCATCGCCCGTGCACTCGGCTCCGATCCCGAGCTCCTCGTCTGCGACGAAGCCGTCTCCGCGCTCGACGTGTCCATCCAGGCCCAGATCCTCGACCTGCTGCTGGAGATCCGCGCAGCGAAGAACACCGCGCTTCTGTTCATCTCCCACGACATCGGTGTCGTCCACCATGTGGCCGATCGGGTGCTGGTGATGCACCGCGGCCGCGTGGTCGAACAGGGCACCGCCGACGACGTGTTCGACAACCCACAGGACGAGTACACGCAGGCCCTGCTGAAGGCGGTGCCGGTCCTGTGAGCTGTTCCCCCTTCTGTCGCGTCTGACGCGCTGAACCCCGTAAACCTCCGGCCGCACACGGTGTGCGGTCCCTTCACGAACGGAACGACGACATGATTCACCACAGAAGACCATCGCTCCCGGCCTTGCGCTGGTTGGCGTTCGCCGTGGCTGCGCTGCTGGCGCTGACCGCGTGCGGCGGTGACTCCGGAGGTGGCGGCGGCACCGGCGAACCCGTGCGCGGAGGCACGCTGACCGTGGCACAGGCCGACTTCCCCGAAGAAGGTATGAATCCGCACGTGCGTGGCTGCTGCACCGAGGTTCAGGTGCTGCGCAACGCCTACGACAGCCTGGTGGCCATCGACTACGACGAGTCGATCCACCCGTGGCTGGCTGAACGCTGGGAGCGGTCACCCGACGGCCTGGTGTACACATTCACGCTGAAGCGGGGCGTGACGTTCCACGACGGCGAACCGTTCAACGCCGCCGCGGTCAAGGCGAATTTCGACAAGATCGTCAACGACAAGGAATACGCGCCATCGGTGGCCAAAAGCACGTTCCAGACGCTGAAGTCGACCGAGGTCGTCGACGAGTACACCGTGCGCACCGTGCTGTCCGAGCCGACCGCGAACTGGCTGAACACGCTCGCCTCGCTGCAGGGGTCGCAGATCTCCCCGAAGTCGCTGCAGAACCCTGACGTCGCCGCCGGCGGTGTCGGTATCGCGGGCACCGGGCCGTTCATCCTGACCGATGTGGTCGAGGGCTCCGAGCTGCGTTTCACGCGCAACGACGCTTACAACTGGCCCTCTGCGCTGGCCAAGCATCAGGGCGCCGCCTACCTCGACGAGCTCGTCGTCAAGATCGTTCCCGAGCCGAATGTCCGTGCCGGACTGTTGACGTCGCGGGAGGTCGACGCGATCTCGCAGGTCGCGCCCGCTGACATCGCCCAGTTCGACGGCGTCGAGGGATTCCAGTTCGAATGGAAGCCGTCCAACGTCTCACCGTGGTCGCTGTACTTCAACGTCACCGGCGACAACACCAAGGATGTCCGTGTGCGGCGCGCGTTGCGCGAGGCCGTCGACCTCAACCCGATCATCGACACAGTGCTGCAGGGCAGCTCGGACCGGGCGTGGAGCGTCGTCGGTCCACAGAGCCCGTACTACGACGCGAAGTACGAGAACGCCTACGGCGGCAACGTCGATCTGGCCAACAGACTGCTCGACGAAGCCGGCTGGACCGGGCGTGACAGCGACGGCTACCGCACCAACGCCGCAGGGCAGCGGCTGGTGATCCGTCTCATCGCCACCGAACCGAAGCCGCCGCTGTCGACGGTCCTCGAGGCCTACCAGGCCGAGCTGCGCACCAACGCAGGTGTCGAGGTCGATCTGCAGTTCCGCGACGAAGGCACGGTCGACGTCGTCCGCGAGACCAACACCTACGAGGCGTTCCCCCGCGCTGTCGGCGGCGTCGACATCGGCGTGGTGCTGGAGAAGATCTACGAGACCGGTGGCGCGATCAACGGGCCCAAACTCGAAGACCCGCAGGTGGATTCGTGGCTGGCCGACGGCAGGACGGCGTTGGACGAGCAGGACCGGAAGGCGGCCTACGACAAGGTGGCCCAATTCGCGCTGATCGACGACGTGACGACGCTGCCGCTCTACACCGAGCGGTACAACACGGCGGCGACGAGCAGGGTCAACGAGATCGAGCGGTGGCTGGACGCACCGCGCGGCATGCCGAACTTCTGGGCTTACGACACCTGGTTGGGCGATGATGCAGCCACCTGAGCACCGGCCGACGCCCGCGGGCCCTGAGTACGGCATCTTCTTCCGGCTCAACGACACGGAGGCCGATCCCGTCCGGCAATATCACGACGGACTCGACCTGATCGTGCACGCCGAAGAACTCGGCCTGGCGACCGCGTGGATCACCTCGCACCACTTCCGGTCCGACAAGGGCACCATCGCCTCGCCACTGGTGTTCCTCGCGGCGGCGAGCCAGCGCACGACGCGCATCCGGCTCGGCGCGGGCGTGGTCGTGATCACGCTGGAGAATCCGATCCGGGTGGCCGAAGACGCCGTCATCGCCGACGCACTCTCGGGTGGTCGCCTGCAGCTGGGCCTCGGTTCGGGGCTGGAGGACTGGGCATTCGGCCCGTTCGGTGTCGACTGGGACGACCGGCTGCGGGTGTACGCGGACAAAGCGGCGCAGTTGAGGTCGGTGCTGGACGGCACCGATCTCGGCGGTGGCCGGCGGCTCTATCCGCCGGCCGGAACGTTACGGCAGCGGCTGTGGCGTGTTGCCAGCGATCCCGAGCATGCCGGAGAGATCGGGAAGGTCGGGGACAACCTGCTACTCCGGTCGTCGAAGGCTCTGACGTTCGAAGGCAACCTCGTCCGTCACAGCGAGGCGATCGACGCGTTCCGGTCCAACGCCGGTCCGCGCCAGCGCATCGCGGCGTCCCGTACCGTGATCGTCGCCGAGACCGTCGCTGAGGCGCGAAAGCTGGCGGGGCAGCACGCGATCGACCTGCACGTGAAGAACGGAAACGGCGAACCGTGGTACGGCGACCCGGAGCTGGTGCAGGACCGGCTGCTCAACGATCCGGAGCTCGCCCATGTCGACGAGGTGCTCCTGCAGGTTGCACCAGCGAAGTTGACTCTCTCGCAATGGAAATCGAGTTTGTCGTTGACGATGTCGGAGGTTCTCGACCCGGTGCGCACGAAGGGCCGCGCCTATGCCCGGGTCTCGTGACCGTCCTTCCGGCCGCAACCCCGGAGGGCCCCACGCGGTACGAGTACGGCAAGCCGCTGCCGCGTCACGGGTCGCCGACCTATGAGTCGCCGTCTCGACCTGCCGGAGTGGACCTGACGTGGCCGAGTACGTCGATGCGGCTTGGCTTGCCCAGCGCCTGCACGCCACATCGTCCAAAGACCTCGGGCACGGGCTGACGCGCCTCATCGACGGTGGGGAACTCACACCGGGGTCGCATCTGCCGACGATCCGCGACTTCGCCCGCGCCGCCGGTGTCAGCCCGGGCACCGTGATGACGGCGTGGAGTCGCGTGCGCGATTCCGGGCGGCTGCACACCCGCCGCCGAGGCGGTACTGTCGTCGTCGACCCGAACCTCCCCGCTCCGTCTCCGATCGGCCGGGTGGACTGGGCGCGGATCGAGATGGCGCTCGTGACACCGGATCCGCAGCTGCAGCCCGACCTCGCACCGGCGCTCGCTGCTGCGGTCTCCGAGACTCACGACCTGCACAATCCCGCACGGGCCTTCCTCAGCGAACGCCTCCGGCGCAGCGTAGAACCCGGCTGGCCTTTTCCGGCGCAGGCGTGGAACTGCGTGGGCGGGGGCAGCGAGGCGGTCGTGCTGGCGACCGCCGCCGCGGCGTCCGGCGGCCCGGTCGGCGTCGAAGAGCCGGTCAGCCCCGGTTATCTGGACATCCTGCGCCGACTCGGCATCGAAGCGGTCGGGGTCCGCGCGGACGAATACGGTCCGACGGTCTTGTCTGTCACCGCGGCGCTGCGCCGCGGCGTGACGGCCCTCGTGCTGCAGCCCAGCGGAGCGTACGCGATCAGCGGGGGGTTGACCGTCGAGCGGGCAGCCGCCCTCGCCGCCGCCATAGGTCCGGACACCTGGGTCATCGAGGATGACAGCGCCGGCCCGCTCGCGTCATCGGAGCCGCCCTCTCTGGGAGCGCACCTGCCGGACCGTGTGCTGCGAGTGCGCAGCTACTGCAAGGCCTACGGCATCGACCTACGCACCGCGGTGCTCGGGGGCAGCGCCGAGCTCGTCGAGCGCACCGTCCGGCTGCGCAGCTTCGGGATGGCATCGAACAGCAGAGTGCTGCAGAACGCGCTCGCGCACCTGATCGACGACTCGAACGTCACAGACGCAATGACCCGGGCCCGCGGTCGTTACCGGGTGCGACGGCGGGCGGCGTTGGACGCGTTCACTGCGGCGGGACTGCACGCCTCGGCGAGTGCGGACGGTTTCGTCGTGTGGGTGCGGGTACCGGACGAGACGTCGACTTTGATCAACCTCGCGCGCCAGGGCATCGTCGCGGCCGCAGGGGCCAAGTCGTTCGTCACCAAGACGGAGGGAATGCTGCGCTTCTCCATCCTGCAGCTTCCCGAGGAGCGCCACCGCCTCAGCGAGCTCGCCGAGGCCCTACGGGCGGCCGTGCACTCTTCCGAGCGGGAGTATTTCGACTAGCGATTTTGGTGTAGTTGGTCAACGTGAGCGCGACCAACTACACCGAAATCACACGGTTTCGTCGAGGTCGAGGACCGGGGTGGGGCGGCGGAAGCCGCGGGTCACGCCCAGCAGCCAGACGAATCCGATGGCCAGCCAGATCAATCCGATCATCAGCGCCTCGCCGGACAGGCTGGTCCACAGCCACGCCGTCAGCAGGAAGCCGATGGCCGGGGCGATCAGATTGAGCAGGACGTTGCTGCGGTCCTTGAGGTCGATGAAGTAGTGCTTGATCACCGACAGGTTGACCACCGAGAACGCCACCAGCGCACCGAAACTGACCACCGAAGCCAGAATCGCGAGGTCGATGACGATGGCCAGCAGCGAGATCACGCTGACGAAGAGGATCGCGTACACCGGGGTGCGGTACTTCACCGACACGTGGCCGAAGACCTTGCGCGGCAGGATGCCGTCGCGGCCCATCGCGAACAGGATGCGTGCCACGGAGGCCTGCGACGTCAGCGCCGAACCGGTGGCCCCCGCCACGTACGCCGCGGTGAAGAACGTGTTCAGGAAGGTGCCGCCGCCGGCGACCATGACGTCCAGCGATCCGGAGTCGACGTCGGCGAACTCGTTGGACGGGAACACCAGCTGCGAGATGTAGGACAGCAGGATGAAGATGGCGCCCGACACCAGGGTCGCGATCATGATCGCCTGCGGCACTGTGCGTCTGGGGTTCTTGGCTTCCTCCGAGAGCGTCGAGACCGCGTCGAACCCCAGGAACGACAGGCAGAGGATCGCCGCGCCGGCGAGCACCGGGCTCATGCCGCCCGCCGAGCCGTCCCCGGAGAACGGCGCCAGCAGGTCGACGGTGCCGTAGCCGGCGATCTTCACCACGCACAGGACGACGAACACCACGATGAACACCGCTTGTATCGCGATGATCAGGAAGTTCGCGCGGGCCACCGACACGATGCCGACGATGTTGAGGACCGTGACGATCGCGATGGTGACGATCACGATGACCCATTCGGGCAATGCCGGCACGGCCGCATTGAGGTACAGCCCGATGACGAGGTAGTTCAGCATCGGCAGGAACAGGTAGTCCAGCATCAGCGACCACCCGGCCAGGAAGCCGACCGGCGCACCGAAGGTCCGCTGCGTGTAGGTGTAGGCCGAGCCCGCCACCGGGATCGCCGCGGCCATCCGGGCGTACGACAACGCGGTGAACACCATCGCGACGAGTGTCACGATGTAGGCCAACGGCAGTCGGCCACCCGAGGTTTCGGTGACGATGCCGTAGGTGGTGAACACCGTCAGCGGCACCATGTAGACCAGACCGAACAGCACCAGCGACGGCAGGCCCAGCGCCCGTTTGAGGCTGCCTTCGTCGGTGTCGGCGATGAATCCCTGGGTCATGTTCCGCCTCTCAGTCCTCGGCCCCGTGCATGAGCACTCCGCGAAGATACGTCGCCTGGATGCCCGCCGTGGGCAGATCGAGCGGCGCGGTGGCCCGCGGATCCCGTTGCAGCCACACCATGTCGGCGCTGGCGCCCGGCGTCAGTACCCCCCACGTGTTCTCGGCGAACGCCTGCCGGGCCACCCCTGCCGTGTAGGCGGTCAACGCCCGTTCGATCGGCAGCACCTCGTGTGGCGTCCAGCCGCCCTGCGGTTCACCGTCGGCGGTGCGGCGAGACGTGGCCACCGCGATGCCGTCCAGCGGCGCACCGGAGGACACCGGCCAGTCCGACCCGAAGCTCAGCGGTGCGCCCGAGGTGTCCAGGGTGTTGATCGGATACTGGCGGTCGGCGCGCTCGGCGCCGAGGCGGGGGATGGTCAGCACCGTCATCAGCGCATCGAGCTGAGCCCACAGCGGTTGCATGTTCGGGATCACCCCAAGGGCGGCGAAGCGGGCGAGGTCGGCGTCGTCGACGAGCTGACAGTGCGCGATCACCGGGCGGCGGTCGCGCGGAGGGTTCTGCGCCACAACGTATTCGATGGCGTCGAGTGCCTGGCGGACCGCGGCGTCGCCGATCGCGTGGATGTGGATCTGCAGCCCGAGCTCGTCGACACGGCGTGCCGCCTCGGCCAGCGAATCGCCCTCCCAGTTCTGCATGCCGCGGTTGCCTCCCGCCGCACCGTCCCCGTGACTGTGCAGCCCCGAGCAGTAGGGCTGGAGCAGCGCCCCGGTCTCGTTCTCGACCACGCCGTCGGCGAAGAACTTCACCGTCTGTGCGGTGAGCAACGGGTTGCCCGCATCCTCCACCAGCCGTCTCTGTTCGGCGAATCGCGTGACTTGCGTGTCGAAGTGGCGTGGGTCGGCGTACAGCGCGAGGTTGAAGCGCATCCGCAGCGCATCCCGGCGGGCGGCTTCGACGTAGGTGGCGACGTCGGCGGGCTCGACCCAGGCGTCCTGCACCCACGTCACGCCGTGCGCCAGGTAGTAGTCGGCGGCGGTGCCGAGCGCATCGATACGCATCTGCTCGTCACGGGGCGGCATCACGTTCATCACCAGGTCGACTGCACCCCACTCGCGCAGCGTTCCCAGCACGGAGCCGTCCTCCCGGTGCGGGATCTCGCCGAGCGCGGGATCGGGTGTGTCGGCGGTGATCCCGGCGCGCTCCAGCGCCACGCTGTTGCACCAGACGGTGTGGTAGTCCCAGGCGCGCAGGACGACGGGCCGGTCGGGCACCGCGGCGTCGAGCCACCGCGCGTCGAACAGGCCGCCCTCGGCGAGGCTGCCGTCGTAGGAGGCGCCGACGATCCATTCTTGCTCGGGGTTGGCTTCCGCGAATTGCCGCACGGCCGAGACGATCTCGTCGACCGAGGTGCATCCGCGCACCGCCGGGCCGACGGCCTCCAGGCCGCCGTAGAGCGGGTGGGCGTGCCCGTCGCCGAACGACGGCATCAGGAAGCCGCCCCGGAGGTCGACCGTCGCCGCGTCCGGTGCCGCGTCGTGTGCGTGGGCGGCCTCACCGATCGCCGTCACGACCCCGTCGACGACCAGGAGTGCGGCGGTCTCCTCCCGACCGGTCCAGATCGTCCCGCCGGTGTAGAGGGTGGCACTCACTTGACCACCGCCGTGGCCCGGTGCCCGGCGCCGTACGGGTGTTGCGGGTCAACGGGTTCGGTCAGTGGGCTGTAAGTCTCCGGTCGGCGGGTCAGCAGGAACGGGAAGAGTTCCAGCCAGTCGCGGCGCTGGTCGAGGTCGAGGTCGGCGACGAGGACCGCCTCCTCGTCGCGCGGCGCCTGGACCAGTACCCGGCCGTACGGGTCGGAGATGAACGACGACCCGTAGAACGTCACCGCGCCCTCGTCGCCGACGCGGTTCGGCACGATCATGAACAGCCCGCTGCTGATGCCGTTGGCGACGATGACCTGCTGCCAGAGCGGTCGGGTGTCGAAGTCCGGGAAGACGGGCTCGGAGCCGATCGCAGTCGGATAGACGACGATCTCCGCACCGCCGAGCGAATAGCTGCGCGCGACCTCGGGGAACCACTCGTCCCAGCACGTGGGCAGTCCGATGCGGGCACCGAGACCCTCCGGTGCGTACACCGGATACGGCTCCTCGGCGGGGCCGGCGCGGAAGTAGGTGTCCTCGTAGTAACCGGCTGAGATCGGGATGTGCAGCTTGTGCGTCGCGGCGACCAGTTCGCCTGCGGGAGAGACCATTATGGCGGTGTTGAGGCCCAGGCCGTCGTCGGCGGGGGAGCGCTGGTACAGCGAGGCGTGGACGAAGATCTCGTGGGTGGTCGCGGCCTCGGCCGCCAGCGCGAACGTCGGCCCGCCGGTCAGGTCCTCCGCCAGGGCGTCGGCATTCGCGCCGCCCGGCTGGTCGGCCGGGTACCGCAGCAGCGTGATCTCGGGCAGGAACACCGCGGTGGCACCCGCACCGGCGGCGGCGGCGATGCTGTCCCGCAGCACCGCCGTCAGTTCGGCGGCGTCCTCACGCCAGCGGTGTTGGACGAGACCGACGCGCAGCGGGTCCCGGTCGGACTCCGTGGACCGCGACAGCGGCGGCGCGGGTGGGGCGGTGAGGACGATCATCCGGCTCCTAAAACGAATGGGGTTCGTTTATTGTGAACCCGGTCACCCCCCGTCGCAAGAGGAGGAGCCGGGAAATGGGGCGGCCGCCGAAGCCCATCCTGTCCGTCGACCTCATCGCCGACGCCGCACTCGACCTCGTGCGCACGACCGGCGGCTTCACCATGCCGGGCATCGCGCGCAGGCTGCGGGTCCAGCCGTCCTCGCTCTACAACCACGTGCCCGGCCGCGACGCCATCGTCGAACTGCTGCGGGAGCGCGCGATGTCGGAGGTGCAGCTTCCCGTCGACGACCCGGACGTGCCGTGGCGAGACGTGGTCGCCGACATCGCCCGCTCCTACCGGTCGAGCTTCGCCCGCTACCCGAATCTCATTCCGCTGCTGACGGCGTACGCGGTGAACAGCACCCAGGCGATGACGATGTACAACGCGCTGGCCGTCACCCTGCGCCGGGCCGGGTTCGCGCCGGCGGACACGCTGCGGGTGATCACGCTCGTCGACAACTACGTCCTCGGATCAGCCCTCGATGTCGCCGCGCCCGATCAGCCGTGGCGCACCCGCGCCGAGGTGGGTCCGGAACTCGCGGCCGCACTGGCGACCGGCGCGCCGAAGCCGGCCCGCGCGGACGACGCGTTCGAATTCGGCCTCGCGGTGTTGCTGCGCGGGCTCTCCCCGACGGCGGGGGAGAGCCCGACGGCAGGGGAGAACTAGAGCTGCACGCCGCGGGTCAGTGCGCCGTCGACCACCAGGTTGGTGCCGGTGATGAAACTGGCTGCCCCACTGGACAGGAAGACCACGGCGTTGGCGACCTCCTGGGGTGTGGCCATCCGGCCCGTCGGGTTCAGCGCCAGTGCGGTGGCGAAGAGCTCGGGATTGTTCTCCTCGATCGACGTCCACACCCCGCCCGGGAAATAGGTGTTGCCGGGGCTCACCGAGTTCGCGCGCACCCCCTGGCCGGCCAGCGTGTGCGCAAGCCCCTGCGTGTAGTGGATGATCGCGGCCTTCATCGTGCCGTACGGTCCTGCGGCGAAGTCCACCTCGCGCCCCGAGACGCTGGAGATCGTCACGATCGACCCGCTGCCGGAGGCACGCAGATGCGGCAGCGCGGCGTGGACCAGACCGACGGTGCCCATCAGGTCCACCTCGAACGTGGTGCGCCAGTTCTCCGGTGTCTCCGGGATCGCCAGCGCGCTGACGTTCGCGACCACGCCGTCGAGGCCCCCGAACCCCTCGGCCGTCGCGGTCACCCACGCCTCCAACGCTTCTGGGTCACCGACGTCGACCGCCGACCCGACGGCCGTCGCGCCGTGCGCCGTCAGTTCCGTCTGCGCCTCGGCCACCGCCGCGGGGGTGCGGGCGCAGTAGGCCACCGACGCGCCCTCGGCGAGCAGACCTTCGACGACGGCACGCCCGATCCCGCGGGTGCCGCCGGTGACCGCGAAACGTTTACCTGTCAGGCCCAGATCCATGCTGTCTCCTCGTCGCGCGTCAGTAGGTGATGGTGCCCAGCGACCGTGCAGCCGTGCGCAATTCGTCGTGGATGCCGCCATAGGCGGGAGCCGGGGGCAAAAGCCGCTTGTCGATCTTGGTGACGGTGCTGTAGTTGGTGTCGACGACATTGGCGATCGGCGCCAGCGAGATCTGGGTCAGCAGCTGGTAGGCGTCGAGTCGGTCGAGGCCGTGGAGCTCACCGAGCCAGGTGATCATCTCGACCTGCCCGGCGCGCCACGCCTCCTCCATCGGGCGGCCCGACCCCACGCACATCAGATGGGTGTCCGTCTCCAGCCGCGGCCAGGCGGAGTTGCCGCCTTTGATCAGCTCCACGATGGCGGTGACGTGCATGGCGCCTTCGACCGCGGTCCCGCAGGATTCGCCCTCACCCTGCCGGTAGTGCCCGTCGCCGAGCGAGAACAGGGCACCCGGCACGTTGACACGCAGGTAACACGTTGCGCCGGCGGTCATCTCGGGAGTGTCCATGTTCCCGCCGAAGATGTCGGGCACCAGCGAGGTGCGGACCTCGCGGCGGGCGGGTGCCACCCCGACCGTGCCGAGCATCGGATTCGACGGCAGCGCGATGCTGAAGTCGCTGCCCTGCGCGCAGAAAGCCAGAGTCCTTGCCGTGGAGTCGTATTCGTAGATCCAGGTGCGCTCGGGCAGCGGGTCCTGCAGTGTCGGGCTCACCGGGACGCTGGTCAACCCGCCGAAGAACGGGATGAGCGTCGAGGCCCCCCAGCTGCGGGCGGGCGTGAGGTCCACCAGGTGTATCGCCAGCGTGTCGCCCGGTTCGGCGCCCTCGACCCAGAACGGTCCGGTCTGCGGATTGAGGTCCTCGGTGTCCAGCGCCGTGGAGGCCACCGAGTCGGTGCTCGTGATCCGTCCCCCGTAGGCGTCCTCGGCCCACAGCGTCAGCACCGTGGAGGGACGGATCCGCAGCACCGGCTCCACGCCGCCGAACGTGTAGCGGTACTGCTCGGGCGTCGGGATGAACGTGACGTGCTCCATGCCGACATCTTCGTCGCGACCGGCTCCGGGCGCAGGGCGGTTGGGCGAACAATCAGGCCGCGCCCGAGCGCGACGCCTCAGCTGGCATCGCCTGGCGTGTCCCGGGGCCGTGGGAATGTGACGCGGCTCGCATCGGTTGGCAACGGACATGGCGACGATGACGAGCGACGAACGCGAACGGTATCTGTCCGAGGTCCACGTCGGTGTGGTGGCGGTGGAGCGCCCCGGGCGGGCTCCGCTGGCGGTGCCGATCTGGTACGGCTATGAGCCCGGTGGCGAGGTGCTGTTGTGGACGGAGTCGGATTCGGTCAAGCACCGGCTGATCCGGGATGCCGGCCGGTTCGCGATCACGGTGCAGGATGAACAGCCTCCGTACCGATACGTCACCGCTGAGGGCGACGTGACCGCCATCGACCCCGCCCGCGACGAGGAGGTGCGCGCCATCGCCGTGCGCTATCTCGGAGAGCAGGAGGGTGGGCAGTTCACCGACCAGAACCTCACGTCGACGTCGGTCATCATCCGGATGCGTCCGCAGCGCTGGCTGAGCACGGATTATTCGAAGTAGCCCGGGCCGCTACTGCGGGTAGCTAGCGGGCCGGTGGTGGCGGCGGCGGTGCGGGGGCCGGTGCCGGCGCCCCGGGCGGCACGGGTGCCCCGGGGGGAAGGGGCAGCGGCGGCGGCGGTGGTGGCGGAGGTGTCGTGAGCAGGCGGACGATGTCAGGTTTCATCGCCTGCAGCTGCGCGCCCCAGTATCCCCAGCTGTGCGTCCCGTTCGGCGGGAAGTTGAAGACCGCGTTGCGTCCTCCTGCGGCCAGGTACTTGTCGCGGAACTCCCTGTTGGTGGCGATCGTGATCGTCTCCAGCGACCCGGCGCTGAGGTTCACACCGAGGTCGGTGCCGGTGTCCAGATCGGAGGCGACTCCGTTGCCGCAGTAGATCCACAGCGCGGTGCGGTTGGCGACGAGACGGTTGATGTTGAGCATCGGGTCGGCCCGCAGCCAGGCCGCCGAGCCCGGTTTGCCCCACATGTCGAAGGAGTCGAAACCGCCGGCATCCTGCATGGCGATGTCGATCAGCGGAGGCCAGAACTTCTGCGACGGAGCAAGGTATCCCGACAGCGACGCGGCGAACTTGTACTGGCGCGGGTGGTAGGCCGCCATCGTCAGCGCGGCGCCCCCTGACATCGACAGCCCCACGACGGCGTTGCCGAACGGATCCTGACCGCGGTTGGCTGCCAGCCAGGTCGGCAGCTCGTTGGTCAGGAACGTCTCCCACTTGTAGGTCAGCGTGCCGTTGCGGTTCTTCGCCGGGCGGTACCAGTCGGCGTAGAAACTCGACTGCCCGCCGACGGGCATGATCACCGAAACCCCGGACTCGAAGAACCATTCGAACGCCGCGGTGTTGATGTCCCAGCCGTTGAAGTCGTCCTGGGCGCGCAGCCCGTCGAGCAGCAGCACCGAATGTGGTCCGCCGCCCTGGAATTCGACGCGGATGGTGCGCCCCATCGACGGCGAGGGCACGTCGAGCTGTTCGATGGGCAGGCCGGCGCGCGAGAACGCCTGCGCGTGCGGTGCCGGCCCGGCGACGAGCAAGCCCGCGGCAAGGAGCATCGCGGCACTCAGGCAGGCGCCGACTCGGCTGAGTCGCTGGGCGAAGGACGTCACGCGCGCGAAGTTACAAGCGGGTCGGCCCGGCTACGGCGGGGCGCGCGGGCCGGTGACCGGGTCGTTATCGAGCCGTCACCGGAACGCTGCCGCCAGCGGAGAGGCGGTGGCCGGGGTGAGTGGGGTGGTCAGCAGTATCGGTGCCTGGGCCATGAATCGCGGTGTGGTGCCCCGATGTTCGTCGGCGGCGTGCACTGTGAACGGATGGACCAGGTACATGTCGCCGGGACGGCCCGTGGCGTGGTGAACGGTTCTGGCCGAGCTGGCGGCGTCCACGAGGGCACCGGCCGTCACCGCGTCGACATGTCTGTCGCCCAGTGCGGCTGCGGTGTCGCGGTGCGAACCGGCACGCAGCAGCGTCGGCGCGTCGTCGGCCGTCACCTCCGACAGCAGCGTCAGCAGGAGCAGCGTGTGCGGCCGCCCGCTGACCACCCAGGAGCCGTCGGGCGCCGGGGTGTTGAGGTCGATGTGCCACCCCCGGTCGTCGGCGGCGGGGGAGACGGGGAACCGAATCGGGATGTTGCCCAGGGCTCCTCGGGGCAGCCAGCCGCCGGCCCCGCAGATCCGGTCCAGCGCCTCGGCCAGTACCGGGCTGCGGGCGATCTCTCCGAACGGGCCCTCACCGGTCAGGTCGGCCGTCCGCTCCACCGGCTGCGTCCACGTCGCGGGGTCGTCGGGTGCCGCGGCGATGCGCTGCCACAGCAGCGCCCGTGCGGCGTCGGCGGTCTCACGCGGCGCGGCCTGCTCGAGCGTGACGTATCCGTCGGTGACGAACGCCTCGACATCCACCATGCCGCCACCCTGACACGGTTGCCGCAGGGCAGGCCAATGGTTTTCAGCGGCGACTTCGGTGCCGCCGGTCAACCCCAACGTGACCGACTACACCGACATCGCGCGGGGGCGGGCGACGGCGAAACCGGCGCAGGCGATCGCGGCCGCGCAGACCATCACGACACCCAGCGGCGTGGCGGAATGCTCACCGCCCAGGCTGACCAACGGCGAGACCGCGGCCGCCAGAAGGAACTGCGTGGCGCCGAGCGCCGCCGACGCGGTGCCCGCGGCGCGGGGTGCGGCCGACAACGCCAGCGCGGTCGTGTTGCCGAAGATCAGGCCCATGCCTGCGACCGCCGCGAACAGCGGCAGCGCCAGCCACCCTGACGCCACGCCGGACAGCGAGAGCGCCAGCACCGCGACGCTCGACGCGGCGATGATGCCCAGTCCGGTGCCGGCGATGGGGCGGGGGTCGCGGCGCGCGGTGAGCCGGGCGCTGAGGGCGCTCATCAACAGCAACCCGAACGCGTTCACGCCGAACATCGCGCCGTACTGGGCCGAGGACAGCCCCATCATCGTCTGGTAGATGAACGGCGACGCCGAGATGTAGGCCATCATC
Organism: Mycolicibacterium iranicum; assembly: GCF_014190915.1. Taxonomy (GTDB): domain Bacteria; phylum Actinomycetota; class Actinomycetes; order Mycobacteriales; family Mycobacteriaceae; genus Mycobacterium; species Mycobacterium iranicum_B. The sequence goes on from NZ_JACHVU010000002.1 coordinate 488,208, forward strand.
ACCGCGAACGCGAAGCCGAACGCCAGCAGGTGGCCGACATACTCCCGTCGCAGGAGATCACGCAACGGCGAACCGGCCGTGGCCTTTTCGGCACGCAGCCGCGCGCGCCGCTGCTCGGTGTGCGTCTCGCGGATGACGGCGAGCGCCGCGACGAGCATGGCGACGACCAGCGCCAGGATGACCGCCAGCGCACCGCGCCAGCCGAGCGGTTCGACGAGGAAGCCACCGGCCAGGGGAGCGGCGATCGGGGCGACGCCGCCGACGATCATCATCAGGCTGAATGCGCGTGCGGCGGCACGGCCGGTCGCGAGATCGGAGATGATCGCGCGCCCGATCACCATGCCTGCGGCGCCCGTCAGACCCTGGGCGAGGCGGGCGGCGATGAGCACTTCGATGCTCGGGGCCAGCACGGCCACCAGGCTCGCGACCACGCACACCACGGCGCCGATCGTCAGCGGCTTGACCCGGCCGAACCTGTCGGAGAGCGGACCGAAGACCAGCTGCCCTGCCGCCAGCCCGATCAGGAACGCCGTCAGGGTCAGCTGCACGCTCGTCGGCGATGTCTGGAGGTCGTCGACCATCTGCGGGAACGCCGGCAGGTACAGGTCGGTGGCGAACGGCGCGACAGCGGAGAGCAGGGCGAGCGTGACGAGCAGCCCCGCAGTGATCCGTGGCGCGGTGTCGGGCCCGGTCCGGGCATCGACGGTCGAGGTCATCAAAACTCCATAGTAGTTATCTATTGATAGTTATCAGTACATAACTATCAGGTAAGGTGGGTGCCGTGCAAGCGCGAAAGTCCGACGCCGCCCAGTTGGCCGACCTCGCCGACCTGGTGATGACGGTGGCTCGCGCGGTGAAGATGCAGACCGTGAGCGATCCGTCCGTGCTGGACCTGTCCGCGACCGAAGTGACGGTGCTGCGCTACCTCGATCACCATCCCGACGTCAGCCCCAGCACCGTGGCGGCGGCGACCGGTCTGCAGCGCAGCAACATGAGCCGCGCGCTGCGCGATCTCGAGGGCAAGGGACTGGTGCAGCGCACGCCAGCGCCCGCCGACAGCAGGCAGACGCTGCTGCGCTCGACCGCGCTGGCCGCGGACAACCTCGCGCGGGTGCGGGGCATCTGGGCCCGAGTGCTCGGCGACGCGCTCGACGGCGCCGGCGACGAGCACGACGTGGCGTCGGCGCTTCGGCTGCTCGGCGCGCTGGAGCGTGGCCTTTACCGGTGATTCGGGTGTCGTCGGTCAGTGTGAGCGTGACCGACGACACCGAATTCGCTAGTCGAGGTCGACGGACATGGGGCGGACGCCCCAGATCTCGTCGCAGTACTCCCTGATGGCCCGGTCCGACGAGAACTTGCCGCTGCGCGCAGTGTTGCGGATCGACATCCGCGACCACGCGTCGCGGTCCAGCCATGCCCGCGACACCTCGGCCTGGCAGGCCATGTAGGAACGGAAGTCGGCCAGCACCAGGAACGGGTCGTGGTGCAGCAGGTTGTCCACGATCGGGCGCAGCACCTCGGTGTCGCCCCCGGTGAACTCGCCGCGCGCGATGAGCTCCAGCACCCCGGCCAGCTCGGGATCGTTCTCCACGTGCTGCAGCGGGCGGTATCCCTCGGCCTTGGCGCGCTCCACCTGGTCCTCGGTGAGCCCGAACAGGAAGAAGTTCTCCGCGCCCGCCTCCTGGCGGATCTCCACGTTGGCGCCGTCGAGCGTGCCGATCGTCACCGCGCCGTTGATCATGAACTTCATGTTGCCGGTGCCCGACGCCTCCTTGCCGGCCGTCGAGATCTGCTCGGACAGGTTCGCCGCCGGGTACACCAGGTGGGCGTTCTTGACGTTGAAGTTCGGCAGGAACACGACTTTCATGCACCGGTTCACGCCCGGGTCGGCGTTCACGGTGTCGCCGACGGCGGTGATCAGCTTGATGATTCGCTTGGCCATGAAGTACCCGGGTGCGGCCTTGCCGCCGAAGAGGAACACCCGGGGCGGGATCGTCAGGCCGGGGTTGTTCTTCAGCTGCCGGTAGAGCGCGATGATGTGCAGCACCATCAGGTGCTGGCGCTTGTACTCGTGGATGCGCTTGACCTGCACGTCGAACATCCACGTCGGGTCGAGCTCGATCCCGGTCGTCGAATGGACGAACTCGGCGAGACGGGACTTGTTGGCGCGCTTGACGTCTCGCCAGCGCTGCCGGAACGACGGATCGTCGACGAAGGACTCCAGGCCGTGCAGGCGTTCCAGGTCGGTCAGCCAGCCGGGTCCGATGGATTCGTCGATCAGCTCGCGCAGGCCGGGGTTCGACAGCGCCAGGAACCGCCGCGGCGTCACGCCGTTGGTGACGTTGCCGAACCGCTCCGGCCACATCTCGTAGAAGTCCTTGAGCACGCTGGCCTTCAGCAGCTCCGAGTGCAGCGCCGCCACGCCGTTGACGGCGTGGCTGCCGACGGTGGCCAGGTGCGCCATGCGCACCGACTTGCCCCCGTCCTCGCCGATGAGCGACATGCGGCGGATCCGCTCCTCGTCGCCGGGGAACCTGTCACGCACCTCGTCGAGGAACCGGTCGTTGATCTCGTAGATCAGCTCGAGGTGGCGCGGCAGCGCCTCACCGAACAGATGCAGCGGCCACGTCTCCAGCGCCTCGGGCAGCAGCGTGTGGTTGGTGTAGCCGAACGTGCGCACCGTCAGGTCCCACGCGTCGTCCCAGGACAGCTGGTGCTCGTCGATGAGCAGCCGCATCAGCTCGGCCACCGCGATCGACGGGTGCGTGTCGTTGAGCTGGATCGCCCACTTGTCCGGAAGCGTCCGCAGTGGCAGGCCGGCGCGCTGCAGGTGAATGTTGAGGATGTCCTGCAGCGAGCAGGTCACGAAGAAGTACTGCTGCAGCAGGCGCAGCCGCTTACCGGCTTCGGGCTCGTCGTTCGGGTAGAGCACCTTGGACACCGTCTCGGAGACGACCTCCTCGTCGACGGCCTTGTAGAAGTCGCCGGTGTTGAACGCCTCCAGCGCGAACGACTCGACCGCCCGGGCGCTCCACAGCGTGAGCGTGTTGCAGGTGTTGACCCCGTAGCCCTGGACCGGGGTGTCGTACGAGACGCCCTGCAGTACCCGCTGCGGTACCCACCGCACCCGCAGCCGGCCCGTCACGTCCTCGTACTGCTCGGTGTGGCCGCCCCAGTTCACGACGTAGCTCGCGTCCGGCTTGTCGATCTCCCAGGGGTTGCCCCGCACCAGCCAGTTGTCGGTCTTCTCGACCTGCCATCCGTCGGCGATCTCCTGCCGGAAGATGCCGAACTCGTACCGGATGCCGTAGCCGATCGACGGCCGTTCCAGCGTGGCCAGCGAGTCCAGGTAGCAGGCCGCCAGCCGGCCGAGCCCGCCGTTGCCCAGGCCCGGTTCGCCCTCGCAGTCCAGGATCTCGTCGAGGTCCTGGCCGAGGTCGGCCAGCGCGGCGCGGGCTTCGTCCTCGATACCGAGGTTGAGCAGGTTGTTGCCCAGCTGCGGGCCCATCAGGAACTCCGCCGACAGATAGCAGGTGACCTTCGCCGACAGGTCGAGCCAGTCCTGCGTCGTGGCCATCCACCGCTTCTGCATGCGGTCGCGGACCGCCAGCGATAGCGCGCGGTAGTAGTGCTCGGGGCCTAGCACGGCGGCCGGCCGGGCGATCGAATAGACGAGGTGGTCCTTGACGGCCGCGCGCAGCGCGTCGGCGGTCATGCCGGAGCGGGTCTGACCGGTGGGCCCCACCTGCGCTCCGTTGACCTCGAGGGAAGGGCCCGGGGCGGGGTTGGCGACGTCGGTCACGGTGTCTCCTGCGGTCGGCGGCGGCGCGGACCCGCCATTGTGCCGCCTGCGCATTTCGGATCGAGGTCGGGAGTGTGAACGCGGGGTTCATCCCCAGCCGTAATGGCTCAGGGATTGCCGTGGGGAATATTGACGATGTTGACTGTATGAATGGCGATCGGTGGGGACCGCGCAACTGTGCTGCGCGCGTACACAGCCGACGCCATGCCGCCCCTGACCCGGCTGATCGGCTGGACGGTCGCGGTGGGCGCGCTGTGCTTCCTGGTGCGCACGCTGGTGTATTTCGACAGCTGGTCCTACGCGATGGTGTGGCCGGCGGTGGCACCGCAGCTCGTCGCGTTGCTGACCTCGCCCCGGCGGCAGTGGCCGGTGTACCTGGCGTCGTTCGCCGCCATCCAGATCATCCCGGCGCGGGCGTTCCTGGACATCTCGCCCGAGGTCGGTGTCGCCTCCACGATGACCGCCGTCCTCGTCGCCGCCGTGATGCTGCACCGTGACCGGGACTGGGTGAGCGGCCGCAGCGACTCGCTGCACAGCTGGCAGCGGTTCCTGTTCTACGGCGTGTTCCTGGCGCCGCTGCTGGCCAGCCCCCTCGGCATCGCCAGCCTGATCTGGAACGGCGAGATCGAGACCACGGCGTACTCGATCGTGTACGCCGCGATGGCCTGGTATCTGACCGAGGCCGTCGCGATCGCGTTCCTGGTACCGCTGATGCTGCGCTGGCAGCACTACCGACAGCCGCACAGCTGGCGCGAGGTGGCGTGGTTCGCCGCGATGACCGCGCTGACGGTCGGGTTGTGCGCCGCCTCGGCGACCAAGTCGAGCTTCGTGCTCGTCTTCCTGACCGGTCTGCCGGCGCTGCTGGTGTTGATCAGGTCCGGGATCGCCGCCGCTTTCGCCGAGATGGCGGTCGGCTCGGGGCTGGTGCTGGGCAGCACCTTCGCCGGCTACGGTCCGTTCGCGTCCTCGCTGGAGTCCCCGGGCCAGGCCATGGTCTCGGCTCAGGTCTTCGTCCTCGGTGCGTTCACGATGGTCGTCATGGTCGCCGCGGCGCTCGAGGACCGCATGCGGCTCGCGGCGCTCGACAACGCGAGCTACAAGGCCTACGAACTGGTGGCGGAGCTGACCGGTGACGTCGTGATCCTCGTCGACGCCGACGGCAACCTGCTGCGGCGCGCCTCGCCGGGCCACGAGATCCTCGACCTGCCCGACGGCCGGGTGACCAAGGAGATGTGGCTCGATCAGGTCCACCCCGAGGATCGCGCCGCGCGCGCCGATTTCCCGGAGGCCGGCGGTAACGGGCCCTCCGACCCGTTCCGCATCCGCAAGCGGGACGGCACATGGGGCTGGTACGTCGTGCACAGCAGGCGCACCGCCGACGGGCTGACCGCCGCGCTGCTGCGCGACGTGACGCTGGAACGCGAGGTGCAGGACTCGCTGACCGACATGGCGCACACCGATCCGCTGACCGGGCTGGCCAACCGGCGCGGCCTGGCGCGCCGCGCCGCCGACATCTGGTTGCGGGCCCGGACCGACGGTGAACAGGTGACCGCGCTGTTCATCGACCTCGACCGGTTCAAGTCGTTCAACGACCTCTACGGCCACCAGGCCGGTGACGAATGCCTGCGCCAGATCGCCGACGTGCTGCAGAACCTGGCCGACCCGGCGCTCTGCGTGTCGGCCCGTTACGGCGGCGAGGAGTTCGCGGTGGTGCTCTCGGGCTGCGACGCCCCGCGCGAGTTCGCCGACGGACTGGCCGCGGCGATCCGTGCGCTGCGGATCCCGCACCTGGGTTCGGACTCGGGATCGGTGACCATCAGCGCCGGCGTCGCGACGCTACGGCCCTGGCGCACCGAGGGGGCCGACCCCGACGCGGCGGTCGCCGAACTGCTCGACCGTGCGGACAAGGCGCTCTACGTCGCGAAGTCCAACGGCCGCAACGCGGTCTCGATCTACGGCGACGAGCCGGTGCTAATCGGCGAGCAGGTTCACCGCGCCGGTGAACACCCGCGGGAGGCCACCGGCGGCGGGCACGATGAGTGACCGCAGCGGCGACGTGCTCGCGTGCAGCATTCCGGCGGTCATCAGCCGGTAGCGCCGGGTCGCGCTCCGCCATCGGCGTTCGTAATCGGCGGGACGGTCGGCGATCACGGCGTCGACCAGGAGCCGTGCCGCGGCGAACGACAGCCCCAGCCCTTCGCCGGTGAGCGCGTCGACATAGCCGGCGGCGTCGCCGACGAGCAGGACCCGGCCCGCGACCCGGCTGCGGACCCGTTGCCGCAGCGGGCCCGCGGCGCGGTCCGGTGCGTGGGGCAGGCCCTCGATTCGCTCCCGCAGCGCCGGGAACGCGGTGAGGTGCTGGTCGAACCGGCCCTGGCGCGAGGTCAGGATCGCGATGCCCACGCAGTCGTCGGCGACGGGGGTCACGTATGCCTCCCCGGCCTCCGACCGGCCCGACCAGTACACCTCGACGACGTCGCTCCACGGGGGCACGGTGATGTGGCGCTTGAGGCCCCAGCGCCGCGTCCGACCGGCAGGCAACTCCAGCCCGAGCGCGCCGCGGATCGGCGAGTGCAGACCGTCGGCGGCCGCGAGGTAGCGAGCGCGTATCCCGTTGACCGTGACCGATCCGGCGTCCTGGGTGACGGGTCCGGCCTTGTCGTGGACGAGCGTGACGCCGGCCCTGTCCGCTTCGGCGAGCAGCGCGGCGTGCAACGTCCGGCGCCGCACGCCGAGGCCGCTGCCGCCGTCGAAGGGCGCGGTGACACAACGCTTCTCATCGAGATAGGCGACACCGCGGAAGTGCCGGCCGGCGGGCTGCGCACCGAGCAGTCGCAGCTGTCGCACCGCATGCGGCATGAGCCCCTCGCCGCAGGCCTTGTCGATCGGGCCCGTGCGCTTCTCGATCACGACGGTGTCCAGGCCCGCGCGGGCCGCGTGGATGGCAGTGGCCAGCCCCGCGGGCCCACCGCCGGCAACCACCAGGTCGATCATGCCGGGGCGGCCGACAGCGACCGAAGTGCCTTGTTCTCCACGGAGATCCGCGCCCACAGCAGGAGGGCGTTGAGGACGGTGAACACCAGCGCGGTCACCCATGCGGTGTGCACCAGCGGCAGGGCGATGCCCTCGATGACGACGGCCACGTAGTTGGGATGGGACAGGAACCGGTACGGCCCGCCGGTGACGCGGCCTGCGTGGGGTACGACGACGACGCGGGTGTTCCACTGCCGCCCGAGGGTTGTGATGCACCACCAGCGCAGGCCCTGCGCGACGATCACCACGGCGAACATCGACCAGCCCAACACGGGGACGAACTCGCGGTGGGCGGCCTCGTACAGGCAGCCGACGAGCAGCGCGGTGTGCAGCACCACCATGACGGGGTAGTGCGACGCGCCGAACTCGACACCGCCGCGGGCCCTGCTCCATGTCAGGTTGCGTTGCGAGACAACCAGTTCGGCGACGCGTTCGATCGCGACGGCGGCGATGAGGACGGTGTAGGCGATCATCTCTACCGCCAGCGCAGCAGGACGAGTTCGGAACAGAAGCCCGGCCCCATCGCCATCAGCAGGCCCGGTTCGCCGGCCGGCGGCTTCTTGGCGCGGGTGTCCCGCAGCACGTGCAGCACCGACGACGAGGACAGATTGCCCACCTCGGCCAGCGAGCGCCACGTCAGCTCCAGGGCGTCGTCGGACAACCCCAGCGTGGCGGTGATGGCCTCGATCACCTTGGGCCCGCCGGGGTGGCTCACCCAGGCGGCGATGTCTGCGACGCCGAGGCCGTGCTCGCCGAGGAAACCGGTCATGTCGTCGGCCAGATAGCGGTCGATCAGCTCGGGCAGGTTCGGCGACAGGATCAGCTGGAAGCCGGTGTGGCCCACCTTCCATCCCATGGTGCCCAGCGAATCCGGATACATGCGGCTGCGGGAGTCGATCACCTCGGGCCCGGCTGCCCGGATCGCATCGGCACGGTTCTCGCCGACCGCGACCACGGCGGCGGCGCCGTCACCGAACAGCGCGCTGCCGACCAGGCTGGCCATGGTCGGCTCGACGGCCGGGTAGGTCAGCGAGCAGAGCTCGACGGACACCAGCGCCGCGACGTGGTCGGGGGCGCCACGCAGATAGTCGTGCATCCGGGCCACGCCCGCGGCCCCGGCGACGCAGCCGAGCCCGAACAGCGGGACACGACGCACGTCGGGGCGCAGGCCCAACCGGCCGGCGATCCGGGCATCCAGGGACGGCACCGCGATCCCGGTGACGGTGGTGGTCATGATCATGTCGAGATCGCCGGGTGTCAGCCCCGCCTCGTCCAGAGCGGCGGTCAGCGCCTCGCAGGCCAGGTCGAGTGCGTGCTCGACGTACAGGTCGTTGGCCTCGCCGAAGTCCTTGAGGGTGGGGTAGCGGTCCAGGGGGAGCACGAAGTGGCGTGCGTTGACCTTCGAGTTGGCGTGCAGGCCGCGCACCACATCGCCGAGCTCGGCGAATGCCGGTGCGGCGAGGAAGGTTTCGGTGATCTCGGCCTGGCTGTAGCGGTGTGGCGGCAGCGCGCCCGCGACGCCGGCGATGACGCTGACGGGATTGGTCATGTGGTGGTCCGTTCGGTCTTTGTGGAGTCGTCGGGTTTCGCCGCGGGTTCTTCGCTGAAGCCGAGGCGGTGGTGGACGCGGGTGAGAAAGCCGGGGGCCCACCAGTTCACGCCGCCCATCAGGCGCATGAACGCAGGGACGAGGACCATCCGGACGAGGGTGGCGTCGACGAGCACGGCCAGGGTCAGGCCGAGGCCGAACATCCGCATGAACGACACGTTGGCGGCGATCAGGGCCGCGAACGAGATCGACATGATCAGGGCCGCGGCGGTGATGATGCGCCCGGTGTGCGCGATGCCGAGTGCCACGGCCTCGTCGTTCGGGTGGCCGTCCAGCAGGAACTCGCGGATGCGGGCCACGAGGAACACCTCGTAGTCCATCGACAGGCCGAACGCGATGCAGAACAGCAGCACCGGCATGTTCGCGACGAGCGTGCCGGTGGGGGTCGTCCCGAGGCCCCCCAGGTGCCCGTCCTGGAAGATCCACACCAGCGCGCCGAACGCGGCGGTGAGGGAGAGCAGGTTCAGCACAAGGGCTTTGAGCGGTACGACCACACTGCCGGTCAGCAGGAACAGCAGCGCGAACATGATCACGGCGATGACGCCGAGGACCAGGGGCAGCGTGCCGGTGATGGCGTCGACGCTGTCGCGGTTGATCTGCGCGGTGCCGGTGAACTGCACGTCTCGCCCGCCGGGCCCGGCAACCGCGTGCAGGCGGTCGAGCTGGGTCTCGGAGGCCCCGGAGAACAGCGGCGCGGTGCTCGCCACGGTCAGGAACGCGCTGCCGTCGCGTTCGCCCGCGGGTGCGGACGGGGGCCCGGCCCTGGTGCCGGCGACGAACGTCCCGGTGGGCGCCGACACCGCCGGAACGTCCGGGACACGCGACAATTCGGCCGCGTAGGCCGACAGGTCGGCCGGTGTCAGGCCGGCGCTGTCGGGCACCACGACGGTGACGGCGGTGTCGGTGTTGTCGGCGAATTCGGACCGCAGTTGATCGCCGACCTGGTGGGCCGACGCCGTCTGAGGCAGCACCCGGTCGTCGGGGAAGCCCCACTTCACCCCGAGGAACGGCGCGCCGAGCAGGAGCAGCAGCGCCACCACGGCCAGACCCAGCGGCGCGGCGCGGCGCATCACCGACGTGGCGCAGCGGTACCAGAACCGCTGCTCGACCGGTACCGGTTGCGGTTCGGGTCTGCGCAGCACGCGGCGCGCGAGCCTGCGGACGTCGAACGCGTCGAGGCGGTCGCCGAGCAGGACGAGGGCGGCCGGTGTCACGACGACGGCGGCCGCCGCGGCGAAGGCGACGGTGGCGACCCCGGCGTAGGCGAACGATTTCAGGAAGTGCATCGGGAACAGCACCATCGCAGCCATCGACAGCGCGACCGTTGTCGCCGAGAAGATCACGGTGCGCCCGGCCGTCGTCATCGTGCGCCTGATCGCAGCGGAACGGTCGGCACCCGAGGCGAGTTCGTCGCGGTAGCGAGACAGGATCAGCAGCGTGTAGTCGATCGCCAGCGCCAGTCCCATCGCGGTGGCGAGATTCAGCGCGAAGATCGACACGTCGGTGGTGAAGGTGACCAGCCGTAGTACGGCCAAGGCGCCGATGATCGCCATACCGCCCATCGCCACGGGAAGTGCGGCGGCGAGCAGTCCGCCGAAGACCCAGATCAGAACCAGGAAGCTCAGGGGGATCGCGAGTCCCTCCATGACCAGCAGGTCGCGCTGCGACTGTTCGGTGATCTGGACGTTGACCATCGCAGTGCCACCGGTGCGCACGACGATGCCGTCCTGGTCGCGGGAGACCCTCTCCGAGATCTCCTTGGCGTAGGTCTGTTGCTCGGCCTCGGTGCCGACGATGCCCGCCACGATCAACCCCGCGGTGCGATCCCGGCTCACCAGATCCGCGGCGGCCGCGGGTGGGGTGGTCCACGGCGAGGAGACGGCGGCGACGTGCGGATCGGACTGCAGGAGAGCGGCGACGCCGGTGCCCACGTCGCGTACGCGTGCGTCGTCGATACCGTCGGGCGACGAGACGACGACGAGCATCTGGACGTCGCCCTGGTCGAACTTCGTGGTGAGAAGCGAAGCCGCGTGGGCTGATTCGGAGCCGGGGTCGGAGAAGCCGCTCGGTGAAAGGCTCTTGGCCACCGGCACCCCGAACACACCGAGGGCGACCGTCAGCAGCACCGCGGCGACCAGGATGCGGCGCGGCGCGGCGAGTGCGAGAAGGGCGATTCTGTGAAGCAGCGAAGTCTCCAGTCCGAGGGAAAGCGCCTCAATTTACGACACGGAAGACACCCCGTGGGGGTTCACCTCGTCGACACATTCGGACCGGGGTCCGGGCGGTCAGCGCATCTCGAAATGCTGATAGTCCAGCGGGCTGCGCCAGTGGCCACCCCATCGCCAGCCCCGGTCGGTGAACGCGAGCACCGCGGCGTCGCCGTCGTGGAGCATGCCGGGGTCGGTGCGGCCGCGGTCGACCCATGGTGTGGCGTTCGCGGGCTCGGGGACTCCGCTGCTCGGGATGTAGGGGTTCAGCTTCGGGTTGACGTCGACGGCGCGGCCGTAGGCGTGCAGCGACCAGCTGTCACTGCCGGGGATGCCGCGGCAGTTGAACGCCGAGGTGTTGTTGTCGCGCATCGACAGCTCGTCGTCGGCGCCGGGATAGCCGTCCACGGTGTGCATCTTCTCGATCGGATACCGCAGTTCGTGCAGGCGCGCGAAGACCTCGGTGACGTCGTCGGTGAGGTCCCGGTGCACCACCAACCGGCCCCGGTGGGTCTGGCCGTCGAAACCCCAGTAGTCCAGATCGACCCGGCGGAGTTCGTCGGGACCCGCAGGGCACCCGGGTCGCCAGGTCGCCCCGAGCTCCGCGGTGGTCACGGGCGACACCTCGGCGGGACGGGGCGGCATTGCCGACGGGGGAACCACCGTGCGGACTGTCTCCCGGGGTGGGGCCGACGCGGGTGACGACGGGCGCGTCGAAGGTTCCGAGGCGGGAGGCGACTGGCTCGGCGCCGGTGCGCATGCCGCCAGCACCGCCGTGATGACCGCCAGGGCGGCGGTTCCGGCAACTCTCACCGACGCCAACCTACCAACGCCCACCACCCGGTTAGTAGCGCTAATCAGTTCTGTTAGTTGAGCTTTCGAAATTGACAGTTAGATCACAACCTGCCCGTCTTGCGTGTGACCTACGCCATTGCCGCGTTATATTGTGTCCGTCATCACAGAGGAGGACGAATCATGGTCGGAATCGGAGACGGCGCGATGCTGCCCCAGGCTGTCGATGCGCCTCGTGTGACGCACCCGAACAGCTCGGTGAACTGGGTGATGGCATTCCTGATGCTGACCATCCTGATCGCTGCGATCGCCGGCGTCGTGGTCGCCCTCGTCAGCGGGATGCCGACTCTGGCGCTGGTGATTGCGCTGGTCACGGGCGCAATATTTGCCGGGGTGGCCTGCTAGCGGTTTCCCGCGCCCGTCTCACCCGTCTCAGGGGCGCAACATGAAATCGACCAACTCCTGGCGCCGGGTCAGGGAGAACTGTGGTGATCTCGAATTCGACAGATGCAGCGCGCCGACACCCATGGCGAACAGCCATTGCGATCGCTGCTCGGCGACGTCCGCGTCGAATCCGTAGTCGACAAATGCCTGGCGAACCGAAGTCCGGGCTCGCCGATCGGCCGCTCTGACCGCGCGTGCCGCCGCACGGTCCGAACGAGCCCACTCCCGCATCGCGCGTTCGAGCATCCACTGACGGGGGCTGACGAGGAACGCTGTCATCTTGATCAAGCGGCTTCGGGGCGGCAGCGCATCCAATTCGCTGAATCGGCGGTGGTCTTCGTCGCGCCACTGGGCCCATGCCGACACGAGCGCAGACTTATAGGCCGCCATGTCGGTGAAATGCCAGTAGAAGCTGCCTTTTGTCATGCCTAGCCGCGCCGACAGGGTGTCGATCTTCAGCGACGTGAAACCGTCCTCGGCCAGGAGCGCGAACCCGGCCTGCAACCATTCGTCGGGGGTGCTGCGCCCCGCTGCGCGGCGCTCGGGTCCTGGCACCGCGTCAGCTTAAGGCCCCGCAGCGCCGGTCGGCTGGACTGTCCGCCGATCGACCGGCCTTCACCCGCGCCGGCGTCCACGGGTCCGGCACCGATCACAACATCGCGATCGGCGAGATCGTGCCACCTACCTGCAGGGCCCCGTCGAGCTCACGGCTGACGTCGTAGTCGAAGACGGCATGCCCGGCCACGATGTCGACGTCCCGTTTGGCTCGCTGCAGCGGGTTGTCCAGGAATTGGGCAGACGCACCGGCGGCGCCCACCACATCGCCGATCACGGCACGGCAGCCGTGCACCACATAGGCGGCCGTAGAGCGCGCACGTGCTCGGAGACGGAGATCGGCGGCGCCGTCGCGGCGTACAGCGCTCTGGATGGTGTCGGCGACCGAGAACACCAGCGTGTCCAGTGAGGCCAGCCGCAGCCGCGCCTCGGACAGACGCATCTGTGCGGCCGGCTGATCGCGCTGAGCCGTGCTGCCATAGGACAGCATCCGCTCGCCGAGACGCTCGGCGAACAGGTCCACGACACGTTCGGCGGTGCCGAGAACCGGCATGCACGCCGCCAACGCCAACGCCGACACGATGGGCCATCGGTAGGTGTCGCTGTCGTGGAGGCGTGCGCCCGGGCTCGTGCCGGCGTACACCTGAGCGACCGCGACGATCCGATGCTGGGGCACGAACACGCCCTCGACGATCACGTCGTTTGATCCGGTGCCGCGCATGCCTGCGGTGTGCCACACGTCTTCGACGGTCACCTCGCCGACCGGTATCGCCGCCAGCGCCGGGAACATGGACTCGCCGGAGCCGAGCAGGCACCCGACGATCACCCAGTCGGCATGCATGATGCCCGTCGCCCAGGACCAGCGTCCGTCGACCAGGTACCCGCCGTCGACGGGGGTGCCGCGACCTGACGGTGCCAGCGGCGCCGGTGCCAATACCGCCCCTGCGCTGAAGATCTCGTCCTGCGCCTGTTCGTCGAACAGCGCCAGCATCCAGTTGTGCAGCGCGAAGAAGCCCAGTGTCCACGCGCTGGATGTGCACCCGTGTGCCAGTCGTCGGATGGGCTCGAGGAGCGCCGGGAATGGAGCCTGCTGACCGCCGTAGCGCTCCGGCAGCAGGATGTCGAACAGGCCGCTGCGGCGTGCGTCCGCAATCGTCTCGGCGGGCAGCTGCCTCAGCTGTTCGGTGGCGTTCGCACGCACGGCAAGTCGGTCGACAAAGTGGGTGTCGACGGCGAACCGCGGGCTGGTCGTCGCGCTGGTCATGCCGGGAACGCTACCATACTTTCGAGTATGTTATGCCCCCCAGGCTGTAGCGACGTGTATACGTTTTCGTATGGTAACTTCGAGCGAATGATTGCTCATGAGACCGTGACTCATTCTCGACGACGGCCATCTTCGTGACGCGCACACTGTGGATCGAGGCATCACCGAAGGGTGAGCAGTCGCTGTCGTCGGCGGCCGCGCGGGCGTTCGTGGACGCGGCGGGTGAGGCCCGCATCGGCACGGTGGACCATCTCGATCTGTGGTCCGATGACGTACTGACCTTCAATCGTGAAGCGGCACTGATGAAGTTCGCGCCGCTGTTCGGTGAGACGCCGACCAGTCGACAGCAGGCGGTCTGGAGGCGCGTCGAGGCGGAGATCGAGCGTGTGCGACGCTGCGACCGGGTCGTGGTGTCGGCACCGATGTGGAACTGGTCAATCCCTGCGCCGCTCAAAAATTGGATCGACGTGGTGGTGCAGCCGTTGCTGTCGTTCACCCTCGACGGCGACGGCCGCCATGTCGGCACCCTCGGTGAGGGGCGGCCTCTACACCTGGTGTTGACGCGCAGCAGCGCCTACGACGGTCGGCATCCGGAGCTACGCGACTTTCAACTGCCCTATCTCGAGTATGTGGTCACCCTCCTGGGTTACGCCGTGGACTCCATGGTGTTCGAACCGACAACGCGATGGACCGCGCAGGAGCGCGAACAATTCCGGCGAGAGTCTGTGACTGCGGCCAGGCAATGGGGTGCGGCGCTGCCGAGTCGCTCGTCGATGTGGGCGCGAGACTCCTGACATCAGGCGCGGTGTGCTCCTGGGGTCTGCCGATGCGGGGTGTTCCGGCACACCGCGCGAGAGTGACGTACACGTGCGGCTCCTCAGCTCGATCCAGGAACAGCAGGAGCGAGCATGTCCTTCCACTCCTCGCCCGTCGGCGCCGGGGAGCTCACCGTGAACCGGGTGCCGTCGCCGGCCACCACCTCGCCGCGCGACACGTCATAGATCGCCGACGGGATGTCGGCGGGCGTGTAGGTGCACTGCACCGGTTGCTGGCCGCTGCACTGCGTCGTGCCGCCGCGCGGTGCCGTGACCGGGTCGCTCCTGGGGGGAGGCGAGGGTGACAACGCGTCCGCCGGTGCGGGATTGAGACCGTTGTTGACGCTGGGCGCCGGAACGACCATTCCGGGGACCACCGGCTGATCGCAGCGTGCCCCCGGCGCGGGGCACGCGACGATCTGGTTCGGATCGCCGTACCAGGGGTTGGTGCCGGTCGGTATGTAGGGCTGTTCGCTGCGGCACTCCTGGGGATTGGCGGCCCGCTTGCCGGGCACGTCGGCGCAGGGATAATTGCGCGCCCCTCGAACGACATTGGCCTGGAAGTCCTTCGGAACCTTGCAGTAGGCCCGCACCGGCGGGTCGATGGTGGTGGTCTCGGCCGGGGACCGCCACTGCGAGGCCGGGAGGAAACCGGTGAGGCACGGCGGCGGTTCGTTGATGGCCAGGCGGAAGTCCAGCGCGGCGGCGTCGGGAAACGGCGCGACGACGGTCTGGGCGATCGACGCGCCCTGCGGCAGGAACACCAGGCCCTGCTCGACACCTGCGTTGTAGCGCTTGAGCATGTCGAACACGACCGCGGTGTTGGCCAGCACCTGCGGAAGCGCTTCGCGCACACCGCCGAATACCGTGCCGAGCTGTTCTGCAGTCGGTGCGGCGGTGTCCAGGATCTCGCGCACCGCCGCGTCCTGCTGCGCGCTCTGACGCGCGAGATCGCGGACGTTGCGCGCCCACCGGTTGATCGCGGCACCGGTCGACACCTGACTCTCCAGCAGCGGGCCGGAGTCGTCGATGAGGGCGTCGAGCGCGTCGGCGTTGGCCGCGAGATCGCCGCCGAGTGCCTGAGCAGAGTCGACCAGCCGCTGCAGCGACGGGCCCAGACCTCCGACCGCGGTGGAGGTTTCCCTCAGCAGCGCGGCCAGCTTGTCCTGGGGTAGGGCGTCGACGGCGCGGTTCGCGGAGTCGATGAGAGGGCCGATGGGCTGTGGCACGGTGCTGTCGGTGATCGTCTCACCCTCGGTGAGATATCGGTCGGTGGCGCCGTCGGCGACGAGGTCCAGGAACTGCTCGCCGACTGCGGAGACCGAATGCACGTTGGCGACCGCATCGACAGGCACCCGGAATCGATCGTCGATCGAGAGCGTCGCGCGCACCGCTCCACCGATCGGCTCCACCGAGGTCACCTTTCCGATCGTCGTGCCGCGGTAGGTGACATTGGCAGTCGGGTAGAGACCGCCGGATGAGGGCAGCTCGACGTCGAGCGTGTAGTGGCCGATGCCCGCGAGTGCGGGCAGGCGCAGGTAGTAGACCGTGAGAACACTGATCGATATGACGGTCAGTATCGCGAAGATGATGAGTTGCACGCGGCGGCCCCGGGTCAACATGTCTAACGCCCCCGCTCCGGAGGCAGGTCCGCCGGGTTCGGTGTGTAGCGGACGTCCGGGATCATCGTGGCCGGGTCGCGGCCCCAAGCCTGCTCCAGAGCGCGCAGTGCGCCCGAGAATCCGGTGCCGCTCAACAGCGCGTTGTCGATGGCGCTGAGGGTGAAGTCGAGGGTCGCCGAGATGTTCACATAGT
This sequence comes from Mycolicibacterium iranicum, assembly GCF_014190915.1. Taxonomy (GTDB): domain Bacteria; phylum Actinomycetota; class Actinomycetes; order Mycobacteriales; family Mycobacteriaceae; genus Mycobacterium; species Mycobacterium iranicum_B. The sequence continues at coordinate 504,544 of NZ_JACHVU010000002.1, forward strand.
CCCCGCGGACGACCTTGGGCACGTCGTCGATGTTGAACGGCGCAGTGAGAAGCACTTTCAGGGCGCCGAGCACATAGGGCGCCGCGTACCCCAGCTGTGTCAGCGGCCGTTGCAGCAGCCGCAGATTGTTCTCCAAGTCCGCGCGGGACGCCTCCAGGGCATCACCGGTGACCCTGGACAGCCGCCCGAGCGCGGTCGTGGCGTCTGCGAACAGCTCGCGCTTGTCGTCGAAATGCTCGATGAGTGGCGGCAGTTCGGTGAGGGCCGCGTCGACGACGTCGCTGCCGGCGGCGAGAACCTTGAGCAGTCCGTTCGTGGCGTCGAGGGCCCGGGTGATCCCGTCGCGCTGGCCGTTGAGCTCGGTGACGAAGGTGTCGAGCTGGTTGAGGAACTCCCTGATCTGGTCGGCGCGGCCGGTGAACAATCGGTCGAGTTCGGTCGAGATGGTTTCGAGGTTCGAGATCCCGCCTCCCCGCAGGACCATGGCGATGCTGGCCAACGTGCGTTCGGTGGTCGGGTACGCCGCGGTGCGCGACAGCGGGATCGTGTCGCCACTGACGAGCGGCTGCGGGGATGCGTCCGGCGGCGCCTCCAGTTCGACGTGCTGGCTGCCCAGGACGCTGGTCTGCCCGACCTTGGCCGTCGCGTTGCGCGGCAGCCGCACGCCGTTGTCGAGGTCGAGAGTGACCAGCGCCTTCCACTGACGCAGCTCGATCTTCGAGACCCGGCCGACGAACACGTCGGCCACGCGAACGCGGCTGTTGACGTTCAGCGCCAGGGTGTTCCGTAGCTCGACGAAGATCGTCCAGTGGTCCTTCCCGGTCCCGGGCCCGCCGGGCATCGGCACGTTGGCCAGCCCCCGCCAGGAGCTGCACGCGCTGACCAGCAGCAGGCAGCACAGCAGGCTGCCGATCCGCACGGCCGTCCTGGTCCCACGGCGGCTCATGGCTGTCCTCCCACTTCGGCGGCAAGGGGTGGGGCCGTGGGCTGCAGCGGGGCCGGGGTCGGCGGCGGCTGCGGATACCACGGTGGTGGAAGCGGATTCGACTGGTCGTAGGCGTTCGGAGGTGCGCCGCCGCGGACCCCGGCGGGTGGCGGGGCCGGGTCCGGGCCGCCGAGCAGCGCGCCGAGTGACTCCGGGGTCAGCATCCGGGCGGTGAGGGGTTGCACCTGCAGGCCCTGCATGCCAGGGGCGACTATCCAGCCGGGCTCGTGGTTGCCGTGGGAGAACAGGGTGTCCCGTGCCCACAGGCCGGGAACGGTGGTGTCCTTGTAGCCGGGCGGGGGGCGGAGCCGCTCTTCCGAGTAGGCCACATATTTCGGCAGCGTGCTGGCAGTGGTCAGCGGCTGGATCCCGAACGGGGGGTAGTTGAATTTGATGGCATCGAGGATCGGCGCGAGGTACTGCGCGCACAACTCCGCCGATTCCTGGTAGCCCAACCGGCTGCCGGCCTGGATCGAACTGCACAGCAGCTGTATCGGATTCGCGAAGTTGTTGAGCACGGGCACGGCGGTCAGGGCCCCGTTGACCGGTGAATAGATGTTGACGAAGTTCCCGCCGAAGGTCGGCAGCACGTGCAGGGTGTTCTCCAGACCCTGCAGCGCCTCGGGTTGCAGGAGCGCATCGGTGACCTCCCGCAGGTTGTTGACGTCGGTCACCGCCACGTCCGCGTTGTCCTCCAGGAAGTCGCGGGTGGTGTTGAGCAGCGTGCGGAAGGACTCCACGCCACGGGCGAGCTCGGCGTCGGAATTGTTCAGAGCCCCCGTCAGGGTCGCCAGGTCGGTGTTGAACGCGCTGAACTGCTGATCGCTGGTGCGCAACGTGCTGACGAACAGCGCGAGGTTGCGCAGCACCGCGAACAGGTCCCCCCGGCCCTTGTTCAGTGCCTCCAGGGCGTTCGAGAGGCTGGTGAACGTCGTGTTGAGCTGCTCGCCCTTACCGGCCAGGCCGTCGGCGAAGGCCGACACCGCGTCACCGACGGGCCCCTGCGGTTGGTCCGGTGTAGGGCCGAGCCCGTCGAGTGCTGTGGCCAGCTGCGCGCGCAGGTCGTCCCACTCGGCGGGGATCCGGGTGCGGTCGACCGGGATGACGGCGCCGTTCTGGAGGGCCGGCCCGCCGGCTGCGGGGGGCGACAATTGGATGGCCCGTGAGGCGACGAGGCTCGGGTTCAGGATCGACGCGGTGGCGTCAGCGGCGACCTCGACCGATTTGTCGAAGTGCAGAACGACTTTGGACTGTCCGCCGTCGGGCTCGACCGAGTCGATGGTGCCGACCCGCACACCCATCACCAGGACGCGGTCGCCCGGGTAGAGCGCAATGGTGCTGGGGAAGTAGGCGGTGACCGTCGTGGTGGTCGACTCGCGGTAGACGCGGTATCCGACGACGGCCGCGCCCAGGATCGCCACCGCGATCAGGACGGCGACGACGGCGAGAACGACCATCGCCTTCGGGGTCCGGAACCGCTGTAGGTCCATGGTTGTGGTCACCTCACTGTCCAGTCGGGGCAGGCGGCGTCGCCGCCGTGCGGGCGCCGGGCGGAGCGTCGGGCAGGGGGACCGGGGTGCCGGGAACCGGCGGCGGCGGTTGGCCGGGCAACGCGGCGGCCGGAACCCCTGGTGCGGGAGCCGAGTCGGGCTGCGGTGTGGACGCATCGACCCTGGGAGGGCCGTAGTTCGGCCCGTAGGGGTTGTCGCCGAACGGCCCGGTCGTCTCGCGGCTGCAGGGCAGCGGATCGCCGGGTGTGGGCAGGGCGCCGACGGCCGGCGTGTACGAGCACGGTGAGCCCTTCTCCACCGCGGGCCCGGCGGATTCGGGCGTCCCCTCCCGCGGTGCCGGGGCTGGTGGTGGCGCGCCGTTGGGGAAGCGCTGACCGTTGGGGTCGGGGAACTGGAAGGCCGGCAGGCCCGCGTCGCCCCAGAACTTCTGCGGGTCGATACCGCGGTTCTTGAACGCGGCGTCGATGAACGGTTGCAGGAACTGCCCCGGAAGCAGGTTGGCCACCATCACCTTGAAGTAGGGCCCGGATGCCACCGCCTCCGAGATCGCGCCCACGAAGCGGTCGACCGTCGCCAAGGTCCGGGTCAGCTCCGTCTTGTTGTCGGCCAGCGTCTGCGTCAGTGTTCGCAGCTGGACCAGTACCGCGTTCAGGTTCGGGTTGTCGGCAATGACGCCCGCCACCTGCGTGGAGACCGCAGCGACGTTGCCCAGCAGCGCATCGATCTCAGCTTCGCGGGCGTTGAATTTCGCCAGCAGGGCCTGTGCGTTGACGATCAACTGGTTGATGTCATCGCTGCGATCGCCTAGGATCGCGGCCACCTGGTCGGCGTTGTCCAGCAGGTCGTTGAGCTGATCGTCGCGGGTACCGATGGTGTCGGAGAACTCGGCGACGCCGTCGAGGGCGGCCGACAGCTGGGGGGAACTCGCGGTCACGGTGTCCGACAGCACATTCAGTGATTCCCTCAGGCTCTCGATGTCCCAGCCCCCGGTCGAGCGGGCCAGATCGTCGAAGGCGTCGTAGATCTGATAGGGCGTGGTGCTCTGCCCCAGCGGTAGCGTGTCGTTGGCCCTCAACGCCGTCGACCCCTGGGGGTCGACCTCCAGAGTCTTCTTTCCCAGAATGGTGTCGGTGCGGATGCTCAGCCGGCTGTCGGTGCCCACGATGGTGGCGCCGAGGGTGAAGCCGACACGGACACGGTCGTCGTCGACCTTGATCGACGTCACCGACCCCACGTCCATCCCGTTGAGGCGGACCACATCTCCGGTGTTGAGACCGCCGGCCTCGCTGAACTCTCCGTAATACTTCGGCAAGGCGAAGAGCATCGGCACCGTGGTGAGGCTCTGTCCGACGCCTATCGCCAATACGGTGAGCACGACACCCATGAGGCCGTTGCGCACCCGACTACCGGTGGTGAGCGTTCTCATTTCGGCGTACACCTGCCCGAAGGTTGTCCGATGAGCTTGACGGTGCGGACCGGGCCACCGGGTTGCAGACCGTTCAGTTTCAGGCTCGCGTCACACAGATAGAAGTTGAAGAAGTCGCCGTAGATCCCGCCCGACCGAGCCAGGATCGCCAACGCGTCCGGGAGTTGATCGAGGAGACCGGCCAACTGGTCGCGCTGGCTCACCAGGGGCTGCTGCACCGTCTGCAGTTTCGTCACGGTGCTTTGCAGAATCGGCCGGTTGTCCGAGAGCAGGTCGGCCAGAGTGCCTGCGGTCTCGCTGATGTCGGCCACCCCGGCGGCGATCGCGTCGCCGCGTTCGTTGAGCCCGACGACGAGGTTGCGGAGATCGACCACCATGCCGTCGAGTTCCTGCTGGTGGACCGCGGTGGTGCGCAGCACGACGTTCAGATTCGTGATCACCTCTCCGATGACCTGGTCACGCTGCGCCAACGTCTGCGTCAGCTGAGCTGCCTGGTCGAGGATGTCGTTGACGGTGCCGCCCTGACCCTGGAAAACGGTGATCAGCGACTGCGCAATCGTGTTGACCTGGTCGGGCTCCAGGGAGTTGAACAGCGGTTCGAAGCCGCCGATGAGCGCGTCGAGGTCCAGCGCGGGCTGCGTTCGTTCCAGGGGTATGACGCCGCCGGGAGGCAGCGGACGCGTCGTTGCGTCGACCGTCCCCTGTTCGAGCTCGAGGAAGCGGTTTCCGATCAGGTCCGCGTAGCGGATGCGGGCGCGGGTGCTCTCGTCGAGGGGCAGCGACTCGTCGACACTGAACCCTACGACGATGGTGTGGCCGTCGACGTCCAGGCGGATGTCGTCGACCTTGCCGACCTCGACACCGGCGGCGCGCACGAACTGACCGGGCCGGATCCCGCTGGCGTTGCTGAACTTCGCTTCGTAGGCCTGCGTGCGGTCGAAACGGAGCTGACCGAACACGACGATGATCAGCGCGGTGAAAGTCAGCAGTACCACTGAGGTCACACCGAGTTTCACGGCGGTTCGACTGAATGTCACGGGTTCACTGTGTATTCGCCGACCTGGCGGCCCCAGACGTACTCGTTGAGTAGGGGTTGGCCCAGTTCGAAGTGGTTGTAGGGCGCTACGGACGCGCCCGTGTCCATCACCAGTGCCGGGGCGGGCCACAGATCGCGCGTGATCGGCTGCCAGCAGCCCGGGGCGCCGCCGGGACCACCTGTGGCATTGGTCCTGGGCAGATTGTCGGGATAGATGTACGGGGCGGCACCGCCGAGCAGTTCGGTGGCAGTGACGGCAGCGTAGCCGTTCTTGCCCAGCGCTGCAGACACTTTGGGGGCGACATCGTGATAGTTGCGGATCGTGCACAGCAGTGCCGGTGAGTACTCGTCGAGAAGTTGCGCGGTCGGCGTCAGGTCGGCCTGACCCCTCGTCAGGAACGGGGTCGACTGCTCGACGGTGTCCGCACCGGTCTGCGCGAAACCCAGAGCCGCGAGGAGGGCCGCGTCCAGGCTGTCGCGTTCGCTGTGAAGGGTCCGGGCCGTGGTGACCGCGTCACGGAGTCCCTCCAGGAGTGGCTGCGCGGCGCCCTGGTAGATGTCGGCCAGGTCGGCGAGGCGGTCGATGTCCCTTCGGATGGCCGGCATCCGCGGGTTGACGCGCTGCAGAACGGTTTTCGCATCGACCAGGGATCGTCCGAAGTCATCGCCCAGTCCGGTCAGCGCGGTCGCGGTCGCTCGGAGGGTCATGTTCAGCTCGATGGGGTCCACTTTCTCGGCGATGTCGGTGACCGCTTCGAACAACGTGTTGAACTCCGTGGTGACGGACCCCTGGGCGACGTAGAGCACCTCGCCCGGGGTGACGGGCCTTCCGGGGTCGGGCGGCGACCGGAAGGACACGTACTTGTTGCCGAACACCGTCGACGCGGTGACCGTGGTTTCGACATTTACGGGCAGCAAACTCAAGTATTGCGGCTTGACGTCGACCAGGATCTGCGCCGACGGGACGTCGCCGTCCTGGACCGAGTTGACGGCGACGACCCGTCCGATCGGCACGCCGTCGAGTGTCACCTTCGACCCCGGATCCAGCACCAGGCCCGCACGGGGCGAGAGCACCGTGAGTCGCACGGTGGGGGCCAGCTCACCCCGGAACTGCATGTAAACCAATGCCACCAGGGACAATGCCAGAATCAGCAGGACCGCACCCATCAATTTGTAGGGCCGCCGCCGTCGCGTTCCGGCAGGGGCAGTCACCGGCGTGCCATTCGGTCAGCACGCAGGTGACGTCGGTCCGTCTGCCCGTCGAAATTCATGGTCACCCCAGGGTCGGGTTCTCGGTGCGCCGCCGACGGTAACATACTCTGACGTATAGATTCCGGTTTCTGGCAATCGGGACATATGACGGCGATGCGCCCCGGATCAACCCGCCGATGGATACAATTGATGGCGCCTGTGCCATACTTTTGAGTATGGAAATCGCTTCCGATGCACATCAGCGGCTGGCGGACCCGTCAGCGCTCAGCCCATTCTGGGACGGCGACATCGAGACCCGTCTGGCGGATTTCGCGGCACAGCGGAAGCGCAGCGGGGGAGTCGAATTCATCCCCCAGAGCCGGGGCCCGGGGTTCTGGTCGGTCACGTCCTACGCCGCGGTGCGTACTGTGACCCGCGATCCGGCGACGTACACGAGCACCCGGGGGTTCTCCCTCGACGACATGCCGCCCGAACTCCTAGAGATGCTGGGATCCATCATCGGGATGGACGACCCGCGTCACGGCCAGTATCGGCGCCTGGTTCAGGTCGCCTTCTCACCCCGCGCCATCCGCCAAATGACCGCATACGTGCGCGAACTCGCCGACGCGATCGTGGCGGACATCAGGGAGCGGCGCGAGTTCGACTTCGTGGAGACGGTGGGGGCCAGCCTTCCCTTTCAGGTGATCGCCGATCTTCTCGGCATCCCGCAGGTGGACCGGCCTCGACTTCGGGAGTTGATCGATCTGATCCTCGGGGTCGATGACACCGAGGTCAGTGACGTCGAGACCAGCCTCAAGGCCGTAGCGGAGTTCTTCGAGTACACGATCGACCTGGGCCGGGAACGCCGCAAGAACCCGGGTGACGACATCACCTCACAACTGATGCACGCGGAGGTGGACGGAAAACGCCTGACCGCGGCTGAATTCGGGTCGTTCGTGATTCTTCTCGCCGCAGCGGGCAATGACACCACCCGGACGGGGCTGACTTGGGCGATGCACCTCCTCAGTGAGCATCCCGACCAAAAACGGTCATTGGAAGCACATTTCGACGAACTGAGCACCAATGCCATCGAGGAGGTGCTGCGCTGGTCGTCTCCGGTGCTGCACATGCGCCGTACCGCCTCGGTCGACACCACCCTCGGCGGGCACGCCGTCGCAGCGGGCGAGAAGGTTGTGGTCTGGTACCTCGCCGCAAACCACGATCCGAGTGTGTTCGCCGAACCGGGCCGGTTCGACATCCATCGCGCCAACGCCCGCGATCACGTCGCGTTCGGCGCGGGCGGGCCGCACTTCTGCCTCGGTGCAGGCCTGGCACGGATGGAGATGCGGGTGGTGCTCGGCACGCTCTTGGCGGCATTCCCGGGCCTGCACGCCACCGCCGCGCCCGACCCGCTGCGGTCGGTGTTCGTCCACGGCATCAAAGCCCTGCCGTGCGCGATCGATTGAGCTCAGAGTTGGCCGTGGCGCGGTGGATGGGCGCCGGTCAGAGTGTGGCGACCGATGTGCTGCAGCTTCCACCTGGTGGGGTCGTGCAGCGTGTGGGTGCGCGCGTCCCGCCAGTACCGCGACAGATTCGCCGAGTGTGACGCGCTGCGGGTTCCGCCGAGTTCGAACAGCACGTTCGAGGCCTCGAGCGATGCCCGCACCGCGGCGACCTTGGCCACCGCGACCGCCACCGACGCCTGCGCCGCGGACTCTTCGTCGAGGTCTGCCGTCGCCGCGTCGACCCGTCGCGCCGCGTCGACCAGCAACGCCTGGGCGGCCCGCACCGACACGGTGAGTTCGCCCGCGACCGCCAGCAGTGTGGGGTCGTCGGCGGCGACCGTCACCCCCGCCTCGAAGTGCGGCCGCGCCCGCTCGGCCTGGCGGACGCCTTCGCGCAGCGCACCGGTGGCGATGCCGACGTCGATCGCGGTGTGCCACAGCTGTGCCCGGGCGCCGTACGTCGTCGGACGGGTGAAGATCGGCGAGAACGGCACCACGTGCGCGGCGGGAACGTCGACGGCGTCGAGCGTCACCGTCCCCGACGCGGTGGTCCGCTGTCCCATCCCGTCCCAGTCGTCGACGATGTCGAGTCCGCGGGTGTCGCGGGGCACGAACGCCAGCGCCTTGGGGGTGGACGCCGTCGGCGCGTCGTCGGATCCGCCGGTCAGCGATGCCCGCACGACCACCCAGTCGGCGAACAGTGCGCCCGTCGAGTAGTACTTGCGGCCCTGGAGCAGGTAGCCCCCCGGGTGCGGCGTCAACGAGGTGCTGTCGACGTCGACGGCGTGGGGTCCACGCTCGGACTGGGCGTTGGCGAACAACAACCCGTCCCACACCAGTCCGGAGAAAAAGGTCTGCTGTTCGCGTGTGCCCTGCAGCCGGACCGCTTCCAGGAACACGAAGTGCGAGTGCGGTATCTGGGCCAGCGACGGATCGGCGTCGGCGATCACCCGGAAGACCTCGGCGAGCACCTCGGCCGGTACGTCCAGCCCCCCGAACCGCCGGGGAACCGTCAGTGACAGCAGCCCGGACTCCTTGAGCGCCTTCACCTGATCGTGGGGGAGCGTGCGATCCGCGTCGCGTGCGCCGGCCTGCGCACCGAACTCTGCGGCGAGCTTTGCGGCGACGCGTAGCGCCTCGTCGGCCGACGTCAGCGTCATCGCGCCGCACCGAGGAACGGAATGGACGCCGACGCTGTGCTTTTCGTCTCGCCGGCGAACAAGCCGCGCTCGCGCAGCAGCGGTACGACGCCCTCGCCGACCCAGAACAACTCCTCCAGGTGGGGATATCCGGAGAAGATGAACTCCTCGATGCCGACCTCGGCGTACTCGGCGATCCGATCGGCGACCTCGGTGTGGCTGCCCACCAGCGCGGTGCCGGCCCCGCCGCGGACCAGGCCGACGCCCGCCCACAGGTTGGGGGCGATCTCCAGTGCGCGGGCGTCGTGCCAGCTGCCGTTTGCGCGGTGGGATTCGTGCAACGCCAGCATGCGCTTCTGACCCTCGGATTCGCTGCGGCCCAGACCGTTCTGCGCAGTGCGCACGGTGTCCTCGTCGAGGGCCCCCACCAGCTTGCCGGCCTGAGACCAGGCTTCGTCGGCGGTGTCGCGGGTGATCACGTGCAGCCGGATGCCGAACCGCACCTGCCTGCCCTCCTTGGCCGCCTCGCCACGAATCCACTCGACCTTCTGGGCCACCGCTGCTGGGGGCTCACCCCAGGTCAGGTACACGTCGGCGTGCCGCGCCGCGACCGGCCCGGCGGCCGCGGAACTGCCGCCGAAATACAACGGCGGCACAGGATCGGGCAGGGTCGGCAGTGACGCCTGCTCGACCTGGATGTGGTCGCCGTCCAGCGTGACGGTCTGGCCGTCCCACAGTCGGCGCACCACCTCGAGGAACTCGTCGGCGCGGGCGTAGCGGCTGTCTTTGTCGAGGTGATCTCCGAATGCGCGCTGCTCGTGGGCTTCCCCGCCCACCACCACGTTGAGCAGGAGCCGCCCCGGCGCGTGGCGGGCGAACGTCGCGGCCATCTGCGCGGACAGCGTCGGGCTGACCAGACCTGGACGGAACGCGACCAGGAATCCCAGAGAGGTTGTCTCCCTTGCCAACAACGCTGCGGTGATGAATGCGTCCTCGCACCATGCGCCCGTCGGGATCAGAGCCCCGGTGAAGTCGAACGTCTCGGCGGCCCGCACGATCGACGCCAGGTAGTCGAGCGAAGCGTCGCGGTCGCTGCGGGCCGCGCCGGCCGGGGTGCCGTGCCCGCCGCCGACGATCGACCGGCTGTCGCCGTAGGTCGGAAGGAACCAGTGCAGTTTGAGCGCAGGAGTCACCACGGGAGCGTGCCTGGTGATCTGCGGTACGTCATGGGTTTGCCTCAGCGCGAGCTTTACCCCCGGGGCTGCCGGGGTGGACTACACCATTTCCTTCTGTGTCAGCCAGCGCATGATCGGCCAGCCGATGAACACCGGCAGCCAGCAGGTGAGGATGCGGTACAGGAGCACGGCGGGCACCGCGACGGCTGCGGGCACTCCGAATGCCGCCAGCCCGCCGATGAGCGCCGCCTCCACCGCCCCGACGCCGCCGGGGGTGGGCGCCGCCGAGGCGAGCGTGCCGCCGACCATCGTGACGATCGTGACGGTGATGAAGCTGACGTCCCCGCCGAACGCGGCGATGCTGGCGTACAGCGCCAGTGCGGCGCCGAGAGTCGTTGTCGCACAACCGAGAATGATCAGGGCAAGGCGCTTGGGTTCGCGGGCGAGCAGCACGAGGTCGTCGAGCACCTCCTTCAACCGCGGGCGCACCGCGGTGGCCAGCCAGTGCCGCAGCTTGGGGACGAACAGCGACACCCCGACCGCGCCGAACACGACACCGGCGATGAGGTACAGAACCGTGGCGCTCGGCACGAACCGCGACAGGTCGGCCGAGGCGCCGGCGACCGCGCTGAAAAAGATCAGCAGCGTGACGTGGGTCATCACCTGGACCGACTGCTGCAGCGCGACCGCCGTGGTGGCCCGCAGCGCACCCAGCCCGCCTTTCTGCAGGAACCGCGTGCTCAGCGCCAGCCCGCCCACGCCCGCGGGCGTCGTCGTCGCGGCGAAGGTGTTGGCCACCTGCATGATCGTCAACGTCCGGAACCTGACCATGCCGTCCGCGCACGCCCACAACGCCGCCGCGGCGCCGACGTATTTCAGCGCCGACACCAGCAGCCCGGCCAGCGCCCACCACCAATTCGCCGTGCGGAGCTCCGAGAAGAACACCGGCGCCGAGCTGATGAACGGGTAGGCCACGTAGACCAGCGCGACCAGCAGCACCATCTGGATCAGCTGGTTGCGGCTGAATCGCGTGATGGTCTCGGGCTTGATCTGGTCGGCACCCGTCTGGACCTTGACCTCGTCGCGCACCGTGGACAGCGCACTTCCCGCGTCGCGCACCTTGTCCCGCACCCGCTTGGGCACAGCCGCCTTCGTCAGGCGGCGCGACGCGGCCAGCACCGCGTCGTTGCCGAACACCGTGATCGCGGCCGCGACCGCCTTTGGAGCGCCGTACAGATCCGCTGTGGTGACCAGCAATTGGGCGATGTCGGTGGACAGGCGGCTGTCGGAGGCGCCGTACTCGGCCTGGGTGAAACCGCCGAACAGCGGCGTGCCGTCGACCACGGTGATCTGTTGGCAGTGCAGGTCGCCGTGAGAGATCTGCTGGCTGTGCAACACACCGAGCGAATCCCACACCCGTGCCACCGGGGTCTCGTCGGCACACCTGTCGAGCGTGGTTCCCTGGGCCGGCTTGTGGGCGTAGACGGTCCAGCCGCGGTCCAGCGTGGCGACCGCGATCGGCGACGTGTTGGCCATACCGAGGTTGCCGACGGCCAGCGCCATCAGCGCGCGGTGCTCGACCGCGCGACGCAGCGAGGTCTGCAGCGGCGCCGTCTCAGCGTCGCGCAGGCGCAGCTTTCCCCAGAACTGGCGCAGGAACCCGCCGCCGCGCTGGTGCGGTCCGTACAGCTCGACGACGGCGACGTCCGGGGCCGCACCCCCGGTGCCCTCGACGGTCGCGTGCAACACCATCGGCCCCTGCCCGGCGGGACGGACCACCGTGAGCGCCGTGGCCGGGAAGCCGCGCCGCGTCATCGCGCGGATCGCGCCGTCCAGCGGCACCTCCAGCGCAGGTGTCCCGCTGACGAGCACGACCAGCGCGCCGACGAACCAGCCCACCGCGAGGCCGAGCAGGGAGCGTGCCGGTACGACCGCGCTGACGACCAGGTGGATCGGCACGAACGCCAGCAGCAGCGCCCACCACCAGTGCCGCCACCGGGCGGGCAGCCACGGCCCGGACACCGTCAGCACCGCAGCCAGCATCGCGATCCAGCGTGGATCGTCGAGGAACTGCGACAGCACGGTGTCGAGCCGCACGGTGAGGTCGAAATGCCACTGGGGCGCGGCGATGCCGTTGCCGGTGATCGAGAGCGCCAGGATCGCGATGACCCCGGCCGCGGCGTAGGCGCCCAGCAGCTTCCACTGCCGCGCCGCGATGAGCCCGATGAGGATGAAGAAGGGCAGCGCCAGGATCGCGATGCCGTAGATGAGATAGACGGTGTTGGACTGCGCGGGGCTCAGCACGCCGACGATGCCCGAGATGGAACGCTCGAGTGCTTCCCACTCGTAGCGGGTGATCAGCGAGCTGGTGACGATGACGACGAGGAAGACACCGGCCAGCGACAGCCGCACGATGTCGTTGGTGCGGCGGGTCAGCGGCTGGAGCAGGCTGCCCGATACGGCGACGTCCCGCCCGTCAACTCGCATGTCGCAACGATCTCTCCGATTGGGTCGTGAAGCGTTGTCGGCTCACCGACAAAATAGCGACTGTTCGATGACGATCGGTACACGACGACGAAGGGGCGCCCTTTCCGGACGCCCCTTCTCTGTGCTGTGAACTAGCGGACGGTCACGTAGACGACCTGACCGGTGGAGGCCGGTCTGCCCGCATCGGCGTCCCAGGCCATCTCCTGGACGGCCGCGCCGGGACGGACGGAGACCACCGAGGCCTCCGGCAGCGGAGCCTCCGAGAGCCTGTCGACGATCACGGTGTTGCCGAGCTGCTCCAGCGCGCTGATGGTCTCGCTGGCGTTACCGGGGCCAGCGGGCGCGGCGGACGCGACGCCGGCCAGCCCGAAGGCCGCGGCGCTGAGTCCGACGGCGAGGCCGGTGGCGACGGTGAGGTACTTCATGGGTGTTTCCTGCTCTTCCCTGATCGGGTCGGAGCCGTGGAGCGAATCGCGCGGTCCTGACATTGCACTGTGTTCAACCGTCAGGTGCGGGATTTCATTTCAGCGCGCTCACCGGGAGCTCAGCCGCCGCGCCAGGCCCGACGCGCGGATGGCGCGGCGTCCGGCCGCGGCGCGGACCGACGACTCGGTGCCGACGACGCGGACGCGCCTCTTGGCGCGGGTGACCGCGGTGTAGAAGAGCTCGCGGGTCAGGAGCCGGGAATCCGGAGGGGGCAGCAGCACGGTGACCTCGTCGGCCTGGCTGCCCTGGCTCTTGTGGATCGTCATCGCGAACATCGTGTCGACGTCACCGAGCCGGCCCGGCGCGAACTGCAGGGAGGCGCCCGGGGAGCCGATGTGGGCCCGCAGCCCGTCGGGGGCCGCGACCATCACACCGGTGTCGCCGTTGTACACACCGAGCCCGTAGTCGTTGGCGGTCACCAGCAGCGGCCGGCCCGGATACCACTGCGACCAGGTCGGCTGCCCGGTCGCGTCGGCCAGCCAGCGTTCGACGCGCCGGTTCCAGTGCGTCACCCCGAACGGCCCGTTGCGGTGCGCGCACAACAGCCGGTGGCTGTCCAGGATGCCCAGCGCGGTCCCGGCATCGCCGAGCAGCGCGGCCTCGCGCAGGTCGACCGCGCGGGCCACCAGCGTGGGACGCAGCTGCTCGGCGGGATCGTCGGTCTCCAGCCACTCGACCGCGGTGCCACCGCCGCGCAGCAGCGCCACGGTCGCGTCGGCGTCACCGGCGCGGATCGCCTGAGCCAACGCGCCGATCGTCTCACCGAACCGGTGCGGGGTCTTCAGCTCCACCACCCCGGCCTCACCCAGCCCGTCGACCAGATCGGCGAGCACCGCACCGGCATCCACCGACGCCAGCTGGTCGGGATCGCCGACGAACAGCAGGCGGGCGTCGGGGCGCACCGCTTCGAGCAGGCGCGCCATCATCGTCAGCGACACCATCGACGTCTCGTCGACGACGATCACGTCGTGGGGCAACCTGTTGCCCCGGTGGTGGCGGAACCGCGACGACGTGTCCGCGCGGCTGCCGAGGAGCCGGTGCAGCGTCGTCGCGCGCAGCCCGGCCAGACGCTCCCGGTCGACGGCGGTCAACTTGCTCACCTCGGCGGCCACCGCGTCCTGCAGGCGCGCAGCCGCTTTGCCGGTGGGTGCGGCCAGCGCCATCCGGGGCGGCGGTGCGCCCGCGGTGGCCGCCTGGTCGGCGATCGCGGCCAGCAGCCGCGCAACCGTCGTGGTCTTCCCCGTGCCGGGCCCGCCGGTGAGCACCGTGAGCGATTGCGTGAGCGCGGCGTGCGCCGCGGTGCGCTGTTCCTCCCAACCGGCGGGGAAGAGACGGTCCAGGCCCGTCACCGTGGTGCGCCGCGGCGAGGACAGCAGAGCCAGGACGTCGTCGCACACCTGTTGTTCCTCGCGCCAGTACCGGTCGAGGTAGAGCAGGTCGCCCGCCGCATCCGAGTAGATCCGCAGCACCTGCTTCCCGGCCAGCGGGCTGTCCCGCACCGCCTGCAGCCACTCCTCCGGCGCCGGCCACGGCAGCTCCGGCATCCCGGCCTGCGCGGCGACCGAGCGCAGGTCCACGCACACCGACCCGCTGCGAAGGGCCCGCACCGCCAGCGCGACCGCGAGCGCCACCCGCTCGTCGGTGTCCTCGCCCAGGGTCGTCAACCGTTGCGCGACATGCACATCGGCCGGTTCGAACAGCTCGGAGAACGCCTCGATCGTCACAGTGCCGCCGCCCCGGCGTCCAGCAGATCCGACAGAGCCTCGATCAGCGCGGCGGGCGGCCGCCAACTGAAGACGCCGGCGGGATGCCCGTCGAAGACGGGGGTCGCGGCCCCGCACATGCCGCGCACGAACAGGTAGAGCACCCCGCCGATGTGGCGGTCCGGGGAGTAACCGGGGACCCGCCACCGCAGGAAACGGTGCAGCACAACGCAGTACAGGAGAGCCTGCAGCGGATAGTCCGAATGCAGCATGGCCTCGGCGAGCCGCGCCGGGGAATAGTCCGCCGCGGTCAGCTCGGCGCCCGGGTCGCCCAGCCAGTTGGTCTTGTAGTCGACGACGAGGTAGCGCTCGCCGGTACGCAGGACCGCGTCCAGTGACCCGTTCAGGTATCCCTTGAGCGACTGGGTCGACAGGGCGCTACCCGACAACCGGGCGGCGTAGGGTGCCAGCGGATCGTCGGCGGACAGATGCGCGGCCAACAGCCGTCCGACATCGGCGAGCGTGATCTGGGGGGCCTGCCCGCGCCGGTCCCCACCGGCCAGCGGGAACTCGAATTCCAACTCCCGCAGTCGGTCTCGCAGACCGATGTCACGCAGCGTCACTCCCGGCGCCAGCGGCCCCAGCGGGGTGTCGTGCATCGGGACCATGGCCGCGGCGAGGTCGGCGGCGGGCACGTCGACGGGCCACCACAGGGAATGCTCACCGATGTTGGCCTCCAGCTCTGCGGCCAGGTCGGCGGCCAGCGGGTCAGCGGTTTCCAGCACCGCGTGCACCAGGGTGCCGAACTTCGCACCCATCGGCAGCGCCGCCATCGGTGAGGGGACGTCGGCGGCCGCGGGCATGGGCTCGTCGGCCTCGGGCAGCGGGACCTCCCCGGCCTCGTCGTCGAGCTCGACGACCTCCGGCTCGCTGGTCACGCCCGGCTCCTGTTCGGCGGACCTGATCAGTCCCGAGTAGGAGGTGCGGCGCCACGAGGTGTCGATGCGGCGATGGAAGTGGCGAACGTCGATTTCGGCCGCAGGCCCGGGCAGCGGGACCTCCCCGGTGGTCGCGATGATCGAGTCCTCCAGGGACGGCCCGCCCTGCTCGGACCATGCGCGCAGTAGAGCTTTGGCATCGGCGTCGTCGATCCGCGGCGGTTCGCAGCGGTCCGGGACCACCGGGTCGCCGGGCGCGCGGCCGCGAAGCAGCCGCGACAGGCCGCCGTTGGGCTCATCGTTGGACGGCGCCCACCACGCCACCACCTGCGACTGGGCCCTTGTCATTGCGACGTAGGTGAGGCGCACGTCGTCGCCGGCCGCCTCCCGCCTGCCCTGCTGCTGCACGGCGGCGAAATCTGGGCTCTGCTCGCCCCCGATGTGCAGGCAGCGGATGTCGCCGGCGGGGGAGGACTCGTGGAACATCACGACGTCGCGTGTCTGGATGTTGCGGTTGAACGCGAACGGCAGATAGACCACCGGGAACTGAAGACCTTTGCTCACCCACACCGTCATGATCTGCACAGCGGCCGCGTCGCTGTCGAGACGACGGTTGCGTTCCACGTTCCCGGTGCGTTCCTCGCGCTGGGTGCGCAGCCAATCCCGCAGAGCGGGCAGGCCGTAGTGCTCCCGGTGGGCGATGTCGTGCAAAACCTGGGTCAGGTGCGCCAGGTCGGTCATGTGGCGCTCGCCGTCGAGCCAGGACAGCACCCGCGCTCCCATGCCGCTGAGCTGGGCCGCCTCGAACACGGCAGCGACACCACGCTCGCGTGCGAAGTCGGCCCACTGGCGCAGCGTCTCGGCCACCCGATCGGTGAGCGAATCGCCCTGCGCAGAGAGCTCTCTGGTGGTGTTGCCGAAGAACATCGTGGTCGCCGCGGCGCGGACGAGACCGGAACGGTGGGGCTGGTCGAACGCCTCCAGCAGACACAGCCAGTCGTCGGCGGCAGGGGAGGTGAACACGTCGGAGTCGCCGGTGTAGACGGCCGGGATGCCTGCGTCGGTGAGCGCGTCGAAGCAGGCGTGCCCGTCGCGGTGGCTCTCCACGATCACGGCGATGTCACCGGGCTGCACGGGCGTGTCGCAGAACGTCGCGCCGCTGGACAGCAGGCCGGCGATGTCGGCTGCCATGTCCTTCGGAATATGTTGGCGCAGTGTGTCTATCGGGATGACCCGGTCGGGCCGGGTGCCGAACTGGTCGCGGGTGACCACCCGGAGCCGGAACGGCTCGTTGTGGGGCGCACCCTGGAGCCGGTGTTCGCGGTGGTGGGCCTCGACCCTGTGGGCCACGATCCGCGGGTCCCCGAGCTGGGCGTCGCGCATGACGGCCTGCAGCGCGTCCACCAGCGGCCCGTCGCTGCGGTAGTTGGTGCCCAGCGTTCTGCGCTGCCCCGCCGACGACGCGGCATGCAGGTAGGTCACGATGTCCCCACCGCGGAACGCGTAGATCGCCTGCTTCGGGTCGCCGATCAGGATCACCGTCGCATGGCCGGTGAAGGCGCGGTCGATCACCTGCCACTGCACCGGATCCGTGTCCTGGAACTCGTCGACCATCACGATCGACCACCGCCGCTGCATCCGGGCCCGCGCGGGCGAATCCGGTGACTCGAGCGCGTCGGCGAGCCGCGAGAGCAGATCGTCGTAGTGCAGGATGCCGAGCTTGCGCTTGCGCGTCTCGAGTTCGGCGCAGACGGCTCTCGCGAACTGCACGCGAACCGCGGGATCGAAGCCCGGCGGCGGGTCCGTGGGCCGCAGCTCGGTGTGCGCGTTGCCGACCACTTCGCGTGCCAGGCGCAGCGCCGCGTCGTAGGACAGCAGCGGCTCGTCGCGCTCCTGCCCGAAGTGGGCGAGGTACAGGTCGTCGACGATCTCGGCCACCAGATCGTCGAGGTTCTCCACCAGCTCGACGCCGGAGTCGGTGTCACCGGCGACGCCCAGGGACCGCAGCACCAGCTGGCAGAACTGGTGGGTGGTGGCGATGGTGGCGGCGTCGAAGCCCGCAAGCGCGTCGCGCAGCCGACGCCTGCGGTCGGCGATCTGCTCCTCGGTGCCGGCACGCAGATGGGCGACGAGTTCGTTGGCGGCCGGTCCGGCCGGGTCGTCGAGCATCCGCAGTGCCTGCAGGATCTGGGACCGCACCCGCTCCCGCAGCTCCTGGCTGGCCGCACGCCCGAACGTGATCAGCAGCATCTGGTCCAGGGTGGCGACGCCCTCGGCCACGTAGCGGGTGACCAGACCGGCCAGCGTGAACGTCTTGCCGGTGCCCGCGCTCGCTTCCAGAACGGTCGTCGTCTGCTCGGCGGGCAGCGGGCCGAGCAGGTCGAAGGACGCTGTTTCCGTCACAGCCCGGTCCTCTCGGCCTGCAGCATCGGCAGCCACAGGCGGGCGGAATAGGCTCCGAGACGCGTCTTCTCGTCGTCGCACTCCTCGCCGGCACGCACCGGCGTCATCAACGCCTCCACCGGGGAGCGCCTGCCCCAGACGAGTTCGTGCGCGGGCTGCTCGTTCTCACCGGGGAACTTGCCGGTGTTCCACTTGTACCGCGCGTCGCGCTCCGGCCAGCCCCGGCTGTGACGCGCTTCGGCCCAGGCGTAGGACGTCTTGAGCGGCAACGGGATCGGCTCCCGGCGTCCCGCGTCGTACATCGCCACGAGATCGCGCAGGACCCCGGCCGCGGATTCCGGCGGCCCGAGCACCCTGGTCCTGGTCTCCTCGCCTCTGCCCCCGCCGCCCCTGCGGCCCCTGCCGATGCACACCGCCAGCCATTCGGTGTCCGGATAGCGTGCGGTCAACGCCGCCAACCGGATCCATGACGTCAGCAGGTGCCGACCGTCGAGCTTGCTGTACGTGACGTCCACCGTGCGGTCACCGTATAGGCGGGGGACGGTGCCGGTGAGACGGCGTGCGGGGCCGAGGGCGACGTCGATGTCCACCGCCTTCGGCTCCCGGGTGCGGTGCTGCTGCGCGGCGGCCGCGAGCGCTGCCGAGCGCGTCGCGATCTCCTGGGCCCTGCGCCAGCCGAGCCGCCCCGGTGGCAGCGACCCACGGCGCCACTCCGCCTGCTGGGCCTCCGCGGGCGCCATCCCGCGCAGCATGTCGTCGAGCATCCGGTCGCCGATCTTCCACTCCTGCAACGCATCGATGTCGACGGGCATCGCGTCCTCGACCGCATCGACGTCCCACGGCAGCGTGTAGTCCAGCGAGCGGAAGAAGCCCTTCACCGGATCTTTGAAGAAGCTGATCAGGTCGTCGAGTGCGACGTCGCCGGGCGCCGGAGCCGGCAGTGGTTCGCCGAGCAGCTCGGGGCGCTGGGCGCGATGCCCGGCGGCCACCCGCGCCGCCGTCAGCGCGGAGGGATCGAACGTGAATGGTTGCGCGGCAGGCATTCCGAGCTTGCCGGGCGTCACGTTGTCGATGTCGAAGGGCTGCAGCGGGTGGCAGACGTGCACGCGGTCGCGCACCGGGGCGTCCGTGGTGGCGTCGAGGGTGTCGAGCAGCTCCACCACCGGCACCGCCGGAGGCTTGCGTTGTCCGCTGTACTGGTCGGCGCCGGTGTAGGTGATCACCAGTTTCTCGGTGGCCGCGCCGATCGCGTCGAGCAGCAACTGCCGGTCCTCGGAACGGAGGTCACGCTCCCCGGTCATGGGGTCGCGAGCCAGCGCGTCGTCGCCGTCGATCACCCCGAGGCGGGGGAAGACACCGTCGTCGAGGCCGACCAGGCAGACCACGCGGTGCGGCACCGACCGCATCGGCACCATCGTGCACACCGTCAACGTGCCGGTCCGGAAGTTGGCGCGGGTGGGCCTGCCCGCCAGCCGGCGATCCAGCAGCGCCCGCACGTCGGACAGGCGCAGTTCGATGCCGTCGTGCGGACCGGCGTCGGCGAGGATGCCGTTGAGCTCGCGCTCCAGTTGACTGCTCTGCCACTGGTCCTCTCCGGAGACGGCGGTGAGCGTGGCGATGCCGGAGGCCAGTCTGGCCAGCCACTCGCTCAGAGGCGCCGTCCCGGTGAGTGATTCGGCCGCAGCGTGCAGCAGACCGACGTACTCGGCGAGCCTGCCCGCGAGCTCCACCCGGTTGCTGCTGACATCGTCGAGCGGGAGTGTGGTGTCCAGCCAGGCGTGTGAGTCCTCCGACATCGCGACCCCGGCCAGCACGCGGTCGATGCCGAAACGCCAGGTGTTCTGCACGAAGTCGACACCGTAGGGGTGGCGGTGGTCGCGGTCGAAGCCCCACCGGATGTTCGCTTCGCGGACCCAGTCGCCGATCGCGTCGAGGTCGTCGTCGGAGAAGCCGAACCGGTACCGCACCGGGCCCGCCTCGGCCAGGTTCAGCACCTCGCTGGCGGTGGCTCGCCCGCCGGCCAGACCGAGGAGCTGGTTGGCGACACCGAGCAGCGGATTGGTCTGGGTCAGGGCGCGATCGGCGAGCTTGACCCGCAACTGGTGGGCCGGATGAGCGCCCGTGACGACGTCGCCGAGGCCGAATCCGGCCACGATGAGCGGCGCATAGGTCTCGATGTCGGGACACATCACCAGGATGTCGCGGGGCTCCAGCGTCGGATCGTCGGCGAGCACACCGAGGAGGACCTCGCGCAGCACGTCGATCTGGCGGGCCGGGCCGTGACAGCTGTGCACCTGGACCGAGCGGTCGGCTTCACTGTGCGAACGCCCTTGCGGCCGAACGGCATTCGCGCTGAGGTCGGACTGCAACCAGCCCAGGAGGCTCTCGGGGCGCTCCGCCGAACCGAGGGATTCGTCGACGGCCGCCGCCGGGGGCAGTGCGCGTTGCAGCTCACGCAGATCGCGGCCCAGTGTGGCGAGCAGCGGATGCCCGACGTCGCGGTGCGAGGTGTCGGCGCGGCGGGGCACGGTGCCGTGCACGCCGGTCAGCGACGACCACAGGTCGTCGCTGGGGTGCGGGAGCCACAGATGCAGCTCGTGGTGCGTGCTCAGTGCGGCGAGAAGCTCGATCTCGGTGACCGACAGGCGGGTGTGGCCGAACAGCGACAGCCGGTCGGGGAGTTCGGCACGCGAATGCCGCAGGCGCGCAACGGTGTCGGCGTGGCGCACCGGGGGCGGGTCGGCGGCCACACGTGCGAGCAGCGCACGGTAGAGCTCGGGCTGCCAGTGCAGGTCCTCGTCGACCCCGCCGGTGCCCCCCTCGGCCCAGTCGACGAGCAGCTGCGGTCGCTGGCCGGCATAGGAGGCGAACAGCCCGGCGAGCCGGCGTGCGACCGCGTAGCGCCTGCCCTGGCGCAGCTCGCGCTCCTCACCGTCGGCGAAGTGGCCGAGGTGCGTGGCCAGCGTGAGGCACCACGGCTGGTCCACGCACGTGTCGATGACGTCGAGCAGCGGCCACACCATCGCATCCGGCGACCACGGATCGTCGTCGTCGGTCCCGGTGAGTTCGGCGATCAGGGACCGCGGGTGGCGGAACGTCACCCCGGCGCAGATCCCGTCGCCCCCCGGACCCGCGCCCAGCACGTGCGACAGGCGCTGGCTCAGCCAGCGCTCGGTGCCGCGCGCGGACACCAGCACGAGGTCCTCGGCGAACGGGTCGGCGGGCGGGATGGCCAGCATCGCGCCGAGGCCGTCGGCGAGCAGATCGGTCCGGTCGGCCCGATGGAGGTGGAGGGCCATCGGCGGTCAGACTACTCGGCGGTCAGACGGAGACGGCTCTGGACAGTTCGGCGACGACCCTGTCCAGCTCGTCGACCATCCAGCTGGTCAGGCCGCGTCGCCGGTACGCCGCGATCAGCTCGCCGTAGTACCAGAGATGATCGGCGGGATCGGTCACCGAGAACCGCTCCCACAGCCGCGCGCCGACCTCGCGGTGGTCGCGCAGCATCGAGCGGGCGTTGTCCAGTTTGTCGGCCACCGACACCAGCAGGGTGTCGTCCCCGACGTCGGCGAGGTGGTCGAGGTAGCGCTGCTTGCGCTCTCGCCACGGCGGTTTCGGGGTCTCGTCGGTGTCGCTGCACTCGTCGACCATGCGGGCCACCTCGGCGCCGAAGTTCGCCTCGATCTCGGCCAGGGTGGGCGGGCCGCCGGCGTCCTCCACACAGTCGTGCAGCAGGGCCGCGATCGCCTGCGCCTCGGAGCCGTCGTCGCCGATCACCAGGGCGGCCACCGACAGCAGATGCCCCGTGTAGGGGATCTCGCTGCCCTTACGGGCCTGGTTGTGGTGCTTGAGTTCGGCGTAGACCAGCGCCTTGGAGAACTGTCCGGACAACCTCGGGGCGGTCGTGCGTTCGCTCATGGTCTCCTTCGGGGAGAGGTGGTGGCTAGCCCTGTTCGACGACGTTGCCGGTGCCGGAGGTGCTGATCTCGGGGTCCCCGCCGCGGTAGGTGACCCGGTTGTCGAAGCCGGAGGTGTCGATCGAACCCGAAGACTCGATCGTGACGTTGTTCTCGACTCCGGAGACGTGGATGACGGCGCACGACCCCTGGACCTCGATGCTGTTCTGGACGCCGCTGATGTTGACCGTGCCGTCGTTGCAGACGATCGTCTGGACCTTGTCGACGCCGCCGATGCTGACCGAGCCACCCGCCTCCACGGTGATGACCTCGTCCGTCGCACCACCCGGCGGATCGATCTGCGGGATCGGCGGGATCTGCGGGACGTCGGGCACCTGGGGCCCGTCGAGCTGGCCGCCTCCTCCCGAGATCGTCGGGCTGGGGCCGGGGCTGCCGAGGCTGAAGAACAGGACCATGGCGACGACGCCGGCCCCGATGATCGCGATCACGACCAGCGGAATCAGCCAGACGGCCGTCTGCGAGCGTTTGTGGACGACCTGCTGCGGAGCGGCGTAGTAGGGCGACCCGTACTGGCCGTAGGGCTGCTGGGTGGGATAGGGCTCCGCAGGCGGCGGAGTCCCGTACTGGTAGGCCGGGGCGGGTTCGGTCGGCGGTGGTGGCGCCTCGTACGCGTGCGTGCCCAGCTCGTTGGAGTGCGCTTGATCTGCGAGGGGGCGTTCGAGGTCCCGAATGCGGGCCTCAGGATCGCCATAGGGCTCCATGCGCCGATGTTTGCACACCTGATCTTGGCGCTCAACGGTCGACACTCCACCGGATCACAGCGAATATGGCCGGAGCCTGACGGCCGGGGACGCCGAAAAGATTGATCTTCCCGAGATGGTGGTATCCCCGCGCCATGGCGGCACCGGGATTTCTGGCCATCGGCAGTGGTCCGGCGGGGGTGAGCGCCGCCGAGACGTTCCGCCGACGGCACCCTCACATCCCCGTGCGCATCCTGTCCGCCGATCCCGCACTCCCGTACGCCAAGCCCCCTCTCAGCAAGGAATTCCTCGGGGGCGGCCACACGAACCTCGATCTGCACAGCGCGGGCTGGTTCGCCCGGCACAACATCGATCTGCGGCTCGGGGTCACCGTGGAGCGTATCGACGTCGACGCCCAGGAGGTCGTGACCGTCGGTGGGGCGCGCTACCCGTACTGGCACCTCGTGCTCGCGTCGGGGTCGGCGGCGGTTCCCCTGGCCGTACCGGGCGGACAGTCCGCGCAGCCGCTGCGCTCCTTCGCCGACGCCGTCGCCCTGAAGATGGCCGCCCGCTTCGGTGACACCGCCGTGGTGATCGGCGGCGGGCTGATCGGCTGCGAGACCGCAAGCTGTCTGGCCGGGCTGGGCCTGGCCACCACCCTCGTGATCCCGGAAGCCGCACCGCTGCTGCGCAGGTTCGGCGTCGACGTCGGCAAGCGGGTCGCCGAGATGCTCGCCGACGCGGGGACCCGGGTGCTGACCTCGACGACCGTCGACGCGATCGACGACAACGGCGTCACCCTCATGACGGGGGAGCGCGTCGACGCCGACGTGATCGTCGCGGCGACCGGCGTGCGGCCCGACATCCGGCTGGCCACCCGCGCGGGGCTCGCCACGGACCGGGGCCGTGTCGTGGTCGACGAGCGCATGCGCACCTCGGTCCGCAACATCTACGCGGCCGGGGACATCGCCATCGCCCACAATGTCGCCGCGGGCCGGCGCGTGGTGTCCGAGCACTGGCGCGACGCCGCCCAGCAGGGGCTCGTGGCGGGCCTCACCGCGGCGGGCGCGGCGGCCGCCTGGGACAAGATCCCGGGATACAGCGGTGTGATCGGCGCGTTCACGCTCAAATACCGGGGATGGGGGTCCGACTACGACTCCTCGGACCTGATCGAACGTGCCGACGGGTTCTCGGCGACCTACCGGCTCGGCGACAAGGTCGTCGGAACACTCACCGTCACAGCCAATCCCGCTTCTTGAACGTCAGGTAGAGCACCACGACGAGCACCAGGATGACGGCGGTGCTGGTGACGAAACCGCCGACCGTCTCGATGCCCGGGTAGTTCACGTTCTGGCCGTAGAAACCGGTGACCGCGGTCGGCACCGCGATGATCGCGGCCCATCCGGTGAGCTTCTTCATCACCATGTTCAGCCGCGCGTCCTGTAGCGAGAGGTTGGTCTCGAACACCGTCGTGACCATGTCGCGCAGCGATTCCGTCCATTCCGAGGCGCGCAGCACGTGGTCGTACAGGTCGGCGTAGAGGGGGTCGAGCTCGGCGGCGGTCTTGGCGTCCATCCGGCGGTGCTGGATGGCCGTGACCACCTCGCGCATCGGCAGCACCACGCGCCGCAGGGCCACAAGGTCCTTACGAAATTGAAAGGTTCTGCGCTGCACGTTGTTTCGTGGAACGCTGTCGGCGAAGAGCTCGTCTTCGAGATCCTCGATGCCGTCGTCGAGGGCCTGCACCGCGGCGAAGTGGCCGTCCACCACGACGTCGAGCAGGCCGTGGACGAGCGAGCCGACCCCGTACTCCTGCCCGCCGAGCTCGTCGAAACGCCGGGACACCTCGTCGATGTCGAACTCCTTCGACAGCCGCACGGTGATCAGACCCCGCGGCAGGACGAAGCCGGAGATGCGGTGAGCCGCCAGCTGGGAATCGGACACGTCGGCAGGGGGTGGCTCCTGCACCGACACCCCGTAGACGGTGAAGAACGTGTGCGTCTTGTAGACAACGGCCTTCGTGCGCTCGGAGTCGCCGAGCGCGTCCTCCACGGCCCACGTGTTCAGCGACAGCTCCTGGGCGAGCTCGTTGAGAATGGCGTGGTCGGGATCGTAGATGTCGCACCACACCAAGGTGTCCTCGGAGTCGAGGTAGTCCGAGATCGACGAGAACTCGAACTCGTCGGTGGGTTTGCCTTCGCGCCAGATCCGGCCGCGGACGTGGGTCACGCGTCCATCCTCGCACTGAGACGGCGCCGCGAGTGAGAGGCCACGGCTGTGGGTCGGGTGGGAATCACGACCTGGAATGCTATTCCGCGGCGGGAGGTCGGGCGACCTAGCTGAGCGCGAATTCTGCTGCCAGACCGTCGATCCCGGCCCGGATCGCATCCAGGGCCGGCTTGCGCGCCTTCAGTTTTGTGGCCAGGTGGGCACCGGCGTGCAGCGTGGTCGCCGCCTCGGTCGCCACCTGCTGGGCCCGTGCGAGAACCCGGTCGACGTCCACGATCTCGTCGAGCCAGCCCGCTGCGATCGCCTCGTCGCCCACGAAGGTGGCCGCCAGTGCGGTGCCGCGTTCGAACGCCGCCGGTGTCAACCGCATGCGCATGATCTCGATCGCCGAGATCGGGATCGTCATCCCGATGGCGACCTCGATGGCCTGACAGCGCGACTTCGGCTGCCCCACGCGGTGATCCGCCGACAGCAGCAGGAAGGAACCCATCGCGATCGCCGGGCCCGTCGCGGCGATGACGACCGGGACCGGGAACGTCAAGGTCCGCACGGACAGCTCGAAACCGCCCGAGAGCATGCCCAGCGCGGCGGCCGCGTCGCCGGACTGGAAGACGGCGAGGTCGAAGCCCCCGCTGAAGACCCGCGAATTACCGGCCAGCACCACCGCTTTGGCCTTGTCCGCCTCGGCGCGGTCGAGTGCCTCGTTCAGCGCGGCCTGCATCGCGGGCCCGAGCACGTTCACCTTGCCGTCGTCGAGGGTGATGGTGGCCACGGAATCCGCGAGCTCATAGGACACGGTGCTGGTCATGGGTCGAACGTAACAGCGCTGCCGGCAGGTCCGTCCGGCCGGGCTCAGCCGCCCATCAGCATGCGCCACTGGTCCAGGTTGCCCGCGCGGTAGACGTAGTTGCTGCCCCGGACGTCGGACAGTGCCGCGCTCGGCTCCGCGGAATACCAATGTCCCGGGAAGACGGTGGGGTCGCCGGGCAACTGCGCCAGCGCCTGCAGGCTGCGGAACATGTCGTCGACGTTGCCGCCGGGAAAGTCGGTGCGTCCGCAGCCTTCGAGGAACAGGGTGTCGCCGG
The DNA here is from genome assembly GCF_014190915.1 of Mycolicibacterium iranicum. Classification (GTDB taxonomy): domain Bacteria; phylum Actinomycetota; class Actinomycetes; order Mycobacteriales; family Mycobacteriaceae; genus Mycobacterium; species Mycobacterium iranicum_B. Next base: position 530,500 of record NZ_JACHVU010000002.1, read on the forward strand.
CGACGAGCCGCCCGTCGAGCAGGAAGCACTGGCTGCCGGGCGTGTGGCCGGGGGTGTGCAGCAGCTCGATGTCGACGGCGCCGACGGAGACGGTGTCGCCGTGCTGGTGGGAGGTCAGCTCGCTGCCCGCGATGCCGGTGATCCGCGAGACCCAGTCCGCTTCGTGGGCGTTGACGTGCACCGGGACGCTGACCCGCTCCAGCAGCTCGGCGAGGCCCTTGAGCTCGAAGCCCATCATCGATCCGCCGACGTGGTCGGGATGGTGGTGGGTGACGAGCACACCGGACAGATGCATCCCGTCGGCCTCCAGCGCGTCCACGAGGTCCTGCGCGGCGTAGGCCGGATCCACGACGACGGTGTCGCCGGTCTCGCGATCGCCGATCAGGTAGGCGAAGTTGCGCATCTGCTGGGCGATCATGTCCCCGGCCGCGAAATCGCGGCCCGACAGCAGCTGGCGGAAGTAGAGGCGGTCGGGTTTGTCGGCCATAGCGGTCAGCGTAGGCTCCACAGGGGTGGAACGGCGCCAGTGACCAGCGGTTTGGCGCCGGAAACCCGGAGAATGTACCCTCTTTAAGGCTCGCGGCACTCGCGCGGGTGCACGCCCCCTTAGCTCAGTCGGTAGAGCGTTTCCATGGTAAGGAAAAGGTCAACGGTTCGATTCCGTTAGGGGGCTCGGTGGAAACGGGCGGAGCGCCCCGACAGCGCCCAGCCCGGATCTGTCCGGGGCGGTGTAGCTCAGCTGGTTAGAGCGCACGACTCATAATCGTGAGGTCGGGAGATCGAGCCTCCCCACCGCTACAAGAACGCGACCGTGGAAGAAAGAGACGACTGACGTGGCCTCCAGTACTGACGTACGGCCCAAGATCACCTTGGCCTGCGAGGTGTGCAAGCACCGCAACTACATCACCAAGAAGAACCGCCGCAACGATCCCGACCGCCTCGAGATCAAGAAGTTCTGTCCGAACTGCGGCAAGCACCAGGCCCACAAAGAGTCGCGCTAGCCAGCGCGCCGTGGACGCCGTCGATTCACAGTTGCTGAGGTCGGCTAGGTAGGTTCATCTTTCGTGTCGTTTCTGGATAACTACGTCGGGTCGCATTTCCGCTACCCCGACCACTACGTGGTGGGGCGGGAAAAGATCCGTGAGTACGCCGTAGCGGTCAAGAACGACGACGAGGCGTTCCATGACGAAGAGGCTGCCGCCGAGTTGGGCTACGACTCGCTGCTGGCGCCGCTGACCTTCATCTCGATCTTCGGCTACATGGCCCAGTGGGCGATGTTCGCGGCCCACAACATCGGCATCGCGGACGCCAAGATCGTCCAGGTGGACCAGTCCCTGAAGTTCGTGCGCCCCATCCAGGCGGGCGACGAACTGCACTGCGACGTGTGGATCGAGTCGATCCGCAAGGCCCACGGCACCGACATCATCGTCACGAAGAACATCGTCAGCAATTCCAAGGGCGATGTCGTTCAGGAGTCCTACACCACGCTCGCAGGGCGTAGCGAAGAAGACGGAGAGAGTGGCTTTTCACATGGCACTGCGTGAATTCAGTTCGGTCAGCGTCGGCGATCAACTTCCCGAGAGGGTCATCCCGCTGACGCGGGCCGACCTCGTCAACTATGCGGGCGTGTCCGGCGACCTCAACCCGATCCACTGGGACGACGAGATCGCCAAGCAGGTCGGCCTCGACACCGCGATCGCCCACGGCATGCTCACCATGGGCCTCGGCGGCGGGTACGTGACGTCGTGGGTCGGCGATCCGGCCGCGGTCACCGAGTACAACGTGCGGTTCACCGCCGTGGTACCGGTCCCCAACGACGGTGTGGGCGCGCAGATCGTGTTCAACGGGCGGGTGAAGTCCGTGGACGCCGACTCGAAGTCCGTGACGATCGCGCTGAGTGCGACCTCCGGGGGCAAGAAGATCTTCGGTCGCGCCGTCGCCGTCGCGAAACTGGCGTAGGCGGGTTCGGCAGATGGCACTGAAAACAGACATCCGGGGGATGGTCTGGGAGTACCCCGACGCTTTCGTCGTCGGTCGCGAACAGATCCGTCAGTATGCGAACTCGGTGAAGTCGAAGGACCCGGCGAGCCATGACGAGGACGCCGCCACCGAGCTCGGGCACAGCGGGCTCGTCGCGCCGCCGACGTTCATGTCGATCTTCGCGGTGATGATCCAGAACCACTTCTTCCAGCACGTCGACGTCGGTCTGGAAACCCTGCAGATCATCCAGGTCGACCAGAAGTTCCTGTTCCACCGCCCGATCCAGGAGGGCGACCGGCTGCGCGGCGCGCTGACCATCCTGACCGTCGACGAGCGGTTCGGCGCCGACATCGTCACCACCCGCAACGTCCTGACCGACGACACCGGCGCCGTCGTCATGGAGTCGTTCACCACGCTCATGGGCCACGAGGGCGACAATTCGATCTCCGCCGGCTGGGACCCGGAGACCGGGCAGGTGCTGCGCAAGCCGGTTCAGCACGAGGACACGCAGGACGCCGCCGCGACGGGAACGGATTAGTAACTCCGACCTACGGCGCGCTACACTCGGGTTTCGGGTTTTCCCAGTTAAGCGCGCTGTCCGTCGGCTCAGATCGACCGAACGGGGAGCGCGCGAATTGTGTGAGCCCTGCAGGGTCCCCTGAAGGGGCGTAGCTCAACTGGCAGAGCAGCGGTCTCCAAAACCGCAGGTTGCAGGTTCAAGTCCTGTCGCCCCTGCGCAACTGAACACTCGAGGAGTGTGGACACTGGAAGGTGACCACACAGAACACGACCAGATGGGAAGCATGCGGTGAGCGACGAGCGCGACGGTGTCAGCTCCGCGGACACCGACAGCGGCACACAGCCCGACGACGGTGACACCCGCGGTCAGACCGCCGTGGTGACGCGGCCCCTGCGACCCACCGGCAAGCGGACGCGACGCGTCGCCGAGGTGGACACCGACGAGTCGCCCGAGACCGACAGTTCGGGTTCGAAGGACGACGACGGCAGCGGCCCCAAGCCCAAGAAGAAGACCGCGAAGAAGCCCAAGGACGGGCCGTCGCGCAACCCGATCACGTTCATCATCAACTACCTGCGGGAAGTTGTCGGCGAGCTGCGGAAGGTCATCTGGCCCAACCGCAAGCAGATGGTCAGCTACACGACCGTCGTGCTGCTGTTCCTGATCTTCATGGTGGCGTTGATCGGCGGGGTCGACCTGGGCCTGGCCAAGCTGATCACCTGGGTCTTCGCCTGACCGACCCGGGACCGGGCCGCAGGCCGCTGATGATTTTGAGAGAGGACTGACACGTGACGAGCTTCGACGGCGACGCGCCTTCGGGCGAGCTCGTCGACACCATCGATGTCGACGAGACCAACGCCGAGGATGAGGCTGGTGCCGAGGCCGGTTCCGACCTGGGTTCTGAGGCGGTGGGCAGCGACGAGGACGCCGCGCCCGCCGAGCTGACCGACGTGGTCGAGGGTTCTGATGCCGGCGAGCCCGCCGACACCGCGGCCGAACCGGCTCCGGAAGAGGACGAGGACCCCGCCGTCGCGCTCAAGAAGGAGCTGCGCCTCAAGCCGGGCGACTGGTACGTGATCCACTCCTACGCCGGCTACGAGAACAAGGTGAAGGCCAACCTCGAGACCCGCGTGCAGAACCTGGATGTCGGTGACTACATCTTCCAGGTCGAGGTGCCCACCGAAGAGGTCACCGAGATCAAGAACGGCCAGCGTAAGCAGGTCAACCGCAAGGTGCTGCCCGGCTACATCCTGGTGCGCATGGAACTGAACGACGAGTCGTGGGGCGCGGTGCGCAACACCCCCGGTGTGACGGGCTTCGTCGGCGCGACGTCGCGTCCGTCGCCGCTGTCGCTCGACGACGTGGTCAAGTTCCTGCTCCCGCCTGCCGCGGCGAAGAAGCCCGGCAAGGCCACCGCCGCCTCGACCGCGGCCGCCGAGGTCGGTGCCACCGAGCGTCCGGTCATCGAGGTGGACTTCGAGGTCGGCGAGTCGGTCACCGTCATGGACGGCCCGTTCGCGACGCTGCCCGCCTCGATCAGCGAGGTCAACGCCGAGCAGCAGAAGCTCAAGGTGCTGGTGTCCATCTTCGGACGCGAGACGCCGGTCGAACTGACCTTCAACCAGGTCGCCAAGATTTAACTGGGCATCACGCCCGCCAAGAGAAAAGAAGGAACACCCAGCTATGCCCCCGAAGAAGAAGGTCACCGGGCTGATCAAGCTGCAGATCCAGGCCGGGCAGGCCAACCCCGCCCCGCCGGTCGGTCCCGCGCTCGGCCAGCACGGCGTCAACATCATGGAGTTCTGCAAGGCGTACAACGCCGCGACGGAGTCGCAGCGCGGCAACGTCATCCCCGTGGAGATCACCGTCTACGAGGACCGCAGCTTCACGTTCGCGCTGAAGACCCCGCCCGCCGCCAAGCTGCTGCTCAAGGCCGCCGGTGTGCCCAAGGGTTCGGGCGAGCCGCACAAGACCAAGGTCGCCAAGGTGACCTGGGATCAGGTGCGCGAGATCGCCGAGACCAAGAAGGAAGACCTGAACGCCAACGACATCGATCAGGCCGCCAAGATCATCGCCGGCACGGCCCGGTCCATGGGCATCACAGTCGAATAGTCCGACACCTGTGGGAGGGCCAGCTTCGGCCCGCGACCACGACCTCTGAACCAAGGAGAAAACAATGAGCAAGACGAGCAAGGCATACCGGGAAGCCGCCGAGAAGGTCGACAAGACCCGCCTGTACACGCCGCTGGAGGCCGCGAAGCTGGCCAAGGAGACGTCGTCGAAGAAGCAGGACGCCACCGTCGAGGTCGCGATCCGCCTGGGCGTCGATCCCCGTAAGGCCGACCAGATGGTGCGCGGCACCGTGAACCTGCCCAACGGCACCGGCAAGACGGCGCGTGTGGCCGTGTTCGCCGTCGGCGACAAGGCCGAAGCCGCCGAGGCCGCCGGCGCCGACATCGTGGGCAGCGACGACCTGATCGAGAAGATCCAGGGCGGGTTCCTCGACTTCGACGCCGCGATCGCCACCCCCGACCAGATGGCCAAGGTCGGTCGCATCGCGCGCATCCTGGGCCCCCGTGGCCTGATGCCGAACCCGAAGACCGGAACCGTCACCCCGGACGTGGCCAAGGCCGTGACCGACATCAAGGGCGGCAAGATCAACTTCCGCGTCGACAAGCAGGCCAACCTGCACTTCGTGATCGGCAAGGCGTCGTTCGACGAGAAGAAGCTGGCCGAGAACTACGGCGCCGCGCTCGACGAGATCCTGCGCGCCAAGCCGTCGTCGTCGAAGGGCCGCTACCTGAAGAAGGTCGTCGTCTCGACGACCACCGGACCGGGCATCCCGGTCGACCCGTCCGTGACCCGCAACTTCACGGAGGAGTCGGTCTGACCCGACGCCTCGACAAGAAACCCCGCACCTTCCGGTGCGGGGTTTCTTCGTATCGAGACCCTGGGGCTCTTCGGTCGCCGACTCCGACCTGCCTGAAGCACTGTCCCCCACGAACATTGGATCAGGCGTCCGGTCGGACGTCGACGATATCCCCCCTGGTGAACCGCAACGCGGCGACCGAAGAGCACCCTCGCGCAGCAACATAGCATCGGGTCCGTCAATTACGGCGCCGAATGATCAAACACACTCGCAGCCGGCGCGGGGACGTCACGCCGCCCCGGACACGATGCGGGCGACAACGTCGGCGGACAGCCGCTGCTGAGGGGATCCGGCGCGTTCGCAGGCAGCGGCGACGGCCTCGGGAGAGTCGGCGTCGAACACCCCGTAGAGCACCTCGTCGGTGGGGACGGACACCGTCGCGACCAGGCGGACGCTGGCACCTTCGTCGCTGAGGACTGCGGCCGCCGCCCGGACGCGCGCCACGAGATCATCGACCGTCTCCTCCGCCAGGTCCGGCAGGTACCACTCTGCGAGGAAGTTCATCGTGCTGCGGCCATCGCCCATCACCCGACGGTATCCACGGCGACGCCCCGGACGAATCGGGTGTTTCCCTATTTCTCACGCGCGTCAGTCGGCCGTCGGACACGTGCCGGGGCTGGGCGGGCAGTAGCCAGCCCGCAGGCCGGTAGCCGGACCCGAGCCGATGGCGGGGCCGCCGCGCCCACGGCGGCGGCGGGGCCTATCGCCGGTGGCGTGCTGCAGCACCGGGTGTCCGAGCGGGCGGCAGGCCTGCGGCCGGACACCTCAGGCGGCGCTTCCCGTCGGACAGTGCGCCGCATTCAGGCAGCGGTGGACGGGGACGCCGCGGCGCCGCCCGAACGCGTGGCCCCGGCCGGCGAAACGTCACGAGAACAGTTTGCTGAATGCCCGCCGCCGCCGCGCCGCCTGTGTGATCGTTAACGCATGCGTCACCAGCTTCGCGCCGTCGTTCTCGTCATCGTCTCCCTCGTCGCCGCCATGTCCCTGGCGGTCGCGTCGGCCTTCGTCTCCGCGCTGGCCTACGGCGCCACCGCGCTGATCGTGCCGGGGACCGGAACCCCGGACGCCGACGCCATCGGGAGATACCGCGAGAACGCCTGGAGCCGGTACATCGACGGTGTCGCGTGCACCGATCCCGTCGAGTGCGCGAACCCGGACCTGGTCGGCATCCCGTATCCGGCGTCGTTCTGGCCGCTGAGCATCCTGCCCGGCTGGTGTGTTCCGGGCCGGTGCGAGAAGTGGGACGTGTCGGTCGACGAAGGAGTCGAGAACCTGATGGCGGCGCTGTCGCCGTTCCTGACCGCGGAATCCGACGAGGACGTCTTCATCTTCGGCTACTCCCAAGGCGGCGCCGTGGTGGCCAACGCCCTCACCGAGCTCGCAGCGCTGAACCTGTCCGACGACGTCCTGGACCGGCTGAAGGTCGTCACGATCGGCGGCATCGAGAACCCCGACGGCGGCCTGTGGCAGCGGCTGGCGTGGCTGCGGTACTTCCTCGGCAACCCGATCCCCATCCTCGACGTGTCGTTCGACCCCGCCATGCCGGTGGACACCGGGATCGACACCACCTCGATCGGGTTCGAGTACGACCCGGTGGTCTACGCACCCAAGTACTGGGGCAACATCGTCGCGGTCCTGAACATGATCGCGGCGTTCGACACCGTGCACGGGTACTACCTGGACCCGACGGACAAGGATCCCGAGGACGAGATGCCGTACGGGTACACCGACGCCACGCTCGCCCAGCAGCTCGACTGCGACCGGAATCCGGGCAACTGCCGGACCGACGGCTTCGGCAACACCTACATCATGATCCCGGCGACAAGCCTGCCGCTGATGGATCTTGTTCGCTCGCTTGCGGATTCACTGCGTCTGGGTTGGCTCGCCGAACCTTTCATCGACCTCGCCGAGCCGGTGGTCCGCGAAATGGTCGACCTCGGCTACGACTGGAGCGGTGACCCCGGCGTGCCGAGCCGGTCGACGATCCTGCCGTTCAAGATCTTCCAGAACTGGCTGAAGGTCGGCGTCGATTTCGCCGTCGCCGCCGTGCAGGGCATCGAAGCCTTCATCAGGAACTTCATCCCGGCACGCGAGGAGACGCGACTGGAGGACACCGGCGACGGCGTCCAGACCTCGGTCGAACCCGCCGACGCGGACGCCTCGGTGTCACCGCTACATCGCACGGCCCTGCGGGACGAGACACCCGCCGCGGCCGTCGACGACGGCGTCGACGCGGCTGATGAGGAGACGACCCCGACGCAGGAGGCGCCCGCCACCGTGGTCGGCGGCGACGCTGCAGCCGGCGACGAGGAGGTCGCGGCCGACGAAGAGCCCGTCACCGACATCACAGACGGCGCCGAAGTCACCGATGTCACCGACACGATGGACACCGACGACGCGACGGACATTACCGACGGGACGGACGCCACCGAAGCCGGCGATGAGGAGGCCGAGGACCAGGGTTCTGTCGGCGAAACCGCAGACGGGGACGACGAGGGCAGCGATACTGTCAGCGGCACCCAAGCTGCGGCCTAAGGGCCACCATGGAGAATCCCCCGCATTCAGGCGTGCGGGGGATTCTTCGTTTCCAGGTGCCGGTGGTGCCTAGGCGGCGACGGCCGGCTTCAGGTAGGTGACGAGGCTGACATCGATCGACTCGTCGATGAAGTAGTACTGGCAGCCCTTGAGGTAGCGCATGTACCGGTGGTAGTTCTCCTCGTCGGTCGCAGCGATCGCCGCTTCCTTGTTCTGCTCCAGGCGGTCGGCCCAGATGCCGAGGGTCTTGATGTAGTGGTTGCGCAGCGACATCGCCTCGGGGACCACGAAGCCGGCCTTCTCGCCGTGCTCGATCATCATCTCGGTGGTGGGCAGACGCCCGCCCGGGAAGATCTCGGTGATCATGAACTTGATGAACCGGGCCAGCTCGAACGTCAGCTTCTTGCCGCGCTCGGCGAGGTTGTACGGGTGGTACCCGACGCTGCTCTGGATGGTCATCCGGCCGTCCTCGGGCAGGACGTCGTAGCACATCTTGAAGAAGTCGTCGTAACGCTCGAAACCGAAGTGCTCGAACGCCTCGATCGAGACGATGCGGTCGACGGGGGAGTGGAACTGCTCCCAGCCCTCCAGCCGGACGTCGAACGTGCGCTCCGAGTTCAGCTTGCCCAGCAGTTGGTCGCAGTAGGCCTTCTGGTTCTTCGACAGCGTCAGGCCGATGACGTTGACGTCGTACTTCTCCATCGCGCGCTGCAGGGTCAGTCCCCACCCGCAGCCGACCTCGAGAAGCGTCATTCCGGGCTTGAGATCCAGCTTGTCGAGGTGCTGGTCGACGTTGGCGATCTGCGCTTCCGACAGGGTGCAATTGGGCCCGGTGAAGAATCCGGAGCTGTACTTGCGGGTCGGGTCCTGGAAAACGCCGAAGAAGTCGTCGGACAGGTCGTAATGCGCCTGGATGTCCTCGAAATGAGGCGTCATATCCTTGGTGCCGGTGGATTGATCAGACATTTTCTTCTGCTCCGTGCTTCCCGTCGTATCAGATTGTGGAAGACCGTACCGAAGACGCGACCCGGCCTTCGACAAACACGCGTCTTGAAGACGTCAGCGTAGCGTTCTGCCTGTCGAAGGAGCCAATCCGCTCCCGCGCGTCACTTGACCAGAGTGAATTGATTGACGTCGGTGTAGCCCTTGCGGAACGAATCGGCACAGCCGGTCAGATAGTGCATGTACCGGTCGTAGACCTCTTCGGACTGCACGGCGATGGCCTCGTCCCGGTGGGCTTCCAGGGCCGTCGACCAGTGGTCGAGGGTGCGGGCATAGTGCGGCTGCAGGGACTGCTCGCGGGTGAGGGTGAAGCCGGCCTTCCCGGCATGCTCACCGACCAGTTCGATCGTCGGCAGATAACCGCCGGGGAAGATCTCGGTCAGGATGAATTTGATGAACCGGGCCACCGAGAAGGTCAACGGGATACCGCGTTCGATCATCTGCGGGATGGTGAGTGCGGTGATGGTGTGCAGCAGCATCACGCCGTCGTCGGGCAACACCCGGTAGGCCATGGCGAAGAAGTCGTCCCAACGGTCCCTGCCGAAATGCTCGAAGGCGCCGATCGAGACGATCCGGTCCACCGGCTGGTCGAACTCCTCCCAGCCCTGCAGCAGGATCCGCTTGCTGCGCGAGTCGTTGCTGGCGGCGAAAACCTTCTCGACGTGCGCCTTCTGGTTCTCGCTGAGTGTGAGACCGATGACGTCGACGTCGTACTTCTCGACCGCGCGCATCATCGTCGCGCCCCAGCCGCAGCCGATGTCGAGCAGCGTCATGCCGGGCTCCAGGCCCAGCTTGCCCAGGGCCAGGTCGACCTTGGCGAGCTGGGCCTCTTCGAGAGTCATGTCGTCGCGCTCGAAGTAGGCGCAGCTGTAGGTCTGCGACGGATCCAGGAACAACCGGAAGAACTCGTCGGAGAGGTCGTAGTGGGCCTGGACGTCATCGAAGTGAGGCTTCAGGGTCCGGGTCTTTTTGGTAGCCATGTTTGGACCTTCCTGCGGACACAGCCCGAAGAGGATCTCCTGTTAGGCGGTGACCATGTCCCAGTCGGGGATGCTACGCGCATCCGTGAGGCGGTGAATTGACGTGAAAGTCAGGGGGCTTCGGCGAAGGTGGTCTTCAGCTCGCCGACGATGTCGTCCCACAGCGGTTCCGGCAGCTCGTGGCCCATACCGTCGAACAGCACCAGCCGGGCGTTCGGGATCGCCCGCGCGATCGCCCGTCCGCCGGACGGGCGCATCAGCTTGTCGGCCTTGCCGTGGATGACGACCGTCGGCGCGGTGATCTGCCGGTCGTACCGACGCAGGCTACCGCTGCCCAGGATCGCCGCGAACTGCCTGCCGATGCCCGCGGGGTAGTAGCTGCGGTCGTAGCCCTCGATCGCGTCGGCACGCAGCCGGTCCTCGGAGGCCGGGTAGCCGGGGCTGCCGATGATCCGGGACACCCGCACCGCGTTGTCGATGATCGCGTCGCGCGACGTCCCCTTGGGTTTCTGCAGGATCGCGAGCAACTGCTGGTGTCCGGGCGGCGGCAACGCGGCCTGGTTGTTGCTGGAGAAGATCACGCCGAGGGTCTTGGTGCGGGTGCGGTGGCGGGCGCCGAAGACCTGGGCGATCATCCCGCCCATGGACGCTCCGACAACGTGTGCCTGCGCGATGTCGAGGTGGTCGAGCAGTGCGGCGGCATCGTCGGCCATGTCGTCGAGCGTGTAGGGCGCCGGGCTGCGCAGCCCGACGAACGACCGCGCCATGCGGGGCAGCAGCGGCGCCGCCGACGACTGGCCCGACAGCTTGCTCGACAAGCCGACGTCGCGATTGTCGAACCGGATGACCCGCAGGCCCTGGTCGACGAGCTTCTCGCAGAACTCCTTGCGCCACAACAACAATTGCGCGCCCAGGCCCATGATCAGCAGGACGGCCGGATCGTTCGGATCGCCCATGTCCTCGTAGTGGATCTCCAGCTCCCCGGACGGGGCGATGCCCTCTCTGGTCTGCACTACGCGTCCAGATCCTTGGTCGCGGCGTTGTGTTCGCGGGTGACCTCCACCATGAAGTTGGCGAAGTAGCCCGTGAGTGCCGGGTCGCTCATCATCTGCCACTTCGGGGCGAGCAGCTTCATGTAGCGCTCCACATACAGGAACTGCTTGCCGATGAGCACCAGCTCGCGCGGCAGTTTCACGTCGTAGGCGTCGGCGAGCGCGGAGAGCTGCTTGCCGATCTCGGCGTAGCTCAGGTCGCCCAGCGACGTCAGCGTCAGCGGGGTCGCGAACTTCTCCAGATCCTTGGCGGCCTCGGCCTCGGGACGCATGGTGCCGACCGCGCCCATCAGCACGACGATCTTGCCCGCGGCGGCGTGGTCCTTCTTCACCAGCAGCGCGTGGACGAGTTCGCGCAGCAGCCACCGCGTGCGAGGGTCGATGCGGCCCATGATGCCGAAGTCGAAGAACACGATCTTGCCGTCGTCGTCGACGTACAGGTTGCCCGCGTGCAGGTCGCCGTGGAACAGGCCGTGACGCAGACCGCCCTCGAACACGCTGAACAGCAGCGCCTTGACGAGTTCGGTGCCGTCGAAACCCTTCTGGCGGATCGCGGCGACGTCGTCGATGCGCACGCCGGTCACGCGCTCCATCGTCAGGACCCGCTCGCTGGTCAGGTCCCAGTACACCTGCGGCACACGGATGTTCTCGCCGAGCGGGGAGGCGTGCATGTGCGCCACCCAAGCGTCCATCGACTGCGCCTCCAACCGGAAGTCGAGCTCCTCGGCGAGGTTGTCGGCGAAGTCGGCGACCACGTCCTGGGCCGACAGGCGCCGGCCCAGCTTGGCCAGCTCGACGAGCTGCGCACCGCGCTTGAGGATCTGCAGGTCCGCGGCGACGCGTCGGCGGATCCCGGGCCGCTGGATCTTCACGACGACCTCTTCGCCGCTGTGCAGCGTCGCGTAGTGGACCTGCGCGATGGACGCGGACGCGAACGGCTTCTCGTCGAACGACTTGTACAGATTCTGCGGATCGTCGCCGAGTTCCTCACGGATCAGCTTGTGGACGGCATCGCTGTCGGCGGGCGGAACGCGGTCGAGCAGTCCGCGGAACTCGCGGCTGAGCGGTTCGCCGAACGCACCCGGGCTCGACGCGATGATCTGCCCGAACTTCACGTAGGTGGGGCCGAGGTCGGCGAAGGTCTGCGGGATCTGCTTGGCGACCTTCTGCTGCAGCGTGCCGCGCCCACGCAGCGTGGAGACCACGCGCGCGCCCGTCCGAGTTATCTGCCAGCCGGTGACGCCGATGCGGGCTGCCTCGACCGGAAGGGGGACCCGGTCCAGCCTGGCAACCTCGCGGTGTGGTGACTTTCGCGGTGAACTCATGAACGCAGTGTCTCAAAACCGCCGGGGGGAAGGAAAAATCGTGTGGACCAGCTCACACAGCGTCGAGCTATCAGGCGAAGGCGTCTTCCAGCTCGGCGCGGGTGCGCACCGGATCGCTGCCCGGCCGGTACGTCGGCAGGGTGTGCGGCGCCAGCTCCGGATCGACGCCGCCGGCCACCCGCGCCGTGGCCTGTTCGAACTCCGGCATGGCGCCCGAGGCGGCGTGCAGGCCGTTGATCACCGACCACACCGCGGCGCGCCGGGCGGTGCGCTCGACGATGTTCGGATCCCGGTGCTGGATCAGGCCTTTGGCCCAGGGCGGCATGGTGTCGCGCACGGCCCAGTTCAGCGCGGCCTGGGGCAGCGGGAGGTTCGGACCGGTCGCCATCGCCGTGCCGTAGGTGACGGCGAGCTTCGGAAGGTAGGACTTCAGACAGTCCAGCGTCTCCTGCTTGGTGGCCGGTAGATCGGTCCCGCCGAGCGCATGCCCGACGCGGACGAACTCGCCGTAGTACCGGTCGAGTTTCCTGCCGCGCAGCGGTTGCGGGTGGTAGAGCTCGTGGGCGGTGGCGATGCCCCACACCACGGTGGCGTAGTTCCAGCGCAGCCACTCGGGGTCGTCGGCGTCGTAGCGTGCCCCGTCCGGACGGGTGCCCTTGATCGTGTGGTGCATCGCGCGCACCGTCTGCGCCAGCCGTTCGGCGGTCGGCGTCGAACCGTAGGCGGTCCCGATGAAGAAGGCGACCGAGTGCCCGAGCCGCACCGCGGCGCCCTTGTGGTCGATCTCGGGCATCGGGTTGGCGCGGCTCTCGGGCTTGACGAGCCGGGAATGGTGGACGCCCATCCAGTAGATGGACGGGTCCAGCCGTTCCAGGTAGGCCGCGCACTGCAAGCCGAACACCAGCGACTCCAGGTGCGAATGCACATGCCAGACGGCGCTGCCGGGGCCGAACCAGCCAGGGTCGCCGAGGGGGCCGGCGAAATCCATGCCGCGGAAGAAGTGCTTGCGGATGCCCGAGTCGATCCGCTTGGTCAACTCGTTCCCGACGATCTGGTGCGGCAGAAACATCGATGCCTCCAAAGATTGGTCACAGCCGTTACCAGAATAGCGTTTGGGTACGGATGTGGCCAGAACTCGGCGGCGGCGAATTAGTCTGTAGCGATGTCCGGTGCGGCCACGAACCCCACACGGTGGGCCGGGGTGCCGCTCACCGACCGGCGCGCCGAACGTCGCGCCCTTCTGGTCGACGCCGCCTTTCGGCTGTTCGGCGACGGCGGGGAGGCCGCGCTGTCGGTGCGGTCGGTGTCGCGCGAGTGCACGCTGAACACCCGGTACTTCTACGAGAGCTTCACCGACACCGACGACCTGCTGGGCGCCGTCTACGACCAGGTCAGCGCCGAGCTCGCCGAGGCCGTCGCCGACGCGATGGCCCGGGCCGACGATTCGGTGCGGGCGCGCACCCGGGCGGGGATGGCCGCCGTCCTGCACTTCAGTTCCGCCGACCCGCGCCGCGGCAGGGTGCTGTTCACCGACGCCCGCTCCAACCCCGTGCTGACCCGGCGCCGCGCCGCGACCCAGGATCTGCTGCGCGAGGCGGTGCTGACCGAGGGTGGCCGGCTGCAGCCGGACTCGGACCCGGTCGCTGCTGCCGTCGGCGCCGCCATGTACACCGGGGCCATGGCCGAACTCGCGCAGCAGTGGCTCGCCGGGAATCTGGGAGACGACCTCGACGCCGTCGTCGACCACGCGCTGGGGCTCGTGCTGCGCTGAGGCGGCCGCACGACGCCAGAATCCCTGGCGCATGGTCACTTTCCTGCCATCGGCCGGTCAATTTCTGCCAGTGGAATTATTGGGGTGAGCTGCGGGTTTAGGAGATCAGATCACCACGATCTGAAGACACCGACAGTCGAAACCGCGCGACCCGCTCCACGGCTCCGACCCGATACAGGGAAGAGCAAGACCATGAAGAAGTTCACCCTCGCCACCGCCGCCGCCACCGCCCTGACCGCCGGGATGCTGGGACTGGCCGCACCGGCGCTGGCCGCCCCGATGGGTGGCAGCGCCGACACCACGATCTCCGAGCTCGAAGCGCAGGGCCACCGGGTGGTCGTCAACCGCCTCTCCGATGCCCCGCTGTCGGAGGCCAGCGTGGTCAGCGTCAAGCAGGGCGGCGCCATCCGCGGCACCGTCCAAGACCACTTCGGCGACCGCACCTTCCAGCAGTCCGTCACCGGCTACGTCTACTACGTCGACGTCCGCTGAGCGGACAATCGGACCGAGTCCGGTAGCTGGTGTTGCACGACCGAGGGGCACCTCCCACCGGAGGTGCCCCTTTTTCGTGGCTCAGGCCCCGGCGGGCGTGAACGGCGTGAGCCATTCCGTCGCAGGCCAGCCCTCCAGGCCCGCCAACAGCTCGTAGAGCGTTGCGCCGTCGATACTCTCGCGGATGATGTCGCCCTGGCCCGCGTGCCGGGCGAGCTCCTCGATCAGGTGGAATAGGACCCAGCGCACCGACCACGCCGGCACGTCCTTGGGGAACCACGGCACGTGCTGGGGGATCGGCACCGCCGCGCCGAGATCGACCGACTCCACCAGCCTCATGGTCTCGGCGTTCTGCCGATCGAAGGCGGCCAGCACGTCAGCGAGCGTCTCGTCGTCGCGCATCACGAACTCGTCGCCGTAGTCGGCCGCCTGATCCTCCATCGGCCGTTTGTCGCTCTCGCACAGGTCCGGCGCGGCCGCCACGCGTTCCATCCAGCCCTGCTGGCAGTGGGTGACGTGCTTGATGAGCCCACCGATGGAAAGCGCACTGACGGTCGGCGCGGACCGGGCCTGCTCGTCGGTCAGCCCGAAGGCGATCGCGTGGAACGCGTACTGCTGTGCAGCCAGGTACTCCTTGAGCCCGGCGCGCTCGTCGGCGATCGGTGGGGGCATTGCGGGCATGTCAGTTCTCCTCATCGGTGGTGTGGACGTACAGGTCACGAAGCAGAGCGATCTCGGCACCGTGATGGATCACTTCACGGTTGATGTGCAGTACTAGCGCGGTCATCGGCTTGTCCGCATAGGGGCCCTCGGCCGGACCGCACGGCGCGGCCAGGGCGGTGTCGTCGAGGGCGCGCACACCTGCCATCCAGCCGGCGTAGGCGTCGTCGAGCTGGCGCAGCGCGGTCTCCGCGTCGGTGGCGTAGGTCCAGCTGCCGTAGTCGGCGGGTGGGCCGCCGAAGTGGGAATGGGTTCGCATGGCCAGGACGCCGACGATCACATGCGCGAGCCGCCAGGCGATGGTGGTGACGGGATCCGGCTGCGGCGGTGGGTCGCTGAAGTCGACCCGGCCGTCGCGGTGGACGGTCCAGCAGCCCGGCACAGGTTCCCAGAAGTACTCGTCGTCGGTGAGCCCGTCGAGGCGTGGGCGCAGCTGGACCGACCAGTGCCAGTCGAGCTGTTCTGCGAGTTGAGAGGCCAGTCCGTTGCTCATGGGGACCACTCTGGCACCCATTGAGGACAGTTTCGGTCCTAAAAGTCGGGCAGACTGTCGACATGTCCGAAACGACAGGCCGCGTGCTCCAACTCCTGGGTCTGCTGCAGTCCCGCCGGGTGTGGAGCGGTGAGGACCTCGCGGACCGACTCGGCGTCACAACGCGCAGCGTGCGCCGCGACGTCGACCGACTGCGGGAGCTCGGCTATCCGGTGCACGCGAGCACCGGGCACGGCGGTGGCTATCAGTTGGGTGCGGGTGCCGCGCTGCCCCCGCTGCTGCTGGATCCCGAGGAGGCGGTGGCCATGGCCGTGTGCCTGCGGGTGGCGGCCGGTGGCAGCGTGGCCGGCGTCGGCGAGTCGGCGCTGCGGGCGCTGAGCAAGCTCGACCAGGTCATGCCGGCCCGGCTGCGGTCGCAGGTGGCGGCCGTGCACGACGCCACCGTGACGCTCGGCGCGGCGACCGACACCCCCGTCGAGCCCGACGTGCTGATGACCCTGGCCCGGGCCAGCCGCGACCGCGAGCACATCACCGCCGAATACGTCGATATCCGCGGCAACGTCACGCAGCGCCGGCTGGAGCCCTATCAACTGGTCACGACGGGCCGGCGCTGGTATCTGCTGTGCTTCGACCGGGACCGTTCGGATTGGCGCAGTCTGCGGCTGGATCGCATGTCGCAGGTGCGTGCGGTGGGCTCCACCTTCACGCCGCGCGACGCGCCCGACGCGGCGTCCTACGTTCGGCGCGCCATCACGTCCTCGCCCTACCCGTACGTGGCCCGGGTGCGCTACTTCGCTCCGCACGACGTTGTGGCACAGACGTTCTCGGCGGCGTCGGCGGACATCGCACCGGACGGGCCCGATGCGTGCATCGTGACCGTCGGCGCCGACGACCCGGAGCGCATGGTTCCGTGGCTGGCCATGCCGGGATGTGCGTTCGAGGTGCTCGAGCCGCCCGAGGTCGTCGCGGCGGTGCGGGTGGTCGCCGACCGGATCGCGCGCGCGGCGCGGTGAGCGCGGCGCCTCAGATCACCAGTCGCCGATGGCGGGACCGGAGGGGAACCCTCCGCGGAACGGACGCGGGCCGCCGCGGACCACAGCCTTGGTGGAGTCGCGGACCTCGCCCTGAGCGTTGACCACGCCAGCATCGCCCACCCGTGCTTCGGAGATCCCGCGGGCGATACCGAAGTCGTTGATCCGGATGACGGAGTTCTCCGAGGCCTGTCGGCTCGTCACCGTCGGGCCGGGGCCCACCTCCTCGACGTCCGCGCTCGCCGTCCCGCTGCCGAGCCCGATCAGCACGGCCGCCCCGAAACCGGCGATGCCCAGCGTTTTCGCGCTGCGGACGAGGATCGGGGCGGGGGCACTCATCGGAAATCTCCTTGGTTCACGGGCAGGTCGTGTGTCGTCGTCGTGCTGAGGGCGATGCTGTCACACATCTCGGGTCGCACAAGGGGCCCCTCTCCGGCTGGAGAGGCCGTACGGTTCTGACGTGGAGGTCATGTCCGCCGAGTCGACCGAGTTGTTCACCGGACCGCCGGACGCGCCGCGGCAGGTGGTCAGGGTCGACTACCGCGGGTGCACCGCCCCGACCCCGGTGCGCGTCGACGGCCCCGGCCTCGCCACGATCGGCGAGGCCGTCGCGCAGCCGGACGGGGCCTCGGTCGAGATCGCGGTGGAGGTCACCGACCCCGTCGTGGGCGAGCGACGCGCAGCGGTCGTGGCGACCGACGACGGCACATCGGCCAGATTCGCGTTCGACTTCACCGTCGCCGAGCCCGGCTGGACGATGTACATGGTCAGCCACTTCCACTACGACCCGGTGTGGTGGAACACCCAGGCGGCCTACACGAGCCTGTGGACCGAGGATCCGCCCGGGCAGTGCCGCCAGACCAACGGCTTCGAGCTTGTCAGCGCGCACCTCGAGATGGCGCGCAGGGAGCCCGAATACAGATTCGTCCTGGCCGAGGTCGACTATCTCAAGCCGTTCTGGGACACCCATCCGTGGGAGCGCGACGACCTGCGACGGCTGATCCGCGAGGGTCGCGTGGAGATCATGGGCGGCACCTACAACGAGCCGAACACGAACCTGACGAACCCCGAGACGACCATCCGGAACTTCGTGCACGGCATCGGTTTCCAACGGCACGTGCTCGGCGCCGAGCCGGCCACCGCCTGGCAACTGGACGCCTTCGGCCACGATCCGCAGTTCCCGGGCATGGCCGCCGACGCCGGACTGACCTCGAGCTCGTGGGCGCGGGGTCCGCACCACCAGTGGGGGCCGATGGCGGGCGACGGCGACCCCGAACGGATGCAGTTCGCCAGCGAGTTCGAGTGGATGGCGCCCTCGGGCCGCGGACTGCTGACCCACTACATGCCCGCCCATTACGCGGCGGGGTGGTGGATGGATTCCGCGGCGTCGCTGCGCGAGGCCGAGGACGCCACCTACGCGCTGTTCACGAAGATGAAGCGAGTTGCGTTGACACGCAACGTGCTTCTGCCGGTGGGCACCGACTACACGCCGCCGAACAAGTGGGTCACCGACATCCACCGCGACTGGAACGCCCGCTACACGTGGCCGCGGTTCGTCTGCGCGCTGCCCCGCGAGTTCTTCGCCGCCGTCCGCGCCGAACTCGCCGAGCGCGGTGCCCGTCCGTCCCCGCAGACGCGGGACATGAACCCGATCTACACCGGCAAGGACGTCTCCTACATCGACACCAAGCAGGCGAACCGGGCCGCGGAGGTCGCCACGCTGGAGGCCGAGCAGTACGCCGTGTTCGCGGGTCTACTGACCGGTGCCACCTATCCGGAGGCCGCGCTGGCGAAGTCGTGGGCGCAGCTGGTCTACGGGGCCCACCACGACGCGATCACCGGGTCGGAGTCCGATCAGGTGTACCTCGATCTGCTCACCGGCTGGCGCGACGCGTGGCAACTCGGCAGCGGCGCCCGAGCCCGCGCACTGGAGCTGCTGTCGGGGGCTGTCGACGGAACGGTGACGGTGTGGAACCCGCTGGCGCACAAGCGTTCCGACATGGTGACCGTGCACCTGCCGGAGGGCTTCGCAGGGCGCGTGGTCGACCACGAGGGATGCGATGTCGCGGTGCTCGCCGGGCACGGCGGACGGTCGTTGACGTGGCTGGCGCGTGACGTCGCCTCGCTGGGCTGGCGTTCCTACCGCCTGATTGCCGGCGAGCCGACACTGGGGTGGGAACCGTTGGACGGCAACACCATCGCGAACGATTGCTACCGCGTACGTGCCGATCCCGCCCGGGGCGGTGCGGTGAGCTCGCTGTCGACGGGCGGGCGGGAGCTCCTCGCCGACGGGCGCGTGGGCAACGAGCTGGCCGTCTACGAGGAGTACTCCGCCCACCCCGCCGCCGGCGAAGGTCCGTGGCATCTGCTGCCGAAAGGTCCTGTGGTCACGTCGTCGCAGCATCCCGCCTCGTCGGTGCGGGCCTACCGCTGCGCACTCGGGGAGCGGCTCGTCGTCACCGGCGAAATCCCCGGACTGCTGCGGTACACCCAGACCGTGACGCTGTGGCACGGCGTCGACCGGGTGGACTGCCGAACCGTCGTCGACGAGTTCACCGGCGCCGACCGCCTGCTTCGGCTGCGCTGGCCGTGTCCGGTGCCCGGGGCGATGCCGGTCAGCGAGGTCGGCAACGCGGTGATCGGGCGCGGGTTCGCCCTCCTGCACGACCGGGACTCCGGTGAATCCGTCGACACCGCAGCCTTTCCCTACACCCTGGACAACCCCGCCTACGGCTGGTTCGGTCTGTCGTCGGCGGTGCGGATCCGTTTCCGAGGAGGCGCCGCGCGGGCGGTGTCCGTGGCCGAGGTCATCTCACCGACCGGCGCCGAGCCCGAGGTCCGCGAGCTGGTGGCAGCGCTGGCACGGGCCGGGGTGACCGCGACCTGCACGGCGGCGGGTGCCCCTCGCTACGGTGACCTGTCAGTCGACTCCAATCTGCCGGACCTGCGGATCAGCATCGGCGGTCGTCATGAGAACGCGTTCACTGCAACGATTCTCGGTAACAGACCGGCCGGGGATCGCGCGTGGGTTTCCGCCACCGCGCCACTGCGTGAGGTGTGGGTACCCGGCGCCGACCTGCGCGACCCCGCGGCGCTGCCCGTCCTGGTCGTCGGCGCGGACGGCGATGCGACGAACGCGCTTGCCGCGCTGATCGACGATCTGGCCGACGCCGAGGTGTTCGTCGACCAGGACGCCGACGAACCGTTCGAAGCCCGCACGGTCGCGGTGGTCAACCGCGGGGTGCCCGGCTTCGCCGTGGAGTCCGACGGAACCCTGCACACCTCGCTGATGCGCTCGTGCACGGGCTGGCCCTCGGGAACCTGGATCGACCCACCGTGCCGCACCGTACCCGACGGGTCGAACTTCCAGCTCCAGCATTGGACGCACACGTTCGACTATGCCGTGGTCGCGGCCGACGGTGACTGGCGCGACGCTCAGATGCCTGCCCGCAGTGCCGAATTCAACCAGCCGTTGACCGCCGTGGTGGCCCACCACGACGCGCAGAGCGGCGGTCTTCCGCCGTGGGGCTCCCTGCTGGAGGTGCACCCCGAGCGGGCCGTGCGGATCGGGGCCGTCAAAGCGCTCGGCAACCCGACTGCGAGCGCCAGCGCCGTGGCGGCGGATCCGTCGCGCGGGGTGGCGATCCGCATCGTCGAGACCCTGGGGCGCGCCACGGAAGCCTCGGTGCAGTCGGGGCTGCGCGACATCTCGCACACCCAACACCTCGACCTGATCGAGGAACCCCTCGCCGAGAGCTCCGGGGTGGCGCGCCTGCACGGATATGAGATGTGCACGCTGCGAACACAACTCAACCTCCCGCGGGTGCATGACGCCGAGCAGGTGTCGCTGGCCCCCGACGCGGAGCCGGTGCAACCCCTCTATGCCAGATACTGGCTGCACAACCGCGGGCCGGCGCCGCTGGGCGGTCTGCCCGTCGTGGCCCATCTGCATCCACACCGTCGTGTCGCCGAGGGCGGCGACACCGTCGGGTTACGGCTCACCGCCGCCAGCGACGCCACCGGTACTGCCGTGCACGGCCGGGTGCGGTTGGTGGGGCCGCCCGGGTGGGGGATCAGCGTGGACGAGCTCCCGTTCGTGCTGCCGCCCGGCGGTCATCTGGAGTCGGCGGTGGAGCTGGGGGTGCCCGAGGGCGCTGCGCCCGGCCTGTATCCGGTGCTCGCCGAGCTGGCAGCCACGGGCGCCGCCATCCCGGCGTCGTGGCATCAAACCGTCGAAGACGTCGCCGTGCTGTCGGTCGGCCGGCACGACGACGTTCTGCTGCGCGTGGTGCACGACCCGCACCCTGTCGACATCGCGGCCGGGGAGATCGCCCGGCTCAGCGTTACCGTCGGCACCGACGCGTACGCCGATCTGACCGTGGAGGCCCACGTCATCTCACCCTGGGGCACGTGGGAATGGTTGAGCCCCAACATCGTCGGCGGCATCGTGCCCGCGCGGGGAACCGTCGAGCTGAGGTTCGAGGTCGCACCGCCGCCCTGGACCGAGCCGGGACGCTGGTGGGCACTGGTTCGCGTGGCGTGCGCGGGCGCACTGCGCTACTCGGAGTGCGTGCCGGTGGTCGTGCGATGAGCGCCGTGGCGGCGACGGTCGGCGCGGAGGTCGTCACGGTCGCCGAGGTCGACGCCCGCGAACGCGCCCTCAGGGCCGGTGGCGGCGGGCATGCGCTGCCGCGTCCGGGTACCAGCGAAGCGCGGCAGCTGCGCCGCTGGCTGACCCAGCTGCTCATCGCCGAACGGGTCGTCGCCGCGGTGCCCGCCGACGGGGCGTGCCTGCCGACGGAGGACGACCTGCTGCCCGACGCCGTGGCGCGCATGGAGGTCGGCAGCATCGCGGCGGCAACTCTCGCGACATCGCACGCCCGCGCGGTCTACGCCACCGTGACCGCAGAGGTCGTCGTGCCCGCCGAGGCCGTCGCCGACTATTACGTGCGCAACCCGAAGCGGTTCGCCGTCGCCACGGCCGGGCCAGGAGGGTGGCAGGCCTCAGCGCCCGCTCCGACGTTCGACGAGGTGCGCGACACGATCCATGCGCACCTGCTCGCCGCCGCCCGCCGCCGCACCTACCGCCGCTGGCTCGATGCCCGGTGCGCCACGCTGGCCACGCCGGCCCCCGGTTACGAGCATCCGGGGGACCCGAGGCAGCCCGACAACACCCACAGGCACTGAGGAAGCGAGGGTCCCGATGAGCGATCTCACGCTGGCGCTGGATGTGGGCGGTACGAAGATCGCCGCAGGCCTCGTGCGCGCCGACGGGACGCTCGCGCACCGCCGTCAGCTGCCGACACCCGACGGGGACGCCGACACGGTGTGGGCCACGGCCGCGGCGCTGCTGACCGACACCCTGGCCGAGGCCGACGGACCGGTCGGAGGTGTCGGCATCGGCTCGGCGGGTCCGATCGACGTGCCGAACGGCACCGTCAGTCCGATCAACATCGTCGAATGGCAACGCTTTCCGATCGTGGAGCGGGCGGCCGCGGTCACCGGGCTTCCCGTGCTGCTCGGCGGCGACGGACTGTGCATGGCCCTGGGGGAGTGGTGGCGTGGCGCCGGACGCGGGGCGGGTCACCTGTTGGGGATGGTGGTGTCGACGGGGATCGGCGGGGGCCTCGTCGCCGACGGTGTGCCGTTCCACGGCAGGACGGGCAATGCGGGCCATGTCGGTCACGTCGTCGTCGAACCGGATGGCGCGTTGTGCACCTGCGGTGGACACGGGTGCATCGAGACCGTCGCCTCGGGTCCGCACCTGGCGCAGTGGGCCCGCGAGCAGGGGTGGGTCGCGCCACCCGGCGCCGATGCGAAGGAACTCGCCGAGGCGGCCGCGCGCGGCGACGCGGTGGCGCGGCAGGCGTTCCACCGCGGAGGCGACGCGCTCGCGCGGATGATCGCGTCGGTGGCCGCGGTGTGCGACCTGGACCTTGTCGTCGTCGGCGGTGGGGTCTCCAGGGCGGGGGCGATACTGTTCGAGCCGCTGCGCGAGGCGCTTGCCGCGTACGCCGGGCTGGACTTCATCCGGGGTCTGCGCGTGGTGCCCGCCGAACTCGGTGGGGACGCCGGCCTGGTCGGTGCTGCCGCGCTGGCGCGTTTTGGCTGATCGGGCCGCGACGCGCTATTCTTTCCGGGTTCCACCGAAGACCGTCGGTCACCGATGAGCGCTCGTCGCTCGTGAATCGGTTGAAGGTCCGGGATTCCCCGGCGGCCCACGCAGGAGGACGAGGCCAGTACGTGTCACACGTGCTCAGCGCTTATCGAGAAGTGCGCCCCGACCTGTCTGCGTCGGGGCGTTCGTCATTTCCGGCCCCTCGTTTCCGTCGTCGTTGGTGGACATCCCAACCATCACGAGGAGGCAAGCATGGCCAAGGCTGACAAGGCCACCGCGGTCGCCGACATCGCCGAGAAGTTCAAGGAGTCGACGGCCACCGTCGTCACCGAGTACCGCGGCCTGACGGTGTCCCACCTTGCCGAGCTGCGTAGGTCGCTGGGGACATCCACGACCTACACCGTTGCCAAGAACACCCTGGTGAAGCGTGCGGCAGCCGAAGCCGGCATCGAGGGGCTCGACGAGCTCTTCGCCGGCCCGACGGCCATCGCGTTCATCGAGGGTGAGCCGGTCGACGCTGCCAAGGCGATCAAGAAGTTCGCCAAGGACAACAAGGCGCTGATCGTCAAGGGCGGCTACATGGACGGTCGCGCACTGTCCGTCGCCGAGGTCGAGAAGATCGCCGACCTCGAATCGCGCGAGGTTCTGCTGTCCAAGCTGGCCGGCGCGATGAAGGCGAAGCAATCCCAGACCGCGGCGCTGTTCGCAGCTCCCGCGTCTCAGATCGCTCGCCTGGCCGCAGCTCTGCAAGAGAAGAAGGCCGGCTCGGACGACTCCGCGCCCGCCGCATAACCCCATACCAACCAAGAAGTAACTAGGAAGGACCATCACATGGCCAAGCTGTCCACCGACGAACTGCTCGACGCGTTCAAGGAAATGACCCTGCTCGAGCTCTCGGAGTTCGTGAAGCAGTTCGAGGAGACCTTCGACGTCACCGCCGCGGCGCCCGTCGCCGTCGCCGCTGCCGGCCCCGCCGCCGGTGGTGCCCCGGCCGAGGCCGCCGAGGAGCAGTCGGAGTTCGACGTCATCCTCGAGGCCGCCGGCGAGAAGAAGATCGGCGTCATCAAGGTCGTCCGCGAGATCGTCTCGGGCCTGGGCCTGAAGGAAGCCAAGGATCTCGTCGACAGCGCGCCCAAGCCGCTGCTGGAGAAGGTCAACAAGGAAGCCGCCGACGACGCCAAGGCCAAGCTCGAGGCCGCCGGCGCTTCGGTGTCCGTCAAGTAAGACGACATTGTCGTCGGCTTCAACCGCCGACGTCAGCTGTGGGGCCGGTCTGGCAAACAGACCGGCCCCGCCGTTTTTTCTGTCAGAATGTGCGTCGCACTGTTCTCACTGTGTTCGCAGACCGTGTGTGGCGCTGCGGGCGGGTAGGTTACAGTGACTCAAGCCACAGGCGGGGTACCTGTGACGAAGCGTTCGGCGTTGGCGAGAGGATTTCGCGTGGGTATCGGCATTCAGGTGGAGGGGCTGACCAAGTCCTTCGGATCCCAGCGAATCTGGGAGGACGTCACCTTCGATCTGCCCGCAGGTGAGGTCAGTGTTCTCCTCGGCCCGTCGGGTACCGGCAAGTCGGTGTTCCTGAAGTCGCTGATCGGGCTGCTGCGGCCCGAGCGCGGCAAGATCGTCGTCGACGGCACGAACATCATCGAGTGCTCGGCCAAGGAGCTCTACGAGATCCGCACGCTGTTCGGCGTGATGTTCCAGGACGGCGCGCTGTTCGGATCCATGAGCCTGTACGACAACACCGCGTTCCCGCTTCGTGAGCACACGAAGAAGAAGGAATCGGAGATCCGCCAGATCGTCATGGAGAAGCTCGACCTGGTGGGTCTGGGCGGTGACGAGGACAAGTTCCCGGGTGAGATCTCCGGCGGTATGCGCAAGCGCGCAGGCCTGGCCCGCTCGCTGGTGCTGGACCCGCAGATCATCCTCTGCGACGAGCCGGACTCCGGTCTGGATCCCGTGCGTACCGCCTACCTGTCTCAGCTCCTGATCGACATCAACGCCCAGATCGACTGCACGATCCTCATCGTGACGCACAACATCAACATCGCCCGCACGGTGCCCGACAACATGGGCATGCTGTTCCGCAAGCACCTGGTGATGTTCGGTCCTCGCGAGGTGCTGCTCACCAGCGACGAGCCCGTCGTCAAGCAGTTCCTCAACGGCCGCCGAATCGGGCCGATCGGTATGTCCGAGGAGAAGGACGAGTCGACGATGGCCGAAGAGCAGGCCATGGTCGACGCCGGTCACCATGACGGTGGCACCGAAGAGATCGAGGGCGTGCCGCCGCAGGTCATGGCGACCCCCGGTATGCCCGAGCGCAAGGCCGTCGGGCGTCGGCAGGCCCGTGTCCGCGAGATCATGCACACGCTGCCGCCGGCTGCACAGGAAGCGATCCGCGCGGATCTCGACGGCACCAACAAGAACTCGGCGAACGGCTACGGCGGCGAGACAACCACGCCGCACCAGCGTCACGACGACGAGACCCCGACCGGGCGTATCCCGGTCAGCGGCGAGCGCTGAGCTCTCACCCACCGACACCCCTGACACCGCCCGGCACTGCCGGGCGGTGTTGTCGTCTGTGCCCCGGCAGCGCGAATTCAGCAACGCCGGATGCCAGGCGTTCCGTGACATGGTGAAATCAGTGGGAATATTGTGACTGCCGTTGCTGAACCTAGGCACCTGCGTACGGAAATTCTTTTGCAGTGCCTAGCAAAACTGGAACGTGTTCTTTACCAAGGTCATTGCGTTGTCCGCGAACAGTCCCTTTGAGCAGCTCCGGCGCTGACGTCAATTTCGTCTCGTTCGATCTTGAACTTTGGTCTGACTGGCTATACAGTTTGCCAGAATCGCGCGTCCGTGCGGAAAAGCCCAGGTTGAAGTCCTCTGCCCGGTGGAACCCCGCGATCACTACACCAGGAGAGACATGGTCGACCGCTATCGGGTCTGGTTGGGGGCAGGCGTACTGGCGGGGGGAATGTCGGCAGCAATGCTGACGGGCACGGGTGTGGCGGCGGCCGATGACGGCGCGGCGTCGAACGCCGGGAGCCAGGCGGCCGCAGGTTCCGATGGGGATGAGCCGTCCGGCTCCGCCGGTGAGCAGGCGGATGCGTCGGGATCCGAGGGCAGCGGCGCGGACTCCGAGGCCGACGATCAGGACGACACCGCCGGCGACGCTGACGAGCACGCTGACGACGACGCTGACGAGGACAGTGCAGACGCCGGTGAGGATGCTGAGGAGGTCGACGGCGGCGAAACCCCGACCGTTGACCCGGACTCCGACGAGGGATCGTCAGACCCGGCAGGCGAGAACCCCGCGACGGAGCCGGCGGGCACGGACACCGATGTCACCCCGGTCGTCGAGGACGGCCAGGAGGAGTCCGTCCAGGATCCCAAGGAGTCGACCCGTCCGGCCACCGAGACCGGCCCCGAGACCGGGACCGATCTGGCGGACGACCCGGCGTCCGACGGCGACTTCCTCGGGGCTCCGTCCCCGTTCGTGACGAGCATCGAAACCGACCTCTCGTCGCGCGCCGGTGCCGCGGTCATGCAGACGGCGGCGGTGCAGTCGCCCGGGATCGTGACGGGCCTGCTGAATCTGCTCGACACGCTCAACGACATCGGCACCGCGTTCTACAACTTCTATACCGGCGCGATGCAGTTCCTCGCCGGTCCCGCGCGGCCGCCGTTCGGCAGCCGCGTGCGTGTCGAGAGCTCGTCGCTGACGATCGGCAACGGCGTCGTCGTCCCCGTCGACTGGTACTTCCCGCCGGGCAACGCCGAACCCAAGGGCCTCATCTATCTGCAGCACGGCATGCTCGCGACGTCGGCGTTCTACGGTGCCACCGCGGCCTACCTGGCCGAGAAGACACACAGCATCGTCGTCGCCCCGACGCTGACCTGGAACGTCTTTGACCTCGAGAACTATCCGCTGATGCTGTCGCACACCCACCAGGCGATCGCCGACCTGTTCACCGGTGACCGGGCAGCGTTGACCGCCAGCGCGCGGACCGCCGGATACACCAAGGCCCTTCCGACCAAGATCGTGCTGGCCGGGCATTCGGCGGGTGGCGGGCTGGTGGTCGGCACCGCGCGCTACATGGTCGAACGCGGTCTCGGGGCCAACCTGGCCGGGGTCGTGATGCTCGACGGAGCCGGCTTCGGCAGCCTGAGTGCGGATCTGGCGAAGATCCCCGACTCCATCCCGGTCTACAACCTCGCCGCGGATCCCGACACCTGGAACAGGTTCGGGGATGCGACCCGCCGTCTCGAACAGGAACGCCCCGACGCGTTCACCGGCATCGTGATCGTCGGGGGACGGCACTCGGACTCCATGCAGAGCTGCAGCATGCTGGTACAGCTCGCCGCATACTTTGCGACCGGATTCTCCTCGCCGTTCAACATCGCGATCAACCAGGTCCTGGCGTCGGGGTGGATCGGCGACATGCTCAACGGCACCCATACCCCCCGGCTCTACGGCTCGTCGGGATCCGCGGCGAACATCGCCGCGGGCATGCTCACGGGGGCGCGCACGACCTCGGTCACCGTGGTGTCGGCGTCCGGAACCGGCGCGGCCGACGTTTGCGTGGACGACCGCCCGGGATCGGCCTGCTCGGCGTCGCCGAACGCGAAAGCGGCACGCCTGAACGCCCTCGGCGTCTGATTCGGGCAAAGCGCTCCCGGCCCTGCGGTGCCGCGATACGGTTTGCCGGGTTTCGGAGGAAGGGGTCGTGATGGTCGACCGGCTATCGGCTCTGGTGGGCGCAGGCGTGATCACCGCGGGTGTGTCGGCGGCGATGCTGGCCGGCGCCGGGGTTGCCGTCGCAGATCCCGACGCGGCAACCGGCGGGGGTGACACCACCTCGAAGGTCGAGTCGACGGATCCGCCCGCGGCCGACGGCACGGACACCCCGGATACGACCGACGACTCCACCGACACCACCGAAGACACCGACGAGGCCGACGAACAGAACGACGAGCCCGACGACGGCGCGGAGGACACCGGGGACGGCGGCGACGACAGCACCGCCACCGACACCACCACCACCACCGACAACAGCACTTCCGACAACAGCACCACCGACAACAGCGCCATCGACAACAGCGACGCTGACGCGCCGGCGCCTGCCGCCCCCGAAGGCCAATCCGCGGTCGACGAATTCGACGAGGCGCCGGCCGACGGCATTGCTGTCGACGAGGCGCAGGCCGACGAGAAGGCTCCCGCCGCCGAGAGCCCCCTCGACACCGCGGACCCGTCGAACCTCGACACAGCCGAGCTCACCCCCGCGGCTCTGATCGCCCCGTCGTCGACCTCGAAACCCCTCGCGACGTTGCGCGCGCTCGACACGGTGTCCGAGGCGGCGGCCGCGCCCGCACGCCAGACGCTGCTCAGCCTCATCGGCACCGTTATCTTCAACATCTATTCGGTTGCGATCCGGGTGCTCGGCGGCCCGCCGATCCTGCCGGCCGGCAGCACCGTCACGGTGCGCAGCTCGTCGCTGACCATCGACTGCGGCGACGGCTACGACGTCCCTGCGGACTGGTA
Organism: Mycolicibacterium iranicum; assembly: GCF_014190915.1. Classification (GTDB taxonomy): domain Bacteria; phylum Actinomycetota; class Actinomycetes; order Mycobacteriales; family Mycobacteriaceae; genus Mycobacterium; species Mycobacterium iranicum_B. Next base: position 558,990 of record NZ_JACHVU010000002.1, read on the forward strand.
CGTCCCCGAAGGGCCGACCCCGACGCGGCTGATCTACTTCCAGCACGGCTTCATGGCAGCAGGGCCGTTCTACAGCTACACCGCCGCGCGGCTCGCCGAGGCGACCCACAGCATCGTGGTGGCCACCTCGCTGACGTCGAATTTCCTTGCCTGCGACGGCTGCTGGGTCGGCGGCTCGCCGATGCACAAGGCGGTGGCCGACCTGTTCGCCGACGGCAACACCGCACTCGCGCAGAGCGCACTGGCGGCCGGTTACAGCAGCACGCTGCTGGACGGGATCGAGAAGATCGGGCTCACCGGGCACAGCGCGGGCGGCGGGCTGGCTGCGGGCGCCGCGGGCTTCATGACGCAGAACGGCTCGTTCGACAAGCTCGCCGGCGTCGTCATGCTCGACGGCGTCGGGTTCGGTGACGTCACGCCGGAGGCGCTGGCGAAGCTGCCCGCGGACTTCCCGATCTACAACCTCGCTGCGAGGGCCTACTACTGGAATCTGTCCGGGACGACGAACACCGCGCTCGAGGAGTGGCGGCCCGGCGTCTTCAACGGCGTCAAGCTGGCCGACAGCTCGCACGGCGACGCCATGCTCGGTGGCAACGTCTTCGTGCAGATCGCGATGAACCTCGTCACGGGCTGGCCGCGTCCGGAGAACGTCAAGGCCGCCGAGGTGATCAGTGCCGCCTGGTTCAACGACATGTTCACCGAGACGGCGCCGTCCCCGGAGTCCGGCTTCTACGGGGCGCCGGGCGCCGTGCTGAAGATCGAGACCAGCCGCGGGACTGCGACCGCCCAGGTGCTGCCGGGGGACACCGAGCGGGTGACGTTCCTCGATTGGCTCTTCACGTTCGGCGCCAAGTTCCTCTTCGGCATCGACTTCGCGACCTGCGCCGCCGAACCGGTGCAGCGCACAGCCGGATCAGCGGAGACGCTGGAACTGTTTTCTGCCCCCGACACGCTCCTATCTCTTGACGGAAGGACGAAAGCGGGCCAATCTATTGGCCAGCAATGTGTGGTCGCGTAAGAACAGATCGGGTCGCCAGCCAGCGCCCTTGTGCTCTGCCGTCCGGATGTTGAGGAATGTGCCGTCCTGCGCTACTGTTGGACGTTGCGCTGGCTGCATCCTGCCCACCTCACCCGCACTTGACGCCGTAGACCTAGCCTGAGCTCTGCTCAGTGATCTAGACGCGTGCCGTGCGTCCGGAGGGCTGGTGAAGCCAGCCGAACCGACGCAGATATAGCGGCCGACGGTCCGGATTCCCGGCAACCAGACAGTCGCATGAGGTGCTGGAAGGATGCATCTTGGCAGGGTCCCGCCAGATCGAGTCAGTAACCACCAATAACTCCGTTCCCGGAGCACCAAACAGAATTTCTTTCGCAAAGCTCCGTGAGCCGCTGGAGGTTCCGGGGCTTCTCGACGTCCAGACGGAGTCGTTCGAGTGGCTCATCGGCGCCGAGGACTGGTTCCAGAGGGCCGTCGACCGCGGGGATGTCGACCCCAAGGGCGGCCTGCAGGAGGTCCTCGAAGAGCTGTCGCCGATCGAGGATTTCTCCGGCTCGATGTCGCTGTCGTTCTCCGATCCGCGCTTCGACGAGGTCAAGGCGCCGGTCGACGAGTGCAAAGACAAGGACATGACGTACGCGGCACCGCTGTTCGTCACGGCCGAGTTCATCAACAACAACACCGGCGAGATCAAGAGCCAGACGGTCTTCATGGGTGACTTCCCGATGATGACCGAAAAGGGCACCTTCATCATCAACGGCACCGAGCGCGTCGTGGTGAGCCAGCTCGTCCGTTCGCCCGGCGTGTACTTCGACGAGAGCATCGACAAGTCCACCGAGAAGACGCTGCACAGCGTCAAGGTGATCCCGGGCCGCGGCGCCTGGCTCGAGTTCGACGTCGACAAGCGCGACACCGTGGGTGTGCGTATCGACCGCAAGCGCCGTCAGCCCGTCACGGTGCTGCTCAAGGCGCTCGGCTGGACCAACGAGCAGATCGTGGAGCGCTTCGGCTTCTCCGAGATCATGATGAGCACGCTGGAGAAGGACAACACCGCCGGCACCGACGAGGCGCTGCTGGACATCTACCGGAAGCTGCGTCCGGGCGAGCCCCCGACCAAGGAGTCCGCGCAGACCCTGCTGGAGAACCTGTTCTTCAAGGAGAAGCGCTACGACCTGGCCCGCGTGGGTCGCTACAAGGTCAACAAGAAGCTCGGTCTGAACGCCGGTGAGCCCATCACCAGCTCCACGCTGACCGAAGAGGACGTCGTCGCGACCATCGAGTACCTGGTCCGCCTGCATCAGGGCGACCAGACGATGACCGCACCCGGTGGCGTCGAGGTTCCCGTCGAGGTCGATGACATCGACCACTTCGGCAACCGCCGTCTGCGCACCGTCGGCGAGCTGATCCAGAACCAGATCCGGGTCGGCCTGTCGCGCATGGAGCGCGTCGTGCGTGAGCGCATGACGACCCAGGACGTCGAGGCGATCACGCCGCAGACCCTGATCAACATCCGTCCCGTCGTGGCGGCGATCAAGGAGTTCTTCGGCACCAGCCAGCTGTCGCAGTTCATGGACCAGAACAACCCGCTGTCGGGTCTGACCCACAAGCGCCGCCTGTCGGCGCTGGGCCCCGGCGGTCTGTCCCGTGAGCGCGCCGGCCTCGAGGTCCGCGACGTCCACTCGTCCCACTACGGACGCATGTGCCCGATCGAGACCCCTGAGGGTCCGAACATCGGCCTGATCGGTTCGCTGTCGGTGTACGCGCGGGTCAACCCGTTCGGCTTCATCGAGACGCCGTACCGCAAGGTCGTCGACGGCAAGGTCAGCGACCAGATCGACTACCTGACCGCCGACGAGGAGGACCGCCACGTCGTGGCGCAGGCCAACTCGCCGCTCGACGGTGACGGCAGCTTCGTCGAGGACCGCGTGCTGGTCCGACGCAAGGGTGGCGAGGTCGAGTTCGTGTCGGCCTCCGAGGTCGACTACATGGACGTCTCGCCGCGCCAGATGGTGTCGGTCGCGACGGCGATGATCCCGTTCCTCGAGCACGACGACGCCAACCGTGCCCTGATGGGTGCCAACATGCAGCGCCAGGCGGTTCCGCTGGTCCGCAGCGAGGCTCCGCTCGTGGGCACCGGCATGGAGCTGCGTGCCGCGATCGACGCCGGCGATGTCGTGGTCTCCGAGAAGGCCGGTGTGGTCGAGGAGGTCTCCGCCGACTACATCACCGTCATGGCCGACGACGGCAGCAGGCACACCTACCGGATGCGCAAGTTCGCGCGCTCGAACCACGGCACCTGTGCCAACCAGCGTCCGATCGTGGACTCCGGTCAGCGGGTCGAGGCCGGCCAGGTCGTCGCCGACGGGCCGTGCACCGAGAACGGCGAGATGGCGCTGGGCAAGAACCTGCTCGTCGCGATCATGCCGTGGGAGGGTCACAACTACGAAGACGCGATCATCCTCTCCAACCGCCTGGTCGAAGAGGACGTGCTCACCTCGATCCACATCGAGGAGCACGAGATCGATGCCCGCGACACCAAGCTGGGCGCCGAGGAGATCACCCGGGACATCCCGAACGTCTCCGATGAGGTGCTGGCCGACCTCGACGAGCGCGGCATCGTCCGCATCGGCGCCGAGGTCCGCGACGGCGACATCCTGGTCGGCAAGGTCACCCCGAAGGGCGAGACCGAGCTGACCCCGGAGGAGCGCCTGCTGCGTGCCATCTTCGGCGAGAAGGCCCGCGAGGTCCGCGACACGTCGCTCAAGGTGCCCCACGGTGAGTCCGGCAAGGTCATCGGCATCCGTGTCTTCTCCCGCGAGGACGACGACGAGCTGCCCGCCGGTGTCAACGAGCTGGTCCGCGTCTACGTGGCCCAGAAGCGCAAGATCTCCGACGGCGACAAGCTCGCCGGACGCCACGGCAACAAGGGCGTCATCGGCAAGATCCTGCCCGTCGAGGACATGCCGTTCCTTCCGGACGGCACCCCGGTGGACATCATCCTGAACACCCACGGTGTGCCGCGTCGTATGAACATCGGCCAGATCCTGGAGACCCACCTCGGGTGGGTCGCCAAGGCCGGCTGGAACATCGAGGTCGCCGGTGGCACACCGGACTGGGCCTCGAAGCTCCCCGAGCAGATGCTCTCGGCCCCGGCCGACAGCATCGTGGCCACGCCGGTGTTCGACGGTGCGCAGGAAGGCGAGCTGCAGGGCCTGCTCGGTGCGACGCTGCCGAACCGCGACGGCGAGACCATGGTCAACGCCGACGGCAAGGCGGTGCTCTTCGACGGCCGCAGTGGCGAACCGTTCCCGTACCCGGTGACGGTCGGCTACATGTACATCCTGAAGCTGCACCACCTGGTCGACGACAAGATCCACGCGCGTTCGACCGGTCCGTACTCGATGATCACCCAGCAGCCGCTCGGTGGTAAGGCGCAGTTCGGTGGTCAGCGATTCGGCGAGATGGAGTGCTGGGCCATGCAGGCCTACGGCGCTGCGTACACGCTGCAGGAGCTGTTGACGATCAAGTCCGACGACACGGTCGGTCGCGTCAAGGTCTACGAGGCCATCGTCAAGGGCGAGAACATCCCCGAGCCGGGCATCCCGGAGTCGTTCAAGGTGCTTCTCAAGGAGCTGCAGTCGCTGTGCCTCAACGTCGAGGTCCTGTCCTCGGACGGTGCCGCGATCGAGATGCGTGACGGCGATGACGAGGACCTGGAGCGTGCCGCTGCCAACCTCGGAATCAACCTGTCGCGCAACGAATCCGCATCTGTCGAAGATCTGGCCTAAATCACGGCTCGCCGTGGTGCTCAATAGTTTCTAGTCCCGAAAGGGGAAAGGGAGTTACGTGCTAGACGTCAACTTCTTCGATGAACTCCGCATCGGTCTCGCGACCGCGGACGACATCCGCAACTGGTCTTTCGGCGAGGTCAAGAAGCCGGAGACCATCAACTACCGCACGCTCAAGCCCGAGAAGGACGGCCTGTTCTGCGAGAAGATCTTCGGACCGACTCGCGACTGGGAGTGCTACTGCGGCAAGTACAAGCGCGTGCGCTTCAAGGGCATCATCTGTGAGCGCTGCGGCGTCGAGGTGACCCGCGCCAAGGTGCGCCGTGAGCGGATGGGCCACATCGAACTGGCCGCTCCGGTCACGCACATCTGGTACTTCAAGGGCGTGCCGTCGCGGTTGGGCTACCTGCTCGACCTGGCTCCGAAGGACCTCGAGAAGATCATCTACTTCGCGGCCTACGTGATCACCGCGGTCGACGACGAGATGCGCCACAACGAGCTGTCCACTCTCGAGGCCGAGATGGCCGTCGAGCGCAAGGCCGTCGAGGATCAGCGTGACGCCGACCTCGAAGCCCGCGCTCAGAAGCTCGAGGCCGACATGAAGGAGCTCGAGGAGGAGGGCGCCAAGTCCGACGTGCGCCGCAAGGTGCGCGACGGTGGCGAGCGTGAGATGCGCCAGCTGCGCGACCGGGCCCAGCGTGAGCTGGACCGGCTCGACGAGATCTGGACGACGTTCACCAAGCTGGCTCCCAAGCAGCTGATCGTCGACGAGCTGCTCTACCGCGAGCTGCAGGACCGCTACGGCGAGTACTTCGAAGGCGCCATGGGCGCCGAGTCGATCAAGAAGCTCATCGAGAACTTCGACATCGACGCCGAGGCCGAGTCGCTGCGCGACACCATCAAGAACGGCAAGGGCCAGAAGAAACTGCGTGCGCTCAAGCGGCTCAAAGTCGTCGCGGCGTTCCAGACCAACGCCAACTCGCCGATGGGCATGGTGCTCGACGCCGTTCCGGTGATCCCGCCGGAGCTGCGTCCGATGGTTCAGCTCGACGGTGGCCGCTTCGCGACCTCCGACCTCAACGACCTGTACCGCCGTGTCATCAACCGCAACAACCGTCTCAAGAGGCTGATCGACCTCGGCGCCCCCGAGATCATCGTCAACAACGAGAAGCGCATGCTTCAGGAGTCGGTCGACGCGCTGTTCGACAACGGCCGCCGCGGCCGTCCGGTCACCGGACCGGGCAACCGCCCGCTCAAGTCGCTGTCGGATCTGCTCAAGGGCAAGCAGGGTCGTTTCCGCCAGAACCTGCTCGGCAAGCGTGTGGACTACTCGGGCCGTTCGGTCATCGTGGTGGGCCCGCAGCTCAAGCTGCACCAGTGCGGTCTGCCGAAGCTGATGGCGCTCGAGCTGTTCAAGCCGTTCGTGATGAAGCGTCTGGTCGACCTGAACCACGCGCAGAACATCAAGAGCGCCAAGCGCATGGTCGAGCGTCAGCGTCCGCAGGTGTGGGACGTCCTCGAGGAGGTCATCTCCGAGCACCCGGTGCTGCTGAACCGTGCACCCACGCTGCACCGCCTCGGTATCCAGGCCTTCGAGCCGCAGCTGGTGGAGGGCAAGGCCATCCAGCTGCACCCGCTGGTGTGTGAGGCGTTCAACGCCGACTTCGACGGCGACCAGATGGCCGTACACCTCCCGCTGTCGGCGGAGGCGCAGGCCGAGGCGCGCATCCTGATGCTGTCGTCGAACAACATCCTGTCTCCCGCGTCGGGCCGTCCGCTGGCCATGCCGCGTCTGGACATGGTGACGGGTCTGTACTTCCTGACCACCGAGATCGAGGGCGACAAGGGTGAGTTCACCCCGGCCGCCAAGGATCAGCCGGAGTCCGGTGTGTACAGCTCGCCGGCCGAGGCCATCATGGCGATGGACCGCGGGGCGCTGTCGGTGCGGGCGAAGATCCGGGTGCGACTGACGCAGTTGCGTCCGTCCGCTGAGGTCGAGGCCGAGCAGTTCCCCGACGGCTGGAACATGGGCGACGCCTGGACGGCGGAGACCACCCTGGGCCGGGTGCTGTTCAACGAGCTGCTGCCGCGGGGCTACCCGTTCGTCAACAAGCAGATGCACAAGAAGGTCCAGGCCGCGATCATCAACGATCTGGCCGAGCGCTACCCGATGATCGTCGTCGCGCAGACCGTGGACAAGCTCAAGGACGCCGGCTTCTACTGGGCCACCCGTTCGGGTGTCACCGTGTCGATGGCCGACGTGCTGGTGCCGCCGGAGAAGCAGGACATCCTCGAGCGCTACGAGGCCGAGGCCGACGGCATCGAGAAGCAGTACCAGCGCGGCAAGCTCAACCGTGACGAGCGCAACGAAGCGTTGGTGAAGATCTGGCAGGACGCGACCGAAGAGGTCGGTCAGGCGCTGCGGTCGCACTACCCGAAGGACAACCCGATCATCACGATCGTGGATTCGGGCGCGACGGGTAACTTCACCCAGACGCGGACGCTGGCCGGCATGAAGGGTCTGGTGACCAACCCGAAGGGTGAGTTCATCCCGCGTCCGATCAAGTCCTCGTTCCGCGAGGGCCTGACGGTGCTGGAGTACTTCATCAACACCCACGGCGCCCGTAAGGGTCTGGCGGACACCGCACTTCGTACCGCCGACTCGGGCTACCTGACCCGTCGTCTGGTCGACGTGTCGCAGGACGTCATCGTGCGCGAGACCGACTGTGAGACCGAGCGCGGCATCAACGTCACGCTGGCCGAGCTGCAGAACGAGGCGCTGGTCCGCGACCAGCACATCGAGACGTCCGCCTACGCGCGGACGCTGGCCACCGACGCGGTCGACGCCGACGGCAACGTCGTCGTCGAGCGTGGGCACGATCTCGGTGACCCGGCGATCGATGCGCTGCTGGCCGCCGGCATCACCGAGGTGAAGGTCCGCTCCGTGCTGACCTGCGCCACGGGTACCGGCGTGTGTGCGATGTGCTACGGCCGTTCGATGGCGACCGGCAAGCTGGTCGACATCGGCGAGGCCGTCGGCATCGTGGCCGCGCAGTCCATCGGTGAGCCCGGCACGCAGCTGACCATGCGTACCTTCCACCAGGGTGGCGTCACCGGCGGTGCCGACATCGTCGGTGGTCTGCCCCGCGTGCAGGAGCTGTTCGAGGCGCGCGTTCCGCGTAACCGTGCCCCGATCGCCGACGTCTCCGGGCGGGTCCGCCTGGAGGAGAGCGAGAAGTTCTACAAGATCACCATCGTTCCCGACGACGGGGGCGAGGAGGTCGTGTACGACAAGCTCTCGCGTCGTCAGCGCCTGAAGGTGTTCAAGCACGATGACGGCTCCGAGCGTCTGCTGACCGACGGCGACCACGTCGAGGTCGGGCAGCAGCTGCTGGAGGGTTCGGCCGATCCGCACGAGGTCCTCCGCGTGCAGGGCCCCCGCGAGGTGCAGATCCACCTCGTCAAGGAGGTCCAGGAGGTCTACCGCGCCCAGGGTGTGTCGATCCACGACAAGCACATCGAGGTCATCGTCCGGCAGATGCTGCGTCGCGTCACGATCATCGATTCGGGTGCGACGGAGTTCCTGCCCGGCTCGCTGACCGAGCGTGGCGAGTTCGAGACCGAGAACCGTCGGGTCGTCGCCGAGGGCGGCGAGCCCGCGGCCGGTCGCCCGGTGCTGATGGGTATCACGAAGGCATCGCTGGCCACGGATTCGTGGCTGTCGGCGGCGTCGTTCCAGGAGACCACCCGCGTGCTCACCGATGCGGCGATCAACTGCCGCAGCGACAAGCTGCAGGGTCTGAAGGAGAACGTGATCATCGGCAAGCTGATCCCGGCCGGTACCGGCATCAACCGGTACCGCAACATCCAGGTTCAGCCGACCGAAGAGGCCCGCGCCGCGGCGTACACGATCCCGTCCTACGAGGATCAGTACTACAGCCCGGACTTCGGCCAGGCCACCGGCGCCGCGGTGCCGCTGGACGATTACGGATATTCCGACTACCGGTAGTCCCCGCTATCGGCGCACGAGAGAAAGCCCCCGCTCCCACCTCGGGAGTCGGGGGCTTTTTCGTGCCGCGGGGCCGGATGTCAGCCCGGCGCCTGCGTGCACATCGTGGACCGTGCCGAGTTCACCAGACCGGCGGCCTGGGCCGGGTTCGCCCCGTACTGGCCGGCGGTGGCGTCGATGACGGCTTGCGCGGGCTGACCGGTGTACAGCAGCCGGCACGCCTGCTTGCCCGCGAGCAACAGTTGATCGTCGTTGCCGGGGAAGTTCCCCCGTACCCCGTTGAGGAAGTTCACCTCGTCGGCCGACAACGGAATGGGCCAGGCAGCGGCCGGGGCGGCCACCGCTGTCGCCACCGCCGCAGCCGCCAGGGTCGCCGCGATCATTCGAAAGCCCGTGGTCTTCATGCGTGTCTCCTCGCTGGTATCCGTCGAGCCTAAGCCGGGCCACGGACCCCTCGGCGCACGAATGTTTCTCGCCGGGCCACCCGTTCGCCGGTGTCACAAGGCCCGCCTAGACTCGGCGGCGTGCTGATCGGTTCCCATGTCCACGGTGATGACCCTCTGGCGGCTGCGGAGGCCGACGGCGCCGACGTGGTGCAGTTCTTCCTCGGCAATCCGCAGAGCTGGAAGAAACCCCCGCCCCGGGACGACTCCGACGTCCTCAAAGCCGCGTCGATGCCGATCTACGTGCACGCGCCCTACTTGATCAACGTCGCGTCGGCGAACAACCGGGTGCGCATCCCGTCGCGCAAGATCCTGCAGGACACCTGCGACGCGGCCTCGGCCATCGGCGCTGCGGCCGTCATCGTGCACGGCGGCCACGCCGACGACAACGACATGGAGGCCGGGTTCGAGCGCTGGGCCAAGGCGCTGGACTACCTGGAGACCGACGTGCAGGTGCTGCTGGAGAACACCGCCGGCGGCGACCATGCGATGGCGCGGCACTTCGACACGATCGGCCGGCTGTGGGACCACATCGGCGACACCGGGATCGGGTTCTGTCTCGACACCTGCCACGCCTGGGCGGCCGGCGAGGCGTTGGTCGATTCGGTCTCACGCATCAAGGCCATCACCGGGCGCATCGATCTCGTGCACTGCAACGACTCGCGAGACGCGGCCGGCTCCGGGGCCGATCGCCACGCGAACTTCGGCACCGGACAGATCGACCCGCAATTGCTGGTGGCAGTCGTCGAGGCTGCCGATGCGCACGTCATCTGCGAGACATCCGACGACGGCCGCAAGGACGACATCGCGTTCCTGCGGGAGCACCTCGGCTGACGTCGCCCGCTGTCACGTCGCTCAGCGCGTTTTCTCGTAGACCAGCCAGCGCATCTCTATCGGGGACTGCTCGCGGGGCAGATCGAAGACGTCGAGGCCGCTGACCCAGTCGGCGTACCAGCCGGTGGGCGGCCAGACTCCGGCCGGCAGATTGGCTTTCTCGTAGTCGAAGACCGAGTCATTGGTCTGCAGGCGCAGCCCCAGCCCTGCGGCGGCACGGTCGATCTCGTCACCCGTGAACAGCCCTGTGTACACCTGCTGGGCGAGTTGCTGCACCGCCTGTCCCAGTTCGCGGTCATCGTCGGTGAGACAACCCGGGCGGGGCATGAAGATGTTGAACACCAAGTGGCCGCCGGGGCGCAGGCATTCGGCGGCGAGCTCGAAGACGGCCCGCAGCTGCTCGGAGGTCCGGAAGTCGGACGTCACCTCGGAGAGCAGGATGAGCTGGTAATCCTTCTGGAGGTCGTCCAGGGTCTCGAAGATGTCGCGGTCGATCACTCGGACGTCGAGCAGATGCTTGTAGGACTCGGCGCGCAGGATCTCGGCGAACTTCGGGGTCAGCTCGACCGCGTCGACGGGATGGCCGCGGCGGGCCAACGCCAAGGCGTTACGGCCTGTGCCGGCCCCGATGTCGAGGACACGGGCTGCGCGGGGATCATCGATCGCCGCGGAGAGTGCCCATACGCGGGCGTCGGGGGTGGTGCCGAACAGCGGGGGAGTGCGGGTCGCGACCCAGTTGTCATAGGTATCGGCCAACGACGTCCATTCAGGGCGGATGTGGTAGTTCAACACCGAGCCGATGGGGGCGTCATAGGAGATCACGATGTTGGATCGATTCGAGCCCGCGAAGGCGTTGGCCAGTTCTTTGGCCAGCAGACTGCGGAGGTGATCGAGTTCGCCCCGGGAGAATTTGCAACCCAGTGCGCTGAAGATCTTGTCGCACAGAGCGACGTAGTCGTCCACCATCCCTGGCACCGCGGGCAGCGTCATCTGGCCGCTGGACACTCCCCGTCGCAGTAGTCGTCGGGCCATGGCTTCGCGAATCGTGGCGGTATCCATCGACATGGACCCCACCCTCGCACGCCGGGCGCCAAAAGAACGGGCGCACACGAGCACTGGCGGCTCTGCAGCGGACAGGTCCCATTACAGTTCTTGTGCAATCGTCTGGCATCTGTAACAGTGAGGGCATGCCGGACACGCATGTCGTCACCAATCAGGTTCCGCCGCTCGAAGACTTCAACCCCGCCGCGTCGCCGGTGCTCTCCGAAGCACTGATCCGCGAGGGCGGCCAGTGGGGGGTTGACGAGGTGTGGGAGCTCGGCGCTCTGGGCGGTTCGGCGCGCGCCCAGCGGTGGGGTGAGCTCGCCGACCGTCACCGCCCGGTCCTGCACACCCACGACCGGTACGGCCACCGTGTGGACGAGGTCGACTACGACCCGGCCTACCACGAACTGATGACCGCCGCGGTCGGTCACGGCCTGCACGCGGCGCCCTGGGCTGACGACCGCGAGGGCGCACACGTCGTGCGCGCGGCCAAGATGTCGGTGTGGACGCCGGAACCCGGCCATGTCTGCCCGATCTCGATGACCTACGCCGTCGTGCCCGCGCTGCGCCACAACCCCGATCTCGCCGCGGTCTACGAGCCGCTGCTCACCAGCCGCGTCTACGACCCGCAGCTGACGGTGCCCACCACCAAGCCCGGCATCACGGCGGGCATGTCGATGACCGAGAAGCAGGGTGGCTCCGACGTGCGCGCCGGCACCACGGAGGCGACCCCGAACGGCGACGGCACCTACTCGCTGCGCGGCCACAAATGGTTCACGTCCGCCCCGATGTGTGACGTCTTCCTGGTCCTGGCGCAGACGCAGGGCCGGGGCGACCGGGAAGGTGGAGGCCTGAGCTGCTTCTTCCTTCCGCGCATCCTGCCCGACGGCACCCGTAACCGGATGTTCCTGCAGCGGCTGAAGGACAAGCTGGGCAACCACGCCAACGCCTCGAGCGAGGTCGAGTACGACGGGGCCACGGCATGGCTGGTCGGCGAAGAGGGCCGGGGTGTCCCGACGATCATCGAGATGGTCAACCTGACGCGTCTGGACTGCACGCTCGGCAGTGCGACCAGCATGCGGACCGGGCTGATGCGCGCCACCCACCACGCCCAGCATCGAATGGCCTTCGGCGCCTACCTGATCGACCAGCCGTTGATGCGCAACGTGATCGCCGACCTCGCCGTCGAAGCGGAGGCCGCGACCATGCTGGCCCTGCGGATGGCCGGTGCCACCGATCACGCAGTCCGCGGGGACGAGCGCGAAACCCTGCTGCGCAGAATCGGTTTGGCGGCTGCCAAGTACTGGGTCTGCAAGCGGGCCACACCGCACGCCGCCGAGGCGATGGAATGCCTGGGCGGTAACGGATACGTCGAGGACTCCGGGATGCCACGGCTGTACCGCGAGGCCCCGCTGATGGGGATCTGGGAGGGCTCGGGCAACGTCAGCGCCCTGGACACGTTGCGCGCCATGGCCACACGCCCCGAATGCATCGACGTCCTGTTCGACGAGCTGAGTGTCACGCAGGGCCACGATCCCCGCCTGGACGCCCACGTGGACACGCTGCGTCCCCAGCTCGCGGATCTGGAGACGATCCAGTACCGGGCCCGCCAGGTCGCCGAGAACATCTCGCTCGCGCTGCAGGGTTCGCTGCTGGTGCGCCACGGCCACCCCGCGGTCGCCGAGGCGTTCCTGGCCAGCCGCCTCGGTGGGCAGTGGGGTGGCGCGTTCGGCACGCTGCCGACGGGCCTGGACCTCGCGCCGATCATCGAGCGTGCGATGGTCAAGGCATGACTTTCCAGCCAGAAGCGAAGCGGGATCGCGCATGACTTTCCAGCGAGAAGCGAAGCGGGATCGCGCATGACACACGCGATCAGGCCCGTCGACTTCGACGACCTCAAGACGATGACCTACGAGGTGACCGACCGCGTCGCCCGGATCACGTTCAACCGCCCCGAGAAGGGCAACGCGATCGTCGCCGACACTCCGCTGGAGCTCTCGGCGCTCGTCGAACGCGCCGACCTCGACCCGAACGTCCACGTGATTCTGGTGTCCGGCCGGGGCCAGGGCTTCTGCGCGGGATTCGACCTGTCGGCCTACGCCGAGGGTTCGTCGTCGGCGGGCGGCGGGAATCCCTACCGCGACACGGTGCTGTCCGGGAAAACCCAGGCGGTCAACCATCTTCCGGATCAGCCGTGGGATCCGATGATCGACTACCAGATGATGAGTCGCTTCGTGCGGGGGTTCTCCAGCCTGATGCGGTGCGACAAGCCGACCGTGGTGAAGATCCACGGCTACTGCGTGGCCGGCGGAACCGACATCGCGCTGCACGCCGACCAGGTCATCGCGGCGTCGGACGCCAAGATCGGCTATCCGCCGACCCGGGTGTGGGGTGTGCCCGCGGCGGGCATGTGGGCGCACCGTCTCGGCGATCAGCGCGCCAAACGCCTTCTGCTGACCGGTGATTGCCTCACCGGGGCGCAGGCCGCCGAATGGGGTCTGGCCGTCGAGGCGCCCGACCCCGAGGATCTCGACGAGCGCACCGAGCGACTCGTCGAACGCATCGCCGCGGTCCCGGTCAACCAGCTGATCATGGTGAAGCTCGCGATGAACAGTGCGCTCTACAACCAGGGTGTCGCCAACAGCGCGATGATCTCGACGGTCTTCGACGGCATCGCCCGGCACACCCCCGAGGGGCACGACTTCGTGGCGCAGTCCAGGGAACACGGCTTCCGGGACGCGGTGCGCCGGCGCGACGAACCGTTCGGCGACCACGGGCGCAGGGCCTCCGGGGTCTGACGGTGTCACCGACGGTGTCGCGGATGACCGCCCGCTCGGTCGTGCTGAGCGTGCTGCTCGGAGCGCACCCGGCCTGGGCCACCGCCGCCGACCTGATCCGTCTGACGAGCGACTTCGGCATCCGGGAGTCGACGATCCGGGTTGCACTGACCCGCATGGTCGGGGCCGGCGACCTCGTGCGCTCCGAGGACGGCTATCGGCTCTCCGACCGGCTGCTGGCCCGCCAGCGGCGTCAGGACGAGGCGATCGGCACCGAACCCCGGCCCTGGGGCGGCGGCTGGACCATGCTGGTCGTCACCAGCGTCGGCACCGACGCCAGGACGCGTGCCGCGCTCCGAACGGCGTTGCAGCAGATGCGTTTCGCCGAACTGCGCGAAGGCGTGTGGATGCGCCCGGACAACGTGGCGGTCGACGTCGACGACGACATCGCGGCCCGGGTGCGAATCCTCTCGGCACGTGATGACGAGCCGGGGGAGCTGGCGGCGCGGCTGTGGGACCTGGTGGGCTGGGCGGAGACCGGCCGGCGACTGCTGGCCGAGATGGCGCACGCGTGCGAGATGCCCGAGCGGTTCGTCGTCGCGGCCGCCATCGTGCGCCACCTGCTGACCGATCCGGTGCTGCCCGACGAGCTGCTGCCCCCACATTGGCCGGGCGCGGCGTTGCGCGCGGCCTATAAGGATTTCGCCGCCGAACTCGTCGCGCGGCGCGACAACGTCGAATTGATGGAGGCCACATGACCGCCGGAGGCGTCAGAGTCGAGAAGAACGGCCCGGTGACGACCGTCGTCATGGACCGGCCGCACGCCCGCAACGCCGTGAACGGTCCTGCGGCCCATGAGCTCCACGCCGCGTTCGACGAATTCGACAAAGACGACTCCGCCGCGGTGGCGGTGCTGTGGGGCGACAACGGAACGTTCTGCGCGGGAGCCGACCTCAAGGCGATGGGCACAGCGGAGTCGAACCCGGTGCACCGCACCGGACCGGGCCCGATGGGTCCGAGCCGGATGGTGCTGTCCAAACCGGTCATCGCCGCGATCAGCGGATTCGCCGTCGCCGGGGGACTGGAGCTCGCGCTGTGGTGCGACCTGCGCGTCGTCGAGCAGGACGCGGTGCTGGGCGTCTTCTGCCGACGCTGGGGCGTGCCGTTGATCGACGGCGGCACGGTGCGGTTGCCGCGGCTGATCGGGCACAGCCGCGCCATGGATCTGATCCTCACCGGCCGCGCCGTCGACGCCGACGAGGCGCTGGCGATCGGACTCGCCAACCGCGTCGTCCCGACCGGAGAGGCCCGCCGCAGAGCCGAGGAGCTGGCTGCCGAGCTGGCCGCGCTGCCGCAACAGTGTCTGCGCTCGGACCGGATGTCGGCGCTGAACCAGTGGGGCATGTCGGAGGCCGAGGCGATGGACGTCGAGTTCGGCAGCCTGTCGCGGGTGGCTTCGGAATCGCTGGAGGGGGCGGCGCGCTTCAGCGCCGGAGCAGGCCGGCACGGCACCAAGGCCTAGCCGCACCGACTGGCCGGCCGGGTGGGCACCCAGCCCCTGATCAGCCCTTGCTGACGGTGTTGTTCGAACCGGTGTCGTTGATCGTGGGTTCGCCGTCGCGGTAGGTCACGGTGTTGTTCAGCCCGACCACCGACAGTTCGGCGTCGACCCGCTCGACGTTGATCTTGTTGTCGGCGCCGCCGATGTTCACGTTGGCGCAGGTGCCCGTCACGGTCAGCGTGTTGTTCGAGCCGCCGACGTTGAGCGACTTGCCGTCGGCGCAGTCGATCTCGGCCGTCGTACCGAACGAGCCGTAGTTGATGGTGTTGCCGATCTCGACCTGCGCTCCCGAGGTGCCGGCGGTCCCCGTCGGATCGTTGGTGTCGCTGCTGGTGGACCCGCAGGCGGACAGACCGAGGGCCACCACCGCGGCACCGAGACCACCGACGACACGGAGACCACCGACGACACGGGGGCGAACCAGATGCATGCCTAGGCGGGTACCCGATTGATCTGGTTGGTCATCCCCAATTCGCGGCCCCGATCCCACACGAACGGCGAACCGTTCTTGTAGAACACCTTCTGGTCGAAGCCGTAGACGGTGATGTCGTTGACCACGTTGTCGGCGATGACCACGTTCGACGAGCCCTGCACCGTCACCGCCCAGCAGTTGCCGAGGGCGAAGACCTGGTTGCCGGTGCCCATGACGAACAGCGTCGAATCATTGCAATCCAAAGTCCGCACGACGCCCTGGCCGGTGATGTGGGTGTCACCGTTTTTCGCCTGCGCCACCGGAGACATCGACGTCAGCGTGGCCGACACCGCCAGCACACCCACAGCCAGCACTCGCCCAACAGCCGTTGCAGTCACCCCGGAAGCGTACGACGTCCTCCGCTCGCGCTGTCGGGGTTCGCCGAGACGAGTAGCGTGAGCAGCGATGTTCCAGGGTGCGGGCCGCGTGGCACTTTTCTTCATGGTGGCAGTCACAACGACGGCGACCGCTGCGGGCTGCGCGCAGACCGTCACCGGGACGGCGCAGCGCGCCGATGCCGGAGTGCCCGATCCGGACCGCAGCTACGGCTACGTCGACAACCGGTGCGGGCTGCTCGACGACGACTCCGTCAAGGAGACGCTCGCCGGGAACGGGGTCACGCGCCCGTTCAGCGGAGCCGTCTGCCAGTACATCGTGACCCAGCCCGCCGGCACCGGTTCGGCCACCGTCGACGTCGTGTTCTCGTGGTTCGACACCGGGACCCTGCAGCGCGAGCGTGACCTGGCGACGGCGCGCGGCGCTGCCGTGACCGACGTCGTCGTGGAGCGGCACAAGGCGTTCCTCGCCCGCCGAGACACCACCGGCGCGGCGTGCTCGGCCACCGCGGCGGCGGGGACCGGGGTGCTGAGCTGGTGGGTCCAGCACCGCGGACAGGCCACCGGGGACCCCTGCCCCGAGGCCGAGAAGCTGCTCACGGCGACACTGCGCTCGGACCTGTGACATGGGCGCGAAGACCACTGCCCGCCTCGGCGCGGCGCTGATCCTGGGCACGGTGCTCGCGGGCTGCGGCGGCTCGGAGCGGGCCGAGGAACCCGCTGCGGCTCCGGTCGCGCCGCCGTCCGGGGAAGGTTTCCAGAGCGAGGACTGCAACGGCATCACCGACGCCGACGTCGCCGCCGCGGCCGGCTCCGAACTGTTCTCGCCCGCCGTCGTGAGCGACGCCGGCTGCTTCTGGCAGGAGAACTCGATGATCGACAACTTCGGCGCAGGCATGGGCATCTCGACGTGGTGGTACCGCGGCAGCGACATGGCCACCGAGCGCGAGCTCGAACAACTCGCCGGCCGCACGCTCACCGAGCTGTCGATGGACGACAACACCGGATTCAAGGCCTACGACGACAGCGCCTGCAGCATCTACGTCGCCAAGGGCGGCGACGTGATCACGTGGTCGATCCAGACCATGAACTCCCAGACCATGCCCGATCTGTGCTCGATCATCGAACAACTGGCGGAGCTGAGCCAACAGCGGGTGAACTAGAGTGCTCGCTGATCCCGCGCGCCGCTGACCGGCGGGGCCGAGGGTGACCCGATCGATCGAGGGGGATGGCGACATGGCAGCTCGGCCGCCGCGCACGGCGAAGCTGAGCCGCGACTCCATCGTCAACGCCGCCCTGACGTTCCTCGACCGTGAGGGCTGGGACGCGTTGACGATCAACGCCCTGGCCAACCAGCTCGGCACCAAGGGACCGTCGCTGTACAACCACGTGCACAGCCTCGACGATCTGCGCCGCACGGTGCGGATGCGGGTCGTCGGCGACATCATCGACATGCTGAACACCGTCGGCCAGGGCCGCACCCCCGACGACGCGATCATGGTGATGGCCGCCGCGTACCGCAGTTATGCCCACCACCATCCCGGTCGCTACTCGGCGTTCACCCGGATGCCCCTGGGCGGCGACGACCCCGAGTTCACCGCGGCCACCCACGCCGCGGCCGCGCCGGTCATCTCGGTGCTGGCCTCCTACGGCCTGGACGACGAGGCGGGGTTCTTCGCCGCCCTGGAGTTCTGGTCGGCGATGCACGGCTTCGTCCTGCTCGAGATGACCGGGGTGATGGCCGGCATCGATACCGACGCGGTCTTCACCGACATGGTCATGCGGCTGGCCGCCGGAATGCAGTACCGCTGAGCTCTTCGCAGCGGATCTGCAGGTCAGCGGGTTTTGTCGAGGTATGGACCCCTGGTATTGTGGACGTTCGTGCCTGGCAGATAAGGCGCTTGCCGTCCTCTGAGGGCTCAAGCATGCCTGCACGCCGGGCCAATTTGCATGTCCAGCCCTCGTAGGGTGCCTTGGAAATTATCCGAGAATCCGCGGCGGCAGTGTGCGACACGCCCGGACGCGGGGGAACCAGCGCGGGCATAACAGCAGTACAGAGAACTTAAGAAGTCAAGACGTCACCAGACAGCTAGAAGCACAAACGAGCATCACAGAAAGCCGGTACATGCCAACCATCAACCAGCTGGTCCGTAAGGGTCGCCGCGACAAGATCGCCAAGGTGAAGACCGCGGCCCTCAAAGGCAGCCCGCAGCGCCGCGGCGTGTGCACTCGCGTGTACACCACGACCCCGAAGAAGCCGAACTCGGCGCTTCGCAAGGTCGCGCGCGTGCGCCTGACCAGCGCGGTCGAGGTCACCGCCTACATCCCGGGCGAGGGGCACAACCTGCAGGAGCACTCGATGGTGCTGGTGCGCGGCGGTCGTGTGAAGGACCTCCCCGGTGTGCGCTACAAGATCATCCGCGGATCGCTGGACACCCAGGGCGTCAAGAACCGCAAGCAAGCCCGCAGCCGCTACGGCGCGAAGAAGGAGAAGAGCTGATGCCGCGCAAGGGCCCCGCACCCAAGCGTCCGCTGGTCAACGATCCGGTGTACGGATCCCAGCTGGTTACCCAGCTGGTCAACAAAGTCCTGCTGGACGGGAAGAAATCGCTGGCCGAACGCATTGTTTATGGTGCGCTCGAGCAGGCTCGCGACAAGACCGGCACCGATCCGGTCGTCACCCTCAAGCGCGCTCTCGACAACGTCAAGCCGGCCCTCGAAGTCCGCAGCCGCCGCGTCGGTGGCGCGACCTACCAGGTGCCCGTCGAGGTTCGTCCGGACCGTTCCGTCACGCTGGCCCTGCGCTGGCTGGTGAGCTTCTCGAAGGCCCGCCGCGAAAAGACCATGGTCGAGCGCCTGGCCAACGAGATCCTCGATGCCAGCAATGGTCTGGGTGCGGCCGTCAAGCGACGCGAAGACACCCACAAGATGGCTGAGGCGAACCGCGCCTTCGCGCACTACCGCTGGTGATCGCACGCCGCCGCGGACACGCGAAGAGGCGGTGCGCGGCGGCCAATAGAAACACCCGACAAGCAAGCGAAAGAGTGGGAATTTAGCCGTGGCACAGGACGTGCTGACCGACCTCACGAAGGTCCGCAACATCGGCATCATGGCGCACATCGATGCCGGCAAGACGACAACGACCGAGCGCATCCTCTTCTACACCGGTATCAGCTACAAGATCGGTGAGGTGCACGACGGCGCCGCCACGATGGACTGGATGGAGCAGGAGCAGGAGCGGGGTATCACGATCACCTCGGCTGCCACCACCTGCTTCTGGAACGACAACCAGATCAACATCATCGACACCCCGGGCCACGTCGACTTCACCGTCGAGGTGGAACGCTCGCTGCGCGTGCTCGACGGTGCCGTGGCCGTGTTCGACGGCAAAGAGGGTGTCGAGCCCCAGTCCGAGCAGGTGTGGCGCCAGGCCGACAAGTACGACGTCCCGCGCATCTGCTTCGTCAACAAGATGGACAAGCTGGGCGCCGACTTCTACTTCTCGGTGCAGACGATGAAGGACCGCCTCGGCGCCAACGTCGTCCCGATTCAGCTGCCGATCGGCTCCGAAGGTGACTTCGAAGGCGTCGTCGACCTGGTCGAGATGAAGGCCAAGGTGTGGCGCGGCGAGACCAAGCTCGGCGAAAAGTACGACGTCGTCGACATCCCGGCCGACCTTCAGGAGAAGGCCGAGGAGTACCGCACCGCCATGATCGAGGCCATCGCCGAGACCGACGACGACCTCATGGAGAAGTACCTGGGCGGCGAAGAGCTGACGATCGACGAGATCAAGGCCGGTCTGCGCAAGCTGACGATCTCCAGCCAGGGCTACCCGGTGCTGTGCGGATCCGCGTTCAAGAACAAGGGCGTGCAGCCCATGCTCGACGCGGTCATCGACTACCTGCCGAACCCGCTGGACGTCCCGGCCGCCGAAGGCCACGTCCCGGGCAAGGAGGACGAGGTCATCTCGCGCAAGCCGTCGGCCGACGAGCCGTTCTCGGGTCTCGCGTTCAAGGTGGCGACGCACCCCTTCTTCGGCAAGCTGACCTACGTCCGGGTCTACTCCGGCAAGGTCGACTCCGGCTCGCAGGTCGTCAACTCGACCAAGGGCAAGAAGGAGCGGCTGGGCAAGCTGTTCCAGATGCACTCCAACAAGGAGAATCCGGTCGAGACGGCGTCCGCCGGTCACATCTACGCGGTGATCGGGCTCAAGGACACCACCACCGGTGACACGCTGAGCGACCCGAGCAACCAGATCGTCTTGGAGTCCATGACGTTCCCGGACCCGGTCATCGAGGTCGCCATCGAGCCGAAGACCAAGTCCGACCAGGAGAAGCTGGGCACCGCGATCCAGAAGCTCGCCGAAGAGGACCCGACCTTCAAGGTGCACCTGGACCAGGAGACCGGCCAGACCGTCATCGGCGGCATGGGCGAGCTACACCTGGACATCCTCGTGGACCGCATGCGTCGCGAGTTCAAGGTGGAGGCGAACGTCGGCAAGCCGCAGGTGGCTTACCGCGAGACGATCCGCCGCAAGGTCGAGAAGGTCGAGTTCACCCACAAGAAGCAGACGGGTGGCTCCGGCCAGTTCGCGAAGGTCCTCATCGACCTCGAGCCGTTCATCGGCGAGGACGGTGCGACCTACGAGTTCGAGAACAAGGTCACCGGTGGCCGCATCCCGCGCGAGTACATCCCGTCGGTGGATGCCGGTGCGCAGGACGCGATGCAGTACGGCGTGCTCGCCGGCTACCCGCTGGTGAACGTCAAGGTCACCCTGCTCGACGGCGCATTCCACGAGGTCGACTCGTCGGAAATGGCGTTCAAGGTGGCCGGCTCCCAGGTGCTGAAGAAGGCCGCGCAGTCCGCGCAGCCGGTCATCCTGGAGCCCATCATGGCCGTCGAGGTCACCACACCCGAGGACTACATGGGTGACGTGATCGGCGACCTGAACTCCCGCCGTGGTCAGATCCAGGCCATGGAAGAGCGCAGTGGTGCCCGTGTCGTCAAGGCGCAGGTGCCGCTGTCGGAGATGTTCGGCTACGTCGGAGACCTTCGGTCGAAGACCCAGGGCCGGGCCAACTACTCCATGGTGTTCGACTCGTACGCCGAAGTTCCGGCGAACGTGTCGAAGGAGATCATCGCGAAGGCCACGGGTCAGTAATCTGGCCCGGGTCTTCGGACCACAACTGAAGAAACCAATCACTGCTCTACAGACCTGCTGTACCAGAGCACCAACAAGTCCAGGAGGACACAGAAGTGGCGAAGGCGAAGTTCGAGCGGACGAAGCCGCACGTCAACATCGGGACCATCGGTCACGTTGACCACGGCAAGACCACGCTGACTGCAGCAATCACCAAGGTTCTGCACGACAAGTACCCCGATTTGAACGAGTCGCGCGCATTCGACCAGATCGACAATGCGCCCGAGGAGCGTCAGCGCGGTATCACGATCAACATCTCCCACGTGGAGTACCAGACCGACAAGCGTCACTACGCACACGTCGACGCCCCCGGTCACGCTGACTACATCAAGAACATGATCACCGGTGCCGCCCAGATGGACGGCGCGATCCTGGTGGTTGCCGCCACTGACGGTCCGATGCCGCAGACGCGTGAGCACGTGCTGCTGGCCCGCCAGGTCGGCGTGCCCTACATCCTGGTCGCGCTGAACAAGGCCGACATGGTCGACGACGAAGAGCTCATCGAGCTCGTCGAGATGGAGGTCCGCGAACTGCTGGCCGCCCAGGACTTCGACGAGGAAGCGCCGGTCATCAAGGTGTCCGCGCTGAAGGCCCTCGAGGGTGACCCGGAGTGGGTCAAGTCCGTCGAGGAGCTCATGGAGGCCGTGGACGCGTCCATCCCGGACCCGGTTCGCGAGACCGACAAGCCGTTCCTGATGCCCGTCGAGGACGTCTTCACGATCACCGGCCGCGGCACCGTGGTCACCGGTCGTGTCGAGCGTGGCGTGATCAACGTGAACGAGGAAGTCGAGATCGTCGGCATCCGCCCGACCGTCACCAAGACCACCGTGACCGGTGTCGAGATGTTCCGCAAGCTGCTCGATCAGGGCATGGCGGGCGACAACGTCGGTCTGCTGGTCCGTGGCATCAAGCGCGAGGACGTCGAGCGTGGCCAGGTCGTGGTCAAGCCCGGCACCACCACCCCGCACACCGAGTTCGACGGCAGCGTCTACATCCTGTCGAAGGACGAGGGCGGCCGCCACACGCCGTTCTTCAACAACTACCGTCCGCAGTTCTACTTCCGTACCACGGACGTGACCGGCGTGGTGACCCTGCCCGAGGGCACCGAGATGGTGATGCCCGGTGACAACACCGACATCTCCGTCAAGCTGATCCAGCCCGTCGCCATGGACGAGGGCCTG
This sequence comes from Mycolicibacterium iranicum, assembly GCF_014190915.1. Lineage (GTDB taxonomy): Bacteria > Actinomycetota > Actinomycetes > Mycobacteriales > Mycobacteriaceae > Mycobacterium > Mycobacterium iranicum_B. Next base: position 581,631 of record NZ_JACHVU010000002.1, read on the forward strand.
CGCTTCGCGATCCGCGAGGGCGGCCGTACCGTTGGCGCCGGCCGCGTGACCAAGATCCACAAGTAGGCTCCGCCTACGTGATCCACAAGTGATCTGAGTTTCGGCCAACGAGAGTGGCGCTCGCCCGAAAGGGTGGGCGCCACTTTTGTTTTCCGTCGGCAGCACCGCGAGCGCGCGTGTCTGCACAGGGGCGCGCCGCGCACGTTGGCATTTCGCGCGCGCTCACCGGGCCACCAGCGCGCCCGCCAGCCCGGCATCACGAAGATCTCGCCACCGCCTCCGCGCTGGGATACGATCTCGCCCCGCTTGTCACCTGTAACGCCCGCACCGAAGCCGCCGATGTATGTGTCGACGGCTGTCGAGGGGTCGGCCGGGGTGAGGTAAGGATTCCGTTGTTCAAGAGCATTTCTTCGTTCGTGGGCGCCGCCGTGATCGGCGGCGCTGCCATGGTCGGGCTGTCGGCCGGGGTTGCGTCCGCGCAACCCGCGTGCCCGGACGTCCACTGGATCGGTGCGGCCGGATCGGGTGAGCGCACCCCCGCCGACATCGCCGCTGACGGCGGCATGGGCCGCGTGGTCTCCAAGTCCTACCGCGACTTCTCCGCCATGGTCGAGCAGAGCGGCCGCACCATCACCGCCGAAGCCGTCAACTACCCGGCGACCGCAGTGCCCGAAGATGGCGGCGCGCTCGACTGGCTCGGCTTCATCGGCAGCGTCGACACCGGTGCGGCGGCTCTCGGTCAGCAGTACCAGGCCTTCGTCGCCCAGTGCCCGACATCCCAGGTGGTGCTCGCCGGCTACTCCCAGGGCGCGATGGTCGTCCACCGCAATCTGCACGCGCTCGACGCGAGCCCGAACCTGGCCGCCGCGTTGCTCATCGCCGACGGGGACCGCCTGCCCGAGGATCCGACGATCAACATCGGCTCGGTCGTGTCCGTGCCCGGCGCCGGCAAGGGCGTCGCTCAGGACTGGCCGATCCTGGCCCACGCCCCGGCGCTGCTGCCGCCGACCGTCGGTGCCCGGACCATCAGCGTCTGCAACATCGGCGACGCGGTGTGCGACTACGACCCCGACGCCGAGGACGAGATGAACCCGGCCGCGGTGGCGGTGCACACCAGCTACGCGCGCAGTTCTGCCTCGATGGACGCGTGGACCATGCCGCTGTACCAGCTCGTCGCGCAGCGCCCCGCACCTCTGCCGAATCCCGCCGCGCTGCCTCTGCAGGTAACAGCAGGATCCTGAGCCGTTTTCCGGCCATAATCTTCGCATGTCGACTTTCTGGCGATATGTGAAGATCCAGCTCTTCGTGCTGCTCTGCGGCATCGTCGGCCCCATTTTCCTCGTCATCTACTTCGCGACGGGGGCCGATCCGATGCTGAAGTGGATGTTCTGGACAGGCCTGCTGATCACTGCCGCCGACGTGCTCATCGCGTTGGTGGTCACCAATGTCGGGGCACGGTCGGCGGCCAAGACGAAGGCGCTCGAAGCAACCGGAGTCCTGGCGCTGGCCCAGATCACCGGTATCCACGAGACGAACACCCGCATCAACGAGCAGCCGCTGGTGAAGCTCGACCTGCAGGTTTCCGGGCCGGGGCTCACACCGTTCTCGACGCAGGATCAGGTCGTGGCCTCGGTGAGCCGGCTGCCGATGATCACCAGCCGCAAGCTCGTGGCGCTGGTCGACCCGACGACGAACGACTACCAGATCGACTGGGAGCGTAGCGCTTTGGTCGGCGGCCTGATGCCCGCCACGTTCAGCGTGGCCGAGGACAACAGGACCTACGACCTGACGGGCCAGACGGAGCCGCTGATGGAGATCCTGCAGGTGCTCAAGTCCCACGGGATCAGCATGAACAACATGATCGACCTTCGCTCCAACCCGTCCGCGCGCCAGCAGGTGCAGGCCATCGTCCGGCAGGCCGCGGCACGCCAGGCCGTTCCGCCACCGGTGCCCGCCGCACCGTCCTATGCCGCACCTGCTCCCGAACCCACCACGGCGCAACGTCTTCAGCAGCTCGAGACGTTGCGCGCCACCGGGTCGATCACCGACGCCGAGTACACGGCTAAGCGCCAGGAGATCATCGCCGACCTGTGACCGCCAGACTCTAGAACGCGTTCTAGTTCTGCTGTTAGCCTGATGCCCATGTCTGCAGGTGCACCACTCGAAGGCCGCGTCGCGTTGATCACCGGGGCCGCCCGGGGGCAGGGGCGCGCGCACGCGATCAGGCTGGCCAACGACGGCGCCGACATCGTGGCGATCGACGTCTGCAAACCCGTCTCCGAGTCGGTCACGTACCCGATGCCGACCTCCGAGGATCTGGCCGAGACGGTGCGATTGGTCGAGGAGACGGGCCGCAAGGTGCTCTCCCGGGAGGTCGACATCCGCGACCTCGCCGCGCAGCAGCAGCTGGTGGCCGACGCCGTCGAGCAATTCGGCCGGCTCGACATCGTCGTCGCCAACGCCGGTGTGCTGAGCTGGGGCCGCATCTGGGAGATGTCCGAGGAGCAGTGGGACACGGTCATCGACGTGAACCTCAACGGCACGTGGCGCACGATCCGGGCGGCAGTCCCGGCGATGATCGAGGCGGGCAACGGCGGCTCGATCATCATCGTCAGTTCGTCGGCCGGAACCAAGGCGACCCCCGGCAATGCCCACTATGCGGCGTCGAAGCACGGCCTCGTCGCGCTGACGAACGCACTCGCCATCGAGGCGGGGGAGTTCGGCATCAGGGTCAACTCGATCCACCCGTACTCCATCGACACCCCGATGGTGGAGCCCGAGGCCATGATGGAGATCTTCTCCAAGTACCCGGCGTTCCTGCACAGTTTCTCGCCGATGCCGTACAAACCCGTTGCGCACGACGGGAAGCCGGGCCTCAAGGAGTTCATGACGCCCGAGGAGGTCTCGGACGTGGTGGCGTGGCTGGCCTGCGACGGGTCGGCGACGATCTCCGGGTCGCAGATCGCGGTCGACCGCGGCACCGCAAAGTACTAGGCGGTTTCGGACAGTACGTCGGTGAATCGAGCGATCGCCCAGTCGATTTCGTCGGCGGTGATGACCAGCGGAGGCGCGAACCGCAGGGTCGAACCGTGGGTGTCCTTGACCAGCACGCCCCGCTGGGCGAGCCGCAGGGACACCTGCTTGCCGGTCCCGTGCACCGGGTCGATGTCGACCCCGGCCCAGAGCCCCTTACCGCGGACTGCGATCACCCCGCGCCCGATCAGACTGCGCAGCCGCGCGTGCAGGTGGTCGCCCAGATCCGTGGCACGCCTCTGATAGTCGCCGCGCCGCAGGATGTCGACGACCGTGCTGCCGACCGCCGCCGCCAACGGGTTTCCGCCGAAGGTCGAGCCGTGCTCGCCGGGGTGCAGCACGTCGAGGACGTCGCGGTCGGCGACCACCGCGGACAGCGGTACGACTCCGCCGCCGAGAGCCTTGCCGAGCAGGTAGATGTCGGGGACGACGTCCCAGTGGTCGCAGGCGAATGTCGCACCGGTCCGCGCGAGCCCCGACTGGATCTCGTCGGCAATCATCAGGATTCCGCGCGCGGTGCACAGCGCGCGGACCCGCGGCAGGTAGTCGTCGGGCGGGACGATGATCCCGGCCTCACCCTGGATCGGTTCGAGCAACACGGCGACGGTCCGGTCGTCCACGGCCCGCGCGAGCGCGTCGGCGTCACCGAACGGGACAGACCGGAAACCCGGTGTGTACGGACCGAAACCGCGGCGGGCCGTCTCGTCGTCGGAGAAGCTGATGATCGTCGTCGTTCGTCCGTGGAAGTTGTTCTGTGCGACAACGATGTTCGAGTCCTCGATGCCCCTGACGTCGAGGCCCCATTTCCGTGCCACCTTGATGCCACTCTCGACGGCTTCGGCGCCGCTGTTCATCGGCAGCACCATGTCCTTGCCGCAGAGGTCGGCCAGGGCCGCGCAGAACGGGGCGAGTCGGTCCGAGTGGAACGCGCGGCTCACCAGCGTCACGGCATCCAACTGCGCATGCGCCGCGGCGATGATCTCGGGATGGCGGTGGCCGAAGTTCACCGCGGAGTACGCGGCGAGGCAGTCGAGGTAGCGCCGACTCTCGACGTCGGTGATCCACGCGCCGTCGGCACTGGCGGCCACCACGGGCAGCGGCGAGTAGTTGTGCGCGACGTGCCGGCTGTCGAGGTCGATCAGCGACTCGGACCGGGAGACCATGGTCGTCACGAAAACACCTCCAGCGTGCAGCATTTGACCGATCCGCCTCCTTTGAGCAGCTCGGACAGGTCGACGCCGACCGGCCGGAACCCGGCATGCCGTAGCTGGTCGGCGAAGCCGGTGGCCGCTTCGGGAAGGACCACGTTGAGCCCGTCGGAGACGACGTTCAAGCCCAGGACGTAGGCATCGGCACTCGCGACCTCGATGGCGCCGGGGAACATCTGCGTCAACGTCGCGCGGGAGTGCGCGTCGAACGCGGGCGGGTAGTAGGCGATCGTGCGGTCGTCGAGCACCGCGAGCGCCGTGTCGAGGTGGTAGAAGCGGGGATCGACGAGCGCCAGGCTGACGACCGGTACCCCGAGGTGTTCGGCGACCTCGTCGTGGGCGCGACGGTCGGTGCGGAAACCATGGCCCGCGAGTACGACGGAACCCACCGTGAGGAAGTCGCCCTGTCCCTCGTTGGCGTGCCGGGTCTCGAACGCGTCGTACCCGTTGCGGGACATCCAGTCCGCGTACGCGGCGGCCTCGCCCGCGCGCTCGGGGTACGCGAAGCGGGCCACCACGGCTCTGTTGCCGATGACGGTGCCGCCGTTGGCGGCGTAGACCATGTCCGGCAGGCCGGCCAACGGTTCGACCAGCTCGACGCGGTGCCCCAGGTCCAGGTAGGTCCGGCGCAGGCCCTCCCACTGGGCCAGGGCGCGTGCGGGGTCGACGGCAGAGGACGTGTCCATCCACGGGTTGATGACGTACTCGACGGCGAAGTGGGTCGGCGCGGTCATGAGGTAGTGGCGCGGGCGGGCCGTGCGCTCGGCCGCGCTCTCGGCGACCGGAGCAACGGCGATGTCCATCGTCATAGCCCAACGATAGGAACGCCACCGGGTGCAATCAATCGTCGAATCTTGCGTGTCTACAATCGATCTGTTGCGCTAGAAGCGCGAAATCGGTGATTTGTTGCGCGAGAAGTCGGAGGAGGGGCAGTGGAACGACTGGACGAGTGCGACGAGCAGATCCTGGCCGAGCTCGCCGACAATGCGCGTGCCACGTTCGCCGAGATCGGAGCCCGCGTGAACCTGTCGGCGCCCGCTGTGAAGAGGCGGGTGGACAGGATGGTCGACAGCGGCGTGATCAGGGGTTTCACCACCGTCATCGACCGCAACGCGCTCGGCTGGACCACCGAGGCGTTCGTCCAGGTCTTCTGCCACGGCACCATTGCGCCGGCGGAACTGCGCGCGGCGTGGAAGGACATCCCCGAGGTGGTCAGCGCCGCCACCGTCACCGGGACGGCCGACGCGATGCTGCGGGTGTTGGCCCGGGACATGCAGCACCTGGAGGAGGCGCTGGAGCGCATCCGGGCCAGTGCGGACATCGAGCGCAGCGAGAGCATCGTCGTGCTGTCGAACCTCATCGAGCGGACGCCCGGGTAGGTCGGTGCTGAGCGCGCGGCTGTGGGGTGGCGCACAACGAGGCCGGGGTCATCATGTAAAAAACCCAAGTGAGCACATCTGAGGTTTCCGGCGGAGTCGTGATCGTCGGTGGCGGACTCGCCGCCGCGCGCACCGCAGAGCAGTTGCGCCGTTCCGAGTACGCCGGCGCCATCACCATCGTCAGCGACGAGGACCACCTTCCCTACGACCGGCCGCCGCTGTCGAAGGAAGTGCTGCGCGCCGAGACCGACGACGTCACGCTGAAGCCGGCGGAGTTCTACGCCGAGAACAACATCACCGTCCTGTTGGGCAACGGCGCGAAGACCCTCGACACCGCGGCCCAGACGGTGACGCTGACCGATGGTTCCGAGGTCCGCTACGACGAGCTGATCATCGCGACGGGTCTGGTTCCGAAGCGGATTCCGTCGTTCCCCGACCTGCCGGGCATTCACGTTCTGCGCAACTTCGACGAGAGCATGGCGCTGCGCCGGGAGGCGGGTTCGGCCGGCCGCGCGGTGGTCATCGGCGCCGGCTTCATCGGGTGCGAGGTCGCCGCGAGCCTGCGCAAGATGGGCGTCGAGGTCACCCTCGTCGAGCCGCAGCCCGCGCCGCTGGCGTCGATCCTCGGTCAGCAGATCGGCGATCTGGTGACACGGCTGCATCGCGCCGAAGGAGTCGACGTCCGTTGTGGCGTCGGCGTTTCCGATGTCAGCGGCGACGACCGGGTCCGCACGGTGACGCTGAGTGACGGCAGCGAGCTCGACGCCGACGTCGTGATCGTCGGCATCGGATCGCACCCGGCCACCGGCTGGCTGGAAGGCAGCGGTCTGGAGATCGACAACGGCGTGGTATGCGACGAGGCGGGCCGCACGAGCGCGCCTCACGTGTGGGCGATCGGCGATGTGGCGTCCTGGCGCGACACCGTCGGAGGTCAGGTACGCGTCGAGCACTGGAGCAACGTCGCCGACCAGGCCCGGGTACTCGTTCCGTCCATGCTCGGACACGAGCCGCCGGCGGCGGTCTCCGTGCCGTATTTCTGGAGCGACCAGTACGACGTGAAGATCCAGGCGCTCGGTGAGCCGGAGGCGACCGACACCGTGCACATCGTCGAGGACGACGGCCGGAAGTTCCTGGCGTACTACGAGCGCGACGGCGCGGTGGTCGCCGTCGTCGGTGGCGGGTTCCCGGGCAAGGTGATGAAGACCCGCGCGAAAATCGCTGCCGGAGCACCCATCTCAGAACTCCTCAGCTGAGAGTCGGTACGTGACAGGGCCACCTCCGCGGAGGTGGCCCTGTTGTCGTCGAGGGTCGTGAACCCCGCGAGATCTACGCAATACATCCCTATCATTACCTTGATATAGCGCTTTAGGGTAATTTGCGGTAGTTTAGGACCGTGAGTGGGGCGATGTACTCGGCCGAACAGGTGGCGGACATTCTCGGACTGCACGTGCGCACCGTGCGCGGATATGTCCGCGACGGTCGCCTGCCGGCCGTGCGGGTGGGGAAGCAGTACCGGATCGCCGAACACGACCTGCGGGCCTTTACCGGCATGCCCGCAGAGCCGGCAGGCAGCCCGAGTGCACATGGGTCGACGGTCGTGCACATCGAGGACGTCGATCGTCTCACCATGGACCGCATCACCACCCACCTGACCGCGGCTGCGGTCGGCCACTCACGCCAGCCGGGACGGCTCGACGTGCACTCGACCTATGACGAATCTGCCCGGCGCCTCACCGTCTTCGTGGTCGGTGATCTGGAGTCCACGGTGGCCGCCCTCGGATTGATCGGCGCTCTGACACGACCGGACAAGAAGTGACAGCCGACGTCTACCGCTCCCCATCGGGCCGGCAGGCGATCGCGCGTGACTACTGCGAGCACCTCCGGCGCTGGACAGTACCGTTGCGGCAGCGCACGGTTGCCACGCGCGAGGGCCCGACGTTCGTCGTGGACTGCGGCCCTTCGGACGCGCCACCGGTGGTCCTGCTGCACGGCGCGGGGAGCAATGGCGCTGTCTGGCAGGCTGACGCGACGCGGTGGTCGGTCACCCACCGGCTGTACATGGTCGACCTTATCGGTGAGCCCGGGTTGAGCGCGCCGTATCGACCCCCGCTGATCTCCAACGCTCATGCGTTGTGGCTCAACGATGTCCTCGACGGGCTCGGTGTGCGCGCCGCGGCTTTCGTGGGAGTGTCGTTGGGTGGTTGGCTGGCCACCGATTACGCGATCCGTCGACCGGGTCGTGTCGAACGGCTCGCCCTGCGCGCCCCCGGAGGTATCGGCCGTCAGCGCTATGGCGCCATAGTGGCGGCCTCGGTTCTGATGCAGTTCGGAAGCCGCGGCACACGGGCGGGCCTGCGATGCGCACTCGGACCCGGCAGCATTCCCGACCCTGTGATCGACTACATGCTCCTGATCCAGCGCAATTACCGCCCGCGCCGTGATGCGCTGCCCGTGTTCTCCGACAGTCAGCTGAGGGCCATCGGCGCACCGCTTTTCGTCGTGCTGGGTGCACGCGACCGCATGCTCGACTCCCACGACACTGCCGAGCGTCTGGCACGTGTGCAGCCTTCGGCATCGGTCACGCTGCTGCCCGGCAGGGGGCACGGTAGCTTCGACGACGGCGCCGACCTGCATGCTTTTCTCTGCCGAGGTGCGAGAACGTGATTCACGCCGACGACCCGGACGCCTTCCGTGACGCAGTGCGCCGAGACCTTCGTGCCGCGGTGAAATCCCGTCAATCGGACGTGATCTCGACCCTGCGAACGGTGATCGCCGCGATCGACAACGCCGAAGCCGCCCCACCGAGCGCGCAGACACCGCGTTACGTCGGCGGCGCTGTTGCCCATTCCTCACCCGGCGTGGGATCCACCGAGGTGCCGCGGCGCACCCTGACGATGCCGGACGTCCACGCCATCGTCGGAGAGCTCATCCGCGAGTACGAGGCGCACCGCGATCACTACCGTTCGTTGGGCCGACACGATGCGGCTGAACGGCTGCAGCGCCACGTGGAGATCCTGCGCGCCTACGTCCCGCAATGGTGAGCGTGCACGGCTAGGACGTCATGTTCGCCAGCGCATGGAGGCGGCCGAGCGCCTCCTCGGCGAGCGCTGACACGTTGTAGCCGTTGCGATCTCCACACGCGGTGATCTCGATGGCAGCGTTGTACGCGGCGACATAGGCGTTGTCGCACGAGCGCTTCGTGCCGGTCAGCGACCACAGCACGATCTCAGCGCTGGGGGACTCGGCGGCGGGCAGTGAGCGGAAGGACAACTCGTTGTCCTCGGTGGTGATGACCGTGAGCTGCTTGTCCCGGCAGTCGTCGATCGTCCGCCTCGCATCACCGGCAGAACGCCGGGCATCGAAATTCGCCGGATAGACCGCGGCCATCTCCTGGATCGAGAAATTGTCCTCGGCGAACCACTGGCCACCTCCGCGGGCGGCGGGCGTGACGCCGACGCCGAACAGGAACGGTGGATCCACCTCCCGCGCCATCCCGGCGCATTCCTCCGGCTCGACGGTGAGGAACAGGTTCGATTCGGCCTCCGGTCGCGCCCTGGCGCTCAACACGTCCGTCACCTGCCCCGCAGTGATCGGCGCGACGGGCCATGCCCGTACCGGGCGGGGGTCGTCGACCACCCGCGTGCAGCCCGCAAGCACCACCATTGCCAGGACCCCGGCGGCCACGCGAGGCATGGAGTCAGGTCTCGATCTCGGCCAGGCCGGAAGCCAGCATGTCGAACGCGTCGCCCAGCGACACCGACAGCACCGCCGATTCGTCGGCCAGCCAGTGCTCGTACGCCGACAACGACACCGCCAGCATGGTCCACGCCACGGTCTGGGGAAGCAGCGCCGAGACCGGCACGCCGAGCCGTCCCGCCACGAACGTCGCGACCACTGCGCGCCATCCCGCGTACATCGTCATCGAATACGCTTGCAGTGCTTCGGTTTCCAGAATGACCCGCATCCGCTGCCGGTGCCGCTCCGCGTCATCGAAGTCGTTGAAGGCCAGGAGCGCCGTCCGCAGCGCGTCGCGGATCGGCACCTGGGGGTCCAGGTCGGCCAGCAGCGCCCGCATGTGGTCGAGGTGGGCGTCGAAATCTCCCCACGGCAGCGCGCTCTTGGACGGGTAGTAGCGGAACAGCGTCCTGCGGGCGATCCCGGCCGCAGCCGCGACGTCGTCCACGCTGACATCGTCGAAGCCCCGCGCCATGAACAGATCGATGGCGACGTCGCTGATGTGGTTCCAGCTCGTCGACCGGCGGCGGCCCACGCGCGCCTTGGCGGCGCTCATCGGATCCCCCCTTCCGTTTAGGCACTCGATGCCATATTGTGAGCGATCTACGTCACAAATGTCGAGACCCTATCCGGGGTCCACACAGCAGAAAGGCGAGATCATGGATCACAATCAGCAGGCCGAGACCGACGAGCTGGTGACCGAGAGCCTGGTCGAGGAAGTGTCCATCGACGGGATGTGCGGGGTCTACTGACCATGACTGCGCCGACGAGCGCTCGCGCGAGGAGCGTGACCCCGACGAGCGCTCGCGCGAGGAGCGTGACCCCGACGGACACGACCTTCGACGCCGACCGGCACTGGCGGTTACACCCGCAGGTGGCGGTGCGGCCCGAGCCCTTCGGCGCGCTGCTCTACCACTTCGGAACCCGCAAGCTGTCGTTCCTGAAGAACCGGACGATCGTCGAGGTGATCAACCTGCTCTCCGATCACCCCGACGCTCGATCCGCTTGTCGCGCCGCAGGAATCGACGATTCCGAGCAGGCGCCCTACCTCCACGCACTGGGCGTGCTCGTCCAGTCGAAGATGCTCGTCGCCGACTCGGGAGACAATTCATGACCCTCGCCGCACCGGTACCCCGGCTGGTCGACCAGTTCGAGCGCGGCCTGGACGCGCCGATCTGTCTGACCTGGGAGCTGACCTACGCCTGCAACCTGTCCTGTGTGCACTGCCTGTCGTCCTCGGGCAAGCGCGATCCGCGCGAGCTGTCGACCCAGCAGTGCAAGGACATCATCGACGAGCTGGAACGCATGCAGGTGTTCTACGTGAACATCGGCGGCGGCGAACCGACGGTGCGCAGCGACTTCTGGGAGCTCGTCGACTACGCGACCGAACACCACGTCGGGGTCAAGTTCTCCACCAACGGTGTGCGGATCACCAAAGAGGTCGCCGAGAAGCTCGCCGCCAGCGACTACGTCGACGTGCAGATCTCCCTCGACGGCGCGACCGCCGAGGTCAACGACGCCGTGCGTGGGCCCGGCTCGTTCGCGATGGCCGTGCGCGCCCTGGAGAACCTCCGGGACGCCGGCTTCTCCGACGCCAAGATCTCGGTCGTGGTGACGCGCCACAACATCGACCAGCTCGACGAGTTCAAGGCGCTGGCCGACACCTACGGCGCGACGCTGCGCATCACCCGCCTGCGTCCCTCCGGCCGCGGCGCCGACGTGTGGGACGAACTGCACCCCACCCCCGCCCAGCAGGTGCAGCTCTACGACTGGCTCGTCGCCCACGGAGAGCGGGTGCTCACCGGGGATTCGTTCTTCCACCTGTCCGGGCTCGGCGCCCCCGGCGCGCTCGCCGGCCTGAACCTCTGCGGGGCGGGCCGCGTGGTGTGCCTGATCGATCCGGTCGGCGACGTCTACGCCTGTCCGTTCGCCATCCACGACAAGTTCCTGGCGGGAAACATCCTGACGGGCACGGGTTCCGGCGCGCCGGGATTCCAGGACGTGTGGCAGAACTCCGAGCTGTTCCGCGAGCTGCGTGAACCGCAGTCGGCGGGCGCCTGCAGCGGATGCAACCACTACGACGCCTGCCGCGGGGGCTGCATGGCCGCCAAGTTCTTCACGGGCCTGCCGTTGGACGGCCCCGATCCCGAATGCGTGCAGGGGTACGGCGAGCCGGCCCTGGCCATGGAACGCGACAAACCCAAGTCGAGCGTGGACCACTCCCGTTCCGGCGGCCGCAACAAGCCCCAGGGGCCCATCCCGCTGACCCTGCTGACCACCCGTCCCCGGCCCCCGGTCGGCGCCGGAGCGCCTCCGAAGAAGTTCTGCAATGAAAGTCCCGTCTAGACATGGCACGTGATACCTGGTTCGAAACAGTCGCCATCGCCCAGCAGCGGGCGAAGAAGCGGCTCCCCAAGTCCGCCTACTCCTCGCTGATCTCGGCGAGCGAGAAGGGCGTCACCGTCTCCGACAACGTCGAGTCGTTCGCCGAACTCGGCTTCGCGCCGCACGTCATCGGCGCCACCGAGAAGCGCGATCAGGCGACAACCGTGATGGGACAGGACATTTCGCTTCCCGTCATCATCTCGCCGACGGGTGTGCAGGCCGTGCACCCGGAGGGTGAGGTGGCGGTGGCCCGCGCCGCCGCCGCGCGGGGCACCGCGATGGGTCTGTCGTCGTTCGCGAGCAAGCCGATGGAAGACGTCACCGCGGTCAACGACAAGATCTTCTTCCAGATCTACTGGCTCGGCAGCAGGGACGACATCCTGGCCCGCATGGAGCGCGCCAGGGCCGCCGGCGCCAAGGGCCTGATCCTGACCACCGACTGGAGCTTCTCCCACGGTCGCGACTGGGGCAGCCCGAAGATCCCCGAGCAGATGGACCTCAAGACGATCCTCAAGATGTCGCCCGAGGTCATCACCAAACCGCGCTGGTTCTTCAGCTTCGCCAAGCAATTGCGCCCGCCGGACCTGCGGGTTCCGAACCAGGGCCGGCGCGGCGAGGCCGGTCCGACGTTCTTCCAGGCCTACGGCGAATGGATGGGCACCCCGCCTCCCACCTGGGAAGACGTCGCGTGGTTGCGCGAACAGTGGGGTGGCCCGTTCCTGCTCAAGGGCACGGTCCGGGTCGACGACGCCAAACGTGCTGTGGATGCCGGTGTTTCGGCGATCACGGTGTCCAATCACGGTGGCAACAACATCGACGGCACCCCGGCGGCGATCCGCTGCCTGCCGGCCATCGCCGACGCCGTCGGTGATCAGGTCGAGGTTTTGCTGGACGGCGGGATCCGGCGCGGCAGCGACGTCGTGAAGGCCGTTGCTCTGGGGGCACGTGCGGTCATGATCGGACGCGCCTACCTGTGGGGTCTGGCCGCCGAGGGGCAGGCCGGCGTGGAGAACGTCCTGGACATTCTGCGCGGCGGTATCGACTCGGCACTGATGGGTCTCGGCAAATCGTCGATCCACGAGTTGACCCGCGACGACATCCTGGTCCCGGAGGGCTTCACCCGCACGCTCGGCGCCTGATACGGACGTGGCTGAGGGGGCGGACGGGAATCGCCGGTCCGCATCCCCCCAGCACACGGAAATCAATTGCCACGCATGCGCGAACAACTGGCGCACGCCAGGTGAATTGGGCCTACCATCGTCGCGTGGTCTTCCCCCGTGAGCTCGGGAACGCGACGTCGAGGCAGCTGCATGACGCATCTCCCACGCTGGTCGTCCCGGTCGGTTCTACCGAGCAGCACGGACCCCACCTGCCGCTGGACACCGACACCCGCATCGCGAGCGCCGTCGCCGACGCCCTCGTCGGGAGGCTGGGAGGCCGCCCCACCGACTCACCGTGGCTGCTCGCCCCGGCCATCGCCTACGGTGCGAGCGGCGAACACGAGGGTTTTGCCGGGACAATCTCAATCGGCACACCGGCACTGGCGAAACTTCTCGTCGAATTCGCCCGATCCGCGTGCCGATGGGCGCCCCGTGTGCTGTACGTGAACGGGCACGGGGGCAACGTCGCAGCACTGCGCGACGCGGTGGCGCTGCTGCGCCACGAGGGCCGCGACGCCGCGTGGTGTCCCTGCGTCTCCAGCAACGCCGACGCCCACGCCGGGCACACCGAAACATCTGTATTGCTACATCTTTCACCGGGTGTGGTCAGGCAGAATGAGACAGTAGCGGGAAATCGGGCTCCGCTGGCGGAGTTGATGCCGGACATGCTTCGCGGGGGAGTCGCGGCCGTGAGTTCGCTGGGGGTCTTGGGGGACCCCACCACAGCGACCGCGGACGAGGGGAGGAAGATCTTTGCCGAAATGGTCGACGCGTGTGCGCTCCGTGTCATCCGGTGGACGCCTGACCGCGAGGGGATGCTGAGATGACCGGGCCGCGGCTTCCGGACGGTTTCGCCGTCCAAGTGGACCGGCGTGTGCGCGTCCTCGGCGAGGGTGCCGCGCTGCTCGGCGGTTCACCCACCCGGCTGCTCCGGTTGGCTCCGGCCGCCCAGACCATGCTCAACGGGGGCAGGCTCGAGGTGCACGACGCGGTCAGCGCGCAACTCGCCCGCACCCTGCTCGACGCGACCGTCGCGCACCCGCGTCCGCTCAGCGGCCCGTCCCACCGGGATGTCACGGTGGTAATCCCCGTGCGCGACAATTCTTCTGGACTGGAGCGCCTGTTGACCGCGCTCCGCGGCCTGAAGGTGGTCATCGTCGACGACGGTTCGTCGAAGCCGGTCGACGAGTCCGATTTCTCCTCGGCGCGCTGTGATGTCCGCGTGCTGCGCAACCCGAGGAGCAAGGGGCCGGCGGCCGCGCGTAATGCCGGCCTGGCGGTGTGCAACACCGACTTCGTCGCGTTTCTCGACTCGGACGTGGTGCCGCGTAAAGGCTGGCTGGAAGCACTTCTCGGGCACTTCTGCGATCCGGCCGTCGCCCTGGTCGCACCCCGGATCGTGGCGCTGGAACAGTCGGCCGGCGTCGTGGCCCGCTACGAGGCGGTGCGCTCGTCACTGGACCTCGGCCTGCGGGAGGCGCCCGTGATCCCGTTCGGCACGGTGTCCTACGTGCCCAGCGCAGCGATCATCTGCCGGCGCAGCGCCCTGCTGGAGGTCGGTGGCTTCGACGAGTCCCTGGTCTCCGGGGAGGACGTCGACCTGTGCTGGCGCCTCAACGAGGCGGGGGCGCGGCTGCGCTACGAACCGATCGCCACGGTCGCCCACGACCACCGCACCGAACTGCGAAAGTGGTTCGCCCGCAAGTCCTTCTATGGTAGCTCTGCGGCACCGCTGACGATCCGGCATCCCGGCAAGACCGCGCCGCTGGTGATCTCGGGCTGGACGCTGGTGGTGTGGATGCTGGTCGCGATCGGCTCGGGCATCGGCTACGTCGCCTCGGTCGCGGTGGCGGCGCTGACCGGCCGGCGGATCGCGAAGTCGCTGTCGAGCGTGCAGACCGAACCGATGGAGGTCGCGGTCGTCGCCGCACACGGGCTCTGGTCGGCCGCGCTGCAACTGGCGTCGGCGATCTGCAGGCACTACTGGCCCATCGCGATGCTCGCGGCGCTGTGTTCGCGCCGGTGCCGGCGGGTGGTCGTGGTAGCGGCCGTGCTCGACGGGGTGTTCGATTGGGTGACCCGTAACGGCAACGCCGACGAGGACACCAAACGCGTCGGGCCGATCGCTTACATCCTGCTCAAGCGCCTCGACGACATCGCTTACGGCCTCGGTCTGTGGACCGGTGTGGTCCGCGAACGCCATGCCGGCGCCCTCAAGCCGCAGATCCGGACTTGACCGACGTCCTGATCGTCGGGGCCGGTAGCGCGGGTTCGGTGCTGGCAGAACGGCTTTCCGTCGACCCCGACTGCCGTGTGACGGTCGTGGAGGCCGGTCCGGGTCCGACGGACGCACGGGTGGGAACGCAGATCAGCGACGGGTTGCGTCTGCCGATCGGCGTCGCCAGCTCGGTGGTCCGGCGCTACCGGGCCGTGCTGACCGAGGAGCCCGTGCGCCATGCGGAGATCATGCGCGGGGCCGTGGTCGGCGGCTCGGGAGCGGTGAACGGCGGCTATTTCTGCCGGGCCCTGCCGTCGGACATCGCGGGCTGGGCGCTCGAGGGGTGGAGCTGGGAGGACGTGCTGCCCCACTTCACGGCCATCGAGAACGACCTCGACTTCGACGGCCCGCTGCACGGCTCCGACGGGCCGATCACCGTACGCCGGGTCACCGAATTCAACGGCTGTACCGCGTCATTCGTCGATGCGGCCCGCGACGCCGGTTTCGGCTGGATCGACGACCTCAACGGTGCGACGCCGCAGCGCCCGCTGGCCGACGGGGTCGGCGCGGTGCCGCTGAACATCGACGGCGGTACCCGGGTGGGTCCCGGCGGCGCGTTCCTGCAGCCCGCGCTGGGACGTCCCAACCTGGCGGTGCTGACCGACACCCGGGTGACCCGGATCCGGTTCGCCGGCGGCCGCGCCACCGGGGTGGACTGCGCTGATGCGAACGGACGCCGGACACTGACAGCCGATCGCGTGGTGCTGTGCGGCGGCGCGATCGCCACCGCCCAGCTGCTGATGCTGTCGGGCGTCGGGCCGCAGGCAGTCTTGCGCGCGGCCGGCGTCGAGGTCGGCGTCGATCTCCCGGTCGGCGTCGACACCGTGGACCATCCCGAATGGGTGCTGCCCGTGACGTGGCCGGCGACCCATGACATGCCGCCGCTGGAGGCCGTGCTGACCACCCCGGACGGCCTGGAGATCCGGCCCTACACCGCCGGGTTCGGCGCGATGACGAGCGGCCGCCGGGACGACCCCACCGACCGTCCGCACCTCGGAGTCACGCTCATGCGGCCGCAGTCACGCGGACGGGTCGTCATCACCTCGCCGGATCCCGACACCGACCCCGTGATCGAGCACCGCTACGACACCGCTCCCGCCGACGTAGACCTGCTCCGCGACGGCACCCGCCTCGCACGCGAAATCGCCGGGAACACCGCCGGATCCGAGGCGTACTGGTCGACCTCGCAGCACCTGTGCGGCACCGCGAAGATGGGTGCGGTCGTCGATGCGCGCTGCCGGGTCTTCGGGGTGGACAATCTCTGGGTGGTGGACGGCTCGATACTGCCCCACATCCCCGGCCGCGGCCCGCACGTGACCATCGTGATGGCCGGCCATCGCGCCGCCGAATTCATCTGCTGAGCCGAACGAGTGCCTCGGCCGGCACCGTCTGACCGCGATGTCACACGCATGGACATCGAAACACGCTCCCGGCGGCCAGGATTCGGCGACTGCGGGATGCACGAAACACGCGATCAGGTAGGCCGCAGTACCTCAGAAGAGCTGAGAGGCAACGACGTTCGTCCTCGTCATCGTCGATGGCGGCCGGGCCCGGGGGCGGGTTGATCGGGAGCAGGCGCACGGTCCGCGAGGTTGGGCTCACGGCGCAGGAATTCCCACTGGCGACCGTCGCGGCCGGGGGCCCATACGGCCAGCAGCACGGCACCGATGAGCATCGTGACCGACAGCACGCCGAGGGCCAGCCCGGCGGCATCCACGAACGCCGTCTGTGCGAGCCGGGCCAGGACGTCGCCGTCGGGGCCCATCTCGCGAGACGCGGTCAATGCGGCCGCGAGCGAATCGGTGGCGGCGTCACGGACCGGACCGGGGAAAGCGTCGAGTTTCGAGGCCAGCGCGCTGTGATACGTCCCGGCCAGGACGGATCCGGCCACGGCGATGCCGATGGCGGCACCGACTTCCCGGGTGGCGTCGTTCACCGCGGAGGCGACACCTTGCTTCTCCTCGGGGGCGGCCGTCATGATCGCCGCGGTGGCCGGCGAGGTCACGAAGCCGAGACCCAACGAACTGACGATCAAGGGGCCGACCAGATCCAGAAACCGCGCTTCGGGCCCTAAAGACCCCATCCACAGCAGCCCCGCGGCGAGCAGCAGGAGACCGAACGTCACGGCGAACCGCAGGCCGATCTTCGGCAAGAACAGGTGAATGGTGGTGCTGACGATCAGCATCGGCACTGCCAGCGGTGACAGGGCGAACGCGGTCTGCAGCGCCGAGTAGCCCATGACCAACTGGACGAATTGCATGACGATGTAGAAGAACCCGAACATCGCGAAGAACAGCAGGGTGATCGCGGCCGCCCCTGTGCCGAATTTCGGCACCGCGAACAGACGGACGTCGAGCAGGGGGTGGCGTGCGCGGAGCTGCGTCCAGGTGAACAGGCCGGCCAGGCCCACGCCGCAGACCAGAAGTCCGAGGACGACGACGTCGGTCCACCCTCGTGCGGGTGCCTCGACGATGCCCAGCACGAACACCCCGATGGCCGTCCCGATGAGCGCGGCCCCGGTCCAGTCGATCGGTGTGGCGGCCTCGTCACGAGAGGAGCCGACCGTGAACGTCAGCGCGAGCATCAGCAGGCCTGCGGTGGCGAATCCGTAGAAGATGGATTCCCAGGCGAAGAAATGCAGCAGCCCGCCGGCACCCAGGAACCCGACGATCGCCGCCGAGCCTGTGGCGCCGGCCCAGATGCCGACGGCCTTGTTCCGTTCGTCGTCCGGGAAGGCCGAGGTGAGCAGCGACAGTGTGGCCGGCATGATCAGCGCGGCGCCGATTCCGGCGGCTGCGCGGGCGACGATGATGTGCGCCGGGTCGTGCCAGAGGATCGGGGCAGCCGACGCCACGGTGAAGATGACCAGGCCGACGAGCAGGGCGCCGCGCCGTCCGTAGCGGTCGCCGAGTGCGCCGGCGGGCAGGAGGAGGCATGCCAGCGCGAGGGCGTAGCTGTCCACGATCCAGGTCAGCTGCGTCTGGGTGGCTGAGGTCTCCACGGCGATGTCGGGCAGTGCAGCATTCAGGGCGACCATCGAGCTGACCACGAGGAGAACGTCGATGCTGGCCACGGCGAGCAGCCAGCGCCGACGCCCCGGGGACACCTCGCTGGACACGGCGATCGCGTCCTGGGTGATCACGCGTCGACCGCCTCGGGCGCCGGCCGCCGGTCCCGTAGCCGGCGAACGAATCCCCATTGCCGTCCATCACGTCCGGGTGACCAGATCGCCACGAACACCGCAGAGACGGTGAGCACCGCAGACAGCACGAGCAGTGCCTGGTCAGCGGCATGCAGAAAGGCCGACTGCGCCAGCTCGGCAAGCCTGTCGCCCTGGGGCCCCATCTGCTCGGACAGCGACAGCGCGTGTGCCAGCGAGTCGGTGGCCGCATCGCGGATCTGTTCGGGAAACGCGGTCAGCTTCGGTCCGAGCGCACTGTGGTAGGCGGCGGCGAGAATCGAGCCGGCCACCGCGATGCCGATTGCGGCGCCGATCTCGCGGGTGGCGTCGTTGACGGCGGACGCGACGCCCTGCTTCTCGTCCGGGACCGCCCCCATGATCGCTGATGTCGTTGGCGCCGTACACAACCCGATCCCAGTCGCGGTGAGCAGCAGCGGCCACATCAAATCGAGGAAGGTGGCGTCCACGTCCAGGAACCGCATGGTGAACAGCCCGATCGCCATGAAGGCCAACCCGAGGCTGACGGCGACCCGCAGCCCGATGCGGGGCAGGTACAGGTGCATCGTGGCGCTGAAGGCCAGCACGGGAAGAGCCAACGGAGACAAGGCGAATGCGGTTTGCAGCGCGCTGTAGCCCATCACCAGTTGCATGAACTGCATCTCGATGAAGAAGAAGCCGAAGTTCGCGAGGAACAGGAACGTGATGCCGAGGGCGCCGGTGGCGAAATCCGCTCGGCGGAAAAGTCGCACATCGAGCAACGGGTGGCTGCGGCGCACCTCGACGACAGCGAACAGCACGGCCAGCACGACTCCGGCGAGCAGGCACCCCAGTACCCACACGTCAGTCCACCCGCGAGCCGGTGCCTCGACGATGCCGAGGACGAAGATCGCGATCGACAGGGCGATCAAGGCGCCGCCCACCCAGTCGATCGGCGTCCCCGATTCGTCGCGGGACGAACCGATGGTGCAGGTCAGCGCGAACATCACCAGCGCACCCGCGGCGAACCCGTAGAAGATCGACTGCCAGGAGAAGAAGTGCAGCAGGATGCCGGTGCCCAGGAACCCGAAGATCGCGCCCGAGCCGGCGACGCCCGCCCAGATCCCCACGGCCTTGTTGCGTTCGGACTTCGGGAAAGCCGACGTGAGCAACGACAGCGTCGCGGGCATGACGAATGCCGCGCCGACGCCGGCGACGGCCCGCGCGATGATGATCTGCAACGGGCTGTCCAGCCACACCGGTGCGAGCGAGGCCGCGGCGAAGATCGCGAGCCCCAGCAGCAGTGCGCCTCGTCTGCCGTACCGATCACCGAGGGCGCCGGCGGGAAGCAGCAGGCACGCCAGGGCCAGGGTGTACCCGTCGACGACCCACGTCAGCTGGGCCTGAGTCGCTGACGTCTGCACCGCGATGTCGGGCAACGCCGCGTTCAACGCCACCATCGACGCGATCACCATCAGGACGTCGACGCTGGCCACCGCGAGCAGCCAGACCCGGGCCCGGGGTGACAGGTCCGCCGCCTCGCCACGGATATCCTGGTCGGACTGCGCAGACGCGTCGACCATGTCGTCTCTCTCTGCCGCGGGAAGTTTTGAGACTAGCAGTCTCAAAACTGGATGCTCTCCTGTTCCCCAACCGGAAGTGAAAGAAACGCATGGCCGCCGCCAGTGGCGATCCGAGGCCGGCCCGATCCCGGGCCCGCCTTCTCGACGCCGCCACGGCACTGCTGCGCACCGGCGGGCCGGGTGCGGTCACCGTCGATGCCGTGACACGGCACGCCAATGTGGCGCGTGCGACGCTCTACCGCCATTTCCCCAGTGCGAACGACCTGCTGGCCGCCTCCTTCGCGACGCTCATCTCCCCGCCGCCGATGCCCCCGGACGAGGGCAGCCTGCGGGACCGCCTGCTCGCCGTTGTCGTCGGGTGGGCCGACGCGATCGCCGAGGCCTCGATCACCCTCACCGCGATGGCCTGGGTGTCGCTCGGGCCGGAGATGCCGCGGATCCCCGACTCGGGGGGCAGCCCGGGTGTGCAGACGTTGCGGCAGCGCATCGCCGAGGAATACTCGGCGCCGTTCACCCGGCTCCTTGAGAGTCCGCAGGCCGTCGCGGAGTTGGAGCCGGTGGATCTCAACACCGCGCTCGCGTTGCTGATCGGGCCGCTGGCGTTCGGGCGTGTCAGCACCTTGGCCGATTTCGACTACCAGGCAGTGGCCGTCGCCGCGGTCGATGCCTTCCTGACCACCTACACGCGGCGTCCGCCGCTCAGCGCAGGGAGTACCGAACCGGCAGGTGCTTGAGGCCGCCGACGAACGTCGTGGCCGCCAGCTCCGCCTCGCCCGCCAGCTCGATGGAGTCCAGCCGGGGGAGCAGCTCGCTGAACAGGCTGTTCATCTCCATACGGGCCAGCGCCGCGCCCAGGCAGAAGTGCACGCCGTAGCCGAACGACAGGTGCTTGTTGGGCTCGCGGCCGACGTCGAAGCGGAACGGCTCGTCGAAGATCTCCTCGTCGCGGTTGCCCGAGACATAGGCGAGGTAGACCGATTCGCCCTTGGCGATCCGCACTCCGCGCACCTCGGTGTCCTCGGCGGCGGTCCGCATGAACTCCTTGACCGGTGTCGTCCAGCGGATCATTTCCTCGACGGCCGTCGGCATCAGGCCCGGATTCTCCTTGAGGCGGGCCAGCTCGCCGGGATTCTCGATGAGGGCGTGCAGGCCACCGGAGATCGCGTCCTTGGTGGTGTCGTGGCCGGCGCTGGCGACGATCACGTAGTAGGACGCCGTGTCGACGTCGGACATCGGCTCGCCGTCGACCTTCCCGTTGGCGATCGCCGAGGCCAGGTCGCTCGTCGGGTTCTCCCGCCGCGATGCGGTGAGCTTCGAGAAGTAGGCGAAGAAGTCGAGCAGCACCGCCATCTGCTCCTCGGGGCTGACGCCCCGCTTGTACTCGTCGTCGTCGCCGCCGAACATCTCCTGGGTCAGCGAGTGCATCCGGCCGTAGTCCTCTTCGGGCAGGCCGAGCAGCGACATGATCACGTAGAGCGGGAACTGCACCGCGATGTCGGTGACGAAATCGCACTCGGGCCCGATGTCCCGCATTCGGTCCACGTAGCGCTTGGCGAGCTCGTCGACCCGGATCTTCAAGTCGCGCATGGCTTTCGGGCGGAACCAGTCGGCGCCGATGGCGCGCACCTTGCGGTGGTGCGGGTCGTCCATGTGGATCAGCGTGCGCAGGCCCGTGCCCGCTTCGAGCTGGGCGTTCATGTAGTCGTCGGCCTGGGCGGTGGCGAGCAGCGAGCGCGGCGCCGACAGGAAGAGGTCGTTGGCCCGCTCGATCGCCATGATGTCGGCATGCTTGGTGATCGCCCAGAACGGCCGGTACGGCTTGTAATCCACCCACGTCACGGGCTCGGTGGCCCGCAGATGAGTCAGCGCCGTATGCAACCGATCGTTGTCGGCATAGGCCGTCGGATCGGCCAGCACCTTGGCCGCGTCGTCGATGGTGGGTGTGCTCATGCGGTCTCCTCGCCGGGCTGACGAAACTTGACGGGTGTCAACTGGGCTAGTCTATGTGACCGCCGCCACTTCGCGAAAGGGGTGTGGCCCGCGACGCCTATAAGCTCGGTCCGTGGCCCGCAGATCGGTACTCCGCGGCATCGTGGGCGTGCTGACCGCGGTCGCCGCGATCGCTGCGTGCAGTACGGGGTCCGGAGAGTCGGCTGCGCCGGCCCCGGCAGACCCCGCCCTCGTCGAGACGGTGTCGGGCACCGTCCGTGGGATCGTCGCGCCTGACCACCGCCTGTTCGCCGGGATCCCTTATGCCGCACCACCTGTCGGGCCGCTGCGCTGGCAGAATCCGCAGCCCGCCGCACCGTGGGACGGCATCCGCAAGGCCACCGCGTCCGGACCGCGCTGCATGCAGGACCTCAACGGGGACATCGAGCTCGGCAGGCAGACCGACGAGGACTGTCTCAACCTGTCGGTGTGGACACCGGCCGGCGAATCACCGGACCCCCGCCCGGTCATGGTGTGGATCCACGGCGGGTCCTTTGCCGCGGGCAGCGGGGGCATGTACGACTCGCGCCGGCTCGCCTCGCGCGGGGACGTGATCGTGGTGAGCATCAACTACCGGCTCGGCGCCCTCGGCTTCCTGGCCCACCCGTCGTTCGGCCCCGCCGGTGCCGTCGGCAACTACGGCCTGGCCGACCAGCAGGCGGCGTTGCGGTGGGTCCGCGACAACATCGCGAACTTCGGGGGAGACCCCGCCCGGGTCACGATCGCCGGCGAGTCCGCCGGCGGCATGTCGGTGTGCGATCACCTGGTGGCCCCCGGCTCCCGAGGACTGTTCGCCGGCGCCATCATCCAGAGCGGGCCGTGCCAGGCCCAGGTCGGACTGCCCGTCGCCGAGCAGCGCAGCCTCGCCTACGCGGCCGATGCCGGCTGCCCGGATCCGAAGACCGCCGCCGAGTGCCTGCGCGCGTTGCCGGCCGACCGGCTGCGCACTCCCATCTGGTACTACGGCATCGGCGAAGACCAGCTCAGTGGACCGGTGACCGGCACGGCCGCGCTTCCCGACGATCCCGTCGCCGTGTTCGGGCAGGGCGGCGCCGCCGAGGTTCCGGTGATGATGGGGACCACCCGCGACGAGTGGACGCTGTTCGTCGCGTTGCAGCACATCCGCACCGGCCGGGACTTCGTCCCTGCGGAGTATCCACAGCTCCTGGCCGGAACCTTCGGTCCGAATGCGCACGCGGTCGCCGTGCGCTATCCGCTCGCCGCGTACCCCAATACCGCGCTGGCTTACGCCGCGACCGTCACCGACGGGTTCTTCGCGTGCGCAGGGCACCGGTGGGCCCGGGAGCTCGACGGCGCCGCAGAGACGCCGGACGTCTACTTCTACGAGTTCAACGACCGCAACGCCCCGGCGCCCGAACCGCTGCGCGAGCTGCCGTACCCGGTCGGGGCCAGCCACTCGCTGGAGCTGCGCTACCTGTTCGACGTCGGCGGGGCGTCCCCGCCGGATCCCGGACAGGTCGCCCTCGGCGAGCAGATGGTCGACTACTGGTCGGCCTTCGTGAAAAACGGCGATCCACAGGTCGACGGGCAGCCGGCGTGGGCCGCGGTCGCCGACGGTGTGATGTCGCTGCAGCCCGACGGCAGCCGCATGACCGGGGACTTCGCCCGCGAACACCAGTGCGGGTTCTGGGACGGTCTACGGTAGGTCCCGGGTGCCCGGGTTGTGCACGTCACGGCCTTGAACAGGGATTTGGACCAGGCCCGGATCTGAGGCATACTGTTCGGGTTGCCTTGAGCCGGGTTCGCCTGGCCGGGCATGACCAGCGGCCCTCGCGGGCCGCATCCGGTCTCCAACCTCGATCGCGACGAAAATTCGGTGCGGACGAGCGTGCGTACGGGCGACACACCCGACCGCGGGGACCGGTGAACCACAGACAGGTAAACAGCGGCGGCACAGCCAGGCCCGAGTGAATCGGGCCCGTTAGTAGTGAGGTAGGAGAAGCGTGGCGGGACAAAAGATCCGCATCAGGCTCAAGGCCTACGACCATGAGGCGATCGATGCCTCTGCGCGCAAGATCGTCGAGACGGTCACCCGGACGGGCGCGAGCGTGGTCGGCCCGGTGCCGCTGCCGACCGAGAAGAACGTGTATTGCGTCATCCGGTCCCCGCACAAGTACAAGGACTCGCGGGAACACTTCGAGATGCGTACGCACAAGCGGCTGATCGACATCCTCGACCCCACGCCGAAGACGGTGGACGCACTCATGCGCATCGATCTTCCGGCGAGCGTCGACGTCAACATCCAATAGCTCGGTAGGAGATCGGCGAAAGAAATGGCTAGAAAAGGCATTCTGGGCACCAAGCTGGGCATGACGCAGGTGTTCGACGAGAACAACAAGGTCGTGCCGGTGACGGTCGTCAAGGCCGGGCCCAATGTTGTGACGCGCATCCGGACCACGGAGCGCGACGGGTACAGCGCAGTGCAGCTCGCCTACGGCGAGATCAGCCCGCGCAAGGTGACCAAGCCGGTGACGGGGCAGTTCGCCGCCGCCGGTGTGAACCCGCGCCGCCACCTCGCCGAGTTGAGGCTCGCCGACAACGAGGATGCGGGCGCTCTCTACGAGGTCGGCCAGGAGCTGACGGCGGAGATCTTCGCCGACGGCGCCTACGTCGACGTGACCGGCACCAGCAAGGGCAAGGGCTTCGCGGGCACCATGAAGCGTCACGGCTTCCGCGGCCAGGGCGCCAGCCACGGTGCGCAGGCAGTGCACCGCCGGCCGGGCTCGATCGGCGGCTGCGCGACCCCGGGCCGTGTCTTCAAGGGCACGCGCATGTCGGGCCGCATGGGTAGCGACCGCGTCACGACCCAGAATCTGAAGGTGCACAAGGTCGACGCCGAGAACGGCGTGCTGTTGATCAAGGGCGCCATCCCCGGACGCAACGGTGGACTGGTGGTTGTCCGCAGCGCAGTTAAGCGAGGCGAGAAGTAATGGCTGACAAGACTATTGACGTATTGACGCCGGCAGGCGCGAAGGACGGCAGCGTCGAGCTGCCGGCCGCCCTGTTCGACGTCGAGCCCAACATCGCGCTGATGCACCAGGTGGTGACGGCCCAGCTGGCCGCCAAGCGCCAGGGCACCCACGCGACCAAGACCCGCGGCGAGGTCTCCGGCGGCGGCAAGAAGCCGTACCGGCAGAAGGGCACCGGCCGCGCGCGTCAGGGTTCGACCCGTGCGCCGCAGTTCACCGGTGGTGGCGTCGTCCACGGCCCGCAGCCGCGCGACTACAGCCAGCGCACCCCGAAGAAGATGATCGCCGCCGCCCTGCGCGGGGCGCTCTCGGACCGGGCCCGCAACGACCGGATCCACGCGGTCACCGAGCTCGTCGAAGGGCAGGCCCCGTCGACCAAGAGCGCGAAGTCGTTCCTGGCGACACTGCTGTCCGACCGGGCCGCCGTCGCGAGCACGAAGGTGCTGGTCGTCATCGGCCGCACCGACGAGACCAGCGCGCTGAGCGTGCGCAATCTCCCTGACGTGCATGTGATCTCGCCGGATCAGCTGAACACCTACGACGTGCTCAAGGCTGACGACGTGGTGTTCAGCGTCGAGGCACTCAACGCATACATCGCTGCCGCTACGAAGACCACCGAGGAGGTGTCGGCCTGATGGCAAACGTGGTTGATCCCCGCGACATCATCCTGTCCCCGGTGATCTCGGAGAAGTCCTACGGCCTGATCGAGGACAACGTCTACACGTTCATCGTCCACCCGGACTCGAACAAGACCCAGATCAAGATCGCCATCGAGAAGATCTTCAAGGTCAAGGTCGACTCGGTGAACACGGCCAACCGCCCGGGCAAGCGCAAGCGCACCCGCACCGGTTACGGCCAGCGCAAGGCCACGAAGCGCGCGATCGTGACGCTGGCCGCCGGAAGCAAGCCCATCGATCTGTTCGGAGCGCCGGCGTAGTCCGGCAGGGAGATTTAGAAGATGGCTATTCGCAAGTACAAGCCGACGACCCCGGGCCGTCGCGGTTCGAGCGTGTCCGACTTCGCCGAGATCACCCGTGATCACCCGGAGAAGTCGCTGGTTCGCCCGCTGCACGGCCGCGGTGGCCGTAACGCCCACGGCCGCATCACGACCCGTCACAAGGGTGGTGGCCACAAGCGCGCCTACCGGGTGATCGACTTCCGTCGCCACGACAAGGACGGCGTCGACGCCAAGGTCGCGCACATCGAGTACGACCCGAACCGCACCGCGAACATCGCGCTGCTGCACTACGTCGACGGCGAGAAGCGCTACATCATCGCGCCGCAGGGCCTCAAGCAGGGCGCGGTCGTGGAGTCGGGCGCCAACGCCGACATCAAGCCGGGCAACAACCTGCCGCTGCGCAACATCCCCGCCGGCACGCTGGTCCACGCTGTGGAGCTGCGCCCCGGTGGCGGTGCGAAGATGGCGCGCTCGGCCGGTGCCTCGATCCAGCTGCTCGGCAAGGAGGGCACCTACGCCTCCCTGCGTATGCCCAGCGGTGAGATCCGCCGCGTCGACGTGCGCTGCCGCGCCACCGTCGGCGAGGTCGGCAACGCCGAGCAGGCGAACATCAACTGGGGTAAGGCCGGACGTATGCGGTGGAAGGGCAAGCGCCCCACCGTCCGCGGTGTCGTGATGAACCCGGTCGATCACCCGCACGGCGGTGGTGAGGGTAAGACCTCCGGTGGCCGTCACCCGGTGAGCCCGTGGGGCAAGCCCGAGGGCCGCACCCGCAAGCCGAACAAGGCGAGCGACAAGCTCATCGTCCGTCGCCGGCGCACCGGCAAGAAGCGCTAGGGAGTAAAGCGATGCCACGCAGCCTGAAGAAGGGCCCGTTCGTCGACGATCACCTGCTCAAGAAGGTCGACGTCCAGAACGAGAAGAACACCAAGCAGGTCATCAAGACCTGGTCCCGTCGGTCCACCATCATCCCCGACTTCATCGGGCACACCTTCGCCGTCCACGACGGCCGCAAGCACGTGCCGGTGTTCGTCACCGAGGCGATGGTCGGTCACAAGCTCGGCGAGTTCGCCCCCACCCGCACCTTCAAGGGTCATATCAAGGATGACCGGAAGAGCAAGAGGCGCTGATGACTACAGCGATTGAATACCCGTCCGCGACCGCCAAGGCGCGCTTCGTGCGCATCTCGGCCACCAAGGCGCGCCGTGTGATCGATCTGGTCCGCGGAAAGAGCGTCGAGGAAGCCCTCGACATCCTCCGGTGGGCACCGCAGTCGGCCAGCGAGCCGGTTGCCAAGGTGATCGCCAGCGCTGCGGCCAACGCGCAGAACAACGGCGGCCTGGACCCGACCACCCTGGTGGTCGCCACCGTCTTCGCCGACGAGGGCCCCACCGCCAAGCGCATCCGTCCGCGCGCGCAGGGTCGCGCGTACCGGATCCGCAAGCGCACCAGCCACATCACGGTCATCGTCGAGAGCCGTCCTCCCAAAAAGGGTGGGCAGCAGGGCGCTTCGGCGTCCGCAGCCCGGGCGCGTCGTGCCCAGGGCAGCAAGGCATCCACCAAGAAGGCCGGAGCTGCGGAGTCGGCGACATCGAAGGCCGGAGCCGCGGAGTCGGCGACATCGAAGGGAGGCTCGGAGTAGTGGGCCAGAAGATCAACCCGCACGGCTTCCGCCTCGGCATCACCACCGACTGGAAGTCCCGCTGGTACGCCGACAAGCAGTACGCGGACTACATCAAGGAAGACGTGGCCATCCGCAAGCTGCTGGCCACCGGCCTTGAGCGCGCCGGCATCGCCGACGTCGAGATCGAGCGCACGCGTGACCGCGTCCGGGTGGACATCCACACCGCGCGTCCCGGCATCGTGATCGGTCGCCGCGGCACCGAGGCCGACCGCATCCGCGCCGACCTGGAGAAGCTGACCAAGAAGCAGGTGCAGCTCAACATTCTCGAGGTCAAGAACCCCGAGAGCCAGGCGCAGCTCGTGGCGCAGGGCGTCGCCGAGCAGCTGAGCAACCGTGTGGCGTTCCGCCGCGCGATGCGCAAGGCGATCCAGTCGGCCATGCGTCAGCCCAACGTCAAGGGGATCCGGGTGCAGTGCTCGGGCCGCCTCGGCGGAGCTGAGATGAGCCGCTCGGAGTTCTACCGCGAAGGTCGCGTCCCGCTGCACACGCTGCGCGCCGACATCGACTACGGCCTCTACGAGGCGAAGACCACCTTCGGCCGCATCGGTGTGAAGGTCTGGATCTACAAGGGCGACATCGTCGGTGGCAAGCGTGAGCTCGCCGCCGTCGCACCCGCAGGCGCCGACCGCCCGCGTCGTGAGCGTCCGTCGGGCACCCGGCCGCGCCGCAGCGGTGCCTCGGGCACCACGGCGACGAGCACCGACGCCGGCCGGGCCGCCACCGAAGGAAACGCGGAGGCCCCCGCTGCAGCTGAGGCCGCCGTCGGCACGGAAGCCGCAGCCGCGGCCGGCGCGCCGGAGAATACGGAGAACTAGTCATGTTGATTCCCCGCAAGGTCAAGCACCGCAAGCAGCACCACCCCAAGCAGCGTGGCATCGCCAGCGGCGGGACGTCGGTGAGCTTCGGCGACTATGGCATCCAGGCCCTGGGCCATGCCTACATCACCAACCGGCAGATCGAGTCCGCTCGTATCGCCATCAACCGGCACATCAAGCGTGGCGGCAAGGTGTGGATCAACATCTTCCCGGACCGCCCGCTGACCAAGAAGCCCGCCGAGACCCGCATGGGTTCCGGTAAGGGTTCGCCCGAGTGGTGGGTCGCCAACGTCAAGCCCGGCCGGGTTCTGTTCGAGCTCAGCTACCCCGACGAGAAGACCGCCAGGGAAGCCCTGACCCGCGCCATGCACAAGCTGCCGATCAAGGCACGCATCGTCACGAGAGAGGAGCAGTTCTGATGGCAGTCGGAACCACGACCGGTGAACTGCGCGAGCTCAGCGACGACGAACTGACCGACAAGCTCCGCGAGTCGAAGGAAGAGCTGTTCAACCTGCGCTTCCAGATGGCGACCGGCCAGCTTGCCAACAATCGCCGGCTCCGCGTGGTCCGGCAGGAGATCGCACGCGTCTACACCGTGCTGCGCGAACGTGAGTTGGGTCTGGCCGCCGGACCCGGAGGTGAGGATTCGTAATGGCTGACACGCAAGCTGGATCGAAGGGTGCGAAGCACACGCCCCGCACCGAGACGCCCCGCGGCCGTCGCAAGACCGCCATCGGGTACGTCGTGTCGGACAAGATGCAGAAGACGATCGTGGTCGAACTCGAATCGCGTAAGTCGCATCCGTTGTACGGCAAGATCATCCGGACCACGACCAAGGTCAAGGCCCACGACGAGAACGAGGATGCCGGTGTCGGCGACCGCGTGTCGTTGATGGAGACCCGCCCGACGTCGGCGACCAAGCGCTGGCGCCTCGTCGAGGTTCTCGAGAAGGCCAAGTAGGACACGCGTTCCGCACGCGACGAGTCGCCCCCGTATGCCTTTGCCGGCGGCGGGGGCTTTCTCGTCGGCGGGCACGAGTGCGCGGCGCTGCGCAATCGCCACGCCATCTGCACTTTCGCGGTGTAATCTCCGGGCGTGGCGACGGAGTTCAACGGCAAGATCGAGCTCGATGTCCGGGATTCCGAACCGGACTGGGGGCCGTTCGCGGCGCCGACCGCACAACCCGATGCGCCCAATGTGCTTTACCTCGTCTGGGATGACATCGGCATCGCCACCTGGGACTGCTTCGGCGGACTCGTCGACATGCCCGCGATGAGCCGCATCGCCGAACGGGGCGTGCGGCTTTCACAGTTCCACACCACCGCTCTCTGCTCGCCGACGCGGGCGTCGCTGCTCACCGGACGCAACCCGACGACGGTCGGTATGGCCACGATCGAAGAGTTCACCGACGGTTTCCCGAACAGCAACGGACGCATCCCGTTCGACACGGCGCTGCTGTCGGAGGTGCTCGCCGAGAACGGCTACAACACCTACTGCGTGGGCAAATGGCATCTCACGCCGCTGGAGGAGTCCAACCTCGCCTCGACGAAACGGCACTGGCCGTTGTCGCGCGGCTTCGAACGGTTCTACGGATTCCTGGGCGGTGAGACCGACCAGTGGTATCCCGATCTCGTCTACGACAACCACCCCGTCGTGCCGCCGGCCACGCCCGAAGAGGGCTATCACCTGTCGAAGGACCTCGCGGACAGGACAATTGAATTCATCCGCGACGCCAAGGTGATCGCCCCCGACAAGCCGTGGTTCTCGTATGTGTGCCCCGGTGCGGGGCACGCGCCGCACCACGTCTTCAAGGAATGGGCGGACCGGTATGCCGGGCGCTTCGACATGGGCTACGAGGTCTACCGGGAGATCGTGCTGGAGAACCAGAAACGCCTCGGCATCGTTCCCCCCGACACCGAGCTCTCACCGGTCAACCCGTATGCGGACGTTCAGGGCCCCAACGGTGAGGCCTGGCCGATGCAGGACACGGTGCGCCCGTGGGAGTCGCTGAGCGATCAGGAGAAGCGTCTCTTCTGTCGTATGGCCGAGGTCTTCGCCGGCTTCCTGTCCTACACCGACGCCCAGATCGGCAGGGTGCTCGATTATCTCGAGGAGTCCGGGCAGCTCGACAACACCCTCATCGTGGTCATCTCCGACAACGGCGCCAGCGGCGAGGGCGGACCCAACGGCTCGGTCAACGAGGTCAAGTTCTTCAACGGGTACATCGACGCCGTCGAGGAGAGCCTCAAGGCGTTCGACGAGCTCGGCGGCACGGAGACGTACAACCATTACCCGATCGGCTGGGCGATGGCCTTCAACACCCCGTACAAGCTGTTCAAGCGATACGCCTCCCACGAAGGTGGCATCGCCGACAACGCGATCATCTCCTGGCCCGCCGGGATCGCCGCCCACGGCGAGGTGCGCGACAACTACGTCAACGTCGCCGACATCACCCCCACGGTGTACGACCTGCTCGACATCACCCCGCCGGCGACGGTCCGCGGCGTCGCGCAGAAACCCCTCGACGGGGTGAGTTTCAAGGTAGCACTGGAGAATCCGACGGCGCCGACCGGTAAGGAGACCCAGTTCTACACGATGCTCGGCACCCGCGGGATCTGGCACAAGGGGTGGTTCGCCAACACCGTGCACGCGGCGTCTCCGGCAGGGTGGTCGCACTTCGAGGACGACCGGTGGGAACTGTTCCACATCGAGAGTGACCGCAGTCAATGCCACGACCTGGCCGCGGAGCACCCCGAGAAGCTGGACGAACTAAAGTCGCTGTGGTTCGCCGAAGCCGAGAAGTACCACGGACTTCCGTTGGCGGACTTGAACATTCTGGAAACCATGTCGCGGTGGCGGCCGTATCTGGCCGGCGAGCGCACGTCCTACGTCTACTATCCGGGGACCGCGGACGTCGGGATGGGCGCCGTCGTGGAACTGCGCGGCCGGTCGTTCGCCGTCCTGGCCGAAGTCACCGTGGGACCCGAGGGTGCCGACGGTGTGGTGGTCAAACACGGTGGCGCGCACGGTGGTTACGTCATGTACCTGCAGGGCGGCCGACTGCACTTCTGCTACAACTTCCTCGGCGAGTACGACCAGACGCTCTCCTCGCCGGATCCGCTGACCGCGGGGGCGCACACGTTGGGCTTCACGTTCACCCTGACCGGGACGGCCGAGGGCAGCCACACACCGATCGGGGACGCCGTCCTGTTCGTCGACACCAAGCAGGTGGCCTCGCTGGCGGAGATGCGGGTCCACCCCGGCACCTTCGGGCTCGCCGGCGCGACGCTGTCGGTCGGCCGCAACACGGGCTCGCCGGTATCCAGTGCCTTCCGCGCGCCCTTCCCCTTCACCGGCGGCACCATCGCGCGCGTGAACGTCGACGTGTCCGGCGCCCCGTACGCCGACCTGGAGCGGGACTTCGCGCTGGCCTTCGCGAAGGACTGACGGCCGGGCAGCGGGGATGTCGAGCGTGGATGCGGCGGCGCTGGGGGCCGAGGAGTTCGTGTCGTTGACGACGTTCAAGCGCAGCGGTGAGGCGGTCGCCACCCCGATGTGGGTCGTCGCGGACGGCGAGCGGTTGGCGTTCTGGACGCCGGCGGAGAGCTGGAAGGTCAAGCGCGCCCGGCGCGATCCGCGGGTCACGGTCGTGCCGTGCAGCCGCCTGGGCAAGGTCGCGCCGGGTGCCGAACCGGTTGGTGGTCGCGCGACGGTCGTCGAGGACGACGCCGAGGTGCGTCGCGTCCGCGCTGTGGTGAAGGCCAAATACGGCCTCGGGTTCACGGTGATCACGCTGGTCGAGCGGTTACTGCGTCGGGGCGCGGCGCAACGTACGGTGCTGCTGGTCGACCTGGACTGACGCCGCTGCGGCGGCCTGTCCGGCGATTTGGAGCATTCTGCGAGCTCACCTAGTATGTAGGGGTTGCCTAGGGCAGACCTCGGTTCTCTCGTGCGAAACGCAAGTTCGGTGAGAAAACCCCGCGTGCTCTTTAGGTGACAAAGACCGCGCACGTCAGGGTCGGTAATCCTGCGTGCACACAATAACCAGGTCGAGGAGATCGAGTGATTCAGCAGGAATCGCGGCTCAAGGTCGCCGACAACACGGGTGCCAAGGAGATCCTCTGCATCCGCGTGCTCGGCGGCTCGTCGCGGCGCTACGCCGGCATCGGTGATGTCATCGTGGCGACGGTCAAGGACGCCATCCCCGGCGGCAACGTCAAGCGCGGCGACGTCGTCAAGGCCGTCGTCGTGCGCACCGTCAAGGAGCGCCGCCGCGCCGACGGCAGCTACATCAAGTTCGACGAGAACGCCGCCGTCATCATCAAGAACGACAACGACCCGCGCGGTACCCGCATCTTCGGGCCGGTCGGTCGCGAACTGCGCGAGAAGCGCTTCATGAAGATCGTCTCGCTCGCCCCGGAGGTGTTGTAGATGAAGGTCCGTAAGGGCGACACCGTGCTCGTCATCTCGGGCAAGGACAAGGGCGCCAAGGGCAAGGTCCTGGTGGCCTACCCCGAGCGCAACAAGATCCTGGTCGAGGGCGTCAACCGGATCAAGAAGCACACCCCCGAGTCGCGCACCGAGCGTGGCGCGTCCTCGGGCGGCATCGTCACGCAGGAAGCGCCGATCCCGGTGTCCAACGTGATGCTGCTCGACTCCGACGGAAAGCCGACCCGCGTCAGCTTCCGCGTCGACGACGAGACCGGTAAGAGGGTCCGCATCGCCAAGACCAACGGCAAGGACGTCTGACTGAAATGACCACCGTGGAAAACACCGAGAAGACCCTTCCTCGCCTCAAGCAGCGCTACCGCGAAGAGATCCGCGACGCCCTGCTCAAAGAGTTCGGCTATGCGAACGTGATGCAGATCCCCGGCGTCACCAAGGTCGTCGTCAACATGGGCGTCGGTGACGCCGCCCGCGACGCCAAGCTGATCAACGGCGCGGTCAACGACCTCGCGCTGATCACCGGCCAGAAGCCCGAGATCCGCCGGGCCCGCAAGTCCATCGCCCAGTTCAAGCTGCGCGAAGGCATGCCGATCGGCGCGCGCGTCACGCTGCGCGGCGACCGCATGTGGGAGTTCCTGGATCGGCTGATCTCGATCTCCCTGCCCCGTATCCGCGACTTCCGTGGCCTGAGCCCCAAGCAGTTCGACGGCACGGGCAACTACACCTTCGGGCTGACCGAGCAGTCGGTGTTCCACGAGATCGACGTGGACAGCATCGACCGCCCGCGCGGCATGGACATCACCGTCGTCACCTCGGCGACGAACGACGACGAGGGGCGTGCGCTGCTGCGGGCGCTCGGCTTCCCGTTCAAGGAGAACTGAGCAGATGGCAAAGAAGGCTCTGGTCAACAAGGCCAACAAGAAGCCCAAGTTCAAGGTGCGGGGTTACACCCGCTGCAACAGGTGCGGCCGTCCGCACGCGGTGTTCCGCAAGTTCGGCCTGTGCCGCATCTGCCTTCGCGAGATGGCACACGCCGGCGAACTGCCCGGTGTGCAGAAGTCCAGCTGGTAAGCCAGCCAACCACTACTAAAACAGTTGCGGCAGGCCCTGGCCCGGAGTGTTCGGGAATGGGAACCGCCGCGAGAAAGGTGAACCGGCTGTCATGACCATGACGGATCCGATCGCAGACTTCTTGACACGTCTGCGCAACGCCAACTCGGCGTACCACGACGAAGTGACCTTGCCGCACAGCAAGATCAAGGCGAACATCGCCGAAATCCTGAAGTCCGAGGGTTACATCTCCGACTACCGCACCGAGGACGCCCGCGTGGGCAAGTCCCTGGTGGTGCAGCTCAAGTACGGCCCCAGCCGCGAGCGGAGCATCGCCGGCCTGCGCCGCGTGAGCAAGCCCGGTCTGCGGGTGTACGCCAAGTCCACCAACCTGCCCCGCGTTCTCGGTGGGCTCGGTGTGGCCATCATTTCCACGTCGTCCGGATTGCGGACCGACCGTCAGGCGTCCCGTGAGGGCGTCGGCGGCGAAGTCCTCGCATACGTGTGGTGAGGGAGGGCTAGACAAATGTCTCGTATTGGAAAGCAGCCGGTCCCGGTTCCCGCCGGGGTCGACGTGACGATCGACGGACAGAACGTGTCCGTCAAGGGGCCCAAGGGCACCCTGACCGTGGACGTGGCCGAGCCCATCGAGGTCTCGCGTGACGACGAGGGCGCCATCGTGGTGAGCCGCCCGAACGACGAGCGGCGCAACCGTTCGCTGCACGGGCTGTCCCGCACGCTGATCGCCAACCTGGTGGAAGGCGTGACGCAGGGCTACACCACCAAGATGGAGATCTTCGGCGTCGGTTACCGCGTCGTGGCCAAGGGCACGAACCTCGAGTTCGCGCTCGGATACAGCCACCCGGTGCTGATCACCGCTCCCGAAGGCGTGACCTTCGCAGTGGAGACGCCCACGAAGTTCTCGATCTCGGGCATCGACAAGCAGGCCGTCGGCCAGATCGCGGCGAACATCCGCCGTCTCCGTAAGAGCGATCCCTATAAGGGCAAGGGAATCCGCTACGAAGGCGAGCAGATCCGCCGCAAGGTCGGAAAGACAGGTAAGTAGTAGATGGCTACCAAGACCAAGACAGAGGCCGCCGGCCACACGCCGGTCGGTAAGAACATCTCCGAGACGCGCCGCAACTCGCGGCTGCGCCGGCACGCCCGCCTGCGCAAGAAGGTCTCCGGCACCGCAGACCGTCCGCGCCTGGTGGTCAACCGGTCGGCTCGGCACATCCACGTGCAGCTGGTCGACGACCTCGAAGGCGTCACGCTGGCCGCGGCGTCCTCGATCGAGGCCGACGTGCGTGCCACCGAAGGCGACAAGAAGGCCGCCAGCAGCCGGGTCGGTCAGCTGATCGCCGAGCGCGCCAAGGCCGCAGGCATCGAAGAGGTCGTGTTCGACCGCGGTGGGTACACCTACGGCGGACGCATCGCGGCCCTGGCCGACGCCGCTCGCGAAGGCGGGTTGAAGTTCTAGATGACTGATCTCACTAACTCCGAGAGGACTGCATGATGGCCGACCAGGCTGGCGCCGGTTCGGCGCAGGACAATCGCGGTGGTGGCCGCGACGACCGCGGTGGCCGAGGTCGCCGCGACGATCGCGGTGGCCGCGGCGGACGCGATGACCGGGAGAAGAGCAACTACCTGGAGCGCGTGGTCGCGATCAACCGTGTCTCCAAGGTGGTCAAGGGTGGTCGGCGCTTCAGCTTCACCGCGCTCGTGATCGTCGGCGACGGCAACGGCATGGTCGGTGTCGGCTACGGCAAGGCCAAAGAGGTTCCCGCCGCCATCGCCAAGGGTGTCGAGGAAGCTCGCAAGAACTTCTTCCGCGTGCCGCTCATCGGCGGCACCGTGACCCACCCGGTTCAGGGTGAGGCCGCTGCGGGCGTCGTCATGCTGCGTCCGGCCAGCCCCGGTACCGGTGTCATCGCCGGTGGCGCGTGCCGCGCGGTGCTGGAATGCGCCGGCGTGCACGACGTCCTGGCCAAGTCGCTGGGCAGCGACAACGCGATCAACGTGGTGCACGCCACCGTTGCCGCGCTGAAGCTGCTGCAGCGTCCCGAAGAGGTCGCGGCCCGCCGCGGCCTGCCGATCGAGGATGTAGCGCCTGCGGGCATGCTCAGGGCTCGCCGCGAGGCCGACGCCCTGGCCGCCAGCGCAGCGCGTGGTGAAGGAACGGCGTAACCATGGCAGAGCTCAAGATCACCCAGGTGCGCAGCACCATCGGTGCGCGCTGGAAGCAGCGCGAATCGCTGCGGACCCTCGGGCTGCGCAAGATCCGCCAGTCGGTGGTCCGCGAGGACAACCCGCAGACGCGCGGTCTGATCAAGACCGTGCACCATCTCGTCACGGTCGAGGAGGTATAAGACCATGGCTCCGATCAAGCTTCACGATCTGCGGCCCGCCCCCGGAGAGAAGACCAAGAAGACCCGCGTGGGTCGTGGTGAAGGCTCCAAGGGCAAGACCGCCGGTCGCGGTACCAAGGGCACCAAGGCCCGCAAGAACGTCCCGGCGACGTTCGAGGGTGGCCAGATGCCGATCCACATGCGGCTCCCGAAGCTCAAGGGCTTCCGTAACCGCTTCCGCACCGAGTACGGCGTGGTCAACCTCGGCGACATCACCAGGGCGTTCCCCGAGGGCGGCACCATCGGTGTGGACGAGCTGGTGGCCAAGGGCCTGGTCCGCAAGAACGTTCTCGTCAAGGTTCTCGGCGACGGGAAGCTGGGCGCGAAGGTCGATGTGACCGCTCACAAGTTCAGCGGCAGCGCCCGCGAGGCGATCACCGCCGCAGGCGGCACCGCCACCGAACTCTGACACGACTGTCGGACAAGAACCCCCGCCACGGCGGGGGTTCTTGCGTTCGCGGGCCGCTCCGCCGTAACGGCGTGAATACCGAGGACGATCTAGAATTCGCATGCCGACCCCCGAGGAGCACCCCATGATCCGCCACCGTCGCACCGTCGCCGCCGCGATGGCGACCGCCGGTCTCGCCCTGTTCGCGGGCGGCGCCGTCGCGCATGCCGAGACTCCCGACGAGAAGTTCGCCACCGCTGTCACCGCGATGGGGATCCCGATCGGGCCGAACGAAGATCTGCCGCTTCTGGGCCAGCGGGTCTGCGGCATGCTCGACACCGGCCTGACCGGCAACCCGAACCCGGTTCCGGCCGTGCGTGGCGTGGTGAGCACGCTGGCCGGCAACATGACCCGCGAACAGGCCGTCGGCCTCATGCGCGCGTCCGTCGCCGTCTACTGCCCCCAGTGGGGCCGCTATATGGGTCGCTGACGCACGAAGCGTCCGGGGTCGAACCCCGTCGGTAGGCTTTAACTCATGTTCTCGCTGCTGTCCGGCGTCCCCGGGTTCGACGAAGTCCGTCAGTTCGCCCGCAAGGTCGACACCGCCCGCCATCAGGGGGTGCCCGACGGGTGCATCCTCGAACTCGACCTGCAGAGCGCGCCCCCGGAGTCCGCGGGTTTCGACCCGATGGCTTTCATCAACGGTGCCGGACGCCCGCTGCTGCTGCGCGAGGCGGTGGCGGCGCTGCACCGCGCCGCCGAGGACCCCCGGGTGGCAGGCCTGATCGCAAGGGTCCAGATCGACGCCGCGCCGCCGGGACCCGTCCAGGAGTTGCGGGAGGCGATCGTGGCGTTCACCGCCGAGAAGCCGTCGCTGGCGTGGGCGGAGACCTACCCCGGCACGCTGTCCTACTACCTCGCGTCGGCCTTCGGCGAGGTCTGGATGCAGCCGTCGGGCACCGTCGGGCTGGTCGGCTTCGCCACCAGCGCGCTGTTCCTGCGCGACGCCCTGCACAAACTGGGCGTCGAGGCGCAGTTCGTCGCCAAGGGTGAATACAAGTCGGCGGCAAACCTTTTCACCCAGGACAGCTACACCGAGGCGCACCGGGAAGCCGACACGGCACTCGTCAACGGTCTGCGGACTCAGGTGTGGGCGGGGGTGGCGGCTTCGCGCGGCATCGAGGTCGCGGCGCTGGACGCACTGGCCGACCGGGCCCCGCTCCTGCGTGACGACGCGGTGACCGCGGGGCTCGTCGACCGCATCGGCTTCCGGGACGAGGCCTACGCGCGCATCGCCGAAAAGGCCGGCGCGGAGGGCATCTCGCCCGAGACCGGCGACGCCGACGGTGACGACGCCCCGCCGCGGCTGTACCTGACGCGGTACGCCCGCGCGAAGAAGGCGACCATGCCGGGCATCAACAACCGTCCACGCATCGCCGTCGTCACCGTGGCCGGCCCGATCGTCAGCGGCCGGGGCGGACGGCAGATGTCCCCGATGGGCACGTCGAGCTCCGGCGGCGACACCGTCGCCGCCGCGCTGCGGGAGGCCGCGGCCGACGACGACATCGCCGCGATCGTGCTGCGGGTCGACAGCCCCGGCGGGTCGGTCACCGGCTCGGAGACCATCTGGCGCGAGGTCGTCCGCACCCGCGAGCGGGGCAAGCCCGTCGTCGCATCGATGGGCGCGGTGGCAGCCTCCGGTGGCTACTACGTGTCGATGGCCGCCGACGCCATCGTCGCGAACCCGGGAACCATCACCGGCTCCATCGGAGTGGTCACCGGCAAGCTGGTCGCGCGTGACCTCAAGGATCGCCTAGGTGTCGGTTCGGATGCGGTGCGCACCAACGCCAACGCCGACGCGTGGTCGATCAACGCGCCGTTCACCGAGGAACAACACGCGCACGTGGTCGCCGAGGCGGACCTGTTCTACACCGACTTCGTCGAACGAGTGGCCCAGGGCCGCAACATGAGCGCCGACGCTGTCGAGCAGGTGGCCAGGGGTCGCGTCTGGACCGGCGCCGATGCTCTTGAGCGTGGACTGGTCGACGAGCTCGGCGGGCTGCGCACCGCGGTGCGCCGCGCGAAAGCCCTCGCCGGGATCGACGAGGACGCCAAGGTCGAGCTGCACAGTCTGCCGGGTTCGTCGTTGCGGGATGTGTTGCGCTCCAAGCCGTCTTCTCAGCCGGCCGCGGCATCGCTTCCCGACCTGTTCGGCGCGTTGGCGATTCGCTCGCTCCACAGCGTGGTCGACCAGACGCAGAAATCGATCAGCGGCGTGAATGTGCTGTGGCTGGGGGAGAGCCGCTACTGACGCGGACATCCTTGCGAGGGGCCGACGTGTCGGACCCTGCTGCCAGAATGGCGGCATGTCCTCGACCGCAACACCTTTGGCCGCTCGCCCGGCCGAGCGGTTGGAGGTGCTGTTCGAGGAGATCGCGGAGATCACCGGCCAGCGCAACGCGATCGATGCCCGGCTCGTCGAGATCGTGGCCGAAATCGAGCGTGACCAGCTCTGCGGGATGACCGGTGCGCGTTCGGTCGAAGCGCTGGTGGCCTGGAAGGCGGGCACCACGCCGCGCAACGCGCAGACCGTCGTCGCGGTCGCCCGCCGTCTGGAGGAGTTCCCTCGCTGCGCCGAGGTGATGCGGGAGGGTCGCCTGTCGTTGGATCAGGTCGGGGTCATCGCCGAGCGGGCCGCCGACGGGTCCGACGCGCACTACGCCCAGTTCGCGGCGAGCGCGACGGTCAGCCAGTTGCGGACTGCGGTGAAGCTCGAACCCCGACCCAACCCCGATCCGCGGCCTGAACGGAAGCGGTCGTTGTCGAAGACCGGTGATGAGGAGTCCACGACGTGGCGGATCACGCTGCCCCACGACGAGGCTGCGGTGTTCCATGCTGCGCTGCAGTCCCATCACGACGCGCTGGTCGCACGATGGAAGGCCGAGCACGCCGACTGCCCCGGTAACGCCGGTGAGGAGGTGCCGCCGTTCCCGACCGCGGTCGACGGGTTCCTGAGCTTGGTCACTGCCGGGTGGGATGCCGAGGTGGCGCGGCGGCCGCACGGGCAGCGCACCACGGTGGTCGTGCATGTCGATGTCGAGAAGAAGGTCGCCGCTTATCATCTGGGGCCGCTGCTCTCTGACGCCGAGCGCCAACTGCAGCTCTGCGATGCCACGTGTGAGGTCTGGTTCGAACGCCGCGGCGAGGTGATCGGGTCAGGCCGGGAAACCCGCACGATCAGTCGTAGGCTGCGGCGCGCGCTGGAGCATCGTGATCGCTGCTGTGTGGTGCCCGGCTGCGGGGCCACCCGCGGACTCCACGCCCACCACATCCGGCACTGGGAGGACGGCGGACCCACCGAACTGTGGAACCTGGTGCTGGTCTGCCCCTACCACCACCGGCTCCACCACCGCGGCGGCATCACGATCGCCGGAACCGCCCACGATCTCCGGGTCACCGACAGCGACGACGACCCTTTACCGCCAGGCCCGCTGGCCCGGCCACCCACCACAGCCCCACCCGCGGTGGCACCCTGCCCCGGGCCGACCGGTGAGCGGGCCGACTGGTGGTGGTACGAGCCGTTCCGACCACCGCCGCCGAACGGGAACTAGGCGCGGACCTCGTCGGGTTGCAACCATTCGGTGGGCCGTAACAGGACGACCTCGGGGACGATGCACGCCGTCGACAGCCGGGTGGTCATGCGCACGACCTCCGCGACGTCGCGGGGGCTGATCATCGTCGGCGCCGCGATCTGGTCGCGGTAGGCGTCGGCCATGGGGGTGTCGACCAGGCCGGGACACAGCGCGGTGGCCTTGATTCCGGAGGTGGCCAGTTCGTCGTGCAACGCCTGGGTGAAGCCGACGACGGCGAACTTGGTGGCCGAGTATGTCGACAACGTCGCCTCGCCGCGTTTTCCGGCGTTGGACGCCGTGTTGACGACCTGCGCCGAACCCCGCAGTCGGACCGCCTCTTTCAGCAACGGCAGGCATTTCGCGGTCAGCAGGACCACCGCTCGCACGTTCACCGACAGCTGGGCGTCGAGGAGTTCGGCGGTGATGTCGCCGACGGCGCTGTTGCCCGCGATGCCGGCGTTGTTGACCAGGAGGTCGAGGGAACCGAACTCCGTCTGGTGACCGGCGGCGATCTGGTCGAGAAAGGCCTCTTCGGACACCGAGCCGACGACGGTGCGGATCCGCGCGGGTTCGTCCGTGACGGATTCGGCTGCGGCGGACAGCTTTTCGCGATCGCGGCCGACCATGGTCACCGCGAAGCCCTCTTCGAGCAGGGCGCGGGTCACGGCGAGGCCGATGCCGCCGGAGGCGCCGGTGACGATCGCGCTGCGTGGTGTGTCGGTCACCCGACGATTAGACACGCCCCGCGCGGGAGCTGCCGCCCAGGGTCGCTCTGACGTAGACGATCTCGCCGAGGGGATCGGTGTCCTCGGCATCCTGGGGGAGGGGACGGCCGTACCGGGAGAACAGGTCGGCGCGCGCGGTGCCTTCGACCTCCCAGCCCTTCTCGCGCAGATAGTCCGGCACGGGGGTGCGGGCCCCGGTGTACACCAGGGACGGCATGTCGATGTCGAGGCCCTGGTCGCGCAGCGGTGCCGACAGGGCACGCGCCTTGTCGCCGTCGAAATCCACGATGCCCGGCACGTATTCGGTTGCCACTGTGCTGCCCGGTGCCGACAGCGCCGTGATCGCGTCGAACAAGGCGTCCTGGGCCTGCGGCGGCAGATAGATCAGCAGCCCTTCGGCCAGCCACGCCGTGGGCTGCGACGGGTCGAAGCCCGCCGCCCGCAGAGCCGACGGCCAATCCTCCCGTAGGTCCACCGGCACCGGCCGGTGCAGTGCTGTCGGCCCGGCCCCGAGGTCGGCGAGCGTGCGGGTCTTGAACGCGCACGTCGGGTTGATCGAGCTCGTAGACGACCGTGCCCGTCGGCCACCGCAGCCGGTACGCCCGCGCATCCAGGCCGGAGGCGAGGATGACGATCTGGTCGATGCGTGCCGACACCGACGCCAGGCAGTCATCGAAGAACCTGGTGCGCACCGCCATTCCGTCGATCATCGCCTGCGCCCGCTCCGGTGAGGTGTCCGGGAACTGCGACAGATCGATCTCGCCGTCGACCAGCTTGGTGAAGAACTCCAGGCCGACGGCGCGCACCAGCGGCGCGGCGTACGGGTCGTCGATCAGCGGGTCGGGATCGACGGTCGCCGCAGCCCGCGCGGCGGCCACCATCGTCGCCGTCGCGCCCACGCTGGAGGCCAGGTCCCACGAGTCGTCCGAGGTGCGCGCCATGGCTCAGGCGAGCTCGGCGGACAGATAACCGGAATCCCCGACCATCGCCAACAGGTCGTCGGTGACCGGCTCGAGGCCGTTGAGGGTGTAGGCCTCGTTGCTGGTCAACACCGTGGTGCGCCACCCCTGGGCACTCAGGTGCTCGGTGGCCGACCGGCGATCCCCGCTGTAGAACAGCTCCGAGAGGTCGATGTCGCTGCCGTGCCTGCGGGCCCGCTCGGTCATCGCCTTCGCCCAGTCGCCGGTCAGCGCCTTGGCGTCCATGTGCTCGGTCGCCAGTCGGCTCCCCGGCGCGCTGAGCGCAGTGATGTTGTCCAGCAACCGATCCTGGGCCTCGGGCGGCAGATAGATCAGCAGCCCTTCGGCGATCCACGCCGTCGGCTGCCCGGGGTCGAACCCGGCCTCGCGCAGCGCTGCCGGCCAGTCCTCCCGCAGGTCGATACCGACCGTCCTGCGGTCGGCGGCGGGCGCGGCGCCCGCGTCGGACAGGACGCGGGTCTTGAACTCGATCACGGCGGGCTGGTCGATCTCGTAGACGACGGTGCCTGCCGGCCATTCCAGGCGGTACGCCCGGGTGTCCAGACCCGAGGCCAGGATGACGGCCTGGCGGATACCGGCGGCAGCCGCATCGGTGAAGAAGTGGTCGAAGAAGCGGGTGCGGACGGCGATGTGGCTTTTCATCTGCTCGGCGCCGAAGAGCGGATCGTCCTCGGAACCGACGCGGAAGTCGATCTCGCCCTTGGCCACCTGGACGAAATGCGGTACTCCGACGGCCTCGACGAGCAGTTCGGCGTACGGATCGTCGATCAACGAATCGGGGCCC
The DNA here is from genome assembly GCF_014190915.1 of Mycolicibacterium iranicum. Taxonomy (GTDB): domain Bacteria; phylum Actinomycetota; class Actinomycetes; order Mycobacteriales; family Mycobacteriaceae; genus Mycobacterium; species Mycobacterium iranicum_B. The sequence continues at coordinate 624,398 of NZ_JACHVU010000002.1, forward strand.
CGGCTGGCGAAGGCCCGCGTCGCCGCGACCGACGTCGCGGTGGCGCCCACGCTGGAGGCCAGGTCCCAGGTGTCACCCTCGGTGCGTGCCATGGTCTTCCTCTCCTCGTGCTGGTGTGATCATGCCGGTGTGACCGCCGTCAGCGCCATCGAATCACGCAGCGCGGCAAGCTCTTCGGTGACCCGGAACTCGCGGCCGTAACGCGCGAACACGTCCGGCCGGGGCTCGGCGCTGACCTGCCAGCCGAGCGCGGCCAGGTAGTCCGCCGGGGGTGTGCGCGCTCCGGTGTGGAACAGGTCGGCGACGTCGGGGATGCCGGCACCGAAGCCGTGGCCCTGCCACTGGTCCCGCAGCGCGCGGGTGCGCTCGCCGATGCTCGCCCCGGCGTCCGGGTGGTACTCGGTGGCCAGCCGGCTGCCCGGCGCACTGAGCGCGGTGATCGCGTCGAACAGCCGGTCCTGAGCCTCGGGCGGCAGGTACACCAGCAGTCCCTCGGCGATCCACGCCGTCGGCGCCGATGTGTCGAAGCCGGCCTCCTTCAGTGCCGCCGGCCAGTCCTCGCGCAGATCCACCGCGACGGTGTGCAACGACGCCGTCGGCGTCGCGCCGAGGGCTGCGAGGGTCCCGGTCTTGAACTCGATCACCGCGGGCTGGTCGATCTCGAACACCGTCGTACCCGCGGGCCAGTCCAGCCGGTACGCGCGGGAGTCCAGGCCGGAGGCCAGGATGACGGCCTGCCTGATCTGCGGCGGCCCGGCGGCCATGGCATCGGCGAAGAAGTCGTCGAAGAACCGGGTCCGGACGGCCATCACGTCGGTCATCAACCGGGCGGCACCGGAATCGTCACCGCTGTCGAACGTGATCTCCCCGTCGACGATCTTGGTGAAGAACTCGACGCCGACCGCACGCACCAGCGGTGCGGCGAACGGATCGTCGATCAACGGCTCGGGTTCGCGGCCGGCCACCGCGCGAGCGGCGGCGACCATCGTCGCCGTCGCCCCGACGCTGGAGGCGAGATCCCAGGTGTCACCCTCGGTGCGCGCCATGGCGTCGGCCGACTACTTGGCCGCGCTGACGTACACGACCTCGGCGAAGCCCTCGTCGCTGTCCAGCGGGACGAGGCCGTAGCGCTCCAGCAGGTCGTTGGTCGGAGTGCCTTCGACGGTCCAGCCCTGACCGCGCAGGTACTCGGTGACGTCGTTGCGGTCACCGAGGAAGACGAGCTCGGAGAAGTCGAGATCGAATCCGTGACTGCGCCAGGCGTCGGTCGACTGCTGCATCTTCTCGCGCAGTTCCTCCTGATCGGCGTCGTGATGCGACGGCACCGATTCGACGGCCAGCCGGCTGCCGGGCGCGCTGAGTTCACCGATCGTGTCCAGCAGCCGGTCCTGTGCGTCCGGGGGCAGGTAGCCCAGCAGGCCCTCGGCGATCCAGGCTGTCGGCGCGGCGGAGTCGAAGCCCGCCTCGGCCAGCGCGGCGGGCCAGTCGTTGCGCAGGTCGACCGCGACCGTCTTGAGATCTGTCGACGGGTGGGCGCCGAGCCCGGCCAGCGTGGTCGCTTTGAACTCGATGACCTCGGGCTGGTCGATCTCGAAGAGCGTCATGTCGGACGGCCACGTCAACCGGTAGCCCCGCGCGTCCAGGCCGGAGGCGAGGATGACCGCCTGACGGACCCCCGCGTCGACGGCATCGGCGAAGAAGTCGTCGAAGAACCGGGTGCGCGCGGCCATGCCGTCGGCGAACCGGCTCATGCCGACAGGGGATTGGCCGGAGTCCTGGGTGTCGAGATCTTCGGTCGTCAGTTCGCCGGAGGCCAGGCGCGTGAAGAAGTCGACGCCGACGGCCCGCACGAGCGGCTCGGCGTACGGATCGTCGATCACCGGCTGGTCGGCGCGGGAGGCCACCGCACGGGCGGCGGCGACCATCGTGGCCGTGGCCCCGACGCTGGAGGCGAGGTCCCAGGTGTCGTTCTCGGTGCGTGGCATCGTCACCCCTTATTAATTAGACGAGTTAACAACCTGGCCGACTGTACGCCCCGAATCTGGAAGGTGACTGAGACGCACGATTCGGGCGGGGGAACATGCAACTGTTAGTCTCGTAGACTGTTCGAACGCGCGACGTGCGCAGGCTGTTTTGCCTGCTCGTGCCGTCGCGCACACGACTTAACCACGACGCTGGCACGCCAGCCACACGAGCACGCCGCGATCGACACCCCGGCCGTGCAGGAGGAAAGAGTGCTCTCGGCTTTCATCTCGTCCCTGCGGACAGTCGATCTACGGCGAAAGATCCTGTTCACCCTGGGCATCGTGGTCCTCTACCGGGTCGGTGCGTCCATCCCGTCCCCGGGCGTGAACTACCCCAACGTGCAGCAGTGCATCGCACAGGTCAGCGGCGGTGAGTCGGGGCAGATCTACTCGCTCATCAACCTGTTCTCCGGCGGCGCGCTGCTGCAGCTCTCCGTGTTCGCGGTCGGCATCATGCCCTACATCACCGCGAGCATCATCGTGCAGCTGCTCGGCGTGGTGATCCCGCGCTTCGAGCAGCTCCGCAAGGAGGGCCAGGCGGGTCAGACCAAGCTCACGCAGTACACCCGCTACCTGGCGATCGCATTGGCGGTCCTGCAGGCCACCAGCATCGTGGCGCTCGCGGCCAACGGCGGCCTGCTGCAGGGCTGCTCGCTGGACATCATCCAGGGCCAGAGCGAAGGCCTGAACATTTGGACGCTGGCCGTCATCGTCATCGTCATGACCGCGGGCGCCGCCCTGGTCATGTGGATGGGCGAGATGGTCACCGAGCGTGGCGTCGGCAACGGTATGTCGCTGATCATCTTCGCCAGCATCGCCTCCGCGATCCCCGGTGAAGGCAAGAACATCCTCGACAGCCGCGGCGGCATGGTCTTCGCGCTGGTCTGCCTGGCCGCACTGCTGATCGTCATCGGCGTGGTCTTCGTCGAGCAGGGCCAGCGCCGCATCCCGGTCCAGTACGCCAAGCGCATGGTCGGCCGCAAGATGTACGGCGGCACCTCGACCTACCTGCCCCTGAAGGTCAACCAGGCGGGCGTCATCCCGGTGATCTTCGCGTCGTCGCTGATCTACATCCCGCACCTGATCACGCAGCTCATCACCAGCGGCAGTTCGACGCCGAGCACCGGCTGGTGGCAGACGTTCGTCGCGGACTATCTGACCGACCCGAGCAGCCCGGTCTACATCGCGATCTACTTCGGCCTGATCATCTTCTTCACCTACTTCTACGTCTCGATCACGTTCAACCCCGAAGAGCGTGCCGACGAGATGAAGAAATACGGCGGCTTCATCCCCGGTATCCGCCCGGGCAAGCCGACCGCCGAATACCTGAGCTTCGTCCTGTCGAGGATCACCCTGCCGGGCTCGATCTACCTGGGCGTCATCGCCGTCCTGCCGAACCTGTTCCTGGAGATCGGCAACACCGGGTCCGTGCAGAACCTGCCGTTCGGCGGCACCGCGGTCCTGATCGCCGTCGGCGTCGGCCTCGACACCGTCAAGCAGATCGAAAGCCAGCTGATGCAGCGCAACTACGAGGGTTTCCTGAAGTGAGAGAGGGTTCTTAAGTTGAGAATCGTGTTGTTGGGACCGCCGGGCGCGGGCAAGGGAACACAGGCCCAGAAGCTGGCCGACAAGCTCGGCGTCCCCCACGTCTCCACCGGCGACCTGTTTCGCTACAACATCAGCAACAACACCGAGCTGGGTGTCGAGGCCAAGAAGTACCTCGACGCCGGCGACCTCGTCCCGGCGACGCTCACCAACGCGCTGGTCGACGACCGTCTCGATGACGACGACGCCAAAGAGGGATTCATCCTCGACGGGTTCCCGCGCTCGGTCGAGCAGGCCAAGGCGCTGGCCGACATGCTCGACAAGCGCGGTCTGACGCTCGACGCAGTCCTGGAGTTCCGGGTGCCCGAAGAGGAGCTGGTGGACCGGTTGAAGGGCCGCGGCCGCGCCGACGACACCGAAGACGTGATCCGTAACCGGTTCAAGGTCTACCGCGACGAGACCGCCCCACTGCTGGACTTCTACTCCGACGACCTCAAGACGGTCGACGCCGTCGGTGAGCTCGACGAGGTGTTCGAGCGTGCGCTGAAGGCCCTCGGCCGCTAGATGGTCTCACTGCCCGGACTGCGCAGCCGCAAGGTCGTTCCCCAACGCACCGCGGGTGAGCTGGACGCGATGGCGGCCGCCGGCGCCCTGGTGGCGGCGGCGCTCAAGGCGGTCCAGGCTGCTGCGGCGCCCGGGGTGTCCACGCTGGACCTCGACAGGGTCGCCGAATCCGTGATCCGCGACGGCGGCGGGGTGCCGTCGTTCCTCGGCTACCACGGCTTCCCGGCCACGATCTGCTCGTCGGTCAACGACCGCGTCGTGCACGGCATCCCCGACGCCGACGAGAAACTCGTCGCCGGGGACCTCGTGTCGATCGACTGCGGCGCGATCCTCGACGGCTGGCACGGCGACTCGGCGTTCACGTTCGGCGTCGGCGCGCTCATCCCCGCCGACGACGCACTGTCCGCGGCGACGCGCGAGTCGATGGAGGCCGGGATCGCGGCCATGGTGCCCGGCAACCGGCTGACCGACGTCTCGCACGCCATCGAGAACGGCACGAAGGCGGCCGAGACCCGCCACGGACGCAGGTTCGGCATCGTCGCGGGCTACGGCGGCCACGGCATCGGTCGCGAGATGCACATGGACCCGTTCCTGCCCAACGAGGGTTCGCCCGGCCGCGGGCCCTACCTCGCCCCCGGATCGGTGCTGGCGATCGAACCGATGCTGACGCTCGGAACCAGGAAGACAGCCGTCCTCGACGACGGGTGGACCGTCGTCACGACCGACGGGTCGCGCGCCGCGCACTGGGAGCACACCGTCGCGGTGACCGACGACGGGCCCCGCATCCTGACCGCGCGCACCGACTGAGCTGATTCGCGGCTGCTGAAAAAGCGGCTATAAAGGGGCGTGCCCTCACACCAGCGTGCCGACAAGCGCGACCCGATCGCGGTCGCCCGGGACAACTGGGACCGGTCGGGTTGGGGCGATGTCGCCGACGGCATGGTGGCGGTGACCTCGGTGATGCGGGCCCACCAGATACTGCTGGCCCGCGTCGAGACCGCGTTGCGGCCCTACGATCTGAGCTTCTCGCGCTACGAGCTGCTGCGGCTGCTGGCATTCAGCCGCACCGGTGCGCTGCCGATCACCAAGGCCTCCGACCGCCTGCAGGTGCACGTCACGAGCGTCACCCACGCCATCCGGCGGCTGGAGGCCGACGGTCTGGTGGAACGCCTGCCCCACCCCACCGACGGCCGCACCACGCTGGTCCAGATCACCGAGCTGGGGCGCTCGACGGTCGAGGACGCGACGGTGACCCTGAACAAGGATGTCTTCGGCGACATCGGGATCTCCGACGCCCAGTCGCGCACCCTGGCCGAGGCGATCGAGACCCTGCGCCGCAGCGCGGGCGACTTCTAACGGTCCGCGCCCGAGGGCAGCGGGATCGTCGCCGTCACCGCGGTGCCGTTGCCCGGACGCGACCGGATGTTGAGTCTGCCGCCGACGATCTCGGCGCGCTCGGCCATCGACAGCAGCCCGTAGCCGCCCATCTCGTCGCTGCCGAGCGGGTGTTCCAGCGTGTCGAATCCGACCCCGTCGTCGACGATCTCCAGCCGCGCGACCCCGCCGTTGTCGGACCTGTCGACTGCGAAGGTCAGCCGGGCATGGTCGGCCCTGGCGTGTTTGACCACGTTCTGCAGGCATTCCTGCGCGATGCGGTAGAGCGCGAGTTCGATGTGGTCGGGCACGCGGTCCTCGGCGAGCTCGACGTCGATGGCGATCTGGGGGATCGACCTGGCCAGGCTGGCGAGTCCGCCCGACAGGCCGAGGTCGTCGAGCACCGGGGGCCGCAGGCCGCTGATGGCGGCACGGGCCTCCTGCAGCGTCAGATCGATGAGTTCGCGCGCACGGTCCAGTTGTTCGGTCAGCGCGGCACGGTCGTCGGGGGACTTCGCCGCCTGCGCGGCGGCATCGAGCCGGTAGGACAGCGTGACCAGGCGCTGGGAGATGCCGTCGTGGATGTCGCCGGCGAGCCGTCGGCGTTCCAGCTCCTGGGCTTCGATCACCTGCTCGACGAAGTTCTCGTGCGCGCGTTCGCGGGCCACGAGCTGGCGGTGCAGACGGGCCTGGTGCATCGAGCCCGCGATCAGCCGCCCGATCACCAGCAGCAGTTCGACATCGCGGTCACCGAAGTCGCGCTCGGCCACGGTGTGCACGTTGAGCACCCCGACCAGCCCGCCCGGGTCGGTCTGCATCGGCACCGACACCATCGACGTGAAATCGCGGCCGCGCAGCGACCGGAACGGCAGGTAGCGCGGGTCGGACTCCTTGTCCTTGCGGATCACCACCGGTTCCTGGTGGCTGGCCACCCAGCCCGAAATGCCCTGTCCCAGCGGCAGTCTGATCTTGCCGACCTCGGAGTCGAACGGCGGGGTCGCACCCGCGAGGGTCAGCGAGCGCTCGGTGTCGTCGAGCACGTGCACGAAGCACACGTCGCTGTCGGTGGCCGCGGTGATCATCCGGGCGGCTGCGGCGGCCAGTGGCTCGACGCCGGGTCCGCTGGAGGCGGCCTCGATGAGTTCACGCAGCAGCGCGAGCTCTCGGTCGGCGGTCAGCACGGGGCGCGTCACTGGTAGATGCCTTCGCGCAGGGCGGTGGCGACCGCACCGGTGCGGTCGCTGACGCTGAGCTTGCGGTAGATCGAGCTGAGGTGGGTCTTGACGGTCTCGTCGCCGATCACGAGTTTGGCGGCGATGGCCCGGTTCGACAGCCCGTTGACCACGAGCGCGAGGATCTCGCTCTCGCGCTGGGTCAGTCCCCGGCGGGCGCCGGGCCAGAACTCGTCGCGCTGCATGCGCGCGGCGGTGTCGGCCGCCCTGGCCGCCATGCTCGGGTCGATCGCGGTCTGGCCGGCGTGGACCAGCTCGAGCTGCTTGACCAGTTCCTCGCTGCTGATGCTCTTGAGCAGGTACCCGGAGGCGCCGACCCGGAGCGCCTGGAAGAGATACTGCTCGTCGTCGTAGACCGAGAGCATCACGACTTTGCGGTCGGGTTCGCGCTGCCGCAGCTGCGCGCAGACGTCCAGTCCGCTGGACCCCTGCATCCGCACATCGCACAGCACGATGTCGGGATCCAGATCGGCGACCACACTCATCACCCGGTCGGCGCCGACCGCCTGCCCCACCACCGTCACCCGGCTGCCGAAGGCCGCGAGCATCGCCTTGAGCCCCTCGATGACCATCTCGTGGTCGTCGACCAGCACGATGCGCACCGGGTCGGCAGCCATGGCCCCACCATAGGGCCGCAGCGGCCGGTCTCCCCCCAACTTGGCCCGGAGAATCCCCCGCACGGGGGAAGCGACGCCGCTGTGACGTGGGACACCATTTGATCCGTGCAACCCACACAGCAGAAAGCATGGCGCGCCGGTCGGTTCTGGTGGGATTGGCCGTCCGGAGCCTCACAGCCCGGTGACGCGCAGGCCAAGCCCCTGACCAAGCTCGGCGCCGTGATCTTCGATCTCGACGCGCTCGCCGACATCGAGAACGCGGGCCACCGGCCTGCTTTCAACGCGGCGTTCGCCGAACTCGGGCTCGACATCGAGTGGTCGCCGGCCCGGTACCGGCAACTGCTGGCGCTCCCGGACGAGCGTCGCCGCGTCGCCGCCGAACTGCGCAAGCGCGGGGTCAGCAGCGAGTGCGACGTGCTCGCCGAGCTGCTCGTCGACGAGATCTGTGCGACGAAGGCGATGATCCTCGACGAGACGATCCTGGACTCCGACATCAGCGCGCGGCCCGGGATGGTCGACCTGATCGCCGAGGCCTACGGCGCCGGCGTCGGGGTCGGGGTCGTGAGCTGCGGCCACCACACCTGGGTGGAACCCCTGGTACGCCAACTGATCGGTGAGGGCGTGGCGGGTGCGGTGGTCACCGCCGACGACGTCCCGCGCGGTGCGCTCTACCGGACCGCGCTGGCCGAACTCGGTGCACGGGCCCACGATTCGCTTGTGTTCGCGGGGTCGCAGGCGAGTCAGCGCATGGCCACGGCCGCCGGACTGCCGACGATTCTCGTCGACGGCGCGGAGGCGACCCCGCTGCGCGTCGCCGACTGTCAGCGCATGCACGACAGCTGGCACGAGACGCACCCGCGCCCCACCGCCGCCTGACGTCTCCGTCGTGCGCGGGGGCATATCCTTGCGCGAATGACAACGGGCCGGTCGCGCAATGCGCCGCAGACGCGCGCCGACATCCTGACGGCGGCCCGCCTGCGGTTCGGATCCGAGGGGTATCAGGGGACCACCCTGCGGGCCGTCGCCTCCGACGTCGGGGTGGATCCCGCGCTGATCATCCGGTACTTCGGCAGTAAGCAGGAGTTGTTCGCCGAGGCCGCGGAGTTCCGGCTCGACCTGCCCGACCTGAGCACGGTCGCCACCGATGACGTCGCCGACGTCCTGCTGTCGCGGTTCTTCGCCGTATGGGAGCAGGACACCACCTTCGTCGCGCTGCTGCGCGCGGCGATGACGAGCGAGTCCGCGGTGGAGCGCCTGCGGGTGGTCTTCGCGACCCAGGTGGCTCCCGCGCTGGCTGCGGTGACCCCGGATCATCCGGCGCAACGGGCCGGTTTGATGGGCGCCTTCGTGCTCGGCTTGGCGACCACGCGGTACGTCCTCGCCAACCCCGCGGTGGCCACTCTCAGCCACGACGAGCTGATCCGCTTCGCCCGCCCCGTGATTCAGCAGATCCTGCTGGGCCCCATCGGTGAATGACGCAGCTGAATGATGCAGCTGAATGATGCAGGGGGAGTGATGCAGGCGAGCCGACGAGGCCTCAGCCGCGCAGGGCTTCGATGATCGCGCTGAAGTCCAGCGTCGCGTGGGTCGGATCGGACTCTGCGAACCTGGCGTAGATCTCGGCGGCATGGGTGCCCAGCGGCGCCGACGATCCCGTGGAGTTCACAGCGTCCATCGCCAGCCCGAGGTCCTTGTTCATCAGCGCCGTCGCGAAGCCCGGCTTGAAGTCGTTGTTGGCAGGTGACGTCGGGACAGGGCCCGGCACAGGACAATTCGTGTGCACTGACCAGCAGTTGCCGGTCGCACCGGTGATGACGTCGAACAGCGACTGTGCGGGCAGCCCGAGCTTCTCGGCGAGCACGAACGCCTCACCGATGGCGATCTGCTGCACCGCGAGCACCATGTTGTTGCACAGCTTCGCGGCCTGGCCGGCCCCGGATGCGCCGCAGTGGATGATCTTGCCCGCCATGGGTTCCAGGACCGGCTTGGCGCGTTCCACCGCCTCGTCCTCGCCGCCGACCATGAACGCCAGCGTGCCTGCGGTCGCGCCCTTGATGCCGCCGGAGACCGGGGCGTCGAGCTGGGCGAGCCCGCGCTCGATCGCCTGGGCGTGGATGCTGCGTGCGTCGTCGACGGAGATCGTCGACGTATCGATCAGCAGCGCACCGTCTTTGGCGGCAGGCAGGACCTCGGCGTAGGCGGCCTTCACGATGGCGCCGTTGGGCAGGGACGTGATGACGACGTCGGCGTCGGCCACCGCGGCGGCGCCACTGTCGTGCACGCCGATACCGTTGGCCTGCGCGGCGTCCTTCAGTGCGGCCACCGGGTCGAAGCCCTGCACGGTGTGGCCGGCCGACACCAGGTTGGCCGCCATCGGCCCGCCCATGTTGCCCAGGCCCAGGAACGCGATCGTCGTCATCTCACATCTCTCTGGTCAGATTGCGCGGGCGCGGGACGCCGCGGCGCGCCCGATGACCACCCGCATGATTTCGTTGGTTCCCTCAAGGATGCGGTGCACCCGCAGATCGCGCACGATCTTCTCCAGCCCGTACTCCCGCAGATAGCCGTAGCCGCCGTGCAACTGCAGCGCCTGGTCGGCGACCTCGAAACACGCGTCGGTGACGTGGCGCTTGGCCATCGCGCAGAGCTCCACCCGGTCGGGGTGGTCGTCGTCGAGAGCCGTTGCGGCGCGCCACAACAGGGTGCGGGACGTCTGCAGTGCGGTGGCCATGTCGGCCAGGGTGAAGCGGATGGTGGGCTCGTCGAGTAGCGAACCCCCGAACGCCTGCCGGTCGGCCAGGTACGACAGGGCCTTGTCGTAGGCGGCCTGGGCGCCGCCGAGCGAACACGCCGCGATGTTGATGCGCCCGCCGTTGAGCCCCTTCATCGCGATGCCGAAGCCGCTGCCCTCGCCCTCGGCGCCACCGAGGATGGCGTCAGCGGGGACCCGCGCCCCGTCGAAGACGACCTGCGCGGTGGGCTGAGCGTTCCAGCCCATCTTCTCCTCGTTGGCCCCGAAGCTCAGCCCCGGTGTGTCCTTCGGTACGACGAACGCCGAGATGCCTTTCGGCCCTTCGCTTCCCGTGCGTGCCATCACGACGTACACGTCCGAGGATCCGGCACCGGAGATGAACTGCTTGACTCCGTCGAGCACCCATTCGTCACCGGAACGCACCGCCTTGGTCCGCAGCGCGGCCGCATCGGAACCGGCCCCGGGTTCGGTCAGGCAGTAGCTCGCGATGGCGTCCATCGAGGCCAGCTTCGGCACCCAGGTCTTGCGCTGCTCCTCGGTGCCGAAGCTGTCGACCATCCACGCGCACATGTTGTGGATCGACAGGAACGCCGCCATCGTCGGGTCGGCGGTGGCGAGCTGCTCGAAGATGCGCACGGCGTCGATGCGGCGCAGTCCGCTGCCGCCGACGTCGTCGCGGCAGTAGATCGCCGCCATCCCGAGTTCGGCGGCCTCCCGCAGCACGTCGGTCGGGAAGTGGTGCGTCTGGTCCCACTCGAGAGCGTGTGGCGCCAGCCGCTTCTCGGCGAACGCGGCCGCCGTCTCGGCGATGACCCGCTCGTCGTCGTCCAGCCCGAAGAGATCCATGCTCGCAGTGTTCTCGGCCGGTTATTTCATCGTGGGGATGACGAACTCCGCGCCATCCTTGATGCCCGACGGCCAGCGCTCGGTGACGGTCTTTACCTTGGTGTAGAACTGGATCGACGCCGGCCCGTGCTGGTTGAGGTCACCGAAACCGGAACGCTTCCAGCCGCCGAAGGTGTGGTAGGCCACCGGAACCGGGATCGGCACGTTGACACCCACCATGCCGACCTGCACGCGGGAGACGAAGTCGCGGGCCGCGTCGCCGTCGCGGGTGAAGATCGCCACCCCGTTGCCGTACTCGTGCTCCGAAGGGAGCTTCAGCGCCTCTTCGTAATCGGTGGCGCGCACGATGCACAGCACCGGGCCGAAGATCTCGTCGGTGTAGATCGACATGTCGGTGGTGACATGGTCGAACAGGGTGGGGCCGATGAAGTAGCCGCCCTCCAGGCTGTTGTCGTCGAAGGTCATCTCGTCGCTGGCGCGTTCACGTCCGTCGACGACCAGTTCGGCGCCGGCCTCGACACCCTGACCGATGTAGTCGCGGACCCGCTCCAGGGCCGCGCCGGTGACCAGCGGCCCGTAGTCGGCCTTCGGGTCCAGGCTGTGGCCCACCCGCAGCTGATTCACCCTCTCCACCAAGCGGTTACGCAGACGGTTGGCCGTCTCCTCCCCGACGGGGACCGCGACGCTGATCGCCATGCACCGCTCACCGGCGCTGCCGTAGCCCGCGCCGATCAGGGCGTCGACGGCCTGGTCGAGGTCGGCGTCGGGCAGCACGATCATGTGGTTCTTGGCGCCGCCGAAGCACTGGGACCGCTTGCCGTTGGCCGCGGCCGTCGAATAGATGTACTGCGCGATGTCCGAGCTGCCGACGAAGCCGACGGCCTGGATGTCGGGATGGTGCAGGATCGCGTCGACCGCCTCCTTGTCGCCCTGCACGACCTGGAAGACACCGGCGGGCAGGCCGGCCTCGAGGAACAGCTCGGCCAGGCGCACCGGAACCGACGGGTCGCGCTCGGAAGGCTTGAGGATGAACGCGTTTCCGCACGCGAGCGCGGGACCGGCCTTCCACAGCGGGATCATGGCGGGGAAGTTGAACGGGGTGATGCCCGCGACCACACCGAGCGGCTGGCGGATGGAGTACACGTCGATGCCGCCGCCGGCGCCCTCGGTGAATTCACCCTTGAGCAGATGCGGGATGCCGATCGCGAACTCGATGACCTCGACGCCGCGCTGAATGTCGCCCTTGGAGTCGGCGATCGTCTTACCGTGCTCCAGGCTCAGCAGCTCGGCCAGCTCGTCGACGTTCTGGTTGACCAGGTCGATGAACTTCATCATCACGCGGGCGCGGCGCTGCGGGTTCCACGCGGCCCACTCCTTCTGCGCCTCGACGGCCGTGGCCACCGCGGTGTCGACGTCGGCGGTGCTGGCCAGCAGCACCTGGGCCTGCACCTCGCCGGTGCTCGGGTTGAGGACATCGGCGGTGCGTGTGGACGCCAGCTCGCTGCGCTTGCCGTCGATGAAGTGGGGGATCCGTGTGGACATGCTCAAGCCTTCCAGAGAGTCCGAGCTGAGATACTTGGACATCCTAGTAATGCACCTCACGGCTCCGCAAGACTCCGGCGGTGAACCCGCTCTCGATTCCCGTGTCAGCGATGGCGTCGGCGCAGCTCGTCGGCGAAGGCCTGCGTCTGGTCCCAGGTCGGGAGCAGTCCGCGGTCCTGCACCTGCGCGAGGGAGGGGGCGTCGCGGTCGCGATCGGACAGGATCGGCTCGGCGTCCCACGGCCAGTCGATGGCCAGGTCGGGGTCCAGGGGATTGATGGTGTGTTCGCGCGCGGGGTCGTAGCCGGCCGAACACAAATAGTTCACCACGCTGTCGTCCTGCAGTGCCAGGAACGCGTGTCCGAGGCCCTCGGACAGGTAGACCGCGCGATGCGACCCGTCGTCCAGCGTCACCGCGTCCCACCTGCCGAACGTCGGTGACCCCACACGAATGTCGACCACGACGTCGACGACCGCCCCGCGCATACACGTCACGTACTTCGCCTGGCTCGGCGGCAGCTGCGCGAAGTGCACGCCGCGCAGCACGCCGGCCTGGGACACCGAACAGTTCGCCTGCCGCAGATCGAGCCGGTGCCCGGTCATCGAGGTGAACCCGTCGTCGGTGAACCACTCGAAGAACGCCCCCCGCGGGTCGGCGTGGACGACGGGCGTGACCTCCCACGCCCCGGGAACCGCGAGCTCGCGGACGTTCACTGCCGCCGGCCCTCATACGTCGACTCCACGGCGTCTTTGAGCGGCGCCCACCAGGATTCGTTGTCGCGATACCACGCGATCGTCTCGCGCAACCCCGCCTCGAAGTCGGTGTGCACCGGCCGCCAGCCCAGCTCGTCGCGCAGCGGCCCGGGGTCGATGGCGTAGCGCAGGTCGTGTCCGACCCGGTCGGTGACATGGTCGAAATCGTCGGGCGAGCGGTCCATCAGCCGCAGGATCGTCTGCATCACCGACAGGTTGTCGCGTTCGCCGTCGGCACCGATCAGGTAGGTGCGGCCGACCGCCCCGTCGGCCAGGATCCGCCAGACCGCGCTGTTGTGGTCGTCGACGTGGATCCAGTCGCGCACATTCGCGCCGGTGCCGTACAGCTTGGGGCGCCGCCCCGTCAGCACGTTGGTGATCTGGCGTGGGATGAACTTCTCCACGTGCTGGAACGGCCCGTAGTTGTTCGAGCAGTTCGACAACGTGGCCGCGACCCCGTAGGACCGCACCCACGCCCGCACCAGCATGTCCGAGGCGGCTTTGGTCGCCGAGTACGGGCTCGACGGGTTGTACGGCGTCGACTCGGTGAACCGCGCGGGATCGTCGAGGCTCAGGTCGCCGTACACCTCATCGGTCGAGACATGGTGCAGCCGAATCGGTTTCGAGGCACTCGCCTGCCGCACCGCTTCCAGCACGGTGAATGTTCCGAGCACGTTCGAGCGGACGAACGGCTCCGGATCGGCCAGGGCGTTGTCGACGTGAGTCTCGGCCGCGAAGTGCACGACCGCGTCGGAGTCGGCGACGAGCCTGGTCACGACGCCGGCGTCGGTGAGGTCGGCCTGTTCGAGACGGATGTCGGAATCCACCCCGGCCAGCGCCTCGCGGCTCCCCGCGTACGTCAGCGAGTCCAGCACCGTGACGCGCACCTCGGGGCGCTCCCGCACCGTCGCGCGGACGAAGTTGGCGCCGATGAACCCCGCCCCGCCGGTGACCAGCAACCGCATGCCACCGACCCTATCTAGTCCAATCGATCGTGAAATCCGCGTCCGTGTGTTTCTCTCGAACTCGTCCGTCGACGCGAAGGGGACGACATGCGCTCTCCCGCATCACCGAGTGCCCTCGCGGCGGCCGGCCTCGCCGTCGCCCTCGTCGTCGCAGGCTGTGGGTCCGGCGGGGAGGACGCCGCGTCCTCGGCCCCGCCGGAAACGTCGGCGGCGGAATCGTCGGCGGCCGGATCGCCGCCCGCTGCCGCGGCCGATGGTCAGACGGTCGCGGAGTATTTGACCGCCAACGGCGTCACGCAGACCCTGGTCACGCGCGGCGACGCGGAAGCCCCCGAGCTCGGCCTACCCATGCCCGAGGGCTGGGCCGACGTGGGCGGCGACATCCCGAAAGACGCCTACGGAGCCATCTACCTCGCCGCGGCGAAGGGCACCCCGAACCCGCCGGCGATCATCGCCCGCATGGCACGGCTGGAGGGCGGCACTTTCGACCCCGCAGAGATCCTCGACCTCGCGCCCAACGCGCTGACGCGGCTGCCCGGCTGGTCCGGGCCCGACGCCGGGAACGCCGGCACCCTGGACGGGTTCGACGCGACGGCGATCGCCGGGCGGGCCCAGATCGACGGGGCGCCCACCTTCGTGGCCCGCAAGACCGTGGTGATCCCCGGCCGGGAACACACCTATCTGCTGGCCCTGGACGCCCAGGGACCCATTAATCAACAGCAGGCGCTGACCGACGCGATGGCGGTCATCGATGAGGAGACGACGATCAAACCCTGACCGGGTCAGCCGGTGATGCCCAGCGGGCCTGCCAGCTCTTCGAGCGTCGACAGCAGCTCGTCTTCCCCGCCGAGCACCTGGATCGCCACATGGTCCGCGCCGGCCGCGAGATGCTCGGACAGCCGCGCCGCGATCTGGTCGGGGGACCCGTAGGCCACGACGGAGTCGATGAAGCGGTCGCTACCGGGTCGGACGAGGTCCTCCTCGGTGAATCCGAGCCGCTTCCAGTTGTTCAGGTAATTCGACAGGCCGAGGTAGAAGTCGACCGTCTCGCGGCCGATCTCGCGGGCCCGGTCCGCGTCGTTGGTCAGCACCACCTTGTGTTCGGGCGCCAGGAACACCGTCGGACCGAGCTGCTCGCGGGCCTGGCCGGTGTGCACGGGCGTCGTCAGGTACGGATGGGCACCGGCGCTGCGCTGCGCCGCGAGCTTGAGGACCTGAGGACCCAGTGCGGCCACCACGCGGCGGCTGGTCGGCACCTTCGCGGTGTCCAGCTTGTCGAGGTACTGCACCAGCGCGTCGTACGGCTTGGTGTACTCCTGGGTGTGCTCGGGATGGCCGACGCCGACGCCGAGCAGGAACCGGCCGGGGAACGCGTCCTCGATGCGGTGGTAGGACTCCGCCACCTCACCGGCCTCGGCGGTCCAGATGTTCACGATCCCGGTCGCCACCTGCAGCGTCTCGGTCTTCTCCAGGATGGGTTCGACGAACGCGAGGTCAGCGGCCGGAGACGCGCCCACCCAGACGGTGCCGTAGCCCAGCTTCTCGATCTCCACCGCTTGCTCGGGAGACACCGGCGCACCGGTCCACACCCCGTAGCGGCCCTGTGCGGGCTTCAGCGAAGGACCGTCGGAGTTGTCGTCAGCCTCGGTCATCGTTCCCCATTTCGTCAGGTCCCCTTCAGTCCCAGAGGTCCGGCCAGTTCGGCCAGCGCAGGCACCAGCTTCTCGGAACCGGTCAGCACCTGCACGGGCACGTGGTCGGCGCCGGCGTCGAGGTGCTCCCTGAGCCGGGCCGCGATGGCGTCGACGGTGCCGTAGGCGACGACGGCGTCCACCAGACGGTCACTACCCGGTTTCGCGACGTCCTGATCACTGAATCCCAACCGCTTCCAACTGTTGAGATAGTTGGCCAGGTTCAGGTACACCTCCAGGGCCCTGCGCCCGACCTCGCGGGCCTTGTCCGCGTCCGCCGGATCCGGAGCACTCAGGATCACCTTGTGCTCGGGGGCCAGGAACGCCTCGGGCCCTATCAGCTCCCGCGCCCTGGCGGTGTGTTCGGGGGTGGTCAGATACGGGTGCGCTCCGGCCGAGCGGGCGGCCGACAGTTGCAGAACTCTGGGTCCGAGCGCGGCCACCACGCGGCGTCCCTTCGGCACCCTGTGTCGGTCGAGGGCGTCCAGGTACTCGACCAGCGCGTCGATCGGCTTGCGGTACTGCTGGTGCGCCTCGGGGTGGCCGACGCCGATACCGAGCAGGAACCGGCCGGGGTGGGCGGCCTCGATGCGGTGGAACGACTCGGCGACGGGACCGGCCTCGGCGGTCCAGATGTTGACGATGCCGGTGGCCACCTTCAGCGTGGTGGTGGCGTCGAGCAGTGGTTCGACCCAGTCGAGTTCGGCAGGCGGCGACCCGCCGACCCACACGGCGCCGTACCCGAGCGCCTCGATCTCAGCGGCCTGCTGGGGGGTCACCCCGCGGCCGAAGGACCCGAAGGAGCCGAGGTCGGGCTTCGCGTCGGTCATCGGGTCAGTCCTCGTCGCGGCCGACGGCGGTGTAGTTCTCCGGAGCAGGAGCCTGCAGCGGCAGGCACACGCTGAACGTCGTGTCACCCGGCTGCGACTGCACCGACAGGTTGCCCTTGTGCTTCTCCACGACGATGCGCCACGCCAGATCCAGGCCGAGCCCGGTGCCTTCCCCGAACGGCTTCGTGGTGAAGAACGGTGTGAAGATGCGCTCGATGATGTCCTCGGCGATGCCGGGGCCGTCGTCGTTGATCTCGACCCGGATCATGTCCTCGTTCTCCCGCATCGTGCGGATCGTCAACGTGCCCTGGCCGTTCATCGCCTGGATCGCGTTGTCGATGAGGTTCGTCCACACCTGGTTGAGATCGCCCGGGTAGCAGAGCAATTCGGGCAGCGTCTTGTCCTTATCCCAGACCAGGTTCACCTTGTCCTTGCCGAGCTTGTCCCCGAAGATCGTCTTGACCGTGCTGAACAGCAGCTCGTGGATGTTGATCTTCTGGTACTCGGCGCGATCCATCTGCGAGTACTGCTTCGCGCCGGCCAGCAGCGCCGAGATGCGCTTGCTCGCCTCGGCGATCTGATTCATCAGCAGTTCGTTGTCGATGGTGTACTTCAGCCAGCCGATCGCGCCGGGCAGTGTCGCCGAGCAGTCGACGTCGTCGATCGAGGCCTCGACACGTTCGAGCCAGTCCACGTCGAGGCCGGCCTCGACGAAGGTCGGGGCGTAGTCCCAGGCCGACGAGATTCCGTGGGATTCGAGCCAGTCGCCGATCTGGTCCTCCCGGTCGGCGGTCTCCAGTGCGGTGAGCTCCTGGGCCTTCGACTTGGCCACCTGCTCGGCGACCTCGTCCTGGATGCTGATCAGCACCCGCAGCGCCTCAGGGGTGAATTTGCCGTCGGCGAGCATGGCAAGTTTGTGCCGCATCTTGCCCACGCCCTCGCGCAGGTCGGCCACGGCGCGGGCGGTAGCGCCGGCCGGGTTGTTGAGCTGGTGGGTCAGCCCCGCCGACAGCTGGCCGAGAGCCAGCAGCTTCTCCCGGGTGTCGATGATCTGACGTTGGCGCATCCCGCCGACCATGTGCCCCTCCAACAGGTGCACGGCCATCGGGAACTCCCGCTGCATGAACGACGCGAAGGCCGACGCGTCCAGCACGAAGAAGCGCGATGGGCGGGTGACCCGTACGGAGGCCTGATAGACCGGGTCCTCGCCGGGGATGTAGGCCGACCACGCGCCGCAGTACACACCGCGCTGCGAGGTCCGGTTCGTCTCGATGTCCACCCCGCCGGAGCGCTTCGACATCACCAACTCGCCGTCGATCAGCACGTAGAAGCAGGTCGCCGGATCACCCTCGGTGTGGATGGGCCCCGGCTCGAACGTGGCGATGTGCCCGTTCTCGCACAGGGTCTGCAACTGTTCGTCGTTGAGCTTCTCGAACAGGAACAGGCTGCGGAGCTCGTCGGGCAGACACTTCTCGCCCATGGCTGGGTCCTTCCTATGCCTCGGCAGCAGGAGTGAGGGGCAGTGACGTAATGAAACGCGTATCGCCCGGGTTTGATTCCGCCCACAGACTGCCGCGATGGCGATCCACGATGCGAGCGGCGATGTCCAGGCCCAGACCGGTGCCCTCACCGAACGGCTTGGTGGTGAAGAACGGGTCGAAGATGCGGGCCAGGAGATCGTCGGGGATCCCCGCGCCGGAGTCGCACACCTCGACGCGGACCATGTCCTGTTCGCGGCGGGTGCGCAGGGCCAGCACCCCGGGTGCGTCGCCGAGCGCATCCAGTGCGTTCGCGATCAGATGCGTCCACACCTGGTTCAACTCGGCCGGATAGCAGGGCAGCGCGGGCAGCGCCGGATCGAAGTCGCGGACCACCTCGACGCCGTCGAGACGGTGCGAGAACATCGCCAGCGTCGCCTCCAGCAGTTCGTGGACGTCGGAGGTGTCCCACGGCGCGCGGTCGAGCTGGGTGTACTGCTTGGCCTGGCCGACGAGGGTGTTGATGCGCCGGGTCGCATCGGTGATCTCGGTCAGCAGCAGCTCGGTCTCGGCGGTGCCGGCCAGCCAGCGGATGACGGGGGTGAGCCGGTTGGGGGTGGCGCAGCACGGCGAGGCCGAGATGCGTTCCATCCAGTCGATGTCGAGGCCGGCCTCGGCGAAGGTGGCCGCGTGCTCCCACGCGTCGGCCACACCGCGGTCCTCCAGCCACTGGCCCAGCGCCTCTTCTAGATCGGACTTCTGCACCGAGGTCAGATCGCTCGGCTTGCCCGCGAGTTCGGCGACACGATCCTGCAGTTCGACCAGGGATGTCATCGCCTCGGCGGACAGCGCCGCCTCGGGGACCTCGGCGCGGCGGTGGCGCAGACCGGCGATCTGCGTGCGCAGCCCGTTGGCCGCGCGCACCGCGGCCGCGGCCGGGTTGTTCAGCTCGTGGGTCAGCCCGGCCGTCAGCTGGCCCAGCTGGACGAGCCGGTCGTGCGGGCCGAGGATGCGGCGCTGGTGGAACCGGCCGTGGGAGTGCCCCACCAGCAGATGGGTCGCCATCGGGAACTCCCGGACGAGGAAGTTGCCCAGCACGGTCGCGTCGAGGATCAGCAGCCGGGACGGCCGGGTCAGCGTCGCGGTGTTCTCGTAGGTGGTCTCCTCGTCGAGCAGGAACGCCGACCACGCACCGCAATACGACCCCGGCGTGGACGCCCGCCAGATGTCGATGTCGCGGGCGCCGGATCGCTTCGACAACGCGATCTCGCCGTCGAGCAGCACGTAGAAGGACGCCGCGGGCTCACCTTCGCGGCACAGCTGCCCGGCCGGGAACGTCTCGACGCGGCCGTTGGTGCACAGCGACATCAGCTGGGCATCGGTGAGCCCCTCGAAGAGGAACAGGTCGCGAAGCTCGTCGATGTTGCACGTGGTCATGCGGGACGGCTTACGTCTCGGCCAGATACCGGTGCACGAGCATCACCGCCATGGAGCCCTCGCCGACGGCGGCCGCCACCCGCTTGGCGGACTCCGCCCGGACGTCGCCGGCGACGAACACGCCCGGCACGCTCGACTCCAGGTGGTGCGGCGGGCGTTCCAGCGTCCAGCCGCTCACGTCGCGCAGATCGGGCCCGGACAGGATGAAGCCGTGGTCGTCGCGCACGACCACGCCGTCGAGCCAGTCCGTGCGGGGCTCGGCGCCGATGAAGATGAACATCCGCCCGCACTTGTGCTCTTCGCGCTCACCGGTCTGGGTGTTCTCCAGGCAGATGCCCTCGAGGTGGCCGTCGCCCTTGACCGCGTGCACGACGGTGTTCGGCATCTCCCGGATGTTGTCCTGCGCCCG
This sequence comes from Mycolicibacterium iranicum, assembly GCF_014190915.1. Lineage (GTDB taxonomy): Bacteria > Actinomycetota > Actinomycetes > Mycobacteriales > Mycobacteriaceae > Mycobacterium > Mycobacterium iranicum_B. The sequence goes on from NZ_JACHVU010000002.1 coordinate 644,456, forward strand.
GATCTGCTGAATCAGGTAGTGCGACATGGAATCTTCGAGCGTGCGCCGGATGACGATGTTCACCGTCTTGGCGGTGCGGGCCAGGAACATCGCGGCCTGCCCGGCCGAGTTGGCGCCTCCGATGACGAAGACCTCGTCGTCGTCGCATTCGGCCGCCACCGACGCCGTCGCGCCGTAGTACACGCCCGCACCGGTCAGTCCGTCGCACCCGTCGGCGGCCAGCTGCCGGTACTCGACGCCCATCGCCAGGATGACCGCACGGGTGCCGATCGTGCGGCCGTCCGAGAGATGGATGGTGCGCGCGTTGCCGTCGACCTCCAGCTTGGTCACCTCGGCGGCGGTGATCAGCTCGGCCTCGAACTTCTCGGCCTGGCGCCGTGCGCGTTCGGCCAGCTGCGCGCCGGACAGGCCGTCGGGGAAACCGAGGTAGTTCTCGATGCGTGAGCTCTGCCCGGCCTGCCCGCCGGTCGCGGTGCGCTCGATGAGGACGGTCTTGAGGCCCTCCGAGGCGCCGTACACCGCGGCGGCCAGGCCCGCGGGCCCGCCACCGATGACGACCAGATCGTAGAAGTCGCCCGACGGTGTGGTCGTCAGGCCCAGCGTCGCGGCCAGCTCGGCGTCGCTCGGGTCGACCAGCGTCTCGCCCTGTTCGGTGATGACCACCGGCAGCGTCAGACCGTCCTGGCCCGCAGCCTCCAACAGTGCGGCGCCCTTGGGTTCGTCGGACCGGAACCACGTGTAGTACAGGCGGTTTCGGGCCAGGAACTCTCGCACCTCCGAGGAGCGTGCGCTCCACGGGTGGCCGATGATCTTCGTGTGCGGAATGGCCCGGTCGCCGGTGGACCGCCACGCATCGATCAGGGCGTCGATCACCGGGTAGAGCTTCTCCTCCGGCGGATCCCACGGCTTGAGCAGGTAGTGGTCGAGGTCGACGACGTTGATCGCGTCGATGGCGGCGTGGGTGTCGGCGTAGGCGGTCAGCAGCACGCGGCGGGCCATCGGGAAGATGTCCATCGCGGCTTCCAGGAACTCGATGCCACTCATCTGCGGCATCCGGTAGTCGGCGACGAAGACCGCCACCGTCTCCCCGCGCAGCTTCAGTTCGTTCAGCGTCTCCAGCGCATCGGGTCCCGACTCCGCACGCACGATGCGGAACTTCTCGCCGTAGTGCCGACGGAGGTCGCGCGCCACGGCACGCGACACCGCGGGATCGTCGTCGACGGTCAGGATCACGGGTTTTCGGGGCTGGTGCTCAGGTCCAGTCATCACGATAAGTATGCGCCCGTTGTCCAGCCGAAATCGGGGTGGCGACGTTCAGGGACTTTGGTCCCTATTGCGCTGCCGGGCGTGCCGATAACGTCGTGGCTGACGGATTGATGGCCGCGCCGGTAGTACCGGGGAGGTCGGGGAGATTCGGGGGGACCAGTGCCGGCGCGGCCATCAATTCCGCTGCGGAGGCACCACGATGACGGGCGCGCCGGCGGCCTGGACGACCGCATTCGCGACCGAACCGAGCAACGCGCCCGCGAGGGCGCCGTATCCACGGCTGCCGACGACCAGCAACTGCGCCGTCGCTGACTTCTCCACGAGCCGGTCGGCAGGCTGATCGACGACCACGACCCGTTCGACGCCCACATCCGGGAAGCGCCTCTGCCACCCGGCCAACTGACGCGCGACCTCGTCCTCGACGTCGCCGCGGATCGACTCCCACTCGAAGCCGGGCATCTCGAAAGCCCCCGGCGACCACCACGCATGCAGAGCCGTGAGGCCCACTCCGCGCCGCGCCGCCTCCTGGAACGCGAGCTCGGTGGCCCGGGCGCCGTTCTCGGAGCCGTCGAAGCCCAGCAGCACGGGTGCGGCCGGGTCGGCCGGGGCGCCGGCCTCCCGGACGACCGCGACGGGGCAGTGCGCCCGCTGGACGACCCCCGCGCTGGTGGAGCCGAGAACGCGGGCCGCGACCGCACCGCGTCCCCGGGAGCCGACGACCACCAGCTCGGCCGTGCGCGATGCCTCCACCAGGGCCTGGGCGGGCGCCGTGACGGCGAGCTCGGTCGCCACCGCCACCCGGCCGCCGGTCATTCGGTCCACGGCCCCGGCGGCCTCGGTCAACAGGTCTCGGCCGGTCTGCTGCTGCCAGTCCAGGTAGCCCACGGGCACCGGGGCGACCGGCCACGGACCCGCGGGCGGCGCCGTGGCGTACAAGGCGGTCAGCGGCGCGCCACGCAGGTCGGCCGCTGCGGCGGCCCACTGCAACGCGGCGTGCGCGGCCGGCGAATCATCAACGCCGACAACGACTCTGCCGGTCACTGCGGAACAGCCGTGCCGTCGACCTGGTGGGTGGCGGGGGCCGGCTCGGGGGAGCGGTTCAGCATGGCCGCCAGGTCGATGCCCGAGGACTTCAGCGACTCGACGATCTTGGCGACCGCCAGCGGGCTGACGCCGAGCAGCCCGCCGACGGCGTCCTGGGCGTCGGAGGCGCCGCCGATGATCGACAGCCGCTCGATCTCCGCGAGCGGCATGGCCGCCGCCTCGGTGGCCTTGACGACCGACTGCAACACATCGGGCAGGGTCTGGAGCCGGGCGGCCTCCGGCGAATAGGTGTTCAGCGCCGCGGCGATCTCCCTCTTACCCGCCGCCTCGGCGACCAGCCTGGCCTTGATGCCGTCGGCCTCGGCCTGCCGTTCGACGCGCAGGGCGTCCGCGGCAGCCTTGCGCGCATCGGCCTCGGCCTGCCCGGCGAGGATGGTGGCCTGCCGCTGACCTTCGGCGCGGGCGATGTCGGCCTGGCGCTGTGCCTCGGCGGGGGCGATCACGTCGGCCTGCAGCGCGGCCTGCGACTGCTCGGCGCGGCGCTGCTCGACCTCGATACGGGCCTGCACCCGGGCGGCCTCGGCCTGTTCGATCGCGATGCCGACGTCCTTCTGCGCACGCGCGTTGGCCAGCGGCCCGGCCTGGTCGGCCTGGGCGTTCTCGGCCTCGGTCTGCGCTCTCAGCCGGGCCAGCTCCACGTCGCGCTTCTGATTGGCGGCCGCGATCGCGGTGTCGGCCTCGGCCTGGGCGACCGAGCCGGCCTGGCGGGCCTTGGCCGACTGGATCTGCGAATCGCGTTCGGCTTCGGCGGTGCCGACCGCGGCATCACGCTTGACCTCGGCGATCCGGCGCTGGCCGAGCGACTCCAGGTATCCGTTGCGGTCGGAGATGCCCGCGATCTTGAGCACGTCGACCTCCATGCCGATGCGGGCCAGGTCGCCGCCGGCCTCGTCGACCACGCTGCGGGCCAGGGTGTCGCGGTTGGAGTTGAGGTCCTCCACCGTCATCGTCGCGGTGATGCCGCGCAGGCTGCCCGCGAGGATCTCGTTGATCTGACGCTGCAGTTCGTTCAGGTCGGAGGTCAGGAAGCGCTGCACCGCGGTCTGGACCGCCTCGTCGGCCGAACCGATCCGCACGAGCCCGACGGCCTCGACGTTGACCGGGACGCCGTTGTTGGACAGCGCGTTCTGCAGGTTGATGCTGACGTTGAACGGTTCCAGGCTCATGATGTCGACGCGTTCGATACCCGGCACTCGGAACCGTGCGCCGCCGCGCACCACTTTGGGCTGGCCGCGGCCGGTGAACACCGCGACCTCGTTGGGTGGCACCTTGATGTAGTTCTTCACGTAGACCAGCGGCAGTGCCACGAACAGCAGCAGCGCGGCCACGACGATGACGATGATCAGCATCAGGGACATCGGTCAGTTCCTCTCGGAGGTGGGGAGTTCGGGGTCGGCGCCGGGGATCGTCACCACGTGGACGTAGTCGGCGTCGACATCGGCGATGTAGACGGGCGTGGACTTGGGCAGGGTGTCCGGCTCCGCGGTGATCGCCCGGGCGCGGACGCGGTTGCCGTCGGTGTCGACGAACGCGACCTCACCCCAGCCGTCGGTCGGGACGGCCAGCGTGACCGTGCCGAGCAGGCCGATGTAGGACGCCCGGCCCCGCTGCGAGTTCGACTGTTGACGGCGCAGGAACGGCAGCAGCAGGCCCTGCAGTGCCCCGACGACGACCAGACCGACCACGACCGCCACGACGGCCGAGGCGACCGTGCCCGCGCCGAGCCACGTGGCGACCAACCCACCGGTGCCCGCGCCGAGGACGCCGGCCGACAGGCTGGTCAGGCTCAGGAAGGGCAGTCCGTCGTGACCCAGCTCGACGTCGGTCAGCAGCAGGGCGGCCAGTACGGCGACGCCGCCGACGGCGAAGGCGGCGAGGTAGGCAGCCGTCACGAGAGTGCGAATCGGGAAGAGGTCACGGGAGTGCGAATCGGGAAGAGGTCACGGGAGTGCGAATCGGCAGGAGGTCACGGGAATGCGAGCGGGGAGGAGGTCACGAGTCGATCTTCGCACTCGCGAGGTGACCCTGTTCGCGCAGATTTTGGGCATGGGCTGCGGGCGAGTAACATAGATCAACGGTGCGGCTTCCGCGCCGACTTTTTGCGTGCCCCATCAGGAGCCTTCTGTCGAGAGGGAATTCCTCAGATCCGGCCCACGTTCTCAAGTCGGATCGAAGGCTGTCCCGAGCAGGCCAGCAGGTTGGTACGAAACGAAAGCAAGGATCGTTACAGAGTATGGCCAAAAAAGACGGTGCCATAGAGGTCGAGGGGCGTGTCGTCGAACCCCTGCCCAATGCGATGTTCCGCATTGAGCTGGAGAACGGACACAAGGTCCTCGCCCACATCAGCGGCAAGATGCGGCAGCACTACATCCGCATCCTCCCCGAGGACCGCGTCGTGGTGGAGCTTTCCCCCTACGACCTGTCCCGTGGCCGCATCGTCTACCGCTACAAGTAGCGGCGCAGTACCCGAACAACCCGAACAATTCCGAGAAGAAGGATCGACACAGCCGTGAAGGTGAACCCGAGCGTCAAGCCGATCTGCGACAAGTGCAGGGTGATCCGCCGGCATGGGCGGGTCATGGTGATCTGCTCCGATCCCCGCCACAAGCAGCGGCAGGGCTAGCAGCACAGCCGCAGTACCCACAACTGAATGATGACCTCCCAGCACCACTGAGCGGGTACGCCGCTCGAAACGCCCGGCACGGAGGCCGGGCCCCGGCAAGAGCCCGGGAACGGACTGGGATCAGACCTCCGCAGAACACAAGGAATGGCACATATGGCTCGCCTTATGGGCGTCGACCTCCCGCGCGACAAGCGCATGGAGATCGCGCTGACCTACATCTACGGCATCGGCCGTACCCGCTCCCAGGAGATCCTGGAAGCGACCGGCATCAGCCGGGAGATGCGCACCAAGGACCTCACCGACGACCAGGTGACGCAGCTGCGCGACTACATCGAGGGCAACCTCAAGGTGGAAGGTGATCTGCGCCGCGAGGTCCAGGCCGACATCCGCCGCAAGATCGAGATCGGCTGCTACCAGGGTCTGCGGCACCGCCGCGGCCTGCCGGTGCGTGGCCAGCGGACCAAGACCAATGCGCGCACCCGCAAGGGCCCCAAGCGCACCATCGCCGGCAAGAAGAAGGCCAGGTAACCCCGGATGGCACAGGCAAAGAAGGGCGGCGCCCCCAAGAAGGGGCAGAAGACCCGTCGCAGGGAGAAGAAGAACGTCCCGCACGGCGCCGCTCACATCAAGAGCACGTTCAACAACACGATCGTGTCCATCACCGATCCCCAGGGCAACGTCATCGCCTGGGCTTCGTCGGGACATGTCGGCTTCAAGGGGTCGCGTAAGTCCACCCCGTTCGCCGCGCAGCTGGCCGCCGAGAACGCCGCCCGCAAGGCGCAGGAGCACGGCGTCAAGAAGGTCGACGTCTTCGTGAAGGGCCCGGGTTCGGGTCGCGAGACCGCCATCCGTTCGCTGCAGGCCGCCGGCCTCGAAGTGGGCGCGATCGCCGATGTCACGCCGCAGCCGCACAACGGCTGCCGTCCGCCCAAGCGGCGCCGGGTCTAGGGAGGACTAGAGAAATGGCACGTTATACCGGACCCGTCACCCGCAAGTCGCGCCGTCTCGGCGTCGACCTCGTCGGTGGAGATCAGTCCTTCGAGAAGCGCCCCTACCCGCCCGGCCAGCACGGCCGCGCGCGGATCAAGGAGAGCGAGTACCGCACCCAGCTGCAGGAGAAGCAGAAGGCCCGCTTCACCTACGGCGTCATGGAGAAGCAGTTCCGCCGCTACTACGAGGAGGCCAACCGCCTCCCCGGCAAGACCGGTGACAACCTGCTCCGCATCCTGGAGAGCCGCCTCGACAACGTCGTGTACCGGGCCGGCCTGGCCCGCACCCGTCGTATGGCGCGCCAGCTGGTCAGCCACGGCCACTTCACCGTCAACGGTGTGAAGGTCGACGTCCCCAGCTACCGGGTGGCGCAGTACGACATCATCGACATCAAGGACAAGTCGATCAACACGCTGCCCTTCGAGGTCTCCCGGCAGACTGCCGGCGAGCGCCCCATCCCGGGCTGGCTGCAGGTCGTCGGCGAGCGTCAGCGCATCCTCGTGCACCAGCTGCCCGAGCGCGCGCAGATCGACGTGCCGCTGACCGAGCAGCTCATCGTCGAGCTCTACTCGAAGTAGTAATCCTGACCCCGGAATCCACCGGGGCTCAGGCCACCTAACGGCATCAAATAGCGGTTGCCGAGAAGGAGAAAAGAAACACCATGCTGATTTCTCAGCGCCCCACCCTGAGCGAAGAGGTCCTCGCCGAGGACCGCTCCCAGTTCGTCATCGAACCGCTGGAGCCGGGATTCGGTTACACCCTGGGCAATTCGCTGCGTCGCACGCTGCTCTCGTCGATCCCCGGCGCGGCCGTCACCAGCATCCGCATCGACGGCGTACTGCACGAGTTCACCACCGTTCCCGGGGTGAAGGAAGACGTCACCGACATCATCCTGAACCTCAAGAGCCTGGTCGTGTCGTCCGAGGAGGACGAGCCGGTCACCATGTACCTGCGCAAGCAGGGACCCGGTGAGGTCACCGCGGGCGACATCGTGCCGCCCGCCGGTGTCACCGTGCACAACCCCGACATGCACATCGCGACGCTGAACGACAAGGGCAAGCTCGAGGTCGAGCTCGTCGTCGAGCGGGGCCGCGGCTATGTGCCGGCCGTGCAGAACAAGGCCTCCGGCGCCGAGATCGGCCGCATCCCGGTCGATTCCATCTACTCGCCGGTCCTCAAGGTCACCTACAAGGTGGAGGCCACGCGTGTCGAGCAGCGCACCGACTTCGACAAGCTGATCCTCGACGTCGAGACCAAGAACTCGATCAGCCCGCGCGACGCACTCGCGTCGGCCGGTAAGACCCTGGTCGAATTGTTCGGTCTGGCAAGGGAACTCAACGTCGAGGCCGAGGGCATCGAGATCGGCCCGTCGCCGGCCGAGGCGGATCAGGCCGCGCACTTCGCGCTGCCGATCGACGACCTGGACCTGACGGTGCGGTCGTACAACTGCCTCAAGCGCGAGGGTGTGCACACCGTGGGCGAGCTCGTGGCCCGTACGGAGTCCGATCTGCTGGACATCCGCAACTTCGGCCAGAAGTCCATCGACGAGGTCAAGATCAAGCTGCATCAGCTCGGTCTCTCGCTGAAGGACAGCCCGGCCAGCTTCGACCCGTCCGAGGTTGCCGGCTACGACGTCGCCACCGGCACCTGGAACAGCGATGCCGGCTACGACCTGGACGACAACCAGGACTACGCCGAGACCGAACAGCTCTAGGCGCGAAACCGAACAGCTCTAGGCGCGAAACCGAACAGCTCTCACCCGATCTCGCAAGAGAACCGTCCCGGCCCTACCTGACACGGGGGTCGGCCCCACCTAGGAGATAGTCGCAATGCCCAAACCCACCAAGGGTCCTCGCCTCGGCGGGTCGTCCTCGCACCAGAAGGCGCTGCTGGCCAACCTGGCCACGTCGCTGTTCGAGCACGGCCGGATCAAGACGACCGAGCCGAAGGCACGGGCGCTGCGTCCGTACGCGGAGAAGCTCATCACGCACGCCAAGAAGGGCACGCTGCACAACCGGCGTGAGGTGATGAAGAAGATCCGCGACAAGGACATCGTCCACGTCCTGTTCGCCGAGATCGGGCCGTTCTTCGCCGACCGCAACGGCGGCTACACCCGCATCATCAAGGTCGAGAACCGCAAGGGCGACAACGCCCCCATGGCGGTCATCGAGCTGGTGCGGGAGAAGACCGTGACGTCCGAGGCCAACCGTGCCCGTCGCGCCGCCGGCAACCAGAAGGTCGCCGCTGCGGCGGCGCCGCAGGCTGCGGTCGAGCCGGAGGCCGCCGAAGGCCCCACGGCCGACGAGGCCGTGGAGCCGACTGCTGCGGAGGCCGAGGCCGTCACCGAGACCCCGATCGCCGACGAGGCGCAGGTCGAGGTCGAGGGCACCGAGTCCGTCTCGGAGGCCGAGGCCGACGAGGCCAAGGCCGACGAGGCGAAGGCTGACGACGCCAAGTAGTCACTTCATGAACATGCCCGCCACCGACACCGGTGGCGGGCATGTTCGTTTACGTCTCGACATCGCTTACGACGGCACCGATTTCGCCGGCTGGGCGACACAGGCCGGGCATCGCACGGTGGCAGGTGTCGTCGACGACGCGCTGACGACGATCTTCCGGACGCCGGTGGTCACCCGCGCGGCCGGACGGACTGATTCAGGGGTGCACGCCACGGGTCAGGTCGCCCACGTCGACGTCCCGGCGGGCGCCCTCCACCACGCCTACCCCAGGACGCCGCGTCCCGCCGAGCCAGAATTCGGGCCGCTCGTCCGCCGCCTCGGCCGGATGCTTACCGAGGATGTGCGCGTTCGCGGGATCACACGCGCCCCAGAAGGATTCGATGCCCGATTCTCGGCGCTGCGCCGCCACTACGTCTACCGCCTGTCGACCGCGCCCTACGGTGTGGAGCCGGCGCAGGCGCGGTTCGTCACGGCCTGGCCCCGGCCTCTCGACGTCGGGGCGATGACTGCGGCGGCGCAGACCCTGCTGGGCCTGCGCGACTTCGCCGCATTCTGCCGCCACCGGGAGGGCGCGACGACCATCCGGGAACTGCAACGCCTCGACTGTGTCCGTGACGGTCATCGGATCGAGGTCCTCGTCAGCGCCGATGCGTTCTGCTGGAACATGGTCCGCTCACTGGTCGGTGCGCTTCTGGCCGTCGGCGAGCACCGGCGGGACGCCGCGTGGTGCGCCGCGCTCCTGAAATCCACTCGTCGCTCCAGCGACTTCGCGGCCGCACCGGCGCGCGGGCTGACGCTGGTCGGCGTCGACTACCCGCCCGACGACGAGCTGCTCGCCCGCAACCTCGTGACCCGGGACCTTCGGACCGCCGACCCGAAAGCTCCGGACGCCGGCTGAGTCAGATGCGGGGCGCGACGAAGTCCGCGGCCTGGTTGACCATCCCCGCGTCGATGTAAGCGGGCGCGAGGTGGTCGGCCCAGTAGTCCTGCCAGTTCTCCGGATCGGTCGGATTGCAGATCGGGTCGTCGCCGTGGCACAACTCGATGGTGCGTTCGCGGTAGAGCGGGTTGAAGTTGGAGATCGGACCGACCCACGCGATGCCGTTGCCGAACAGGGCGACCGCGGCGATGTTCCGGTCGGCTCCGGCGGGCAGTGGGCGTTTGAAACCGAACGCCGCGATCGGCACGGCCAGCACCACGTCGGTGACGGCTGCGCCGAGGGAGTAGCCGCCGAGCACCAGGCGCGTGTTGGGGCAGTTGTCCATCATGTACTGGACGCGCCCGCTCATGTCGTTGGCGCCGATGTCGATCTCGGTGTCGGCCGGGTACTTGACCGCGTAGAGGTCGATGTCCTTGCCGGTCTTGTTCCGCAGTGCGCTGATCAACGCGTTACCGATCTGGCCGGGACCGCTGGGTTCGATGCGGCCGCGAGCGAAGATCAGCTCTGCGTCGGGGCAGGACTGGGCCGACGCGGACGGCGGCACCACGAGCGCGGCGGCGCCGAGGACGAGCGCAGCCGCCAGCGAGAAGACCCGGAATTTTCGCTGCTGTCGAATCACTTCGCCGATCTTAATAGTCTTCCGGCGTTCAGACCCGGCCTGCGGCAAACCCGGCCGCCTGGCCGATGAACGGAGACCGTTCGTAGCTCGTGTGGGCGAAGGGGTTGCGACCGTCGGAGCAGATCGGGTCGCCGTCGGCACACAGGTCGATCGCCTTGCCGGCGAAGGACCCGCTCGCCGAGACGGGGTTGCCGAACTTGGTGGCCGGATTGCCGAAGACCGCGACCGCGGCGACGTTGCCGTTGAGCCCACCCGGCAGCGGCGGCGCCGACCCGATGTTGCCGATCCGGTTGCCCAGGGGCGGCACGCCCGCGAGCATGTCCACCACCGCGGCGCCCTGCGAGTAACCGCCGAGGACGATGCGGGTGCCGGGGCACTGGGCCGCCATCGTGGCGATACGGCCGGTAGCGTCGGTCGCACCGACCGCGGTGTTGAGGAAGTCGTAGCTGGCGGGGTAGTTCACACCGTAGACGCCGACGGTGCGGCCGCCGAGTTGGTTCCTGAGCTGGTCGGCGAGGGCCTGGCCGACGCGTCCGACGCCGGCGGGCTCGCTGGTACCGCGGGCGAACACCACCTCCACGTCCGGGCAGGGCTGGGCGGAAGCCGTGGTCACGGGCAGGACGGTGGCCGTCACGGTGAGGCCCAACGGCACCATCACGGCAGCGGCGGCCGCGGCGATCCGGCGGCTCAGTCGATCGAAAAGCACAAGACACCGTAACGCATAGCTGGACTAAACGATACCGGCGACGAACGCCGCGGCCCGGTCGGTGAAGCCCGCGGGCCCGTAGTTGCTGTGGGCGGCGATGTCGTCACCGGACGAACACACCGGATCGGCGCCGTTGCACAGATCGATCGACCGTGAACCCCAGACCGGGCTCGCCGTGATGGGTAGTCCCACCTTCGTGGTGGGGTTGCCGAACAGCGCGATGGCGGCGACGAAATCCGGTGCGTTCGGGGGCAGGGGATTGGTGAATCCGACCGCCGGGAACGGCACCGCAGCGATGACGTCGATGACCGCGGCCCCCTGCGAATAGCCGCCGAGGACCAAACGGGTCTGCGGGCAGTTGGCCATCATCCACTGGACGTGGGCGCTGGCGTCGTTGGCGCCGCCGGCCGCGGCAAGGAAGTCGAAGGTCGCGGGATACACGACGGCGTAGGACCCGACGGACCGGCCGCCGACGCGTCCTCGCAGCGAGTCCACGAACGCCGCCCCGACACGACCGAGGCCCACAGGCTCGTCGGTGCCGCGCGCGAAGACGACCTCGATGTCGGGGCAGCCCTGGGCGGCGGCGACCGGAGCCGTCGCGGTCGGCACGATCAGCAGGGCGGCCGCGGTGGCGACTGCGGCGATCAGCGCCGCGATCCGGCGTGACCCGGTTTCAAGATCGATCTTCACGCCTCGATGTTAGCCGCCGTGGTGACCTGCGACGGTGCATCCGGCCACGTGACCGCCGGTGTCTCGGCCGGCTCGCTCCGGTCGCCCTGCCGGGCCAGTGCCAGCCCGGCCAGGACGATCGCGCCGCCGACGGCCTGGGTCACCGTCATGGCCTCACCGAGCAGCACCCATGCCGCCAGGACGGCGAACATGACCTCCGAGAGTCCGACCAGGGACGCGAACCGGGGCCGCAGGCGCGCGATCCCGACGATCCCCAGGGTGTAGGCGATCGCGGTCGGGATCAACGCCAGCGCGATGACGGGCACCAGCCACGACGTGCTCCACCCGGCGACCACGGTGTTGTTCGCCGTGAACGTCAACGGCATCGCCCCGGTCAGGCCCAGGGCGGCCACGGTCACGGCGCCGAAGATCAGGCCGGCGGTGGCCAGGGTGATCGGATGCAGGGCCGGGGTGTCGTCGGAGGTCTCGCCGCCGACCTTGTCCGACATGAGGAAGTAGCACGCCGCGCAGACGGCGGCCGCCAGGCCCCAGCCGACCCCGACGAGATTGATGTGCGATGCCGCCAGCCCGTCGGATCCGACGATGCCCAGCACCAGCATGATCCCGGCCACGGCGAGCCCGACACCGGCGAGTGTGAGAGTGGTCGGCCGCCGGCGCGTGGTCGCCCACAACCAGCCCACCACGAGAATCGGGGAGGTGTACTCCAGGAGCAGCGCGACGCCCACGGACAGGTGGGAGACGGCGTTGTAGTAGAAGAGCTGCGCGCCGGCGATCGGTACGAGACCGTAGAGCACGACGGTGCGCGCGTGGTGGCGCGCCTCGCGCAGCCAGCCGGGGCGCACCACGGTCGCGAACACGGCCATGGCGAGCGCCCCTCCGGCCAGGCGGGCGGTGACGGCCGCGGTGGGGCTCCACCCGGCTTCCATCAGCGCCTTGGCGAAAGGTCCGGAGCAACCGAACGCGAGGGCGGAGCCGATGGCGAAGAGCAAGCCGGACCGGAAGCGGGTCTCGATAGCAGCCATGAAGGGGTACCTCCGGGTCCTGACAAGGGAAGACATGAGTAAAATCAGCTTTGGTCATGACGCTACCGCCGAAAGGAGTCATGAGTCAAATGCTTTTCACCCATGACACCGAGCTCACACTGCGCGCCGCCAGCATCCTGATCAACACCGACCGCGTGGACGGGGAGCAGCTGGCGGACATGTCGGCGCTGGACCGGTACCTGGATTCCTTCGGCTGGACCGGACGACGTGACCACGACGACGCCGAACTCGAGGCGGTGCGTCAACTACGCGCCCGACTGGGCCGCATCTGGGAGAGCGCCGGCGACGAGGTCCGTGCCGTCGATCAGGTCAACGCGCTGCTCTCCGACACCAAGGCGTCGCCGTGGCTCACCCGCCACCCCGAGATGCCCGACTGGCACCTGCACCTGGCCTCGATCCACGATCCGCTGTCTCAGCGGATGGGCGCCGAGATGGCGATGGCGCTGGCCGACCTCATCCGCTCCGGGGAGCTCCGCAGGCTCAAGATCTGTGCCGCTCCCGACTGCGAGGCCACATTGGTCGACCTCTCCCGCAACCGGTCGGGAAAGTTCTGCGACACCGGCAACTGCGGTAACCGGCAGCACGTCGCCGCCTACCGGGAGCGCCGCTCCAACAAGTGATCCGACCCTCCGCGCGGCGTCGATAGGCTGGCCGCGGGGGAGATGATGGGGCAACCGACGACACGGCTGCAGATCAGCGGACACCGCTTTCTGGCCCGCCGTATGGAACATGCACTGGTACGCGGCGACACCCGCATGCTCGATGATCCGCTTCGCGGACAGTCGCTTTCGCTCTGCGCCGGTGCAGTCCTCGCGGTCATCGTGGTGGCCGTGTGCGCAGTCCTGGCATTCGTGCGGCCCGGCGGCGCGCTCGGTGACGCGCCGGTGGTCGTCGTGCGTGAGACCGGCGCGACGTACGTGCGCATCGACGGTGTTCTCCACCCCGTCGCCAACCTCGCTTCTGCGCGCCTGATCGTCGGCGCCCCCGCCGAACCGGCGATGGTGTCGAAGAAGGCCGTCGACCGGGCCGCCCGCGGCCCCCAGGTCGGCATCCTCGGTGCCCCGGAGGACATCTCGCCGCCGCTGCGCGCCGAGGAGGCCGGGTGGACCGTCTGCGACGACGACCGGGGAGCGACGACCGTGATCGGCGGGCGGCTCCCGGATGCGGTCGGCGTCGCCGGGCGCAGCGTGCTCGTGACCCCGCGAGACGGGCCCGCCGCGGTGACGTACCTGCTCCACGGAGCCTGGCGCTCGCGGGTCGACCTCAGGCACCCGGCGGTGGTGCGGGCGCTGCGGCTCGACGGCGTTGTACCCAGGGAGGTTTCGCAGGTCCTGCTCGCGGCGATCCCCGAGGCGCCGGCCATCGCACCGCCGCGGATCCCCGGGCTCGGCGCGCCCGGTCCGGGCCGGCTGAATGATCATCCGGTGGGGACGGTGGTGACCGTGGCGCGTGCAGACCGCGCGACCGACGATCTCTTCGTGGTCCTTCCCGACGGTCTGCAGCGCATCGGGGAGGTCGCCGCCGACCTCATCCGGTACACCGATGCCCGTGCCGGAGCGCAGATCCCGGCAGTGCCGGCCGAGGTCGTCGGCTCGGTACCGGTGGTGACCTCGCTTCCGGTCGCGACGTTTCCCCCACGCGGTGGGGTCGTCGATGAGCCCGTCGTGTGCGCGGTATGGCGGCAGGATCGCGGCGGAACCGGTTCGCGCACGGCGCTTCTCGTGGACACGTCACTCCCGCGTACCGCTGCGGCCCTCACCCTCGCCCAGCAGGACGGCGGGGGCCCCGCCGTCGACGCGGTGGCCGTGCCGCCGGGTCGGAGCATGTTCGTCCGGTCGGTGGGGCTCACCGGCGACGGGGCCAGTGCGGGCTCGCTGTTCCTGGTGACGGTCAGCGGCGTGCGCCACGGTGTGCGAGACGGTAGCAGCGCTGCGGCTCTGGGCCTCGGAGAACCTGCGGTGCCGGCGCCGTGGCCGGTTCTGGCCGCACTCCCGCGCGGGCCCGAACTCAGCCGCGAGGCCGCCTCAGCGATCAGAGACGGTGTCGCTGCGGCGCCGTAACCGCCCGGCCACGGTCGACGCGACAGCGACTCCGACGGTCAGCAGCACACAGACGGCTGCCCCCCGCAGCGCTGTCCTCGCCTGCCCCGGTGCGTTGCGGGTTCCCGCCGCACTCATCGGTACGGCCGGTCGCGGTGGTGACGGCGTCGCACCCGGACCGGTGACGGCTGCCAGGGGATCGATCACACCATGGCCGACAACGGGACTCCAGCCTGAGGACGGGGGGTGGGCGGTGTCTTCGATGCGCTGCATCACCTGTCGTGCCGTAAGTTCGGGGGACCGGGCCCGCACGAGTGCGACGACCGCGGTGACGACCGGAACCGCATAGCTGGTGCCCGACAACGGATGACCGGACGGCGACATGTCGACCAGGCCGTCGCCGGTCGAGGCCAACGACACCACTTCCTCGCCCGGTGCCGCGACATCCACCCACGGACCGGCCAGGGTGAACGGAGATGCCGCACCGTCGGGCCCCACCGAGCCGACCGTCAGCACCAGGTCGTCGTACCAGGCCGGGCTCGCGACGGTCGACAGCCGACCGCCGCGCGTGGCTTCGCGGGGGTTCTGCTCCTGGCACTGACCTGGGCCGCCGACGTTGCCCGCGGCAGTGACGACGACGGCGTTCTTCACGTCCACCGCGTAGGACAGCGCCGCGCCGAGGGCCTGGTCGCCGACGTCGGTTCCGGCAGGCACGCAGGCCACGGTGGAGATGTTGACGACCGTCGCACCGAGATCGGCGGCGGTGCGCACTGCGGCGGCGAGGGTCGCGACATCGCCCGCCCCGGTCCCGCCAGGGTCGTCGATCGCGTGGAACTTGTTGCTGGACTGCCGGATCGACAGAAGCGAAACTTCCGGAGCGATACCGCGGAACCCGTCCGGATCGGCTGAATCCGGCGTGGCTCCGATGATGCCGGCGACGATGGTGCCGTGTCCGTCGCAGTCGTTGGTCCCGTCGTGACGCGACACGTAGTCCCCGCCGGGGATGAGGTGCGGCAACCGGCGGTGCCGGGACACCCCCGTATCGATCACGGCCACGGTCTGGCCCGCGCCGCGTGTCAGCGCCCACACCGTCGTCAGGTCGAGCCCACTGAGCTGGCCCGGCCGCCCGGTCGCCGGTGGTGGCGCGGCCTCGCACTCGTCGTACTGCGCGGTCGGCTCGGGCGGGATCGCCGGGGCGGCGCCCGGAAGCAGGCGCTCATCTACCGGTGGCGGGGTCTCCGCAGCCGCCGGGGCCGCGCTCTGAAGCGCCAGCAGCACCGCGACCGCAAGGAGCGGCCCCGCCCGCGACGTCACGACAAGCTCAGATCTCGGACGAATCCGTACAACCCGGTCGTCCAGAACGCCAACGGGAACACGGCGACGAGCACGGCATACTCCGCGAGCTGAAAGGTGTTGGCGGCCATCGGCCCCGGGGTGCGGGCCCGATGTCCCCACCACGCAGCGGCGATCGAAACCGCGGCCGCTACCGTGCAGATCCAGTACCCTTGCGCCGGTGCCGCCGCCACCCCAGCGACCAGTGCTGCGCCGAGCGCGACGGAACCTGCTGCGGCCAAAAGGGTTCGGCGGCGCGCATCGGCGTGGCATCTCAGCCGCAGCATCAACAGCGCGCCGAGGTCTGCGCACAGGGCGGCGTCCAGGAGTGCCGGGTGCCGCTGACCGACCGCCGCCGCAGCGACCACGACGGTGCCGAGCGCGGTCGAGGCGCACCAACCCGCCATCAATGCGGTCAACGTGTTGTGCGCCAATTCCGCTCGGCTCCCGTCGACCTCAGGCTGCGCTGGACCCAACCGGGTGAGCAGGATCGTGAGCCGCGGCGCCGCAGACAGGGCCGCGACCGACAGCACGGCCAACACCACTGCGGCCGCGCCGACGTCGACGGCGACGGCGACCGACAACGCAGCTGCGGCGGCCACGGCCGCGGCGGCCGCCGCGGAAGCGGTCAGCGCCGCGTTGCCCACGCCGAGCTTGGTCAGCACGGTGCATGTCGCCAGCGCCGAGCATGCGGCGAGCAGCGTCGCGGCGGGCCACGGGGCCCCGGCGGTCGCGAGGATCGCGGCCGCGGTGCCGAAGACCAGCGCCGCCGCGCTCAGCACGAGCGACAGGTCGCGGTCGGTCCGGCCGGCGGACACCGAAGCCGCCGCCGCGGCCGCGCCCAGGACGGCGGCCGACCAGAGATGCCGGCTTCCTTCCTCGGTCAGGCCCGACCACGCCATGATCACGGCCGACGCCGCGCAGCCTGCCGTGGCGACTGCGGCGACGATACGGCGACTCGCGGCATCGTCGGGGCCTGCGCACTGCGCAGCGACGACCCCGGACGGGTCCGCCGGGGTCAGGCGTGGCCGAGGCACCGGCCGGGATGCCAGCACCACCACATCACCGTCCCGGATCGCATTGTCACGCAACGACAGTGCGGAATTCAGCGGCGAGCCGGCAAGCCGGGTCAGGAACCACCACTGCTGCCCGGCTGTGTCACCGAAGATCGTGTCGACGAGCGACGGCATCAGCTCGCCCACCGGCCGGTCGGCCGGCAGAACCAGATCGACCGTCGCGCACTGATCGGCACCGGTCACGTCCACCGACACCCTGCACATCGTATGTGGCACCGCCTCAACGTAACTCGGGTCACGCCGGGGTCGCTGCGCAAGTTCGTCGGCCTGTGGATGGAACGGGAGCGGCGTCCCGTGCGTCTACTCAGATGTGCAGACCGGACGCGTTGTCATCGAGGCGCCACCCGACCCGCCCGCCCCGGTCCAGGTGAGCCCGCTGGCCCGGCTCATGCCGGTGGCGATGATCGTCGCGATGGGTGGGATGACGGCGCTGTACCTGACATCGACGGACTCGGCGGGCCGCAGTCCGATGTTCCTGTTCTTCCCCGTGATGATGCTCATGTCGCTGGTCGGCACACTCGCCTACGGTGCCCGCGGGCAGGGCAGGCCCGGCGAACTCGCCACCCAGCGCGCCGAGTACCTGCGCTATCTCGACGAGGTCGACGACGCACTCGGCCGGGCCGCGCAACAGCAACATCGCCAGGCACATGAGACCCATCCGGCACCCGAATCCCTGTGGACGCTGGCAGGCAGCACGCGAATGTGGGAACGCGACGACAACCATCCCGACTTCTGCCGCGTGCGCGTCGGCGTCGGGACACAGCCGGCGGCGACCGCCGTGGTCCCACCGCCGGTCGGGCGCGCCTCGGCCGACGACGACCCGGTCACCTCGACGGCGCTGCAGCGGCTCGTGGAGGTCCGCGCGACCGTCGACGACGTCCCAGTGGTCCTGCCGCTGCGAGAGATCCGGACTGTCACCGTGACTCGGGCGACGGCCCGGGCGCTGGTATGTCAGGCCGCGATGATGCACCACCCCGACGTTCTGACCCTTGACGCCGACGACGGCCCCGACTGGGACTGGATCAAATGGCTTCCACATCAGGACTCTTCCCGGGACGCCCGTCATCGCATCGTCCTCACCGAGAGTGCGCCGCCCCCGCCGTCCGACTCGACCACAATCGTCGCGGTCCGTCCGGACGACGACGGGGACACCGTCGACGTCGACGGTCAGATCCTCGACATCCACTGCGATCGACTCTCCACCGCCGACGCCACCGCGTGCGCACGCCGGATCGCAGGACGCGTGCACGACCCGCAGTCCCCGACCGGGCGCAGCCGCAGCGTGGAGTGGCCGGCGCTGATGGGGGTCGACGATCCGGAGGCTCTGGACCCCGGGCTGCTGTGGTCGCGAGAGCGTGACTCGGCGATGCTGCGCGCGCCGATCGGGGTGGCCGAGGACGGTACGGTACTGGAGCTGGACATCAAGGAGGCAGCGGCGAAGGGCATGGGCCCGCACGGATTATGCGTCGGCGCAACGGGTTCCGGTAAGTCCGAGTTTCTGCGCACCCTGGTGCTGGGCATGGTCGCGGCACATCCCCCGGAGCTGCTGAACCTGGTGCTCGTCGACTTCAAGGGCGGCGCCACGTTCCTGGGCTTGGAGAAGCTCCATCATGTGTCGGCGGTGATCACCAACCTCGCCGACGAAGCCCCGCTGGTGTCACGGATGCGTGAGGCTCTCGCCGGCGAGATCACCCGCAGGCAGGAGATGCTGCGCGCGGCGGGCAACCTGACCAACATCGCCGAATACGCCGCCGCACGCAGCCGCGCGGGCGGGTTCCCGCCGCTGCCGGCCCTGTTCGTCCTCGTCGACGAATTCTCCGAACTGCTCAGCCAGCACCCCGAATTCGTGGACTTGTTCGTCGCGATCGGACGCCTCGGCCGGTCGCTGGGCATTCACCTGCTGCTGGCCAGCCAGCGTCTCGACGAGGGCAGGCTCCGCGGTCTGGAGACGCATCTGTCCTACCGCATCTGCCTGAAGACGTTCTCGGCCAGCGACTCCCGGGCGGTCCTCGGTGTGCCCGACGCCTATCACCTGCCGTCGCAGCCGGGTGCGGCCTACCTGAAGACGGCGTCGGGTGAGCTGACCCGCTTTCAGGCGTCGTTCGTATCCGGCGCCTTTACCCCGCGCCGCCGGGGATCTGGGGCCGCCGCCGTGCGGCGTTTCGCCCGTGCAGATCAGACAGTCGCGCCGGCCGCCGAGAGTGCGACGTCGGCGCGGCCGCTGCTGGAGACCGTCCTCGCGCAGCTCGCCGGACACGGCGAGCCGGCGCACCGGGTCTGGCTCGCGCCCCTCGGGGAGTCCCCGAGACTCGCAGACCTCCTGCCCGCCGAGCCCAGCCGACACCTCACGGTCCCCGTCGGAGTGGTGGACTGTCCGTTCGAGCAGCGTCGCGAGCTGCTGACCCTCGACCTGTCCGGCGCGGCAGGCAATGTCGCGGTCGTCGGCGCACCGCGCACCGGGAAGTCGACGGCCCTGCGGACGATCCTGTGCGCGCTGGCAGCCACCCATGGTGCCGCCGCCGTGCAGTTCTACTGTCTGGACTTCGGTGGCGGTGAGCTGGCGGCTCTGCGAGATCTGCCGCACGTCGGCGCCGTGGCCGGCCGGCGCGACGCCGATCTGTGCCGCCGCGTGGTGGCCCAGATCGAGAACGTGCTGCGGGCCCGGGAGGCGGCCCCGGCCACCGCGGACCGGTACGGCGAGGTGTTCCTGGTGGTCGACGGGTGGGCCACGCTGCGGCAGGAATTCGACGGCCTCGAACCGAAGATCACCGCCCTCGCAGCACAGGGGCTCTCCTATGGCATTCACGTGATGATCGCGGCGTCCCGGTGGGCGGACCTGCGTCCGGCCCTGAAGGACCAGATCGGGACGCGGATCGAACTGCGCCTCGGCGACCCCGCCGATTCCGACATGGATCGCCGGCGGGCGCGTGAACTCGCCGACCGCCCGGCCGGGCGGGGGCTGACCCGCGACGGGCGGGAGACGGCCATCGCGATGCCCGACGAGCGGCTGGTGCGGCGGCGCGACGACGCCGCCGCGCCGCGCGTCGAGTTACTGCCCACGCGGATCGACCGGCGTGCGATCGCAGGCGCCCCGACGCAGAGCGGGGAGGTCGTGCTCGGTGTGGGGGAGCGGGACCTCAGCGCCGTCGCCGTCGACTTCGCCGAGCACCCCCACCTGCTGATCCTCGGTGAAAGCGGGTGCGGCAAAACCGCACTGCTACGGCTGCTGTGCACCGAACTGGTCGCATCCCGGCCTTCCGTTCGGCTGGAGATCGTGGATTTCCGCCGCACTCTGCTCGGCGTCGTCGAGACGTCCGAAGTCACCGGCTACTCGGTATCGGCCGCGGCGGTCACGGCACGGCTGGCTGCCCTCACCGAGATCCTCGACGACCGGATGCCCGGCGAGCACGTCACCCAGCGGCAGCTGCGGGACCGCTCGTGGTGGAGCGGACCCGACATCTATGTCGTCGTCGACGACTACGACCTGGTCGCCGGGGGATCCGGAAACCCCTTGACCCCGCTGACCGACTTCCTGCCTCACGCCAAGGATCTCGGACTCCACGTGATCGTGGCACGTCGATCCGGCGGAGCGGCCCGGGCGATGTTCGACCCACTGCCGGCCAGGATGCGGGACATGGGATGCGCGGGGCTGATGATGAGCGCATCCCCCGATGACGGCGTGCTGCTGGGCGCCGTACGCCCCCGCGCGCTTCCGCCCGGTCGCGGAACGCTGGTGATGCGGGGAAGACCTGACGAGCTCATCCAGGTGGGCTGGGTGGATCCGCCGCCGTGACCGCGGTGATCGTCGAGGTCGGACCGCACACCGTCCGCGGGCCGGGCGCGGTCGATCGTGAGATCTGCCGAGCGGCTGTGGAATTCATCGACGATCCCCTGATCCTCGTGGACGAACAACCCGTCGTGGCCGACGTGCTGTGGCGAGGGGTGCTCCGTGCGGCGGTGGGGGCGGGGGCGGGGCCGCTGGCGCTCGTCCTGCCCACCTGGTGGCCTTCAGGGCGGGTCGGTGTGGTCACCCGTGCCGCGGAGCAGGAATTCCCCGATGTCGTCGTGCTGCGCCGGTCGCTGCTGGTCCCCGGTTCTGGTACGGCTGTTCTCGAGCTGTCCGCCGACCACGTCGTCGTCACCGCCGCGGGGTCGGACCCGGCGGTGCTGTCCCGGGACGGTCCCGGCGTGCTCGCGCGGCTGCAGAATGCGTCCGCTGTGCTCGTGGACGTCCCAGCCGGGGTCGCGCCGCCACCCCACGACATCGTGGCACGGTTGCGTCAACTCGGTATCCCGTTCACCTACAGCTCATCTCGCGAACTGCGCGAGGCGGTCGCCGCTCTGGTCGAGGACATTTCACCCGGCGATGCCGGTGCGCGGTGGCCGCGACCGGGCCGACGTGGGGTGGCTGTGCTCGGCGGCGTCGCGGTGACGGCGGCCGCTGTCGGCGGGGGATGGGCCGCGCACCCCGTCCCGTCGCAGAACGGCGAGGCCGTCACCCGCGAACTGGTCGAGGGGCGGGTCGCGCTGCAGGTGCCGGCGGACTGGGCTGTGGAGCGTGTCACCGGCGGGACCGGCTCCGAACGTGTGCGGGTGTCCGCCGCAGGCGGGCTGCCGGCGCTGAACATCACGCAGTCCGTCGGTGCCGCCGAGATGACGCTGGGCACCATCGCTGAAACGCTGCGCCGGTCACTGCAGTTCGAGCGCCCCGGGATCTTCACCGACCTGAATGCCACGGCCGACGTCGGAGGCAGGCCCGCCGTCACTTACGTCGAGCGCCGAACCGACAGCGAGACACACTGGGCCGTCCTCGTCGACGGCCCGGTCCGCATCGCGATCGGCTGCCAGTACCCGCCGCACCGGCGGGACACTGCCACGGTGGTGTGCGCCGACGCGGTGCGCTCAGCGCGCGTGATGCAGTGAAATACCAGACAAGGGAACCGAATTGGGTGCCGGTGCGTCCTATGAACAGACACACCGCAGAAACCGTGAACTTCAGGAAGGACCCGCTCATGCCACCACCGCCGACCCCCGGTCCGGCACTGGCCACCGACTTCGACCTCATGGTGTCGGTGGCCGGCAGGACAGACCACCGCAACGACGAGGTCAGGGCGATGCTGCAGTCGTTCATCGGCGCGATGAGCAACGTGCCACCGTCGGTGTGGGGTGGTGTCGCCGCCGTACGCTTCCGCGAGGTGGTGGAGCGCTGGAACACCGAATCGCTGAAGCTGCATGCCGCACTGTCGCGCATCGCCGACACGATCCGCGACAACGAGCGGGTGCTGCGGGAGGTCGCCGAGGGGCATTCGCAGCGCATCGACTCCGTCGCGGCGAACCTGTAGGGGCCTCGCGATGACCGACACGCTGTCCTATGACTTCGGCGAGATCGAGTACACGGTCCGCCAGGAGATCCAGTCCACCTCGAACAGGTTCAATGCGGCGCTGGAGGATCTGCGCGCGCAGATCGCCCCGCTGCAGGCGACATGGACCCGCGACGCCGCGGAGGCCTACCGCATCGAGCAGGCCCGCTGGGAACAGTCCGCGGCAGCACTCAACGAGATACTCGTCAGTCTCGGCAACGCGGTTCGGGACGGCTCCGACGACGTCGCGGCCACCGACCGCAGAGCCGCCAACGCCTGGGGCGCCTGACCGCCCCGTCCCGAGTCTGTGCGGCCCCCGCGAGGAGGGGAGCCGAGCGGGGGCCGCACAGTACTCTCGGCACGCCACCTCGGTATTCGGCTAGGGTGGCAGCAAGTGTGATGGCGGACACAAAGGAACGCCGGGTGGCAGGTTCGAAGACATCGGCCGGAAAGACATCGGCAGAACGGGTGGCGGCCGGACGGGTGGCGACCCGCCCGTCGCCGTCGCAACTGCGCGCCGTCCACGAGCTGTTCATCGCCGGCGAAGTCGACGCGACCTACCTGAACTCCACCGAGGTGCGGCCGGTGGTCGCGCAGAGCTGGCAGCGCAGCCTCGCCGTCGGCGTGGATCCCGACCTCGACGGCGCCCGGGCCGCGGTGACGGCCATCGAGCGGCTCCGCGAGACGCATCCACTCGCACCGGCGCTGCCGGTGATCCGCAGGCTCCTGGTCGACGACGCGATCGACTCGGGCGTTGTCGTGGCGGTCAGCGCCGCCGACGGCACGCTGCTCTGGGTCGAAGGAGACCCGACCGCCTGCCGCAAGGCCGAGGCGATGAACTTCGTACCGGGCGCCGACTGGAGCGAGCGCAGCGCGGGCACCAACGCCCCTGGCACCGCGCTGGCCTTGGACCGCGAACTGCAGATCCATGGCTCCGAACACTTCTCCCGGGTGGTCCAGCCGTGGAGCTGCACCGCCGCACCCGTCCACGACCCCGCCACGGGTGCCCTGCTCGGTGCGATCGACCTGACCGGCGGCACCCAGGTCGCGACGTCGCAGACGCTCGCACTCGTGCGCGCCACCGCGGTCGCCGTCGAGAACCACCTCGCCCTACTACGTGTCGCCGGCATCGGCGCCGAGCCCGCCGCGCGCAAGCCGCACCTCGTCGTGCTCGGCGGTGACCGGCCCCGCTGGGTCACCACCGACGGGTACGGGCACCTTCAGGCCACCCACCTGACCGGCCGGCACGCCGACATCCTGGTGTTGCTCAGCCGCCATCCCGAAGGGCTCTCGGCCGATCATCTCGCCGTGCTGCTCGACGACAAGGACCTCGACGTCGTGACCGTGCGTGCCGAGATGTCGCGCCTGCGCAAGGTGATCGGCGCCGAGAACCTCGGATCCCGGCCCTACCGTCTGCTGACCACCATCACCAGCGACGTCGCCGAGGTGTTCGAGGCCCTCGACGCCGGCGACGTCGACGCCGCGCTGAACCGGTACGCCGGGCCGCTGCTGACACAGTCGGTGTCGCCCGCGATCGCGCGGCTGCGCACCCAGCTGTCGACCACGTTGCGCGACGCGGTGCTGGCCGAGAGCAAGCAGGGCCGCACCGACCTGCTGCGCCGCTGGCTCGACCTCCCCGAGGGCCGCGACGACCGTGACGGATGGCAGGCGCTGCGCGACAGCGCCGGTCTCACCCCGGTCGCACGGGCGCAGGCCCGCGGCCATCTGGCCGGCCTGGACTACGAACTCGGCTGAAAACCTGAGCAGAGCACCAACAGCCCAGCTCAGAGCCGCGCAGAACGCGAGTTGTCAACGTGGGCATCGCAATTCGATGATCACTGCATGGACATCCGAACCTATGCGCAGTTCCTGCCCGGCGCCTACGCCTGCGGTGTCACCTCCCCGGTGAGCACCTGGTGGCCATGGCGGGGCCGCAGCGTGCACATCGCCCGCTCGGCCGTCCCGGACGCCCCGGTGCGTGTGATGGTGATCCACGGTGGCGGTGGCTACAGTGGCGCGCTCTGGCCCGTCTCGGCGTCCGCCCTGGGTCGCGCCGTCGACGTCCTCGCCCCCGACCTGCCGCTGTACGGCGACACCGTCGAGCCGCACCCGTCGCAGGTCCGCTACGACGACTGGGTGGAGTTGCTCTGCGATCTCGTCGCCGCGGAACGCGCCACCGACCCGCGCCCCCTGGTGCTGTTCGGGGCCAGCATGGGCGGCATGCTCGCCTACGAGGTCACGGCCCGCGGCGGGGTCGAGGCGGTGGTCGCGACGTGCCTGCTCGACATGGCCGACCCGGCCGCCCGCGCCGCCGCCACCCGCTTCCCGTGGCTGGGTCGCCCGGCGCCGGCGCTGCTGCGCGCCACCGAACCGGTCCTGGGCCGGGTGCGGTTGCCGATCCGCTGGGCGGCCGACATGGGCGAGATGAGCACCGACCGGCGGTTGTCGCAGCTGTGCGCCTCCGACCCGCGCGGTGGCGGTGTCAGCGTTCCGCTGGGCTTCCTGTCGAGCTGGATGAACTACCGCCACACCGCACCGGAATCGTTCCTCGCCGCTCCCGTCACCCTCGTCGCGCCGGCGGCCGACACCTGGACACCACCCGCACTGAGCGTGCGCTTCCTCCAACGTGTTTCGGCGCCCACACAGCTCGTCATGCTCGAAGATTGCGGGCACTTCCCGGTCGAGGAGCCCGGACTGACCCAGCTACGCACGGCGCTGCGCGGTGTGCTCACCCGGGTGGCGGAGCAAGCCGGTCGATCGTGACCATCAGGGCGTCCACGTCGAAGCCCCGGCGGGTCATCACCCGGTGCAGCTGCGCGTCGACGGTGTGCACGAGCGTCTGCGCCGTCAGCTCGACATCCTCACCGCCGCGGTCGCACCGCTTCAGGTGAAACGCCACTTCGTCACAGATCCGGTCCTCGAAGCCGCGCAGCGCCTCCAGCCGATCCGCATCGGCGGGCACCATCCGGTGCAGCAGGGCGTGCAGCCGCGGCTGGTCGCCGTGCAGGGTGAGCAGCGCGTCGAGCACCGCACGCATCGTCGCGTCGAACGGTGGGGCGGTGTCCCGCAGCTCGGCGAAGACCTCGGTGAGGTGCCGGTCGGCGTCGCGGACATGGCGCTCCGCGACAGCGTGCAACAGCGCCAGCTTGTCGGGAAAGTACTGGTAGAGGGTACCGATCGACAGGCCGGCGCGTTCGGCGATGCGGTTGGTCGTCGCCGCGATCCCCTCCCGCGAGAACACCTGGGCGGCGGCTTCCACCAGCGTGTTCACCGTCTCACGGGAGCGCTGCTGGCGGGGTCGGCGGCGGGGCTGGTCGATGGGCAGAAGTCTTCCCGACGATGCAACCGTGGTGCAACGGTCCCGCGCGTAAGTTCAGTGACGCACACCACACGAGCAGGAGACTCCCCACATGACTGTGTACGCCCGCCCCGGGGCTGACGGCTCCCTGATGTCCTTCAAGCCCCGCTACGACAACTTCATCGGCGGTGAATGGGTCGCGCCGAACGCCGGCCGCTACTTCGAGAACCCCACGCCCGTGACCGGCCAGCCGTTCACCGAGGTGGCCCGCTCCGACGAGAGCGACATCGACAAGGCTCTGGACGCCGCCCACGCCGCCGCGCCCGCCTGGGGCAAGACCTCGGCCGCCGAGCGCGCTGTGATCCTCAACAAGATCGCCGACCGCATCGAGGAGAACCTCGAGTCCATCGCGCTGGCCGAGTCCTGGGACAACGGCAAGCCGATCCGCGAGACGCTGAACGCCGACATCCCGCTGGCGGTGGACCACTTCCGCTATTTCGCCGGCGCGATCCGCGCCCAGGAGGGCTCGCTGTCGGAGATCGATGACGACACCGTCGCCTACCACTTCCACGAGCCGCTCGGCGTCGTCGGCCAGATCATCCCGTGGAACTTCCCGATCCTGATGGCCGTCTGGAAGCTGGCGCCCGCGCTGGCCGCCGGAAACGCCGTGGTGCTCAAGCCTGCTGAGCAGACCCCCGTGTCGATCCTCTACTTGATGGAGGTCATCGGCGATCTACTGCCCGCCGGTGTGGTCAACGTGGTCAACGGCTTCGGTGTCGAGGCGGGCAAACCGCTCGCATCGAGCAACCGCATCGCCAAGATCGCGTTCACCGGCGAGACGACCACCGGCCGTCTGATCATGCAGTACGCCTCGCAGAACCTGATCCCGGTGACCCTGGAGCTCGGCGGCAAGAGCCCGAACATCTTCTTCAACGACGTGCTCGCCGCCAACGACAACTACCAGGACAAGGCCCTCGAAGGCTTCACGATGTTCGCGCTGAACCAGGGCGAGGTGTGCACGTGCCCGTCGCGCTCGCTGGTCCAGGCCGACATCTACGACGAGTTCCTGGCGCTGGCGGCGATCCGCACCAAGGCTGTGCGGCAGGGGGATCCGCTCGACACCGAGACGATGATCGGTGCGCAGGCATCCAACGACCAGCTCGAGAAGATCCTGTCCTACATCGAGATCGGCAAGAGCGAGGGCGCACAGGTCGTCACCGGCGGCGAGCGTGCGCAGCTCGGCGGCGACCTCAACGGCGGCTACTACGTCGCGCCGACGATCTTCACCGGCAACAACAAGATGCGCGTGTTCCAGGAGGAGATCTTCGGACCCGTCGTGGCGGTCACGTCCTTCACCGACTACGACGACGCCATCTCGATCGCCAACGACACGCTCTACGGTCTGGGCGCCGGTGTGTGGAGCCGCAACGGCAACACCGCCTACCGCGCCGGTCGCGACATCAAGGCCGGGCGGGTGTGGACGAACTGCTACCACCAGTACCCGGCGCATGCCGCGTTCGGTGGTTACAAGCAGTCCGGCATCGGCCGCGAGAACCACAAGATGATGCTCGACCACTACCAGCAGACGAAGAAT
Source organism: Mycolicibacterium iranicum (assembly GCF_014190915.1). Classification (GTDB taxonomy): domain Bacteria; phylum Actinomycetota; class Actinomycetes; order Mycobacteriales; family Mycobacteriaceae; genus Mycobacterium; species Mycobacterium iranicum_B. Next base: position 671,595 of record NZ_JACHVU010000002.1, read on the forward strand.
CTGTTGGTGAGCTACAGCGATCAGGCGCAGGGCTTTTTCTGACGAGCGCTTGCGCGAGGAAACGACAGGCACTGACGAGCGCTTGCGCGAGGAAACGACAGGCACTGACGAGCGCTTGCGCGAGGAAACGACAGGCACTGATCGACCAGCAGACTCGGACTCGCACGGACTCCTCCCGGTCCGTGCGAGTTCGTCTCTTCGTGTGACACCAAAGGAGTAGATACGTGGGCGATTTCGTTGCGGCGATCGACCAGGGCACGACCAGCACCCGAGCCATGGTGTTCGACCACTCCGGTCGCGAGGTGGCACGCCATCAGCTCGAGCACGAGCAGATCCTGCCGAAAGCCGGTTGGGTGGAACACAATCCGGTCGAGATCTGGGAGCGCACCGGGTCGGTGCTGCAGACCGCGCTGAACAAGGGCAAGCTGTCGGCGGACGACATCGTGGCCCTCGGCATCACCAATCAGCGTGAAACCGCCCTGGTGTGGGACCGCCGTACCGGGCGCCCGTACTACAACGCCATCGTCTGGCAGGACACCCGCACCGACCGCATCGCCTCGGCGCTCGACCGCGACGGCCGCGGCGACGTCATCCGGCAGAAGGCGGGATTGCCACCGGCGACCTACTTCTCGGCCGGCAAGGTGCAGTGGATCCTGGAGAACGTCGACGGGGTTCGCGAGGCCGCCGAGCGCGGCGACGCGATCTTCGGCACGTGTGACACCTGGGTGCTGTGGAACCTGACCGGCGGGCCGCGCGGCGGCGTGCACGTCACCGACGTCACCAATGCCAGCCGCACCATGCTGATGGACCTGGAGACCCTGGACTGGGACGACGAGCTGCTGTCGTTCTTCGGGATTCCGCGCCAGATGCTGCCCACCATCGCGTCGTCGTCGGCACCTGACGCCTACGGTGCGACACTGAAGGACGGCCCGTTGGGCGCCGAGATTCCGCTGACGGGCATCCTCGGCGATCAACAGGCCGCGATGGTCGGTCAGGTGTGTCTGTCGGCCGGCGAGGCCAAGAACACCTACGGGACCGGAAACTTTCTGCTGCTCAACACCGGTGAGAAGATCGTACGTTCCGAACACGGCCTGCTCACCACGGTCTGCTACCGCTTCGGCGACGCCAAACCGGTGTATGCCCTGGAGGGTTCGATCGCGGTGACCGGTTCGGCCGTCCAGTGGCTACGCGACCAGCTCGGCATCATCAGCGGCGCCGCGCAGAGCGAGGCGCTGGCCCGGCAGGTCGACGACAACGGTGGGGTCTACTTCGTGCCCGCGTTCTCCGGGCTGTTCGCGCCGTACTGGCGTTCGGATGCCCGCGGCGCGATCGTCGGGCTCTCCCGGTACAACACCAACGCGCACCTGGCCCGGGCGACGCTGGAATCCATCTGCTACCAGACCCGCGATGTGGTCGACGCGATGGAGGCGGACAGCGGCGTTCACCTGGAGGTGCTCAAAGTCGACGGCGGCATCACCGCCAACGAGCTGTGCATGCAGATCCAGGCCGATGTCATCGGTGTCGATGTCGTCAAACCCGTTGTCGCAGAGACGACTGCGTTGGGCGCAGCCTACGCGGCGGGGTTGGCCGTCGGTTTCTGGAAGGACGCCGACGAGCTGCGCGCCAACTGGCAGGAAGACAAGCGGTGGTCTCCGGACTGGAGCGAGGAGCAACGGGCCCAGGGTTACGCCGGTTGGCAGAAGGCGGTGCAGCGAACCCTGGACTGGGTGGACGTCGAGTAGCGGGGGCTCAGAGCGCGGCGACGCCGGCTTCGGCGACGGCGACGTCCTGGGCCACGCTTCCCGCGCTCACCCCGATCGCACCGACGACGGCGCCGTCGACCTCCAGTGGGATGCCCCCTCCGAAGATCACGAGGCCGCCGGAAAGCTGTTCGAGGCCATACAGTTCCGCGCCCGGTTGAACCAGGTCGGAGAGCGCGGCGGTCGGCGCGTTCATCAGGATCGACGTGCGGGCCTTGCGCGTCGAGATGTCGATGCTGGCCTTGATCGCACCGTCCATCCGTGCGAATGCGATGAGGTGCCCGCCGTCGTCGACCACCGCGATGTTCATCGGCTGACCGATCTCCTCCGCCTTCGCGATCGCAGCGGCGATGATGTTCTGGGCCTTGGTCAGCGGCAAAGAGGTCATCTGCCAATGGTATTCCCTGGGTGACAACGACCACAACCTATCCGAACGCCCAGTATGCAGGTCGGTAACAGATTGGGAGATATTAGCGCACAACCAATTTCGTCTGATCGGCGAGAACACTGAACCCGTGTCGTACACCGATATCTTCATGTGGGAGTTCCTGGGCACCGCGGTGCTCATCCTCATCGGCAGCGGTTCGGTGGCGGCGGTGGTCCTGCCGAATTCGTTCTCGCACGGGGGCGGAGGCAACTGGCTGGTCATCGTGCTGGGCTGGGGATTCGGCGTGTTCACCGCCGCAAGCATCGCCAGTCCCTCAGGGGCGCACATCAATCCGGCCGTCACCCTGGCCGTCGCGATCAGCGGTGGGGTGCCGTGGGGGAGTGTGCCGTTCTACTGGGCGGGCCAGCTGCTCGGTGCGATCGTCGGCGCCGCGCTGGCGTGGGTGGTCTTCAAGCTCCAGTTCGACCAGAACGAGGACAACTCCGGCACCAGGGGCATCTTCTGCACGGCGCCGGCGATCAAGGGCACCGGGTGGAACCTCGCCACCGAGGTGATCGCCACGTTCGTGCTCATCCTGTGGGTGCTCACGAACCCGGAGGTGAACACCACGCTGGGCTACGCCGGGGTCACCTTCGTGATCATGGCGATCGGCTTCGGGCTGGGGGGACCCACCGGCTACGCGATCAACCCGGCCCGTGATCTCGGACCGCGAATCGCCTACGCGCTGCTGCCGATCAAGGGCAAAGGTGACGCGCTGTGGTCCTACTCCTGGGTGCCGGTCGCGGGTCCGCTCGCCGGTGCGGCGCTGGCCGCACTGCTCGCCGGCGCGCTGAGCTGACCGGGCGCGAATCCCACCACGGCGCCGATGACCGTCGTTGCGGGCGGGCGGATCCCGGCCGCGCGCGCCGCAGCGGCGATGGTGGCGACGGTCCCGCGGACGGCGCGTTGCGAGGGCAGGCAGCCGTCGGCGACGACGGCGGCCGGCGTGGTGGGATCCATGCCGGCGGCGATCAGGGCGGACGAGATCGCCCCCAGGTTGGCCACGGCCATCATCAGCACCAGCGTGGTGTTGGCACGCGCGAGCGCGGCGTAGTCGATGGCCGATTCCGGGTGACCGGGCGGCACATGCCCCGTGACCACCGTGAAGCCCTGGGTGAGACCGCGGTGCGTCACCGGGATTCCCGCGGCGGCCGGTGCGGCGATCGACGAGCTGACACCCGGGATGACCTCGACGGGTATGCCTGCGCCCACGCAGTGCTCGACTTCCTCACCGCCCCTGCCGAACACGAAGCCGTCGCCACCCTTGAAGCGGACGACGGTGCGCCCGGCGGCGGCGTGTGCGACGAGCAGGTCGTTGATCACGTGCTGTTCGGTGCGGGGGCCACCGGGGATCTTCGAGACGTCGATGACGGTGGCGCGCGGTGCGACGGTGGTCAGGAGGGCGACCGGCGCCAACCGGTCGGTGACGATGACGTCGGCGGCGGCCAGCGCCTCGCGCCCCGCGACGGTCAGCAGGCCGGGGTCGCCCGGTCCGCCGCCGACGAGGACGACCCTGCCGGCCGCGGGGGTGCCCGCTGCGGCGTCGGGTTCGCCGGGTTCGACGACGCAGGGCCGACGCCGGCAGTGCGCGAGTTTGCGGATCAGTCTGTTCTGGGCCGGGTCGCCGGTGTAGGCGAAGACCATTGCGGCCGCGTCGATGTCGCTCTCGGAGAGGTCGCGGCGATGCCATGTCACGACGGCACCGGCCTCCACCAGCGAGGCCGTCATCTCGACGGCCTGCGGGGATGCGCCGGCGACAGCCACCCTCATCACGGGGTGCCGCTCCAGTTGCCGCGCAATGCCGTCGCCACCAGCGCCGCACGTTTGTGCACCCCGAACTTGGCCATGATGTTGTGCAGGTGGAACTTCACCGTCGCCTCGCTGATGAACAGGGTGCGCGCGATGGTCCGGTTGTCCTGCCCGTCGGTCACATGCCGCAGGACCTCGTGCTCACGCCGCGTCAGGGCCGGCATGTCCGCGGGGTCGGGTCGAGGGTCGGCGGCGCGCAGGCCCGCGATGACGGCGTCGGTGCTCGCGGAGTCGAGGGCGGAATGGCCGCCCGCCACCCGCAGCATCGTGACGAGCAGTTCCCCGGATGGGGACCGCCGGTCGATGAGGCCGTCGGCGCCGGCGCGGATCAGGGCCACCGGATCGACTCGCGGATCCTGGGTGTCGACGACCACGATCACACTCGGGCGGGGGTGCAGTTCGGCGAGCAGGTCGGGCAGGCGCATGCCGTCCTCGGCGCCGAGCACCAGCAGTTCGGGCCGCAGGTGGCGCAGTCGGGCCAGGGCATCAGGCCCCGGTCGCATGTCGGCGACGAGTTGCACCGCATCGGTTCGCGCCATCATGTGCACGACACCGTGGCGCAGCAGTTCGTCGTCCATCACCACCGCGGTGCGACGTCGCCGGACACCGGCCAAACCGACTCTGGGAGAGGCGATCTTGCCACCCGCGTGAGATCGTGGGTGGCGATCGAGTTCGGCTTGCGCTGCATATCCCGGAGGGGACAGGCTCATGATCTGACTCCGTCGGTCGGTCGGCGGGCCGAATGCTAGCCACCCCCGCGTTGCATCGACGTTGCAATGAGACGGATTCCACCCCGGCTGTTCAGTGTGACCCGGGCGCGTCGTGGAGCACGCAGTCCCCGCAAAGACCGCCGTTCGGAGCGAGATAGAACAGGCAGCAGGTGCGGCGCCGGAAGCCCGACGCGGACATCGTCGCCGTGCCGCGCAAGCGTGGACGCAGCGCCATGGACCGGACCAGATCTGTTCCTGCAGGGACCAATCCGGTATCGGCCAGACCCATCACGGTGACGGCGCCGTGGGCGGCGGAGATCACGTTGCCCCACATCACCGTGCGCGAGAGCGCCGTGGCCGAATGAAGCTTGTCGATAAGGGGCTCCAGCACGGTCGACAGCAGCGAGACGTCGATGGCCTCCGCCGCGACAGCGCTGTCCAGGGTGTCGGCCCAGTCGCCGGCATCGACAGCGAAATGCACGGTGTGGGCCACCCGGCGCCACCGCAGGACGTCAGCCGTCAGCAGCGGCACCCCGGCCCCCGTGGCGAAGCAGCCGACGAGTGGAGAGAGCAGCCGGGAGGCGATCGACAGCTGCAGCGAGGAGGTGGCCACCCGCGCCGGGACGTCGGCCACCGCGGTCCCCGCGTAGCCGGCCATCGCACACCGGGTCGCCTCGGCGACGTCGGCCAGCGCGTCGTCGTCGAGCAGCTCCGTGAGCGGCCGCCACCCGCAGCCCACGGGCTCGGCCGGCGAGAAGTACTCGCCCAGCCGCGCGACACGCTCGGGAAACGGGCGGCCCTCCATGGGTGCAGAACGTTAGACGAAAACTGCAACGTCGGTGCAACGTGACCGGAGCCACACTGGGTCCATGCAAGAACCGAACCTCGATCCTGCGGTGGACTATCCGCTGAGCGTGAACCGCAGCGACCTGCTGCACACGCCGACCGGTAAACCGATCGACGCCATCACGATCTCGGCCGTCGTGGCCGGTGACATCGAGGCCGCCGACCTCCGGATCAGCCCGGACACCCTGCGGCTGCAGGCGCAGATCTCCGAGAAGTCCGGCCGCGTGCAGCTGGGCGCGAACCTGCGTAGGGCCGCGGAAATGACGAAGATCTCCGACGAGCGGGTGCTGCAGATCTACAACGCGTTGCGTCCCAACGCGTCGACGAAGGAGGAGCTGGAGGCGATCGCCGAAGAGCTCTCGTCGCAGTACCAGGCCGAGCTCCTGGCCGACCTGGTGCGCGAGGCTGCCGACGTCTACGAGCGCCGCGACATCCTGGCCACGAGCGAATAGGAGACGGGTATGACTGCCGCAGAAGCTCCCCAGCGGTCCTCGGTGGAGAACTCCCGCAGGTCCCTGCGCACCGAGGCCCTTGAGGCCCGCCCGGTCAACCTCGACGGGTTCGTCGAGGAATGGCCCGAGGTGGGCATGGTCGCCCTGGACAGCGAGTTCGACCCCAGGCCCAGCGTCCGGGTACAGGACGGCGTGATCGTCGAGATGGACGGGGTGGCCCGCGCCGACTTCGACTTCATCGACCAGTTCATCGCCGACAAGGCGATCGACATCCAGACCACCGAAGCATCCATGGCCATCCCGGCCGTGCAGATCGCGCGCATGCTCGTCGACCCCAATGTGTCTCGCGCCGAGGTCATCTCGGTCACCCGGGGCCTGACCGCAGCGAAGCTGCTCGAGGTCGCCAAGACGATGAACATCGTCGAGATCATGATGGGCATGCAGAAGATGCGGGCCCGGCGCACCCCCGCCAACCAGGCGCACTGCACCAGCGCCCGCGACAATCCGCTGCAGGTGGTGTGCGATGCCGCCGAGGCTGCGATCCGCGGCTTCGCCGAGGTCGAGACGACCCTGGGTGTGGTGCGGTATGCGCCCCTGGTGGCGATGGCACTGCAGATCGGCGGTCAGGTCAACCCAGGCGGGCCGATGACGCAGTGCGCGCTGGAGGAGGCCACCGAGCTCGAGCTCGGTATGCGGGGCATCACCGGCTACGCCGAGACGATCTCGGTGTACGGCACCGAACCGGTCTTCGTCGACGGCGACGACACCCCCTGGTCGAAAGCGTTCCTGGCGGCGGCCTACGCGTCCCGCGGCATCAAGATGCGGTTCACCTCCGGGACCGGTTCGGAGGTCCAGATGGGCAACGCGCAGGGAAAGTCCATGCTGTACCTGGAGATCCGCTGCATCATGGTCACCAAGGGCGCGGGTGTCCAGGGGCTGCAGAACGGATCCATCTCGTGCATCGGCGTGCCGGGAGCGGTGCCGGCCGGCATCCGTGCCGTCGCGGCGGAGAACATGATCGCCTCGGCGCTCGACCTCGAATGCGCCTCCGGTAACGACCAGTCGTTCTCACACTCACCCATGCGGCGCACCGCGCGACTGATGCCGCAGATGATGCCCGGTACGGACTTCGTCTGTTCGGGGTACTCGGCGACACCCAACTACGACAACATGTTCGCCGGCTCCAACGTCGACAGCGACGACTTCGACGACTTCAACACCATCCAGCGTGATCTGCAGATCGACGGCGGACTCCGGCACGTCCGCGAGTCGGAGATCCTCGCCGTGCGGACACGCGCCGCCAAGGCCCTGCAGGCGGTGTTCGCCTACCTGGACCTGCCGGCGATCACCGACGCCGAGATCGACGCCGCGGTGTACGCCAACGGTTCTCAGGACCTCATCCCGCGCGACGTCCTTGAGGACCTCAAGGGCGCCCAGCAGGTCATGGATCGCGGGATCACGGGTCTAGACCTGGTGAAGGCGCTCGATGCCACCGGCTTCTCCGACATGGCGGCCAACCTGCTGTCGGTGCTGCGCCAGCGTGTCTCGGGCGACATGCTCCAGACCTCGGCGATCATGACCCCGGACTTCACCCCGCTGTCGGCCATCAACGACGACAACGACTATCTGGGTCCCGGCACGGGTTACCGGCCCTCGGGTCAGCGCTGGGAAGAGATGAAACGGCTGCGCCATGTGACCAGCGCGGCCAATCCGGAAGAAGAGGTGCAGTGATCGTGGCGACCGTCGAGTCCGAGAAGCAGCGTTCGGTCACGTTCTCCGAAGTCGGCCCCGCCGAACGGGGTTCGCGATCCGACGAAGTCGTGATCGGGGTGTCACCGGCGTTCGCCGACTTCTTCAGCCAGACCATCGTGAACGTGTCCCACGGCGAGGTGCTGCGGCAGATCCTGGCCGGTATCGAGGAACAGGAGGTGGCGGCCCGCATCGTGCGGGTGCGGCACAGTTCGGACCTCGCGGTGATCGCGCACACGGCGGCCAAGCTCTCGGGTTCCGGGATCGGCATCGGCATCCTGTCCCGCGGGACGTCGATGATCCACCAGCGTGACCTACCCCGGCTGTCGAGCCTGGAGCTGTTCCCGCAGTGCCCGCTGCTGACGTTGGAGACCTACCGCAGCATCGGATCCAACGCCGCTCAGTACGCCAAAGGCGAGTCGCCGCAGCCTGTTCCGACCCTCAACGACCAGATGGCGCGGCCCCGGTGGCAGGCCAAGGCGGCGCTGCTGCACCTGAAGGAGACCGAGCAGATCGTCAAGGGGGCCAAGCCGGTCGAGGTCGCGGCCGCGTTCTCCTGACGCACATGCGGGCAGGGCAGGGGGCTGTCGTCGTCGGGGTCGACATCGGCAACTCGACGACGGAGGCCAGCGTCGCGCGTGTCGGCGACGACGGCACGGTCGACTACATCGGCGTCGCACTGACCTACACCACCGGCGTCAAGGGCACCGTCAAGAACGTCGACGGGGTGCTCAAGGCGGTGACGTGGGCCGCCCACGACGCCGGGGTGACGCTCGGTGGCCTCGATGTGGTGCTGCTGAACGAGGCCACGCCGGTCATCAGCGGTCTGGCGATGGAGACGATCACCGAGACCATCATCACCGAGTCGACGATGATCGGACACGACCCGCGCACCCCCGGCGGACGCGGTCTCGGTGTCGGCGTCATCGTGGAGTTCGCCGAGCTTTCGGAGACCACGGGGGGTGAGCCCGTGATCGCGTTGGTGCCCAGGGGAATCGACTTCGAGGTCGCCGCCGCCGGGATCGAAGAGGCCGTGGCGGCGGGCGTCGAGGTCGTCGCGGCGATCCTGGGCAACGACGACGCCGTTCTGGTGGCCAACCGGTTGAGCAGACGGATCCCGATCATCGACGAGGTGTCGCGTGTCGACGCCGTCCCCGTCGGGATGCTTGCCGCCGTGGAGGTGGCCGCACCCGGGCAGTCCATCCGCACGCTGTCCAACGCCTACGGTCTGGCCACGATCTTCGGCCTGGACGCCGATCAGACCCGGGTGGTGTCTCCGGTGGCGCGGGCGCTGACCGGCAACCGCTCGGCCGTCGTGGTGCGGACCCCCTCCGGCGATGTCGAGGACCGCGCCATCCCGGCCGGGTCGCTGGACCTCGTCGGCCCCCATCGGGTTGCCTCGATCGATGTTTCGCGAGGTGCGGCCGACATCATGGCCGAGGTGGAACGCGTCGGACCGCTCACCGACGTGGCCGGGGAGTCCGGCACGAACGCCGGCGGCATGATCGCCAACGTCCGGCAGAGCATGGCCGACCTGTCCCGACACGATCTCGGTGATGTCAAGATCACCGACCTGCTCGCGATCGACACGCTGGTACCGCAGGAGGTGCGCGGTGGCGTGGCCGGAGAGGTCGCCCTGGAGAACGCCGTCGCCCTCGCGGCGATGGTGCGCACGAGGGAGAGCGGCATGCAGGCGGTCGCCGATGCGATCGCCGAGCGGCTCAGGAGCGGCGGCGCGGAGCGGGTCAGCGCACTCGTCGGCGGTGTCGAGGCCGAGATGGCGGTGCGCGGCGCGCTGACGACACCGGGCACCGACCGTCCGCTCGTCGTCCTGGACATGGGCGGCGGGTCCACCGACGCGGCGGTGATCGGGCGTGACGGCGTGATCGACGCGGTGCACCTGGCCGGGGCGGGCGATCTGGTGACCAAGCTCATCGACACCGAACTCGGGCTGGACAACCTGGAACTCGCCGAGGAGATCAAGCGCTGCCCGCTGGGCAAGGCGGAGAGCTTCTTCCACATCCGCCTGGAGAACGGCACCGCGCAGTTCTTCGACAAGCCGTTGCCCGCCACCGCGTTCGCCCGCGTGGTGACCCTGAGCCACCACGGCACCGATTCCGGGCCCGCGATGAACCCGATCCCGACCCGGCACTCGCTCGACCGGATTCGCGAGGTTCGCCGCACCGCCAAACAGCGGGTGTTCGTCGTCAACGCGCTGCGCGCCCTGCGTCGCATCGCGCCGGCGGCCGATCTGCGCCGGATCGGGTTCGTGGTGCTGCTCGGCGGGTGCGCCCTGGATTTCGAGATCCCCGAGCTCATCGCCGACGCCGTGGCGCCCTACGGGATCGTCTGCGGTACCGGCAACGTGCGCGGCACCGAGGGTCCGCGCAACGCCGTGGCCTCCGGCCTCGTCCAGGCCTACGCCACCGACGGTGCCCGCCGTGCTTGAGGGCGGGCAGCCGGAGCCACCCGCGATCCAGGTGATGAGCTCGGTGGCCGGCGACCTCGAACGCGAGGTCCTCGCCGGCATCGAGGAGGAAGGTGTGCCGTACGTCGTCGCCCGCCCACGGGAGACCGGCGGTGCCGACGCGCTGGCCCTCGAAGCGGCGCGCCGGTCCTCGCTCGACGTGGGCGTCGGCATCGACGCCGCGGGGCGGGTCAGTGTCGCCCACGGGTTGCTGCCCGAGCCGGTGGGTGGGTTGGCGTCCGAGGGGGCCGCGACATCGGTGTTCGCGCGCACGGCCGGGCACAACGCGGCACGGATCGTCATCGGCATCCCGCTGCGGATCTGAGCGGATCGATTACCGTCTGTGGTGAGTAGGCGTTGCGGAAGGAGTCACCGCTGCTTCACCAGTTCTTCGATGACGGTTCGCGCAGCCGCGTGCCGCAGAAGCACGTCCGGGCGCTGCATGAACTCGTGGTCGCGGGCGAGGTGGACCCGGCCGAGCTGGTCAACATGCCGCTGCCGGACGTGATCGCCGAGAGTTGGCGGCGCAGCCTCGGCCGGGGTGTCGACCCCGACCGGCAGGGACCGCGCTCGGCGACCGACACGGTGCTGGAGAGTTTGCGCCGGGACAACCCGCTGACCCTCGCGATGCCGATGATCCGGCGGCTGCTCGTCGACCACGCCGTCGATTCCGGGTGCATGGTGGCGGTCACCGACGTTCGTGGCACGCTGCTGTTCGTCGAGGGGGACCGCCGTGCCCGCCGCAAGGGCGAGGCCATGAACTTCCTTCCCGGCGCGGACTGGAGCGAGCGCAGCACCGGCACCAACGCCCCCGGCACCGCGCTGGTCCTCGGGCGCGAGGTGCAGATCCGGGGGTGGGAGCACTTCTCCCGGGTGGCGCAGCCGTGGAGTTGCACCGCCGTCCCGGTACACGACCCGACGACGGGGGTCGTCCTGGGCGCGATCGACCTGACCGGACATTCGTCCGCCGCGACGCCGCAGACCTTGGCGCTCGTCCGGGCCACCGCGCTGGCGGTGGGCAAGTACCTCGCGGTCCAGCGGCTGACCGACAGGACGGCCGAACCGCCGGCGGTGCCCGCGGGTGCCCGGCTGACGGTGCTGGGTGGCGAGCGTGCGACCTGGTCGGCGCGCGACGAGACCGGCGCGCCGCGCACGACCACCCTGGCGCCGCGGCACGCCGACATCCTCGTCCTGCTCACGCGGCACCCGGAGGGACTCAGTGCCGACCACCTCGCGGTCCTGCTGGACAGCGACGATCTGGACGTGGTGTCGGTGCGGGCGGAGATGTCACGGCTGCGGCGCGCGATCGGCGCGCAGTTCCTCGGGTCCAAGCCGTACCGCCTCCTCGACACCGTGACCACCGACCTGGACGACGTGCTGGCGGCGGTGGCGGACGGCGATGTGAAGGTCGCGCTCGATCGCTACCCGGGCCCGCTGCTGCCGAACTCCACAGCGCCGGGGGTGACCCGGCTGCGTGTCGAATCGACCTCGACCGTGCACGCCGCGGTGGCCGCCTCGGGCGACCCCGGGTTGCTGGCCCGGTGGGCGCAGTTGTCCGCGTTTTGACCTGCGCGGATGTGCCCGGGTAGGCTGCCTCGTTGGCGTGCGCTGGCGTGCCGGAACCTCGGGTCCCCGCCGGTCGCCGAGGCAGAAGTTTCAGCGCAGGCCAGACCGGCACCCGGGCCACCCGGGATCCCACATCGAGGTCCAGACCTCCAGAGAAGGTAGGTAGCGCTGTGTCTACGTACACGCCGAAGGCGGGTGACACCACGCGTTCGTGGTACGTCATCGACGCCACCGACGTTGTGCTCGGCCGGCTCGCCGTCGAGGCAGCGAAGCTGCTGCGCGGCAAGCACAAGCCGACGTTCACACCCAACGTCGACGGCGGTGACTTCGTCATCGTCATCAATGCCGAGAAGATCGCCCTCAGCGGCGACAAGCTCACCAAGAAGTTCGCCTACCGCCACTCGGGGTACCCCGGCGGCCTGCGTAGGCGTTCGATGGGTGAGCTCCTGGGCAAGCACCCGACCCGCGTCGTCGAGAACGCGATCGTCGGCATGCTCCCGCACACCAAGCTGTCGCGCCAGGTCCAGAAGAAGCTGAAGGTCTATGCGGGCCCCGATCATCCGCATGCCGCGCAGCAGCCGATTCCGTTCGAGATCAAGCAGGTGGCCCAGTGACCGAAACCGATTTCACCGAAACCCCGGAGGCCGGGGCCGAGGTCGTCGAGACCGCCGAGTCGGCCGACGCCCAGGATGCCGGGACCTACGGCGAGGCCGAGGCCGCCCCGCGCGAGCCGGTCTTCATCGACCGTCCCATCCAGACCGTCGGCCGCCGCAAGGAAGCCGTCGTCCGCGTCCGCCTCGTGCCGGGCACCGGTCAGTTCAACCTGGACGGCCGCACGCTGGAGAACTACTTCCCGAACAAGGTGCACCAGCAGCTCATCAAGGCCCCGCTGGTGACCGTCGATCGGCTCGAGCAGTTCGACATCTTCGCCCACCTCGACGGTGGCGGACCCTCGGGTCAGGCCGGCGCGCTGCGCCTGGCCATCGCCCGCGCGTTGATCCTGGTGCAGCCGGAGGACCGGCCCGCACTCAAGCGCGCCGGGTTCCTCACGCGTGACCCGCGCGCCATCGAGCGCAAGAAGTACGGCCTGAAGAAGGCGCGCAAGGCGCCTCAGTACAGCAAGCGCTGATCTCAGCACGGCACGGCGCCCGGTCTGCTCGCATCGCGAGCGGCCGGGCGTCTGTCGTTTCCGGGCTCGGCCCGCCTGTCGTCGCCACTGTGGCCCGTCACACACCGTGCTTTTCAGGAAAACCCGTCCGGCGTGTGCCCAGCGAAGACGGCTGAGGAGTTACTTAGTGACTTCTTCCTATCGGGCCTGCACGGCGACGGCGGAGTTGAAGTCGCCCCGCGGGGTGCGTGACGCTCGATACCGAAGCCAGGACGCCGAGCGCGTCGGCGGGAGGTTCCCGCCTCATGGCTTCGGAAGAAGCAAAGGAGTGATTGATGAGCTTCGTCAAGAACGCCGCAGCGGGTGCTGTCCTCGGTGGATCGCTGCTCTTCACCGCCGGACTCGGAATGGCGCAGGCCCAGCCTGCAGACGCTCCCGCTCCGGATGGTCTCGTGAATCTTTCCGTCGGCGACGTGACACTGCTGCAAGGCGTGACCGCCGACACCGTCGCGACCGCGGCGAGCGCACTGTGCGGCGCGGATCCGGCTGACGTGACCGCGCTGGCGACCCAGGTCGACGGCGACGGCACCCAGCAGACGGTGTGCGCCGGCCTGCCCGGTGGTGACCTCGTGGTCCAGAACGCGTCGGTGAGCGCGCCTGCCCCCGCCGCGCCGGCGGCTGCCGACGAGGCCCCGGCCGCCGACACCGGCAGCGCCGAGGCCGAGACCGGCACCGGTGACGGACTGGGCGCCCCTGAGGGCACCGGTTCCGCGGACGGCGGCGAGGTGCCGCTGCCCAGCGACGAGGGCTGACTCACGCCTCCTCACCGCCCGCACCCCACGCCGGGGGGCGGGCGGTGAGCCGTTTCCGGCTCGACAAGGGCGATAATGACGCGGGGCACAATTGGCTCGCGGGCCCTCACGTGTGAGAGGTTGTCACGATGGCTCGACTGTTCGGCACCGACGGCGTGCGCGGAGTCGCCAATCAGGAACTGTCCCCCGAACTGGCGATGGCCCTGGGCGCCGCTGCGGCCCGCAGGCTCGCCAGACCCGGCGGGGCGCGACGGCGGGTCGCCGTGGTGGGACGCGACCCTCGCGCCAGCGGCGAGATGCTGGAAGCAGCCGTGATCGCGGGGATCGCCAGCGAGGGCTTCGACACCCTGCGCGTCGGGATCCTGCCGACCCCGGCCGTCGCCTATCTGACCGCGGCCTACGACGCCGACTTCGGCGTGATGATCTCGGCCTCCCACAACCCGATGCCCGACAACGGCATCAAGATCTTCGGCCCCGGCGGGCACAAGCTCGACGACGACACCGAGGACCGCATCGAGGAACTGGTGCACCAGGGTCCCGGTGCCCGTCCGACCGGCGCCGGCATCGGCCGCGTCGTGGACGCCGAGGACGCGCTGGACCGCTACCTGCGGCACGTCGGCAAGGCCGCGTCCACGCGGCTCGACGCGCTGACCGTCGTCGTGGACTGTGCCCACGGGGCCGCCTCGGTAGCGGGTCCGCTCGCGTATCGGGCAGCGGGGGCTAACGTCATCCCGATCCATGCCGAACCCGACGGCCTGAACATCAACGACGGCTGCGGCTCCACGCACATGGAATCGCTGCGCGCCGCCGTCGTCTCCTACGGCGCCGATCTGGGTCTGGCCCACGACGGCGACGCCGACCGGTGCCTGGCCGTCGACGGGCACGGCCGCGTCATCGACGGCGACGCGATCATGGTCGTGCTCGCGCTGGCGATGCAGGAGTCCGGCGAGTTGGCCGCCGACACACTCGTGGCCACGGTGATGAGCAACATGGGTCTGCACCTGGCGATGCGGGCGTCCGGCATCGACGTGCGCACCACCGGCGTCGGCGACCGGTACGTCCTGGAGGAACTGCGGCAGGGCAACTTCTCGCTCGGCGGCGAACAGTCCGGGCACATCGTCCTCCCGAACTTCGGGACCACGGGCGACGGCATCGTCACGGGGCTGCGTCTGATGGCGCGCATGGCCCAGACGGGCCGCAGCCTGGCCGCCCTCGCGCAGCCGATGCAGACCCTGCCCCAGGTGCTCATCAACGTCGAGGTCGCGGACAAGTCGACGGTGGCCGATGCGCCGTCGGTGCGTGACGCGGTGGCCCAGGTCGAGGAAGAGCTGGGTGACACCGGGCGAATCCTGTTGCGCCCCTCCGGAACCGAACAGGTCGTCCGCGTCATGGTGGAGGCCGCCGACGAGGACACCGCGCGGCAGATGGCGGTGCGGGTCGCGGAGTCGGTCAGCGCCGAGAGCTGATCCGGCGGGAACCGCACGGCGCGCCGGTGCGTCCTATCTCATATGGGAACGCCAGGAGCGGCTCGTGTCGACACCGCTGCAGTGCGCGTGGTCGCGCAGAACTATGTGACGGCGGGGTCCATTGTCGCCGACGCGGTACGAAACCAGTTGGCAGGCTTGGGCTTCGGGGCCGCATCGGCGGGCCGTGCCTACGCACGTCACGGTGACGCACTGCGCGCGGCCCTGTCGGACCTGGCGGTGTCGCTTCGCGAATGGTCGCGTGCCTCCTCGGAGATCGCCATGGCGCTGACGGCGTCGGCCGACCGCTATGCCGAGGCCGACGCCGACGCGGCGAGGCGGGTGGGATAGCCGCCCATGCCGGAGAATTTTGATGTCGCAGACCGGCTTGCGCAGGGGCAGCCCGCAGTCGAGGTGCTGCAGACCTACGTGCATGCCTGCCGGCAGCTCGGCTACCACCACCCCGACCTGACATTGCACCCCGCCCAGCTGCTGGACTGGTACGGCACGGAGCAGGGTATGGATCTCGTGGCGCTGCAACGTGATTGCGACTCGCTGCAGAGTGCGGCACGCTCCACCCAGGAGGCTCTCGTCGTGCAGGAGCGCCAGGTGGCACAGCTCTCCGATGCGTGGAGTGGGGCAGGCGGTGAGGCCGCGCGTCTTTTCCTGACGCGGCACGGCGAGTCCTCGGCCGCTGTCGCGGCCGCCGTCCGCACCGCGGCAGAGGCGCTGGCAACGCTGCGCGAGAACCTGTGGCGGGCAGTGTCCACGAAGTCGGATGCCGTGGTCGACATCGAGGGCCGCACCGCCGCGTCCCGCACGGAGTGGACGGCCGCCGCCGCCGCCGTGACCACGGGCGCGGGTGACCGCGCCACGGCCAGTGAGACCGTCGACCGAGCCGTGAAACCGTTCGTGGAGAACGCGATCGGCGTGGACTGGCTGTCGGCGATGCGTCGGGCGGCGGCCGACGTGACGGCGTCCTATGAGCGGGCGGTCGCCGAGATGCGGGCCGAGCGGTCACCGGTCTTCGCCGTGCCCGGAGACCTCGGCCCTGCATGGACGCCGCCTGCCGGGCGGGACTGCGGCCCCGAATCCCGTGACGAATCCCGCGACGAACCCCGCGGCGGGTCCGCGCCCTGCCCTGCGCCGGCCCCGCCTGCGGCCACGGCGCCGTCCGCGTGGGCCCCGCCACCCGCCCCGCCCGCACCCGTGTCGGTTGCACCGGCCGAAGCCCCGCCCCCACCCGCCCCGCCCGCACCCGCGCCGGTTGCACAGGCCGAAGCCCCGCTCCCGACCGCGCCCGCCGCCCCGCCGATGCCCGGAATGGGAGCGATGGGCGGGGCAATGCCCGATCTCGGGGGTGGGCTGTCGGGTCTCGGTCAGCAGTTCGCCGACACCCTCGGCGGGCTGCTCGGCGGTTCGGCACCGGAACTCCCCGCGCCACCGGAGCTCGAGGAACCGGTCGAGCTCGCAGAGCCCGAGCCCGAAGAGGAGCCCGGGCCCGAGGAAGAGGAGCCCGAGGCAGACGACCCGCCGGAGGAGGACGAGGCACCCGACGAGGAGCCCGCCGAGGAGGTCGTGCTCGCAGAGGAGACGCCGTGCGAACCCGCCGCCGACGCGCACGCCGCCCAGGCCGCACCGACGCCACCGCCGCCCCCACCGCCGGCCGAGCCGCTGCCGCCCGCAGAACCACCCGCCGAACCGGTGGCGGGGGAGCAGACCCCGTGCGAGATCGCGGCGGACGAAGTGCCGCAGGTCGGCGAGCCGCCGGAGTAGCGTGACGCGGCGTGAGGCTGCGGATACCGGAGATGTTGGTGCTGTTCGTCCTGGGTGGGGCTGCCGCGCTGGTCGGCGATCACAGCCACGTCGCAACCGGCACCACGGTGTACTACACGGAGTCCGTGCCGTTCGTGTGGAGCAGCCCGTTCTGGTTCCCGCTGCTCGTCGGCGGGGCGACGGTGTCGCTGGCCGAGCTACGGCTGCGTCTGCCGGTGCCGCGCACGGGCGTCACCGCCAGGCAGGCCGTGGCCGGTGTCGCCATCGTCGTCGGCATGTACGTTCTGACGGCGCTGCTGCACGGCACCCCCGTCGTGCCCGCCACGGCGCTGCTGGTCGTGTGCGCGGTGATCACGTGGTGCGTGCTCGGGGACGGAGCCGGCGCAGTGTGCGGCGCGCTCATCGCGGTGGTGGGCCCGGCAGTGGAGATCGGCCTGGTCCACAGCGGCGTGTTCGCCTACAACCCGGGGTCCGACGGGCTGTTCGGCGTCGGTCCGTTCCTCGTGCCGTTGTACTTCGCCTTCGGAGTGGTGGTGGCGCTGCTGGGCGAACTGGCCGCCGCCCGCAGGCCCGTCGAGGAGTCTCCGGTCTGCGACACGGTCAGCCGCGGGACAGATGCCGGCTGATGACCAGCCGCTGAATCTGGTTGGTGCCCTCGAAGATCTGCGTGATCTTGGCTTCCCGCATGTACCGCTCCACCCGGTAGTCGCGGGTGTATCCGGCGCCGCCGAGCACCTGGACGGCGTCGGTGGTCACCTTCATCGCCGCGTCCGTGGCCACGAGTTTGGCGACCGAGGCGTGCCGTGAATAGGGGAGCCCGGCATCCCGGCGGCGCGCCGCGTCGAGATAGGTGGCCCGCGCGGAATCGACGGCGGCCGCCATGTCGGCGAGCAGGAACGCCAGCCCCTGATGGTCGATGATCTTGCGGCCGAACGTGGTTCGCTCCTGGCTGTAGTCCACCGCGGCATCGAGTGCGGCCTGCGCGATCCCGACGGCCACAGCCGCGATGCCCAGCCGTCCCGAATCGAGTGCGCTGAAGGCGATCTGCAGACCCTGGCCCTCGGCGCCGATCCGTCGGTCGGCGTCGAGGAACGCGTCGTCGTAGTGCGCGGCGGTGGTCGGTACGGCGTGCAGGCCCATCTTCTCCTCGGGCTTGCCGAACGTCAGGCCGTCCAGGTCTTTCGGCACCAGGAAACAGGTGATGCCCTGCGATCCGTCACCGGTGCGGGCGAAGAGGTTGTAGAAGTCGGCGACACCGCCGTGGGTGATCCACGCCTTGGAGCCGGTGACGCGATAGCCGCCGTCCGACGGGGTCGCCCTGCACGACAACGCCGCGGCGTCCGACCCGGCCTGGGGTTCCGACAGGCTGTACGCCCCGATCGTGGACCCGCCGAGCATGTCGGGCAGCCAACGCCGGCGTTGCTCGTCGGTACCGAAGCTCATCAGCGGATGACAGGACAGGCTGTGCACGCTGACCGCCACGGCGACCGCGGCCCAGCGTGCGGCCAGTTCCTCCAGCACCTGCAGGTACACCTCATACGGCTGCCCGCCGCCGCCCCACTCCTCGGGATACGGCAGGCTGAGCAGCCCCGCGTCGCCGAGCGTCGCGAAGACCCCGTCGGGGTAGGTCTCGTTCTTCTCGTGCTGGTCGACGATCGGGTCGAGGACCTTGTCGGCGATCTGGCGCGCGAGTTCCACCAGGTCGCGGGCATCGTCAGTGGGAAGGAGGCGCTCGACTGCCATACGGCGAACAGTACTACAGGACGGTGTACAGTACTGCTGGGCGGTACGGTGGCCCTGTGGCATCCACGGGTTTCGCGACGCGGCGGCGCACCGAGCTGTTCGATGCGCTGGTCGCGCTGTTCCTGACCCACGGTTTCGCCGACCTGACGCTCGACGAGATCGCCGGTCGGCTGCGGTGCTCGAAGTCGACGCTCTACACGCTCGCCGGCAGCAAGGAGCAGCTCGTGCAGGCCGCCACCGTGCACTTCTTCCGTGCGGCGACCGCGGCCGTGGAAGCCCGTGTCGCCGCGGTCACCGGGCCGCGGGAACGCATCGCGGCCTATCTCGCGGCGGTCGGCGGTGCTCTCGACCCCGCCTCGGACGAGTTCATGGCCGACCTGGACGCGTTCGCCCCCACGCGCGCGATCTACGAGAAGAACACCCGCATCGCTGCACGGCGGGTGCAGGAGCTGATCGCCGAGGGGGTGGCCACGGGGGAGTTTCGCGACGTGCATGCCGCGTTCGCCGCCGACCTGGTCGCCGCGGTGATGGTGCGGATCCAACGGCGGGTGGTTCGTGACAACACCGGCCTCGACGACGCGGCGGCCTACCGTGAGCTGGCCGCGATCCTGACCGGCGGCATCCCGGCGTAGTCTTCTGCGGGGACCGTGAACCCCAATGAGAGAGGCTGGCGCACAACGGATGTCGAGTGACATGGACACGCGGGCGGAGGTGCGGGCGGACGCCCGGTTGATCATCTCCCTGCTGGTGGGGTCGGCGTTCGTGATGATCCTCAACGAGACGATCATGAGCGTCGCCCTGCCCGCGCTCATCACAGATCTCGACATCTCGGCCGCGACGGCGCAGTGGCTGACGAGCGGCTTCCTGCTGACGATGGCGGTCGTCATCCCGACCACGGGGTTTCTGCTGCAGCGTTTCACGGCCCGTGCCATCTACCTGACCTCGATGATCCTGTTCTGTTCGGGGACGCTGATCGCCGCGCTCGCGCCCGGGTTCCCGGCGCTGCTTGCGGGGCGGATCGTGCAGGCGTGCGGCACCGCGGTGATGGTGCCGCTGCTGATGACGACGATCATGCGGTTGGTGCCTGCCGACCGGCGCGGCCAGACGATGGGGACGATCTCGATCGTGATCGCGGTGGCGCCGGCCGTCGGTCCGACGATGTCGGGGCTGATCCTGGGTGCCCTGGGCTGGCGGTGGATGTTCTGGATCGTCCTCCCCATCGCGCTGGTGGCCCTCGCTGCAGGCGCTGTGTGGCTGCGGGTGCCCGAGGAGGATACGCGGCCGACGCCGATCGACGTGCTGTCCGTCCCGCTGTCGGCGCTGGCGTTCGCCGGACTCGTCTTCGGACTGTCGCTGCTGGGCGAGGGCGGCCACAGCCCGGTGTCACCGTGGTGGGTGCTGGCGGGCGGTGCGCTGGCCATGCTGTTGTTCGGCTGGCGCCAACTGCGGCTGCAGCGGCATGACGGCGCGCTGCTCGACCTGCGACCGTTCGGATACCGACGCTTCACGGTCTCTCTGCTGCTGGTCATCCTGGGCTTCATGGCGCTGTTCGGCGCGATCATCATGCTGCCGCTGTATGTGCAGGAGGTGTTGGGCCGCAGCGCGCTGGTCGCGGGTCTGACGGTGTTCCCGGGTGGCCTCCTCATGGGCCTGGCGGGGCCGTTCATCGGCCGCGCGTACGACCGGCGGGGCCCGCGGTTGCTCGTCATCCCGGGTGCGGCACTGCTGTGCGCGGCGCTGACGGGGTTCGCGGTCCTGGGCGGTGACTCACCGCTGTGGGAGGTGGTCGCGCTGCAGACCGTGATGATGCTGGGGCTGGCGCTGATGTTCACCCCGTTGATGACCGACGCTCTCGGCGTGCTCCCCGATCGTCTCTACTCGCACGGCAGCGCCATCCTCACGACGCTGCAGCAGGTCGCCGGCGCGGCGGGCACCGCCCTGTTCATCACGACGATGTCTCGCGCGTCCCAGGCGGGCGGCGCTCCGGACCTGCCGGGGGTGCGCGCGGCCTTCACCGTCGCCGCCGCGTTCAGCGCCGTGGCGCTGATCGCCGCGTTCTTCACCGGCAAACGCGCAGCCGCCTGACGAAAACATTCGGCACGCACCCGTCCGAGCCGCGGCCAGCAACGAATACATCAACATGACGGATCGATACGACGTGGCCGTCGCCGGGGGCGGCCCAGCCGGCTCGGCGGCGGCATGGCAGGCCGTACGCAGCGGGGCGAAGGTGATCCTGCTGGACAAGGCGGAATTTCCGCGGGACAAGCCGTGCGGTGACGGGCTCACCCCGCGTGCGGTCAGCTACATGCAGAAGATGGGGCTGGCCGACGAGGTCGCCACCTTCCACCGGCTCAACCGGGCGACGATCTTCAGCCCGTCGGAGTGGGAGCTGTCGTTCCCGAAGCGGCCGGGGATGCCGCGCCACGGCCACGGCATCCGGCGCACGCAGCTGGACACGATGCTGTTGATGAACGCCGCCGCGGCGGGCGTCGAGGTGCGCCAGGGCGCCGAGGTCGCCGGCGCGACCGTCGACAGTGGCGGCCGGGTCGACGGGGTGCGCCTCAAGAGCGGCGAGCTGATCCGCGCCGACGCGGTCATCGCCGCCGACGGGACCTACTCCCCGGTGAAGCGATCCCTCAATCTGGAATCCAGGTACAAGGGGTTCTCGGCGATCGCGATCCGCGCCGAGATGACGGCCAACCGGCCGGACTCCGACTCGCTGGACATCCACCTCAAGATCTCGCACAAGGGCCGGCAGCTGCCCGGGTACGGCTGGGTGTTCCCCCTCGGCGACGGCCGCGTCAACATCGGTGTGGGCTACGTGAACAGCTACAAGCGGTGGCAGGAGATCAACGCCAGCCATCTGCTCGGCGAGTTCATGGCCGGCCTGCCCCGGGACTGGGAGCTGCCGTCGGTCGCCGAACTGCACCTGTCGAAAGCCCTGCAGGCCTGGCGACTGCCGATGGGGTTCACGGCGTGGCCGCCCTGGCGCCCCGGGGTGATGTTCGCCGGTGACGCGCTCGGCGCCGCCAGGCCGGTGTCGGGGGCCGGCATCTCCAAGGCGCTGCAGTCGGGCCTGGCCGCCGGGGAATGCGCGGTGGCCGCATTGACCAACGGCGGACCGGACGACTTCACGAATTACCAGCAGCAGGTCGAGGGGATCTGGGGCAAGGAGTACCGCAGGGGCCGGATGTTCCATCGGCTCGTGGGAGTGCCGGCGGTCACCACCGCGGGGCTCAAAGTCCTCGACAACCTGAGCGACCCGAAACTGCGTGCCCGCCTTCTGTTCTGGGAAGACACGCTCTCGGGCAGCTAGTCGGCGAGATCGAACGCCGCGACCACCTTGGTCGGTGTGAGTCTCACTACCAACTCGCCGGGCACGCCGTTACGGCGGCCGAACTCCTCGGCACGGTCCGGGCCCATGTAGCGGCCGCCGATGCGCGTGGCGGTCTCGACCAGTTCGTCGGGATCCTCGCCCAGGGTCACCGTGCCCTGGATCTGGACGAACGAGAACGGTGGGCGTTCGTCGTCGACGCACACCACCACCCGTGGATCCCGGGCGAACGCGCGTCCCTTGGCGGTGTCCTTCCCGGTGTTGAACACGAGCTGCTGCCCGTCGACGACGAACCACACCGGCGCGACCAGCGGCCTGCCGTCGGAGGCGACGTAGCCGAGCTTGGCGGTGCGGGTGCCCGCGGTGAGGAAGGCGAGGACGTCATCCCCGAGTGGTGCCCGGTCGGTCATACCAGCGACTGTAATTGCTCCACGAACGTCACGGTCTCGCGTCGGTCACCGGAGAGCGGATGCACCAGCATCGTCGTCACGCCCGCCTCGGCGAACGCAGCGAGCCGCTCCTCGACGAAGCCACGCGGGCCCACCAGCGACACCTGGCGCACCAGTTCGTCGGGCACCGCGTCGATCGCCTCGGCCTTCTTGCCGGCCAGGTACAGGTCCTGGATGTGGTCGGCGACCTCGCCGAACCCGTAGCGGGTCGCGAGGTTGTGGTAGAAATTGCGGCCCCGAGCGCCCATCCCGCCGATGTAGAGCGCCAATTGTGGCTTCGCCCAGGCCAATCGATCCTCGACATCGTCGCCGATCGCGAGGCTGGCGCTCACCATGACGTCCAGCGGGCCCAGCGCGGGATCGCGACGCGAGGCACCCGCCCGCAACGCCTCACCCCACACCTCGTCGGCCTTCTCTGGAAAGAAGAACACCGGCTGCCAGCCCTCGGCGATCTCGGCCGTGAGTTCCACGTTCTTGGGGCCCAGCGCCGCAATGGTGATCGGGATGTTCTCGCGCACAGGGTGATTGATCAGTTTGAGCGGCTTGCCCAGCCCGGTGCCGCGGTCGGCCGGTAGCGGGAGCTGATAGTGCTTGCCCTCGTAGCTCAACCGCTCGCGGCGCCAGACCTGCCGGCAGATCTCGACGACCTCACGGGTGCGTCCGAGTGGGGCGTCGAACGGCACGCCGTGGAAGCCCTCCACCACCTGCGGGCCCGACGTGCCCAGGCCGAGCCGGAACCGGCCGTCCGAGACGTAGTCGACGCCCGCGGCGGTCATCGCCATCAGCGCCGGGGTGCGGGTGTAGATCGGCACCACACCGGTTCCGAGTTCGATCCGGGAGGTCCGGGCCGCCAGGAAGCCCAACTGGCTGATCGCGTCGTAGGAGTAGGCCTCGGCGACCAGTGCGATGTCGACGCCGAGCTTCTCGCACTCGACCACCTCGTCGACCGCTTCGAGGAACCCGCCGGCGTAGCTGAGGAATATGCCCGTGCGCATCGAGGTCACCGCACAGGTATACACCCCCAACCGGTTGGTTGGGAACCCGGTTACGGTTTGAGGAGCGCGACGACCTTGTTCTCCAGCTCGACCGGATCATCGGCGAACGGATCCATGACCTGCGTCTTGGGCAGTTCGGCCTCGGCATCGGCGAACACCTTGTACGTCTTGTCGCCCGCCAGCAGGTGCAGCAGATAACCCGTCATCAACGCGCGGACGATCTTCTGCGTGCTCTTGTCGGCGCCGGGCAGGCCCACCACCTTGGCCAGGGTGCGCCCCTCGACGAGCCCACCCGACTTGGTCTTGGACGTCGCGCGCAAGGTCGCCGGCTTCCACGCCCGGGCCAGCTCCACCGCGTTGGACCGCAGCGTCATGGGATCCCCGGGGTCGGTCAGGATCAGGCCGGGCACGGTCAGCCCCGATGCGGGCTCCTCGGCGGCCGGGCTGGAGGTCGTCGGATACGCCGCGACCACCGCTTTGGGCTTGACCGGCAGCCCGGCGGCGGCGAACACGGTGGCCGACGCCCCGAACCCGTGCCCGACCAGACCCAGCTTGTCGGGGTGCACGCTGATGTCGCCCGTGCCGAGGCGGACGCCGGCCACGATGTCGAGCGTCGTGCCCAGGTCATAGGCCAGGTTGAGCACCGACGGCGCGAGACCGGTCTCGGTGTTCGGCGCGGCCGCCACGATTCCCCAGGACGCGAGGTGCTCGAGTGTCCCGTGGTAGCGGAACGCAGATGTGATCCAATCGTGCGCGAAGGCCACAGCGGGCAGATTCTTGCCCTCCGCCGGCGTGTAGACCACCCCCGGCTGACCGGCAAAGGCCAGGTCACCGCGCAGAACTCGGTGAGGTCCGCGACGAGTCAACGCGGCAAAGAGTTTCTTCGTGCTGGCCACCTGATGACCGTAGCCCAACCGTGTCCAGGGCGTCTTCTGCCGTACCCTGAATGGCTATGTGTGGAATCGTCGGCTATGTCGGGCAGCGGCCTGCCTGCGACATCGTCGTCGACGCGCTGCGCCGGATGGAATATCGGGGTTACGACTCCTCCGGCGTCGCGCTGCTCGACGGACACGGCGGGCTCACGGTGCGCCGCAAGGCGGGCCGGCTGGCCAACCTGGAGGCGGCGCTCGCCGAGGCGGGTGCGGAGAGCCCTGCAGGCGCGACCGGTCTGGGTCACACCCGCTGGGCCACCCACGGCAGGCCCACCGACCGCAACGCCCACCCGCACCGCGACACGTCGGGCAAGGTCGCCGTGGTCCACAACGGCATCATCGAGAACTTCGCGGCGCTGCGCGCCGAACTGGAGGCCGACGGCGTCGAGTTCGCCAGCGACACCGACACCGAGGTCGCAGTGCACCTGGTGTCCCGCGAGTACGTCCACGGCGAGAACTCCGGCGACTTCCCGGCCTCGGTGCTCGCGGTGCTGCGCCGCCTGGAAGGGCACTTCACGTTGGTGTTCGCCCACGCCGACGATCCGGGCACGATCGTCGCCGCGCGCCGCTCCACCCCGCTGGTCCTCGGTATCGGGGACGGCGAGATGTTCGTCGGCTCCGACGTGGCGGCCTTCATCGAGCACACCCGCGACGCCGTCGAGCTGGGCCAGGACCAGGCCGTCGTCGTGACTGCCGGTGGCTACGAGGTCACCGACTTCCACGGCGCACCCACCACCGACTACCGCGAGTTCCACATCGACTGGGACACCTCGGCGGCGGAAAAGGGCGGCTACGAGTACTTCATGCTCAAGGAGATCGCCGAACAGCCTGCGGCGGTGTCGGACACGCTGCTCGGGCATTTCGCCGACAGCCGCATCGTGCTCGACGAGCAGCGCCTCTCTGATCAGGAGCTGCGGGACATCGACAAGGTCTTCGTGGTCGCCTGCGGCACCGCCTACCATTCCGGGCTGCTGGCCAAGTATGCGATCGAGCACTGGACGCGGCTGCCCGTCGAAGTGGAGCTGGCCAGCGAATTCCGTTACCGCGACCCGGTTCTCGACAGCCACACGCTGGTGGTCGCGATCTCCCAGTCCGGTGAGACCGCGGACACGCTGGAGGCCGTCCGGCACGCCAAGGAGCAGAAGGCCAAGGTGCTGGCCATCTGCAACACCAACGGCAGCCAGATCCCGCGCGAATGCGATGCGGTGCTCTACACCCGCGCCGGACCGGAGATCGGCGTCGCGTCGACGAAGACGTTCCTGGCCCAGATCGCCGCGAACTACCTTGTCGGGCTTGCCCTCGCGCAGGCGCGCGGCACCAAGTACCCCGACGAGGTCGCACGCGAGTACCGCGACCTGGAGGCGATGCCCGACCTGATCTCACGGGTCCTGGCGACCGCCGAACCGGTGCTGCAGCTGGCCAAGCAGTTCGCGACGTCGCAGACGGTGCTGTTCCTGGGTCGCCACGTCGGCTACCCGGTGGCGCTCGAAGGAGCGCTCAAGCTCAAGGAACTGGCGTACATGCACGCCGAGGGATTCGCCGCCGGTGAGCTCAAGCACGGCCCGATCGCACTGATCGAGGACGACCTGCCCGTCATCGTCGTGATGCCGTCGCCGAAGAACTCGGCGACGCTGCACTCGAAGCTGCTGTCGAACATCCGCGAGATCCAGGCCCGCGGCGCCATCACGATCGTCATCGCCGAAGAGGGCGACGAGACCGTGCGGCCCTACGCCGACCACCTGATTGAGATACCGGCCGTGTCGACACTGTTCCAGCCTCTGCTGTCCACGATCCCGATGCAGCTGTTCTCGGCGGGCGTGGCACAGGCCCGCGGATACGACGTCGACAAGCCGCGCAACCTGGCGAAGTCGGTCACCGTCGAATAGACCGGAGAGCATCTCTTTAAGGGATTTCTGAAGAATTTCGCTCGATTTGATAACGCTCGGCGGCTCCAAGGCGATAAACCACGTAATGAACCGTTGCGCAGCAACGGTCGCCGCCGCCGCGGGACGTCAGCCCACGTCATCCGTCGGTCGGCCGTGGACGCGGGTGTCCAGCAGTGTGGACCCGTTCTCCGCCTCATAGGCGGCTGAGCTGCGCCCATACAAGCCGGGGGACGGCAAATGAATGCAACTGGACAGACGCGTAGTGGCAGGTTCGCTGTCACACCGCGCCGCGACGGTGAGTTCCTGGTGCTCCACGTCACCGGCGATCTCGACGTACTCACCGCGCCGACACTGGAGACCCATCTCGACGTGGCCCTCACCGATTCACCGTCGGTGCTGATCGTCGACATCAGCGACGTCGGCTTCCTGTCTTCGGCCGGCATCAGTGTGCTCGTCGAGACCCACCGGCTCACCGAACGCGGGAACATCTCCCTGCGGGTGGTCGCCGAGGGTCCCGCGACGAGCCGCCCGATCCGCATGATGTCGATCGACGAGATCATCGACCTCTACCCGACGGTGGCCGACGCGGTGGCAGGCCGTCGGGCGGCGGATCAGGACCGCGCCGACTGCTGATACAGGACCAGCTTCCAGCCGTCCGCGCCGCGACGGTACACCGACGACATCGCGCCCACGAACGGCGCATTGTCGCCGTCGCGCCAGCCGCTACCGGTGTAGACGAGGGCGGCGACATCGTCGGTCACCGCGATGAAGCGGACGTCGCTGATCTCATAGCGCGCCCACGGCGGTGACTGGGCGAGCGCGGAGACGACGGTCTGCCGGTCCATCACCATGCCGTTGGCGAGGACCATCACCGCGTCCTCTGTCATGAGCTCGCCGTAGAAGCGATCGCCGGTCCCGTCGCACAGCGATGTCCAGCCCGCGTGTTCGAGTGCGAGCAACTCGTCGGTCGATGTCATGACACCGGGATACCCACGTACGGTTGGTCGAATGCGGTACTACTACAGCGCCGACGAGATCCGGGACGCCGAAGCGCCGCTGCTGGCCTCGCTTCCCGACGGCGGGCTGATGCGCCGGGCGGCGTTCGGCCTGGCCACCGCGATCGCCCGGGAGCTCGGAACCGTCAGCGGCAAGACGGTGTGCGCGGTCGTCGGGTCCGGGGACAATGGTGGCGACGCGCTGTGGGCGGCGACGTTCCTGCGGCGGCGCGGCGCAGGTGCCTGCGCAATCCTGCTCAAACCCGAGAAGACACACACCGGAGCCCTCGAAGCGTTCCGGAGGTCCGGCGGCCGCATCGTCGAGAAGGTCCCTCCTGCAGCTGATCTCGTGATCGACGGCGTCGTGGGGATCTCGGGTTCCGGGCCGTTGCGGCCCGACGCCGCCGCGGTCTTCGACGCGATCACACGAGCCGGCATCCCGGTCGTCGCCGTCGATCTGCCCAGCGGCGTCGACGTCCAGACCGGCGCCGCGTCGGGCCCGCACGTCCAGCCCACCCTGACCGTCACCTTCGGCGGTCTCAAACCCGTGCACGCGTTGGGTGACTGCGGCCGCGTCGAACTCGTGGACATCGGGCTGGATCTGGCCCCCAGCGGGGTGCGGGCCCTCGACACCGCCGACGTCGCTCGGCGCTGGCCGGTCCCCGGTGTGAAGGACGACAAGTACACCCAGGGCGTGACCGGCGTGATGGCGGGCTCCGCGACGTACCCGGGCGCGGCCGTTCTCTGCACCGGCGCCGCGGTCGCTGCGACGTCGGGCATGGTGCGGTACGCGGGAAGTGCTGCGAGCGAGGTGGTTTCACACTGGCCCGAGGTGATCGCCACCCCGAGTCACGCGAGCGCGGGCCGGGTGCAGGCGTGGGTCGTCGGACCGGGGCTGGGGACCGATGAAACAGGGGCGGCCGCACTGGTTTTCGCCCTGGAAAGTGACCTGCCGGTCATCGTCGACGCGGACGGGTTGACGATCCTGTCCGCCCACCCGGAGCTCGTCGAGGGCCGCTCGGCCCCGACGGTCCTCACGCCGCACGCCGGCGAATTCGCGCGCCTCGCGGGCTCACCACCGGGCGATGACCGCGTCGCCGACACCCGCAGGCTCGCCGACACGCTCGGTGTCACCGTGCTGCTCAAGGGCAACGTGACCGTCGTGGCCGACGCCGGCGGTCCCGTCCACCTCAACGTGGCGGGCAATGCGTGGGCCGCCACCGCGGGGTCGGGGGACGTGCTGTCCGGGGTCATCGGTGCGCTCCTGGCCGCCGGGCTGCCCGCGGGAGAGGCCGCCGCGGGCGCGGCCTTCGTGCATGCCCGCGCCGCCGACCTCTCCGCGCTGGACCCGGGTCCGGCCGCCACGCCGACATCGGCCTCACGCATCCTCACGCATCTGCGGACGGCACTGGCCTCCATCCTCTAGAAAGGAGCCATGCCCAACGTCTCGCACCACTCGTCGCTGGCCCCCGCCTACACCGGCAGGTTGTCGACCTCACCCATCCCGGCGCTGCGTCTGCCCGACGAGTCGATGGATCCCGAGCAGACCTACCGGTTCATCCACGACGAGCTGATGCTCGACGGCAGCTCCCGGCTGAACCTCGCGACGTTCGTCACGACGTGGATGGATCCCGAAGCGGGCCAACTGATGTCGGAGACCTTCGACAAGAACATGATCGACAAGGACGAGTACCCGGTCACCGCGGCCATCGAGCAGCGCTGCGTGTGCATGGTGGCCGACCTGTTCCACGCGGAGAACCTGCGCGACGACGACCCGTCCACGGCGGTCGGCGTGTCCACGGTCGGCTCCAGCGAAGCGGTCATGCTCGCGGGGCTGGCGATGAAGTGGCAGTGGCGGCAGAAGGTCGGAGACGGGTGGAAGGGCCGAACCCCGAACCTGGTGATGGGGTCCAACGTCCAGGTGGTGTGGGAGAAGTTCTGCCGCTACTTCGACGTCGAGGCGCGGTATCTGCCGATGGAGAAGGGGCGCTACGTCATCACCCCGGAACAGGTGCTCGACGCCGTCGACGAGGACACGATCGGCGTGGTGGCCATCCTGGGGACCACCTTCACCGGCGAACTGGAGCCCGTCGGAGACATCTGCGCGGCGCTGGACACGCTCGTCGAGGAACGCGGCCTCGACATCCCGGTGCACGTGGACGCCGCCAGCGGAGGGTTCGTGGTGCCGTTCCTGCACCCGCTGCTGGTGTGGGACTTCCGGCTGCCCCGGGTGGTGTCGATCAACGTCAGCGGGCACAAGTACGGCCTGACCTACCCCGGCATCGGTTTCGTGGTGTGGCGGAACAAGGACCACCTGCCCGAGGATCTGGTGTTCCGGGTGAACTATCTGGGCGGCGACATGCCGACGTTCACGCTGAACTTCTCCCGGTCCGGCAACCAGGTGGTGGGCCAGTACTACAACTTCCTGCGCCTGGGCCGCGACGGCTACACGACGGTGATGAAGTGCCTGTCCGATACCGCCCAGTGGCTGGCCCGGGAGCTGGCGGCGATGTCGGTCTTCGAGGTCATCACCGACGGGTCGGCAATCCCGGTGGTGGCGTTCAAGCTCGTCGAGGGCACCAGATACACCGTGTTCGACGTGTCGGCGCTGCTGCGCGGCTACGGCTGGCAGGTGCCCGCCTACACGATGCCCGACGATGCCTCCGACGTCGCGGTGCTGCGCATCGTCGTGCGGGAGGGTTTCTCGGCGAACCTGGCGCGCGCCCTGCGCGACGACCTGGTGGAAGTGCTGGCCAAGCTCGACAAGGTGGGGATCGGCGGCTTCTCCGACGAGGAGCATTTCGCCCACTGAACCGGGGCCCGGGAGAACCTGGGAGAATTGCCGGCGGTGACCACGACCGAGAACATGCTGATGAACACGCCCACCGCCGAGATCGACCTCGACGCCATCGCGCACAACGTGGGTGTGTTGCGCGAACATGCCGGTTCAGCTGCGGTGATGGCGGTCGTCAAGGCCGACGGTTATGGGCACGGCGCCACCGAGGTGGGACGTGCCGCGCTGGCCGCGGGCGCCGCCGAACTGGGCGTCGCCACCCTGGATGAGGCGCTGGTCCTGCGCCGCGACGGCCTCACAGCGCCCGTGCTGTGCTGGCTGCACCCACCCGGGACCGACTTCGCGCCGGCACTGCAGAACGACATCGAGGTCGCGGTGTCCTCCCCGCGGCAGGTCTCCGACCTGCTCGACGCCGTGGCCCGGACCGGACGCACCGCCACGGTCACCGTGAAGGCCGACACCGGGTTGAGCCGCAACGGTGTGAGCGCCGCCGACCACCCCGCCGTCGTCGCCGCGCTGCACCGGGCCGCGGCCGACGGTGCGGTCCGCGTGCGAGGGCTGATGTCGCACCTGGCCCACGGCGACGATCCGGACCACCCGTTCAACGACGAGCAGGCCCGCAGGCTCATCGAGTTGGCCACCCAGGCCCGTGCGGCCGGACTGCCCTACGAGATCCTCCATCTGAGCAACTCGCCCGCGACGATGACGCGGCCGGATCTGGCCTTCGATCTGGTCCGGCCGGGTATCGCCGTCTACGGCCAGACCCCCATCCCGGAGCGCGGTGACATGGGATTGCGGCCGGCGATGACGGTGAAGTGCCCCGTCGCGATGGTGCGCCCCGTGCGCGCCGGGGATGGTGTCTCCTACGGGCACACCTGGATTGCGCCGCGCGACACGACGCTGGCCCTGGTGCCCGCCGGGTACGCCGACGGCGTATTCCGGACATTGAGCAACCGCTTCGAGGTCGCGATCAACGGCCGGCGCTATCAGAGCGTGGGGCGCGTCTGTATGGACCAGTTCGTCGTCGACCTCGGACCGGGCCCGGTGGAGGTCGGCGAGGGTGACGACGCGATCCTGTTCGGCCCCGGCGATCACGGCGAACCGACGGCCCAGGAGTGGGCGGACTTGGTGGGCACGATCAACTACGAGATCGTCACCAGCCCGCGCCGCCGTATCGGCCGCAGCTACGTCGGAGGCGCCCGATGAGCCGCGGGGCGGGTTGGCTCGCCGGGGCGGCGGGCGTGGCCGCGGTCGGCTCGGCTGCCGGACTGACCTTCGCACGGTCGCTGCGCCGCCGGGTGACAGCCGAAGACCTCTACCGCAGTGAGGATTTCGAGCTGCTCGACGCCGACCGCGGGTGCGTGGTGACCACACCCGACGGAGTTCCGCTGGCGGTGCGTGAGGTCGGTCCGGAGAAGGCGCCCCTGACCGTCGTCTTCGCCCACGGGTTCTGTCTGCGCATGGGGGCATTTCATTTTCAGCGTGCCCGCCTGTCCGAACAGTGGGGCGATCAGGTGCGCATGGTCTTCTACGATCAGCGCGGCCACGGGCAGTCCGGGGAGGCGCCCCCCGACACCTACACCGTGGAGCAGCTGGGCCAGGACCTGGAGAGCGTGCTCGCCGTGATGGCGCCCAAAGGGCCGATCGTCCTGGTGGGCCACTCGATGGGCGGCATGACGGTGCTCTCGCACGCGCGCCAGTACCCGCAGCGCTATCCCACCCGCGTTGTCGGCGCTGCGCTCATATCGTCTGCAGCCGAGGGTGTTTCGCGGTCTCCGCTGGGTGAGATCCTGAAGAATCCCGCGCTGGAGGCGGTGCGGTTCACAGCGCGGTACGCGCCGAAGACGGTGCACCGCGGCCGCGGCGCCGCGCGGTCGATCATCGGCCCGATCCTGCGGGCGGCGTCCTACGGCGACGAGAAGATCAGCCCGAGTGTCGTGGCGTTCTCCGAACGCATGATGCACGACACCCCGATCGCGACCCTGGTCGAATTCCTGCACGCGCTCGAAGTGCACGACGAGACGGCCGGCCTGGAGACGCTGAGCAGGATCCCGACACTGGTGGCGTGTGGCGACCGTGACCTGTTGACCCCCTTGGAGTACTCGCAGGACATGGCCCGACGGCTGAAGAAGGCGGATCTGATTGTCGTCAGTGGCGCGGGGCATCTCGTGCAACTGGAACGACCCGAGGTGATAGACGACGCGTTGGTGCGGTTGGTCGAGCGGGCGACGCCGTCGAAGTTGATCGCAATGACGCGACGAGTCAGGGAGCGGGTGCGGCCGAATGGGTGAGTGTTCGGGCAACGCAGAACTGCTGACCGTCGAGGACACCCTCGGGCTGGGGGCGACGCTGGGCCGCGAACTGCGCGCCGGTGACGTGGTGGTGCTCAGCGGACCACTGGGGGCCGGAAAGACAGTGCTGGCCAAGGGCATTGCGCAGGCGATGGATGTCGAGGGCCCGGTCGTCTCTCCGACGTTCGTGCTGGCGCGCGTGCACCGTCCGCGCCGCGAGGGCGCGCCCGCCATGGTGCACGTCGACCTGTACCGCCTGCTCGATCAGGCTTCGGTGGATCTGCTCGCCGAACTGGATTCGCTGGACCTCGACACCGATCTCGACGACGCCGTCGTGGTGGTCGAGTGGGGTGAGGGACTGGCGGAACGGCTGTCGGACAGCCATCTCGACATCCGTTTGGAGAGGTCCGCCGACAGCGAGGCGCGCACGGCGATGTGGAAGTGGAGCAGGCCGTGAGCATGCTGGTATTGACGGTCGACACGGCGACACCGGCGGTGACGGCGGGCGTGGTGCGGCTCGACGCCGACACCGTGGAGGTGTTGGCCGAGCAGGTGACGGTGGACCCCCGCGCGCACGCCGAGCGGCTGACGCCCAACATCGTCGGGGCGCTCGCCGACGCGCAGGTGGCCGTGGACCGGCTCGGCGCCGTCGTCGTCGGCTGCGGTCCCGGGCCATTCACCGGGCTGCGGGTCGGGATGGCGACCGCGGCCGCATTCGGTCACGCGCTGGGGATCCCGGTGCGCGGGGTGTGCAGCCTCGACGCCATCGCCGTCGGTGTCGAGGGGGACGTCCTCGTCGTCACCGATGCGCGTCGGCGAGAGGTCTACTGGGCTCGGTACCGCGAGGGCGTGCGCGTCGACGGGCCCGCCGTCAATGCCGCGGCGGACGTCCCTACGGGCGCGACGGCGGTCGCCGGATCCCCCGAGCATGCGGCACTGTTCGATCTGCCCCGGCTGGCGCCGGTGTATCCCACGGCGGCCGGCTTGGTTGCCGCGGTGTCGAATTGGGCCGAGGAGCCGGAGCCTCTGGTTCCGCTGTACCTGCGTCGACCAGATGCCACACCGCAGGCGGCGGCGCGGTGAGCGCCGAGTACGGACCGTTGAAGACGACGGATGCGATGCGGTGCGCCGAGCTCGAAGCTCAGCTGTTCGACGGTGACGATCCGTGGCCCGAGCGGGCGTTCCTGGCCGAACTGGCCGCCAAGCACAACTACTACGTCGGTGCCCGCGTCGAGGACAAGCTCGTCGGCTACGCCGGCATCGCGCGGCTGGGACGGTTCAAACCCTTTGAGTACGAGGTGCACACGATCGGTGTCGACCCGGCTTACCAGGGGCAGGGGATCGGGCGGCAGATGCTGCGGAGGCTGTTCGAATTCGCTGACGGGGCGACCATCTTCCTCGAAGTGCGGACCGACAATGCTGCGGCTATCGCGCTGTACGAGAGCGAAGGGTTCACGAAGATCGGTGTTCGCAAACGGTATTACCGAATCAGCGGAGCGGACGCCTACACGATGAAGCGGGAGTTGCGATGATCGTCCTGGCCATCGAGAGTTCCTGCGATGAGACGGGCGTCGGCATCGCCGAACTGCGCGACGACGGCTCGGTCACGCTGCTCGCCGACGAGGTGGCGTCCAGTGTCGACGAACACGCGCGTTTCGGCGGTGTGGTTCCCGAGATCGCCTCACGGGCACATCTGGAGGCGCTGGGCCCGACGATGCGGCGAGCGCTGGCGGCGGCCGGGGTGGACAAACCCGACGTGGTGGCGGCGACCATCGGGCCGGGGCTGGCAGGCGCGCTGCTGGTGGGAGTGGCTGCGGCCAAGGCGTATTCAGCAGCGTGGCAGGTGCCGTTCTACGCGGTGAACCATCTCGGCGGGCATCTGGCGGCCGACGTGTTCGACCATGGGCCGCTGCCCGAGAGTATCGGTCTGCTGGTGTCGGGCGGTCATACGAACCTGCTGCATGTGCGGTCGCTGGGGGAGCCGATCATCGAGCTGGGCTCGACCGTCGACGATGCCGCGGGCGAGGCGTACGACAAGATCGCCCGGCTGCTGGGGCTCGGGTATCCGGGTGGCAGGGTGCTCGACGAGCTTGCGCGCGAGGGGGATCCGCGAGCGATCGTCTTCCCTCGCGGCATGACCGGGCCGCGCGATGACCCGTATGCATTCAGTTTCTCCGGCCTCAAGACGTCGGTGGCACGGTATGTCGAGAGCCATCCGGAGGCGTCCCAGGCGGACGTCGCCGCGGGTTTCCAGGAGGCGGTGGCCGACGTGCTGACAGCCAAAGCGGTGCGGGCGGCCAAGGAGCTGAACGTGTCGACGCTGCTGATCGCCGGGGGAGTGGCGGCGAACTCGCGGCTGCGGGAACTGGCGGCGCAGCGGTGCGCGGAAAACGGGATGACGTTGCGGATTCCGCGGCCGCGGCTGTGTACGGACAACGGGGCGATGATCGCGTCGTTCGCCGCGCACCTGATCGCGGCGGGCGCTACGCCCTCGCCGCTGGACGCGGCCAGCGATCCGGGTCTGCCGGTGGTGCAGGGGCAGGTCGCGTGAGCGTGCTCACCGACAAGCTGGCCGTCACGGAGCTGCTGTATCGCTATGCCGAGCTGATCGATGCCGGCGATTTCGACGGCGTCGGTGAGTTGCTCGGCCGGGGCAACTTCATGGGGGTTGCGGGCTCGCAGCGGATCGCGAAGCTGTTCGCCGCCACGACCCGCAGATTCCCGGACCACGACAACACCCCGCGCACTCGTCACCTGGTGCTCAACCCGATCGTCGACGTCGACGGGGGCACTGCGTCGGCACGGTCCACCTTCTGCGTGGTGCAGCGCACCGACTCGATTGCACTGCAGCCCATCGTGGTTGGGCGGTACGCCGACTCCTTCGCCCGCGACGAGCACGGCTGGCACTTCACCGAGCGCACCGTC
This sequence comes from Mycolicibacterium iranicum, assembly GCF_014190915.1. Classification (GTDB taxonomy): domain Bacteria; phylum Actinomycetota; class Actinomycetes; order Mycobacteriales; family Mycobacteriaceae; genus Mycobacterium; species Mycobacterium iranicum_B. Next base: position 706,884 of record NZ_JACHVU010000002.1, read on the forward strand.
GACGTCGAGATGATCGGCGATGTCTCCGACCACCTGCTGATGGACCCCACGCAGTTCGGCTAGAACGGCGGCGGTTCACCCGGAGGTCTGGCCGGCTTCGCCGGCACCGCGATCACTCGGTGTTGGTCTCGGTGGCGTTGTTGGGCATTGTGTCGGCGTTCGGCGTTGATGCGGGCGATGGTGTCGGCGGCACGGGTGCGTGGTCGTGTGGGCATGGTGGTGTGCCGGTTGGGGTGTGGTGGCGGGGACTGCTGGGCCGGGGGTAGCGGGCTGGTGGTGGTGTGCCAGTCGGGGAACCACAGGGCGCTGGCGGGAGTGGTGATGTAGGTGTGTCCGCCGGGGGTGGTCCAGGTGACGGTGCCGTCGGGGCTTTGGGTGTCGCTCCAGCCGGGCCAGAACGTCTTGAGCAGATGGTGACAACTACTGGCTAACCGCCCTTCTCACGGTCTGCCTCCGCACCGTCCGTGACCAGCGACTATCCACGCTTATCGCCATCTTGGCAAAATGCGTTCGCTGGTGTCTGAGTTTGCCTAGAGTGGCCAGAGGGCGTGTCAGATGGTTTGTGTATGAGCTGCATGAGCCAGATGGAGCACGATAATGTCCGTGGTTGTTCGGCAGGACAGTCAAGCCGGTGACGGCGAAGACAGCGACGAGATAGACCGGTTGGATTCGGGCCGGCAGGCGTTCGAGGC
>NZ_JACHVU010000003.1 GCF_014190915.1 Mycolicibacterium iranicum
CAGCTCCACTCCACGACGGGAGACCTTCACCATCAACGACCGCTACCGCGAGTCGTCACACTTCCTCAACCAACCTGCCTGGGCAGTACAGCTAGCCACCCGGGAGATCCCGTATCGCCCGCCGCGCAGCGCTGTCGAGGGTGGCCGGGCCGTCCGCGATAGGCTTGGCCTCGTGTTTGAATCCCTGTCCGACCGGTTGACCGGTGCTCTCTCGGGCCTGCGGGGCAAGGGTCGGCTGACCGATGCCGACATCGATGCCACCGCCCGTGAGATCCGACTGGCGTTGCTCGAGGCCGACGTCTCGCTGCCCGTCGTCCGCGCGTTCATCTCCCGCATCAAGGACCGTGCCAAGGGCGTCGAGGTCTCCGCGGCGCTCAACCCGGCCCAGCAGGTCGTCAAGATCGTCAACGAGGAGCTCATCGGGATCCTCGGCGGCGAGACGCGCCAGCTGGCCTTCGCGCGCAACCCACCGACGGTCATCATGCTGGCGGGTCTGCAGGGTTCGGGTAAGACCACGCTGGCCGGCAAGCTCGCGCGGTGGCTCAAGGCCCAGGGCCACACCCCGCTGCTCGTCGCGTGTGACCTGCAGCGCCCGGGCGCGGTCAACCAGCTGCAGATCGTCGGCGAACGCGCCGGTGTGCACGTGTTCGCACCGCACCCCGGCGTCTCGCCGAGCGGCGCGACCATCGAGCAGATGGCCACGGGCGATCCGGTGTCGGTGGCCGCGGGCGGTCTGGCCGAGGCCCGGGCGAAGCACTACGACGTGGTCATCGTCGACACCGCGGGACGCCTCGGCATCGACCAGGAGCTGATGGCGCAGGCCGCCGCGATCCGCGACGCCGTCGATCCCGACGAGGTGCTGTTCGTCCTCGACGCGATGATCGGTCAGGACGCCGTCACCACCGCCGACGCGTTCCGCGAGGGGGTCGGGTTCACCGGTGTCGTGCTGACCAAGCTCGACGGCGACGCCCGCGGCGGCGCCGCGCTGTCGGTGCGCGAGGTCACCGGGGTACCGATCCTGTTCGCCTCGGCCGGCGAGAAGCTCGAGGACTTCGACGTCTTCCATCCCGACCGGATGGCCAGCCGGATCCTCGGCATGGGCGACGTGCTGACCCTGATCGAGCAGGCCGAGCAGGTCTTCGACGCCCAGCAGGCCGAGGCCACCGCGGCCAAGATCGGCAGCGGCGAGCTCACGCTCGAAGACTTCCTCGAGCAGATGCTGGCGATCCGCAAGATGGGGCCCATCGGCAACCTGCTGGGCATGCTGCCCGGCGCGGGCCAGATGAAGGACGCGCTCGCCGCCGTCGACGACAAGCAGCTCGACCGTGTGCAGGCCATCATCCGCGGCATGACCCCGAAGGAACGCGAAGACCCGAAGATCATCAACGCGTCGCGCCGGTTGCGCATCGCAAACGGATCCGGGGTCACGGTCGCCGAGGTCAACCAGCTCGTCGACCGCTTCTTCGAGGCGCGCAAGATGATGTCTCAGATGGCCGGCCAGATGGGAATGCCGTTCGGCCGCAAGAACACCCGTAAAGCCGCCAAGGGCAAGAACAAGCAGGCCGGGAAGAAGAAGGGTGGCCGCGGGCCGACACCGCCGAAGGCCCGTAATCCGCTCGGTGCGGGGATGCCCGGGATGCCGCCCGGCTTCCCGGATCTGTCGAACATGCCGAAGGGCCTCGACGAGCTGCCGCCCGGCCTCGCCGACATCGATCTGTCGAAGCTCAAGTTCCCGAAGAACTAGCGATGAGCGCCGGCGCGAAGAGCAGACGGTGACGTGAGGCTGCACGTTCGCGGCCGCGGCCTGCCCGACGGTGAGCCCGTCGAATGGTGGGTGGTCGACGGGAGGCTGAGCGCCGAACCGGTCGCCGGCGCCGAGACGGTGTTCGGGGCCGATTCGGACCGCGGCTGGATTCTGCCCGGTCTGGTCGATGCGCACTGCCACGTCGGGCTCGGACCCCAGGGCCCGATCGAGCTGGACGAGGCGGTCGCGCAGGCCGAGACGGAACGAGGCGCCGGCGCGCTGCTGCTGCGCGACGCCGGATCGCCCACCGACACCCGTGCCTTCGACGACCGGCCGGACCTGCCGCGCATCATCCGCGCCGGCCGCCACCTGGCCCGCCCGAAGCGGTATCAGCGGGGCTTCGCGGCCGAACTCGACGACCCGTGGCAGCTTCCCGAGGCGGTCGCCGCGCAGGCACGCTGGGGTGACGGCTGGGTCAAGCTGGTGGGGGACTGGATCGACCGCGAGACCGGTGATCTGGCGCCGCTGTGGTCCGACGACGTGCTCGACGCCGCGATCGACGCCGCGCACGCCAACGGGGCCCGCGTCACCGCGCACGTGTTCAGCGAGGAGGCGCTGCCCGGTCTGATCACCGCCGGCATCGACTGCATCGAGCACGGCACCGGCCTCACCGCCGACACCATCGATCTGATGGTCGAGTACGGCACCGCTCTGGTGCCCACGCTGATCAACATCGAGAACTTCCCGGACATCGCCGAGCAGGCGCACCGCTTCCCGGCCTACCAGAAGCACATGCGGGCGCTGTACGAAACGTGTGCGGAGAGGATCGGCGCTGCGCACGAGGCGGGCGTGCCGATCTTCGCCGGGACCGATGCGGGCAGCGCGGTGGCGCACGGTCGCATCGCCGACGAGGTGGACGCGCTCAAGGGCATCGGCATGACGCCGACCGAGGCGCTCGGCGCGGCATGCTGGGATGCGCGGGAGTGGTTGCGGCGCCCGGGTTTCGCCCACGGGGCGTCGGCGGATCTGGTGTGCTACGCCGAAGATCCCAGGGCGGGGGCCGGTGTGCTCGCCGACCCCACGGTCGTCATGCTGCGCGGGGTCGTCTACTAGCGGCGTGATCCGTTCACGGCTGGCTGAACCCGTAGTCCAGCAGGCTGATCGCCTGTCCGTACAGGTCCCCACTGCCGTACATCTGCACGACGACCAGGCGACGGTCACCGCGCTGCGCCGCACCGACATAGGTCTTGCGGGCCAGATTGGTGAACCCTGTCTTGCCGGCGAGGTCACCGGGATAGCGGCTCAGCAGTTCGTTCTGGTTCTGCAGCGTCTTGCCGGGGAACTGCGCGGTCGGGGACCTCATGATCTGGGCGATCAGCGGATATCGGAGTGCGGCGCGCATGATGACCGCGAGATCGTGGGGTGTGGTGACCGATTCCCACCCTGGCCCGTCCAGGCCGGACGGTGACGAGGCCTTCGTGCTGCGGGCGCCGACCATCGCCGCCTTGCGGTTCATGGCCGCGACCGCGACCCGCTGGCCGCCCAGCATGTCGGCGAGCATGTTCGCCGCATCGTTGCCCGACACCATCAGGATCGCCGCGACCAGCTGCGCCGTGGTGTAGGCCTGACCGGGTTTCAGTCCGACACACGAGCATTCGACCTGCGTGTGCGATTCGTTGGCCCTGGCGAAGTTGTCCGGGCGCAGGTGGTCGAGGACGGTCATCGCGAGGAGCACCTTGATGGTGCTGGCGGGGGCGTAGGTGCCGTAGGGGTCGCGGCTGGCCAGGACACGGCCGGTGTCGAGATCGGCGACCAGCCACGCCTTGGCCGGTCCGTCCGGAAGTGGTTGCGCGGCAGCGGGTTGCGCGGCCGGCTGGGCGGATCCCGCAGCGGCCAGCGACATCGACGCGGCGGGCAGCATCACGCTGAGGGCGAGCGCCAGCCCCGCGAGTCGTCTTCGCACGAAGGGCGACGCTAGTCGCGGCAGGACTCGACCCGGTCTCCCTCGGGTATCGACTTCGACCGATTTCGGCGTGTTCGTCCTCGCCGAGGCGACCTCAGCGGCCCCGACGGTGCCGCGGCGCCGTCAGAGCCGGCTCACCCCGGGATTCGGGCCGAGCGCGAAACCCCAGTCCAGCAGCGCGGCAGCCTGGTCCCAATACGTCGGCCCGCCTTCCTTGACCAGGCCGTACATCAGCGCCACCACGAGATGTCTGCCGTTGCGCGATGCGCCGGCGACGAAGGTCTTCCGGGCCAGGTCGGTGTAGCCGGTCTTGCCGCCGAACGCGCCGGGGTACCGGTGCAGCAGCTCGTCCTGGTTCACGAGCACCGTGTCGCCGTTGCGGGTCGGGAACACGGCGGTCGGCTGCGCGGTGATCTGCGCGAAGACCGGGTACGCCATGGCCGAGCGGAACAGCACAGCCAGATCGTGTGGCGTGGACCAGATGTCGATGCCGGGGCCGTCGATACCCGACGGCGACCCCGCACGGGTCCCCGTGGCCCCGAGGGCCGCTGCCTTGGCATTCATCTTGGCCACCGCGGCGTCGCGGCCGCCGAGCATCGTGGCCAGCGTGTTCGCGGCATCGTTGCCCGACACGAGCAGCAGGGCCTCCAGCAGTTGCCGGGTCGAATACGTCATCCCCGGCGTGACGCCCGCGCAGTTGCACTCGACCCGCGTATCGGCCTCGTCGGCGACCGTCGTCGCGTCCAGCGCCAACTCGTCGAGGACGACCATCGCGAGCAGGATCTTGATGGTGCTGGCCGGGGCGAAGCGTCCGTGCTCGTCGCGCGCGGCCAGCACGGTGCCGGTGTCCATGTCGGCGAGGACCCATGCCTGGGCGGGCCCGTCGGGCAACGGCAGCGAGCCGGCGGGCTGGAGGACGGCTGCCGAGGGGACGGCCGAGGCGGTGGGCGTCTGCCCCGGGGCCACCCCGGCGAGCAGGCACAGCGCGGCGGTCAGGCAGGCGAGAAGCCGTGTCATGTCGGGTGAGCCTAATCCGGGCGGCAGATCGTGTTCAATCGAAGCCATGCTGAGCATCGAGGAGATCTCCGACCGCCTGGAGATCCAGCAACTGCTGATCGACTACTCCACCGCGATCGACCGGCGGCGCTTCGACGACCTCGACGCGGTGTTCACGCCGGACGCCTACATCGACTACCGCGTCAGCGGCGGCGTCGACGGCCGATTTCCCGAGGTGAAGGCGTGGCTCAAGGAGGTCCTGCCGAACTTCCCGGCCTACTACCACATGGTCGGCAACATCGACGTTCGCCTCAGCGGCGACACCGCGACCTCACGGGCGATCTGCTTCAACCCGATGGTGATGGGCGGGGACAACGGGCAGATCTATTTCGTCGGCATCTGGTACATCGACGAGTTCGTCCGGACCGACGAAGGGTGGCGGATGAGCAAGCGCGTCGAGGAGAAGTGTTTCGACAAGCTGGTCTGAAGGTCAGCCGACCGCGCGGCGCGCAAGACGCCCGGCGGCCCGCTTGATGCGCGGCGACAGGTAGAGCGAGACGGCGACGTTGAAGATGTCCTCCCGGAGCCGGGTCAGCGTCGAAGCGGTGATCAGCCACCGCCCGTCGACCTTGGCGTAGGACTCCCGGTAGTGGCCGTATCCGCGCAGGTTGATCCCCGGCGCCAGGCGCACCACGTCTTCGAGTGCCCACACGCCGGTCGCGGTCGTCGGCGACGTCAGCTCGATCTCCGGGGCGTGCACCTGATGCACGGTGGCGTTGTCGCGCAGACTGCGGCGGGTGAACGCCACGAAGTCGTCGGCCCCGACGATGATCTTGCCGCCCGCCTGCGAGGTGTCACTGCGGAAGTCCTCGGCGAACAGGGAGCGCCAGGAGGTCCAGTCCTTGGTGTCGAGGTACCGGCAGTACCGTGCCTTCACCTGTTTGATGGCCTCGATCTCCAGCAGCGCAGCCGCGTCGTCCATGCCTAGAAGGTGACACCGGGGGCCGAATTTGTAAAGGTCACCGGGCGCGTGCCTCGTTCGATTTCCGCCGGTGCGCGCAGGTCTGGCACAATGGTCCGCTGTCTGCGTGCGGCTTCTGAATCAGATGCGCCGCGCCGCGGTCACACACGTAAGGCAAAACCGGATCCGGCACCCCGCCGCGATCGCCGAATTGCAGCGTGGCAACCACAGGAGAAACCGCTCAATCATGGCTGTCAAGATCAAGCTCACCCGTCTCGGGAAGATCCGCAACCCCCAGTACCGCATTGCAGTCGCCGATTCGCGCACCCGTCGCGACGGCCGCTCCATCGAGGTCATCGGTCGTTACCACCCGAAGGAAGAGCCGAGCCTCATCGAGATCGACTCGGAGCGCGCGCAGTACTGGCTCGGCGTCGGCGCCCAGCCCACCGAACCGGTTCTGCAGCTGCTGAAGATCACCGGTGACTGGCAGAAGTTCAAGGGCCTGCCCGGCGAAGAGGGCACGCTCAAGGTCAAGGAGCCCAAGCCCAGCAAGCTCGACCTGTTCAACGCGGCGCTGGCAGAAGCCGACGGCGGACCTTCCACCGAGGCCACCACGCCGAAGAAGAAGAAGGCCCCGGCCAAGAAGGACGAGCAGCCCGCCGAATCGGCCGAGGCTCCCGCCGAGGCCGAGGCAGCCGCCACGTCCGACGCCCCCGCTGCCGAATGAGCTCGGTCGTCGTCGACGCCGTCGAGCACCTGGTGCGCGGCATCGTCGATAACCCTGACGATGTCCGTGTCGACATGGTGACCAACCGTCGCGGCCGCACCGTCGAGGTGCACGTCCACCCCGAGGATCTGGGCAAGGTGATCGGGCGCGGGGGCCGCACGGCGACCGCGCTGCGGACCTTGGTGGCCGGCATCGGTGGACGCGGCATCCGCGTCGACGTGGTGGACACCGACCAGTAGCGGCTATGGACCTGGTTGTCGGGCGCGTCGTCAAAGCGCACGGCGTCACCGGCGAACTGGCCGTCGATGTCCGCACCGACGATCCGGAGGGCCGGTTCGCGCCGGGTGTCACCCTGCGCGGTCGGTCGAACCGGGGTGGCGCCGAACGCGATTACCTCATCGAATCGGTGCGCGCGCACGGTGGTCGACTGCTGATCCGCCTGGAGGGGGTCGGCGATCGCACGGCCGCCGATGCGCTGCGCGGCACACTCTTCCTCGTCGACTCTGCGGTACTGCCGCCGATCGAAGACCCCGACGAGTTCTACGACCATCAGCTCGAAGGCATGACCGTCACCACCACGTCCGGACATGAGGTCGGCACCGTCGCCGAGGTGTTGCACACGACCGCAGGCGAATTGCTGGCCGTTCGCAATCCGGACGGGGCCGAGGTGCTCGTCCCGTTCGTGTCGGCGATCGTGGTGTCGGTGTCGCTGGCCGACGGTGCCATCGAGATCGACCCCCCCGACGGCCTGCTCGAACTCTGAGGACGCGCAGCCGTGAAGATTGACGTGGTCACGATCTTTCCCGCGTTCCTCGAGGTGTTGCGACAATCGTTGCCGGGCAGGGCGATCGACGCCGGCATCGTGGATCTGGCCGTTCACGATCTGCGGGACTGGACCCACGACGTGCACCGCTCGGTGGACGATTCGCCCTACGGTGGCGGACCCGGAATGGTGATGAAGGCCCCGGTGTGGGGTCCCGCGCTCGACGACATCTGTTCGCCGGAGACACTTCTCGTCGTGCCGACCCCGGCGGGGCGCCTCTTCGACCAGGCTGCGGCGCAGCGGTGGTCGGGGGAGAAGCACCTGGTGTTCGCATGCGGCCGGTACGAAGGCATCGACCAGCGGGTCGTCGACGATGCCTCGACCCGGATGCGCGTCGAGGAGGTCTCCATCGGAGACTACGTGCTGCCCGGCGGGGAGTCCGCCGCGGTCGTGATGATCGAGGCCGTCGTACGGCTGCTTCCCGACGTCCTCGGCAATCCCGCGTCCCATCAGGACGATTCACATTCCGAACTCGTCGGCGGACTGCTGGAGGGGCCGAGTTACACGCGGCCGGCCAGCTGGCGTGGGTTCGACGTGCCGGACGTCCTGCTCTCCGGCGACCACGCCCGCATCGCGGCGTGGCGACGCGAGCAGGGGCTGCAACGGACCCGTGAACGGCGGCCCGACCTGCTGGCAGACGACTAGATCCTGCCCGCCGGGAACATCGTCTTCACCGCATCGGTGATGGTCTTGCGGGCCGAGTCGTCGCTGGCGGCCTGCATCGACCCGACCACCATCACGAAGCGGCGGTCGGAGCCGACCACGCCGGTCGATAGATGCATCCAGTCGGAGCCCACGCAGCACATCCAGCCCTGCTTGACCGCGACCGGCTCGGCGAACAGGCCCTCCGGAATGCCGAACCGCTGCGGGTAGATCCCACCGGGAACCATGCCGTCGGGTGCGGTCGGGGTGGAGGCGGCGAGGCTGGACATCATGACGTCGACCTGCTCGCGCGGCAGGCCGCCGGCGCCGGACAGCAGCATGTCGTAGTAGCGCACGAGATCGGTGGCGGTGCTGATGGTGTTGAACCAGCGACCGTTGCCGGGCTTGCGCGTCTGGGTGAGCCCGTAGCGCTTCACGACACGATCGATGATCGCGGTGCCGCCGCTGCGGTTCCAGAACACCTCGGCCGCACTGTCGTCGGAGGCGCGCAGCATCACGTCGAGGGACTTGCGGTCCTCCGGCGACAGCGTGGTGCGGCCCTGGGCCACCTGGAGCAGGAGGTCGTCGGCGATGAACAGCTTGACCACCGACGCGATGGCGATCGTCATGCCGTTGCCGTTGGTGACCAACTCTCCGGTGTTGCGGTCCAACACCGCCGCGGTGATGTCGGCGCCCGCCGAGGCGGCCTGCGAGGTGGCGGCGCGTTCCCGTTCGGCCAGACCGGTGAACGTGGCGACGGGCTGCTCCGGCGGGGCCTCGGGCAGCGGTGCCATCGCGCCCAACGGTGCGACGACCGTGAGGTGCGGGCCGGGGGAGACCGGCGGTGCGCTACTGCCGGTCGCGGTGCACCCGGCGAGGAGAGAGACGGTGGCACTCAGGGCCAGGGACTTGGTGAACAGCCTCGTCGGCTGCTGCATCGGTCTCCTCCGTAAAGTGTGGGTCGACGCTCGTGTTCCCCCAGAATCCGGCAGCGCAGCGCGCGTGCTCAGTGAGACCAGAGTAACGCGTGTGTACCCGGCCCGCTCCTTGCCGAAGCAAGTATCCGGCCCACCGCTGCGGCGGATTTCGGGGATCCACCCTCCGTCTGGCACAATTGGGCAGTTGTCTGTGCACGGTCGGGAGACACATCCCGGTATCAGCCGCACGACTCGCCCAAGCGCCCGAACACATCGGCCCAGTGCGCGTCACCATGACGCCGCAAGGCCGCGACAAGCAAGGAAGTGCCACCGATGAACACGCTGGATTTCGTCGACCAGACGTCGTTGCGCGACGATGTCCCGGCCTTCGGCCCCGGCGACACCGTCAACGTTCACGTGAAGGTCATCGAGGGCTCCAAGGAGCGCATTCAGGTCTTCAAGGGCGTCGTCATCCGTCGCCAGGGCGGCGGCGTCCGCGAAACGTTCACGGTGCGCAAGGAGAGCTACGGCGTGGGCGTCGAGCGCACCTTCCCGGTGCATTCGCCCAACATCGACCACATCGACATCGTCACCCGCGGTGACGTGCGCCGGGCCAAGCTGTACTACCTGCGCGAGCTCCGCGGCAAGAAGGCCAAGATCAAAGAGAAGCGCTGACCCTGTGTGGTCGCGCCGGTCGCGGCGCGCGCTGGCTAGTCTGATCTCGTGACGTTGCCTTCTGAGCCTGCAGGGCCGTCGGGCCCCACCGACCAGTCCGACGAATCGTCAGTCGAGCACCGGCGCCGAGACTCCGGTGACTCCGACTCCGGTGACTCCGACTCCGGTGACGCCGACGACGAGCCCGGCAAGAAGAAGCGGGGAGCGCTGCGCGAAGCGGCGATCCTGATCAGCATCGCGCTGGTGCTCTACTACGTGATGCTGACGTTCATCGCGAGGCCTTACCTGATTCCGTCGGAATCGATGGAGCCCACGCTGCACGGCTGCAACGGCTGCGTCGGTGACCGCATCATGGTCGACAAGTTGTCCTACCGCTTCGGATCGCCGGGGCCCGGCGACGTCGTCGTCTTCAAGGGTCCGCCGAACTGGAGCATCGGCTACAAGTCCATCCGTTCGGACAACACCGCCGTGCGGTGGATCCAGAACGCGCTGTCGGTCGTGGGTTTCGTGCCCCCCGACGAGAACGATCTGGTCAAGCGGATCATCGCCACCGGCGGGCAGACGGTCCAGTGCCGCGTCGACACGGGGCTGACCGTGGACGGCAAGAAACTCGACGAGCCCTACCTCGACCCTGACACGATGATGGCCGATCCTGCGGTCTACCCGTGCCTGGGCAACGAATTCGGCCCGGTGACGGTGCCGGAGGGGCGGCTCTGGGTGATGGGTGACAACCGCACGCACTCGGCGGATTCCCGCACCCACTGCACGAATGAGCCCGCCGACGCGCAGAAGGGTCTGCTGTGCACGGGCGATCCGACGGCCGGCACCATCCCCGTGGACAATGTCATCGGTAAGGCCCAGTTCATCGCCTGGCCGCCGGGTCGGTGGGGCGGCGTGAACTCGGTGAACCCGCAGGACTGACCGGTGGCGTGGAAGGGGCACTGACACTTGCCGACTGCTTGGCCACCGCGCGCGGTCATCCGGAGATCATCGGGCCTGCGCACCCTGGAATCCGCCCTGTACCGCGCCGGTCTCGGACCGGTCGCCGGGGTCGACGAGGTCGGCCGGGGCGCCTGCGCGGGACCGCTCGTCGTCGCTGCGTGCGTGCTCGGCCCCAACCGCCTGGAAAGCCTGGCCGCCCTTGATGATTCGAAGAAGCTGAACGAGAGCGAACGGGAGCGGCTGTTCCCGCTGATCCGCCGGTATGCCCTGGCATTCCACGTGGTGTTCATCCCCTCGGTGGAGGTCGACCGCCGCGGGGTCCACGTCGCCAACATCGAGGGCATGCGCCGTGCGGTGGCGGGCCTGCCGGTGCGTCCCGGGTACGTGCTCTCCGACGGGTTCCGGGTCCCGGGCCTGCCGATGCCGTCGCTGCCGGTGGTCGGCGGGGACGCGGCGGCTGCGTGCATCGCGGCGGCGAGCGTGCTGGCCAAGGTCAGTCGCGATCGTCTGATGGTGGCGATGGAGAACGAACACCCCGGCTACGGGTTCGCCGAACACAAGGGCTACAGCACACGGGCGCACAGCGCCGCGCTGGCGCGGCTGGGCCCCTCGCGCCAGCACCGGTTCTCCTTCATCAATGTGCGCAGATTGGTCGTGGAGGGGGAACCCGGGGAGCATGGGGAACACGGGTGCGAGAAGATGCTCGTGGACATGCCGGTCGCCGGCGATCTACGTGAAGGACAGTTGAGCCGATGAGTGCCGAGGATCTCGAGAAGTACGAAACCGAGATGGAGCTCTCGCTGTACCGGGAGTACAAGGACATCGTCGGGCAGTTCAGCTACGTCGTGGAGACGGAGCGGCGCTTCTACCTGGCCAACAGCGTCGAGATGGTGCCCCGCAACGCCGACGGTGAGGTCTACTTCGAACTGCGGCTGGGCGACGCGTGGGTGTGGGACATGTACCGGCCCGCACGCTTCGTCAAGCAGGTCCGGGTGATCACGTTCAAGGACGTCAACATCGAAGAGGTCGAGAAGCCCGAGCTCCGGCTGCCCGAATAGGGGCTTGCTGCCGCTGACACACTGGGGGAGTGCGCACCACACCGCAGTGCTGGCTGACCGACATGGACGGCGTGCTCGTCCGCGAGGAACATGCGCTGCCCGGCGCGGCGGAGTTCCTGCAGACGCTGACCGACCGGGAACGGCCGTTCCTGGTGCTGACGAACAACTCGATCTTCACGCCGCGCGACCTCGCGGCGCGGCTCGCCCGCTCGGGTCTGATCGTGCCGGAGAGCGCCATCTGGACGTCCGCGCTCGCGACTGCGACATTCCTGGCCGACCAGCTTCCGGGCGGGTCGGCCTACGTGATCGGCGAGGCGGGGCTGACCACCGCGCTGCACGAAGCCGGGTACACGATGACCGACGTGGAGCCGGATTTCGTGGTGCTCGGCGAGACCCGGACGTACTCCTTCGAGGCGATCACGAAGGCGGTCCGCCTGATCCTCGGCGGTGCGCGGTTTATCGCCACCAACCCCGACGTGACCGGCCCGTCGGCCGAGGGGCCGCTGCCGGCGACGGGGTCCGTGGCGGCGATGGTCACGAAAGCGACGGGGCGGGAGCCCTATTTCGTGGGCAAACCGAACCCGATGATGTTCCGTAGCGCGCTCAACCGCATCGAGGCGCACTCCGAGAACACCGTCATGGTCGGCGACCGGATGGACACCGACGTCGTCGCCGGCATCGAAGCCGGCCTGGAAACGATCCTGGTCCTGACCGGATCGACCACGATCGAGGACGTCGAGCGATTTCCGTTCCGCCCCAGCCGGGTACTGCCGTCGATCGCCGAGGCCATCGAACTCATATGATCCCGGTCGAGGTGGCCGCGGCCGCCGACCGTTCTCTGCGCAGCATCGGCGATGCCGGCGCACCGACACAGCGCTGCCACCGCCGTGTGATCCGCAATGCCGTCGGGGCGGCCGTCTCTTCCCTCCTCGACGGCCGACTCGACAGCCGGGTTCGCCCGTGGCACGAAGAGGCGTTGCGGCGCAGGGCCTCCCGGCTCAAGGGCGTGGTGTCCGCACGCGTCCTGTCCGTGGACCACGAGATCCTCGTCGCCGAACTGCACCCCGGCGGGGAGCGGCTCGTCTTCCGCGGCGCCGATGACGGGTGGCGTCTCGTCCGCTTCGCCGACGGCGGTGACTGCTCCGTACGGCCCGAGACCACGCGCCGCGTGTCGCTGCGGGGCAGCGGCCCTGATGCCGTGCTCGCTGCCCTGGGCCTGACCAGACCCCACGGTGTCGAGATGGAGGTCGTTGCGACGGACCTCGGCCAGGGGCAGACCGAAACCCGGTGCAGCTATCGATGGACCGAGGGCGGCCGGACCGTCCTGGCCGACGAGGTCACCACCGAGGTCTTCGACGGTGCCACACCACGTTCCACGCAGTTGCGCGGACTGATCGTCGACGGCGACCGCGGTGTGCTGCTCACCGGGCGTGACGGCAGCGCAGTGATCGTCGAGGGGTGAGGCATCGAGCGGGCGGTGCCCCGCTTGCTAGCTTGAGCGGATGACCGAACCAGCGCCTGACCCGGCGCGGCCGCTGGCCGGAGTGCGGGTGGTCGAGATCTCCAGCTTCGTCGCGGTGCCGTTGGCGGGCATGACGCTCGCGCAGCTTGGCGCCGAGGTGCTGCGCGTGGACCCGGTCGGCGGCGCCGCCGACTACCGCCGCTGGCCGCTCACCGAGTCGGGGGACAGCATCTACTGGGCGGGGCTGAACAAGGGCAAGCGCTCGCTGGCGGTCGACATGCGTGCCGCCGAGGGACAGGCGCTCGTCGCGCGCCTCATCACCGAGACCGGCGTGTTCATCACGAATGTGGCCGGGCGGCAATGGCACTCGTACGATGCGCTGCGCCCCGGGCGGCCTGATCTCATTCACGTCGAGGTGTCCGGGCGCGCCGACGGCGGCACCGCGGTCGACTACACCGTCAATGCGGCCATCGGGTTCCCCCTCGTCACCGGGCCGTCCGAGCTGAGCCCGCCGGTGAACCACGTCCTGCCGGCCTGGGACGTCTCCTGCGGGCTCTACGCGGCCCTGTCGGTGGTCACCGCGTTGCGGCACCGCGATGCGACCGGCCAGGGACAGCGGATCAGCATCCCGCTGGAGAACGTCGCCCTCGCCACCGCGGGCAACCTCAGCCTGCTGACCGAGGCCATGGTCAACGGCACCTCGCGCCGCCGTATCGGCAACGCGGTCTACGGAACGTACGGGCAGAACTTCACCAGCAGCGACGGTGTGTCCTTCATGGTGGTCGCCCTCACCGGCCGGCACTTCCGCGATCTGAACGACCTCACCGGGACCACTGAAGCCGTTGCGCTGCTGGCTGATTCGCTGGGCGCCGATTTCTCCGACGAGGGCGAGCGCTACCGGCACCGGGACGCGCTGAGCGCGTTGTACGCACAGTGGTTCTCCGGGCACACCGGTGCCGAGATCTGCGCCGCGCTGTCTTCGACCTCGGTGTTGTGGGAGCGCTATCAGACGTTCGGCGAGACGGCCGCCGACCGCCGGGTCACCGACAACCCACTGTTCACGCCTCTCGATCAGCCCCGGGTGGGCCGGTATCTGGCGGCGGGCCTTCCGGTGTCCATCGACGGCAGCTATCCGCCGGCGGTGTCCGCACCCGCCCTGGGCGACGACACCGACGCGGTGCTGGCCGACTGGTTGTCGCTGCCAGCCGACGAGGTCACGGGCCTGCGCGAGTCGGGCACCGTCGCGTGAGCCGGCTCCTGGACCTGCTCGACGTGGCCGAGGCCGGTGCCGACGTCTGGCGCGGAACCGCCAGCGGCCCGGCGGGAAAACGTGCCTACGGCGGCCAGTTGGTCGCGCAGAGCCTCGCCGCGGCAGCCCGGACCGTCGACACCGTCAAGACGCCGACGGCGATGCACCTTCAGTTCCTGCGCGGCGGGGAGGCCGGCGACCCGGTCGACTATCGCGTCGCACGCGTCTACGACGGCAGGACCGCGGCCTCGCGTCGGGTCGACGCGGACCAGGACGGGCGCCTGTTGACCACGGCCACAGTGTCGTTCGCCGCGCCGCTGCCGGGCCCCGAGCACGGCCACCGTGACCTTCCGGAGGATCCGGAGTCGCTGCCGCGAACCGGGCCTGCCGGGCCGGCACCGTCCATGCCGCTCGATGAGCTCGATCTTCGGCTCGTCGACGACGGCGCCGGTGAGCACTTCGTCCGGCGGCTGTGGTGGCGGGCCTCGACGGTGCTTCCGGACGATCCGCTGCTGCACACGCTGATCGCCGCCTACGTCACCGACGTGTACCTGATCGACCCCGCGCTGCGGGCCCACGGGCACTCCATGCGGTCCAGGACGCACCGCAGCGGCACCACCGATTCGTCGATCTGGTTCCACCGGCGGATACAGGCCGACCGGTGGAACCTGCTCGAGTGCCGATCGCCCGCGGCCGCCCGGGGACGTGGTGTGGTGTCGGCGAGTCTGATCGGGCAGGACGGCGTCGTGTCGGCGACGCTGGTGCAGGAAGGGCTCATCGCAGAGCGGGAGCCTGCGCCGGATCCGGTGGGTTGAGCCTGCGGGTCCGCAACCACTGTCGCACCAGATTCACCGCCGCGGTGACCGCGATCCCGACGGCAAGGGACGAGACGACGCCGGCGAGGTGATGGGTGCCGAACAACGGATACACCTGGTAGTGCGTGAGGTAGATGAACAGTGATGCCTCTGCGATGATCCCGGCCACCACCGCGACGCCGGTCGGGCAGCGCACCGCGGGCAGCCAGATCAGCAGTGCCAGACCGGCGAGCACCAGGAGTTCACGCAGCGTGCTGTCGAAGTAGCCGTGCAGGCCGACGATCAGCACGGCGGTCACCGCCGCGCGCTGCAGCGGGGTGCGGGCCTTCGATGCCGCCCAGCCGATGGCGAAGAACCAGAACGCCAGCATGGTGAACCACGCATCGCGGCCCAGGTCCAGCCCCAGCGCGTCGTACCGTAACGCCATACCGACGGCCAGGAACGCCATCGCCAGGACGAACGGCCGGCGTCGCTCCAGCCGGTCCATCGCGGGCAGCCAGAACACCGCGGCCAGGGCGACCAGCGTCCACACCAGCACTTCGACGAACCACAGCCGCCCCGCCGTCATGCTGTCGGGCGGACCCAGAATCTTGTTGACCAGCAACAGATTCGTCGGGTGATAGTCGTCGGTGAAGATCAGCGCCAGCGCGATCCACAGCACGGACGGCACCGCGATCCACGCGATGGTGGTACGCAGGTGCCGCGCTCTGTCGGTGCGCGCAAGCGGTGTCAGGCAGAACCGCCCGAAGTTGTATCCGGCGACGCCGAGCAGGATGTGCGCGCCGCCCCACAGTTCGAACAGATCGGCGTGCGAGCCCACGATCAGCACGATCGCCGCCGCCCGCAGGGCCACACTCGATTCCACGGTGGTACCCCAGGACTGCCACCACCGGGGCTCGGGTGGCTTCACGGCGGCCAGCTCGCGCACGGACTTTCGCTGCCAGTCGGCGGGCAATCTGCCGAGGGTCTTCTCCAGCCGCAGGGACATCGTCACGTAGGTCAGCGAGTTCCCGCCGAGTTCGACGAAACTGGCGTCGTCGTCGATGGTTCCGGGGTCGAGCTGCAGCACGTCGGAGAACACGGCGCGAACGTCGGCGGGATCCTGGCCGGTCGCCGCGGCGCCGGCGGCCAGGACGCGCGCCGTCGGGTAATCGGGCTTGCCCGAGGGCAGCGTCGGCAGTTCGGCCACGGTCACGGCGTCGACCGCCCCCGCTGGCACCCCCGCCGCCGAGGCCGCCGCGCGGCGCACACTGTCGGTGTCGTGGTCGCCGGCGGCGATGACCGCGAGACGATCGCCGCGGTCGGTGCACAGTGCCGGCACACCTTGGGTGCGCAGCGTGGTCTCCAACTGGTGGAGGTCGATGCGGAGGCCGTACATCTTGACGAAGCGGCTTCTGCGGCCGATCACCTCGTAGAGTCCGTCGTCCCCCCGGCGGGCGATGTCGCCGGTGCGCAGCGCGTCGAGCGTCGCGCCGTCGGCGAGGTCGGCGGGGGAGTGCGCGTAGCCCATCATGACGTTGTCACCGCGGTACACCAGCTCGCCCGCACCGTCCTCGGGCCACTCGTCGAGAGGCTCGATGGTGAAGGAGCCGCCGGGGATCGGCACGCCGATGGCCGACGGGCGGGTGCGGGCGAGATGGGGTGGGAGGTAGGCCATCCGTGCGGTCGCCTCGGTGGCCCCGTACATCACGAACAGCTGCCAGCCGCGGCGCTCGCCGAGGGTTGCGAAACGGCTCACCCGGTCTTCGGGCATCTTGCCGCCCGCCTGGGTGAGGTAGCGCAGATCGGGCAGGTCCATCGCCGGAAAGCCGCTGCGCTCAAGCAGTTCGAACGTGTACGGCACACCGGCGAAGGTGGTGCCGCGATGGCGGCGGAACAGCTCCCAGAACCGGTGGTCGGAGACCGACAGGTCGCTCAGGATCACCGCCGCCCCCATTAGCAGATGGCTGTGGATCACCGACAGTCCGTAGCAGTACGACATCGGCAGCGTCGTCGCGGCGCGGTCGGAGTCGTGGATGCCGAGATACGTGGCGATCGAGCGCGCGTTCGCGGCCAGGTTGCCGTAGGACAGCCGCACGAGCTTGGGCGAACCGGTGCTGCCGGAGGTGGACATCAGCAGGGCGAGATCGGGGTGCATCCGGTGGCGGCTTCCGGCGCCACCGCCGGTCGCCGTCCGGACTCCCGCGCCGTCGATGACCACGTCCGGGTGATACGTGGCGAGGGTGTTGCTCTGGTCCCGGCCTGCCGGCACGGGGAGCGCGACGTGGCCACCGGCGAGCACCCCGAGGTAGCTGACCAGGGTGTGGAGATCATTGCGAGCCTCGATCATCACGAGGCTGCGGGGGGCGCTCAGGGTGGCGGCGAACGCCTCGACCCGATCGGCCAGCTGGAAGTAGGTGAGCTGCTCGGTGTCGGTGAGCACCGCGACCCGGTCACCGTGGCCACGCAGGTGATCGAGCAGCGGGACCATCCGGCGAGAATACCGTCAGCGCCGGCTGACCCCGCCGTGCGCTCACATCCGGCTGTAGCGACTCCGGATGAACGAGTACACGCCGAAGGCGGCGATGCCGACGGCGGCGGCGATCAGCAGGAACTTGCCGAACGGAGCCTGCCCCAGGGTCTTCACCGCCGCATCCAGCCCACTGGCCTTCGCCGGGTCGGCCTGCAAGGTGGCGAAGACGACCAGCACGCCCGCGCCTCCGAGCACGAGGCCCTTGGCGACGTAACCGATGATGCCGATCGCGGTGATGCCCTTGCCGCCCGAGACCTGCAGCTCGTCGAGGAACTTCTCCGACGCCCCCTTGTAGATGTGATACGCGCCGACCGCGGCGACGCCGACACCGATGGCGATGAGAAGAGCCTTGCCCCAACCCGATTGCATCAGCTGACCGGACATGCCTGCGTTCTGCTGGGCGTTGTTCTGACCGCTGCCCATCGCATAGCGCGCCGCCGAGAATGCGATCGCGAAGTTGACGATGGCCAGCGCCAGGGGCTTGAGGCGCTTCCACGCCGGCTCGTCCTTGCCCTGGGAACGCTCTTTGGGTTTGGCCCCGATGATCGCCTCGGCGAGGTACCACAACCCCAGCGCTGCGAGCCCGGCCGCGGCCACCCACAGCATGATCGCCCCGCCCGTCTGGCTGGCCATGGTGGCCAGGGCGCCGGACTGGTCGGCGTTGCCTCCGCCGCCGGCGAACGCCAGCCGGGCGATGATGTAGCCGACCAGCAGATGCAGCACCCCACTGGCCGCGAACCCGATACGTGCCAGCTTCTCGAAGGCGTTGCTGTCGGTCGCGCGGTCGGCGGCCCCGTGCACGGAGCGGTGCACTGATCCGCCTGTGGTTCCGATCGCCATCGTGTCCTCCTGGTCGGCAGTTGATGGCGTGTACCCCGGATTTGACGGCGCCGAAACCGAAAGGGCGCGCGCCTGGGGATGAATTCGGATCTGGGGATGGATCGCGGGTGGTGTCGGCGACTCACCGCAGGGTGGCGGCATGACCGGAACAGAGAGCCGCGCCGAGATCGGGGCGCTGGGGGAGCAACTGGCGGTGGAGTATCTCCAGGGACTCGGGCTGCGGGTGCTCACCCGGAACTGGCGCTGCCGCTACGGAGAGCTGGACATCGTGGCGGCCGACGAGGCTCGGCGGGCCGTGATCTTCGTGGAGGTGAAGGCCCGCACCGGCGAGCAGTTCGGGGGCGTCGCGCAGGCCGTCACCGTGGCCAAGGTGCGACGCCTGCGACGGTTGGCCGGCCTGTGGCTGAGCGCGCAGAGCGGCAGCTGGGCCTCGGTGCGCATCGATGTGGTCACGGTGCGCCTGGGCCGGCGGCGGACGCCGGAGATCACCCACATCGAAGGCGTGGGCTGATGGCGCTGGGGCGGGCGTTCTCGGTGGCCGTCTGCGGGGTCGAGGGTGCGATCGTCGAGATCGAAGCAGACATCACCGCCGGCCTTCCCGGTGTGCACCTGGTCGGACTGGCCGACGCGGCGCTGCGGGAGTCCCGCGACCGGGTCCGGGCGGCGATCACGAACTGCGGGTTCACCTGGCCGATGGCGCGGCTGACCCTGGCGCTCTCGCCGGCCACGCTGCCCAAGATGGGTTCGGTGTACGACATCGCCCTGGCGGCCGCGGTGTTGTCGGCGAACCGCAAGAAGTCGTGGCCCCGGCTCGAAAAGACGGTTCTGTTGGGCGAACTCGCGCTCGACGGCAGGGTGCGGCCGGTCAAGGGCGTGCTCCCCGCGGTGCTCGCGGCCCGACATCAGGGGTGGCCCACGGTGGTGGTGCCGATCGACAACCTGGCCGAGGCCAGCCTGGTCGAGGGCATCGAGGTCTGGGGTGCGCGCAGCCTCGGCCAGCTTCAGGCCTGGCTGGCGGGCAAAGGCGACCTGGGCGCGCGGGTCGCGCATCCGCAATCTGCCCCCGAGCCGGCCGGCGACCTCGCCGAGGTCGTCGGGCAGTCGCAGGCGCGTTTCGCCGTGGAGGTGGCGGCGGCCGGTGCGCACAACCTGCTGATGACAGGGCCGCCCGGGATCGGCAAAACGATGTTGGCGCAACGGCTTCCGGGACTGCTCCCGCCGCTGTCGGATGCCGAAGCGCTGGAGGTCACCGCCATCCATTCGGTCGCCGGCCTGTTGACCGGCGATGCGCCGCTGATCACCCGGCCGCCCTTCGTCGCGCCCCACCACACCTCCAGCGTGGCGGCACTGGTCGGCGGCGGTTCGGGGGTGGCACGCCCCGGCGCGGTCAGCAGGGCCCACCGTGGCGTTCTCTTCCTGGACGAATTCGCCGAGATCAACACCAACGTGCTGGAGGCGCTGCGAACGCCCATCGAGGACGGCGAGATCCGTCTGGCCCGGCGCGACGGCGTGGCCAGGTACCTGTGCCGGATACAGCTCGTGCTGGCGGCGAACCTGTGTCCGTGCGCGCCGCCCGATCCGCGGGACTGCCAGTGCGGGGTGGCCGAGAAACGCCGCTACCGCACGAAACTGTCGGGGCCCCTGGTCGACCGGGTGGATTTGCGCGTCGAGATGCACGCGTCGAAGGGCGGGACGTTCACCGATGAGGAGGGCGAATCGAGCGCGCAGGTGCGACAACGGGTGTGGGCGGCGCGGCAGGCAGCTGCCGAGCGCTGGCGGCCGCACGGCATCAGTACCAACGCCGACGTCAGCGGCGCCCTCCTGCGGCGTCGGTTCCGGCTCGGCAACGACGCGATGAAGCCCCTGCGCACGGCCGTGGACCGGGGCGCCCTGAGTATCCGCGGGATGGATCGCACCGTACGGGTCGCGTGGACGCTGTGCGACCTCGCCGGCCGCACGGCACCGAACAAGGACGACGTGGCCATCGCGATGAGCTTCCGGCAGGGGAGGAGCCTGTGATGGACGAGATCACCCGTCGCGCCTGGGCGTATCTGTCCCGGGTCGCCGAGCCGCCCAATGCCCACCTCGCCGAGTTGGTCGCCGCCGAGGGCGCCGTGGCCGCCGCGGAACGGATCCGCCGCCGGGCGGTGGACGACAAGCTGCGAAGAGCCACCGAGGCGCGCGTCGATGTGGATTGTTCTGCTCAGGATCTCGAAACCCTCGACCGGATGGGTGGCCGTCTGCTCACCGCCGACGACGCCGAATGGCCCTACCTCGCCTTCAGCGCCTTTCATACCGTGGATCGCGTCAAGCGGCCCCAGGGATTGCCGCCCGTGGTGCTCTGGGTGCTGGGCCCGTTGGCCTTGAGCGAGATCCCCGAGCGCAGCGCGGCAGTCGTCGGCACCCGCGCGGCGACGTCCTACGGCGAATACATCACCGCCGATCTGACCGCCGGTTTGGCCGAGCACCAGGTGGCTGTGGTCTCCGGCGGTGCCTACGGCATCGACGGCGCCGCCCACCGCGCGGCGCTGGCCTGCGAGGGCGAGACGGTGGCCGTGCTCGCCACCGGTCTCGACGTCCCGTATCCCGCAGGCCATTCCGCGCTGCTGCACCGCGTGGGCAAGCACGGTCTGCTGGTCACGGAATATCCGCCGGGCGCGCGACCGACGCGCAGACAGTTCCTGACGCGCAACCGGTTGGTGGCCGCGCTCGGCAGGGCGACGGTCGTCGTCGAGGCCGGGGTGCGCAGCGGTGCGGCCAACACCGCCGGCTGGGCCGGCGCGCTGGGTCGCACCGTCTGCGCGGTACCCGGTCCGGTGACCTCGTCGGCGTCCATCGGCTGCCACGCACTGATCCGCGAGGGGCGGGCCACGCTCGTCGCCCGCGCTGCGGACATCATCGAGGTGGTGGGCCGTGTCGGCGAGCTCGCCCCCGAGCTGGAGCGCCCTGTCGACGCGCTGGACGGCCTCAGCGAGGAGGAGCTGGTGATCTACGAGGCGTTGCCGCGGCGAGGTGTGCGCACCCTCGACGAGATCGCCGTCACTGCGGGCGTGCCGGCCACGGAGGTGCTCGGGCCGCTGACCATGCTCGATGTGCGGGGGCTTGCCGCCCAGGAGGACGGCTGCTGGAAGGTGGCCAAACGCTAGCTCCCTGCGCGGTGACGGCCGCTCGTATAGTCGGCGGGGAAGAGCGAGGCATTGGGAGGCAGAAGTAGTGGCAGGACGTCCCGTGCACACCTTCGAGGTGGTGCGTACAGAACAGCTGACGCCGCATGTGGTCCGAGTTGTGCTCGGCGGCAAGGGTTTCGACACGTTCACGCCCAGCGAGCACACCGACTCCTACGTGAAGCTCGTGTTCGTCGCCGACGACCTCGACGTCGGCACCCTCGCGCAGCCCCTGACGCTGGACAGTTTCAACGCCCTTCCGGCCCACCAGCGGCCCACGGTGCGCACGTACACGGTCCGCGAGGCCGACCCGCAGCGGCGCGAGATCACCATCGACTTCGTGGTCCATGGCGAGCACGGCGTGGCGGGCCCGTGGGCGGCGTCCGCCGAGCCGGGCCGGCGCCTGTTCGTGATGGGTCCGAGCGGCGCGTACTCGCCCGACCCGCAGGCCGACTGGTATCTGTTCGCCGGGGACGAGTCGGCGGTGCCTGCGATCAGCACCGCACTGGAGGCGCTGCCCGACGACGCGGTCGGCCAGGTGTTCATCGAGGTGGCGGGTCCCGAGGACGAGGTCGAGATGAAGGCCCCGGCCGGCGTCGACGTGGCATGGATCTATCGCGGCGGACGCGCCGATCTCGTCAATGAAGACACCGCAGGTGACCACGCGCCGTTGATCGACGCGGTCAAGGGGGCGGCGTGGCTGCCGGGCCAGGTGCAGGTCTTCATCCACGGTGAAGCCCAGGCCGTCATGCACAATCTGCGGCCGTACATCCGCAAGGAGCGCGGGGTCGACGCCAAGTGGGCGTCATCGATCTCGGGCTATTGGCGGCGCGGCCGCACCGAGGAGACGTTCCGCGAGTGGAAGCGCGAACTCGCCGCGGCGGAAACCCAATAGCGCGGAAACCGCCGACGTCGATGGCAGGCTGAAGCCATGACGTTCGGCAATTACCAGCTGGAGATCTACCTGCAGGGCCTCGGCGGCATCATGCCCGAGATCCCGATGGACTACGCGGGCTGGGAGGCCAAGGCGCAGGCGGCGATGACGCCGTCGGTGTGGTCCTACGTGGTCGGCGGCGCCGGAGACGAGCAGACTCAGCGCGTCAACCGCACCGCCTTCGACCGCTGGGGCCTGATGCCGCGAATGATGGTCGGCGCCAAGGAACGCGACCTGACGGTGGAGCTGTTCGGCCACACGCTGCCCTCGCCGATCTTTATGGCTCCGATCGGCGTCGTCGGCATCTGCTCGCAGAGTGGCCACGGCGACCTGGAGGCGGCGCGTGCGGCAGCCCGCACCGGCGTGCCGATGACCGTCTCCACCCTCACCGAAGACCCCATGGAGGACATCGCCGCCGAGTTCGGTGACACTCCGGGGTTCTTCCAGCTGTACACACCGACCGACCGGGATCTGGCCGCCAGCTTCGTGCACCGCGCGGAGGCGGCCGGCTACAAGGCCATCATCGTCACGCTCGACACCTGGATCCCCGGCTGGCGGCCCCGCGACCTGGCGACGTCCAACTTCCCGCAGCTTCGCGGCCGCTGCCTGTCCAACTACACCAGCGACCCGGTGTTCCGCGGTCTGCTGCCTCAGCCTCCCGAGGAGAACCCGCAGGGCGCGGTCCTGCAGTGGACGCAGCTGTTCGGCAACCCCCTCACCTGGGACGATCTTCCGTGGCTGCGGTCGCTGACCGATCTGCCGCTGGTGCTCAAGGGCATCTGCCACCCCGAGGACGTCCGGCGCGCCAAGGACGGTGGCGTCGACGGGATCTACTGCTCCACCCACGGCGGCAGGCAGGCCAACGGGGGGCTGCCGGCCATCGACTGCCTGCCCGGGGTGGTCGACGCCGCCGACGGCCTGCCGGTGCTGTTCGACTCGGGCGTCCGCAGCGGGGCCGACATCGTCAAGGCCCTGGCCCTGGGCGCCACCGCGGTCGGTGTCGGCCGGCCGTACGCCTACGGTCTGGCGATCGGCGGCGAGAACGGGCTCGTCCACGTGCTGCGGTCGCTGCTCGCCGAGGCCGACCTCATCATGGCCGTCGACGGCTATCCGACGCTGGCCGATCTCACTCCGGATACGCTGCGGCGCGTCCTCTGAGACCCGGCGTCGCTCTCTGCGACGGTAGAGAGGTGCAGACCGCCGGCCAGGAGCGCAACGACCCGGACATCGGGTGCCGGCTCGAGGACTTCGACCAGTACCTGGCCCTGGAGCGCGGCCGCTCCGAGCACACCCGCCGCGCCTACCTCGGCGATCTGCGGTCGCTGCTCGAGTTCTCCGAGGCGCGAAATCCCGGCGCCGGCCTCTCGGGGCTGACGCTGCCGGTCCTGCGGTCCTGGCTGGCATCCCAGGCCGCCGCCGGAGCAGCCCGGTCGACGCTGGCGCGCCGAACCTCGGCGGTCAAGACCTTCACCGCCTGGGCGCTGCGGCGCGGCCTGATGGCCGACGATCCGGCGGTCAGGCTGCAGGTGCCCAAAGCCCGCCGCACCCTGCCCGCCGTCCTCCGTCAGGACCAGGCCTTCGACGCCATGGATGCGGCGAAAAGCGGTGCGCAGGAGGGGGACCCGCTCGCACTGCGCGACCGCCTGATCGTCGAGATGCTCTACGCCACCGGGATCCGGGTCAGCGAACTGTGCGGCCTGGACATCGACGACGTGGACGGGCCCCGCCGCGTGCTGCGCGTGCTCGGCAAGGGCAACAAGCAGCGCACGGTGCCCTACGGCGAACCGGCACACGCGGCGCTGGCGGCGTGGTTGTCCGACGGCCGCCCCGAACTGGTCACGGCGGCCTCCGGCGCGGCGCTGCTGCTCGGCGCCCGCGGCGGCCGGCTCGACCCGCGGCAGGCCCGCACCGTCGTCCATCAGACGATGTCGGCGGTCACCGGGGCGCCGGACATCGGCCCGCACGGGTTGCGCCACAGCGCCGCGACGCATCTGCTCGAAGGTGGCGCAGACCTGCGCGTCGTGCAGGAACTGCTCGGTCATTCGTCGCTCGCGACCACCCAGCTCTACACCCACGTCAGCGTGGCCCGGCTGCGTGCCGTGCACGACCAGGCGCATCCACGCGCGTAACCCGGGCAGCCATCGTCGGCCGCGCTCACCGCACCGGTTTGAGCCGCACCGGCGTCGTCGCCACCAGCCCCAGGGGATCGACGTAGTCGGCCCGCGACGCCGGTCCCCACATCGCACCCCAGTGCAGGCAGACCCCCGGGCAGCCGGCGTGGCCGGCCAGCAGCACCCCGATCGGGCTGCCGGCGGCCACCAGCTGCCCGCGGCGTATCGACGGGCGGACCGGCTCGTAGGTGGTGCGCAGCCCGCCGGGGTGTTCGACCGACACCAGTGAGCGCCCCGCCAGCTCGCCGGCGAACACGACGGTGCCGTCGCCCGCGGCGTACACCGGTTGCCCGTCGGCCCCGGCCAGGTCCACGCCGCGGTGCCCGCGCTGCCAGTTCGGCGACGGTGCGTCGAACAGACGCAGCACTGCGGGCCGGGGCCGTAGCGGCCACTGCAGGCGCTCGCCGTCGGCTGCCGCGGGGGCCGCGCACAGCACCGCGAACAGACCGACCCACGCGAGGAGTGACCGCATGAGCTTAAGTCCAACCGAGGTCCGCACCGACTGGAAGGGCCTGATCGCGCGGCTGGGGATGGTGTGAATGCACAGGTCGCGCTGGTAAAAAGCACCCGATCCAGCGTGTAAACTGCTATCCGCAGCTCGCTTCTGCGGGCTGACTTCGCGCGTCTGCGGCACGGGGCCCACTGGAGTCACTCTCTTGAGGGTCGCGTCACCTGCATGCCGGGCGGTCCCGCCACCGGGTTCTCACCCAGGCGGGTCCGGCATCGAGCAGTCGCCAGGGTCCGGCTCACCCGATGCCGGACGACAACCGACAACACAGAAGGCCGGCTACATCACTATGGCTGTCGTAACCATGAAGCAGCTGCTGGACAGCGGCACGCACTTCGGGCATCAGACCCGTCGATGGAATCCCAAGATGAAGCGGTTCATCTTCACCGACCGCAACGGCATCTACATCATCGATCTGCAGCAGACGCTGACCTACATCGACAAGGCCTACGAATTCGTGAAGGAGACCGTCGCTCACGGCGGGACCATCATGTTCGTGGGCACCAAGAAGCAGGCGCAGGAGTCCATCGCCGCGGAGTCGACTCGCGTCGGAATGCCGTATGTGAACCAGCGCTGGCTGGGCGGCATGCTCACCAACTTCTCCACCGTCCACAAGCGTCTGCAGCGCCTCAAGGAACTTGAGGCCATGGAGCAGACCGGCGGTTTCGAGGGTCGCACCAAGAAGGAAATCCTGATGCTGACCCGCGAGAAGAACAAGCTCGAGCGCAGCCTCGGCGGTATCCGCGACATGCAGAAGGTGCCGTCGGCGATCTGGGTCGTCGACACCAACAAGGAGCACCTCGCCGTCGCCGAGGCCCGCAAGTTGAACATCCCGATCATCGCGATCCTGGACACCAACTGCGATCCCGACCTCGTCGACTACCCGATTCCGGGCAATGACGACGCCATCCGTTCGGCAGCGCTGCTGACCAAGGTGGTCGCCTCCGCGGTCGCCGAGGGTCTGCAGGCCCGCGCCGGTGCGGGAGCCAAGTCGGAGACCGAGACCGCAGAACCGCTCGCCGAGTGGGAGCAGGAGCTGCTCGCGGGCGCCACCACGGCGGCACCCGAGGCGGGCGAGGCCGCCCCCACCGAACAGTCCTCCTAACCCGATCGAGCCTCAAAGGAAAGACTTTCATGGCTAACTACACCGCTGCCGACGTCAAACGCCTTCGGGAGCTGACCGGCGCCGGAATGCTGGATTCGAAGAACGCGCTCGTCGAGGCCGAAGGTGACTTCGACAAGGCCGTCGAGCTGCTGCGCATCAAGGGCGCCAAGGATGTGGGCAAGCGCGCCGAGCGTGCCACCGCCGAGGGCCTGGTCGCGGCCAAGGACGGCGCGCTCATCGAGCTGAACTCCGAGACCGACTTCGTCGCCAAGAACGCGGAGTTCCAGGCCCTCGCCGAGGAGATCGTCGCCGCGGCGGCCACTGCCAAGGCCGGCGACCTCGAGTCGCTCAAGGCTGCCCACGTCGGGGTGTCCACAGTCGAGCAGCTCGTCGCCGACCTGTCGGCCAAGATCGGCGAGAAGCTCGAACTGCGTCGTGCCGCGTACTTCGACGGTCAGGTGGAGACCTACCTGCACAAGCGCGCCGCCGACCTGCCGCCCGCGGTGGGTGTGCTGGTGGAGTACACCGGCGACGACAAGTCCGCCGCCCACGCGGTCGCACTGCAGATCGCGGCGCTGAAGGCCAAGTACCTCACCCGTGAGGACGTGCCCGAGGACATCGTGGCCAACGAGCGCCGCATCGCCGAGGAGACCGCCCGCGCGGAGGGCAAGCCGGAGCAGGCGCTGACCAAGATCGTCGAGGGACGCGTCACCGGTTTCTACAAGGACGTCGTGCTGCTCGATCAGCCGTCGGTGTCCGACAACAAGAAGACGGTGAAGGCGCTGCTCGACGAGGCCGGTGTGACCGTGACCCGGTTCGTCCGCTTCGAGGTCGGCCAAGCCTGACCTTCGACATCCACAGGCCCCCGAGACTCCCGGTCTCGGGGGTTTTGTGTTTTGCACGCAACACCCCGAAAACAAACAAATTCGTTCGCGGAGATCAAGAAAATAGGGCACGGCCGCAGATGTATTTGCCACACACGTCAGATTTGTGTCGATACAGAGTTCACTTGTGGGGCGGGTGTGATCTTGATATTTGCTTGATCTGGTCCTGCCGGGCGGCGGCAAATTCTTCAGCTAACTAACAAGGCCTGCCGTCTCACGCGCGTAACCCCAAACTTCATCCATGCTGCTTCCGACGAGTTAATCTCTTCGCATGGCGGTTGGCGCGAACTGTTCTGGTCACGGTGACAGACACGGTTGACACTGCCCGTACGGCAAACACACTTGTCAGCGGGGGATTGCCGGAAGTAGCTCCGGTCGAGGTTGTTCAGCTACATAAACGCAGGGCCTGGGTACCGTTCGCCAGTGCTCTGACCGATGTGACGACGGCATCGCTCTCGGTGGCCCTGGGGATGACCTGGGCCACGAGTCAGGATCTCGCGCTGCCGCCGATCTGGATGCTGTGCTTCTTCGCGCCGACCATCGTCGGGCTTGCGGCGATCCGCGGCATGTACAGGCCGACCCTGCGCCGCACGTTCCTCGACGAACTGCCGGCCATCGAGGCCATCACCGCCTTCGCGGCGATGCTGCTGCTCAGTGGCCTGGTCCTCAACACCAGCATCGACGCGCCGCGGGGGCCCGCCGTGGCCAGGATGTGGATGGTGGCGGCCATTCTGGTCCCGCTCGGTCGCCTGTTCTGGATCCTGGTCAAGAACCACTACTACCGGCACGACCGCCTGATCTCTCCGACCTTGATCGTCGGCAACGGGCGCGTGGCCGCCAAGGTCGTGGACCGGTTGAACATCACCCCCGAGTACGGCCTGCGCCCCATCGGCCTCATCGACGACGAGCTGCCGCACATGGGTATCGACCGCGATCAGCCGGCGACGATCCCGTACCTGGGCAAGCTCGAAGCGCTCGACGAGGTCGTCGCCAAGACCGGCGCGGAATGTCTGGTGGTCGCCTTTTCCCGCACCCGCGACGAAGCGATCACCGCCGCGGTGCGGGTCGCGCACCAACGTGGCATGCGGGTGTGGATCGTGCCCCGCATCTTCGACACCATCGGGGTGCACGCACGCATCGACCACATCGGGGGACTGCCGCTGATCGCGGTGCCGGCGACGAATCCGCGCAGCTGGCAGTTCGCGGCCAAGCACATCTCCGACCGGATGGTCGCAGCCATCGGGTTGGTGCTCATCTCTCCGCTGTTCCTGACCTTGATGCTGCTGGTGCGGCTGAGTTCGCCGGGTCCCATCTTCTTCAGCCAGCCGCGGATAGGGCGCGACGGCAAGGAGTTCGGCTGCCTGAAGTTCCGGTCCATGCGCGCACCGCGCGCCTCCGATGCCGCGTTCGAGCGCAGCGCCGACTCGGCGCCCGGCGGCGTCGAAGGCGTGGACCGCCGCACGCGGATCGGCAAGATCATGCGGTCGACGTCCATGGATGAACTGCCTCAGCTGCTCAATGTCATCCGGGGCCACATGAGCCTGGTCGGTCCGCGCCCCGAGCGGCCCGAGTACGTCGACCTGTTCAACGTCCAGATCGCGCGCTACGGCGATCGCCACCGCGTCAAGGCCGGTATCACCGGTTGGGCTCAGGTGCACGGTCTGCGCGGCCAGACCTCGATCGCCGACCGTGCCGAGTGGGACAACTTCTACATCGAGAACTGGTCGCTGTGGCTCGACTGGAAGATCCTGGCGATGACCGTCGGGGCGGTGCTGCGCCGAGCCGAGTGAATCGGGCACGCCCGCTTCACCGTTCGCAGCGGTACGCTTTGGTACCGTCGCGCCATGGAACGCATCTCCGCCTTCGGTGACGACGCTCTGGGCGACCTCGACGCCACCGGCCTCGTCGACGCACTGCGCGCCGGGACGGTCTCGAAGGCCGAGTTGATCGAGGCCTCCATCGCCAGGGTCGAGAAGGTCAATCCTTCGCTCAACGGGCTCGCTTACGAGGCGTTCGACCGCGCGAAGGCCCGTGCGGGGCGGCGCCGGCCCCACGGGGGCTTCTTCGACGGCGTGCCCTCGTTCCTGAAGGACAACGTCGCCGTGGCGGGCATGCCCACGATGAACGGCACCGACGCCTGGGACAAGGTGCCCGCGGCCGCCGACGGGGACCTTGCGCGGGCGTATCTCGCGACCGGCCTTGTGCCGCTGGGCAAGACGCAGATGTCGGAGTTCGGCTTCAGTGCCGCCGCCGAACATCCGCGCCTGGGCGCGGTGCGCAACCCGTGGAACACCGATCACACCGCCGGGGCGTCCTCGTCGGGGTCGGGGGCGTTCGTCGCGGCGGGTGTCGTGCCGATCGCCCATGCCAACGACGGCGGTGGTTCGATCAGGATTCCGGCGTCCTGCAACGGGCTTGTCGGTCTCAAGCCGTCGCGCGGCAGGCTCCCGCTGGACAGGGACATGCGTCAGATGCCGGTCCGCATCGTCGCCAACGGGGTGGTCACCCGATCGGTGCGCGACACCGCCGCCTTCTACCGCGAGATGGAGAAGGTGACCGCTGCTCCGAAGCTGCGGCCGATCGGAGACGTCACCGGACCTGGCGCGCAGCGTCTGCGCATCGCGGTGTGTACGCAGTCGATCACCCGCGAGGCGAGCCCCGAGGTCACCGAGCTGACGCTGTCCACCGCGGCCCTTCTCGAGCGACTCGGACACCGGATCACGGTGATCGACAACCCGGTTCCGGCGCGCTTCATGGACGACTTCCTGCTGTACTGGTCCTTCCTCGCCTTCGCGTTGGTGCGGGGTGGGCGCCGGACGTTCGGCCCGAGCTTCGATCGCGGCCGGCTGGACAACCTGACGCTCGGCCTGGAGACGTTCGCCGCCCGCAATCTGCACCGGGTGCCGCTCGCCACCGCACGGCTGGCGCGGACCCGCAGGATCACCGCACGCCTGCACGCCACCTACGACGTCGTGCTCATGCCGACCCTCGCCGACCCGCCACCGCGCGTCGGGCATCTCGATCCGACGGCGCCCTACGAGCAGATCATCGAGCGACTCGTCGACTGGGTCGCGTTCACCCCGCTGCAGAATGCGACCGGAGAGCCGGCCATCTCGCTGCCCCTGGCGCAGACCGCATCCGGGCTGCCCGTCGGCATGATGTTCGCGGCGGGCGTCGGGGAGGAGGCACGCCTGCTGCAGCTCGCCTTCGAACTCGAAGAGGCGCAACCGTGGGACCGGATCCGCTGACCCCCCTTCGGCACCGCGAGCGCGCGTGTCTGCACGGCGACACGCGCTGTCCCGGTGGCATTTTGAGCGCGCTCGCGGTGCCCGAAGCGGCCGTTCAGGCCCTGCGGTCGGCCGATCGCAGCGGCAGGAACAACGCGAGCGAGACCAGCAGCAGAGCGCTCAGCGTGACGACGTTCAGGATCTGGTCGCGCGGGCTGTAGTGGTGCAGCATCTGCAGGTGCAGGATCAGGTGTAGCAGGTTGAACGCGCTTCACGTGCTCGCCGCGACGCGCACCAGCGTCGTGTTGGTGACATGGACGAAGGTAAGCACGCTGAGCACGGCCAGGCCGAGGAAGAACGCTCCGACATCCCGGACGAAGTGCTCGTTGTACGGCCCGAGCGGGGGCAGCCAACTCATGCCCAGGCCCGGGAACGTGTCGTACCAATGGCGGGCCGCGAAGAAAGCCCATCCGCCCGTGACGATCCCCGTCGCCGCGAGAACACCGAGGAGGACTCGGTGCAGCGTCGTGTTCGCGGTGCCG
Organism: Mycolicibacterium iranicum; assembly: GCF_014190915.1. Taxonomy (GTDB): domain Bacteria; phylum Actinomycetota; class Actinomycetes; order Mycobacteriales; family Mycobacteriaceae; genus Mycobacterium; species Mycobacterium iranicum_B. The sequence goes on from NZ_JACHVU010000003.1 coordinate 30,862, forward strand.
TCACCCACGCCGGCGGCGGGTCGGATGCTGACGGTGGCAGGGTCCTCAGGTGCCGTCATGTGTGTGCTCCGTTCGTTCGGGCTCTTCTGTGTCGAAGGTAGGACGCGACGGAGGGCAGAAACGTGACAATGGCCGACGGCGAGGGCGCGCGAAATGCCGCGCGCGGCGGCGCGTCGGCGGGCAGACACGCGCGCTCGCGGTGCCCCCCGGGGGTCGCGGTGCCCTTCGGGACGCGGTGCCCCCGGGACGCGGTGCCGCCGGGTCAGGCGAGGGCGGCCAGGATGCGGCGCAGCTCTCGTCGATCGCGTTCACCCAACGGAGCCAGCACATGGTCTTCGGCCTGCCGGATGCCGTCGTCGGTGCGCTTCAGCACCGCCCGGCCCGCCGCGGTGAGCTCGGCGGGTCGTGACCGGCCCGCTGAGACCTCGGCCGGACGGGAGACGAAGCCGCGGTCCTGCAGGCCGCGCACGACGATGTTCATCGCCTGCGGCGAGACCATGACGTCGCGCGCCAATTCGGCGTTCGAGCGGCCCGGGCTGCGCGACAGGATTCGCAGGCAGATGTATTGCGGGAAGGACAATTCGAGCGGTTCGAGCACGCGCGCGGTCACGTCTGCGCGCAGCGACGTCGCCAGCCGGTGCAGAAGATAGCCCAGTGGCTGCTCGTCGGATCCTGACATGTCAACCATATTGACATATATCAACTACGTTGATACCAAGGAGTCATGACTGATCCCACAGGCCAGATGTTCGAGTCCGCCTACCGCGGCGAAGCAGAGGAGATGGGCGGGGCGGTACGGCCCCCGTGGAGTATCGGAGCACCCCAGCCCGAGATCGCGGCCCTCATCGACGCAGGCAGGTTCCACGGCGACGTCCTCGACGCCGGCTGCGGAGAGGCGGCGGTGTCGATGTACCTGGCCGAGCGGGGGTTCACCACGGTCGGCCTGGATCAGTCGCCCACGGCGATCGAACTGGCCCGGGAAGAGGCGGCGAGGCGGGGTCTGACCACCGTGAGCTTCGACGTCGCCGACATCAGCGCGTTCACCGGTTACGACGGGCGCTTCGGCACGATCGTCGACAGCACGCTCTTCCACTCGATGCCTGTCGAACTGCGCGAGGGCTATCAGCAGTCGATCGTGCGCGCCGCCGCCCCGGGGGCGTCGTACTTCGTCCTGGTCTTCGACCGCAGCTCGATGCCGTCCGACGGCCCGGTCAACCCGGTGACCGAGGAGGAGTTGCGCGAGGTGGTGTCGAAGTACTGGGTCATCGACGAGATCAGGCCTGCCCGCATCCACGCCAATGTGCCCGAGGCGTTCGCCCAGAATTTCCAGGGATTTGCCGGGGCCGACGTGCGTGACGAAGCCGAAGGTCGCAAGTCGGTGGGTGCCTGGCTGCTGACCGCACACCTCGGGTAACGCGCCGCGTTGCACCCATTCGCCCTCGGGGCCGCGAAGGTTTGGCAGGATTGAGGTCGGCCGTCTGCACGACGGCCTCCTCGTGTGCGGACCGGAAGGAGCCCGATGGCAGACCCAACGGCCGAGCAGTCCTCTTCGTTCAGACCCGCCTACACCAGAGTGCTGCTCAAACTCGGTGGGGAGATGTTCGGCGGCGGGCAGGTCGGACTGGACCCCGACGTGGTCGCGCTGGTGGCCCGTCAGATCGCCGAGGTCGTGCGCAGCGGCGTGCAGGTCGCCGTGGTCATCGGAGGGGGCAACTTCTTCCGCGGGGCGCAATTGCAGCAGCGCGGCATGGAGCGGACCCGGTCGGACTACATGGGCATGCTGGGCACAGTGATGAACAGCCTTGCGCTGCAGGACTTCCTGCAGAAGGAAGGCATCGACACCCGGGTGCAGACCGCTATCACGATGGGCCAGGTCGCCGAGCCTTACATTCCGCTGCGGGCGCAGCGTCACCTGGAAAAGGGCCGCGTGGTCATCTTCGGTGCCGGGATGGGCCTGCCCTACTTCTCGACCGACACCACGGCCGCGCAGCGCGCCCTGGAGATCGGCGCCGAGGTCGTGTTGATGGCCAAGGCGGTCGACGGAGTGTTCACCGCGGACCCGCGCGTGCACCCGGACGCGAAGATGATCGCGACCATCACCCACCGCGAGGTCATCGACCGCGGGCTCGCCGTCGCCGACGCCACCGCCTTCAGCTTGTGCATGGACAACGGGATGCCGATCCTGGTGTTCAACCTGCTCACCGATGGCAATATCGCTCGCGCGGTCGCAGGTGAGAAGATCGGAACACTGGTCACGCCGACATGAGCGAGGCGCGGAGCAGGTGCGAAGGACGGGAGAGGTTGTTGTGAGGGGCGAGCGAAGCGACGGGGAATGTTCCAGGGGCGAGCGAAGCGACGGGGAAATGTTCCAGGGGCGACGGGGAATGTTCCAGGGGCGAGCGAAGGGGATTACCCAGTGATCGATGAGACGCTCTTCGATGCCGAGGAGAAGATGGAGAAAGCCGTGTCGGTGGCACGCGACGACCTGGCATCGATCCGCACCGGCCGCGCCAACCCCGCGATGTTCAACCGCATCAGCATCGACTATTACGGCGCGCAGACCCCGATCACCCAGCTGTCGAGCATCAACGTGCCCGAGGCTCGGATGGTCGTCATCAAGCCCTACGAGGCCAACCAGCTCCGCAACATCGAGGATGCGATCCGCAACTCCGATCTGGGCGTGAACCCCACTAACGACGGCAACGTCATCCGGGTGTCGATCCCGCAGCTCACCGAGGAGCGCCGCCGCGACCTGGTCAAGCAGGCCAAGTCCAAGGGTGAGGACGCGAAGGTCTCGGTGCGCAACATCCGGCGCAAGGCGATGGACGAGCTCGCCCGCATCAAGAAGGACGGCGATGCCGGCGAGGACGAGGTGACTCGCGCCGAGAAAGACCTCGACAAGAGCACCCACCAGTACACCAGCCAGATCGACGACATCGTCAAGCACAAAGAAGGCGAGCTGCTGGAGGTCTGAGGTTGACCGATCAGCAATCGATTCCCGTGGCAGAAGAGCCGGTCCGAGAACCGCAGAACAAGACCGCCGAGAAGTCGGGGCGTGCCGGACGTAACCTGCCCGCCGCGATCGCGGTGGGCGTGGCGCTGGGCGCGTCGCTGATCGCCGTCCTCATCTTCGTCCCGAAGGTGTGGGTCGCGGTCGTCGCCGTCGCGATGGCGGTGGCGACCCACGAGGTGGTGCGCCGGCTTCGTGAGAGCGGTTTCTCCATCCCGGTGATCCCGCTGCTGGTCGGCGGACAGGCGATGATCTGGCTGACGTGGCCGTTCGGCACGACCGGCGCGCTGGGAGCGTTCGGCGGCACCGTCGTGGTCTGCATGATCTGGCGACTGGTGTCGGGCGGGCTGTCCACCGCGCCGCAGAACTACCTGCGCGACATGGCCACCACGGTGTTCCTGGCCGCATGGGTCCCGCTGTTCGGCAGCTTCGGCGCCCTGCTCATCTATCCCGAGGACGGCGCAGGCCGGGTCTTCTGCCTGATGCTCGGCGTCGTCGCCTCCGACGTGGGCGGTTACACCGCCGGCGTGCTGTTCGGGAAGCATCCGATGGCGCCGGCGATCAGCCCGAAGAAGTCCTGGGAGGGGCTGGGCGGGTCGCTGGTCCTCGGCATCGTGGTGTCGTCACTGGCCGTGTCCTTCCTGACCGACAACCCGTGGTGGGTCGGTGTGCCGCTGGGCGTGATGCTCGTCATCACGGGGACCCTGGGCGATCTGGTCGAGTCCCAGGTCAAGCGCGACCTCGGCATCAAGGACATGGGCACGCTGCTGCCGGGCCACGGCGGGTTGATGGACCGTCTGGATTCGGTCCTGCCGTCGGCGGTGGCGACGTGGATCGTGCTGACCCTGCTGGCCTGACGCCCGACCGGTGCAGGTGGGGCCTGCACATCGCAGGGGAGACGTACCACACGTGCACGCTCGCTGATTCGGGCGCCACCGCCGGAAGTGACACAATGGCAGGTGCCCATGACTGGATCCGTCCCCGCACTTCCACTCGTCTTCGATCCGCCGCGCCGCGCGATGCCGCCGCGGCATTTCGCCGATCTCGACGAGGCCGGCCGCGCGGAGGCCGTCGCGGAGCTGGGCCTGCCGGCCTTCCGCGCCAAGCAGCTGGCCAACCAGTACTACGGCAGGCTGATCGCCGATCCGGCGCAGATGACCGATCTTCCCGCCGCGATGCGCGGGCAGGTCGGCGAAGCGCTGTTCCCCAGCCTGCTGACGGCGCTGCGCGAGATCGAGTGCGACGCCGGTGAGACCCGCAAGGTGCTGTGGCGCGCCGGCGATGCCACGACCTTCGAATCGGTGCTGATGCGCTACAGCGACCGCAACACCGTGTGCATCTCCTCGCAGGCGGGCTGCGGCATGGCGTGTCCGTTCTGCGCGACGGGCCAGGGCGGGCTCAAGCGGAACCTGTCGACCGCCGAGATCCTTGAGCAGGTGCGCGCGGCGAGCGCCGAGCTGCGCGACCGGGACTCCAGTCCGATTGCGGGCTCCGCCCGCGGCGAACCGACCGCGGGGTCCGCCCGGGCGGGACGGCTGTCGAACATCGTGTTCATGGGGATGGGCGAGCCGCTGGCCAACTACAACCGCGTCGTCGCCGCGGTGCGACGGATCACCGCGGCGCCGCCGAACGGGTTCGGCATCTCCGCGCGGTCGGTGACGGTGTCGACGGTCGGGCTGGTGCCGGCGATCCGCAAGCTCGCCGACGAGAAGCTCAACGTGACGCTGGCGGTATCCCTACACACCCCCGACGACGAGCTGCGCGACACGCTGGTCCCGGTCAACAACCGGTGGAAGGTCTCCGAGGTGCTCGACGCGGCGCGCTACTACGCCGACGTGACCGGCCGGCGTGTGTCGATCGAGTACGCGTTGATCCGCGACGTGAACGACCAGCCCTGGCGCGCTGACCTTCTCGGTAAAAAGCTGCACGGCGCGCTCGGCCCGCTGGTGCACGTCAACCTCATCCCGCTGAACCCGACGCCGGGAAGTGAATGGGACGCCAGCCCCAAGCCCGTCGAGCGCGAATTCGTCCGCCGCGTCCGGGAGCGCGGTGTCTCGTGCACCGTGCGTGACACACGCGGCCGCGAAATCGCCGCTGCCTGCGGGCAATTGGCCGCCGAAGGCTGACACCTCAGGGTCGTCCGACGAACCAGACGTTCTCTTCGCGAAGGTGCCGGCTGCGCCATCCGTCGGGCGTGCGCACCATGTCGTGGTGGTAGTAGCCGCCGCAACAACTCTGCTGCGGCATCCCGGGCAACTGCATGGGGTTGTAGAACATCGCCCGCACCGCGGCGGTGTCTCCGGCGATGTCGCACTCGACGTTGGTGATGTAGTGCATGCTCCACGGCAGCGTCTCGAACCCGGCGGCAAGCCACGCCGTCACCTCGTCTCGGCTTCCCGCCGCGGCGCCGGCCGACGAGTAGTCGATGTGGGCGTCGTCGGTGAACACCGAGCGGTACAGATCCCAGTCCTTCGTGTCGACCGCACGGGCGTATCTGCTCAGCAGCGCCCGGATTTCCAGCTCGTCGGACACGCGCGTGACGTCGGTCATGCGACCAGCTCCAGGCGCAGGTCGCTGATCCGCCATCCCGACGGTGTCCGGACCATCCGGTCGTGCCAGCGGCCGTGGAAGAAGCTGATGCCCTCGGCCCCGGGCAGGCGAACGGCGTTGAACCACATCGCGACCGCGGTCGCGGTATCGCCGTCGATACGGCATTCCACGTTGGTCACGTAGTGCATACCGACGCTGATCGACCGCTGGTGCCGGTTCAGGTAGACGACGGCGTCGTCGCAGCCGCCCGCGAACAGACCGGCTGCCGAGTAGTCCACCCGGGCGTCCTCGGTGAACATCGAGCGATACAGCGCCCAGTCTTTCGAATCCACGGCGCGGCAGTACCGGGTCAGCAGATGGTCGATCTCGAGTTCGTCGCCTAGGGTCTCGACATCGCTCACGCGGGCATGCCGATGGTCTTGGCGTCGAGGTATTCCTTGTATCCCTCCTCGCCGTTGCGGTAGCCCAGGCCGCTCTGCTTGGTTCCGCCGAACGGGCTGCCGATGCCGAAGTGGCTCTTGCCGTTGATGGTGACGTTGCCGGTGCGCATCCGGGTGGCCACCGAGAAGGCGCGCTCGACGTCTCCGCCGCTCACCTCGCCGGAGAGGCCGTAGATGGTGTTGTTGGCGATCGCGACGGCGTCGTCGTCGGTGTCGTAGGGCGTGACTGTCAGGACGGGCCCGAAGATCTCCTCCTGGGCGATCTGCGAGTCGGGGTCGACGTCGGCCAGCAGGGTGGGCTGCGTGTAGTAGCCGACGGGAAGGTGCTCGGGCACGCCGCCGCCGGTGACCAGCCGCGCCCCGGACGCTATGCCCGACTGGATCAAGCCCAGCACCTTCTGCCGCTGGCCGTCGCTGATCTGTGGGCCCTGCATGTTGTTCGGGTCCCACGGATCGCCGACCGGGAAGTTCTCCATCATGTTCTTCATGATCTCGATACCTTCGTCATAGCGACTGCGCGGCAACAGGATCCGGCTGGGCAGGATGCAGCTCTGCCCGGACATGACGCACGCCATCAACGCCGCCATCGGCAGCGCCATGGAGAAGTCGGCGTCGTCGAGCACGATGTGGGCGCTCTTGCCGCCCAACTCCAGCAGGGTCTTCTTGACCGTGGGTGCACCCGCGGCCAGGATGGCGCGGCCGGTCGCGGTCGACCCCGTGAAGGTGATCATGTCCACCCGCGGATCCGAGGACAGCGCCGCGCCGACCTCGTTGGCGTTGGACACGACGACGTTGAAGACGCCCGCGGGGATGTCGGTCTCCTCGGCGACGATGCGGCCGTACTCGCTGCCCGACCACGGTGTCAGCTGAGCCGGTTTGAGCACGACCGTGTTGCCGGCCATCAGGGCGGGCACCGTCTCGGCGACGTTGAGGTAGAACGGCACGTTCCACGGCGTGATGGCCCCGACGACACCGACGGGCTCGTAGTGGATCTTGCGCAGCGCCGGGCCCATCGCGGTTTCGTGGATGCCGTTGTCGACCAGGTAGTCGAAGTTCCTGCCGTGGTCGGCCCAGTGCTTGACCTCGGCGATGGGACTCTCGATCTGGCTGCCGGTCACCTTGACCGGACAGCCCACCTCGGTGATCAGGACGCGGCGCAGCCGTTCCTTGTTGCGCTCGAACGCGTCGTGCAGCTGCATCAGGCAGTGGTAGCGGAACTCCAGGTCCCGGGACCAGTCGGTCTCGTCGAAGGCGCGTCGCGCCGCGGCGACCGCGCGGGCCATGTCGTCGACCGTGCCATCGGTGGCCTGGCCGGCCACCTGCTCACTGGCGGGATGGATCACGTCGAATGTGGCTCCGCTGCCGGTGAATTGCAGTTCACCGTCGATGAGCATGCGCTCGTCGCCCGCGAGCACGCCGGTTTCGGTCTCCGCTGTCGTCATGACAGCTAGCTTTACAAGTTTTCCGCCGAGTGTCACGCTTTCGCGCGGACTTCCTCAGGTCGTCTTGATGCCCACCGCGTGCCGCAGCTGAGCCAGGAACTGGTCGTCGTCGTCGGCTCGCACGATGTAGTGCGACACGGCCACACGGATCGCCGTGGCCGCTTTGACCGCACTGTTGGCGCCGGGCAGAAGTTTCTCCAGTTGGGCGCGCATCAGCGGAATGATGTGGGCCAGGCGTGCGATGACGACCTCGGGTTCGATGTCGACGACGCGCACTCCCGAATAGGAGTGCTGATATTCGACGATGAAACGCATCGCGGCGTCGACCCGCTCGGTGCCCCGCAGCCCGGCGGTCGCCTTGATGATCCCGGTCTCGAACATTTCGCGCTCGTAGATGCCGAAGGCTTCGAGCAGGGCCTGTTTGTCGGCGAACCAGCGGTAGAGGGTGGGGCGGGACACCCCCGCCTGCAACGCGACCTCGGACAGGCTCAGCTTGGTCTGGCCACTGCGACCGAGGACCTCGGCGGTCGCGACGAGGATCCGGTTCCTGGTCGAGGTGTCGTCGGTCTCGGCTCCGGCCTCGGATACTGGTTGATTCACGTCCCTGCCCTTACTTACGGGTTCGGTGTCGATCGTAAAGCGTGCCGGGGCTGCGAGCCGACGGCGCGCGCGGGGTTGTTGGTCACAGGACCCTCCGGAGCAGGGCGATGGTCTCCAGGTCCTCCAGCGCGTCGAGGCTGTGTTCGAGGCCGCGCAGGGCGATGTCCTCCACCTGCATGCCTCCCATGCCCGCGGTGATCAGTGTCGCGACGTAGGGGTACAGGGCGGCCTGGCGGTACCGGTCCCACAGGTCGTCGCGGTCCATATCCGGGCCGCCGTGTGCGACGAGGGACTGCCGGTATACGTCGAGCAGGTCGCGCTGGGTGTCGCGGCGCGCCCGCGTCGCCATTCCGGTGACCAGGGTGTAGGCGAGTTCCCGGCTCGGGTGGCCGCGCCGGACCGCCTGCCAGTCGAGCAGCCCGGCGGCACCCTGCGAGAAGTAGAGGTTGCCCGGGTGTGCGTCCCCGTGCATGACGGTGTGCGGAGGCCGGTCGATGTACGCCGCGGCGGCGCGGTAGTTGTCGTCGATGAAGCGGCCTCGCTGCACGGGCAGCCCTGTGCGCTCGGCGAGGCGGCGTGCCGAGGTTCTCAGCAGCGGCGCGGTCAGCAATGAGGCGCTGTCCTCGGACGCCGTGTACAGCCAGCCGAACGTCCCCATACCGCTGCGTGCGGGAAGACGGCCCCAGAACGTCGCGTGCAGGCGGGCGAGCAACTCGACCACCAGGGCGGCGCGGTCGGCGTCGATGGGGTGCAGCGTGTCCGGGAACTCGCAGTCATGCACCGCGAGGTCTTCGAGCACCAGCACGAACCGGCCTGTGCGCGCGTCGAACCGGCAGCCATGGCAGCGCGGGACGCCGGTCAGCTCCGGGGCGAGCTGACTGTAGAAACGGGTCTCCGTGTCGGCCAGGTTGCCCAGTTCGCCCATCAGACGGGTGCCGACGGTCTCGGCGGCCATCTTGACGAAGACCGTGGCCGGGACGTCGTGCCCGGTCAGGGCGAGGCGGGCCCGGGACGACGTGCCGGCATCGCCGTCGAGCACCACCACCGAGTCGACGGGGCGGCCCAGCAGTTCGGACATCGTGGTGGCATCGAGATCCCCGACGGCGCGCGGCAGCGGCCGGAGCCGGCCGATGAGCGTGTCGGTGCCGATTCGGCCGAATCCGCGGCCAAGATGCAGGGCGAGGCCGGCGACCGGCGCGACGCGATCGGCGATGGCAGACACCACGAGCCTCCTAGGCTTGGACCGGTAGCGTCAACAGAGTTACAAACGTCCGATAGTTTGTAAAGTGCAGAGAGGCGCGGGTGCGATGGCGGGTCCGCTCGAAGGCGTGAAGGTCGTCGAACTCGGCGTCTGGGTGGCCGGGCCGGCGGCGGGCGGCATCCTCGCCGACTGGGGTGCCGACGTCGTGAAGATCGAGCCGCCCGGTGGCGATCCGGCGCGAACCTTCGGCCGGATGCTGGGGATCGACCCGCAAGACCGTCACCATGTCAGCCCACCTTTCCAGATGGACAACCGCGGCAAGCGCGGCATCGTGCTGGATCTGGCCACCCCGCAAGGGAAAGCCCATGCACGGGACCTGATCGCCGACGCCGATGTGTTCCTGACGAACATCCGCACCGGGGCGTTGCGGCGTATCGGTCTGGATTTCGAGGCGGTGGCCGCGACCAATCCACGCCTGGTCTACGGCCTGATCACCGGCTACGGCGCCGAGGGCCCGGACGCCGACCGGCCGGCCTACGACGTCGCGGCGTTCTGGGCCAGGGCAGGTCTGGCGCACCTGCTGACCAGGCCCGGTCAGGCACCGCCGTTCCAGCGTGGCGGCATGGGCGATCACATGGCGGGAATGACGCTCGCCGGGGCGATCTGCGCTGCGCTGGTGGCGCGCACACGCACCGGCGCGGGTCAGCTGGTGTCCACGTCGCTGTATCGCCAGGGTGCCTACACCGTCAGCTTCGACCTCAACACCTTCCTGATCACCGGCCACGCGATCGCCATCGGTCAGCGCGAAACCATGGCCAACCCCTGCATGAACAACTACACCGCCGGCGACGGACGGCGGTTCTGGCTGGTCGGTCTGCAGGGCGAACGACACTGGCCCGCACTGTGTGCCGCCGTCGGCCGGCCGGACTGGACGGCCGACGAACGGTTCGCCACCGGACGGAGCCGCGCGGTCAACGCCGTGGAGCTGATCTCCGAACTCGACGTGATCTTCGCGCAGAAGAGCCTGGACGAGTGGGCACACATCTTCTCCGCACATCCGGACCTGTTCTGGTCGCCCATCAACTCGATGGAGGACGTGCTCGGCGATGAGCAGTTCCACGCGGCCGGGGGAATCGTCTACGTGCCCGACGCCGACGGCGGCGCGGTGCCGATGGTCGCCACACCGGCGGATTTCCACGGCACACCCACCGAAATACGTTCCAGCGCTCCGGAACTGGGGGAGCACACCGAGGAGGTTCTCGCCGAGATCGCCCGCCCCGCGACCGGTGGCGGCTAGTGGGCGTCGAGAGGGGGCTTGACGCGCGCGGCATGCCGTAGCTGCGCCAGGAAGTCCTCGGTGTCGTCGCTGCGCACGAGGTACTGCGAGATCGCCACGCGCACGGCGGTGGCGGCCGACAACGCGGCGTCGGGACCCAGGCACAGCCGTTGAAGTCGTTCGCGCATCAGCGGCAGGACGCGGGTCATCCTGCGGATCACCTGGTCGGGCTCGACGTCGATCATGCGCAGGCCGGGGTAGGACAGCTGGTATTCGACGATGACCCGCAGTGCGGCATCGAGACGTTCGTGCGGTGGCACTTCGGCGGTGGCTTTGGCGATGGCGCGTTCGTAGTACTGGCGCTCCCACACCGCGAACACGTCGAGCAGTTCCCGCTTGTCGGTGAAATAGCGGTAGAGGGTGGGTCGGGATACGCCCGCCTGCGCGGCCACTTCCGACAGCGACAGTTTGGCAGTACCGTTGCGGCCCAACACCTCTGCGGTCGCCGCCAGGATGCGCTGACGCGTCGCGTTGTCAGGCGGCTTCTGCTGCATCCTGCACACTTTACAAAATATTGTCGAAGTGTCACGCTGAATCGGTGATGACGTCATCGGCCGGCGCACCCTCGGAGCGGTCATGAAGGTCGGGGTGGACCTCGACAAGTGCACCGGCCACGGCATCTGCGAGTCGATCGCCGACGAGGTGTTCGAGGTGCAGGACGACGGCACCCTGGTGATCCACGGCGCCGACCGTCCCGAGGCCGACCGCGGCCGCATGCAGCAGGCGGTCACGCAGTGCCCTGCGGCGGCGCTGCGCCTGAGCGGCTAGCTTCGGGGTCGGACGAGCACCGACTGCTGGATGGCACCGACGGCACCGGTCTCGTCGAACAGGGTGCCCCGTGTGGTGCCGATTCCGTCTGGGCCGTAACTGGTCTCGGCGCGGATACCGATCCATTCGCCGTCCGGTACCCGGTGCACGTGCACGGCCAGATCGGTGTTGAGAAAGGTCCACCGGCGGATGTCGAGTTTGGTGCCGATCCCGTTGGCGTCGTCGGCGACGGCGAACAGGCGTTCCAGCGGCGTCATGGTCTCTCCCTCGACCAGATCGACTTCCGGCCTGATCCAGGACTCGCCGGGCCCGTCGGCCATCGGGGTGGTCAGCCATCGCCAGTCGAGGCTGTGGACGTAGTTGACGTCCCAGTTCTTCTTCATGTCCCGGCTGCGTGCCTCGGAGAGCGGACGAAGGGGTTCGGCCGGGTTGTGGACGACGGCCGCGGTGTCGAGGGTCTGCAGGCGCCACCCGCTGGCGCGGGCCACCGGCCGGGGTCGGCCGTCGGGCCCCGGTGCCAGCATCTCGGCGCTGACCAGCTCGATCTGCTTTCCCGGGCGTTCGCGCCGGGATCGCACCCACAGGTCACCGTCGACGGGCACGGGGCCGAGCAGGTCGACGAGCACGCGGCTGAGCCTGGTGTCCGCCCGCGGTTCGCAGCGCTGCAGGGCGCGCACCAGGAGCGCCGACACGGGAGCGGCGTGCTGGATCGCAGGAGACCATGTGCTGCGGACGAAATCGCGGGCGGTGAACTTCTCGCCCCGCTCGTCGTCGTCAGCGGCCAGCGTGTAGTACGAATCCGGCATTCTCGCCTCTCTCAATGCAGGTGCGGTTCGCCGACGAAGCCGGCGGCGGGTATGTCCACGGTCGTGGCGTCCAGGCGTGAAAGCGTTGTCCCGCGCAGCTTCTCGGGATAGGCGTCGGTGGTGGTCACCATGAACAGTGTCCGGCCTTCGGGTCCGCCGAGCGTGCAGGCGATGGCGGTGCGCCCTCCGGTGTCGATGCGGTCGGTCACCCGGCCACCGTCGGTGATCCGCTGGAACTGGTGCGCAAGCGTCATGCCGGCCCACACGCCGCCCTCGTCGTCGAGACAGATGCCGTCGGGCGGTCCCTCCAGACCGTCGGCGAACACCGTTCTCCCGGAGAGGTTTCCGTCCTCGGCGATGTCGAACGCGCTCAGTCGCCGCCCGGTGGACTCGGCGACCAGAAGGGTCGCGCCGTCCGGGGTGATCGCCAAACCGTTCGGGAACTCCAGCCCATCGGCGACGACGGTGGTACGCCGGCCGTCCTCGGGGTCGACCCGCACGATGACGCCGCCGTGGCGCGCCTGAGATCCGACGTAGGCGCAGCCGTGCCGGTCGATCACCATGTCGCCCAGGTCGGCGGGCACCAGCGGCGACAGATCGGCCACGGTCACCACCGACTCGCCGTCGTAGGCCAGCACCGCCCTGCGTTCGGTGGACACGATCAGCAGCGTGCCGTCGGGTCGAAAACCCAAGCCGGACGGCGCATGACCGCGCAGCGGCAGCGTGCTCGTCTCGCCTCCGAGTGTGACCGTGTGCACGGCTTCGCCCAGCATGTCGGAGAACCAGACGAGGCCCTCGAACCAGCGCGGGCCCTCTCCGAAGCAGAAGCCGTCGGCCAACGGGGTGAACGTCATATGACGACTTTACAAAACACGCGGCAAGTGTCACGCTCGCTGGGTGCAGCTGTCAATCAGGAGCATGACCGTCGAGATGACGCCGCGATGAAGCGCTACCACAGCCACACCCTGCTCTACCTGCACGAGACGATCGATCTCGGATCCGCGCGCGCAGACGAGTTCGTCGCGGAGTTCAGCGCGAGCTACCACCCGATGATGAGTGAGCTGGGTGCCCGACTGTTCGGGATGTGGGAGACCACGCCGTACAACGGACACTGGCCCCAGGTCACGATCATCTGGGAGATCGACGCTTTCGCCGACTATGCGCGCATCGGCCGGGCGCAGGCCCGCGGCGGAAGCCACGCGACCGCAGCGGACCGGTGGTCGGAATACCTGCGTGGCTCCGGCGCCAGGGGGGAGGGCCGCATCATGTACGCCGGGCGCAGCAACAGGACGCTCGCTGAGCTGCAGGTCGGGCAGTTCACCGCGGGCCTGGTGATCCAGGAGGTCATGCAGACCAAGCCGGGTCGGCAGGACGACTACATCCGCGAACTCGAACGCCTCTACGTGCCCTGGTCGGAGTCGACCGGTAAGCGGTGGCTCGGCTCGTTCATCACCACGTTCCGATTCAACGAGGTGATCCACTACTGGGCGCTGGACGGGGACTGGGCGTGCTTCGAGAACCACTACCCGTCGTGGAAGGACAGCCCGCCCGCCGAGATCGTCACCTGGATGAGCGTGGCGCCCGCACTGCGCGACGGCTGGGAGGACTCGATCCTGGCCGCCCTCCCTCCGTCCCCCCTGCAGTGAGCGCGGAAATGTCTGGCGCGCAGTTCACCTACGATCCGTTCGACCCCGCCGTGATGGCGGATCCGCTGCCGTTCTACCGCGTACTGCGGGATCAGCACCCGGTGTACTACCTGCCGCAGTGGGACACCTACGCGCTGTCCCGGTTCGACGACATCTGGAACGTGCTGGAGATCAACGACGGAACGTTCGTCGCCTCGGAGGGAACGCTGCCTGCCGCCACGGTGCTGGCAGCCCACAACAACGGGCCGGTGCCCGATCCGCCCCTGCATCCGATGCCCTTTCACGCCATCTTCGACGCGCCGGTCTACGACGAGGTGCGGCGGTGCACCGCCGCACCGTTCCGGCCGAAGAACGTGGCGGCGCTCGCCGAGCGGATCCGGGTGCGGGCCAACGAACGCCTCGACGAACTGCTGCCGCGGGGCCGGTTCGACCTCACCCAGGAGTTCGGGGGGATCGTCGCGGCGTCGGTGGTCTGCGACATCGTCGGTCTCCCCGTCGATCTCGCCGCCGACGTGCTCGCCACCGTCAATGCGGGCAGCCTGGCCCAACCGGGCAGCGGTGTCGAGGTTGCGAACGCGCGTCCGGGCTACCTGGAATATCTGGCTCCCGTCGTCGCGCGCCGCCGCGTGGGGGAGTCCGACCCGTTGCCGATCGTGGACAACCTGCTGGCGTACCGGCTGCCCGACGGGTCCGCACTCAGCGACATGGAGGCCGCGGTGCAGCTGCTCGGGGTGTTCATCGGGGGAACCGAGACGGTGCCCAAGATCGTGGCCCACGGATTGTGGGAATTGTGCTCGCGCCCCGAACAACTGGCCGATGTCAGAGCCGACCTGGACGCGTCGGTGCCCGTCGCCCGCGAGGAGATGATCCGGTACTGCGCGCCCGCACAGTGGTTCGCACGCACGCTGCGTAAACCGTTCACGCTGCACGGCACCACCATCGAGCCCGGCCAGCGGATCATCTCGCTGCTGGCCTCGGCCGGCCGTGACGAACGGGAATACCCCCGACCCGACGAATTCCTCTGGAACCGCCCCATCCCGCGACTGCTGGCCTTCGGCCGCGGTCAACACTTCTGTCTCGGCGCACATCTGGCCCGTCTGGAGATCACGATCCTGGTGAGCGAATGGCTCAAACGGGTTCCGCACTTCCGCGTCGACACCGCCGCCGCATCGCGGCCGCCGTCCAGCTTCCAATGGGGCTGGAACTCACTGCCGGTGGAGGTGTGAGGTGTGGTCGTACCGGCTCGTCGCCCCGTACACGTTCGAGAAATCCGATGTCCTGCCACGCTCGCCCGAATCGCTGGGCGACGGTCAGGTCCTGCTGCGGTTCCTCGCAGCCGGCATCTGTGGCAGCGACCTGCCCGCCTTCCGCGGTGTGAAGGGACGTCTGCCGTTCGACACCGGCCGCCAGGCGGCGGACAAGGACGGCTTCCCTATCCACGAGATCGTCGGGGAGGTCCTCGCGAGCAGGCATCCGTCCCATCGCCGCGGCGACCGGGTCGTGGGCTGGGCCTCGGGATTCGACGGCCTCATGGAGGAGGTGGTCGCCGACGGGGACGGTCTGCTGGCCTACACCGAATCGCTGAGCCCGGCCCACGCCGTGGCGCTGCAGCCGCTGGCCTGCGTGCTCTATGCCGTCGAGCAGCTGCCGGACCTCTCCGGGCGGCACGTCGCCGTGCTCGGTCAGGGATCGATCGGACTGCTGTTCTCCTACGTCGCCAAAGAGCGCGGCGCCGCGCAGGTCACCGGCGTGGACCCCGTCGACCGGGACGCCGTCGCGTCGTCCTTCGGCGTGGACACCGTCGTGCGGGCCACCAGCGACCGGTGGGTCAGCCACCTCACCCCGGATGCCCGGCCCGACATCGTCGTCGAGGCGGTCGGGCACCAGGTGGCCACGCTCGGGCATGCGGTGGAGGCGTGCGCCTTCGGCGGGACGGTGTTCTATTTCGGTGTGCCCGACGATGATTCGTACCCGATCAGCATGCGCACGATGCTCAGGAACAACCTGACGCTGAAATCGGGGGTGACGATGGAGCGCAGGCGGATGCTGGGGGAGGCCGACGCGTTCGCGGGGCAGCATCCCGGCCTGCTCGACCACTACCTCACCCATACGTTTCCCGCCGACGATGTCCAGGCCGCGTTCGAACTGGCCTCCCGGCCGGCGCCGGGACGCATCAAGATCGCGATCGTGGCCTGACATGGGCAGCAGACTGCAGGACGTCCTCGCGGCGAAGGCCCGTCTGTGGGGCGGCTGGATCGTCGGCCCCACGGTGATCGGGCCGGAGGAGTACGCGGCGGCCGGCTACGACTATGTCGGGTTCGACGTCCAGCACGGATATCTGACCGATGCCGACGTCGCGCTGATGCTGCGCCGGCTCGAGTACGTGCCCATCGCCACCGTGGTCCGGTTGCCCGATGCGAGCCCCGCACCGATCGGACGGGTGCTCGATGCAGGCGCCGACGGCGTCGTCATCGCGATGGTGGAGTCGGCCGCCGATGCCGCCGCCGCGGTGGCCGCCACCCGCTATGCCCCCGGCGGAGTCCGGAGTTTCGGGCCCCTGCGTGCAAGCATGGGCGCCGACCCGGCAGCCCTGCAGGCTCGGGCGTCGGTGTTCGCGATGATCGAGACGACCCGGGGCCTCGCGGCGGTCGACGAGATCTGCGGGGTCGACGGGCTCACCGGAATCTACGTCGGCCCTGCCGATCTGGCGCTCTCGATGGGTCACCGGCCGGCCGAGGCCTTCACGCGGCGTGACGTGCTCGATGTGATCCTGCAGGTTCAGCGTGCGGCCGCGCAGGCGGGGTTGGTCAGCGGGATCCACGCCGCGACAGGCGCGGCCGGTCATGCGATGGCGCAGAACGGATTCGGGATGATCACGCTCGCCAGCGAGTCGCAGGCGCTGCGCCGGGGTGCGGCCGCGCACCTCGCCGAGGCGCTCGGGGAGGAGGCCGGTGATGACCGCTGACCGCGTCGCGCTGGTCACCGGCGCCGCCCGCGGCCAGGGCGCCGCGATCGTGGCCCGGCTGCTGCAGGACGGATTGCGGGTGGCGGCCTGCGACATCCGGTTCGAAGAACTGACGCAGACGGTCGCCGACCTCGACGCCCACCGGGTCGTGGCGTACGACCTCGACGTCACCTCCGCCGAGCAGTGGAGCGCCACGGTGGATAGCGTCGTCACCCGCTTCGGAACGCTGACCGCGCTGGTGAACAACGCCGGTGTGCTGCACCGGGCTTCGCTGTCCGAGGAGACGGCGGTGGGATTCGAGAGCAGCTGGCGGGTGAACTGTCTTGGCCCGTTCCTCGGAATCCAGACCGCGCTGCCGCATCTGCGTGCCGCCTCCGGAGCCTCGATCGTCAACACCTGCAGTACCGGAGCCATCCGCCCGTTTCCCGGCCACAGCGCATACGGCTCGTCCAAATGGGCACTCCGGGGCCTCACTCAGGTCGCCGCCGTCGAACTCGCGCCCGCGGGTGTCAGGGTGAACGCGGTGTTCCCGGGGCCCGTCGACACCCCGATGCTCGACGAGGGCACGCAGTCCAGATTGGCCCGGCATGCACTGATGGGCCGAATCGGAAAACCCATGGAGATCGCGGACGCGGTCGCCTTCCTCGTCTCCGACCACGCCACCTTCATCACCGGTTCCGAGCTCATCGTCGATGGCGGGCAATCCCTGCAGATTGGATGACGACCCCCATGGCCAGAGACTTCACCGTCGGCATCATCGGCGCCGGACCCGGCGGGCTGGCGCTCGGAATTTTCCTGCGCAAAGCCGGATTCGACACCTTCACCCTCTTCGACCGCGAGGACGGCGTCGGCGGCACCTGGCGCGTCAACACCTATCCGGGCCTGGCGTGCGATGTGAAATCGCACCTGTACTCGTACTCGTTCGACCTGAACCCCCGCTGGTCTCGGCTGTGGTCTGGCCAACAGGAGATCCTCGACTATTTCGAGCGATGCGCGCTGCGCTACCGCCTGCACGACAATCTGCGTCTCGGCACCGAGATCGTCTCCGCACAGTGGAATCCTGACGAGCGCACGTGGTGCCTGACCACCCAGGCCGGCGAGGAACACCACTTCGATGTCGTGGTCTCGGCAGTCGGGCTGTTCACCGCGCCGGTCATGCCCGACCTCGTCGAAGAGGAGCCGTTCACCGGCACCCTCATGCACACCGCGCGGTGGGACCACTCGGTGGACCTGCGCGGCGCCCGGGTCGCGGTGCTCGGCACGGGTTCCACCGCCGCGCAACTGGTTCCGGAGGTCGCGAAACAGGCCGCGCAGGTGTACTCCGTGCAGCGCTCGCCGACCTGGGTGCTGCCGAAACCGGACCGTCCGTACACGGATCGGGAGAAGTGGGCCTTCGCCCACATCCCGCTGGCGAAAAAGATCTACCGAACGAGGTTGTGGCTGCGCAGCGAGTCGAACATCGCGGTCATCGAGCACGGCAGCGACAAGACCGAGGAGTTCAAGCGCATCGCGCTGCGCGCGCTGGAGAACGCCGTCGCCGACGACGACCTGCGTGCCAAGCTCACGCCCGCCCACCCCTTCGGCTGTAAACGGCTCGTGTTCGCCACCGACTACCTCCAGACGCTGACCCGCCCCCATGTCCAGGTCGTCTCCAGCCCCGCGACAGCCCTGCGCGCCCGGTCGCTGGTCACGGCCGACGGCACCGAGATCGGCGTCGATGTGGTGGTGTGCGCCACCGGATACGCCGCGGCCGACTATCTGGGCCAGATCGAGGTCCGCGGCGCCGACGGGGTGCTGCTGCGCGACACGTGGCGCGACGGGGCGTACGCCTACCTGGGAATGGCAGTGCCCGGATACCCGAACTTCTTCATGCTCTACGGCCCGAACACCAACGTCGGCTCGAACAGCGTCATCTTCATGCTGGAGGCGCAGGCCCGATACATCGTGCGCGCACTGAAGTACATGCGCCGCAAGAACAGATCCTCGATCGAGGTGCGCGCCGACGTGATGACGCGGTTCCTCGAACGGATCGACGCCTGGATGCAGGGCACCGTCTGGCTGACACGCTGCAGCAACTATTTCCGTGCACCCAACGGCCGGGTCGTCACCCAGTGGCCGCGCAGCGCCCGGGACTTCTGGGCGCGCACCCGGTGGTTCCGGCCCAGCGACTACCAGTTCGACACCCCCGGCGCCCGCCGCACCGTAGGCGTATCGGCCAGTACGGCCTCCGGTGGTGACACGCCGTGAACGTCCCGGAGCCGGCCGACATCGCCGAACGGCTCGAACCGGAGCTGCGGCACCTCGTCGCCGCACGGACCGACCTGTCGCCGCCGGTGCTCGGCGCGGTCCGCGACTCCCTGAACCAGCGGCGCGGTGACACCGCCCGCACCGCCGACCTTGTCGGTGTCGAGGTCGAGCAGCGCGACGTCACGGTCTCCGACGGGCACACCGTCACCGTCCGGATCTACCGCGGCGGTCCACCGCCGTCCCCGGCGGTGATCTATTGCCACTCCGGGGCTTTCGTCCTCGGTAACCTCGACACCGACCACCGCCAGTGCATCGAGCTCGCGCGCCGGGGGCGCGCCATGGTCCTGTCGGTCGACTACCGCCTGGCCCCCGAGCATCCGTATCCCG
The DNA here is from genome assembly GCF_014190915.1 of Mycolicibacterium iranicum. Classification (GTDB taxonomy): domain Bacteria; phylum Actinomycetota; class Actinomycetes; order Mycobacteriales; family Mycobacteriaceae; genus Mycobacterium; species Mycobacterium iranicum_B. Next base: position 50,260 of record NZ_JACHVU010000003.1, read on the forward strand.
CGGCGCTGGACGACGCGGCCGCCGTGCTGGGGTGGGCGGCCCGCTGTGCCGCCGAACTGGGGATCGACGCGACCTCCCTCGCAGTCGCGGGCAGCAGCGCGGGTGCGGGGCTCGCGGCCAGACTGGCCCAACTCTCGGCGGCGGGTGAGGCGCCTCCCGTCGTCTTCCAGCTGCTGCACCAGCCGGTGCTCGACGACCGGCCCACGCCCTCGAAGGAGGAGTTCACCGCCACGCCGGGCTTCGACGCCGAGGCCGTGGAGTGGATGTGGCGGCACTACGGTGCGGGCGCAACGCTTCCCGACGATGCCGTTCCCGCCCGGGCCGAGCCGCTGCGGTCTCTGCCGGCGGCGCTGATCACCTGCTCGGAGCTCGACCCCCTGCGCGACGAGGCGATCGACTATGCGCTGCGTCTGATGTGGGCCGGCGTCGCCGCCGAAGTGCACGTCTTCGCCGGGACGTGCCACGGCTTCGACTCACTGCTACCCGACTGGGAGCTCAGCAGCCGGCTCTTCGACATGCAGGGAGCGGCCCTGCGGAGGGCCTTCCTACGCTGAGCTCCTCTGCGCCGCGTCGGCGAGCTCACGTGCCACGGCTTCGTGATAGGCGTCGATGTTCGCGGGGTTGACCGTGCGGAAGAAGCCGTCGGGCAGAGGCGAATCCCGGTACGCCTCGACGGTCATGGTGCGGCTGAACAACGTGATGCCCTCACCGGGCTGAGTGAACTTGTACTGCACCGTGATTCGTCCAGGCATTCCGCCCTGGCCGTCGCTGTCGTGGCCGAGGTTACCGACCGAGTTGAACATCCACAGCTTCGGCCGCATCGCGATGGCCAGATGCCAGGTGAAGATCCGCGCCCCGTCCGGTCCGGATTCGGTCCAGGTGTCGCCGACCTCCAGAGGCAGCTTCCCGGGACTCGTGCCCACGTGGGAGCTGCCCGGATACGTCTTCGGCCAGTTGCTGGGATCGGTCACGAAGTCGTAGATGGTCTCGGGGGACTGGGTGAAGGCCGTCTCTGAGGTCGTCGTCACGATACCCACACTGCTCACCCTTCGCCGGAAGCTCTCCATACTTTACAAAGCATCGCCATACTGTCACGCTGCGTGGAGGGAGCCAAGTGGGTGTGGACAGGAGCGGTGGCGATGGACTTCTCGGAAGTCGTGCTGTCAGACGAGGATCGGGCGTTCCAGTCCGAGCTCCGCGCGTTCCTGGCGTCGGTCGTGACCGAGGACGTCATCGCCCGCGACCGTGAGACCGGCGACAACTTCAACGAAGAGGTCCACCTGGCACTCGGTGACGCCGGTTACCTGCAGCGGGACTGGCGTAGCGAGGCCGACGGCGGATTCACCGCTGTGCAGCGACGGATCTGGGAGCTGGAGATCGGCCGCGCGCACACTCCCTGGTTCCACTGGGGCACCACGTCGATGGTGGCCCACGCGGTGGCGACGTTCGGATCAGACGAGCTGAAGGCCGAGGTTCTGGACGAGGTGCTGGCAGGCAGATACCGCCTGTGCCTGGGCTACACCGAACCCGAGGGCGGGTCGGATGTGGCCACCTGCAAGACGCGCGCCGTCCGCGACTCCGACGGCTGGATCATCAACGGTTCGAAGATGTTCACGTCCAATGCCCAACACGCGCAGTACGTCTACCTCATCACCAACACCGACCCGGACGCTCCCAAACATCAGAGCCTGACGATGTTCCTCGTGCCGCTCGACTCACCGGGGGTGGAGATCCAGCCGATCCGTACGGTCGACGGCGATCGGACCAACATCACCTTCTACAGCGACGTCCGCGTCGACGACCGCTACCGCGTCGGACCCGTCAACGGCGGATGGGGGGTCCTGCGCGAAGCGCTCAACGCCGAACACGGCACCGTCGAGCGAGACGCCGGCGGGCTGGACAAGATCGCCGTCATGACCGAGCACGTGCTGCTGCTGGCCGACGAGGTCGACCGGGTCGCCCGACAGGTGCAGTCCGCCGGGCTGCTCTCCGACGCCGCGGTGGCCTATCGGCTGGGCCGGTGCGTGACCCGCCTGGAGGCCGCCATGAGTACGCCGGGGATGTTCGGCCGGGTGGCCATCGCCCAGACCCTGCGCGACATCACACCCGACCTGATGGACATCCTCGGTGCACCGTCGGCGGTGCCGTCGGGGCTCAGCGCCGAGTACCTCTTCCGTCTGGCGTCGCCCATGGGCATCTACGGCGGCACGCTCGACGTGTTCCGCAACATGATCGCCCAGCACGCGCTGGGCCTGGGCAAGCCCGCCTACGCCCCTCCGGCGAAAAGGTCGTAGCCGGATCAGAGCCGCGGGACGACCTCGGAGGCGAGCAGCTCGAGCGTCCCGTCCGAGCAGCGGTCGTGGGTGAACAGCACGATCTGGCCGAAGCCCGCGTCGACCAGCGCGCCCAGTTTGTCCACCAACACCGCCGGGGTTCCGATCAGATCGGTGTCGTGCAGGCCGAATCCCGGCCCGCCGAACCGTTTCTCGGCCAGGCTGCGGACTTTCGGCAGGGAGGCCTCGTCGGGTGCCAGCGCCATCACCGCCTCGATCGAGAGCACGATCGTGGCCGGGTCTCGGCCGATGTCGTCGCAGAGCGAGTGCAGGACCGCGACCTTCCGGTCGATCTGGTCCAGGGCATAGGTGGGGACGTTCCAGACGTCGGCGAAGCGGGCCACCAGCGGCAGCGTGAACTTCTCGCCGACCCCGCCGACGACGATCGGTGGGCGGGGACGCTGCAGCGGTCCGGGTTTCACCGGCATGTCCGTGACGGTGAAGTGCTTGCCGGCGAAGTCGATCCGCTCGTCGGCGAACGCCTGATGCAGGATCGCCAGTGTCTCGCCGAGTTGTTCCGAGCGCTCGCCGAACGTCCCCCAGGGCAGACCCGCCCGGCGGTGCTCGTCTTCGATCGAGCCGCTGCCGATCCCCAGCGACAGCCGTCCGCCCGAGATCTGGTCCAGCGTGGTCGCCATCTTCGCCAGGGTGACGGGGTGGCGGAACTGGTTGCACAACACCATGTGTCCGACGCGCAGTCGCTCGGTGCGGCTCAGCAGCGCGGTGGCCACCGTCCACGCCTCGAGGGACGGGTACTCCGGCATCCCCGGGCCGTAGAGATGATCGAACAGCCACAGCGAGTCGATGCCCAGTTCCTCGCAGCGGCGCGCGCGGTGCAGGAGGTCGTCGAAGGCAAACCCCATCTGGGGCAGGTAGACGCCGATCTCCGGCCTGCTCATCGTGCCTCCCGTGCTGTACATTCCGCCACCTGCATGGTAACGACATTCTCTGAAGCGGAGAAGGCGATTCTGGTCAGGAGGCCGTATGCAGTTCGCGATCACCCACCCGATGCACAGTCACCCCTACAACCCGGAGCTGGTCTCGGGTGCAGGGATTGCCAGGGTGGCCGGCGCGGCCGAGGAGGCCGGCTTCGGCGGATTCGGTTTCACCGACCACCCCGCGCCGTCGCAGCGGTGGCTGGAGTCCGGCGGTCATGACGCCCTCGACCCCTTCGTGGCGATGGGATTCGCGGCGGCCCACACCACGAACCTGAGGCTGATCCCGAACATCGTCGTGCTGCCGTACCGCAACCCGTTCGTCGTCGCCAAGGCCGGCGCCACGCTCGACCTGATCTCGGGCGGACGGTTCACCCTCGCCGTCGGTGTCGGCTATCTCAAACGCGAATTCGCGGCACTGGGAGTCGATTTCGACGATCGCGCCAATCTGTTCGAGGAGTCGCTGGATGTCATCCGCGAGATCTGGACCGGCGACGACCTGAACTACGACGGCACGAACTTCAGCGCCAAGGGGATCACCGCGCACCCGAGGCCGGTCAGCACGCCGCACCCGCCGATCTGGGTGGGTGGGAACACCTCGGCGGCGCGGGCGCGCGTCGCCAGGTACGCCCAGGGCTGGTGCCCCTTCCAGGCCCCCGCGGTGCTCGCGCAGACGGCCCGCACCGCGGCGCTGGAATCCGTGAAGCAGCTCAAGGCCGGCATCGACGATCTGCACCGCCGGCTGGACGACGCCGGGCGGGATCCGCAGAGCGTGGACATCACGTTCACCAACGGCGCCGGGGGGACACCGGGGGCCGCCGACTTCGACGCCGAGGAATTCCTCTCCGGCGTCGGCGAACTCGAGGCGGTCGGGGTGACCTGGATTCAGGTGAACGTGCCCGGCGACAGCCTCGCCCACGCCGTCGAGGCGATCGAGCAGTTCGGCGAGACCGTCATCCGGCGAGCCTGACCAGTGTCTTGCCGATGTTGGCGCCGGTGAACAGGCCGTTGAGCGCGTCCACGCAGGATTCGATGCCCTCGAAGATGTGCTCGCGATGGGTGAGCAGGCCCTGCTCCTCCCACCGGCGCAGCGCGGTGAACGCCTCGTCGAAACGGCCCCACTCGTCGAGGGCGTTGAAGCCCTGCATGGTCGCCGTTCTGGCCAGCAGGTTCACGTAATTGGCCGGGCCGGGATGGTCCCCGGTCAGATAGCTGGAGATCACCCCGCACAGCACGACGCGCGCCCGGTGGGCGAGTCGCCCGAGCACGGCGTTGAGAATGGGCCCGCCGACGTTGTCGAAGTACACGTCGACCCCCTTCGGGCAGTGCTTTTTCAGGGCGGCGGGCACGTCGTCGTTGCGGTAGTCGATGCACGCATCGAAGCCGAAATCCTCCACCACCGCCCGGCATTTGTGCGGGCCCCCGGCGATACCGATGACACGCGCGCCCGCGATCTTGGCGATCTGACCGGCGACCGATCCCGTCGCCCCGGCCGCGGCGGACACCACCACCGTCTCGCCGGGTTGCGGGCGTCCGATCCCGGTCATCCCGAAGTAGGCGGTGGCCCCCGTCGGCCCGTAGATGGACATCACGGCGAGCTGATCGACCTGGTCGCCGGGACCCGGGACAGGCGTGGTGAACAGGTCGTCGCGGACCAGCGTGTACTCCTGGAACCCCGTCAGCGTCGTCACGATGTCGCCGACCGCGTAAGCCTCGCACCGGGATTCGACGACCTCGCCGATGCCGGCAGCCCGGATCACCTCGCCGAGCTGCACGGGCGGAAGGTAACTCGGCTGGTCGTCGAGCCACGTTCTTGCCGCCGCGTCGATGCCGACATACGTCGTGCGCACCAGCGCCTCACCGTCGCCGGGTTGCGGTGCCGCCACCGCCACCAGCTCGGTGTCCTCCGGCGCGACAAGGCCGTTCGGGCGACGGCGCAGCAGGATCTGGCGGTTCGTCAGCGTCGACACCCGCCAGAACCTACCGAAGGCGCATCGCGGCCGGACCCCAATCGGTCACACCCGCCACAGTGCTTCCTGGGTCGTCGTGGCGATCAGTGCGCCCGCGGAGCTGTACAGCGAGCCGTGCACCAAGCCCCGGCAGTCACCGACATTGAGCGGGTGCACCTCGTAACGGTGCCAGTCGTGGGGCACGTACGGGCGGTGGAACCACACCGAATGGTCCAGGCTCGCCGCGTATCCGAGACCGGGTTCCAGCGAGGCCCCCGAGGGGCGGGCGACCGGGACGGGACCGAAGTCCGACATGAAGGTCAGCGTGCAGGCACGGATCAGCGGATCGTCCTCGATCGTCTCGCGCGTGCGGATCCAGAACGGTGGCACGGCGAAGATGGAATCGTCCTCGGGTCGGGTGCGGATGTCGAAGCGCGCGGCGTACTCGATGTCGGGCTCTTTGGCGACAGCTGCGGCGAGGTCGAGCGACGGCGCGGGCGTCGGATACTCGTCGGCGCCGGGCTCGGGGGAGTGGAACGACGCGATCATCTCCAGGATGACCGCATCCTGCTGTACCGCCGTCACGCGGCGGGTGTCGAACGACCGGCCGTCACGGGTGCGTTCGACGTGCAGTTCCACATCGACGCCGTAGCGGCCGCCGCGCACGAAGTACAGATGCAGCGACTGGGGCAGTTTTCCGGGGTCGACGGTCGCCCCTGCGGCGCCCAGGGACTGGGCCGCGATCATGCCGCCGAACAACCGGGGACCCGGGCCCGCCGGGGGCGGCGAGGTGACGAAGGTGTCGCCGCGACGATCGAACCGTAGGAGCTGCGCGATCCAACTCGAGTTGACACCTGTCATCAACAGCAGACCCTATCGGGCGGCGAAGTACTTCTCTCCGTCGGTGGCCGCACGACCGAACCCGGCCTTCAGTACAGGCGCCAGGACCTTGAACGGTAGCCGCAACGCGCTCACCGGTTCGATCGCCACCAGCCAGGTGAACCGGGTGCCGGCGCCGTCGGGTGTGATGCGGTAGTCCTCGGCGAAGCGGCGGAACAGCGGCACGTTGGCCTCGTACGCCCAGAACGAGTATCCCGACCCCTCGTCCCACCGGAAGAAGCGCTCGCGGACCAGCGACGGGCCGGTTCCCACCTCGCGGGTGGTGCCGACTCCGAACGGCCGCGGCGACGTCCAGGTGACCGACCCGACCGTCGAGCCCCAGGCGGCCAGCGACTCGTCGGATTGCAACGATTCCCACACCTGGTCCGGCGTTGCCGCGTAGTGCTTTTCGTACCGGAACACGTGCGGGGCGGTGTCGAAGAAGCCGGCGTCGGCCGACTCGAGGGCATACCAGCGTGTCATGGCATGCAGCATCGCCTGTGCTGTGCGAGCTGACAAGCGGGACCGCTCAGAACGCCGCCTCCGGCAGGTTCATCAGGTCGTCGACGGTGTCGTCGAGCTCCTCGACGATGCGCCGGACCGCCGACAGCGGGGGCAGCATGTTCGCCGCGAAGAACGATGCGGTGGCGATCTTGCCCTCGTAGAACGGGGCGTCGCCGGCACTGTGCCCGCCCTCCAGCGCCGCCTGGGCCACGAGCGCCTGATCGAGAAGCCGCCATCCGATGAGCAGGTCGCCGACGGCCAGGAGCAGGCGCACCGAGACCATCCCGACCTTGTAGATCTCGCGGGGCCGCTCCGAGGCCGCCATCAGGTAGCCCGTCACGGCGGCCGTCATCGCCTGGACGTCCTCCAGCGCCGTGCGCAGCAGCATCGCCTGTGGCTTGAGCCTGCCGTCGCAGGCATCGACGGTGCGCACGATCTGGGCGGTTACGTGGGCCAGCGCCTCGCCACGGTCACGGACGACCTTGCGGAAGAAGAAGTCCAGCGACTGGATCGCCGTCGTGCCCTCGTAGAGGGAGTCGATCTTCGAATCCCGGATGTACTGCTCGATCGGGTAGTCCTGCAGGAAACCCGAGCCGCCCAGCGTCTGCAGCGATTCGGTCAGGATCTCGTAGGCCCGCTCCGACCCCACCCCCTTGACCACCGGCAGCAACAGATCGTCGACCCGGTGCGCCATGGAGGGGTCCGCTCCGGAGGTCTGAGCCGCCATGTCGTCGTTCTGGTGCGCTGCGGCGTACATGTACAGCGCGCGCAGCCCTTCGGCGTAGGCCTTCTGGGTGAGCAGGCTCCGGCGCACGTCGGGGTGGTGCATGATCGTCACCCGCGGCGCGGTCTTGTCGGTCATCTGGGTGAGATCCGCGCCCTGGACGCGCTCCTTGGCGTAGGCCAGCGCGTTCAGGTAGCCGGTCGAGAGCGTGCCGGCGGACTTCACCCCGATCGTCATGCGCGCGTGCTCGATGACGGTGAACATCTGGGCGATGCCGTTGTGCACGTCGCCGACGAGGTAGCCGACCGCGGGCCTGCCGTGGGCGCCGAACGTCAGCTCGCACGTCGGGGAGCTCTTCAGCCCCATCTTGTGCTCCAGGTTCGTCACGAACACCCCGTTGCGTTCGCCGAGTTCCATCGTCTCGGGGTCGAACAGGATCTTCGGTACGTAGAACAGGCTCAGACCCTTGGTACCTGCGCCGGCACCCTCGGGACGGGCCAGCACGAGGTGGAAGATGTTCTCGGCGGTGTCGCCGACGTCCCCGCCGGAGATGAACCGTTTGACGCCCTCGATGTGCCAGGTGCCGTCGGGTTGTGCGATCGCCTTGGCCCGGCCTGCACCCACGTCGGAGCCCGCGTCGGCCTCGGTGAGGACCATGGTCGCGGCCCAGCCCCGTGCGAGGCCTTCGGCGGCCCAATTCCTTTGCTGCTCAGTGCCTTCGACCGCGAGGGCATGGGCCATCGCCGGACCCAGGGCGTGGAAGAAACCGACGGCGGGATTGGCACAGAACATCATCTCGCCGATGGCCCAGGTCAACGCGGCCGGTGCGGGGACCCCGCCGATCTCCTCGGCGATGCCCAGCCTCCACCACTGCGCGTCCTTGACCGCGGACACGGTGCGCGCGATCTCCTCCGAGACCGAGATGCTGTGTGTCGCCGGGTCGAAGACCGGCGGATTGCGATCGGCGTCGACGAACGACGCCGCGACCGGGCCTTCGGCGAGCCTGGCCACCTCGTCGAGCATCGTGCGTGCGGTGTCGACGTCGAGGTCTCCGTAGTCGCCGGCGTCGAGCACGTCGCCGATGCGGAGCACTTCGAAGAGGTTGAACGCGAGATCGCGGACGTTGGCGATGTAGTGGCCTTGACCCATGACGGGCAGTGTGAGGGTCCAGCAAAGGCGTACGCAACCGTAACCTGGGCAAACCTACGGTAACGCAACCGTAGGGTGCGAGGTCCGATCCTTATGTGATGTCACTCACACCTGGCATCCGCAATCCTCGTAGGATGCCGAGGCGGGCAGCTCGGCCAGGACGTCGACCTTCGTCTCGTCGAAGCTGAGGAGGCCCTTGATCGGCGTGCTCTCCGGCAGCGGTTCCTCGTAGCTCCATGCGGCGTCCTCGATGACGACGCCGTCCGTGACGGCGTGCCAATAGGTCGCATACCCCTTGTAATTGCAGTAGCTCGACGTCTCCGAGCGCTGCAGCAGGTCCGTGCGGACGGTCGACGGGGCGACGTACAACCGGGGTCGCAGTGCGGTCTCGAACAGGATCACGGTGTCGACGGTGTCGACCAGCACCGTGTCCCCGACGCTCACTCTCAGGCCGCGCCCGGTGGGGCGGCAGTCGACGCGGTGGTACGGATTGGGCGGATAGTGCACCAGCCGCCGGCCCTCCTCGAACCACGTGTCGACAGCCGACCACGGGACCACGCAGTACCCGGGTGCTTCCGGCACGGGTTTGCTCGGAAGCTCGCCGACGTCCTCGACGGAGAATGCGTAGGCCAGTGGGTGACCCTGCCGGTGCACCATCAGGGCCCGCTCGGTGTCGATCACCGGGTGTCCGTCGACGAGTGCCTGGATGCGCCGCGGATGCGGTTCGATGTAGACGAGATCGCCTGTCGCGGGGGGAGTGAGCTGACCGGCCCGGTCGCGGCTGAGCGGTCCACTGCCGGCAACGAGGCTCATCGAAGCGACCCCGGGACAACGGTTTTCGTACCGACCATCGCGACCTCGACTCTGCGTTGCTGGGGTGTGTGCACGGTTCGCGACCGAGTTTACAAAGAGATCGGCGAATGTCACGGTGCCGGTTTTCGTGACGATGCCGTGCCGGCCAAGTTCTGCTAACAAGGAGTGTCAGATTCCATCCATCGCACGCCCGTAGGGGCGAAGATCGCTGGAATGGGTACACGTCCGACGGTGTCGATGGCGAACGGGGTGGCGCGGTGAGACGACTCAACGGTGTGGACGCGATGATGCTCTACAGCGAGACGCCCGAGATCCACATGCACACCCTCAAGATCGGTGTGCTCGATGTGTCGAACGTCGAGGGCTATGACTTCGAGCTGTTCCGCAGGGCTGCCCTGCCGCGGCTGCACGCGCTGGCTCCGCTGCGCTACCAACTGGTCGACATCCCGTTCAAGCTGCATCATCCGATGTGGGTGCAGAACGCCGAGATCGATCTGGACTACCACCTGCGCCGCGCGCGGGTCGCCGCCCCCGGGGGACGCCGCGAGCTGGATCAACTGATCGGCGAGATCGCCGGCACACCCCTGGACCGCAACCACCCGCTGTGGGAGATGTACATCGCAGACGGTCTGGCGGACAACAAGATCGCAGTGATCCACAAGGTGCATCACGTACTGGCCGACGGCGTCGCCTCGGCGAACCAGATGGCGATGGCCATCGGGGCGCGCGAGCCCGAGATCGGCGGGCAGCTCGCCGCCTACCCGGCCGAATCGACGGCGCCGGGAAATCTGGTCCGAGGCGCGGGCCGCGACCATGTCGGTCAGCTGCGCAGGCTTCCGAAGCTCGTGAACGAGACCGCGACCGGGGTGTCGCGCGTGCGACGGAAGGCCAGGGAGCGCGGGCGGCACCCCGACCTCGCGCGCAACTTCGCCCCGCCGCCGTCGTTCATCAACCATGTCGTCACGCCCGGGCGCCGGTTCGCCACGGCGCCGCTGGCTCTCGCCGACGTCAAACAGACCGCCCGGCATCTCGGGGTCACTCTCAACGACATCGTGCTGGCCACCGCCGCAGGCGCGCTGCGCGAACTGCAGCTGCGCTACGACGGCAAGGCCGACGTCCCGCTCATCGCCGGGGTGCCGGTCAGCTACAACACCTCGCCGGAACGCCTGGTGGGCAACGAATTCACCTATATGACACCGTCGTTGCCGGTCCACGTCGACGATCCCCTGGAACGGGTCCGGTTGACCGCGACGGCGACCGCGATCGCGAAGGAGAACCACAGCCTGCTGGGCCCCACCCTGTTACCGTCGTGGCTCACCTATCTCCCGCCGGGGACGACGCCGCGGGTCTTCCGGATGCAGGCCCGACGCCTGGAGTCGGCGATGGTGATGAACCTCACGATCTCCAACGTTCCCGGCCCACGCGAACGCGGCTGCGTCGAAGGTGCGGTCGTCGACGAGATCTACTCCGTCGGACCCATCGTCGCCGGCAGCGGGATGAACATCACGGTGTGGAGCTACGTCGACCAGCTGGCCATCTCGGTGCTGACCGACGACCGGACCCTCAAGGATCCCCACGAGGCGACCGACGCGCTCATCGCGTCGTTCACCGAGATCCGCGCCGCGGCCGGGTTGCCAGCGGAATTGACACCCGTCGAAACGGCCATGCCGATCGCCCCCGCCCTGTAACTCCCGGAAGCTGTTGTTCGCAGCCCTCTTTCGCGGTCGACGCCCTCCCGCCTCCGTCAGCCGAAATACGAACGAGGCTTTACAGAACACTGCGAGAGTGTCACGCTGTCTGAGGCGCGACGGGATGCGCGCGGGAGGGTGGCGCGATGACGATGTTTGACGTGAACGACCTCGGGGCGTTCGAGCGAAGAGGATCCGGTGTGCGGACGTCCGGCGAGATACTGCATACCTACGACCTCACGGTGATCGCCTCCGACGCCGACAGCGTGGTCGCGTCGGCCGGAGGCTGGCTCTGCGATCGGGTCCGTGCCGGCTGGCAGGTCACGGTCGTGGTACCGGAGGCGGCCGACGTGCGTGCGCTGACGATCCTCGGCGTGGCGGTGGAGACGTCGATGCCGCACGACGAAGCGCTGCAGCAGCCCGCGGCAGCCGTCGCGGTCGATGCGTCCGTCCTGCGCCGCGACGACTCGGTGCGGCGCGACGTGCTGCGGTTGGTGGATTCGCGACGGGTCGAGGTCACGGTGTGGGGCGAGGCGCCGCTGTTCGGGTCCGACGCGCGATTCGAGCGGGTCCGTCACCGCCTCAGCGCAGCCGCCCGCGCGTTCAAATCCGGCGCCCTACGCACGTCCGGGCATGCGGAAACCCATTCCGGTGCCGAAGAATTCGTCAGTACCGCACTCTGGTATCCGCCCGACGGGGCTGACCTGGTGCCGATCGCGGAACGCTAGGTCCGCGGCGTCGTCACGCCGCGCTGGGACCGGATGTCAGCGGGTGTCGCGGTTGCGGTGGGAGTACCAGCTGCGCGCCACGAAGCCCCAGACGAACAGGGCGAACGCGACCAGGAAGATGTCCTCGACACGACCGGTGTGATTGCCGTGGATCATCAGCAACAGGAAGGCGCCGGCCAGCAGGCCGCCGATCTGGAAACCGCGCAGGCTTCCGGTCGACCAGCCCCATTCCGCGGACGGTACTTCCTCGATGTCCACGCCGGTGCGTCGTTCCACCTCGGTGCTTGCCACGGCTGGCTCCTCAGGGTCGGGCGACTCTTCCGCCGCCATTCTGACACAGCACTACTACGAGTCGACGTAGAGCCGGGTCTATCGCGCAGTAGGCTCCCCGGTCATGACAGCTGAGGGCTCACACGGCGTCTTCGACGGCAAGGCGGTGCTGGTCACCGGCGCCGCCCGCGGGCAGGGCCGGGCCCATGCGGTCCGGTTCGCCGAAGAGGGCGCCGATGTCATCGCGGTCGACGTCTGCGCTCAGCTCGACTCCGTCGCCTACCCGATGTCGACGCCCGAGGACCTCGCCGAGACCGCGCGGCTCGTCGAACAGACCGGCCGCCGGATCGTCGCCGAGCGCGCCGACGTGCGTGACCGCGACCGCCTGGCCGAGGTCGTGGCCAGGGGAGTGGAGCAGTTCGGTCGTCTCGACTTCGTCCTCGCCAACGCCGGGATCCTGCCCGCCGCAGGTCCGCAGGGCCGCGACATCGCGGCCTTCACCGACGCCGTGGGCGTGATGCTCAACGGTGTGTACTACACCATCGACGCGGCACTGCCCGCCCTGCTGGACAACCCCGACGGCGGAGCCATCGTCATCACCAGCTCCGCGGCCGGATTCACCTCTGTCAGCACCGAATTCGGCACGATGAACCACGGTGCGGCCGGGTACACCGCGGCCAAGCACGGCGTCATCGGCCTGATGCGCCACTTCGCCCGCTCGCTCGCCGAGAAGAACATCCGCGTCAACTCCGTCCATCCCGGAGGGGTCGCCACCCCGATGGTGCTCAACCAGGCGATGGCCGAGTGGGCCGGCGAACACCCGTCGTTCAGCGCCGCCCAGCAGGCCCTGCTGCAGCTGCCGATGATGGAGCCGCGCGATGTCAGCGACGCGATGGTCTACCTGTGCGGGCCCTCCGGCAGGTACCTCACCGGCGTGGCGCTGCCGCTCGACGCCGGCCAGACCCTGAAGTAGTCATCCGACGGGGTTATCCGACGGGGTTGTCTGGTCGGATTCCTCAACGCGGCTCGTTCCTCGCCGCTTGATCGTCATCCGACGGCGCTATAGCGGCGCAGGGCCTCCGCCCTCTCCTGCTTGTGGTCCACGATCGGCTGCGGGTAGTCCACCGGTCGGTCGTCGCCGAGGTTGTGGACGTCCACGGTGCTGTCCAGGTCGCGCAGTTCCTCGACCCAGCGCCGCACATAGACCCCCGACGGGTCGAACTTCTTGCCCTGCGTCGTCGGATTGAACACCCGGAAGTACGGGGCCGCGTCGGTGCCGCACCCCGCCGCCCACTGCCAGCCGTGCTGGTTGTTGGCCATGTCGCCGTCGACGAGCTGCTCGAGGAACCAGCGCGCACCCCACTGCCAGGGCAGATGAAGGTCCTTGACCAGAAACGACGCGACGATCATCCGCACGCGGTTGTGCATGAAGCCCGACTCGGCCAACTGGCGCATTCCGGCATCGACGATCGGGAATCCCGTCCGCCCGGCCTTCCACGTCTCGAAGGACTTCTCCGCTGCCTGGCCGTCGTCGACCTTGATGTCGTCGAACGCGGTGTTCCAGTTCCACCACACGCTGCGCGGCCACTCGTGGACCACCGACGCATAGAAGTCGCGGAAGGCCAGCTCACGCAGGTAGGTCTGGGCGCCCTCGCCGCGGCCCAGATCCGCAGCCAGGGTCCGCGGGTGCATCGTGCCGAATTTCAGATGGGCCGACATGCGGCTCGTCGCGTCGAGGTCGGGCCGATTGCGGTCCTCGCCGTAGCTCTTCAGACCTTCCTCGACGAACTGCGTCCACTGATCGCGCGCTCCCTTCTCCCCGGCCGGCCGATCGAGCTCGACACCGAGGTCGGGAATCTCGACGATCTGCGGCCCCTTCGTCACCTCGGCCGGGTCGATCCAGCGTGCCGACGTCTTGTCCGACTCCGCCGGCTTACGCCACCCGTGTTTCCGCCAGGCGTCGAAGAAAGGTGAGAACACCTTGTAGGGGCTGCCGTCGCCCTTGGTCACCCGACCCGGGCTGACCAGGTAGGGCGACCCCGTGGCGACCAGCTCGACGTCGCCGAGCGCCTCGCGCACCCGCTCGTCGCGCCGTCTGCCGTAGGGGAGGTGCTCCTCGGAGATGTGCACGGAGCCCGCGCCGACGGCCCTGGCCACCGCGGGGATCCGTTCCGTGGGGTCACCGTCGGTGACGAACAGCCGCCCGTCAAGGCTGTCGCGGAGGTCGCGCAGCGCCTCGTAGAGATACTGCAGGCGCCGCGGACCCGCCGACGCCTGCAGCGTGCCGTCGAGGACGTAGCAGGCCAGCACGTCGCCGTCGACATCCGCGGCCGCCAGCAGGGCGGGCAGATCGGCGAGTCGTAGATCTCGGCGAAACCACAACACGGCGGGCATGGCATTGATGCTGCCCCCGATCTTCGGTAGAGAAACGGGGAGTCGGCGATTCTGACGAAAGGGTTAGGCCTGTGCAGTTCTGGTCCGGCGCGACGTTCCTCGACACCACCGATGTCCTCCCGCTGGCGCGGATGCTCGACGAGGCCGGCTACGACGGCATGGTCACCTCCGACCACATGATCTACCCGCGCCGGCTGCAGTCCACCTATCCCGATTCCGAGACCGGCACGCCGCCGTGGCCCGCCGAGACGGCGTGGCCGGATGCGTGGGTCCTCACCGGTGCGATGGCGGCGGTGACCACGCGGCTGCGTTTCTCGAACGCGGTCTACATCGCTCCCGCCAGGCCGCTGCTGGAGGTCGCCAAACAGGTCGCCACCGCGGCGGTCCTCTCCGGCGGCCGGGTCGCCCTCGCTGCCGGGGTCGGCTGGATGCGCGAGGAGTACGACCTGATGGGTCAGGACTTCTCCACTCGGGGCAGGAGGCTCGACGAGATGATCCCCGCGCTGCGGGCTCTGTGGCAGGGCGGGTGGGTGTCGTGGAGCGGAGAGCACTACGAAGTGCCCGAGATGATGATCGAACCTCATCCGCCCGGTCGTGTCCCGATCTTCTGCGGCGGCGAATCCGAGGCGGCACTGCGGCGTGCGGCGAGACTGTGCGACGGCTGGGTCGGCTACGCCTATCGGTGGGAGGAGGCCGTCGGCTATGCGCGCAGGCTCACCGCTCTGCGCCGCGAGTACGGCCGTCTCGACGAACCGTTCGACATCCTGCTGGCGCTTATGGAGCCCCCGACCCCGCAGCTCTACCTACGCGCCGAACAGGAAGGCATCACGTCGGTGATGGTCGCGCCGTGGATGGGCGCCGATCTGGGCGGGTCGACCGGCGTCGAAGGGTTCCGCGGCCCCATCGAGAGATTCGCCGAGACCGTCATCGCCAAGGTGCGGAGTTGACGCGACGTCGCCACCCGACGCGGGTGGCGCGTCGACATCGCCCGAACACTTCCCGGTCCACTGCCCCCGGACGCGAGGATCCCCCGCACAGCCGGGGGGGAAGGTGCGGGGGATCCTCTGTCGGAGCGCCGTCGGCTACATTGCCGGCGGCATCAACACGGTGTCGATGAGATAGACAGTCGCGTTGGCCGTCTGTACGCCACCGCAGACCACGGAGGCGTTGTTGACCATCAGGTGGTCGGGCATACCGGTGACGTTCACCGTGGCGCCCTGCACCGTGGCGTGTTCACCGACGACCTGCTCGGGTGCGGCCTGACCCGGAACCACGTGGTAGGTCAGGATATTCGTCAGCAGGTCGGCGTCGGTCTTGAGGGTCTCGACCGTCGCCGGGTCGAGTTTGGCGAACGCCTCGTCGGTCGGGGCGAACACGGTGAACTCACCGCCGTTGAGCGTGTCGACGAGGTTGACGGCCGGATTCAACTGTCCGGACACCGCTTTCGTCAGTGTGGTGAGCATCGGGTTGTTCGATGCCGCGGTGGCGACCGGATCCATCGCCATGCCCTGAACCGAGCCAGGGCCCTGGGGCACCTGCTGGACGTAGGCCGCGCAGCCCGGTCCGACCGGGGCCGCAGAGGCCGTCGATGCGGTGCCGAGTGAGAGGCCGACGGCCGCAGCCATCGCGAAACCCGCTCCGAGAACTGATTTTCCGGTGACATACATGAGTTTCATCCCTTCCTGTTCGCTAGTTGGCCGGAGGCATCAGAACGGTGTCGATCATGTAGACCGTCGCGTTGGCGGTCTTCACGCCGCCGCAGACCAGGCCCGCGTCGTTGACCTTCAGGTCGTTGCCCGCGCCGGTCACGGTGACCGGTGCGCCCTGCACGGTGGTGTGCTCGCCGGCGACCGCGTCGGGAGCGGCCTGACCCGGAACCACGTGGTAGGTCAGGATGCTGGTCAGCAGGTCGGAGTCGGTCTTGAGGGTTTCCAGCGTCGCGGGGTCGATCTTGGCGAACGCGTCGTTGGTCGGCGCGAAGACGGTGAACTCGTCGCCGTTGAGCGTGTCGACCAGGTTCACGTTGGGGTTGAGCTGGCCGGACAGCGCCTGGGTGAGGGTGGTGAGCTGCGGGTTGTTGGACGCCGCGACGGTGACCGGATCGGCGGCCATACCGGCGACGGAGCCGGGGCCCTCGGGAACCTGTTCTGCGTATGCGGCGCAACCGGTTCCGATGAGGTTGGCGGCGGGATCAGCGGCGGGGGCCGACGTCGACGTCGTCTCCGAGCCCGTCGCGGACTCAGCGGCCGACTCGGCCGCGCTGGTGGCAGAGGAAGCGTTGCTCGAGGCCTCTTCGCTCGAACAGGCAGCCGCGCCGAAAATGGCGAGAGCAGCGAGTCCGGCCGCGGCGGTCGTCTTCCGGTGGTGTGTCTTCATTTCCTCATCCCTTCGCGTACGGACACCGTTGCCCGCACTGACTTGGCACACGGGTAATTCCCAGCCGCCACGCAGTTGGATGGGTTCGGATCGCTGGTGTCACATTCACGTCACAACCCTTACGGCGACGTCCCGATCCGGGTCGGGACATCCGGTACACGCGATGGCGGCACAATGAAGCGGTGACAGCATCCGGCGACCGGCTCCGCGTACTGATCCTGGGCAGCACCGGCTCGATCGGAACCCAGGCCCTGGAGGTGATCGCCGCCAACCCCGACCGCTTCGAGGTCGTCGGGCTCGCCGCAGGGGGAGGCTCTCGCGAGCTGCTGGCCCGGCAGCGCGCCGAGACCGGTGTGACGAACATCGCCGTGGCCGACGAAGCGGCCGCCGACGCGATCGGAGACGTCCCCTTCGCCGGACCCGACGCCGCCACCCGCCTCGTCGAGACCACCGAAGCCGACGTCGTGCTCAATGCGCTCGTCGGCGCCCTCGGGCTCACACCGACTCTGGCCGCCCTGGCCACCGGTGCGCGGTTGGCGCTCGCCAACAAGGAGTCGCTGATCGCCGGGGGACCACTGGTCCAGCGGGCAGCCGCACCCGGCCAGATCGTGCCCGTCGACTCCGAGCACTCGGCGCTGGCCCAGTGTCTCCGCGGCGGGACCGGCGACGAGGTGGCCGCGCTGGTGCTGACGGCCTCCGGCGGCCCGTTCCGCGGCTGGACCGCCGACCGGCTCGAGAGCGTGACCCCCGAGCAGGCCGCTGCCCATCCGACCTGGTCGATGGGCCCGATGAACACTCTGAACTCTGCGTCGCTGGTCAACAAGGGCCTGGAACTCATCGAGACCCATCTGCTGTTCGGCATCCCCTACGACCGCATCGAGGTCGTCGTGCACCCGCAGTCGATCGTGCACTCGATGGTGACGTTCACCGACGGCTCCACCCTGGCCCAGGCCAGCCCGCCGGACATGAAGCTGCCCATCGCGCTGGCGTTGGGCTGGCCCTCGCGGGTGCCCGGCGCGGCCGCCGCGTGCGACTTCTCCACGGCGTCGCGCTGGGATTTCGAGCCCTTGGACGACACCGTCTTCCCGGCTGTGACCCTGGCCCGGCAGGCCGGGCAGGCGGGTGGCTGCCTGCCGGCGATCTACAACGCGGCGAACGAGGAAGCCGCCGAGGCGTTCCTTCAGGGGCGGATCCGCTTTCCGGCGATCGTGCGAACTGTGGCCGGTGTGCTGCGCGCTGCCGACCAGTGGGCCGCCGAACCAGCTACCGTGGATGACGTACTCGACGCACAGAACTGGGCCCGTGACCGGGCGCGGAGCGCAGTCGAGGCCGAAAACCGCAGGTAAGTATCCGGTAGTAGTAGTTAGGACTGGCCGCCCAGATGATGTACGTGCTCGGCGTGACGCTGTTCGCGCTCGCCATTCTGGTATCGGTGGCACTGCACGAGTGCGGCCACATGTGGGTGGCCCGCGCCACCGGGATGAAGGTGCGCCGCTACTTCGTCGGCTTCGGACCCACCCTGTGGTCGACGTTCCGGCCCAACCGGCTGGGCCAGACCGAGTACGGCATCAAGGCGGTACCGCTGGGCGGGTTCTGCGACATCGCCGGGATGACCGCCGTCGAGGAACTCGACCCTGCTGACCGGCCTTACGCGATGTACAGGCAGAAGACCTGGAAGCGCGTCGCGGTCCTGTTCGCCGGCCCGGCGATGAACTTCCTCATCGGGCTGATCCTGATCTACGCCATCGCGATCATCTGGGGTCTGCCCAACATCAAGGCGCCGACCACCGCCGTCGTCGGCGAGACTTCGTGCATCAAATCCGAAGTCGCGCAAGGCGAATTGGGGGACTGCATCACGCCCAGCCCCGCCGCGGCGGCCGGCGTCCAGGCCAACGACGTCATCCTCAAGGTCGGTGACACCGAGGTGCCGACGTTCGACGCACTCGTCGAGGCGGTGCGTCAGCAGAACGGTCCGACGACGCTGACCGTGCAGCGCGACGAGAACGGCACGCTGCGCGAGTTCACCACCACCGTCGACGTCACCCCCAGCCAGCGGTACGTGGCGGGCGAGGAGGGCGGGCCCGCCGTGCCCGTCGACGTCGGCAGCATCGGCGTCACCGCCGCGCAGTTCGGGCCGACGCAGTACAACCCGCTGACGGCCGTCCCGGGGACCCTCGTCTTCACCAAGGACCTGGCCGTCGAGCTCGGCAAGGCGATCGTGAAGATCCCCACCAAGGTCGGCGCGCTCGTGCACTCCATCACCGGAGGCGAGCGCGACCCGGAGACGCCCATCAGCGTCGTCGGCGCGTCCCGGATCGGCGGCGAGACCGTCGAGCACGGCATCTGGGTCGCGTTCTGGTTTTTCCTGGCCCAGCTGAACTTCGTCCTCGGCGCCGTCAACCTGATCCCGCTGCTGCCCCTCGACGGCGGACACATCGCGATCGCGCTCTACGAGAAGGCCCGCAACAAGATCCGGGAGGCGCGCGGCAAAGTGGCCGGCGCACCCGTCAACTATTTGAAGCTGATGCCCCTCACCTACGTGGTGATCATCGTGATGGTGGGCTTCACGCTTCTCACCGTGACAGCCGACGTGATCAACCCGATCACGTTGTTCCAGTAAAGGACTAAAGAAGTGACCTCAATCGGTTTGGGGATGCCCGCGCCACCGGCGCCCGTCCTGGCTCCCCGCCGTAAGACCCGCCAGTTGATGGTGCGCGACGTCGGTGTCGGCAGCGACCACCCGATCCCCGTGCAGTCGATGTGCACCACCAAGACCCACGACATCAACGCCACGCTGCAGCAGATCGCCGAACTGACGGCGTCGGGCTGCGACATCGTGCGGGTGGCGTGTCCGCGTCAGGAGGACGCCGACGCGCTGCCGATCATCGCGAAGAAGTCGAAGATCCCGGTGATCGCCGACATCCACTTCCAGCCCAAGTACATCTTCGCCGCGATCGACGCCGGCTGTGCGGCCGTGCGGGTGAACCCCGGCAATATCAAGGAGTTCGACGGCCGGGTCAAGGAGGTCGCCAAGGCGGCCGGTGCCGCGGGGATCCCGATCCGCATCGGCGTCAACGCCGGATCGCTGGACAAGCGCTTCATGGAGAAGTACGGCAAGGCCACGCCCGAGGCGCTCGTCGAGTCGGCGCTGTGGGAGGCCTCGCTGTTCGAGGAGCACGGTTTCGGCGACATCAAGATCAGCGTCAAGCACAACGATCCGGTGGTCATGGTCGCGGCCTACGAGCTGCTCGCTTCCAAGAGCGATTACCCGCTGCACCTCGGAGTCACCGAGGCCGGTCCGGCGTTCCAGGGGACCATCAAGTCCGCGGTCGCGTTCGGCGCACTGCTGTCCAAGGGCATCGGCGACACCATCCGGGTGTCCCTGTCCGCCCCGCCGGCCGAGGAAGTCAAGGTCGGCAACCAGATCCTGGAGTCGCTCAACCTGCGGCCGCGCGGCCTGGAGATCGTGTCGTGCCCGTCGTGTGGTCGCGCCCAGGTCGACGTCTACACGCTGGCCAACGAAGTCACCGCGGGCCTGGAGGGCATGGAGGTGCCGCTGCGCGTCGCGGTCATGGGCTGCGTCGTCAACGGCCCCGGCGAAGCGCGCGAGGCCGACCTCGGCGTGGCGTCGGGCAACGGCAAGGGACAGATCTTCGTCAAGGGCGAGGTCATCAAGACCGTCCCCGAGGCCATGATCGTGGAGACCCTCATCGAGGAGGCCATGCGGCTCGCCTCGGAGATGGAGACGGAACGCGGTTCCGATGATGCCACCGGTTCGCCGGTGGTGACCGTAAGCTGAGGGCGGGTCCCAGGGGGTGGGACCCCGGTTCGGGTCCGTTGTAGAAAGAGTCCAGATGTCGGCTCCTCCGCTTTTCCGGCTTGTTGACGAGCGAAGAGTGTCGGTGGTGCGCGACATTCACGCCGTGCGCCAGGTCCTCGACGACGATCCGGTCGCGTCGTGCATGGTCGCCGCACGCGTCGCCGAGCACGGCATCGAACCCTCGGCGATCGGCGGGGAGTTGTGGACCCGCAGGCGTGCCGGCGAATCGCTGTGCTTCGCCGGAGCCAACATCATCCCGCTGCGCGGCGGGCTCGGCGACATGAATGCGTTCGCCGACAAGGCCATGAGCAGTGCCCGCCGCTGCTCGTCGCTGGTGGGGCGCTCCGATCTGGTACTGCCCATGTGGCAGCGGCTGGAGCCGGTGTGGGGGCCAGCGCGCGACGTGCGCGCCCACCAGCCGCTGATGGCGTTGGACACGGCACCGTCGTGCGCCGTCGATCCGGCGGTGCGGCAAGTCCGCATGGACGAGCTCGACGCGTATCTGGTGGCGGCCATCGACATGTTCATCGGTGAGGTCGGCATCGACCCCCGCATCGGCGACGGTGGCCGCGGATATCGCCGGCGGGTCGCCGGTCTCATCGCCGCCGGGCGGGCCTGGGCCAAGTTCGAGCGCGGGGAAGTGGTTTACAAGGCCGAGGTCGGCTCCCAGTCACCGGCCGTCGGGCAGATCCAGGGCGTCTGGGTGCATCCCGACCGGCGCGGCCGAGGCATCGGCACGGCAGGCACCGCGACCGTCGCTGCTGCTGTCGTCGGTGGTGGCCGGATCGCCAGTCTCTACGTCAACAGCTTCAACACCGTGGCCCGGGCGACGTATGCGCGCATCGGATTCACCGAGATCGCGTCGTTCGCGACGGTACTGCTGGACTGATCCCGCGCTGGGCCTACGCTCCAGGTATGACGGAGCAGGACACGACGGCTGTGTCGGGAGCGAGCCGCGAGATGGCTACCGCGCTCGTCCACGCCTTGGAGCGTCGACATGAAGTGCTCGACGCCGTCGTCGCCTCCGACGACTACGACGCCGCGATCGAAGCCATCGCCGACCTGCTCGAGACGTCCGAGGACGCCGCCGAGGCGGTGCTGCGTCTGTCCTTCGACCGGCTCACGAAGGTGTCGCGGCGCCGCATCGCCGCGCAGCTGGACACCCTGACCAGCCAGGCACTGGGCCGCCCCACTGAGCAGACCCCGGGTTCGCCCCGGCGGCTGCAGCTGCGACCGTTCTCCGCCGACGCCGACCGCGACATCTTCGCCGCCCGGACCGCCGACATGCGCTCGGCCGGCGACGGCACGGCAGCGCCCGCGGGCGATTTGGGCGACGAGATCCGCGACGCCGTGGCACGCGTGGCCGCCGAGGAGGCGGCGTGGCTGGTGGCCGAGGTCGGCTCGGCCAAGGTCGGCATGGTGTTCGGCGAACTGTCCGACGGCGAGGTCGGGGTGCGGATATGGATCCACCCTGAGCATCGCAAACAGGGCTACGGCACCGCCGCGCTGCGGGCGTCGCGGTCGGAGATGGCGGCGTATTTCCCGGCGGTGCCGCTGGTGGTGCGGGCTCCCGCCGCGGGAGCGTGACCAAGGCGTTCACGCGCTGAGGCAGGCGCCGAGTTCTGCGTGAGGGCTGCTGGCGCCCGGATTCTGCGACCACTGCGCAGAAGTGGCCGTGACCGCGGTGCGCCTACGCCGAAATCGGTTCGTTACTTCTTAACATCTGTCCCAATGGCAACACAGTTCTCACCCGTATCACGCGTGGCAGCACTCGCGACCACCGCGGCGGTGGTGGTGACCCTGGGGGCCTGCACGCCGCGCCCGAACGGTCCCGAGCCCACCGCCGAGGAGTTCTTCGCGGCGCTGGCCACCGGCGACACCGGCGCCGCCGCGCAACTCGCCGACCGGCCGGAGGAAGCGCGCGCCGCGCTCAACGAGGCGTGGGCGGGCCTGCAGGCGACGAACCTGGACGCCCAGATCCTCAGCAGCAAGTACGCCGAGGACACCGGCAGCATCACCTACCGGTACACCTGGCACCTACCGAAGGGCCGCACCTGGACCTACGACGGTCAGCTCAACATGGTGCGTGACGAGGGGACCTGGGAAGTGCGGTGGGGCGCCACCGGGTTGCACCCGA
Source organism: Mycolicibacterium iranicum (assembly GCF_014190915.1). Classification (GTDB taxonomy): domain Bacteria; phylum Actinomycetota; class Actinomycetes; order Mycobacteriales; family Mycobacteriaceae; genus Mycobacterium; species Mycobacterium iranicum_B. Next base: position 72,959 of record NZ_JACHVU010000003.1, read on the forward strand.
GGTTGGGGGAGAACCAGACTTTCGCCCTGCGCGCCGAGGCGCCGCCGCGGGCCTCCGTGCATGAGCGCACCGGCACGAACGTGCTGGTGCCCGGCTACAAATACCAGTTCTCACTCGACGCCCGGGCTGCCGGCGCCGAGCTCATGACGACCGCCAGGGCCGTGGCCGGGGCCCTGCACCGCTTCAACAACACCCTCGATCCGCAACGGCTGGCCGAGCAGGCCAGCTCCACGAAGGGCCCGCTGACCCTGGTCACGCTGCGGCAGGCCGACCACGACGCTGTCGTTGGCGCGGTGGCGTCGTTGCCCGGCGTGGTGGTCACCCCGCAGCCGGAGATGGTGCCCACCGACGACACGTTCGCCCCGGCCGTCGTCAACGAGATCAACAAGACGGTGTCCGACCAGCTCGACGGCGACCCCGGCTGGCGCGTCGTGACCGTGAACCAGAACGGTGTGGACGTCGATGTGCTGAACGAGGTGCCCGGTTCGCCGGCGCCGTCGGTGAGCATCAGCCTCGACCGCGCGGTCCAGAACGCCGCGCAGAACGCGGTCAACGTGACCGACAAGCAGGCGATGATCGTCGTCCTCAAACCGTCCACCGGCGAAATCCTGGCCGTGGCACAGAATCCCGCCGCCGACCGGGAGGGGCCACTGGCGACGATGGGTCTGTACCCACCCGGGTCGACGTTCAAGATCGTGACCGCCGGTGCGGCCATCGAGCGTCAGATGGCCACGCCCAACACGCTTCTGGGCTGCCCCGGGCACATGGACATCGGCCATCGGACCGTCCCGAACTACGGCGGTTTCGACCTCGGGACCGTGCCGATGTCGCGCGCGTTCGCGAGCTCGTGCAACACCACCTTCGCCGAACTCGCGAGCAGGATGCCCCCGCGCGGTTTGACGCAGGCCGCGTCCCAGTACGGCATCGGACCCGACTACACGATCCCCGGCCTGTCCACGGTCAGCGGGTCGGTGCCGCCCACGGTCAACCTGACCGAGCGCACCGAGGACGGGTTCGGCCAGGGCAAGGTGCTCGTCAGTCCGTTCGGAATGGCACTGGCCGCCGCGACCGTGTCGGCCGGCCGTACCCCGGTGCCGCACCTGATCGAGGGCCGCGAAACCGCCGTCACCGGTGAGCAGCAACAGATTTCGCCCGAGGTCGTGGAGAGCCTGCGGCCGATGATGCGGCTCGTCGTCACCAACGGCACCGCCAAGGATCTGCAGGGCGCCGGCGATGTTCGGGGCAAGACCGGGGAGGCGGAGTTCGCCGGGGGCTCACACTCGTGGTTCACCGGCTACCGGGGAGACATGGCCTTCTCCGCCCTGATCGTCGGCGGCGGAAGCTCGGAGTACGCGGTGCGCATGCTCAAGGGGATGCTCGACTCGCTGCCCCCGGACTACCTGGCGTAGAGGTCAGCTCAGGATCCGTCGGCGTCGGGCCTCCGACACCGATTCGCCCCGGCTGGCGACACCGAGCTTGATGTAGGTGCCCTTGAGGTACCACTTGACCGTGTTGATCGTGACACCGAGGGTGCGCGCGATCTGCTTGTTGGACAGGCCACGTTCCAGGAGTCGCAGGATCTCGATCTCGCGGACGCTGAGCGGTTCCTCGGGGGACGGACCATGCTGCACCGGGGGCAGGACCACCCGTAACGTTCCCCGATCCGCGTGGGCGACAGCGAGCAGCTTCGATAGGTAGTCGGCCGACACCCGCGGATGCGCATCGACCCACCGGCCGGTCCTGGTCGCTTCGCGCAGTCCCGCGATGAGCTTCTGGACCTCCGGCCCGTTGTCGACGATCGTTCGGACGAGGCCGGCCCGGGCGCCCGTCACCAGGGCCTGCACCAGCAGGTCGGTGGCGCCGTCGACGTCGTCCCGCAGCATCGACACCCGGGCCAGGCCGATGGTGTGCACGGTCTCGGCGTAGCGCCACCGCACGGCCGCGGCTTCGGCACGCATCGTCCTGATGATCGCGGCAGCCTTGTCGAAGTCGTTGCGCGCGCACGCGATTCGCTCCGCCATGCACAGCCGGTAATGGTGCGTGGCGGTCGCGATGCCGTCGCTCGACGTCGGGCCGCCGGTGCTGTGGCGGGCCAGTGTGTCCTCGGCCCGGGTGAGGTCGTCGACGGCCAGATAGAGGCGCACGCGTTCGTAATCCAGCGCGGCGGCCAGCCGGGGCAGCACGAGGCGACGGGCCGCGTCCGAGCCTTCGTCGAGGAGCGCGAAGGCACCGTCGAGGTCCCCGCGCAGGACACGGATGCGCGGAAGCGTGGTGTAGGTCGCCACCATGAAATCGGCGACGCCGCTCTCGGCGCCGAGTTCGTGACACTCCTCCAACAGCGTTTCGGCCGTGTCGATGTCACCGCGCTCGTAGGCCAGTTTGCCCAAGAGTGCGCCGGCGAGCCGTGCGGCATGCGAGTGGGCGCCCGCCGCGTTCTGGGCCAGCTCGCGGGCCTCCCGTACGCGGCGTTCGGCGGTGTCCAGATCCACCTGCGCGAACGCCGCGAGACCGGCGAAGCAGCGGCCGTAGACGCCGGCGAAGGGACCGCCGGCCCGCTGGTGGTACGCGTTGGCCCACTGTTGCCGCGCCTGGGCGGTCGCGAAGTCGTGGGTCTGGATGTCGACGAACGTGCGGATGTTCGCTGACACCGCGACGAGGAACGGCCGTACCGGCGCGTTCTCGACCAGGTACGGCGCGACGAGATCGGCGGCGCGGTCGATGCGATCGCCGTAGACGTCCACGCAGGCCTGGACGATGTCGGCTTCCCCGAGCACCGCGGCGCTGGTCTCGTCTTCGGCCGCGCCCAGTGCCGTACGCACATGGTCGAGTGCGGTCTGCGCGCCCGTACCCCGCTGCAACAGGCAGTTCGCCCAGGCGATGGCCATCTGCAGTGCGGGCCGGGCGGTCAGCTCCCGTTCGGGCAATTTGCTCACCAGAGCCAGCAGGCTCGCCATCCGGCTGTGCTCGACCAGATTCATGGCCTGGTGCTCGACGAGATCGACGGCGGTGCCGCTGTCGCCCGCGGCGAGTGCGTGGCTCACCGCCGCGGTGAGCATTCCCTGCCCGGCGAACCAGGCCGACGCGGTCCGGTGCAGTGGGACGACGAGGTCCCCGCGGTCGCGCTGGAGCCGCTGGCGCAGATAGTCGGCGAACAGATGGTGGTAGCGGAACCATTCGCGGTCGGCGTCCATCGGACGGAGGAACAGGTCGCGACGCTCCAGTTCCTCGAGGACCGCCTGCCCCTGCGGTTCGCCGGTGAGGGCGGTGGCCAGGTCGGCGCAGAGCCGGTCGCACACCGACGTGCGCAGCAGGAAGTCCAGCAGGTGCGGGGGCAGCCCGTCCAGGACGTTCTCGGCGAGGTAATCGCCGACGGAATGGTGGCGGCCGGAGAACCCGGCGATCAGTGCGGACGGGTCGTTGCTGCGGCGCAGCGACAGGGTGGCCAACTGTAGCGCGGCCACCCAGCCGTCGGTGCTCGAGAACAGGCGGTCCACATCGTCGCTGCCCAAGACCAGCGCATTCAGCTCGGTCAGGAACGCCGCGGATTCGTCCGCGTCGAAGCGCAGCTGCGTGACGTCGATCTCGGTGACCAGGTCGCGGACCCGCAGCCAGCCGATCGCCGGTGCCCGGGTCCTGCTGGTGACGATCAGGTGCAGGTTGTCCGGAGCCATCCTGAGAAGGAAGTCCAGTGCCGCCGCCGTGTCGGCGCTGTCCACCAGGTGCCAGTCGTCGATCACGACCGCCAGCGGCCGCCCGTAGGCCTGCAGGTGATTGACCAGCTCGGCGAGCACATAACGCGTGGCGCCGCCGGAACGCTGCTCGAGCTGCTCGCCCAGATCGGCACCCAGCGCAGGCTCGACCCGTTGCAGGGCGACCACGAGGTGAGCCAGGAAGATCACCGGGTCGTTGTCGTCGTCGGCGGCGCTCAGCCAGGCGACGGGCACGCCGTCGGCCCGTAGTTCGCGTTGCCACTGCAGGGCCAGCGTCGTCTTGCCGTAGCCCGCCGGGGCGTGGATGACCGTCAACCGCTTGCGCCGGCCTTCGCGGAGCAGATCGATCAGACGGGTGCGCTCGATCAGTCGACCCCCACCGGACGGGGGCTGAACCCTGGTGGAGATGATGCTCGTCGGCTGCGGCTCGGCCTGCATCGACTCACCCCCCGGAGCGCGCGCCTGGCAGCTCGGCTTCACACACGACGCGTCTGCTGATGATTTTGGGACATCGTGGCGTCTCCGGCACGGAGAACTCGTTTTTCGGCCCGGTTGTGTTGGGATGGCGCCGGTCGGTTGGCAAATCCGGAATGAAGCCGTTGAAACGGTCCACACCCGGCGATTTCGGCAAACTCGCCGGTCGCCGCCCGCAGCCACCCGTTAGGGTGGCGCGACTCAGCAAACCGGGTGGTTCTGGATTGAAGGTGCCGGCACCCCGGCTAGCCTCGGGTGATCGGCGCCAGACGTGCGGTCACGATGGCGAAAGGCAGCCAGCAACGGCAATGACAAGTTCTCTCGACCACGCCGCGGTCGGCAGGGGCCTGGTGACAGGGTTCCAGCCGGTGGTGTCGCTGCCCAGCGGCGAGATCGTCGGTTACGAAGCGCTGGCTCGCTGGCCGCAGCTGCGCGACACCACGCCGCTGGAGGTCTTCGACCGCGCCCGGGAGACCGGCACCCTCGACTGCCTCGACCGCCTCTGCATCCGATCTGCGACGCGCAACGCACTGGACGGCAACTCGACGCCCGGGATGCTGCTGCTGGTCAACAGCGAACCGGGAACTCCCTACGCCGAGCTGTGCGCGGACACCGGGGTGCGGCGTGCCGCCGACACCTTCCATCTCGCGTTCGAGATCACCGAGCGCGGCCTGATGAACGACCCGCACGCCCTGCTGCGCAAGATCGCGGCGCTGCGGTCGATGGGGATCGCGATCGCCCTGGACGACATCGGGGCGCATCCGGATTCGGTGGCACTGCTCGACGTGGTGGCCCCCGACATCCTCAAGCTCGACATCGGACTGGTGCAGCGACACCCCGATCGCATCCAGGCCAAGACGATCGCGGCGATCCGCGAGTACCACGACCGGACCGGCGCCGTCATCTGTGCCGAGGGCATCGAGACCGACGCGCACCTGCAGCAGGCCATGGCGTACGGAGCGACCCTGGGCCAGGGCTTCAAGTTCGGCGCCGCCGGCGATCTGGCGGTCGCGCCCGCGCCGTTCCGATGGCCCGCCATGACTCCGGCGACCAGTGCCGACACCCGGCCGTCGATCTTCGACGTCGCCGCGACCGGTCAGCGGACCCGCAGGATCCGTCGTTCGGTGCTGACCGGTCTGCTCAACCAGATGCAGCGCGTCGCATTGAAAGCGGAGGTCCCGCCCATTCTGCTGGCGACACTCGGGCACGAGGAGGTCGCGGACCTGACCCGGCAGAAGCTGCGGTGCATCGCCGAGACGTCGCCGTTCGTCGCGGTGTTGGGCACCGAGGCGCCGGCGGGGCTCGGTCGGCGGGTCAGGACGATCGACGTCCCCGCCGACGACCCCGTGGCCCGGGAGGTCTCGATGGTCGTTCTGGGCGCAGATGTGGCGATGGGGCTGGCCGCCCGGGCGCCGGTGACAGGCAGCGCCGCCGGCGAGGCCGATCCGTTCTTCGAGGTGGTGCTCGTGTTCGACCGCGAGCGTGCCGCGGCCATGGTCCGCAGCCTGCTCGGACACTCGTCCCCGACCATCTCGATCCATGTCGAGCCCGACAGGCGCAAGCTGGCGTCCTGCACCTGTGGCTGGCAGGCCGAGCGCCGCCGGCTGTGGTCGACCGCCGTCGGAGACGTGGCCGATCATCGCATCAAAACCGGCCACGTGCCGCTCGACCAGCTGGCCGGATAGGCCGCACCTACAGCGCCGACGTGCCGCGCGGGCCTGTCCCGGCGGTACCGTGGATGCCCTATGACCGACATGAATCCTGGCCGGCCCCACCGCCTCCCTGAGGCGGCGGCGCGCAACGGCGCCCTGGAACCGGTCGAGATGCGGATCTCCGACGCCGACCGCAACGGCACGCTGCGCCGTCTGCACAACGCCGTGGCCCTGGGCCTGATCGACATCCAGGAGTTCGAGGAGCGGTCGGCGATGGTGTCGCAGGCGCGGCAGCGGATCGAACTCGACGCCCTCGTCGGTGACCTGCCCGGCCCCGGCGCGATCGTCACGTCGGCGGCCGACCGCGTCGAACTGCGCGGGGTCCTCGGTTCGCTGAAGCGCCAGGGGGAGTGGGTCGTTCCGTCCCGGCTGGCCTTGCACCGCCGCATGGGATCGGTCGATCTCGACCTGACCCGGGCGCGCTTCGCCGGGCCGATCGTCGTCATCGAGCTGGACATGAGGTTCGGCGGACTGGACCTGCGCCTGCCCGACGGAGCGAGCGCCTCCATCGACGATGTCGAGGTCAATGTCGGGAGCGCCCACGACCACCGCAAAGACGCACCGGCGGAGGGCAATCCGCACGTGATCCTCACCGGCAAGGTCGTGTTCGGTTCGGTCGACATCAGAGGCCCGCGCCGGACGTGGCGGCGGGGACCGCTGCGCGCCACCTGAGCACGTCGTCGGCAACGCCCGAACGATTCGGCCGGCACGGATTCTCTCGTGCCTGCCCGCCGGTTTCGCTCGCGTCCCCCGTGATCACCGGGGTGGCGTGACGCTCAGCGGGGGTCGAGCACGGCAAAGCTCACGGTGGCACGAGCGGCCAGCCGATCGCGCGCGACGTCGGTGACGTCGACCGCGATGATCGACAGCCGCCGCCCGGCGCGCACGACGGTCGCCTCCGCGCGGGCCGGCCCCTGCAGGACCGGAGCCAGGTAGTGGATCGTCATGTCGGCGGTGGTGACGTCCTGACCGGGGCCGACGTGCCGGTCGGCCAACCGGCCCGCGGCGATGTCGATCAGCGTCGCGACCAGCCCACCCTGCAGCGCACCTCGCCGGTTCACCAGGTCGGGCCGGTTGTCGAACTCGATGACCATGCGCTCGTCGGTGTCCTCGACGTCGCGGAAGTTCATCTGGGCGAACAAATGGCCCGGGCTGACCTGCATGGCCGAACGCTAGCATTGCTGCATGTCTGTACGGACCGCCCTCCGACCCGGCACGGTCTCGCCGATGCTCCCCGTGCCCAACTCGATCGCCCGCCCCGAGTACGTGGGCAAGCCGACCGCTCGCGAAGGCAGCGAGCCGTGGGTGCAGACCCCCGAGGTGATCGAGAAGATGCGCGTCGCGGGCCGCATCGCCGCCGGTGCGCTGGCCGCCGCGGGTGAAGCCGTCGCCCCCGGCGTGACCACCGACGAACTCGACCGGATCGCGCACGACTACATGGTCGATCACGGCGCCTACCCGTCGACCCTGGGCTACAAGGGCTTTCCGAAGTCGTGCTGCACGTCGCTGAACGAGGTGATCTGCCACGGCATTCCGGATTCGACCGTCATCGAGGACGGCGACATCGTCAACATCGACGTCACCGCCTACATCGACGGCGTCCACGGCGACACCAACGCGACCTTCCTGGCCGGCGACGTGTCCGAGGAGCATCGGCTGCTCGTCGAGCGGACCCACGAGGCGACCATGCGGGCCATCAAGGCCGTGAAGCCGGGCCGCGCGCTCTCGATCGTGGGTCGCGTCATCGAATCCTATGCAAACCGGTTCGGCTACAACGTCGTTCGCGATTTCACCGGCCACGGCATCGGCACCACGTTCCACAACGGGCTGGTCGTTCTGCACTACGACCAGCCCTCGGTGGAGACCGTGCTCGAGCCGGGGATGACCTTCACCATCGAGCCGATGATCAACCTCGGCAGCCTCGACTACGAGATTTGGTCCGACGACTGGACCGTCGCGACCAAGGACAAGAAGTGGACCGCGCAGTTCGAACACACGCTGGTGGTCACCGACTCGGGTGCAGAGATCCTGACGCAGCTCTGACCGCCGGTAGCCTGAACCCATGACCAGGCCGGCGCTCGCCACGCTGGTCATCGCGTGCCTGCTCACCGGATGCGGCGCGACGGTCACCGGAACGGCGACGTGGCCGGGAGCCCGCCTGGAGCGCGCCGTCCTGACCGAGGCCGACTTCCCGCAAGGCGTCCGCTATGAACGCGTCGTCAACGAACCCCGCGGCGACAACGCCGCGCGGCCGCCCGCGATGCTGTCCCGGCCCGAAGGGTGCGCCGACGCGCTGACACGCGACATCGCGTTCTCCGCGGAATGGGGACCGGGCAGTGCCGCCGAGTACGTCGCCGCGTATGACGGTGCGCGCATGGTCATCACGGTGCTGACATGGCGGCTGGACCTCGACCGGCTGGCCGCGACCGCGCAACGGTGCGCCGAGTACGAGACGTTCTTCGAACCGTCCGATCCCGGCATCCCGGTCACGACGACACCGCTGGAGGTCGGCCGTCGGGACGCGCTGGCGTATCAGCAGACTCTGCGATTGCAGAGTGAAGCGAGCAGCGTGTACTTCTCTTTCGAAAACGTCGGCACCATGGCGGTTTTCGGCATTGCGTTCCCGACGACGGATTCCTCGATATCGGTCAAAGGCACGCTGCCGCAGACGTTTCTGGAGGTCACTGCCAAACAAGCCAAACGCGCGCGGGCCGCCTGACCGCTTCGGCGAACAGCGCGAAAAGCCCCGCGCCGACTGTGCCCGGCACTGTAGCGTGACGCAATGCCCACTCCCATGGTGACCGTCGACGGCTTCGGTGTGCCTGTGGAGGTCGCCGGACCGGAGAAGGGTTCGGTCGTGGTGTTGCTGGGGGCCGCACACCAGGCGCCGGCCGCCTACGAAGGGGTCTGTCAGCGGCTGCACACCGCGTCGCTGAAAACCGTCGTGATCGGACCCGATCCGCGGCTGACCGCCAAGTCGGTCATCAGCATCCTCGACGGGCTCGAGGTTCGGTGGGCGCTTCTGGTCGGCGACCGGTTGGGCGGCGAACTCGCCTGGGAGCTGGCCGCCACCCGGCTGGACCGGTTCATCGGGCTGGTGGTCATCGATCGCGGACATCCCCGCGTGCCGGACCTGACGGGATCGATCCGCGACGAACACTGTCCGCCGGTGGAACTCAACACCACGGCGCTCGTCAGCACCAGCGCCGCGCGGGCGGTCGCGAAGGCCAGTCAGCGCTTCGTCTACGGCGAGTACCGCATCGTCGATCTGCTGGGGCGGCGCAACGCCGCGGATTCGACCGCTCAGCTGGCCGCCGAGATCGTGATGCGCACCAGCACCTGGTGAGCGGTCAGCCCGGTGAGCCCTCGGTGGGGGACACCTCGTCGGGCGTCCACGCCTGCGGCAGGCCGGGCTGGTTCGGGAACAGGAAATCCACGAAAGCCGCTGCGGTGGGCTGAGGTTCGTGGTTCGCCAGGCCCGGACGTTCGTTGGCCTCGATGAATACGTACTCCGGTCGCGTCACATCCGGGACGAGCAGGTCGACCCCGGTCACCGGGATGCCGATGGCCGCCGCGGCGGCGACGGCGACGCGGCACAGCTCCGGGTGCACCGTCGCGGTCACGTCGTGGATCGTGCCGCCCTGGTGCAGGTTCGCGGTGCGGCGCACCCGTAGCCGGGTTCCCTCGTCCAGCACGTCATCGAAGGAGTAGCCGGCTTCCCTGACCGTGGTCTCGGTGACGACGTCCATCGGGATCCGGGACTCGCCGCCGGTCGCCGCCGCCCGGCGCCGGCTCTGTGTCTCGATCAGCTCGCGGATCGTGTGCTTGCCCGTGCCGGTGACCTCGGCGGGCATGCGCAGCGCGGCCGCGACGACCCTGCCGTCGATGACGACCAGACGCAGGTCGTCGCCGTCGGCACGCTGCTCGATGAGCACCTCGGGGTGCTGCTCGCGGGCGCGGGCCAGGGCGGCATCGAGTTCCTCGGCGCTCTCGATGCCCACGGTGATGCCTTTGCCCTGCTCGCCCCGGGTCGGCTTCACCACGACGTCGCCGACGTCGGCGAGGAAGTCGTGATCGGCCTGATCGAAGGTCGCCAGGCGACCCTTGGGGACGGCGATGCCGGCCTCGGACACGATGCGTCGCGTCAACCGCTTGTCGTCGCAGCGCGCCATCGCCACCGCGGAGGTGTACTCCGACAGCGATTCACGGGTGACCACGGCGCGTCCGCCGTGCGAGAGGCGCATCTCGCCGGCCTCGGCGTCGAGCACCTCCACCCAGATCCCGCGCCGCATCGCCTCGTCGGCGATGATCCGCGCGTACGGGTTCAGATCGTCGACGGTCTCCGGGGGATGGGTGAACAGGGGTTCGTTGATGGCGTTCTTGCGTTTCACCGCCATCACCGGGACGCGGGCGAAACCCAGCTTCTCGTACAGCCCGATCGCCGCCGCGTTGTCATGGGTGACGGAGAGATCCATGTACGAGCGGCCCCGCTCGCGGTAGAGCGCAGCCAGGCTTCTGGTCAGCGCCGCACCGACACCGGGCAGCGTCGCGGCGGGGTCGACGGCCAGCGTCCACAGGCTCGAACCCTCCTCGGGGTCGGAGAACAGCGCCTTGTGGTCGACGCCGGTGACGGTGCCGAGCACCGTGCCGTCGTCGTCGCTGACCGCCACCAGATAGTCCACCGACGGCTGATCGAGGTGGTTGTCCCACAGCACATCCGTCGGTGCCGGCACCATGCCGCACCGCACGTACACGCGGTTCATCTCGTCGGCGTCGTGGCGGCTCTCCAAGGTGCGGATGTGGAAACCGGTGGGTGTCGGGTTCGGGGTCTGCGCCTCGGCGAACCGCAGCCGGTAGGTGTGGCTGGGGTCGATGAAGAGTTCCGACGGCGCCTTGGACACCAGCACATGGGGTTCGCGGGCGTAGATGCAGATGTCGCGACGGCCCTGCCCCTCCTGGCGGAGCACATCGGCCAACCGCTCAGGGTCGGCGAACGTCTGCCCGAAAATGAGCCTGCCCCAACCGAGTTCGAGCACCACGTCGTCGGCCATCGTGTCGAGGACGTCCTGGTTGGCGGCCTCGTGAAGAGCCAGCGTGATGGCCTCGGGGTGGTCGGCGCTGGGCTCGGCGGTCATGCCGCTGCCCCGGTGATCCCGTGTTTCTGCAGCCACAGTTCCAGCAGGGCGATCTGCCACAGTTCGTTGCCGCGCAGGGGGGTGAGCCTGCCGTTCGGATCGGCGAGCAGACGCTCCACCGCGTCAGGGCGGAACAGGCCCCGCTCCTTGGCCACCGGCGCGTAGAGCGCGTCGCGGACCAGATCGAGGTACGGGCCTTCCAGGTGGGTCAGCGCGGGGACCGGGAAGTAGCCCTTGGGGCGGTCGATCACCTCAGACGGGATGACCTGCCGCGCAGCCTGTTTCAGCACGCCCTTGCCCTCGTGGGCGGTCTTGTACTGCGGCGGGCAGGTCGCGGCGAGCTCCACCAGTTCGTGGTCGAGGAACGGCACGCGCCCCTCCAGGCCCCATGCCATCGTCATGTTGTCGACGCGCTTGACGGGGTCGTCGACCAGCATCACGGTGGTGTCGAGGCGCAGCGCCCGGTCGACGCCCGTCTGCGCGCCCGCCCGGGCGAAATGCTCGGTGACGAAGAGCTCGCTGGGATCGTCGGAGGTCGCGTAGCCCGGGGCGACCAGATCGGCGTAGGCCGACTGGTCGCGGTCGAAGAACGCCGCGCGATAGCTGGCGACCGACCCCTCCAGGGAGGCGGCGGACGGTTCGCCCATCGGGGGATACCAGTGGTACCCGGCGAACACCTCGTCGGCGCCCTGGCCGGACTGCACCACCTTGACGTGCTTGGCCACCTCTTCGCTGAGCAGGTAGAACGCGACGCAGTCGTGACTGACCATCGGTTCGCTCATCGCGCCGATGGCCCCGTCGAGGGCCGGCAGCATGCGCGCGGTGTCGATACGGATCTGGTGGTGGTCGGTGCCGAAGCGCTCGGCGATGACGTCGGAGTACCGGAACTCGTCGCCCTTGACGCCGTTGACCGATTCGAAGCCGATGGAGAAGGTCTTGAGCCCATGCTGGCCGGCCTCGGCGAGCAGTCCGACGATGAGGCTGGAATCGACGCCCCCGGACAGCAGGCACCCGACGGGCACATCGGCGACCAGGCGGCGCTTGACAGCCGTCCGCAGCGAATCCAGAACCGCGTCTTCCCAATCCTTTTCGGACCAGTCGGCGCGGTCGTCGCGGCGGGAGAAATCGGGCTCCCAGTACGTCGTCGTGGTCACCCTGCCGTCGGGCTCGATCGCCATCAGCGACGCGGGGGGCAGCTTGCTGACACCGCGCAGGATGGTGCGCGGCGACGGCACCACCGAGTGGAAGGTCATGTAGTGGTGCAGCGCCACCGGGTCGATGTGGGTGTCGATCTCGCCACCGGCCAGCAGCGCGGGTAGCGATGACGCGAACCGGACCCGGTCGGTGTTCTGCGTGAAGTAGAGGGGCTTGATGCCCAGACGGTCGCGGCCGAGCAGCACGCGGCCGCTGTCGCGCTCCACGATCGCGAACGCGAACATGCCTTTGAGGTGGTCGACGAAGCGGTCGCCCCAGTGGTGGTAACCCTTCAGCAACACCTCGGTGTCGCTGTGGGAGAAGAAGCGGTAGCCGTGCCCGGACAGCTCGTCGCGCAGCTGCTCGTAGTTGTAGATGCAGCCGTTCCAGGCGACCGCGAGGCCCAATTCGGAATCGACCATCGGTTGGGCGCCGGCCTCGGTGAGATCGATGATCTTGAGGCGCCGGTGGCCGAGAGCGACCCGCCCCTGAGACCAGACTCCCGCGGCGTCGGGGCCACGGGGAACCATGACCTCGGCCATTGCGGTGACCGCTTGGACATTCGGGCTGGTTCCGTCGAGGCGTACCTCGCCGGTGGCTCCACACACGTGTTCGACCCTATCCTGTGACGACGTCCTCGACTACCCGTGCCACCGTGCGCCAGCGCCCGGCAGCGCCGTGGTTATTTACCCCCGGGGCAACGGGTCAAACCCGGGTCGCACGATCAAGATCGAGACTCACGTCACAGCGCGTGGAGCCACGCGTCAGGAGACGCCCTCCAGCCGGTCGCCGGAGGCGTCGACCTGCTTGATCGGGCCCGTGAACCAGTGCTTGACCGACACGTGCCAGTAGATGAAGAGCAGGATCAGCACGCCGCCCACCAGCAGCGGTGTGTAGTTGACGTACTTCCACTCGAAGGCGTCGCCCCAGAAGACGCCGCCCGAGGACGTCGGGAACATCGCGATGATCGAGGTCACGATGATCTCTACGACGGCCACGGGGGCCATCCACCGGTGGTGGCCGCGCAGGTTCCACCTGCCCACCTGGAAGTCGTCGCCCATCCGCCACCGCAGGTAGATCGGCACCGCGAAGCACAGATAGAGCCCCACGACGCCGATCGAGACCACCGCAAAGAACGCCACGGGGACCGGCGCGCCGTTGATGTCCACCTCGACCAGGGCCGGCAGTGTGATGAGTGCGGCCAGGACGGCGGTGATGATGACACCGTTGGCCGGGATCTTGTTCTTGCTGACCTTGGACCACAGCTGGTGGCCGGGTACCGCGCGGTCGCGGCTGAACGCGAACAGCATGCGCGAGGCGCTGGTCTGGCACGCCGTGGTGCAGAAGAACTGGCCCGCTGTCGAGATGAGCAGGATGATGGCGACCCACTGGGAGTCGAGGGCCTGGGTGAAGATGCCGACGACCGCGCCTCCGCCCGCCGACACCGCGTCGGCGTCGTTGACCGCGAATAGGAACGTCAGCAGCAGGATCCAGCCGCCGATCGCAGAGTAGAAGATTGAACGCCAGATTCCCTTGGCGGCGCCGTCGGCCGCGCTCTTGGTCTCCTCCGACAGGTGCGCCGACGCGTCGTAGCCGGTGATCGTGTACTGCGTCAGAATCGCCGAGATCGGGAGCACGAACAGCAGCACGCCGATGCCCGACATCTCTCCGCCGAACATGCCGCTGTTGTTGATGGTCCGGGCGAACACGTCCGAGAAGCTCGCGTGCTGTTCGGGCAGCAGCCACAGGATCGCGATCACGGTGGCCGCGCCGGCGACATGCCACCACACCGAGATGTTGTTGATGACGGCCAGCAGATGCGACGAGAAGATGTTGATCAGCGCCGACACCGCCAGGATGATCACGAACAGCCCGAAGGTCCGCGTCAGGCTGTACCCGGCGAGCCACCCTTCGCTGAAGGTGCCCAGCGTGAGGTCCAGGAAGGTCGCGCAGCCGTAGGCCACCGAGGCCAGGATGGCGATGAGGCCGATCAGATTCAGCCAGCCGGTGTAGAACCCCGCCTTCGGGCCACCGAGTTTGGCTGCCCACCAATAGATTCCGCCCGAGGTCGGGTAGGCCGAGACCAGTTCGGACATGCACAGGCCGATGATGAGGATGAAGCACGAGACGATGGGCCAGCCCCAGGCGATGGCCGCCGGGCCGCCGTTGTTCCAGCCTAGGCCGAAGGACGTGAAGCAGCCCGCCAGGATCGAGATGATCGAGAAGGAGATCGCGAAGTTGCTGAAACCCGACCAGGAGCGTGACAGCTCCTGGGTGTAGCCGAGGCTGGCGAGGTGTCGCTCGTCCTCGTCCAGATGCTCATGTCCTTCGGGCATGGGGTATCTCCTCTGCGAGAAAGCAGCGCATGGACGAGCGCTGGCACCACTGACGGACAATAGATCCCTATTGGTCTGGTGTCCTACCTTTGGACATGAAAATCTGTTCGTGCGATTGTGGTGGCCCCGCCACCGGTGCGGGCCAAGGGTCGGTCGACAGGGTTTCACGCCGTCGCACGACCGACACCGTAGGAAGGGCAGGCTTGAGCTGATGACCAGACGCGGAATGCTGTCGAGGGCGGTCCTGGAACAACAGGTGGCCGAGGGGGACATCGACACCGTCATCGTGGCGTTCTGCGACATGCAGGGCCGGCTCACCGGCAAACGCATCTCGGCACGCCTGTTCGTCGACGACGTCGCCGCCCACGGCGCCGAGTGCTGCAATTACCTGCTCGCCGTCGACGTGGACATGAACACCGTCGAGGGTTATGCGATCTCGAGCTGGGAGACCGGCTACGGAGACATGGTGATGACGCCGGACTTCGACACCCTGCGCCTGCTCCCGTGGCTGCCCGGCACCGCGATGGTGATGGCGGACCTGTCGTGGACCGACGGCCGGCCGGTGACCCAGGCGCCGCGCACGGTACTGCGCACGCAGCTCGACCGACTCGCCGAGCGCGGCCTCGGAGCCGTCGCCGCCACCGAACTCGAGTTCATGGTGTTCGACGACACCTACCGCGACGCCTGGAAAGCCGGCTACCGCGACATGTCACCGGCGACCGACTACAACATCGACTACGCGATGCTGGCCTCGACGCGCATGGAGCCGCTGCTGCGCGACATCCGCCTCGGCATGGAGGGCGCAGGCCTGTACTGCGAAGGCGTCAAAGGCGAGTGCAACCTCGGGCAGCAGGAGATCGGCTTCCGCTACGACGAGGCGCTGGTGGTCTGTGACAACCACACCATCTACAAGAACGGCGCCAAGGAGATCGCCGACCAGCACGGCAAGAGCCTGACGTTCATGGCCAAGTTCGACGAACGGGAGGGCAACAGCTGCCATATCCACATCTCGTTCCGCGGGATGGAGGACGGTACCCCGACGGTGCCGGTGTTCGCCGACGATGACGACGAGCTCGGCATGTCGGCGATGTTCCGCAGCTTCGTTGCCGGCCAACTCGCCACGCTGCGCGAGATGACCCTGTTCTATGCGCCGAACATCAACTCCTACAAGCGATTCGTCGAAGGCAGCTTTGCGCCGACCGCGGTGGCGTGGGGCATCGACAACCGCACCTGCGCCCTGCGCGTGGTCGGTCACGGCCAGGGCATGCGCATGGAGTGCCGCGCACCCGGCGGCGACGTCAACCAGTACCTGGCGGTCGCGGCGCTGATCGCCGGCGGTCTGCACGGCATCGATCAGGGGCTCGAGCTCCCCGAAGCCATGCAGGGCAACGCGTATTCCAGTGGCGCCGACAGGCTGCCCACCACCCTGACCGAGGCCATGGAACTGTTCGACAACTCGCAGGTCGCCCGTGCGGCATTCGGGGACGACGTCGTGGACCACTACCTGAACAACGCCCGCGTCGAGCTGAAGGCCTTCAACGCGGCGGTGACCGACTGGGAGAGGGTGCGTGGTTTTGAGCGCCTCTGATCCCGGGGTCGCCACGTCGCCACACTCTTACGCACAGCCGCCCCGGCCCGTGATCGGGTTGACCACCTATCTGCAGCAGGCGCAGACCGGAGTGTGGGATGTGCGGGCCAGCTTCCTGCCCGCCATCTACTTCGAGGGCATCGGCATGGCCGGCGGCATCTCGGTGCTCCTGCCGCCGCAGCCGGTCGACGACGCCATCGCCGACAGGGTGCTCGACGGCCTCGACGGGCTCGTCATCACCGGTGGCCGCGACGTCGACCCGGCCGTCTACGGCGCCGAGCGCCATCCGACGACCGACGAGCCCGGCGCCGACAGCCGCACCCGGGATGCGTTCGAGTTCGCGCTGCTGCGTGCGGCGCTGCGCAGGGGCATGCCGGTACTCGGGATCTGCCGCGGCGCCCAGGTCCTCAACGTCGCGCTGGGCGGGACGCTGCATCAGCACCTGCCCGACGTCGTGGGCCACACCCGCCACCAGCAAGGCAACGCGGTGTTCACCACGTCCTCGATCACCACGGTGCCCGGCAGCAGGGTGGCCGCGCTCGTCGGGCCCGACACCGAAGCACAGTGCTACCACCATCAGGCGATCGACCGCCTCGGCGACGGGCTCGTGGTCAGCGCCTCCGACGCCGACGGGGTCATCGAGGCCGTCGAGCTCGACCCCGCCCGCCACCCGGACCGCTGGGTCGTGGCGGTGCAGTGGCATCCCGAGGAGCGGCTGGACGACCTGCGGCTGTTCGCGGGCCTGGCCGGCGCCGCAGGCGGTTACGCGATCCGCAGGCACGCCGTTCCCCACGGGGCTGACCGAGCGGGGGCCGGTCGCCCGGAAGTCAACCGCACAGAGACACAGAAAGTGAGCTGATGGTTCCGACATCGGTGAGTGACGTCATCAACCCCGCGACCGAAGAGGTCCTGCGCACCGTCGAGCACACCGACGAAGCGGGCGTCGACGACGCGGTGGCCCGGGCCAGGGCCGCTCAGCGGGTGTGGGCCCGCCAGGCGCCGGCCGAACGGGCCGCCGCGCTGCGCGCGTTCGCCGCCGTGGTGGACGCCCACGTCGAGGAGCTGGCGGCGCTCGAGGTGGCCAACTCCGGCCATCCGATCGGTAATGCGCGGTGGGAGGCAGGCCACGTCCGTGACGTGTTGCAGTTCTACTCCGCGTCCCCGGAGAGGTTGTCGGGCAAGCAGATTCCGGTCGCCGGCGGCCTGGACGTCACGTTCAACGAGCCGCTCGGGGTCGTCGGCGTCATCACCCCGTGGAATTTCCCGATGACCATCGCGTCGTGGGGATTCGCGCCCGCCTTGGCGGCAGGCAACGCCGTGCTGGTCAAACCGGCCGAATGGACGCCGTTGACCACACTGCGCCTCGGCGAGCTCGCGCTCGAGGCGGGGCTGCCCGCCGACCTGTTCCAGGTGCTGCCCGGCCGGGGCTCGGTGGTGGGGGAACGCTTCGTCAGCCACCCCGACGTGCGCAAGGTCGTTTTCACCGGCTCGACCGAGGTCGGCACCCGGGTGATGGCGGGAGCCGCCACCCAGGTCAAGCGGGTCACCCTGGAACTCGGCGGCAAGAGCGCCAACATCGTGTTCGACGACTGTGATCTCGAACGTGCGGCGGCGACCGCACCGTACGGCGTGTTCGACAACTCCGGACAGGACTGCTGTGCGCGCAGTCGGATTCTGGTGCAGCGCAGTGTGTTCGACAAATTCATGGAGATGTTCGAGCCGGCGGTCAAGGGTGTGGTGGTCGGCGACCCGAAGGCCGAGGGCACCGAGATGGGTCCGTTGGTCTCCAAGGCGCACTGGAACTCGGTGTCCTCCTTCGTCCCCGACGACGCGCCCGTCGCGTTCCGGGGGTCGGCCCCGCAGGGCCCCGGGTATTGGTTCCCCCCGACCGTGCTGACCCCGCAGCGCACCGACCGCAGCGTCACCGAGGAGATCTTCGGGCCCGTGGTCACGGTGCTGCCCTTCGACGATGAGGCCGACGCCATCGCGCTGGCCAACGACACGGTCTATGGACTGTCCGGATCGATCTGGACCGAGAATCTGTCGCGTGCGATGCGGGTCTCGCGGGCCGTGGAAGCGGGGAACCTGTCGGTCAATTCGCACTCGTCGGTCCGCTACAGCACCCCGTTCGGCGGGTTCAAACAATCCGGGCTGGGCCGCGAACTCGGACCCGACGCCCCGCTGTCGTTCACCGAAACCAAGAACGTCTTTTTCGCAGTCCAGGATGTGGAGGACAACTGATGGATCTGACCCAGCGGATGGCAGGCAAGGTCGCCGTGATCACCGGCGGCGCCAGCGGGATCGGCCTGGCGACGGCCAAGCGCATGAGGGCCGAGGGCGCCACGATCGTGATCGGCGACATCGACCCCGCGGCGGGCAAGACCGTGGCCGACGACCTCAACGGCACGTTCGTCCAGGTGGACGTCTCCGATCAGGTGGCCGTCGATGCGCTGTTCGACACTGCTGCCGAGACCTACGGCTCGGTGGACATCGCCTTCAACAACGCAGGCATCAGCCCGCCGGAGGACGACCTGATCGAGAACACCGGCATCGACGCATGGGACCGGGTGCAGGACATCAACCTCAAGTCCGTCTTCTTCTGCTGCAAGGCGGCGCTGCGCCACATGGTGCCCCAGCAGAAGGGCTCCATCGTCAACACCGCGTCGTTCGTCGCGGTGATGGGGTCCGCGACATCGCAGATCTCCTACACCGCGTCCAAGGGCGGGGTGCTGGCGATGTCCCGCGAACTCGGCGTCCAGTACGCGCGGCAGGGCATCCGGGTCAACGCATTGTGCCCGGGTCCGGTGAACACCCCGCTGCTGCAGGAACTGTTCGCCAAGGATCCCGAGCGTGCCGCCCGCCGCCTGGTGCACGTGCCGGTGGGCCGGTTCGCCGAGCCGGAGGAACTCGCGGCCGCGGTGGCGTTCCTGGCCAGTGACGACGCGTCGTTCATCACCGCCTCGTCGTTCCTCGTCGACGGCGGCATCAGCGGTCACTACGTGACACCGCTGTAAGGGCGGGCGATGACGGCCCCGCCGGACCCGGCAGGTGAGCAGACGGCAGCTTCTGACGAGCGCTTGCGCGAGGAGCAGAGCGCTTCTGACGCGCTGTTGCGTCCGGTGCGGCCGCTCAACGCCTTCGAGGACACGGTGGAGCGACTGCTGCAGACGATCCGCCTCGGCGTGCTGCAACCGGGGGAGTCGCTGCCGCCGGAGCGGGACCTGGCCGGCCGGCTCGGGGTGAGCCGAGACACGGTCCGCGAAGCCATCAAGTCGCTCGGCGACGCGGGCTATCTGGTGTCGCGCCGAGGGCGCTACGGCGGGACATTCCTCGCGGAGTCGTTGCCGACCCCGACGACCGGCGACGTCGCGTTCCATCGCGCCGAGATCGACGATGCGGTGCGGCTGCGCGAGATTCTCGAGGTCGGCGCCTCCAGGATGGCCGCCCAGCGCACGCTCACCGCAGGTGATCGGGAAGCGTTGTGGGGCAGGCTGATCGACGTCCGGGGCGCCGACCCGGAGGACTACCGGCGCCTGGACTCCCGCCTGCACCTGGCGATCGCCGAGGCCGCGGGGGTGCCGTCGCTGGTTCCCCTGGTCGCGCAGAACCGGATGCGTCTGAACGAGCTGCTGGACTGCATACCGCTGCTGCCCCGCAACATCGCGCACTCCGAAGAACAGCACGAGGCGATCGTGACGGCAATCCTGGCCGGTGACGCCGACACCGCGGCGCAGACGATGGCGGCGCACGTATGGGGCTCAGCGGCCCTGCTGCACGGCTTCCTCGACTGATACAGGCCATGTGACCTGGTATTTCATCGCCGCTGAAGAGACGTTTCATCCCTGAACGCGACCGTTGTCTCCGTACATCCCGGCATCCGGGCGATCACGTTTGGAGACAGCAATGACCGATCTCAACCCCACCGCGGGCAGCAGCTACGTCGGCCGCGTCGGAAGACTCGCCGTGGCGCTCGGCGCGGGGGCTGTCCTGGTGACCGCCCCGGTTCACGGGCAGACCCACCCGCAGCCCCGGGCGCACGCCGAGGCGCACGTCGTGACCGCGGCGGTGACGACCGGGTTGCCTGCGCCGACAGCAACGCCCGTGTTGGCCGCCGAGCCGGCGGTGCCGGCCCCCGCCGTCGGCGTGCAACGCCTTTCACCGGCCGCCGGGCCGGCACCGGTCCGACAGAGCGGTGGACCCGCTGCCCTGGCCGGGGGCACGGTGCAGGTCCCGCGTCAGTGGCCGTCCGTCGCCACGACCGACCCCGATCCGGTCGACGAACCGGTGCGCATCCGGACCGCCTCGCTGTTCGAACCGACCGCGGCGGGCGCGACCCTGAGTTTCGGCGGCGGCGGCGATCCGCGTGCTGCGGGCCTGGTGCCGGGACCCACCGGCGAGAACGTCCTTTCCGCCTTCATCGGTGTCTTCATCGGCAACGGTGACGAACCGGGCGAGAACGGCGGTCTGCTGATCGGCAACGGCGCCGACGGCGCAGCGGGCCAGAACGGCGGCCGCGGTGGCCTGCTGTTCGGCAACGGAGGCAAGGGCGGCCTCGGGCTCCCGGGCCAGGCCGGCGGAAACGGCGGCAGCGCGGGCATTTTCGGCAACGGCGGCGCCGGTGGAGACGGCGGGGCGGTGATCGGGTCGACACCGGGCACCGGCGGAACCGGAGGTAGGGGCGGTAACGCCGGCCTGTTCGGCAAGGGCGGCGCCGGCGGCAACGGTGGAAGCGTGATGACCGCAGGTGGCGCCACCGGCGGCCAGGGTGGGGCGGGCGGCAACGGGGGTCTTGCCTCGGGTGCGGGCGGCAACGGCGGCGACGGCGGAAGCGCGTTCAGTGACGGCAACGCCACCGGTGGGAGCGGAGGGTCGGGCGGCCACGGTGGCCTGACGGGCAACGGAGGCCGCGGTGGCTACGGCGGGAACGCGTCGACGGCCGACGGGGTGGCCAACGGTGGAGCCGGCGGCAACGGCGGACAGGCCGGCGTCGGCTACGCCGGGGGCGGCGGTGGCGGCGGCAACGCCGAGACCGACACCGGGACCGCCAACAGCGGCGCAGGGGGTCACGGCGGCGATGCCCACGTTCTCGGAAACGGCGGCACCGGAGGGGGTTCCGGGACGGCCACCGCCGACGACACCGGTGACGCCAACGGCAACGGGGGTGGCAACGGCGGAGACGGCGCGATCCTGGGTTCCGGCGGGTCGGGAGGTGTGGGCGGAAGTTCCACCTCCAAGGGCGGCCCCGCGCAGGGTGGCACGGGTGGCGACGGCGGCGACGGCGGACTCGGTTCACCGGGCGGCAACGGCGGCGACGGTGGTTCGGCGACGTCCACTGACAACAACTCCACCGGCAAGGGCGGTAACGGCGGCAACGGGGGAGACCCGGGCCCCGGCGGTAACACCCCCGGCACCGGAGGCACCGGCGGCACAGGCAGTGGCAAGAGCCCGGGCAGCTCCAACGGCACGAACGGCGCGAACGGAGATGCCGGGTAGGCGTCACCGGCACACGTGGCCGCGGTTCACCCCTGTCGGTGGGCCGCGGTCACCGCGTTCGGCCCCATCACGCGGGTTCGTGAGGGACGCTGTACACCGATGTCGACGCAATTCCGGGTGCTCGGTGAGGTGGAGGCGGTGGTGGACGGCTGCCGTCTCGACGTCGGCCATGCGCGCCAGCGCTGCGTGCTGGCCGCCCTGCTCGTCGACGTCAACCGACCGGTGACCGTGGATCAACTGGTCGACCGGGTCTGGGCCGATCAGCCGCCGAGCCGGGCACGCAACGCCCTCGCCGGTTACCTGTCCCGGCTCCGGGCGCTGCTGGCCGGCGGCGAGGTGACGATCAACCGAAGTCCGTCCGGCTACACGCTGTCGGTCGACGAGAAGGCGGTCGACCTCCATCTGTTCCGCCACCTGGCCGCGTCCGCGCGCGCCGCAGGTGAGCCGGCGGAGGCCCTGGAGCACTTCCGGCAGGCGCTGGACCTGTGGCGCGGCGAACCGTTCGCCGCGATGGACAGCCCGTGGTTCGCCGATACGCGGATGTCTCTTGCCGCAGAACGCTTTTCGGTGCTGCTGGACCGCAATGACGCGGCGCTTCGGGCGGGCCGGCACATCGAGATCGTGGCCGAACTCGAATCGCTGCGCCACCTCCACCCTCTCGACGAACGGTTGGCCGGGCAGACCATGCTCGCCCAATCTCGCAGCGGGCGCCAGGCGGACGCGTTGGCGACGTACCGCCAGGTGCGCCAGCAGCTCGTCGACGAGCTCGGCGTCGATCCCGGCCCGATCCTGCGTGCGGTGCACCAGCAGATCCTCGACACCGACCAGAGCCCACCGGCCGCCCCGAAAAAGCCAGTGCCGCAACCCGTGCCCCGGCCGCCCAGCCTGCCGCGCCGCCCGACGTCCTTCATCGGGCGCACCGACCAGCTGGCGGCGGTCTCCGAAGCCGTGCTGAGCGGTCCGCTGATCACCCTGACCGGTGTCGGCGGGGTCGGCAAGACGCGGCTGGCACTCGAGGTGGCCGACCGGACCGTCGGCCGCTTCGTCCACGGCGCCTCGGTGTGCGAACTGGCCCCGGTCGCCGACGGCGCCATGCTGGGGCAAACCGTCGCCGCGGGCCTGGGTCTGCAGGCCAACCCGGAGCTCGGCGTGGAGGGCACCGTCATCGAGCACCTCCGCGGGCATCATCTGCTGCTCGTGATCGACAACTGCGAACACGTCCTGGACTCCGCGGCGGGCTTCGTCGAGCGGGTCACCGCGAACTGCCCGGAGGTCACGGTGCTGGCCACCAGCCGGGAACCGCTGACCGTCGCCGGGGAACGCATCATCCCGATCCCTCCGCTGCCCCACGACGAGGCGACCGAGTTGTTCGCCGAGCGGGCCCGCGCCGGTCGCCCCGATTTCGACCTCGATGCCGAACCGGTCGGAGCAGTCGCCGAGATCTGCCGACGTCTCGACGGTGTGCCGCTGGCCATCGAACTCGCCGCCGCCCGCACGCGGATGATGAACAGCCTGGACATCGCCCGCCGCCTCGACGGGTTGCGGCTGCTCAGCGGCAACGCCCGCGGTGCCCACCCCCGCCAGCAGAGCGTCACCGCCACCATCGACTGGTCCTACCGTCTGCTCGGCGACCGGGAACAGGCACTGTTCGACCGACTCTCGGTGTTCGCGGGCAGCTTCGACTTCGAAGCCGTGCACGGGGTGTGCGCCGACAACGACGTGACCGAGGACGACACCCTCGAGGCGCTGACGGGTCTGGTCGACAAGTCGATGGTGACCATTCGCGGGGGTGCTACCAGTACGCGGTACGCCGTATTGGAGACGCTGCGCGCCTACGGTCGGGAACGTCTGCAGCACAACGGATCTCATGCGCGCTATGCGATGCGGCACGCCCACTACTTCGCCGACCTGGTCGAGCGGGGCGCCGAGGCGATGCACGGGCCCGACGAGCAGGCGTGGATCGAGCGCCTGGCGCCGACGGCGGGAACCACGGTGACGAGTCCGGACACCGAGAACATCCGCACGGCCTTCGAGTGGGCGATGGCCAACGCGGACACCGACACGGTGATGCGCATGGTCGCCTCGGTCTGCGAGCTGATGCAGATGCGCGTGGGCTACACGGCCACCGACTGGGTCGACCGGGCGGTTGCCGTCGCCGATCCCGGCCATCCGCTGTTCGCCGAGGTCATCGGGGTGGCTGCGCGAAAGGCCTGGGTGCTCGGCGATTTCGCGGAGGCGCGGGCGCTGGCGACGCGGGCCGGGGGGCGGGTGCCCGCACCGGGGCACACCTATCTGGGGTACCCGGCGGATGTCCTGGCCGAGACCTCGCTGTCGGAGGGCGATCCCGAGACAGCGCTGGCGCGCTACCGGGCCGAGGTCGACGTGGCCCGCGGCATCGACGACGCTCCGCGCCTGGTCTGGGTGCTGTATCAGATCACCATCGCCCTGGACTTTCTCGGCACCCCCGAAACAGGACTCTCCGACGCCCAGGAGGCGCTGCGGGTCGCCCGGGGCACCGCGAACCCGAGCACGCTGGCGATGGCGTGCTGTGCGATGGGCCGGGCGCTGAAACGCGTCGACCACGAGCGCGCGCTGGTCTGGTTCGACGAGGCGATCGGCCACGCCGCGCCGGTGCAGAACAACTGGTTGACGGGTATCGCGCGGATGGAAGCCGCCGCGACCCGCGCCCTGTACGCCGATCCGTCGGTGGCCGCACGCGAGTTGATCGACGTGCTCGACCACTGGGCCAAGGCAGGGCCCGGCACCGGGTCGCAGCACTGGTTCACGATGCGATTCGCCGCCGCACTGCTGGAACGGCTGGGCGCCGACGAGGATGCGGCGGCCCTGCGGCGGGCCGTCGCCGCCGCCGGACACGAACTGCTCGACGAAAGCCTGCTCACCACCCGACCCGGACAGGCGCCCCCGCTGACAGGTGCGCAGGCACTCGCCCTGGCCCGCTCCAGCCTGCGCCGGTTCTGCTGAGACCCGCGGGCATTCACAGAGCTCTCGAACGTCGGCAGAACCCGACGCATGGGGGTCGACGCCTGCAGAGGTGTGTCCCGGCCGCCCTGCTGGTCGGTGCCGACGGACAACGGATGACCAGGCGATTTCACGCGTGCCGAAAGAGTGCCGAAAACGCCACGAGCACGCTCTGGAGTGCGACCATCAATAACGAAGGAGATCGCGAGATGACCACTGTCGACAATGAAGCGGACCGGGCCCTCAAAGCCAAGCACCGGGCGCTCTGGGCGTCCGGCGACTACCCGGCGGTCGCCGCCGAACTGATCCCCGCGCTGGGCCCCGAACTGGTCCTCGCCTGCGGAGTGAAGCCGGGCGACCACGTCCTGGACGTCGCCGCCGGATCGGGCAACGCCTCCATCCCCGCCGCGGCGGCCGGCGCCGTCGTCACGGCCAGCGACCTCACGCCCGAGCTGTTCGAGGTGGGCCGCCGCATCGCCGCAGAACGCGGTGTCGCGCTCGAATGGGTCGAGGCCGATGCCGAGGCTCTGCCGTTCGCGGACAACAGTTTCGACGTCGTGATGTCCTGTGTCGGTGCGATGTTCGCACCGCACCATCAGGCCACCGCCGACGAACTGGTGCGCGTGGTCCGCCCCGGGGGCACCATCGGTCTGATCAACTGGACGCCGGAGGGTTTCATCGGAAACCTGTTCGCGACCATGAAGCCCTTCGCGCCGCCGCCCCCTCCCGGGGCGAGCCCGCCGCCGCTGTGGGGGAGCGAGGAGCACGTCGCGACGCTGTTCGGCGATCGCGTGTCCGACCTGTCGATGCGGCGACAGACCGTGCACATCAACCACTGCGCCACGCCGATCGAGTTCCGCGAGTACTGGAAGCACAATTACGGCCCGACGATCGCCGCTTACCGCTTCAATGCCGAGCAGCCGGCGCGGGTCGACGAGCTCGACCACGCGTTCCTGGACTTCCTCACGACGTGGAACCAGGCGACCGAACCGGACCGGACCGCCTACGACGCGGAGTATCTGCTCGTCACCGCCACGAAGCGCTGAGGGGTGGAGGCCGGCGGCGTGTCAGCCGGCGGGGACTAGATTGCCATTGTGGAGGATCACCAGCTCGTCGAGCGGGCGTCGTCGGCTCTGGCCGAGGTGGACACGCCCGGCTGGGCGCAGCGATTCGACCTGGTGTCGGATCCGCACCGGCTGGAGATCCTGCTGTGCCTGCACCGGGCGCCCGGCATCTGTGTGAGCGATCTCGCCGCGGCGCTCGGCAGGTCGGAGAACACCGTGTCGCAGGCGCTGCGGGTGCTGCGTCAGCAGGGCTGGGTCAACAGCACGCGTGCCGGCCGGTCGGTGAGCTACCGCCTCGAAGACGAGATCGTCCACGACCTGCTGCACTGGATCGGCGCGCGCCACGGCTGATCCGGGTCGAACGGGTTGTCGAGCACGGCTCACCCGTGCCCGAGGCCACCTAGAATCACCCCGTGCGTGTGTTGAGTCTCGACGAACCACCGCTGACGCCCCACCCGGAGCTCGGCGGCACGTCGGACCAGCCCGCCCACGCGCGGATCGCCCACTGGCTCGAGGACCTGGTGACCTCCGGGGAGCTGGCACCCGGCGACAAGCTGCCCCCCGAAGTGGAGATCGCCACGTCACTGGGCGTGAGCCGGATGACGTTGCGGCAGGCCCTCGGCGCCGTCGAGGCCAAAGGCTTCATCGACCGCCGCCGGGGCCGGTTCGGTGGCAGCTTCATCGCCACGCCGCGCTTCGAACTGGACCATGCGGCGCTGCCCGGGTTCACCGAACAGATGCTGCGCATCGATGTCGAGCCGGGGGCCCGGGTGCTGCGTGCGGGCACCCACAGGCCCGACGTCGTGGTGAGCAAGGCGCTGGGGCTGCGCCGCTCCGAGCAGGTCCACGAGATCCTGCGGGTGCGGACCGCGAACGGGGACCCGATCGTCCTCGAAGAGGCCTACCTGCCGGCCGACGTCTTCCCCGATCTGCTGTCGCGGGATCTGCAGGGTTCGCTGTATGCGGTGATGCGCGACTATGGAAGCCCACCGTCGACGGCCGACGAGCGCATCGAAGCCACGCCCGCGACGGTCGAACAGAGCGAGATCCTGGGGATCGCACCGGCGAGCCCGTTGCTGCTGATCGTCCGAACGTCGTATGCCGAGAACGGTGTCGCCGTCGAATACTCGCGCGACTATCTGCGATCCGACCGGACGACGATCCGGATCACCTCCCGTGCCGAGGTGACGGGCGAGGCGGGGCACCGGCGATAGGCCAGTGGTCGCTGGCAGATAATGTCTAGACCTTTTGCGGCCTGGGGTCTACAGTGACTTCCGACCACTCTGCCTCGGCCTGAGGACCACGAATGTCGTCACCGCTGACCGATCAGAAGCTCGACGAACTCTTCGAGCAGATCGCGCTGCTCGCGGGCCGGCCGCGCACCCTCGAGCAACTCTCCGGCGGTCTGACGAACCGGAACATCAAGATCACCACCCCGGACGGCATCTACGTCGCGCGCTGTGTCGACACCGAACGCAACCTCCTCGGCATCGATCGCGACCGCGAACACGCCAACACCGTGGCTGCCGAACGGGCCGGCGTCGGCGCGCGTGTGCTCGATTACCGGCCGGATCTCGGTGTGCTGCTGCTGGCATACCTCGAGGGAAAGACACTCGACAACAGCGACTTTCAACGCGACGGGGTCATCGCGAAAGCTGCCCGGGCTTGCCGCACCCTGCACCGGGGGCCGCGCTTTGCCGGTCGCTTCGACATGTTCGAACGGCAACCGGCCTACCTCGCGACGACGCGGCAACACGGGTTCGCCATCCCGGCCGACTATCACGACCACGCCGAGGCGTTCGCCGCCGCCCGGCACGTGCTCACGGCCACCGACGACACGACGGTGCCCTGCAACAACGACCTGCTCGCGGGGAATTTCATCGAAGACGGTGACCGGATGTGGCTGATCGACTACGAATACGCCGGCAACAACGACCCGTGCTTCGAACTGGGCAACATCTGGAGCGAGTGCGGGCTGTCCCTGGAGCAGCTCGCCGAACTGGTCACCGAGTACTACGGACGCGAACTGCGCCACAAGATCGCCAGGGCGCACCTGCAGGGAATCGTCGCCAAATACGGGTGGACGCTCTGGGGTTGCATCCAATACGGCTCCAGCGCCATCGAATACGACTTCTGGGACTGGGCGATGGAGCGATACGAAGCGGCCGTGGAGGAGTTCAGGCACCCCGGCTATGCCCGGCTGCTCGACGATGTGGCCGCCCACGACTGAAAAGGTTGAGATGACCCGCGAGAACACCCCCGGCAAACCCCTCCCCACCCGCGCCCGCGTCGTGATCGTCGGCGGCGGCGTGATCGGCACCAGCGTCGCCTATCACCTTACGAAGTTGGGCATCACCGACGTCGTGCTCCTCGAACAGGGGCAGCTTTCCAGTGGAACCACTTGGCACGCAGCGGGTCTCGTCGGTCAGCTGCGGGCCTCGGAGGGGATGACGCGCCTGGTCCAGTACTCCACGGCGCTGTATGCCGAATTGGAGAACGAGACCGGCCTGTCGGCCGGCTACAAGCAGTGCGGCGGGGTCACCGTCGCCCGTACCGAGGACCGGATGGTCCAGCTGCGCCGCACCGCCGCCAACGCCGCGGCTTTCGACCTGCAGTGCGAACTTCTGACCCCCGACGAGGCGCTCCAGCACTATCCGGTGATGCGGGTCGACGACCTCGTCGGCGCGATCTGGCTGCCCGCCGACGGAAAGGCCAACCCCACCGATCTGACCTTCGCGCTCGCCAAGGGGGCCCGGAGCCGCGGGTGCCGCATTCTGGAGAAGACCCGTGTCCTCGACATCCTCACGGCTGACGGGGCCGTGACGGGGGTGCGGACCGACGCCGGCGACATCGAGGCCGAGATCGTCGTCAACTGCGCGGGACAGTGGGCCAAGCAGGTCGGCGCCACGGCCGGGGTGATCGTCCCCTTGCACTCGGCCGAACACTTCTACGTCGTCAGCGAACGGATCGACGGAGTCCATCCCGACCTGCCCATCCTGCGCGACCCCGACGGCTACACCTATTTCAAGGAAGAGGTCGGCGGCCTCGTCATCGGTGGGTTCGAGCCCGAGGCCAAACCGTGGGTGTCGCCGGACAAGATCCCGTATCCGTTCGAATTCCAGCTCCTCGACGAGGACTGGGACCACTTCGAGATCCTGATGAACAATGCGCTGCTGCGCATTCCCGCGTTGGAGAGGACCGGCATCAAGAAGTTCTACAACGGGCCCGAGAGTTTCACCCCCGACAACCAGTTCGTACTCGGGGAAGCGCCCGAATGCCGGAACTTCTACGTCGGTGCCGGATTCAACTCGGTCGGCATCGCCACCGCCGGCGGTGCGGGACGGGCATTGGCGGAGTGGATCGCCGAGGGGCAACCGTCCACCGATCTCACCGGTGTGGACATCCGGCGCTTCGCGCCGTTCAACGGCAACAACCGCTGGCTGCACGACCGGGTCGCCGAGGTCCTCGGCATCCACTACGAGATCCCTTGGCCGAACCGGGAAATGACGACCGCCCGGCCCTTCCGCCGCTCCCCGGTGCACCATCTCCTGGCCGCCGCCGGGGCCAACTTCGGCAGCCGGATGGGCTGGGAACGTGCGAATTTCTTCGCGCCGGCCGGCTGCGAGCCCGTCATCGACTACACCTGGGACACCCCGAACTGGCTGAGGTGGTCGGCCGCCGAACAGGCCAGCACCCGCACCGGCGTCACGGTGTTCGACCAGACTTCGTTCTCCAAATACCTGCTCGTGGGCCGTGATTCGGAAGCAGCGCTGCAGTGGCTGTGCACCGCCGACGTCGGGGTGGAGGTCGGCCGGTCGGTCTACACCGGGATGCTCAACTCCCGCGGCACCTACGAGTCGGACGTGACGGTCACCCGGACGGGGCTCGACGAGTACCTCATCGTCAGCAGCGCGGCCACCACGGAGCGCGACAAGGACCACCTGCGCCGCCACCTGCCCGCCGGCGCGCATGCCCACCTCGTCGACGTCACCTCGTCCTACGCCGTGTTCGGCGTGATGGGTCCGCGGTCTCGGGAATTGCTGTCGACGCTGACCGACGCCGACCTGTCGAACGAAGGGTTCCCGTTCGGTACGAGCCGGGTGATCTCGCTGGGCTACGCGACCGTGCGTGCGACCCGCATCACCTATGTCGGCGAACTGGGCTGGGAACTCTACGTCCCCACCGAGTTCGCAGTCGGCGTGTACGAGGACCTGATCGCGGCGGGGGAGACGTACGACATCGCCCGAGGCGGTTACGCGGCGATCGAATCCCTGCGGCTGGAGAAGGGATACCGGGCGTTCGGCCGCGAGCTGACCCCGAGCGAGAACCCGGCCGAAGCGGGTCTGCTGTTCGCCTGCAAGCTCGCAACCGACATTCCGTTCCTCGGCCGCGAGGCGCTGGAGAAGGCGCGCGCCGACGGAGTCCGCAAGAAGCTGGTGGGCTTCCGTGTCGATTCGCCGGAGCCGATGCTCTGGGGTGGGGAACTGATCCTGCGCGACGGCGCGGTGGCCGGCCAGGCCACGTCCGCGGCGTGGGGCCAATCGATCGGGGCGGCCGTCGGGCTGGCGTACCTGCGATCGGCAGACGGCTCGGTGATCGACGCCGACTGGGTTCGCCGCGGCAGCTACCAGATCAACGTCGGGGGGCGTCTGTACCCGGTGACGGTGTCGCTGCGACCGCTGTACGACCCGCAGTCGCAGCGGGTGCGGAGCTGACCGGTGCCGCAGGCAGCCGAACGGTGAAACTCGTTGTCCCGGGCGAAGACTGCGCTGAGATTGTGCCGCCATGGGCTTCGACGATCGACGCCACGATGGCCAGGCCGAGCCCGAAGCTCCCGGTCCCGCGCGAACGTGCCCTGTCGGCCCGGACGAACCGCTCGAAGAGGTGCGGCAGCAGACGGTCGTCAATTCCGGGTCCGTCGTCGGCGACGGTCATCTCGACATAGGCGCTGCCCTCGCCGGTGTGCCCCGTGGACAGGGACGTCGTCACGGCCGTGCCCGCAGGGGTGTGGACGCGGGCGTTGGACAGCAGGTTGGCCAGCGTCTGGTGCAGCTGCGCCCGGTCACCCCGAACCCATACCGAACGGTCGGGAATGTCGGTGCGCCACCGGTGCGTCGGTGCCGACACCGCGGCGTCGTTGACGGCGTGGACAACCAGGTCCGTCAGGTCGATGTCGGTCGCCCGGAGATCTTGGCCCTCGTCGAGCCGGGCCAGCAGCAGCAGATCGGCGACCAGCGAGTTCATCCGGCCGGCCTCGGCTTCGATGCGGGCCAAGGAGTATTCGGTCGTCTCCGGGAGGACCGCGCTGTCCTGCCGCGTCAGCTCCGCGTAGCCGTGGATCGCGGCGAGCGGGGTGCGCAGCTCGTGGCTGGCGTCGGTAATGAACTGGCGCATCCTCCGGTCCGACGCGGCGACATCGCCGAGCGCACACTCGACGTGGTCGAGCAGACGGTTGAGGGTGTCGCCGACAAGACCGACCTCAGTGCGCGGGTCGGTGTCGCGGGCGGGGACGCGCGGTGCGATGGTGTGGTTGTCCCGGTCGAGCGGAAGGGCCGCGACCTCCGCCGCCGTCGCCGCGACACGTCGCAGCGGTCGCAGCGCATAGCGCACGATCCCCACCGTGCTCAGGGCGGTCAACACCAGCGCCAGCGCCGTCATCGCGGACACGATCGCGGTCTCGCGGACCATCGCGTTCCAGGCCGGAGTCCGCGACACCCCGGTGACCAGCACCTCGTCGCCGTCGCCGGGCCTGCCCACCATGCGGTACCAGCCAAGGCCCGGCAACTCGATGCTGCGAGGTTGCGGGTCAGTCCACGAGAGCCCGGCGATGGTGGCGACCGCCTCGCCGGGTGCCTGTTGGGCATCCCCGTCGCCGAAGTACGCCGAATCGACCACGCGACCGTTCTGTATCAACGCCACGACGTTGCCCGGAGCCTGGCCGATCAGGCGGGTCAGCGGCTTCATCCCGCCGGCCGGCGGCAGCTGACCGTCGATCCCGGGGGTACTCCGGTACTTCACGATGGAGTTGATGCCGCCGTCCGCGGCGCCGGCCAGCTGCGAGTCAATGATGCCCAGCACCGAGGCGCGCAGGCTCACCACCGACATGGCGCCGACGGTCACCAAGGCGATCATCACCACCACAGACACGCCGATGACCAACTGCCGCAACAGAGTCCAGCTCTGCCACGCGCGTCTCATTCTGCTGGCCGCAGCATGTAGCCGATCCCACGGACCGTGTGGATCATCGGAGTGCGCCCCGCGTCGATCTTCTTGCGCAGGTACGACACGTACAGGTCCACGATGCTGGAGCGGCCACCGAAATCGTAGTTCCAGACTTGGCGCAGGATGTCGGAGCGGTCCATGGCCTTCCGCTGATTGCGCATCAGCAGTCGCAGCAACTCGAACTCGGTGGATGTCAGCGAGACCGGTTCACCGGCGCGCGTCACCTCCCGGCTGGCGGCGTCCAGCGCGAGATCGCCGACCACCAGCGACTCGTCGTCTGCCGGGGTCAGGTAGGCCGAACGGCGTAGGAGACCACGCAGCCGCGCGACGAGTTCTTCGAGAGAGAACGGTTTGGTCATGTAATCATCGCCGCCCGCGGTCAAGCCCGTCACCCGGTCGGCGACCGAATCCCGTGCCGTCAGGAACAGCGTGGGGGTATAGGTCCCCGTTTCGCGCATCTGCCTCAGCACGCCCAGCCCGTCGGTGTCGGGCAGCATGATGTCGAGGACCAAGAGGTCGGGGGTGGCCGACCGGTACTTCGCGACCGCGTCGGCGGCGTCGTGCGCGACGTCGATCTCCCAACCCTCGTAGGTGAGGGCCATCCGCACGAGGTTGGTCAGGGCCCGTTCGTCGTCGACGAGCAGCACCCGGATCGGTGACCCGTCGGCACGGTACATCCGGGGCAGCTTGCCCAGGATGGCGCGGCGGGGTCCCTGGTCCTCGGCCGGTGCGGAGGTCATCAAGCCATTCTCGCGCGTGCGGCCGGTACTCGTCACGACACTCATAGAGATCTCATAGGCGACGGTGCCCCGCATGTGAGTTCCGCATGAAAGTCGTCGCCCCCGCCGTTGCGCCGACGAGAATTCTCGGGTCGAAACGGGTTCTGAATCCGTTTCACCGCAACGACTCTGAAAGGAAGGCGGCACCGCCATGTCTCTTGGAACATCCCCCGACGCCTTTGCCGAAACCCGCGCGACCTCGTATCACGCGTGGGCACTCGGAACGTTCCGCATCCTCGTCGCGCTGCTGTTCGTGATGCACGGCACCGTGAAGATCTTCGGCTGGCCGCAGGGTTCGCCCGCCGCCCTGGGGGCCTGGCCGATGTGGTGGGCAGGTGCCCTGGAGCTCGTACTCGGCGGGCTGATCGCGATCGGGTTGTGGACACGAACCGCGGCGTTCGTCGCGAGCGGGATGATGGCGGTCGCGTACTTCTGGCGGCATTTCCCGGACGGCTTCTGGCCGATGGCCAACGGCGGCGAGACGGCCGTGCTGTACTGCTTCGTCTTTCTGTTCCTCGTCGTGACCGGTCCCGGTGGCTTCGCAGTGTCGCGGCGCTGATGACCGCCACGCACAAAGGCTGTCGCGGAACAGGTTTCACACCGATTGCACATGATTTGGGTTTTCTATGCAGATCCGGTCGAGGCGCCTCACGCCCCTAGATTGGAGAACACGGGCCAGGAACGCCGACGGAAGGATCTCGAAAGTGACCGGGACAGAACACGACTCGACCGAGCGACGCTTCGAACGTGACGCGTTGCCGATGCTGGACACCCTGTACCGCGCGGCGCGCCGGTACACGGGCAACGCGGCCGACGCCGAGGACCTGGTGCAGGAGACGATGCTGAAGGCGTACACAGCGTTTCACCGCTACGAGGACGGCACCAACATCCGGGCCTGGCTGCTGCGGATCCTGACCAACACGTGGATGAAGTCGCACCGGCGCGCACAGAGCCGACCGCGGGAAGTCCTGGCCGAGGACTTCACCGACGCGCAGCTGACGGCACACGCCGGGCACTCCTCGACAGGACTGCCCTCCGCCGAACTCGACGCCCTCGAATCCCTCGGCGACGACGACATCCGGCACGCACTGTCCGCCCTCAGCGAGGAGCAGCGGCTGGTCGTCTACTACGCCGACGTGGAAGGCCTGCGCTACAGGGAGATCGCGCACATTCTCGTGATCTCCGAAGGCACCGTGATGTCACGTCTGCACCGCGGGAGGCAGGCGCTGCGTCGCCTGTTGCTCGACGTGGCCACCGACCGTGGATATGTGCGCACGGCCAGCGCCGCCTGATGCCTAATGCCGCTTCGACGGCGGCCAGGGCGGCTCGCCGCACAGCGCCAGCAGTGCGTTCTCGACGACCTCCGGAAGCGCCGGGTGGATCCAGTACTGGCCGCGGGCCATGTCCTGGGCGGGCAGGTCGAACGCCATCGCCTGGATGAGCGGCTGGATGACCGAGGAGGCCTGGTGCCCCATGATGTGCGCTCCCAGCAGAAGCCCGGTGTCGTCGTCGACGATCAGCTTCGCGAACCCGGTCGAGTCCTCCATCGCCCAGCCGTAGGCGACGTCGCCGTAATCCTGCACCTTGGAACGGATTCGGTAGCCGGCCGCCCTCGCTTCGTTCTCGGTCAGCCCCACCGAGGCGATCTGGGGTTCGGTGAACACCGCCGACGGGACGTTGCGGTGATTGGCGGGCATCAGGTTGTCGGTGTCGTCCCAACCCTGCAGCAGATTGTGTTTGACCACTCGGCCCTCGTGGTTGGCGACGTGTTTGAGCTGGAACGGCGAGCTGACGTCGCCGAGCGCGAACACGTTTCGCGCTGTGGTGCGCTGGAATTCGTCGACGACGACGAGACCCTTCTCGACCTGGACCCCCGCCAGGTGGGCATCGAGCTGATCGCCGTTGGGCACGCGGCCGGTGGCGACGAGCAGGGTGTCCCCGCGCAACGACGAGCCGTCGTCGAGATGCAGCGTCACACCCGACTCGTCGGATGTGCCCGACACGATGTTGCGCCGGCTGCGGATCTCCCACTTCTTGCCCGCGATGTCGGTGAAGCGTTCGCACACCGTGTCGTCGCAGTGGGTCAGCATGGTGGTGCCACGCAGCACGATGGTGACCCGTGAACCGAGCGAGGAGAACACGTGCGCGAACTCGGCGGCCACGAAACCACCGCCGACGATCACGAGGTGCTCCGGCAGATCGGAGATCCGCATGATGGTGTCGCTGGTGTGGTACTTCACCCCGCAGTCGGCGATCGCCGGCGGCACGGTCGCCCGCGCCCCGGCCGCGATCACGACCTGATCGGCGGTGAACTCGTGGCCGTCTTCGGTGCGCAGGCGGTACCCGTCCCCGGTGTCGGGCCCGGCGAATCTCGTGTGACTCGCGAAGACCTCGACGTTCGGTGAGGACCGCCGATACTGTTCGCCGCCACTGGAGAGCGGGTCGATGCGGCCGAACACCCGCGAGACGATGTCCGGCCACCGCACGCCGTCGATGTGACCGTCCACACCGAAGCGGCTGGACTCCCTTATCTGCTCGGCCACCCCGGCCGCATAGACGAACATCTTCGTCGGGATGCAGCCCACGTTCAGGCAGGTGCCGCCGAAATCGCCCTTCTCACAGATCGCGACGCGCTTGTCGACGTAGCGCTCGTCCAGGATCGAGTTGCCCGAACCCGTGCCGATGATGGCGATGTCGAAGTCAGCCATGGCCTGTGCTCCCGTCGGATGGTGTTGCGGCGCCGCGGGTGTCGACCAGGTACCAGTCCAGCCAACGGTCCAGCTCATCGTAGGCCTGCCGGCGCGGCTCCGGCAGGGACAGGAAGACGTCGTGTTTGGCGTCGGTGATCGGCACGACCGTCGTCCGGTTCCCGATGCAGCCCGCCCAGCGCGCGATCTGCGCCACGTCGAGGACCGCGTCGCCACGCTGGATCAGATCGGGGTCGGCGACCTCGCGCACGCTGTGATCCGAGCGCAGGATCAGGTTGGGGACGCCCACGTCCAGGCCGCGGTGCAGCCTCGCGTGCCCGCGCCGGATCGCATGCAGCCACCCGAAGGTGACCGGGAAGCCGCCGATCGGCTTCCAGTCCAGGTTGTAGTCGAAGTCGCCGAAGAAGTCGCTGTGCAGCGTCGTGCCGTAACCGCCGTCGGGAACCGGGTGACGCACGACGCGGTGTTTCCGGAGCCGGCTCATCGCCGAGATCGCGGCGGACACGGCAGGTGTGCGCAAGATCGCAGGGCCCTGCAGATCCAGCCACGGCGCGTTCAACACCAGCCCGGCGACCCCGCGGTCTGCGGTGGCGCCGCGGGCACGCAATCTATCCAGCCACAGCGACACCACCAGCCCGCCCGCCGAATGGCCGTAGACCAGCACGCGCGGGCCCGACACCGCGGCGATCGCCGCCAGGGCGCGCTCGAGTTCGGCGTCGTAACGCGCGAGGTCGGTGGTGAAGTGTGGCGTCTGGCCCTCGCGATGAGATCGGCCGCATTTGTGCAGGTCCAGGGCGTAGAAGGCGAAGCCGCGGGCCGCGAAGTGGTCGGCGAGTTCGGTGTTGAAGAAGTAGTCGGTGAAGCCGTGCACCATCAGCACCGCGTGGCGGGCGGACGGGTCGGGTTCACCGCGCCGGACGAGCGTCGCCTCCAGCTCACCCTCACCATCGGGATCGGGGCCCAGGGCGAAGGTGCACTGCCAGTATCCGGGCAGCACGTCGGGCTCCCATCCAGACACGACAGCCACCCTAGTGGCGCGACGGCGTGACGGACTGTCTGGGCAGTGGTCGGAGGGTTACCGCCCGGGCAGGCGGGATAACCTGAACACCGGTAAGCCGTGTGCAACGGGCAGCGACCACGAAGGACCGACGAAAAGGTGTCAGAAGCAGAGAAGACCGACGTCCTGCTGGTCGGGGCCGGCATCATGAGCGCGACTCTGAGTGCGTTGCTGCGGCTGTTGGAGCCCAGCTGGTCCATGACGTTGGTCGAGCGCCTCGACGGTGCCGCCGCCGAGAGCAGTGACCCGTGGAACAACGCGGGCACAGGGCACTCCGCGCTGTGCGAGCTGAACTACACGCCGGCCCGTCCGGACGGCTCGATCGACATCGCCAAGGCGGTGAGCGTCAACGAGCAGTTCCAGGTGTCCCGCCAGTTCTGGACCTACGCCGTCGAGAACGGCGTCATCCCCGACGTGCGCAGCTTCCTCAACCCGATCCCGCACGTGAGTTTCGTCTCGGGCGCCGACAACGTGCAGTACCTCAAGAAGCGCTACAACGCGTTGGTCACCAATCCGCTCTTCGCCACCATGGAGTTCATCGACGACAGCGACGAGTTCGCCCGCCGGCTGCCGCTCATGGCCGAGAAGCGGGACTTCTCCGAGCCCGTGGGCCTGAACTGGACCCAGGACGGCACCGACGTGGACTTCGGGTCGCTGTCGCGACAGCTGATCGGTTTCGGCGCCAAGCAGGGCATGTCCACGCTCTTCGGGCACGAGGTGCGCAACCTCAGCCAGAACTCGGACGGCTCGTGGGCGGTGAAGGTCGTCAACCGGCGCACCGGGCTCAAGCGGAACTTCCACGCCAAGTTCGTCTTCGTCGGCGCCGGTGGCGGCGCGCTGCCCCTGCTGCAGAAGGCGGGCATCAAGGAGGCCAAGGGCTTCGGCGGTTTCCCCGTCGGCGGCCAGTGGCTGCGCACCGGGAACTCCGACCTGACGGCCAGGCACCAGGCCAAGGTGTACGGTCTGCCGCCGCTGGGTGCGCCGCCGATGTCGGTGCCGCACCTCGACACCCGCGTGATCAACGACAAGTCGTGGCTGCTGTTCGGACCGTTCGCGGGATGGTCGCCGAAGTTCCTCAAGCAGGGCAAGGTCACCGACCTGCCGTTCTCTGTCCGGCCGAACAACCTCGTCTCCATGCTCGGCGTGGGGCTCACCGAGATGGGGCTGTTGAAGTACCTGATCGGCCAGCTCCTGCTCAGCGAATCGGCACGGGTGGAGAATCTGCGCGACTTCGCGCCCAGCGCACGGGATTCCGATTGGGAACTCGACATCGCCGGGCAGCGTGTGCAGGTGATCCGCAAGGCCAAGGGCAAGGGCGGTGTGCTGGAGTTCGGCACCACCGTGCTTGCCGCGGCCGACGGCAGCATCGCCGGCCTGCTCGGGGCGTCTCCGGGCGCCTCGACGGCCGTCCCGGCGATGTTCGACGTGATGAAGCGCTGCTTCGCCGACCGGTACCCGAGCTGGGAGCCCAAGCTCAAGGAAATGGTGCCGTCGCTCGGCACCCAGCTGTCCGACGAGCCCAAGCTGTTCGAGGAGGTGTGGGCCCGCGGCACCGAGGTGCTCAAACTCGACAAGCCGGCCAGCGTCGTCCCGGCCTCCGCGGACGGACAGAACACCGCGGGCACGGAGCACTCCCCGACAGCGGCGACGGTGTGACCGGGGCTGCCGAATGACAGTGGCGTTGCGCCGCAGCTGGGCCAAGGATCTCGACGCCGCGACACTCTACGAGCTGCTCAAGCTGCGCGTGGAAGTGTTCGTCGTCGAACAGGCCACCCCCTATCCCGAACTCGACGGCCGCGACCTGCTGGCCGAGACCCGGCATTTCTGGCTGGAAAACCCTGAGGGAGAAGTCATCTCGACTTTGAGGTTGATGGAGGAACACCCGGCCGGGCAGAAGGCGTTCCGCATCGGGCGCGTGTGCACCAAGCGCCGCGATCGCGGGCACGGCCACACGGCACGGCTGCTGCAGGCCGCGCTCGCCGAGGTCGGCGACTACCCGTGCCACATCAACGCCCAGACTTACCTGGAGGAGATGTACGGCAGGCACGGCTTCGTCCGGGACGGCGACGAATTCCTCGACGACGGCATCCCGCACGTCCCGATGGTCAAGCCGTGACGGCCCTGGCCTCCGGGGCACCGGCGGCCGACTCCCCGCCGATCTATCCCTTCAGCGCGGTCATCGGGCACGACCGGCTGCGCCTGGCGCTGGTGCTGTGCGCGGTGCGCCCCGACATCGGGGGAGTGCTGATCCGCGGCGAGAAGGGCACCGCCAAGTCCACGGCGGTGCGCGGACTGGCGCACGTGCTGACGGCTGCCTTCGCGGCATCCGGCGGCGGGGGGCAACTGGTCGAGCTGCCGATCGGAGCGACCGAGGACCGTGTCGTCGGGTCCCTGGACCTGCAGAAGGTGCTCCGCGACGGCGAGCACGCGTTCTCGCCCGGCCTGCTGGCGCGGGCCCACCGCGGCGTGCTCTACGTCGACGAGGTCAACCTGCTGCACGACCACCTCGTCGACGTGCTGCTCGACGCGGCGGCGATGGGGCGGGTGCACATCGAACGCGACGGTGTCTCGCACACCCACGAGGCGCGCTTCGTGCTCATCGGCACGATGAATCCTGAAGAGGGCGAACTGCGTCCGCAGCTGCTCGACCGTTTCGGGCTCACCGTGGACGTGGCCGCCTCTCGTGACGTCGATGTGCGCGCCGACGTGATCCGGGCCCGACTGGCCTATGAGGCCGACCCCGCGGCGTTCGCCGGGAGATACGCCGACGCGGACGCCGAGCTGGCCGCCCGCATCGCGCGGGCCCGCGCCCTTCTGGTCGATGTGGTGTTGCCGGACAACGAATTACGACGGATCGCCGCGCTGTGTGCGGCGTTCGACGTCGACGGTATGCGCGCCGACCTCGTGGTCGCCCGCACCGCGGTGGCCCACGCGGCCTGGCGCGGGTCCGAGACCGGGGCGGCGGGCGCTATCACCGTCGACGAGGGCGACATCCGGGTGGCGGCCGAACTGGCGCTGCCCCATCGTCGCCGGCGCGACCCGTTCGACGACCCCGGCCTGGATCCAGACCGGCTCGACGAGGCGATGCAGCAGGCCGGCGATGCCGCCGACGAGTCGTCGGCCGAACCGGATCCCGAACCGGAACCGGATCCCGACCCGCCCGGCGGTGGAATGTCGGAGTCCACCGAAGGCCAGGCGAGCGAACAACGTTCGTCGCAGCCGCCGTCCGGGGCGCCCACCCGTCAGAGTGGGTCGCCGTCGGCGACGTTCAAGGCCCGGGCACTCGTCGTCCCCGGGGTCGGCGAGGGCGCACCGGGGCGGCGGTCGCGCGCACGCAACCGCACCGGCACCGTGGTGTCGGCGACGTCGGAACCCGGCACCGGTCACGGTATGCACGTCTTCGCCACGCTGCTCACCGCAGCGGGCCGGCAGTCCGCCCCCGGGGCGGTGCGGCCGGGACCCGACGACGTGCGCCGCGCCGTCCGCGAGGGCCGCGAGGGCAACCTGGTGATCTTCGTCGTGGATGCGTCCGGGTCGATGGCGGCCCGCGACCGGATGTCGGCGGTCAGCGGCGCGACGCTCTCGCTGTTGCGCGACGCCTACCAACGCCGGGACAAGGTCGCAGTGATCACCTTCCGTCACCAGGATGCGCAGGTGCTGCTGCCGCCGACCGGGTCGGTGTACATCGCCAGCCGTCGGCTGGCCCGCTTCGACACCGGCGGCAAAACCCCGCTGGCGCAAGGGCTTCTGGCCGCACGGGACATGGTGGTCCGGGAACGCGCGAGGGACCGCGCCCGCCGCAGCCTCGTCGTCGTGCTGACCGACGGCCGTGCCACAGGCGGGCCGGCGCCCCTGGACCGGGCGCGTCACGCCGCCGGCCTGTTGGTGGCCGAGGGAGCGGCGGCGGTCGTCGTGGACTGCGAGACCTCGTACATCCGGCTGGATCTGGCGCAGGAGCTGGCGCGCCAGCTCGGAGCGCCGGCGGTACGCCTGGACGAGCTGCGGGCGGACAACCTGACAGCGCTGGTGAAGACGCGCGCAGCGTAGAAGGGTGAGGCAATGCCACAGGGCCAACCGCTGACGGTTCCCGACGACGGACTGACGACGCGGGCGCGACGCAACGCCCCGCTGCTCGCGGTCCACACCGGACCCGGTAAGGGCAAGTCGACCGCCGCGTTCGGCATGGCGCTGCGCGCCTGGAACCAGGGTTTCGACATCGCGGTGTTCCAGTTCGTCAAGAGTGCGAAATGGAAGGTCGGGGAGGAGACCGCGCTCACCGAGCTGGGCCGTGCCCACGAGGAGCGCGGCGTGGGCGGACCCGTCGAATGGCACAAGATGGGGTCGGGCTGGTCGTGGACGCGCAAGTCCGGTTCCGAGGTCGACCATGCCGCCGCGGCGGCCGACGGCTGGGCGGAGATCTCCCGCCGGCTCGCCGAGGAGCGCCACGACTTCTATGTGCTCGACGAGTTCACCTATCCGCTGAAATGGGGATGGGTCGACGTCGACGAGGTGGTCGGCGTGCTGGCGTCGCGCCCCGGCACCCAGCATGTGGTGATCACCGGCCGCGATGCACCGCCGGCGCTGCTCGACGCGGCCGACCTCGTCACCGAGATGACCAAGGTCAAGCATCCGATGGACGCCGGCCGAAAAGGCCAGAAGGGCATCGAGTGGTGACTATCGGCGTGCTCGATGCGCGCGAGCGCGCGCGAAATGCCGGCTGCCGCGGCGCGTCGGCGTGCAGACACGCGCGCTCGCGGTGCAGGGGGCGGGCGGTGTCGGTGGGGCCGGCGGTGTCGGGGTGAGTACGCCCGCGGTGGTGATTGCGGCCCCGGCCTCGGGCAGCGGCAAGACGACGGTCGCCACGGGCCTGATCGGGGCTCTGCGGCGAGCCGGCCATCGGGTGGCGCCGTTCAAGGTCGGCCCTGACTTCATCGACCCCGGGTACCACGCGCTCGCCTCGGGCCGGCCGGGTCGCAACCTCGACCCGGTGCTCGTCGGCGAACCGTTGATCGGCCCGCTGTACCGGCACGGCAGCGACGACGCCGACATCGCGGTCGTCGAAGGGGTGATGGGCCTGTTCGACGGTCGCATCGACGGTTCGGCCATCGGGCCCGCGCGCGGATCCACCGCGCACGTCGCGGCCCTGCTCGGCGCCCCCGTCGTGCTGGTGGTCGACGCCCGGGGGCAGAGCCACAGCATCGCCGCCCTGCTGCACGGCTTCGCCACCTTCGACCGCTCCGTCCGGCTCGCCGGCGTCGTCTTGAACCGGGTGGGGTCCGAACGCCACGACGCGGTGCTGCGGCAGGCCTGCGAACACGCCGGCGTCGAGGTCCTCGGTTCGATCCCGCGCACCGAGGAACTCGCGGTGCCGTCCCGCCACCTCGGACTGGTCACAGCCGTCGAGCACGGCCGCCGCGCCACCGCGGCGGTGGAGGCCATGACCGACCTCGTGGCCCGTCACGTCGACCTCGCCTCGGTCACCGCCGTCGCGTCGAGCCGTGTCACGGACCTACCGTGGACGCCGGCGCAGTTCCCGGCGTCGCCGACACCGGTGACCGTGGCCCTGGCGGCGGGGAAGGCCTTCTCGTTCGGCTATGCCGAACACCGGGAGCTGCTCACCGCCGCGGGCGCCGACGTGGTCGACTTCGACCCGCTGTGCGACCCGTTGCCGGTCGGCACCGCCGCGCTGGTGCTGCCGGGCGGATTCCCCGAGGAGTTCGGCACAGAGCTCTCCGGCAACGACGAGGTGCGGGGACAGATCAGGGCGCTGGCGGCCGGTGGTGCGCCGATCCACGCCGAATGTGCGGGGCTGACCTATCTGGTCGACGACCTCGACGGACACCCGATGTGCGGCGTCGTCGCCGGGTCGGCGTCGTTCACACCGTCGCTGACCCTCGGGTACCGCGATGCGGTCGCGGTATCGGAGTCGTCGCTGCACGCCGTCGGCGACCGCATCACCGGCCACGAATTCCACCGCACCACCGTGCATTACGCGCCCGATCGGCAGCCCGCGTGGCGATACGCCGGCCGGGGAGGGCACGTGGTCGAGGACGGCGCGGTGTCGGCCGGGGTGCACGCCGGGTATCTGCACACCCATCCCGCTGCGCATCCCGGGGCCATCGCCCGCTTCGTCGCTGCGGCATCACCCTTTAAGCTCGCCGGGTGGTCCGCACGCGAGGAGCAAGGTGACTTCTGACAACGCCTATCTGGTGGGACTGCGCCTCGCCGGGAAGAAGGTCGTCGTGGTCGGCGGGGGCACCGTGGCGCAGCGGCGGCTTCCGCTTCTGGTGACCACCGGCGCGGACGTCCACGTCATCACCAAGGCAGCCACCCCTGTCGTCGAGGCGATCGACGGAATCACGTTGTCGCTGCGCCCGTTTCGTGAGGGAGATCTCGAAGGCGCCTGGTATGTGATCGCGGCCACCGACGACCCGGACGTGAACGCCGCGATCGTCGCCGAGGCCGAGAGCCGGCACGTCTTCTGTGTGCGTGCCGACATCGCGATCGAGGGCACCGCGGTCACGCCGGCCACCTTCGACTACGAGGGACTGTCGGTCGGAGTGCTGGCCGGCGGCGAGCACCGCCGGTCCGCGGGCATCCGCACCGCGATCCGGGAGGCGCTGCAGCAGGGCGTCATCACCGACGACAGCGGCGAGGCACCCGGTGTGGTCAAAGGTGGCGTCGCACTGGTCGGGGGCGGACCGGGCGACCCGGAGCTGGTGACCGTGCGGGGACGGCGCCTGCTGGCGCACGCCGACGTCGTCGTCGCCGATCGGCTGGCGCCGCAGGAACTCCTGGCCGAGATGTCCCCCGATGTCGAGGTGATCGACGCCGCCAAGATCCCGTACGGCCGGGCGATGGCGCAGGACGCGATCAACGACGTCCTCATCGACCGCGCCAAGGCGGGCAAGTTCGTCGTGCGGCTCAAGGGCGGCGATCCGTTCGTCTTCGCCCGGGGCTACGAGGAGATCATCGCGTGCGCCGATGCCGGCATTCCGGTGACGGTGGTGCCCGGTGTGACCAGTGCCATAGCGGTTCCTGCGCTGGCCGGTGTTCCGGTCACCCACCGCGGTCTCACGCACGAGTTCGTGGTGGTCAGCGGCCATCTCGCGCCTGACCATCCCGAATCGTTAGTCAATTGGGATGCGCTCGCCGCAATGAGCGGGACGATTGTTTTGCTGATGGCTGTCGAGCGGATCGAGCTCTTCGTCAAGGTGCTTCTCGAAGGCGGTCGACCTGCGGATACTCCGGTGTTGGTGGTCCAGCATGGGACGACGTCGGCGCAGAGGACTTTGCGGGCCACCCTCGCCGACGCCCCGGAACGCATCCGTTCGGACGGTATTCGGCCCCCGGCGATCGTCGTGATCGGGGCGGTGGCAGGCTTCGGCGCTTAAAGGAATCTTAAGATTACTGTAAAGTAACCCGTTATGACGGCTCTCAATGATGCGGAGCGTGCCGCCATCCACCGTGATGCTGAAGACAGAGGAAAACGAGGCTCGGACCGAGCTTCGAGCAAAGCCCTGCCTGCACGTATCCCGGGATCGGGTGAGACGGCCGGCGGCCGTCCGAAAGCCCCCGGAGGCGACGCGGCGCGACCCAGCAGGACCCCTTCCTGGATGCCCTCGCGGCGGTTCATCGCCGCGGTGGTCGCCATCGGCGGCATGCAGCTGCTCGCCACGATGGACAGCACCGTCGCGATCGTGGCGCTGCCGAAGATCCAGGACGAGCTCAGCCTCTCCGATGCCGGCCGCAGCTGGGTCATCACCGCCTACGTCCTGACGTTCGGTGGGCTGATGCTGCTCGGCGGGCGGCTCGGCGACGTGATCGGACGCAAGCGCACCTTCATCGTCGGCGTCGCGCTGTTCACGATCGCCTCGGTGCTGTGCGGCCTGGCCTGGAACGAGGCCACGCTGGTCATCGCCCGCTTGCTGCAGGGTGTCGGCGCGGCGATCGCCTCGCCGACGGCTCTCGCGCTGATCGCGACCACATTCCCGAAGGGCCCCGCCCGGAACGCCGCCACCGCGATCTTCGCGGCCATGACCGGCATCGGGTCGGTCATGGGCCTGATCCTGGGCGGCGCGCTGACCGAGGTCTCGTGGCGCTGGGCGTTCCTGATCAACGTCCCCATCGGCCTGCTGATGATCCACCTCGCCCGCAGGACCCTGCGCGAGACCCATCGCGAACGGCTGAAGCTCGACGCCACCGGCGCCATCCTGGCGACCCTGGGCTGCACGGCCGCGGTGTTCGCCTTCTCGATCGGGCCCGAGGCCGGCTGGGTCTCGCCGATCACGCTCGGCTCCGGTGCGGCCGCGATCGCCGCGTTCATCGCCTTCCTGTGGGTCGAACGCAGCGCGGAGA
This sequence comes from Mycolicibacterium iranicum, assembly GCF_014190915.1. Classification (GTDB taxonomy): domain Bacteria; phylum Actinomycetota; class Actinomycetes; order Mycobacteriales; family Mycobacteriaceae; genus Mycobacterium; species Mycobacterium iranicum_B. The sequence goes on from NZ_JACHVU010000003.1 coordinate 117,768, forward strand.
ACCCGGTCGTGCCGTTCGAGCTCTTCTACGACCGCAACCGCGTGGCCACTTTCGCGGCGATCTTCCTCGCCGGCGGTGTCATGTTCACGCTGACCGTGACCATCGGGCTCTATGTCCAGGACATCCTGGGCTACAGCGCGCTGCGCGCCGGCATCGGCTTCATCCCGTTCGTCATCGCGCTCGGCATCGGCCTCGGGCTGTCCTCGGCGCTGGTGTCGAAGTTCCCGCCCCGCGTCCTGGTGATCGGTGGCGGCGTCCTGGTGCTGGCAGCCATGATCTACGGCTCCACGCTCGACGCGAACATCCCGTACTTCCCGAACCTCGTGCTGCCCATCACCATCGGTGGCTTCGGCATCGGCATGATCGTGGTGCCGCTGACCGTGTCGGCGATCGCCGGCGTCGGCTTCGACCAGATCGGCCCCGTGTCGGCCATCGCGCTGATGCTGCAGAACCTGGGCGGGCCCGTGGTCCTGGCGATCATCCAGGCCGTCATCACGTCGCGCACGCTCTACCTCGGTGGCACCACCGGCCCGGTCAACGACATGAACGCCGCCCAGCTGCACGCCCTCGACCAGGGCTACTCCTACGGTCTGCTGTGGGTGGCCGCCGTCGCCGTCATCGTCGGCGGTGCGGCGCTGTTCATCGGCTACACGGCCCAGCAGGTCGCCCACGCCCAGGAAGTCAAGGACGCGATCGACGCCGGCGAGCTCTAGCTCGTCTGCGCTCGCCGCTCGGTAGGGTGGCTCAGCGTGGCTTCGGGGTCCTCTGCACACGACTCGGCGCCACTGTCGTCCTCGGTGCTGGGCATCGCGATCGTCGCGATCACCGGCATGCAGCTCATGTCGACGCTCGACGGCACCATCGTCATCGTCGCGCTGCCCCGGATGCAGGCCGAACTGGACCTCTCCGATGCGGGCAAGAGCTGGGTCATCACCGCCTACGTCCTGGCGTTCGGCGGCCTGCTGCTGCTGGGCGGTCGCATCGGCGACGCCATCGGCCACAAGCGGGCCTTCCTGTCCGGCGTCGGCGTGTTCACCCTCGCCTCCCTGGTGTGCGGTCTGGCCACCGAAGAGATCACCCTCATCGCGGCCCGCGCCGTCCAGGGCGTCGGTGCGGCCGTCGCCGCCCCCACCGGGTTGGCGCTGATCGCCACGACCTATGCGGTCGGTCACGCCCGCAACCGTGCCCTGGCGGTGTCGGCGGCCATGCAGGCCACCGGCTCGGTGCTGGGGCTCGTGCTGGGCGGCGCGTTGACGGTCGTGTCGTGGCGCCTGGCATTCCTGATCAACGTGCCGATCGGCATCGTCATCATCGCCATCGCGGTGTACCGGCTGGCGGAGACCCACCATGAACGGCTGAAGCTCGACGTGACCGGTGCGCTGCTGGCCACCCTGGGCTGCGCCTCGGCGGTGCTGGTCTTCACCCAGGGTCCCGCCCGCGGCTGGGGTGATGTGTTCGTCCTCGCGGCGGGCGTGGCCACGGTGCTGTTCTTCGCCGGGTTCTTCGCCGTCGAGCGCTCCGCCGACCATCCGATCGTGCCGCTGTCGGTGTTCGACAACCGCAACCGGGTGGCCACGTTCCTGTCGCTGTTCCTCGCCGGCGGCGTGATGCTGAGCGCGACGGTGATGATCGGGCTCTATGTGCAGGACGCGATGGGCTACTCGGCGCTGCTGGCCGGTGTCTGCTTCATCCCGTTCGCGCTCGCGCTGGGGGTGGGCACCGTCGTCGCGGCGCGGCTGGCCCCGCACATCGCTCCCCGCTGGATCATCCTGGGAGCCGGGCTGCTCGTCCCGTGCGCGATGCTCTACGGCTCCACGCTCGACCGCGGGGTGCCGTACTTCCCGGACCTGCTCGCCCCCCTGGTGGTCGGCGGGTTCGGCATCGGGGTGATCTCGGTGATCCTGCCGCTGTGCGCGGTCGCCGACGTGGGGCCCACCGAGATCGGACCGGTCTCCTCCATCACGCTGATGGTCCAGAACCTGGGCGGGCCCGTGGTCCTGGTGGCGATCCAGGCGGTGCAGACCTCGCGCACGCTGTATCTGGGCGGCACGACCGGTCCCGTGGCCGACATGACGCCGGCGCAGCTCGACGCACTCGACGCCGGCTACACCTATTCGCTGCTGTGGGTGGCGGGAGTCTCGGTGTTCGTCGGCGCCGCAGCGCTGTTCATCCGCTTCACCGCCCGCCAGATCGCGGTCGCCCAGCACAACCGCGAGGCAGTGGAGGCGGGCGAGCTCTGAGCCGCGCACGCCCCGGCACTGGTGCGCGGCGACTCGGGCGATCGCCCCATCAGTAAGGTGGTCGGCTGTGATCACCCGCATGTCCGAGCTGTTCCTGCGCACGCTGCGCGACGACCCGGCCGACGCCGAAGTGCCGAGCCACAAGCTGCTCATCCGGGCGGGCTACGTCCGCCCCGTCGGCCCCGGTCTGTACAGCTGGCTGCCGCTGGGCCTGAAGGTGCTGCGCAAGATCGAGAAGGTCGTGCGCGACGAGATGAACGCCATCGGCGGGCAGGAGATCCTGTTCCCGGCGCTGCTGCCCCGCGGGCCCTACGAGACGTCCAACCGGTGGACCGAGTACGGCGACGGCGTGTTCCGGCTGAAGGATCGCCGCGGCAACGACTACATGCTGGGGCCGACGCACGAAGAATTCTTCACGCTGACGGTCAAGGGGGAGTACTCCTCCTACAAGGACTTCCCGCTGACGGTGTACCAGATCCAGACCAAGTACCGCGACGAGGCGCGTCCGCGCGCCGGCATCCTGCGCGGGCGCGAGTTCATCATGAAGGACTCGTATTCGTTCGACATCGACGACGACGGTCTCAAGAACGCCTACCACCGCCATCGCGAGGCCTATCAGCGCATCTTCGAGCAGCTGGCGGTGCGCTACGTGATCGTCTCGGCGGTGTCCGGGGCGATGGGCGGCAGTGCCTCCGAGGAGTTCCTCGCCGAGAGCGAGGTCGGTGAGGACACCTATGTGCGGTGCCCCGAGTCGGGCTACGCCGCCAACGTCGAGGCCGTGATCACCGCGGTGCCCGACACCATCCCGGCGGAGCAGATCGCGGAGCTGCCCAGCGCAACCGTCCACCAGACCGGGGACACCCCCACCATCGCCACGTTGGTCGACTGGGCCAACGGCGCCGACCTTCCCAGCTTCGGCGGCCGCACCGTCACCGCCGCCGACACCCTCAAGAACGTGCTGCTGAAGGTGCGCGAGCCCGGCGGCGAGTGGGAGCTGCTGGCCGTGGGGGTGCCCGGAGACCGCGATGTCGACGACAAACGCCTGGGCGCCGCGCTGGAACCGGCCGAGTACGCGATGCTCGACGATGCCGACTTCGCGAAGTACCCGTTCCTGGTGAAGGGATACATCGGCCCGAAAGGACTGCTGGCCAACGGAGTTCGCTACCTCGTGGACCCGCGCGTGGTGGACGGCACGGCGTGGATCACCGGTGCGGACTCGAAGGGCGACCACGTCGTCGACCTCGTGGCCGGACGTGACTTCACCCCGGACGGCACGATCGAGGCGGCCGAGGTGCGCGAGGGCGACCCGTCCCCGGACGGCGCCGGAACCCTGGTGGCCGCGCGCGGCATCGAGATCGGCCACGTCTTCCAGCTGGGCCGCAAGTACGCCGACGCGTTCAACGCCGACGTGCTCGGGGAGGACGGCCGGCCGGTCCGCCTCACCATGGGCTCCTACGGCATCGGGGTGTCGCGGCTCGTCGCCGTGATCGCCGAACAGCACCACGACGAACTGGGTCTGCGCTGGCCCTCGAGCGTCTCGCCGTTCGATGTCCACGTCGTGATCGCCAACAAGGACGCCGACGCGCGCACAGGCGCCACCGAACTCGCCGGCGACCTGGACCGCCTCGGCATCGACGTGCTGCTCGACGACCGCACCGCATCGCCGGGGGTGAAATTCAAGGACGCCGAGCTGCTCGGCGTGCCGTGGATCGTGGTCGTCGGACGCGGGTGGGGCGACGGTGTGGTCGAACTGCGGAACCGTTTCAGCGGTGACAAGCAGGAGATCGCCGTCGACGGTGCGGTCGAGCAGATCCGCGCGGCGATCACCGGTCAGCCGCGCTGACCCGCTACTCGGCGCCGCCGGGGAACGCCACGGTGACCTTCGTGTCGCCGCGCACGGCACGCCACCGGGCGGCGGTGACGGCGCACTCGGTCAGCGCCGTCACGCCGAAAGCCCGTACCCCCTGATCGGTGGCCTGCTCGACCACCGCGCGCCACGCCACGGCGGCGTCCTCTTCCATGCGCACCGCCAGGTTGGTCGCATCGGCGGGGGTGTCGACCTCCGACGGCATCTGATAGCCGGGCTCGGGAACCGGGGCGGCGAGGCCCTGGTCTTCCATCAGCGCGATCGCGGCTTCCCGGCGCGCACGATGCTCGGCCATCGCCTCCGACACCAGGTAGTTGACGTCGGGTACGGAGTGCGCCGAGACGACCCCGTAGCCGTAGATGGTGGCGTGCTCGGTGGCGACCGCGTCGTAAAGCGCTCCGGCAGCCGGGTTTTCGGGACGGCTGGGCATCCCGGCATCCTGCGACGGGGACGTCACGACGCGGATCCTGCCAGCACGACGGTGTAGGCAGCGGTGCATGCCGCCGCGATCGAGGCGAGCAGCCCCGCCCGGTAGCCGGACAGGGAGCCGGCGGCCTGGGTCGCGCTGTCGGCCGAGGCCCGCAGGGCGCCGGTCACGTCGTCGGCGGTCGGTGCGGGCATCGCTGCCGGCGAGGTCGTCGCGGTCGCCGGGGTGGTCGTGACGCTCGGCGTCGGTGCGGCGTGGCCGGTCAGCCGCACGATCTCCTCGGCCAGCGCCTCGGCGTGCGCTGCCCGCTGCGCCGCGATGTCGGCCAGCGCGTCGGCGAGTTTCCCACGTGCGGTCGTGGCGACCTCGGAGGCCAGATCGCTGTCGGCGCGCGCCCGGTCCAGCGCGGTGGTCAGGTCGTCCAGGTCAGGGGGAGGGGGCTCGGTTCCACAGCCCACCGCGGTGGCGCCGAGGGCGGCCAGTGCGACCGCGCCGACGAGCACACGCCGACGGCTCAGGGTCGGCGGACGGCTCGGCACGTGCCACATCCTGCCATCCGGCCCACGGCGGGCAGCGGGGCCCGCGTCCCCACCGCCGGCCGGCGGTGCGCATTTTTCGTTATTTGTCTAGGCTGCGCTGGCGTATCGTGGAGAGTCGGATTTGCAGGAGGCCCTCTTGCGCACCGTGTCCGGACAACTCAAGACGAGGAGCTCGCCGTGGCGGAGCGGTCTACGGGATTACCGTCGCAACGACAGGTGATCGAACTGCTCGACGGGGAGTTCGCGCGTGCCGGATACGACATCGAGGACGTCGTCGTCGACACCGCCGCGCGTCCGCCGCGCATCGCCGTGGTCGCCGACCGTGACGGCGGGCTCGACCTCGATGCGGTCGCAGAGCTGTCCCGGCTGGCCGCCGAACTGCTCGACGCGCTGGACACGCCGCCCTATCTCCTCGAGGTGACCTCCCCCGGGGTGGACCGGCCGCTGACCGACGTGAAGCACTTCCGCCGCGCCCGGGGCCGGCTGGCCCAACTGACGCTGGCCGACGGGACCACGCTGACCGGCCGCATCGGACAGATCGGTGACGGCACGGTGGGCGTCGTGGTCAGGGAAGCCAAGAAGAACCTTACGGTACGCGACATCGCGCTCGATACGATCGTCAAAGCTGTTGTGCAAGTGGAGTTCTCGCCGCCAAGTCCACGAGAGTTGGAACTGGCCGGCGTCTCCGGAGAGGATGCCTCAACGTGAACATCGACATGGCGGCCCTGCATGCGATCGAGGCCGACAAGGGAATCACCGTCGACGTGGTCGTCGACACCATCAAATCGGCTCTGCTGACGGCATATCGGCACACCGAGGGTCACGAGGCCGATGCGCGCATCGACGTCGACCGCAAGACCGGCGTGGTCAAGGTGATGGCCAGGCAGACCGATGAAGACGGCAACGTGCTGCACGAATGGGACGACACCCCAGAGGGTTTCGGTCGTATCGCGGCGACGACGGCCCGTCAGGTCATCCTCCAGCGGCTGCGCGACGCCGAGAACGAGAAGAACTACGGGGAGTTCTCGGCGCGGGAGGGTGACATCGTCGCGGGCGTGATCCAGCGCGACGCCCGCGCGAACGCGCGTGGACTCGTTGTCGTCCGGATGGGCAGCGAAACCAAGGGATCCGAAGGTGTGATCCCGTCCGCCGAACAGGTTCCCGGCGAACGCTACGAGCACGGCGACCGTCTGCGCTGCTACGTCGTGGGCGTCGCCCGCGGTGCGCGGGAGCCGGTCATCACGCTGTCGCGCACACACCCGAACCTGGTGCGCAAGCTGTTCTCGCTGGAGGTCCCCGAGATCGCCGACGGCTCGGTCGAGATCGTCGCCGTGGCTCGGGAGGCCGGGCACCGCTCGAAGATCGCGGTGACGTCGCGGGCCCCGGGCCTGAATGCCAAGGGCGCCTGCATCGGACCGATGGGGCAGCGGGTGCGCAACGTGATGAGCGAACTGTCCGGCGAGAAGATCGACATCATCGACTACGACGAGGACCCGGCGCGCTTCGTCGCCAACGCGCTGTCCCCGGCCAAGGTGGTCTCGGTGACCGTCATCGACGAGGCGGCCCGTGCGGCCCGGGTGATCGTCCCGGACTTCCAGCTGTCCCTCGCGATCGGCAAGGAAGGCCAGAACGCGCGGCTCGCCGCGCGGCTGACCGGATGGCGGATCGACATCCGCAGCGACGACCACAAAGAGGGCGAGGAGAGTGCGCAGGGCCACTCCCGCGGCGCGGCCGGGGGGCGCTGAGCGGGCCCTGCGGATCCCAATCAGCACCGGTTTTCCTTCCGGGACCGCCGTGACGGTAGACTCAGCTGTGATCCAGCGCGAGACCTCGGCTCGGATGCGAAAAAGCACCCCCACCCCATCGGGCGGACCGGTGCGGACCTGCATCGGATGCCGGAGACGAGAGCTGGCCGTCGAACTGCTTCGGGTTGTCGCTGTCGACAAGGGGAACGGCTCTTGGGCCGTCACCGTTGACGAGGCGCGAAGGCTTCCGGGGCGGGGTGCATGGCTGCATCCCGATCCAGGGTGTCTGCACGCGGCCGTTCGCCGGCGAGCGTTCGGCCGAGCGTTGCGGATCACCGGTTCACCGGACATCACCGCGGTGTCAGAGCGTTTCCCGTCCCGGGAGACGCCTTAGGCATCCGGGCAAGAGAACAGGTAAGCGAAGAACATGAGCACACCGTGAAGTCCCGATGACCATGCGTCATAGCTAACCCGAGGCGCGGCGCCTACCACCGCTGTCGCCTCCTAGACAGGAGATGTAGTGGCAGGTAAAGCCCGCGTGCACGAGTTGGCGAAGGAACTCGGTGTCACAAGCAAGGAAGTACTCGCCCGCCTGGGCGAGCAAGGTGAGTTCGTCAAGTCCGCCTCGTCGACGGTGGAGGCCCCGGTGGCCCGCCGTCTGCGCGAGTCATTCGGCGGCAACAAGACCGACAAGGTGAAGCCGGGCGGCGGCGCGTCCAACGGGGCCGCCGCGAAACCGTCCGCACCCGAGAAGCGTCCCGGCCCCAGGCCCGGACCCCCCGCGCCCAAGCCGTCCGCGCCTGCGGCGGCCGAGCCCGCGGCCCCCGTCGCCCCGCCGACGCCCGCCCCGGCAGCCCCCGCACCTGCGCCGGCAGCCCCCGCACCCGCAGCGTCCGCGGCCCCGCCCGCTCAGGCGGAGCCGTCCGCACGGCCCACGCCCGGTCCGCGCCCGGGCCCCGGCGGCCCGCGCCCCGGTGCACCCAAGCCGGCCGCGCGTACCCCCCGCGTCGGCAACAACCCGTTCTCCTCACAGCAGCCGGTCGAGCGTCCGGCACCGAGGCCCCAGAGCCCGGGTGGCCCCCGCCCGGGTCCCGGCGCCGGTGGTCCCCGCCCAGGTGGCGGACCCCGTCCCGGTGCGTCGCCGGGCAACATGCCCCCGCGCCCCGGTGGCGGTCCCCGTCCCGGCGGCGGTCCCCGTCCCGGCGGTGGTCCCCGTCCCGGTGGTGGCCCCAGGCCGGCGCCCGGTGGCGCGGGTCGTCCCGGCGGTGGCGGCGGCGGTAACTACCGCGGCGGTGCCGGCGGTGGCGGAGGTGCCGGTGGCGCAGCTGCCGGAGGTTTCCGCGGTCGTCCCGGCGGTGGCGGCGGTGGCCGTCCCGGTCAGCGCGGCGGCGCGGCCGGCGCGTTCGGTCGTCCCGGTGGCGCTCCGAAGCGTGGTCGCAAGTCGAAGCGCGCGAAAAGGGCCGAATACGAGAACATGCAGGCCCCGGTCGTCGGTGGCGTGCGGCTTCCGCACGGCAATGGCGAGACCATCCGGCTGGCCCGTGGCGCATCGCTGAGCGATTTCGCCGACAAGATCAACGCCAACCCGGCTTCGCTGGTGCAGGCGCTGTTCAACCTCGGCGAGATGGTCACAGCCACCCAGTCGGTGGGCGATGAGACGCTCGAGCTGCTCGGCAGCGAGATGAACTACGTCGTGCAGGTCGTGTCCCCGGAGGACGAGGACCGCGAGCTGCTGCAGTCGTTCGACCTGTCCTACGGCGAAGACGAGGGCGGCGAGGACGACCTCGAGTTCCGTCCGCCGGTGGTTACCGTCATGGGTCACGTCGACCACGGCAAGACCCGACTGCTCGACACGATCCGTAACGCCACCGTGCGCGAGGGCGAGGCCGGCGGCATCACCCAGCACATCGGCGCCTACCAGGTGGCCGTCGACCTCGACGGCAACGAGCGGCCCATCACCTTCATCGACACCCCCGGTCACGAGGCGTTCACCGCCATGCGTGCCCGCGGTGCGAAGGCCACGGACATCGCGATCCTGGTCGTCGCCGCCGACGACGGTGTCATGCCGCAGACGGTGGAAGCCGTCAACCACGCCCAGGCGGCCGACGTGCCGATCGTGGTGGCGGTCAACAAGATCGACAAGGAAGGTGCCGACCCGGCCAAGATCCGCGGTCAGCTCACCGAATACGGGCTGGTCCCCGAGGAGTACGGCGGCGACACGATGTTCGTCGACATCTCGGCCAAGGCCGGCACCAACATCGAGGCGTTGCTCGAAGCGGTCATCCTGACCGCGGATGCTTCGCTGGACCTGCGGGCCAACCCCGACATGGAGGCCCAGGGTGTGGCCATCGAGGCGCACCTGGACCGCGGTCGTGGCCCGGTGGCCACCGTGCTCATCCAGCGCGGAACGCTGCGCGTCGGCGACTCGGTGGTGGCCGGCGACGCCTACGGTCGCGTGCGCCGCATGGTCGACGAGCACGGCGAGGACGTCGAGGCGGCCCTGCCGTCACGCCCGGTGCAGGTCATCGGCTTCACGTCGGTGCCCGGTGCCGGTGACAACTTCCTCGTCGTCGACGAAGACCGCATCGCCCGCCAGATCGCCGACCGCCGCAGCGCGCGCAAGCGCAACGCGATGGCGGCCCGCACCCGTAAGCGGATCAGCCTGGAAGATCTGGATTCGGCGCTGAAGGAAACCAGCCAGCTGAACCTGATCCTCAAGGGCGACAACTCCGGCACGGTCGAGGCCCTGGAGGAAGCGCTGCTCGGGATCCAGGTCGACGACGAGGTCGAGCTGCGCGTCATCGACCGCGGCGTCGGTGGCGTCACCGAGACCAACGTCAACCTGGCGTCGGCGTCGGACGCGATCATCATCGGCTTCAACGTCCGCGCCGAGGGCAAGGCGACGGAGCTGGCCAACCGCGAAGGTGTGGAGATCCGGTACTACTCGGTGATCTACCAGGCCATCGACGAGATCGAGAGCGCGCTCAAGGGCATGCTCAAGCCGATCTACGAGGAGAAGGAGCTCGGCCGGGCCGAGATCCGCGCGATCTTCCGGTCGTCGAAGGTCGGCAACATCGCCGGCTGCCTCGTCACGTCGGGCATCATGCGCCGCAACGCCAAGGCCCGTCTGCTCCGCGACAACGTCGTGGTCGCCGAGACCGTCACCATCTCGTCGCTCCGGCGTGAGAAGGACGACGTCACCGAGGTCCGCGACGGCTACGAGTGCGGTCTGACGCTGACGTACTCCGACATCAAGGAAGGCGATGTCATCGAGACGTACGAGCTGGTCGAGAAAGAGCGTGTGTAGGCCATGAGCGCCTGCGCAACGAGCGAATCGCCCGAACATGGCTGACCCCGCACGGGCGAAGCGACTGGCGAAACGCATCTCGACCCTCGTCGCCTCGGCGATCGAGTACGAGATCAAGGATCCCCGGCTCGCCGGGGTGACGATCACGGACGCCAAGGTCACCAACGACCTGCACGACGCGACGCTGTACTACACGGTGTTGGGCCGGTCCCTCGACGAGGAACCCGACTACGACGCAGCCGCCGCGGCGCTGGAAAGCGCCAAAGGCGTGCTGCGCACCAAAGTCGGTGCCTCGCTCGGGGTCCGGTTCACCCCGACGCTGGCGTTCGCCCGCGACACCGTGCCCGACGCCGCGCACCGCATGGAAGAGCTGCTGGCCCGAGCGCGGGCCGCAGATGAGGATTTGGCGAGAGTTCGGCAGGGTGCCAAGCACGCAGGCGACGCCGACCCTTACCGTGTAGGCGGAGGGGACGAAGAGGCAACCGGGGGGCCGGACGCTGAGGACACGGGTGGCACCAACTCGGTCGATGACTGACCCGACGACTGACGTTCCCACTGCTACGCGAGGGGGCGGGCATGTCGACGCGTGCAGCGCCGCCGATCTGCTGACGCGTGCCGAGAGCGTCAGCATCGTGTGCCACGTCTTTCCCGATGCCGACACCATCGGCGCCGGGCTGGCCCTTGCGCTGGTGCTCGAGCGCACCGGCAAGGAGGTCGAGGTCAGCTTCGCCGAGCCGGAGAAGCTGCCCGATTCTCTGCACTCCCTACCGGGCGGGCACCTGCTGGTGGCCCCCGACAACCTGCGGCGTGACGCGGACCTGCTGGTCACCGTCGACATCCCGAGCGTGAACAGGCTCGGGGCCCTCGCCGAGCTGACCGACACCGTCGAGGACGTGCTCGTCATCGACCATCACGCGTCCAACCAGCTCTTCGGCACCGCGAACTTCGTCGACGCCGCCGCCGACTCGACGACGATGCTGGTCGCCGACCTGCTCGACGCGTGGGGCAAGCCCATCGAGCTCGACGTCGCGCACTGCCTCTATGCCGGGCTGGCCACCGACACCGGATCGTTCCGCTGGGCCAGCGCCCGCGCGCACCGGCTCGCCGGCCGGTTGGTGGAACTGGGCGTCGACAACGCCGCGGTCAGTCGCACGCTGCTCGACACCCATCCGTACGCGTGGCTGCCGATGCTGTCGCGCGTGCTCGGGTCCGCCGAACTGCTCACCGACGCCGCGGACGGCCGCGGGCTGGTGTACGCGGTGGTCGACCACGAGGAACTCACGAACGCCCGGCCCGAAGAGGTCGAGAGCATCGTCGACATCGTCCGGACCACGCAGCAGGCCGAGGTGGCCGCGGTGTTCAAGGAGATCAGGCCACAGGTCTGGTCGGTGTCGATGCGGTCGAAGGCGATGGACGTCTCCGCGGTGGCGGGCACGTTCGGCGGTGGCGGTCACCGCCTGGCCGCCGGGTTCACGGCCACCGGCGCCGCCGCGGACGTCGTCGCGGCCCTGCGTGCGGCCCTTGGCTGACGCCGTCGCGCCGGCCACCGGCCGGCGGATCGCCGCGCTCGCGTTCCCGGCCCTCGGGGTGCTCGCCGCCGAACCCCTCTACCTGCTGTTCGACCTCGCGGTCATCGGTCGACTCGGAGCGCTGAGCCTCGCGGGACTGGCGATCGGCGCGCTGATCATGGGCGTCCTGAGCTCCCAGCTGACCTTCCTCTCCTACGGCACGACCGCCAGGGCCGCGCGGTTCTACGGGGCCGGAGACCGGACGGCCGCCGTCGAGGAGGGAGTGCAGGCGACGTGGCTGGCCCTCGGCATGGGTGGCGCCATCGTCGTCGCCGTCCAGCTGACCGCGCAGCCTCTGGTGTCGGCGTTGGCCGCCGGGGGAGACATCGCCGCCGCGGCACTGCCGTGGGTGCGTATCGCCAGCCTCGCCGTCCCGGCGATCCTCGTCGCGGCCGCCGGCAACGGCTGGATGCGTGGTGTGCAGGACACCGTGCGGCCGCTGCGCTACGTGGTCCTCGGTTTCGCGCTGTCCGCGGTGCTGTGCCCGCTGCTGGTCTACGGATGGTGGGGGGCGCCCCGGCTCGGACTTCCCGGGTCGGCGGTGGCGAACGTGGTGGGGCAGTGGCTGGCCGCTGCCCTGTTCTGCCGGGCACTGATCGTCGAGAAGGTGCCGTTGCGCCTGCGTCCCGCGGTGCTGCGGGCACAGGTGGTGATGGGCCGCGATCTGATTCTGCGCACGATGGCGTTCCAGGCGTGCTTCGTCTCCGCCGGCGCCGTGGCGGCCCGGTTCGGTGCCGCCGCCGTCGCCGCGCACCAGGTGGTGTTGCAGCTGTGGAGTTTCCTTGCGCTGGTGCTCGATTCGCTGGCGATCGCCGCGCAGTCACTGGTCGGCGCGGCGCTGGGCGCCGGACAGCTCGTGCACGCGAAATCGGTCGCGTGGCGGGTGACGCTGTTCTCCACCGTCGCCGGGCTGGTCCTGGCGGCGGTGTTCGCCGTGGGTTCGTCGGTGTTCCCGACGGTGTTCACCGACGACGACACCGTGCTCGCCGAGATCGGTGTCCCGTGGTGGTTCCTGGTGGCCCAATTGCCGATCGCCGGCGTGGTTTTCGCGATCGACGGAGTGCTGCTGGGCGCCGGTGACGCGACGTTCATGCGCAACGCGACCCTGGCGAGCGCCCTGGTCGGATTCCTTCCGCTGATCTGGCTGTCGCTGGCGTTCGGGTGGGGGTTGGTGGGCATCTGGGCGGGGCTGAGCACCTTCATGGTGCTGCGGTTGGCGTTCGTCGGGTGGCGTGTCCTGTCCGGTCGGTGGCTGGTGCCCGGCACCCGCTGACGTGATCGTTCACTCGGGTGTGCGGGCGGTGACCGCCCAGACGTCCCGGCGGCCGGCATGTCCGGTGCCGACCGCGACGTCGGCGAAACCTGCGCGACGGCAGAGCGCGGCAAAGGCTTCGGCCTGCTCCGCCGTCCAGCCGTGACTGGCGACCCCGTTGGCGCCCGGCTCCGTCCGGCGCTCGACGGCCAGTAGCCGGCCACCGGGCCTGAGCACCCGGTGCGCCTCGCGGAGACCGGCGTCGACGTCGCGCCAGTGGTGCACCGTGGCCAGCGCCCACACGAGAGTCGCGGAGTCCTCGGCGACGGGCAGTGACTCCGCGGTGCCCTCGCGCCACGAGATCGCGGCGTTCCGGCGGGTGGCCAGACGGGCGAGGCGCAGCATCGAGGCGGACGGGTCGACTCCGGTGACCGCCGCCCGTCGGTGCGCGGCCGCACGAGCGGCAGTGCCGGGCCCGCAACCGATGTCGACGACGTGGTCGTCGTGGCCGACGCGCATCAGGTCGGCGGCGAATGCGGCAGAGGCACGACCCGTCAGCAGAAAGATCAGCGCGAACACGGCGCCCGTGACACCCGAGAACCCGGGGTGATCCGCGTGGTGGTTGACGGCGAGCGGGGAGGTTTCACTCATGACGACGACCTTGCCGGTTCAAGCCCGGTTGAAGTCAAATGGCCTCATGGACCAGATATCCATCGGCGAGGCCGCGTCCCGGCTGCAGATGTCGGCGTCGGCGTTGCGCTACTACGACGAGCGGGGGCTGGTACACCCGGCCTCGCGACGCTCCGGGAGGCGCATGTACGGCCGGGAAGAGTTGCGCCGGTTGGCTTTTCTCAAGATTGTGCACCGGTTGGGCGTCCCGCTGGACACCGCGGCGGCGGTGCTCGGGGCCCCGGGCGAGCAGTGGCGGGACTGCGTGCGGGAGCAGATCGCCGAGCTCGACACGGTGATCGCCCAGGCGAGGGCGGCCCAGCAGTTCCTGGGGCATGCGATGAACTGCCCGGCCGACGACCCGACTAGGGACTGCCCGGTGATGACGGAGGCCCTCGACCGGCTCGTGGACGGGCTGACGGTCGACGAGCTCGGCGCCGAGCAGATGCGCTGACTGCAGCGAGCGCGCGTCTCTGCACAGGACACTCCGATGAAGTGTGTGCAGACACGCGCGCTCGCGGTGCTGGTGGGGGAGGGAGGTCAGTCGGCGGAGGTCGTGCTCCCCAGCAGATCGCGCACCCGGTTGGCCACCCGGATGAACTCCGGACGTTCCATCGTCTCGGCGTACTCGCGCTCGGCGGGCAGCTCGACGTCGAGGGTCTCGATGATGCGTCCCGGCCGGGGGCTCATCACGACCACGCGGTTGGCCAGATACACCGCCTCGGCGACCGAGTGCGTCACCAGCACCACCGTCGTGCCGGTCTCACGCCAGATCCGGTGCAGTTCGACGTTCATCTTCTCGCGGGTCAGCGCGTCGAGGGCGCCGAAGGGCTCGTCCATGAGCAGGACGCGTGGCTGGTGCAGCAGCGCCCGGCACAGCGAAACACGTTGCTGCATACCGCCGGAGAGCTCATGGGGCAGCGCGTTCTCGAAGCCGGTCAGACCGGTCATCTCGATCAGCTGATCGCAGCGCTGCTGCGCGGCCTGCCGGGGCATGCCCCGCATCTCGGCCTGCAGCAGGATGTTCTTGCGCACCGAGCGCCATTCCAGCAGGGCGGCCCGCTGGAACACGTACCCGATGTCGCGTTGCGGTCCCCGGACCTCCCTGCCTCGCAGCATGACGTTCCCCGACGTGGCGTCGGTCAGGCCTGCGACGACCTTGAGCAGGGTCGACTTCCCGCACCCCGACGGCCCGGCGATGGAGACGAACTCGCCGTCGGCGACCTGCAGGTCCACGTCGTTGAGGGCGGTGACGGTCGCGCGCTTGGAGGAGAACCGCACGCTGAGGCTCTCGATCGTGATTGCCGCGGAGTCCACGGACGTCATGGATGTTCCCGGGGGTGTGATGGTGGCAGTGGTCATGTCCATGGTCTCCTACTGCTGACCTTCGGGCGCGAAGGACGAATCCCAGTACGCGGCAGGCTCTTTGGCCGACCGCAGCAGCCCGGCCTCGTTGAGCGTGGCGATGGTGGTCTTCCAGTCCTGCTCGGCGTTGGTGCCGGGAACCTGCTCGGCGGTGGCCGGTGTCGACAGCAGCGGGATGGTCTGCTGCCACTGCTGCAGCAGCACTTCGCGCGGAGGCATCTGCGGATCCTTGCCGGCCATCGCGTCCACGGCGGCCTCGGGATTCTCGGCGGCCGCGGCGTACGCCTCGCTGGTGGCGTCGACCATCGACTGCACGAGTTCGGCGTTGTCACTGATGGTGGAGTTCTTGGCGATCAGGCCGTTGCTGTAGAAGTTCAGGCCCGCATCGGAGTAGCGCAGGTAGCGCACCTCCCGGCCACTCTTGTTGGCGATGGTCGGGCCCTGGTCGTGCGCGAAACCGATGAGGCCGTCCACCCGCCCGGACAGCATCGCGGCCATCTTCCCCGCGGCATCGAGGCTCTGCTGGGTGACCTGGCCCTCGGGCACCCCGACCTTGTCCAGGAAGATCGGGAAGGTGGTGGTCGGGGCGTCACCGGCCGACACCGCGATGGTCCGGCCCGCGAGGTCCTGCGGGGTGTCGATGCCCGAGTCGGCGAACACCTGCACCGCTGACGGGGTGGTCTGCAGGAACACTCCCGCGCTCTTGACGTCGACACCCTTGTCGATGTTGCTCAGCACTGCGGGGGTGTCGGCCCAGCCGAAGTCGGCCTGGCCGGATCCGACGGCCTGGACGGTCTTGGTGGAGCCCTGGCCGGCGTCGATGGTGAGGTCGATGCCGTGCTTGGCGAAGATGCCCTCCTGCACGCCGTAGTAGAACGGGGCGTGCTCGCCGTAGGGGTACCAGTTGAGCATCAGCGTGGCCGGTGCCGTGGAACCCTCGGCGGCCGGGGTGTTCTCGGAACCGCTTCCGCCGCAGGCGGACAGCGTGAGCAGGGCAGCGGTGGCGGCGGCCGCGACGGTGGCGCGGCGTCGGGTGAACATCATTGTTTGTCCTTTGCGGGTCGGTGGGGGTCAGGCGGCGGTGCTGGCGGAATTGGAGGTGCGGCGCGACGAATGCCACGGGATGAGCAGCTTCTCGGCGATCTCGATGATCGCGAAGAGCACAATGCCCAGCAGCGACATGATGATGAGTGCCGCGAACAGCATTGCGGTGTCGACGTTTCCGTTGGCCTGAAGGATCACGTAGCCGAGACCTTCGTTGGCGCCGACGAACTCACCGACCACGGCGCCGGTGACGGCCAGGGTGGCGGCGACCTTCAGGCCCGACATCAGCTGCGGCAGCGACGCGGGGAAGCGGATCTTCATGAACGTCTTGAACCGGCTCGCGCCCATCGTCGAGGTCAGCTCCAGGATCTCGGGATCGACCGAACGCAGGCCGGCCAGCCCGGAGATGACGATGGGGAAGAAGGCCATCAGCACGGCCACCAGGATCTTCGGCGACGGTCCGAACCCGAGCCACACGACGAACAGCGGCGCGATCGCGATCTTCGGGATCACCTGGGCGAACAGGATCAACGGGTACACCGTCTTCTCCAGGCTGGACGAGTACATCATCGCCACGGCGACGAACACCCCGAAGACCGCGGCGATGACGAAGCCGACCACCGTCTCCCAGGTGGTCACCCAGGTGTGCTGGGCCAGGTAGGCCGCGTTCTCCTGCGCTGTCAGCCAGGTGTCTGCGGGCGAGGGCAGGATGTAGGGCGCGACGAGCTCGGCGGCGGTCACCGCCCACCAGGCTGCGAGCAGCACGATGACCAGCGCCACCGGGCGCCACAACGCCGCGGCCGTGCGGCGTGGAGAGAAGGACGGACGCCACGAGCGTCGCGTGCCGCTGGAGTCCGGAGGGGGCGCCGACGAGGAGGGGCGCACGCCGGCCGATGCGGTTACCGCCATGGAGTTTCCTAATGGTCGCAGGGGCTCGGGTGTGACACCCGATGGGAATGCGCTTTCCGAAGCGATTCCGACCCTAACGTGACCCAGCGCACACTGTCAACGAACTCACAGACTCCGATGTCCCCGCGCAGGTCAGGCGGGCAGACGCGTGCTGTCGCGAAGGACGACGCGGCCCGGGATGCGTTCCCGGAGGTCGTCGACGTCGGAACGCAGCGCGAGGTCGACGGCGCGCGCGCCGATCTCTTCGAGGGGCAGGGCGACGGTCGACAGGCTCGGCGTGTGGTCCCGCAGAGTCGGGATGTCGTCGAACCCGGCGATGCAGACGTCACGGGGTACCGACAGGCCCATCTCCCGCCACGCGGCGATCGCCCCGATCGCCATGACGTCGGTGACTGCGAAGACGCAGACCGGCGCCGCATCCGATCCGGGTGTCAGCTGCAGCGCGGCGGCCAGCCGGCGGGCCGCGGAGTATCCGCCGTCGCGGGTGAAGTCGCCGGACACCTCGACCAGGGGGGTGAGGCCGTTCCTGCCCAGGGCCTCGACGAAGCCGTTGCGCCGGTCGACGGCCGTCCGGATGCTCGCGGGCCCGCCGATGACGGCGAACTGGGCATGACCGGCAGCGGTCAGTGCATCGGCCAATTCCGCTGAGGCATAGTGGTTTTCCGGTTCGACAGCCCCGCCGAAGGCCAGTGGCTGGCCGATCACGACCACCCGGCCGCCGTTGGCCCGGTAGCGCCCGAACTCACCTTCCAGATCGCGGTCCAGATGTCCGCTCTGTCGCGACCCGGCGAGCACGATCGCGTCCGCCCGGTGGGCGATGAACGTGGCCACCGAGTCCCGTTCGATGTCGAAGTCGCGGTCCGTGCTGGCCAGCAGCACCTGCTTGCGCGCGGTGCGGGCGGCGGTCTGCACCCCTCGGACGATCGAGGAGAAGTAGGGGTCGGCGATGTCGTGGACGATGAGCCCGAGCAGACCGGTCGACGCCCGGGCCAGCGCCTGCGCCTGGGCATTCGGCACGTAGCCCAGTTCGCGGGCGGCGGTGCGGACCCGGTCGGCGACGCCTTCGCCCGGAATGCGGGCAGAACCGTTGAGCACCCGCGACGCCGTGGCCTGCGACACGCCGGCCCGCGCCGCGACATCCTGCAGGGTTACCGCTGCCATCTCCGCTGCTCCTGACCGTTGCGCGAGGTCCGCGTCGCGGAGCCACCGGAGCGCCACACGCGCCCGGGGTTGACCGCGACCCGGACACACCTTACCGTGGAAAGCGCATTCCGAAGTGCTGACACCGCCGTTCTCCCACGTAGTGAGAGGGCGAGCTGTGCATTCACCCGACAGCACTTGCCGGGGCCCGACGAGTCGGCCCCTGGCTTCCTCAGACAAGGAAACCCTGATGACCTCGACGACGTCACCGACCGGGTCCCGCAGAACCCTGCGTATCGCCATGAACGGCGTGACCGGACGCATGGGCTATCGCCAGCACCTGCTGCGTTCCATCCTGCCGCTGCGCGACAGCGGTCTGGTGCTCGAAGACGGGACCCGCGTGGCCGTCGAGCCGATCCTGGTGGGCCGCAACGCCGACAAGATCGCCGACCTGGCGGCCCAGCACGACGTGGCGGAGTGGACCACCGATGTGGCGTCGGTGATCGCCGATCCGACCGTGGATGTGTACTTCGACGCGCAGGTGACCTCGCGCCGGGTCGAGGCGCTGTCGTCGGCGATCAAGGCGGGCAAGCACGTCTACACCGAGAAGCCGACCGCCGAAACGCTGACCGAGGCAATCGAACTGGCGCGCATGGCGCAGAACGCCGGCGTCGTGGCCGGAGTCGTGCACGACAAGCTGTACCTGCCGGGGCTGGTGAAGCTGCGCCGGCTGGTTGACGAGGGTTTCTTCGGTCGCATCCTGTCCCTTCGCGGGGAGTTCGGCTATTGGGTGTTCGAGGGCGACAGCCAGCCGGCCCAGCGTCCGAGCTGGAACTACCGTGCCGAGGACGGGGGCGGCATCACCGTCGACATGTTCTGCCACTGGAACTACGTCATGGAGGGCTTGCTCGGGTCGGTGCGTGCGGTGACCGCCCGGGCCGTCACCCACATCCCGGATCGGTGGGACGAGTCGGGGCAGGCCTATGCCGCCACGGCCGACGACGCCGCGTACGGCATCTTCGAGATCGACGGCGGCATCGTCGCCCAGATCAACTCGTCGTGGGCGGTGCGGGTGTACCGCGACGAACTGGTCGAGTTCCAGATCGACGGCACCCACGGCTCGGCCGTCGCGGGGCTGCGGCGCTGCGTCGCGCAGCAACGGGCCCACACGCCCAAGCCGGTGTGGAACCCCGATCTCCCGGTCACGGAGCCGTTCCGTGACCAGTGGCTGGAGGTGCCCGCCAACGCCGATCTCGACAACGGCTTCAAGCTGCAGTGGGAGGAGTTCCTGCGCGACGTGGTCGCCGACCGGCCGCACCGCTTCGGTCTGCTGTCGGCGGCCCGCGGTGTGCAGTTGGCGGAACTCGGCCTGAAGAGCTCGGCAGAAGGACGCCGCCTCGAGGTCCCGGAGATCGTGCTGTGACCGCCACGACGAATGCGCGTACTGCGTCGGTGGTGCTGCCGGTCGGCGGCGAGCTGCGCCGCCATGACCTCGGCGAGCCGGGCGTGTGGCGGAGGCCGTTGCAGCCCATCACCTCTCGCATCGCCTACGCCGCAGCGCACGTGGTCCCCAAGGTACTGGCCGACAGCACGCCGGGCGCACCCGCCGACCTCGACTGGGACACCACGATGGCCTACCGCCACGAGCTGTGGTCCTACGGCCTGGGGGTGGCCGACGCGATGGACACCGCGCAGCGGGGGATGGGCCTGGACTGGGCCGCCACGCGCGAGCTCATCGTCCGGTCGGGCCGCGAGGCCGCGTCGGTCGGTGGGCTGCTGGCCTGTGGCGCCGGCACCGACGACCTCGATCCGGCCGACGTGCCGTCCGGGCAGCGTGGTCTGGACGTCATCACCGACGCCTACCGCCGGCAGATCGACGTGGTCCGGGGCGCTGGGGCCAACGTGATCCTGATGGCCTCCCGTGCCCTGGCCGCGACCGCCACCTCGCCGCAGGACTATCTGTCGGTCTACGGCAGGTTGCTCGCCGAAACGGACCGGCCGGTGATCCTGCACTGGCTGGGGGAGATGTTCGACCCCGCCTTGCGCGGCTACTGGGGAAGTGCCGACATCGCTACGGCGACAGCGACTTTCGAGAGCCTTGTGCAGGATAACGCAGCCAAGGTCGACGGGGTCAAAGTCTCCCTGCTCGATGCCGCGCACGAGGTGGAGCTGCGCCGTGCCCTTCCCGACGGCGTACGTCTCTACACCGGCGACGACTTCAACTACCCGGAGCTGATCGCCGGTGACGGCGACCGGCATTCGGACGCACTACTCGGGATCTTCGCCGCGATCTACCCCGCCGCGTCCGCAGCGCTGCAGCGGCTCGACGCCGGCGACACGGCCGACGCCCGCCGGATCCTGGATTCGACGCAGGCGCTCGGGCGACACATCTTCGCCGCCCCGACGTACTACTACAAGACCGGTATCGCGTTCCTGGCCTGGCTCAACGGCCACCAGCGCAACTTCGCGCTGGTGGGAGGTCTGGCCGGCGGCCGGTCGGTCACCCACCTGAGCGAGGTGTTCGTGCTGGCCGACCGGGCCGGTCTGCTCGCCGACCCCGAACTGGCGGCCGACCGGATGCGCGCGTACCTGTCCGTGAACGGGGTGAGCTGATGTCCTCGGATCTGGGCCGGCTGTCGTTGAACACCATGACGACCAAGGGGTGGACACTGCGCCGGGCCGTCGAGGCCACCGCGGCGGCGGGCCTGCCGGCCGTCGGTCTGTGGCGCGACCGGGTTGCCGAAGCCGGCCTGGACGACGCAGCGAAGCTGGTGCTGGACAACGGTTTGCGGGTGTCGAGCCTGTGCCGCGGCGGATTCCTCACCGGGCTCGGGGACGGGCGGGAAGCGCTCGACGACAATCGGCGGGCGATCGACGAGGCGGCGGCACTGAGCGCGCCGGAGCTGGTCATGGTCGTCGGCGGGGTGCCCGACCGCGACCTCCTCGGCGCGCGGACCCGGCTGGCGGAACGTCTCGCCGAGCTGGTGCCCTACGCCGCCGAGCGGGATGTCCGGCTGGCGCTCGAACCCCTGCACCCGGTGTTCTGCGCAGACCGCGCGGTGATCAACACGCTGGCTCAGGCGCTCGAGCTGGCGGCACCGCATCCGGCGCGCACGGTCGGCGTCGTCGTCGACACCTACCACGTGTGGTGGGATCCCGCGCTCGCGCAGTCCGTCGCCGACGCCGGTGCCCAGGGCCGGATCAGCAGCTACCAGGTGTGCGACTGGCTGGTGCCGATGGCCGCCGACCCGCTGGTGTCGCGGGGCATGATGGGCGATGGGGTCATCGACTTCGCCTCGATCACCGCGATGGTCCGCGACGCCGGGTACGACGGCGACATCGAGGTGGAGATCTTCAACGAAACCGTCTGGGCCACCGACGGTGTCACGGTGCTGGAGACGATGAAGCAGCGCTACCGCGAGCTCGTCCTGCCGTCGCTCTAGCGCACCTGCGAGCGGCCCCGCTCCATCACGCCGCTGCGGCTCGCCGCGATGTCGTCCCCGCTGGTGCTCTTCATCCATTCGCGGGCCGCCGCGGCCTCCTGCCACAGCGCCGCGCCGTTCTGGCCGTCGTCGATGGCGTGGTAGGACGCCAGCAGCGCCCGCACCGCCTTCTGGTTGTTGCCGACGATCGACGTCGCGACCTGACGGGCGGTGTCGAGCAGCGCGTCGTGCGCGACGACCTGCGTGACGAGTCCGCAGCGCAGCGCCTCCTCGGCGGACAGGTAGTCGCCGGTCATGCTCATCCGGCGGGCCATGCCGACACCGACCTTCTGCGGCAGCCGCACCGACAGCCCCCAGGTCGGCATGAGGCCGACGCGGGCGTGGGTGTCGGCGAAGCGGGCCTGCTCGGAGGCGATCAGGATGTCGCAGTAAAGGGCCATCTCGAGGCCGCCGGTCACGGCGGCGCCGTTGATCGCGCCGATCACGGGCTTGGTCATGGGCGGCCACTTCGGCGAGATGTCGGGCAGCTCGGTGGTGTCGCCGAGTTCCTTCAGATCGAGACCTGCACAGAAGACGGGGTCGGCGCCGGTCAGGATCACGACGTCGACGTCGTCGTCGGCTTCGGCCTCGCGCAGTGCGTCGAACAGCCGACTGCGCAACGCCGCCGACAGCGCGTTGCGTGCGCCGGGGCGATTGAAGGTCAGGGTGCGGACGCGGTCGGAGGTGTCGATCAGCAGGACATCCTCGGTGGGGGTGCTCATGCGCTCACCGTATCGACACCCGTCAAGCGCCTATCGTGGAGGTCATGTGCCGAAACATCACCGAGCTCCGGGGCCTGGAGCCGGCCGCCACCCCCGAAGAGATCGAGGCCGCCGCGCGCCAGTACGTGCGCAAGGTCAGCGGCATCACCCGGCCGTCGGGGGCCAACGCGCAGGCGTTCGAGACCGCGGTCGCCGAGGTCACGGAGACCACCCGACGGCTGCTCGGCGAGCTGCAACCGCGTCGTCAACCGCCGAAAACCGTTCCGCCGCTGCGGCGCCCCGAGGTTCGCGCGCGACTCAGCCTGCAGTGAGCGCGACCGCGGCGGCGAACGCGACATCGACCCGCCCGGCCCTCAAGGAGTGGGGCGCGGCGGTTCGTGCGCTGCTCGACGGCAGGCAGACGGTGCTGTTGCGCAAGGGCGGCATCCACGAGAAGCGCTTCGCCGTGGCCGCCTCGGAATTCCTGCTCTTCCCGACCGTCGCGCACAGCCATGCCGACCGGGTCCGTCCCGAGCACCGCGACCTCCTGGCCGTCGCGGCCACAGACAGCACCGACGACCTCGTGGTGGTGCGGGCCGGGGCGCGGGTGGTGGCCGCGATCGAGGTCACCCGCCCTCAGAATCTGGAAGCGATTGCGCCGCTCCACATCTGGACGGCCGAATCCGTCCGGTCCGACCGGCTGGACTTCCGGCCCCGACACCGGCTGACGGTGCTCGTCGTGTCGGCGGCCCCGTTGCTGAGCCCGGTGCGGCTCGATCGCAGCCCCGAATATCGGGGCTGCTCGAGCTGGGTGCAGCTCCCTGTGGCCCCGGCGTGGGGTGCCCCCGTGCACGACGAGGCCACCCTGGATGCCGTTGCCCGGCAGGTGCGGGACTCAGTCGCCTGAGACCGGCAGCACCAGCCGGGTCGACGCACCGAGGTGCACCGTGTGCCGGGCCGTCGCGAGGCGGGTGGCCGACGACGACGGTTCGCCGGTCCCGAGGTTGCGCAGGAAGCGCGGGTGCGAGCCGCCCGCGACGAGCACCCGGATCCGGGTCCCGGCGGGGAATGTCCATGCCACGGCGTCGAGTTCGATACGCACGGTGCCGGTTGCGGGTGCGGCCGCGACGTAGCCGTCACTGACGTTATGGGACGTGCCGTCGGCGTCCACCTCACTGATCCGGACGAACAGATCGTTGTAGGGGTTCGCGCACTCGTGCGACACCTCCAGCACCGGGGTGCCGATCACACACAGGTCGTCGGTCAGCGGTCTGCTGGTGAAGGTGAGCGTGTCCGCCCGCCGGGACAGCACGGTGTCGTCGCGGTAGCCGCCGACCGGGGAGAGCAGCCTGCCGCCGACGGTCGGGGTGGGGTCGGCCGGGTTGTAGACGAACGTCGCCGCACCGCCCGCGTCCGGCGCCTCGGCGATGAGCCCGTGTGGGGCACGGGGATAGAGGACGTGCTCCTCGGTCGCCGGGGGCCAGTCGGGCAGTTCGCGCCAGCCTTCGCCGCGGACATGGATGCGCACCGCAGCGCTGCGCTGTGGCGGCCGGCCCGCGAGGTGGGTGCCCAGCCAGTCCAGCGTCTCCCGCAGCACTGTCGGCGCCGCCTTGGTCATCATGTGGCCGTGCGTCCACGGCCCGACGGTGAGACCGACGGGCACCCCGCGGCCGCTGATCCGCCGGTACTGCTCCAGGGTCTGCTCGAGAAACAGGTCCTGCCAGCCGGTCAGGAACAGGACGGGGACCTCGGTGTGGTCGAGGGCCTCGGCGATGCGCAGCCGGGCCCAGAACGGATCCTCGGTGCCCGGATGGTCGAGCCACGACTCGAACCAGGGAGCGCCGTCGCCCAGCAGTGCGCGGCTCGCCTCGCCCAGCGGTGAACCCAGCGACGCCTGCGTCACCAGCCGCTGCGCGCGCAGCTGACGCAGCAGGACCCGCAGCCGGTTCGGATCCTCCTGCCGGGACACCAGATCGCTCCAGCCGAGGAAGTCGTTCAGCGCGAACGACCCGTCGCCCCAGCGCGGTCCGCTCACATCGTGGGGACCGACGGTGATGACGGACGCCGTGAGCTCCGGCGGGGGGTCGGCCAGCAGCGCCCACTGCGTCCAGCCCAGATAGGACAGTCCGATGGTGCCGAACGTGCCGGTGAACCAGGGTTGTTCGCGCAACCAGGCGACGGTGTCGGCACCGTCGTCGACCTCGTGGACGAACGGGTCGAACTCGCCGCCGGATCCGAAGGTGCCGCGCACACTCTGGAAGACGACGTGGTATCCGCGTGCGGCGTACACCCCGCCGAACAACCCCGAGAAGGGCCAGCCACGCCCGTAGGGCGCCCGCACCAGCAGGGTGCCCACGGGAGTCTGGGTGCGGGGACGGTAGTGATCGGCGACCAGGTCGACGCCGTCGCGCATCGGGATGCGCTCCCGCCGCTGCACGTCGTAGTCACAGACCGGCGGCGGCACCTTCAGGGCCTTGGTGACGGCCTGGCGGGCAACACGCGGGAGTGCAGAGCTCACCGGACAGACACTACCGACCGCCGGGTGGGCCCTCGCCGGCCTCGATCGCGGCGACGACCCTGCCGATGAGCCATGTCAGCGCGCCGGATGCCTCGGCGGGGGACAGCTGCCAGGCGTCCACGAGGCGTTCGTAGCTCGGTAGGCCCCACAGCACGTCGAGCAGGCCGGCGACCACCCGCCTGCGGTCGGTGTCCCAGTCCGGCGCGGCGCCGGTGACGGCGTGCAGGAGGGCCTGGCGGCGGCGTTCGTCGGCGCCGGTGAAGACCGGGTCGGTGGGGGTGCGCACGGCTCCTTCGGTGGTGAACCGTTGCAGCGACGCGAAGAACCGGCCCGTCACCTCGGTCAGCGTGCCCAGGTCGACCCCGGCGTAGTCGACACCGGCCTCGTCTTCGAGGCGGGCCATCACCGCGTCGTGCAGTGCGCGTTCGGTGGGGAAGTGGCGGTACACCGTGCGTTCGGCGACGCCGGCGCGTTCGGCGACGGCGCGGAAGGTCAGGTCGCGCCAATCCCACGTCTGGTACTCGTGTACCAACTCTGCGGCCGCACCCAGGATGCGACCCCGGGTCTGCTCGGCCTGCCGTCGCCGGGCCGGGCTGTCGTAGGCGCGGCGGGAACCGGTGCTTGACGCGTCGTCCATATTGGTGGCAGTGTACTGTCTCGAATCGGCGGAGGGGGTGCGGGTGGCATCTGCTGCGGATCTGATGCACGCGGCCTCCGCCGAGACCGGTCTGAACGACTTCGGCGACAACGCTTTCCGCGAGGGCCTGGATCTCCTCCTCGGTGCCCTGGAGCGCGAAGCCCGGCTGAACGCCCGCGGTGAGGCGTTCGTGTATCCGCGCATCGTGGGCCACCTCCGGCAACGGCTGCAGGTGGAGCACTGGTATCGCAAACATCCCGAGATCGGTGACGAACCCCTGGACGCCCCGCTGTTCGGTCTCGGGCTGCCCCGCACCGGATCGACCGCACTGTCATTTCTGCTCGCTCAGGATCCCGGCGTCCGGTACCTGCACAGCTGGGAGGCCGCGCAACCGTGTCCTCCGCCGTCGACGGTCACCGGGCACGACCCACGGATCCCCGACGGCGCGGGCGCCGTGGTCGCCGGCAGCCGCCGCCATGTGCCGACCGATCCCGACGGCCCGGCGGAATGCCTCGACCTGATGGCGCTGGACTTCAAATCCCAAATCTTCCAGGCCTTCGCCCAGATCCCGACGTATTCGCAGTGGCTCGTCGACGGGGCCGACTTCACGTCGACCTACCGCTACCAGCGGCGTGTGCTCACGCTGCTGCAGTGGGGCCGGCCGGTGCGCCCGTGGCGGTTGAAATCACCCGCCCACGTGCTGTCGCTGAGACACCTCGACGAGGTGTTCCCGGACGCGCGGTTCGTGATGACCCATCGCGATCCGACCGACGTGCTCGTGTCGGTGGCCGACGTGTACGCCGACATCGTGGCCGGTTTCAGTGACCACGTCGACCGGCGCTATCTGGGCGAGCTCAACGCCCATCAGTGGTCGACAGGGATGGACCGTGTGGTGGCGTTCCGCGATGGCGGAGCCGAATCCCGGTTCCACGACCTGGATTTCCGTGCCATGGCCCACGATCCGGTGACCGAGGTGCGGGCGCTGTACGCCTGGTTGGGTGTCGAGGTCTCGGAGCAGTTCGAGTCCGGTATGCGGCGTTGGTGGGACCACAACGCCCGGACGCGGGAGAGCGCGCCGAAGGCCATGCCGGAGGCTTTCGGACTGGAGCCCGATCGGATCAGGCCCCTGTTCGCCGATTACGTCGAGCACGCGCGGCGCTGGACCGGACAGCGCAGCGCCGTGGCGGAAGGATGACATCAGTTCGATGGCAATCGATCTCACCGGCTCGATCGACCCGCAGCGGGAGCTGACGTTCGCCGGTCGGCCCGCGGACCCGCAGATGCGGGACTCGGTCAGTTTCTGGGTGTCCGACGACCGCGGCGAACTGGGGCTGCCCCGGGTCGGCATCGAGGCCCTCGCGGCCGACTGGGACCACCACGGCATCCAGGTCAACGTCGCCTTCCCGGACGGTCGGGTACTGCGCACTCGCGAGGACGCGCCCAAGCTCCCGGTGGCCGGCGCCGACGGACTGCCCAGGGTGCTCGGCGCCGGTCCGCTGGCCTTCACGTGTGTACGCGAATTCGCTTCGTGGACAATGTCGTTCAAGGGCCATCTGGTGCAGACCAGCTCGGCCGACCTGGTGGCCGGGCGCAAGGACGGACCTCTGGTCGAGGTCAGCTTCGACGTCGAGGCCACGCCGGCCGCACCTCCCTGGGTGCAGGGCGCACTGCAGCCCGAGGCCGCGTCCTCGCTGCGGACCACCCTCACCGGCGACCTGATGGGTGGGCCCCGCTACGAGCAGTTGTTCCGGGCCACCGGGTCGCTCACCGTGGGACGGCAGGTCCACGCCTTCACCGGCTCGGGCCTGAGAATCAAGCGCCAGGGAGTGCGGAAGCTGGAGGGGTTCTGGGGTCACTGCTGGCAGTCGGCGCTGTTCCCCAGCGGCCGCGGGTTCGGATACATCGCCTACCCGCCGCGGCCCGATGGCCGGCCGACCTTCAACGAGGGCTACGTCTTCACCGGCGACGGCGCGCTCATCCCGGCACGGGTCGTCGACGCTCCCTGGCTGCGCAGGCTGCAACCGCTCGGCGAGGACGTGTCGGAGGTGCTGGACACCGCCGCCGGTCCGGTGCGGATCGCCGGCGAGACCGTCGTGTCCACCCACGACATCACGGACCCGAGCACCGTCGCCCCCGGGCAGCTGGCCGCGATGGCGGATTGGACATTCCCGGCGCTGCAGCAGGCCGGTGTCCGTTACTCCTGGGACGGCGAGACCACGTACGGGATGCTGGAACGGTCGATCCCGACAGACCAGCTCAAGACGTAGGTCGCCCCTCGGTGGGCCGCCGGGTCAGTAGATGTACGACGGGCTGAGCTCGTGGGCGCGCTGGAGATTGGTCTGTAGGCAGTCGGGATCCGGGTTCGAGTAGATCGGGGAGTAGAACAACGACTGCTGGATCACCCCGTAGCTGGTCTTGAACGTGATCATGCAGGTGATCCACCAGCGGTTGTTCCAGTCGGTGGGCTTCATGATCCAGTACTGGGCGGCGCGGTGGCCGTTGATGTCGAGCTCGACGGCGTCGGGCGGCAGCGTCTGCTCGAAGGTGCGCCACACGAACGCCTCGACAGCCATCTGGTAGTTGCCGGCGTCGTACTTGCAGCGCAGGCTGTCCTCGGCGGTCGGCGGCGTGTAGGCCAGGCCGATGCGCTGGACGACGTCGAGCGGGATGTCCCGGCACGGGTCGAAGGGGTCGGGGTCGGTGAGGTCGATCACCGGGTACTTGATCGTCGTCGTGGCGTTCGGCAACGGTGCGAAGGTCGACCGCAGGTCGACGGCCCCGGGGGCGGCGATCACGGCGGGTTTCGCCTGCCAGACCACGACCACCGCTGCGACCAGCGCACACAGCGCCGAGAACAGTCGCAGCTTGGCGACCATCGAAACCCCCTGGGTCCTGTTGGCGAACGTCCTTGTCCGGGGAGTGTAACGGGCGGCATGCCGGGGCCGGGCGAGAACTTAGAACCTGTTCTAGTTGCCGCCAGGTGACGATGCCGTGTCCACCAGTAGGCTGACGGGCTGTGACCATCGAGGAACGGCGCCCGACCTTGTGGGCGGTCAGTGACCTCCATACCGGGCACACCGGCAACAAGCCGGTCACGGAGTCGCTGCACCCGGCATCGCCGGACGACTGGCTGATCGTCGCCGGGGACGTCGCCGAACGCACCGACGAGATCCGGTGGGCGCTGGACCTGCTGCGCAAACGCTTCGCCAAGGTGATCTGGATACCGGGCAACCACGAGTTGTGGACGACGCAGCGCGACCCCATGCAGATCTTCGGCAAGGCCCGCTACGACTATCTCGTCACCATGTGCGACGAGATGGGCATCATCACGCCCGAGCACCCCTACCCGGTCTGGACCGAAGAGGGTGGTCCGGCGACCATCGTGCCGATGTTCCTGCTCTACGACTACTCGTTCCTGCCCCAGGGGGCCGGCACGAAAGCCGAGGGCTTGGCGATCGCGCGGGAGAAGAACATCGTCGGCACCGACGAGTACCTGCTCTCGGCCGAGCCGTATTCGACCCGTGACGCGTGGTGCCGCGACAGGGTGAACTACACCCGCAAGCGCCTCGAGGACCTCGACTGGATGATGCCGACGGTCCAGGTCAACCACTTCCCGATGGTGCGGGAACCCTGCGAGGCGATGTTCTACCCCGAGTTCTCGCTGTGGTGCGGCACCACTGCCACCGCCGACTGGCACACGCGCTACAACGCGATCTGTTCGGTGTACGGGCACCTGCACATCCCGCGCACCACCTGGTACGACGGCGTGCGCTTCGAAGAGGTGTCGGTGGGTTACCCGAGGGAGTGGCGCCGGCGCAGGCCCTACCGCTGGCTGCGGCAGATCCTGCCGGATCCGAAATACGCGCCCGGCTATCTCAACGAGTTCGGCGGCCATTTCCAGATCACCCAGGAGATGCGCGAGAATGCCGAGAAGATGCAACAGCGGATCAAGGACCGGGCGTGATCGCTGCGACGCTGCTGGCCGGCGTGCTGCCCGGCGAGACCGATGCCCTGGCGGCGGCCGAGTTGTACACCGACCCACGGGAACTCGCACCCCTGCCCGAAGAGGAGCCGCTGATCGCGAGGTCGGTGGCCAAGCGGCGCAACGAGTTCATCACCGTCCGCTACTGCGCCCGGCAGGCGCTCGTCGACCTCGGCCGTGAGCCGGTCCCGATCCTCAAGGGCGACAAGGGCGAACCGTGCTGGCCCGACGGTGTCGTCGGCAGCCTCACCCACTGCGAGGGCTTCCGTGGTGCGGCCGTCGGCCTGCGTACCGAGATCCGCTCGCTCGGGATCGACGCCGAACCCCACGATGTCCTGCCCCACGGAGTGCTCGACGCGATCAGCCTGCCCGTGGAGCGCCACGAGCTGGGGGCCATGCCCGACGGCGTGCACTGGGATCGGGTCCTGTTCTGCGCCAAGGAGGCCACGTACAAAGCGTGGTTCCCCCTCACGCACCGGTGGCTGGGATTCGAGGACGCCCACATCAGATTCGACGTCGACGGTTCGGGGCAGGCCGGAACCTTCACCTCCGAGATCCTGATCGACCCGGCCGCCGAATCGGGCCCGCCGTTGACCTCGCTGACCGGCCGGTGGTCGGTTCGCGACGGCATCGCGCTGACCGCAATAGTGCTGTGACCGCACCGGGTTTGGTCGTCGTCGACAAACCGGGCGGGATGACCAGCCACGACGTGGTGGGCCGGTGCCGCCGACTGTTCGGCACCCGCAAGGTCGGGCACGCAGGCACGCTGGACCCGATGGCCACCGGGGTGCTGGTCGTGGGCATCGAGCGCGCCACCAAGATCCTGGGGCTGCTCACCGCCACCGACAAGTCCTATGCCGCGACGATCCGGCTGGGCCAGACGACGTCCACCGAGGACGCCGAAGGTGAACTGCTGCACTCGGTGTCGGCCG
The DNA here is from genome assembly GCF_014190915.1 of Mycolicibacterium iranicum. Classification (GTDB taxonomy): domain Bacteria; phylum Actinomycetota; class Actinomycetes; order Mycobacteriales; family Mycobacteriaceae; genus Mycobacterium; species Mycobacterium iranicum_B. The sequence goes on from NZ_JACHVU010000003.1 coordinate 148,092, forward strand.
CACACCTCACCGGGGCGCAGATCGACGCCGCGATCGCACCGCTGCGCGGGCCGATCGAGCAGGTGCCCTCGGCGGTCAGCGCGATCAAAGTCGACGGCAAGCGTGCCTACCAGAGGGCGCGCGAGGGTGAGACGGTGGAGCTGGCCGCCCGCCCCGTGCGGATCGAACGTTTCGACGTCCTCGCCGTGCGCCACGAGGGCGACGTCGTCGATGTCGACGTGGTCGTGGACTGTTCGAGCGGAACCTACATCCGCGCACTGGCGCGCGACGTCGGCGCCGCCCTGGGCGTCGGCGGGCACCTGATCGCGCTGCGCCGCACCCGCGTCGGCGGTTTCGGCCTGGACCAGGCGCGCACCCTCGATGAGCTCGCCGAGCACGCGAACCTGAGCTACTCACTCGATGAGGCGTGCCTGCAAGCATTTCCGCGACGCGAGCTCACCGACGTCGAGGTGGTCGACGTCAGCCACGGCCGGCCGCTGACCCCCGCCGGCATCGACGGCGTCTACGCGGCGACCGCACCGGACGGCCGGGTGATGGCACTGCTGCAGGACGCGGGCGCGAGGACGGCGTCGGTGGTCGTGGTCCGGCCCGCCACGCTGTAGAACTGCCGGGGTGAAGGACGACATCCTGTACTCGCCCGAGACCGCCGCGCTGCTGCTAGCCATGACGGCCCTGCAGCGCACCGCCGGGGTCGGGGCCCGGGAGGCTCTTGACCGCTCGTACGACGCGTGGGCCGAGCACGGCGGCGGAGCGTGGCAGTTCTCGGAGTTGGCGGCCCTGGTCGACCGCCTGGCCGCGGGCCGAGGAGATCAGGCGTAGAGCTGTTCGAACTGCTTGATCGACTTGTCGATGTCGCCTTTGACCGCGCGGACGGCCGCGGAACCGATCGGGCCGAACAGCGGTGCACCACCGAGGTCCATCCGCACGGTGAAGGTGCAGCCCTCACCGGTGGAGGCCACCTTCATGGTCAGCTTGTAGCGGGTGCCGCCCACGCCTTCTCCGCTGACCGCCAGCGCCGACGGCGGGTCGAACTGCTGCACCGTCCACGTCACGCGATTGCGCATGCCCTTAGCGCCGGCGACCCCGACGATCCTGGTGCCCACCCCGATCTCGTCGGGCAACTCCGAGCGCCATCCCTGGTGCATGCTCAGCCAGTCGCCGAGGGTCGACAGGTCCGACGCGTGCTGCCACGCCTTGTCGGCCGGCATCGGCAACGAGCGGGACAGTTCCAACTTGGCCATGAATGCTCCTATGCGACGACCCAGATTGCCTGTGCGGCAGGGCTTCCCAAATCGACAGTGGTTTCGTTGCCGGTGTCGGCGAGTTGGTCTCGGCTCTCGATCGCGACCGAGATCATGCCCGCGAAGTCACGCCGGGCGACGACGCGCAGTCGCGAATCGAGGCTGATGCCGACGGTGTCGAAGTAGCGGAGCATCTCCGGGTCGGCGTCGGAGATCCGCGCGACGGTGCCGGCCTCGCCGTCCTGGCAGGCCGAGAGCTGACGTGCCGGCGGCGTGGGGACCCTGCCGTCGGGGGCGGGGATCGGGTCACCGTGCGGATCCCGCGTCGGGAAGCCCAATTTGGCGTCGATGCGGTCGAGCATCCGGTCGGAGACGGCGTGTTCGAGGATCTCGGCCTCGTCGTGCACCTCGTCCCAGCCGTAGCCGAGTTCGTTGACCAGGAACGTCTCCATCAGGCGGTGCCGGCGCACCATCGCCAGCGCCGCCCGCCTGCCCGCGTCGGTCAGGGTGACCGCGCCGTATTTCTCGTGGTCGACGAGGCCCTGATCGGCGAGCTTGCGGATCGATTCGGAGGCGGTGCTGGCCGAGACGCCGATGCGATCGGCGAGGAGTTTGGTGCTGACCTTCTCGTGCGACCACTCCTGCGCGGTCCAGATGACCTTGAGGTAGTCCTGGGCGACCGTCGACAAATCGGTGGGGTTGGCCGGGTTGCCGTCAGGACTCACAAGAAGGGAGTTTAGGCAATCATCACCTGATCCGTTGGTGCCGCTCGGCTGCTATTGGCCCAGAGTTGCGTACGGGTCGTAGGCTAGCGGCGTGCAGCGCTGGCGGGGGCAGGATGAAATCCCCACAGACTGGGGACGGTGCGTCGTCACCATCGGTGTGTTCGACGGTGTCCACCGCGGACACCAGGAGCTGATCAGTCGTGCCGTCAAGGCGGGCCGGTCGCGGGGCGTTCCGACGGTGTTGATGACCTTCGACCCCCATCCGATGGAGGTCGTGTTCCCGGGGAGCCACCCCGCGCAGCTCACCACCCTCACCCGGCGCGCCGAGCTCGTCGAGGAGATGGGCATCGACGTCTTCCTCGTGATGCCGTTCACGGCCGACTTCATGAAGCTCACCCCCGAGCGCTACATCCACGAGCTGCTCGTCGAGCGGCTGCACGTGGTCGAGGTCGTCGTCGGGGACAACTTCACCTTCGGCAAGAAGGCCGCGGGCAACGTGGACCTGCTGCGCAAGGCCGGCGAGCGGTTCGGTTTCGCCGTGGACTCGCTGACGCTGGTCTCCGAAGTTGCGGAGGCCTCGCGCCAGGAGGCGGTCACGTTCTCCTCGACCTACATCCGGTCCTGTGTGGATGCGGGGGACATGGTCGCCGCCGCCGAGGCGCTCGGCCGCCCGCACCGGGTGGAGGGCGTGGTGGTCCGCGGTGACGGGCGGGGCAGGGGCCTGGGATTCCCGACCGCGAACGTGGCCCCGCCCATGTATGCGGCCATCCCGGCAGACGGCGTCTACGCCGCGTGGTTCACGGTGCTGGGGCACGGCCCGGTGGTCGGCAGCGTGACGCCGGGGGAGCGGTACCAGGCGGCGGTGTCGGTGGGCACCAACCCCACGTTCTCGGGTCGCACGCGCACGGTGGAGGCGTTCGTGCTCGACACCGACGCCGATCTCTACGGCCAGCACGTCGCCGTCGACTTCGTCGCCCGGCTGCGTGGACAGGAGCGATTCGACTCCGTGGGCGACCTCGTCACCGCGATGGGCGCCGACACCGATCGGGCCCGCACCATCCTCTCGGCACGCTAGACCTGCGGTTTCGTCGATTGGCCCCGTGCCCGAGCCCGCTGCTAGACTCCCTGCCGACCTGGCGCGTGCTGCAGTTCGCGGTGGCCGTGCCTTCGGGAAGTGACCCCAGTCGGGGATTCACCCCAATGTTCGCGGACCTATCTGATGGAGTTGTTTCGTGGCGCTCACTGCCGAACAGAAGAAGGAAATCCTGGGCCAGTACGGCCTGCACGACACCGACACCGGTTCTCCGGAGGCGCAGGTCGCGCTGCTGACCAGGCGGATCTCGGATCTCACCGAACACCTCAAGCAGCACAAGCACGACCACCACTCCCGCCGCGGCCTGCTGCTGCTGGTCGGTCGTCGTCGCCGGCTGCTGAAGTACGTCGCCCAGGTCGACGTCCAGCGCTACCGCTCGCTGATCGAGCGCCTGGGGCTGCGTCGCTGATCCCGGCCTTCCTTTCGCACTTCCGCCCCGCTGCCCCTTCGGTAGCGGGGCGGATGTGTTCGGCGCGAACGAACGGGGCCGGGGATTAGGGGTTCCGCAGGTGCCGGGATGTAGCATAGGTGCGTTCGGTCGCCCGGAGCCGCTTCGGCGGCGACATTCCTCCGGCGGCACGAACACACTTGGGTGCGGTCCTCGCAGACCCGCGTGCACCGTTCCCGCGTGACACGACATGAACCGCCTGATCGCGCGGTCTTCGGTAGTGGCTGCCGGAGGATCACTCCGGCCGCTTCGATCGACGGCCGTCGACGCATCACGGCGCGACTGCCCCGACGCCGGGGCGTCCGCATTCATCGCGTGAGCACGCGAAACCGTAGATGACCCAGAGAGGCCGTACGGACATCCATGTCTGTCGTTGAAATTGAAGACGGTGTGTACGAAGCCACCGCCGTGATCGACAACGGGAGCTTCGGCACCCGCACCATCCGATTCGAGACCGGCCGGCTGGCCCAGCAGGCCGCCGGCGCCGTCGTCGCCTACCTCGATGACGAGACCATGCTGCTGAGCGCGACCACCGCCAGCAAGCAGCCCAAGGACCACTTCGACTTCTTCCCCCTGACGATCGACGTCGAGGAGCGGATGTACGCCGCGGGACGTATCCCCGGCTCGTTCTTCCGCCGCGAGGGCCGCCCCTCCACCGACGCGATCCTGACCTGCCGCCTGATCGACCGGCCGCTGCGCCCGTCCTTCGTCAGCGGTCTGCGCAACGAGATCCAGGTCGTGGTCACGGTCCTGAGCCTGGACCCCAAGGACCTGTACGACGTGCTGGCCATCAACGCCGCGTCGGCGTCCACCCAGATCTCCGGCCTGCCGTTCTCCGGCCCGGTGGGCGGCGTGCGCGTCGCGCTGATCGACGGCCAGTGGGTCGCGTTCCCCACCGTCGAGCAGCTCGAAGGTGCGGTGTTCGACATGGTCGTCGCCGGCCGGAAGACCGATGACGATGTGGCCATCATGATGGTCGAAGCCGAGGCGACCGACAAGGTCATCGAGCTCGTCGCCGGTGGCGCGGGCGCCCCGACCGAAGCCGTCGTGGCCGAGGGCCTCGAAGCCGCCAAGCCGTTCATCGCAGCGCTGTGCGAAGCCCAGGCCGCGCTGGCCGGTGCGGCCGGCAAGGAGACCGCCGACTACCCGGTGTTCCCCGACTACCAGGAGGACGTCTACTACTCGGTGGCCTCGGTGGCCACCGACGCGCTGTCCGAGGCGCTGACGATCGCGGGCAAGAACGAGCGCAACGACCGCACCGACGAGATCAAGGTCGAGGTGCTGCAGCGGCTCGCCGAGCAGTACGCGGGCCGGGAGAAAGAGGTCGGCGCCGCGTTCCGCTCGCTGACCAAAAAGCTTGTGCGCCAGCGCATCCTGACTGATCACTTCCGCATCGACGGCCGTGGCGTCACCGACATCCGCGCGCTGTCGGCCGAGGTCGCGGTCATCCCGCGGGCGCACGGCAGCGCCCTGTTCGAGCGCGGCGAGACCCAGATCATGGGTGTCACCACGCTGGACATGGTCAAGATGGCCCAGCAGATCGACTCGCTCGGGCCCGAGACCTCCAAGCGCTACATGCACCACTACAACTTCCCGCCGTACTCGACCGGTGAGACCGGCCGCGTCGGCTCGCCCAAGCGCCGCGAGATCGGCCACGGCGCACTCGCCGAGCGGGCGCTGATGCCGGTGCTGCCGAGCGTCGAGGAGTTCCCGTACGCCATCCGCCAGGTCTCGGAAGCGTTGGGCTCCAACGGTTCCACCTCGATGGGCTCGGTGTGCGCCTCCACCCTGTCGCTGCTGAACGCCGGTGTGCCGCTGAAGGCCCCGGTCGCCGGCATCGCGATGGGCCTGGTGTCCGACGAGGTCGACGGCGAACGTCGCTTCGTCACGCTGACCGACATCCTCGGCGCCGAGGACGCTTTCGGCGACATGGACTTCAAGTGTGCGGGCACCAAGGACTTCGTCACCGCGCTGCAGCTCGACACCAAGCTCGACGGAATCCCGTCGCCGGTGCTGGCCGCCGCGCTCGCGCAGGCCAAGGACGCCCGGATCACGATCCTCGAGGTGATGGCCGAGGCCATCGACGCCCCCGACGAGATGAGCCCGTACGCACCGCGCATCACCACGATCAAGGTTCCGGTCGACAAGATCGGCGAGGTCATCGGGCCCAAGGGCAAGATGATCAACTCGATCACCGAGGAGACCGGCGCGTCGATCTCCATCGAGGACGACGGCACCGTGTTCGTCGGCGCCTCCAACGGCGAGGCCGCGCAGGCCGCGATCGACAAGATCAACGCGATCGCCAACCCGCAGCTGCCCAAGGTCGGGGAACGGTTCCTCGGCACTGTCGTCAAGACCACCGACTTCGGCGCCTTCGTGTCGCTGCTGCCGGGTCGCGACGGCCTGGTGCACATCTCGAAGCTGGGCCGAGGCAAGCGCATCAACAAGGTCGAGGATGTCGTCAAGGTCGGTGACAAGCTCCGCGTGGAGATCGCCGACATCGACAACCGCGGCAAGATCTCGCTGGTCCTCGTCGCCGAGGACGAAGTCGCAGAGGCAGCCGGCACAGAGGCACCCGCGCCCGCAGATGCCGCGGCCGCCGGCAGCTAGTTCAGGGGCGCTCCGCCGCGGCAAACGCGGCGGAGCCCTCCCTGACAAGTCCACGGCGGTGCGCCGCACCCAGCTGCCCGGTGGCCTGCGTGTGGTCACCGAGCACATCCCGTCGGTGCTGTCAGCATCGGTCGGGGTGTGGGTCAACGTCGGTTCGCGCGACGAAGGCCGCAGTGTGGCCGGTGCCGCGCACTTCCTTGAGCACCTGCTGTTCAAGTCGACCCCCACCCGCACCGCCGTCGACATCGCCCAGGCGGTCGACGCCGTCGGCGGCGAACTCAACGCGTTCACCTCGCGCGAGCACACGTGCTACTACGCCTACGTGCTGGATTCGGACCTGGCGCTGGCGATCGACCTGGTCGCCGATGTCGTGCTGAACGGCCGTTGCGCGGGGGAGGACGTCGAGGTCGAGCGAGACGTCGTCCTCGAAGAGATCGCGATGCGCGACGACGACCCCGAAGACACCCTCGGCGACGTGTTCCTGTCCGCGATGTTCGGTGACCACCCGGTGGGGCGTCCGGTCATCGGCAGCGTGGAGTCGATCTCGTCCATGACCCGAGCCCAACTGCACTCGTTCCACCAGCGCCGCTACACCCCCGACCGGATGGTGGTCGCGGTCGCCGGCAACGTCAACCACGACGAGGTCGTGGCCCTGGTCCGCGAACACTTCGGCCCCCACCTGGTCCGCGGCCGCACACCGGTGGCGCCGCGCAAGGGCGCGGGCAGGGTCAGCGGCCGGCCGACCCTGCAGGTGGTCAGCCGTGACGCCGAACAGACCCACCTTTCGCTCGGCGTGCGTACCCCCGGTCGGCACTGGGACCACCGGTGGGCGCTGTCGGTGCTCAACACCGCCCTCGGCGGAGGCCTGAGTTCTCGCCTCTTCCAACAGATCAGGGAGACCAGGGGCCTGGCCTACTCGGTGTACTCGACGGTCGACACCTTCGCCGACAGCGGGGCCCTGTCCATCTACGCCGGCTGCCTGCCCGAGCGTTTCGACGAGGTGGTCCGGGTGACCACCGACGTGCTGGCCGAGGTTGCGCGCGACGGCATCACCGCCGACGAGTGCCGCATCGCGAAGGGCTCGATGCGTGGCGGACTGGTGCTGGGACTGGAGGATTCCGGCTCCCGGATGAACCGCATCGGCCGTAGCGAGCTGAACTACGGACAGCACCGCACGATCGCGCACACGCTGTCGAAGATCGACAGCGTCACCCTCGACGAGGTCAATGCCGTGGCGCGACAGCTGCTCACCCGCCCGTTCGGCGCTGCGGTGCTCGGTCCGGTGCGAGGCAAGCGGTCGCTGCCGAGGGCGCTTCAAACCCTCGCGGGCTGACCGGTAGCCTGGCGGGCGATGACGGACTTTTCCCGACGACACGTTCTGGTCGGCGGGTTGTCGCTGGTCGCGCTCGCGGCGTGCTCGCCGCAGACCGTGCTGGCCGACCCCGCCCAGCCCCTACCCCCGGCCGCGGAGCGCCTCGACGCTCTCGGCGCACGCCACAACGCCCGAATCGGCCTCTACGCAGTCAATCTGGACACCGAGAAGAGCCTGGCCCACCGCGACGGCGAGACCTTCGCGATGTGCTCGACGTTCAAGACGTATGCGGCCGCGGCAGTGCTGCAACGAGTTCAGCAGGGCAGGCTGGCTCTGGCTGACACCGTGACCATCGCGCCGGCCGACATCCGGCCGCATTCGCCGGTGACGGAGCCCCGCGTCGGCACGGCGATGACGCTGGCCGAACTGTGCCAGGCGGCGCTGCAGCAGAGCGACAACGCCGCCGCCAACGGCCTGCTCCGGGTGCTGGGTGGCCCGCCGTCGATCACCGAGTTCGCGCGCAGCATCGGTGACGACCGCACGCGGCTCGACCGCTGGGAGGTGGAGCTCAACTCGGCGGTGCCCGGCGATCCGCGGGACACCAGCACGCCGCGGGCCCTGGGCACCGGGTACCGCACCGTTCTGACCGGCGATGTTCTGGGCCCTACGGGTCGTCAGCAGCTGGTGGACTGGATGCGGGGCAACCAGACCTCCAGCATGCGGGCCGGGCTGCCGGCCGGATACACCAGCGCGGACAAGACGGGCAGCGGCGACTACGGCACGACCAACGATGTCGGCATCGCCTTCGGGCCGGCGGGGGAGCGGGTGCTGCTGGCGGTGATGACGCGGTCGGCCACCGACGACCCGGACGCGGCGAGCCTCCGCCCGCTGATCGGCGAGGTGGCCACCCTCGCGCTGGCCGAGCTGAGCGGTCGCTAGACCAGCCTCAGCGAGTTGTCCCGCTGCAGCACAAAGAAATACGGGGCCTTGATGCCACGAAGGTCCATCGCACCCAGGACGGTCTGGTCGTCGATCTGACGGAACACGTCGTTGATGGGCAGCTGGTCATAGATCATCGTCGCGGTGTCGACGCCCCGGAAGCGGGTCGTCCGCAGACGCGCCTTCGGTCCGCGCGCCCGCAGCGCAGGCTTCAGCGTCATGATCGGGCCCGCGAAATTCTGCTTCTTCAGCGCGGGGACTTTGGTGGCCACACCCAGTCCGGCGAACGCGAGGGCCGGGTTGAGAGGCCACAGGCCGGTGCCGTCGGCGGTGGGGAAGAGCAGGGGATCGACGGACTCGCTGTCGCGGAAGTGCTTACCCCACCATCCGCTCGCGGCCAGCATGCCGTCGAGCGGATGATCGGTCGGCAGTTCGGCGCCGTGCCAGGTGCCCAGCATGAACTCCGGTTCGACGGCGGGCCGGGAATCGAACAGCGTGAGGGCGTCGGCCGTGGTGGTCGGGGCGTCGGGAAGGACGTCGGTGAGCGCGAGCATGACCGCGATATTACTTGACACCCGTCAAGTGCGGCACACTATGGGCATGGCTCCGAGGAGGGTGGGCATCGTTCCGACGAGGGTAGGCATGGTTCCGACGAGGGTGAGCCTGTGTGCCGAGGAGGGTGACCGTGCGCTCCAATGAGGTCTGCCCCTGCGGCAGCGGGACCGCCTTCGGGGCATGCTGTCTGCCCCTGCACCTGGGGGAACGGCACGCCGCCAGCGCCGAACAGCTGATGCGGTCGCGGTACAGCGCGTACGTGGTCGGCGACAGCGCCTACGTGTGGCGGACGTGGCACCCGCGTACCCGGCCTGCGGAGGTCAACGACCTGGAGGTGACCTGGCGGCGGCTGGAAATCCTGGACCGGGTGGCGGGTCAGGCCGGCGACGACGTCGGTGAGGTGGAGTTCCGTGCACATCACCGCGTCGGGGTGCTGCACGAACGGTCGCGGTTCGAAATGCGAGCGGGGCGGTGGTTCTACGTCGACGGTGATCTGCTCGACTGATCTCCATGCCGGGGTTTCATCGCCCGGCCGGCATCGCGGGGACGCCGACCGGGCGAGAGGGGGATGGTCGTCAGGCCAGCAGGTCGGCCGGGTCGGTGAAGGGCAGGTCGAGATCGGCGGCGACCTGCTCGGACAACAGCGCGCCCTCGTGGGTCGAGAGGCCCTTGGCCAGTGCGGCATCGCCCCGGCAGGCCTCCAGCCAGCCCTTGCCGGCCAGCTTCAGCACGTACGGCAGGGTCGCGTTGGTCAGTGCGTAGGTCGAGGTGCGGGGCACCGCGCCCGGCATGTTGGCCACGCAGTAGAAGACGGTGTCGTGCACCGGGAACGTCGGATCGTCGTGCGTCGTCGGGCGGGAGTCCTCGAAGCAGCCGCCCTGGTCGATGGCGATGTCCACCAGCACTGCGCCCGACTTCATCGCTGCCACAGTCGAATTGGTGACAAGCTTGGGTGCCTTCGCGCCGGGGACCAGCACCGCGCCGATCACGAGGTCGGCGCCCTTGACAGCGTCTTCGAGGTCGAGCATCGACGAATACCGCGTCTCGATGCTGCCGTTGAATTCGTTGTCGATCTTGCGCAGGGTGTTGATGTTGACGTCGAACACGTTGACGTGGGCACCCATCCCCTTGGCGATGCGCGCGGCGTTGTACCCGGCCACGCCACCGCCGATCACGACGACCTCGGCCGGGGCGACGCCGGGCACACCTCCCATGAGGACGCCGCGGCCGCCGTGGCTGCGCATCAGGTGGTAGGCGCCGACCTGTGCGGAGAGGCGTCCGGCGACCTCGCTCATCGGGGCCAGAAGCGGCAGTGCGCCCTCGGCGGTCTGCACGGTCTCGTACGCGATCGACGTGGTGCCGGACGCCATCAGCGCATCGGTGCACGGCGTGGACGCGGCCAGGTGCAGGTAGGTGAACAGTGTCTGGCCCTTGCGCATCTTCGCGTACTCGGGCTCGATGGGCTCTTTGACCTTGAGCAGCAGTTCGGCCTCGGCCCACACCTCGTCGGCACCGTTGATCATCTGCGCACCGGCGCGCTTGAAGTCGGCGTCCGAAATCGCGGAGCCCTCGCCGGCGCCGGCCTGGATCAGGACGTCGTGGCCACGCTGCACCAGTTCGGCGACACCGGACGGGGTGATCGCGACACGGAATTCGTTGTTCTTGATCTCGGTCGGGATGCCGACACGCATGATCGCTCCTCAATCGGGGATTTGTTCTCTCCAGTCTGAAGAAACGTCGATGAGATGGCAATCGCGACGTCAATAATTCAGTAAAGTGCGGTCATGGTGGAAGATCAGTCGGAATTCGATCCCGGTCGCACGGAGCGTCCGAAGAATGTTCGGGCGGTCGCGATCGATGACGTCGACAGACGGATCCTGACCGCGCTGCACGACGATGCCCGTATGTCCAACAGCGCTCTGGCCGAACTCGTCGGCGTGGCCCCCTCGACCTGTCACGGCCGGGTGCGCCGGCTGCAGGACCTGGGTGTCATCCGGGGGTTCTACGCCGACATCGACCCCTCGGCGATCGGTCTCACCCTGCAGGCGATGATCTCGGTCAGCCTGCAGTCGAACTCACGCGGCAAGATCCGCAACTTCATCCAGACCATCCGCCGCAAACCGCAGGTGATGGATGTGTATTTCCTCGCGGGGGCCGATGACTTCATCCTGCATGTCGCCGCCCGCGACACCGACGATCTGCGCGCGTTCGTGGTGGAGAACCTCAACGCCGACGCCGATGTCGCCGGCACGCAGACCTCGCTGATCTTCGAGCATCTGCGCGGCGCCTCGCCGCTGTGATCAGGCGGGCGTCAGCGTGACGTTGTGGAGGGCCACCGCCACGTCGCTGGGCAGGATGTCGACGAACGTCGGAGCGTTGCGCTGCGCCGGTGCGGTCGCGATGATGTTGCCCGGAAACGTTGGCGCACAGGGGAAGTTGCTGCAGCGGAACCACAGGCCGGGAGGGCTCTGGTACGGCTGCATACTGGGCGACTGGTCTACCCGATAGCGCCCCGGCGGGATGAAGGTGGTGGCCCAGCCGTCGCGTGGCTGGGTGGTGACACCGAACACCCCGTTGCTTCCGTACGGCACCGCGTTCGCCGGAATCGCCGGCAGCGCCGAACCCATCAGCGTGCAGACGGCCGCGGCGGCGAGCATCGACGATCGCCGGAATGTGCACCTCATTTTCTGAGGCTAGACCGCACCGCGGGCCCGCGTCCCCGTCTTGGGGGAGGAGGTGTTTCAGGGTGTACCTGCCCCGGTGGCGGCGAGGAGCCCGGTGCCCGCCGACCGCTAGGGTGAGCGGATGCGAGTCGGAGTGCTGGGCGCCAAGGGCAAGGTGGGCGCAACGATGGTGGCGGCCGTCGAATCCGCCGAGGATCTCGTCTTCACCACCGGGGTGGACGCCGGGGACGCGCTGTCGGCGCTGACCGACAGCAGTACCGAGGCGGTCATCGACTTCACGCACCCCAGCGTCGTGATGGACAACCTGAAGTTTCTGATAGACAACGGCATTCACGCCGTCGTCGGCACGACCGGCTTCACCGACGAACGCCTCGATCAGGTGAGGGAGTGGGTGTCGGCCCAGCCCGGCGTGTCGGTCCTGATCGCCCCGAACTTCGCGATCGGCGCCGTCCTGTCCATGCACTTCGCCCAGCAGGCCGCGAAATACTTCGAATCGGTCGAGGTGATCGAGCTGCACCACCCGCACAAGGCTGACGCCCCGTCGGGAACCGCTGTGCGCACCGCCCGCCTCATCGCCGAAGCGCGCAAAGGGATGCCGCCCAATCCCGACGCGACCAGTACGGGACTGGAGGGCGCCCGGGGAGCCGACGTCGACGGCGTCCCCGTCCATTCCGTGCGGCTCGCGGGCCTGGTCGCGCACCAGGAAGTGCTGTTCGGGACCCTCGGCGAGACGCTGACCATCCGCCACGACAGCATCGACCGGACCTCGTTCGTTCCCGGCGTCCTGCTCGCCGTCCGCAAGATCGACCAGTTCCCCGGCCTGACCATCGGCATCGAGCCGCTCCTCGACCTGGCATGAGCGACGGAGCCCGGGCTCTGCGCACGCAGCTGCTGATCGGATTCATGTGCGCCGCGCTGATCGTGTATTTCGTGCTGCTGGGTCGGACCGCGCTGTTGCTCATCGCCTCGGGTGAGATCGCACCCATCGGGCTCGGCATCGGCATCCTGCTTCTCCCGATAGTCGGCCTGTGGGCGATGGTGGCGACCCTGCGTGCCGGTCTCGCGCATCAACGTCTGGCGCGCAAGGCCCGCGAGGGCGGGATGGAGCTCGACGTGAACGACCTACCGCGCCGGGCTTCCGGCCGGATCGAGCGCGACGCCGCCGATGCGCTGTTCCACCGGGTGCGCGAGGAGTTGGAAGCCGACCCCGACAACTGGCTGCGGTGGTACCGGCTCGCGCGCGCCTACGACTATGCCGGGGATCGCTCTCGTGCCCGGGAGACGATGAAAAAGGCTGTGCAGATGGAGGAGTCGGCGCGATGAGCAAGACGCTGCTGATCATCCACCACACCCCCTCTCCGCACTGTCACGAGATGTTCGACGCGGTGCTCGCGGGTGCCACCGATCCCGACATCGAGGGCGTGGACGTTCTGCGCAGGCCGGCGCTGACCGTGTCACCGGCAGAGATGCTCGCGGCCGACGGCTATCTCCTCGGAACGCCGGTCAACCTCGGATACATCAGCGGCGCACTGAAACACGCGTTCGACAGCGCCTACTACCCGCTGCTCGATGCCACCGGGGGCCGGCCGTTCGGCGTCTACCTGCACGGCAACGAGGGCACCGAAGGCGCCGAGCGCGCCCTCGACGGGATCACCGCCGGGCTGGGGTGGGAGCGTGTCGCCGAGACCGTCGTGGTGTCCGGTAAACCGGCCAAAACCGATGTCGAACGGTGCTGGAACCTCGGCGCAACGGTCGCCGCAGCCTTGATGGCCTGATCCGACGCACGGGTCCGGCGCCCGGGCCCGTGTTCGCCTCCCGCCACACGAATCGGCCGATACCGCGGCCGCAGCGGCGCATCACTGGCACTGTCCAGGTGACGAGATCGGCTGCCGGTGGCGGATCTGCGCTCTGACTCGGAGGAAAGCCGTGACTGCACCAGCTGGACGTCTCCGTGGCAAGTCGGCGGTCATCACCGGGGCGGCGATGGGCATCGGCCGGGCCACCGCCGAGGTCTTCGCACGCGAGGGAGCCCGTCTGATCGTGACGGACATACAACGCGAACCGCTGCTCGGCGTGGCCGAGGAATTACGCAGCGGCGGCGCCGACGTCGACGTCGTCGCCGGTGATGTGTCGGTCGAGGACGACGCGCGGCGGATGATCGCGGCCGCCGTCGACCGCTACGGGCGGATCGACGTGCTCGTGGCCAACGCAGGCATCATCCCGCTGGGCGACGCGACCGAGGTGACGGCTGCGGCCTGGGACGAGGTCATGGCGATCGACGGGCGAGGCATGTTCCTCACGTGCAAGTTCGCGATCGAAGCCATGGTGGCGACCGGTGGCGGCGCCATCGTGTGCCTGTCCTCGATCTCGGGACTGGCCGGCCAGAAGCGGCAGGCGGCGTACGGGCCGGCCAAATTCGTCGCCACCGGCCTGACCAAGCACCTGGCGGTCGAGTGGGCTGACCGCGGCATCAGGGTGAACGCCGTGGCGCCGGGGACGATTCGCACCGAGCGGGTCAGCCGGCTCCCCGAGGAGCCGGGCGGCGCGGAGTACCTGGCAGACATCGAGCGCATGCACCCGATCGGTCGGCTGGGCGAACCGGGGGAGGTGGCCAACGTCATCGCCTTCCTGGCCTCCGACGAAGCGTCCTTCGTCACCGGCGCCGTGGTGCCCGTCGACGGGGGATTCCTGGCGCAGTGACGTCTCGCACCGGGTCGCCGACCGGCGTGAACGGGCCGGACGGCTCGTTCAGAAGCGTAGATTGTGGACGCCCACCGGGGAGGCGATCCTGGACAACAGGCGTGAGCCCCCGATCCGAGGCCGGACGACGGAGGAAAACTCATGCCGGGTATCGCCGAACTGGCCCTCGCGGGAGCGCCCATTGCGGGTGGAGCACTGCTCGGCCTGGCCGCCGGCAACCTCAGGACGCCCGACATCCGCGCGTCGATCGCTGCGGACATGGATCTGCTGGAGCGGATCCCGCAGGATCAGGTCCACCGCAGGGCCGAGTTGCAGCGGGTCATCGACCTGCGCATCGACGGGGTGATCGCCGCGGTGGACAAGAACCGCGAGATGCGCGAGCTCGCGGCGTCCTACCAGGGCAACTGGCGCGACATCGTCGTGTTCATCTGCGCGATCCTGTTCACCGTCATCTGGTGGAACGTCGAGCACAGCCGAGCCAACTGGCTGCTCATGTTCGTCGTCCTGATCGTGCTGTCACTTCTTGCCGGCGTCTATGCCGCTCGCGGCGTCGCACGGGCACTCACGTCGGTTCTGCATTCGCGGCGTAGCGCGTCCTCCTGAGAGTCCTGCGTCGAAAGGGCCTCCGCCGCCGGGACTTTCAGCGCAGATGGGTTCCGAAGAACGACTGCATGGCGTCCCAGTGCTGCTCCGCGGCAGCCTCGTCGTACGGCGCGTTGTCGGGCACCGCGAAGCCGTGCTCGGCGGGATACCACACGATGGTGTGCTCGACGCCTGCCGCGCTCAGCGCCTTGTCCAGGGTGTCGCCGTTCGAGACGGTGAACGACCTGTCGTTGCGGGCCGCCCCGACGTAGACCGCGGCGCGCATCTTCTCGGCGAGCAGGTGGGGACTTCCGGCGTCGTCGGAGGCCAGGCCGCCGCCGTGGAATGACATCGCGGCGCTCACGCGCTCGGGCACACGGCCGGCCACCACGAGCGAGGTGCGTCCGCCCATGCAGTACCCCGTCGTCCCGAACGATTCACCGCCGACCTCCGGGCGCGAGGCCAGGTAGTCGAACAGGGAGGTCGCATCCGAGGCCATGATGTCCGGCGTCACCTTGGCGATCATCCCGAACAGTCGCCGGCGTTCGGCGTCGTCGCCGAACACCGTCGCCATCTCGAACGGCGCCCAGTCGCCGTCGCGGTAGTACACGTCGGGTACCA
The DNA here is from genome assembly GCF_014190915.1 of Mycolicibacterium iranicum. Classification (GTDB taxonomy): domain Bacteria; phylum Actinomycetota; class Actinomycetes; order Mycobacteriales; family Mycobacteriaceae; genus Mycobacterium; species Mycobacterium iranicum_B. The sequence goes on from NZ_JACHVU010000003.1 coordinate 163,602, forward strand.
GCACGGCGTAGCCGTAGCCGGCGAGCCTGTCGGCCATGGTCCGGAACGTCTCCCTGGCCCCGCCGGCATCCGGGTAAAGGACGACGCCCGGCCACGGGCCGTCTCCGCCGGGAGTGTGCAGGGTGACGGGGCAGGAACCGTCAGCGGTCGTGACGGTGTCGGCGATGCGCGGCATGGGTCCGTTCTACTCCCGCCCTCTGGCCGTAAGCTGAGGGGCGTGCCGATCGCCACGCCGTACGAGGATCTGTTGCGTCTGGTGCTCGATACGGGGATCCCGAAATCGGACCGCACCGGTACGGGCACCCGGAGCCTGTTCGGCCACCAGATGCGCTACGACCTGAACGCAGGGTTCCCGCTGATCACCACCAAGAAGGTGCACACGAAGTCGATCGTCTACGAGCTGCTGTGGTTCCTGCGGGGTGACTCGAATGTGCGCTGGCTGCAGGACCACGGTGTGACGATCTGGGACGAATGGGCCTCTCCGACAGGGGATCTCGGTCCGGTCTATGGGGTGCAGTGGCGGTCGTGGCCGACGCCGTCGGGCGAGCACATCGACCAGATCGCCGCGGCGCTGGACCTGCTGCGCCGTGATCCGGACTCCCGGCGCAACATCGTCTCGGCCTGGAACGTCGGCGAGATCCCGCAGATGGCGCTCCCGCCGTGTCACGCGTTCTTCCAGTTCTATGTCGCCGAGGGGCGGTTGAGCTGCCAGCTCTACCAGCGCAGCGCCGACCTGTTCCTCGGCGTGCCGTTCAACATCGCCAGCTATGCGCTGCTCACCCACATGATGGCGGCGCAGGCCGGCCTCGGGGTCGGCGAATTCGTGTGGACCGGCGGTGACTGCCACATCTACGACAACCATGTCGAGCAGGTGACCGAACAGCTGTCCCGCGACCCCCGCCCCTATCCCGAACTCGTTCTCGCGCCGCGGGATTCGATCTTCGACTACACCTATGAGGACGTCGTCATCAAGAGTTATGACCCGCATCCGGCGATCAAGGCCCCGGTGGCGGTATGAGGACTGCTGGCAGGTCCGAATCAACGGACGCGAGGACTGCTGGCAGGTCCGAATCAACGGACGCGAGGACTGCTGGCAGGTCCGAATCAACGGGTATGAGGGCACCCCAGCTGACCATGATCTGGGCGCAGTCGAGCTCCGGGGTCATCGGGCGCGGCAACGGCATCCCGTGGCAGGTGCCCGAGGACATGGCCCGCTTCAAGGAACTGACGATGGGTCAGACGGTGATCATGGGCAGGCAGACGTGGGAGTCGCTGCCCGCGAAGTTCCGGCCGCTGCCGGGACGCCGGAATGTCGTACTGACCCGCCAGGCTGATTACGTGGCAGACGGCGCAGAGGTCATCACGTCGCTGGAGGACGCCCCGCTCGACGGCGCATGGGTGATCGGCGGGTCGCAGATCTACGGTCTGGCGATGCCGTTGGCCACCCGGTGCGAGGTCACCGAGGTCGACGTCGACCTGCGCAGGGAGGACGACGACGCCCTGGCGCCGCTTCTCGACGAGGCCTGGGTCGGCACTGAAGAGGACTGGCGCGACAGCTCGTCGGGGCTGCGCTACCGGTTCTACAGCTTTCAAAGGAAATGAGACTCACCGCTGCGCAGGCGCGGCGGGCCGCGGTCGCCGCGCAGGGGTTTCGCGAATCGAAGCCGGCGGGCGCGGTGAGCCGCGCACACCTCAAGAAACTGATCGCGCGGCTGCAGGTGCTACAGCTGGACTCGGTCTCGGTCGCCGTGCGCGCCCACTACGCGCCGGTGTTCAGCCGGCTCGGCCCCTATGACCGCGACATCCTGGATCGGGCCGCATGGAGCCACTCCGCGCGGTCGCCGCGACTGCTCGTCGAGTACTGGGCCCACGAAGCAGCGCTGATGGCCGTCGACGACTGGCCCCTGTTGCGCTGGCGGATGCAGGAGTACGTCCACGGCCGTTGGGGCGTCGAGATCGTCAAGAAGAACGCCGCACTCGCCGACGACATCGTGGCGGCCGTCGCGGCGCTCGGGCCTTCGACGGCCGGACAGATCGAGGCGTACCTGGAGTCCGAACCGCGGGGGCGGAAGGGGCCGTGGTGGGACCGCAGCGACACCAAGTGGGTCGCCGAGGCGCTGTGGTCGGCGGGTGTGCTGACCACGGCCACCCGGGTCGGCTTCGCCCGGCACTACGACCTCACCGAGCGGGTCCTGCCCGCCGACGTCGTGAACCGTCACGTCGAGGAGCCAGACGCGGTGCGCGAGCTGACGCGCAAGGCGGCGACCGCACTCGGCATCGCCACCGAAGCAGACCTTCGGGACTACTTCCGGTTGAACGCGCGGCAGGTGAAGCCGGCGATCGCCGACCTCGTCGCGGCCGGTGATCTCGAACCCGTCGAGGTCGAGGGCTGGACGGCGCCGGCGTATCTGCGCGCCGGCCAGACGGTGCCTCGCCGTGATCGCGGGACGGCGTTGCTGTGCCCGTTCGATCCACTGATCTTCTTCCGCCCGCGGGTCGAGCGGCTCTTCGGCGGGTTCCACTACCGGATCGAGATCTACACCCCCGCTCCGAAGCGCCGTTTCGGCTACTACGTGTGGCCGTTCCTGCTGGACGGGGACCTCGTGGGCCGCGTCGATCTCAAAGCAGACCGGGTGTCGGGTGCGCTGCAGGTGCTCGGGGCGTTCAGTGAGGACGGTCGCGACCGCGGACGCATCGCCGCCGGGCTCGTCGGCGAACTGCAGTCGATGGCCGCCTGGCTCGGGCTCAGCGACGTGTCCGTGGGGGATCGGGGCGATTTGGTCGACCCGTTGCGCGCTGCGTTGGTTAGCTGACGGCATGGACGTTCTGCGCACCCCCGACGAGCGATTCGCCGACCTGCCCCAGTTTCCCTTCGCACCGCACTACGTGGAGGTCGACGGCCTGCGGATGCACTACCTCGACGAGGGTCCGCCGGACGCCCCGGTGGTGCTGCTCCTGCACGGCGAGCCGTCCTGGAGCTATCTCTATCGCCACATGATCCCCGTGTTGACCGCGGCGGGTCTGCGCGCGGTGGCGCCCGACCTCGTCGGCTTCGGCCGCAGCGACAAGCCGGCCAGGCGCGAGGACTACAGCTACCAGGCGCACGTCGACTGGACCTGGGCAGCGATCGACGCGATCGGCCTCACCGGGATCACACTGGTGTGTCAGGACTGGGGCGGGCTCATCGGCCTGCGCCTCGTGGGCGAACATCCCGACCGCTTCGCCCGTGTCGTGGCGGCCAACACCACACTGCCGACCGGCGACCAGGATCCCGGAGAGGCTTTTCTGGCCTGGCAGCGCTTCAGCCAGGAAACGCCCGACTTCCCCGTGGGTCAGATCGTCAACGGCGGCTGCGTGTCGACGCTCGCACCCGAGGTGATCGCAGCCTACGACGCCCCGTTTCCCGACGACACCTTCAAGGCGGGCGCGCGCCAGTTTCCGACCCTCGTCCCGACCAGTCCGGACGACCCGGCTGCGCCGGCGAACCGGGCCGCCTGGGAAGTGCTGCGCCGGTTCGACAAACCGTTCCTGTGCGCGTTCTCCGACTCGGATCCGATCACCCGGGGCGCCGACGCCGCACTGCGCAGGCTCATCCCGGGCGCGCAGGGGCAGCCGCAGGTCACGATCGCCGGTGGGGGACACTTCCTCCAGGAAGACAAGGGTCGCGAGCTCGCCGCCGTCGTGGTCGACTTCGTCACCGCCAACCCGACGTAGTGGCACCGTGCCGGGCGGCGACGCCCCGAGGTGACGCCGCGATCTCTGCGCGATGAGCTGGGGAGTCGGCGTGTTTGGTTGGTGGCGACGCTGGTGGCAGCAGTCGGACCACTACGACTGGTTCAGCGCGTATCTGCGCGAACGCGGATTGCAGGGGCAGTGGCGGAGCGCCACGTTCGTGTTCACGGCGGCGCTCGGAGCCGTGCCGCTCATGATGCTCGCCAGCGACCGGGGCCCCGGCGGTACGGTCGCGACCGTCGTCTCGGTCACGGCCGCGCTGGCCGCGTTCGCGGCGTCCGCGCTGTGGCTCACCCGTTGGCCCACCAGAACCTGGTCCCTGACCTACACCCTGGTGTGCACCGCGTGTATCGCCGCGGGATGTCTGGTGGTGCCCGACCCGTACGGCGGTCTCATGGGGTGCACCGTCTTCGCCGTCATCGGCGGGTATCTCGCCTACTTCCACGCTTTCGGGCACGTGGTGACGAACTTCTGCGTCGCCATGGGATGCGCCGCGGTGTCGGCATTCCGGATGCTCGCCGGCACCGGTGACGTTCCGATCGTGGCCGCATCGTTCCTGATCGTCCTGGGGCTGAACGTGGGTGTGCCCTTCGGCGTCCATTCGTTGGTGCATTCGCTGCACATCGACCTGCGCAACTCCGACCGTGATCCGTTGACCGGCCTGCTCAACCGCCGGTCGTTCTACAGCACCGTCCACGACCTGCTCCTCGGTCGGGAGCCGCTCAACACGCACGTCAACGTCACGATGGTCGACCTCGACGATTTCAAGAAGCTCAACGACACCCGGGGGCACGCGGTGGGCGATGCCGCGCTGGTCGATGTGGCCGCGGTGCTGCAACGCCACGGTGGCAACGCGGTGCTCGGCCGACTCGGCGGCGAGGAGTTCGTGGTCGCCGACATCGACACCGCGTCGCGGCACGCGATCACCGCCGAGCGCATCCGCCGGGGTATCGCGGCGACGCCGTTCCAGATCACCGCCAGCCTCGGCATCTGCACCGCCACGGTCGAAGCCGGAGCTCCCGTCGAACACCCCGAGTTCATCGAGACGCTCATCCGTGAGGCCGATGCCGCGATGTATGCGGTCAAACGTGCCGGGGGTGACCGGGTCGGGCACCGTTTCCTCGGCCAGGGCGGGGAGGGCTGATTCGCCGAAGGTCGTTGCCGCCGCTCCGGTCCCGAGCGACGTGCCGCAGCGGCCTCCGATCCGCACGTTAGGCTCTGCCGGTGGCCGAGATCGCGCCGCTGCGCGTGCAGCTGATCGCCAAGACGGAGTTCGCAGCGCCGCCCGACGTGCCGTGGAGCACCGACGCCGAGGGTGGTGCCGCGCTGGTCGAGTTCGCGGGCCGGGCGTGCTACCAGAGCTGGTCGAAGCCCAATCCCCGCACCGCGACCAACACCGCCTACCTCCGCCACATCATCGACGTCGGACACTTCTCGGTGCTCGAGCACGCGTCGGTGTCGTTCTACATCACCGGGCTGTCGCGCTCCTGCACCCACGAACTCATCCGGCACCGGCATTTCTCCTACTCGCAGTTGTCGCAGCGCTATGTCCCGGAAGACGACTCCCAGGTGGTCGTCCCGCCCGGGATCGAGGACGACCCCGAGCTGCTGGCGCTGTTCACCGACGCCGCCGACGCGAGCCGGGCCGCCTACACCGATCTCCTGGCTCGGCTCGAGGCGAAGCTGGCCGAGGTGCCCAACGCGACATTGCGGCGCAAACAGGCCCGGCAGGCCGCCCGCGCCGTGCTCCCGAACGCGACCGAGACCCGGATCGTGGTCACCGGCAACTACCGCGCGTGGCGGCACTTCATCGCCATGCGCGCCAGCGAACACGCCGACGTGGAGATCAGGCGACTGTCCATCGAGTGCCTGCGCCGGCTCGTCGAGGTGGCACCACAGGTGTTCTCCGACTTCGAGATCACCGTGCTGGCCGACGGCACCGAGGTCGCGACCAGCCCGTTGGCAACCGAGGTCTGACTCGCAAAGGCATTCGTGGGGCGAAAGGGTGACCGGGTAATCTTGGTGCCCGTGAGTACCAGCGGATTCGACGCCCCAGCCCGGTTGGGCACCTTGTTGACCGCGATGGCCACTCCGTTCAAGCCCGACGGCTCGCTCGACACCGACGCCGCGGCCCGGCTCGCGAACCGGCTCGTCGACGGCGGCTGCGACGGCCTGGTGGTCTCGGGCACCACCGGCGAGTCCCCGACCACCACCGACGACGAGAAGCTCCGGCTACTGCGCACCGTCCTCGAAGCTGTCGGGGACCGCGCCCGCGTCATCGCCGGCGCCGGTACCTACGACACCGCCCACAGCGTGCACCTGGCGAAAGCCAGCGCTGCCGAGGGCGCGCACGGCCTGCTGGTGGTGACGCCGTACTACTCGCGTCCGCCGCAGGCCGGTATCGCCGCCCACTTCACCACTGTCGCCGACGCGACCGACCTGCCCAACATCCTCTACGACATCCCGCCGCGGTCGGTGGTGCCCATCGAATGGGACACCATCCGCACACTGGCGGCACATCCGAACATCGTCGCGATCAAGGACGCCAAAGGCGACCTGCACGGCGGCGGGCAGATCATCGCGGAGACCGGGCTGGCCTACTACTCCGGCGACGACGCGCTCAACCTCCCCTGGCTGGCGATGGGCGCGGTGGGTTTCATCAGCGTCTGGGGCCACCTTGCGGCCGGGCAGCTGCGAGACATGGTGTCCGCCTTCGCTTCCGGCGATGTCGCGACCGCCCGCAAGATCAACGTGACTCTGGGTCCGCTGGCCTGCGCCCAGGCGCGACTGGGCGGGGTCACGCTGTCGAAAGCCGGACTGCGACTGCAGGGATTCGAGGTCGGCGACCCGCGGCTGCCCCAGATCCCCGCCACCGACGAGCAGACCGAGGCGCTGGCCGCTGACATGCGTGCCGCCGGGGTGCTGAGGTAGTGGTCGCGCAGTGGACCTGACGCACATTCCACCAGGGCCGCTGGCCCCGGGCGGCCTGCGGATCACCGCGCTCGGCGGTATCGGCGAGATCGGCCGCAACATGACGGTTTTCGAACATCTCGGACGTCTGCTGATCGTCGACTGCGGGGTGCTCTTCCCGACGCATGACGAGCCGGGCGTGGATCTCATCCTGCCCGACCTGCGCCACGTCGAGGGCCGCCTCGACGACGTCGAGGCGCTGATCGTCACGCACGCCCACGAGGACCACATCGGGGCGATCCCGTTCCTGCTCAAACAGCGTGCGGACATCCCCATCGTGGGCTCCAAGTTCACCCTCGCGCTGATCGCCGAGAAGTGCCGCGAGCATCGTCTGAGCCCGAAGCTCCACGAGGTGGCAGAAGGCCAGAAATCCACGCACGGTGTCTTCGAATGCCAGTACTTCGCCGTCAACCACTCGATCCCGGGGTGCCTGGCGATCGGTGTCCACACCGGCGCCGGGACGGTGCTGCACACCGGTGACATCAAGCTCGACCAACTCCCGCCCGATGGCAGGCCGACCGATCTGCCGGGGATGTCGCGCCTCGGCGACGCCGGGGTCGATCTGTTCCTCTGTGATTCGACGAACTCCGAGATTCCCGGTGTGGGCCCGTCGGAGAGCGAGGTGGGGCCGGCGCTGCACCGTCTGATGCGCGGCGCCGACGGCCGGGTGATCGTCGCGTGTTTCGCCTCGAACGTCGACCGGGTGCAGTCGATCATCGACGCCGCGGTCGCACTGGGCCGCCGGGTGTCCTTCGTCGGCCGGTCGATGGTGCGCAACATGGGCATCGCGCGAGATCTCGGCTACCTGAAGGTCGCCGACGAGGACGTGCTGGACATCGCGGCCGCAGAGATGATGCCTGCCGATCGTGTCGTACTGATCACCACCGGAACACAGGGCGAGCCGATGGCGGCGCTGTCGCGGATGTCGCGTGGTGAGCACCGCAGCATCACGCTGACCGCCGGCGACCTGATCATCCTGTCGTCGTCGCTGATCCCCGGCAACGAGGAGGCGGTGTACGGGGTCATCGACGCGCTGGCCAAGATCGGGGCCCGGGTCGTCACCAATGCGCAGGCGCGCGTGCATGTTTCGGGTCACGCCTATGCCGGCGAACTGCTGTTCCTCTACAACGGTGTCCGCCCGCGCAATGTGATGCCCGTCCACGGGACGTGGCGGATGCTGCGCGCCAATGCCGCGCTGGCGGCCAGGACAGGCGTTCCCGAGGACAACATCGTGCTCGCCGAGAACGGGGTCAGCGTCGATCTGGTGGCGGGCCGGGTGAGCATCTCCGGCGCCGTACCGGTCGGCAAGATGTTCGTCGACGGGCTGATCACAGGTGACGTCGGTGACGCCACACTGGGGGAGCGGCTCATCCTGTCGTCGGGATTCGTCGCCGTGACCGTGGTGGTGCGCCGGGGCACCGGAAAGCCCGCCGCTCCCGTGCACCTGCATTCGCGCGGCTTCTCAGAGGACCCCAAGGCGCTCGAACCGGTGGCCCGCCGGGTCGAGGCCGAGCTGGAGAACCTCGCCTCGCAGAACGTCACCGATCCGACCCGGATCGCCCAGGGGGTGCGGCGCACCGTCGGCAAGTGGGTGGGTGAGACCTACCGCCGCCAGCCGATGATCGTGCCGACGGTCATCGAGATCTGACGGCGACCGGACCCTGCGCGTTGTCCGGCCCGCCGCGCTGCGACGGCTGTCCCGTCGACAAGTCACGGTTACCCCTCGTCAACCGTGGCGCGGCGGCCGTGTGAGCACGCACGCTGACGTTGCTCATAACTATTATGCACCTCGTAAAGAGGAAGGCAAGATCGTGAATGCATTCCCTTTGTCCGCACAATAGAAATCTGCGTAAATAATGGCGTCATCGGCACGATCTCGGTGGTAGTGATTAATGCGGAGTGGCAAAAGTCCAGCTGAGAGCCGGTGACTCATTGCGTCGGCACATAAATGCCGAATTGCACAGAATGGCGCGGTGCGGCGGCGGCGACGGGCGGTGCAGGCGCTAACACGCCACAGGCCGGAATCACGCCCTGATGATCATGATTATTTGCTGCCGACGGTGTCACATCGCTTCCAGGCGGTAGCCCATTCCGCGCAGTGTCACAAAACGACGGGCCCCGAGCTTGCGGCGGAGATAGCGGACGTAGACGTCGACCACATTGCTTCCGGGGTCGTAGTCGTAACCCCACACCTGCCTGAGCAGTTGTTCACGTGACAACACCTGTCCCGGGTGTCGCAGGAATGTCTCCGCCAGCGCGAATTCGCGCGCGGACAGGTTGACCGAATAGTCGCCGACATGGGCTTTGCGGGTGCGGAGATCGAGCCGCAGCCCGCCATAGGACAGCGTCGTCAGCTCTGCCACCCGCTCCGGGGCCAGGCGCAACCGGACCCGGGCCAGCAACTCCTCGAACCGGAACGGCTTCAGGAGGTAGTCGTCGGCGCCGCCCTCGAGGGTCGCCACGGTGTCGGCGGCGCTGGTGCGCGCCGTGAGCACCACGACCGGTAGGGCGCTGCCCTCGGCGCGCAGCCGCTTCAGCACCGTGAACCCGTCCATTCCGGGCAGGCCGGTGTCGAGCACCATCAGGTCGAAATCGCCGCTGCGTGCGTACGCGTAGGCCGACGGTCCGTCGGCGACAACGGTGACCGAGAAGCCGTTGGCCGACAGCCCTTTCCGCACGAAGGACGAGATCCGGGGTTCGTCTTCGGCGATCAGGACAGATGCCATGACTGTTCCGTCTCGTGGGTGGTCACCACGGCGGGGAGGCGCACGCTGAACGTGGAGCCGCGGCCCACCGCCGAATCGAGCATCACGTCCCCTTCGTGTGCCAGGGCGATGGCCCGCACGATCGAAGACCGAGGCCGGCGCCGTCCGAATGCGCACCGATTTGCTCACCGCGGGCGAACGATCGACGATCCCGGTCCGATCCCCGGGGCGCACCCCTGGTCCCGAATCGGAGACCCAGAACATCAGCCAGCCGCCCGACAGCTCCGATCCTACGCCGGTCGACCCTTCTGGCCTGGTAGATCGGTAGTCATTGTCCGTCAGGGCCACCAGCGCCCGGGTCGCCCGTTGCGGGTCCGGCGACGCGGTTCCGATCACGGTGCACGGCACTGCGAAGTCATGGCCGGCGAGTTTGCTGACCTTCGCAAAGATTTCGGCGGTCAGCGTGCGACGTCGACAGCGGACGGGTGCAGGAACGGCGGGTGCCCAGAGTGGGCCGGCAGCAACAGGTCTGACACCTCAACAGCTCATGGCCGGCGTCGATGAACCGCCGTTGCGCGCGCACCCCGGACTCCACCCGTCCCGCATGCGGTCGAGCGTGGCGATCGGGTCGGCGCCGTGGCCGATACGTATCCGGTCGCCGGGAGGTGAGAATCGGGGGAAACGACTCTCGTCTAGCGCTCGGCCAGCACCGTCCATTCCAGCGGCGAGGCGGCCATCGCGCGGCCGGTCGGCCGGATGTAGGTGTCGCGGTAATAGCTCGGCCCGGCCTGCTCGACGAGACGCCAACCGTGCTCGGCGAGGAGGTCACCGACGAGTTCGGGCACCATCCCCGACTTCCACACCTGGCGACGGCGGCGGAAGCGGCGGTACAGCGATTCGGCCCCGTAGAGACAGGTGCCGTCGATGAAGTCCTGGCGGATGTAGGTGAACACCAACTTGCTGCCCGGTGCGGCACCGCTCAGCTGTGCGAGCGTGGCCCGTACCGCCTCGGGGCTGAGGTACTGGGTCACGCCTTCCCAGATGAAGAAGGTCCGCAGGTCGCTGCGATACCCGTGCGACTCCAGGGCGGGGATCAGCGCATCACGCTCGAAGTCGACCGGGACGAGGTGCACCGAGGCCGGGGGCGAGCCCAGAACACGCTGCAGCACAGCAGTTTTGCGTTCGATGTTGAGCTCCTGGTCCACCTCGAAGACCGGCAGCTCGCTGTGGCGGGCGATGCGGCAACCGCGGGTGTCCAGGCCCGCGCCCAGGACGACCACGCTGTCGGTGTCGTTGAGAGGGTCCGAAAGCCGTTCGTCGATGTAGCGCTTACGGCACGCGATGCTCGCCCACAGCCCCGGCCCGTAGCGGTCGACGGTCGATATGACCGCCCGCCGAAACGCATCGGACCGGGTGGCCCGCACCAGCAGGCGAAACCGGCCGGACAGGAACGACTCGGCAAGGTCGTCCTGGACCAGCCGGTGACCTGGCGGTTCGTTGTGCTCGATGGCCGCCAGGACGATCGGCCCGAAAGCCGTTTGCGCGGCGGCGTTTCGAGCCGTCATCGCTTGTTGATGTACCCGGCGTCGACCGGCAGCGTGATGCCTGTGACGTAGCGCGCGGCATCGGACACCAGCCAGAACACCGCATTGGCGATGTCCTCGGGTTCGAGCGCCTGCACCGGAAGCGCATTGCCCATGTCGGGCCCACCCTGGCTCTGCTGGGCCATCCCGTCCAGCCAGGAACGGGTGAACTCGTTGTCGATCATCGGCGTGTTCACCCCGGCGGGGTGCACGGAGTTCACCCGGATGCTGTAGCGGGCAAGGAAGTTGGCGTAAACGCGCATGATGCCGACCATGCCGTGCTTGGCGGCCGCATATCCCACCGAGCCGGCCACCGGGGCGCCGAGGCCCACGAGCCCGGCGACGGAACTGGTCAGCACGATCGCGCCGCCGTTGCCGAACTTCACCATCGGCTTCATCGCGACATCGATCGTGTTGTACACACCGGTCAGGTTCACGTCGATCACGTCCTGCCAGGCGTTGTCCGCCGCCATCGGCGCGATACCCGCGTTCGCGACCACGATGTCGAGACGGCCGCCCAGTTTCTCGGTCCCGTCACGCACCGCGGCTTTGACGGCCTCCCGGTCACGGACGTCGGCCTGGTGGCTGACGATGCGCGCGCCGGTGTCCTCGACGAGCTTGACCGTCTCGGCCATGTCCTCGGGGGAGGCCAGGGGATAGGGGACGGACTCGATCTGCGCGCACAGGTCTAGGGCGATGATGTCGGCGCCCTCGGAGGCCAGTTTGACCGCGTGGGCGCGGCCCTGGCCGCGGGCGGCGCCGGTGATGAAGGCGACCTTGCCGGTGAGCTCACCCATGATTACGGCCGCAGCTGACCCTTGGCCGGGTCGCCCGCCACGACCGGCTGCAGCACCTTGATGTCGGGGGCGCCGTCGAGATGCTCACCGACGGTGCCGAAGAACGTGGCCACCGCCGGAGCCGCGCTGTGCGCCTGCAGCGCGTCGGCATCGGCCCACTGCTCGACGAAGACGAAGGTGCCGTCGGCCTCGTGCAGTGAGTAGAGCTGGCAACCGGGCTCGTCGTGGACCGCCTCGATCGCCTGGGTGCAGGCGCTACGCACCGCATCGACGGACTCGGGCTTGGCGGTCATGGTGGCGATGACGACGATCGGCATTCGTACTCCTCGATGAGCGTGACTGAACAGATGTCACCGTACTGTCTCGTGCGGCCGCTGTCGTCGCCTCACGCGCGTTCGACGAGCGCCCCGGCGCCGCAGGCCACCGGGGGCGAGGCGCGGTCGTGCGGCGTGATCACGGGACCCGTGTCGCCGCGACCCGTTCGAGGCCCCGGGGAGACCAATCTGTGACCAGTGTGGCGCATGGTGCTTCTGAGGTCATTGCGACTAGGCTGAACCCCATGGCGAGTAAGACCGCGGCCCGATCTTCTGCACGTCAGAGCAGGTCAAAGGCCCCTTCGCGCGGCGGAGGACGGCCTTCGCGCCCGTCTGCCCCGCGCCGCAAGCCGGTCCGCCGGAACTCCTCGGCCGTGTCGTCGGCCGGGACCGCGGTGGGCCGGGGCGTCCGTGCGGGCTGGCTGATGCTGGCCAAGGGGGCCGGAAGCACCGCGCGATCGGTCGGACGCGCCCGCGACCTCGAACCGGGCCATCGCCGCGACGGCGTCGCGCTCGCGCTGCTCGGCCTGGCCGTCGTCGTCGCGGCCGGCTCGTGGTTCGACGCGGCTCGGCCCGTGGGCGCCTGGATCGACACGATCGTGCGCGTGTTGATCGGCGCGGCCGTCGTGGTCGTCCCGGTCGTCCTGGCCGCCATCGGCGTGACCCTGATGCGGTCGGAGCCGGATCCGGAGGCCCGACCCCGCCTCATCCTGGGCTTTGCGATGATCGCGCTGCCCGCGCTGGGGCTGTGGCACCTGTGGTCGGGCTCGCCGCAGGACCCGGCCGAGCGTCAACACGCGGGCGGCTTCGTCGGTTTCGCCCTCGGAGGCCCCCTCTCCGACGGGCTGACAGCGTGGATCGCTGCGCCCCTTCTGTTCATCGGCGTGCTGTTCGGCGTGCTGCTGGTGACGGGGACGACGATCCGCGAGGTCCCCGCGACGGTGCGTGACATGTTCACCACGCGGTGGCAGCGCGACTACGACGACGATGACTATGACTATGACGACGATGACTATGGCGATGACCATGGCGACGAGGACGGCGAGCGCGGCAGCGCCGAGCACGAGGATTTCTCCGACGGGTACTACGACGACGAAGCCGGCTACGAGGACAAGGATGAACCGCAGGCCTGGCCCTCCGCCGTACAGCCCACGGTGCCGCTGGCACGCCCGGATGCCCCGTCGGGCACCCCGATGGACAACTATCCCCTCGACGAGGAGGAGACGCCGCCCGTCCCGGCGCCGGCGGCCCGAAACCGCAAGAAGCCGCGCAAGGAGCCGGCGCTGTCCCTCGACCGCGCGGTCGAGGGGCCCTACGTGCTGCCGTCGCTGGAACTGCTCGTCGCCGGAGATCCGCCGAAACGGCTGACCGCGGCGAACCAGCACATGACCGACGCGATCACCTCGGTGCTCTCGCAGTTCAAGGTCGACGCCGCCGTGACCGGCTGCACCCGCGGCCCGACCGTCACCCGGTACGAGGTCGAGCTCGGGCCCGGCGTCAAGGTCGAGAAGATCACTGCGCTGCACCGCAACATCGCCTACGCCGTGGCGACCGAGAGCGTGCGCATGCTCGCGCCGATCCCGGGCAAGTCGGCGGTCGGCATCGAGGTCCCCAACACCGACCGCGAGATGGTGCGGCTGGCCGACGTGCTGACCGACCCCGTGGTGCGCTCCGATCACCACCCGCTGGTGATCGGCCTGGGCAAGGACATCGAGGGCGAGATGATCTCGGCCAACCTCGCGAAGATGCCCCACCTGCTGGTCGCCGGTTCCACCGGCTCGGGCAAGTCGAGCTTCGTCAACTCGATGCTCGTCTCGCTGCTCTCCCGGGCAACCCCGGACGAGGTCAGGATGATCCTCATCGACCCCAAGATGGTGGAACTGACGCCCTACGAAGGCATTCCGCATCTGATCACGCCGATCATCACCGAGCCGAAGAAGGCTGCGGCCGCCCTGGCGTGGCTGGTCGAGGAGATGGAGCAGCGCTACCAGGACATGCAGGCCTCCCGGGTCCGGCACATCGACGTGTTCAACGAGAAGGTGCGGTCCGGCGACATCACCGCGCCTCTGGGCAGCAACCGCGAATACAAGCCGTACCCCTACATCCTCGCGATCGTCGACGAGCTCGCCGACCTGATGATGACGGCACCCCGTGACGTCGAAGAGGCGATCGTGCGCATCACGCAGAAAGCGCGCGCGGCGGGTATCCACCTGGTGCTGGCGACCCAGCGCCCGTCCGTGGACGTGGTGACCGGTCTGATCAAGACCAACGTCCCGTCGCGGCTGGCGTTCGCGACGTCGTCGCTGACCGACAGCCGGGTCATCCTGGATCAACCGGGCGCCGAGAAGCTGATCGGTATGGGCGACGGCCTGTTCCTGCCGATGGGCGCGAACAAGCCGCTGCGACTGCAGGGTGCGTTCATCACCGATGAAGAGATCCATGCGGTCGTGTCGGCCACCAAGGATCAGGCCGAACCGGAGTTCGTCGAAGGCGTGACCGCGGTGAAGGCCGGGGAGCGCAAGGACGTCGATCCCGACATCGGTGACGACATGGACGTGCTGCTGCAGGCGGTGGAGCTGGTGGTCTCCAGCCAGTTCGGGTCCACCTCGATGCTGCAGCGCAAGCTGCGCGTCGGGTTCGCCAAGGCGGGCCGTCTGATGGACCTGATGGAGACCCGCGGCATCGTCGGACCCTCGGAGGGTTCGAAGGCGCGCGAGGTGCTGGTCAAGCCCGACGAGCTGGCGGGAACCCTGGCGTTGATCCGCGGAGGATCCGACGCCAACGGCGCCGACGCGGACGACGAACCCGACTTCTAGGTCGTGCTCACAGCGTGAGCAGCATCCGCGTGTTGCCCAGGATGTTGGGTTTGACGTAGGAGAGGTCGAGGAATTCCGCGACGCCCGTGTCATAGGACCGGCACATCTCCTCGTACACCTCGGAGGTGACGGGCGTGCCCTCGATCTCGGCGAATCCGTGCCGGGCGAAGAACTCGGTCTCGAAGGTGAGCACGAAGATCCGGCTCAGGTGCAGATCGGCGGCCACGGCGAGCAGCCGGTCGACGATGGCGTGTCCGACGCCCTGGCCGCGCACCTTCGGATGCACCGCCACCGTGCGTACCTCACCGAGATCCGACCACAGCACGTGCAGCGCGCCGCAGCCGATCAGTTCGCCGTCGACCTCGCCCACCCAGAACTCCTGCACGGACTCGTACAGGGTCACCAGGTTCTTCTCCAGCAGGATCCTGCCCGCATAGATGTCCACGAGCGCCTTGATGTGAGGGACGTCGGAGGTCCTGGCGCGGCGCACGACGAGCTGACCGGCAGGCGTATCCGGATGTGCGCTCATGCTCCGAAGAGTATCGGCTCAAGCAACCAGTATTCTGTGGCGGTGCCGGGCCAACCACACACCGACCCTGTGGTTCCGCGCGCCCGCGTGGCCAATCTCGCAAACATGTTGACCGGCGTCCGTTTTGTGCTGGTGCCCGTCTTCCTGGTCGCGCTGTTCGTCGGCGACGGACACGAAACAACCTGGCGCATCACGGCTTTCGCCGTCTTCGCGGTTGCGGTGATCACCGACCACCTCGACGGTGCGCTGGCCCGTAGTTACGGCATGGTGACCGAGTTCGGCACGCTGGCCGACCCGATCGCCGACAAGGCACTGATCGGCGCCGCGCTCATCGGCCTGTCGATGCTCGGGGACCTGCCCTGGTGGGTGACCGTGGTCATCCTGGTCCGCGAACTCGGGGTGACGTTGTTGCGCCTGGCGGTGCTGCGCCGCGGCGTCATCCCGGCCAGCCGCGGCGGCAAGCTCAAGACGCTCGTCCAGGCCGTGGCGATCGGACTGTTCGTGCTGCCGCTGTCGGGGGCGTGGCTGACCGGCGCGTGGGTCATCATGCTCGCCGCGGTCGTGCTGACGGTGCTCACCGGAATCGACTACTTCGTCTCGGCGGTCAGGGATTCGCGTGGACGACCCGCTGGTCACTGACGACGCCCGGGCGCTGGTCGCCGATCTGACGGTGCGCAGGCAGACGCTGGCCACCGCGGAATCGCTGACGGCCGGGCTGCTGGCGGCCACCGTCGCCGGGGTGCCCGGCGCCAGTGCCGTGCTGCGCGGCGGACTGGTCACCTACACCGTGGAATCGAAGGCCGAACTGGCCGGTGTCGCGCCCGAGCTGCTCGCCGACGTCGGACCCGTGGCCGAGCCCACTGCCCGGGCACTGGCCGTCGGCGCGATGCAGCGGTGCGGTGCGACGTGGGGCGTCGGACTGACCGGTGTGGCCGGCCCCGAACCCCACGGCGGGCACGCGGTGGGCACGGTCTTCCTCGGTTTCGCCGGACCCGCCGACGCCGAGGTGGTCGAACTGCACCTCCCGGGGAGTCGCTGGGACATCCGGCTCGGTGCCGTACACGCCGCTCTGCGGCATCTGCGCGCGCTCGTCGAAGCGCAGTGACACGTGACACCGGTGACGTCTGAGGGCGGTAGCCAATTTCGGGAACCATCTCGCCGACATCCAGCGTTGGTCTGGGTAGTCGAGGCAAGGAGGACGCGATGGCGACATTGCTGCGCGAGGTGATCGGCGACGTTCTGCGTCGCGCCCGGGTCGAGCAGGGACGCACCCTGCGGGAAGTCTCGGATTCGGCACGGGTGAGCCTGGGCTACCTGTCCGAAGTCGAGCGGGGCCGCAAGGAGGCGTCCAGCGAGCTGCTGAGCGCCATCTGCAACGCCCTGTCCGTCCCGCTGTCCCGGGTGCTCTCCGAAGCCGGCGGTGAACTCGCCCTCTCCGAATCCCGTGCCGCCGCAGCCCTGCCGTCCGGGGTGCCCGCCGGAACGCCGAACATCGACGTCACGACCAAGGTCGTCATTCCGCAGGTCGTCTCGATGGCGGTGGCCTGAGGAGTTCCCCGTGCCGGGGGTGTGGTGATCTGCGCGCAACCGATAAGTTGGGGGCCAAGCACTTGCCGGTAAGCCGACACAGTTCGACAGACACGAAGGCGGAATGAACCCATGGCCAATCCGTTCACCAAGGCGTGGAAGTACCTCATGGCGCTGTTCAGCTCCAAGGTCGACGAATACGCCGATCCGAAGGTGCAGATCCAGCAGGCCATCGAAGAGGCTCAGCGTCAGCATCAGGCGCTCACCCAGCAGGCCGCCCAGGTGATCGGCAACCAGCGTCAACTAGAGATGCGGCTGAACCGGCAGCTGGCCGACATCGAGAAGCTGCAGGTCAACGTGCGCCAGGCGCTGACGCTGGCCGATCAGGCGGTCGCCGCGGGCGATGCCACCAAGGCCACCGAGTACAACAACGCCGCCGAGGCGTTCGCCGCGCAGCTGGTCACCGCCGAGCAGAGCGTCGAGGACCTCAAGGGTCTGCACGACCAGGCGCTGCAGGCAGCCGGGCAGGCCAAGAAGGCCGTCGAGCAGAACGCGATGATGCTGCAGCAGAAGGTCGCCGAACGCACCAAGCTGCTCTCGCAGCTGGAGCAGGCCAAGATGCAGGAGCAGGTCAGCTCGTCGCTGCAGTCCATGAGCGAACTCGCCGCACCCGGCAACACGCCGAGCCTCGACGAGGTCCGGGACAAGATCGAGCGCCGCTACGCCAACGCGGTCGGCGCCGCCGAACTGGCGCAGAACTCGGTGCAGGGCCGGATGATGGAAGTGCAGCAGGCCAGCGTCCAGATGGCCGGGCATTCGCGCCTGGAGCAGATCCGCGCGTCGATGCGCGGCGATCAGCTGCCTGCCGGGGGCGCTGCCGGGACGGCATCTCCGCAGACCCCGGCCACGCCGTCGACCAATGCCAACCCGACACCGGAAAATCCGCTGTCGCAATAACGTCACGGGAGCTAGTGGTGAGTACTCGGACCGGCCGACCGGAAGCCTGGCGCTCGTTCGCCCAGCGCGGCATCGACACCGCCGCGGAATGGTCGGACGTCGTGGCCGAGAAACTCAGTGCCGCCTCCGATCCCCGGGCGAAGCTGCTGCGTAAGCGGCGCTGGGCGCTAAGGCTCGGCGTGTTCTTCGCCGTGTCCGCAGTGTTCTGGATCGGTGTCACCGCAGTGCTGGCGTCGTGGAGCACGCCGGTCTGGGCGCTGTTCATCCCGTCCCCGATCGCCGTCGGCGCGGCCTTCCTGTCCACGCTGGCGTTCCTGCGATACCGCTGGTTGCGGGGCGAACCCCTGCCGCCGCAACGTCATGCGCGTCGCCTGCCCCAGTGGGGATCGGCCGCCCGCCAGCCGATGGCCGCACTCGCGGCGTCCGAGCGGGGCCTGTTCTCGCTGCTCGGTGTCATGGAGCGGGGCCACATGCTGCCCGCCGACGAGTTGCGCGAGCTTCGTGCCGCGGCCGAATACACCGCCGCGACGATGGCGGCCACCGCCAACGAGGTGGTGTCGATGGAGAGAGCGGTGAAGTCCTCGCCGCAGTCCAGGTCGTACCTGTCGCCCACGATCACCGCGTTCACCACCCAACTCGATCTGGGTGCGCGGCAGTACAACGACATGGTCTCTGCCGCAGCGCAACTGGTGTCCGCGGCGAACTCCGGTGCGTTGTCGAGCTCGCCGATGTCGCAGCGGCGCTACCGCGACGAGCTGGGTATGGCCACCGACCGGTTGACCGGGTGGGCGCAGGCGTTCGACGAGCTGGGCCGCCTCCGCGGCGCCTGAATACCTAGAGCTTGAGTACCTAGAACCTGAGTACTAGAACCGCGGGCGCAGTGCGGGGATGACGGCCCCGGCGATCGCGCGCAGCGGTGCCTTCACCATGACGTCGAGCATGTCGAAGTAGTCGCGCCAGAGGGTGATCTGGCCTGCGTCGTCGACCTCGAAGATCCCGCACACCCAGAACTGCAGCCGCAGCGGGCCGATGATGATGGCGTCGGTGCGTTCGTTGAGCACCGTGCCGCCCTCTGCGGTGATGCGGTGGAACTTCACCGCGAACCCGTACCGGCCCACACCCTTGCGCAGCATGGTCACGATCCTGCGCCGGCCGCGGATGCTGGGGAGTCCGACGTTCTGCCACACCAGCTCCGGAGCGGCCAGCGACTCCACGGTGTCGATGTCCTCGGCTTCCAGGGCGAGCAGGAATCTGCGCACGATCTCCCGGTTGTCGACGGACTTACGGTCGACGGATGTCGTGTCGACGCTGTTCGTCGCGGCGGTCGGCAGCATGCCTTCGGGGGCCTCGTCGGTCATATCGCCCGAGCCTAACGGCGGACGCTGTGGCAGGGTAGCCCGCATGCGAGTTGCGGTGGTCGCCGGACCCGATCCCGGCCACGCGTTCCCCGCGATCGCGCTGTGCGAGAAGCTGCTTGCCGCCGATGACCGGCCGACGCTGTTCACGGGCACGAGGTGGTTGGACACCGCGCGCGGGCAGGGCATCGACGCCGTCGAACTGGACGGCCTCGACCCGACCGCGTTCGACGACGACGCCGACGCCGGGGCCAAGATCCACCGGCGCGCCGCGCGGATGGCCGTCCTGAACGAGGCCCGCATCGGTGCCGGCGCACCCGACCTCGTGGTCTCCGATTCGATCACCGTCTGCGGCGGGCTGGCCGCCGATCTGCTCGGCCTGCCGTGGGTCGAGCTGAACACCCACCCGCTGTACCGGCCGTCGAAGGGGCTGCCGCCGCTGGGCAGTGGGCTGGCGCCCGGTACCGGGCTGCGGGGCCGGCTGCGTGACAGCGTGCTGCGGACGCTCAGCGCACGGTCGTGGCGGGCAGGGATGCGCCAGCGCGCCCAGGCCCGTGCGGAGATCGGTCTGCCCGCCGACGATCCGGGACCGGTCCGGCGCCTCATCGCGACCCTGCCCGCCCTGGAGGTGCCGCGCCCGGACTGGCCCGCCGAGGCCGTCGTCGTGGGCCCGTTGCATTTCGAGCCGACCACCGAGCTGCTGACCCTTCCCGCCGGGGACGGTCCGGTCGTCGTCGTCGCGCCGTCGACGGCGTCGACGGGGGCGGGCGGGCTGACGGAACTGGCCCTCTCGACGCTCGTCCCGGGCGAGGTGCTCCCCGCGGGGTCGCGCGTGGTGGTGTCGCGGCTCGAAGGCCCCGATTCGGCACTGCCGCCGTGGGCGGTGGTGGGCCTGGGCCGCCAGGACGACCTCCTCTCGCGCGCCGATCTGCTGATCTGCGGCGGCGGACACGGCACGGTGGCCAAATCGTTGCTGGCGGGTGTGCCCATGGTGGTGGTCCCCGGCGGGGGAGATCAGTGGGAGATCGCCAATCGCCTTGTGCGTCAAGGCAGTGCAGAACTCGTCCGGCCGTTGACGGCCGATGCGCTGTCGGCCGCGGTGCAGCAGGTGCTGGGACGGTCGAGTTACCGCGAGGCCGCCCTGCGGGCCGCGGCGACGGCCGCCGACGTCACGGATCCGGTACAGGTGTGCCACGACGCGCTGCGGGCGTCGGCGTAGTTTGGGCGTGTGCGGCTGACGGAATTTCACGAGCTGGTCGAGGGGCAGTTTGGCGCGGTACGGGCATCGTCACTGCTGGTCGACCACGTCTTGACCAGCGTGGGCGGGCGGACCGCCGCCCAGGCCATCGAAGACGGCGTCGAACCCCGCGAGGTGTGGAGGGCGCTGTGCGCCGATTTCGACGTCCCCCGCGATCAATGGTGAGGAGGGTGTGATGGCACGTCACGACTATGAGATCACTCTCACCTGGACCGGCAATCGCGGGTCGGGCACGTCCGATGTGCGCTCCTACGCCCGGGATCACGTGGTCGGTGCGGCCGGACGGGCCCCGATCGACGCATCGTCGGACCCGGCGTTCCGGGGTGATCCGACGCGGTGGAATCCCGAACAGCTCTATGTCGCCTCGATCGCCCAATGTCACATGCTGTGGTACCTGCACCTCGCCGCGGCCGCGGGCGTGACGGTGACCGCCTACGAGGACCGTCCCACGGCGGTGATGGTCGAAGAGGCCGGTGGGGCAGGGCAATTCGACAGTGTCACGCTGAACCCGGTGGTCACGGTCCGCGACGGCGACGATGTGGCGCTCGCGGAGCGGCTGCACGATCAGGTGGGCGGGTACTGCTTCATCGCCCGGTCGGTGAAGACCCCGATCCATCACCGGCCCACGACCCTGGTGTCGGCCTGCGCGGAGTGAGCGGTAGGCGCTGAAACCGCCGTCCCTCGGCGTGTCCTCTTGTATCGAACAGGTGTTCGTCTACTGTGGGGTGAGTTCGACCCGAAGACTTGTCGGTGGCCTCGCCTAGCGTCACAGCCAACCGACCGAGACCTGGTCAACAACGACTACCTGAGAGGTATCACCATGGCGCAGCAAGCCCCCGATCGCGAGAAGGCCCTGGAGCTCGCACTCGCACAGATCGACAAGAACTTCGGCAAGGGTTCGGTGATGCGGCTCGGCGAGGACGTGCGCCCGCCGATCTCGGTCATCCCCACCGGCTCGATCGCCCTCGACGTCGCGCTCGGCATCGGCGGCCTGCCCCGTGGCCGTGTCGTCGAGATCTACGGTCCGGAATCCTCCGGTAAGACCACCGTCGCCCTGCATGCCGTCGCCAATGCCCAAGCCGCAGGCGGTATCGCCGCGTTCATCGACGCCGAGCACGCGCTGGACCCGGAGTACGCCAAGAAGCTCGGCGTCGACACCGACGCGCTGCTGGTCTCCCAGCCCGACACCGGTGAGCAGGCCCTGGAGATCGCCGACATGCTGGTGCGTTCCGGCGCGCTGGACATCCTGGTCATCGACTCGGTGGCCGCCCTGGTGCCGCGCGCCGAGATCGAGGGCGAGATGGGTGACAGCCACGTCGGTCTGCAGGCCCGCCTGATGAGCCAGGCGCTGCGCAAGATGACGGGCGCACTGAACAACTCGGGCACCACCGCCATCTTCATCAACCAGCTCCGCGAGAAGATCGGCGTGATGTTCGGCTCGCCCGAGACCACCACGGGCGGTAAGGCGCTGAAGTTCTACGCCTCGGTGCGTCTGGACGTCCGGCGTATCGAGACGCTCAAGGACGGTACCGACGCCGTCGGTAACCGCACCAGGGTCAAGGTCGTCAAGAACAAGGTGTCGCCGCCGTTCAAGCAGGCCGAGTTCGACATCCTCTACGGCCGCGGGATCAGCCGGGAGGGCTCGCTGATCGACATGGGTGTCGAGCACGGCTTCATCCGCAAATCCGGATCGTGGTTCACCTACGACGGTGAGCAGTTGGGGCAGGGCAAGGAGAACGCGCGAAACTTCATGCTGGAGAACCCCGATGTCGCCAACGAGATCGAGAAGAAGATCAAAGAGAAGCTCGGTATCGGCGCCCAGTTGACCGATGACATGGCCGATGACGCTCTTCCCGCTCCCGTCGACTTCTGACCCCGAGTCGGACAAGCGTGCCGAGCAGGCGCGGGCCCTGTGCCTGCGCCTGCTCACCGCACGGGCGCGGACCCGCGCCGAACTGGAGGCGCAGCTGAGCAAGCGGGGCTACCCCGACGACCTCAGCGCCCAGGTTCTCGACCGGCTCGCACAGGTCGGCCTCGTCGATGACGAGGACTTCGCCGAGCAGTGGGTGCGGTCACGGCGCCTCAACGCGGGAAAAGGCAAGCGCGCGTTGGCCGCCGAGTTGCGTAACAAGGGCGTGGACAACGAGGTGATCGACGCCGCGCTGTCCGACATCGACGCCGGCGCCGAACGCACCCGCGCCGAGCAGTTGGTTCGCGACAAGTTGCGCCGCGAGAAGCTCGGCGACCCCAGCGATCGGGACGCGGAGAACAAGGTGGCCCGTCGGCTGGTCGGAATGCTCGCCCGCCGCGGCTACCACCAGTCGATGGCCTTCGACGTCGTCACCACCGAACTGGCCAACGAGAGGGAACGCCGCAAGGTGTGACCGGGGGATCGGCCCGTCGGACCGATCGGCCTGCCGTTTACGCGGCGCTTCCGTGCGCCCGCCACGGCGCGGCGTTCAGGTCGGCGATGACGCTGCGCGTGACCACGCGCCGCAGCACGATCACCGCCGCGGCGGCGGCGATGGCCGTCCAGGTGGAGTCGACGCTCAATCGCAACAGCCCGGCCGCGGTGAGCAGCTCGAGCATCACCCGCAGCGCGAGCAGCGGGGCCCGGAAGACGACCAGCGCTGCGACGCCCAGCATGATGCCGGCGATGGCCAGGCACCACGAGGCGGCGACGACGACGCTCACCGGGGTGTAGGCGGATCCGCCGCGGACCCCGGGTTCCTCAGCAGCTCGATTTCCCGCTGCTCCTGGGCGATCTCACGGTTGAGGAAGTAGTTCAGCACGGTGCGGATCGCCGCGATCGCCGCGAGCTTGCCGATCTCCTCGAACGTCGGCGAGATCGCCGTGCGCAGTACGTCGGCGGCGAGCTGGAACTCCAGTCCGAGCACCAGGAACCTGGCCAGCGTCAGCCGCACGGCAGAGAACTGATTGATGTTGCGCCGTGCCAAGGCGACGAGGAACTTCGCGATGGCGACAACGGCGCCGATCATGATGACCACCGCGCCGCACGCCTCGATGAGCCGGACCATCAGGTCGACCATCTCGCGCAGCGCCGACTCCGGCAGGAGCTCGAACGCGCGCAGCGACTCGGTCATCGGCGTCAGACGCCGCGGCTGCGGTCGCCCTGCAGTTCGAGCGGTTCGGCCTCCATGGGCGCCGGCCCTTTGCTCGACCGCCGTAGCCTGCGTTCCAGCCGCGTCGCCAGCCACGACAGCGTGAAGTTGAGCGCGATCATCAGCAGCGCGATCACGATGAGCGCCGGAATGTAGTTGCCGTACGCCGAGCCGATGACCGTGCCCTGCCGCACCATCTCGACGAACGTGATCTGGTATCCGAGGGCGGTGTCCTTGAGCACCACGACGAGCTGCGAGATCAGCACCGGCAGCATCGAGGTGACCGCCTGCGGCAGCAGGACCGACCGCATGGTCTGGCCCCAGGTCAACCCCAGGGCGGACGCGGCTTCGGCCTGTCCGCGCGGCAGTGCGTGCACACCCGCACGCACGATCTCGGCGATGACGGCGCCGTTGTAGAGCGTGAGCCCGGTGATGACGCCGGCCAGGGCAAGGTGCTGGGACGGGAAAACGTCGTAGAACGCATACAGGAAGTACGCGAAGATCATCATGATCAGCACCGGCACAGCCCGGAAGAACTCGACGAACACCGCGCAGAACCAGCGCAGGAACGGGTTCATCGACAACCGGCCCACGCCGAGCACGAACCCGAGCACCAGCGCCAGCACGATCGACACCGCGGCCGCGGTCAGCGTCCCTTCGATACCCGGCAGCACGTAGGTACGCCACAGATCCGGGGTGAGGAACGGCTCCCACTTCTCGGCGGTGAGCTGTCCTCGCGAATCCAGCCGCGCGTAGACGACCCACAGGATCGCCAGGACGACGGCGACGGTGACCGCGGTGATGACATGGTTGCGGACGCGGGCCCGGGGCCCCGGGGCATCGAAGAGAACCGAGGATCCGGTCATCGCACGACCGCCAATCTCTTGCCCATCCACCCGAAGAGCAACCCCAGTGGCAGGGTGAGGATCACGAACCCGAGGGCGAAGATTCCGCCGACCACCAGCACCGCCGCGGTGTTCTCGATCATCTCCTTCATCAGCAGTGCCGCTTCGGCGACGCCGATGGCCGAGGCGATCGTGGTGTTCTTCGTCAACGCGATCAGCACCGAGCCCAGCGGGATGACCACCGCGCGAAACGCCTGCGGCAGCAGGATGATCCGCAGGTTCTGACCGAAGCTGAGCCCCAGGGATCGGGCGGCTTCGGCCTGTCCCAGCGGAATCGTGTTCACCCCGGAGCGCACCGTCTCGCACACGAACGACGCGGTGTAGACCGTCAACCCGAGCACGGCGAGCCGAAAGCCGCTGTCGGCGATGAACGTCGGGGACTGCCGGGTCGCCAGGGTGAGCCCGAGCGTCTGGGCAAGTCCGAACGAACAGAACAGGATGATCAGGGTCAGCGGGGTGTTGCGCACGATGTTGACGTACGCGGTGCCGATCCAGTTGAGCATCGGCACCGGCGCCAGCCGCATCGCGGCCAGCACCGTGCCGAGCACCAGGGCACCGAGCGCCGAGAGGACCGTGAGCTGGACGGTGGTCCAGAACGCGGCGAAGATCTCAGCGCGATACTCGGTGAAAACCTCCACGGGCGGCTCCGGTGGCTACCTGGTCGGTCAGTTGTCCAGCGGCGGGGGTGCCGGCGCGGTGATCCCGGCCGGGCCGAGGTTCTTGTCGAACGCTTCCTTCCAGGCCCCGCTGTCCTCCATCTTCTTGAGCGCATCGTTGATCTTGGTGCGCATCTCGGTGTCGTCCTTCTTCAGGCCGATCCCGTAACGCTCCTCGGAGAACGGCTCGCCGACGATCTTGAACGCACCCGGGCTCTGCGCCGCGTACCCCGCCAGGATGACCTCGTCGGTGGTGACCGCGTCGACGGCGCCGTTCTTGAGCGCATCGATGCACGCCGAGTACGTGTCGTACTGCTGGAGCTGCACGCCCTGGTACTCGTCCTTGATCTTCTGGGCGGGCGTCGACCCGGACACCGAGCAGAGGATCTTGTTGTTCTCCAGCGACGCCGCGCCGGTGATGTCGTTGTTGTCCGAACGGACCAGCAGGCTCTGGCCCGTGATCAGGTACGGCCCGGCGAAGGACACCTTCTCCTTGCGCGCATCGGTGATCGAGTACGTCGCGGCGATGAACGACACCTGCCCGTTCTGGATCAGGTTCTCGCGCTGCGCCGACGGCGCTTCCTTCCATTCGATCTTGTCCGGTGCGAAGCCAAGCTCGCCGGCGACGTAGGTGGCGACGTCGACGTCGAACCCGCTCATGGTGCCGTCGGGGTTCTTCTGGCCGAGGCCGGGCTGGTCGAACTTGGTGCCGATGACGATGGTGTCCCCGCCGCCGGCGCCACCACCGCCGCCGGAGTCACCTCCGCCACAGGCGGTGACGGCGAGGGGGAGCGCGACGGCCAGGCCGAGCGCACCGAGGATGCGCTTGGAGAAAACCATGAACGTGTTCCTTTCGGTGGACATCAGTGATGCAGGATCTTGCCGAGAAAGTCTTTGGCGCGGTCGGTCTGCGGGTTGTCGAAGAACTGGACGGGTTCGGCGTCCTCGACGATGGCCCCGTCGGACATGAACACGACGCGGTTGGCGGCACGCCGGGCGAAACCCATTTCGTGGGTGACGACGAGCATCGTCATCCCCTCGGTCGCCAGGCCCGACATCACGGCCAGCACTTCGTTGATCATCTCGGGGTCCAGCGCGCTGGTGGGCTCGTCGAAGAGCATCACCTTGGGGTTCATCGCCAGCGACCGTGCGATGGCGACGCGCTGCTGCTGACCGCCGGACAGTTGAGCGGGGTATTTGTCGGCCTGGTTGGCCACGCCCACCCGCTCGAGCAGGCTCATCGCCTTCTCACGCGCCTGCTCCTTGGACGACTTGCGCACCTTCATCGGCGCGAGGGTCACGTTCTCCAGAATTGTCTTGTGCGCGAACAGATTGAAGGACTGGAACACCATCCCGACATCCGAACGGAGTTGCGCCAGTTTGCGACCCTCCGCCGGAAGGACGTTCCCGTCGATCGCGATCGTGCCCGAGTCGATGGTCTCCAGACGGTTGATGGTGCGGCACAGCGTGGACTTGCCGGACCCCGACGGCCCCAGCACGACGACCACCTGTCCCTTGCCGACCTCAAGGTTGATGTCCTTGAGAACGTGGAGTGCGCCGAAGTGCTTGTTGACCGCGCTGACCGAGATCATCGGCACGGCAGGGGACTCCCTGGGGCTCTCCATGCGTGATGACCTTACCCAGGGAACGTCCAGCGTGCCCGGAACTCACCGATCCCGCGATTCCCCGAAGCCGGGCGCCCGCCCCGGTGATTTCGGGCCGACCGAGGGTGCTCCGTAGGATGGGGCGGTGACTACCACGGTGACGCAGACGAGCGGGCTTTCGTCCGATCGTGCCGTGCGCACCTTCGAGGTCCGCACCTACGGCTGCCAGATGAACGTGCACGATTCCGAGCGCCTCGCGGGCCTGCTGGAGGAAGCCGGTTATCAGCGTGCCGGGGACGGCGCCGACGCCGACATCGTCGTGTTCAACACCTGCGCGGTGCGTGAGAACGCCGACAACAAGCTCTACGGCAACCTCAGTCACCTCGCCCCGCGCAAGCAGGCGGACCCGCACATGCAGATCGCCGTCGGCGGTTGCCTGGCCCAGAAGGACCGCGACTCCGTTCTGCGCAAGGCCCCGTGGGTCGACGTCGTCTTCGGCACCCACAACATCGGCTCGTTACCCACCCTGCTCGACCGGGCCCGTCACAACCGCGTGGCGCAGGTCGAAATCGCCGAGGCGCTGCAGGAATTCCCGTCGGCACTGCCGGCCCGTCGCGAATCCTCGTATGCCGCATGGGTTTCCATCTCGGTGGGGTGCAACAACACCTGCACGTTCTGCATCGTGCCGTCGCTGCGCGGCAAGGAGGTCGACCGCAGGCCGGGCGACGTGCTGGCCGAGGTGCAGACCCTGGTCGACCAGGGCGTGCTGGAGATCACGCTGCTGGGGCAGAACGTGAACGCCTACGGCGTCTCGTTCGCCACGGACGAGCGCCTGCGCGAGAACCCTCACATGTGGTCGGACCAGCCCCGCGATCGCGGGGCCTTCGCGAAGTTGCTCCGTGCGTGCGGGCGGATCGACGGCCTGGAGCGGGTGCGCTTCACCTCGCCGCACCCCGCCGAGTTCACCGACGACGTGATCGAGGCGATGGCCGAGACGCCGAACGTGTGCCCCACCTTGCACATGCCCCTGCAATCGGGCTCCGACCGCATCCTGCGGGCGATGCGCCGCTCCTACCGGGCGGATCGCTACCTCGGGATCATCGAGCGGGTCCGGGCGGCGATCCCGCATGCGGCGATCACCACCGACCTCATCGTGGGATTTCCGGGGGAGACCGAGGAGGACTTCCAGGCCACCCTCGATGTCGTCGCCGCGGCCAGGTTCTCCACCGCCTTCACATTCCAGTACTCGAAACGCCCGGGCACGCCCGCTGCGGAGTTCACCGACCAGGTGCCGAAAGCCGTTGTGTCGGAGCGTTATCAACGTCTCATCGAGTTGCAGGAGCGGATCTCGCTGGAGGAGAACCGCGCTCAGGTCGGCCGCGAGGTGGAGCTGCTGGTCGCCACCGGCGAGGGACGCAAGGACGCCGCGACGGCCCGGATGTCAGGCCGCGCACGCGACGGCCGGCTGGTCCATTTCGCGCCCGGTGACGTCGGTGATCCCGTCGCCGGCAACGGCATCAGGCCCGGCGACATCGTCGTCACGACCGTCACCGGCGCCGCACCGCACCACCTGATCGCCGACGCCCCACTGATCGGGCACCGGCGCACCCGCGCCGGCGACGCGCACGCCGCCGGCCAGAGGCCCCGCACCGGCGTCGGACTCGGGATGCCCGCCGTGGGCATGCCGGCGGCCGCGCCGATGACCGCAGGGTGCTCGCGATGACCGGCAACGCCCCGAGTGGTGACGATTTCGACAGCTTCAAGGGCGACATCGAAGCCGCCGAACGCCGGGTCGCCCGCGAGATCGACCCCGGCCCCCGGGCCCTGGTCATCGCCATCCTGGTGTTCGTGCTGATGGCCACCCTGGTGCTGCCGCACACCGGCGCCGCCCGGGGGATCGACGTGCTCACCGGTTCGGACGCCGCGATGGCGAGCGGCGTCGCGCTGCCGCACCGCGTGTTCGCGTGGCTGTCGATCGTGTTCGGTGTCGGGTTCTCCATGGCCGCACTGCTGACCCGTCGCTGGGCGCTGGCCTGGATCGCGCTGGCCGGATCCACCGTGGCGTCGTTCGTGGGGTTGCTGGCGGTGTGGTCGCGCCAGACCGCGCCGGACCCGTACCCGGGACCCGGGATCGGGCTGTTCGTGGCGTGGCTGTCGGTCATCCTGCTGAGCTACCACTGGGCCAGGGCCGTCGCCGCGCGCACTGCATTACAGCTCGCCGCCGAGGAACACCGGCGCCGCGTGATCGCCGAAGGCCAGAACAAAGGCCTGCTGGAAACCTTCACCGAGGATCGCGACGCCCCGCCGACGAACGACGGCGACGACACCCCGCCTCGCTGAGGCGCCCGGTCACCGCTTCTTGCTGAGCGAATCCGCGGCCGCGTCGGCCCACTGCCGCCACTGCTCGGCGCTGGCCCGCGCCTGCTCGGCGTCCTTGGTGCGGCCCGCCGCGGCGGCCTTCTCGGCCTGACGCTCGAACTGTTCGGCCCGCGCCCGGAACTGGTCGGCCCTGGCCTTCGCCTCGGGGTCCACGCCGCCGGTGGGGGCGTCGCGGATCTTCTTCTCCACGGCCCGCAGGCGGCGCTCCAGATCGGCGGCCCGTTCGCGGGGCACCTTGCCGATGGCATCCCACTTGTCGCCCAGGGCGCGCAGCGCAGCACGTGCGGCGTCGAGGTCAGAGGTGTCGATCCGCTCCGCCTCGGCCAGCAACGCCTCCTTGGCCTGCAGGTTGGTGCGGAACTCGGCGTCGCGTTCGGCGGTCGCGGCGTTGCGCGCGGAGAAGAACTTGTCCTGCGCAGCCTTGAACCGCTGCCACAGGGCGTCGTCGACGTCCTTCGACGCGCGGCCTGCGGCCTTCCACTCGGTCAGCAGGTCGCGGAAGGTGCCCGACGTGGGACCCCAGTCCGTGGAGTCACACAGCTGCTCGGCCCGCTCGCAGAGGGCCTCCTTGGCCTGTTTGGCGCCGGCGCGTTCACGGTCCAGCTCCGCGAAGTGCGACCCCCGGCGGCGGTTGAAGGTCTCGCGGGCCGCCGAGTACCGCTTCCACAGCGCGTCGTCGACCTTGCGGTCCAGACCGGTGATCGTCTTCCACTCGTCGAGGATGGCCCGCATCCGGTCGCCGGCGGCTTTCCACTGGGTGGCGTTGGCCGCCAGATCCTCGGCCTCGGCGGCGAGCGCTTCCTTGCGGGCGGTCTGAGCGGCCCGCAGTTCCTCGCGCTTGGCCTTCTCCTCCTGGGTGGCGCTGTCGGCGTGTTCGACGATCGCGGCCAGCCGCGCGGCCAGCGAATCGACATCGCCGAGCACATGGGCCTCGGGCAGGGTCTCGGCCAGTGTCTTGGCCGCCGAGCGGATCTTGCGCGCGTCCCCGACACCGGACGCGAGGCGGGTCTCCAGCAGCACCACCTCGGTCTGCAGATCGTCGAAACGGCGTCCGAAGTGCGCGTACGCCGCCTCGGCGTCGCCGGCCTGCCAGGAACCGATGGTCCGTTCGCCGGAGGCTGTGATCAGCCAGACCGTGCCGTCGGGGTCGACCCGGCCGAACCGGTGCGGGTCGCTGCTGGGCACGACCGGGACGGCCGCGGCGGCAGCCGGCGCCGCCGGGCGGGGCCCCGGACGGGGTGCGGGCCCGGGTTTGGGTCTGGCGGTGGCGGACGGCTTGGGTGGTGTCGGCGCCTCGGGAGCTGCAGTGTCCGGCGCGTCCTGCGCGGCGTTCTGCTGATCGGCTTCCTGGGAGCCACCTGACTCGGTGATCGTCATGTCCGTTACCTCGTGCCCTCCGCGCGGTTCCCCACGCACGTGCCGCGCAGCGCGGCGCCTGTAGCCGTCGACGTCGTCGTACAACGCTTCGAACGGTTGTCGAATGCTTATTGAAACAGGTTGCCCGGCGCTGCGCCCACGCCTTGGCATCGCTGATGCCTAGGCTCTCTGCGAAAGCGGTCCGGGTGAGGCGGGGAGGTGACGATGGCGAAGGCGGATATCGCCGCGCTGCTGGCCTTGGCCGCGGCATTCTTCATCGCCGTCGGCGACGTCATCCATCAGCGCTCGGCCCACGAGGTGACCGACGAGGCCGTCGGGCACACCGAGCTCTTCCTGCGGCTTCTCAAGGACCGGAAGTGGTGGCTGGGCAGCGGGGTCGCCGCGGCGGGATTCGCGCTGCAGGCCGCCGCCCTGGGACTGGGCTCGGTGCTGCTCGTGCAGGCCCTGCTCGTGACGTCACTGCTGTTCGCGCTGCCGATCAACGCGAAGTTGAGCCATCGCCGGGTGACCCGGTGGGAGTGGTTGTGGGCCGCGTTGCTGGCCGGCGCGGTCGCGGTCATCGTGACGGTCGGAAACCCCACCGAAGGCGCGTCGCGGGCGTCGCTGGAGACCTGGCTCGGCGTCGCGGCGGTGCTCGGCCCCGTCCTCGCGCTGTGCGTGATCGGCGCCCGGATGTCGTCCGGACCGGTCAGCGCGGTGCTGATGGCCGTGGTCTCCGGCGCTCTGTGGGGATTGTTCGCGGTGCTGACCAAGGCGGTCGTGCACCGTCTCGATGTCACCAGCCTCGCCGGTGTCCTCGAACTCGCGCGCACCCCGGAGCTCTACGCGTGGGCCGTCGTCGGAATCGTCGGCACGTCGACGCAGCAGGCCGCGTTCCGCGCGGGTGCGCTGACAGCCTCGCTGCCCACCATGACGGTCGCCGAACCCATGGTCGCGTGCGCGCTGGGCGTCGTGGTGCTGGGCGAGACGCTGCGCCCGGGTGAGGCGGGCTGGGTCACGCTGATCGCCGCCGTCACGGTGATGGTGGTCGCCACCGCGGCCCTGGCGCGTGGGGAGGCGGCCGCCCGGGATCCGGTTGGCTAGCTTGGACCTGATGTTGAGCGCCCTCGCGATCGTGCCGTCGCCACCGCTGCTGGTCCCCGAGCTCGCCTCGTCGGCGGCTGCCGAGACCGAGGAGCTGCGGGCGGCGGCGATCGCGGCCGCAGCGGGTCTGCCTCCGCGCTGGATCGCCGTCGGCGTCGCGGCAGGCGACGCCGTCCACGGTCCGGGTTCGTGCGGCACCTTCGCGGGCTACGGCGTCGACGTGCGGGTCGGGCTGTCGCCGGGTCCGGCCGGGGAACCCGTCGCGCTGCCGCTGTGTTCGCTGGTCACCGGCTGGCTGCGTGGTCAGGCCCGGCCCGAGGCCCAGGCCGAGGTCCACGCGTTCCGCAGTGACCTCGACGCCGAGTCGGCCCTGCGCCAGGGCGGACTGCTGCGGCAGACGATCGACGCCCGTGGCGACGAGGTCGGCGTGCTCGTCGTGGCCGACGGCGCCAACACGCTCACCGCGACCGCGCCCGGCGGGCACGACCCCGATTCGGTGCCGGTGCAGGACGCGCTCGACGACGCGCTGGCCCGCGGCGACGCGGCGGCGCTGAGGTCGTTGCCCGAGGGCATCGTCGGCCGGGTGGCCTACCAGGTACTGGCGGGGCTGATCGGTACCGGACCGCAGTCGGCCACCGAGCTCTACCGCGGGGCGCCGTACGGGGTCGGCTACTTCGTCGGCGTCTGGGCTCCGTGACCCCGGTGCGGCCGCTGGCCATCGTCGGCCCCACGGGAACGGGGAAGTCCGACCTCGCGCTGGCGATCGCCGACGCGCTCGGCGCCGAGATCGCCGTGGAGGTGGTCAACGCCGACGCCATGCAGCTGTACCGGGGCATGGACATCGGCACCGCGAAGCTCAGCGTCGCCGAGCGGCGCGGTGTGCCACACCACCAGCTCGACGTCCTGGACGTGACGGAGACCGCGACCGTCGCCCGCTACCAGCAGGCCGCGGGCACGGATGTCGAGGCCATCGCCGCGCGAGGCGCGGTGCCCGTCATCGTCGGCGGGTCGATGCTCTACATCCAGTCGCTGCTCGACGAGTGGTCGTTCCCGGCCACCGACCCCGGCGTGCGGGCCCGGTGGGAGGCGCGCCTGGCCGAGGTGGGGGTCGCGGCGCTGCACCGTGAGCTCGCCGTCGTCGACGCCGCGGCGGCCGCGTCGATCCTGCCGACCGACGGCAGACGCATCGTGCGCGCCCTCGAGGTCGTCGAGCTGACCGGCCGACCCTTCGCGGCCTCCGCGCCCACCATCGGGACCCCGAAATGGAACGCGGCCATCATCGGGTTGGACTGGGAGACAACCACTTTGGACGACCGACTACGCCGCCGCACCGACACCATGTTCGAGCGGGGGCTCGTCGACGAGGTGATCGGGTTGCTCGGCCGCGGGTTGCGCGACGGCGTGACCGCGGCGCGGGCGCTGGGCTACGCGCAGGTCCTCGCGGAGCTGGACGCCGGTGGCGACGGCAGCGCGGCGCGCGAACCCACCTTCGTCGGCACCCGCCGCTACGTGCGCAGGCAGCGGTCCTGGTTTCGGCGTGATCACCGCATCACCTGGCTCGACGGGTCCGCCCCGGGAAACGTCGACGCCGCCCTGCACGCGTGGCGCGACGTATCCTGACCTGGTGAAGTTCGCCAAGGGTCACGGCACGCAGAACGACTTCGTGCTGCTGCCCGACGTCGGGGCAGATCTCGCGCTCACGGCCGGCGCCGTGGCCGCGCTGTGTGACCGCAGGCGGGGCCTGGGGGCCGACGGGCTCCTGCGCGTGACGACCGCCGGCGCCGCGCTTGCCGCCGGCGTGTTCGACCGCCTCCCCGAAGGCGTCGCCGAGGACGACTGGTTCATGGACTACCGCAACGGCGACGGATCGATCGCCGAGATGTGCGGCAACGGCGTCCGCGTGTTCGCCCACTATCTGCGGGCCAGCGGACTGGAACCGCGCAGCGAGTTCGTGGTCGGATCGCTGGCAGGGCCCCGACCGGTCACGATGCACGAGGTCACCGACACCCTCGCCGACGTGACCGTCGAGATGGGCAAGGCCAACGGGCTCGGCTCCGGGGTCGCCACGGTGGGTGGGCGGGAATTCACCGGCTTGGCCGTCGACGTGGGCAACCCGCATCTGGCCTGCGTGGACGCCGACCTCACCGAGCAGGAACTGGCCGCGCTCGACGTCGCCGCGCCGGTGCGATTCGACCACGGGCAGTTCCCCCACGGGGTCAACGTCGAGGTGCTCACCGCACCGTCGAACGGTGCGGTGTCGATGCGCGTCCATGAACGCGGGGTGGGGGAGACCCGGTCCTGCGGGACCGGGACCGTCGCGGCCGCCGTGGCGGCGCTGGCCCACCGCGGCGAGCAGACCGGGGTGCTGACCGTGCGCATCCCCGGCGGGGAGGTTGTCGTGACGATCAGCGACGCGACCAGCTATCTGCGGGGTCCCTCGGTCCTGCTCGCGCACGGCGAGCTCGCCGACGACTGGTGGGCCGCGCAGTGACGTGGTGCCGGCCCGCCGGCGTGACGCCTTGCCGGCCCGCCGGCGTGACGTCGTGCCGGCTCGCCGGCAGTCAAGGAATTGCTGGCGCCGCCGGCGCGTTAATTGGAGTGCATGAGAAGTGACATTCGTGCGAATCTTGATTCGCTTATGACATATCCCGAATTCCCCGACGAAACGCCCAGCCTCGGCGAGCTGGCGCTGGAAGACCGCGCCGCACTCCGCCGGGTGTCCGGCCTCTCCACCGAACTGACCGACGTCTCGGAGGTCGAATACCGGCAGCTGCGGCTGGAACGGGTCGTGCTGGTGGGTGTGTGGACCGACGGTACGGCCGCCGACGCCGACGCCAGCCTCGCCGAACTCGCCGCACTGGCCGAGACGGCGGGCTCCGAGGTGCTCGAAGGGCTGATCCAGCGGCGCGACAAACCCGACCCGTCGACCTACATCGGCTCCGGTAAGGCGATCGAACTGCGCGAGATCGTGCTCGCCACCGGCGCCGACACCGTGATCTGCGACGGCGAGCTCAGCCCCGCGCAGCTCAATGCGCTGGAAAAGGTGGTGAAGGTCAAGGTCATCGACCGGACCGCCCTGATCCTGGACATCTTCGCCCAGCACGCCACCAGCCGCGAAGGCAAGGCGCAGGTATCGCTGGCGCAGATGGAGTACATGCTTCCGCGGTTGCGCGGCTGGGGTGAGTCGATGTCGCGGCAGGCAGGCGGCCGGGCAGGTGGAGCCGGTGGCGGCGTGGGTACCCGCGGCCCCGGCGAGACGAAGATCGAAACCGACCGCCGCCGAATCCGCGAGCGAATGTCGAAACTGCGCCGCGAGATTCGTGACATGAAGCAGGTCCGCGACACCCAGCGCAGCCGCAGGCTGACCAACGACATACCCGCGGTGGCCATCGTCGGCTACACCAACGCCGGCAAGTCGAGCCTGCTCAACGCGCTCACCGGCGCCGGTGTGCTGGTCGAGAACGCCTTGTTCGCCACGCTGGAACCCACTACGCGCCGTGGCGAACTCACCGACGGACGGGAATTCGTCCTGACCGACACGGTGGGCTTCGTCCGGCATCTGCCGACCCAGCTCGTCGAGGCATTCCGCTCGACGCTCGAAGAGGTCGTCGATGCCGAGCTGCTCCTGCACGTCGTCGACGGATCCGACGCGAATCCGCTCGCCCAGATCAACGCCGTGCGCCAGGTGGTGAACGACGTGGTGGCCGAGACGGATGCCAAAGCGCCGCCGGAGTTGTTGGTGGTCAACAAGATCGACGCCGCGGATGGTTTGGTGCTGGCTCAGTTGCGCCAGGCTCTACCCGGGGCGGTGTTCGTGTCGGCGCACACCGGTGAGGGTCTCGACCGGTTGCAGGTACGACTGTCGGAGATGATCGCCCCTCGCGACACTGTGGTCGACGTCACGATCCCCTACAGCAGAGGCGATCTCGTCAACCGGGTGCACGCCGAGGGTCGGGTGGACGCCGTCGAGCACATCGAATCCGGTACCCGGATCAAGGCCCGTGTCCCCATCGCCCTGGCTGCCGGCCTCGGCGAATTCTCCACCGTCTGAGCTGGCCGAATAGGGAACCGGGACAACCGTCCGGTAGCATTGCTGACGATGTCGACCGCGCAGGACCAGAGTTGGTAACCGCGTGAGAAGCGTCGACAGACTCTAGTTATCCCGTGGCGAACCCGCCACCACTGTGTGCACACTCCGCTTGGACGGCTTCCGTCGCGGCTGCCGGGCACACCTTGCCCGAACTAGGCCGACAAGACAGGACGTTCTTCATGACTGCATCACCCCTTGCCACACCGACCTTCGCCGACCTCGGCGTGCCCGCACCGCTGGTGGCGGCGCTCACCGAGCGCGGTATCGACGAACCGTTCCCCATCCAGGCGGCGACGCTGCCCGACGCCCTCGCCGGACGGGACGTCCTTGGCCGCGGAAAGACCGGCAGCGGAAAGACATTGGCGTTCTCGCTGCCCCTGGTGGCGGCGCTGACCGGCGTCCGGCGGCAGGCGTCTCGCCCGTCGGGTCTGGTGCTGGCGCCCACCCGCGAACTGGCCACCCAGATCACCGCGACCCTGGAGCCGCTGGCAGCAGCGGCCGGCCTGCGCGTCACCACGATCTACGGTGGCGTCTCCCAGGGCCGCCAGGTCTCCGCGCTGCGCGGCGGCGTCGACATCGTCGTCGCATGCCCGGGCCGCCTCGAAGATCTGATGCAGCAGAAGCTGCTCACCCTCGACAACGTCACCGTGACCGTTCTCGACGAGGCCGATCACATGGCCGACCTGGGCTTCCTGCCCGGCGTCACGCGCATTCTCAACGCCACGCCGTCGGGTGGGCAGCGCCTGCTGTTCTCCGCGACGCTGGACAACGGTGTCGACAAGCTGGTCAACCGCTTCCTCAGCCAACCGGTGCTGCATTCGGTGAACGAGGCCGCCGAAGCACCTGCGCAGATGACCCACCACGTGTTCCACGTCGGGGGAGTGCAGCAGAAGAAGGACCTGGTGCACCGCCTCGCGTCCGGGACCGGACGCCGGATCCTGTTCATGCGCACCAAGCATCAGGCGCGCAAGCTGGCCAAGCAGCTCACCGATTCGGGCGTGCCGTCGGTCGATCTGCACGGCAACCTCTCGCAGCCGGCGCGTGAGCGCAACCTCGCGGCCTTCGCCAGCGGCGAGGCTCGGGTGCTGGTGGCCACCGACATCGCCGCCCGCGGCGTGCACGTGGACAACGTCGAGCTCGTCGTGCATGTCGACCCGCCGATGGAGCACAAGGCCTACCTGCACCGCTCGGGCCGTACTGCGCGGGCCGGCAGCGACGGCGACGTGGTCACCGTCGTGCTGCCCGAGCAGCGCCGGGACACCCAGCAGTTGCTGCGCAAGGCCGGTATCAGCGTGCGCCCGCAGGACGTTCACGCCGATTCGGCCGAGGTCCACGCGCTCGTCGGCGAGCTCGCACCGCTGCGCGCGCCGGCTCCGAAGGCGGCGACCGCGGTGAAGCCCGCCGCGAAGAAGCCGGAGCACCACCGCGGCGGCGGGGGAGAGCAGCGGCGCGGCGGCCCGGCGCGCACCTCGCGCGGGCCGCGACGCCGCAGGCCCCGTCAGGGAGCCCAGGCTCAGCGCGGCGCCAGCACCGGAGGCTGATGTGCGCGCACCGGAGGCGGTGCGGCGCAATACTTCTCGACCTGGACGAGGACGTGGGCACCGGTGCATCCCTGTGCCAGTGACGAGGTGCCGACGTCATCGGTGAGCACGTTCGGGTTCCCGTGCACACACATCGAATCGAGGTCCGCGGGGTCGGCGGGGTCGAACCACGCCCCGGTGGACAACTGCACCACCTGCGGGCGCACCCCGTCGTCGAGGACCACCCCGGCAAGGCACGCGCCGCGGTCGTTGAACACCCGGACCACGTCGCCCGCTGCGAGGCCACGCGCGCCGGCGTCATCGGGGTGCATCCGGAGGGGTTCCCGGCCACCGACTTTCGACGCGAGGCTGGCCGCTCCGCCGTCGAGCTGGCTGTGCAACCTGCTGGTCGGCTGATTGGCCAGGAGATGCAGCGGATACCGCCGGGCCCTCGGTCCGCCGAGCCACTCCTGCGGTTCGAACCACGCGGGGTGCCCGGTGCAATCGTCGTACCCGAAGCTGTCGATGTCGGCGGAGAAGATCTCGATCTTGCCGCTCGGCGTCGCGAGCCGGTGCGCCCGCGGGTCGGCGCGGAAGTCGGCGAGCAGGGTCAGGCCGTCGTCGGTCGGCAGACGCAGCCGGCCCGCCCGCCAGAACTCCTCGAACGGGGGGACCGGGAAATCCAATGTCGCCGACCATTTCTCATACAGGTGCGCGAGCCACTCCGATGAGGTGCGGCCCTCGGTGAAGGTCTCGCCGACACCCAGGCGTATGGCCAGCGCGGCGAAGGTGTCGTAGTCGTCGCGCGACTGCGCGTAGGGCTCGGCCAGCCGGGGCATCGCCATCAGCACCGGGTCGTTGCGGGAGCCGGAGTAGTCGTCACGTTCGGCGAATGTCGTGGACGGCACCACGATGTCGGCGTGTTTCGCCATCGCCGTCCAGTACGGGTCGTGCACCACGACCGTGTCCGGCCGGCCCAATGCCCGCCGGAGGCGGGGCAGGTTCTGATGGTGGTGGAACGGGTTACCACCTGCCCAATACACGAGCTTGATGTCGGGGTAGGTGAGGCGAAGCCCGTTGTAGTCGAACGGCTTTCCGGGATTGAGCAGCATGTCGCTGATCGCGGCCACCGGAATGAACGTCCGCACCGGGTTGATGCCCTGGGGCAGGCGCGGCAGGCCGCACCGGATGGGGGCGAGCCCGGGCTCGTTCATCGAACCGTAGCCGTGCCCGAAACCGCCGCCGGCAAGACCGATCTGACCCAGCATCGCCGCCAGCGTCAACCCCATCCACGGGGCCTGCTCGCCGTGACGGGTGCGCTGCAGCGACCAGCTCACGGTCACGATGGTGCGCGCCGCGGCCATTCGCCGGGCCAACGCGACCAGGTCCTCGGCCACCAGGCCGCTGAGATTCGCCGCCCACTGCGGAGTTTTCGGTACGCCGTCGTCGGTGCCGAGCAGGTAGCGCTCGAACCGGTCGTATCCCACGCAGTAGTCGGCCAGGAACTCGCGGTCGGCCAGCGACTCGGTGGCGAGAACGTAGGCGAGCCCCAGCATGATCGCGACGTCGGTCCCCGGGACGGGCGCGAACCAGTCGCACGGTCCGTCGACGTCGTCGCGCAGAGGCGAGAACGACACGATGCGGCCGCCGCGGCGCCGGAAGCGTTCCAGCGCACCGCGAGCCGGGTGTGCGGTGGTTCCCCCGTGGTTGACGCCGGTGTTCTTCAGCGCGAGACCGCCGAAACACACCATGAGGTCGGTGTGTTCGACGATGACCTCCCACTGGGTGGAGCGCTTGAACAGATCGTCGTGGGTGCCGACCACCCGGGGCATGATGACCCCGGTGGCGCCGAGGCTGTAGGAGTGCCGCGAGAATGTGTAGCCGCCAAGGCAATTCAGGAACCGGTGTACCTGGCTCTGCGCGTGGTGAAACCGACCCGCGCTGGACCAACCGTAGGAGCCGCCGTAGATCGCCTCGTTGCCGTGGGTGTCGACGACCCGGCGCAGTTCGCCGGCCAGCAGTTCGGTCAGATCGTCCCACGACACCTGCACGAAGGAATCGGCCCCGCGGCGCGTGCTGGGGCCCGGCCCGTCGTCGAGCCAACCGCGCCGGACGGCGGGGGCCGTGATACGCGCTGTGTGCCGGATCGAGCCGGGCAGATTTCCCAGTGCGGGGGACGGATCGGCGTCGCCGCTCAGTGGGCGCACCGAGGTGATGTCGCCGTCGCCGACCGTGGCGGAGAACGCTCCCCAGTGCGTCAGGCTCGTCCGGGCGGGAACCACGGGCGCAAGTCTAGTGCGCGGCCCCGCTCCAGCCCCGCGCCTCGACCAACCATCCGGTTGGATGGGGTACGTTGGCGGTAACTGTCCGTACCAACACCACGAGGACATCCCCATGGCTGAAACAAAGTCCGTCGTCGCCTACGAGCGCACCCTGTTCGAGCCCGAGCACGAGATGTTCCGGGAGTCGTTCCGCACCTTCCTCGAGCGTCACGTCGCACCGCACCACGACCAGTGGGAGAAGGACAAGCTCGTCGACCGCGGCGTCTGGGTGGAGGCCGGAAAGCAGGGCTTCCTGGGCATGGCGGTTCCCGAGCAGTACGGCGGCGGCGGGGTCGACGACTTCCGTTACAACACGGTCATCACCGAGGAGATCACCGCCGGCCGCTACAGCGGTCTGGGTTTCAGCCTGCACAACGACGTCGTGGCGCCGTATCTGCTGCGGCTCGGCACCGAGGAGCAGAAGCAGCGGTGGCTGCCGAAGTTCTGCAGCGGCGAACTGATCTCGGCGATCGCGATGACCGAGCCCGGCACCGGCAGCGACCTGCAGGGCATCAAGGCCCGTGCGGTCAAGGAGGGCGACCACTACATCCTCAACGGCGCAAAGACGTTCATCACCAACGGCATCAACGCCGATCTGGTGATCGTCGTCGCCCAGACCGACCCGGAGAAGGGCGCCCTGGGCTTCTCGCTGCTCGTCGTCGAGCGCGGTATGGAGGGATTCGACCGCGGCCGCAAGCTCGACAAGATCGGGCTGGACGCCCAGGACACCGCCGAGTTGTCGTTCACCGATGTGAAGGTGCCCGCGGAGAACCTGCTGGGCGAAGAGGGTCAGGGCTTCATCTATCTGATGCAGAACCTGCCCCAGGAACGCATCAGCATCGCGATCATGGCCGCCGCGGCCATGGAGGCCGTTCTGGATGCCACGCTGCAGTACGCCAAGGAGCGCAAGGCATTCGGCAAGCCCATCGGCAGCCAGCAGAACAGCCGGTTCCTGCTCGCCGAGCTGTCGACCGAGGCCACCGTGGTCCGGATGATGGTCGACGAGTTCATTCGGTTGCACCTCGACGAGAAGCTCACTGTCGAGCAGGCCGCGATGGCCAAGTGGTACGCGACCGAGAAGCAGGTCCACCTGATCGACCGGTGCCTGCAGCTGCACGGCGGTTACGGCTACATGCGCGAGTATGACGTCGCGCGTGCCTATCTCGACGCCCGCGTGCAGACGATCTACGGCGGCACCACCGAGATCATGAAGGAGATCATCGGGCGCAGCCTCGGGGTCTGAACGCGGCGGAGAGCACCCGGACGCCGCGGTGAAATGCGCACGAGGGGCGCATTTTGTTTCTCACTGATTCGGCGAGGTGACTTGGTTATCGACGTCGACTGACGCACAGTGAACGGACGCGGTAACTTTCTCAGAATTTTGCAAGGTGTTGCAAAAGGACATGTCGCGACCGCGGGGAGGAAGAATGATCCGGCAGCCGATGCTGCGCCGAGGAGTGATCGGTCGCTTGACGGTCGGGCTGTTAGGGGTCGCCACGGCGTTCCTGCTCGCACCGACTGCGGTGGCGCAACCCGAGGTCGATGCCAGCAATGCCATCACCGGGGCGTGGCAGGCCAGCGGCGGGGACACCGGTCCTCTGGGTCCCCGGTCGGGTGACGCCTATCCGGTCGGCGCGGGTTTCGCGGCGAACTTCGCGGCCGGCAAGATGTTCTTCACCCCCGCCACCGGCGCACATTTCATGCAGGGCGCGATTCTGGAGAAGTACGAGTCGCTGGGCGGCGCTGCCGACAGTGACCTCGGGTTTCCCACCATCGACGAGGGTCCCGGGCGTGCGCCCGAGAGTCGCAACGCGACGTTCAGCGCACCCGACAACCCGGTGATCTTCTGGACCCCCGCCACCGGCGCCCACGTGGTGCGTGGCCCGGTGAACGCCGCGTGGGACCGCCTCGGCGGGTCCTCGGGGGTTCTCGGAGTTCCTGCCGAGGACGAGACCTACAACGGTGCGGTCGTCACGCAGAAGTTCACCGGTGGCGAGATCTCCTACGACGCCGGTGCCAAGACCTTCAGCACGGTGCCCCCGGATCTGGCCGGACAGTTGGCCGATCTCACCATTCCCGACGATCCGGTCTCCGCGATCAACGCCGGACGCCGGGCCGCAGGTGGCCCCCTGGGGCCGCTGGGGGCCTCCGAGGGCGAACCGTACAAGATCGGCGCCGACGGCATGGGCCAGGACTTCGTCAACGGCACCATCTTCTACAGCCCGGCCACGGGCGCGAACGTGGTGACCGGTCAGGTGCTGGAGAAGTACCAGAGCGTGGGAGGGCCCGAAGGCGACCTCGGCTTCCCGATCTCCAGTGAGGAGGACGGGGGCCTCGCGCCTGCCAGCCGTTTCAGCGCTTTCGCCGCCGAGGACAAGCCGGTGATCTTCTGGACGCCCGACCACGGCGCGGTGATCGTGCGCGGGGCGATGAACGCGGCCTGGGACAAACTCGGCGGGGCCACAGGTGAACTCGGTGCTCCCGTTGCCGACCAGACCCAGGACGGGAACGTCGTCACACAGCGATTCAGTGGCGGAGCCGTCTCGTGGGACTCCGCGACGAAGAAGTTCAGCACCGAGCCGGCCAGCCTGGCCCCCCAGCTGGTCGGCCTCGAGGTGCCCGGCTCCGGTGCGCCGCAGGCGCCGCCGTCGTCTCAGGCCTCGGACAACGCCGAGGATTCGGGGCTCGCGTGGAACTGGTGGTGGCTGCTCGCGGTCATACCCGTTCTGCTACTGCTCGGATTGGTGGCCTTCGCGGTGATGCGCAACCGCGGTCGCCGCGAAGACGACGACATGTTCGCCGTCCCCGGTTCGCCCGGCTACGACTACGACGACGCCCGGGCCCCTGGCGCGGGACCACCCGCCGACGATGGCCGCGAGGATGAGCTGTTCGGCGACCGGTATGCCCGGGAGGGGATCGGCTCGCTGGCC
This sequence comes from Mycolicibacterium iranicum, assembly GCF_014190915.1. Lineage (GTDB taxonomy): Bacteria > Actinomycetota > Actinomycetes > Mycobacteriales > Mycobacteriaceae > Mycobacterium > Mycobacterium iranicum_B. Next base: position 206,132 of record NZ_JACHVU010000003.1, read on the forward strand.
TCCTCCGGGCCTGCCACCCCGCCGTCCCAGGATGAGGTCGCCCCGCAGCCCCTCAGTTTCTGGGGCGCACCGGTGCCGACCGAGGGCCCGTCGGGCGACACCGGCACGCACTCCGAAGTCCAGGAAGATCCGGACGCCGTCGACACCGCACCCACGCGGGTGCAGACGGTCGACGAGACCGGCGCTACTTCTGATCCGTTGGTCGGCGCGGTTGATCCGGTGGTCGGCGGGGTTGATCCGGTGGCGGACGATGTCGAGTCCGGTGCTGTGTTCGAGCCTGCGCCCGACGACGTGTCGGCGGAGGATTTCGCCGCCGATCGCGAACCCCTCCCGCCGCCGGTCGACGACGACTCCTTGGGCGGGGGACGGGATCCGCTGACCGACACCGGTCGTCATGCCCGGATCGACATCGACGAGCCCATGCCGTTGGGTACCGCCTTGCACATGCCGTTCGACGATCCCCAGGAGATCCCGTCGGGATATCCGGTGAAGGCCGACACGAAGTCGGGCCTCTACTGGGCTCCCGACAGCGCGGATTATCACGAGGCGCCCGTGGAGATCTGGTTCGCCAGCGAGGAGATCGCACGCACCAACGGTTTCGTCCGCGGCGAGTAGGGCCCGCCGGCCGTCAGATCTTGCGGATGACCGTGACGACCTTGCCGAGAATCGCGGCCTCGTTGCCGGGGATCGGATCGAACGCCGGGTTGTGGGGCATCAGCCAGACCTGACCGCGGGTGCGCTTGAACGTCTTCACGGTTGCCTCGCCGTCGATCATGGCGGCCACGATGTCGCCGTTGTCGGCGACGCTCTGCTGCCTGACGACCACCCAGTCGCCGTCGCAGATCGCCGCGTCGACCATGGACTCGCCGACCACCTTGAGCAGGAAGAGCGAACCCTCGCCGACCAGCTCGCGGGGCAGCGGGAAGACGTCCTCGACGGCTTCCTCGGCGAGGATGGGCCCACCGGCGGCGATGCGCCCGAGAACCGGGACGAACGTGGGTTCGGGCAGTGAATCCGAACCGGCGACGTCGGTGGTGACGCTCGGAGCGACGTTGTCGTCGGCGCCGCGCACGTCGACCGCGCGGGGCCGGTTCGGGTCGCGGCGCAGGTAGCCCTTGCGCTCCAATGTGCGCAACTGGTGGGCGACCGAGGAGGTGGAGGTCAGACCCACCGCGTCACCGATCTCCCGGATGCTCGGTGGGTAGCCGCGGGTCGTCACCGACGCGCGGATGACGTCGAGGATGGTGCGCTGACGTTCGGTCAGGCCAGAATCACGACCCCGGGCTGCGCCGGAGCCGTCGGTGCTGTCACTGCTGTCGTCGCTCATGTGCCCGAATGTAGCCCCGCCCGCCCCGATAATCAAACATGTGTTCGAGGCGTGTCGCGGAACCGCCTTCGGATTCCGCGCCCCGGGGACTTGTCGGTGGGCTGCGTTAGCGTTCGCAACAGTTCGATCACGTGTTCTATTCATCGAACATGTGATCGAGTACTGTTCGAACACAAGAGCGAATCGGCCCCCCGGATCGAAAGGCAGAATGATGACCATCCTCGACGATCGGCAGACCTGGAACGAGTTCGAGCGCGCACCCCGGCTGCAGGTGGGTGGGGGCCGAGTGCGCCCGGTCCCTGCGACACGCAGGCCGCGCTCGCAGCGTCCGGCGGGCGCCCCGATGCGCCACCGCGGTACCGGAGTGCTGGTCTCCCGGGCGTCCCATCGCCGTCGTCCGATCACCCCGGTCACCACGGTCGGCTTGGCGCTGGTGGCCGCCGCGATCACCCTGTGGTTGGGCCTGGTCGCGCAGTTCGGCGGCGTGGGGGGCGCTGAGGCGGAGATTCCGGGCCGTCTCGCCGTCGTCCAGGTCCAGAGCGGTGAGTCGCTGCAGCATGTGGCCCGTCGCGTCGCGCCGGATGCGCCCGTCTCCGAGGTGGTCGAACGGATCCGTGAGTTGAACAAGCTCGAGACCGTGTCTCTCGACGCCGGGCAGACCCTGATCGCACCGATCGCCTGAACGCGGTCGTCCCTCTGCGGAGAACGCCTGCCGCGCAGTGAGATTGGGGATGGTTCGGATGAGGCATGTGCCAGGGGGTGCGGCAATGGGCCGGCCGCGGAGCACGCAGGTACGCTCAAGGGCGTTCGAAGCGGTTGTCCGTCGGTGCGGCGAAGGAGCGGTGATGCACTGTCCGTTCTGCCGTCATCCCGATTCCCGGGTGGTGGATTCCCGCGAGACCGACGAGGGGCAGGCCATCCGCCGGCGCAGATCGTGCCCGGAGTGTGGGCGACGCTTCACCACGGTGGAGACGGCGATCCTCGCGGTGGTCAAACGTAGTGGCGTCACCGAACCGTTCAGCCGGGAGAAGGTCATCCGCGGGGTGCGGCGCGCATGTCAGGGCCGGCAGGTCGATGACGACGCACTCAACCTGCTCGCCCAGCAGGTCGAGGACGCCGTGCGCGCCACCGGGTCGCCGGAGGTGCCCAGCCACGAGGTCGGGCTGGCGATTCTGGGGCCGTTGCGCGAACTCGACGAGGTCGCCTATCTGCGGTTCGCTTCGGTGTACCGCTCGTTCTCGTCCGCTGAGGACTTCGAGCGGGAGATCCAGGCCTTGCGCGCCCATCGCGAGGTCGCCGCGAAAGGCTGATGCCTCAGTCGATCTGGCGGCCACTGTCCGCGACGACACGACCCGCGACCTGAACCCAGCCCTCGGCACTCCAGGTGGTCTCGATGATCGACCCCTGCCCCTGGATGATGGTGAGGTCCCGGCTGAGGTATTCGGTCATCCGGACCGCTGCCGCCCCGGTCGCCTCGTCTTCGCGAATGCCGAGCTGGGGGGCGAACATCCGGGATCGGATGACACCGGCGGCCCGGTCGAGCCAGGTCCACAGGTAGTGCTTGCCCTCGTCGGCGTAGTCGTCGGGGTCCGCGGCTGCGAGTTCCTCGGCGGAGGACAGGTCGTGGATCCAGAATTCCGGCGCCCAGTCGGCACGGGCGGCGACAGTGGTGAGGTCGCCGCGGTACGTGACCTGCACGATGCCCGCAGGCACCTGCAGCGTCGTGACGGGGGTGCCCCGCTCCTTGAGCCACCACGCGGCCCCGACGGTCGGGTGGCCGGCGAACGGCAATTCGGTGGTCGGTGTGAAGATGCGGGCCCCAGCGCTGTGCAGACCTTCCCGGGGGAGGCTGATGTAGATCGTCTCGCTGTACCCCAGCTCGGTGGCGATGCGCTGGCGGTCGCCGGGGTCCACCGCCGCGCCGTCCACGACGCCGAGTGGATTGCCGAATCTTCCCTCACCATCGGTGAATACGCGCAGGACTGTGACATCGATGGACATGCGCCGATGCTACGTGCCGGCGTTCACCGCGGGGTCGGGTTGCGCTGCGTGATCGCGGTGCGGCGCACCTCCGGGCGGACCCGGCGTCGCTTCGCGCGGACCGGACTCGAGGCTCCGTCGTCGCCGTCGGGCCCTCGGCTGGCCGGCAGGTCAGAGACCTTCCCGTGGGTGGTCGTCCCCGTCCTTGCGTTTCTTCTCACCGGCCTGTTGAGCGAGGAATCGCTCGAATTCGGCACCGAGTTCTTCTCCGCTGGGCAGATCCTCGTCGTGCGCCAACAGCGACCGGTTCTCCTGCGCGGCAACGAAAGCGTCGTACTGTCGCTCCAACGCCTCCACCACCTGGGCGACTTCGGTACTGGCGGCGACCTGTTCGTTGATCTTGTCGAACACGTCCGCGGCGGCCGTGGTCAGATCCGCGGTCGGGATCTCCAGCGAACCGCACCGAGCAACCTCCGACAGCAGCGTCTCGGCGGCGGACGGGTAGTCGGTCTGGGCGAGGTAGTGCGGCACGTGGACGGTGTAGCCGACCACTTCGTAACCGTGCTGGGCCATGCGGAACTCCAGCAGGTTCGACGCGCTGCCGGGGACCTGCACCTCACCGACCCACGGTTGGTGTTCGGCGATGAGCTCCTTGTCGTTGGAATGCGCCGTCAAGGTCATCGGCCGGGTGTGGGGCACTGCCATGGGGATGGACCCCAGCCCGATGACGCGTCGCACACCGAGCCGTTCGGCCAGCAGGCGAACCGCGGTGACGAAACGTTCCCAGCGCAGATCCGGCTCGAGCCCGGCGAGCAACAGGAACGGTGTCCCGACGGTGTCGTGCAGGGCGTAGAGATTCAGCACGGGCTCGTCGTAGTGCGTGAAATGGTCCGTCTTGAACGTCATCAACGGACGCCGCGACCGGTAGTCGAGCAGCTCGTCGATGGCGAACGACGCCACCAGCTCGGTGTCGAGCGAGTTCTTCAGGTGCTGTGACGCCAGCCTGATCGCATGACCGGCGTCGGAGAAACCCTCCAGCGCATGCACCAGAACCGGGCCGCGGCCGTCGGGGGTGGACAGCTGCGGGCCGGGGAACTCCAGCTCGTACATTCCGGTCTGCTCCGGCTGATACTGCTGGCCGGGATCGTGTGCCTCGTCTGCCACCTGTTCCGCCTCCTCGTTCGGCTGCGACACCGTGTGGTGTCGGCGAGCCGTGGACATCCAGTGTCTCGTACGCCTGCGACGCCGCCCCGCCGACCTACGCGGCGTCATCCATTCGTTCGAACGCGCACACGGCGATGTGACATTCCGCGGTGGTGCACGGCCATCTACCCCGCCCGCGCGGCGAGGAAACGCCGACGGGAGGAAGATCGGTCGGCATGCAGGCACTGGGCAGGGGCGCTGCGAGGCTCGGATACGTGGGGCTGGCGGTGGCGTCGGTGCTGACCGCCTGCACGGCCGCGCCGGGCTCTCGGCCGTCCCCGCCGGCTGCTCAGACGTCGCCGACTGCGCTGACATCGCCCGCCGCGCGTCCGGTCGATCCCGACCCGCGCGTGGGCGCGGTGTACCTGGGCGACGGCGACCTGCACACCTGCACCGCCTCTGTCCTGGCGCCGTCGTCGGCGAATCTGATCCTGACCGCCGGGCATTGCCTGGCCCGCGGCATCGAGGCCCGGTTCGTGCCGGGCGACGGCGACGGCGACGGCGACGGCGTCGTCGAGGCGGGCAGCTGGGCTGTGGACGCCGTCTATCTCGATCCGCGCTGGGTGACCGGCACGGACCCGGCCGCGGACTTCGCGGTGGCGCACGTCAGCCGCAGTGACGGCGCCGGCCTGCAGTCGGTGGTCGGTGACGGCCTGCGCCTCGCCACCTCGCCGCGGCCGGGCGCAGAGGTCACGGTGATCGGCTATCCCGCCGGGGTGGGTGGCGGGCCGGCGGCATGCCGCGCCTCGACCGCACCTGCTTTGCGCGGCTTTCCCACGCTGCACTGTGCGGGTGTCGTCGGCGGGTTCTCGGGCGCGCCGTGGATCACCGGGTCGAGCGTCTCGGGATTGGTCGGGGGACTCGACGGCGGCGGGTGCGCCGAAGAGGTGTCGTACTCGCCGCCCTTCGACGATGCCGTGGCAAGGCTGCAGGCGCGCGCGCAGGCCGGCGGTCCCGGCGACGATCCGCCGCCGTTCTTCGACGACGGGTGTGGCTGAGCGGGTCGCGCAGGGCCGCCCGCCATCGATCCCCAAACCCGATTTCATCCCCAGTTGTGGCCCCCCGGATCGTTCTCGGGCCTCCATCGTCGGTGCCGGTTGCGAGGTTGACGCTATGTCCTCGACACCACACCCCGATTCCTCACTCGACTGCCCCGGCGCGCTGATCGCGGCGCTGCCTGCCGTGCTGGGCTTCGTGCCCGTGCAGTCACTCGTCCTCGTCACCGCCGCCGGCGGTGAGATGGGAGCGGTCCTGCGCAGCGACCTGGTCGACTGTTCGGACGAACGGCTGCGTGAGCTGGCTGAATTGGCGGCGGCCTCGGGAGCCCAGGTCGTGTTCGCCGTCATCGTCGACGCCGACGGTGCCGGTTGCCCCGCCTGTGTGGACGACCACCGGTGGGTGATCAGGACCGTGGGGTCGGCGCTCGCCGCACTCGACGTCGAGTTGGTGGCTGCGCACGTGGTCTCAGAGGTGGCCGTGGGTGCCCGCTGGTACTGCGTGGACGGCTGCGGTAATTCGGGGGTGGTCGACGATCCGACCGCGTCCCCGACGGCGCTGGCCGCGGTACTCGACGGGCGCCGTCTTTACGCCCGCCGTGAAGAGCTGCTGGCGGTCGTCGCGACCGCGGATGAGGCGCGCACGGCGGCGCTGACGGAAAGGATCGACGCCGACGCGCCCGATCGCCCCCGCTCCGAGGCCGAGGCGTGCACCGAGATCAAGGCGGTATTGGACTGCGTAGCCCAGCACGGGACCACGACGCCGCTGACCGACGCCCAGCTGTCCAGGCTGGCGTGGGCGATGACGGACACCCGGGTCCGGGACACGCTCTACGCGCTGGCGGTCGGGGACCGTGCCGGTGCCGCGGAGGCGCTCTGGGCGCACCTGTCGCGGACGCTGCCGGCGCCGTGGCGGGTCGAAGCGCTTGTCCTGCTGGCCTTTTCGGCGTATGCGCGAGGGGACGGTCCGATGGCGGGAATCTCGCTGGATGCGGCTCTGCGCTGTGGTCCGCACAGGATGGCCGGCATGCTCGACCGGGCTCTGCAGGCGGGGATGCGCCCCGATCAGATCAGGGAGTTGGCCGACACGGGCTATCGGTTGGCTGCGCAGCTCGGGGTGCGGCTACCTCCGCGGCGGCTGTTCGGCCGCCGCGCGGGCTGAGGGTCAGACCTTCTCGACCTTGACGGCGTGAGCCATCTCGTGGGGGAGTTCGACCTGCTCGTGGCCCGGGATCACGATGTTGACGCCGCCGTGATCGTTGACCTCGACGGTCACGCGCGCGTTCGGCACGACGCCGGCGTCCTTGAGGCGGGCGATCAACTCGACGTCGCCCTGGACGTGCTCGGTCAGCTGGCGCACGACGACGGCGACCGGCATACCGGCGGGAAGTTCGGTCAGGCGGACGAGGCTGAACGCCTCGTTGGCGAACTCGTCACCGACACCGAGCTCGGACAGGCCGGGGATCGGGTTGCCGAACGGTGAGGTCGTCGGGTTGTTCAACACCTGCACCAGCCGGCGCTCGACGTCCACGCTCATCACGTGCTCCCAGCGGCAGGCCTCGGCGTGGACTTCTTCCCACGGCAGTCCGATCACGTCGACCAGAAGGCGTTCGGCGAGACGGTGCTTGCGCATCACCGCGACAGCCAGCGCGCGGCCCTTGTCGGTCAGCTCGAGGTGGCGGTCACCGGCGACATGGAGCAGGCCGTCGCGCTCCATCCGGGACACGGTCTGGCTCACGGTGGGCCCGCTCTGGTCGAGACGCTCCGCGATGCGCGCACGCAGCGGGATCACGCCCTCTTCCTCGAGGTCGTAGATCGTTCGCAGATACATCTCGGTGGTATCAACTAGATCGTTCATTGCACAGCCCTCCGTCTGGCGCGAGTCTACCGGCCTTCCGGGCCGGACAGCGCCCCTTCCCCGAGCGACACGGCCCACACTGCGAGCCCACAGGAGCTCCCCGCAGAAGACCCGCCGAAGCGTCCGGCGGGTCTTCCAGGGGGAGTGGCTCAGCTGGCGTAGGAGCGCAGGCGATCGGCCCGTTCGCCGTTGCGCAGCTTCGCCATCACCTCGCGCTCGATCTGACGCACGCGTTCCCGGGAGAGTCCGAACAGCTTGCCGATCTGGTCGAGCGTGCGCGGCTGGCCGTCGTCGAGACCGAAGCGCAGGCGGATGACCTGCTGCTCGCGCTCGTCGAGGGTGGCCAGCACGTACCGGATGTCGGTGTGCAGCAGTTCGGAGATCACCGCGTTCTCGGCCGACATCGCCTCGGCGTCTTCGATGAAGTCGCCCAGCGGGGCCTCTTCGTCGCTGCCGACGGGCATGTCCAGGCTCACCGGGTCGCGGCTGTGCTCCAAGAGGTCGTTGATCTTCTCGACGGGGATGCCCGACTCCTCGGCCAGTTCCTCGTCGGTGGCCTCGCGGCCCAGGTTCTGGTGCATCTCGCGCTTGATCCGCGCCAGCTTGTTGACCTGCTCGACGAGGTGGACGGGCAGCCGGATCGTGCGGCTCTGGTCTGCCATGCCCCGGGTGATCGCCTGACGGATCCACCACGTGGCGTAGGTCGAGAACTTGAATCCCTTGGTGTAGTCGAACTTCTCCATGGCCCGGATCAGGCCGAGGTTGCCCTCCTGGATCAGGTCGAGCAGCGGCATACCGCGTCCGGTGTAGCGCTTGGCCAGCGACACCACCAGTCGCAGGTTGGCTTCCAGCAGATGACGCCGCGCCGCCTCGCCGTCGCGCACCACTGCAGCCAGATCCCGTTTGCGGTTGTCGCCGAGACGCTTTCGCGTGGCGAGCAGGTGCTGTGCGTAGAGGCCTGCCTCGATGCGCTTGGCCAGCTCGACTTCGTCCGCAGCGTTGAGAAGCGCGGTCTTGCCGATGCCGTTCAGGTAGACCCGCACCAGGTCGGCGGCGGGGCTCTGAGCGTCCAGGTCTTCGGCGATGCGGCTGGTGGTGGCGTTTGCCATGGCGGCCTCCTGATCGGGTGGAACTTTCAAGGACTACAACGCCCTAGGCAGCCGATGAGTTCCCACGTTCCGGGGGCTTCACACCTTCTGATCAGCGGTTATTGGACCCAGACCTGAGAATCGTCTGAGAATAGAGCCAGAAGGCGCTCAGGTGGGCACATCGCCGCGGGGATCGTCGGATCCCTGTTGCGGCGCGGGGCGCGGGGTGCGTTCGATCGCGGGGCGCTCGGCCGTGGGGAACAGGGGGATCCGGCGCGGCATGTCGTAGCGGCGGGGTTCCTCGGCGGTGCGGGGCGGGCGGTCGTTGGCGATCAGCACCGCCATCCAGGGCAGCGGGATCGACGCCACGACGATGGCCAGCGAGATGAGGCCGTTCTCCCAGATGCCGTAGGCGACCGCGGCCAGGATCAGCGCGGGGATACGGAAGGACATCAGCGTCAGGTACTTACGCACGCGCCGGCGGTGCTGCTCCTCGTAGGCGGGGGCGGCCCGGGTGATCAACACCGGGCGACCCTCGTCGTCGAAACTCAGCTCTTGGCCGTGTTTCATATCTCCACTGTTCCACATCAAAACCCGGGTGTGCCCGTCGCGTTTCTTACCAAACTCTTGCCGGGCAGAATGGGGTCATGGACACCCAGACGATCGAGCGCACCGAGACCGACGAACGCGTCGACGACGGGACGGACGACGACCGGCCCAAGTTCTTCCACTATGTGAAGAAGGACAAGATCGCCGAGAGCGCCGTGATGGGCACGCACGTCGTCGCGTTGTGCGGCGAGGTGTTTCCGGTCACCCGCTCGGCCAAGCCCGGGTCGCCGGTCTGCCCGGACTGCAAGCGGATCTACGAGCAGCTCAAGAAGTAGGGGCGTCGCCCGCGGCGGGGTCGCCGGACACGTCGCCGACGGTGGCCGCAGTCGGAGGGGCGGTGCCCGGTCGCGACGCCGCTTGCGAGGGGCTGCCGTTCAGAGAGTCCGCCTTCGCCTCCAGCCACCACCGAAGCCGCTTGGCGTGGGTGTCGGGGGCCGGCCATTCTTCTTCGATGGCCGCGTTCAGTTCGGCGCCGATCATGATCGCGAAGCCCAGGAAGAACGCGAACAACAGGAACGCGATCGGCGTGGCCAGCGCACCGTAGGTGTAGCCGGTGCTGGTGATCCAGGTCAGGTACACGCGCAGGCCCCACGTCGCGATCAGGAACACGACGGTGGCCAGCACCGAGCCGAGCAGCAGCCGGTGCGATGGCAGGGGTCTGGGCAACGACACCCGGAACAGCACGTTCACCGCGATCGTGAAGGCGACGAAAAGCACGGGGTAGTACCCGAACTGCAGCACGTGGTCCCAGCTGTCCGGGATGAACTCGGCGATCTTGCGCGGCCCCAGCGCCAGGAACGGCGCCGTGATGATGGCCCCCACGAGCATCACCACGTAGAGCCCCAGCGCGTAGAACCGTTGCCGCACCGGATGCCTCAGCGGCGTCTGGTCGTGCGCCTCGGTGATCGAGTCCACGAACGCCGAGATGGCCGACGACCCGGCCCACAGCGAGATGACGAAACCGACCGACACCACCTCGCCGCGAGCGCCACGCACGATGTCGCGCACCGTCGGCTCGATGATCTCGTTCACCACGTTGGGCGAGAAGAACCGTTCGGCCGTGCCCACGATCTGATGCTGGATCGTCGGGAGCGTGTCGGGCCCGAACATCGGCGCGATATAGGCGAGGCTGCCCAGCATTCCCAGCAGCAACGGGGGCAACGACAGCGCACACCAGAACGCCGCTTGAGCCGACTCCGAGAAAATCGAATCGTCCCAGCTCTTTCCGAGCGTCCGCAGCGCGATGTGCCGGACGTGATGGCGCGACGGTGCGGGTTTCCTCGACGGCCGCGCAGGAGACCGCTCTGACTGGTCACTCATGACCAGTCCAGCATTGCCGATTCGCCGACTTAAGGCTGCAGCGGGCTCACTTCCAGCACGGCCGCCAATTCGACGAGCTTGGCCTCGTGCTCGTTGGCGTGATGCTGGCAGAACAGGAGTTCGGCACCCGAAGGAAGCTTCGCCCGTACGCGGGCTGCGGCCCCACAACGGTCGCAGCGGTCAGCCTTGGTCAATCCAGGACTGGTCAGCGTTGCGGTCATGGCACCTCCATAGGGTGGTTGCGACGTACTTCTACTGTGTCAGACGCTTGGGGTTCCGGCCTTGTTCCCCGGGGGTTCACGGGTGTGTCGTGTCTCACGGACGGACGTGTTGCGACGGAAAGGGGCTGCGGATATGACATCTGCACCACAGAGCGGAGAACTCGTGCACCTGTGCGGGGCGGATGAGTGGGACGCTGCGCAGCGCACCGGCCTGCGCGCGCCCGAATCCCTGGAGTCCGTCGGCTTCGTGCACCTGTCGAGCCCGCAACAGGTCCACCTGCCGGCCAACCGGCTGTACGCCGGCCGTACCGATCTGGTGCTGCTCCGCCTCGACCCTGCACGACTCGCCTCTCCGGTTCGTTGGGAACCCGGCGTTCCGGCCGATCCCGATGGCATGGAGTTCCCACATTTGTATGGACCTTTGCCTGCCGCGGCTGTGATAAGCGTCACTCCCTACCTGCCGGGCGCCGACGGACGGTTCGCGCCGGTCGAGGCGTGATCGCGGGACCGCTGCCGCTGGGCGGTAGAGGGCCATTCTCATCGAGGGCATAGGCCGCTCCCGTGCCGGTGCGTCACTCAATACACTGACCAGCCGTGGGCATCATCTTTGGCTTTGCACCGTGGATCGTCTACTGGGTACTGGTCGGCAACGTCCCCTTCGCGGCAGCGGTGCTGATCGCGCTGGCGGTCTCCGTGGCTGCCGTGGTGGCCGCCCGCCTCGCAGGATCGCCCGGCCGGACTCTCGAAATCGGCGCTGTCGCAACGTTCCTGATTCTCGCGGTGCTGACGTTCACGGTCAGCACGGACTTCATGGAACGGTGGCTGCAGCCACTCAGCAACGCGGGAATCTTCCTTGTGGCACTGGTGAGCGCCCTCATCGGGCGGCCGTTCGTGCGCGAGTTCGCGGTGGTGGGTCAGCCGAAGGAAGTCATCGAGAGTGACACGTTCCAGCGGATCACGTCTGTTCTGACCTGGGTCTGGATCGCGGCGTTCGCCGGCATGACGGTCTCCTCGGTGATCCCCCCGCTGGTGCGGGGCGACGCGACGATCCTGGACACCAGAACCCCGCTGTCGTTCGTCTGCTATTGGGTGGTGCCGTTCTCCCTGCTGGCCGTGGCGGCGCTGCTGACGCGGATTTTGCCGGATCGCATGGTCCCGCCCGCCGAGGAGATCGTTCGCAAGACGACATTCGTCGCCTTCGCCGAGGCCGAGATCGACCAGCTCATCTATCTGGCGACCGAACACGCCAACCGTGAGGTGGGCGCCGGCAAAGAGGCCTACGACATCCGGATCGGGTCCAAGGGCGTGCCGTTGGTCGGCGACGACACCCGGGAGTCCTGGCCTTCGACGTACAAGGTCCGCGACCGCAAGCGCTGACCGTCTGTATCGGCGCCGATTGCTGAAAGCGCCCGAACTCCTGATGTGTTTGCCGTGTTAGATTTCAGCTAACAACCAGGCAATTCGACGGGGGACGTCCGCGTGGCACAGCGCTGTGGCAAACAAGTCAAAATCATCGATTCGACGATCAAGCGCTGCGGGGAGCAGATGGCCCGGCACGTACTGCTGGCCGGTACCGGGGGCGCCGCGGTCATCGGCGCCGGGCTCGTGCTCGCCGCGCAGCCCGCCGACCCCGCAACCACGCATGCAGACATCCGGCTCGCGTCCTTCGACCCGCTCGTCGTTCCCAATTCCCCTGTTCCAGAGGAACTTCTGTGGTTCGGCACGGCCGGCGGCCGCGACCGTGACCGCGCGGCGTCGGCAACCACCGCGGTATCGACCCCGTCCGCGGCTCGCCCGATGATCGGCCCCGGCGGCTGGCTGATCGGCGACGGCGCGGATGCGGCCGCCGACTGTGAAGGGTCGGCCTGCAACGGCTCCAACGGGGGCCTGCTGTTCGGCAACGGTGGCGACGGTGCGCGGGGCGGCAAAGGTGGCAACGCCGGACTCTTTGGCGGAAACGGCGGTGACGGGGGCGACGGCTACCTGGCCGGCCAACACGGCGGTGCCGGAGGCAATGCCGGTCTGTTCGCGTCGACGGGTGACGGCGGCGACGGCGGTGACGGTGCCGACGGTGCCTACGGCATCGCCGGCGGAAACGGCGGGGCTGGCGGGAACGCCGGCAGGCTGCACGGAAACGGCGGCGCCGGCGGTAACGGTGGGACCGGCGGCACGGGTCTCGATGGGGTGAATGCGACCGCGTCGGGCCGAGCCGCGACCGGCACCCCGAGCTACCTCGGCTCCACGGGGTTGCCGTATTCGAACTCCGTGGTCGAGGGCTACCTGGTCGGCGGCATGGGCGGGCGCGGCGCCGATGCGGCCGCAGGGTCGAACCAGTCCGGAGGCAACGGCGGGCAGGGGCAGGGCATCATCCCGCTGTTCGCCGGCCCCCACACCTTCGCGGTCAGCGGGGCCGGCGGTGACGGCGGCGACGGGTCCGGCGGCGGCGCCGGCGGCAAGGGCGGAGACGCCGGCCTCGCGCAGGGCAGCTCGCCGCTGGTCGCGGTGTTCGGCAACAACGGCGGCGTCGGCGGCGACGGCGGTTCCTCCGGCGGCCGGGGCGGTGACGGCGGCGCCGGTGGCGACGTCAAGATCGGCCCGACGATCGGCTTTGGCGGACCCGGCGGCGCAGGCGGGAACGGCGGCACGGGCGCGGCGGGTGCGACAGGCACCAGCGGCGGTGCCGGCGGCGCAGGCGGCCGCAGCGGTTCTCAGACAGGAAACGGCGGCGCCGGCGGCTCAGGTGGCGCCGGCGGCCAAGGTGGCACAGGCGCGGTCGGCGGCGACGGCGGCACCGGCGGCACCGGGGGCGCCGACGTCTCCGAATCCGGCTCCGGCACGGTGCGCGCAGGCCAGGGCGGTCACGGCGGGTTCGGCGGCGCCGGAGGCGCAGGCGGTGACGGCGGTACCGGGGGCGCCGCCGGCAAGGGTGGCGCCGGAAGCACCGAAGGCGCAGCGGGCGGCGCGGACGGTACCCGGGGCGCCACCGGAGCAGGAGGTCGCGGCGGCACCGGCGGTCGGGGCGGCGACGGGGGAGCGGCCGGAGACGGCACCTCCGGCCTTTCCGGCAGCGGCGGCACCGACGGCGTCGGCGGCGAGGGCACGCGCGGCGGCGCGGGTGGCCGCGGGGGTGACGGTGGTAACGGGAGCCACGCCTCCGACGCCGGCTAGGAAACCGCCGGATTAGACGGCGCGGGCCTCGATGACCGAGATCGGGCTCACCGTGGGGATGACCCGGGTGAGCTCGAAGCCCGCCTGACCCAGCAGCGTCTCGTACTCGGCGCGCGTGCGTTCCCTGCCCTTGAGCATCAGCAGCATCTCGAGGTCGAGCATGTGTCCGATGAACGACGAAGCACGTTGTGGGAGAACCATTTCCAACAGGATGACGGTGCCTCCGTCGGCGATCGCGGTGCGGATGTTGCGCAGGATCGTCGTCGCGTCCTCATCGTTCCAGTCGTGAATGATGTTCTTCAGCACGTACACGTCGCCGCCCGCGGGCACCGACTCCATGAACGAGCCGCCGGTGACGGTGATGCGGTGCGAGACGCCCTCGTCGGCCAGGAGTGCAGCCGCCCCGTCGACGACCTTCGGCAGGTCGTAGAGGATCCCGTCGGCGTCGGGCGCCTGCCGCAGGATGGTCGACAGCACCGCTCCGTGGCCTCCGCCCACATCGACGATCAGCCGGGCCCCGCTGAAGTCGTACGCCTGCAGCGCCACGTCGTTCGACAGTCCGCTCGCCGCCGTCATCGCCCGGTTGAACACGCCGGCGAATTCCGGGTCGGTGTCCAGGTACTCGAAGAACGACATGCCCCGCAGCTTGTCGGCGGCGGGCAGGCCGGTCTGCACGGAGTACAGCAGGCTGCCCCAGTCGGCCCAGCGGGCGGGATGTCCGATGAACAGGACCATGTCGCGCAGGGATCCCTCGGTGTCACTGCGCAGCGCTTCGCCCACGGGGGTGAGCGCGAATCTGCCGTCGCGCCGTTCCACGAGCGCACCGCGGCTGGTCATCGCCCGCATCAGCCGGTAGACCGCGTCCGGGTCGGCGCCGACCTGAGCGGCCACCGTGTCGGCATGCGCAGGACCTCCCGCGAGCCGGTCGGGGATGCCGAGCTGCGCGGCCACGCAGAGCACCTGCGTGGTCCACGCTCCGGTCGCGAGCTCAAGGAGCGCAACATTGCCCGGCGCCGTCCGGCGGTGCAGCCGTTGCAGACCCGCGCGGACGCGGTCGACCGCGCGGATCACCGGCACCGGCGGGAGCCGCTTCGGGGCGGCCTCGTTCACTGTTCGTCTCATCGCGGACGAACGTAGGGCAGTGGACTTAATTAATTCTTGGAACGACCCGGCTGTCAGTCCAGGTAGTCGCGCAGCACCTGAGAACGGCTGGGATGGCGCAACTTCGACATCGTCTTGGACTCGATCTGGCGGATGCGCTCACGCGTCACCCCGTAGACCTGCCCGATCTCGTCGAGCGTGCGGGGCTGACCGTCGGTCAGGCCGAACCTGAGCCGCACCACGCCCGCTTCGCGCTCCGACAGCGTCTCGAGCACCGACTGCAGCTGATCCTGCAGCAGCGTGAACGACACGGCGTCGACGGCGACGACGGCCTCGGAGTCCTCGATGAAATCGCCGAGCTGCGAGTCACCTTCGTCACCGATGGTCTGGTCCAGCGAGATCGGCTCACGCGCGTACTGCTGGATCTCCAGCACCTTCTCGGGCGTGATGTCCATTTCCTTGGCGAGCTCTTCGGGCGTGGGTTCGCGACCCAGGTCCTGCAGCAGTTCGCGCTGGATGCGGCCGAGCTTGTTGATCACCTCGACCATGTGCACCGGGATGCGGATGGTGCGGGCCTGGTCTGCCATCGCGCGCGTGATCGCCTGGCGGATCCACCACGTGGCGTAGGTCGAGAACTTGTAGCCCTTGGTGTAGTCGAACTTCTCGACCGCGCGGATCAGGCCCAGGTTGCCTTCCTGGATGAGGTCCAGGAACGCCATGCCGCGCCCGGTGTAGCGCTTGGCCAGCGACACCACCAGACGCAGGTTGGCCTCGAGCAGGTGGTTCTTGGCCCGGTCGCCGTCACGGCAGATCCACATGTAATCGCGCCGCTGCGCGGTGGTGAGCTTCTCGCCCTTCTCGGCGAGTTCGGCCATAAGCTGCGTGCAGTACAGGCCTGCCTCGATGCGCTTGGCGAGCTCGACTTCCTCTTCGGCGTTGAGCAGCGCGACCTTGCCGATCTGCTTGAGGTACGCGCGTACCGAGTCCGCCGAGGCGGTGAGCTCAGCATCCTTGCGCGCCTGCCGCAGGGCTTCGGATTCCTCCTCGTCCCACACGAAGTCGCCGGAGGCCTTGTCCTTCTCGGACGGCTCGGGCAGCGAATCGTCTTCGTCCTTGGCGGGCTTGGCGCCGGCTTTCGGGGCGGCCACGGCGTCGCCTTCGGCGGCCTCGTCCTCGGAATCGTCGTCGGAGGCAGTGGCGTCGTCGTCGACCTCGATGTCCGCGAGGTCGAGTTCGGCCTCCTCCAGGTCGTCGCCGGGCTCGCCTTCGATCTCGTCGCCGCCCTCAAGCTCCTCGCCGGTGAGCTCCTCGTCGACACCGTCGGCGTTCGGCGAGGTCGCCTTCTTGGCGCGGCCACGGGCGGCCGGAGCGTCGGCTGCTTTGGCGGCACGCGGCTTGGTGCCCTTGGCCGCCACACTCTTGGCGGCCTTCTTCGCAGGCGCCTTCTTGGCTGGGGTCTTGGCTGCGGTGCGCTTCACCGGCTCGTCGGTTGCCGGGCTTGCCTTGGTCGCTGCCACGTACACCCTTTCGGTCGTGCGGGTTTCCGGGGCACACGTGCGCCACCGGGTGTCGGCTATGTCGAATGTCGGCGTCGATCTCAAAGCGTCATGTCGGGGTGGGATACATCCCGCCGCTGTCTGGTCGGTGGCCGCCGTCGACCATTGTAACGACAGTGTGGGTTAACGCCGCGCGCCGCGGCAAATTTGACGTCTCTGCGCGTCGGCCCGCGGACGGCCGCGCCGGCACAGGCGTCACTGCGGGCAGTGGGTTACCTGCCGGTAGCCGTCACGTCGACGTCGGCGGCCATCGCGGCGCCGACGATGCCCGCGGTGTTCTGCAGTTCCGCGGCCACGACCGGGACGCGGTTCTTGAGCAGCGGCACCCATTTGTCGGCCTTGCGGCTGATGCCGCCGCCGGCGATGAACAGGTCGGGCCATATTGCGTTCTCGATCGCGACCAGCACCTTGGTGACCTCGACGGTCCAGCGCTCGTAGCTCCAGTCCTTGCGTTCCTTGACCGAGCTCGCCGCGCGGTGCTCGGCTTCCTTACCGCCCACCTCGAGGTGGCCGAACTCGGTGTTGGGCAGCAGCACCCCGTTGTGGATCACCGCCGAGCCGATTCCGGTGCCGAAGGTCAGCAACACGATCACGCCGGTGTTGTCGCGACCGGCGCCGAACTTCTCCTCGGCGAGCCCGGCGGCGTCGGCGTCGTTGAGCACGGTCACGCGCCGGCCGTTCAGCGCGCCCGCGATGACCTCCTGGGCGTTCAGCCCGATCCAGCCCTTGTCGACGTTGGCGGCGGTGCAGACGATCCCGTCGGCGACGACGCCCGGATAGGTCACCCCGAGCGGGCCCTCCCAGCCGAAGTGCGCGACAACCTCGGCGATGGTCTTCGCCACTGCGTCCGGGGTGGCCGGCTGCGGGGTGAGGAGCTTGAAGCGTTCGCCGATGAGCTGGCCGGTGTCGAGGTCGACGATGCCGCCTTTGACGCCGCTGCCGCCCACGTCGATGCCGAACCCGCGACGCAGCGAGCCGGCTCCGGGGTCGAACGTCCCGGCCGCACCCGACGATTCCGGCGACTCCGGCGACTCAGCTTCGGCGGACATGGGGGCTCCTCTGCGCAGGTGGGCGGCCTCGGCCTGGTGGGGCGATGCCACCCTATCGGCTCACCAATTGTGATGTGCGCCAGTCGTGCATCCGGTGGGCCGCCGAGGTGCCCGGTGTGCTGCGATGGTCCGGTGACTACCGACAACGATCCCGTGGAGCTGCGCCGGGTTGCCGAGCAGCTGGCGACCGAGGCCGCCGAGTTCGTGCGCACCCGCCGCATCGAGGTGTTCGGCCCGGGCGCTCCGGGTGACGGGCCCTCCGGTGGGGAGCCCGCGGTGCGGGCGAAGAGCACTCCGACTGATCCGGTGACCGTCGTCGACACCGCCACGGAGCGGCTCCTGCGGGAGCGGCTCGCGGTCCTTCGGCCCGGGGACGCGATCCTGGGCGAGGAGGAGGGCGGCCCGGCAGGGGTCGCGACCGGGCAGCTCACCTGGGTCCTGGATCCGATCGACGGGACGGTCAACTTCCTTTACGGCATCCCCGCCTACGCCGTGTCGGTCGGCGTTCGTCGCGACGGCGTCTCGGTCGCCGGGGCCGTGGCCGACGTGGCGGCGGGAGCCGTCTACTCGGCCGCACTGGGGCACGGAGCCCACGTGCGGCAGGACGCCGCGGTCACCCCGCTGCGGTGTAGCCCGGCCACCGACCTGTCCATGGCCCTGGTGGGCACCGGGTTCTCCTACGACCGCGAGCACAGGCGGCAGCAGGGGCGGATCGTGGCCGGGTTGCTGCCCGACGTGCGCGATCTGCGCCGCCTCGGATCGTGCGCGCTCGACCTCTGCATGGTCGCGGCGGGCCGGCTGGACGCCTACTTCGAAGACGACGTCCACCTGTGGGACTGGGCGGCGGGCGCCCTGATCGCCGCGGAAGCCGGGGCCCGGGTGCGCCCACCCGACTCGAGCGACGGCGCCGGGCTGATGGTGGCGGCCGCGCCCGGCATCAGCGCCGCATTCGACGAGGCGCTGGTCCGCTCCGGCGCGCGGACGGCGTGACGGGGCCGGTCCCGCGACTGTCAGCAGGTTCCGGTGTGGGCCTTGGTCAGGAGGTCGGCGTCGGCGGGCTGAGTGGCATCGGGCAGCAGGCTCGCCAGCACGGCGTCGATGTCGTCGCTGTGGGTGAGCTCGGTGAAGTCGGTGCCGATCGCGAGGTCGACGCTGTCGTCGGCACGCCCGTCCTGGAACAACTCGGTGCAGGGGGCGACCAGCCAGACCGCCGCGGCCGCCGCGCGCCCGGACGGTCCGAACCGGATCTGGCCCTGGCACTGCAGCCGTGCGGTCACGTAGATCGGGTCGTTGGCGGCCTCGGGGTCGGTGAAGCCGAGGTCGCGCAGCGCTCCGGCCACCTCGGCGGCCTGGCCACCCTGACCGCTGGCGTTGAACACCCGGATCCGGGCGTCGGCGAGTTTGGCCGGGGTGACCTCGATCATCGACGACCGCGACACCTGCTCACCGAGATCGGGGACCGGCGCCCCGGGCTCGGCCGGCGGGGGAGGCCGGTTGCAGATCGCGGCCTGTGGAATGTCCGGTGGCCGCGACAGGGCGATGACCCACACCAAGAGGGCCACCACGCCCAGGCATCCGAACATCACGATGCCGGGCAGATAGCTCCGGCGCCGGAACGGGCGGCCGTGTCTGTCGAACGCCGTGCCCTCGGTGATTTGCGCGACCACGGTCAGCACTCTAGAGCCACCGCGAGTGGGCCACCTACCGGCTCGTCAAGCAGGCATTTCCATCCTGTGACGTAAATCACATTAGAACCGGTGTCAATACGGGCACGAATCGTTTGGCGGATGCGTTCGACGCTGGTACAAAGCAACGCTGCACACAAGCTTCATGGAGGGGACAGGTATGGCCACTGACTACGACGCCCCAAGGCGCACAGAAACCGATGACGTTTCCGAGGACTCGCTGGAGGAGTTGAAGGCCCGGCGCAACGAGGCCCAGTCCGCCGTCGTCGACGTCGACGAATCCGAATCGGCGGAGTCCTTCGAACTGCCGGGCGCCGATCTGTCCGGTGAGGAGCTCTCGGTCCGGGTGATCCCGAAGCAGGCCGACGAGTTCACCTGCTCGAGCTGCTTCTTGGTTCATCACCGCAGCCGTCTTGCCACCGAGAAGAACGGCATGATGATCTGCACCGACTGCGCCGCCTGAGGCAGGCTCGGGTCCGTCCCCTCAGGACTTGAGCGCTGCCAGAACCCTGTCTGGGTGCTTCGCGCTGATCAGCCAGTACGGGGTGGGGTCCTCCGGATCGTCGAGGACCAGAAGCACCATGGGGCCCACCCAGCCCTTGTGCACGACGTAGGCCGCAGGGTCGAGTTGGCGGCCCAGCGCCGCCGACTTGGCCGAGCGGGGCACCTCCGCGGAGCGGGTCACCACCGAGACGGGTAGGTGGGCTTCGCCGACCCACAGTTCGGTGTCCCCGCCGGAGCTCACCACCCGCAGTTCGGTCCGTCCGAGCGCGAGCAGTACGACCGCGGCGACCGGCAGCAGCACCGCGTAGGGCAGCCACGTGGGCAGCGCTGGGATGCCCTGGTTGACCTCGAGGGCGATGAGTGCGGCCAGGCCCAGGCCCGGCAACCACCACCACAGCGGCACCCAGAGCCGCTCGCGATAGCGGACCGTTTGGGCGGTGGCGCGCGTGTCAGACACGCGGCCCAGAGTAATCTCTGACGCCGTGTCCACATCTTTGGCGGTTGTGCGGCTCGACCGCGAGCTTCCGCTGCCCAGCAGGGCCCACGACGGGGACGCGGGGGTCGACCTGGTCAGCGCGCAGGACGTCCGGCTGGGCCCCGGGGAGCGGGCGCTGGTGCCCACCGGGGTCGCGGTCGCGATTCCGCACGGGATGGTGGGTCTCATCCACCCTCGTTCGGGACTGGCTGCGCGCGTGGGACTTTCGATCGTCAACAGCCCCGGGACGATCGACGCGGGCTACCGCGGGGAGATCAAGGTCTGCCTGATCAATCTCGATCCGGCGACCCCCATCGAGATCCACCGCGGCGACCGGATCGCGCAGCTTCTGGTCCAGCGCGTGGAATTGCCGGAGCTGATCGAGGTGACGTCCTTCGACGAAGCAGGGCTCGCCGAGACGACGCGTGGCGAAGGTGGCCACGGTTCGTCGGGTGGGCATGCCAGTCTGTAGGTGGAGTTGACATGGCTTCAGGCAGACACCGCAGCGAGAGGGACGCAGTGCCCGAGGAGGTGACGTCGGTGGACACCGACGACGAGGAGCTGGAAGGCCCGTTCGACATCGACGATTTCGATGATCCGGCGGTCGCCACGCTGGCGCGGCTGGACCTGGGCTCGGTGTTGATCCCGATGCCCGACGCGGGCCAGGTGCAGGTCGAGATGAACGAGGCGGGGGTGCCGAGCGCGGTCTGGGTGGTCACACCCGACGGCCGGTTCACGATCGCGGCCTACGCGGCCCCGAAGTCGGCCGGGCTGTGGCGCGAGGTCGCCTCGGAGCTCGCCGAATCGCTGCGCAAGGACGCACCGAAGGTCAGCATCGAGGACGGCCCGTGGGGCCGCGAGGTGGTCGGGTCCGCGGGCGAGGGGGCCGCGGTCGTGCGGTTCATCGGCGTGGACGGCTACCGGTGGATGGTGCGATGCGTCGTCAACGGCCCGTACGAGCGCATGGGTGCCCTCGCCGAGCAGGCACGCAATGCGTTGGCCGACACGGTCGTCCGTCGAGGCGACACACCGATGCCGGTGCGCACACCGCTGCCGGTGCAGCTGCCCGAACCGATGGCCGCCCAGCTCGCGGCCGCCCAGCAGCAGGCGATGGCACAGCAGCAACAGGCCGCCGCGCAGGCGGGCGGGGCTGCACCGCAGCAGCAGCAGCAACCGGCGCCACAGCAGCCCGCGCAGACTCCCGAACAGCCCGCGCAGCAGGATCAGCCTCCGGCTCCGGATGCGCGGCGCAGCACGCTCGGTTCGGCCATGCAGCAGCTGCGCACCATCACCGGAGGCTGAGGCTCCGCGCCGTTCGGCGGTGTCAGCGCCGCTCGGCGGCCTCGCCGACCGCGGCGAGGCACTGAGCGCCGAGGATTCCCGGATCGGCGCCGATGTCGTCGAGCGTGACCGTGCGCAGGGCTGCCCGGGGCGCCGCCGACACCCACTCGATTCCCACCTCCAGCGGATGCACCGCGTCGTCGGTGGCGGACACGACACCCAATGGTGGCCGCAGTGTCTCGAGGCGGGCCGTGGTCGGGGCTATGAACCGCGCGGCGTCCTCCATCGCGTCCGGCAGCGCCGGCCACTGATCCAGCCACGACCGGGTCAGTTCGTCGGCCAGCCAGGCCGGGCTCGACTGCTGCATCTGCGTGGTGGTCGTCACCAACCCTTCGCGGCGCAGCATGTCGGCGGAGTAGCGGGCCGCCAGGGCCGCGGGCGCGGTCTCGGGGTCGCCCGTCCATGCGGGCAGCGCCGCGAGCACCGCGACCGTCCCGTCGGGGTGTGTCAGAGCCCACTCGAGGGCGACGGCGGCGCCGATGGACACCCCACCCACGGCGATCGGTGACGGCGCGGCTGCGCGGCACGCGTTGTCGAGCTCGTCGCGGTACCCGTCGATCAGCCGGTGCGGCTGCGGCCGCGGCGTTACGACGACCGCACCGACCTGGTGCAACGCGGCGGAGAATGCCCGGTAGACGAAGTCGTCGTCGGACCCCGTGCCCGGGAGCAGAACGGTGGTGATTCCGCGCAGGATGGCCGCCATGTTTCGATCGTGCCTGGTGAGGGAAAACCCGACCCTGGCGACCCGCTCAACACCCGCCCCGTGGTTAGCACTTCGGAACCAAGAGGTCTACCGTGGCGTTGGTCAAGTGAGTCCACAGTGGATTGGCAGAAGGTCAGGAGAAGCCATGGCTACGGCCGAGGGGTATCTTCGACGGCTCACCCGGCGGTTGACCGAAGATCCGGAACAACTCGACGTCGAAGAGCTCAGCGACGAAGCCGCTAACACCGGCGCGCAGAAGGCGATTGACTGTCAGCGCGGCCAGGAAGTGACCATGATCGGCACCCTGCGCAGCGTCGAGTGCAACGGCAAGAGTTGCGCCGGCGGCGTGAAGGCCGAGTTGTTCGACGGCACGGACACCGTGATGTTGGTGTGGCTGGGGCAGCGGCGCATCCCGGGGATCGAATCCGGGCGCACCCTCAAGGTGCACGGTCGCGTCGGCAAGCTCGACAACGGCAGCAAGGCGATCTACAACCCCCACTACGAGATCCAGAAGTGAGCGACCCCGGTACCGATCCGGGCACGCAGACATCTCCGGCGCGTGGCGCGGCCGTGCTGGAACAGATGGGCGGTATCAGCGGCCTGATCTATTCGTCGCTGCCGGTCCTCGTGTTCGTCCCGGTCTCGTCGGCCTTCGGTCTGATGCCGGCCATCATCGCCGCGCTCGGCGTGGCGACGCTGATCCTGATATGGCGCCTGGCGCGGCGTGAGACGGCCCAGCCGGCCATCTCCGGGTTCTTCGGCGTCGGCATCAGCGCGCTCATCGCCTATCTCGTCGGGGCGTCCAAGGGCTACTTCCTCCTCGGCATCTGGACGTCGCTGATCTGGGCGGTGGTGTTCGCGCTGTCGGTCGTGATCCGGCGTCCGCTGGTGGGCTATATCTGGGGGTGGGTCAACACCCACGACCGCCGGTGGCGCGAGGTGCGGGCGGCGGTGCTCGCCTTCGACGCGGCGACGCTAGTGTGGGTCGCGGTGTTCACGGCACGCTTCGTCGTCCAGCACCACCTCTACGACGCCGACCAGACAGGCTGGCTGGGTGTCGCCCGTATCGCGATGGGCTGGCCACTGACCGCGGTGGCCGCCCTGGTGACGTACCTGGCGATCAGGAAGGCCAAGAAGGCGGTCCGTGAGGCGGGGCTCAGCGACGCTCCCGACGCCCCGACCGACCCCGCCGGCGACACCGACCCCGTCAGCGACACCGACGACCCGGCGCGCAAGACGACCTAGACGGACCGAGGCAGGACGTCGTCAGCGCTGCTGGGGATGCAGCAGCAGTTCGCGCAGCTCGTCCTCGGCCTCGGCCACCGTGACGAACAACAGCTCGTCGCCCCCCTCAAGGGGTTCGTCCCGCTCGGGGACGATGACCCGGGGGCCACGCAGGATCGTCACCAGCGTCGCGTCCCGGGGGAGTTCCAGACGCTTGACGGGTTTGCCGCCCCACGGGGTGTCGTCGGGCAGGGTGATCTCGACCAGGTTGGCCTGACCCTTGCGGAACTCCATCAGCCGGACGAGATCACCGACCGACACCGCTTCCTCCACGAGCGAGGCGAGCATGCGCGGCGTGGACACCGCGACGTCGACGCCCCACGACTCGTCGAACAGCCACTCGTTGCGGGGATCGTTGACACGGGCGACGACCCTCGGCACCGCGAACTCGGTCTTGGAGAGCAGGCTCACCACGACGTTGGACTTGTCGTCGCCGGTCGCGGCGATCACGACGTCGAACTCGTGCAGCTTCACCGACTCCAGCAGGCTCAGCTCGCAGGCGTCCCCGAGGCGCCAGTGCGCGGCGGGGATCGCGTCGACGTCGATGTGGTCGGGGTTGCGTTCCAGCAGCGTCACTTCGTGCATGTCGACCAGCTCGCGGGCGATCGAACGCCCCACCGCCCCGGCCCCGGCAATCGCGACCTTCATCGCAGCGCTCCTCGCCTCTGTGCCATGGCTCAGCCCTCGGCGTCTTCGCTCGGCGGTAGCGCGGCGATCGCCAGCGCCTCGGCGATGTGGCCGGAGATCGCGGCGAGATACACCTGATCGCCGGCCTGGATGACCGTCTTGGCATCCGGCAGCAGGCCGGCGCCGAACCGGATCATGAACGACACCCGTCCCGCCGTCGCACTCTCCAGCTCGGTGAGCCGCCGGCCCACCCAATCCTCGTGCAGCGCCAACTCGGTGACGCCGACATTGCCGGTGGGGTCCCGCCACTTCGTGGTCTCGGTCTCCCGCGTGAGGACGTTGAGCAGCCGGTCGGTGGTCCACGGCACCGTGGCCACGGTCGGGATGCCCAGGCGCTCATAGACCGCGGCGCGTTTGGCGTCGTAGATGCGGGCCACGACGCGTTGCACGCCGAAGGTCTCGCGGGCCACCCGGGCCGAGATGATGTTCGAGTTGTCGCCCGAGGAGACCGCCGCGAACGCCGACGCGCCCTCGATGCCGGCGCGGATCAGCACGTCACGGTCGAAGCCCATGCCCAGCACGCGTTCCCCCGGGAAGTCGGCAGAGAGCCGGTGGAAGGCGGTGCCGTCGCGGTCGATGACGGCGACGTCGTGGCCGATCCTGGCGAGGCTGTCCGACAGGGATGCGCCCACGCGGCCGCACCCCATCACCACTACGCGCACCTGAGGGTCCTTTCCCCGCCGAGGCTGCTGCAAAACCCGTGCACCCGGAACGCTACCGCTTCCCGACGGCCATCGGCCTTCGGGCTTACCCTTGGCAGTCGTGTCCAAGCTTTCGACCGTCGCACGGCGGTTGGTGCTGGGCCGGCCGTTCCGTAGCGACAAGCTGTCGCACACGCTGCTCCCCAAGCGGATAGCGCTGCCGGTCTTCGCCTCAGATGCCCTCTCCTCGACCGCATACGCCCCGGAAGAGATCTTCCTCGTGCTGTCGGTCGCCGGGCTCACCGCCTATTCGATGGCGCCCTGGATCGGCCTCGCCGTGGCGGCGGTCATGCTGATCGTGATCGCCAGCTACCGGCAGAACGTGCACGCCTATCCGTCGGGCGGTGGCGACTACGAGGTCGTGACGACGAACCTGGGCCCGACCGCGGGCCTGACGGTCGCCAGCGCGCTGCTCGTCGACTACGTGTTGACCGTCGCGGTGTCGATGTCCTCGGCGATGTCGAACATCGGGTCGGCGGTGCCGTTCATCAACCAGCACAAGGTGTGGTTCGCGGTGGTCGCGATCCTGCTGCTGGCCTCGCTGAACCTGCGCGGGATCCGGGAGTCCGGAACGGCGTTCGCGATCCCGACGTATGCGTTCATGATCGGGATGGTCGTGATGCTCGGCTGGGGGTTCTTCCAGATCTATGTCCTGGGAACGCCGTTGAAGGCCGAGTCGGCGGATTTCGAGATGCACTCCGAGCACGGCGACATCCTCGGTTTCGCGTTGGTGTTCCTGGTCGCCCGGGCGTTCTCGTCGGGAAGTGCGGCGCTCACCGGTGTCGAGGCGATCAGCAACGGGGTGCCCGCGTTCCGTAAACCTAAGTCGCGCAACGCCGCGACCACCCTGCTGCTGCTCGGCGGTATCTCGATCACGTTGTTCATGGGAATCATCATGCTGGCCCAGGCGACCGGCGTGCAGATCGCCGAACGTCCGAACGAACAGCTCGTCGGGGCCCCGGTCGACTACCACCAGCGGACGCTGATCGCCCAGCTCGCGGACGCGGTGTTCCACGACTTCCCGCTGGGTCTGTTCCTCATCGCGCTGGTCACCGCGCTCATCCTGGTCCTGGCGGCCAATACCGCGTTCAACGGCTTCCCGGTGCTGGGATCGATTCTGGCGCAGGACCGTTTCCTTCCGCGCCAGTTGCACACCCGGGGGGACCGGCTGGCGTTCTCGAACGGCATCCTGTTCCTGGCCTTCGGCGCCATCGCGTTCGTCGTGGCGTTCCAGGCCGAGGTGACCGCGCTCATCCAGCTCTACATCGTCGGGGTGTTCGTGTCGTTCACGCTGAGCCAGATCGGCATGGTCCGGCACTGGACGCGTCTGCTGCGCACTGAGACCGACGTCGCGGCGCGCGGCCGGATGATGCGGGCGCGGGTGATCAACACCATCGGATTCGTCTGCACCGGAACGGTCCTGGTCATCGTGGTCGTCACGAAGTTCATGGTCGGTGCGTGGATCGCGATCCTGGCGATGGCGGCGCTGTTCGGGATCATGAAGCTGATCCACCGCCACTATGCGTCGGTGAGCCGCGAGCTGGAGGCACGCGCGGCCGAGACCGAGGACATCGTGCTGCCCAGCCGCAACCACGCCATCGTGCTGGTGTCGAACCTGCACATGCCGACGATGCGCGCGCTGGCGTACGCGCGGGCCACCCGTCCCGACCTGCTGGAGGCGGTCACGGTCAGCGTCGACGACGCCGAGACCCGGCAGCTGGTGCACAAGTGGGAGCACAGCGACATCAGCGTGCCGCTGAAGGTGATCGCCTCGCCGTACCGGGAGATCACCAGGCCCGTGCTCGATTACGTCAAACGCGTCAGCAAGGACTCGCCGCGCACGGTGGTGACCGTGTTCATCCCCGAGTACGTCGTGGGGCACTGGTGGGAGCAGGTGCTGCACAACCAGAGCGCGCTGCGGCTGAAGGGACGGCTGCTGTTCGAACCGAACGTGATGGTGACGTCGGTGCCGTGGCAGCTGTCGTCGTCGGAACGCCTCAGGAAACTGGCGCCGCAGTCCGCGCCGGGCGACGCGCGCAAGGGGTTCCTGGAATGAGCCCCGCCGACGAACTGACCCTCACCACGGTCGCGCCGGCCAACGGGGGCAGCTGCATCGCCCGCCACGAGGGCAGGGTCGTGTTCGTCCGCTACGCCTTACCCGGCGAGACGGTGCGGGCCCGCCTGGTCGGCGACCGCGGCTCCTATTGGAACGCCGAGGTGGTCGAGGTGCTCGACGCGGCGGACGGCCGGATCGACCCGCTGTGCCCGATCGCGGGCCCAGACGGCGCAGGCTGCTGCGACCTGGCGTTCGCCGAGCCGTCGGCCGTCCGCCGGATCAAGGGTGCGGTGGTCGCCAATCAGCTTGCCCGCGTAGGGAATTACCACTGGCGTGACGAGTCGGAGGCCACCGCCGAGCCGGTCGGCGACCAGGGTGCGACGGGCTGGCGGACCAGGGTGCGGCTCGCGGCGTCCGCCGATGGCCGTGCCGGCTTTCACCGCTACCACAGCGCCGAACTGGTGCACCGTCTCGACTGCGCGCAGTTGCCCGCGGGGATGCTCGACGGCGTGGCCGAGGCTGAGTGGCCGGCCGAATCGGAGATCCATGTCGTGCTCGACGACGACGGACGGCGCCACATCGCGGTGGCGGGGGCGAAGGGGGAGAAGGGGGAGAAGGGCGGCAATCGGACTTCCGCCGCCGGAGGCGGCAATCGGACTTCCGCCGCCGGAGGCGGCAATCGGACTTCCGCCGCCGGAGGCGGCAATCGGACGCGAGTCGTCGAGGGCGACTACGAGACCACGCAGCGGGTCGGCGCCCGCAGTTGGCGCGTTCCGGCCACGGCGTTCTGGCAGGCCCACCGCGACGCACCGGCGCTCTACAGCGCTCTCGTCGCCGAGTGGGCGCGGCTGGAGCCGGGCATGTCGGCCTGGGATCTGTACGGCGGTGCGGGGGTCTTCGCCGCTGCATTGGCCGAGGGCGTGGGTGAGCACGGCAGCGTCCTGACGGTCGACACGTCCCGTGGCGCGTCGCGGGCGGCGCGAGCGGCGCTGGCCGACCTCGGCAACGTCTCGGTGGTGACGGATTCGGTGCGGCGCGCACTGGCCGGGCAGCGCCGCCGTGCCGACGTCGCCGTCCTGGATCCGCCCCGGGCCGGGGCCGGGCGCGAGGTGATCGACCTGCTGGCCGCCGCCGAGGTTCCCAGGATCATCCACATCGGTTGCGAGGCGGCATCTTTCGCGCGCGACGTCGGTCTGTACCGGGACCGGGGATATCAGGTGGAGCACGTCGCGGTCTACGATTCGTTTCCCCTCACCCATCACGTGGAATGCCTGGCCGTGCTGCAGCGACCGCCGGGCAGCACCTAGGATGACTGCCAGGTGTGCCGGGAAGTCTGGTCGGCGATAACGCAATGACGTCTACCCGAGGCAGGCCGTGACATCCGATCCCAGTAACCGCCGCCGCCGCACCCCGCTTTTCTCGCGGGGCTCCTGGTCGGAGACGAGCAGGGTCAGCGAGATCCTGCGCAAGGAGACCGTCGGCGGCGTCATCCTGCTGGTCGCCGCGGCCACCGCACTGATCTGGGCCAACTCCCCGTGGGCCGAGGGCTATTTCGGCCTGCGCGACGCGGTGCTGGGCGGCCGGTGGCTGGGGCTGCACCTCGACCTGAGCATCGGGGAGTGGGCGGCCGACGGCCTGCTGGCGATCTTCTTCCTCGTGGTGGGCCTGGAGTTGAAACGCGAGTTCGTGGCCGGCGATCTGCGGGACCCGCGCCGTGCGGCGCTTCCCATCGCCGCCGCGGTCGGCGGCATGGTGGTGCCCTCGCTGATCTTCGTGCTGGTCAATCTGAACACCGGCGACGGCGCGCTGCGGGGCTGGGCGATCCCGACCGCGACCGACATCGCCTTCGCGGTCGCCGTGCTGGCCGTCATCTCCACGCACCTGCCCTCGGCACTGCGCACCTTCCTGCTGACGCTCGCGGTCGTCGACGACCTGCTGGCGATCACCGTCATCGCGGTGTTCTACACCGACGACATGAACCTGGCCGCCCTGGCGCTGACCGCGGTGCCGCTGCTGCTGTTCGGGCTGTGCGTGCAGCGCGGGGTGCAGGCGTGGTGGGTGCTGGCGCCGCTGGCGATCGCAACCTGGGTGCTGATGCACGAGTCGGGCGTGCACGCGACCGTCGCGGGCGTCCTGCTCGGTTTCCTGGTGCCGGTGCGCCGCTCGGCCGTCCGCGGCGGCCGGGAGCTGGAGGCGGGGATGGCCGAGCACTTCGAACACCGGCTGCGCCCGATTTCGGCCGGTGTCGCGATACCGGTGTTCGCGTTCTTTGCCGCCGGAGTCAGCGTTGGCGGGGCGGACGGGCTCGGCCACGCGTTGCGCGATCCGATCACCCTGGGCATCGTGCTGGGGCTGGTCGCGGGCAAGCCGATCGGGATCTTCCTCACAACGCGGGTGCTGGCCGCGGTGACCCGCGCGAATCTCGACAGCTCGCTGCGGTGGGTCGACGTCCTCGGGGTGTCGATGCTGGCCGGCATCGGTTTCACGGTGTCGCTGCTGATCGGCGATCTCGCCTACGGTCTCGGGTCAGAACGTGACGATTTCGTAAAGGTTGGCGTGTTGGCCGGGTCACTGCTGTCCGCGGTGCTCGCGGTGGTCCTGCTGCTCTCCAGAAACGCTGCCTACCGGCGCATTTGTCAGGAAGAGACCGTCGATGCGGACGCCGACGGTGTGCCCGACGTCTACCAGGCTCGACAGGACCCGGCCTGACGTCCGTGCGTAGACTGGGCTGATGCTTGAACAGATCCGCGGTCCCGCTGATCTGCAGCGCCTGTCTCGGGCTCAGCTCGACGAGCTGGCCCGAGAGATCAGGGACTTCCTGATCCACAAGGTCGCGGCGACAGGTGGGCACCTGGGACCCAATCTCGGTGTCGTGGAACTGACGCTGGCGCTGCACCGCGTCTTCGACTCGCCCCACGACCCGATCCTGTTCGACACCGGGCACCAGGCCTACGTGCACAAGATGCTCACGGGCCGTTGCCAGGACTTCGACACGTTGCGTAAGAAGGACGGCCTGTCGGGCTATCCGTCGCGCACCGAGAGCGAACACGACTGGGTCGAGTCGAGCCATGCCAGCTCGGCGCTGTCCTACGCGGACGGTCTCGCCAAAGCCTTCGAGCTCAACGGGCACCGCAACCGGCACGTGGTGGCTGTCGTCGGTGACGGCGCGTTGACCGGCGGCATGTGCTGGGAGGCGCTGAACAACATCGCCGCGTCCCGGCGCCCCGTCGTGATCGTCGTCAACGACAACGGCCGCAGCTACGCCCCGACGATCGGCGGCCTGGCCGAGCACCTCGCCGCGCTGCGCCTGCAGCCCGGCTACGAGCGCGTGCTCGAAGAGGGCCGCAAGGCCGTGCGTGGCGTGCCGGTGATCGGCGAGTTCTGCTACCAGTGCATGCACAGCATCAAGGCCGGGATCAAGGACGCACTCTCGCCGCAGGTCATGTTCACCGACCTCGGCCTGAAGTACGTCGGCCCGATCGACGGTCATGACGAGGCCGCCGTGGAGAGCGCGCTGCGCCACGCCCGCACGTTCAACGCGCCCGTCGTGGTCCACGTCGTGACCCGCAAGGGCATGGGCTATGCGCCGGCCGAGAACGACGCCGACGACCAGATGCACGCCTGCGGGGTCATCGACCCGGAGACCGGTCTGGCCACGACGGTGCCCGGCCCGGGCTGGACGGCGGCGTTCTCCGAGACGCTGATCCGGCTGGCGGCCAAGCGACGCGACATCGTCGGGATCACCGCGGCCATGCCGGGACCTACCGGGCTCAGCGCGTTCCGGGACCGCTTCCCCGATCGTTTCTTCGACGTCGGCATCGCCGAGCAGCATGCGATGACGTCGGCTGCGGGGCTGGCCATGGGCGGCATGCATCCCGTCGTGGCGGTCTACTCGACCTTCCTCAATCGCGCGTTCGATCAGCTGCTGATGGACGTGGCCCTGCACCAGCTCCCGGTGACCCTGGTGCTGGACAGGTCGGGCATCACCGGCCCCGACGGTGCCAGCCACAACGGCATGTGGGACCTGTCGATCCTCGGGATCGTGCCCGGCATCCGGGTCGCCGCACCCCGGGACGGCGCACGACTGCGCGAAGAGCTGTCCGAAGCCGTCGACGTCAAGGACGGCCCGACGGCCATCCGGTTCCCCAAAGGCGATGTCGGAGAAGACATTCCGGCGATCGAGCGGCGCGACGGCGTCGACGTGCTCGCACGTCCGGTCGACGAGCTCTCCCAGGACGTTCTCATCGTCGCGGTAGGGCCGTTCGCGGGCATGGCGATCGCGGTCGCCGAGCGCCTGCGCGACCAGGGCATCGGCGTGACGGTCGTCGACCCGCGGTGGGTGCTTCCGGTGCCCGCGACGATCAACGAGCTGGCCGCCTCGCACAAGCTCGTGGTGACGCTGGAGGACAACGGTGGCCACGGCGGTGTCGGGTCGGCGGTGTCGGCGGCGCTGCGCCGCGCCGAGATCGATGTGCCGTGCCGTGACGCTGCGCTGCCCCAGGAGTTCTTCGCCCATGCCTCGCGAGGTGAGGTGCTCAAGTCCGTCGGGTTGACCGAGCAGAGCATCGCCCGCCAGATCACCGGCTGGGTGGCCGCTCTGGGAGCCTCCGCCGGGGATCGGGAAGTCAGCGAACGCATCGACTGACGGTGAGACGCTCCGGCGCGGTCCGCACACTGGCCGCCTTGCTGCTGTCGGCTGCGCTGCTCGTCGGTTGTGCGCGCCCTGTCGAGGCGGGCGGCCCGCTGTGGTCAGGGTTGGATGCGCGCTCGTTCGACGGGGCCATCCCGGCTCCGGGCACGCTCATCGAATCGGTGACCCTCGATCCCGAGCTGTCGGTGCCGGGCGCCGGTGCCGCGTATCGCATCCTGTACTCGACGATCGACCAGCATGAGCGTCCCGCGGTCAGCACCGCGGTGGTCTTCACCCCGAAAACCCCTGCGCCGCGCTCTGGTTGGCCCGTCGTGGCATGGGCGCACGGAACCGTCGGCCTGGGCGACGACTGCACCCCGTCGGCGCTGTCGCGCAGCGGACGAGACGACGCATACCTCTCGCACTGGTTGGATCAGGGGTACGCCGTGGTCGGCAGCGACTACGCCGGCCTCGGCACCCCGGGTCTGATGAGCTACCTCAACAGCGTCACCACCGCCCGCGGTGTCGTGGACTCGGTGGTCGCCGCGCACGACATGGATCTCGACCTCTCCCCGGCGTGGGCCGTCGTCGGCCAATCGCAGGGCGGGGGCGCCGCGGTCGCCACGGCGCGGTGGGCGAGCGAGTTCAGCGCGGGGTCAGGCCTGGACTATCGCGGTGTGGTCGCCACCGGTACGCCCGCCGGGGTGGAATCCATTGTGAAGCAGGCGGGTCCGGACATGGCGGTACCGCCGGAACTCGGCCCGATGGCCGGCGTCTACACCGCCTACATCGTCGCCGCACTGCGTGAGGCGCGGCCCGATCTGAACCTCGACTCCGTCCTGACCCCCGCCGGGCTCGCCGCCGCCGAGCAGGCCGAAACGGCGTGTGTCGCCGAACTGGCCGAGGCGCTCGCCGATACGACGGTGCCCGGCTTCTTCTCGGCGCCGATCGCGTCGATTCCCCGATCGGCGGACGCGATCGACGACTTCATGGGGCTGCCAACCGACGGCTATGACCGGCCTCTCTTCCTCGGGGTGGGGATGCAGGACCGGGATGTGCCGCCCGATCTCACCCTGAGATTCGCCGAGCAACTGCGGGCCGACGGTCAGGACGTGACGCTCAAGGTGTATCCGGATGCCGACCACAGCGGCGCCGTGCTGGAGTCCATCCCCGATTCGACCGCTTTCCTGGCCCGTATCCTGGCCTGATCGCCGAGCCGGAGTCCGGCCGAGACGAGGGTTAGGGTCATCGGTGTGGACGCTGAACTCGAACAGTGGCGCGACGCCGGGCAGTACTTCGACTACCTCGGATTCGACATCTTCTTCCGGCACGAGGGCCACGGCCCGAATCTGCTGCTGATCCACGGGTATCCGTTCAACACGTGGGACTGGGAGCCGCTGTGGGATCGGCTCACCGCACGGTTCACCGTCGTCGCACCGGACATGATGGGCATGGGGTTCTCGGCCAAGCCGTCGGCGTACGGCTACTCGGTCGCCGACCACGCGGACATGCACGAGGCGCTGCTTGCACACCTCGGCGTCGAGTCGGCGCACGTCCTGGCCCACGACCTCGGCGACTCCGTCGGCCAGGAACTGCTGGCGCGCTGTCACCGGGGCGAACAGTCCTACGGTGCGCTGTCTCTGGAGTCGGTCACCTGGCTCAACGGGGGCCTGTTCAACGAGGCCTACACGCCGCGGCTGATGCAGAAGCTGATGTCGCGAACGCCGTTGGGCGACATCATGAGTCCGCTGCAGGGCAGTCCGCTGTCACGGCGGCTGCTGGAGTCGACGATCGACGAGATGTTCGGCCCGGACACGAAACCGGGTAGGCGCATGATGGACCTCTTCCACCAGATCCTGGAGCACAACGACGGAAAGCGGGTGCTGCACAAGGTCGGTCGCTTCATCGAGGACCGTTACCGGCACCGCAACCGGTGGGTCCGTGCGATGAGGGAGACGACGGTGCCCATGCGGCTCATCGACGGCGCCCTCGATCCGAACTCCGGTGCCCACATGGCCCGCCGCTACGCCGAAGTGATCGCCGGCGCGGACGTGGTGATGCTCGACGACATCGGCCACTGGCCCCAGTTGGAGGCGCCCGACGCGGTGTGGCGGCACTTCGTCGAGCACGTCGACCGGGTTACTGCGCAGCGGTAGTCAGGGCCCGC
This sequence comes from Mycolicibacterium iranicum, assembly GCF_014190915.1. Taxonomy (GTDB): domain Bacteria; phylum Actinomycetota; class Actinomycetes; order Mycobacteriales; family Mycobacteriaceae; genus Mycobacterium; species Mycobacterium iranicum_B. The sequence continues at coordinate 239,840 of NZ_JACHVU010000003.1, forward strand.
GCCAGCACGGGTACGGTCAGCTCCCGCTGCCACTGCCGCGCGGTGGACTCGCGCAGGAAAGCGTCCACGGCGGCGGCCGGGTCGTCGGTGTTCTGCCAGTCCCAGCACAGCCGGCGCACGGTCTCGGGCGCCAGGAGGTTCTCGACGGGAACCTCGATCTGCTGGGCCAGCGAGGTGAGTTCGGCCCGCGCGGCCTCCAGGCGTACCGCCGCCTCGGGTTTGCGGCGCGCCCAGCGCGACGCGGGCGGCGGCCCGTTGGACGGTTCCTGGGCGTCGGGCGCCTCGCCGATCCGGGCCCGGGCGAGGGCGTCGAGCCACACCTGTGCGCTGCGGCGCTGCTTGGAGCCGCCGAAAATGGGTAACGCCGTGAGCTTTTCGACGGTATCGGGGTTGGTGGTCGCGGCGGCGATGATCGCGCTGTCGGGCAGGATGCGCCCGGGGGCGATGTCACGCCGGCGGGCGATCTGGTCGCGGGTGGTCCACAGTTCGCGGACCGCCGCGAGCGTCCTGGGGTCGCGCACCTTGTGGATGCCCGACGTGCGCCGCCACCGGTCGCGCCGGGTCGGCGTGGCCTCCAGCGTGCGCAGGTACTCGAACTCCTGCCGGGCCCACTCCGTCTTGCCCTGCTCGTCGAGCACGGCGGCGACCGCGTCGCGCAGATCGATGAGCACCTCGACGTCGAGGGCGGCATAGTTGAGCCACTCGGCAGGCAGCGGACGCTTGGACCAGTCCGCGGCTCCGTGGCCCTTGGTCAACTGCAGACCGAGCAGCCGCTGCACCATCGCCGCGAGGTTGACCCGGTCGTAGTTGGCGAGACGACCCGCGAGCTCGGTGTCGTACAGCGCGGGCGGGCGCATACCGATCTCAGCGAGGCAGGGCAGGTCCTGGTCGGCGGCGTGCAGCACCCATTCGTCGCTCGCGAGCACCTCGGCGACCGGACCCAGCACCTGCAGGGCGTCGCCGCCGTGGCTGACCGGGTCGATGAGCACGGTCCCGGCGCCGGCCCGGCGGATCTGCACGAGGTAGGCCCGGTTGGAGTAGCGGAACCCCGAGGCGCGTTCGGCGTCCACCGCGAAAGGGCCGTGTCCGGAAGCCAGAAGATCTGCGGCCCTTCGGATCTCGTCTCGGCTGGCCGAAACGTCGGGCACGCCGTCGCGGGGCGCCAGGAGGGGTTCGGCCTCGGGTTCCGGTTCGGCGGTCGCTGCGGCCTCTTCGAACTCTTCCGGGTCCGCGGAGGGGCCCGTGATCTCGGTGTCTGACATAGGGGTCAGGCGCGCGTGCGTGAGTTCAGGTCGGTCACCCCGGCGGGCGGCAGCCCCGCGGCGTGTTCGAGCACCTCACAGAACGCCTCCACGTGCGGCCCGAGCTCCAGTGTCGTGGCCGTCCAGGACGCACGCAGCTCGAGCTGGTGTGCGCGGGGAGGCCCGGAGATGTCGCCGTAGCGCACCGACGTGGTGGCGGTGACGGTACCCCCGAGCGCGGTGACGTGCTCGGCGCGCTGGTCGAGGGCGTCGACGAGCCAGCTCCACGCCACCTCGGGCAGGAGCGGATCGACGGCCTCGGTCGAATCCAGGTCGGCCTGGATGTAGGCCACCAGACGCATGGTCCCGTCCCAGGCCTCGGCGCCCTCAGGGTCGTGCAGCAGGATGAGCCGGCCGAACGCGTCGCCTTCGGAACGCTCGGGGATCACCGGGGTTTCGGCATGCTTGACCTCGGCGCCGAGCGCATAGCTGTACGGCGCCAGCCGCTGCGGCGGCCGGATCGGGCCCAGCTCGATCTCCGGACGAACGGTGGTGGCATTCATCGCCGCCACCGCTTCGCGGAACTGAGCCGGTTCGGCGGTGGTCACGGCGTTTGACGCTAGACCATTTGGCCAGGTCTGTGCTCATGGCGCGCCGATTCGGACGCAACCGGGCATGGCAGCATGGTGGGCGATGAACACGCGCCGCGAGCTGCCCGAATCCCCGTACCTGGCCGCCGTCGCCGGCCGCAAGCCGGCCCGCGTGCCGGTCTGGATGATGCGGCAGGCAGGTCGGTCGCTGCCCGAATACCGGCAGCTACGGGCCAAGAACACGATGATGCAGGCCTGTTTCGACGCCGAGCTGATCACCGAGATCACGCTGCAGCCGGTACGCAGGCACGGCGTCGATGCGGCGATCCTGTTCTCCGACATCGTCGTGCCGCTGCGGGCGGCGGGCATCGACCTCGACATCGTCCCCGACGTGGGGCCGGTGATCGCCAACCCGATCCGCACGGCCGGTGACGTCGCGTCCGTCCGGCCGCTGGAACCCGAACAGGTGAGCGCGGTGGCCGCCGCGATCGGGGCACTGACCTCGGCGCTGGGGGACGTCCCGCTGATCGGCTTCGCCGGCGCGCCGTTCACCCTGGCGTCGTACCTGGTCGAGGGCGGCCCCAGCCGCAATCACGAACGCACCAAGGCGATGATGCTGGGGGAGACCCCGACCTGGCATGCGCTGATGACCGCGCTGACCGATGTGACGATCGCGTTCCTGCGCACGCAGGTGGAGGCCGGGGTGGACGCGATCCAGGTGTTCGACTCGTGGGCGGGGACCCTCTCCCTGGCCGACTACCGCAGCTACGTGTTGCCGCACAGCGCCCGCGTCTTCGAGGCGCTCGCCGGGTTCGGTGTGCCGATGACCCACTTCGGCGTCGGCACCGCCGAACTCCTCGGCGCGATGTCGGAGGCCGTCACCGGGCACGGCGTGCCCGCCGTCGTCGGGGTGGACTGGCGCACCTCGCTCACCGACGCCGCGGCACGGGTCCAGCGCGGCAGCGCCCTGCAGGGCAACCTCGACCCGGTGGTCCTGCTCGCCGGCTGGCACGTGGTCGAGCGCGCGGTGCGGGCCGTGGTGGAAGACGGCAGGCGCGCGGTCGACGCCGGGGTGGCCGGGCACGTGTTCAATCTCGGCCACGGGGTGCTGCCGGCCACCGACCCCGACATCATCACCGACGCCGTCGCCTTGGTGCACGAGCTGTGAGCCCGGCCCACCGCGCGCGCTATTGCGTTGTCGGCGGCGGTATTTCCGGCCTCGTCGCGGCCTACCGGCTCCGCGTGGCGGCGGGCCCGGACGCCGAGATCACGCTCCTCGACCCCGCCGACCGCCTCGGCGGCGTGCTGCGCACCGAACGGATCGGGGGCCAGCCCCTCGACGTGGGGGCGGAGGCCTTCGTGGCCCGCAGGCCCGAGGTGCCCGCGCTGCTGGGGGAGCTCGGGCTGTCGGGCCGACAGATCACCACCACCGGCGTGCGGCCGCTGATCTACAGCGAGGGCCGTCTGCATGAACTCCCCAAGGACACGGTCAACGGGATCCCGTCGCGTCCCTCGGCGCTCACCGGTCTGGTCGACGACGCGACGATCCGCCGCATGCTCGACGAGCCCCGCCGCGCCCTGCCCTGGCGCCCCGGTGCCGACCCCTCCGTCGCCGAGCTGGTCGGCGACCGGTTCGGCGAACAGGTCGTGGTGCGGTCGGTCGATCCGCTGCTGGCGGGTGTCTACGCCGGATCGGCGGCGACGATCGGCCTCCGCGCGGCGGCGCCGACGGTGGCCGCGGCGCTGGACGGAGGCGCGCGCAGTCTGACCGAGGCGGTCGCGGCGGCGCTGCCGCCCCCTCGCGCCGGTTCGGTGTTCGGCGCCATCGACGGCGGCTATCAGGTGCTGCTGGACGAACTCGTACGACGTTCCGGGCTGCAGTGGGCCCAGGTCGCGGTGCGTGGCGTCCAGCGCGCATCCGGGGGATGGGACGTGGTCGACGACGAAGGCGGCCGGTGGGCCGCCGATGCCGTCGTCCTGGCGGTCCCGGCTCCGCGCCTGCCCGCTCTGATCGCCGACGTCGCGCCGGACTCCGCCGCGGCGGCGCGCACGATCCCGGTGGCGTCGGCCGCGGTGGTCGCCCTGGCGCTGCCCGGGGGCACGCCGCTACCCGACCAGTCGGGGGTGCTGGTCGCGGGCAGGGGCCGGTTGCGCACCAAGGCGGTCACGTTGTCCTCACGCAAGTGGGGTCGCCGCGGCAGCGTGGAGATGGTGCGGATGTCGTACGGACGGTTCGGCGACGATCTGGCGCGCAACACCGGTGACGAGGAGTTGCTCACCTGGGCGGCCGAGGACCTGGACACCCTGTTCGGGATCCCGACCGAGCCCGTCGACACCAGGGTGGCCCGATGGATCGACGCGATGCCGCAGTACGGACCCGGGCACGCCGCGATCGCCGCGCAGGTGCGCGGCGGTCTTCCGCAGGGCCTGGCCGTGGCCGGTGCCTACCTGGACGGCATCGGGGTCCCCGCCTGTATCGCCTCGGCGACGAGGGCGGTGGCGGCGCTGGTCGTCGGGTAGACCTCCGGCCTCGGGCGTGCGTGGCACCGGGATCCCGGATGGCACCATGAACGCATGGCCAAGCTCGATTTCGACGAACTGAACTCCACGATCCGCTACCTGATGTTCTCGGTCTTCGCCGTGACGCCGGGTGCGCTGCCGTCCGAGGACGAGGCGCGCGCCACGCTCGCCGACGACACCGCGACGTTTCTCAAGCAGCAGGAGGACAAGGGCGTCGTCGTGCGTGGTCTCTACGACGTCGCCGGGATGCGGGCCGATGCGGACTTCATGATGTGGACGCACGCCGAGAACGTCGAGGCGCTGCAGGCCACGTATTCGGACTTCCGGCGCACCACCGCGCTCGGTCGGGCGTCGACCCCGGTGTGGAGCAATGTGGCCCTGCACCGTCCCGCCGAGTTCAACAAGAGCCACATCCCGGCCTTCCTCGCGGGGGAGGAACCGGGCGCCTACATCTGCGTGTACCCGTTCGTCCGGTCCCTGGAGTGGTACCTGCTGCCCGACGAGGAGCGCCGGCAGATGCTGGCCGAGCACGGCATGGCCGCGCGCGGCTACAAGGATGTGCGTGCCAACACCGTTCCCGCGTTCGCGCTGGGCGACTACGAGTGGCTGCTGGCGTTCGAGGCTCCGGAACTGCACCGGATCGTCGATCTGATGCGCGACCTGCGCGCCACCGATGCCCGGCGCCACGTCCGCGAGGAGACGCCCTTCTTCACCGGTCCCCGGGTCTCGGTGGAACGACTGGTACACGCGCTGCCCTGAGCGTTTGCTGCGGCGCACGCGCGCCGGCGCGTAAATGACGGTGACGTAGATTGGGTAATCGGTGCTCACGCCGACTTTGCGGTCGTGAACCCGCACTAATCCGCCTGGCGAAGAAGTCAGCAAACGCACCTGGGCGAATGCGCGCCGGTTTGGTGGCGTCGCGATGGTTGCTAAACTCGCCGGGATGCCGAAGCTACGGGGGGTGACGGCGGGCGCCGCAATCGTGGGCGTCGGCTACGCAACGTGGCTGGTCAACGGTTGGGGCGGGGACACCGTCATCCGGATAGTCGACGACGCGGGTCTGATCCTGTTCGCCGCGTTCGCTTCGGCGTGCGCGGTGACAGGGGCGTTCCGCACCCGGGGCAAGGTGCGCGCCGCGTGTGCGACTCTGGCGGCCGGCGCGGCGGCGTGGGCGGCCGGTGAAACCGCCTGGAGCTACTACGACCTGATCACCGGCGAGCAGACCTTCCCGTCGCTGGCAGACGCGGGGTATGCCGCGTTCCTCGCCGGCGCCGGCCTGTGCCTGGGTTTCCTGTTGTTGGCGCATCCGCCGCGGGTTCAGCTGCGGCTCGCCCTGGACGGTGTGATCGTCGGTGCGGCGCTCTTCGGGGCGGCCTGGGTGACCCTGCTCGGCCCTGTCTACGCGGCCAAGGGCGACTTCCCGGTCGGCGTGGAACTGGCGTTGGCCTATCCGATGGTCGACATCGCGCTCGTGAGCATGGCGTCGCTGATGCTGGTGCGGGCGTCGGTGGACAAGCGACCGTCGCTGGCCGCACTCACCGCCGGCCTGGTGCTGATCCTGCTGTCGGACCTGGCGTTCGCGTATCTGACCGCCGTCGACGGCTACGAGGCGCACCACGTCATCGCGATCGGATGGGCGTGGGGCTTTCTGTGCCTGGGCATCGCGGCGCTGCTGGCGCCGCAGTCCCTGCGTGAGAGCGGAAATCAGCCCGCGCCGTCCTCGCCGCGGGCCGCGGTGTGGCTTCCCTACGTGCCGGTCGTGGTGTCGGCCGTGGTCTGCACGCCGGTGCTGATCGGTGGTCTCGGGCCGGTGTACGTCGCGGCGGCACTGACGGTGTTCGCGGTGATGATCCGCCAGTTCCTGGTGCTCTCGGACAACCGGCGCCTGCTGGTCAAAGTCGCCTACCAGGCGCTGCGCGACCCGTTGACGGGCCTGGCCAACCGGGCCCTGTTCCAGGATCGCCTCCTGCACGCGGTCGAACTGCATCAGCGCCACTCGACGGCGGTGGCCGTGCTGATGCTCGACCTCGACCGGTTCACGTCGGTCAACGAGAACTTCGGACATCCCGGCGGCGATGCCGTTCTGGTGCGCGTCGCCGAACGGCTGGCCAGCACGGTCCGCAGCACCGACACCGTCGCCCGCTTCGGCGGTGACGAGTTCGCGGTGCTGCTGGAGGGCGACGCCGACACCGCAGAGGCGCTGGGGCGCCGGGTCGTGACGGCGTTCGAGCGTCCGTTCGTCATCGCCGACGAGGACCTGATCGTGCGGCCCAGCATCGGACTGGCCGTCGCTCCGGCCGACGAGTCCGATGTGACCGGCGACGAGTTGCTCGGGCAGGCCGATGCGGCGCTGCGGTCGGCCAAACGGTCCGGTTCCGGGGCGCTCGTGGTCTTCGAGCCGCAGGCGGGCAGCGGTGCGGCGGGCCGACCTCAGCTCGACACCGCCCGCGACGAGGGCGCCGGGCCGAACTCCGAGCATCTCCTCGCCGAATTACGGCACGCGATCGAGCATTTCGGGCTCAGCGTCGTGTATCAGCCGAAGTTCGACCTGCGTACCTACGACATCGTCGGGCTCGAGGCCCTCGTGCGGTGGCCGCACCCGCGTCGCGGCCTGCTCTCGCCGCAGCAGTTCCTGCCCCTCGTCCGCCGGCACGGCCTGATGCGGTCGGTGACGTCCATCGTTCTCGAGCTCGCCCTCGACGACGCGGCCCGCTGGTACGAGCGCGGTATCGGCGTGCCGGTGGCGATCAACGTCTTCGCGCCGGCGATCAGCGACCCGGAGTTGCCGCGCCAGATCAGCCAGGCGCTCGAGCAGCGGGGCCTGCCGCCGCACGCGCTGACCGTCGAGATCACCGAGGATCTGCTGCTCGACAACCTCGGCAAGACGCGCATGGTGCTCAACACGTTGCGCGACACCGGAGTCCGGGTCGCCATCGATGACTTCGGCAGCGGCTATTCGGCGCTGTGGTACCTGCGGGAGTTCCCGGTGGACGAGGTCAAGCTCGACCGTGAGTTCATCGCGCCCATCATGAGCCATCCGGCATCGGCGGCCATCGTGCGCGCCGTCGTCGACCTGGCGCACGCGCTGGGCGTCATCCCTGTCGCCGAAGGCGTCGAAAACACCGAGACCGCAACACAACTGCTGGAGTACGGCTGTGAGGTCGCACAGGGCTATCTCTGCAGTCCGCCGCTGCCGGCCGAAGCGATCGAGAAGCTGCTGCACTCGCAGAAGCGGATCCTGGCGGCGTCGCGGACCGATTAGGAGTCGGCGGGCACCAGCTTCAGCGAGATCGAGTTGATGCAGTATCGCTGGTCGGTCGGGGTCGGGTAGCCCTCGCCTTCGAAGACGTGCCCGAGATGGCTGTGGCAGTTCGCGCACAGCACCTCGACCCGGCGCATACCGAGTGAGTCGTCGGAGCGCAGGATGACGGCCTCGGAGTCGGCGGGGTCGAAGAAGGACGGCCATCCGCAATGGGATTCGAACTTCTCGGTGCTGCGGAACAACTCGGCTCCGCAGGCGCGGCACTGGTAGACGCCTTCGGTCTTGGTGTCGGTGTACTCGCCGGTGAACGGGCGTTCGGTGCCTGCCTGCCGCAGCACCGCGAACTCTTCGGGGGAGAGCCGTTCGCGCCACTGGTCGTCGCTGAGCACCAGTTTGGGGGCTGTCATGGTGCCAGGCTACTCGGCTGTCCCCGTGTCGGCGTGAGCTGCGCGACCCAGGGCGGATCGATGCCGTCGGCGAGGCGGCCGTCCTCTTTGGCGTCGAGGTAGCGGTACAGCAGCACCGAGAACACCACGACCATCAACAGCGACCAGCCGTACGTGATCTTCAGGTACTCCAGTGCGCGTCCGGTGGAGGGCAGCTGCCAGAGCAGCCAGCGGTCCATGGTCAGGAAGCCGTAGACCGCCAGCCACGCCACCCAGTTGCGGATCACCGAGTTCGGCAGCACCACCGTCATCAGGAACGGGAACAGCACGATCGAGTAGTAGCCCTGGCCCAGGGAGAGCGCCAACCACGACGTCGTGAGCAGCACACCGGAAGACGTCAGCATCCAGAAGAACGGGTCGCGTGTGCGGTAGTAGCGGTACAGCAGCCACAGCGAAATGGCGCCGAGCACGACGAACAGGACGCGCAGCGACAGGATCAGCCACATCGGGTGTCCGAAGTACAGGCCGTTGCCCAGGATCGAGCTGTTGAAGTAGTCGCGGGTGGACAGGATGTAGGGCACGGTGCGCGTCACGAAGTTCATCGGGTCGCTGATCAGCGGCCAGGCGGCGGCATTGAAGGCCACCGGCACCAGTAGCGCCGTCACCAGGGCCCGCCACTGCCGGTTGAGCAGGGGGAGCAGCAACAGGGGTGCGATCAGCGGCTTCACGACCAGCGTCAAGCCGATGCTGACGCCGGCCCACCATTCGTGACTGCGGTTGCCGTCGAGCAGCCAGCGGAAGAACAGCACCTCCAGCAGCAGGATGACGCCGTTGATGTTGCCGAAAACCAGTGTGTTGGTGACGCTCTCGGTGCAGAACATCGCCAGCAGCAGTGCCGGCGCCGCGACCGAGGCGAGCGTGTAGTTGAACAGGCGCAGCAGAAAGTAACCGGCGAGGATGATCGCGACGGTGTTGAAGAAGATGAACCAGTTCCGGGACGCGACCTCGGGCAGGTACGCGAAGGGCGCGATGATCAGTGTGCCGCCCGGCGGGTAGAGGTAGTGCGGGTCGACGTGGTCGAAGTGCTCGTTGTAGATGTCCCAGCCGAACTTGAAATTGATCACCGCGCGGTAGACGGGCGCGAAATCGTCGGTGATGTAGCGGTTGAAGACGAGGACGTAGCTGCGGTGGATGACCGCCATGATGGCCAGGGGCCAGAGGATCGACCGCAGGACCGACGCGGTCGTCGGAGGCGACGTGCGGGGTCGGAACGCGGTCAGCACAAGATCACGCACGCCCCGCACCGTACCGCAGTCCTGCGGGCGTTCCGTCAGGCCGGGCAGTACGTGTCGGTGGAGGGAAGTTGCCCGGATGTGAGGTACTCGACGACCGGAGGCAATGCGCACGGGGAGTAGATGATCGCGCCGTGGCCGATGCCCTGCCACATCACCCTGCGGTTAGAGGACCCGGCGTTGATGGCGGTGGCGGCCACCGCGGCGACGCCCTCGTTGCCGACGATGGGGTTGTTCGCGACACCCAGCAGCAGGGTGGGGGTCTTGAGCTCGGCGGGCTCCTTCGGCGCGCTGCCGCTGGGCCAGTTGAGGCACTTGACCATGTCCAGGGCCCCGACGGTGCCGAACTGGGGGTATATCTTGCCCCAGGCGACGACGAGTTCGCGGACCCTGTCGGGGGTCGGCCTGTTCAGGGCGTCGCTGCAGGTGTTGACGAACTGTCCGTCGGTTTGGCGCAGCGTCTCGGCCTGGTTGATCAGGTTGTTGAGGCCGTTGGTGTCTCCGGAGCGGGCATCGGCGATGGCCACGGCGAGTTCGTTGCCGGCGTCCACCCGGCCGCCGCGGGGATATCCCAGCGCGGTCGAGATCGCGTCGGCGACGGCGGCCACCGACGCGCCGCCGGGTCCGCGGCCGGCGCGGGCGTCGGACAGAAGTGCATCGACGGCACCCTTGGGGTCGGGTCCGAGGGGGCAGTTGGTCGCCAGGCACTGCGTGGCCCAGGCGTCGAGGGCGGCCTGTTCGCCTTTGACCCGCTGTTCGGTCGCGGCTTCGGCGGAGATGCCCAGGGGCAGCGGCGAATCGAGCACCAGCCGGGCCACCTTGCTCGGGTGCGATCCGGCGTAGGCGAGGGCGACCTGCGCGCCGTTGCCGATGCCGAGCAGCGCCAGCGCCGGCACGTCCCAGGTGGTCCGCAGGCGCTCGATGTCCTCGGCGGCGTGGGCGTTGTCGTAGGCCGAGTCGCCCGGGGCGATGGTGTCGGTGCAGCTGGTGGTCGCGGTCATCGTGATCGCACCCAGGCTTGCCACCGGGTCGTCGCCGGACTGGAACTGGGCCTGCTCGAACATCTCCTGGCGGTCGAACAGATCCCGGCAGTCGAGCGCCCCCGACATACCGATGCCCCGGCGGTCCACCGAGACGATGGGATGGGTCTTGAGCACGTCCGCACCGGCGCGGGACAGCCACACCGGCAGCTGGACCGAGGACGGCAGGTCGGAACCGGTGGTCATCACGAGCGGCCCGGCGTCGGCGGGGGTCTCGACAGAGGTCGCGCGGACCACCCCGATGCTGACGGTGCCGGTGGCCCCGTTGATGGAGTCCAGATCGGCGTCGTAGCTCGCACAGTCCAGCTTCACGCCGGGCAGTGCGGGCACCGATGCCGAGGCGAAGACGCGAGAGGTGCAGTCCCGCCAGGACAGGTCGTTCTTCGGCGCCTCGATACCGGGCGGGCCGGCCGGCTGGTCGCTGGTCTCGGGCGCGCCCTGGGGTCCGGCCCCGGAGTCGGTGGCGTATCGCGGGTTGGCGGCCAGCCCCGGCGAGCAGCCGGCCAGGGGGAGCACCACGGCCAGCGACAGCACGACAGCCGGCACCACACGACGCATGGGCACCACAGTACTGATCACCGAAGGGTGCACTCCTACCCAGCCGTTCCGTCGCGTCGTCGCTGATAGCGCAGGTACAGGTAGCCTGCGTCGTCGCCCAGAGCGTGTGCCAGACGCATGTCGTGGCGCACCTCGCCGTCGCCGGTGACGATGCGGTGCGGTGCGCCGCCGAGCATCACGGGTGCCACGGTGATGCAAAGTTCGTCGAGCAGGTCGGCCTGGGTGAACATGCCGAGAATGCCGGGGCCGCCCTCGGCCAGTACACGCAGCAAGCCGCGCTCGGCGAGCATCGCCAGCGCGGTGGCCAGGTCGACGGAGTCCGGGAGTGCTGCCGAGGCGTCGATGACCTCGGCGAGGGACCCGAGGCGCCGCCGGGTGTCGTCGGCGGCGCGAGACGACGTGAGGATCAGCGGGGCGACCGAGGTGTGGTGGAACAGCGCGGCGTCCGCGTCGAGGTCCCCGGAGCGGGTGAGGACGGCGATGGGAGGCACCTCGGACTGTCCACGGCGTCGGCGGGCCGCTCGCCCGGTGGCACTGACCTGCGCACCCGAGTAGTTCTCGACGCGCGCCGTCGACGCCCCGACGATCACCACGTCGGCCAGATCTCGCAGCGACGTGAACACGGCGCGGTCCCCGGCGCCACCGAGCGCGCCGGACTTCCCGGCGCTGGTCGCGCCGCCGTCGGCCGACATGATCATGTTGGCCCGCACCCAGCAGGCGCGTAGGCCGTCGGGATAGCGGTAGCGCTCTGCGAGGTCGTCGAGGCCGACCTCATCGGTGCGGCCCAGGAATGTGAGGTGCGTCCCGTCAGCGTCGCCGGACATACGGGAAATCTCAGCACGCCGTTAAGGTGCCTGCATGCACGGGTCCAGCGATGTCGAACACCTCGTCGATCGACATCCCAGCGTCACGCCGGAACGACTGATCGCCCAGCTGATCCCGCCGCCGACATTCGCCGACGTCAGCTTCGACACCTACCGGCCCGACCCGGGGGAGCCGTCGCAGTCCGCAGCGGTGCAGACGTGCCAGAAGTTCTGTGAGCAGGCCGTGCAGCGGCGCGCCGGCAAGAAGAAGCTGTTCGGCAAGCGTGAGGTGCTGCCCGGTGTCGGGATCTACCTCGATGGGGGCTTCGGTGTCGGCAAAACCCACCTGCTCGCGTCGTCGTACTACGCCGTGGGCGGGGCCGACCAGGGTAAGCGGGCGTTTGCGACCTTCGGTGAGTTGACCCAGCTGGCCGGTGTGTTCGGGTTCGTCGAGTGCATCGAGCTGCTCTCGGAGTACGTGTTGGTGTGCATCGACGAGTTCGAGCTCGACGACCCAGGCAACACGACGCTGATCTCCCGGCTGCTGTCGGCCCTCGTCGAGCGGGGCGTGTCGGTGGCCGCGACGTCGAACACGTTGCCCGAGCAGTTGGGCGAGGGACGGTTCGCCGCCCAGGACTTCCTGCGTGAAATCAACACGCTGGCATCGATGTTCACCACCGTGCGGATCGAGGGGCCCGACTATCGCCAGCGCGACCTGCCGCCGGCGCCGACGCCGCCCAGCGATGCGGAGGTGATCGAGCGCGCGGCGGGGGTGAGCGGTGCGACGCTGGATGACTTCGATGCGCTGTGCGCGCACCTGGCGACAATGCACCCGTCGCGGTATCTGACGCTGATCGAGGGCGTCACACATGTGTTCATCACCGGCGTGCACCCGTTGGACGACCAGAACGTGGCACTTCGTCTGGTGTCGCTGACCGACCGGCTCTATGACGCGGGCATCCCGGTCGTGGCGTCCGGCGCCAAGCTCGACACGGTGTTCAGCGAGGAGATGCTGGCCGGCGGTTTCCGCAAGAAGTATCTGCGTGCGACGTCGCGGCTGTTGGCGCTGACCGCGGCGGGTCAGACGGGCCGCACCATCACGTAGTCCTGTTCCAGGTGTTCGCCGAGCCGGAAGGTTTTGGTGCCCGCCACCTCGAACCCGTGCTTGCGGTAGAAGCGCTGGGCCCGCTCGTTGCGTTGGTTGACGCCCAACCACACCGACGCCATGTTCAGTGTGGACGCATGGTGCAGGGCCGCGGACATGAGTGCCGCCGAGACGCCGCCACCATGCGAGCCCGGAAGCACGTACATCTTCGAGATTTCGATCGTCGGCGCCGTGGTGACAGCGCCGCGCACGTCCGGATCGTCGGGTAGCCCGCGGATCAGCATGGCGTAGCCCACGAGTCGTCCGTCGTCCTCGGCGGTCAGCACGGTGCGGTCCGGGTCGGCGAGATAGGCGTCGAAGCGTGCCGTGGAAAGGTTTTCGGCGATGAACGCGGCGACATCGTCGGGCCCGACCGACGGTGGGCACGCCAGCGGAAAAGTCGTGGCGGCGAGGTCGGCGAGTTCGGCGACCTGCCCCGCGTCGGCGAATCCGACCTTCAGGACACGTTCCACTGCGCCAGGCGCTGACCGGTGATCTTGTCCAGCAGCACTACGTTGCTGACCAGATCGCGGTAGCAGTCCCACCACACGCCACCGGTGAACGTCTGGCCCACCTGGGCATTGGCCATCAGGTTCTGCAGCGCGTCCGGCGCATCGCTGTTGCGGGGTTCGTACGCGTCGGCGGTCGGGGTGACACCGCGGAACGAGAACGTGATCGCCATGGCGTACGGCGTGGGCAGGCGCACCGGCGTGACTGTCACATCCGCGCGAAACACCTGATAGCGCGGCGCCCTGGGCGGATAACCGAACCCCGGCGGCGGAGGCGAGGGAAGGATGTTGTTGACCGACACATCCGCGACGAGGCCTTTGAACTCCACGCGCAGGGGCTCGCCGAGACGCCCGATCGGGATGTCGGCCGCCGCGGCGGGGGAGGCCACGACTCCTGCCAAGGTTGCCAGGGTGGCGGTCAGGAGTACGAGCCAGCGACGCATGCTTGGCATGATCGCACACCGTCGGCGGTGGCTGGATGGTCTTGGCGTGAGGACCTGAGGGCCGGCGCCCGGTCGGGAGGCACCGGCGCGGCGGCGCCTCCGCCACGCAGAGTGGGCACGCAAAGCCTTTCGCATCACGCCGTCTCGAGTTCCAGCAGCAGGGTTTTGGCGTGGGCCCCGCCGATGTACTGCCCGGTGGTGCCGTCGGAGCGCACCACGCGGTGACACGGAATGACCACGGGCAGTGGATTGTGGGCGCAGGCGGTGCCGACGGCGCGCACCGCCCGTGGACTGCCGACCGCTGTGGCGACCTGGGCGTAGCTTTCGCGCTCGCCGTAGCCGATGCGGCGGAGGTGGTCGAGGACGCTGCGCCGGAATCCGCCGGCCAGGCTGAGGTCGACCGGTACGTCGAATGTCGTGCGCTGCTTGGCGAAGTACTCGTCGAGCTGGCGTGCGACGGTGTCCAGGCGGGCTGGGGCGTGCAGTATCCGCGGGCTCAGCACGGCAGCGAGCCGGGCCAGCACTGACTCGTGGTTTTCGATGTCGTAGGCCACCCGGGCCAGGCCGTGGGGAGTGGCAACCAGGAGCAGCGGCCCGACCGGGCTGTCGATCGTCCGGTAGGCGATGTCGAGCACCCCGGACGGTTCGGCCGCGGCCGCCAGGCGATCGTGCAGGCGGCGCAGAGTGGATTGCTCGTCGGGCAGGGGAACATCAAATGCGATGTCGATCATGCGATGTCGTCCTCGGCGTAGTAGCGGCGCAGGGTCTTCATGCCGTCGGCGGCGGCTCGACGTGCGGCGTCGGGGGAGTTGCCCAAGATCACCGCGATCTCGGTGAAGGGCAGCCCGGCGATGTGGTGATAGGCCAGCGCATGGCGCTGCTTGTCCGGAAGGCGTTCGAGCGCCGCCCACAGGTCGGGATCGCGATTCTGCGGGTCCGACCTGGCGTCGGCGCGCTCGGGCAGGACGTCGGTGGGCACTGCGCGCCGGGTGCGGGCGCGGCCCACATCCAGGGCGCGGCGATGGGCGATCGTCACCAGCCACGCTTCGACGTTGGTGCCCTCGGGGAGACCGGGATAGGCCTTCAGCGCCGACAGGAAGGTTTCCGACCAGGCGTCTTCGGCATCGGCTGGACCGACGACTGCCCGACAGACCCGCAGCACGGTGGCGCCGTGGCTGGCCACAATCTCTTCGAACGGTCGCACCCTCACGTCATGAAGACGCCGGGCGTCCTCGGAGTGTGAGATTCACGTCGTCGTGAACGCCTCCAGCGCCTCGCGCAGCTCACGCTCGAAGCGGTCGATGTCGATGCCGAGGGTGTGCAGGACGCCGTCGGCGTCCTCTTCCTCGTAGAGCGCCAGCAGGATGTGCTCGGTGCCCACGTAGTTGTGCCCCAGGCGCAGCGCGTGCCGGAAGGTGAGCTCCAGTGCCTTCTTCGCACGGCCGTCGAACGGGATCAGGGCGGGGACGTCGCCGACGCGTGGGGGCAGCGAGACGCGGTCGCCCGCTGACGTGAAGTCGATGCCCTGGGCGGCCAGAAGGCGTCCGGCCAGGCCCGTGGGGTCGTCGAAGAGGCCCAGAACGAGGTGGGCGGGCAGGATTTCGGCGTTGCCCGCCGCGTGCGCCTTGTTCTGTGCCTGCACGACGACAGCGCGGGCGCGCTCAGTGAACCGGCCGAAACCCGCCTCGGGATCGAGAGCGGCCATGTCGGTCGGGGTTTTCGGAACGAAGCGCTTCTGGGCGGCCTGTTTCGTGACGCCCATGCATTTGCCGATCTCGGTCCACGACGCACCGGACCGTCGGGCCTGGTCCACGAAGTGGCCGATGAGGTGGTCGGCGACGTCGCCGAGCGCCTCGGCCGCGAGTACGGCGTCGGTCAGTTGTTCGAGGGGTTCGTCGTGGACGCGCTTGATGACGTCGATCAGGTCGTCGAGGCGGACGGGATGGCTGATCTTTGCGGAGTCGCTCATGCGTCAACCGTAGGTTGACGAAACGTCGGCGTCAACCCTCGGTTGACGATCAGCTCTGGGGATACCCCCGGCGGACCGTCCGGTCGAGGATTCCCAGCGTGGCCCGCAGGGCGAGTTCGGACACCACCGGGAAGATGCCGGCGTCGCGCCAGTGCTGGTCGATGTCGGACCAGTCGTAGAACGACGTCACCCGCGTCCCGTCTGTGGCCGGTTCGAGCCGGTAGCCGTAGACGTGACCGATCTGAGGCTTGATGCGGCCCAGGATCGTCCAGGAGATCAGGGCATCGGGCTCGAAGTCTCTGATCTGCACCGTGACGTCGTAGCGGCCGAGTTCGGGAAAGTCGTTGAGTGATTCGCGGTCCATGTGCACGACGAACGAGTCGCCGGCAGCCCGCACCGGGTCCCCGCTGGCGTTCTGCAGCATGCCGGTGGCGTCGATGGCGACGTGTCCCTGCGGATCGCACAGGACAGCAAAGATGTCGGCGGCGGGGGCGGGGATCGTGCGGGGCACCTCGATGCGATCAGTCATGCGTCGATGGTGTCATGGGAGTGGCATGGGTCACTGAGGTGTTTCGTTCTGCGCGAAGTCTGGGAATCCCAAGGAGGATGCGGGCTAACGAGAAACTGATCATGCAGCCGAGGATGCTGCGGCGGGCGTTGGACTTTATTCACGACAACGCCCAGTACGACATCACAATTCGGGACATCGCGGCCGCGGCTGATGTCACCCCACGCGCAATCCAGTACGCATTCCGCGAACATCTGGACACCACGCCGCTGGAATATCTCCGGCGCCGGCGCCTCGAACGCGCGCACCGAGAATTGCAGTCGGCCGATCCGGCCTTCGACACCGTGACGTCGATCGCGGGCCGGTGCGGATTCAGCCATCCAGGCCGCTTCAGCAGCGCCTACAAAGAGGTCTTCGGGACAGAACCGAGTCGCACGCTACGCAGCGGGTAAGGCTCACATCGGGGTGAAGCCGACTCCGTTGTACTTGCCCGCCTGCCAGCCCTGCGGACCCAGGCAGACGAGGGGCCGGCCGTCGGGGGCCTGCGCGGCCGACTGCGGCTTGGGGCAGCGGCTACCGATTTCACGCACGCCGAACAGTTCGTAGCTGATCTGCCAGAACCCGGTGTAGACGGGGGGCCACTGATTGGGGATCCACCGACACTGCAGCGCCTGACCCCCCGGTCCGCGCCCGAAGGTGAAGCGGTCCATGTTCGTGCACGGGGCCGTGAGATGGGCGTCGTAGTTCATGCCGGGGACATCGGTCTCGTAGCGCCCGGGCTCATCGAAGTAGAGCGGCCCCGGCTCCGCCGACGCAGCAGGCGCAGCGGACAGAGCGGCAGCGCCGAGCGCGGCCGCTGCAAGCATCTTGCGGATCATGTCCCACCTTTACCTCGTCAGAAACCGTACCGCCGTCTTGCGACATTAGTCGGTGCAGTGGGCACGCCGTAAGGTTTCCGACCCCGGGAATGATCTCGGCCCGCCACCCGGGGGGTTGGTGGCGGGCCGAGAGTATCGGGTTGGTCGATGGTCGGTCTGTTCGACCGGACACCACCGAAATTAGGGGCCGAAGCTGAGAGGCATCTGATAACCGCATAGGTCTCTGATGCGAAACCAGGGGTGCGTTCCCGGTGGCGCGCCGCCGGCCGTGAATCAGCTGCGGAGCTTGGTGAGGTCGGCCGTGGCGCGGCGTTCGACGAAGAGCGGGACGAAATCCCGGATGGGACGGCCCTCGAAGTGGGCGTAATGCTCGTGGACGACCTTCGCGACCTCGGCCGGTTCCACCTTGGCGTGCGCATCGGCCAGTCTCTGGGCGAGCTGATCGATGATCTGCTGTTCACTCAACGCGATCACGGTTTCAGCCTGCCTGTATAGACCAGCTCAGTCAATCGGTGGCTACGTCCGTCACACTTCCAGCCAGGGGCGACGGGATGTACCTGTGGCGAACGTCAAATGATCATTCTGGTCACGGCGTCTGCCCTCACTTCACACGCAGGACGGACGCCGGAACCCAGTGCGTCACGCGGTCTTTGTGGCTCCCGTGTTTCACGGGATAGGTGACCAGTCCCCACCACCGCCCCTGCTCGCTGAGACCCCAGCAGGTCAGCTGGCCTTCGACGATCGAGTCCAGCTGCAGCCCCTTGGGGTGGTACCTGCCGTCGCAGTGGGGTTCGCGGGGAAACAGTGCGACCAGGTCGACCAGCACCTCCCGGGGCGGGTGGACGCGCCGGAAGACGGTGCGCAGAGGCTGACCCCCGTGCCCGATCTCCTGCATGGCCATTGTTCGATCATATGTTCGAAACCAGCGTGGTGTCACCGGGCTGCAGGAGCCCAAGGGAACAGAAAAGGCCCGCCGGAGCGGGCCTGAACTTTCTGCGAACTCTGGTGCGCGATACTGGGATTGAATCGTATTTCATGTTTGCTAACCTCAGTGTAGTTGAGCAGCACAAACCCGCTTTGAGCTGCATTAACAATACTTTCCGCTAGTGGAGCCATGAGGAAGCTCGCGGCAGTAAAGTGTGCTGTGTCAGTTCACGTTCAGTGCATGAACTGAGAGCTGGGTTCCTCCCAGTTCACGCGACGATGGTCAGTTCACGGAGGTCGGCATGGCGCGCGGTGAGGGCCGTAAGACGAGGCAGGCCGGAACGTTCGGCACGGTCCAGCAGCTGCCCAGCGGCCGGTACCGGGCCATGTACTACGGCCCCGATGGACGCCGCTACAAGGCCCCGACCACGTTTCTGGCGAAGGCTGACGCGCGCGGTTGGCTGGCCCTGCGTCAGGCTGAGATCATCAGCAAGGCGTGGACGCCACCGGAGGCCACGCCGAAGATCACGCGGACCACGTTCGCGGACTACGCCCGCAGCTGGATCAAGCAGCGTGACCTCAAGCAGCGCACCCGCGAGCACTACGAGGTGCTGTTGGAGCGCCACCTGATCGGGCCGTTCGGGTCACTGCCGTTGACCTCGATCACCGTCGATGATGTTCGCGGCTGGTACGCCACGTTCGCCACCGGCACCCCCACGCTGCGATCACACACCTACGGGCTGCTGCGCACGATCCTGGCGACAGCGGCCAGCGACGGGAAGATTAGCGCCAACCCGTGCTTGATCCGTGGGGCCGGAAGCACGAAGCGGGTAAAGAAGATCAGGCCCGCCACGCTGCCCGAGATCGAAAAGATCACCACAGAGATGCCCGACCAGTACCAGGCCATGATCCTGTTGGCGGCGTGGTGTGCGCTGCGGTTCGGCGAGCTGACCGAACTGAGGCGAAAGGATGTGATCCTGGAGATTGCTGTCGACGCCGAGGGGGAGACCGCCCACACTGGCGTCATCCGTGTGGAGCGCGCCGTCGTCCGCGTCGATGACGGTTACCTCGTAACCACCCCGAAGTCAGACGCCGGTACCCGCGACGTAGCGATCCCGCCGCACCTCGTACCCGTGCTCCGCGACCACCTCGCGGCGCATGTCGACGGTGGGCCGAACGCTCTGATGTTCCCCGCCGCTCATGGTGGGCATCTGGCCCCGGCGACCCTTTACCGGCAGTTCTACAAGGCGCGCACCGCCGCCGACCGGCCCGATCTGCGATTCCATGATCTTCGGCATTCCGGTGCCGTACTGGCTGCCGCCACGGGTGCCACGCTGGCTGAGCTGATGGCCCGTCTGGGTCACTCCACGCCGCAGGCGGCTATGCGATACCAGCACGCCGCGCAGGGGCGTGATCAGGTCATCGCGGCAGCGTTGTCCAAGATTGCGCTGGGGCAGTAGCGGCTGCCCTACGCCGACACCCCACCACCGAACGCCGTCATCCTGGCATCCACCTCGTTGAGGTCGACCCGCACGAGCCGGGTGCCGTTGCGGTATCCGGTCAGCCTGCCGTCGCTGATCATGGCGCGGATGGTGCGGTCGGTGACGCCGAGGTAGTCGGCGGCGTCCTGGATCGAGACGTATCGGCGCTGAGCCATCGTGAAACTCCGGTGCTGTTGCGGAACGTGATGCGCCCGCGACCGTACACACCGCGCCCGACTAGCTCGCCGAGATTGTTACGCATATGTCCACCAACAGATTTCGTGTCCTTGACCGGCAACTAGTTGAAGCACTCTAGCAACGCTCCACGCGCCGGTATCCGCAGCTCACCAGCTCGCCTGTAGTCATCGAGTGACGCATGCGCGGGTAATCAGTGGCACGGCAACGGTTCCCCATGATGTTGCGCTGCAAGCTGTTCTGCGACTTCCCCATGATGTTGCGCTGCAAGCTGTTCCGCGACTTCCTGGCGATCCACTACGTCGACCTATGGGAGATCGACTGCCCACGGGCGAAGGGCGAAACGCCGACGACGTGGACAATGCTCGCGTTTACGTTGACATTCAACAGTTTTCGCTTTACCGCGTCGCAGCGCCGTGCTTCGCTGAGCTGTATGACCGTATTGGAAAGACCACTTACCCGCGTCGAAGCTGCTGAACAGCTTGGCATCTCACTGTCCCTGCTGGACAAGCTCACCGCTACCGGACAGCTCATCCCCACCAAGATCGGACGCCGCACCGTGTACCAGCAGCAGCACCTGCGCGCGTACCTCGAATCGCAGGCACAGCCCAGAGAGGCGAAAACCTTGAGCCACCCGGACGAACAGGAACTGGCTGCGCTGAACGTGCTCCGGGCCGTGGAGCACCGTATGCAGGGCGACGCCGACGCGATGGTCCGCACCTTGCGCGGCACGGGGCGGCAGGTGTCGCTGCGGCTCCTCGAAGCGACCGAGCTCATCGCCCATCTTCTCCAGCACAGCGACCGCCCTGAGCAGGCGCTAGCCGGGCTGCTTCAGAGCGTGCGACCGACCGGCTGAAAACGAAACGCCAGTGCCGGGTAGGTCGGCACTGGCGCTCCAAAGTTCCGAGCTGAAGGGAACACCACGATGATAAGCCGACCCGGCGACGACGTACCGGCGCAGCTTGCACGCCGCCGCGACGCCGCCCACCGCAGCGAGCCGCTGGAGTGCTGCTCGTGTAGAGACCCGCTCACCTGCCACTGTCACGAGCAGGTTCAACCGATCACCGAGCATCAGCTTGACGGCTGGTCGGCAGCCGCGCTGCATCTGCTCGACAACGGGCTGAGTCCCGCTGTGCCCGTCGATGTTCAGCGCCGGTTGTGGCGGCGTGGTGGCTCGGATCGCGCGCTGGCGCAACGTCTGCGCGGCGTCTGCTCGGATCGTGCCGCATGAGCCGCAAGCCGCTCGGTGTGCTGCACGACGGGCGCGAGGTGTACGACAACTCGCCACGCCCTCTGGTCGCAGCGTTGGAGCTTGGGCACGGCACGCTTTGCGGCACCAACGGCAGCGACCCGTACGCCGACGTGCTGCCCACTGATCCCGAGGACGTTGCTAGAGAGGCCATCTCGGGTGAGGACCACGGGGCGGTTCCCGGTTCTGTAGACCTGGGTCGGGAACCGGGAACCGCAGTAGTTCCCGGTTCTGAGACCGGACCCAGAACCGAGGACCGCGACAATTGCACCTCGGTTCCCGGTTCCGCACATAGGTCTCCAGAACCGGGAACCGAGGACGAAACACCGCTCTACGTGGACATTTCCGCTCTGCTCGATGGCACGGTTCCAGAACCGCCAGAACCGCAACTAGGGCGGCGAACCGATGGACACGCCCTGTTCTATCCCGGTCAGGTCAATTGGGTATTCGGAGACCCCGAGAGCGGCAAGTCATGGCTTTGCTTGGTGTGCGTCACCGAGGCACTATCAGCCGGTCGACGGGTCCTGATGATCGACCTGGACCACAACGGCGCACCATCCACAATTCACCGTCTGCTCGCCCTCGGTGCGCGCCCTGACACCCTCCGAAACCCGAACCTGTTCCGGTACTGCGAACCCGAGGACGCCGCCGAGGTGCGTCAGGTGGTCGAGGACTCCCGCGCCTGGAGGCCCGCCGTGGCCATCGTGGACTCCATCGGCGAGCTGCTGCCCATGTGCGGGGCCAACACGAACTCAGCCGACGAGTTCACCGTGATGCACACCAAGGTGCTGAAGCCGTTGGCGAAGGCCGGTGCCGCTGTGCTGGCGGTCGACCACCTCGCCAAGAACGCGGACTCTCGCGCTGTAGGCCCTGGAGGCACTGCGGCCAAGCGCCGCGCCATCGGCGGCAGCTCCATCCGCGTGAAGGTCAAGCAGCCGTTCACCCCTGGCCACGGCGGCAGCGCCACGCTGATCGTCAACAAGGACCGCCACGGCGGTCTCCGCGCACACTGCCCGGTCGGCGACCGCGAGCCGGTCGCGGGCACCTTCAAGCTGCTGGCGTTCAACGAGGGCGCGTTGGCGTGGGTGATCGACGCCCCGGCCAAGGGTGAGCGCAACACCGACGAGGCCGCACCGCTGCAGGACGTGCAGGCTGTGGCCGCTCTGGACCCGCCGCCAGAAACCGTGGAGGAAGCGCGGGAGCGGCTGCGGTGGAGCAAGCAGCGAGCCACGAAAGCGGTTCGTGCATGGCGAGAAAGTGAGGTCAGCCTCGGATGACGGAAGGTGTCGCGCTTGATCTGCACACTGGCACCGAGGAGTAAGGCATGACGACCGCACCGACCTGGACAACGACACCGCCACCGCAGGCGTGGGCCGACACGATCACCGCCGCGCAGCACGCCGCCCACGGTGACCCGTTGCAGTGCTGCGCCGCCATCGCCGAGAGCGGCTGTGATCCCGGCTGGCTCGTCATCGCCGGGGTGCATCTGCTCGCCGCTGTGCTCGCCGAGGGCGTCGCCGCCGACGAGCTGCGCGCCGAGGTGCTGCGCATCGCCACGGATACGGGCGCGTCGGACTACATGGTGACCGCCAGCCTGGAGGTCGTCGCGCTCGCCGAGGCGATGCAGCGCGACGAGCTGCCGACCATCTGGCAGTTGTGCAGCGGCTCGCAGGTGTCGGCGCGCGACCTCGCCCACGGGGCGTGCTCGCTGACCGGGCAGGCGATAGCAGCTGTGGCTGTGGACGTTCCCGGCGTGTTCGACCGGCTGCGCGCGCAGTACGGAGGTCGCTGACATGGCTGCCAGGTATCCGACCGTAAAGCTGCACGGTGAACCGTGGGTCGAACTGTTGGTGCACGTGTTTCGTGGTGGCCCAAACTTGCGGGGTGCGTTGTGTGTGGGCAAGTCGGAGTTGTTCGACCACCACGACAGCCGCTTCGAGGCTGCCCGTATCTGTGCCCGCTGCCCGGTTCGGCTGCCATGCCGAACGTATGCGAGCAAGGCCCGGCGTCTGACGGGGACGTGGGCAGGCGTCTACCGGAACCACGGCGATGACGAAACTGAAACGGAGACAGACAATGTCACAGCATGACGACGGGGACACAATGGCGGACAGCGGGTTTGACCTGTCGGGCATCGGCGCTCACCGACCTTGCCCAGCGCGCGGCGTCCTCGTGTTCGACGGCCCGTTGCCGCCCGATGTGCAGAACGCCGAGGACAGTCGAGCCGACGCCGACCTCCGTGCGCGGCATTGGCGGTCAAGCGTGACCGTCGAACGACCCGCGACACCTGTGGAGCGCGCTCTGCTGCTCCACCTCGGCTACGAGGTGCCCGCCACCCTGCACACCCGCGTGCAGTGGCTCAGCGACGGCGTCCGACGCCGCACCTGGCCGCAAATACCCGCCACGACTGAGGGACTCGCACCATGACCACGACCGACGACACTCCGCAGCACGGGGCCGACGCCCAGGCCGGCCACTCTGGACCTGCCAGCACGGACGACAACCGCCCGCCAGCAAGCGAACCCAACGACCAGCACGGCGACGACACCGACGACCGGGACGACGCCGAGCAGGATGACGACGCCGACGACGGCAGCCGCTCCAACCGGGAAAAGCGGTACCGGCTACGCCTGCGCGACGCCGAACGCCAGCGCGACGAACTGGCCGACACCCTGACTCGCACCCGACAGGCCATCGTGTCCTCTGTGGTGGCTGGCAGCGGATACGCCCCGAAGGTTGCCGAGCTGGTCACCGCCGACATGGACAAGCTGCTGGACGACAACGGCATCCCCGACGCCGAGAAGATCGTCAGCAGCCTCGCGGCAGTCGTCGCCGACTACGGTTTCGCCCGTCAACCGAGAACGCCAGCGCCGAACCTCCAACAGGGTTCCACCAACGGCGGGGGCGGTGCCGGTAAAGCCTCGTGGGCAGGTGCGATTAAGGGCAGCGAGTAGACTCGCCACTGCGGGACCGGCTGCGCGTCGCAGCCACCCGCAATAGCTCGCCTTCGTGAGGCACACCCGGCTTGAGTGTTGACCGCTCGCCGGGAAACTCGCCCAAACATGCCGTCACGGAAGGCAATTGATATGACGACGAACAGCACGAACGCTGCCGCTATCCTCACCCCCGAGCAAGTCGCCGATCTGGTCGTGCAACCGCTCATCACCAGCTCGGTCGCAATGGTCACCTCCACGGTCGTGCAGACCGACAGCCACTCGATGCGCTTCCCCGTCATCGTGTCCGACCCCGACACCGCATGGGTGTTGGAAGGCGCAGAGATTCCCGTCTCCGATCCTGATGTCGAGGAAGTGTTGGTCACCCCGTCCGGTCTCAAGGGTCTGACCGTGGTCAGTAACGAGCTGATCGCCGACTCCGACCCGTCTGCGCTCGATGTCGTCGGGCAAGGACTTGTGCGCGATCTGCGGACCAAGCTCGACGCCGCATGGCTCGGCGACACCGTCACCAACGGACCCAACGGGCTGGAGTCCCTCACCGGGGTAACCGAGACCACGCTGGTGTTCGACGGCTCACTCGACGTGATCGCCGAGGCCGTCTCGCTGGCCGAGAATGCGGGCGCACCAACGATTCACCCCGTGGACGGGCTGCCCAACTTCTCACTCGTCTGCAACCCGGTCGACGTGCTCGCGTTGTCCACCGCGAAGGTCAGCACCGACAGCAACCAGCCGCTGCTCGGAGTCGACGCCACCGCCGTCACCGGACGCTCCGCGCTCGGCGTGCGCATCCACTCCGCGCCCGCCTGCGCGCAGGGCACCGCCTGGCTCATCCCGAGAGACCGCGTGTTCGTGGTTCTGCGCAACGACCCCGAGGTCGTAAGTGACGGTTCGGCTTTCTTCTCCAGCTATCGCACGGCTATCCGCGCGGTGCTGCGCGTCGGGTTCGCTTTCCCCCACGAGGCCGCGATTGTGCGCCTCGGCATGGAAGGCAGCTAGCCCACAGACTCACCGCTGCTGCCGGGAGCCGCTTGACTACTCCGCCCGACAGCAGCGGTGACCAGACCACCGCAGGCCGCGTGAGGTCACCCGCCATAGCGCGGCCAGCGGTGCCACCCACACCGAGGGAGATCCCCGTGTCCTGGACCGGCGACCGCCGCACCCGACCCCGCAACGGCGCACGACGACTCCCCGAGAAACTGCGCCGCCGCGTCCTCCGCAGGTATCCCACCTGCCAGCTCACCATCCCCGGCATCTGCACCGTCACGAGCACCGAGGTCCACCACCGGCAAGCCGCAGCCGACTTCTCTCCCGACGACCCCAACGTCGACAACGAGGACGGACTCGTCGGGGTGTGCTCACCATGCCACCGCCGCGTCTCTGCATGCGACTCCGCAGCCCGAGCCAACCTCGGCACCCGCGTCCTACGGGAGAAGGAACCCCACCCCGGCATCCTGCCCTGACCGGGACGCACCGCCCAGACCAGCGGCGACACAACGATATTCACGCACAGCAAACGCTGAAACCTGTTGTCGTACAACGTCATTCAATCGCATGAAACCTGTTGTGGCACAACGGCATGCAGATGCACAGCGCTGCCTGACTCGGTCGGCATTGTCCCGACGACAGCAAACGCCAGCAGCGCTGCAATATGGCTCTGAGCTGCGCATATATTGCCCCCGGGGAGGCCCCCGCTAACACCCACCTGAGACGCGACCGGGACGGGGTCGCTGAGGTTCTGCGCACTGCACCGGAGTTTCCGCAGGTCAGGGGCTGTTCTTGAGCCGTCGAATCACGTTGTTGCACAGCAATTTTGACCGCATGCATCATTTACGCAGGTCAGGGCATGTTTTGAGCCCCCGTTGCAGCTGCCGAATCACGTTGTGATGCAACCTGTGTCAGCGTTCAGCGCATCAGTGACAGGCATTGTCTAGCAATGACTTTCGGGGACGCTGGTCGGTCATACACTCGTGGTATGACGAGGCGTCGCACTGCTGGGCAGAAGTTGCGGGAGAAGATGACGACCGCGCTAGAGGCGACCGGCGTCGCGGGCATCGAGTTCGATGAGTACGAGACCGAGGCTCTGGACCGGGCGTGCGCGGCTGCGGATCGCGCCGAGCAGTTGCAGGCGGTGTATGACGTGGAGTTGGCGGGCGAGGCGCGTCCGACGATGTTGTCTCGGCTGTCTGCGGAGTTGCGGCATTGTGAGCGGCAGTCGGTGCAGATGTTGGAGCGGGTGCGGTTGACCGAGGAGCTGCCGAAGTCTGCTCGTCATCAGCGGGCGGCGCAGACGCGCTGGGATCGGCATCGGAAGCGTAATGAGGCTCGGGTGGGTCCGCGTCCGCAGCAGGTGGGGAGTTAGGGGTGCCGCGCCAGAATCCGGCGTTGGCTGCCGCCCAGCAGCGCAGCGGCGACGGTCTGGGACCGATCTATCGGCATCTGTTGGGGCGTCAACGTGAGATGCAGCGCCGTTTCGGGGTGGTCGGCACGGTGAGGCGTCCGACGTTTCTGCTCGACGCCCTGGAGGCTGGCGAGACGGTGACGGTGTCGTCGTGGCGGGTGCCTGTTCATATGCGCACGCCTGGGTGCGGCGGCACGCTCGTAATCGACCCAGGTATGTAATCCCAAGTCCGAAGACGCGGGAGTCACGTCGCGTTGCGTTGCATCCCCCATGCGTGGATCAGTGCATGATGAAGGACAAACTTTCCTCGTGTGTAAATCTCAGCTTCGTCGCGGCGGTGATAAAACTGCATGTAAGTCTCGTGTCGGCCGACATGATTCCCAATCGCGCCCGCGTAGAAGAGAAGGGTGAGGAGCCGCTCAATTTCTGAATGTGATGGCCGCTCTCCGCTTACTTCCTCGATGGCGGACTCGAACTCTGTCCGGTCAAATACCTGCTTACCAACGACTTTAAGGGCAGATATTGCTAGCGCCGCGCTTTCGGGTCCACCCTCGTAGCCTGCGAATTCATTGCGAATAGCGCCGACAAAGTATTTCGTTGCGTATTGGAGAACGCCTTCGCGAATCACTTCGAACGACAGCGTCGCGCCGCTCGCGCGAAAAATGCCGGAAGCCTCCGCCTTCCTTATCTCCTCGAATAGACGTAGAAGGTCTCGCGGTGTATGGCGCGTCATGTTCATTAGGTACCGGAAAGTCTTTTGCCATTTCACAGGACCGTTCCGTCCGCCGAGGCGGATGCGGGTGGGGAAGAAGCTCAGTACGTCGACCGACTCCATCCCGAGGGCCTGCCCAGCTTTCCTGTTCACGAGTTCCATCAATGGAGCATGTATGCCGGCCTGGCCCGACATCACTCGCCAATCAAGATCGTATGAAAAGTCGTCGCGCATCTTCTGGGAATCGGGGAGCGAGAGCGAGATGCGAGCGAATACGTCGTTCCTCAAAAGCAAGACGATGCTCCCGGTTGCCCGAGTCGAACGGAGCTTTTGATTGAGTGCGTAAGCAGCTTGCACTAGCGACGATAGGCTCTCGTCATATTTGGAGTCGTTCAGAAAAATCGAGTCCAGGCCGTCGAGCAATAAAATGTGTCGTACGGCCGACTCCTGGTTACAGACCCAATCCTCCATGTACGGAATCAAGTTGTAAATATTTAAGGTTGGCTTACTTTCCCGCTTATACAGATCGCCTAATTTGGGAATGGGGATTGAAACGGTGGTAGTCGAGGCTTTCACCAATGCGCGGCCAGAAGCGTCTCCCATGAAACCGAAATCACGAAGAAGCTTCGCAACACGCCTGACTTCCGTGTCCCTTTGAATGGAGCAGCCCTGATCCCGCAGCATCAGCTCTAGGTAGTTGCACAACAGAATGAATTTCCAGGCGACCACCGTCCGCTCAGGACCGGAAACTTGGCCGGTCTGCAACCGGGGTACCTCCGCCAGCGGAAGCGCGGACGCATCGTCAACGCGCGCGAGGTGGGTGCCCTCGGGTTCGGTTTCTTTCAGGTACCAGGCGAGCGCGGATTTGCCAGTACCTTTTGGGCCAAGGATGAGGAACTTTCGCCCTTGAAGGACCGACTGCACCGCGCCCTTCAGATCGACGTAACTCTTGATGAAGGCCTCGTTGTCCTCCGAAGCCTCATTCCGCGAGTCACTGAGGCCGAAATAGAGGTCCTTGTACCTCAACGGTTACCCCCAGCGTTCGTGCCTGCCCCGGAACGTTTAAGGGTACTTAGTGCAGTTGCTCACGTCGGGTAGCTACGGGGCGTGTCGCGATGGCGTTGCTGAAGTCAGTTCACGTTCAGTTCACAAGGAGGGCGCCAAGCGCAGGAGAACGCATGCTGAAGTGCACAAACTGTGGTGCGCGATACTGGGATTGAAGTAGGCTGGACGTGATTTGCGGGATATGCGACATGACCAGAGGATATAGCTTTTGAACTGGTCATGTAAGACATAGTATCGCGCGAATCATGACGAAGTCCAACGAAGCTCAGATATGCTCATTGTCCACGTATCGTCCACGCGGAGGAGCTATCGAGATGGCCCGCAAGCGCTCGTTCGCCACCATCGAGCAGTTGCCGTCGAAGCGCTGGCGGGTGAAGTACACCGCGCCGGACGGCATCCGCCGAGCTGCACCGCACACGTTCGGCAACAAGCTGACCGCCGAGGCGTGGGTAGTGGACATGCGCCGCAAGATCGACAAAGACCAGTGGGACGCGACCGACGACGACCCACGCGAGGCGATCACCTTCGGTGCTTACGCGGCCCGCTGGCTGGAGAATCGCCAAGTGGCGGGCCGACCGATCAAAGCACGGACGCGTGAGCACTATGACGCGATCCTGGACGACCACCTGCTCGACGCGTTCGGCCACCGTCAGCTTGCGGCGATCAAGCCGTCAGATGTGCGCGACTGGTACGCCAAGACGCTGACGGACAAACCGACGATGCGCAGCCATGCCTACAGCTTGCTCCGCACGATCATGGCGTCGGCGGTCAACGAGGAACTCATCGACGCCAACCCGGCGCGGATTGTCGGCGCGGGGCGCGCCAAGCGTGTGCACAAGATCAGGCCCGCGAGCATCGAAGAACTCGGCACGCTGACGGCGGCGATGCCCGACCGGCTGCGGCTGATGGTGACCCTGGCGAGCTGGTGTGCCCTCAGGTTCGGCGAGACCGTCGAGCTGCGCCGTGGCGACATAGACCTCTCGCAGGAGGTGATCCGAATTCGTCGTGCGGCGGTGCGGACGAAAGGCGCATACAGCATCACCACGCCCAAGTCGGACGCCGGTGTGCGCGATGTCGCGATTCCGCCGCACATTATTCCGCTCATCGAAGCACACCTAGCGAAACATGTTGGTAGCAAGCGCGATTCGCTGATCTTCCCCACGGACAACGGCGGGCACTTACAGCCGTCGACGCTGTATCGACACTGGTACAAGGCCCGTACCGCGGCGAATCGCGAGGATTTGCGTTGGCACGACTTAAGGCACTCGGGTGCCGTCATCGCGGCCGTATCGGGTGCCACGCTGGCGGAGCTGATGGCCCGGCTGGGACATTCGACACCGCAGGCGGCGATGCGCTACCAGCATGCCGCCGCGGGCCGCGACCGTGAGGTCGCAGCGTTGATGTCGAAGCTGGCCGACGTCGCCCCCTAGGCTGTTGATGTCAATACGTATGACAAAGGGCCGCAACGGTATTCGTGGCGACGAGTGTTGGCGAAGCCCGACGAATTGTGGTATCTATTTAGTGAACCCGAGGGGCGCGTCCCTGGTCTAATCCACGACGAAACGCGTCCGTCTCGACGGGGGGTTAGCGCCTAACAAGCGCAGGGACCATGATGCCGAATAATTAAATAGGGATCGGCTCAGCGACAGCATCGGATTCGTGGATGGTGGCCTGTCGGGGTCCGGTCAGCACTTTTTATCCGTGTGCTGGCTGGTCGCTGCCGTTCTCCGATCAGTCATCCAGAACTGATCGGACACCTATGGCCACAAAAACCGTTTCACCGCCCAATCTGTCGATCGCTGACGTCGCAACATATCTCGGCGTCACCACGCGGACTGTCCAGCAGATGATTGCCGACGGTCGCCTACCTGCCTACCGCCTAGGCCCGCGTGTCGTGCGACTGCGCCGCGATGACGTTGACGCTGCGCTAAAGCCGTATGGCGGTGCGTCTTGAGTACCCCGAAGCGACCGTTCCGCGAATCGCGTTGCCGCGGCTGCAACCGAGTGCTGACCGGCGTAAAGGCCCGTCTCCGCGGCTACTGCGCCCGGTGCGATCAGGCGGTGTCCGATGCCGCCACCTGACGCGAGAGTGGCGGCCCCCGAAGGAACCGCCACCCAACAGCCCGCCAAAGCTGCCTACCTCGCCGAGTTTACCGGCCACGCCGACATTCTCGATTGCTTCGGCGCCCTCTACGGCGACACTGCAGGGTTCCTGCACGTCGCCACCGGGTCGGGCATCTACGTGAAGAACGGCAAGCCTGCCCACCGCGACTGGAGCGAGCGATGCTACGAATACCCGGCGCAGGCTGGGCAGGCGGCTCGCGACATCGCGCAAGGTGCGCCGGCCTGCGACATCTACGTGTGCAGCTCCATCATGCGTGGCCGCACGCGTACCAAGGGGGCGGCCGCCCGGCGGTCGCTTGTGCACGCCGACATCGACGCCGAGACCAAGGCCGACCTTGTGCGCGCGGTCGACGGGTTCGCGATTGCGTCCGGCACACCGGGGCACGCGCACGTGTATGTGCCGGTGGCCGAAGAGCTTACGGTCACCGAATTCGAGGCCCTGTGCCGCGGGCTGGGCGATTACTTCGGCGGGGGCGACGCCAAGATCTCCGATAACGACTTCCTGCGCCCCGTCGGCACGTTCAATCACAAGCCCACACTCAGCGGCGGCGAGCCGTCGCCGGTCACGTGGCTGGTGACGCCGTGACGCCGATCAGCAAGGTGGACCTGGCGGCGCGGCTGGGGATAAAGCTGCCACCGCCGTATGAGGCCAACGGGCACAATGGCGCACAGGCGGGCGGGGGCACGATGACGACCACGGTCGTGGGCGAGCCCGAACCCGTCGATAACCTGTGGATCTTCCCGCTGGTGTTGGCAGCCCTAGGCAAGGTCACCGGCGACCGCTCGGAAGATACGGCGCGAATCATCGGTGCTTGCTACGACGCGAGGCTGACGCTGTCCCAGACGCGCTGGGTCGTCAGCGCGCGCGAGGATCTAGTCATCCGTCTCGCTGAGCGGCGCGACGACGACGTGGGCCGGATCTGGGAGAAGATCGACGCCGAGCGGCGCAAGCGGGCGCAAAGCGAAGCCTGGATGACGGATGATCTGCCGCCGTTCGCGCCGCCAGACGGAACCGACGCTGAGACGGCGGCGGTCGAACGGTCCTGGCACCCCGTTGATCTCGAATCGGTCCTAGTGGGGGACTGGCAGCCGCCCTCTCCCGCAGTTGGGCGGCGAAGCGACGGCGTCGGCATGTTCTATCCGGCGAAGGTCCACAGCGTGGCCAGCGAGTCCGAGGGGCTGAAAACGTGGATGCTGCTGGCGGCAGCCTTCGACGAGATACGGAAGGGCAATCACGTCCTGTTCGTCGACTTCGAGGACGACGAGGGCGGCGTGGTCGGCCGGCTGTTGACGCTGCAACTGTCGCGCGAACAGATCCGCACGTACTTCCACTACGTGCGGCCCACCGAACCGCTCACAACGGCGACGAACGTCGCTGACCTCGCCGCCAGCGTCACGACTTACCGACCTACGCTCGCCGTCGTCGATGGGATCACCGAGGGCATGACGATGCACGGCCTCAACCCGCTCGACAATCAGGACATTGCGAAGTTCGGCCGCATCCTGCCGCGCCGCCTCGCGCGCGCTGGATGCGCGACCGTGTGCCTTGACCACGTCGTCAAGGATGCAGAATCGCGCGGTCGGTACGCACTTGGCGGCGTGCACAAGCTCAACGCCATCGACGGCGCCGCGTTCATCCTCGAAGGGCGCGATCCGTTCGGCATCGGACTCACCGGCCGCAGCTCCATCCTGATCGCCAAGGACCGGCCCGGCCAGCTTCGCAAGCATGCGCACCCCCGGAAAGACAAGCTGTTCGCCTTCGGCGAGCTCGTGCTGACCTCGCACGATGAGAGCTACGTCGAGTTCGAGATTCGGCCAGACGCGCCAGTGGCCAGCGAGTTCCGACCGACCGTGCTGATGGGCAAAATCTGCGCGGCGCTCGCCGAACACGGTCCGATGTCGCAGCGGAAGATCCTGGCGACTGTCGCAGGCAAGCGTGAGTACGCGATCAACGCGCTGGCCCTATTGCAGCGGGACGGATACGTCTCCGATCAGTCGCCGCACAAGTTGCTCAGACCGTGGGACGAATCATGAACATGCAGGTCAGAGGCGTTACCCGCGTTCCCCTCGTTAGTGGGGCTAAGGACTTGAGTCTAGCTAACATTGCGACCAAGGGGCGTTCCCCTCGTAATATGGACGTGACCTGCAGCGTTACCCTGTTCCCCAAGCGTTCCCCTACCGTTACCCTTCCGCCCGCTGCAAATACCGATGTACCCGTTACCCCGTTCCCCCCCCTATATACAAAGGGGAACGGGTCAGGGAACGGTTGCAGTCAACCTTCGACGACTCATGCAGCAGGTCAGTGTGCCGGCGGTGCGTGCCCGTGAATCGACAGCAGCGAAGGGCTGCCGAGCGCGCCTCGGCGCGCCGTAGTATCCACCGGCTTGAAAGGAAGGTCGCGGCCACCGGACGCCCCGGCGTCATCCGTGGGCTTACCGGCGCCTGCCGAGATTGCAACGCAGACGGCTCGCTCATCCTGCTGCCGAGCGGGGACACCATCGGGCAGGTGCATCACGACGAGCACTGTCCAGCCGCATGCGGCATCACAGCCTGGGAACCCTGTCCGCTCGACGAGCACGAGGACCCCGCGTGACGGGGCCGCGCCGCCGCACCATCGTCGGCGCGCCGTGGATCACGCTGCTGGCGGCGATCCTGCGCGACGTCCCGCGCCTGGACGGTGCACTATGCGCCGGGCAGCCTGGCGTGTTCGACGGCCGTGACGGCCGTGACGGCGAGCACACCCGCGAGGCCATCGCGCTGTGTGCCCAGTGCCCGGCACATACGGCATGCAGCGAGTGGTGGGGCACCCTGGGCGTACCGCGACGTCCCCGGGGTGTGGTCGCAGGCCGGTGGCGCGGATCAACGAGCGACGACGCAGACGTCGGCGATGCGGCCGCGACGACGAATGCCGTCACAGCGGTCGAGGCAAAGGACGAAATATGTTACACCGCAACAAATCACGCTCAAGTACGACTCGGCGAAAAGTAGATAGAATGAATACAACGGAAGGTGAATCCATGAACCCACAACCCCCGCAGTTGGTGCCGTTAATGCTGGTGGCCCACGAAATCGGCGGCGACGCCAATGCCCTGGCGGCCAAGCTCGGCGATACCGTCGTCCTTGATGGCATCGGGATACGCTGTCTGACAGCTGATCTCGCGCGCGAGGTCATTGCCGATCATCGCGCCGCCGTCGCTGCCGAACGGGACCGGCGTCGCGCCGAAGCCGCCGAAGCCCGACGGCGACCAGATCCGTTGCGCGAGCGCGTCAGGGCGCTGGCGGCGCAGCAGGAGCGCTTCGGCGGCGCGGACCTGCCGGCGCTGGCCGTCATGACAGCTGGGGACATCGAGGGACGGCTCGAAGTGAGCAGCAAGCATTTGGACGAGCTGCTGACCGGTGATCCCCACTACCACTCGCTCAGCGGCAAGGGAGCTCAGTGATGCTGTACAGGTTCGTGATGGAGGGCCGCCCTCTGAGGCACCCAGCGCAGTACGACGAGACGCAGGGGGTGCAGGTGGCCGATATCGAGACGCGCTGCCGCGCTGCGATTGCCGCGGCCAGCACCGCGGTAGGCGAGATTAACGTTGCGCTGCGCGCTGCGGCGTCTCGCCACACGGCTGCGGGACACCGGCCACCAGCCGGAACGCCGGTCGAGCACCGCGCCTGCGGGCGCATCTTGGGAGTGCATTGATGGCGATCCCGCAGCGGCGGTCTCAGCGTGTGGTGTCGTCGGGCAATTGCAGCGTCGGGGTCACGCGCGACGCGGTGCTCGACGATCGAATGGCTGCGGCGCTGACCTTCAGCGACACCGCCGGGACGTATCACGTCGTCGACCTCACGCTGTCGGACGTTCGGAACCTGTTCGGCGATCTCGTTCGGCTGCTGGGCGCCAATCAGCAGCAGGTCGATATGTGGTGGCGGCGGCTGGCGGATGGCCGCGACGGCCGCCCGCAAGCGGCGGTGCGGCGATGACTGGGCCACGTCGCCGCACGTCGCCACGCCCGCATTACGGTGCCCGGCATCGACAGCTGCGCGCACAGGTGAGCAAGGTCGTCGCCAGTGGCAACGCAATCTGCTGGCGGTGCCAACGGTGGATCCGACCAGGCGAGCCATGGCACCTCGGGCACGCAGACGTGCCCGACGCCAAGCGGCGCCACATCTACGCCGGCCCCGAGCATGCGCTTTGCTCGCACACCAGCGGCGGTTGGGCACGTCAGGGCATCCTCGATGCGCCGCCGCCACCGGAACGACGCGCGCAGCCGAAGGCCGCTGCGCTGAAGTTCTTCGACACGCGACACGAAAGTGATGGTGGCACAGCATGATTCGGCACACTGTGTTGGGTGAAAGTGGTTGTGGCACAGCGCTATTCGCCGGAGCGAGACGTTGCCAAGGGCGGCCTACATCACGTATACTGGCAGGTCGGAAGCCCTTTTTTAATGCGGGCCTCGTTTTCCAGAACAGGTGTCCGGCGATTTATCCGTCAAGACGAAAATGATTGGCCCTTGGATGGCCGAACGTAAACCGTTGCCGCGCAACGCGATTAGCATCACGAAATCTGTTGCAGCACAGCATGATTACGGAGTTGAGGACATGAAGAAATCGCCCATGCCGCCGAAGCTCGGCGAGTCGGGCAGGGCGCTGTGGCGCCAGGTTGCCGAGGAGTTCGCGATCGACGAGCACGAACGCCTGGTCCTGGTCCGCGCCTGCCGCACTCTGGATCTGATCGACCAGCTGCAGGCGGTCGTCGACCGGGAGGGCTTGATCGCCGAATCGAGTCAGGGTAGCCGCGCGCACCCGGCGCTGACGGAGATGCGACAGCAGCAATTGGTGCTGGTGCGCCTGCTGAAGACGCTGAGGCTGGAGTTCGGTGAGCAGCAGCAGGCCAAGCCGACGACCCTGCGGTCGGTCGGCGCATGACGCGCCAGCGCCGCGGCGGCGTCGCAGCGCCGCAGGAGCTGACCAGCTGGTCGTTGTTCGCGACGACGCGGGGCTACATCGACCGCCGCGCGAAACGCTACGACGAGTCGAAACTCGGCGAGTGGATCGAGGCGCGCCAGCAGTGGGAGGCCGATCACGGCGGCTTCGCTGACAGCGAGTCCACGGTGGCCGACCAGGCGCCGCCCGCCGAGCTGGTCGGATTCGAGCTGTGGTGCGGCCGGCGCGGCGTGGCCTACGCCCTCGCCACCGGCAGCAACACTCTCGCCGAGTTCGCCGACCGGCAAGAGGCGTTCGGGCTGTGGTGCGAGGCGCGGTCAGCGTTCGCCGCCGAGCACGGCTGGCCCGGTGGACGGGCGGTGCGCCGTCGCGAGGAGACAGCCTTCACGCCGTTCGACCTCAACGCGATCTAGCGGTGTGGACGTCCACGGGCTCTGAGAGCCTTTAGCGCCCGGGGCTCCCGCCTGCGTGGCTCAGGTTATTTACTGCTGTGTTCATGGTGTGCGGGCCGCGGTCCGGGGGCCGCGCTGCCCGCTCGGACGGGCGCTCCGTTCTCGAACACTTCGAGGTAGGTAGCGTAAAGACGCCTGGCAGTGGCGATGAACATCAGACCCAAGTAGGTGGTCATGCCCAGTGATGCTGATGACAGCGCAACGTGCCACCAACGCTCTACGTAGCCCACCTGCTGGGTAGCGGCCGCAAGGGCACCGAACAAAAGTGCGGCGGTGAACGCCGCGCATGCGGCGAGCACTACGCCGCTCATGGTTTCACGTACGTGCGCGCGCACCCGTTCGTCGGTCGACAGCGTCAGGCTATCGGCGATGCGGGCACGCAGAGTGACGACCTGGCCTGCGGCTGCCAGCAGGACGCCGGCAAGGAGCGCGACGGCCGGCAGCATCGCTACCGGAGCGGGGAAGACGTATCCGAGCCAAGCGGTGATGCCGACGGCAGCGGCGGGAAGGCCGAATAGCACGGTGAGCGCCCACCAGTCACGCTTGTTCGACTTGTACTTGCGGACGAGGCGCCAGTAGTCGCGCATCGCTGGCCAGAGACTGAAGCGATCCGGAATTGGACTATGCATTCCGGCCTCCTGTCACCTATGTTGCCGACCCGTTGGACAAGGGCAACGTTCTGATAGTTGGAAGCAGTTCCCGAAGGGTTTTCTCCGCTTGATCGTAGAACGTGTCGTCTGCAACGTACCCCCGACCTAAGACATAAGTGAACTTGCTGAAGTCAGTGGTCGGAGTGATCTTCTTGTGGTGATTTCCATCGTCCAGGTCGACCGCGACGGTATTGAAGGGAACATCCACGGTTTCGTGTCGGCTGACGAAGACATCCTGTCGCAACGCGTCGGTCGCAGCTTGCGTTCGAGTAGCGGCTGAGTGCTGGCGCTCAGCTTTCGCAGCCGCCTGTTCGGCCTTCTGTCGCGCCTTCGCCTGCTTGCGCGCCTCGGCGACTTGCTTGCGGGAAAGTTTGTTGCCTTCTGCGTCGTACTCAGGCACCTCAACCCTCTTTGTCCGACCTACGCCGGGAAACGTCTCGAAGAAGGACTCAGCCCACTCGAGAACGCGTGATCGGACGTCGACGCCGTGAGCGGTTACGGACATTGATACATCGTTGCGATCCCGCTGCCCATCGTCGTCGTAGGTCCATCGGTCAAAAACGACGCGCTTGACCTCGGCGTTTCGAATGAAAGCCATCATCGCGGCTTCCCCGGCGAGGTTTCCGAGGTCTTGAAGACGCCACGGAACTTCGCTACATGCCTTTAGGCCCCTGATCACCGCACTTGATGGGCATGATCTCCCGCGAACCTCGACGGCGAGTAGGGCGATTGTTCCCTTGGTCTCGGCGAGCAGCGTTGCACGATAGGGATGCAACGTCGGCTTGTCCTTCATCGCGACATCTTGCCCGTCAACGAGAAGTGTTCCGTCTGCGTTCATGACCCCCTGCTCGAACTTCAGGCGGACCGTCTCACCGGTTCGGCTAGCGCTATCGAACCGGATCGCCATTCCCTTGCCCTGCGCCGGCCCCGTCTCGTCGTCTTCTGCCTCTGTGATGCCGAACGGGTACACGCGCATGCGGTGAGCGGTGACATCCCCAATAACGACATCGCGGTAGTCGAACTGGTGGATAACACCGGTTGACTTTCCCTGCTCATCAACCTCAGCGCGCTTCGCCTCGCCAAACGGCTGCGGTTCGCGTTTCCCGCCTTCGTGTAGCTCGACAGCGAACACGCGGTAGCCGTACTGCGTCATGTCCCCCCCGTCGATGGTCTGCACGAGGACTATCACCCATCGAGACCAGCGAACACAAGCAACACGCCTGAGCTGGGCGAATCTGTTTCACGCGCAGTTGACGCAACCGTGCCACCACACCGCGGGGGTTTTGGCGGCGAATACGCACGTGCCCTTTTCGGCCGGTGATTTGACACAGGGTTACGAGCCGAGCCTCGTAGGCTCTACGCCGGGGAGGGGGTAAGTGAGCAAAAAGAGCCCACGTAAGCAGAGTCGTATTGCAGAGTTCCTTCATGCCGATCTCGGCCGCTACGACCCCCACTCGTGTCCAGAGGATCAGCTGTACCGCGACACCATCGTCAGCGTGCTCGGAGCCGCGATGGATGGTTGGGTGCCCGAACTCGTCTTCCGGCTAGCGATAGATCATCGAACCGGTCTCAACATCGACTGGGCGATCATGACGCACGCATACCGCATTGAGGACGGCGCCAAGGGCGACCGGCGACGCGTCGAACGAATCGACATTTGCGAGTCCGAGGTTCACTACCACCGGTTTCGAAGGAGTGACGATCCCGACGATGACCAGGGAGAACGGCGCCGGATTATCTCGCTATATGCCGACGACGCGGTTGAAGACACGATCGTTGCTCACGATAAGCATCGTGCACTGACGATCGGAATGATGGTGGACACAATCTACCGGAACCGCGGGGGCGACTATAGCGATCTTCCCGTCTGGGGACGCCGACGATCGTTCATAGCCGAAGCTTCTACAGCAGAAGTCGAGCGGGAACTCGCTCTCAGCTAGTCGCAGGCCGAGTGTGCCGCGCTCGAAATCAGGACCCATGATGGGTTACGAGCGCGGCCGCAATCGTCCACGTATCGTCCACGCCGACAAGAAAGGCCCGGCAAAAACCGGGCCTGACCTGCACTAACTATGGTGCGCGATACTGGGATTGAACCAGTGACCTCTTCCGTGTCAGGGAAGCGCTCTCCCGCTGAGCTAATCGCGCCGGGACATCCTTGGAGGTGGAGACGGGAATCGAACCCGTGTGCACGGCTTTGCAGGCCGTTGCCTCACCACTCGGCCACTCCACCGCTGGGGTTGATGCCACTGCATCCTCGAGCGGATGACGGGATTCGAACCCGCGACCCTCACCTTGGCAAGGTGATGCGCTACCAACTGCGCTACATCCGCGCGCCACGGGCGAGATCGTCGCCCGTCGCGATGCAGAACGATAGTCCACGCAGCTTGGCAAGTACAAATCCCTTGCTCGCGCGGCGCGTCCGCGTTCCGGAGCGCCTCCCATGCGACGGTCGGCGCCCAACGCCTTCCGTCCGGGGCGTACGCGACGATGCAGTCGAGCAGCGCGCAGCCGGGTGTTCGGCCACCGCGGATTCTCGGCGCGTGGACGCCGCGTGTTAGTCTTCTGCCTCGTTCGCCTCGTCGAACATCCGGTCTCGTAGCTCAGTGGGAGAGCGTCCGCCTCACACGCGGAAGGTCGCTGGTTCGAAACCAGCCGGGACCACCACCCTTCCTTCCGGACGCCCGAGGGAATCGAGCCGCTGACGGTCTCGACACAGCCTTGCGCCGGTCTCTTGAATGGGCAAAGAAGCGGAGCGCCGGGTGGCGAAATCCAGCAATCGCCGCGCTCCCAGTGGTGAAGTGCCTGACCCAGCTCTGGGGGAGATGTCCCGTCCTGAAGCGTTCCGTGGCTAATTAGTTCCGCTGCTCATCGGGCGACCGGCGGACAGCACTTCAAAGTTTTTGCGCGCGAGGGGTTTTCGCAGCCGCTTCCGGGGAAACAATCGCCCCAGGAAGCAGTAGTGATGTACGTCACGTGGCAGGCCGATCCTGCCGCCGGGTTAGGCGTTTCTGTCCGTATGTCGGGGGCCGGAACGCTGCTCTCCTAGATGAGATGAGGAGAATCCCATGACGTCACGAATCACCCGGCTTCTGGCACTGACGGTCAGCGTGACGCTGATCGCGTTGTTCGGTGGTCTGACGGCCGGCACCGCCGGCGCGCAACCGCGGCCCGGCGTGGGCAAGCAGAACACCGTCCAGGTACAGGGCACGGGCGCCAACGGAGTGAAATTCAACGGCCAGTTCACGGCGCAGACCGCCAAAGAGGGTGACTCTGCAACGGGGGCCGTCGTCTCCGGCCAGCTCACCGGCAAACTGATCAACCCCGGGCAGGGCCCGACCACAGCCCAGGACGTCGCTCAGGCCGTCGATATGCCCGTAGAGAGTCTGCAGGCAACCTGCCAGGTCCTGAACCTGGTTCTCGGCCCGCTCGACCTGAATCTGCTGGGGCTGAACGTCCACCTCGACCAGGTCGTGCTGGACATCACGGCAGACCCGGCAGGCGGTCTGCTCGGCCAGCTGCTCTGTAGCCTCGCCGGCGGAATCGGAGGCCCGTTGGCTCCGATCATCAACCTGCTTAACCAGATTCTCGCCGCCCTCGGCGGACTCTGAGTCCGACCGCTCTGACGCCGCCGCCCGCACCTGTCCGCGGGCGGCGGCTCAGAACCGTGTCGGGCTACCGATATCGCCGCGGAACCGTCCAATGCCGCCCGAACTCGTCGTTGAAGCATTCGGGGTCGAACGGACTGTCGCCGCCGGCCGGAAAACTCGTCAGTTCGCCGAAGACGATGCGACCCTCGACGTCGTAGAGGTCCACCCGCACGAAATCTGTTTCTGCGCCCAGGCATTCGGCCAGGCTCACCATCTCCTGCAAATGAGCCGGGCGTGGGGGCTCGACGTCGGCGTTGGGCGGGCCACCGCTGAGGGGGAGATGCGACCAGTCGGGTCGGAAGAAATCTTGAGTCCGTCGGCCGAAGCGTCCGCTGTCGACCTGGATGTAGTGGCATCTGCCGTGAAAGACGAAGAACTTGTAATCGTCCGGGATGGTCCCGTCGCCGTTGGCGAGCAGTTCTTCGACGATGACGCGCCGCGGCACCT
The DNA here is from genome assembly GCF_014190915.1 of Mycolicibacterium iranicum. Lineage (GTDB taxonomy): Bacteria > Actinomycetota > Actinomycetes > Mycobacteriales > Mycobacteriaceae > Mycobacterium > Mycobacterium iranicum_B. The sequence goes on from NZ_JACHVU010000003.1 coordinate 280,216, forward strand.
GTCCGTACACCCATTCGCGGTTCGGCCCTTGCCCGTACAGCTGCGCCACCCAGTTCGAGGCGATCCACACCACGTCGTCGCGGCGCGCGAACTCCGGTCGGACGTGCCGGTACTCCCAGCTTCCCGGGTAGAGCGGCAGGCGCGCGTCGGCGGGGGCCTGCTCGGAGACGACGATCGCGGTGCCGCTGCCGTGGGTCGGCTTGACCACGTAGGCCTCGGGGAGGTCGATGTCATGCAGGGCCGCGGGGTCCTCGACCACGGCGAAAACGCGCGGAAGATACTGCGGGCCAACCTTTTCGGCGACATAACCGCGCACAGCGGCTTTGTCGGCGAACGTGACGATCAGGTCGCGGCGGTCACGCAACATCTTGTAGCGGACCTTCTCGCGGAACCCGTCGGGATTGCGTGTGCGCCACAGCCGCACGGCACGCACGATCGCGCTGCGCTCGCGCCGCCGCACACCCTGCTGTGCGGCACGGCGATTCGCGGCCCACGACGTCCGCACCGCATCGACGAGGCCGGAGGCGCGCGACGGTGTGGGAGGCGGAAAGCGCATCGGCTCAGGCTACGGACGCCGCTCGAAACGGAGGCCGAAGTGCCGGCCCACAGTCCGCCACAGCGTGCGGGGCGGCGGTCAGAGGTGCGGCGCTTCCTTGATCGTGGTGTCCTGCTTGCCGACGGTCTGGCAGTAGGTGGAGATCGACAGGCGGGTGCCGGTGAGCTCTGCGTTGCTCGGCTCGTTCTTGCCCTCGTCGGTCAGCATCTTGGTGATCGCTTCGTTCTGCTTCTTCTCATCGGCTGACTGGAAGTCCGCGCACGTGGTGTCGCCCCCGTCGTTGGTGACCTGGGAGCAGCCGCTCAAAACGGCCGTGGCGGCCAGAACCGACATCAGAAGAATCTTCGCGTGCGTCATGGCAGACATGTTGCCCAGCCGCGCGCGCAGCCAAACCCCGGCGGTGGCGCTACCCGGCCCGCCAGCCGGACTTACCGCTCCACACGAAGTGGTGGCGGTGATGGGCCAGGCGGTCGAGACGAGCCAGCGCACTCGACAAATCGTCGGCCAGCGGCAATTCCCCGTCCGGGTCGCAGACAGTCAGCAGCCGGCGCACCGGGGGGCTGGCCACGATCGCCCAGTCGACGTCACGCCGGGCGCAGTGCACGCTGATGTAGTACAGCGCGGTGAAACCCTGGCTCCCGAAGAAGTCGACCGCGCGAAGGTCGAGCACCAGTTGCTTCGATGCCCGGGTGTGGCGTTCGACGTAGCGGCCGAGTTCGCGACCGTTGACCGCGTCGACCTCACCGAGGACTGCGACGGCGACCCGGTTTGCCGAGCAGGACCTCACGCCGAACACGGCGCTCCCGCACCGGCGCTGCTCATCGTCGTGTCCGATGCTGCGCTGGAAGATGCGTTCAGTTTTGGTAACTACCATTCTCGCTCTCACAGAGTCATTGCAGAGAAGCCTGGTCGACGGCCCGTCCCTGTGGGGCGGTGGACCGGATCAGGCTGCGCCACGCGGCGCGCCTGCGCGGCTGGTAGCTCAACCGCTTACCAGAGTAGTACGGATTTCGTCGTTGCTGGAAGACTTCGTGCGATTTCCAGTCGCGTATTCGCAGAATGTCTTTCGGGCCCATGCCGTCGAAATAACTAACGACGACGTCAACGCCCTAGTTTGACCGGCTACGGATTTCGTCGTCCGCGGTCACCGGCTCGGTAGACGCACGACCTGGACGAAGAACTCGTCGATCTGCCGGACCGCGCTCATGAACTGGTCCAGATCGACGGGTTTGGTCACGTAGGCGTTCGCATGCAGCTTGTAGCTGCGCAGGATGTCCTCTTCAGCCGAGGACGTGGTCAGGACGACGACCGGGATGTCGCACAGCTGCGGGTCGGACTTGATCTGTTCCAGTAGCTGGCGGCCGTCGTACTTCGGCAGGTTCAGGTCAAGCAGGACCAGGTCCGGGCGCGGAGCCTGCGCGTACTCGCCGCGGCGGTAGAGGAAGTCGAGCCCCTCCTGGCCGTCCCGGGCCACGTGCAGGTTGTTCGCAATCTTGTTCTGCTCGAAGGCTTCTCGCGTGATCAGCTCATCGCCGGCGTCGTCCTCGACGAGTAACACGTCGATCGATCGGGTGGATGCAGTCATCAGGTCCCTTCAGAGCCGTCGGAGTCGCCGAAGCGAGTCACGCATGAGGTGTTTGGCGCTGAATGCTGAACGACAACCACGATGGGTGCCACCGGGTATCGCCGGTAGAAAACCATTGTCGCATAGAACGCGGCCTTTACACCGCCCTTCGGCGCGGCGTGATCCCTACGAGAGCCTGCCGTCGAGAACGGTGAGTGCATGCTCGAGCGCTTCGCCCGGCAGGGGAGTGCCGTCGGACGCGGCGATCAGCACCCCCACCACCGCGCCGGCGACGACCCTGCGTTCGGCCTCGGCGGTGCGGGCGGGGAGGCGGTGCCGTAGGGCGTCGGTGATCAGGTCGATGAGCCGGACGTACTCGCGGTAGACGAGACTGCGGGCGTCGGGAATCGTGTAGAGCAGACGCTGACCGGTGACGGCGTTCTCGCGTTCGTCCTCGGTCAGTCCCGAGAAGACCTGCTGCACCGCGTGTCGGTACGCAGCGACCGGAGTCAGCCCCGGCGGGGCGGCGATGAACGCGTCCACGATGGGCTGGGTGTGGTCGTCGGAGAGCAGCACAGCCTCTTTCACGCTGAAGTAGCGGTAGAAGGTGCTCTGCGAGACCTCGGCTGCCTCGGCGATCTGCTCGACGGTCGTGGCGGCGTAGCCCTGACGCTCGAAAAGCCGGAACGCCTCCCGCCGGATCGCCAGCCGGGTGGCGTGCTTCTTGCGCTCCCGCAGCCCGCGCGAGACGTCGGCCTGCCCCACCGGCCCAGTGTCGCAGTTCGGCGCCGCCGACGGCCCGGAACCCGGATTCCGCCGTCGGCGATGCGTGTGGTGATTCCGGCAACAGCAACCGTGGCGTTACAGTGCAGCGATGACACAAGCGCACGGAGACGACGGTGCCGGTCTGGCGGTGGGTCGTCGAGTCCGCACGGTCGGGGATGAGATTGCCACGGGGGAGATCGTCGAGGACTTCGGCGATCTGTCGGGGACGGCTGTAGTGGTCGACGCCCAGTCGACGGTCAGGTCACGGCGGTGGGCGGTCGCGCTCGACGACGGTCGGCTCGTGTTCCTCGACGGCCACGAGCTCGAGCCGCTGACCTAACGCAGCGCCTGCCGTGACCCGTCGGACGCGGACAGCACATGCGGCGTCCCGTCGGGGTCTCGTCTGATCAGTCCCTGGGATTCGAACGCCGACAACCAGCCGACCATCGGCCAGCGGCCCCACCGCCGGTGGAAGATCAGCGAATTGCGCACGATGTCCTCGAGATGCCCGACCGGCGGGCTGCTCACCTCGTGGTGTTGGTGGAACGCGTGCGCGCCGCCCACCCACCGCATGGCAACCCCTTGGGCCGCTGCGCGGCAACCGAAGTCGGTGTCCTCGCCGCCGTAGCCGACGTACTCCTCGCAGAAACCGCCGATCCGTCGCCAGGTCGTTGCGGTCAGCGCGAAGGACAGCGACCAGAACAGCGCGTAGTCGCTCGTGGGGACGACGGTGTCACCCGGCGGTGACGGCCGCGCGGGATGCGGGTCCACCCGGTCGTCCAGAGTCGACAGGTCGTAACCCGCTGGGCCGGCAGGGGGTAGATACGTCACGGGGCCGCACAGCAACGCGTCCCGGTGCTGCGTGCTCGCCGCGGTCGTCTGATAACGCGCGATCAGCGCGGTGGAGGGGATGCAGTCCACGTCGAGGAAGATCAGCAGTTCGGCGCCGGCTTCCAGGGCAGCGCCGGCGCCCCGGTTGCGGGCCTCGGCCAGCGGGAGGTGACGCCCGGCCGCACAGTCCACGACGTCGGCGTTCGCCCCGGTGCTCCGGACGACATCGTGGATCTCGGGGTCGGCAAGCGCGACGACGACGTGGACGTCGGGTGCCGACGAGCTTCTCTGCAGACCCGAGAGCTGACGACGGAGATGGACGTGCCGGCCGTGCGCGACCGTGATCACGGCCGTTCTCACGAGCCACCGGGCCGGCTGTCGCGGGCCGTCGCCTCGATCGCTGCCGCGGCACGTGCGGCGGCGCCACGGACCTGCCAGCGTTGCCATTGCGACGGGTCAGTGCGCCGGGCCCGGTGCAGCAGATCCGGCCACTGCGCCTCGGCCGGCCAGCCGTGGGCGGCCACCGCCAACCCGTGACGGTCGAGAACCCGCGCGGTGGCAGCCTGCTCTCCGAACGGCCGGGGCTGCGGAATCACGACCGCGGGCCTGCGGGCCGCGGCGATGTCGGCGATGCTGTTCTGCCCGGCGTGGCTGACCACGACATCGGCTCGGCAGATTTCGGTCCAGGGGTCTTCGACCCAGCCGCCGGATTCGCCGCCGAGCGCCTGCCACGTCACGCGCGGCACGGCGTGCGTCGGTGGCGCGTCGCGGAATCCGCCACCGGCTCCGCCGAGCAGCAGCACGCGCAGGTCCTGCTCCGCTTCTCGTGCGCGCGCCGGGTCCGGCGGTGGGGTGCGGCTCTCGAAGCGGGTGATGCCACCGACGAAGCTGGTCTTCGCCGCGTGCGGGAGCAGCCAGTGCGGGGAGTTCAACTCTGCCGGCCACGCCGCCAGGATGTGGTCGGCGACCTGGTGGACGAGCGTGTGCGCGGCGTCGCTGCGATCTCCGGGCAGTGCGACCACGACGACCGGGACCCCCAGCAGGCGGAGGAAGACGGCCACCTCCACGGACACGTCGACGACGCATGCCTCGGGTTCGGCGTCGGCGACCCACTGCGCGATCGCCTGCATCCGCGCGCTGTACCCCGGGGCGCGTAGCGGCGCCCAGTGCAGCGCGCCGTGGGCAGTGGGCTCGGCGACGCTGTCGGCCGCGTCGTCACGGGGAAGGTTGACGACTCCGGAGAACGGATGGTCCGGGGGCACGGTCCGCGACGTCAAGGCCGTGACAGGGCGGCGCAGGTGGCCGCTGATGCTGACGGCCCGCGCCAGATGGCCGTATCCGTGGTGGTGTATGTAGTAGCCGATCATCGGTGTCCTCGCTGCTGGCGGAGATCATCTGCCGGTAGAGGGAGAGGTAGGCATCGACCATCGCGGCCGAGGAGCAGCGGCGCACCGCGTGCTCACGGACGTCGCGCCGCGACAGTTGTGCCGCAACGGGAATCGCCTCGGCGAGCGCGTGCACGTTGTCGGGCGCGACCAGACGGCCGGACTGTTCGGACACCAGCTCCGGGATTCCGCCCCGATCGAATGCGACCACCGGCGTGCCGCAGCACATCGCCTCGGCCACCACCAGCCCGTACGGTTCGTCCCAGGCCGGTGTGACCAGCGCGACCGCTGCCGAGCCGGCGAGGCGGGCCAGCTCGTGCTGTGTGAGGTGCCCGGCGTAGCGCACGTCGGGTCCCAGGCGGGGCTCGATCTGCTCGGCGAAGTACCGCGGGTTCGAAATCGGACCCGCCAGCGTGATCGCCCGTCCCGCAATCTGCGCGGCCTCGACGGCCAGGTGTGGAGCCTTCTCCCGCGTGATGCGCCCGAACCACACCAGGCCGTCGCCGCCCGGACCCATCGGCCAACGTTGTGCGTCAATGCCATTCGGCACCACGGTGAACTGCTGACCGCTGTGCGCCCAGGCCGCGGCGGTGTGCTCCGAGACGGCGGCGAACCGTGTGCCGGGCGCTGCGGTGGCCTGGATGGCCGACTCGAGCCACGGCGTCGGCGGTGTGTGCACGGTGGTCAACACAGGCGTCGACAAGGTCGATGCCATGGCCACCGGCAGGTAATGAAGGCTGTGGTTGTGGACGACGTCGAAGCGCTCGGCGTCGATGCCGCCCAGTTGCAGCATCAGGGCCAGATAGGCGTGGTGTTCGGCCATGAACGTCGCAGCGGGCATCGACACGTCGGACTTCGCGGCCTGCGACAGCGACAATTCGTTCACCGAGAGCGTCGAACAGTCGGGCCCGGCGTCCGAACCGGGTGCGGCGTACAGCGACACGTGATGGCCGTGGTCGGCCAGGGCCCGGGCCAGGTGCCATACGTGGGCTTCCAGGCCGCCGGCGAACGGTTGACGGACCGGGAACTGAGAGGACGCGATCAGCGCGATGCGCAAGGCGCGGGTCATGCGAGCACCCGCTCGTAGAGGTCACGGTGGGCGTCGGCCAGCATTGCGCGTTCCGACGATCGCTCCTCCCAGGTCGCGCGGGGAGGCTCCAGCCCGCTGAGCCAGTCACCGTAGGCATCCTCGACCGCGTGCCGCAGCGAATCCTGGTCGAAAATCTCCTCGGTGAAGGTGAATTCGCGGCACGGACGCTGCTGGCTGTAGAAACCGCACGTCGGCGCGATCACCGCGGTACCGAGGTCGTAGCAGGCCTCCAGCCACCCGGAATGTGTACCGAACCGGTAGGGCAGCACCGACACCGACAGCGAGGAGAGGTACTCCCAGAGCTCGGTGTCGGAGAAGTACGGATGCTCGACCACCCGGACGTGGCCGTGCCGTGCGAACGCCCGGACGGCGTCCCCGATGTGCGGGTCGTGCCAGTGGTTCCCGGGGTGGAACACCTCGTCGTGGATGTTGACCGCGAGAGTTGCGGCAGGCAGCGAGGACGTGATGTCGGTGAGGGCCTCCAGCACCGGCAGCGGGTCCATGTTGGCCCGCAGGCTCTTCACGTGAACGCCGACGACGAACTCGTCGGTCGGCGGGCGGCGGCGCCGGATCAGGTCGCGCTCCAGTACGTGGGGATGGGGGAGGACGTGGGCCTGCCTGTCCCAGCGACGCTGGATCTCCTGTGCCGCACCGGGAGTCAGCGTGACGAGCTCCGCAGCAGCAGCCACCAGGATGTCCTGCTGCAGAATGTGCGCCTCCGGGTCGCGGTGGTGCGGGTTGCGCAGGTCGTGCACCGTGTACACGAGGGGCTTGTCGTGGATCTTGAGCTCCTGCATCACACCGCTCAGCACATCCGCCCCGACGGCGTCGAAGCCGAAATGCACATGGAACACGTCGAAGCGATCGCTGTTGTCGCTGACCCAGCCGGGTTCGAGCATCATCGGAGGCCACCACCCGCCCGGAACCTTTCGGCCGTTTGCCGGCACCGGATCCGGCAGGCGGACAACGGCATTACGTTCGCGCGGATCGGACAGGTGACGCACGTAGACGTGCGAGGACGGCACGGACGCGACGCGCACGAAACATCTCCTTCGGCTGATCCGGGGCTGCGGCGGAGACTGACTGGCAGCGGTCCGCAGCCGCTGTTCCTGTCCCTTGAAGAACACCGCGCAGCGTAGTTACCCGGCGGTACTGCCCCAAAACATGACGGACCTGTGACGAGGCGGGTGGGCGCGCGGTCCGAGCGCTACGCGACCCGGCCGGACCGCGTGGCTCCGATGAAGCGACCCGCGCCGTCGTCGAGCGCCTGCGAGCGCAGCGTGCTCAGCGCTTTGGCCAGGAGGCGGGACACGTGCATCTGCGAATAGCCCAGCCGCTCGGCGATCTGGGTCTGCGCCAGGTCGTCGAAGAACCGCAATCGCAGGACGGCCTGTTCGCGGGCGGGCAGCCTCTCCAGGAGCGGCCGGATGGTCTCGACGTCGACCACGGCGTCGAGTCGCGCATCGGGCTCGCCCAAAGTGTCTCGCAGAGCAAGGAATTCACCGTCCGGACCGGCGGTGGTGTCCGTCGACACCGTCGAGTAGTTGTTGCCGGCAATCGTTGCCTGGACGACTTCCTCGCGGTCGATGTTCAGATGCGCGGCGACTTCACTGGCCGTCGGTGCGCGACCGATCTGCTGAGACAGTTCGGCGCGCGCTCTGGCCAGCTGACCGTTGAGGTCCTTCAGACGTCGCGGCACCTTGACCGCCCACCCGCAGTCCCGGAAGTAGCGCCGCACTTCTCCCATGATGGTCGGCACCGCGAACGCCAGGAATCCCGATCCGCTGTCCGGGTCGAAACGCTTGACCGCGTTCATCAACCCCACACTGGCCACCTGGAACAGATCATCGTGTGATTGCCCCCGGCCCCGGAACCTGCGGGCGGTGTGCTGGGCCAAGGGCAAAGTGCGTTCGATGATCTCGCCGTGCAGTCGCCGGTATTCGGCGGATCCGGGATCGAGCTGTCGAAGCCGGCTGATCAACAGCGGGACGTCGGCGTAATCACTACGAGGTTCGGACAACGGTCGTCTCCCGGGATTCGACGGAATCGTCGGCTCGTGCCTGAACCAGTGGGGCGCATTTACCCCGTACGGGTGCCGGAAAAACCTCCGGGGTCACCCGACCCGTTCCCGCAGGGTGGCCAGTGCGCGCGTCAGCAGCCGCGACACGTGCATCTGCGAAACGCCGATCTCCTCGGCGATCTGGGTCTGCGTCTTGTCCTCGAAGAAGCGCAGCCTCAGCACCAGCCGGTCGCGCTCCGGAAGAGCGGCCAGCAGCGGCTGCACGGTCTGGACGTCGATGACCTTCTGGATGTTGTCGTCCGGGGACCCCAACGTCTCCTGCAGGGTCAGGCCTTCCCCTTCGCCGCCACCGAGAAGCGTTGCCTGCTCGGTGGATCGGGTGGAGTAGGCATTCGCCGCGACCAGCCCTTCGACGATCTCTTCCCGGTCCATACCGAGGTGGACCGCCAGTTCGCTCGGGGTGGGTGCGCGATTGAGCTGCTGGGTGAGTTCGGCGCGTGCGGTGTTGAGCCGCACGTTCAGTTCCTTGAGGCGACGCGGAACCTTCAGCGACCAACCGTGGTCGCGGAAATATCGACGTACCTCACCCATCATGGTCGGCACCGCGAATGCGAGGAAATCGTTCGCGCTGTTCACGTCGAAACGATTGACGGCGTTCAGAAGGCCCACACGAGCTACCTGGACGAGGTCCTCGTGACCTTCGCCGCGGCCGCGGAAGCGCCGCGCGATGTGGTCGGCGAGGGGCAGACAGCGCGTGATGATGGCGTCGCGCTGGTACTGATATGCCGCTGAACCGGCGTCGAGGGAGGCCAGAGCATGGAACATGTCGACGACGTCGTCGTAATCGTCACGCTTGCGCGTGGGTGTCTGGATGGGCCTTTCGGCGTGGAGTGTCTGCACGGAGATCACAGCTTTCGGGATGTTGCCGTGACGCATTGTGTTATCGACTGGCGCTGGCGCTCACGGCCCTGTCCTTATCAGGGGAGCGCGGCGCGCAGTCACTCGCGTCACGTTGTCGCGGACCGCTCGCTAGCGATTGGCATTCGGACCAACAATTCACGCCGGACTCTCGACATGCGCTTGCTGCGGCAGGTAGTTCACCATTGACGGCGGCACTGGGCCGGGTCTGTCGACAACGGTGATGTCACACGTTTTAGCAACTCCCTCTGACAATACGGTGCCTGTGCCTGAACGCAACCCCGCCGAGGGGCCGCGACCGGCCTTCGGCGACGCCCCAGTAGTTCAGCTCATCACGCTGAACAGGGCTTTTTGTGGGCGGCCCGATGTTTCTGACGGCCGTGTCAGTACCCGTTTCTTACTGAATGTTCAGGTGATCGCACGCGATCGACTCGATGCAGTCGTCGATCCCGGCGAGTCGGCATCTCGGGCCGTCTGGGGACGCTGCCCGACCAGTGGTTTTCACGGCGCGGTCATAGCGGCTGTGCGGTGACGACCCGATGAATGTCGAGCCGCGGGGGCTGTCCGGGCGTTTAAGGCCCTGATTCGTGGCAACACCGTGGCCTGTCGGGGCGACAACGCCTGTCGGGGCTTACACCAAGGAGCAGACCATGATCGGAACCATCATCGGCGCAATCGTCGTGGGCCTCATAGTGGGCGCGCTCGCACGCCTCGTGATGCCCGGCAAGCAGAACATCGGCGTCCTCATGACCATCGTGCTGGGCGCACTCGGCTCGTTCCTGGGCGCGTGGGTCGCCTACAAGCTCGGGTATTCGAATCAGAACGGCGGTTTCAAGATCATCCCGTTCCTGGTCGGCATCATCTTCGCGGTCATTCTGATCGCCGGCTACCTGGGCATCACCGGTCGGCGAAGCACCCGACCGCGGGTGTGATCGTTGTCGGTATGACCCCATTGCCCGTGGCGGTGAGGCGAAGTGATGCGCCGCAAGCGTCGTTCGCGTGAGAGGAATCCGCGCGTGAGAGGTATTCGATGACCAGCACCCCCCGCCACCTGCAGCCGCCGCCGCGGGTGGTGATCAAGGAGCGACGCCCGGTCGCCATCGCGAGTGCGTTCGCGGCCGGGGTCGCCGCCGGGGTCTTCACCCGCTCCCGCCGCTCCGCCGACGGCGTCGGCGATCGCGACGGGGCCTCACCGCCCCGCGACGGGGTCGAACCAGACAGCATCGAGAACGTCGAGGACGTCGCGCCCGATGACGGGCCGGACGGGGAGGACCAGGAGCCGACGGACGACCCGCCGGCCGATGATCCGCAGAAGCCGCAGTCTCCGACGGAGTTGACGCGGCCTTCGCTGAAATTCGTCCTGCGCCAGACGGCGGGTGAGTTCAGCAGGGACCAGTGCACGGATCTGGCTGCGGCGCTCACGTACTACGCCGTGCTGTCACTGTTTCCGGCCCTTGTGGTGGTGATGTCGCTGCTCGGAGTGTTGGGGCAGGGCGAACGCACGGCCGACGAACTGTTGAAGATCGTCAGCGACATCAGCCCGGGTGCCGCCGTCGATGTGCTGCGGGGCCCGATCGAGCAGCTGGTCAACGCGCCGTCTGCCGGCTTCACCCTGGTGGCGGGCATTCTGGGTGCGCTGTGGTCGGCGTCCGGATTCGTCGGGGCGTTCGGCCGCGCCATGAACAGGATCTACGAGGTCGAGGAGGGCAGGCCGGCGTGGAAACTGCGGCTCGAGCAGCTCCTGCTCACGCTGGTCGGCCTCGTCGTCGCCGCCACGGTGGCGTTGCTGCTGGCGGTGAGCGGCCCGGTCGCCGAAGCCATCGGCGGGTACCTCGGTATCGGGGCCACCGGGCTGACGGTGTGGAACATCCTGCGGTGGCCGCTGCTGCTGGTGCTCGTCGTTCTCGGGGTCGCCATGCTCTATTACTTCAGCCCCAACGTGCGGCAGCCCAAGTTCCGCTGGATCAGCGTGGGCGCCGCAATCGCCATCGTTACGTGGATCTGCGCTTCACTCGCCTTCGGCTTCTACGTCTCCAATTTCGGGAACTACAACAAGACTTTCGGCACCCTGGCCGGTGTCATCGTGTTCCTGCTCTGGTTGTGGCTGACCAATCTCGCGTTGTTGTTCGGCGCCGAGGTGGATGCGGAAATGGAACGGGGCAGGCAGTTGCAGGCGGGCATCGAGGCCGAGGACACCCTGAGGCTGCCGCTGCGCGACACCCGCGTCATCGACAAGAACCGCGCCAAGGATCAGAAGGCCCGCGTGCAGGGCCGGACCCTGCGCCGGTCGCGCGGGCAGCGCGCGTGACCGGTTTGCCGTCGCAGGACCAGGGGTACGGCCCCGACCGACCGTCAACCATGAGGAGACCGATTCCGTGAGTGTCATCCGTCGTTCCCGCTCCCTGGCCCGCCGGGGCCTGAAGATCCAGCGCCGAGTTGCGATCGCGCAGGTGCTGTTCTGGCCCGCGTTGGTGTCGACGGGGGTCGCGGTCGGTGTCGCCGCGGCCGTGCTGCGCCGGAAACAACCCGGACCCACGTCGGGCGGCGTGTGAGCATGCGCATCGTCGTCACCGGCGCCTCCGGCAACGTCGGTACCGCCCTCCTGCGCCAGCTGACCGATCCTGATCTCGGCCACGACGTCGCCGGCGTGGTTCGCCGTCCGCCGCGTCCCGTCGGGGTGTACCGCGATGTGCGCTGGCACGAACTGGATCTCGCCGCCCCCGACGCGGCGGCGCAGCTGCGCCCGATTCTCGACGGCGCGGATGCGGTGGTTCACCTGGCCTGGGGCTTCCAACCCACCCGCAATACCCGCTATCTCACCGAGGTGGGTGTCGGCGGCACCCGTGCGGTGCTGGAGGCTGCGCACGCGGTGTCGGCCGGCCAGCTTCTGCACATGTCCTCCGTCGGCACGTACGCTGCGGGCCGCTACGGCGAGCGGGTAGACGAATCGTGGTCTACCGCAGGCATTTCGACGTCTCCGTACAGCAGGGACAAATCAGCTGCCGAGACGCTGCTCGACGACTACGCGCGAGAGCACGGCGACGCAGCCCTGCCGGTGACGAGGATGCGTCCGGGCTTCATCGTCCAGCGTGCCGCCGCGAGCGGGCTGATGCGGTACGCATTGCCGGGCTACGTGCCGATGCTGGCGGTCCCGCTGCTCCCCGTGTTGCCGATCGACCGGCGGCTGTGCATTCCCCTCGTGCACGCCGACGACGTGGCCTCGGCCTTCGTCAGTGCCATCGAGCGGCGCGCCACCGGGCCGTTCAACCTCGCCGCGGAACCCCCGCTGCGGCGCGACGACGTCGCGAAGGTCCTCAAGGCCCGGCAGGTGCACGTACCGTCGGGGATCCTCGGATCCTTGGTCGACCTCAGTTGGCGGGCCAGACTGCAGCCGATCGACCGGGGCTGGCTGGACATGGCGTTCAGCGTCCCGCTGTTAGATTGCTCGCGCGCCACCGCAGAACTGGGCTGGCAGCCGCGGTGGTCGTCACTGGAGGCACTCGCCGATGTCATCAAAGGTGTTGCGCAACAAGCGCACACCGAAAGCCCTCCGCTACGCTCCCGCTCCCTGCTCGAACAGCTGCAACGCGACATCACCCACGGGCAGCTGACCACCCGGCACCTCCCCTGACGAGAACGGGTATAGAGGGCGGGTGTCCGCCGCAGCGTCCCATGCCGAGCGCATCGTCGTCCTCGGGGCCGGTCCCAGTGGCTTGGGCATCGCGCGCCAGCTGAAACACGTCCACGGTCTCGATCCGCTCGTCGTCGATCGCGCCGAGTTCCCTGCGGCGTCCTGGCGTGCGCGGTACGACGGGTTCCGGTTGAACACCTGCGGCTACTGGTCCCACCTCCCCGGTCAACGGATGCCGATGCGATACGGGCGGTGGCCCCGGCGCGACCAACTGGTCGAGTACTTCGACGACTACGTCGCCCGGCAGCAGGTACGCCTGGCGCTCGGTGTCGAGGCGGTCAGGGTCGACCGGCAGCGATCGCACTGGCAGATCTCCACCGATCGAGAAGAGATCACCGCGTCGGCCGTGGTGATCGCCACCGGGCACTACCACACCCCCTGGTGGCCGTCCTGGCCCGGAAGAGAGACGTACACCGGCGAGATCCTCCACGCTGCGCAGTACCGCAATCCCGACCCGTTCGCCGAACGCGACGTGCTGGTGGTCGGAGCCGGAAACTCCGCGACGGACATCGCGCTGCAGCTCGGCGAAGGACGAGCGCGCAGTGTGCGGCTCGCCGTGCGCACCCCGCCGCACCTGGTGCCGCGGTCGGCCGGCGGCGTCCCGATCGACGCCTTCAGCCCGGCATTCACGGCGATGCCGGTGAGATTCCTGGACACCGCGGCGACCGTCGCGCGCCGGCTGTGGTTCGGCGACCTGCAGAACGAGGGGTTGCCGCTGCCGCCGCGCGGCATCTACACGTCGCTGCGCGAGGACAGTCAGGTCCCCACGATCGGCAACGAGCTGGTCCGGCGGGTGAAAGAGGGGCGCATCGAGGTCGTCGCAGCGGTGTCGTCGTTCGATACGTCCGCAGTGGTTCTCGCCGATGGGAGCTCACTGCACCCCGATGTGGTGATCGCGGCGACGGGGTACAGCGAGGGGCTCGAACCGTTGGTCGGGCACCTCGGTGTCCTCGACGGGAAGGGCCGGCCGCAGAACAACGGTGTGCCAGGCCCGACTGCGGGATTGTGGTTTGCCGGCTACGAGGAACCGCTGATCGGGCCGCTACGGGCGTTCCGGCGACAGGCCTCGCGCATCGCCGCGGACATCGCGCAGCACCTCGCGTCCCGCTGACGGGAACGACTACAGCTCGGCGGCTGAGGGTTTGCGCCCTGAGCCCTTGGAGCCGAAGCCACCGCCGAATCGGTACCGCGCGTGGCGAAGGAGGTTCACGCGCGGCACCCGCCAGCAGGTGAGCGGATGGTGTTCGTCGTGCATCAAACAGATGTTGCAGGACACGCATGCCGGAGTCGTCTGTCGTCCGCTCGCGAACCTGTTCACCAGATCGGGCTCGCGGATGAACGGGCGTGCCATCGACACGAAATCGGCACGGCCACTGTCGATGAGACGGTTGACCGTGCCCAGGCGGCGCACACCGCCGACGAGAATGATCTTCGTGTCGACCCGGGCGCGAACCCGATCGGCGAAGTCCAGGAAGTAGGCCTCAGGTTCTGCCGACCTGTGCAGTCGGTGTAGCAGAAGATCGGTGAACGCCCGCACGCGCGAGACGGCGATGTAAGGCCTGATGGAGGCGCTCACATAGTCGCTCATCAGGTTCGAGGACACCTCGACGCCGTCGAGACCGGCCGCCGCGAAGGACTGCACGCCGGCAACCGCCGCGTCGACCGAGAGCCCTCCCTCCTCGTCGACGAGGTCGGCGACACCCACCTTCATGGTCAGTGCCCTGTCCGCAGGCAGTTGCGCGCGGATGGCTCGAATGACGGCCAGCGGCAGGCGGTCTCGCTCCTCCTGCGTGCCGCCCCATTCGTCGTCGCGCGCGTTCGTCAGCGGCGAACGGAACTGGCTGATCAGGTAGCCGTTGGCCCCGTGTAGGTGGACGCCGTCGAACCCGGCCTCGACCGCGCGGCGCGCGGCCTGACCGAACGCGGCGACGACCTCGTCGATCTCGTCGGTCCGGGCCGCGCGCACACGCCGCCCCGTCATGACGTTGTCGACCGCCGACGGCGCCAGAGGTTCGTTGTCGCGGACCATCGATTGGCTGCCGGCGTGGGCGATCTGGGCGAAGATGCGCCCGCCGTGGCGGTGCACAGCGTCGGTCACCGCCCGGAAATCGTCGATGGCGTCGTCGGTGTGCAGGCCTGCCTGCAACTCGCCGTAGCGGCCCCGCGGGTGGACGAACAGGTGTCCCGTGAAAGCCAGGCCGACCCCGCCGCGGGCCAGATCCTCGTGCAGGCGCAGGTAATCCGGGCCGATGCGCCCGCGTCGGTCGGCCATCGACTCTCCGGTGCCGGCCCGGATGAACCGGTTCCGGACGGAGACGGGACCCAGCGACGCCGGGGCGAAGGCGCCCGTGGGGCGACCGCCGAGGTTTAACGCAGTTGAAGTCACTTCAACGACATTAACCGCGGTGCTTCCGTGCCGCAGCGAAAAGCCGGTGATCCCGAGGAATCACCGGCTTTCCGATCACGTGCGGTCTATGGCGCTAAAACCAGACTTTTCGGCCGCCCACCGGACGCCCGACGGCGCCGAGGATCCATAGGACGATGCCGACAACCACGAGGATCCCGCCGATCGTGTAGAGGATTGACAGGCTGGTGAAGTAACCGATCAACAAAAGAACGATACCGAGAACGATCATGGTCATTCCTATCCACTGCGTAGGGAGACGCTGGCACACCAGGTATTGCCCGGTTCGTCAAATTCAAACGCTTTTGCGTCGTCCGGGCTGTGGCGTACCGCCGGCACGCCTGGAGTGAACAGGCAGGTGTTCGGGTACCCCTAGCTGCGCAGCGCGGGGCTGGCGGAATTGTGGGAGGTCACGATGGTCCAGTGGCTCGACCGCCTGCAGCAGAGAAGTCGTCTCGTGGGATTCGTCCTGGCGGTCATCTACAAGTACCTCGACGATCAGGGCACCTACCTGGCCGCCTTGCTCACGTACTACGCGTTCGTGTCGCTCTTCCCACTCCTGTTGCTGCTCACCACCACGTTGGGCGTGCTGCTGTGGAACCGTCCGGAATGGCGTGCCGAGATCGTCGACTCCGCGTTCAGCCAATTCCCGCTCATCGGCGATCAGCTCGCCACACCCGAATCACTCAGCGGCGGAACGACCGCCGTGGTCATCGGGATCCTGGGTGCCCTCTACGGCGGTCTCGGCGTCGGCCAGGCTCTGCAGAACGCGATGGACACGGTGTGGGCCGTACCGAAGTACGTGCGTCGTGACCCGATCAAATCGCGGGTGCACAGCCTGCTGCTGTTGATCATCCTGGGTTCGGCGTTGATCGCGACCACGCTGCTGACCGGTCTGGGCAGGAGCGCCGCCAATCTCGGATTCTTCGGGACCGCCGGGGTGGTGGCCGGGTCGATCGCCCTCAACACCGCCGTGTGTGCAGTTGCCTTCCGCGTCACCACGGTCCGGCCGCTGAGCTGGAAACAAGTGATGCCCGGGGCTGTCATCGCCGCCGTGCTGTGGCAGGTGCTGCAGTGGTTCGGTGCCACCTACGTGTCGCATGTCGTCGCGTCGGCCAGCGTCACCAACAGCGTTTTCGCGATCGTGCTCGGCCTGCTGGCATTCCTGTATCTGGTGTCCACCGCGCTGATGTTGTGTGCAGAGATCAACGTGGTGCGGGTCGACCACCTTCATCCCCGTGCGCTGCTGACCCCGTTCACCGACAACGTCGACCTCACAGAGGCCGACCGCAAGGCCTATGCCGGCCAGGCGGAGGCGCAGCGCGCGAAGAGCTTTCAGCAGGTCGACGTCCGGTTCGACGAGCAATCGGAGGGGCGATCGGGCGACGATGCGCCGGGCCCGACGGCGGGCGCGGATGCCGTCCTGGACCGGCGAGAGGCCGATGCGCCGGGCGCATAGCCCGCGGGCCCGGCAGCAGGCCGTCGCACGATCCGTGCCGGCGCCGACAGGCTCCAGCAACGGGCTCGCGACCCGGCGCAGAATCCTGTGGGACACACCGCACACGCGCCCGAGGATCGGCGGTGGCCGCACAAGTTTTATTAACTGCGCAGTTATTCGGCAAAACAACGTCGACGCGATGGAAGTCGACTGGCCAGCACAGACTCGTCTATAAGGCGTTTTCACGCCTTCAATAGTCAATTTCCGCGTTCTTCGCTGAGAATGGCTCGATGAGAATTGCTGGTTTTGTCTATTTTGTCTCTGCGCACCCTGTTGTTGCGCCGGGAAGCGGCGAATACATGACAGGTGACTAGTAATTTGGGGGAGATTCCCATGCGGATCACGAAACGCGGACTTCGTACCACCGGCATCGCGTGCGGCGCAGCAGCGGCTTCTGCGCTCCTCGGCATGTCCACCGCCTCTCCGGGCTGGGGGGTCAGTACGGCGATCGTCATCGGAGGTATCGGCACACCGGCTCTGCACGACGTGGTGATGTCGCAGCTCCTCGGTGGGGCATTGCAGGACTACGACCAGCGGGTCTCGGTCAACTGGCCCGCCGAAGCACGGCCGTACACCGGCGAGGACGACATGACCCTCGGGCAGTCGATCGAAATCGGTCAAGCCAACCTCGATGCCCAGATCGACGAAGCGCTGGCGCAATTGGAGCGCGACGCAGACGGCAACCCGCTGGAGGGTGAAGTCGTCACCGTCGTCGGACTGTCCGCCGGGTCCCTGGTGGTGACCGAGACCCTGCGCAGCTGGCAGACCGACAACGAGGAGGACCCGGACGCCGATGAGATCAACTTCGTGGTGGTCGCCGATTCCAGCCGCCAGGAGATCATCGACGACACCGAGGAATACAACGAGGAGTACGACTACACCTACCGGCAGCCCCCCGAGACGGTCTATGACACCGTCGAGGTCACCGGTGAGTACGACGGAATGGCCGACTTCCCGGATCGGTTCAGCCTCACCGCCATTCAGAACGCGCTGATCGGGTCCGCATTGGTGCATGTGCCGACGATGTTCTCCGACCTGTCCGACATCCCGAAGCAGAACATCACCGTGACCGAGAACGCGCTGGGCGGAACGACGGTGCACTATCTGGTTCCCGCCGAGACACTTCCGCTGGTGCAGGCCAATCCGCGCCTGGCGCCGCGCGAGGCCGAACTACGGGCCCTGATCGACAGGGCGTACAGCCGTAACGACCCCGCGAACGTCGCAGCCAGGCTGAACGGTCCGGATGTCCCCGACAGCATCCAGGAGCTCGTCACACCGGGCGGCGACGACATCGAGGCCGGAAACGTCGATCTCGCCACCGCGGCGGCACTGCAGGAAGACGCCGAAAGCGACATCGCCACCGACACGCAGGATGCGCCGCCGAGCCTCAGCGAGCAACTCAGCGCAGCGGCCGACGATTCCACCGAGGACGGGGCCGAAGCCGCAGAGCCCACGTCGAGCACGATCGGTGCGACGCTCGAGGCTGCGGTGGAGCGGCTCACCGGTGGTGTCGACGACGAGGGAACGTCGGCCCTGACGCCGGACGCCGACGATCAGTCCGACGCCAGCGGGACGGCCGAGACGAACGAGTCGACCGACGCCGAATCGGCCGATACGGAATCGACCGACACGGGCTCCACCGACACGGAGTCCGCCGACACGGCATCCGCCGACACCGGATCTTCTGACGCCGGACAGTGATCACACCTCCACAGGCCCGAAGCCCCGGCACCCGCCGGGGCTTCGTGGTGTCGCCCAGAGCTTCAGACGAAACGGGGACGGCCGGCCATCCAACCGAGCACGCCCTGCAGAACGGTGACCACCCCCAGCACAGTGAGTGGCCATGTCCAGTCCGCGGACGCGGCATGTAACACCCCGAAAATCAGCGGACCCCCCGCGGCGACGAGGTAGCCCACGCCCTGCGACATCGCCGACAGCGCAGCGGTTTCCGAGGGAACCCGGGTACGGAGGGCGATCACGCCGAGGGCAATCGGCAGGGTGGCCGTGCCGACACCGAACAACACCGCCCAGACCCAGGGCGCCGACGTCGGCGCGAGGGCCAACCCGATCACGGCGAGAAGGGTCGACCCGGTCACGGCCAGTATCCAGCCCGACTGCGAGGCCCGCCGGAACGCCAGCACCGGGATCACGAGATTCAGCGGAATCCCCATCAGATTCATCACCGCGAGCATCAGCCCGGCCTGAGTCCGGGGGATACCGTGCGTGACGAAGAACTCGGCCAGCCAACCCATCAGGATGTACGCCGAACACGACTGCATCGCAAAGAAACCCGCGACCGTCCAGGCCACGGGGCTACGGGGCAACGACCGCCGCACGGTCCCGGCGGGCGGTGGCCCGCCGGGCGTGTCGCCGTGCCGCACACTCGCGACCCAGACGATCAGCGCCCCAGCCGACAGCGCCGCCCACGCGCCCACGGCGCCCCGCCATCCTCCCAGCAGCGGTTCGAGCGCCGGCGTGGCGGCTGCCGCCAGACCGCCACCGGCAGCAAGGGCCGAGGTGTACATCCCGGTCACCCGGCCGACGATGTCGGGGAAGGACTGCTTGACCACCACAGGGATCAGGACGTTCCCGATCGCGATGCCCGAGGTCGCGATGAACGTGCCGCCCAGAACGACCCACGGCCCGTCCACCACCCGAAGAATCAGGCCGACGGTGAGCACGAACAACGCGAGGCCGATCGCCCGAGCGAGGCCCAGCCTGCGGTTGAGCCAGGGCGCCCCGATGGCCGCGAGCCCGAAACACAGTGCGGGAACTGCTGTCAGCAGGCTCGCCCAGACGAGCGACGCCCCGACGTCGGTGCGCACCGCACCGAGTACCGACGCAATGCTGGTGACCGCGGGTCGCAGATTGAACGCGGCCAAGACGATGCCGCCCAACAGTAGGGGAGTGCTGACCAGGGCGGTATGCCTGCTGTCGAGACCGCGCCCGGCGGTCCTCGGCTTCAGAACTCCCCGTTCTTCGCGCAAGCGCTCATCTGAGCCATGTCACTCCTTGGTTGTCGAATGCCCTGTCCGACAGGACGTGCCGTCAGTGTCCGTTCCTGCCGGGTGCGGATACGCGGACTACCAGCAGAGCCTCCGACAGGCACGTCCCGTTGTTCGCGAAGCGGTGGGGCCAGTCGGCATCCAGCCGGATGGAGTCGCCGGCGTCCAACTCGGTGAGAGTGCCGCCGATCTGGACGGTGAGGACGCCCGCCTGCACCACGACGATCTCCTGACCGTCGTGACGGACGAGCTCGGCCCCGGTGTGCGCTCCCGGCGCCAGGCGCAGGGAAGCGACTTCGAGGCCGTGCATCCTGCTGCGCTGGATCACCCGCCGGGTGACGCCCGGGCCGATCGTCAACTCCTGCTGGTCGGCGGCACGAACCAACGAGAGTTCTGGAGACCGATTGGGCTGGAACAGATCTCCGATCGCGACCCCCAGTGCCGAGGCCACCGCGACGAGAGAGCCCACCGACACCCCGGTCTTACCCCGCTCCAGCATCGACAGCATCGATGCGCTCAGCCCGGTGTTCGCGGCGATGTCGACGAGCGTCAGACCTTGCTCCATCCGGATCCGGCGGATCTCGGCGCCGAGCTTGCGGTTCGTCGCCTCTGACGCCGCCTGAACGTCGACGATCGAGCCTTCGCCCCCCGCGTTCATTTCCCACCACTTAACTGTGACTGAAGTTTCAAGGAATGAGTTTCACTGTAACTTATACCGTGGGTTCCGTCGGCCTGCCGGCATTCCGAGGCGACAGTTTCACTCGGCTGAATACTGCATGCGCGCGCGATCCAGGTTCCCACCGCATGCGGCCCTGGTCTATTTCAGTCAAGATGAAGAACGGTCAACCGGTTGCCCGGTCCGTGAACGGCTGGACATCGCACGGGGCGCCGCCCTGAAGCGCCGGAGGCGGCAGGCCCTCCGCCGCTGTTTCGCCAGCCCATGACCACGAGGAATGCCTCGTCAGAGCCCACGTCGTGTCACCCTTGCGATCTGGATCACACTGGCATATTCTTTCAACTGGCTTGAACTTGCCGGTTCACAGCCAGTCCACCGCATTAATACAGACGTAACGCGTTAACCTGCGCGAGTTTCAATCACATTGTACGCTCGGCTCTATCGCAGAGGGCTGCGATTCCCATCCAGCCGAGTACCACGGACCAGTGTCGGAGGTCATCAAGTGAACGTGAAAACATGCTGTCGGGTCCTTGCCGCCGGGGCTGCTGTCGGTCTCGTCGTGACGTCCTGCGCCGACGGGGGCGACCGTGGAACGCAGTCCTCCACCGGCGACATCGTCTTCGGGCAGCTGATCGGCGTCACCGGGGACTACGCCCCGTTCACCCCGCCTGCGATCGCCGCCTCCAAGATCGCCGTCGACGAGATCAACGACGCCGGCGGGATCATGGACCGCACCGTCGTCCTGGTCACCGAGGACAATCGTTCGACCGTCGACGGCGCCGTCGCGGGCTTCTCCAAGCTCACCACCGTCGACAAGGCCGCGGTCATGGGCAGCCTCGAATCCGACGGGCAGGTCGCGTTGTTCGATCAGGTGCAGCAGCGGCAATTGCCCAACATCTGCTCGTCGTGCGGCACGACGTTCCTCGACGATCGGGGCGGCAAGTTCTCCTTCCGCGTCACCGCCTCCGACAGTGACGCGGGAATCATCGTCGCGCAGGTGGCCCGCGACGCGGGCGTCAAGAAGCTGGCGATGATCGTGCAGAACACCGAGGGCGCCTCCGGTCCGGCCGAGGTCGCGACCGAGGCGTTCCAGAAGTCCGGCGGGACGGTCAACTCGGTCACCATCGAGCCCGGCGCGTCGTCGTACAACAGCGAGGTGGCCAAGGCTCTCGAATCCCAGCCCGACGCACTGTATCTGGCCGCCGGTGTCGAGGCCGGCATCCCGATCCTGCGGGAGATCGCCCGGCGCGGCTACGACATCCCGATCTACGTCTCACCCGACCTGATCACCGATGAGGTCGCCGCGTTGCCGAACGCCGGCCAGTTGACCGCGGCACTCATCGCCTTCGACGTCGAAAGCCCGGCCTACACCTCGTATGCCGAACGTTTCCGCGCCGCCACCGGTGGCGATCCGGAACCCGGCATGTACGACGCCAACAATTACGACCAGTACATCCTCTTCGCGTTGGCGATGGAGGCGGCCAAGAGCACCGGCGGCGCCGATGTCGCGGGCAAGATCATCGATGTCGCGACCGCCCCCGGCAAGAAGGTCTATTCGTTCGCCGAAGGCAAGGAGGCGCTGGCCAACGGCGAGGACATCGACTTCGACGGAGCGTCGAGCACCTTGGACATGAACGAGTTCGGCAACCTCAAGTCGCCGATCCTGGCCGTGCTCACGGTCAAGGACGCCGTCTGGACGCCCGGCGAGCAGGTCGAGGTCGATCCGGCGCTGCGCCCAGAGTGACCCCGGCGCCGTGACGCGCGCATCCCCGTGCGCGCCGCCCCGGCCGCTCCACCGAGGAAAGGTACACCGTTGGACAACCTGCTATTCGGGTTACTGACCGGCAGCATGCTCGCAGTGGCGACATCCGGATTCGCCCTGCTGCGCAACACCGAGCGGTTCCTGCACATCGCCCACGGACAGTTCATGGCACTGGGCGCCCTGCTGGCCGTCGCGCTGGGCGAGATGTTCGGCCTGGCGGCCGGCATCGTCCTGGCCGTCGCCGTCACCTCCGTCTTGGCGGTGGTCTCGGGCAAGCTGCTGTTCGACCCCGTCAAGCACCGGGGCGGCAACGTGCTGTTGTTCACCTCGGTCGGCCTGGCCTTCGTGACGTACGGCGCGATGATCGCCCTGTTCGGCACCGACCTGCGGGTATTCTCGATCGAGCTCGGGGCGGCCCGGCACATCGGCCCGTTCAACGTCGCCCCCGGTGAGATCGTCATGTTGCTGGTCGCCGTCGTCGTCATCGGTGGGCTGTGGCTTCTCCTGGGCCGCACGGGAGTCGGTCGCGACATCCGCGCAGTGGCCTCCAACCGTGAACTCGCCCAGATCCGCGGGGTGGCCATCGGCCGGGTGAGCACCACGGTGTGGGCCATCTCGGGGGCACTGGCCGCCGTCGCGGGGATCATGACCGGCATCCTCGGATCGGTCTCGACCGAATCCGGCTGGGGCTACATCCTTCTGGTGCTCGCGGCTGCGGTACTGGGCGGGACCGGCAACATCCTCGGCGTCATCGCGGCGGCCCTGGTGCTCGGCATCGTGATGGACATGAGCGCCCTGGTGATCGACACCGCCTACCGGCCGATCGTCGCCTTCGCGATCCTCATCGGGGTGCTGCTGATCCGCCCGCAAGGGCTGTTCTCGTTCCAGTCGCGCAAGGAGGCGGCAGCATGATCTCGATCGAATTCCTGGTCACGATCGCCACGTTGGCGTTCGTGTTCGCCATGGCCGCACAGCTTCTCAACCTGGAGGCCGCTTGGGGCGGCATGTGGGATCTCGGCATCGCCGGGCTCATCGGCGTCGGTGCCTACTCGTATGTGCTGTTGACCACGGCATCCGACGCGCTGATGCCCGGTCTGGGTCTGCCGTGGCCGGTGGGCATGCTGGGCGCCGGCGTGATCACCGGTCTGGTCGCCCTCGTGATCGGCTGGCCCGCGCTGCGGCTGCGGGGCGAGTACTTCCTCATCACCACCTTCGCCTTCGCCGAGATCCTGCGGCAGATCATCGTCATCCAGCGCGACATCACCGGCGGCACCTTCGGTCTCACGACCATCGTCAAACCGTTCGAATTCCAGTTCACCATCGAGGGTTATCCCTATGTGCGGCTCGCACTGACCGTGGTGCTCACCGCGGTGGTCTGGCTGGTCTGTTCCAGGATCGCGACATCGTCCTACGGTGCGACCCTGCGCGCCGCGCGCGACAACGAACCGCTGGCCATGGCGATGGGCAAGAAGATCAAGACGTTGCGGCTGTCGACCTACGCGACGGTCGGACTGATGTGCGGCCTGTTCGTCGGGCCCGCGTACGCCTGGATGCTCGGCGCCCTGGTGCCATCGGTGTTCAGTTCGCATCTGACGTTCACGCTGTGGGCCGGGCTGGTCATCGGCGGTCTGGGCAGCAGGTTCGGACCGATCGTCGGCGCGCTTCTGCTCACCGGCGTCAGTGAGATGGTCCGGCTGGTGCATGTCCCGCCGGAGCTGGCCAACCTGCACGCTGCAGCGCACCCGATGCTCGTCGGGCTGCTGCTGATCATCGTGCTGCGGTGGCGTCCGGACGGATTGCTCAGTGAGAGAGGCACCTTCGCGCGGCTGCGGCGACGTCACCGGAGACCGGCGGCGCCCGGGTCGACAGCGGCCGGCGCCGATTCCCCCACAGTGTCCACGCCGATTCTCACCGGGAGTGCGCATGACAGCAACAGCTGACCTCGAGGTCGTCCACGTCGACAAGACCTTCGGCGGCGTGCGGGCTCTGAACGACGTGACGATCTCGATCTCCAGTGCCGAGATCACCGCGTTGATCGGGCCGAACGGCGCCGGTAAGACGACCCTCTTCAACGTCATCTCGGGTTTCGGCACGCCCTATACCGGGCGCGTCGTCTTCGACGGCCGGGATCTCACGGGGCTTCCCGCCTACAAGGTCGCCCGGGCGGGGTTGGTACGGACGTTCCAGACACCGGTCGGGTTCAGCTCCATGACGGTCGTCGAGAACGTCGCTCTGGCTCTGGCCGGTTCGGACCTGGACAACCCATGGTCGCCGTTCCTGAACTGGCGCAAGGACCGTTGCCGCAGAGCCGAGGCCAACGTGGCGGCATGGGAGGAGCTCGAGCGGGCCGATGCGGCACACCTGGGGGACCGCGAGATGGGCGACCTGTCTCCCGGCGACGCGAAGCTGGTCGAGATCCTGCGACAGCTCGCCCTGGCACCCCGGATGCTGCTCCTCGACGAACCTGCCGCGGCCATGACGGTCAACCAGATCGACACGCTGTCCGGGATCATCAGAGGGATCTCGGAACGCGGAATCGGGGTGCTGGTCATCGACCACAACCTGAGTTTCGTGCTGGAGCTGGCCGCGACGGTGCACGTGTTGGAGACGGGGGCTGTGATCGCCTCGGGCACCCCGGAGCAGATCGGTAACGATCCGAATGTGAAACGGATCTACCTGGGAGGAGCGGAGGATTCCGATGTTGCTTGAGGCCAGCGGTGTGAGTACCGGGTACGGTCCGCTCACGGTCGTCCGCGACGCCACGCTGACCGTGGCGGCCGGGGAGATCGTGGCGGTCGTGGGTCCCAACGGTGCGGGCAAGTCGTCGTTGATGAAGTGCATCGCCCGTTCGCTGCCGGTGCAGGGCGGTTCGCTGCGGTTCGCCGGCAAGGACCTCGCCACCGTGGCGCAGAACCACATCGCCCAGCTCGGGATCGGTTATGTTCCCCAGCAGGGCAACGTCTTTCCCGAACTGTCCGTCCAGGAGAACCTTCAGGTGTCCTGCCGGGGAAGCCTGTCCGAAGCGCGGACGATCACGAAAGAGGTCCTGCACCAGTTCCCTCGGTTGAACGAACGGATCAAGCAGGCCGCGGCGACACTGTCGGGTGGGGAGAGGCAGATGCTGGCGATCGCCTGTGCTCTGGTCAGTTCGCCGTCGCTGTTGATGCTCGACGAGCCGACGACCGGGCTGGCACCGTTGATCGTGCGCGAACGCATCGCCGACATCCAGCGTCTCCGTGATCGCGGCGCCGGTGTCCTGTGGATCATCGAGGAGCACCCGCGGATCTGCCTGCCGGCGGTGGACAAGGTCCACTTCATGTCCGACGGCACCCTGGGTCCCGCCATGGCGGCCGGCGCTCTGCTCGAGGAGGGCGCGCTCGAAGAGCTGTTCTTCGGCGTCTCGCACTGACGACCGGGGGCGTTTTCTCCTGGCGAAAGGCACTGCGGCAGAACGTGGTCAGCGATCCGTCACGGTGCCGTGGATGGCCCCGCGCAGCTCGGCCAGGGGCCGGCCGCTACCGCCCCAGCGCGCGGCGATGATCTCGGCGGCGATGCTGATCGCCGTCTCCTCCGGCGTGCGGGCGCCCAGGTCGAGCCCGATCGGGCTGGACAGTTTGCCGATGTCGGCCTCCGACACCCCGGCCTGTCGGAGTCGGACGAGCCGGTCGTCATGGGTGCGTCGCGACCCCATCGCTCCGATGTACTCGACCGCGGGCAGGCGCAGGGCGACCTCGAGCAACGGCACGTCGAATTTCGGATCGTGGGTGAGCACCGCCAGGACCGTGCGCGCATCGATGCGGCCCGCGGCGTCCTCGCCGCTCAGATAGCGGTGCGGCCAGTCGACGACCACATCGTGGACGTCAGGGAACCGGGCCCTGGTGGCGAACACGGGCCGGGCGTCGCACACGGTGACGCGGTAGCCGAGGAATGTCCCGATGCGGGCCACCGCGGCGGCGAAATCGATCGCGCCGAATACGATCATGCGCGGCCTGGGTGCGAAGGACCACACGAACACCCGCATCCCCTCGCCGCGGCGTTCCCCGTCGGGCCCATAGCTCAGGGTTGCGTCGATACCCGAGGCGAGCAGTCCGGCGGCGTCGGCGTCCACCGCGGCGTCGACACGGTCGGATCCCAGGGTGCCGGTGGCATCCCGGCCCGCGGGGAGAAGCCTGCGGCGGCCCACTCGGGTTCGGTCGGGATGGTCGATGACCGTGGCCAGCGCGACCGCCGTCTCCGATCTGACCAGCGTCGCCAGCTCGGCGAAGTCGGGAAACGTTGTCCGGTCCACCCGTTCGACGAACACGTCCAGGATCCCACCGCAGGTGAGGCCGACCGCGAATGCGTCGTCGTCGGACACGCCGTACCGGTGGAGAACCGGCGTTCCGGATCGGATGACCTGCTGCGCAGTCTCGTAGACCGCCCCCTCGACACACCCACCGGAGACCGAACCGACTGCCGTGCCGTCCGTACCGACCAGCATCGACGCCCCCGCGGGCCGGGGCGCCGACCGGAAGGTCGCGACGACGGTGCCGACACCGGTCGGCTCACCGGACTCCCATCGAGCGAGAAGCGCGTCGAGCACCTCACGCATGGTTCAGCGCCGGGAAAGGCCGCCGGCGGTGGGAAGCTCTGTGCCGGGCGGGAGTTCGATCCCGTCGACATCGACGCCGGCGGCGCGCAGCATGTCGACATCTGCCGGGCAGGGCCCACCGACGCTGATCACCCGCTCTCCACGGTCGGCGGCCACCGCGTGCCAGAAGCCGATCTCGATGTGGATGGTGTCGCCCGGGCCGAACTGCAGCCGCTCGCCGGTGGTCACGTTCTCGGCGGTGCCACGGCCTTCGAGGATGTGGATGGTGTCCTCCGAATAGGCGTGCACGTGCTCCTTGTTGCGTTCACCGGGTTGCAGGACGACGTAGTTCATGTTGGCTGCGACCGCGCCGATTCCCAACCACACCACCAGCCGCGCGTCCTGGGAGATGAACGGCACCAGAAGGCCCGGGGAATCGCGGTGGTGCACCGAGATCTCCGGCCAGACATCGGCGGCGGGGGCGGGCACGACCGGCGCCCCGGTGAGGGAAGACTCTGCAGGACAGGGCCCCCCGACGAAGCGTGTACCCGCCGAGCCGGTGAGGCGGTAGGGGGTTCCCGGCCGCACGTGGACCATCGAGCCTTCGGTCAGATCGGAAGCCTGGCCGCTGGTGTCGTGCACGACCGTCCCGGCACCCCCGACGAGGTAGTAGGCGGCTTCCGAAGAGTGGGTCAGAGAGACGGACCGGCCGGCGTCGGCGAACTGCAGATCGTAGAGGCCTCGGCACTCGGCACCTGTACGGGGACCTACGATTTCGCGCCAGGTGCCGCCCGCGAGGAACCCTTGGTCGGGTCCCCATTCGTCGCGGGAAATGACCCTCATCCCCGGGGTCGTCCTCTGCTGTTCAGCCACAGCGGAAGCGTAACATCAGTTTCAATTTCATCAAACATTTTTCCGGTCTACTGAAGCCGCGTTCTTGCTGCGGAGGTTGCTGTCCCGGTCGGCACCCGGCACGATGCCGCCGGTGACCAAACCGCCCGCCCGCGTTGACCTCCGCGGCAGACTCCTGTGTATCCATCGCGGGTTCGTACCAGCCCGCGGCGGCGCGCGCTACCGCGTGCGGGGCTATTCATCTAGATTGAATCTTGTTCCAATCCACTTATCGGCGCTGCACCCGGCGCCAAGGAGGGCGCTCCATGGCTTCGTCGCGCAGTTCGGAATCCGCGCCGCCGGTGCTGTGGCGACCGGACCGCGGCCGCATCGAGGACACCGCCATCGTCCGGTTCGCCCGCTGGGCCGGGATGTGCCGGGACACCCAGATCGAGGACGCCGCGGACTACTCCGCACTGCACGCGTGGTCGGTACGGGACCCCGCCGGGTTCTGGTCGGCCGCCGCGGGATTCCTGGAGGTGATCTTCCACGATCCGCCGGAGCGGACCCTGGGGTCGACCGACATGCCAGGGGCGCAATGGTTTCCCGGCGCCACGCTGAACTACGCCGAGCATGCGCTGTCCGAGGGGCCCGGGCGCCACGACGGCGACACCGCCGTGGAATTCGCCCGGGAGGACGGACTGGAGCGGACGGTCACCTACGGCGAGCTGCGTGACCTCGTCGGGCGGGCGCGCGCGGGTCTGATCGCGGCCGGCGTCGGCCGTGGGGACCGGGTGGTGGCGCTGGCCCCCAACTGTGTCGAGACGCTCGTCATGTTCCTGGCCGGCGCGTCGCTCGGCGCGATCTGGTCGTCCTGCTCGCCGGACTTCGGGGCGCGAGCGGTGCTCGATCGCTTCGCCCAGATCGAGCCCACGGTGCTGCTCGCCGTGGACGGCTACTGCTACGGCGGCAAGCACTTCGACATCTCCGACCGGCTCGATGCTCTGCGCGACGGGCTGCCCACCGTCACGACCACGGTGCTGGTGGGCTACCTGAACCCCGAAGCCGAGGTCGCGGGCGCCCTTCCGTGGACGGAGTTCCTTCGCGCCGGGAGCGCACCTGCCTACGACCCGGTGCCGTTCGACCACCCGCTGTGGGTGCTCTATTCGTCGGGCACGACGGGCCTGCCCAAAGGCATCGTCCAGGGGCACGGTGGAATCGTCCTCGAACATCTGAAAGCACTGCGGTTGCAGTGCGATCTCGGTCCGGGAGACCGCTTCTTCTGGTTCACCACCACCGGGTGGATGATGTGGAACTTCCTCGTCGGGGGCCTGCTGGTGGGGGCCACGGTCGTGCTCTACGACGGCAGCCCGGGCCACCCCGACATGAACGTGTTGTGGGCACTGGCCGAAAAGCATCGCGTCCGGCTCTTCGGCGTCTCGGCGCCGTTCATCCACGGCTGCATGGACGCCGGGATCAGCCCGGGCGAGAGCTACGACCTCTCCGCGATGCGGGCCCTGGGCTCGACCGGATCGCCGTTGTCGGTCAACGGCTTTCGCTGGATCGGCGATCATGTGGGCGGGCACGTCCAGATCTGTTCGATCTCGGGCGGCACCGACGTCTGTACGGCATTCCTCGGTTCGGCGCCGACAGTGCCGGTGTGGCTGGGCGAGTTGTCGTGCGCGGCACTGGGCGCCGACGTGCACTCGGTGGATGAGCACGGCGACGAGCTGACCGGTCAGGTGGGGGAGTTGGTCCTGACCAAGCCGATGCCGTCCATGCCGGTGAGATTCTGGAACGACCCCGACGGCTCACGGCTGCGCGCGGCCTACTTCGAGGATTACCCGGGGTGGTGGCGGCACGGCGACTGGGTGATCGCGACCGACCGGGGTTCGTTCGTCATCCAGGGACGCTCCGATTCGACCCTCAACCGCGGCGGCGTACGGATGGGAACCGCCGACTTCTACGCGGTGGTGGAGAGCTTCGCCGAGGTGAAGGATTCCCTGGTGATCGACACCACGGAGTTGGGCGCCGACAGCGAGGGAGAGCTCCTGTGCTTCGTCGTACTCGCTGCGGGCGCCACGGTGGACGCCGTCGAGCCCGCACTGCGGTCGGCGTTGCGACGGGAGTTGTCGCCACGCCACGTGCCCGACCGGTTCCTCACCATCGACGCGGTCCCGAAGACGCTCAGCGGCAAGAAGTGCGAGGTCCCCGTCAAGAAGATCCTGGCCGGGATGGATCCGGACAAGGCGGTCAGCCGCGAGGCCCTGCAGGACCCCGCCGCAATGGAGCCGTTCCTGGTGCTGGCGTTGAAGGCGTGAGCGATGCCCTCCGGCCGACGGCCGTGCTGTTCGACCTCGACGACACATTGCTCGACCATCGCGGCGCCGCCGCGGATGCGTTGCGGGCGTGGGCGGTCGATGCCGGAGTGGGCATGCCCGCCGACGAGCTCGCCACGACATGGCAGCTGCTCGAACGGCAGTACTACGACCGGTATCAGCGGGGTGAACTGACCAAGCTCGAGCAACGGCGGGCCCGGGTGCGGGATCTGCTGAGCCCGGTCCTGCTCACCGACGAGGACGCCGATGCGCTCTTCGAGGCGTACTGGAATCTCTACAGGTCGGCATGGCGCGCGTTTCCCGATGCCGAGGGCGTCGTGCGACGTGCCTTGGCCGCCGGACTGCGCGTCGGGCTGCTCACCAACGGCGACGTGCGCGATCAGCGCCGCAAGGTCGACTCCACCGTGCTCGCGCACTTCGATCTGCCGATGTTCGCCTCCTCGGAGCTGCCCGCGGCCAAGCCCGACCGCAGAGCCTTCGAGTTCTCCTGTGCGGCACTGCACGTCGAGCCTGCGCAATGCCTGATGGTCGGCGACTCGCTGGTCAACGACATCGAGGGAGCGCGCAGCGCCGGCCTGCCCGCCATCCTGCTCGACCGCTACGGCCCGGCGCGGCCGGCGCCCGAAGAGCACGGGCTGGTTCGCTCACTCGACGAGCTGCACTTCGACGGCTGAGCGCCCGCCGGACGCACGATCGGTTGCGGTGCAGATCACACTGACCTAAAATTCAAGCTAGTTGAAGTCCGCCGCGATTCATGCCCCATGTCGGCGGGCTGACTGAAACCACGCTGAAACTCGACACTGCCGACCTGCGCTCCGAGACGGACGCCGGGCGGTGCACCAGCGATTCAGGGAGGTGACGAGGATGCGGGCGGTACCACGATTCGCGGTGTTCCGGCGCGGACTGGTCGACGGCGGGGACTGGCGCCTGATAGGCGGCGGCCCGTTCCGCAGGACGTCCCAGCCCCTCTCACCCTCACCCTGAAACGGAGTCCACCCATGTCCCAGCCGGCACTGCAGGCCTTCTGGCACCCGATCGCCGCGGTCGACGACATCACCGAACAGCCCCGGCGTTTCACCCTTCTCGACGACTACATCGTCGCCTTCCGCGACGAACGCGGCGTCGCGGCGTTCCGCGACCTGTGCATCCACCGCGGCGCAGCGCTGTCATTGGGATGGGTGCGCAACGGCGCGCTCGTCTGTCCGTACCACGGCTGGCAGTACGACCGCAGCGGTGCCTGCATCCGCATCCCGGCACGGCCCGCCGAATCGTCCATCCCGACGAGCGCCCGCGCGCAGGCTTATCGGGTGCAGGAGAAGTACGGGCTGGTGTGGGTCGCGATGGACGAGCCACGCGACGATGTTCCGCTGTTCCCCAACGACATCTACGACCTGCCGGGGTGGAAGTCGTTCGTGTCCTACCGCGAGGTGTGGAACACCTCGGCGGCCCGCGCCGTGGAGAATTTCATGGACTTCTCCCATTTCCCGTATGTGCACGACGGGCTGCTCGGGACCGAGGACAACGCCGAGATCGCGCCGTACACGGTCGAAAAGCTCGCCAACGGTCTGCACTACTGGCTCGAGCAGGAGGAGCCGAGTGACCTCTACGGTGCGGGCGGCAGTCAGAAGGTCCGCTACGAGTACACACTGGTCGTCCCGTTCACGATCCACCTCAAGAAGATCGAGATCGGAACGGGACGGGAGACCATCATCACGCAGTTCACGCTGCCCCGGACGGAGACCTCCACCGAGTTGTTCGTCGTCATCGTGCGCAACCACTCCCACGACGAACCGGACAGTACATTCGGCGATTTCACCGCCACGATCATGGAACAGGACCGCCGGATCGTGGAGAGCCAGCGGCCGGAGAAGCTGCCGGACTCCCTGCGCGAAGAGCTGCACATCAAGGTGCCCGACGCCGCGAGCCTGCTGTACCGCCAGCGGTTGTCGGCGCTGGCGAAGGTCGAGGCGTTCGGACCCTATGGGGCCTGAACGACCACGGCCCGACGCGGCCACGGCCACCCCGTGCGATGTGCGTATCGGCGCGGTCGATGGCCGCTTCGGCACGATTCCGGTGCCGCCGTGGGGGCCCGGGTGCGGATCCGGCCGCCGTGTGTGACGTCGGGCGACGAAATCCGGAGGTGCGCCGCAGCGCGAGTTGCCTGCAGGACGCGCGCGTTCACGTACGCTGAAACAGCTTTTCTAGCCCACCAGCCCCACGGAGAGCCCCCATGACCCGATCTCGATCCGCTGCACCGGCCGGCAGGCGCAGCGCAGCGGCAAGCACCGGTGCGAGGAAATCGGCGAAGACCGAGAAGGGCCGATCGGAGAAGGGCCTCGGCGCGGTGAAGGCGGACAAGGCCGGCAGGCACGGCAACGGTGCGGTGGCGGGCGGTGGTGCCGCCGTCGCCGAACGCGACTCCGATGCCGCCGAGCAGACCATGCTGCTGGTGGGTGCACGCATCCGCGCGATGCGCCTGCGTCAACAGCTGACCCTGCGCGACGTCGCAGAACGCACCGGTGTGAGCGTCTCGATGCTGAGCATGCTCGAGCGGGGAGTCTCCACCGCGTCGGTCGGCACGTTGGTGGCGGTGGCGTCGGCGCTCGGAGTCCACATGTACGACCTGTTCGCCCACAAGGACGGTGCCGACGGTTCGCCGGTGACCCGGCTGGCCGAGCAGACGGTGGTGCGGATGGGGGAGGGCACGACCCGACGGGTGGCCCACAACGACGCTGTCGCGGGCCTCGAACTGGCGGTCAACGAGTACGACCTCGGCGGCGCGAGCGGCCCGTCCGCCACGCATCACGACGGCCGCGAGTTCGGTGTGCTGATCTCGGGCCAGCTGACCATCGAGCTCGACGGGCAGAGCCACGTGCTGGAACCCGGCGACGTCATCGCGTACTCGTCGGACCGTCCGCACCGCATCGCGAACACGGGTGACGAGCGCGCGGTCGCGGTGTGGGTGAACCTCGACGAGAGCTGACTCGTGACTTTCAACTGCACTTAATGACTTCGACTGTATTGAATGTTACGCTCGCTGGGTGACGGACGAACGGACGCACGCGGGCACCGGAACGGCGTTCACGGTCGCCCTCGAACAGATCGATGTCACCGTCGGCGCCGTCGACGACAACCGCCGTACCGCGCTCACCCGGTCACGGGCCGCCCTCGTTGCGGGCGCTGACCTCGTCGTTCTCCCCGAGCTCGCCATCAGCGGGTATGTGGTGGACGGCGGGCTCGCCCACCGGGTCGCCGAATCGCTCGACGGCCCCACCGCGGCGGCGTTCACCGGCCTGGCCCGGGAGTTCGACGCCCTGGTCGGGTACGGATTCTGCGAGCGCACGGGGACAGATCTGTTCAACACGGTTGTAGTGGTCGACGGCTCGGGACCGGTACTGCACTACCGGAAGTTGCACCTCTTCGATCTGGAGAAAGCGGTGTACACGCCCGGAGATCTCGGGCTCCCGGTCGCCGACACGCGCGTCGGTCGCCTCGGTGTCTGCATCTGTTACGACCTGAGATTCGTCGAGGTGTTGCGCGCCCTGTCGTTACGCGGCGCCGAGGTGGTGCTCGCTCCCGCCGCATGGGTCGGTGGGTTCGACCGGACCGTGCCCGACACCGGTGGTACCCGCCACGTGGATTCCGTTCTCGCACAGGCCAATCTCGACCAGGTGGCCGTCGTCGCCGTGTCCCAGGTGGCCGGGGCGGATCGGGGCGGGCCGTCGACGCTCGGCGGATCGGTGGCGTGTGACGCCTACGGCGAGCTGCTGGCCGGCCCCCTGTCGCGCACGGCCGCCGATTCTGCGACCGTGGAAATGGACCTGACGGCGATCCGCGCCGCGCGCGTACGCGGCGAGCGGATCAGGCCGCGCGAAGACCGCCGCACCGACGTGTACGCGCTGACCTACGGAGGGGATGTCTGGTGAAGCCGCGGTCTTTCACCTACCACGCACCGACCGGCCTGGAGGAGGCACTGGCGATCCTGGCCGCCGACCCCGAGGACAGCAAGGTGCTGGCGGGCGGTCAGAGCCTGGTGCCGATGATGAACTTCCGCCTCGCCAGCCCGGCGCAGCTGGTCGATATCAACCGCATCCCGGGGCTGACCGGTATCGAGACAGAAGGCGACCGCGTCGTGATCTCGACGAGGACCCGCCACATCCAGGTGCAGAACAACGGGTTGGCGGGGCCGCTGGGGTCGCTGCTGCGACGCGCGGCAGCCTATGTCGGTCACCTGCCCATCCGCACCCGCGGTACCTTCGGCGGCTCGATCGCCCACTGCGACGCCGCGTCGGAATGGTGCCTGGTGGCCTCGCTCCTGGACGCCGAGATGACGGCGGTCAGCGCCGCGCGCGGCGAGCGCACCATCGCTGCGGCCGACTTCTTCCAGTCGATCTTCACCACCGCGCTGGAGCCCGACGAAATCCTGCTGAGGGTGTCACTTCCGGCTCTCGATGCGACCTGGCAGACGGGTATCGCAGAATTCGCAAGGCGGGCAGGTGATTTCGGTATCGTGACGGCGACCGCGGCGGTTCAGGTGCTCGACGGCGTGGTCAGTGAGGCGCGCGTGAGCATCGGCGGCGTCAGCGAGGTGCCGTTCCGCAGCTCTGCAGCCGAACGGGTGCTCGTGGGCCGACCGATGTCGGAGGATCTTCTGGTGTCGGCAGCCGAGGCCGCCGCCGACGAGGTGGACCCGCCCAGCGATACCCACGGCGATGCCGCCTACCGCCGAGACCTCGTGCGGGCACTGCTTCCCCGGGCACTCGGCGAGACGACCGTGATCGGCGCATGATGTCGGCCGCACCGACAGAACCGACGACCTGGACCGGCCGGGCGTTGCCGCGCCTGGAGGACCCTGCCATCGTGCGGGGGTGGGGCACCTACGTCGCCGACATCGCCTCACGGAACGCGGCCTGCGCGCACGTGCGGTTCATCCGCAGCACCGTGGCCTCCGGGCGCATCGTCTCGATCTCCGCCCCGCCCGGAATCACCGTGTTCACCGCCCGTGATCTCGTTGGCGTGCAACCGATCCGGGCCGCACTGCACCGGCCCGACTTCGTCGAGATCGGCACGCCGATCCTGGCCACCGACGTGGTGCGGTTCGTCGGGGACCCGGTCGCGTTCGTGGTCGCCGACACCGAGGCGGCCGCCGAGGACGCCGCGGAACTCGTCGATGTCGAGATCGCACCGCTGCCCGCGGTCCTCTCGGCGGTGTCGGCACTGGCGGACGGTTCACCGCTCGTGCACGACGCCGTGCCCGTGGACCATCAGAACGCCCCGAACACCATGGTGGACGGCCGTATCACGACACCGGGGGCCGAGGAGGCGTTCGCCGCGGCCGAGGCGGTGGTCTCGGTACGGGTCAGCTCCGCGCGGCAGAGCGCCATGCCGCTGGAAGCCAGAGCCGCCCATGCCGGCCACGACCGCGCCACCGGGCGCACCACCCTGCACGCGACGCTGCAGATGCCCCACGTCACCCGCACCGGAATCGCGGACTGCATCGGGATGGCCGAGGACGACTTACGGGTCATCGCCCCCGACGTCGGCGGCGGGTTCGGCGCGAAGATGACCCTTGCACGCGAGGATGTCGCGCTGGTGTGGGCATCGCGTCACCTGCGTCGTGACCTCGCCTGGGTGGAGACCAGGGAAGAGAACTTCATGGCGGCCTGGCACAGCCGTGAACAGGTCTACGACATCGAGGGTGCGTTCGCCTCGAACGGCGAGTTGCTCGCTCTGCGTGGCGATCTCATCTGCGACGTCGGTGCGTACTGCTGCTATCCGGTGACCTGGGCCGTGGAGCCCCTGATGGCCCTGGCCGAGCTGCCCGGCCCGTACAAGGTGGCCGAGTACGACGTGCGGTCCCGCGCCGTGGCCACCAACAAGTGCCCGATCGCGCCGTACCGCGGGGTGTCGAGGCCGATGCAGGTGCTGGCCATGGAACGCCTCATGGACCGGGCCGCCGACCGACTCGGCCTGGACAAGGTGGCGATCCGGGACCGGAACCTGATCGCCGAGTTCCCGCACCGGGCGCCGGCCGGGCTGGTCCTGGATCAGGCCTCCCATCGCGAAACCCTGGCCAAGGCCGCCGATCTGGCCGACCTCGACGACTTCGCGCTCCGTCAGGCCACCGCGCTCGCCGAGGGCCGTTACCTCGGGATCGGTTTCTCCTGCTTCGCCGAGCGCACCGGGTACGGAACGCCCGCGTTCGCGGCCCGGTCGCGCCCGTTCGATCTGCAGCCGACCACTGCGGCGCCCGTCATCACCCCGGGCTTCGAACGGGTGATCCTGACGATGGACCCGTCGGGGGGCCTGACGCTGCGCATCGGCGCATCCCCGCACGGCCAGGGGCTGAAAACCGCACTCGCCCAGGTGGTGTGCGACGAATTGGGGATGCGCCCCGACCAGGTGCGGGTGATCGCCGGCGACACCGATGCCACCCCCTACGGGTGGGGGAGTTACGCGAGCCGGGCGATGGTGATCGCCGGCGGCGCCTCGCTGACCGCCGCCCGGGATCTGGCCGAACGCATCCGTGGCCTGGCCGCCGATCGGCTCGGGGGTCTGCCCGACGACGTGGTGCTGGAGAACGGCACGGCGCGCCTGCAGGGCGGGGCCGAGTCGGTCGATCTCGCCGTGATCGCCCGCGACACCTACCATTCCAGCCACCTCATCCCCGACAAGGGCGAGCCGGCGCTGGAGAGCGTCGGCATCTACGACCCGTCGGGCACCTTCGCCAACGCCTGTCACGTCGCCGAAGTCGAAGTCGATGCCCTGACCGGTCAGGTCGAGATCACCAGGTTCCTGGTCGCCGAGGACGCGGGCCGGCTCATCAACCCGGCCATCGTCGACGGACAGATCCACGGCGGCGTCGTCCAGGGGATCGCCAATGCGCTGTTCGAGGAACTGATCTACGACGACCGCGGCGTGCTCGTGACGACGTCCCTCATGGACTTCCTGCCGCCGACCGTCGCCGAAGTCCCCGACATCGAGATCGCGCACCTCTACACGCTGTCGCCGGCGTCGCTGACCGGGGCCAAGGGAGTGGGAGAGGGCGGCACCATCGGGGCGCCCGCCGCCATCGCCAACGCCATCAGCGATGCGCTGCGTCCCCTCGGGGTCGGGGTTTTCCACCTGCCCGCCACCCCGCACCGAATCCGTTCGGCGATCAGGGAGGGACGCGACGTGGCAGCCGCGCTGCATCCGTCGGACACGTTGAAGGCATCAGACCAGGAGAGCACGCCATGACCTCGCTTCGCCTCTACGTCAACGGCGATCGCTTCGACATCGACGTCGAGCCGCGGCGCACGCTGGCCGACGCTCTGCGCGACGACTGCGGGCTGACCGGCACCCACCTCGGATGCGAGCACGGCGTCTGCGGCGCCTGCACGGTCCTGCTGGACGGCCAGCCCATCCGGGCCTGCCTGATGTTCGCGGTTCAGGCCGAAGGCGCCTCGATCCGGACAGTCGAAGGTCTGGCCCCCGACGAGACCACGCTGCACCCCGTGCAGCAGGCCTTCTGGGACAACCACGGCCTCCAGTGCGGCTTCTGCACCCCGGGGTTCCTGACGCTGATCGCCGGCTACCTCGAGGAGCATCCCGACGCGCAGGAGGACGAGCTGCGAGAGGTGTTGTCCTCGAACCTGTGCCGCTGCACGGGTTACCAGAACATCATGAAGGCGACGCTGTGTGCCCAGCGCGCGATGCGCGGGGACGAGTGCGCCCACGACGAGACGACGGCATGATCGGGGCGCGCGCGCGGCGCATCGAGGATCCGGTGCTGCTGCGCGGAGCGGGGCGCTTCGCCGCCGACACCAGTCATGCGGGCGAACTGCACATGCGGGTGGTGCGCTCACCTGTCGCGCACGGTCGGCTGGTCTCGGTGGACGTGTCGGCAGCCATGCTGCTCGACGGCGTGGTGGCCGCGTGGTCGTACGCCGACATCGCGGAGCTCCCGGCGATCGCATTCCGGCTCACCCCGCGCGACGAACTGCTTCCGTACCGCCAGCCGGTGCTCGCCCGGCGCGTCGTGCGCTACGTCGGCGAACCGGTCGCCGTCGTGTTCGCCACGTCGGCCTACCTGGCCGAGGATGCCGCCGAGCTCGTCGAGGTCGACATCGACGTGTTGCCCGCCCGTGTCGACGCAGACCTCGAGCCCCTCACGTGGGTCGATGCCGAACAGGCGACGTGGGCGGCCGGCACCGGTCAGGAGCTTCCCGAACAGGACTCCGAGGCAACGTGTTTCGTCGAAGAGTACGGCGACGTCGACGCAGCCTTCGCCGACGCCGGGCAGCTTGTCGCCGCCGGAACGCACCGGGTTTTCGACATGGACGCCCGAATCGGGAGGCACACCGGCGTGCCGATGGAGTGCCGTGGCCTGGTGGCCCGGTTCGACGCCGCCGATCAGCAGCTGGTCGTCGACGGCGCGGCCAAGGTGCCGTTCTGGAACCGCGAGGCGATCGCGGCGATCGCCGGGCTCCCGCCCCATCAGGTGCTGGTCCGGGAGACCCATGTCGGAGGGGGATTCGGGCCCCGCGGCGAGCTCTACCCCGAGGACGTGCTGGTCACCATCGCGGCGATGCGGCTGCGCCGTCCGGTCAAATGGATCGAGGATCGCCAGGAACACCTGGTGGCCACCAACCACTCACGCGGCCAGCACCACCGGCTGCGGGCACTGGTGCGCGTCGAGGACGGCTGGATCGAGGCGCTCGACGCCGACTTCGTCCTGGACCAGGGCGCCTACGTCCGCACCCACGGCGCCACGGTCGCGTCGCTCACGGCGTCGATGCTGCCCGGGCCGTATGTCATCCCGCACTTCCGGGCCACCGCCCACGTCCGGCTCACGCACAAGACCCCGGCCGGCACCTACCGGTCCCCGGGACGCTACGAGGGCACGTTCGCGCGGGAGCGCCTGGTCGACAAGATCGCCCGCGAACTACACCTGGACCCCGCCGAGCTGCGCCGCACGAACTTCATCCCCGCTGCGCAGATGCCCTACGAGCGGCCCATCCAGGCGATGGGCACGCATCTGGTGCACGACTCGGGGGACTACGCACTGCTGCTGGACAAGGTCGCCGCCCGGTACGATTTCGCCGGAATCCGCGCCCAGGTCGAAAAACGGCGCGCCGCAGGCGAACTCGTCGGATTCGGATTCGGGTTCTTCGTCGAGAAGAGCGGGATCGGGCCGTTCGAGGGGGCCAGGGTCTCGGTCGACGGCACCGGGAAGGTGACGATCAGCTGCGGTGCGTCGTCGGTGGGTCAGGGCGTCGACACCGTACTGGCGCAGGTGGTGGCGGAACGGCTGCAGATCCCCCACGACTCGATCCGGGTGGTCCGTGGCCGCACCGATCAGTTCGAGTACGGGCGGGGCGCGTTCGCGACCCGGCTCGCGGTGATGGCCGGATCGGCGGCCATGCACGCCGCGAACGCCCTGGCCGAGAAGGCGATCCGGGTGGGCGCCCATCACTTCAAGGTCAGCACCGAAGAGGTCGAGATCCGCGACGGTGCCGTCGCGATCGTCGACGAACCGTCGCGGACGCTCACCTTCGGAGAGGTGGCGCGCCTGCTCGAGCCGGTCGGTGCGGGCGAGATGAAGGAGGATCCGGGGCTTTCGGCCGACGGCTGGTTCCGGTCGGATCACATGACGTATCCGTACGGCCTGCACGCCGCGCTGGTCTCCGTCGACCGGGGGACCGGCGATCTGGCCATCGAGCGGTTCATCGTCGGCTACGACGTCGGCCGCGCGTTGAACCCGACGCTGGTCGAGGGGCAGATCGCGGGGGGCGTCGCCCAGGGCATCGGGGGAGCGGTCTACGAGGAGTTCCTGTACGGCGAGGACGGTACGCCGCAGTGCACCACGTTCATGGACTACCTGATCCCCACCGTGCGCGAGGTGCCCGACGTCGAGACGCTCGTGACCGAGGACACCCCCAGTCCCATCAATCCGCTGGGCGTCAAGGGGGCCGGTGAGGGCGGGACGACGGCGGTGGCCGCGGCGATCGCCTCAGCTGTCGACGACGCGTTGCGCATCCCCGATTCCATTGTCGCCGTGCCGATTCGGCCCGATGTGGTCCGTCGTCTGGTCAAAAGCATTTCAGTGTCATAGAATCAAATTCAATGCTGTTGAGTTTGTCTGGAGCGGAGAAGAGCACATGCGCATAGTCGATCTCACCCATCCGTGGGGCATCCACACCCCGGGCTGGGTTGGATACCCGGGTGGCAAGATGTACTACACCCAGAACCTTCAGACGAATCAGATTGTGTCCCAACGTATCGAGAGCTCCCTGCATTCGGGCACGCACCTCGACGGGCCGATGCACGGCACCGACGGTGGTCTGGACATGGCCTCGTTGCCGTTGACCAAGCTGATCCATCCCGGTGCGATCGTGGACGTCTCGGATGAGGTCAGTGACTGGGAGCTCATCGAGCCCGAACACATCACCTCCAAGGTCGAGGTGCGCAAGGGCGACATCCTGATCATCCACACCGGCTTCATCGACTACTACCAAGGCATGCCCCGGCAGGACCTGGTCCGCTACTTCACCATGCACCCGGGTGGCAGTGTGCGGCTGGCGCGGTGGATGGCCGAAATGGAGATCGCCTGGTGGGGAATCGATGCCGGGTCCGGCGACCACCCGATGAACACCACCATCCGCAACATGCGCCCGGATCTGCTCAAGAAGTTCGAAGAGCACGTCGGAATGACCTACCAGGAGTTCCTCGGCGAGTACACCTACACGCACCACATGTCGGGCCGCGAGATCACCTCCGACATCTTCCCGATGCACCACCTGGCGTTCCAGGACGGCTGCATCCACGCCGAGAACGTCGGGGGCGACCTGAAGTCCGTGTTGAACCAGCGGGCGATCATCGGCGCGTTCCCGTGGAAGATCGAGGGCGGCGAGGCCTGTCCCTGCCGCATCATGGCGTTCTTCGACTGCGGCGCCGACGAGGTCATCGAAGGGTTCGCGGGCTGATCGGCTCCGGCGACGGCGGACCGTACGAGAGGAAGGATGCCCGCCCATGGCGATGCAGCTGAAGAACCAGTTCGAGATCGACGCGGATCTGGTCCAGACGTGGAACCTGCTGACGGACCTGGAACGCATCATGCCCTGCATGCCCGGGGCCGCGCTGGACGGCGTCGAGGGCGAGAACTACCTCGGCAACGTCAAGATCAAGGTTGGCCCCATCGGCGCCCACTTCCGCGGCACCGCGCGGTTCGCCCAGAAGGACGATGCGACCTACAGCGCCGTCATCTCCGCCTCGGGTAAGGACCCGAAGGGGCAGGCCGCCGCGAATGCGCAGATCCACGCGTGGCTGGAACCGGTCACGCCCACGCGGACGCGGGTGCTGATCGACACCGATCTCGACATCAGCGGGCGCATGGCGCAATTCGGCCGCGGTGCGATCGCCGATGTGAGCAATCGGTTGATCGGTCAGTTCGTCGCGAACATCTCGGGGCTGCTGACGCAGCCCGCCGGCGGCGCGGCGCCTGCCCCCGCGTCCTCCGCGGGTGGGACCCCTACGGCGGCGACGTTCTCCACGGCGCCGGCGGCGGCCTCGGGTGAGGTCAGCATGAACCCACTCGAGTTCGTCCTGCCGATGATCAAGGACAGGTACGGGCAGGCCCTGATGGGCGGGCTGCTCGGATTCGGGTTGAGCTGGTTGGTCTTCGGCCGCCGGGTCGAACGCCGGCCGCGGTATCCCTACCTGCCCTTCCCGTACCCGCCGGACCCCCGGTGAGTCGGCGGCTGCGCCCGCTGAAACCTGACGAGCTGAGCCCGCCCCAGCGCGCCGTCTACGACGGGATCACCGGCGGGGACCGGCTCAAAGGTCCCCAGCACTTCCCCGTCGTCGCCGCGGACGGGTCGCTGACCGGCCCCTTCGGAGTCATGGTGCACGCACCCGGCGTCGGGGACACCCTTCAGCAGCTGGGTGCGACGATCCGCTACCGGACAGGCCTCGGTGCCCGCGTGCGGGAAATCGGCATCCTGATGGTGGGTGCGGCGATGCGGTCGCAGTACGAATGGTGGGCCCACGAAAGAGTCGCGCGTGCCATGGGTTTCACCGATGCCGAACTGGAGCAGCTGAAGGCGGGGGTGTTCGAGTCCGCCGACCCGGCGGAACAGGCCGCCGCCGATCTGTGCGTCAGGCTGATCGGAGACGAACCCGTCACCGATGCGGACTTCGCGCGATACACCGAGCGCCTCGGCACCGAGGGCATCATCGAACTCACCACGCTCGTCGGCTATTACCGGACCCTGGCCCAGCTGATGGCGGTGTTCGACATCGGCGTGCCGACGGAGGGACTTTGACGGTCCCGCCCGACCATCGCGATTCGGTGCTCAGCACCGAGCAGCGAGATGCCAACGACTGCATGATGATCTGCGTGTCACGGGCCCGCTCACCGCGACTGCTGCTCGATCTCTAGAGAAAGGACCGACCAATGGAGACGTGGGATGCCCTCCGCTCCCGGCGCAACGTCAGGACCTACCGGCCGGACGCCATCGCGCAGGACGACCTGCTGCGCATCGTCGAGGCGGGCTGGCGCTCGCCCTCGGCGAAGAACCGGCAGCCGTGGGACTTCGTGATCGTCACCGACGCGCAGCAACTCCGGGACCTGTCGACGGTGTGGCAGGGCGCCCGCCACATCGCGTCCGCCCCGGCCGCGATCGCGGTGGTGGCGCCCGAGCCGCCCGATGAGAGACGACGGGT
Source organism: Mycolicibacterium iranicum (assembly GCF_014190915.1). GTDB lineage: Bacteria > Actinomycetota > Actinomycetes > Mycobacteriales > Mycobacteriaceae > Mycobacterium > Mycobacterium iranicum_B. Next base: position 322,826 of record NZ_JACHVU010000003.1, read on the forward strand.
CGTCGACCAGTTCGACCTCGGGCAGGCCACGCTGGCGATGGCCGTGGCGGCCGCCGACCTCGGCATCGGGACCGGCCACTCATCGGTGGGGGAGCAGGACAGGGCCCGCCAGATCCTCGGTGTCCCCGACGATCACTTCGTGGCGTACCTGCTGGGTGTCGGCTATCCCGCCGACCGTCCGCTGAAGCCGATCAAGTCACCGGATCGCCGCCCCTTCGACGAGGTCGTCCACCACGGACGCTGGTGAGCCGACCCCTACTGCGCCACGGCGGCGTGGGAGTCGATGGTGAAGGTCAGTCCGTCGTCGGTCTCCTCCGGAGCCACGCGCGTCTCTCGGCCGCACACCGGGCATGTCGCGGCGTCGGCGGACGGCTGGTCGGAAAGGGGCAATCGGCGGCCACTGCCGGGGCACTCGTCCATGACGGCCTGATACCCACCCTCGCGAGTTTTATCGCGGCAGTGCTGGGTGAAGCTGCACTTCCTGTGCCTTGACCACGAAGTGCACCGTCCGGCCCGGCTCGAGGTTCAGGTCCGTCGCCGCGGCGGCGGTGACGTCGGCCGCGAGCCCGGTGGCGCCGTCGGGCTGATCCGTGGCCCGGACGCGCACTGTCGCACCGTGGATGTCGAGCCCCGCGATGGTCACCTCGATCGCATTGCGCGGGCTCGCATGTGGAGGGTCGAGATGCACCGCCACCGCGGACGGGGTGAACAGTGCGACGGCCTCGGTGCCGGGGGTCGCGTCGCCGGTCCCGAAGACCCGGTGACCCCACGGTGTCTGCAGCACTCCGCTCTCGACGATGGTGCCCGCGACCAGGTTCACTCCCGCGATCCGCGCGGCGAACGTGCTGCGCGGCGCGGTCAGCACGGTACGCGCCGGGCCGCTCTCGACCACGCGTCCGCCTTCGAGGACACAGACCGTGTCGGCGATGGCCAGCGCGTCCAGCAGATCGTGGGTCACGATGACGGCGGTGCGGTCCCGCAGGATATCGCGTAACAGGCGGCGCAGCGCCGGGGCGGCGGTGACGTCGAGCGCCGCGAGGGGTTCGTCCAGAAGCAGCACCCTCGGGTCGGCCGCCAACGCGCGGGCGATGGCGACCCGCTGCGCCTGTCCGCCCGACAGCGCGGCGGGCCGTCGGTCGGCGAGGTCGGCGGCGCCGACCGCGTCGAGCCAGCGGCCGGCGGTGTCGCGCGCCGCGGAGCGGGACTGTCCGCGGCAGCGGGGCGCGTAGCCGATGTTCGCCGCGACGGTCATGTGCGGGAACAGCATCGCCTGCTGCCCGAGCATCGCCACGCTGCGCCGATGCGGGGGCACGAAAACACCCTTCGCGGTGTCGGTGACGACCGACGCGCCGATGTCGATGCGGCCGTCGTCCGGGCGCAGCAGCCCCGCGATCAACTGCAGCATCGTGGATTTGCCGACGCCGTTGGGGCCGAGGACGGCCAGCACTTCGCCGTCGGCGACCGTCACGTCGAGATCGACGGCCCGCGGCCGGAGCCGCGCCCGCACCCGGACGCCGCTCACCAGGGGCCCGCCAGGCGCCGGCTCGCCGACGCCACGACGATGAGGGCGGCGACGACGATGAGCAACAGCGACAACGCGACCGCGGCGTCGGCGTCCGTCTCGCGCTGCAGGTAGATCTCGAGCGGAAGGGTGCGGGTGACCCCCTGCAGGGAGCCCGCGAACGTCAGCGTCGCACCGAATTCGCCGAGCGAGCGGGCGAAGGCCAACACCGCGCCGGACATCAGGCCGGGCAGTACCAACGGCAGTGTGACGGTGCGCAGCACCGTGGAGGGCCCGGCGCCCAGCGTCGCCGCGACACGGTCGTATCCGGCTCCGGCGGTGCGCAGCGCGCCTTCCAGGCTCACGACCAGGAACGGCAGCGACACGAACGACTGCGCGAGGACGACCGCCGCGGTGGAGAAGGCGATGCGGATGCCCAGCACCTCCAGCTGATGGCCCAACAGCCCCTGCCTGCCGAAGGTGTAGAGCAGCGCGATCCCGCCGACGACGGGCGGCAGCACCAGGGGCAGCAGGACGAGGGAACGCAGCACGGACCGTCCCGGAAACTGCCCCCGTGCCAGCACCAGCGCCATCGGGACGCCGAGCAGCACGCAGACCCCGGTGCTCGCCGTGGCGGTCTTGACGCTGAGAAACAAGGCAGCGCGCGATGATTCGGACGAGATCAGGGGGAGGAAGTTCGCCCAGTCGATCCGCGCGAGGATCGCCATCAGCGGTGCGATCACGAAGAGCGCGCCGGCCGCGGCGGGAACGAAGAGCCAGGCGGGCAACCCCACCTCGACGAGCCCGCCCGCGCGCCGCCGTACGGTCACGGTGCGGCGAAGCCCGCTGAGGCCAGCGCTTCCCGGCCGTACGGACCGGTCACCAGCGACACGAACCTGTCGGCCGCCGCGCGGCCGGCGGTTCCTGCCACCGTGGCGATCGGATAGACGTTCACCGCCGCGGCGGACTCCGGGAAGGGGATCGCGGCGGCCTTGTCGCCGGCTCCCGAGGCATCGGTGACATAGACCAGACCGGCGTCGGCCTGACCGGAGGTCACCTTGCCCAGGACGTCGGTGACCGCGGACTCCTCGCTCACCGGGGCCAACGTCACCCCGGTGGCCTTCTCGATCTTTTCGGTGGCGGATCCGCATGGCACCTGCGGCGCGCAGATCACCACCTGGGTGCCGGGCTCGGCCAGATCGGCGAACGACGTGATCCCGGCGGGGTTTCCGGGCGGTGTAACGATCGTCAACGTGTTGGCGGCGAAGTTCACGGGCTCACCCGCGATGACGCCGGCGTCGACGGCCTTGGTCATGTTGGTGGTGTCCGCCGACGCGAACACGTCGGCGGGGGCCCCTTGTTCCAGCTGCGTGACCAGGTCGGACGACCCGGCGAAATTGAAGATCACGGTGGTGCCGGGGTTGTCCTGTTCGAAACGGGTTCCGATGTCGGCGAATACCGACTTCAGGGATGCCGCGGCGAAGACGAGGATCGTCGCCTCGGCCGCAGATCCCGAATCATCTTGCCACGCAGAGCATCCCGCGAGAAGCGCGGCGATCCCGAGAACCGCGGCGGTTCTCACGGCGCCACCGGCGGCGTCTCGATCACCACGGTCGTGGCCTTGACCTTCGCCACCGCGATGACACCGGGCTCGAGGCCGAGCTGACGGGCCGATTCCGTACTCATCAGCGACACGACGGTGAACGGCCCGCACTGCATCTGGACCTCGCTCATGACGGTGTCCGAGGTGACCTTGGTGACCAGCCCGGCGAAGCTGTTGCGCGCCGAGCTCCCGGTGCCGAGCGGGTCGGGGGGTGGGGTGGCGTGCTCCCGGGCGAACTGGGCGAGGATTTTGCCGTCGATCACCTTGCGTCCCGAATCGTCCTTGTCGGCGGGTAACGAGCCGCCGTCGATCCACCGGCGCACGGTGTCGTCGCTGACGCCGAGCAGCGCGGCGGCATCCCGGATACGAATGGCGGGCATGTGCCCTCAGTGAATCTCAGATACGGCGATCATGCCCGCATTGAACCACAACTGCGGACATGATCGCCCGTTACATCCGCGTCTGCGGAAGGTTTCCGTCGCGGGATCAGGGCCCATCGGGTCGGCCGACGGGGGCGACGCTGACGGCCAGTACCGCAGTGTCGTCCTCCAGTCCTTCGCCGAAGCTCTCCAGCAGCTCCCGCGTCGCGGATACGATCGCCGGCGCGGTCGTCGGCGTGTGGCTCTGTGCGAAGTCGAGAAGCTCGTTGTAGTCGTCGAAGCGGCGGTCCCGGCCCGTCCTGGCTTCCGTGAGCCCGTCGGTGTACATCACGAGGGTGTCACCGGCGCCCAGATGCACACGCGCCGAGACGAACCGAGGATTCTTGAGCAACCCGACCGCCTGGCCGCCCGTCGTCGGAACGTAGTGTGCCTGGCCGTGGGCCGGGAGCAGCAGCGCCGGCGGGTGTCCACCCGCGGCCAGCTCGAGATCGAACCCGCGACCCGAGGCGCGGATCACTCCGAAGATCACGGTGCAGAACCGCGGGTCGTCGCTGTGGAACTCGTGGCGCAGAACGGAATCGAGGGTGCGCAGCACCGCCACCGGGTCGTCCTCGTTCACCGCCGCGGCACGGAGCGTGTAGCGGGTCAGCGAGGTGACGGCGGCCGCGGCCGCGCCCTTCCCGGACACATCGCCCAGGAAAATGCCCCACGTCTGCGGGGTCATCGGGAAGAGGTCGTAGAAGTCGCCGCCGACATCGTCGCGCGACGCGGTGTGGTAGTGCGCGGCCGCGAGCAGTCCGTCCGGAGGGAACAGACTGGGAGGGACGAGCGAACGCTGCAGCGTGGTGGCGAGCACCTGCGCGCGCTCGCGCTCACGGTCGGCGGCGCGCCGGGCCTCCAGTAATTCCTTCTCGTACGAACGTCTCTCGCTGGCGTCCTGGACCGTGATCCGCAGCGCGGACGGTCGGCCGTCGGTGCCGCAGGCGACATTGGCGGTGATGAACACCGGGAGCTTCACCCGCTCGGTGGTGAGGAATTCCGCGGCGATGCCGCTGAGCGATCCGGTCATCTGCAGCAGCGGGGCGAAGTGCGTCTCGTAATGGATCCTGCTGCCGACGGTGAGGAGGTCGGAGAATCGACGGTCGACGAGGTCTGCCGGGTCGTAGCCGAGCCAGCGACCGAATGTGTTGTTGGCGAACAGGATGCGGCCGTCGGGCTCGGTCAGCAGGAGTCCGCACGGCGCATGGTCGACGAAATCGTGCAGCGGCGTGGCGGGTCTCGGGGGCAGTGACGTCGGGTCGGTCACGGCAGCCCGGCGGCGAAGTCCGCGATCGCCGATGCGGTGGCCTCCGGAGCGCTCATGTGGGGACAGTGGCCGGTCGCGTCGAGGGTCACCAGAGCGCTACCGGCGATGTGCTCGTGGCAGTACCTGCCCACCTCGCGCGGGGCCAGGGTGTCGTGCGCGCACTCGATGACCACGGTGGGCACGGTGACCCGGGCGAGATCGGCACGGTTGTCCGACAGGAATGTCGTCCGCGCGAAGGTCAGTGCCCGCGCGGGGTCGGTGCGGCAGAACGCGTCGGCCAGCTCGTCCTGCAGCTCGGGCCGCTCCGGGGTGCCCATCACCACCGGTGCCATCGCCCGCGACCACCCCAGGTAGTTGCTCTCCAAGGACTCCAGGAGTTCGTCGATGTCGCCGCGCGAGAAACCGCCCCGGTAGTCCGTGTCGTCGAGATACCGCGGGGACGGGGTGAGAAGCACCAGGCCTGCGAAACGCTCAGGCCTGGTCGCCACCGCGAGGACCCCCATCATCGACGCCACGGAATGTCCGACGAACACCGCGTCGCGCAGGTCCAGTTCGTCGGCGATGTCCAGGATGTCCTCGGCGTACTGCTGCAGGTCTGCATAGCGGGTGGCATCCCAGGCCGCCGGGTCCGACGAACCGGCACCGACGTGGTCGAACAGAACGATCCGAAACGAATCCGCCAGGCGCGGGGCCACGAGCCGCCACAGGTTCTGGTCGCACCCGAAACCGTGCGCGAGCATGAGCGGCCGGCCGTCCGGTCGCCCGACTACCCGGACGTTGTTCTTCGAATGGACGGCCATGCAGCGATGATCGCACCCCCGCTGCAGTGTTGTCCCGGATGTCCGCGACCGGGGTGTGCTGAGATGATCGGGAGAACCGAACGACCGGCAGTGAGGGCACGTGGCATGACCGACGAGATCGACAACCCCGCATTCCCGACCGGGCGCAGCGCGGTAGGGGTCCACGCCGAGATCGTCGACGGTGTCGCGGTGCTTGCGGTGACCGACGTCGTCGATGCGGCGACGGCCCCCCAGCTCAGCTCGGCCGTCGACGAGGCCTTCGCCGGCGCGCCGTCCGGCCTCGTCCTCGACCTCACCGACGTGAACTTCCTGGGGTCGGCGGGCATGACCATCCTGATGAAGGCCAAAGAACGCGCCGGCGACAACGTCGGCTTCGCGGTGGTCGCCGTCGGCAACGCGACCCGGCGGCCCATGACGGTCCTGGGCCTGGATGCCGAGCTGCCCCTGTACGACACCCGGGACGAGGCGCTGCGCAGCGTGCGGGGCTGACGCGGTGGCGCCGCTTCGCTACTCCATCAACATCACCGTCGACGGCTGCTGCGACCACCGGGCGGTGGCCGGCAGCGAGGACCTGCACCGTCACCATGCCGCGAACCTCGCCCGGGCCGATGCGCTGCTGTTCGGCCGGGTGACCTACCAGATGATGGAGGCCGCCTTCCGCCCGCAGCCGGGCGCCGACACCGGGCCCGACCCGTTCGCCCAGACGATCGACGCAGCGCGGAAGTACGTCGTGTCGCGCACCCTCGGGCAGGTCGACTGGAACGCCGAGCTCGTGCGGGGAGATCTCGCCGAGGCCGTGCGCCGTCTGAAGAGCGAGTCGGCCCGGGGACTGTATGTGGGAGGCGTGCAGCTGCCGCTCGCGCTGGCCGAACTCGGATTGATCGACGAATACGAGTTCGTCGTGCACCCGAGGCTGGTCGGCCACGGGCCCACGCTGTTCGCCGGGTTGTCCCGGTACGTCGACTTGACGCCGGTCGACCGGGTCGAGCTGGGCTCAGGGGTGGTGGCCTTTCGCTACGAGCCGAAACGCCCAGCCTCACAGGCTTAATCGTCGTCGTCGAGGACGGAGAACGGCTCGGTCGGATCCTCCACGACCACCAGCTGCGCCGCGGATTCCGAAGGCACCACGTTGCGTGCCAGTGCCTGCAGCGCCCGTTCGGTGCCGATGTCGTGGCCGGCCCCCTCGGACAGCAGCCACCGCACCTCGAGCAGGTCGCAGTAGGCCTGGATCGGCGTTCCGGTCCCGCCGACCGCAGCGTGCGCCCGGTGCATCGTCGGAGTCGCCACCTCCATCACCCACAGCTGCGCGGCGGTGCGGTCGTCGACGTCGTGACCCGCCTCCCGGCACAGCTGGCCCTGGTAGGCCTGTAGGTCACCGAGCAGGATGCGGGCCTGACCCTCGCCGACGTCCAGGCCGGTGAGCTTGCGCAGCTGCGTCGCGTGATAGCGGCGATCACCCACGGCGACATGCAATCTGAGCTCGTCCGCGCCGGCGGTGACGGGTTGCAGGGAGACCTCGTCGACGGCGAACCCGAGCTCGTTGAGCTTGCGGATGGCCCCCTCCACCCGGTAGCGGTCGGCGAATCCGAAGGTCGGTTCGGAGTGCAGGAGATCCCACAGCCGTTCGTAGCGGCCCCGGATGCTCAGCGCCTCCTGGATGAATCCCGGCTCCAGGTCGGGTCTTTCGAGTTTGGCCGCGAGATCCAGCAGCCCCGCGGCGACGTTCTCGACGGTGATGTCGATGTCGTGGGTCCGCTGACCGGTCGAGAGACCGGGGTGCACCTCGCTGGTCTCGGCGTCGACGAGGAAAGCCTGCAGCACCTGGCCGTCCCGGGAGAACAGCGTGTTGGCCAGTGAGCAGTCACCCCAGAACACGCCGTGGCGGTGCAGCTCCACCAGCAGGGTGGCCATCGCATCGAAGAGGCGGGCGCGGTGTTTGGGCGCATCCGGTGGCAGGCGCATGAACAGCCGCCGGTACTGCCAGGAGCCCACGAGGTAGCGCGTCAGCAGGATCGCGGTGTCCCAGTCGGACTGGAAGACCAGCCCCGCGGGCCGCACCGCGTTGAGCCCCATCTCCTCCAGCCGGCTCAGGACGTCGTACTCGCGCGCCGCGATACGGGGCGGCAGCTCCTTGAGCGCCCACAGCTCGCCGTCGCATTCGACGAACCTGACCAGGTGCCTGCTCGGCCCGACGGGAAGGTTGCGCAGCGGCACGCCGGGGGCAGACCACTCGGCCAGCGGCCTGTCCCAGGGCAGCGCGATCAGACCTGGGCGGGGTGCCCGCAGCCGCAGTTCGGGAGCGGCCATCGCCGGGTTCGACCGTCGGCTCAGCCGGTGGCCGCCGCGTGACGGCCGCTGGACTGAGGCGGATTCCCATCGCGCGAGCGGTCGTCGGCCGCACGCGTCAGGTTCTCACCCGACTGCGGATCGAACAGGTGCAGTCGTTCGGCGTCCAGCCACAGCGTGGCCTTGTCCTCCGGGCGGATCCGGCTCAGCGGATCGAGTTCCACGCAGATCTGCGTGCGCAACTGCTCGCTGTCGAGATCGTTCGCCAACTCCGCGAGCTGTGAGGCGATCTCGGGTGACGCCTCGAACGGGACGAACGCATACTGCTCGTTGCCCAGCCACTCGGTCATGTCGATGGTGACGTCGAAGGTGACCCCGCGGGACCGCTTGTCCTCGTCGACGAATTCGGCGTCCTCGAACGCGCCCGGCCGGATCCCGGCGATGTACACCGCGCCGTCGTCGGCGTTCCCCAGACGGCCGCGCCACTCCTCCCGCAGCGGCACGGTGGCGAACGGCAACTCGATCTCGTTGCCCCGCACCCGCGCCGGGACGAAGTTCATCGGCGGTGACCCGATGAAGCCGGCGACGAACAGGTTGACCGGCTGGTCGTAGAGTTCGCGAGGGCTCGCGACCTGTTGCAGGATGCCCTTCTTGAGCACCGCCACACGGTCGCCCAGCGTCATCGCCTCGGTCTGGTCGTGGGTGACGTAGACCGTCGTCACGCCGAGCTTGCGCTGCAGCCGCAGGATCTCGGTGCGCATCTGCCCGCGCAGCTTGGCGTCCAGGTTGCTCAGCGGTTCGTCGAACAGGAACGCATCGGCCTCCCGGACGATCGCGCGGCCCATGGCGACCCGCTGGCGCTGCCCGCCGGAGAGGTTCGCCGGCTTGCGCTCGAGGTGCTCGCCGAGTTCGAGGGTCTTGGCGGCGTCGTTGACGCGCTGGCGGATCTCGTCGTCGGACAGCTTGCCGGACAACCGAAGTGGGAAGGCGATGTTCTCGAACACCGTCAGGTGCGGATACAGGGCGTAGTTCTGGAAGACCATCGCCAGGTTGCGGTCACGCGGGGCCTTGTCGTTGACCCGGTTGTCGCCGATCAGCATGTCCCCGGAGGTGATGTCCTCGAGCCCGACGATCATGCGCAGCAGGGTCGACTTCCCGCAGCCCGACGGTCCCACCAAGATCATGAATTCGCCGTCGGCGATGTCGAGGCTGACGTCGTTGACGGCGGGGTAGCCGTCTCCGTACTTCTTGACGATGTTGCGCATCGTGATTGCTGCCATGGGGTTATCCCTTCACTGCTCCGGAGGTCAGACCGGCGACGATGCGCCGCTGGAAGATGAGGACCAAGATGACGACGGGGATCGTCACGATCACCGACGCGGCCATGATGTACGGGACGGGGGACTCGAAATAGGACGCGCCCTGGAAGAACGCCAGCGCGGCCGGAACCGTGCGGGCGCTGTCGGTGGACGTCAGCGAGATGGCGAACAGGAAGTCGTTCCAGCAGAAGAAGAACGTCAGGATCGCGGTGGTGAACACGCCCGGGGCCGCCAGCGGCACGATCACCTTCCGGAACGCCTGCCACGGGGTGGCCCCGTCCACCTGCGCCGCATGCTCCATCTCCCACGGGATCTGACGGAAGAAGGCCGACATCGTCCAGATCGACAGGGGCAGTGCGAAGGTCAGGTACGGGATGATCAAGCCCAGCCACGTGTCGTAGATCCCCAGCCCGCGCCACATGTCGAACAGCGGCCCGACCAAGGCGGCCTGAGGGAACATCGCGATGCCCAGCGCGAGGGACAGCAGCAATTTCTTGCCGGGGAACTCCAGGCGGGCGATGGCGTAGGCGGCGAACATCGCGATGATCACCGAGATGACGGTCGCGATGACCGCGATCCCGATCGAGTTGATCAGCGCCCGGGTGAACAGCGGCTGGCTGAAGATCTGCGCGAAGTTGTCGAGGGTGAACGAACTGGGCAGGAACGACGGGTTGCCCGACACGATGTCCGACGGCGGTTTGAAGGCCAGGCTGATCATCCACAGCAGCGGCACGAAGCTGTAGACGACGATGACGATGCCGGCGATCGTCCACCACTTGGTGTTCTTGGTCACTGATCACCCCTGACTTGCGAGAGGTCCGTCTTGAAGACCTTGATGAATATCCAGGCGATGGCGACCACCGACAGGAACAGCAACACCGAGACCGCCGAGCCCATACCGAGATTCACCAAGGTGACGTTCTGCCGGTAGGCCAGGAACGAGATCGTCTCGGTGTTGTTGGCACCGGCGGTCATGACGTACGGGTTGTCGAAGATGCGCCAGGCATCCAGGGTGCGGAACAGCAGGGCGACCATGATGGCGGCCTTCATGTTCGGCAGCGTGACCTTCCACAGCCGCTGCCATGCCGTCGCGCCGTCGACCTTGGCGGCCTCCTGCATGTCCTCGGGCACCTGCACCAGACCGGCGAGCAGAAGCAGCGAGATGAACGGCGTGGTCTTCCAGATCTCGGACAGGCAGATCACGAAGATCGCCGACCACCGGTTGCCGAACCAGTCGAACTCCGACAGGTTGAGCCACTGGTTGACGAAGCCCGAGTCGATCGCGAAGGCGTAGCGCCAGATGAACGCCGACACCACGGTGACGATGCCGTACGGGATCAGGATCGCGGTCCGTAGGGGACCCCGGCCGCGCACGATGCGCAGCATCACGAACGCGAACCAGAAGCCCAGCACCAGCTCGATGGCCACCGTGACGACGGTGATCGCGAGCGTGGTCACGAAGTCGTTCCACCACACCGGGTCGGTGAGGATGACCAGATAGTTGCCGAGTCCGACGAAACGGCGACCCTCGGGATCGGTGAGGCGGAAGTTGTACAGCGACAACACCAGTGCGTACCCGAGGGGGTAGGCGGTGACCAGCAGCATCACGACGTACGAGGGCAGCGTCAGGTAGAGCCCGAGGCGCCGCTCTCCTTTCGCGCGCTCGCTGACCGAGGGCTTTCCGGGGTCCTTCTGGATGGGGGCTTCTGCCACGGCGCCGCCGACCCCCGTCGCTTCGCTCGCCCGGGTCACAGCAGTCGCCTCCCCGCCAGCACGTCGGCCATGAATTCGTCTGTCCTCTCCGGGGTTTCGGCGTTCACCGAGGCGGGCGGATGCCACGTCTGCTGGATCGCGCCCGAGATGTCGGTGTAGAACGGTGTCGGCGGGCGGGGGCCGCCGTCGCCGATGGACTCGCGGATGAGATCGGCGTTTTCATAGGTCTCGCGGATCTTGGGGTCGTCGTAGGACGCCGCGTAGGGCGAGGGCTCACTCTCGTCGAGCATGTACTGGGTGGCCTTCGGTTCGGCGTTGATGCACTCGACCAGTGCGACGGCCTGCTCGGGATGCTTGGTGTACGCCCCGACGCCCAGGTTCGCCCCACCCAGCGGCGGTGCGCTCGGCCGGTCCGCGGACACCCGGGGGTAACGGGCCCAGCCGATGTCGTCGACCACTTCCTGGGCCAGCGTGCCCTCCTCGGCAGCGCTGCGGGCGGCCGCGAGCACGTAGGGCCAGTTCACCATGAACATGCCTTCGCCGGACTGGAAGTTGGCGCGGGCCTGTTCTTCCGAGGCGTTCGACATGTCCGTCGGAGCCGCGGGGGAGCGGCCGAGGTTCCCGACGATCTCGGCGGCCTTCTCGCCGGGCGGGGTGGCCAGCGACGGCGTGGCGTCGCGGCCGGCCTCCACGTTCTCCAGCAGCGCGCCACCGCCGGAGAGCACCAGCGCGTTGATCAACACCGTGTAGCCCTCGTAGCGCTGCGCCTGAACGGCGATCTTCTTCTTCTGCCCCACAGCGGCTTTGAGCATCTCGTCCCACGTGAAGGTCGGGGAGGTGGGGTCGACCCCGGCCGCGGCGGCCGCCGACTTGCGGTACCACAGCAGTTGGGCGTTCGACTTGTACGGGGCGCCGTAGAGCTTGTCCTCCCACATGCCGGTCTCGATGGGCGCCGGCAGCATTCCGGCCGTCAGCCGCTGCGTCTCCTCGGCGGTGTAGGGCCGCAGGAAACCGGCGTTGGCGAACTCGGCGGTGAAGACCACATCCATGCTGACCAGGTCGATGGACGAATCGCCTGCGGCCAGGCGGCGAACCATCTGTTCACGCTGTGCCGTCGCGGTGCTCGGCAGCGACTCGATCCTGACCTGGTAGGCACCGTTGGACGCCTCGGCGCACTGCTCGGCGCGGGCGACGGAGCCCCCGTTGTCGGGAAGGATGTACCACGTCAGCGTCGGGGGACCGCCCTGACTGCCGCAGCCGGACAACAACGACGCGGCGACCAGAGGTGCACTGGCCAGCGCGATTGCGCGACGTCGTCGCCCGCGGGCGAACTGATCTCGTTTCATCACGTCCTCGTCTATGAAGTTTGCCCTCGTGTACGGAAGTTGTGGTCTCCGATGAGGGCCACGTGCAGCACATTCGGTACGTCTGTGAGTGTGTCACACCTCACAGCGCCGAGGGCGCAGCGGTGTCAGCGCGGCGGCGAGGTCGACCCGCGGATCACCAGCCGGGTGGGAAGCGTCGTGACAGCGGAGAGCGCGGTTGCCTCACTGCCCAGTTGGCCGAGAACCGCCCGTGCGGCGATCTGCCCCTGCTCGCGCACCGGCTGCGAGACCGTGGTGAGGTCGGTGAGCTCCGCGGACGGGTGGTCGTCCACGCCGATGATCGAAAGTGATTGTGGGACAGCAAGTCCTGCGCGGCGCAGGGTGCGCAGCGCCCCGAGCGCGATCTCGTCGGAGTGGCAGAACACGGCACTGGGCAACCGCGGCCGGCTCAACAGGATCTCCATTCCGCGGGACCCGCCGTCCACACTCCAGGTCACGGTCACCACGGTCGGGTCCCGGTGTCCCGCCTCGTGCAGCTCCCGGTGGAAGCCGCGGATGCGTGCCTGGTCGGTGGCCCAGGGGATGTCGGTGTCGTCGGCGGCCTGGATCATCGCGACGTCGCGGTGCCCGATCCGCAGCAGATGCCCGACAGCCTGGCGAGCGGCGAGCTCGTCGTCGATGCCCACCCAGAATCGGTCGGGCCCGGGGTGATGTCCACCGACGAACACGGTGGGCACCCCGAGCTGGTCGATGCGGGTGCGCTCCCGCGCGGAGAGCGGCACCGAGACCACCACGACGGCGTCGACCTTGCGGCGCAACGGAAGTGCTTCGAAGAAGCGATGGCGTGCCGCGGCGTCGGGAAGGGTGCACAAGATCAGATCCATGCCGACCGTGTCGAACTCGTCGGCCACGCCGGCCAGCACCGTGGAGTAGAACCAGGCGTCCACCCGGGGCACGATGACGCCGACCCGGCCCGTCGGGCCGCCGGAGAGCCGGGAAGCCTCGGGCGAGACGACGTAGGACAGATCGCGCGCGGCGGAGAGGATGCGCGCACGGGTCACCGGTGAGACGCCCGCCTCGCCGCGCAGCGCCCGCGACACCGACGCGATGGAGACTCCCGACCGTCGGGCGACGTCGGTCATGTTCACGGTCTGCTTCGGGATCATCGACCACCGACGATATTCGAACGTAAGTACTTACGAAACGGGAATCCGGATTGACTTGTCCGGACTGTGCCGGGAATCTAGTGACGTAAACGTTTACGTCACCCATCTGGGTCCGTCCAATCCTCTGTGAAGGAGTTCGTCGTGGCATCCGAGGAATCGTGGTGGCAGACCGCGGTCGTGTACCAGGTCTACATCCGCAGCTTCGCCGACGGTAACGGCGACGGCATCGGTGACATCGCGGGCCTGCGGAGCAAGCTGCCCTACCTGGCCCGGCTCGGGGTGGACGCGATCTGGATCAATCCCTGGTACCCGTCGCCGATGGCGGACGCCGGCTACGACGTGGCCGACTACCGCGACATCGAACCGGCCTACGGGACTCTGGACGAGGCGCAGGCGCTCATCGCCGAGGCGCACGACCTCGGGATCCGGGTCATCCTCGACATCGTCCCCAACCACACGTCCGACCAGCACGCGTGGTTCCGGTCGGCGCTGCGCGACGAGCCCGGCGCCCGGGAGCGCTACCTCTTTCGGCCGGGCCGCGGTGATGGCGGTGAGCTGCCGCCCAACAACTGGCAGAGCGTTTTCGGTGGTCCGGCCTGGACCCGCGTCGACGCCGGACCGCTGGAAGGCGCCTGGTACCTGCACCTGTTCGCCCCTGGGCAGCCGGATCTGAACTGGGAGCACGCGCAGGTGCGTGCCGAGTTTGAGGACATCCTGGCTTTCTGGTTCGACCGCGGCGTCGACGGTTTCCGCATCGACGTGGCGCATGGACTGGTGAAGGCGGTGGGGCTGCCGGATGAGGCCGCCGACGACGGGTCTGCGCACGCCATGCTGCAGTCGCAGAGTCGGCATCCGGCGTGGGATCAGGACGGTGTGCACGAGATCTACCGCGGCTGGCGTGCGGTGGCCGACCGCTATGCGCCTGAACGCATCTTCATCGCCGAGGCCTGGGTGCCGAGCAACGAGCGGCTGGCGCGCTACCTGCGCGCCGACGAGCTGCACACAGCGTTCCAGTTCGATTTCCTGCGTTCGCCGTGGCGGGCCGAGACGCTGCGCGAGGTCATCGATGATGCGATCGTCTCGGCGGCCTCGGTCGGCGCGCCGCCGACCTGGGTCCTTTCCAACCACGATGTGACGCGCACGGTGACACGGTTCTCCCGTTCCCAGCCCGAGCATCTGGTCGACACCGACTGGGAACGTGGCCGCTGGTCCGGTGAGGAACCCGACCACGGGCTGGGTCGTCGACGGGCCCGCGCTGCCGCGCTGGTCCAACTCGCACTTCCGGGGACGGCCTACGTCTACCAGGGGGAGGAGCTGGCACTCGAGGAGATCGAGGACCTGCCCGACGAGACGCGGCAGGATCCGACGTGGGCGCAGTCGGGGTTCACCGATGTGGGCCGCGACGGATGCCGGATTCCGTTGCCCTGGCACGACTCCGGGGCCACCTACGGCTTCTCGACCGGTTCGGGGGCCTCGACGTGGCTGCCGCAGCCCGATCATTGGGGCGAGCACAGCGTCGAGACGCAGGACGCGGACGCGGCGTCGACCCTCAACCTCTACCGCGCCGCACTGGAGCTGCGGCCGAGTCTGTGGCGGGGCGCCGGCGAGGTCACGTGGCTGCAGGTAACACCGGATGTCGCTGCGTTCACGCGCGGGGCCGCACAGTGCTGGGTCAACACCGGCCAGGCCGCCGTCGCCCTGCCGCCGGGCGCCGTCGTGGCACTGGCCTCCGCACCGGGCGTGGACACGGAGCTACCGCCCGACACCGCCGTCTGGCTGCGGGCGACCTAGCTGAGGAGGCCGACGAGCAGGCGCCCGAAAGCGTCGACGGGAGGGTCGACGGAAGCGTCCCCAAAAGGGTCCCCGAAAGGGTCTTTGTGCCCTCTTCTCGGCGGCCTGCGGCGCGCATCCTGGAGGGAGCAACCGACTCCGAAAGGGTGACGACGCGATGGACGGCCTGTCTCCCGGCATCGATACCGTGCGGTCCGCCCTCTCCCTCGCCCATCGTGCGCCGTCTGTGCACAACTCGCAGCCGTGGCAGTGGCGGGTGGGTTCTGCCGAGGTGCAGCTGTGGGCCAACCCGGAACTGTTGCTGCCGCACACCGATCCCGACTCGCGTGATCTGTTGTTGAGCTGCGGCGCGGCGCTGAACCACTGCGTCGTGGCGCTGGCCGCGCTGGGCTGGCAGACCAAGGTGCAGAGATTCCCCAGCCCCGCCGAACCGAATCATCTCGCAACCCTGGCGCTGCGTGCCTATCCGGCGGCCGATCTCGACGTGGCTCTGGCGGACGCGATTCCGCGCCGGCGCACCGACCGGCGCCACTACAGCTCGTGGCCCGTCCCGCACGGGGACATCGCGCTGATGGGCGCGCGAGCGGCACGCGCCGGCGTGACATTGCGCGTCGTCGACGACGTCGCCGGCCTGCGGCGGCTGGTGAACGAGGCGGCTGCCGCACACCGCGCCGATGCGGACTACCTGAACGAGCTGACGGTCTGGAGCGGGCGCCACGGTTCCACCGCCGGGGTGCCCGCGAGGAGCGTGCCGGCGACCGGTGGTCCCGGCCCGATCTCGGTGCGCGACTTCGCCGGCGGGTTGCTCCGACACACTCCGCACACCGAACCCGCACAGGACAGGGCGGCTGTGCTCGCGCTGGGTACCGCCGAGGACGACCGGCTGTCGTGGTTGCGTGCGGGTGAGGCCACCAGCATCGTCTTGCTCACCGCCACCGCGCAGGGCCTGGCGAGCTGCCTGATCACCGAGCCTCTCGAAGTGCCTGAAACCCGAGATGCCGTGCGGCGCGACGTGTTCGGCGCCGAGGGGTATGCGCAGATGCTGCTGCGGGTCGGCTGGGCGCCGGTGGATGCCGACCCGCTGCCTGCCACACCGCGTCGTGACTTGGGCGATGTGCTGGCTCACCTCGACGGGTCGCCGATGCGGTCAGCGACCTAGTCGTCGCCCACCCTGCGCTGCCGTTCGAGCTTCGACACGAACACCGCGGCCTGGGTGCGGCGTTCCATGCCCAGTTTCGCCAGCAGGCGTGACACGTAGTTTTTCACCGTCTTCTCGGCGAGGAACATCCGCGCGGCGATCTGCTTGTTCGTCAGTCCCTCGCCCAGCAGGTCGAGCAGCACGCGCTCCTGCTCGGTGAGCCCCGACAGCGGATCGGCCTGTTCGCCCTCGCCACGCAGCTTGGCCATCAGTGCGGCGGCGGCGCGATTGTCGAGCAGGGACCGGCCGGCGCCCACCTCTTTGATCGCCTTGGCCAGCTCCATGCCCTTGATGTCCTTCACCACGTAGCCGCTCGCGCCGGCCAGGATGGCGTCGAGCATGGCCTCGTCGGAGGTGAACGACGTCAGCATGAGGCAGCGCAGATCCGGCATCCGGGACAGCAGATCGCGGCAGAGCTCGATGCCGTTGCCGTCGGGCAGGCGGACGTCGAGCACCGCGACATCGGGGTCCAGCGCCGGGATGCGCGCCAGGGCCTCGGCGACTGTCCCGGCCTCGCCGATGACGTCGAGTTCCGGATCGCTGCCGAGAAGGTCGATCAGACCCCGCCGAACGACTTCGTGGTCATCTACCAGGAAAACCCTCACCATGTGCGACGTCATGCTCCTGCCGATCGGGGATGTTCACAGCGCATTCTGCGGTTCGCACACCAGTATCGAGCAGTCGGTGTCGCGCAGCGCGGAATTGCCCGGCGAGCCGACGAGTTCGGTCAGACCTCCCGGGCGTCCCCGGCCGGCGACGACGAGCTGCACGGAGTCGGCGTGCGCAGCGAGGTACCGAAGTGTGTCGCCGTTGTTGCCGACCGCGGTGATGTCGACTTCGGGGTAGCGCACGCGCCATTCGGCGAACCGCCGTTCCCATTGGGCGCTCACGTCGGGATATGTCCGGGCGGGCGTCAGCACCCATACGGGTGCCCGGCGCCGCCTGGCCTCGTCGAGGCCCCGCTGCAGGACGACCGACCCGGCGGCGTTGTCGGTGATCTCGATGACGACGGCGCGGTCGCGGCAATGGTGAGGGCGGTGGGTCCGCACGATCGCGACCGGGCAGTGCGCGGCCTCCGTCAGCGCCGCCGCGGTGGAGCCGATCCTGCCGCTGGTGGAGTGCTTGAGGCCGCGAGCGCCGATGCACAGTATCGCCGCCGAATTCGCGGCCTGGAGAAGCGTCTGCACCGGCCGGCCCTGGAGGATCTCCATCTCGATCTCGACGGGTCGCTCGGTGGCCTCCACGGCGCGGAGCGCATGCCGCATCGCGACCGCGGCAGTGGCGATGCGGCGGGCCTGCGCCTCAGCGTCGATGTCGGCGTGATCGTCACGGTCGATCACGTACACCAGGCGCAGCGGTAGGTCGCGATCGATCGCTTGATCGACGGCCCAGATCGCGGCGTCGACGGCCGCGGGGGAGCCGTCGATCCCGGCGACGACGACAGGCTTGGGAAAACTGCTCAACATGGTGCGCCTCTATGTATCTCGATCATGTCGCGGATGGGCCGCCGCGGAGTCGGCGGTGCCGGGGTGTCCATCGGCGGGGCCACCCCGACCCGGACGAGCACCTGCGGGATCGCCGTCGTGCCGAGCAGGGCGGCCACGACGTCACGTCCCTCCGAGATCTCGGTGACGTGGGTGAGGGTGCAGGACGACATCCCGGCCATCGCGATGTCGAGCAGGATTGCCGAGAGGGCTTCCCCGCAGCGCAGCACGCTGTCACGGGCGTCTCCGTCGGTGGACAGAACCACCACCCGCGCATCGTCCTCGGTGATCTCGCGGCGCCGTTCGGAATGCGTGGTGATCGGAAAGGTACGGCCCACCTCGACGCGGTGGCTTTCGGCCGCGGACAGCAGCGCGCCGCGCGGTATTCCGTCGTTTGCGGCGAATGCTGCTGTCCACCAACCGAGTTCGGATCGGTAGTCGGAGTCGTCACGGTGTGCCGCCTCGGCGAGCTGAGCCGCGCGGGCCAGCGTGTGGCGGTGTTCGTCGGCAACTGCGTCGAGGCGCACACCGCTGCCGTGGGTCGCGGCGCGCAGTGCATCCGTCAGTGCGTCCCACTCCGGCGGTGTCGCAAGCGGCAGACGATCACTGCGGCGCACCAGGATCGCATCGGCGCGCCGTCGCTGGCTGTCGGTGACGTCGGGCGCTTCGGTGAACTCGATGTGGGCGATGTGCAGCGGATCGCCTGGGTCCGGCAGTCGGCGCACGTCGGTGTCCCACCCGGCAGCGGCCATCGCGACCCGGAAGTGATCCAGAGCGGCCCCGCAGCTGATCAACGCTTCACGTCCTGCGGGGTCCGCCGCGCGCAGCGTCCGTGCGGGATCGGCGAACAGGTCGACGGCGCCCTCGGTGAGCACCCATCGCCAGGGCTGGCTGTTGTGCAGCGACGGCGCCCTGCACGCCACCGTCAGCGCCTCGATCACCGTGGCGCGCTGAATCTGTGTCGCCGGCATCGTGACCTCCCCTCGGCTCATAACTCGACACTGCCCGTCGCGGCCTACCGAATGACAGGGCCAATGGTCCCCAATCCGGGGGAGCGCCACGGGCTCGGTGATGCACCATGGTGGGGTGGGGGACACCGACGAACCCGATCCCGGCGGCGGCGTGCGCCCGATGCGGGCGACGCTGTCACAGCTGCGCCTGCGCGAACTGCTCACCGAGGTGCAGGACCGGGTCGACCAGATCATCAAGGGCCGGGACCGGGTGGACGGTCTGGTCGAGGCGATGCTGGTCGTCACCTCGGGTCTGGAGCTCGACGACACGCTGCGCACGATCGTGCACACCGCGATCGATCTCGTCGATGCGCAGTACGGCGCGCTCGGCGTGCGCGGCCACGGCCACGAGCTGGTCGAGTTCCTGTACCAGGGCATCGATGAGCCGACCAGGGGCCTCATCGGTCATCTGCCCGAAGGTCACGGAGTCCTCGGCGTTCTCATCGACGATCCGAAGCCGATCCGGCTCGAGGACATCTCCAACCACGCGGCGTCGGTGGGATTCCCGGCGAACCATCCGCCGATGCGAACGTTCCTCGGGGTGCCGGTGCGCATCCGCGACGAGGTGTTCGGGAATCTGTACCTGACCGACAAGGTCGGAGGTCAGCCGTTCAGCGAGGACGACGAGGTACTGGTCCAGGCGCTGGCTGCGGCGGCCGGGATCGCGATCGACAACGCCCGCCTCTACGAACAGTCACGAGCACGCCAGTCGTGGATCGAGGCGACCCGCGACATCGGCACCGAGCTGCTCTCCGGCACCGACCCGGCGGGGGTCTTCCGTCTGGTCGCCGACAAGGCGCAGAAGCTCAGCGGCGCGGCGACGGTTCTGGTCGCCACCACCGACGACCCCGACCAGCCGAGCACCGACGTGACGGAACTGACCGTCATCGCGACGGCCGGGGAGACGATCCCCGCGGCACACGACCCGATACCGGTGGCGGGCAGCGCGGTCGGTGAGGCGTTCTCCCATCGGACGCCGGGCAGGTTCGCGGGGGCCGACATCGGTTTCGGGACGGCGGTGGGGCCCGCCCTGGTGCTGCCGCTGCGGGCCACGGATGCGGTGGCTGGCGTGGTGATAGCGCTGAGAAACGTTGGGGAACAACCGTTCCGGGACGAAGACCTGGACATGATGGCGGCCTTCGCCGACCAGGCGGCGCTGGCATGGCAACTGGCCAGCGCACAGCACCGGATGCGCGAGTTGAGTGTCCTGACCGATCGGGATCGCATCGCGCGCGATCTGCACGACCACGTCATCCAACGCCTCTTCGCGGTGGGCCTCTCGCTGCAGGGGTCCATTGCGCGGGCGTGGTCCGACGAGGTGCGACAGCGCCTTTCGGTGTCCGTCGACGATCTGCAGGAAGTGATCCAGGAGATCAGGACGGCGATCTTCGACCTGCACGGCCGGACCTCAGGGGTCACAAGGCTGCGTCAGCGCATCGATGAGGCGGTCGCGGCGTTCCCGGGGTCCGGGCTGCGGACGTCCGTTCAGTACTCAGGTCCGCTGTCGGTCGTCGACACCTCACTCGCCGATCACGCCGAGGCCGTGGTGCGCGAGGCGGTGAGCAACGCCGTTCGCCACTCCGGTGGCACGACGCTGTCAGTCACGGTGACCGTCGACGACGATCTTTCGATCGATGTGGTGGACAACGGGACCGGTATCGCCGCGGGTGTCACTGGCAGCGGTCTGGCCAATTTGGCACGCCGCGCCGGGGAGGTCGGCGGGTCGTTTGCCGCGCAACCCGGTGCGGAGGGCGGAACACACCTCACGTGGCGCGCGCCGCTGCCGTGAACGCCGCCGCGGCGCGCTTGGCGGCTCGGATATCGCCCCGTATCTGCCCAGGTTGAGCCCGTCGGAGCCGCTTCACAGCCCGGCTCGGGCCGGTGACGGGATTGCTTCTCCTTCACAACGGTTGCATAACGGCGGTTCTGTCGCGTCGGCGATTTCCCAAATTGTCGGTTCAGTAAGCCCAGTAACTACGCGGATGTAATTCGCGCGGCACGAACGCAGAAGGACTGGGAGCACATGTCTCGGACGAAGAAGAGCATCGTCGTTGTCACCATGGGCAGCGCGGGATTGTTCTTGAGCGCCCCGCTACTGGGCCCCGCGGCCAACGCGACCCCCACCCGCGGCGGCGTGCCGTGTGTCGGCATCCTTCAGCAAATCGTTTCCCGCCCGGGCGACATCCCGCAGGCGCTGACGGACACCGCCCGCTCGTTCACGAACCCGGGTCAGCCGGCCCCGCCGGTCGTCGTTCCGCCCGCCAGCTCGTCCGTCTCCGGCGGCACACCGCCGGCGCCGCCCACCCCGCCGCGTTCTGTGGTGACCCCGTCGTCCGGCGCGACGCCGCCTGTCCCTCCGGCGCCCGGCACCCCGGCATCGACCTCGACGGGTGGGGGCACACCGCCGGCGCCGCCCACGCCGCCGGGTTCGGTCGTCACTCCGTCCTCGGGTTCCACGCCGCCGGCCCCGCCGGTTCCCGGCGTGCCCTCGGTGACGCCGACCGGCGGCGGCACACCCCCGGCCCCACCCGTGCCGGGGACGCCCGTCGGCGTGCCGGCCGGGAATCCCGGTGTGCCTACGCCACCGGTGCCCGGAGCCCCGGTGTTCGGTGACGGTGGTGCAGCGCTGCCGCCGGCGCCCCCGGTGCCCGGTGGCCCGGCCGGTGTGCCCGTCGGTCTCGGAACCCCGCCCGCGCCTCCCGTTCCCGGCGGACCCGCGGCGGTGCCCGCAGGCCTCGGGCTGCCCCCGGCCCCACCGGCGCCCGGCGCTCCGATCGTCGGCGAGGCCGGCGCCGTTCCGCCCGCACCCGGCGCCCCCGGCGCGGCCCCGCTCGCCGCGGCCGGCCCCGGCGGAGGTGGAGCCGGCGGCGGAGGTGGAGCCGGCGCAGGTGGGGCGGGTGGTGGCCTGCCCGGTGGCGGCGCACCCGTCGACGGTGCCGCCGGCGCGGTGCCGCCCCCCGGAGCGCCCGGCGCCCCCGTGGCCCCGGCAGCAGGAACAGCCCTCCCGCCCCCCGGTGCACCGGTCATCGGTGAAGCCGGTGCGGTGCCCCCTCCCGGTGTCCCCGCGCCCGGTCTTCCCGTCGGTGGCCAGGGCGGTGTGGTGACGCCTCCGGGCCCCGGCGCTCCCGGTGTTCCGGTGGGCGACAACGGTGGTGGGGCGACGCCGCCGGCGCCGGGTGGACCCGGTGTCCCCAGCGGGGGTGACGGCGGTGTGGTGACGCCTCCGGGTCCCGGTGCCCCGGGAGTCCCCGTGAGCGACCAGGCCGGTGTGGTGACCCCGCCCGCCCCCGGAGCGCCCGGCGCCCCGACCGGCGGCGGCGCAGACGTCGTCACGCCCGGAACGCCGGGCGCATCCGGCACGCCGGTGCATACGGCCATCGAGACGTTCTCGCCCCCGGCCCCGCCTGCTCCCGGAACGCCGTCGTCCGGTTCGGTCGAGAGGTTCTCGCCGCCTGCGCCGCCGGCCCCCCCGGCACCGGCGAACTCGTCGGTCGAGATCGTGACCCCGCCTCCTCCGGGTGGGCCGGGTGTGCCGTCGGGTGGTTCGACCACGTACACGACACCGCCGTCGCCGGAGATCACGTTCAACCCGTCGAACTCAGGTGTCGACATCGCGACCCCGCCTGCGCCCGGCGCACCGGGCGCCCCGTTGGAGGCCTCGGCGAACTTCACGACGCCGCCTGCCCCGGGTGTGCCTGGTACACCGGTCAATTCGTCGATCGACGCGGCCGTTCCGGGTGACGTCGGTGTTCCCGGAACTCCGATCGAGAGGTCCACGACCATCACGACGCCGGGAACCCCCGGAACACCCGGCACACCGGTGAACGCGGGGGCCGACGTGGCCACTCCGCCCGCACCCGGGGCGCCCGGCGCTCCCGTGGTGAGCGAAGCCGGCGTGTCGACCCCGCCCGTTCCGGGTGGTCCTGGTGTGCCTGCTGGTGGTGAGGGTGGTGTGGTGACTCCGCCTGCTCCGGGTGGTCCTGGTGTGCCTGCTGGTGGTGAGGGTGGTGTGGTGACTCCGCCTGCTCCGGGTGGTCCTGGTGTGCCTGCTGGTGGTGAGGGGGGTGTGGTGACTCCGCCTGCTCCGGGTGGTCCTGGTGTGCCTGCTGGTGGTGAGGGTGGTGTGGTGACTCCGCCTGCTCCGGGTGGTCCTGGCGCGCCCGTGGTCGGTGAGGCCGGACTGGCAACACCTCCGGCTCCGGGTGCTCCCGGGGCGCCCGTCCTCGACGAAGCCGGACTGGCCACGCGAGCCGGTGCACCCGGTTCGGGTGCCCCGATCGATGCCTCGGCCGGAGCGGTGACACCTCCCGGCGCGCCTGCGGCCCCGGTCTTCGGCGATGCCGGTGTGGTCGGTGGCGGTGCAGGCGCTCCCGGCGAAGGCGCCGGCGGCGCAGCAAGTTCCGGCGGCGGGGTGGCCGGTGCCGGTGCGCCGGGCGACGGCGCTGCCGGCGCTGCAGGCGCCGGTCCTGCCGGAGGTGCCCCCCTGGCAGCCGCAAACGGTGCTGCCGGTCCGGGCGGCCCGGCCGGGGCAGCGGTGCCCGCCGGCGGCCCGCCGGCCCCGCCTGCTCCCGGAGCGCCGATCTTCGGCGAAGCCGGTGTGGCGACTCCGCCGGTGCCCCCCGCCCCGGGTGGCGGTGGCGCGGTGCCCGCGGGTGTCGTGACGCCTCCGAACCCGGGCGTGCCCGGTGGTGGCGGGGGAGTTCCGGGCGGCGTGGTGACGCCCCCGAACCCCGGTGTGCCCGGTGGTGGGACGACGGTGCCCGCCGGTGTCGCGACACCTCCCAACCCGGGCGTGCCCGGTGGTGGCGGGGGAGTTCCGGGCGGCGTGGTCACGCCCCCGAACCCCGGTGTGCCCGGTGGTGGGACGACGGTGCCCGCCGGCGTGGTGACACCCCCGAACCCGGGCGTGCCCGGCGGTGGCACGACGGTGCCCGCCGGTGTCAGCACCCCGCCGAGCCCGGGTGCGCCCGGTGGCGCCACCACGGTGCCGGGCGGGGCGGGAACGCCAGGGACGCCGGCGCTTCCGCCGGGGTCGACGAACACCTACATCAATTACCCCGCGCCGCCGGCCCCGCCGACGCCGCCGAACGGAACGCGGGTCAACGCCGGTACGCCGGGTGCGCCTACCTCGGGCACCCCGGGCAGCACGATGACGATCACGGATCTGTTCACGCCTCCGGGTCTGGCCCGCACCGTGCAGAACACCGCGTCGTCGGTGATGGGCGTCACCCCTCCGGGCACCCCGCCCGTACCGGGTGGTTCGGGCTCGGTGAGCGTGGGCGTTCCGGGTCCGCCGAGCCCCATCACGCCGCTGGCGGCGACGGGTCTGTCGAACCTGGTGTCCCCACCGTCGCTGACCATCCCGTCGATCCCGGGCCTGCCGGTGCCGCTGCCCAACGAGGTGCCGGTGCCCTCCGACCTGCTCTGTGTCGGAACGGATTGGTCTGCTACACAGGGAGATTCGGCTTCGGCTCCGGCCAATGCCGAGATCCCGCGGGCACTGATCACCGGCACCGCCCCGACGGGCGATCGGCGTGACCGCTGGGACACCCAGTAGGAGGGACGCGCGGTGCGGTGGCGCCTGAGACGTCGAAGGACACTCAGGCGCCACCGGCGACCCGGCTGCGGTCAGCGCAGAATGACGATCCGGCCATCTGGCGGCCGCCGGGCTCAGCTGCCCTGGCTGTGAGCGGCCTGGGCCTGGGCGATGAGATCCGAGGCGACAGCGATCAGCGGGACGTTGGAATCCTGAGAGAGCTTGCGCAGCAATTCGAACGCCTGGACCGCATCAACCCGGTAGCGCTCCATGACCATGCCCTTGGCCTGGCCGATCACATCGCGGCTCTCGAGGGCGCGCTGGAACTGGGCTTCGCGGCGCGCGGAGTTCCACGCGACCGACGAATGCGCGGCGAAGATGAGGCCCAGCGTCCGCGACTCGGGGGTGAAGGCGTCGGGCTCTTCGGAGTAGATGTTCAGTGCGCCCAGACTCTCGTCGGCGATGAACAGCTGAAACGCCATGATCGACCGGATCGGGGTTTCGGCCAGCGCGTCGTCGCGGTACCGGGGAAACCGGTCCTCGGTTTGAAGATCGCGGACGTGGACCGTCTTCTCTTCCCACGCCGCTGTCAGACACGGGCCTTCGAGATGGCGCTGCTGGATCTTGTCGAGCAGCAGCGGCCAGTGGTGAGTCGTGGCCGGGGTGTCGATGCGCTTCGAGTTCCGCGTCAATGTGATGCCGGCGTACTGCGCGCCTGGGATCTCGGCGGCCGCGTGCTCGGCCAGCTCGGCAACCACCGTGTCGGAATCGGTGTCAGGTCTGTTGTGCAGGCCCTGCACCAACTCGGCCACACGCAGATGTGCGGCCTCCACGTCGGCTGAATCGTTCACCGTCACCGTCCGATACTCACGCGTCAATAAGGCTCCTTAGGCTACCGCCACGACCGCGGTGAGCGCGCGGATACTCGATGTCGCATCTGTGACCGTTCGGGCGCTGAGCGGTGCGAAAGCCTGCGCCGGACAGTCGCCGCCGGAGGGGCCGGCCCCGCCCGGCGCCGTCACAGCGAAGTTTCAGAGTGCCCGCAGGTAGCGGTTCGTGACGAACTGCTGCACCAGAGTGGTCACCGGGGAGGCCAGGCGACTCCACCAGGTGGCATGCCGGCTGAACGCGGTGACCTCGGCGTGGACGTCGCCGGTCTGCGGGTCGAACCGCACCACGAAGCGCTCCTCGCCGCACTCGGCGTGGCCGGGCAGCGTGCCGTAGGCGAACCCGCGGCGGTCCGGTTCGTCGACGACGTAGACGACGCGGCACGGAGCTGCCACGGGGCCCAGGTTGACCAACACGTCGGCCCCGACCGTTGCCTCCGGCGCGGTGGCCTGCACGCGCAACCCCGCGCCACGCAGCATTCCCCAGCGCAGGCCCTCCGCGGCGGCCTGCTCGAAACGCTCACGCCCGGCGCCAATCACCGCCGACCGCTGCACGTGGCGGTAGCCGGAGGGCAGGTCGCCCGCGGTCGCCCCCACCTCGGGGTACGTCAAATCCCTGCCTGCCAGGTCCGTCAGCTTCACCCTGTCAGCTTGACACCGTCCGCGTACCGTCGGTGCGGTGACCTCCTCCACGTTCTCCCTCGGCGGCGATCTCACCGTCAACAGACTCGGTTTCGGTGCGATGCGCCTGACGGGCCAGGGGGTCTGGGGCCCTCCCGCCGATCGCGACGAGTGCCTGCGCGTCCTGCGGCGCGCGGTCGAACTCGGCGTCGACTTCATCGACACCGCCAACTCGTACGGCCCCTACATCTCCGAGGAACTGATCCGCGAAGCGCTGCACCCCTACGACGGCGTCGTCATCGCGACGAAAGCCGGTCTGCTGCGGACCGGTCCCGACCAGTGGCCGGTTCTGGGCTATCCGGCGTACCTGCGCCAGGAATGCGAGATGAGTCTGCGCCGGCTCGGCGTCGACACGATCGACCTGTTCCAGTTGCACCGCATCGACGACAAGTTCCCCGCCGAAGACCAGATCGGTGAGCTGGCGACGCTGCAGCAGGAAGGCAAGATCCGCCACATCGGGCTCTCGGAGGTCTCCGCCGACCAACTCGCCGCAGCGCGCGACGTCGCGACGATCGTGTCGGTGCAGAACATGTACAACCTGTCGATGCGGGGCGCCGAACCCGTCCTGGAGGCGTGCGAGGACCACGGCATCGCGTTCATCCCGTGGTTCCCCCTGGCTGCCGGACCGCTGGCCGCCCCGGACGGACCGCTGCAGCGCATCGCCGCCGACCATCACGCCAGCCCGTCACAGTTGGCGCTGGCATGGCTGCTCGCACGTTCGGAGGTGATGCTGCCGATTCCGGGCACCTCGAAGGTCGCCCATCTGGAGGAGAACGTCGCCGCCTCCCACATCGAGCTCACCGACGACGAATTCGAAACGCTGAGCAAAGCCGGCGCAGCCCAGAGCTGAGTCACCCAATACGGTGTGCTGGTGAGCACCAACGATGCGGTCGAGGCACACCCCGGGGGAGGCTTCAACCCGCCCGAGCCCACCCACCACGGCGGGCCCGACTACGGACGCTTCGTGGAGGCGGTACGCGCCCTGCAGGACCACGCCCGCGCGGCCGATGCCCCCGACGCGGTGATCACCGAAGCCGCCGACCTGATCGAGAAGGTGTCGGCGATGCTCGCCCCCTACGACGCCGACGAATGGTCCTCGCCGTCGGGCCGCAGGATGGATCTGCCCAATCGCGGCAACATCCTGGGTGTGCCCGTCGACCTGCACCTGACCGATGACGGCCGGATCGGCGGCACCGCGCGATTCCGGCGCTTCCACCTCGGCCGCAACGGCGCCGCTCACGGCGGGGCGGTGGCGCACCTGTTCGATTCGCTGCTGGGGTTCACGGCGTTCAAGCTCAGTGAATCGAAGGCGCAGCGGACGGCGTTCCTGCACGTCGACTACCGCAAGATCGCGCTGGTTGAGAGGGAACTGCAGGTCGAGGCGGGAATCGACGACATCGTGGACCGCAAGATCTTCGTCTCCGGGCGGCTGCTCGACGGTGAGCACGTGCTGGCCGAGGCGCACTCACTGTTCGTGAAGTTGAAGCCGGGGCAGCCGTGACGGACAGCGGGCGGCCGGCGTTCGCGCGCCGGTGGGCGCGGTGGCGCGACCGGTTGCGGGAGAATCCCGCGCTGGACCTGTCCTACCGCATCGGGGTCGGCGTCGTCGGACTGCTGGTTCTCGGCGCCGGCATCATCGCGATCCCGTATCCCGGACCGGGCTGGGCGATCGTCTTCGTCGGCCTGGCGATCCTGGCCACCGAATTCGAGTGGGCCAAGAGGCTGCTGGGCTATGTCCGTCAGCGCTACGACGCCGCCATGGAGTGGTTCAAGCGTCAGGGACTGTGGGTGCAGGCGCTCGGCGCCCTGTTCACCGCCGCGATCGTCCTGGGCACGCTGTGGCTGTTCGGCGTCGTCGACTTCATGGGGGAACTCGTGGGCGTTGAGCACCCGTGGATGGATAGCCCTATTGGTATCGGGGACTGAGGTGTGGCCCCGATAGCATGGTCGCGGTCCATCCCGACCCGCACGATCGTCTGAGAGTTTGGAGAATCCCGCATGAGCGCCCCCGCCCGCCCCGCCTCAGCAGCCCCGATCCGGGTCGCTGCCGGGACGACCGCCGGGCAGGCGGTACGCGATGCCGGATTGCCCGCCCGCGGTGAACCCGACGCCGTGGTCGTCGTCCGCGACGCCGACGGACGGCTGCGCGACCTGTCCTGGGTTCCCGACGCCGACGCCGAGGTCGAGCCCGTCGCCGCCGACACCGAGGACGGACGCAGCGTCATCCGGCACTCGGCCGCGCACGTCCTGGCCCAGGCGGTGCAGGGCCTGTTCCCCGACGCCAAACTCGGCATCGGACCGCCCATCACCGACGGCTTCTACTACGACTTCGACGTCGCCGAGCCGTTCACCCCCGACCATCTCGAAGCCCTCGAGAAGCGGATGCGCCAGATCGTCAAAGAGGGGCAGCTGTTCTCCCGCCGGGTCTACGAGTCCAAGGACGAGGCACGCGCGGAGCTGGCCGGTGAGCCCTACAAGCTGGAGCTCATCGACGACAAGTCCGGCGACTTGGAGTCATCCGACGAGATCATGGAGATCGGCGGCGACGAGCTCACCGCCTACGACAACCTCAACCCCCGCACCCGCGACCGCGTCTGGGGCGATCTCTGCCGCGGACCGCACATTCCGACCACGCGGTACATCCCGGCGTTCAAGCTGACCCGCAGTTCCGCGGCGTACTGGCGCGGCGACCAGAACAACGCCAGCCTGCAGCGGATCTACGGCACGGCATGGGAGTCCCAGGAGGCGCTGGACCGCCACCTGGAGCTGCTCGAAGAGGCCCAGCGCCGCGATCACCGCAAGCTGGGCGTGGAACTGGACCTGTTCAGCTTCCCCGACGAGCTCGGCTCCGGTCTTCCCGTGTTCCACCCCAAGGGGGGCGTGATCCGGCGGGAACTGGAGGAGTACTCGCGCCGTAAGCACATCGAGGCGGGCTACGAATTCGTCAACACCCCGCACATCACCAAAGAGCAGCTCTACATCACCTCGGGTCACCTGGAGTGGTACGCCGACGGCATGTTCCCGCCGATGCACATCGACGCCGAGTTCAACGAGGACGGCTCGGTGCGCAAGCCCGGGCAGGACTACTACCTCAAGCCGATGAACTGCCCGATGCACCACCTGATCTACCGGTCGCGGGGGCGGTCGTACCGCGAACTTCCGTTGCGGCTCTTCGAATTCGGCAGCGTCTACCGCTACGAGAAGTCCGGGGTGGTGCACGGGCTGACGCGCGTGCGCGGCATGACCCAGGACGACGCGCACATCTACACCACGCGCGAGGAGATGCGCGAGGAGCTCACTTCGCTGCTGCAGTTCGTGCTGGAGCTGTTGGCCGACTACGGGCTCAACGACTACTACCTCGAGCTGTCGACGAAGGATCCGGACAAGTTCGTCGGTTCCGACGAGATCTGGGAGGAGGCCACCGACACGCTGCGGCAGGTCGCCGAGGCCTCGGGTCTGGAACTCGTCCCCGACCCGGGCGGCGCGGCGTTCTACGGTCCGAAGATCTCGGTGCAGGTCCGCGACGCGCTCGGACGCAGCTGGCAGATGTCGACGATCCAGCTGGACTTCAACATGCCCGACCGCTTCGAGCTGGAGTACACCGCAGCCGACGGAACCCGTCAGCGGCCGGTGCTGATCCATCGCGCCCTCTTCGGGTCGATCGAGCGGTTCTTCGGCATCCTCACCGAGCACTACGCGGGCGCGTTCCCCGTGTGGCTGGCCCCGGTGCAGGTCGTCGGGATCCCCGTCGCCGACGACCACGTGCCCTACCTGACCGAGCTCGTCGCCGAACTGCGCGCCCGCGGCATCCGGGCCGAGGTCGACACGAGCGACGACCGGATGGCCAAGAAGATCGTGAACCACACCAACCAGCGGGTGCCGTTCATGCTCCTGGCCGGAGACCGCGACGTCGAGGCCGGGGCGGTCAGCTTCCGGTTCGGCGACCGCACCCAGGTCAACGGTGTGCCCCGCGAGCGGGCCGTCGCCGCCATCGCCGATTGGGTCCAGCGGCGCGAGAACGCCACTCCCACAGCCGAACTCGTCGAGACCGCCCTGGCGGGCGCCGACGCAGGTGAGGGGTGACGTGGATCCGGAGGACACGATCGTAGACCGCGGCGTCGGCGATCCAGACCATCTGCAGCGGCTCTGGACGCCACACCGGATGACCTACATCGCCGACGCCGTCAAGGTGGGTTCGGCGTCCTCGTCGGAGCCGTTCACCGACATCCCGAACATGTCCGACGAGGACGGTCTGGTCGTCGCCCGGGGCGAACTGGTGTACGCGGTGCTGAACCTGTACCCGTACAACCCCGGACACCTGATGGTGGTGCCCTACCGGCGCGTCGCCGAGCTGGAGAACCTCACCGAGCCCGAGAGCGCCGAACTGATGGCGTTCACGCAGAAGGCGATCCGGGTGATGAAGGCGGTCTCGCGGCCGCACGGTTTCAATGTCGGCCTGAACCTCGGCAGTTCGGCGGGCGGCTCACTCTCGGAGCACCTGCACATGCACATCGTGCCCCGCTGGGGTGGCGACGCGAACTTCATCACCGTCATCGGGGACTCCAAGGTCATCCCGCAGCTGCTGCGCGACACCCGCCAGCTGCTGGCCACCGAGTGGAACAACCAGAAGTGAGCAACTTCTACCTGATGACGCGCGCGGCGTACGCGAAGCTCTCGCGGCCGGTGGCCAAGGGCGCGCTCAAGGTCGGTCTGACGCCGGACAGCGTCACGATCCTGGGCACCGCGGGCTCGGTGCTCGCCGCGCTCACGCTGTACCCGATCGGGCAGCTCTGGTGGGGTTCGGTCGCGGTCGCGTTCTTCGTACTCGCAGACATGCTCGACGGCGCCATGGCCCGGGAGCGGGGCGGCGGAACGCGCTTCGGCGCGGTGCTCGACGCGACCTGCGACCGCATCAGCGACGGTGCGGTGTTCTGCGGGCTGCTGTGGTGGGCGGCGTTCGGGCTGCAGAGCGCCGAGTTGGTGGTCGCCACGATGATCTGCCTGGTGTCGTCGCAGGTGATCTCCTACATCAAGGCCCGCGCCGAGGCCAGCGGCCTCTCCGGCGACGGCGGTCTCATCGAGCGCCCCGAGCGCCTGGTCATCGTGCTGTCGGGCGCCGGGCTGTCGGCGTTGTTCGGGCTGTCCTGGCTGCTCGATGCGGCGATGTGGGTGCTGGCGGTGAGCAGCGTGGTCACCGTCGGGCAGCGGCTGCACAGCGTGCGGCGCTCCGCGTCAGCGATGGACCCGCTCCCGGTGCCCGACGCCGGCGAGAAACCGGAGACCACCGAGCAATGACGCAGCATCCGGGTGGGGCGGGCGCCGGCGGCGCGAGCGTGTTCTCCTACCCGTCCATGCTCACCGGTCAACTCAGCGACTGGGGATATGCGGCCGGGTGGCGACTGGTGCGGGCGGCCCCGGAGTTCGTGGCGCGCAACGCTTTCGACGCGGGAGCGTGGTGGGCTTCGCGCAGCGGCGGCCCCGAACAGCTCCGCAGGAACCTCGCGAGGGTCATCGGCACGACGCCCGAGGAGGTGCCCGGCTCGCTGATGCGCGCGTCGGTGGCGTCCTACGCCCGGTACTGGCGCGAAGCCTTCCGGCTGCCGTCGATGGATCACGCCGAGCTGGGTCGGCGCTTGTGGGTGGACGACATCGACATGGTGTGGGCGGCGCTGGAGGAGGGCCGCGGCGCGGTGCTGGCGTTGCCGCACAGCGGGAACTGGGACATGGCCGGTGTGTGGCTGGTGCAGAACCACGGCACCTTCGCCACCGTCGCCGAACGCCTCAAACCCGAATCCCTGTACAACCGCTTCCTGGCCTACCGGGAGAGCCTGGGCTTCGAGGTGGTGCCGACCTCCGGTGGCGAACGGCCGCCGTTCGAGGTGCTGCGGGACCGGTTGCGCGACAACGGGGTGGTGTGTCTGATGGCCGACCGCGACATGACGCGCACCGGGGTGCCGGTCGATTTCTTCGGCGAAGCCAGCCGGCTGCCCGCCGGGCCCGCGAAGCTCGCGGTCGAGACCGGCGCGGCGCTGTTCCCGGTGCACTGCTGGTATGAGGGCGACGGCTGGGGCATGCGGGTCTATCCCGAGATCGACGCGTCGGCCGGAGACGTCGCGGCGATGACGCAGGCGCTGGCCGACCGGTTCGCCGCCAACATCGCCGCGCACCCCGAGGATTGGCACATGATGCAGCCGCAGTGGGTGGCCGACCTGTCCGACGAGCGCAGGGCCAGGCTGGAGGCGACCTGATGCGCATCGGGATGGTGTGCCCGTACTCGTTCGACGTTCCCGGGGGAGTGCAGTCCCATGTGCTGCAGCTGGCCGAGGTGATGCGCGCCGGCGGTCACGAGGTCAGCGTGCTGGCGCCGGCCTCACCCGAGGCCGGCGAGACACTGCCCGACTACGTGGTCTCCGGCGGCAAGGCCGTCCCCATCCCGTACAACGGCTCGGTTGCGCGTCTGCGGTTCGGGCCCGCCACCCACCGCAAGGTGAAGAAGTGGCTGCAGCAGGGTCGTTTCGACGTGCTGCACCTGCACGAGCCGAACGCGCCCAGCCTGTCGATGCTGGCCCTCAACATCGCCACCGGCCCCATCGTGGCGACGTTCCACACCTCCACCACCAAGTCGCTGACCCTGTCGGTGTTCGAACCGATCCTGCGGCCGATGCACGAGAAGATCGTCGGCCGGATCGCGGTGTCGGACCTGGCCCGCCGCTGGCAGATGGAGGCCCTGGGCAGCGACGCCGTCCAGATCCCCAACGGTGTCGACGTCGACTCGTTCGCCTCCGCACCGCTGCTGCCCGGCTACCCCCGCCCTGGCCGCTCGGTGTTGTTCCTCGGCCGGTTCGATGAACCCCGCAAGGGCATGGCGGTGCTGCTGGGCGCCCTGCCTGCGCTCGTCGAGCGGTTCGCCGACGTCGAGGTCCTGGTCGTCGGTCGCGGCGACGAGGACGAGCTGCGCGAGCAGGCGGGTCCGCTCGCCCGTCACCTGCGCTTCCTCGGCCAGGTCGGGGACGCCCAGAAGGCCTCGGCGATGCGCAGCGCCGACGTGTACTGCGCGCCCAACACCGGCGGGGAGAGTTTCGGCATCGTGCTGGTCGAGGCGATGGCCGCCGGTACCGCCGTCGTGGCCAGCGACCTGGACGCGTTCCGCCGGGTCCTCGACGACGGCAAGGCCGGCCGGCTGGTGGCGGTCGACGACCGGGCCGACCTCGCGGCGGGACTGATCGAGGTGCTCTCCGACGACACCCTCCGGCAGCACTACGTCGACTGCGGCCGCGAGGCGGTCCAGCGCTACGACTGGTCGGTGGTGGCCCGGCAGATCCTGCGCGTGTACGAGACGGTCGCCGGCTCCGGGGTGAAGGTCCAGGTGGAGGCGTGATCCCCTGGGTCACCGCGGTCGTCATCGCCCTGGCCGTGACGGCAATCCTGCTGATCCTGGCCTGGGCCTACCAGACGGCCAATCGGCTCGACCGCCTCCACGTGCGCTATGACCTGTCCTGGCAGGCGCTCGACGGCGCACTCGCCCGGCGCGCGGTCGTCGCCCGCGCGGTGGCCGTGGAGGCCTACGGCGGCGGACCCGAGGGCAAGAGGCTGGCGGCGCTGGCGGCCGCGGCCGAACGGGCGTCGCGCCCGTCGCGTGAGGCGGCCGAGAACGAGCTGTCCGCGGCACTGAGCCGGGTCAACCCGTCCTCGCTGCCACTGGCCCTGGTCGCCGAGCTGGCCGACGCCGAGGCCCGTGTCGTGTTGGCGCGCCGGTTCCACAACGACGCCGTCCGCGACACCCTCGCACTGCGGGAGCGGCCGCTGGTGCGGCTGCTGCGGTTGGGTGGAACGGCGGCGCTGCCCACCTATTTCGAGATCGCCGAGGGCGGCGAGGAGTCGGCGCGCGAAACCCTCACCACCAACAGGCGTACGTCGGCGCGGATCGTGCTGCTCGACCACGACGGTGCGGTGCTGCTGCTGTGCGGGTCGGACCCCGCAGCCGTGCGAGACGACGCTCCGGCGCCGCGGTGGTGGTTCACGATCGGCGGCGCCGCGCAGACCGGCGAGACGCTCGCCCAGGCGGCAGCGCGCGAGCTGGAGGAGGAGACCGGCCTGGTGGTCGACCCCGCGGCGATGATCGGTCCGGTCTGGCGCCGCGACGCGGTCATCGATTTCAACGGGGCCGTCCTGCACAGCGAGGAGATGTACTTCGTGCACCGCACCGCGCGGTTCGAACCGTCGGATGCCGGCCGCTCGGGCCTGGAGCGCACCTATATTCACGGCCACCGATGGTGCGATGCGACAATGATCGACACGCTGGTCGCCCGCGGTGAGACCGTGTATCCGCGCCAGCTCGGAGAGCTTCTCGACGAGGCGAACACCCTTGCCGACGTGCCGGGAGCACAGCCGGCCGGCCCGGTGAAATCGATCCGGTGACCTACGGATCGAATCGATTTGCGGCCGCCTTTAAACTGAATCAGTAGCGATTGAAGGAGAAAGCTGTGGAATCCGAAATGTCGGCGGGAGGGCAGGGAACTGCCGCTCGCGGCACCGCGCGCGTCAAGCGGGGCATGGCCGAAATGCTCAAGGGCGGCGTCATCATGGACGTCGTCACCCCCGAGCAGGCCCGTATCGCCGAAGGTGCCGGTGCCGTCGCGGTGATGGCGCTCGAGCGCGTGCCCGCCGACATCCGCGCCCAGGGCGGGGTCTCGCGGATGAGCGATCCCGACATGGTCGAGGGCATCATCGACGCCGTCACCATCCCGGTGATGGCCAAGGCCCGCATCGGTCATTTCGTCGAGGCCCAGATCCTGCAGAGCCTCGGCGTGGACTACGTCGACGAGTCCGAGGTGCTCACCCCGGCCGACTACAGCAACCACATCGACAAGTGGAAGTTCACCGTGCCGTTCGTGTGCGGCGCCACCAACCTCGGCGAGGCGCTGCGCCGCATCACCGAGGGGGCGGCGATGATCCGCTCCAAGGGCGAGGCCGGTACCGGCGACGTGTCCAACGCCACCACCCACATGCGCAAGATCGGCGGCGAGATCCGTCGGCTGACCTCACTGTCCGAGGACGAGTTGTACGTCGCGGCCAAGGAGCTGCACGCGCCCTACGATCTGGTCGTCGAGGTCGCGCAGGCCGGGAAACTGCCGGTCACGTTGTTCACCGCCGGCGGCATCGCGACACCGGCCGACGCGGCGATGATGATGCAGCTCGGCGCCGAGGGCGTCTTCGTCGGCTCGGGCATCTTCAAGTCCGGCAACCCCGCCGAGCGCGCGGCCGCGATCGTCAAGGCGACCACGTTCTACGACGATCCCGACGTGCTGGCCAAGGTGTCGCGCGGACTGGGGGAGGCGATGGTCGGCATCAACGTCGACGACATCCCGGTCCCGCACCGGCTCGCCGAACGCGGCTGGTGAGAACGGCAGCTGTGATGAACGCCTGCGCGGAGAACCCACAGTAGTGGCGATTGAAGAGATCCTCGATCTGGAACAGCTCGAGGTCAACATCTATCGCGGCGGAGTGTTCAGCCCCGAGTCCGGCTTCCTGCAGCGCACTTTCGGCGGTCACGTCGCCGGGCAGTCGCTGGTGTCGGCGGTGCGTACGGTCGATCCGAAGTTCCAGGTGCATTCGCTGCACGGCTACTTCCTGCGTCCGGGTGACGCGCGGGCGCCGTCGGTGTATCTGGTGGAGCGGTTGCGTGACGGCGGTTCCTTCGTGACCCGGCGGGTCAACGCGATCCAGCACGGTGAGACGATCTTCTCCATGTCGGCGTCCTTCCAGGCCGACCAGAGCGGCATCGAGCACCAGGACACGATGCCGGTCGTGGTACCGCCCGACGGCATCCCGGATTTCAAGTCCGCGAGCAAGGTTTTCGACGACGCCAGTTTCCGGCAGTTCGACGAGTGGGACGTTCGCATCGTGCCGCGCGATCTGCTGAACAAGTTGCCCGGCAAGGCTTCTCAGCAGCAGGTCTGGTTCCGTCACCGCGACCCGCTGCCCGACGATCCCGTGCTGCACATCTGTGCGCTGGCCTACATGAGCGACCTGACGCTGCTGGGTTCGGCGCAGGTGAACTACCCCGAGGAACGCAAACACCTCCAGGTCGCCTCGCTCGACCATGCGATGTGGTTCATGCGGCCGTTCCGCGCCGACGAATGGCAGCTCTACGACCAGTCGTCACCGTCGGCGTGCGGAGGACGCTCCCTCACCCAGGGCAAGATCTTCAACCGCTACGGCGAGATGGTCGCCGCAGTGATGCAGGAGGGGCTGACCCGCTACACCCGCGAGTTCACGCCCGGGCGAGGGTGAGCGCGCCCGAGGTCGGCGTGCTGGCGCTGCAGGGCGACACCCGCGAGCATCTGGCGGCGTTGCGCGAGGCCGGCGCCGAGGCCACGACGGTGCGCCGCCCCGACGAGCTGGCCCGCGTCCACGCGCTGGTCATCCCCGGCGGGGAGTCGACCGCGATGAGCCACCTGCTGCGTGAGTTCGAGCTGCTGGAGCCGCTGCGCGCACGGTTGGCCGACGGCATGCCCGCCTACGGGTCCTGTGCGGGAATGATCCTGCTGGCCACCGAGATCGCCGATGCCGGCGTGCCCGGCCGCGAGGCGCTGCCGTTGCGCGCGATCGATATGACCGTGCGCCGCAACGCCTTCGGCCGTCAGGTCGATTCCTTCGAAGACGACCTCGAGTTCGACGGCCTCGACGGCTCGATGCACGCGGTGTTCATCAGGGCGCCGTGGGTCGAGCGCGTGGGCGCCGGCGTCGAGGTGCTGGCCCGGGCGGGAGGGCATCCCGTCGCGGTGCGCCAGGGCAGGATGCTCGCGACCGCGTTCCATCCCGAGGTGACGGGCGACCGGCGCGTGCACCGCCTCTTCGTCGACTCCCTCCGGTGATTTCGGTGTCGTCGGTCACGCCTGTGTTGACCAGCGACACCGAAATCGCTCAAGAAGAGGGTCAGCGGATGGGCAGGCCGGTGATCGCGCGGGCCATCACGAGGCGCTGGATCTCGCTGGTGCCCTCGAAGATCGTGAAGATCTTGGCGTCGCGGTGCATGCGCTCGACGGGGTATTCGCGGGTATAGCCGTTGCCGCCGAGGATCTGGATCGCCTCGTCGGTCACGTACACGGCGGTCTCGCTGGCGACCAGCTTGGCCATCGAACCCTCGGCGGATTCGAAGGCCTTGCCGTTGCGGGCCATCCAGCCGGCGCGGTAGACGAGCAGGCGTGCCGCGTCGATGCGGGCCTTCATGTCGGCGAGCTTGAACGCCACGGCCTGGAACTCGCCGATCTTGCGGCCGAATTGCTCACGCTCGCAGGCGTAGTCGCGTGCGTACTCGTAGGCGGCCCGCGCGACGCCGACGGCCATCGCGCCGACCGTGGGGCGGGTGCGCTCGAAGGTGGCCATCGCCGCCTGGCCCGCGGCCCGCTTGCCGTCGCGGACCTTGGCGATGCGGGCGTCGAACTTCTCCTTGCCGCCCACGATCAGACGGCCGGGGATGCGGACGTCGTCGAGGACGACCTCGGCGGTGTGCGACGCGCGGATACCGTGCTTGAGGAACTTCTGGCCCTGGCTGAGGCCCTTGGTGCCGGGCGGGATGATGAACGACGCCTGCCCGCGGGTGCCGAGTTCGGGATGCACCGACGCGACGACGATGTGGACGTTGGCGATGCCGCCGTTGGTGGCCCACGTCTTGGTGCCGTTGAGCACCCACTCGTCGGTCGCCGCGTCGTACCGGGCGCGCGTGAGGATCGAGCCGACGTCGGAGCCCGCGTTCGGCTCCGAGGAACAGAACGCGGCAACCTTGGGGTCGTCGACGGAGCCGAACATCTGCGGCACCCACTCGCCGACCTGATCCGGGGTGCCGTTCGCGGCGACCGAGGCCGCCGCCAGGCCGGTGCCCAGGATCGCCAGCGCGATGCCGGCGTCGCCCCAGAACATCTCCTCGAACGCGACGACCATGCCCAGGCCACTGGGCTCGGCGGCCTGCTCGGCGAAGAACTCCATGGAGTAGAGGCCGACCTTGGCGGCCTCCTGGATGATCGGCCACGGGGTCTCTTCGCGTTCGTCCCATTCCGCGGCGGCGGGCCGAACGACATCGGCGGCAAACTCGTGAACCCACTTCTGCACGTCCAGCAGGTCCGAGGACAACTCCAGGGAGAAGGTCATGTCGGGTACCTTACTCTGGAGTAAGATACCGGGCCAGGGAGTGTGGCCCAGCTAACAGCGCTGCGCATCGCCGCCGGTTGGGGGCGCGCGCGTGCGGGCCCGGCGTCGGCGGGCGGATCCCGGTGGGTGGGTACCGGTCGGCGGAACCCGGGGGCGAAGGGGTTCGGTATCGCGGGAACTCCCACGTAGACTGGTCAATCGGACTTCGACCCGGTGCCAGACGACCCAGAGCAGAAGAAGGTAGTACCTGCATGAGCGGCCATTCCAAGTGGGCCACCACCAAGCACAAGAAGGCCGTGATCGATGCGCGTCGCGGCAAGAACTTCGCCAAGCTGATCAAGAACATCGAGGTCGCGGCGCGCACGGGTGGTGGTGACCCGGGTGGAAACCCGACGCTCTACGACGCCATCCAGAAGGCCAAGAAGAACTCGGTGCCCAACGACAACATCGAGCGGGCCCGCAAGCGTGGTGCAGGTGAAGAAGCTGGCGGCGCCGACTGGCAGACCATCACCTACGAGGGCTACGGACCCAACGGTGTCGCGGTGCTCGTCGAGTGCCTCACCGACAACCGCAACCGCGCGGCCGGTGAGGTCCGCGTGGCGATGACCCGCAACGGCGGCAGCATGGCCGACCCCGGGTCGGTGTCGTATCTGTTCTCCCGCAAGGGCGTGGTGACGCTGGAGAAGAACGGCCTGACCGAAGACGACGTGCTCGCTGCGGTGCTCGACGCCGGCGCCGAGGATGTCAACGACCTGGGCGACAGCTTCGAGGTCATCTCCGAGCCGACCGATCTGGTGGCCGTCCGCACCGCGCTGCAGGAGGCCGGTATCGACTACGAGTCGGCGGATGCGACGTTCCAGCCCTCGGTGAGCGTTCCGGTCGACCTCGACGCCGCCCGCAAGGTTCTCAAGCTCGTCGATGCCCTCGAAGACAGCGACGACGTCCAGGACGTCTACACGAACGTCGACATCCCCGACGACGTCGCCGCACAGCTCGACGAGGACTGACTCGACTCAGGGGGCCGGCCGCCTCAGCGGGCCGCGGTGACCGCGAGGAACTGACCGATCGCCTGTGCAGTCTGTTCGGGCTGATCCAGCATCACCAGCACGTAGGCGTCGTCGATCGTCTGCAATCTGCCCTGCGGCAGCAGCTCGGCCAGCCGGCGGCCGTGATCGGCGGGCATCACGGGGTTCTCCGACCACAGCACGAGGGCGGGCCGGTCGAAGTCGGCGAGGCGGTGGGTGGCCCGCACCAGATCTGCGTCGACGAACTTCGTCCGGCAGTACTTCACGAGGTCCCGGCGGACGTTCCTGTCGCTCAGCCCCGCCGCCGCCCACTTGTCGAAGATGTGCTGCGGCACAGGCTTTTTCGACATCATCCCGAACATCAGCCATTGCCGGCGGAGCCACCCGATCCTGAGTTGGCGCAGGGCCAGCCACACCGTGGCGGTGGAGCGACTCGCCAGCCACGCGACCTTCCCGGGGAAGCCGGGTGGGAAGTTCTCGAACGCCTCCGACGGGCAGATCACCAGTCGGCCCAGCCGCCGATCGCGTCCGAGGTCGGTCAGGAACAGCGGACCACCCCAGTCGGTGACCACCAGCGTGACCTCGGTCAGGTCGAGCGCGTCGAGGAAGTCGGCGACGATGCCGACCATTCCCGGCAGCGTCAGGTCGGCGTCCTCGCGCATCGGGATCCGGTGCCCGCCCATGGGCAGCACGGGCAGCAGATAGCGGAAGCCGCCGGGGAGGTGGGGCAGGGCCGGCTCCCACTGCGCGTCGTTCATGAGCAGTCCGTGCAGCAGGACCACCGGTGGTCCGTCGGGATCGCCCAGGTCGCGATACTCGATCTCTCCCGCGCTGACATGAACCGATTTCATCGTGTCCTCCACTAGAACGACTATTCTAGAACGTATGCTCTAGCCTGGCACGAGGAGGCAGTCATGGCAAGGTCCACCCGGGAATCGATCCTGACGGCGGCCGCGGAACTGATGCGGCACAAGGGCTATGCCGGCGTCGGCATGAAGGACATCGCCGAGGCCTCCGGAGCGCCGATCGGCTCGCTGTACCACCACTTCCGCGGCGGCAAGGTCCAGATCGCCCGCGAGGCCCTCGCCAATGCGGGCATCGCCTACGGTCTGCTCATCCCCGCCGTCGTCGACGGCTACACCGACCTGGGCGCTGCCGTGGAGGGTGTCTTCACCCAGGCCGCCGACGACATGGCCACCTCCGGGTTCGCCAACATGTGCCCGGTCGCGAGCGTGGCCGGCGAGGTCTCCGACACCGTCGAGGAGCTGCGGCGGGCGACCAGTGACATCTTCACCGGATGGATCGACGGTGGCACGGCATATTTCGCCTCCCGGGGGCTGGACGAGGCGCAGGCCCGCCGACTGACCCTGGCTCTGGTGAGCGCACTGGAAGGTGCGTTTCTGCTCGCCCGGGCGATGCGCGACGCGGAACCGCTGCTGGCGGTGGGTCGGACGATGGGGCCGCAGTACCGCGGCGTCGCGCTGATTCCCCGGGCGGCGGCGCCGGCGGTCGCAGGCCCGTCGGCGCCCTGATTGGCCGGTCAACCGCGGACTCGACCCCTATGCTCTGCGCATGCCAGTCGTCACAGACACCGCGGGCGTGCAGTGGTCGGTGCACCGCAAGATGTGGCCGTTCCCGTCCCTGGGCTCGCTGCTCGACAACTTCGACTTCTTCGGCTGGGTGATCGGCCTGGTCCTGCTTCTCCCGTTCCTCGTGCTGTGGCCGTTCTGGTTACTCACGAAGGTCCTCGGCGCGCGCTGGGTGATCGTGGTGGAACGCAACGACCGCGAGGTCGAA
Source organism: Mycolicibacterium iranicum (assembly GCF_014190915.1). Classification (GTDB taxonomy): domain Bacteria; phylum Actinomycetota; class Actinomycetes; order Mycobacteriales; family Mycobacteriaceae; genus Mycobacterium; species Mycobacterium iranicum_B. Next base: position 363,784 of record NZ_JACHVU010000003.1, read on the forward strand.
CGCGAGCTGGTGCGGGGCTGGCGGCGGTCCGGCGGGCGGATGGCCGAACTCGTGCTGCAGCTTTCGCAGGGCTGGCGGTCGGGGCATTACGCCCTCTGACGCGTGTCCTTACCCGGCGACGTCAGCTGTGGCGGTTAAGCTTCGAACAAATGTTCACCAAGGAGGAGCCGGCGTGCGGGTGATGGGAGTCGATCCTGGGCTGACCAGGTGCGGGCTGTCGGTCATCGAGAGTGGGCGCGGGCGCCAGGTGATCGCCCTGGACGTCGACGTCGTACGCACCCCGGCCGAGCATCCCCTTGCGCACCGGCTCCTCGCGATCAGCGATGCGGTCGAGCACTGGCTCGACACCCACGCCCCTGATGTGCTGGCCATCGAGCGGGTGTTCTCCAACCAGAACGCCAACACCGCGATGGGCACCGCCCAGGCGGGCGGCGTGATCGCGCTCGCCGCCGCGCGCCGCGACATCGACGTGCACTTCCACACCCCCAGTGAGGTGAAGGCCGCCGTCACCGGCAACGGTCGTGCCGACAAGGCGCAGGTGACCGAGATGGTCACCAGAATCCTTGCGCTGCAACAGAAGCCCACACCCGCGGACGCCGCCGACGCGTTGGCGCTGGCGATCTGCCACTGCTGGCGCGCGCCGATGCTGGCACGCATGGCCGCCGCCGAGGAGATGGCTGCCGAGCAGCGCCGGAAATATCAGGCGACGCTGAAACAGAAGGCGCGCCAGGTGTCTCGGAGCCCGCGGTGATCGCGTCGGTACGGGGCGAGGTCCTCGACATCGCGCTCGATCACGTCGTCATCGAGGCCGGCGGCGTCGGGTACAAGGTGATGGCCACGCCGGCGACGCTCGCCACGCTGCGTCGCGGGACGGAGGCGCGTCTCATCACCGCGATGATCGTGCGCGAGGACTCTCAGACGCTCTACGGCTTCGGCGACACCGACGCGCGCAACCTGTTCCTGACCCTGCTCGGGGTCTCCGGGATCGGGCCGAGCATCGCGCTGGGTGCCCTCGCCATGTACGACGGTGCCACGTTGCGTCAGGCCATCGGCGATGGCGACGTCACGGCGCTCACCCGAATTCCCAAGGTGGGCAAGAAGACCGCTGAACTGCTGGTGTTGACGCTGCGCGACAAGGTGGGCCAGCCGACCGGATCCGGCGTCACCGCGACCGGCGGCCACGGCATCCGGGGGCCGGTCGTCGAGGCACTCGTCGGGCTCGGCTTCGCGCAGAAGCAGGCCGAAGAGGCGACGGACAAGGTTCTCGCCAACGAGCCGGACGCCACCACGTCCAGTGCGCTGCGCGCGGCGCTGTCGATGCTGGGGAAGAAGTAGCGTGGGCCGGTTCGCCGGCGGTGCCGAGGGCGCCGACGAGGAAGCCGACGACCGGGACGTCTCGCCGGCGCTGACCGTCGGTGAGGGCGACATCGACGCCAGCCTGCGACCGCGTTCGCTGGGCGAGTTCATCGGCCAGCCGCGGGTGCGTGAGCAGTTGCAGCTGGTGATCGAGGGCGCCAAGAACCGCGGCGGTACACCGGATCACATCCTGCTGTCGGGGCCTCCCGGCTTGGGCAAGACCTCGCTGGCGATGATCATCGCCGCGGAGCTGGGTTCGTCGCTGCGCGTCACGTCGGGGCCTGCGTTGGAGCGCGCGGGGGACCTCGCGGCGATGTTGTCCAACCTCGTCGAGCACGACGTGCTGTTCATCGACGAGATCCACCGCATCGCACGGCCCGCGGAGGAGATGCTGTACCTCGCGATGGAGGACTTCCGCGTCGACGTGGTCGTCGGCAAAGGTCCCGGGGCGACCTCGATCCCGTTGGAAGTCGCGCCCTTCACCCTGGTCGGCGCCACCACCCGCTCGGGTGCGCTGACGGGTCCGCTCCGCGACCGCTTCGGTTTCACCGCGCACATGGATTTCTACGAGCCCTCCGAGCTCGAGCGGGTGCTGGCCCGCTCGGCCGGGATCCTCGGCATCGAGCTCGGCGGCGACGCGGGCTCGGAGATCGCCCGCCGGTCGCGCGGCACGCCGCGTATCGCCAACCGGCTGTTGCGCCGGGTCCGTGACTACGCCGAGGTCCGCGCCGACGGCATCATCACCCGGGACATCGCGAAGTACGCGCTGGAGGTCTACGACGTCGACGAGCTCGGCCTCGACCGGCTGGACCGCGCGGTGCTGTCCGCGCTCACTCGCAGCTTCGGCGGGGGACCGGTCGGGGTGTCGACACTGGCAGTGGCCGTCGGTGAGGAAGCGACGACGGTCGAGGAGGTCTGCGAACCGTTCCTGGTGCGTGCCGGGATGATCGCGCGCACACCCCGCGGGCGCGTTGCGACCGCGCAGGCATGGACCCACCTGGGCCTGAAGCCACCTGCCGGGGCCGGTGGCCTCGGCCAGGTCGGCCTGTTCGAATGAGAAGAGGGACACATTGCTGACGGCGGGCTTGATCGTGGCGGTGCTGGCGGCCCTGCTGCACGTCTACATCTTCGTGATGGAGTCGGTGACCTGGACGTCGCCGCGCACCAGGGCGGTCTTCGGTACGACGGCCGAGGAGGCCGAGACGACGAGGCTGTTGGCGTTCAACCAGGGTTTCTACAACCTGTTCCTCGCCGTGGTGACCCTGATCGGGGTCGTCCTGGTCTTCACCGGCTCGACCGCGGTCGGGACGGCGCTGGTGTTCGCCGGGGTCGGTTCGATGCTGGCGGCCGCCGCGGTGCTGTTCCTGTCGGCGCGTGACAAGGCCCGCGCGGCGCTCACGCAGGGACTGCTGCCGCTGCTGGCGATTGTGCTCGTCATGGTCGGCTTGGCGTTGTAGCGTCCGACCATGGCGTGGCGCCGCCTCGGCGCGCTGGTGATGATCTTCGTTGCGTTCTCGGCAGGTGGCCGCAGCGCCGCTGACCCCGGCGTCGTGACGCCCGGCCTCGTCGACGTCGGTCCGGGCCGCTCCCTGTTTCTGGACTGTCAGGGGTCGGGCGAACCTACGGTGTTCGTCATTCCCGGGCTCGGCAGTTATGCCGAGGTCTGGAACGTCGTGATTCCGGCCGGGGACCCGGTCTGGTTCACGCCGTACGACGACATCGAGCTCGCGACGCCGATCGCGAGCCCCGAGGCAGTGCAACCCTCCGTCGCCCGCAGGACGCGGGTCTGCGTCTACGACCGGCCGTCCACCCGACCTGACGGCGCGCAGAGGTCGACGCCTGTGCCGCAACCTCACAGCGCTCAGCAGGACGTCGAGGACGTGGTGGCGTTGATCGACGCAGCGGGGCTGCCGGGACCTCTCGTGTTCGCGGCGCACTCCTACGGCGGGCTCGTCCTGGATTTGTTGGCGCGCCGGCATCCCGACCTGGTGGCGGGAATGGTGTTCGTAGAGCCCACCTCCGAGTTCCTCACCCACCTCGGAAGTGCCGCACAGAACGCCGCGTTCTTCGCCGACGCCCGTGAGCGGGGACCCGGGGCCGAGGGCATCCTGATGGAACAGTCGTTCGCCGAGATCGACGCAGCGCCTCCGCTTCCGGAAGTCCCGACCGCGGTGCTCAGTGGTGACCGCTTCCCGGCACCGGAACGTCTCAGCCCGGACAACTACACGAAAGCGCAGATCCTGCAGGCCAATGGCATGCTCGCCGCGATGCTGGGCGCCTCGAACCAGATCGTGGCCGGCAGCGGCCACAACATGATGCTCTACCAGCCGGGGGTCGTGGCCGACGCGATCCTCGGCATCGTCGACAGGGCGCGGGGTTCAGGCGGCTGACGCGCGGCGGTACTGATTGCCGCCGGAGCGTTTCGCCTCGTACATCGCGGTGTCCGCGGACTCGATCAACGCGTCCACGAGCTGCCTGGTGTCGGCCGGTGCCCCGACGCGGCCGCACGCCACGCCGACGCTGGCCGTGATGTCCCACGACGACGAGGCGATGGCGATGCGCAGCCGCTCGGCGAAGGCATCCGCATCGTCGCGGGGTGACGCCTCGGCGATCAAGAACTCTTCGCCGCCGACGCGCGCGACGACCGCCTGACCGCGCGTGCAGTGGCGCAGACTCGCCGCGACGGCCACCAGCAGACGGTCACCGGTGGAGTGTCCGCGGGTGTCGTTGACCAGCTTGAACCGGTCCAGGTCGATCATGGCGACGGTGAGGAACCACGCGTCGTTGCCGGGCGCCGGTCCGATCAGTTCCCGCATCGAGCGGTGGAAGCCGCGACGGTTGCGCAACCCGGTCAGCGGGTCGGTGTGTGATTGCAGCGCGTCGTCGCCGAGCAGATGCACCAGCACCTGGGCGGAGAAGGGCACGGCCAGCACCCCGACGGCGATCATGAGGAACGCCACCGTGCCCAGGATCGCGTCATCGTGCACCGAGGCGATCTCGACCGCGCGGGTGATCGCCACTCCGGCCGCGGTCACCAGCACCATCACCAGGTAGTGGCTGCAGTGGAAGAAGCCGACGTATCCCGCGAGTGCGGCGAACGCGATGCAGCCCAGCAGCCCGGTGAGCGGGTCCGGCCACACGAGAACGACCGCGGCGATGCAGACGTTCGCCGTGATGGCAAAGGCCAGAGACTGGCCGCGCGTCGGCCAGCGGGTGAACCACAGCGCCGCCATGACCGCGCACAGGGCCACCACGACGATGCTGACGGCTCGGCCGAGGGAGGTGTCGGGCCCCGACGGGCTGAGCAACATCAACGCCGGGACGATCCCGAGCACGATCACGATCAGCCCCATCATCCTGCGGGTGAAGCCCCGGACGTTGCGATAGCCGAGGTAGCCCGACAACCAGTGGTAATGGCACGGCTGTTCCCACCACTGGCGAATGCGACCCACCCGGTCGATGGTAGAGACTCGCCGGCTGCGTTGCGTCGCGACCGGATTCTGGCAACACCCGTTACCAGCGAAACCGCAGCTCGGGTCGCCGCCGCTCGGGGTTACCGTCCCTCGCGGCTGGGTACTCGCTGGGCACTTTCTGAGGAGGAATCATGGTTGAGACATCCGCCCGCCCCCGCGCGGGCAGAATGCACATCCCGCGAAGCCGCGGCGCCGTCAGCGGTCTGCTGATCGTGGCGCTGGGTCTCTGGGGGGCGCTGATCCCGTTCGTCGGTCCGCTCTTCGATTTCGCGTTCAGTCCGGACCGCCCGTGGGCGTGGACCGCCGGCCGCGGGTGGCTCGAGGTGTTGCCGGGCGCCGTGGCGGTGCTGGGCGGCTTGCTGATGTTCGTGTCACGCAACCGGGCGACGGCGATGCTGGGCACCTGGATGGCCGTGGCGGCGGGCGCATGGTTCGTCGTGGGACGCGCGGTGGCCGGCGCGCTCGGACTCGGCAGCGCCGGGGAGCCCGTCGCGACCGGCGAGGCCCAGCGCGTGTGGCTGGAACTGACGTACTTCTCCGGGCTCGGCGCCCTGATCGTGTTCCTGGCGGCGCTCGCTGCGGGCAGGTTGTCGGTGCGCACCGCACGCGACATCGCCTACGGCGAGGCCCACACCCACACCGTCACCAACGGTCCGGTGGGGACGGACACGAACGCCTGGGACCGGCGCGACGTCGCCGCCGAACCGGTGCGTCGCCGCCGGCCGTCACTGTTCGGCCGACGGCGTCGCGACACCCGCGACACGATGCCCGTCTGAGACGGGCGTCGCGTCGCCGCCCAGTCAGAGCAGACCGAGCAGCTGTAGGTCGGTCACGTACTTGACGATGACCTCTCGCGTGACGTGGGGGATGTCCTTGTCGGGACCGATCTTCGCGTCCTGCACGGCGGCCCGGAACCGGTCCGTGGGAGCGATGGACCCCCGGATCGGCACCTCCGGCTGCTGATAGTTGTGCAGCAGCGGCAACAGCGAGGCCTGCCGCTGTCGGTCCGGTAGCGCGGTGACCGCAGTCGTGAACCGCTGCAGCCACCCCGCATAGTCGCCCACGCGGTGGACCGGATAGCCGGCGTCGATCAGCCAGTCGACGAACTCGTCGAGACCGATCCCGTCGTCGTACGGGTTCATCACGTGATAGGTCTCGAAACCCGTCTCCGAGTCGCGGTGGACGTCGGCGCCGAGGGTGGAGATCGCGTCGGCGATGAACTCCACCGGGAGTCCGTCGTAGTGGGCGCGGGGACGCTGCCCGCCGGCATCGACCCGGTAGAACGAATCCGGGGCGACGCCGGTGGCCACGAGGCTCAGGATCAGTCGGGTGAACATGTCGGGCAGATTGAGCTGTCCGGCGTAGGTCGTGTCGGCCAGGATCATGTCGCAGCGGAAGACCGCGACCGGGAGTCCGCACAGATCGTGGGCTTCGCGCAGCAGCACCTCGCCCGCCCATTTGCTGTTGCCGTAACCGTTGGCATAGCTGTCGTCGACCACGCGGGTGGCGCTGATCTCGCGGATGTCCCCGTCCTCGGTGAACTGACCCGGCTCGATCCCGGCGCCGACACCGATCGTCGATACGTAGACGAATGGTTTGATCTTCGTCGTCAGCGCGACCTTGACCAGCTCGGCCGTGCCCAGCGCATTGGGCGCGAACAGCTGGCTGTACGGCAGAACGTGGTTGACCAGGGCGGCCGGATCAACGATGAGGTCGACGGTGTCGGCGAGCCGCTGCCACGTCTGCGGGTCCAGTCCGAGGTCGGCGTCGCCTTTGTCGCCGGCGATGACGTCCAGATGGTCGGCCGCCAACCGCCGGTAGTGCTCCAGCAGTCGCGCGTCACCGGTGTCGAAGGTGCGGTCGAGGCGAGCCCGGGCCGTCGCGTCGTCCTTGGCGCGCACCAGGCAGATCAGGGTGCCGCCGACCGGGGCCAGGCGTTCCAGCCACTGCAGCGCGAGGTAGCGGCCCAGGAAGCCGGTGGCGCCGGTCAGCAGAACCGTGCGGATCTCTTGATCCGGCCGGGGCAGCTCCGGTGCCGCCGCGAGGGTCGCGGCATCGAGGAACTTCTCCAGCGTCAGGTCGCGGGCGTGGACCTTCGTCGCGCCGTCGCCGTGGACCGACGCGAATGTCGGCCTGCCGGAGTCGTTCTGGCGTCCGGCATCGATGAACTCGGCCAGCTTCTGCAGGTCGGTGGCGGGGCTGACGATGACCCCGACGGGGACGTCGACCTCGAAGATGTCGTGCAGCAGATTCGCGAAGGTCAACGCCGACAACGAATCCCCGCCCAGGTCGGTGAAATGCGCGTCGGGGCGCAGGTCGCCGGCCGCACTGCCGAGAAGCGCCGCGGCTGCGCGGCTCACCGTTTCCAGCACCGGCCGGTCGGGCCCCGCGAGGCGCAGTGCGCGCAGCTCGTCGGCCTGCCCCTCGGCCAGCTCGCTGTACAGCACTTCGAGGCGTTCGCCGTAGTGCTCCTTGAGCTTGGGCCGCGCGAGTTTCCGGATGCCCGTGAGCAGCCCGTTCTCCACGGTGAACGGTGTGGTCTCGATGAGGAAGTCCCGCGGGATCTCATACGACTGCAGGTCCGCGGACTTGGCGACCTCCTGCAGCGATTCGGCGATGACGGCCTTGGCATCCCCCTGCGCCAGAGCCTCTTCGGTCGGCACGACGACGGCGAGCAGGTAGGGCCGTGCGCTGTTGCCGTACAGATAGATCTGCCGTATCAGCGGGCTGTCGCCGAACACCGCCTCCAGTTTCGAGACGGTGACGAACTCACCCTGCGACAGCTTGAGGACGTTGTTTCGCCGGTCGACGTAGACGAGCTGGTCCGGCCCGGTCTCGGCGACCACGTCGCCGGTGCGGTAGAAGCCGTCCTCGTCGAACATCTCGGCGGTGATCTCGGGCCGCTTGTAGTAACCCGGAAAAAGGCTGTCGGACTTGACCAGGAGTTCCCCGCGCGGGTGCGGACGGTCGGTGTGGAAGTAGCCGAGTTCGGGGACGTCGACGATCTTGTAATCGAGCACCGGTGGCCGTTGCACCTGGCCGTCGACGAACACCGCGCCGGCCTCGGTCGACCCGTAGCCGTCGATGAGGTGCAGGTCGAGAAAGCTTTCGACGAATTTCTTCATCTCGGCAGACAGCGGCGCCGAGCCCGTCATCGCCATCACGTAGCGGCCGCCGAGCAGGCTCTGGCGCATCTCGGCGAACACCTCGGCCTCGCTGCCGGGCCGGCGGTCGAGTTCTTTGCCGACCTCGGCGAAGAGCGTGTCCCAGATCCTCGGCACGAAGGACAGCTGGGTGGGGCGCACCAGGGCGAGATCGTCGAGGAACGTCGAAAGGTCGCTGCGCGCAGCGAAATACGCGGTACCGCCGGAGCCCAGCGTGCCGTAGAGCAGCATCCGGCCCATCACATGGCTCATCGGCAGGAAGTTCAGGGTGATCGACGGTCGTGCGCCGTCGGCACCCCACCGCTCACGTCCCGAGGGGCGCCACGCGTTCGCGACGAGGCGCTCGGTGTACATCGCGCCCTTCGGGGCGCCGGTGCTGCCGGACGTGTAGATGAGCAACGTGAGGGGGTCGGGCTCCGGAGAGATATAGGACTGTGCCGCAGCCTGATTCGCCCCGTTGAGCACGTCCTCGAGCCGGTCGACGCCGAGGCTGCTTCCTGCGTCGACGAGGCGGGTGCGTGCCGAGGCCACGGCGTCGCGATGATCGTCGACGCCGGCCAGGTCGTCGAACACGACGATGCGCCGCACCGACGGTGCGCCGAGGGCGAGCTCCAGGGCGTCGTCGAGATAGTCGATCGACGACGCGAGCACCACGGGTTCGGTTTCGGCGATGATGGGCCGCAACGTGGCCACCGGCGCCGCTGTCTGCAGGGGCACGGCCACCGCACCGCGCAGCGTCAGCGCGATGTCGACGGTGGTGTAGTCGACGCTGGTGAAGCCGAGCATCGCGACGCGGTCGTCGGGTTCGACCTCGGTCAGCGCACCGGCCACGGCGCGCACACGCTCGGCCAGTTCGGCATAGGTGAGCGTTTCGAAGTGGGGGAGAAGTTCTGCCGAGGTGCGTCCGCCGTGGGGGTCCGCGACCAGTCGGACGGCACGTTGCCCCACGGCGGGCCGGTCGGCGTACCCGCGCAGGACGGTCTCGATGATGTGTGGCAGGCGCATGTCGGGTGCGTCGATGGCGTCGGTGACGCCCGCGTCGGGGGCGGCCTCCGCGAACTGGACGTCGGTGGAGAACAGGTGCGCGATGCGGCGTTCGAGCCGCTCCTCTTGGGTATCAGTCGACATCTTGCGTCCTTGGGAACTCATCGGGGGAATAGGAGGCGCGACGCTGCGCCTACGGAAAACTACGTTAGTAAAACTAAATGTATTCCGATAAAGGTCCCTGCGCGCCTGCCAATGTGCTGTGACTGCGCTGTGCGCTGATGTGTGGGTCACACGCCCGCCCACGTGGAGTCGAGCATCACGTTTCGCCGAAAGCCCTGGGGGAGAAGAATAGTGGAGCTAACAGAAGGAGGGGTCGCCATCACCACGCCGCTCGACACCATGGCCGTCGATGTTCTCGACGACGTCTGCGACCGCCTGACCGCGGAGGCATTCGGCGGATCCGTCCCGCCCGACGCCACGCGGTCCTACCCGGTGTCCGCCGTGTGTTCGGCATTGGATGTCCCCGCCCACCAGTGGCCGTTGTTCGCGCGGTGCGCAACCGACTACCTCGACCCCGACGCGATCGAGCAGCTGTACTGGCATCTCGACGTGCTCATCGCCGACAGGTGCTGCGCACCCCGGGACGACCTGCTCTCCGAGCTGATCGCCCTGGAGGTCGACGGGGACGGTCTCACCGTCGACGATCTCCACACCATCGTGGCCGTTCTGCTCGCCGGTGCCGAGCTCGGCTGACCGGCGAGTCCCTGACGCCCCGGGCGGCTACCCGGTGTAGGCCATCACGTGCTTGATGCGGGTGTAATCCTCCAGCCCGTACATCGACAGGTCCTTTCCGTGGCCGGAGGACTTGAATCCGCCGTGCGGCATCTCGGCGACGAGCGGGATGTGGGTGTTGATCCACACGCACCCGAAATCCAGCGCGTTGGACACCCGCAGGGCCCGCGACACATCCTTGGTCCACACCGAGGACGCGAGCGCGTACTCGACGCCGTTGGCGTAGCCGATGGCCTGCTCCTCGTCGGTGAACGACTGCACGGTGATGACCGGGCCGAAGATCTCCTGCTGGATCAGCCGGTCGTCCTGGCGAAGTCCGCCGATGACGGTCGGTTCGACGTAGAAACCCTTGTCGCCCTGGCGGTTTCCGCCGACGGCGACGGATGCGTGTGAGGGGATGTCGGAGAAGAACGACAGCACCCGCTCCATCTGGTTGACGTTGTTGACCGGCGGCACCCAGGCGTCCTCGTCGTCCGCGGGACGCCCGAACGTCGTCGTCGCCCCCTTCGCCTGCTCGGCGAGCGCAGCGGTCAGGTCGGCGGCGATCGACGCCGAGGCGAGCACCCGGGTCGCGGCCGTGCAGTCCTGCCCGGCGTTGAAGTACGCCGCGGTGGCGATGCCCTCGGCGGCCGCGCCGAGGTCGGCGTCGTCGAACACGATGACCGGCGCCTTACCGCCGAGTTCCAGGTGGGTGCGTTTGAGGTTGCCGCCCGCGCTGACCGCCACGGCCTTGCCGGCGGCCACCGACCCGGTGATGGCGACCATCTCAGGCGTCGGATGCGACACGAGGTTGGCGCCGGTGACCCGGTCGCCGGTCACGACGTTCAGCACGCCGGCAGGAAGATGCTTGGCCGCGAGCTCGGCGAGCATGACCGTCGTGACGGGGGTGGTGTCGCTGGGCTTGATGACCACGGTGTTGCCCGCCGCGATCGCCGGGCAGATCTTCCAGATCGCCATCATCATCGGGTAGTTCCACGGCGCCACCTGACCGATGACCCCGACCGGTTCGCGGCGGATCCACGACGTGTGGTCGGCCATGTACTCGCCGGCCGACCTGCCCTCCAGAACCCGCGCCGCACCGGCGAAGAACCGGATCTGGTCGACCATCGGCGGGATCTCCTCGGCCGCGGTGACGTGGTTGGGCTTGCCCGTGTTGCGTCCCTCGGCGGCGATCAGGTCGTCGGCGGCCTTCTCCACCTCGTCGGCGAAATCGAGCAGCGCCTTCTGCCGCTGAGAGGGGGTGGTCTTCTTCCATTCCTTGAACGCCTTCGAGGCCGCCGCGTACGCGTTGTCGATGTCCTGTTCGTTGGACACCGGTGCGGTTCCGTACTGCTCGCCGGTGCTCGGGTCGATCAGGGGCATGGTGGCGCCGCCGGTCGAGTCGACGAGTTCGCCGCCGATGAAGTTCTTGACGGTGGTCATATCAGTCAGCTCCGTGATGGTCGGATCGGTCAGAGGTCGCGCAGGAGGAGTTCGAGGATGTCGAGCCCTTCGAGGAGGAGCTCGTCGCTGATGGCCAGCGGTGGCAGGAAGCGCAGCACATTGCCGAAGGTGCCGCAGGTCAGCACGATCACCCCGGCCTGATGCGCCGCCGTGCTGAGTTTCTTGGTGAGCTCGGCGTCGGGTTCGGTGGTGCCGGGCTTGACCAGCTCGACCGCGATCATCGCGCCGCGGCCGCGGACGTCGCCGATGCGGTCGTCCTCGGCCTGCATCCGGCCCAGCCTGTCCTTCATCAGCGCTTCGATCTGCGCGGCGCGGGCCACCAGGCCGTCGGCTTCGATCGTCTCGATGGTGGCCAGCGCCGCTGCGCACGCCACCGGATTGCCGCCGTACGTGCCGCCGAGGCCACCGACGTGGGTGGCGTCCATGATGTCGGCACGACCGGTCACCGCGGACAGCGGCATGCCGTCGGCGATGCCCTTCGCCGTCACGATCAAGTCGGGCACGATGCCCTCGTGCTCGCAGGCGAACATCGCCCCGGTGCGCGCGAAACCGGTCTGCACCTCGTCGGCGATGAAGACGACGTCGTTGTCGCGGCACCACTGGAGCAGCGTGGGCAGGAAGCCCTCCGCCGGGACGATGAAGCCGCCCTCGCCCTGGATCGGCTCGATGATCACGGCGGCGAGATTGTCGGCGCCGACCTGTTTGTCGATGACCGTGATCGCGCGCCGCGCCGCGAGTTCGCCATCGGTCGCCAGCTCCTTGCCGCCGAATTCGGCGTCGCGGAACGGGTAGGACAGCGGTGCGCGGTAGACCTCGGGGGCGAACGGGCCGAAGCCGTGCTTGTACGGCATCGACTTCGCGGTCAGGGCCATCGTGAGGTTCGTGCGCCCGTGGTAGGCGTGATCGAACGACACCACCGCCTGCTTCCGTGTGAATGTCCTGGCAATCTTGACCGCGTTCTCCACGGCCTCCGAGCCGGAGTTGAACAGCGCGGAGCGCTTGTCGCCGTCGCCGGGGGTCAGGCGGTTCAATGCCTCGGCCACGGCCACGTACCCCTCGTAGGGCGTGACCATGAAGCAGGTGTGGGTGAAGCGGGCGGCCTGCTCGGCCACCGCCTCGACGACCCTGGGCGAGGCGTTGCCGATCGTGGTCACGGCGATGCCCGCCCCCAGGTCGATCAGCCGGTTGCCGTCGACGTCCTCGACGATCCCGCCGAACGCCCGTGCTGCGTAGACAGGCATCGTGTTGCCGACCCCGGTGGCCACCGCGGCGGTCTTACGCGCGATGAGCTCCGATGAGCGAGGGCCGGGGATGGCGGTGGCGAGGTGGCGGCTCTGTTCGAGAGCGCTCACAGGAAAACCTCCTACAGACCCGTTGAGAGATGAGACGTCGACGACTGCCGCGTGTGGTTCGAGCCTAGTCCCACACAGCGTCGATCCGTCGAGAAGTGGGGCACTGTGTGGCGGAATCGGTAGTGGACTCGACAAACGGCGACGGAATTCGTCGTCCACGCCCACATGCGCCGAGCAGCGGGCGGTGCGCTCGGACCGCCGTGGGGACCGGCCGCGGACCGGGGGGACGGAACGCAGGCGGTGCAATGGCACACTGGACCACTGAGTCCTTGATGACGGGGTGCCGCCGTGCCGGCCGGCGAGCCTGTCCACACGAGACCGCATACACAGAGAATCGAAACGTAGAGAGACACCTTCGCCATGGATTTGGTCGTTTTCCTGCCCCTGCTCATCATCATGGGCGCGTTCATGTACTTCGCGTCGCGCCGCCAGAAGAAGGCGATGCAGGCCACCATCGACCTGCACAACTCGCTGGAGGTGGGCGACCGCATCCACACCACGTCGGGTCTGCAGGGCACCATCACCGGCATCGGCGACGACTACGTCGACGTGGAGATCGCCCCCGGGGTGGTCACCACCTGGATGAAGCTCGCGGTGCGCGACCGCATCGTCGATGACGTCGACGACATCGACGAGGACTCCGACATCGACGACACCGCTCTCGACGGTACGGCCGACGGCCTGGAGCCGCGGTCGACCGGCACCGAGATCACCGATCGTCCCAACACCAAGACTGACGGCTGAGATCTCAGCAGCAGCACGTACTCTTTGCGGTGCTGACGACCTGATCTCGAGGAGACTCTGAAACGTGGCATCGTCTTCGACGGTTCACCCTGCCCGCTACCTGGGCCTGTTCCTGGTGCTGCTCATCGGCGCCTACCTACTGGTGTTCCTCACCGGTGACAAGAAACCCGACCCGAAGCTGGGCATCGACCTCCAGGGCGGCACGCGCGTCACCCTGACGGCGCGGACGCCCGACGGCTCCGAGCCGTCGCGCGACGCCCTGATCCAGGCCCAGCAGATCATCAGCTCCCGCGTGGACGGCCTCGGCGTGTCCGGCTCCGAGGTGATCATCGACGGCAACAATCTGGTCATCACCGTGCCGGGCGACGACACCAGCGAGGCCCGCAGCCTGGGCCAGACGGCGCGGCTCTACATCCGTCCCGTGGTGCACGTGATTCCGGCGGGATCGACACCGCCCCCCGACGCGGGCCCGCAGCAGGCGCCCCCGGGTGCCATCCCGGGTCTGCCGCCCGGCGCGATCCCCGGCCTCCCGGACGGCGCCATTCCCGGTATGCCGCCCGGCGCGGCCCCGCCGCCCGGGGAGCCGGCCGCGCCGGCGCCTCAGCCGCGCCCGTTCCCGCAGCAGCCTGCGCCGAGCCCGTCGCCCGCACCGCCGGGGCCGGCCTCCCAGAGCCCGCCGCCCGCGGAACCGCCCCCGCCGATCCTGCCGAACGAAGGCGAGGGCGAGGACGTGCCACTGGCGATCCAGATCGAGGACGAGAAGCGGCTGCGTCAGAGCAGCGAGCAGGCGATCCAGATCCTGGCGCTGCAGTTCCAGGCCACCCGCTGCGGTGAAGAGGACGTGCTCGCAGGCAACGACGACCCGAACCTCCCGCTGGTCACCTGTTCGCAGGACGGCAGCGAGGTGTATCTGCTCGACAAGTCGATCATCAACGGCGAGGAGATCGCCAACGCGACATCGGGGCTGAACCAGCAGGCCGGCGAGTACGTCGTCGATCTGGAGTTCAAGGATCAGGGCGCCAAGACGTGGTCGGACTTCACCGCGGCCAATGTGGGCACCCAGACGGCGTTCGTGCTCGACTCGAGGGTCGTCAGCGCCCCGGTCATCAACGAGCCGATCCCCGGCGGCAAGACCCAGATCACCGGCCAGTTCACCCAGGACTCGGCGCGCGAGCTGGCGAACGTTCTCAAGTACGGATCGCTGCCGCTGTCGTTCGAGTCCTCGGAGGCCGAGACGGTGTCCGCGACGCTGGGCCTGTCCTCGCTGCGCGCCGGTCTGATCGCAGGCGCCGTGGGGCTGGCCGCCGTGCTGCTCTACTCGCTGCTGTACTACCGCGCCCTCGGTCTGCTGATCGCGCTGTCCCTGGTGGCCTCGGGCGCGATGGTGTTCGCGATCCTCGTGCTGCTCGGCCGGTACATCAACTACACGCTCGACCTGGCGGGTATCGCAGGTCTGATCATCGGTATCGGTATGACCGCGGACTCGTTCGTGGTGTTCTTCGAACGCATCAAAGACGAGATCCGAGAAGGCCGGTCGTTCCGATCCGCGGTTCCGCGAGGCTGGGCGCGGGCGCGCAAGACGATTCTGTCCGGCAACGCCGTCACCTTCCTGGCCGCTGCCGTGCTGTACTTCCTGGCCGTCGGCCAGGTGAAGGGCTTCGCGTTCACCCTCGGCCTCACGACGATCCTCGACGTGGTCATCGTGTTCCTGGTGACCTGGCCCCTGGTCTTCATGGCCTCGAAGTCGACCACCTGGGCCAAACCGTCGCTCAACGGACTCGGAGCCGTCCAGCAGATCGCCCGCGAACGCCGAGCTGCCGCGAACGCGGCGGGACGGGGATAAGCCATGGCCACACGTAACCGCGCCGACCTGGAATCGACCGCCGAGGAAGCGCCCGACCTGGAAGCCGCCGCCGGGGATGCCCCCAAGCACGGGTTCTTCGTGCGCCTGTACACGGGCACCGGTGCGTTCGAGGTCATGGGCAAACGCAAGCTCTGGTACTCGATCAGCGGCCTGATCGTGGCGATCGCCGTCGGGGCGATCCTGATCCGCGGCTTCACTTTCGGCATCGACTTCGAGGGCGGCACCAAGGTGTCGTTCCCCCGCACCGACACCCAGGCGACGACCCAGGACGTCGAGACCGTCTTCACCGACACGATCGGCCGAGCTCCGGACGCCGTCGTGGTGGTCGGCAGCGGCGACTCGGCGACCTTCCAGATCCGGTCGGAGACGCTGAACAACGACGAGATCGTCAAGCTGCGCAGTGCGCTGTTCGATCGGTTCCAGCCCGTCGGCGCCAACGGCCAACCGAGCGAACAGGCCGTCAGCGACTCGGCGGTGTCGGAGACCTGGGGTGGCCAGATCACCCAGAAGGCGCTGATCGCGCTGGTGGTCTTCCTCGTGCTCGCCGCGATCTACATCACCGTGCGCTACGAGCGTTATATGGCCCTCGCCGCGCTGGCGACGCTGCTGTTCGACCTGGTGGTCACCGCCGGTATCTACGCGCTCGTCGGGTTCGAGGTCACCCCGGCGACCGTGATCGGCCTGCTGACGATCCTCGGGTTCTCGCTCTACGACACCGTCATCGTCTTCGACAAGGTCGAGGAGAACACCGACGGCTTCGAGCACACCACCCGGCGGACGTTCGCCGAGCAGGCGAACCTCGCGGTCAACCAGACGTTCATGCGCTCGATCAACACCAGCCTCATCTCGGTGCTGCCGATCGTGGCGCTGATGGTCATCGCGGTCTGGCTGCTCGGCGTCGGCACGCTGATGGACCTCGCGCTCGTGCAGCTGGTGGGTGTCATCGTCGGCACCTACTCGTCGATCTACTTCGCGACCCCGCTGCTGGTGAGCCTGCGCGAACGCACCGATGTGGTCCGCAAGCACACCCGTAGGGTGCTCAACCGCCGCAAGACCGCGGCGGCCCGGGCGGGGGGCGCCGAGATCGACGACACCGCTGCAGACGGCGCCGCCGGCCGCGATGCCGAGCCGGCCGCCGTCGCCGCCACCCCGCAGGCTCCCGCGCCGGACAAGCCGCAGCCGGGCGCTCGTCCCGTCCGTCCGACCAGCAGCAGGACCGGGCGACCGTCGGGTAAGCGCACCCCGCGGAGCCGGTAGGGCCGATGGCTGGCCGTCGCACGACCGTCCTGCTGGCGGTGCTCGTCCTGGTCGGCGGACTGGGTCTCACCTCGTGCTCGTCGCAGGCCGCCGAGGCCGTCGACTACGCCGTCGACGGCACCCTGATCAGCTACAACGCGAATACGGTCGCGGGTGCGGCGTCCGGCGGGCCGCAGGCGTTCGCGCGGACGCTGACGGGCTTCAACTACCACGGCCCCGACGGCCAGGTCATCGGCGACCACGACTTCGGCACGATCTCGGTGGTCGGTCGCACCCCGCTGATCCTCGACTACGAGATCAAGGCGGAAGCCGTCTATTCCGACGGCAAGCCGATCACGTGTGACGACATGGTGCTGGCCTGGGCGTCGCGATCGGGGCGGTTCGCCGGGTTCGACGCGGCCAGCCGCGCCGGGTACACCGACATCGCGGGCATCGACTGCGCGCCGGGGCAGAAGAAGGCGAGGGTCTCCTTCGCCCCCGACCGGGCCTTCACCGACTACGGGCAGCTGTTCACCGCGACGACGATGATGCCGGCGCACGTCCTGGGCGACGTGCTGGGCCTCGGCGACGGCGCGGTGACGACGGCCCTGCTCAACAACGACGGCCCCACCGTGGAGCGGATCGCGCAGGCGTGGAACACCACCTGGGACCTGAAGCCGGACCTGGACCTGAAGAGGTTCCCGTCCTCGGGGCCCTACAAGCTGGAGTCGGTGACCGACGACGGGGCTGTCGTGCTGGTCGCCAACGACAAGTGGTGGGGTGCCAAGCCGATCACCGCCAGGGTCACGGTGTGGCCGCGCAGCCCGGAGCTGCAGGACCGCGTCAACGAGGGCGCCTACGACGTCGTCGACATCGCCGCCGGCTCCTCGGGAACCCTCAACCTGCCCGACGACTACGTCCGCACCGATTCTGCTTCCGCAGGGATCGAACAGCTCATCTTCGCGCCGCAGGGTCCGCTCGCCGCGGTGCCCGCCCGCCGGGCGCTGGCACTGTGCACGCCACGGGACGTCATCGCCCGCAACGCCGAGGTGCCGGTGGCCAACTCCCGGCTCAACGCCGCGACCGAGGACGCCTACGGGGCTGCCGAGGCGACCCCGCAGGTCAACGAGTTCGCCGTCGCCAACCCGGTCGCGGCCCGCGCGGCGCTCAACAACCAGCCCCTCACCGTGCGGATCGGATACCAGACCCCCAACGCCCGGCTCGCCGCCACCGTCGGGGCGATCGCGCGAAGCTGCGCCCCGGCCGGCATCACCGTCGCGGACGTGGCAGGGGAGAACACCGGACCTCTGGCGTTGCGCGACAACGAGATCGACGTGCTGGTCGCCGGCACCGGCGGCGCGGCGGGCAGCGGCTCGTCGGGGTCGTCGTCGATCGACGCGTACACCCTGCACAGCGCCAACGGCAACAACCTGCCGCGCTACACGAACAGCCGCATCGACGCGATCATCGCCACGATCGCCGTGACGTCGGACCCGAAGGAGATCGCCCGCCTGCTCGGCGAGGCGGGTCCGATCCTTTGGGGCGATATGCCGACCCTGCCGCTGTACCGTCAGCAGCGAACCCTGCTCACGTCGACGAAGATGTTTGCGGTGAGCGGAAACCCGACGCGATGGGGTGCGGGGTGGAACATGGACCGGTGGGAGTTGAGTCAGTGAGCAGCGAGACCGGCGAGGACATCGCCGACGTCATCAGATCGTTGATGCGCGAGGTGCCGGACTTCCCCGAACCGGGCGTCCAGTTCAAGGACCTCACGCCGGTGCTCGCCGACGCGCGCGGCCTGGCCGAGGTGAGCAAGGCGATCGCCGACAGTGCGCGGGGCGCCGACCTGGTCGCCGGAGTGGACGCCCGCGGCTTCCTCCTCGGAGGTGCGGTGGCCGTCACGCTCGGCATCGGCGTGCTGGCGGTGCGCAAGGGCGGCAAGTTGCCTCCGCCCGTCCTCGGCGAGACCTACACCCTGGAGTACGGCTCGGCCACGCTGGAGGTGCCGGCCAACGGGGTCGACCTCGCCGGTCGCTCCGTCGTGGTGATCGACGACGTGCTTGCGACCGGGGGCACGCTGGCGGCCACGCATCAGCTGCTCACCAAGGCCGGCGCCGACGTGACCGGCGCCGTGGTGATGATGGAGCTGACCGCGCTCGGCGGGCGGGCCGCCGTGGAACCGCTCGAGGTCACCAGTCTCTACACCGTCTGAGCGGATATCCTGCGAAGACCACAGGTCCTGGAGGTGAACATGGCCGACAAGGTTCGGACGGAACCGGCCGCCGACCAGGCTGTGCACGCGCCCGCTGCGGCGACCGTCTCCAGCCCGGAGACCCAGCCGATGGAGATTCCCAGGGCTGACACCTCCAAGGCCGCGACCAGCGCGTCCCGCCGGGTGCGGGCTCGCCTCGCACGTCGCATGACGTCGCAACGCAGCACGGTCAATCCGGTGCTCGAACCGTTGGTCGCGGTGCATCGGGAGATCTATCCGAAGGCCGATCTCACGCTGCTGCAGCGGGCCTATGAGGTCGCCGAACAGCGCCATGCCGACCAGCTCCGCCGCTCCGGCGACCCGTACATCACGCATCCGCTGGCCGTGGCGAACATCCTGGCCGAACTCGGGATGGACACCACGACGCTGATCGCGGCGTTGCTGCACGACACCGTCGAGGACACCGGTTACACGCTCGAAGCGCTCACCCAGGAGTTCGGCGTCGAGGTCGGGCACCTCGTCGACGGGGTGACGAAGCTGGACAAGGTCGCGTTGGGAACCGCGGCCGAGGGCGAGACGATCCGCAAGATGATCATCGCGATGGCTCGCGATCCGCGGGTGCTGGTGATCAAGGTGGCCGACCGGCTGCACAACATGCGCACGATGCGCTTCCTGCCGCCGGAGAAGCAGGCCCGCAAAGCCCGCGAGACGCTGGAAGTCATTGCGCCCCTCGCGCATCGGCTCGGCATGGCGACGGTCAAGTGGGAGCTGGAGGATCTGTCGTTCGCGATCCTGCACCCCAAGAAGTACGAGGAGATCGTCCGGCTGGTCGCCGACCGGGCGCCGTCGCGGGACACCTATCTGGCCAAGGTGCGCGCCGAGATCGCGGCCACGTTGAACGCGTCGAAGATCAACGCCACCGTCGAGGGCAGGCCGAAGCACTACTGGTCGATCTACCAGAAGATGATCGTCAAGGGCCGCGACTTCGACGACATTCACGACCTCGTGGGCGTGCGCATCCTGTGCGACGAGGTCCGCGACTGCTACGCCGCGGTCGGCGTGGTGCACTCGCTGTGGCAACCCATCGCCGGCCGCTTCAAGGACTACATCGCCCAGCCCCGCTTCGGGGTGTACCAGTCGCTGCACACCACCGTCGTGGGCCCCGAGGGCAAACCGCTCGAGGTGCAGATCCGCACCATCGACATGCACAAGACCGCCGAGTACGGCATCGCCGCGCACTGGCGTTACAAAGAGGTCAAGGGACGCAACGGATTACCTGCGGGCAACGCCGCCGCCGAGATCGACGACATGGCGTGGATGCGGCAGCTGCTCGACTGGCAGCGGGAGGCCGCCGACCCGGGGGAGTTCCTGGAGTCGCTGCGTTACGACCTTGCGGTGCAGGAGATCTTCGTGTTCACGCCCAAGGGCGACGTGGTCACCCTGCCCACGGGTTCCACGCCGGTGGACTTCGCCTATGCCGTGCACACCGAGGTCGGACACCGCTGCATCGGCGCCCGCGTCAACGGCCGACTCGTCGCACTCGAACGCAAGCTGGAGAACGGCGAAGTGGTCGAGGTGTTCACCTCGAAGGCCCTCAACGCGGGCCCGTCGCGGGACTGGCAGACGTTCGTCGTGTCCCCGCGGGCGAAGGCCAAGATCCGGCAGTGGTTCGCCAAGGAGCGGCGCGAGGAAGCGCTGGACTCCGGCAAGGAGGCCATCGCGCGCGAGGTGCGCCGCGGTGGACTTCCGTTGCAGCGGTTGATGAATGCCGAGACGATGACGGCCCTGGCGCGGGAGCTGCGCTATGTCGACGTCTCCGCGCTGTACACCGCGGTCGGAGAGGGCCACGTCTCCGCCCGCCACGTGGTGCAGCGCCTGGTGGCTCAGCTGGGTGGGGACGACGAGGCCGCGGACGAGATCGCCGAGCGCTCGACGCCGGCGACCATGCCGATCCGGCAGCGCACCAGCGACGACGTGGGGGTCGCCGTACCGGGCGCCCCGGGCGTGCTGACCAAACTGGCCAAGTGCTGCACGCCGGTTCCCGGCGACAACATCATGGGCTTCGTGACCCGCGGCGGCGGAGTCAGCGTGCACCGCACCGACTGTACGAATGCGACCTCGCTGCAGGCGCAGTCGGAGCGCATCATCGACGTCCAGTGGGCGCCGTCGCCGTCCTCGGTGTTCCTGGTGGCCATCCAGGTGGAGGCGCTCGACCGGCACCGGCTGCTCTCCGATGTCACCCGGGTGCTGGCCGACGAGAAGGTCAACATCCTGTCGGCATCAGTCACCACGTCCAACGACCGGGTGGCGATCAGCCGGTTCACCTTCGAGATGGGCGACCCCAAACACCTCGGCCACGTGCTCAACGTGGTCCGCAACGTCGAAGGCGTCTACGACGTCTACCGCGTGACGTCGGCGGCCTGAGCCGGATCATCCTCGGCCCCTACGGTCTCCGGCCCCGATCGTCCCCTCGGGCGTGGGCCGTCACCGGCATCGGGTCAGCCTGCCGACGCCGGCGAGGGACCATGATCGTTCCGCTCACCCCGGGCTGCGCCCCCGGGGCGCTAGTCCAGCTGGAGCTTCTTGATCGTCGTCGCCAGCTTCGGTGCGCCGTCGGGACCACCGTCGGCGACGCCTTCGTTCGCGATCTTGTCGAGAGTGGCCAGGCCGGTCTCGTCGATCGTGCCGAACACGGTGTACTGCGGCGGCAGCTGCGAGTCCTTGTAGACGAGGAAGAACTGGCTGCCGTTGGTGCCCGGCCCGGCATTGGCCATGGCCAGCGTGCCGCGCGGGTAGACGACAGGCTCGCCGAGCTTCGGATCGTCGGGCTGGAACTGGTCGGTCGGGTACTCGTTGGCGAACTGGTATCCGGGGCCGCCGGTGCCCTCACCCGTCGGGTCGCCGCACTGCAGGACGCCCAGCGAGTCGCTGGTGGTGAGGCGATGGCACGGGGTGCCGTTGAAGTAGCCCTGCTGGGCCAGGCTCGCGAAGCTGTTCACCGTGCAGGGCGACTTGCCGTTGTCGAGCTGCAGCCCGATGTTGCCCTGGTCGGTCTCCATGCTGGCGCTGACGAGCGCGGGTTCGGTCGGGACCTCGCCGGTGCGCGGCGCATTGTTCGGCTTGCTGGCCGGGTCGGCGGACTTCGGGTACTCGCAGTTGCTGCCGAGCCCCTCGGGGGCGACGAACTCGGGCAGCGCACCGGCGGCGGCCGCGGCCGGGACGTCGAGCGCGGACGACGTCTCGGTGGTGGTGGTCGACGCCGAGGCGGTCTGGGTGCCGGAATCGCGGTTGGTGAGCACGATGGTCGCCACCACGGCGGCGATGACCAGGACTGCGCCGGCCGCCGAACCGATGATGGTCAGCCGGCGACGCTTGCGGTCACGCTCGCCCCGGTTCTCCAGCTGCCGTTCGAGCTTGCGCTTGGCGCTCGCACGCCGTTGTTCGTTCGTGGGCACGGCCGGTGTCCTCCTCGAAGTTGTTCCGGTCGGCACCGAGTGTGCCAGCTGGCGCTGAGCGTGGCCGCCGCGACCCTCCTGAACTGGGCGCGGACCTGGGCATGGGAAGCTGGGACGGTGTTGATCACCGGATTTCCGGCCGGCATGCTGGCATGCAACTGCTACGTGCTGGCCCCGCGGCAGGGGGCCGACGCCATCGTCGTGGACCCCGGCCAGCGGGCGATGGGTCCGTTGCGGAAGATCCTCGACGACAACCGGCTCACGCCGGCGGCGGTGCTGCTCACCCACGGACACCTCGACCACATGTGGTCGGCGCAGAAGGTGGCCGACACCTACGGGTGCCCGACCTACATCCACCCGGCGGACCGCTACATGCTGGCCGACCCGATCAAGGGTCTGGGTCGCGGATTCTTCGGTGGGCTGGCGCGCACGGCGTTCGGCGCCATGTTCCGCGAGCCCCGGCAGGTCGTCGAACTCGACCGGGACGGCGACAAGCTGGAACTGGGCGGCATCACCGTCGCGGTCGACCACACTCCCGGCCACACCCGGGGCTCGGTGGTCTTCCGCGTCGAACAGGGTCCCGAGGAGATCGCGTTCACCGGGGACACGCTGTTCAAGCAGACGGTGGGCCGCACCGACCTGCCCGGGGGCAGCGGACGTGACCTGCTCACCTCGATCGTCACAAAACTTCTGGTCCTCGGCGACGACACCCTGGTACTACCGGGGCACGGCGAACGGACCACCATCGGCCTGGAACGCCACACCAACCCCTTTCTCGAAGGTCTGACCCCGTGACTGACACCTCATCCCCGACGTCGTTTCGCGCACCGAAGGGCGTCCCCGACTACCTCCCGCCCGATTCGGCCGAGTTCGTCGCCGTGCGCGCCGGGCTGCTCGATGCCGCGCGGCGGGCGGGCTACGGCGACATCGAGCTGCCGATCTTCGAAGACACGGCGCTGTTCGCCCGCGGGGTGGGGGAGTCGACCGACGTCGTCTCCAAGGAGATGTACACCTTCGCCGACCGCGGCGACCGCTCGGTGACGTTGCGCCCCGAGGGCACCGCCGGGGTGATGCGCGCCGTGATCGAACACGGCCTCGACCGCGGGCAGCTACCGGTCAAGCTGTGCTACTCGGGTCCGTTCTTCCGCTACGAGCGTCCGCAGGCGGGGCGCTACCGCCAGCTGCAGCAGGTCGGCGTGGAGGCGATCGGCGTCGACGATCCGGCGCTGGACGCCGAGGTCATCGCCGTGGCCGACGCCGGCTTCCGGTCCCTGGGGCTGGACGGTTTCCGCCTGGAGATCACCTCGCTCGGCGACGACACCTGCCGGCCGCAGTACCGGGAGTTGTTGCAGGACTTCCTGTTCAAGCTCGATCTCGACGAGGAGACGCGCACGCGCGCACAGATCAACCCGCTGCGCGTCCTCGACGACAAGCGCCCGCACATCAAGGAGATGACCGCAGACGCGCCGGTGATGCTCGATCACCTGTCTGAGGCGGCCAAAGCGCACTTCGACACCGTGCTGGCGCATCTGGACGCCATGTCGGTGCCCTATGTGATCAACCCCAGGATGGTGCGCGGCCTGGACTACTACACGAAGACCACGTTCGAGTTCGTCCACGACGGGCTTGGTGCGCAGTCCGGGATCGGCGGCGGCGGCCGGTACGACGGTCTGATGTCGCAGCTCGGTGGGCGCGACCTGTCGGGGATCGGCTTCGGCCTGGGCGTGGACCGCGCTCTGCTGGCGTTGCGCGCCGAGGGCAAGACGGCGGGGGAGGCCGCGCGCGTCGACGTCTACGCCGTCCCGCTGGGCGCCGACGCGAAAATGCGTCTGGCGGTGCTCGCTGCCCAGCTGCGCGCCGCCGGGGTGCGGGTCGACGTCGCCTACGGCGACCGAAGCCTCAAAGGCGCGATGAAGGGCGCCGACCGTTCCGGTGCGACGATCGCGCTGGTGGCGGGGGACCGTGACCTCGAGGCCGGGACGGTCGGGGTCAAGAGAATGGCCACCGGTGAGCAGGTGGACGTGGCCGTCGCCGATGTCGTCGCCGAGGTCGTCTCCCGGCTGAGCTAGCCGGGTCGGCACCGGGCTGGGTCGGCACCGGGCTGGGTCGGCACCGGGCTGGGTCGGCACCGCGAGCGCGCGTGTCTGTACGGCGACACTCCGTGTCGGGCCGTACAAAACCGCGCGCTCGTCAGCGCCGAACCCCATGCACCGCGTTGTCGAGCACCTTCAACAGGCGATCGAAACTCCCCGCCAACAACGCGAATCGCGCGAGCACCCGTGTCCCTGACGGGGTGACGACCACCAGACTCGACCGCAGGAGTTCTCTGCGCCGCTCGAACCGCACTTCGTCAAGCGCAGCCACCAGTTCGCCCCTGTCGTCCTGGTAGTAGCGCTGCTCGCGGTCGAACACCGCCACCCGGAGATAGGTGCTCAGCGGTGTCGATCGCGCGCGGCGCACCGCTTCATTCGCCCTGAGCATCCCCGCGAAAGCGGCGGCCGCTATCGCCAACAGCACGACTCCGATCGCGACAGACTCCCATGTCCGGGAGCCTCCCGAGCCGAAGACTGATACGAGTCCATAGCCGCCACAGATCAGGGTGGCCGCGGCCAGCACGTGCCTGGCCGTTTCGGGTGGAGCCTTGCCGCGGTCGAGAAGCAGGACCTTGCGCCTGGCCTCAGCGACGACCAGTGAGCCCCTTTCGACCAGAAGCGCCGGTTCTGTCGGCGTGTTCACGGCATCGCGCCGTGGACGACGTGGGTCAGCACGTGATCCAGCGTGCCGATGCCGCCACCGAAAGGGTTGCCGCGCTTGAGCACACGGTCGCCCGACGGGGTCACGGCGACGAGCTTGGCCGAACTCGACGTGACCTGCATCCGACGCTCGAACCGAACCTGGTCCAACGGCGCGATGATCTCGCCGGCGCCATCGAGGTAGACGCGCCGGGCCCGGTCGAATACGGCGACGGGGACGAACGACGTCAAGGGCCGCACCCGTCGATCGCGAATCCTCTTTGCGCTCAGCACCATTGCGATACCGGCGAGGACCCCGACCGCGAGGATCACTCCGCCGAGCATCCCGGAACCCGCTGCCATGCCGCCGGCCGCGGCGGAGAACACCGACACGAGCCCGAACATGCCGAACACGAGCGTGATGACGACCAGGATGAACACGACGATCTCCGACGGGCTGCCACCGCGGTCGACGACCACGATCTCGGGTCCGCGTTCGGCGATCACGAGACCGCCCTGCTCGGCCAGGATGACCGGCTCGACGGGTGTGCTCATAGCGTGATGCTGGCCGACTCACGTCGCGAGCGCGCGCGTTTGCACAGATTCTGTGGCGCGTCGGCGTGCAGACACGCGCGCTCGCGGTGCGGAAGGGTCAGATGGCCATGGCGGCGCGGACGTCCGCTTCCGAGGCCGACCCTCCGGTGCCGCTGCTGGTGACGCGGCCCGCTTCGAGGATGTAGTAGCGCTGCGCGGATTCCAGGGCGAAACCGATGTGCTGCTCGACGAGCAGCACGCCGAGGTCGCCCCGGTTGGTCAGCGCGGTGATGGCCTCCTCGATCTCGTGGACCACGGACGGCTGGATGCCCTCGGTCGGCTCGTCGAGGATCAGGCACTTCGGCGTGGTGATCAGCGCGCGGGCGATCGCGAGCTGTTGTCGCTGGCCGCCCGAGAGCAGTCCGGCGCGGCGCGTCAGCAGTTCCTTGAGCGCCGGGAACAGATCGAGCTGCTCGTCGATCAGGGCCTTGCCGTTCTTGCGGCCGTCTGCGACCACCTGCAGGTTCTCGGCCGTCGTCAGCTGACCGAAGGACTGCTGCCCCTGCGGGACATAGGCCAGCCCGCGGCCGACCCGTGCGCTGGGCCGCAACTTCGTGATGTCGTCGCCGTCGAACAGCACCTTTCCGGCCGCGCACTTGAGCAGCCCGACCGCGGCGCGCAGCAGTGTCGTCTTGCCCGCGCCGTTGTGGCCCATCACCGCGGCCACACCGTCGTGGGGAACTTCGAGGCTGACCCCGTGGATGACCTCGCTGCGGCCGTAGCCGGTGCGCACGTCGACCAGTTGCAGCATCAGGTGTTCTCCTCGGCGAGTTCGATGCCGTCGGCTCCGGCCGCGGCGGTCCCCAGGTAGACCTCCTGGACTTTCGGATTAGCCTGCACCTCGGCGACCGAACCCTCGGCGATCACCTGTCCGCGGGCCAGCACGGTCACCGAGGTCGCGAACGCCCGCATGAAGTCCATGTCGTGCTCGACGACGACGACGGTGCGTTCGGCGCCGATGCGGCGCAACAGGTTTCCGGTCTCCTCCCGTTCCTCGGTGCTCATGCCGGCGACCGGCTCGTCGAGCAGCAGCACGTCGGCGTTCTGCACCAGCAGCATGCCGATCTCCAGCCACTGCTTCTGCCCGTGGGCGAGCACCCCGGCGGGTTTGTCGGCGAGGTGGGTCAACCCGATCGTGTGCAGCGCCTGCTCGATCGCGGGCAGCACGGAGGTCCGCCGGCGCAGCAGCGTCCACGCCGAGCGGCCGGCCCCGGCCGCGATGTCGAGGTTCTGCAGGACGGTCAGTTGCTCGAAGACGCTGGCAGTCTGGAAGGTGCGTCCGACGCCACGCCGCGCGATCTGGTGCACCTTCTTGCCGAGCAGTTCCACCCCCGACTTGTTCACCGAACCTGTCGCGGGCACCAGCCCGGTGATCGCGTCGATCACCGTCGTCTTACCCGCGCCGTTGGGTCCGATGAGGAAACGCAGGTCACCCTGGAACAGGGTGAGGTCGACGTCGCTGACGGCCTTGAAGCCGTCGAAATCGACGGTCAGACCCCGCACTTCGAGGTACTGCGTGCCCATGCCGACGTTGCCGCCCTCGATGGGTTCCTTGCCCGCTGTCGTCGCGGTGACCTCGGTCATGAACTGGCGCCCACCTTCTCTGCGTCGGGATCGGAGTCAGGGGCCTTCGCCGGGTCGGGCTCGGAGGAGGCTTTGCGCCGCCGCCTGAGGAACACGCCGAGGCCGGCCAGACCTGCGGGGAAGAACCCGACGACGATGATGAACAGCAGCCCCTGGGCGTAGGTCCACTCCGACGGGAACCGTTCGGAGAACAGGGTTTGCGCCCACGCGACACCGATCGCCCCGAGCACCGGCCCCAGCAGGGTGGTGCGGCCGCCGATCGCGACGCCGATGAGGAAAGCGATGGACGGCAGGATGCCGACCTGCGACGGCGCGATGAAGCCGACGATCGGGGCGAACAGCGCACCGGCGATGCCGGCGAACAGCGCCGCCACGGTGTAGGCCACCACCTTGATGTTGGCCGGGTCGTAACCCAGGAAGCGCACCCGCTCCTCGCCGTCGCGCACCGCGACCAGCAGCTCGCCGTAGCGGCTCTGCATGAGCTGACGCACCACGGCGATGACGACGAGCAACACCGCGGCGGCGATGAAGTACAGCATCCTGCGGTTCACCGGATCGTTGAGTGCGAACCCGAAGAACGTCCGGAACCTGTTGAGTCCGTTGGAACCGCCGAGGCTGGTCTGCCCGACGAGAAGGATGGCCAGTGCGGCTGCCAGCGCCTGGGACAGGATCGCGAAGTAGGCGCCCTTGACCTTGCGTTTGAACACGCCGAACCCCAGTGCCGCGGCGATACCGGTGGGCACGACGACGATGGCGATGAGCGTCACCACCGGGGACGCGAAAGGCGCCCAGTAGCCCGGTAATTCGCGCACACCCTGGATCTGCATGAAGTCGGGCACGTCGTCTCCGCGCAGTTGGGCGTCGGAGATCTTGAGGTGCATCGCCATCATGTAGCCGCCGAGGCCGAAGAACACTCCCTGGCCCAGCACCAGCATTCCGCCGCGGCCCCACGCCAGCCCGATGCCGACGGCGACGATCGCAAAGCACAGGAACTTGCCGAGCAGGCTGAGCCGGAAATCGGAGAGCACCGCCGGTGCCACGACGAACAGCACCAGCGCCGCGACTCCGAAGCCGGCCCAGGTCTGCCAGCGTCCCACGACGGTCCTCATACGAGACTCCTTGTCCGGACGGTGAAGAGCCCCTGGGGACGCGCCTGCAGGAAAATCACGATGACGACGAAGACAATGACCTTGGCCAGTGAGGCGGTGGTGTTGTACTCGATGAACGAGTTCAGGAAGCCGAGTGTGAACGCCGCGATGACGGTCCCCTTGATCTGTCCGAGCCCGCCGACGACCACGACCAGGAACGCGTCGATCAGGTAACTCTGGCCGATCGTGGGGCTGGTGGACCCGATGAGCGTCAGTGCCACACCGGCCACCGCCGCGAGCCCCGACCCGATGAAGAACGTGGTGATGTCGGTCTTGCGCGACGAGATACCACTGGTTTCGGCGAGGTCGCGGTTCTGTACGACCGCCCGGATCCGGCGCCCCATGGGGCTCATCTTCAGTACCGCGGCCAGGACTGCGACGCACACGACGGCCAGCACCAGGATGAAGATGCGTGTCTTGGGCACCACGGCGCCCAGGATCTCCATGCCTCCGTTGAGCCAGTCGGGGGCGATGACGTTGACCGCCGGTGCGCCGAAGATGTCGCGTGCCACCTGCTGGAGGATCAGCCCGACGCCGAACGTGACCAGCAGGGTGTCCAGCGGTCGGTGATACATGCGCTGGATCAGCGTGACCTCCAGCAGCGCGCCCATCGCGCCGCCGATGACGAATCCGACCAGCAGCGAGATGATCAGCGACACACCGGCGCTGGAGACCATCTGCTGCACCACGTAGGCGGTGTAGCAGCCGGCCATGATGAACTCGCCGTGGGCCATGTTGATGACGCCCATCTGGCCGAACGTCAGGGACAGGCCGAGTGCGGCCAGCAACAGGATCGAGCCGAGACTCAATCCCGTTGCCAGCTGCCCGATTACGACATCCACGTGAACAGATTTCCCGTCGCCCTGGGCATATTCCC
Organism: Mycolicibacterium iranicum; assembly: GCF_014190915.1. Classification (GTDB taxonomy): domain Bacteria; phylum Actinomycetota; class Actinomycetes; order Mycobacteriales; family Mycobacteriaceae; genus Mycobacterium; species Mycobacterium iranicum_B. The sequence continues at coordinate 392,797 of NZ_JACHVU010000003.1, forward strand.
CGTCGCTTCGCTCGCCCTGGGTATATTCCCCGTCGCTTCGCTTGCCCTGGGCATCAGCCCGACAGCCCTCGGCATCAGCCCGACAGCCCGGCGGCCCACGGGTAGGACTTCAAGAACGGGTCCGGCTCGATCGGCGCCGGCGACTCCCAGACGGTGTAGATCAGTCCGTCGGGCCGGATCTCGCCGATGCGGGCGGTCTTGGTGATGTGGTGGTTCTCCCCGTCGATGGTGACGAGGCCCTCCGGAGCGTCGAAGGTGACGCCGCCGGCATTGTCCTGAATGGCCTTGACGTCAAAGGACTGCGCCTTCTCCACGGTGTTCTTCCACAGGTAGACCGACGCGTACGCGGCCTCCATGGGGTCCGAGGTCGGTTTCTCGGCGCCGTACTTGGCCTTGTAGGCGTCGACGAACGCCGTGTTCACCGGCGTGTCGATGGTCTGGTAGTAGTTCCAGGCGGTGAGCTGCCCTGTGATGTTCTGCACTCCGATGCCGCCGACCTCCTCCTCGGCGATCGACACCGACACCACCGGCATGTCCTGAGGCGTCAGGCCGACGTTCTTGTACTCGCGGAAGAAGGCCACGTTCGAGTCGCCGTTGAGCGTGTTGAACACCGCATCCGCGTCGGCGGTGCGGACCTTGTTGATGATCGTGGAGAAGTCCGTCGATCCCAGCGGCGTGTAGTCCTCGCCCTTGATCTCGATGCCGTTGGCCTCCGCGTACGCCTTGATGATGCGGTTGGCCGTCTGGGGAAAGACGTAGTCGCTGCCGACGAGGTAAAGGGACTTGACGCCCTTCTCCTTGAGGTAGTCCAGCGCGGGCACGATCTGCTGATTGGTGGTGGCGCCGGTGTAGAAGATGTTGGGCGACGACTCCAGGCCTTCGTACTGGACCGGGTAGTAGAGCAGCGAGTTGGCGCTCTCGAAGACGGGCAGCATCGCCTTGCGGCTCGACGAGGTCCATCCGCCGAACACCGCGGCCACGCAGTCGCTGCTGATCAGCTTCTCGGCCTTCTCGGCGAACACGGTCGGTTCGGACGCGCCGTCCTCGCCGACGAGCTGGATCTGCTTGCCCATGACACCGCCCGAGGCGTTGATCTGTTCGACGGCGAGGTCGATGGCGTTGCGGACCGTCACCTCGGAGATCGCCATGGTGCCCGACAGCGAGTTCAGCGCGCCGACCTTCACGGTGGAGCCGGAGGTGTCCACGCAGGACTCCGCATTTGCTGAATCCGTCTCGGTCGCCTTGCTCCCACAGCCGGCCAGCAGCAGGCCGGCAATGGCCAGGACGCTTCCGGCGGCCAGCGCAGAGCGCGTGGAGGGGTGGCGTCTCGCTTGGTGCATGAACAGCCTTTCTGGCAGTCGGCAGCGCTCATCTGCTGATGAGGCGCCGAGTGGGGACACTTCAGAACGCTGCAGAACGCTCGAGAACGTTTCTCAGCGGCGAAGTTTCGACACCGCCCCGGTGTCGAATCGGGACGTTAGAGCGCCCGTGTTTCTGCCAAATGACTGTGTGTGACAGGCGCGTTAACCTGTCGATGCCGCCGGCAGCCGGTTTGCCGTCGACGGGGTCCCCGGCGGAGGACGGCCAGGCCGGTAACGATCCGGTAGCGTCCGGCGATGTGACGAACATGCGAACAGCTACAGCCCGGGTAGGAACGGCGGTCGGTGCGTCACTATTGGCGGCGGCGGCATCGATGATGGCCGCGCAGCCGACGGCGAGCGCTCAGCCTGCCGGCAAGCAGGTCCGGTACACCCTCGTCTCCGGCGGGGCCTACCAGTTCGACCTCTTCTATCTGACGAGCCAGCCTCCGAGCATGGAGGCCTTCAACGCCGACGCCTACACGTACGCCAAGCGCGAGAAGGTCAACCTCGCCCCCGGCGTCCCGTGGACGTTCGAGACCACGATGGAAGACCCCAACTGGGCGATCCTTCAGGTCAGCAGCACCACCAAGGGTGGCCAGGCGGCGCCGAACGCGCACTGCGACATCGCCGTCGACGGCGCCGTGCTCACCGAGCACAACGATCCCTACAACGTGCGGTGCCAGCTCGGTCATTGGTGACCGTCGCCCTGACGCTGCGTCAGGCCCACCAGCGCGGACGGTAACGGGTCGCGGTGCAGGACGCCGAGGCGCTGCGTCGCGCGGGTGAGCGCGACATAGAGGTCGGCAGCCCCGCGAGGGCCTTCGGCGAGGATGCGCCCCGGGTCGACGACGAGCACGGCATCGAACTCCAGGCCCTTGGTGTCCGTGGGCGACACCGCCCCTGGGACGTCCGCAGGCCCGATGACCACGCTGGTCCCGTCTCGCTGGGCCTCCTCCTGCTCGAACTGTGCGACAGCGGTGGCCAATTCGGCGTCGCTCACCTGGCGGGACCACGGCGCGACGCCGGTGGAACGCACCGACTCCGGAGGCTGGACGCCGGGTGCGAACTCGGCGAGCACGGCCGCGGCCACCGCCATGATCTCGGCAGGCGTACGGTAGTTCACCGTCAGCGTCCGGTAGATCCAGCGGTCGGGCACGTACGGAGTGAGCATCGCCTCCCAGGTCGTCGCGCCGGCCGCGGAGCGCCGCTGGGCCAAATCGCCGACCATCGTGAACGACCGGCTCGGACAGCGCCGCATCAGCACCCGCCAGTCCATCTCCGAGAGTTCCTGCGCCTCGTCGACGACGACGTGACCGTACGTCCAATCCCTGTCTGCGGCAGCACGTTCGGCGAGTTCGCGGTTGTCGCGTTCCAGGAAGCGCTCTGCGAGGTCCTCGGCGGCGATGACGTCCTGCGCCATCAGCTGGTCCTCGTCGTCCATCAGGTCCTCGCGCCCGATCATCAGGTCGAGGACGCCCGCAGCGTAGGCCGCCTCCTCCTGGCGTTCGCGTTCGGCGGCCTCCTCGCCGGACTTGTCACGGCCCAGCAGGTCCACCAGTTCGTCGAGCAGAGGCACGTCCGACAGGGTCCAGGCGGCGCCCTCCGCCCGGTACAGCGCCGCATCGGCGCCGGCGGCTTGCAACCGCTCCTGCGACGAATACAGTTCGGCGAGAAGGGTTTCGGGGGTCAGCACAGGCCAGAGCTGATTCAGGGCAGCGGTGAAGCCGGGGTGGTCCTCCAGCTCGTCGAGCAGGTCGGCACGCAGATGCTCCCACGCGGCGCGATCCTCGCGGGTCAGCCATCCGCGGCCGATCTTGGCGATCGCACGTTCCGTCAGCGCCCAGGTGATGACGTCGACGAACGTCGCACGGGCGTCGTTGTGGGGCTGCTCGGTGGCGCGCGCCTCCTGAATGGCCCATTGGGCGATGTCGGGGCCGATGCTCACCGAGACGTCGGACAGGTCGATGGGCAGGGGATCCTGCGGGACACGCTGACGGTCGGCGACAGCGGCGGCGAGGACGTCGAGGATTGCCAGCGAGCCCTTGATGCGGGCGGCGTCCGGAGTGTCCTCGGCGGTCACGTGCAGACCCGGGACGAGGTCGCCTGTCGTGAGGAACACCACGTTGGTCTCGCCGAGGGAGGGCAGCACCCGGCCGATGTGGCGCAGGAACGCCGAATTCGGCCCGACGACCAGCACGCCGTGGCTCTCCATGCGCTTGCGCTGGGTGTACAGCAGGTAGGCCACACGGTGCAGGGCGACGACCGTCTTGCCGGTGCCGGGTCCGCCCTCGATGACCAGCACGCCCGGGTGGTCGAGCCGGATGATCGCGTCCTGTTCGGCCTGGATCGTGGCGACGATGTCACGCATGCCGTCTCCGCGCGGGGCGTTCACCGCCGCCAGCAGTGCCACGTCGCTGGAGCTGCCGCGCTGCCCGTGGGTCTCCTCGGAGTCGGGCCTGCCGAACACCTCGTCGGTGAAGTCGACGAGGCGACGACCGATGCTGCGGAACTGCCTGCGGCGGCGCATGTTCTCCGGGTTCGCGCCGGTCGCGACGTAGAACGCACGCGCCGCGGGGGCACGCCAGTCGACGAGTAACGGTTCGTAGTCGGCGGACTCGTCGAGCACGGCGATGCGGCCGATGTAGGTGCGCTCACCGTCGACGCTGTCGAGCCGGCCGAAACACAGCCCCGCATCCGCCACGTTCAGCCGGTCCATCTGTGCCGCGGTGGCCCGGACCTCGGCGTCGCGGGCGACCAGGGTCGCGCCGTTCTGGGAGTCGACAGGGCTGCGCAGCGCCGCGTCGTACCTGTCCTTGACCCGGGCGCGTTCGGCGTCGAGCCGCGCGTAGAGCGCATCGACGTAGGCGCGCTCGCCGTCCAGCTCGGTGTCGTAGTTCTTGTGTGGCTTCTGAGTCGACATGTGCCCCTTATGTTTGCGCGCTGAGGCTGCGATTCTGCGTCACTGCCCGGGTCTTGCGGCAAGCCCCCACCTCCGCGATACCCTGAAACGGGTGCGGGGCTGCACTTCTTCCCTTCCGGCCATTCTGTCCGGTTCCCTTCTCGACATTCTCCTCCGGTGATGCCAAGCATCCTTGACACCCGTTCGAACGTGTGTTCGCATAGGATATGCGCTGGGCCGGGCAAAGCATCGACGTCGACGACGGGGCGCTGCCCGGGCTGCAGCGGCTCGGTCTGATCCGCAGTGTGCGCACCCCGCAGTTCGAGGGCATCACCTTCCACGAGGTGCTGTGCAAGTCCGCGCTGAACAAGATCCCCGCGGCGTCGATGTTGCCGTTCCGATTCACGGTCAACGGTTACCGCGGCTGCTCGCACGCGTGCCGCTATTGCTTCGCACGGCCCACCCACGAGTACCTCGATTTCGACTCCGGTCGGGACTTCGATACGCAGCTGGTCGTGAAGACCAACGTCGCCGAGGTGCTCCGCCGCGAGCTGCGCCGTCCGTCCTGGACGCGGGAGACCGTGGCGCTGGGGACGAATACCGACCCGTATCAACGGGCCGAAGGCCGCTACGCGTTGATGCCCGGCATCATCGGCGCGCTCGCCGATTTCGGCACGCCCTTCTCGATCCTGACCAAGGGAACGCTGTTGCGCCGCGACCTTCCCCTGCTGACCGAGGTCTCGCGCCGGGTGGATGTGAGCGTGGCGATCTCGCTGGCCGTCGGGGACGCCGAGATCCACAGCCGGGTCGAGCCGGGGACTCCGTCGCCGCAGGCCCGGCTCGGTCTCATCGCCGCGATCCGTGACGCCGGGTTGCGCTGTCATGTGATGGTCGCCCCGGTGCTTCCTCATCTGACCGACTCCGACGACCATCTCGACGACCTGCTGCGCCGGATCTCGGAGGCCGGCGCGACCAGCGTGACGGTGTTCGGGCTGCACCTTCGCGGCAGCACGCGCGGATGGTTCATGGACTGGCTCGCGCGCACACATCCCGAGCTGGTCGGGCAGTACCGCCAGCTCTATCGCAAGGGCGCCTATCTGCCGGCCGAGTACCGGGCCGACCTCCAACGCCGCGCCGCTCCGCTGGTCGCCAAGTACGGGCTGGCGCCCGACCGGCGGTCGTTCCGCGAAGCACCGACGACCGCACCGCCCGCCGCCGACGTGCTGCAGCCAGCCCTCTTCTGACAGCTAGGACTTGTTGCGCTTGACCTGGTTGAACGGCACGCCGCGGTCGGCGGCGAATTCACGCGGGAAACCCAGGATGCGTTCGCTGATGACGTTGCGGGCCATCTCCGAGCTCCCGCCACCCAGCGACCCGGTCTGCCGCGAGAGATAGCGCACGCCGATCTCGGCGAGCTCGGACAGCTCGGGCGCGTCCGCGGACCCCTCGTCGACCACGCCCGCGGTACCGGAGATGGCCAGCGCGGTGTCGACCTCGAGTTCGGTGGTCTCGGCGTGGAAGAGCCGGATCAGCGTGCCCGCGTTCGGCGGTAGCGAGCCGTTCCCGATCGCGTGGAACACGTGGTCGATGAGCTGCTCCTTGACGATACGGCGCGCGAGTGCCCGCCCGGCCAGCTCCTGGATGCCGGGATCGTCACCCCGGCCGATGGCCTCGGCCATCGCGACGTGATCCGGTGGCATCTCGCTGGCGTTCTCGGCGGCCGTCCCGCTGGCGAACTCCGAGCCTCCGCCGACCGCCCGGCGCTCGTGGTGCAGCTGGCGGGAGGCGACTTCCCAGCCTTTGTTGACCTCACCCACCACGGCGTCGTCGTCGAGTTCGAGGCCGTCGAAGAACTCTTCGCAGAATTCCTCGTTGCCGTTGACCTCCTTGATGCGGCGCATCGTGATGCCGGGCGACTTGAGCGGCACCAGGAACATCGTCAGGCCCTCGTGTTTGGGCACCGTCCAGTCGGTCCGGGCCAGCAGCAGTCCGTAGTCACCGGCGAACGCGCTGGTGCTCCAGGTCTTGGCGCCGTTGATGATCCATTTGCCGTCCCGATGGTCGGCGCGGGTGATGACGCCGGCGAGGTCCGATCCACCGCTGGGTTCGCTGAGCAGCTGCACCAGGATCTCGTCGCCGCGGACGGCCGCCGAGATGCGTTCGCGCTTCTGCGTCTCGCTGCCGACGTCGAGAATGGTCGCCGCACAGATCGTGAAGGTCGGCACGTTGAGGATCAGCGGCATCTCGTAGCTGCGGCACTCGACGTTGAAGGCACGCTGATAGGCGTGGTCCAGGCCGAGGCCACCGTATTCGCGAGGGAAGCAGATGCCGGCGAATCCGCCGTCGTACAGCCGCTTCTGGAGTTCCTTGGCACGATCCCACGACGCCTGCTCGGCGCGGACGGAGAACGGCGGGTGTTCGGGATCGATCCGCGGCATGTTCTCGGCCAGCCAGGTGCGTGCGCGGGCCGCGAACTCCTCGACGGACTCGGTGATCTCCTGTGAGGCCACGGTGTCGGTCATGCCGGAACCTCCGTCTTCCTGCTCAGTTGGTAGATGGCGCGGTGATGGTCCTCGGGTGAACCGAACATGGCCCGGTACAGCGCGACCCGCCGTAGGTAGAGGTGCAGGTCGTGCTCCCAGGTCACCCCGATGCCGCCGTGCAGTTGCACACAGTCCTGCAGGATGACCGGGGCGCGTTCGGCCACATAGGCTTTCGCGACGCTGACCAGTTTGGCTGCGTCCGGGGACCGGCTGCTGACCGCTGCGACCGCACCGGCAGTGGTGGCACGGCACGCCTCGAACCACATCTTCATGTCGGCGGCGCGGTGCTTGAGCGCCTGGTACGACGACAGCGGGCGGCCGAAACTGTGCCGGTCGCCCAGCCACTGGGTCGTCATCGCCAGCACTGCATCGAGGATCCCGACGGTCTCGGCGCACTGCAGCAGCACCGCGACCTGGCGCTGCCGTTCGATGATCGCCGGCGTCTGCTCGGCGGTGCCCACGACCGCCGCGCCCGGAACCTGCACGCCGTCGAACTCCACGCGCGCATAGCTTTTCACCATGTCGACGGATTTCTGGGGGGTGATGCTCACGCCTGCGGCGTCCGTCGGCACCAGGAATTGGCGGATTTCGCCGTCGCAGAGCGCGACGACGAGGACGGCGCCGCTCTCGGCCCCGGCCTCCACCCGGTCCTTCACGCCGTCGATGCGGTATCCGTCGTCGGTGCGGGTGGCGGTGGTGGTGAGGCCGGAGGCGTCCAGCGGCGCGAACGGGCGCCGCGGTTCGTAGGCCGCCCAGGATGCGACGACCTCTCCGGCGACAAGCGCTTCGATGCTGTCCTGGTGCCCGTCCGGTGCCTCGACGAGCCCGGCGAGCACGACGCTGACCGGGTGCAGGGGCCCGGGTGCGACGGTCTTGCCGATCTGCTCGGCGATCAGTGCCAGGTCGGCCACGCCGTCGCCGGAAACGCTGCCGCCGCCGAGGTCTTCGGGAACCAGCAAGCTCGTCCAGCCCAATTCGGCTGCGCGCTGCCACCATTCGGGCTGGAAGGACACGCCGGAGGCCTGCAGCCCCCGGACGTGGGTCAGCGACGCCTGCTTCTCCAGGAAGGTCTGGGTGGTGGAGGCGAACAGCAGCTGTTCGGGATTTGCCAGGTCGGTCATGGGGGAGTGCAGCCTCTTCGGGTGTGAGATCAGGTGAGGACGAGGGCGGGGACGTCGGGTGTGTAGACGACTCTGTCCTCGACTCCGAACAGGTCGACCATGTTCTTGCCCATCACTTTTCGTACGCTGGCCTCGTCGAGACCGTGCGCCTCCAGATCCGAGACGAGGTTGATCGGATCGGCCAGGCCCTCCGGGTGCGGCCAATCCGAACCGAAGATGACCCGGTCGATGCCGCACAGGTCAGCCATCTTCTGGAAGTCGTCCTCCCAGAACGGCGCGACGTAGACGCAGCGCTTGAAGGCTTCGACCGGGTCTTCCGGGAATGCCTGCGGCATCTTCGAGTACACGTCCTTGAACTGGTAGAACAGGTAGGGCACCCAGGAGGCGCCGTTCTCGATGGACAGGACCCGCAGGTCGGGGTTGCGGGTGAACGCGCCGTGGCAGACCAGTGCGGCCATGGTGTCCTCGATCGGCCGCTTGCCCATCGACACCATCCGGAACGCCGTCGGTTTGAACGGCAGGTACTCGTCGGCGGGCTCCCAGTCGTTGAGGTACTCCGCATATCCGCTGTCGGAGGCGTGCATCGCGACCGGGATGCCGGCCTTCACGCACGCCTGCCAGAACGGGTCGAACTCTTCCGTGCCGAAGGAACGGGTGCCGCGGAACCCCGGCACCGGGGCGGGCCGCACCAGAACGGTCTTGGCGCCGCGCTCCAGGCACCACTCCAACTCTTCGAGGGCTCGATCGACGATCGGCAGGGTGATCACCGGCGTCGAGAAGATCCGGTCCTCGTAGTTGAACTGCCACGTCTCGTACATCCACTCGTTGAGCGCGTGGATGATGTCGTGGATCAGCTCGGGGTCGTCCTTGAGCCGTTCCTCGACCAGTGAGGCCAGCGTCGGGAACATCAGCGTGTAGTCCAGGCCCAGGCCGTCCATCACCTCGAGGCGGGCTTCGGGATTGCGGAAGGCCGGTATGGCCTTCATCGGCTTGCCCATGATCTCGCGGAAGCTCTTGCCGCCGCTGCCGTTCCGGAAGTACTCCTCTTGGGCACCGGGCCGCGCCACGACCTCGAAGGTCGGGTTCGGGATGTAGTCGCTGATGTGGTTGCGCACCATGATCTTGGTGCGACCGTGGACATCGATGTAGTCGATGACGCCCTTGCGATGGTCCGGCAGGAACTTCGTCAGAGCTTCTTTGGGCTCGTAGAAGTGGTTGTCCGCGTCGAACACCGGATAGTCGAGGATGCGTGACGGCATGATGTGGGCTCCTGCCATGGCGTATTTGCACAAAGCGGTAATGGCATTACCACTTCTGGTAACGACATTACCACGCAGCGCCGGAGCCACGCCAGATCGAAGTCAGGCCTCATCTGTCCAGTTCAGAGCGTCAGCGAAGGAGGCTGCGGAGGCAGAACGCGTGCACGTCGTCACCGTCGATCGACCTGCCGTTCAATTCCGCGCCGAGATCGCGCAGACGTTGTGTGCTGAGCACGGTCTGCATCAGGATCGCCGCATCGGTGTCGATGTCGAGGTCGGCGCGGAACGTGCCGTCGGTGATGCCGCGGCGCAGGATGTCGCCTATCAGCCGGTGCAGCGGGGCGAGCACCTTGGCGAACTCTTTGGGGCGGGTCTCCTGCAGGTGGTCGTTGTAGTAGGTCAGCCCGCGGTTGATGCTGTCCTGGGTACTGGATTCGGCCGGTGCGCTGATGCGGCCGATCAGCAGCCGCAACGCCTCGGCGCTGGGGAGATCGGCGGTTTCGTCGCGCCAGTGCCCGGTCGCGTCGGCCATGATCTTCTCGACGAGGGCGAGGAGGAGTTCGTCCTTGGTCGCGAAGTGCTGATAGAACGCGCGCAACGACGTCTTCGATCGCTCGACGACCTCGAGAACGGTGAAATCCGTGCGGCCGGTCTCCCCGAGAATGTCGAGCGCAGAACGCATGAAGCGGGTGGCGCGGGACTCCTGCGGGGCGCCGTCACGCGGCGCCGCCGATGTCGATTTGGCCTTCGCGACCATCGCACCCGCCCCTTCCTGCCTCCGCACACCTGTTGGTAATGACGTTACCGCTTTAGGGAAACCTCGGTTACTGTTCCCTCCGACAGTCATCGGACACGAGGAGTGGGCACATGACGACGGAGTCGGAGCAGTCATCCGGACAGGCGCAGTGGACGGTGCAGGCGCTGCTCGATCTTTTCGACGCACAGCCCGGGGGCGAGAACACGTTCACCGCACAGACCGGGGTGGCCGGGGAGGACGAGCGTCAGGTCGTGGAGGGCACCCAGGTTCTCGCCCAGTCGATCGTGGCCGCCGCCAAGCGATTTCCCGACAAGTCGGTGCGGTCGGTGTACGCGGTGTTCGCCCGAGCAGTCATGGTCGCCGCCGGGCCGGTCGAGCTGGAGATCGACGTGGTCAGCGAAGGACGTTCCACCGCAACGGCAATCGTGACGGCCACCCAGAACGGTAAGCGGTGCATCACGACGACCGTGCTGGCCGATGTCCCCACCGGCGACGTGATCCGCCACCATCTGCCCAAACCGGAGGTGGTCGCGCCGGCCGGGGCCAACGCGGCGTCGATGCCTATGACCGGCCGTGAGGTGCGACTGGTCGATGTCGTCGATGTGAACAGCCCCGACGAGGTCGGTCCGCCCGAACTGTATGCGTGGTTGCACTATGACCCGATCCCCGACCGCGACGATCTGGCGAAGGCGTTGATCGCGTATTTCACCGGGCACCTCGGCATCTCGACGACGATGCGGGCCCACGAGGGCATCGGCACCAGCCAGGCGCACCTGACGGTGTCGACCGCGCCGATGACGGTGTCGGTGAGTTTCCACGAACCGGTGCGCTGGGACGGCTGGCTGCTCTACACCCACGAGAGCACGCAGGTGGGGGCGGGCATGTCCTATGTGCGGGGCGCGGTGCACACCGAGGAGGGCGAGCTCATCGCGTCCTTCGCCCAGGACGGACTGATCCGTCCCCTGCGTACCACCGACACCGCGATCAAGGAGCAGTCGCGGCTGTAGCGCCGCCGCGACGGCCCGGCCGATCCTAGGTGGCCGCCACCGCCGACTGCAGCACTTCCAGCGGTAGACCCCCGAGATCCAATGCGCGACTGTGGAAATCCTTCAGGGACACGCCGCGGGCCAGCGTCTCGTCGCGCAGCTGCTGCCAGATCCGCTGACCGATTGCGTACGACGGCGCCTGCCCCGGCCAGCCGAGGTAGCGGTCGAGTTCGAAGCGCAGATTCTCCTCGGCCATCGCGCTGTGGGTCTGCAGGAACGTCCACGCCCGGTCGGCGTCCCAGACGCCACCGTCGGGCGCGGTCAGACCGCAGTGCACGCCGATGTCGATGACCACCCGTGCCGCCCGGAACCGTTGCGCGTCGAGCATTCCCATACGGTTGCCGGCGTCCTCGAGCCAGCCCAGTTCGGCCATCAACCGCTCGGCGTACAACGCCCAGCCCTCGCCGTGCCCGGACACCCAGCATCCCAGCCGGCGCCACCGGTTGAGCTGGTCGGCCAGGACCACGGCTCGGCCGATCTGGAGGTGGTGTCCCGGTACCCCCTCGTGGAACACCGTCGTCATCTCCTGCCAGCTGTGGAACGTGTGCACGCCCGGCGGCACCGACCACCACATCCGGCCGGGGCGGGCCAGATCCTCCGACGGGCCGGTGTAGTAGATGCCGCCGGTCTGCGTCGGTGCGATCCGGCACTCGAGATTGCGCAGCTGCGGCGCGATGTCGAAGTGCTTGTCGGCCAACGCATCGACGACGCGATCGGAGAGTTCCTGCATCCACCGCTGCAACGCCTCGGTGCCGTGGATGACGTAGCGTTCCTCGCCGTCGAGGCGACGCAGGGCCTCGGCGGCCGAGGTGCCGGGGTAGAGGCGGCCGGCGATCTCGTCCTGCTCGGCGACGATGCCCGCGAGCAGGTCCATTCCCCACTCGTAGGCCTCGTCGACATCCACGTCGGCGCCGAGGAACGTGCGCGAGTGCAGCGCGTAGGCGTCCCGGCCGCAACCGTCGGCCTCGCGGGCACGGGGGCCGATCTCGTCACGCAGCACCGTGGTCAGCGAGGCGTAGGCGTTGGCCGCGTCCTCGGCGTAGGTGCGCAGCTGTGCGCGCAGCGTCGGATCGTGCGGTGCGGCGGGTGCGACCATGTCGAGGAACAACTCGGCGATCTGGGCTGCCTGCTGGATTCCCCTGCGCACCTGCCGGGCCGCAGGAGCGTGCCCGGTCGCCGCGGCGCGTCGCAGCGCATCCGCGTAACCGCGCACCCGCAGCGGGATTTGGGCGAGCCGGCGGCCGTAGACCGCCCAGTCGTCCGTGGTGTCGGTGGCCATCAGGTCAAACACGTCCCGCATCGTCTGCAGCGGTGAGGCGATGACGTTCAGCTCGCCGACGTCCAGACCGGCGTCGTGCAGATCGACCAGGGTCCCGAGGCGTTCCCGCATCGCGGCGACGGTGACCACGTCGACCGAATCCGCAGGTTCGGCGCCGTCGAGTTCGCGCAGGGCGGACTTCGCCGCGGCGACCCGCTCGGCCACACCGTCGGGGGAGTAGTCGGTGATCTGGTCCTCGTAGCCGGCGATGCCGGATTCGGTTGCCGCACAGGGATCGAGCGCCGCCGAGGTCTGCAGGTACCGTTCGGCGACGGCGTCGACGGCCGTGGTGGGCCTAGCCAAGGTTGTTCGTGGCGAAGGTGTCGCAGGTGGCCGGGTCACCGGTCTGATAGCCGGTGGTGAACCACTTCTGGCGCTGCGTCGAGGAGCCGTGGGTCCACGACTCCGGGCTGACGCGGCCGGTGGCAGCCTCCTGGATGCGGTCGTCGCCGACCGCGGAGGCCGCCGACAGCGCATCGGCGATGTCCCTGTCGCTCAGGGGCTCCAGGAACGGCACGCCGGTGCTCTCCTGCCTGGTGGCCGAGGCGTGGTGCGCCCAGACCCCGGCATAGCAGTCGGCCTGCAGTTCGGTGCGCACCCCGCCGCCGGTCGGCCCGGTGGGGTCCTGCTGCGCGCGGCCCAGGACACCCTGCAGGTTCTGCACATGATGGCCGAATTCGTGGGCCACGACGTACTCCTGGGCGAACGGTCCACCGCTGGAACCGAACTGGGTCTTGAGAACCTCGAAGAAACCGGTGTCGAAGTAGGCCGTCTGGTCACCGGGACAGTAGAAGGGCCCCACGTCGCTGCTGGCGAACCCGCAACCACCCGTGTCCACCCCGCCTTCGAAGACCTCGACCTTCGGGCGGGTGTAACCCGGCATGAGCTGGGCCCAGACCGCGTCCAGTGAGTTGCCGGTGGCCACCACCCGGCACTGCGGGATGTTGTTGGCGTCCGCACCGGTCCGGCACTGGCTCAGGTCGAATCCCGGGGTCTGCACGCCCGCAGTGTCGCCCTGCTGCTGACTCGGCATCACCGTGCTCGGGTCCACCCCCAGGAAGAGGGCCACGACGACGATCAGCAACCCGCCGAAGCCGCCGCCGACGGCGATGCCCCGGCCCGGGCCGCGCCCACCGCTGCTGGACGAGCTCGTGCTGGTGTCGATCTGCATGCCTTCGTTGAAGGTCATCGTGCCACCTCCGTGTCATGTCCTTGGCCGCGGTCGGTCCAGCTTCGCACACTACGATTCGAGGTGTGGCCGTCGTCGCCGGAGATTCCACCGTCCTGTCCACTCCGTCGGGAGATCTGCGTGGTGACACCGATGGTGGCGTCGGGGTGTGGCGCGGCGTGCCGTACGCCGAGCAACCGACCGGCCCGCGGCGATTCCAGGCCCCGGACCCCCTGCGTCCCTGGGCGGGGGTGCGTGAGGCGACCGAACACGGTCCGCTTCCTCCACAGACCAAGTCGTTCGTCGGCGGCGGGCGCGACGATCCGAAAGCCCGCGACGAGGCGTGCCTGACCCTGACGGTGTGGTCTCCCGACACCACCGCCTCGCTGCCGGTGATGGTGTGGATCCCCGGTGGGGCATTCGTCTACGGCGCAGGGCAATTCCAGTTCTACAACGGGTCCCGGCTAGCCGCCAACGGCAACGTCGTGGTCGTGAACGTGACCTACCGGATCGGGGTGTTCGGCGGCTTCGAACTCGGCGATCTGGGCAACGGGTTCGACGACAACCTCGCGCTGCGGGACCAGATCGCTGCACTGCGCTGGGTGCGGGACAACATCGCGGCCTTCGGAGGCGATCCCGACCAGGTGACCGTCTTCGGGGAGTCCGCAGGGGCGACATCGGTGCTGGCGCTGATGGCGGCACCGACCGCGGAGGGACTCTTCGGCCGCGCCATCGCCCAGAGTCCGGCTCTCCCGCTGATCGCCGACCGCGAATTCCGCGCGGCCAACACCCACGAGTTCCTCCGACGGCTCGGCGTCGGAGCGGACGAGGTCAAGGCGCTGCCGCAGCGTCAGCTGCGCCGGGCCGCGGGCATCCTGCAGCTCAAGAGCACCGCGACCACGCCGACGCTGGCCTACGGGTTGACCCACGGCACCGACCTGCTGCCGCTGCACCCTGTCGAGGCGGCCCGTCGCGGCGCGACGCTGGGCGTTCCGCTGATCATCGGCACCAACAGCCATGAGGCGTCGATGTTCGCGTGGACGAAACCGCCGATGCTGCCGACCACCAGGGAGTCGATCGACAACTACTTCGCGCGGGTCGCCCCCCACGCCAAACGGCAGGTGCTGCAAGCGTATCCGGCCTATCCGCGGCGAAGCGCGTTGATCGCGCTGGGGTCCGACGCGATGTTCGGCGGCCCGACCTGGGCGTTCGCCGATGCCTACGGAACGCATGCGCCGACACGGATGTACCGCTTCGACCACTTCGGCATCAGCCTGCGGATGCTCGGCCTCGGCGCGACGCACGGCAGCGAGATCGTGCACGTCCACCACAGCTACGCGTCGTTCGTCGGACGCAAGCTGCACCCCCTGGGCCGCCGCATCCAGCCGGGCGTCGGACGCCGCATGCAGCGAGCCTGGCTGAACTTCGCGCGCGGCGGCGACGACGCCGACGACGAGGACTGGCCCCGCTACGAGGCGGGGGAGCGGCTCACCCGGCTCATCACGTCGACCCGCGACGTGATGGTCTCCGACCCCGACGCGGTACGGCGATCGGCGTGGTCGGCGGTCTACTGACACCGTCGGCCGCGGCAGGCCGCACTCAGGCGGTGTGGAACCGCTCGTCGGTGTATCGGCGCAGATTGTGCAGGAAGCCTTGGAACATCCGGCCCATCACCGGTCGGCCGACGAACAGCCCGGCCCGGCCGGCCACACCGTGGGGCTTCAAGGCCATGATCCACGTGAGGTGGCACCCGGTCGCGGTGGGCACGACGCGGTAATCCTCGGCGAACGCCGAGATGCTCCCCGTGGTCGATGCGTCGAATCGAAAAGCCATGCGGCTGAACGGTTCCCAGGCCAGGAACACTTCCTCCCCGGTGATCCCGCCGCGCATGTCGACGGTGCGGGTGGTGCCGACGCCGCGCGGTTCGGGGCTCGTCCAGGTCACCTTGGTGATCACGCTCGCCCAGTGCGGCCACGAGGTCGCGTCGGCGAGCACCTCGAACAGCTGTTCCGGGGAGATCGCCAGGTCGACGGTGCTGACGAACCGGTAGGGAGCGTGGTCGATGAAGTCCAACCCGACGTGCTCGCAGGTGTGCATGACCATACAGACTAGGGCACGGTGGTTGGTCGATGACGGAATCGGTGTGCGCCGCGACCCCTCTACACTGATCAGCTGACATTCCTGCCGATCTAGGAGTATTTCGTGCTGCGCACCCGCACCGCCGGTTCCCTGCGTTCTGCCGATGCCGGTCAGACGGTGACGCTGGCCGGCTGGGTGGCGCGTCGGCGCGACCACGGCGGCGTCATCTTCATCGACCTGCGGGACGCCTCGGGCGTGGCCCAGGTCGTCTTCCGCGAGGGCACGGTGCTCGAGCAGGCGCATCGGCTGCGGTCGGAGTTCTGCGTCGCGGTCACCGGGGTCGTCGAGATCCGGCCCGAGGGCAACGCCAACGCCGAAATCGCCACCGGGGACGTGGAGGTCAATGCGACATCGCTGACCGTGCTGGGCGAGAGCGCCGCGCTGCCGTTCCAGCTCGACGAGACCGCGGGCGAAGAAGCCCGGTTGCGCTACCGCTACCTCGATCTGCGCCGTGAGGGCCCGGGCCATGCACTTCGGTTGCGGTCCAAGGTCAATGCCGCCGCCCGCGGGGTTCTCGCCGAACACGAGTTCGTCGAGGTCGAGACGCCGACGCTGACCCGTTCGACGCCCGAGGGCGCGCGCGACTTCCTGGTTCCGGCCCGACTGCAGCCCGGTTCGTTCTATGCGCTGCCGCAGAGCCCGCAGCTGTTCAAACAGCTGCTGATGGTGGCAGGCATGGAGCGCTACTACCAGATCGCCCGCTGCTACCGCGACGAGGACTTCCGCGCCGACCGCCAGCCCGAGTTCACCCAGCTCGACATGGAGATGAGCTTCGTCGACGCCGACGACGTCATCGCGGTGTCCGAGGAGATCCTCAAGGCGCTGTGGGCGCTCATCGGCTACGACCTGCCGCTGCCGCTGCCGCGCATCAGCTACGACGAGGCCATGCGCCGGTTCGGCTCCGACAAGCCCGACATGCGGTTCGCCCTCGAGCTCGTCGAGTGCACCGACTACTTCGCCGACACCCCGTTCCGGGTGTTCCAGGCGCCCTACGTCGGGGCCGTCGTCATGCCCGGCGGCGCCTCCCAGCCGCGGCGCACGCTCGACGGCTGGCAGGAGTTCGCCAAGCAGCGCGGACACAAGGGTTTGGCGTACGTGCTGATCGGCGATGACGGCGAGCTCGGGGGGCCGGTCGCCAAGAACCTGTCCGACGCCGAACGCGAAGGCCTCGCCGCGCACGTCGGCGCGAAGCCCGGCGACTGCGTGTTCTTCTCGGCGGGTCCGGCCAAGGCCGCGCGCGCCCTGCTCGGTGCCACCCGCATCGAGGTGGCCAAGCGGCTCGACATGATCGACCCGCACGCGTGGGCGTTCACCTGGGTGGTGGACTGGCCGCTGTTCGAGCCGGCCGACGATGCCACCGCCTCCGGGGACGTCGCTGTCGGCTCGGGGGCGTGGACCGCCGTGCATCACGCGTTCACCGCACCCAAGTCCGCGTCCGAGGCGACGTTCGACACCGATCCCGGAACCGCCCTGGCCAATGCCTACGACATCGTGTGCAACGGCAACGAGATCGGCGGCGGCTCGATCCGTATCCACCGCCGCGACGTCCAGGAGCGGGTGTTCGCGATGATGGGCATCGACCATGCCGAGGCCCAGGACAAATTCGGATTCCTGTTGGACGCGTTCACATTCGGCGCCCCGCCGCACGGCGGCATCGCCTTCGGCTGGGACCGTATCGTCGCGTTGCTCGCCGGTGTCGACTCGATCCGCGAGGTGATCGCGTTCCCGAAGTCCGGTGGCGGGGTCGATCCGCTCACCGACGCACCTGCGCCGATCACCGCCCAGCAGCGCAAGGAATCCGGAATAGACGCCAAGCCCGAGAAGCTGGACAAGAAATGACCGACATCGACAAGGACAAGCTCGTCGCCGACACCGAGGCGCTCGACGAGTTCAACCGCGGCATCGTCGAAGAGTTCCGCGCCAACGGGGGCAAGGTCGGCGGTCCGTTCGAGGGCGGCACGCTGCTGCTGTTGCACACCACGGGTGCGAAGTCCGGCAAGTCCCGGCTCTCACCGCTGGCCTACCTGACGATCGACGACAAGATGATCATCGTCGGGTCCTATGCCGGCGCGCAGAAGCACCCCGCCTGGGTGCACAACCTGAGGGCGAACCCGACGGCGTTCATCGAGATCGGGACCGAGGCCTACGACGTCGACGTCCGTGAACTGCCCGACGACGAGCGCGAGGCGACGTACCCGAAGCTCATCGAGCTCGCACCGGTGTTCGCCGACTACCAGGCCAAGACGTCGCGGGTGATCCCGCTGTTCGAGCTCACCCGCGCGTCCTAGCAGGCCGGTCTCAGAGCCGTTCGACGATGGTCGCGTTGGCCATGCCGCCACCCTCGCACATGGTCTGCAGGGCATAGCGGCCGTCGCGCTGCTCCAGGGCGTTGACCAGCGTCGTCATGATCCGTGCGCCGCTCGCCCCGAGCGGATGCCCGATGGCGATCGCGCCGCCGTTGACATTGGTGCGCGACAGATCCGCGCCGACGTCGTGAGCCCAGCTCAGCACCACAGGGGCGAACGCCTCGTTGACCTCGAACAGGTCGATGTCCGACAGTTTCAGGCCGGAGCGCGCGAGCACCTTCTGAGTCGCCGGGATCACGCCGGTGAGCATGTACAGCGGGTCGGAGCCGACCACGACGGTCGTGTGGATGCGCGCCAGCGGCCGCAGGCCGAGCCGACGCGCGGTCGCACCGCTGGTGATCATCACCGCGGCGCTGCCGTCGGACAGCGGGGACGAGTTACCCGGCGTGATCTTCCAGTCGATCTGAGGGAACCGCGCACCGAGCGCCTCGTTGACGAACGCGGGCCGAAGTCCTGCGAGCGTCTCGACCGTGGTGTCGGGACGGATGATCTCGTCGGTGGAGAGGCCTGCGACCGGAGCGAGCTCGTTGTCGAAGAGGCCGTCCTTGGCGGCGCGAGCCGCTTTCTGATGGCTCTCGGCGGAGAACTCGTCGAGCTGCGTGCGCGACAGGTTCCACTTCGCGGCGATCAGCTCGGCGCTGATGCCCTGGGCGACAAGACCTTCGGGGTAGCGTGCCGCCATGTCGGCGCCGAACGGGTTGCTGCCCGGCAGTACCGACGAACCCATCGGTACCCGGCTCATCGACTCCACACCCGCGGCGATGACGACGTCGTACGCCCCGGCCAGCACACCCTGGGCGGCGAAGCTGATCGCCTGCTGGCTGCTACCGCACTGCCGGTCGACGGTGGTGCCGGGAACGGTCTCGGGGAAACCGGCGCCGAGCAGCGCGTTGCGGGCGATGTTGACGGCCTGGTCGCCGACCTGGGTGACCGCCCCGGCGATCACGTCGTCGACCTCGGAGGGGTCGATTCCCGTCCGCGCGACGAGCTCACGAAGGCTGTGGGCGAGCAGGTCCGCGGGCAGCACGCCGTGGAGCGCCCCGCTGGCCTTTCCCTTGCCGACCGGTGTGCGCACCGCGCCGACGATCACGGCATCGCGGTCTGAATATTCGGTCATGTGTCCTCCTGAGACTCGGCGCTGAGTACTGCCTTCTATACTTAGATGTAACACCTAGGTTCAGTGACAACAACCCAGCCGCGGAGTGATGTACATGACAGTTCTGCAAGGACCGCTCGTCGATCGCAGTGCGTGGTCGGCGGTCGGCCGCTGCCCGATCGAGAAGACGATGGCGCTCGTCGGGACCAAGTCGGCCATGCTGCTGATGCGCGAGGCGTACTACGGCACCACCCGCTTCGACGATTTCGCCCGTCGCGTGGGCATCACGAAGGCCGCGACGTCGGTGCGGTTGTCCGAACTGGTCGAGGCCGGTCTGTTGACCAAGCGCCCGTACCGCGAGCCGGGGCAGCGGGCCCGCGACGAGTATGTCCTCACCGACGCGGGGACCGAGTTCATGCCGGTGGTGTGGGCGATGTTCGAGTGGGGGCGCAAGCACCTCGACGACACGTCGCTGCGCCTGACCCACCTGGGGTGCGGCGCCGAGGCCGGTGTCGAGATCGTGTGCGCCGAAGGGCATTCGGTTCCGCCTGACGAGCTGGGGATGAGGCTCGTCAGGCGGAACCGGCAGGAGTGATCAGCCCAGCTGCGTGCGGAACTCCCTGGCAGCTCCCATGAGTTCCTCGACCCGGGACTTCTCGGCGGCGTTGGTGAAGACGCCGTCCTTCTTGAAGTAGGTGCCGACGACCGCGCCGTCGGCAACGCTGAGCTGAGCGGCCACGTTCTCGGCGCGAACGCCGGTGTTGACGAACACCGGTACGTCGCCGGCCGCCGACTTGACCACCCGCAGCGCCTCGGTGTCGGTCGGGGCGCCCGCGGTGGCACCCGAGACGCAGATCGCGTCGGGCAGCGTCGCGAACACCGTGGTGCGGGTGATGGAGGCCAGGTCGCGGTCGGCGAGGTACTGCGCCGATTCGGGGACGATGTTGAACAGCAGCTTGACCCCGGAGCCGCCCACCCGGGCGCGGTGGCGGGCGACCTCGCCGACGTTGGTGTCCCACAGCCCGAAATCGCTGGCGTACACCCCGGTGAAGATCTCACGCACGAACGTGGCCCCGGTGGCCACGGCGAGGTCGATCGACGCGCGGCCGTCCCACAGCACGTTGACGCCGTAGGGCACGGAGATGTCGGGCAGCAACTCGCCGATGATCCTGGCCATCGAGATCGCGGTGATGGGTTCGGTCTTGGTCAGGTACGGCAGGCTGAACTCGTTGCTGATCATGACGCCGTCGACGCCGCCGCTCTGCAGCGCCTCGAGTTCGGTGCGGGCGCGCGCGACGACCGCGGCGATGCCTGCTGCGGAATCGAAGCCGGGGTCGCCGGGCAGGGCGGACAGGTGCAGCATGGCGATGACGGGCTTGGTGACGTTGAAGACCTCGTCGAGCCAGGTGGTGGTCACTCTCGTGCCTTTCTCTAACAGGTGAGCGGGGAAGCGGCGTGCGGGGTCAGTCCATGTAGGCGCCGCCGTTGACGGCCAGCGCTTCACCGGTGATGAACCGGGCGTCGTCGGAGAGCAGGAACGCCACCGCGCGGGCCACGTCGTCGGCCTGCTCGAGCCGGCCCAGCGGGGTGTCGGCGATCATCATCGCGCGCACACCGTCGGGGGTGGTTCCGCGCAGATCGGCTTCCCATTCCAATTCCCTTGATTGCATGGGCGTTTCGACGAACCCGGGACAGACGCAGTTGACGGTGATGCCGTGTTCGCCGAGCTCGTAGGCCATGGCCTGGGTAAGCCCCACCACGCCGAACTTCGAGGCGACGTAATCGGACAGGAACGGCACCCGACCCTGCTTTCCGGCCATCGACGCCGTGTTGACGATGGTGCCGGGCTGGCCGGAGCGGACCATCTCCCGCGCGGCGGCCTGACCGCAGACGAAGACGCCCTTGAGGTTGACGTCCATCGTCTGCTCGTAACGGTGGATCGGCGCGTCGAGGAAGCGGTGCATGAACGAGATGCCGGCGTTGCTGACCCAGGCGTCGAGCCCGAACCGCTCGGCGGTGTCGGCGGCGACGTCGGCGGCCGCCACGGGGGACGTCACGTCCAGCTGGGAGGCCTCGTGACCGGCGTCCGGATTGGGCAGCGACGCAGCGACCTCGGCGGCGGCGTCACCGTTGACATCGGTGACGATGACCTGCCAATTGCGTTGCGCCAGTGTGCCTGCGATGGCCCGGCCGATACCGGAGCCTGCGCCGGTCACCACGACAGTTCTGGTCATGTGTAGCTCTCGTTTCCTATCTGTTGTGCTCAGCCGACGAGGCGTCGGCCGGTGGTGGAGTCGAACAGGTGCGTGGCGCCGGGCCGGGCGGCCAACTCGACGCCCGTGCCTTCGGCGATGCCCGCCAGGCGGGAGGTCTCGACCACGCTGGTGAGTTCGGTGCCGCCGGCCACGAGGGTGACGATGGCCCGCGGACCGAGGTGCTCGATGAGAACCACCCGCGCCGCGGCGTCGCCGTCGGTGGGGGTCGGCAGCAGGTCGTCGGGACGCACACCCAGGGTCACCGGGCCGCTGGGGGCCGGCCCGCTGGTCGCGGCATCGACGTCGAGGCGCAGGCCGCTGCCCGAGGTGAACGTCGTCCCCGTGAGCGTGCCGTCGAGCAGGTTCATCTTGGGGCTGCCGACGAACGCGGCGACGAAGGTGTCCGCGGGGCGGGCGTACACCTCCTGCGGTGTGCCCTGTTGGGCGATCTCGCCGTCGCGCATCACGACCATCCGGTCGGACAGCGTCATCGCCTCTTCCTGGTCGTGCGTGACGTATACCGAGGTGATGCCGAGACGGCGCTGGATCTGCAGCAACTCCGTGCGCGTCTCCACACGCAGTTTCGCGTCGAGGTTGGACAGCGGTTCGTCGAACAGGAACACCGACGGCTCGCGGATAATGGCCCGGCCGATGGCCACCCGCTGTTGCTGGCCGCCGCTGAGATCCTTCGGTTTGCGTTCGAGGAGCGCGCCGAGGCCGAGGGACTCGGCGATGGAGGCGGCTCTCGACAGTGCCTCGCGCCGTGGGGTTTTGGTGGCCCGCAACGGGAAGGCGATGTTCTCGGCGACGGTCAGATGGGGGTAGAGCGCGTAGTTCTGGAACACCATCGCGATGTCGCGTTCGCGCGGCTGCAGGTGCGTGACGTCGCGGTCTCCGATGGTGATCGTGCCCGACGTGACGGTCTCCAGCCCGGCCAGCATGCGCAGTGAGGTGGACTTGCCGCACCCCGACGGGCCGACGAGCACGGTGAACGAACCGTCGGGCAGCTCGAGGTCGAGATCGCTGACGACAGAGGTGGTCCCGTACGCCTTGTTGACGCCGGAAAAGCGGACCGTTGCCATGAAGTGCCGAACCTGCCTTTACCTAGAACTTCACCGCGCCGCCGCTGATGCCCTGCACCAACTTGCGTTGGATGAAGAAGCTCGCGATGACGACGGGGACGACCGCGATGAGGATGGCTGCGCTCATCGAGCCGATCTGCACCCCGCGGAATGTGTTGAAACCTGCGATGGCGACGGGCAGGATCGCTGCCTTCCCCGGCGCGAGGATGAGGCCGTAGAACAGGTCGTTCCACGACAGTGTGAAGCCGAAGATCGCCGCGGCGCCGATGCCTGGCAGCACCTGGGGGAGCACGACGAGCCGGAAAGCCGCGAAGCGGGTGAAGCCGTCCACCTGCGCCTGCTCCTCGAGGGAGCGCGGAACGGCCTCGAAGAACCCGATGAGGAACCAGGTCACCACGGGCAGAACGAAACTCAGGTGCGCGAAGATGACGGGTACCAGCGTGTCGGTCAGCCGTAGCGCGTAGGCCATCGTCAGGAACGGAAAGACCAGCACCGCGGGCGGCAACACCTGCGCGGCGAGCATGCCGAAGCGGGTCAGCGTGCCGCCGGCCCGGTAACGCGCGATGGCGTAGGCGCCCATGCTGCCGACGACCACGCTGATGCCGACGGTGACCAGCGCCACGAGGGCGCTGCGTCCCGCGGCGCCGAGGATTCCCGAGGCCAGCACGTTGTGCCACGCGGAGAAATCGGGGGTGAACGACAGCAGGAACGGATCGTTGAGCTGTTCAGGCGTTTTCACGCTCGCCAGCGCGATCCAGACGATCGGGAACAGCACCGAGATTCCGGCGGCCCACAGCAGGGCCGACCGCAGGACGGTGAGTAGGGCATACCGGCTCATCGCGACCCCGCCTCTCGGGCTTTGTCCATCCGGCGGAACGCGAACACGATCACCGCGAGCACAAGGACGAGCACGACGAAGGCCATGGACGACGCGGAACCGAGCCGGAAGAACTGGATGCCGGTCTGATAGATGAAGTACTGCAACGTCTCTGTCTCGGTGCCGGGGCCGCCGCGGGTGGTCGCGAACACGTACTCGAACACCTTCATCGCATCGAGTGATCGCAGCAGGATCGCGACGACGAGTACGGGTGCCAGCAGCGGCAGCGTCACGCGTCGCAGCACGTACAGCCCGCTCGCACCGTCGACGCGCGCCGCGTCGAGCGGCTCCTTGGGGATGGACTCCAGGCCCGCGAGGATCAGCAGCACCATGAACGGGGTCCATTGCCACACGTCGATGAACGCCAGTGTGAACAGCGCCCGGCCCGGTCCGAAGAAGTCGTAATCCACGCCGATGGCATGCAGCATCGCCGGAATCGCGCCGAGCTGGTCGTTGAGCAGGAACCGGAATGTCAGGCCGACGGCGATCGGCGTGATGAACATCGGGGCCAACAGCATCGAGCGGGTGACATCGCGCGCCCAGCGCTGCTTTTGGAGCGCCAGGGCGATCGCCAGCCCGATGACCAGCTCCAGGCCGACGGCGACCACCACGTACAGCGCGGTCGTGCCGAAGGCGTTCCAGAACCCGCTGTCGCCGAAGGTCGCCGCGAAGTTGCCGGCGCCGACGATCGACGGCGTTCCGCGATCGGTCAGCTTGTAGTCGGTGACACTCAGATAGGCCGCGTAGGCCAGGGGGAAACCGACCACCCCGACGAAGAGGGCAACGAGGGGGGCGACCATGCCGTACTGAAATCTCACACGGGATTTCACGGTGGTCTCGCTCCTTTCGTGGGGTGGTCGGTTTCCGGTTCCGGTGGCGGTCAGCCCTGGATCTTCTCCGCCTCGGCCTGCGCGGCAGCCAGCGCGTCGTCGACGCTCTTGTTGCCGGCGACGGCTTCGTTGAGCTCGGTGCCGACGGCCTGGATCATCTCCTCGCCGCTGGGGCCCTGGCTCAGCGGCGCGGAGTTGGCCAGCAGCTGCTCGACGGTCCGGTAGTACTCCTCACCGAACCGGCCCTGCAGCACGGCGGGATCCTGCAGCGTGCTCTTGCGGATGGCCGCGCCGCCCTTCTCGGTGCGCGCGACGTCGTTGGGCTTGGCGGTGATCCACGACACGAACGCCCATGCGGCGTCCGGGGTGGCCGAGTTGGCCGGGATCGCCCAGCTCCACGAACCCAGCACCTGCTTGCCGCCGGGAATGGTCGCCATCTTGATCTTGCCCGCCGCAGGCCCGGAACCCGGCTCGTTGAGAGCGGGGAGCTGCCAGTTGTAGTTGATCATCGACGCGGACTGGTTCGCCGACACCGAACGCTGCGCCTCGTCCATGCTCCAGTTCAGGCTGTTGGCCGGCGCGGCGGTGCGGTAGGTGTCGATGTAGGCCTCCAGCGCACGCTTGGCCTCGGGGGTGTTGAGCGTGATCTTGCCGTCGGCGTCGTAGATGGAGCCGCCTGCGGCGAACAGCCAGTTGCCCCACTCCTCGAAGATCTTGTACCCGCGCTGCGGCTGCATCGCGATGCCGGCACGGTCGCCGCTCTTGAGCGCCTTGCTGGTGCTGACGAGCTGCTCCAGGGTGGTGGGCACCTGCTGGTTGGCCGCGGCGAGATCGTCGGTGTTGTAGAGGTATCCGAGCGCGTAGTTGTAGAACGGGACCGCGTAGCGGGCTCCGTCGACCGTGGTGATGTCGGTCAGCGGCTGGAAGAAGTCTGCTGCGTCGTAGTCCGGTGTGCTGTCGATGCGCGCGTCGAGGGGCTGCAGGAACTTCGCGTTCGCGAAGTCGACCATCCACGGATTGTCGACGACGATGAGATCGTAAGTCGGAGTGGACGATTGGAACGAGGACACCAGCTTGTCGCGCATCTGGTCATAGGTCAGCGACTCGATGGAGATCTCGACGCCGGGATACTCCTTGTTGAAGTCGGCGACCATCGACTTGACGATGTCGGTGTCCGGCACGTTCTCCATCAGGATCCGCACGGTGCCCGAGGCGTCGGTCGACACCTCACCGGTGCCGGTGGCCTGCCCGTTCTCTGAGGCCTGCTCGGGGCCACCGCTGCCTGCGCATCCCGTGAGCACGAGCGCGAAGGCGGCCAGCAGGGCGATCACGGCGGAGAAAGCGGTGCGGGCGCTTCTCCGCCCGGGGGTGGGACATTGCGTGATTCTCATTGGCGGAGTGTTCCTTTCATCGGGTGGTGCGGGCGAGGGCGTGCGAGACCGGGGTGGTGGCGGCGCTGAGCTCCCGCCAGGCCGCATAGGCCGCGTCATAGGCGTCCCGACGGGCCGGGTCGGGTGTGTAGGGCGCGTCCAGGGTGATGAACTTGGCGGCATCCGACCAGTCGTCGAGGGCGCCGGTCCCGATGGCGGCGATCACCGCCGCGCCGAGGGAGGCGCCCGGGTGGCCGCTCACCGGATTCATCTCGTGCCCGAGCACATCGGCGTGGATCTGTTTCCACAGCGTGGATTTCGATCCTCCGTTGGTGATCATCACGCGGTGGAACGGCACGCCGATCTCACCGAAGACGTCGACGTGGTGGCGGAACCCGAACGCGATGCCTTCGAGCACCGCGCGGTACATGTCGGCCCTGGTGTGGCCGAGGTGCATGCCGGCGAAGACACCCCGCAGATCGGGGTCGTGGATCGGGCTCTTCTCGCCGAGGAAATAGGGGAGGCAGAGAATCTCACCGGGCGAGCGGGTGGCGGCCTCGTCGTCGAGGTCGGTCAGCGGTGTGCCACCGATCAGAGATTGAAACCAGCGGATGAGGCTGCCGCTGGTGGCCATGCACCCGTTGGGCAACCAGTGGCCGGGGACGGGGTGGGCGTCGAGGTACAGCCGTTCGTCGACGATCTGGGTGTCGCTGGCGACCAGGATGTCGCCGGCACCACCGAGTTTCACCAGGGCGTCGCCCGGGTCGTTGACGCCGGCGGCGAAAGCCGACAGCACGTGGTCGGCGCCGCCGACCACCAGCGCAGTGCCGGCGAGCAGACCCGTGGCCTCGGCGGCCCGCCCACTGAGCTCGCCCACCACCGTGCCGGGCGCCCGGACGGGGGCCAGGGTGGCGGAATCGAGGGCGGCGGCCTGCAGGACCGCGCCCGCGGTCTGTCCGTCGATGGTGAACAGCCCCGACTCCAGCGCCCAGTTCTGTTCCACGTGCACCGGAGCCCCGAGCGCGCACAGCACCCAGTCGTAGGAACCGACCCAGTGGGCGGTGCGCGCGTACACCTCCGGTTCGTGCTCACGCAGCCATACCGTCGTCGGCGCCACCGACTGCTGCGTCAGAGCGGAGCCGGTGAGCGCGACCAGGTCGGTGCCCCGAAGTCTCTCGGCGAGCTCGGCCACCTCCCGGTGGGCGCGGGCGTCATTCTGGAGGATGGCGTGGCGCAGAGGGTTTCCGGCGTCGTCGACCGGGAGGACAGCGGGCACCATGCCCGAGGTCGCCAGCGCACCGATCTGAGCGGGGGAGACACCGCTGACGGTGACGACCTCGCGGACCGATTCCAGCACGTTGGCATACCACTGGGCGGTGTCGGCCTCGGCGAAGCCCGGTGCCGGGGAGTGCAGCGCGGTCTCCCGGGACGCGGTGGCCACGATCCCGCCGAGGGTGTCCAGCAGGACCGTCTTGGTACCGGTGGTGCCGATGTCCACGCCGACCGTGTAGCGCGTCATCGTCCTCCCGTCGCGGCTCGCGACGCAGCGTCGACGTGCGAATCCTGTTGGTCGGCCACGCAGATCACCTCGACGCCGGCGCCGCGGGCGGCCACCAGTGCCGGATGGTCCGGTGAACCGTCGCTGACGATCGTCTGGATCTGCGACAGCGCCGAGATACTCACGAAGGTGACGCGACCGAGCTTGCTCTTGTCGGCGGCGACGATGACGCGGTCGGCGCGGCGGCTCGCCGCCCGCTTCACCCGGCTCTCGGCCTGGTGGTAGTCGGAGATGCCGCGGTCGCTGTCGATCCCGGCCACTCCCATGACGTAGGTGTCGCAGTTGTAGTTGGCGAGCGTGTCCTCGGCGCCCGGGCCGATGAGGCTCAACTCGCCGGCGCGCAGCTCACCGCCGGTGAGCACCACCGTGGTGTCGGGCTCGTCGACCAGCGCCAGCGCCGCGAGCACGCTCGGCGTCACCACGGTCAGGCCGAGACCACGGCCTTTCAGCGAGTTGGCCACCGCCAGCGCGGTGCTGCCCGAATCCAGGATCAGCGTCTCGTTACGTCCGATCAGATCGGCGACCACCTCGGCGATGTGGATCTTCTGCTGTGCGGCGTCGGCCATTCTTGTTGCGAACGACGGCTCGGTGTCCTTGCCCTGCACCGCGATCGCCCCGCCGACGACCCGGCGCACGACGCCGAGGATTTCCAGTGCCTCGACATCGCGGCGGATCGTCATCTCGGACACGTCGAACTCGGCTGCCAGATCGGCGAAGTTGATCTCGCGGGCAGACCGAACGCGCTGTTCTATCCGATCCCGGCGGGTCTTCACATCCACGGTCACCAGTGCCTTGTCTCGACAACAGCTGTTGAAAATTCACATTCCGGACGCGCAATTACCGATTATCCGGGGGTCGCGCTGTCCGTGATGTGAATCTATAACACGATCGTGTGGAGTGCCCACATTTAGCGGGCATTCGTTCATGTCGGGTCCAGGAGGCGGTTACCGTGCGGCGGTGCTGCACTTGCGCGTGATCGTCCCGGGGGACATGCGCGACGACGTCCTCGACGTGCTGCGGCGGGAGGTGGGGGTCGCCCACATCCTCGTCCACCCCGGCGCCGCGATCGACCCGCCCGGCGACGTCGTCGCCGCCGACATTGCCCGCGAATGCGCCAACGACGTCATCCGCGAGCTGAAGCGCCTCGATGCCCAGCATCGTGGTGCGATCACGCTGACCGTTCTGGACACCGTTCTGTCGACGCGGGCGCACGCCGCCGAGGACGAGGCCGCAGGCGATCCCGCCGACGCCCTCGTCTGGGACGAGCTGATCACGCGCACCCGGGAGGACTCGACGTTGTCGGTCACCTTCGTGCTGTTCCTGACCGTGGCATGCCTCCTGGCCGCCATCGGCGCGCTCACTGATTCCATGGTCACGGTGGTCGGCGCGATGGTCCTCGGCCCCGAATTCGGCCCGCTCGCCGCGGTGTCGGTGGCGCTGGTGCAGCGGCGCGCCGACCTGGCCCGGCGCGCCGCGTTTGCGCTTCTGGCGGGCTTCCCCATCGCGGTCGGCGTCACTGCGGTGCTGGCGCTGGCCGGGCAGGCGGTCGGTTGGCTGAGCCTGGACACCGTGCGCAACATCCACGACGCCGACTTCATCTTCCGGGTGGGGCCCGCCTCCTTCGTGGTCGCCTTGCTGGCGGGTGCCGCGGGCATGCTCTCGCTCATGTCATCGAGGTCGGCGGCCCTCGTCGGCGTCTTCATCTCGGTGACCACGGTGCCTGCAGCAGGTTTCGCTGCCGTCGCGGCCATTCTGGGCGACTGGGGGGTCGCCGCCCGGTCGCTGACGCAACTCGGGGTGAACCTCGTCGGCATCGTGCTCGCCGGGGTGCTCGTCCTGGTTCTGCGGCCGCGCCGCAACATCATTCCGCGTATCGCGCAAACCTGACGTCTCCTCTTTTCAACGTCCAGGGCTCCGCCGGTGCCCTCGGGCTATGTCGGTCGCCGAACTTAGCCACTTTGAGGTTGTGGCGCACGCCGCTGCGGCCCCCCGCCAGTGAAGTCATCAGCGTTTGCTGAAAATGCATTGCTGTGCACACAAAGATGTACGATGCGACGCGGGGAGTAGGCCCGCCGGCCTGCTGAAGAAGTCCTGAGGGGGACTGATGGCGCGTTCGGCGCGAAATCATGCCAAGACTGCTCTCGCGGTCGGTGGACTTGTTGTTTTGTCAGCTATATTTGCCAACGCTACTACTGGCGCATCCGGTGCCGCTGTCGTGGCATGCGGTCAGGTCGGAGGAGCATGTAACGGCGCGACGGCGTTGCTCCTCGGCGGGCGCGGACAGTACGCACGGTTGACCGAGGAACAGATGCGCACGGCATTCGGCGGCTACTTCGCCGCCTACGAGCAACGCACCAGCGTCCCGTTCCCCGGCGAGGCGGAGTTCGCCGTCTCGGTGCCGGAGGGCTCCAACAACCTCTACGACGCGATCTACGCCCACCTCGACACCAAAGGCACACCTTTGACGATCGGCGGTGTGTCCAAGGGGGCGCCGTCCGTGGTGGACGTGCTCTACCGCTTGATGGAGGACGCACAGAACACCGAGGACGGCATCACCCCGCCGTCGGCCGACGACATGAACGTCGCGATCTACGGTGCGCCGGGCAGGACGTTCTTCATCGGGACGAAATACCAACCCGTGCCCGAGACGCCCTACGACATTCTGATCGTGTCCGCCGAATACGACGGCATCGCCGACTTCCCGGACAACCCCTTCAACATTCTCGCGCTGATGAACGCCGCTCGCGGCGCCGAGCTGCTTCATGTCGATGCGGCGTTCTACGACGTCGCCCACAATCCGGTGTACTACCGGGTCGACGAGAATTCCCTGGGCGGGACGACGACCACCGTCGTCGTCCCTGCTTCGCGGCTGCCGCTGCTCCACGACATGTACGAAAGCGACGTCTGGGACCCGAACTTCACCGCGGCGCTGGAAAAGATGCTGCGCCCGATCATCGACAGTGCCTACAAGCGGAACTGGGCGTCCCAGCGCAAGTACTGGACGTTCGACATCCCGGCAACCCTGCCGGGGGCTCCCGGGCCGGCCGCGGAGACCTTCTCGGCAGGGGCCGCACCTGAACTCGCCACCGACGACCGCGACGGCGAGGGCGGCCGGCAGTTCCCCGGTCGCACGACCGCCGGTGCGCCCGACCACGAGACGGCCCCCGACGACGACGTGGTCGACGAGGCCAGTCGTGACGTGGGCGGCGCCGCCGAGGACATCACCGATGACGCCGCGCACGACGGGGCGACCCTCGACGACGCAGCGCTCGGGGAGGCGGCGCTCGAGGAGGCGGCCCTCAAGGACGACGCACCTGAGGGCGATGCCGCAGCAGGCCTCGGGAATGACGCCGACGCAGCGCAATCCCCGGGAGCCGACGTCGAGACGCCTTCCGAGGCCACGTCCGGTGAGGGCGCCGCCGCCGACAGCTAGACCCCGCCCGGTGCGACCTGCACCGCGAAGCCCGGTGTGGTGGGATCTACCGCTATGGGGTTCACGGTGGTGCTGGAGCATCGCACCGGCTACACGACGGGCCTGGGGGAGAAGCAGGCCCGCCAGTCCACGGACGTGGGCGCACCGGGGATCCTGGACGTGCGGCGAGTGCGTACCGTTCTGCAGTAATGGCCTTCCCCGCAAGCCCCCCGGCGTCGCACGCACGCGTCGGACCGGCCGACGCCGACAACCCGCTGGCGCCGTACCTCGCCATGCGGGCACAGCAGGCGCTGTTCGAGATCCAGCCGCATTTCAGCGGCCCGGTCACCGGGTACGACGAAATTCTGGACTCCGCAGGGCATGTCAGGCCGGCCTGGCAGGAGGTCGCCGACTGCATCCGGGACCGCGGCCGCGACGGGCTGGACCGGCTGCGTGCCGTCGTACGCAGCCTGGTCGACAACGACGGCATCACCTACGTCCAGACCGAGCGGCACGGCCCGGCCGGCGGCGACGGCGGGACGGCCCCGGGGCCGTGGCAGCTCGACGCGCTGCCGCTGGTGATCTCGGCGTCGGACTGGAACGACCTCGAGGCCGGGCTCGTCCAGCGGTCGCGGCTGCTGGACGCGGTGCTGACCGATCTGTACGGCGAGCAGCGCCTGATCACCGGCGGCGTTCTGCCCCCGCAGCTGCTCTTCTCCCACCCCGGCTACGTGCGGGCAGCGCGAGGGATCGAGATCCCGGGCCGCCACCAGCTTTTCCTGCACGGCTGCGATGTCAGCCGAGATCCCGGCGGGGGGTTCACGGTCAACGCCGACTGGACGCAGGCGCCGTCGGGCGCCGGATACGCCCTGGCCGACCGGAGGGTGATCGCGCACGCGGTCCCCGACCTCTACGAACAGATCGGCCCGCGGCCCGCCTCGCCCTGGGCCCAGGCGCTGCGCCTGGCGCTCGTCGACGCCGCCCCGGAAGCCGCGGAGGAGCCCAGGGTGGTGGTGCTGAGCCCCGGCATTCATTCCGAGACCGCCTTCGACCAGGCCTACCTGGCAGGCGTGCTCGGTGTGCCACTCGTGGAGAGCGCCGATCTGGTGGTCCGCGACGGCACGGTGTGGATGCGGTCGATGGGCACCCTCAAGCGGGTGGATGTGGTGCTGCGCCGCGTGGACGCCGAGTACGCCGATCCGCTCGACCTGCGGCCGGATTCGCGGCTGGGCGTGGTCGGTCTGGTCGAGGCGCTGCGGCGCGGCACCGTCACGGTCGTCAACACGCTGGGCAGCGGGATCCTGGAAAGCCCTGGGGTTCTGCGGTTTCTGCCCCAACTGACCGAGAAGCTGGTCGGCGAGGTCCCGCTGCTGCCGACCGCGCCGCTGTACTGGGGTGGCATCGACGTCGAGAGGTCACACCTGCTGGCTCACCTGTCGTCGCTGTTGATCAGGCCGGTCACCGGGGGACACCCCATCGTCGGCCCCGAACTCTCCGCGGCACGCCGGGAAGCGCTGGCGGCACGTATCGCGGCCACGCCATGGCAGTGGGTGGGTCAGGAGATGCCCCAATTCTCCTCCGCGCCCTCGGATTTCCTACCCGGCGGACTGTCATCGTCCAGTGTGGGCATGCGGCTGTTCACGGTGTCCCAGCGTGGCGGTTACGCGCCGATGATCGGCGGCCTGGGCTATCTGCTGGCGCCCGGCGCCGCAGCGTTCCGGCTCGAAACCGTTGCCGCCAAGGATGTCTGGATACGCACGCCGAGCCGGGTCACCGCCGAGAAGATCGTCCCGACGACACCCGCCGAACTCACCGGTTCCGAAACGGCCCGGGTGCCCGTCGCGGCCATCTCCAGCCCCACGCAGGAAATCAGCTCGCCGCGTGTGCTCTCCGATCTCTTCTGGATCGGGCGTTACGCCGAGCGTGCCGAGCACATGGCCCGGCTGCTGACGGTGACCCGCGAGCGCTATCACGAATACCGTTACCGCCGAACGACGGACGGAAGTGAATGCGTACCGGTGCTGCTGACCGCACTCGGCATGGTCACCGGCACCGACACCGGTGCCGGCGGAGATCACGCCGAACTCGTGGCCACCGCCCCGACCACGCTGTGGTCGCTGACGGCCGACCGGCTCAGGCCCGGGTCGCTGGCGCAGTCGGTGGAACGGTTGGGGCTGTCCGCCCGTGCGGTGCGCGACCAGATGTCCAACGACACCTGGATGGTGTTGGCCGCCGTCGAGCGCGCACTGCTCTACGGCCCTGACACACCGCCGGATTCGCAGGCCGAAGGTGACGCGTACCTCGCCTCCACCGGCAGTCTGACGTTGGCGGGCATGCTGGCGCTGTCGGGGGTGGTGGCCGAATCGATGGTGCGCGACATCGGCTGGACCATGATGGACATCGGCAAGCGGATCGAACGGGGCCTCGCGCTGACCGCGCTGGTGCGCGCCACGCTCACCACCGAGCGCACCCCGGGAGCAGAACAGACCATCACCGAGTCGACCCTGGTGGCGTGCGAGTCGCTGGTGATCTACCGCAGGCGCAATCCCGGCACGGTCAGTGTGGCGGAGGTCGCGGAACTACTGCTTTTCGACGCGGGGAATCCGCGCTCGCTGGTGTATCAGCTGGAGCGTCTGCGCGCGCACCTCAAGGCCCTGCCCGGGTCGACGGGATCGTCGCGTCCCGAGCGGATGGTCGACGAGATCGCCGCCCGTCTGCGCCGGGTCGAACCCGCCGACCTCGAGGAGGTCGGCGACGACGGGACTCGCCCTGAACTCGACGCGCTCCTCGGGGCGATCCACGCGGACCTGCGCGAGCTGGCCACCGTCATCACGGCGACCCACCTGTCATTGCCTGGCGATATGCAGCCGCTGTGGGGGCCGCATGAACGAAGGGTGTTGCCGTGACGGCGTTTTCGGACGGGCCGACCGCATCCCCGACGAGCAGGTGCTACGAGGTGACCCACCGCACCGAGTACCGGTATTCGGACGTGGTCACCAGCTCCTACGGGCGTGGCTTCCTCACGCCGCGTGACTCGGCCCGCCAGCGTTGCCTGTTCCACGAACTGGTCATCGAGCCCGAGGCCGCCGACAGCTCCACCAGCCGCGACGGCTACGGCAACATCAGCTCCTACTTCCACGTCACCGAGCGGCACCGCACCCTGAGCATCACGAGCCGCTCGGTCGTCGACGTCGACCCGCCCCCGCCCGATCTGTACCAGGGGCCGTCGGCCAGGGCGCCCTGGGAGATAGCCCGGCCGGTCGGCGCGGACGGGGCGCTGGCGACCGAGTTCACCCTCGACCTGCAGCCACCGGAGATCACCGACGAGCTCCGCGCCTATGCGGCACCCAGTTTCGTCTCGGGGCGGCCCTTGATCGACGTGCTCCGGGACCTGACCGCGCGGATCTACACCGACTTCACCTACCGATCGGGGTCGACGACTGTGTCCACGCAGGTGAGCGAGGTTTTGGCAGCGCGCGAAGGGGTATGTCAGGACTTCGCGCGGCTGGCGATCGCTTGCCTGCGTGCCAATGGTCTGGCCGCCAGTTACGTATCGGGATACTTGGCGACCGACCCTCCGCCTGGGAAGGAACGCATGGTGGGAGTTGACGCGACGCACGCGTGGGCGTCGGTCTGGACACCCCAGAACCTCTGGCTCGGACTCGATCCGACCAACAATCAGATGGTGGACGAGCGTTACGTCACAGTCGGTTTCGGCCGCGACTACGCTGACGTGCCGCCGCTGCGGGGCATCATCTACACCGACTCGGAATCCAGCGTGATCGACGTCTCCGTCGACGTCGCGCCGTATGAGGGGGGAATGCTTCGTGCGTGATTTCACGTGCCCGAACTGCGGGCAGAGGCTGTCCTTCGAGAACTCGCTGTGCCTGCACTGCAAGAGTGCGCTGGGGTTCTCTCTCGACGACATGGCGCTGCTGGTGATCGCGCCTTCGGAGGAGAGCGATCACGCCGGAGCGGTGGACGAGAGCCACTACCAGCTCTGCGCGAATCTACATCTCGCCGAATGTAATTGGCTCGTCGAAAAGGGTCCGATCGCCAAGCTGTGCGTGTCGTGCGCACTGACCCGAACACGCCCCAACGACGCCGACACCATCGCGCTGGCAGCGTTCGCCGCCGCCGAGAGAGCCAAGCGCCGGCTCATCGCCGAACTGCACGAGCTCAAACTGCCGATCGTGGGGCGCGACCTCGACCCGCAGTTCGGGCTTGCCTTCGATCTGCTGTCCAGTCAGTTCGAGAAGGTCTTCACCGGTCACCAGAACGGGGTCATCACACTGGATCTCGCCGAAGGCGACGACGTCCACCGCGAGCAGTTGCGCGTCGCGATGGACGAGCCGTACCGCACACTGCTCGGTCATTTCCGCCACGAGATCGGTCACTACTACCAATACCGCCTGGTCGGCACGTCGCAGGATTACCTCGACCGCTACGTCGAGTTGTTCGGCGACCCCAATCTCGACTATCAGGAGGCGCTGGACCGGCATTACAGCGAGGGTTCACCGGCAGGGTGGAAGAACGACTACGTGTCCTCGTATGCCACCATGCACCCCGCAGAGGACTGGGCCGAGACGTTCGCCCACTACCTGCACATCCGGGACACCCTCGACACTGCCGCGGCCTTCGGGTTCGCCCCGGCGACGGCGACCTACGACCGGAGAGCCTTGGGGCCCAGCGGTTTCGACACGCTGATCGATCTGTGGCTGCCTCTGTCGTGGGCGCTCAACCAGGTGAACCGGTCGATGGGCAAAGAGGACGTCTACCCGTTCGTGCTGCCCCCGCCGGTTCTGGAGAAGATGCGGTTCATCCACACCGTGATCGACGAGATCACCTCGAACCCGGCGAAACTGGCCGAGGTCGGCGCACCGGCGGCAGGCCAGGGCCAGCAGCTGAACTAGGTAGTTTCCGTGGTCGCCGCCAGGAAGGCCCGGCCGCGCGGGGAGAGCCGATAACCCACGTCGAGGCTGAGGGTCAGTCCAAGGCCCTTGAGCTGCCGGACCCGACGCTTGAACCGCGGCACGTCCATTCCGGAGCGGGCGGCCAGATCAGGAGCCCGCACCGCCTCGTTCTCGCCGATCATCTGCAGGTAGCCGCGCGTCCACGGCGCCTCGGCCACCGAGTCCCAGCGGTCCAGGCGGGCGGCGATCGCGGCGATGTCCTCGGCGCCCAGGTTCTCGTCGGCCGCGAGCTCGGGACGCTCGTCGGGAGCCAGGAAGGACACCGCGATGGCATAGGTGTGAGCGGCAGGTCGACGATCCAGATCGGCGCGGGCCGCCTCGACCTCCGGGTACCCGGCGGCGAGGGCCTGCGCCGCCGTCACCTGATGGTCCCCAGGGAGTTCGGTGACGTCGTCGATGCGGATGGTGCCCGCCTGCGTGCGCTGGGTGCCGCCCGGCCTGACGCGCGGTGCGTTCCACCGCCGCAGCACCAGCGTGACACGGCCTCGGCAATGCCCTCGGCGGTGGCCCGATTCAGCAACACACGGGCGATGTTAGGCCGAACAGGCCGCTGCGCTCCCTACGATCACCCGGTGGCTGATCGCTATGGCACCGACATCCTGAACGACAACCCCCACCAATCCCGGCGGCCGCGCTCCGTCGAGCGGGCGATCGAGATCGGCATGGTCGTCGAGGACGCCCAGACCGGTTTCGTCGGCGCCATCGTCCGGGTCGAGTACGGGCGCATGGAACTCGAGGACCGCAACGGCCGTACCAAACCGTTCCCGGTCGGGCCCGGCTACCTCGTCGACGGCAAGCCGGTGATCCTGACCCCACCGAAGAAGGCCGGACCCGCGGCGCCCACACGGACCGCATCGGGTTCGGTCGCGGTGCAGAACGCGCGAGCGAAAGTCGCGCTCGCCAGCCGCATCTACGTCGAAGGGCGCCATGACGCCGAACTCGTCGAACAGGTGTGGGGCGAGGACCTGCGGATCGAAGGGGTCGTGGTCGAGTACCTCGGCGGCGTGGACGACCTTGCCGCGATCGTCGCCGACTTCCGGCCGGGCCCGGGGCGGCGGCTCGGGGTGCTCGTCGACCACCTCGTGACAGGTTCCAAGGAGGCGAAGATCGCCGACGCGGTCCGCCGCGGACCCGGGGGTGAGCACACCCTGGTCGTCGGGCACCCGTTCATCGACATCTGGCAGGCGGTCAAGCCGGCGCGCATCGGCGTGCCGCAGTGGCCCGTCATCCCCAAGGGGCAGGACTGGAAGCACGGGGTGTGTGCGGCGCTGGGGTGGAGGCACCGCGACCAGGCCGACATCGCCGCGGCATGGCAGCGGATCCGTGGCAGGGTGCGGGACTGGACCGACCTCGAGCCCGAGCTCATCGGCCGCGTCGAAGAGCTCATCGACTTCGTCACCGCACCCGTGTAAGCAGGGAGCATGTCCGCCAGCCTGTTCGACGTGCCCGGGGAGTCGTCGGTGCCGGCCGCCGGCGTCGCCGGCGCCTCGTCACCGCTGGCGGTGCGGATGCGGCCCACGTCGCTGGACGAGGTCGTCGGACAGGGCCACCTGCTGAAACCGAACTCGCCGCTGCGGCGTCTCGTCGAAGGCTCCGGTGCGGCCTCGGTGATCCTCTTCGGCCCGCCGGGAACCGGCAAGACCACCCTGGCGTCGATGATCTCGCAGGCCACCGGGCGCCGATTCGAGGCGCTGTCAGCGCTCTCGGCGGGGGTCAAAGAGGTACGCGCGGTGATCGACGTCGCGCGGCAGGCCTCGGTGCGTGGCGAGCAGACCGTCCTGTTCATCGACGAGGTGCACCGCTTCTCCAAGACCCAGCAGGACGCCCTGCTGGCCGCTGTCGAGAACCGGGTCGTGCTGCTGGTGGCCGCGACCACCGAGAACCCGTCCTTCTCGGTGGTGGCCCCGCTGTTGAGCCGGTCGCTGATCCTGCAGCTGCAGCCACTGACACCGGCCGAGGTGACCACGGTGATCCGGCGCGCGATCGACGACCCTCGCGGGCTGGGCGGCAAGGTCACGGTCACCGACGACGCGGTCGAACAGCTGGTGCAGCTGTCGGCAGGCGATGCGCGCCGGGCACTGACAGCGCTGGAGGTCGCCGCCGAGTCGGGCCAGGACGTCACGGTGGAGGTCATCGAACAGTCGCTGGACAAGGCGGCCGTCCGCTACGACCGCGACGGCGACCAGCACTACGACGTCGTGAGCGCGTTCATCAAGTCGATCCGAGGGTCGGACGTGGACGCCGCACTGCACTACCTGGCCCGCATGCTGGTGGCGGGGGAGGATCCGCGCTTCGTCGCCCGCCGCCTGATGATCCTGGCCAGTGAGGACATCGGGATGGCCGATCCGACGGCGTTGCCGACCGCGGTCGCCGCGGCGCAGACCGTACAGCTGATCGGCATGCCGGAGGCGCAGCTGACACTGGCGCACGCGACGGTTCACCTGGCCACGGCGCCGAAATCGAACGCGGTCACCACCGCCCTGGGCGCGGCCATGGCCGACATCCGGGCCGGGAAGGCGGGACTGGTGCCCGCCCATCTGCGCGACGGCCACTACTCGGGGGCCCAGAAGCTGGGCAATGCCATCGGGTACCAGTACTCGCACGATCACCCCGGCGGCGTTGCGCCACAACAGTATCCGCCCGATGAGCTGGTCGGGGTCGACTACTACCAGCCGACCAACCACGGCATCGAGCGGGACATCTCCACGCGGCTGGAGAAGTTGCGGGCGATCATCCGCCGCAAGCGCTGAGCAGATCCGCGACCGGCCGGCCCCTTGACAGTGCGAGGGAGCGCTCCTATCGTCTTAATCAACCAATTGATTGATCAATAGAAGGGTTGATTATTGGCCAGTGGTGAGAACGAAGACGCCCGGCTCGACCGCGCATTCCTGGCGCTCGCCGACCCGGTTCGTCGTGCGCTGGTGGCGCGCCTGTCGCGCGGCCCGGCGACGGTCAACGAGTTGGCGGCTCCGTTCGAGATCACGAAACAGGCTGTGTCCAAACACATCCAGGTGCTTGAGCAGGCGGGTCTGGTCACCAGGACCCGCGACGCGCAACGCCGACCGGTGCATCTGGACGCGGCCGCGCTCGAGGGGCTGACCGCGTGGATCGATCGCTACCGGCTGGACGCCGAACGCGCCTACCGCCGGCTCGACGATCTGTTGTCGGGCATCTCCACCGACCACTCCGAGAAAGGAACACCGACATGACGAACGCACTGGACCTCAACGCTCCGGTCGACACCTTGGCCATGGAGTTCACCCGCGCCTTCGACGCCCCCGTCGAGGCCCTGTACCGAGCGCATGCCGAGCCCGAGCTGGTGAAGCAGTGGCTCGGTCCGCACGGACTGGAGATGGACATCACCGAATGGGAGTTCCGCGATCACGGGGGCTACCGCTATGTGCACAGCAACGACGACGGATCGTTCACGTTCAACGGGACGTTCCACACGGTCCGCCGCAACGAATTCATCCTGCAGACCTTCGAATTCGACGGTGCTCCCGACATGGTGAACATCGAGTTCCTGTGGTTCGACGATCTCGGCGGCGGCCGGTCGCGGCTGCGGGGACGCTCCATCTGCCCGACGGTCGAGGCGCGCGACGCTCTGCTCGCCTCGGGAATGGAGGGCGGGATGACGGAGGGTTACGACAAGCTCGACGCACTGCTGCCGCGCCTGTGAGCACACAGGGGTGATCCCGGCCGGTCGGGGGTCCAGCCGGGATCACGTGGGCGGTGCCTGCGAGATGTCAGCGCATGAGGCCCGAGCGGCGGCGCCCCACCATCGGGGTCCGGCGCCGGCCCATCAGTGCGGCGACCAGGGCCACACCCGCGGCGGCGACGACGACCTGGACGAGGAGCTCCAGCCAGTCGATTCCGTTCGTGGCAACGGGGATTCCGATGGCCCGGGCGAGCGCGGTGCCGATGAACGCCGACACGATGCCGACCAGGATGGTGAGCAGCATGCCGATCGGCTGTCGGCCCGGCAGCACCAGGCGGCCGAGTACGCCGACGACGATGCCGATAAGGATTGCGGTGATGATGCCGGTGATGGTCATTTCTTCCTCCAGGTGACGAGCAGCTGAGGCAGAAATACCCTTGGCCGACTATGAATAAACGGTGACGTCAATCAGCGGGGGTTGCGCTCCGGCATTCCCGGTTGTGCCGCTCCTGGGCTTCCGTCAGATGCCTGATCTCGGCGCGCAGCGATTCGATCTGGGCCGCCGTGGCCGTCTGATTGGCCGTGTCCTCTTCGGCGACGCGTTGCACGATCCACGACGCCAGCGTCGCCGTGACGACGCCGAGCAGGCTGATCCCGCCGATCATCAGTAGCGCCGCGACCACGCGGCCCGTAGGGGTGACCGGAGCCAGGTCGCCGTAGCCGACCGTGGTCACTGTGGTGATGGACCACCACAGCGCCTTGCCGAACGAGGTGATGGCCGAGCCGGGCTCGTCACGTTCGGCGTCGAGGACGGCCAGCGAGGCGACGTAGATGAGCAGTAGTGACCCACTGGCGGTGTAGATCGCGACCTTCCCGCGGATGACGTCGCCCGCGGCGCGGTGCATGGCGGTGATGAGCACCACCAGCCGGAGCAGTCGAAGCGGTCGGAGGAAGGGCAGGGCGACGATCGCCAGATCCGGCAGGTGCCAGAGGAACCAGCGGCCCCGGGGGCGGGCCAGCGCGAGCCGCACCAGGTAGTGGACCAGGAACAGGGCCCAGAGCACGGTGTTGAGGGTTTCGAGCACGCTGTCGACCCGATGCGGGGGCCGGGCCAGGACCTGCACCGAGTACGTGATCAGAAAGATCAGCGCCACGGATGCCAAAGGCCACTCGGTGCGCTTCTCCCATTGCTCGAGCCTCGGATTCGGGCCATGTGAAGTTGTCGTCATCGTCCCCTCGGGTCCCTCTTGTTGCCGGACCCGGGTAGACGAACGCACCCTCGGTTAAACAAACGCACCGGCTCGTAGGCTCGGGCAGGTGAACACCGAAGTGCTGGACATCGACACCTCGCGACGCAAGATCGTCGACCTCACGTCGGCGGTGAAGGACTTCTGCGCAGACCAGCAGGACGGGCTCTGCAACATCTTCGTGCCGCACGCGACCGCCGGCGTCGCGGTGATCGAGACCGGCGCCGGCTCCGACGACGACCTGATCGCCACGCTGGAACGACTGCTGCCCCGCGACGATCGTTACCGCCACTCCCACGGTTCGCCCGGACACGGTGCCGACCACGTGCTGCCCGGCCTGGTCTCACCGTCGGTGACCGTTCCCGTGAGCGGCGGCGAGCCGCTTCTGGGCACCTGGCAGAGCATCGTGTTGGTGGACCTGAACAGGGACAACTCCCGCAGGTCGGTCCGGTTGAGCTTCGTGTCGGGCTGACCGTCTCGGCCGCGGTGGATACCGGTAGGTAGACCGGTACTGTGGTGCGGTCGAGTATTCGCAGGTTGGACCGAAGGACACCAGGACGTGGAGACACACGAGATCAGGAAGCGCTTCCTTGATCACTTCGTGAAGGCGGGTCATACCGAGGTTCCGAGCGCGTCGGTGATCCTCGACGACCCGAACCTGTTGTTCGTCAACGCCGGCATGGTGCAGTTCGTCCCTTACTTTCTCGGGCAGCGCACACCGCCGTGGAATCGCGCCGCGAGCGTGCAGAAGTGCATCCGCACCCCTGACATCGACGAGGTGGGCATCACCACCCGGCACAACACCTTCTTCCAGATGGCCGGCAACTTCAGTTTCGGCGACTACTTCAAGAAGGGCGCCATCGAGTTCGCGTGGACGCTTCTGACCAACCCTGTCGAGCAGGGCGGCTACGGATTCAACCCGGAAAAGCTCTGGGCCACCGTCTATCTCGACGACGACGAGGCGATCGGCTACTGGCAGGAAGTGGCGGGCCTGCCGCTGGAGCGGATCCAGCGCCGCGGCATGGCCGACAACTACTGGTCGATGGGCATCCCGGGTCCCTGCGGTCCGTCGTCGGAGATCTATTACGACCGCGGTCCCGACTACGGGA
The DNA here is from genome assembly GCF_014190915.1 of Mycolicibacterium iranicum. GTDB lineage: Bacteria > Actinomycetota > Actinomycetes > Mycobacteriales > Mycobacteriaceae > Mycobacterium > Mycobacterium iranicum_B. The sequence continues at coordinate 434,241 of NZ_JACHVU010000003.1, forward strand.
TCGAGGGCGGGCCGGAGGCCAACGAGGACCGCTACATCGAGATCTGGAATCTCGTGTTCATGCAGAACGAGCGCGGTGAGGGCACGTCGAAGGACGACTTCGAGATCCTCGGGCCGCTGCCGCGCCAGAACATCGACACCGGTATGGGTGTCGAGCGCGTGGCCTGCCTGCTGCAGAACGTCGACAACGTCTACGAGACCGACCTGCTGCGCCCCGTCATCGATCTCGTCGCCGCGCTCGCGCCGCGCGGGTACGGGCAGGGCAGCCATCAGGACGACGTCCGCTACCGCATCATCGCCGACCACAGCCGCACCGCGGCCATCATCATCGGCGACGGCATCAGCCCCGGGAACGAAGGTCGCGGCTATGTCCTGCGTCGTCTGCTGCGCCGCATCATCCGCGCCGCCAAGCTGCTCGGCGTCGACCAGCCGATCATGGCCGAGTTGATGGTGACGGTCCGTGACGCGATGAGCCCGTCGTACCCCGAACTCGCTGCGGACTTCGACCGGATCCAGCGCATCGCCGTCGCCGAGGAGACGGCGTTCAACCGCACGCTGGCGTCCGGGTCCCGGCTGTTCGACGACGCCGCGCGCGCGACCAGGAATTCCGGCGCCACCGTGCTCTCCGGGAGCGACGCGTTCACGCTGCACGACACCTACGGCTTCCCGCTGGAACTCACCCTCGAGATGGCCGCCGAAGCCGGGTTGAGCGTGGACGAACAGGGTTTCCGCGGTCTGATGGCCGAACAGCGCCGGCGCGCCAAAGCCGACGCGGCCGCACGCAAGCAGGCACACACGGATCTGTCGGCCTACCGCGAGCTCGTCGACGCCGGGCCGACCGAGTTCACCGGTTTCGACGAATTGAACACCGAGGCAAAGATTCTCGGGATCTTCGTCGACGGCAAACGGGTGCCCGTGGTCTCCCACGACGGGCCCGACACCGGCTCGGGTCCCGACAGGATCGAGCTGATCCTGGACCGCAGCCCGTTCTACGCGGAGTCGGGTGGTCAGATCGCCGATGAGGGAACGGTCACCGGCACGGGCGCGTCCGGCACGGCCAAGGCGGCCGTCACCGACGTCCAGAAGATCGCGAAAACCTTGTGGGCACACCGCATCACCGTGGAATCCGGCGAGTTCGTGGAGGGTGACACCGTCCTGGCCGCCGTCGACCCGCGCTGGCGCCACGGCGCCACGCAGGGTCACTCCGGCACCCACATGGTGCACGCCGCGTTGCGACAGGTGCTGGGGCCCAACGCCGTTCAGGCAGGTTCGCTGAACCGGCCCGGCTATCTGCGTTTCGACTTCAACTGGCAGGGTGCGCTCTCCGACGATCAGCGCAGCCAGATCGAGGAGGTCACGAACCAGGCGGTGGAGGCCGACTTCGAGGTCAACAGCTTCACCACCGAACTGGAGAAGGCCAAGGCGATGGGCGCGATGGCGCTCTTCGGCGAGAACTACCCCGACGAGGTCCGGGTGGTCGAGATCGGCGGCCCGTTCTCGCTGGAACTGTGCGGTGGCACCCACGTGCGCAGCTCGGCGCAGATCGGTCCTGTCACCATCCTCGGCGAGTCGTCGGTGGGCTCGGGGGTCCGCCGCGTGGAGGCGTACGTCGGCCTGGACTCCTTCCGCCACCTGGCGAAGGAGCGGGCTCTGATGGCGGGGCTCGCCTCGTCGCTGAAGGTGCCCTCGGAAGAGGTGCCCGCGCGGGTGGCGACGCTGGTCGAGCGCCTGCGCGCCGCCGAGAAGGAATTGGGTCGGCTGCGGTTGGCCGGTGCACGGTCGGCGGCGGTGAATGCGGCCGCCGGCGCAGAGACCATCGGCGCCGTGCGTGTGGTCGCCCAGCGGATGGCCGGCGGCATCTCCGGAGGCGACCTGCGCTCCCTGGTCGGTGACATCCGCGGCAAGCTCGGCGGCGATCCCGCGGTGATCGCGCTGATCGCCGAGGGAGACAACGACACGGTGCCCTTCGTGGTGGCGGTCAACCCGGCAGCACAGGAGCACGGGCTGCGCGCCGACGAACTGGTCAAGGTCATGGGCGCCGCGGTGAACGGCCGCGGTGGGGGCAAGGCCGATCTGGCTCAAGGTTCTGGCAAGGGGGCGGCGGGCATCGACGCGGCGTTGGCGGCGGTGCGCGCGGAGATCGGCCGGACGTAGCGGCGTGTCCGACACCGACTGGACCAGCCGTGCGCCCGACAGGCCCGGCGATCCGAAGGCTGCCCCCGATCCGGGCCGTGGCCGGCGGCTCGGTGTGGACGTCGGTACCGTCCGGATCGGGGTGGCCGTCAGCGACCCCGACGCGATCCTCGCCACGCCGGTGGAGACCGTCGCGCGGGATCGCAGATCCACCCGCCATCTGAAGCGGCTGGCCGCGTTGGTCGACGAATATCAGGTCGTCGAGGTGGTCGTCGGGTTGCCGAGGACGTTGGCGGACAGGAGCGGCACCTCGGCACGCGATGCCGTCGAGGTGGCGGATCAATTGGAAGTGCGGGTCGCACCGGTGCCGGTGCGACTCAGCGATGAGCGGTTCACCACGGTGACCGCTCAACGTGCGCTGCGGGAGGCGGGAGTACGGGCCCGCGGCCAGCGATCGGTGATCGATCAGGCCGCGGCGGTGGGGATCCTTCAAAACTGGCTGGACCAGCGGCGGGCGGCGTTGCCCGCACACGGAGAGGTCTTGGATGACTGAGGACTGGCAGAGTGACCGTGCCGAGCCGCTCGCGGTGGGGCCACCGCGGCGGCGGATGACACGGCGCGAGCGCGCACGCGAAGAGCGCCAACGGCGTAGGCGGCGGACGGCTGCCGTGGCGGCGGTGGCGATGCTGGTGGTCGTCGCCGTGGTCGCGGTGTTCCTCGGCTCCAAGATGTGGCATTCGCTGTTCGGCGGGTCGAGCAGCGATTACGCCGGTGAGGGCGTCAACGACGTCGTCATCCAGGTGCACGACGGCGATTCGACGACCGCGATCGCCCAGACCCTGCACGACAAGAACGTCGTGGCCACCGTCAAGTCGTTCGTCGACGCCGCGGACGGCAACACGGCCATCTCGGCGATCCAGCCCGGGTTCTACAAGGTCCGGACCGAGATTCCCGCGGCCGACGCCGTGGAGCGCCTCGCCGACCCCGCCAGCCGCGTCGGCAAGCTCGTCATCCCCGAGGGCCGGCAGCTCGACGACGTGCGCGACGTCAAGACCAACGCGGTCACCGAGGGCATCCTGAGCCTGATCTCGAACTCCACGTGCGTGGATCTCGACGGCGATCGCCGCTGTGTGTCCGCCGACGACCTCAAGGGCGTGGCCAGTGCCGGCACGCCGGCCGAACTGGCTCTGCCCGAATGGGCGACCGTCGCGGTCGACGGCATGGGATCCGACCATCGTCGCCTCGAAGGCCTCATCGCACCGGGGACGTGGAACATCGATCCGTCGGCGCCGCCGCAGCAGATCCTGTCGACCCTGATCGCCGCGAGCGCCGCCCAGTACGAGCAGAGCGGTCTGCTCACCACGGCCACCGCTCTGAACATGTCGCCGTATCAGATCCTGACGGTGGCCTCGCTCGTGCAGCGGGAGGCCAAGCCGCAGGACTTCTCGAAAGTGGCCAGGGTGATCTACAACCGGCTGGCCGAACGACGCACGCTGGAGTTCGACTCGACGGTGAACTATCCGCTGGACCGCATCGAGGTGGCGACCACCGACGGCGACCGCGGGCAGGCCACGCCGTGGAACACCTATGTGCGGCCGGGTCTTCCGGCGACGCCCATCTGCTCGCCGGGGGCGCCCGCGCTGGTCGCGGCCGAGCAACCCGCGGCGGGGGACTGGCTGTACTTCGTCACCATCGACATGCAGGGGACGACGTTGTTCACCCGCGAGTACGAGCAGCACCTCGCCAACATCGAGCTGGCACGACAAAACGGCGTGCTCGACTCGGCCCGGTAGATGAGCCTCGGTTGAGGAGCTTCGGCAGATGAGCCCGGGGAGATGACCGGAGTGCGACGGGCGGCCGTCCTGGGTTCGCCGATCGCGCATTCGCGCTCCCCGCAGCTGCACCTGGCCGCCTACCGCGCGCTGGGACTGCGCGACTGGACCTACGACCGCATCGAATGCACCGAGGACCAGCTGCCGGGGGTGGTGTCGGGTCTGGGTCCCGAGTGGGTCGGGGTCTCGGTGACCATGCCGGGGAAGTTCGCCGCCCTGCGGTTCGCCGACGAGGCCACCGACCGCGCCACGCTCGTTGGTTCGGCGAACACGCTGGTGCGCACCGACTCCGGGTGGCGGGCCGACAACACCGACGTCGACGGGGTCGCCGGAGCGCTCGGGCCGGTGCGTGGTCCCGCTGTGGTCGTCGGTTCCGGGGGCACCGCACCCGCGGCGGTCGTCGCCGTCGCCGCGCGGGGCGTGGAGCACATCGTCGTCACGGCCAGGAACGCCGACAGAGCCGCTCGGCTGGTCGACCTGGCGGAACGGTGCGGGGCGTCCGCGGAGTGGGTCGATCTCACCGGGCGCGGCCTGGCCGGCGCGGTGGCGGGAACGGGTGTCGTGGTGAACACCGTTCCGGCGGACGCCGTGGCGCCGTACTCGGCGGCTTTCGCGGCGACCCCGGTGCTGCTGGACGCGATCTACGACCCCTGGCCCACCCCGTTGGCCGCGGCGGTGCAGGCGGCCGGCGGGCGCGTCGTCAGCGGTCTCGAGATGTTGCTGAACCAGGCCTTCACCCAGGTCGAACTGTTCACCGGGATGGCGGCGCCGAAAGAGGCGATGCGACAGGCACTTCAGCGGCCCTAGCCTGGTCGTGTGGGGGACATCATGGCGGTGCTGACCGCCGTGGGAATCGTGCTGTGGTTGATCGCGTTGTGCGCGTTCGACATTCGGCGGCGCCGGTTACCGAACGTGCTGACGTTGCCGGGCGCGGTGGTGATTCTGGTGGGGGCGGCGCTGGCCGGTGAGGGCGTGGCCGCGGCGGCCGGTGGCGTAGCCCTCTTCGGCTGCTATGCCGCGGTCCATCTCGCCGCCCCGGCCTCGCTCGGAGCCGGAGACGTGAAGTTGGCCCTCGGAGTCGGTGCGCTCACGGGCGCGTTCGGGGCAGACGCATGGCTGCTGGGCGCGCTCGGAGCGTCGCTGCTGACGGGGTTGCTCGGTCTGGTCGCCGTGATGCGGGGCGACCGCGGGACGCTCCCGCACGGTCTGTCGATGTGCACGGCCGCAGCGGTCGCGGTGTCGGGTGCCGCGCTGGGTTCTCCGGCCGGGTGGTGAGGATCGGCCCGGGGCCCAGGCGTCAGCCGTCGAGGAGGGCCCCAGGCCGCAGCCGTCGAGGAGGGCCTCGGCGCCGCCGTTTCGTCGGCAGCGCACCTGTCGTGCGAAAATGGGCCGCGTGTTGCGATGGACGACTGCAGGTGAATCCCACGGCCGGGCGCTGGTGGCCATGGTCGAGGGCATGGTCGCCGGTGTCCATGTGACCACGGGTGACATTGCCGAGCAGCTGGCGCGTCGCCGTCTGGGCTACGGCCGCGGGGCGCGGATGAAGTTCGAGCAGGACCAGGTCACCATGCTGACCGGCCTGCGGCACGGCGTCACGCTCGGCGGACCGATCGCGATCGAGATCGGCAACACGGAGTGGCCGAAGTGGGAGACCGTCATGGCTCCCGATCCGGTGGACCCCGACGTGCTCGCCGACAGCGCCGCCCGCAATGCGCCGCTGACCAGGCCGCGGCCCGGGCACGCCGATTATGCGGGAATGCTCAAGTACGGCTTCGACGATGCACGCCCCGTTCTGGAACGCGCCAGCGCCCGCGAGACCGCGGCCCGGGTGGCCGCCGGCACCGTCGCGAGGGCGTTCCTGCGCCAGGCGTTCGGCGTGGAGATCGTCTCGCACGTGATCTCCATCGGGGCGTCCAAACCCTATGACGGCCCGCCGCCTCAGGCATCGGACCTCGCGGCCATCGACGACAGCCCGGTGCGTGCGTTCGACCCGGACACCGAGGCGTTGATGATCGCCGAAATCGAGGCTGCCAAGCGCGACGGCGACACCCTGGGCGGGGTCGTCGAGGTCGTCGCACACGGCCTGCCGGTCGGGCTCGGCTCGTTCACCAGCGGGGACAACCGCCTCGACAGCCAGCTCGCCGGCGCGGTGATGGGCATCCAGGCCATCAAGGGTGTCGAGATCGGCGACGGGTTCGAGACCGCGCGTCGCCGGGGCAGCGTCGCCCATGACGAGATCTACCCCGGCCCCGACGGCGTGATCCGGTCGACGAACCGCGCAGGCGGACTCGAAGGCGGCATGACCAACGGTCTGCCCGTGCGCGTGCGGGCCGCGATGAAGCCGATCTCCACCGTGCCGCGGGCCCTGGCCACCATCGACATGACCACCGGCGAGGAAGCCGTGGCCATCCATCAGCGCTCCGACGTGTGCGCGGTGCCGGCTGCGGGCGTCGTCGTCGAGACGATGGTCGCGCTGGTGCTGGCTCGCGCAGCACTCCAGAAATTCGGTGGCGACTCGCTGGGTGAGACCCGCGCCAACATCGACAGTTACCTGCGCGCGGTCGCCGAGCGGGAACCCTCCGCCGACGGCGCCCGGGCGTCGGGCTGATGGCTCCGAAAGCGGTTCTGATCGGGTTGCCCGGCTCGGGCAAGTCCACGATCGGCCGCCGCCTGGCGAAATGCCTGGATCTTCCCCTGCTCGACACCGACAACGCGATCGAGAAGACGACCGGGCGCACCATCGCCGACATCTTCGCCACCGACGGGGAACCCGAGTTCCGCCGCATCGAGGAGAACGTCATCCGCGACGCGCTGGCCACCCACGACGGGGTGTTGTCGCTCGGTGGCGGGGCGGTGACCTCCGAAGGGGTGCGCGAGGCGCTCGCCGGGCACACCGTGGTGTACCTCGAGATCAGCGCCGCCGAGGGGGTGCGCCGCACCGGCGGCTCCACCGTGCGACCCCTGCTCGCCGGCCCCGATCGCGGCGAGAAGTTCAAAGCGCTGATGGCAGAACGCGTTCCGCTGTACCGCCAGGTCGCGACGATCCGGGTGAACACCAACCACCGCAATCCGGGGGCGGTCGTGCGCTTCATCGCCGCCCGGCTCGAGAACCCCGGCGGCAAGACCGAACGGCGCCGTCGGCGTCCGGTCTGGCGCCGCGCGCCGCTGTCGCTGACGGCATCCCCCTCCACGGAAGCCCCGCCGAGTCCCGCCACCGTCGCGGCACGCAAGGGCCGAGGTTCCTCCTGCATGCGAAAGGACCCGCAGTGACAGAGCCGGTGACGGTAGAGGTCCACACAGATCCGTCCTATCCGGTGATCATCGGCACGGGACTGCTCGGCGAACTCGGCCGTGTGCTCGACGGCAGGCACAAGGTCGCCATCCTGCACCAGCCGACGCTGACCCAGACTGCCGAGGCGATCCGAAACCATCTGCAGGAGAAAGGGATCGATGCTCATCGCATCGAGATCCCGGACGCCGAGGGTGGCAAGGAGCTGCCCGTGGTCGGCTTCATCTGGGAAGTGCTGGGCCGCATCGGCGTCGGCCGCAAGGACGCGATCGTCAGCCTGGGCGGGGGAGCGGCGACCGATGTCGCCGGATTCGCGGCGGCCACCTGGCTGCGCGGCATCGACATCGTGCACGTCCCGACCACGCTGCTGGGCATGGTCGACGCCGCCGTCGGCGGCAAGACCGGCATCAACACCGACGCCGGCAAGAACCTCGTCGGGGCGTTCCATCAACCCGCCGCGGTGCTGATCGACCTGGCGACGCTGGAATCGTTGCCGCGCAACGAGATCGTGGCCGGCATGGCGGAGATCGTGAAGGCCGGCTTCATCGCCGACCCGGTGATCTTGGACATGATCGAAGCCGATCCGCAGGCCGCGCTCGACCCGGCCGGGTCGGTGCTGCCTGAGCTGATCCGGCGTGCCGTGGCTGTGAAAGCCGAGGTGGTGGCGGCCGACGAGAAGGAATCGCAGCTGCGCGAGATCCTGAACTACGGCCACACCCTCGCGCACGCGATCGAGCGCCGCGAGCGGTATCAATGGCGCCACGGTGCCGCGGTGTCGGTCGGACTGGTGTTCGCCGCGGAACTGGGCCGGCTGGCGGGGCGCCTCGACGATGCCACGGCGCAGCGGCATCGCGACATCCTGACTTCGCTGGGCCTGCCGGTCACCTACGACGCCGACGCGCTGCCGCAGCTGATGGAGACGATGCTGGGCGACAAGAAAACGCGCGCCGGGGTGCTGCGATTCGTGGTGCTCGACGGCTTGGGCAAGCCCGGCCGGTTGGAGGGCCCCGATCCGTCGCTGCTGGTGGCCGCGTACGCCGAGGTGGCGCGCTAGGCGCGACGGGGCGCCGGAGGAAACCTGCTGAGGCAGTAGTGCACTAGAACCCGTGCATACGGTGCGATCTCGTGCAGAGCCAACGGGCGCTCCGCATACAGCTTCAGCACGTAGCCGCGGTGCGCGTGTCTGGCCCCGACACACAGGACGGCGTTGTGGCCCAGGGCCTGCAGGAGAACGCCTTCGTCTCGATCGGACGCCGGGTCATCGACCGCGGCGACGAAGGCCGAGCCGTTGTCGATGGCGTGGGCTGCCGCAGGATAGGTCGCGAGTGCATACGAACTGTCGGTGGAGCCGAACAAGCGCATCACCGCCGAGGTGTCCTGCCAGCTCGAGAGGCCGCCGAAGATCTCGAGCTGCTCGCCCCGTCCCGCAGTGGCGAGGACCGTCCACCCGGTCGCCGAGACGACCACGCGTAGTTCACTGACGAGGATGGCCAGCGCGTCCTCCAGCGTCCGGCAGGCACTGTGATCGAGTGTCTCCACGCACCGGGGCACCAGATCGTCGATGGCGCGGCGCGCTCGGCGGCGCCGGTTGGCGGCCGAAAGGAGTGCCGGAACCGGATCGTCGTGGGTGTTGAGACGCAACCGTCCGGGGCCTTCGCCCTTGGCCGCGACCATCGCTGCGTCGGCGGCGGCCACCAACTCCTGGTGGTTGTGCGGGAGCGGACGACCGCTGGCCGCGCCCCAGCACAGGGAGACGCCGTGCGGCCCCTCGGTGTCCAACTGGCGCGATGCGTCCTGCGCGATGCGTTCAGCGTCCCCCAGCGTGTGCTCGGGCAGCAGCACGCAGAATTCGTCGCCGCCCAGGCGCGCCACCAGCGCGCCCGGCACGGACGAGGACACAGCGCTCAGAACATCGGCGACAGCGCGTATCACGGCGTCGCCGGCGGGATGGCCTTCTTGGTCGTTGACCTGCTTGAGCCCGTCGATGTCGCCGATGAGAAGGGTGACCGGTACGTCCTCGGTGTGCAGGTGACGAAGGCGGTCGTCCAGCGCACGGCGATTCGCCAATCCGGTCAACGGATCCTCATACGCGTAGCGCGAGATCCGGCCGAAGATCTCCGCGGCGCCGATGGCCCCCGACACCTGGGAGGCGATCGCCTGCAGCAGTTCGATGTCGGCGGCGCCGAAACGCCGACCAGCGGTTCCGGTCGCCCACAGCTCGCCCCACATCGAACCGTGGCACATGATCGGCACCGCCAGTTCGCTCTCCTTGTTCAACGAACGGATCAGGGACGTGGCCGGAGAGTCGGGCGGATGGTCGTCGACCGAGGTGACGTAGGGCCGACCGTGCCGCAAAAGCTCGGTCACCAGTCGGTAGTCCGCCAAGGGATAAATCTCGTTGGCGGGCCACCGTTGCTCGCCGGGGCCGAGGTCGCCGACGTTGATCAGAGTCCGCAACACCCCGGACTCACGTTGCCAGCGGCTGATCGAGAACGAGGCCGCGCCCAGCGCCGCTCTGCTCTCCTCGGCGATGACTTCCAGAGCGTCCTTGGAGTTGCGTGTGCTCATGACGGCGCGGGTCATGCGTAACAACATCCGCAGGTTGTCGACATCGTCGGCCACGTTGCCGCGCGGCGCAGACCGTGCTCTCGAGCCCTTCGTACGACGGGCACCCGGCATGGTCACACACCCAGACAGTTAATGCACGCAACTATTGCAGTTATGCTCTGACTAGCCAATTTACGCCCTGGTGGGGGCAGGCAGCAATATTGCTTAGGTTGTCTGTGGACACCGTAGGCGGTGCGCGGTCTCGTGACCGCCCGGAAGGATGGTCACACGCGCACCGCGAGCGACCGTCGCCGGTGAGGTGGTGGAACCACCCGCGGAGACGCGATGGGCATTCCGGGCCCCCCGCGCGGGGTCAGCGCTGGTTTCGGCCCTCGTCGCCGTACGGCCGGGTCTGCTCGTCATCGGCCACGGCGACCGGCGAAGTCTGCTGGCCGGCCTCGCCGCCGTGGTTCGCGTAGTCGTAATCGACGGTGTCGCGGTCGTCGCGCACCGCGGCGAACACGTCGGTGTCGGCACGGTCGTCGTCTTCGCGGCGACGGGCCTGCTCCGGCGTCTTGCGGTCCACGAGCCAGTGTCCGAGTGCGACACCGAGGATCGCCAACAGGAAGACCAGGAGGGCGGTGAACGCCGCGAAGGTGGTCAGCTCGTTGATGAGGCCCTCGACGTAGAGGTTCTTATAAAACAGGCCGATGAGCCAGGCCACCGCGCCGCTGACGACGCCGGCGAACAGACCGGCCAGCAGCCAGGTCATCGCCAGATCGTCGCGACGGTCGGGGTCCGGGTTGTGGCGGGCGTCGGCGCGACCGTCCGCATAGCCCCAGATCAGCGCGATGACCGCGTAGATCGCGACCAGTACCGCGCTGATCAAGGCGGCCTTGGTCTCCCAGGCGTTGATCATTGCGCCCTGCAGCAATCGGACGATCACCATGAGGGCTGCGAACACCAGTCCGCGCACCAACCACTTGCTCATGGGGCCTCACCTTAGCGAGTAGCGTCGGCGACTGTGACGATTTCCCAGCGCCGCGACAGGTTGCGTCGGCGGCTCGCCGAGGCCGAGCTCGACGCCATGCTGGTATCCGACCTGGTCAACGTGCGTTATCTGTCCGGGTTCACCGGTTCCAACGCTGCCCTTCTGGTGCTCGCCGACGACGAAACGCCGGTGCTGGCGACCGACGGGCGCTACCGGACCCAGGCGGCGCACCAGGCGCCGGACGCGGAGGTGGTCATCGAGCGCGCCTGCGGGCCGCATCTGGCGGGCCGGGCCGCTGCCGCCGGGGTCCGCAGGATCGGATTCGAGAGTCATGTCGTCACGGTGGACGCCTTTGCCGCCCTGACGACAGCGGCGGGGGAGTCGAGCGAGTTCGTCCGGGCCGCCGGATTGGTCGAAGGCCTTCGGGAGGTCAAGGACGCCGGCGAGATCGCCGTGCTGCGCCTGGCGTGCGAGGCCGCGGACCACGCGCTGCGGGATCTGGTGGACCGTGGCGGGCTGCGGGCGGGCCGCACGGAGAAAGAGGTGCGCAACGAGCTCGAGGCGCTGATGCTGGTTCACGGCGCCGACGGGGCGTCCTTCGAGACGATCGTGGCGACGGGCGCGAACTCGGCGATCCCGCATCACCGACCCACCGACGCCCAGCTCGCCGCCGGCGACTTCGTCAAGATCGACTTCGGGGCCCTCGTCGCCGGTTACCACTCCGACATGACCCGCACCTTCGTTCTCGCCCCGATCGCCGACTGGCAGCGCGACATCTACACGCTGGTAGCCGACTCGCAGCGAGCGGGCCGCGAAGCGCTCGCGCCGGGCGTCACGCTGAAGGGTGTCGACGCCGCGTCGCGGCAGGTCATCGCCGACGCCGGGTACGCCGAGAACTTCGGCCACGGTCTCGGCCACGGCGTGGGTCTGCAGATCCATGAAGCGCCGGGAATCAACGCCTCCGCCGCCGGTACACTGCTTGCTGGCTCTGCGGTGACCGTGGAGCCCGGTGTCTATCTGCCCGACCGCGGCGGTGTCCGCATCGAGGACACGCTCGTGGTGGACCAGCACCCCGAACTACTCACCCGGTTCCCCAAGGAACTGGTGATCATCTAGAAAGCTAGGAGTACACCCCACCGTGGCATCGACCGCCGACTTCAAGAACGGGCTCGTCCTTCAGATCGACGGCCAGCTGTGGCAGATCGTCGAATTCCAGCACGTCAAGCCGGGTAAGGGTCCGGCGTTCGTGCGCACGAAGCTGAAGAACGTCGTCTCCGGCAAGGTCGTGGACAAGACCTACAACGCGGGCGTGAAAGTCGAGACCGCGACGGTGGACCGCCGTGACGCGACCTACCTCTACCGCGACGGCAGCGACTTCGTGTTCATGGACTCCGAAGACTTCGAGCAGCATCCGTTGCCCGAGGCCCTGGTCGGACGTCTGGCCGGGTTCCTGCTGGAGAGCATGCCCGTGCAGATCGCGTTCCACGACGGGGTGCCGCTCTACCTGGAGCTGCCCGTGACCGTGGAGCTCCTGGTCGCCCACACCGAGCCGGGCCTGCAGGGTGACCGCTCCAGTGCTGGCACCAAGCCCGCCACGATGGAGACCGGCGCCGAGATCCAGGTGCCGCTGTTCATCAACACCGGCGACAAGCTCAAGGTGGACTCGCGCGATGGCAGCTACTTGGGAAGGGTTAATGGCTGACCGCAGGGGCGACCGGGGTCGGCACCAGGCGCGCAAGCGTGCGGTCGATCTGCTGTTCGAGGCCGAGGCTCGTGGCATCACGGCCGCAGAAGTCGCCGATGTGCGAAACGCGTTGGCGGAGAAGCAAACCGACGATCTCACCCCGTTGAACCCGTACACGGTGACGGTTGCTCGCGGAGTGACCGACCACGCGGCCCACATCGACGACCTCATCGCCGCGCATCTCCAGGGTTGGACGCTGGACCGTCTGCCTGCGGTGGACCGCGCGATCCTGCGCGTGGCCGTCTGGGAACTGCTCCACGCCGAGGACGTGCCCGAGCCCGTCGCCGTCGACGAGGCCGTGGAGCTGGCCAAGCAGCTGTCCACCGACGATTCGCCGGGCTTCGTCAACGGGGTGCTCGGGCAGGTCATGCTGGTGACTCCGCAGATCCGCGCCGCGGCCGCCGCGGTGCAGGGCGGCCACGACGGCGGTAGCGGCACCTAGTCGAAAGGCCTTGCGACTGCGTGAACTTTATGTGCGCAACCTGGCCATCAGCCGATGTCTTCGTGAGGATGGAGCGGTGACGGTTACACCCCAAGCGCAGTGCACGCGGCCACCCTGGTCCCTCGCGCGGACCTGGTTGTTGCAGCCGGGCCTGCCTGGCTTCACCGCTGCGGTGGACACCGCGGTCGACGTCGTGGTGCTCGACATCGAGGACGGTCTGCCGGACGCGCAGAAACCGGCGGGCCGGCGCGCCGTCGCCGACTGGCTGCACGACGGCGGTTCGGCCTGGGTGCGGATCAACAGCGCCTCGACCGCAGCCTGGACTGCCGACCTCGACGCGCTCTCCGGCGCCCCGGGGTTGGCGGGTGTGATGCTGGCGAAGACCGAATCTGCCGACGACGTCGCCGCCACCGCCGAGCGGTTGCCGGCCGGCACGCCGATCGTCGCACTCGTCGAATCGGCCCTCGGTGTCGAATCGGCGCTCGACATCGCGAGGTCGTGCGCGCGAATCGCGTTCGGCATCGGCGATTTTCGCCGCGACACCGGGATGTCCGCCGACCCGGCCGTGCTGGCCTACCCGCGGGCACGGTTGGTCATCGCCAGCAGGGCGGCCGGTCTGCCCGCGCCGATCGACGGCCCGACGTTGCGCGACCAGGCACGTCACCTCGCCCGCGAGACGGAGGTCGCCAAGGCCGCCGGTATGACGGGGCGGCTCTGCCTCGACGCCTCTCACGCCGAGACCATCAACACGCTGCTGAGCCCGTCGACCCTGGAGATCGACGAGGCGCGGCGCACCCTCGCCCGTCTGGACGCCCCGACCGGGCCGTACGACGGCAGCGCCGGGCCGACCCGGGCCCGCGCCGAAGCCGTCCTCGACCTCGCCGCCAAACTGGGCGTTCTGTAGACACGTCCGCCTATGCGGCATCGAAGGTCACCAAGTCGATGCTGAGTTCGCCTTCGACGATGCTCCGCCACCGAACCGGTGTCCCGGGCAGCGGAGGGGCGACCGAGTGGTAGACCGCATGGGTGGGGGTGACGAATTGAGCCGTGTGGCATCCGTTTTCGTCGCTGGTGCTGACAGCCCACCCGGGCGCCTCCTTGGCGTAGTTGCACGCCTCGCACAGCCCCAGCCCGTTGAGCCCGCTGGTCGGCCCACCGTCGCGCTCGGGCGTGGCGTGGTCGTGATGGCGGATCGGCGCGTTGCAGTAGGGCGTGCGACATGTCTGGTCGCGGAACCCGATGAAGGCGGCCAGACCCTTCGGGAAGATCCGCGCCCGCGACTCCATGGCGACGAGCTGACCTGAGTTGGGATGGCGATACAGGCGGCGCAACGTCGCCTTGGCCCGCTGGTCGATTGCAGCGTCGCCGACGAGGTGGCGTACGGCTTCCGCCGGTACGGGGCCGTAGCCCTGCAGCCAGCCCGGGCAGTCGTCGCCGCCGAAGAGCGTCGTATCCGCCATCACGAGGTTCAGCGCCACCGGGGCGGGCTCGGCGGCGGCCCGGCCGGTGAGGAGTTCGTAGGCGGTGTCGGCCATGACCTGACCGCGTGAGCGGTCATCGAACGTGGTGTCGGCGGCCTTCTTCAAGGCGGCATAGACACCGACACCGTGGGCGACCGGCAGCAGGAGGGTCACGTACGTCATCGTGTTCGGAGCCGGGCGGATCGACACACAGCGGTCTTTGGCGGCCTTGGCGTTGCGTTCGACGACCGCTGCGGCGTCGAGACGGGCGGTGATCGTCTTGGCGGCGGCTCCGACCCGTCTGTCGCCCCAGCCCTCGAAACCGTCGGCCTCGTCGCACAGCTCCCGGTCGAGTTGGCGTCGGTGGTCCACGGACAGGCAGGCGGATTCGCGGACGATCAGGAGCGCCCGGTACTCCGAGATCGCACCGGCCTCGAGGGCGGCCAGCGTGCACGGCATCTCGTGAACGAGGGCCTTGGCGACGCCGAGATGGGTTCCGCCCCGTACCGGGGCGTCCCGCCGGGCGAGTGCGACCTCCGACGCGAGCCCCTTACCGCGTTGCCTCACCGGAACTCCGGCGCGCACGTCGGACTCGGCGCGCTTCCGGGCCCATAGCGCAGTGGCGCGTGCCTGGGCGGCCGCGGCTCTGGCTTTCAGTCGTTCGAGGGTCTCCACCGCGGCGCGCAATTCGGCCTGCGACGCACCCGGGTCGATATCGAACACATTTTCGAACACGCGAACGACGCTACCCGCGCCCACCGACAGAGCCGGTCTACAACCCCAGCGCCTGGTAGGTGTTCCGGACGAACTTCGGCTGCGCGGTCTGCAGCTTGGCCAGCGAGGTGTTGCCCGCGACCGCGGCAGCGGCGTCCACCGTCAGATTGGGGAGGTTCTGGATCAGGTAGATCAGAATGACGTCCGCCGACGGATCGGCATGCCACCACGTGCCGTACGCGCCTGGCCAGGAGAACGTGCCGAGCCCGCCCGGGCCGTACAGCTGGCGGGACTTGGCGGGATCGGTGACGACCGACAGGTTCAGACCGAAGCCGCGACCGATCCAGAACGGCGCCCCCAGGAAGTCGTGGCGCTTCTGCTCGTCGGTCAGTTGATCGGTGCGCATCAACGCCACCGACTCCTCGGACAGCACGCGGACGCCGTCGACCGTGCCTCCGCCCAGCAGCATCCGCGCAAAACGCAGGTAGTCGTCGGCCGTCGACCACAACCCCGCGCCGCCGGTGCAGAAGGGCGGATCCACGATCGGGGCGGGACCCATCACGTCGTGGCGCAGCGAGTTGTCCTTGTCGAGCTGGTACATCGTGGCCGCCCGCCTGCGCCCGGCGGCGCCCACGCTGAACCCCGTGTCGGCCATTCCCAGCGGTCCGAGGATTCGCTCGGCGAGCACCTGGCTCAGCGGCTTGCCCTCGATGCGCGACAGCACGATGCCGAGCACGTCGGTGGCGTGGCTGTAGGTCAGGCGGGCCCCCGGCTGGTGGACCAGCGGAAGCGCGGCCAGTTCGGAGAGCCACTTGTCCTGGTCCTGCCGCGTGGGCAGCTTGCGGTAGGCGTCCGCGAGCGGACCCAGCACCGAGAACATGTACGCCAGCCCGCTGCGGTGGGTCATCAGATCGTCGACCGTGATGTGCCGCTGTGCGGGAACTGTGCGGTCCAGCGGACCGCGGGGTTCGGCCAGCACCCGCATGTCGGCGAGTTCGGGCAGCCACGTCGCCACGCGGTCGGTCAGCGTGAGCTTGCCCTCCTCGACCAGAGACATGGCCGCCGCGACCGTGACGGGTTTGGTCATCGAGGCGATGCGAAAGATGGTGTCGCGCTGCATCGGCAGCCGCGCATCCACGTCCCGGAAGCCGAGCTCGTTGACTTGCAGGGTCTCGCCGGCATGCCACACCAGTGTCACGGCGCCGGCCAGAAGGCCGGCGTCGATCGCATCGACGACGGAGGCCTTGTTGCGGTCCAGATTCACCCGGCCGACGCTACCGGGCGGGGGCCGACAGCTGTACGTCGCCGGCGCGGCCGGGCCGGGACACCTGCTAAGCTCCCCGCAGTTTCCGACATCCTTTAACGATCCGTCCCGTGAGGCGGAGAAGGAGGTCCGGCTCACTCGTGGGCGCACCCGACCGCTCCGGTCCCGACCGGGAGCTGATGTCCTCAGCGGACGTCAGCCGTACCATCGCCCGTATCGCGCACCAGATCATCGAGAAGACCGCACTCGACGGGCCCGACGGCCTGCGGGTGATCCTCCTCGGGATCCCCACCCGCGGTGTGACTCTCGCCACCCGGCTGGCCACCAACATCGCCGAATTCAGCGGCGTCGAGGTGGCGACCGGGGCGCTGGACACCACGCTCTACCGCGACGACCTGATGAGCAAGCCGCCCCGCGCGCTGGCCGCGACCTCCATCCCCGACGGCGGCATCGACGGCGCCCTGGTGGTCCTCGTCGACGACGTCCTCTACACCGGCCGCTCGGTGCGCTCGGCCCTGGACGCGCTGCGCGACATCGGCCGGCCCAAGATCGTGCAGCTGGCCGTGCTCGTCGATCGGGGGCATCGCGAGCTGCCGATCCGCGCTGACTACGTCGGCAAGAACGTCCCCACCTCGCGCAGCGAGAACGTCAAGGTGCGGCTTACCGAAAACGATGGGGCCGACGCCATCTCGATCGCACCGACCGGAGGGCCCGCCAGGTGAAGCATCTGTTGACCGCGGCGGATCTGAGCCGCGACGACGCCACGGCGATCCTCGACAACGCCGACCACTTCCGCGAGGCGCTGGTGGGCCGGGAGGTCAAGAAGCTGCCCACCCTGCGGGGCCGCACCATCATCACGATGTTCTATGAGAACTCCACCCGCACCCGGGTGTCGTTCGAGGTGGCAGGCAAATGGATGAGCGCCGATGTGATCAACGTGAGCTCGTCGGGATCGTCTGTGGCCAAGGGGGAGTCGCTGCGTGACACGGCGCTCACCCTGCGTGCGGCCGGCGCCGACGCGCTGATCATCCGCCATCCCGCCTCCGGTGCCCCCCAGCAGCTCGCCGCCTGGACGCTCGACGAACACGGCGGGCCGTCCATCATCAATGCCGGCGACGGCATGCACGAACACCCCACCCAGGCACTGCTGGACGCGTTGACCATCCGCCAGCGGCTCGGTTCGGTGGAGGGCAAGCGGGTCGTCATCGTCGGCGACGTGCTGCACAGCCGGGTGGCCCGGTCCAACGTGTCGCTGCTGCACACTCTCGGGGCCGAAGTGGTCCTGGTGGCACCACCGACCCTGCTTCCCGTCGGGGTCGCGGACTGGCCGGTGACCGTGTCGCACGAGCTCGACGCGGAGTTGCCGCTGGCCGACGTGGTGCTGATGCTGCGCGTGCAGGCCGAGCGCATGAACGGCGGCTTCTTCCCCTCCTCGCGGGAGTACTCGGTGCGCTACGGACTGTCGGAGAAGCGGCAGTCCCGCCTCGCCGAGCATGCGGTCGTCCTGCACCCCGGGCCGATGCTGCGCGGAATGGAGATCGCCCACTCGGTCGCGGACTCCTCGCAATCGGCGGTGCTGCAACAGGTTTCCAACGGTGTCCACGTCCGGATGGCGGTGCTGTTCCACCTGCTCGTCGGATCCGAGCAGGAAGCGATCAGCGCATGAGCGTGGTGTTGAAGTCGGTGCGCCTCTACGGCGAAGGTGACGGCGTCGATGTCCTGGTGCGCGACGGGGTGATCGCCGAGATCGGCTCCGGCCTGACCGCCGACGAGCTGATCGATTGCACCGGCCAGGTCCTGCTGCCGGGTTTCGTAGACCTGCACACCCATCTGCGCGAACCCGGCCGCGAGTACGCCGAGGACATCGAGACCGGTTCGGCCGCAGCGGCTCTGGGTGGCTATACCGCGGTGTTCGCGATGGCCAACACCGATCCCGTCGCCGACACCGCGGTCGTCACCGACCATGTGTGGCACCGCGGTCAGCAGGTCGGGCTGGTCGACGTGCACCCCGTCGGCGCCGTGACGGTCGGCCTGGCCGGCAAGCAGCTCACCGAGATGGGGCTCATGGCCGCCGGAGCCGGGCAGGTCCGGATGTTCTCCGACGACGGTGTCTGCGTCGACGATCCACTGATCATGCGCCGCGCGCTGGAGTACGCATCCGGTCTGGGCGTGCTGATCGCCCAGCACGCCGAGGAGCCGCGGCTGACCGTGGGTGCCGTCGCCCACGAAGGACCCAACGCCGCGAAGCTGGGTCTCGCGGGCTGGCCGCGCGCGGCCGAGGAGTCGATCGTGGCCCGCGACGCGCTGCTGGCCCGCGACGCCGGCGCCCGCGTCCACATCTGCCACGCGTCGACCGCGGGCAGTGTCGAGCTGGTGCGCTGGGCCAAGGAGCAGGGCATCGCGATCACCGCCGAGGTGACCCCGCACCACCTGCTGCTCGACGACACCCGGCTGCACACCTACGACGGCCGCAACCGGGTGAACCCGCCGCTGCGGGAGGCCAGCGACGCGGTCGCGCTGCGCCAGGCTCTCGCCGACGGCGTGATCGACTGTGTGGCAACAGATCACGCACCGCACGCCGAGCACGAGAAGATGTGCGAGTTCGCCAACGCGCGCCCCGGCATGCTCGGGCTGCAGACGGCGCTCTCGGTCGTGGTGCAGACCATGGTCGAACCCGGCCTGCTCACCTGGCGCGACGTCGCGCGGGTCATGAGCGAGGCGCCCGCCCGCATCGTGCGGCTGCCCGACCAGGGCAGGCCGCTGGAGGTGGGGGAGCCGGCCAACCTGACGGTCGTCGACCCGGAGGCGACATGGACGGTGAAGGGCACCGCGCTGGCCAGCCGCTCGGACAACACCCCCTTCCAGGACATGGAGCTGCCCGCGGTGGTCACCACCACGATGCTGCGCGGCACGATCACCGCCCGCGACGGCAAGGTGGGCCTGTGAACACCCCGACGCTGGTCGCCTCGCTCGTCCTGGCCGGGATCCTGGCACTGCTGATCGCGGTGCTGATCCAGGCGATGATGCGCGGCTGGCGCCGCCGGGTGGAACGCCAGGCCCAGATCGTCGGCACGCTGCCGCCGCTCCCGGAGACCGTCGGCCCGGCACTGGTGTCGGCCACCAAGGGTCTGTATGTCGGCAGCACGCTGGTACCGCATTGGAACGACCGCGTCGCCGCGGGTGACCTGGGGTTCCGCGCGAAAGCGGTGCTGACCCGCTATCCGGAGGGAATCATGCTGCAGCGCACCGGCGCAGGGCCCATCTGGATTCCGGACGAGGCCATCGCCGAGATCCGCACCGAGAAGAACCTCGCGGGTAAGGCCCTCACGCACGAGGGCATCCTGGCGATCCGCTGGCGCCTGCCGTCGGGCACCGAGATCGACACCGGATTCCGCGCAGACGACCGACGTGATTATTCGAAGTGGCTCCCGGAGGAAGCAGCATGACGACAACGCAGAAGGCCCTCCTCGTCCTGGAGGACGGCCGGATCTTCACCGGTACGCCGTTCGGCGCCGTCGGCGAGACTCTCGGCGAAGCGGTGTTCTCGACCGGGATGTCCGGCTATCAGGAGACGCTGACCGACCCGAGCTACCACCGCCAGATCGTCATCGCGACCGCACCCCAGATCGGCAACACCGGCTGGAACCACGAGGACAGCGAAAGCCGCGGCGACAGGATCTGGGTGGCGGGCTACGCGGTGCGCGACCCCTCGCCGCGGGCGTCGAACTGGCGGGCGACGGGCACGCTCGACGACGAACTGCGGCGCCAGGGCATCGTCGGCATCGCCGGTATCGACACGAGGGCGGTGGTGCGCCACCTGCGTAGCCGCGGCTCGATGAAGGCCGGGGTGTTCAGCGGAGCGGCCGCACAGGCCCCGGCCGACGACCTGGTGGCGCGGGTGCGCGGCCAGGAGTCGATGCTCGGCGCGGATCTGGCCGACGAGGTCAGCACGGACTCCGACTACATCGTCGAACCCGAAGGGACACAACGGTTCACGGTGGCCGCACTGGACCTCGGCATCAAGACGAACACGCCGCGCAACTTCTCCACGCGCGGCGTTCGCACCGTCGTCCTGCCCGCGGCCGCGACGTTCAAGCACATCGCCGACCTGAACCCCGACGGCGTGTTCCTGTCCAACGGCCCGGGTGACCCGGCCACCGCAGACCACGTCGTGAACGTGACCCGCGAGGTACTGGGCGCGGGCATCCCCTTGTTCGGCATCTGCTTCGGCAACCAGATCCTCGGCCGCGCGCTGGGGCTCTCGACCTACAAGATGGTGTTCGGGCACCGGGGCATCAACGTGCCGGTGATGGACCACCACACGAAAAGGGTCGCCATCACCGCCCAGAACCACGGCTTCGCCCTGGAGGGCGAAGCGGGCCAGACCTTCGACACCGACTTCGGCCAGGCAGAGGTCAGCCACACCTGCGCCAACGACGGTGTGGTGGAGGGGGTTCGGCTCTCCAACGGCCGGGCGTTCTCGGTGCAGTACCACCCGGAGGCGGCAGCGGGCCCGCGCGACGCCGAGTACCTGTTCGATCAGTTCATCGACCTCATGGCAGGGGAGAAGTAGCAGATGCCGCGTCGCGCAGATCTCAACCACGTCCTGGTGATCGGGTCAGGCCCGATCCTGATCGGTCAGGCCGCCGAGTTCGACTACTCGGGCACCCAGGCCTGCCGGGTGCTGCGGGCCGAAGGCCTGCAGGTGACCCTGATCAACTCCAACCCGGCGACGATCATGACCGATCCGGAGTACGCCGACCACACCTATGTCGAGCCCATCACCGCCGATTTCGTCGAGAAGGTGATCGCCCAGCAGGCCGAGCGCGGCAACAAGATCGACGCGCTGCTGCCCACCCTCGGTGGCCAGACCGCGCTCAACACCGCGGTGAAGCTCTTCGAGAACGGCGCCCTCGACAGGTACGGCGTTGAGCTGATCGGCGCGAACTTCGACGCGATCCAGCGCGGTGAGGACCGGCAGAAGTTCAAGGACATCGTCACCAAGGTCGGTGGCGAGTCGGCCAAGTCCCGGGTCTGCTTCACGATGGACGAGGTGCGCGACACCGTCGCCGAACTCGGTCTTCCGGTCGTCGTGCGGCCGAGCTTCACGATGGGCGGCCTCGGCTCGGGTATGGCCTACTCGGCCGACGACGTCGAGCGGATGGCCGGCGACGGGCTGGCCGCCTCCCCGTCGGCGAACGTGCTGATCGAGGAATCCATCTACGGGTGGAAGGAATACGAGCTCGAGCTGATGCGCGACGGCCGCGACAACGTCGTGGTGGTGTGCTCGATCGAGAACTTCGACCCGATGGGTGTGCACACCGGCGACTCGGTGACCGTCGCGCCCGCGATGACGCTGACCGACCGCGAGTACCAGACCATGCGCACACTGGGCATCGACATCCTGCGCGAGGTCGGGGTGGACACCGGCGGCTGCAACATCCAGTTCGCGGTCAACCCGAAGGACGGCCGCCTCATCGTCATCGAGATGAACCCCCGGGTGTCGCGGTCCTCGGCGCTGGCGTCCAAGGCCACCGGATTCCCGATCGCCAAGATCGCGGCCAAGCTGGCCATCGGGTACACCCTCGACGAGATCGTCAACGACATCACCAAAGAGACCCCGGCGTGCTTCGAACCCACGCTGGACTACGTCGTGGTCAAGGCGCCGCGGTTCGCGTTCGAGAAGTTCCCCGGCGCCGACGCCACGCTGACCACCACGATGAAGTCGGTCGGCGAGGCGATGTCGTTGGGCCGCAACTTCATCGAGGCGCTCGGCAAGGTGATGCGCTCGCTGGAGACCGGCCGCGCCGGCTTCTGGACCGGACCCGACCCCGAGGGCGACGTCGCCGACGTGCTCACCCGGCTGCGCACCGCCACCGATGGACGGCTCTACGACATCGAATACGCGCTGCGCCTCGGCGCGACGGTCGAGGAGGTCGCCGAGGCCTCCGGGGTCGATCCGTGGTTCGTCGACCAGATCGGTGGACTCGTCGCGCTGCGTGCCGAGCTGATCGACGCCCCCGTGCTGGAGGGGGATCTGCTGCGCCGCAGCAAGCACCACGGACTCTCCGACCGCCAGATCGCCGCACTGCGACCCGAACTCGCCGGCGAGATGGGCGTGCGGGCGCTGCGGCAACGTCTGGGCATCCACCCCGTGTTCAAGACCGTCGACACCTGTGCCGCCGAGTTCGAGGCCAAGACGCCCTACCACTACAGCAGCTACGAGATGGACCCCGCGGCAGAGACCGAGGTGGCCCCGCAGACCGAACGGCCGAAGGTCCTCATTCTCGGCTCGGGCCCCAACCGCATCGGTCAGGGCATCGAGTTCGACTACAGCTGCGTGCATGCCGCGACCACGCTGAGTCAGGCCGGCTTCGAGACCGTGATGATCAACTGCAATCCCGAGACGGTCTCGACGGACTACGACACCGCCGACCGGCTGTACTTCGAACCGCTCACGTTCGAAGACGTCCTCGAGATCTACTTCGCCGAACAGGCCTCGGGCCACGGCGGACCCGGCGTGATCGGGGTCATCGTGCAGCTCGGCGGGCAGACCCCGCTGGGGCTGGCCGAGCGGCTGGAGAAGGCGGGTGTGCCGATCGTGGGCACCCCGCCGGAGGCGATCGACCTCGCCGAGGACCGCGGCGAGTTCGGAGAGGTGCTGCGCCGCGCCGGTCTGCCCGCACCGCGGTTCGGCATGGCTACCAGCTTCGACCAGGCCCGCCGGATCGCCGCCGAGATCGGCTACCCGGTGCTGGTGCGACCGTCCTACGTGCTGGGTGGGCGCGGAATGGAGATCGTCTACGACGAGGAGACGCTGGAGGGCTACATCACCAGGGCCACCCAGCTCTCGCCGGAGCACCCCGTCCTGGTCGACCGGTTCCTCGAAGACGCGATCGAGATCGACGTCGACGCGCTGTGCGACGGCACCGAGGTCTACATCGGCGGGGTGATGGAGCACATCGAGGAGGCCGGCATCCACTCCGGCGACTCGGCGTGCGCGCTACCCCCGGTCACTCTGGGCCGCAGTGACATCGAGGCCGTGCGGCGCGCGACCGAGGCCATCGCCTTCGGGATCGGCGTGATCGGTCTGCTCAACGTGCAGTACGCACTCAAGGACGACGTCCTCTATGTCCTGGAGGCCAACCCGCGTGCGAGCCGCACCGTGCCGTTCGTGTCCAAGGCGACCGCGGTCCCGCTGGCCAAGGCGTGCGCCCGGGTCATGCTGGGCGCGACCATCGCGCAGCTGCGCGAAGAGGGCGTGCTGGCCAGGACCGGCGACGGCGCCACCACGGCACGCAACGCACCGGTCGCGGTGAAGGAAGCCGTCCTTCCGTTCCATCGGTTCCGCAAGTCCGACGGGTCCCAGATCGACTCGCTGCTCGGCCCGGAGATGAAGTCGACCGGCGAGGTGATGGGTATCGCCCACGATTTCGGCAGCGCGTTCGCCAAGAGTCAGACCGCTGCCTACGGCTCGTTGCCCGCGCAGGGCACGGTGTTCGTGTCGGTGGCCAACAGGGACAAGCGCTCGATGGTGTTCCCGGTCAAGCGCCTCGCCGACCTCGGGTTCCGGGTGCTGGCCACCGAGGGCACTGCGGAGATGTTGCGGCGCAACGGAATTCCGTGTGAGGAGGTGCGCAAGCACTTCGAGGAGCCCACTGGGCCCAACCCGCTGCCGTCCGCGGTGGACGCGATCAAGGCCGGCGAGGTCGACATGGTGCTCAACACGCCGTACGGCAACTCCGGGCCCCGCATCGACGGTTACGAGATCCGCTCGGCCGCGGTGTCGATGAACATTCCGTGTGTGACGACGGTGCAGGGCGCGTCGGCCGCGGTGCAGGGCATCGAGGCGGGGATCCGCGGCGACATCGGCGTGATGTCGCTGCAGGAGCTGCACAGCGTGCTCGGTTCGTGACCGTGGGCGGCGGGTTCGGTGACCGCCTGTCGGCGGCTATGGCGCAGCGGGGCCCGCTGTGCCTGGGCATCGATCCCCATCCCGAACTGCTCGACCGCTGGGGGCTGACCGCGGACCCCGCTGGGCTGGCCCGCTTCAGCGAGATCTGCGTCACCGCGTTCGCCGGCTTCGCGGTGGTCAAGCCGCAGGTCGCCTTCTTCGAGGCCTACGGCTCGGCAGGCTTTGCGGTGCTGGAGCGCACCACCGAGGCCCTGAGGCGGGAGGGCGTGCTGGTGCTCGCCGACGCCAAGCGCGGCGACATCGGGTCCACGATGGCGGCCTACGCCGCCGCGTGGGCCGGTGAGTCGCCGCTGGCCGCCGACGCGGTGACGGCCTCGCCGTACCTGGGGTTCGGTTCGCTGCAGCCCCTGCTCGACACGGCCGCCCGGCACGGGCGCGGCGTCTTCGTGCTGGCGGCGACCTCGAACCCCGAGGGAGCCTCCGTGCAGCGCGCGACGGTCGACGGCCGCACCGTCGCCCAGACGATCGTCGACGCGGCCGCCGCGCTCAACGGTGCGGGCGGCTACGGCTCGGTCGGCTACGGCTCGGTGGGCTACGGCTCGGTGGGCTACGGCTCGGTGGGCGTTGTCGTCGGCGCCACCCTGTCCGATCCGCCCGATGTCAGCGCGCTGAACGGCCCTGTGCTCGTTCCGGGCGTGGGCGCGCAGGGCGGCCGTCCCGACGCGCTGGCGGGCCTCGGGGGCGCCGCAGCGGGTCAGCTGCTGCCCGCGGTGTCGCGGGAGGTGCTTCGCGCGGGACCGGACGTGGCCGCGCTGCGGGCCGCCGCCGAGCGGATGCGCGACGCGGTCGCCCACCTCGCCGAGGCCCCCTGAGCGGGCGTCCGCGCCACCGCGTCGACGCAGGTCGTACGCGGCGTCGTTACCGCGCCGATGCCGGTCTGCGACACGCCCGACACGCGATGACCAGCCGAAATTCTCAGGTCGTCGCGTTCCGGCGTTCGCGTCGCGACGTCGCGGCGGGGCCGGAGATTCGCCGTCGGCGTCGATTACGCGCAAATATCGGCGATACGCAGGCGCTTTGCCCGGATCGACGGTCGCTGGGGGGTCGCGACGCCCCGGGGGCCCGGCATCCTGCGGATCAGGCCACTGCGCGCTACACGCTGGGCTTTTGAGCCGACAAGGCGGGGGTGGGGTTAGCTTTCGTCAGCGTGCGTGGGTACGGTCGTCCACGCTGGCTGGTTCTGGTTCCGCCACTACCAGCCGAGACAAATCAGTTGATGGTGACGAGACGGAGGAACCCGTGGCCCTTCCCCAGTTGACCGACGAACAGCGCGCGGCAGCGTTGGAGAAGGCTGCTGCCGCACGTCGAGCACGAGCGGAGCTCAAAGACCGGCTCAAGCGCGGCGGCACCAACCTCAAGCAGGTCCTCAAGGACGCCGAGACCGATGAGGTCCTGGGCAAGATGAAGGTTTCCGCACTCCTGGAGGCCCTGCCCAAGGTCGGCAAGGTCAAGGCGCAGGAAATCATGACCGAGCTCGAGATCGCCCCCACCCGCCGGCTGCGCGGCCTGGGCGATCGTCAGCGCAAGGCCCTGCTGGAAAAGTTCGACTTCTCGTAAAGGGAGGTCGGTGAGCGAAGGCGGAGGGCCGGGCGACGCGTCCGGGGCTGCGGTCCTGGTGTTGTCCGGCCCGTCTGCCGTCGGTAAGTCCACCGTCGTGCGGTGCCTGCGGGAGCGGGTCCCCGACCTGCACTTCAGCGTCTCGGTGACCACCAGGGCCCCGCGTCCCGGCGAGGTCGACGGCGTGGACTACACGTTTGTCACGGCAGAGCAGTTCGAGCAGCTCATCGCCGACGGCGCCCTGCTCGAATGGGCTGAGATCCATGGCGGACTCCACCGCTCCGGCACACCTGCCGCCCCCGTGCGCGCCGCGACCGCGGCGGGCCGTCCGGTGTTGATCGAGGTCGATCTTGAAGGCGCCCGGGCGGTCAAAGCGGCCATGCCCGAAGCCACCACGGTCTTCCTGGCGCCGCCGAGCTGGGAGGCCCTGGAGAGCCGGCTGACCGGACGCGGCACCGAAACGCCCGAGGCGATGGCCCGGCGTCTGGAGACCGCGAAGGCCGAACTCGCCGCTCAGGGCGACTTCGACGAGGTGGTCGTCAACAGTCAATTGGAGTCTGCCTGCGCGGAATTGGTATCCTTGCTGGTGGCCCACGCGCCGGAGCGGCGCGATCAGCCCTAATTTTCAGATCTTTTTCAGGAGAACCTCTACGTGAGCAACCCGTTGACCCCGGTCGCCATCGATCCGTCCGCCGCCAGTGCGTATGACACGCCGCTGGGCATCACCAACCCGCCCATCGACGAGTTGCTGGACCGCGCTTCGAGCAAGTATGCGCTGGTCATCTACGCCGCCAAGCGCGCGCGTCAGATCAACGACTACTACAACCAGCTCGGTGACGGCATCCTCGAATACGTCGGTCCGCTGGTCGAGCCGGGCCTGCAGGAGAAGCCGCTGTCGATCGCGATGCGCGAGATCCACGGCGACCTCCTCGAGCACACCGAGGGCGAGTAGCGGGCTGAGGGGCGGCGATGAGCCCTCGGGCGGGGAGCAGACACCGGTGAGTGCCAAGCGGATCATCGTCGGTGTCGCCGGTGGCATCGCCGCGTACAAGGCGGCGACCGTCGTCCGCCAGCTCACCGAGGCCGGGCACTCGGTGCGGGTCGTGCCCACCGAGTCCGCCCTGAAGTTCGTCGGCGCCGCGACGTTCGAGGCGCTGTCCGGAAACCCGGTGTCCACCGGTGTCTTCGAAGACGTCCACGAGGTACCCCACGTCCGCATCGGTCAGGCCGCCGACCTCGTCGTGGTCGCGCCCGCGACCGCCGACCTGCTTGCTCGCGCCGCGAGCGGGCGCGCGGACGATCTGCTGACCGCGACGCTGCTGACCGCCCGGTGCCCGGTGCTCTACGCGCCGGCCATGCACACCGAGATGTGGCTGCACCCGGCGACCGTGGACAACGTCGCGACGCTACGTCGCCGGGGTTGCGTCGTGATGGAACCCGCGTCGGGCCGCCTGACCGGTGCCGACACCGGGCCCGGTCGGCTGCCGGAAGCCGAAGAGATCACGACGCTGGCCCAGCTTCTCCTCGCGCGCAGCGACGCGCTTCCGTACGACTTCGCCGGGGTCAAGGTGCTCGTCACCGCCGGCGGCACCCGCGAACCCATCGACCCGGTCCGGTTCATCGGCAACCGCAGCTCGGGCAAGCAGGGGTACGCCATGGCGCGCGTCCTCGCCCAGCGTGGCGCCGACGTGACCCTCGTCGCCGGCAACACCGCCGGTCTCATCGATCCCGCCGGCGTGCACGTGACCCATGTGGGGTCGGCCGCCCAGCTGCGCGACGCCGTGTCCAAGCATGCACCCGAGGCCAACGTCCTCGTGATGGCCGCCGCGGTCGCAGACTTCCGGCCGGCGCATCCGGCCACGAGCAAGATCAAGAAGGGGCCCGACGCCACGACCGACCCCGCCATCGAGCTCGTCCGCAACGACGACGTGCTGGCCGGCGCGGTGCGGTCCCGGCAGGACGGCCAGCTGCCGAACATGCAGGCCATCGTCGGGTTTGCCGCCGAGACGGGGGACGCCAACGGCGACGTGCTGTTCCACGCCCGGGCCAAGCTGAAGCGCAAGGGCTGCGATTTGCTCGTCGTCAACGCCGTGGGGGAGAACCGCGCGTTCGAAGTCGACCACAACGACGGCTGGCTGTTGTCGGCCGATGGAACGGAGTCGGCACTGGAGCACGGGTCGAAGACGGTGATCGCGAGCCGTATTGTGGACGCGATCGCCGGGTTCCTGCATTCCGGTGCGAGGTAATCGCGAACAACAGACGTCAGCGTGCGCGTAAGGGTTGCGCGCCGCGGGGGGACACGCTTGGGTGCTTAGGGCGCCGGAGTCGCGTGCTTTCGTGACAGGTATAAGTTGACAGACTAACTATCTCAGGCGTGCTTGAGTAGAAAGGGATCGGACGTGAGTGAAGCTCGGCTGTTTACCAGTGAGTCGGTGACCGAAGGGCACCCCGACAAGATCTGTGACGCCATCAGCGACTCGGTGCTCGACGCACTGCTCGCCGACGACCCGAAGTCGCGCGTCGCGGTGGAGACGCTGGTCACGACGGGCCAGGTCCACGTCGTCGGTGAGGTGACGACGACCGCGAAGACGGCGTTCGCGGACATCACCAACACGGTGCGCGAGCGGATCCTGGAGATCGGCTACGACCACTCCGACAAGGGCTTCGACGGTCTCACCTGTGGTGTGAACATCGGTATCGGCGCACAGTCGCCCGACATCGCCCAGGGTGTGGACACGGCGCACGAAACCCGTGTCGAAGGTGCCGGAGACCCGCTGGACTCGCAGGGTGCCGGCGACCAGGGGCTGATGTTCGGCTACGCGATCGCCGACACCCCTGAGCTGATGCCGCTGCCGATCGCGCTGGCGCACCGCTTGTCGCGCAAGCTGACCGAGGTCCGCAAGAACGGAACGCTCGACTACCTGCGTCCCGACGGCAAGACCCAGGTGACCGTGCAGTACGACGGCACCACCCCGGTGCGCCTCGACACCGTCGTGCTCTCGACCCAGCACGCCGACGGCATCGACCTCGACGACCAGCTCACGCCGGAGATCACCGAGCACGTCATCCAGACCGTGCTCACCGAGCTGGGTCACGAGACGCTCGACACCTCGGCCCCGCGCATCCTGGTCAACCCGACGGGCAAGTTCGTGCTCGGTGGCCCGATGGGCGACGCCGGTCTGACCGGCCGCAAGATCATCGTCGACACCTACGGCGGCTGGGCCCGTCACGGTGGCGGCGCCTTCTCCGGCAAGGATCCGTCGAAGGTGGACCGCTCCGCGGCGTACGCGATGCGCTGGGTGGCCAAGAACGTCGTCGCCGCCGGCCTGGCCGAGCGGGTCGAGGTCCAGGTCGCCTACGCGATCGGCAAGGCCGCCCCGGTCGGCCTGTTCGTCGAGACCTTCGGTTCCGAGACGGTCGACCCGGTCAAGATCGAGAAGGCCATCGGCGAGGTCTTCGATCTGCGCCCCGGCGCGATCATCCGCGACCTCGACCTGCTGCGCCCGATCTACGCCCCGACCGCCGCGTACGGCCACTTCGGCCGCACCGACATCGAGCTGCCGTGGGAGCAGCTCAACAAGGTCGACGACCTGAAGTCCGCGGTCTAGACCCCGCCGTCGAAAGCCCCGCGTCCGCCACGGGCGCGGGGTTTTTCGCGCCGGCCCGCGGGACGGAGGTCTCCGCCGCGGCCGCCGCTGCGCTATAGTCCAGGAAACCTTTTCCGGACGCGTACATGCGGCATGAGCTGTGAGATGTTGGTGGGGATGAGCAGCGAGCAAACAGTGGTCGAGCGTCCGGATCTGAACGGCGTGCAGCGACGGACCTCGGTGTGGGCCCCCGTTGCGGCGATCGGGACCCCCACTCTCCTGGTGGGACTGCATGCGCTCGTCTACGGCGGGTGGATCATCGACGATGCCGCCATCACCTTCGCCTACGTGCGCTCGGTGGCCACGGGTCTCGGACCGGTGCTGCAGCCCGGTGCCGATCCGGTCGAGGGATACTCGAACCCGGCGTGGCTGGCTCTGCTGGTGGTCGGCCACATGATGCGGCTGTTCGACCACGGGACGCTCTTCGGCGTCCCCGACCAGGTGATGTTCCCGAAGCTCCTGGCGCTGATCTGCTGCGCCGTGCTCTATGCCGCGTACTACCGCGTGGCGAAGGCGCTGACCCGCAGTCCGGTCACTGTGACGATTGTCGCGGGTGCGATCACTGCCGCCATCCCGTCGTTCGTCATCTGGTGTTTCTCGGGTCTGGAGAACTCGCTGCTGGCCGCGGCCGTCGGCTGGCTGGCGGCAAGCATCGCGACCGCGGCGCACCACAACAGGCTGCTGAACACCCGTACCGCGCTGCTGTGCGGGGCCCTTGCGGCGGTCGCGGGGCTGACCCGTCCCGACGGGATGATCTATCTGCTGGCCTACCCTCTGGCCGTGCTGCTGCTGACTCGGGCCGGCCTCGGCGACAAGCTGCGCAGTGCCGGCATCGGCACCGCGGCGTTCGCGGTGCCCCTCGGTGCCCTGTTGCTGTGGCGCTACGCGACTTTCGGCGAACTGGTGCCCAACACCGCCATCGCGAAATCGCAGGGTCTGCCCGATCTGATCGGTCTGGCAAGGCCTTTCGAGCTCATCCTGTTCACCGGGGTGGCGCCCGCAGTGCTCGGAACGGTGTTCGTCGTCCTCGTGCTTCGGCGCAAGACCGGCGACGCCTCGGGCCTCAAGGCGCTACTTCTCGTCTTCGCCCTGGCAGCCGTGGCGTTCGCGATCCTCGAAGGTGACTGGATGGGCCAGCGCCGGTTCGCCACTCCCATCTGGGCGACGGGGGCGCTCATGATCGCGGTGGCCGGGGCTCAGCTCGTCGCGGGCGCCGAGGCCCGCGAACGTCGGCGGGTGTGGGCCTCCTGCGCCCTCGGCACGCTGATCGCCGCACCCGTTCTCGCCCACTCCGCGTGGACATTTCGCGCCGACCCGACCGTGCCGATGTGTGCTGTCGCGAGCTACGCCGGGTGGACGGTCAACGACTATGCCGCCGCCCTTCGCCTCGACGACGCGACGGTCGCCACGCCGGACATCGGGGGCACCGCGCTGGTCAGCGATCTGCGCATCATCGATCTCGGGGGGCTGGCGGATGCGCAACTGGCGCAGCGCTGGTCGCAGGACGACGCGGCGGGACTGCGTGATGACGTCTTCGCGGCGCGCCCCGAGTTCATCGAGACCCACCACGAGTGGTCGGACACCACCGGCCTCGTCGATGACCCGAGGCTGGCCACCGACTACGTCGAGATCCACCGCACATCGCGCACCGACGGCCTGTGGGTGCGCCGCGATCTGGCTGCCGCGCTGACTGCGTCCGGTGCCCTGCCGACGTCCCCGAAAGCGTTGCCGCTCAGGTCCGATGACCCCTACCAGCTGGTCGATCCGCTCGCATCCTGCGGTGAGCTCCGGCCCTAGGAGGCGAACTCGTAGTCGTCGATCGGGAACCGGCGGCTGCGCCAGAACGCCTCCACGGTGCTGGCCGGGCGCAGCGGCACGTCGCCGTGCTGATCGAAGTAGTAGCTGTTGGACAGGCGACAGCTGTCCTGCCAGAAGATCTGCCGGTGTCGCTTGCGCATCATCTCGGCGAAGTAGCGATCGTTGGCTTCCCGGCGCACCTCGACCCGGGTGGCGCCCCGGCGCTTCGCGGCGTCCAGGCACCGCACGATGTGCCCGGTCTGCGCCTCGATCAACGCGAAGTACGACGAGCCGACGTACCCGTACGGGCCGAAGACCGTGAAGAAGTTCGGGAAGCCCGGAATGCTGACACCTTCGTAGGCCTGCAACCGGTTCTCGTTCCAGAACTGGGACAGGGAGCGGCCTTTCGGGCCCGTCACGGGAAACGTCGGAACATTGTCGGTGTCCAGCACCTTGAAGCCGGTCGCGAGGATCAGCACATCGACGTCGCGCAGCGAACCGTCGGTGGTGGCCACCCCGGTGTCGGTGATCTTCTCGATGGGTTCGGTCACCAGGTCGACGTTGTCGCGGTTGAACGTCGACAGATAGGTGTTGTGGAAGCCCGGGCGCTTGCATCCGACGGCGTAGCGCGGGGTCAGCTTGTCGCGCGTCACCGGATCCTCGACCTGTCTGCGCAGATATGCCTCGCCGAGTGCTCCCATCCGCTTGGCCATCGGGTTCACCGTGAAGTACTGGGCCGCCAGCGGGAAGGTGAGTTCCACGTAGGCCTGGCTGAGAAAACGTTGCAGCGTCTGGCCGAACGGCAGCCGCATCATCGTTCTGGCCGTCTTCGACAGGGGCACATCGAATTTCGGGAAGCACCAGATCGGGGTGCGCTGGAACACGGTGAGCTGCGCGACGATCGGGGCGATCTCCGGGATCACCTGCACTGCCGAGGCGCCCGTGCCGATGACGGCGACACGCTTGCCGCTCAGATCCTGCGTGTGGTCCCACCGCGCGGTGTGCATGGTGATGCCGCCGAAGGTGTCGACCCCTGCGATGTCGGGTGACTTCGGGACCGTCAGCACGCCGCTGGCATTGATCAGATAGCGTGCGGTCAGCGTGCGGACCGCACCGTTCGATTCCAGGGTGAGGGTCCAGATGCCCTCGGTGTCATCGAATTCCGCGCCGTTCACCATCGTGTCGAATCGGATCCGCGGTCGCAGACCGTATCTGTCGACGCAGCGCGCCGCATAGGCAGCCAGTTCGTGGCCCGGTGCGTAGGTGCGTGACCATTCGGTGCTCTGCTCGAAGGAGAACTGGTAGGAGAAGGACGGGATGTCGACCGCGATGCCCGGATAGGTGTTCCAGTACCAGGTGCCGCCGGGCTCCGAGCCCGCCTCGATGATCAGGTAGTCGGACATGCCGGCGCGGTCGAGCCTGATCGCCGTGCCGATCCCGGAGAACCCGGCACCGACGATCACCGTCTCGTGGTGGGGCGTCGACATCAGCCCAGCGCTTCGCGCAGCGCGGCCAGGCCGCGGTCGGTGGCCTCGGTGGCTGCCGGCACGATGCCTGCGTAGCCGAGATATCCGTGAACCAGCGTCTCGGCGTTGTGGACTTGGACGGAGACCCCGGCCGCCGTCAGCAGCTCCGCATAGCGCATCCCGTCGTCGCGCAGCGGATCGTGACCGGCCACCGCGATGTAGGCCGGCGGCAGGCCCGACAGGTCGCCGCGGGCGGGGATCAACGTCGCGGGCGGCGCCGACAGGTCCAGGTCGCCGACGTACCAGCGGCTGAAACCCTTGCAGGACGCCAGATCCAGGATGGGGGCGTGGGCGTTCTCGTTGAAGGACGGCAGGGACGTGTCGAAGGTCGTGGACGGGTACCACAGGAGCTGGAACCGCACCGGAATGCCCGCGTCGCGGGCCAGTTGCGCCATGACCGCGGCCAGGTTGCCACCTGCCGAATCGCCGGCCACGGCAAGCCTGCCCGGGTCGGCCCCCAGGTCGGCGGCATGGGCCGCGACCCACTGCGTCGCGGCCCAGACGTCGTCGACGGCGGCGGGGAACGGGTGCTCGGGGGCGAGTCGGTAGTCGACCGACACGACCACCGCATGGGCGCCGGCCGCGTGCATGCGGGCCTGGCCGTCGTAGGTGTCGAGGTCGCCGACGGTCCAGCCGCCGCCGTGGATGAACACCACCACGGGCAGGACGGCGTCCTCGGACGGTGGACGGTAGATGCGCACGGCGATCGGCCCTGCGGGGCCGTCGATGCTGCGGTCGTGGGCCTGCACCTCCGGAAGTACCGGACTGCGTGGGAGATCGGCGAAGCGTCGGCGTGCGGGCTCGGGTCCACCGTCGGTCGTCAGCTGGAACGGGACGACCTCGAGAACCTTCTGCAGGACGGGATCAAGGGCTGCCATGTGAACACCGTACGCACCTGCCCACGTGCCGCCCGGGCGGACGGACGTAGCCCCCTGGGAATCGCGGATCTGGCTGACAATGAGGGCACCCTAAGAAATGAGGAGTGCGCGTGAGATTCTCGTCCGGCCGGCCGCTGCCTGACCCCGGCCCGGCCCGACCCATCGCGCTCGCCCCGTTGACAGTGCTGGAGCTCAGCCCGCCTGAGCTCGTCGCGTGTGCTGCCGGGGCGGGCTTCGATGCGGTCGGCCTGCGGCTGATCCGCGCCACCGCCCAGGAGCCGCTGCGCCCGACGCTCGGGCAGACACCGATGATCCGGGAGACGCGGCTGCGTCTCGACGACACCGGAGTGGCCCTGCTCGACATCGAAGTGCTGCGGCTGCGTCCCGAGACCGTCGTGCGGGACGACTTCGGTGCGTTCCTGGAGACCGGCGCCTACCTGGGCGCCCGGCACGTCCTGGTCACCGGCAACGACCCCGACCACGGCAGGCTCGCCGACAACCTGGGCGAGCTCGCGGGCTTCGCGGGCGAATTCGCGATGTCGGTGCACCTCGAGCCGATGCCGTGGACGGATGTCCGCGATCTCGCCGAGGCCGCCCTCATCGTGCGGGGCAGCGCAACCGCCGGGACCGGGCTGCTGGTCGACGCGCTGCACTACGACCGCTCGCTGTGCACCCCGGAGGATCTGCGGATGCTGCCGGCCGACTGGACCCGGTACGTGCAGATCTGCGATGCCGTGCTGCCGCGCCCGACGTCGATCGACGAGTTGCGGCGTCAGGGCCGGACCGCGCGGCTGTACCCCGGAGAGGGTGACATCGACCTCGTGTCGATGCTGCGGGCCCTGCCGACGGTGCCGGTGAGCGTCGAGGCCCCGGTCGAATGGAACGCCCCCGCTCCGGTGCGGGCCCGCGCCGCGCTGCGCGCGGCACGCAGGGTGGTGGCACGCGCGGACGCCGATCGGCCACAATTGTCGGCGTGACCGCTGGGCCGACGCTTCGCACGGTCTGCGGAGTTGTCGGCACCTGTTCGGCTGCCGCGGCCGCGCTCGGTGTGGCCGCGCACTTCGCCGGGCCGGTCAGTACGACAGTCGCGTTGACGGCGTCCTTTACCCCGCTGTTCGTCATCCTGGCCGGTGTCTCGGCAGTCCTGCTCGTCGCCGCGCGGTGGCGTCGCGCCGCGATCGCCGTGCTGGTCGTCGTCCTCGTCGGTGTCGGTTCGCAACTGCCACTGTTCATCGGTGAGAGTCCGGAAAGTGGTGTCGCACCGACGATCACGGTTCTGCAGGCCAACATCCGGCTCGGAGAGGCCGATCCGCACGCACTGGTGGATCTGGTCCGCGGCGGCGGCGTCGAGGTGCTCACCGTCTCGGAGTTGACCGAGCCCGCCGTCGCGAAGCTCGCCGCCGCCGGGGTCGGGCGGGCGCTGCCGTTCTCCTACCTCTACCCCCGGCGCGGTGGCGGCGGGGCGGGCATCTACTCGCGCCATCCGCTCACCGACACCCGTGAGCTTCCCGGGCTGCAACACACCAACCTGCGCGCCTCCCTTCGCGTCCCGGGCGCGGCACCGGTCGCGGTGTACGCACTGCACCCGCTGCCGCCCTACCCGGAACCGTCCTGGCGGTGGGCCCTCGAACTCGAACGCATCGGGGCCGTCCTGGCCGCCGAACCGCAGCCGATCGTGGTCGGCGCCGACGTCAACTCGACCTACGACCATCAGCGCTACCGGGCCCTGCTGCGTGAAAGCACGCGGGACGGGGAAGATCTCGTCGACGCGGCGGAACACCTGGGGGCGGGCATCGTCGCGACCTATCCGGCCGACCGCTGGTTTCCCGCAGTGCTGGCGATCGACAAGATCCTGGCCCGGGGCGCCGTACCCGTGAGCCTGCGACGGGTCGAACTACCCGGATCGGACCATCACGGGGTGATGGGGGAGGTGCGGCTGCCGCCGGCCCCGTCCTGACCGTCGAGCTCGCCGATCAGTTCGGCGACACGGCCGACGTGGGGTTCGCGCACCACGGAATCGTGGTCGCAGTGGATGCGCACCACCGTCAGGTCACCGGTCAGCAGTTGCGCCCAGACCCGGTCGTCGTCGAGGTTGAAGCTGCTGAGCACCAACAGTGTTCGCCCGGCGTAGGGCTTGGGGCGGTGCAGTCTGCCGACCCGCACGCCGACCTCGCGCAACGCGATCACCTTCTGGTCCGCCGGGCCGTCGACGATGCCCGCCAGCGGCAACCACATCCGGTGTCGCCACAGCACCGAGCGGTCCGCGGGTTTCTGCTCGAGCAGCGTGGACCGTATTCCCGGCAGATGCCGTTCGGCTGCCTGGACCGTCCGGGGCGGCAGGAACGGGTCGAGCATCGTGACCGACTCGACGTGGCGGCCCAGCGCCCGCAGCCGGTTGGCGACGTCGACGGCGATGAAGGCACCGAGGGAATGACCGACGAGTCGGTAAGGGCCTTCCGGTTGCAGCGCAAGCAGATCCGCGAGGTGGCGGCGTGCCGCCCGCCCCACGGTCCAGTCCGGGAATGCCCGGTTCTCCAGACCCTGGGCCTGGAACGCGACGACGGCTGTGCTGTCACCGACGCGATCGGCCAGCGGCGCGAACGTCAGCGCCGACGCACCGGCGCCGGCAAAGCAGAACAGTATGCCCCGCGTGGATTCCGACGCCGCCCGCAGGACGACCGTCGTCGGGGCCGGCCGCCGTCCGGGCGAGGCCGGGGCTCCGGCGCGGCGCGCCTCGACCGCCTCGGCGAACTGGGCCACCGTCGGGGCTCCCGCCAGGTCGGAGGTGGCCAGTTGCACCCCGTAGCGGGTGCCGACGGCGGCGATCATCTGCTGGACGTTGAGTGAATCTCCGCCCAGGGCATAGAAGTTCTCGTCCCGTCCGACCGTGTCCAGCCGCAGGGCGTCGGCCCAGGCAGCTGCGAGCTCGGACTCGAGACCGGCCCGTGGGGGCACGATGGGTCCGCGAACGGGGGCGGGCAGTGCCTGACGGTCGACCTTGCCGCGCTCGTTGCGCGGTAGGGACTGCAGCATCACGACATGCGTGGGAACCATCCAGGCGGGCAGTCGGGTGTGCAGTTGGGCGCGCACGTCGGCGACAGCAGGCGTCCGCATCCCCGGAGTCGGTGCGACATACGCTGTCAGCGTGGGTGTCTCGGCGGCCTGGTCGGCGACGACGAGCGCTTCCCTGATCCCGGTGCACTCCAGCAGGGCGGCCTCGACTTCGGCGGGTTCGACGAGGTAACCGCGGATCTTGACGGCGACATCCGTCCGGCCGAGCACCATCAGGACACCGTCGTCGGTGAGGCGGGCGCGGTCGTTGGTCACGAAGGTGCGGCTGCCATCGGGGTTCGCGGTGAACGTGGTGGTGGCGAGTTCGGGTTTGAGGTAGCCGGCCGCGAGGTAGGGGGAGGTCACCGTCAACCGGCCGTCGTCGTCGACGGCCAGGGTCTTGTGCGGGACGGCCACACCGGCCGGGACGACGCCGCGGGGGATCTCGTCTTCGGGCCACATGTCGAAGTGCGCGATGCCCAGCGTCTCCGACGACCCCGCCCAGTTGGTGAGCACCGCATTCGGGGCGAATACACGCGCTGCCCGGATCACGCTGCCGTACAAGGGTTCTCCAGTGGTGACGATGCGCTGGACGCCGTGCAGAACCCGGCCTCCCGCGGCGTCGGTCACCGAGTGCAGGAACGACGGCGTGCACATCACGATGTCGCAGTCCCGCAACCGGTCCAGCGCCGCCTCGGGCGTGCAGGTGCGGGGGTCGATCGCGACCACCTCGGCGCCCGAGAGCAGCGCTCCGACCAGGACGTTGAGGCCGGCGGCGAAGCTGACCGGCATGCACAGCGCGACGCGGCGGCCGTCGACGATGCCGAACCTGTCCCGGTGCAGGATCCAGTCGCTGAGCCAGGTGCCGTGGACGTGGAGCACGGCCTTGGGTTCGCCCGACGACCCCGAGGTGAACTGGATGCTCGTCACCGACTGCAGACCGAGATCGGGTCTTGCGACCGGACGTGCCACCGTGTCGACGGGACGGTGTGTCGCCCACACCGTGTGGGTCCCGGCGAGACCGGCGACGACAGGCGCCCGTATCTCGTCGGCCACCACGGTCTGCAGACGGTAGCCCTGCTCGGCGAGGGCGTCGACGATGTGGACCATGCGGTCGTGCGGCAGGCCGGTGTCCAGGGGGACCAGCGGCGCGCCCGCGGCGAAGCTCCCGAGGACGACCGCGGCGGTGGCGGGTTCGAGGTCGGCGACGAGGGCCACCGCAGACCCGGGCTCGGCCCTGCCCGCGAGCTCGGCGGACCATCCGTTCGCGGCGGCGTGCAACGCGCCGTAGGTGATCGAGCCCCGATCGGTGTGCAGCGCGATGCAGTCGGCCTTCTCGGTCGCGACTTCCTCGAAACGTTCGGTGACGGTGCGGTATTCGATCGGTGCCGTCCGGGACAGATCCGGCCGAGGCGGGTCAGGACGCGGCGGCGGGCTCGTCGCGTCGAGCGCGTGGCCGCGGGGCGTGGCCGCCACCTTGCGCAGAAGAATCGCCGTCGGGACGGCCACCACCGCGGTGTTCAGGAGCTCGGCGGCGAGGTAGGTGTAGCCGACGGCGTTGATGCCGTAGAGGTGCGTGGTGAGGGTGACACCGCTGACCACCACGACACCCAGCAGGATCTGCGCGGCGACGGCCAGACGCAGCCGGCGCTGCAGGCGCGCGAGAGCCGTGTAGATCGTCATCAGCGCCACCGACGGCAGGGTGAGCGCCATGATGCGGATCAGCCCGGTCCCGTGCTCGGCGTAGTGCGGACCCAGGATGCCCAGGATCAGCGGGGCGGTGACGAGCAGGGCGACACACCCCAGGACCGCCGCGCCGCCACACAGCGCCACGAATCGGACCGTGCACGAACGCAGGTCCGCGCCGGGGGTCGAGGCGGTGGCGATGAACGGCGCGGCGGTGGCGCCGATGAGGACACCGAGGGTGTTCACGACGAGCCAGCACATGGAGAAGTACGCGTTCATCTCGGTGCCCAGCTGAGCCACGACGATCAACGGCACCAGCAGTGGCACGGTCACCCCGACCGCGTTGATCGCGTAGGAGCTCGCGAAGAACTCGAAGAGCTCGCGGCGCGGCGGTAACACCGCAGGCCCGGTCCTGGTGGCGGTCTCGCGGCGGATCACCACGATGGCGATGACCGCGGTGATGACGGCGGCCGGCAGCACCCAGGACCACACGATGGCTGCACCGGAGGCCACGGGGATCAGCGCCGCGACCACGACGAGCTTGGCGGTCGACTGTCCGATGTTCTTGGTGGCGATCGTCCGGGCGCGGGCGAGCCCGATCAGTATCGGGTCCTGCAGTGCGTAGATGGCGAGCACGGCCACGAAGGCGGGGAACAGCAGGGCCTCGGGCCGGCTCGGGAAGAGCTGCTCGCGCGGGCCCACGACCACGAACACGGTGCCGAAGACCAGTGCCGTGCCCGCGACCAGGGTGATCCCTTGCCGCACAACGCGTGGGGTCTGCGATCCGGCCAGCGGCAGGAACCGTTCGTAGAGGCTGCCGAGACTGAAATTGGCGAGAATGGCGATCAGGGTCGCCGAGGAAATGATCGCCGAGGCACGACCGACTTCGGCCGTGTCATATCCCCGAGCGGCGACGGTCCAGAAGACGAAACCCAACACCCCGGTCGCGGCGCTGGATGTCATTACCGCCGCGATATCAATTCCGAGCGCATTGCGCGGCAGTCTGCGGCGATGCCGTGGCGGGGACACCGGGGCCCCTGTGGCTGCCGTCGTTGCTGAAATTGCAGTCTCGGTGTCGTTTTCGGTTCCGGCACGCATTGTGTCAACCGTTGCACCAGGTGCCACCGACTGCGCACCCCTTACGGGGCGATCGGTGGGGCCAAAGGTGCCTGAGGGCAGCATGCAGTGGTTCCTAGGTGCGTGAAGTCGATGCTTCCGGCACGCGAGGCATGCGCGGACGGGTCAGCAGAGGACCCTGAGAACCTGATCCTAACGGTGCGGAATGCTACTTAGGGTATCCAAACATGTGATGATGGTCATAGGCCTCGCTGTGAGTCTGCCAAAATTTGCCTGCGTTCGCTATGGTCGCTCACAGTCGCGGAACGTCTTGCCGTGACGACCGCGTTAAAAATTGCGCACTGTTGACGTGCGCGCCAATAACAAATCGATCAAGGAGTTTCGCGACGTGACGGATATTGCTCCGAATTCCGCCGTACGCGTGGGGTCCGATTTCCGCAATTTTCTGCACGATATTCCGGGTCCGCGGCCCGGAAATTCGGACCGGCCGACGGTGACCGTCGTCCTCCCCACGCGCAACGAGGCCAGGAATCTTCCGTACGTGGCGAAGCGGATGCCACCGGTGGATCAGATCGTCGTGATCGACGGCGGTTCCGTGGACGGCACGGCCGACGTCGCGAGACAGCTGTGGCCCGGTGCGACCGTCATCGAACAGACCCGCGCGGGCAAGGGCAATGCGTTGGCCTGCGGGTTCCTGGCCGCGACCGGCGACATCATCGTGATGATCGACGGGGACGGCTCCACGGACCCGGCCGAGATCCCGTTGTTCGTCGATGCCCTGATCAACGGGGCGGACCTCGCCAAGGGCAGCCGGTTCTCCCGCGGTGGGGGCAGCGACGACATCACCCACCTGCGGCGCATCGGCAACAAGGGGCTGAACTGGCTGGTCAACCAGCTCTTCGACACCGAGTTCAGCGACCTGTGCTACGGCTACAACGCATTCTGGCGCCGCAACCTGAGCTGCCTCGACCTGCCCTCGATCGAACTGGCCGATCCGCAGTGGGGCGACGGCTTCGAGATCGAGACCGTGATCAACGTGCGCGCGGCCAGGAGCGGCTGGGCCATCGACGAGGTGGGCAGCTTCGAGGGCAAGCGCATCTACGGCCGGAGCAACCTCAACGCCGTCACCGACGGGTTGCGCGTGCTGCGGACGATCAGCCGTGAGCGCCGGGAGCACCGC
Source organism: Mycolicibacterium iranicum (assembly GCF_014190915.1). Lineage (GTDB taxonomy): Bacteria > Actinomycetota > Actinomycetes > Mycobacteriales > Mycobacteriaceae > Mycobacterium > Mycobacterium iranicum_B. The sequence continues at coordinate 475,030 of NZ_JACHVU010000003.1, forward strand.
GCCGTCAGAACCGCCGCGTTCGCCGGCCTGATGCGGTGACCGCCCCCAGCCTTCCTCTGCACGAGGCGCACGAGGCGACGAAGTCGATCAGCGTGGTCATCTGCTGCTACACCCAGCAGCGTCGCCGGAGCCTGGCCGACGCCGCGGAGACGGCCCTGGGTCAGCTCGCGCCCGGGGACGAACTGATCTTGGTCGTCGACGGCAACGACGTTCTCTACCGCGACCTCTGCACCTCCTACGGCGAGGGGGTGACGATCACACAGAACACCTTCGACCGCGGCCTGTCCGGCGCCCGCAACACCGGGCTCGAGACGGCTTCCGGTGACGTGATCGTCTTCCTCGACGATGACGCCAGGCTGCGTCCGGCCGCACTCGACTGTGTGCGTTCGGTTTTCGCTGACTCTGCCATCACCGCGCTCGGCGGGGCGGTGCATCCGTCCTGGGGTGCCGGTGCCCGCCCGTCGTGGTTCCCACCCGAGTTCGGCTGGGTCGTCGGCTGCGATTACCGCGGTCTGCCGTCAGACGGGGCGACCATCCGCAACCCGATCGGCGCCGCGATGGCGGTGCGACGCACCGATCTCGCCGAGGTCGGCGGGTTCTCCTCGCGGCTCGGCCGCGTCGGAACCCTGCCCACCGGGTGCGAGGAGACGATGATGGGCATCGCGTTGGCGCAACGGGATCCGTCGACCCGCATCATTCGCCGCACGTCGTTCGCGGTGTCGCACGACGTTCCCGGTGACCGCGCCACCGTCCGCTATTTCGTGCGGCGGTGCTTCCACGAAGGCCGCAGCAAGGCGATGCTCACGCGCCTCTGCGGGCACCGGTCCTCCCTGGAGAGCGAACGCGCCTACACGACGAGGACTCTGCCCTCGGGCCTGTGGCATGCCCGACGGCAGCCCGCCCGGATGCTGGCGCTGACGGGGGGCCTGCTCGTCACGGCAGCGGGCTACGCCGTCGGCCTCATCCACACCGCGCAGGCGCGAAAGGAGCCGTCATGCTGAGACTTCTCGGCTGGCTGGCCAACCCGCGCGTGACCGCCTGGGCGTCGCTGTCGACGCTGCTCTTCTTCGCCGCGGAATGGGTCGTGTCGGCGACCTGGCGCGGCAACTACGGCTATCGCGAGGACCTGCTCGGCCCGCTGGGTGTCGCCTTCTGTGGGCCGGCAGGGGAGTGGCCGTGCAGCCGGCTCTATCCGGTGATGAACGTGGGGCTGGTCGTCACCGGTGTGGCGGTCGCCGTGGTCGCCGCCGGGTGGATCGTCCAGCGGGTCACCGACCGCGGTCATGCGATCCTGCTGATGGTCGCCGGGTTCGGCTTGGCGGCCTCGGGTGTGGTCACTAACCGCGTCGACTACTCCTGGAATCTCACCGCGATCGTGACGTTCATGACGCTCGGTTCGGTGAGCGTCCTGTTCGTCGCACTGGGATCGACGGCCGCCATGTCGGTCGAACGCCGGGGCGTCGCCGTCGTGGCGGGGGTGGCGAGTCTGCTCGGCTTCCTCGCCTTCGTGGGCGGACACGACATCTTCGGGCCCGGTGGCGCGCAGCGCACTGCGGTGTACGGAGTCCTGGTGGCCGTCATCGCCCTCGGCACGGCCGGGCTGCGGCGTCCGCAGACCCCCGGCAGGCACACCGCGGGCAGTGAACTGGTCGGAAACACGCGGTGACACAGCTCTTTTCCCGTTCACGGCCGCCTCGTCTGGCCGCGCTGCTCTGCGTCGCCGTGCTGACGGCGTGCAGTCTTCCGACCACGGTCAGCCGGGCCGAGCCGGCCGGTCCGCCGGTGCTGATGTTCGAGGACTTCGACGGGCCGGCGGGCGCCCCGCTCTCGCCGCGGTGGCGCTACCAGACCGGCGGCGGCGGCTGGGGTAACGACGAGATGCAGGTCTACACCGACGATCCCGCCAACGTGAGCCTCGACGGCGCCGGGAACCTGGCCATCACCGCCCGGGCCGATTCCGCGGATCGGATCACCTCCGCGCGCGTGACCACCCAGGGCAGCTTCGAGTTCACCACGGGCCGGGCCGAGGCCCGCATCAAACTTCCCGCAGGCGCCGGACTGCATCCGGCGTTCTGGCTGCTCGGCAGCAACATCGACCAGGTCGGGTGGCCGGCAGCCGGCGAGATCGACGTCATCGAGACGCTGAACCTCGCCACCGAGTTCCACACCGGTGTCCATGCGCCCAGGCCGGGAACGCCCCGGGGACAGGAGGTCTCGGCGTCGGGTCCGCTACCGTTCGCGCTGGCGGGGCAGTTCCACACCTACTGGGTGAACCGGACGCCGGGCCGCATCGTGACCGGGGTCGACGACACGACACTGCTCACCGTCACCCCGGCCGACCTGGCCCCCGAGAGCCGCTGGGTGTTCGACGCCCCGTTCTTCCTGCTGCTCAACCTCGCGGTCGGCGGGAACTGGCCCGGGCCGCCGGACGCGTCCACCCCGAATCCGTCCGCCATGCTCGTCGACTGGGTGAAGGTGACGGCCCTGTGAAGCAACACGTCTCGATCGAACCCGCGATGCCGCCGCAGGCCGTTCCGACATGGGGCCACGCCCGCTGGATCGGCATGCTCGACGTCGAGGACTTCACCCCCGAACCGGACGGATCCGTCGAATTCGTCGCCCGCCATGCGGACGGCTACCGGTGGGCGCGGGTGCTGATCCGTCGGCACAGAGTGCCGGTGGCCTTCGTGGAGGCCCCGATCGACGGTGACACGGTGCGCCTGCAGATTCCGTCCGCTGCCGACATCGACGAACCGGTGCCTGCCGTATCACCGCCCGTGTCGGTCGTGCTGTGCACGAGAGATCGCCCCGACCAGCTCGCCGACGCGCTGCAATCCCTGCTCTCGCTCGACTATCCGGAGTTCGAGATCGTGGTGGTCGACAATGCGTCCCGCACGGACGCCACCGCGCAGGTCGTGGCGGCGCTGGGAGATCCGCGGGTGCGCCGGGTCTGTGAACCCGTTCCCGGGCTCTCCACCGCGAGGAACACGGGGTTGCGGGCGGCTCGTCATGCGGTGGTGGCCTTCACCGACGACGACGTCGTCGTCGACCCGCAGTGGCTGCAGGGCCTCGCCCGCGGGTTCGGCCGCGCTGCGCAGGTGACGTGTGTGTCGGGCCTGGTGCCCAGCGGCGAATTGCGGACGGCCGCACAGGCCTACTTCGACCAGCGGGTGTCCTGGGCGGAATCGTTGCGGCCGAGGGTCTACAGCATGGCCACCCCGCCGGCAGACCAGCCGCTGTTCCCGTTCCAGGTCGGCCGGTTCGGCACCGGTGCGAACTTTGCCGTCGTGCGCGACCGCATCCTGGAACTCGGGGGATTCGACGAGGCCCTCGGTGCCGGCACGCCGTCGCAGGGCGGGGAGGACCTCGACATCTTCTTCCGCGTCCTCACCGCGGGGGACACCCTGGCGACCGAGCCGGCGGCGATCGTGTGGCATCGGCACCGCAGCGACAACGACGCGCTGCTGAAACAGGCCCGCGGATACGGCCTCGGCCTGGGCGCGTGGCTGACCAAGGTCGCCCTGGACGCCGCCGATCGAAGGCTCGCCGCTCGCGTCATCCGTCGCCGCTTCCGGTCGTCACTGCGGGCCGGCGCGGACTACGGCGCCATCATGGCTTCCGCGAACCGTGTGCCCAGCGGGACGTCCGATAACGTGCCGACCTCGGTCGGCCGGACCGAGGTGCTCTCGGTGCTGGCCGGGCCCCGTGCGCTGTGGCTCGGCAGACGGCAGCAGGCGCGCAACAGAGCCGGGGCGGGCCCCCGATGACCGCGACGCTGGACCCGGTCACCGACTATGCGCCGCCCCGGGACCCGCGTACCCCGGCGGCGCGCCAACGGATACCGGTCATTCCGGTGCGTATGCCCGATCTCGCGGTCGTGGGCGCCGTCGCCGGTGCGCTCGCGCTGGCCGGTCTGCCCAGCGCGGTGCGCGCCGTGGCGTTGGTCGTGTTCATCGCCGTCGGTCCGGGAGCGGCGATCCTGACGTGGGTGCGGATTCCTCGACGCGCGCTGCTGTCCACGGTGCCCGTCCTGGGGATGGCCGTCGTCACGATCGTCGCCATCGCGGCGATGTGGTCGTACCGCTGGGACCCGACCGACATTCTCTGGGTCGAGGTGGTGGGCGTCGGCGGTAGCAGCGCCTACTGGTACTACCGGCACCGCACCAGCATCCTCGATGCGCCGCGTCGGTGGCACTGGCGGGTCACCGCGGCGCACGCCACACCCCGCAGATCTGTTCTGCGCAGACATCTTTCGCTCGTACTCAGCGCGTTAGCCGTCGCGTTGTGGGCCGCCGCGGTTCCCGGCCTGCCGGGGTCGGACGCCAGCTACTACGGTCTGCTGTTCTCCGGAACCGGGCCGGTCCTGGCGGTCTGCATCGTGCTGTGCGCGTGGGCGCTGCTGATTGCCGTGCGCGACCGGCGCCTCGTCCCGGCGGCCGTCGCGGTGGGCGCGGCCATCGTCGTCGCCCGGGTCACCACCGTCGTCGCCACCGAAGTCCCGCTGTACGACTGGACCTACAAGCACCTCGCCGTCGTCGACTACATCATGGTCAACGGCCGTATCGCGCCAGACGGCACCGACATCTACGCGCAGTGGACGGCGTTCTTCACCACCTGGGCGTGGTTCTGCGAGGTGACCGGATTCTCCGCGATGACCGTCGCGCACGTGTTCGCGCCGGCGATGCACGTGCTGATCGCGCTGACGGTGTACACCGCCGGGCGCGTGCTCGGTCGGTCCCGCCGGACCGCGCTGACCGCGGCTTTCCTTGCCGAGATCGTCAACTGGGTTGGGCAGGACTATTTCTCGCCGCAGGCGTGGTCCATCGTGCTGGTGTTCGGCATGCTGGTGCTGCTGCTTGCCTCACCTGGCAGCCGGGCGTGCGGTGTGCTGGCGATCCTCGTGTTCGCCGCGACCGTGCCGACACACCAGCTGACGCCGTTCTGGGCGATGGGCGCGGCGTGCCTGCTCTGTCTGTTCAAGCGGGCCAGGCCCCGGTGGGTGGCCGTGGCGATGGTCCTGATTGCGGTGTCCTATCTGCTGCTCAACCTCGAGGCGGTATTGCCCTACGGGCTGCTGTCGGGGGGCAGCCCGCTGGACAACGCCTCGAGCAACATCGTGACCTCGGGGCTGCCGGCCAAGGACTTCACCTCGATGGTGGTGCGCCTGCTCTCGATCGCGGTGGTGCTCACCGCGTTCGCGGTCGCCGTCTGGATGTGGCGCCGCAAACGTCCGGTGCTGACGCTGGGCATCGTGGCGTTCAGCTCGTTCGGCCTGCTGCTGGGACAGAGCTACGGCGGCGAGGCCATCTTCCGGGTCTATCTCTATGCGCTGCTCGGTTGTGCTGTGCTGATCGCCCCGGCGGTGGTCGCCGGCCTCGACGGGGTGGGCGGGACCGTGCGGCGGGCACTGGGCCGCGCGGCCGCAGCGGTCGGAATCACCGGCGCGGCCATCGCGGGCCTGCACGGGTATGTGGCGCTGTGGCCCATGATCTACGAGACCAGAGCCCAGGTCGACCTGATGCAGACCCTCACCGCCGATGCCGACATCCGCACCCGCTTCGTGATGCTGCGCCTCGGCGGGATGCCGTCGCGCCTCAACGCCGGGTACGCCGACGTGACGCTGTTCAACCCCTACTTCGACGAACCGGTCAGCTACGACCTCTGGGACGGCCGCGACCCGAACCTGCCCGAGCTGCGAGCCAAGTTCCCCACCGAGGACGATCTGAGGACGCTCAACGACGAGGTGACCAGTGGCGGTTACGTGGTCTACGTGCTCTTCAGCGAACAGGCGAACAAGGCGATCCGCTACTACGGCGACTTCAGGCCGGAGGCCGTCGACGTGGTGCAGGACGCGCTGCGCGGGTCCTCAAAGTGGACGCAGATCTACGACGAGGGCGAGACGCGGGTGTGGCGCAGTGTGAACGAGTACTGGGCCCCGGAGAACCACGGCGGCGAGCCGCCAGATGGCGGAGGCGGCGAGCCGCCCGATGGCGGGGGCGGAGGCGGAGGCGGGGGCTAGGCCCACGGCGCGGGTCAGGCGGTCAGGGCGCGAACCTGTTCCGGCACTGAATCCAGTGCGCGAGAAAGGGTTTCGGCGTCGAACAGCGTGTCGTGAAATTCGGCGGTCAGCCACAGCGAGCCCAGCACCGACGCGGTGGTCACCGTGACCCCGCACGGGCTGACGGGATCGCTGGCCACCAGGATTCGCGCCTGCCCGGGATCGCTGAACTCCCACGGCCCGTGGGGCACAGTGCCCACGCTCGAATGCAGCAGGCGCAGGCGGGGTTCGGCGGGCAGCTGCCATTGCGGGTGCCGGCCGGAGCGCAGGGCGATCCGCGTCTTGGCCGTCCCTGCCATCAGGTTGGCTACCGGCCGTGCCATTCGCCCGGCGTCCGCCATCTCGCGGTGAAGTCTGCGCGGCCCACCGCCTCCGTCGAGCCGGAAGTCCAGACCTGCCGAGAACGATGCGAGCGTGCTCCTGCCCCCCGGCAGATAGCGGCGGACATCGAACGGGAGAGTCACGGTCGGGTCGACGTCGAAACCCGCTGCGGCGAAGGCCCGGTGCAGGGCGCAGGTGTAGAGCGCGAACATGGAGACGCCCGGCAGCGCCGAATCGCGCCGCCGGCGAAGGTCGGTGACGACCTCGGCCGGTATCTGCGTGGCTCTCGTCGCCGGGGACGGCGTGACGTCGACTTTGGTTGCGCGCGTAACGCTTTCCGCCATGCCGACATTGCGCCGGTGCTGACGCCACAGCGGGATCAGCCGTTGCGGGCCCAGCGCGATCGCGCGCAGCGCCGCGATCAGCAGGGGGGAGGCCCGGTGCCGATAGGGGCGCCACACGCCGCCGTCCGCCGGATCGACGGCTCCGAGCAGAACGCCGATCAGAAGGTCCAGCAGCGGCACCTCGCCCAGGCCGTGGCTGAAATCGATGGCGAGATAGTCGCCGCCGGCCAGAATCCGGATTCCGTGCCCGGGGCTCTGACGCAGAGTGGCCAGCAGCGCCAGGGGTTCATCACCGGGATCCCGTGTCGTGGTGCCCAGCACGTCCCCCGACACGGCCGGGGTGTACCGCCACCGGGTTGCGGCGGTGGACGGCTGCAGCCCGACCCGCGATTCCGGTCCGATCGCGGCCATCGCGGCGAAGCGGGCGGCCAGTACGTCGAGCGACGGTACGTCGACGGGCCCTACGACGACGGCGGAGCGACGGTAGCCGTGCTGCACGTCGAGCGTTGCGACCCGGACTCGCTCCGGTGGCCGGCTGCGACGGGTACGGACCATCAGCGCCAACCTATCAGAGCACCGCCGTGCTCAATTCACTGAATTTAGTAGGTTCTTCCCATGACAAGGGCGTTGTGGAGTTCGGCCGCGGTCGTGGCGGCCTGCTACGGCGTGTTCCTGATCGCCACCGCGGCACGGGTTCCCGCGGGCGCGGAGCTCACCGGACAGTTCGCGCTGCAGCCGGCGGTCAAGGCGCTGGCCGCCGTACTGCTCGCCGGTGCCGCCCTCACCCACCGGTTCGCGCGGGAGCGCCGGTGGTTGACCGGCGCGCTGTTGTTCTCCGCGGCGGGGGACTTCCTGTTGGCGATGCCGTGGTGGGAGCCGTCATTCGTGTTCGGTCTCGCGGCCTTCCTCGTCGCGCACCTGTGTTTCCTTGCCGCGCTGCTGCCGTTGGCGACACGTTCGCCGCGGCGGCTCGTGGGGGTCGCGGTCATCGTGGTGGCCTGTGTGGCGCTGCTGGCGTGGTTCTGGCCGAATCTCGTCGAGCAGGGGATGGCCCTGCCCGTCACCGCCTATATCACCGTGCTGGGGGCGATGGTCAGCGTCGCGTTGCTGGCCGACCTGCCGACGCCGTGGACGGCCCTCGGCGGGGTGTGCTTCGCGGTGTCCGACGCGATGATCGGCATCAGCAGATTCGTTCTCGCTCCGACGAACGCGGAGGCGCTGGCCGTCCCGATCTGGTGGGTCTATGCGGCCTCGCTGCTGCTGATCACCGCCGGGCTCCTGTTCGGACGGTCGTCTGCGCCGTCTGCTACACCTGCGAGGTGACGACCACCCGGCAGGCCGCCGAACACGAGCCCATCGCCCGTGTTCTGCCCATGCTGACGGTGCCGCACCTCGACCGCGAGTTCGACTACCTCGTCCCGGCGGAGCAGTCCGACGACGCACAGCCCGGCGTGCGGGCCAAGGTGCGTTTCCACGGCAGGCTCGTCGATGCGTTCGTTCTCGAAAGGCGTTCGGACACGGACCATGTCGGCAAGCTGGGCTGGCTGGACAAGATCGTCTCGGCCGAATGCGTGCTGACCCACGACGTGCGGCGCCTCGTCGACGCCGTGGCCGCCCGTTACGCCGGAACCCGCGCGGACGTGGTGCGCCTGGCCGTGCCGCCACGGCACGCAGCCGTGGAGAAGAAGGCCCGAGAGCCCCTCGACCCGCTCGGCGCGGTCGACGTGGACGCCGAGGCGTGGTCGTCCTACAGCGGGGGAGCGCAGTTCGTCACCGCGCTGCAGCAGGGTCGTGCGGCGCGGGCGGTCTGGCAGGCGCTCCCCGGCGAGTCCTGGTCGCAGCGGCTGGCCGAAGTGGCCGCGGTCACGGTGAATGCGGGCCGCGGCGTGCTCGCCGTGGTGCCCGACCAACGCGACGTCGACCTGCTGTACGCGGCGGCGGCGGACATCGTCCCGGGCAACAGGGTGGTGGCCCTCTCGGCGGGTCTCGGGCCGTCGGAACGGTACCGGCGCTGGCTCTCGGTGCTGCGCGGTGACGCACGTGTCGTGATCGGCACCCGCAGCGCTGTTTTCGCGCCGGTCGCCGATCTGGGGCTGGTGGTGATGTGGGACGACGGGGACGACTCCCTCGCCGAACCGCGGGCGCCCTACCCGCACGCGCGCGAGGTCGCGATGCTGCGGGCCCACCAGCTGCGCTGCGCCGCGATGATCGGCGGGTATGCGCGCACGGCCGAGGCCCAGGCACTGGTACGCAGCGGCTGGGCCCACGACCTGACCGCCACCCGGCAGACGGTGCGCACGCACGCACCGCGGGTGATCGCGCTGGAGGACAGCGCCTATGCGCACGAGCGCGACGCGGCGGCGCGGACCGCGCGGTTGCCGACGGTCGCCCTCGACGCCGCCCGCGCCGCGTTGGCCGCCGACGCGCCCGTTCTGGTCCAGGTGCCCCGCCGTGGCTACGTGCCCGCGCTGTCCTGCGCGAAATGCCGCGCCGTCGCCCGATGCCGGCACTGCACCGGTCCGCTGTCGCTGCCGGGCCGGGACGCCCCCGGCGCGGTCTGCCGGTGGTGCGGCCGGGAGGAACTGGCGCTGCGGTGCGTCCGCTGCGGGTCCGATGCGGTGCGGGCCGTCGTGGTCGGGGCCCGCCGCACCGCCGAGGAACTCGGCCGGGCATTCCCCGGCGCCCAGGTCATCACCTCCGGCGGCGACGACGTCGTGGCGTCGGTGCCCCGGCGCGCCGCGGTCGTCGTCGCAACGCCGGGCGTCGAGCCCGTCGCCGACGGCCGCTACGCCGCGGCGCTGCTGCTCGACAGCTGGGCCCTGTTGGGACGCCAGGACCTCCGGGCCGCCGAGGACACGCTGCGGCGCTGGATGGCGGCTTCGGCACTGGTGCGCAGCCGGGCCGACGGCGGTGTGGTCGCCGTGGTCGCCGAGACCGCCATCCCGACGGTGCAGGCGTTGATCCGCTGGGACCCCGTCGGGCACGCCGAGACCGAACTGGACGCCCGCAGCGAGGTGGGCCTGCCGCCCGCGTCGCACATGGCGGCGATCGACGGCACGCCCGCGGCGGTCGACGCCCTCCTCGGCGCCGCGGCGCTGCCGGACACCGCCGAACCGCTGGGGCCGGTGGACCTCCCGGTCGGCGCGCGTCGCCCCGCGGGGATGGCGGCCGACGCCCCGGTGCACCGGATGCTCGTGCGCGTGCCGCGCCGAGGAGGTCTGGAGCTCGCTGCCGCGCTGCGGCGCGCCGCGGCCGTGCAGAGCGCGCGCCACGACCAGGAGCCGGTTCGCATCCAGATCGATCCTTTGCACATAGGGTGATGCCCATGACGGCGGGGCGGATGCTCAAGGCGCTGATTCCGTTGATCTTGATCGCCGTCGGCGTGCTGTGGCCGGTGGTCTTCACCGGTGGCTCCGGCGGCCCCACCGCCGTGGAGGATCCGGTGGTCATCACCGACTACGACGTCGACATGGCCGTCGACCCGGCCGGCCGGCTCACCGCGGTCGAGACGATTACCACCGAGTTCCCCGGCTCCGACCGCCACGGCATCTTCCGCTACTGGGACGTGGCCAACCAGAACGATCCGGGGCTGCGCCAGAAACCCGAGGTCGTCTCGATCGAGCTCGACGGAGAGCCCGTGCCCTACCAGATGCTCTGGGAGGACGGCGGCCGGTTCCGGGTGGCCAAGATCGGGGACCCCGACCGTTACCTCGCCTGGGGCAGCCACGTCTTCGAGATCCGCTACACGATCGCCGGGGTTCTCGACCCCGGCAGCGTCGGTGCCGACCGTCAGTTCGCCGGGTCCGCGGGCGCCGACGGACCGTCTCCGTCAGGGCCCGGGCCCACGGTTTCGCCGGCTGGGTCTGATTCGACGGCTCCGCCGTCGGTCTTCTTCTGGAACGTCATCGCCCCCGCCTGGAACAACCGCATCGAGCGCGCCGACATCACGGTCACGCTGCCCGGCGAGGTCGGGACCGTGCAGTGTTCGGTCGGATCGGGCGTGGGACGCGAATGCGACGACCTGACGGTCGCCGGCGCCAGCCTGCGACTGCGTGCCGAGTCGCTGCCGCCGCGGACGCCGGTGACGGTCCGCGCCGGGGTCGACGTGCCGACGCCGCCGCAGGCGCATCTGCCCTGGCCCCAGGCCTGGGACCGGGTGCTGGGCCAGTCGATCGCCGGGGTGATCTGGGTCGGTGCGCTCACCGTGCTGCTCGGAGCCCTCGCGCTGCTGTGGTTCCGCAGCGTGCTGGAGAAGCCGCCGGGCTTCCCGCTGCAGTACGCGCCGCCGCCCGGCCTGGGCCCCGTGCAGGCCGAGTATCTGCGCACGGAGTCGGTCCCCAGGCAGGGGTTGACGGCGACGTTGTTCCACCTCGCCGAACGCGGCCTGGTCGCGCTGAAGCAGAAGAGCGACAAACACTGGACCGTCACCGGCATCGCGGAACCGGGGGCGTGGGCTGACGTCGACCCGGTCAGCATCGCGGTGGCCTCCACGCTGAAGGTGATGAACCCGGGGTCGGACTTCGAAGCCAAGAAGACCGTGAAGTCCGGAGAGAAACTGACCAGGGCCAAGACCGACATGACGGCCGCGGTCGAGAAGTGGGCGCTGGACTCCGGGCTGCTGGTCGCTCGGAAGAAGGAACTCTGGCTACGTGCGGCCAACGCGGGCTCTTTCGTCCTGATGGTCTGCGCGTTCTTCCGCTGGGGATTCCCCGTCACGATGTGGGCCCTGCCGTTCGCGGCGTTCTTCGTGCTCTCGGCGGGGTCGTGGCGGGACGGCGTGGGTACCCGGCGGACCCGGGCGGGCCGCGAACTGTGGTCCCGGGTCGGCGGATTCCACCGCATGCTGGCCACCGACTCGGCCGAGTCGAGATTCGACTTCGCCGCCCGCAAAGACCTCTACACCGCCTACATTCCGTTCGCGGTCGCCGCCGGGGTCGCGGCACTGTGGGCGAAGAAGTACCAGGCGTACACCGGAACCGCGGCGCCGCAACCCGACTGGTACCACTCGTCGACGCACTCATCGAGGGGGTCGGGGATCGGCGGCGGCTCCGGTGGCGCCGACTTCGACAGCTTCGAATCGGCCCTGTCGTCCTCGATCGGTGCCTATACCGCATCGCAGACCTCGTCGTCCTCCTCGTCGTCCGGTGGCGGCAGCAGCTCCAGCAGCGGCGGTGGCGGTGGCGGAGGTGGCGGAGGAGGAGGTGGATCATGGTGAGTTTCCTGCTCGTTCTCGTCCTGGTGCTCGCGGTGCTGGTGCTCATCGCACTGGTGATGGGCTACAACAAGATTCGGGCGTCCGACGTCCGCGTCGCCGAGGCGCTGTCGGGTATCGACGTCGAGCTCACCCGCCGCGCCTCGCTGATCCCCGGCCTCGTGCACACGGTGCAGACCTTCGCCGTGCACGAGAAGAACATCCTCGACCACGCCACCGACGCGCGGGCGGCGCTGACGACGGCCACCAGCGGCCGATCGGTCGCCGAGCGCAGCGCGGCCGAGCAACGCCTGGACTCCGCGCTGGCGCCCCTGCTGGCACTGGGGCAGAGCTACCCGCAGCTGAACTCGTCGAACAATTTCCTGGATCTGCAGCGCAATCTCGCCGACACCGAGGACAAGCTCGCGTTCGCGCGTCAGTACTACAACGACGCCGCAGCCACCCTGAACCGGCAGCTCACCACGATCCCGTGGATGTTCGTCGCACCGCTGACCGGGGTGACGGAGAAGGAGTACTACCGGACGCCCCGCTAGGCCTCCCTAGACTGGCGCGGTGCGTCTCGTCTTCGCCGGCACACCGGAGCCCGCCCTGCCGTCCCTGCAACGGCTGATCGATTCGCCGCGCCACGACGTCGTCGCCGTCCTCACCCGCCCGGACGCGGCAGCGGGCAGGCGCGGCACACCGGCACCCTCACCGGTGGCCCAGCTGGCCGCCGAGCACGGAATCCCGGTGCTCAAGCCGGACAAGCCGAACTCGTCGGAGTTCGTCGCCGAGCTCGACGCGCTGTCGCCGGACTGCTGTGCGGTGGTGGCCTACGGAGCCCTGCTGCGTGACGGACTGCTCGCCGTGCCGGCGCACGGCTGGGTCAACCTGCACTTCTCGGTGCTCCCGGCGTGGCGGGGTGCGGCGCCGGTACAGGCCGCGATCGCAGCCGGCGACGAGGTGACCGGAGCGACGACCTTCCAGATCGAACCGAGTCTCGACTCGGGACCCGTCTTCGGCGTCGTCACCGAGACGATCCGGCCCACCGACACCGCCGGCGATCTGCTGGGCCGGCTGTCGGAGTCGGGGGCTGGCCTCCTGGAGGCGACGATGGACGGCATCGAGGACGGCACCCTCACCGCCGTACCGCAACCGGTCGACGGGGTCAGCGTCGCGCCCAAGGTCACCGTCGAGGACGCCCGCGTCCGCTGGGACCTGCCCGCCCACGTCGTGGATCGCCGCATCCGGTCGGTGACCCCCAACCCCGGAGCGTGGACGATGATCGGCGACCTGCGCGTCAAGGTGGGGCCAGTCACGGTCGCCACCGATGAGCCGAAAGGATTGGCGCCCGGTGAGATTCGCGTCGACAAGAAGCATGTCCACATCGGGACGGGCTCGCACGCGGTGAAGCTGGGCACCGTGCAGCCACCCGGCAAGAAGCCGATGAATGCCGCGGACTGGGCGCGCGGCGCACGCCCCGAGGAGACGGGGTGGGCGCAGTGACTCGGCCGGACAGGAAGCGGCCGGGCCGCCGCAAGCATCTCGACCCTGCGCGGCAGGCGGCGTTCGATGTCCTGCGCGCGGTGTCCGAGCGCGACGCCTATGCCAACCTGGCATTGCCCGCGATCCTGCGCGAGCGCGGGATCTCCGGACTGGACGCGGCTTTCGCGACCGAGTTGACCTACGGCACCTGCCGCAGCCGGGGGCTGTTGGATGCGGTCATCGCCGCCGCGGCGGGCCGGCCGGTGGACCGCATCGATCCCGTGCTGCTGGACCTGCTGCGGCTGGGCAGTTACCAGGTGCTGCGCACCCGGGTCGACGACCACGCCGCGGTGTCCACCACCGTCGAGCAGGCGGGGCTCGAATTCGACACCGCGCGAGCCGGATTCGTCAACGGAGTGTTGCGCACCATCGCCCGGCGCGACGAGGCGTCCTGGGTCGAGGAGCTGGCACCGCCCGCCTCCCGCGATCCGGTCGGGCATCTGGCTTTCGTGCACGCCCACCCGCGGTGGGTGGGGCAGGCCTTCGCCGACGCGCTCGGCGCCCGCGCCGGCGAACTGGGCGCTCTGTTGGCCAGCGACGATTCCCGCCCGGTGGTGCATCTCGCGGCGCGGCCCGGTGCGATGACGGCGGCCGAGCTGGCGGAGCAGACCGGCGCGACGGTCGGCGACTACTCGCCGTATGCGGTGTACCTGCGTGACGGCGACCCCGGTGAACTGGCCGCGCTGCGAGACGGCCGCGCGCTCGTGCAGGACGAGGGCAGCCAGCTGGTGGCCCGCGCCCTGACCCTGGCGCCACTGCAGGGTGCCGACGGGGGACGCTGGTTGGACCTGTGCGCCGGTCCCGGGGGCAAGACTGCGCTGCTGGCCGCGCTCGGTCAGGACAGCGGTGCGTCGGTGACCGCGGTGGAACCAGCGCCCAGGCGTGCCGAGATGGTCGAGCAGAACACCGCGGGCCTGCCCGTCGAGGTCGTTCGCGTCGACGGTCGGGAGTCCGGGCTCACACCCGGGTTCGACCGGGTCCTCGTCGACGCCCCCTGCACCGGTCTGGGCGCGTTGCGCCGCCGCCCGGAGGCCCGCTGGCGGCGCCAGCCCGGCGATGTTCCGCAGCTGGCCAAGCTGCAGCGGGAACTGCTGGCCTCGGCGATCCGGCTCACACGCCCCGGGGGTGTGGTGCTGTATGCGACGTGCTCGCCGCACCTGGCCGAGACCACGGGCGTGGTCGCCGACGCCCTGCGCCGGCATCCGGTCACGGCGCTGGACACCCGCGAGCTGTTCGCGCCCGCCGACGACACCGGCGAAGGCCCGTCGGTGCAGCTCTGGCCGCATCGGCACGGCACCGACGCGATGTTCGCCGCGGCGTTGCGGGTCGATCCCGCGGCCGGCTGACGGAGCCCCGATAGGCTGAGCCAATGCCTGCACCGCTCATCGCACCGTCGATCCTGGCCGCCGACTTCGCACGGCTGGCCGACGAGTCCGCCGCGGTCGAGGGCGCGGACTGGTTGCACGTCGACGTGATGGACAACCACTTCGTGCCGAACCTGACTCTCGGTCTGCCCGTGGTGGAGTCGCTGCTGAAGGTCACCGGCATCCCGATGGACTGCCACCTGATGATCGAGAACCCCGAGCGGTGGGCGCCGCCCTACGCCGAGGCGGGCGCCTACAACGTCACCATCCACGCCGAGGCCACCGACAACCCGGTCGCGGTGGCCCGCGACATCCGGGCCGCGGGCGCCAAGGCGGGCCTGTCGGTGAAGCCGGGCACCCCGATCGACCCCTATCTGGAGATCCTGCGCGACTTCGACACGCTGCTCATCATGTCGGTCGAACCGGGCTTCGGCGGCCAGAAGTTCATCGCCGAGGTGCTTCCCAAGGTCGGCATCGCGCGACGGCTGGTCGACTCCGGTGAGCTGAACATCGTCATCGAGATCGACGGCGGCATCAACGCTGACACGATCGAGGCCGCGGCCGAGGCCGGGGTGGACTGCTTCGTCGCCGGCTCGGCGGTCTACAGCGCCGAGGACCCCGCCGCCGCGGTCGAGGCTCTGCGCAGACAGGCCGCCTCGGCGTCCTCGCACCTGACGCTGTGAACCACGAGGCCGCGATGGCCGCGGCCATCGAGCAATCCGACCGGGTCAAGGGTCGGACCTACCCGAATCCCCCTGTGGGCGCGGTGATCCTGGATCGTGACGGCCAGATCGCCGGGGTCGGCGCGACGGCGCCTACCGGCGGTCCGCACGCCGAGATCGTCGCTTTGCGGCGGGCGGGGGAGCGGGCCGCCGGCGGCACCGCGGTGGTGACCCTGGAACCCTGCAACCACTTCGGGCGCACTCCGCCGTGTGTCGACGCCCTGCTCGCCGCCGGCGTCGCCGAGGTCGCGTTCGCCGTCGCCGACCCGAACCCGGTGGCGGCCGGCGGAACGGCACGGCTCACCGAATCGGGCGTCCTGGTCCACCCCGGAGTGTTGTCCGATGCCGTTGCGGGTGGGCCGCTGCGGGAGTGGCTGCACAAGCAGCGCACCGGAATGCCGCACGTGACGTGGAAATTCGCGGCCAGCGTGGACGGTCGCAGTGCGGCGGCTGACGGCACGAGCAAGTGGATCACCGGGGAGGCCGCGCGGGCCGACGTACACCGCAGGCGCGCGGCCGCCGATGCGATCATTGCCGGCACCGGCACCGTGTTCGCCGACGACCCGGCGCTGACGGCGCGGCTGCCCGACGGCAGCCTCGCCGACCACCAGCCGTTGCGGGTGGTCGTCGGTATGCGTGAGATCTCGCCTGACGCAACGGTTCTCAACGACGATTCGCGCACGATGGTGATCCGCACCCGGGACCCGCACGAGGTGGTCCAGGCGTTGTCCGACCGCACCGACATCCTGCTCGAAGGCGGCCCGACGCTGGCCGGTGCCTTCCTGCGTGCCGGTGTGATCGACCGGATCCTGGCCTATGTGGCCCCGATCCTGCTGGGCGGACCCGTCATGGCCGTCGACGAGGTGGGTGTGTCGAGTATCACCCAGGCGCACCGGTGGCGATTCGACGGGACGCAGGCGCTGGGGTCCGACATGCTCCTGAGCCTCGTTCAGCACTGACAGCGGACCGCTTGTGATGCAATCGTTTTCGACTGTTCACCTGATGTTTGCGTGCGATATGTCACACCGGGCCCGCCGGGCCGTGGACCCCGGATCCCGTCGAAGTCGTCGGTAGACTCGAAAGGAATTCGCGCTTTCACCGAAGAGTTGCGCATGAAAGCACGAGCAAAGGAAAAGCCCATGACTGCATTGCAGGACTGGATCGGCATCAACCCCGTCGACGCCGTCACCGGCGCGATCCGGGACGTCTGGCGGGAACTGACCTCCGGCGAGGCCGAGCAGACCGTCGAAGAACCTCAGCTGATGGGCCGCGGGCTCGAGCGCTGCTGAGGCTCGCCCGCCGGCTCGTCGGCATGCTGGTGCTTGCCGGCGATCAGCAGGCCCAGCAGCGCACCCACCACGCAGACCACCGCGGTGATCGTGAAGATCTCCCCGTACTGCAGCACGTAGGCCTCCCGCACCCGGGCCGCCTCCGCGGTCAGCCGCTCGGCCAGGGAGTTGCCGCCGGTGCTGGCGGGCAGCTCGGCGAGGTGCTGGTTGAAGCGGTACAGGCCCCACGCTGACAGCGCGGCGATGCCGATGAGCATGCCGATCATGCGGGCGACCACCACCGACGCCGACGCGATGCCGTGCTGGGCGGCCGGGACCACCCGTAGCGTCGCCGAGGTCAGAGGACCGATGACCAGGCCGAGGCCCAGGCCGGCGATCGCCAGGTCGGTGTCGAACGTCGGGAGTTCCACGATGCCCAGGTCGTGGTGGTCGGTCAGCACACCGATCGTCCAGTGGGAGACCAGCCAGTAACCCCAGGCGGCGAGGATCAGGCCCACGAAGACCACGATGCGGTCGCCGATCCTGGTGGCCAGCCAACCACCGACCAGCGCGCCGATCGGGAGGGCGCCGAGGAACCACAGAAGCATGAAGACCGCTTCGCTCTGCTCTTTGCCGAGCACGCCCTGGGCGAACAGTTCGATGTTGACCAGGGTCACCATCAGCGCGGCGCCGGCGCACAGCGAGGCGCCCAGACCCGCCAGGAACGGCCGGAACCGCACCCCGGCCGGCTCGATGAGCCGGGTCGAGGCGAACTTCTCCCACACGAAGAACGCGACCGCGGCGACCGCGGCGGCCAGCAGGACCGGGAGCCCGTAGCTCGGCAGCACCTGCTTGCCGTCCGGGGTCTGGTTGTAGAGCCCGACGACGGCCAGCCCCAGGGCCAGGGCCAGCAGCAGGCCGCCCACCACGTCGACCTTCTCGGTCGGGTCGTCCTTGGAGCGGCCGGGCAGGCTGAAGTGGATCATCACCATCGCCAGCGCCGCCAGCGGCACGTTGACCCAGAAGACCGCCTGCCAGTGGCTGAACAGCGCCACCAGCGCGACGCCGTAGAGCGGGCCCAGCACGCTGCCGAGTTCCTGGGCGGCGCCGACGCCGCCGAGAACGGCCGCACGGTTGCGGCTGACCCACAGGTCGGCTGCCAGGGCCAGCGTGACCGGGAGCAGAGCGCCACTGGCGGCTCCCTGCACGGCGCGACCGATGACCATCGGGACGAGATCGGTGGACAACGCGGTGATCACCGACCCGGCGGCGAAGGTGGCCAGGCTGACCTGGATCAGCATCTTGCGGCCGAACCGGTCCGAGGCGCGGCCGAGCAGCGGCATCGCCGCGATGTAACCCAGCAGGTAGCTGGTGATGATCGGCGTCACGCGCTGGATCTCGTTGATGGCGATGCCGACGTCGAACATGATGTCGCGGATCACCGAGATGACGACGTAGGTGTCGAGTGCGCCCAGCATCACCGCGAGGCTGCCCGCGCTGATGGCCAGCCAGCGGTTGGTGGCTCCGCGTGGCGCTTCTGCCGTGGTGGTCTCCGGGGCCGGGGTCCGGTGCATCACGCCGCAGGTTTGTCGACGGTCACCGGCTCGCCCCACTTCGACAGCGTCATCGTGACGCTGTTGCCGGGGCTGGGCTCCAAACGCGCCTGCATCAGCTCGTGGTCACCCTCTTCGGTGACCCATGCGGTGCCGGGCACCGGTCCGGTGGCGCCGATCTGGGGCGCGATCTTGTTGACCGCGTCCGCGCTGACCTCACCGGTGATCCGCACGGTCTGGGTGCCCTCGACGGTCTCGCGTCCGTCGGAGGTCGGATTCGAGAAGTTCGCGAGCACGTTGGCCAGGCCGACGTCGGGGTTCAGGATGGCCGCGACGTCGTAGATGTCCGACGCAGGTCCGAAGTTCGACAGCGCACCGCCCGCGGTGATGGCCGCGTAGAGGTCCCCGTCGGAGACCACGAACTCGACGTCGTTGAGCCGCTGGCCGAGGAAGACGATGTTGGCGGTGCCCTTGGCCGCGACGGCGGGGGCCTGCGTCAGGTCCCCTTCGAGGGATTCGACGGGCAGTTCGGCGATCTGGCCCTGCACGGACAGTTTCAGGTGGGCGCTGGTCTGCGCCTTGGTCGTCTCGCTCGACTCCTTCAGCAGGGTCGTGGCGTCCGGCAGATCCGTCCCGGAGTCCTCAGAAGACGAGCCGGAACATCCTGCGACAAGGGCGACGACGGCAAAAAGGGCGGCGAAGATCGCCAACAGGCGGGTCTGCATGCCTGCATCGTAGAGGGTGCGCAGGGACGAACGTGCGCTCCGGGGCGCGCCCCCCGCCGCCGAAGTGGTGTCCGAGCTGCGCCTTTGGGGTTTCTGACGGGTGTTCAGATGATGGGCGGATCGTCGGGCCGGAGCACCCGCAGCCACCGGTAGCCGTACGCGTCCAACCGCATCTCCGCACCGCCGCCGTCATCGAGGGGAAATTCGGCGCGGCCGTCGAGGAGGTCCACGAGCACCGAACCCGGCGGGACGTCGGTCAGCGTCAGCGGCACCAGGCAGCCGTCGGCGCTGAAGTTGTGCAGGCCCACCATCGCCCAGCCGGACGGTTCGCGGCACACATGGGCCAGCACGGCGGGGTTCGGCTGATCGAGGACCTCCACGGTGGACCAGCCGATCTCCGGCTGCTGCCGGTAGGTGTAGACGAGGTCGCGGATGAACCACCAGAAGGACCGATGGTCGTGGCGTTGATCGGCGACGTTGACCCGTTCCGGGCTGTAGAGCCCGTCGGGCAGCGGCCGGGGCAGCCGCCGCGCGGACGCCGTCGAGAAGCCTGCGTTGTCACCGGAGGTCCACTGCATCGGGGAGCGGACCGCCAAACGGCCGGGGATGTCCAGGTTCTCGGCCATGCCGATCTCCTCGCCGTAGAACAGCACAGGTGTGCCGGGCAGCGAGAACGCCAGCGAATAGACCATCCGCATGCGGCGCTCGTCACCGCCGAGCATGGCAGGCAGCCGCCGGCGCAGACCTCGCCCGTAGAGCTGCATGTCGGGATCGGGCCCGAACGCGTCGAACACCTCCTGACGTTCGGAATCGCTCAGCTTGTCGAGGGTGAGCTCGTCGTGGTTGCGGACGAAGTTGGCCCATTGACTGGTGACGTCGAGGGCCGGCCGGTCTCGCAGCGCCTGGGCGAGCGTCGACGCGTCGGCGCGAGCCAGGGACAGATACAGGTGCTGCATGCCGATGAAGTCGAACTGCATGTTCAGACCATCGCCGTCCGGGCCTCCGAAAAAGGTCTTCTGATCCTCGTATTCGACGTTGACCTCGCCGAGCAGCACCGCATCACCGAGCCTGCGGGTGATGAAGCTGCGGACGTCGCAGAGGTATTCGTAGGGGTCGAAGACACCGGGGTCGCCCGGAGCGCCGTCGCGCGCGAACAGGAACGGCACCGCATCGACGCGGAAGCCGGAGACACCGAGCTGCAGCCAGAACCCCAGCGTGCGCGAAATCTCCTCCTGCACTTTCGGATTGGCGATGTTCAGGTCGGGTTGGTGTTTGTAGAAGTGGTGCAGGTACCACTCGCCGGTCTTGGGGTCGCGCTCCCACAGGCTGTCTTCCTGATCGGGGAAGACGACGTCTGCGGAGGTGTCGGGCGGCTCGCTGTCGGTCCAGACGTAGTAGTCGCGGTACGCGTCGTCGGTGCTGCGGCGTGCGGACTTGAACCACGGGTGGGCATCGGAGGTGTGGTTCATCACGAAGTCGACGATGACCCGGATGCCGCTCGCGCGTGCGGTCCGGATCAGCTCGACGAAGTCCCCGAGCGTGCCCAATCGCGGATCCACGCCGAAGAAGTCGGTGATGTCGTAGCCGTCGTCCTTGCGGGCGGTGGGATACAGCGGCATCAACCACAGGCACGTGATGCCCAGGTCGGCGAGGTACTCGATGCGCTCGGTCATGCCGCGGATGTCGCCGGTGCCGTCGCCGTTCCAGTCGTAGAAGGTCTCGATGTCGGCGCAGTAGACGACGGCGTTCTTCCACCACAGGTCGCCCGTCTCGATCTTCCTCACGCCGGAACCCCCGGCGCCGTCGGCGAGAGCTGGGGCAGCACGTGCTCGCCGAAGGCATCGATGAACGCCGTCTGCTGCTGTCCGACGAAGTGCAGATAGAGCTCGTCCCAGCCCTGCTCGACGTAGTCGTTGAGCCATGCGGCGTGCTGGGCCAGATCGCTGGAGACGCGCACCGACTGGTGGACCTGCTCGACGGTGACGTTCTCGCCGATGGTGTCGAACGCCTCCACGGTCTCGATATCCCACGACACCGGGGGAACGAACACGTTGTTGCGCCACTGGTCGTGGGCGATGGCGGAGGCTTCCTCCTCGGTCGGCGCCCAGCTCAGGTGGATCTGCAGTCGCGCAGGCCCGCGACCGCCCGCGCCGCGGTAGGCGTCGAGCACCTCCTGCAGTCGGTCGGCGGGTTGGTTGACGGTGATCAGCGCGTCGGCCCACGCGGCATGGCGTGCTGCGGTGGCCGGTGTGACCGCGGGGCCGACGAGGTCGGGGACGCGGTCCGGCAGCGTCCACAGCCGCGCGCGGTTGACCTCGATCAGCCCCTCGTGGCTCACCTCCTCACCCCGCAGCAGCCGGCGGATCACGTCGACGCATTCGACGAGGCGCTGATCCCTGACCTCCTTGCGGGGCCAGGCGTCGCCGGTGATCCGCTCGTTGGAGGCCTCACCCGATCCGAGGGCCGCCCAGAACCGCCCGGGGAACATCTGGGCCAGCGTGGCGATCGCCTGCGCGATGATCGCCGGGTGGTACCGCTGACCGGGAGCGTTGACCACACCGAAGGGCAAATTGGTCGTCGCCAGGGCGGCGCCGAGGAACGACCATGCGAAGCCCGACTCGTTCTGGCGTTCACTCCACGGACTGAAATGGTCCGAGGACATGCCGGCGGTGAAACCCGCGCGTTCGGCGTGTTGAACATCACGCAGCAGCTGCGCCGGCGGAATCTGTTCGTGGGAGCAGTGGAAACCGATGACCGTCATGGGCGCGGCATACCCGCTGGCCGCGAAGTCTAGGCTGGTCTGCGTGTTCACCGGAATCGTCGAAGAGCTGGGCGAAGTGGTCGGCAAGGAGAACCTCGGCGACTCGGCCCGCCTGATGATCCGCGGCCCGGTCGTGACCTCGGATGCCGGGCACGGCGACTCGATCGCCGTGAACGGCGTGTGCCTGACCGTCGTCGACGTGCTCGCCGACGGGTCGTTCACCGCCGACGTCATGGACGAGACGCTCAACCGCTCCAGCCTGCGCGGCGTGGACGTCGGCGCTCGCGTGAACCTGGAGCGCGCCGCGGCCCTCAACAGCCGCCTCGGCGGCCACATCGTCCAGGGCCACGTGGACGGCACCGGGCACGTCGTCTCCCGGACCCCGTCCGAGCACTGGACGGTGGTCCGGATCGCGCTGCCGGCCGCCCTGACCCGGTATGTCGTCCACAAGGGGTCGATCACGGTCGACGGGGTGTCGCTGACCGTGTCCGGGCTCGGACCCGACTGGTTCGAGGTGTCGCTGATCCCGACGACGCTGGGGCTGACCACCCTCGGTCACGCCGAGGTGGGTGCGCACGTCAACCTCGAGGTCGACGTCATCGCCAAGTACGTCGAGCGGTTGCTGACCCAGCAGAATGCGCCGACGGACCAGGACGCGTCCTGACCGGCGCGCAATAACCGGCGTCGTCCCGTGGTTCATACTGATGGGTATCGAACGTGGTTCCGGCGCCGGAACCGGCAAGGTGGTGGGTGAGGATGACGAGGCTGGATTCGGTCGAGCGCGCGGTCGCTGACATCGCCGCGGGCAAGGCCGTGGTCGTCATCGACGACGAGGATCGCGAGAACGAAGGCGACCTGATCTTCGCCGCCGAGAAGGCCACCCCCGAGCTGGTGGCGTTCATGGTCCGCTACACCTCCGGCTACCTGTGTGTTCCGCTGGACGGCGACATCTGCGACCGACTCGGCCTGCTGCCGATGTATGCGGTCAACCAGGACAAGCACGGCACCGCCTACACCGTCACCGTGGACGCGAAAAAGGGCGTGGGAACCGGTATCTCGGCGATGGACCGGGCCACGACCATGCGGCTGCTGGCCGACCCCGAGGCCGTCGCCGACGATTTCACCAAGCCCGGCCACGTCGTCCCGCTGCGCGCCAAGGACGGTGGCGTCCTGCGCCGGCCGGGACACACCGAGGCGGCCGTCGACCTGGCCCGCCTGGCGGGGCTGCAACCCGCCGGCGCGATCTGCGAGATCGTCAGCCAGAAGGACGAAGGAGCGATGGCGCAGACCGACGAGCTGCGCATCTTCGCCGACGAGCACGATCTGGCGCTGATCTCGATCGCCGACCTGATCGAGTGGCGCCGCAAGCACGAGAAGCACATCGCCCGCGTGGCCGAGGCGCGCATCCCCACCCGCCACGGCGAGTTCCGTGCCGTCGGCTACACCAGCATCTACGAGGACGTCGAGCACGTCGCCCTGGTCCGGGGTGACATCTCCGGCCCGCACAGCGACGGCCACGACGTCCTGGTGCGGGTGCACTCGGAGTGCCTCACCGGCGACGTGTTCGGATCGCGCCGCTGCGATTGCGGCCCGCAGCTGGATGCGGCGCTGGCGATGGTCGCCCGCGAGGGCCGCGGCGTGGTGCTCTACATGCGGGGCCACGAGGGCCGCGGCATCGGGCTGATGCACAAGCTGCAGGCCTACCAGCTGCAGGACGCCGGCGACGACACCGTCGACGCCAACCTCAAGCTGGGCCTCCCTGCGGATGCCCGCGACTACGGCATCGGCGCGCAGATCCTCGTCGACCTCGGCGTGCGGTCCATGCGCCTGCTGACCAACAACCCGGCCAAGCGGGTGGGTCTGGACGGGTACGGCCTGCACATCATCGAGCGGGTGCCGCTCCCGGTGCGTGCCAACGCCGAGAACATCCGCTACCTGATGACCAAGCGCGACCGCATGGGTCACGATCTGGTCGGCCTGGAGGACTTCGACGAGGCGGTCCCGGGCGAATTCGGCGGCGCCGTATGAGCCCTGCGGCCGGTGTCCCCGATCTGCCCACACTCGACGCGAAGGACCTGCGGCTCGGCATCGTGGCCAGCACGTGGCACGAGACGATCTGCGATGCGCTGCTCGACGGCGCACGCAAGGTCGCCGAGCAGGCGGGCATCTCCG
This sequence comes from Mycolicibacterium iranicum, assembly GCF_014190915.1. Lineage (GTDB taxonomy): Bacteria > Actinomycetota > Actinomycetes > Mycobacteriales > Mycobacteriaceae > Mycobacterium > Mycobacterium iranicum_B. The sequence continues at coordinate 499,054 of NZ_JACHVU010000003.1, forward strand.
ACCCGACGGTGGTGCGGGTCCTCGGCGCCATCGAGATCCCCGTCGTGGCCCAGGCCCTCGCGCAGACCCACGACGCCGTGGTCGCGCTGGGCGTGGTGATCCGCGGTCAGACACCGCATTTCGACTATGTCTGTGACGCCGTGACCCAGGGGTTGACGCGGGTGTCGCTCGACGCGTCGACACCCGTGGCCAACGGTGTGCTGACGACCAACAACGAAGAACAGGCGCTGGACCGCGCAGGCCTGCCGGAGTCGACCGAGGACAAGGGCGCTCAGGCCGCCGCGGCGGCGCTGTCGACGGCACTGACGCTGCGGCAGCTGAAATCCGGGTCATGAGCGGGCCGGGCGGGGACCGCTGGGACCTCGTGGTGAAGCCGCACCTGACTCCGTACTTCGCCTGGGGCGCCGCGTTCCTGATCGTGGCCGCCCATGTCGTCGTCGGGGCGCTGCTCAAGATCGGCTCGACGGGCGTCGTGTTCCGCACCTACGACCAGGTCGCCATCGCCTCGGTCGGCGTGGTGATCGCCGCCTTCGTCTCGTTGTTCGCGCGACCGCGGCTGCGGCTCGGGCCCGAGGGCGTCGCCGTGCGAAACCTGTTCGGCTACCGCCTCTTCGCCTGGCAGGACGTCGTCGACCTGTCGTTCCACGAGGGCGCCCGCTGGGCGCGTCTCGATCTGCCCGACGACGAGTACGTCGCCGTGATGGCGATCCAGGCCGTCGACAAGGGTCGCGCCGTCGAGGCGATGGACCAGGCGCGGGCGTTGCTGCAGCGCTACCGGACCCCGCAGTCGGAGATCAACACGCCACGCCCGTGACGGGGATCAGTTCACGTCACCGGTGACGGCACCCTCGCGGCGGGGGTCGGCGCCCCCGTCCCAGCCGGACTGCTCGCGCACGATCACCGACAGACCGCTGGACTGGTCGGCGAGGTCCACTTTGTGTCCGAGCGCGCGTAATCCCTGGACCAGCGGGTCGTGAGCGCCGTCGTCGCTGGTGTCGATGACCGGATGCTCACCGCCCACATTGGTTTCCGGTGAATTGTCCGCCCCGAAATCGACCATCGAGACCGCCTGCTGCGGGTCGAGGCCCCAATCGAGCATGCCCACCACCGACTTGACGACGAACTGGATGATCGTCGAGCCGCCGGGCGAGCCGGCCACCGCGTAGAGCTCCCGGGGTGCGCCGGGTTCTGCCGACGTGAAGATCAGCGTCGGCGCCATCGTGCTGCGCGGTCGCTTCCCCGGCTGCACCCGGTTGGCCACCGGCACGCCGTCGGGCCCCGCGGGCTCGGCCGAGAAATCCGTCAGTTGGTTGTTCAGCAGGAACCCGTCGACCATGTGGAACGAACCGAACGCCGACTCCACCGTCGTCGTCAGCGAGGCCGCGTTGCCCTGTTCGTCGACGATGCTGATGTGGCTGGTGCCGTGTTCCGGAGTCGGAGGCACCGGCGCCGCGGGCGGTCCGAACTTGCCCGGCTCGGCCTTGCCCATCGTGCGGTCGGAGGAGATGAGGGCTGAGCGTCCGGCCAGATAGTCGCTGCCCAACAGGGTTTCGGGGGTGCCGCCGGGCAGGGGCACGAAGTCGGTGTCGGCGACGTAGCGGTCCCGGTCGGCGTAGGCCAGCCTCTCCGCCTCGGAGATCAGGTGCACGCCCATCACTGCGGGGCGTCCGCCGTTGCGGTCGACGTCGGTGGGCGCGTGCTCGCCCATCGGGAAGCGTTCGAGCATGCCCAGGGTCGCGGCGACCGCGATGCCGCCGGAGGACGGGGGCGGCATTCCGCAGATCTCCCTGCCGCGGTAGGCGGTGCACAACGGTTCGCGGACCTTGGCCGTGTAGCCGGCGAGATCCTCGACCGTCATCAGGCTCGGGGTGCGTCCCCCCGAGGTATCTGCCGCGGCCGCCACGATGTCGCGGGCGATGTCGCCGGTGTAGAACGCCTCGGGATCGGAAGCGATGGTGCTCAACGTCTTTGCGTAGCCCGGATTCGTGAGCGTGGTCTCGGTGTTCTTGGGGCTGCCGTCGGGGTTGAGGAAGTACGCGGCGGCGTCGGCGTCCGTGCGCAGCTTCGGGGCCGCAGCCGAGATCGCCGCGGCGAGCCGCGGACTGACGTCGAAACCGTCGTCGGCGAGTGCGATGGCCGGTGCGAACAGATCACGCCACGGTGTGCGGCCGTGCTGGGCGTGCACGTCGGTCAGCATCCGCACGATCCCGGGCACCCCGATGGAGCGCCCCGAAGCGCGGGCATCCGGGACCGGTTCGGTCCGGTCGGTGTCCGACACCCACCGCAGATAGTTCTCGGTCGCCGCGGCGGGCGCGACCTCCCTGCCGTCGAAGGCCTGCACCGACTTCGTGGCGGCGTCGTAGTACAGCAGGAACCCGCCCCCGCCGATGCCGCTCGACTGCGGCTCGACCAGACCCAGGACCGCCTGCGCGGTGACGAGGGCGTCCGCGGCGGTCCCGCCGTCGCGCAGCACCTCGCACGCGGCCCGGGTGGCCAGCGGATTGGCGGTGGCCACCGCGTACGTCCTGGTCCGGACCGGGGTCATGTCGCTGCGGTAACCGGTCGCGGTCTCAGGTGCCGACGCGTCGCCCTCGCCGCCCGGTCGCGACTGCGGCGTGCCGTTGGCGACGATGTCGCACGGGCCCGGCGGCGCCGCGGGAGTGTCCTGTTCGCCGGAGCATCCGGCAGCGACCAGCGCGAGCCCCAGCAGCGGGGCGATCATTCGGCGGGTGGCCCGCGTCACTGCCACGGTAGTGGCTCTACCCCGTCAGGGCTCGGCAGTAACCTGGGACCGTGCCCGATCCAGCGACGTACCGACCCGCTCCCGGGTCCATCCCCGTCGAACCGGGCGTCTACCGATTCCGCGACCCGCACGGCCGGGTGATCTACGTCGGAAAGGCCAAGAGTCTGCGCAGCAGGCTCAACTCGTATTTCGCCGACCTGTCGGGGCTGGCCCCCAGGACGCGGCAGATGGTGACCACCGCCGGGAGCGTGGAATGGACGGTCGTCACCACCGAGGTCGAGGCGCTGCAGCTCGAATACACCTGGATCAAGGAGTTCGATCCGCGCTTCAACATCCGGTACCGCGACGACAAGTCCTACCCGGTGCTGGCGGTGACCCTCAACGAGGAGTATCCGCGCCTCAAGGTCTACCGCGGTCCGCGTCGCAAGGGCGTCCGCTACTTCGGTCCCTACTCCCACGCCTGGGCGATCCGCGAAACCCTGGACCTGCTGACCAGGGTGTTCCCGGCCCGCACGTGTTCGAACGGAGTATTTAAGCGGCACAGCCAGATTGACCGGCCGTGCCTGCTCGGCTACATCGACAAGTGCTCGGCGCCGTGCGTGGGCCGCGTCGACGCCGAGGAACACCGCCGGATCGTGCTGGATTTCTGTGACTTCCTCGCGGGCAAGACCGACCGATTGATCCGCGAGATGGAACACCAGATGTCCGCCGCATCCGAGGAGCTCGACTTCGAGCGGGCCGCCCGACTGCGCGACAACATCGGAGCGATGCGCCGCGCGATGGAGAAGCAGACCGTGGTGTTCGGCGACGGCACCGACGCCGACGTGGTCGCCTTCGCCGATGACGAGCTGGAGGCCGCGGTCCAGGTGTTCCACGTCCGCGGTGGCCGGGTGCGCGGTCAGCGCGGCTGGATCATCGAGAAGTCCGGTGAGCCAGGCGAATCCACGCTGGAGTATCTGGTCGAACAGTTCCTGACCCAGTTCTACGGCGACCAGGCCGAACTCGGGGGTGCCAGCGACGGCGGGGGAGACGAGGCCACCAACCCCGTGCCCCGGCAGGTCCTTGTCCCGGTTCTGCCCGAGACCGCCGAGGAACTCGAGACATGGCTGTGCCAGCTGCGAGGCTCGCGGGTGGCCCTGCGGGTGCCCCAGCGCGGCGACAAGCGGGCGCTGGCCGAGACCGTCAAGCGCAACGCCGAGCAGGCGCTCAACCAGCACAAGCTCAAGCGCGCCGGTGACTTCACGGCGAGAAGCGCTGCGCTGCAGAGCATCCAGGACGCCCTCGGTCTCCAGGACGCCCCGCTGCGGATCGAATGCGTGGACATCAGCCACGTACAGGGCACCGACGTCGTCGCATCGCTGGTGGTGTTCGAGGACGGGTTGCCCCGCAAATCCGACTACCGGCATTACGCGATCAGGGAGGCCGCGGGCGACGGCCGGTCCGACGACGTGGCCTCGATCGCCGAGGTGACCCGGCGCCGGTTCTACCGCCACCTGCGCGACGCCGAGGAGGCCGCGGAACCGGCCCACGAGGACCGGCGGCCCGGACGGTTCGCCTACCCGCCCAACCTGTTCGTCGTCGACGGCGGCGCCCCTCAGGTCAACGCGGCCCAGGCGGTGCTCGACGACATGGGGATCACCGACGTCGCGGTCATCGGGCTGGCCAAACGGCTCGAAGAGGTGTGGGTGCCCGCCGAACCGGATCCGATCATCTTCCCGCGCAACAGCGACGGGCTGTACCTGCTGCAGCGCGTCCGCGACGAGGCGCACCGGTTCGCGATCTCCTACCACCGCAGCAAGCGCTCCAAGCGGATGACCGCGTCGGCGCTGGACTCGGTGCGTGGGCTCGGCGAACACCGGCGCAAGGCCCTGGTCACCCATTTCGGGTCGCTGGCGCGGTTGAAGCAGGCCAGCGTGGAGGAGATCACCGCGGTCCCCGGGATCGGGGCCGCGACCGCGAGAGCCGTCCTGGAGGCCCTCGGCGTCGAGACAGTGCCCGTTTCAGGGCCCGTTCCGGTGCCTGTTCCAGTTCCTCTTTCGGTGCCCGTTTCGGCGCCCGACTCAGGGCCTGACTCGGGGCCTGTCTCAGGGCCTGATTCGGGAGCGCCCGAAGCCGTTATCGGCAATGATCAGAGCAGGATATCGGGATGACAGAGCAGGGCATGCACGAGGAACTGCGTGGGGGCAGCGGCGCCGCCGAGAGCGGGGAAGCCAACGAGATAGACGTGGTACTCGTCACGGGCCTGTCCGGGGCCGGACGGGGCACCGCGGCCAAGGTGCTCGAGGACCTGGGCTGGTACGTCGCCGACAACCTCCCGCCGGAACTGCTCGCCCGCATGGTCGACCTCGGGCTGGCGGCCGGTTCGCGCATCACCCAGCTCGCTGCGGTGATGGACGTCCGCTCACGCGGCTTCACCGGCGACCTCGACTGGGTCCGTAATGAGCTGGCCACCCGCAACATCGTGCCCAGGGTGGTGTTCCTCGAAGCTTCGGACGACATCCTGGTGCGCCGCTACGAGCAGAACCGGCGCAGTCACCCGCTGCAGGGCAATCAGACGCTCGCCGAGGGCATCGCCGCCGAACGCACGATGCTGGCCCCGGTGCGTGCGTCTGCGGACCTGGTGATCGACACGTCGTCGCTGTCCGTGCACGGGCTGCGCGACGCGGTCGAGCGGGCCTTCGCCGCGGAGACCGTCGCCCACACCAATGTCACCGTCGAATCCTTCGGCTACAAGTACGGCCTGCCGATGGACGCCGACACCGTGATGGACGTCCGCTTCCTCCCCAATCCCCACTGGGTCGACAGCCTGCGTCCCCACACGGGCCAGAATGTCGAAGTTCGTGACTACGTGCTCGGCCAACCCGGCGCGGTGGAGTTCCTCGACTCCTACCATCAGCTGTTGACCGTCGTCATCGACGGGTACCGCCGGGAGGGGAAGCGCTACATGACCGTCGCGATCGGCTGCACGGGCGGTAAGCATCGCAGCGTGGCGATGGCCGAAGCCCTGGCCGAGCGCCTGCAGAGTGGCGCGGCCCTCACGGTGCGGGTCCTGCACCGGGATCTGGGCCGCGAATGAGTCCACGCATCGTTGCGCTGGGCGGCGGGCACGGCCTCTATGCCACGCTGTCGGCGGCACGCCGGCTGACACCGCACGTCACCGCGATCGTCACCGTCGCCGACGACGGGGGCTCCTCGGGACGGCTCCGCAGCGAACTCGACGTCGTCCCGCCCGGCGATCTGCGAATGGCGTTGGCGGCGTTGGCTTCCGACAGCCCGCACGGTCGGTTGTGGGCCACCATCATCCAGCACCGCTTCGGCGGCAGCGGCGCGCTGGCCGGCCACCCGATCGGCAACCTGCTCCTGGCCGGACTCAACGAGGTGCTCGCCGACCCGGTCGCCGCGCTCGACGAGTTGGGCAGGATCCTCGGCGTCAAGGGACGCGTGCTACCGATGTGCCCCGTCGGGCTCGGCATCGAAGCCGATGTCGTCGGGCTGGAGTCCGATCCGCGGGTCAGCCGGTCGATCCGGGGACAGGTGGCGATCGCCACGACGGTGGGCAAGGTGCGCAGGGTGCGTCTGCTGCCCGGGGATCCGCCCGCGACGCACCAGGCCATCGACGCGATCATGAACGCCGACGTGGTCGTGCTCGGGCCGGGTTCGTGGTTCACCAGCGTCATCCCGCACGTCCTGGTGCCCCAGCTGGCCGCGGCGCTGCAGGCCACCACCGCGCGGCGTGCGCTGGTGCTGAACCTGGTCGCCGAGCCCGGAGAGACTGCGGGCTTCTCGGTGGAACGGCACATCCACGTGCTGGCGCAACACGCGCCGGGCTTCACCGTGCACGACATCATCGTCGACTCGGCCCGGGTGCCCAGCGATCGGGAACGCGACCAACTGCGCCGCACCGCGACGATCCTCGACGCCCACGTCGAGTTCGCCGACGTCTCCAGACCTGGTACACCTTTACATGACCCGGCGAGGCTGGCCGCGGCGCTGGAGGGGGTCCGCAGGCGGGGCATGGCGCCCGGCGGAGCGGGTCGGCCCGTAGCGGGCTCGACCGTGCCGACCCCGACGGTGCCGCCCGCCCCGACGGTGCCGCCCAGGACGGCAGTGCCGCCCAACACGGCAGTGCCGCCCACTACGGCAGTGCCGCCCAACACGGCAGTGCCGCCGACGTCGACAGTGAACGGACCGAGAGGTGACGACCCGTGGCGATGACAGCCGAGGTCAAGGATGAACTCAGCCGGTTGGTGGTCAACTCGGTGAGTGCTCGTCGTGCCGAGGTGGCCTCGCTGCTGCGCTTCGCCGGCGGTCTGCACATCGTGTCCGGACGGGTGGTCGTCGAGGCCGAGGTCGACCTGGGGATCATCGCGCGCCGGCTGCGCAAGGACATTTACGACCTGTACGGCTACAACGCGGTGGTGCACGTGCTCTCGGCCAGCGGCATCCGCAAGAGCACCCGCTATGTGGTGCGCGTGGCCAAGGACGGCGAAGCGCTGGCCCGCCAGACCGGCCTGCTGGACCTGCGCGGGCGCCCGGTGCGTGGCCTGCCGGCCCAGGTGGTCGGCGGCAGCGTCGCCGATTCCGAAGCCGCTTGGCGTGGAGCGTTTTTGGCGCACGGGTCGCTGACCGAGCCCGGCCGCTCCTCGGCTCTGGAGGTGAGCTGCCCGGGCCCGGAGGCGGCGCTGGCGCTGGTGGGCGCAGCCCGTCGCCTCGGTGTCAGCGCCAAGGCCCGCGAGGTGCGTGGCAGCGACCGTGTCGTGGTCCGCGACGGTGAGGCGATCGGGGCCCTGTTGACCCGGATGGGTGCGCAGGACACCCGGCTCACGTGGGAGGAACGGCGGATGCGCCGCGAGGTGCGCGCCACGGCGAACCGCCTCGCGAACTTCGACGACGCGAACCTGCGACGGTCGGCCCGCGCCGCGGTCGCCGCGGCCGCCCGGGTGGAACGCGCCCTGGAGATCCTGGGCGACACGGTGCCCGACCACCTCGCCGCCGCGGGCAGTCTGCGCGTGGCCCACCGCCAGGCCTCGCTGGAAGAACTGGGTCGTCTCGCCGACCCTCCGATGACCAAAGATGCTGTCGCAGGACGTATTCGGCGTCTGTTGTCCATGGCCGACCGGAAGGCCAAACAGGACGGCATCCCCGACACCGAGTCGGCGGTCACGCCCGACCTGCTCGAGGACGCGTAGCGAGCAGCGTGTCGAGCGCTGTGCGGTCGAGCACGCGAAACGTGGTCTTCGACGTGCCTGATCACCTGGGCGGACGCGGCCTAGATGACGCGCTGGGCGCTGTCGGCGATCTCGCTGGGCGCGACCAGCCGCAACTCGGTGAGCAACGTGATGGCCCGCGTGATGTCGTCTTCGAGAACGCCGGTGATCCGCACGACCCTGAACATGACCGCCAGCCGGGTCAGCTTGTCGGGGAGGGCGGGGTGCAGGGCTGGTGACCGGGGCGGATTGCCGTCACCGCGCGAACCTGGTCTGCAGATGGCGGTACATGTCCCACAGCAGCAGGCCGGCCTGGATGCCGAGCGCGATGGAGATCATCGAGATCAACGTCACGGCGACCGCCCCCGAACTGTCGTCGCCGATCAGCTCCGTGACCCCGATGAAGCCCAGCGACCCCGGCACCAGCAGCCAGAAGCCCGGGAGCAGCAGCGTCGCCGCCGACGGCGTGCCGGGCCGCCGCGCGACGAACAGTGCACACAGGGTCAGCGCCAGGCCGCCGCCGAAGCCACTCGCATAACTGCCCAACGTCCCGTTCGCCACCACCTGGCCGGTGTAGGAGACGAACAGGATCAGCAGCATCCACCCCATGAACCGGGTCGGCGGGCCGTGGTACAGGAACAGGCCCACCGCGTACACCGCGCACCCGAGCCACGGCGCCCACGGACCGAACCGGTCCACCGCTGCGACACTGAGTTCGTCGGTGGAGAGCCCGACCACCTGGGCGGCGATGAGGATGCCGAATGCCAACTGCGCCAAGCGGATCGCGCCGGCGATCAAACGCGCCGACCCCGCGATCACATCCCTGGTGCTGAGCTCGATGACCGCGAGGGTGATCGCCGTTCCCGGCAGGAACATCACCAGGGCCGGCGCGAGGGCCCGCAGGCTGCCTTCACCGAGATGCAGCCACCGTCCCAGGAGGAACGCGCTCAGGGCCACCAGGAACGCTGCGACCACGGGCAGCAGCTGCATCAGCGGGTCGCTGCGCCGGGCGAACACACCGAGCACGCCGACCCCGAATCCGAACAGGGTGGCCGCCATCAGCGCGACCGGGTTCGGCTGCAGGATCAGGGCGAAGGCCGCGCTCTGCAGCGTGTAACCCAGGACGAACGCCCACGCCGCGAAACGCGGCCGCTGCGCATCGATGCGGTCGAGCTCGGCGAGGCCGTCCTCCGCGGTGACGCGTCCCTGCTCGGCCAGTTCCACCAGGGTGGCGAGCGGGAAGGTCTGGTCGAAGCGCAGGTCGCGCTCGGTGCTCTCGACCCGGATCGTGGTGCCCTCGACGTGGTCGCCGCCTCCGAGCTGAATGTAGTTCGGCAGCACCAGCATCTCGCGGGAGACGCCGTAGCGCCCGGCCGCCGCTGCCAGCGTCCGCCGGACCATGCCGATCGGATAGCCCGCGGCGATCATGGCCGCCCCGAGCCTTGCCAGGAACGCCATCGGTGCGGCGTGAGCCGGCGATGGAGGCGGCGCGGCGTTCGGTACGTCTTCCACGGGCGGCACAGTAAACCTTTACCGTGGCCCCATGAGTGTTTTGCGGATCGGCGTCGCCTACCCGGATCCGCCGTTCAACGCGATGCCGGGTCAGAGTGGGCTCGACATCGAGGTGATGACCGCGCTCGCCGGTGCGGTCGCCGAGAACGTCGACTTCGTGCCCTACGACGGCGCCGACTTCGACGGCATCTTCGACCGCCTCGCCGCCGGCGACTACGACTGCGTGATCGCCGGCATCACCGTCACCCCGGAACGCCGGCACCGCGCGGCGTTCCTTCCGCCGTACGTGATCACCGGGCAGGGCCTCGCCGTCGACACCTCACGGCTGCCGCACGTGCGGTCCGTCGACGATCTCGCCGGTCTGACCATCGGCGTCCAGCGGGGCAACTCCAGCGAACCCGTCGCCGCGCGGCTGGTCGCCGAGGGCAAAGCCGAGCGTGTCCGCGTCTACGACCACGGCGCGATCAGCACCGCGATCGCCGACCTGGTGACCGGCGGCTGCGACGCGGTGATGAAGCTTGCGCCCGCCCTCGCCGAGCTCGTCAAGGCCGTCCCCGGTGTCGAGGTGGTGCAGCGCGCCCTGTCGGTGGAGGACATCGCGATCGCGGTGAACCCGTCCGATCAGCAACTTCTCGCGCGGTTGCAGGTCGCGCAGGCCGAACTCGAACAGGACGGCACGCTGCAGCAGATCCGCCGCCGATGGCTCGGCAACCCGTACGTCGACCAGAGCTCGGGGATGCTCTGACCTCGGTGGGGGCGACCGCACGCTGCTCCTGGCGCTACCACTAGGCTGGTTGCCGAGCATTGCCGACGATTCATGATCGAGCCAGAGGAGACACACGTGACGATCCGGGTAGGCGTGAACGGCTTCGGCCGTATCGGGCGCAACTTCTTCCGCGCACTGGACGCGCAGAAGGCAGAGGGCAAGAACACCGACATCGAGATCATCGCGGTCAACGACCTCACCGACAACGCCACCCTCGCCCACCTGCTGAAGTTCGACTCGATCCTGGGCCGCCTGCCCTACGACGTCAGCCTCGAAGGTGAGGACACCATCGTCGTCGGCGACACCAAGATCAAGGCCCTCGAGGTCAAGGAAGGCCCGTCGGCGCTGCCGTGGGGCGATCTGGGCGTCGACGTCGTCGTCGAGTCGACCGGCATCTTCACCAAGCGTGACAAGGCCCAGGGTCACCTCGACGCCGGCGCCAAGAAGGTCATCATCTCCGCGCCGGCCAGCGACGAGGACATCACCATCGTGCTGGGCGTCAACGACGACAAGTACGACGGCAGCCAGAACATCATCTCCAACGCGTCGTGCACCACGAACTGCCTCGGGCCGCTGGCCAAGGTCCTCAACGACGAGTTCGGCATCGTCAAGGGCCTCATGACGACGATCCACGCCTACACCCAGGACCAGAACCTGCAGGACGGGCCGCACAAGGATCTGCGTCGTGCCCGCGCCGCCGCGATCAACATCGTGCCGACCTCCACGGGCGCGGCCAAGGCCATCGGCCTCGTGCTCCCGGAGCTCAAGGGCAAGCTCGACGGCTATGCGCTGCGGGTGCCGATCCCCACGGGCTCGGTCACCGACCTCACCGCCGAACTGAGCAAGTCCGCGACCGTCGACGAGATCAACGCCGCGATGAAGGCCGCCGCCGACGGTCCGCTGAAGGGCATCCTGAAGTACTACGACGCCCCGATCGTCTCCAGCGACATCGTCACCGATCCGCACAGCTCGCTGTACGACTCGGGCCTGACCAAGGTCATCGACAACCAGGCCAAGGTCGTCTCCTGGTACGACAACGAATGGGGCTACTCGAACCGCCTCGTCGACCTGGTCGGCCTCGTCGGCAAGTCGCTCTAACCGGCGATGGGCATCAAGTCGCTCGACGATCTTCTCGCAGAGGGGGTTTCAGGGCGGGGCGTCCTCGTGCGCTCCGACCTGAACGTCCCCCTCGACGGCGAGAACATCTCGGATCCCGGCCGCATCATCGCGTCGGTGCCGACGCTGAAGGCGTTGAGTGACGCCGGTGCCAAGGTCGTCGTCACCGCGCACCTCGGCAGGCCCAAAGGCGAACCCGACCCGAAGTTCTCGCTCGCCCCCGTCGCCAAGGCGCTGGGGGAGAAGCTCGACCGGCACGTCCAGCTGGCCGGGGACGTGGTGGGCACCGATGCGCTCGCGCGCGCCGAGGGACTCACCGACGGTGACGTGCTGCTGCTGGAGAACATCCGCTTCGATCCCCGCGAGACCAGCAAGGACGGCGCCGAGCGGCTGAAGCTGGCCAAGGCGCTCGTCGAGCTGGTGGGAGAGGACGGCGCGTTCGTCTCCGACGGTTTCGGCGTCGTGCACCGTGAGCAGGCGTCGGTGTACGACGTGGCGACGCTGCTGCCGCACTACGCGGGCGCGCTGGTCGACACCGAGGTCAAGGTGCTCGCGCAGCTGACCGAATCCACCGAGCGTCCGTACGCTGTGGTGCTCGGTGGCTCGAAGGTCTCGGACAAGCTGGCGGTCATCGAGAACCTCGCGACGAAGGCCGACAGCCTGATCATCGGCGGCGGCATGTGCTTCACGTTCCTTGCCGCGCAGGGTCTTTCGGTGGGCAGCTCGCTGCTCGAAGAAAGCATGATCGACACCTGCCGCAAACTCCTGGACGATTACGGTGACGTGCTGCACCTGCCCGTCGACATCGTCGTGACCGAGAAGTTCGCCGCCGATTCCCCGGCCGACACGGTGGCCGCCGACAAGATCCCCGACGACAAGATGGGCCTCGACATCGGCCCGGAGTCGGTGAGGCGCTTCACCGCCCTGCTGTCGAATGCCAAGACCATCTTCTGGAACGGCCCGATGGGCGTGTTCGAGTTCCCGGCGTTCGCCGCGGGCACCAAGGGCGTCGCGGAGGCCATCATCGGTGCCACCGGCCGGGGCGCGTTCAGCGTGGTCGGCGGTGGCGACTCTGCGGCCGCGGTGCGCCAGCTGGGTCTGCCCGAGGACGGTTTCTCGCACATTTCCACCGGTGGCGGCGCCTCGCTGGAATACCTTGAGGGCAAGACGCTGCCCGGCATCGACGTTCTCGGCCGTCCCTGACCTGAGGAGATCCCCGTGTCCCGCAAGCCGCTGATCGCCGGCAACTGGAAGATGAACCTGAACCACTTCGAGGCGATCGCGCTGGTTCAGAAGATCGCATTCTCGTTGCCCGACAAGTACTTCGACAAAGTCGACGTCACGGTGATCCCGCCGTTCACCGACCTGCGCAGTGTGCAGACCCTCGTCGACGGCGACAAGCTCCGGCTCACCTACGGCGCGCAGGACGTGTCCCAGCACGATTCCGGCGCCTACACCGGCGAGGTCAGCGGTGCGTTCCTGGCCAAGCTGGGATGCACGTTCGCGGTCGTCGGCCACTCGGAGCGTCGGACCTACCACGGCGAGACCGACGAACTGGTGGCCGCCAAGGCCGCGGCAGCGCTCAAGCACGGGCTGTCGCCGATCATCTGCATCGGCGAACAGCTCGAGGTGCGCGAGGCCGGCAACCATGTCGAGTTCAACGTGACCTCGCTGCGCGGGTCTCTTGCCGGACTGTCGGCCGAGCAGATCGCCCAATCGGTGATCGCCTACGAGCCGGTGTGGGCGATCGGCACCGGCAGAGTGGCGAGCGCTGCGGACGCGCAGGAAGTCTGCAAGGCGATCCGCGACGAACTGGGCAACCTGGCCTCGCCCGAGGTCGCCGCCGGTGTCCGGGTGCTCTACGGCGGGTCGGTCAACGCCAAGAACGTCGGCGAGATCGTCGGCCAGGGTGACGTCGACGGCGCGCTGGTCGGCGGGGCGTCGCTGGACGCAGAGCAGTTCGCGACGCTGTCGGCGATCGCTGCGGGCGGTCCTCTGCCCTGAGCGCCCTGATAAGGTGGCGCCATGCAATTGGCTCTGCAGATCACCCTGGTCGTGACCAGCGTGCTGGTCGTGCTCCTGGTCCTGCTGCATCGCGCCAAGGGCGGCGGCCTGTCCAGCCTGTTCGGTGGCGGTGTGCAGTCCAGCCTGTCGGGCTCGACGGTCGTGGAGAAGAACCTCGACCGGGTGACGCTGTTCATCACCGGTATCTGGGTCGTCGCCATCATCGGTATGGCGCTGTCCATCAAGTACGGCGTCTGACCCCTCGTCGCGGCCTGACGGCCTCGCTCTGCGGCAGCGTCGGGCAACCCGGATAATCGATCGATGCCTTCCATATCGGACGCACTCGACGCCGCCCTCGAACCGATCGGGGCGGTCCAGCGCACCCAGGTGGGCCGCGAAGCGACCGAGCCGATGCGGGAGGACATCCGGCTGCTCGGTGCGATCCTCGGGGACACCGTCCGCGAACAGAACGGCGACGAGGTGTTCGACCTCGTCGAGCGTGCCCGCGTGGAGGCCTTCCGGGTGCGTCGCTCGGAGATCGACCGCGCCGACATCGCCGAGCTGTTCGACGGCGTCGACGTGCATCTCGCAATCCCCGTCATCCGGGCGTTCACCCACTTCGCGCTGCTGGCCAACGTCGCCGAGGACATCCACCGTGAACGGCGTCGCCGGATCCACGAGGCCGCGGGGGAGCCGCCGCAGGACAGCAGGCTGGCCGCCAGCTATCTGAAGTTCGACGCCGCCGACCTCGACGCGGACACCGTCGCCGATGCGCTCGCCGGGGCGCTCGTCTCACCGGTGATCACGGCGCACCCCACCGAGACGCGCCGGCGTACCGTGTTCGACACCCAGCACCGCATCACCGAGCTGATGCGGCTGCGCCTTCGCGGGCACGACACGACCACCGACGGGCGCGATGTCGAATCCGAGCTTCGCCGCAACATCCTGACCCTGTGGCAGACCGCGCTGATCAGGTTGTCGCGCTTGAAGATCCAGGACGAGATCGAGACCGGGTTGCGGTACTACCGGGCGGCGTTCTTCGAGGTGATCCCGCAGGTGAACGCCGAGGTGCGGGCCGCCCTGCAGCAGCGGTGGCCGGACGCCGGACTTCTGGACGAGCCGATCGTGCGGCCCGGATCGTGGATCGGCGGTGACCGCGACGGCAACCCGAACGTCACCGCCGAAGTGGTCCGGCTGGCCACGGGAAGCGCCTCCTTCACCGCACTGGGCCACTACTTCACCGAGTTGACCGCCTTGGAGCAGGAGCTGTCGATGACGGCGCGGCTGGTGCGCATCACCGACGAGCTGTCCGCCCTCGCCGACGCCTGCCACGAACCGGCGCGCGCCGACGAGCCCTACCGCCGTGCGCTGCGCGTCGCGCACGCCCGGCTGACCGCGACGGCGCAGCAGATCCTGGACCGGCAGCCCGAGCACGAACTCGACCTCGGGATGGAGCCCTACCGCACGCCCGGTGAGCTGCTCGCCGACCTCGACACCATCGACGGGTCGCTGCGGGGCCACGGCAGCGCGGCGCTCGCCGACGACCGGTTGGCGCGCCTCCGAGAAGCTGTGCGCGTCTTCGGTTTTCACCTGTCCGGCCTGGACATGCGGCAGAACTCCGATGTGCACGAGGACGTGGTCGCCGAACTTCTCGCGTGGGCGGGGGTGCACGCCGACTACGCGTCGCTGTCCGAGGACGAACGGGTCGAGATCCTGGCGGCCGAGCTGGGCACCCGCCGGCCGCTGATCGGGGCCGGCGCCGACCTGTCGGAGCTCGCGCGCAAGGAACTCGACATCGTCAAGGCCGCCGCACGGGCGGTGGACGTGTTCGGCCCGCAGGCGGTCCCGAACTACATCATCTCGATGTGCCAGTCCGTCTCGGACATGCTGGAGGCGGCCCTCCTGTTGAAGGAGGCCGGGCTGCTGGACGCCTCGGGAGAGCATGCGTACGCACCTGTCGGGATCGTGCCGCTGTTCGAGACGATCGACGACCTTCAGCACGGCGCGTCGATTCTGGAAGCGGCACTGCAGCTTCCGCTGTACCGGGCGGTCGTCGCCGCACGCGGGGACAGCCAGGAGGTCATGCTCGGCTACTCGGACTCGAACAAGGACGGCGGTTACCTCGCCGCGAACTGGGCGCTGTACCGGGCCGAACTCGACCTCGTCGAATCGGCCCGCAAGACCGGGATCCGGCTGCGGCTGTTCCACGGCCGCGGCGGCACCGTCGGCCGTGGCGGCGGGCCGAGCTACGACGCCATCCTCGCGCAGCCACCCGGAGCGGTGCAGGGGTCGCTGCGCATCACCGAGCAGGGCGAGGTCATCGCCGCGAAGTACGCAGAACCCCGGATCGCGCACCGCAACCTGGAGACATTGGTGGCCGCCACGCTGGAGGCGACGCTGCTCGACGTCGAGGGGCTCGGCGACGACGCGGACTCGGCGTACGAGGTACTCGACGACCTGGCCGCGCGGGCACAGCGCGCCTACGCCGAACTGGTCCACGAGACACCGGGTTTCGTGGACTACTTCAAGGCGTCGACGCCGGTCAGCGAGATCGGGGCGCTCAACATCGGCAGCCGGCCCACCTCGCGCAAGCCGACGACGTCGATCTCGGACCTCCGCGCGATCCCGTGGGTGCTGGCCTGGAGCCAGTCCCGTGTCATGCTGCCCGGCTGGTACGGCACCGGCACGGCGTTCGAAGAGTGGATCGGCGAGCAGGACGGCAGGCTGGAGATCCTGCAGGACCTCTACCGGCGGTGGCCGTTCTTCGCCACCGTGTTGTCCAACATGGCCCAGGTGCTGGCCAAGTCGGATCTTGGCCTGGCGGCCCGCTATTCGGAGCTGGTCGAGGACGAGGACCTGCGACGGAGGGTGTTCGACAAGATCGTCGACGAGCATGCGCGCACGATCCGGATGCACGAGCTCATCACCGGCCAGGACGACCTTCTCGCCGACAACCCGTCGCTGGCCCGGTCGGTGTTCAACCGCTTCCCGTACCTGGAGCCGCTGAACCACCTGCAGGTGGAGCTGTTGCGCCGGTACCGGTCCGGGGACGAGGACGAGCTCGTGCAGCGCGGCATCCTGCTCACGATGAGTGGCCTGGCCACCGCGCTGCGCAACAGCGGCTGATCAGATCCCGGTCGAGCGACGCACCCTGTCCAGGACGCCGCGGATCGCGTGCTCGGTGGCGGCCAGCGGAACGATCACCGACTCACCGAGACCCACGATGCGCTCGACACGCGCCACGATGCCCTCCATCCGATCCACGACGGCGATCAGGCGGGGAGCGAGCTCGTTGATCTGATTGATGGTCCCGTTGAAGCGTTCCAGCGTCGCGTCGAGGTTCTCGGTCGATTTGTTGAGGTCCTCCAGGGTCTCGCTGAGGCCCTCCAGAATGGTGTCGACCTGCTCGACGGTGACATCGGCGTTGAGCGCGGCCTGAGCCAGTTTTCTGATGCGCTCGGGGCCGGTCCGGACAGGCCTGCCACTCTTGTCTGCCATCGGCTCAGTATGACCGAACCGCCGGCGGCGGTGGCCGGGATACGCCACTCGCCGTTGCGGTCGGAACTCAGAGCTTGGACGCAGCGGCTTCGTCGAGGAGCCACACCGTGGCCTCGGTGCCCACGGCGCCGGCCGCCGGGATGTCGATCGGTGCCGCGCCGCCGATCGCGGCGGCCACCGCATCGGCCTTGCCTTCGCCGGAGACCACCAGCCACACTTCGCGCGAACGCTGAATGGCGGGCAGGGTCAGCGTGATTCGGACCGGCGGCGGTTTCGGTGAGTCGGTGACCCCGACGACGTAGCGCAGCGACTCCCGCACGGCGGCCGTGTCGGGGAACAGCGAGTTCACATGCCCCTCAGGACCCATGCCCAACAGGTGCACGTCGAAGCTCGGGGTCGGGTCCGGACCGGCTTCGGCGAGAACCTGCGAGTAGGCCTCCGCCGCGGCGTCGAGCGCATCGCCGAACTCGCCGTCGCTCGGTGCCATCGGGTGCACGTTGGCGTCCGGGATGCCGACGTGGTCGAGCAGCGCCTCCCGGGCCTGCTTCTCGTTGCGCTCGTCGTCGTCGGCGGCGACGAACCGCTCGTCCCCCCAGTAAATGTGCACCTTCGACCAGTCGATCTCGGCACTGCGCTCACCCACGCGCTTGAGCAGCCCGATCCCGGTACCGCCGCCGGTGAGCACGATCGTCGCCTGATCGCGCGCCGAGATGGCGGCGTTGATGGCCTCCACCAGCCGGTCGCCCGTGGCCGCGACCAGGGCTGCTGTATCCGGATAGGTCTGGATCGTCGGCGTCATGTGTACTGCACTTTCTCGATACCTTGAAGCGCCTCGTGGTAGATCTCGTCGGCATCGAGGCGGCGCATGTCCTCGGCCAGGCACTCACGGGTTTCCCTGCGCGCCAACGGGACCAGGGCCTCCGGCCGCGCGGTGCGGGTGATCTTCGCGGTGATCCCCTCCTGGGGCCGGCTCAGCGTGATGGTCTCACTGTCACGCACGAGCTCCACCTTGAGTTCACCGACGGCGCGCCGCACGGGCCCGTCGATCCGGCCGGCCAGCCAGCCCGCCAGCACGTCGAGCGCGGGTTCGGTCTCCAGGCCGGACACCAGTGCCGAGTTGATCGGCTCGTGCGGAGCCTGGTCCACCGCCGCGGCCAGAAGCGCCCGCCAGTAGGTGATCCGGCTCCAGGCCAGATCGGTGTCGCCGGGGGTGTACCCCTCCAGACGGCCCTTGATCGCCCCCAGCGGGTCCGCGGCGTTGGTGGCGTCGGTGATGCGCCGCAGCGCCAGTCGGCCGAGCGGGTCCTCGGCGGGAACGGGCGGCGCGACGTCCGGCCACCACGTCACCACGGGCGTGTCCGGTAGCAGGAACGGCATCACCACGCTGCTGGCGTGATTGGCCAGTGGGCCCGAAAGCCGCAGCACCACAACCTCGTTGGCGCCGGCGTCGCTGCCGACCCGAAGCTGGGCGTCCAGCCTGGCCTTGTCGGCGCGCCGGTCGCCGGGCGCGACGACGATGACACGACACGGATGTTCGCGACTGGCCGCATTGGCCGCGTCGATCGACTCCTCGAGGACGCTCTCGGTGTCCGGCGCGATGACGAGGGTCAGCACGCGCCCGAGCGTGATGGCGCCGCCCTCTTCGCGCAGCGCGACGATCTTCTTGTTGATGGCGCCGGTATCGGTGTCGGGGAGGTCGATGATCATCGGGTTCCTCGGTTCTTCGCGCAAGCGCCGCTCACGGCCGCCTCCATTCGCGGCCGGTCCGCTTCAGCATCTCGAACGCCGAAT
This sequence comes from Mycolicibacterium iranicum, assembly GCF_014190915.1. Lineage (GTDB taxonomy): Bacteria > Actinomycetota > Actinomycetes > Mycobacteriales > Mycobacteriaceae > Mycobacterium > Mycobacterium iranicum_B. The sequence goes on from NZ_JACHVU010000003.1 coordinate 517,691, forward strand.
CGGGCCCCCAGCCGCCGGATTCGTACGGATCGGGGCCGCCCAGACCTTCGGCATCCAGGTGCGCCCAGTGGTCGAGCGCGGGATCCAGTATCTTCCACGCCAATTCGACTTCCTCGTTCACCGGGAACAGTGACGGCACGCCCAGCAGGACGTCGAGGATCAGTCGTTCGTAGGCCTCCGGCGATTCCTCGGCGAACGCCGACCCGTAGGAGAAGTCCATGCTGACGTCGCGGACCTCCATCAGGTTCCCGGGCACCTTCGACCCGAACCGCAGCGTGATCCCTTCGTCGGGCTGAACGCGGATGACTAGTGCGTTCTGGCCCAGCTCCTCGGTCATCGTGGCGTCGAACGGCAGGTGCGGAGCGCGCTTGAAGATCAGCGCGATCTCGGTCACCCTGCGGCCCAGCCGTTTTCCGGTGCGCAGGTAGAACGGGACACCGGCCCAGCGGCGGGTGTCGACGTCGACGGTGATGGCGGCGAACGTCTCGGTGGTCGAGGTCTTCGAGAAGCCCTCCTCCTCGAGCAGTCCGACGACCCGTTCACCGCCCTGCCATCCGGCGGTGTACTGGCCACGCGAGGTGGTCTCGTCGAGCGGCTCGGCGAGCCTGCTGGCTGAGAGCACCTTGATCTTCTCGGCCTGCAGCTCGTCGGGGGAGAAGCTGACGGGCTCCTCCATGGCGGTCAGCGCCAGCAACTGCAGCAGATGGTTCTGGATGACGTCGCGGGCGGCGCCCACCCCGTCGTAGTAGCCGCCGCGGCCGCCGAGCCCGATGTCCTCGGCCATGGTGATCTGCACGCTGTCGACATAGTGCGAGTTCCACACGGGTTCGAACAGCTCGTTGGCGAACCGCAGCGCCAGGATGTTCTGAACGGTCTCCTTGCCCAGGTAGTGGTCGATCCGGAAGACCGACGACTCCGGGAACACGTTGTTGACGATCGCATTGAGATCTTCGGCGCTCTTGAGGTCGTGACCGAACGGTTTCTCGATCACGACCCGGCTCCAGTGGCCGTCGGCCTTCTTGGCCAGCCCCGTCTTCGAGAGCTGTTCGAGCACCTGCGGGAACGCCTTCGGCGGGATCGACAAGTAGAACGCGTGATTGCCGCCGGTGCCGCGTTCGGCATCGAGCTTGTCCAGCGTCTCGGCGAGGCGGGCGAAGCCGTCCTCGTCGTCGAACGTGCCCTGCACGAACCGGAACCCCTCGGCGAGGCGGTCCCACACCTCCTGACGGAACGGGGTGCGGGCGTGCTGTTTGACCGCCTCGTACACCACCTGGCCGAAGTCCTCGTCGGCCCAGTCCCGCCGGGCGAAACCGACCAGTGCGAACGTGGGCGGCAGCAGGCCACGGTTGGCCAGGTCGTAGATGGCCGGCATCAACTTCTTGCGGGCCAGGTCCCCGGTCACCCCGAAGATGACCACACTGCAGGGCCCTGCAATCCGGGGCATGCGCTTGTCACGCTTGTCCCGCAACGGGTTACGCCACGGTTCGGTCATCTCTCTCTTCTGTTCTTCGCGCACGCGCTCATCGCCGCGGGGTCACTTCTTTTCGTCGAGCTGACCCTGGGTGGCTTCGAGAAGCTCATGCCAGGACTTCTCGAACTTCTCGACGCCTTCGTTCTCCAGAACCAGGAAGACGTCGGTGAGGTCGATGCCGATCTCGGAGAGCTTGTCGAAGACCTCCTGGGATTCGGCGGCCCGGCCCGTGACGGTGTCACCGGTGACGACTCCGTGGTCGGCGACCGCGTCCAGGGTCTTCTCCGGCATGGTGTTCACCGTGTTCGGCGCCACGAGCTCGGTCACGTACAGGGTGTCGGAGTAGTCCGGATTCTTCACACCGGTCGACGCCCACAACGGGCGCTGCACCCGGGCCCCGGCCGAACCGAGTGCCGAGAAGCGGTCACCGCCGAGGAAGACCTCCTCGTACGCCGCGTAGGCCAGCCGGGCGTTGGCGACACCGGCCTTGCCGCGCAGCGCGAGCGCGTCGTCACCGCCGATGTCTTCGAGCCGCTTATCGATCTCGGTGTCCACGCGGGAGACGAAGAACGACGCCACCGAGTGGATGCGGGAGATGTCGTGACCGGCTTCCATGGCCTTTTCCAGACCCTGCAGGTAGGCATCCATCACGAGGCGGTAGCGCTCCACCGAGAAGATCAGCGTCACGTTGACAGAGATGCCCTCGGCGAGCACGGAGGCGATGGCGGGCACGCCGGCCTCGGTCGCGGGGATCTTGATCAGCAGGTTGGGTCGGTCGACGATCTTCCAGAGCTCGATCGCCTGCAGGATCGTCTTGTCGGTGTCGTGGGCGAGGCGGGGGTCCACCTCGATGGAGACCCGGCCGTCGACGCCGCCGGACTGCTCGTAGATCTTGGCGAACACGTCGCACGCGTTGCGCACGTCGTCGGTGGTCACTGTGCGGATTGTCGCGTCGACATCAGCACCACGCTCGGCGAGTTCACGGATCTGGTCGTCGTAGGCGTCGCCCTTGGACAGGGCGGCCTGGAAGATGGACGGATTGGTCGTCACGCCGACCACCGACTTGGTGTCGATCAGTTCCTGCAGGTTGCCGGTCTGGAGCCGCTCCCGGGACAGGTCGTCGAGCCAGACCGAGACGCCGGCCTCGGACAGCGCTGCCAGATTCGAGTTCTGGGTCATGTCATTTCCTCAATCTGTCGATAGATCAGTACGCGACGGCCGCGGCGCGGTCAGTTCGCGATGGTTCGCTCAGCGGCGGCCACCACTGCCTCAGGGGTGAAACCGAATTCGCGGAACAACGTCTTGTCGTCGGCGGACTCGCCGTAGTGCTCGATCGAGATGATCTCGCCGGTGTCTCCGACGAGCTTGTACCAGCTCTGCGCCACCGCGGCTTCGACAGCCACCCGCGCCGAGACGTTCGGCGGCAGTACGCGGTCGCGGTACTCCTTCGGCTGGGATTCGAACCACTCGACGCACGGCATCGAGACGACCGCCGCGGTGATGCCCTTGTCCGCGAGTTGCTTCTTGGCCTCGACGGCCAGTTGCAGTTCCGAACCCGTTCCGATCAGGATCACGTCCGCCCCGGTGGCATCTCCGCCGCCGAGCACGTAACCGCCCTTGCTGACACCCTCGGCGTCGGTGCCCTCGAGTACCGGGATGCCCTGGCGGGTCAGGATGAAACCGACCGGCCCGCTTCCGTTGCCCCGCGCGACGATGCTCTTCCACGCGTATGCCGTCTCGTTGGGATCTCCCGGCCGGACGACCGACAGGTTCGGGATCGCCCGCAGCGCCGCGAGGTGTTCGATCGGCTGGTGGGTGGGGCCGTCCTCGCCCAGGCCCACCGAATCATGGGTCCAGATGTAGATGGTGTCGATGTCCATCAGCGAGGCCAGCCGCACCGCGGGCCGCATGTAGTCCGAGAACTGGAGGAAGGTGCCGCCGAACGCGCGGGTCGGACCGTGCAGCACGATGCCCGACAGGATCGACCCCATCGCGTGTTCACGGATGCCGAAATGCAGCACCCGCCCGTACCAGTCGGCCTGGAAGTCGTCGGTGGAGATCGACGGTGGGCCGAACGACTTCACGCCCTTGATGGTCGTGTTGTTGGAGCCTGCGAGATCCGCCGAGCCGCCCCACAGCTCCGGCAGCTTGGGTGCGACGTCGTTGAGCACCTGGCCGAACGCGGCGCGGGTGGCCACGGCCTTGGAACCGGGCTCCCAGTAGGTGATGTCGGAGTCCCAGCCCTCCGGGAGTTCCTGGGCGGTGAGCCGGTCGAGCAGCTTCTTGCGTTCGGGCTCACGCTCGGCCCACGCGTCGAAGTGCTGCTGCCACGCGTCGTGGGCTTCTTTCCCGCGGCCGGTCAGACCGCGGGTGTGGGTGATCACGTCCTCGCTGACCTCGAACGTCTTGTCCGGATCGAACCCGAGGATCTTCTTGGTCGCCGCGACCTCGTCGTCGCCCAGCGCCGAGCCGTGCACGCCACCGGTGTTCATCTTGTTCGGCGCGGGATAGCCGATGATGGTGCGCACGGCGATGAACGACGGTTTGTCGGTCACCTTCTTCGCCTCGGCGATCGCCTGCTCGATGCCGACGACGTTCTCGCCGCCCTCGACCTCCTGAACGTGCCAGCCGTAGGCCCGGTAGCGCGCGGCGACGTCCTCGGACAGTGCGATGTCGGTGTCGTGCTCGATGGAGATGTGGTTCTTGTCGTAGAAGACGATCAGGTTGCCCAGCTGCTGCGTGCCCGCCAGGGACGACGCCTCGCTGGTCACGCCCTCTTCGATGTCTCCGTCGGAGGCGATCACATAGATGAAGTGGTCGAACGGGCTCTCGCCCGGCGCGGCGTCGGGGTCGAACAGGCCGCGCTCGTAGCGTGCGGCCATCGCCATGCCGACCGCCGAGGCCAGGCCCTGGCCCAGGGGCCCCGTGGTGATCTCGACACCCGGGGTGTGGCGGAACTCGGGGTGACCGGGCGTCTTGGACTTGAACGTGCGCAGCGCCTCGATGTCGGAGAGCTCGAGGCCGAACCCGCCGAGGTAGAGCTGGATGTAGAGCGTCAGGCTGGAATGCCCGCACGACAGCACGAACCGGTCGCGACCGAGCCAGTGCACGTCGTTGGGGTCGTGGCGCATCTGTCGCTGGAACAGGGTGTACGCCAGCGGCGCGAGGCTCATCGCGGTGCCGGGGTGGCCGTTGCCGACCTTCTGCACCGCGTCGGCGGCCAGCACCCGAACGGTGTCCACCGCCCGCGAATCCAGCTCCGTCCAGTCGTCCGGATGATTGGGCCGGGTGAGGGAATTGATCTCTTCGATCGTGGTCACGAGGCGCACTCCTTGAATCGGCGGGCGGTATCGATCCGCATTAACCACCCTAGTGTGGAACGTGCCGTCGACGCAGAGGTCATCCCCCCGGTACCTGTGAATCGACCCTGCAATTTCAGGGACCGGACGCGGCGGTCTACCATCCTCTGTAGTAGACGTCCCTCCGGGGCTGGCCGCGCTGTTTTTCGAGGAGTTGGTTGCGTGAGGATTCGCGAAGGCCATCTCGTCGGCGATGTCGCCGAGGGGCCGATCCGATTCCGCGACCGTGTACTCGGCTACATCGGGCTGACCAAGCCGCGGGTGATCGAGCTGCTCCTGGTCACCACCATCCCGGCGATGCTCCTGGCCGACCGCGGCACCGTGGACCCGCTGCTGATCCTGAACACCCTTGTCGGTGGACTGCTGGCCGCAGCGGGCGCGAACACCCTGAACTGCGTCGCCGACGCCGACATCGACAAGAAGATGAAGCGCACCGAGCGCCGCGCACTGGCGCGCGCCACGGTGCCGCGCAGCCACGCGCTGGTCTTCGGGCTGGCGCTGTCGGTCGCCTCGTTCTTCTGGCTCTGGTGGACCACCAACATGCTGTCGGCGCACTTGGCCGGCGCGACGATCGCCTTCTACGTCCTGGTGTACACGTTGCTGCTCAAGCGTCGGACGTCGCAGAACGTGGTGTGGGGCGGGGCTGCCGGCTGTATGCCGGTGATGATCGGCTGGTCGGCGGTGACCGGCACCATCCAGTGGCCGGCCCTGGTGATGTTCCTGATCATCTTCTTCTGGACGCCGCCGCACACCTGGGCGCTGGCCATGCGTTACAAGGAGGACTACGAGGCGGCCGGTGTGCCGATGCTGCCCGTGGTCGCCACCGAGCAGCAGGTCACCAAGCAGATCCTGGCGTACACGTGGCTCACCGTGATCGCGACGCTGGCGCTCGCGCTGGCGACGGGCTGGCTCTATGCAGCCGTCGCGATCGTCGCCGGAACCTGGTTCCTGGCCATGGCCCACCAGCTCTACGCGGGGGTCCGCCGGGGCGAGCCGGTGAAACCGCTGCGCCTGTTCCTGCAGTCGAACAACTACCTGGCCGTCGTTTTCTGCGCGCTGGCCGTGGACTCCGCGCTGTCGCTGCCGACGCTGTTCAGTCTCTGACGACGGTCCGTCCGGCCTAGGGGACCAGCACCACCGATCCGACGGTCTTGCGGCCCTGCAGATCCCGGTGCGCCTGCTCGGCGTCCCGCAGCGAATACCGCTGACTCACCGTGATGGACAGAGTTCCGTCGGCGATCGCGGTGAGCAGTTCGCCCGCGCGCCAAGAGAACTCGTCGGGTGTGCGGGTGTGGTGGGCGAGGTTGGGGCGGGTCAGGAACACCGAACCCGCGGTGTTGAGCCGCTGCGGGTCGACCGGAGGTACGGGACCGCTCGCGGCGCCGAACAGCGCCAGCGTGCCGCGCACCGCGAGGCTGGCGAGGCTGGCCTCGAACGTGGAGGCGCCCACCCCGTCGAACACCGCGGCCACGCCGTCGCCGTCGGTGAGTTCGCGGATCCGCGCGCCGAACGCCTGTGCGTCCTCGGGGTAGTCGAGGACCTCCACGGCGCCGGCCTGCCGCGACAACTCCGCCTTGTCGGGGGTGGACACCGTCGTGATCACCGACGCGGCGAGGCTGGTGGCCCACTGCGTCAGGATCAGCCCGACGCCGCCCGCTCCGGCGTGCACCAGCAGCGCATCGCCCTGCTGCACCGGATAGGTCGATTTGATCAGGTAGTGCGCCGTCATCCCCTTCAGCAGTGATGACGCGGCGACGTCCGGTGCGACGCCGTCGGGGACATAGGCGACGAAATCGGCTGGCGCGACGGTGTATTCGGCGTAGGCGCCGAGGGCCTTGTCGGTGACCACGCGGTCGCCGACGTTGAGGGCCACCACGTCGGCGCCGACGGCCTCGATGATCCCGCACACCTCGGAGCCCGAGATGAACGGTGTCTCGCGCGGATAGAGGCCCGACCGGAAGTACGTGTCGATGAAGTTCACGCCGATCGCCTCGGCCCTGATCAGCACCTGCCCCGGGCCCGGGGTGGGCTGGGGCTTCTCGACGAAGGTCAGGACTTCCGGTCCGCCGGTCTCGGCGACTTCGATCGCGTGCATACGACCATCATGCCCGTCGGTAGTGTTGCCCTGTCATGAAGCTGGCCCGACCTGACGTCTTCCATCCGCGCATCGTGCTCGCCGGATGTCGTGCGCTGCCCGCCGGCGACGGTGACGATGCGGAACTGGTCGACGCGTTGCGCACCCGCGGCCTGCACGCCCGCTGGCTGGCGTGGGACGACCCCGGCACGCTCGAGGCGGATCTGGTGATCCTGCGGGCGGCATGGGATTACACCGACCGTCTCGACGAGTTCCTGGACTGGACCGGGCGGGTGCGGCACCTCGTGAACGTCGCCGAGGTCGTCGCGTGGAACTCCGACAAGCGCTACCTGGCCGATCTGGCCTCCGCCGGGGTGCCGACGGTGCCGAGCGCGTTCTTCGGCCCCGGGGAACAGGTGCGCATTCCCGACGGCGAGGTCGTCGTCAAGCCGTCGGTCGGAGCCGGTTCGGTGGGGGCGAGGCGCTTCTCCGACGCCGGGCCGGCACGCCACCACGCCGAGGCGCTGCAGGCCGCGGGCCGCACCGTGTTGGTGCAGCCCTACGACCGGCGTGTGGGTGCGGGGGAGACGGCCCTGGTGTTCCTCGGAGGTGAGCAATCCCATGCGTTCCGCAAGGGCCCGATGCTGCCCTCGCCGGGGACGGAGCCGGTCTTCGACGCGTCGGGAACCTATGCCGAGGAACACTTGTCGCCTGCCGATCCGGACACCGAACTCTGGGACGTCGGGCACGCGGCGCTCGACGCGGCGGCCCGACGGGTCGGGGTGGCGACAACCGACCTGCTCTACGCCCGCGTCGACCTGATCGGTGGCCGCGACGATCCTCGCCTGCTCGAACTGGAGCTCATCGAGCCCTCATTGGGTTGGCGTCAACTCACCCCCGCTGAGCGCGCCCGCGCGCAGCGCACTCTTGCGCTAGGCGTCGAGGCGGCTCTGGAGCGCTCCGGTCTGGGTCCGTTCGCGCAGCGACGCCCATAGCGCCGCCGTCGCCGCCGTACAGGCCGCGGCGCCGGCCACGTGCAGTGCGACCAACGCCTCCGGCACCCCGAGGAAGAACTGCGTCGCGCCGAGCGCGCCCTGGGCGGCGACCAGCACCACCACGACGACGAGTCGCTGCATCACCTCTTTCGGGGCACGCACCGACAGCAGACCGAAGCCCAAGCCCACTACCAACGCCAGGTAGGCGACCAGCAGCGAGGAGTGCATGTGCACGAGCGTGGTGATCTCGACCTCGAGTCGGGGCACAGGCCGCTCGAGACTCTTGTCGCCGGCGTGCGGGCCGGCGCCGGTGACCATCGTTCCGGTCACCAGAACCGCCGACAGCGCGATGGCCGACAGAACGGTCAACTGGCGCAATGCCTTCGGCGCGCGATTCACCGGCACGCCGCCGTCGGGTTCGCCGATCTTGACGTACAGCAGCACCGCGAGCCACACCATCGCCATCGACACCAGCAGGTGGATCGCGACGGTCCACCACAGCAGCCCCGTGAGCACGGTAATGCCGCCGATCACCGCCTGAGCCACGGTCGATGCGGGCATGAGCCACGCGTAGAGCAGGACTTCGCGGCGGCGGCGCGCGCGGGTGACGGCGAGCACGGCGGCCGCGGCGGTCAGCACCACGAGGAAGGTGAGCAGCCGGTTGCCGAATTCGACGGCCTGATGGATGCCGGGCACCTCGGCGTGCGGGACCGGCGTGAAACTGCCGGGGAAGCACTGCGGCCAGGTCGGACACCCCAGCCCGGACGCGGTGACGCGCACGATCGCTCCGGTGACGGCGATCCCGCCCTGGGTCAGGATCACGGCCGCGGCGACGAGACGCTGCACACGGAGGCTCGGCTCGGGGAGCAGGTCGACGAGCCGCAGGAAGAGTCGTCCGACGGGCACGCTCCGATGGTAGAGGCTCGTTAACTACCGGCCGTAGTAGGGGCGTGTTGCCGGGATCACGATCCCGTCGACGATCTGGGTGACCACCGCGTCGTCGATCGGGTCTCCGCTGATCAACAGCCGGTGCCAGAGCACACTCTGACCGAGCTCGCGGAGAATCTCGACCGGCACATCGTCTCGGACCTCGCCGCGGGTGATCGCGCGCGTGATGATCGCGGTCATCTCGTCCTTGCGCATGCCGAGGACGTCGGTGCGGAAGGTCGCTGCGAGCTCGGGGTCCGTCGCCACCGCCATGACGAGCGACGTCATCAGCGCCGCGGCGTCTCCGGTGAACAGGGCGGCCCAGTCACGCAGCACGGCCAGCATGTCGCCGCGGAACGTCCCCGTGTCCCGGCTCGGGATGGACGCGCTCGCGATGCCCAGCAGGGTGTCGCGCAGCAGGGCGCGCCGGTCCGGCCAGCGGCGGTACAGCACGGGCTTGCTGGTGCCCGCAGCCGCGGCCACGGACTCCATGGTCACCCCTTCCGGCCCGCGCTCGGCCAGCAGTGTCAGCACGGTCGTGCGGATCGCGTCGTCCAGTTCTGCGCCACGTCGTCTGGCCACATCAACCTCCCTCGGCAGGCCACGGAATGCAAGAAACCGGAATGCAAGAAACTCTTGCGTATCTTATACCGCAGGCGTAACGTCAGACCTAAGAAACGCACACGTATCTTAGGAGACTGTCATGGCAACGTATCCGCCATTCCGCACCGTCGACACCGCCAAGGTCCAGCACCTGAGCTGCGGCCGGGGTCGCCGTCGGATCACCATCGACCACCGACCGCTTGCCGGGGTGACGCCGGCGATGCTGCTCGACTGGTTCACGCATCTGGGCGCCACCATGCACTACGGCGGCAAGGTGGTCGATCGCTACCACGCCTGGCATCCCGTCGATCACATCCTGTGGGAGCTGGCGCGCCCCGCGCCCGGCGGCGGCGCCGCCGAAGGTGCTCGCTTCCACATGGTCGAGGCGTTCGGGGCGCGCCCGGAGTTCACGGTCGACGAGGTGGCCCGCGTGGAGAAGCTCGACGAGACCGGCATCCGCCTCGTGCTGCGCGTCGCAGGCATCCCGGTGTTCCAGCTGGAGCACACCTGGTCGGCCGGTGCCGACGGCGCGCATTACGTGACGGTGATGGACCTCGGCGTGCGTTCGCGTCTGCTGTCGCCGATCAACGGGCTGCTGCACCGGCGCTTTCCGGACGCGAAAGCCCACGCCTGGGTCAGGCACAACATCGAGGAGGTCGGGCAGCTGGAGCACCTGCTGCCGGCGCTCGCGGCGTCAGGTGAAGCGGAACCAGCGCAGTGCGCAGAGCGCCGCGACGGCGCCCCAGGCCGCCAGCACCGCGAGGCCGAACCAGTCCACCGATAGCGTCATCGCCTGCGTCAGTGCCTCGGTCAGCGCGCCGGACGGCGTCAGGCGGGCCACCCACTGCACGGCCGTCGGCACCATCCCGCCTTCGAGGGTCAGTGCGCCTAGGCCGGCGAAGACGAACCACAGCAGGTTCGCGACGGCCAGCACGATCTCGGCCCTCAGCGTGCCGCCCAGCAACAGGCCCAAGGCGGCGAACACGGCGGTGCCCAGCGCGATGATCAGCGCGCCGAGGGCCAGGCCCGCGAGGGGCGGGCGCCACCCGAGCGCGAACCCGATCGCGCCGAACAGGATCGACTGCAGGAACACGACCGCGACGACCGCCAGCGATTTGCCGGCGATGATTCCCCACACCGGCAGCGCGGTCGCGCCGAGCCGCTTGAGTGCGCCGTAGCGACGGTCGAACGCGACGGCGATCGCCTGGCCCGTGAAGGCGGTCGAGATGACGGCCAGCGCCATGATCGCGGGGACGAACGTCGCCGCGCGGTTGGGCCCGAACGATCCGAGGGGCAGCAGGGTCAGCCCCACCAGAAGCGTGATCGGGATGAACATGGTCAGCAGCAGCTGCTCGCCATTGCGCAGCAGCAGACGCAACTCCAGCCCGAACTGCGCCTTGAGCATCTTCGACACCGCGGCCGGGCGCGGGTCGGGGGTGAATGTTCCGGGGGCGAACCGGTTGGCCACCGCTCGTGGATCCTGTGCGGTCATCGGCGTAGGTCCCGTCCCGTCAGGTCGAGGAAGACGTCCTCGAGGCTGCGTTGCTCGACGCGCATGTCGGTGGCCAGCACGTCGAGGCGCGCACACCATGCGGTGACGGTGGCCAGCACCTGTGGATCTATGTGCCCCTCGACCAGGTATTCGCCCGGGGCGGTCTCGACCGCGCTGTAGGCCTCGGGCAGAGCGGAAATCAGCAGCGACAGATCCAGCATGCGCGGTGCGCGGAAGCGCAGCTGGTTCTCCGCGCCGCTGCGCATCAATTCGGCGGGGGAGCCGGTGGCGACCGCGGCGCCGTTGTCGATGATCAGGATGCGGTCGGCGAGTTCCTCGGCCTCGGTGAGCTGATGGGTCGTCAGAACCACCGTCACACCGTCGCGGCGCAGCGCGTCGATCAGTTCCCACACCACGATCCGCGCGTGGGCGTCCATGCCGGCGGTGGGTTCGTCGAGGAACACCAGCTCGGGCCGCCCGACGACCGCACAGGCCAGCGCCAGACGCTGCTGCTGGCCGCCCGAGAGCCGCCGGTAGGTCGTGCGCGCCGAATCGGTCAACCCCAGGGTGTCCAGCAGCCACTGCGGGTCCAGCGGGTCGGCCGCGTAGGAGGCCACCAGGTCGAGCATCTCGCCCGCGCGGGCGGCCGGATACGCGCCGCCGCCCTGCAGCATGACGCCGGTGCGGGCGCGGACCTCGGCGTTGTCAGCAACGGGGTCGATGCCGAGGATGCGGATCGAGCCGGCGTCGGGCCTGGTGAAGCCCTCGCACATCTCGACGGTCGTCGTCTTGCCGGCCCCGTTGGGGCCCAGCAGTGCGAACACCTCGGCAGCCTGCACGTCGAGGTCGAGATCGTTCACCGCCGTCGTCGACCCGAACCGCTTGCTCACACCACGCAGCTGGACGGGGACGGAACCGGCGCTCACGGAGACTCAGCGTAGGCGTCGGGCTTGGCGCCCGATGGTGCCGGTGGTGTCGCGGCATCGGTCGGTGGGTCTGTCGACGTGTCCTGCGGCGGGCGTGCGGCGCTGTCTCCGGGCTGTTCCTCGGCAGCGTCACCGGCGGTGTCCTCGGGCAGTGGGCGCCAGGGCAGCCAGCGATAGGTCAGGCCGGCGAGCATCAGCAGGATGAGGAAACTCGCGACGGTGGCCATGGCGATCTGGAACAGCGCGAACCGGTCGCCGTTGGCGGTCGGGCCGAAGATGCCGACCACGAGCGTGACGACGATCGCGGCCGCCCGGAATCGTGGTCTGGTGGCCCACGCCGCGAGCGGGATGATCGCCCACAGCACGTACCACGGCTGGACGACCGGGAACAGGAGCAGGGTGACGCCGAGTGCCACGCCGAGGCCACCCACCGGGTGCAGCCGGCCTCGGAACACGGCCAGCAGCAGCCACAGCACGATCACCGCGATCGCCGTGACGCCGATGGCGCGGGTCAGCGCCAGAACCGCGGTCGTGTGGTCGCCGAGGCCGAGCAGGATGCCGACCTGACCGGTGCCCAGAGCCAGCAGGGTCGGCGGCGACATCCAGCTGCGGACGACGTTCGCGGTGCCGAGCGTGAACAGCCAGCCGAAACCCAGTCCGCTCGCCCAGCCGATCAGGGCCATCACCACCAGGGCCACGGCCCCGAGGGAGGTGCTGGCGAGAAGGAACGCCTTGATGGTGCCGCCCAGCCGGTACGCCAACGCCATCGCGACGAAGCCCAGCGCCAGCAGGGACGGCAACTTCACCTGGGAGGACAGGGTGATCAGGACCGTGCCCGCCAGCAGCATCGCCATCGGGTACCAGCCCAGCCACTGCTGTCGTCCCCGCGGCCACGTCAGCGGCCGGGGTACCAGCGGCGCGACGGCGTCGATCCCGCGCAGCGCGAACTCGGTGCCGGCGAGCATCATGCCCAGCATCAGCGCCTCGTTGTGGATCCCCGCCACCAGGTGCATGAACAGCAGCGGGTTGGCCGCGCCCAGCCACAGCGCGCTGACTTCGGCCACCCCGCACCGCCGGGCCAGCCGCGGCGTCGCCCACACGATCATCCCGACGCCGAGCAGCACCACCAGGCGGTGGAACAGCACTGCTTCGACGATGTTCTCACCGGTCAGCTGCGAGATGCCGCGGCCGATCCACAGGAACAGCGGGCCGTAGGGCGCCGGCGTCTCGCGCCACATGCTCGGTACCGACAGCGTGAAGACGTGGTCCAGCCCGAGCCCGGGTGCGGGGCCGACCTTGTACGGGTCGTTGCCCTGCAGCGAGATCTCACTCTGCGCCAGGTAGGAGTAGACGTCCTTGCTGTACATCGGCGGCGCGATCAGCAGCGGCACCACCCACAGCATCAGGGTGCGGTCGAGCTGGCTGCGGGTCATCTTCCGCTTGCCCAGCGTCAGCCGGCCCAGCATCAGCCAGGCCAGGGCCATCATCACCGCGCCGGTCGTGGTCATCGTCAGCGACACGGTCTGGATACGCGACGGCAGGTTGAGCAGCCGCACGCCGAACGTCGGGTCCTGCACCACGGGCCGCGCGCCGGCGCCCAGGGCGCCGATGGCCATGAGCACCGTGCCGGTGGCCCCGAAGAGGCGGGTCCGGCGCATCGCGACCAGTTCGGCGTCGTTCAGCGGGCTGCCCACGGTGCGCTCGTCGCCGTGCCAGCCGGCGATCGAACGGCTGAGGGAGAGCTGCCGGGCGGCCACGAAGGCAGCGTAGCGTTCGGTTATTCCTGGAATCCGGCGACGATCGGTGTGACTATTCCGACGTCACGCTAAGGGTCCCCTTGCTAGACCCGGTTGTGGAATTGCGTCACACTGGTGTTGTGAAAATCCGTTCACAGGCTTCCGACGCGTCGCTACCGGCGCCGACGCCTGCTGTCGACGGTGACACCCAGGGCCACACCCGTCGCGCCATCGTCCGGTTGCTCCTGGAATCCGGCCCCACCACTGCCAGTCACATCGGCGAGCGCCTCGGGCTGTCCGCCGCCGGTGTCCGCAGGCACCTCGATGCGCTCATCGAGACCGGCGAGGCGCAGGCGAACGCGGCCGCGGCGTGGCAGCAGGAAGGCCGCGGCAGGCCGGCCAAGCGTTATCAGCTCACCGCCGCGGGCCGGGCCAAGCTGGAACACTCCTATGACGACCTGGCCTCGGCGGCGATGCGCCACCTGCGCGAGATCGGCGGCGACGAGGCCATCCGCACCTTCGCGCGTAAGCGCATCGACGCGATCCTCGCCGGTGTCGAACCCGTCGACGGGGACCCGTCGGGTGAGGACGTCGAGGCCGCCGCAGACCGGATCGCCGACGCATTGAGCGGCGCCGGTTATGCGACCACCACGACCCGCGTGGGAGGGCCGCTTCGCGGCGTACAGATCTGTCAGCATCACTGCCCGGTGTCGCACGTCGCCGAGCAGTTCCCCGAACTCTGCGAGGCCGAACAGCAGGCGATGTCGGAAGTGCTGGGTACCCACGTGCAACGGCTGGCCACGATCGTCAACGGGGACTGTGCCTGCACCACGCACGTCCCCCTCGTGCCGGTTGAACGATAGCGACGGATAGCGCGAACACTTCGGCTCACAGCCCGCGCCGAAGCCACCACAAGAGCAAAAGGAGTGTGTCGCAATGACACTCACACCGGAGGTCAAGCCGGAGGCACTGACCCAGGAAGAGACCATCGCGTCCCTGGGCAAGTACGGCTATGGCTGGGCCGACTCCGACGTCGCCGGGGCCAGCGCACAGCGCGGGTTGTCCGAAGCTGTGGTCCGCGACATCTCCGCGAAGAAGAGCGAGCCGGAGTGGATGCTCGACATCCGCCTCAAGGCGCTGCGCACCTTCGACAAGAAGCCGATGCCGAACTGGGGTTCCGACCTCGACGGTATCGATTTCGACAACATCAAGTACTTCGTGCGCTCCAGCGAGAAGCAGGCTGCCACCTGGGATGACCTGCCCGCCGACATCAAGAACACCTACGACAAGCTCGGCATCCCCGAGGCCGAGAAGCAGCGTCTGGTCTCCGGTGTCGCCGCGCAGTACGAGTCCGAGGTCGTCTACCACTCGATCCGCGAGGACCTGGAGGCCCAGGGCGTCGTCTTCCTCGACACCGACACCGCCCTCAAGGAGCACCCGGAGCTGTTCAAGCAGTACTTCGGCACCGTGATCCCGGCCGGTGACAACAAGTTCTCGGCGCTGAACACCGCGGTGTGGTCGGGCGGATCGTTCATCTACGTCCCCAAGGGTGTGCACGTCGACATCCCGCTGCAGGCGTACTTCCGGATCAACACCGAGAACATGGGCCAGTTCGAGCGGACGCTGATCATCGTCGACGAGGACGCCTATGTGCACTACGTCGAGGGCTGCACGGCCCCGATCTACAAGAGCGACTCGCTGCACAGCGCGGTCGTGGAGATCATCGTCAAGCCGGGCGGGCGCTGCCGCTACACGACCATCCAGAACTGGTCGAACAACGTCTTCAACCTGGTCACCAAGCGTGCCCGCGCCGAGGCCGGCGCCACGATGGAATGGGTTGACGGCAACATCGGCTCCAAGGTGACCATGAAATACCCGGCCGTGTGGATGACCGGTGAGCACGCCAAGGGCGAGGTGCTCTCGGTGGCGTTCGCCGGTGAGGGCCAGCACCAGGACACCGGCGCCAAGATGCTGCACCTGGCACCGAACACGTCGAGCAACATCGTCTCGAAGTCCGTCGCCCGCGGCGGTGGGCGTGCGTCCTACCGCGGTCTGGTGCAGGTCAACAAGGGCGCGCACGGGTCGAAGTCGAGCGTGAAATGCGATGCGCTGCTGGTGGACACGATCAGCCGGTCCGACACCTATCCCTACGTCGACATCCGTGAGGACGACGTGACGATGGGCCACGAGGCCACGGTGTCGAAGGTCAGCGAGGATCAGATGTTCTATCTGATGAGCCGCGGCCTGACCGAGGACGAGGCGATGGCCATGGTCGTGCGCGGCTTCGTGGAGCCGATCGCCAAAGAACTCCCGATGGAGTACGCGCTGGAGCTCAACCGGCTGATCGAGCTGCAGATGGAAGGGGCCGTGGGTTAGTGGATCTCACTTCTGCGGTCGAAGGCACTGCGAAGTCCGGCTCGATCCTCAACGCCACCAAGGGCGAACTGTTCTCGTCGTTCGACGTGAACGCGTTCGAGGTGCCGGGCGGACGTGACGAGATCTGGCGCTTCACCCCGCTCAAGCGGCTGCGCGGCCTGCACGACGGATCGGCACCGGCGACGGGCACCGCGACGATCGACGTCTCGACGCCCGACGACGTCTGGGTCGACCGGACCGGCCGCGACGACTCCCGTCTCGGGCAGGCCGGCGTCCCGACGGACCGTGTTGCGGCCCAGGCGTTCTCGTCGTTCGAGACCGCGACGCTGATCGAGGTGCCGAAAGACACCGTGATCCGCGAGCCGATCGAGGTCACCGTCACCGGTCCCGGTGAGGGTCAGACCGCCTACGGCCACCTGCAGATCCGCATCGGGGAGCTGTCACGCGCGATCGTCGTGGTCGACCTTCGCGGCAGCGGAACCTACGCCGACAACGTCGAGATCATCGTCGGCGACTCCGCCGGTGTCGGCGTCATCTGGATCGCCGACTGGGCCGACGACGCCGTGCACGTGAGTTCGCACCACGTGCGGCTGGGCAAGGACGCGGTGGTCGGGCATGTCAACGTCACCCTCGGCGGCGACGTGGTCCGGACGACGGCCACCGTGCGTTACGACGCCCCGGGCGGCGAGGCGCAGATGCTCGGCACCTACTTCGCCGACGACGGACAGCATTTCGAGTCGCGTCTGCTCGTCGACCACTCACAGCCCAACTGCAAGTCCGACGTCCTGTACAAGGGCGCCCTGCAGGGGGATCCCGAGTCCAGGAAGCCAGACGCGCACACCGTCTGGGTGGGCGACGTGCTCATCCGGGCGGAGGCCACCGGGACCGACACCTTCGAGGTGAACCGGAACCTGGTGCTCACCGACGGCGCGCGCGCCGATTCGGTGCCCAACCTGGAGATCGAGACGGGCGAGATCGTCGGCGCCGGGCATGCCAGTGCGACCGGACGTTTCGACGACGAGCAACTGTTCTACCTGCGGGCACGCGGCATTCCAGAGGCCCAGGCCCGCCGCCTGGTGGTGCGCGGCTTCTTCAACGAGATCATCGCGAAGATCGCCGTCCCCGCCGTGCGCGAGCGCCTGACCGAAGCCATCGAACGAGAACTAGCGATCACCGAAGCGAGAAGTGACTGACATGACCAATCTGGAGATCAAGGACCTGCACGCATCGGTCTTCACCCCCGAAGGGGACGAAGTACCGATCTTGAAGGGCGTGAACCTGACCGTGAGGTCGGGGGAGACCCATGCGGTGATGGGCCCCAACGGTTCCGGCAAGTCGACGCTGTCCTACGCCATCGCCGGGCATCCCAAGTACACCGTGACGTCAGGGTCGATCACCCTTGACGGCGAGGACGTCCTGGAGATGAGCATCGACGAACGTGCGCGTGCCGGCCTGTTCCTGGCGATGCAGTACCCCGTCGAGGTGCCCGGCGTCTCGATGTCGAACTTCCTGCGGACGGCGGCCACCGCGGTCCGCGGCGAGGCACCGAAGCTGCGCCACTGGGTCAAAGAGGTCAAGGGCGCGATGAGCGACCTCGACATCGACCCGTCGTTCGGCGAACGCAGTGTCAACGAAGGTTTCTCCGGTGGCGAGAAGAAGCGTCACGAGATTCTGCAGCTCGGCCTGCTCAAGCCCAAGATCGCCATCCTCGACGAGACCGACTCCGGCCTCGACGTCGACGCCCTGCGCGTCGTCAGCGAGGGCGTGAACCGCTACAAGGACGCAGTGGACGGCGGTGTTCTGCTCATCACGCACTACACCCGGATCCTGCGCTACATCCAGCCGCAGTTCGTGCACGTCTTCGTCGGCGGCCGGATCATCGAGTCCGGCGGGCCCGAGCTGGCCGACGAGCTCGAAGAGAACGGCTACGAGCGCTTCACCCAGGCTGCAGCCGCAGGAGCCTGACATGACGGCCGCGCGGGTGCTGGATCCGGCCGAGCTGGCGCGGGTCAGGGCGGATTTCCCGATCCTGAGCCGGGTCATGCGCGGCGGTAACCGACTGGCGTATCTGGATTCCGGAGCGACATCGCAGAAGCCGCTCGCGGTGCTCGATGCCGAGCGTGAGTTCCTGATGACCTCCAACGGTGCCGTCCACCGCGGCGCGCACCAGCTGATGGAGGAATCGACCGATGCCTACGAGCAGGGTCGGGAGGACATCGCGGCCTTCGTCGGCGCGGAGACCGACGAGCTCGTCTTCACCAAGAACGCCACCGAAGCGCTGAATCTGGTCGCCTATGCCTTGGGGGACAAGCGGTTCGAGAACGCAGTCGGTCCGGGTGACGTCATCGTCACCACCGAACTGGAACACCACGCCAACCTCGTTCCGTGGCAGGAGTTGGCGTTGCGGACCGGCGCGACCCTGAAGTGGTACGGAATCTCCACCGAGGGGGATCAAGCGGGGCGAATCGATCTCGATTCGCTCGAGCTCGACGAGCGCGTCAAAGTTGTTGCCTTCAGCCATCACTCGAACGTCACCGGGGCCGTGGCGCCGGTGGCCGAACTGGTGGCACGCGCCAAGGCGGTCGGTGCGCTCGTGGTTCTCGACGCATGCCAGTCGGTACCGCATCAACCCGTGGACTTCCACGCGCTCGACGTCGACTTCGCGGCGTTCTCCGGACACAAGATGCTCGGCCCGACGGGTATCGGCGTGCTCTACGGCCGGCGCGATCTGCTCAACGCCCTGCCGCCGTTCCTGACCGGCGGTTCGATGATCGAGACCGTCACGATGGAGGCCACCACCTTCGCGCCCGCCCCGCAACGATTCGAGGCGGGCACCCCGATGACGTCGCAGGTGGTCGGATTGGGTGCGGCGGCGCGGTACCTGGATGCGCTCGGGATGCCTGCGGTGGCGCAGCACGAGCGGGACCTGGTGGCTGCCGCGCTGGCCGGCCTCTCGGAGATTCCCGAGGTGCGGATCATCGGGCCGATGTCGATGGAAGACCGTGGCTCGCCGGTGTCCTTCGTGGTCGACGGTGTGCACGCCCACGACGTCGGGCAGGTGCTCGACGACGACGGCGTGGCCGTTCGGGTGGGTCACCACTGCGCATGGCCGTTACATCGGCGGTTCGGCATCGCCGCGACCGCGAGGGCGTCGTTCGCGGTGTACAACACCGCCGAGGAAGTCGACCGCCTGGTGGCCGGGGTGCGGCGCGCCGTCGAGTTCTTCGGCAGGGCGTGAGCGATGCGGCTCGAGCAGATCTACCAGGAAGTGATCCTGGACCACTACAAGCACCCGCACCACCGCGGCCTGCGCGAACCCTTCGCCGCCGAGGTGCATCACGTCAATCCGACCTGCGGCGACGAGGTGACGCTGCGGGTGGCGCTGTCCCCGGACGGTGAGACGGTCACGGACATCTCCTACGACGGGCAGGGTTGTTCGATTAGCCAGGCGTCGACGTCGGTGCTGACCGATCAGGTGATCGGCCGGACAGTCGGGGACGCGCTCAAGACGGTGGCGGCGTTCTCGGAGATGGTGTCCTCACGCGGCAAGATCGACGGTGACGAGGACGTGCTCGGCGACGGGACCGCCTTCGCCGGGGTGTCGAAATATCCCGCGCGGGTGAAGTGCGCGTTGTTGGGATGGACGGCTTTCAAGGCCGCGCTGGCGGAGGCCCACGGGCCCGAGAATTCGGAGGAGAACCGATGAGTGACACTGCAACCGAACCCAACGACGAACTGCTCGCCGACGTCGAAGAGGCCATGCGCGACGTCGTCGACCCTGAGCTGGGGATCAACGTCGTCGACCTGGGGCTTGTCTACGGGATCAACCTGGAGAAGAGCGACGCGGGCCCCGTCGCATTGATCGACATGACGCTGACGTCTGCGGCATGTCCCCTGACCGACGTCATCGAGGACCAGTCGCGGACGGCCCTGGTGGGCGCCGGGCTGGTGAACGAGATCAAAATCAACTGGGTCTGGAATCCGCCGTGGGGCCCCGACAAGATCACCGACGACGGGCGCGAACAGCTGAGGGCACTCGGCTTCACCGTCTAGCCTCCTCCGGCGGCTCTGCTGGCCACAATCGTGAGGTGGTCACGCTTCCAGCCCCTGCCTGGCGCGGCGGTGGCGCGCGCCGCGCGTTGACCGTCGGCGTACCGGTCGGGTTGTCCCTCGGGCTGCTTGCCGCGCTGGATTCCGGGGCCCCCCTCGTCGGCGTCGTCGTCGCCGTGGTGACCGGCGGTTCGTACGGGGTCTGGATGTCCCGCCGGATGGTGGCGTACTGGCCGGACGCGCTGTCTCTGCCCGATGGCACGCGGGTGTCCGTCGTGTCGGCGGCGCGGCGAGGCATGCCCCCGGACGACGCCTCGCTGGGCCCGTACGTCGCCTCGTACGCTGACGGACTGCGCGCCGCGGCGGCCGACGCCCGCATGCTGCGGTGGGTGATCGTCGTCGTCCTCATCGTCGCCGTCGGGGCCGCGGTGTGGGATGCGATCCACGGGACGTGGGGTAACGCGGTGGTGTCCGCCGTCTACCTCGCCGCGCTTCTCGTCGAGATCCTCTGGTGGCCGAAGCGCCGTCGCCGGCTTCTCGCGAATGCCGATTTCGCTGCTGGAATTGCCGGGTGACGAGTCGGGCGAGCGTGCTGCGGTACCGCCGCAGCTTTTGCTCTGACGTGTCCGGCAATTTTCTGCCCCGCGATCCGGACGGGCGATTACCGTCGAGAATGGCTGTGCGGCAAGGGGTCCGCGATCCGCAACCGCCGCGACGATGACGCATGGCAAAGTCAACAGCCTGCGCTGTACACGCATTATTGCGTAATTCCTATTCATCAGTTAACGCCATTCTGGAATGGCAACAAATTCGCTGTAAGGCTGTTTATGAGAAATCCTGCGCGCCCGTTACGGCTTCGCTAACGTTTGCTGCGCACACCGGGTTGGCCGAGAGGGGAGTCGGTAGAGGACGTGTCTTACTAGCTTTTCGCTGCTGAAGTGGCGGTGCTCAGCCGTACGCCGCTAACTGATTGCATTCGCTCGTCGGTGAGCGATCGATCGGTGGCACTTTCTGTTTGATTTCTTTCTCGACCCTTGTAAAAGAAATGGATCCCGCTATGCAGAACGGTCGGCGCACAAGAAAGCACAGGCGAAGCGGCAAACACTGGTTGGCCGGAGGGGTGATGGCGGCAGGGCTCGGCGCCGCGGTGATGACCGGGGCGGCGACAGCGTCGGCGAGTACCGACGATGCCGGGGGGAGCTCGACATCGGCCAGTAGCGACAGTGCGGCATCGGAGTCGACGTCGCCCCGCGACGAGACCGCGTCACCGACGGGCGGTGCCGAAGTCGGCGGCGAGGACGCGACCGACGAGGACACGACCGGCGAGGGCACGGACGAGGAGGACACCGGCGACCCGGCCGATGAGAACTCCACCGGCGAGGACACCGCCGACGACGAGACGGAGGTCGTTGATGTCGGGGGCTCGACTGACGACGCCACCGACGACTCCTCCGATGACGCCACTGGCGACGCCACCGACGAGGACGCCGGCGGCGAGGATCCGGTCGACGAAGGGACCGACGACGAGGGTGTCGCCACACCTGCGCCCGTGGCTGCGGTCAAGGATCCTGACGACGACACGTCGACGAAGGTGGACCGGCGGTCGAACGCCACCCGGTCGGCCTCGCTGAGTACCGACCAGGAGCCGGTCGACAAGACCACCACCGTCACGACGGCTCTCCAGACGACAGCGGCCACCGTGCCGACCGACCCTGTGCTGATCGCGGCGGCGACCAGCACGAAGGTGACGGTCGGCTCGATGATCGTCGACATGCTGTATTCGTGGGGTATCCGGAGCAGCAAGATGGGCACCGACTGGCTCAACATCGCCGTCTCGCAGCGCACTGCGACCCGCTGGCTGGCGCGGCGTGCCCAGATCTACCGTGGCGTGGTGATCCCACAGCCTGGGAATCCCACCGATCCGGGCACCCCAACCACTCCGAAGTTGTTGTGGGAGACCAACTTCAGCAGCATCGACGAGGCGATGAAGTACTGGGGATTCCAGACCGGGCGATGGGGACAATCCGCCGGCGAGAACCAGTACTACACCGACGGGGACAACGTCTACATCGACGCCGCGGGCAATCTCGTCATCGACGCTCGTCGCGAAGCTGCACCCGACGGCATGGGCGCCCCGTACAACTACACCTCGGCGCGGGTGGTGACCATGGGCAAGCAGTCCTTCGGCGTCGGGCAGCGGGTCGTGGCGCGCATCCAGATGCCCGTGACCAAGGGGGTGCTGCCGGCGTTCTGGTCGGTGGGACTGGAACCGGGTCACGAATACGACTGGCCTCGTCAGGGTGAGATCGACATCGTCGAGATTCCGACGCTGGGAACCCCGACGTCGGCGAGCACGTGGACCGGGAACATCCACGGCCCGGCGGCGGCCAACAACACCGTCGACGTGAAGCTGCACAACATCAACGCCGATCTCGGCGTGGACTTGTCGCAGGGTTTCCACGACTACGGCATCGACTGGCACGCCGACCGCATCGTCTGGCACGTCGACGGCGTCGCGGTCGGGCAGATCACCAAGGCGCAGTACGAAGCGCTCGGGGGCAACTGGACCCCGTTCTCCGGCGCGTGGGAGCACTACCTGATCCTCAACGTGGCCGTCGGCAACCCGTGGAACGGCGACCCCGATCCGACCAAGCCGTTCCACGCGCAGATGAAGGTGGACTGGGTAAAGGCCTACGCTCTGTAGGGGACAGGAACAGACCGGCCTGAAGAAACGTTGAGGATCACGTGGCTACCCGAGACATCACCGCACAAGAGTTCAACGACACCATCAACGACAACGACATCGTCCTGGTGGATTTCTGGGCGTCGTGGTGCGGGCCGTGTCGGGCGTTCGCGCCGACGTTCGCCGCGTCGTCGGAGAAGCATCCCGACGTGGTCTACGCGAAGGTCGACACGGAGGCCGAGCAGCAGCTCGCCGCAGCCGCCGACATCCGGTCGATCCCGACGCTGATGGCGTTCAAGAAGGGCAAGCTGGTGTTCAATCAGGCGGGCGCCCTGCCGGCACCCGCGCTGGAGGACCTCATCCAGCAGGTCAAGGACTTCGACGTCGACGCCGCAATCGCTGCGCAGGAGGACCCCCAGAGCTGATCGGCCCTGGGCGCGACGCGCTAACGTGCAACGCGTGACCGACGCCAACGGCTTCGTCCTCGTCGACCGACCCCGGCCTCACGTCGCGCTGGTGACGCTGAACAGGCCCGAGCGGATGAACTCGATGGCCTTCGACGTCATGGTGCCCTTGAAGGCAGCCCTGGACGAGCTGACCTACGACAATGACGTCCGCGCCGTGGTTCTCACCGGCGCGGGCGCCGGCTTCTCCTCGGGCGCCGACCACAAGTCGGCGGGTTCGGTCCCGCACGTCGCAGGTCTGACCCGACCCGGTTTCGGCCTGCGGTCGATGGAGGTCCTGGACGACGTCATCCTCGCGCTGCGCAAACTGCACCAGCCCGTCATCGCCGCAGTGAACGGGGCCGCGATCGGCGGTGGACTGTGCTTGGCGCTGGCCGCCGACATCCGGGTCGCCTCGACGCAGGCGTACTTCCGCGCGGCGGGGATCAACAACGGGCTGACAGCCAGCGAACTCGGTCTGAGCTATCTGTTGCCGCGCGCCATCGGTTCGTCGCGGGCGTTCGAGATCATGCTCACCGGCCGTGACGTCGACGCCGAGGAAGCCGAACGCATCGGTCTGGTGTCACGCTGCGTACCGGGCGACGCGCTGCTGGACACCTGCTACGACATCGCCGAACGCATCGCCGCGTTCTCGCGGCCCGGCACGGAGTTGACGAAACGGACCCTCTGGAGCGGGCTGGACGCCGGGTCGCTGGAGGCGCACATGCAGGCCGAAGGTCTCGGTCAGCTCTACATCCGGCTGCTCACACACAATTTCGAAGAGGCCGTGGCCGCACGGAAGGAGCGGCGCGCCCCCGTCTTCACCGACGACAAACGCGACACTCCATGATGTGGTCCACCACCGTTCGGACGTCGAACAGAAGCTGAGGACCTCGCTGAGACCGTGCAGCCGGGTAATCGGTTGGCGTCGGGTGGGGGAGTCCAACTAGCCTTGTAGGCCGACACGGGCCACAATGGGCCCCACCACCGGCATGGACAGCGACTCAGGTCTGCCATGCCTCGTTTTCCAGGAGCGTCAGCGTGATCACCGCAACGGACCTCGAGGTCCGCGCTGGAGCACGCACGCTGCTCTCCATCGAAGGCTCGGCCCTGCGCGTGCAACCCGGCGACCGCATCGGTCTGGTCGGACGCAACGGCGCGGGTAAGACGACCACCATGCGCATCCTGGCCGGCGAAGGCGAGCCCTACGCCGGAACCGTCACCCGCACCGGCGAGATCGGTTACCTGCCACAGGATCCCAAAGAGGGCGATCTCGACATGCTCGCCCGCGACCGCGTGCTGTCGGCGCGCGGACTCGACACCTTGCTCTCCGATCTGGAGAAGCAGCAGGTCCTGATGGCCGAGGTCGCCGACGACGCGGCCCGGGACAAGGCTGTGCGCCGCTACGGTCAGTTGGAGGAGCGGTTCGCGGCCCTGGGCGGCTACGCCGCCGAGAGCGACGCCGGGCGCATCTGTGCCAGCCTGGGCCTGCCCGACCGCGTCCTGACCCAACCGCTGCGCACCCTCTCGGGCGGTCAGCGCCGCCGGGTGGAGCTCGCGCGCATCCTGTTCGCGGCCAGCGAAGGTGGGTCCGGGGCCTCCAGTTCGGGGACGACACTGCTGCTCGACGAGCCCACCAACCACCTCGACGCCGACTCGATCGGCTGGCTGCGCACGTTCCTGCAGAATCACAGCGGCGGGCTGGTGGTCATCAGCCACGACGTCGATCTGCTCTCCGACGTCGTCAACCGGGTCTGGTTCCTCGACGCGGTCCGCGGAGAGGCCGACGTCTACAACATGGGCTGGCAGAAGTATCTCGACGCCCGGGCGACCGACGAGCAGCGGCGGCGCCGTGAGCGTGCGAACGCCGAGAAGAAGGCGAGTGCGTTGCGTGCACAGGCCGCCAAGATGGGGGCCAAGGCCACCAAAGCCGTTGCCGCACAGAACATGCTGAAGCGGGCCGACCGGATGATGGCGGCCCTGGACGACGAGCGGGTGGCCGACAAGGTCGCCAGGATCAAGTTCCCGACGCCGGCGCCCTGCGGCAAGACCCCGTTGATCGCCAAGGGGCTGACCAAGACCTACGGCTCCCTGGAGATCTTCACCGGGCTGGACCTGGCCATCGACCGCGGTTCGCGTGTGGTCGTCCTGGGCCTCAACGGCGCGGGCAAGACGACGCTGCTGCGTCTGCTGGCCGGCGTGGAGAAAGCCGACGCCGGTGGGCTCGAGCCGGGCTACGGGCTCAAGATCGGCTACTTCGCGCAGGAGCACGACACCCTCGACAACCTGTCGTCGGTGTGGGAGAACATCCGCCACGCCGCCCCCGACACGGGGGAGCAGGACCTGCGCGGGCTCCTCGGTGCGTTCATGTTCACCGGCCCGCAGCTCGAGCAGCCCGCAGGGACCCTGTCCGGCGGCGAGAAGACCCGGCTGGCACTCGCCGGGCTCGTCGCGTCGACGGCCAATGTGCTGCTGCTCGACGAGCCGACGAACAACCTCGACCCCGCCTCGCGGGAGCAGGTGCTCGATGCACTGCGCAGCTACGAGGGATCGGTGGTACTGGTGACCCACGACCCCGGTGCCGCCGAGGCACTCGACCCGCAGCGGGTCCTGCTGCTGCCCGACGGCACCGAGGACTTCTGGTCAGACGAGTACCGGGACCTGATCGAACTGGCTTAGGAATTCACATCTCCACTGTGTTAACGGCTGAGCACCGGGGTATGCGGACGAAACATCCGAGCCCAGTAGCGGAGGCGCCGACACATGAAGAACGATACGAAGTCCCGAGACCAGTTGATGACCGAACTGC
The DNA here is from genome assembly GCF_014190915.1 of Mycolicibacterium iranicum. Classification (GTDB taxonomy): domain Bacteria; phylum Actinomycetota; class Actinomycetes; order Mycobacteriales; family Mycobacteriaceae; genus Mycobacterium; species Mycobacterium iranicum_B. The sequence goes on from NZ_JACHVU010000003.1 coordinate 543,635, forward strand.
GTAGCGCCTACGAGCGTGGCGCCAGCATCCGGTCGCTGGTGGCCACGACCGGGCACTCCTACGGCTCGATTCACACCATGCTGCGTGAATCGGGAGCCACGATGCGCAGCCGCGGTGGGCCGAACCACCGCGGCCGCAAAGCCAGCTGACCTACTGCTGGCGTACCGAGGCCTCGACGAGATCCAGCACCGCGCCCAGTCTTTCGGGGTCGTCGCCGGACGCCAGCCGCGCCACCAGACCGTCGAGCACCAGCTCCAGATACGTCCGCAGCACGTCGCCGTCGACGTCGTCACGCAGCCGCCCCGCCTGCTTCTGGCGACGTAACCGTTCCCGGGTGGCCGTCGACAACTCCGCCGACCGCTCCGCCCAGCCCCGGCTGAACGCCGGGTCGTTGCGCAACTTCCTGGCGATCTCCAAACGCGTGGCGAGCCAGTCGAATTGCTCCGGCGCAGCCAACATGTCCCGCATCACCTGGATGAGGCCCTCGCGGGCCGCGACATCGGCCATCCGTTCGGCGTCCTCGCGCGCGAGTTCGAAGAACAGGGTGTCCTTGTCGCGGAAATGATGGAAGATCGCGCCGCGCGACAGCCCGATGGTCTGTTCGAGCCGTCGCACGGTCGCGCTCTCATACCCGTACTGAGCGAAACACCGACGTGCGCCGTCGAGGATCTGGCGACGGCGCGCCGCGAGATGATCGTCGGTCACCCGGGGCATATGCCGAGTCCTGTGCCGATCATCAGGACTTCAGCATGTTCCGCAGCACGTACTGCAGGATGCCTCCGTTGCGGTAGTAGTCCGCCTCACCGGGGGTGTCGATGCGGACGACCGCGTCGAACTCGACCTTCGAGCCGTCCTCCTTGGTGGCCGTCACGTGGACGGTCTTCGGAGTCTTGCCGTTGTTCAGTTCCTCGATGCCGGTGATGTCGTAGGTCTCGGTGCCGTCGAGTTTGAGCGACGCCGCGGACTCACCCTGGGGGAACTGCAGCGGGATGACCCCCATGCCGATCAGGTTGGACCGGTGGATGCGCTCGAAGGACTCGGTGATCACCGCACGCACCCCCAGCAGCGTGGTGCCCTTGGCAGCCCAGTCGCGGGAGGACCCGGAGCCGTACTCCTTGCCGCCCAGCACGACGAGCGGGATGCCTTCCTTCTGATAATTCTGCGAGGCGTCGTAGATGAAGGCCTGCGGGCCACCATCCTGGGTGAAATCGCGGGTGTAACCGCCCGACACGTCGTCGAGGAGTTGGTTCTTCAGCCGGATGTTGGCGAAGGTGCCGCGGATCATCACCTCGTGGTTGCCACGCCGCGACCCCAGCGAGTTGAAGTCCTTGGGCTCCACCCCGTGCTCTTCGAGGTACTGCGCCGCCGGCGTGCCCTTCTTGATGCTGCCGGCTGGCGAGATGTGGTCGGTGGTCACCGAATCGCCGAGCAGCGCAAGAACTCTCGCACCCTTGATGTCGCTGACGGGCTCCGGCTCGGCGGGCATGCCGTCGAAGTACGGCGCCTTGCGCACGTAGGTGGAGTCCTCGGCCCACTCGAAGGTGTTGCCCTCGGGCGTGGGCAGCGAGCGCCAGCGGTCATCACCCTTGAACACGTCGGCGTAGGAGTCCGTGAACATCTCACGGTTGATCGACGACGCGATCGTCTCCTGGATCTCCTGGGCCGTCGGCCAGATGTCTTTCAGGAACACGTCGTTGCCGTCGGTGTCCTGACCCAGCGGATCGGACTCGAAGTCGAAGTCCATCGTGCCGGCCAGCCCGTAGGCGATCACCAGCGGCGGGGACGCGAGGTAGTTCATCTTCACGTCGGGGGAGATACGGCCCTCGAAGTTGCGGTTCCCCGACAGCACGGCCGTCACCGACAGATCGTTGTCGTTGATCGCCGCCGAGATCTCCTCGGGCAGCGGACCGGTGTTGCCGATACAGGTGGTGCACCCGTAGCCGCCCAGGTAGTACCCGAGCTTCTCCAGGTACGGCCACAGGCCGGCCTTGTTGTAGTAGTCGGTGACGACCTGGCTGCCCGGGGCCATGTTGGTCTTGACCCACGGCTTGGTGGTCAGCCCCTTCTCGACGGCCTTCTTGGCGAGCAGTGCCGCGCCGAGCATCACCGACGGGTTGGACGTGTTGGTGCACGAGGTGATGCCCGCGACGACCACCGCGCCGTGGTCGAGGACGAACTCACCGCGTTCCTCGGAGCGCACCGTGACCGGGTTGGTGGGCCGGCCCTCGGCGCCGTTGGCCGCCGACGGGCGGGCATCGGTGGCGCCGTCGTCGGCGAAGGACAGCGACACCGAGTCGCTGGCGGGGAAGGACTCGTCGACGGCCTCGTCGAGCTTGGTCTCCGGGGCCGGGTGGTTGTTCTCGACGTAGTTGTGGATGTCCTTGCGGAACGCGTTCTTGGCGTCCGACAGCTCGATGCGGTCCTGCGGCCGCTTCGGACCCGAGATCGACGGGACGACCGTCGACAGGTCCAATTCGAGGTATTCGGAGAACACCGGCTCTTTCTCGGGGTCGTGCCACATGCCCTGTTCCTTGGCATACGCCTCGACCAGAGCCAGCTGCTCGTCCGTGCGACCGGTCAGACGCAGGTAGTTGACGGTCTCTTCGTCGATCGGGAACATCGCGGCGGTGGAACCGAATTCGGGGCTCATGTTGCCCAGCGTCGCGCGGTTGGCCAGCGGCACCTCGGCCACACCGTTGCCGTAGAACTCGACGAACTTCCCGACCACACCGTGCTTGCGCAGCATGTCGGTGACGGTGAGCACGACATCGGTGGCCGTCACGCCGGGCTTGATCTCGCCGGTGAGCTTGAAGCCGACGACACGGGGGATGAGCATCGAGACGGGCTGGCCGAGCATGGCGGCCTCGGCCTCGATACCGCCGACGCCCCAGCCCAGCACGCCCAGGCCGTTCTCCATCGTGGTGTGCGAGTCGGTGCCCACGCAGGTGTCCGGGTAGGCGACCCCATCGCGGGTCATCACGACGCGTGCGAGGTATTCGATGTTCACCTGGTGCACGATGCCGGTGCCCGGCGGGACGACCTTGAAGTCGTCGAAGGCGCCCTGGCCCCAGCGCAGGAACTGGTACCGCTCGCCGTTGCGCTCGTACTCGAGCTCGACGTTGCGCTCGAAGGCGTCGGCCCGGCCGAACACGTCCAGGATCACCGAGTGGTCGATGACCATCTCGGCGGGCGAGAGTGGGTTGACTTTGTCCGGGTCGCCGCCCAGAGAGGCGACAGCCTCGCGCATGGTGGCCAGGTCGACGATGCATGGCACGCCGGTGAAGTCCTGCATCAGCACGCGGGCGGGGGTGAACTGAATCTCGATGCTCGGCTCGGCCTCGGGATCCCAGTTCGCGATCGCCTCGATGTGCTCCTTGGTGATGTTCGCGCCGTCCTCGGTGCGCAGCAGATTCTCGGCGAGCACCTTGAGGCTGTAGGGAAGCTTCTCCATACCGGGGACCGCATCGAGGCGGTAGATCTCGTAGCTGTTGTCCCCGACCTTGAGCGTGTCGTGCGCTCCAAACGAATTCTTGCTGCTCACATCAACTCCCGGCTTCAGATCATCGCCGCGACGGGCTGTGTCGGCGGCGTTCCTCACTTTAACAGTACGCTTGTCCTGTAAGAAAACCCAGGGTGGTTTTCAGTCTTGTCTCGAGGTGGGCGTGCTGCCACCGCAGACGGATACCCGTCCGATACGGTGCTGATGTGTCTGGACTGCAGTTCGTCCCGTTCGTGCCCACCTACATCCCGCCGGAGCTGTGCCAGTCCGTCGGTGTCGCCGTCGAACCGGGGCGGCCGACCCCTGATGCCTGCATGGAGATCGTCAACCGCAATGTGGGCCAGGACGGTGTCAGCGTGCCCGAGGGCACCAACCCAAAGGTCGAGGAGCAGCTCGTCGACGTGGTCAAGGATGCCGAGAGCCGGGGCATCGATCTCAAGATCGTGGTCATCGGCGCCAACCCGCCGATCGACACGCCGCTGCGCGACATCGCCACCGAGGTCGGCGAGGCGCACCCGGGCGCGACGGTGCTGGCGCTGAGTCCGTCGTTCGCCGGCACGTACAGCGCGGACTACGACAGGTCCACCCTCGAGGCCGGCGAGGACCTGGCGCGAACGGCCGATCCGGTGCAGTCCTCGAAGAATTTCGTGTCCGAGTTGACGACCTCACACTTTCCCTGGACGCCATTCACGATTGTGCTGGTTTTAATGGTCGCTCTGGCCGTGGTCGCCACCCGCGTACTGCAGAAACGCGGCAAACGCACTGCCGATGTGAAGGCAGCATCCACCAGCAGCGATTGAGGGATACCCCTTTACTGCGCAAATTCAAACATCACCATTTGATAACGCAGATTGCAATTACATTGTTGTAATTTGTGACTAAAGTTTCTTTAGCGTCAGATGTGACGTACGGTGCAATCGGTGCCTGATGTTGCGGCTGTGCTCAATGTGACTTCTCTGGTCAGGCGCCGGATTCTGTGCCGACACGTCCGCGTGGAGCCTGAGGAGACTTGAGTCGAATGAGACGCACCCCTGGCGGCGCCTCCGCATCGCGGCTGTGCGCCGCGTCCCTGGCCTTCGGCATGGTGCTGACGGTGCCCAATTTGGCACCGCATGTGGCACTGGCGCAGCCCGCGGAGGGGATCGCCGAGCTGGTGACCGACGTCGCCAACGTGAACCAGCAGCTACAGGACCTCGGCGCCCAGATCCAGATCCAGCAGGAGAGCGTCAACAAGGCGATCCTCGGCGTGCAGACGGCTCGCGACGACGCCGCCGAGGCGCAGGTCGAGGTCGACGCGAGCGCCGCCCGCGTCACCGAAGCGAACGCCGCCATCTCGGCCGCCCAGGACCGGTTCGACGAGTTCGCCGCGGCCATGTACGTCCGAGGCCCGTCGAGCTCCTATCTGACCGCGACCGACCCGTCGGACATCCTGAACACCGCCGCCGCCGGCCAGACCCTGTCGATCAGCTCGCAGAAGGTGATGGCCGACCTGCAGCGGGCCCGCACCGAGCAGGTCAACAAAGAGTCGGCGGCCCGGCTGGCCAAGCAGAAGGCCGACGAGGCCGTCAAGGCAGCCGAAACGAGCCAGCAGGATGCGGTCGCCGCGCTGACCAACGCCCAGGCGACCTTCAGGTCGCAGCAGGCCGAGCTCGACCGCCTCACCGCACAGCGGGCGGAGGCGCAGGCCCGGCTGGAGGAAGCCAGGACGCTGGCCGCACCGTCGAGCACCGCGCCGGCCGCGGCCCCGTCGGGAACAGCGGCCCCGTCGGGCGCCAAGCCCGCTCCGGGCGGTGGTAACGGGACCTGGGACGTCGACCCCGCCACCGGCAACCGCGAGACGGCCTGGGACATGACGCTGCCGCAGATCCCGAGCGCCTTCGTCAGCGGCGACCCGATCCAGATCATCAACGCGGTGCTCAAGATCATCACGACGTCGCTGAAGGTGACGCAGGATCTCGGCCGCAAGTTCCTGCAGAGCATCGGTCTGCTGCCCACCCCGACGGGCATCACCAACGGGGCGATCCCGACCCTGTACGGCAGGCAGGCCACCGAGTACGTCATCAAGCGCGGCATGTCACAGATGGGTGTGCCGTACTCGTGGGGTGGCGGCAACGCCTCGGGTCCCAGCCGCGGAATCGATTCCGGCGCAGGCACCGTCGGCTTCGACTGCTCGGGCCTGATGCTCTACATGTTCGCCGGTGTCGGTGTGAAGCTCGACCACTACTCGGGCTCGCAGTACAACGCCGGCCGCAAGGTGCCCTCGTCGCAGATGCGCCGTGGCGACATGATCTTCTACGGCCCCAATGCCAGTCAGCACGTCGCCATGTACCTCGGCGACGGGCAGATGCTGGAGGCCCCGTACACGGGGTCGGTGGTCAAGATCTCGCCGGTGCGTACCAGCGGCATGACCCCGTTCGTCACCCGAATGATCGAGTGGTGATCGTCCTGCGCCGCTTCATCTTCTCGTGCCTGACCGTCGCTGCGCTGCTCGCCGGGACGGTGGCACCGGCCACCGCCCAGCCTGCGAGCGGCCAGTGGGATCCGACGCTGCCGAAACTGATCAGCGCGGGCGCCCCCGGCGATCCGCTGGCCATCGCCAACGCCTCCCTGGCCGCCACCGCTCAGGCCACCCAGGTCACCATGGACCTGGGCCGCAAGTTCCTGCAGACGATCGGTCTGGCGCCCGCCGACGCGCCGGCCAGCGTCGCACCCGGGATCGTGCGCGGACCCGCGGCCATCGAGTACGTGATCCGCCGCGGCGGCTCCCAGATCGGGACGCCGTACTCCTGGGGCGGCGGCAAGCCGACCGGCCCCAGCACCGGCGTCGACTCCGGGGCCAACATCGTCGGCTATGACTGCTCCGGGTTCACCCAGTTCTCCTACGCCGGTGTCGGCGTGCTGATCCCGAAGTACTCCGGCGACCAGTACAACACCGGGCGCCGGGTCCCCGTGCAGCAGGCCAAGCGCGGCGATCTGCTCTTCTGGGGCCCCGGGGGCAGCCAGCACGTCGCGATCTACCTCGGCGGCGGCAAGATGCTTGAGTCCTCCGGCAGTGCCGACAAGGTGACCATCAGCCCGGTGCGGATGTCAGGGCTCCAGCCCTATGTGTCCCGCATCATCGAATCCTGAGTGTGGCCTGAGTTAAAGCTGAGCAGGCCGGGCGACGTCGACGGATTCTCAACCGCCTGGAATAGTTGACGGCGGGTGCGCGGTCGAGACCGGCCCGCACGCCGATGGACCAGCATGTTCGGCGCCTGTGGAAGGAATTGTTGATGACCTCACCGAGTGGACCGCCGCAGGGCGCTGGAGGATATCCCGGACAGGCCCCCACCCAGGGCTACTCCGCGGGTGCACATGCCGCCCCGAACCCGGCACAGTCGGGTTCCGCGCAGTCCAACGGTGGTCTGCAGAACGAGGTGCACACCCTCGAGCGGGCGATTTTCGAAGTCAAGCGCATCATCGTCGGCCAGGACCAGCTCGTCGAGCGCATGCTCGTCGGCCTCCTCGCCAAGGGGCACGTGCTTCTCGAAGGCGTGCCGGGGGTGGCCAAGACGCTGGCGGTGGAGACCTTCGCCAAGGTCGTCGGCGGCACGTTCGCCCGCATCCAGTTCACCCCCGACCTGGTGCCCACCGACATCGTCGGCACGCGCATCTACCGCCAGGGCAAGGAGGAGTTCGACATCGAACTCGGACCGGTCGTGGTCAACTTCCTGCTCGCCGACGAGATCAACCGCGCGCCCGCCAAGGTGCAGTCGGCGCTGCTGGAGGTCATGGCCGAGCGCAAGATCAGCATCGGTGGCAAGACCTTCCCGCTGCCCAGCCCCTTCCTGGTCATGGCGACGCAGAACCCGATCGAGCAGGAGGGCGTCTACCAGCTGCCCGAAGCCCAGCGCGACCGCTTCCTGTTCAAGCTCAACGTCGACTACCCGTCGCCGGAGGAAGAGCGCGAGATCATCTACCGGATGGGCGTGAAGCCGCCTGAGCCGAAGGGGATCCTCAACACCGGCGACCTGCTGCGTCTGCAGGAGGTCGCGGCCAACAACTTCGTCCACCACGCGCTCGTCGACTATGTCGTGCGGATCGTGACGGCCACCCGCGAGCCGGAGAAGTTCGGCATGCCCGACGCCAAGGCGTGGATCGCCTACGGCGCCTCGCCGCGCGCATCGCTGGGCATCATCGCCGCGTCGCGTGCACTGGCGCTGGTGCGCGGCCGCGACTACGTGATCCCGCAGGACGTCGTCGAGATCATCCCCGACGTGCTGCGCCACCGCCTGGTGCTCACCTACGACGCGCTGGCCGACGAGATCTCCGCGGAGACGGTGGTCAACCGCATCCTGCAGACCGTCGCCCTGCCGCAGGTGAACGCCATTCCGCAGCAAGGACATTCGGTGCCGCCGGTGGTTCCGGCCGCCGCCGGCGCGGCAAGCGGTCGCTGACACTTGACCTCGTCAACTCCGGCCGGCCGCAAAGTGGATCTCCCGTCGATGCAGCGCGGGGAGATCCGTGATCCCGCGCTGACCGCGGCGCTGCGCAAACTCGAGCTGACCGTGCGCCGCAAGCTCGACGGCGTCCTGCACGGCGATCACCTCGGGCTGCTCCCGGGCCCGGGCTCCGAGCCGGGGGAGTCGCGTGCCTATCAGCCCGGCGACGATGTGCGCCGGATGGACTGGTCCGTCACGGCCCGCACGACCCACCCCCACGTGCGTCAGATGATCGCCGACCGCGAATTGGAGACGTGGCTGGTCGTCGACGTGTCGGCCAGCCTCGACTTCGGCACCGCCGGGTGCGAGAAGCGCGACCTCGCGGTGGCCGCCGCCGCGTCGATCGCGTTCCTCAACAGCGGCGGCGGCAACCGCATCGGCGCGGTGATCTCCAACGGTGACACCGTGCGGCGCGTGCCGGCGCTGTCGGGCCGGATGCACGAGCAGGAACTGCTGCGGGCCATCGCCACCACGCCGCGGGCGCCGGTCGGGGTCCGCGGGGATCTCGCTGCGGCCATCGACTCGCTGCGCCGACCGGAGCGCCGGCGCGGGATGGCCGTGATCATCAGCGACTTCCTGGGGCCGATCAACTGGATGCGCCCTCTGCGTGCCATCGCCGGGCGGCACGAGGTGCTGGGTATCGAGATCATCGACCCCCGCGATATCGAGCTGCCCGCAGTCGGCGACGTCGTCCTGCAGGACACCGAGACCGGGCGTACCCGCGAATTCACCATCGACGAGCGTCTGCGTGCCGACTTCGAGAAGGCTGCGGCCGCCCATCGGGACGAGGTGGCGCGCACACTGCGCCGCTGTGATGCGCCCCTGCTGACCCTGCGCACCGACCGCGACTGGATCGCCGACGTGGTCCGGTTCGTCGCGACCAGACGCCGGGGCGCCCTGGCCAGCCGGTAGCGGTTGCGCTCACAGCAGACAGACCAGAAGGCACTAACGACGAAATGACAAGTAACGCATGACATTACCGTTGCTCGGACCCATGTCGCTCTCGGGATTCGAACACCCGTGGTTCTTCCTGTTCTTCTTTGTCGTCCTGGGGCTGATCGCGCTCTACGTCATCGTGCAGCTCTCGCGGCAGAAGCGGATGCTGCGCTTCGCCAACATGGAGCTGCTGGAGAGCGTCGCCCCCCAGCGGCCCAGCCGGCTGCGTCACCTTCCCGCGGTGCTGCTGATCCTGTCGCTGGTGTCGTTCACGGTCGCCATGGCGGGCCCCACCCACGATGTGCGCATCCCCCGGAACCGTGCCGTGGTGATGCTCGTCGTCGACGTCTCGCAGTCGATGCGCGCGACCGACGTCGCCCCCAACCGGCTGGTCGCGGCGCAGGAAGCCGCCAAGCAGTTCGCCGATCAGCTCACCCCGGGCATCAACCTGGGTCTGATCGCCTATGCGGGCACGGCGACCGTGCTGGTGTCTCCGACCACCAACCGCGAGTCGACCAAGACCGCGATCGACAAGCTGCAGCTGGCCGACCGCACCGCGACCGGTGAGGGCATCTTCACCGCCCTGCAGGCCGTCGCCACGGTCGGTGCGGTGATCGGCGGCGGCGACGAGCCCCCGCCCGCCCGCATCGTGCTGATGTCCGACGGCAAGGAGACCGTGCCGTCGAACCCGGACAACCCCAAGGGCGCCTACACGGCCGCGCGGACCGCCAAGGACCAGGGTGTGCCGATCTCGACGGTGTCGTTCGGCACGCCCTACGGCTACGTCGAGATCAACGACCAGCGTCAGCCCGTCCCCGTCGACGACGAGATGCTCAAGAGGATCGCCGACCTCTCCGGGGGTGAGGCGTTCACCGCGTCCAGCCTTGAGCAGCTCAAAGAGGTGTTCACCAACCTGCAGGAGCAGATCGGCTACGAGACGATCAAGGGCGATGCCAGCGTCGGCTGGCTGCGGCTCGGCGCGGTCATCCTGGCCGCCGCGGCGCTGGGCGCCCTGCTCATCAATCGCCGGCTGCCGAACTAGAGTTAAGGCGATTTCTTAAGAATGCCGCTCACCGACTAAGTTGACGGGCATGACTTCTCCCGCTTTCGTCTCCCGTTCGGTGCTCGTCACCGGCGGCAACCGGGGCATCGGTCTGGCCATCGCGCAGCGTCTGGCGGCCGACGGCCACAAGGTGGCCGTCACCCACCGCGGATCCGGTGCGCCCGAGGGACTGTTCGGCGTCGTCTGCGACGTCACCGACAGCGAGGCCGTGGACCGGGCCTTCAAGGAGGTCGAGGAGCATCAGGGCCCCGTCGAGGTGCTGGTGTCGAACGCGGGCATCTCCAAGGACGCATTCCTGATGCGGATGACCGAGGAGAGGTTCGAAGAGGTCATCAACGCCAACCTCACCGGGGCGTTCCGGGTGGCCCAGCGTGCCTCGCGCAGCATGCAGCGCAAGCGCTTCGGGCGGATCATCTTCATCGGTTCGGTCTCGGGCATGTGGGGCATCGGCAATCAGGCGAACTACGCCGCCGCCAAGGCCGGCCTGATCGGCATGGCCCGCTCGATCTCGCGCGAGCTGTCCAAAGCCGGTGTGACCGCGAATGTGGTCGCGCCGGGATACATCGACACCGAGATGACGCGCTCGCTCGACGAGCGCATCCAGGAAGGTGCCCTGGAGTTCATCCCCGCCAAACGGGTCGGCACGGCCGAGGAGGTCGCCGGCGCGGTCAGCTTCCTCGCCTCCGAGGACGCCGGCTATATCGCCGGTGCGGTCATCCCGGTCGACGGCGGCATGGGTATGGGCCACTAGGTCACGGCGTCACAGGCCACCACGACAGACAAGGACTCACATGACAGGCATTCTCGAAGGCAAACGGATCCTCGTCACGGGGATCATCACCGACTCGTCGATCGCCTTCCACATCGCGAAGGTCGCCCAGGAGGCCGGCGCCGAGGTCATCTGCACCGGGTTCAACCGCATGCGGCTCATCGAGCGCATCCTCGAACGGCTGCCGTCCAAACCGCCTCTTCTGGAACTCGACGTCCAGGACGAGAGCCACCTGAACTCGCTGGCCGAGCGGGTGGGCGAGGTGATCGGCGCGGGCAACAAGCTCGACGGCGTCGTGCACTCCATCGGCTTCATGCCTCAGACCGGCATGGGGATCAATCCGTTCTTCGACGCCCCCTACGAGGACGTCGCCAAAGGCATTCACATCTCGGCCTATTCGTACGCCTCCCTGGCCAAAGCGGTGCTGCCGATCATGAACCCGGGCGGCGGCATCGTCGGGATGGACTTCGACCCCACGCGCGCCATGCCGGCCTACAACTGGATGACCGTGGCCAAGAGCGCGCTCGAATCGGTGAACCGGTTCGTCGCCCGCGAAGCCGGCAAGGTCGGCGTGCGTTCCAATCTGGTTGCCGCAGGCCCGATCCGCACCCTGGCGATGAGTGCCATCGTCGGTGGCGCGCTCGGTGACGAGGCCGGCGCGCAGATGCAGCTCCTCGAAGAGGGCTGGGACCAGCGTGCCCCGCTGGGCTGGAACATGAAGGATCCGACGCCGGTGGCAAAGACCGTGTGCGCGTTGCTCTCCGATTGGCTTCCCGCCACCACGGGCACGATCGTCTTCGCCGACGGTGGAGCGAGCACCCAGCTTCTGTGACCGGTTTCGACGCTCTTCTGCTCCTGTCGTTCGGTGGCCCCGAGGGGCCCGAGCAGGTCATGCCGTTCCTGGAGAACGTGACCCGCGGGCGGGGGATCCCCAGGGAACGCCTCGAATCCGTGGCCGAGCACTACCTGCACTTCGGTGGCGTGTCGCCGATCAACGGCATCAACCGCGACCTGATCGCCGCGATCGAGGCCGAATTGGCGCACCGCGGAACCGAACTGCCGGTGTACTTCGGCAACCGCAACTGGGAGCCCTATATCGAGGACACCGTCGCGGCCATGCGGGACAACGGTATTCGCCGTGCAGCGGTGTTCTCGACGTCGGCCTGGGGCGGGTATTCCGGGTGCACGCAATACCAGGAGGACATCGCCCGCGGCCGCGCCGCCGCCGGGCCCGACGCACCCGAACTGGTCAAGCTCCGCCAGTACTTCGACCATCCGCTGCTCGTCGAGATGTTCGCCGACGCCATCCGGGAGGCGGCGGCCACGCTGCCCGAAGAGCTGCGCGACCACGCGCGATTGGTCTTCACGGCGCACTCGATCCCGTTACGGGCCGCGTCCCGTTGCGGGCCAGACCTTTACGAACGCCAGGTCGGGTACACCGCCGGGCTCGTGGCCGCCGCCGCTGGCTACCGTGAGTACGACCAGGTGTGGCAGTCCCGGTCGGGCCCGCCCCAGGTCCCGTGGCTGGAGCCCGACGTCGGTGACCACCTCGACGTGCTGGCCGGCAACGGCACTCGCGCGGTCATCGTGTGTCCGGTGGGCTTCGTGGCCGACCACATCGAGGTGGTCTGGGATCTCGACAGCGAACTCGCCGAGCAGGCCGCCGAGGCCGGCATCGCGTTCGCCCGTGCGACGACACCGAACGCACAGCCGCGCTTCGCGCAGCTCGCCGTCGATCTGCTCGACGAAGTGCGGCACGGCCGTGCGCCCCTGCGCGTCAGCGGATCCGAGCCGGTGCCCGGCTACGGCAGCAGCGTCAACGGCGCGCTGTGCACCCCGTCCTGTGGCGTCTGATGCTCCTCGCGCGAGCGCTCGTCGTCTGATGCTCCTCGCGCGAGCGCTCGTCGTCTGATGCTCCTCGCGCAAGCGCTCGTCGTCTCGTGCTCCTCGCGCAAGCGCTCGTCGTCTGATGCTCCTCGCGCAAGCGCTCGTCGTCGGCGCCTAGTTCTTCCAGGCGGAGTGCAGGATCGCGTCCACCGCGGCCAGGCGCGCCGACCGCACGACGGAGCTGAGCGGGCGCAGCGCGTCGCTGGCCAGCTGGAACTCCGAGGAACTCTGCAGGCCGATCGGGATCAGCCCCGAACTGACGGTGATGATGGCGTCGACGTGTGCGGCGTTCTCCAGTACCCGGATCGCGCGGGTCGGTGCGTGGTCGGGGATGCGGTGGGCCCGCGTCGAGTCGAGGACCTGCTCCACGAGCCTGCGGGGATCGGTGATGTCGCCGGCCGGGGCGCCGGCGCGCAGGGCGCCCAGGGCATCTGCTGCCGAACGCACCGCGTCGCGCAACTCGTACTCGGCTTCCCCGAGGTCGAAGTGGCCGGCCGGGGGTGCGGAGGAGAACGAATAGACCGTCCAGGACAGCCCGCTCAGTTCGGCCTCGTACTCGAATTCGTCGTCGGGATCGGGCGTGTCGGAGAAGCTGTCCTCGTATTCGAAGTCGGGCACCAGGCCGATGGCCCCGTGCAGACCGTTGACGACCACGGCCTCGCCCGCGGCGATGGCGTCACGGCCGAACTGGGTGCCCGGCGGGAGGCCCCGCACGTCACCGGGCACAGGCAGCGCAAGGGAGATGGACGGCTGATGGGTGCCCCGCGCGGACGCGGTGCGCATCGTCTGCAGGAGCGAGACCGAGGCGGCGTCCTCGAGGTCGGGCCACGACAGCCCGGTGCGCTCGGCGGCGGCGGAATCGTAAGCCGTCACCGAATGCCTTGTCGTCCATTGGGATAACGCGTCCAGGACGTCGTCAGGCGCGGCCGCGCCTGCCAGCCAGGCGTTGGCCCACACCGTCAGCGAAACACTCGGGCACCACATGATGGCTGCAGTGTAGTTGTTAGCCACTCATCCGGTCTGCTGCGCGATAGGGTGGCGGCATGCCCGTCTCGTTGATCTGGCTGATCGCAGCATTGGCGCTCGCCGGCGCGGAGGCACTGACCGGCGATCTCTTTCTGCTCATGCTCAGCGGCGGGGCGCTGGCCGCGGCGGGGTCGAGCTTCCTGTTCGACTGGCCGATCTGGGCTGACGGCATCGTCTTCCTGCTGGTCTCCGTCCTGCTGCTGGTCGGGGTGCGCCCGGCGCTGCGCCGGCGGATGCAGTCCGGCAAAGGTCTTCCGGAACCCGTCAGAGCGCTGGAGGGCAAGAGCGCGCTTGTCCTCGACCGGGTCGCCCGCCACGAGGGTCAGGTGAAACTCGACGGCGAGGTGTGGACGGCAAGGCCCTACAACGAGAACGACGTGTTCGAGCCCGGCGACCAGGTGACCGTCGTACACATCGACGGAGCCACCGCGGTCGTCGGCAAGATCGCCTGAGAAGGAGGCTGTTGTGGACGGTGCTGTCGCAGGACTGATCCTGCTCGCCGTGTTGGTGGTGTTCGCCGCGATCATCGTCGCGAAGTCGGTGGCGTTGATCCCGCAGGCCGAGGCCGCGGTCATCGAGCGCCTCGGCCGCTACAGCAAGACGGTGTCGGGCCAGCTCACCCTGCTGCTGCCTTTCGTCGACAAGATCCGTGCACGCGTCGACCTGCGCGAGCGCGTCGTGTCGTTCCCGCCGCAGCCGGTGATCACCGAGGACAACCTGACGGTCAACATCGACACCGTCGTGTACTTCCAGGTCACCAATCCCCAGGCGGCCGTCTACCAGATCAGCAACTACATCGTGGGCGTCGAACAGCTGACCACCACGACGCTGCGCAATGTCGTCGGCGGCATGACGCTCGAACAGACGCTCACCTCGCGCGACTCCATCAACGGCCAGCTGCGCGGGGTGCTCGACGAGGCGACCGGCCGCTGGGGGTTGCGCGTGGCCCGCGTCGAACTCCGCAGCATCGACCCGCCGCCGTCGATCCAGGACTCGATGGAAAAGCAGATGCGCGCGGACCGGGAGAAGCGCGCGATGATCCTCACGGCCGAGGGCAACCGCGAAGCCTCGATCAAGCAGGCGGAGGGTCAGAAGCAGGCACAGATCCTGGCCGCCGAGGGCGCCAAGCAGGCCGCGATCCTGGCTGCGGAAGCCGACCGGCAGTCGCGCATGCTGCGCGCTCAGGGCGAACGGGCTGCGGCCTACCTGCAGGCGCAGGGCCAGGCGAAGGCCATCGAGAAGACCTTCGCCGCGATCAAGGCGGGCCGCCCGACCCCGGAGATGCTGGCCTACCAGTACCTTCAGACCCTGCCGCAGATGGCCAAGGGCGAGGCGAACAAGGTGTGGCTGGTGCCGAGCGATTTCGGTTCGGCACTGCAGGGTTTCACCAAGATGCTGGGCGCGCCGGGGGAGGACGGGGTGTTCCGCTACACCCCGTCGCCGATCGAGGAGAGTCTGGCCCGGCCGGAGGACGACTCCGAGGAGGTCGCCGACTGGTTCTCCACCGAGACCGACCCGGCCATCGCCGAAGCGGTCGCCAAGGCCGAGGCGGAGGCTCGCATCCCGGTCCCGGGCTCCCTCGACGGGCCCCGGCAGTACCCGCCCCTCTCGCAGCAGGCGCAGCCGCCGGCGACGGACTACGCCCAGCCTCCGACGGGCCGGCACGGATCGCCTGAGCAGTGAGCGCGCTGACGTCGGGGCGCGCCTACGCAGTGTTGGCGGCTTTTCAGGCCGCCGACGCGGCCGCCTGCGTCGGCCCGATCGGACCGATCAAAAAAGCGTTCGACGACGTCGGCGTCCCGGAGGAGCTGCGGAGGGGGATCCCGATCGTGAAGGCGGCCAGCGCCGTCGGGCTGCTCTCGGTCTTCCGGTTCCCCGCGCTGGCACGGCTCACCACCTTCATGCTGACGATCTATTTCGTGCTGGCGGTGGGCTCGCACCTGCGCGTCAAGGACTGGAGTCCCAACCTTGCCGCGGCGTCGACGTTCCTGCTGCTGTTCGCCACGATGACGGCGAAGGGGCCCGAGGTCAGGGGGCGCTGACCGGTTCGTGTGCGCGGCGGTGTCTGCGGATCTCGTAGGCCAGGCCCGCCATCCCGATGCCGGCGGTACACGCCGACACCAGCACCAGCAGCGGGCTGACCCGCCCGGTCAGTGCGTCACCGAGAATGACGATGGCCGCCGTCCCGGGCAGCACGCCGAAGAACGTGGCCAGGGTGTAGGGGATCACCCGCACCGCGGACGCGCCCGCGGCGTAGTTGAGTACCGAGAAGGGGACCGCAGGGATCATCCTGGTGGCCAGCACGACGGGCCAGCCGCGGGCGCGCAGCCGCCGGTCGATGGCCTCGACGCGGGGATGGGAGACCCACCGGCTGACCTGCCAGCCGGCCGAGCGGACCAGCAGCAGCGCGATCACCGCGCTGATTGTGCTGGCGGCGACGGCGATCGGGATGCCCAGCACCGGCCCGAACAGCAGCCCGGCGGCGAGCGTGAAAGCCGTGCGGGGGAACGGGAATACCGTCATCACCACGTGCGCGGCGAAGAAGGCCAGGGGAAACCACGCCCCGACCGACGTGGCCCAGTCCCGCAGCTGCACCGCGGTGGGCAACGGCACCAGCAGCGCAACTGCGACGAGAATCACAATCGCGGCCACCAGTGCCACGAGGCGCCTGCGCGGGACCGTCCGCAGCGTGACCACGACCGCCGACGACACGGTACGCAGCGTGCTGACTACGGATTTCACGGTTTCCCAGCCTACGGGGCCGAAGCAAACTCACTCCTCGACCGGGATGTGGACTCTGCACACCGGCGTACGCTGATGTGATCGCCATCATTTAGCCTGATGGCTGTGCAGAAACCCAGCGCCGGCTCTGCCGGAGTAGTCGACTCCGATCTGGACCGATGGCGCTCCGCCGTGGCGGGCGTTCTTGCGAAGTCCACCAAGAAGGATCCTGCCGAGCTGGGCGCCGAGCCCGAGCGTCTGCTCGATTCCGACACGTACGACGGCTTCCCCATCCGCCCCCTGTACACCCGTCGCGATGAGATCGCCGAGCCCGCGCTCCCCGGCCGCTGGCCGTTCGTGCGTGGCGGCGACGCACTGCGCGACGTCAAGGCGGGCTGGAAGGTCGCCGACGTCTACCCCGCAGACGGAGCACCGGCAGCCGAGGCCAACGGCGCGATCCTGCTCGGACTCACCGAGGGAATCAGCGCGCTGATCCTGCGCATCGGCGACGGGGCCGTGGCGCCCGCCGAGCTGAACCAGCTGCTGGAGGGGGTCTACCTGGACCTCGTGCCGATCGTGGTCGAGACGACGGGCGACGGTTCGACGTTCGCCGCGACCGTGGACGCGCTGACCAATCTGCTCAGCGGTCTCGACGACGAGCAGCGCGCCCGCCTGTCGCTCGACCTCGGGGCCGACCCGCTCACCGCCCCGCTGGCCGGTCGGTCCGCGCCGCCGCTCGACGCCGTCGTCGCGGCCGCGCAGCAGGTCGCCGGCTATGACGGACACATCCGCACTGTCACCGTCGACGGGCCCACGTTCCACAACAGCGGAGCGAACGCTTCCTGGGAGCTCGGCGCGGCCGTCGCCGCGGGCGTGTCCTATCTGCGCCACCTCGTCGACGCCGGCCTGCCGACGGCCGCCGCGCTCGGCCAGATCAGCTTCCGGTTCGCCGCCGACGACGACCAGTTCCAGTCCATCGCCAAACTCCGTGCCGCCCGCCGGCTCTGGGCGCGGGTGGCCGAGGTGGTCGGAGAGCCCGACGCCGGGGCCGCCACGATCATCGCGACGACGTCACTGCCGATGATGTCGCAGCGCGATCCCTGGGTGAACATGCTGCGCACCACCGTCGCGGCCTTCGCGGCGGGCGTGGGTGGCGCCGACATCGTTGCGGTGCATCCGTTCGACGTCGCCATCGACGGTGGATTCCCCGGAACCGCACGCAGTTTCGCGCGCCGCATCGCTCGCAACACCCAGCTGCTACTGCTCGAGGAGTCCCACATCGGACGCGTCCTCGATCCGGCCGGCGGCTCGTGGTTCGTCGAGGACCTGACCCGAGAACTCGCCGAGCAGGCCTGGGCGCACTTCCAGCAGATCGAGGCCGAGGGCGGTTTCGAGGCGGCCCGCGAGCACATCGCGGCGCAGATCGGCGAGGTGGCCCGTCGCCGCGCTGTCGACATCGCGCACCGCCGGACCTCGCTCACCGGTGTCAATGAATTCCCGAACCTCGGCGAAGTGCCGCTGCCGCAAGGTGATCCGCTGCCGGCCGTGCAGCGCTACGCCGCCGGGTTCGAGGCGCTGCGCAACCGTAGCGATGCGTATCTGGAGAAGCACGGCGCACGGCCGAAGGCGCTGCTGCTGCCCCTGGGGCCGCTGGCCGAGCACAACATCCGGACGACGTTCACGTCCAACCTCCTCGCCTCCGGAGGAGTCGAAGCGGTGAACCCCGGTCCGTTGGACGCCTCCGGTGTCCAGGCCGCGGTCACCGACGCGGGTGCGTCGGACGTGGCGGTGATCTGCGGCACCGACGCCCGGTACGCCGACGAGGTCGAAGCCGTGGTCGAGGCGGCCCGGGCCGCAGGCCTCACCCACGTTCTGCTGGCCGGTCCCGAAAAGGCCGTCGCCGCGGCACAATCCAAGCCCGACGGCTATCTGACCGCGAAGATCGATGCCGTCGAAGCGCTGTCGGACCTGCTCACCCGATTGGGGGCATGACATGACCGTCACCGAACCGAAGAAGACGATCGACAGCTTCGCCGAGGTGCCTCTCGTCGGCGACGACGCCGCGACCGCGTCGTCGCCGTCCGAGGTGGGGGAGCAGGTCGCGGCCGCTGCTGCCGCACACGGCTACAGTCCCGACCAGCTCGACTGGGCGACCCCGGAGGGCATCGACGTCAAACCGGTCTACATCGCCGCCGACCGCGACGCCGTCGTCGAGGCGGGCTACCCGCTCGACAGCCTGCCCGGCGAGCCGCCGTTCGTCCGTGGGCCGTACCCGACGATGTATGTGAACCAGCCGTGGACCATCCGGCAGTACGCGGGCTTCTCGACCGCCGCAGAATCGAACGCGTTCTACCGTCGTAACCTCGCGGCCGGCCAGAAGGGCCTCTCGGTCGCGTTCGACCTGGCCACCCACCGCGGCTACGACTCCGATCACCCGCGGGTGGCCGGTGACGTCGGCATGGCCGGCGTGGCCATCGACTCCATCCTCGACATGCGCCAGCTGTTCGACGGCATCGACCTGTCCACGGTGTCGGTGTCGATGACGATGAACGGTGCGGTCCTGCCGATTCTCGCGCTCTACGTGGTGGCCGCCGAGGAGCAGGGTGTGCCGCCGGAGAAGCTGGCCGGGACCATCCAGAACGACATCCTCAAAGAGTTCATGGTCCGCAACACCTACATCTATCCGCCGAAGCCGTCGATGCGCATCATCTCCGACATCTTCGGCTACACCAGCGCCAAGATGCCGAAGTTCAACAGCATCTCGATCTCGGGCTATCACATCCAGGAGGCCGGTGCGACAGCCGATCTGGAGCTGGGCTACACCCTGGCCGACGGTGTCGAGTACATCAAAGCGGGCCTGGACGCCGGCCTGGACATCGACAAGTTCGCGCCCCGGCTGTCCTTCTTCTGGGGCATCGGCATGAACTTCTTCATGGAGGTCGCCAAGCTGCGTGCGGGGCGGCTGCTGTGGAGTGAGCTGGTCGCGCAGTTCGAGCCGAAGAGCTCGAAATCGCTGTCCCTGCGCACGCATTCGCAGACCTCCGGATGGTCGCTGACGGCCCAGGACGCGTTCAACAACGTCGCCCGCACGTGTATCGAGGCGATGGCCGCGACGCAGGGCCACACCCAGTCGCTGCACACCAACGCCCTCGACGAGGCGCTGGCGCTGCCCACCGATTTCTCCGCCCGCATCGCGCGCAACACCCAGCTGCTCCTGCAGCAGGAGTCGGGCACCACCCGGCCGATCGACCCGTGGGGCGGCTCGTATTACGTCGAGTGGCTGACCTATCAGCTGGCCGAGAAGGCCCGCGCCCACATCCGCGAGATCGCCGAGCACGGCGGCATGGCCCAGGCCATCAACGAGGGCATCCCGAAGCTGCGCATCGAGGAGGCCGCCGCCCGCACGCAGGCCCGCATCGACTCCGGCGCGCAGACCGTCATCGGGGTGAACAAGTACCAGGTCGACGAGGACCACGAGATCGAGGTTCTCAAGGTCGAGAACAGCCGGGTCCGCGCCGAACAGATCGCCAAGCTGGAGAAGCTGCGCAGCGAGCGCGACGACGCCGCCACCCGGGCCGCCCTGGCCGAATTGGCGCGTGCCGCAGCGGCTTCGGGCCAGGCGGGGGAGGACGGCCTGGGCAACAACCTGCTCGCCCTGGCCATCGACGCGGCCCGCGCCAAGGCCACCGTGGGTGAGATCTCCGACGCGCTGGAGAAGGTCTACGGCAGGCATCAGGCCGAGATCCGCACCATCGCCGGGGTGTATCGAGATGAGGTGGGCATGGCCAGCAACGTGAGTGGGGCGACCGAGCTGGTGGAGAAGTTCGCCGAGGCGGACGGGCGCCGACCGCGCATCCTGGTCGCCAAGATGGGCCAGGACGGCCACGACCGAGGTCAGAAGGTCATCGCCACCGCGTTCGCCGACATCGGTTTCGATGTCGACGTCGGCTCGCTGTTCTCCACCCCCGAGGAGGTCGCGCGCCAGGCCGCCGACAACGACGTGCACGTCGTCGGGGTGTCCTCGTTGGCGGCCGGCCACCTCACGCTGGTGCCCGCCCTGCGTGACGCACTCGCCGAGGTGGGCCGCCCCGACATCATGATCGTGGTCGGCGGCGTCATCCCGCCCGGCGATTTCGACGAGCTGTACCAGGCCGGGGCCACCGCGATCTTCCCGCCCGGCACCGTGATCGCCGACGCCGCCATCGGACTGCTGAACAAGCTCGCCGAACGACTCGGGTACACGCTGAGCTAGATGAGCCAGCTGCCCACCGACCTCGCGGCGGCACTGCGCACCGGGGACCGCTCGGCGCTGGCGCGGGCGATCACACTCGTCGAGTCGACCCGCGCCGATCACCGGGAGAGGGCCCAGGAACTGCTGCTCGAGCTGTCCTCGGCTGGTGGGCAGGGCTCATCGCGGGGGCCGGCGACGCGAGTCGGTATCACCGGCGTTCCCGGGGTCGGCAAGTCGACGACCATCGAGGCACTCGGCATCCACCTGATCGAACAGGGCCACCGGGTGGCGGTTCTCGCCGTCGACCCGTCCTCGACGCGCACGGGCGGATCGATCCTGGGCGACAAGACCCGGATGGCCAGACTGGCAGTCCACCCGGACGCCTACATCCGTCCGTCGCCGACGTCGGGCACGCTCGGCGGCGTCGCGAAAGCGACGCGCGAGACGATCGTGTTGCTGGAGGCGGCCGGATATGACGTCGTCCTGGTCGAGACCGTCGGGGTCGGGCAGTCCGAGGTGACGGTTGCCAACATGGTCGACACCTTCGTCTTCCTGACCCTGGCCCGCACCGGCGACCAACTCCAGGGCATCAAGAAAGGTGTCCTCGAGCTGGCGGATGTGGTGGTGGTCAACAAGGCCGACGGCGAGCACGCACTCGAGGCCAAGGCCGCGGCCCGGGAGCTCGCCGGCGCGATCAGGTTGATCTACCCCCGCGAAACCTTATGGCGCCCACCGGTTCTGACGATGAGTGCGCTGACCGGCGCGGGCCTGTCCGAGCTGTGGGACACCGTGCTCAAACACCGCGGGGTTCTGTCGGAGGCCGGCCAGTTCGAGGCGAGACGCCGTACCCAGCAGGTGGAGTGGACATGGTCGATGGTGCGGGACACCGTGCTCGACCGGGTGATGTCCAGCCCCGGGGTGCGGGCGATCCGCGCCGACGTGGAGCGGCAGGTGCGCGAGGGTGAACTCACGCCGGCGCTTGCTGCACAGCAGATACTGGCGGCCGTCGAGCAGTCCGATCGGCCCGGGGGCTAACAAATCGGTAACTCTGCAATTGTTTGCCCTGCACCGGGGTAAATTCATCTTGTGACGGGCGTCAACTCCCGGGAGCGCAGCGCGGCGCTCTCGCATGGCCACGGCGGGCACCTGCCCCATGGCGTTCAAGGCGCAGCAGATCCCAATTTCACGTGCGCGGTACGTGCGTTCTCGCAGATGTTCCCGCATCGGCGCTTCGGCGGCGGCGCCCTGTCGGTGTATCTGAACGGCGAATGCGTCGTCGACGTATGGACCGGATGGTCGGACCGCAAGGGCAAACGGCGCTGGACCGCCGACACCGCGCCCATGGTGTTCTCGGCGACCAAGGGTGTCGCCGCGACCGTCATCCACCGGCTGGCCGACCGCGGGCTGATCGACTACGACGCCCCGGTCGCCGAGTACTGGCGTGAGTTCGGCGTCAACGGCAAGTCGCAGATCACCGTGCGCGAGCTGATGCGCCACCGGGCCGGCCTGTCGCAACTGAACGGCGTGGCCAAGGCCGATCTGATGGACCACCTGATCATGGAGGAGCGCCTGGCCGCGGCCCCCGCGAGCTGGCTGGTCGGCAGGCCCGCCTACCACGCGTTCACCTTCGGCTGGTTGCTGTCGGGCCTTGCACGGTCGGTCACCGGGGTCGGTATGCGCGAGCTGATCCGCACCGAGGTGGCGGCTCCCCTGAACACCGACGGGATCCATCTCGGCCGGCCACCGGCGCAGGCCCCCACCCAGCCGGCGCGCATCATCGGGCCCCAGACGCGGCTGCAGAATCCGGTCTTCAATCTCGTCGCCCCGCGCATCGCCGCGCTGCCGTTCTCCGCGGCGTTCGGCGCCATGTACTTCCCCGGGGTGAAGTCGTTCGTCCAGGGCGACACCCCTCTGCTGGACAGTGAGATCCCGGCCGCGAACGGAGTGGCCACGGCCCGCGCGCTCGCCCGCATGTACGGCGCCATCGCCAACGGCGGGGAGATCGACGGGATGCAGTATCTGTCCCGCGAGACCACGGCAGCGCTGACCGGCCGACGCAGCCTGCGCCTGGACCACAGCATGGTGATGCCGCTGTCGTTCCACCTGGGTTACCACGGCCTGCCGATCCCGGGTCTGCTGCCGGGTTTCGGCCACGTCGGGCTCGGTGGTTCGCTGGGCTGGGCCGATCCGGCCGAAGGCCTGGCGTTCAGCTTCGTGCACAACCGTCTGCTCACCCCGATGGTGGTCAGCGATCAGGCCGGCTTCGTCGCGACCGCCGCACTGGTGCGCCGCGGCGCGTCACAGGCACGCAAGAACGGGTTCCGCAGAGTGCGTGAGTTCGGCGCGCCGTTCACCGACGTCACCGCCACCGCGGTCTAGGTCTAGGTCTTCGCTCCCGAGAACCATCGCGTCTTGATCCGCCACGAATGGGCGGAGGTCAGCGCAAATCCCGCGCCGCAGGCGCACGCGAAGATCCAGACGAGCGTGGTGCCCTGGACGGTCTGCAGTGCCGGGACGAACGCGGTGATCACCCGCACGACACACGCCAGGATTCCCATGCCGCACGCGAAGAGATAGACATTGGCGATCGGGCGCGACCGCGGGTCTGTCCGCAGGATCAGCAGGGCTCTGCCGCCGTAGCCGAGCAGGTAGATCAGCATGCCGCAGAGCATCAGCCAGTAGATGTTGAGCCACAGGTCGGTCGGCACGTCGAAGAAGTCCGCACGGTAGATCGACGCTCCGTTGCCCAGCCAGAACGCCGCCAGCAGAAGGGGGATGCACAACGTCGCCGGCAACTCGATGTGCTGGCGGAACCGTTGCTGCATCGCGTGGTCCTGCTCCAGACGGCCCAGCGCGTTGTAGACGACCGCCGACGCGGCGACGATGTAGCAATCGTGTCCGAGGTAGTCCTCGAGATTCCATTTACCCGTCAGCGAGTACAGCCACGGTCCCAGCGTCTCGGAGGCCAGCGGGGACATCAGCAGAACGGCGGCACCCTGCAGGGCGATGTTGAGTGTTGCGGCGACTTCCCAGCGACAGGACCACGTGACGCGGCGGATCCACAGGCTCCACGCGATGCACAACAAGGTGATCACGATGAGGGATGCCAAAGCCATGGGTGGTCGCTTTCACACGGATACGGTTCAGCAAATTGTAAAGGCAGAAACCGTCAAAGGGGAGGTGCATCCATACGTGGTGACAGCTGCGACAATTTCGTGCGCTGCCTCGGGGTGGCCTTGACGGTGGTGTCGGGCAGTGTGGCCAGGGAAGAAGGTGCTGGTCCCGTCGCTTCGACGTACTGCCAGACCTCCTGCCGGGTCATCAGCCCGAATTGAATCTGGAGATCCGGATAGCTCAACGAGAATCGGTCGGCAACCAGTCGGAGTTCCTCGGCATTGGGATAGTCGGCCTCTTTGATGCGCCGGTAATAGGTGCTGCTCGAAATGCCGAGAGCGTCAAATAAGTCCTTTGCGTCGATCTCTCCGTCCAGGAGGTAGTCGAGCAGGGCCTTGAGCTGTCTGCCGTTCTCGTCCGTACGGGGCATCTGAACACCATAAACCCTGATCCCGGCTTTGGGCAGTCCCTCCCGGCAAATGGATTAGTCCGTCTTTATTGACATGGCCGTCACAGTATTGGGAGCACTCTCCCAATTCTGGGACATTCGCTGTACGGTTAGCTGCATGGTCGCTCCATACATCACAGACGAGGTCAAACAACGGCCCGTCTTCACCGCGCCGGTATCCCTGGATGTGTTCGATCGCCCCGCGATCGACGCGCTGCCCGCCCAACTCGAGAAGTTCGGCACCTCGCCGTCGAGCGAACTGACCGAAGAACTCGACGCGGCCGCTGAATGGCTCGGCGTGCAGGTCGAGGAGATCCTCCTCGCCGCGCTGGGCCGCACACTTGGCCGGACCCGCGGCGAGGGAACCGTGACGGTCGACGTCACCGGTGGCCATCGCTGGCTCAGTCACCCCGTGACGCTGATCTGTTCGGACGCGTCGCCGATGGGGCCCACGGAGATGCTGCAGGGAGCGCACACCGCGCTGACCGAAACGTCCGATCTGGCCAACGCGCAGGCGGAGCTGCTGCTCAACGTCGCCGTGGCCGGGCTGATCGACGTCCCCGCCGGGCGCGCGCTGGAGCTGCGTGTGCAGCGCGTGGACGGGCTGCTCCAGGTCGACTGGTGGTACGACCCGCAGCGCTTCGACGCCTACTCCATCGAAGAGATGGCCGAGCAGTTCCCGCTCGCTCTGATCGACATCACCTCGGACGCCGCCGCGCCCCTGTGAGACCCGACGCGGCGCTGCCGCGGTGATCTCACCGCGGCGGCGCCGCTAAACTATGTCCAGCGGCGTCGATCCGGCCATCACCGGGGAGCCTTCGGAAGAACGGTGGCGGGTTCTCGCCCGCGCCCAGTAGAACCGAACGGGTGGGCCCGTCAACGCCCTCGAAGAGCGGCGCACCACTTCGTGCGCAAGCGGGGTGGTACCGCGGCGCTCGCGCACCTGCGCGACGTTCGTCCCCGTGCCTGACGATCTGTACGGCACAGGAGACCCAGCACGTGAGCGCATATCCCAAGCCCACTTCCGGCGCGCCGAAATTTCCGGCGCTGGAAGCCGAGGTGCTGAGCTACTGGGACAGCGACGACACCTTCCGCGCCAGCATCGCGCAGCGCGACGGCGCGCCCGAGTATGTCTTCTATGACGGGCCCCCGTTCGCCAACGGGCTTCCGCACTACGGCCATCTGCTCACCGGTTACGTCAAGGACATCGTGCCGCGCTACCGCACGATGCGCGGCTACAAGGTGGAGCGCCGATTCGGCTGGGACACACACGGTCTGCCCGCCGAGCTCGAGGTGCAGCGCCAGCTCGGCATCACCGACAAGGCCCAGATCGAAGAGATGGGCATCGAGAAGTTCAACGACGCGTGCCGCGAATCGGTGCTCAAATACACCGGCGAATGGCGTGACTACGTCACGCGGCAGGCGCGCTGGGTGGATTTCGACAACGACTACAAGACGCTCGACATCGGATTCATGGAGTCCGTCATCTGGGTGTTCAAGCAGCTGTGGGACAAGGGCCTCGCCTATGAGGGCAACAGGGTGCTTCCGTACTGCTGGAACGACGAGACCCCGCTGTCCAGCCACGAGCTGCGCATGGACGACGACGTCTACCAGAACCGGCAGGATCCGGCGCTAACGGTCGGCTTCCGCGTTGGTGGGGTGGCCGGCGGTCCGCTTGACGGCGCCTACCTGCTCATCTGGACCACCACGCCGTGGACGCTGCCTTCCAATCAGGCCGTCGCCGTCAACCCCGACGTCACCTACGTCGTCGCGGAAACCGACGGTCGCCGGTTCGTGCTCGCCGAGGCGCGCCTCGGCGCCTACGCCCGCGAGCTCGGCGAGGAGCCGACGATCGTAGGGACCTACCTCGGCCGCGACCTACTCGACGTGCACTACGTGCCGCCGTTCCCGTACTTCATGGATTCGCCGAACGCGTTTCGCGTGCTGCCCGCCGATTTCGTCAGCACAGAGGACGGCACCGGCCTGGTCCACATGTCGCCGGCCTATGGCGAGGACGACATGGCCACCGCGCAGGCCGGCGGGATCGACGCCGTCACCCCGGTGGATGCCAAGGGGCGCTTCGACGCCACGGTGCCCGACTACGCCGGTCAGCACGTGTTCGACGCCAACCCGCAGATCATCCGCGACCTCAAGAACGGGTCCGGCGCCGCAGCCGCCAACGGGGCGGTGCTGGTGCGCCACGACTCCTACGAGCACTCCTACCCGCACTGCTGGCGTTGCCGCAATCCGCTGATCTACCGGGCCGTGTCCTCATGGTTCATCAAGGTGACCCAGTTCCGGGACCGGATGGTCGAGCTCAACCAGGAGATCACCTGGTACCCCGAACACGTCAAGGACGGGCAGTTCGGCAAGTGGCTGCAGGGCGCCCGGGACTGGTCGATCTCACGAAACCGCTACTGGGGCACGCCGATTCCGGTGTGGAAGTCCGACGACCCGGCCTATCCGCGCATCGACGTCTACGGCAGCCTCGACGCGATCGAACGCGACTTCGGGGTGCGCCCGGACAATCTGCACCGCCCGTTCATCGACGAACTGACCCGGCCCAACCCGGACGACCCGACCGGCGCGTCGACCATGCGCCGCATCGAAGACGTGCTCGACGTCTGGTTCGACTCCGGCTCGATGCCCTATGGGCAGGTGCACTACCCGTTCGAGAACGAGGACTGGTTCGAGTCTCATTACCCCGGCGATTTCATCGTCGAGTACATCGGTCAGACGCGTGGCTGGTTCTACACGCTGCACATCCTGGCCACTGCTCTGTTCGACCGGCCGGCGTTCCGTACCTGCGTGTCCCACGGCATCGTGCTCGGCAACGACGGTCAGAAGATGAGCAAGTCGCTGCGCAACTACCCCGACGTGTCCGAGGTCTTCGACCGCGACGGCTCGGACGCGATGCGCTGGTTCCTGATGGCCTCGCCGATCCTGCGGGGCGGGAACCTCGTGGTCACCGAACAGGGCATCCGTGAGGGTGTGCGTCAGGTCCTGTTGCCGCTGTGGAACGCCTATACGTTCCTCGCGCTCTACGCACCGCAGAAGGGCACCTGGCGCACCGACTCCACGAACGTGCTGGACCGCTACATCCTGGCGAAGCTGGCCGTCCTGCGCGAGCAGCTGACCGCCTCGCTGGACGTGTGCGACATCTCGCAGGCCTGCGACCAGCT
This sequence comes from Mycolicibacterium iranicum, assembly GCF_014190915.1. GTDB lineage: Bacteria > Actinomycetota > Actinomycetes > Mycobacteriales > Mycobacteriaceae > Mycobacterium > Mycobacterium iranicum_B. Next base: position 570,992 of record NZ_JACHVU010000003.1, read on the forward strand.
GCGGCAGTTCACCGAAGCGCTCACGAATTGGTATGTGCGACGGTCGCGTTCGCGGTTCTGGGAAGAGGATGCCGACGCGATCGACACGCTGCACACCGTGCTCGAGGTGACCAGTCGCCTGGCCGCGCCACTGCTGCCGCTGGTCACCGAGGTGATCTGGCGCGGCGTGACGGGGGAGCGGTCGGTGCACCTGACCGATTGGCCCGACGCCGACTCCCTGCCCGCCGATCCGCAGCTGGTCGCCGACATGGACCTGGTCCGCGAGGTCGCGTCAGCGGGGTCGTCGCTGCGTAAGGCGAAGAAGCTGCGGGTGCGCCTGCCGTTGCCGAAACTGACTGTCGCCGTTGCCGATCCGCACCGGCTCGAGCCCTACCGCGACCTGATCGCCGACGAACTCAACGTCAAGGCCGTCGAGCTCTCCGACGACATCGCCGCCCACGGCCGCTTCGAGCTGACCGTGAACGCCCGCGTCGCGGGGCCGCGTATCGGCAAGGACGTCCAGGCGGCGATCAAGGCAGTGAAGGCGGGGGAGGCGGTCGTCAACGACGACGGCACGCTGAGCGCCGGCCCGGCGGTCCTGCTGCCCGAGGAGTACAGCTCCCGACTGGTGGCCGCCGACCCGGAGTTCACCGCCGCACTGTCTGACGGAGCCGGGCTGGTGGTTCTCGACGGGACCGTCACGCCGGAGCTGGAGGCCGAAGGATGGGCCAAAGACCGGATCCGCGAGTTGCAGGAGCTGCGGAAGACGACCGGGTTGGAGGTGTCCGACCGCATCTCGGTGGTCATGTCCGTGCCCGCCGAGCAGCAGCCGTGGGCGCAGACCCACCGGGACCTGATTGCGGGCGAAATCCTCGCGACGAGCTTCGAGTTCGGCGAGCCGGACGGCGGCGCCGACATCGGTGAGGGCGTGCGGGTCTCGATCGCCAAGGTGTGACGGGACCCGGATGGCCTACTCGGCGGTGACGCGGGCGCTGCGCCCGAACAGTGTGACGACGTCGCCGTCGTGCAGCTGCCGGCCGCGCCGCTGCTCGACCTCGCCGTTCACGGCGACCTGGCCGTCCGCGATGACCGCCTTGGCGTCGGCGCCCGAGTCGATGAGCCCCGCGAGTTTGAGGAACTGGCCGAGGCGGATCGAGGCGTCCCGGATCGGAACCTCGGACGCGTCGCCTTCGCTCGGGTGTGCCACGCCGCCACGCTATCTCCTCACGCCTTAGCATCGGCATCTGTGGCCGCTCGATGGGTCCTGCACCTGGACATGGACGCGTTCTTCGCGTCGGTGGAGCAGCTGACCCGCCCGACGCTGCGGGGCCGCCCGGTGCTCGTCGGCGGGCTCGGCGGCCGCGGCGTGGTGGCCGGGGCGAGCTACGAGTCACGGGTGTACGGCGCACGCTCGGCGATGCCCATGCACCAGGCGCGTCGTCTGGTGGGGGCCACCGCTGTGGTCCTTCCGCCGCGCGGGGTCGTCTACGGCCTGGCCAGCAGGCGGGTGTTCCAGACGGTCCGCACCAGGATGCCGGTGCTCGAGCAGTTGTCGTTCGACGAGGCCTTCGGCGAGCCGGCCGAACTGGCCGGAGCCTCGGCATCGGAGGTGGCCGATTTCTGTCAGGCGCTGCGTGCGGAGGTCACCGCCGTCACCGGGCTCGTCGCATCCGTGGGGGCCGGATCGGGGAAGCAGATCGCCAAGATCGCCTCGGGCCTGGCCAAGCCGGACGGCATCCGGGTGGTCACCCGTGACGACGAGGCGCCGCTGCTGGAAACGCTGCCGGTGCGCCGGCTCTGGGGTATCGGCCCGGTGGCCGAGGAAAGGCTGCACCGGCTCGGCATCGAGACCATCGGCGGTTTCGCCGCCCTGTCGGACACCGAGGTCGCCAACATCCTGGGACCCACGGTCGGGCCCGCGCTGCACCGGCTGGCCCGGGGCATCGACGACCGTCCGGTCGCCGAGAACGCGCCCGCCAAACAGATCAGCGCCGAGTCGACCTTCCCGCAGGACCTCACGACCCTGGCCCAGCTTCGCGACGCCGCGGCGCCGATCGGCGAGCACGCCCACCGCAGGTTGCTCAAGGACGGCCGGGGCGCCCGCACCGTCACCGTGAAGCTGAAGAAGTCGGACATGAGCACGCTCACGCGGTCGGCCACGTTGCCCTATGCGACGACCGATGCCGGCACGCTGATCGCCACCGCGCACCGGCTTCTGCTCGACCCGGTGGACATCGGGCCCATACGTCTTGTGGGCGTGGGTTTCTCGGGGTTGACCGATATCCAGCAGGAGTCGCTGTTCCCGGAGCTGGAGATGGCGACCGCCGAGGAGATGGCCAGCATCGCGGCGTCACCGCAGCCGGCCGATCCCGGCGTGACGGTGCCGGCCTGGCGCATCGGTGACGATGTCTCGCACACCGAGCTCGGTCACGGCTGGGTGCAGGGCGCCGGCCACGGGGTGATGACGATCCGCTTCGAGACCCGCGGCAGCGGGCCCGGGGCCGCGCGCACCTTCCGCGAGGACGACCCCGCGGTGGCGCGCGCCAATCCCGTCGACAGCCTCGACTGGCCCGACTACGTCGACGAGGTGGCCCGCCACCAGAGCTGATCAGCCCCAACGCGCGAAGTCGTCGCCGGCGGACCGTCCCGCCGCCAGGGTGGCCATCAGCAGCACGCGCGCCTGGGGCGGACGAAGTTGCGGCGCCACGATCGCGCCCGCATCCACGAGATCCCGGCCGGGTCCGTAGCCGGGGTTGACCCGTCCGCCCGGCACGCGCGTCGACACCGCGACCGTCACGCCGTCGCGGCGGTGCCTGCGCACGCCGGCGATCAGCGCCTTGCCCGCGTTGCCCGCGCCCATCGCCTCCAGGACGATGCCCCGCGCGCCGGCGGCCACGCAGGCGTCCAGGGCGGCGGTGTCCGCCCCCGGATACGCCGCGACGATGTCGACGCGCGGGGCGTCGGCCGCGATCAACGACCCCAGGTGTGGGCACGGCGCGTCGCGCCCGGCACGTCGACCGGCGAAGCTCTGCAGGTCGGTGGTCGCCACCTTGTGCAGGCCGAGGGCGGCGAAGACGTCGCCGGCGAACGCCACCGTCACCCCGAGGTGCCGGGAGGCGGGGTCGGCGGCCACCGCGAGCGCATCGCGCAGGTTGACCGGGCCGTCGGCGTCGGGCGCGTCGGCGCTGCGCTGGGACCCGGTGAGCACCACGGGCACGTCACCGTCGTAGGTGAGGGCCAGCCACAGGGCGGTCTCCTCCATGGTGTCCGTGCCGTGCGTGATCACGATGCCCGCGGTGGTGCCTGCCCCCGCCGCGGAGCGCACCGCGGCACCGATGCGGTCCCAGTCGGCGGGGACGAGTTCGGAGCTGTCGACGGCCATGACGTCGACGACCTCGACGTCGAGACCCTCGGTGAGGTCGGCGCCGGAGCGAGTAGGGCGCTTCACTCCCTCGGCATCCGAGATGGTCGAGATCGTGCCGCCGGTGGCGAGGACGACGAGGCGATGCATGGGTGGAATTGTTCCCCACCGGCTCTTTGCGATGATGGGTGCGTGACTGACGAATCTTCGAGCCCGGCCGAACCGGTGACCGGTGCGGCGGCCACGGGTGACACGCCCGTGTCGCCGGCCAAGCCGCGACGCCGGCTGCGCCTCCTCCTGAGCGTGGCGGCGGTCGTGCTCGTTTTCGACATCATCACCAAGGTGCTCGCGGTCCGGCTGCTGACGCCGGGACAACCCGTCTCGATCATCGGCGACACGGTCACATGGACACTGGTCCGCAACTCGGGGGCGGCGTTCTCGATGGCGACTGGCTACACCTGGGTGCTGACCCTGGTGGCGACCGGTGTGGTGTTCGGCATCATCTGGATGGGCCGGCGCCTTGTATCACCGTGGTGGGCGCTGGGTCTGGGCATGATCCTCGGTGGCGCGCTGGGCAACCTGGTGGACCGCTTCTTCAGATCGCCGGGCCCGCTGCGCGGGCATGTCGTCGATTTCCTGTCGATCGGTTGGTGGCCGGTGTTCAACGTCGCCGACCCGGCGGTGGTCGGCGGGGCGATTCTGCTGGTGGCGCTGTCGTTGTTCGGGTTCGACTTCGACACCGTCGGGAGGCGCCAGCCGACCGGCGCAGAGGACGAGGTCGGGAGGCGCCAGCCGACCGGCGCAGAGGATGAGGTCGGGAGGCGCCAGCCGACCGGCGCAGAGGATGAGGTCGGGAGGCGCCAGCCGGACCCCGAGCCCGGGGAAGGATGACGTCCCGGTCGATGCCCGTGCCCGAGGGGCTGGCAGGCATGCGGGTGGACGCGGGCCTGGCCCGGCTGCTGGGTCTGTCGCGCACTGCGGCCGCCGCGATCGCCGAGGAGGGTGGCGTCGAGCTGGACGGGGCGCCCGCGGCGAAATCGGACAAGCTCAACGCGGGGGCATGGCTGGAGGTGCGCCTGCCCGAACCGCCCGCGCCGGTGGAGAACACGCCGGTCGACATCGAGGGCATGGGGATCCTGTACTCCGACGACGACATCGTCGCCGTCGACAAGCCGCCGGGGGTGGCCGCCCATGCGACGGTCGGCTGGCACGGGCCGACGGTGCTCGGCGGACTCGCCGCCGCGGGCTTCCGGATCAGCACCTCGGGGATCCACGAACGTCAGGGCATCGTGCACCGGCTCGACGTCGGAACGTCCGGCGTGATGGTGGTCGCCCTGTCGGAACGGGCCTACACAGCGCTCAAACGCGCGTTCAAGCAGCGGACCGTCGAGAAGCGGTATCACGCCCTCGTGCAGGGACATCCGGATCCGTCCAGCGGCACCATCGACGCGCCGATCGGCAGACACCGCGGGCACGACTGGAAGTTCGCGGTCGTCGAGGGCGGCAGGAACAGCGTGACCCACTACGACACGCTGGAGGCCCATCAGGCGGCCAGCCTGCTCGACATCGAACTCGAGACGGGGCGCACCCATCAGATCCGGGTGCACTTCGCGGCGCTGCACCATCCGTGCTGCGGGGACCTGACCTATGGGGCAGACCCCACCCTGGCCCGCCGCTTGAATCTCGAACGGCAGTGGCTGCATGCCCGCTCGTTGGCGTTCGCTCATCCGGCGGACGGGCGGCGGGTCGAGATCACGAGCCCGTACCCGGCCGATCTGCAGCAGGCCCTGGACATCCTGCGTCAGCACGAGCTGTGAGGTCCGGCCTGCTCTACGGCGCCGGCGCCTACCTGATGTGGGGGGTGTTCCCGGCGTTCTTCCCGCTGCTCAAGCCGGCCGGCGCCCCGGAGGTGCTCGCCCACCGGATCATCTGGGGCTTCGCGCTGATGGTGGTCGTGGTCGCAGCGGTGCGTCGGCTCGGGGACATCCGGCGCATCACCCGGCGGACGTGGCTGCTTCTGGTGGCCGCCTCGGGCCTGATCTCGGTCAACTGGCTCATCTACGTCTACGCCGTCAACAACGGCCACGTCGTCGACGCCGCGCTGGGGTACTTCATCAATCCGCTGGTGTCGATTGCTCTGGGCCTGTTGATCTTTCGGGAACGATTGAACCGCTGGCAGTTCGCGGCGCTGGCGATCGCCGTGACGGCGGTGGTGATCATGACGGTGCAGTTGGGACAGCCGCCGCTCGTGGGTCTGGGCCTGGCGTTGTCTTTCGGCCTCTACGGTGCGGTGAAGAAATCGGTGCCGACGGATCCGCGGGTCAGCGTGGGCCTGGAGGCGGCCATCGCCACGCCCTTCGCGCTGGCCTACCTGGTGGTGTTGCAGCTCAGTGGCGGCGGAACCCTGACCGGGCACGGCGCGGGACATGTGGCGCTGCTGATCGTCTCGGGCATGCTGACCGCGCTTCCCCTGCTGCTGTTCGCCGCCGCGGCCCAGCGGCTGCCGATGGTCACGCTGGGCCTGCTGTTCTACATGACGCCGGCGATGCAGCTGACGTGGGGCGTGGTCGTGGGGCACGAACCGATGCCACCGATGCGCTGGCTCGGGTTCGCGCTGATCTGGCTCGCGCTGCTCGTTTTCACCGTCGACGCGGTGCGTCGCGCGCGTGTCGAGCGCAGGGCTCCCGCCCCGGTGGCGGCCTAGGCTTTGCGCGCGATGTTGTTGACCCGCCGGTAGCTATGCCATAACGTTTGCTCGTGGAGAACGAGACCCTCACGGTGACCGCTGTCCGTAAACGCGGTCGCCCGGTGGGGGCGGATTCCGAGCAGACCCGCAGGAGCATCCTCGCCGCGGCCAGGGACATCATCGCCGAGCGTGGTTACCAGGCAGCGACGTTCCAACAGATCGCGCAGCGCGCCGGCGTCAGCCGGCCCACCCTGCACTACTACTTCTCCACTCGTGAGGACCTCTACGAAACGCTGCTGGCCGACGTCCGGGCACGGATGGAGCAGTGCGCCGCCGTGGCCGTCGGAAGCGGGTGCTTGCGCAGTCAACTAGCAGCGTTCTCGGCCGAGCTGCACCGTCTGGGCAGCGCCGAGCCGGCGTTGATGAAGCTGGTGGTGACCGCGCGCATCGACCATCACCGGGCAGCGCACCGCCACGAGGCGGCGTCCGCCGTGGTGTCCACGGTGCACGCGTTCTACGACGCGGTGGTCGTCGACGCGGTCCGTCGTGGGGAACTCGCGCCCGACACCGACGCCCACGCGGTGGCCGACATGCTCGCCGCGGTGTTCTGGGGGCTCGGCTTCTATGCCGGCTTCCTGGCCGACGGCGCGGACACCGGCCGGACATCTGAGATAGCCAGGCAATTGCTGCGAACGCTCGATGGCGGATTGCTGCACGAACCGGTCGGCGTCGAGCGCCGGGCGTGACCGCAACTTCCTGAGACACGCAGCCCGACACGCCGAACGCTGTCGGTGGGCGGTCATAGACTGGCCTGCCTATGAGCGGGTCATTCGTGCATCTCCACAACCACACCGAGTATTCGATGCTCGACGGTGCCGCGAAGGTCAAACCGATGCTTGCCGAGGCGCAGCGGCTGGAGATGCCCGCGATCGGCATGACCGACCACGGAAACATGTTCGGCGCCAGCGAGTTCTACAACGCCGCCACCGACGCCGGAATCACGCCGATCATCGGTGTCGAGGCCTACATCGCGCCCGCCTCGCGCTTCGACACCAAGCGCGTCCTGTGGGGCGACCCGGGCCAGAAGAGCGACGACGTGTCGGGCAGCGGCTCGTACACGCACATGACGATGGTCGCCGAGAACGCGACCGGGTTGCGCAACCTGTTCAAGCTGTCGTCCCTGGCGTCCTTCGAGGGTCAGCTGGGCAAGTGGTCCCGCATGGATGCCGAGATCATCGCCGAGCACTCCGAGGGCATCATCGCCACGACGGGCTGCCCGTCCGGCGAGGTGCAGACCCGACTGCGGCTGGGCCACCGGCAGGAGGCCATCGAGGCGGCGGCCAAGTGGCGTGAGATCTTCGGTCCCGAGAATTTCTTCCTGGAGCTCATGGACCACGGCCTCGACATCGAGCGCCGGGTTCGCGAGGGCCTGCTGGAGATCGGGCAGAAGCTCAACATCCCGCCGCTGGCGACCAACGACTGCCACTACGTCACCCGCGAGGCGTCCCGCAACCACGAGGCGCTGCTGTGTGTGCAGACCGGCAAGACCCTCTCGGATCCCACCCGCTTCAAGTTCGACGGCGACGGCTACTTCCTGAAGTCGGCCGCCGAGATGCGCGCCCTGTGGGACGACCAGGTGCCGGGCGCGTGCGACTCGACACTGCTGATCGCCGAGCGGGTGCAGTCCTACGCCGATGTGTGGGCACCGCGCGACAGGATGCCGATCTTCCCCGTGCCCGAAGGACACGACCAGGCGTCGTGGCTGCACCACGAGGTGATGGCCGGGTTGCAGCGCAGGTTCGGCAACGTGGCCATCGAGCAGGTGCCGGCCGACTACATCGAGCGCGCCAACTACGAGATCAAGGTCATCTGCGACAAGGGATTCCCGTCCTACTTCCTCATCGTCGCCGACCTGATCAACTACGCGAAGTCGGTCGACATCCGGGTCGGTCCCGGGCGCGGCTCGGCGGCCGGGTCGCTCGTCGCCTACGCGATGGGGATCACCAACATCGACCCGATCCCGCACGGCCTGCTCTTCGAACGCTTCCTCAACCCGGAGCGGCCGTCGGCCCCCGACATCGACATCGACTTCGACGACCGTCGCCGCGGTGAGATGTTGCGCTACGCGGCCAACAAGTGGGGGAGCGATCGCGTCGCCCAGGTCATCACCTTCGGCACGATCAAGACGAAAGCGGCGCTGAAGGATTCGGCACGGGTGAACTACGGCCAGCCCGGGTTCGCCATCGCCGACCGCATCACCAAGGCGCTGCCCCCGCCGATCATGGCCAAGGACATCCCGCTGTCGGGCATCACCGACCCGACCCATGAGCGGTACAAGGAAGCCGCCGAGGTGCGCAGCCTCATCGACACCGACCCCGATGTCCGGACCATCTACGAAACCGCGCGCGGTCTCGAGGGTCTGGTCCGCAACGCGGGTGTGCACGCCTGCGCGGTGATCATGAGCTCCGAGCCGCTCATCGATGCGATCCCGCTGTGGCGGCGGCCGCAGGACGGTGCGGTGATCACCGGGTGGGACTACCCGTCGTGTGAGGCCATCGGCCTGCTGAAGATGGACTTCCTCGGGCTGCGCAACCTGACGATCATCGGTGACTGCATCGAGAACATCAAAGCCAACCGCGGCATCGACCTGGACCTGGAGTCGCTGTCCCTCGACGACCCCAAGGCCTACGAGCTGCTCGGGCGCGGCGACACCCTCGGCGTGTTCCAGCTCGACGGCGGCCCGATGCGTGACCTGCTGCGGCGCATGCAGCCCACCGAGTTCAACGACATCGTCGCCGTGCTGGCGCTCTACCGGCCCGGCCCGATGGGCATGAACGCCCACAACGACTACGCCGACCGCAAGAACAACCGGCAGGCCATCAAGCCGATCCATCCCGAGCTGGAGGAACCCCTCAAGGAGATCCTCGCCGAGACCTACGGCCTGATCGTCTACCAAGAGCAGATCATGTTCATCGCCCAGAAGGTCGCCTCCTACACGATGGGCAAGGCCGATGCGCTGCGAAAAGCCATGGGTAAGAAGAAGCTTGAAGTCCTCGAAGCCGAGTACAAGGGTTTCCGCGAGGGCATGACCGCCAACGGGTTCTCCGAGGCCGCGGTGAAAGCGTTGTGGGACACCATCCTTCCGTTCGCCGGCTATGCGTTCAACAAGTCGCATGCCGCCGGCTACGGCCTGGTGTCGTACTGGACGGCGTACCTCAAGGCCAATTTTCCGGCCGAATACATGGCGGGACTTCTCACCTCGGTCGGTGACGACAAGGACAAGGCCGCGGTGTACCTGGCCGACTGCCGGCGCCTCGGCATCACGGTCCTGCCGCCCGACGTCAATGAGTCGGTGCAGAACTTCGCCTCCGTCGGCAATGACATTCGCTTCGGGCTCGGCGCGGTGCGCAACGTCGGCGCGAACGTCGTGTCCTCGATCGTCAGCACCAGGACGGAGAGGGGCAAGTACACCGATTTCTCCGACTACCTGAACAAGATCGACATCGCCGCGTGCAACAAGAAGGTGACGGAGTCGCTCGTCAAGGCCGGGGCGTTCGATTCGCTCGGGCATCCTCGCAAGGGCTTGTTCCTGGTGCACACCGACGCGGTGGACTCGGTGCTGGGAACCAAGAAGGCCGAGGCGATGGGCCAGTTCGACCTGTTCGGTGGGGGAGACGGCGGGGCGGACAGTGGCGAGTCCGTGTTCACCATCAAGGTCCCCGACGAGGAGTGGGAGGACAAGCACAAGCTCGCCCTCGAGCGCGAGATGCTCGGGCTGTACGTGTCGGGCCATCCCCTCAACGGCATCGCCCACCTGCTCAACGCCCAGGTCGACACGCAGATCCCGGCCATCCTGGAGGGTGACATCGCCAACGACACGCAGGTGCGGGTCGGCGGCATTCTCGCCTCGGTCAACCGCAGGGTGAACAAGAACGGCCTGCCGTGGGCGTCGGCGCAGATCGAAGACCTCTCCGGTGGCATCGAGGTGCTGTTCTTCCCCCAGACGTACTCAATGTTCGGCGCCGAGATCGCCGACGACGTCGTGGTGCTGATCGGGGCCAAGGTGGCCAAGCGCGACGACCGGATCTCGCTGATCGCCAACGAGCTCGTGGTCCCCGACTTCTCCAGCGCCCAGGCCAACCGCCCGGTGGCGGTGAGCTTGCCGACGCGGCAGTGCACGATCGACAAGGTGACCGCGCTCAAACAGGTGCTCGCCCGCCATCCCGGCACGTCGCAGGTCCACCTGAGGTTGATCAGCGGTGAACGCATCACCACGTTGGAGCTGGACCAATCGCTGTGCGTCACGCCCTCGTCGGCGCTCATGGGCGACCTGAAGGAACTCCTGGGCCCCGGCTGCCTCGGCGGCTGAGGCCGGCGCCTCGGCGACGGGGCCGCTCGAACACGAGACCCCGGCGACCGAAAACGGTCGCCGGGGTCTCGTGTTCGTCAGATCAGTGTCGGGAAGCGGTCCGCCACCCCAGGCCGAGCCACACCAGCGCGGCGGCACCGGAACCGCTCAGCACCGCGGGTGCGGCGGTCGCAGTCGCCACAGCGACGACGAGGGCCACCACGACGCCCACCAGAAGGGCCAGCACTTTGTAGGCGGGCCACGGCACCCCGGCGATCAGCACCGTTCCCGCCGGGCGGGTCGCGATAGCGCGGGCGTGTTCGGCGGTGGTCATAGTGCCACGATAGCCCGTAGGAAAGATTTCGGCCACCCGAAACACTGGATACGGTGCCACGATTTTTGCTAGTCGGGCTACCTTTTCCCGCCCGCGCATTTTTCCCCCGGCGGGGTCCGGTGGCACCATTGTCCGGTGTCCGCTGAGCTGAGCCATAGCCCCCGCATCGATCCTGCTGCACCGCTGCGTGCCGCGGACATCGACGAGGCCGCCCAGCGCATTTCCGGGGTGGTGTCGAGGACCCCGTTGCAGTTCAGCGACCGGCTGTCGGAGCTGACGGGTGCGCAGGTGTACCTCAAGCGCGAGGATCTGCAGGCAGTCCGCTCCTACAAGCTGCGTGGCGCCTACAACCTGCTGATGCAGTTGAGTCCCGAGGAGAAGGCGGCGGGGGTGGTGTGCTCGTCGGCGGGCAACCATGCGCAGGGCTTTGCGCTGGCCTGCCGATCGATGGGCATTCGCGGTCGTGTGTACGTCCCGGCCAAGACCCCGAAGCAGAAACGCAACCGGATCCTGTATCACGGCGGGGACTTCATCGACCTGATCGTCGGGGGCAAGACCTATGACATGGCGGCCCAGGCCGCACTCGACGATGTCGCGCGCACCGGGGCCACCCTCGTGCCGCCGTACGACGACCTGCGCACCATGGCGGGCCAGGGCACGATCGCCGTCGAGATCCTCGACGAGCTCGGCAGCGAGCCGGATCTCGTGGTGGTACCCGTCGGTGGCGGCGGATGCATCAGCGGTATCACCACCTATCTGGCCGAGAAGACCGCGACCACCTCGGTGCTCGGCGTGGAGCCTGCCGGCGCGGCCGCGCTCGTCGCCGCCCTGGCCAAGGGCGAGCCGGTGACGTTGCAGACTGTCGACCAGTTCGTGGACGGCGCCGCGGTGGCCCGGGTGGGCGCCAAGCCCTTCGCGGCGCTCTCGGCCGCTGGGGACATGGTCGGCATCACCACGGTCGACGAGGGCGCGGTGTGCACCGCGATGCTGGATCTCTACCAGAACGAGGGCATCATCGCCGAGCCTGCCGGCGCGCTGTCGGTCGCGGCACTCTTCGACGCCGACATCGAACCCGGTTCGACGGTGGTCTGCCTGATCTCCGGCGGCAACAACGACGTCTCCCGCTACGGCGAGGTTCTCGAACGGTCGCTGGTGCACCTCGGACTCAAGCACTACTTCCTCGTGGACTTCCCGCAGGAACCGGGCGCCCTGCGACGGTTCCTTGACGAGGTGCTCGGCCCGAACGACGACATCACCCTGTTCGAGTACGTCAAGCGCAACAACCGTGAGACCGGTGAGGCGCTGGTCGGTATCGAGATGGGGTCGGCCTCCGACCTGGAGGGCCTCCTGGAGCGGATGAACGGCTCGGAGTGCCATGTCCAACTGCTCGAACCCGGCTCGCCGACCTACCGCTATCTGACCTGACCCCGGGCGGACAGCGCTACGTCGTGGTGCGCAGGACGACGACCGAATGCCCGCCGATGCGGCTCGACCCCGAACCCACCGTCGGCTCGTCCCAGGCCAGCACCACATCACCGGCGACGGGAACGTCGACCTCGTCGGTGCCGAGATTGCACACGACCGCCAAGGCACCCCGGCGCATGACGAACCAGCGCGCATCCTCGTCGTACTCGATGCGCAGGTTGTCCAGCCAGGGATCGGCCATATCGGGCTCGTCACGCCGCAGCGCGATGAGACGCCGGTAGAAATCGAGCACCCGCGCGTGCTCGCCACCGGTGACCTCGTCCCACTTCAGCTTGGAGCGCAGGAACGTCTCGGGGTCCTGCGGATCAGGGACCTCGTCGGCATCCCAGCCGTGTTCGGCGAACTCCGCCTTGCGCCCCTCGGCGGTGGCGCGGGCGAGCTCGGGTTCGGGGTGCGAGCTGAAGAACTGGAACGGCGACGACGACGCCCACTCCTCACCCATGAACAGCATCGCCGTGTAGGGCGATCCGAGTGCCAGGGCAGCCTTGACGGCCTGCTGCCCCGTGGTCAGGTTCTGCGACGGCCGATCGCCGATGGCCCTGTTGCCGACCTGGTCGTGGGTCAGCGTGTAGGCCAGCAGCCTGGTCGCCGGGATGGTGGCGGTGTCCAGTTCACGGCCGTGCCTGCGGCCGCGGAACGTCGAGAACGTGCCGGCGTGGTAGTAGCCGTGGCGCAGGGTGGTCGCCAACGTCTCCAACGTGCCAAAATCGTTGTAGTAACCCTGCTGTTCGCCCGAGACCGCCGAGTGGATCGCGTGGTGGATGTCGTCGTCCCACTGGGCCGTCATCCCCAGACCGCCCTGATCTCGCGGAGTGATCAGCCGCGGATCGTTCATGTCGCTCTCCGCGACGAGTGACAGGGGGCGGCCGAGTTCCGTTGACAGAGCGTCGGTCTCGGCGGACATCTCTTCGAGAATGTGGATCGCCGTGGTGTCGACCAGTGCATGCACGGCGTCCAGTCGCAGCCCGTCGGCGTGGAAGTCGCGCATCCAGCGCAGCGCACAGTCCAGGATGTAGCGGCGGACCTGGTCGGCTCCGGTGTCGGCGATGTTGATCGACTCGCCCCACGGGTTCGAGCCGCTCGACAGGTAGGGCCCGTACTTGGGCAGATAGTTCCCCGACGGGCCGAGGTGGTTGAACACCGCGTCGATGAGGACGCCGAGGCCGCGGGCATGGCAGGCGTCGACGAGGCGGACGAGACCGTCCGGGCCGCCGTACGCTTCGTGCACCGCGTACCACAGCACGCCGTCGTAACCCCAGCCGTGGGTACCGCTGAACGCGTTGACGGGCATGACCTCGACGAAGTCGACACCGAGCTCGACGAGGTGGTCCAACTTCTCGATCGCCGAGTCGAAGGTGCCCTCAGGGGTGAACGTGCCGATGTGCAGCTCATATATCACCCCGCCCTCGATCGAGCGCCCGTGCCAGTCCCCGTCGGTCCATGCTTGCGACCGCGGATCCCACAGCTGCGAGCGCTCGTGCACGCCGTCGGGCTGCCGCGGTGAGCGCGGGTCGGGAAGCACGGCGGGGTCGTCGTCGAGCACGAACCCGTAACGCGCGTCGGATGCGGCGTCGACGACTGCGCGCCACCAACCGTCGTCAGACCGGGTCATCGGGTGCAGGGTGCCCTCGACGTCGAGGCGGACCTGGTGCGGCAGCGGCGCCCAAACGGCGAACTCGTGCTCAGACATCGGCCCGCACCAACAACGCGACGGGCAGCTCGGCGAACAGCGTGGAAGCGTTGGTCGAGCCGCTGTGATCCGTGCCGGTCAACCGATCGGTCCACGACCCGTCAGGCAGATCGAGAACCGTGTCGCCCCAGCCGGAATCGGCCAGCCGTACGGTCCAGCGGCTCGCCGCGACGAGGACATCGTCACCGCGCAGGAAGGACACAACGTGTTCGGCGTGGTCGCCCGCGGCCAGGACGGGCTGATAGCCGCCGCGCAGGAACGTCTCGGGCCGCTCGCGGCGGAGGTGCAGCGCCGAACGCACCACGCGCATCTTGGGGTGCTCGCCGGCGCCCAGTTCCTGGCGCCGCGCGCCGTAATCGACGGGTCGGCGGTTGTCCGGATCCACCAGGCTGTCCTCCCACAATTCGGTGCCCTGATAGATGTCGGGGATGCCGGGCGTGGTCAGCGCCAACAGCTTCTGCCCCAGTGAGTCGTTGCGGCCATGCGGATCCAGCCGGCCCACCAGCGCTGTCAGCTCCAGCGCGACGGGCCCGTCGAACACCGTGTCCAGCCAGGTGTGCACCGCTCCCTCGAACGCCTCGTCGGGCTCGTTCCAGGTGGTGTGCAGCGACGCCTCCCTGATGGCCTTCTCGGCGTAGTCGTGGAGGCGCTGCCGCAGTTCGTCGCTGACCACGCCGTCGACCGGCCAGACGCCGAAGATGTTCTGCCACAGAAACAATCCGGTGATCGCGTCGGGTGGGGGCGCGCTGAGCTCCCACCCGCGGACCATCTCCGCCCACAGCGACGGCACCTGGGAGAGCACCCCGATGCGGGCGCGGACATCCTCGCCGCGCTTGGTGTCGTGGGTGGTCAGGGTGGTCATCGCCGACGGCCACAGCGTGGCGCGCACCGCGGCGCGCTGATGGAACTCACCGGCGCTGACGCCGAAATACTCCGGTTCACCGCCGACTTCGTTCAGGGACACGAGTCGGGCGTCGCGGTAGAACAGGCAGTCCTCCATGGACTTGGCGGTGGCCGCGCCGCAGAGCTGCTGCAGGCGCACCTCCACCTCGCGGTGACCGAGCGCGGTCGACAGAAGGGCCAGCGGATCGGCGAGGTCAGGGCGCGAGGCGACGGTCTCGCCGAGGGCGACCGGCAGTACCGCCGAGAGGGCCTGGTAGTCGGACCGATACACGCCGATGTGGCTCAGCAGCACCGCGATCGCCTCGGGCAGCGCCGTGTGGTCGCGCCCCGTCGCCGAGACCACGGTGCGGCGCAACCGGGCCAGCTCGCTGGACAGCGTCGTGGTGACCGCATCGATCTTCAGCCGGCGGGCCTCGTCGGGTGTGTCCGCGTAGTCGGCGCCCGCGGAATCGACCAGGTCTGTCAACGATTCGGCGCCACTGGGGTCGACGAACAGTCCGCCGTTCTCCCGCAGCGCGTCATAGCCGGTGGTCCCTGCGACCGGGAGGCTCGTGTCCAGCGCTTCGTCGACGGCCAGGATCTTCTCGATGACGATCCAGGCCTCGGGGCCCGCGAGTTCGCGCAACGACGCGAGATAGCCTGGAGGATCGGATAATCCGTCGGGATGGTCGATGCGGATGCCGTCGACCAGGCCCTCGGTGAACCACCGCTTCACCTCGACATGGGTGGCGGCGAAGACCGTCTGGTCTTCCTGGCGCAGGCCGGCCAGCGAGGTGATGGAGAAGAACCGCCGGTATCCGCAGACGTTGTTGCGCCAGCCGATCAGCTTGTAGTGCTGACGATCGTGGACCTGCGGTCCGTCGCCGTCGCCGGTGCCCGGCGCGATCGGCCAGCGGCGGTCACCGAGCCGCAGCATGTCGCCGTCGACGGTGAGGTCGGCGATGTCGTCGTCAGATCCCAGCACCGGCAACACGATTCGGCCGTCGGGGTCCAACGTCCAATCGATGTCGAAATAGGGGGCGTATTCGGAGCCGCGGCCGTGGGTCAGCAGATCCCACCACCATCTGTTCTCCGAAGGTTCGTCCACACCGACGTGGTTCGGGACGATGTCCACGACGATGCCCAGCCCGGCCGCCCGCGCCTTGTCGGCGAGTCGTCGGAAACCCTCCGGGCCACCGAGTTCGGCGGAGATCGTGGTCGGGTCGGTGACGTCGTAGCCGTGGCTCGACCCTTCCCCGGCGGTCAGGATGGGGGACAGGTAGAGATGGGAGATGCCGAGCTCGGCGAGGTAGTCGACCAGGTTTTCGGCGTCGGCGAACGTGAACGCCTCACCGCTGGCCGGTCCGCGCATCTGCAGCCGGTACGTAGAGATTATTGTCATGTCTCAGGCAATCTTGAGTAGCACGAGAAGTGAACGTGGCTGCACCGTGATCGTCTCTCCGGCAGCCACTTCCAGCATGCTGGTACCGCGCGGTTCTGCGGTGTCGATCGCGCCGGACCAGGCGTTCGCGTAACCCCCGTCGGGGGCGACGAAGTCCACGGCCCTCTCGTGGGCGTTGAAGCACAGCAGGAACGAGTCGTCGATGACACGTTCGCCGCGCTCATTGGGAGCAGGAATGGCGTCGCCGTTGAGGAACACGGACACGCACTTGAACCCGGAGCCCCAGTCCTGCTGGGTCATCTCCGTACCCGAAGGGTTCAGCCACGCGATGTCACGGATCTGCCCATCGGTGCGCGTCGGCTTGCCTTCGAAGAACCTCCGGCGACGGAACGCCGGATGGTCCTTGCGGAACTTCACCATCTTGCGGGTGAACTCCAGAAGATCCGAGTTGGTCTTACACAGCGACCAGTCGACCCACGACAGCTCGGAGTCCTGGCAGTAGACGTTGTTGTTGCCGCGCTGTGTGCGGCCCATCTCGTCGCCGTGCGAGATCATCGGCGTGCCCTGCGACAGCATCAAGGTGGCCATGATGTTGCGCATCTGCTTACTGCGCAGCTCCAGGATTTCCGTGTCGTCGGTCGGGCCCTCGACACCGCAGTTCCAGGATCTGTTGTGACTCTCGCCGTCCCGGTTGTCCTCACCGTTGGCCTCGTTGTGCTTCTCGTTGTAGGAGACGAGGTCGTTGAGGGTGAATCCGTCGTGGCAGGTGACGAAGTTGATGCTGGCACTCGGCCGCCGTCCGGTCGCCTCGTAGAGGTCGGACGATCCGGTCAGCCGGGATGCGAACTCACCCAGGGTCGCGGGCTCGCCCCGCCAGAAATCACGCACAGTGTCGCGATACTTCCCATTCCATTCCGTCCACAAACCTGGGAAGTTTCCGACCTGATAACCACCCTCGCCGACGTCCCACGGCTCGGCGATGAGCTTGACCTGACTGATGACGGGGTCCTGCTGGATGATGTCGAAGAACGCCGAGAGCCGATCCACGTCGTAGAACTCGCGGGCCAACGTCGATGCCAGATCGAAGCGGAAACCGTCGACGTGCATGTCGAGCACCCAGTAGCGCAGGGAGTCCATGATCAACTGCAGCGTGTGCGGGTGGCGGGCGTTGAGGCTGTTGCCGGTGCCGGTGAAGTCCTTGTAGTACCGCAGGTCACCGTCGAGCAGCCGGTAGTAGGCGGCGTTGTCGATCCCACGGAAGTTGAGGGTCGGCCCGAGATGGTTGCCCTCGGCGGTGTGGTTGTAGACCACGTCCAGAATGACTTCGATGCCGGCCTCGTGGAAGGCGCGCACCATCGTCTTGAACTCGGCGACCGCGCCCCCGGCGTGCCGGGTGGCCGCGTACTGGTAGTGCGGCGCGAAGAAACCGAATGTGTTGTAGCCCCAGTAATTTCGCAGACCGAGGTCGAGGAGCCGGTGGTCGTGCAGGAACTGGTGCACGGGCATCAACTCGATCGCGGTGACGTTCAGCGACTTCAGATGGTCGATGACGGCCGGGTGTCCGAGGCCGGCATAGGTTCCACGGAGCTCGTCGGGGACGCCGGGGTGGGTTTGCGTGATGCCTTTGACGTGGGCTTCGTAGATGACCGTGTCGTGGTAGGGGGTGCGCGGTGCGCGGTCGGAGCCCCACTGGAAGAACGGGTTGATGACCACGCTGGTCATCGTGTGCCCCAGCGAGTCGATCCTCGGCGGTTCGCCGCCGGTCGCCAGGTCGTCGGCCTCCAGGTCGTACGAGTACAGCGCCTGCCCGAACGCGAAGTCGCCGTGGAAGGACTTGCCGTAGGGGTCCAGCAGCAGCTTGCTGGGGTCGCACCGGTGACCCGACGCTGGGTCCCACGGTCCGTGCACGCGGAACCCGTAACGCTGCCCGGGTGTGATCGTCGGCAGATAGCAGTGCCACACGAAGCTGTCGACCTCGTCGAGGTCGATCCGCTGCTCACGGCCGTCCTTGCCGATCAGGCACAGCTCCACGCGGTCGGCGACCTCGGAGAACAGCGAGAAGTTGGTGCCGGCGCCGTCGTAGGTGGCGCCGAGGGGGTAGGGGGTTCCAGGCCACACGGTGGGGACGGACGACGGGTCGGCCGAGGACATCAGTCTTTCCACCATCCCGTGGCAAGGCCGAGCTGGCGCCCCAGTTCGTTGGCCATGGTGCGCATGTAGGTCGACGAGAGGTGGTGCGCGTCGTGATAGAGCAACACGTTTCCCTCCACAGCTCGGCAGTAGTCCTCGCGGCACACCGCGTCGCTCATGTCGAGCGGTTTGAGCAAGGGGAAGCGTTTGACGTAGTCCAGTGTCGGGTTGCGGTCCGACAGTACTTCGGATCTCTCGATCCCGCAGGACACGGCGTCGCCTCCGTCGGCGAGGCAGTCCGCGGGGAAGAAGGGTTCACCGTCGCGCACCATCCACGGGGTGTCGCGCATCGCGAGGACGGGAATCCGGTTCTTCGAGAATTCCCGCCAGATGCCCAGATAGCTGGACGGCATCACGTCGCCGGGCTTGATGTTCCAGGGCCGGGTCGACGTCGTGAACACGAAATCCGGTTTGTCGGCGATGATCCGGGGCATCACGCGCTCGTTCCACTCGCGGCACTTCGGGTAGGGGCGGTTGTCGCCCATCACGAGCGGATTCTCCTCGGTCGTCAGAGGGCAGCCCATCTTGAGATAGGTGACGATCTTGAAGTGGTGCATCCTGCCGAGCAGATCGAGCGCGGTGATCCAGTGCTCGGCATGCGAACCGCCGGCGAGCGCGATCGTGCGGGAGGCGGCGGCATCCCCATAGGTGCAGTTGATGATCCCGACGTTGTCGAAATCGCTGATGCAGCCGTCGATCGTCGACGCGGGGATGTCGTCCTTGGCCTCGAGCACCGTGGGGCGCATGGGCAGGTTGGGAACCCTGACGTTGTTCAACAGCGCCCGGGCACCCGGATAGTCGCGCGGCGAAAGAGCGCTCAACTCTCCGCCGTTGGCGCGCAGCACGGAGACATGTTCGCGCCAGGTGAACGACGTCGCGGTCAGCGCGACCCCGAGCAGGGCCACCGTCGCACCGAGCACGATCGTCGGCCGGCGCAGCCGCCGCCACAGTGGCATGGGAACTTTCGGGGCCGCGGCTGAGACCGGGCCCTTGGCGCGCAGGGGTTCTTCGACGTAGCGGGTCGTCAGCCACGCGAGCACACCGGAGACGAGGAGAACCGCGGCGCCCTCCCAGAAGTTCACCCGGGAGCCGCCGGTGTGCGCGAGATAGAAGATGAGCAGCGGCCAGTGCCACAGGTACAGCGCGTAGGCCATCGCGCCCAGTGCCACGAACGGGCGGGACGCCAGCAGCCGGTTCGGCGCCGGGACGCGACCGCCCGTGTGGGGATCGGCGTAGCGGTTCGCGGCGGACAGGATGAACAGCAGCGTCGCGCCCACCGGGACCAGCGCCCACGGCCCGGGGAACTCGTGCACGCCGTCGATCAGCGCGCCGCAGGACAGGATCGCGGTCAGCGCGGTGACGGCCAGCAGGGTCCGCAGCCACATCGGTGCCCGCAGGTGCGGAACGACCGCGCCGACGAGCGCCCCGAGGAGCAGTTCCCACGCGCGGGCGAAGCTGTTGTAGTACGCGGTCGCCTGGTCGGTGTTGTGCGCGATGATCGCGTAGACGAAGGACGCGATCGCCAGCGCGCTGAGCAGCGTCACGAACGCCGTGCGGGCGTGCCGGCCGAACAGGCGGCGGAACGCGAAGGCGGACAACATGATCAGCGCCAGGAACGCGATGTAGAACTGGCCCTGCACGGACATCGACCAGATGTGCTGCAGCGGGCTGACCGTCTCCCCGGCGCGCAGATAGTCCGACGCCGTGATGGCGAGTTCCCAGTTCTGGTAATACCCGAGGCTCGCCAGGCTCTGATCGGCGAACGTCTCCCAGCGGGTCTCCGGCTGGATCACGATCGTCAGCACCGCGGACGCCGCGAGCACCACGATCAGGGCGGGCAGCAACCGCCGGATAAGCCTGGTCACCTCCGACACCGGATGCAGGGTGGCTGCGGGGGTCAGCGCGTTGCGCAGCAGCCGACCACCGAAGAAGAATCCCGACAGCACCAGGAACACGTCGACGCCGCCGGACACCCGCCCGAACCACACGTGGAACACGGCGACCATGGCGATCGCGATGCCCCGCAGGCCGTCGAGATCGTGTCGATAGAACCCTGACGTGCGCGTTCCCATGCCGGAACCCGGTGGCCCGGGGACAGGTGGGGTCGGGCCCGGGGCGGTGCGGGACGCCGGCCGGGCAGGGGCGAGGGTCATCATGGTCGACGGCTAATCTACCGAAGGTGTCTGCGTTGAGGCCCATCGAGATCAGCGCCATCGATGCCGCGCACATCTGGCATCCCTACAGCCCGATCGGCGACGAGGCCCTCGCGCCCGTCGTGGCGGTCGGTGCCCGCGGCGCCTGGCTGACAGTGATCCACGACGGCCGCGAGGTCGAGGTGCTCGACGCCATGGCGTCCTGGTGGACCGCCGTCCACGGTCACGGCCACCCCGACCTCGACGCGGCGATCACCCGCCAGCTCGCGACGATGAACCACGTCATGTTCGGTGGCCTGACGCACGAACCCGCCGCTCGGTTGGCACAGCTGCTGGTCGAGGTCACGCCGGCAGGACTGGAGACCGTGTTCTTCAGTGACTCGGGCTCGGTGTCGGTCGAGGTGGCCGTGAAGATGGCCCTGCAGTACTGGCGCAGCAGCGGCAACCCGCGCAAGAGGCGCCTGATGACCTGGCGCGGCGGCTACCACGGGGACACCTTCACCCCGATGAGCGTGTGCGATCCACAGGGCGGCATGCACGAACTGTGGACAGGGGTGAACTCGCTGCTGGCCGATCAAGTGTTCGCGCCGCCGGTGCCCACCGACTACGACCCCACCTACGTGGCGTCGTTCGCCGCGCTGCTCGCCGAGCACGCCCACGAGCTGGCGGCGGTGATCGTCGAGCCCGTCGTGCAGGGCGCCGGCGGGATGCGCTTCCACGACCCGCGCTACCTCGCCGATCTGCGGCGCCTCTGTGACGAACAGCAGGTGCTGCTGATCTTCGACGAGATCGCGACCGGCTTCGGTCGAACCGGGGCGATGTTCGCCGCCGACCATGCGCAGGTCTGTCCCGACATCATGTGTGTCGGGAAGGCCTTGACCGGGGGCTACCTGACGCTGGCCGCCACACTGTGTACACGGGCCGTCGCCGACACCATCAGCGGCAATCCGCCGGGCGCCCTGATGCACGGGCCGACGTTCATGGCCAACGCGTTGGCCTGCGCGGTCAGCGTGGCGTCGGTGGAGTTGCTGCTGACATCGGACTGGCAGGCACGGGTGCATTCGATCGAGGACGGGTTGCGCACCGGTCTCTCCGAGGCGGCGGGGCTGCCCAACGTGGTCGATGTGCGCGTCCTGGGGGCCATCGGCGTGATCGAGCTGGACCGGCCGGTCGACCTGCGGATCGCCACTCCGGCCGCGATCGAGCACGGCGTGTGGCTGCGACCCTTCCGCAACCTCATCTATGTGATGCCCCCGTACGTGTGTACACCCGACGAGATCTCGCAGATCACCTCGGCGATGATCCAGGTGGCGCGTGCACTAACCTGAACGGTGTTCAACTGCCGGCCCGCCGGCGCGTTCCACTGCCGAGAGGAGCCCCGGTGACCCGCGTCGGTCTCTCACCGCTGGCCTGGCTCGACGACGTCGAGGCCCAGCGCCGCGCCGCCGGGCTGCGGCGCTCCCTGCGCACCCGCCCACCGGTGGGCGCCGAACTGGACCTGGCCTCCAACGACTACCTCGGCCTCTCCCAGCACCCGCGCGTGATCGACGCAGGCGTCGCGGCATTGCGGACCTGGGGTGCCGGATCGACCGGGTCGCGCCTGGTCACCGGCAACACCGAACTCCACGAAACCTTCGAGGAGGCCCTCGCACACTTCGTCGGCGCCGAATCGGCGCTGACGTTCTCGTCCGGGTACACCGCCAACCTCGGTGCCGTGGTCGCACTCTCCGGACCCGGATCCCTGCTGATCTCCGACGCCTACACCCACGCCTCACTGGTCGACGCCTGCCGGTTGTCCCGGGCGCGGGTGGCCGTCACTCCGCACAACGACGTCGCCGCTGTCGAGCACGCTCTGTCGACCCGCGCCGAAGAGCGGGCCGTCGTGGTCACCGATTCGGTGTTCTCCGCCGACGGCGACCTCGCCCCTCTGCGCGCCCTGCACGACGCCTGCAGCAGGCACGGGGCCCTGCTGATCGTCGACGAGGCCCACGGCCTGGGTGTGCGCGGCGACGCCGGACGGGGACTGCTCGACGAGGTCGGCCTGGCCGGCGCGCCGGACATCGTGATGACCACGACCCTGTCCAAGGCGCTGGGTAGCCAGGGCGGGGTCGTCCTCGGCCCGGCCGCGGTGCGCGATCACCTGATCGACGCCGCGCGCCCCTTCATCTTCGACACCGGCCTGGCGCCCGCCGCGGTCGGCGCGGCGCACGCTGCGCTGCAGGTGCTGGTCGACGAGCCGTGGCGGGCCCAGCGGGTGCTCGACCATGCCGCGACGCTGGCCGGGATCTGCGGCGTCGCCGACACACCGTCCTCGGCGGTGGTGTCGGTGATCCTGGGCGAACCCGAGGTGGCCTTCGCCGCGGCAGCGGCCTGCCTGCAGCGCGGCGTGCGGGTCGGATGCTTCCGCCCCCCGACGGTGCCGGCCGGGACGTCGCGTCTCCGGCTCACCGCACGGGCCTCGCTGTCGGACGACGAGATGTCGCTGGCCCGCGACGTGCTCACCGAGGTGCTGTCGCCGTCATGAGCGTCCTCGTCGTCACCGGAACCGGAACCGGTATCGGGAAAACCGTCGCCACCGCGGCGCTGGCGTGTCACGCGCGCCTCGCGGGAATGGACGTCGCGGTCTGTAAGCCGGTACAGACGGGCACCCAGGACGGCGACGACGACCTCGCGGAGGTCGCCCGCCTCGCCGGGATCGCCGAATTGCACTCCCTGGCGAAGTTTCCGGAGCCGCTGGCCCCCCTGGCCGCTGCACAGCGCGCCGGTGGGTCGCTGCCGACGCGCACGGCGTTGCGTGACCTCGTCACCGCGACGGACCGGCCCGGCAGGCTCACGCTCGTGGAAGGTGCCGGGGGACTGCTGGTCGAGATCGGGGCCGACGGCGTGACGCTTCGCGACCTGGCCCAGGAACTCGGTGCGCCCGTCCTCACGGTGGTGGCACCCGGCCTCGGCACGCTGAATCATACGGTCCTGACCCTGGAAGCGTTGGCGCACAGAAGCGTTCAATCCGTAGGCCTGGTCATCGGGGCGTGGCCGGCCCAACCGGGACTGGCCGAGATCGACAACCGTGATGCGCTGGCACGGCTGGCCCCGGTGCGCGCCGCGCTGCCGGCCGGTGCGGGCACGCTGAGTACTCCGGATTTCGAGCGCCTCAGCGTCCAGGCGTTCGATCCGGCCTGGGTCGCGAGCCTCGTCGGCTGATGGTCCATTCCGTCGAATTACTGTTCGACGCCGAGACCGACGCTGCCGTCCGTCGACTCTGGGACGATCTGTCAGACAACGGCATTCGCAGTCTTGCCGGCCACCGGTCGGAGTCGAACATGCCCCACGTCACGGTGACCGTCGCCGAGGACATGGACGATGCCGTCGACGAGGCGTTGCGCCCGGTGGTGAAAGGCCTGCCCCTGGGATGCGTCCTGGGGGCGCCGATGTTGTTCGGCCGGGGGCGTGCGGTCACCCTGGTCCGACTGGTGGTGCCCTCGGCGAAACTGCTCGAACTGCACGCCGCGGTACACCGAATCTGTCTGCCGCACATGGCCGGCGGCGTTCTGCCGCACGCCGAACCGCGTCAGTGGACCCCGCACGTGACCCTGGCCCGGCGTGTTCCGCTGGAGTTGGTGCCTGTCGCGCTGGCGGTGCCGGGCGTCACCGACGACATCGCCGCGAGCGCCACGGCACTGCGGCACTGGGACGGCAACGCCAAGGTCGTGCACCCGATCGGCTGAGCGCCGGCGCCGCGACCGCCGGGCGACGTCAGACCTCGGAACTGCTCAGCACGCCCAGCCCGTCGGTGAGGAGCTGCAGACCGAAGGCGAACCGGGCGTTCGGGTCTTCGGTCCACACGCTCTGCGCAACATCGGCGCCCGCGGCATCCCACTGCAGCCGGGACTGCTCGTCGGCGGTGAAGCCGAGCACGTAATAGATGACGGTGCGTGCGGCGAGCAACGTCTGTTCCGGCGCCACACCGGCCTCACCGGCGGCGTCGGCCAGTTGATGGAGCACCGCGGTCATGGCCTCGGACTGTCCGGCGGCGAAACTCGCGGAGACCAGCTCGGCGCCGTCGGTGTGGGACAGCAGTGCGTCGCGCAGCCGGCCGCACGTCATGCCGATGCGATTGCGCCAGTCGCCCTCGGCATCCTGCAGCGGGTGCAGGATCCGGTCGGCCACCGCCCCCAGCAGTTGCTGTTTGTTGGCGAAATGCCAGTACAGCGCCCCGGGGGACACGTTGAGCTCTCGCGCAAGCCGGCGCATCGACAGGTCGGCGATCCCGTAGTTGTCCAGCAGTGTCGTCGCCACGTCGACCACGTCGCGTTTGTGAAGCTGCACGCCAGTACCCTAACCTGAACGGTGTTCAAGGCAAGAGGAGATGCACTGGTGACCGACATTCTGGCAGTGGCGCGCGAGCAGGTGCTTGAGCGTGGCGAGGGCCTCGACCAGGACCAGACCCTGCAGGTGCTGCAGCTGCCGGACGAGCGGCTCGACGACCTGCTCGCACTGGCTCACGAAGTCCGCATGGCGTGGTGCGGGCCCGACGTCGAGGTCGAGGGCATCATCAGCCTGAAGACCGGCGGCTGCCCCGAGGACTGCCACTTCTGTTCGCAGTCGGGCCTTTTCGCCTCGCCGGTACGCAGCGCGTGGCTCGACATCCCCAGCCTGGTCGAGGCGGCCAAGCAGACCGCCAAGACCGGTGCCACCGAGTTCTGCATCGTGGCCGCGGTCCGTGGTCCCGACGAGCGCCTGCTGGCGCAGGTCGCGGCCGGTATCGAGGCCATCCGCAACGAGGTCGACATCCAGATCGCGTGCTCGCTGGGCATGCTCACCCAGGATCAGGTCGAGCAGCTCGCCGCGATGGGCGTGCACCGCTACAACCACAATCTGGAGACCGCGCGGTCGTTCTTCACCAACGTCGTCACCACCCACTCCTGGGAAGAACGTTGGGGCACACTGCAGATGGTGCGCGACGCCGGGATGGAGGTGTGCTGCGGCGGCATCCTCGGTATGGGGGAGACACTGGAGCAGCGCGCCGAGTTCGCCGCCAACCTGGCCGAGCTCGACCCGCACGAGGTTCCGCTGAACTTCCTGAACCCGCGGCCGGGCACCCCGTTCGGCGACCTGGAGGTGCTGCCGGCCTCCGAAGCACTCAAGGCCGTCGCCGCGTTCCGCCTGGCGCTGCCGCGCACCATGCTGCGTTTTGCCGGCGGTCGCGAGATCACGCTCGGCGATCTGGGCGCCAAGCAGGGCATCCTCGGCGGCATCAACGCCGTCATCGTCGGTAACTACCTGACGACTCTGGGCCGGCCCGCCGAAGCCGATCTGCAGCTGCTCGACGACCTGCAGATGCCGATCAAGGCACTCAACGCGACGCTGTAGTCCGGCGACACGGTAGAACCGATCAGGTGATGGTCACCGACAGCACAGAACTTCCGGCGCCGGTCGGTGCGGGCGTCTACAACGTCTACACCGGAGCGCAGGCGGGTAGCAGCGTACCCACCGCAGCCCAACTCGGCCTGGAACCACCGCGGTTCTGCGCGGCCTGCGGACGGCGGATGATCGTGCAGGTGCGCCCCGACGGCTGGTGGGCGAAGTGCTCCCGGCACGGCCTGGTGGACTCCACCGACCTGGATCTGTTCCGGTGAGCGGGGTCGCTGCGCCACCACGAACCTCCCCTCTGACGGCCGCGGTCGCCGTCGTGCTCGGGCTGTTGGTCGCCGGCGCCGTGGTCGGCGCGCTGTGGGCGTGGCTGGCGCCACCGATCCGCGGCGTCATCGCGCTCACCCGCGACGGGGACCGGGTGAAGGCCGCCCTCGGCACGGAGTCCGACAACTGGTTCACCTCGGCGTTCCTGGTCGTCGGGATGCTGTCGGTGATGGCCGTCGTCGCGGCGGTCCTGGTGTGGCAGTGGAAATCTCACCGGGGGCCGGTGATGGTCGCGGCGCTGACCGCCGGGTCGGTCGCCGCGGCGGCCGTGACGTCCGGCATCGGCACACTCGTCGCGCATCTGCGCTACGGCAGCGTAGACCTTGCGGCGGCGCCCGTGTCCGAGCAGCAGCGGGTGTTCTACGTGACCGAGGCTCCGTCGGTGTTCTTCGGGCATTCGCCGGTGCAGATCGCCGTGACCCTGCTTTTCCCGGCCGCCGTCGCAGCGACCGTCTATCTGTTGGCCGCCGTCGCGACGCCGCGCGACGATCTCGGCGCCTGGCCGCCGGTGGAGTACCCGGGAGCGCCTACTGGTCGAACCGGGACAGCGGCTGACGTTCCACCCGTCGCCCCAGGACCACCTTCACCGTGATCTTGCCGAGGGTCAGCATTCCGCGATAGGTCGACGGATTGAGCAGCGTCGGCCACTTGGTCCGGGCGATGTGCGCGCGCAGCGGCCTGTCGGCGAAGCGGTCGCGCAGCCAGCGCAGGGTCATCGGGGCGGACATGGGGTGCAGCAGCAGGTGTTCGGAGAGCATGTCGCGGTGGTAAGTGACGCTGGCGCCACCCCGCGTGTAGGTCTCGGTCAGCTCGTCGATGTCGTCCACCGAGATGATGCGGTCGTGGACCGCCTGCACGATCAGCACGGGCACCTTCGGGGCGCTCGTCCCCAGCTTGATGCTGTCGAAGACATGCTGGACCTCGGGCGTCAGCAGCATCTCCTCCAGCGGACGGTCGATCATGTCGGCCATGTCCTTGCCCGCCATCGACACCATCGCGTGCGCGGTGGTCATCCGCTGGATCCGCTGCAGCATGGCCTTGCCCTCGACGGTGCCGTGCTCCTGGATGAGGCGGTCGAGGTCGGGGTAGATGTGGCACAGCGCCGCGACCACCAGGGCGGGTAGACCGGAGTAGATGCTGCCGTTGAGGCGTTTGAAGGTGTGTCCGAGGTCGCCTACGGGCGAACCCAGGACGGCGCCTACGACGTTGAGTTCGGGTGCGTACTCGTCCTGGACTTCGGCGGCCCAGGCCGACGCCAGACCACCGCCGGAGTAGCCCCACAGCCCGATGGGCGACTGGCCGGTCAGCCCGAAGGGCTCGTGGTTGATGGCGGCCCGCAGGCCGTCGAGGATGTGATAGCCGGGTTCGTAGGGGGCGCCCCACATACCGGTCGAACCCTCGTGGTCGGGTATCGAGACGGCCCAGCCTTCGGCCAGAGCCGCGGCGACCAGAAGGAACTCGAACTGGGCGACGGCACCGAGGGCCCGGGCGCCGCGACGCATGGCATACGACGGGAAACAGCGCGCCGCGATGGCGTCGATCGCGCACTGGTAGGACACGATGGGCAGCGGACGTTCGTTGGTGCGTTCGGTCGGGATCACCACCGTGGTGACGCCGGCCTGGGGCTCGCCCTGGAAATCGGCGGTCCGGTACAGGAGCTGGGTGGCGGTGAACTTCTGCGGGATGACCCCGAGGAAGGCCAGTTCGACGTCGCGGGAGCGCAGGACCGTGCCGGGACGGGCGTGCTCGAAACCGGCGGGGGGCTCGTAGAACGGGTCCTTGTCAGGCACGACGGGCCTCACGCGGGGCTGGAGGGGCTCGTGAATCGGCTGACCGATCCATTCGGCACCGGTCGACCGTGCAGCATTGCCCAAGTCCATCCAGGCATTGTCGCTTAAGAAGTGCTTAAGAATCCAGTCGACTCACCCGGGCGGCCGTAATGCAGCGAATTCGTCGGTGACGCGGTAGCGCGATTCGGTGAACCGATAGAGCGCGGCCGGGCGGCCTCCGCTGCGCCCGGAACGTGCCGTCGTCCCCGTCCGGCTGATGACATGCCGGCGTTCCAGCACCCGCTGCAGGTTGGTGGCGTCGACCGGGTGCCCGAGCGCGGCACTGTAGATGTCGCGAAGGGTCGAGAGGGCGAATTCCGCTGGCGCCAGCGCGAATCCGATGTTGGTGTAGGAGAGTTTGGCCTCCAGCCGGGTGCGTGCGTGCTCGACCATCGGCGCGTGGTCGAACGCCATCGCCGGGAGGTCGCTGACGGGGTGCCAGAGGGTGTCCGGCGGCAACTCGGGGGTGGCGGGAGAGGGGACCAGCCCGAGGAACGTCGAGGCGATGGTGCGGGGCCCCGGAACGCGGGCCGGGTCGGAGAAGATGGCCAGCTGCTCCAGGTGTGCCAGCTGGCGCAGGTCGACCTTCTCGGCGAGTTGGCGCCGAACAGAGCTCGTCAGGTCTTCGTCGGCGCCGAGTCGGCCGCCGGGTAACGACCATTTGCCCATCTCGGGGTCCAGCGCCCGCTGCCACAACAGCACGTGAAGTGCGGGTTTCCGCGAGGTGGCCGGGGCCTGTGTCTGCCGCACCTGGAACACGACGGCGAGCACCTCGTGGTCAGTGCTAGTATGAGCCATGTTTTCGATTGTAAGTCGAAAACCTCGGATGAGTGAAGGAGACGGCGATGACGGTTCTCGCTGGGATGTTCGACACCGCACTGGCCGATCGTGTCGTGGACGGACCGGGCGGATTCTCCGGTGTCGAGGGCGACGAGGAGTGGGCCGCTGAGGTGCGCCGACTGCTCAAGCTGCGGGGTGCGACGCTGCTCGCACACAACTACCAGCTTCCCGCGATCCAGGACGTCGCCGACCACGTCGGGGACTCGCTGGCGCTGTCGCGGATCGCCGCCGAGGTGCCCGAGGACACCATCGTGTTCGCCGGCGTGCACTTCATGGCCGAGACCGCCAAGATCCTCTCGCCGGAGAAAACGGTCCTGATCCCCGACCAGCGGGCCGGCTGCTCGCTGGCCGACTCGATCACCGCCGACGAGCTCCGGGCCTGGAAGGCCGAGCATCCCGGCGCCGCGGTGGTGTCCTATGTCAACACCACGGCCGCGGTGAAGGCCGAGACCGACATCTGCTGCACCTCGTCCAACGCCGTCGAGGTGGTCGCTTCGATTCCGGAAGACCGCGAGGTGCTGTTCTGCCCCGACCAGTTCCTCGGTGCACACGTGCGCAGGATGACCGGCCGCAAGAACCTGCACGTGTGGGCCGGTGAATGCCACGTCCACGCCGGTATCAACGGCGACGAGCTCGCCGACCAGGCCCGTGCCCATCCCGACGCCGAACTGTACGTGCACCCCGAGTGCGGGTGCGCCACCTCGGCGCTCTACCTCGCCGGCGAAGGCGCCTTCCCCGAGGAGCGGGTCAAGATCCTGTCCACCGGCGGCATGCTCGACGCAGCCCGCGAGACCGGCGCCCGTCAGGTCCTGGTGGCCACCGAGGTCGGCATGCTGCACCAATTGCGCCGTGCCGCGCCTGATGTCGACTTCCGGGCGGTCAACGACAGGGCTTCCTGCCGCTACATGAAGATGATCACCCCGGCGGCGATGCTGCGCTGCCTGGTCGAAGGCGCCGACGAGGTGCACGTCGATCTCGATGTCGCTGCGGCGGGCCGGTTGAGCGTGCAGCGGATGATCGAGATCGGGCAGCCCGGCGGCGGGGAATGACCGCGTTCGCGGGCTGCGGCGGGGCCGGGTTCTGGCGGCGGCGCGCGGACGTCGTCGTCGTCGGCACCGGCGTTGCCGGTCTGGCGGCCGCGCTGGCAGCCCATCGTCGCGGGCTGAAGGTGGTGGTGCTCAGCAAGGCGGGGGAGACAGCGACGTTTTACGCGCAGGGCGGTATCGCCGTGGTGTTGCCCCGCGCACTGCGGGAGGCCGGCGACTCTGTCGACGCGCACGTCGCCGACACCCTGGCCGCAGGCGCCGGGCTGTGCGACCCCGACGCGGTGCGCTCGATCGTCGCCGACGGCCATCGCGCCGTGGCCGAACTCGTCTCCGCCGGAGCACGATTCGACGAGTCCGCCCCTGGCACCTGGGCGCTGACCCGGGAGGGCGGGCACACGAAGCGCCGCATCGTCCACTCCGGTGGTGACGCGACCGGCGCCGAGGTACAGCGCGCTCTCGACCACGCCGCAGCGCATCTGGACATCCGACGCAACCACGTCGCCCTGGATCTGGTCCTCGACGAGGGTGCGGTCGCCGGTGTGACCGTCCTCAGCGAGGACGGCCTCGGGGTGCTCTCTGCGCCGTCGGTCATTCTGGCGACCGGGGGTCTGGGGCATCTCTACCGCGCCACCACCAACCCGGACGGTTCGACCGGAGACGGTGTCGCGCTCGCCCTGTGGGGTGGGCTCCCGGTCAGCGACGTCGAGTTCATCCAATTCCACCCGACGATGCTGTACGCGGGCGACGTCAGCGGCCGCCGTCCCCTCATCACCGAGGCGCTACGCGGCGAGGGCGCGATACTGGTCGACCGTCACGGTGATTCGGTCACCGCGGGGGTTCATCCGATGGGTGACCTGGCGCCGCGCGATGTGGTTGCCGCGGCCATCGAGGCCCGTCTGAGTGACACCGGGGACACGTGCGTCTATCTCGACGCACGCGCGGTCGCGGGGTTCGCGGATCGCTTTCCGACCGTCAACGCCGCCTGCCTGCAGGCGGGCATCGATGCGACGCGCCAACCGATTCCGGTGGTGCCGGGTGCGCATTACAGCTGCGGCGGCGTGACGACCGACGTGCACGGCCGTACCGACATGGCCGGGCTCTTCGCCGCCGGCGAGGTGGCACGCACCGGTATGCACGGGGCGAATCGGTTGGCCTCCAACAGCCTGCTCGAGGGTCTGGTCGTCGGGGAGCGGGCAGGTGTCGCGGCCGCCGACCACGCCCGGACCTCGGGCCCGAGTCGCCTCGTCGACCCGGAACCGCCGGTGCGGCCGACGTTGCCGCGCCCCGAATTGCAGCGTGCGATGACCCGGCACGCCGCAGTCGTGCGCGATGCCGGGGGATTGCGCGAGCTGTCAGACCTGCTGAACACTGCGGCCCCGACGCCGCTGCGTTCGCGAACCGATTTCGAGGACGCCGCACTGACCGCCGTCGCCGGCGCCGTCGCAGCAGCCGCCCTGTCCCGCACCGAGACCCGCGGCTGCCATCACCGCAGCGACTTCCCGGGCACTGACCCCGCACAGGCGTTCAGCACAGCGCGTCGCGCCGGTATCGCACACGAGGCGGTGGCCTGCCCGTGAGCCTCACCGATATCGAACTGGCCGAGGGCCGAGCGGTCATCGCACGTGCCCTCGAAGAGGACCTGCGATACGGCCCCGATGTGACGACCTTCGCCACGGTCTCGGCCGACGCCCGTACCACCGCGACGATGGCGTCGCGCGAAGACGGAGTCGTCGCGGG
Source organism: Mycolicibacterium iranicum (assembly GCF_014190915.1). GTDB lineage: Bacteria > Actinomycetota > Actinomycetes > Mycobacteriales > Mycobacteriaceae > Mycobacterium > Mycobacterium iranicum_B. The sequence goes on from NZ_JACHVU010000003.1 coordinate 602,651, forward strand.
GCTCGATCTCGCCCTCCTCGTCCTCGACGAGGTTCTGGGCGTCGACGGCTACCGCGTCCAGAGCCGCGTCGACGACGGCACCCGTCTCGGTCCGGGCGGCGCGGCACTGGTCGTCGAGGGTCCCACGCGGGGCCTGCTCACCGCGGAGCGCACGATGCTGAACCTGGTGTGCCACCTGTCCGGGATCGCGACGGCGACCGCAGCCTGGGTGGAGGCGGTGTCGGACACCGACGCGAAGATCCGGGACACCCGAAAGACGCTGCCGGGCCTGCGCGCGCTGCAGAAGTACGCGGTGCGCGTCGGTGGCGGCGTGAACCATCGGATGGGCCTCGGTGACGCGGCGTTGATCAAGGACAACCATGTCGCGGCGGCCGGTTCTGTGGTCGCGGCCCTTCGCGAAGTACGCGCGGCCGCACCGGATCTGCCCTGTGAGGTGGAGGTCGATTCCCTGGAGCAGCTCGACGACGTGCTCGCCGAGGGGGTCGAACTCGTGCTGCTCGACAACTTCCCCGTCTGGCAGACCCAGATCGCGGTGCAGCGCCGCGTTTCGCGGTCCCCGCACACACAGCTGGAGTCCTCCGGCGGCCTCGCGCTGGAGAACGCGGCCGACTATGCGGGCACCGGGGTGGACTACCTCGCGGTCGGCGCTCTGACCCATTCGGTCCGCGTCCTGGATCTGGGGTTAGATCTGTAGATCATGAAACTGGCTGTGGCCATTGCGGTGCTGTCGCTGGGCGTCGCGGTCTTCGCGCTGATGCGCACCTTCGACGCCGGGCCGGACTACACCGAGGCTCAACGCAGCGAGGCCAGGTCCACGATCTGTTCGGCATTCGAGACGGTGCGCACCGGGGTCGCGACCAACACCAACGTCGAGCCCCCGGGCGGGTCGAGTGACATCTCGGGCGCCCTGGCCGTCGCGGCCAACGCACGCATCTCACTGCTCGACGGCGGGCAGTACCTGCTGGCGCGGCTGGATCCGGCCACCCCGACCGACCTTGCCGGCGAGGTGCGCCGCTTCGCCGGTCAGCTGATGGACATCGGTGCCGCGGCCACGGCCGGCGTACCGAACACCGACCCCGCGCAGGCCGCGCGGCTTGCGGATGCCGAGGCGGCCAGCACAGCGATCACCGGGCGCTGCCGGTAGGTCAGGCCGCCGCCGGGCCGCGCCGCACCAGGGCCAGCACCACGGCCGCACCGGCGAACAGTCCGGAGAACACGCGGTTGAGCACTGTCTGTTGCCGTGGTGTGCGCAGCCATGTCAGCAGACGCACCGACAGGGCGGTGTAGAGGCCCATCACGACGAGGTCCACGGCGACCATCGTGATCCCGATCGCCAGGTACTGCGGGAGCAGCGGCGCGGTGGGCACCACGAACTGGGGCATCACGGCCAGGAAGAACACCAGCCCCTTCGGATTGGTCGCGTTGACGAGGAAGCCCCGGACCATCAGGGAGACGCGGCCCCCGTCGACGGCCCGATGCACCTGGGCGCCGAGGTCGACGGGCGCGGTGCGCCACTGCCGCACCGCCAGATAGGCGAGGTACGCCACCCCCAGCCATTTGATGACGGTGAACGCCACGATGGAGTTCGTCACGGCGGCCCCGAGCCCGACTGCGACCAGGGTGAGCTGCAGCATCAACCCCACTTCGAGGCCGAGGATGCTCCAGTACCCTCGGCGGACCCCGTGGGTCAGGCCGGTGGCCATGGACTGGATCGCCCCGGCGCCCGGCGACACCGCGATCACGATGGCCGCACCGAAGAACGCCAGCCACATCTGCCACGTCATGGCGTCAGTGTCTCAGGCCAGGTCAAGCGATATCGGCGACGAAGACACCCGACTGCCGGGCCACCATCTGGGCCATCCGCGGCAGCGAAGCGTCCTCGGTCCCCGCGGGCAGCACGCGCGGGCGTATCAGGTGGAAGGTCTTCTTACCGATCTGGATGTCCGCCTCGCCGGCGGCGAGCACATTCTTGACCCAGTTCGTCTTGCCGTGAGCCAACCCGATGGCCAGCAGATCGCCCTTGCGGTACGGGGTCACGATGGTCTCGTATTCAGTACCCGAGGTGCGTCCGCGATGCTTGATGACCCCCAGCCCGGGCATGCGCTTGGACAGTGGCCGCAGCAGCGGGTTGATGTACTTGATCTGCAGACGTTCGAACCACGGCGGGAAGATCATGGGCACGCCGGGTGCGTTGTTGGGGTGTGTGCTTCTGCTGGTCCGATCGGACATGACGCCTCCGATACCGATTTGTGCTGCTCTGGGACAATGGTCAGCGTGAATGTATCGCCAGGACTGCTGCGGCGCATCGACCTGCGCGGCACGACGCTGTCCGCGGCCCGTCTGCGCACGGCGCTGCCGCGCGGGGGAGTCGACGTCGACGCCGTCGTCCCCAAGGTCCGGCCCATCGTCGAGGCTGTCGCCCAGCGCGGAGCCGAGGCGGCGCTCGCCTACGGTGCCACGTTCGACGGGGTGCGGCCGGATCGTGTGCGGGTGCCCTCCGACCGGCTCGTGGCGGCCCTGGACACCCTCGACCCGGACGTCCGCCGCGCGCTCGAGGTCGCCATCGACCGCGCCCGCGCGGTCCACGCCGACCAGCGCCGCACCGACAGCACGACCACGCTGGCCCCCGGGGCGTCGGTCACCGAGCGGTGGGTGCCGATGGAGCGTGTCGGCCTCTACGTTCCGGGCGGTAACGCCGTCTATCCGTCGAGCGTGGTGATGAACGTCGTGCCGGCCCAGACCGCCGGGGTCGACTCCCTGGTCATCGCGAGCCCGCCTCAGGCGTCCAACCCCGCGCCCTTCCAGGGCCTCCCGCATCCGACGATCCTGGCCGCGGCGGCGCTGCTCGGTGTCGACGAGGTGTGGGCCGTCGGCGGCGCGCAGGCCGTCGCGCTGCTCGCCTACGGCGGTGAGGACACCGACGGGACGGAGCTGGCGCCGGTCGACATGATCACCGGGCCCGGCAACATCTACGTCACCGCGGCCAAACGCATCTGCCGTTCCCAGGTCGGTATCGACGCCGAAGCCGGGCCGACCGAGATCGCGATCCTGGCCGACCACACGGCGGACCCCGTGCATGTCGTCGCCGACCTGATCAGCCAGGCCGAACACGACGAGATGGCCGCCAGTGTGCTGGTGACCGACAGCATCGAGCTGGCCGACGCCACCGATCGTGAGCTGGCCGTGCAACTGCAGACCACCGTCCACCGCGAGCGCGTCACGGCCGCACTCGGCGGCGAGCAGTCGGCCATCGTCCTCGTCGACGACATCGACGCAGGGGTTCGTACCGTGAACGCCTATGCCGCCGAACATCTGGAGATCCAGACGGTCGACGCCAGTGCCGTCGCCGGTCGAATCCGCTCGGCCGGAGCCATTTTCGTCGGGCCGTGGTCACCGGTGAGCCTGGGCGACTACTGCGCCGGGTCGAACCACGTGCTGCCCACCGCCGGGTGCGCCCGGCACTCCAGCGGTCTGTCGGTGCAGACCTTCCTGCGCGGGATTCACGTCGTCGACTACACCGAATCGGCGTTGAAGGACGTCTCGGGGTATGTGATCACGCTGGCCAACGCCGAGAACCTGCCCAGCCACGGCGAAGCCGTGCGTCGACGGTTCGAACGGTGATGAGCGCTCGCGCGAAGAACGGACCAGAGGTGAGCGGTGGCCCGGTCCTGGGTGGCGAGGTGACTCTCGACGCCCTGCCGCTGCGCGAGGACCTGCGCGGCAAATCCCCGTACGGCGCACCGCAGTTGGAGGTGCCGGTCCGGCTCAACACGAACGAGAACCCGCACCCGCCCACGGAGGCGCTCGTCGACGATGTCGCGGAATCGGTCCGCGAGGCCGCCCGGAACCTGCACCGGTACCCGGACCGCGACGCGGTGGCGTTGCGCGCCGACCTCGCCGCCTATCTGAGCGCGGTCACCGGCAACTCCGTCGGCGTCGAGAACGTGTGGGCGGCCAACGGCTCCAACGAGATCCTGCAGCAGCTGCTGCAGGCGTTCGGCGGGCCCGGCCGCAGCGCCATCGGTTTCGTGCCGTCGTACTCGATGCACCCCATCATCTCCGACGGCACGCAGACCGCATGGCTGGTCGCGAACCGCGCCGACGACTTCGGCCTCGACGCCGGGGTCGCGGCGACCGCGATCAAGGAACACAACCCGGACATCGTGTTCGTCACCAGCCCCAACAACCCGTCCGGGCAGAGTGTCTCGCTCGACGACCTGCGGTCGCTGCTGGACGCGATGACCAAGGGCATCATGATCGTCGACGAGGCCTACGGCGAGTTCTCGTCGCAGCCGAGCGCGATCGCGTTGCTCGAGGCTTACCCGACCAGGCTCGTCGTCAGCCGCACCATGAGCAAGGCATTCGCGTTCGCCGGCGGTCGGCTGGGGTATTTGATCGCCGCGCCCGCGGTCATCGACGCGATGCTGCTGGTGCGGCTGCCCTACCACCTGTCGTCGGTGACGCAGGCTGCCGCGCGGGCCGCGCTGCGTCACGCCGACGAGACGCTGGGCAGCGTCGCGACGCTGATCGCCGAGCGGGAGCGGGTTTGCGCAGCGTTGCGCGACATGGGATTCCGGGTGATCCCGAGCGACTCGAACTTCGTCCTCTTCGGCGAGTTCGTCGACGCACCCGCCACCTGGCGGCGCTACCTCGACGAGGGTGTCCTGATCCGGGACGTCGGGATCCCGGGGTACCTGCGCACCACCATCGGGCTCGCCGCCGAGAACGACGCGCTGCTGACCGCCAGCGCCCAGATAGGAGCATCATGAGCCGCCCCAACCGCCGAGCCAGGGTCGAACGCAAGACCAAGGAATCCGACATCGTCGTCGAACTCGACCTCGACGGCACCGGCCAGGTCAGCATCGACACCGGCGTCCCGTTCTTCGACCACATGCTCACCTCGCTGGGCAGTCACGCGAGTTTCGATCTGTCGGTGAAAGCCGTCGGCGACATCGAGATCGAGGGCCACCACACCATCGAGGACACGGCCATCGTGCTCGGGCAGGCGCTCGCGCAGGCCCTGGGTGACAAGAAGGGGATCCGCCGCTTCGGCGACGCGTTCATCCCGATGGACGAATGCCTGGCGCACGCCGCCGTCGACGTCTCCGGGCGACCCTATTTCGTGCACACCGGCGAGCCGGACTACATGGTGCAGTTCACGATCGCCGGTTCCGCTGCGCCGTACCACACCGTGGTCAACCGCCATGTCTTCGAATCGCTGGCCTACAACGCCCGCATCGCGCTGCACGTGCGCACCCTCTACGGGCGCGATCCGCACCACATCACCGAGGCCGAGTACAAGGCCGTCGCCCGGGCGCTTCGTCAGGCCGTCGAGTACGACCCCCGCGTCACCGGCGTGCCGTCCACCAAAGGAACTCTGTGACAAAGAAACTCGTCGTACTGGACTACGGATCGGGGAACCTGCGCTCGGCGCAGCGGGCGTTGGAGAGGGTCGGGGCCGAGGTCGAGGTGACCGCGGATCACGACGCCGCGGCGAACGCCGACGGTCTCGTCGTGCCCGGCGTGGGTGCCTTCGAGGCCTGTATGAGCGGCCTGCGGGAGATCGGCGGCGAGCAGATCATCGCCGATCGCGTCGCGGCCGGCCGTCCGGTGCTGGGGGTCTGCGTGGGCATGCAGATCCTGTTCTCCCGGGGCGTGGAATTCGGGGTCGAATCGACGGGCTGCCGGCAGTGGCCGGGTGCCGTCGTCCGCCTCGACGCCCCGGTGATCCCGCACATGGGCTGGAACGTCGTCGACGCCCCGCAGGGCAGCGTGCTGTTCGACGGCATGGGCTCCGACACCCGCTTCTACTTCGTGCACTCCTACGCCGCGCAGCAGTGGGAGGGCGATCCCGGCGCGAAGCTCACGTGGGCGACCCACCACGTGCCGTTCCTGGCCGCTGTGGAGGACGGACCCCTCTCGGCGACCCAGTTCCATCCTGAGAAGAGCGGCGACGCCGGCGCCGAATTGTTGTCCAACTGGGTCGGAGCGCTAAGTTGACCAGCGTGAATTCCGTGAACGCCCCGTCCAAGCTCGTCCTGCTCCCGGCCGTCGACGTCGTCGAAGGGCGCGCGGTGCGCTTGGTGCAGGGTCAGGCCGGCAGCGAGACGGAATACGGTTCCGCGCTCGACGCGGCGATGACGTGGCAGCGCGACGGCGCCGAATGGATCCACCTCGTCGATCTCGACGCCGCCTTCGGGCGCGGGTCCAATCGGGAACTGCTGGCCGAGGTCGTCGGCACCCTCGACGTCGCCGTGGAACTGTCCGGCGGCATCCGCGACGACGACTCACTGGCCGCGGCACTGGCCACCGGGTGCGCGCGCGTGAACCTGGGCACGGCGGCCCTGGAGAACCCCCAGTGGTGTGCCAAGGTCGTCGCCGAGCACGGCGAGAAGATCGCCGTCGGACTCGACGTCAAGATCGAAGACGGGCAGTACCGGCTACGGGGGCGCGGCTGGGAGACCGACGGCGGCGACCTGTGGACCGTGCTCGAACGCCTTGACGCAGAGGGCTGTTCGCGCTTCGTCGTGACCGACGTGACCAAGGACGGCACCCTCAACGGCCCGAACCTGGAGCTGCTGGGCCAGGTCTGCGAGCGCACCGACGCGCCGGTCATCGCCTCCGGCGGCGTGTCCAGCCTCGACGACCTGCGTGCCATCGCGACCCTGACCGACCGCGGCGTCGAGGGTGCCATCGTCGGAAAGGCGCTCTACGCCGGACGTTTCACGTTGCCGCAGGCTCTCGACGCGGTCAGCACGTGAGCCTCGACGACAACCAGCTGGCCGAACTGCTCAGCACCGCGGCCGGCGTGCTGGATGCGGCCTCCGCACAATTCGTCGACGGGCACCGCGCCGACTCGGCCGTCGAGAAGAAGGGCAACGACTTCGCCACCGAGGTGGACCTCGCCATCGAGCGACGTGTCGTCGCCGAGCTGACCCGGCTCACCGGCATCGGTGTGCACGGTGAGGAATTCGGCGGGGAATCCATCGACGCCGAGCTGGTGTGGGTGCTCGATCCGGTCGACGGCACCTTCAATTACGCGGCAGGCTCACCGATGGCGGCGATCCTGCTGGGCCTGCTGGCCGACGGCGAGCCGGTGCTCGGGCTGACGTGGCTGCCGTTCATGTCGCAGCGCTACACCGCGATCGCCGGCGGGCCGGTGCGCTGTAACGACGACGCCCTCGACCGGCTGGAGCCCACCACGATCGGCGAATCCATCGTCGGTGTCGGCACGTTCAACATCGAGTCCCGGGGACGCTACCCGGGTCCGTACCGGGTGAAGGTGCTCGAGGGCCTCAGCACGAAGTGTTCGCGCATGCGGATGCACGGCGCCACCGGTGTCGACCTCGCGTATGTGGCGGCCGGAATCCTGGGCGGCGCCATCAGTTTCGGCCACCATGTCTGGGACCACGCCGCAGGCGTGGCCCTGGTGCGGGCGGCCGGCGGCATCGTCACCGATCTCGCGGGCGATCCGTGGACCTCGTCGTCCCCGTCGGCGCTGGCGGCCGCTCCGGGCGCCCACGAGGAGATCCTGCAGATCGTGCGCGACGTCGGCGACCCGAAGGACTTTCTGTGACACCCGTCAGTGACGTCGCAACGCGGGTGATTCCGTGTCTCGACGTCGACGACGGCCGGGTCGTGAAGGGCGTCAACTTCGCCAACCTGCGCGACGCCGGGGACCCTGTCGAACTGGCCGCGGCATACGACGCCGAGGGCGCCGACGAACTCACCTTCCTCGACGTCACGGCGTCGTCGTCGGGACGCACGACGATGTTGGACGTGGTGCGCCGCACCGCCGAGCAGGTGTTCATCCCCCTGACCGTCGGCGGCGGTGTGCGCGCGATCGACGACGTCGACGTGCTGCTGCGCGCAGGGGCGGACAAGGTGTCGGTGAACACCGCCGCGATCGCGCGCCCGGAGCTGCTGTCGGAGTTGTCCCGCCGGTTCGGCTCCCAGTGCATCGTGCTGTCGGTGGACGCTCGCACGGTGCCCCCGGATTCGCCTCCCACGCCGTCGGGCTGGGAGGTCACCACCCACGGCGGCCGCCGCGGCACCGGCATCGACGCCGTCGAATGGGCTGTGCGCGGAGCCGAACTCGGCGTGGGGGAGATTCTGCTCAACTCGATGGACGCCGATGGCACCAAGGCGGGCTTCGATCTGAAGATGCTGCGTGCCGTGCGCGGTGCGGTCACCGTGCCGGTGATCGCCAGCGGCGGTGCGGGAGCCGTGGAACATTTCGCGCCCGCCGTTGTTGCAGGAGCCGACGCCGTGCTCGCCGCGAGCGTGTTCCACTTCCGGGACCTGACCATCGGTGAGGTGAAGGCGGCGATGGCGGCGGAAGGGATCGTGGTGAGGTGAAATTGGACCCGGCGATCGCGTCCCGCCTCAAGCGCGACGGCAACGGCCTGTTCAGTGCCGTGGTGCAGGAGCGCGCGACGGGCCAGGTTCTGATGGTCGCGTGGATGGATGACGACGCGCTTGCCCGCACGCTGGAAACCCGTGAGGCCACGTACTATTCGCGGTCGCGTGGCGAGCAGTGGGTCAAGGGCCTGACGTCGGGGCATACGCAGCACGTGCATTCGGTGCGGCTGGACTGTGATGGGGACACCGTCCTGCTGGAGGTCGACCAGATCGGGGGTGCGTGCCACACCGGCGATCACACGTGCTTCGACGCCGACCTGCTGCTGGCCCCGGAGTCCTGAGCGTCACGGGCCCAACCGGATCGTGCAGTGATCAGGCACCGATCCGGCGGCTAGATGATTCGGCCCGCCTTCGCCCGTGCCGTCCAGCGTCCGTCGTCGTAGCCGACGGCCACCGGGTGGGCGAATGCCTCCGACACCGTCTCGGTGGTGATCGTCTCCCTGGCAGGCCCGCTCGCCACCACCGCGCCCTCCGCGATCAGCAGGGCGTGCGTGGTCGTGGTCGGAAGTTCTTCGAGATGGTGGGTGACCAGTATCGATGCCACCTCGGGATGGGTCTGATCGAGTGAGTCGATGGTCTCCAACAGCTGTTCGCGCGCAGCGACATCCAAACCTGTCGAGGGCTCGTCGAGCAGCAGTAAGCGCGGTTCGGCGATCAGCGCGCGGGCGATCAGCGTGCGGCCACGTTCACCCTGCGACAGCGTCGGCCACACGTCCTGTGCCCGGTGTGACAACCCGACCGCGGCGATCATCGCGTCGGCGCGTTCGGACTCCTCGGTGGAAGCCCTCCAGCGCATCGGCGTGTCGATCGTCGCGGTGATGCCGGTCATCACCACGTCGCGGACCGTCAGCGAATACTGCAGCTGATGGCGCGGATTGACGTGGCCGATGTGACGGCGCAGCGTGGCCAGGTCCACCCGGCCCATGCGGCTGCCCAGGATCTCGACGGTGCCCGACGTCGGAAACGTCACGCCCGCACAGAAACCGAGCAGGGTGCTCTTGCCCGCGCCGTTGGGCCCCAGCAGTGCCCAGTGCTCACCCGCGCGCACGGTCAGCGAGATGCCGTCGAGGATCTGCTTACCGGCGCGGCGGAACGTCACATCGGTGAGCCGCAGCACCTCGACGGTCATGCCGACTGGCGCTGCCGCAACACCTCGAGGGCCTTGTCGGCGTGGGTGTCCATGCTGAACTCGCTCGCGATGACCTCGAGGACGGTGCGGTCGGTGTCGATGACGAACGTCGTCCGCTTCACCGGCATGAACTTGCCGAGCAGCCCCCGCTTGACGCCGAACTGGGTGGCCACCACGCCCTCGGCGTCCGACAGCAGCGGATAGTCGAATTTCTGCTGATCGGCGAACTTGGCCTGCTTGTCCACCGAGTCGGCGCTGATGCCGACGCGGCTCGCCCCCACCGCGGCGAACTCGGCGGCGAGATCCCGGAAGTGGCACGCCTCTTTGGTGCACCCGGGGGTCATCGCCGCGGGATAGAAGAAGAGCACGATCGGGCCGCCGGCGAGCAGCTCGGTCAGCGTCCTGGTCTTGCCTGTCTGGTCCGGTAGTTCGAACTCCGCCACCCGATCGCCACGATTCACGATCTCCACCGTACTTCTGGGAGAATCGCCGGGTGCAGACGACCGCCGACCTGCCTGCCGGGTCTTCGCGCGACCGCTCATCGCGACTCGTCACGACCTCGCGGGAGGACTTCCGGGCGCTGGCCGCCGAGCATCGCGTGGTGCCGGTGACCCGCAAGGTGCTCGCCGACAGCGAGACACCGCTGTCGGCGTATCGCAAGCTGGCGGCGAACCGTCCCGGAACGTTCCTCCTGGAGTCCGCCGAGAACGGCCGGTCCTGGTCGCGGTGGTCGTTCATCGGCGCAGGCGCGCCGTCGGCGCTGACCGTGCGTGACGGGGAAGCGGTGTGGCTGGGCGTCATCCCGCAGGACGCCCCCGCCGGTGGGGATCCGTTGCACGCCCTGCGCGCCACCCTGGGCCTGCTGGAGACCGCCGCTCTGCCCGGGCTGCCGCCGCTGTCATCCGGTTTGGTCGGCTTCTTCGCCTACGACATGGTTCGCCGACTGGAACGCCTGCCGGAGTTGACGGTCGACGACCTCGGCCTGCCCGACATGATGCTGCTGCTGGCCACCGACATCGCCGCGGTCGACCACCACGAGGGCACGATCACGCTGATCGCCAACGCGGTCAACTGGAACGGCACCGACGACCGTGTCGACTGGGCCTACGACGATGCGGTCGCGCGCCTGGACGTGATGACGGCTGCGCTGGCCGAACCGCTGACCTCGACCGTGGCGACGTTCAGCAGGCCCGCACCGGAGCATCGCTCGCAGCGCACCGTCGAGCAGTACACCGAGATCGTCGACAAACTCGTCCGCGACATCGAGGCCGGCGAGGCGTTCCAGGTGGTGCCCTCGCAGCGCTTCGAGATGGACACCGCCGCCGATCCGCTGGACGTCTACCGGATGCTGCGCGTCACGAACCCCAGCCCGTACATGTACCTGCTGAATGTGCCGGATCAGAGTGGGGGACTGGACTTCTCGATCGTCGGATCCAGCCCGGAAGCGCTCGTCACCGTCAAGGACGGACGGGCCACCACCCACCCGATCGCAGGGACCCGCTGGCGCGGGGACACCGAGGAGGAAGACCTCCTGCTCGAAAAAGAGCTTCAGGAGGACGAGAAGGAGCGCGCCGAGCATCTGATGCTGGTCGACCTCGGCCGAAACGATCTCGGGCGGGTCTGCCGGCCTGGGACGGTGAAGGTCGAGGACTACAGCCATATCGAGCGCTACAGCCACGTCATGCATCTGGTGTCGACGGTGACCGGCCTGCTCGCCGACGGCAAGACCGCGCTGGACGCAGTGACCGCGTGTTTCCCCGCGGGAACGCTGTCCGGGGCCCCGAAGGTGCGCGCCATGGAACTCATCGAGGAGGTCGAGAAGACCCGGCGTGGCCTGTACGGCGGCGTGCTGGGTTACCTCGATTTCGCCGGCAATGCCGATTTCGCGATCGCGATCCGCACCGCCCTGATGCGCGGCGGCACCGCTTATGTGCAGGCCGGGGGTGGCGTGGTCGCCGACTCCAACGGCCCCTACGAGTACAACGAGTCGGCCAACAAGGCCCGCGCGGTGCTGGCCGCGATCGCCGCGGCCGAGACGCTGAGGGAGCCGTGATCCGGGTCGCGCAGCTGCTGCTGGTGCTCGCTGCGGCGGGCCTGTGGGGCGCGTCGCGGCTGACGTGGGTGGTGTTGGAAACCTCTGACGGGCTGGGGCTGCCCCGAACGGCGACGGTGAACGGCGCGACGTGGTCCTCGACGCTCATCCCCACAGCGTTGTTGCTCCTGGCCGCGGCCGCTGCGGCGCTGGCAGTGCGCGGCTGGCCGCTGCGTGCCCTCGCCGTGCTCGTGGCGCTCGCCAGCGCAGGGCAGGGCTACACGGCCCTGAGCCTGTGGGTTATTCCGGACGTGGCCGCCTACGCCGCGCGGCAGGCCGACATCCCCGTGATGGACCTCGTCGGCAGTGGCCGCGAATATGCCGGGGCCGGGGTGACCGCGGTGGCGGCTGCGGTGACGCTGGTCGCGGCGGTGCTGATGATCCGTTCGGCGTCGAACACACGAGCCCTGCGGTACCGGCGCGGCCCCGCTGTGGAACCGGCGGACCCGGGCGTTGCCATGTCCGAGCGGATGATCTGGGATGCCCTCGACGAGGGCTCTGATCCCACCCAAGACCCGGCCGACCCTGACAACAAGGGGCGGTGACGGAGCATGGCTCGGTGGCGACTACCCTTCGGTATGAATCGAACGGCCGTCAGGGGAAGGGATACGACGCCTATGGGTTCGGCGACCGTCCTCGACTCCATCCTCGAGGGAGTGCGCGCTGACGTTGCCGCTCGCGAAGCCGTGGTCAGCCTGGCTGAGGTCAAGGAGCAGGCGCAGCGGGCACCAGCACCGCTCGACGTGATGGCTGCGCTGCGCGCGCCGGGCATCGCGGTGATCGCAGAGGTCAAACGCGCGAGCCCGTCGCGGGGTGAACTGGCGTCCATCGCCGACCCGGCGCAGCTCGCCCGGGCCTACCAAGACGGCGGGGCGCGCGTCATCAGCGTCCTGACCGAGCAGCGTCGCTTCAACGGCTCCCTCGACGATCTCGACGCCGTACGCGCCGCAGTGTCGATCCCGGTGTTGCGCAAAGACTTCATCGTTCGGCCGTATCAGATCCACGAGGCGCGCGCCCACGGCGCCGACCTGCTGCTGCTGATCGTGGCGGCCCTCGAACAACCGGCGCTGGAGTCGCTGCTGGAGCGCACCGAGTCGCTGGGCATGACCGCTCTGGTCGAGGTGCACACCGAGGAGGAAGCGGACCGCGCCTTGCAGGCCGGTGCGTCGCTGATCGGAGTGAATGCGCGCAACCTCAAGACCCTCGAGGTCGACAGGGACTGCTTTGCGCGCATCGCGCCGGGACTGCCCAGCAAGGTCATCAAGATCGCTGAATCGGGGGTGCGCGGAACTGCCGATCTGCTCGCCTACGCCGGAGCCGGGGCCGACGGCGTGCTCGTCGGTGAAGGCCTGGTCACGAGCGGTGACCCCCGAAGCGCCGTCGCCGACCTGGTGACCGCCGGCACCCACCCGTCGTGCCCGAAACCTGCGCGTTAAGTGGTTGATTTCGCCGCTCCCGATCTGCCTCGCGCCAGCGCGGCGGTCGCCGAGCCCACCCCGCACGATCCCGATGCGCGAGGCCATTTCGGCGTCTACGGCGGGCGGTTGGTCCCCGAGGCGTTGATGGCGGTGATCGAGGAGGTCACGGCCGCCTACGAGAAGGCTCGGGGTGATCAGGCGTTCCTCGACGAACTCGACCGGCTACAGCGCCACTACACCGGTCGCCCGTCTCCGATGTACGAAGCCGAGCGGCTCAGCGAGCACGCCGGTGGTGCGCGGATCTTCTTGAAGCGGGAAGACCTCAACCACACGGGATCTCACAAGATCAACAACGTTCTGGGCCAGGCGCTTCTGGCCAAGCAGATGGGCAAGACCCGGGTGATCGCCGAGACCGGCGCCGGCCAGCACGGGGTCGCGACGGCGACGGCGTGCGCATTGCTCGGGTTGGAATGCGTCATCTACATGGGTGCGGTGGACACTGCGCGCCAAGCGCTCAACGTTGCGCGGATGCGACTTCTGGGCGCTTCGGTGGTGGCGGTGGAGTCCGGCTCCAAGACGCTCAAGGACGCGATCAACGAGACCTTCCGCGACTGGGTGAGCAACGCGGACAACACGTATTACTGCTTCGGCACCGCGGCCGGGCCTCATCCGTTCCCGATGATGGTGCGCGACTTCCAACGGGTGATCGGCCTGGAGGCCAGGGCCCAGATGCTCGACCAGGCGGGCCGGTTGCCTGATGCCGTTGTGGCGTGTGTCGGTGGTGGCTCGAACGCGATCGGCATCTTCCATGCCTTCATCGACGACCCGGACGTGAGCCTGATCGGATACGAAGCGGCGGGCGACGGTGTCGAAACGGGCCGCCACGCAGCGACCTTCACGGGCGGATCGCCCGGCGCGTTCCAGGGATCTTTCTCGTACCTGCTGCAGGACGAGGACGGCCAGACCATCGAATCGCATTCCATCTCAGCCGGTTTGGACTACCCGGGGGTGGGCCCTGAGCATGCCCTGCTCAAAGACGTGGGTCGCGCCCGCTACCTGCCCATCACCGACACCGAAGCGATGGAAGCGCTGTCTCTGTTGAGTCGCACCGAAGGCATCATCCCGGCCATCGAGTCGGCGCATGCGATCGCCGGTGCGCTCCAGCTGGGTGAGCAACTCGGTGCGGGATCGATCATCCTGGTGAACGTGTCAGGCCGCGGTGACAAGGACGTCGAGACGGCGGCCAATTGGTTCGGTCTGTTGGAGGACGGGGCGAGATGAGTCGGCTTGCTGGCTTGTTCGACTCGTGCCGCGCCGAGGGCCGGGCGGCGTTGATCGGTTACCTGCCGACGGGCTTCCCGGACGTGGACGCTTCGATCGACGCGATGGTCGCCCTGGTCGAATCAGGATGCGACATCATCGAAGTCGGTATCGCGTACTCCGACCCCGGCATGGACGGGCCGACGATCGCCGCCGCGACCGAGGTGGCCCTTCGCGGTGGGGTCCGGGTGTACGACGCATTGCGTGCAGTGGAGGCGATCACCGCCGCCGGTGGTAGTGCTGTGGTCATGACCTATTGGAACCCGGTGCTGCGCAAGGGTGTTGACACATTCGCCCGCGATCTGGCCTCAGCCGGGGGGCTCGGTCTGATCACTCCCGACCTCATTCCCGACGAGGCCGATGAGTGGTTCGCCGCGTCGGAGGCCAACGACCTCGACAGGATCTTTCTGGTGGCGCCGTCTTCGACCCCCGAGCGGCTCAACGAGACGGTCCAGGCGTCGCGCGGGTTCGTGTACGCCGCGTCCACGATGGGCGTCACCGGTGCCCGCGACGCGGTGTCGAATGCCGCGCCCGAACTCGTGAGCCGGGTGAAGGCCATCTCGGACATTCCGGTAGGCGTCGGTCTGGGCGTGCGGTCGCGCGAGCAGGCTGCCGAGATCGGGGCCTTCGCCGACGGCGTCATCGTCGGTTCGGCGCTGGTGTCGGCGTTGAAGGAGGGCATCCCGGCGGTGCGCTCGCTGACCGAAGAACTTGCAGACGGGGTAAGGCAGAGGATTACTGCGTGACGACGACGGTTCTGGCGTACATCCCGAGCCCAGCTCAGGGCGTCTGGCACCTCTTCGGCCTCCCGATTCGCGCATACGCGCTGTGCATCATCGCCGGCATCATCGCCGCGTTGGTCATCGGTGACCGGCGCTGGGTGGCCCGCGGCGGAGAGCCCGGCGTCATCTACGACGTGGCGCTGTGGGCGGTGCCGTTCGGGCTCGTCGGCGGCCGGCTGTACCACGTCCTGACCGACTGGCCGACCTACTTCGGTGAGGACGGCAAGGGTCTCGGAGCTGCGCTGAGAATCTGGGACGGCGGCCTCGGGATCTGGGGTGCGGTCGCGCTCGGCGCCATCGGGGCTTGGATCGCGTGCCGACGCCGCGGAATTCCGCTGCCCGCGTTCGGCGACGCCATCGCGCCCGGAATCGTTCTGGCACAGGCGATCGGGCGCCTGGGGAACTACTTCAACCAGGAACTCTACGGTCGGACGACGACGGTCCCGTGGGGCCTCGAGGTGTACGAGCGCCGCAACGCCGCCGGCGTGCTCGATTCCCTCAACGGTGTGTCCACCGGTGAACTCATCGCCGTCGTCCACCCGACATTCCTCTACGAACTGCTGTGGAACCTGCTTGTTTTCGCGCTGCTGATCCTCGTGGACCGCCGGTTCAAGATCGGTCACGGCCGGCTGTTCGCCCTGTACGTCGCGGCGTACTGCGTCGGGCGGTTCTGGATCGAGCTGATGCGCAGCGACACCGCGACCCTGCTCGCAGGCATCCGTATCAACACCTTCACGTCGACGTTCGTCTTCATCGGCGCCGTGGTGTACATCATGGTGGCCCCGAGAGGCCGCGAGGATCCGGACAGCCTGCGGGGCAACGAGGAGTCCGACGTCGAGGAACTCGCCAAGGAGGTCGCGGTCGCGTCTGCTGTCGGCGTCGTCGCGGCGGCCACGGTCGCCGACCGGGAGGACGCCCGGAACGACGCTGACGACGACGATCAGGACGGCAAGGCCGACACCGAGGTCATTCCGGACACAGGCGGTCTCGGCTCGGTGGAGGGCGACGACGCTGTGGTGGCCGCTGAGGGCGCCCCGGCAGCGCACGACGCCGCCGTCGAAGGAGCCGCCGAGGCGGAGGCGCTCGCTGCCCAGCTCGACGTATCCGTTGACGAAGACGACGACCGCAGCGCAGAACTCATCGAAGCTGACGGGGAGACGACCGCCCCGCCGTTGCCGGAAGAGTCCGGTGGGCTCGGCGCGGTCGAGGGCGACGAGGCCGCCGAAGCCGCCGCCGGCGCCCCGGCCGCGCGCGCAGCGGTCACCGCTGAGGACGAATCCGAGGGTCTGGGTTCGGTCGACGGTGATGAGGTCGTCGAGGCTGTCGGAGATGCCGGCGAGGCGCATGAGTCGGCTGTCGCGGGTGAAGCTTCCGCCGACGAGTTGGTGGGCGACGTTGAGGCTGAGGACCTGGCGGCTGAGGGCGATCGGGGCGCGGTGACCGCATCCGACGGTTTGGGCTCGGTTGACGGTGACGAGGTCTCCGAGGCTGTCGGAGATGCCGGCGAGGCGCATGAGTCGGCTGTCGCGGGTGAAGCTTCCGCCGAAGAGTTGGTGGCTGTTGCGCAGGTGGCAACGACGCCGGCAGAGCCGTCAGAACCCGGCTCCGAACCTGCTGACGTCGGTGACGCGGAGGAACTGACCGCCGTCGCGCAGGTCGCTGCCGAAAATTCTGACGACACCGAGGATGAGACACCCGGCGACGTCGAAACACCTTCCGAGCCTGACGGCTTGGGTTCGGTCGAGGGCGATGAGGTCGTCGGTGCGGTTGAGGATGCGTCGGAGGCGCACGACGTGGCCGTGGAGGGGGAGGCGTCGGCGGAGGAGTTGGCTGCTGATGTTGCCGAGGTCGATGCCGAGAGCGTGACCGGTTCCGAGGTCGACTCGGACGGCGCGGCGGAGGCGGACGCGGGTTCTGTTTCGGAGTCTGACGGCTTGGGTTCGGTCGAGGGCGATGAGGTCGTCGGTGCGGTTGAGGATGCGTCGGAGGCGCACGACGTGGCCGTGGAAGGGGAGGCGTCGGCGGAGGAGTTGGCTGCTGACGTAGGCGAGGTTGACGCCGAGAGCGTGACCGGTTCCGAGGCCGATGCGGACGGCGCGTCTGAGTTCGACGCCGGCTCTACTCCCGACGCCGACGGCTTGGGTTCGGTCGACTCGGATGAGGTCGTCGGTGCGGTTGAGGATGCGTCGGAGGCGCACGAATCGGCCGTCGAGGGTGAGGCGTCGGCGGAGGAGTTGGCTGCTGACGTAGGCGAGGTTGTTGCCGAGAGCCTGAGCGGTTCCGAGGCCGACTTGAACAACGCTTCGGAGGCTGACGCGGGTTCTGCGCCCGGCAGCGACGGCTTGGGTTCGGTCGACTCGGATGAGGTAGCTGAAGCTGCCAAGGACGCCTCGGACGCCCACGAATCGGCCGTCGAGGGTGAGGCTGCGGCAGAGGAGTTGGCTGCTGATGTGGCCGAAGTTGATGCCGAAAGCCTGAGGGGTTCCGAGGCCGACGCTGGTTCTACTCCCGACTCCGACGGATTGGGTTCCGTCGAGGGCGATGAGGTAGCTGAAGCTGCCAAGGACGCCTCGGACGCCCACGAATCGGCCGTCGAGGGTGAGGCCGCGGCAGAGGCGCTGGCCGCCCAGGACGACACGACGGCGGCAGACGACGCTCGCTCACCGAGTGCCCCGCTGGCGACGAGTTGGCCATCCCGGGCGCAGCAGTCCAAATTGGGTGGCACGGTGCGGGACTGGCTCCGCCGTCGAAGGAACCGCTGACCCGTCCCGCGCGGGTTCCGGCGGCGCTGAATCGTCGCGGGTTGTCGCTCAGCCGCAGCTGCAGCAACCCACAGATTCTCCTCAGCTACTGCGCCGTCGGCGGCATTACCGTCTCCCCCAGGGAGGAGGACGAGTAGGTGCCGTATCAGATCAAAGTATTGAGTTACGTATCCGCGCTGTTCGTAGTGGTCGCGGGCGGGCTTCTGGGAGCCTGGGCGTACATGGAGCTGGAACACAGGCACGAGCAGGAGCGCCTGCTCGACTGTATCCGCAGCGAAAGTGTCGACGAGGGCGACGAACCCGCGATGCGCGTCGTCGAAACCAGCATCCTGCAGTGTCAGGACTGAGTGCCCGCGCGAGCCGGCTGGCGCTCGACCCACTCCGGCCGACCTGCGCCTCGTCAGGACAGCCCAGTCATTGCGATGACCCGTGCGCAGGTGATTGCGCCTCCGCGTAGACCCACAGGTCCGCACGGCACAGAGTCGATGAACCGAAGGGATCTGCCAGCGGTGATTCTTAGGTCGACCCTCGACCCTTCTGGCCAAGGGCCCGTTCTGGCATGCTGGTGATCATGACCGAGCCCCCGTTCAGTGGTAACGAAGGCGCACAGCAGTTTCCGCCTCCGCCGCAACAACCGGGCTACATGCCACCCGGCCCGCAATACTCTCCGCCGCCGCCAGGCGCCTACCCGCCGCCCGCTGGTGGCGGCTATCCAGGCGCCTACATGGATCCGATGGCGCCCTACGGCCGCCATCCCGTGACGGGGGAGCCGTTCTCCGAGAAGTCGAAGGTGGTCGCGGGACTGCTGCAGCTCCTCGGCCTGTTCGGCCTCGTCGGCATCGGACGCATCTACATGGGCTACACCAAACTGGGTGTCATCCAGCTCATCGTCGGCATCGTCACGTGCACGCTCGGCGCCATCATCTGGGGAATCATCGACGCGGTGCTGATCCTCACCGACAAGGTGCGCGACCCCGAGGGCCGTCCGTTGCGCGATGGAACCTAGCGCGACTCCGAGCAACCGCACGACACTGTGGGTCGGGCTCGGCGGCGGCGCCCTGGTCGCCGGTGCCCTCACCTACATCGGTGTCGGCGACCCGCACAGTCCGGGCTTTCTGTTCCCGCCGTGCCCCTTTCACGAATTGACCGGATGGTTCTGTCCTGCATGCGGCGGCATGCGCATGACGCACGACATCCTGCACGGCGATTTCGCCGCCGCATTCACCGACAACGCTTTTGCGCTGATCGGTCTACCCCTGGTGTTGGTGTGGGTGCTGGTGCGGCGCAAGCAGTCCGCGCCGGTGCTCACGATGCCGTTCTACGCCGCCGTCGTGATCGGCGCTTTGGCGTGGACGGTCCTGCGCAACATACCCGGGTTTCCGCTGGTCCCGAGCGTGCTCGACGGGTGAGCGCACCGCTGCGCTGATACAGTGGATCAACGGGCCGGTGCAGTCCCTGACGACACGAATCAGGACTGCGGAGGCCCATGACCATGCTGTTCTCGGCGCTGCCCGAACCTCAAGGCCTCTACGATCCGGCCAACGAATCGGATTCGTGCGGTGTGGCCATGGTCACCGATATTCAGGGTCGCCGCTCCCACTCCATCGTCGCCGACGGACTGACCGCGCTCGAACACCTCGAGCATCGCGGCGCGGCAGGAGCTGAGCCGAACAGTGGCGACGGCGCGGGCATTCTCATTCAGTTGCCCGTCGAGCTACTCCGCGAAGTCGCCGGCTTCGACCTGCCCGACTCGGCCGATACCGGCAACACTTTCGCGGCCGGCATCTGTTATCTCCCGCAGGATGCCGTGGCCAGGGCGGCAGCCCAGGACGCGGTCGAATCCCTCGCCTTCGAAGAAGGTTTGGAGGTCCTGGGATGGCGCGAGGTCCCCACCGACGCGGTGGGCGCCCAGATCGGTGACACCGCGCTGGGCTGCATGCCGCACATGTCGCAGCTGTTCGTCGCCGCGCCCGAGCACGACGGAAGCCGGCCGGGGGGTATAGAACTCGACCGCCGTGTGTACCCGCTGCGCAAACGCGCCGAGAGTACCGGCGTGTACTTCCCGTCGCTGTCCAGCCGCACCATGGTCTACAAAGGCATGCTGACGACCATGCAACTGCCGCAGTACTTTTCGGATCTGCGCGACGAACGTTGCCTCAGTGCCATCGCCATCGTCCACAGCCGGTTCTCCACGAACACCTTTCCGTCCTGGCCGCTGGCGCATCCGTTCAGATTCGTCGCCCACAACGGCGAGATCAACACCGTCCGCGGTAACCGGAACCGCATGCATGCCCGCGAGGCCATGCTGGCCAGCGCCGAGATCCCCGGCGACCTCAGCCGCCTGTCGCCGATCTGCACCCCCGACGCGTCGGACTCGGCGTCCTTCGACGAAGTCCTCGAGCTGCTCCACCTCGGTGGCCGCAGCCTGCCGCACGCCGTGCTGATGATGATCCCCGAGGCGTGGGAGAACAGCACCACGATGCACCACGACGAACGGGCGTTCTGGCAGTTCCACGCCTCGCTGATGGAGCCCTGGGACGGACCCGCCTGCGTCACCTTCACCGACGGGACGTTGGTCGGAGCAGTATTGGACCGCAACGGGTTACGGCCCGGCCGGTGGTGGCGCACGCTCGACGACCGCATCATTCTCGCGAGCGAGTCGGGGGTGCTCGATGTGCCGTCCTCGCAGATCGTCGCGAAAGGCCGGTTGCAGCCGGGCAAGATGCTGCTCGTCGACACTGCCGCCGGCCGCATCGTCTCAGACGACGAGATCAAAGAAGAACTGTCAGCCGCCGAACCCTACGGCGAGTGGCTGCACGCCGGGCTGCTGGAACTCAAGACCCTGCCCGACCGCAGCCAGTTTCCGCCCAACCACGAATCGGTGGTCCGCAGACAGATCAGCTTCGGCTACTCCGAGGAGGATCTGCGCATCCTGCTCGCGCCGATGGCCGCCTCCGGGGCCGAACCCCTCGGCTCGATGGGCACCGACACCCCGGCCGCGGTGCTGTCGCAGCGATCCAAGCTGCTCTACGACTACTTCGTCGAACTGTTCGCCCAGGTGACCAACCCGCCGCTGGATGCCATCCGGGAAGAGGTGGTCACGTCGATGGCCCGAATCATGGGCCCGGAACAGAACCTGCTCGAACCCGGCCCGGCGTCCTGCCGCCAGATCAGGCTGACCTGGCCGGTTCTCGACAACGAAGAACTCGGAAAGATCGTCCACATCAACGACGACGGCGAGCATCCCGGATTGCGGACCGCGGTGTTGCGCGCCCTCTACGACGTGGAACGCGGTGGCGAGGGACTGGCCGACGCGTTGGAGGATCTACGGCTGCGTGCCTGTGATGCCATCGCCAAAGGTGCTCGCACCCTGGTCATCTCGGACCGAGACTCTGATCACACCAGGGCCCCGATCCCGTCTCTGCTCGCCGTGTCGGCGGTTCATCACCACCTCGTCCGGACCAAGGAGCGCACCACCGTCGCCCTCGTCGTGGAGACGGGAGACGCCCGCGAGGTGCACCACATCGCGATGTTGATCGGCTTCGGCGCTGCGGCGGTCAACCCGTATCTGGCGTTCGAATCGATCGAAGACCTCATCCGCGAAGGCGAACTCACCGGCATCGAACCGGGTGCCGCGGTCCGCAACTACCTCACCGCGCTCGGCAAGGGCGTCATGAAGGTGATGAGCAAGATGGGCATCTCGACCGTGGCGTCGTACACCGCCGCACAGGCCTTCGAGGCCGTGGGCATCGACCGCGACGTCATCGACGAGTACTTCACCGGGACGCCGTCCCAGCTGGGCGGGATAGGCCTCGGTGTCATCGCCGAAGAGGTGAAACTGCGCCACCGGCGGGCGTATCCGGAGAACCCCACCGAGAGAGTGCACCGACGCCTGGAGGTCGGCGGCGAATACGCCTTCCGGCGGGAGGGCGAACTGCACCTGTTCACACCCGAAGTGGTTTTCCTGCTTCAGCATTCGACCCGGACAGGGCGCCGTCAGGTGTTCGAGCAGTACTCCGAGGAGGTCAACCGGCTCGCCCGCGAAGGTGGCGCCCTGAGAGGACTGTTCGACTTCAGGAAGGGCCTCCGACCGCCCGTACCCCTGGACGAGGTCGAGCCGGTGGACTCGATCGTGAGGCGGTTCAACACCGGCGCGATGAGTTACGGCTCCATCTCGTCGGAGGCGCACGAGACGATGGCCATCGCGATGAACAACCTCGGAGGCCGCTCCAACTCCGGCGAGGGCGGGGAGGATGTGGACCGGCTCTACGACCCCAGAAGGCGCAGCGCCGTCAAGCAGGTCGCGTCCGGCCGGTTCGGCGTCACCAGCGATTACCTGGTCAACGCCACGGACATCCAGATCAAGATGGCGCAGGGAGCCAAACCCGGTGAGGGAGGCCAGCTCCCGGGGTACAAGGTGTACCCAGACATCGCCAAGACCCGGCATTCGACGCCCGGCGTCGGGTTGATCTCGCCGCCCCCGCACCACGACATCTACTCGATCGAAGATCTCGCGCAGCTGATCCACGATCTCAAGAACGCCAATGCCGACGCGCGGGTGCACGTCAAGCTCGTCAGCTCGGTCGGTGTGGGGACCGTGGCTGCCGGCGTCTCCAAAGCCCACGCCGACGTCGTGCTGATCTCCGGTTACGACGGGGGCACCGGTGCGGCGCCGCTCACCAGCCTCAAGCATGCGGGCGCGCCGTGGGAGATCGGTCTGGCCGACACCCAGCAGACCCTGGTACTCAACGGGTTACGAGACCGCATCACAGTGCAGTGCGACGGCGGGATGCGCACCGCCCGCGACGTCATGGTCGCGATGCTCCTGGGCGCCGAGGAGTTCGGCTTCGCCACCGCTCCGCTGGTCGTGTCCGGGTGCATCATGATGCGCGTCTGCCACCTGGACACCTGCCCGGTCGGGGTGGCCACCCAGAATCCCGAACTGCGGGCCCGCTTCAACGGCAAGCCCGAATTCGTGGAGAACTACTTCCGATTCATCGCCGAGGACATCCGGGAACATCTCGCCGAACTCGGTTTCCGCAGCGTCGACGAGGCCGTGGGTCACGCCGAGGTGCTCGACACCGACATGGGTCTGGCGCACTGGAAAAGCAAGGGGCTCGATCTCAGGCCCCTGTTCGCGGTGCCCGCCGACGCGCGTGGTGCGGAGCTGACCCAGCGGGTCCGTGTCCGCAACCAGGATCACGGACTCGACGAGGCCCTGGACCGCACGCTGATCCAGCTCGCCGAAGGGGCGCTGGAAGACGCGCACCGCGTCCACCTCGAGCTGCCGGTCCGCAACGTCAACCGCACCGTCGGCACCCTGCTCGGAAGCGAGGTCACTCGGCGTTACGGAGCGCAAGGGCTGCCCGACGACACGATCCACCTCACGCTGACAGGTTCGGCGGGCCAGTCGATCGGTGCGTTCCTGCCCCCCGGTATCACGATCGAACTCGTCGGCGACGCCAACGATTACGTCGGAAAGGGCCTGTCCGGCGGCACCATTGTCGTCAGGCCGCCCGAGGACGTGTTGTTCCTGCCCGAAGACAACGTCATCGCAGGCAACACCCTGCTTTTCGGCGCCACCTCGGGGGAGCTCTACCTCCGCGGACGCGTCGGCGAGCGGTTCGCCGCCCGCAACTCCGGTGCCCTCACCGTGGTGGAGGGGGTCGGTGATCACGCCTGCGAGTACATGACCGGAGGGCGCGTCGTGGTGCTGGGCAAGGTCGGCCGCAATATGGCGGCAGGGATGTCGGGCGGCATCGCGTTCGTCCTGGGGCTCGATCCGGCGCGGGTCAACACCGCCACGGTCGAGTTGCAGCGTCCCGACGCCGAGGACTTGGCATGGCTGCGCGACGTCGTCGCCCGGCACGCCGACTACACGGCCAGCACGATCGCGAAGTCGGTGCTCTCCGACTGGCCCAGGCGCAGCGCGCAGTTCACGAAGGTGATGCCCCGCGACTACCAGCGTGTACTCGAAGCCACCCGGATGGCGAAGGCAGAGGGCCGGGACGTCGATTCGGCGATCATGGAGGCAAGCCGTGGCTGACCCACATGGATTTCTCGAAGTGGCCAAGGTCGAGGCCACCAAACGTCCGGTCGACGAACGAGTCGGCGACTGGCGCGAGGTCTACGAGCGGCAGGATCCGCACCAGCGGGCGGGGGAGGTGTCCCAGCAGGCGCGTCGCTGCATGGACTGCGGAATCCCGTTCTGCCACTCCGGCACTGCGGGCTGTCCGCTGGGAAACCTGATCCCGGAGTGGAACGACCTGGTGCGGCGAGGCCGGTGGGATGCCGCCAGTGACCGTCTGCACGCCACCAACAACTTCCCGGAGTTCACCGGCCGGTTGTGTCCGGCGCCGTGCGAAGCGGCATGCGTGCTGTCCATCGCCGAGGAGCAGACCGGCGGCAGCGTCACCATCAAACGCATCGAGCAGTCGATCGCCGACCAGGCGTGGATGGGCGGGACGGTCGAACCCCAGCCCGCGGCCATCTCAACCGGCAAGAAGGTCGCGGTGGTGGGGTCCGGCCCGGCCGGACTCGCCGCGGCCCAACAGCTGACCCGTGCCGGCCACGACGTCACCGTCTACGAGCGTGACGACCGGATCGGCGGACTGATGCGCTACGGCATCCCGGAATACAAGCTGGAGAAATCCGTTCTGAATCAGCGGTTGGCGCAGATGCGCGCCGAGGGAACGCGATTCGTCACCGAATGCGAGGTGGGTGTCGACCTTCCCATCGAGCAGCTCCGGGCCCAGCACGACGCCGTGGTGTTGGCGGTGGGTGCGCTGCGGGCCCGGGACAACGACGTGGAGGGCCGTGATCTCCACGGGGTCCACCTCGCGATGGAACACCTGGTGCCGGCCAACAAAGAATGCGAGGGCGACGGCCCCACCGGCATCTCGGCCGCCGGCAAGCACGTCGTCATCATCGGCGGCGGTGACACGGGGGCGGACTGCCTCGGTACCGCCCATCGTCAGGGCGCGAAGTCGGTCACCCAGCTCGATTACAACCCCGAACCACCGCAGGTCCGCGACGAATCCCGCTCGCCGTGGCCGACGTGGCCGATCGTGTTGCGTACGAGACTGTCGCCGGCACACGCCGAGGGCGGGGACCGCCGTTACGAGGTCGCGGTGCAGCGGTTTCTCGGCGACGATGACGGGAACCTGCGGGCGATGCAGATCGCGGAGGTCACGGTGGAGCGTGACCAGACCGGCCGCCGGCGCATCGTGCCGGTCGGGGATTCGCTGGAGATTCCGTGCGAATTGGCGCTGCTGGCAATCGGTTTCGAGGGTGTGGAGCACATGGCGCTGCTCGACGGGCTCGGTCTGACACTGAGCCGCCGCGGCACGGTGTCGTGCGGCTCGGACTGGCAGACCGACGCACCGGGGGTGTTCGTGTGCGGCGATGCCCATCGCGGGGCGTCGCTGATCGTGTGGGCGATCGCCGAGGGCCGCAGCGTGGCGCACGCCGTCGACGTCCATCTGATGGGCGAATCGGATCTGCCGGCCCCGGTGCGGCCGGGCACGCTACCGCTGGCCGTCGTCTGAATCGATTAACGACTATGCTCAGCAGTCGTGACTAGACGCGGAAAAATCGTCTGTACGCTTGGCCCGGCAACCGCCTCGGACGAGGCCGTCAGGCAGCTGGTCGAGTCGGGAATGGACGTCGCCCGGCTCAACTTCAGCCACGGCGACTACCCCGACCACGAGGCCAACTACAAGCGCGTCCGCGCCGCCTCGGACGGCACCGGACGGGCCGTGGGCATACTCGCTGACCTGCAGGGACCCAAGATCCGCCTCGGTCGTTTCGCCGACGGTCCGACGGAGTGGGCCAACGGTGAGACGGTGCGCATCACCGTCGAGGATTTCGAGGGCACCCACGACCGCGTCTCGACGACATACAAGCGTCTCGCCCAGGACGCCAGGCCCGGGGACCGCGTCCTGGTCGACGACGGCAACGTCGGCCTGGTCGTCGAGCACATCGACGGCAACGATGTGGTCTGTTCGGTCACCGAGGGCGGGAAGGTCAGCAACAACAAGGGCATGTCGCTGCCCGGGATGAGCGTCTCGGCGCCCGCGCTCTCGGAGAAGGACATCGACGACCTGGAGTTCGCGCTGCGGCTCGGTGTCGACCTTGTGGCCCTGTCGTTCGTGCGATCGCCTGCCGACGTCGAGCTGGTCCACGAGGTGATGGATCGCGTCGGCCGCCGGGTGCCGGTGATCGCGAAATTGGAGAAGCCGGAAGCGATCGACAACCTCGAAGCCATCGTGCTGGCCTTCGACGCGATCATGGTCGCCCGCGGCGACCTCGGTGTGGAGTTGCCGCTCGAAGAGGTGCCGCTGGTCCAGAAGCGCGCGATCCAGATGGCCCGGGAGAACGCCAAACCCGTCATCGTGGCGACCCAGATGCTGGAGTCGATGATCGAGAACTCGCGACCGACCCGGGCCGAGGCGTCCGACGTCGCGAACGCGGTGCTCGACGGTGCGGATGCGGTGATGCTCTCCGGTGAGACCTCCGTCGGCAAGTTCCCGTTCGAGACCGTGCGCACCATGGCACGCATCATCTCGGCAGTGGAGGAGAACTCCGTCGCGGCACCGCCGCTGACCCACGTGCCGCGCACCAAGCGCGGTGTCATCTCCTACGCCGCGCGCGACATCGGCGAACGGCTCGACGCCAAGGCCCTCGTCGCCTTCACCCAGTCCGGTGACACGGTGCGCCGGCTGGCCCGGCTGCACACCCCGCTGCCCGTGCTCGCGTTCACCGCGCTGCCGGAGGTGCGCAGCCAGCTGGCGCTGACCTGGGGCACCGAGACGTTCATCGTTCCCCACATCGAGACCACGGACGGGATGATCCGGCAGGTCGACAAGTCGATGCTGGACCTTGGCCGCTACAAGCGCGGCGATCTGGTGGTCATCGTGGCCGGTGCTCCGCCGGGCACAGTAGGGTCGACCAATCTGATCCACGTCCACCGCATCGGCGAGGACGACGTCTAGGCCGTGAGGGGGCGACGGAGTGTCGCGCAACGCAGACTTCGACGAGCTGCTGGCGATCCTCCACCTCGACCGTGTGGACGACAACCTTTTCGTCGGCGCCCATCCGAGCCGCAACCCGATCCGCACCTTCGGCGGCCAGATGATGGCTCAGGCGTTCGTGGCCGCGAGCCGCAGCCTGAAGTACGACATCACGCCCAGCACGCTGTCGGCCCACTTCATCGCCGGTGGCGACCCGGACGTGGATCTCGAATTCCACGTCGTCCGGTTGCGTGACGAACGCCGGTTCGCCAACCGTCGCGTCGATGTCATGCAGAACGGCCAGTTGCTCACCACTGCGCTCGTGTCCTACCTGGCCGGCGGCAAGGGCCTCGAGCACGGGGTGGAACCACCGGTGATCGACGACCCGGAGGCGGTGTTGCCGATCGACGAGCTGCTGCGCGGCTATGAGGACGTCGTGCCGCTCTTCGTCAACGCGTTGCGGCCCATCGAATGGCGCTACACCAACGACCCGGCCTGGATCATGCGCGACAAGGGCGGCACGCTGACCCACAACCGGGTGTGGATGACTGCGCAAGGCCCCATGCCCGACGATCCGGTGCTGCACACCGCCGCGCTGATCTACTCCTCGGACACCACGATCCTGGATTCGATCATCACCACCCACGGTCTGTCGTGGGGCCACGACCGCATCTTCGCAGTGACCACCAACCACACGCTGTGGTTCCACCGTCCCGTGCGCTTCGACGATTGGGTGCTGTACTCGACGACGTCGCCGGTGGCCGCAGAGTCACGGGGGCTGGGCACCGGCCACTTCTTCGACCGGTCCGGGCTGCCGTTGGCGACGGTGGTGCAGGAAGGGATCGTCAAGCACTTCCCGTGACGGGGCCGGGCGTTCTAGGGCGTCGGTGTGACCGTGACGGAGAACTCGTCCTCCACGCGCTGGGTGAACTCGTTGGCGCACTGTTCGACGGCGGCCTGGTCCGAACCGGCGCGGTTGACGCAGTCGATGTAGTCGCTGCCGCCCACCTCGTTGAAGAAAGCGACCCCAAAGATGCCGACGACGACGATCAACGCGATCGACACCACGATGCTCAACGCCCCGAGCACGATGCCGGCCAGGGCCACCCCACCGTTGGTGGCCTCGCCGCGCGCGACCCGCCCGCGGCCGAGGAAACCCAGGACGACAGCGACGACGCCGAGCACGACCCCACCGAACAGTGTGAACAGCGAGACGATCCCGACGACGAGGGACGCCGTACCCAACCCGTTCTTCGGCGCGGCGGGAACCGGCGGCGGGTAGGCCCCGTACGGCGGAGGCGGGTAGCCGCCTGGATAACTACCTGGGGGAGGAGGCGGCACGTCGCTCATGCGGGGGAGATTACCGGTACGGACACGTTTTCCGGCAGGTGATGCGTCGCGACCACCACGGTGCGTTCCCCGCCGAACAGGGCGCCGGGGGTCAGCAGCCCGGTCATGATCTCGTCGGCGTCGGAGGCGTCGAGATGTTCGGTCGGTTCGTCGAGCAGAACGGTCGGAGCGGCGCAGACCAGTGCGCGCGCCAACAGCAGCCGCCGCCGCTGCCCGGCCGACACCGCTGCGGCTCCGCCCACCAGAACAGTCGACAGGCCCTCGGGTAACCCGTCCAGCCATGCGCCGAGGCCGACACGATGCAGGGCGTCGAGCAGTTCGCTGTCGGTCGCATCGCCGCGGGCGACCAGCAGGTTGTCGCGCACCGTGGTCGAGAACAGGTGCGCGTCCTCGGCGAAGAACACCCCGGGCGTCTGCATCAGCAGGGTGGTCTTCCCGCACCCGCTCGGTCCGACCACGGCGACACGGTCGCCCGGTCGGAGGTCCAGCGGTGCGACGGCGGGCCTGCGGTCGGCCTCGCCGGTGCCGTCGGTGAGCGAGAGCAGGCGGCGCGCCGCGATCCGTGCACGGGTCAGCGCCACGGCGGCGCCGGGAAGAGCCGCGGCGGCTTCGAACGCGGCCAACGGCACCAGCATCAGGATCGCCACGGTGGTCGGTGCCACGCTGTGCGACAGGGCGATACCGGCGAGGACAGCTCCCAGCGCGCTCACACCCGTCGCCGCGGTGGGGGCGGCGGCGGCGACAGCGGCGGGAGCGGCGGCCCGGTCGAGGGCACGCCCCCAGCTGCGCTGCGCCCGGTCGGCCGTGGCCAGGACGTCGCCCAACCGGCCGCTGACCCGCAGCTCCGCAGCATGGTCGAGCGCGAGCATGGTGGCGTCGTCGCGTTGCGAATGATGTTTGGCGGCAACGGTTTCACTGGCGATCGAGGCGCGGGCCGCCAGCGCCGGTGCGGCGACGCCGGCGACCAGCATGGAAACGGCGAGGACGATTGCCGCGGCGGGGGACAGGACGCCGACGGTCGCGACGGCGGCCCCTGCGAGGATCACCGCGACGCACGCGGGCACCAGTGCCCGCACCAGGACGTCGGCCAGGTCGTCCACCCCGTTGCCGACGCGGGCCACCAGATCGCCACTGCTGCGCCGCATCACGACGTCCATCGGCGCGGCGGCGAGGCGGGTGAACACCTGGACCCGGGCGGTGCCTGCTGCCCGCAGTGCGGTGTCGTGGGATGCGAGGCGTTCGCAGTAACCCAGCAAGCCGCGGGATATGCCGAGTGCCCGCACGGTGACGGCGGCGACGCTCAGGGTGAGTACGGGTGGCATCTGCCACGCCCGGGTGATCAGCCACGCCGACACGGCGGTCAGGGCGAGTGCACTGCCCAACGACAAGGCCCCGAGCAGGACCGCGGCCGCGACGCGCGGCATCCGCGGCCGGAGCAGGGGCCAGGCCTGAACGAGCGGGTCACGACGCGACACGGGAACCCCCCATGTCGGCGATCGTGTCGCCGATCGCCAGGACCGGTTCGCGGTGCCCCACCACGATCACCGTCGCGCCGCCGGCTGCGCGTCGGGCGATGGCCTCCAGGACCCGAGCCTCGGTGGGCCCGTCCAGGTGGGCGGTCGGTTCGTCGAACAGCAGCAGCCGCGCCGACGAGCCGATCACCCTGGCCAGTCCGAGACGCTGCCGCTGCCCGAGGGACAGGCCGACGCCGCCGCGGCCGACCGTGGTCTGCAACCCGTCGGGCAGCGTTGCGAGGACCTCGTCGAAACAGGCTGCGCGGCAGGCCTCTTCGAGATCCGGGAGGGGGCCGAACACCTCGAGGTTGTCTCGTACCGTCCCGGGGACCAGCACCGGCCGCTGGGCCAGCCAGGCGACGTCGCGCCACCACTGCTGCGGGTCCAGAGTGCCCACGTCGACATCGTTGACGCCGATCGTGCCGGCCGGCACGGGCTGTAGTCCGAGAATGGCCTGCAGCAGAGTCGATTTACCGATCCCGTTGGGTCCGGTGAGCACGGTGACCTGGCCGGGCAGCGCCAGCAGCGGTACGCCGTCGGCACGCACGGTCAGAGGTCCGCAGGGTACCGGCGCCGTTCCGGGCGTGGAGGGCGTCGCAGCGTCGAGGAATCGGAAGGCCGCCTCGACGGCGGTCTTCCCGTCCTGCGCCGAGTGGAACGCCGCCCCTACCCGGCGCAGCGGCCAGAACACCTCGGGAGCCAGGAGCAGCGCCGTCAGGCCCGCGGTGAGGGTCATGTCGCCGAAGACCAGTCGCATCCCCACGCCGACGGCCACCAGCGCCACGCCGAGCGTCGCCAGCAGCTCCAGGACCAGCGCGGACAGGAATGCGATCCGCATCGTGGCCATGGCCGAACGACGATGCGCGGCACCGAGTTCGTCGATACGGGCCGCGGCGCCCTCGACGCGTCCGAGGGCCCGCAGGGTCGGCAGTCCGGCGACCAGGTCCAGCAGCCGGGACTGCAGGGTCGCCATGGCGGTCAGTGCCGCTGCGGAGCGATCCGCCGTCGCGAGTCCGATCAGGACCATGAATATCGGGATCAGGGGCAGCGCGATCGCGACGATCACCGCCGAACGCCAGTCGTACCAGGCGATCACGAGCGCTGTCGCCGGGGTGAGGATCGCGGCGAGGAACAGTGAGGGCAGATAGGCGGTGAAGTACACGCGCAGGCCGTCCAGGCCCCGCGTGACGACGACCGCCGCGTCGTCGCGCCGCGCAGCGAGCTCGCGCGGCGGCAGCGAGGTGGCTGTGGTCAGGACCTGGCCGGCGAGATCGGCGATCACCGCACTCGCGCCGCGTTGGGCCAGCTTGCCCTGGCGCCAGAGCGCAACGGACCGGAGAGTCCACAACGCGGCGAGCACAGCGATCGGGGCGGCGAGGGCGTCGACACTGCGCGACGTCGGATCAGTGATCACCCGCGCCACGAGGGCCGCCAGCACCACGGCCGAGGCGATCGTGCACGCAGCGATCAGCACGCCACACGCTGTGGTGGCGATCAAGAATCTGCGCATCGCCGCGGAGGCCCGCCAGAGCCGCGGGTCTATCGGGGCGCGCGTCGTGTCGGTCAGGATGACCGCCGCGCCAGACCGATGGACGCCGGGATCGCTTCTGCGGTCACACGTTTGCGGAACACCCAGTACGACCAGGCCTGATAGCAGAGCACCAGCGGCAGCAACGCCAGCGACGCCCAGGTCATGATGCGCAGCGTGTACGGCGTCGACGAGCCGTTGTAGATCGTGATGCTCCAGTCCGGGTTGAGCGTCGAGGGCAGGAGGTTCGGATACATGGCTCCGAAGATCAGCACCGCCACCGCGGCGACGACGACGACCATCGACACGAATGCGACGCCCTCGCGCGCCTTCGCCCACATCAACGCGACCGCCACCAGCAGCGCGACCACCGCGACCGCCAGTGCCGTCCACGTCCACGGCTTGCCGTAGGCGAGTTGCGTCCACACGCCGAATCCGCCCGCCACCACGATCGCCGGAGCCGACAGCAGCCGCGCCGTGGCGAACGCATCGTCGCGCAGCGCGCCGGCGGTCTTCAGTGCCAGGTACACCGAGCCGTAGAACAGGAACAGCGTGGCCGTCGCGAGCCCACCCAGAAGCGTGTAGGGGCTCAGCACGTCAGTGATCCCGACCTGGGTCTGCCCGTCTGCGTCGATCGGCAGACCCCGCAACAGGATTGCGAACGCCACACCCCACAGCACCGCGGGCAACCACAAGCCCAGGGCGATGCCGAGGTCGGCGTAGTGCCGCCACCGCGGATCGTTGATCTTGCCGCGCCACTCGATTCCGACGATGCGCAGGATCATGCCGAACAGGATGGCCAGCAGTGGCAGATACAACGCCGAGAACAGCGTGGCGTACCAGATGGGGAACGCGGCGAACATCGCTGCCCCGGCGGTGATGAGCCAGACCTCGTTGGCATCCCACACGGGGCCGATCGTGTTCAGCACCGCGCGGCGCCGGTTGTCGGGGTCGCCGTCACCCCGCGAGCCCATCGGCGCCATCAACATGCCCACGCCGAAGTCGAACCCTTCGAGGATCAGGAAGCCGAGAAACAGCACGGCGATCAACAGAAACCACAGTTCCTGGATTCCCATGTCAATCTCCTAGTACGCGAACGACAGTGGTGCGACGTCGTCCTTGCTGGGCGGCGCCGGCGGCGCGGGCTCGGAGTCGTGATCGAGTGGGCCCTCGACGACGTAACGCCGCATGAGGTGGAACCACACGACCGCCAGCGCGCCGTAGAGGAGTGTGAACACCGCCAGCGAGAACCAGACCGTCCCGGCGGCGTGGTTGGAGACACCCTCCTGCACGGTCATTCGGACCATCGGGTCGCCCGTCGGGTTGGGCACCACCACCCAGGGCTGGCGCCCCATTTCGGTGAACACCCAGCCGGCGGAGTTGGCGAGGAACGGCGTCGGGATGGTCAGGATTCCGGCCAGCCCGTACCACTTCTGGTCGGGGATGCGCCCGCGCCGCGTCAGCCACACGGTCAGCAGTGCGAACGCGGCGGGCACGAGCAGGAGTCCGATCATCGCGCGGAAAGCCCAGTAGGTGACGAAGAGATTGGGTCGGTAGTCGCCCGGCCCGAACTTCTCCTGGTACTCCCGTTGGAGGTCCTGAACCCCGTCGAGCGTCACCCCGCTGAACTGGCCCTCGGCCAAGAACGGCAGGACGTAGGGAACCTCGATGAGGTGGGTCACGCTGTCGCAGTTGTTGTGCGTGCCGACGGTCAGGATCGAGAAATCCGGGTCGGTTTCGGTGTGGCACAACGATTCCGCCGAAGCCATCTTCATGGGTTGCTGGACGAACATCAGCTTGCCCTGGATGTCCCCGGTGAAGAACAGGCCTGCGGCGGCGGCGAGTGCCACCAGGCTGCCCAGGATGGCGGCGGGCCGGAACATCGAGCGGGCGTCTGCGGGTGCGGGATCGGTGGCTGCGCGACGACGCTCGCGGACCATCAGCCATGCCGAGATGCCGGCCACGAAGGCACCGGCGGTCAACAACGCACCGGCGACGGCATGAAAGAACGCCCAGACCGCGGTGTTGTTGCTCAGCAACGCCCCGAAGTCGACGAGCTCGGCGCGGCCCGTCGTGGGGTTGAACCTGGCGCCCACCGGATGCTGCATGAACGAATTGGCCGCGATGATGAAGTAGGCCGAGGCGTTGACGCCGAACGCGACGATCCAGATGCAGGCGAGGTGGACGGCGCGGGGCAGCCGGCTCCAGCCGAAGATCCACAAGCCGATGAAGGTGGACTCGAAGAAGAACGCGATCAGCCCTTCGAACGCGAGAGGGGCGCCGAAGATGTCGCCGACGAACTTCGAGTATTCGCTCCAGTTCATGCCGAACTGGAACTCCTGGACGATGCCGGTCGCGACCCCGATTGCGAAGTTGATCAGGAACAGCTTGCCGAAGAACTTCGTGAGGCGGTACCAGGCGGTGTTCCCGGTGACGTGCCAGACCGTCTGCATCACCGCGATCAGCGGCGCCAGTCCGATCGTGAGCGGAACGAAGATGAAGTGGTAGACGGTGGTGACACCGAACTGCCACCGCGACACATCAAGGACGTCCATCGCGCCACCCTCACGCTCTACCGGAGCGATCTGCTCCGTCTACGACAAAGTGTAGTAGCTTCGCGTCCGGCTGGGGGTAGGGACTTTTGCCCTCATTCCGGGCTGGAGGTGGCCACCGAGTCCCTCGTAGCGACCAGGTCCCGGCTGGCCGACCGGATGCCGAAAGCGGAGATGACCTCGAAGATTCCGAGCACGATGAGCCAGATGCCGACCACCATGGTCAGTGTTTCGATGGAATTGAACGGCGAGGCGAGCATGATCACGCCGGCGATGAGACTGATCACACCGATGAAGATCTCCCAGGCCCGGCCCGGGAGCGTCGGGTCGCTGATCGCCGACACGGCGGTGGCGACGCCACGGAAGATGAACCCGATGCCGATCCAGATGGCCAGCAGAAGAACGGCGTTTCCGAAATTGCGGAAGCACATCACCGCCAGGATCAGTGCGGCCGCACCACTGAGGAACAGCAGCACGCGCCCGCCCGCCGAGACGTGCAGGGCGAACGCGAACACCACCTGGGAGATGCCGGTGACCAACAGGTAAGCGGCGAAGAAGATCGCGGCGGCGAAGATGCTGATGGCCGGCCAGAACCACACCATCGCGCCGAGGATGATTGCGAGTATCCCGGACAGAAGTGCCGACTTCCAGAGATGCTGCAACATGGTTGGGGGAGCAGCGGTTTCCATGCGCGCAGTGTGGCACACGCGCGACACGACTTCGTCGATTTCGCAGTACGGCTGTGATGTCTCACTCGTGTCGTTAATGTCTCGTTACCGGCGCTGCGCGCCGGATCATCGGTCGTTAACGTTCCTGGCTGGGGATGCCTAAGTTGGGGGACTCAGGCGGAAACGCGGACGACCCGAAGAAGAAAGTTGAGGCAAACCAGTGTTGGGTGGAATCCAAGACCGCCGGACCAGGATCTGGCGGATGGTCGCGGTGTTCGCCGCGACGGGCGCCATGACGCTGTCCGGCTGTTCGAGCAGCTCGGAGGCTCCGAGCGAAGAAGGATCCCCGACCGCGGTAGCACCCGCGGAGAAGGTCGACGCGATCGCGAACACCGTGCCGGAAGCCATCAAGTCGACCGGCACGCTCATCGTCGGTGTCAACGTGCCGTATGCGCCGAACGAGTTCAAGGATCCCGAGGGCAAGCTCGTCGGCTTCGACGTCGATTTGATGAACGCCGTCGCCGGGACGCTGGGTCTCAAGGCCGAGTACCGCGAGGCGGACTTCGCCAAGATCATCCCGTCCATCCAGGGCGGCACGTTCAACGTCGGCATGTCCTCGTTCACCGACAGCAAGGAACGCGAGCAGCAGGTCGACTTCGTCACCTACTTCTCGGCCGGCACGCTGTGGGCGCAGCCCACCGGCGGCACCATCGACCCCGAGAACGCCTGCGGTAAGAAGGTCGCCGTGCAGGCGACCACGGTGCAGGAGACCGACGAGTTGCCGGCGCGCAGCAAGAAGTGCACCGACGCGGGCCAGCCGGCGATCGAGATCATTCCGTTCGACAGCCAGGACGCCGCCACGAACGCCGTGGTGCTGGGCCAGGCCGACGCGATGTCGGCCGACTCGCCGGTGACCCTCTATGCCATCAAGCAGACCAACGGGAAGCTGGCCCAGGCCGGTGAGACATTCGACTCCGCGCCCTACGGGTGGCCGGTCGAGAAGGGCTCGCCGCTGGCGCAGTCGCTGCTGCAGGCCCTTGAGCACCTGATCGAGAACGGGAAGTACAAGGAGATTGCCGCCAACTGGGGACTCGAAGAAGGAATGATCGACAAGCCGGTGATCAACGGCGCGATCTCCTGACAGCCATGACCGATGCCGGCACGCCGCCCGATGCGAGTTCGCCACAGACCATCGATGCCGTTCCCCTGCGCCATCCGTGGCGCTGGGTGGCGGCGGCCGGCATCATCATTCTCGTCGCGCTGTTCCTGTGGGGAGCCGCCACCAACGAGGCCTACGGCTGGCCGACGTACATCGAATACCTCTTCAACGACCGGATCCTGCTGGGAGTCTTCAACACCCTGCAGCTGACGGTCTACTCGATGGCGATCGGCATCGTGCTCGGGGTGGCTCTGACCGTGATGCGGCTGTCCTCGAATCCGGTGCTGTCCTCGGTGGCGTGGGTGTTCCTGTGGATTTTCCGGGGCACGCCGGTGTACGTGCAGCTCGCCTTCTGGGGACTGATGCCGACGATCTACCAGAACGTCCAGCTGGGTGTTCCGTTCGGGCCGTCGCTGCTGCACTTCGATCTGCAGAACCTGTCGTTTCCGTTCGCGCTGGCGGTCATCGGTCTGGCCCTCAACGAGGCCGCCTACATGGCCGAGATCGTTCGCGCCGGCATCACCTCGGTGCCCGAGGGCCAGCTCGAAGCGTCGACCGCGTTGGGGATGTCGTGGGGCAAGGCGATGCGTCGCACCGTGCTGCCCCAGGCGATGCGCGTGATCATCCCGCCGACGGGAAACGAGGTCATCAGCCTGCTGAAGACCACTTCGCTGGTCACCGCCGTGCCGTACGCCTTCGACCTGTACAGCATCGCCACCCGCGAGATCGCGGCCCGCATCTTCGAACCGGTCCCGCTGCTTCTCGTCGCCGCGACCTGGTACCTGGTCATCACCAGCATCCTCATGGTCGGGCAGTACTACCTGGAGCGGTATTTCTCCCGGGGTGCTTCGCGCAAGCTGACGTCCAAACAGCTCGAGGCGTTGGCCAAAGCGCAGATGGGTCTGGGAGTGTGACGATGTCAGAAGCCACCGCACACCCGATGGTCAGAGCAGAGTTGGTGTGCAAGAACTTCGGTGCGCTGAAAGTGCTCAAGGGCATCACGCTCGAGGTGAAGAAGGGGCAGGTGCTGGTCCTCGTCGGGCCGTCCGGCTCCGGCAAGTCGACATTTCTTCGGTGCATCAATCACCTCGAAACCGTGAGCGCAGGAAGGCTTTACGTCGACGGATCGCTCGTCGGCTATCACGAGCGCGGCGGCAAGCTGCACGAGATGAAGCCACGCGAGGTGGCCCGGCAGCGTCGCGATGTCGGGATGGTGTTCCAGCACTTCAACCTGTTCCCGCACCGGACGGCCCTCGGCAATGTGATCGAGGCTCCGGTTCAGGTCAAGGGCGTCGACAAGGACGAAGCCGTCAGGCAGGGAAGGGAGTTGCTGGCCCAGGTCGGGCTGGCAGACAAGGCCGACGCCTACCCCGCGCAGCTGTCGGGCGGTCAGCAGCAGCGGGTTGCCATCGCCAGGGCCCTGGCCATGGACCCGAAGCTGATGCTGTTCGACGAGCCCACCTCGGCGCTCGACCCCGAGCTTGTCGGCGAAGTGCTCGCCGTGATGAAAAAGCTTGCCGCTCAGGGGATGACGATGGTGGTGGTGACGCACGAGATGGGCTTCGCCCGCGAGGTCGCCGACGAGTTGGTGTTCATGGACGGGGGCGTCGTGGTCGAGCGGGGCAAGCCCCGCGAGGTGATGGCCAACCCGCAGCACGAACGGACACAGGCGTTTCTGTCCAAGGTGATGTAGGGCCTGATCCGGTCACGCCGCTGTGGCGGGCCGCTCAGGTGTTCCGTCTGCTCAGCTGCGTCTACGCTTTCGGGTTCCAGCTGGCCGTCAACCGCGACCTGAATTCCCCGGTGGTCGGGTGGCTGCTGTTCGCGGTGCTGATCGGCTGGAGCGCGGCATGCGCGATCGCCTATCTGCAGGGCTTCGGCCGCAGACCCGCGTGGGTGCTCGCCGAGATCATCGTCGTCGTGGCGCTCATGCTCTCCACGGAGTTGATCGCCTCCGACCAGTGGGCGCTGGATAACCAGTCCTGGCCGACCACGCTGTGGGCCACCAACGCCACCATCTCGGCGGCGATCCTGTCCGGACCGGTACCCGGCATGCTCGCCGGACTGATCATCGTCGCGGCCAGCACGGTGCTCAAGGGTTACGTCAGCATCGACCTCGGCCGTAACGCGACGGTCGTCATCGAACTGGCCGTCGGACTCGCGATCGGCATGGCGGCTCAGACCGCCCGCCGGGCCCACGCCGAACTGGAGCGTGCCGCACGGCTGGCGGCGTCGCTGGAGGAGCGCGAGCGATTGTCGCGTCAGGTACATGACGGCGCCATCCAGGTTCTGGCTCTGGTTGCCCGGCGCGGACGCGAGATCGGCGGCGACACCGCGCAATTGGCCGAACTGGCAGGGGAGCAGGAGCGCGCGCTGCGGCGCCTGGTCAGCGCCGGGGACGCGACCCCGCGGGACGGCTCGACCGTCGACCTCGGCGTCCTGCTGCGGCGTCGGGCCTCCGATCGGGTGTCGGTCAGCGTGCCCGCCGAACCGGTGCTGCTCGATTCGGCGGTCGCCGAGGAGTTCTTCGCGGCGGTGACCAACGCTCTCGACAATGTCGAGGCCCACGCGGGGCCCGACGCTCGCGCGTATGTTCTTCTTGAGGATCTCGGCGCGACGGTCACGGTGAGCGTGCGTGACGACGGTGTCGGGATCCCCGAGGGCCGGCTCGAATCGGCGGTGCAGGAGGGCCGGATCGGCGTAGCGAAATCGATTGTGGGGCGCATGGATTGGCTGGGCGGTCGCGCTGAGCTCAGCACCGCCGCAGGCGCCGGGACCGAATGGGAGTTGACCGTGCCACGTAGACCGGAGACCCGGAGGTGAGCGATCAACCGACCACCGTGATGGTCGTCGACGACCACCCGATCTG
The DNA here is from genome assembly GCF_014190915.1 of Mycolicibacterium iranicum. Classification (GTDB taxonomy): domain Bacteria; phylum Actinomycetota; class Actinomycetes; order Mycobacteriales; family Mycobacteriaceae; genus Mycobacterium; species Mycobacterium iranicum_B. The sequence continues at coordinate 641,226 of NZ_JACHVU010000003.1, forward strand.
GCGCGATGCGGTGGCGCGCGACCTGGCCGACGACGGTTTCGAGGTGGTGGCCACGGCCGACGGCGTCGCCTCGGCCAAGCGGCGCGCGGCGGTCGTCAAACCCGCAGTGGTGCTGATGGACATGCGATTGGGCGACGGGGACGGGGCGCAGGCGACCACCGAAGTGCTCGCGGTGTCACCGTCCTCGCGGATCCTGGTGCTCTCGGCGTCCGACGAACGTGACGACGTACTCGAAGCGGTCAAGGCCGGCGCCACCGGCTACCTGGTCAAAAGCGCCTCCAAGCAGGAGCTGGGGGACGCGGTGCGGGCCACGGCACAGGGACGGGCGGTCTTCACCCCCGGCCTGGCCGGGCTGGTGCTGGGTGAGTTCCGGCGTATCGAACGCGATCCGCACGCCGATCCCGACGGCCCCAGCCTGACCGAACGTGAAACCGAGATCCTGCGCCATGTCGCCAAAGGACTGACCGCCAAACAGATCGCGACGCGCCTGTCGCTCAGCCATCGCACCGTCGAGAACCACGTGCAGGCGACCTTCCGCAAACTACAGATCGGGAACCGGGTGGAGTTGGCGCGCTACGCGATCGAGCACGGGCTGGACGAGTAGTAGTACTCATCCCTGCAGGCGCCGTCGGTTGCGACGATGAGGGTATGACTGCACCGCACACCGCCGTCGTCACCCGCCTGTCCGCGGATTTCGCAGCGATCTCCCGCCAGCTGCAGCAGGTGTCGACGGATCTCGCCGAACTCGACCGGATCCTGACCGGTCATCCGCTCACGTCGGCGGAGTCGCCCGTGACCCCGCAGCCGGCGGCGCCGCCCGTGACAGCGCCGTCTGTGACAGCGCCGTCCGTGACAGCGCCGCCCGTGACACCAAAGTCTGGGGCGGCCGCGCCGCCCGTGGCCCCGCCGCCGGCGATGCCTGTCCCGGTGCAATCCCCCGTGCGGCCGTACTGGCCCCAGTACCCGCCCCCGTCGCCCTTCCGGGCGTACCCGCAGGCACCGACCGCGAAGCCCCCGAAACCCCGGAAGGAACGCTCCGAGGGGTGGATCGGCAAGCTACTCGCCGTCGCCGGTGTCGCCGTCACCCTGATCGGCGTGGTTCTGCTGCTCGTCCTGGCTGCCCAGGCGGGGATTCTGCGACCCGAATTCCGGGTCGCCGCGGGCGCGGCGCTGGCCGGTGCACTGGTGGGAGCGGGATGGTGGCTCACTGCGCGGCCGGGCGGACGCGTGGGCGGGATCGCGCTGGTCGCCACCGGCGTCGCGGCCGCCTACATGAACGTCATTGCGGTGACCACCATCTATGACTGGGTTTCGGCGCCCGTCGCGTTGATCGCCGCGTCCCTCGTGGCCGGCGGCGGGCTGACACTGGCCAGGCGCTGGGACTCCCAGCACCTGGGACTTCTCGTGCTCGTGCCACTCATCGTGCTGGCGCCCGTCGTCGCGGATGGAGTCTCGCTGTTGCTCGTCGCGTTCATGCTGGCGCTGGCCGCGGCGTCTCTGCCCGTGCAGTTGGGTAAGGACTGGATCTGGCTGCACACGGCGCGGATCGCTGCCGCCGTCCTGCCGCTGCTGGTGGCGCTGGCTGCGCGGTTCTTCGATTCGCGTGAGGATCTCTGGCTGGCAGGGGCGTGCGGTATCGCTGCGGTCATCGGTCTGGTCGCTGCACTGATTCTGTTGCCCAGCACCACGAATCGCGCCGCGATGGCGCTTCTGACCGCCGCGGCAACCCTGCCCGTGCTGAGTGTGAACCTCGCCGTGGATCGTGTCGTCGCAGCGTTGATGTCGGCCGCACTTGCCGCGGCTCTCATGGCCGTCGTCCTCATCGGCGATCGCTTGCCGGGTGTCCCCGGCATCGTGCGCCAGGTGTTCTCCGCGACTGCCGCCGTCGCCGCACTCATCGCTGTCACTGCCGCATTCGACGGCACGGTCGCCGGTCCGGTGCTGTTGGCGATGGCTGTGGTGACCGCGGTGGCCGGGCGCCACGACGTCGTCGGCCGCTGCGCGGCAGTCGGTTTCGCGGTCATCGGTGCGGTCGCGCATCTGGCCTATTCGCCACCGGATGCGCTGTTCGCACCGACCCGGGTCGAAGTGGGAACGGGAATCTCCACCCTGGTCTCCAGCATCCTGCTGGTGGGGGGCGCGCTGGCCATCGCAGGGACCTGGGACCGCACCGACAACGCACTGTGGGTGGGTGCAGGCGCCGTGACCGTCTACGCGGTCACGACGTTCACCGTCACGGCGGGCATGCTCGTGGCCCCCGGCGACGGCGGTTTCTACGCCGGCCACATGGCCGCCACCATCATCTGGATCGCCATGGCGGCGACGCTGTTCGGCTTGGCCGCCCGCCGTCCGAAGGACGAGCGTTCAGTGCCGATCGGTGGTGGCCTGGGTCTGGTCGCCGCGGCGATGGCCAAGCTCTTCCTCTTCGACCTCGGCACGCTGGACGGAATCTTCCGGGTCGCGGTGTTCATCGTCGTGGGCCTGATCCTGCTCGGTATGGGCGCCGGCTACGCGCGGCTGCTCGAAAGGCAGGACCAGCAGACTGTGACTACCGCCACGGACAATTCCTAGCTATTCTGGACTCAATCCAGATTAGGAGGCGTTGTCATGGTCATGAGCACAACATCGAACGCACGTCGCACTGAGGCCGAAGTCGTCAACTTCCAGGCGTCGCCGCAGCTGAGTGGCGCGCTGCAGAGAGTTCTCGTGGATTTGATCGAACTGCACCTGCAAGGCAAGCAGGCGCACTGGAACGTCGTCGGGACGAACTTCCGCGACCTGCATCTGCAACTCGACGAGGTCGTCGACTTCGCCCGGGAGGCCAGTGACACGGTCGCCGAGAGGATGCGGGCGCTGGACGCGGTGCCCGACGGCCGCTCCGACACCGTCGCGGCAGGCACGTCACTGCCGGAGTTCCCCGCCTACGAGCACAGCACCGGCGACGTCGTCGACCTGATCACGACGCGCATCTACGCCGTGGTGGACACGCTGCGCACCGTGCATGACGGGGTCGACGACGAGGATCCGAGCACGGCCGACATCCTGCACCAGCTGATCGACGGTTTGGAGAAGTTGGCCTGGCTGCTCAAGTCGGAAAACCGAAAGGTGTGACGATTCGGCCCCCGGCGCGGAGTTGACGGTCCTGGTCGGCCTTCTGGCCGACCAGGTACCAGGTATGCATCGCGCCCTTGCCCTTCACGTCGACCAAGCCGCGTTCTTCCAGCACAAAAGTGTGCCGCAGACGCTCATAGACGTTGTCGGGCACCTGAATCCGCCCTTCCACATCTGTGGTCTCCATCCGGGAGGCCACGTTGACGGCGTCGCCCCACACGTCGTAGAAGAACTTCTTGGCACCGACCACCCCGGCGACGACGGGCCCCGTGGCCATGCCGATGCGCAGCGGAACGTCGCGGCCCTGAGCGTCTTTCAGGCCGGCCACCGCATCGGCCATGTCCAGTGCGAGACATGCCAGCGCTTCCAGATGGTCGGGGCGGGGGATCGGAACGCCGCTGACGACCATGTAGGAGTCACCGCTGGTCTTCACCTTCTCCAGGCCGTGCCGGTCGACGAGCGCGTCGAGGTCGGTGTAGAGCCGATCGAGGAAGCGCACCAGCTCGGCGGGCGCGGTGTCGCTGGCTCGCTTGGTGTAGCCGGCGATGTCGGCGAACAGGATCGAGGCGTCGTCGTACTTGTCGGCGATGACGGTGCGGGTCGGTTCCTTGAGCCGATCGGCGATGGTGGTCGGAAGAATGTTGGCCAGCAGGCGTTCTGAACGCTCGTACTCGGCTTCCATCGCCGCTTCGGCGCGCTCGATCTCGCGCAGCGTGTACCAGATCGTCAGCACCAGCATCACTGCCGACGACACGACCGCGCTGATGAACCCGGCGGTGAGCGTCCATGACGGTCCGAGGCCGCGATCGTTGGGCGCCGTCAGCTCCAGCCCGATCGTGATGGCCACCCCGATCGCCGCGACGGATGCGGCTAGCCCGATGCGCTCAATTCCGAGGACGAGCACTGCGAGTGACGACGCGACGATGAAGTAGAACTGCAGACCGGACCCGGTCCCGATGGTGTAGCAGATGAATGTCACCGACACGTAGGCGAACGTCACGAACGTCAGCGGTGCGACGAGCTCGCCGAGCGGACACAGGCGCGGGATGACGAGGAACACCGCCCCGCAGACGATGTTGACCGCGCCCAACCACCAGAGTGCGCCGCCCAGGGTCAGCTGAAAGACACCGAAGGCCAGCGACACCGCTGCGGCGATCCAGCTGGCGATCGTCAGCACTCGCAGACGGCGGCCTACCCGGTCGTCCCGATGCCTGCTCGGCGACCATGCGCGATGGCCGAGAGTCACCTCGGGCACACACACCGTCCGCACGTTGAGCACGGCCGGAGCTTATCGCCGAAAGGGCGACTAGCCTGGTCGAATGACGCGTATCGCCTGCTGTCAGCTCGATCCTGTACTCGGCGATCTGGACGGCAACTCCGAGGTCATCGCGGTCGCCCTGGACGACGCGGTCCGGGCCGGCGCCGACGTCGTCGTGCTGCCGGAGCTCGCCACGTCGGGCTACATGTTCACCGATGCGGACGAGGCGCGGATCGCTGCCCTGACACCCTCGGATCCGAGGTTCACGACGTGGAGCTCAGGGCTCGGGGGTGCACTCGCGGTCGTCGGGTTCTGCGAGCTCGGCGACGACGGCCTGCTCTACAACAGCGCAGCCGTCATGGACTCGACCGGCGTGGTGGCGATCTACCGCAAGACGCACCTCTGGGACCGGGAGCGGCTCGTCTTCACGCCGGGGTCCACGCTCCCGCCGGTTCTGCAGACGCGCCACGGCGCCGTGGCCGTAATGGTCTGCTACGACCTGGAATTCGGTGAGCTGACACGTCGGGTGGCCGTCGACGGCGCCGATCTGATCGTGGCGTCGGTCAACTGGCCTCTGTTCCCACGCCCCGAGGGTGAACGACCCGGCGAGGTCATCACCGCGATGTCGACCGCGCGCCTGAACCGGGTCGCGGTGGCGGCGTGCGACCGGGCGGGTGTGGAGCGTGGCCAGGCGTGGACGGCGGGGTCGGCCATCGTGAACCAGGACGGCTGGGTGGTCGCCGAGGCCGGCCCGGGCACCGGGATGGCGCTCGCGGACATCGACCTGACGCTGAGCCGTTCGAAGAAGATCACCGAGCACGTCGACCTGCTGGCCGACCGTCGGCTGGATCTGTACTGAGCTGGTGCCCTCGGTGAGATTCGAACTCACACTGGACGGGTTTTGAATCCGTTTCCTCTGCCAGTTGGGATACGAGGGCGTCCCGGCCACGGTAGGTAGCGCGGCCTACCACCCTAGAGGATGGCCCCGCGCTCGCTCATCCGGCCTGCGGGCTACACAATGTCATCCATGTCTTCCGCCTCCGCCTCGCCGCCTGACGCCGCCGCCACGCCGCACCGCGTCCTCATCGCCGAAGACGAAGCCCTCATCCGGCTGGATCTGGCCGAGATGCTGCGCGAAGAGGGTTACGAGATCGTCGGCGAGGCCGGCGACGGTCAGGAGGCCGTGGATCTGGCCGAGTCGCTGCGGCCGGACCTGGTCATCATGGACGTCAAGATGCCCCGCCGCGACGGTATCGACGCGGCCTCCGAGATCGCGGCCAAACGCATCGCCCCGATCGTCATCCTCACCGCGTTCAGTCAGCGCGAGCTGGTGGAACGGGCCCGCGATGCGGGTGCGATGGCCTACCTGGTCAAGCCGTTCAGCATCACCGACCTGATCCCGGCCATCGAGGTGGCGGTCAGCCGGTTCAGTGAGATCGCCGAGCTGGAGAAAGAGGTCGCGACCCTGTCCGACCGCCTGGAGACCCGCAAGCTCGTCGAACGGGCCAAAGGTTTGCTGCAATCGAAGCAGGGGATGAGCGAACCCGAAGCGTTCAAGTGGATCCAGCGCGCGGCGATGGACCGGCGCACCACGATGAAGCGCGTCGCCGAGGTGGTTCTCGAGACTCTCGACCCGCCCGCCGAGACTCCGGCCGCGGAGCCGAATTAGGGCTTTCGCCCAGCCCTGTCCGTTAAGTCTGCGTTTCCGCCTCCGCCTTTTGACCGCTCACCGGGTTTATCCGCGCCACGCGTTTTCCAACATCACGCGATAGGGCGGTGGGTTGGTTATGGTCGTCGGCGAAGCATCGCCGACGTGGTCGTCACGGTTCCGTAGGCGACACCCGACGGTGCCGAGCAAAACACTGAACCGGAGGTGAGACGTGCGCGGTCGCGTGGCACGCAAGGCATTTGCTCTCGGTGGTGCCGGTCTGGTTGCGCTGGCTGTTGCCGGCTGCAACCAGGGCGCACCCGAAGAAGAGGCATCGCAGACGAATCTCAAGATCGTCGAGAAGGTGCAGATCGACGAGAACGGCGCCGAGGTCCCGGCGTCCACGGGTGCGTCGCCCGCTGATCCGGCTGGGGACGGCAAGGCCACCTGTCCGCCGGTGTCCATCGCCATGGCCGGTGCTCTCAACGGCCCCGACGCGGCGCTCGGCATCAACATCAAGAACGGTGTGCAGCTCGCGGTCGACAAGCACAACGAGGCCAACCCGGGCTGCCAGGTGCAGCTCATCCCGTTCGACACCGAAGGTGATCCGCAGAAGGCGACCGCGATCGCCCCGCAGATCGTCAACGACCAGTACACGATCGGTCTGGTGGGCCCGGCGTTCTCGGGTGAGACCAAGGCGACCGGCGGTGTGTTCGATCAGGCGGGTCTGGTGTCGACCACCGCGTCGGCGACGAACGTGACGCTGTCGGAGAACGGATGGAAGACGTTCTTCCGCGGGCTGGCCAACGACGGGGTGCAGGGGCCCTCCGTCGCGAACTATCTGAAGAACACGCTCGGGCACAAGAAGGTCTGCGTCGTCGACGACAGCACCGACTACGGTCTCGGCCTGTCTCAGGCCGTCCGAGACACCCTCGGCCCGGTCGCGGACTCGGCATGCAACATCTCGGTGAAGAAGGGCGACAAGGACTTCTCCGCAGCGGTGACCCAAATCAAGGGTGCCGCCCCGGACTCGGTCTTCTTCGGCGGCTACTACGCCGAGGCGGCGCCGCTGGTCCAGCAGCTGCGGGACGGCGGCTACGAGGGCGTCTTCGCCAGCGCCGACGGAACGAAGGACCCCGAATTCGTCAAGCAGGCCGGCGAATCGTCCAAGAGCGCAGTCCTGGCGTGCCCCTGCGGCCCGGCCACCGGCTCGTTCGCCGACGAGTACAAGCAGAAATTCAACCAGGACGCCGGCACCTACAGCGCCGAGGGGTACGACCTGGGCACCATCCTGCTCAAGGGCATCGACTCCGGTGCGATCACCCGTCCGGCTCTGCTGGACTTCGTTCGTAACTACAAGGGGCAGGGCGTCGCTCGCGAATACCAGTGGACCCCCACCGGTGAGCTCACCACCACCCTCATCTGGATCTACGGCGTCCAGTAACCGCTGAGACGAAGCGCGTCCGAGAGTGCCTGGCTCGGACGCGCTTTCGTCTGAGGCGCTGCTTCCCACCGCTGTGCACCCGTAGATCTCGCTAGGAGTTCCCCACCGGATGAATCTGGCCGCAAACATCAACTTCAATGTCGGAGCGCTGGTCGACAGTTTCTGGCAGTTGACGATCGACGGTCTGTCGTGGGGAGCGATCTACGCGTTGGTCGCCGTCGGGTACACCCTGGTGTTCGGTGTGCTGCGGCTGATCAACTTCGCCCACTCCGAGATCTTCATGCTGGGCATGTTCGGCGCGTATTTCGCACTCGACATGATCCTGGGCTTCACCCCGAGCGGCAACGCCTACAGCAAGGGCATCGGGCTGACGATCCTGTACCTGGCCGTCGCGATGGTCTTCGCGATGCTCGTATCCGGCGGAGCGGCAGTGGGATTGGAGTTCATCGCCTACCGGCCGCTGCGCAAGCGCAACGCCCGGGCGCTGACCTTCCTGATCACCGCGATCGGCATGTCGTTCGTACTGCAACAGTTCGTCCTGTTCATCCTGCCCAAGATCATCCCGGGCTACGGCGGCCCGAACGCCCAGCAGCCGATCGTGCTGGTACAACCCAGAACCCAGTTCGAGTTCTTCGGGGTGGCGATCTCCAACATCACCATCGTCATCATCGCCTCGGCGCTCGTGCTCGCGGTGCTGACCGACATCGCCATCAACCGGACGAAGTTCGGCCGCGGCATCCGCGCCGTCGCCCAGGACCCGACCACCGCCACCCTGATGGGGGTGTCGCGGGAACGCATCATCATGACGACCTTCCTCATCGGTGGGCTCCTGGCCGGCGCCGCGGCGCTGCTGTACACGCTCAAGGTTCCGCAGGGCATCATCTACTCGGGCGGGTTCCTGCTGGGGATCAAGGCGTTCTCCGCCGCGGTGCTCGGCGGAATCGGCAACCTGCGCGGCGCACTGCTGGGCGGGCTGCTGCTGGGGGTCATGGAGAACTACGGGCAGGCCGTCTTCGGAACACAGTGGCGCGATGTCGTCGCCTTCGTGCTGCTGGTCTTGGTGCTGCTCGTGCGCCCGACCGGCATACTCGGCGAGAGCCTCGGGAAGGCACGCGTATGAGCACGACCGCGAAATCCGGTTCCCCGTGGGCCCGCGTGACGAACTGGTGGGACACCCTGAACCGGCCCCAGAAGTGGGTGTTCGGCATCCTCCTGTTCGTCGCCGTGGGCTTGTCGCCGTTGTTCACACCCGGGTTCATCGACACCCCCGGAATCAGTTTCGGCGGCACGATGGCCCAGTTCGCGATGATCGCGATCATCGCGATCGGCCTCAATGTGGTTGTGGGACAGGCAGGTCTGCTCGACCTCGGCTACGTCGGGTTCTACGCCGTGGGCGCATACACGGTCGCCTTGCTCACCAGCCCGGAGAGCCCCTGGAACCAGATGAGCCCCAGCGGATTCTTCAGCACCCCGTGGGCCTGGCTGTCGTGTGTGCCGCTCGCGATGGCGGTCACCGCACTGACCGGACTGATCCTCGGCTTCCCGACACTTCGCTTGCGCGGGGACTACCTCGCGATCGTGACGCTGGGCTTCGGCGAGATCATCCGCCTGCTCGCCGACAACCTGGCCGACATCACCAACGGACCGCGCGGCCTCAACGAAGTGGCCTTCCCGCACTTCCTGGAGAACGAGCAGCACCCCGAAGGGGTGTTCTCCGTGTCGAATTCCAGCGGCGACGCCAACTACGGCACCTGGTGGTTCTGGGTCGGCCTGGTCATGATCGTCCTAATCCTGCTCCTGGTCGGAAACCTCGAACGCAGCCGCGTCGGCCGCGCATGGATCGCCGTCCGCGAGGATGAGGACGCCGCCGAGGTGATGGGCGTCAACACGTTCAAGTTCAAGCTGTGGGCGTTCACGATCGGCGCCGCGATCGGAGGTCTGTCCGGTGCGCTCTACGCCGGCCAGGTCCAGTACGTCGCGCCGCCGACGTTCAACATCATCAACTCGATGCTGTTCCTGTGCGCCGTCGTCCTCGGCGGGCAGGGCAACAAACTGGGCGTGATCCTAGGCGCGTTCATCATCGTGTACCTACCCAACCGCCTTCTCGGCGTGCACTTCCTCGGGATCGACATGGGCAACCTGAAGTACCTGTTCTTCGGGCTGGCGCTCGTGGTGCTGATGATCTTCCGCCCCCAGGGCCTCTTCCCGGTCCGCCAGCAGCTGCTCGCGTACGGCAAGGCGGCCCGCAGCCTGCTACGGGCCCGGCCGACCGATACGGAGCCGGTGAAATGACGACCCCCGAGCCGGGCACCGCGGCCGATGCCGCCGTCGAGGACTTCGCGAGCAACGTGGCTTCGCTGGCCAGCGTGCACCGTGAGATCCAGGCCGACGAGGGCGAAATCCTGCTGCAGACCACCGATCTGACGGTGAAGTTCGGCGGGCTCACCGCCCTGGACGCGGTGACGTTCAACATCCGGCGCGGCGAGATCCTCGGGTTGATCGGACCCAACGGCGCGGGCAAGACGACCTGCTTCAACGCGATCACCGGCGTCTACCGACCGACGTCGGGCTCGGTGACCTTCGACGGCGGGACGATCGGCCGCATCAAGCGCCACCAGATCACCCGGCTGGGTATCGCGCGGACGTTCCAGAACATCCGTCTCTTCGGTGAGATGACGGCGCTGGAGAACGTCCTCGTCGGTACTGACGCCCGCCACCGGACGTCGGTACCCGGCGCGCTGATCCGCTCACCGAGGCACCGCCGGGAAGAGCGTTCGGCCATCGAACGTGCCGCAGCACTATTGCATTTCGTCGGGATCGCCCACCGCGGCGAGGAGAAGGCCAAGAATCTGTCCTACGGCGATCAGCGGCGCCTCGAGATCGCCCGAGCGCTGGCCACCGAACCCAAACTCCTGTGCCTCGACGAGCCCGCCGCAGGCTTCAACCCGAGCGAGAAGTCCGCGTTGATCGACCTGATCCGCAAGATCCGCGACGACGGATACACCGTGCTGCTCATCGAGCACGACATGCGTCTGGTGATGGGTGTGACCGACCGGATCGTGGTGCTGGAGTTCGGCCGCAAGATCGCCGACGGCCTGCCCGCCGAAATACGCGAGGACCCGAAGGTCATCGCCGCTTACCTGGGGGTGCCCGACGATGACGTCAGCTGACAACACCGCACAGCAGGCCGATCCGCGGCCGGTGCTGCTGGAGGTGCGGGACATCGTCGTGCACTACGGCCGCATCAAGGCGCTGCACTCGGTGTCGCTGACGGTGCACGAAGGGGAGCTCGTCACCCTGCTGGGCTCCAACGGCGCCGGTAAGACCACCATGATGCGGGCGATCTCCGGTCTGTTGCCGCTGTCGTCGGGTTCGGTGTGGTTCGACGGCAAGGACATCAGCCGGGTCAAGGCGCACCGACGGGTGACCGACGGCCTGATCCAGGCGCCCGAGGGCCGTGGCGTCTTCCCGGGGATGACGATCCTGGAGAACCTCGAAATGGGTTGCTACGGACGGAAATTCCCCTCCAAGGCGGAGCACGCCGAGCGCCTCGACTGGATCCTGGAGACGTTCCCGCGTCTCGCCGAGCGCCGCAGCCAGGTGGGTGGCACGCTCTCCGGTGGTGAGCAGCAGATGCTCGCGATCGGCCGCGCGCTGATGGCCAGGCCGAAGGTGCTTCTGCTCGACGAACCCTCGATGGGCCTCGCGCCGATGGTCATCTCGCAGATCTTCAAGATCATCGCCGAGATCAACGCCAGCGGCACCACCGTGCTGCTCGTCGAACAGAATGCGCAGCAGGCGCTGAGCCGCTCCGACCGCGCCTACATCCTGGAGACCGGCGAGGTGACCAGAACGGGCAATGCGCGAGAGTTGTTGCACGACGACAGCATTCGCGCCGCCTACCTCGGCGTCGCCTGACCCCACCCTCACCTTTACACCCCACCCCTCACCTCTACCCCTCACCCCCACACCTCAGACCGCGAGCGTGCGTGTCTGCGGCGGACACGCCGCCTCCGCGCCGTAGTTTGCGCACGCTCGTCGCCGGTCGGTCGCTGACTGCCGGCGATATGCCACACCGCGAGCACGTCGACGCCAGGGCCGCGAGCGTGCGCAAACTCGGTGAATGGTGCGGTGTGTCGGCTGCAGACACGCACGCTCGCGGAGGAGAGAAGGGGGAAAGGGTCAGCGGGCGATAATGACTGAGGAGCCGTGGCCGAAGAGGCCTTGGTTGGCGGTGATGCCGACGGTGGCGGTCTCGACTTGGCGGCCGGTGGCTTGGTTTTTGAGTTGCCAGGTCAGTTCGCAGACTTGGGCGAGGGCTTGGGCGGGGATGGCTTCGCCGAAGGAGGCCAGTCCGCCTGAGGCGTTGACCGGGATGCGGCCGCCCAGGGTGGTGGCGCCGCTGCGAAGGAGTTGTTCTGCTTCGCCGCGGGGGCATAGGCCGAGGTGTTCGTACCAGTCGAGTTCCAGGGCGGTGGACAGGTCGTAGACCTCGGCCAGGGAGAGGTCTTCGGGGCCGATGCCGGCTTCGGTGTAGGCGGCGTCGAGGATTTGGTCTTTGAAGACCCGTTCGGGGCCGGGGACAACGGCGGTGGAGTCGGTGGCGATGTCGGGCAGTTCGGGTAGGTGTTGGGGGTATTGGGGGGATTGCAGGCTGATCGCGCGTACCGAGGGCACGCCGTTGAGGGAGCCGAGGTGTTTTTCGGCGAACGTTTTGGAGGCGACGATGAGTGCGGCGGCGCCGTCGGAGGTGGCGCAGATGTCGAGCAG
>NZ_JACHVU010000004.1 GCF_014190915.1 Mycolicibacterium iranicum
GCGTCGATCAAGGACGTGGTGGCCGAGGTGCAGACCTATGTGCCGGGGTACCGGTTGCTCAACGAGCCGCAGTTCGACGAGCCGTCGGTGGTCAATGGCGGTCAGCATCTGGTGACGACGTTCATCGAGGTGGAGGGCGCGGGGGACTACCTGCCGCCGTATGCGGGCAATCTGGACATCATGACCGCCGCGGCGGCCAAGGTGGGCGACGAGATCGCCAAGGAAGTTCTGGCAGCCACGACAGGGGGCCACGCGTGAGTACCGAACAGATCTACTTCAATCCGATGTGGGATGTGCGGATGACGGATACGTCGTTGCGCGACGGGTCGCATCACAAACGTCACCAGTTCACCAAAGACGAGGTCGGTGCGATCGTGGCCGCGCTCGACGCCGCCGGGGTGCCGGTCATCGAGGTGACCCACGGTGACGGGCTGGGCGGGTCGAGCTTCAACTACGGGTTTTCCAAGACCCCGGAGCAGGAGCTGATCAAGCTGGCCGCCGAGACGGCCACCGAATCCAAGATCGCGTTCCTGATGCTGCCTGGTGTGGGCACCAAGGAGGACATCAAGGAGGCCCAGAACAACGGTGGGTCGATCTGTCGTATCGCCACGCACTGCACCGAGGCTGATGTGTCGATCCAGCATTTCGGGCTGGCGCGCGAACTCGGATTGGAGACCGTGGGTTTTTTGATGATGAGCCACACGATCCCGCCGGAGAAGCTGGCCGCCCAGGCGCGCATCATGGCTGATGCGGGATGTCAGTGTGTCTACGTGGTGGATTCTGCGGGTGCGTTGGTGCTGGAGGGGGTGCGGGATCGGGTGGCCGCGCTGGTGGCCGAACTCGGTGACGATGCCCAGGTCGGGTTCCACGGTCACGAGAACCTGGGTTTGGGGGTGGCGAACTCCATCGAGGCGGTGCGGGCCGGGGCCAAGCAGATCGACGGATCGTGCCGGCGTTTCGGTGCGGGAGCAGGTAATGCGCCGGTCGAGGCGCTGATCGGGGTGTTCGACAAGATCGGTGTCAAGACCGGGATCGATTTCTTCGATATCGCCGATGCCGCCGAGGAGGTCGTCGCGCCGGCGATGCCGGCCGAGTGCCTGCTGGATCGCAACGCGCTGATCATGGGGTATTCGGGGGTGTACTCCAGCTTCCTCAAGCACGCCATCCGCCAGTCCGAACGCTACGGGGTGCCCGCGCACAAGCTGCTGCACCGTGCCGGGCAGCGCAAACTCATCGGCGGCCAGGAAGACCAGCTCATCGACATCGCACTCGAAATCAAACGGGAGATGGACGCCGAGGCCGCGAAAGCCTGACGACGCCGTCACAACTCGTCGGCCGCGGATCCACCGCGGGCGTCCCGCCGGCGGCTACGCTCTGCGTGCGCCGCGCGAACAGCGCCGGTTCCCCGGTGCCACCGCGGCTCGCTGACACATCGGAGATGTCCTGATCAACGGCGATCCGTCCGCCGCCCCTACGCTGCCCGCCGACGTCGTCGGTCTCCTCGCCGCGCCCCGTGCCCGGGGCTGGATCCATCTGGTCTCCGCCGTCGTGGCCGTCTTCGCCGGCATCGCGCTGCTGCAGGTGGCCTGGGTGGCCACGGCGCCGCACGCCGGCTGGGCGGCGTCGGTCTACGTGCTCGGCGTCGTCGCGATGTTCACCGTCAGTGCGTCCTACCACCGGGTGCGCTGGGGGCCGCCCGCCGAGAAGTGGATGATGCGTCTCGACCACTCCGTCATCTTCGTGTTCATCGCGGCGAGCTACACCCCGTTGGCCGTCCTCGGCATGCCCGCAGACGTCGGGGCCGAGGTACTGACGATCGTCTGGACCGGTGCGGTCGCCGGGGTGGCGCTGAAGATGTTCTGGCCCGCCGCGCCCCGGTGGGTGGGGATTCCGCTGTACCTGATGCTCGGTTACGTGGCGATCTGGTTCGCCGAGGCGCTGCTCGACGTGGCCGGTGTGACCGTGGTGGCCCTCCTGATCGCCGGTGGTGTCCTCTACAACGTGGGTGCCATCCTCTACGGGATGCGATGGCCCAACCCGTGGCCCGCCACGTTCGGCCACCACGAGTTCTTCCACGCCTTCACCGTGGCCGCGGCGGCGTGCCATTTCGTCGCCATCTGGCTTCTCGTGCACTGAGGGGCGTCCCGGCGGCGTCACACCCACCGGGCACGATGGGCCCATGACGAACACCGCGTCGCCGCACGTACCGACGGCCGGCAGAGCCGACGCCCAGGCGATCCTCGAGCAGCTGGCGGGTCCGGCCGCCGTCCTGCGTGATGACCAGTGGACGGCGATCGAGGCACTCGTCGTGCACCGGCGCCGGGCGCTCGTCGTCCAGCGCACCGGGTGGGGCAAGTCGGCGGTCTACTTCATCTCGGCCAAGCTGTTGCGCGCCGCCGGGCACGGGCCGACGGTCATCGTCTCGCCGCTGCTGGCCCTGATGCGCAACCAGGTCGCCGCCGCCGAGCGCGCCGGAGTCCGTGCCGCCACCATCAATTCGAGCAACGTGACGGACTGGTCCGAGATCCACGATCGGGTCCGCCGAGGTGAACTCGACGTGCTGCTGGTCAGCCCGGAGCGCTTGAACAACCCCGACTTCCGCGACGAGGTACTGCCCGCGCTCGCCCAGGATGCCGGATTGGTGGTCGTCGACGAGGCCCACTGCGTGTCCGACTGGGGTCACGATTTCCGGCCCGACTACCGGCGCATCCGGACGCTGCTGGCCGACCTCGGCGCCGACGTGCCGGTGCTGGCCACCACGGCGACCGCCAACGACCGGGTGGTCGCCGACGTCGCCAGTCAGCTCGGGGTGGGCGGCGCCGACACACTGGTGCTGCGCGGCGGCCTGGACCGCGAATCGCTGCGGCTGTCGGTGGTCACGGCGGGCAGTCCGGCGCAGCGTGCGGCATGGCTTGTCGCGCAGCTGGATTCGTTGCCGGGCTCCGGGATCGTCTACACGCTGACGGTCGCGCAGGCCAACGATGTGGCGGCTCTGCTGGCCGAGCACGGGCACAAGGTCGCGGCCTACACCGGGGCGACGGAGGCCGCCGAACGCGAACAACTCGAGGCGGACCTCCTCGCCAACCGCGTCAAGGCACTGATCGCGACCTCGGCGCTGGGGATGGGATTCGACAAACCGGATCTCGGGTTCGTGGTGCACCTGGGCGCGCCGTCCTCGCCGATCGCGTACTACCAGCAGGTCGGCCGCGCCGGCCGCTCGACCGCCAGCGCCGAGGTGATCCTGCTGCCCGGTCACGAGGACCAGGACGTCTGGCGATACTTCGCCTCGGTGGCCTTCCCGTCGGAAGCGATGGTGCGCACGGTGATCGGTGCGTTGAACACCGAACGCGCGCAGTCGACCGCCGCGTTGGAGCCGCTGGTCGACCTCGGACGCTCGCGCCTGGAGATGGTGCTCAAGGTGCTCGACGTCGACGGCGCCGTGCGCCGGGTGAAGGGCGGCTGGATCGCCACGGGCGCATCCTGGGAGTACGACGAGCCGCGCTACCGCACCCTGGACGAGGCCCGCAAGCGCGAACAGAAGGCCATGCTCGACTATCAGTCCACGCCGGACTGCCGGATGGCGTTCCTGCGCAGCCAGCTCGACGACCCCGAGCTGCGCGACGGGGAGCGGTGCGGCCGGTGCGACAACTGCGCGGGCGCCCGGCACACCGCCGACGTCGACGCCGCCGTGGTCGACGATTCCCGCGACCGGCTCATGCGTCCGGGTGTGGTCCTCGCCGCGCGCAAACAATGGCCGACGGGGCTGAAGAAGCTCGGTATCGACCTGAGCGGCAAGATCGCCGACGGCCCTGCACCCGGCCGCGTGATCGGCAGGCTGACCGACCTCGGATGGGGTGCGCGCCTGCGGGCATTACTCGACGCGGGCGACGCCGAGGTCTCCGATGACGTGGTGCAGGCGGCGGTCGCCGTGCTGGCGTCCTGGGACTGGCAGACCCGGCCCACCGCCGTGATGGCCGTGGACTCGGCCACGCACCCGCTGCTGATCTCCTCGCTTGCGCGCAGGCTCTCCGAGCTGGGCAGGCTGACCGATCTCGGCGTGCTGCGCTACGCACCGGACAGGCGACCGGCGACGGCCGCGAACTCTGCGTACCGGGTCGCGGCGCTGAACGGGGCCTTCGCGGCGCCGGATGCGGCAGCGCTGGGTGCTGCCGGCGGCCCGGTCCTGTTGGTCGACGACATGGCCGACACGGGATGGACGCTGACGATGGCCGCCCGGGTGCTCAAAGGCGCCGGCGCCTCCGAGGTGCTGCCTTTCGCACTGGCGAGCACGTCCTGAACCGACGATTTCGAGAATTCTGACGCCCGCCTGGACCTGCGCGGACGTGGGTAGCGGGCCCTCACGGTGGCCCGGGTGCGGGTTTGGTGTGCGCGGTAATCGGCTAGGCCTTGGGTGCGACCGACTGTGTCGCAGACCGTTAGGAGTGGTTTTTCATGAACACGTCCGTCACGACTGTGCGCCGCGGACTCTTCGGCATGTTCGCCGGTGGCCTGCTCGCCTTCGGATCGGCCGCGATCGTCGCACCGGTGGTCAATGCGCAGCCCGGCCCGGCACCCACGCCCCCGGCAGACTGCTCGGCCAGCAACGTGGCCGGCACCGTCAGCACGGCGGCTGCATCCGAGGGTGCCTACCTTGCGGCCAACCCGCAGACCAACGAGGCCCTGACGCAGATCTCCAGCCAGCCCCAGCCGGAGGCGCAGACCGCGTACGGCGCGTTCTTCGCCCAGAATCCGGTGGTCGAGGACCAGCTGAAGGCGATCCACGAGCCGGTCAGCAACCTTCAGACCCAGTGTGGCCTCCAATTGTCGCCCACCCCGGTCGCCCAGGCCGTGTGGAATGCCGGTGAGACCGCCGGGGCGCCGACTCCGCCCACGGCGCCGCAGGCTCCCGAGGTCATCGGGCCGCCGACCGCGCCCGGTATGACTCCGGACAACCCAACCGCCTGACCTTCTCGGTGGAATGCTCGCCGTGCTCACGCCTCGCGTGAGCACGGCGAGCGACTTTTGGAAACTCACTGTTGGAGTCGTAGGCGGGCCACTTCCGCCGCCCCATTGCCTGTGATCAGCCAGAGGGTGGCCAGGCCGGTGACGAGTTCTTCCACGGTCACCTCGGCGCGCCCGTCGAGGTAGGCGAGGATGGCGTCGGCCGTACCGCCGATGATGAAGGCGGGAGCCACTTCGGCAAGGGGATCTCGCTCCAGTTCCACACCGTGGACGCTGCGCGCGTGTGACACCAGGACGGCGGTCAGCCCGCGCAGGACCGTCGACCGATGCTCGTGCAGCGCAACCGAACTCGCGACACCCCCCAGGAGGACCCGTCCCCGCCTCGGGTCCTCGACCAGCGTGCGCACGAGTGCGTCGACTGCAGCCCACGCCTGCCTGTCAAGTGTTTCGTCTCCTGTGCGCTCGGCCGCGTTCATCGTCGCGACGCGCACGTCGTCGGCGATGTCGTCGACGGCGGCGGTCGCCACGTCGTCGAGAGTTCCGAAGCTTTCGTAGAAGTACCGCTTGTTCAAGCCGGCATCGGCGCAGAGGCGTTCGACGGTGATCGTCCGCCACGCATTTCCGGCAATCGCGTCCATCGCGGCATCCAGCAGCCGGGCCCGCCGCTGTCGGCGACGTGCGTCAGCGGTCTGTCCGCCGTAAGCACGCTGCGGTGTCTCGGTCACCGTTCGATCGTCGCACCCTGGTGGGTCGGCGGCGAACCTTGACTTCATCTCCCCATTCTGGCACGGTTCCGTACCAGAGTATCTGGCACAGAGTAGTACCAGTTGAAGGAGAACCCATGAGTGCTTCGTCCATTACCGCAGCGACACCCGTCGACGACCCGTCATCGCCGCCGGGCGGTTCGGTGCTGGCGCAGATCCGCGAACACGCCGCCCTTGCGCCGGCATTGGCCCGCCGATGGGCATGGGACTACCTGAGGGAGTTGGGAGACGGCGGGCGCCGTGACGAGTTGGCGGCGCTGTTCGCCCTCGGCACTGCTCCCGAGGGTCCGGACGGCCCGATGGAAGGCCTGATCGTCGGCAAACTGTTCGGCATTCCGGAGACGCGACTCGCGAACCCCCTGATGAAGATCGATCCGACGTGGCGGGGCAAGACCTTCGATCTCCGCGAAGGAACCGGGTTCAACCGGCTCAGCCCCCTGGCGAGATACAGCCTTCGGGCCGTGGCACCGCTGTACGGCGGTCTGCGTCGCGCCGGGGCAGAGGTCGTCGGCTTCGGCTTCGACCACAAGATCGACAGGGCCGCCTATCCGCCGTTCAATCAGGTTCGGGCGCTGGACTATTCACCCGCGCAGTACCGCAACCCCAGCGTGCGGACCTTCCCCATCAAACGCACCCGCGACGAGATCGTGGAACTGCTGCCCGGCCTGTATCTCGGCCGCGCCCTGCTGACCCTCCCCGACGGCGAGGTCCGCCTCATCGCCTACTTCGCGCTGCGCGAGTTCAGCCGCGAACCCGGCGCGCAGTCATGATCGACCTCGCGGGCACCGTCGTCTGCGTCACCGGCGGCGCACGCGGCATCGGACGCGCTACCGCCGCGGAGTTGGTCCGGCGCGGGGCGCGTGTCTGGATCGGTGACCTCGATGCCGAGGAAGCCGACCGGACCGCACACGAGATCGGCGCCCGGGCAACACGACTCGATGTCACCGAAGTGTCCAGCATGGCGGCGTTCCTCGCGGCCGCCACCGCCGACGGCCCGGTGGGCATGCTGGTCAACAACGCCGGCATCCAGTTGATGGGCCCTTTCGTCGATCAGAACATCGAGCTCTACCACCGCGAGGTGGCGGTCAATCTCATCGGCGTCATCAACGGCATGCACACCTTTCTTCCCGGCATGCTGGACCGCAACCACGGCCACATCGTGAACGTGGCCTCGATGGCTGCGAAGGTGACCACGCCGGGGATCTCGGTGTACTGCGCGACCAAGTACGCCGTCGCGGCGCTCTCGCGCGCAGTCCGCGCCGAGATCGCCTCCAGCGCGGTGACGGTGAGCACCGTGATGCCGACCGCGGTGCACACCGAGCTGACCGCCGGCGTCGCCCTGGATCTGCTTCCGACCCGTCAACCGGAGGACATCGCCGAAGCGATCGCCGCTTCCGCCTCCCGGCCGCGCAGCGAGATCACCGTGCCGCGGTGGCTGGCTCCGATGGGAACGATCGAGGAGGCGGTACCCGAACCGGTGCTGCGGCGACTCAAGCACCTCGCCACATTGCGGCGGCCCCCCGGTCATTTCGACCGGGAGGCGCGCAAGGACTACCTCGATCGGATCGGCCGGTGACGGGTGCGTTGAGCGACCCCGTCACGGCCGCGCGCCTGCGCGTGCAGTCCGCCGCGGCGGCGGTGACGTCGCGGTACCCGAGCCGCGTGCATGCGCTGGCCCGACCGCCGGCCGGGTCGGGCCTGAAACCGGTGATGGGCAACTACGGCTTCCCAATCCTCGGGCACATCATGAGTTCGATCGTCGAACCGCTGGAGTTCGCGCGTGACCGGTACGACCGCTACGGCGCCGTCTCGTGGGCGGGCGGAATCGGTTTCCGCATCGTGCAATTGATGGGACCCGAAGCCCTGGAGACCGTCTGGATCAACAAGGACAAAGCATTCAGCAGCACGCGGGGGTGGGCGCCGGTCATCGGGCCGTTCTTCCACCGCGGGATCATGCTGCTCGATTTCGAGGAGCATCGCGACCATCGCCGCATCATGCAACAGGCGTTCACCCGCGGTGCACTCGAAGGCTATCTCGATCTGATGCGTCCCGGAATCGCGCGCACGGTCACGAACTGGCCGTCGGCCCAGCGCTTCTCGTTCTACACCGCGGTCAAGCAGCTGCTGCTCGACCAGGCTGCCGAGGTGTTCGTCGGCGCCGTCCTCGGCGCCGAGGCCGACCGACTCTCCGCAGACTTCCACCACACCGTGTGCGGCGGGCAGGCCATGATCCGTGCGGACGTTCCCGGCGGCACATGGGCGCGGGGATTGCGGGCCCGCGAACGCCTGGAACGGTATTTCGTGGCTCAGATACCGGCGCGGCGGGCCGGTGAGGGCACCGACCTGTTCTCCATGATGTGCCGCAGCCGCGGCGAACAGGGAGAACGGTTCAGCGACGCGGACATCGTGAACCACATGATCTTCCTGCTGATGGCCGCGCACGACACCAGTGCCATCGCGATCTCGATGCTGGTCTATGAGCTGGGCCGAAATCCCGAGTGGCAGAACCGGCTTCGCGACGAGGCCCGCGAGGCCCCCAATGACAGGCTGACCCTCGCCGACCTCGACGGTGCCTACCCGCTACTGGACGCGGCCTTCAAAGAGATCCTGCGGATGTACGCCCCGGCGGGCACCCTGTTCCGCCAGACCATCGTCGACACCGAGGTGGCCGGGCATTTCATCCCGCGGCGGACCCAGGTCGCCATCAACGTGTACGCGTCGATGCGCCTGGCCGACTGGTGGCCCGATCCGGACCGATTCGACCCCGGCCGCTTCCTCGCCGGCGCCGACGCCGCGGTGGCGGTACACCGGTACGCCTTCGCTCCGTTCGGCGGCGGCGTGCACAAGTGTCTCGGCCAGCAGTTCGCCGACATGAACGTCAAGGCGATCATGCACCAGTTGCTGAGGCACTTCGACTGGCATGTCGCGCCCGGGTACCGGCCGCTGATGAGCTGGGGGACCGGGCCCACCCCGGCCGACGGCCTCCCGATCAACCTCAGGCGGTTACCGGACCGGTGCTGACCGGTCCGGCCGGCGAGGTGGAGTACCGCCCAGCTGGACGGTCATCGCATCGGCCGCCGCGACCACCGCACGGGCACGCGCCGTGATCTCGTTGTCGGTCAACGCCTTTCCGATGTGCATCGACGTCACCATCACCTGACGCCGATGATGGTCGAAGACCGGAGCCGAGATGACACTGATGTCGTGGCGCCGGCTCCCGGGGCTCTCCTCGCGCAGGTACACCCGCTCGCCGATGTCGGAGACCAGCTCGCCCAGCAGTGCCCGCAGCTCGTCCGGCAGATCCGTCGGCATGCCTGCCAGCAGCGCGTACAGCCGCCGTCCACCGGTGGTCAGGCGTTCCACCAGGTACCCGTCGGCGCGGCAACGTGCCACGACACGACGGAGTCGGGCCTCGTCGGTCCGCAGGGGGATGGTGGGTTTCTTCGCGAGCCACTCACGTTCGGCTTCGTCATCCCACAGCACGAACATGAGCCCGACGGGCGGTGCGAACGGATAACTCTGCCCGACCTGCACTCCGGTACGCGTGCCGCTCGGGGCCACCAGGTCCAGAAGGGTGATGCGGTCGTTCACCACGGCCGACAGCGCCGCGGTGGCGGCGAACTGGGCCGAGAGCCGGCGAAGTTGCTCGCGTGCGGCCGGGCTGACACGCAGTGACTCCTGGGCCCTGTGCCCCAGCGTGATCAGTGCCGGACCCAGGCGGTAGGTCTTGTCGGTGGCATCGCGTACCAGGTAGCCGGCCTCGGTCAGGGCTGTGACGATGCCGAGGCAGGTGGGCTTGCTGAGACCCACGCGGCGCGCGAGTTCCGAGACGCCGAAGCGCTCGGTGGGGCGACCGGCGAGGAAGTCGAGTATCCCGACGACGCGATCGGTGGGCGGAGACGATCGCCCTGAACGGGGGACGGGTGCGGCCATGTCCCACAACGTACGACAGACGTTCCAAATATGAAACGCACTGGTCCATATATTGACTAGCCTTAGAACAGGTTCTAGTTTGGGGCTGTGTTCGCACAGCCGCTCAACGATGCCATCGCCGAGGCCGAGGCACTGGTCGCCGCCGCACCGTTCATCGAATCCGAAGCCGATCTCCTCGAAGGGCTGCAGTACCTCGCGGGCTGTATCGCCGCGTGTACCCATGTGGCCTTCGACTACGACCGCGACCATCCGTTCCTGCACAGTGGCACAGGCCCGTTCACGAAGATGGGCCTGGACAACCCGGACACGATGTACTTCGGCACCCGGGTACAGCCCGGCTACGAATACGTCGTCACCGGCAGGCGGGGTACCACCACCGACGTCAGCTTCCAGTTGCTCGGCGGCGAGTACACCGACGAGGTCGTCCCCGACAGTGAGACGGCCTTCGACGATCGCAAACTCGACATCGCCGACGACGGCACGTTCGAGTGGCGCTTCACCCCGGAGGTACCGTCGCAGCTGGTCATCCGCGAGGTGTACAACGACTGGTCGGCGCAGCGAGGAACGTTCGCGATCGCACGCACCGACACCGCCGGGACCGCGCCGGCTCCGCTGACCCGCGAGCTCATCGAAAAGCGGTACGCGGTCGCCGGCAAGCAACTGGTCCAGCGGGTCAAGACCTGGTTGCAGTTCCCGCAGTGGTTCTACAACGACAGCGAGCCGAACACGATGGTGTCGCCCCGCCTCACTCCCGGAGGTCTGGCCACCCAATACTCGTCCGCCGGTCAGTTCGACCTCGGCGAGGATCAGGCGCTGATCATCACGCTGCCCGTGACCGACGCCCCCTATCTCGGCTTCCAACTCGGCAGCCTGTGGTACATCTCGCTGGACTACATCAACCATCAGACGTCGCTGAACGGCACTCAGGCACAGGCGGATCCGGACGACAAGATCCGCATCGTGGTCGCCGACCGCAACCCCGGCGTGACGAATTGGGTGGAGACACTCGGGCATCGCAAGGGCTACCTGCAGTTCCGCTGGCAGCGGGTGTCGCGCGAGATGACCGAGGCCGACGGACCCTCCGTCGAGCTCGTGCACGTCGACGACGTCGCCTCGGCCCTGCCGTACTACGACTCGAACAAGATCTCTGAGGAGGACTGGCGAGCGCGGATCGCGCTGCGTCAGAAGCTGATCGGCGAAAGAATGGTGGGCTGACACGTGACCGGAGCACTTCCCCTGCTGGAGAACAAAGTCGTCGTGATCAGCGGCGTCGGGCCCGCGCTGGGCACCACGCTGGCCCGGCGATGCGCCGAAGCCGGCGCCGATCTCGTGCTGGCCGCACGGACCGTCGAACGTCTCGACGATGTCGCCAAGCAGATCACCGATCTGGGTCGGCGGGCGGTGTCGGTGGGCACCGACATCACCGACGAAGCGCAGGTGGACAACCTCGTCGAGGAATCGCTGAAGGCGTACGGCAAGGTGGATGTGTTGATCAACAACGCCTTCCGCGTGCCCTCGATGAAGCCCTTCGCCAACACCACGTTCGAACACATGCGTGACGCGATCGAGTTGACGGTCTTCGGCGCGCTGCGCATGGTGCAGGCCTTCACGCCGGCACTCGCCGAGGCCAACGGTGCGGTGGTGAACGTCAACTCGATGGTGGTCCGGCACTCGCAGGCCAAGTATGGCGCCTACAAGATGGCCAAGTCGGCGCTGCTCGCGATGTCGCAGACGCTGGCCACCGAGCTGGGAGACCAGGGAATCCGGGTGAACTCCGTTCTGCCCGGCTACATCTGGGGCGGCACGCTGGAGTCCTACTTCAATCACCAGGCCGGCAAGTACGGCACGACCGTCGAGGAGATCTACAAGGCCACGGCGGCGTCGTCGGACCTGAAGCGCCTGCCCACCGAAGACGAGGTGGCATCGGCGATCCTGTTCATGGCCAGCGATCTGTCCAGCGGCATCACCGGCCAGGCGCTCGATGTCAACTGCGGGGAGTACAAGGCGTAATGAGTGGACGTACCGATGTGGGCACCGTCGAGGACCTGCACGCCTCCGCGGTGAAGGCATGCGGGCTCGACGACTTCGGCGCCGACGACGACAACTACCGGGAAGCTCTCGGCGTGCTGCTGGAATCCTTCCAGCGCGACGCCGACCTGACCGAACTGGGCAGCAAGATGCAGCGGTTCTTCGTCAGGAACGCCCTCGTCGCGCGCCTGGTGTCCGAAGCGGCGTTCAAGCAGTACCCGGAACACGTCGACGTGCCCATCGAGCGCCCGATCTTCGTCACCGGCCTGCCCAGGACGGGCACGACGGCGGTCCATCGCCTGCTGGCCGCCGATCCGCGGCACCAGGGTCTGGAACTGTGGCTCGCGGAGTTCCCGCAACCGCGTCCGCCCCGCGAAACATGGTCGCAGAACCCCGTTTTCCAGCAGCTCGATGCCCAGTTCACCAAGGCGCACGAGGAGAATCCCGACTACACCGGGCTGCACTTCATGACCGCCGACGAGGTGGAGGAATGCTGGCAGCTGCTGCGTCAGTCCCTGCACTCGGTGTCCTACGAGACGCTGGCGCATCTTCCGACCTACTCGCAGTGGCTGTCCCGCCAGGACTGGACCAAGCCGTATCAGCGGCACCGCCGCAACCTGCAGCTGATCGGACTCAACGACCGTGAGAAGCGGTGGGTGCTGAAGAACCCCAGCCACCTGTTCGCCCTCGACGCGTTGTTCGCGACCTACCCGGATGCCCTGGTGGTGCAGTGCCACCGGCCGGTCGAGACGATCATGGCCTCCATGTGCTCACTGGCCCAGCACACCACCGAGGGCTGGTCGAACACGTTCACCGGTGAGGTGATCGGCGCCGACTCGATGGAGACCTGGTCGCGCGGGCTGGAACTGTTCACCAGCGAACGGGCCAAACACGACCCGGCCCAGTTCTACGACCTGGACTATTTCGCTCTCATCAAGGATCCGATCGGCGCCGTCGAGGACATCTACCGCGCCTTCGGCATCGACTTCACCGACGCCGCCCGCGACGCAGTGAGCAACACGCACGAGGAGAGCAAGAAGGGGCCTCGTGCGCCGAAACATTCGTACTCACTGGCCGATTACGGCCTGACCGACGAACAGGTCAAGGAGCGCTTCGAGGGACTGTGAGCGGCTGGACGGCTCAGCCGTCGCCGGGCGACGGGGCGGTGGAGTACTCCTCCAGACACCCTTCCGCGACGGCGTGCCTGATGCTGTCCGCCAGCCGCGGGCAGGAGCGGGACCGGGCGGGATCCCCTCCGGACTCCCGGATCTCGGAGAAATGCGCGCACCGCTTGGTCGCCTCGGCGTTCCACTGCACCGACGTGTGAGTCGGCCCCAGCTTCTTCACCTGGACCGCCACGTGGCAGAAGCGGCAGTCGACCGACGCGAGCCCTGAGGTCAGGTAACGCTGACGGTCGCGGTCGGTGCTCTCCCGCACGGCCGCAGCCCGATCCGGATCCGACGCGAAATCCGGTGCCTTGCGCCATGATCCGGACCCCTCGCTTCCCGGACCGTGCCCGTGCTCCTCGTCGTC
The DNA here is from genome assembly GCF_014190915.1 of Mycolicibacterium iranicum. GTDB lineage: Bacteria > Actinomycetota > Actinomycetes > Mycobacteriales > Mycobacteriaceae > Mycobacterium > Mycobacterium iranicum_B. The sequence continues at coordinate 13,221 of NZ_JACHVU010000004.1, forward strand.
GTGTCCGTGGAGCAGAAGCATCGACCGCGCCAGGCGGTCCACATCCGGCGGCTGGTTCATGTCGCCGGCTGCTCCGCCTTCGCGGCTTCCCTCGCCTTCAGGTTCTGCTCGACCTCCACGTTCCACTTCTGGTTGGCGATCGTGGTGTCGACCTCCATCTCGAACCGGTCGGTCATCTCCGGGGTCACGTCGGCGACGTCGACGTAGAACTGCTGGTACCAGCGGCGCATCTGATAGACCGCGCCGTCCTCCTCGACCAACAGCGGATTGTCGATGCGGGTCTTGTGCTTCCAGATCTCGACGTCCTGCAGGAAGCCCTTGCTGACGCCGTCGGTGAACGCATCCGCGAGCTTCTCGGTGGTTTTGTCGTCGAGCCCCTTGGGCTTCTCGACGATGACACCCCACTGCAGCACGAACGAATCCTGGGTCACCGGGTAGTGGCAGTTGATCAGGATCGACTCGGCCTTGAAGTCGCCGTACTTGTTGTGCAGCCAGTTGATCATGAACGACGGGCCGAAATAGCTGGCCTCGGAGTCCAGCGACGCCTCGCCGTACGCGGTGCCCATGTCGTTGACATCCGGCCGGCCCACGTTGTGTAGGTACTGGCTGGCGATGTGACCTTCGAAGACGTTCTTGAAGTACGTCGGCAGGCCGAAGTGGATGTAGAAGAAGTGCGCCATATCGGTGACGTTGTCGATGATCTCGCGGCAGTTGGAGCCCTCGATCAGCATCGAGTTCCACTTCCAGTCGGTCCACTCACCGCTCGACCACTCCGCGATCTCGGGGATGCGGACCTCTTCCTGCGGCGGATTGCCCTCGTGGTCGTGCCACACGAACAGCAGGCCGCCGCGGACGTCGGTGTGCCACGCCCGGGTGCGGGCCAGGCGCGGGGTGCGCTTGGCGTACGGGACGAGCTTGCACTTGCCGTCCCCACCCCAGCGCCAGTCGTGGAACGGGCAGGCGACCTCGTCGCCCTTGACCTCGCCCTGTGCCAGGTTGCCGCCCATGTGGCGGCAGTACCCGTCGAGGACGTTCAGCTCGCCCTTGGAGTCGGCGAAGACGACCAGCATCGTGCCGAAGATCTCGATGCCGTGCGGCTTACCGTCCAGGTAATCCTTGACCGGGCCCAGGCAGTGCCACCCCCTGGCGAAACGGTCAGGCAGGGCGCCGGTGTCGATCTCGCGGATGTTCGCGGCTCCCGCAGCTACCTCGGTGCTCACTCGGGCCTCCCCATGTCTCGGCTTCTAACTAGAACACGTTACAGTTTTGCCCACTTTCGGGCAATTCAAGCGCCCCTCACCTGCGGACAATGTTGTCGACGCCACTCCTGCAGCACCGGATACCCACTTGCGGCCGCATATATAGTGGACAAAGTGTCCAGTAATAGGAGGTGGCCCCGATGACCGCTGTGGTGGCGCGGCCGGCGACGGCAGGCATCGCGCGAGACGGCACGCGGCGCTGGCTCGCGGTCGCAGCGGCGACCTTCGCGATCGCGTGGGGCGGCAACGAGTTCACGCCCCTGCTGGTCATGTACCGGGTCAACGACGGGTTCTCGCCGCTGACCGTCGACCTCCTGCTGTTCGCGTATGTGCTGGGAATCGTGCCGGCCCTGCTGATCGGCGGGCCGCTGTCGGATCGGTTCGGGCGGCGCCCGCTGATGCTGCCCGCGCCGGTGCTCGCGGCGGCGGGCTCGCTGATCCTGGCGATGGGCGCGCACTCCGCCGTCGCGCTCGGCGTCGGCCGGGTGTTCAGCGGGCTGGGCCTCGGCCTCGCGATGGCCGTGGGCGGGAGCTGGATCAAAGAGCTCTCCAGTCCGCCCTGGGACGCCGGTGACGCCGGAGCCCGGCGCGCCGCGATGAGCCTGACCGCGGGCTTCGCCCTCGGCGCCGCCACCGCGGGCGTGCTCGCCCAGTGGGGCCCAGCGCCGTCGGTGTCGCCCTACGCGATCAACATCGCCATGGCGCTCGCTGCCGCCACGCTGCTGGCCACCGCCCCCGAGACGCGCGCTGCCGGGGACTCGGGTCAGCGCTGGTGGCGCGACCTCGCGATCCCGGGTGCATCGCACCGCCGCTTCCTCGTCGTCGTCGTGCCCCTCGCGCCCTGGGTGTTCGGCGCCGGGGCCTCGGCGTACGCGGTGCTGCCCGCGCTGATGACCGAGCACGTCGCGGCTGCGCCCATCGCGTTCTCGGCGCTGTTGTGCGCGGTCACCCTCGGTGTCGGCTTCAGCGTGCAGCACCTGGGCCGCAACCTCGTCACCGGGGGACGCGCGGGGCTGCTCGTGGCTCTTGGGCTCGTCGTGTGCGGGATGGCTCTGGCCGCCTGGGCGTCCGCTGCCCTGACGGTGCCGGCGTCGCTGGTGGCGGCCGCGGTCCTCGGTGCCGGATACGGGATGGCACTGCTGGCGGGTCTGCAGGAGATTCAGCGCATCGCGGGGCCGGATGATCTGGCCGGCCTCACCGCGGTCTTCTACAGCCTCTGCTATCTCGGCTTCGGAGTGCCCGCGGCGATGGCATTCCTCGCCGACCTCGTCAGCTACCCGGTGATGTTCGGTGTCGGGGCGGCGGCGGCGCTTCTCTGCCTGGCCGTCACGATCGTCGGCTCGAAGCGGGTGACCCCAATAGGCTGACGGGGTGGCCACCCGGGGACGACCGCGAAGCGAGACGGTGCGGGACGCCGTGGTGGCGGCGGCCGCCGAACTGGCGCGCAGCGGCGGCCCGGCGGCGGCGACGGTGGAGGCCATCGCCAAACGTGCGCAGGTCAGCAGAACCACGATCTACAAGTGGTGGCCGTCTGCGGCGTCCATCGTCCTCGAGGGACTCCTGGAATCCCAGCGTGAATCGATCACCCGCCCGCCCGGCAGCTCTACACTCCAGGCCGTCACGCACCACGTGCAGGCGTTGAACGCCATCCTGGCCGACCCGACCGCGGGCCCGTTGCTGCGCAACGTGATCGCGGCGTCGGCATCCGATCCGACGATTCAGCAGGCGCTGGCAGACCAGTGGATCGCCCCGCGCCGCGGCGCCGTGGCTGTCACCCTTCGCGAAGCGGTCGAGCGCGGGGAGCTACCGGGCGACACGAACGTCGAGGTGGCTGTCGACGCGCTGGTGTCTCCGCCGTACTACCGCCTGATGCTCGGAATGGCTCCGCTGGACCGTGACGCCGTGGACCGGTTGCTGCGCACGGTGTTCCACGGCTGCCTGACGCCTGCGGACTAGGCGTCCTGCCAGCCCGAGTGGATGTAGGTCTCGGCGAAGCGCTTCAGCGAGTCCTTCTTCTGTTCGATCGGTGCGTCGAAGCTCAGACCGTCGAACACCCACGGGATCACGATGTTGTCCGTGACGCCCGCCTCGGCGAGTTCCCGGTGGCCGTCGACGCCGAACTTGTCGATGCAGACCGCCTGGAATTCGAAGGGCTCGTCGGCACGGCCGAATTCGTCACGCAGAGCATTGATCTTGCCGATGGTTTCGGCGAGCTGGTCACCGGTCATCATCGCGCTCGTCCAGCCGTCGCCCACGCGGGCGGCCCGCTTGAGTGCGACATCGGTATGGCCGCCGACGTAGAACGGCACCGGCTTGCTCGGCGCCGGGCTCATCTGCAGGCGGTCGAAGTCGTAGAACTCGCCGTGGAATTCGACCATGCCGCCGCCCAGGACGAGCTTGATGACCTCGATCATCTCGTCAACCCGCTTGCCGCGCCGGGCGTACGGCACCCCGCACCACTCGAATTCCTCCGGCGCCCAGCCGATCCCGACCCCGAAACCGAAACGGTTACCGGTCAGATTCGCCACCGAGCCCACCTGACGGGCCAGCAGCAACGGGTTCCGCGAACCGAGCTTCATCACGTTGGTGTAGAAGCGCAGCGTCGAGGTGACCGCACCCATTGCCCCCGCGGCGATCAGCGGGTCGACCCACGGCGTGTCCTCGTTCCACATCCGGGAGCCGTCGGGAGTGTACGGATAGTCCGCCGACTGCTTCTCCATGTAGAACAGCGAGTCCGGCAGCGCGATCGAATCGAACCCGACCTCTTCGGCCGTCCTGGCGATGTCGATGAGCTGATCGACCGGGCCCATCGCCACGCTGCAGGTGTACTGCATCCGCGTCATGAGGTGGCGGCGGCCGGGCCCGGCTTGTCGGCGCCGACCACCCACATCGAGTAGTACTGCGCGCCACCGCCGTAGGCGTGACCGAGGGCCTTGCGGGCACCCTGGACCTGATGTTCGCCGCCCTTGCCCATCACCTGAATGGCCGACTCGGCGAAGCGGATCATGCCCGAGGCGCCGATCGGGTTGGACGACAGCACGCCGCCCGACGGGTTGAACGGAATCCGGCCCGTCATCGCGGTCTCACCGGCCTCGGTGAGCTTCCAGCCCTCGCCCTCGGGTGCGAAGCCGAGGCTCTCCAGCCACATCGGCTCGTACCAGGAGAACGGCACGTAGACCTCGGCCACGTCGATCTCGTCGATCGGGCTGGTGATCCCGGCGGCCTTCCACAGCGCGGCGGCCGCATCGCGGCTCGCCTGCGGGTTCACCTGATCACGGCCGGAATATGCCAACGGTTCGGTGCGCAGCGCGGTGGCGTGGATCCATGCGACCGGATGCCCTTCGGCGACACGGGCATCGGCACTGGCCTCGTCGCCGATCACCAGCGCCGCCGCGCCGTCGGAGGACGGACAGGTCTCGTCGTAGCGGATCGGGTCCCACAGCATCGGCGACTCCATCACCTTCTCCAGGGTGATGTCCGGCTGGTGCAGGTGGGCCAGGGGGTTCCTGGCGCCGTTCTGCCGGTCCTTGACCGCCACCATGGCGCCGATGTGATTCGGGGCGCCCGAACGCCGGATGTAGGCACGCACGTGCGGGGCGAAGTAGCCGCCCGCGCCCGCGCCCACCGGCTTGGTGAACGGCACCGGAATGCTCAACGCCCACATGGCATTCGATTCCGACTGTTTCTCCCAGGCCATCGTCAGGACCCGGCGGTACTTACCGGACTGCACCAGGCTGGCCGCGACGATCGCCGTCGAGCCGCCGACCGAGCCGGCGGTATGAACACGGATCAGCGGCTTGCCGGTGGCGCCCGTGGCATCCGCCATGAACAGCTCGGGCATCATCACGCCCTCGAAGAAGTCGGGGGCCTTGCCGACCACGACCGCGTCGATGTCGGCCAGCGTCACACCGGCGTCGTCGAGCGCCCGGTCGATGGCCTCGCGCACGAGGCCGTTCATCGACACGTCCTTGCGCTTGGCGACATACTTCGTCTGCCCGGTGCCGAGAACAGCAGCGAGTTTCTTGGTCGTATCAGAAGCCATGTCTATTTACCCTCCAGCACAGCGACCAGATTCTGTTGCAGCGCAGGCCCGCTCGTCGCATGGGCCAGCACGCGAGAGGCCTTGCCCTCGAAGATGTGCTGAGCGGCGAAGCCGATCCGCTCAAGACCGGCCGAGAACATCGGGTTGGCGGCGAGCGCGCCCCCGGACGGATTGATCGTCGTGCTGTCGGGCAATCCGATCGCCTCTTTGAGGATCAGCTGCTGATGACTGAACGGGGCGTAGATCTCCGCGATCTCGATCGACGACGCGTCGCCACCGGTGGCCGCGGCGGCGGACGCTGCGGTCGACGGCGAGGTGGTCAGATCCCGCGCGCCGAGGACCGGCGTCTCGATGCGGTGCTCGATTCCGGTGATCCAGGCCGGACGCTCCCGCAACGCGCGGGCACGGTCCCCGGAGGCCAGCACGATCGCCGACGCGCCGTCGGTGATGGGCGCAATGTCATGGCGTCGCAGCGGTTCTGCGAAGTAGGGCTGCTCCAGCAGCTCCTCGACGCTGGTGCCGGACTCCAGGCGATCGACCCGCGGGGAGGCGGCCTGGGCATCGAGGGCGACCTGCGCCATCTGCTCGGCCGTCCACTTGCCGGCGTCCAGCCCGAAGCGGGCCTGCAGACCGGCCATGCTCACCGAGTCAGGCCACAGCGGAGCGACCGTGTACGGATCGGTCTGCAACGAGAGCACGCGGCGCAACGTGCCCGCCGACGACTTTCCGAATCCGTAGACCAGCGCCGTCTCGACCTCGCCGGTCAGGATCTTGATGTAGGCCTCGTACAGCGCCCAGGCGGCGTCCATCTCGACGTGCGACTCGTTGATCGGCGGCACGGCGCCGATGGAGTCGATCGCCGAGATGAAGGAGAAAGCCCGGCCGGCAAGGTAATCCGAGGATCCCGAGCACCAGAAGCCCAGATCGGTCTGCTGGAGGCCGAGCTCGGAGTAGAGCCGGTGGAAACACGGCATCAGCATCTCGACGCCGTTGGTGGTGCCGTTCGTACGGCGGACGTGGGGCGCGTGCGCGAACCCGACGACAGCTACTTCAGACATGCGCGATCCGTTCCGCTTCTCGCTGATGGGTCATGTGATGTGAAGGCCTTTACAGGTGGTGCTTGTAGGTGTCGTAATCGGCGTCGGGTTCGCCCGTGGGCTTGAAGTAGTCGATGTTGTCGATGCCCAGGCCCCACTCCTCCTTGGGCTTCCACACGGCCTGCACCCGCATCCCCATGCGGACCTCGGCCGGGTCGATCTCGGTGACGAGGTGCAGGAACGGGATGTCGGCGCCGTCGAGCAGCACGTAGGCCGCGACATAGGGCGGCTTGATGCGCTGACCCGCGAACGGGATGTTGATGATCGCGAAGGTCGTCACCGTGCCCTTGTCGGGCAGCTCGACGTAGTTGTCCAGCTCCAGGCCGGTCGCCGGGTTGGCCTCCTTGGGCGGGAAATACACCTTGCCGGTCTCGCCCGTGCGGGCGCCGAGCAGCTTGCCCTGCTCGAGCGCGCGCAGGAACGTGCTCTCGGGAAGCGATGCCGTGTGCTGGATCTCGATGGACGTGGGCACCACCACCATCGTCACCGGGTCGAGGCCCTCGGGCGGCGGCGGCACGTCCTCGGCCTGATCGCCCAGGGTGAAGTAGGCGATGTCGGTGATCGCCCCGACCGGCTCGTCGACCCAGTGCGCCGCGACCCGGGCGCCGGTGCTGATCGCGTCGGCCGACCCCGTGTCGACCGCGTGCAGCAGCGGGGTGTCGGCGCCGTCGAGCGTGATCAGTGCCCAGGCGAACGGACGGTCGAGCGGCTGACCTTCCAGCGGCTCGGGTTGCCACGTCCACGAAACGACCGTGCCGACACTGGCCACCGGTACGATCTCGGTCAATTGCTCCCAGGTGACGGGGTCGTATTCGGCCGGCGGTACGAGCACCGTGCCGTCCGAACCGCGGACGCCGACGATGCGCCGCTCGCGGAGGGCGGTGAAGAACTGACCGAGGAGTGGTCCTACTGAACGGGTGTAGTCGAAAGCGAGCTTCAGCGGAGCGGAAAGCGGCGGCTCATGGGGATCGATCTGCACCGGGCTGCTTTGGCTGGTGGTCACGGCATCGAGTAGAACAGGTTCTAAGAATGGTTTCAAGAAGCGGGCCCGGTGGCCCGGAAGGGCGAGTGGCATGAAGTTGGGTTTGCAGCTCGGATACTGGGGCGCACAACCGCCGACCAACCACGCGGAGCTCGTCGCCACCGCCGAGGACGCCGGCTTCGACACCGTGTTCACCGCGGAAGCCTGGGGCTCGGACGCGTACACACCGCTGGCGTGGTGGGGCCGCGAGACGACCCGGATGCGGCTGGGCACGTCGGTGATCCAATTGTCGGCGCGCACCCCGACCGCGTGCGCGATGGCCGCGTTGACGCTCGACCACCTCTCCGGCGGTCGGCACATCCTCGGCCTGGGCGTCTCCGGGCCCCAGGTGGTCGAGGGCTGGTACGGCGCGAAGTTCCCCAAGCCGCTGGCGCGCACCCGGGAGTACATCGACATCCTGCGCCAGGTCTGGGCGCGGGAAGCCCCCGTCCACAGCGACGGGCCGCACTATCCGCTGCCGCTGACGGGTGAGGGCACCACCGGGCTGGGCAAGAACCTCAAACCGATCACCCATCCGCTGCGCGCCGACATCCCCGTCATGCTCGGCGCCGAAGGGCCCAAGAACGTCGCACTGGCCGCCGAGATCGCCGACGGTTGGCTCCCGATCTTCTACTCCCCGCGCATCGGGGCCATGTACAACGAATGGCTCGACGAGGGTTTCGCGCGCCCCGGTGCCCGGCGCACGAGGGAGACGTTCGAGATCTGCGCGACGGCGCAGGTGGTCGTCACCGACGACCGGCCCGCGATCATGGAGCTGATGAAGCCGCACCTGGCGCTCTACATGGGCGGAATGGGCGCCGAGGACACCAACTTCCACGCCGACGTCTACCGGCGCATGGGCTATGCCGAGGTCGTCGACGACGTCACCAAGCTCTTCCGATCGGGCACCGAGGACGGTAAAGCGCAAGCGGCCAAGGTCATCCCCGACGAGCTGGTCGACGATTCCGCCATCGTCGGTGACCTCGCCTATGTCCAGGAGCAGATCAAGGCGTGGGAGGCGTCCGGCGTCACGATGATGGTCGTCGGAGCCCGTTCGCCCGAACAGATCCGCGACCTGGCCGCCCTGGTCTGACCGTCCCTTGCCGAAATCGACTAGACACTTCCTTGCCGAGTGTCTAGTGCGCGTTCTAGATTGACGGTGTGACCGGTACCACCTCTCCGTCCCAGCACACCATCGGCGACACCGTCCTGACGATGCCCGTGCGTGTGCGCACCGCGCATCAGCACACGGCGATGTTCGTCGTCGACGCCGACGCCGCACAGCGCATGATCGACTACAGCGGCCTGCGGGTCTGCCGCTTCGGCAGGCAGAATCGCCGCGCGCTCGTGGTGCTGATGCTCATGCGCTACGAGGACACCGACCTGGGCCGGTATTACGAGTACGGCACCAACGTGATGGTGAACCCGCCCGAAGCCCCCGGGGCCACCGGCCTGCAGGCGCTGCAATCGGCGGGTGCGTTCGTCCACCACCTTCCCGTGGACCAGTCGTTCACGCTCGAGGCGGGACGGACCATCTGGGGGTATCCGAAGCTGATGGCCGACTTCACCGTTCGCGGGTCGAAGGACGGGTTCGGCACCGGCCGTCAGTTCGGTTTCGACGTGAGCATCGGCGGCGAGCGCGTCGTCAGCATGGACTTCACCGCCGGCCTGCCCGTCCCGTCGGCACTCAGCGGCCGCCGGCAGGTGCACTCCACGTACTCGCACCTCGACGGCGTCACGCGCGAGACCGAGGGGGAGATGGTGCTCTCCGGTGTGCGGTACCGCCCGGGGGGCGTTCGTCTCCGGCTTGGCGAACATCCGTACGCCGCAGAGCTTTCGGCCCTAGGCTTGCCCAAACGCGCGCTCGTGTCGAGCTCGGCGGTCAACGTCGACATGACCTTCGCCGACTCCCGGATCATCAGGTAGGAACCCCATGACCTCAACACTGTCCGGCCAGACCGTCAATCTGGATGTCGATCTCGCCGACGGCAACTTCTACGCAGACGGGGTCGCGGCCCGCGAGGCGTATCGCTGGATGCGGGCCAATCAGCCGGTCTTCCGCGACCGCAACGGCCTCGCGGCGGCGACCACCTACAGTGCCGTGCTGGACGCAGAACGCAATCCCGAGCTCTTCTCCAGCACGGGTGGCATCCGGCCGGATCAGCCGGGCATGCCGTACATGATCGACATGGACGATCCCGCACACGTGCTGCGGCGCAAGCTGGTCAATTCCGGCTTCACCCGCAAGCGCGTGATGGACAAGGTGCCGTCGATCGAAAAGCTGTGCGACACACTGATCGACGCCGTCTGCGAGCGGGGCGAGTGCGATTTCGTCCGCGACATCGCCGCCCCGCTGCCGATGGCGGTCATCGGCGACATGCTCGGCGTGCTGCCCGAAGAACGAGACATGCTGCTCACGTGGTCCGACGACCTGGTGTGCGGGCTCTCCTCGACCGTCGATGACCAGGTCATCCAGAAGCTGATGGAGACCTTCGCGGCGTACACGGCGTTCACGATGGAGGTGATCGCCGACCGCCGGGCCAACCCGCGCGACGACCTGTTCTCGATCCTGGTCAACGCCGAGGTCGAGGGTTCCCGGATGTCGGACGACGAGATCGTGTTCGAGACGCTGCTGATCCTCATCGGCGGCGACGAGACCACTCGGCACACCCTGTCCGGCGGCACCGAACAGCTGCTGCGTCACCAGGACCAGTGGCGGCAGTTGGTGGCGGACCCGGATCTGCTGCCCGGCGCGATCGAGGAGATGCTGCGCTGGACCTCGCCGGTGAAGAACATGTGCCGGACGCTGACCGCCGACACGGACTTTCACGGGACGTCGCTGAAGTCCGGCGAGAAGATCATGCTGATGTTCGAATCCGCGAACTTCGACGAGGCGGTCTTCGGCGATCCGGAGAACTTCCGGATCGACCGGAACCCGAACAGCCACGTCGCCTTCGGGTTCGGCACCCACTTCTGCCTGGGCAACCAGCTGGCCCGCCTCGAGCTGAAGATCATGCTCGGCAAGGTCCTGCAGCGCCTGCCGGATCTGCGGCTGGCCGACGAGACGATGCTGCCGCTGCGGCCGGCGAACTTCGTCAGCGGCCTGGAATCGATGCCTGTGGTGTTCACGCCGTCGAAGCCCGTCGGCGCCTGACCCACGCGAGCGTGGGCCTCGTGCACGGGATTCGGTCGATTCCCGGGCACAGGGCCCACGTTCGGCGCGCTACTTCATCTGGAAGTTCGGCGGCCGCTTCTCCTTGAAGGCCCGAGGGCCTTCCTTGGCGTCCTCGGACAGGAACACCGGGATGCCGTTGGCGGTGTCGGGCTTGAAGGCCTCTTCCTCGTGCAGGCCCTCGGCCTCGCGGATGGTCTTCAGGATCGCCTGCACGGCCAGCGGGCCGTTGTTGTTGATCACCTCGGCGATCTCCAGAGCCTTGTCCAGGGCCGTGCCGTCGGGGACGACATACCCGATCAGCCCGTACTCCTTGGCTTCGGCGGCGGTGATGTGGCGGCCGGTCAGCAGCAGGTCGCACGCGATCGTGTACGGGATCTGGCGTGGCAGGCGGACCGCCGACCCGCCCATCGGGTAGAGGCTCCACTTGGCCTCGGAGATACCGAATTTGGCGCTCTCGCCGGCGATCCGGATGTCGGTGCCCTGCAGGATCTCGGTGCCGCCCGCGATCGCGGGGCCCTCGACGGCGGCGATCAGCGGCTTGGTCAGGCGGCGGCCCTTGAGCAGGCCCTCGATCTTCGACGGGTCGTAGCTGCCGTCCTTGAACGAGTCGCCCGGCGGTTTCTTCGATGCGGCCTTGAGGTCCATGCCCGCGCAGAAGTAGCCACCGGCGCCGGTCAGGATGCACGTCCGGATCTCGGGATCCTCGTCGACGCGGTTCCAGGCGTCGACCATGATCGAGAGCATCTCGCCTGAGAGCGCGTTGCGCGACTCCGGCCGGTTCAGCGTCACGATCAGCGTGTGTCCCCGCTGCTCAACGAGGGCATCGGGACCTTTCTGGGGCTCGCTCACGGGTGTGCGCCTTTCATCATCGAAGACAGCGACTTGTCTCGAAATGTAACACGTTCTAATTTAGACCCGTGGCTCTGAACATCGCCGATCTTGCCGAGCACGCCATCGACGCCGTGCCTGACCGAGTCGCCCTCATCTCGGGTGACGAACAGCTGACCTACGCGCAGTTGGAGGAGAAGGCCAATCGCCTGGCGCACTACCTCCTCGACCAGGGCGTCAAGAAGGACGACAAGGTCGGCCTCTACTGCCGCAACCGCATCGAGATCGTCATCGGCATGCTCGGCATCATCAAGGCCGGCGCCATCCTGGTGAACGTCAACTTCCGCTACGTCGAGGGCGAGCTGAAGTACCTGTTCGACAACTCGGACATGGTCGCGCTGGTGCACGAGCGCCGGTACGCAGACCGCGTGGCCAATGTGCTGCCCGAGACCCCGCTGGTGAAGACGATCCTCGTGGTCGAGGACGGCTCCGACGACGACTATCAGCGCTACGGCGGCGTCGAGTTCTACTCCGCGCTCGAACAGGGCTCTCCCGAACGCGATTTCGGCCCTCGCAGTGAGGACGACATCTACCTGCTCTACACGGGCGGCACCACGGGGTTCCCCAAGGGCGTCATGTGGCGTCACGAGGACATCTACCGCGTGCTGTTCGGCGGCACCGACTTCGCGACCGGTGAGCCGTACGCCGACGAGTACGACCTGTCCAAGCAGGCGGCGGCGAACCCGCCGATGGTGCGCTACCCGATCCCGCCGATGATCCACGGCGCGACGCAGTCGTGCACGTGGATGTCGATCTTCTCCGGCCAGACCACGGTGCTCACACCGGAATTCGACGCCGATTCGGTCTGGCGCACGATCCACGACCACAAGGTGAACCTGCTGTTCTTCACCGGTGACGCGATGGCCCGCCCGCTGCTCGACGCGTTGCTGGCGCATCAGGACGCCGGGAACACCTACGACCTCGACTCGCTGTTCCTGCTCGCCAGCACCGCGGCCCTGTTCTCCACCAGCCTCAAGGAGAAGTTCCTCGAGCTGCTGCCCAACCGGGTCATCACCGACTCGATCGGCTCGTCGGAGACCGGTTTCGGCGGCACCAGCGTGGTGGCCAAGGGGCAGTCCCACACCGGCGGTCCGCGCGTGACCATCGACAAGAACACCAAGGTGCTCGACGAGGACGGCAACGAGGTCGAGCCGGGCTCGGGCAAGCGCGGCATCATCGCCAAGTGCGGGCACATCCCGGTCGGCTACTTCAAGGACGAGAAGAAGACGGCCGAGACCTTCCGGACCTACCACGGGGTGCGCTACGCGATCCCCGGTGACTACGCCGAGGTCGAGGCGGACGGCACCGTGACGATGCTGGGCCGCGGCTCGGTGTCGATCAACTCCGGCGGCGAGAAGATCTATCCCGAAGAGGTGGAGGCGGCGCTCAAGGGCCACCCCGACGTCTTCGACGCACTCGTGGTGGGTGTCCCCGATCCGCGCTTCGGCCAGCACGTCGCCGCCGTGGTGCAGGCCCGGGAGGGCACCCGCCCGTCCCTGGCCGACCTCGATGCGTTCGTGCGCAAGGAGATCGCGGGATACAAGGTGCCGCGCAGTCTGTGGCTCGTCGACGAGGTGAAGCGCTCGCCCGCGGGCAAGCCGGACTACCGGTGGGCCAAGGACGTCACCGAGGAGCGCCCGGCCGACGAAGTCCACGAGAAGCACGCAGCAACCAGCTCCTAGGCAGGAAAGACCATGAGAACCGAACTCTGCGATCGCTTCGGCATCGACTACCCGCTGTTCGTCTTCACCCCGTCGGAGAAGGTCGCCGCCGCGGTGAGTAAGGCCGGCGGGCTCGGTGTGCTCGGATGCGTGCGCTTCAACGACGCCGACGACCTCGAGAACGTCCTGCAGTGGATGGACGCCAACACCGACGGCAAGCCCTACGGCGTCGACATCGTGATGCCGGCGAAGATCCCCACCGAGGGCACGTCCGTCGACATCAACAAGCTCATCCCCGCCGAGCACCGCGAATTCGTCGACAAGACCCTCGCCGACCTCGGCGTGCCTCCGCTGCCCGAGGACGAGGAACGCTCCGAAGGCGTTCTGGGTTGGTTGCATTCGGTGGCCCGCAGCCACGTCGAGGTCGCGCTCAAGCACCCGATCAAGCTGATCGCCAACGCGCTCGGCTCCCCGCCCAAGGACGTCATCGACCAGGTCCACGAGGCCGGGGTTCCGGTCGCTGCGCTCGCCGGATCGCCGAAACATGCTCTGCGACATGTGGAGAACGGCGTCGACATCGTCGTCGCCCAGGGCCATGAGGCGGGCGGACACACCGGCGAGATCGGCTCGATGGTCCTGTGGCCCGAGATCGTCGACGCGCTCGATGGCAGGGCCCCGGTGCTGGCCGCCGGCGGCATCGGCACGGGCCGCCAGGTCGCTGCCGCGCTTGCCCTCGGCGCACAGGGCGTCTGGATGGGATCGGCGTTCCTCACGTCGGCCGAATACGACCTCGGTGTGCGGCTGGAGTCGGGCCGTTCGGTCATCCAGGAGGCGATGCTGCACGCGACCTCCGCCGACACGGTCCGCCGCCGCATCTACACCGGCAAGCCGGCCCGTCTGCTCAAGAGTCGCTGGACCGACGCCTGGGACGCCGAGGGTGCTCCCGAGCCGCTGCCGATGCCGCTGCAGAACATCCTCGTCAGCGAGGCGCATCAGCGGATGAGCGAGTCGAGCGACCCGACCGCCGTCGCGATGCCGGTCGGTCAGATCGTGGGGCGGATGAACGAGATCCGGCCCGTCGCCGACATCGTCGCCGAACTGGTCAGCGGGTTCGAGGAAGCATCGAAGCGCCTGGACGGCATCCGCGAGGGCTGAGCCCGGCGTATAAAGCAGAGGTGAACGGCGCCCGCGCTCTGCTGACCACGCTCGTCGACAACGGCGTGGACGTGTGCTTCGCCAACCCCGGTACCTCGGAGATGCACTTCGTCGCCGCACTGGACGAGGTGCCGCAGATGCGGGCCGTGCTGACACTGTTCGAAGGCGTCGCCACCGGGGCCGCCGACGGGTATGCCCGGCTGGCCGGGAAACCCGCCGCGGTGCTGCTGCATCTCGGCCCTGGCCTGGGCAACGGGCTGGCGAACCTGCACAACGCGCGGCGGGCGCACGTTCCGATGGTCGTGGTCGTCGGTGACCATGCGACCCACCACAAGAAGTTCGACGCCCCGCTGGAATCCGACATCGACTCGGTCGCCCACACCGTCTCGGGATGGGTGCGCCGCACGCTGCACACCGCGGACGTCGCCATCGACGCGGCCGAGGCGGTCACGGCCGGCCGCGCCGGCGTCATCTCGACGTTGATCCTGCCCGCCGATGTGTCGTGGGGCGACGGGGAACTCCTGGAAGCCCTGCCGACGTCATCGCCGTCGCTCGACGTCGACGCGGAAGCCGTGCGGGACGCCGCAGCGGCGCTCAGCTCCGGAGCGCCCACGGTCCTGCTGGTGGGCGGCGATGCGACGACGGTTCCGGGACTCTCGGCGGCGGTGCGCATCGCCGAGCCCACCGGCGCGAGGGTGCTGTGCGAGACGTTCCCGACGCGCCTGCAGCGCGGCGCCGGCGTGCCCGGGGTCGAGCGTCTCGCCTACTTCGCCGAGGCCGCCGAAGCGCAGCTCGCCGGTACCGAACATCTGATCCTGGCCGGCGCGGCAGCGCCGGTGTCGTTCTTCGCCTACCCGGGCCGCGCCGGCGACCTGGTGCCGCCCGGATGCGAAGTGCACACGCTCGCAGGGTATTCCGGTGCGACCGCCGCCCTGGAGATGCTGGCCGAGGACCTCGCGAGCGGAATCGTCGCGCCGGTGGCGCAGCCGAGGCGCCCGGAGATCCCGTCGGGCGATCTCACCGCGTTCTCCGCCGCGGCGGTGATCGGGGCGATGCTGCCCGAGGGTGCCGTCATCGTCGACGAATCCAACACCGCGGGAATCGGACTGGCCGACGCGACGGCCGGGTCACCCGCCCACGACGTGCTGACCCTGACGGGCGGGGCGATCGGCTACGGCATGCCTGCGGCGATCGGCGCCGCGCTGGCGGCACCCGACCGTCCGGTCCTGTCGCTGCAGGCGGACGGGTCGGCCATGTACACCCTGTCGGCACTGTGGACCCAGGCGCGCGAGAGCCTGGACATCACCACGGTCATCCTGGCCAACGGCGCCTACGACATCCTCAAGATCGAACTGCAGCGCGTCGGGGCGGCCGATGGCTCGGCGCCGGGCCCCAGCGCCCGCCGGCTGCTCGACCTCGGTAGTCCGACCATCGATTTCGTGCGCATCGCCGAGGGAATGGGGGTCCCCGCCCGGCGCGCGCGGACGGCCGAGGAATTGGCAGAGGCGCTGGCCGAGGCGTTCGCGACGCCGGGCCCGCATCTCATCGAGGCCGTGGTCCCGTCGCTGGTGTCCGATTCGTTCAAGACCGCGCCGGTAGCGGGGGCCTAACGTCGCGGGCATGGACGTACGTGTGACCTCAGCAGCCATCGAGATCGTCTCGAAGGACCTCGACCGATCGCTCGCTTTCTATCGTCTGGTGGGTTTGGCGGTGCCCGCCGCCGACGGTCCGCACGTCGAGGTCGATCTGCCCGGCGGTGGCAAGCTGACCTTCGACACCGAGGAGACCATTGCGGGGCTGCATGAGGGCTGGACACCGCCCACCCAGTCCGGCCGGGTCGTGATCGGTTTCGAGCTGAACTCACCCGCCTCCGTGGATGGCCTGTACGAGAAGCTGACCGCCGCTGGCTATTCCGGCATTCTGGAGCCGTT
Organism: Mycolicibacterium iranicum; assembly: GCF_014190915.1. GTDB lineage: Bacteria > Actinomycetota > Actinomycetes > Mycobacteriales > Mycobacteriaceae > Mycobacterium > Mycobacterium iranicum_B. The sequence goes on from NZ_JACHVU010000004.1 coordinate 29,450, forward strand.
CGACGCCTTCTGGGGGCACCGCTACGCGACGGTCGCGGATCCCGACGGAACGTCGGTCGACCTGTACGCCGCGCTCGCCACCTGACCCACGGACTGCCCGGCCAGGGCCCGAACCTCGCGATGGAGATGGGGCTGGTCTGCATAGCCCGACGCGTGCGCCGTGTCAGCGGCCGACATGCCCCCGCGCAGGAGGTGCACTGCTCGCCGGAACCGCAGGATCCGCCGCAGCAGTGCCGGGCCGTAGCCGTAGGCGGCAACGCTGTGGCGTTGCAGATTCCTTGCCGAACAACCGAGTTCGTCGGCCACCGACCGCACCGAAGCGCTTGCTGCGAAGCGGGTGGTGACGTGGGTGAGCTGGTCGACGGTCCAGGGCGCGGTCGTTCGGGTGGCCTCGGTGCGCAGGAGATGCGTGACGACCGTCCGCAGCGATGCGCCTGCCGCGTCGGGCCGGACGGACGCCAGCGGGACCCGCTCACCGCGGAACTCGGATGCCGGCACCCCGAGTAGGCGAGGGAGGGCGCCCGGCCGGAAGCGGATTCCGGTGGCGATGCGCGATGTGTGGTGGCTGACGAAGGCGGTGGTGTCCGGGCCGGCGACTACGATCGCATCGTCGATCTCGATGAGGTCCATGCAGCCGTCGGGCAGGATCCGGGCCGGACCGGCCCGGTCGGTCACCCACACGCATTCGGCGAGATCTCGCAGTGCCGGGGGTGCCGGCCTCTCGCGGTAGCTCACCTCGCCGAGGCTACCCCCGGCCTCCGACGCCGAGCTGCTCGCGGGGGAGAAGGGGGTCAGCTCGTGGCGAGCTTGCGGGCCGCCATGTTCTGCTCGACCTCCTGCTGCCACAGGTCGTTGGCGTGCGTGGTGTCGACTTCCTGCTCGTAGCGGTCCGTCATGTCCGGGGTCACGTCGGCGGCGTCGACGTAGAACTGCTGGTACCAGCGCCGGTGCTGATACACCGGCCCGTCCTCTTCGGTCAGCAGCGGATTCTCGATGGGGGACTTGTTCTTCCAGATCTCGACGTCTTCGAGGAATCCTTCGCCGAACGACCGGTTCATCGCGCCGGCCAGCTTGGCTGCCTTGTCGGCGGGCAGGCCGGGCATCTCCTGCACCGCGACACCCCACTGCAGCATGAACGAGTTGTGGGTGACGGGGTAGTGGCAGTTGATCAGCGCGACCTCGACGGTGAAATTCGGTGCGAGGTCGTTGTGCAGCCAGTTGATCATGTATGCGGGCCCGAAATAAGTCGCCTCGGAGCGCAGATACGTTCCCTCCCACAGCTTCTCGGGATCCGGGGTGAAGTCGGGCCGCGGCTTGGACTCCATGAACTGACTGGCCGTGTGGCCTTCGATGACGTTCTTGAAGTACGTCGGATAGGCGTGGTGGATGTAGAAGAAGTGCGCCATGTCGACGTTGTTGTCGACGATTTCACGGCAGTGCGCCCCTTCGATGAGGATGGAACTCCACTGCCACGGCGACCAGCGGCCCTCGTCGAACCCCTCGATGGTCGGCGGGGTCAGTTCCGGTGCGGGCGTGGAGCGCTCCGGGTCGTGCCACACGAGCAGCTGGCCGTTGACCTCCGTCGTCTGCCAGGCGCGGGTGCGGGCCAGCCGCGGTGTGCGTTTGGCGTAGGGCACCAGCGTGCACTTGCCGTCGCCGCCCCAGCGCCAGTCGTGGAACGGGCAGGCGACGTCGTCGCCTTTGATGCTGCCCTGCGCGAGGTTTCCGCCCATGTGCCTGCAGTAGCCGTCGAGAACCCTGAGCTCGCCGTGGGAGTCGGCGAAGACGACCAGCATCGAACCGAACGCGTTGATGCCGTGCGGTTTACCGTCGCGGAAGGACTCCGCGAGGCCGAGGCAGTGCCACCCGCGCGCGAACCGCGTCATGGCCTTGCCGGTGTCGATGTCGCGGACGTCTGTTCCTGCAGTGCTCATGGCCTGGTTCCTTTCACCATGTCCAGCACGGCCAAGTGGCTGAAGACCATGCTGGTGCCGATCGGGTTGCCGCCGCCCGGGTAGGCGGTACCGCTGGGGGCGGCCATCGTGTTGCCCGCCGCGTAGAGTCCCGGGATCACAGTGTCCGCCCTGTCGAGCACGCCCGCGGCGGTATCGGTCCGCAATCCGCCCTTGGTGCCGAGGTCGGAGACGCCGAACGCGGCCGCGTGGAACGGGCCCTTCTCGATCGGGTACAGCGGGGGCGCTCCACCGGAGAAGGCCCTGTCGTAGGGTTCGTCGCCGCGGCCGAAATCCTCGTCGACGCCGCGGCCGACGAACTCGTTGAACCGGGCGACGGTCTCGGCGAGGTTCTGCGGCGGAACGCCGATGGCGACCGCGAGTTCCTCGAGAGTGTCTGCGCTGCGCCACAAGTCGGCGGCGACATACTTCTCGGGCTCGACCATCGACACGTTGGTGGCCTTGACCGGGGGCATGAGCCCTTCGCGGTCGTCGTAAACCATCCAGAACGGGAGCGTGACGCGACCGTCGTCCATCGCCGCGAGCACCGCGCGGCCCAGACGGTCATAGGCCGCCGACTCGTTGACGAACCGCCTGCCGTGATCGTCGACGAAGATCCCGCCGGTGAACCACAGCGCGAACGCCGAGGAACCGTCGGGGTGAGTCAGCCCCGGAGACCACCACGCCTGATCCATCAGATCGGTGTCGGCGCCGGCGGCGATACCGGCCAGGTGTGCGAGGCCACGGTTTCCCCATGGTCCCATGGTGTCCCGCGAGTCGCCCGGCACTCCGTAGCGGGCCCGCATCTCGTCGTTGTGTTCGAATCCGCCCGCGGCGAGCAGCACCCCTCGGCGGGTACGGATGGCCCGGCGCTGCCCGTCGCTGTCGACGATCGCCCCGGTGACGGCCCCGTCTTCGACGACCAGCTCGACGAGAGCAGTGTTCAGGCGGGCCGAGGAGTGCGGGTACCGGGCGGTGGCTGCCAGGAATCGCGCGATGAGAGCGCGTCCGCCGACGAAGTAGTCCGTCGGCTGCGCTCGGCCCAGCCGGTCCGCGTCGAGGGGACCCCGGACGAGCTCACACAGGTCCGGTGCGGCGGCCACCTTCAGGGGCTTGGCGGCGATGTGCCGCATGCCGTCGGCGCGCGCCTTCGGCGCCTTGCCGAAGTAGTCGGGCCACGGCAGTAGCGAGAACTTCAGCAGCTCATCGGTTTCGAGGTACTCGATCAGCGGTGCGCCGCTGCGCACGTAGGTCTCCTGCAGCGCGCGCGGCGTGCGGTCGCCGACGACCGCGGTGTAGTACGCCAGTGCGTCGTCGAGGGTGTCGTCGGCGCCGGCGCGCTGCAGTACGGGGTTGCAGGGGAACCACATTCCGCCACCGCCCGAATACGCGGTGGTGCCGCCGAACTTCTCGGTCGCCTCGACCAGGATGACGTCGAGGCCTTCGCGCGCCGCGGTGTAGGCACCCGTGACGCCTCCGGCGCCCGAACCCGCCACCAGGACATCGGTGGTCTCATCCCACTCGGGCATGCTGTGCTCTTCCGTGCGTGGCGAATTCCGCGTCCAGTGCGGCACGGTCGTCGCCGGTCATCAGTCGGTACCGCGGACGCCCGCGGCCCTCCCACCGGAACACCGTCTCGCCCGCGTGCCAGCGCTCGGCCTGCAGGTCGCGCTTGAGGATCTTGTTCGACCCGGTGACGGGCAGGTTCGCCGAGACCCGCAGGAAACGGGGAAACCCTTTGGAACCCAGGTCGTCCTGGTCCACGAGGTAGGACACGAACGCGTCGGCGTCGAACGACGCCGGATCGGCGACCTCGACCGCCGCCATCACCTGATCGCCCGATCTCGGGTCGGGAACGCCGTACACCGCCGCCGCGACGATCCCGGGGTGACGGCGTATCACGCGTTCGATCGCCAGCGCCGAGGTGTTCTCGCCGTCGACCCGGATCCAGTCGCCGCGGCGTCCCGCGAAATACAGGAACCCGTTGTCGTCGACGTACCCGAGGTCGCCGGTCCAGTACCACCCGTTGCGCACGCGTTCGGCGTCGGCGGCGTCGTTGCGGTAATACCCCTCGAAGTCCCGCGCGCCACGGCGGTCGACGATCTCGCCGATCGCGTCGTCGGCGTTGAGCACACGGCCCCGGTCGTCGAGAACCGCGGTGGGACAGACATTCGTCGTCTCGGGATCGACGACCACGACGTCGTCGTGGGCGGGTCTACCGAGCGCCGTAGGCGGTGCGGCCGGGTCGGGTGTCGCGACCGCGCCGCCCTCGCTGGAGCCGTAACCCTCGTACAGTTCGGCGCCGAACCGGCGGCGGAATTCGTTCTGGTCCTCGGGGGAGGCCTCGGTGCCGAACCCCCGCTGCAGGGGGTTGTCGGCGTCGTCGGGCAGTTCCGGGGTGGCCATGAGGTAGGCCAGCGCCTTGCCGACGTAGGTGAAGAACGTGGCGCCGAAATAGCGGACGTCGGAGAGGAACCGGGACGCCGAGAACGTCGGGGTGAGGCAGATGGTGGCGCCGTTGGCCAACGCCGGTGCCCACAGGGCCATCAGCGCATTGCCGTGGAACAGCGGCATACAGCAGTAGTCGACGTCGTCGCGGTGGTGGCCGAACTTGTCGGTGGCGGTGTACGCGATGCGCGCGAGACGGCCCTGGGTGCACCTGACCGCCTTGGACGATCCCGTGGTTCCCGACGTGAACAGAAGCAGCAGTAGCGAATCGGGGCCCACGCCCGCTGCGGGCATCGGCGCGCTCCGGTGCCCGTCGAGGCGCTGTCGATATCCCGGTTCGTCGACCACCAGCACGCGGTCCGCGTCGAAGCCCAGATCGAGCCTCACGTCGAGGTCGTGCAGCCGTTCGGCGCCGGCGGTGTCGGTGACGATCAGCCCGCAGTCGGCGTGCCGGATGTCGGCGGCCAGTCCGGAGGCGCCCCGGGTGGGATTCAGTCCGACGATGGTGGCGCCGGCCAGTGCGGCGCCACCGAGCCAGAACACGAAATCGGGCACGTTGTCCAGGAGCACGCCGATGTGAAAGGGGGCAGAAGAGTTGCCCCACAACGCCTGGGCGAACGCTGCTCGTGTCGCCGACTCGCCGACCACCTCATCCCAGGTCCAGTCCCGTTCGCGGGTCCGCAGGCCGGGCCGCTGATCGCCGCGTCGGTCGAGCAGCATGGTCGCCACATCCGGGCGTCGCTCGGTCATGGTCGGCTGATCTCGTGGACGGGGTCGGCACATTCGGTCGCCTCGGCGGACAGTTGCCTCTTGAGGATCTTGAACGTCTCGGTGCGGGGGAGCGCGGCGGCGGTGCGTACGAATTTGGGCCACTGCTTGGGCCCGAGGTCGGCCTGCGCGGACAGGAATCGCGTGAACGCCTCCGGATCGAAGACGGTGTCACCGGGCAGGACCAGCGCGGCCATCACCTGGTCGCCGACGGCGGGGTCGGGAATGGGATAGACGGCGGCCTCGGTGACGCCGGGGAAGCGCATCAGGATCCGCTCGATGGGCGCCGTGCCGAGGTTCTCGCCGTCGACACGCATCCAGTCGCCGAGCCTGCCCGCGAAGTACGCGAAACCGTCCTCGTCGCGGTAGGCGAGGTCTCCGCTGTGGTAGACCCCGCCCCGCATCCGTTCGGCCTCGGCCTCGGGATCTCGGTAATAGCCCCGGAACTGGCCGGGGCCGTCGATGTTGACCAGTTCCCCGACCACGCCGGGAGGGCACTCGGCGCCGGTGTCGACGTCGAGGATCGTCACCCCGCCGACCAGCGGCCCCAGCGCCCCGTCGGGGGTGTCCGGGGTGCGGGCGATGGAGACCCCGCCCTCACTCGAACCGAAGCCGTCGACCACCTGGACCCCGAAGCGCCGGGCGAAGCGGCTCAGATCCCGTGGTGCGCCCTCGTTTCCGTAGGCCACGCGCAGCGGGTTGTCGGCGTCGTCGGGGCGTTCGGGAGTGGCCAGGATGTAGGACAGCGGCTTGCCGACGTAGTTGGCGTACGTCGCGCCGAACCGCCGCACGTCCGGGATGAACTGCGACGCAGAGAACTTGCGACGCAACGCGATCGAGGCACCGGCGGCCACGGCGGGTGCCCACCCGGCCATGATCGCGTTGGAATGGAACAGCGGCATCGACAGGTAGCAGGTATCCGACGCGCCGAGGCCGAAGCGCTCGGCGAGCATCACACCCGGGAACGCGACCTTCTCGTGCGTGCACCGCACCGCTTTCGGGTCCCCGCTCGTGCCCGAGGTGAAGATCAGCATGAACAGGTCGTCGGGATCGGGGCGGCGGAACTCGACGGCCGCTCCGTCGTGGGCCGCGAGTTCTGCACCGAATTCCGCGGATTCGACGTCCACGGCGTCGATGTCCACGGCGTCGATGCCCGCAGCCGCGTTGTCCCGGTCGGCCAGCACCACCTGGCAGTCGGCATGGTCGATGTCGCGCCGCAACGCATCGCCGCGACGCGTCGGGTTCAGGCCCACCGGCACGATTCCCGACAGCGCCGCCGCCACCAGCACGGTGCCGAAGAACGGTGTGTTGCCCAGCAGCACACCGACATGGGGTGGCCGGTCGGGATTCAGCCGGGCACGCAGGGCGGACGCGAGCGCGGCACCCTCACGGATGTGGCGGCGCCAGCTGACGAACGACGGCACCTCCGACCCGGGCTCCGCCCAGCGCACACCCCTGTCGTCCACCTCCGCGAGGTCCGCCAGCAGTGACGAGACGGTGGCCACCGGGACGTCAGGCCGGGGTGTCGGCCAGCTCGCGGCCGATACGCAGCAGCTGCCCCGTCGCCCCGCCGACCGCGAATTCCGTCTGCTTGGCGGCCAGGAAATAGCGGTGCACCGGGTGGTCGATGTCGATACCCACGCCCCCGTGGACGTGGACGGCGGTGTGCGCGACCCGGTGGCCGGCCTCGGCCGCCCAGAACGCGGTGCTGGCGACGTCGATATCGGCGGGCAGGTCCTCCGACAACCGCCACGCGGCCTGGGTCAGCGTCAGGCGCAGGCCCTTGATGTCGATGTAGCCGTCGGCCAGTCGCGACGACACGGCCTGGAAGCTGCCGATCGGTCGGTCGAACTGCTCGCGTTCGCGCGCGTATTCGGCGGTCATCTCGAGGGCGCGCTCCACGACGCCGAGCTGATAGGCGCTGCGGCCCAGCGCATGCCGCAGGAGAAGCCAGTCCAGCACCTCCGGGCCGCCGACGCGGCGGTCGGCCCCGACGGACGTGCCCTGCAGCTCGAGGGCGCCGACGCTGCCGTGGCCGGTCGTGTCGAGCGCGGTGACCGTGACCCCACTGTCCTGCGACGAGACGAGGAAAACCGCGACGCCCGAATCGGTTTCGGCCGGGACGAGGAACGCATCGGCGCTGCCGGCGAACGCCACCTGGGTTCTGGTGCCGGTGAGGGTGACGGCGTCGCCGGTGGTCTGGGCGCGGACGGGACCTTCGCCCATCTCCCCGTCGAGCGCGACCGAGAGGACCTTGTCGCCCTGGATGGCCGCGGTGCCCCATTCCTGCTGCAGTGTCTCGGATCCGAATCTGGCCAGGGCCCCGGCGCCGAGGACGACGGACTCCAGGAACGGGACGGCGCCGAGCTGGCGGCCGAGTGCCACGAGCACCGCCACCTCCTCCAGCACCCCGAATCCGCCGCCGCCCAGGGCTTCCGGGGATGTGGTGGACAGGATGTCGGCGTCGATCAGCTTGCCCCACAGGCTCTTGTCGAACCGTTCGTCGAGTGTGTCGAGCTCGCGCTGATGCTCCGGTGTGCACACCGACTCGGTGATGGTGCGCACCAGACCGCCGAGGTCCTCGCTGGCCTCTGTCGTCGTGAAGTCCATGTGAAGTCCCCTTACCGGTTGACTCGGGGCAGGCCGAGTGCCACCATGCCGATGATGTCGCGCTGGATCTCGTTGGTGCCGCCGCCGAACGTGAGGATCAGGCAGGAGCGGTGCATCCGCTCGATCCGGCCGCGCAGCAGGGCGCCGGGGGAGTTCGTGCGCAGCGTCGCCGCAGTGCCCAGCACCTCCATCAGCAGCCGGTAGGCCTCGGTCGCCAGCTCGGTGCCGTAGACCTTGGCCGCCGAGGCGTCGGCCGGAGACGGCGCGGCGTCGGTGGCCGAGGCCAGCTCCCAGTTGATCAGCTTGAGCACCTCGGCCTTGGCGTGCACGCGGGCCAGGTTCAGCTGTACCCATTCGGAGTCGATGAGCCGCTTGCCGTGGATGTCCTTGGTGTTCTGCGCCCACTCGCGAACCCCGTTGAGCGCCACGAAGATCGGCTGTGCCGACACGAGTGCGACCCGTTCGTGGTTGAGCTGGTTGGTGACGAGCTTCCAGCCGCCGTTCTCCTCGCCCACGAGCGCCGTCTTGGGCACCCGCACGTCCTGGTAGTACGTCGCGCTGGTGTCCACACCGGACATCGTGTGCACCGGCGTCCACGAGAAACCCTCGGCGGTCGTCGGCACGATCAGCATCGAGATGCCGCGGTGCTTCTTGGCTTCCGGGTTGGTGCGCACGGCGAGCCACACGTAGTCGGCGTAGGCGATGAGGCTGGTCCACATCTTCTGGCCGTTGATGACGTAGTCGTCGCCGTCGTGCACCGCGGTGGTGCGCAGCGACGCCAGGTCGGTGCCCGCCCCCGGCTCGGAGTAACCGATCGAGAAGTGCAGATCGCCCGCGGCGATCTTGGGCAGGAAGAAGTTCTTCTGCTCGTCGGTGCCGAAGTGCATGATCGTGGGCGCGACGCTGTTGATCGTCAGGAACGGCACCGGCACGTTGGCGATCGCGGCCTCGTCGTTGAAGATCAGGCCGTCCATCGGCGGGCGGGCCTGGCCGCCGAACTCCTTGGGCCACGACAGCGTGAGCCAGCCGTCCTTGCCCATCTGCGCGACGGTCTCGCGGTAGACGTTGCCGCGACCCATCTCCCCGTCGCTGGCGGCCAGCGCCTCCGCGCGCTCGGGGGTCATGAGCTTGGTGAAGTACGCCCGCAGTTCGCGGCGCAACTCCTCCTGTTCAGGGCTGTAGCCGATCCGCATCGCGTCGTCCTCACTTGTCTGCGAGCCTTGTGTTCGGGCGCCGCCCCCGAGCCTCGGGTGACACCTCAGGTCTTCCCCGGTTGTAACACGTTCTAGTGTTGGGGTCCAGGGTGGTGACACACTAGGTGCCCGGCAAGATCGGATCAGCAGCCCGGACCGACAGGAGAAACTCATGCGAGTGGAAGTGGATCGTGACCGTTGCGAAGGCAACGCCGTGTGTGTCGGAATAGCCCCCGACCTGTTCGACCTTGACGACGACGACTACGCGGTCGTCAAGGCAGATCCGGTGCCTGCGGACGAGGAGGCGGTGGCCGAGCAGTCCATCGCCGAATGCCCGCGCGCCGCCCTCATCCGCCACGACTAGAGGTATTCGTACTTTGTCTGAAAATTCGTCCCCCCGGGGGACCGACATCGATCTGTCCGGTCACGTCGCGGTGGTCACCGGGGCCGCCGCCGGTCTGGGCCGCGCCGAGGCCATCGGGCTGGCCGCCGCCGGAGCGACCGTCGTCGTCAACGACATCGCCCCGGCGCTCGACAAGTCCGACGTCCTGGACGAGATCGCCTCGGCGGGCGCCAAGGGAATCGCCGTTGCGGGCGACATCAGCGAGCGCTCCACGGCCGACGAACTCGTCGAGACCGCCGACGGCCTCGGTGGTCTGGGCATCGTCGTGAACAACGCCGGCATCACCCGGGACCGCATCCTGTTCAACATGACCGACGAGGAGTGGGACGCGGTCATCGCGGTGCACCTGCGCGGTCACTTCCTGCTGACCCGCAACGCCGCCACCTACTGGCGGTCGAAGGCCAAGGCCGGGGATGGCCAGGTGTACGGACGGATCATCAACACGTCCTCGGAGGCGGGGCTCTCGGGCCCGGTCGGTCAGCCGAACTACGGCGCGGCCAAGGCCGGTATCACCGCACTGACCCTGTCGGCTGCCCGCGCGCTCGGCCGGTTCGGGGTGCGGGCGAATGCCATCGCCCCGCGGGCCCGCACCGCGATGACCGCCGGGGTCTTCGGCGACGCACCCGAGCTGCCCGACGGCGGTGTCGACCCGCTCTCGCCCGAACACGTCGTGAACCTGGTCCGATTCCTGGCCTCCCCGGCCGCCGAAGCCGTCAACGGACAGCTGTTCATCGTTTATGGTCCGACGGTGACCCTCATTGCGGCTCCGACGGCGGAGCAGCAGTTCAGCGCCGACGGCGACGCCTGGGACCCGTCGGCGCTCTCGGACACGCTGCAGAACTACTTTGCTGATCGTGATCCGGAACGGAGTTTCTCCGCGGCGATGGGGCTGGGCGATCGAGACTGACAGTCTTGGTTGTCACGCACCGAAATCCGCTAGAACACGTTCTAGAATGAGCTGGATCACAGTGCCCTTGAACAGGTGGTTTATAACGATTAGGACCTGTTTCACCGTTCTTTGACACTGCGAACACGTTCTAGTTAATATGAGCCGGCTCACTAAGAGCAGCGCTGAAAACATTGGTGGGGACCCGACCGGCGCGACCTGAACCTGGCACTTCGCCACGGGGCTGGTGCGCACACACGGTCCCGACCCCCCGTCCCGAGAACGGAGCCGAGCTTGATCGAACAGCTTGCGGCGCCTGCGCGGGCCGTGGGCGGGTTCGTCGAGATGTCCTTGGATACGTTCGTCAAGACATTTCGCCGCCCGTTCCAGTTCCGGGAATTCCTCGAGCAGACCTGGATGATCGCCCGCGTCTCGCTGGTGCCGACACTGCTCGTCGCGATCCCGTTCACAGTGCTGGTCGCCTTCACGCTGAACATCCTGCTGCGGGAGATCGGCGCCGCCGACCTCTCGGGGGCGGGCACGGCCTTCGGGACCATCACGCAGCTGGGTCCCGTCGTCACCGTGCTGGTGGTCGCCGGTGCGGGCGCCACCGCGATCTGTGCCGACCTCGGCGCGCGCACCATCCGTGAGGAGATCGACGCGATGCGCGTGCTGGGCATCGACCCGATCCAGCGCCTCGTCGTGCCCCGGGTGCTGGCGTCCACGTTCGTGGCACTTCTGCTCAACGGCCTGGTCTGTCTGATCGGCCTGGCGGGCGGATACGTGTTCTCGGTCTTCCTGCAGGGCGTCAACCCGGGTGCGTTCATCAACGGCCTGACGGTGCTGACGGGCCTGGGTGAGCTGTTGCTCGCCGAGATCAAGGCACTGCTGTTCGGGGTGGTCGCCGGGCTGGTCGGCTGTTACCGCGGGCTCACCGTCAAGGGCGGGCCCAAAGGTGTGGGCAACGCCGTGAACGAAACGGTGGTCTATGCGTTCATCTGTCTGTTCGTGATCAACGTGATCATGACGGCGATCGGCGTGAGAGTGCTGGTGCGGTAGCGATGAGCGCTGACGCAGTGATGAGCTCCGGCGAAGAGCACAGCGCGAAGAGCCGAGGGCTCCGATGAGCTACGACGCCACCGTTCGTTTCCGCCGGCTCTTCCGCGGCCTGCCCAGGGCGGTCGACACCGTGGGTGAGCAGGCGCTCTTCTACGGCGAATCGATCCGCTACATCCCCAACGCGGTCACCCGCTACCGCAAGGAGACCATCCGGCTCATCGCCGAGATGACCATGGGCACGGGTGCACTCGTGATGATCGGCGGCACGGTCGGTGTCGCGGCCTTCATGACGCTGGCCTCCGGCGGTGTCATCGCCGTGCAGGGCTACTCGTCGCTGGGCAACATCGGCATCGAGGCGCTCACGGGCTTCCTGTCGGCCTTCCTCAACGTCCGCATCGTGGCGCCGGTGATCGCCGGCATCGCGCTCGCGGCGACGATCGGCGCGGGCGCCACGGCACAGCTGGGTGCGATGCGGGTCGCCGAGGAGATCGACGCCGTGGAATCGATGGCGGTGCACTCGGTTTCCTACCTGGTGTCCACCCGCCTCATGGCCGGGCTGATCGCGATCGTCCCGCTCTACGCGCTCTCGGTGCTGGCCGCGTTCTTCGCCGCACGGTTCACGACCGTCTACATCAACGGACAGTCGGCGGGCCTCTACGACCACTACTTCAACACCTTCCTGATCCCGAGCGACCTGCTGTGGTCGTTCCTGCAGGCCATCGTGATGTCGATCGCGGTGATGCTCGTGCACACCTACTACGGCTACAACGCCTCGGGTGGTCCCGTGGGCGTCGGTATCGCCGTGGGTCAGGCGGTGCGCACGTCGCTGATCGTGGTGGTCACGATCGTGCTGTTCATCTCACTCGCCGTCTACGGCGCGTCCGGCAACTTCAACCTCTCGGGATAGGGCGGGAACCTCATGGCCGACGGTGACGCGAAGCGCAGCCACGTCAGGATCGCAGCGGCGATCCTGGCCGCGCTGGTGCTCGCCGCCGCGGTCTTCACCTACCTCTCCTACACCGCGGCGTTCACCTCGACGGACAAGGTGACGGTGTTCTCCCCGCGCGCCGGCCTGGTCATGGAGGACAAGGCGAAGGTCAAGTTCCGCGGCGTGCAGGTCGGTGAGGTCGAGTCCATCGAATACGCCGGCGACACAGCGAAGCTGACGCTGGCGATCCGCAGCGGCGAGCTGCGTTACATCCCGTCGAATGCGCCGGTGCGGATCGCCGGCACCACAATCTTCGGCGCGAAGGCCGTCGAGTTCCTGCCGCCCAACGACCCGAGGCCTACGTCGCTGGAGCCGGGCGCCGAAGTGCGCGCCGGCGATGTGCAGCTCGAGGTCAACACGCTGTTCCAGACCCTGACGGACACGCTGCAGAAGGTGGACCCGGTCAGCCTCAACGCCACGATGTCCGCGCTCGCCGAGGGTCTGCGAGGCAACGGCGACGACGTCGGCGCGTTGATGTCGGGCTTCACCACCTACCTCGGTCAGCTGAATCCGAAACTGCCTGCCCTGCAGGAGGATCTGCGCAGGACCGCCGAGGTCGCAAACATCTACGGCGACGCCGCTCCGGACCTGGTCCGGGTCTTCGAGAACGCACCGTCGATCGCGCAGACCATCGTCGACGAGGAGGACAACCTCAACGCGACGCTGCTGGCCGCGACCGGGCTGGCCAACAACGGCACCGCAACACTCGAGCCCGCCGCCGACAACTACATCGCCGCCGTGCAGCGGCTGCGTGCGCCGCTCAAGGTCGCCGGGGAGTACTCGCCGGTGATCGGCTGCACCCTGAAGGGCACCGCGAAGGCCATCGACCGGTTCGCCCCGATCATCGGAGGCATCCGGCCCGGACTGTTCGTGTCGTCGAGCTTCATCCCCGGCGCCCCCGCCTACACCTACCCCGAGAGCCTGCCGATCGTGAACGCCTCCGGCGGCCCGAACTGCCGTGGCCTGCCGGATGTTCCGAGCAAGCAGTACGGCGGCAGCTGGTACCGGACGCCGTTCCTGGTGACCGACAACGCCTACGTTCCCTACCAGCCGAACACCGAGTTGCAGTTCGACGCACCGTCGACGCTGCAGTTCCTGTTCAACGGCGCATACGCGGAAAGGGACGATTTCTGATGAATCACCGCCGCACGGTCGTCAACGTCTCGATCTTCACCGTCGTCATGCTGTTGGTGGCGAGCATGCTCATCGTGGTCTTCGGTGAGTTTCGGTTCGGGTCCGACCAGGACTATCACGCCACCTTCCCCGACGCGTCGCGGCTGAAGTCGGGCCAGGACGTCCGCATCGCCGGCGTCCCCGTGGGCAGCGTGAAGGACGTGTCCCTCAACGAGGACAACACGGTCGATGTCGCCTTCACCGTGAACGAGAAGTACCAGCTCTACACGTCCACCAAGGCGGTGGTGCGGTACGAGAACCTGGTCGGCGACCGGTACCTGGAGATCACTTCGGGGCCCGGGGATCTCGTGAAGTTGCCGCGGGGCGGCACCATCACCCAGACCGAACCGGCGCTGGATCTCGACGCGTTGCTCGGTGGTCTGCGCCCGGTGCTCAAGGGACTGGACGGTGAGAAGGTCAACCAGATCAGCAACGCCGTCATCGAACTGCTGCAGGGCAACGGCGGCGCGCTGTCGAGCATGCTGTCGAGCACGAGCGCGTTCACCCAGAACCTCGCGGCCCGCGATCAGCTGATCGGCGACGTGATCACCAACCTCAACACCGTGCTGGGCACCGTCGACGACAAGGGCGCCGAGTTCGATGCCAGCGTGGACCGGCTGCAGAAACTGCTGACCGGTCTGGCCGAGGGCCGGGATCCCATCGCCGGCGCCATCGGTCCGCTCGCGCAGGCAGAGGTGGATCTGACGCAGATGCTGCAGGAGTCGCGCAGGCCGCTGCAGGGCGTCATCGAGAACGTCCGCCCGCTGGCCCAGCGCCTCGACGAGCGCAAGGGTGACGTCAACAAGGTCATCGAGCCGCTGGCCGAGAACTACCTGCGACTGAACGCGCTCGGCGCCTACGGCGCCTTCTTCAACATCTACTACTGCTCCATCCGGATGAAGATCAACGGCCCGGCGGGAAGCGACATCCTGATCCCGTTCGGTGGGCCGCCGGATCCGTCGAAGGGGAGGTGTTCTGAGAATGGCTAGGTCCGGACCCCGAGACGGGAGCAACCCGCTCCGCACAGGAATCTTCGGCATCGTCCTCGTCGTGTGCCTGGTGCTGGTGTCGTTCGGCTACTCCAGCCTCCCGTTCATGCCGCAGGGCAAGCAGTACGAGGCGTTCTTCATCGACGCCGGGGGCATCACGCCGGGGAACGACGTCAACGTCTCCGGCATCCGCGTCGGCAAGGTCACCGGGGTGGCGCTGGCGGGGGACGCCGCGAAGGTCACGTTCACCGTGGATCGCAAGGTCCCGGTGGGCAACCAGTCGCTCGTCGCCATCAAGACCGACACGGTCTTGGGGGAGAAGTCCCTGGCCGTCACGCCCAAGGGCAGTGGGTCGGAGACGACGATCCCGTTGGGCCGCACCACGACTCCGTACACGCTCAACACCGCCCTGCAGGACCTCGGCCAGAACGCCAGCGAGCTGGACAAGCCCCGGTTCGAGACGGCGATCAACACCCTGACCGACTCGCTGCGCGACGCGACGCCGCAGCTGCGCAACGCCCTCGACGGGGTCACCAATCTGTCGCGCAGCCTGAACAAGCGCGACGAGGCGCTCGAGCAGCTGCTCGGACACGCCAAGCGGGTCTCCGACATGCTGGCCGCACGTGCGGGCCAGGTGAACCAGCTGATCGTCGATGGCAATCTGCTTTTCGCCGCGCTCGACGAGCGCCGTCAGGCCCTGAGCAACCTCATTGCCGGGATCGACGATGTGTCGCAACAGCTCTCGGGGTTCGTCGCCGACAACAAGGTCGAGTTCGGGCCGGCACTGGAGAAGCTGAACCTGGTGATGGACAACCTGCTCGAGCGCCGCGAACACATCGGAGAGGCGCTGCGCCGCCTTCCCCCGTATGCCACTGCGCTGGGTGAGGTCGTCGGATCGGGCTCGGGCTTCAACATCAACCTCTACGGCCTGCCTCCGGCGAGCCTCGCCGAGGTACTGCTCGACACCTACTTCCAGCCGGGCAAGCTGCCCGACAGTCTCGCCGACTACCTGCGCGGGTTCATCTCCGAGCGCATGATCATCAGGCCGAAGTCGCCATGACCGAACCGAGAGCGAACCGTCATCGCGGCCTGCGCATCGCAGTGGCCGTCGCGCTGGTGGCCGTGCTGGCGGTCGGCGTGTACCTGATCTGGCCGTCACGCACCGGCAACAAGGTCGTCGCGTACTTCGAGTCCGCGGTCGGTCTCTACTCCGGCGACGAGGTCCGCATCATCGGCGTGCCGGTGGGCTCCATCGATTCCATCGAGCCGAGGGCCGGCGACGTCAAGATCACGATGTCGCTCGACGACGGCGTGAAGGTTCCCGAGAACGCCCAGGCACTGATCATCGCGCCGAATCTCGTTGCCGCGCGCTTCATTCAGCTCACCCCCGCCTACACCGGCGGTGCGGTGATGGCCGACGGCACGGAGATCGGTCTCGACCGCACCGCGGTTCCCGTGGAATGGGACGAGGTCAAGGAGCAGCTGACGCAGCTGAGCGCCCAGCTCGGCCCGCAACAGGGTTCGGTGCAGGGTCCGCTCACCGCGTTCGTGAACCAGGCCGCCGACACCTTCGACGGCAACGGCGACACGTTCCGGCAGGCGGTCAGGGAGCTGTCGCAGACCGCGGGTCGCCTGGGTGATTCGCGCACGGACCTCTTCGGCACGATTCGCAACCTCCAGGTGCTCGTGGACGCGCTGTCCAACAGCAACGAGCAGATCGTCCAGTTCACCAACCATGTCGCCTCGGTGTCGCAGGTGCTCGCAGACAGCTCCGCCGACCTCGACGGCACGTTGAGCACCTTGAACCAGGCCCTCGGCGACGTGCGCGGCCTACTCCAGGACAACAACACGGCGCTCATCGACCAGGTCGGAAAGCTCGCGGACTTCACCCAGATCCTGACCGACCACAGCGACGACATCGAGCAGGTGCTGCACGTCACGCCCAATGGTCTGTCGAACTTCTACAACATCTACAACCCCGCCCAGGGCACCGTCGGCGGCCTGCTCTCGCTGCCGAACTTCGCCAACCCGGTGCAGTTCATCTGCGGCGGTACCTTCGACGTCGGTGCGTCGCCGGACAACTACAAGCGCGCCGAGATCTGCAGGCAGCGAATGGGTCCGGTGTTCAAGCGCATTGCGATGAACTACCCGCCGGTGCTGTTCCACCCGATCAACAGCATCACCGCCTACAAGGGGCAGGTCATCTACGACACACCCGCCACCGAGGCGAAGGCCGAGACCCCGGTGCCGTATCTGCAGTGGCAGAACGCGCCCGGCGTCACCCCGCCGGTGATCCCGCCCGACGCGGACCTGGCGTCGCTGCTGGTGCCGCCGGCGCCCGAGGAAACCTCCGGCGCATCCGCTCCTCCGGCCTCGACGTCGCATGTCGGCGGCCCGGAGGCCGCCACACCGGGGGCTGCCCCCGGCCCGGTGCCGGGGGGTGCGGGCGGATGATCCGCAAAGCACTCGCGTTCGGCTCGCTGCCGCTGCTGGTGGCCGGGTGTCAGTTCGGCGGCCTCAACTCGCTGGACATGCCGGGCACGGCCGGCCACGGGGCGGGCGCGTTCACCGTCACCGTGCAGCTGCCCGATGTGACGACGCTCCCGCAGAACTCGCCGGTCATGGTCAACGACGTGACGGTCGGCAGTGTGTCCGGCATCGAAGCGGTGCAGGGCTCCGACGGGACCTTCTACGCGGCAGTGCAACTGTCGCTGGACGGCGACGTCACCCTGCCGGAGAACGCCATCGCCAACGTCGCGCAGACGTCCCTGCTCGGATCGCAGCACATCGAGCTCGCGCCGCCACCGGACGAGCCGGGTGTGGGCCGCCTCCAGGAGGGCTCGAACATCCCGATCGATCGGACCGGCCGGTACCCGAGCACCGAAGAGGTGCTGTCCTCGCTGGGCGTGGTGGTGAACAAGGGCAATCTCGGTGCGCTGCAAGACATCACCGAGGAGACCTACAACGCGGTGGTCGGCCGGGAAGGGACGTTCGCCGAGCTGATCCCGCGGCTGGCCGAGCTGACCGGTTCGCTGGACCGGCAGACCAACGACATCATCGCCGCCGCCGAGGGACTCGACCGGTTCGCCGGAATCCTGGCCAGGAGCAAGGACAGCCTCGGCCGCACGCTGGACACCCTCCCGGCCGCGCTGGACGTGCTGAACCGCAACCGCACGCACATCGTCGACGCGTTCGGCGCGCTGCGCAGCTTCGCCCTGGTGGGTTCACGGATCCTGCAGGAGACCAAGACCGACTTCGCCGCGGACTTCAAGGACCTGTACCCGATCATCAAGTCGCTCAACGACAACGCCGATGACTTCATCAAGAGCCTGGAGTTCCTGCCGACGTTCCCGTTCCACTACGAATACCTCCGCAACGCGGTGCGCGGTGACTACCTGAACGTGTTCGTGACCTTCGACCTGACGCTGCGCCGGCTGGGTGAGACGGTGTTCACCACGTCCAAAGGGCTCGACCCGAACATGAAGAGGATGAACGAGATCATCACGCCGCCCGACTTCATGACCGGATCGGTGGCCAATCTGTCCGGCCAGGCAGCGGATCCGTTCACGATCCCGCCGGGCACGGCCGCACAGCACGAGGGGGCGCCCTGATGATCGACCGCCTCTCCAGGATCCAGCTGATGATCTTCGCCGTCGTCACGGTGCTGACCGTCGGTGCGATCTCGATCTACTACCTGAGGCTGCCCGAAGCCGTCGGCATCGGGTCCTACAAGATCTCTGCGGATTTCGAGGCGGGCGGCGGCCTCTACGAGAATGCCAACGTCACCTACCGCGGTGTGACGGTCGGCAGGGTCGAATCGGTGGGTCTGACCGACAACGGCGTGGTCGCGCGCATGCAGATCAACAGCGGCACTCCGATCCCGGAAGACGTCACCGCGACCGTGAAGAGCGTGTCGGCCATCGGTGAGCAGTACGTCGACCTGGTGCCGCCCGAGGGTGCCTCGCAGGCGACGCTTCGCGACGGCTCGACCATCGCGATGGACCACACCGCGATCGGTCAGGACATCTACGGCCTGCTCGAGCAGTCCGACGCATTGATCAGCAGCATCGGGGACAGCCGCCTGCAGGACCTCCTGCGCGAGACCTTCAAGGCGTTCAACGGGTCCGGTCCCGAGCTCGCACGGCTGATCCAGTCCTCGCGGCTGCTGGTCGACGAGGCCAATGCCAGCTACGGACAGACCTCGCAGCTCATCGATCAGGCGCTGCCGTTCCTGGAGGCCCAGATCCGCAGCGGCGACGACACCCGGTCGCTGGCCGACGGTCTGGCGCGGCTCACCGCCGAGGTGTCCAACGCCGACCCGCAGCTGCGCGAGACCCTGCAGACCGTGCCCGGTACCACCGAGGCCGCGAACACCACGTTCGAGGGCATCCGGCCGACGTTCCCGGTCCTGGCGGCCAACCTCGCCAACTTCGGCCGGATCGGCGTGATCTACAACAAGTCCCTCGAGCACGCCCTGGTGGTGTTCCCGGCGCTGCTCGCCGCGCTGAACACCGTCGCCGGCGGTCTGCCCGCCGACGAGGGCGGCAAGCTCGACTTCAAGATCGATCTCGGCGACCCACCGCCGTGCTCGGTGGGCTTCATCCCGCCCAGCCAGATCCGCACGCCGGCGGACACCACGCTTCGCGAACTGCCCACCGACATGTACTGCAAGGTGGCACAGAACGATCCGAGTGTGGTGCGCGGCGCCCGCAACTACCCGTGCCAGGAATTCCCCGGCAAGCGGGCCCCGACGATCCAGCTGTGCCGCGATCCGAAGGGCTACGTGCCGATCGGCACCAACCCGTGGCGCGGGCCGCCCGTCCCATACGGCACGCCGGTCACCGACGGGCGGAACATCCTGCCGCCCAACAAGTTCCCGATGATCCCGCCGCAGGTGGATCCCGACCCCGGGCCGCCGTCGGTGCAGTTGCCGCCCGGTGTCGCCCCGGGGCCGGGCCCGGCGCCGCACGCGCCGTTCCCGCTGCCGGTGCCGCCGAACGAGGTGGGTCCGCCGCCGCCGCCGTGGCCGTACTTCGCGCCGCCGGACCAGAACGTGCCGCCGTACGGTCGTCCGCCGCTGGCGCCGCCGCCGGGGCCCGTTCCCGCTCCGGCACCGGGTTCGCCGGTCCTGCCGCCCGCGGCACCTGCTCCGTCAGGCCCGCTTCTGCCGGCCGAGGCGATCCCGCAGGCCGGCGCGAGCTACGACCAGAACGGGGTGTTCGTGGACCCTGCGGGCGGAACTGGCGTCTTCGCGGGCGGAACTGACACACTGGCGCCCGCAGAGAACTGGGTCGACCTGATGTTGTCGCCCAAGCAGGCATAGGCAGGCATAGGACAGCGCAGTGGTAGAAGAAGCGCCCCCGACCGAGGGGCGGCCGGTTCGTCGGCGTGCCTCCCGGGCAGCAGGGCCGGCGGGCACCCCGGCCGTCATCTCGGCGGCGCCGGGTGGCGAGGCGACGGTGTCGACCACCACCCCGGCGAAGGCCCGCACGGCCCGGCCGGTGGCGCCGCCACCCCGGCGAGCGTCCCACCGGGCCCTGGTCGCCCTGGTGGCGATGATCGCGCTCGTGCTCTCGGGCGGGTTGCTGGCCGGCGGAATCGCCTGGATGGCGCACTCCCAGTCCGCCGGAAAGGCCGCACTGGCGCGGGACCAGCGGTTCGTCGACACCGCCTCGCAGCTGGTGGTCAACATGTTCTCCTACACCCAGGACGACATCGACCAGAGCGTGAACCGGTTCGTCGACAGCACCAGCGGCCCGCTGCGTGACATGTTGAGCCAGGACAACAACGTCGACAACCTCAAGGCGATCTTCCGCGACACCAACGCCAGCTCCGAGGCTGTCGTCAACGGCGCCGCGCTGGAGACGATCGACGAGGTGACCAACAACGCCGCAGTGCTGGTGTCGGTGCGCGTCACGGTCACCGACATGGATGGCACCAACAAGCCGTCGCAGCCCTACCGGCTCCGCGTGATCGTGCACGAGGACGACAACGGCCACATGACCGGCTACGACCTCAAGTACCCCGACGGGGGCAACTGATGAGCAACCGCGTCGCGAAAGTCGTTGCCGCGCTGGCGGTGCTGCTGTCGATCGCCTTCGTCGGCGCCGCCGCGGTGGGCGGCCGGCTGTACTGGAGCGGGGTGGAGCTGCGCGGCGAGCAGGCGGCGCGCGCGGAGCTGCCCCCGTTGGCGGTCAACCAGATTCCGCGGGTGTTCGGCTACGACTATCAGACCGTGGAGCGCAGCCTCAACGACGTCTATCCGCTGCTGACCCCCAGCTACCGGCGAGAGTTCCAGGACCGGGCGAACAAGGACATCATCCCGCAGGCGCGGGAGCGTCAGCTCGTCAGCCAGGCGAACGTGGTGGGCGTCGGAGTGCTCGATGCACAACGCACGACAGCCTCGGTGATGGTCTACATGAACCGTACGGTGACCGACAAGGGCGGGCAGCCCGTCTACGACGGCAGCCGACTGCGCGTCGACTACCAGAAGGTCGGCGGGCAGTGGCTGATCAACTACATCACTCCGATCTGAGATCGGGCTCGGGCTGCTGAGGGCGGTTGGCCAGTGCGTCGAGGAATGACCGCGCCCACCGGTCCACATCGTGGGCGAGCACCTGACGCCGCAGCGCACGCATGCGTCGCCTGCCCTCCTCGGGCGTCTGGTTGATCGCCGCCTCGATCGCGTCCTTGACGCCTTCGATGTGGTGCGGATTGGTCAGGTAGGCCTGGCGCAGTTCGGCTGCGGCGCCGGTGAATTCACTGAGCACCAGCGCACCGCCGAGATCGCTGCGGCAGGCCACGTACTCCTTGGCGACCAGGTTCATCCCGTCGCGCAGCGGCGTCACGAGCATCACGTCGGCGGCGACGAAGAACGCGACGAGATCCTCGCGGGGGATGGGCCGGTGCAGATAGTGCAGCACCGAATGACCGACCTCGCCGAACTCTCCGTTGACATGGCCGACCTGGCGCTCGATGTCCTCGCGCATCGCGATGTAGCTCTCGACGCGTTCCCGGCTCGGCGTCGCTAACTGGACGAAGACGGTGTCCTCGGGATTGATGCGGCCCTCTTCGAGCAACTCCGAGAACGCGCGCAACCGCACGTCGATGCCCTTGGTGTAGTCGAGGCGATCGACCCCCAGCAGGACCTTGCGGGGGTTGCCGAGGTCGCGGCGGAGATCCTTGGCGCGCTGCCTGATCGCGCGGCTGCGGGCCTGCTGGTCGAGTTCGTCGGAGTCGATCGAGATGGGGAACGCCCCGACCTTGACGGTCCGCGAGCCGAACTGGACCTCGCCGAAACGGGAGCGGACGCCGACCGTCGCGCGCGAGGTCGTCGCCCCGACGAGGCGGCGGGACAGGATGAGGAAGTTCTGTGCGCCGCCCGGCAGGTGGAAGCCCACCAGATCGGCGCCGAGCAGGCCTTCGGTGATCTCGGTGCGCCACGGCATCTGCAAGAACAGCTCCACCGGCGGGAACGGGATGTGCAGAAAGAACCCGATGACCAGATCGGGGCGCAGCATGCGCAGCATCTTCGGCACCAGCTGCAGCTGGTAGTCCTGGACCCACACCGTCGCGCCTTCGGCGGCCGTGCGGGCGGTGGCTTCGGCGAAGCGGCGGTTGACCTCGACGTAGCGGTCCCACCACTGGCGGTGATAGATCGGCTTGACGATCACGTCGTGATAGAGCGGCCACAGCGTGGCGTTGGAGAAACCCTCGTAATATTCGGCGACGTCCTCGGCGCTCAGTCGCACAGGCACCAACGTCATGCCGTCCTGTTCGAACGGCTCGTCGGTCGCATCCGGGTCGTCCGGTTCCTCCGGGACGCCGGGCCAGCCGATCCACGCGCCGCGGCGGCGCCGCAGCAGCGGCTCGAGGGCGGTCACCAGGCCGCCGGGGCTGCGCTTCCACTCGGTGGAACCGTCGGGTAGCCGCACCCGGTCGATCGGCAGCCTGTTGGCCACCACGACGAAGTCAGCCGAGGCTGAGGGCGGCACGGGGTGTGCCGAATCGGAGCGGGCCTCGGGTCCGCTCTCGGGCGCCATTACGCGTCGGCGAGCTTCGCCGGTCCGATGCCGAGCATCGACAGGAAGACGCGGCACTCGTCGGCGTCGGTGGCGTAGGCGGCCACGACGCGTCGCGCCTGGCGTTCGGTGCTGTCGGCGATGGGTTCGACGTCGCCGATCTCGGCGGGATCAGATTTGGCAGGCATGTCACAACTCTAGCCAACTACCAGGTGAGTGCCGGGGTCGTGTGCGGACACGTGACACTTCGGCCGTAATGTGAAACGTGTGGCGGACCAGGAACAGGTGACTTACGAGACCCTCGACGAGGGGCGCATCGCGCGGATGTGGCTCAACCGGCCGACCGCGCAGAATGCCCAATCACGCACGCTGCTGGTGCAGCTCGACGAGGCGTTCGGCCGAGCCGAGGCCGATGACGCCGTGCGCGTAGTCATCCTCGCCGCCCGCGGCAAGAACTTCTCGGCCGGGCACGACCTCGGTTCGGAGGAGGCGATGGCCGAGCGGACGCCCGGCCCCGGCCAGCACCCGACGTTCACCTGCAACGGCGCGACCAGGGACGCCGTCATCGAGCGGACGTATCTGCAGGAGTGGCACTACTTCTTCAACAACACCAGCCGCTGGCGGGATCTGCGCAAGATCACGATCGCCCAGGTGCAGGGCAACGCGATCTCGGCGGCACTGATGCTGATCTGGGCCTGCGATCTGATCGTTGCCTCCGACGACGCCCGGTTCAGCGACGTCGTGGCGGTGCGCATGGGCATGCCGGGCGTCGAGTACTACGCGCACCCGTGGGAGTTCGGCGCGCGCAAGGCCAAGGAGCTGCTGCTCACCGGCGATGCGATCGACGCCGACGAAGCGCACCGGCTGGGCATGGTGTCGAAGGTGTTCGCGCGGGCCGAGCTGGAGGACAAGACGCTGGAGTTCGCACGCAGGATCGCCGAACGGCCCACGATGGCGGCGCTGCTGGTGAAGGACTCGGTCAACGCGGCCAGCGACGCGATGGGCTTCAGCGAGGCGCTGCGGCACGCGTTCCACATCCACGAGCTCGGTCACGCGCACTGGGCGGCACACAACGAGAACCGGTTCCCGGTCGGACTTCCGCCCGACGTGCCGGACTGGCGCACGCTCGGCGCACCAAAGCTCTCCCGTCACGGCGAGCCGTGACGTATAACTGGAACCTGTTCTAGTTAGCCGCACTACGTTCAGGGGATCGCCCATGCTGCTGTCGTTATCGGATCGCACCTACCTGGTCACCGGAGGTGGCAGCGGAATCGGCAAGGGTGTCGCCGCTGCCGTCGTCGCCTCCGGGGGCAACGTCGTGCTGGCGGGGCGCAACGCGGACAGGCTTGCGGCGACCGCCGAGGAGTTGAAGGCCGCAGCCGGCGGCGGCGACGGTCAGGTCATGTACGAGCCCGCGGACGTGACCGACGAGGATCAGGCCGCCCGTCTGGTCGCCGCCGCCACGGCGTGGCACGGCCGGCTCGACGGCGTCGTGCACAGCGCCGGCGGTTCGGAAACCATCGGCCCGCTCACGCAGATCGACTCGGCGGCCTGGCGCAACACGGTGAACCTGAACGTCAACGGCACCATGTACGTCCTCAAGCACGCGGCACGCGAGATGGTGCGCGGCGGCGGTGGCTCGTTCATCGGGATCTCGTCGATCGCCTCCAGCAACACCCACCGGTGGTTCGGCGCCTATGGACCCAGCAAGGCGGCGCTGGACCACCTGATGATGGTCGCGGCCGACGAACTCGGACCGTCGTCGGTGCGCGTCAACGGAATTCGTCCCGGGCTGACGCGGACCGACATGGTGGCGCCGATCATGGAGTCGCCCGCGGTCAGCGAGGACTACCGCGCGTGCACGCCGCTGCCGCGGGTCGGCGAGGTCGAGGACATCGCGAATCTGGCGGTGTTCCTGCTGAGCGACGCGGCGAGCTTCATCACCGGTCAGGTCATCAACGTCGACGGCGGGCACGGCCTGCGCCGCGGCCCCGACCTCTCGGGCATGCTCGAACCGCTCTTCGGTGCCGACGGCCTGCGCGGAGTCGTCGCCGAGTAGGGACGGCCTGGGCGGGTGCCGCGGGCCGACGCTGTAAGCACGCAGCGAAAGTTCGAGTGAGGGCCTGCCGGAATACCGTTTCGGCGGGGGTCAGCTGCCCGGCTTGGGGCCGCCCGCCTCCCACGCCGCGAGCGCGCCGAGCGCCGCCCAGTCCAGGTCCCGGCCCCCGGCGGCCATCAGGGTGATGAGGCGGTCACGGACCAGGCTGGCCACCGGCAGCGGCACCTCGAGCTGCTCGCCGGCCGCCAGCACCAACCGCACGTCCTTGAGGCCCAGGTGCGCGGCGAAGCCCGCCGGCTCGAAGTCGTCACGCGCGAGCAGCCCGCCGTAGGTCTTGTAGGCCGGGGCGGCGAACAGCGTCGAGGTCAGCAGGTCCAGGTACTCCTGCTTGTCCACGCCGGCCTTGCCGACCAACGCCATTGCCTCGCCGAGGGATTCGATCATCGAGGCGATCAGGAAATTGCCCGAGAGCTTGACGAGGTTGGCCGCCTTCGGATCCGCTGACACCGCGAAGGTGCGCTGCCCGATCGCATCGAAGAGCGGCTGCAGATCGGCCACGACCGCCGGATCACCCGCGGCGACGACGAAGAGTTTGCCCGCCTCGGCGGCCTCGGGCCTGCCGAACACCGGCGCGGACACGAAGTGCCGGCCCGACTCGGCGTGCGTGGCGGCCAGCCTCTCGGCCAGGGTGACGCTGATGGTGCTCGACGAGACGTGCGTGGCGCCGGGCGGGAGCGATTCGGCGATGCCGCCGT
This sequence comes from Mycolicibacterium iranicum, assembly GCF_014190915.1. Classification (GTDB taxonomy): domain Bacteria; phylum Actinomycetota; class Actinomycetes; order Mycobacteriales; family Mycobacteriaceae; genus Mycobacterium; species Mycobacterium iranicum_B. Next base: position 54,754 of record NZ_JACHVU010000004.1, read on the forward strand.
CGCCGGAGACCACCGATTCGACGGCCGCATCGTCGGCGAGCATCGTGACGACCACGTCGGCGTCGCATGCCGCAGCGACCGACTCCGCGGCCACGGCACCGCGCTCGGCCAGCGCCGCGACCCTCCCGGGGGACCGGTTGTACGCGAGAACCTCGTGACCTGCCGCCAGAAGGTTGGCGGCCATGCCGGAGCCCATGTTGCCCAGTCCGATGAAGCCGATTCTCATGACGTCGATGCTAGGCGTGCCCGGGGCGTGGTCAGCCCATGGTCTCGGCGGCTCGTTTGACCGCGTTGACGATGCCCTGGTATCCGGTGCAGCGGCAGAAGTTGCCGGACAGGCCCTCGCGGATCTCGGTGTCGGTCGGGTTCGGGTTCTCCTGGAGCAGCGCCGTGATGCTGGTGACGAAACCCGGTGTGCAGAAGCCGCATTGCAGACCGTGGCATTCGCGCATCGCGGCCTGGACCGGCGACAGTTCACCGTTCTCGTCGGCGATACCCTCGACGGTCGTCACTTCTTGTCCGTCGACCTGCACCGCGAAGACGAGGCACGAGCGCACCGCCTGGCCGTCGAGCAGCACCGTGCAGGCGCCGCAGGCGCCGTGCTCGCACCCCAGATGGGTCCCGGTGAGGCCGCAGCGTTCGCGCAGGTAGTCCGCCAGCGTCAGCCGGGGCTCGACCGTGCCGGCCTGCCGGCGGCCGTTGACCGTGAGCTCGACGGGAATCTCATGCATGGACTGCGCTCCTCGTTTCGAGAGCCGACGTGGTCGCCTCGGTCCAGGCCCGCGCGACCATCGCGGCGCACACCTTCGCACGGTAGGCCGCGGTGCCCTGCAGGTCGGCGGGAATGTCGTCGAGCGCCGAGACAGCCAGGCGGCCGACCTCCTCGGCAGAGATGTCGCCGACACGTTTGCCGACGACGGCGGATTCGGCAGGGTGCGCACGTTCGGGCGTCGATCCCATGCCGAGCAGTCCGATGCCGCAGCGTGCCACGGTGTCGTCGTCGTCGAGCTGCACGGCCAGCGTCGCCCCGGCGATCGCGAAATCGCCGTGGCGGCGAGCGAATTCCTGTACGGAGAAACCGCACCGCCCCGACCAGACCGGGAACGCGACGGCAGTCAGGATCTCGTCGGACGACAGCGCGGTCTCCCACAGGCCGGTGAAGAAATCGGCGGCGGGGATGCGCCGCGTCCCGCGCGCCGACGTCGCCTCGATCTCGGCGTCAAGGGCCAGCGCGACGGCCGCGTACTCGGCGGCCGGGTCGGCATGGGCGATCGCCCCGCCCAGCGTGCCTCGGGTCCGGATCTGGAAGTGCCCGATGTGGGGGGTCGACAGGGTCAGCAACGGAACCGATTCCGCGACTTCATCGTCCATCCCGACCAGTGCATGCGGGGTGCCCGCACCGATCCACACCGCGCCGTCGCGCAGCTCGATGTTGCGCAACTCCTCGACCCGCGAGATGTCCACGAGGTGCTCGAAGTGGGTCAGTCGCATCGCCAGCATGGGGACCAGGCTCTGGCCACCGGCGAGGATCTTCGCGTCGTCACCGAGCTCGCCGAGCAGTGACACCGCGTCGGCGACGGTGCCGGGCCGGTGATAGGCGAACGGGGCGGCTTTCATGAGGCGAGCAACCGGGCCAGGGCGGCCTGCAGGTCGTCGGCGAGGACCGCGGCGGGACCCTTGCGTCGGCGACGTCCGAGCGCGAAACCGAGCGTGCCGGCCGCGGCCGCCGCGGCCAGCAACGGCGCGAACCGTTTGGCCATCGGCACGGCCACCACCTTGAGCAGATCCACCGAGTCACCGCCGGGTTGTGCTGCCGCCGCGGCGGTTTCGGCCGTCGGCGCCGCAGTGGCGGTGGTGGCCGCCGCGGGCGTCGTCCCGCCCAGCAGCTCGGCCTCCAGGCTGCGGGCGAATTGCGCGATCAGGTTGCCCGACACGTCCGCCAGCACGCCGCGGCCGAACTGGGCCGCCTTGCCCGAGATCGCCAGATCGGTGGTGATGGCCACCTGGGTGGCGTCGCCCTCGTCGTTGAGCACGGCGGTGACGGTCGCCGCGGCGGTCCCGTTGCCGCGGGTCTCCTTGCCCTCGGCGCGCAGCACGATCCGCCTGCCGTCGGCGTCCTTCTCCTTGTACGTCGCAACGCCCTTGTAGGACACCGTGATCGGACCCACCTTGACCTTGACCGCGCCGTGGAAGGTGTCGCCCTCCACCGACAGCAGGGTGGCGCCGGGCAGGCAGGGTGCGACGCGCTCGACGTCGGTGAAGACCTCCCAGACCTTCGCGGACGGGACCGCAACCCGGAATTCGTTGTTCAGCTCCACGGTCAGTGGTCCTTTCCAGCTTTTTCGATGAGGTCGACGATCGTGGCGGGGGTGGCGGGCAGTTGGGTCAGCGTCACGCCGAGCGGCGCCAAGGCGTCGTTGATCGCGTTGATGACGGCCGGAGGGGCGCCGATGGCCCCGCCTTCGCCTGCCCCCTTGTAGCCGCCCACGCCGGGCCCGGGGATCTCGACGTGGCCGAACTCGATGGGCGGTACCTCGGTGGCCGTCGGCAGCAGGTAGTCGACGAACGTCGAGGCCACCGGGTTGCCCGCGTCGTCGTAGGCGAGCTTCTCCAGCAGCGCGCCGCCGATGCCCTGCACCGTGCCGCCGGCGACCTGACCTTCGACGACGTTCGGGTTGATCATCGGGCCGACGTCCTCGCTGACGATGTAGCGGGTCAGCGTCACATGGCCGGTCTCGACATCGACCTCGCAGGTGCAGACGTGGGTTGCGTTGGCCCAGTGGATCATCGCCTGCGAGTTGAAGCGGGCGGTGGCCTCCAGGGTGGGGGATACGCCGCCGAGCTGGGCGGGGTCGTAGTAGGAGCGGTACGCGATGTCGGCGAAGCTGACGCTCTTGTCCGGGTCCGTGCGCACGGCGGCCCTGGAGTGGCCGAGTTCGATGTCGGTGCTCTCCACCCCGAGCATCTGTGCGGCGATCGCGACGATCTGGTCGCGCAGGATCCCGCCCGCCTCGTTGACCGCGCCCGCCGTCATCGGCCCGCTGCGGCTGCCCTGGGTCCCCGCGCCGTACGGCGTGACCGCGGTGTCGCCCAGGATGGCGGAGACGTCCTCGATGTTGGCGCCCACGGCATCCGCGGTCAGCTGGACGATCGTCGTCTCGATGCTGTTGCCGGCCGAACCGCCGTTGGCGTAGACGTTGATCTTGCCGGTGGACTCCATCCGGACGGTGGCGCCCTCGGTTGCGAGATGTCCGGTCGCGGCGCCCGTGGGTTCGATGTAGGCCGAGAAACCGAGCCCGATGTAGCGCCCCTGGGCCAGCGCCTCGGCCTGTTCCTTTCGGAAGCCCTCGTGGTCGAGGATCTTCACCGCCTGCTCGAAAGTGTCTGCCGGAGCACAGTTGTCGTAGGGCATGCCGTTGGGGTTGAAGAACGGCATCTCGTCACCGCGCAGGATGTTGATGCGGCGCAGCTCGACGGGGTCCATGCCGATCTTGCGGGCCGCGCAGTCGAGAAGCATCTCCCGCGTGAGGGTTTCGTACTGCCAGGGGCCGCGGTAGGCGTGCAGTCCCGGCGTATTGGAGAACACGGTCTTGTAGTTGAAGCTCGCCTTGGGCACCCGGTACGGGCCGGGGAAGAACATGCCGATGGCCGCGGTGGTCAGCACGGGGTACGGCGTGGGATAGGAGCCCACGTCCTGGATGAAGTCGATGTCGGCGGCGAGGATTTTGCCGTCCTCGTCGAAGGCCATCCGGACCTTGCCGTCGACGTGGCGCGACTGACCGGCCGACATCAGGTTCTCGCGGCGGTCCTCGATCCACTTCAGCGCGGCGGGCACCTTGCGGGCGGCGAGCAGGATGCACATGTCCTCGCGCATCGGCACGACCTTCTGGCCGAACGCGCCGCCCGTGTCGCGCATGATGACCCGCACGCCGTGGGCCGGAACACCGAGCAGCCGCGCCGCGAACGCCCGGAGCTCGTGCGGCGTCTGGGTGGACGCCCACACCGTCAGCTCCGACGTGGTCGGCGTCCACTCGACGACCATGCCGCGCGTCTCCATCGGCACCGGCACGTACATCTGCTGATAGATGTGTTCCTCGACCACGTGCGCGGCGGAGGCGAACAGCTCCTCGTCCGGCGGCATGCCCCCCATGCCGCCGGCCACGTTGTCCGGGTACGCCTCGTGCACCACCGGAACCCCGGCCTCGGCACCCCCGACCGCCTTGCGGAAGTCGGCGATCGCCGGCAGCGGGGCGTAGTCGACCTCGACGAGATCCACCGCGTCCTCGGCCACGTAGCGGCTCTCGGCCACCACCAGCGCGACGGGGTCACCGACGAACTTCACCTCGCCCTCGGCCAGCGGCGGGCGCGGGGTGTCGGGAATGTCCTTGCCGGCTACGGCGTGCCAGGCCTCGCGCACCTCGGGGTTGAGGTCGGCGGCGGTGAACACGGCGTGGACGCCGGGAAGGGCGAGGGCGGCCGAGGCGTCGATGCCGTTGATCGCGGCCCGGGCGAACGGGCTGCGGACGAAGCAGGCGTGCAGCATCCCCGGGCGGCTGATGTCGTCGACGAACCGGCCGTGACCAGTGAGAAGACGGTTGTCCTCGATGCGCGGAACGCGCTGCCCGGCGTAGCGCGGGGCGACGGCGTCCGCAGCGTTGACGGCGGTGTCTGTCACGTGGATCACACTCCTCGGGCTGTAGAGAGTGACGTTATCGCATCCGAGAGCGACATTTCCACCACTGGTGTCTCACTGTTCGTGGTGAATGCGCCCGCCCGTCTCGCTCAAGGGGCGTCCGCCCCCGCCCCAGCGCTGCGCGATGATCTCCGCGGCGATGGAGACCGCCGTCTCCTCCGGGGTCCGGGCTCCGAGATCCAGCCCGATCGGACTGGCGAGCCGGTCCAGCTCGGCGTCGGTGAGGCCCGCGTCGCGCAGGCGCTCCAGGCGGTCCTCATGCGTGCGGCGCGACCCCATCACGCCGATGTAGCCCGCCTCGGGCAGCCGCAGGGCCACCTCGAGCACCGGCACATCGAACTTCGGATCGTGGGTCAGGACGCAGATCGCGGTGCGGGCGTCGACGGCGCCCTGCTCGGCCTGCCCGGCCAGGTACCGGTGCGGCCAGTCGACGACCACCTCCTCGGCCGCCGGGAAGCGGGCGGCCGTGGCGAAGACCGGCCGGGCATCGCAGACGGTCACCCGGTAACCCAGGAAGGCCGCCTGCTGGGCCAACGCCGCCGCGAAGTCGATGGCGCCGAACACCAGCATCCGTGGGCGGGGGGCGTAACTGGAGACGAACACCTCCATGCCCGCGTCCTGGCGCTGGCCGTCGGGACCGTAGACCAGCACCCCGGAGGTGCCCGCCAGCAGCAGCCCGCGCGCATCGTCGGCGACGGCGTCATCGGCGCGCGGCGATCCCACCGACCCGTGCCGGACGTCCCGGCCGACGATGAGCCTCCTTCCGACCCGGGTCGGATCGGGATGGGCGATGACGGTGGCCACGGCCACCGCGCGGTGGGCGGCGATGTCGTCGGCCACATCCTGCAGCTGCGGAAAAGTGTTGCGCGACACGGGCTCGATGAAGATGTCGATGGTGCCGCCACAGGTCAGGCCCACGGAGAACGCATCGTCGTCGCTGACGCCGTAGCGCTGCAGTTCAGCTGCGCCGGTCGCGGCCACCTCCTGCGCCACCTCGTACACGGCGCCTTCGACGCATCCGCCCGACACCGAGCCGGCCACCGTTCCGTCCGGCGCGACCACCATCGCGGCGCCCGGTGGGCGGGGTGCGGACTTCATGGTGCGCACCACGGTCGACAGCCCCGCGGTGCCGCCGGCCCGCCACACCGCCAGCAACTCGTCGAGGACGTCGCGCACCAGCGCAGTGTATGCCTACGCTGAACCGATGAGCGTTCAAGCGCTGCGCTACTTGGTCATTGGGGCGCTGGCGGCGTTCGCCGCCGTGGGTCCGTCCGCGACGGGCTCGGCCGCGCCGGTACCGCCGGTGTCCGACGCCGCCCGCGCCGCCGGCTTCGTCGACGTCCGCAGCGTCGTCCCCGACGCCGTCGTCGATCTGCGGTACGCGACACCGGACAACTTCGTCGGCGTGCCGCTGTACCCCGCGAACGCGCGCTGCCTGGTCCACGAGTCGCTCGCCGCCGGTCTGACCACGGCGGCGGATCTCCTGCGCCGCGGCGGGGAGCGCCTCGTCTTCTGGGACTGCTACCGGCCGCACGAGGTTCAGGTCCGCATGTTCGAGCAGGTCCCCGACCCGGCCTGGGTGGCCCGGCCGGGGGAGTTCGCGCGCAGCCACGTCGCGGGACGGTCGGTCGACGTCACGCTGGCCGGCGCGGACGGATTGGTCGACATGGGCACCGGATTCGACGACTTCACCGCTCGCAGCCTGGCCTACGCCGCCGAGGGCGTCAGCGCGGCGGCGCAGGCCAACCGGGCCCGCCTGCGCGAGGCGATGGTGGCGGGCGGGTTCACCGTCTACGACGGGGAGTGGTGGCATTTCGACGGGCCGGGCGCCGCGGTGGGGCGCCCGATCGTCGATGTGCCGGTCGACTAGACGCTCTGGGAGGTCAGGCACCGCACGTCGGATCGGTTCTGCCGGTTGACGATTCAGAGTTTGGCGAGGTCGGTCTTCATCAGCATGACGTTGTACTCCGACCACAGCGACAGGTTCCAGTACAGTTCGGGCCCCGTGCCCTGCGTCGCCGGCGACCACGGGTGCAGCATCGGCGCATAGATGCCGCCCGTCTGCTGACGCATCAGCACCGTCGCGTCCGACCAGGTGCCCTCGGGCGTATCGGCGGTGCGCATGACGATGTTGTTGGACTGATCGCCGTACAGCACGATGTACTTGCCGAGGTATTCGTTGTACTGCACCGACATCTCGCTGACGGTGTAGCCCGGCTTGGTGAAGCCCAGGAAGCCGCCGGACTTGCCGATGATCGCCGACGCCGATGACGGGCTGCCCTTGACCCACTTCGCCTGCGTGTTGCCGAACCAGCCCGACGACGCCTTCTTGTAGTACTCGTACTTCGAGACGTCGAGGATGTCCTCCGGTGCGACGCGCGCCAGATACGCCGCGCCCTGCCGTCCGTTGGGAGTGCCGTAGACGTAGACGTAGCCGTCGTCGCCCTTGACGAAGGCCGACTGCTGGAAGTTGCGGTTGGCGCTGAGGAACGAGTTGTATCGCACGGATTGCGGTGCGACGGTGAAGTTCTCGCCGTTGTCGGTCGAATACGCGATGGCCGAGTAGTTGGTGTTCCACCGGCCGGCCTGGCCCCACTTCGACACCGACATGAAGCTCACGTACTGGATGGTGCCGAACGGGGTCTCCTCGGTGACCTCGGTGGGCACCGAGACGCCGGCGGTCGGGATGAGGGTCACCGAATTGGGGGCCCACGAAGGCCGGTTGATGATCGGCCGGGCCTGATACTTCTGCGACAGCGGGGCTCCGCCGAACATGTTGCCGTTGAACCATTCCCCGTTGGGGATGTCCATGCCGTCGGACAGATCGGTGTCGGAACTGCGGAACAGCGTGTTGTAGATCCACCTTCCGGTCATCCCCGGGGAGCCGAAGGTGTCGCCGACGGCGATGAGCACCTGGTGTTCGTTGATGTCGGGTGTGGACGGGTCGTCGACCATCCCGTTGTCCCACATCACGCCGACGTCCGTGCCGTACACCTGGTAGCGGGCCAGGGTGTTGGCCAGCAGCGGATTGTTCTTGTAGACGTTGGGACCCGTCACCCAGCTCACGAAGTTCGTCGACGGGCTGACCTGCGGATTGAGCCACGGCGAGTACGAGGGGACCAGTGCCGCCGTGGTGGTCGCGCCCTCGGCCAGAGCCAGGCTCGTCGAGGCGATCGCACTGCTGCGCGGCGCATTCGAGGTGGTGCGGGCGGCGAACAGGTTGTCGAGCTCGCGGCGAGCGAACGACATCAACGCCCACAGGAACGGAGGCTGCGGCGCGTCACCGGGGTCGGCGTCGGCACGCTGGCGGGCCCAGTCGATCATGCTGTTGACCACGTTGACCACCGCGGTGATCAGGGTGGGCCGCTTCGTCACCGCGTCGTCCTGCCCGGGGGTCAGGAGTGCGGCCGTCGTCTGCGAGCTCTTCTGCGTGAGAGTGGACGCGTTGGCGAACACCGCGACCTTCGTCAGCTCCTGCGGCGGCGCGCCGGGGTCGTCGGACTTCGGCTGCGTGGTCACCCCGGTCGGCGCCTCGGTGTCGGTGTCCGCGTCTTCGACGGCGTTGGCATCGGTGTCTTCGGTGTCTTCGGTGGCGCCGGTCGCCTCGGGTTCGGTCTCGCCGGACGTGGCGTCGGACGCCGGTGGGGTCCCGGCATCGCCTCGGTCCTCGGAATCGTCCTCACCGACGGCGGGCTCGGGTTCCGGGTCGCCGGCGGGCGCGGGGTCCACCTCGTCGGTGGGGGTCTCCGCCACCGGGGTCTCCTCGTCCGGCGTTTCCTCGTCGGGGGTCTCTGCGTCGGGGGTCTCTGTATCGGGGGTCTCTGCGTCGGTTTCGTCGTCGGTTGCTTCGTCGGCCGCGTCGTCGGCAGCGTCGTCGGCGGCGGTGGCGGCAGCGTCGTCGGCCGGGGCGTCCCGTCCCGGGGAGTCCACCGAGGCAGAACGGTCCGTCGATTCGCTGGGGGACGTTGCTGAGGTCGACGAGGTCGAGGTTCCGGAGTCGGCCACGTCCGCCGATGCGACACCCTGCCCTGCAAACACTGCTGATCCGACGCCCAGCGCGACGGCCAAGCCGCCGACTCGACCGACGTACGCTGCGGCACCCATGAAACCCCTCAATCCGACCGTGACCTGCCCCCGACGTCTGGACCATTGAATCGCATCGTGGAGGGGGCGGCGAGCAAAAGGATATATCGCCGGATTCGCCGTTTTGTTACCGACAGCATGCGGCTTTCGATCTCGGTGCCATGGGTGAGCGTGCGGCTGGCAAACATCTACGGCATCCGTGGTGCCGACTCGCCAGCGCCTTCGGTTTCAGAACACCGCCCTCGGCAACGAGGTCGCGAAGGCTTCACACCCGTCGCCGACGGCTCTGGCAACAGGATGCACACGATTGGGCGTCAACTCGGACTCGGGCCGGCGAGCGAAGGCGTCGACAGGGCGCGGCCGTGGGCGCGCCGGACCGGCCGTCGCTCTCGCGAGAATTTGCGCCCCGCTACGGCGCGACGTAGTAGGTGGTGTTGCCGACCCTCGCCCGGATCTGCGCCGTGGCGAGGTCGACCCGGCTGTAGTCGAGGTGGTCGGCCATCCTGCCCGCGAGCAGAACGGCCTTCATCGCGAGCGTGAGTTCGGCCGGCCACCCGTCGTTGTTGCACCAGCCGTCGTGTGCGCGGGCCACGTCCAGGACGGTGTACCGGGTGTCATCGGGGGTTCGGTTCAACGGTTTGCCGTCCCAGCCTTTCCGGCCCGCACCGCCGTACCGGCGGCGGGGGTTGCCGAGCAGGATGAACCGGACGCGGTCGGCCGGGGGAGCGTGCGGCGCCGAGGCATACCGCTCGAGCCATTCGGAGACGACCTCGGCGCCCTGGCTGTGGGCGACAACGTCGACCGGTCCGTCGGCGGCCGCCAGCGCCGACCGCAGTGCCTGCTCCAACGCCTCGACCCCGGCCGGGATCGACCTCGCGGACACCGACTGCGGGTACCGCACCACGACCCGATCGTGGGCGCGGGCATAGCCGTGCAATGCGGCGCCGACATGGTCGTTCGTGCCGTAGTTGAGGCCGCCGAGCGTGAGAACCGTGGTCATGAGCGACACCCGTGCAACGGCACCTCCGTGCAATGGTGATGCAGATTCGCCGTCGATGCCGGACTGCGGGTCAGTGGTCCTGGTCGTCCTCCGCCGGTGCCTCGACGAGCAGCGAGAGACCCTGGTGCGCGCTGAGTTCGACACTGAAGCTGTGCAGGTCGTCCACAGTCGCCAGGTGCCGGCCCGAGAACATGTCGGACACTTCGCTGCCGGGCGGCAGCTTCTCGGAACGCACTGTGCCCGTCACGTCTTCGTTGGCGAAGTTCAGCACCGTGAGCTGGTACTGGTTCACCGCGTCGAGCTGGTGGACCAGGACCAGCATGCCGCGCTGGGACACCTCGGGGATGTCGATCTGCCTGCTGGTCGCGATGCCGTAGTGGGACCGGACCTTGAGGATGGCCTGCAGCTGCCGAAGGAAACTGGTGTCATCGGCCAGCTGGTCGGGGATCGATCCGTAAAGGCTTCGCCCCCTGGGCATTCCGGCGGGGGACTGGTTCGCGGTGGGGTTGACCCCCATCAGGTCGTGGGCGGCGCGGTGGATCCAGCGGGTGTCGCCGCCGCGCAGCAGCTCCCGGATCTCCGAGGCCGGCAGCGTGAGCATGCCGCACACGTCCCAGCCGGACAGCGCGAAGACACCCGGCTGCAGCGCGTTGAACATCACCAACAGCAGATGAGCCCGGCGGATTCGGTCGATCTGCTCGTCGTCGACGATCTCGTCGAGGTCGCGGACACCGAGGACCGCGGCGATGACCGTCGCGGTGGTGCAGGCGATGCCGTTGGTCGTGAAAACCAGGTTATAGGGCGCGTTCTCACCCGACAGCTTGTCCCGGAGGTCGGTACGCACCGTCTCGCCGAGGACCTCGCCGGTGACTTCCTCGCCCTTGTAGGTGAAGAGGTCGTCGCGGTGCCCGTTCGACCAGTGGACCAGCTCGTAGGTCAGCTCGTCGTGGTTCTGCATGGCGTGCACCAGCGATGCGGGGTCGACGCCGAGCTCCAGGGTGGTGCGCAGCGTCAGCCGCAGGAATTCGGTGTCGGCGGTGGCGAGCGCGTGCTGCGCGGCCGGCCGGGTGATGAAGTCGTAGGACAGGTCCGCCCCGGCTTCGCCGATCTCGCGGATGTCGTCGATGGTGAGGTTCAGCTCCTGGAACGTGAACCCGCCGACCTTGCGCACCATGCTGGCGATCAGGTGGTTGGCGGCTTCGGAGAGGGGGTGCCCCTCGGACCAGGCGGCGCTGTCCTCGGCCGCGGTCTTCTCGGCGCCGAGGAAACCGTTGGCGTCCAGGCGCAGACCGCCGGTGCCGAGATCGGTCAGCGAGTGCAAGGCATCGCCGATCACCAGCCGCATGCCGGCGAAGGACGGGTCGAGCCAGTTGATCGACGGCTGGCCGTCCTTGAAGTAGTGCAGATACACCCAGCGCCGCTCCACCCCGTCGATGCCGACGACCGGGCGGGTCACGCTCCAGTTGGTCTCCTTGATGCCCTCGGCGTAGAAGATGACCCGCTGCAGCGCGCCGATGATGTAGCCGGCCTTGTCGAGCCACTCCTCCGTCGCGGCATCGATGTTGACCGAATCGGCGCCCGCGGGGACCACGGGCAGGTGTTCCCAGTCGCGCGGATCCACCTCAACCATGTGATAGATGCCGGGGTAATCCGCGTACTTCATCTCCGCCAAGCGGAAATCCGCGCCCTTGCCGGTGTGCCCGGGCACGATGTCGTCGATGATGGTGCCGCCGTACCAGTTGGCGGTCCCGCACATCTGCCGGAACTCCTCCTCGGTACCGAAGGCAGGATCGATCTCGGTGCTGATGCGGTCGAAGTGACCGTCGACGCTCGGCGTGAGGTCCCAGCCGGAGATGCCGCCGGCGCGCTTCACCGGACCGGTGTGGACGGCCTCGATGCCGATATCGGCGAACGCCTTCCACATGTCCACGTCGGCCATCGCCTTCAGGAACGACTCGTTCGACCGCGTGATCAGCGACAGGGGATAGGCGGTGAACCACACCGACGCCGTCTCCACGGCGCCGCGTGGGCTCGGGGTCGCATAAGGGTTCTGCCACATCGAACCCTGACCCGAGAACTGCTGGCTGATCTCGTTGGCGTCGGCCAGCATCGACTGGCTGATCAGCCAGGAGACATACGCGGGGTTGTCGCCGGTGGGCGAACCGTCGCGAGCCAGCGAGCGCCGGGTGAACGGTGCCCGCACGCGCGGCCGGAACCGCAGCGACCGCGGCCGCGCAGGATGAAGGTGTTCGTCGAACGTGAGCTCGGGCGCCTCGATGCCCTGGTCTTCAGATTCCGACTCCGCGGCTTGAGACAAAAGTTCCGCCTTCGCAAGGTTGATGACGTATCGACTGCTACCGAGTATTGCCTCGTGCGGGCGGAGTTGAAACTGGAGCGGGTCAGAACGACCTGCCGTCGGCGTACCGCTGTCGTCGGGAATGACGCCCGTTGCCGCGGTTGCGGCTCTTGTACGTCGTCAACTGGGAGTCGCAGTTCGGGCAGACGAGCCGGAGGTTCTCCCGCTGATTGTTCGACGCGTTGCCATCGATGTGGTCGAGGACGAAGGTCAGCGGACGGCCCCGCCACACGGCGGCAGCACCGCAGATCGCGCAGCACCCGTTCTGTTCGGCATCGAGATACCGGCGGATGAAATGGCCACGACGGCTGTCGACCCAGGCGTCGCCGGACTCCAGCCATCGCTGCGTGCCGGCTTCGCGCCGTGCTGCGGCCTGGCAGGCGTTGCTGCAGTAGACCTTCTGGCTTCGCCTCGACAGCGATGCCCCGCACCCGCGACAACTCCCCACGGCGCCGACGGTACGGTCGGCGTCCGACATGGGCCATCGGACGATCGTGGAGCCTCCTGTCAGGATTGAACTGACGACCTTCCGCTTACAAGGCGGGTGCTCTACCACTGAGCTAAGGAGGCGGGTCCTACGAACGCGCCAGATCCTATCGGCTCATTCCTCGGCTTCGATAATCCGCTGCGGTGTCACCGGGCGCGATGTCGGGCGGTTGCGCATGCGACGGCCCGGCAGCGGGATGCGGTCGGCGATGTTGCTCAGCGGGTTGACCACCTGGCTGAGCACGATGACCGCCTCACGCAGCGCCTCGATCGTCGGTTCCAACGCCTCGAGGCCCGGCGTCAGCCGGTTCAGCGTGTCGGCCACGGTGGCCAGTTGCTCCAGCGGACCATTGCGCGCGGTCAGGGTGTCCACCACGCCGCCCTCGGCGAAGAGCCGGTCGGCAACCCCGTCCTCGGCCAGCAGTCGGTCGATCAGACCTTCTTCCGAGAGCAGCTGATCCACGAGGCCGCCGGGTTCGATGGCCCGCATCAGCCCGCCGTCCTGCTGGGTCATCCGGTCCAACGCGCCGCCGGGTGCGGTCAGGCGGTCGACCACCCCGCCCGGCTGCAGCAGCCGGTCGATGGGACCGCCCGGCGCCAGTGCACGACCCAGCGGCTGGTCCTCGTCCATCAGTTTGGCCAGCCGGTTGGCGCGCTCGACGGCATCCTGAACACCCAGCATGTTGGCGAAGGAGGTGGGCTGCCGCGTCACCTCTGTGCCCTCGCCCAGCGCGCGGTAGGCGATGTCGATGCTGCTCTTGGCGACCCCGAGACCCGCGTCCGCCACGGCCAACCCTGCGCGCACCGGCGCGAAGGCGAGAGCCGTCAGGGACTTCCCCACGTTCATTCGCTCAGTCTATGGACAGCGCAAGCGCAAACTCACAGGAAGTGCACAGCTGGCAGGCAGCACATTTCCAACTGATCGGAGAAACATGAAGCTCTATGGCCATGCCGGTTCCGGATAACGTCCCAGAAGCGCGAGTGCTCGTGGTCGACGACGAGACCAACATCGTCGAGCTGCTCTCGGTGAGCCTCAAATTCCAGGGATTCGAGGTCCACACCGCGTCCAACGGCCCCGCCGCGCTCGACAAGGCCCGTGAGGTGCGCCCGGACGCCATCATCCTGGACGTCATGATGCCCGGCATGGACGGCTTCGGCCTGCTGCGCCGGCTGCGCGCCGACGGCATCGACGCCCCCGCGCTGTTCCTGACCGCCCGCGATTCACTCCAGGACAAGATCGCGGGGCTGACGCTCGGCGGCGACGACTACGTCACCAAGCCGTTCAGTCTCGAAGAGGTGGTCGCGCGGCTGCGAGTGATCCTGCGTCGTACCGGTGGTCGAGCCCAGGAGCCGCGGACCTCGCGTCTGACGTTCGCCGACATCGAACTCGACGAGGACACCCACGAGGTCTGGAAGGCCGGCGAGCCGGTGTCGCTGTCGCCGACGGAGTTCACACTGCTGCGCTACTTCATCATCAACGCGGGCACGGTGCTGTCGAAGCCGAAGATCCTCGACCACGTCTGGCGCTACGACTTCGGCGGCGACGTCAATGTCGTGGAGTCCTACGTCTCCTACCTGCGCCGCAAGATCGACACGGGCGACAAGCGACTGTTGCACACCCTGAGGGGTGTCGGATATGTCCTCCGGGAGCCGCGATGAGCGCTCGCGCGAAGAGCCGAGGATGACGATGAGCGCTCGCGCGAAGAGCAATGGGTGTCGCTGAGCCCGACAATGGTGGGGTGGCAGGTCATATAACTCGCGGCGTCCCACTTCGGGTGGGGCTCGTCGCGGCCACGCTGCTGTTGGTGGCGTGCGGACTTCTGGCGTCCGGCATCGCGGTCACGACGATCATGCAGCACAGCATGATGAACCGTGTCGACGACACCTTGCTCGACGCATCCCGCGGCTGGGCGCAGGTGCCCCGCCGGGTGCCCACCGTTCCGATGGAGGGCCCCAATCCCGCGCGGCCTCCGTCGGACTTCTACGTCCGGGGCATCGACCCCGACGGGCACATCTGGATGGCGGTCAACGACCGCGAACACGAACCGGCGCTGCCCGCCGACAACGACGTGGGGCCCGTGCCGGTGACCGTGGGATCGGTCGATCAGCCCGACGAGCAGTGGCGGGCGATGACGGTGCGCGGTTTGCGCGGTGAGCTCACCACGGTGGCCATCGACCTGTCCGATGTGAAATCGACGATGCGGTCCCTGGTGTACACCCAGATCGGGATCGGCGCCGCAGTGCTGGTGATCCTCGGCATCGCCGGTTACGCCGTCGTGCACCGCAGCCTGCGTCCACTCTCAGAGGTCGAGCAGACGGCGGCGGCGATCGCCGCCGGGCAGCTCGATCGTCGTGTCCCCGAACGCGATCCGCGCACCGAGGTGGGCCGCCTGTCCTCGGCGCTCAACGGCATGCTCGCGCAGATCCAGCGCGCGATGGCGTCGTCGGAATCGTCGGCCGAGCAGGCGCGCAGTTCGGAGGAGCGGATGCGGCGGTTCATCACCGACGCCAGCCACGAGCTGCGCACCCCGCTGACGACCATCCGCGGCTTCGCCGAGCTGTACCGGCAGGGCGCCGCGCGGGACGTCGAGATGCTGATGGGCCGCATCGAGAGCGAGTCGAGGCGGATGGGCCTGCTCGTCGAGGATCTGCTGCTGCTGGCGCGCCTCGATGCGCAGCGGCCGTTGGAACAACATCGCGTCGACCTGTTGGCCCTGGCCAGCGACGCCGTCCACGACGCCCAGTCGATCGCCCCGAAGCGCAGCATCCGGATGGAGGTCTTCGACGGCCCCGGCACCCCCGAGGTTCTCGGCGACGAGGCCCGGCTGCGGCAGGTGCTGTCGAATCTGGTGGCCAATGCGCTGCAGCACACCCCGGAAGCGGCCGGGGTGACGGTGCGGGTGGGCACCGACGACGACAACGCGGTCCTCGAAGTGTGTGACGAGGGGCCGGGAATGGAGCCCGAGGACGCCCAGCGGGTGTTCGAGAGGTTCTACCGGGCGGATTCGTCGCGCACCCGCGCCAGCGGCGGGACGGGCCTGGGTCTGTCGATCGTCGACTCGCTGGTCTACGCCCACGGCGGGCGCGTCAGCGTGACCACCGCACCCGGACGGGGCTGCCGGTTCCGCGTGAACCTGCCCCGGTACGCCGAAGCGGTCGCGCCCGTCAGCGCAGCTGCGCCAGCGCATCCTTGATCTTGGACTGCGCCTCGTCGAGCGATTCCGGCGACGGGTTCTGGTCAACGTTGGCGAACCCGAAGTCGGACAGGTCGCGTGCCGGGAACACGTGCACGTGCAGGTGCGGCACCTCGAGCCCCGCGATGATGACCCCGGAGCGTTCGGTGTCGAAGGCCTTGCAGACCGCCTTGCCGATGAGCTGCGACACCTCCATCACGCGAGCGAAGACCGCGGGCTCGATGTCCTGCCAGTTGTCGATCTCGGCCCGCGGCACGACCAGCGTGTGGCCCTGCGTCATCGGAGCGATCGTCAGGAACGCCACGATCTCGTCGTCCTCGTAGACGAATCGGCCGGGGATCTCGCCGTTGATGATCTTGGTGAAGACGGTCGCCATGGCGCCCACGCTACCGACCGGGGCCCACGGTTCGGTGCCCTAGCCGGGGATGTGGGCCGGTGGGTCGGCGAAGTTCGGATCGGCGGGCCGCACGGCAGGGCCCATGAATTGGCAGTTCCTCACCGGGATGAGGTGTGAGCTCAGGCCGGACGGCACCCACCGGGCCACGGTCACGCAGCGCTCCCAGTTGCCGTCGGCCTGAACGGGGCCGTCGCACTTGCCCAGAACGGGGCCGCCGTAGATGCAGCCGGCGCCGGCCGTCGGTGCCGCCACCAGCTGTCCTGCGACGAACAGCAGGGCAGCCGCACCACCGGCGATACAGCGCTTCATGGTCGCCTCCCGTCCCCACACGCCACGGCGGGCGTTGCCGAGTCCGTACGACGCTACCGCCTGGGCTTGATCCGGCAGGCAAAAGCGCCGTGATTGTCGCTCGCGCAACCGTTCCGCTCTAGCCTGGCGGGATGCTTGGCTTGATGCAGGACCGCCCGCTGATGATCTCGTCGTTGATCGAGCACGCGGCGGCCTACCACGGGGACACCGAACTGCTGTCCCGGTTGCCGGAGGGGCCCATCCGGCGGACCACCTGGCGCGAGGTCAACGGCGTCGCCAAACAGGTCGCCAACGCGCTGGCCGAACTCGGCATCGCGCACGGGGACCGGGTCGCGACACTGGCGTGGAACAGCGACCGCCATCTGGCGCTGTACTTCGGTGTGTCCGGCGCGGGCGCGGTCATGCACACGGTGAACCCGAGGCTGTTCCCCGAGCAGATCACCTACATCGTCAACCACGCCGAGGACCGGGTGTTGTTCTTCGACATCACTTTTGCGCCTCTGGTCAGCCGGCTCGCCGCCTCGCTGGACACCGTCGAGGCGTTCGTCGTGATGACCGACCGCGACCACATGCCCGACGTGCCCGGCGTGCCCGACGGCCGGCTGATGTGCTGGGAGGACCTGGTCGGCCGGCAGTCCCCGCAGTACGAGTGGCCGGAGTTCGACGAGCACAGCGCCTCCTCGCTGTGCTACACCTCAGGGACCACCGGTAATCCGAAAGGTGTTCTGTACTCACATCGTTCGACGATGCTGCACACGCTGATGAACGCCGCCCGCGACACCAACGACGTGCACAGCGGATCGCGCATCCTGCTGGTGGTGCCGATGTTCCACGCCAACGCGTGGGGCACGCCGTACACCGCGGCGATGGTCGGGGCCACGCTGGTGATGCCCGGCCCGCACCTCGACGGCGAGTCGGTGTACCAGCTGATGAAGACGGGCCGGGTCAACCAGAGCCAGGGGGTGCCGACCGTCTGGATGATGCTCTTCGCCTATCTCGACGAGCATCCGGAGATCGACGCCCACGAGCTGGGCCTGCGGATCGCCGGCACCGGGGGAGCGGCCCTGCCTCTGTCGATGATCGAGCGCTTCGCCCGGGATTTCGGCGCGGAGACCATCCAGGGGTGGGGAATGACCGAGACCAGTCCCCTGTGTGTGATCGGCAGGCCGCTGCCCAAACACGCCGGCCTCAGCTTCGAGGACGAGGCCCAGATCAGACTGAAGCAGGGCCGCGGCATCTGCGGCGTCGACATCAAGATCGTCGACGACGACGGCAACCGGTTGCCTTGGGACGGCGAGGCTTTCGGCGAGGTCTGGGTCCGGGGGCCCTGGATCGCCAGCGGTTATTTCAAGGGCGAGGGGGGAGACAAGCTGGACGCCGAGGGCTTCTTCCCCACCGGCGACGTCGCCACGATCGACCCGGACGGTTACCTGCAACTGGTGGACCGTGCCAAGGACGTCATCAAGTCCGGCGGTGAATGGGTCAGTTCGATCGACCTGGAGAATGCCGCCATGGGTCACCCGGCCGTCGCGGAGGCCGCCGTGATCGGTGTGCCGCACCCGAAGTGGCAGGAACGCCCGCTGCTCATCGTCGTGGCGCGCAAGGGGCACGACGCCTCTCGCGAGGAGCTGCTGGAGTACCTGTCCGGGCAGGTCGCGAAATGGTGGCTGCCGGACGACGTGGTGTTCGTCGACGAACTGCCGCACACCGCGACGGGCAAGGTGCTCAAACTGCAACTGCGGGAGCAGTTCCGAGAGCATCGGCTACCTACGGTCTGACCTTGGCCGCGATCTCGTCGATGGTCCACGGCGGGTCGTCGTGGTGGTCGCGGTAGGCGACGATCGACGGCGTCTGCCGCTCGAAGCGCCCGATGAAACCCCCTGCGGCGATGAAGATCTGACCCGTCACGTCCTTGGCCAGATCGCTGACGAGGTAGGCGTAGGTCGGGGCGACGTACTCGGGTGGCGCCGCATCGAGCGCACCCTGCATGCTGACGTCGTCGAGCAGGCCGCGGCGGTTCAGCTCCGCGATGTGCGCTTCGTAGTCGGACCCGGTCGACAGCCGTGTCTTTGCGCCGGGGCACACCACATTCGCGCGGACGCCGTGCTCCCGCAGCTCCGCGGCGATGGCCAGCGTCAGGCCGTTCACGGCGCCTTTGCCTGCGGGATAACCGGTTCCGCCGTAATCGCCGAGGGACGCGAACGAGCTCGTGTTCACGATGGCGCCACCGCCCTGCCGGACCATGTGTGGCGCCGCGGCGCGGCACGTCTCGAACGCCGTGCCCAGGTGTGCGTCGATTAGATTTCGGAACTGCTCGCTCGTCACGGTCAGGATCGACGATCCCGCCGGCTCGGCGGTGCCCGCACAGTTGACCAGGATGTCGATGCGGCCGAACGCGCCCACGCAGGTGTCGATCAGCGCATCGGCGACCGCGGCATCGGCCGGCGAGCCCGGGTGCGCCAGTGCGCCCGGAATGGTGTGCGCCGCAGCAGCTGCGGCGTCTCCGTCGCGGCCGTTGACCACGACACCGGCGCCGAGTGACGCCAGTAGCTGCGCGACCGCCAGCCCCACCCCGCGGGTACCGCCGACGACGACGGCACCGCGATCGGCCAGCGGGGCCGACGCGGGCGTGCTAATCCGTCTTCTCCGCCTCGGTGAAGGTCATCGAGTCCATGTTCCAATAGCCGCGCAGGTTGGTGATCAGCCCCGCATCGTCGACCCGGTAGGTGAACACGCCGCGGACCGTGGCGACGAACCCGTTCGGGAACGTCGTCTCCAGCACCAGGATGTAGGCGATCTCGCTCGGGCTGCTGGACGGGAACGTCGCCTCGCAGGTGACGCGCAGCTGGTTCGGGCCGATGTTCGCGTCGTAGAACGCCGCGAGCGCCTCCTTGCCGCGCACACCCGTGCCGTCGGGGTTGGTGACGGCCTCGCCGATCGGGTCCTCGACGACGATGTCGTCGGACATCAGGGCCAGCCAGCCCTCCCGATCGCCGGTCTGCACGCAGCGCCACGAGTTCCGCGACGCCGCGACCACCGGGGTCACGTCCTCCACCGTGCCGGTCTGGTCGGTCATGGTGCTTACCGGTCGGCGTCGGTGTAGCGGATGACTCCGCGGATGTTGCGGCCTTCCAGCATGTCCTGGTAGCCGTCGTTGATCTGCTCCAGCTTGTACTGCCGGGTGACCATGTCGTCGAGATTGAGGCGACCGGTCTTGTACATCGACAGCAGCTGCGGGATGTCGTAGTGCGGGTTGCCGCCGCCGAAGATGGTGCCCTGCAGGTTCTTCTGGAGCAGGGTGAGCATCGACAGGTTCAGCGTCACGTCGGAGTGCGCCATGTTGGCGACCGCGGTGACGACGCAGGTGCCGCCCTTGGCGGTGATGTTGAGGTAGTTGTCGATCTCTTCGCCCTTGAGCTCACCGGTGGTGATGATCGTCTTGGCAGCCATCCGGCCCTGGGTGACCTCGGCGACGCCGCCCATCGCGCTGAAGATGTCCGGGTAGACGTGCGTGGCACCGAATTTCAGCGCCTGGTCGCGCTTCCACTCCACAGGGTCGACGGCGAAGATGTTGCGGGCGCCCGCGTTGAGCGCACCCTGCAGCGCGCCCATGCCGACGCCGCCGATGCCGGCGATCACGACGTCGTCACCGGGGCGCACGTTCGCGCTGCGCACGGCCGAGCCGTAGCCGGTGGTGACACCGCAGCCCACGAGGCAGGCGACCTCGAACGGGATGGACGGGTCGATCTTCACCACGGAGCTCTTGTGCACGACCATGTACGGGCTGAAGGTGCCCAGCAGGGTCATCGGGATGACCGGTGTGCCGTCGGCGGCGTGGATGCGGTGGGTGTTGTCGGAGACCGCGGTGCCCTGCAGCAGCATGGCGCCGAGGTCGCACAGGTTGCGCAGACCGGCCTGACACGACGGGCACGAACCGCAGGACGGGATGAACGAGAGCACGACGTGGTCGCCGGGCTCGAGGCCCTCGACGCCGGGTCCGACCTCGGTGACGATGCCGGCGCCCTCATGGCCGCCGAGAACCGGGAAACCGGCCATCGGGATGTCGCCGGTGACCAGGTGATGGTCGGAATGGCACATGCCCGAGGCTTCCATCTGGATCTTGACCTCGTCCTTGACGGGGTCGCCGATCTCGATCTCCTCGATCGACCACGGCTGGTTGAATTCCCAGATCAGAGCGCCTTTGGTCTTCATCTCTCCTGCTTTCGACTAGAGCATCTAGTACCAGACTAGAGGCTCTAGTTAGCCACATCACAGCCTCCCCAAGCAACTGCTTGGTGGTGACTTCACCAAATGGGAACGGGTGCCTGTCCGAGCGGGTAGTAGCCGGGCAATTTCTCGCCCGACAGCGACCGCTCGATGCGCTTCTGCATGGTCGGGGTCAGGTCGCCCGACTCGATCAGCTTCGAGTAACCCTTCACGACGTGGCCGAAGTCGAAGAAGTCACGCTGCCACTCGATGAGCAACTTGTCGTTGAGCCGGAACCAGCTGCCCCCGATGCCGTAGATCTCGTCGCGGCTGCCGTCGCTCTTGTGCGCGATCTGCTTCCAGAACCCGACGATCTCGTTCTGCTTCTCGTCGATCAGCGTCTTCTGGTACTCGTAGACCCAGTTCTCCAGGCCTTCCATCTCCAGACCGAGCGCGACGTCCCGGATCTCGTTCTTGCCGACGCACATCACGTCTTCCTTGGGCCCGATGTTCCACCCGTAGGTGGCGTCGTCGGTGTAGAACTCCGCCAGGGGTTTCCAGTCGCCCGCCTTCTCGGCATCCTGGTTGGCCGTGAGCCAGCGCTCGACCCAGTCTTCGAGTTGCTCGCGAGTTGCCATGGCTAATCCTTTTCTGTGATCGATATTGCGCGGGTGGGACACATGTCGACGGCCATCTCCACGGCATCGCGGAGTTCGTCGGGCGGCTCTGCGTCAAGGATCTCGACGACGCCGCGTTTGGGCACCCTGAAGACATCCGGTGCCTCGAGCTCACACATGGCGTGGCCCTGGCACAGGTCTTCGTCGAGTTCCACTCGGTAGCAGCCCATGTCGATACGCCTTGCTCAAGCCTTCACTCGTCGGCGATAGCGCACCTTCGCCGGCTGGGCCAGCTGCACCACCATCTTCGAGTGGTCGTTGTGGTAGCTCTCCGCTGGCTGGGCCATCTCGAACTCGTACTCGCGCAGCAGAACCGAGAAGATCGCCTTGATCTGCATCTGCGCGAACGCGGCGCCCACGCACCGGTGTTTGCCGGCGCCGAACGGGATCCACGTCCACCGGTTAGCGATGTCGGCCTGCTCGGGTTTGTTGTAGCGATCCGGATTGAAGGCGTCAGGGTCGGGGAAGTCCTCCGGGATCCGGTTGGAGATCGCCGGGGAGGCCGCGACGAAGTCGCCTTTGTGGATCGGGAAACCCTTCACCTCGAACTCGTCCTGCGCGACGCGCATCAGGATGATCAGTGGCGGGTGCAGGCGCAGCGTCTCCTTGACGACGTTGTCGAGCTTCGGAATCTGGCGCAGTGCATGGAAACTCACCTCCTGGCCGTCGGCGTAGAGCTCGTCGAGCTCGGCGCACACCTCGGCGTAGGTGTCGGCGTGGCGGATCAGCTCGATCAGCGTCCACGCCGAGGTGCCTGAGCTGGTGTGGTGCCCGGCGAACATCAGCGAGATGAACATCCCGGTCACCTCGTTGGCGGTGAACCGGGGGTTGCCCTCGTCGTCCTTGATCGAGACCAGTACGTCGAGCAGGTCGCGATCCTCTTTGCCCTTCGGCGGATTCGCGATCCGTCCGTCCATGATCTCCTGGACGAGCTCGACGAGTTTCACCCGCGACTCATCGCGGATCCGGAAGCTCTCGATGTCGAGATACGGGTCGACGTAGCAGAGTGGGTCGGTGCCGCGCTCCAGCTGGTGGTAGTAGTGGGCGAAGCGACTGTCCAGCTGCTCACGGAACTTCAGCCCGATCAGGCACGCCGTCGAGGTGTAGATCGTCAGCTCCGAGAAGAAGTCGAGCAGCTCAATCTCGCCGTCGTCGCCCCAGTCGGCGATGATCTTCTTGACCTCGTTCTCGATGGTCGACGCGTGGCCCTTCATCTGCTCTCCGCGCAGGGCGGTGTTGTGCAGCATCTCGGCACGCCGCTCCGGGTCGGCGTCGAACACCACGCCCTCGCCGAAGATCGGTGTCATGAAGGGGTAGGCCTCGGCCTGGTTGAGCTCGCTGTCGCTGGACCGGAAGAAGAACTCGTTGGCCTCGGCGCCGTAGAGCATCACCACCTGCTTGTCGGCGAGCTGGAACCAGCCCACGTCCCCGCACTCCTCGCGGACGCGTTTCATCAGTCCGATGGGGTCGGTCCGGAACTCTTCGAGGTGCCCGTGCTCCTCTTCGCCGCCGGAGACGCGGGGGACGATCGCAGTGGTCATTTGTTCAGGTTCTCCTCGTTCAGAACCAGCTTCTGGCGGTCCGCAGGGGCGTTGTCCAGCGGAGCTTCGGGCTGGAGTTCCATGTTCGCGATGAACCCGCCGCGCGGGGTTTCGGCGACGAACGTGATGGCGCGCGCGAGATCGTCGGCGCGCAGGAAGTAGTCGTGGCGGGCCTGACCCCATTTCGCCCAGTCCTCCAGTGCGGGGCCGATCAGCTCCGCGGGCAGGCTCCAGCCCATCGAGGTCTTGGTCGGGCCGGGATGCACGATCGAGGCGCGCACGCCGGTGCCTTCGAGTTCCATCTGGTAGTTGGTGACCATCGCGACGAGCGCCGCCTTGGCCGCGCCGTAGGCGCCCATGTGCGGCCGCTGACGCAGGGCGACATCGGATCCCACGAAGATCAGGTCGCCGCGCCGGCGCTCGATCATGCCGGGCAGCACTGCGGTCGCGACGCGGTTGGCGCCGATGAGATGGATCTGCACCTGGGATTCGAACTGCTCGGTGCTGATGCTGTCGAGCTTGCCGAAGTACGTGTCGCCCGCCCCGGCGACAAGGACCTCGATGTCGCCGAGCTCCGAGGTCGTCTGTTCGACGGCCGCCTTCACCGAGTCCGGGTCGGTCACGTCGAGGTGCACGGCGATGGCCTCGCCGCCGTCGGCGCGGATCTTGCCGACGATCTCGTCGAGCTTCTCCACCCGGCGCGCGCCGAGGGCGACCGGGAAACCGTTGCGTGCGAGGCGGATCGCGGTGGCCTCACCGATGCCGGAGGAGGCGCCGGCAACCAGAGCGGGGCGCCGGTCGGGCAGAGGTTCGAAGCGGGGCATGCCTGGCCTTTCAGTTCTCAGCGGGTCTGGACAGACATCGGAAGGTGAGCGAATCCGCGGACGTTGCTGGAGTGGACGCGGACGGCATTGGCCTCGTCGACTTCGTATCCGCGGATTCGCTTGAACAACTCGGCCAGGGCGACGCGGGCCTCCATGCGCGCGAGGTGCGCGCCGAGGCAGAAGTGCGCGCCACTGCCGAAACTCATGAGCTTCGAGCCGATCTCACGGCCGATGACGAAGTCGTCGGGATCGTCGAAGACGCGCTCGTCGCGATGTGCCGAACCCGGAAGCAGCAGCAGTACGTCACCGTCGGGAATCACGGTGTCGTAGAGCTCCAGCTCACCCTGCACCGTGCGGGCAAGGATCTGGCTGGACGTGTCGAAGCGCAGCGTCTCCTCCACCCACAGCGGGACCCGTTCGAGGTCGTCGAACACCGGGCCGAGCTGGTCGGGGTTGCGGTGTCCCCAGAACGCGGCGTTGGCAAGCAGTTTGGTGGTGGTCTCGTTCCCGGCGATCACCATCAGGAACATGAAGCCGATGATCTCGTCGTCGGTGAGCCGGTCACCGTCGATCTCGGCTTCCAGTAGGGCCGTGGTGAGGTCGTCGGTGGGCTTCCTGCGGCGTTCGGCGACCATCTCCTGGTAGTAGACGATCAGGTTCAGCGAGGCCTCGATCGCGGAGTCCGGAACGTCGGTGACGCCTTCGTCGCGGTGCATCACCGCATCTGCCCAGGCCCGCACCTGGACCCGGTCGACCTCCGGCACTCCCATCAGTTCGGAGATGACGTCCATGGGGAGCTTGCCGGCGAATTCATCGACGTAGTCCACGATTCCGCCGTCGCGCGCGATCTCCAGCATGGTGTCGAGATGCTGCACCGCGATCTCGGTCACCCGCGGCTCGAGCTCGCGGATGCGGCGCGGGGTGAACCCCTTGGAGACCAGGGTGCGCAGCCGCAGATGGTCGGGATCGTCCATCGCCAGGAACGACATCGTCTTGGACGCGTGCGGCCCACGCGACGCCGGGTCGAGCGAGACGCCGAACTTGTTCGACAGCGTCGTGCTGTTGCGGAAACCCTGCAGCACGTCGCGGTGGCGCGACAGCGCCCAGAAACCCAGTTCGTCGTTGCGGTACAGCGGGGCCTCGTCGCGCAACCGCCGGTAGTACGGGTAGGGGTCCTCGTGGAAGTCGTAGTTGTAGGGATCGAGCCCCACCTCGCTGATGGTCATGTCATGCCTCCGGCATTGAAGGTCAACGGTCCTCCCCGACGATGAGCCCGACCACATAGCTGAGGCGGTCGGCGATTTGGTGGTAGGTGTAGGCGCCGCTGCCGGCGTTGACCAGTGCGCCGAAGAACGTCATCTCCAGGGCGGCCAGTGTGCGCGGATCCGGGTCCGGGCCGACCGCCGCGCGGATGCGCCGGTGGATCTCGCTGCCGATCTTCTCCCGCACGGTGCGCACCGCGGCGTCGTTGCCCGACAGCAGTGCCGTCGTGCAGGCCGCGGCTACCTCGGGGTCGTCGGCCAGTGTCAGCGCCATCGTGCGCAGCGTCTTCTCCACCCGGGTGGCGGTGCTGTCGTTGACGTCGGTGAAGTAGTCGACGCGCTGCATGAGATCGAGGTAGATCTCGGCGATCAGGTGGTTCTTCGACGAGAAGTAGGTGTAGGCGGTCGCCGGGGCGACCTTGGCCCGCGCGGCGACGGCGCGCACCGTCAGATCGGCGTAGGACGACTCGCGCAGCATGTCGAGGCCGGCCGCCAGAACTCTGCGGAACGTCTCTTCCTGCCGCCGGTTGCGAGGCGGCTGCGCCGGCTCGGATGTGAGCGCGGCAACAGCATCACTGGACACATGTCCAAGTTATCGGACGGGGTGTCCGTAGGCAAGCGAAGCGCTGAAAATGCCGCTCACATGCATTGATTCGGCGAGATGGAACGGCTCCCTTGCCTGGCATCGCCGTCTGCGGCTATGGTTCGGAAGAACTCTGTCGGACAGTTGTCCAGGAATCAGATACAGGAGGTCGGATGGCAATCCTGACCGATCGCGAAAGCTCACTGCTCATCGACGGCAAGCTGGTCGCAGGCAGCGCAGGGACGTTCCCGACGATCAATCCCGCGACCGAGGAGACCCTCGGCGTGGCGGCCGATGCCGGGGCCGACGACATGGACGCCGCGATCGGCGCGGCACGGCGCAGCTTCGACGAGACGGGTTGGGCGACCGACACCGCTCTGAGGGTGCGCTGCATCCGGCAGCTGCAGGACGCGATGCGCGACCACATCGAAGAGCTGCGCGATCTGACCATCGCCGAGGTCGGCGCTCCGCGCATGCTGACGTCGGCCGCCCAGCTCGAAGGTCCTGTCGAGGACCTGACGTTCTGTGCCGACACCGCCGAGTCCTACCAGTGGACCACCGATCTGGGCATCGCCTCGCCGATGGGTATCAAGACCCACCGCACCGTCGCGCGCGAAGCCATCGGCGTCGTCGGGGCGATCACCCCGTGGAATTTCCCGCACCAGATCAACCTCGCCAAGATCGGTCCGGCGCTGGCGGCGGGAAACACGTTGGTGCTCAAGCCTGCTCCCGACACGCCGTGGGCCGCCGCGGTGCTCGGCGAGCTGATCGCCGAGCACACCGACTTCCCGGCCGGCGTCATCAACATCGTCACCTCCAGCGACCACGGTGTCGGCGCGATGCTGTCGAAGGACCCGCGGGTCGACATGGTCTCGTTCACCGGTTCGACGAACACGGGTCGCGCGGTGATGGCCGACGGGGCTGCGACCTTGAAGAAGGTGTTCCTCGAGCTCGGCGGCAAGTCCGCATTCCTCGTGCTCGACGACGCCGATCTGGCCGGCGCCTGCTCGATGGCGGCGTTCACGGCGTCGATGCACGCCGGGCAGGGGTGTGCCATCACGACGCGACTGGTGGTGCCCCGTGCGCACTACGACGCCGCGGTCGAGGCCGCCGCCGCCACGATGAGCGGTCTCAAGCCCGGCGACCCGACGAATCCCGGCACGATCTGTGGCCCGGTGATCTCCGAACGTCAGCGCGACCGCGTGCAGAGCTACCTGGATTCGGCCGTGGACGAGGGTGGCAGATTCGCCTGCGGCGGAGGACGTCCCGCCGACCGCGACACCGGGTTCTTCATCGAGCCGACGGTGATCGCGGGCCTGGACAACAACGCCAAGGTCGCCCGCGAGGAGATCTTCGGTCCGGTGATGACCGTCATCGCCCACGACGGCGACGACGACGCCGTCCGGATCGCCAACGACTCGCCCTACGGACTTTCCGGCACGGTGTTCTCCGGGGATCCGGACCGTGCCGCCGGCATCGCCGCGCGCCTGCGGGTCGGCACCGTCAACGTCAACGGCGGGGTGTGGTACTCCGCGGACGTGCCGTTCGGCGGTTACAAACAGTCCGGTATCGGCCGGGAGATGGGCGTCGCCGGTTTCGAGGAGTACCTCGAGATCAAAGCGATTGCCACAGCAGCCAACTGACGAGACGCTCGGACTTCAGGAAGGGACGACATGGGTTTGTACGGCGACCAGTTCACGGAGAAGGTGGCGATCGTCACCGGTGCCGGAGGCGGTATCGGGCAGGCGTACGCCGAGGCGCTGGCCCGCGAGGGCGCGGCGGTCGTCGTCGCCGACATCAACACCGAGGGGGCGCAGAAGGTCGCCGACGGCATCAAGGCCGAGGGTGGCAACGCGCTCGCCGTGCGTGTCGACGTGTCCGACCCCGACTCGGCCAAGGAGATGGCCGCACAGGCGCTCTCGGAGTTCGGCGGCATCGACTACCTGGTCAACAACGCGGCGATCTTCGGCGGGATGAAGCTCGACTTCCTGATCACCGTCGATTGGGACTACTACAAGAAGTTCATGAGTGTGAACCTCGACGGCGCGCTCGTCTGCACCCGGGCGGTGTACCGCAAGATGGCCAAACGCGGCGGCGGCGCGATCGTCAACCAGTCCTCCACCGCGGCGTGGCTGTACTCCAATTTCTACGGGCTGGCCAAGGTAGGCATCAACGGCCTGACCCAGCAGTTGGCCACCGAACTGGGCGGGCAGAACATCCGCGTCAACGCGATCGCCCCCGGGCCGATCGACACCGAGGCCAACCGGACCACCACCCCGCAGGAGATGGTGGCCGACATCGTCAAGGGCATTCCGCTCTCGCGGATGGGCCAACCCGACGACCTGGTCGGCATGCTGCTGTTCCTGCTCTCCGACCAGGCCAAGTGGGTCACGGGCCAGATCTTCAACGTCGACGGCGGGCAGATCATCAGGTGAGCGCCCACGATCTGAAACTCGGCTACATCGGCCTGGGCAACCAGGGTGCGCCGATGGCCAAGCGCCTCGTCGACTGGCCGGGCGGGCTCATCGTGTTCGACGTCCGCACCGAGGCGATGACCCCGTTGGCCGAGCTCGGCGCCACGCTGGCCGACAACATCGCCGACGTCGCCCGGGCCGACGTCATCAGCGTCACCGTGCTCAACGATGCGCAGGTGCGCGAGGTCGTCGCCGAGCTCGGCGCCCACGCCGAGCCGGGAACCGTCATCGCGATCCACTCCACCATCGAGCCGGCGACTGCCGGAGAGCTGGCCGAGCAGTTGCGGCCCAGGGGTGTCCACGTGGTCGACGCCCCGGTCAGCGGTGGCGCGGGAGCCGCCGAGAAGGGCGAGCTGGCCGTCATGGTGGGCGCCGACGAGCACGCCTACGACCGGGTCAAGCCGGTCTTCAAGAAGTGGGCCTCCATGGTGGTCCGCGCCGGCGAACCCGGCGCGGGCACGCGAATGAAGCTGGCCCGCAACATGTTGACCTTCATCGGCTTCGCCGCGGCGTGCGAGGCGATGAAGCTCGCCGAGGCCTCGGGTCTCGACCTGCAGAAGCTGGGACGGGTGGTCCGGCACAGCGACGCCCAGAGCGGTGGGCCCGGCGCGATCATCGTCAGGGACGACATGTCCCCGCTGACGTCGGACCACTTCCTCCACGACATGTTCGTCCACACCCGCGGGCTCGGGGAGAAGGATCTGAAGCTGGCCCTGCGGCTCGGCGAGGAGACCGGCGTCGAGCTTCCGCTGGCCGAGATCGCCCTCCGAGACCTGGCCGCCGGACTGGGTGTGCCCGCTGCGAATTCGACACAGGAAGTGACCCCATGAGCTCAGACGAGTTGCGCCGCAAGGGCCTTGAGAAGATGAACGAGGTGTACGGCTGGGAGATGCCCGACATCCAGGGCGATCCCTTCTTCGACCTCACCGTCGACCACCTGTTCGGCACCATCTGGACCCGGCCGGGGCTGTC
This sequence comes from Mycolicibacterium iranicum, assembly GCF_014190915.1. Lineage (GTDB taxonomy): Bacteria > Actinomycetota > Actinomycetes > Mycobacteriales > Mycobacteriaceae > Mycobacterium > Mycobacterium iranicum_B. Next base: position 83,811 of record NZ_JACHVU010000004.1, read on the forward strand.
GATGCGCGACAAACGCATCATGACGCTGACCGCCGTCGCGGCCCTGGGCAACAGCGACCTCGCCGAGATCCAGGCCAATGCGGCGCTGCACAACGACGAGCTCACCGGCGACGAACTCAAGGAGATGGCGGTCTTCCTGACGCAGTACCTGGGTTTTCCGCTCGGCAGCAAGCTCGACGGCGCCGTGAGCAAGGTGATCAAGAAGCGCAAGAAGGCCGCCGAGCGCGGCGGTGAGAAGGACGAGGCCGCAGAAAGGCGCGCCAACGTCAACGCCGCGGTCCAGATGCATTCCGGGGGAACGGTGCACGATGAGTCCGATGAGTAGGTACGCCGCGCTCTCCCGCGAGGAGCTGGCGACCCTGGTCCCGGAGCTGCTGCTGATCGGTCAGCTGATCGACCGCTCCGGAATGGCCTGGTGCATCTCGTCGTTCGGCCGCGAGGCGATGGTGCAGATCGCGATCGAGGAATGGGCCGGCGCGAGCCCGCTCTACACGAAGCGGATGCAGAAGGCGCTCAAGTACGAGGGCGTCGACATCATCACCATCTTCAAGGGGCTGCAGCTCGATATCGGCGCGCCGCCCCAGTTCATGGATTTCCGCTACACGGTCCATGATCGCTGGCACGGCGAGTTCCACCTCGACCACTGTGGTGCGTTGCTCGACGTCGAACCGATGGGCGACGACTACGTGCGCGGCATGTGCCACGACATCGAGGACCCGACATTCGACGCGACCGCGCTGGCGACCAACCGGCGGTGTCAGGTGCGGCCGATTCACCGGCCCCCCAGGGCGCCGTCGGACCGGCACCCGCACTGCGCGTGGACGGTCATCATCGACGAGTCCTACCCGGAGGTCGACTTCATCCCGCAGCTCGACATCATCGGCGCCAGCCGCGCGTACCACACCGAACTCGACGCCATCGACCCCGACGACGAGGGTCAGGCGGACTATTCCGGCCCCCTCGTCTCCGACGTCGACTTCGGCGCGTTCTCCCACTCGGCGCTGGTGCGCATCGCCGACGAGGTGTGCCTGCAGATGCACCTGCTGGTGTTGTCGTTCACCCTCGCCGTCCGGGCGCGCGCCAACGGCGATGTGGCGCTGGAGGAGTCGATCCGCTACAAGGCGCTGACCGGTATCGCCGGGGTCGCCGCCGAACGCATCAAGAACGCGTTGAACATCCCCGCCGACGCCACCGGGGCGCTTCGGGTGCTCGAGTTGCACCCGCTGCTGAACCCGGCCGCGTACGTGTCGGTCTCCGTCGACGCCGACCATCTGCACGTGCGCACGTCCCCCGCCTACGAGGACGGCGCGTGGATCTCGTTGGTCTCACCGGCGGCCGACCGGCCGATCCAGGCGGTCGTGCAGGCCGTCGATCCGCATCTGCGTGCCGAACTCAGTGGGACCGCGTCCGACTGGACGGTGCGCGTCATCGAGACCGACACCCCCGCCAAGGAGTTCTCCGAGGTGTCGGTGTGCAAGGTGTCCGGTGGGGCGTCCTGGGTCTTCGAGGGCCGCACGTCGCTGCCGCTGACTGTCGTCTGACTCGCCGAGTGCCTCGGTGGGGGACTCTCGGGGGACTCTCGGGGACTCGGTCAGTTGCCGGCGGACAGTGCGTTGCCGACCCACCGGCGGAGGTAGGCGCGCAGCTCGTCTCCGCTGCGCGGCGGTCGGCCGGGGTCGAGCACGAACGACTGGATGATGCGCAGCAGGTGCTCCGACAGCTGATCGAGGTCGGCGTCGCGGTATCCGTATGCCGCCCAGTCGACGTCGAGCCTGCCGACCATGTCTCGGCCGAACCGCAGCGCGATGTCCGAGGTCACCGACTGGATGTGGGTGGACCCGCCGGGCACCATGATCAGCCCGATGTACTTCTCCCGGGGCAACCACTCCAAAGCGGTGGCGACAGCCTCGGTGACCGCCTCGGGCGGCTCGGTGACACCGGACAGGTGGGCGGTCAGCCGGTCGAGGAATCCGTCCACCGCGTGGACCGCCGCGGCCACGAGCAGTGCCTCGGTGCTGGAGAAGTACCGGTACACGGTCTGGCGGGTGACGCCGACGGTGCGCGCGACGTCGGAGATGCTGAAGTCGGCACCGCGCTCCTCGATGGCCTTTCCCGCGGCTTCGAGAATGCGGGCGACGGCCTCCTCGTCCGAGGCCGGCTTAGCCCCTGACCAACCGTGGGTGCGCACGAAGGAACCATAGGCCACCTCGCGATCGCGGCTACCTGTAGGCGACCTGCAGGTCCTTGACGCCGTTGATCCACCCCGAACGCAGCCGCTGGGGCTCCGCCAGCTTGGAGATGTCCGGGATCTGGTCGGCGATCTCGTGGAACATCAGCTTGATCTCCATGCGCGCCAGATTGGCCCCGATGCAGAAGTGTGCGCCGTTGCCGCCGAAGGCCAAGTGCGGGTTCGGATTACGCAGGATGTCGAAGCTGAACGGATCGGTGAAGACGGTTTCGTCGAAGTTCGCCGAGCTGTAGAACAGGCCCGCCCGCTGGCCCTCGGAGATGGTGACCCCGCCCAGCTCGACGTCCTCCAGAGCCGTGCGCTGGAAGCAGTGCACCGGCGTCGCCCAGCGGATGATCTCGTCGATGGCCGTCTCGGGCCGCTCGCGCGTGAACAGCTCCCACTGCTGCGGGTTGTCGAGGAAGGCGTTCATGCCGTGGGTCATCGCGTTGCGCGTGGTCTCGTTGCCGGCGACCGCGAGCAGGATCACGAAGAACGCGAACTCGACCTCACTCATGGGCTCCTCGGCGTCGGCGCCGTCCCCCGGGCCGTCCCCTGTGCCGTTCCCCGTGCCATCTCCAATGCCGGCCTGCACGAGGCGCGTGACGATGTCATCGGCCGGACAGCGCCGACGCTCCTCGGCCATGGTGTAGGCGTAGCCCATCAACTCCGCGTTGGCGGTCGTGGGATCGGAGTCGAAGTCCGGGTCGTCGGTGTTCATGATCGCGTTGGTCCAGTGGAAGAGCTTCTCGCGGTCGTCCTCGGGTACGCCGATGAGGTCGGCGATGGCCAGCAGGGGAAGCCGGGTCGCGACGTCCTCCACGAAGTTGCCGGAATCCCGCTGAGCGGCTGCGCGCACGATCTCGCGGGCGGCCCCGGCCAGCTTGCGCTCCATCCCGGCGATCGCGCGCGGCGTGAACAGCCTCGACACGATCTTGCGCAGCCGCGTGTGCTCGGGGGCGTCGTGATTGATCAACAGCGCCTTGGTCAGGTCGAGCTGTTCGGCGGTGACGCCGTCGGGCAGCCGCATCACCGCACCCTTGGCGTTCGTGGACCACACCGTGCTGTTCCGGGAGATCGCCTTGATGTCCTCGTGCCGCGAGATCACCCAGTAGCCGCCGTCGCCGAAGATCGACTCCTCCTGCGCGTTCCACCACACCGGGGCCGTCCTGCGCAGCTCGGCGAACTCCCGGACCGGGATGCCCTCGAGCAGCACGTCCGGGTCGGTGAAGTCGTACCCCTGGGGCAGGAAGGGACAGCTCTGGGCCCGGGTGTCTTCGGCGGTCATCGGACGCGTCTCCTGTGTGATGTGGGGCACGGTCTTTTCGACCATACACTTTGGCGACAAGCTGTATGGCCGGTGAGGTGGGTGCCGATGGGTGCGTAGCCATTAGGGTGGGCATCTGTGCACGTCCTGGTGGTTGGTTCCGGAGCCCGTGAACACGCGCTGCTGCTCGCACTGCGCCGAGATCCGGAGGTGGACGCGTTGTCGGTGGCGCCCGGCAACGCCGGCACCTCCGCCGTGGCCGACCAGTACGAGCTCGACGTGAGCTCGGGCGAGGCGGTCACCGCGTTGGCCAGGGGCATCGGTGCCGATCTCGTCGTCATCGGGCCCGAGGTGCCGTTGGTGCTGGGTGTCGCCGACGCCGTGCGCGCCGCGGGGATCGCCTGCTTCGGCCCGACCAAGGACGCCGCGCGCATCGAGGGATCCAAGGCGTTCGCCAAGGACGTCATGACCACCGCAGGGGTGCGCACCGCGCTCAGCGAGATCGTCGACAACCCCGCCCACCTCGACGCGGCCCTGGACAGATTCGGGCCCGCGGCGGGCCAGGCCGCCTGGGTCGTCAAGGACGACGGGCTGGCCGCAGGCAAGGGCGTGGTGGTGACCTCGGACCGCGACGCCGCCCGCGCCCATGCCGCCGGGCTTCTCGACGCCGGTCATCCGGTGCTCCTGGAATCCTTCCTCGAAGGGCCGGAGGTGTCGCTGTTCTGCGTGGTCGACGGCGAGACGGTGGTGCCGCTGCTGCCCGCGCAGGACTTCAAGCGTGTCGGCGACGGTGACACCGGACCCAACACCGGCGGCATGGGGGCGTACACGCCGCTGCCGTGGCTCCCCGAGGACGTCACGGCGCGCATCGTCGACGACGTGGTCAAACCCGTTGCCGCCGAACTCGTCCGGCGCGGGAGCTCGTTCTCCGGATTGCTGTACGCCGGGCTGGCCATCACCTCCGAGGGTCCGGCCGTCGTCGAATTCAACTGCCGCTTCGGCGATCCCGAGACCCAGGCCGTGCTGGCCCTGCTCGAATCCCCCCTCGGGCAGCTGTTGCGCGCGGCCGCCACCGGCGAGTTGTCCGACCAGCAGCCGCTGCAGTGGCGCGAGGGCGCAGCGGTCACCGTGGTGCTGGCCGCCGAGAACTACCCGGGCCGGCCCCGCGTCGGCGACGTCATCCACGGTGCGGACGCCCCGTCTGTTCTGCACGCCGGCACCGCGCGGCGCGACGACGGCAGTGTCGTCTCCTCGGGTGGGCGGGTGCTCTCGGTGGTCGGGGTCGGTGACGATCTCACGGCTGCGCGCGCATCCGCCTACGCCACACTCGAAGGGATCCGGTTGCCGGGCAGCCACTTTCGCAGCGACATCGGTCTGGCCGCCGCCGAGGGCCGCATCAGCCTCTAGGCGACGAGCAGCGGGGCCATCCAGCTCAGCTCGGCGGTCAGCTGCGAGGACCAGAACGAGGCGTTGTGCCCGCCGGGGGAGAAGCCACCGGCGGGCGGCGAGGCGAGTTGGGCGATGAACTGTTCGGTCGCGGCGGCGAACGGGTCGTCGAACCCGCAATCGATGCGCAGCGGTATCTCGTTGAGGGCGGCCGATCCCCACACGCTGTGGGCGTCGTAGTCGGCGGCGTCGTCGAAGGCGCCGGGGGCCGCGGCGCCCGGTGATGTCCACAGTGCCGGGCTGACCGCGCAGATGGCGGCGGTACGGGCGGGGCCCAGCCGCGAGCCGAGCAGCATCGCGCCGTAGCCGCCCATCGACCAGCCCAGGAAGCCCACCCTGGAGGTGTCCAGACCCTGCTCGCCCAGCAGCGGCAAGAACTCGTCGAGCACCATCGCCCCGGAGTCGTCGCCCGACGCCCGCCGGTGCCAGTAGCCGTTGCCGCCGTCGACGGCGGCGATCGCGAACGGCGGCAACCCGGCAGCCACCGCGTCGGCGAGGAACCGCTCGACACCCATCGACATCACCGTGCTTGCCGAGGAGTCTTTGCCGTGCAGCAGGATCACCGGACGCAGGGGCTGGGTCTGCCCCGGCGGGCGGGCGATCGCCCACCCGGTCGCCGCTCCGCTACGCGCGGCGGAGATGAACGTTCCCGTCGCCGAGGTCGGTGCCGGTGGGGCGGCTGAGGCCACGGACGACAAAGACGTCACCGAGGACGCGGCGGCGCCGATGGCGGTCACCCCTGCGGTGACGAGTCCGGTGCGCAGACCCAGGGCGAGCATGTCCCGGCGGTTCATGGTCGGCATGGCGCCATCATCGCACCCGGGCGGTCGCGGGCTGCCGGGGTGACCCGGCCGTCCGGCCAGGTTGAGGCCCGACGATTCGGCGAAACACCGATGTCGAAACCCTGTGACTGGCAGCATGCTAGGCGTGACAGCAGCGGTCACTCCCAAGGGAGAGCGTCGACGGTACGCGCTGGTCACTGCTGCCGCCGACCTGCTCTGCGAAGGGGGCTTCGATGCGGTCCGCCATCGCGCCGTCGCGCGCCGTGCGGGTCTGCCACTGGCGTCGACGACCTACTACTTCTCTTCGCTGGACGACCTGATCGCCAAGGCCGTCGAACACGTCGGCACCAGGGAGAGCGAACATCTGCGGCACCGCGTCGAGGCACTGTCGCGCCGGCGGCGCGGCGCTGAGTCGACCGCAGACATCCTCGTCGACCTCCTGATCGGTGACAATCCCGAACGCGTCACCGAACAGATGATCTCGCGGTACGAGCGCTACATCGCGTGCGCACGGCAGCCCAGCCTGCGGGACATCCAGCGCAGGATCCTGCGGCAGCGCAGCGAGGCCGTCGTCGAGGTCGTCCAGCGGTCCGGCCGGTCGGTGCGCGCCGAACTGGTCACCGCGCTGGTGTGCGCGGTCGACGGCGCGGTGGTGGCGGCCCTGGTCGGTGACGGGGACGGACCCCGTGCGACCGCGCGGGCCACCCTCATCGACGTCATCGACGTCCTGGCGCCGTTCAACTAGCGCGTTTGCTTCGCGTGCCGGTTGGTTACACCCGTCTGGTGAAATTCGCCGGGACACTGAGGTGTTGGCGCCGCGGCGCGGTTCCCGGCATCACGGGTGCAACACGGAACCGGTTCGGATTATCCCGTTGACACTGCACAGCAGTGCCCACTGGTCGATGATGGATGATTCGAGCGAATCAGTGAAGGGGGCGTGATGTCAGAATCAGCGGTCAGCCCGGGCAGCGCGGAGAAGCAGCCCGAGCTCAAGCGGGTGATGGGCCCGGGGCTGCTTCTGCTGTTCGTCGTCGGCGACATTCTCGGCACCGGCGTGTACGCGCTCGTGGGCGATGTCGCAGCCGAAGTCGGCGGAGCGGCATGGCTTCCGTTCCTGGTGGCGTTCGCCGTCGCCACCATCACCGCTTTCAGCTACCTGGAACTGGTCACCAAGTATCCCCAGGCTGCAGGCGCAGCGCTCTACGCGCACAAGGCTTTCGGCATCCACTTCATCACCTTCCTGGTCGCCTTCATCGTGATGTGCTCCGGAATCACCTCGGCGTCAACAGCTTCCAGAGCCTTCGCGGCGAACCTGTTCACCGGTATCGGGGTCGACGAAGCGCCCAAGGCGGGCGTCCTGCTGCTGGCATTGCTGTTCATGGCCGCACTGGCTGCGATCAACTTCCGCGGCGTCGGCGAGAGCGTGAAGCTCAACGTCGTCCTGACCGTCATCGAGATCACCGGCCTGCTCCTGGTGATCCTGGTCGGGCTGTGGGCGTTCACCGGCGGCGGCGACGTGGACTTCAGCCGCGTGGTGGCCTTCGAAACGGCCACGGACAAGAACACGTTCCTGGCGGTGACGGCAGCCACGTCACTGGCCTTCTTCGCGATGGTCGGCTTCGAGGACTCGGTCAACATGGCCGAGGAGACCAAGGATCCGGTCAGGACCTTCCCCAAGATCCTGCTGACCGGCCTGTCCATCGCCGGCGTGGTCTACATCCTGGTGTCGATCGTCGCCGTGGCGCTGGTCCCCGTCGGCGAGCTGGAGAAGAGCGACACCCCGCTGGTGGAGGTCGTCAAGGCGGGCGCCCCGGGGCTCCCGATCGACACGATCCTGCCGTTCATCACGATGTTCGCGGTGTCGAACACGGCGTTGATCAACATGCTGATGGCCAGCCGGTTGATCTACGGCATGGCCCGGCAGCGCGTGCTGCCTCCGGTGCTGGGGTCGGTACACCCCACGCGTCGCTCGCCGTGGGTGGCCATCATCTTCACCACCCTGATCGCGTTCGGGCTCATCGCGTACGTGTCGACGGTGGCCAGCAGCAACGCGATCTCGATCCTGGGCGGGACGACCAGCCTCCTGCTGCTCACGGTGTTCGCCGTCGTGAATGTCGCCGTGCTGGTGCTGCGGCGTGACGTCCGGCAGTCGGGCGGGCACTTCACGACTCCGACGGCCCTCCCGGTGATCGGCTTCCTGGCCTCGCTCTACCTCGTCCTGCCGTTCTCCGGCCGGCCCGCCCAGCAGTACATCGTCGCCGGCGGCCTGGTCGTCGTCGGCATCCTGCTCTTCTTCCTGACCCAGCTGATCAACAAGCAGCTCGGAATTCGCGACGCGCACATCACCGACCCGACCCATCTGGGGTCGGCGCCGGACTGATGCGTGCTACGGAGCCGGGTGCAGACGTTCCAGCCGGGCCTCCAGTAGCTTGACCCGATGCGAATTGCCCTGCAGGGCAATGTAGTCGGTGCCGTAAACCGCGAGCAGCGCGTCGTCGAGCCGGCGTACCGCGCCGGCTGGATAGCGGTAGTCCATCGCGGCGTTCACCGCGTCGGTGTCGATGCCGTCGAGCACGGTGTCCACCTCGTCGATGGAGTCGATGCCCAGATCCAGGAGCAGACCCGCGATCCACGCGTAGTGGTCGGTGCGCGACCACCCGGCGTCCGGGAACCTGTTGCCCAGATAGGTGGCCAGCACCGCCGTGGGGATCCGGGGATCGCTGGTGGTCTCCGGGGCGTTCGTGTCGGGAGTCGTGGTCCGCAACCGCTCACGCACGGCGGAGAACTCGCGGTCGGCGAGCTCGAGGAGCCCGGCGGCCAGCGTGAAGCGCCGGTCCAGGTCCGGCGCATGGGCGGCGGGAATCGAACCCTTGTAACGGATTTCGTGCTCGAACTCGGCCCAGGCGTGCTGGAGCACGGTGCGCACCTGGATCGACGCGGGTTGCTGGACCCCCTCGACTCCGACGAGCAGGTGCCGGCTGGCGTAGCCCCAGCGCCCTTCGCGCGCCGTCTCCTGGCCCATGTCGCGGTCGTCGAGCAGACGCATCTCCTCGGCCAGCAGGTCGGCGACGGTGGCGACGTCCTCGCGAAGATAGGTGATGACGCGCAGACCGATCAGATCGGTGATCTCCACCAGTGGCTCGGTGTAGAGCGGCGTGCCGTCGGGGCCGAGGCGCTGCGTCTTCGCCGCGAACGAATCGACGCTCTTCGTGCGTGCCGTGACCGACAGATAGTTGATTCCCGCATCGTCGAGCAGGCCGGTGACCAGCGCCAGGTAGTGGTCGGTGGCCGCCACGAGCGCGGGCCTGCGTTCGGCGTACTCGGCCACCACCGGCGACGGCGCCGTGGGTGTGGAGTTCCGCGGCGTCGCGGTCTTGGGCTCGCGGGCGGTGGGCAGCGAGGGGGTGACGATGTAGCCGGAGGCGATGTCGCCGTAGATCGTCACGTCCTCCGGCCGGCAGTACCAGTACAGGCCGACGTAGGCGCAGATGACCGCGTCCACCGGGTCCTCGTCGCGGTCGAGGTGGCTCGGCTTGGTCGCCGCCTCCACCCGTCTGCGCAACTCGACCCACGCGGCACTGCGGTTCACGCGCAGTCGCGGGCTCGCGTCGTCGAGACCCTCGATGAGCGTCATCAGGCGCAACAGCTCGCGCTGCCGGTCCTCGAACGGGCCCCGCTTGTACTTGAGGGTCTTCTCCAGGTCGAACAACACGACCGTCGCGGGATGCGGATACACCTCGATGGCGCGCCGCCTGGCGGTCGACGCCGGATCCACGTCGAGTCCGAGACGTTCGGCCACCCGCGCCGCCCGCGGATGCTTGAACTCCGGACGGTCGGTGAAGGCCGGACGCGCCCCGGCCTGGAAGCGCTGGAAGTCCCGGTTGAACTGCGTCTCCGCCGGCCGGTGGCCGGTCGCGTTCTTCACGATCAGCGGGGCGTCGATGGCGACCAGGCAGTCGTCTCCGGTGTACGGCGCGACCGCAGCCTCGATGCTGTCGTCGTCGTGGGCCGCCCCGACATGCAGCAGGCGTCCGTCGGAATCGATCACCGCGACGCCGGTCTGGTTCTTCTCACCCCATGCGAGGTCGAGTCCGACGAAGTGCATCCCGCTACTGTGCCCGAAAGCCGCGCCGCACACGCGCCGATAAGCTGTGTGTTCGTGAGCATCCCCAATGTGTTGGCCACTCGGTACGCCAGCGAGGAGATGGTGGCCATCTGGTCACCGGAAGCCAAGATCGTCGCCGAGCGGCGGCTGTGGCTGGCGGTGCTGAAGGCCCAGGCGGAGCTGGGTGTCGATGTCCCCGAGGGCGTCGTCGCCGACTACGAGCGGGTGCTGGAGAACGTCGATCTCGCCTCCATCGCCGCCCGCGAGCGGGTGCTCCGCCACGATGTGAAGGCCCGTATCGAGGAGTTCAACGCCCTGGCCGGCCACGAGCACGTGCACAAGGGCATGACCAGCCGGGACCTGACCGAGAACGTCGAGCAGCTGCAGATCCGCCGGTCGCTCGAGCTGGTCCTGGCACACGGCGTCGCCGTCGTCGCCAGGCTGGCCGAACGCGCCGCGCTGTACCGCGACCTGGTGATGGCCGGCCGCAGCCACAACGTCGCCGCCCAGGCCACGACGCTGGGCAAGCGGTTCGCCTCGGCCGCCGAGGAGCTGCTCGTCGCGCTCAAGCGGGTCGAGGAACTCCTGGCGCGCTACCCGCTGCGGGGCATCAAGGGCCCGATGGGCACCGCGCAGGACATGCTCGACCTGTTCGACGGCGACACCGGCCGCCTCGCCGATCTCGAGCGGCGCGTCGCGCAGTTCCTCGGCTTCGCGGACATGTTCACCAGCGTCGGGCAGGTGTATCCCCGCTCGCTCGATCACGACGTGGTGTCCGCGCTCGTCCAACTCGGCGCCGGGCCGTCGTCGCTGGCGCACACCATCCGTCTGATGGCCGGACACGAACTCGTCACCGAGGGCTTCGCGCCCGGACAGGTCGGGTCGTCGGCGATGCCGCACAAGATGAACACCCGGTCCTGCGAGCGGGTGAACGGACTGCAGGTCGTGCTGCGCGGCTACGGCTCCATGGCCGCCGAACTCGCCGGCGCCCAGTGGAACGAGGGCGACGTGTTCTGCTCCGTGGTGCGCCGGGTGGCCCTGCCCGATGCGTTCTTCGCCCTCGACGGCCAGACCGAGACGTTCCTGACGGTGCTCGACGAGTTCGGTGCCTACCCCGCGGTGATCCAGCGCGAGCTGGACCGATACCTGCCCTTCCTGGCCACCACGCGCATCCTGATCGCGGCGGTGCGCGCCGGTGTGGGACGCGAGACCGCGCACGAGGTCATCAAGGAGCACGCCGTCGCCGTCGCGCTGGCGATGCGCGAGAGGGGCGCCGAACCCGATCTGCTGGACCGGCTCGCCGCCGACCCGCGACTGCCGCTGGACCGGGCGGCCCTGGACGCCGCGCTCGCCGACAAACAGGTCTTCACCGGCGCGGCCGCCGACCAGGTCGACCGCGTCGTGGCCGCCGTCGACGATCTGATCGCGCGCTATCCGGACGCGGCGAAGTACACCTCGGGCGCGATTCTGTGACCTCCGTCGGGCAGCTGGGTGCGCTGGCCGGGGTCGACTTCACCGACCTCGACAACTTCGCCGACGGTTTCCCGCACGAACTGTTCGCGCTGCACCGCGAGCACGCCCCGGTGTACTGGCACGAGCCCACCGAGAACACCCCCGACGGCGAAGGCTTCTGGTCGGTGGCCACCCACGCCGAAACCCTTGCGGTGTTCCGTGATCCGGAGACGTACTCGTCGGTGACCGGGGGAGAGCGCCCGTTCGGCGGCACCCTGCTGCAGGATCTGTCGATCGCGGGCCAGCTGCTCAACATGATGGACGACCCGCGCCACGGCGCGGTGCGCCGGCTCGTGAGCTCGGGCCTGACACCGCGGATGATCCGGCGCGTCGAGGACGACCTGCGGGAGCGGGCAGGCCGGCTGCTCGACGAGGTGGCCGCCGGCGAACCGTTCGACTTCCTCACCGACATCGCCGCCGAGGTGCCGATGCAGATGATCTGCATCCTTCTCGGAGTGCCGGAGTCCGAACGACATTGGCTCTTCGAGGCCATCGAACCGAGCTTCGACTTCGGTGGTTCGCGCAAGGCCTCCATCACCCGCCTCTCGGTCGAGGAGGCGGGGTCGCGGATGTATGCCTACGGCCAGGAGCTGATCGCCGCCAAACGTGCGCATCCCGGCGACGACATGCTCTCGGTGGTGGTGAACTCCGGCGATCCCGAACTGTCGGACATCGAGAACTACCTGTTCTTCAACCTGCTGTTCAGCGCCGGGGCCGAGACCACCCGCAACGCGATCGCCGGCGGGCTGCTCGCACTGGCCGAGAACCCCGACGCGTACCGGTCGCTGCGCGAGCAGCCTGACCTGCTGCCCACGGCCATCGAGGAGATGGTCCGCTGGACGTCGCCGTCACCGTCGAAGCGGCGCACCGCGACCCGGCGCGCCACCCTGGGCGGACACACCGTCGAGCCCGGCCAGAAAGTGCTCGTGTGGGAGGGCTCGGCGAACCGGGACGCCGCCGTGTTCACCGAGCCGGACCGCTTCGACATCGCACGGAAACCCAACCCCCACCTCGGTTTCGGCCAGGGCGTGCACTACTGCCTCGGTGCAAACCTGGCACGGCTGGAGCTGCGGGTCATCTTCGAGGAGTTGCTGCGGCGTCACCCGAGCGTGGAACTGGCCGCGCCGGTGGAATGGACCCGCAGCAACCGCCACACCGGGATGCGCCACCTGGTGGTCGCGCTGGGAACCTGCGCATAAGCTGGGGCCACATGGACTCCTCCGGACACCCCGACATCAGGGCATCGGACGCCGACCGCGCTGCGGTGACCAAGATCCTGGAACACGCGGTGGGTCAGGGCATGCTGAACCTCGACGAATACGCCGAACGCGTCGACGTCGTGATCGCGGCGCGGACCCGCCGGGAACTCGACACCGTCATCGCCGACCTGCCGCACATCCGCCGGGAGTCGCCGGCCGTGCGGCCGGAGCTGCTGAAGAGCTGGATGTCGAGCATCACCCGCAAGGGCCGGTGGAGCGTCCCGCCACGATTGCAGCTGGTAACCCGGATGTGTTCGACGACACTCGATTTCACTTCAGCCGTGCTACCGGGGCCCGTGGTGCACATCGACATCGACGACTACTTCAGCTCGACGGAGCTGATCCTGCCCGACGGGGCCACGGCCGATCTGAACGGCGTCGGCAACCTCGCCTCGTCCACGACGATGAAGGCCGCGACCAGCCCGCCGTCGCGTCAGCTGCACGTCGTCGTCACCGGCCAGGTGCGGTTCGGGTCGGTGACCGCACGGCACCCGTTCGGGACCGCGTTCAAGCGGTTGCTCAAGTAGCCGGCAGGAGACGCGATGGGCACATCCGGGCGCGACGCCCCGCCGCCGGGCACGGGCGGCGGTGAAAAGGACACGCTCGTCGGCTTTCTCGACTATCTGCGCACGGGCGTGATCGCGAAGCTCGACGGCGCCGCCGAGCCGGCGGTGCGCACCGCCGGGGTCCCGTCGGGCACGCACTGCCTGGGGCTCGTCAAGCACCTCGCCTACGTCGAGCGGTTCATGTTCCTCGGCGAGGACGCGCAGTGGCCCGCGACCTTCCGCGCGGCGGACGGGGACACCGTCGCCTCGGTCATCGCGGACTACCGGGACGCCGTCGCCCGGGCCAACAGTGTGATCGCGGCGTGGGAGGACCTGGGTGCGCCGTGCCCGCGGCCGGCGCGGCGCGGAGACCCGCCGTCGAGGCGATGGGCCCTGACCCACATGATCGAGGAGACGGCGCGCCACGCCGGCCACCTCGACATCCTGCGCGAGCTGATCGACGGCACCGTCGGCCGCTGATCCCGGCCGCTAGTCGGCCCGCTTCAGGTTGGCCGCGCGGATGCCCGAGGCGCGCAGCTCGAGCGCAGCCAGACCCCGGATCGCGACCGGATCCTGATCGCGCCAGGCGCCCACCGGGTCGGTGCTGATCGCCGCGAGTTTCGGCAGGGGCCGGTTGGCCAGGGCACGCAGCGCGAGCAGTTCTTCCCCGGCCCGGGTCGACGACAGCGTGACCGCCGTCCACTTGCGCCGGAAGAACCGAACCCGCAGGAACAGCCACGGCATCATCAGCGCGAGGATGGGAGGCGCCGCGACCGCCAGCGCCAGCAGCCACGCCAACCAGCCCGCCGTCACCCCCAGCGACTGGCCGGCGCCGGCGATCTCGCGCGCCGCATCGCCGGCCCCGCGCAGTGGGCCCGACAACGCACCGCCGATCAGCGGGAAGTCGCCGGCGCTGTTGCCGGCGTCGTCGAGATTGCCGGCGACGCCGTTGGCGCCGCTCTCCAGCTGGTACCCGAACTCGGCGATGGTGGAGATCGCGGCGTGCACCGCGCTGCCGATCCAGACCCAGATGACGGTCCACCCGACCACGACGATGTCGCTCACCAGCTGCCACAGCAGCCGGCCGGGGGTCGTGGCGTACGGGATCCACCGAGATTTCATGCCGTCGATCACAGCATGTTCCCCTGTGGCTGCGCTCGACCTTTCCCGCGGGCGGCTTCTGACGGCCCGATAGGCTGGCCCGATGCGTCCCGCTCTGTCCGACTACCAGCATCTGGCCAGCGGCAAGGTTCGTGAGCTGTACCGCATCGACGAGGATCACCTACTGTTCGTCGCGACGGACCGGATCTCGGCCTACGACCACATCCTGGAGTCCCACATTCCGGACAAGGGCCGCGTGCTGACCGCGATGAGCGTGTTCTTCTTCGGTCTCGTCGATGCGCCCAACCACCTGGCGGGTCCGCCCGACGACGACCGGATCCCCGACGAGGTGCTGGGGCGGGCGCTGGTGGTGCGCCGACTGGAGATGCTGCCCGTCGAGGCGGTGGCCCGCGGGTACCTCACCGGCTCGGGCCTGATCGACTACCAGCAGACCGGGGCGGTCTGCGGCATCGGCCTGCCCTCGGGCCTCGTCGAGGCGAGCAGATTCGACGAGCCGATCTTCACGCCGGCCAGCAAGGCCGACCTCGGCGACCACGACGTCAACATCACCTTCGACGAGGTGGTGGCCTCCATCGGCGACGAGCGCGCCGAAGAGCTGCGCGAACGTACGTTGCAGATCTACCGACAGGGCGCCGAACACGCCCTGACCAAGGGAATCATTCTGGCCGACACCAAATTCGAGTTCGGGGTCGACGCCGCCGGTGAACTCACCCTCGCCGACGAGGTGTTCACCCCGGACTCCTCGCGGTACTGGGCGGCCGAGGACTATGTCGAGGGCCAGGTGCAGAACAGCTTCGACAAGCAGTTCGTCCGCAACTGGCTGACCGGACCCGACTCGGGGTGGGACCGGCACGGCGACCAACCGCCCCCGCCGCTTCCACACGAGATCGCCGAGGCCACTCGGGCGCGCTACATCGAAGCCTACGAACGCATCTCAGGACTGCGGTTCGACGACTGGATTGGAGGCACCGCGTGAGCGGTGACGTGACAGCACCGATCGCCAAGCGGGTCGACTTCCGTCGGGAACACCACGGCGACGTCTTCGTCGACCCCTACGAATGGCTGCGGGAGAAGTCGAGCCAGGACGTCATCGACTACCTGGAGGCCGAGAACGCGTTCACCGAACACGTCACCGAGAACCTGGCACCGCTGCGACAGAAGATCTTCGACGAGATCAAGGCGAGAACCAAGGAGACCGACCTGTCGGTACCCACCCGCCGCGGCGACTGGTGGTACTACGGACGCAGCTTCCAGGGCAAGCAGTACGGGGTCCAATGCCGGTGTCCCATCGCCGATCCCGGGGACTGGACGCCGCCGCTGTTCGACGAGAACACCGAGATCCCGGGCGAACAGATCCTGCTCGACGAGAACGTCGAGGCCGAGGGCCACGACTTCTTCTCCCTCGGCGCGGCCTCGGTGAGCGTCGACGGCAACATCCTCGCGTACTCGGTCGACGTCAAGGGCGACGAGCGCTACACGTTGCGGTTCAAGGATCTTCGCACCGGGGAGCGCTACGACGACGAGATCGTCGGCATCGGGGCCGGCGCGACGTGGGCCGCCGACAACGAGACCGTCTACTACGTCACCGTCGACGACGCCTGGCGGCCCGACACGGTGTGGCGGCACCGCCTCGGATCGGGGCTGCCCGCGCAGCGGGTGTATCACGAAGCCGACGAACGCTATTGGATCGGCGTCGGGCGCACCCGCAGCAACAAGTACGTGATCATCGCGGCGGGCAGCGCCGTCACCTCCGAGCTTCGCTACGCCGACGCCGCAGACCCCGAGGCCGAGTTCGTGACCGTGTGGCCGCGCCGCGATTCCGTCGAGTACTCGATCGAACACGCCGTCGTGGCCGGTGAAGACCGGTTCCTCATCCTGCACAACGACGGCGCGGAGAACTTCACACTGGTCGAGGCCCCGGTCGCCGACCCGACGAACATCTCCACGCTGATCGGGCATCGCGAAGACGTCAGACTGGACGCCGTCGACGCGTTCGACGGGCACCTCGTCCTCAGCTACCGCAAAGACGCGCTACCGCGGATTCAGCTGTGGCCGCTGCACGACACGGGATACGGCGAGGCACAGGACATCACCTTCGACTCCGAGCTCATGTCGGTGGGGTTGTCGGCGAACCCGAACTGGAGCGCCCCGAAGATGCGCATCGGGGCGACGTCCTTCGTCACCCCGGTCCGCATCTACGACCTCGATCTGGCGACCGGCGAACGCACGCTGCTGCGCGAACAACCCGTGCTCGGCGATTACCGTCCCGAGGACTACGTCGAACGCCGCGACTGGGCCGTCGCCTCCGACGGCGCGCGCATCCCGATCTCGGTCATCCACCGCGTCGGGCTGCAGTACCCCGCGCCGGTGCTGCTCTACGGATACGGCGCCTACGAGTCCTGCGAGGATCCGCGCTTCTCGATCGCCCGGCTGTCGCTGCTCGACCGCGGGATGATCTTCGCCGTCGCCCACGTGCGCGGCGGTGGCGAACTCGGCCGGCCGTGGTACGAGCACGGCAAGATGCTGGAGAAGCGCAACACCTTCACCGATTTCATCTCCGCGGCAAGCCATCTCGTCGGCACCGACGTCACCCGGCCGGAGAACCTGGTGGCCTACGGCGGCAGTGCGGGCGGCCTGCTGATGGGTGCGGTGGCCAACATGGCGCCCGATCTGTTCGCCGGCATCCTGGCCGCGGTGCCGTTCGTCGATCCGCTCACCACGATCCTGGATCCGTCGCTGCCGCTGACCGTCACCGAATGGGACGAGTGGGGCAATCCGCTGGAGGACCCCGAGGTCTACCGGTACATGAAGTCCTATTCGCCCTACGAGAACGTCGAGACGAAGAACTACCCGGCCATCCTTGCGATGACATCGCTGAACGACACCAGGGTGTACTACGTCGAACCCGCCAAATGGGTTGCCGCGCTGCGCCATGCGCAGACCGACCCGGCCGGCGAGGCCGCCAAGGTGCTGCTCAAGACCGAGATGAACGCCGGACACGGCGGAATCAGCGGCCGCTACGAGCGCTGGAAGGAAGTCGCGTTCCAGTACGCCTGGCTGCTGGACGTCGCGAAAGCCGAACAGTCCGGCTGAGTTCCGATGACCAGGGCCTCCTACCACCACGGCGACCTCAAGGCCGTCATCCTGGCGCAGGCGGCCGCCCTGGTCGCCGAACGCGGCGCCGACGGCGTCTCCCTGCGCGAATTGGCGCGCGCGGCAGGGGTTTCACACGCCGCGCCGGCGCACCACTTCACCGACCGCCGCGGATTGTTCACCGCACTGGCCGCCCAGGGGTGGCGGATGCTGGCGGTCGCGCTGGCCGATGCCCGGCCCGAGTTCCTCGACGCCGCCCGGGCATACGTGCGCTTCGCGGTCGACAACCCGGGCCATTACGACGTGATGTTCGACCGCTCGCTGGTCAACCCCGACGACGACGAGCTCATCTCGGCCCAGGATGCCGCGGGGGCCGAGCTCGCGACGGGGGTCGGCACACTCGACGACGCGCGAGCCAGAGAAGACCCGCAGGCGGCGGGACTGGCGGCATGGTCGCTGGTGCACGGCTTCGCGATGCTGTGGCTCAATGGGGCCATCGACACCGACGCCGATGCGGTCGCCACCGCTCAGCGCGTGGCCCGCATGCTCTTCACCACGTGAGCCGCGAGTAGCGTCGGCGCCATGACTGATCTCGCCGGAATCCCGCTCACCACCCTGGACGGCCGGTCCACCACGCTGGCCGAACTGGCCGACGGCGCCGCTCTGGTGGTCAACGTCGCCTCCAAATGCGGTCTCACGCCGCAGTACACCGCGCTGGAGCAACTGGCCAAGGAGTACGGCGACCGGGGCCTGACGGTGATCGGTGTGCCGTGCAACCAGTTCATGGGGCAGGAGCCGGGCAGCGCCGAGGAGATCCAGACCTTCTGCTCGACCACCTACGGCGTCACGTTCCCGCTGCTGGAGAAGACCGACGTCAACGGTGACGGCCGCCACCCGCTGTACGCCGAACTGACCAGGACCGCCGACGATTCGGGTGAGGCCGGCGACGTGCAGTGGAACTTCGAGAAGTTCCTGCTCGCCCCGGGCAGCAAGGTCGTCAAGCGGTTCCGTCCGCGCACCGCTCCCGACGCCCCCGAGGTGATCTCGGCCATCGAGGCCGTCCTGCCGCGATAGCCGTCGCTGGCCTGCCGGACACCTGCGCGCGGAGTGTTGTCCACCGTCAGGACACCTGGCATTGCGACACTGCGGTCGTGGCAGGACAACTGATCGTCTCGATCTCCGGTGTCAGCGGCCGCACCCTCGACGACGTCGCGGCCTTCCGTGCGCGACTCGACGAGCGCGGGGTGCCGGCGTCGTTCCTGGTGGCGCCGCGACTCAAGGGTGACTACCGGCTCGACGCCGATCCGGGCACCGTCGACTGGCTCGTGCAGCGGCGCGCCGACGGTGACGCCGTCGTCCTGCACGGCTTCGACGAGGCCGCGACCAAGCAACGCCGCGGCGAGTTCGCGACGCTGCCCGCCCACGAGGCGAACCTGCGGCTGATGGCCGCCGACCGCATTCTCGAGCACCTGGGTCTGCGCACCCGGCTGTTCGCCGCACCGGGATGGAACGTCTCGCAGGGGGCATTTCTGGCGTTGCCGCGCAACGGTTTCCGGCTCGTCGCGGGACTGGGTGGAATCACCGATCTGGTCCGGCAGGACACCGTGCGCGGTCGCGTGCTGGGCATCGGGGAGGGCTTTCTCACCGAGCCGTGGTGGTGCCGCACCCTGGTGCTCGCCGCCGAGCGCACCGCGCGCCGCGACGGCGTCGTCCGGGTGGCCGTGGCCGCCCGGCACCTGCGCAAGCCGGGCCCGCGGCAGGCGATGCTCGAAGCCGTCGACCTGGCGCTGATGCACCACTGCGTGCCGACCGTCTACCAGTGGCAACCACGACCTGCGCTGACCGACGCCGCCTGACGGCCCGGGCTCGTTACATTGGGCGTCATGGCTGACGCTGATGTCATCGTGGTGGGCGCTGGACTGGCCGGACTGGTCGCGGCGTGTGAACTGGCCGAACGCGGTCGCCGTGTCCTGATCGTCGACCAGGAGAACGAGGCCAACGTCGGCGGCCAGGCCTTCTGGTCGTTCGGCGGGCTCTTCTTCGTCGACAGCCCGGAGCAGCGGCGTTTCGGCATCCGGGACAGCCACGAACTCGCGCTGCAGGACTGGATGGGCTCGGCGGGGTTCGACCGGCCCGAAGACCACTGGCCACGCCAGTGGGCCCACGCCTACGTCGACTTCGCCGCCGGCGAGAAGCGCAGCTATCTGCGTGACCGTGGCCTGCAGACCTTCGCGTTGGTCGGCTGGGCGGAACGCGGCGGCTACAACGCCAACGGCCACGGCAACTCGGTGCCGCGCTTCCACATCACCTGGGGCACCGGGCCCGCCCTCGTCGACATCTTCGCGCGGCGTCTGGTCGGCAACGAGCGGGTCCGGTCCGCCCACCGGCATCGCGTCGACGAGCTGATCGTCGAGGACGGCACGGTGGTGGGCATCCGCGGCGCGGTGCTCGAACCGTCCACCGCCGTCCGCGGCGCCCCGTCGTCACGAGAAGTGCTCGGCGAGTTCGAATTCCGGGCGCAGGCCGTGATCGTGGCCAGCGGCGGCATCGGCGGCAACCACGACCTCGTCCGCAAGTACTGGCCCACGCGGATGGGGCGGGTCCCCGAACAACTGCTCAGCGGCGTGCCGGCCCATGTGGACGGCCGCATGCTGGAGATCTCGGCGACGGCCGGGGCGAACGTGATCAACAGCGACCGGATGTGGCACTACACCGAAGGCATCACCAACTACGACCCGATCTGGCCGCGCCACGGCATCAGGATCCTGCCCGGGCCGTCGTCGCTGTGGCTCGACGCCCACGGCAAACGGCTACCGGTGCCGCTGTACCCGGGATTCGACACGCTGGGCACGCTCGAATACATCGCCCAGACCGGTCAGGACTACACGTGGTTCGTGCTGAACTCGCGGATCATCGCCAAGGAGTTCGGTCTGTCCGGCCAGGAGCAGAACCCCGACCTGACCGGCCGCAGCATCCGGGCCGTCATCGAGCGGGGCCGCAAGGGCCCCGCGCCCGTGCACGCGTTCGTGGACAAGGGCGTCGACTTCGTCAGCGCCACCACGCTGCGCGAGCTCGTGACGAAGATGAACGCCGTCCCCGGGGTGCAACCGCTGGCATTCGACGTGGTGGAGGCCGAGGTCACGGCGCGAGACCGCGAGGTGGACAACACGTTCACCAAGGACGGCCAGATCACCGCGATCCGCGGCGCCCGCAACTACCTCGGGGACCGGCTGAGCCGCGTCGTCGCCCCGCACCGCCTGACCGACCCCAAGGCGGGCCCGCTCATCGCGGTGAAGCTGCACATCCTGACGCGAAAGTCGCTGGGTGGGTTGGAAACCGACCTCGACGGGCGGGCGCTGCACAGCGACGGCACCGTGTTCCCCGGCCTGTACGCCGCCGGTGAAGCGGCCGGGTTCGGCGGCGGGGGAGTGCACGGGTACCGGTCGCTGGAGGGGACGTTCCTCGGCGGCTGCGTGTTCTCGGGGCGCGCGGCGGGCCGGGCGGCCGCCAAGGCAGTCCTGTAGGGCGCCGGCTTCCCCCGCGAGCAGACACGAACTCGCGCGACACGCCGAGGCGACACGCGATTTCGTGTCGGCTTGCGAGGTGCCCTTGGCGCCCGGGTCAGAAGTCGGTGGCGCTCTCCTGCTCCAGCACCTGGAAGTCGGTGTCGGTCATCTCCGTCAGACGCCCGTAGAAGATCGGCCGGCCGATGGGGTCGATGATCGCCTGGTGGATGGGCACGGCGCGCGCCGGCGCGACAGCCCGCAGATAGTCCACGGCTTCGGACACCTTCAACCACGGCGCGGCCGCGGGGGTGGCGAGCACGTCGACCGGCTCGTCGGGCACGAAGAGCGCATCGCCCGGGTGCATCAGCTTCGCGGGATGGTCGGCATCGCCGACGAGATACGAAATGTTGTCGATCACAGGGATTTCCGGGTGGATGACCGCATGCTTACCGCCGGCCCCGCGGACCGTCAGCGACCCGATGGACAACTCGTCGCCGACGTTCACCGCCTGCCATGACCCGCCGAGCTGTGCGGCAGTCTGCGGGTCGGCGTAGAGGGCGGCCTGCGGATTGGCGTCGATCAACGCCGGCAGGCGTTCGGTGTCGGCGTGATCCGGATGCTGATGGGTGATCAGGATCGCGCTCAGGCCCGTGACCCCCTCGAAGCCGTGCGAGAACGTCCCCGGGTCGAACAGGAGCGTGGTCTGTGGGCCCGACCCGTCAGCGAAGCTCGCCAGCAGGCATGAATGGCCGAAATGTGTGAGCTGCATCCCTATATTGTGACGCTCGGGGGCAGGTGGGGGTGCAGGTGTACGTGCGATTGATGTTCGCGCTGGCCATCGCGGTGGCGGGGTGGATGCTGGTGCCGGCGGCGGCCGGCGCGGCGCCGGGTCCGTGCCCCCCGAGATGCGACCAGATTCCCGACTCGGCGTGGATCGAGCCCGGCGCCATCCCGCTGGCACCGGCCTACCGCTGGCCCGGGCTCGCCGGTCTGGCCGTGGGCGTGACCACGCCCCGGTTCGAGTTCGAATCCTGGTGCGCGAGCCCCGGCCGCGACAGCGACCCCCGCGACTACGCCGTCGCCGCACGCGCTCAGGTCAGCAATCCGCCCGGCCAGTGGAACCTGCACGTCCAGGTCGTGCACTGGCGCGGCGACACCGTGACAGGTGGCCGCGAGGCGCTCGAGACGCTGGAATGGGCCAGGATGGCGCTGGCGTCGTGCCAGCTGACGGCCCCGGAGGTCTCGCCGTCCCTGACGACCAGCGGCGCGATGGAGCTGGCGACGGTGATCAGTGACGGCGGCCGGCGGGTGATGCACGCCTACCTGGTGGCCGACCCGGCCAGCAGCACGGTGGTGGAGATGGTGCTGTGGTCGACGGTGCCGCCGACAGTCCCGTGGCGGGCTGTGGCGCCCGACACAGAGGTGTTCGACGCGATGGCGGCCCCGCTGTGTGAGGCGTACCTGGGCTCATGCCGGTGACGCGAACCGGTCGTCGTCGCAGGTAGAGTGACCGCGTGGCAAAAGTGGTGGTGAACGTCATGCCGAAGGCTGAGATCCTCGACCCCCAGGGGCAGGCGATCGTCGGTGCGCTCGGCCGGCTCGGCTTCGAGGGAATCTCAGATGTCCGTCAGGGCAAGCGATTCGAGTTGGACATCGACGGCGACATCAGCGACGACAAGCTCGCCGAGATCGCTGAGTCGCTGCTCGCCAACACCGTGATCGAGGACTGGTCGATCACCCGGGAGGGGCAGTCATGAGCACCCGAGTGGGCGTCATCACATTCCCCGGCACGCTCGACGACATCGACGCCGCGCGCGCCGTGCGTCTGGCCGGCGCCGAGGCCGTCAACCTGTGGCACGGCGACGCCGACCTCAAGGGTGTGGACGCGGTCGTGGTGCCCGGCGGGTTCTCCTACGGGGACTACCTGCGTGCCGGCGCCATCGCGCGGTTCGCGCCGGTGATGGGCGAGGTCGTCGACGCGGCGAACAAGGGGATGCCCGTCCTCGGTATCTGCAACGGCTTCCAGGTTCTGTGCGAGGCCGGCCTGCTGCCCGGCGCGCTCACGCGCAACAAAGGACTGCACTTCATCTGCCGTGACACCTGGCTCGAAGTCGCCTCCAACACCTCGGCGTGGACCAGCCGCTACGAACAGGGCGCCGATCTGCTGATCCCGCTGAAGTCCGGCGAGGGTCGCTACGTGGCGAGCGACGAGGTCCTCGACGAGCTCGAAGGTGAAGGCCGCGTGGTGTTTCGCTACCGCGAGAACCTCAACGGATCCATGCGCGACATCGCCGGGATCAGCTCGGCCAACGGCCGCGTCGTCGGACTGATGCCGCACCCCGAGCATGCGACCGAGGCCTTGACGGGCCCCTCCGACGACGGGCTGGGCCTGTTCCTCTCGGCGCTGGATTCGGTGCTGGTGGCTTAAGGCGGATCTCTACGCGCGCTCGCGTTCCGTGAGCGCGCGCGAAATGCCGGTGCCCGCGGCGCGTCGGCGTGCAGACACGCGCGCTCGCGGTGCGGGTCCGGGGCAGGGCGGTCAGGCGGTCAGGCGATCAGGGCGACCGAGGCCTCCGCGGTGTAGCAGAGGAACGTCAGCGTCTCCTGCAGGTACAGCTGTACGGTGTCGGGGTCGTGGGACAGGTATCCGATGCACACGTCGGTGCCCAGCTGCAGGTCGAAATCACCCCCGCGCGTGGACAACACGAACGCCCCGTCGATCGCGGGGGCCCAGATGATGTCGCCGTCGACGAGCCTGTTGAGGTGCTCCCGGATCGGATAACCGTGCGCGGTCGTCTCGCTCACCTTGGTGTACACGTCGGCGGACAACAGCACGCTGTACGGCCCGTCGACGCCGGCGAGCCGCAGCTCGGAGAGCGCCTGGCTGATCACGTCGGGGATGTCGCGGGGGTCGTCGGGCAGCACCAGGTTCGGGCACGAGCTCGACTTGCGGATCCCGCCGATGTGCGCGGCCTCGTACCCCTCGAAGATCGCCCGGTCCTCGGCGAAGGCCAGCTTCTTGGCGGCCTCCTTCACCGCGTCCCAGTCCGAGTCCTGCGATCCCCGCTCGACGTCGTCGACGTCGATCCGCCTGACGGAGAACGGAACCCGCAATCTGACCAAGGGGCGCGCGTCGCGCAGATGCGCGATCACCCCGTCGCCGGGCGGCAGCACGTCGAGCAGATGTCCGGTGCTGACCGCGGCCGTCACCGGTCCGCCCGGCTCGCTCACGTCCACCACCCGCCGCCCGGCGATGTGGCGCTTGAACGTCCGGGTGGCCTCCTGTTCGATCTCCGCCCACGCGGCGTCGGAGATGGGAGCCAGCTCCCGGTAGAGGTTGTTCATCGTCATCGTCATCGTCCTTTCAGGCTGCCGATCGCAAGAGAACCGTCACCCGCCGGTGCGACGGGGTCGGCGCCGTCCTCCGTCGAATCGGGAAGCGGCGGTGGGTCGTTGAGGAAATCCGTGATCGGCGTGAAGAACATCGAACCGGTCACCGCGGTCGAGAAGTCCAGGACGCGGTCGGTGTTGCCCGGCGGATCGCCCAGGAACATGTTGCGCAGCATCCGCTCGGTGACGGTCGCCGTGCGCGAATAGCCGATGAAATGGGTGCCGAACTCACCCTTGCCGATCTCCCCGAACGGCATGTTGTGCCGCACGATCTTGAGCTCGTTGCCGTCCTCGTCGGTGATCACGTTCAGCGCCACATGCGAATTCGACGGTTTCACCGCGTCGTCGAGCTCGATGTCGTCGAGTTTGGTGCGGCCGATGACCTTCTCCTGCTCCTCGGTCGACAGCGCGTTCCACGCGTCCATCCGGTGCAGGTACTTCTGCACGTGGACGTAACAGCCGCCCGCGAAGTCGGGATCCTCCGACCCGATCTGGGTGGCGCTGTCGGCGAGGGGGCCGTCGGGATTCTCCGTGCCGTCGACGAAACCCAGCAGATCGCGATTGTCGAAGAACCGGAAGCCGTGCGTCTCGTCGACGACGGTGATCGCGCCCATCGCCGCGACGAGCTTGGTCGCCAGCTCGAAGCACACGTCCATCGACTCGGCACGGATGTGGAACAGCAGGTCGCCCGGGGTCGACGGGGCGCGGTGTGTGCCGCCGTCCAGGGCGACGAACGGGTGCAGCTCGGCGGGGCGCGGGCCGGTGAACAACCGCCCCCAGGCGTCGGACCCGATGGACGTCACCACCGACAGCCGCTTGGCCGGATCGCGGAATCCGATCGCCCGCACCAGGCCCGCGACCTCACCGAGAGCGTCGTGTACCTCGGCTTCACCGCCCTCGTCGATGGTGGCCACCAGGAAGATCGCCGCCGGGGTCAGCGGCGCCAGAACCGGCTGGGGCAGTGGGGCGGGCACGGGGTCGACCCTAAATCAAGATCGGCGGGATTGATCGAGGAAGATGGGAAGATGCCTGCTAGCCCCCAGGGACTGTGCGAGTTCATCGACGCGTCGCCGTCGCCGTTCCACGTGTGCCGTACCGCTGCGGAGCGGCTCGTGGCGGCGGGGTTCACCGAACTCGCGGAAAGCGACCCGTGGCCCGGTGAGGGCGATTTCTTCGCCGTGCGCGCGGGGTCGCTCATCGCGTGGCGGGCGGCCGAAGGCAGCCGCGCGCGTCCGTTCCGCGTCGTGGGCGCGCACACCGACAGCCCGAACCTGCGGGTCAAGCAGCATCCCGACCGCTTCCTGTCGGGGTGGCGCATCGTCGCGCTGCAGCCCTACGGCGGAGCCTGGCTGAACTCGTGGCTGGACCGCGATCTCGGTGTCAGCGGCCGCCTTTCGGTGCGCGACGGCGCGGGCGTCCGTCATGCGCTGGTACGCATCGACGAGCCGTTGCTGCGGGTGCCGCAACTGGCGATCCACCTCGCCGAGGACCGCAAGGGCGTCGAGCTGAACCCGCAGCGCCACGTCAACGCCGTGTGGGGAGTGGGCGGCGGGCCGGGGTCGTTCCTCGGTCACGTCGCCGAACGGGCCGGCGTCGCCGAGGACGCCGTTCTCGGCTTCGACCTGATGACCCACGACATCAACCCGTCGCGGCTGGCCGGAGCCGACGACGACCTGGTCAGCGCGCCCCGGCTGGACAACCAGGCCACCTGCTACGCAGGCCTGGAGGCCTTTCTCGCCGCGCCGCCGTCCGATGCCGTGCTCCCGGTGCTGGTGCTCTTCGACCACGAGGAGGTCGGCTCGCAGTCGGATCACGGCGCACAATCCGACCTGCTGCTGACCGTGCTGGAGCGCATCACCCTGGCGGCCGGCGGCGACCGCGAGGACTTCCTGCGCCGACTGCCCGGATCGGTCGTCGCGTCGGGGGACATGGCGCACGCCACCCACCCGAACTATCCGGAGCGCCACGAGCCCGGCCACCTCATCGAGGTCAACGGCGGGCCGGTGCTCAAGGTGCAACCCAATCTGCGCTACGCCACCGACGGCCGCACCGCGGCGGCGTTCGCCCTGGCCTGCGAGCAGGCCGGTGTCCCGCTGCAGCGCTACGAGCACCGCGCCGACCTGCCCTGCGGCTCCACGATCGGCCCGATGACCGCCGCCAACACCGGTATCCCCACCGTCGACGTGGGCGCCGCGCAGCTGGCGATGCATTCGGCACGCGAGGTGATGGGCGCGGCCGATGTCGCGATGTATTCGGCCGCGCTCGGGGCTTTTCTGTCACCGGTGTGATCTAGGGTCGGGCCATGGCACTGAGTGTGGAGATGATCACCTTCGACTGTGTGGATCCCGACGGGCTCGCCGACTGGTGGGCCAAGGCCGCGGGTGGAGACGTGAACGCCGTGGCGCCAGGCGAATTCGTGATGGTCACCAGCGAGGGCCGCACCACTCTGGGCTTCCAGCGGGTGCCCGATCCGACGCCGGGCAAGAACAAGGTGCACCTCGACTTCCACGCCGCCGACAAGGAGGCGGAGGTGGCCCGGCTGATCGGCCTGGGCGCGAAGGAGACGGGGCGGAACAGCTTCGGGCCGGAGTTCGAGTGGGTCGTGATGGCCGACCCCGAGGGCAACGCCTTCTGCGTGGCAGGAGGCTGATCGGCCGCGCGGCTAGACTGTCGCGGTGACGTCTGGGTTGACCCAAGAGGTAGACACCGTCGAGCGGGCCTCCGCCACTCCCGAGCAGCCGCAGCCGTATCGGGAGCTCGGGCTCAAGGACGACGAATACGACCGGATCCGCGAGATCCTCGGCCGTCGCCCCACCGACGCCGAGCTCGCGATGTACTCGGTGATGTGGAGTGAGCACTGCTCGTACAAGTCCTCCAAGGTGCATCTGCGCTACTTCGGCGAGACCACCACCGCGAAGATGCGCGAGACCATGCTGGCGGGCATCGGCGAGAACGCCGGCGTCGTCGACATCGGCGACGGGTGGGCCGCCACCTTCAAGGTGGAGTCCCACAACCACCCGTCCTACATCGAGCCCTACCAGGGTGCGGCGACCGGCGTCGGCGGCATCGTGCGCGACATCATGGCGATGGGCGCCCGTCCGGTCGCGGTGATGGACCAGTTGCGTTTCGGCGCCGCGGACGCCCCCGACACCCGCCGGGTACTCGACGGCGTGGTCCGCGGGATCGGCGGCTACGGCAACTCGCTGGGGCTGCCCAACATCGGCGGCGAGACGATCTTCGACCCCAGCTATGCGGGCAACCCGCTGGTCAACGCCCTCTGCGTCGGCGTGCTGCGCAAGGAGGACCTCAAGCTCGCCTTCGCGTCGGGTGCGGGCAACAAGATCATCCTGTTCGGCGCGCGCACGGGACTCGACGGCATCGGCGGCGTCTCCGTGCTGGCGTCGGAGACGTTCGGCGGTGATGAATCGGGCGGACACGAAGCCGGAGGCGGAGCTGGACCATCAAGGAGCGCGGGCCGCAAGAAGCTGCCCAGCGTGCAGGTGGGCGATCCGTTCACCGAGAAGGTCCTCATCGAGTGCTGCCTCGAGCTCTACGCGGCCGACCTCGTGGTCGGCATCCAAGATCTCGGCGGCGCCGGATTATCCTGTGCGACATCGGAACTGGCCTCAGCCGGCGACGGCGGCATGAAGGTCGAGTTGGAGCAGGTGCCGCTGCGCGCGACGAACATGACGCCCGCGGAGATCCTTTCCAGTGAGTCCCAGGAACGCATGTGCGCCGTGGTGACCCCGGACAACGTGGATGCGTTCATGGCGGTGTGCCGGAAATGGGATGTGCTCGCCACGGTCATCGGCGAGGTCACCGACACCGGCCGGCTCGAGATCACCTGGCACGGCGAGACCGTCGTCGACGTGCCGCCGCGCACCGTCGCCCACGAGGGGCCGGTCTACGAGCGGCCCGTGGAACGTCCCGCCGGCCAGGATGCGCTGGCGGCCGACACGACGTCGTCGTTGGCGCGCCCGCAGACCGGCGACGAACTGCGCGCCACCCTGCTGGCGATGGTCGGCAGCCCGCACCTGTGCAGCCGCGGGTTCATCACCGAGCAGTACGACCGCTACGTGCGCGGCAACACGGTGCTGGCCGAACATGCCGACGGCGGCGTGCTGCGCGTCGACGAACAGACCGGGCGTGGCATCGCGCTCTCGACCGACGCGTCGGGCCGCTACACGGCCCTCGATCCGTACGCGGGCGCCCAGCTCGCGCTCGCCGAGGCCTACCGCAACGTCGCCGTCACCGGCGCCACCCCGGTCGCGGTCACCAACTGCCTGAACTTCGGATCGCCTGAGGATCCCGGGGTGATGTGGCAGTTCTCCCAGGCGGTTCGCGGCCTCGCCGACGGTGCTGCGGCGCTGGGCATCCCGGTCACCGGCGGTAATGTCAGCTTCTACAACCAGACGGGGAACACCGCGATCCTGCCCACGCCCGTCGTCGGCGTCCTCGGCGTCATCGACGACGTGAAGCGGCGCATCCCGACCGGTTTCGGCAACGAACCCGGCGAGACCCTGATGCTGCTCGGCGACACCCGCGACGAGTTCGACGGCTCGATCTGGGCGCAGGTCAGCGCCGGGCACCTCGGCGGCGTCCCGCCCAAGGTCGACCTGGCGCGCGAACAGCTCCTCGCCGAGGTCCTCACCGCGGCCTCGCGCGACGGTCTCGTCTCGGCGGCCCACGATCTATCCGAGGGCGGGCTGATCCAGGCCGTCGTGGAGGCGTCGCTGGCCGGCGAAACAGGTTGCCGCATCCTGCTTCCCGAGGAATTCCAGGAGGGGACGGCGCCGTTCGTCTTCCTCTTCAGCGAGTCCGCGGGCCGGGTGCTCGTCGCCGTGCCTCGTACCGAGGAGAGCAGGTTCACGGCGATGTGCGAGGCACGTGGCCTGCCCGCCGCGCGGATCGGGGTCGTCGACCAGGGACCCGCCGGCGGTGAACCGGCCGTCGAGGTGCAGGGCCAGTTCACGGTGACCCTTGAGGAGTTGCGGCGCACATCGGAAGGTGTGCTGCCCGGGTTGTTCGGGTGACCTCGGTCGGCACCCGCCGACATCCCGCCCTGCTCTGGGCATGGCGGTTGCTGCGCCTCGACTTCACCGGCGTCGCACTGGGCGCGCTGTTCTTCTGTGTGTCCCTGACCCCGTCGCTGCTGCCGAGGGACTGGTTGTTCCAAGGACTGATCGGCGGCATCAACGCCGCGATCGGCTACGGCATCGGCGTCTTCGTCGAGCGGATGCTGCGGCGCTTCGTCCTGGCCCGCCGCACATGGTGGCCGCCGTCGGCGCGAATCCTGTACGCGCTTAAGACGATCACCGTCGTCGTCTCGGTCGGTGCGTGCATCGGGATGGTGATCCCGGCGGCAGCGTGGCAGCGCCAGGTCTCGGCGCTGATGGGTATGGACGGCCCGAGCACGTCGAGCTATCTGCGCCTGCTTCTGGTCGCCGTCGCGGTCGCCGGAGTGTGCATCGCCACGGCCAGGCTGCTTCTGGACCTCATCAAGACCATGGCGCGTGTCCTGATCCGGCGGTGGCGACTCTCCGACGAGATGGCGCTGTTCATCGGTACGGCGGTTGTCGTGATCCTGGTCATCACGCTGGTCAACGGCGTGCTCGTGCGGGGATTCCTGGCCGGGGCCAACCGGATCTTCCAACCCCAGAACTCGACCACCAGAGAAGGCGTCGTCCAGCCGGAGGAGACCGAAAGATCGGGCAGCCCCGACTCTTTCGCCGCCTGGGACACGCTCGGCTATCAGGGGCGCAACTTCGTCGGCACCGGTCCCCACGCCGACGAACTGGCCCGCGTCAACGGCAGGCCCGCCCTGGAGCCGATCCGGGTCTATGTCGGACTGCAGACGGCCGACACCGACGAAGAGCGGATGGCGGTGCTGCTCAGCGAACTCGAACGCACCGGCGCCTTCGAGCGTGAGGTGCTCGTCATCGCCCCGACGACCGGGACCGGCTGGATCAATCCGATCGCGGCGCGTTCGCTGGAGCTGATGTACAACGGCGACACGGCGATCGTCGGTTCCCAGTACTCCTACCTTCCGAGTTGGATCTCGTTCCTCGGCGACCAGCAGAAGTCGATGGAGTCGGGCCGGTTGATGATCGATGCGGTGCACGATCGCTGGGTCACCCTGCCACCGGAGCGCCGCCCACGACTCGTCCTCTACGGCGAGAGCCTGGGATCCATGGCGGGGCAGGGCGCGTTCGACTGGCTGCCGGACATCTCGCGGATGGGGTTCTCGTCGGTGCTGTGGGTCGGCCCGCCGAACGCGAGCCCGCTGTGGCACGGCATCACCGTGCGCCGCGACCCCGGCACCCCCGAGGTCGAACCGCGCTACGACAACGGGCGCACCGTGCGGTTCTCGCAGGGCAACGACGCGGCCCAGATCGCGGCCGATACGGCGGGGCCGTGGGAGAGCCCCAGAGTGCTCTTCCTGCAGCACTCGTCGGATCCGATCGTGTGGTGGTCCCAGGACCTGCTGTTCACCCGGCCGGACTGGCTGTCCGAACCGCCGGGCCGTGACCGCACGAGGTCGATGCGGTGGTATCCCATCGTCACGTTCTGGCAGGTGGCCGCCGACATGACCAACGCGGCGTCGGTCCCCGGCGGGCACGGACACAACTACGGCGATTTCATCCTCGACGGCTGGGCGGGTGCCGCACCGCCGCAGGGCTGGACCCGGGAGGACACGGATCGGATCCGGGTCGCGCTGGCCGAGACCGAATTCGAGGACGGCGACTACTAGTGCCCGTGCGGCGCGAGAGGGCCCGGGTGGCCGCGCTGGCGGTCGCGCTGCTCGGCTGGAGCGCGCTCGCCCCGCGGCTGTCGAAGCGGTGGAACCCGTTGCCGCAAGCCGTGTTCGGCGCGGTGGCCGTGGCCGGGCTGCGGCCCCCGCTGGGTCTGCGTCTGCCGGAGCTGGGGCGGGGGCTGCGGTGGGGAGGGGTGGCGGCGTCCACTGTCGTCGCGACCGTCGCGGTCGGCACGCTCCTGCCGCCGGTGCGCGCCGGAATGGCCGGTAGGGAGTTGCCCGCCGAGCCCGCGCGGTGGCTCCTTCTCCGCATCCCGTTCGGCACGGTGTGGTCGGAGGAGGTCACGTTCCGCGCCGCGCTGGGCACTGCCGCCGAGAACGCGTTCGGCGCCACTGCCGGCCGGCTGCTCGCCGCGGCGGTGTTCGGACTGTCCCACACTCCCGATGCCCGCGCCGCCGACGAGTCGGTGCCGCTGACTGTGATCGCCACCGGTGCGGCCGGGTGGATGTTCTCCTGGCTGTACGCCCGTTCCGGCAGCCTGGCCGCGCCGATGCTGGCGCATCTGGCCGTCAACGAAGCCGGAGCGATGGCGGTCCTGGCCGTTCGGCCCCGGCCAGATCGCTGACTGTCAGCCCGCCGTCGCGACGTTCCGCACGTGCGCCGTGAGCTGGTGGGGTTCGGTCTGCTGGTCATCGATCCCGAAGCTGATCACCCTCCGCGGTGTGATCCGGATGATCGCCGCGTCCAGCGGATCGCCGTTCGGTTCGCGGGGCGCGTCCTCCAGCGTCGCCTGGACGGCGGTGCCGCGGATCTCGAGGCACCGCACCCGCCAGGGATCACGTGAGGTGATGTCGTCGATCACGAACGCCACCTTGGGATTAGCGGCGATGTTGCGATACTTGCGGCTCTTCGACATCTCGTATCCGGAGATGTCGATGGTCCCCGACGTCTCGTTGAACGTGAACCCGACGGGGCTGTTCTGCGGGGTTCCGTCGGGCTGGATGGTGGCAAGCCGTCCAAGCTCCGCCTGTTTCATGAATTCGATCTCGTATGCGGTGAACGTCATGCGGGTCACGCTAGAACCTCAATGGACGTTGAGGTCAAGGGTGGATCGCCGGGACGTCGACCCGACGCGGAGGGCGGCGCGCCGCGGCCTGCAGGCACTCTGAGAACCTGGGTCATGGCCGCCCGTCGCCCCGCCGATCCGGCGAAGACCCGCGCCGCCGTCGCGGCCCTCGCCGAGTGGTTGCGCGATGACGCCGCCGCTGCGCCGGAGCGCGCAACTCTGGCCGAGGCGGTGCGCGCCACCGCCAGGACCCTGGCCGCGCTCGCGCCCGGCGCCACGGTCGAGGTGCGGGTGCCGCCGTTCGTCGCGGTGCAGTGCATCGAGGGACCCCGGCACACCCGGGGCAATCCGCCCAACGTCGTGGAGACGGACCCGCGAACCTGGCTGATGCTGGCCACCGGGCTGACCACGCTGGAGCAGGCCGCCGCCGACGGCTCCCTTCAGATGTCGGGATCGCGCGCGACCGAGAT
The DNA here is from genome assembly GCF_014190915.1 of Mycolicibacterium iranicum. GTDB lineage: Bacteria > Actinomycetota > Actinomycetes > Mycobacteriales > Mycobacteriaceae > Mycobacterium > Mycobacterium iranicum_B. The sequence continues at coordinate 116,356 of NZ_JACHVU010000004.1, forward strand.
CGCCGCCGTGCTGCCCCTGGTGGCTCTCCCGGACTGACGGATCTTTCTGAGCGGCGGAAGCCATTGGCACGGACTGCCATGAATCGGCGGGACGTCACGGACCACCACGGAATGCGGGAGCGGCGAATCTTCGTTGTTCCCAGCGGCAAACCGCCCCACTCCGTCGCGTGATTCCGCTTTTCCCAGTCGTGCACCGTAGACTGTGCGACGTCACCCACAGCCCCCAGGGAGCAGCCTGATCGTGACCGCCGAGCAGCTCGACAACGAGCCGAAAGAAGAGTGCGGAGTATTCGGGGTCTGGGCGCCCGGCGAGGAGGTGGCGAAGCTCACGTACTACGGCCTCTATGCCCTGCAACACAGGGGTCAGGAGGCTGCGGGTATCGCTGTCGCCGACGGTTCCCAGGTGCTGGTGTTCAAAGATCTCGGGCTTGTCAGCCAGGTGTTCGACGAGCAGACGCTGGCGGCGATGCCGGGCCACGTCGCCGTCGGGCACTGCCGCTACTCCACCACCGGGTCGACGACGTGGGAGAACGCCCAGCCGGTGTTCCGCAACACCGCGGCGGGAACCGGTGTCGCCCTGGGTCACAACGGCAACCTCGTCAACACCGCCGAGCTGGCCGCCCGCGCCCGCGACGAGGGCCTGATGGGCAACCGTGGCGCGGCCACCGCGACCACCGACTCCGACATCCTGGGCGCGCTGCTGGCCCACGGCGCCGCCGACTCCTCCCTGGAGCAGGCTGCGCTCGAACTGCTCCCGACCGTCCGGGGCGCTTTCTGCCTCACGTTCATGGACGAGAACACCCTCTACGCGGCCCGCGACCCGTACGGCGTGCGTCCGCTGTCGCTGGGCCGGCTGGACCGCGGCTGGGTGGTGGCCTCCGAGACCGCCGCGCTCGACATCGTCGGTGCGTCCTTCGTCCGTGACATCGAACCCGGCGAGCTGCTGGCCATCGACGCCGACGGTGTCCGGTCGACGCGCTTCGCCAACCCGACCCCCAAGGGCTGCGTCTTCGAGTACGTCTACCTCGCACGCCCTGACAGCACGATCGTCGGCCGGTCGGTGCACGGCACCCGTGTCGACATCGGCCGCAGGCTCGCCCGCGAGAAGCCGGTCGACGCCGACTTGGTCATCGGTGTCCCCGAATCCGGGACACCCGCCGCGGTGGGGTACGCGCAGGAGTCGGGCATCCCGTTCGGTCAGGGCCTGATGAAGAACGCCTATGTGGGGCGCACCTTCATCCAGCCGTCGCAGACCATCCGGCAGCTCGGTATCCGACTCAAGCTCAACCCGCTCAAAGAGGTCATCCGCGGGAAGCGGCTCATCGTCGTCGACGATTCGATCGTGCGGGGCAACACCCAGCGCGCACTGATCCGGATGCTGCGCGAAGCCGGGGCGGTCGAGGTGCACGTGCGCATCGCGTCGCCGCCGGTGAAATGGCCGTGCTTCTACGGCATCGACTTCGCCACCCCCGCCGAGCTGATCGCCAATGCCGCGAGCAATTCGGCCGACGAGCACGAGATGCTCGACGGGGTGCGCCACGCGATCGGCGCCGACTCTCTGGGCTACATCTCCAAGCAGGGCATGATCGCGGCGACCGAGCAGCCCGCATCGCGGCTGTGCTCAGCCTGTTTCGACGGTGAGTACCCGATCGAGCTTCCGGGCGAGACCGCGCTCGGCAAGAACGTCATCGAGCACATGCTCGCCACCGCGGCGCGCACCGGGATCCCGATCTCGGCGGACAACGACAACGCCTCGGCCCTGCGCCGGCCATAGGCGAGCGTCCCCGGGGGGAGCGCCGCTGCTAGCGGACAGTCCCTGTCGCAGAGGTGAAGCGGAGCAGCCGAGGCCGGCCGCCCTTACCGGCGTTGCCCTCCTGCACCAACGCCTGCGTCACCGCGTCGCGGTAGCCGGTCAACCCGTTGGGCGGAGGCGGAACCACGCCGTCGATGTCCTTCTCGTGGGCGACCGCGTCGCATTCCAGTGACTCCACGAGGGGACGTGCCAGCCCGGACGCGATCGGCGTCACCAGCCCCACCCAGCGGCTCGCCAGCGTCGGGGTCAGCCAGGGCAGCACCACGAAACGGCGCGGCGCCAGCCCCGCGACCTCGGCGTACACCTGCATCGCGTCGCCGTACTCCAGGATGTCGGAGGAACCGATGTCCCACGTGCGTGATGCGGGCACCTCCGCGGTCGCGCACTCGACGAGGTAGTACAGCGCATCGTCGATCGAGATGGGCTGGATCTTGTTGTGCACCCACTTGGGCGTCGTCATGATCGGCAGTCGATCGGTCAGATGCCGGATCATCTCGAAGGACGCCGATCCCGTGCCGATCACGATGCCCGCCTGCAGCACGATCGTCTCGATCTCGGAGGCCAGCAGGATCTCACCCACCTCGACGCGCGAGGCCAGGTGCCGGGACAGGTCTGTGTTCGCGGGGTGCAGACCGCTCAGGTAGACGATCCGTCGCACCCCGGCCTTCTTGGCGGCCTCGACCACGTTGTGCGCCGAGCGCCGCTCCTCCTCGACGAAGTCCTTCGAGGTCCCCATCGAATGCACGAGGTAGTAGACGACGTCGACACCGTCGAACGCCTCGACCAGTGAGTCGGGCTCGGTGAGATCGCCGCGGGCCACCTCGACCCGGTCGCGCCACTCGGCCTTGTCGAGCTTTGCGGGTGTGCGTGCCATCGCCCGTACGCGCAGTCCCCGGTCGAGCAAGGCGGGTATCAACCGGCCACCGATGTAACCGGTCGCCCCGGTCACCAGGCAGCGAACTTCCTCAGCAGGCATGGCCGCGGGATGTCCACTTCAGGGGCGGGGCAAACCCGCGAACGGGATCTGACACCTCCCCGTCACACCACAACAGATACTGCCAGCGATTCGCTGGGAAAGCGCGGGTAGCCTTGCTCTCGATGACAAAGGGTGTTGAACGACAGGGCATCGCCGAACACCGCGGCGTTTCCTATGCGTCGGCAGGCGTGGACATCGAAGCCGGTGATCGAGCCGTCGAACTCTTCAAACCACTCGCGAAGAAGGCCACCCGGCCCGAGGTGCGCGGCGGCCTCGGCGGCTTCGCCGGCCTGTTCGCCCTCCGCGGGGACTACCGCGAGCCGCTGCTGGCGTCCTCCACCGACGGCGTCGGCACGAAGCTCGCCGTCGCCCAGGCCATGGACAAGCACGACACGGTCGGCATCGACCTGGTCGCGATGGTCGTCGACGACCTCGTCGTGTGCGGAGCCGAGCCCCTGTTCCTGCAGGACTACATCGCCGTGGGCAGGACGGTTCCCGAACGCGTGGCCGAGCTGGTGTCCGGCATCGCCGACGGCTGCGTGCTCGCCGGATGCGCCCTGCTCGGCGGCGAGACCGCCGAACACCCCGGTCTGATGGCCCCCGACCACTACGACATCTCGGCCACCGGGATCGGCGTGGTGGAGGCCGACGACGTCCTCGGACCCGACCGGGTCCGGCCCGGCGACGTGATCATCGCGATGGCGTCCACCGGGCTGCACTCCAACGGCTACTCGCTGGCCCGGCACGTGCTGCTGGAGATCGACCATATGAACCTGGCCGGGCACGTCGAGGAGTTCGGCCGCACCCTCGGCGAGGAGCTGCTCGAACCCACCCGTATCTACGCCAAGGACTGCCTCGCGCTGGCCGCCGAAACGCAGGTGCGCACGTTCTGCCACGTCACCGGCGGCGGACTGGCAGGCAACCTCGAACGCGTCATCCCGCCCGGACTCGTCGCCGAACTGGACAGGGGCACGTGGACGCCCGCTCCGGTCTTCGGCATGATCGCCCAGCGCGGACGTATCGAGCGTGCCGAAATGGAGAAGACGTTCAACATGGGCGTCGGCATGGTGGCCGTCGTCGCGCCGGAGGACACCGATCGCGCGTTGGCCGTTCTGACTGCCCGCCACCTGAATTGCTGGACCCTCGGAACCATCCAGAAGGGCAGCAAGGACGCGTCACGAGCTGTGCTCGTGGGTCAGCACCCCAGATTCTGAGAACGCTGCGGGGGACCGACTGGCGGAACTAGCGTCGCCAGTCGTCCTCGTCGGCCCAACCGTCGTCGGACGGCGCTTCGCTGCCGTTGAGGCGGTCGTCGTCAGGAGCGTTCGACAGCTCGCGCTGTAGCCGCTCGAAATCGGTCTGCGGCGAGCTGTACTTCAGCTCACGTGCAACCTTGGTCTGCTTTGCCTTTGCCCGGCCGCGGCCCATGGGGGAACCCCCTCGCGCAATAACGGAGCGGCCCAATTTCTAGGCGGCTCCGATCTGAGTGTGTTTATTGTCCTGCCGTCACTTTACCGTGCCGCGCGCTGTACCGCTGGCAGGCCCTGTTGCGGCGCGGTTTTTTGCGTCGATCGCCTCACCGGGCACCGCCGCGCAGTCGTTCGACGGCGAGCCGGCCCGCTCCGATCGCGTCCGCGGCCGGCATCGAGTCGGGGTCGATCGCGGCGGCGACCTGCACGTCCCCACCGGTCGTCAGCGGGGTGTCTGCGGGCAGACCCCGCTTGAGCAGTGCCAACGCGATGGCGCCCTCGTCGACGTGAGTCACCACCGTGCCGAGCCGCCCGACGGCACGGCCACCCGCGAGCAGGGGGTCCCCCGGTGAGGGCCGGTCGGCGTCGCCGTCGAGGTGCAGCAGCACCAGCATGCGGGGAGGTTTGCCCAGGTTGTGCACACGCGCGACGGTTTCCTGACCGCGGTAGCAGCCCTTGTCGAGATGGACCGCGCCGACGCCGGGTCCGCCGATCCAGCCGACCTCGTGCGGGATGGTGCGCTCATCGGTGTCGACACCGAGGCGTGGGCGCTGGGCCGCGACGCGGTGCGCCTCGTAGGCCCACACCCCGGCCGGCCGGACACCGGCGGCCACCAGCGCGTCCCGCCACGCCGCGAGCTGGGTGCGGGGCACCACCAGGTCGACCTCGAGGGTCGCCCCCGGCAGCCTTCGGACGAACCCGCCGTCGGCGAGTGCGGTCGCGGTGCCCTCCGCGGGAAGCTCGGCGATGCCGAGCGCGGCCAGGACCGGCGCGCCGCTCACCCCGGGGCCGAGCAGTGACAGCACACCGAGGTCCGCGGGATCGATGACGACGTCGGCCCAGAACACCATCTTGCGCAGGAAATCGAGCAGGGCCTGGCCCCGCCACGGCTCGGTGTCGATGACGGTGCGGCCGTCGAGCTGCGTCTGCAGCCAGTGATCTTCCACCCGGCCCTGCCCGTCGAGGCTGAGGTTCTCGGTGACCGCCCCGTCGGCGAGCTCGCTGACGTGCTGACTGGAGATGGTGTGCAGCCACGACTTCCGCTCGGCACCCGTCAGGGTCAACACCGCCCGATGGGAGCGGTCGACGACCACGGCGCCGTCGGCGGCGGCCCGCTGCTCACCGAGAGGGTCGCCGTAGTGCCAGACGGCGCCCGCGTCGGGTCCGTTGTCGGGGGCGGGTACTTGCGACGTCTCCCAGGCCATGGCTCAACTCTACGAGCCCTGTGCCCGAGGCCGCCGCTACGCTGGTGCCCCATGGCAGAGACCGCGGGCGCACCGAACGGCATCGTCGTGACGCTCGACGGCCGTCTGCACGATCCCGACGTTCCGCTGCTGCACGCCGACGACCTGGCGGCGGTGCGCGGTGACGGCATCTTCGAGACGCTGTTGATCCGCGACGGTCGTCCCTGTCTGCTCGAGGCCCACCTGGGCCGCCTGGCGCACTCGGCGCAGATGCTGGATCTGCCCACCCCCGACGCCGATCGGTGGCGGGCCGCCGTCGACGTCGCCGTGCGCGCGTGGCTGGCAACCGGTGGCGACGAGGGCGTCCTCCGCCTGGTGTATTCGCGGGGCCGCGAACACGGCGGCGAGCCCACCGCGTACGCCACGATCGGGTCCGTCCCGGCGCGGATCCACGACGTCCGGCGCCACGGTATCGCTGCGGTGACACTCGAGCGCGGCCTGTCCAGCGGCGGCATCGACGAGCTGCCGTGGCTGCTCGCGGGTGCCAAGACACTCTCGTACGCGATCAACATGGCCGCCTTGCGCCACGCGGAGCGCCAGGGCGCCGCCGACGTGGTCTTCGTCAGCACCGACGGCCACATCCTGGAAGGGCCCCGCTCGACCGTCGTGATCGCCACGACGTCGGCCGACGGCCACGCCTGCCTGCTCACCCCGCCGCCCTGGTATCCGATTCTGCGGGGTACCACGCAGCAGGCGCTCTTCGAAGTGGCGCGCGATGCCGGCTACGACTGCGACTACCAGGCCCTCACGCCCGCCGATCTTCGTGCCGCTCAGGGCGTTTGGCTGGTCTCGAGCATCACGCTGGCGGCGCGGGTGCACACCCTCGACGGCACCCCCCTCCCGCCTGCGCCGATGGCCCACGATCTGGCGGCGTTGGTCGATGCGGCGATCTTGTGCGATCGCTGAGCGCGTAATTCCCTTGTCGCCCTGTCGAAGCGGGAGTACGGTCGCGGGTACACAGGAAGGGAGGTGGTCCGAGAAATTGATTGACTTATGGACATGTGAGGTGGCTGCGAGCTAGCAGCGCCGGGAGAGCGCTTGACGCACCTGTGCGCGCTGGCGAATTCCCCGCAGTCACCCGGCCCCCGAGCCTCTTGGTCTTGTCCGACCGAGAACACCGGCTCGGGGGCCGCTCCATATCTGCAGCCGGTTCGGCCGGAAAGGAGCAGCCGGCGTCGTGCCGGACATGATGGCCCGCACCCAGGGTGCGTCGAGGGGGTGACGGCGTCGGCGCTGATTCAGCCGGCCGGGCCGGGGGCCAGTGTCGAGCACTCCGCCATCGCGGTCTCCCAGACCTCGGGGTCGATGCCCGGCGGGGGATCGGCGGCCGGTCCGGGCGGGGCGGGCACGCCGTGCTGACCCAGGCAGTAGGCGAACGAACCGTGGCCGACACTGGGCACCGCCGAGGTCGGACTGGTCTCGTCGGCCGGTTCGCTCGGCCCCGAGCACGCCGTGAGTCCGGTGAATGCTGCTGCGGCGGCGAACATCGCCACTCGGTGAGGGGTGCGCACTAGCCCACGAACCTGGACAGCCGGGCCGACAGGTGCGGTACCAGGCCCCCGTCGGCGTCGACGCGTTCCTCGACATACGCCAGGTCGCCGCCCTCGATGATTCCGTAGAGCCGTTTCGCGCCGCCGACCAGCACTCCCGACTTGCTCCGCGCGAGTGCATCGGTCACCAGCTCCCACGAAGCCTGGTTGAGCGGTTGCCCGTAGAACAATTCGACGTACCCCGCGGAGTGCGCGAGCAGAAGCTCGATGGCCTGCGCCTCGGACGGGTCGTTGGGGTCGTTGACGAAGCGCCAGAACCCCGTCTCGCGCAGGTCCGGCCGGTCGTACTCGCCGTCGTCGTCGAGGCGCCAGGAGCGGGCCTCCCAGTTCAGGTAGTCGCGTCCGTCGTGGGACACCACGATCTGCTGGCCGAACCGGTAGTCGCCGTGGGCATCCCGGCCTTCGCCTTCCCCGCGCCACACGCCGACCAGCGGCAGCAGCGCGAGCAGCGCATCGTCGAAATGGGCGCCCTCACGCAGATTCGCCGTGTCGGAAGGCAACGGCAGATCCCCGAACACGGGGATGTTGCGCGCGGAGGTCGCTCTGGCTCGCTCGGCAGCTGCGGCGACCGCCTCGTCGCCAGAGGTCACGACTCGTCAGTGACGAGGCGGTACAGCGCGTACAGCGCGAACCACGTGATCACCACGACGGCCGCGACGAGCAGGATCTCGAAAAACAGCACCACGGCAGAAAGTCTAACCGCCGGGAGAAATACTCTCCCGGCGGCCGTCGACGCGTCACGAAAAGAGGCGCGTCAGCTGACTTTCCACTCGAACTCGGGGCAGAACGCGCCGGTCGCGGCGCCGATGAAGTAGCCCGCCTGGTAGTCCGACCAGTCGGTGACGCTGGTCAGGTCCGCGACCTCCTGCTCGAAGGAGGCGCCGTTGGACCAGTCCTCGCAGACCGCACGGCCGGTGTCGACGACCTGGGGGGTTTTCTCCGCCGGCCAGGTGATCCCGCCGTTGGTGATCACCGTGAGGAAGTCGTCCTCGGGTGCCGCGAACGCCGCGGGGGCACTGAAGAGAGCAACAGCGGCAAAGGCCGCAGACGCGGCGCAGGCGATCGTGGTCTTCATGTCTGGGTCCTCGTGTCGGCGCGGCGGGGCCGCGAAAGGGCGAACGCGGCAGAACCGCGCAGGGTGGGCGCGGCGAGCCGCGGGCATGATACCCGAGGCCGACCGCGAACCTGTCGGGGTCGAACCCGCCCCCAACAGCGCGGGTTCTCCCCTATATTCGCCGACCACAGCTAATCCTGCAGCGTTTTCACAGCAGAACAGCCCAACGTCCGGCGACCGGAGCGTGAACACACCGCTCGGCGGCCGCGGACGGTTGACGTCCGTGACTTTGGTCAGGCGACCTTGACGTCGACCTCGTGGATCCCGGCGCCCGACGGTGCCACGCTGGCGTCGCCGTTGCCCGCGGGCGAGAGCGCGCGCAGCGTCCACGTCCCGGGCGCGGCGAAGAACCGGAAATCACCGGTGGCCGATGCGACGACCTCGGCGGTGAACTCGTCCGAGCTGTCGAGCAGGCGCACGAAGGCACCGCCCACCGCCTGGCCCGACCCGTCGACGACACGGCCGGTGATGACCGTCTCCTTCTCCAGGTCGACGCTCGCAGGCAACGTCAGTCCTTGCTTCGGTGCAGAGCACATATCAACTTCCCAACTCAATCGGGGCACCCACCAGGGAGCCGTATTCCGTCCAACTGCCGTCGTAGTTCTTGACGTTCTTGTGTCCCAGCAGCTCCTGCAGCACGAACCAGGTGTGCGACGAGCGCTCACCGATGCGGCAGTAGGCGATGGTCTCCTTCTCGCCGTCGAGTCCCGCGTCGGCGTACAGCTTGGCCAGGTCCTCGTCCGACTTGAAGGTTCCGTCGTCGTTGGCGGCCTTGCTCCACGGCACGTTGATCGCGCTGGGGATGTGGCCGGGGCGCTGGCTCTGCTCCTGGGGGAGATGCGCGGGGGCGAGGATCTTGCCGGAGAACTCGTCGGGGGAGCGCACGTCGACGAGGTTCTTGGTACCGATCGCGGCGATGACCTCGTCGCGGAACGCGCGGATGCTGTTGTCGGGATCCTTGGCCGTGTAGCTGGTGCTCTCCCGGGTCACGGTGTCCTTCGACAGGGGGCGGGCGTCGAGCTCCCACTTCTTGCGGCCGCCGTCGAGCAGCTTGACGTCCTGGTGGCCGTAGAGCTTGAAGTACCAGTAGGCGTAGGCGGCGAACCAGTTGTTGTTGCCGCCGTAGAGGATCACGGTGTCGTCGTTGGCGATGCCGCGCTCGGACAGCAGCTTCGAGAACTGCTGGACGTCGACGAAGTCACGCTTGACCTGATCCTGCAGATCGGTCTTCCAGTCCAGTTTGATCGCGCCCGGGATGTGCCCGGTGTCGTAGGCGCTGGTGTCCTCGTCGACCTCGACGAAGACGGTCTTCGGCGCGTCGAGATTGCTCTCGGCCCAGTCGGCGGAGACCAGGACGTCGGAGCGTGCCATGGAGGAGATCCTTTCGATTGCTAACGGGTGGGGGTCAAGCGGGTGATGAGCGGATAGAGCTGACAGCCCAGGCAGATGCCGAAGGCTGCATTGAGCAATGCCGCCACCAGCGCCAGGGCGGTGGCGGTCAGACCCAGCGGGATGAGGCCGCCGGCGAAACCGAGGCTGCCCGCGACGGCGAAGACGAACCCGACCAGCTGCGCGAACTTCAGCGGGGCGACCGGCTCCCGTTCGGTGACCGGGCCCAGGCGCGGGGCGACCAGGGACGCGAAGACGAGCCCGTAGGGGTGCCGGCGCGGTCCGGCCACCGCGCCGACGGCGAACACGACGGCCTGCGCGCCGAGGATGATGGCGGCCAGAGCGGGGCTCTGGGCCGACACCAGCAGCGCGACGACCAGGACGCCGGTCGTCACCCACGCGACGAAACGGGGACCGCGCACGTCGACCTGCGCCGGGGCGCGTGTCTGTGTGGGGTTCGACATAGCTGTGCTTCCTGTTGTCCGGGACGGCTGGGAGCGGCAGACCACTGGGGGCCGGTCGCAGAGTGCGGCGCGAAGAACAGCGCAGCTACTCAGCAGCTACGACAACAACAGCAACAACCCGCGACGCGGCACAGATCGACTGCGCGGCGCTTGGTGAGCACGAGCTCAAGGCGGGCTGACACGGCTGACAGCTTACCCAACGAGGGGGTGATCAAGCCAACAGCGGCTCGAGGGCCGACCGCAGGTCAGCGGCGGTCGGCACACCCGAGGCGCGATAACGCTGCCCGCCGTCGGCGTCGAAGATGAACGTGGTGGGCAGCGACAGCACCGAAAGCGTGCGCGCCGCGGCGGGATTGGCGTCCATGTCGATCTCGACGTGGGCGACCGCGGGCAGGTCTGCACACACCTGGTCGACGACGCGGCGCAGACCCACGCACGGCCCGCACCAGGCTGCCCCGAAATGCAGCACGGTCGGGCCGGACCGGGACAGCCCCAGCTCGTCGATCTCGCTGTCCTTGAGTACGGGCCACTCCGCGGCGCCCTTCATCAGGCCCGAGCGCCGCGTCAGCAGCCGTCCGACGACGAACGCCGCACCGAACGCCGCGATCAACACGGCGAGGACGACGATCCACGAAGTACTCATGACAACCGGAACTCGTGCAGGTCGACGGTTACTCCCTCGGCGATGCCCTCGATGATGATGTCCGAGCCCCGCGCGCCCTCACTGGTCGGTGCGATCCCGAACGGAAGCTTCTGGCCCGGCAGCTCGGTGGTGAACGCGGCGAGCACCGCAGGGATCTGTTCTTCGGGGACCGCCTGGTCGGCAGTGCCCGGTTCGGTCAGCACGCCGGTGGCGGTCAACACCAGCGTGGTGTCGTCGGGGCCCGCGACGGACAGATCGACGGCGATGCTCACGCGTTCGTCGAAGCCGGCCTTGTCCGGAGTGCCGGTGAACACCAGCCCGCGATTGCTGGAGATCCCCGACTCGGTCGTCCCGCCGGTGGAGTCCTCGGTCTCCGAGGTCGGCGCCTCGATCAGCAGGTCCGGGATGCCCATGTACCGGCCGACGTGGGTCGAGTCGATGATGATGCGGCTCTCCAGCTTCTCGACCGTCAGCGAGCCGTCGGGCGCCACCAGCCAGGAATCGCCCAGGCCGACCGAATGCATGGTCGCCTCCAGGGACGCCTTGCCCACCACGGCGTGATCAACGCCACTGGCCTTGATCTCGACCTCGTCGTAGTAGTGCCGCCGGGCCTGGGTGATGAACGGGAATCCCAGGATGGCGACGGACGGGTCCCAGTGCAGGTCGGCAGCACTGCGAACACTTCTGGCCAGGCGGTATTCGGCGTAGATGGCGGCCCCGAAGTCGGTGCCGACGGCGCCGACGGTCACCGCCGCGAGGGTGGCGAGGGCACCGATGACGAGCTTGCGCACCCCGACATTGTTGCCGACGCCGCCGAGCCCATGCGCTCCGCGCGGCTAACAGGCTGGTTGCACGCTATCGTTTAACAACCAACGGTCCGGTAACGGCCGTATGTCAGGCATGAATCTGGAAAGTGACCGCCCGCGACAACGATGTCCGGCGGTCTTCCGGGCCATGAGCTCCACGGCTGCTGGAGGGTCAGTTGGATCTACTGCTACTGACGGTCGACCCGCACCCGGAATCAGTCCTGCCGTCTCTGTCGCTACTCGCGCACAATGTGCGCACCGCCCCCACCGAGGTGTCCTCGCTGCTGGAGGCGGGCACCGCCGACGTCGCCATCGTCGACGCCCGCACCGATCTGGCCGCCGCGCGCGGTCTGTGCCGTCTGCTGGGCACCACCGGGACGTCCGTTCCGGTGGTCGCGGTGGTGAACGAGGGCGGGCTCGTCGCGGTGAACGTGGAGTGGGGTCTCGACGAGATCCTGCTGCCCGGCACCGGCCCGGCCGAGATCGACGCGCGTCTGCGCCTGCTGGTCGGGCGCCGCGGTGGGATGGCCAATCAGGAGAACCTGGGCAAGATCAGCCTCGGTGAGCTCGTCATCGACGAGGGGACCTACACCGCGCGGCTGCGGGGCCGCCCGCTGGACCTCACTTACAAGGAGTTCGAACTCCTGAAGTATCTGGCCCAGCACGCCGGGCGGGTCTTCACGCGGGCCCAGCTGCTGCAGGAGGTCTGGGGATACGACTTCTTCGGAGGCACCCGCACCGTCGACGTGCACGTGCGGCGCCTGCGCGCCAAGCTCGGGCCCGAGTACGAATCGCTGATCGGCACCGTCCGCAACGTGGGTTACAAGGCCGTCCGACCGGCTCGCGGCCGGCCGCCCGCAGCCGACACCGACGAGCGCGACGCCGACGATCCGTACGACGACGAGGACTCCTTCGGACCCGACGACGTCCCCGAGGCGCTGGGCAGCCCGTCCACCCAAGCGCTGCGCAGCCAGTGACCTCCTCCAACCCGCTGTCCGACGACGTCGGCTGGCGCACGACCCTGTCGGACGACGACCAGACGGCCATCCGCGACCTCATCTCTGCGGCGAGGTCGGCCGACGGCGTGGCCCCCGTCGGTGATCAGGTGCTGCGCGAGCTCGGCCAGCCCCGCACGCGACACCTGGTGGCCGTCCGCGACGGCGCGATCCGCGGATACCTCAACCTCGCGCCCGCCGACGGGGACGCCGCGGCGATGGCCGAACTCGTGGTCCACCCGGATGCGCGCCGCCGCGGCATCGGCGCGGCGATGATCCGCGCCGCACTCGCCGACGGCGGCCCCGCCACCCGCGTCTGGGCCCACGGCAACCTCGAGCCGGCGCGCGCCACCGCAGCAGCGCTGAACCTCGTCGCGGTCCGTGAACTCCTCCAGATGCAGCGAACGCTGGCCGACCTGCCGCCCACGCCGTCCGTCGACGGTGTGCGTTTCGCCACATACGGCGGCCCGGACGACGACGCCGAGGTGCTCCGGGTCAACAACGCGGCGTTCTCGTGGCATCCGGAGCAGGGCGGGTGGACCGAGGCCGAGATCGCCGAGCGCCGGGACGAGCCGTGGTTCGACCCTGACGGCTTCTTCCTCGCCTTCGACGCCGACAGCGGCGCGCTGCTCGGATTCCATTGGACCAAGGTGCATTCCGCGTCGTTGGGCGAGGTGTACGTCGTCGGCGTGGACCCCGCCGCCCAGGGCCGCGGCCTCGGCGCAGCGCTCACGCTGACGGGTCTGCACCACCTCGCAGACCGGCTCGGCGGGCCCGGCCGCGACGCCGACGTGATGCTTTATGTCGAGGCGGACAACACCGCGGCGGTGAAGACGTATCGACGGTTGGGTTTCGACGTGGTCAATTCTGACGTGGCGTACGCCACCGAGACTGCAGCCCACCTGTGAACTCGCTGAACCTGTTCACGCCTCGTTAACCCGGCATCCCCGAACCGTCCACTGCGGACGCATACCTTGCCGGAGAGTTCGAGCCGCCTGGAACGTTCGAGGAAAGTGGGATAAGTGAAGCTCAACATCATCGGCAAGTCGTTCGGTACGACTGTCTCGGTCGCCGCGATCGCCGCTCTGACGCTGGCCGGCTGCGGCAGCGACAACAACGCTCCGGCAGGATCGGGCTCCTCGGAGTCCGGCTCGTCGGCGTCTGCTGCCGACTGCGGGGGCAAGGCCTCCGTCACCGCCGAGGGCTCGACCGCCCAGCAGAACGCCATCGCGCTGTTCAACCAGGTGTGGGGCCAGAAGTGCCAGGGCAAGAACCTGTCCTACAACCCGACCGGCTCGGGCGCGGGTCGCGAGCAGTTCGTCGCGGGCAACGTCGACTTCGCCGGTTCGGACTCGGCCATCAAGGAAGAGCAGGCCCAGCAGGCGGCGCAGCGCTGCGGCGGCAACCCGGCGTGGAACCTTCCGCTGGTGTTCGGCCCCATCGCGATGGCCTACAACATCGAGGGCGTCGAGGGCCTGGTGCTCAACGGCGACACCCTCGCCAAGATCTTCCAGGGGCAGATCGCCAAGTGGAACGACCCGGCCATCGCCGCGCTCAACGAGGGCAAGTCCCTGCCCGACGTGGCCATCACGCCGATCTTCCGTTCGGACTCCTCGGGGACCACCGACAACTTCCAGAAGTACCTGGAGGCCGCGTCGGCCGGTGCATGGACCAAGGGCGACGGCAGCGAGTTCCAGGGCGGCGCCGGTGAAGGCGCCCAGAAGTCGGCCGGCGTCGCGCAGGCCGTGCAGGCGACCCCGGGCGCCATCGGCTACGTCGAGAAGGGCTTCGCCGATCAGGCCGGCATCCCCTACGCCCAGATCGACAACGGCAGCGGCGCGGTCGAGCTGACCGACGAGTCCGCGGGCAAGGCGATCGACGCGGCCAAGTTCGCCGCCGAGGGCAACGACCTGACGCTGGACCTCGCGTCGCTGTACGGCACCACCGAGTCCGGCGCTTACCCGCTGGTGCTCGCGACCTACGAGATCGTCTGCTCCAACGGCTACGACGCCGAGACCGCCCAGGCGGTGAAGTCCTTCCTGACCGTGGCGGCCAACGACGGCCAGAGCGGACTGTCGGCCGCGGGGTACGTCCCGCTGCCGGAGAAGTTCAAAGAGCGTCTGCTGACGTCGATCGACGCCATCGGTTCGACCGCTTAGTTCACTGGCGCAACCGCCGTACCGCGGCGAGGATGGGTGCTTGACCGTATGACCGACAAGCTCGATGGAACTTCATTGACCACACCGAATCCGTTGGGATCGGGGTCGGGGGAGGCACTGGCCGCCCCCTTCCCCGAGCCGACCCCCATCTCGACCAACCCCTCGGGGAATGCGAAAGTCCGCGCGGGCGACCGCATCTTCCGCGGATTGGCCGAGGGGTCGGGCATCCTCATCGTGGCCATCATCGCCGCGATCGGGATCTTCCTGCTGTGGCGTGCTGTCCCCGCGCTGGCCCGCAACGAGGAGAACTTCTTCCTCTTCGGCGGCTCGTGGATCACCACGGACACCTCGGCCATGCACTTCGGAATCCTGGACCTGCTGCAGGTGACGGTGTTCGTGTCGGTGTTCGCCCTCGTCATCGCGATGCCCATCGCACTCGGCATCGCGATCTACCTGACGAACTATGCGAACAAGCGGGTGTCGGGGCCGCTGGCCTACATGGTCGACCTTCTCGCCGCGGTGCCGTCGATCATCTACGGCGTCTGGGGTCTCTACGTGCTGGCGCCGGCGATCAAGCCGGCGGCGGTGTGGCTCAACGAGAACCTCAGCTGGTTGTTCCTGTTCTCGACGGGCAACGCGTCGGTGGCCGGTGGCGGCACCATTTTCACCGCGGGCATCGTGCTCGCGGTGATGATCCTGCCGATCATCACCGCGGTGACCCGCGAGGTGTTCGTCCAGACGCCGCGCGGCCAGATCGAGGCCGCGCTGGCGCTGGGCGCCACCCGCTGGGAGGTCGTGCGGACGACGGTGCTGCCCTTCGGTATGTCCGGCTACATCAGCGGCGCGATGCTCGGCCTGGGCCGCGCCCTCGGTGAGACGATCGCGCTGCTGATCATCCTGCGGGGCACGCAGACCGCGTTCGGATGGTCGCTCTTCGACGGCGGCTTCACCTTCGCCAGCAAGATCGCCTCGGCGGCCTCCGAATTCAACGACCAGTACAAGGCGGGTGCGTACATCGCGGCCGGCCTGGTGCTGTTCATCCTGACCTTCGTGGTGAACTCGCTGGCCCGCGCTGCGGTCGCCGGAAAGGACCGGTCCGCCTCATGACCTCCGCAACGTTGGACCAGCCGGTCAAGGTGCCGACCTTCCAGGGGGTCAGCACGCGACGCAGGATCACGAACACCGTGGCGACCGTTCTGGTCACCGCGTCGGTGGTGGTCGCGATCGTTCCTCTGGTGTGGGTGCTCTACACCGTCGTCGCCAAGGGCATCGGCATCGTCATGTCCAGCACCTGGTGGATGAACTCGCAGTCGGGCATGACGGCGTTCGCCGCCGGCGGTGGCGCCTACCACGCGATCGTGGGCTCCCTGGTGCAGGCCGCGATCTGTGCGGTCATCTCGATCCCGGTCGGTGTGTTCGTCGGCATCTACCTCGTGGAGTACGGCGGCGGCACCCGGCTGGGCAAGCTGACCACCTTCATGGTCGACATCCTCACCGGCGTCCCGTCGATCGTCGCGGCCCTGTTCATCTACGCGCTGTGGGTGGCGACCCTGGGCTTCGAGCGGTCGGGCTTCGCGGTCTCACTTGCCTTGGTGCTGTTGATGATTCCGGTCATCGTGCGCTCCACCGAGGAGATGCTGCGCATCGTGCCGATGGATCTGCGCGAGGCCAGCTACGCGCTCGGCGTGCCGAAGTGGAAGACCATCTCGGCGATCGTGGTGCCGACCGCGCTGTCGGGCATCGTCACGGGCATCCTGCTGTCGCTGGCCCGCGTCATGGGTGAGACGGCTCCGCTGCTCATCCTGGTGGGCTACTCGCAGGCGATCAACTTCGACATGTTCGGCGGCTTCATGGGCTCGCTACCGGGCATGATGTACGACCAGACCTCGGCGGGTGCGGGTGCCAACCCGATCCCGACGGACCGCCTGTGGGGTGCCGCGCTGACCCTCGTCGTGCTGATCGCCGTGCTTAATGTCGGCGCCCGGTTCATCGCCAAATTCTTTGCCCCCAAGAAGGTCTAGGAGAAACTCATGGCCAAGCGCCTTGATCTGAAAGACGTCAACATCTACTACGGCGCGTTCCATGCGGTGGCGGGTGTCTCGCTGTCGGTGGAGCCGCGCAGCGTCACCGCCTTCATCGGGCCGTCGGGCTGTGGCAAGTCCACGGTGCTGCGCACCCTCAACCGCATGCACGAGGTGATCCCCGGCGCCCGCGTCGAGGGCTCGGTGCTGCTCGACGGCGACGACATCTACGGCGCCGGCGTCGACCCGGTGGGTGTGCGCAAGACCATCGGCATGGTGTTCCAGCGTCCGAATCCGTTCCCCACCATGTCGATTCGCGACAACGTGGTGGCCGGCCTGAAGCTGCAGGGCGTGCGGAACAAGAAGACCCTCGACGAGGTGGCCGAGCGTTCCCTCAAGGGCGCCAACCTGTGGAACGAGGTCAAAGACCGGCTCGACAAGCCCGGCGGCGGCCTCTCCGGCGGTCAGCAGCAGCGTCTGTGCATCGCCCGCGCCATCGCCGTGCAACCCGACGTGTTGCTGATGGACGAGCCGTGCTCGGCGCTGGACCCGATCTCCACCCTGGCGATCGAGGACCTGATCTCTGAGCTCAAGCAGGACTTCACCATCGTGATCGTCACGCACAACATGCAGCAGGCGGCGCGCGTGAGCGATCAGACGGCGTTCTTCAACCTCGAGGCGACCGGCAAGCCGGGCAAGCTCATCGAGATCGACGACACCGAGAAGATCTTCTCCAACCCGACGCAGAAGGCGACCGAGGACTACATCTCGGGCCGCTTCGGCTGAACGCCCCCGCACCGACCACGGATCGCCCCGTCTCCGCCGAGACGGGGCGGTTCTGCATTCCGGGCGCGGCTCCCGGCACCGACGAGTGAGCCCCCCGGCGATTCACCGGGGGGCTCAGTCGACTCTCGTGGTCAGCGGGACGCCGGCAGCTGTTCCTCGTCGGCGGTCCGGCCGGTGACCTGGAAGATCACCCGGCGCGCCACCTCGACCGCATGGTCGGCGAAGCGCTCGTAGAAGCGGCCCAGCAGCGTCACGTCGACGGCGGCCGCGACCCCGTGCTTCCACTCCCGGTCCATCAGCACCGTGAACAGGTGGCGGTGCAGGTCGTCCATCGCGTCGTCTTCTTCACGGATGCGCGCGGCCTTCTCGGGATCCCGGGTGAGCAGCACCTCCTGGGCGCTGTGGCCCAGTTCCACGGCGACACGGCCCATCTCGGCGAAGTAGCCGTTGACCTCCTCGGGCAGGGCGTGCTGAGGATGGCGGCGACGGGCGATCTTGGCGACGTGCAGGGCCAACGCGCCCATGCGATCGACGTCGGCGACGATCTGGATCGAGCTGACGATGGCCCGCAGGTCGCCGGCGACCGGGGCCTGCAGCGCAAGGAGGACGAAGGCTTCCTCTTCGGCGCGGACGCTGAGCGCCGAGATCTGATCATGGTCGGTGATGACCTGTTCGGCGAGGGCCAGATCGGCCTGCAGAAGGGCCTGCGTGGCTCGCTCCATGGCAATCCCTGCAAGGCCGCACATCTCGCCGAGCCGGCTGGCCAGGGCATCCAACTGCTCGTGGTAGGCGGTACGCATGTGTCAACCCTACGGCGTGGGGAACCCGTCGTCACGAACCGACGGTGAACGAAGAGTGAATGCCACCTGCCCAAATGCTGCGTGGCGGCTACTCGCAGCTGGTGTCCGCGGCGTTGGTGACGGTGAGGTCCTCGGGCAGCTCGGTGGCCGGGGCCTTGGTGCCCCGCAGGACGTGCAGCTGCACCGGGGAGCCGCTGGGTGACGGCGCGCCGACGGAGTCGAAGTTGCTGCCGAGGACCACCTGTACCACGTCGCCCATGCCGTTGACCTGCTCGATCGTCGCATCGGCGAACGACGAGGCCACCGTCGCGGCGGCTTCTTCGTTACCGGCGGAGTAGAAGACGGTCGTCTGCGCCAGCGGGCCGGGGTAGTCGTCGGGAGTGGTCACGTTGAACCCGTGCGACTGCAGCGCGCTGGCCGCGGTGGCGCCCAGGCCGGTCTGGCCGGTCGAATTCGACACCTGCACGGTCACCGTCTCCGGATCCGTGACGATCACGTCGACCGTCTGGTCACCGGGCTGCGCCGGATCCTGCTGGTCGGGCGCCTGGCCGGCCAGCGACTCCGGCGTGCCGGGCACCGGGGTGTTGTCGGCGTTGCGCTCCTCGGGGAGGGGCTCGTCGTTGATGATGGCGCTGAACAGGGCCCGCATGTCGTCGGTGCGCGGGATCTCGTTGCCCCACTCGTCGGCGTACCCGACGGTCGGCACCGTCACGAAGGTGATGCGCCCGGCGGTGACACCCTGCACGGACTGGCCGAGGTCGACGAGGTCCTTGGTGTCGACGTTGTCGACGTAGCTGTCCCCGATGAACATGTTCACGACGTTGTTGAGCTTGGACAGCGAGAAGAAGGTCTCTTTGGAGATCAGCGAGCGCAGCAGCGACGACAGGAACAACTGTTGGCGTTTGATACGGCCGTAGTCGCCGTTGGTCTCGGTGGTGACCTGCCGGGCGCGCACGTAGTTCAGCGCGGTGTGGCCGTTGACGACCTGGCGGCCGGCGGTCGGCAGCACGGTGCCCAGTTCGTAGTCCTCGATCGGGGTGGTGCTGCAGACCTCGACGCCGCCGAGAGCGTCGACCATCTTGGAGAACCCGGCGAAATCGACTGCCATGAACCGGTTCACATGCAGACCGGACAGCTTCTGGATCACCTTGACCAGACACTTGGGTCCGCCGACGGCGAAGGCGGAGTTCAGCTTGTACTCGGTGTAGACCGATTCCTTGCCGTACATCGGGGACTCTTCGTCCGTGATGGGCCCGTACTCCCGGGTCTCGGCGTTCCAGGGCTCGCATTCCATCGGGTCGATCTCGAGGTCGCGCGGAAACGACACGGCCACAACGCGTTTGCGGTTCGCCGGGATGTTGACCAGCATCACGGTGTCCGACCGGGCGCCCGCTGCGTCGTCGGTGGTGCCGGCACCCATGTCGCTGTTGGCCCCGATGCGGCTGTCGGTGCCGACGATCAGGAAGTTCTCGTCACCGAACTGTGCGTTCGGGTCGACGATGTCGCGGGAGTCGGGATCGAGTGCGGACACCCGATTGAGCAGGTTGTTCTTCGCCGACTGCCACTGCCAGGCGCCGCCGGTCAGCACCAGGGCGAGGACGGCCACCAGTGCCGCGACGACCCGCCCGGCCACACCCGCGCGGCGGTGCGAGCGGCGGGGGCGGTCGGGGAGGTGCCTGGGCGGCCGGGGCGTCGTCAGATCGGGAAGTTCGGAGGCCGGGGCGGCGATCGCCGGCAGGATCGTGGTGTCGAGGTCGTCGCCGTCGGGGTAGGGCTCGGGCTCTGGATCGGGATCCGGTGCGGCGCGGTGCCGCCTGGGCTCGGGCAGCGAGGTACCGCCGTTGATCTTGGCGATCAGGTCGGCGACGGTGACGGGTCCCGACGGCTCGTCGGTGCGCGCGGGGGAGGCGTCCTCGGCGGTGGCGGGACCTATTTCGCGCTCCCACGGCGCGGCGCCTGGCTTCGGCCGCCGCGATCGGGTAAGCCAGTCTCGGTCGGGTGTGTCCCCACTTCCGGGAAGCGAACGGCCAGGAGTGGCGTCGTCGTCGCCGTCACTCATCTTCTACCGGCCTTCCAGCGTCCCTGCGGCGTCTCGTGGGTGCGCGTCGTTGCGCACGGGCACGCAGGCCGCCGAGTGCCTGCTAACTGTCTAGAGCACTGCGCCCTGCTCCGCCACCGGAGCCGGGCAGTGTGATCCCTCATCGTACTGAGACATCCTGAGAGACATCCAGCCGCAGCCGGGTGTCTATTCCCTCTCGAAACCCTCTCGAACCGACCTCGGCGCGATCACGAACCCGTCTCGGATCCGGCGTAACCGCAGCTCAGCCGCCCGAGTGCATGACGTCGGCCCCGGCGGGCACCGTGCAGTCGTCCGGGTCGTCAAGCCAGCCCTCGGGCAGCGTGACCGAGGCCGGGGAGCCCTGACGTCCGCGCGGGCCGTTGGCGGCGTCGGGGAACGGTACGTCGGGATCGAGGGTGCCGAGCAGGTCGTCGAGCTCGGAGATGGTCTTGACCAGCGCCAGCGACCGGCGCAGATCGGCGCCGGCAGGGAATCCGTGCATGTACCACGCCACGTGCTTGCGGATGTCCCGCATTCCTTTGTCCTCTCCGAAGTGGGCAGCGAGCAGCTCACCGTGTCTACGGATGATCTGCGCCACCTCACCGAGGGTCGGCGGGGTGGCCGGCGCAGTGCCGGCGAACGCCGCGGACAGCTCGGCGAACAGCCACGGCCGTCCCAGGCAGCCACGGCCGATGACCACACCGTCGCACCCCGTCGCGGCCATCATGGCCAGCGCGTCACGAGCGTCGAAGATATCACCGTTCCCGAGCACCGGAACACTCGTGACGTGCGCCTTCAGTGCGGCGATCTGGTCCCAGTCGGCGCTGCCCGAATAGCGCTGCGCGGCGGTCCGGGCGTGCAGCGCGACGGCCGCTGCACCCTCCTCGGCGGCGATGCGTCCCGCATCGAGGTGGGTGTGGTGGGCGTCGTCTATCCCGATGCGGAACTTGACGGTGACCGGGATGTCCGTCCCCTCCGTCGCGCGGACCGCGGCAGCGACGATCTGACCGAACAGCCTGCGCTTGTAGGGCAGGGCCGCTCCGCCACCGCGCCGGGTGACCTTGGGCACCGGGCAGCCGAAGTTCATGTCGATGTGGTCGGCGAGGTCCTCGTCGACGATCATCTTCGCCGCGGCATAGGTGTTGACCGGGTCGACGGTGTAGAGCTGCAGGGACCGCGGTGATTCGTCGGGGGCGAACGTCGTCATGTGCATCGTCACCGGATGCCGCTCGACGAGGGCGCGGGCGGTCACCATCTCGCAGACGTACAGCCCGCTGACGGTGCCGGCGCGCGCCAGCTCGAGTTCGCGGCACAGCGTCCGGAACGCGACATTGGTCACCCCGGCCATGGGCGCGAGGACGACCGGGCTGCGCAACGCGATCGGCCCGATCTGCAGCGCAGATCGGGCCGGTCGGGTGGTGTCTGCTACGAGGCTGATGATCCCACCAGCTGGTTCTTGGCGGCCTTCTTCTCGGCCATCTGCCGCAGCCGTTCCTCGCGGCGCTGCTTGGCGATCTCGAACTTGTCGACGGCCTCCTGCAGCTCCTCGACCAGCAGGCCGAGGTCGTCACGCAACCGCGCACTCTCGCCGTTGAAGTCCTCGCGCTCGAAGATGCGCCACTTCTTGAGCACCGGCATCACGATGTCTTCGAGGTGGATCCGCGGGTCGTAGACGCCGCCGGAGGCGATGCTGACCGCGCGCCGGCGGAAGTCCGGGATCGTGTACCCGGGCATCTTGAAGTTGCGCAGCACCTTGTGCAGAGACTTCATCGCCTGGTCGGGCGCGATCTCGAAACCGGCCTCGGAGACGTCGCGGTAGAAGATCATGTGCAGGTTCTCGTCGGCCGAGACGCGCTGCAGCAGTTGGTCGGCGATCGGCTCGTTGCACGCCTTACCGGTGTTGCGGTGCGACACGCGGGTGGCGAGCTCCTGGAACGTCACGTAGATGACCGAGTCGAACAGGCTGTCGGCGAACAGGTCGGCCTCGATCTGGTCGTTCTGGCCGGGGCTGAAACCGCGGGTCATCTGCTCGAGGCGCAGCATCTCCAGTTCGACCGGATCGACGTTGCGCGTGACGATGAGGTAGTCGCGCAGCGCGATGCCGTGGCGGTTCTCCTCGGCGGTCCAACGGTTCACCCAGAAGCCCCAGGGGCCGTCCATGCTGAAGTTCATCGCGATCTCGCGGTGGTAGGACGGCAGGTTGTCCTCGGTCAGCAGGTTGACGAGCATCGCCACGCGGGCGGTCTCGGAGATCTGCGACTGCTCCGGGTGCCAGTCCTGGCCGCCGAGTGCGTAGTAGTTCTTGCCATCGGACCACGGGACGTAGTCGTGCGGATTCCAGTCCTTCTTCATCCGCATATGACGGTTCACGAGGGGCTCGACGACGGGCTCGAGTTCCCTCAGCAGTTGCAGGTCGGTCAGGTCTTTCGACACGACACCTCCCAGTTATCTGTACCTGATGGTTGCACTCAATATATCTGTGTATCCCGGTGACATTCAAGCCGCCGCGCCGTACCTCACACCCAGGTGGGGGCCCTGATCAGGTCGACGCCCTGCTGAGCAGTAGCTCAGCACAGTGGTCGATGAACTGCTCGCGGGTGGCTGACAACCTGTCGTCGAGATACGCCGTGAACAACGCAGTGAGTGCCCCGATCAGGCCGGTGGCAACCATCGCCTGAGTGGCGGGGTCGGTGATCTGGGTCAGGTTGTGCTGCAGCAACTCGATGAAGCTGGGCATCCACCGAGCCCCGGATCGGGCCAGGACCGGTTCGGCCTCCGGTGCCAGCAGCAGCACCCGGCCGCGGGCCGGGTCGTCGATCATCAGCGCGACGAACCGTTCGACGGCGTCGCGCATGCTGTCGGACTCCATCAGGGTGGACATCGCCGCGGCGCAGACGTCGTCGTACACCGCGGCCACGTATTCGTCGCGGTCGGCGAAGGATTCGTAGAAGTACCGCTCCGTCAGGCCGGCTTCGCGGCACACCGCGCGCACCGTCAGGTTCGGACCGCCCGGACGGCCGAGCAGGCCGATGCCCGCGGCGATCAGTTCGTCGCGCCGGAGGGCCTGGCGGTCCTGCAGCGGAACACCCGACCAGCGGCCACGTCGTTGACCGGACGCCACAGTCCTCCTAAGCTCCGTAGTGACAACACGCGTAGTCAAAAACCGTGATCCTCGTCGAGAAGAGCACCAGTGACTCAAGATACGTCCGAGATACCTCCCGTGAGCGAGGGATCGGCGACCGGATCGGCCCCGGTGGGTGCGGGTTGCCCCGTCAGCGGCGGCGGATACGACGCGCCGCCGGAACCCCTCGGCCCCGATTCGCTGACGTGGAAGTACTTCGGCCAGTGGACCGGGATGCTGCAGGGACCCTGGGCCGGCTCGATGCAGAACATGCACCCGCAACTCGGCGCCGCGGTGCAGGAGCACTCCATCTTCTTCATCGAGCGGATGCCGCGCCTGTTCCGGTCGGTGTATCCGATCGGCGGCGTGGTGTTCGACGGTCACCGCGCTCCGAGGACCGGCGCCCAGGTGCGCGACTATCACATCGGCATCAAGGGAGTCGACGACCAGGGGCGGCGCTACAGCGCGCTCAACCCCGACGTCTTCTACTGGGCGCACGCGACCTTCTTCAAGTCCACGCTGCTGGCTGCGGAGTGGCTGGGCGGCGGTCTCACCGAGGCGCAGAAACGGCAGCTCTTCGACGAGCACGTGACGTGGTACCGCATGTACGGCATGAGCATGCGCCCCGTCCCGAAGTCCTGGGAGGAGTTCCAGGAGTACTGGGACCACATGTGCCATCACGTGCTGGAGAACAACTGGGCCGCCCGCACCGTGCTCGACCTGTCGACGATGCCCAAGCATCCGTCGCTGGAATGGATGCCGGACTTTCTGTGGCGGCTGAATCTGGCGGTGATGCAACGCTTCTTCAACTTCACCACCGTCGGACTCTTCGATCCGCCGGTCCGTGAGCTCATGGGCTACACCTGGTCGCCCCGGCAGGAACGTGCGCACCGGCTCTTCGGCAAGGCCGTCCATCACGTGGTCAAGCTGCTGCCCGGGCGCGTGATGATGCATCCGCGTAAGCGTTCGGCATGGGACCGGGCCCACGGACGTCTCCCGGTCGACGCGCCGCTGGTGGAGACCCCGGCCCGCAATCTGCCGCCCCTGGCGTATCGCGACGACCCGCATTACTACAGCCCGAGGGTGTGAAGACCGGCTAAGTTTGGGCGATGCGACGAAACCTGGCGCGACGCAACGTAGTGACCGTCCTCGTCGCGGTGTTCGCCGCCTCGGCATTCGCCGTTCCGGCGGCGGCGGACCCGTCGGTGGCGCCCGGTCAGATGATCGTGGTGAGCGCACCCACGGCGGATTCGCCGACCGCCACCCTGTCCGCCTACGAACGTGTCGACGACGGGTGGCGCGCGGTGCTCGGGCCGACGCGGGCCGATCTCGGTTCGCTGGGCGTGGGGGCTCCCGAGGACGACGTCTTCCGCACCCCCGAGGGCACCTTCCCGCTCGGGCAGGCCTTCGGCCGCGAGGTCAATCCCGGCACCCGGATGCCGTACTTCCAGGCCACCGACGAGGACTGGTGGGACGAGGACGTCGACTCCCCGACGTACAACACGCACGTGCACGCCGAGGAGATCGCCTCCGACGACGCCGAGAACCTGTACGACTCCGGGCCCATCTACGACTACGCCGTCCTGATCGACCACAACCCCGAGCGGATCCCGGGCCGCTCGGCGGGCATCTTCCTGCACGTGTCCGACGGCGAACCGACCTGGGGCTGCGTGGCCATCGACCGCGATCAGATGCGGTCGGTGCTGCAGTGGCTGGATCCCGCGGCGCACCCGCACATCACCATCCGCGTCGGGTCCGACGGGCCGCCCGCCCTCTGACGGTTAGCGCCGCGCGACGTGGGGCGTCCAGGACAGGCCGTCGAAATAGCGCAGCGCGTAAGGGTTCTGGGGATCCGGATACCAGTTCGGCCGGGCCGGTCGGTAGCGACCGAAGACCCCGGCGGGATCGCCGGCGATGCTGAGCCGGTGCTCATAGTCCGCACGGGCCCGGAGGCCGGCCTCACGCACGGCCGCGGCGCGTCGGCGTCGGCGGACGACGATCAGCAGGCCTGCCACCGCGATTGCGGCGACCACCTCGTACCAGCCCAGCCACATCCACCACGCCGCTGTCGACGCCGCGACGACGGTCAGGGCGGGGTGGCGGCGTGCGAAAGGCCGGTGGGCGATCTGCTCGGGCATCGATGGCGATCTTACGAGCGCGGCGGCACCCGGGACCGGGCTTCGGGGCGACGCGCCTGCGCGTGAGGTTTGCTTTCTCCGCCGACGGGCTAGCTTGGAGGAATGCAGGCGCCGGAGATCCTGGGCGGCCGCTATGAGTTGGGGCGTGTCCTCGGCCGTGGCGGGATGGCCGAAGTGCGCGATGCCTGGGACAAGCGGCTGGGTCGTCCGGTGGCCGTCAAGCTGCTCTACCCGTCGGTGGTCACGCAGCCCGACACTCGCAGGCGCTTCGCGACCGAGGCGCGCGCGGCCGCGGCCCTCAACCATCCGCATGTCGTCGCGGTGCACGATTCCGGCGTCCATGACGGCAGGCACTACATCGTGCTGGAGCGCCTGCCCGGGCAGAACCTGGCCGACGTGCTGGCCCGTAACGGGCCGCTGCCCACCGAACACGTGCGCGCCATCATGCGCGACGTGCTCTCCGCGCTGAGCGCCGCGCACGCCAATGGGGTGCTGCACCGCGACATCAAACCGGCGAACATCTTGTTCACCGAGTTCGGCGGGGTGAAGATCGCCGACTTCGGGGTGGCGAAGAGTCCCGACACCCCGCAGACGTTGACGAACCGGGTCTTCGGCACGATGGCCTACCTGCCTCCCGACCGGATCGCGGGACGGCCGGCCACTCCGAGCGACGATCTGTACGCGCTCGGAGTCGTCGCCTACGAGGCGCTCACGGCCCGGCGTGCGTATCCGCAGGAGAATCTCGGGGCGCTGGCCGACGCGATCGCGGCGGGGCAGGTGATGCCGCTGTCGGCGTTGCGGCCCGACGTCGATCCGGCTCTGGTGACCACGATCGAGCGCGCGATGGCCACCGATCCGCGGTGGCGGTTCGCCACCGCCGAGCAGATGCTGGCCGGCCTTGACGCGCCCCGCGCCCGGCCCGATCGGACCGGAACCGTGCTGGCGGCCGTCGCAATTCTGCTCGTCCTGGTGCTCGCCGCGGTACTCGTCGCGCTGTAGCGAATTCCTTGCGTGACCTGCAAATATCTGCGGGCTCACCGATGGGTCGCGGTCGGATAACGATCCGCGCGTCGAGTTCAGTTTTGATCTTGCATGCTGTATTTTGCGGGATTTTTCGTTATGTTGCTGGGCGTGGGTCGGCACTCATTGCCCAAGAAGCGGCGCAACCCGTCTGTGTACGTGATGTCGGCGCTCGCCCCCGCGGCGGTGTTCCTGGCCGTCAAGGGTGATGCGGGCCCGGTTCCCGTGGTCGTCGAGGACGAGCCCGTGGCCGCCCCCGCTCCCGCCGCGGTTCTCGAGCCCTCGGTGCCGTGCTGCGTGGAGATCGTCGCAGCGCCCGCGGCGTCGCCGGCACCGGCATTGCTGACCGACCCGGGGGACGACGCCGCGGTGGCGCCGGCCTCGCTGGTGTCCGCGTCGCGTTGGCGGGTCGTGAGCCGCACGCTGCCCGCCGGGGTCGCCCCCGAGCGCGGGCTGCAGGTGCGCACGATCCTGACCGCTCGGAGCATCAGCGCCGTCTTCCCGGAGATCAACAACATCGGCGGCGTACGCCAGGATGCGCTGCGCTGGCATCCGAACGGCCTCGCGCTCGATGTCATGATCCCGAACCCCGGCTCCGACTCGGGGATCGCGCTCGGCAACCAGATCGTCGCGTACGTGTTGGCCAACGCGCAGCGCTTCGGCATCCAGGACGCCATCTGGCGGGGCGTGTACTACACCCCCGGTGGGGCCCGATCCGGCGGCTACGGGCACTACGACCACGTCCACGTCACGACCACCGGCGGTGGCTACCCCGACGGCGACGAGGTCTACTTCCGCTGACCTGCCCGGTCCTGCCGCCCGGTCTGGCCCGCTACCCGGGCGAGGACGGCCGTAGTTGCCGCCGCCGCAGGTGAATAACCAAGATGGGTTCGTGGTTGATCTGGGCCGCGAAACATCGCACGACTCTTCCGATGAGCGTCAGCTCATTCAGGACGCCCTCCAGCAGCTCGACGAGTTGCAGCGCAACGGCGCCTCCGATCCCGACGACGGTCTGCGCACCCTGGTCGAGACGGCGGTCGCGGCAGTCCCGGGCGCGGTGTATGCCGGCATCACCCTGGTGACCGAGAGCGAAGACGTGTCGTCCGTCGCGGCGACGCACGAGTACGTCGACCTGCTCGACGCAGTCCAGCAGGAGGTGCGGGAGGGGCCGTGCCTGTCCGCGGCGTGGGAGAACCACCTCATCTGCATCGAGGACCTCCGCAGCGACGGACGGTGGCCGAAGTACCGGGACGCCGCCCTGGCTCGCACGCCCGTGCGCTCCGTGCTGTCCTTCGAGCTGCACACCGAGGGCAAGAGCGTGGCCGCGCTGAACTTTCTCGCCGAAACGCCGGGGGCGTTCGACGCGGACTCCATCGAGCTGGGGGTCGTCTATGCCACGCACACGACCCTGGCCTGGAACTCACTGCGCCGGGAACAGCAGTTCCGCAATGCGCTCGCCAGCCGTGACGTGATCGGTCAGGCCAAGGGAATTCTGATGGAGCGCCACGACATCGATGCCGTGGCCGCGTTCGACCTGCTGCGCCGACTGTCGCAGGAGATGAACGTCAAGCTCGCCGACCTTGCCCAGCAGCTCGTTCGCAAGCGCTGAAGCTCACGCGGCGCCGGCAGGTGGGTGCGGCGACACCGGCTGATCCTCCCTGCTGAAAACCATGGTTGCGCCCCGGTGTCGCCTTGGACCGGACATGTGGGCAACTGCACTCGATCCGGTCCCGACAGTCGCGATACCCGGGTGGGCGGGTGCGCAATCGTGCGCAAAGCGCAAAGAGGGTGTCCGATGGACGAAGTGGTGCCCCCACCAGGGCTCGAACCTGGGACCTGCGGATTAAAAGTCCGTAGCTCTACCGACTGAGCTATAGGGGCGTGGGTGGACTTCGATGACGGGGAAAGGATACGGCACGCAGCCCGTTTGAGGATTTGGGTGTCCGTACCCTAAGCTATCGAAGCTCCCAACGACATGAGCGTTGCGAGTACCCCGGAGAGATTCGGAAATGGGCCCCCATCGTCTAGTGGCCTAGGACGCCGCCCTTTCACGGCGGTAGCACGGGTTCGAATCCCGTTGGGGGTACACGCGACGACCACCTCGGTGGGAGGAGCAGCACAGTAAGGCCCTGTGGCGCAGTTGGTTAGCGCGCCGCCCTGTCACGGCGGAGGTCGCGGGTTCGAGTCCCGTCAGGGTCGCCATTACGGCGAGGCACTTGCCAGGCAAGTGATCGGTGCCGTCCGGCCAGGTAGCTCAGTTGGTACGAGCGTCCGCCTGAAAAGCGGAAGGTCGCCGGTTCGATCCCGGCCCTGGCCACCGCAAACATCGGTGACATGATGGTCCCGATGATTCGTCTTCTCGCCTTCGTCTCCGCGCTGTCGGCGCTCGCGATCTCAGCTGCCCCCGCGGTGTCCGCCCAGCCCCAGAGCTCCCTGGTCGACCTCGTCGACGCGGCGACGCGCCGGCTGCAGGTCGCCGACCCCATCGCGGCCAACAAGTTCCACACCGGCGGCCTCATCGAGGACCCGGCCCGCGAGCAGCAGGTCCTCGACGCGGTGTCCGCCGAAGCGACCACCCTGAACCTGGACCCGGCGTATGTGACGACCGCGTTCCGCGACCAGATCGACGCCACCGTCGCCGTGGAGTACACCCGCCTGGCCCAGTGGAAATTCGATCCCGCAGTCGCGCCCGCCGAGGCCCCCGACCTGGCGTCCTCGCGCGGGGTCATCGACGCGCTCAACCGCGAGATGGTCACGCTGATGGCCGACGACTGGGACACGCTCCACTCGCCGACCTGTCGTCTGGACCTCGATCAGGCCAAGGCGACGGTGGTGGGACAGCGCGGCCTCGACCCGCTGTACCGCCAGGCCCTCGACTTCGCGACGCGCAGCTACTGCCGTTGACCGTGACAGCATGTCTTCCGGCATGAACGATTTTCGCCAGCGGTTGCTCGACGCGTTGGAAGCGTCGATCGCCGAGGACGGGTACCCGAAGACGACCGTCGCCGACATCGTCCGCCGCGCCAGGACATCCCGGCGCACCTTCTACGAACACTTCGACAGCCGGGAAGCGTGCTTCATCGCCCTGCTCTCGGACGCCAACGCCGACCAGATCAGGCAGATCTCCGAAGCCGTCGATCCCAGCGCGCCGTGGCAGAAGCAGGTGCGTCAGGCGATCGAGGCGTGGATCTCGTCCGGGGAGGCCCGGTCGGCGCTGATGCTGAGCTGGATTCGCGACGTGCCCGCGCTCGGCGCCGTCGCGCGGGAGTTGCAGCGCGACGCCCTGGACAACTTCATCGACATGGTGGGCACGCTCGGGGCCACCGACGAGTTCCGCGCCGCGGGCATCGGTCCGGTGTCGCGGCGCCGGATCATCATGCTGCTGGGCGGACTTCGCGAGCTGACCGCGATCACGGTCGAGGAGGGCGGCAAGATGAGCGATGTCATCGACGAGGCCGTCGACGCCTCCATCTCGCTGCTCAGTCCGCACGCTCCGGGCTGACCGCCGGGTCAGGGTGTCGCGGTGGCCTTCGCGCGTTCGAAGAGCGTGGCGTCGTGGCTGCACAGGATCATCAGATCGGGGTCCCGGCGCTCATAGAGCTCGGTCAGACGAGAGTGGTTGTCCCTGACCTTGTCCCGGTCGAAGGCCACTGCCATCTCGAAGCCTGCCAAGGCCTTCGGCATCGGCGGGCCACCGGCGATCGTGCTCGGGTGGTAGAAGGCGTCGCCGGCCTGCAGCAGCCAGCGTTCACCGGCGTCGACGGCGACGCACGCGTGCCCGTCGGTGTGCCCGGGCAGCGAGATCATCACGAAACCGGGGCCGATCTCGCTGAGTTCCTTGGCCGCGGCGAAACCGCGCCACGCCTCGCCGTCGATGCTGTGCTCCACGAGCCGCGGCCCGTGCGCCCACTGTGAAGACTGGAACCGCAACCGGTTGCGCAAAGCCCGGGATCTCATCGCGCCGGCCGCCTCCTCTGTCGTCACATGGACGAGGGCGTCGGGGAAGTCGGCGAGGCCGCCGATGTGGTCGGCGTCGAAGTGGGTCACGATGATGTGGCGGACGTCCGACGGCGTGAAGCCGAGCCCGGCGAGCTGGCGCACCGCGGTCTCGGAGGGGTC
Organism: Mycolicibacterium iranicum; assembly: GCF_014190915.1. Taxonomy (GTDB): domain Bacteria; phylum Actinomycetota; class Actinomycetes; order Mycobacteriales; family Mycobacteriaceae; genus Mycobacterium; species Mycobacterium iranicum_B. The sequence continues at coordinate 147,042 of NZ_JACHVU010000004.1, forward strand.
GAAGACCGGCTTGAGGATCAACCGGCGGGCTGCGCCGAACTCCGCGGGGTGGCGGCAGTCGCGGGTGCCGAACCCGGTGTCGACGAGGACGAGACCGTCGTCGCCCTCGACGACCAGGACGTGACAGACGACCGTGGGACAGCCCACGGGATGCATGGTCCCGCAGTTGAGATGGTGGACCTTCACGAAATATGCCCCCCGGCGTGGCGTGCTGCAGGCGTGTCGGCGGACGCGCCCGCGGACAGTCAATGTGACACCCGCCCGCTGCGTCAACCCGCTCCGTTCGTGGGGGAGCAGCGTGATTTCCCCGGAGTTCGGGGCTGGTCGTTGAGGTACCTTACGCACATGGTCCGGCCTGCTCAGACGGTGCGCAGTGAGCGCACCAGGGAAGCGCTGCGGCAGGCCGCGGTGGTCCGGTTCCTGGCCCAGGGCGTGGAGGAGACGACGGCCGAGCAGATCGCCGCGGACGCGGGGGTCTCGCTGCGCACCTTCTACCGGCACTTCGCGTCCAAGCACGATCTGCTGTTCGCCGACTACGACGCCGGTCTGCACTGGTTCCGCTCGGCACTGGCGGCGCGGTCACCGGACGCCTCGATCATCGAGGCGGTGCAGGCGGCCATCATGGCGTCGCCGTACGAGGACTGGGCGGTCACCAAGATCGCCGCGATGCGGGCGCAGGAACTCGACGCCAGCCGCATCGTGCGTCATATCCGGCAGGTCGAGGCCGATTTCGCCGAGGCCGTCGAGCACCACATGACCGAGGCGAACGGGCCCTCGCCGGGCACCGACGAACGCATGCGCATCACTGTCACGGCCCGCTGCATCGCCGCGGCAGTATTCGGGGCGATGGAGGTGTGGATGCTCGGCGAGGACCGGTCGCTGCCGGAACTGGACCGGCTGTGCCGGCACGCGCTGCAGCACCTGCGCTCCGGAGTCGGCGACAAGCTCTGAAAGTTTTGTCATTATTGACAAAACATTCGCCCCGTGTCAGCCTCAGCCGATGACGGACTTCGATGCCATCGTCGTCGGCGCGGGGCACAACGGGCTGACGGCCGCGGCGTTGTTGCAGCAGGCCGGTCTGCGCACCCTGTGTCTGGATTTCAAGCTCTACGCCGGCGGAATGGCCTCCACCGTGGAGCTTTTCGACGGCTTCCGCTTCGAGATCGCGGGGTCGGTCCAGGTGCCCACCTCGGCGGTGGTCAGCGATGCGCTCGGTCTCGGCGACCTGCCGACCGTCGATCTCGACGTGATGTCGGTGCAGTTGCGTGGCGTCGGCGACGATCCGCTCATCTACTACACCGACCCGATGACATTGTTGACCCACCTCAACGACGTGCACGGTGCCGACGCGGTCCACGGCATGGCCGGGCTGATGGCGTGGTGCCAGGCCCCGACGCGGGCGCTGGGCAGGTTCGACGCGGCGCAGCCGCCCAAGACGCTCGACGAGATGTTCGCCTGTGCCACCAGCGAATTCGAGAGACAAGCCATCAGCGACATGCTGTTCGGATCGGTGACCGACGTACTCGACCGTCACCTGCCCGATCGGGAGAAGCACGGGGCGTTGCGCGGCATGCTGGCGTTTCTGGCCGTCAACACCACCTACCGTGGGCCGGCCACTCCCGGCAGCGCCGCCGCGCTCGCCTTCGGCCTCGCCGTCCCGGACGAGAACGCCACGCTGATCAAGAAATTCCGCGGCGGTATGGGCGCGGTGACCGAACATCTTCTGCACCTGTTCACCGCGGCAGGCGGAGAGCTGCGCCTACGCAGCAGAGTCGACGGGATCCTCGTCGGGGACGGGCGGGTGTCGGGCGTGCGGCTGGACGACGGCACGACGGTGACGGCGCCGGTCGTGGTGTCCAATCTCGCGCCGGACGTCACCGTCAACGAGCTCATCGACACCTCCGCGATCCCGGGCGACATCCGAGAACGGTTCTCCCGCATCGACCATCGCGGCAGCTACCTGCAGATGCACTTCGCGCTCGACGGTCCGCCGACGTTCGCCGCACCCTACGAGGTGCTCAACGACCCCGAATTCCAGTCGGCCATCGGCATCTTCACCACCCCCGAGGACCTTCAGCGTCAGTGGGAGGACTCGGCCAGGGGAGTGGTGCCGACCGATCCGGCCATCGCCCTGCAGATCCCGTCGGCCAACGATCCGGGGCTCGCGCCGCCGGGAAAGCACGCGGTCTCGGCGTTCTCCCTGTGGTTCCCGCTGACCGAGCAGGAGGCGAGCTACGGCGAGATGAAGACCGAGATGGGCCGCCGCGTCATCGACAAGATCACCCGGCTCGCACCGGATTTCGAGAGTCTCATCCTGCGCCACACCACATTCACGCCCAAGCACATGGGCACGATGTTCGGCGCACCCGGCGGTGACTACTGCCACGGCCTGATCCATCCCGAACAGATGGGCCCCAACCGTCCAGGCCCGAAAGGCTATGCCGACCAGCCGCTCCCCGTCGACGGGTTGTATTTGGCGAGTGCCGGATGCCACGGTGGACCGGGCATCACCTTCATCCCCGGCTACAACGCCGCTCAGCAGATCCTCGCGGACGGGCGCGGCTGACGAGCCGCGTCACCCCACGCACGCGGAGTCAGTCGGTGGCGGGGCCGCTCGGGGTCGCGCCGCCCTCGTCGGACCAGTCGTTGCCCTCGTCATCACCGCGGGAAGGGTCGGTGACGACGTCGTCGTCGGTGCCCTCAGGGGCGGTGTCGGTCTCGGTCGTGGTCGGCTTGTCTTTCGTCACGGCGCTGGATTACCCAGGTCACCGCGCATTCATTCAGCCGCGGCGAGCTTGCAGCTGGGCCATCCAGTCGGCAGGCACCCGACCGCGTGGGCCCGGCACCGTCTCGTCGGCCGGCCTGCTCTGGGGTGCGGCGAGTTCCGGACCGTCGTAGTACTGGTCGGTGTCGTAGTCCCAGAACCAGTCCTCGCCGGGTTCGAACGAGCGGATGATCGGGTGTCCGCTGGATCGCCAGTGCGCCGAGGCGTGCTTGGCGGGGGAGTCGTCACAGCAGCCGATGTGGCCGCAGGCCGCGCACCTGCGAAGGTGCACCCACCAGCCGCCGTCGGCGTCGCATTCCACACACCCGGTGCCACTGGGCGCAACGCTGGGGTCGACAGCCTTCTTGTCGTCGTCGCTCACCCCTCGAGCCTACGGTCCCGGTCGCTTCATCTCGATCCGAACGACGACCGCGGTGGTCTATGGTCTCGCCATGGCAACCAAGGATTCCCGCGAGGTCGTTATCGACGCCACCCCCGAGCAGATCCTCGACGTGATCGCCGACGCCGAGGCGACCCCGTCCTGGTCGCCGCAGTACCAGAAGGCCGAGGTGCTGGAGCGTTTCGACAACGGGCGGCCCAAGCAGGTCAAGATGACCGTGAAGGCCGCGGGCCTGACCGACGAGCAGGTCATCGAATACACCTGGGGCGACGACAAAGTCACGTGGACGTTGGTCTCGGCCGGGCAACTCAAGGCCCAGGACGCCGGTTACACACTCACCCGGGAAGGGGACAAGACGCGGGTGCGGTTCGACATCGCCATCGACCTGTCGGTGCCCATGCCCGGCTTCATCCTCAAGCGCACGATGAAGGGCGGCGTCGAGACGGCGACCGAAGGCCTGAAGAAGCAGGTGCACAAGGTCATCAAGGGGTGAGCGGCGGACCCCTGGCCGGGGTGCGGGTCGTCGAACTCGGCGGCATCGGGCCGGGGCCGCACGCCGGGATGATGTTGGCGGATCTCGGTGCCGACGTGGTGCGCATCCGAAGGCCCGGCGGCCTGCAGATGCCGGCCGAGAGTGTCGACCTGATGCACCGCGGCAAGCGTGTGGTGGACCTCGACCTCAAGACGGAGCGCCGGGCGCTGCTCGGCCTGGTCGCCAGGGCCGACGTGTTGATCGACGGCTTCCGCCCCGGCACCTGCGAACGGCTCGGCATCGGGCCCGAGGACTGCGAATCGGTCAACGCGCGGCTGATCTTCGCGCGCATCACCGGCTGGGGCCAGCACGGCCCGATGGCGACGGACGCGGGCCATGACATCAATTACCTGTCCCAGACGGGGGCGCTGTCGGCGATCGGGTACCGCGATCGCCCCCCCGTCCCGCCTCTGAACCTGGTCGCCGACTTCGGCGGCGGGTCCATGCTGGTGCTCGTGGGCATCGTGGCCGCCCTCTACGAACGGGAGTCGTCGGGGAAGGGGCAGGTGATCGACGCCGCGATGGTCGACGGCGTGAGCCTGCTGTCCCAGATCGCCTGGACGATGAAGGCCGTCGGTTCGTTGCGCGACGAGCGGGAGTCCTTCCTGCTCGACGGAGGAACGCCGTACTACCGCACCTACGAGACCGCCGACGGCAGGCATGTCGCGGTGGGCGCGATCGAGCCGCAGTTCTACGCGCAACTGCTCGCGGGCCTGGGGTTGGCGGCCGAGGATCTTCCCGATCAGGGGGACCGCTCGGGCCATCCCGCGATGCACCGCCTGTTCGCCGAACGGTTCGCCGCCCGGACCCGTGACGAGTGGGCCCGGATCTTCGCCGGCACCGACGCCTGCGTGACGCCCGTGCTGACGTGGCAGGAAGCGGCCGACAACGCGCATCTGCGCGCCCGCGCGACGATGGTGACCGCCCACGGCGTCGATCAGGCGGCCCCGGCGCCCCGGTTCTCCCGGACACCGGCGCCGCCGCCGGCGCGCCCGCCGCAGCACACCACCCCGGCCCACTCGATCGGGTGGTGACACGGCGTTAGCTGCGAAATACTGGGCACGAGGCCGGTCGCTTGACTACCATTTGCCGGTATGGCGGTGCGGGCATCCAGCGAAGTGGTGATCGAAGCCCCGCCGGAGGCGATCATGGACGCCCTGGCGGACATCGAGGCGGTGGCCTCGTGGTCCTCGCTGCACAAACAGGCCGAGGTGGTCGACCGCCACCCCGACGGCAGGCCGCACCACGTGCGAACGACGGTCAAGATCATGGGTCTCGCCGACAAGGAGTTGCTGGAATATCACTGGGGCGACCACTGGGTGGTGTGGGACGCCGAGAAGACGAGCCGGCAGCGCTGCCAGCACGGTGAATACAACCTGACCCCGCTCGGTGAGGAACGGACCCGGGTGCGGTTCGATCTGATCCTTGATCTGGCCGCTCCCTATCCGACGTTCCTGGTCAGGCGGGCCAAGCGGATGGTGCTCGATGTCGCCCTGGAGAACCTCCGCCAACGCGTGCTCGCCGCGGCGCGATAGCGACATGGCCATCCGGGCGGCGCGCGAGGTCCTCATCGAGGCACCGATGCCCGTCGTCCTGGACGCGTTGGCCGACGTCGAGGCCTGGCCGTCGTACTCGTCGATGCACAAGCACGTCGACGTCGTCGACCGCTACCCCGACGGCCGCCCGCACCACGTGCGCGTCAAGGTGAGGGTGCTCGGGCTCAGCGACACCGAACTACTCGAATACCGTTGGGGTCCAGACTGGTTGGTGTGGGACGCGCAACCGACGTCGCAACAGTACGCCCAGCACGTCGAATACCGCCTCACCGACGAGCACAACGGCGCCTCGACGCGAGTACGCGTGGAGATCACGGTGGAACCGGCCGTGCCCATCCCGGAATTCATGATCCGCCGGGCCGGCAGCGCCGTGCTCGAGGCGTCCACCACGGGCATCCGCCGACTGGCCATGCAGCGCACGAGTTCTCACCGCGTCGAGTAGACGCGTCGGCGATCCGTCAGCTGCGGTGCCGCAGCGCCTGGAGCCTGCGGATGGCTTCGTCGAGTGTCTCGTCGCGCTTGCAGAAGGCGAAGCGCACCAAGTGTTTCCACTCGTCGGCATGCGGTGCCGCGGCATCGCAGAACGCCGACATCGGGATCGCGGCGACGCCCACCTTCTCGGGGAGTTCCGCGCAGAACGTGGTGCTGTCGTCATAGCCGAGCGGGCGGGGATCGACACACAGGAAATACGTACCGGAACTGTCGTAGACGTCGAACCCGATGTCGGTCAGTGCCGCACCCAGTCGGTCGCGACGGGCTTGATAGGACGCGCACAGTGCATCGACCCAGGCGTCCTGGGTGGCCAGGGCCTCGGCCACCGCCGGCTGGAACGGTGCTCCGGAGACGTAACTCAGGTATTGCTTGGCGGCGCGCACACCGGCGATGAGATCCTCGGGCCCGCAGGCCCAGCCGACCTTCCACCCGGTGGCGTTGAACATCTTGCCGGCGCCCGAGATCGTGATGGTGCGCTCCGCCATGCCCGGATAGTTGGCCAGCGGCCGGTGCACCTTCCCGTCGAACACCAGATGCTCGTACACCTCATCGGTGATGACGAGCAGGTCGGCCGCGACGGCGAACTCGGCCAACCCCCGCAGTTCGTCGTCGCCGGCGATCATCCCGGTCGGGTTGTGAGGCGAGTTCACGATGATGGCTCTGGTGTCCGGGGTGACCGCGGCCCGCAGCGCCTCGAGGTCGATCGCGAAACTCCTGCCGTCGCGGCGAAGCGGCACCGCGCGCCGTCGGCAACCGGCCATCGCGATGACCGGCGAGTAGGAATCGTAGAACGGTTCGATCAGCAGGATGTCCGACCCGGGTTCGACGAGGCCTAGTACCGACGCCGCGATCGCCTCGGTCGCCCCGACGGTGACCAGTACCTCGGTGTCGGGGTCGTATTCGGTGCCATAGCGGCGCCGGCGCTGATCGGCGATGGCCTGACGCAGGGACGGAATGCCCAGCCCCGGCGGGTACTGATTGACTCCCTCGGCGATGGCGTTCTGGGCCGCCGTCAGCATCGCCGGGGGGCCGTCCTCGTCGGGGAACCCCTGCCCGAGGTTGACCGCTCCGAGACGCGTCGCAAGCGCCGACATCTCGGCGAAGACCGTCACCGCATACGGCCTCAGGCGTTGAACCGTCACAGCATCGGAGCCTAGCCGCGGGGCGCCGAGAGGCGGTGGACCTGTGCCCTGGTGGCCGGATAGAGCTCGCGCCACGTCCGGTAGAGGTCGTCGTACATCGCTGAGCGTGCACCGTCGGGTTCGATGATCCGGTCGATCGTGGTCCAGTCCGTATCGCGGGGCAACAGCCCGACACCGATGCCGGCCAGCAGCGCGTCGCCGTAGCTCGCGCCGATCGTCTGGTGCGGGACCAACTGCGTGCACCCGGCGATGTCGCTCACGGCCTGCGCCCACAGCGGGCTGTGCAGCCCGCCGCCGACGGCGACGACGCGGGCGGCCGGCGATGCCTGGGCGAACCTTTCGAGGATCTCGCGGACACCGAAGGCGATGCCCTCGTATGTCGCGCGCAGGAGGTGGCCCCGGCCGTGCCGCAGCGACAGGCCCGCGAAGACGCCGCGGGCGTACGGGTCGAACAGCGGAGTGCGTTCCCCCGCGAGGTAGGGCAGCATCAGCAGCCCTTCGCCACCGGGCGGCACCGCCAGCGCCTCGGCGGTCAGGTCGTCGAGCGACGCGTCGCCGAGGACGCCCTGCAGCCAGGTCACGAGGCTGCCCGCCGTGGCGGTGCCGGCGGCCAGCGCATAGGTTCCGCGTTCCACCGCGGCCGTCGTCCACAGCGACGGATCAGTGGCGTAGTCGGCGAGGACCTGGACCATGAACATCGTCGAGCCGTACATCAGCATGAGGTCCCCGGGCCGGCGGACACCGACGGAGAAGGCTTCGGCATACGCATCGACGGTGCCCGCGAGGACGGGGGTGCCCGCGGGGATGCCGGTCTGAGCGGACGCCTCCGGGGTGACCGCGCCGATCACCTCGTCGGGCCACACCAGTGTCGGCATCGGCAGGTGTCCGCAGATCCGGCGAGCCCAGTCGTGGTTCCACGTGAATTCGGCCGTGGCATAGAGGGGATCGCACTGGCTGGCGGTGTGATGATCGAGGATGTATTCGCCGGTCAGCTTCGCCGCGATGTAGGAGTTCGCGCCGAACCAGCGGGTGGCGGCGCCGAACACCTCCGGTTCGTTCCGGCGCACCCATTCCAGTTTCGGGCCGATCGCCTGGCTGGTCAGCCGGCTACCGCCGCTCTCCAGGATCGCGGCATCTCCGAATTCGCCAGTGAGCAGGTCGATCTCCTCGACCGCGCGGGTGTCGATGCCATACAGGATGGCAGGGCGCAGCGGCGTCAGGTCGTCGCCGCACAACACCAGGCACGGACCCATACCGCTGACGCACACGCCGGCCAGCGTCGCCTGCGGAGGCATCTGCGCGACAAGGGCCCCGCCGATCTCGCGAATCTCGCGCCACCACACCGTTTCGGCGTCGAACTCCGCCCACCCGGGCCGGGGGAGGCTCATCGTATGGGTGAGGGTATGCGCCGCCAGGAGGGTCCCCGCCGCATCGGTGAGCACACCTTTCGTGCTTCCGGTGCCGATGTCGATCCCGAGCAGTGTCTGCACCGTCCCACCGTAGGGCGCGCACCGCGTCCCGGGTCGCGAACACCGCGCCACGTCTGTCCTCCGGCCGGTGGAGCGGCCCTCGTGCGCGGGGCCTAGGCGAGGCTGGGGTGAACCACCCTCAGCTTGTCCGCGATCCGCGTCAGCGCCCGCAGGTCGGTCGGGGTGAGCGGGTCGAGCACCAGTTCGCGCACCGCCTGGACGTGCACCGGCGCGGCGCGAACCACGTGCCGATAGCCCACGTCGGTGAGTTGGGCGAGGGTGTAGCGGCCGTCCGCAGGATCAGGCGACCGGGTCACCCAGCCGCGCTGTTCGAAGCGCTTGACGACGTTCGAGAGCCGCGACAGCGAGCCGTTGGCCAGGAACGCCAACTCGCTCATCCGGATTCGCCGGCCCGGCGCTTCCGAGATATGGCTCAGCGTCAGGTATTCGAACAGCGTGAGGTCCACCCCGCGCAGTGGTGCCTCGAGCCGGCCGGGCAGCAGCAGCATCAGCGCCACGAGCCCGGTCCATGCCTCCTTCTCCTCCGGGGTCAACCACGACGGTTCGTAGGTACGCGCCATGGGTGCACACTATCGGCCTCCGCCCGGCCTCGGAATAACTTCACGCATGAAGTCATTACTTCCACCGTACGGTTCACGCATGAAGTGATATCGAGAGGTGACCCATGACTGATGTCGAGTTCTTCAACACGCCCGGTTACGGCGAGAAGTTGCGGGAGACGTTGCACTACAGCCAGGCGGTACGAATCGGAGACAGGGTGGAGATCTCGGGTCAGGGCGGGGTGGACGACGACCTCAATATCCCCGACTCACTGGAGGAGGAAATCGTCCTGGCATTCGACAACGTGGAGCGCACGCTGGCCACCGCGGGTGCCGGATGGGGCGACGTCGTGCACGTGAACTCCTATCACGTCGCGAGCGAAGCGGATGCCATCGGCGCTGCCCACAACGACGTCATGGTGGCCCAGTTCCGTGCGCGGATGCCGGAGCGGGCGCCGATCTGGACCCAGACCGGCGTCACCGTGCTCGGACTGCCCGGGATGCGGGTCGAGATCCGGGTCACCGCAATCCTTGGAAAATGATGTCCACCAGCGTGTTCGGCGCTGTGTGAGGCGGCCTCGCGGCCATGCCACAGCGGTGCCTGTGGGCCCGGCCGAGAGTCGGCGGGGAATGAATCGGCGCCGACGGGCGCTTGGTGGATCATGACCTTCACGCTCAGCGAAACCTCCGCGCTGCTCAAGCCCATCGATCTCGGGAACGCGAAGCTCGCCAATCGAATCTTCATGGCGCCGTTGACGAGGTCGCGTGCCGATGCCGATGGGACGCCGTCCGCGCTGGCCGCGGAGTATTACTCCCAGCGCGCCGAAGCGGGACTGATCATCAGCGAGGCCACGGCGGTATGCGAGCAGGCCAACGGCGCCTACATGAACACCCCCGGGATCTACACCGACAGGCAGCAGGACAAGTGGGCCGAGATCGCCACGGCGGTGCACCGCGCCGGCGGCAGGATGTTCGTCCAGTTGTGGCACGTCGGACGCATGGCTCATCCCGACATCAGCGGTTTCGAGACCGTGGGCCCGTCGGCGGTCGCCGCAGACGTGGTGACGCACACGCCGGCCGGCAAGAAGCCGCTGCCGGTGCCCCGCGCGCTGAACACCGGCGAAATCCAGGAGATCATCGGTCAATTCCGGACGGCCGCCCGGCGTGCCGTCGACGCCGGTATGGACGGTGTCGAAATCCATTCTGCGAACGGCTATCTGCTGCACGAATTCCTCTCCGACGTGGTGAACCAACGCACCGACGTCTACGGCGGTTCGCCGCAGAACCGCGCCAGGTTCGCCGCCGAGGTCGTGGAGGCGGTCGCGGCCGAGATCGGGGCGGACCGTGTGGGCCTGCGGATCTCGCCGGGAAACAGCGCAGGGGACATGCAGGAGATCGACCAGGTCAGCGCCTACGAGGCCCTGTTGTGCCGGATCGCGTCCCTGGACATCGCCTACCTGCATGTGGTGATCGAGCCGTCGCGGCCTGCGTTCGCCGCGGTGCGCACGCAGTGGGAGGGCACCCTGGTGCTGAACACCCCGCGGACCCAGGACACCGACTTCGGTGTCATGGAGAACCTCGCGGAGTGGGGGGTGGTGGGTGCCATCTCGGTCGGCCGCGCGTTCCTGGCCAACCCGGATCTCGTGCATCGTCTGACCGTGGGGGCCGAACTGAACGAGCCCGACGTCGAGACCTTCTATGCCCCCGGGCCGGCCGGGTACATCGACTACCCGACATTGGACGAATTGGTGACGCCTCGATCGGCGTAGGTGTGAACGGCGCGGAGGTGGGAAACACCGTGGGCATGGCTACCTACCGCGTACTGAATCCGAAGGGCGACGTCGTCGACACCAAGGACATCGAGAGCGCCGACGACGCACACGCCTGGTTCGTCGACCAGAAGGCCGACAACTCGGAGCTGGGCTGGCGCATGGAGGTCGAGCACGACGGGGAATGGTCGTTCTTCGACGACACCGAAGGCACCCCCGACTAGCCGCCACGGTCCGTGAGCGGGGCGCCGCCTGCTCCCAGCACGTGAACTCGCACGGTCCGCATTCGGATCGTGCGAGTTCGCGTCTCTCCAGTACTTCGTTCGGGGCCCAACCAAGCGGTTGGGCGAGGCTGCTAGCATCGCCACCAGAGGATCAGCCTCCCCGCGGCACATCCGCGAACCCCGATCTGAACAGGACCTGGAGAGCACATGTCCGAAGAAGCCTTCATCTATGAGGCCATCCGCACGCCTCGCGGCAAGCAACGCAACGGCTCGCTGAACGAGATCAAGCCCGTCAACCTGGTCGTCGGCCTGATCGACGAGATCCGCGCGCGCTACCCCGACCTGGACGAGACCCTGATCAGCGACGTCATTCTGGGCGTCGTATCGCCCGTCGGCGACCAGGGCGGCGACATCGCCCGCACCGCCGGCCTGGTGGCGGGCCTGCCCGAGACCACGGGCGGTTTCCAGCTCAACCGTTTCTGCGCCTCCGGCCTGGAGGCCGTCAACCTGGGCGCGCAGAAGGTGCGCTCGGGATGGGACGACCTGGTGCTCTCCGGCGGTGTCGAGTCGATGAGCCGCGTGCCGATGGGCTCCGACGGCGGCGCCTGGGCCTCCGATCCTGAGACGAACTACCGCATCGGCTTCGTGCCGCAGGGCATCGGCGCCGACCTGATCGCCACCATCGAGGGATTCTCGCGCGACGACGTCGACGCCTACGCCCTGCGTTCGCAGGAGAAGGCCGCCGCAGCATGGTCGGGCGGCTACTTCGCGAAGTCGGTCGTGCCCGTCAAGGACCAGAACGGTCTGGTCGTCCTCGACCATGACGAGCACATGCGCCCCGACACCACCATCGAGGGCCTGGGCAAGCTGCGCACCGCTTTCGACGGCGTCGGCGCGATGGGCGGCTTCGACGACGTGGCGCTGCAGAAGTACCACTACGTCGAGCGGATCAACCACGTCCACACCGGCGGCAACAGCTCGGGGATCGTCGACGGCGCCGCGCTGGTGCTGATCGGTTCCGAGAAGGCGGGACAGTCGCAGGGTCTCACCCCGCGCGCCCGCATCGTGGCGACCGCGACGTCCGGCGCCGATCCGGTCATCATGCTGACGGGCCCGACCCCGGCGACCCAGAAGGTCCTCGACCGCGCCGGCCTGACCGTCGACGACATCGACCTGTTCGAGCTGAACGAGGCGTTCGCCTCGGTGGTGCTGAAGTTCCAGAAGGACCTCAACATTCCCGACGAGAAGCTCAACGTCAACGGTGGCGCCATCGCCATGGGTCATCCGCTGGGGGCCACCGGCGCCATGATCATGGGCACCATGGTCGACGAGCTGGAGCGGCGCAACGCACGGCGGGCGCTCGTCACGCTGTGCATCGGCGGCGGCATGGGTGTCGCGACCATCATCGAACGAGTCTGAGCGCGCGGGCTACGGAGGAACTGAAAGATCATGGCAGAAAACACCATTCAGTGGGACAAGGATGCCGAGGGCATCGTCACCCTGACGCTGGACGACCCGACCGGTTCGGCCAACGTGATGAACGAGCACTACAAGGAATCCATGCACAATGCCGTCGAACGGCTTGTGGCAGAGAAGGATTCGATCAGCGGCGTGGTGATCGCCAGCGCGAAGAAGACCTTCTTCGCCGGCGGTGACCTCAAGGGCATGATGAACGTCGGTCCGGACAACGCGGCCGAGTCGTTCGCCGAGGTCGAGTTCATCAAGGCCGACCTGCGCAAGCTCGAGACGCTGGGCAAGCCTGTCGTCGCGGCCATCAACGGCGCCGCGCTCGGCGGCGGTCTGGAGATCGCGCTGGCCTGTCACCACCGCATCGCCGCGGACACCCGAGGTGTCGTGATCGGTCTGCCCGAGGTCACCTTGGGCCTGCTGCCCGGCGGCGGCGGCGTGGCCCGCACCGTGCGCATGTTCGGTATCCAGAAGGCGTTCATGGAGATCCTCTCCCAGGGCACCCGGTTCAAGCCCGGCAAGGCCAAGGAGATCGGTCTGGTCGACGAATTGGTCGACAGCGTCGAGGAATTGGTTCCCGCCGCCAAGGCGTGGATCAAGGCCAACCCTGAGGCCCACACCCAGCCCTGGGATCAGAAGGGCTACAAGATGCCCGGCGGCACGCCGTCGCATCCGGCCCTCGCCGCGATCCTCCCGTCGTTCCCGGCCCTGCTGAAGAAGCAGCTCAAGGGCGCGCCGATGCCGGCCCCGCGGGCGATCCTCGACGCCGCGGTCGAAGGCGCCCAGGTCGACTTCGACACCGCCACCCGCATCGAGAGCCGCTACTTCGTCGGCCTGGTCACCGGCCAGACCGCGAAGAACATGATCCAGGCGTTCTTCCTGGACCTGCAGGCGATCAACGGCGGCGCCTCGCGGCCCGACGGCATCGCCAAGCAGGAGATCAAGAAGATCGGTGTGCTGGGTGCGGGCATGATGGGCGCCGGCATCGCCTACGTCTCGGCCAAGGCCGGCTACGAGGTCGTGCTGAAGGACGTCGCGATCGAGGCCGCCCAGAAGGGCAAGGCGTACTCGGAGAAGATCGAGGCCAAGGCGCTCGAGCGCGGCCGCACCACCAAGGAGAAGTCCGACGCGCTGCTGGCCCGTATCACCCCGACCGCCGATGCCGCCGACCTCAAGGGCGTCGACTTCGTGATCGAGGCCGTCTTCGAGAACCAGGAACTCAAGCACAAGGTGTTCCAGGAGATCGAGGACATCGTCGAGCCGAACGCGCTGCTGGGCTCCAACACCTCCACGCTGCCGATCACCGGTCTGGCGACCGGCGTGAAGCGCCAGGAGGACTTCATCGGCATCCACTTCTTCAGCCCCGTCGACAAGATGCCGCTGGTGGAGATCATCCGAGGCGAGAAGACCTCGGACGAGGCGCTGGCCCGGGTGTTCGACTACACGCTGGCGATCGGCAAGACCCCGATCGTGGTCAACGACAGCCGCGGCTTCTTCACCTCCCGTGTCATCGGCACCTTCGTCAACGAGGCGCTGGCGATGCTGGGCGAGGGCGTGCCCGCGGCCAGCATCGAGCAGGCCGGGTCGCAGGCCGGCTACCCCGCGGCCCCGCTGCAGCTCTCCGACGAGCTCAACCTGGAGCTCATGCAGAAGATCGCCACCGAGACCCGCAAGGCGACCGAGGCGGCCGGCGGCACCCACGAGGCGCACCCGGCCGAGGCCGTGGTCAACAAGATGATCGAGATCGGTCGCCCCTCGCGGCTCAAGGGCGCGGGCTTCTACGAGTACGTCGACGGCAAGCGTGCCGGCCTGTGGCCCGGTCTCGCCGACACCTTTTCTTCTGGGGCGGGCTCCGGCGCGGCCGATATCCCGCTGCAGGACATGATCGATCGCATGCTGTTCGCCGAAGCGCTGGAGACGCAGAAGTGCCTCGACGAGGGCGTGCTGATGTCGACCGCCGACGCGAACATCGGCTCGATCATGGGCATCGGTTTCCCGCCCTACACCGGTGGCTCGGCCCAGTTCATCGTCGGCTATCAGGGCGAGCTCGGGGTAGGCAAGGAAGCGTTCGTCGCGCGCGCCAAGCAGCTGGCGGAGCGCTACGGCGAGCGGTTCAACCCGCCCTCCTCGCTGAGCTAGCCGCCGGCAGTCATCGTCTGACGCAGAACCCCCGCGACCTCCGGGTCGCGGGGGTTCTCGCGTGTGCGGGCCGAGTCCGGTCCGTTGAGTGCACGCTGCGTAACGACAACAGCGGGGACGTCGTCAGGAACCGGGCGTCTGGAGGCATGGCTGTGCGCGTTCCTGTCGGCGCTGCACGCTCGGCGCCTGCGGTTGGCGAACGCCGTGGGCGAGGCCGTGGGCGACGTGTATTCCGGTGCCGAACTCCTTGATATGCCGGAAAGCGGTGTGCCTGCCGAGCTTCGACCGGAGGCGGGTCATCGGGGTGGGGCGCTTCAAGAACATGTCACCCATGCTGCCCACACTCACAGACCGGGAACAGTGGCCCTAGCGCCGATGGTCGTTAAGATAGTGACATGCATTCCGTGGCGATCCTGGCGTATGACGGCATGACGGGCTTCGAATCGGGGCTCGCCGCGGAGATCTTCGGCATGACGGAGCTGTCGGAGCGGTTCTCCGCGGGCATCGCCCGGCCCTGGTACACGGTCAAACTGTGTTCGGAAGCAGGCGAGATCAGGCTGCTGGGCGGCGCCACCATTCGAACCGCCTACGGTCTTTCCGACCTCGCCGACGCGGACACCGTCGTCATCCCCAGTGTTCGTGACGTGGACCAGCCGACGTCGCCCGGCCTCATCGACGCACTCAAGGTCGCCGAGAGTCGCGGTGCGCGCCTGGTGTCGATCTGCTCGGGGGCCTTCGCGCTGGCCGCCGCCGGTGTCCTCGAAGGACGAAAGGCGACGACGCACTGGATCTACACCGATCTGTTGAAGCAGCGCTACCCGGGCATCGACGTGGACTCCGCCCCGCTCTACGTCGACAACGGGACCGTGCTCACCAGCGCGGGCTGCGCGGCCGGGCTCGATCTGTGTCTGCACATCGTGAGGTCGGACCATGGCGTGCGCGTCGCGAACGACGTCGCCCGGCGCCTCGTGGTCTCACCGCACCGCGCCGGAGGGCAGGCGCAGTACATCGAGACCCCGGTGCCCGAGCCCGCCACCGACGGACGGATCGCGGCCGGGATGGCGTGGGCGCTGGAGAACCTCGACCGGCCCATCACCCTGGACGACCTGGCTGCCCAGTCGATGATGTCGCGGCGAAGCTATCTGCGGCAGTTCGCGAAAGCCACCGGCACCACGCCGATCAAATGGCTCATCGAGCAGCGCATCCAGGCCAGCCTTGCGCTGCTGGAAGCCTCGGACTTCTCGATCGAACAGATCGCGGTGCGTGTCGGTTTCGAATCCCCGGCCACCTACCGCCATCACTTCGTGCGTCAGGTCCACACCACGCCGAGCGATTACCGCAGCGCGTTCACCGGCTAGCGGATTCGGGGCACGGCCCCGCCTGGATGGCACAGAATGACGGGGTGCCCGAAGGGTTTACCGAGAACTTTGCGACAGCGCTGGCCGGTTACGGCGATTCTCCCTGCATCGAGTACGACGGCCGCTGGTACACCGGTCACGAGGTGGCGGCCTACGGCGCCGACCTGGCGGCTGCCCTCCGCGGCGCGGACGTGGACGCCGACGCACCCGCCGGTCTGGTCGTCCGGAACCGCCTCCACCATGCGGCGGCGATAGTGGGGTTGCTCGCGGCCGGCCGCACGCTGGTCATGATCTATTCGTTCCAGTCCCCGGAAGCCATCGCTCGCGACATCGAACGGCTCAACCTGCCTGCCGTCATCGCCGACCCCGAAGACTGGACGGCGCCCGTCGTCGCCGCCGCGACGCGCACAGGCTGCGCAGGTATCTCCCTGTCTCTCGCCGAACCTGCGGTCGCATCGGTGCGCGGGTTGGAGCGCCGAGACCGTACGCGCTCCCACGCGCCGGCCGAGCCCGGCGTGGCTTTGAAGATCTTGACGAGCGGAACGACGGGACCGCCCAAAAGGCAGGCAATCCCGATCCATGTGCTGGAACGTACGGTCTTCAGCGTCACCGCGGGGGAACGTGCGGCCGATGATGCGCCACCGGAATTCGCCTACTGGCAGTTCGGGGGTATCGGCGTCTGTCAGCTGATCGCGGGGATCTACAACGGCCGCCGGGTGGCGATGCTGGAGCGGTTCACGGTCGACGGCTGGGTGGATGCCGTCAAGAGACATCGAGTCACGCGGGCCGGCGTCCAGCCTGCGGTGATCCGGATGCTTCTCGACGCAGATGTGGCCGCCGCGGACCTCGCCTCGCTGGAATTCCTGATCAGCGCGTCTGGTCCGCTGGACCCCGAAACTCGTGACGAGTTCGAGCAGCGATACGGCATTCCCATCCGGCTTGCCTATGGCGCAACGGAATTCGCGGGGTCGCTGTGCGCCTGGACGCCGGAGATGCTGCGCGACTTCGGCCAGGCCAAGCGTGACAGCGTGGGACGTGCGCTTCCCGATACCGAGTTGCGGGTCGTCGACCCCGAGACCGGCGGCGAGGTCCCTGCCGGTCAGCGCGGCGTGCTGGAGGCCAAGGTCGCGCCGATCGGCCCCGAGTGGATCCGTACCACCGACATTGCGAGTATCGACGACGACGGGTTCGTCATGCTGCACGGGCGCGCCGACGGCGCCATCAACCGCGGAGGCTTCAAGGTGCTCCCCGAGACGGTCCGGCGCGTACTGATGGGGCATCCGAGCGTCCGGGACGCCTGCGTGGTCGGCGTCCGCGACGAACGGCTCGGACAGGTGCCGTTCGCGGCGATCGAGACCAGGCCCGGTGCGCCGACCCCGTCCGAGGACGAACTCAAAGATCTTGTCCGTCAGCAGCTTCCGGTGTACAACGTACCGGTCGCCGTGACCGCCGTCGACGCGCTGCCGCGCAACCCCGCGTTGAAGGTGAGCCTGCCCGCGGTGGCGGCGTTGTATGCCGGCGGTCAGGCCTAGAAGGCGCCGAGGTCCGCTGACAGCCAGTGCGCCGTCTCGACGAACACCGCAACGGATTCTCCGTGCTCGCGCCGGGCCATGTCGAGGTAGCCGTCGACCGTCTGCGGCGGCAGGTAGCGACGCGCCATCTCCACCAGCTGTTCATCGGTGCCGGGTTCGATACGCAGGACCGGGCCGTCCACGGCGACGTACCGCACGCTGGGCTCGACACGCTCGACCATGAGGGAGACGAAGCCGCTCGCCTCGATCAACTGGTGCTTGCGGGAACCCTTGCCGGTGGTGAACCACAGCGGGCCCCCGGGGGTGTACTGGTACCAGATCGGCACGGTGAGCGGGCCGCGCTCGGGACCGTGAGAAATGGACAACGCGCCGACGTGGGGCTCGGCCAGAAACTGTTCGCGATCTTCTCTGGAGAGTGCCATGGGGTCACGGTACCGACCCCCGGTGACAACGCAGCTTCCCGTTTCGCGGACCCTCGGCTCGACATAGAGTCGGGTGCATGCGCTTCGGACTCTTCATCCCGCAAGGCTGGCGACTCGACCTGGTCGGTATCGAACCTCGTGACCACTGGCGGGTGATGAGCGAGCTCGCGACGTATGTGGACCACGGCGACGTCTGGGATTCGTTGTGGGTCTACGACCACTTCCACACCGTCCCCGTGCCCACGGGGGAGGCGACGCACGAGGCGTGGTCGCTGATGGCGGCCTACGCCGCGACGACGTCGCGGATCAAGCTGGGCCAGATGTGCACCGCCATGAGTTACCGGAACCCGGCCTACCTCGCGAAGGTCGCTGCGACCGCCGACGTCATCTCGGGCGGACGCATCCAGATGGGTATCGGCGGCGGGTGGTACGAACACGAGTGGCGCGCTTACGGATACGGATTTCCGTCGGCGGGCGTGCGGCTGGCCCGACTGGACGAAGGTGTCCAGATCATGCGCGGTGCGTGGCGAGACGGCGTGGTGACCTTCGACGGCAAGCACTACCAGACCGACGGGGCGATCGTCGCTCCGCGGCCGCTGCAGGAGGGCGGCATACCGCTGTGGATCGCGGGTGGCGGCGAGAAGGTCACGTTGCGGATCGCCGCGCAGTACGCCCAGTACACGAACTTCACGTCGGAGCCCGAAGGATTCGAACACAAGTCGCAGGTGCTGGCCGGCCACTGCCGCGATGTCGGCACCGACTTCGAGGCGATCGTGCGGTCGGCGAACATCAACGCCGTCGTCGGAACCTCCGACGCCGACGTGAAAGACCGGCTGGGAAGGGTGCGCTCGCGCATCGCCGAATTCAGCGGGGAGTCCGCGGCCGACGCGATGCTCAACGCGATGAACACGCCGCAAGCGGGAAGCGGCACACCGGAACAACTCGTCGAAGCGCTGGGGAAGCTGCGCGACCTCGGCTGCGAGTACGTGATCTGCTATTTCCCCGAGGCGGCCTACGACCGCTCCGGAATCGAGCTGTTCGAACGTGAGGTCATTCCGGCCTTTACGTGAATCGGTTGCGGCTCAACCCTTGTGACTGAGAACGTTGACGACGTTGCCCTGCGCGTCAGCGAAGAAGAACCGACGGACACCCCACTCTTCGTCGCTGAGCGGGTGCACGATAGTCAACCCTGCGGCCACGGCAGCGCCGTACGCGGCATCGACGTCGTCGACTTCAACCGACAGCGACGGGTTGACCCTCGCGGTCGCGTCTCGTGTCATCAGGCTCACCTGATGTCGGTGGTCGGCATCGGCGAGTGTGGCGATCCATCCGTGGTTCATCACCACCTCCAGGCCGAGCACCGATCGATAGTGGGGCAGGGCCGCCTCGATGTCGTCGACGGACACGATGGGCACGACGCGTCGGACACTCATGCCACTACCCTACGAGCCGGGTCGGACGACACTTTTGGCAAATACTGACGTCTCAGCAGGATAATTCGACGTGGCTACTGTGGCGCCGCGGTGTCCGATCGGCGGAGAGCGCAGAGCCCCGGCATGGTGGGTGCCCTGCCGTCGCATAAATACGACGTGGATGTTCTGTGCGAGCAACCCCAGGTACCACACCGCGCCGCGCCGCGCCGCGCTCCCGCGCAGTGATCCGGCCTCGCGGCAACGCGGAGGGGGGGACGGACGGACCAGGGTCTCAACCACGAGCGGGGTGCGGACGGCCGACGGCACCGCGCTGGCTGAGTTTAATTTTCTCGTGTGAAAATTTGCTGATAATGCGTTTGTCGCATCTTGAGCTCGAAATATATCCCACTGACCGGACCAGGCTGATTGCTGCACGTTTGCATCTGCAAAAAATCTCTCGGATTTCGTTATCAGAGTCACGTTATTGGCTTACGCTCATTCTTGCTGGACGCACGCTGGACATTGAGGCGTGCGTCCAGCAAACCAAGGTTCGTTCCAGATGGACGTGGTTTCGGGCTGTGAGATCGCCGCCTGCAGGCGCCGACGCTGCGGACGATTCTTCCCGATGCCTCTGGGTCACGCTCCTGGTGCGCTACGCGGGGAACAATTGAACAACCGGGGGGTGCAGACACAGCAACGGAGGAAGACTATGTGTGCAGCCCCGGCCCGTCACCGTGCCGAGCGCTCGGGACAGACCCGCGCCGCCCGGGACTACTGGTCTGCCGGCGACCTTGTGGACACCACCGGCGAACGTCGGGCGCCCAAGCACACACGTCGATCGTCGAGACTGACCCTGCACATCGGGCGGGTCGGTGCCTTGGCAGTGTCTCTCGGGGTAGGTCTTGCGGTCGCGAACTCCTCTGCCGTCGCCTACGCCGACACTGACTCTGAGGCCTCGGTGTCGGATTCCCGGGCCGACGAGCAGAACGCTCCTGACTCAACGACACCCCCTCCCTCCGGCAGCGACGAGGATTCGCCCGCTGCCGAGTCAGACGAGCCGACAGCCGACGACACCGTTGCCGACGACGACGAACTGGATCCAGGATCGGAACCCGACGATTCCGACGACGACACCACCGAGACATCGCCCGACGACGCGGACGTTCCGTCCGAGGACATCTCCGACAAGGAACCGCAGCAGCCGCCCGGCCCTGAAGACGACCCGGCCGAGCCGGTGGTCACTCAGCCTCGAACCGACGAGGATGGGCCCGCCGAAGACCAGCTGATCGATGACCTCAGCGAATCAACCGACCACACGGTTACGGGGAACGGCGAGGACGACGAGAACGGCGAGGCGGAGCACGCCCCCGGCGTCGCGAACGTCGACATCGGCAGCTCCTCGACCCCGGCGCCTGAGGTGTCCGTCGGTGACGCGGGTGCGGCGAAGACGGTGAGCTTCGTTTCAGCCCTGGTGTCGTCGGTGGTCTCACCGTTCGCCGACCCCGAAGCCCCCGCTCCTGTTCCGTGGTTCGACGCGCTCCTCGCCTGGGTCCGGAGGCAGATCACCCACACCTTCGCGAACAAGACCCCGGTGTACGGCCCCATCACCATCGAACAGATTCTGACCGGGCAGCTGTTCATCGATCTCAACGCCACCGACCCCAATGGTGATCCGTTGACCTACGACATCATTCAGCCGACGCACGGTCTTGTCGTCAGGGATCCGATCACCGGGAGATTCGTCTACACCCCGACCGCGATCGTGGCGGGCGATCCACTGACCGACAGCTTCCAGATCGTGATCCGGGACGACTCCGAGCACCTCACCGGGGCGCTGGGGTCAATCCAGAAGCTGTTCCACGGGATTGCGCGGCTGTTCGGACTCGCAGAAAAAGACAACGTCACCGTCACGGTCCCGGTCACCGTCACGCCGGTGGTGCAACTGCCACCGGGCGTGGTCACCGTCGGGTTGCCCATCTTCACGCTGGGCGGCGCACCGGTCAAGATCCTCACCTCGGCGACGATCACCGACCTCGACTCCGACCGGATCTCCAAGGCCGTCATCAAGATTGCGACGTCCAGCCAGGATGGCGACGTCTTGCAGTACACACCGCCACAAGGCAGTCCGATCACGGTTACGTGGGATGCGCTGTCCAAAACCCTGACACTGTCGGGACTTGCGACGCCCGACGAATACGAGCAGGCCCTGCTCGCGATCTCTTTCACCGCGACGAAGGGTGGACTACCGCGGGGACTGACCATCTCGGTGACAGATGACGACGGTGTGCAGAGTTTGGTGCCGGGTGCGGCGATTGTGAGTGTGATCGGGTTGCCGCCGGCGATCGTGACGATCGGGGCGCCGCTATTCAAGCTGGGTGGTTCGCCGGTGAAGGTGGTGTCGTCGGTAACGATCACCGATGTGGATTCGGAGAAGTTGTCTTCGGCGACGTTGACGATCGGTGCGCTCAGTTTCAAGGCCGGTGATGTGCTGGCTTACAGCATGATTGACGGTAATCCCATCCAGGGTGTGTGGGATGCGGCGACGCGGACATTGACGCTGAGCGGACTCGCCTCGGTTGAGCAGTATGAGCAGGCCATCAAGGCGGTGACGTTCTCGACCACCGAGGGTGGGTTGTCGCGGGGTGTGTCGATCTCGGTGACCGATGACGCTCAGGTGCAGAGTTTGGTGCCGGGTGCAGCGATTGTGAGTGTGATCGGGTTGCCGCCGGCGATCGTGACGATCGGGGCGCCGCTGTTCAAGCTGGGTGGTTCGCCGGTGAAGGTGGTGTCGTCGGTGACGATCACCGATGTCGATTCGGAGAAGTTGTCTTCGGCGACGTTGACGATCGGTGCGCTCGGTTTCAAGGCCGGTGATGTGCTGGCTTACAGCATGATTGACGGTAATCCCATCCAGGGTGTGTGGGATGCGGCGACGCGGACATTGACGCTGAGCGGACTCGCCTCGGTTGAGCAGTATGAGCAGGCCATCAAGGCGGTGACGTTCTCGACCACCGAGGGTGGGTTGTCGCGGGGTGTGTCGATCTCGGTGACCGATGACGCCCAGGTGCAGGCTCTGGTGCCGGGTGCGGCGATTGTGAGTGTGATCGGGTTGCCGCCGGCGATCGTGACGATCGGGGCGCCGACGTACACCATCGGGACTGCCCCGGTGAAGTTGCTGTCATCGGTGAGCATCAGCGATCTCGATTCGGACAGAATGTCCAAAGCGACGGTGACCATCACCACTTTCGGACAGGCGGGGGATCTGCTCGCCTATATCGCCCCGCCGGGAAACCCGGTCTCTGCATCCTGGGACGGCGCCATCCGAACCCTGACGCTGTTCGGATCGGCGACCACAGAACAGTACGAAGAGGCATTGCAAGCCGTCACGTTCTCGGCGACCGGGGGTGCGCTACTCGTTCGCGGCATATCGGTACGCATCATCGACGACACGGGTGTCGAGAGCCTTCTTCCCGGGGCCGCCACCGCCGGCGTGCGCTACTCGCTGCCCCCCTCGGTCATCACGCTCGGAACCCCTACCCACACCATCGGAACGGTGCCCGTCAAACTTCTGTCGTCGGTCACCATTACCGACGCCGATTCGGATGGCTTCTCGTCTGCGCGGGTGAGCATCGAAGCGTTCGGACAGGCAGGCGATGTCCTTGGCTACGTGCGGCCGATCGGTAGTCCGATCACCGCGAGTTGGGACGCCGGCACGAAGACACTGACGCTTGTCGGCGCCGGGACGAAAGCCGAGTACGAGGAGGCGCTCAAGGCGGTCACGTTCTCGGCGACCGGCGGGGTGCTGCTCGTCCGCGGCATTGCGATTTCGGTGTCCGATGACACGGGCGTCAGCAGCTCCGGCTTGCTCAACGGTGCGGCCACCGCCAACGTGCGAAATCCGCTTCCGCCCCTGGTCGTCACCGCTGGGTGGCCTTCTCACACACGAAACGGCGCGGCGACGACGGCACTGGGCTCGGCATCCATCACCGATGCCGATTCGGACTACATGACCGGGGCTACCGTCAGGGTGACCAACGGGGCCGGCGGGGATCTGTTGAGTTTCTCGCCGATCGTCGGTATCCCGCTCACCGCGAACTACAGCGCCGCGACGTACACACTCACCTTCACAGGAAACGCGACCAGAGCGCAGTACGTCGCTGCCCTGGAAGCCGTGAAATTCTCGGCCACCTCGAACGGATTCGGTGCTGTGCGCAATCTGACGTGGACCGTCACCGACGATGCCGGCCAGACCGGCTCAGGGGCATCGCTACTCAGCGTCCTGTGGTGACCAGCAAGCACCGCTCAGGTCGAAGGTAGACCGACGGTGTGGGCGGAGGGCATACCACCCAGCGGGGGGCTCGGCAAAGCGCGGCGCCGATCATCGCGATGGGTCTGTGCAGAGCGTGGGCAGCCACCGTGGGCGGGCGGCGATCATCGGCGTGAAGTCCGCCCTGGGGGTACACGTCGCACAGGCGCACGGCACGGCGACGCCGCTTCGGGAGAGCAATCCCTGAAGCCATCCCTGCCATAGGAGCCCACGGCGGCGTGCGGGCCGCTGAAGACAGGGTAGGTGACCCTGTGTCGTCCTCGCAGCCGAAATGCGCAAACTTCACCGTGGTTGCATTCGCTTCGTGACGTGTCCAGTTTTGATGCCCTAACATTTGCGGATGCGCTATAGATCCGGTATTTGACCAGGCTAACAAGGTTCTTGACTCGACAACCACTGTAGCCAAATTGTTGCGCACGAAAGAATCTGGGCAAATATTAGCGTGGACGTCACGGAATGCTTTAGGCTCCTGCGTAGCTGGAACGAGACGCCGGAAACGTCGATCCTTTCAGCAAACCAGTAAATGGTGCAGGAATGGGTCGGGGGAGCGGCGATGACCGCTGCTCGATGACGCGCGTCTCTGTCAGCGCGAAGCTTCTCCGATTTGCACTTCTGCACGTAAAGCGGGCGCGTGCGAACCACACATGATCCGGGGGGATTGCAGGTGCAGCAAACGGAGGAACAGTATGTGCGCAACCCCCACCCGTCATCGTGCCTGCGCCAAGGACGACGCATGCGTTGACGCCGGAATCTGGGCCGCCCGCGACCTGGTCGACCGGACCGGTTCCTCCAAGTCGGCGAAGCACGCGCGCAAGCGATCGTCTGTTACTGGACTGCACATCGGTCGCGTCGGGGCTCTCGCGATATCGCTCGGGGTCGGGTTCGCTATGGCAAACGCCTCCGGCGTGGCCTATGCGGGTACCGAGTCGGAGACATCGTCATCCGCGGATTCCAACGACGCGGATGCGGCCGACGACCAGACCGGCGCTCCTGATGCACCGGATGCCGAGTCGGACGGAACCGACGTCGAAACTCCCGGGGACGAGCCGGATGAAGACGTCACGGTCGTCGACCCCTCCGAGACCGAGGGCGACGTCGACGGCGGCGACGACGCAGGCTCCGTCGGCGGAGGCGAGGACACGGGGGGCGGCGGCACCGCCCCCGAGGTCCCGGAAACAGACTCCGGTGAGGAACTCCCGACCACCCCGTCCGAGGTGACCGGGTCGGACACCGGCACTCCGACTGACCCGGCGCCGGATTCCGGTGCCACTACCGAACCGGTAGACGAGCAGACGACCACCGATCTCGATGACGCCGGCGATCCGGCAGATGTCGACATCATCTCCGAGCCGACGGACACCGTCGGGGTTACCGACATCGACCCCGTCGCTGCCGAGCAGAGTGACACCGTCGTCCCGACCGCCTCGGCTCAGCCCGAGGCGTCGGAGAACGTCGGAACCGTGGACGTCCTGTCTGCGGTTGTCTCCAGTGTTCTCGCGCCGTTCACCGATCCGGCAACGCCCGCGCCGGCACCCTGGTTCGACGCCCTGCTGGCCTGGGTCCGGCGCCAGATCACGCACACCTTCTTCAACGAGAGCCCGGAATGGGGCCCGGTCACCGCGCAGCAGCTCCTCACGGGCCAGGTGGTCATCGACCTCAACGCCGTTGACCCGAATGGGGATCCGCTCACATTCAAGATCATCCAGCCGGCGCACGGTGTCGTCCTTCGGGATCCGATCACCGGCAACTTCGTATACACCCCGACATCGGTGGTCACCGGAGCGCCGCTCATCGACAGCTTCAAGGTCGTCATCAGCGACTCTTCCGAACACCTGAAGGGTCTCGTCGGCGTCGTCCAAGGAGTGTTCCACTTTCTCGCGCGCGCCATAGGACTGGCCGAGCGCGACGAGGTGACGCTGATGATCCCGGTCACCGTCAATCCCATCGTGCAGATGGCGCCCGTCTTGGTCGTGACCCCCGTAGGGACGGGCACCGCGGGCGACCCCATCAAGGTGAGCCCCGTCGTGGTGATCACTGACCTGGACTCGCAGAAGCTGACCTCTGCCACGGTCACCCTCAACGATCCCGGCCCCGGCCAGGTCCTCGGGTACGGTTCACTGCCGGCGGGGGTGACCGCTACCTACTCCAACGGCGTCCTGACCTTCACCGGCGCCGCGACAGTGGCGGCCTACAGGGATCTGCTGGCCTCGGTGACCCTAACCGCGCCTACCGCGGCGATCAAGACGGTGTCGTTCCAGGTCGTGGACGATCAGAACAAACCCAGTCTGCCGGCCGTCGCGGTGATCACCGTGCTCGGATTACCGGTCGAGGTCCCCCCTCTGGTGATCGTCTCGCCGGCGGCGGTCGGTGTCGTGGGCGCCCCGGTGAAGATCAGTCCGATCGTGGTGATCACCGATCTGGATTCTGACGAAATCAGTTCAGCGACAGTGTCGGTGGATGGTTTCGGCGAGGGCGATGCGTGGGCCTACGGGCCGGTGCCGCCGGGGATTCTGGTGACGACCGGTGCGGGTTCGCTGACGTTCACCGGGTCGGCGTCGGTCGCCGCTTACGAGCAGCTGCTGCAGTCCGTGACGTTGACCTCGGCGGCGGTCGGACTCAAATCGGTGTCTTTCACGGTGGTCGATTCCGAGGGTAACCAGAACATCGTGCCGGCGGCCACGGTGATCACAGTTCTCGGGTTGCCGGTGGAACTGCCTCCGCTGGTGATCGTTTCGCCCGTGGCGGCCGGTGGTGTGGGCGCCCCGGTGACGATCAGTCCCGTCGTGGTGATCACCGATCTGGACTCCGACGAGATCGGTTCGGCGACTGTCACTGTCAAGGACGCTACTGACGGGGATGTTCTCGGGTGGGGGTCTCTGCCGGACGGGTTCGAGGTGTCCGTCGGTGCGGGGTCGGTGACGTTCACCGGTGCGGCGTCGGCGGCGGTGTATCGGCAGATCCTGCAATCGGTGACGTTGACGTCGACCAGCGCTGGGCTGAAGTCGGTCACCTTCACAGTGACTGACGCTGAAGGTAATGCGAACACCGTTCCTGCGGGCACGGTGATCACGGTCCTCGGGTTGCCGGTGCAGGTGCCTCCGCTGGTGATCGTTTCGCCCGTGGCGGCCGGTGGTGTGGGCGCCCCGGTGACGATCAGTCCGATTGTGGTGATCACCGATCTGGACTCCGACGAGATCGGTTCGGCGACGGTCACTGTCAAGGACGCTACTGACGGGGATGTTCTCGGGTGGGGGTCTCTGCCGGACGGGTTCGAGGTGTCCGTCGGTGCGGGGTCGGTGACGTTCACCGGTGCGGCGTCGGCGGCGGTGTATCGGCAGATCCTGCAATCGGTGACGTTGACGTCGACCAGCGCTGGGCTGAAGTCGGTCACCTTCACAGTGACTGACGCTGAGGGTAACGAGAACGCAGTGCCGGCGGGGACTCTGGTGACCGTCGTAGGCGTGCCGAATGCCGACCTCGCTCCGGTCGTCGTGGTTTCTCCAGTGGCGGCCGGCCTGCCCGGCCAGCCGATCACGGTCAGCCCGGTGGTGGTGATCACCGACCTGGATTCCGGCGAGATCCGTTCTGCCACCGTCACGGTCAATGGCGCGGCCGCGGGTGACGAGATCGGGTACGGCGACCTACCGGCCGGTTTCGAAGTAACGACGGGCGCCGGCACCGTGACGTTCACAGGGAACGCGACGGCCGCGGTGTACCAGCAGCTGCTCCAATCGGTCACGCTGACCTCGACGACAGCTGGGTTCAAGTCGGTCAGCTTCTCTGTCACCGATGCTGAGGGCAACAAGAACACGCTGCCTGCCGTGACGCTCGTGACGGTCGTGGGTGCGGCCGTTGAGGTGCCCCCGCTGGTGATCGTGACTCCGGCTTCTTTGGGCGGGGCGGGGCAGCCGGTCACGATCAGTCCGATCGTGGTGATCACCGACCTGGACTCTGACATCGGTTCGGCCACCGTCACGGTCAAAGATGCGGCAGCCGGAGATGTTCTCAATTGGGGTGATCTGCCGGACGGGTTCGAGGTGTCCACGGGCACCGGGTCGGTCACCTTTACCGGTGCGGCGTCGGCGGCCGTCTATCAGCAGATCTTGCAGTCGGTCACTTTGACGTCCAGCACGGCGGGTTTGAAGTCTGTCAGTTTCGTCGTCACCGATGTCGACGGTAATGCGAATGCCGTGCCTGCCGGGACCGTCGTCACGGTGATGGGCGCGACTGTTGAGGTGCCGCCTTCGGTGATCGTTTCGCCGGCGGCGCTGGGTGCGGCCGGGCAGCCGGTCACGATCAGTCCGATCGTGGTAGTCACGGATCTGGATTCTGAGATCGGTTCGGCCACAGTCACCGTGGAGGACACTGCTGCCGGGGATGTTCTCGGGTGGGGTGAGCTGCCGGATGGGTTCGAGGTGTCGACGGGCACTGGGTCGGTGACGTTCACCGGTGCGGCGTCGGCGGCGGTGTATCAGCAGATCTTGCAGTCGGTCACTTTGACGTCCAGCACGGCGGGGCTGAAGTCGGTGTCGTTCACTGTGGTTGACGTTGACGGTAATGCGAATGCGGTGCCGGCGGGCACGGTCGTCACGGTGGTGGGCGCGACTGTTGAGGTTCCGCCGTTGGTGATTGTTTCGCCGGCGGCGCTGGGTGGTGCGGGTCAGCCGGTCACGATCAGTCCGATTGTGGTGATCACTGACCTGGACTCCGAGATCGGATCGGCGACGGTCACTGTCAAAGACGCTGGTGCCGGGGATGTCTTGACCTGGGGTGAGCTGCCGGACGGGTTCGAGGTGTCTACGGGCACTGGGTCGGTGACGTTCACCGGCGCGGCCACGGCGGCGGTGTATCAGCAGATCTTGCAGTCAGTCACTTTGACGTCCAGCACGGCGGGCCTGAAGTCTGTTTCCTTCACGGTCACCGATGTCGACGGCAACGCGAACGCCGTCCCGGCAGGAACCGTCGTCACGGTCGTCGGCGCGACTGTCGCGGTGCCCCCGCTGGTGATCGTCTCCCCGGCGGCGCTGGGTGCGGCCGGTCAGCCGGTCACGATCAGTCCGATCGTGGTGATCACCGACCTGGATTCTGACATCGGTTCGGCCACCGTCACTGTCAAAGATGTGGCTGCCGGAGATGTTCTCAATTGGGGTGAGCTGCCGGACGGGTTCGAGGTGTCTACCGGCGCGGGGTCGGTCACCTTTACCGGTGCGGCGTCCGCTGCCGTCTATCAGCAGATCCTGCAGTCGATCACGCTGACGTCCAGCACGGCGGGGTTGAAGTCGGTGTCGTTCACGGTCACCGATGTCGATGGCAACGCGAACGCAGTGCCGGCGGGCACGGTCGTCACGGTGGTGGGCACCACTGTTGAGGTGCCGCCGCTGGTGATCGTCTCGCCAGCTGCGCTGGGTGCGGCCGGGCAGCCGGTCGCCATCAGCCCGATCGTCGTGATCACCGACCTGGACTCTGACATCGGTTCAGCCACAGTGACGGTCAAGGACGCCGCCGCGGGCGATGTCTTGAACTGGGGTGAGCTGCCGGGCGGCTTCGAGGTGTCTACCGGCGCGGGCTCGGTGACCTTTACCGGTGCGGCGTCTGCGGCGGTGTATCAACAGATCCTGCAATCAGTCACGTTGACCTCGACCAGCGCGGGATTGAAGTCTGTCAGCTTCGTCGTCACCGACGTCGACGGCAACGCGAACGCCGTGCCGGCAGGAACCGTCGTCACGGTCGTCGGCGGCGTCGCGCAGGTCCCGCCCCTGGTCATTGTTTCCCCGGCGGCGCTGGGTGGGGCGGGGCAGCCGGTCACGATCAGTCCGATTGTGGTGATCACGGATCTGGACTCTGAGATCGGTTCGGCGACAGTCACAGTGAAAGATGCGGCCGTCGGGGATGTCCTGAACTGGGGTGAGCTGCCGGACGGCTTCGAGGTCTCCACGGGCGCGGGCTCGGTCACCTTCACCGGCGCCGCCTCGGCCGCCGTCTACCAGCAGATCCTGCAGTCAGTCACACTGACGTCGACCAGCGCGGGTCTGAAGTCCGTTTCCTTCGTCGTCACCGATGTCGACGGCAACGCGAATGCTGTGCCGGCGGGCACTGTCGTCACGGTCGTCGGCGCCGTCGCGCAGGTTCCGCCGCTGGTGATCGTCTCGCCGGCGGCGCTGGGTGGGGCGGGGCAGCCGGTCACGGTCAGTCCGATCGTGGTGGTCACCGACCTGGACTCCGAGATCGGTTCGGCCACAGTCACCGTCAGAGACCCGGCTGCCGGGGATGTTCTCAATTGGGGTGAGCTGCCGGACGGGTTCGAGGTGTCCACGGGCACCGGGTCGGTGACTTTTACTGGCGCGGCGTCGGCGGCCGTTTACCAGCAGATCCTGCAGTCAGTCACCCTCACCTCCAGCACGGCGGGGTTGAAGTCGGTGTCGTTCACGGTCACCGATGTTGACGGCAACACCAATGCGGTGCCCGCCAGCACGGTCGTCACCGTGGTGGGCACCACTGTTGAGGTGCCCCCGCTGGTGATCGTTTCGCCCGCGGCGCTGGGTGGGGCGGGTCAGCCGGTCACGATCAGTCCGATTGTCGTGGTCACCGACCTGGACTCTGAGATCGGTTCAGCCACCGTCACCGTCAAAGACCCGGCTGCCGGAGATGTTCTCAATTGGGGTGAGCTGCCGGACGGGTTCGAGGTGTCTACGGGCACTGGGTCGGTGACGTTCACCGGTGCGGCGTCGGCAGCGGTGTATCAGCAGATCCTGCAGTCGGTCACGTTGACGTCCAGCACGGCGGGGTTGAAGTCTGTCAGTTTCGTCGTCACCGATGTCGACGGCAACGCCAATGCTGTGCCGGCCGGGACCGTCGTCACCGTGGTGGGCACCACTGTTGAGGTGCCCCCGCTGGTGATCGTGACTCCGGCCTCATTGGGCGGTGCGGGGCAGCCGGTCACGATCAGTCCGATCGTCGTGATCACCGACGTGGACTCTGACATCGGTTCAGCCACAGTGACCGTCAAGGATGCTTCTGCCGGGGATGTCCTCGGATGGGGTGAGCTGCCGGACGGCTTCGAGGTATCTACCGGCGCAGGGTCGATCACCTTCACCGGCGCGGCGTCGGCGGCCGTCTATCAGCAGATCTTGCAGTCGGTCACGCTGACCTCCAGCACGGCGGGATTGAAGTCGGTGTCGTTCACGGTCACCGATGTCGATGGCAACGCAAACGCGGTGCCAGCAGGAACCGTCGTCACGGTCGTGGGCGCGACGGTAGAGGTTCCGCCGTTGGTGATCGTTTCGCCGGCGGCGCTGGGTGGTGCGGGTCAGCCGGTCACGATCAGTCCGATTGTGGTGATCACCGACCTGGATTCTGAGATCGGTTCAGCCACAGTGACCGTCAAGGATGCTTCTGCCGGGGATGTCCTCGGATGGGGTGATTTGCCGGACGGCTTCGAGGTGTCTACCGGCGCGGGATCAGTCACCTTCACCGGCCCGGCGTCGGCGGCCGTTTACCAGCAGATCCTGCAGTCAGTCACCCTGACCTCTAGCACGGCGGGGTTGAAGTCGGTGTCGTTCACGGTCACCGATGTTGACGGTAATGCGAACGCCGTCCCGGCGGGCACGGTCGTCACGGTCGTCGGCGCGACGGTAGAGGTGCCGCCGCTGGTGATCGTCTCGCCCGCGGCGCTGGGTGGGGCCGGTCAGCCGGTCACGATCAGCCCGATTGTCGTGGTCACCGACCTGGATTCTGAGAT
Source organism: Mycolicibacterium iranicum (assembly GCF_014190915.1). Taxonomy (GTDB): domain Bacteria; phylum Actinomycetota; class Actinomycetes; order Mycobacteriales; family Mycobacteriaceae; genus Mycobacterium; species Mycobacterium iranicum_B. Next base: position 178,345 of record NZ_JACHVU010000004.1, read on the forward strand.
CGGTTCAGCCACCGTCACCGTCAAAGACCCGGCTGCCGGAGATGTTCTCAATTGGGGTGATTTGCCGGACGGGTTCGAGGTGTCTACCGGCGCGGGCTCGGTGACGTTCACTGGCGCGGCCACGGCGGCGGTGTATCAGCAGATCTTGCAGTCAGTGACCCTGACCTCCAGCACGGCGGGGTTGAAGTCGGTGTCGTTCACGGTCACCGATGTTGACGGTAATGCGAACGCAGTGCCGGCGGGCACGGTCGTCACGGTCGTCGGCGCCACTGTTGAGGTGCCGCCGCTGGTGATCGTCTCGCCAGCTGCGCTGGGTGCGGCCGGGCAGCCGGTCGCCATCAGCCCGATCGTCGTGATCACCGACCTGGACTCTGACATCGGTTCAGCCACAGTGACGGTCAAGGACGCCGCCGCGGGCGATGTCTTGAACTGGGGTGAGCTGCCGGACGGCTTCGAGGTGTCTACGAGCGCAGGCTCGGTGACCTTTACCGGTGCGGCCACGGCGGCGGTGTATCAGCAGATCTTGCAGTCGGTGACCCTGACCTCTAGCACGGCGGGGTTGAAGTCGGTGTCGTTCACGGTCACCGATGTTGACGGCAACGCGAACGCCGTGCCGGCAGGGACCGTCGTCACGGTCGTCGGCGCCGTTGTGCAGGTTCCGCCGCTGGTCATTGTTTCGCCGGCGGCGCTGGGTGGGGCGGGGCAGCCGGTCACGATCAGTCCGATTGTGGTGATCACTGACCTGGACTCTGAGATCGGTTCGGCGACAGTCACAGTGAAAGACCCGGCTGCCGGGGATGTCTTGAACTGGGGTGAGCTGCCGGACGGCTTCGAGGTGTCCACAGGCCCTGGGTCGGTCACCTTTACTGGCGCCGCGTCGGCGGCGGTGTATCAGCAGATCTTGCAGTCAGTCACACTGACTTCGAGCTCGTCGGGGTTGAAGTCGGTGTCGTTCATGGTCACCGATGTCGACGGTAATGCGAACGCGGTGCCGGCGGGAACCGTGGTCACGGTGGTGGGTGCGGCCGTTGAGGTGCCGCCCTTGATCATTGTTTCCCCGGCGGCGCTCGGTGCGGCGGGGCAGCCGGTCACGATCAGTCCGATTGTCGTGGTCACCGACCTGGATTCTGACATCGGCTCGGCCACCGTCACGGTCAAAGACGCGGCATCCGGAGATGTTCTCAATTGGGGTGAGCTGCCGGACGGGTTCGAGGTGTCTACCGGCGTGGGCTCGGTGACCTTTACCGGTGCGGCGTCGGCTGCGGTGTATCAGCAGATCCTGCAGTCGGTCACTCTGACGTCCAGCACGGCGGGGTTGAAGTCTGTCAGTTTCGTCGTCACCGATGTCGACGGCAACGCGAACGCTGTGCCGGCAGGCACCGTCGTCACCGTTGTCGGCGCCGTTGTGCAGGTTCCGCCACTGGTGATCGTTTCGCCCGCGGCGCTCGGTGGGACCGGGCAACCGGTCACGATCAGTCCGATCGTGGTGATCACCGACCTGGATTCGGATTCACTGCAGTCGGCGACGGTCACGGTCAAAGATGCTGCCGCCGGGGATGTCCTCGGATGGGGTGAGCTGCCGGACGGCTTCGAGGTGTCTACGAGCGCAGGCTCGGTGACCTTTACCGGTGCGGCCACGGCGGCGGTGTATCAGCAGATCTTGCAGTCGGTGACCCTCACCTCCAGCACGGCGGGGTTGAAGTCGGTGTCGTTCACGGTCACCGATGTTGACGGCAACGCGAACGCAGTGCCGGCAGGGACCGTCGTCACGGTCGTCGGCGCCGTCGCGCAGGTCCCGCCCCTGGTCATTGTTTCCCCGGCTGCGTTGGGTGCGGCGGGGCAGTCCATCACCATCAGTCCGATCGTGGTGATCACCGACCTGGACTCCGAGATCGGTTCGGCCACAGTCACAGTGAAAGACCCGGCTGCCGGGGATGTCCTGAACTGGGGCGAGCTGCCGGACGGCTTCGACGTGTCTGTCGGCACAGGATCAGTCACCTTCACCGGCGCGGCGTCCGCTGCCGTCTATCAGCAGATCTTGCAGTCGGTCACGTTGACGTCGACCAGCGCGGGATTGAAGTCTGTCAGTTTCGTCGTCACCGACGTCGACGGCAATGCGAATGCAGTGCCTGCCGGCACGGTCGTCACCGTAGGGGGCGCAACTGTCGCGGTGCCCCCGCTGGTGATCGTTTCCCCGGTTGCGCTCGGCGCGGCCGGGCAGCCGATCGCGATCAGTCCAGTTGTGGTGATCACCGACCTCGATTCCGATGCTCTGGACTCAGCGACGGTAACGATCGACGATCCCGCCATCGGTGATGTGTTGAGTTGGGGTGGTCTGCCTGACGGTGTCACCACCGTCGGGTTTGATTCCCGCACCGGGTCGGTGACGTTCACTGGTGCGGCATCTGCTGCCGTCTACCAGCAGATTCTGCAGTCGGTCACGTTGACCTCGACGGGTGCGGGCTTGAAGTCTGTTTCCTTCACTGTGATTGATGCCGACGGCAATGAGAACGTGGTGTCTGCGAGCACGGTGGTGACTGTCGCCGGCGTACCCGTTGAGGTGCCGCCGTTGGTGGTCGTCTCGCCCGCGGCTGTGGGTGCGGCGGGACAGCCGGTCACGATCAGTCCGATTGTGGTGATCACTGACCTGGATTCTGAGATCGGTTCAGCCACAGTCACAGTGAAAGATGCGGCTGTCGGGGATGTCCTGAACTGGGGTGAGCTGCCGGACGGGTTCGAGGTGTCCACCGGCGCGGGCTCGGTGACCTTTACCGGTGCGGCGTCGGCTGCGGTGTATCAGCAGATCCTGCAGTCGGTCACTCTGACGTCCAGCACGGCGGGGTTGAAGTCTGTCAGTTTCGTCGTCACCGATGTCGACGGCAACGCGAACGCTGTGCCGGCCGGCACCGTCGTCACGGTCGTCGGCGCCGTCGCGCAGGTCCCGCCCCTGGTGATTGCTTCCCCGGCTGCGCTGGGTGGGGCGGGGCAGCCGGTCACGATCAGTCCGATCGTGGTGATCACCGACCTGGACTCCGAGATCGGTTCGGCCACAGTCACAGTGAAGGATGCGGCCGCCGGGGATGTCTTGAACTGGGGTGAGCTGCCGGACGGCTTCGAGGTGTCCACCGGCACCGGGTCGGTCACGTTCACCGGTGCGGCCTCGGCGGCGGTGTATCAACAGATCTTGCAGTCAGTCACACTGACCTCCAGCACGGCGGGGTTGAAGTCGGTGTCGTTCACGGTCACCGATGTTGACGGCAACGCGAACGCAGTGCCTGCCGGCACTGTCGTCACCATTGTCGGAGCCGTTGTGCAGGTTCCGCCGCTGGTGATCGTTTCGCCGGCTGCGCTGGGTGGTGCGGGGCAGCCGGTCACGGTCAGTCCGGTTGTCGTGGTCACCGACCTGGACTCCGAGATCGGATCGGCCACAGTCACCGTGAAGGACGCTGCTGCCGGAGATGTTCTCAATTGGGGTGAGCTGCCGGACGGGTTCGAGGTGTCCACAGGCACTGGGTCGGTGACCTTTACTGGCGCGGCGTCCGCGGCGGTGTATCAGCAGATCCTGCAGTCGGTCACCCTCACCTCCAGCACGGCGGGGCTGAAGTCCGTTTCCTTCGTCGTCACCGACGTCGACGGTATTGCGAATGCAGTGCCGGCGGGCACCGTGGTCACGGTGGTGGGCGCGGCCGTCGAGGTGCCGCCGTTGGTGATTGTGTCGCCCGCGGCGGTGGGTGGGGCCGGTCAGCCGATCGCGATCAGTCCGATCGTGGTGATCACCGACCTCGATTCCGATGCTCTGGACTCAGCGACGGTAACGATCGACGATCCCGCCATCGGTGATGTGTTGAGTTGGGGTGGTCTGCCTGACGGTGTCACCACCGTCGGGTTTGATTCCGGCACAGGGTCGGTCACCTTTACTGGTGCGGCGTCGGCTGCGGTGTATCAGCAGATTCTGCAGTCGGTCACGTTGACCTCGACGGGTGCGGGCTTGAAGTCTGTTTCCTTCACTGTGATTGATGCCGACGGCAACGAGAACGTGGTGTCTGCGAGCACGGTGGTGACTGTCGCCGGCGTACCCGTTGAGGTGCCGCCGTTGGTGGTCGTCTCGCCCGCGGCTGTGGGTGGGGCCGGCCAGCCGGTCACGATCAGTCCGATCGTGGTGATCACCGACCTGGACTCGGATTCATTGCAGTCGGCCACGGTCACGGTCAACGACCCGGCTGCCGGGGATGTGCTGAACTGGGGGTCGCTGCCGACCGGGTTCGAGGTGTCCACAGGCGCAGGGTCGGTGACCTTCACGGGTGCGGCCTCGGCTGCGGTGTATCAGCAGATTCTGCAGTCGGTCACTTTGACGTCCAGCACGTCGGGGCTGAAGTCTGTCAGTTTCGTCGTCACTGATGTCGACGGTAATGCGAATGCGGTGCCGGCGGGCACCGTGGTCACGGTGGTGGGCGCGGCCGTTGAGGTGCCGCCGCTGGTGATTGTTTCCCCGGCGGCGCTGGGTGCGGCGGGTCAGCCGATCACAATCAGTCCGATCGTGGTGATCACCGACCTGGATTCGGATTCACTGCAGTCGGCGACGGTCACGGCCGACGATCCGGCTGCCGGGGATGTTCTGAACTGGGGGTCGCTGCCGACCGGGTTCGGGGTGTCCACAGGCGCAGGGTCGGTGACCTTCACGGGTGCGGCCTCGGCTGCGGTGTATCAGCAGATCCTGCAGTCAGTCACACTGACCTCGAGCTCGGCGGGGCTCAAGTCGGTGTCGTTCAAGGTGGTCGATGCCGACGGCAATGAGAACGTGGTGTCTGCAAGCACGGTGGTGACTGTCGCCGGCGTAGCCGTTGAGGTGCCGCCGTTGGTGGTCGTCTCGCCCGCGGCTGTGGGTGCGGCGGGTCAGCCGATCACGATCAGCCCGATCGTGGTGATCACCGACCTGGATTCGGATTCACTGCAGTCGGCGACGGTCACGGTCGACGATCCGGCTGCAGGGGATGTTCTGAACTGGGGGTCGCTGCCGACCGGGTTGGAGGTGTCCACGGGCGCAGGGTCGGTCACGTTCACGGGTGCGGCGTCTGCGGCGGTGTATCAGCAGATTCTGCAGTCGGTCACGTTGACCTCGACGGGTACGGGCTTGAAGTCGGTGTCATTCACTGTGATTGATGCCGACGGCAACGCAAGCACCATTCCGGCGGGCACCGTGGTCACGGTGGTGGGTGCGGCCGTTGAGGTGCCGCCCCTGGTGGTCGTCTCCCCGGCGGCGCTGGGCGCGGCGGGGCAGCCCATCACGATCAGTCCGATCGTGGTGATCACCGACCTGGATTCGGATTCACTGCAGTCGGCCACGGTCACGGTCAACGACCCGGCTGCCGGGGATGTTCTGAACTGGGGGTCGCTGCCGACCGGGTTCGAGGTGTCCACAGGCGCTGGGTCGGTGACCTTTACTGGTGCGGCATCTGCTGCCGTCTACCAGCAGATCCTGCAGTCAGTCACACTGACGTCCAGCTCGGCGGGGCTCAAGTCGGTGTCCTTCACGGTGGTCGATGCCGACGGCAACGAGAACGTGGTGTCTGCGAGCACGGTGGTGACTGTCGCCGGCGTACCCGTTGAGGTGCCGCCGTTGGTGATTGTGTCGCCCGCGGCGGTGGGTGGGGCCGGTCAGCCGATCGCGATCAGTCCGATTGTGGTGATCACCGACCTGGATTCGGATTCACTGCAGTCGGCGACGGTCACGGTCGACGATCCGGCTGCCGGGGATGTTCTGAACTGGGGGTCGCTGCCGACCGGGTTCGAGGTGTCCACAGGCGCAGGGTCGGTGACCTTCACGGGTGCGGCCTCGGCTGCGGTGTATCAGCAGATTCTGCAGTCGGTCACGCTGACCTCGACAGGTGCGGGCTTGAAGTCGGTGTCGTTCACGGTGGTCGATGCCGACGGCAACGAGAACGTGGTGTCTGCGAGCACGGTGGTGACTGTTGCCGGCGTAGCCATTGAGGTGTCGCCGTTGGTGGTCGTCTCGCCCGCGGCCGTGGGTGCGGCCGGCCAGCCGGTCACGATCAGTCCGGTTGTGGTGATCACGGATCTGGATTCTGCGGAGCTGCAGTCGGCGACGGTCACGGTCGACGATCCGGCTGCAGGGGATGTTCTGAACTGGGGGTCTTTGCCGACCGGGTTCGGGGTGTCTACGGGCGCCGGGTCGGTGACCTTCACGGGTGCGGCGTCGGCTGCGGTGTATCAGCAGATTCTGCAGTCGGTCACGTTGACCTCGACGGGTGCGGGCTTGAAGTCGGTGTCCTTCACGGTGGTCGATGCCGACGGCAATGAGAACGTGGTGTCTGCGAGCACGGTGGTGACTGTTGCCGGCGTAGCCATTGAGGTGCCGCCGTTGGTGGTCGTCTCGCCCGCGGCCGTGGGTGCGGCCGGCCAGCCGGTCACGATCAGTCCAGTTGTGGTGATCACCGATCTGGATTCTGCGGAGCTGCAGTCGGCGACGGTCACGGTCGACGACCCTGCCGCAGGGGATGTTCTGAACTGGGGGTCGTTGCCGGCCGGGTTCGGGGTGGCTACGGGCAACGGGTCGGTGACCTTCACGGGTGCGGCGTCGGCTGCGGTGTATCAGCAGATCCTGCAGTCGATCACGCTGACCTCCACGGGTGCGGGGTTGAAGTCTGTTTCGTTCACTGTGATTGATGCCGAGGGCAATGCAAGCAGTGTTCCGGCCGCCACGGTGGTCACGGTGGTGGGTGCGGCCGTTGCGGTTCCGCCGTTGGTGGTCGTTTCCCCGGCGGCGCTGGGTGCGGCGGGGCAGCCGGTCACGATCAGCCCGATCGTGGTGATCACGGATCTGGATTCTGCTGAGCTGCAGTCGGCGACGGTCACGATCGACGACCCGGCTGCCGGGGATGTTCTGAACTGGGGGTCGCTGCCGACCGGGTTCGGGGTGTCCACAGGCAACGGGTCGGTCACGTTCACTGGCGCGGCGTCGGCTGCGGTGTACCAGCAGATCCTGCAGTCGATCACGCTGACCTCCACGGGTGCGGGGTTGAAGTCTGTTTCGTTCACTGTGATTGATGCCGAGGGCAACGCAAGCACTGTGCCGGCCGCCACCGTGGTCACGGTGATGGGTGCGGCCGTTGCGGTTCCGCCCCTGGTAGTCGTCTCGCCCGCGGCCGTGGGCGCGGCGGGTCAGCCGATCACGATCAGCCCGATCGTGGTGATCACCGGCTTGGATTCGGATTCGCTGCAGTCGGCGACGGTCACGGTCGACGATCCTGCTGTCGGGGATGTGCTGAACTGGGGGTCGCTGCCGACCGGGTTCGGGGTGTCCACAGGCAGCGGGTCGGTCACCTTTACTGGCGCGGCGTCGGCTGCCGTCTACCAGCAGATCCTGCAGTCAGTCACACTGACGTCCAGCTCGGCGGGGCTCAAGTCAGTGTCCTTCACTGTGATTGATGCCGAGGGCAACGCAAGCACCGTTCCGGCCGCCACCGTGGTGACGGTGGTGGGTGTTCCGGGGGTGCAGATCGCTCCGGTGGTGGTGGTGGCTGCGGCTGCGGCGGGGACCACCGGTGAGTCGGTGACGGTCTCCCCGATTGTGGTGATCACTGATCTGGATTCTGAGGAGATCCAGTCGGCCACGGTGACGGTGTCCAATCCGGGTGCCGGAGATGTATTGGGTTGGGGGACAGTGCCGACTGGTTTCCAGGTCACCACTGGCACCGGCACGGTCACGTTCACCGGGGTCGGATCGGTGGCGGTGTATCAGCAGCTGCTGGAGTCGGTGACGTTGACGTCGACCAGTCCTGGGTTGAAGACCGTCTCGTTCACCGTCACTGATGATCAAGGCAAGACCAGTGTGGTTCCGGCCGCCACCGTGGTGACGGTGGTGGGTGTTCCGGGGGTGCAGATCGCTCCGGTGGTGGTGGTGGCTGCGGCTGCGGCGGGGACCACCGGTGAGTCGGTGACGGTCTCCCCGATTATGGTGATCACTGATCTGGATTCTGAAGAGATCCAGTCGGCCACGGTGACGGTGTCCAATCCGGGTGCCGGAGATGTATTGGGCTGGGGGACAGTGCCGACCGGTTTCCAGGTCACCACTGGCACCGGCACGGTCACGTTCACCGGGGTCGGATCGGTGGCGGTGTATCAGCAGCTGCTGGAGTCGGTGACGTTGACGTCGACCAGTCCTGGGTTGAAGACCGTCTCGTTCACCGTCACTGATGATCAAGGCAAGGCCAGTGTGGTTCCGGCCGCCACCGTGGTCACCGTCATCGGGTTGTCTGCTGTCGCACCGATCGTCTTGACGTCGGTCGTCAGCGTGTCCTACACCGCCGGAGCGGGAGCTACCCCGGTCGATGCCGGAATCATTGTGCTCGACGGAGATTCGGCGATGATGTCGGGAGCCACCGTGACAATCACCGACCCTGTCGCAGGCGACGCTCTGACATGGGGCACTCTGCCGACCGGTGTGTCAGCGGAGTACAACGCAGGAGTACTCACCTTTGACGGTGATGCGACCGTCAGCCAGTACCAGCAGCTTCTACGAACGGTCGCGTTCTCGACGAACTCGACGGCTCTGTCGTCGATCAGGATGATTTCGTTCACCGTCACCGATGCCCAGCTCAATAGCAGCGCCTCAGGATCGGTAGCGGTCACAGTGGTGTCCGTACCCGTCCTCGCGACCCCGGTCGTCGTGACCACGGTGGCAAATGTGTCCTACACGGCCGGCGCTACGGCAACAACCGTCGATCCGAATCTCACCCTCCTCGACGCTGATTCGTCGCAGATCTCCAAAGCTGTGGTATCGGTTGTCGGCGGTGCAACAGCCGGCGAGATCCTGGGCTTCACACCGCAATCGGGTATCAGCGGCAATTACAGCGGGGGCGTCCTGACGTTCGAAGGTACCGCTTCACTGAGCGCCTACCAGCAGATCTTGCGCTCGGTGACGTTCACCACGAGTAGCGGTGCCCTTGCCACCATCAAGAGCATCTCGTTCGTGGTGACCGACGTCGACGGAAAGGTCAGCGCACCGGGCCTCGTCGCGGTGACCGTGGTGTCAGCTCCTCTCAATGTCGCTCCGCTGGTGATCACCTCGGGTGTCAATCTCACGTACACGGCGGGAACGAGCGCGGTGGCGGTCGACTCAAACCTGGGTCTGCTCGATCTCGACTCGAGCACGATTAAAGGGGCGACTGTCAAGATCACGGGCAACTTCAGTGCCGGCGACACGCTAACCTACTCTGCGCAGCAGGGGATTACAGGTACATATGACGGGACCTCCGGAACGCTGACGTTCACGGGTGATGCCTCGGTGGCCGACTACCAACAGCTGCTCAGGTCGGTCAAGATCGCGACCAGCTCAACGGCGCCGGCAACATTCAAGACGGTGTCGTTCACCGTCACCGATCAGCAGAATTCGTCGAGTCTGCCGGGCTCGGTCACCGTGACCGTGCTGGCTGCGCCGGTGAACCTCGCACCCCTCGTCACTACGGTGCTCGGCCCGATCTATACGGCGGGAAACACTGCAGTACAGGTGAACCCGTTGCTCACTGTCCTGGATCTCGATTCGTCGACGATGCAGGGAGCATCAGTGGCGATCACGGGCAACTTCGTATCGGGCGACGTTCTCGGTTTCACTCCTGTGAGCGGCATCGTCGGAAACTACAACAGCGCCACGGGAGTCCTGACCTTCACCGGGACCGCCGCCACCGCGACCTATCAGCAGCTGTTGCAATCGGTGACGTTTGCCTCTGGAGCGTCTGGTTCTACCGATGTGAAGACTGTCACCTTCACCGTGACCGATGCTCTGGGCGCGACGAGCCCGAACGCCACCGCGCTGGTGACGCAGACCGCCAACTCGGCGCCGGTACTCACGGCCCCGCTCGGCGGTGGTGTGCTCCTACTCGGCGCACAAGTGGTCAGCCCGACCGCGGTGATCCTGGATGACTCCTCGTATTTGAACCAGGCTGTCGTCACGATCACGAATGTGCAGAGTGTCGACAATCTGACATTCACACCCGTGGGGAACATCACCGGCAACTATGTCAACGGGGTGTTGACGCTGTCCGGCGAGGGAACGGTGGCGCAGTATCAGGAAGCCATCCGCTCCGTCAGATTCTCCAAGACGGGCCTCAATCTGCTCAGCACCCGCACCGTCACCATGGTGGTGCGCGACTTCCAGGGGGTTTCCAGCAACACCACGACAGGGTTGTTGACGCTCGTGTTGTAACGGGTCCTAGATCGCAGGGCCGAGCAGGTCGTCGGCGTCCTTGATGACGTAGCCGTAGCCCTGCTCGGCCAGGAAGCGCTGCCGGTGTGCGGCGTACTCCGCATCGAGGCTGTCACGGGAGACGACCGAATAGAACACGGCGCCACCGCCGTCGGCCTTGGGGCGCAGAAGTCGGCCCAGGCGCTGCGCCTCCTCCTGACGTGAACCAAAAGTTCCCGAAACCTGCACTGCAACACTGGCTTCCGGCAAGTCGATGGAGAAGTTGGCCACCTTCGAGACCACCAGCGTACGGATGTCACCGCGGCGGAAACTATCGAACAACTCCTCCCGCTCGGCCGTCTTCGTCGACCCCTGGATCACCGGGGCGTTCAACTCGGTGCCCAGTTCTTCCAGCTGGTCCAGATACGCGCCGATCACGAGCGTCGGTTCTTTCGGATGCCGATCGAGGATCGACTTGACCACCGCGATCTTCGTGTGGGCAGTCGCGCACAGTTTGTAGCGTTCCTCTGGCTCCGCCGTGGCGTAGAGCATGCGTTCGTTGTCGGTCATCGTGACCCGAACCTCCACGCACTCGGCCGGTGCGATCCACCCTTGCGCCTCGATGTCTTTCCACGGTGCGTCGTACCGCTTGGGTCCGATGAGCGAGAACACATCGCCTTCGCGGCCGTCTTCGCGGATCAGCGTGGCCGTGAGTCCGAGGCGGCGGCGGGACTGCAGGTCCGCCGTCATTCGAAAGACGGGCGCGGGCAGAAGATGCACCTCGTCGTAGATGATCAGTCCCCAGTCCCGGCTGTCGAACAGCTCAAGATGCTTGTACTCACCCTTGGTACGTCGGGTGATCACCTGGTACGTCGCGATCGTCACGGGCCGGATCTCTTTACGCTCGCCCGAGTACTCGCCGATTTCATTCTCGGTCAGGGATGTTCGCGCGATGAGCTCCCTCTTCCACTGGCGGCCCGCCACCGTGTTGGTGACGAGGATCAGCGTGGTCGCCCCGGCTTTGGCCATCGCAGCGGCACCGACCAAAGTCTTGCCGGCGCCGCACGGGAGTACCACGACGCCGGATCCGCCGTCCCAGAACGAGTCTGCGGCCATCTGCTGGTAGTCACGCAGCTGCCAGCCGTCCTGATCGAGGTCGATCGGGTGTGCTTCGCCGTCGACGTAGCCCGCCAGATCCTCGGCCGGCCAACCGATTTTGAGCAGCATCTGCTTGACGCGACCGCGCTCGCTGTTGTGCACGAGGACGGTGTCGTCGTCGATACGTGCACCGAGCATCGGTGCGATCTTCTTGTTGCGGAGCACCTCTTCGAGTACCGCACGATCGAAACTGACCAGCATCAGACCGTGTGCCGGGTGTTTGACGAGCTGCAGGCGCCCGTACCGCGCCATCGTGTCGACGATGTCGACCAGGAGCGGCTGCGGGACGGCATAGCGGGAGAAGGACACGAGGGCGTCAACAACCTGCTCGGCATCGTGTCCCGCCGCGCGTGCGTTCCACAGGGCCAACGGGGTGATGCGATAGGTGTGCACGTGCTCGGGTGCACGCTCCAGTTCGGCGAACGGGGCGATCGCCGCGCGGGCCGCTCCGGCCAGCTCGTGATCGATCTCGAGCAGCACCGTCTTGTCGGACTGCACGATCAGCGGGCCGTCAGTCATCGCGTCCCCACCCTGTTGCCTGCGATAAAGTCACGATTTCCCATTATTCCGGGTCGTGAGGAGTGCCCGCCGCAACGACTGCGTCACTCCGCCCGTTCCCCGGGGTGGGGGATTTGCTGCGCGCCGCGCTCTGCAGATCTCGGGCCTGTTATGAGCCATGGGAGAGCGCCCTTGTGCTTTGCCGGATTGCGCGGCTGGCGAAACGTCAGTCGGAGTCCGCAGAGACGACGGACGTGACGCGGTGGATGGCGAACTCCCGTACCCGTCCCGAGGCCGGGTCGTAGGCGGTCAATTGGCCCCCGCGGACATTGATCGGGGCCACGACCCGCTGGGTGGCCACGCCTGCGGGGTCGACATAGCCGATCACCACCGACTCCTGGTGGTGCGCCGCCTGCTGCAGCTCGGAGATGGCGACCGCCGGGTCCAGCCTCGACGCCGACGACGGTGCCGACGCCACTTTGCGCAGCACCGCGACGATCGCTGCCAGCGTCTGATCCGTCGGTGCCGGGTTGTGCCGGTATCCGCGTCGGCGCCCCGGCACCGGCACCCGCGCCCCGCGGCTGCGCAGATCGACGATGGCGCCGGTCGCATCCTCGGCTGCCGGTGCGAAACCGGCAGCGCGCAGCGCGCTGAGGACATCGGAGATCGGGGCTTGGGACACTGCCACCGTCGGCGCGAGCAGGCGCAGTTCGACCGCTTCGGTCGCCGGCGCGGCGACGGCCTGGGCCAGCAGGGCCGCGTCCTCGCAGCGGACGAAGGACGCCGCCATGCCGACGCGCAACTGGCCGTGCCGCCTGGCGACGTCATCGATCAGATAGGACAGTGCCTGTGGCACAGGGGTTTTGGAGTAGCGGTTGAACAGTGCATGGAGCTCGCCCGCGGTCTTGCCCGTGTCGAGGGCACGGCGCACCGACGATTCGTCGATGCGGTACACCATGGCCGCACCAGCGGATTCGACATTGGCGACCGTCGAGAGCTGTTCGGCCAGCGTGCGCTCCAGTGGACCCGGGACCACGACGGTGAGGTCCGCCTGCAACAGAAAGTGGTCGATGGGGGACGGCAGAACCTTCTCCATCGCAGCGATCACCGCGTCATCGCCGTCCCCACTCAGCAGCTTGCGAAGGGGGCTCGCAATGGCCCCGCGCCCGACTGCCCCCACGGCATGGGCCTCGGTGAGTAGGTCGGCGACGGGATCGCGCTGCAGTCGCACGGCCCAGCGCGGCCGCCTCCACACCATCGCCGCGGACGCGCTGTCCGCGTCCACCCCGGCCCCGGCCGGCAAGTCGCTCAAGGTGTCGAGAAGAAGTCTGCGATCCAGCGGTGCCGCCGTCGAGAACAGCGAATCTGACAGCGCTGCATAAGGTTTGCCGTCGGGCCCGCGGGTGCCGACCAGACTCGGACGCCCGGGGAGATCGATCCAGGCCGAGACGAGGAGATGCCACCGCGCGGCCGTCGACGATTCGACGAACCGGTCGGCAGCCACGGTCGGCGCCCACACCGAACCGGCGGCGTCGGTCGGGTCGGGCTCGGGGATGCCGGGCGCGATCAGGCCGGCCGCCGCGGCCACCTCGAGAATCAGGCCGAGCCGGCGGTCCTCGATGCCGGTGACCTTGGTGAGCCGCTTGACCTCACGTATGCCCAGACCGCCGCTGCGCAGCTCCACGACCGGTGCGTCGCTGAGCGTCTCCAGCACCATCTCAACTTCGCGAAGCAGATCGAGCGCCGCCCCGGCGGCCACCGCGTCGACATCGGCACCCTTCGTCTTCGTGACCGTCGGGTCCGGCTTCGACAAGCTGACCGGGCCGGGCGTCTCCCCGCGCAGGACCTGTCCCACGAGGCGCGGCAGGATGACCGTGTCGTCGTCGAGCCGGCGCAACAGTCCGGCGGCCAGCAGCCGGGGCACCGGCCGATCCGGCGGGGTCCCCGGCATCGCGTCACGGGTGCGGCCGATGGGTGATCCCTCCAGCAGCTTGTCCAGCAGCTCACGCGCGCCGGCGTCGAGGGACTCCACAGCCACTCTGATATCGCCGGGCGTCAGGGCCGCACTCTCCACCGTCGCCTGCCCCGGGTACCACGGCAGGCTCGAGGCAACCTCCGCGGCGACGCGCAGGGCGCCCTCGCCGGTCAGATCGCCCCACACCAGCGCGCGATCGCAGAGGTCGTCGACGGCGGCACGGAGGTCGGCGTGGTCGGCGCGCTCGCCGAACAGCTCGGCGAGCTCACCGAACGTCGCGGTCGTGGTCTCCGCGTGCAACGTGAGCAGGGCGTCGAGCACGGCCATGTGCAGGAAATCGAGGTCGTCGGTGGCAGCCTTGACGGATTGGCGCGCCGCAGCCCGGGCGGCCAGCGCAGCGATGCTGCCCGGCGGAGGCTGGGTGAGGTCAGGCCGCAGTCGCAGCAGTCGAATGAGCTGCGCGTCGTCGCCGTCGGCCAGCCAAGCAGCCAACGGCACGCCAGGAACCTTCGCCCCGGTGCTCATCGGCTGTTACTGCTCTTCGTGCAAGCCCTCATCGGCTCCTACTGCTCTTCGTGCAAGCCCTCATCGCTGACCAGCGTAAAGGAGCCTCCCGACCTCGCCAGCCGCTGATGGGCCTGCCACAATGTCTTCGTGGCTGATGACAAGAAGAATCGATACGTCGATCCCGGCTGGCCCACGACCGATGCCGACGACCATGCGGTCAGTGAGCTGGCCGCCGACCGCACCGGCGCGCTGTCCCCGTTCGGTGACATCACGTTCCCGCTGCCGGCCGAGACACTGCCGTTCATCCAATCAGTAACCGTCGTCAACAAGTAGTGGTGGCCGACCGCCTCTCGCATCTCGACGAGACCGGCGCGGCCCACATGGTCGACGTCACGGCCAAGGACGCCACCAAACGGGTCGCTGTGGCCGTGGGCACGGTGCACACCAGGCCGGACGTCATCGCGATGATCGCTGCGAACGGGCTGCCGAAGGGTGACGCGCTCGCCACCGCGCGCGTTGCCGGCATCATGGCCGCAAAGCGCACGAGCGATCTCATCCCCCTGTGTCACCCACTGGCCCTCACCGGCGTGGACGTCGACTTCGTCATCGGAGGCGACGACGATCCAGGGGCGGTCACCATCACGGCCACCGTGCGTACCACTGACCGCACCGGCGTCGAGATGGAGGCCCTCACCGCCGTCAGTGTCTCCGCGTTGACGGTGTACGACATGATCAAGGCCGTCGACAGGGCAGCGACCATCGACGACATCCACGTCATCCGCAAAGAAGGCGGCAAGACCGGAACGTGGGTCAGGTGACGCGGTCGGGTCGGGTCATCATCGCGTCGACCCGGGCGTCGAGCGGCGTGTACGAAGACAAGACCGGCCCGGTCCTGGTCGAGTGGCTCCGGGCCCGAGGGATCGACTCACCGCCGCCCGTCGTCGTCGCCGACGGCGATCCGGTCGCCCAGGCGTTGCGAACGGCGCTCGCCGAGGACCCGGACATCATCGTGACCTCCGGTGGCACCGGCATCTCGCCGACCGACTCCACACCACAGGTCACCGCCGAGGTGCTCGATTACGAGATCCCCGGACTTGCCGACGCGATCCGGCGCTCCGGTCTGCCGCACGTTCCGACGTCGATCCTGTCCCGCGGCATCTGCGGTGTTGCGGGCCGAACGCTGATCGTGAACCTGCCGGGCTCCCTGGGCGGGGTGAAGGACGGACTCGCCGTGCTCGGCGACGTGCTCGATCACGCCCTCGATCAACGTCAAGGCAAGGATCATTCGCGATGACCGCCGTGGTGCGCGCTGCCCTCACCGAACAGCCCATCGACTCTGCGCACCACGAAGAGCTGGTCTCCCACGAGTCCGCCGGCGCCGTGGTCGCATTCGCCGGCGTCGTCCGTGACCACGACGGGGGTCGTACGGTCACCAGACTGGAGTACTCCGCGCATCCCACGGCCGAGCAGACACTCGCCGACGTCGTCGCCGAGGTGGCGGCCGAGAGCCCGGGGGTGCGCGCGATCGCGGTGAGCCACCGGGTGGGCCCGCTGAACATCGGCGATGCCGCGCTGGTGGCCGCCGTCGCCGCCGACCACCGCGGCGCAGCGTTCGAAACCTGCGCGCGGCTGGTCGACCGGGTCAAGGAACGGCTACCGGTGTGGAAGCACCAGTTCTTCGCCGACGGCACCGACGAATGGGTGAACTCCGCCTAAGCCTGCTCAGGCCGGAGGCAGCACCGGCGCAGGCGCCGGAGCGGCGGGAGCAGGCGCGCCCGCGACGGGAGCCGGGGCGGCCAGCGGCGCCGGGGCGCCGGGCAGCGGTGCGGGAGCCGGGCCCACCGGAGCGATCGGCGCCGGGCCTCCGCGATTGTCCGGAGTAGTCAGCGGACGCTGCGTCAGCGCCAGGAGCGCGTCGGTACCGGAGATCTCCTGGGTCTGGATCGCGTGCCAGATCTCCTTGAGGTACGTGACATTCGGGCTCTGGTTGGGGCCCTGTGGCGCGATCGCGGTGCCGGGGGGAAGGTTCTCCGGGCTGGCGAGGTGAGGAACCTCGCTCGGGACCGGCAGCTCACCGGAAATCGCCTGATTGGCCATGTCGTAGGCCGGAGCCGGAACATCGACCGCGCCCAGCGGTGCCAGCGGGTCCGGTGCGGGAGCGGAGGCCACCACATTGGGAGCCGGCGCAGGAGCCGGGGCCGGGGGAACCGGGGGCAGGACCGGTGCGGGTTGCAGCGGGGCGTCGACACCGAGCGACCACACCTGCGGCTCGCCGGGTGCGGGCGCCGGAGCGGCATCCCAGTTGGCGGCCGCGACGACGGCGCTCTGCGGCGCCGGGGCAGGCGCGGCCAACGGTGTGACACCCGCGACGTCCACGACCGGAGCCGGGGCCGGAACGGGGGCCGCGACCGGATCGATCGGGGCGGGTGCCGACAGAGCGTCGAACGGCACCGCAGCAGGTGCCGGAGGCGGAGGCAGCGGCACATCCACCGGGGCGGGTGCCGGGGGCAGGGGCGCGGGTGCGGCGAGTGCGTCGGCCGGGGCGGGTGCCGGCGGCAGGGGCGCGGGTGCGGCGAGTGCGTCCACCGGGGCGGGTGCCGGCGGCAGGGGCGCGGGGGCGGGAGGCAGTGGCTCGGGAGCCGGAGGGAGCGGCGCCGGTGCGGCCATCGCATCGATGGGCGCCGGGGCGGGCGGCAGCGGTGCGGGCGGCAGAGGAGCCGGTGCGGGCGGCAGCGGCGCCGGTGCGGCCATCGCATCGAACGGCGCAGGGGCCGGCGGCGGCGGAGGCGGAGCGAACGGTGCCGGGGGAGGAGGCAGCAGGCCGTTGAGTCCAAGGGGATCGATCGGCGCAGGCGGCGGTTCCACCACGTTGCGCGGCGTTGCGGCGGAGAGCGGCCCGCCGCACGACGGCCACGCACCCTTGCCCTGAGAGGCCAGGACACGCTCGGCGACCGCGATCTGTTCTTCCTTGGTGGCCAGGTGAGCTGCGGGGGCATACTCGCCGCCGCCGTGGCCGGACCACGTGCTCGGGGAGAACTGCAGTCCGCCCTGATAACCGTTGCCGGTGTTGATGGCCCAATTGCCGCCGGACTCGCAGCTGGCGACGCGGTCCCATTCGCCGTCTGTCGCTGCGCCGGCCTGGCCGGCGAGGGCGAGGCCGCCGCCGCCGATGACCGCGCCGGTTACGGCGATCTTGGCGACGCTCTTGGCTGATGAAGCGGGCTTACGGTGCCGTCCACTCATAGGTGCGCGTGGTTCCTCTCTGAAGCGCCCGCGAGGTCAGCTGTCGGGTTCGGGCTGGAGAGGTCGCCCGGCCGTCCTCGTCGAAACGACGACGGCTTCACCCCAAGGAACCGCAGTGGGTTCCAGGTCCTTCAAGTCGGTGGACCAGTGGGTCCCCCGCCTCCATCCAGGTTGTATCTCGTTGTCCCCGCGCACCAACGGATGGAGCTCGGCGCAATTGGTGACGCGGCAGGCGATCGATTGTGGGGGTTGATCGCCTGGTTCAGAACCGTATCGGCTCTCCGGGGAGTCGTCACCTTTTGCTCAACGCCGTGTCGACGTCGGCGGCAAATACTAAAAAAACTCTAAAAGACCAAGAGAGACCGTTGTTCCTGCAGGTGCCGGTCGCCTCAACCTCGCCGTAGCCATCCCGTGACCATTCCGTGATGTGACGCAAATCACGGAATAGACTCGGCGAATCGGTCTAGTTACCCGCCGGCAAACGGCGGCAAAACATCGATCGTCGGGGCGTTGCCGAGCTCAGTGGCCATGTCTCGCACCGCAACTCCGTCGCGCAGATAAGAGCACCTCGCGAGCACCTTCGCCAGCCCCGCGTCGCGTCTCCGCAGCACCGCGACGAGGTCGTCGACCGTGGCGCCCGCCGGAAGCTCGACCATCTCGGATTCCACACCCGCGGCAGCCCTCGCCGCGGCGAAGAAGCGCACGGTCACCCGTACGCCGAGGTCGGCCTCCATCGGTCAGCCGCCGATCGCGCTCATCGGGCGGTCCGGCTGCACGAAGTCGGGGTCGTTGATCCCGTGTCCGGCGGCCTTCGTCCACATCGCGGTGCGCCAGGCCGCTTCGAGCGCGGCGTCATCGGCGCCGGAACGAAGCAGCGCGCGCAGATCGGTCTCGTCGCGCGCGAACAGACAGTTGCGGATCTGGCCGTCCGCAGTCAGCCGGCTCCTGTCGCAGGTGGAGCAGAACGCCTGGGACACCGACGCGATGATCCCGACGTGGCCTGCGATGCGCGCGCCGTCGTGAACGCGCCACAGCTGGGCGGGAGCCGACCCCCGCGGCGCAGGGTCGAGAGACAGCGTGAAGTGCCGCCGCAGGGCGCCCAGGATCGCCTCCGCGCTCAGTGCGCGGTCGCGCTGCCACGAGTGATTCGCATCGAGTGGCATCTGCTCGATGATGCGGAGCTGATATCCGTTGTCCAGGCAGAACCGCAGGAGAGCCACCGCGTCCTCCAGACCCGTGGCCGGGTCCAGCACCGCATTGACCTTGACCGGGCTCAGCCCCGCATCCCTGGCCGCCCGCAGGCCGGCTACGACGTCGTCGAACCGGTCTCGCCGGGTGATCGCGGCGAAGCGCGCCGGGTCGACGGTGTCGAGCGAGACGTTGATGCGGTTGAGGCCGGCCTGCTTGAGCGCGGCGGCCCGTGCGGCAAGTCCGACGCCGTTGGTCGTCAGCGTGATCTCGGGGCGGGGCCGCAACGCCGCGGTCGCGGCGACCACCTCTTCGAGGTAGGGCACCACCAGGGGCTCGCCGCCGGTGAACCGGACACTGGTGATCCCCAGTCGGGTGACGCCGATCCGCAGCAGTCGCGTCAGCTCGTCGCGGCTGAGCTTCTGGTCCCGGGCCAACCAGTCGAGCCCCTCGGCCGGCATGCAGTAGGTGCACCGCAGGTTGCACAGGTCGGTCAGGGAGACGCGCAGATCGGTCGCGATACGTCCGAACGTGTCGATCAGAGGGCCGTCGGCAGGCGCAGGAGAGGGCGGGCGAAGCACCGACGGCACTCCGAGCGCCACCGCGCTCACGGCACGGCTCCGACCACGCGACCGCGCGCCTGATCCACCGGAACGATCTCCTTGCCCAGCGGCATCAGCGATACCGGGATGAGTTTGAGGTTGGCGACTGCCAACGGGATGCCGACGATCGTGATGGCCATCGCGATCGCGGTGGTGATGTGCCCGATCGCCAGCCAGATGCCGGCGACGATCACCCAGATCACGTTGCCCACCATTGCGCCGGGCCGTGGGCCGGGCTTCTCGACGATGGTCCGGCCGAACGGCCACAGCGCGTAGGCGGCGATGCGCAACGACGCGAATCCGAAGGGGATCGTGATGATGAGGACGAAGCAGATCAGGGCTGCCAGAACGTAGCCGAGCGCCAGCCACAGGCCGCCGAATATCAGCCAGATGACGTTCAGTGCCAATCGCATATCAGTCGCCTTGTTCTTCCTCCAGCGGTGACCTGCAGCCTACCGACATAAGGGGATGCTGGCCCCCGCAGCGTCCGAGTAGGATCTGCCGGGACGCGTCCCGACGCATACGGGGCGCTTACTTTGTGTACCCGAACAGGTACAGACGTATATCGGCTTCAGACAGACAGCAGGTGAGACCAGTGCCGACCGGCCGGGTGAAGTGGTACGACGCGGAGAAGGGCTTCGGGTTCCTCTCACAGGAGGAGGGCGAAGACGTCTACGTGCGGTCCTCGGCGTTGCCTGCCGGAGTCGAAGGCCTGAAGGCCGGACAGCGCGTCGAGTTCGGAGTGGCCGCGGGTCGACGCGGTCCGCAGGCGCTGCAGGTGAAGCTCATCGACCCGCCGCCGAGCATCAGCCGCAACCGCCGCGAAGCCGCGACCGTGGAGCACAAGCACACACCCGACGAATTGCACGGCATGGTCGAGGACATGATCACGCTCCTGGAGGGCGCGGTGCAGCCGGAACTGCGCAAGGGCAAGTACCCCGACCGCAAGGTCGCCCGCCGGGTTTCCGAAGTGGTCAAGGCGGTCGCGCGCGAGCTCGACGCCTAGGCGTCGCCGCGGCCCCGGTGGTCACCGGGTCTGTTGTCGTGGGCGCCGACAGTGGCATGACCCGGAGTCGTCACCGTTTTCGGTGGGCAATCATGTCGCTGCGGTCAGGCTCGGCGGGTATGAAGTGACCCATGAGCTACGTGGCCAATCCGTCCTCGTCCGACGGTGAGTTCAACCGGGACACCGACTACATCACCACCCGCATCACCGCCGACGGTCGAGACGGTTACGCCGTGGAGCCCGGCCGGTATCGGCTGGTGGTCGCCAGGGCGTGCCCGTGGGCGAACCGAACGATCATCGTGCGGCGGCTGCTCGGCTTAGAAGACGTTCTGTCCATTGGCTTCTGCGGTCCCACCCATGACGAACGCAGCTGGACGTTCGACCTCGACCCGGACGGTGTCGACCCGGTGCTCGGCATCCACTATCTGCGCGACGCCTACAACAAGCGTGTCCCGGACTATCCGAAAGGCGTGACGGTGCCCGCGCTCGTGGACATCCCGACCGGGGAGGTCGTCACGAACGACTTCGCCCAGATCACGCTCGACTTCTCGACGGAGTGGACGGCGTACCACCGCGACGGTGCACCGCAGCTCTACCCCGAGGCGCTGCGCGACGAGATCGACGAGGTGGCCCAGCGGATCTACACCGAGGTCAACAACGGGGTCTATCGCTGCGGCTTCGCCGGTTCACAGAAGGCGTACGAGCGGGCCTACGACCGGCTGTTCACCGCGCTCGACTGGCTGTCGGAACGACTGGAGAGCCAGCGATACCTGGTGGGCGACACCATCACCGAGGCCGACGTGCGGCTGTTCACCACACTGGCACGCTTCGACCCCGTGTACCACGGTCACTTCAAGACCAACCGGAGCAAGCTCTCGGAAATGCCGGTTCTGTGGGCGTACGCTCGCGACCTGTTCCAGACACCGGGTTTCGGCGACACCACCGACTTCGTGCAGATCAAACAGCACTACTACATAGTGCATTCGGACATCAATCCCACGGGCGTCGTCCCGAAGGGTCCGGATCTGTCGAACTGGCTGACGCCGCACGGGCGGGAGGCGTTGGGCGGCAAGCCGTTCGGCGACGGCACTGCGCCCGGCCCGACGCCCGAGGGCGAGCGGGTGCCCGAGGCTCACTCGGCGGGCTGATCCCACACCGTGCGCACCGACCATTCGGCGTGCGGCACGGGGAACTCGTTTCCGGCTTCGTCGCGCACGAGCGTCGGCAACTGGACAGCCAGACCGGTGAGCCGGCCGCGCTGGGCGTCCATGGTCGGGATGGTCACCGCGAGCGTCGTGTCCGGCCGGAACTCCTCGATGACGTCGGCGTCCTCGTAGGCGCGCAGCAGTACCCACGGCGCCCGCGAGATCTCGCCGGGAATCGACAACTGGATGGGTTTGCGTCCGGTCACGGGCAACTCGCCCTGCTGGGCGGGCACCACGCAGTCGGTGGGGTTGAGCACCTGGCAGAAACGGTAGGGGCCGACCCGCGTCAGGTGCCCGTTGGAGAACGCCGAGATCTCCGGCAGTTCCGAGGAGTGCCCGCGGGACAGCTGCCAAACCAGTACACCCGTACCGATCGTGGAGAGCAGCGCCAGCGTCACCAGAGCAGCGACAAGACGTTTCACTCCCGGGTCACCGCCGCATCCGTCCGTACACCCTCCTGCTCGGCGTGCACGGGGCGATTACCGCCGAGCCCCGGCACCAGTGACTCGCCACGATAGCTCAGCACGGTCTGCGCCAGACCGAGGATCAAGATCGCGGTGATCACGGTGAACCCCGCGTACAGCTCGGTGTAGATGAGCACGCCGGTCGCGCCGCCGGCCACCCAGGCCAACTGCAGCAGCGACTCCGAGCGCCCGAAGGCCGATGCGCGGGATTCCTCGGGCAGGTCGTCCTGCAGCGATGCGTCCAGGGAAGCCTTGGCGATGGCGCTGGCCGCCGACGTGACGAACGTCGCGGCCGCGGCCACGAGCAGATTCCCGGTCAGCGCGGTCGCCAGTGCCATCACGGTGACGGCGAGGGCACAGCGCACCACCAGGCGGGCGGGGTGGCCGAGTTTGAGGCGTGCCGCGGTGAAGTTGCCGCCGAAGTTCCCGATGGCCGCCGCGGCACCGATCATGCCGAGGATGCGCAGCTGCTCCCACCCGCTGGCGTCGTGGGCTTTCGCGACGAACGCGGGGTAGAGGAACAGGAAGCCGACCATCACCTTGACGGTGCAGTTGCCCCACAGCGAGGTGATGATGTTGCGGCCGAGCGGCTGGCGGACTTTCGCCGACGAGTCCCGCCGCATCTCTTCGGTTCCGCCGTGGTAGCTCAGGGTCGCCGGCACCTCGCCCTCGGTGACCTCCACCCACTTGGGTATCCGCATGGCCAGGGCGGCGCCGGCGATGGTCACCGCCACGACGACGTAGAGAGCGCCGGGCATCTCGAACAGCTGGAAGCCGTATTCGGCGGCCGCGGCAATACCTCCGCCGATCATCGTGCCGCCCAGCAGTCCGAACGTGGTGAGCCGCGAGTTCACCCGCACGAGATCGATCGACGGGGGCAGCACCCGGGGTGTGACGGCGCTGCGGAGCACCGAGAACGATTTCGACAGCACCATCATCCCGAGAGCGCAGGGATAGAGCACCCAGGACGGGAAGCCTCCCGTCGCGCTGTCGAAGTTGGCGATCAGCACGACCGCCAGCACTGTCCGCAGCGCGAACGACGCCGCCAGCGCGACCCGCCTGCCATGTTGCAAGCGGTCCAGGGCGGGGCCGATGAGCGGCGCGATCACCGCGAACGGTGCGATCGTGATCAGCAGGTACAGCGCCACCTTGCTCTTGCTCTCGCCGGAGGCTGCGGCGAAGAACAAGGTATTGGCCAGCGCGACGGCCATGGCGGCGTCCACCGCGAAGTTCGCGACCACCGGCCACGTCAACGCCGTCAGACCCGACTTGTCGGCGCCGTCGGCGGTCGCGGCGCGGTGCACCATCCCGTACACCTTGGAGCCCA
Organism: Mycolicibacterium iranicum; assembly: GCF_014190915.1. Lineage (GTDB taxonomy): Bacteria > Actinomycetota > Actinomycetes > Mycobacteriales > Mycobacteriaceae > Mycobacterium > Mycobacterium iranicum_B. The sequence goes on from NZ_JACHVU010000004.1 coordinate 201,719, forward strand.
TCTCGCGGCTCCGTTGCGCGGCGGCACGCGTCACCGTCACCTTGTCGCCGCCGGCGCCCGGGGCCCGGCCCGGCGGCGGATCGTAGGAGGAACGGGTCCGGTGCCGGATGTCGTCGTCGAGCGGAGGCAGCCAGCGATTGCCGTGGTCGTTGGGTGAGTACGGCCGCCCCGACCTGCGGTTGCCGGGACGCATTCCCGGGTCGCTGGGATAGTTGGCCATCCCCGGGTGTTCTCCCGCAGGTGGGCGTGGCGGGTAGTAGCGTCCACCCTGCTGACCGTCAGGGTCCCGGGGGTCACGCCGCGGTCCGGTCACGCAGACGATTCTCCCTCATGGGGCCGACAGCGTCCGCGCAGGCGACCGGTGTGGCTAGACGTTGCCTGACTCAGGCAATATTGGAGGCGATGGACAGCATGACCGAACCCGATCAGCAGACCGATCCGACCGACATCGGATCCGGCCCCGCGCACGACGAACCTGGTTCCGTCGTGGCCAGCCCTGACCTGGAGGCGATCCTGCTGGGCGCCGTCGACGATGCGCGCGCAGCGATCATCGAGTACAGCGGCGACGACAGCGTCGGGGAGTATCTGGGCGCCGGGTTCGAGGATCCGACGTCGGCCACCCACCGCTTCCTGGCAGAACTGCCCGGCTACCGCGGCTGGCAGTGGGCCGTCGTGGTGGCGGCCTGCCCGGGTGCCGCGCACGCCACCATCAGTGAAGTGGTGCTCGTCCCCGGCCCCACCGCGCTGCTGGCGCCGAAGTGGATCCCCTGGGAGGAGCGGGTCCGGCCCGGCGACCTGAGCCCGGGTGACCTTCTCGCCCCGCCCGCAAACGACCCCCGCTTGGTTCCGGGATACACCTCGACCGGCGACCCGCAGATCGACGAGGTGGCCGTCGAGGTCGGGCTCGGTCGACGACAGGTGCTGAGCCTGTGGGGCCGCAACGACGCCGCGCAGCGTTGGCACGACGGCGAATACGGTCCCGGCTCGGCGATGGCACGGTCCACGCGGCGCATGTGCCGGGACTGCGGCTACTACCTTCCGCTCGGCGGTGCGCTCGGGGTGATGTTCGGCGTCTGCGCCAACGAATACGCCGCCGACGGACACGTCGTCGACGCCGAATTCGGTTGCGGCGCCCATTCGGACACCCCGGCGGCGCCGGGCACGGGTTCGCCACTGTTCGACCCGTACGACGACGGTGTGCTCGACCTGGTCGAACGCACCGAGGGTTAGCGGCTCAGCTCTCTGCGGCGGCCTTGATCCGCGTCAGCGACGCGTTCATGCCCTCGACCAGTTCATCCTCGAAGCTGGGCACCCCGCCCATGAACTTGCCGACCAGAAAGTTCGAGACCGCCGTCGTGCCGTTGTCGGCGCGCCTCGTCTCGGTCAGCCGGGTGCCGGCTTCGGTCGGCTCCAGCTCATAGCTCCACACCGTGTGGTTCTCGTTGACGCGGAACGCGAGCTTCTTCTCCGGCACGTACTCGGTGATCCGGCACGTCGTCGGCCAGAACAGCAGCCCGCGACGGTTGAGGTTGATGGTGCGCGCCCCGGGGCGCAGCTCGCCGACGGGCTTCATCAGACGGCACTGCGGGCTCCACTGCGGCATCTTGCTCAGGTCCGAGATGAGATCCCACACCTTGGTCACCGGCGCGTTGATGTCGACCTCGGCCTGCAATATCGGCGCTGCCATGGCTTCTCCCTAGTACTTACGTCAGACCGCGTTGGGCGCCGCGGTGCCCGCGACGCACGGCGTGACGTTGCCACAGAAAAATCGATGTGCCAAGAACGCCCACGCCGAGCCCTGCCAGCGTGACGGGCCGCCAGTCGTGCAGCGCGGCGACGGTGAACGCGAGCACGGTCGCGAGGACCCAGCCGCACGTGATCGCGATGATGACCGGCCACGGTGTGAGCAGGGCCGCGGGCAGCGGGGGTGGCTGGGGCTCGCCGTCGGGTTCCATCGCCTCCAACCTAATCGACGTGCCCGGGGCAGTGGGTAGTGTCTAGCGCTGTGCCAGCCGCCCGCCCACTCGAATGTGCGTGATGGCCAACGTCTTGCCGAACGTCGTAGACATCACGGATCCGGCGGATCCCCGGCTCGACGATTTCCGCGACCTCAACAGTGTCGATCGCCGGCCGGACCTTCCGAGCGGCAAAGGCCTCGTGATCGCCGAAGGCGTTCTCGTGGTGCAGCGCATGCTTGCCTCGCGGTTCACGCCCCGCGCCCTCCTCGGCACCGATCGGCGTCTGCAGGAACTCGGATCCGACCTCGATGACGTCGCGGCCCCGTTCTACCGGGCGAGCGCGGAGGTGATGGCCGAGGTAGTCGGTTTCCACCTCAACCGCGGGGTTCTGGCGTCGGCTTCGCGCGCGACGGAGCTCTCCGTCGACGACGTGCTGCACGACGCCCGCACGGTCGCCGTGCTTGAAGGCGTCAACGACCACGAGAACCTCGGATCGGTCTTCCGCAATGCCGCGGGCCTCGGGGTCGACGCCATGATCTTCGGCACCGGATGTGCCGATCCGCTCTATCGCCGTGCGGTACGGGTGTCGATGGGCCACGCTCTGCTCGTGCCGTTCGCCAGGGCGGCGGCGTGGCCTGAAGACCTCCAGGTGCTGCGCGAGAACGACTTTCGTGTCCTTGCGATGACCCCGGATCCGGCGGTCCCGACCCTGGCCGAAGCGATGGCGGGCCTGGCGGAGCAGCGGGTGGCGATCCTGGTCGGCGCGGAGGGGCCGGGTCTCAAGGAACACACGATGCGCTCCAGCGATGTGCGGGTGCGCATCCCGATGGCGAGGGGCACCGACTCGCTCAACGTCGCGACGGCTGCGGCGCTGGCGTTCTATGAGCGGGATAGGCTCGCCCCGTGAACGACGAAACCCCGTGGGCCACTGGCTTGACGGTGGCCGCGTTCGTCGCCGCGGTGACCGCCGCGGCCGTCATCGTGCTGAGCCTCGGGCTGATGCGGGTGCATCCCCTGCTTGCAGCCGGCCTGAATCTCGTTGCGGTGGGCGGGTTGGCGCCCACGGTGTGGGGTTGGCGCCGAAAGCCGGTGTGGCGCTGGTTCGTTCTGGGCGCAGGTGCCGGCGTGGCGGGCGCCTGGGTGGCTCTCCTGGTGCTGGGGTTTTCCGGCGTCAGGGTCTGAGGCCGTCGGCAGCCCGCGTCAGCGAGCGCTCGCCGGGGCCGGGGACGGCGTCAGCGCTGTCCGCCGCTGGACCGGACGCCGAGAAGGACGTCCTCCCAGGCCGGCACCGCGGGGCGGCCCTTGCGGGGACGTGGCGTCTTGGCGGCCGGGGCGTCCTGGGCATCCTGCGCGGCCGGTGCCGGTTCCGGCGTGGCGACGGGTTCCGGCTCCGGTGCGGGGAGCGGCTCGGCCTCTTCGAGCGCCAGCTGCGCGACGGGTGCCAGCGGCCGCAACGGGCGGGAGTAGCTCGGATCGATCAGCTCGGTGGCTGCCTCGTCGAACGCAGTGACCGTGCCTCCGTGCGCGCCGGGGGCGTACCGGAAGTGCGCGACGTTGTCGGACATGCCGGCTTTCCATGCCATCTGCACGGTCCAGCGTCCGTCTTCGTTGCGCCAGGCGTCCCAGTTGGTGCCCTCCGGGTCGAGTCCCCGCGCGATGAGCGCCGAGGTCACGGTCTCCAGCAGGGTCAGCACCGACGGGCCGTCGGCGAGGACGGGATGTGCCGCGGTCGCCAGTTCGGCGGCGCGGGCACGCTCCAGCAGCACGGGGTGGGCGAAACGTTCCACCCGGGCGATGTCGACCCCGGCGGCGTTGGCGACCTGCTCAACCGAGGCGCCGGCGCGGATCTTCGACTGGATTTCCCTCGGGCGCAGCACGTTCGGCACCTCGACATCGATGGTGGTTTGATTCGAACCGGCGCGGTCGCCGCGCACGGCGGCCTTGAGCCGGTCGTCGGACCGCAGGACGAACTTCTCCCCGGAGTCGCCGGTCTCGCAGATGATGCGCTTGCCGTCGATATCCAGTCCGACGACTCTGAGTTCCCGCATTGCGACCTCCTCCGGGCTGGTGCCATGCCCGATATCCAGGTCACCCTACTGCGTTATCACTCCGTAACCGGGGTGACACGCGGCAGCGATCACAGACGCTGCACAACCCAGTCGATGCAGGCCGTCAGCGCACTGACGTCGTCGGGTTCGACGGCGGGGAACATTCCGACCCGCAGCTGATTGCGGCCCAGCTTGCGGTACGGCTCGGTGTCGACGATGCCGTTGGACCGGAGGATCTTGGCCACCGCGGCGGCGTCCACGGAATCGTCGAAGTCGACGGTGCCGACGACCTGGGACCGCAGCGCGGGGTCCGCCACGAACGGCGTGGCGAACGACGCGCCGTCGGCCCACGAGTACAGCCGCTGCGAGGAGTCGGCGGTGCGCGTGACGGCCCAGTCGAGGCCGCCGTTGCCGTTGAGCCAGTCGACCTGCTCGGCCAGCAGCACCAGGGTGGCGATCGCCGGGGTGTTGTAGGTCTGGTTCTTCAGGCTGTTCTCGATGGCGATGGGCAGCGAGAGGAATTCCGGCACCCACCGGCCCGAGGCGGCGATGGCCTCGACCCGTGCCAGCGCTGCGGGGGACAGGACCGCGATCCACAGGCCGCCGTCACCGGCGAAGTTCTTCTGCGGCGCGAAGTAGTAGGCATCCACTTCGGTGATGTCGACCGGCAGGCCACCTGCGGCAGAGGTCGCGTCGATCGCCACCAGCGCGTCACCGGCGCCCTCGGGACGGGTCACGGGCACGGCGACGCCCGTCGACGTCTCGTTGTGCGCCCAGGCGATCAGGTCCACCGAGGGGTCGGACTGCGGGGCAGGGGCGCTTCCGGCGTCGGCTTTGATGACGATGGGGTCGCCGACGAACGGGTTCTTCGCGACGGCCGACGCGAACTTCGCGCTGAACTCGCCATAGGTGAGGTGCAGGGACCGGGAATCGACCAGGCCGAACGCGGCCGCGTCCCAGAATGCGGTCGAGCCGCCGTTGCCGAGGATCACCTCGTATCCGTCGGGCAGTGCGAACAGCTGCCGCAGCCCGTCGCGCACCCGTCCGACCAGGTTCTTCACCGGCGCCTGCCGGTGGGAGGTGCCGAAGAGATCCCCCGCCGCGGCCAGTGCCTGCAGCTGCTCGGGCCGGACCTTGGACGGGCCGCAGCCGAACCGTCCGTCGGCGGGCTTGAGGTCGGAGGGGATGGTCAGGGTCTCGGCCATGGCCGCAAGCCTAATGAGGCCACCCGGACCATGCGAAACGCGGTCAGGGTGCGCCCCGCGGGACCCCGGACGGTCCGCCGGCGTACCGCGCCGTCGTCCTCACTGTGACGTGCACCACATGTGACCTGGATAACCCGGCTGACCCACAGCTGGAGAAACCCCCTGGTTAATTCCTGGGACCGTGGGTACTGTTATTGGACATCGAGCCGACGAATGTAAACCTCACGGGAGGCTGCGAATGGCTGTCAAAGAAGCGAAGACGCGCGTGATCCGGCGCTGGCGCAAGAACATGGACGTCCTTGACGACGTCGAGTACGTGGACACGCTGAAGACCCTGTCCGAGGGTTCGGTGCGCCGCAACTTCAATCCCTACACCGACATCGACTGGGATTCGCCGGAATTCGCGGTGACGCCGGACGACGAACGGTGGATCCTGCCGGGCACGGACCCCCTCGGGCGGCACCCGTGGTACCAGGCGCAGACGCGGCAGCGACAGATCGAGATCGGCATGTGGCGCCAGGCCAATGTCGCCAAGGTCGGTCTGCACTTCGAGTCGATCCTGATCCGCGGCTTGATGAACTACGCGTTCTGGGTGCCCAACGGTTCCCCCGAGTACCGGTACTGCCTGCACGAGTCGGTCGAGGAGTGCAACCACACCCTGATGTTCCAGGAGATGGTGAACCGGATCGGCGCCGATGTGCCCGGTATGCCGCGCATGCTCAAGTGGCTCTCGCAGTTCATCCCGCTCGCCGCGGGTCCGCTGCCGATCGTCTTCTTCTTCGGCGTGCTCGCCGGCGAGGAGCCCATCGACCACACGCAGAAGAACGTGCTGCGCGAGGGCCGGTCGCTGCACCCGATCATGGAGCGCGTGATGGCCATCCACGTGGCCGAGGAAGCGCGACACATCTCGTTCGCCCACGAGTACCTGCGCAAGCGCGTGCCGCACATGCGCCGGATGCAGAAGTTCTGGCTGTCCCTGCACGTGCCGATCATCATGCGCGTGCTGTGCCAGGCGATCGTCGTGCCGCCGAAGGCCTTCTGGAAGGAATTCGACATCCCGCGCTCGGTGAAGAAGGACGTCTTCTTCGGCACTCCCGAGGCGCGCCAGTTCCTGCGGGACATGTTCGGCGATGTCCGGATGCTGTGCCACGAGACCGGTCTGATGAACCCGTTGGCGAAGCTGATGTGGCGGCTCTGCAAGATCGACGGCAAGGCCAGCCGCTACCGCAGCGAGCCGGCGCGTGAGCACGTGGTGAGCGCGGCCTAGCCGCGGCGGTCAGGACCCCGGCGGCCAGGACTCAGCGGACAGGATTTCCATGCCCCACGTCATCACCCAGTCGTGTTGCAGTGACGGATCATGCGTCTACGCGTGCCCGGTGAACTGCATCCACCCGTCGCCCGACGAGCCGGGCTTCGCGACGGCCGAGATGCTCTACATCGACCCGGATGCCTGCGTCGACTGCGGGGCGTGCGTCTCGGCCTGCCCGGTGGGGGCCATCGCCCCGGACACCCGGCTGGAACCCGATCAGCTCCCGTTCGTCGAACTGAACGCGGCGTTCTATCCCACCCGCGAGGGCAAGTTGCCGCCGACGTCCAAGCTGGCGCCGGTGCTGGAGGCCCCGGTGGTGCACCCGCGTCCGGACGGGCCGCTGACCGTGGCCATCGTGGGCTCCGGGCCGGCAGCGATGTACGCCGCCGACGAATTGCTCACTCAGCAGGGTGTGCGCGTGAACGTCTTCGAGAAGCTGCCCACGCCTTACGGTTTGGTGCGTGCCGGGGTGGCGCCGGACCATCAGAACACCAAACGGGTGACGAAGCTCTTCGACAAGATCGCTTCGAAGCCCGGCTTCACCTTCTACCTGAACGTCGACGTCGGCGCGGACGTCACCCACGACGAGCTGTTGGCGCACCATCACGCCGTGCTCTACGCCGTCGGCGCCCCCAACGACCGCCGTCTCGACATCGAGGGTGTCGGCATGCCCGGCACGGCCACGGCCACCGAGGTCGTCGCCTGGTACAACGGGCATCCCGAATTCGCCGATCTGCCCGTGGATCTGAGCGGAGACCGGGTTGTCGTCGTCGGCAACGGCAACGTGGCGCTCGACGTGGCGCGCATTCTGACCACCGACCCCGAGGTGTTGTCCCGCACCGACATCGCCGACCACGCGCTCGACGCTCTGCGGAACTCGCGGGTCCGGGAAGTGGTCGTCGCGGCGCGGCGTGGGCCCGCCGCGTCGGCCTTCACCCTGCCGGAACTCATCGGCCTGACCTCGACGTGCGAGGTCGTGCTGGACCCCGCCGACCACCGGCGCGTGCTCGCGGACCTGGAAAACACCACCGACGCGCTGACGCGGAACAAGCTCGAAGTCCTCGCCAAGCTGGGCGACGCGTCGGCGCCGTCCCCCCGCCCACGTATCCGGTTGGCCTACCAGCTGACCCCACGGCGGGTGCTCGGAAGCGAGACGGCAACCGGCGTGGGGTTCACGGTGACGGGTACCGAGGACGTCGTCGAGATGCCCGCGAAGCTTGTCCTGACGTCGATCGGCTACCGCGGCAAGCCCATTCGCGGACTGCCTTTCGACGAGGCGGCCGCGGTGGTGCCCAACGAGGGCGGACGGGTGACCGAGGACGGAACACCGCTGCGCGGCAGCTACGTCGCGGGCTGGATCAAGCGTGGACCCACAGGTTTCATCGGCACCAACAAGTCGTGCGCAGCCGAGACGGTGCACAACCTGGTCGCCGACTACAACGAGGGTCTGCTGGCCGCACCCGCGCACCGGGCGTCCGCATTGACACGTTTCGTGCGGGGCAGACAGCCGAAGGTCATCGATGCCGCCGGGTGGCGGGCGATCGACGAGGCGGAAATCGCCCGCGGCGCAGGACAGCGTCCGCGGGACAAGTTCACCTCGGTCGTCGAGATGGCGGACGCGGCGGCCGCAGCGCCGGTGCCACCGCTACACCAGCGGCTGCTGGCCGGCCTGCGGCGCTGAGCCCGTCAGGCCCAGTCCTGCAACACGTTCACGAACGCGGTCGGCCCGACCGACAATTCGCCGACATACGGGTGTTCGAGGGCGAAGATGAGGTACAGCACGAAGGCCAGCAGCGCCGACGTCAGCCCGACCACGAGCGCATGGAGGACGAGATCTTTCGTTCCGAACAGGAACGTGAAGGCCATCATCACGCCACCACCGCCGACCAGCAGCACCCACAATTCGCCGGGCACCGACGCCTCACCGGTGGACACTCGTTCCTTGCGTGCGGCGCTCAAGTCGTTCAGCCGGAGGATGGCATGGTCGAAGAAGGCGATCTCGTTGCGGGTTTCGGGCTGCACCTTCAGGTAGGCCTCCCACACGGTGACCAGCTGATCCGACTGCTCCGGGACCGTCTCGCCGCGGTGCATCCGTGGGAACTCGTCGTCGATGACGTCGCGGGTATAGGCGATCAAGGCGTCATCGACGGCACCGCGCGACTGTGCGGGCAGCGCGGCCGAGTCCCGGAGTAGATCCGCGATCGCCGTCGCCTCCGAGCTGCTGGCGTCCTCGGCGTCGGTGAACTGCTCCCAGACCACCACGACGACGAAGGCGACCAGCACGGCATAGAGGACGCCGGCGAGTTGGGACACCGAGCCCGAGACAGCGTTCGTGTGTTCCAGCCGGGTGTGGGACACGACCCGGCGGAACAGGATCAGGCCGCCGACGGACAGGCCGACGATCACGGCGACCCACAGGAAGCCCAGTATCACGGGCGGGATTTGCAGCAGCCAGAGCACAGTCCGTTACCTAGCGTCAGGTGCGCGCGTGCGCGGCGCAGTCCGGCAATTATGACCACCGGACGGCGCCGCGGCGCGTCAAACACACGGATTTTCGCGGACTGTCCTGACGGCGCTAGCTCTGGCCGTTCATCTCGGCCAGCACCTGGTCCATGTCGACCTCCTTGACCGTCTCGGCCAGCGACCAGTGATGGCCGAACGGATCGCGCAGGACCCCGTAGCGGTCGCCCCAGAACTGGTCTTCGAGCGGATTGACCACCGTCGCACCGGCATCGAGTGCCCGCTGGAACCGTCCCTCGACGTCGGGGCCCTGCAGGTGGATGGTCACCGGGGTCCCACCGAGCGCCGGGGGCGTGGTGGATTTGTCGCAGTTGAACTCCGGGAAGTCGTCGTTGAGGAACACCATCGAACCGTTGAGCTGCATGCAGGCGTGCATGATCTTTCCGTTCGGACCGGGCAGTCGCACCATCTCCTCGGCACCGAAGGCCTTGGCGTAGAAATCGAGCGCGGCTGCCGCGTCGTCGACGACGAGGTGCGGCACGAGCATGGGGGTGTTGTCGATCGCCATGAAGAGCTCCTCACAAGCTGGGTGGTGTGTGACGACGATGCAGACCTGCCGCCGCCGGGAAACTCATCGCCGCGCACACGCCGATGCCGTCACACCACCGAGAACGCGGCGGGCAGGCCGGCGCGGCCGGTCAGTGCGAGCAACACCGTCGCCCCCCGCCCCAGCTGCACGGAGATCTGGGCGGCAAGCGACGTCGCCTCGGCGAGCACGTCGTCGGTCGGTGCGAGGTCGATCCCGACCGCGGCGGCGATGTCCATGCCGTGCACCGCGAGCTCGAAGGTCCGGGTCGGCAGGTAGCTGCTGAGTCGGATGCCGTACCCGCCGATCACCTCGATCAACGGGTCCTCGACGGCGTCCACTTCGGCCAGCACCCGCGCCACCAGTTCGTCGACCGTGCCCGCCGGGTCCGCGCCGAGGTCCCGGCCCGCCTGACGCCCCCGTTCCACGATGGCCTCGGCGCCCAGATGTGCCGAGTAGTCGTGCATCGCCACGTAGTAGTCGGCCGCTCCGGCCAGATCTTCCCGCTGCGCCGGGGCCTTGAGGTAGGTGCTGACCGTGATCAGCGACCGCGACGTGTGCCCGACGAGGTCGCGGACCGACCAATCGCCCAAGCCGGGATCGTCCCACCGCGAGTCCGGTATCCGGCGGACCAGCGCGGCGAAACTGTGTGCCGCAGAGGCGAACACCTGGCGGCTACCCGACGGCGTCATGTCCGGGGGAGTTGGTCCCAGCCCTCGACCGACTCCGGGCTGCGTGGTTCGGGGCCCACGTAGATCGCCGACGGCCGCACGAGCTTGCCCAGGCGTTTCTGTTCGAGAATGTGGGCGCACCATCCGGCCGTGCGCCCGCAGGTGAACATCGCGGGCATCATCGTCGGCGGCACCTGGGCGAAGTCCAGGATCACGGCCGCCCAGAACTCGACGTTGGTCTCGATCGCGCGATCGGGCCTGCGCTCACGCAGTTCGGCGAGCGCGGCCTGCTCCAGCGCAGCGGCGACCTCGTAGCGCGGGGCCGCGAGGCGCTCAGCGGTCGCGCGCAGCACCCGGGCGCGCGGATCCTCGGCGCGGTACACGCGGTGCCCGAAGCCCATCAGCTTCTCGTTGCGGTCGAGGATCCCCTTGACGACCGCCCGGGCGTCGCCCGTCTTCTCCGCTTCCTCGATCATCGGGATGACGCGGGCGGGCGCACCGCCGTGCAGTGGGCCGCTCATCGCACCGATCGCCCCCGACAGCGCGGCGGCCACATCGGCACCCGTGGAAGCGATCACGCGCGCGGTGAAGGTGGAGGCGTTCATCCCGTGCTCGGCGGCACTCACCCAGTACGCGTCGATGGCTTCGATGTGCCTGGGGTCGGGGTCGCCCTGCCAGCGGGTCATGAAACGTGCTGTGACGGTGTCGCATTCGTCGATCTGACGCTGCGGGACGGCAGGCTGATAGATGCCGCGGGCGGACTGGGCGACATAGGACAGGGCCATCACCGACGCGCGGGCCAGCTGATCACGGGCGGTCTGGTCGTCGATGTCCAGCAGAGGCGGGTAACCCCAGATCGGCGCCAGCATGGCCAGTCCGGCCTGCACGTCCACTCGGACGTCGCCACTGTGGATGGGAAGCGGAAACGGTTCTGCGGGCGGGAGTCCCCGGCCGAACCGGCCGTCGACGAGCAGTCCCCACACCTCGCCGAACGTCACCCGGTTGGCCACCAGGTCTTCGATGTCGACACCGCGGTAGCGCAAGGCGCCGCCGTCTTTGTCCGGCTCGGCGATCTCCGTCTCGAACGCCACCACCCCGGCCAACCCGGGGGCGAAATCCTTGGGCACCGCAGTCGTCATGGGCCGATTCTCGCACCACGCCGGTGTGGCCGACCATACGGTCGCCTGGGCGTAGCGTTTGGCGCGTGGGCACTTCTGATGACCTGGCTCGGATGCGTGTGGAATACGGTTCGGTCGAGAAGGACGGCAGCCGCGACCTGGATGCCGACTGGCTCGACGTCGGGTGGGTGGCGCTGCTCAACCAGTGGATGGCCGACGCCCGGGAGGCGGGCGCGGCCGAGCCGAACGCGATGGTCGTCGCGACCGTCGACGCGGCGGGCCGACCCTTCACCCGCACCGTGCTGTGCAAGGGCGTCGACGAGACGGGCGTGTCGTTCTACACCAACTACGACTCGGACAAGGGCGCGCAGCTGGCTGCCAACCCGTACGCCTCGGCGACCTTCCCGCTGTATCTGATGGGACGCCAGGTCCACGTCCGCGGCGCGGTCACGAAAGTGTCGGCGCAGGAGACGGCCGATTACTGGCGCAAGCGGCCGCGGGGCTCGCAACTGGGGGCGTGGGCGTCGCGGCAGAGCCGCCCGATCGCGTCCCGCGCCGCACTCATGCAACAGCTCCGTGACGTCACGGAGCGCTTCGCCGACGCGGCCGAGGTACCTGTTCCCCCGCACTGGGGCGGGTATCTGATCGCTCCCGAGGTGGTCGAGTTCTGGCAGGGGCGAGAGAACAGGGTGCACAACAGGATTCGGCTCCGCGACGGCGACATCGAGCGTCTGCAGCCGTAGCGGGCGTTCTCCGGCCCCGAAAACGGTCGTGTTTTTCTGCGACCATTTCTGACAAATCACCACCGTTGACAATTGTCTCGGCGTGCCATTTCCGCCCCTGGGGCCCTCCGAGGCGTTTAGCATTCGGAGGTGGCTGATTTCAGGGGGGAGCCCGTCCTCGGTTTGCGCGAGCGCAAGAAGCGCCGCACTCGTGCCACGCTCATCGACGCGGCGGTCGGGCTGTGTGACCGCCAAGGTTTCGACGCGACCACGGTGGACCAGATCGCCGCGATCGCCGAGGTCTCGCCGCGGACGTTCAGCCGCTACTTCGCGACCAAGGACGCCATCGCGCTCGCACTCATCGACGAGGTGCTCGACTCCGCGGCCAGAGAGTTGCTCGACCAGCCGCGCGACATCAGCAACCTCGAGGCTCTGCGGCGTGCCTACGTGGCGATGGCCGGCAACACCAAGCTGGCGTCGGCCGGCACTCTCACCTCGGAGCGGATGCTGCAGATCCTGCGGATCGTGATGTCGTCGTCGACCCTGCGCCAGGCCGCGGTCGAATACCGCGCGAGCAAGGTCGACGTGATCATCGCCGAGCGTATCGGGACCGACATCGAGGACCGCCGGGTCAAGCTGCTGTCGGCGGTGTGGGGCGCGGTGCTCATCACGGCGATGTGCGACCTGGCGGAGAAGAGTGCCCTCGGTATCGACATCGACGATGTGATCAGGGCGTTCGAGGACACCTACGCCGAGTTCGCGGGTGAGATCGCCGGTATCGGACAGCCCGTCTGACGTTGTGGCAGCCCCCCGCGGGCGTCGCTCCTGGATTGGGACTACCTTCTGTAGACAGACTCCGTGACTCCCGCGATAGACCCCCCAGACACGAAGGGATCCCAGTGGCCGAAAACGCCGACGCCGGGCAGGAGCACGCCACCCTGAGCTATCCAGGCGGCGAGCTCGAACTCGACATCGTCAAAGCTTCCGAGGGCTCAGACGGCATCGCGCTGGGTTCGCTGCTGGCCAAGACCGGTTACACGACCTTCGACGGCGGCTTCGTCAACACCGCCTCGACGAAGAGCGCCATCACCTACATCGACGGCGATGCCGGCATCCTGCGCTACCGCGGCTATCCGATCGAGCAGCTCGCCGAGAAGTCCACCTTCATCGAGGTGAGCTACCTGCTGATCTACGGCGAGCTCCCGACGGCCGAGCAGCTCGAGGACTTCACCACCAAGATCCAGCGGCACACGCTGTTGCACGAGGACCTCAAGCGGTTCTTCGACGGCTTCCCCCGCGACGCGCATCCGATGCCGGTGCTGTCGAGCACGGTCAACGCGCTGAGCGCCTACTACCAGGATTCGCTGGACCCGTTCAATCCCCAGCAGGTCGAGCTGTCGACCATCCGGCTGCTCGCCAAGCTGCCGACGATCGCGGCGTACGCGTACAAGAAGTCCGAGGGGCAGCCGTTCCTGTATCCGGACAACTCGCTGACGCTGGTCGAGAACTTCCTGCGGATGACGTTCGGCTTCCCGGCCGAGCCCTACGAGGTCGATCCCGAGATCGTGCGCGCTCTCGACATGCTGTTCATCCTGCACGCCGATCACGAGCAGAACTGCTCGACGTCGACGGTGCGCTTGGTGGGCTCGTCGCAGGCCAACCTGTTCACGTCGATCTCCGGCGGCATCAACGCGCTGTGGGGCCCGCTGCACGGCGGTGCCAACCAGGCGGTGCTGGAGATGCTGTCGAAGATCCGCGACGGTGACGACGACGTCGCGACCTTCGTCAAGAAGGTCAAGAACCGCGAGGACAATGTGAAGCTGATGGGCTTCGGTCACCGCGTCTACAAGAACTACGATCCGCGTGCCCGCATCGTCAAGGAGCAGGCCGACAAGATCCTCGGCAAGATCGGCGTGCAGGATCCGCTGCTCGACATCGCCAAGGAGCTGGAGGAGATCGCGCTCACCGACGACTTCTTCGTCGAACGCAAGCTCTACCCGAACGTCGACTACTACACCGGCGTGATCTACCGGGCCATGGGCTTCCCGACGCGGATGTTCACGGTGCTGTTCGCACTCGGCCGGCTGCCCGGCTGGATCGCGCACTGGCGCGAGATGCACGGCGAGCCGAATAAGATCGGGCGCCCGCGCCAGATCTACACCGGCTACACCGAACGCGACTACGCCGAGATCGACGGCCGCTAGACCCCCACGCCCGGCCCGCCGAGCGTGCGTGTCTGCAGCGCAACACGCGCCTGGCGGCCCTAGTTCGCGCACGCTCGCGGCCGGCGACGTCACACTGCCGTCACTTGCCACGCAGACGGTTGTAGTTTCACAATAGTTGTGTGAATACAACTGTCGGCGCGATGACGCCACGGCGCAAGGCCATCGTCCTGGTGTCCTGTTGCCTGAGCCTGCTCATCGTGTCGATGGACGCCACCATCGTCAACGTCGCGATCCCGTCGATGCGCGACGATCTGTCCGCCACCTCGGCGCAGATGCAGTGGGTCGTCGACATCTACACCCTGGTGCTGGCGTCGCTGCTGATGCTCTCCGGGGCGACGGGGGACCGCTTCGGCCGCAGGCGGGTCTTCCAGATCGGTCTGACGCTGTTCGCGCTGGGCTCCCTGGCGTGCAGCCTCGCGCCCACGATCGATGCCCTGATCGGAGCCCGCTTCCTGCAGGGCATCGGCGGTTCCATGCTCAATCCCGTTGCGCTGTCCATCATCTCGCAGATCTTCACCAAGCCGGTCGAACGCGCGCGGGCGCTCGGCATCTGGGGCGGGGTCACCGGCATCTCGATGGCTGCGGGCCCGATCGTCGGCGGCCTGCTCATCGAGACCGTCGGCTGGCGGTCGGTGTTCTGGATCAACCTGCCCATCTGCGCCCTCGCGATCGTGCTCACCGCCGTGTTCGTGCCGGAGTCGAAGTCGCAGACCATGCGCAACGTCGATCCCATCGGGCAGGGGCTGGCCGTGCTGTTCCTGTTCGGCATCGTGTTCACGCTGATCGAGGGTCCGGTGCTGGGCTGGTCGCATCCGCGGGTGCTGGTGATCGCCACCGTCGCGGCGGTCGCGCTGGTCGCCTTCCTGCGTTTCGAGTCGCGCAGGCACGACCCGTTCCTGGACCTTCGGTTCTTCCGCAGCATCCCGTTCACGACGGCGACGGTCAACGCGATCAGCGCGTTCGCCGCGTGGGGCGCGTTCCTGTTCATGATGTCGCTCTACCTGCAGGGCGAACGCGGTTTCTCGGCGATGCACACCGGTCTGATCTACCTGCCGATCGCGATCGGCGCCCTGGTGTTCTCGCCGCTGTCGGGCAGGCTCGTCGGCCGCTACGGCGCCCGCCCCTCCCTGGTGGTCGCGGGGGTGCTGATCACCGCGGCCTCGGCGCTGCTGACCCAGCTCACGAACACCACCCCCGTGTGGTCGCTCCTGGTGATCTTCGCGGTCTTCGGTATCGGGTTCTCGATGGTCAACGCCCCGATCACGAACGCCGCGGTCAGCGGGATGCCGCTGGACCGCGCCGGCGCCGCATCGGCGGTGACGTCGACGAGCCGCCAGGTCGGTGTCAGTATCGGTGTCGCGCTGTGCGGTTCGGTCGCCGGATCGGCGATGGCCACGGGCGGGGCCGATTTCGCCGCCGCCGCCCGGCCGCTGTGGTTCGTCTGTATCGCGCTGGGTCTGCTGATCCTGGGCCTCGGCCTGTTCTCGACGTCGCAGCGCGCGCTCCGGTCCGCCGAGCGCCTCGCGCCGCTGGTGTCCGGAACCCCGGATCCGGTGACGGGTGCCCATGTCCGATGACGTGCTGATCGACGAGGTGTGGCGGGATCTCGCCGCGTTCGTCCACGACCACCGGGACGGCTGGAAGAAGGCCGTCGTCGAGCGAACGGGCCTGCCGTTCAGCAGGGTTCGGATCCTGATGCGGCTCAACCGGACTCCCATGACGGTCAAGCAGATCGCGGCGGCCGCCACCGTCGACGCGCCGGCGGCGACCGTGGCCGTGAACGACCTGGAGGACCGGGGGCTGGTCGTGCGGACGGTGGACCCGTCGAACCGCCGTTGCAAGACCGTCTCGCTGACCGACGCCGGGCGCGACGTCGTGCGTGCCATCGACGAGGTGCACGACCCGGCGCCCGTCTCGCTGACCGGGCTCCCCGAGGGCGACCTCAGGGCGCTGCGCCGCATTCTCGACGACCTGCGCCGGGGCTAGCCCTCCAGCACCGCCATCGCCGCATTGTGTCCGCCGATGCCCGACACCGCCCCGCCGCGTCGGGACCCGCTGCCGCACAGCATAATCCGCGGGTGATCGGTGGCCACGCCCCAGCGCTGGGCGGCGGTGTCCAGGGGTTCGTCGTCGTCGGCGAAGGGCCAGTACATCCCGCCGTGGAAGATGTGGCCATTCGTCATGCCCAGGGTGTGCTCGAGGTCGACGGTCGTCTTCGCCTCGACACAGGGGCGGCCCGCCGAGTCCCGCCACAGCAGGTCATGAATCGGTTCGGCGAGAACCGAATTCACGGAGGCGAGGGCAGCGGACGTCAGCTCCTCCCGCAGGCCTTCCGGTGTATCGGCCACCGCCAGGCTGTGGGGCGTGTGCAGGCCGAATACCGTCAGGGTCTGCGCTCCCGCGGTGCGCAACTCGTCTGACAGGATGGTCGGGTCGGCCAGGCTGTGGCAGTAGATCTCGCAGGGGAGGGGGTCGGGCACCGAGCCCGACGCGGCCTGCCGGTAGGCGGCGTCGAGTTGGCTGAAGTTCTCGTTGACGTGGAAGGTTCCGCCGAACGCCTGCTCGGCGGTGACGGTCTGATCGCGCAGCCCGGGTAGCCGCCGCAGCACCAGGTTGACCTTGATCTGTGCGCCCGGTGCGGTGTCGGGGTCCGGCTCGCCGAGCAGGCGGGACAGCACCGCGGGTGTGACGTTGGCCAGGACGTGCTCGCCGGCGATCGTGTGTTCCCGGTCGCCGTGCCGGTAGTGCACCTCACCGTCGGGATGGATCGCGAAAACATCGGCGCCGGTGACAATTTCGGCGCCGAAGCCGGCCGCGGCCGCCGCCAGTGCACCCGTCACCGCACCCATCCCGCCCACCGGCACATCCCAGTCCCCGGTTCCGCCGCCGATCAGGTGGTAGAGGAAACACCGGTTCTGCACCAGGGATTCGTCGTCGAGGGCGGCGAAGGTGCCGATCAGCGCATCGGTGGCCATGACGCCGCGGACGAGATCATCGGACACCGCGCCGGTGATGGCCTCGGCGATGGGCCGATCGATCAGTGAGCGCCAGGCCGTTTCGGCGTCGCGCCCACCCTCGGCCGCGATCGACCGGTGCATCGCCGACCGGGTCCGCAGAGGTTCGGTCAGCGTCGGCCACACGCGCGCCGTGACAGCTCCGCAGCGGCGGTAGAACGCGTGGAACGCGGCTTCGTCCGACGCGGCTCCGATCGAGGCGAACGTCGACTCCGGCCCGACCAGCAGCCCGGTCCTGCCGCCGTCGGCCGGGTGCGGCGTATACGAGGAATACCGGCGGCGCGACAGCGTGATCCGCGCGCCGAGTTCGTCGATGATGCGACGCGGCAGCAGACTGACCAGGTACGAGTAACGGGACAGGCGCGCGCCCACACCCTCGAACGGATACGCCGACACCGCGGCGCCGCCGACGTGGTCGAGCCGTTCCAGCACCCGCACCCGACGGCCCGCCCTGGCCAGGTATGCCGCCGCCACGAGACCGTTGTGCCCGCCACCGACGACGACGACGTCGAAACGCGCATCCGGCATGGGGCCAGTGTCCGCTACGACGTCGACGTCCCTGGTGCCGGTCGGCTCAGTTCAGGTAGCCCTCGACCTCGCCGGGCGGGCGGACCTGCGCATTGTCGGGGTCGCCGCCGCTGTCGCGCAGGGCGCGGCGCTGCCGCAGGAGGTCCCAGCACTGGTCGAGCTGTACTTCGAGGGCCTTGAGGCGGGTGTGTTCCTCGGACTCGTCGATCTCGTGGTGCTGCAGCTTCTCCCGCAACTCCCGTTCCTGGGCGACGAGTTCGTTGACTTGATTGATGATGTCTTGGTCATTCGGCACCACACCAGTGTGCAGTGAATCGGCGGCGACGTCCGCGACTAGGGTGGTCGGATGGCTACGAAACCCGAGATCGAGTTCCCCGACGGCCCCGCCCCCAGCGAGCTGGTGATCGAAGACGTCGTCGTCGGTGACGGGCCCGAGGCCGTCCCGGGTGCCAACGTGGAGGTGCACTACGTCGGCGTCGAGTACGACACCGGCGAGGAGTTCGACAGTTCCTGGAACCGCGGTGAGACGATCGAGTTCCCGCTGCGCGGTCTGATCCAGGGCTGGCAGGACGGCATCCCGGGGATGAAGGTCGGCGGCAGGCGCAAGCTGACCATCCCGCCGGAGCAGGCGTACGGTCCCGCTGGTGGCGGCCATCGCCTGTCCGGCAAGACGCTGATCTTCGTCATCGACCTGCTCGGCACCCGCTAGCGCGGACCGGGCAGGCGCAGCAGCAGGCGTGCGCCGCCCAACGGACTGGACTCCAGAGACGCTGTGCCGCCGTGCAGTTCGGCCTGCTGGGCCACGAGTGCCAGGCCGAGTCCCGAGCCGGAATGCGACGCCGTCGATCCCCGCGAGAATCGTTCGAAGACGACCGAGCGTTCCTCCTCGGGGACCCCGACGCCGTCGTCGTCGACGGCGATCTCGACCCCTTCCCGGGAGCTGACCGCCGAGAGCTGGACCCGTGTCGCACCGCCGTGCTTGACCGCGTTGGCGATCGCGTTGTCGACCGCCAGGCGCAGCCCCGCGGGCAGCCCCACGATGATCACGGTCGGTGCGGGTACGAGCGAGACCTCCAGGTCCGGGTAGACGCGCATCGCATCGTGGGCGGCGCGGTCGAGAAGCTCGGTGATGTCCACCGGCACGTGATCGTCCTCGGTCGACAGCTCGCCCTGCGCAAGACGCTCCAGCGCACCCAGGGTTGCCTCGATGCGGGACTGCGTGCGGATGACGTCGTTGACGATCTCTTTGCGGCCCTCCTCGGGCATGTCCAGCGTCGCGAGCACCTCGAGGTTGGTGCGCATGGCGGTCAGCGGCGTGCGCAGTTCGTGCGCCGACACCGACGCGAAGTCGCGCGCCGAGGCGAGTGCGGCCTTGGTGCGGTCCTGTTCCTCCCAGACACGCTCCACGAGGCCCTTGACCGCGTCGGCGATCTCCACGGCCTCGGTGGCGCCGCGCACGTCGATGTCGGGGTCCTCGTCCCCGGCGTCGATTGCGCGGGTCTGCTGCGCGAGCCGCTTGAACGGCCGCACCGCGAACGCGGCGAGCACCCATCCGCCGACCGTCGCCGCCCCGATCGCGAGCGTGCAGATGATCAGAACGCGCCGGTGCAGGTTGTTGATGTCGGCGGTCGTGGCGTCGTAGGTGGCGCCGACGGCCACCGACATCGGTGTCGGTGAGGAGAGCTGCACGGTGCGCACCCGGTAGCGCACGCCGTCGACCTGGGTGTCGGCGTAGCCGGGTTCCAGTTCGGGCAGGATCACGTTCGAATTGGCGGTCACCTGGCCGTCGTCGCGGCGCACCGTGATGACGACGTCCTGGTCGTTGGGCGACGGTGGGATCTCGTCGAGTCCCTGCGGCAGGAAGGGGATGACGAACCCGACCGCCTCGTCGAGCCGACGGTCCAGCCGTTCGTTCCACGCGTCGGTGATGCCGAACCAGACGACCGCGCCGGCGATGACCACGACGATCGCGCCGGCGATGGCGCTGGTGAGCGCGACCCGCTGCCGCAGCGACGGGGTGCGGCGGAAGATCCGGGACAGCCTCTCGGACAGCGGGGTCACGGCACCTACTGCTGCCTGAGCACGAATCCCACGCCACGGACGGTGTGCAGGAGCCGCGGTGCGCCGTTGGCTTCGAGCTTGCGCCGCAGGTAGCCGATGAAGACGTCGACGACGTTGGTGTCGGCGGCGAAGTCGTAACCCCACACCAGCTCGAGCAACTGCGCGCGGGAGAGCACCGCGGTCTTGTGCTCGGCAAGGACGGCCAGCAGGTCGAATTCGCGCTTGGTCAGATCGACGTCCACGCCGTCCACGCGGGCCCGGCGGCCGGGGATGTCGACCTCCAGTGGCCCGACGGTGATCGTCTCGGAGGAGAAGGTGGCCGTGGATCCGCGCCGCCGCAGCAGCGCCTTCACCCGGGCCACCAGCTCGGCGAGCACGAACGGCTTGACCAGATAGTCGTCGGCGCCGGCCTCCAGGCCGGCGACCCGGTCGTCCACCGACGACCGCGCGGAGAGCACGCAGACGGGCACGTCGTTGTCCATCGCCCGCAGTGCGGTCACGACCGACACCCCGTCGAGGACCGGCATGTTGATGTCGAGCACGATCGCGTCGGGACGGGTCTCGGTGGCGCTGCGCAGAGCTTCGGCGCCGTCGACGGCAGTGAAGACCTCGAACCCGGACAGGCGCAGACCGCGTTCGAGGGAGGCGAGGACGTCGGGGTCGTCGTCGACCACGAGCACCCGGGGTGAGCCCAGTCCACTGTCCATGCACGCAATCTTGCACGATGAACCGACGCGCCCGTGGGAGGCTGTGCCCGCGTTATCCGTGCTGAGCCCGCCGATCGGGCCGCCGTGTTTGCGATTTCTGCCGTGGTCAATCCGCTGTCATGGTCGGAGGCCCTCCCGTCGGGGGACACCGGAGTGGCCTGACGGGCCGGGAATGCCTTTGACCTCAATGATTGTTGAGGTTCTACGGTGAGAATATGAGTTTGGAAACGGTTGCCCGGCAGTCCCTCTACCGGCAGACCCATGCGCGCGGCGGCGATCTGCACACGCTGGCAGACCGCCGCCTGCTCGCGCGCATCTGGAGGTTCGCCGGCCGGCATCATCGCCGGCTGGCGCTGTTCGTCGCGGTGAGCGTCGTGGCCGCGGTGCTGACCGTCGCGACGCCGCTGCTGGCAGGCCGCGTGGTGGACGAGATCACCGGCGCGGGCAGCGCCCGGGTGGTGGTCTGGCTCGCCGTGGTGATCGCGGCGGTGGCCGTCGCCGAGGCCGCGTTGTCGCTGCTGACCCGGTGGCTGTCGTCGACGATCGGCGAGGGACTGATCCTGGATCTGCGCACCGCGGTGTTCGACCACGTGCAGCGCATGCCGATCGCGTTCTTCACCCGGACCCGGACGGGGGCGTTGGTCAGCCGTCTCGGCAACGACGTGATGGGCGCCCAACGCGCGTTCTCCGACACGCTCTCGGGTGTGGTGTCCAACCTCGTCACCCTCACGCTCACGCTGGCCGTCATGCTCAGCATCTCGTGGCAGATCACACTGCTCGCGCTGGCCGTGCTGCCGCTGTTCCTGATTCCTGCGCGGCGCATCGGCCGCGCGATGGCGACGTTGTCCCGCGAGGCCGCCGCCCACAACGCGACGATGAACACGCAGATGACCGAACGGTTCTCGGCGCCGGGCGCGACGCTGATCAAACTGTTCGGCGATGCCTCCTCGGAGTCCCGTGAATTCGGGGTCCGCGCCGGACGGGTCCGCGACATCGGGGTGCGCACCGCGATGCTGCAGTCGACGTTCATGAACTCGTTGACGTTGATGTCCGCGCTGGCGCTGGCGCTGGTCTACGGGCTGGGCGGTGCGCTGGCCATCGGCGGGCACCTGCAGGCCGGTGCGCTCGTGTCGCTGGCCCTGCTGCTGACCCGCCTCTACGCCCCGCTGACCGCGCTGGCCAACGCCCGCGTCGAGATCGCCACGGCGCTGGTCAGCTTCGAGCGCGTCTTCGAAGTCCTGGACCTCGTGCCGCTGATCCGGGAGAGCCCGGATGCCGTGGACATCCCCGCCGGGCCCGTGACGGTCGAATTCGACGGGGTGCGGTTCTCCTACCCCGCCGCCGACCAGGTGTCGCTGGCCTCCCTCGAGGAGGTCACCGAGCTCGACCGCCGCGGCGGGGAGGAGGTGCTGCACGGTGTCTCGTTCACCGCGGAACCAGGGCAGGTCGTCGCGCTCGTCGGGTCGTCGGGAGCGGGGAAGTCGACCATTGCCTCGCTGCTGGCCCGCCTGTACGACGTCGACGACGACCCGCGCGGGGGAGCGATCCGGCTCAACGGCACCGACCTGCGCGATGCGACGTTCGCATCGCTGAAGAGAACGGTCGGAATGGTCACCCAGGACGGTCACCTGTTCCACGAATCCATCCGCTCGAACCTGCAACTGGCCGTCTCCGCCGATGTTCCGGCCACCGACGACGAGCTGTGGGAGGCGCTTCGACGCGCGCGTCTGGACGACGTGGTGGCCGCCATGCCCGACGGTCTGGACACGGTGGTGGGCGAGCGCGGGTACCGGCTGTCGGGCGGGCAGCGCCAGAGGCTGACGATCGCGCGCGTGCTGCTGGCGTCACCGCGGGTGGTGATCCTCGATGAGGCGACGGCGTCGCTGGACTCCGAGTCCGAGGCGGCCGTCCAGCAGGCCCTCGCCGAAGCGCTGGCCGGGCGCACGTCGATCGTGATCGCCCACCGGCTCTCCACCGTGCGGGCCGCCGACGTGATCCTGGTCGTCGAGGACGGCCGCATCGTCGAGCGCGGCAGCCACGAGCAATTGCTGGCCGACGGCGGCCGGTACGCCGAGCTGTACCGCACCCAGTTCGGCACGGAGCGCCGGCAGTGCGCCCCGCGCGGCACCCAGGCCACGTCGTGCGCGCGGAATCCCGTTTCGCCGGGTGGTATATCCACTTGCCGGCAATGGGAAGATGTTCTAAGTGGCTGACTCCCGACCCGAAGTTCTGTACGCGGCGCCCTCGATCGGGCCGCCGCCGAGGAAGGTCAGGCCGAGCTCCGATCTGTGGCGGATGATGCCGTATCTGCTGCCGTACCGCGGCCGCTGGATCGTGATGATCGTGGTGGCCCTGGCCAGCCTCGCGGCGACGATCTCCATCCCGCTGATGACCAAGGCGGTCATCGACGGGCCCGTGCGGCACCAGGACCAGCAGGGGCTCTGGTTGGTGGGCGCAGCGGCCATCGCGGTCGGCGTGACCGAGGCGGTGCTGTGGTTCATCCGCCGCTGGCTGGTCGCCCGCGCGACGATGGGCGTCGAGGCGGACATCCGCAAGCAGCTCTACGCGCGGCTGCAGATCCTGCCGATGTCGTTCCACGGGCGCTGGCAATCGGGTCAGCTGCTGTCGCGAATCATGAACGATCTGAGCACGATTCGCCGCTTCATGTCGTTCGGCCTGATCTTCCTGATGCTCAACGTCCTGCAGATCACCGTGGTGACGGCCATTCTGCTGGCCATGTACTGGCCGCTCGGCGTGGTCGTGCTCGTCTCGATCGTTCCGATCACGCTGACCGTGCTGCATTTTCAGCGCGAGTACACCCGCCTGTCCCGGCTGGCCCAGGATCAGGCGGGTCACGTCGCGACCCACGTCGAAGAGTCCGCGCTAGGCCTGCGCGTGGTGAAGTCCTTCGGCCGCGAGGACTACGTCTACGAGCGTTTCGACGAACAGCTGACCAACCTGTACGACACGCAGGTCCGCCGGGTGTCCGTGTCGGCCAAGTTCTGGACCCTGCTGGAGATCATCCCGAATCTGACGCTGATCGTCGTGCTGGGCTTCGGCGCGTATGCGGCCGGCCACGGCTACGTCACGATGGGCACGCTGGTCGCGTTCATCACGATGATGTTGTCGTTGGTGTGGCCGATCGCCTCCCTGGGTTTTCTGCTGTCGATGACGCAGGAGTCGTTCACCGCGGCCAATCGGATCGCCGAGATCTTCGACGCGCCGCGGGAGATTTCCGACGGTCCGCGAGATCAGTCGCCACGCGGCGGTCGGCTGGAGTTGGTCGATGTGGGGTTCCGTTTCCCCGACAGTGAGGACTGGGCACTGAGGCACGTAAGCGTGACCGTGGAGCCCGGCGAGACGCTGGCCCTGGTCGGAGCGACCGGATCGGGCAAGTCCGTGCTGGTGGGTCTGTTGTCGCGGCTCTACGACGTGACCGAGGGCGAGATCCGGATCGACGCACAGGACATCCGCGAGCTGTCGCTGGAGGCGCTGCGCACGGCGGTGGCCACGGCGTTCGAGGATCCCACGCTGTTCTCGATGTCGGTCGCGGAGAACCTACGGCTGGGCCGCCCCGGCGCGACCGAGGCCGAGCTGCGCCAAGCGGTCGAGGTGGCGGCGGCGGACTTCGTCTACGACCTGCCGTTCGGGTTGGACACCCGCATCGGGGAACAGGGTATGAGCCTGTCCGGCGGTCAGCGGCAACGACTTTCACTGGCGCGCGCGATCCTGGCCGATCCGAAGATCCTCGTCCTCGACGACACGTTGTCCGCACTGGACGTGCACACCGAGGCGGTCGTCGAAGAGGCGCTGCGGCGGGTCCTGCATTCGGTGACCGGCGTGGTGGTGGCCCACCGCGCGTCCACGGTCCTGCTGGCCGACCGGGTGGCCCTGCTGCAGAACGGCACCATCACCCACGTGGGCACCCACGCCGAACTGCTGGCCGACGTTCCTGCGTACCGGTACCTGCTCGCGGCCGACGACGAGCTGGACGACGGGTGCGAACACGACTGCGACTGGGCCGACGAGGACCGCGCCCGGCTCGTCCACGATGCAGGCCGGCGCGATCCCGAAGTCCTGGGCAGGCGCGGATGAGCACCACGGACTGGCGCGGAAAGTTCGACGAGAGTGCCGATCTGCCGATCGACGAGTCGGTGCCCCGCAGGCGGGAGGCCCGCGCGCTGCTCGGTGCGCTGCTGAAGCCGTATCGCTGGGTGGTGGTCGCGCTGGCCGTCGTCGTCGTCGTGGAGAACGCGGCGCGTCTCTCGGTGCCGCTGCTGGTGCAGAAGGGCATCGACGACGGCATCCCTCCGCTCCTGGAGGGCGGCCCGGCCACGACGCTGCTCACCGTCGTCGCGGTGCTCTGCGGCGTGGTGGTCGTGCAGGCCGTCAGCCGCATGTTCTTCCTGCGCCGGTCCGGTCGCGTCGGCCAGAAAGTGCTCCTTGAGCTGCGCAGGCGACTGTTCCGCCACTTCGGGCGCCTCGACATCGCTTTCCACGACCGCTACACCTCGGGACGGGTCGTCAGCCGGTCGACCAACGACGTCGAGGCGATCCAGGACATGTTGGAGACGGGCTTCGACAGCCTGATCACCGCCGCGCTGACGATGGTCGGCACCTCGGTCCTGCTGATCGTCCTGGACGTGAAGCTCGGACTGATGTGCCTGGTCGCGTTCCCGGTTCTGGTGCTCCTGGTGTGGTGGTTCCAGCGCGAGTCGTCGAAGACCTACCGCGAGGTCCGGGAGATCTCCGCGCTGGTCATCGTGCAGTTCGTCGAGACCATGACCGGGATCAAGGCCGTCCAGGCCTACCGGCGGGAGCCGCGCAACCAGGAGATCTTCGAAGACGTCGCCGACCGGTACCGGGAGATCAACGAGCGGACGTTCAAGCTGCTCGCCGTGTTCATGCCCGGGGTGAAGCTCGTCGGGAACCTGACCACCGGTGTGGTGCTGCTGTACGGCGGTTACCGGGTCCTGCACGGCGAGATGACCATCGGCACGCTCGCGGCGTTCCTGCTCTATCTGCGGATGTTCTTCGAGCCCATGCAGGAGATCTCGCAGTTCTTCAACACCTTCCAGTCGGCGTCGTCGGCGCTGGAGAAACTCGCCGGGGTGCTCGCCGAGAGACCCGGCATCGCCGACCCGGCGCAGCCCGCGCGACTGGATGAGGTCAGCGGCGATGTCGCGTTGCGCGGCGTGCGGTTCGAGTACGTGCCGGGCCGGCCGGTCCTGCCCGGCCTGGACCTGGTGATCCCCGCGGGTCAGACGGTCGCCCTGGTGGGCACGACCGGGGCGGGCAAGACGACGATCGCCAAGCTCATCACCCGCTTCTACGACCCAGGGTCGGGAGTGGTGTCGCTGGACGGGATCGATCTGCGTGACCTGGCGCAGACGGACTTGCGGCGACACGTGGTGATGGTGACGCAGGAGAACTTCATGTTCGGCGGGACGGTCGCCGACAACATCCGGTTCGGCCGGCCCGACGCGACCGACGAGGACGTGCGCGCGGCCGCCCACGCGGTGGGCGCCGACACGTTCATCGAGGCGCTTCCGGAGGGCTATGACACCGATGTCGCCAAGCGGGGCGGCCGGCTGTCGGCGGGGCAGCGCCAGTTGGTGGCCTTCGCCCGGGCGTTCCTGGCCGACCCCGCGGTGCTGATCCTCGACGAGGCCACCTCGTCGCTGGACATCCCCAGTGAGCGGTTGGTCCAGCGGGCGTTGGAGACCGTGTTGGCCGACCGTACGGCGGTCGTGATCGCCCACCGGTTGTCGACCGTGCAGATCGCCGACCGCGTGTTGGTGCTGGAGCACGGACGCGTGGTCGAGGACGGCCCGCCCGAGGAGCTGACCGCGCGAGAGGGCGGCCACTACGCGGCGCTGCACCGATCCTGGGTCCAGTCCCTGGCGTGATCCCCTCGGCGTGGTCTTTCCATAAACGCCCTCGTTCATCGATTTGCGTTCTAGGCTGACTGCGGCTGATCAAGCAAAGGGGGGCTTCGATGGTTTCGATGGGTGACGGACGCCATGTCGGTCGAGTGGGTGCGCTGGCGGTCGCGCTGGGGATCGGCGCGGCGACCGTGGGACTGCCTGCGGTCGCGTGGGCGGAGCCCATGGGTGGGGCCTCGACCTCCGAAGCCTCGGAGTCGTCGAAACAAAAAGCTCCGTCGAAAGATTCGGACGCGCCGGCGCAGACGCGGGACGACGACACCGCTGACGCCGACGACAATTCTGACGAGGCGGAATCTCCCGCCGACGAAGAGCCCGCACCCTCGGACGCCGATCCCGACGAACCCGAGGACGAGCCTGCGCCGAAAAAGCGCGGCTCGTCGCGCAGCAACAACGACGACGCGGCCGACACGGCGGCGACGATCACCGCGGGGGACGGCGGCGACCGTTCCGAGGAGACCGACGAGGCCGACGAGCAGTCGGCCGACGAGGATCTGTCCGACCCCGCGCCGGAGACGTCGCAGGAGGAGTCTTCGGAGACGGTGCCGGAACCTGGCGCCGGCTCGACCGAGATTCCCCTCGATCAACCCGAACCCGCCGCAGATCCCGAGCCCGAACCGTCGGCAGCTCCCGGATCGATCCTGAAAAGCCTCTTCGCGCCGCAGGATTCACCGCGCAGCGGCGGCGGGCCGGTCGCGCCGGTCGACTCCCCGCTGATGTGGACCATGCTGGCGTTCGCACGACGCCAGTTCGGCCAGGCGCGCCCCGAGATCGTCGGCGCCGTCGGCTCGCAGGCAGACGAGCTCGTCGACCCCGAAGCCTCCGCGATCCCCGAACCCGAACAGGTGACCACGAGCGAACCAGGAATATTCACCGGCACGATCACCGGCCGGATCACCGGCTCCGACCCCGAGGGTGGACGCGTCACGTATTCCGGCACGGCCACCACCGAGAAGGGACGGGTGACGGTTCTGCCCTGGGGCAGCTTCCGCTACACCCCGACCGCGGCAGCCCGTCACGCAGCGGCGGCCGACGGCGCCGACGAGGAGACCAGGACCGACGTCTTCACGGTCACCCTCAGCGATGCTGCGGGCAATACGGTCGCCGTACCCGTCGTGGTGGACATTCTGCCGCGCAATGCGACACCCTTCGGCGCGCGTGCCGACGTGGGGACGGGCAGTCTCGCCACCGGCAAGACCGTCATCGACGTCAGAGCGTACGATTTCGACAGGGACACATTGACTTTCACCGTTCCCGACACCGACAAGGGCACCCTCGTCGACAACGGTGACGGCACGTTCACCTACACGCCGACCGCCGCGGCACGCGAAGCCGCCGGCGCCCCCGGCGCACCGGCGTCGGCCACGACGGACACCCTGACGTTCACCGTCAGCGACGGGCACGGCGGCGTGCGTACCGTGACGGTGGACGTCGCCGTCACGCCCTACGCGGAGGCGAGTCCGTCGGCGCCAGGGCGGGCTTCGGGCCCGGTCGTCGTCGGCTCCGACGGCACCCTGTATCAGGTCACCTACGACATCGACCCGGAGACGATGTCCCCGACGGGGACACGGGTCAGCATCCTCGACAAGGACGGCAAGGTGCTGGCGACCACCGACAGCATCGCCGGATCTCCGCTGGAGCAGGCGCCTGCGGTGGTCCGTCCGGACGGCAGCCTGCTCCTCACGACCTATCGGACCTCCACCAACACCACCATCATCTCGATCATCGACGGCCAGGGTGGGGTGACGAGGATCGGGACTGCCGTCGGTCAGCCCACCGAGCCTGTGACGATGGCCCCCAATGGTGTCGTCTTCGTGCGCACCGCTCAGTTCCCGTCGGGGCCGGGGACCAGCGGACTGCCCGGCGACCGCCTCGTGCGCATCTCTGCGGAGAACAACGTGCGGGTGTACCGGGTCGGGCGTGCGGGCGGCGGGTTGGCCGTGGCGCCCGACGGCAGCGCCTACATCGTCGGCACCTCGCTCTTCGGCACACCGTCGGTGCTGGCCGTGGGGCCCACCGGCACCTCTCGCATGGTGTCGCTTCCGCTGGGAACGGTGACGCCCAACGACGTCGTGGTCGGCCAGGACGGCCGCGGTTACCTCACGGTGGCACGAAAGACGTTCAGCACCACGGTGACTCGCGTGTACACCTTCACCGGGTCGTCGAACACGGTACGCGAGATCCCCGGCGCGCCGGTACGGGCCAAGGTGGTCACGGCAGACGGGGTGTACCAGGCCACCTACGACGCCGCCACCGGCAGGTCCTACGTCACGCGGATCACCGCTGACGCTCTGCAGGTCTCGGCGCCCATCGACGGTGCGCTCGTCAACGCGATCAGCGTCACCCCCGGAGGCGCCGTGTACGTCCCGGTGCGCAACTCCACGACGCAGGCCGACAGCGTCGCGGTGATCGACCCTGACGGATTGGTCACCACCGTGCAGATTCCCGGCGCCATCGTGTTCGTCGCTCCGCGGGTCAGCCCCTCTTCTGCGGGCTACGACGCCAACCCGAACGCCGGAGAGGCCGGGTACGTCGCCTACACCTCCGGTGGCACAACGTATCTGGCCGTGCTCGATCCGGACGGGACGGTGGCACGCACCGTGGCCCTGCCCGACGGCGCGGTCATCAGCACACCGGTGAGTTTCGGTCCGGACGGTGCGGCGTTCCAGGTGATCGAGTACCGGGACGGCGACGGCAGAATCACGTCCGAGGCCGTTGTCGCGTTGGCCGGCGACGTCGTCACCGCCGCACTGCCGGG
This sequence comes from Mycolicibacterium iranicum, assembly GCF_014190915.1. GTDB lineage: Bacteria > Actinomycetota > Actinomycetes > Mycobacteriales > Mycobacteriaceae > Mycobacterium > Mycobacterium iranicum_B. The sequence goes on from NZ_JACHVU010000004.1 coordinate 231,034, forward strand.
AGCTCCGCTGCGGCCGAATTACGATGCGCTGCAGTTCAGCCCGGACGGGACGGCATACCTGGTCACCGTGGAGTCGGGCCAGATGCTCACCTATCACGTCCTCGGAATCGACGAATCCGGCGCGACGGTCACGAGCCTGGACGTGTCGGGATTCCTGGTTCCACGGCAGGTCGATTCCGTGTTCCACGAGGAGGCGATCGTGTTCGGCGCCGACGGGACCGGTTATCTCACCGTCACCGGGACCGACGCCGGGGTGTGGGCGCTGACACCCGGGGGTGGCGCCAAGGTCCTCGACCTGGACCTCGCCAATGGATCCACGGTCAGCCCCGTCGTGTTCGGGCCCGACGGAACGCCGTACGTCACGGTGTCGGACTTCGTGGACGGCGCTTATGTGACGACGGTGAAGACCTTCACCCCACCGACCGTGCTCTGATTACCGCTGTTCCGGTGTCGGCGGATTGTCGCGCAGCTATGGTCGGCAGGGTGACGGAGGTCGCGATCCTCGGCGGGGGCGTCGGAGGGCTCAGCGCTGCACACGAACTCGTGCAGCGTGGTTTCCGTGTGACGGTCTACGAGGCGCGGGACCGCCTCGGTTTCGGCGGCAAGGCTCGGTCGATGCCGGTGCCCGGGTCCGGCACGGACGGGAACCCCGATCTCCCGGCCGAACACGGGTTCCGGTTCTTTCCGGGGTTCTACCGTCATGTCACCGACACCATGAAGGGAATCCCGTGTGACGGCGGAACGGTCCACGACCATCTGACGACGTGCACCGAGATGCTCATGGCGCAGGCCGGGGGAGGCAACGAGATCGTCGCGCCTACAGGAATACCCACGTCCTGGGGCGGGCTTGTCGACGGTCTGCAGGCGATGAAGGCGATGGTGCTCGAAACGGGCGTGCCGCTGTCCGAGTTCGCCGTGTTCGTCGAGCGCATCCTGGCGATGATGACGGCGTGCGACGAGCGACGGTTGCACGAGTACGAGCGGATGAGCTGGTGGGATTTCGTCGAAGCGCCCGGAAAGTCCCCGGCTTATCAGAAGTTCCTGGCCACGGGGATGACACGCTCGTTGGTCGCGGCCAAAGCCGAACAGATGTCGGCACGCACCGGTGGCATGATCCTCAGCCAGCTGATCTATGACATGCTTCAGCTCGACGGTCGCGTCGACAATGTGCTGGACGGGCCCACCAGCGAGGTGTGGATAGACCCGTGGGTCGACCTGCTCAGGAGCAAGGGGGTCGAATTCCGTTCGGAGTGTGTCGTTTCCGGAATCAGCTGTGACGGAGCGCGGATCACCGGCGTCACCGTCCGCACTGCCGACGGCGACGAGTCGGTCCGCGCCGACTACTACATCTCGGCGTTGCCGGTCGAGAAGTTCGTGCCCCTGGTCTCCCCCCAGATGCGCGCTGCCGACCCGCGTCTGGGCCGGATCCGCCGACTGGACTACGACTGGATGACCGGCATCATGTTCTACCTGGACCAGGACGTCCCGCTGGAAAACGGTCACGCGATCTTCATCGACTCCGAGTGGGCTCTGACGGCGATCTCACAGAAGCAGTTCTGGCCGCAGATCGATCTCGAGCAACGCGGCGACGGCTCGGTCGAAGGAATCCTCTCGGTGGACGTCTCGGCGTGGGATGTGCCCGGCCCGGTGACCGGCAAGGTCGCGACGGCGTGTTCGGCGGACGAGATCCGCCGCGAGGTGTGGGCGCAGCTCGTGGCCCACATCGACGACGGGTCACTCGACGAAGCCAACGTGGTGACGTGGTTCCTGGATCCGGCGATCGAGTTCCCGAACCCGGGTGCGGCGACGAATGCCGAGCCGTTGCTCATCAACACCAAGGGCTCCTGGACCGACCGTCCCGACGCCATCACCGCGCTTCCTAATCTGTTCCTGGCAGCCGACTTCGTCCGCACCCATACCGACCTCGCGACCATGGAGGGCGCCAACGAGGCGGCCCGCCGCGCGGTCAACGGCATCCTGGATGCCGAGGGCTCCTCGTACCGGCGGTGTGCGGTCTACGCCCTGCAGGAACCGTGGGTGCTGTGGCCCTTCCGGCAGATCGACCGCATCCGGTGGAGACTCCGCAGACCCGCCAAGCCGCCCTTACGCGTGACCTCCACCGGTGGGCTGGAGCCGACGGGGCCCGTGGCGCGGGCCTGCCTGGCGGCGGCGAAGAGGACCAGCAAGCACGCGTTCCTCACCCACGGCTGACGCATTGCCACAGAAGACTTTGCGTAAGAAAACAACTGGAAAGGCGTCCGCCCCTGCTCGCGTGACCGTTTGCTGATTCGGAACGTGTGCATGGTGGACCTGTGCCATCATCCGGAGCGTGCCCACCGACGTCCTGGCTCGCGCCGCGGGCAACGAGTCGGTAGAAAAGTTCCTGGCCGCGGCGCAATCCGGGCCCGCCGGGCTGGTGCTCGAAGGCGAGGCCGGCATCGGCAAGACCACGATGTGGTCGGACATCTGCGAGCTTGCCGGCCAACGGGGGTTCCGAGTCCTGTCCTCACGTCCGGCCCAGGCAGAGTCGGTCCTCGCCTATGCCGCCGTCGCCGACCTGACGTCCGACATCGGTGACGAGGCAGCCGAGTCGCTACCCGAGCTACAGCGCCTCGCCGTGGATCGCGTCCTGCTGAGGGCGGGTGCCGAGGGCCCGGCGACCGATCAGCGCGTCGTCGCCGCGGCGGTCGGCGGGCTGCTCGAACGTGTGGCCGCCGTTTCCCCCGTCCTCGTCGCAGTGGACGACGTGCAGTGGCTCGATGCCTCCAGCCGGACCGTGCTGGCCTATGTCGCCCGCCGGCTGTCGGGGCGGGTCGGGCTTCTGCTCACCGAGCGCTGCGATGCCCTGCAAGGCACCACCCTGTCGTGGCTGACGCTGACGAACCCGGAGGAGATCGCGCGACTGCGGTTGGGTCCGCTGAGCCTGGGCGCACTCCACGTTCTGCTCATGCACAAGCTGGGCCGATCCTTTCCGCGCGCCATCATGGTGCGCATCGCTGAGGTCGCCGGCGGTAATCCCTTCTATGCGCTGGAACTCGCGCGCGCGATGGATGGCCGGACTCCGGCCTCCCGCACCGGATTGCCGAGCACCCTGGCCGACTTGGTGCGCGTGCGCCTCGGCCGTCTGGATGGCGATGTCCGCAACACCCTCCTTGCCGTGGCCTCGGTGGCGGCGCCGACGGTCGATCTGCTCGCTCGTCTCAACAGCACATCCGCCGAGCACATCGTGGATCTGCTGGAAGAGGTGGAGACTGAGGGGATCATCGGCATCGAGGGCAACCAGGTGCGGTTCTCACACCCGTTGTTGGCGCGTGGCGTCTACAGCGAAGCCACCCCGGCGAACCGACGCGCCATGCACCGGGCTCTGGCGGCCATCGAATCTCAACCCGAGCTCCGGGCCCGACACCTCGCCCTGGCCGCAACCAGTGCCGACGAAGCCACTTTGGCCGCACTGGACGAAGCGGCGGAAGCCGCGCGCAGACGCGGAGCCCCCGCGGCAGCCGCGGAACTGCTCGAATTGGCCATCGGCCTCGGCGGCGACAAGCCGTGGCGCCGACTGCGGGCGGCGGGCGACCATTTCCAGGCGGGCGACACCAGCCGGGCACGGTCACTGCTCGAAGAGCTGACCCGGGTTCTTCGCCCCGGGGTGCTGCGCGCCATCGCCTTCAATCTCCTCGGTGCTCTCTGCGTCTACGACAACCGCTTCATGGAGGCCTCGGGCCTTCTGATCCAGGCGGTGGACGAGGGCCACGAGGTGCCTGCGGTCCAGATACAGGCCCTGATGTCGTTGTCGTTCGCCCAGGGAATGGGGTCTTTCGCCGAAGGCACCTCCGAGGAGGGCCTGTTCGACGTCATGCTGGAGAACTCGCGCCGGGCGGTGGCGCTCGCCGAAGAACTCGGGGTGCCCACCGTGACGAGCCAAGCGCTGGCGATGTGGGTCCACACCCTGTTCATCCACGGTCACGGCGTCGACAAGACCGCTCTCGACAGGGCTTTGGATCTCGAGGTGCTCGACGACGATGTCGCGATCCCGTTCAAGGCCAGCGCGGTGAACGCCTTGATCCTGGCGTGGACGGGCCGACTGGACGAGGCGGCCGGACAGATGTCGACGGTGCGGCGCAGCTGTGAGGAACGGGGTTCCGACCGCAACCTGATGGCCGTGGCCAGCTACAGCGCGATGATCGAGATGTGGCGCGGAAACCTCGCCGCTGCAGCAGAGTTCGCCGAAGAGGGCGTGGAGCGCGCACAGCAGCTCGGCGACAACCACGTCGAGATCATCCCGCTGAGCGTGCGCAGCGTGGTGTCCGCGTATCAGGGTCGCGTCGATGACGCTCGGGCCGACGCCCACTCCGCTCTCGACGCCGCGATGGACTGCGGGGCTACTCGCATGGCGGACTGGCCGAGGATGACGCTGTGTCTGGTCGAGCTGTCACTGGGAAACCATGTCGACGCCGTCGCCGCCGTGCAACCGTTGCTGGACCGGTTGGCCATCGTGCCCGGCACCGAGCTCATGCACAGCTGGTATCTACCGGACGCTGCGGAATCCCTGGTGGCACTGGGCAATATGGAGCGAGCCGACCACATCGTCGACATCCTCGAGCGTAACGGTCGCAGGGTGGACCGGGCCTGGATGCTGGCGGCAGCCGAACGGTGCCGGGCCATGTCCCTCGCCGCGCGCGGGGACGTGGAGGCGGCCGACGCGGCAGTGCGCCGAGCGATGGTCGAACACGAGCGGTTGCCGATGCCCTTCGAGAGGGCCAGGACACAATTGCTGCTCGGCCAGCTGCAGCGCCGCCGGCGAGCCAAGGATGCCGCGGTCCATACACTGAGGGACGCTCTGAAAGCCTTCGAGGCGATGGGTGCGACCCTGTGGGCTCAGCGCGTGCGGGCCGAGTTGTCCCGGACCAACGTGGGGCGCAGCGGCGACGGCGAGTTGACGCCCTCCGAGCAGCGCACCGCCGAGCTCGCTGCATCGGGGATGACCAACCGCGACATCGCGTCGACGCTGTTCATCAGCCAGAAGACCGTCGAGCACAACCTGGGTCGGGTCTACCGCAAGCTCGGCATCAAGACCCGCGCGGAGTTGGGAAGAAAGATGGACCGGATCACATGAAGGAACGGACAACTGGTGAGTGAAGCGGAATCGGACTGGACCGCAGCCCTTGTCGCCGACTCCGAGGCGGCCCTGCGACGGCTGTGCGTCGCGGTCGAAGACGGTGCCGAACAGATGAGCTCCACGCAGCGCACCGCAGGCGGCCTGCAGCCCCTGGGGGAACCGGCCGACGAGCCCGAGGCCGGCGCGAATGTCGGTATCCTGCAGGCGATCACGGCACTCAGGACGGCCGTGGTGGGTGCGGCCGACCTGGCGACCGAGAGGACACGACGAATCGTCGAAACCCTGCCCGGCGATTCGGCGTCGTTTCGGCAATCCGATGCCGGTGTCCTCCTGAGCCGGGGTCAGAGCACCCTGCGGCGTCTGCTCGGCGACTCCGCGGCCCAGGACTGAAGGAGCCGACCGTGCCGTACCCCACGGTGAATCCGATATTCCCGCTCCCGCAACTCGACCGGGTGAACACCGTCGACGACGTCATCGCCAACTTCGACATCATCATCGAGTGGGCGATCGAGGCCGAGAACGGCATCGGTTACTTCGCCACGGTCTACAAGCGCGCCACCGTGGCCATCAAGGCGAAGATCGACCAGGGCGGATGCTTCGACGACGACGCGCGGATGACGCGCTTCGACATGATCTTCGCGCAGCGGTATTTCGATGCCCTCAACGCCTATTTCCATCCGCAGGACTACGAGGCGCCCACCCATGTGTGGCAGTGGAGTTTCGACGGTCACGAGTACGACGATCCCGAACCGGTCATGGTGCAGCACATGCTGACCGCGGTGAATTCGCACGTCAATCTCGATCTCGGGATCGCTGCGTTCCTGGCAGCCGAAGGCCAGCCGCTGAAGGAGCTGGAGCGCGACTTCGACCGCATCAACGAGCTGCTGGCCGACGAGGTCGCCGTGTTCCTGAAGACGCTCTCCGAACTCTCCCCGCGGGTGGGTGTCCTGCGGCGCCTTCTCTTCTGCGAAGATCGCGCACTCGGGGAGGTACTGAAGATCTTCCGCAACCTGGCATGGGCCTTCTCCCACCAGCTGGCCGCTCAGCCGCAGCGGCGCCGCGATCACATCGGTGTCCACGATTCGTGGGCCGGTGTTCTCGGGTCCTACTACCTGCACCCCAATGACACCATGCTCCGGCTCGTCCGGTGGATCGGTGAACGGGAGAGCCGAGCGGTGGCCCACAATCTCCGCGTACTCGACGGGCGCATCTGACCGCGACGTATCAGTCTGCGGCGCAACGGGCTCCGTACCGGCGGGCGGTCAGCGGAAGTCAGCGAAAAACGTGCTGACGTCGTCGACGTACAACTCGGGTTGCTCGAAGGCCGCGAAGTGGCCGCCACGCGGCATCGTCGTCCACCGGGTGATGTTGTAGTTGGCCTCGCACCAGGTGCGGGGAAACCGAAGGATCTCCCTGGGGAACGACGCGACCCCGGTCGGTAGCGTGACCGGCTCGCCGCCGGAGAAACTGCCGAAGCTCTCCCAGTAGAGCCGGGCAGAGGAGGCACCGCTGCCGGTGATCCAGTACAGCATCACGTTGTCGAGTAGTTCGTCCTTGGTGAGGACGTTCTCCGGGTGCCCGTCACAGTCCATCCACGACCAGAACTTCTCCACGATCCACGCCAGCTGCCCCACCGGGGAGTCGACGAGTCCGTACCCCAGCGTCTGCGGTCGGGTCGCCTGCTGCTTCGAATAGCCCGCATCCCACTGGCGGTAGTAGCCGAGCCGCTCGAGCGCGGCGAGTTCTTCGGCGGTCGGATCCGTCAGGTTCTTCGGCGGCCTGCCCATCGGCATGTTGGTGTGGATGGCCACGCAACCACCGACGTTGCGTCCGATCTGTGTGGTGACCGCGGCGCCCCAGTCGCCGCCCTGAGCGCCGTACCGGTCATAGCCCAGCCGCGTCATCAGGGTGTCCCACGCCGCAGCGATCCGCTCCACGCCCCAACCCGTCTCGGTCGGCTTGCCCGAGAAGCCGTAGCCGGGGAGCGAGGGACAGACCACGTCGAACCCGGCCTCGGTGAGCGGACCGACGACCTTCTGGAACTCGACGATCGAGCCGGGCCAGCCGTGGGTGATGATCAGCGGGAACGCATCGGCGCGGGTCGAACGCTGGTGCACGAAGTGGACGTCGAGTCCATCGATCTCGGTCGTGAATTGATCGAACCGGTTCAGAGCCGATTCCCTTGTCCGCCAGTCGTAGTGGCCCGCCCAGTACTCGGCGAGCTCACGGGTGTAGGCCAGTGGGATGCCCTGGCTCCAGTCGTCGACGCATTCGGCGTCGGGCCACCGGGTCCGGCGTAAGCGCTCGGCGAGATCGCTGAGGTCGTCCTCGGCGACGCGGATGCGAAATGGCTGAATCTGCGACATGGCACATCCTGGCATCCCCGATAATCGACGGTCGTGGGCACCCCGACGATCATCCTCATCGCCGCGACGACACTGGCCGCGTGCACCGCACTCGGCGGGGCCGTCTACGAGGTGGTCGTCGTCGATCCCTCCTGGCCGAGGCGGCCCGGCATCATCCAGTCGCAGAACGGCGGGATATCCCGCGTTCGCTTCTGGTTGCCGGTGCCGGTGATCTTCGAGGTGCTGTTGGTCGTCACGCTGGTCCTCACATGGGGCGACGGGGGCGTCGGAACGGCCCTGCTCGTCGCTCTGGTGAGCCATGCGGCGATGCGGCTCTGGGCCCTGTTCGACCTCATTCCCCGAGGCGCGGAGTTCGAACGCAAGAACCCCGGTGACGTCGACGAAGCTGCTGCTCTGCGGTGGACCCGGCGCAACATGCTGCGGGTGCCGCTGCTGCTCGTCACCTCCTGCGCGATGCTGGCCGCTCTGGCGGCGGCCTGATCCTGAGTGCCGTGGACGAGCGAAAACCGTTGCAGGCCGGGCTCACGGCGGTCGTGCTGTTGGCGCACGCGGTGCTGGCCCTGCTCACCGTCTTGGTGACCGGCCTGCAGGTGATGGGAACCGCCAACTGCGCCTATGTCGAGTGCGGGGACCAACGCTGGGCCGGTGAGGCCATGGGACTGGCCATGGTGGGCAGCGCCGCCCTGCTCGTTCTCGATGTCGTCATCGCGGTCTGGCGAATGGTCATCCGCCGTCGGGCGCTACCGGTCGCGCTCATCGGTCTCGGGGCGCAGCTCGTGCTGTGGGTCGTCTGCATGGTGATGATGGCCCAGGCTGGACCTGTGTCCTGACCGCGGGGATCGGAGGAGACGACCCCAGCAACGCCACCTCCCTGACGATCGCGGCCGCGGTGATGTCGTCACCGGGCGACGGAACACCTGCACACCAACCGGTTGGGGATGTTCTGGTCGCGACGATGTGTGATTCCGGGAGTGCCAGGGGGACCGAAGAGTCGGTGCCGGTCCGGAGTGCGGTTAACGCCGCCCCGGCGCACCGGGGCGTTCCGATCGATCCGCCCCGGGGTCCGACAACAGACTGGCGCAGGCGTCGAGCGGGCCATGGTGCAGCCGCGGACTCGGCGCGCCCGGGATGGCCAGCTACGAGCCGTGCCTCTGCCCGGCCATCGCCATCACCGTTGCTGAGTCGCGAGGGAAAGTGCGGCACCCCTCCTGCGGATTACATGAAAAACGTAGGGAAACCCCCTATATCTCCGAACCGTTCCCGCCCGTAGCGTCCGAGGCGGCAAATGTGTCGAAACGGGGGCAGGGATCATGGGTCATTCACGGTATATCGGCCGCGTCGGGGCGCTGGCTGTTGCGCTGGGCATCGGAACGGCGGTCGCATCGACCCCGGTCGTGGCCTGGGCGGACGAGCCGGGGAACGCGGCGTCCAGTGACGGCGCACCGTCCGGAGACGGCGCACCGTCCGGCGCCGCCGCCGGCGGCGGTACGCCCGGTGACGGGCAGACCACCAGCGAGGAGACAGGCCTCGGCGTCACCTCGGAGACCGAGTCCGACGACAAGCTGTCGAGTGAACCCGCCGAGGAGATCGACGTGGCCGCCGAGGAGGACGCCGTCGGCGAACCCCCGGTCGGTGAGGGAGATGACTCCGAGCCCGCGGTCGCCGAACCCGAGGGTGAGCACGAGACGGCCGACCCGGTCGTCACCGAAGGAGACCGGGAGTCGTCGAACTCCGCCGACCGTGAGACCACTTCGGGCGAATCGGCCGACAGCGCGCCACCGCTCGGCGGCACCCCTGAGGTGCCGGAACAGCAGGTCGACCCCGTGGTCTCGCCCGAGGATCCGGCACCCTTGCCGGAGGATGCGACACCTCCTCCCGCAGCGGAAGCGCCTGCGGATGAACAACTTTCAGTCGAGCCTCCTGCAGCGCCCGCGACGGGATCGATGTCGCTCGGCTCGGTGCTGACGAAACTGCTCTCCCCGTTCGGCTCGTCGAACGGCGACGTTCCCGTCGACTCGCCGCTGGTATGGGGCCTGTTGGCCTTCGCGCGCCGCCAGACCGTCGGGCGCAACGAACTGACCGGTGACCTCGTCGCGACCGCCGGCGCACTGGATCTCGCGGCCGCCGACGCGAACACCCCGCCCCAACCCGGGCGGGTGACGGTGGGCTCGCCCGGCCTGTTCTCCGGCGTCGTGACCGGACGTGTGCGCGGATCGGACGCAGACGGGGACGCGCTGACATTCGCCGGCTCGGGAAGCACCGCCAAGGGCAGCGTCGTCGTCGACGCGCAGGGTCGTTTCACCTACACGCCGACAGCTGCTGCGCGCCACGCCGCGGCGAAAGCGGGTGCGACCGAACAGGACAGGGTGGACTCGTTCGTCGTCACGATCGCAGACGGCAACGGTGGGGTGACGCCCGTGACGGTGCAGGTGCAGATCCGGCCCCTGAACGCCCGGCCGCAGTCGTCGGGTTCGGTGGGCCTGCCGAACGGCACCACCGGCCAGGTCGGCGGTGCCGTGGTGACCGACGATGACGACGACGACACGTTCACCTACTCCCCGAGCACTCCGGCGAAGGGTTCGGTGGTCTTCAACGAGGACGGCACCTTCGTCTACACCCCGACCCAGGCCGCCCGCGAGGCCGCCGGCGACCGGGACGCACGGTCCTCGGTACGGCGGGACTCGTTCACGGTGTCGGTGGACGACGGCCACGGCGGCGTCGACACGGTGCGCTTCACGGTGCAGATCGCTGCCATCGACAACGATGCTCCGGCGGCAGGGGCTGTCACCACGAACGCACCGGGCAGCTTCACCGGATCCGTCACAGGCAGGGTCACCGCCACCGATGCCGACGGCGACCGCCTGACCTATACGGGCTCGGCTACCACGGAGAAGGGCCGGGTCACCGTGTCGTCCTCCGGACGTTTCACCTACACCCCGACCGCAGCGGCGCGCCACGCCGCGGCGGCCGACGGCGCGGCCGCGGGGGCGAAGACCGACACGTTCAACGTGACGGTCACCGACGGGTTCGGCGGCTCGGTGGTCGTCCCGGTCACGATAACGATCGCGCCGAAGAACGCCGCACCGCGCATCACACGCATCGGGGCGTCGTCGCCGAACGCTGCCTCCGGGGTGGTCACGGTGACCGTGTCCGGGCGCGATTCCGACGGCGACACACTGACTTTCAGTGGCCCTGCCACAACCGCCAAGGGGACACTGGTCAAGAACGGCGACGGGACCTTCACCTATACGCCGACCGAAGCGGCCCGCATCGCCGCGGGCGCCGCAGGTGCCCCCCGGTCCGCGCTGACCGACACCGTCGAGATCACCGTCACCGACAGCCACGGCGGAACGGACACCGCGAGCGTGACGGTGCGGATCGCACCGTCGACAGCCAACGCGGGTCCGACCGGCGGAAAGGCCAACCCGGGGCAACCCGGTGTGGACGGAAAGGTGTCCGGCACGGTCACGGCGACCGACCCGAACGGGGATCCCCTGACCTTCACGGGGTCGGGCGACACGGCCAGGGGCAGCGTGATCGTCAATGCGAACGGCACGTTCGTCTACACCCCGACCGATGCCGCCCGGCACGCCGCAGCAGCGAACAACGCAGGCGCGGCGCTGAAGGAGGACAGCTTCGTCGTCACCGTCAGCGACGGCAAAGGGGGATCGCTGGCCGTTCCGGTGACGGTGAGCATCCTGCCCAAGAACGCCGCGCCGACCGGCAACGCCAACCCGGGCGCGCCGGATGTGACGACCGGCGTGGTGTCCGGCTCGGTGTCCTCCGCGGACGCCGACGGCGACTCGCGGACGTACAGCGGTCCGCTGGTCTCCGCCAAAGGCGGGACAGTACTGGTCAATTCGGACGGTACCTTCACCTACACGCCGACGGCGGCACTGCGGGAGGCGGCGGCCAAGTACGGCGCCACCGTGGCCGACAAGACCGACACGTTCGTGGTGACGGTGAATGACGGCCATGTCGGCGGCGTCGTCCAGGTCAATGTCACGGTGGCGATCGCGCCGGCGGCCAACAGCGGACCGACCGGTGGTACCAGCAGCCAGAACGCTGCGGGCCCTGACGGCACGATCACCGGGACGGTGACGGCCACCGACCCGAACGGCGATCCGCTGACCTACACCGGGACGACGACCACCGCCAAGGGGTCGGTGGTCGTCAACCCCGACGGAACCTTCACCTACACACCCACCGCTGCGGCGCGCCACGCCGCCTCGGCGAACAACGCTGCGGCAGCACTGAAGTCGGATACGTTCACCGTGGTCGTCAGCGACGGCAGGGGTGGTACCGCAGCGGTGCCGGTGACGGTGACGATCAGTCCCGTGAACGCCGCGCCGGTCGGCGGATTCACTGCCGGAACGCCGAATCCGTCGACAGGTCTGGTCAGCGGATCGGTGACCTCCACCGACACCGACGGGGACACCAGGACCTACAGCGGGCCGGCGGTGTCGGTCAAGGGCGGCACCGTCGTGGTCAACGCCGACGGCACCTTCACCTACACCCCGACTGCGGCGGCCCGCGATGCGGCCGCGGCGCCGAACGCACCGGCGTCGGCCAAGGTCGACTCGTTCGCCGTGACCGTCAACGACGGCCATCTCGGCGGTGTCACGACGGTGACGGTCCAGGTGGACATCGCGCCGGCGGCACCGGCGACGGCGGAGTCGACCCCCGGCGTACCGCTGGGCGGCGTCATCATCGCCGCCAACGGCACGCGCTACCTCGTCGTCAGCGATTTCAACCCGGCTGATCCGGGGCAGCAGAACCCAGTGACGCGGGTGAGCGTTCTGGACGCGAACGGCAAGGTGCTCGCGACATCGGCGGACATCGCGGGATTGCCCGTCGGCGCGCGGCCGGTGACACGCCCCGACGGGTCTCTGGTCCTCGCGACGACGAAGCCCACCGGCGAGACCGCCTACGCCACGTACGTCTCGGTCATCGGTGCGGACGGTGTGGTCACACCGATCACGACGTTGCCGGGGATTCCAGGGAACCTGTTCACCGTCATGCCCAATGGGACGACCTTCTTCACCGTCACCGGCCAGGAACCCGTCGGTCAGGACATCGTGTCCACAGTCGTGCGGATCTCGTCTGCCAACGTCGCCCAGTTCTACGAGGTGCCCGGGTTCGCACTGCCGACTGCGCAAACCGCGGGGTCCGACGGGACGATGTATTACTACGGAGTCTCCAACACGAACGGGGTGTCGGTCCTTGTTGTCGATGCCGCCGGAAACGGCACGCCGATCAACCTCGGGGCGGCGAGCGGGGCCACTCCGTTCCAGGTCGCGTCCGACGGAAAGGTGTACTTCGCCTTCACCACGGCGGGCACGACGCCGAGCACCACCGTCACGAAGATCCTCACCTTCACCGGCTCGACGTACACGGTGCGTGAGGTGGCCGGGCAGTCCATCGGCGGCCAGCTGTTCACCGCCGGGGCGGACGGTGCGGTCTACATCGCAACACGCGGCTTCGGGCAGAGTTCGCTGCTCCGGGTCACATCCTTGACGTTGACCTCGACGACGATCCCGGGAATCCCGATCAGCCTCGTTCGGACGGCGCCCTCCGGTGCGGCCTACATCGCGGTCGCAGACTTCGACGGCACGTCGTCGGTGGTGATCGTGCAACCCGGTGGCGCGAAGGTGACGGTGCCCATCCCGGGGGAGGTGGCCCAGGTTGCGGTCAACGGCGGAAACCTCGTCGTCGGAGCCGACGGCAAGGCCTACGTGTCCTACTCGGTCGACGGCCAGTATTACGTCGCAGTGATCTCGGCATCCGGAACCCTCACGTCGAAGGCGCTCCCACCCGGAGTCGTGGCGGGTCCGACCGCCGTGGCCGCCAGCGGCGAGGCGTACACCCTCCTCCTCCGCGAAGATGAGGAGTCGGGCGACTACTTCACCTCCGTGCTGTCGCTGTCGACCGGAAACAGATCAGACGAAATCCCCGGCAGGACAGAGATTTCGGGAGTCGACCCCCTCACGTTCGGTCCGGACGGAAAGGTCTACCGGGTCGAGTGGCAGAACGACGGGTCAGGGCCTCTCCAGACCTCGGTGCTGGTCGTCAACCCGGACGGAACGACGCTGGACACCTTCACCGACGACGGGCAGGTCACGGGCACCGTGGAAGCCGGCGGCCTGACGGGCCTGACCGCGCGGACGGTGTTCTTCGCCCCGGACGGGACCGCGTACGTGTCCATCACCCCCGGCTTCGTCGGATCGGGAACCCGGAGCACGGTCTGGGCGGTCACCTCGGCGGGGGCGACCAAGGTGCTCGATGTCGAGACGCCGGTGATCACACCGGTCACCGTCGCGCCGGATGGCACGGTGTATGTCGGCGTGGCCTCCCCGGGTGCTACCGAGGGGACCTACATCACGAAGGTGCAGAAGATCACCCCGCCGACGGCGCTCTGATCGCAGCCAGGTGGCCGGGCCGGAAACGGCCCGGCCACCTGCTGTGCGCGCGTACTGCTCGGCGGTGAACGGACGCCTTCCGGCCGAATTCAGTTCTGGGGCAGGCCGATACGGTGATAGCGCTCGAAGCGTGCGGCGAGCCGCTGTTCGTCGGGCACCGACCTCAGCCGGTGCAGCTCCGCGGCGATGGTCACCGACAGCCGCTCGGTGAACGCCCGCGGTTCGTCGGCGGCGTCGGGATGTTCGGGCACCACGGTGTCGACGATGCCGGCGCGGAGCAGATCGGCCGACCGGACCCCCTGCGCCGCAGCCAGTTCCGGCGCGTGCTCGACGTCCCGGTAGACGATCGCGCTCGCCCCCTCCGGCGGCAGCGGCGCGAGCCAACCGTGCAGCGCTGCGAGCACGCGGTCGGCGGGCACCATCGCCAGCGCCGGGCCGCCGCTGCCCTGGCCCATCAGCACGGACACGGTCGGGGTGTCGAGGGTGACGAGGTCGGCCAGACACCGCGCGATCTCGCCCGCGAGACCACCCTCCTCGGCTTCGGTCGACAGTGCCGGGCCGGCGGTGTCGATCACGAGAACCAGTGGCAGCTTCAGGCTCGCCGCCAGCGCCATGCCGCGCCGGGCCTCGCGCAGCGCCGCCGGACCCACCAGGCCGCCCACCACGCGCTGCTGTCCGAGGACCACGGCCGGTTGGCCGCCGAAGCGGGCCAGTGCCAGCAGCATGGTGGCCGCCTCGCCCTGCCCGGTTCCCGACAGCAGCACGCGTTCGGTGGCGCCGTGTCGCAGCAGCGAGCTGACGCCTGGGCGGTCGGGCCGGCGTGAGATCTCGACCGAATCCCACGCCGGGACGTCCGGCAACACCCCGGGGTCCGGCATCTCCGGAGGCTCGCCCGGGGCATCCGCCACCACCTTGAGCGTGCGATCGAGGGTCGCCCGCAGCACGTCCAGCGGGACCACCGCGTCGATCACACCGTGGCGTTGCAGGTTCTCGGCGGTCTGGACGCCGGCCGGGAACGGTTCGCCGTACAGGTGCTCGTAGACTCGCGGACCCAGGAAGCCGATCAGGGCGCCGGGTTCGGCGGCCGTGACGTGGCCCAGCGAGCCCCAGGAGGCGAAGACCCCTCCGGTGGTCGGGTGCCGCAGGTACACGAGGTAGGGCAGATGCGCCTTCTTGTGGAGCTCGACGGCGGCCGCGATCTTCACCATCTGCAGGAACGCGACAGTGCCCTCCTGCATGCGGGTGCCGCCGGAGCTCGGCGACGCCAGCAGCGGGAGACCCTCGCTCGTGGCGCGACGAACCGCGGCAACGATCCGTTCGGCGGCCGCGACCCCGATCGACCCCGCCAGGAAGTCGAACTCGCAGGCCACCAGCGCGACGCGGCGGCCCAGCACCCTTCCCTCGCCGGTCAGGACCGATTCGTCCAGGCCCGTCGCGGCGTGCGCGGCGTCGAGTTCCTGGCGGTATTCGGCCGACGTGGCCACGCCCAGGGGAGGGTCGTCCCAGCTCACGAACGACCCCTCGTCCAGGAGGGCGTCGCGCAGATCGAGGGCGCGGATCCGGCTCACAGGGAAAGGCTAATAGTCTGGTGGCCATGATTGGAGTGACCCGCGACGGCCACGTGATGACACTGGAGCTGCAGCGCCCCGAACGGCGCAACGCGCTCAACGCCGAACTCGTGGACGGCCTGCGTGAGGCGATCGAAAAGGCTGCGGCCGAAGACGTGCGCGCCATCGTCCTGACCGGGGCCGGGCATGTGTTCAGTTCGGGCGCCGATCTGTCCGGCGGTCAGGGCGTCGCCGACGAGCTGCCCGACAAGGCCAGAGCACTGAACCTGGCCATCGACAGGGCGCCGCTACCGGTGATCGGTGCGGTCAACGGCCCGGCCATCGGCGCCGGGGTCATCCTGTCGATGATCTGCGACCTGCGTGTCGTCGCGCCGGAGGCGTACTTTCAGTTCCCGGTCGCCAAATACGGTATCGCGCTGGACAATTGGAGTATCCGTAGGTTGACGTCACTGGTCGGGGCGGGCCGTGCCAGGGGCATGCTGCTGGGTGCCGAACGGCTCACCGCCGAGGTTGCACTGCAGACCGGCATGGCCAACAGGATCGGCACTCTGGCCGACGCTCAGGCGTGGGCGCAGGAGCTCGCCGGCTATGCCCCGCTGGCGTTGCAGCACGCCAAGCGCGTCCTCAACGACGACGGCGCCTATGAGGATCCGTGGCCGGCACATCAGGAACTGTTCGACAGGGCGTGGTCGAGCGAGGACATCATCGAGGCTCAGGTGGCGCGCATCGAGAAGCGCCCGCCGAGGTTCAAGGGGGCCTGATGGTGGTGCGCACAGCACTCCGATTCGGATTCGGCACGACGTCGCTGCTGGCCGGAGGATGGGTGCTGCGCGCCCTGCACGGCACCCCGGCGTCCCTGGGCGCCACGCCCGCCGAGATCGCCCCGGTGGCACGCCGCTCTCCGCACTACAAGGAGGGCAAGTTCGTCAATCTCGAGCCCTCCTCGTCGGGCCTGCCGGCTGACCGGGATCTGCAGCTCATGCTTCTGCGTGACCTCGCCAACGCCGGGTCGGCGGGCAAGCCGCCCGGACCCATCCCGCTGAAGGACCCGCCCGAGGTGGACCCGACGCCGGCCGCGGCTGCGGCCAGCTGGTACGGCCACTCCAGCGCGCTGATCGAGGTCGACGGCTACCGCGTGCTGGCCGACCCCGTGTGGAGCGAGCGCTGTTCGCCGTCCCGCGCGGTGGGCCCGCAGCGGATGCATGACGTGCCGCTGCTGCTCGAAGCGCTGCCTGCCGTCGACGCCGTCGTCATCAGCCACGACCACTACGACCACCTCGACATCGACACCATCGTGGCGCTCGCCCGCACCCAGCGAGCGCCGTTCGTGGTGCCGCTCGGCATCGGCGTGCACCTGCGCAAGTGGGGCATCCCGAAGTCCCGCATCGTCGAGCTGGACTGGCACGAGGCCCACCGGATCGGCGACCTGACCCTGGTGTGCACGCCGGCGCGGCACTTCTCCGGCCGCCTGTTCTCCCGCGATTCGACGCTGTGGTCGTCCTGGGTCATCACCGGGCCCACCCATAAGGCGTTCTTCGGCGGGGACACCGGGTACACCGCGAGCTTCGCCGACATCGGCGCCCGACACGGGCCGTTCGATCTGACGCTGCTGCCGATCGGGGCCTACCACCCGGCGTTCTCCGACATCCACATGAATCCCGAGGAGGCGGTCCGCGCCCACCTCGACCTCGCCGACCCGGACACCAGCCTGATGGTGCCGATCCACTGGGCCACGTTCCGTCTGGCGCCCCACCCGTGGGCCGAACCGGTGGAACGTCTCGTCGCCGCGGCCGAAGGCGACCGGGTCCGACTGGCCGTCCCGATCCCCGGCGAGCGTGTGGTCCCGGGGTCGACATTCGAACCCTGGTGGCGCCTCTAGACCCGGTCGACGGGATACCGTCTGGGCATGAACCCACCGGCCCGTGTGGCCGCCCTCGCCCTGACGGTCGCAGTCCTGGCCGGCTGCGGTGCGAACAGCTCAGAACCCGCCGCGTCGAGCCCCCCACCCGCAGCGGCCTCCGACGTCCCGCCGCCGCTCGTCCCGGCGATGGCACTGCCGGAGAACGCGGTCGACAACGCGGTGGCCGAACTCGACGGCATGGTCGGCGATCTGATGGACAGGACCGGGATCCCCGGCATGGCCGTCGCTGTGGTCCATGCCGGAAAAACGGTGTATGCGAAAGGCTTCGGGGTCAAGAACAACGAACTGCCGGACAGTCCCGAGAACAGGGTCGACGCCGACACCGTGTTTCAGCTCGCGTCGCTGTCCAAGCCGGTCAGCGCCACGGTGGTGGCCACGCTGGTGGGCCGCAAGGAGGTCAGCTGGGACACCCCGGTCACCTCTCGGCTGCCGTGGTTCGCGCTCTCGGATCCGGCGACGACCCGGATGCTCACGGTCGGTGACCTGTTCTCTCACCGCTCCGGATTGCCCGACCATGCCGGTGATCAGCTCGAAGATCTGGGCTTCGACCGCAGGCAGGTGCTGGAGCGACTTCGTCAGCTCCCGCTCGATGAGTTCCGAACTTCGTACGCCTACACCAACTTCGGCCTCACCGCCGGCGCCGAGGCGGTGGCCGCCGGGACGGGCAAGAGCTGGGAGGACCTGGCCGCCGACACTCTGTTCCGTCCCCTCGGGATGGACGCGACGAGCTATCGGTTCAGCGACTACGAAACCCGGCCGGACCGGGCGGTGGGGCACATCCACATCGACGGCCGCTACGAGCCGCGGTACGTGCGGGACGCGCAGGCGCAGTCGCCCGCAGGCGGGGTGAGCTCGTCGCTCAACGACATGACGACGTGGATGACGATGCTGCTGGCCGACGGTCAGCACCACGGCACACCTCTGATCGCCCCGGAGGCGCTGCTCCCGGCGATCACTCCGCAGGTGGTGTCCTCCCGCGGCACCGAGCCGGCGATGCGGTCGGGGTTCTACGGTTACGGCTTCAACGTCGGGACGACATCGGGCGCCCGCACGGAGCTCAGCCATTCCGGCGCCTTCGAACTCGGGGCCGCCACCAACGTCGTCGTGCTGCCGTCCGCCGATGTTGCGATCATCGCGCTCACCAACGCCACGCCGGCGGGTGTCCCCGAGACCCTGACCGCCCAATTCGCCGACCTGGTGCAGTTCGGAGAGGTTCGCGAGGACTGGTTTGCGTTGTACAACCACGCCTTCACCGAGATGGAGAAACCCGTGGGCAGCCTGGCGGGCAGGCAACGGCCCGCAGCCGCGACACCCCCGGCGGCCCTGGCGTCCTACGTCGGTGTCTACAACAACGCCTACTGGGGCCCGGCGACGGTCACCGAGCGTGACGGGCGCCTCGAGGTGGCACTCGGCCCCCGCGGACGTTTCGCACTGCAACCGTGGGACGGCAACGTGTTCACGTTCCCGCTGTCCTCCGAGAACGCCCCTCCGGGAACGGTTTCGGCGGCGACATTCGACGGCGGGAAGCTGACCCTCGAGTACTTCGACGACGAGGGCGAAGGGGCGTTCGTCAAGTGAGTCCAGCCGTGGGTCTCGCCACCGGGCTCTCCGACGCCGAGGTCGCACAGCGCGTCGCCGAGGGCAAGACCAACGACGTCCCCGCCCGCGCCGCCCGGAGCGTGTCCGACATCATCCGCGGCAACGTGTTCACCCGCATCAACGCGATACTCGGTGTGCTGCTGGTCATCGTGCTCTCGACCGGATCGCTGATCAACGGCGCCTTCGGCCTGCTGATCATCGCCAACAGCGCCATCGGCATCATCCAGGAGCTGCGGGCCAAGCAGACCCTGGACAAGCTCGCCATCGTGGGGCAGACGAAACCGTTGGTGCGCAGGCAGTCCGGGACTGCTCCGCTGGCCCCGAGCGAGGTCGTGCTCGACGACGTCATCGAGCTGGGCCCCGGGGACCAGATCGTGGTGGACGGCGAGATCCTCGAGGACTCCAACCTCGAGGTCGATGAATCGCTGCTGACCGGGGAAGCCGATCCGATCGTCAAAGGCATGGGCGATCACGTGATGTCGGGCAGCTTCGTCGTCGCCGGTGCGGGCGCCTACCGTGCGACCAAAGTGGGACGCGAGGCGTACGCCGCGAAGCTGGCCGAGGAGGCTAGCAAGTTCACGCTGGTGAAATCGGAGCTGCGCAGCGGGATCAACAGGATCCTGCAGTTCATCACCTACCTGCTGGTGCCCGCCGGCGCGCTCATCATCTACACCCAACTGTTCACGACCGACGCGGGCTGGCGGGAGTCGGTGCTGCGCATGGTCGGCGCACTGGTGCCGATGGTGCCCGAGGGGCTGGTGCTGATGACCTCGATCGCGTTCGCGGTCGGGGTGGTGCGGTTGGGTCGCAAGCAGTGTCTGGTCAACGAGCTGCCGGCCATCGAGGGGCTCGCCCGCGTCGACGTCGTCTGCGCCGACAAGACGGGCACCCTCACCGAGAACGGGATGAGGGTCAGTGATCTGAAGCAGGTGGACCCGCCGACCGCGGCCGGTCGGGTGGCGGCGGTGACCGAAGTCCTGGCGCAGCTCGCCGCCGACGATGCGCGCCCCAACGCCAGCATGGCCGCGATCGCCGAGGCCTATCCCACGCCGCCCGGCTGGACGGCCACGGCCTGCGCGCCGTTCAAGTCGGCGACAAAATGGAGCGGCACGTCCTACGGGGATCACGGCAACTGGGTGATCGGCGCCCCCGACGTGCTCCTCGACCCCACCTCGCCCGTCGCCGAGGAGGCCGAGCGGATCGGGGCGCAGGGTCTGCGGGTGCTGTTGCTGGGCTCCGGCGACCGCCCGGTCGACGACCCCGCGGCTCCGGGCACGGTGACGCCGGCCGCGCTGGTCGTGCTCGAACAGAGGGTCCGGCCCGACGCCCGCCAGACCCTCGAATACTTTGCCTCGCAGCATGTCTCCATCAAGGTGATCTCCGGTGACAACGCCGTGTCGGTGGGGGCGGTAGCCGGCTCGCTGGGCCTTGCCGGCGAGACGATGGATGCGCGAAGGCTGCCCGAGCAGCCCGAGGCGCTGGCCGAGACGCTGGAGGAATGCACGACCTTCGGCAGGGTGCGACCCGATCAGAAGCGTGCGATGGTGCACGCGCTGCAGTCCCACGGCCACACGGTGGCGATGACCGGGGACGGCGTCAACGACGTCCTCGCCCTCAAGGACGCCGACATCGGGGTCGCCATGGGTTCGGGCAGCTCCGCCTCGCGCGCCGTCGCGCAGATCGTGCTGTTGGACAACCGATTCGCCACGCTGCCCTACGTCGTCGGCGAGGGCCGCCGCGTCATCGGCAACATCGAGCGGGTCTCGAACCTCTTCCTGACCAAGACCGTCTACTCGGTGCTGCTCGCCGTGTTGGTCGGGGTGGCCGGACTGTCGGCGAAGATCTTCGGCACCGATCCGCTGCTGTTCCCGTTCCAGCCCATTCACGTCACCATCGCGGCGTGGTTCACGATCGGCATTCCGGCGTTCATCCTGTCGCTGGCACCGAACAATGAGCGTGCGCACACCGGCTTCGTACGCCGGGTCATGACGTCGGCACTGCCGTCGGGTCTCGTCGTGGGCGTCGCGACGTTCACCTCCTATCTGTTGGCCTACCAGGGTCGCGCCGCCACCGAGACGGAGCAGACACAGGCCTCGACCGCGGCGCTGATCACCCTGCTGGTCTGCGCGGTGTGGGTCCTGGCCGTTGTTGCGCGTCCGTACGAATGGTGGCGGGTGGTGCTCGTCGCATTCTCGGGGCTGGCCTACGTCGTCATCTTCAGCATCCCGGCCGCTCGCGACCTGTTCATCCTGGACCCGTCGAACGTGACCACCACCGCCACGGCGCTCGGCATCGGCCTCGCCGGCGCTGCCGCGATCGAGGCGATCTGGTGGGTGCAGGGCCGTGTGCTGGGCGAACGGCGCAGATTGTGGCGCCTGCGAGATGGGTAGGGTTGAACCCATGGGATTCCTCGACAAGGCCAAAGACCTCCTCGGTAAGAACGCCGACAAAGTCGACACGGTGATCAACAAGGCCGGCGATCTGGTCGACAAGAAGACGCAGGGCAAGTACGCCTCCACGGTCGACAAGGTCCAGCAGGCAGCCAAGAAGGCCGTGCAGGACAACGCCGGCGCGTCGGGGCACGTGCCGCCGGGACAGCAGTCCGGGCAGGTCCCGCCGCCGCAGCCGCCGCCGACGCAACCGCCCGTACCGCCGCAGCAACAGCCGCCGACCGCCCCTCCGACGTCGTAGGCTAACTTCGCCGCATGGCGAAGTTGTCCGTGTCGATCGACGTACCGCTCCCGCCCGAGAAGGCATGGGAGAGCGCGTCAGATCTCTCGCGCTACAAGGAATGGCTGTCGATCCACCGGGTGTGGCGCTCGAAGCTGCCGGAAACCATCGAGAAGGGCACCGAACTCGACTCCATCGTCGAGGTCAAAGGCATGCCGAACCGGATGCACTGGACCGTCGTGCACTACAGGCCGCCGGAGTCCATGACGCTCAACGGCGACGGCAAGGGCGGGGTGAAGGTCAAGCTCATGGGCAAGATCAAACCCAGCGGGGAGGGCTCCACCGTGACCTTCGACGTCCACCTCGGTGGCCCCGCGTTGTTCGGCCCGATCGGCATGGTGGTCGCGTCCGCGCTCAAGAGCGACATCCAGGAGTCGCTGAAGCGCTTCAAGGCGGTCTTTTCCTGACGGCTCGGCGGTCTTACGCGGTGCGGCGTCGGGATGCTCTCGCAAAGACAGGTAGTCGACTACCTCAGCTACTGCCCCCTCCGCAGTCCACGCTGGTTACTGCCATTTGAACAGGTAACCAGCCAGACGGGGGCTTCACCATGGCGTCCAGCCGACACATCAATTCCGCTTCACCCGCGCAACGATTCCCGGTGCGCCGTTTCCTCGCGACGGGGATCGGCGGCGCGGCAGTCGTCGGCGCCGGACTGTTCATGGGGGCCGGCGTCGCGGCCGCGGCTCCGGATACGAAGCCGTCGTCGGACGCCCAGCTGTGGTGGTATCTCCAGGACGGCGGCCCCGCGGAGAGACACGATGCGGCGATTCTGGCGGACGTCGACTACCGGCGTGCCTGCGGGCTGATCTGCAACGGCGCGGACGGCACCGCGCTGAATCCGAACGGTCAGGCCGGCGGCATCCTGTTCGGCAACGGCGGCAACGGCTTCAGCGGCGGCGGGGCGGTCGCGGGATCCGGGGGTAACGGCGGGCTTTTCGGCGGCAACGGCGGTGCAGGCGGCGAGGGTACCGCGCTGGGGACGAAGGGTGGCGACGGCGGCCACGCCGGCATGTTCGGTAACGGGGGCGCCGGCGGCGCGGGCGGCGCGACCGCCGCGGGCGGCGCGGGCGGCGACGGTGGGTTCGTCTTCGGCAACGGCGGTGCGGGCGGACGCGGCGGCGACGGTGTGGCAGGCAGCGACGGGATCAATCCGCAGGACAGTGGGACACGAGCCGAGGACGGCGAGGAGCAGACCGGTGAAGCCGGCGAAAACGGCGGCGTCACCGCCGAAGGCGAAGGGATCGGTGGCGGCAACGGCGCAGAGGGAACCCCGACCGGCTTCTGCGAGGCGACCTGCACGGCAGACGATGGCGGCCGCGGCGGTGACGGCGGGCCCGGCGCACCCGGCGGGAACGGCGGACAAGGCGCAGGTGCGATATCGCCCGTCGACGGCGTCGTTGCCACGGGCGGCGACGGCGGCAGGGGTGGTGACGGAGGAACCGGAGCCGACGGTGGTGACGGCGGAAAGGGCGGATTCGGAGCGAGTCCCACCAGCGGCATCGGCGGCACGGGCGGCGACGGCGGCGACGGCGGCTCGGGGGCCTCGGGTCAAGCCGGTGGTGCGGGCGGCCAGGGCGGAAAGGGAGGTAACGGCGGGCTTTTCGGCGGTAACAGCGGCAACGGAGGCAACGGGGGCCACGGCGGTCGGGGAGGTGACGGGGACGACGGCGGTGACGGCGGCAACGGCGGCGACGGCGCTGACTACGTCGGGACAGACGGAAAAGCCGGTAACGGAGGTGCAGGGGGTGCTGCAGGCGCTGCCGGTAAGGGAGGTGCCGGCGGCGCAGGTGGCAAGGGCGGCGAGTCGGGCGAACGCGGCAACCGCGGCAACCGGGGCAATGACGGCAGCACCGGCATCGGCGGGGCTACGGGTTCCGCCGGCACCGCGGGCACAGCGGGCACGCCCGGACGAGACGTCTCCGGCGAGGTCTGAACCGAGCGCCGCGCCCTGTGGATCTTGTTGCAAAGACAGGTAGTCCACTACCCCAGCTCATGGCTTCAGGGGATCCCATGCTGGTCAGAGGAATCTCGTCTGACCGACTTCACCGAACTGGGGGACCACTGACCATGCCATCGACACACGCCGACGCCTCTCGGCGCATCCCGGTTCGGCAGCGCCCTAACGGTGAACTCTAGGGCTGGTCGCTAGAGCACGAAAGACGCCAGCGCGGCGTCGATCTCGGTGTCGCCGGAGATGACGTCGAACGTCGTGCCCGCGGTCTGCGGTGCATCCAGCACGGCGACCAGCACGCCGGCGACGTCAGCGCGCGGGACGCTGCCGCGACCGGTGTGTTCGGCGATCGTCACCTTGCCCGTGGCATCGTCGTCGGTCAGCTGACCTGGCCGCACGATCGTCACGAGAAGCTCGGCGCGCGAACGGATCGCGTCGTCGGCGGCACCCTTGGCGCGCAGGTAGGTGACGAAGACGTCCTCGTCGGGTTCGACGGGAATGTCGGCATCGGCCCCCATCGCCGAGACCATGACGTAGCGCTGAACACCGGCCGCCTCGGCGGCGTCGGCCAGCAGGATCGCGGCGTCGCGGTCGACGGTCTCCTTGCGGGCGGCCCCGCTGCCCGGCCCGGCTCCCGCGGCGAAGATGACCGCGTCGGCTCCCCGCAGATGGGTCGACACGACGCCGTTGGTGGTGTTCTCCAGGTCGACCACGATCGGCTCGGCGCCCGCGACGCGCACTTCGTCGGCGTGGTCGGGGTTGCGGATGAGCCCGGCCACCGAGTCGCCGCGGGCCGAGAGCAGCCGTTCGGTGATCAGTGCGATCTTGCCGTGCCCTCCGGCGATGACGACCCGCATGCGGCCTACTTTCTCCGGCGCCGAACCAGCTTCGCGAACTCTACTGTCGAGCGGCGCACCGATTCGAACTCGAGCGACACCAACAATGTATCCACCATCGCGAACGGAAGCGTGGTGGCGACGGCGCCGCGCCCGTATTCGAGGTGCCATGACCCGGGGTGGATGGTCAGCCCGCGGGCGTGGCCTCGCTCGAGGCATGTGCGCTCGCCGGGGAGCAGCGGCGGCAGCGCGCCCGTGTCGTCGGACTCCAGGTCGTAGGAGTCGATCTGCCCCGCGAGGAGGAACTTGTGGATGTCGACGTGTTTGTATCGTCCCGAGAAACCGTGTGTGCCGGTGGGGGATCCGAAGATCACGACGTACTCACGCGGACTGAAGTAGAGGAAGCGGACCTTGCCGAGGACGCCGCCGGCCTTGCTGCCGACCCAACGCCCCGGCCCGGGGTCGATCTGATCGGGGTATTCGGCGGCGAGCAATTCGACGGTGCGGGGGATGAGCTCGCCGTCCACCGGCAAGCCGACCACCTGCTTGGCCACGCCGTGCAGCACGTCGGGATCGATCCTGTACTTCATCGGTCGAACTCCAGGGGGAGACTGGTCGGTCCGCTGAGCCCGAGCAGAGGCTTCCACGGCACGGGGCCGGCGGTGCGCGGGTTGAGCAAGCGTACCGAGAGGATCTTCAACGCCTCGGCGAGCTCCAGCCTCGCCAGATTCGCGCCGAGGCAGTAGTGCACGCCGCCGCCGAAAGTCAGGATGGGCGGCGGGTCGCCTCGGGTGATGTCGAAGCGGGTCGGATCGTCGTACACGCTGTCGTCCCGGTTGGCCGCGTACGTGTTGACGACGATGAATGTGCCTGCGGGAAAGGTGTATTCCCCGATCTCGACATCGTCGGTGACGCTGCGCACGGTGCTGCACATCGACGGGGAGTGACGCATCGTCTCCTCGACGGCGCGCATCGCCAGCTCCGGGTGCTCGCGCAGCACTGTCCACTGTCGCGGGTGTTCGCACAGCACCTGCATGGATGCCGCAAGCTGACTGCGGGTGGTGTCGGTGCCGGCGACCAGGACCGAGAACGCCAGCATGCGCAACTCGGCGGCATCGAGACGATCCCCGCCGTCCTCGATCCGGATCAGATCGGACAATAGATCGTCGGTCAGGTTCTGACGTCGGTCCTCGATCATGCCGTCGATGTAGTCGTCGAATTCGCCCCATGCCTTCAGGACGACGGGCGCTTCCTCGGCGAGATTGCAGTCGAAGCTGACGATCTTGAAGATGTCCTCGGCCCATCTCGAGAACTTCTGCCAGTCCTGGCGTGGCGCACCGAGCAGCGCGCAGATGATCGGGATCGGGTAGGGCCGCGCGACATCGTCGACGAACTCGCAGCGGCCCGCGTCCTGGACCGCGTCGAGGAGCTCGTTGACCACCGTGTGGATCGCAGCGTGCATGCGTGCCGTCGCACGCGGAGTGAACGCCCGCGACACCAGGCTGCGCAGCCGGCGGTGCTCGGCGCCCTCCATGTTGAGGATGCTGTGAGTAACCCTGTCCCACAACGGTCCTGATGTGATCCCGTGAGCCGAGAGGTGGATGCCGGGCGGAATGACGAATCGAGGATCGCGCAAGACGGCGCGGGCCATCTCGTAGGACAGCACCTCCGGGCCGATCGGTCCGAGCGCCACGGGCGCGATCTGTTGGGCCGCGCGGAACTGCGGGTAGATCTGCTGGGGGCTGTCGGAGAAACCGTAGTCCAGCGTCGGGAGGCCGGCGTCGAACACGCTCGGCTTCGCCGTGGGCGCGGTCACGACAGGACCAGCGGCAGCGTCGGCAGCGTGCATGTCGCTGACGGCCAGATGATTTCGGGAACGTAGCCGGGCGCGAGGTTGAACTCCGGGATGCGGGCCAGCCATTCGCCGACGACGAGCTTGAGCTCCATGCGGGCCAGATGCGAGCCGAGACAGCGGTGCGGACCGCCACCGAAACCCCAGTGTCTGTGCAGCTTTCCGTCAAGCACGAAGTCGTCGCCGGAGTGGTCGTCGGTGCCGTCGCGGTTGATCGCGCCGAGGCAGAGCCGCACCTCCGCACCCTCGGGCAGCTCGACACCGGCGACGGTGACAGGCCGCGTCGTGACCCGGCCGACGATCGGCGCCGCCGGTTCGAGTCGAATCATCTCTTCGACGAAACCCGTAACGCCGTCGGGGTTCTCGATGAGCGAGGCCCGCAGTCGGGGTCGGCGGGCGAGCTCCAGCAAGGTCGTGCCGATGGTGGACGTGACGGTGTCGAGTCCGGCGAGGACGAAGACAAGGGACAGTCCGACGGCCTCGTTATCGGTCAGCGGGTCGTCACCGTGGAGCACCTGCGACAGAACGCCTTCGCGGGGCTGGTTCCGTTGCTGGGCAATGGCTTCGGTGAGGTAGGTGTACAACTCGACAGCGGGGGTGAGGTCGACGCTGGAGGGGTCGGTGGTCAGACTGAACGCGATGATCGCGTCCTTCCATGCGATGAGCCGTTCGCGGTCCTCGAGGGGAAGCCCGAACAGCGTCAGGAACACCTGAGACGGGTACGGGGTGGCCAGCTCGGCCATCACCTCGCAGGTGTCGTGCCGGGCGATCGCCTCGACGATGTCGATGGCCTGGGCCTGCAACGACGGCATCAGGGCGCCCAGCGTCTGGGGACTGAAGAACGGGTGCAGGATGTGGCGGTAACGGGTGTGCTCGGGCGGGTCGAACCCCAACGGCACCAACGGCACTGGGCTGATCATGTCGTCGTAGGCGATCTGCGACGAGAAGACCTCCGGATTGCGCAACGCGGCGAGGACGTCCTCGCGGCGGGTGAGGTAGTACCAGCCGTCGCCGTAGAGGACGGGGCCGAGGTCGCGCAGTGTCGACCACCCGATGCCGCGGTCGGCGGCCATGGGCAGGTCGCTGTACAGCACGTGGGGCAGGGTGCTGGTCATGTGATGTTGGTGGAGAGCAAGGTCAGGGGGAGGGCCAGCACGGACAGGTCGATCTCGTCGAGATAGGAGCCGTCCCCGGAAAAGCTCTGCCGGAACCTGGTCGATGACCCGTACCGGTCGGCCACCGCTTCGGCTGCCGCAGCGTCGGGGACTCGCACCACCACGGTGTAGATGCCATCGCCGTGTAGGTCCAGGAACTCGTTCACCGACGCCGCGACCGATGCGGTCGAGCCCGGCACGGGGCTGATCAGTTCGATCCCGCGGTCCCAGTCGAGCTGGACGTGCACCCCGAGCTCGGTGAGTTCGGCCGCGTTGAAGGAGAATCCGAGATCGGTGAACATCTGCGTCATCGCGGCCTGCCGCTCGTGCGCGACCGCGAACACGACGTGGTGCAGCTTGGCTTCATCACTCACGGGCGCACCAGCCCACGCGGCCGAACCAGGCCGAGGTCGAGATGGTGGTGCCAGCCTGCCGGTGCGTCGCAGACATCCGGGATCGCGTTGATGGCGCCCATGGCCGTCCAGTCGTATCCCGGATGGGCCATGGTCCCGTCGGGCTGCCGGACACCTTTGAGGGTCAGCTCCGTGGGTGGGTCACCCTCCATGACGATCTCGTAGCGCGTCTCACCCCAGTCCCAGGCCGGTTCGAGATGCTCGGGGCCCGCCGTCACGTAGATCGCGTGGAAGACGATCAGCGGCTGCCCGCCGACCCACGCGGTCCACTCGTGGCGCTGCGCCGCGACCGTCCCCTTCGGGATCGCGCCCTCGTCGTGCGGGATGTCCTGCACCGCGGTCGCCACGTCGACCTCCGCGGCGGTGATCTCCTCGATGGTCACGCCGAGACCGTCGGCGACCATGTACATCGACTGGGCGAAGAACGGCAGACCGAGCCCGAGGATCGTCGGCTCGGTGAGGAACGTGTCCTTGTCTTTACCGAAGCCCATCCAGTCGATGTGGTCCATCGGCGCGTCCTTGAGGACATCGACGACCTCGTATACCTGGATCGTGTCGATCCTGTTCATCACCCGCGCCAGCGTGAGTGGCAGGAGGTCGCCGGCGTAGCCGGGGTGGATGCCGCCGCCGTGGAAGGACGTTCCGCCGTCGGCGCAGGCGACCCGGATCTGCTCGCCGGGTTCGCGGAAGTGTTCAGACGGGTGGAAGAAACCCGACGTCGTCACGACGTTCTTGCCGGAACGCAGGAGCCTGCAGACGGTTTCGACGTCCATGATGATCGGTGTGTAGAACACACAGTCGGCATCGAGCGCGACGATCGCGTCGACGTCGTCGGTGGCGGTGACACCGATCGGGCCGATGCCCGCGATGTCGCCGGCGTCCTTGCCGGCCTTGTCCTTGCTGTGGACCAGGACGCCGACGAGGTCGAACACCGGGTTCGAGGCGAAGTGTCTGATGCCGACCTGCCCGACATCACCCGTCATCCACTGGATGACCCGGTACGTGCGTTGTGACATGGGGGATCTCCTAGGCCGAGGCGGTGCGGAGGACACCGCGGGGGAGCAGTAGCGGCAGGTCAGCGTAGGTGGCGATGCCCGGCGCGGCGGCGACAACAGCCGGAATCGCGGCGATCGCGGGCATGGCGGTGATGGTCAGTCCGAGCATGATGAAATCGTCGAGCGTCTCGGCCACGAAGTCGGCCGGCGGCGCGAAGCTCAGTGTGCTCGTGATCGTCGGCCGACCCTCGACGGTGACGGTGTAGCCGAAGGACGTCGACCACGCCGGCTCCAGCGCCTGACCTTTCGTCCAGATGCCGCGGATTTCGATGACGTCGCGACCGCCGAGGACGCCGATCCAGCGGACGTCGATGCCGGCGACGCAGCCGGCCCCGATGGTCCAGTCGCCCGGCAGCGAAAGGTCTTCGGTGGTCTGGGCGTACTCGGCCTCGCACCGCACGTCGTCGAGTTCGACGCCGAGGGCATCCGCGACCAGGAGCACCGCCTCCCGGAAGATCCCCGAGCCCTTCTCGGTGACCGCGTGCAGGTCGGGATGGTCGATGGGGTAGCCGAACCCCATGGGGATCTCAGTGGCCGGGGAGTTGTAGATCGTGGTGTCGAACGACTCGACGATGGAGATCCGATCCACCTGGTCGGAGATGCCGGCGGTGACGACGGCGAACAACTGGATGAAGCCGGGATTGATGCCGCTGCCGAAAATGGTTGCGCCACCGCGTGTGCAGGCGTCGGCGACGCGGTCACGGTCAGCGCCCAGGCCGTGCCCGGTGATGAACTCGGAGGTGGTCACCACGTTGATGCCGGCGCCGAGGATCCGCACCAGCTCGTCGACGTCGGCGAACATCGGGTTGTAGACCACGCAGTCGGGCTGCAGCGCCAGCAGCGCGTCGACGTCATCGGTCGCGGTCACGCCGAGGGGGGCGATCCCGCAGAGCTCACCGACGTCGCGGCCCACCTTCTCGGGCGACCAGGCGTAGCACCCGACGAGCTCGAGGTCGGAGTTCGCGACGACGGCGTGCACCGACTTCGTCCCGACGTTGCCGGTCGTCCACTGCACGATCCGCAAGGTCATGCGCCGGACACCGGACCAGGGGTGAAAGTCACCGGGACCGAACGGAACCCGCGGGTGACGGAGTTGCCGTGGAACACGGCGCCGGTACCGGCGTCGAGGACGAAGTCGGGCAGGCGGTCGAGTACCTGCTCCACCGCGACCTGAAACTCCAGACGGGCCAGGTTCGAGCCGAGGCACCTGTGCACACCGGCACCGAAACCGAGGTGGCGGTTCTCCCGGCGATCGAGAACGCAGCGGTCGGCGTCGGGGAATATCTCCGAGTCGCGGTTGGCCGACGCGTAGTTGACCACTACGGATTCCCCGGGGCAGAACGTATGTCCGCTGAGCTCGACGTCGGTGGTGACCGTCCGAGGGATGCCATGGATCGACCCGGCGTAGCGGATGAACTCCTCGACGGCGCGGGGAACGATCTCGGGGTCAGCGATGAGACGATCCCGTTCGTCAGGCTTCGTGCCGAGGTAGTGGAACGCGAAGGACATTGCGCTTGCCGTCGTTTCGAGCCCGGCCTGCACCAGCAGCATCGCGTTGGACACGACGTCGCCGAACGTGAGCTTCTCGCCGTCGATCTCCGCAGAGAGCAGGACATCGATCATGTCGTCGCGAGGCGGCTGCTCCATGCGTGCGGTCACCGCGTCGGCGAGATGTTGGTACAGGCCACCCCACGCGCCCATTCGGGCTTCCTCGGTCACGCCGTTGAGTGCGGTATCGGTCAACTCGACGCACAGGGGCACGTCTTCGATCGGCATGCCGAGCAGATATTTGAAGAACACGATCCCGGGTTGCCGCCAGGCGACCTGGGCAAGGTCGCCGCTGCCCGCCTCGATGAAATCGTCGATGAGCCGGTCGGTTTCATCCTTGATCTGGGGGCGCAGCGCCTTCATCCGGGCCGGGGAGAAGTACGGGTTGAGTACCTTGCGGAACTTCTGCTGCCGCGGCGGGTCCAGTGTGATGACGAGATCTCCGGCGAGTTGCTCGGCGCCCTCCGGCGTCGGATTGCTGGAGAAGTGCTCCCAGTCCTGCAGGATCCGGTAGCACTCCGCGTACCGCGTCGCGACCCAGGCTCCGCCCGGTGTAGCAGTGAGGAACGGGGTGTCGGTGTGCGCGAACGGCGCTTTGTCGCGCATCACCGAGTAGACGTCATACAGGAACTCGTTGTCGTTGAAATCCGGATGACGCAGATCCCAGTTGTCGGCGTGCCGTTCGGGGGTCTGGGGCGCGGGAGTCTGGGTCACGGCGCCGCCTGCTGTTCGGCGGCCTGGCGGGCTTCGCGTTCGTCGTGGATCTTCACGAGCTCACGCCAGCCGATGCGGTTGTACTTCGGGACGGGCTGGATGCCCCAGTCGTCCTGCGCGGTGTCCTTGCCCGCGGCGCCTTCTGGTGGCCCGAGCGCCGGGTACGGCACCTGGCATTCCAGCGCATCGTCAGAGTAGCGGACCTTCAACAGCTCACTGCAGATCTCGGTGAGGCTCAGCGTCGGGTAGCCGTAGTAGACCGCCATGAACGGCAGCGTGAACGCGCCTTCGATGACGAGGGCGACCAGACACACGAGCACCGCACGCTTGATGTAGCGGTGCATCCGCGCGTAGTACGGCGTCGTGCCGGGGGGCAGGTCGTCGGTCTTCTCTTCAGTGCTCGTCACGGTGATACTCCTTAATCCGAGAAGATTTCGCGGTTCACGGTGTGCAGATACGGGATTGCGAGGAACGGGGTGATGTAGAAGATGTCGTAGAGCCACCACCCGATGACCGGGAACACGACACCCGCGTATCGCACGTCGGCGTACATCGTCATGTTGAACACGTAGAGGCACCAGATGAGCACACCCATCCAGCAGGTGATGATCATCCACTGGTGGCCCCAGCGCTTCATCTGCAGGAATCCGATCGCCGCGGCGCACCGCATCGCGAAGACCGTCAGGATCATCCCGAACACCATGGACTTCTCGCCCGGTCCGGCGGCACCCCCGATCCACGCCTCGTTGTAGTGCCAGAAATAGCCGGCGTCGAACATGCCGCCCCAGCCGACCATCAACACCCGGTTGATCAGCGTGTGGTTGGCGACCAGGTCGAGGGACCAACCGAGGCTGTTGAGCATGCCGTCGATCAGCGTCAGGTAGCCGATGAGCGTCACGATCATCGGGCGGACGGAATACCCGGCGCGCAGTGCCTCGCGTTGCAGCCACACCCCGCGCATGAAGATCGGGAATCCGATCAGCCCAGGCGCCCAGCAGCCCATCAGGCCCGCGCCGACGATCATCCATTTGTCGGCCCGTCGCTGTGCGAGGCGGGACTGTTCGTGGTGTTCTTCGAGATTGACCGAACCTTCGACGGGGACGCCGGCTGTGACCTTTCCGCCCGCCCGCCCGCCGACCTTGCTCCCCGACTTCCGGTTCAGCAGAGGAAGGTTCACAGCTCCCACCAGCCGCGGGCGAACGACATATAGAGCTGAATGCAGAACATCGTGAATAGGTAGCCGTAGATGACGACCTGCAGGATGATGAGCGCCTTCTTACGCTTCTTCTCTTTCTGATCCACCATGACGGCGTCCTTCCCTAGATGCTTGAGCTGTCGGCGTCAGCGAGGCTGGCGGCGGCCACCTCGCGGAGTCCTTCGGTGATGGCGCCGTCGCTCGACAGGGGCGCGAGGACACAGGCCTCGGCGGCTTCCAGTTCCGTTGCACCGGCGGTGATCAGGTGTGCCGCTGTGACGAGCACCCGTGTCGAGGGCGGCTCGAAGTGGAAGGCCTGGTCCGCAGTGCGGATCGCGGTGGCGCAATGCACCAGCCGCTGGGCGGACGCGAACGCGACGCCCGATTCGGCGACGATGACCGCGGCTTCGCGCTCCGGTGGCAGGTAGTGCATCGGCAGCGTGACGAACCGCTGCCGGAACGACGGCTTGAGTTCCTTCAGCGAACTGCGGTAGGCCGGGTTGTAGGAGCAGACAAGCATGAACGTCTCCGGTGCGGTGACGACTTCGCCGGCACGGTCCAGATACAAGGTGCGGCGGTGATCGGTGAGGGAGTGCAGGACGGCAAGGGAGTCGTGTCGTGCCTCGACGACCTCGTCGAGATAGCAGATCGCGCCGGCCTTGACCGCGCGGGTGAGCGGGCCGTCGGTCCACACGACGTCCCCGCCGGTGACCATGAACCGTCCGACGAGGTCGGAGCTGGTCAGGTCGTCGTGACAGCTGATGGTGATGACGGGCCGCTGCAGCAGGGTGCCCATGTGCTCGACGAGCCGGGTCTTGCCGCAGCCGGTCGGGCCGGTGAGCATCACGGGCAAGTGCTGGCGGTAGGCCTGCTCGAACAGCCGGACCTCGTTGCCGTTGGCCGAGTAGTTGTCTGTCACGCTGATACCAGCTCTCTGTGGACGTGTGCGAGCACGCGGGGAAGCTCTTCCACGCGGCGGATACGCTGAGACCTTTTGGGGCCGAACACCTCCGGCAGCGGGTCGACGCGGGTGGGTCCGACCCCGACGTAGTACATGGCGACGCCGGCATCGTTGGCTTCTTCCACGGCGTGCGCCGCGTCGGCCCAGGCGTAGCGGCCCTCGTAGCCCTCGTCGGAGATCAGGCCGTCACCGATGACGATCAGCAGCCGCCTTTCGGACGGCTGCGCCAGCAGCCGGCTCGTGAGATGTCGCAGGGGCGCACCGAGTCTGGTGTAGCCCCCGGTCGACAGGCCGAGGCTGCCGGGCGGGACGAAACGGCGTTCCTCGAAATCTTTGAGGCAACTGACTTCCACGCGGTGGCGGGTGTTGCCGGTGAAGGTGAAGATGCCGTGCCGCTCCCGGGCCGAGGTCATCGCGCGTGACAGGGCGTCGGCGCACGACAGCTCGAGTGTGAAGATCGCGCCACCGTGCACGCCGAGCGACGAACTGCCGTCAAGCAGCACCGCGGTGGTGACGTCGCGGCTGCTGGGCAGCAGTTCGCGGAAGAGTCGCGGCTCGACGGCTTCACCCGTCGTCAGATCGAGGTAGTGATTGACATACTCGTCGACGTCGAGATCGGATCCGTCTTCGAGACGGTTCTTCATCGCACGATGGGTGTTCTGCTCGAACCACTTCCGGACGTCCACGGCCACGGCGCCGGGTGGGCGGTCGCGGCTGCTGTGCGCGTGTTCGAGCACAGCGACGTGGCCTGGCATGAAGCTTTCCGTCCACGCGTTCCACTCCGGGTACGGGATGCCGGGCCTGTGGTCGGGCGTGATGTCGAGATCGTTGTCCTGGGGCCTGCTCGGCGGCGGCAGGTTCGGATTGCGCACTCCGCCATCGCCGCCTGCGGGCATGGAATGGGCGTTGGGCATGCGCTTCTGTGCGGTGGTCCACGGCAGGCGCCCGAAGGATCGACGCAGCTTGTCGGTCAGACCCTGTGGGGCGACGTACGACTTCGGCAGAGCGCCCAGCAGCGGGTCGAGGTGGAGCGGCTGTGACGTGCGGGCGAGCGCGACGGCGCGGCTGATCATCTCTTTGCCGTCGGTGTCGGCGTCTGCAGGTTCGAGCTCCGGGAGCACCCGGCGGAGTTCAGGGACGAGGCCGGGCCAGTTCTGTGTCACCCAGCCCAGCGCCACAGAGCCTTCGACCAGCGCCAGCGCCACCAGTTCGCGAACCGACAATTCGTTGAGCCGGTAGTCGAGTATCCGGTCCTTGGACGGCGAGCACTGCAGCGCGATGCCGCAGGTGACGGTGCGTCGGGTCCAATCCCGTTGGGGCAGTGGGTGAGGGACGTGGACGACGTCGAGCAGCGAACTCAGACCGAAGCCGCGGTGCTGGCCGCTGACCAGGCGTGCGCCGGACCGGCGGTGACCACTGAGCGCCACGGCGGTCAGCGCGCAGCTGCGCTCTGTCGCCAGGGCGTGGGTATCGGAGAGTTCGGACATCGTCTGCGTGGAACCTCAGAAGGTGCCGATGTTGGAGAACATCCAGTACCAGAACCAGATGATCAAACCGGTACCGCCCCAGGCGGCAACGTAACGGAGAATCTCCCAGATCCAGCCACCCACGTCAGTTCTCCCTCATGTCAGTGTGTTTCATCGGATTTCCAATCCACGTCGGGCGGTGGCGACCAATTGCGTGAGCATGATGTCTCGCCGTTCGGTGTTGGTGGTGGTGGTGAGTACGCCGTAGATGCCCAAGAGGAAGAACGCGGCGCTGTAGAACGCGTCGACCTCGGGATGGACCTCGCCGTCACCGCGGGCCCGTTCGATCTCGCGGACCAGCAGGACGATGATGGGGTGGTCGATCCACTCGTCCTTGCTGGGCCGGGTAGGCGAGAAATGCAGCGCCAGAAGCTCCTTGAACAGCGTTGAGCCGAAACGCTGCTCGAGGTTCGTCACGAGTTGGACGACCGTGGTGAGTGTCGTCGCGAGATCGTGGGTGACGTCGAGATAATGGGCGAATTCGTCTGCCATGCGGGACTCTTCGCGTTCTTCGAGCTCGAGCAGGACATGCTCCTTGCTGGGGAAATGAAAGAAGAACGTGCCGTGGGCGACGCCCGCGGCGGACACGATGGCGCCGACGTCAGCCCCCGCCATGCCCGACGCTTTGAACTCGGCGATGGCGGCGCCGAGGAGGCGTTCGCGCGTCTGCAGGCGGCGCAACTCGCGTGCTGATTGCTTCACCTGTGGCGTCATGGTCTGACCTTTGTATCCCGGTTACTGATGAGAGTCAATGAGTAACGTCAGTCAGTAAAGATCTCGCGGTTCACCGAATGCAGGTAGGGGATGGCAAGGAACGGGGTGATGTAGAAGATGTCGTAGAGCCACCACCCGACGACGGGCAGCACCACGCCGGCGAACCGGACGTCGGCGTACATCGTCATGTTGAACACGTACAGGCACCAGATCACGATGCCCATCCAGCACGTGATGATCATCCACTGCTGCCCCCAGCGCTTCATCTGCAGGAAGCCGATGGCCGCAGCGATCCGCATGGTGAAGACGGTCAGAATCATGCCGACTTCCATGGCCTTCTCGCCGGGCCCTGAAGCGCCCCCGAGCCACAGCTCGTTGTAATGCCAGAAGTAGCCGGCGTCGAACATCGCACCCCAGCCGTTCAACAGGATTCGGGCCAGGATGGTGTGGTTGGCGACGAGGTCGAGTGCCCATCCGACGGTATTGATGGCGGCATCGATGATGACGAGATAGCCGAGCAGTGTGACGAGCATGGGCCGCACACTCAGACCGTCGCGCTGCGCTTTGCGCATGAGCCAGACGCCGCGCAGGAACAGCGGGAGGCCGAAGATGCCGAGTGCCGCGGTGCCGATCAGGAGGCTGCCGGAAATGAGCCACTTGTCGGCCTGGCGCTGGGCCCTCTGGGAGGCCTCCATGTGCTCGTCGAGACCGCTCGCTGAGGCGCGAGGGACGGCGGGGCTGCTGTCGCCGCGGCTCCGATTGAACGTTGGCAAGTTCATGGACGCTGACTATAGTCAACAAACTGAAGTAGTCAATCGGCTACTTCGAACCGCGCCGAACGTGCATTCCAGCAGAGCTCCACTCGACCTTTCTCTGCTGGATTGCAATGTCGGCGGGGCTCGGGACCACCTCGACGGAGAGGCTGCGCATGGCGCTGGAACAGTTCAACCTGGAGGGCCAAGTCGCGATTGTGACGGGCGCCGGAAAAGGTGTGGGGCAGGGCATTGCCCGCGTCCTGGCCGAGGCCGGTGCGACGATCGTCGGCACGGCGCGCACGGAATCCGACATCGTCGCCACGATCGCCGGTATCGAATCCTCGGGCGGCAAGGGTGTGGCGGTCGTGGCCGACGCGATCAGCCGCCCCGACGGCGAACGCGTCGTGAACACCGCGATGGAGCAGTTCGGCCGTGTCGACATCCTGATCAACAACGTCGGCGGTTCCACCTATGCGCGATTCCTCGACATCACCGACGAAGACTTCAAGCACACGTTCGACTGGTGTGTCACCTCGGCTTTCATCATGAGCCAACTCGTGGCGCCCCACATGATCGAGGCGGGGCGCGGGAACATCGTGAACATCTCCTCGGGGTCGGCGCGATTCGGCATCCGGGCTCTGGCGGC
The DNA here is from genome assembly GCF_014190915.1 of Mycolicibacterium iranicum. Classification (GTDB taxonomy): domain Bacteria; phylum Actinomycetota; class Actinomycetes; order Mycobacteriales; family Mycobacteriaceae; genus Mycobacterium; species Mycobacterium iranicum_B. The sequence continues at coordinate 268,073 of NZ_JACHVU010000004.1, forward strand.
GTATTGCGTGGCCAAGGGTGGTCTGGAGGCGCTGACCCGCGCCATGGCGCAGGAGCTGGCACCCAAAATCCGGGTCAACGCAATCGCGTTGGGGTCCTTTGCGACCGACGGGCTCCAGGGCAGCCTCGACATGTTGCCCGGCTCGCGGGAGAAGATGGAGGAGGCCACGCCGCTGCACCGACTGGGCGACGTCGAAGACCTCGGTCGACTGTGCGTTTATCTGAGTACCCGCGACTGCTATGCGACGAACGCTACGTTCCATGTGGACGGCGGGATCGACTCGAACAACTCGCCGCTGCCGATCCCCGATTACTGAGCAGAAACGGACACCTCGACCATGCGCAGAGTGGTGCAGTTCTCCACGGGCAATGTCGGCCGGCACTCGCTGCGGGCCATCATCGGACGCCCCGACCTGGAACTGGTGGGGGTGCATGCGTCCGGCGCGGAGAAGATCGGTCGCGACGCCGCAGACCTGTGTGGGCTGACGGATCCGACGGGCATCATCGCCACCGACGACCTCGACGCGCTGATCGCGTTGAAGCCGGATTGCGTGGTGTACACGGCGCTGGGGGAGACGCGCCCGATGGAAGCCATCGAGCAGATGTCCCGCATCCTGGCCGCCGGTATCAATGTCGTCGGCACGTCGATGGTGTGGCTGGTGACCCCGCGGCAGGCCGATCACTGGCTGCGCGGCCCGCTGGAGCAGGCCTGTCAGGCCGGCAACGCGTCGTTGTACGTCAACGGAATCGACCCGGGTTACTCAGGTGACACCGCGGTGCACGCTGCGCTGAGCCTGGTGATCCGCGCCGAGTCGGTGACGGTCGCCGAGATCTTCGACTACGGGAATTACGACGATTACGAATACACCGGAACCGCAATGGGATTCGGGACCACGCCGGACGATGACCTCCCGATGGCATTTCAGCCGGGGGTCATCACCGCCATGTTCGGCGGCTTGGTGCGCAATCTTGCGCACCACCTCGACGTGGAACTCGACGACATCCGTCAGCGCTATGAGCCGTGGTATTCCGACCAGCGCATCGAGTGCACGATGCTGACTGTCGAGCCCGGGCAGTTGGCCGGCGTCCGCTTCGCCGTCGAAGGCGTGCGCGGCGGCGTGCCGGTCATCACGGTGGAACACACCACCCGGTTGACGCCGGCGGCAGCGCCGGACTGGGACTACCCGCCCGACGGACAATCCGGGGTGCACAGGGTGATCGTCGAAGGCGAGCCACGCATCGAGGTCAGCACCCACCTGTCACATCCGACGCTCGACGTGACCGAGGCCGGCTGTGTCTCGACCGCTGCGCGAGTGGTGAACGCGGTCGACTGGGTGTGTCGGGCGCCCGCGGGTCTGGTTGCGGTGGAGGACATTCCGTTGACAGAGACGAGTCGCGGTCTGATGTGGTGACCCGCTGCGCACGATATGCCCAGTCACGTCGAGACCAGCCCACCGGTTCGGCCCCGCCAGGTCGGGGAGGAACGGCGAACGCGTTCCGTTGCCTACGGTTCGTCATGAATCGTGCGAAGACGTCCGGGCGGGCTGGGTCATGATGGACCGATGGCACAGCGAACATCGACCCCGCCACGGTGGGCGACACTGACTGCGTTCGCGTCACTGGGCCTGTTCGCCGCGGCGGTCGTGACGATCGGCGTGGTGCTGACCGGCGATGACCTGACCGCCACACTGATGGACGGTCGCTACCCTCCCGGCGGCAGCTGGACGGTTCGGGGGCTGACGATCCTCAGCATCGTTCTGGCGTCCGCCGCGCTGGCGATGTTCGCAGCGGTCGGACGGCGGGCCACTGCCCCGATCAGGCTCATGTCGGGTGCACTACTCGTCGTCGGTGCGCTGGTTTACATCCCCGTCGCGGGATTCACGGCATTCGTCGCGTTTCACTAGCCCTCCGCGCACCGGGGGGTTGAACGTCCTGTCTCGGTGACGTTTGACGCGATTGAGACCTACGTTGCTGTGCAGTCGCTTAGCATGACGCCGACGGGGTGGCCACCGGGCCGCCCTGCTCAGCGCGGGAGTGCGGCTCATGCCACAAACGACGACCCAGCCGGGGATCTGCCGAATCTGTTCGGCTCACTGCGGTGTACTGGCCACGGTCACCGACGGTCGCCTGACGAAAGTGACCGGTGACCCGGACAATCCGATGTTCCGGGGTTATACGTGTATCAAGGGGAGGGCATTGCCCGAGATCCACAACAATCCCGACCGGCTCCTGCACAGCCGGAAGCGGCACGCCGACGGCACCGTGACGACGATCGATTCCGAACAGGCGATGGACGAGATCGCCGCCCGGTTGACGGAGCTGATCGACACCTACGGCCCGCGCTCGGTGGCGATGTACCTGGGCACCAACGGCCTGCCCTACCCGGCCTCGGCGCTGATGGGCAACGCCTTCATGCGGGGCATCGAGTCGCCGATGTTCTTCACCGCCAACACCATCGACCAGCCGGGTAAACAGATCGCACTGGCGGCCCACGGGCATTGGCTCGGCGGGGACGTCGACTTCCACCACGCCGACAGCTGGATGCTGGTCGGGACCAATCCCCTTGTCTCCAAGGCCATCGGCATCCCCGGGCAGAACCCCTCGCAGAATCTGCGGGCGGCGATCGAGCGGGGGATGAAGCTGATCGTGATCGATCCGCGTCGCTCCCAGACCGCAGCGCGCGCGGCGATCCACCTGCAGCCGCGTCCGGGCGAGGATGTGACCATCCTGGCCGGGATGCTCCACATCATCATCGCCGAGAAATGGCACGATCAGGCGTTCCTGGACGAGAACGCCACCGGCTTCGATGATCTCGCCCGCGCGGTCGCCGGATTCACGCCCGCCTACGTCGCCGAGCGCGCGGACATCCCCGAAGAGCAGTTGCGCGACACTGCGCGGATGTTCGCGACCCACGGCGTCACGCGGGGCATGGTGAACGCCGGTACGGGCGCCAACTTCGCGATGCACGGGAACCTCCTCGAATACCTGTGCCTGTGTCTGACCACGATCTGCGGTCGATGGCAGCGGGCCGGCGAGCGGGTCACGCGCCCGAACACCCTGATGCCGGCGTTCACCGCCAAGGCGCAGCCGCACCCGCCGTACGAAGGGTGGGGCTACGGTGAGCGGCTGCGGGTCCGTGGGTTGACGGACACCGTGAGCGGAATGCCGACCGCGGCACTGGCCGACGAGATCCTGCTCGAGGGCGAGGGTCAGGTGAAGGCCTTGATCTGCATCGGGGGCAACCCGATGGCGGCATGGCCCGACCAGCGCAAGACGCATCGAGCGCTGCAGAGTCTGGAGCTGCTGGTGACCCTCGACACCGAGATGTCCCTGACGTCGCGGTTGGCCGATTACGTGATCGCGCCGATGATGCAGATGGAGACACCGGCGATGACGATGGGCAGCGAGCTCATCAAGTACTACACCAGCGGCACCGGAATACCCGCCGCCTACGGGCAGTACGTGCCGCGGGTGGTCGATCCCCCGCCGGGATCGGACCTGATCGAGGAATGGCAGTTCTTTCTGGGCCTCGCCAAACGCATGGACCTGGAGTTGTGGTTCGTCAACTTCTTCGGTGGCGGTGGCGGCCGGTTCATGGAGTCACCGCCGATCGTCCTGCAGATGAACAAGGACACGCATCTGAGCACCGAGGAGCTGTTCGAGCAGATGTGCGCGACCTCACGGATCCCGCTGGAGGAGGTGCGTAACCACCCGCACGGCAACATCTTCGACGTCGACGCGGTGGTTCAGCCGCGCGACGCGGACTGCACCGACCGGCTGGATGTCGGAAACGCCCACTTCCTGGCCGAGCTCGCCGACGTCAGGGCGACGGACTTCGCCGCCGGGCGGAGCGACGAGGCGTTCCCGTTCCGCCTCATCCCGCGCCGCCACCAGAATTTCATGAACTCCTCGGGCACGGCACTGCCGGCGTTGAACCGCGGCAAGCCGTTCAATCCGGTGTACATGCATCCGGATGCGGTGGCTGCCCTCGGGCTGACGTCGGGGGATTCGGTGCTCGTCTCCTCCTCCCACGACACCGTGCCCGCGGTCCTGGAAGCCGACGACACACTGCGCCGCGACGTGGTCGCCATGCACCATGCCTTCGGCGGACTGCCCACCGAGGACGACGAGTTCCGCGAGCACGGCACCAACGTGGGCCGACTGGTGCCCACCGATGTCGACTACGACCCCGTGACGGGTCTGCCCCGGCAGGGCAACATCGCCGTCGCGGTCAGTGCGTTCGGGGCGGGGCGGCAACGAGATGCGGTGCCCGTGTCAGCCGATCGTGCCCTGGGTTAGGGCCTTTCGGGCTGCGGCATCGGCGATTGCCGCCACCACGTCCTGGCGCGTCTGCGGTCTGCCGAAGAAGTAGCCCTGTGCCATGGTGAATCCCAGGCTGCGGATCACCGACGCCTCGTCCTCGGTCTCGACGCCCTCGGCGACGATCGGAAGAGCCAGGCTCTCGCCGAGACCGGCGACCGCGTGCAGCAACGCAAGCGTCGACGCCGACGCCGTATCGATGGACGACGTGAACGAGGCATCCAGCTTCAGGACGTCGGTCGGAAGCTTCTGCAGCCTGCTCAGCGACGAATAGCCGGTGCCGAAATCGTCGATGGCGATCCGGATCCCGTGGGAACGCAGCTCGTGCAGGGCCTGGATGGACGCGGGGCGGTCGACGTCGATCACTGTCTCGGTGACCTCCAGGACCAGTTGTGCGGCAGGCCAGCCGGTCGCCGCCAGCGTGTCGGTCACCCGCTCGACGTACCCCTGCTCGACCAGCTCGAGCCCCGAGACGTTGACGTTCAGGGAGAGCGGTGTTCCGGGCGCCTGCTCCTGCATCCACAGGGCGTCCAGACAGGCTCGCCGCAGTACGTACTGGTCGAGGGGGGCGATCAGGTCGTTGTCCTCGGCGACCCGGATCACCTCGCCCGCTTCGAGATCCGGCCCGAGCTCGGGGGACCAGCGCAGCAGGGCTTCCACGCCGACGATGGTGGCGTCCTCGTCGAGGCGCACGATGCTCTGGTACCGGACACCGACGGATTCGGCCGCCAGTGCCTCGCGGAGCTGGACCGCCAGCGGCGGCAGCTGCGAGGACTCGAGCATCGTGCGGTTGCGGCCGGTCGATTTCGCGCGGCGCAGAGCCACATCGGCGCGGTCCAGCACCGGGGAGGCCGATTCGCCGAACTCCCAGGCGCTGACCCCGGCGCAGAACTCGATGTTCGTCTCACCGCGGAGCTTCTGGACGAGCGCGAAGGCCTCGTCCTCGGTGGTTCCGGGCAACATCAGCACGAACTCCGCGTCCCCGCGCCGTGCCATGACTTGGCCCGGACTCAGCAGCCCGCGCCACTGCTCGACGAGTTGGTGCATCAGCGCGTCGCCGGCCCGGTCGCCGAACTCGTCGTGAATCGACGAGTAGTTGTCCACGCAGAGGAGCGCGACCGCGGGCCCGGTCTCGGTCGATGCCGCCCGCGCGATCTCCGCGCCGAACAGCCGCTCGAATCCGCGGCGGTTGGGCACCTGGGTCGCGTCGTCGAACTCCGCCTTGGACATGATGCGGCCGAGGATGGTGATGATCGCCCCGATGGCCGCCGTGGTCGCGGAGGTGACCACACCCGTCCACCACGGCACATCGGACGCCGTGCTCAGCGCGGCCATGCAGCACACCGTGGCCAGCGTCAGGTGGGCCACCGCCATCGGCCAGGCGACGAAGAACGCGGCGCAGGCGACGAAGGCGTAGAGCGTCGCGAAGGAGACCGCGGCCGGGCCCGTCGCTGCGATCACCGACACCGTGATCTGCAGTGTCGCAACAGCGACCAGAACATGGAATTGCCAGAGCGCGACCCGGTATCCGGTCAACAGCACGCACACGCCGAGGAACGTGGCGAGGGCGGCGTTGGCGTACTGGACACCGGCATGGTCGAAGTGACCGGGCGCCAGCCAGGTGAGCGCGCCGACGAGCACGCCACCCAGGACGAAGCACGCGCCGGCAGTGCGGCCCCACAGAGTCGGCGTCGCGATTCCGGGCCACATCTGGGCGCGTTTCTTGGCGGCCCCTCCGGCCCGGACCCCACCCACGCTGCCATCGTAACGTGGTAAGTGACTTTGCTGCGGCGCTTGGACGCCCGACTTTCCGCGTGGCCGGCCCGCGACGATCCGGGCGGGACCGTCGTGCGGGCGGGACGACGGGAGGTGCAGGCCGGTTGCTGACGATCCGGGGTGCGATCTCCGGCCTCACCCCAAGCGGGCTCGCAACTCCCTCTTGAGCACCTTGCCGTAGCTGTTCTTCGGCAGCTCGTCGACGAACTCGTAGCGCTTCGGTCGCTTGAACCTCGCGATCCGGTCCAGCAGGTGGGCGTCGAGATCGGCGACGGACACGTCCCCGACGATGAACGCCACGACGATCTCGCCCCACTCCTCGTCGGGGGCGCCCACGATACCCGCCTCGACGACCGCGGGATGTTCGAGCAGCACCTCCTCCACCTCGCGTGGGTAGATGTTGCTGCCCCCGCTGATGACGACATCCTTCGAGCGGTCGCGCAGGGTGAGGTACCCGTGCGCGTCGAACGACCCCATGTCTCCGGTCCGCAGCCAGCCGTCCTGCAGCGTCGCCGCAGTGGCGGCGGGGTTCTGCCAGTATCCGGACATGACGACGTCGCCGCGGCACACGATTTCCCCGATCTCGTCCACCCCGGCCGGGCTCCCGTCGGGACCCAGCACCGCGACGTCGACACCGGAGCGCGCATAACCGACCGACCCGAGCACCGCATCCGGCGCATCGACATGGTCCTGCCGCCGCAGTCCGGTGATCGTCATCGGTGCTTCGCCCTGCCCGTAGAGCTGGACGAAGACCGGGCCGAAAGCCGCCATGGCCTTCTTGAGGCTGTCGACGTACATCGGGCCGCCGCCGTAGACGATCGTCCTGAGGTCGGCCGGACAGGCGCGGCCCGTCTGCACAAGCCTTGCCACCATCGTCGGCGCCAGGAAGGCGCTGCACCCCGGGTGCTGCTCGCACAGATCGAGGAACTCGGTGGGGTCGAATGCCCCGGTCGCCGGCACCACCTGGCGGGCGCCCCGCGAAACATACGGCGGCACATACAGTCCCGATCCATGTGACATCGGGGCGCCGTGCACGAGACTGCAGGACTCGTCCGGGGAGTCGAAGTCGGCGAGATGAGACACGGTCATCGCCATCAGGTTCCGGTGCGACAGCATCGCCCCTTTGGAGCGCCCCGTGGTACCGCTGGTGTAGAAAAGCCAAGCCAGCGACGCGGGGTCGGTGGTGCGGGGGACCGGTGCGGCCGCGGCGCGGCAACGGCTTTCGTACGCCGGCGATCCGATCGGCTCGACCGGGGCGGCGGACAACGGCGCCAGCCGGTCACCGATGGCCGTCGACGCGAAGACCAGGACTGCGCCGGAGTCGTCGAGGATCTGCTGCATCTCCTTGGGGTGCAGCTTGTAGTTCACCGGGACGAACACGCATTCCGCGGCCCAGATCGCGAACATGAGTTCCACGATCTCCGGACAGTTCTCGGTGGCGACGGCGATCCGGACGCCCGGCCCCAGGGCGCGCAGCGACGCGGCCAACCGCAACGACCGCTCCCGCAGCGACGTCCACGTGTGCACCTGACGCTCACCGTGATACACCGCGCCCCGGTCACCGTGGCGGGACGCGGTCTGGTCCAGCAGGGCGAACAGGTTCAACGCGCCACCCAGTCGGAGTTCAGTGCGAAGTCGGAGAGGTACTTGGTCGAGCTCCACCCGCCGTCGACGACGATCGTCTGACCGTTGATGAAACTTCCTCCGTCAGAGCACAGGAAGGCCACAGTGGAGGCGATGTCCTCGACCCGGCCGAGCCGCTGGTGCGGTGTCATCTCGGTGTTGATCTTGCGGAAGCGTTCGTCCTCCAGCCGGGTGGCCACCATCGGGGTGAGCGTCACCCCGGGGGCGACGGCGTTGCAGCGGATTCCCTGTGCACCGTATTGGCACGCGATGTGGTTGGTGAGCGCGGTGAGCCCGCCCTTCGCCGCGGAGTAGGCCCCGCCGCGTAGCCCGCCGACGACCGCGAATGTGGAGGTGATGTTAATGATGGCCGAGCCGGGCTGCATGTGGACGATCACGTCACGCGCCAGTCGGAAGGGTGCCCGCAGCATGATGCCGAGGAAGTGGTCGAGGGTGTCGTCGTCGGTCTCGTGCAGCGGTTTAGGGCTGCCGATCCCCGCGTTGTTGACCAGGAAATCGATGCGCCCCCAACGCTCCAGAGCGGCCGACACGATTTTCTGCGGTGCGTCGTCGGCGGTCAGGTCGACGGCCAGCGTGGCGATCCGGTCCGACACCTGCTCCAGCTCGGCCAACCGGTCCGCATCGCGTCCGGTGCCCAGCACTGCCATACCCTGGTCGGCGAGCGTTGTCGCACAACCGAACCCGATCCCGCTGCTCGCGCCGGTGACGATAGCTACCTGCATGTCATGACTCCTTGACCACGTCAGCTCTGATCGCGTGCTTGAGCACCTTGCCCGCATCGTTCTTCGGAAGCGCCTCGACGAGCACGATCTGTTCGGGCGCCTTGAATTTCGCCACACCGCGGTCGGCCAGGTACCGCGCCAGGTCGGTAACGGCGGGGGCCGTGTCTCCGGCGGGCACGATGGCGGCGCAGGCGCGCTCCCCGGTGCGGTCGTCGGGCACCCCGACAACCGCGATCTCGGCGATCAGCGGATGCGTGACGAGGATGTCCTCGACCTCTTTGGGCGAGATGTTCTCGCCGTTGCGGATGATGATGTCCTTGGCCCGCCCGGTCACGACGAGGTGGCCGTCGTCGGTGAGGTGTCCGAGATCCCCGGTGCGAAAGAACCCCGCGTCGTCGAAGGATCCGCGATCGTCCTCGGGATGCAGGTATCCCGACAGCATCTGCGGCCCGCGGGCGCGGATCTCGCCGTCGACGACTCTGACCTCGGCGATGCCCGGCCTGCCGTCGGTGTCGGCGGCCCGGTCGACGTCATCGAGGGAGCCGACGGTGGTCACGGGCACCTCCGTGGAGCCGTAGACGCGGCTCACCGCCGCGTTCTCGAAATACTCTGTGGCGCGCCGGATCAACGACGGTGAGACGGAGGCGCCGCCACAGATGAAGACCTTGAGGTCCGGGAGCCGGGTCTGCGCACGCTCGGCCGCGGCCAGGAGTCCGTCGAGAAATGGTGTCGCACCGGCCATGTGCGTGCACCGGTGTTCCAGGAACAGGGCGACCGCGGCGTCGGGCTCCCACCGCGGCATCAGCACCGCCGTGGTGCCCAGCAGCAGCGGGCACTCGAAAGCGTAGATCGACCCCCCGATGTGTGCGATCGGCGACGGCACGAGGAAGGTGTCACCCGGGTCGATGCGCCAGTACCGGCCGAGTTGGGCGATGAGCGCGCCGAGCGATCGGTGGGTGTGCAGCACCCCCTTCGGTCGGCCCGTGGTGCCGGAGGTGTACAGGATCATCCGAGTGTCCGAGGGGTCGAGCGTCGGCAGGGTGCCGTCCTGCGGCTCAGCCAGGAGATCCGCCAGCGACAGACGGTCCGGTCCACCGCGCACGACGACGACCTCGGGCGCCGACGGGAGACCGGGCACCACGCGGTCGAGCATCGCGGCGTAGTCGTGACCGCCGAACGTCTCCGGGATGAAGATGGCGCGGCTGTCGGCGTCGGCGAGGATGAAGGAGAGCTCGCGATCGCGCAGGGACGGCAGGATCGGGTTGACGACCATGCCGGCCAGCGTCGCGCCGAGGTAGATGACCGCGGCCTCATGCCAATTCGGCACCGAGAACGACACCACGCTGCCCACCGGCATGCGCCGCAGCAGGGCGTGCGCCAGCGAGGTCGCCGCAGTAAGAAGCCGAATGCAGCTCAGCTCAGCGACATCGTCGCGGAGGAGCACCCGGTCAGGGGTGGCCTCGGCAGCCTCCCGCAGGGCGTCGGCCAGCGTGCCGGTCACCGGCGTTCCCGGCGCAGGGTCACAGCGCATCCCGAACGCGCCGCATCGTCATCGCATGCCGGAACCGTGAAGCCGGATGGGTGTTGATCGTCACCTGGGCGACCTCGTCGTCGGACGTCGTGTACGTGCGCTGCATCTGCAGCGCGGCGGTGCCCGCCTCGGTCCTCAGCCGGTGCGCGAGGTCGGTGTCGAGGACGACCGCGGAGATCTCCTGGTGCACCTCCACGACGCTGACGCCGAAGAGGTCTTCGATCAACGGGAAGATCGGGCCCGTGTGGCGCTGCAGCAGCCGGCCCACGGCCGCGAAGCTGCGGTTGATGAAGTACTCGGTGCGGCAGATCGGCGCGGTGTGATCGTCGGCGCGCCGAAAGCCGGTCACCGCAAGCCATTCCGATCCCAGAGCCAGCCCGGTCCGGTCCGCCAGCGCGCTGTCGACGGTCACCATCGCATTGGTCTCGATGGCGAATTGCGCCCCCTGCGCGAAGGCGAGCAGGTCGTCGATCGCGACGACGTCCTGGGCATAGGAGTTCGTGCCGGGTCGCGGCACCACCAGGGTGCCGGCGCGCGGCCGGGACTCCACGAGGTTGTCGTCGCGCAGACGGCGCAGCGCTTCGCGGATCGTGTAGCGGCTGACGGCGAATCGCTGGCACAACTCGTGTTCGGTGGGCAGCTGCGAGCCCACCGGGTAGACGCCGTCGACGATCTCCTTGCGCAGCGTGCGCGCCACCTGCAGGTAGCGGTGGTCCGCGGCCGTCGTCATGTGCGGCGGACCGCCAGGACGCTCCCGTCGCCGTCGGCCGACACGTACAGCGTGCCGTCGGGTCCCGAGGTGACTCCGGCGAAGGGCCCCTGGGGTCCGGAGAACGGCGGCATCCCTCGCAGCGGTTTCGGCTCGACCCCGGGCGGTGCCCCGACGGGCAACCCCGAGGCCACCGTGCTCCGCGTCGCGGTGTCCAGGTCGACCTCGACGAGTTCCTTCGCTCCTGCATCGACGACGTAGAGGTGCCTGCCGCGCACGTGGATGCCCTGCGGCCGTTGAAGTCCGTCGACCACGGTGTCGGCGCCCCCGGGGCCCAGGCGCACCACCCGGCCGCCGCCCGATTCGGCGACCAGCACGTGGCCGCCGTGTTCCATCGCGACACCGACCGGCTCGCGAAGGCCGGTCCCCACGGCCTCGACGGTGCCGCCGCGCAGGCTCAGCACGCGTCCGGTGCCGAGCTCGGCGAACACGATGGTGCCGTCCCGATCCACGTCGATGCCGTAGAGCTGGTCGAAGTCGGTTGCCAGGAAATCTGTTTCGCCCGCGCCCGGCCGGTACCTCGCCACCTGCCCGCCGGAGGTGGTGACGACGAACTCGTCGTCGCCCACCGCCGCCACGCCTCGGAGAAAGCCGGGATAGCCGGGGGAGAACAACATCCCGACGGTCTGCAGCCCGCCATCGGGGGTGACGACGTAGAAGTAGGTGCCGTCGGCGACGTAGAGGCGGCCGTCGGAGACCGTCAGGTCCAGCGGCCAGTTCAGGCCACCCGGCAGAACGGTGGAGGTACCTCCCCCCGAGAGGATCTCGGTGATCTCTCCGGTGAAGTTCGACGCGAACAGCCGATCGCCGACGAACGTCAGATTGTCGAGGCCCGGAGAGAGCTGTGCCAGAACGGTTTTCTCGCCGTTGCGCGGATCGATGCGCAGGACCTGCCCGGTCGCCACCTGGGTGGAGACGATGAACCCGTCGGCGTCGAACTTCACCGCGTCGGGAACGCCGAGATCGCCGACGACCCGTTCGGGTTCTGCGCGGCCGTCCGGGACGGGATCCACCCGCCAGATCTCGTTGGCGGTCATCAGGGGGTAGTAGAGGAGCCCGTCGGGGCCGACCTCCATCGCGTTCGGCGACGGCAGATTGTCCACCAGGATTCGGGGCAGGCCTCCGTCGAGCGGCAACTCCATGAGGCGTCCGCCGTCACGGCACTCACCGACGAACAGCCGGCCCTGGTGCACGGTGATGCCGTTGGCGCACGGCAGGTCGTCGCGCAGGACCCGGGTGCGCCCCGAGGGGTCGCGGGCGCTGACCCGGCCGTCCATCACCTCGGTGGCGAAGAGGGTGCCGTCGTCCCCGAAGGCGACGTCGTCAGGGGCGATGATGTCGCCCCCTTTGGCGCTGACCGTGTCGACATGACCGGACGCGAGGTCCAGCGCACTGATCTGGCTGCCGGTCACCTGGGCGACATAGATACGGCCGTCGGGCCCCGTGCGCAGGCCGTTGGCGCCGAAGAGTCTGCTCGCCGCGGTAAGCCGCTCCAGTCGCCAACCTTCGGCCGTCACCGCGTCCTTCGCGGAATACCGGGCATTCATGAGCTCGGACGTTAGCAAGCCGGGCTGGTCCAGACAATAGCGGCGCACGAGTGCCGGCAGCGCCCTTGACGCCCACATAACCGCTGCGGAATAGTGTTCTGCAATATGCAGAGCACCATTATTTGTCCGGACAAGTGACGTGACTGCCAGTATCACGATCGATCTGGCGGGGCGCATCGTCGTCGTCTCCGGCGCCGGTGGCGGCGGCATCGGAACGACGATCACGCGCGCGGCCGCCGAGGCCGGGGCGACGGTGGTCGCGGTCAGTCGCTCCGCAGCCAACCTCGACGAGCACGTGACCCCGCTGGCCGACCAGGGGCTGCCGGTCGTGCCCGTGGTCGCCGACGCGTCCACCGACGACGGCATCGCGGCGGTCCTCCACACGGCGCGCCGGATGGACGGGACGCTCTACGGATTGGTCAACGTCGCCGGGGGTGCGGCACCGTCGACATGGATGCCCTCCACCCGGGTCACCCGGGAGGATTGGCGAGCGTTGTTCGCCGCGAATCTGGAGACGGCCTTCTTCATGAGCCAGGCCGTCGCCGCAGAGATCCGGAGTGCCGGCGGTTTCGGTTCGATTGTGTCGATCTCGTCGATCAGCGGTATGAACACCGCCCCGTTCCACATCGCCTACGGAACTGCCAAAGCCGCCATCGTCGCGATGACCCGCACGATGGCGGTCGAACTCGCGCAGGACGGAATCCGCGTCAACGCCATCGCACCCGGGGTGACCGAAACAGCGGCGTCCCGGACCTACGTCGACGACGATCCCGATCGCGACCGCACCGCCATCGCGATGGGGCGGCGCGGCACGCCCGAAGAACAGGCGGGCGCGATCCTCTTTCTGCTGTCCGACCTGTCGAGCTACATCACCGGGCAGACGCTGCTCGTCGACGGCGGGCTCAACCTGAAGTGGACGCACCTCGGCGCGGACAACACGTCGCTGTTCCTGAAAGACGAGTCCTTCCGAGATGCCATCAGCAGGCATTGATGGACGGCACTGATTGATGAACGGCACTGCATTGATGGACGGCACTGAATTGGTGGACTGCACTGCTTTGACGGACGGCACTGGAAGGACGATCACGTGACCCACACCGAATCCGATCTGGACGCCGCGATCGAGGTCGAGGCCGACCCCGATGATTCGACCGGCGAGATCGCCGAAGACCTGTCGGACTCGATGACCATCCCGGTCGAGGCCTACATCAGCGAGGAGTACGCCCGCGCCGAACGGGACAGGCTGTGGCGCAAGGTGTGGCAGCAGGTCGGCCGCGTCGAGGAGATCCCCGAGGTCGGTAGCTACCTGACCTACGACATCCTCGACGACTCGATCATCGTCGTCCGAACGGGACCGGATTCCTTTGCCGCACATCACAACGTGTGCATGCACCGCGGCCGCAAACTGGTCGACACTCCCGAGGGCGCCAAGAACGCCGTTGGCCGGGCGCGCAAGTCGTTCGTCTGCGGATTCCACGGCTGGACCTACGGATTGGACGGCGCCTGCACGCACATCCGCGAGCAGGACGACTGGAAGGGCACGCTCACTCCGGCCAACACCCATCTGGCGCCCGTGCAGGTGGACACCTGGGGCGGGTGGCTGTTCGTCAACATGGACCCGCACTGCGAGCCGCTGGCCGACTATCTGTTCCCGGCCGCCAAGATCCTCGATCCGTTCGGTCTGGAGAACATGCGCTACAAGTGGCGCAAGTGGCTGTACTTCGACTGCAACTGGAAGGTCGCCATGGAGGCCTTCAACGAGACCTACCACGTGTTCACCACCCACCCGGAGTTCAATAAGTTCGGCGAGTTCAAGGGCTGGGCGAAAGCGCAGGGCAGACACAGCAACATCGGCTACGACGCGCCCAAGGGCATGGACGAGACGAAGTCGAAGATCCGTCTGGGGACCGGCGATCCGCGAATCTCGACCGCGGAGATGCAGGTGTACACGATGGAAGAGACCAACGCCACGACCACGCAGACGCTGGTCAACGCCGCCAAGCGCCTGGTCGACGAGCTCCCCGAGGGAACCCCCGCCGACGAGGTGCTGCAGCACTGGCTGGCCTCCGCGCGCCGAGACGACGAGGCCCGCGGTGTGGTCTGGCCGACCATCCCGCCGGACATCCTGGGGCAGAGCGGCACGGCGTGGCAGATCTTCCCGAACTTCCAGGTCGGGCAGGGGTTGACGAGCGCGTTGTGCTACTCGGCCCGGCCCGATCCGAGCTATGACCCGAACAAGTGCATCTTCGAGGTGGCGGTGTTCGAGCTGTATCCGAAAGGCGCCGAGCCCCAGACGGAGTGGGCGTACACGCCGAAGGATTCGCCGAACTGGCTGTCGGTGCTGCCGCAGGACTTCTCGAACATGGCGGCCGTGCAGCAGGGCATGAAGTCGGCCGGCTTCCCCGGCACACTGCCCAACCCGTACCGCGAACGCAGCACCGTGAACCTGCACCTGCAGCTGTCCAAGTACATGGGAACCGGCGAACCCCGAGCGCTGTAGAGCGATTTCGGTGTAGTTGGTCACGCTCACGATGACCGGCGACACCGAAACACCGACGAGGAGACCACATTGACGACCACCGAGAATGCGTGCGGGCCGACCGACACGCCCACCGACATCGACATCCCCGCGCTGCAGGAGCGCTACGCCGCCGAACGCGCCAAGCGTCTGCGTACCGACGGCGCCGACCAGTACCTGGAGCTTGAGGGGGAGTACGCCGACTTCTACGAGGTCGACCCGTATACCACGGTCGCCGAACGTGATCCGATCACCGAGGACGTCGACGTCGTGATCCTCGGCGGTGGCTTCGCGGGGCTGCTGGCCGGCGCCTACCTGAAGAAGGCAGGTGTCGAGGGCATCCGGGTCATCGAGATGGCCGGCGACTTCGGCGGCGTGTGGTACTGGAACCGCTTTCCCGGAATCCAGTGCGACAACGATGCCTACTGCTACATCCCGCTGCTCGAAGAGCTGAACTTCATGCCGTCGAAGAAGTTCGCCGACGGCGCGGAGATCTTCCAGCACTGCCGCAACATCGGCAAGCACTTCGGGCTCTACGACGGCGCTCTGTTCTCCACCCAGGTCCGCGACATGCGTTGGGAGGACGCCGCACAGCGATGGCGGCTCGCCACCGACCGGGGCGACGACATCCGCGCCCGGTTCGTGGTGATGGCGCAGGGTTCCTACAACCGTCCGAAGTTTCCCGGTATCCCCGGCATCAAGGACTTCGCGGCCGCGGGTGGTCACGTGTTCCATTCGGCACGCTGGGATTACGACTACACCGGCGGCGACGCCGACGGGGGGCTGGACAAGCTCGCCGACAAGCGGGTCGCCCTCGTGGGCACCGGGGCGACCGGTATCCAACTGGTGCCGCACCTCGCCCGGGATGCGCAGCAGCTCCTCGTGTTCCAGCGCACCCCGTCCTCGGTGGATGCCCGCGTCAACACCCCCACCGACACCGAGTGGGCCGCGTCCCTGCAGCCGGGCTGGCAGGAGGAACGCAAGCGCAACTTCCACAACTGGTCCCCGTTCGTCGGCGTGGTGTTCGGCGAGCCGGATCTGGTGTGCGACTTCTGGACCGAACTCGGCCGCAATCTGACCGCGCGCATCGCCGGCACCGAGGATCCCGCGTCGGTGACCATCGAGCAGATCATGGCGTTCCGGGAGGAGGAGGACTTCAAGATCATGGAGCGGCTGCGCCGCCGCGTCGCCGAGATCGTCGAGGACCCCGACACCGCCGAGGCGCTCAAGCCGTACTACCGGTTCATGTGCAAGCGGCCCACGTCCAGTGAGCACTACCTCTCGTCGTTCAACCGTCCCAACGTGACGCTGGTCGACGTCTCGGCCTCCAAGGGCGTGGAACGGCTGACCGACAAGGGTGTCGTCGCCGGCGGCGTGGAGTACGAGGTCGACTGCGTGGTCTTCGCCAGCGGCTTCGAGATCTCCACCGAGATCAGTCGCCGGTACGCCATCGACAGCATCGTCGGCCGCGACGGGGTGTCGCTGTTCGACCACTGGCAGAACGAGTACAAGACGCTGCACGGAATGACGAGTCGGGGATTCCCCAACCAGTTCTTCATGGGGTTCATCCAGGGCGGCGTCTCGGCCAACACGACCGCGATGTTCGAACAGCAGGCCCAGCACATCGCCTACATCATCGCCGAGGCGCAGAACCGTGGCGCCACCACCGTCGAGCCGACCCAGCAGGGCCAGGACGCCTGGGTCGAGACCGTGCGGGAGTTCTCGATCGACAACTCTGCCTTCGAATTGTCCTGCACACCGGGCTATTACAACAACGAGGGCCGCGGGGGTGCGGTGCGTAACGGGGCGTTCCTGGGGGATTTCTATGCACCCGGGTTCTACGCCTTCGACGAGCTGATCGCGCAGTGGCGGGACAAGGGCGACCTCGAGGGACTTGAGCTACGTGCCTGACCTTCGATTCGACGGCCGCGTCGCTGTCGTCACCGGCGCCGGCCGCGGACTGGGCAGAGCTTATGCGCTCATGCTGGCCGCGCACGGCGCGAGCGTCGTCGTCAACGACCCCGGCGGTGCACTGGACGGTGACGGCGCCGACGGCACGCCCGCCCAGGATGTCGTGGACGAGATCACCGCCGCCGGTGGCCGGGCCGTCGCCAGTACCGACACCGTCGCCACACCCGAGGGTGGGCAGGCGATCATCGACGCCGCCGTGGCCCATCTCGGCGGTGTCGACATCCTGATCCACAACGCCGGTATCGTCCGGCGGGCGTCACTGACGGAGATGTCCTACGACGACTTCGACGCCGTGCTCGACGTACATCTGCGTGGCGCCTTCCACGTCGTGCGGCCCGCGTTCCCGATCATGTGCGACAACGGGTACGGCCGCATCGTGCTGACGTCGTCGATCGGCGGTCTGTACGGCAACCACGAGGTCGCCAACTACGCCGTCGCCAAGGCGGGGGTGATCGGGCTGTCCAACGTCGCCGCGATGGAGGGGGCCGCCCACGGTGTCACGAGCAACGTGATCGTGCCCGCCGCCGTCACGCGGATGGCCGCAGGGATCGACACATCGGCCTACCCGCCGATGGGGCCGGAGCTCGTCGCACCCGTGGTCGGCTATCTGTCGCACGAAAGCTGCCGTGTCACAGGCGAAATGTTCATCGCGCTCGCAGGCAGGGTGGCCACGGCCACGATCGTCGAGTCCGCCGGTGTATACCGCCCCTCCTGGAGCATCGCCGACGTCGCCGACCATCTCGACGGGATCCGTGACCGCAGCGAACCGGTCGTGTTCCTCGTGGTGCCCGACGGCCACAACGACCACATCCGGTACAGCTTCGCGATGGCGGGGCGGGCGCGATGAGCGCTTGCGCGAAGAGCAGAGGGCAGCAGTGAGCGCGAACCAGGGACCGCTGGCGGGAATTCGCGTCGTCGACCTCACCGCGATGGTGATGGGTCCGTACTGCACGCAGATCATGGCCGACATGGGCGCCGACGTCGTCAAGATCGAGTCCCCGGAAGGGGACAACACCCGCTTCATCTCCGTCGGTCCGGTGTCGGGGATGAGCGGGGTGTTCGTCAACGTCAACCGCGGAAAGCGCAGTGTGGTCCTGGATCTGCGGTCGGAGGAGGGGCACGCCGCGATGCGGGCCCTGATCGAGCGGGCCGACGTGTTCATCCACTCCATGCGCTCCAAGGCGATCACCAAGCTCGGGTTCGGCTACGACGACGTCGCGGCCATCAACCCGCAGATCGTCTACACCAACTGCTACGGCTACGGCAGGCGCGGCCCGGAGCGCGACCGCCCCGCCTACGACGACACCATCCAGGCCGAGTGCGGGATCCCGGCGGTGCAGAAGCAACTCACCGGCGAGGCCGACTACGTCGGCACCATCATGGCCGACAAGGTCGCGGGCCTGACCGCGCTGTATGCCACCACGATGGCGCTGTTCCATCGTGAGAGGACCGGGCAGGGCCAGGAAGTCGAGGTCGCGATGTTCGAGACCATGGCATCCTTCATGCTGGTCGAACATGCCAACGGCGCCATGTTCGACCCCCCGCTGGGGCCGGCCGTCTATCCGCGCACGGTGGCGCCGAACCGCCGCCCGTACCGCACCAAGGACGGCTACATCGCGGCGCTGATCTACAACGACAAGCACTGGAACGCGTTCATCGCGGCGGTGCAGCCGGCATGGGCCTCGGATCTGTACGCGACGTTGGAGGCCCGGGCCCACCAGATCGACGCGGTGTACGGGCTGGTGGCCGAGACGCTGGCCGAACGCACGACCGACGAGTGGTTGGCACTGTTCCGCGAACTGGAGATTCCGGCCGCGCCGCTGAACACCCCCGACGCGTTGTTCGACGATCCACATCTCAATGCCGTCGGCCTCTTCGAGACGGTCGACACCCCCCACGGCCCGGTGAAGTTCCCGGGTGTGCCGACATGGTTCTCCCGAACCCCCGGCCGGGTGCGGGGTCCGGCGCCGGAGTTGGGCGCCGACACCGCCGCGGTGCTGGCCGAACTCGGCCTGGGCGCCGCCGATCCGGTGGGCGGTGGCCATGGATTTTGACATGGGCAAGCGCGCCGGTGACCTCCGGCGAGAGCTGCGCGATCTGGTGAGAAGTGAGGTGCCCGAACATTTCCTGGGCGCCTTTACCGACGACCCGACCGACCTGGAGACCGCTCAGAAGTTCTGTCGCACGCTGGCAGAACGCAACCTGCTGTGCCTCGCGTGGCCGCAGGAGTTCGGGGGCGGCGGGGCCTCGGTGTGGGAGCAGACGGTGGTGCGCGAGGAGATGTGGGCCCACCACGAGCCGCGCGGCGCCCAGTACATGGGCGTCAACTGGGTCGGGCCGATCATCATGAGGCACGGCACCGAAGAGCAGCAGCGCACCCATCTGCCGCCCATCGCGGCCGGCGAGGTGATCTGGTGTCAGGGGTTCTCCGAGCCAGAGGCGGGGTCCGATCTCGCGTCGCTGCGCACTTTCGCGCGACCTGCCGACGACGGCTCGGGGGACTGGCTCGTGAGCGGCCAGAAGATCTGGACGTCCTACGCGACGATGGCCCAGTGGTGTTTCCTGCTGGCGCGCACCTCGCGGGTGGGAGAAGGCGCCACCCGGAAGAAGCAGCAGGGTCTGACGATCTTCCTTGTCCCCATGGACGATCCGGCGATCACGGTGCGCCCGATCCGCACCATGCTGGGCCCGCATCACCTCAACGAGGTGTTCTTCGACAACCTGCGGGTCACCGAGGCCGACGTGCTCGGCACCCTGGACCAGGGGTGGTCCATCGTGCAGGACGTGATGGCCTTCGAACGGGTCGGCATCGCTCGCTACGCGCGCTGTGAGCGACTGCTGGCGGCCGCGCCGACGGTACTCGGGGAGCGGTGGGAGTCTCTGCCCGCCGAGTTGCGTGGCCGCTGGGTCCGGATGCTGACGCACTGCCGCCGTGCGCGGCTGCTGGCGTATCGCGTCGTCGCCTTGCAGAGCAGTGGACGCATCACCCCCGGTGATGCCTCGGCCTATCGGATCGCCGTCACCACACTCGATCAGGACAGCGCCGAGGTGCTGAACGACATCGCCGCGCAGGTCCGCCGCAGCGACGAGCGTGCCGAGTGGTTCCTCGGTGAGGTCGAGGACCACTGGCGGTATTCGCAGGCCTCGACCGTCTCGTCGGGAAGCATTGAGATGCAACGCATCCTGCTGTCCCGGGCACTTCTGTCCGCAGGTGGTCAGCGATGATCCTCGACCTCAGCGACGATGCGCTGGAATACGGCAGGCAGGCGCGGCTGGCCTTCGAGTCGGCGGGCGGCGACCGCCTCGTCGAACAGGCCCAGGCGGCGCCGGACACGCGCCAGTCTCTGGCCGGGGCGGTCCTCGACGGCCTCGGCGCCTGGGAACTCGAGCCCCGCGCAGACGCCGACAGCCTGGAGGCCGCCGCGGCGCTGTGCCGCAGCGCCGGCTACTGGGCGCTGCCCTACCCGCTGGCCGAGCGGCTCGCCGCACCGGGCGATCTCGATGCCGACGGTCTCCTCGTCGTCGGCGGCGCACGGCCGTCGGCGGCCGTCGCCGGAATCGACATGCGGTGGATCGCCGTGGATCTGGAGGGCCACCGGTCCCGGGTCGTTGGATACGGTGCGACAGGATCGGAATTCGTCGCCGAGCTGGACCTCGAGCCCCTCGACGGCGCGGGCGCCGGGAACGTCGCGCTCGGACTGGTGCTGCCCTGCTGGACGCTTCTCGGGATGCTCGACCGCGCCGTCGCACTGACCGTGGACCATGTCTCTCTGCGCACCCAGTTCGGCCAGCCACTCTCGAAGTTCCAGGGCGTGCAGTTCCAGCTGACCGACGCCGAAGTGGAACGCAGCGGGATGGACATCCTCGCCAAGCACGCACTCTGGAGCATCGCCACCGATCAGCCCGGCGCTCTGCAGGACGCGCTGGCGTTGCGCCTGGCGGCGATCGAAGCGGCCGATGTCGTCTTCCGGGTCTGCCACCAGCTGCACGGGGCCGTGGGTTTCTGCGACGAGACCACGCTGTCGTGGCTGTCGCGGTACAGCCAGCCGTTGCGACGCCTGCCGTTCGGGCTCTCGGCCACCCGCGACCATCTCGAGCGCACCGTCGGACGGCGTGGCCTGGCGGGGTTGTTCGCATGAGCGGCCTCGACGACTTCCGTGCCGAGGTGCGCTCCTGGTGCCGCGACCACATCCCTGCGGATTGGCGGGCCACCCAGACCGGGGCCGGCGACGACGAGTTCGTCCGCTTCCAGAAGGAGTGGTTCGACGAACTGCACCGCGCCGGTTACGCCGTGCCGCACTGGCCCGCCGAATGGGGCGGGGGTATGCCCGTCGACCGTCAGGTGGTGCTCTACCAGGAGCTCGCCGCACACGACGCGCCCCGCCTGGTCCTGGCGTTCGTCGGTATCCACCACGCCGCGTCCACCCTGCTGGTCGCCGGTACCGACGAACAGCGCCGGCGGCACCTGCCCGCGATCCTCGACGGCGAGATCTGGGTCCAGGGGTTCTCCGAGCCCGAGGCCGGATCGGATCTCGCGGCGTTGCGCACCACCGCCCGTCGCGTCGGTGACGAGTACCTCGTCAGTGGTCAAAAGCTCTGGGCCAGTGGGGGAATGCACGCCGACTGGTGCCTGCTGCTGGCCCGTACCGATCCGGATGCGCCGAAACGCAAGGGCATCTCGTATCTCCTGCTGGACATGACCACACCGGGGGTGGAGGTACGTCCCATCCGCAATGCCGTCGGCGACTCGCACTTCTGCGAGATCTTCCTCGACGAGGTGCCGATCCCCGCCGTCAACCTCATCGGCGCAGAGAATGCCGGATGGCAGGTGGCCCAGGCGACGCTGGGCGCCGAGCGCGGGATGACGATGCTGGAACTCGCCGAACGGCTCGGCAATGCCGGCTTCCGCCGCCTGGTGGAGTCCGCACCGATCGACGACCCCGTCGTGGCCGACCGGCTCGCCGGTTTCGACACCGAGATCACCGGGTTGCGCGGGCTGTGCCGGCGCATCGTCGAGGACGGTCCGTCCGGGCCGGCCGACGCGTCGATCGTCAAGCTGTACTACAGCGAGCTGCTGCAGCGGCTCACGGACTTCGGCGTCGAGATCGGAGGGCTCGCCGCCCACACCGTCCTGGCCAAGGCCATGTCGAGCGGCTGGGAATCCGGTTCCTGGGTACTGGATTTCGTCGGTTCCTGGGAGTGGACCATCCCCGGTGGCGCCAGTGAGATCCAGCGCACCATCATCGCCGAGCGTGGGCTCGGGCTGCCCCGCGAACCGAGTGCCGTCTGATGGCCGACACCGAATTCTCCGAGTTCCACGACGAGTTGCGCTCGGTCGCCACGGAACTCCTGGCCAAGAACTCCGCCGTGGACTGGGGCGTGCTGGCCGATGCGGGATGGACCGGGTTGGAGGTGCCCGAAGCTCTCGGTGGAGCAGGAGCGACCTTCGCCGAGACCGCGGTGATCCTTGAACAGATCGGCCAGGCCGCCGGTGCCACCGGTTATCTCGGAGGCGCCGCGCTGGCGGTCGGGGTCCTGAACACGTTGCCCCCCGGCGACATCAGAGACGAGCTCCTCGGCGCGGTGGCGGCGGGGTCGCCCAGGCTCGCGGTCGTCTCCGGTGGCTTCGGCCTCGACGGCGAGCGTGTCCACGGTTCGGCGGAGTTCGTCCCGGACGCGGTCGGTGCCGACCGGCTCCTGGTGCTCGTCGACGGTGCGGTGGCCGTGGTCGCGGCGGCGCAGCTGACGGTCACCGCGCAGCCCGTGGTCGATGAGACGCGCCGGCTCGCCGCGGTCAGCGCCGACTCGGTGCGCGCCGACGCCGTGCTGCCCTGGGAGGCCGCCGCGCGTATCCGCCACCGCGCGGAGGTGTCCGTCGCGTGTGACAGCCTCGGGATTTCGACGCGGATGCTCACCGCTACCGTGGATTACGTGGCGATGCGCCACCAGTTCGGTCGTCCCATCGGGTCGTTCCAGGCGGTCAAGCATGCGTGTGCCGACATGCTGGTGGCTGTCGAGATGTCACGGCGGCTCGTCACCGACGCCGTCGAGGCTGTGGCGGCCGGTGCGGAAGCCGGGGTCCCCGCCGCGATGGCGAAGTCCTATGCCTGCTCGGCCGCCGTCGACGTCGCAGGCAAGGCGATGCAACTGCACGGCGGCATCGGCTACACCTGGGAGAGCGGCATCCATACCTATCTCAAACGCGCCACCTTGAACCGCTCGTTGTTCGGTTCGATTGCAGCGCAACGACAACGCATCGCACAGAAATATTCGAAAGGGATCTGACCATGGGTGTACCCGTCTACAAACGCATTCTCGACCTGTTCGAGGCGGAGGGCGTGAATACGCTGTTCGGAATTCCCGACCCCAACTTCGTCCACATGTTCACCGAGGCCGAGGCCCGCGGCTGGTCGGTCATCGCGCCCCATCACGAGCTCAGTGCCGGCTTCATGGCCGAGGCGGCTTCCCGGATGACGGGTAAGCCCGGTCTGTGCATCGGGACGCTGGGTCCCGGCGTCGCGAACATCGCGGGCGCGATGATGTGTGCGCTGGTGGAGAATTCGCCGGTCGTGTTCCTCGGCGGGCAGCGCGCCCGCATCACCGAGCGCCGCGTCCGCCGCGGCCGCATCCAGTTCGTGCAGCAGGAAGGGCTGTTCGCGCCGTCGGTGAAGTACAGCAGCTCCATCGAATACGCCGACCAGACCGACGAGATCGTCCACGAGGCCATCCGGCGGGCCATGTCGGGTACGCCGGGCCCTGCCTACATCGAATTCCCGTCGCACGTCATCCTCGACGAACTGGAGGTGGGCGAGGCGCCGAAGCCTTCGGCGTACCGCCTGGTGGGCCAGGGCGCGGGCGCCCGCGAGGTGGCCGAGGCCGCAAGGCTGATCCGGGAGGCCGAGAGCCCGGTGCTGCTGGTCGGGCACGGCGTACACACCTCCCGCACCCAGGACGCCGTCCGGGAACTGGCCGAGCTCATGGCGTGCCCCGTGATCCAGACCTCCGGAGGCACCTCGTTCATCCCGGGCCTTCAGGAGCGCACGTTCCCGTATCTGTTCTCCCCGGCGGCGAACCAGGCCGTCGAGGAATCCGACCTCTGCGTCGCACTCGGCACCGAGCTCGGCGAGCCCATGCACTACGGCCGGACCCAGCACTGGGCCGACAACGATGCCCGCCGCAAATGGGTTCTGGTCGAACAGGATCCGACGGCGATCGGCGTCAATCGGCCCGTCGATGTGCCTCTGGTCGGCGACCTGCGCGGCGTCGTGCCGCAGCTCGTCGAGGCACTGCGCGACACCCCCCGTGCCCCGTCGGCCAATCTGGACTCACTGGTCAAGGCCGACGCCGAGGAGCTCGCCCAGCTCGCCGAGAACGCGCCGACGGGGCGTTCGCCGATCCACCCCGCGCGCTACGTCGTGGAGGCGACCAAGGCGTTCAAGGAGCTCGAGGACGGCATCATGGTCCGCGACGGCGGGGCCACCGTGATCTTCCAGTGGACGTACTCGCAGTCCAAGCCCCGCGACGTGATCTGGAACCAGAACTTCGGTCACCTGGGCACGGGGCTGCCGTACGCCGTCGGCGCGTCCGTCGCCGAGGGCGGCAAGCGTCCGGTCATGCTGCTGACAAGTGATTCAGCGTTCTTGTTTCACATCGCCGAGCTGGAGACCGCCGCACGGCAGAACCTGCCTTTGGTGTGTGTCGTCGGAGTGGACCACCAGTGGGGTCTGGAGGTCGGCGTCTACAAGCGCACGTTCGAGCAGCCCTCGCCGCAGCCGGGCGTGCACTGGAGCAAGGACGTCCGGATGGACAAGATCGCCGAGGGTTTCGGCTGCCACGGCGAGTACGTCGAAAAGGAGGACGAGATCGGCCCGGCGATCGCCCGCGCCTACGCCAGCGGCAAGGTCGGCGTGGTGCATGTGTGCATCGACCCGAAGGCGAACTCGGAGGAGATGCCGAAATACGACCGGTTCCGCACCTGGTATGCAGAAGGCACCCAGTAGTACTGCGATTTAGGGAAGAGTGCACTTATGCGCGAATACTTGAAGCACTACATCGACGGCCAGTGGGTGGAGCCGGTCCGGCCCAACGCCCTGGAGGTCGACAATCCCACCACCGAAGAGGTGTCGGGTCGCATCGCCCTGGGCTCCTCGGCCGACGTCGACCTCGCGGCCACCGCCGCACGCCGCGCCTTCGCGACGTTCTCGCAGACCACCCGCGAGGAGCGGCTCGATCTGCTGCAGACGATCATGGGCGAATACCAGAAGCGGGCCGGCGACCTCGCCGAGGCCGTCACCGAGGAGATGGGCGCGCCGGCGGCGCTGGCCGCCGGCCCACAAGTGAATCTCGGTCTCGGTCACCTGGCCACCGCGATCGACGTGCTGAAGAACTTCCAGTTCGAGGAACAGCACGGCAGCACGCTCGTGGTCAAGGAGCCGATCGGCGTGTGCGGCCTGATCACGCCGTGGAACTGGCCGATCAACCAGATCGCCTGCAAGGTGTACCCGGCGCTGGCCACCGGCTGCACGATGGTGCTCAAGCCGTCGGAGGTGGCGCCGTACTCGGCACAGATCTTCACCGAGATCATCGACGCCGCAGGTGTTCCCGCCGGTGTCTACAACCTGGTCTACGGCGACGGGCCGGGAGTCGGGGTGCCGCTGTCCAGCCATCCCGACATCGACATGGTGTCGTTCACCGGCTCCACCCGCGCCGGCATCGAGGTCGCGCGCAACGCCGCGCCGACGGTCAAGCGGGTGACCCAGGAGCTCGGCGGCAAGAGCCCGAACATCGTGCTTGACGACGAGGACTTCGCCAAGAGCGTGGCGGCCGGGACGTCGGTGATGATGATGAACAGCGGCCAGAGCTGCAACGCGCCGTCGCGCATGCTGGTGCCGAACTCGCGGATGGACGAAGCGATCGCGATCGCCCGCGAGACCGCGGGCGCGGTCACGGTGGGCGATCCGGAGGACAAGAACGCCATCGGTCCCGTCGCGTCCAAGGCCCAGTTCGAGAAGATCCAGGGCCTGATCCAGAAGGGTATCGACGAGGGCGCGACCGTGGCCGTGGGCGGGCCCGGCCGCCCCGACGGGCTGGAGAAGGGCTACTACGTCCGGCCGACGGTGTTCGCCAACGTCACCAACGACATGACGATCGCCCGCGAGGAGATCTTCGGGCCGGTGCTGTGCATCCTGGGCTACGACGATCTCGACGACGCCGTCGAGATCGGCAACGACACCGAGTACGGCCTCGCCGGCTATGTGTCCGGCGCCGATCTGGACAAGGCCCGTGCCGTCGCCCGTCGCATCCGGGCGGGGTCGGTCGCGATCAACCACGGCTTCGACATGGCCGCGCCGTTCGGTGGCTACAAGCGCAGTGGCAACGGCCGCGAATGGGGCCCGTTCGCCTTCGACGAGTACCTGGAGACGAAGGCCGCGCTGGGTTACGCACCCGCCTGATCTCGTGATTCGGGCGTAGTTGGTCACGCTACGGTTGACCAACTACACCCGAATCGCGGCGGGGGACGGGGAGACGGGGGAGCGGCATGTACCGGTACGGGATCGATTTCGACGCCGTCGAGGCCATCGACATCCACACCCACGTCGAGGTCGACAGCCACGGCCACCGCGCCTACGACGAGGTGCTGATCGAGGCGACCGCGAAGTACTTCAAGATGCCGGCGGGGATCGTCGCGAGCGTCGACGCCCTCGCCGACCAGTACCGCAGGCACAACACCGCCGCAGTGGTCTTCACCATCGACGCCCGTCACGGCATGCGCCACGCCCCGAACTCGATCGAGGACCTCGTCGCCGGGGCGGCCCGCAACAACGACGTGCTCATCCCGTTCGGCTCCGTGGACCCGTGGCAGGGCCGGCACGCCGTACACCGGGTTCACGAACTCGTGCGTGACCACGGCGTCAAGGGCTTCAAGTTCCATCCGAGCATGCAGGCGTTCGAACCCAACGACCGTGCGTACTACCCGATCTACCACGCGATCGCCGAAGCTGGGGTGCCTGCGCTGTTCCACACCGGGCAGACGGGAATGGGCGCGGGGCTGCCGGGTGGGCACCGCATCAAGCTGCGCTACAGCGACCCGATGTTGCTCGACGACGTCGCCGCCGATTTCCCGGAGCTGACCATCGTCATGGCCCACCCCGCGGTGCCGTGGGTCGACTCCCAGATCGCGATCGCCGGCCACAAGGCCAACGTCTACATCGACCTGTCCGGGTGGAGCCCGAAGTACTTTCCGCCGCAGCTCGTCCATGCCATGGGCCGCCAGCTGCGCACCAAGGTCCTGTTCGGAACGGACTTCCCCTATATCCAGATCGACCGATGGCGCCGGGACTTCGACACCCTCGACATCGACCCGGCGGTCATTCCGCTGATCTACAAGCAGAATGCGCTCAGGGTGCTCGGCATTGCGCCGTGAGCCCGCGTCACCCTGTCCTGGTCGACCGGGTCACGACTTGGTCGGGTCGTGCCCCCAGTTCATCAACGAGTACCGCCAGTCGGAATGCTCGACGTCCTTGGACGGACCTTGCGCGAGATGCCGGTGCACATAGCCGACGACCTTGCGCATGTGCTTGTAATCGGCGTCGGTGAGGTCGGCCTTCTTGCTCTGCAGGATGTCGACGATGTGCCGGCCGCTCTGGTGGCCCGTCGACTCTCCGCCCTGCGAGGACTTCTGGCCCACGGCTTTGGAGTCGTCGGTGTCGAGCCACTTCTTCAGCTCGGCCGCGGTCATGTTGACAACCTCGGAGAACTCGTCGTACGTCTGCTTCTGATCGTCGTCGCTCATGACTTCTTCTTCAGGGCGTCGGGCTTGTGCACCGCGTCGTTGCCGCTCTTGTCGCTGCGCACCCGGTACTGCGGCTCGTCCTTCGACGCCCGCACCGTGCGGCCCGCGGCCTCGGTGTCGGACGTGATCTTCTCCTCGACAGTCCCCTCGGCGGTACTGCCATGGCTCTGCCAGGTCACCTTGTCGCCCTTGCTGAAATTCTTCTCACTCATGCCGTCGCGCATACCCGGGCGGTGGAGTGCTACGCGGCGGGTGAAATATCGTCATAGGCGGGTAATTACCGCTGACGTTCGCGGAGGATGAGGATGACTGCCAGTACTGACCGCAAGTTTCCCGATGTCGTGGTCACGGGAATGGCCATGACGACGGCACTCGGAACCGACGCCGAGTCCACGTGGCAGGCGCTGCTGGAGGGCCGCAGCGGCATCCGCACGCTGGAGGACTCGTTCATCGACGAATTCGACCTGCCGGTGCGCATCGGCGGTCATCTGTTGGAGACCTTCGACGAGAAGCTCACCGAAGAAGAGAACTACCAGTGGTCCTACGTGCAGCGCATGGCTGTCGTCCTGGGGCGCCGGGTGTGGGAGAACGCGGGCTCGCCCGACGTGGACCCGAACCGGCTCGCGGTGTCCATCGGCACCGGCATGGGCGGCATCGAGGAGCTGGCATTCGCCTACGACCATCTGCGCGAAGGCCAGCTCGATCAGGTCAATCCCACCGTGGTGCAGCAGTACGCACCGAGTGGGCCGTCCGCGGCGGTGGCGATGGAGCGGCACGCCCGCGCCGGCGTGCTGTCCCCGGTGTCGGCCTGTGCGTCGGGCTCGGAGGGTGTGGCCCAGGCGTGGCGGCAGATCATCTTCGGTGAGGCCGACATCGCGATCTGCGGTGGGGTGGAGGCCAGGATCGAGGCGGTGCCGATCGCCGGGTTCGCGCAGATGCGCATCGTCATGTCGACGAACAACGACGACCCCCAAGGGGCGTGCCGGCCCTTCGACAAGGATCGGGACGGCTTCGTGTTCGG
Organism: Mycolicibacterium iranicum; assembly: GCF_014190915.1. Classification (GTDB taxonomy): domain Bacteria; phylum Actinomycetota; class Actinomycetes; order Mycobacteriales; family Mycobacteriaceae; genus Mycobacterium; species Mycobacterium iranicum_B. The sequence goes on from NZ_JACHVU010000004.1 coordinate 296,683, forward strand.
TGAAGGCGGCGCGCTGCTGGTGATCGAGACCGAGGAGCACGCCAGGGCCCGCGGAGCGACCGTGCTGGGTCGGCTGATGGGCGCGAGCATCACCTCCGACGGTTTCCACATGGTGGCCCCCGACCCGAACGGGGAGCGGGCCGGTTTCGCGATGAGCCATGCGGTCGAGCTGGCCGGACTGTCGGCGACCGACATCGATCACGTGAACGCGCACGCCACCGGTACCAGCGTCGGCGATGTGGCCGAAGGAATCGCCATCAACCGGGCTCTCGGCGGGCACAAGGCGGCGGTGTACGCGCCCAAGGGGGCACTCGGTCACTCGGTGGGTGCCGTCGGTGCGGTCGAATCGATCCTGACCCTGCTGGCGCTGCGCGACGGGGTGATCCCGCCGACGCGCAACCTGAAGAACATCGACCCCGAGATCGATCTCGACGTCGTCGCCGGCGAACCGCGCCGCGGCCGCTACGAGTACGCGATCAACAACTCATTCGGGTTCGGCGGGCACAACGTCTCGCTCGTGTTCGGCCGGCCATGACACCCGCCCGTCGGGGGTGACCGGCGTCAGGCCTTGACGAGCGTGAACTGCCCGAGCTCGCTGATGCGGCGGTTGAAGAAGTCGCTGCAGCCGGTCAGATACTTCATGTAGCGCTGGTACACCTCTTCCGAGGTGGCGGCGACGGCCTCCTCGTGGTGGGCCTCCAGAGCCTCGGCCCAGGTGTCCAGCGTCCGCACGTAGTGCTCGTTGAGGAACTGCGTCTGCTCCAGGGTGAACCCGGCGTCCGCGGAGAGCGCGACGATGTTCTCCTCGCCCGGTACCGAACCGCCGGGGAAGATCTCCTTGGCGATGAACCGCATGAACTTCAGGTCCGACATCACGATCGGGATGCCCAACTCCGGCCACTTCTTGAGCGGGTGACCCAGAATCGCCTGCAGGAGGAAACGGCCGCCGCTGGGCAGCACGCTGCTGCACATCTTGAAGAAGGGCGCGTACCGCTCCTGTGGGAAGGCCTCGATCGCCTCGATGCTGATGATGCGGTCGACCGGTTCGTCGAACTGCTCCCAGCCACGCAGGTGGATCGTGCGCGACCGGTCGGTGTCGATGCCGTCGAGCAACTGCTGGGCGAACCTGCACTGGTTGCGGCTCAGCGTCAGGCCGATGACGTTGACGTCGTATTTCTCCACGGCCCGCTGGAGTACGGAGCCCCAGCCGCAGCCGATGTCGAGCAGTGTCATCCCGGGTTCGAGGTTCAGCTTGCCCAGGGACAGATCGATCTTGGCGATCTGGGCCTCGGCCAGCGACATGTCGTCACGCTCGTAGTACGCGCAGCTGTACGTCCGGGACGGATCCTGGAAGAGACCGAAGAAATCGTCGGACAGATCGTAGTGAGCCTGGACCTCTTCGAAGTGTGGCTTCATATCGTCGACATTGTCGCCTGCGGGTGGCTCCACAGTGCTCCCGGTCATCCCCGACCGACCTCCATCCCAGTGCGGACTTTCGTCCGTTCGTCCCTGAATCAGGTAACGCGTGTGTCCAAATTACTACACCGCCGTCAGTTACTGCTTTTCGAGAGTGAACTGGACGACGTCGGTGTAGCCCTCGCGGAACAGGTCCGCGCAGCCGGTCAGATACTTGTAGAAGCGCTCGTAGATCTCCTCGGAGGTGATCTCGATGGCCTCGTCCTTCTTGTCCTTCAGGTTCGCGGCCCACGTGTCGAGCGTCTTGACGTAGTGCGGCTGCAGGTGCTGCTCGCGGGTGACGGTGTAGCCGTTGCGCGTCGCGGCATCGGTGACCTGGGCGGCCAGCGGCAGACGGCCGCCGGGGTAGATCTCGTCCATGATGAACTTGATGAAGCGCACCTTCGACATGGTCAGCGGCAGCTTCTTGGCTTTGATCTCCTCATCGCTGGGGATGATGATCGTGTGCAGCATCTGCACACCGTCGTCGGGCAGCCAGCTGAAGGTGTTCTTCATGTAGTCGTCGTACTTGTTGAACCCGAAGTGCTCGAACGCGCCGATCGACACGATGCGGTCGACCTTGCCCTCGAAGTCCTCCCACGGCTGCAGCCGGACTTCCATGCTGCGGGTGGTGTCGATGTTCGGGAAACGGTTCTGCTCGATGTGCTGCTTCTGGTTCTCCGACAGCGTCAGGCCGATGACGTTGACGTCGTACTTCTCCACGGCGCGCTGGATGGTCGAGCCCCAGCCGCAGCCGATGTCGAGCAGCGTCATGCCCGGCTCGAGGCCGAGCTTGCCGAGCGACAGGTCGACCTTGGCGAGCTGCGCCTGCTCGAGGGTGTAGTCGTCCTTCTCGAAGTACGCGCAGCTGTAGGTCTGCGAGGGGTCCTGCCACAGCTTGAAGAAGTCGTTGGAGATGTCGTAGTGGAACTGCACCTCTTTTTTGTCCGAGCCGCGGGTGTCCTTCGCCGACTTGGCCAACCACGCCGACTGGGCGGTGGCGCTCGACTGTCCCGTGGAGGTGTTCGACATGGGGCCCATCCTGTCTGCAATGTGTTCTTGCGACGTGCACTGGCACGGCTGGCTTTTCAACTCGGCCTTTGTCCGCTGGTCAGGACGCACCTGAGCAGATGCGAACGTTGCGGCTTCGCCGACCATACCCGCCTGACGATTCGCAGGTCGAGGCGGCTCGCGGCGGCAATTCCCGCAAAACGCATTCTGAGCCGACGCCGGACGTATGAGGCCTGCGCCCGCCAGGATGGTCTCCATGTCCGCCAGTTCCGATAGCCCCGAGGGCCCGAGAATCCCAAGAGTCCCGAAGATCCGGACGACTTATGTCAAGGCCTGCATCAACGGAGCACGCACACCCGACGAGCACCCGAACCTGCCGGTCACCCCCGAGCAGCTCGCCGCCGAAGCCGTCGCCGCGCATCGCGCCGGCGCCCGGGCGGTGCACATGCATCCCAAGGACGGCGAAGGTGTGGACTCCCTGGAGGGCGCCCACGTCGACGCGGCCGTCGCCGCGGTGCGCCACGCCCTTCCCGGCCTTCCGCTCGGGGTGACCACCGGATACTGGGCGCTTCCCGACGTGCAGCGGCGCTACGAGGCGATCGAGAGCTGGACGGTGCTGCCCGACTTCGCGTCCGTGAACTGGCACGAGCCCGGCTCGCCCGAGCTGGCACGACTTCTGCTCAGCCGCGGCCTCGGCGTCGAGGCCGGCATCTTCCACGCCGAGGCCGCACGGTCCTGGGCTGCCTCGGACGTCGCCCAGCACTGCATGCGGGTGATGATCGAACTGGGCGCCGACGGCGATGTCGACACCGCCGACGAACTGCTCGGCCTCGTCGCCGACGCGGGTTCGCCGGCGCCGGTTCTGCTGCATGGACTCGACGGAAGTTGTTGGCCGCTGCTGGAACACGCCGGAGTGCGCGGTGTGCAGGCGCGTATCGGCATGGAGGACGTGCTGACGCTGCCCGACGGATCCGTGGCCGACGGCAACGCCGCACTGGTGGCCGCGGCGATGGACCTGCTCAGTCGGTAGGCGCCCCGAGCTCGAAGTCGGCGAAGTCGAATCCCGGCACCACGACGCAACTGACGAGACACGGGTGATCGCCGCTCGGTCGCGCGCGCTGCCAATGGCCCGGCGGCACGACGAACTGCGGGCTCTCACCGGCGAGGATGTCGGCGCCGAGCACGTGGGTGGTGGCGTGCTCCTGCTGCTCACCTGTCTCGAGGAGCAGGGGCCCACCGGAGTGGTACAGCCACAGTTCGGCACTCCGCACGGTGTGCCACGCCGATTGCTGGCCCGGCATCAGAAGGAACAGGATCGCGGTTCCCGCATTGCGCGGTCCGGTGTAGTCCGGCGGCAGAACCGACTGCGGAACGGTCACCTCGCTGCGCCACGTCTCGCGGAACCAGCCGCCTTCCGGATGCGGTGCAAGGTCCAGACGACGCGCCCATTCTGGGAGATCGCTCATCGGTACACCCTAGTAGTGTTCTGCGCATGGCTCGCGCGCTTCCGGGGTGGCTGGTCGCGCTGTGTGCGCTCGTGGTGGCGATCAGCGCGTGGCTGCCCTGGCTGAAGTCTGCTCAGGGCGGTGGCCGGGCCAACGCGATCGGGGGTGTCGCCGGGGCCATGCCGGTGCCCCCACCGGGGTTCGGCGTTGGTCAGCTGATCGTTCTGTCGGCCTCGACGCTGGTGGTCGCGGGGGCGATGGCGGCGCGGGGGATCTCGGGGCGCGTGGCTTCGTCAGCGGCGCTGGCCATTTCGCTCGTGCTGGTGGCCTTGGCGGTGTGGTTCTACCGCCTCTACGTCTACCCGCCGGTGTCGGCGGCGTACGGACTGTACGTCGGCGGCGCGGTCGCGGTGGCTGCGGCGCTGCTGTCGGTGTGGGCGATGCTGTCGACGTGGGCGTCCGGGTCGCGATGAGCGCCGGCGCGAAGAGCCGAAGGTTGCGATGAGCGGCTTCGTCGAGCCCGTGACGCTCGAGGGTGCGCGGTGGGTGACGCTCGAACCCCTTCGCGAGGAACATGTCTCGGAGATCGAGGCGGCGGCCGGCGACGGCGAGCTGGGCCGGCTGTGGTTCACGGCGGCGCCGAAGGCGGGCGCTGCCGCCGACTGGGTGCAGACGCGCCTCGCGGTGCAGGCCTCCGATACCGGGTTGACCCTGGTGGTCCGCGCGAAGGACGGCGCCCTGGTGGGGTCGTCGAGCTATCTCAACGTCGACGCTCCGAACCGGCGCCTGGAGATCGGCAACACGTGGTACGTCGATGCGGTGCGGCGCACCGGGGTGAACTCCGAGACCAAGCTGTTGATGCTGGGCCACGCCTTCGACGAATTGGGTTGTGTCGCGGTTGAATTCCGGACGCACTTCTTCAATGCGGCCAGCCGGGCGGCGATCGAGAGGTTGGGCGCGAAGCTCGACGGCGTCCTGCGCAGCCACCAGGTGCTGCCCGACGGCTCCCGGCGTGACACCGTCGTGTACTCGATCCTCGACATCGAGTGGCCCGCCGTGCGGTCCAACCTGCGATTCCGGTTGGACCGCAACGGCTGAGGGTCACTGCGATCAGTCGGCGTCGACCGTGGTGGGTTCGATGGACGCCTGTTTGTCGGCGCGGCTGATCTCGATCTTGCGCGGCTTGGCCTTTTCGGCGACGGGGATCGTCACCGTCAGGACGCCGTTCTCGTAGGTCGCCGAGATGGCCGCGGTGTCGATGCCATCGCCGAGCGAGAGTTGCCGCCGGTAGGTGCCGTAGAACCGCTCACTGGTGAGCCACTGGGCCGCGTCGTCGGACCTGGCAGTGCGGTGCGCCGAGATGGTCAGTGTGCCGTTGTCGACGTCGACGTCGACCGAACCGGGATCGACGCCCGGTAGGTCGGCGGTCAGCACGTAGTGATCGTCGATCTTGCACAGGTCCATCGGCATGAACCGGGGGGCACGGCTCGATCCGGTCTGGCTGGTCAGCAAGCCCCGGGTCAGAGCATCAATGTCACTGAACGGATCGAAGCGAAGCACAGCAATCCACCTCCTATGTCGCTCGAAGCCCGCCACCCTGGCGGGCGACCAATCACTGTGCACCAGCGAGATTAGCACTCGACATAGGAGAGTGCCAGAAAAATTTCAGGCCATTTTCCGCTGCTGCGTGAGGCGGAGTTCGGCCGCCGTCACCACCTCTGCGGTGCGTCCGGGCGCCGACTGGTGAGCCCAGTACAGGTTCGTGTGAGCGATGACCGCGTCCACCGGCGGAGCGCCCCAGTGCGTCTTGTCGCCGGCGGTGTGGGCGTCGCTGACCAGCGCGACGTCGTATCCCCGGGTGAACGCCCCGTGCAGGGTGCTCCGCACGCAGGCATCGGTCTCGGCACCCGGCCACGGCGAGCCGGCCGACCCCGCGCTCGGCGAGCACATGTTCCAGGACGGTGTCCTCGAACGAGTCGCCATAGCTCTTGTCCACCACCGGCTCGTCGTCGCGGGGGATCAATTCGGGCACGATCTGCCATGCGTCACTACCCCGGACGAGGGCGTCGTCATGGTGGCGCACCCACACCACGGGTACGTCCTCCTGCCGGGCGCGATCCACCAGGGCCGCGATGTTGGCGATCACCTCGTCGCGCCGGTAGGCGCCGTCAACCACCAGATTTTGGACGTCGACGACGAGAAGTGCTGTGTGCGGGCGATTCTGGAGCGTGGTCACGAACCCATTGTCAGGCCTGATCACCGGGTGCCGCTACGAGACGGGGCGCATCTGCGACCCGCGCAGGTGGACGCCGCACCGATCGCAGGCGAGCGCCGGGAGGAATTCCGCGCCGCACGCGGTGTGCGTCAGCACGACGGCCGGTCCCTCCGGCGCCGGGAACCAACGCTGCGCCCAGGTCAGTGCGGTCACCAGAACGGGGAAGAAAGCCAGTCCCTTCTCGCTGAGCCGGTAGCGGCCGTCGCCGTGCACCAGGATCTCCTCGGCGGCGAACACCGAGAGGCGGTCGGCGACGGTCGCCGGCGCAGCGCCCAGCTGGGTCTGGAAATCGGTGAACCGGTCGATCCCGACGAACGCCGCGACCAGCAGCGCGAACGCCCAACGGTCACCGATCACACTCATCGTCTGGGGGAACAGCACCGAGGCCCCGGACCGGCGCCCTCCCGATCTGCGCCTGGTGCTGCCCGACGGGATCGAACGTTGCCACGAGCCGCTCGGACCCCAGTGCGCGGCAATGCCGTCCGCTGTCACCGGCGACTGACATCCCCGGCAGACCACCTGCGGTGCGAAGTCCGCCCCGCAGAGCGTGTGCCGCATTCCGGGCAGCGGCTCGGCATGGCTGGGCACCCACCGTCGCTCCCAGTCCCAGACCGAGATCAGCATGGGCCACAGCGAACGGCTCCTCGCTGTCGGCAGGTACTCCGAGCGCGGTGGTCTGCTCTGATACCGGCTGCGGGTCAACAGCTCTCGTGTGGTCAGTACCTGCAGCCGATTCGACAGCACGGCATGCGACACCGGAAGCTCCTCGGCGAAGTCGCCGTACCGCCGAGCGCCCAGTAGTGCACGCTGCACGATGAGCAGTGTCCACTCGTCACCCAGCACGCCCAGCATCTGCGCGACGGCGTTGGGGGCGGGTGTCAATCAGAGCCCGATCGAGGCGGCGGCGGAGTCCGTGTCGCGCCACCGGGGAAGGTCGTCGCCTGCCGCCCATGTCGAATGAGTGCCGCTGGAGATTCGCTCCGGCAGTCGCACGGTGCACACAGGTCCGTCGGCGATGTTCGCGGCGTCGAACACCAGGCAGTAGGAGGCGTCGGCGTTCATGTCGGTGGTCAGGGTCACGAGATAGCCGTCGTCTTCGGCGGTACTGCCGACGCGAGGCGCCATCGCGGTCTCGCTGCCGTAGACACCGCCGTCGAAGGTGTGGCGCTGCTCGGTGCCGGTGTGCAGGTCGTGGCGGAGCAGCCCGTCGAAAAGGAACCACCCGGGCTTGCCCGTCGCGGCGTAGGTGTAGCGGTGGCGCCGGCCCGCGTAGGCGGGGTTGATCATGCCGAATTCACTGATGCTGTCAGTCAACTGCTCGGTGCGGGTCTCTCCGGTCCTGAGATTGAAACGCCACCGGTGCAGCCGGGTCTGCAGGCGGTCGAGCGCCAGAAAGCGGAACGCGCGCTCGTAGCGGGTGCCCATGCCGTTGTCCGCCGGTTCGGGGTCGCCCTGGAAGAAGCCGTCGAGGACGATCTCGTCGCCGTCTTCGTAGGCGTTGGGGAAGTGCAACACGTAGGTCGGGTCGGCCTCGAACCACATGATCTGTGACGGGTCGCCACGGCGGGGAACGACGGCGAAGCGCGACGGCATGTCTCTGTGGAAGCGGGGCAGGTGGATGTTGTGGTCGAGCAGGGCTGGGTCCCAGAACAACGGAAAGTCGTTGAATACGACGAAGTTCTCCGTGAAGGCCATGTCGTGCGGCAACCGCGGGCCGGGCAGTTCGACGTCGATCCCGTGCACGACGCGACCCGCTGCGTCCACCACGCCGTAGCGCAGATACGGTGCCTGCTTGCTGTAGCTGAAGAACAACAGTTCGCCGGTCCGGTCGTCGACCTTGGGGTGGGCCGAGACGCCCCAGTCCGACGGAAACGCACCGTGCCAATCCTCTTTTCCGAGGTTCTCCCCCGTACAGGGGTCGGTGCGGTAGAGGTCCCCGCACTGGTAGTGGCTGGTCAGGGCCGTCCCGCGATGCACCACGACATCGGTCGAGGAGGCGTCCTTCATCAGCGTGCGCGCACCCCAGCCGTGATCGCGCCGGGCGAGTTCGACCGGTTCGGCGATACCGGGCCACAGCGGACCGCCCGCGTCGTTCTCCGCCAGCAGGCCGTCGGTACGGACGAATCTGTTGCGGTAGAACGCCGACCCGTCGCGAAAGCCCACGATGTGGAGCATGCCGTCGCCGTCGAACGGGTGGTAGTTCTTCAAGGCGGGATGCAGCGGGTTCTCGGTGTTGCGCAGGTACACACCGTCGAGGTCGTCTGGGATCTCGCCCGCGACGACAGGAAGATCATCGTCGTCCCACTCGGTCGTCTGCGGTCGCCATGGTCCCGTGCGGTACGGATGGTCGTCGCCGGCGGGCAGTGTGGACAGCAGCCGGCCGACGATCTCTGGGTGGGTGGCTTTCATACCGGCGCCTTTCCGACGACGAAGCTGACGGTCGTGGCGGTGCTCCCGCCGAAATTCAGCGTGGCGAACGTCTGCGCGCCGTCGACCTGGTAGTCGCCGGCGATGCCGCCGACCTGGCGTGCCGCGTCGAGCAGCATGCGGACACCGGTGGCGCCGACGGGGTGTCCGCCGCCGATGAGGCCGCCGCTCGGGTTGACGGGCCAACGGCCTGCCCGCGAGATGTCGCCGCTCTCGATGGCCTTCCACGACTCGCCCGGCGCGGTGAGACCGAGGTGGTCGATGGCGAGATACTCGCTGGGGGTGAAACAGTCGTGGACTTCGAAGCCGTCGATGTCCTCGACGGTCACGCCGGCCCGGTCGAACGCGTCGACGGCGGCGACGCGGACATGCGGGAGCACGTACCTGTCTTTGGCGCCCCCATCTCTGGCGCCCCGGTCGAACTTCTCCTGCAGCCCCAGCCCTACCGTGCGGTGACCCCACCCGTCGATGCGTGCCAGGGGCCGGGCATCCGGGTGGTCCCTGAGCCACTCGTCGCTGACGAGGACGACACCGGCGCCGCCGTCGGTGAGGGGACTGCAGTCGAACCGGCGCAGCCGGCCTTCCACCACAGGGTTCTGCACATCGTCGGTCAGGAGTGGGGTCGGTACCGACCACCCGCGCGTCTGGGCCAGCGGATTGGACTTCGCATTGGAGATGTTGAGTTCGGCGATGGCCCGCAGGTGGGTGTCGTCCAGGCCGTAACGGCAGTCGTATTCGGCGGCCACGCGGTCGAACATGAAGGGCCACATGTACTTCGCGTCCTGGCCCTCATGTCCGGTCCACGCGGCTGCACCCAGGATCGCGGTGGCCGTGTCGCCGGGCACCGTCTTCTCCAGCTCCACCCCGAGTACGAGCGCGGTCCGATAGGCGCCCGAGCGCAGGTCGGCCATCGCCGCCAGGACGGCGACGCTGCCGGACGCGCACGCCGCCTCGTGGCGCGACGCCGGGACGCCCCAGAGCCCCCCGGTCACCGTGGCGGGCATCGCTCCGAGGTGTCCTTGGCGCGCGAACAGCTCACCGAAGGCGTTGCCGACGTGCACGACGCCGATGTCAGAGGCATCGAGGCGGGCCGCCTCCAAGGTGGAGTTCACGACCTCGGCCGTCAGGTCTGCGAAGTCCGACCCCTCGCGGTCGAGATTGCGCGCGAAGTCGCTCTGATAACCACCCAGGACCCAGACGCCGGCCGGACTCATCCCCGCACCGTACTACAACTAACAGAGTGACCGAGGCGGCTGACGGTCCCGCCGGCTCGTAGTCTGAACCGACGAGACCTCAACAGGCAGTAGCGGTCGACCGCCCCGCCCGTCTGCGGGGCTACATAACCCGCGAACCCTCAGGGCAAACCCCGCTGTTTGCGCTGTCCGGGGGATAGGGGATTGTTGACCGATGACCGAGACGCCCAATCACGAGCTGGCTCTGCGGATGGCTGAGTTGGCACGACTCGTGGCCTCCCCGCGCCGGGTCGAGGAGGTGCTGTCCGACGTCACCGCCGAGGTCTTGAGGCTGATCCCGGGCGCCGATGCCGCGGGGTTCCTGTTCCTCGGCAAGGGTGGGCGCTTCGAATCGGTCGCCGGCACCTCTGAGCTGCCCCACCGCCTGGACCAACTACAGATGACCTTTCACGAGGGCCCGTGTCTGCAGGCGGCGGTCGACGATCTGATCGTCCGTACCGACGACTTCCGGACCGAAGAGCGCTGGCCGAGGTATTCGGCGGCCGCCGTGGAGATCGGCGTGCTCAGCGGGGTGTCGTTCAAGCTGTACACCAGCGAGCAGACCGCCGGGGCGCTGAACCTGTTCGCGCTTCGCCCGAACGCCTTCGACGGGCAGGCCGAGACGATCGGTGCGGTCCTCGCGGCCCATGCGGCCGCGGCGATCATGGCCAGCCGCGAGACCGAGCAGTTGGAGTCTGCGCTGTCGACGCGGGACCGGATCGGGCAGGCGAAGGGGATCATCATGGAGCGTTACGACGTCGACGACGTCGCGGCCTTCGAGATGCTGCGCAGACTGTCCCAGGACAGCAACACCAAGCTGATCGACATCGCCCAGAAGGTCATCGAGACCCGCGGGACCTGAGCCCCGTCAGGCCGGGTGCAGGCTGACGGCGATTCCGGAGTAGCGGACCATCCCCGTCACCACGTCGATGTCGTCCTTGCTCGTGAGCCGGTTGACGTTGGCGTCGCGGTGTCCGTGCGGAATCGACACCGCGCCGCGCCGGATCGTCCCGTCGATCCTGGCGATCCCGGTCAGTTCGCCGTTTCGGCTGCGCACGATGACCGGTTGTCCGTCGACGATGTCGGCGGCCTCGCCGTCGGTGGGATTGATCAGGATGTCGGCCCGCTCGCCGAGATAATCCAACTGGCCGTTCAGCTTCCGGCGCTGCCTGCGGGGCACCATCACCAACGGCGGTGGCGGCTCCAGCGCTGCGAGCTGCGCGACGAGCAGCGGTGGCGCAAGGCGCCATCCGCCCATCCGCTCGATGTGGTCGTCGACCCAGCGTGCGGGTAGCTCGCGCGGCGCTTCGGCCCATCCGGTCGCGGCCACCTCGGCGTAGCCGGCCCGCGCGCCGGCCAGCAGGACCGCCAGGACGTCGTCGTCGGTACTGGTGGCCGGGTCGCCCAGCGAGCTCAGGTCGTGACCCAGCCGGCGGCCGATCTCGGCGAAGACCCACCACATCGACCGGCGCTCGCCGACCGGGGCGACCACCGCCGGAGTGTGCTGGACGGAGACGCGCGAACTGAGGATGTCGTGCAGCGTGATGTCCGGTCGTTCCAGCGGATCCTTGGTGGGCAGCACGTGGGTGGCGAGCTGCGTGGTCTCGTTGTCGATGATCTCGGTGGTCGCGAACACCTCCAGGTTCTGCAGGGCCGGAACGAGCTTGGCGGTTTCGGGGAAGCTGGTGACCAGGCTCCCGCCGACGTTGATCAGGGCTCGGATGTTCCCCGCGGCGATCTCGTCGGGCAGCACCGCGCACGGCCATTCGTTGATGAACGCCTGCGCCTCGGGGCGGCTTCGGGGTCCCTCGCCGAACGATCCCTCGATCGGCGTGATGGGCAGGAACTCGCCGAAAGTCTCCAGCTGATAGGCGAATCCGGGGTGAAACCACGTCCCGCCGGGCCTGTTCATCGCTCCGGTCAGGATCATCAGCGCCCACGCCAGCCACTGCGTGACGTTGGCCCGGTCGGCGGTCATCGTCACGCCCGTGCCGGTCTCCACGGCCACGCATCTGGCTGCCCGCACCTGCGCGCACAGCAGCAGCAGATCCGCCTCGGCGACGTCGGCGAGGGCGGCGGTGTGCTCAAGGGTGAAGGGGGCGACGGCGGCTGCCAGCGCGTCCTCGCCCTGTACGGGTACGTCGCTCTTCCGGCCGTCCGCGAGCAGTTCCCGGACGAGGTAGGCCAGGACGGCATGATCGGTGCTGGGGCGTGGCGCGAGGTGGTGGGTGGCCAGACGGGCCGTCTCGGTTCGCCGCGGATCGATCACCCACACCGTCCCGCGGCGCGCGATGTCCCGCACCGTGCCGGTCGGGTTCGGCATCGAGATGGCATGACCATGCGAGACAACGGGATTGGCGCCCAGCAGGATCAGGAAGTCGGTGGTGTCGAGGTCGGTTCGGCCGGACAGACCGATGAAGCCGCCGACCAGGTCGGAGACGAGCGGCTTCGCGGTGCCGTCGATCGTCAGGGGGCTGAACTTGGCTGAGGTGCCGATGGCGGCGTGCAGGGCCTCGGCCATGCGGAAGCCGGCGCTCTCCATCGTGCTGAAGTAGAAGGCGACGGAGTTCGGTCCGTGTTCGTCGATGATGCCTTTGAGCCGGGCGCCGAGGTCGTCGAGGCATTCCTCCCACGGGGAGTCCTGCAGTCGGCCGTCGATGCGCATTCGCGGATGCTCGAGGCGGTCGGGGTGGTGGTGCAACTGCGGTAGCGATCTGCCCTTGGCGCAGGTGTATCCGCGGGAGAACGGATGCTCCTGATCGCCGCGGACGTGAAGCACGTCGTCGCCGTCGACGTCGACGAGGATGCCGCAGACGGAGGTGCAGACGCGGCAGAAGCTACGGACCGTATGCATACTCGGAAACGTACTCTCGGGAAAGTAGAGCCGAGGTCGCAATTTGGAGAATGACGTTATCTTTCGGCTGCCGATTCGACGGACTGATCGCGATCATCGACAGCAGCTGCAGATCGTCGTCCCTGGCCGGCGTCGCCGAGTTCTGCACCACGGCGGTCGACGTGCCGGCCCCGCGACCATCATGCAGAAGTCGACGGCGCGCTGAGGCCGGTCACGGGCGTACGTGGCGAGTTCTGCACCATGGCGGTCGACGCTCCGGTCCCACGACCATCATGCAGAAGTCGACGGCGTGGACACGCCGATCCCATCGGAACCGTTGGTCAGGGACGCGCGATCCCTGGCTGCTCGCCCGGCGATCTGCTGGTGCGATCGGATACAGACGACAGACGCAGAGTGCCCCCGGCAGGATTCGAACCTGCGACACCGGCTTTAGGAGAGCCGTGCTCTATCCCCTGAGCTACGGGGGCATTGCCGGTGGGAGCTTACCCGCCCGCCGCCGCACGCCCACAATGGCGCGTCTCCGTTATGGCAAAAGTGTCAAAACTTCGGGGAGGGGCCGGTAGCGTGCCGTGCGTGGAGCTGACACTGCAACGCATCGGCGCCTGGTCGGGGACCATCATGATCCTGCTGTACGGCGCGAGCTTCTCCGGTGTCGCCCAACTGTTTCCGCCGCTGTCTCCGGCTGCTTCGGCCGAGGAGATCGCCACCTTCTTCGTCGACCACAAGCTCTGGATCCGCTTCGGGGTGTCCGGCGCGCTACTCAGCGCAGTTCTCGCGCTGCCGTTCCTCGCGACGATCGTCCTGCGGATACGCCGGGTCGAAGGCCGCTTCGGGATGCTGTCGATGACCCAGCTGATGGCGGCCACGGTGTTCGTGCCGGCCCTGCTGTTCCCCCAGTTCTTCCTCGGCGTCGCCGCCTACCGTCCGCAGGAGCGCTCCGCAGAGCTCACCCAGGCCCTCAACGACGTGTTCTGGCTGTGGTTCATCGGCATCGTCGGCACGATCATCATCCAGAACCTCACGTTGGCCGTCGCGTCGTTCGTGGACACCACCGACCCCCCGACCTTCCCCCGGTGGTACGGCTACCTGAACCTGTGGGTGGCCACGCTGTCGCTGCCCGGGTGCGTCGTCGTCGTCTTCAACGACGGACCGCTGGCGTGGAACGGCGTATTCGCCTTCTACATCCCGGGTCTGGTGCTGGTCGTCTGGTTGTTCTCCACCACGGCGGTCATGCTGCGGTCCATCACGGCCGAACAGCGCGCCCAGCCGTCCGACGCCGTACAGGCCCAGCCGGCGTGACGGACACCGCGGTCGCACCGCGCGAGGCCCGCCGGGTCCCCGGCGAGAGCGGCACCTGGGTCTTCCTGTTCGGCGACATGCTCGTCTTCGGCGCCTTCTTTGTGACGTTCCTCGTCGAACGCGCCCGGGACCCCGAGGTGTTCGACACCGCGCGCTCCACGCTGCACCTCGGTGTCGGCGTGCTCAACACCCTGGTCCTGCTCACGTCCTCGCTGTGTGTTGTGTTGACGCTCAACGCGTTACGGTCGGGCCGTCCCGGCCTGGCCACCCGTGCCGTCCTCACGGCGATGGTGTGCGGCATCGGCTTCATCGCTCTGAAGGTGTTCGAGTACGTCTCGCTCGTCGCGGCGGGACACGGGCCGGGTGCCAACGACTTCTACCTCTACTACTTCATCCTGACCGGGCTGCACCTGTTCCATGTCTGCCTGGGACTCGGTGCGCTGTCGTTCGTGCTGAGCCAGTCCCGGCGGACCGAGATGAGTACCACCCGAACGGCGCTCGTCGAAGGCGCGGCCTGCTTCTGGCATCTGGTCGACCTGCTGTGGATCTTCCTGTTCGCACTGCTCTACCTGGTGAGCTGATGGCCGTCCTCGATCTGCTGAAGAACCGCGCGGGCGCGAGCTGGCTGTTCCTCGTCGCGGCGACGATCGTGTCGTGGGCCGTCGGCGCCGAACACGGGACCGGCTCCATGGTCGCGGTCGTGGTGCTCGCGATCGCCGCGATCAAGGCGCGTCTGGTCGGCCTGGACTTCATGGAGCTGCGCGACGCGCCCATTCCTCTGCGGCTCGCCTTCGAGGTGTACTGCGTCGCCCTGTGGACGCTGCTCTCGGGCCTGTACCTGTGGCTGTGAGCTAACGGAGAAGCTCGATCACCTTGCCGAACGCCTCCGCATGGCGCATCTGGACGATGACGTAGCTGATGCCGTAGACGTCGCGGTAGTTGCGGATCCGGTCGGCGATGTCCCCGGCCGAACCCGACAACACGCCCGGGTGCCGGAGTAGTTCGTCGTCGGAAAGGCCGGGCAGCGAGATGCGCGGGATCGTGAGGTCCGGCTGCCCTGAACCGTCGACCGGCATCGCGGTGATCGCGATGTTGAGCTCCAGCTCGTCGAACCGCGCGCCCGCTGCGTTGCGGACGAACGCGATGCGGTCCGCCAGCGGATCCTCGTCGCCGGAGGCCGCTCGGTCACCGCCGGTGAGCCCGATGATGTCGGCCGACCGGGCCGCGATGCGCAGCACCCTGTCCCCGTTGCCGGCGATCATGATCGGCACGGCAGCCAGATGTTCGGCCATGTATTCGGTGGTCGCCCTGAGGTGGTCCACACGTTCACCCGCGCTCGGGAAGGGGATCCCCGCGGCGTCGAACTCCTCTTTGACGTACCCGGTGCCCAGACCTAGCTCGAAGCGCCCGCCGGACAGATCGTGAAGGGCGCCGACATCACGCGCCAGCAGTGCGGGTCGGTAGAACGCGGCGTTGATCACGAACGTGCCGACCCGCAGGGTCGAGGTGGCCGTCGCGACGGCCGTCATGACCGGAAACGGAGCGGGCCCCCCGAGGTGGTCGGGGACGTGCAGGACGTCGAAGCCGAGTGCCTCGGCCCGCCGCGCCGCATCCTCGATCGCGTTTCGCGACTTGGCGCGCGTGACGCCCACGCCGAACCGGAATTCCTTTGCCACATTGTGATCGTAGGTGGAGGTTTGAACCGGATTTGGCTGGGGCATATACGCAATCGACTTTCTTCACCCCGATCCGGCCCGTCGTCGAATTATCCGACGGGCCGGATCAATATTTCGCACTGTGACCATCGGAGGCCATGACAGGGATCCCGACTCTCGGCGTCGAAGAGGAGTTCCTCCTCGTCGACCCGGAATCAGGCGCTCCGATCGCGCTCAACCGCGAGGTGGCCGCGCTCGCTGCCGAGAAGGACGTCGAACTGCAACTCGAGCTGACGAGGTGTCAGGTCGAGACGGCCACCGAGGTCATCGACGAGGTGGACGATCTGCGCACGCAGGTCACCCGCCTGCGACGCGTCGCCGCCGAGGCCGCCGAGCGCGCCGGCGCCCGACTGCTCGCCGTCGGTCTGCCACCGACGCTGCCGCACGAATTCCCGGTCACCGACACGCCGCGCTACCGCGACATCGGTGAACGCTTCGGCATGATCGCCCACGAACAGGGGATCTGCGGCTGCCACGTCCACGTCGCGGTGCCCGACCGGGATGCCGCGGTCGCGGTCAGCAACCGGCTGCGGCCGTGGTTGCCGATGCTGCTCGCACTGACCGCGAACTCGGCGATCTACCGCAACGCCGACACCGGCCACGCCAGCTGGCGCAGCGTGCTGTGGGCGCGCTGGCCCAGCGCGGGGCCGCCGCCGCACTTCGATTCGGCCGACGAATTCGACGCCGCTGTGCAGATGCTGATCCACAGCGGCGCGATCCGCGACGACGGCATGGTCTATTGGGATGTGCGGCCGTCGAAGAACTTCCCCACCGTCGAGGTCCGCGTCGCCGACGTCCCGGCGACGGTCGCCGAGACCGTCCTGTTCGCCGCGCTCGTGCGCGGCTGCGTCATGACCGCGCTCGACGACGAGCGCCGGGGTGAACCCCGGCTTCCGCTCGCGCCGTACGCGTTGAAGGCGGCCTACTGGAAGGCGGCGCGCGACGGCATCGACGGCGACGGAGTGGACCTGGAGAACCATGTCGCCGCGCCGGCGCTGACCCTGCTGGACGGACTCGTCGAGCGCGTCCGCCCGGCGCTCGAAGCTGCGGGTGACCACGAGCTCGTGACCTCCGGGCTCGCGGCTCTGGCGACCCGCGGCAACGGCGCGACCCGGCAGCGCAGAGCGTGGCGCCGGGGCCACAACGTCGACGATGTGCTCGCCGAGGTGGCCGCCGCGACGCTCGAAACCGACTAGGTCAACGAGAGCTGGGCGAACACCGGGCTCGTCGGTTGCGTGGACCCGCCGGGTGGCTCGACGGTGAACGCGAGCGTCTGTGAGCCGCCGAGGTCGGGCAGCACGGCCGTGGTCGACGGGGCCACCGCCTCCTGGTCCATCGTGCCGGCCGAGTGCGGGCCGTCTTCGCCGATCAGCCACATCTGATACACCGTGCCGGATTGCGGCGGGGTCACGTTGTTCATCACCAGTACGCCCGCGTTGCGGTCCCGCGAGAACACCACGGTCGCGGTGCCGCCGCCGGGGATCTCACCGGAGACCGTCCGGACGTCGGGCGCGGCGAAGATCTCCTGCGCCGTTGACACCGACGGGGCGGCGGGCCGTAGCGCATAGCCCACGCCGACGGCGCCGAGCCCGATCACCACGGCGGCCGCACCGGCGAGCGCCGCCCGCGACCAGCGCCGTTCCCGCGGCTGGGTGGGGAGGGTGCGCACCGGGTCGTCGGCGATCTGCCGCAGGATTTCTGCGCGCAGACCCGGCGGCGGTTCGATCGCCGTCGCCGCAGCGATCACCGCCATCGTCTCGCGCACCGCGCGGACCTCGGCGTCGAATTCTTCGGCGACCCCGGGCGGCGCGTCAGCGAGCCGGCGATCGATCTCGGCGACTTCGGCCGCCGGCAGCGCGTGCAGCGCGTACGGCGTCGCCAGGGACATCAGGTCGTTCTGAGGATTGGTCATGCGACCCCCAAGCATCTGCGCAACCCGCGGATGGCATCGCGCATACGGGATTTTATGGTCGCCAGGTTGGCAGCCAGCCGTTCCGACACCTGCACATAGGTCAGGCCGTCGTAATAGGCGAGTTGGATACATTCGCGCTGAGTGTCGGTCAGCGAGCCCAGGCAGTCGGTGACGCGTCGCCGCTCGTCGCCCGAGATCACCTCGTCGATGACGGCATCGGACGGGAGTTCGATGGTGGCGGCGCCGTAGCGGTTCTCCCGGGAGCTCGCTGCTTCTTCGGAGCGCACCCGGTCCACCGCGCGCCGGTGGGCCAGGGTCAGCAGCCAGGCCAGCGGGGATCCGGCGGCCGGGTCGTAGTTTCCGGCGGTGCGCCACACCTGCAGATAGACGTCTTGGGTCGTCTCCTCGCTGTAGCCGGGATCGCGCAGCACACGTGTGACCAGGCCGTACACCCGGGAACGGGTCTGGTCGTAGAACGTGGCGAACGCGTCGGCGTCGCGGCGGGCCACCTGGCGCAGAAGTGCGTCGAGTTCGGCGGTCACGAGCCGTAGCCTAGCCCCTACCTGCGCCGATACCGCCATACCGAACGTCACGTCGTCGGCATGTCGAAGCGTCACAACTGCTCGACCTTCTCCCGGCTCCTGGGGCACTGGGGTGTCCGGGGCACGACGGGGACCCGCCGCATCCACAGCAGGATGCCCTGCACGCGGATGCTGATGGTGTTCATGAGCGGCGCCAGCGGCGCGGTCATCTGCAGTCCGAGGATCTGGCGGGCTCCCGCCGGTCTGCGGTCGCCCCGCATCGTCACGACGAACGCGGGCTGGTTGTCACGGTGCAGGGAGATCCGCACGTCGAGGTGCTCGCCGGGCTCGGGTGCCGAGACCAGATAGTGCCCGTCGACGTCGTTGAACGGCGACACGTAGAACTTCTTGTCGACCATCGCCGGCTGGTCCCCGGACGGGGGCAGCAGGTACGCGTGGCGCTCGCCGTAGGTGTTGTGCACTTCGGCGATCACGTAGCGCAGGACCCCGGCGGTGTCGTGACACCAGAAGAGCGTCAGCGGGTCGAACACGTATCCCAGGACGCGCGCGTGCATCAGCGCGGTGACGCGGCCCCCCGGCGATTCGATCCCCTTGGACGCCAGGAACGCGTCGACCCGGCCGCGCAACGTGTCGTCGGCCGTCTCCCACAGGTGGTCCTGGGCCTCGAACCTCGCGAACGGGCGCAGCCAAAAGGGCACTCGCGGCATCGCGTCGATGTCGACGAACCAGCTGTAGCTGCGGTGCTCGAAGTAGTGGTGGACCGGCGCGCGCCGCAGATGGGTGATCCGCGTGCGGTACAGCGCGGCGCTGACCGGTGCCGGCACGACCTTCAGTCGTCGTCGCGTGCCGGTGGCGGCTGACGATCGGTTACTCGCGCGTAGGGGTTCCACATCCCGTATTCGGAGCCGCGGGACCTCCGGATGGGTGAGGGTCAGGACGGACAGAACACAGCGTTCACGACGTCGAATCGGGGGTCGTCGACGATCGTCGCCACGCCCGGCGCGCCCTGGGTGAACGTGACCGAGACGGCCCGTCCGCCGGGTTCGCCGACCACGACGCTGT
Source organism: Mycolicibacterium iranicum (assembly GCF_014190915.1). Classification (GTDB taxonomy): domain Bacteria; phylum Actinomycetota; class Actinomycetes; order Mycobacteriales; family Mycobacteriaceae; genus Mycobacterium; species Mycobacterium iranicum_B. The sequence continues at coordinate 315,912 of NZ_JACHVU010000004.1, forward strand.
GATACCCCGCCAGGTCACCCCCGTGACCCCACACCCGGACCCCACAGTCCAGATCGATGCTGGTCAGACCGAGACCGTACCGAAAGCCCGGTCCGTGCAGCGGCCAGGAGACGGTGTCCGTCATCTGCGCGAGCTCGGGTCGGGCGAGGACGCGTCCGTCGACGAGGGCGGTGAGGAACGCGGCGGTGTCTTCATTGGTCGAGATCAGGGAGCCGGCCATGTACTCGCCGGACGGTTCGGACGCGGTGACGTCGCGCCGCCGCCCGTCCACGAGTTCGTAGCCGTGCGCCATCGGCGCCCGCAGCCAGCTGTCACCCGCAGCGGGGAAGTAGGTGTGGGCCAGCCCCAGAGGTTCGATGATCCGACGCGTGATCACCCCGGCTGCCGGGGACCCGGTCACCGCTTCGAGGATCAGCCCGGCCACGACGTAGTTTGTGTTGGTGTACACCGGCACCGGTTGGCCCGGCGGCGACCCCGGCTTGGCCAGCGCCCAGGACAGCAGTTCTCGCGCAGCGACGGGCGTCGCGGGCGGCTCCGTGCTGTCGTCGAAGTACTCGGGCAGACCGCGCTGGTGGCGTAGCAGCTGACGCACCGTGATCGCGGCGCCGTCGATGCCCTCACCGCGCAGGACGCCCGGGAGATAGGTGTCGACAGGCGCGTCGAGGTGGATCCTGTTCTCGCCGACGAGCTGCAGAACTGCCGCTGCCACAAAAGTTTTGGTGATGCTGGCGACCCGGACGTGCGTCGGGGGCGCAAACGGTGCCCGGGTGTCGACGTCGGCGTATCCCGCAGACGACCGCAGCACCATGTCTCCATCCGCGACCACGCCGACGGCACCGGCGAGGTCGTCGGAGGCGACGAGGCGGGTCAGGACACCGTCGAGGGGGGCGGGCTGGGCGCGCGCCGGTCCTGCGGTCAGCATGGCGAGGATCAGCAGGGTGATCGCCGCGCCGCGCATCGGGACGCGCATCAATCGGGGACCCCTTGCCACGTCCGCGCGGCCCGGGCCAGTCCCTGCACGAGGGCGGAGGTCGCCGGTGACAGACCGTCGTCGCTGGGTAGGGCGCTGCGCGGGCTGGTTCCCCGCACCCGCGCGGAGAGCTCGAGCTGGGTGCCGCCGCCGCGGAACCGGTTGACCGGGTTGTCGGGATGCAGACCGCGCAGTTCCCGTGGGATCGACTCCAGGTCGTCCACCACCCGATAGCCGGGGATGTCGAGGTGGCGCACCAGATGTTCGGCGAGGCGACGGTTGCCGCCACCGGCGAGCAGCTGTGTGCTGCGGCCGATCCGGCCGTAGCCGTGCAGTGACACGGCGACGTCGACGTGGTCGAGGAACTCGGCGAGACGGGGTGACTGGGCGGGGTCGTAACGCGCCGACGGGAGGTGGTGCGGGTAGTGGTCAGGGTGACGGACGACGTACACCGAGGCGCCCGCGGCGTCGGCAGCCCGTTCTGCGATGACGTCGGTCATCTGCTCGAGACCGCCGCCGTGGATCGCCAGGAACCCGAATCGCGAGCGGAGGGTCGACTCCTCGGCGACGGCCGGGTCGCGTAGTAGTTCTGAAAGAGTCTGCGGCCCAGTGGTATCCGCGTCATGCCGACGCTGCGGCCAGTTGGCGGGATCCCACCGTTCCAGGAACTGGATCCAGCGGCCGGGCAGGCCGTGGTGGCGGGCGCCGTCGAGGATGCGCTCGAGATACCCGGGCCTGGGCGGGCCCGGCTCCACGCGGTGGTCGATGTACACCCAGGCGGTCGACGGGCCGTCGTCGGTGACGACCGTCATCTCGTCGCGCCGGTAGCGCACCGGAACCCCCTCGGCGCTGTCGAGGGTGGCCAGATCGCGGTCCGACAGCGTCCACACCACACCGTGCACCTGGGCGCCGGCGAACGGTTCGACGGTGGCGACGCCACGCTCGTTGATGAGCCAGTCGTGGTCGGCCAGCGTGGCCGGCCGGGGGTCGGTGGCCTCGGGGCATCGTCGCGCCATCTGCTGCACGCACAGGTTGGACCCGTACGCGAAATAGCGGTGCCGGCCGCCCATTCAGCCGGCGAGCGTCAGATAGATCAACACCACATTCAGCAGGGTAATCAGACCCGCGACTACCCAGCCGAGCATGGTGGTCAGTCGGTGGTTGACATCGGCGCCCATCAGCTGCGCGTCGGCCGTCAGCCGCACCAGTGGAATGAGAGCGAACGGGATGCCGAAGGACAGCACGACCTGGGAGAGCACCAGCGCGCGGCTGGGGTCGATGCCGACGGCCAGGATCACCAGCGCAGGGACCAGGGTGATGAGCCTGCGGGCCACGAGCGGAACCGAACGCCTAAGCAGCCCTTGCATGATCATCGCCCCCGCATACGCGCCCACCGATGAGGAGGCCAGGCCCGAGGCGAGCAGACCGATCGCGAAGAGCAGCGCAACCGTGGTGCCGAGGGTGCTCTGCACCGCGGCGTGGGCGCCTTCGATCGAGTCGGTGTTGTCCATGCCCTGCAGATTGGTCGCGGCGACCAGCAGCATCGACAGGTTCACGGCCCCGGCGATGAGCATCGCGATGCCGACATCCCAGCGCGTGACCCGGAGCAGGGCCCGCCGCGGCGGGCCCGCAGCCGGGTGGCCGTGGCGGTCGCGGGCCAGCCCGGAGTGCAGATACACCGCGTGCGGCATGACCGTGGCGCCCAGCATCGCCGCGGCGATCAGGATGCTCTCGGCCCCGTCGAATCGGGGGATGAGCCCCTCGACCGCGTCACCAGCCGGCGGGCGGGAGGCGACGAGGCTGGTCAAGAAGCCGATCGCGATGATCATCAGCAGGCCCGTGATGACCCGCTCGAAGACGCGTTGACCGCGGCGGTCCTTCACGACCAGCAGGATCAGCGAGACGACGCCGGTGATGACGCCGCCGACGACCAACGGCAGATCGAAGAGCAGATACAGCGCGATCGCCCCGCCGACGACTTCGGCGAGATCTGTTGCCATCGCGACCAATTCGGCCTGCATCCAGTAGGCCAGCCGGGTCGGCCGGCGCATCCGTGCGCCGACGGCCTCCGGCAGCGAGTTGCCCGTGACCAGACCCAGTTTCGCCGAGAGATACTGCACGAGGCAGGCCATCAGGTTGGCCACGACAATGACCCAGACCAGCAGGAACCCGAACTGCGCGCCGGCGCTGACGTTGGCGGCGACGTTGCCGGGATCGACGTACGCGATCGACGCGACGAACGCGGGTCCGAGCAGCAGCCAGTTGAACCGCGCCTGCGGTTGGACGTCCTGCGTCACGGCACCCCTCTTCTATCCGGAGAATCGAATAGAAAAGTTAGGCTAGACGAAACCTTGCGGACGAGCCAGGGCAGGGTGCCGGACGGGGTGGGTCACCAGGGGCCGAGGCCGTAGGCGCCGACCAGCGGCCACACGCCGATTCCCGTCCAACCGCCGTAGTTCCAGGGCGGCGGAGTGGTGGTGAGCTGGGTGCTGCCGTTGGTCTCGCAGAAGGTGACCGTCTTGCCGACGTCGGTGCAGTCAGGTGCGGCCGCGGCGGTGGGCGCCGCGATGAGGGCCAGGAAGGAAAGGCCGGTGGCGAGCCCGCATGCGGGGCGCACGACGGATTTCATGAGACGAGGTTCGGATCAGAAGATGTAGGGACCGTAGCCTTCCCACGGGAAGAAGCCGCCGCCGTACCACGGCTGCGCGTACTCGCCCGGGGTCGAGCTGATCTGGGCGTTGCCGGGGGATTCGCACACCTCGGTCCGGCCGCCGGCACCTGCGGAAGTGGTCGAGCAATTCGGCTGTGCCATCGCGGCCGGGGCGGCGATGATCGCCACGGAGGCACCGCCTGCGGCGAGGAGGGCGGCAAGAGTGCTCACGCGAGCCTTCATTTCAGGATCCTTCCAGCAAGTGTCAAGGGTTAGCGTACAGACCTTCACCCGTTATGGGAGGCAACTCACGCGCAGTCACAATTCCCGGTGACGAATCGACCACGGCCGGAATGGCATTGACGACGCGGGCCGCGGTGGCGACCAGCCCGGCGTGGTTGTGGTCACCGTTCGGGCTGCTCAGGCACAGGTCCAGGGAGTAGGACGGCTCACCGGTGATCTCGATCCGGTAGGACCCGCCGTGCTGTGCCGGCTGCGGCCAGTCGGGGCAGAGGTCGTCGCGCAGGCGCGTGACGTGTTCCAGGACCACAGCGATGTTGCCGTCCTTCATTCCGCGCACCTCGAAGCGGATCGCGGCGGTCGTGCCTTCCTCGATGCGTCCGGCTGCGATGTCGAACGCTTCGGGGGCCGGTACGCGTTCGTGCGTCTCGGTCACCTCGTCGAGCTCGATGCCGAGGCCGGCTGCCAACTGGCGCACCACGGAACCCCACGCGAGGCTCAGGACTCCCGGTTGCAGCAGCATCGGCGTCTCGTCGAGCGAGCCCCCGAACCCCATCACGTCGAACATCACGGCGGCGCTGTCATAGGTGTCGTAGTTGATGATCTCCATGCACCGGATCTGCTGCACGCTCTGGCAGGTGCCCGCCAGCGCCATCGGCAGCAGGTCGTTGGCGAAGCCGGGGTCGATGCCGTTGACGAAGATGCTGGCGTTGCCTGCCTTGGCCGCGTCCTCGATCGGTGCGATCAATTCCTCGGGCAGCACCTGCCAGGGGTGCTGGAGGAACACCGCGCTGCTGCCGACGATGTTCACGCCCGCGGCCAGGATGCGCCGGTAGTCCTCCAGTGCCTCGGGCAGGCGGTTGTCCGCCAGTGCCGTGTAGACGACGCACGCAGGCTGCGTGGCCAGCACCGCGTCGAGGTCGGTGGTCGCGAGCACGCCCGTCGAATCGTCAAGTCCGGCAAGCTCAGCCGCGTCCTTGCCGGCCTTGGCCTCCGAGGACACCCATACCGCGGTCAGGTCGAACCGGGAGTCGGTGATCAGCTGCCGGAGGGCATGCCTTCCGACGTTTCCGGTGCCGACGGCGGCGACTTTGATGGCCATGACAGGTGCTCCTTACAGGTCGGGGATCGGGAGTTCGAGATTGGGGAACGTGATTCCGCCGTCGACCTCCAGCGTCTTGCCGGTGAGGTAGGCCCCCGCCGGCGACGCGAGATAGACGGCGGCAGCGGCGATGTCGAGCGGATCGCCGAGACGCTTCATCGGGGTCGCCTTCTCCATGGGGTCCCGTAGGTCGTCGTTGCTCGCGACGATCTCGAGTGCCGAGGTCAGGATCGACCCGGGCGCGATCGCGTTGACGCGGATGCGGGGCGCGAGGTCCAGAGCCGACAGGCGGGTGTAATGCGCCAAGGCCGCCTTCGCGGTTCCGTACGCCGCGAACCCGCGTCCTGCGACACGGCCCATGGTCGAGGTGATGTTGATGATGCTGCCGCCGCCGGAGCCTTCCAGCATCAGCGGTGCAGCGGCGGCCGTGAGTGCGTGCGCGGTCGCGACGTTGAACGCGAACGCGTCGCGCATGTCCTTGGCCGAGGTGTTGAGCAACGCGTTCGGCATCGTCCCGCCGACGTTGTTCACGACGATGTCTAGTTTGCCGAAGGCCTCGACGGCCTGGGCCGCGAGGGAGGCGGTGTCCTCGGAGTGGGCGAGGTCGGCGACGACGATGTGGGCGCGTCGTCCGGTGCCCGCGATCTGCTCGGCCACTTCCTCCAGCTGTGACTGCGTGCGCGCGGCAATCAGCACGTCAGCGCCGGCTTCGGCGAATGCCAGGGCCATCGCGGCGCCGAGCCCGCGGCCCGCTCCGGTCACCACCGCCACCTGATCGTCGAGCCGGAATCGGTCCAGAATCACGTGCGCCTCCATTGCGGTCCGTCGCCTGCCGGCGTCACGCTAGCAAGGAGCTCGCACCGATGTGGGCACTTTCTGGAACACGTTCTATTTCTGGTGGGGCGTGGGTGGCGCTGTGGCTACGCGGTCGCGAGCGCCCAACCCCCGCGGTCGCGAGTTCTGCGTGGTGGTCGTAGGACCGGGGTGTCGACAGCCCTGGTGCAGATTTCGGCGACGTGCCCCCGCGGCGCCCAACCCCCGCGGTCGCGAGTTCTGCGTGGTGGTCGTGCGAACGGGGTGTCGACAGCCCTGGCGCAGATCTCGGCGACGTGCGCCCACCGCCGCCCAACCCACGCGGTCGTGAGTTCTGCGTGGTGGTCGTGCGAACGGGGTGGCGACAGCCCTGGTGCAGATCTCGGCGACGCTTGCCCGCGGCGCCCAACCCACGCGGTCGCGAGTTCTGCGTGGTGGTCGTGCGAACGGGGTGGCGACAGCCCTGGTGCAGATCTCGGCGACGCCTGCCCGCGGAAGTTATCCACAACCGCTGGGGACTACTCGACTGTGGGCGCGTTTACTGTCGGCGGCCCTGCCGACCATCAGCCCATGCTGTATCCCTTCGTCGGTGCCGAGGCTGTGGCTGTCGGTGCGCTGACCCGCGGGCAACTGCGCTGGAACTATCGCGCCGTCGCACCAGGGATTTACCTGCCCAAGGCCGTCGAAGCAGATGTGCTGATCCGCGCCAAAGCGGCGTGGCTCTGGACCCGCCGTAGAGGTGTGATCAGCGGACGCGCGGCAGCGGCACTGCACGGCGCACGCTGGGTCGAGGCGGGGACGCCGATCGAGGTCATCGCCGAGCACACGCGGCCGTGCCCCGGCATCATCGTCCGCGAAGAACGCGTCGGCGCCGACGAGATCACGACCGTGGGCGGGCTGGCGGTGACGACTCGGGCGCGCACGGCTCTCGACCTCGCCCGGCATCTTTCACGCGACAACGCTGTCTCGGCGTTGGATGCGCTCGCCAACGCCACGGGCGTCACGGCCGACCAGGCGTTTGCATTAGCGGCGAGATACCCTGGCGCACGCGGGATTCGACGGGCACGTGTGGCGATTGCCCTCATGGATGCCGGTGCCCAGTCGCCCCGCGAGACCTGGCTGAGACTGCTGCTGATCGACGCCGGGCTTCCCGTTCCGCGGACGCAGGTGTGCGTCACCGACGGAGTGCGTGAGGTCTTCCTCGACATGGGCTACGACGAGTTCAAAGTCGGTCTGGACTACGAGGGCTCGCATCACAGCACTGAGCGCAGCCAGTACGTGCGTGACATCGGCAGGTCGGAATTCATCGACGGGCAGGGCTGGATCGACATCAAGGTGGTTGCCGAACATTCGCGGACGTACATCCTGCGTCGCACCGAGGAAGCGCTCACCCGTCGCGGGTGGGTGTCGTCGAGTTCTGCGTGAGGGCTGCGGATGCCCGCGTGCAGCGACCACCATGCAGAAGTCGAGAAGGCCCGGAGTCGGTCTGGTCTGCGTGGGCTCGCTGAAAGAACCCGGATCGTCGAGTTCTGCGTGAGGGCTGTGGATGCCCGCGTGCAGCGACCACCATGCAGAAGTCGCGGGCCGGCGGGGCTATTTCTTGGCCGGGGCCTTCTTGGCCGCCTTCTTCGCGGGTGCCTTCTTCGCCGCCGTTTTCTTGGCCGGGGCTTTCTTGGCCGCCTTCTTCGCGGGCTTGTCGTCAGAGTCAGAGTCCGAGTCGGAGTCCGAACTGCCAGACGACGACCTCGAACCGCCCTGCTTCCGCGCCTTCACGCTGGCTTCGAGCTTGGCCAGCAGATCCGAGACGTCTTCGGTCTCGTCGAGCTCCTGCGGCTGCTCCTCGGTGGTGAACGCTTCTCCGCCTTCGAGTTTCGCCTGGATCAGCTCGTGCAGCTGCTCCTGGTAGTCGTCGTGGTAGCGGTCGGGATTGAAGTCGTCGGTCATGGAGTCGACGACCTGGCTGGCCATCTTCAGCTCGGCGGGCTTGACGTCCACTTCTTTGTCGAGCACCGGAAAGTCGGGGTCGCGGATCTCGTCGGGCCACAGCAGCGTGTGGATCATCATCACGTCGCGCTTGCTGAAGTCCTTCACCCGCAGCGCCGCGAGCCGGGTCTTGTTGCGCAGCGCGAAGTTCACGATCGCGACCCGGTCGGTCTCGGCGAGCGTCTTGGCCAGCAGCACGTAGGACTTCGACGACTTGCCCTCGGGCTCCAAGAAATACGAGCGATCGAACATCAGCGGATCGAGGTCTCCCGCGGGCACGAACTCCAGCACCTCGATCTCGCGACTGCGCTCCTCCGGCAGCGTCGAGATGTCCTCGTCGGTGATGATCACCGTCTGGCCGTCGTCGGATTCGAAGGCCTTGGCGATGTCGCGGAACTCGACGACCTCGCCACACACCTCGCACACCCGCTTGTAGCGGATGCGTCCGTTGTCCTTCTCGTGGACCTGGTGGAACTTGATGTCGTGGTCCTCGGTGGCGCTGTACACCTTGACCGGGACGTTGACCAGCCCGAAGGCGATGGAACCCTTCCAGATGGACCGCATCAGCCCAGTATGTCCGATGCAGCCGCCGCATCGAGTGCGACGCGATCAGGAAGATCCGCGCCGGGTCGGGCGACGGTGAGAGCCGAGGCGAGGGTGCCGGCACGCACCGCGGCGGTGAGCGAGTCGGTCCCGATGTCCGTCAGTGGCCCGCGGCGGTCGGCGCCGAGCAGATCCATCGACCACAGCGCGTCGATGAGCCCCGTCATGAACGCGTCCCCGGCGCCCACGGTGTCCACCACATCGACATGCCCCGCAGGTACCCGCACCGTTCCGTTCGCACACATCGCCACGGCTCCGTCGGAACCCGAGGTCACGACCACGATCGAGGGCCCCAGTGCAAGCCACGTCGCCGCGATCTGCTCCGGGGTGCGCGTGGGGTCGATCCACCGCAGGTCCTCGTCGCTGACCTTGACCACGTCGGCGCTCTCCAGCAGGCGGTCGATGCGGGATCGTGCCGCGTCCGCGTCCGTGATCAGTGCCGGGCGGATGTTGGGGTCGAACGTGACCGTCGCCGACAACCGATAGGTGTCCACCAGGGCCTTCGTCGCCAGGCATCCCGGGTCCAGCACCGCCGCGATCGATCCGGTGTGCAGGACGACCGGCGGCGCTGCCTCGGGGGTGCCGGACAGGGCCCAGTCGATGTCGAACTCGTATGTCGCCGACCCGGACGCGTCGAGCACCGCGCGCGCCGTCGCTGTCCGGGACGCGGCGTCGCTTCCCGGAACGAGTTGCACGCCAGCACTTTCCGCATACTCGCGGATCCGCACCCCGTGGGCGTCGGTGCCGATGTGGGTCAGGAAGTCGACGGGTCGTCCCAGCCTGGCCAGACCGACGGCGACATTCAGTGGGCTGCCGCCGACATATTCGCCGCGGACCTCGCCGTCGCGTTCCACGATGTCGATCAGTGCCTCACCGATGACGAGTGCCCTCACGAATTTGACGCTACCGCCTGACGAGCGGGTAATACGTTGTTGTGGTGGACCGCTATGACCGGGTGAGGCTGACGAACCCGGACAAGGTGCTGTACCCGGCTGCGGGGACGACGAAGGCGCAGGTCTTCGAGTATTACGTCGACGTCGCCGAGGCGATGCTGCCCCACATCGCCGGCCGGGCCGTGACACGTAAACGCTGGCCCAACGGCGTGGAGGAGCCCGCCTTCTTCGAGAAGCAGCTGGCGTCGTCGGCTCCCGACTGGCTCGACCGCGAAACCATCGTGCACAAGTCCGGCACGACCACCTACCCGGTCATCGACACGGTGGAAGGCCTGGCCTGGATCGCCCAGCAGGCCTCGCTCGAGGTACACGTGCCGCAGTGGCGGTTCGTCGACAAGGCCGTCGGACCGGCGACGCGGATCGTGTTCGACCTCGATCCGGGGGAGGGCGTGACGTTCCGGCAGCTCTGCGAGGTCGCCCACGAGGTGCGCGAGCTGATCACCGACATCGGTCTGCGCACGTTTCCGCTGACCAGTGGCAGCAAGGGACTGCATCTCTACGTCCCGCTGCAGGATCCGATCAGCTCGCGCGGCGCCTCGGTACTGGCCAAGCGCGTCGCCCAGCAGCTCGAACAGACGATGCCCAAGCGGGTGACCGCGACGATGACGCGGAGCCTGCGCGACGGCAAGGTGTTCCTCGACTGGAGCCAGAACAACGGGAACAAGACCACCATCGCTCCGTATTCGCTTCGCGGACGCGAACACCCGACGGTCGCCGCGCCGCGTACCTGGGAGGAGATCGAGGATCCCGACCTGCGGCACTTGACGTTCGACGAGGTGCTCGAACGTCTCGATCGCGACGGCGACCTGCTCGCCGACCTCGACGATCCCCTCCCGACGACCGACAAGCTCACGCGCTACCGCAGCATGCGCGACACCACCAAGACGCCCGAGCCGATTCCGGCCAAGGCGCCCAAGACCGGCAACAACGACAAGTTCGTGATCCAGGAGCACCACGCTCGCCGGCTGCATTACGACTTCCGGTTGGAGCGCGACGGAGTCCTGGTGAGCTGGGCGGTGCCGAAGAACCTGCCCGAGACCCCGTCGGTGAACCACCTCGCGGTGCACACCGAGGACCATCCGATGGAATACATCAACTTCGCCGGGGAGATCCCCAAGGGCGAGTACGGCGGCGGCGAGGTGTACATCTGGGACACCGGCACCTACGAGACGGAGAAGTTCACCGACCACGCACCTGACGGCCCGGCCAAGGGTGGCGAGGTGATCATCACGCTGCACGGCGAAAAGGTCGAGGGCCGTTATGCGTTGATCCAGACCGACGGTAAGAACTGGCTGGCGCACCGAATGAAGGATCAGCAGCGCCCCACCGCCGCCGACCTGGCGCCGATGCTCGCCACGGAAGGTTCGATCGAACGACTCACCAAGGGACAGTGGGCGTTCGAGGGAAAGTGGGACGGGTACCGCCTGCTCGTGGATGCCGATCACGGGAACCTGACGCTGCGCTCCCGGCGCGGGCGCGACGTGACGGCCGAGTATCCGCAATTAAGGGCACTGGCCGCCGATCTCGCCGACCACCACGTCATTCTCGACGGCGAGGCGGTCGCCCTCGACGAGTCCGGTGTGCCGAACTTCAGCGAGATGCAGAATCGCGCACGCTCCACCCGGGTGGAGTTCTGGGCGTTCGACATTCTGTTCCTCGACGGCCGATCCCTGCTGCGTGCCAAGTACTCCGACCGTCGCCGGCTGCTGGAGGCGCTGGCCGAAGGCGGGGGCGTGATCGTGCCGGACCCGCTCGACGGCGACGGTCCCGAGGCGATGGAGTACGCGCGGTCGAAACGCTGGGAGGGCGTGATCGCCAAGAAGCGCGATTCGACGTATCAGCCCGGGCGGCGGTCGTCGGCCTGGATCAAGGACAAGATCTGGAAAACCCAGGAAGTGGTGATCGGCGGCTGGCGCGAGGGCACCGGCGGGCGGACGAGTGGAATCGGTGCGCTGGTGCTGGGCGTCCCCGACGACGACGGGTCACTGCACTTCGTCGGTAGGGTGGGGACCGGTTTCACGGAGAAGGAGCTCGCGTCGCTGAAGAAGACGCTGATGCCGCTGCACACCGATGAATCACCCTTCGCGGCAAGGCTTCCCACGCAGGACGCCAAGGGGGTGACGTTCGTGCGCCCCGAGCTGGTGGGGGAGGTGCGCTACAGCGAGCGCACCTCGGACAACCGCCTGCGGCAGGCAAGCTGGCGAGGTCTGCGCGACGACAAGGTGCCCGACGAGGTCAGGTGGGAATAGCGCGGGCCGCGATCGCTTCCTGCATGCCGCGGGTGGCCAGCTGATCGGCGAGTTCGTTGTCGCCCACCCCTGAGTGTCCCTTCACCCAGAACCACTCGACCTCGTGGCGCGCGCACGCTTCCCGGAGTCGACGCCAGAGGTCGGCGTTCTTGACGGGCTGTTTGGCCGACGTCATCCAGCCGTTGCGCTCCCAGCCGAACACCCACTTGGTGATGCCGTTGCGGACATAGGTGCTGTCGGTGTGGATGTGCACGACCACCGGCCTCGTGAGCGCCTCCAGTGCCATGATCGGCGCCGTCAGTTCCATGCGGTTGTTGCTCGTCTCACCGGGCTCGCCACCGCACATCTCGCGGACGTGGTGACGCTGTCGCAGCACGGCCCCCCAACCACCGGGCCCGGGATTGGGTCGGCATCCACCGTCGGTGTGGATGACGACGACGTCTTCGGGCATGCGCCCGAGGATAGGCATTGCGGCAGCCGGGTCCGTCACCGACTCGCCGACAGGAATGCCGTACGCACCGACATCCCCAGCTCACGGTGGCGCAACGTCGTGATGCGCCGGCCGGGCTGCACCGCATCCTTGACCGGCGCCGTCCGATCGCCGAAGAACGCCGCGGTCTCGTCGATGTCGGCGACGGCGAAGGTGATCCCCCACAACGTCGACGGACCGTCTCCCTGCGCGTCGGGCGAACCCACGACCTCGACGATCACCTCGCCGAAGCGGAAGAAGATCTGACGAATGGGACGTCCGCCCAGGACGGCGTCGCGCTCTCTGCGCGGCGCGACACCGAGACCGGCCAGCGCCTCCGTGGTGCGCTGCAGGTGCGGGGACATCATCACGACATGGTCGATGGACGTCGCGCCGTTGGCGTGCGCGACCGGTGCTGTGGCGGGTGGGCGGGATGTCGTCGTCGGGACGCCGTCGATCTCCCGCAGGTCCGCAGGAATGCCGCGCAACGACCACCCGACGACGCCGGTGCTGCTGTGCGATCCGAGTAACCGCAGGGACACTGCGCCGACCCGGCACACCGACGCCGCCGCGTCTACGGTGAATCCCGCTGCCGCCCAGGCGTCCGCATCATCGCCGAGGGCCAGTTCGTCGAGGGTGACCGGCATTCGGATGTCAGGGGGTGAAAACGTCGATCGGTCGGCCGAGTGCCAGCATCACGAGCGGTATCCGGCGGCTCGTCGACTGCTGGTAGGTGATGTAGGGCGGATACAGGTGCGTCATGTACGCCCACACTTCGTGGCGTTCCTCGTCATCGGGTTCGCGCCACGTGGCTTCGAACGCCTGCGTGGCGATCTGGACGTCGACGGTTTCGCTGGCACGGATGTTCAGGTACCACGCCGGATGCGTGTCGGCGCCGCCCTTGGACGCGACGATGACCAACTCGCCGCCGAAGTTGCCGTAGATCAACGGCTTCACCGACGTCCGGCCCGACTTGCGCCCCTGACACCGGATCAGGCAGTGGGTGGTGAAGTTGCGCCCACCCACGTCGGTGAGGTCGAGGATGTGACCCCGAGCCCCGCCGGATTCCAGATAGCCGGCGAGATGGTCGGCAGCCCAGTCCCCGCGGTCGTCGCGGATCGCTGTGGCATCGGCGTCACTCATCGGCGGACCCTCCGTTTGCGTCATGCGCCCTGGCGCGGGCTCCTGACTCTAGCGCCAGGCCGGCACGACTCCGCGGTCGGCATCGCTACCGGGTGAGTGTCGTTGACCGCCACTGCTTCCGCGGGTCAGTCGTCCTTCTTGTCCTTGTCGTCCTTTGCGGACTTGTCGTCGTCCTTGTCGTCCTCGTCGTCGGACTTTGCGGACTTATCGTCCTTGTCGTCGGACTTATCGGACCTATCGGACTTCTCGTCGGAATCGTCCTTCTCCGACTCATCTTTGGAGTCGCCGTCCCCGTCGGAACTGCTGACGAGTTCGAGAACGGCCCAGTGGCTCGGTGAGAGCAGCACCGACCATTTCCCCTCTGTGCGCCCCAGCTTCAGGACACCGTCGTCGAGCTCCCACACGGTGTCGTCATCGTGCTGGGATTCCTGACCATCCGAATATGTGAGTTTGAACGCCATGCTGCTGAATGCCCGCAAGGCAGCGGCGTTAATCCACCGGTAACGTGGCGCGGTTCTGCAGCAGAACCGACACCGTCAGGATCGCCATTCCGACGAGGGCCAGGACGGCACCCGCGGCGGCGGGGGCGGTGTAACCCCATCCGGCGGCGATCACCACGCCGCCGACCCAGGCGCCCGTCGCGTTCCCGATGTTGAGCGCGGAGTGGTTCAGTGCGGCAGCAAGAGTCTGCGCATCGTGCGCGACGTCCATCAGCCGTGTCTGCAGAGCCGGCCCCACCGCCGACCCCGAAGCCCCGATCCCGAACAGAACCAGCAGCGCCGTCCACGGGTTGTGCGAGGCGACCACGAAGACAGTGAGCACTGTGGCCAGTGCGCCCATGGACAGGTAGAGCGCGCGGATCACGGAGCGGTCGGCCAGCCGGCCGCCGATCAGGTTCCCGCAGAACATGCCCAGGCCGAAGACCATGAGCGCGAGCGGAACCAGCGGACGGGGAAGCCCGGCGACGTCGGTCATCGTGGTGGTGATGTAGGTGTAGACCGCGAACATGCCGCCGAAGCCGATCATGCCGACGAGCAGCGCCAGCCACACCTGCGTGCGGCGCAGGGCTCCGAGTTCGGTCATCGGACTCGTCGAGGCCATGAACCGGAGCTGGAACGGGAGCCAGAACCAGAGCGCGACGAGCGTGACGACGCCGACGCCGACCACCAGGCCGAAAGCTGCTCGCCAGCCGAGGGATTGACCGAGCCACGAGGCCGTCGGCACTCCGAGAACCGTCGCGACGGTCAGTCCCGACATCACATGGGCGACCGCCTTCGCGCGGTTGCGCGGACCCATCAGGTGCGCGGCGACCAGCGCTGCCACACCGAAGAACGCCCCGTGCGGCAGGCCCGCCAGGAATCTCGCGACGATGAGCGTGTCATAGGTCGGCGCGAGCATGCTGATCAGGTTGCCGACGGTGAACAGCGCCATCAGCAGTAGGAGAAGTGTGCGCCGGGCCATCCGCGCGGTCACCGCGGCGATCAGCGGGGCGCCGACCACCACGCCCAGGGCATAGGCCGAAATGACGTGTCCCGCAGTTGGTTCGGACACACCCATCCCGGATGCGATCTCGGGGAGCAGTCCCATGGCGACGAATTCCGTCGTGCCGATCCCGAACCCGCCGAGTGCGAGCGCCAGGACGGCGAGCCACCGCACCACCGGGTCGGGGGCCACCACCGACACAGGACCGGCCGGGCGGTCGAGGATGGCGGTCACAGCGCGGCTACCGCGGTGACGGGGGGAGTGCCGAGCGTCAGGGCGACACCGGCCAGGCGGCGGATGCGGTCCCAGTCACGACGACGGATCGCGTCGGAGGGCGCCACCCACTCCGCGACGACGCAGCCGACGTTGGCCAGCCCGAGGTACGTCGGGAGTTCGGCAGCGGTGATCGTGCCCGAGACGCAGAACCTCGCCACCGGGACGAAGGCGGCCAGCGCCCGGAGTTGGCGGACACCGCCGGCGGCTGCGGCAGGGAACACCATGTCGGTGTAGCCCTGCTCCACCAGGCGAAGAGCCTCGAGGGTGGTGGATGCGCCGGGAAGATGTGGCAGTTCGGTGGCCCGCAGGGCAGCGCACAGCGCCGGTGTGCCGCCGGTGGCCACGAGGAACTCCGCACCGGCCGCCCGGGCCAGCGCCGGTTGATCGATGTCGGTGAGGGCACCCGCGCCGACGACCACCTCGGGGGCATGGGTGGCAAGGCTTTCGATGGCGTCGTAGGCCGCAGCGCCGTCGAGGGCGATCTGGACGAGCGGTAGTCCCGCCGCGGTGATCGCCCGGGCCGTCGGGACCACCGCAGCCACCTCGGCCGCGGTGCGGACGGTGAGCATCGGCATGACCGGAGCCACGTCGAGCAGGGATCTCGGCTCTCTCATCTGTGCCACGGTAGGAACGGTTTTGATGCGTGGCAAGCTGACTTTTGTACTTGAAATACATAAGTAGGGGTGGTTAGGCTTCGGGCATGCCGCCCCACAGGACGTCCTCGGCGCCGTCGGTCGGGGACGTCTACGGCCTGATCAGGCACAATCGCGACCTCACGCGCATCGACATCGGCAGGCTCACTGGCCTGTCGAGAACCGCGGTGACCGCGAGGGTGAGGGAACTCACGGCTCGCGGCCTCGTCGTCGAGCAGGAGCGGGCCCCGTCGACCGGGGGCCGGCCCGCGACCCTGCTGAGCTTCAACGCCGCCGCCGGCGTGGTCCTCACCGCCGCGGTGGGCGGCAGCCGTACCCGGCTGGCCGTCTGCGACCTCTCGGGTGAGGTGCTGACTGCCGCAGACCTCGACCAGGGGCCCGGCTTGGGCCCCCAGGACCTGATGCCCGACGTGGTCGCCCGACTCGGCGCGCTGTTGGCGGCCACCGGCCGCACGGGGGCTGACGTCTTCGGCGTCGGACTGAGCCTGCCGGGCACCGTCGACCAACAACGGGGCAGCAGCGTCGACACCCCGGTCCTCAGCGGATGGGACGGGTTGCCGCTGATCCCGTACTTCCGCGACCTCACCGGCGCTCCCGTGGTGCTCGGCAACGACGCCAACGTCATCGCCCTCGCGGAGTGGCGCACCGGGGCCGGCCGGGGTCTCGACGACCTCGTCGTCGTCAAGGCGTCCACGGGCCTCGGAGCGGGCATCGTCGCCGGCGGCGCACTGCAGCGGGGCGCGATCCGGGCGGCCGGGGAATTCGGCCACAACAAGACGTCGGCCGCCGCGGGCCGTGCGTGCCGGTGCGGCGACCTCGGCTGCCTCGAAACCGTGGCCGCCGGCTGGGCGCTGGTGCAGGCTCTGCGCGACGAAGGCCGGACCGTGCACAATCTCCGCGATGTCGTCCACCTGGCGCACACCGGAGACGCGCTCGCGCGCCGAATGATTCGCGACAGCGGACGACACGTGGGTGAGGTGCTCGCCGCCGCGGTCAACCTGCTGAACCCGGCGGCGCTCATCGTCGCGGGCGACGTGGCGGGGGCCTACGACATCTTCGTAGCCGGGCTGCGGGAAACGTTGTACCGCAACGCAACCACGCTGGCCACCCGGGTACTGCAGATCGCGCCGTCGCACCACGGCGACCGGGGCGGAAGCATCGGAAGCGCGATGATGGTCCTCGATCAGGTTCTCGGGCCGCACGCCATCGACACTCTGGTCACAGCTTCGTAATCTGTGCCTTGTTTGCCACCGACGCCGTCGGGTAGATGATGGCGCGATGGGTGAGTTCTTGGGTGACGGCGAACAGGTGGTGCTCCTCGACGACGCGGGAAAGCGCGTCGGGACGGCGGCGAAAGCCACAGTGCATCACAGTGATACCCCTCTTCATCTCGGATTCTCGTGCTACCTGTTCGACGAGGACGGCCGCGTCCTGCTGACGCGGCGGGCGCTGAACAAGAAGACATGGCCCGGAGTGTGGACGAATTCGTTCTGCGGCCACCCCGCGCCCGGGGAAGACGTCATCGACGCGGTACACCGCCGTGGGCGACAGGAACTCGGCACCGAACTCGCCGACGTCATCTGCGTACTTCCCGAGTTCCGTTACCGCGCAGAGGCATCCGATGGAACGGTGGAGAACGAAGTCTGCCCCGTGTTCTGTGCGCTGGCCCGCAGGCCCGTCGCGGCATCACCGGACGAGGTGATGGACCACGTGTGGGTGCAGTGGGAGGACGTGCGCTCGGCCGCCGCGCTGGACTGGGCGATCAGCCCATGGGCCCGATCCCAGGTGCCGCTGCTGGATTCTGCCGACCTGCCGGCGTGGGCCCGTTCAGAGGTCTGAGCAGGTCCCCGACGCCCTCGGCATCCTGCTGCCGGACGGTGTGCAGCCGTTCGGCGTACTCCAGGTCGTCCCGCCACAACCGGTTCGCGGCGTGCCTCATCAGCGGGGTGATCATCGGTGCCGCGCGCAACGCATGCGCGAAACCCGGCCGGTCCGAATGCGCGATCACGGCTTCGAGCACCGTGCACCGCGGTTGCCCGTCGGGACCGCGTCCGTTCGGGGTGGCATGGGTCTCGACCACGCTGCCGGTGCCCTCGCCGTCGACGATCCGCATCACCAGCGTGCGAGGCTCGGGGCTGGTGAACTCGGCGATCACCGGTACGCCGAGGCGTCCGAGCCGGAATGTCACCGCGACCAGGAACCGGTCCAGCTCCTCGGGGACGTCATCGTCCTCGGGCGGGGCGCTGAGCACCTCCAGCTTGGTGAACGAATAGGGGTGGAACCAGGCGCCGTGCCACGGATCCATCCTGTTGGCGATGATATCGGAGGCCTCGCAGGCACCGCTGAGGCTGGCCACCGCGGCGATACGCGGATGCTCCGGCCGGGCCGGCAGGATCGGTTCGGCCGTGGGTGATTCCCCGCCGATGCGGTCGAGTCGTGCCCACACCAGCACGCCGTCGTCGTGGGCGGGCACCGCGGGCCAGTCCGGGCGGGAGCGCCCGGTCAGCCTCAGCCCGTGCCAGGGGCAGACGAGATGCCCACGGTCCACGGAGCCGGTGCACAGGTCGGCGCCCAGATGTGGGCAGCGGGCGGGGCCGATGTGCAGGGCGCCGCCGGTGCCGCGCCAGCACACCAGTTCTGCCCCGGCGACAGTGACGCCCAGGGGCTTCGAGGTGATGTCCGTACTGGCGGCAAGGGCGTACCAATTGCCGCTGGGGCGACGCTGGGACCGGGTCATCGCGGCCGCGATGACCGACGGCGCCGCCTGCTTGTACGTCGGCGTCTGGCGGGCCCACGCGGTGCGGGGCAACACCTCGAACGGCCAGGCCTTCTTCACGGCCTCGGCCACCCGGCCGCGCGCACTCATCGCGATGTCTGCCTCTCGACGCGGCCGGCGAGGTGACGCAGGACGGGCGAGCGTCCTCGGACCGGCACCGTGTGCATATCGTGGCCCCTGAGACGGAATCGGGCAAGCAGGGTGTTCGCCGCCGCGAGGCCCGTGGTGGCGGCCCGTTCCATCAGCGCCACCGGCAGGTCGATGCGCACACCGTCTCCGGCCAGCACCAGACCCGGCTGGGGCGTGTCCACCGTCGGCCGTCGGGCGAAATCTCCCGGAGCCAGCCGGGGACAATCGCTGCGCGACAACGTCTTCTCGCCGACGATGCCCGCCTCACGGGTCTCTGGATAGATCGCGTGCAGGCGCCCGACCATGTCGCGGCAGATCCGGTCGACATCTCCGGCCGCGGAGTACGCGTGCAGTTCGACGACAGACCCACCCGTGCGCTGCGACCACCGGGTGGCTTCGTGTTCGTAGCGGTTCAGCACGCTGATGTTGTCGAGCGGGGGCAGACCCCCGGTGCCGAGGAACGCGGGCCGATCGGAACGCACCGGGCGGTCCAGCCACAGCCGCTGGACGACGAACGGTGCGGCGGTACCCATGTCCCCGACGCGGCCGCGCCATTCGGCGTCGCCGAGATCGCCGGAGTTCGCGACGATGGCCTGCAGCGCCGTCACATCGGTGGCGAGGACCACGCCGTCGGCGACGACGGTGTTGCCGCCCTCGTCGGTGACGACGAAGGTGTCCTCGGTCGTCACCGAGACGTGACGCACCGGTGCCGTGGTCCGGATCTTCGTACCGTGGGACTGCAGATAATCGGCCAGCGGATTCCACAGGGCCACATCGAAGTTCCGGGTCGCGACGTCGAACACCAGGCCCTCGCTGGAGCCCAGGAAGTAGATGTGGAACATGGTCGCCAACTCGGCGGCCGACAGTGCCTCGGGACGGGTGAAGAAGCTGCGTGAGAAGACCTCGAAGGCCAGGTGGCGGGCCGCGACGGGAAAGTTGATGTCGCGCAGGAACGATTCGGCGTCCACGCCGTCGAGTTCGTCGTAGGTCTGCGGCACCGAGACCGCGGCCAGCGGTGCGGCCGCGCGCGCGTCGATACGGACCAGGTCGCGAACGCGGAAGGTGGGGCTGCGCAGCGCGAACGCCATCGCATTGAGCGGGGGGACCCGGGGCAGGCCCCGGAACGTGTCCCGTCTGCCGCGGTCGTCGATGAGGGGATAGTCGTCCAGCGGCGTCAGCATCGACAGCTCAGGGTCGACGCGGCGCAACACGTTCCGCAGGTTGTAGTACTGGCGGAAGAAGGCGTGGAAGCCGCGGTTCATCGCCACGGGCGTGCCGTCGGGCAGTTCCTCCTGCCAGCCGCCCACGCGCCCGCCGAGGTAGGGCCGGCTCTCGAACAGCTCGACCGACACGCCCCGTTCGGCCAGTGCGGTGGCCGCCGAGAGGCCGGCGATGCCCGCACCGACGACGGCCACCGTGGGGCGGGTGGGCAGATCGGATGCGTCGGCCAGCCCGGGCCGGCCGGGGTGCAGAACGCTGCGGCGATCCCTCACCGGGGGGCTCTGGCGAGGAACGTGTGCACGATGTTGCGCTGCCAGCCCGGCATGGTCTGGCTCTGCACATCGACGAAGCCGTTGCGCGACAGGCGGTTCCGGAACTGCGTGGCCCCGTCGAACCTGTTCACGCTGCGGCGCAGGTAGCGGTAGAGGTCGGCATCGCCGGTGCGCAGCTTGCCCGCGGGAATGATGATCGCCGCACTGACCGCGTTCCACACCGCCTTGGCCACCGCGGAATCGCGGACCGAGTACTCGTGCACGGCGAGGACGCCCCCGGGGCGCAGCAGCGCGCGCAGCGACTGCAGGACGGCATCGGGGTCGGGCACGTTGCGGATCAGGTAGGCGCCCAGGATCCCGTCGAAGGGCCCTGCCACCCCGGCCTCGGCCAGCGTCTCGGCGCGGCTGTGGACGAACGACACCGACGACGGCCACGTCTTGCGGCGCGCCTGCTCCAGCATCCCCGCGGACCCGTCGACCGCGACGATCTCGGCCAGCGGGGCAGCCTGCAGGAGCGCGGCCGTCGAAGCACCTGTCCCGCAACCGATGTCGAGCAAGCGCAGCCCGCGACCCTGGTCGGGTATCCGCATGCGCTCCGCGGACAGTCTCAGGTGCTCGTGGTACCCCGGGTTGGAGCCGACAAGACCGTCGTAGGCCTCGGCGCCTGCGTCGAATGCTTCCGGGACGTCGTAGCGGTCAGTACTCATGCCGTGTCGCACTCATTCCGTCGGGCGAACCTCATCCACCGGGGCCGGTGGATGCTCACACCTCCTGCCGACGTGCCCGCGCGCGCAACGCCCTGGCCAGCCCGATCGAGGCGACCTGCAGCCTTCGTGACGTCGACACCGTGGCGCGGCGGGCGAAGACGGCGAAGTCCATCGCCTCGATGCGGTCGAGGATCTCCGAGTACAACGTCATCGCAGCGTTCACGCAGGGACGGGAACGAGGCTGCAGCATCGCGATGCCCTTCTCCGCCCGCCGATAGACGCGCCGGGTCTGCGCATGCTGCTCGGCCAGTGCCGCGCGCAGCCGGGGTTCGGTGCGGCGGTTCTGCTGGCACCACGTCAGCATCTCCCGGTCGACACCGTGGCCGGCGAGCTCGTCGGCGGGCAGGTAGACCCGCCCCCGGGTCAGGTCCTCGTCGATGTCGCGCAGGAAGTTGGTGAGCTGAAAGGCTTTTCCGAGATCTGCCGCGTACGGAGCAGCTTCCTCGCGCGGTACGACAGTCCCCAGGACCGGCAGCATCTGCAGCCCGATCACCTCGGCTGAGCCGTACATGTAGCGATCGAGTGCCGCACGGTCGGGATAGTCGGTGACCGTGAGGTCCATCCGCATCGACGCCAGGAAATCGTCGAACAGCTGCCAGTCGAGCCGATAATTGCGTGCGGTGTCGACGACCGCGTCGAGCACCGGGTCGTCGCCGCTGTGCTTCTTCTCCACCAGCCGGGTGAACAGCGCGGTCGACAGTGCCTGGAGCTCGTCGGCGCGCTGGTTCACCGAGCGGGGGTCGAAGGCGTCGAGGACGTCGTCGGCCCGGCGCGCGAAACCGTAGAGCGCATGCACGGCCGGGCGTTGGGACGGCGAGAGCAGCCGTGTCGCCAGGAAGAAGGTCTTGCCGTGTCGGGCGTTGAGGGTGCGGCACTCCCGGTAGGCCTGCCGCAGCGCCTCGTCGCGCACGCCGGCCGCGTCCAACTCTGAGCTGATCATGGTTGTGCCCCAATCATTGCGTCACTATCCGTTGTTGAGCGCGGCTCGGGATTCCGGTGATGCGGTCGGCGGCGAGGCGACCCGACACGATCGCCGTCGGGATGCCGACACCGGGCACCGTGGAGGAGCCGGCAAGAATTGCGTTGTCGATCCCGCGCACGGTGTTGCCCGGCCGGAACGGCCCGGTCTGGGCGAAGGTGTGCGCCAGCGCGAACGGTGTGCCCGCGGCCATGCCCTGACGGGCCCAGTCCTGCGGCGTCACCACGTGCAGAAGTTCGGCGTCCTGTGCCAGATGGGGCAGGCGGGCCGTGACGACGTCCAGCATGTGGTCGGTGTAGCCGGCCTGGTCGGCATCCCAGTCCCGGTGTCCGACAGCGGTGTTCGGTGCGGGGGCCAACACGTAGAGCAGGTCGCGGCCGGCAGGGGCCACACTCGGGTCACCGGCCGCAGGTCGCGTGACCAGCAGCGACGGATCGACCATCGGCCGTCCCTCGTCGATGATCTCCTCGAACGTGCGGTCCCAGGCGTCGCCGAACAGGATGGTGTGGTGGGACTGATCGGCCGACGGTTCGGGCTTGCGTGCACCGAAGTGGGCGACGACCGCCGACGGCGCGGGCCGGATCGGAACCACCCGTCGGGGGGTGCGTCCGAGCAGTCGGTAGGTGTCGGGGAGCTCCGTCGTCAGCACCACGGCGTCGGCCGCGAAGCGCTCCCCGGTGGCGGTGCGCACCGCGGTCACCCGGTCGCCAGACCGCTCCAGCGCCGAAACCGATGCGCTGTACCGGAATTCGACGCCCGCATCGCTGGCTGCGGCTGCCAGGGCGTCGGGGAGAGCCCGCATGCCGCCGCGGGGGAAATAGACGCCGGAGATGGTGTCCATGTACGCGATGACGGCGTACGCGGCCAGCGCCCGCTTCGGGGGAACGCCGACATAGAGCGACTGGAAGGTGAAGACGCGCAGCAGTCGCTCATCGCTGAGGAACCGCCGCACCATCGGCTCCCAGCGACGGAAGCCGCCGATGGCCGCCAGGCGTGCGAGCTGTGGGGTCAGCAGCGACAGTGGAGAGTCGAAGTTCGCGTCGATGAAGCCGTCGAACTCGATCTGGTAGAGCCGGGTGAGCCACTCCCGCATGCGGGCGTAGCCGCGGGCCTCGTCGGGTCCCGCGAAGCGCTCGATCTCGGCGGTCATCGCGTCGGCCTCGCTGTGGACGTGCAGGCTGCTGCCGTCGGCGAAGGTGGCGCGGTAAGCGGGTGACACAGGCAGCAGGTCCAGCCGCGACGCCGTCGACTCGCCGACCGCGGCGAACGTGTCGTCGATGATGTCGGGCATGGTCAGCACCGTCGGACCCGTGTCGAGGCAGTACCCGCCGACGTCGGCCCGCCCGACCCGACCGCCGGGGTGTTCGCCGCGCTCGAGAACGATGACCTGACGCCCGCGGCCGGCCAGGTGCAGCGCCGCGGACAGGCCGGACAGCCCCGCGCCCACGACCACGACGCGGTCGGTCGCCCCGCTGACGGTGCGCATCAGGCGACCCGCTCGGCGCAGGCGGCGGCCATCGAGACCAGCGACGACCGCACGTCGCTGTGTAGCGACGCGGAATCCAGACGGTGCAGCGCCCAGGCGAGGCGGCGTTCGATCAACTCTTCAATCCAATCCACGGTGCCGGTCTCGGCGATGAGCGCCCGCCAGGACGCGATGTCGCCGGGACTGAGATGGTCAGCGGTCATGTACGCGCGCAATCTGTTCCGCTGGCCACCGGTGGCCAGCTGATAGGCCGCGGCCACCACGGTGGTGGCCTTGCGCGCGGCCAGGTCGGTGCCGGCGGGTTTGCCGGTCGTCTCGGGTGTACCGAACACACCGAGCAGGTCGTCACGGAGCTGGAAGGCTTCGCCGACGGCGCCGCCGTAGTCGCCCAGTGCGCTGAGCAGTCGGTCGTCGCCGCCGGCGAGTGCCGCGCCGATCTCCAGCGGCCGGCGGACCGTGTAGTTGCCGGACTTGCGGCGGGCGATGTCGAGCACGTCCTCCAGCGAGGGAAGGCGGGCACTGTCGTTGACGAGGTCGGCGAACTGGCCGACGGCGAGCTCGACGCGCATCGCGTCGTAGCGGGGCCACACCCGGGTCAGGGCGGCGGCGTCGACGCCGCTCTCGCGCAGCATCTGCTCACCCCAGACCAGGCACAGGTCACCGAGCAGCACCGCCGCGGATTCACCGAACCGGCTAGAAAGACCGGGCAGCCGCCGCCCGCGGTGCCAGTGCTGCATGGCGCGATGTGCGCTGGGGCGTCCGCGCCGGGTGTGTGACTCGTCCATCACGTCGTCCTGCATCAGGGCGAAGGCGTGCAGCAGCTCCAGGCTCGCCGCCGCCCGCACGGCCGCCTGCGTGGGGGCCGCGCCGGTCAGCCACCCCAGATACAGGAAGGTCGACCGCAGGCACTTCCCGTCGGAGAGCAGGTCACGCACCACGTTCCCCGCGATGTCCACTCCGCTGTCGGCCAGCGCAGTCACACAGCGCGCGTCCAGAAACTCCGTCAGGGCGGCCAACACGGCATCGCGCAACGCGGGTTGCCAGTGCAGCGCGCGGCGATCAGCCGTTCCGGTGGCGTAGTTCCGTCCGGAAATGTCCTTGCTGCCCGCCCCTGCCTCGCCACGGTGGGTCAGGGGTCCAGCACCCGATGTCATCGGCGAGGTCATTACCCGATCTTGGCGTGTTTATGCCTCCGTGTCATCGTTTGTCGCGCCGCGACGGGGGTGGTCGGGCGCTGTCGCCGCGAATTCGGGCCGGGCGAGGGTGGTTGCCGGCGCAACGACCGCGCGGCGGATGTCGCAGGGTTTGCGGCGCAGGTGTCCGAATACCGTTGTGTCGCTGGTGTTTTCGCGCGACACCCACATGGCGTTCTTCTGCGTTCCCGAACGCAAGGATTGTCCTCGCGTTGCCGGACGGGCGCAGGATTTGGGTTGTGACGTGTCTGTGACACCCCGGATTCCGCCCGACCGGCACGGCCACTCACGCCCGCTGCCGGCCCGACGAGTGTCGCGAATGACCCGGCGCTGTGAACGCAGAGCAGATCGCCGCGCGCGGCGCAACCCCACACGCGCGCAGCCGGCCGCACACCGTGCACCGTTCCCGACCAAAGATGTTGTCGGGCAGCGTTGCTCGTGGCAGACGTCAGACCTTGGCGATCACGTTCTCGGCGAACATCTCCAGGTTTCGGATCTTCGCGTCGAGGGGTTCGGTGTCCTGGCCGGTGATGTAGGGGATCCGGAAGCCGACGATCACGTCGGTGACGCCCTTGTCCTCCAGGCGCTTGATGCCGTCCGGGGTGTAGGCGTCGATGGAGATCACGTGGATCTGATAGTCCTCGGAACCGGCTGTCCCGGCCTCGTCGCGGAACGCGTTGAGCTTGCCGAGCAGGGCGTCGAGCTCGTCGGGGTCGCCGCCGCCGTGCATCCAGCCGTCGTTGCGGGCCGCTCGCTTGAGGGCGGCATCGGCATGGCCGCCGATGAGAATCGGCACCGGCTTGGACGGCGCCGGAGTCATCTTCGTCTTGGGGATGTCGTAGAACTCGCCGTGGTATTCGAAGTAGTCACCCGAGGTCAGGCCCCGGATGATGTCGATGCACTCGTCCATTCGCTTACCCCGGCGGGCGAAGGGCACGTTCATCAGCTCGTAGTCCTCCGGCCAGGGGCTGGTGCCGACGCCCAGCCCGAGGCGGTTGTCGAACAGGGCGGCCAGCGATCCGGCCTGCTTGGCGACCAGTGCCGGGGGACGGATCGGCAGTTTGAGCACGAAGTGGTTGAAGTGCAGTGTCGTGGTGACCGCGCACAGGGCCGCGGTCAGGACGAAGGATTCGATGAACGCCTTGCCGTCCAGGAACTCGCGGTTGCCGTCCGGGGTGTACGGATACGTCGAATCGGATTCGAATGGGTAGGCGACGCTGTCGGGGATCGTCATCGCGTGGTAGCCGGCCGCTTCGGCCGCCTTCGCCAAGGGGATGTAGAAGGTCGGATCGGTCATCGCCTCGGCGTAGGTGAATCGCACGCTGCCTCCTGCTCGTCGGTGACCGCATACTAGAACACGTTCTAATAGTGCGGTGCCGATTCTGCTACGGAAGCGGGACGTCGACCTCGATCGATTCCAGGGCGAACGGTGGCGCGCCCAGCCCGGCCACCGAGAACGTCGACCAGGGCGTGCGCTCGGTCAGTCGGCCCGCCGCGGCGCGGTCATCGACGGTGACCGTCACGTCCTGAGGCAGCCGCACCTCGAAGCCGGTGTCGAAAAGCGTTCCCCGCCAGTGGTAGTGACCATCGATGGGGTCGAGCCTGCCCGTCAGGCGAGCCTGTGTCGGATGACTGTGCTCGCCGACGGTCACGACGGCCGGACCTTCGTAGACGGTGTCGTCGGGACCGTCGTCGAGCCCCAGGGCGCGCACCTCGAACGAGGAGGGGATCCGCCTGCCCACCCGGCGCCAGTACCCACCACCGCGGTGGCTCCGCCGAGGTGAACGGTCGTTGTAGAGGCGTTGGGCGCTGGAGCGCACCTCGATCCGCGTGCTCGAGGTGCGGCTCATTAACGCCAGGCACTTCGCGACGTAACCCTTCTGGGCGGCGACGTCCGGCCCGGTGATCACGAAGTAGTTGGGCACGCCGTGCACGGCCACCCCGAGGTAGGGCGACAGGCCGTCGGGCCGGCGGGCCGACGCCGCGGGCAGGGAGCCGTCGGTGGCCACGACCACCCGGGCACGTCCGTCCCGCAGCGTCCAGACGTGCGTCGCCTCGTCGAACACGGCGTCCGTGACGGCCTCTTGGGTGGCATACGCGACGGTCTCGACGTCGGTCACAGGAACCCGCTGCGCTGCCACATGCGGCGTGCGATCGGACCCAGCAGGCCCACCTCCTGCAGGAACGCCGCCAGCGGGGCGAATCCCGACACCTGCACCTCGCGTCGGTGCGCGCTCTGCCGGGCCTGGCGGCGTGCCTCCCGGGCGTCCAGGCCGACGCGCGCGTACTGGACGCGGTTGGTGAACAGGTGGCGGAAGAACAGTCCACCGACGCCGTGGATGTTGGCGACGAAGAACCGCGGGATCGGGCGCATGTGGGGGGTGCGCTTGCGCAGGCCGTCGCGGGCGAATTGGATGTGACGCGCCTCCTCGGTGACGTGGATGCGCATCAGCCGCTGAACCATGGGCTGGAGCTCGGGGTCGTCCATCATCTGACGCTGCAGGGAGTCGAAGATCTCCTCGCCGATGAGCGCGGCCATCCACAGTGCCGAGCCCTGGAACGCGAACGGCAGCGCGTTGATGATGACCCGCTGATAGCGCCTGGGCCGCACCGGCTTTGCGCCCATCCGGTCGATCGCCTTGCCGAACATCACCATGTGGCGGGTCTCGTCACCGAGCTCGGTCAGCTCGTAGTGCGTCGCGCGGGCGGTCGGGTCCTGGTGCATCATCTTGCGCAGCAGCGCCTGGTTCAGGATGTTCTCGAACCAGATGCCCGCCGAGAGCGTGTTGGCGAGCTCCTGGCGCGACAGCTCGATCTGTTCCTCGCGGGTCATCGAGTCCCACAGCGGGGTGCCGTACAGCGAGACCGTCCGGGGTGGCAGGAAGAACTTGTCCGGGTCCAGCGGCGCATTCCAGTCGATGTCGACAACCGGGGCGTAGGACTTCTTCACCGACCCCTTGAGCAGGCGCTCGGCGAACTCCTGGCGCGTGGTGCCCGACCTCGGCGGAGCCGTCATCGCTACATCCCTTCGTCGTCGTCGACTGTGATTCGACGGTAGGGAGCGGCGCGACACCATGTCAATACCCCGGGTACCGGATACTTTCGGTACCGCATCAATCGCGGAACGAAACGCGGCGCGGGGTGGATCATGATCGCTATGGGATTCGTACTGCGTGCCGCACTGACCGGGCTCGCGTTGTGGGTGGTGACGTTGCTGGTGCCCGGGGTCGACTTCGTCGGCGGGGATTCGACGGTGGCGCGAATCGGCATCGTGTTCGTCGTGGCGGTGATATTCGGGCTGGTCAACGCGATCATCAAGCCGATCGTGCAGCTGATCTCGATACCGCTGTACATCCTGACCCTCGGCCTCTTCCACATCGTCATCAACGCGTTCATGCTATGGATCACGGCCTACATCACCGAACACACCACGCACTGGGGCCTCGTCATCGACGATTTCTGGTGGACGGCGATCTGGGCCGCGATCGTGCTGTCTGTCGTGAGCTGGCTCCTTTCGCTGGTCGTCAGGGCAGACTGAATTCATGCCAGAGCTCCCCGAGGTCGAAGCGCTCGCCGACCACCTGCGCCGCCACGCGGTGGGACGGATCGTCGGCCGCGTCGACGTCGCGGCGCTGTCGGTGCTCAAGACGTTCGACCCTCCGGTGTCCGCGCTCGCGGGTCAGGAGGTCGTCGGGGCGAACCGGTGGGGCAAATACCTGGGGTTGCAGGCCGACGGTCTGCACCTGATCACCCACCTGTCCCGGGCGGGATGGCTGCGCTGGTCGGACAAGTTCGCCGCCGCGCCGCTCAAGCCCGGCAAGGGTCCGATCGCGTTCCGGGTGCACCTGGGAACGCCCGGGGAGGCGCCAGGATTCGACCTCACAGAGGCCGGCACCCAGAAGCGGCTGGCGGTCTGGCTCGTCACCGACCCGATGGACGTCCCGCAGATCGCCTCGCTGGGGCCCGACGCGCTGTCCTTGAGCGTCGAGGCGCTGGCCGACGTGCTGCGTGGGAACGCCGGGCGCATCAAGACCGTGATCACCGACCAGAAGGTGATCGCCGGCATCGGCAACGCCTACAGCGACGAGATCCTGCACGTCGCGAAACTCTCGCCGTTCGCGACGGCCAACAAGCTCACCGAGGCGCAGCTCGCCGACCTGCACGACGCGATGATCTCCGTGCTGACCGACGCGGTGACGCGGTCGGTCGGGCAGCAGGCGGCAACCCTGAAGGGAGAGAAGCGATCCGGCTTGCGCGTGCACGCCCGCACCGGGCTGCCGTGTCCGGTGTGCGGGGACACGGTGCGCGAGGTGTCGTTCGCCGACAAGTCGTTCCAGTACTGCGCGACATGCCAGACCGGTGGCAAGGTGCTCGCCGATCGGCGGATGTCACGGCTGCTCAAGTGACGCCCACGGGATTGGGCTGTACTTGTCTAACTCGGTTATCCTTCCCCGCATGACTCGTCAGAAGATCCTGATCACCGGTGCGAGCTCGGGGCTGGGGGCGGGGATGGCCCGTCAGTTCGCCGCCAAGGGCCGCGACCTCGCGCTGTGCGCCCGCCGCCTGGACAACCTCGACGAGCTCAAAGCGGAGATCCTCGCGAGCCACCCCACCGTCAAGGTCGCGATCGCGGCGCTCGACGTCAACGACCACGAGCTGGTGCCGAAGGTCTTCCATGAGCTCAGCGAGGAACTCGGCGGCATCGACTGCGTCATCGTCAACGCCGGAATCGGCAAGGGCTACCCGCTCGGCGGCGGCAAGCTGTGGGCCAACAAGGCCACGATCGAGACGAATCTGGTTGCGGCGCTGGTACAGACCGAGACCGCACTGGAGATGTTCAAGGCTGCGGGCAAGGGTCACCTGGTGCTCGTCTCCTCGGTGCTCGGCAACGTCGGCGTCCCCGGTTTCAAGGCTGCGTATTCCGCCAGCAAGGCCGGCGTGACGTCCCTCGGTGAATCGCTGCGCGCCGAGTACCCGTCCGGTCCGATCAAGATCACGGTGCTCGAGCCCGGGTACATCGAGTCCGAGATGACCGCGAAGTCGAACTCCACCATGCTGATGGTCGACAACGAGACCGGCGTCAAGGCCATGGTCGACGCGATCGAGAAGGAGAAGGGCCGCGCGGTGGTCCCCGGGTGGCCCTGGTGGCCGCTGGTCGAGGTGATGAAGCTGCTGCCCCCGCGTTTCACCAAGTACTTCGCCTGACCCCGGCACCGCGAGCGCGCGTGTCTGCCCGCTGACACGCCGCAAATGCTGGCATTTCGTGCACCCTCGGCGCGCGTCGAGCGCGCGTCCAGTGTTGCGTCGAATGTTGCCCGCACTTGACAGGTTGTTGGGGTTTCCCAACAATTGGTCAGGTGAGTCCGGTACGACGCGGGGAAACGTTCCCCATCCACAACCGCATCGGCGTGCTGCGCGCGGAGCGACAGTTGACGCGAGCCCAGCTCGCAGAACTGATCGACGTGAACCCGCAGACCGTCGGCGCGCTGGAACGCGGCGATCACTATCCGAGCCTGGATCTGGCGTTCCGCATCTGTGAGGTGTTCGGCCTGCCCGTCGAGGCGGTGTTCGCGCGCGAGCCCTTCACCCCTCTGTCGACCGAACTCTACGGACAACACCGAGGAGGGAATGCACATGCCTGAGGCGACCCTGATCGACCGCTACCAGAATTACCGCACCCGACAGTTCCTGAAAAGCGAACGCGCATACGCGAAGTGGCTGCCCGGGTGGCGCACCCGAAGCCGGCGCCGCGCACTCGTCGTCGGACTGGCCGTCGCCTTCGCC
The DNA here is from genome assembly GCF_014190915.1 of Mycolicibacterium iranicum. Taxonomy (GTDB): domain Bacteria; phylum Actinomycetota; class Actinomycetes; order Mycobacteriales; family Mycobacteriaceae; genus Mycobacterium; species Mycobacterium iranicum_B. Next base: position 346,105 of record NZ_JACHVU010000004.1, read on the forward strand.
TTCATGGCGGTGGTGAGCGTGATGTGTGCGTTCGGTATCGACTGGGCGCCACTGCTGTGGCTCCCGGCCTGCGCGCTCTTCTTTCCGCTGTGGATCGTCCTGCAGATCGTGTCCGGACGCCAAGGCGACGCCCCGCACGCGACCCTCGACGAATACGAACTCGCGCAACGCAACAGCGCCAGATCGATAGGGCTGACCCTCACCCAGTACCTGATGCTGCTGCCGATCTTCTACCTGATCTTCGGCGCGACCCTCACCGACGGAACCGACACCGACATGGCCTACGCCGGCGGGCTGATGGCGATGACCGTGCTGCTCATCGGCGGCTGCGCCCCGGCGATGATCCTGGGCTGGACCCGCCCCGACCCCGACTCCTGAGCGATTTCGGTGTCGTTGGTCACGCTGACGTTGACCAGCGACACCGAAATCACCGGGACCTGCCCCGCTCCGCCCGGTAGCGGCGCACGAGGGCGTCGGTCGACGAATCCGACTGCGGCGCAGGAGAATCGTCCTCCGTGATCACCGGCAGCAGCGCCTTGGCCTGGGTCTTGCCCAGCTCCACACCCCACTGGTCGAACGAGTCGATGCCCCAGATGACGCCCTCGGTGAACACCTGGTGCTCATAGAGCGCGACGAGCTGGCCCACCACCGACGGCGTCAGCCTCGTCGCCAGTATCGAGGTGCTGGGCCGGTTACCCGGCATCACCTTGTGGGGCACCACATCCGGTGGGGTGTCCTCGGCGGCGATCTCCTCGGCCCTCTTGCCGAACGCCAGCACCTGCGTCTGCGCGAAGTAGTTGCTCATCAGCAGGTCGTGCATGCTGCCTTTGCCGTCGGCCGTCGGGAGGTCGTCGGTGGGCTCGCTGAACCCGATGAAGTCCGCGGGGATCAGCCGCGTGCCCTGATGCAGGAGCTGGTAGAACGCGTGCTGGCCGTTGGTGCCGGGCTCGCCCCAGAAGATCTCGCCGGTGCCGGTCGTGACGGGTGTCCCGTCGGCGCGTACCGACTTTCCGTTGGACTCCATCGTGAGCTGCTGCAGGTAGGCCGCGAAGCGCGCCAGGTCATTCGAATACGGCAGCACCGCACGGGTTTCGGCGCCGAAGAAGTTGTTGTACCAGAGCCCGATCAGGCCGAGCAGCACCGGTGCGTTGGCCTCCAGCGGGGCGGTCCGGAAATGCTCGTCGACCAGGTGGAAACCCGCCAGGAACTCGGCGAAACGCTCACGGCCGATCACGGCCATCACCGACAGGCCGATCGCCGAGTCCACCGAGTAGCGCCCGCCGACCCAGTCCCAGAAGCCGAACATGTTGTCGGTGTCGATGCCGAACTCGTCGACGAGCTTGGCGTTTGTCGACACCGCGACGAAGTGCTTGGACACCGCGTCCTGTCCGGCACTGTCGCCGAGCGCGTCGGTCAGCCAGCGGCGTGCGGCCGTCGCGTTCGTCAACGTCTCCAGCGTGGAGAACGTCTTGGAGGCGATCACGAAAAGCGTTGTGGCGGGGTCGAGCCCGGCCAGCTTGGCGACCAGGTCGGCCGGATCGACGTTGGAGACGAAGCGCGCGGTGATACCCGCGTCGGCGTAGTGGCGCAACGCCTGATCGACCATCACCGGGCCGAGATCCGACCCGCCGATGCCGATGTTCACGACGGTGGTGATGCGTTCGCCCGTCGCGCCCCGCCAGTCGCCGCTGCGCAGCCGGTCGGTGAAATCGCCCATCCGGTCGAGCACCTCGTGCACGTCGGCGACGACGTCCTGCCCGTCGACGTTCAGCTGCGCGTCACGGGGCAGGCGCAGTGCCGTGTGCAGCACCGCACGGTTCTCCGAGGTGTTGATGTGTTCGCCCGAGAACATCGCGTCGCGCCGCGCGGGCAGGTCGGCGGCGCGGGCCAGATCGAGCAGGAGGCTCAGCGTCTCCCGCGTGATGCGGTGCTTGCTGTAGTCGATGTAGAGGTCGCCCACCGTCAGTGCCAGCTCGGTACCGCGGGCCGGGTCCTGGTCGAAAAGCGTGCGCAGATCCGTCGCCTTGACGTCGTCGTGGTGGCGGGCCAGAGCCTGCCAGGCAGGTGTGGCCGTGATGTCGGAACCCATGACAGGAACCCTAGTGCGGCTACTTGACCGAAGGTGTAAGACGTGGGGTATGGATAGCGCTGCACTGTTGAAGTCCGTTCCCACCGGCCTCTGGATCGGCGGTGAGGAGCGGGAGGGCACGTCGACGTTCAACGTGCTCGACCCCAGCGACGACGAGGTGCTGACCACGGTCGCCGACGCCACCGCCGACGACGCGCGCGCGGCCCTCGACGCGGCGTGCGCGGTGCAGGCCGACTGGGCGGCGACGGCTCCGCGGAAGCGTGGCGAGATCCTGCGGTCGGTGTTCGAGACGATCACGGCGCGCGCCGACGACATCGCCGCGCTGATGACGTTGGAGATGGGCAAGGTCGTCGCCGAGAGCAAGGGCGAGGTCACCTACGGTGCGGAGTTCTTCCGCTGGTTCGCCGAGGAAGCCGTGCGCATCGACGGACGCTTCACACCGAGCCCCGCCGGCACCGGCCGCATCCTCGTCACCAAACAGGCCGTCGGTCCGTGCTACGCGATCACGCCGTGGAACTTCCCGCTGGCCATGGGCACCCGCAAGATGGGGCCGGCCTTCGCCGCCGGCTGCACGATGATCGTCAAGCCGGCCCAGGAGACCCCGCTGACGATGCTGCTGCTCGCCAAGTTGATGGACGAGGCGGGGCTGCCCAAGGGCGTGCTGTCGGTACTGCCGACCAGCAACCCCGGTGCCGTCACCGAGGCGCTGATCAACGACGGGCGGCTGCGCAAGCTGACGTTCACCGGGTCCACCGGGGTCGGGAAGTCGTTGGTGAAGCAGTCAGCCGACAAGCTGCTCCGCACCTCGATGGAGCTCGGCGGGAACGCCCCGTTCGTGGTCTTCGACGACGCCGACGTCGACGCTGCCGTCGAGGGCGCCGTGCTCGCCAAGATGCGCAACGGCGGTGAGGCGTGCACGGCGGCCAACCGGTTCCATGTCGCCAATGCCGTGCGCGAGGAGTTCACCGAGAAGTTCGTGAAGCGGATGAGCGAGTTCACCCTCGGCAAGGGCCTCGACGAGAAATCGACGCTGGGTCCGCTGATCAACGCCAAGCAGGTCGCCACCGTGACCGAGCTCGTGTCCGACGCCGTGTCGCGCGGCGCGACCGTGGCCATCGGCGGGGTGGCGCCGGGCGGGCCGGGCAACTTCTACCCCGCGACGGTGCTGACCGACGTGCCGGCCGACGCCCGCATCCTCAAGGAAGAGGTGTTCGGGCCCGTCGCGCCGATCGCCGGCTTCGACACCGAGGAGGAGGGCATCGCGGCCGCCAACGACACCGAGTACGGCCTGGCCGCCTACGTCTACACACAGTCGCTGGACCGTGCGCTGCGGGTGGCCGAGGGCATCGAGTCCGGCATGGTCGGGGTCAACCGCGGGGTCATCTCCGACGCCGCCGCGCCGTTCGGCGGGATCAAGGAGTCAGGCTTCGGCCGCGAGGGCGGCACCGAGGGCATCGAGGAGTACCTCGACACGAAGTACATCGCGCTGACGAAGTAGCACCCCCACCGATCGCGGTGCTCGCCGGACGGGTGCGCCGGGCGTCAGCGCGCCTTCCGGATTCGGTACCCGCACGCCCATAGACTTCCTTGCTCGGAGGCAGGGAAGGGGCCGCGAACGTGACCGACGGCCGAGCCGTCCAATCCGGCACAGCCGGCCGAGCCGTCCAATCCGGTACAGCCGGCCGAGCCGTCCAATCCGGCACAGCCGTGACCGCGGCGCCGATCCGTGTCGGCCCGCGCCGATATGTCGGTCCGGGTCAAGCGATTCCGGCGCTCGACGGGATGAGGGCCGTCGCCGTCGCCCTGGTGCTGGCCGACCACGGCGGCGTGCCGGGCCTGTCCGGCGGGTTCCTCGGCGTCGACGTCTTCTTCGTTCTCAGCGGCTTCCTGATCACCTCGCTGCTGCTCGACGAGATCGGGCGCACGGGACGGATCGGGCTGAAAAGTTTCTGGATCCGCCGGGCCCGCAGGCTGCTGCCCGCGCTGTTGGTGATGACGCTGGCCGTCGTGGCGCTGCGGGGGCTGTTCTCCGAGGAGTCGACCGCCAGCCTGCGCGACGACGCGGTCGCGGCGTTCTTCTGGATGTCGAACTGGTTGTTCGTCTCGCAGAACACCGACTACTTCGCCCAGGGGGCGCCGCCCTCGCCGCTGCAGCACACCTGGTCGCTCGCGGTCGAGGAGCAGTACTACGTGCTGTGGCCGGTGTTGATCGCCGTCGCCCTCGCGGGGCTCGGCGCGCTGGCCTACCGGCGCGGGGTGGCGCTGTCCCAGCGCGCGGTGCGCACGACGGTGTTCTCGATGGCCGCGGCCGGGATCGTCGCCTCCGCGGCGACGACGTTCGTGCTCAGCTCCGAGGCGGGGCTCAACCGCGTGTACTTCGGCACCGACACCCGCGCGCAGGCGCTGCTCGTCGGTGCGGCCGCCGCGGCGCTGCTCGTGCGCGACTGGCGCGGTCTGACCGCGGGCCTGGTCATCTTCCGCTCGCGCTGGGCGCGCTGGGTCGCGTGGTCCCTGCCGGTCGTCGGGATGGTCGTGCTGTTCGTGGCCGCCCGTATCGCCACCGGCAGTGCCGACGAGTTCCGCAGCGGCCTGCTCCTGGTGGTCGCGCTGGCCGCGGTCCTGGTCATCGCGCCGGTGGCGCTGGCCCAGGACGGCCCCGTCGCGCGCCTGCTGTCGGTCGGCCCGCTCGTCGGGCTCGGGGCGATCTCCTACGGGGTCTACCTCTGGCACTGGCCGATCTTCCTCGTCCTCAACGGCGAACACACCGGGACCGAGGGGTGGCGGCTCTTCGCTCTGCGGTGCGCGGCGACCGTCGCGGTGGCCGCGGTGTCGTGGTGGCTGATCGAACAGCCGATCCGGGAGTGGCGGCCGGCGTTCGTGCCGATGCTGCCGCTCGCCGGGGCGACCGCGGCGACCGCGGCGGTGGTGACGATGACAGTCCTGCCGGTACGGGTGCTCCCCGAGACGCCGCAGCCCGGCCCGCTGATCGACACCGCGGCGCTGGTCGCGCCCGAGGTCCCGGTCGAGGTGTCCAGGGCGCCGCAGCCCCGCGCGCCCGGCGAGCTGCGGGTGGCGGTGTTCGGCGACTCGATCGCGTGGACGATGATGCGCTACCTGCCCGAGACGCCCGGGGTGGACTTCGCAGACTTCACCACCATCGGCTGTGGGATCGCCCGCGGCGGACCGTACGAGTACGTCGGCCAGGAGCTCCCGCAGAAGCCGGAGTGCGATGCCTGGCCCGCGCGGTGGGCGCAGCGGATAGGCCACGAGAAGCCGGATGTGGCCTTGCTGATCGTCGGCCGCTGGGAAGTCGTCGACCGCATGAGCGAAGGCCGGTGGACCCACATCGGTGAGCCCGGCTACGACGCGTATCTGCGCAGCGAGCTCGACCGGGCGCTGGACATCCTCGGTTCGACGGGCGCCCGGATCGTCGTCACGACCGAGCCGTACAACCGTCGCGCCGAGAAGGCCGACGGCAGTCTCTACCCGGAGGACGAGCCCGAACGTGTCGAGGCCTGGAACGCGCTGTTGCGCAGCGTGGTCGAGGCGCGGCCGAACGCCTCGGTCCTGGACTTGAACGAGAAACTCAGCCCCAACGGCTACTACCAGACCCGGGTCGACGGGATCAGGGTGCGCAGTGACGGCGTGCACCCGACACCCGAGGCCGTCGAGTGGCTGACGCCGTGGCTGGTGGAGGCGGTCAAACCCGAGTGATTTCGGCGTAGTTGGTCACGCTGAGGTTGACCAGCGACACCGAAATCGCTGCGGGGGAGGTGCGGGGGAGGTCAGTGGCCGAGACGGCCGCGGCCGAGGCGCAGCAGCAGCATGGCGAGGTTCTTGCCCTCTTCGCCGAGCACGCTGTAGCGCTCGATGACCTTCATCTCGCGGCTGTGCACCAGGCGGGTGCCGCCGGAGGCCATGCGGGCCTTGCCGATCATCTGCGACACCTCGGTGCGGCGCTGCACGGCCTCGAGGATCGTCGCGTCGAGGCGGTCGATCTCCTGGCGGAGCTCGTCGATATCAGGCAACGGGGCGGTTTCCATCCCTGCGTGCGTCGTCATGTCGTGGTTCTCCGAATTCTCGTTGTGGGGAGGGCCCGTCACCGGTGGATTCGGGCCTCACACACGAGACGAGCCCCGGATCGCCGAAACGGACCGCGGGGCTCTGGGAAGCAGCTAGACCACGGGCACCGTCGGCCGGTACCCGTAGAAAAATCGCTGCTGCGCAGTGAGCACGTAGAGAGTGTGCCACTTGCGCCCGCGCCTTCGCAAAGACTCGTCCCGCCGGGCCCGGCAATGTGCGCGGGTGGCCGAATCTGTCCGCCCGCAGCGGTAAGTTCGAGGACGACATGACTGTGCACGAAACCCTGAACGACGCCAGGCCGATGGCCGGTGACGATCTGCTCGAAGGACTCAACCCGCAACAGCGCCAGGCCGTGCTGCACGAGGGCTCACCGCTGCTGATCGTGGCCGGGGCCGGCTCGGGGAAGACCGCGGTGCTGACGCGGCGCATCGCCTACCTGCTGGCCGCCCGCGAGGTGGGCGTCGGCCAGGTGCTGGCCATCACCTTCACCAACAAGGCCGCGGCGGAGATGCGCGAGCGCGTGGTCAGCCTCGTCGGTCCGCGGGCGCGCAGCATGTGGGTGTCGACGTTCCACTCGACGTGCGTGCGGATCCTGCGCAACCAGGCCTCGCTGCTGCCCGGTCTGAACTCGAACTTCTCGATCTATGACGCCGACGATTCGCGTCGGCTGCTGCTGATGATCGGCAAGGACATGGGCCTGGACACCAAGCGGCATTCCCCGCGTCTGCTGGCCAACGGCATCTCGAACCTCAAGAACGAGCTGATCGCCCCGCAGCAGGCCGCCGCGGAGGCCTCCGAGGCGGAGGACGACCTCGCCCGCATCATCGCCGAGGTGTACGCCGAGTACCAGCGCAGGTTGCGGGCCGCCAACGCGCTCGACTTCGACGACCTCATCGGCGAGACAGTGGCTGTGCTGCAGGCCTTTCCGCAGATCGCCCAGTACTACCGGCGGCGCTTCCGGCACATCCTCGTCGACGAATACCAGGACACCAACCACGCGCAGTACGTGCTGGTGCGGGAACTGGTCGGCACCGCCGCGGCGACCGACGACCCGGCGAGCGTGCCGCCGGCGGAGCTGTGCGTGGTCGGCGACGCCGACCAGTCGATCTATGCGTTCCGCGGCGCCACCATCCGCAACATCGAGGACTTCGAACGCGACTTCCCGAACGCGACGACCATTCTGCTGGAACAGAACTACCGCTCCACGCAGACCATCCTGAACGCCGCCAACTCGGTGATCGCCCGCAACGTGGGCCGTCGCGAGAAGCGTCTGTGGACCGACGCCGGCGAGGGCGAGCTCATCGTCGGCTACGTCGCCGAGAACGAGCACGACGAGGCCCGCTTCATCGCCCAGGAGATCGACGCCCTCTCCGACGCGATCCCCGACTTCTCCTACAACGACGTCGCGGTGTTCTACCGGACGAACAACTCCTCCCGAGCGATCGAGGAGGTGTTCATCCGCGCCGGGATCCCGTACAAAGTGGTGGGCGGAGTGCGCTTCTACGAGCGCAAGGAGATCCGCGACATCGTCGCCTACCTGCGTGTGCTCGACAACCCCGGCGACTCGGTGAGCATGCGGCGCATCCTGAACACCCCGCGCCGCGGCATCGGTGACCGCGCCGAAGCCTGTGTCGCGGTCTACGCCGAGAACACCGGCTCGAACTTCAGCGACGCGTTGGTGGCCGCCGCCGAGGGCACCGTGCCGATGCTGAACTCCCGCTCCGAGAAGGCGATCGCTGGCTTCGTCGAGATGCTCGACGAGCTACGCGGTGGCCTGGAAGGTGAGCTCGGCGATCTGGTCGAATCAGTGCTCGACCGCACCGGCTACCGCGCCGAACTGGAGGCCTCCAGCGACCCTCAGGATCTCGCCCGGCTCGACAACCTCAACGAATTGGTCAGCGTCGCACACGAATTCAGTATCGACCTGGCCAACGCCAAAGCCCTGGCCGAGGAGGAGGGCGCCGAGGCCCAGGACGAGGACGTCCCCGACACCGGGGTGCTCGCGGCGTTCCTGGAACGGGTGTCGCTGGTCGCCGACGCCGACGACATCCCCGAGCACGGCGCGGGCGTCGTGACGATGATGACCCTGCACACCGCCAAGGGGCTGGAGTTCCCGCTGGTGTTCGTGACCGGCTGGGAGGACGGGATGTTCCCGCACATGCGTGCGTTGGGGGACCCTCTCGAACTGTCGGAGGAACGCCGGTTGGCCTATGTCGGGATCACCCGCGCCCGCCAGCGCCTGTACCTCAGCCGCGCCAAGGTGCGCTCGTCCTGGGGCCAACCGATGCTGAACCCGGAGTCGCGGTTCCTGCGGGAGATCCCGCAGGAACTCATCGACTGGCGCCGCACCGAGCAGGCGTCGAAGTTCTCGGCGCCCGTCGGCAACGCGGGCCGCTACGGCACGCCGCGTCCGGCGCCCACCCGGGCGGCGGTCGGCAAGCGTCCGCTGGTCGTCCTGGAGCCCGGCGACCGGGTGACGCACGACAAGTACGGCCTCGGCCGGGTCGAGGAGGTCTCCGGCGCCGGCGAGTCCGCGATGTCGTTGATCGACTTCGGCAGCGCGGGACGGGTGAAGCTGATGCACAACCACGCGCCCATCAGCAAGCTGTAGTCAGTCCGTTCTGCTCCACCGCGCGGTGCCGGGCAGGACGGCGCAGACGATCGCCGCCGCGGGCAGCACCGGCAGGACGTAGACCAGCGCCGGGAGGGTCGCGCCTGCGACGAACAGGCTCGCGAAGATCAACAGCGCGATGACGGCCCCGACCACGATCAGGAGTCGCGCGGTCCGGCGCCGCAGCAGCAGCGCGATCACCCCGCTGATGGATGCGGCCGCCGAGACGGCCGTGAGGAACCCCATCGCGACGCAGAACAGCGGGTCGGTCGCCCACCATCCGGTGATCAGATCGGTGGCGATGACGCCGGTGGCCCATCCGGACAGGATGCTCAGGACCGCCGTGGCGATCGCCGCGGTCGGATCGACGCGCGCGGACCGGGCTGGGCCGACGGCGGTGGGTTGTGCGCGCGAGCCGAACTCGGCGGTGTACGGCGCGACGGGCACGATCTGGGTGACGGGCTCGTGATGGATCGGCTGTGCGCCGGTGGGGTGCCGGCGCAGGATGTCCCCGGTGGTCGGCTGATGCCCCGGCGCAGATGACTCTGCGGGCCGGCTGAGGGGCTGCGGACCGGTCAGCGGCGCGCGACGCAGGATGCGGGTGCTGGTGTCGTCGTCCGCTACGGGCTCGGGCGGCGGTGTGGGGGTGTCGTCAGACGGGTCGGCGGTGTCGGCCACTCAGCCAACGTAGCCGCCGGGGCTGAGGCCCCGCTTGGCCAGCCACCCGACGGGGTCGACCCGGTCGGTGCCGTTGAGATGGACCTCGAAGTGGCAGTGCGGGCCGGTGGAGTTGCCGGTGTTGCCCATCTTGGCGATCTGGTCGCCGGCCATCACCCGCTCGCCGACGCTGACCATGATGGAGCTGTTGTGGCCGTAGGCCGTCACGGTGCCGTCCGCGTGCCGGAGCTTGACGAGGTTGCCGTAACCGCCCTCGGGACCCGCCGTGATGACGACGCCGTCGGCGGCGGCCAGGATCGGGGTGCCGATCGCGTTGGCGATGTCGATACCGGCATGCAGCACGCCCCAGCGGTAACCGAAGCCGGAGGTCCACACGCCCGTGGTGGGCATCACGAACTGCGGCTTGGTCAGGCGGGCCTCGCGCTCGGCGCGCTCCTGGGCGAATGCAGCGGCCTTGGTGATCTCTTCGGCGTGCACGGCGGAGTTCGCTGCCGGCGCCACGGTGACGACCTGCATGCCGTCCACCGAACCGGTGATGACGGCGCCGTCGCTCAGCGTGGTCTGGTCCGCGGCCAGCACCGTGTCGGCCGGCGCCTTGGCCGCTCCGTTGGTGATGTTGTAGGCCCCGGCGGCGGTAGCTCCGACGGCCATCGCGGCGACGACGAGGCGGCCCTTGACCGGCACCTCGGTCTTGCGATGCAGGCCTTTACGGCCCCGCATGTCGATGATGTCTGTGTTTGCTGTGCCGTCGCTGACATCGGTGTGGCTGTCGCGGTAGGCGCGCGCCGAGGACCGGGGCTTCGCCGCCGGCTCGGGCTGGAACTCGGTGGGAACGACGAGACGCAGCGGCGTGAGGTCGTCGGTGTCGTGCAGATCGTCGAGCTCCGGCGCGTGGATCACCTGCGCTTCGCGGTCAAAAGCCGCGTGGGGCAGGAACTCTAGATCAGCCAGGTCGCCGAATTCATTGAACGGAATGATGTCGGTGACTTCGGCCGGGCCAGGCGTCGCGAGGGCCCCGCCGGAACGAGGCAGACGATGCTGAGGCAACCTGAAAAGTCCTTAACGTTCGGGAGTCGTCGTGATCAGACCGTTACTTAGACCAGTGGACGTTAACCAAAATCCAATGCAAGTGGCAACCCGAAGTCTTATTCCGCCCCGGAATGTGACTTGAATCACGACTTGGCCGTCGGTGAGATCGACCACATGAACGGTAGGCGATGACAACGCCGGCCACCGGTGTCGATACAGTTCCCCCGAGCCCGTCGGGCCGTACCTCCAGCCGCTCACAGACAGGGAAGTTCTCAGAGTCCATGGACCTCTTCGAGTATCAGGCGAAAGAGCTCTTCGCCAAGCACAACGTTCCCACCACCCCCGGCCGGGTGACCGATTCCGCCGAGGATGCGAAGGCCATCGCCGAGGAGATCGGCAAGCCTGTGATGGTCAAGGCGCAGGTCAAGGTCGGCGGTCGCGGCAAGGCCGGCGGTGTGAAGTACGCCGCGACGCCCGACGACGCCTTCACGCACGCGCAGAACATCCTGGGCCTGGACATCAAGGGCCACGTCGTCAAGAAGCTGCTCGTCGCCGAAGCCAGCGACATCGCCGAGGAGTACTACATCTCCTTCCTGCTCGACCGTTCCAACCGCACCTACCTGGCCATGTGCTCGGTCGAGGGCGGCATGGAGATCGAAGAGGTGGCCGCCACCAAGCCTGAGCGGCTCGCCAGGGTGGCCGTGGACGCGGTCAAGGGTGTCGACCTGGCCTTCGCGCGCGAGATCGCCGAGAAGGGCCATCTGCCCGCCGAGGTGCTCGACGCCGCCGCGGTGACGATCCAGAAGCTCTGGGAGGTGTTCACCAAGGAGGACGCCACGCTGGTCGAGGTCAACCCCCTCGTGCGCACCCCTGACGACCAGATCCTCGCCCTGGACGGCAAGGTCACCCTCGACGCGAACGCCGACTTCCGCCAGGAGGGTCACGCCGAGTTCGAGGACAAGGACGCGACCGATCCGCTGGAGCTCAAGGCCAAGGAGAACGACCTCAACTACGTCAAGCTCGACGGTGCCGTCGGCATCATCGGCAACGGCGCGGGCCTGGTCATGTCGACGCTCGACGTCGTCGCCTACGCCGGTGAGAAGCACGGCGGCGTGAAGCCCGCCAACTTCCTCGACATCGGCGGCGGCGCCTCGGCCGAGGTGATGGCCGCCGGTCTGGACGTCATCCTCAACGACGAACAGGTCAAGAGTGTGTTCGTCAACGTCTTCGGTGGCATCACCGCCTGCGACGCGGTCGCCAACGGCATCGTCAAGGCGCTGGAGATCCTCGGCGACGAGGCCAACAAGCCGCTCGTCGTGCGTCTGGACGGCAACAACGTGGACGAGGGCCGCCGCATCCTCTCCGAGGCCGATCACCCCTTGGTCATCCAGGCGGACACCATGGACTCCGGCGCCGACAAGGCCGCCGAGCTGGCGAACAAGTAAGGGACACAGAACATGTCGATTTTCCTTAACGCAGACAGCAAGGTCATCGTCCAGGGCATCACCGGCGGCGAGGGCACCAAACACACCAAGCTGATGCTCAAGGCCGGCACCAAGATCGTCGGCGGCGTGAACGCGCGCAAGGCGGGCACCACCGTCAAGCACGAAGACAAAGAGGGCAACGAGATCGAATTGCCGGTCTTCGGGTCCGTCGCCGAGGCGATGAAGGAGACCGGCGCCGACGTGTCGATCGCCTTCGTGCCGCCGGCGTTCTCGAAGGACGCCATCATCGAGGCCATCGACGCCGAGATCCCGCTGCTGGTCGTCATCACCGAGGGAATCCCGGTGCAGGACAGCGCCTATGCGTGGGCCTATAACGTCGAGAAGGGCAGCAAGACCCGCATCATCGGACCGAACTGCCCGGGCATCATCACCCCCGGCGAGTCGCTGGTCGGCATCACGCCGAACAACATCACCGGCAAGGGCCCGATCGGTCTGGTGTCGAAGTCGGGCACGCTGACCTACCAGATGATGTACGAGCTGCGCGATCTCGGCTTCTCGACCGCCATCGGCATCGGTGGCGACCCGGTCATCGGCACCACGCACATCGACGCCATCGAGGCGTTCGAGAAGGACCCCGAGACCAAGATCATCGTGATGATCGGCGAGATCGGCGGCGACGCCGAGGAGCGCGCGGCCGACTACATCAAGGCCAACGTCTCCAAGCCGGTCGTCGGCTACGTCGCGGGCTTCACCGCCCCCGAGGGCAAGACCATGGGTCACGCCGGCGCCATCGTGTCCGGCTCGTCGGGCACCGCGGCCGCCAAGAAGGAAGCTCTCGAGGCGGCGGGCGTGAAGGTCGGCAAGACGCCGTCCGAGACGGCCACGCTGGCTCGCGAGCTCCTCGAGAGCCAGTAGCCGCCCCTCCCGCCGTCGCACCGCGAGCGCGCGTGTCTGCACGCCGACACACCGTCGGATCCCGTGCAGATGCGCGCGCTCGCTGCGTCTTCAGTGGTCCCGATACTGCAGATAGCGGCGCAACAGCGCATCGGTGAGGTCGTACCACGACGTCCGCCGGTCGCCGTCGACCTTCGACGAGGTGACCCAGCCGTCGGCGGCCAGCCTGCCCAGGGCTGCCGATGCCGACTGACTCGACACCCCCACGGCCTCGGCGAGATCGGAGACCGAGCGAGGGCCGCAGCCGCGGGCCAGTTCCACCACGAGTCGCTGCTCCCCGGCCGGTAGCTGCCACAGCAGATGCTGATAGTGGGGCGCCAACCGGTCGAGCAGCGCATCGACGGCCGGTGTCACGGCATCGAGGGTGGGCCTGTCCACGGCCTCGGCCAGCAGATGCCACAGCCGCGGAGAGCCGCCGATGATCTCGTGCAGCGTGGCCACCCGTTCCCGACCGGCCGCCGACCGCATGAAGTCCGCGAGCGCGGCGTCGTCGCGTCGGCCCGCACTGCGGCGCAGGAGCTCTGCGGCGTCGTCGACCTGCAGTCCGGGCAGCGTCTCGATGATGAACGAGCCGTACCACGGATACTCTCGCGAGGAGACTCCCGGGAACAGGATCGGCGAGGTGCCGAGAACCAGTACCGCCGTGGACGTTTCGACCCACGCCCGCAGGCTGCCCTGCCCCTTCTCGCCGATCGCGTCGAACACGCGGTCGAGGTTCTCGATCGCCAGCAGCACCATGCGCCCGGCCGCGGCGGCGACGATCGATGCCTCGATCCCCACCGGGTCGCGTCCGCGGCGCATCGCCTTGGCGTCGTCGTAGGCTTCGGGGCCGATGGCCCGCGCCATTTCGACGAGCAGGTCGGCGTAGGTCCCGATGGCGAGCGAGTCTTCGGAGATCGCCACCGGCAGCGTGCTTTTCGCCGTGTCCGGATCAAGCAGCGCGCGATGTACCGCCAAGCGCACGGTATGGGTCTTGCCCGCGCCGCGCGGTGCTACGAGCAGGGTGTGCGGGCGCGACCCGTCCCGGGCCGACGAGCTGATGCGGCGGGCCAGCGTGTCGATCAGGTCGGTGCGGCCGACGGTGATTGCCTCGAGGTCCTCCGCGCTGGCCCTGGTTGGTGTGAACAGGGGCGAACTACTCACCGCCGCATCGCCTTCCACGCCCGCTGCAGCAGGGGTGAGGAGAATCTGTCGGCGTCGCCCGACCGCATCAGGTAGTGGTCCAGGGTGAGTCTCTCGATGAATGACACCAGCTGCGCTCTTTCGGTGATCGGGCTGCCTTCGCTACGCAGCCGCATCAGCACGGTGTCGACGTCCGGTGGATTCCCGGCGTGGGCGTAGATGTCGAGCAGCCCGGCGATCGCCGCGGCGTCCTCGCCGTAGTAGTGGGGGAGTCGGTCGCGGTAATGGCGGAGATCCCAGGGATCGTAGGGACTTTCGATCGCGTCGAGCACCAGGAGGTCGATGAGCTCGGGGTACGGGGCGACCTGGCTGTCGTGCCACGACTTGCGGGCCGCGGCGACCAGGTGCTGGATGTAATAGGGCACGTTCTCGGCCGCCGACGCGATCGCCGCGGCCACGGCGTGCTGGTCGGTGGTCGGGGTGCCGCTGCCCAGCAGCAGGCATTCGGCGAGGTAGGTCGCGTGATCGGACCGGATCGGGCCGACGGCGATCTTGGGGATGTCGTTGACAGTGCTGGGCGCGTCGGCGGACACGTGGTGAAACCCGATGGACCCGGACAGGACGGTCGCAACCTTGCCGGGGTTCTCCTGCCGTACCCGTCGCAACAGGTGAAGAAAGGTGTCGCCGGAACCCTCCTGGGTGCGCTCAAGGTTGCGGGCCAGGACGCTGACCTCGTCGATGAAGAGCGCCAGGATGCGCCCGTCGGCCCGCCGGATCGCCCGGTCGAGCACCTCGTCGAGCGTCGCCGCGGCCCGGGTGTCGCGGGACAGCTGGACGGGGCCGGCCGTCAGCGTGAGCCGGATCCTGGCCAGTTCCTGCGCCCAGGCGGGATCCAGACGGCCGAGTTCTGCCAGCAGAGCCGAGACGAACTCGGCGTAGGTCTCGCGTTCGGCGCTGACCGATACGACGACGGCGCCCGCGTCGGCCGCCATGCGCTGGACGAGGCGCGACAGCGACGTCTTACCGTGCCTGCGGTCGCCGACCAGCACCGCACCGGAGTTCGGCAGCGACGCCAGCACGTCGTTCGATTCGCGAACGCGGCCGACGACGTCCTCGGTGGGCACCACACCACCGACGACCAGCGACATCGGGCGGACGGGCCAGTTCATTGCCGAATTGTACGTCAATTTGGATGTACATCGAAAGAGTTGTACGTCAATGATGACTCGGAGTGGAGCCGATTGGCACGGGTGGAACGTGTTCTATTAGCCTCCCGAAGTAACTGGAAAGGGGCGTGAGCATGGCAATCGATCCACGCACACCGGTGATCGTCGGCGTCGGGCAGTTCACGGAACGCATCGATGACCCCACCTACCGCGGCATGTCGGCCGTCGACCTGGCCACCGCGGCGGTGCAGGCCGCGCTCGCCGACACGGGCGCCGACCCGGCCGCTGTCGCCACGGCCGTCGACACGGTGTTCGGCCTGCGTCAGTTCGAGATCTCCGGACCCATGCCCGCGGTGCTCGGCAAGTCCGACAACTATCCGCGCTCGGTGATGAACCGGCTCGGAGGCGACCCCGCGCGGGTCGTCCTGGAGCCCGTCGGTGGCCAGAGCCCGCAGAAGCTCGTGACAGAAGCAGGCACGCTCATCGCCGGCGGTGATGCCGACGTCGTGATGATCATGGGCTCCGAACCCGGCTCGACGGCCAAGTACTTCTCGAACCGCGACGACAAACCCGACTTCACCGAGCACGTCGGCGGTCAGCTCGAGGACCGTGGACACCAGATCTACAGTTACATCGACGAATACACCGTGACCCACGGGCTGACCGGCGCACCGGTGCAGTACGGCCTGCTCGACAACGCCCGGCGCTCCCGGCTCGGCCTGAGCGTCGACGAGTACCGGCACCAGATGGCCCAGTTGTTCGCCCCGATGTCGAAAGTGGCGGCGAAGAACCCCTTCTCGTCCTCACCGGTCGAACGCTCGGTCGACGAGGTCGAAACCGTCACCGACGAGAATCGGATGATCTGCGACCCCTACCCGCGATTGCTGGTGGCCCGCGACACCGTCAACCAGGGAGCGGCCGCGATCATCACGTCGGTCGAGACCGCCCGCAGACTGGGTGTGCCGCAAGACAAGTGGGTGTTCCTCCACGGCCATTCCGATCTCATCGAGCAGGGGCTGTTGGAACGGGCCGACCTCGGCGCGAGCCCGGCCGCTGTGCACGCGGCCCACGAGGCACTGCGGGTCGCCGACGTGCGCGTCGACGACATCGCCACGTTCGACCTGTACAGCTGCTTCCCGTTCCCGGTCTTCCTGATGTGCGAGACGCTCGGGCTCACGGACGACGATCCACGCGGCCTGACATTGACCGGCGGTCTGCCGTATTTCGGTGGACCGGGCAACAGCTACTCGCTACACGCCATCGCCGAGACCGTCGCCCAGATGCGGGACAATCCGGGCGCTTTCGGCTTCGTCGGCGCCAACGGCGGCATCATGAGCAAGTATTCGGTGGGCATCTACTCGACCGAACCGGTCGAATGGCGGACTTCCCGCAGCGCGGAGCTGACGGCACAGGTGGCCGAGTTGCCGAAGGTCGCCGTGACGAAATCTCCCGAGGGAGTAGGCACGGTCGAGACGTACTCGGTGCGCTACGACTGGCCGGTGCGCACCGGGATCATCGTCGGCCGGCTCGACGACGGCTCGCGCTTCATGGCGACGACCGAGGACGCCGACCTGGTCGCGCTGATGTCCGACGGAGACCCGCTGGGCGCGAAAGTGGCTGTGCGACCGACGGACAGCGGCAACCGGGCGGTACTCGCCTAGAACACCGTCGACCCGACAGGCAACCGTGCCGTCTGCGACGACGCCGCAGGCGGCGACCCCGTCGAGTGCATCGGGGCCAGCGCAGGCGGCGGTCTCCTCGTGTAGGCCTCGAAATCCGGATCCCGCGGGGGCCCCCGTGCGCCGATTACGCCAGCGCGCCGAGCTTCCCGGCGAGGCGCTCGACGTAGCCCGCGACCTCTGATTCGGACTTGTCGGGCAGTCCGAACAGGACCTCCGTCACGCCGAGTTCGCGCCAGTGCGCCAGCTTGTCGGCGTCGGGCTTGAAATCCAGCGCGACGATCTGCGGGGCACCGTCGCGTCCCGCGGCGGCCCACGTGTCCTGTAGCAGCTTCACCGGTTCGTCGATATCGAAGTCGCGTGGCGTGGTGATCCAGCCATCGGCCGACTTGGCGATCCACTTGAAGTTCTTCTCAGTGCCTGCGGCGCCGACCAGGATCGGAATGTGGGACTGGACGGGCTTGGGCCACGCCCACGACGGCCCGAACTTGACGAACTCGCCGTCGTACTCGGCCTCTTCCTGCGTCCAGAGTGCCCGCATCGCCTCCAGGTACTCGCGGAGCATGGTGCGCCGGCGCCCGGGGGGCACGTTGTGGTCGGCGAGCTCGTCGGTGTTCCAGCCGAACCCGACGCCCAGCGACACGCGCCCGCCGGAGAGGTGGTCGAGGGTGGCGATCGACTTGGCCAGCGTGATGCAGTCGTGTTCGACGGGCAGCGCCACCGCAGTGGACAGCCGCACGCGCGACGTGACGGCCGCGGCCGTGCCCAGCGACACCCAGGGGTCCAGGGTGCGCATGTAGCGGTCGTCGGGCAGCGATTCGTCGCCGGTGGTGGGGTGGGCGGCCTGCCGCTTGATCGGGATATGCGTGTGCTCAGGCACGTAGAACGTCTCGAACCCGTGCTCGTCGGCCAGCTTGGCGGCAGCCGCGGGTGCGATTCCACGGTCGGAGGTGAACAGGACCAACCCATAGTTCATACCGGAATTAGAACGTGTTCCAATCCGCGGCCGCAAGTGGGGTACCTGCAGGCCTGCACGAACGGGGGCGGGGATCGGGGCGACGGCCGATCATGACGCCCGATCGTGACGGCCGGACACGCGCCCGCGGATGAGCCGCGTTTCCTTCATCGCGATCCATACCCATGACCGCGCCGCCCCGCGCCGGTTGCATGGCTGACCATGACGACCGAACGCATCGCCGACCACGTCTCGTTCGCCTACTGGGTGCCCAATGTCAGTGGGGGACTGGTGACCAGCGACATCGAGCAGCGCACCGACTGGAACTACGAGTACAACAAGAAACTCGCGCAGACCGCGGAGAACAACGGGTTCGAGTACGCGCTGTCACAGGTGCGCTACGAGGCCAGCTACGGCGCCGAGTACCAGCACGAATCCACCAGCTTCAGCCTGGCCCTGCTGCTGGCCACCGAGCGGTTGAAGGTGATCGCCGCGGTGCATCCGGGGCTCTGGCAGCCCGCCGTTCTGGCCAAACTGGGGGCGACCGCCGACCAGCTGTCGGGTGGGCGCTTCGCGGTGAACGTGGTGTCGGGGTGGTTCAAGGACGAATTCACCCACCTCGGGGAGCCGTGGCTCGAACACGACGAGCGCTACCGGCGCAGCGCCGAATTCCTGCAGGTGCTGCGCAAGATCTGGACCGAGGACGATGTCGATTTCCGCGGCGACTTCTACCGCATCCACGACTTCACGCTGAAGCCCAAACCGGTGAACACGCCGCAGCGGCCCAACCCCGAGATCTTCCAGGGCGGCAATTCCACGGCAGCGCGACGCAACGGCGGCTATCACGCGGACTGGTACTTCTCGAACGGCAAGGACTACGACGGGCTGACCGAGCAGGTCGTCGAGGTGCGCGACCACGCCCGCGATGCCGGCCGCGAGGTCAAGTTCGGGCTGAACGGCTTCATCATCGCCAGGGATACCGAGAAGGAGGCGAAAGACGTGCTGCGCGAGATCGTCGCCAAGGCCAACCGGCCGGCGGTCGAGGGCTTCCGCTCGGCCGTGCAGCAGGCCGGCAACTCGACCTCCGACAAGCGCGGGATGTGGGCCGACTCCTCGTTCGAGGACCTCGTCCAGTACAACGACGGGTTCCGCACCCAGTTGATCGGTACGCCCGAGCAGATCGCCGAACGCATCGCGGCCTACCGCAGGCGCGGCGTCGACCTCATTCTCGGCGGGTTCCTGCACTTCCAGGAGGAGATCGAGTACTTCGGCGCGAGGGTGCTGCCGCTGGTGCGCGAGATCGAGGACGCCGAGCGCGACTCGGCCGACGCACCGGTGCTCGCCTCGGCATGACGCGTGCGGTGCAGCGCACTGCAGGCCGTGGGCGTGACGGGGGCACTCCTGGGTGCGCTAGCGTGGTTGATCGAATCGCTCAGGCGGCTACATCACCGTCGCCGGACACCGCCGTCATCTCCGACGGCCCCGCCGGTTCCGATGCCCGCAAGCACAGGAGAGGTCATGTCGTACCCACAAGGCGCGCCCGGAGGCTCCGGCTTCCCGCCCGCTCAGCAACCGACCACCCAGTTCAGCGCGCCGACTCAGCAATTCAGCAAGGTCTCCGACGCCGACCCGACGGCCGACGGCCCGAGCAAGCTGCCGCTGTACCTCAGCGTGGGGACGGCCGTGCTGGGGCTGCTGGTCTACCTGTCGAGCTTCGGCCCGCAGTTCGTGGTCTCGGCCGCCGACAGCGCCGCCGCCGCCCAGCTGGGCAGCATGACCGTGTGGACGCTCGTCGTCGTGATCGCCGCCCTGGTCGCCGCGCTGCTGGCCGCCGTCAGCCTGTTGCCCAAGCAGGCCAACTACACCGCCGTCGCCGCAGTGGCGGCCGTCGTGGGGTTCCTGATCGTCCTCGCGGTGGTGATCTCCACGCCCAGCAATGTCTCGATCGACTGGGGCCTGTACCTCGTCATCGCGTTCTCGCTGCTGCAGGCCGCCGTCGCGGTGGTCGTGCTGCTGTTCGACTCGGGCATCATCACCCCGCCCCAGCCGCGCCCCAAGTACGACCAGCATCAGCAGTACGGGCAGTACCCCGGCGCCTACTACGGGCAGGCGCCCGGCCAGCACGGCGGACCGCAGCACCAGCAGGGTCCGCAGCAGCAGCGGCCCGGGTACCCCACCCCGTACGGCGGCGGTGGCTACCCCGGTTCCGGCCAGACGACCGGCGGATTCCCCGGCTCCGGCCAGACCACGGGCGGCTTCCCGGCCGCATCGCCGACGGGGCAGCCGACCGGTCAACAGTCCGGTCCGCCGACGCCGCCCACCGGCTTCCCGACCTACGGTCAGCCGCCGGCGAGCAACTCGCCGACCACCCAGACCCCGACGCAACACCAGGGGCCGTCTTCCTCGCAGTCCGGTCAGTCCCCGTCGTAGTCTGAGCCGCGCGTGCGCGAACGTCGCGCGCCCGAGCGTCTGCGAGGAGCGGCCAAACCCGTGAGCACCCGGCCAGTCGGTACACGCCAGGCGCGTGAACTGCTGCGGGTCGCGTTCGGGCCGTCCGTGGTCGCGCTGGTGATCATCGCCGCAGTCGTGCTGCTGCAGCTGGTCATCGCCAACAGCGACATGACAGGAGCGCTCGGCGCCATCGCCAGCATGTGGCTGGGGGTGCACCAGGTCCCGGTGTCGATCGCCGGCAGCGCCCTCGGCACCATGCCGCTGCTGCCGGTGCTGTTGATGGTGTACGGCACGGCTCGCACGACCGCGGCTGCGACGACCAGTACGTCCTGGTTCGTGACCCGGTGGGTGGTCGCCTCGGCGCTGGGCGGACCGGTGCTCATCGCCGCGATCTGCCTGGCGGTCATCCACGACGCGGCGTCGGTGCTCACCGACCTGCAGACCCCCGACGCGCTACGGGCCTTCGGCGGGGTGTTCGTCGTCCACGCGATCGGCGCGCTCCTCGGTGTGAGCTCCCGCATGGGGCGCCGACTGCTGCGCGGATCACCACTGCCGCACTGGCTGCCCGACGCGTTCCGGGCCGCGGCGGCGGGTGTGCTCGCCCTGATGGGCCTGTCGGGCGCACTGGTCGCGGGGTCGCTGATCGTGCACTGGTCGACGATGCACGACCTGTTCTCGATCACGGATTCGATGTTCGGACAGTTCAGCCTGGCGGTGCTGTCGGTTCTCTATCTGCCCAACGTCATGGTCGGCACGGCCGCGGTGGCGGTCGGTTCCAGCGCCCATGTGGGTCTGGCGACGTTCTCGTCGTTCACGGTGTTCGGCGGCGACGTGCCGGCGCTTCCGGTGCTGGCGGCGGTTCCGACGCCGCCCCTGGGCCCGGTCTGGGTCGCGCTGCTGATCGCTGCGGCGGTGTCCGCGGTGGCGCTCGGTCAGCAGTGCGCGCGACGGGCACTGCCGATTGCGGCCGCACTGGGCAAGGTGGCGGTGGCGGCGGGGGTCGCGGCGGCGACCATGGCGCTGCTCGGCTATGCCGGCGGGGGCCCGCTCGGGAACTTCGGCGATGTGGGCGTCGACCAGACCACCTTCGGTCCGGCGGTGTTCCTGTGGTTCGCCGGCATCGGCGGCCTCACGGCGGTCATGTCGGGCGGTGTCGCGCCGCGGGTCCGCAGGCCCAAGCCCGCACCGGAACCCGACGACGACGACATCGCAGACGACATGGCAGACGCCGACGAGGCTTCTCCCGACGACGCTTTTCCCGACGAGGTCGGTGCGTCCCCCGTCGACGACGATCCGCTCGTCGGGGACGAGCCCACCACCCAGGAGATCCCGACCGGCGAACCGGAGCGGGACCGATCCGCGATCGTGTTCGACGGCGAGCCGGCCGTCGCCGAACGGACGTTCGTGGACAGCGCGCCGGCCGCGGATCTGGATCCCGAGGACCACTTCGTGGTGGACGACGACGGCACCGATGAGCACCGCCGCGGCGCCCACTAGGCTCTCCAGCGTGCAATCCGAGGTTCGTGTGCCCCCGAGCGCGCCGGCGCGCCTGGTGGTCCTGGCCTCCGGTGCCGGTTCCCTTCTTGCCTCCCTGCTGAAGTCGGCCGTCCGGGACTACCCCGCGCGGATCGTCGCCGTCGGCACCGACCGGGTGTGCGCGGCGCTCGACATCGCCGAGGGGGCTTCGGTGCCCACCTTCACCGTCGCGTTGACCGACCACCCGGACCGCGCCGCGTGGGACCGCGCGATCACCGAGGCCGCCGCCGCGCACCAGCCCGACCTCGTCGTCTCGGCGGGCTTCATGAAAATTCTTGGCCCCGAGTTCCTTTCACGATTCCCCGGGCGTGTGCTGAACACCCACCCGGCGCTGCTCCCTGCCTTCCCCGGGTCGCACGCGGTCCGCGAGGCGCTGGACTACGGGGTGCGGGTCACGGGCTGCACGGTGCATCTCGTGGACGCGGGGACCGACACTGGGCCCATCCTGGCCCAGCGGGCCCTTCCCGTGCTCGACGGCGACGACGAGTCGGCACTGCACGAACGGATCAAGGTGATCGAACGAGAGCTTCTGGTCGACGTGGTGGCCTCGGTGGCGACCCGCGGTGTGACCTGGACAGGACGAAAGGCGACCCTAGGATGAGCGACAACGATTTCCGGCGGCCCATCCGGCGCGCCCTGATCAGTGTCTACGACAAGTCCGGCCTGGTGCCGCTGGCGCAGGGTCTGCACGAGGCCGGAGTCGACATCGTCTCCACGGGGTCGACCGCCAAGAACATTGCCGCAGCCGGTATCCCGGTGACCCCGGTCGAGGACGTCACAGGCTTCCCCGAAGTTCTCGACGGCCGGGTCAAGACGCTGCACCCGCATGTCCACGCTGGACTGCTCGCCGATCAGCGCAAGCCCGAACATGTTGCGGCACTTGAGCAACTCGGCGTCGCGGCCTTCGAGCTCGTCGTCGTCAACCTCTACCCGTTCACCGAGACCGTGAACTCCGGTGCCGGCGAGGACGAGTGCGTGGAACAGATCGACATCGGCGGTCCGTCGATGGTGCGCGCCGCCGCCAAGAACCACCCGAGCGTCGCCGTCGTCGTCGACCCCCTCGGCTACGACGGCGTGCTGGCCGCGGTCCGCGGGGGTGGCTTCACCTATGCCGAGCGGAAGAAGTTGGCGTCGTTGGCGTTTCGGCACACCGCCGAGTACGACGTCGCCGTGGCGTCGTGGATGGGATCGGTACTGTCGCCCGAGGAGAATGCGGCTGCTGCCGGCGGGCTGCCCCCGTGGCTGGGGTCGACGTTCCGGCGCTCGGCCACCCTGCGCTACGGCGAGAACCCGCACCAGCAGGCCGCGCTCTACACCGATGACAGCTCCTGGCCGGGGCTCGCGCAGGCCGAGCAGTTGCACGGCAAGGAGATGTCGTACAACAACTACACCGATGCCGATGCCGCGTGGCGGGCCGCGTTCGATCACGAGGACACGTGCGTCGCAATCATCAAGCACGCCAACCCGTGCGGCATCGCCGTCTCGTCGCAGTCAGTCGCCGATGCCCACCGTAAAGCCCACGAGTGCGACCCGCTGTCGGCGTTCGGCGGCGTGATCGCCGCGAACACCACGGTCTCCGTCGAGATGGCCGAAACGGTCTCGGGCATCTTCACCGAGGTCATCATCGCCCCGGCGTACGAGCCGGGCGCCGTGGAGGTGCTGTCGGGAAAGAAGAACATCCGGGTGCTGGTGGCGGCGGAACCTCAGCTCGGCGGTGCGGAATTCCGGCAGATCAGCGGCGGCCTGCTGCTGCAGCAGCGCGACGCGCTCGACGCCTCCGGGGACGATCCGAACAACTGGACGCTGGCGACCGGCGACCCGGCAGACCCTGCGACACTGGCCGATCTCGTCTTCGCGTGGCGGACGTGCCGGGCGGTCAAGTCGAACGCGATCGTGATCGCCAAGGACGGCGCCACGGTGGGGGTGGGCATGGGTCAGGTCAACCGCGTCGACGCGGCGCGACTGGCCGTCGAACGGGCGGGCGAGCGTACCCGCGATGCGGTCGGCGCCTCCGACGCGTTCTTCCCGTTCCCCGACGGACTCGAGACCCTGATCAGGGCCGGGGTCAAGGCCGTCGTCCACCCCGGTGGATCGGTGCGTGACGACGAGGTGACCGCGGCGGCGCAGGCCGCTGGAATCACGTTGTACCTCACCGGCGCACGACATTTCGCGCACTAGACGGGTGAACGGGGTGAGCATGCGACGTCGCGCGGCGGTGGCAGTGGTCGGAGTCTCGGTCACGCTGGCCATGACGTCGTGCACCCGGGTGATCGACGATGCCCGGGTGGTGGCCGCCGAACCCGGGCAGGTGTTCGGGTCGGCCGCGTCGGAGCAGGAGTGCACGCCGGTCGACACCGAACTCGTCGACGTGCCCGCCCCGGCCGGTGCGTCGGGCGACACCGATCCGGTGCTCCGCATCCCTCAACCGCAAGGGTGGGAGAGGATCACGGCGCTGGACTCGGAGATGATCCGGTTCGTGATGCGCAACGACGGCCTCGAGTT
Source organism: Mycolicibacterium iranicum (assembly GCF_014190915.1). GTDB lineage: Bacteria > Actinomycetota > Actinomycetes > Mycobacteriales > Mycobacteriaceae > Mycobacterium > Mycobacterium iranicum_B. The sequence continues at coordinate 370,405 of NZ_JACHVU010000004.1, forward strand.
CGACGGGGTGGCGCCGACCGCGGTGGTCACGCTGGAATCGCATCGCGGCGAGATCACACCGCCGGAGTTCTTCGACTCGCAGCGCCGGCAGGTGACGCAGCTCGGTGTCACCGACCTGACCCTCGAAGACACCACGCTGTGCGGTCTGCCCGCCGTCCGCGGCCACTACATGTCCCCGCTGATGGGTACGGCTGGGCCGCGGCGGGCCGAACTGCTCAGCGCCGTGATGTTCACCGAGGGCATGACCTACGGCGTGGCCGTCACGCTGCAGAGCGCCGACGAGGACGACCCGGCGTTCCGCAGCGACGCCCAGGAGATCCTCGACGGCTTCCAGATGCTGCCGCCGGGGAGCCGCTGAACCGCGGATCGGCGCGGTCGACATCCGCTGCGGGCGAAATCGCGCAGGGGGAACGGTGCCTAATCCAGCAAGCAGTCGTAGCTTGGAGAGGTGACTTCACCTAACGACCTTCCCCGCACCGTCGGCGAGCTGCGGGCTTCGGGGCACCGGGAACGCAGCGTCAAGGCCGAGATCCGGGAGAACCTGCTGGCCGCACTCGCCTCGGGGGCGCCCGTCGACGAGGTGTGGCCGGGCATCCTGGGTTTCGAGGACACCGTGCTGCCGCAGCTGGAGCGCGCCCTGATCGCGGGACACGACATCGTGCTGCTCGGCGAGCGTGGCCAGGGGAAGACGCGGCTGCTGCGTGGCCTGACCGGGATGCTCGACGAGTGGACGCCGGTCATCGCCGGAGCCGAACTCGGGGAACATCCCTACAGTCCGATCACCCCGGAGTCCATCCGCCGAGCGGCCGACTCCGGTGACGACCTTCCTGTGGCGTGGCGGCACCGCAGCGAGCGCTACACCGAGAAGCTCGCCACCCCCGACACGAGCGTCGCCGACCTGGTCGGCGACATCGACCCGATCAAGGTCGCCGAGGGGCGCAGCCTCGGCGACCCCGAGACGATCGCCTACGGTCTCATCCCCCGGGCACACCGCGGGATCGTCGCGGTCAACGAGCTTCCCGACCTCGCCGAGCGCATCCAGGTGGCGATGCTGAACGTGATGGAGGAACGCGACATCCAGGTGCGCGGCTACACGTTGCGCCTGCCACTGGACGTCCTCGTCGTCGCCAGCGCCAACCCCGAGGACTACACCAACCGCGGCCGCATCATCACCCCGCTGAAGGACCGCTTCGGTGCCGAGATCCGCACGCACTACCCGCAGGAACTCGACGCCGAGGTCGGCGTCATCGTGCAGGAGGCGCACCTGGCCGCAGAGGTTCCCGAGTACCTGCTGCAGATCCTGGCGCGGTTCGCCCGCAGCCTGCGCGAGTCCAGCTCCATCGACCAGCGCTCGGGGGTGTCGGCGCGGTTCGCGATCGCGGCCGCCGAGACCGTCGCCGCGTCGGCCCGGCACCGCGCCGCGGTTCTCAACGAGCAGGAGCCGGTCGCGCGCGTGGTGGACCTCGCCTCGATCGTCGACGTGCTGCGCGGCAAGCTGGAATTCGAATCCGGTGAGGAGGGGCGCGAACAGGCCATCCTGGAGCACCTGCTGCGCCGCTGCACGGCCGAGACCGCGCAGCGGTTGCTCGGTGGGATCGACGTCGGCCCCATCGTGACCGCGGTGGAGGGCGGCTCACCGGTGACCACCGGTGAACGGGTCTCGGCGCGTGACGTGCTCGCCGCACTTCCCGAGGTGCCCGCGGTCGCCGAGATCCAGAAGCGGCTCGGCGCGCAGTCCGAGGGCCAGCGCGCCGCGGCGATCGAATTGGCGCTCGAGGCGCTGTACCTGGCCAAGCGGATCGACAAGGTGTCGGATCAGGGCGAAACCGTCTATGGCTGACGCCGGTCGACACTCGAGCAGTGATGAGGGGTGCGGCAGTTGAGTAGGAAACTCTCGCGGTATTCGCGGTACACGGGCGGGCCCGACCCGCTGGCGCCTCCGGTCGATCTGCGTGAGGCGCTGGAGGCCATCGGCCAGGACGTCATGGAGGGCACCTCCCCGCGGCGTGCGCTGGCCGAGATGCTGCGGCGCGGCACGAAGAACATGCCGGGTGCCGACAAGCTCGCCGCCGAGGCCAACCGTCGTCGTCGAGAACTGTTGCAGCGCAACAACCTCGACGGGACACTCGCCGACATCAAGAAATTGCTCGACGAGGCGGTCCTGGCCGAGCGCAAGGAATTGGCGCGGGCGCTCGACGACGACGCCCGGTTCGGCGAGCTGCAACTCGAATCGCTCTCACCGTCGCCGGCCAAGGCGGTGCAGGAACTCTCGGAGTACGACTGGCGCTCACCGGAGGCGCGCGCGAAGTACGAGCAGATCAAGGATCTGCTCGGCCGCGAGATGCTCGACCAGCGGTTCGCGGGCATGAAGGAGGCGTTGGAGAACGCCACCGATGAGGACCGGCAGCGCGTCAACGAGATGCTCGACGACCTCAACGATCTGCTCGACAAGCACGCCAACGGCCAGGACACGCCGCAGGACTTCCAGGACTTCATGTCCAAGCACGGCCAGTTCTTCCCGGAGAATCCCCAGAACATCGACGAGTTGCTCGACTCGCTGGCCAAGCGTTCCGCCGCAGCGCAGCGGTTCCGCAACAGCCTCAGCGAGCAGCAGCGCGCCGAACTGGATTCGTTGGCGCAGCAGGCTTTCGGATCGCCGTCGTTGATGAACGCGCTGAACCGTCTCGACGCGCACCTGCAGTCGGCCCGCCCCGGGGAGGACTGGTCGGGTTCGCAACGGTTCTCCGGCGACGATCCGCTCGGCATGGGCGAGGGAGCCCAGGCGCTGGCCGACATCGGCGAGCTCGAACAGCTCGCCGAGCAGCTGTCACAGAGCTATTCGGGCGCGTCGATGGACGACGTCGACCTCGACATGCTGGCCCGCCAGCTGGGTGAGGACTCCGCGGTGGATGCCCGTACCCTGGCCGAGTTGGAGCGGGCGCTGATGAACCAGGGCTTCCTCGACCGCGGATCGGACGGGCAGTGGCGGTTGTCGCCGAAGGCGATGCGCCAGCTCGGTCAGGCGGCGTTGCGTGATGTCGCGCAACAGCTTTCGGGTCGCCACGGCGAGCGCGACACCCGCAGGGCCGGTGCGGCCGGTGAGCTGACGGGCGCGACCCGGCCGTGGCAGTTCGGCGACACCGAGCCGTGGAACGTGACGCGGACCCTGACGAACGCCGTGCTGCGGGAGGCCGGCGTCAGCAAGGACCGTCCGGGCTCGCGGCTCCAGATCACGGTCGACGACGTGGAGGTCTCCGAGACCGAGACCCGCACACAGGCTGCGGTGGCCCTGCTGGTCGACACCTCGTTCTCGATGGTGATGGAGAACCGGTGGCTGCCGATGAAACGCACAGCGCTGGCCCTCAATCACCTCGTCAGCACGCGCTTCCGCTCGGACGCCCTGCAGATCGTCGCGTTCGGTCGCTACGCGCGCACGGTGACCGCCGCCGAGCTGACGGGGCTGGAGGGCGTTTACGAGCAGGGCACCAACCTGCACCACGCGCTGGCGCTGGCCACCCGTCACCTCCGGCGTCACCCGAATGCGCAGCCGGTGATCCTCGTCGTCACCGACGGCGAGCCCACGGCCCACCTCGAGGATTTCGACGGGGACGGGCGGTCGTCGGTGTTCTTCGACTACCCGCCGCACCCCAGAACGATCGCGCACACCGTGCGGGGCTTCGACGAGGTGGCCCGGTTGGGAGCGCAGGTGACGATCTTCCGGCTCGGCAGCGATCCGGGGCTGGCGCGGTTCATCGACCAGGTCGCGCGGCGGGTCGGAGGCCGAGTCGTGGTGCCCGACCTCGACGGCCTGGGTGCGGCGGTGGTGGGCGACTACCTGAGCGCCAAGAGGCGGCGCTAGGGGATCACGCGGCGGGCTTGCGCTTCTTGCGCTTGACGGTGACGCTGCCCCACAGCGAGAAGCCGCCGATGCGCACCAGCGGGGCGCCGGGTGAGCCCTCGCCGTCGACGCTGCTGTCGAAGGTACCCATGACCGCGACGCCGTGCAGGTCCACGTTGACCTCGGGAGGCAACAGGATCGTCTGGCCGCCCATGATCGAGTACACGTGGATGTCGACCTCGGGCGAGGTGAAGTCGGCGTAGCGCAGATCCACCACGCCCCCGCCCCAGAACGCGAACGTGGTCAGCCGGCGAGGCACGTTCCAGCGTCCGCGACGCTCGTAGCCGCTCAAGATCGCCAGCAGCATGCTCGACGGGGCGGGCCGGCACGGGCCGCCGCGGCCACGGGTCACCGCGCCGGGTAGGTCGGCGGACAGGCGGTCGAGTTCGTCGTGGGTCTGTGCCGCATACGCCCTGTTCAGGCGGGTCTCATACTCCTTGAGTTCGAGCTTGCCCGATGCGGCGGCATCGGTGAGTAGCTGGGCTACCTGAATGCGGTCGGTGTCCCCAGCCCGCATCGACCCGCTCCGAAAGGCGGGGGTGCTCATCGTTCCCCACTGCGTGTCATCGATGGCTCCTAGCCCGAAGGCTCGTCGCTGGCGCGTACATCGCCAACGAGCCTACGACGAAGATCCATACATGCAAGTAGCTTGACCAAACTGTGAGCTGGTCAGCTCACCCAACGAGGCGCCCGCTTCTCCAGGAACGCCAGCACGCCTTCGCGGGCTTCGTCGGAGACGAACAACGCCGCCGACTCCTGCGTCAATTTCTCTGCGCGACGCTCGAAGTCGTCGATGACGGCCGCTGTCGTCAGCGCCTTCGACGCGGCCAGACCCTGCGGCGACCCCTGCACGATCGCCGAAGCCAGCTCCGCGACCGTGGTCGCGACGTCATTCGTGGCGACGGTGATCAGCCCCATCTCGGCGGCCTGCGCCGCCCCGAACTTCTCACCCGTGACGAAATAGCGCCCCGCGGCGCGCGCCGTCATCTTCGGCAGCAGGATCAGCGAGATGATTGACGGGGCGACGCCGATACGTGCCTCGGTCAGAGCGAACGTGCTCGCGTTGCCGGCCACCACGATGTCGCACGCCCCTACGATGCCGAGTCCGCCGGCCCGGACATGCCCGTCGATCGCCGCGAGGACGGGCAGACGCAGCTCGAGGATGCGGCGCAGCAGACGGGTCATCTCCCGGGCCCGATCGACGGCCAATTCGGAAGGGTCCCGCCCGGCGGCCTCGCTCAGGTCCGCCCCCGCGCAGAACGTCCCGCCGGTGTGACCGAGCACCACCAGCCGCACGCCCTCATCGGCCGACGCCCGGGTCAGTCCTTCGTGCAGCTGCTCGACCAGCGCCGTAGACAGCGCGTTGCGGTTGTGTGGCGAATCGAGGGTGAGCCGTGCCACCGCGCCGTCGCGCTCGTAGGTGACCAGCGCACTCATCAGTACGACCGCGGCAGGCCGAGCGACGTCTGGGCGATGAAGTTCAGGATCATCTCCCGGCTCACCGGGGCGATGCGGGCCAGCCGGGACGCGGTGAGCACCGAGGCGATCCCGTACTCCTGGGTCAGGCCGTTGCCGCCCAGCGATTGCACCGCCTGGTCGACCGCGCGCACCGAGGCCTCGCCGGCCGCGTACTTGGCCATGTTCGCCGCTTCGGCGGCCCCGCCGTCGTCGCCGGAGTCGTACAGCGAGGCGGCCTTCTGCATCATCAGCTTGGCCAGTTCGATCTCGATATGGTTCTGCGCCAACGGATGCGAGAGACCCTGGTGCGCGCCGATCGGCGTCTTCCACACCTGGCGGGTCTTGACGTAGTCGACGGCCTTGTCGATGGCGAAGCGGCCCATGCCGACCGCGCTGGCCGCGCCCATGATGCGTTCGGGGTTCAGGCCCGCGAACAGCTGAGCGATCGCGGCGTCCTCGGAACCGACCAGGGCGTCGGCGGGCAGCCGCACCTCATCGAGGAACACCTGGAACTGGAACTCGGGGCTGATGATCTCCATCGGGATCTTGGTGAACGTGAAACCCGGTGTGTCGGCGGGCACCACGAACAGTGCCGGTTTGAGGTTGCCCGTCTTGTGGTCCTCGGTCCGGCCGACGACGAGCACCGCCTGCGCCTGATCGACACCGGAGATGTAGACCTTCTGTCCGGACAGGATCCAGTCGCTGCCGTCGCGTCGCGCTGTCGTGGTGATCTTGTGGGAGTTCGAGCCGGCGTCGGGTTCGGTGATCGCGAACGCCATCGTCACCGTCCCGTCGGCGATGCCGGGGAGCCAGCGCTGCTTCTGCTCCTCGGTGCCGAACTTGGAGATGATCGTGCCGTTGATCGCGGGGGACACCACCATCATCAGCAGCGCCGAGCCCGCGGCCGCCATCTCCTCCATCACCAGGCTCAGCTCGTACATGCCCGCGCCGCCGCCGCCGTACTCCTCGGGCAGGTTGACCCCGATGAAGCCCAGTTTGCCTGCCTCCGACCAGAGTTCGTCGGTGTGCTGGCCCGCGCGCGCCTTCTCCAGGTAGTAGTCCTGCCCGTAGTTGGCGGCCATCGCGGCCACGGCCTTGCGCAGCGCCTGCTGTTCCTCGGTCTCGATGAAACCGGTCCTGTCGGTATCGCTCACAGTTCGCCCTCTCCTGAATCCACACGCGCCAACACGGCGCCCACTTCGACCTGCTGGCCTGCTGTCACATTGAGCTCGACGAGAATCCCGTCGGCGGGTGCGGTGATGGTGTGTTCCATCTTCATGGCCTCCAACCAGACCAACGGCTGCCCGGCGGTCACCGTGTCACCCTCGGCAGCGGCGACGCGCAGCACCGACCCCGGCATCGGAGCCAGCAGCGATCCATGCGCCAGCGCGGCGTCGGGGTCCGGGAACCGCGGCAGCGCCACCAGCGACACGGACGCATCGGGTGCGTCGACGTACACGGTGTCCCCGTACCGCGCGACTTGGAACGGCCGGTCCACGCCCGCCACCGCCAGCACGACCTGCCGGGCGGTGGCCGACACCAGACCGACGTCGTCGTGGCCGTCGACGACCACGCCGTCCCGGGTGAACCGGTAACGGATGTCGTGCGTGCCGCCTTCGGTGTCCTGGTAGCTCTTCGTCTGCCAACCCGAGGCGAGATTGCGCCAGCCGCTGGGAACGGCGCCGAACACCGTTGCGGTCTCGCGGTTGTGGGCGGCGTCGGACAGTGCCGCGGCGATGCCGGACAGCTCCACCAGGCGTGCGTCGGCGACGGGCGCGGCGAGTTCCTGCAGCCCGTGGGTGTCGAAGAAGGCCGTGTCGGTGGCGCCGTCGAGAAAGGCCGGGTGGCGCAGCACGTTCACGAGCAGGTCACGGTTGGTCCGCACGCCGTGGAGCCGGGTGCGCGCGAGCGCGTCGGCGAGCATCGTCGCAGCCTGCCGCCGGCTCGGGGCGAAGGTGATCACCTTGGCGATCATCGGGTCGTAGAACACCGAGATGACCGAGCCGTCGGCGACGCCGGAATCCACACGCACACCGGCCCGTTCGACAGGACCGAACTCGGTGCCCGCGGTCGGAACGCTGAAGCGGTGGACCACACCGGCCTGCGGTTGCCAGTTCTTGGCCGGGTCCTCGGCGTAGAGCCGCGCCTCGATCGAGGCGCCCCGCGACGCCGGCGGGGCCGGGTCGAGCCGCGCGCCGTCGGCCACCGCGAGCTGCAGCTCGACCAGATCGAGTCCGGAGGTCAGCTCGGTGACCGGGTGCTCCACCTGCAGACGGGTGTTCATCTCCAGGAAGAAGAAACCACCCTGACCGTCGGCCATGAACTCGACCGTGCCCGCGCCGGTGTAGCCGATGGCCTCCGCGGCCAGCCGCGCGGCGTCGAAAAGCCTGTCGCGCATCCCCGGAATGCGCTCGACGAGCGGCGACGGGGCTTCCTCGATGATCTTCTGATGGCGGCGCTGGATCGAGCACTCGCGCTCACCTACGGCCCAGACCGTTCCGTGGGCGTCGGCCATCACCTGGACCTCGACGTGGTGGCCCGCGTCGAGGTAGCGCTCGCAGAACACCGTCGGGTCACCGAAGGCCGACTGCGCCTCGCGTTGGGCACCCTCGACCTGGGCGGCCAGCTCGCTCAGATCCCGAACCACCCGCATGCCGCGGCCGCCGCCGCCGGCCGACGCCTTGATCAGCACGGGCAGCATGTCGGCGGTGACCGTATCGGGGTCGAGTTCCTCCAGCACCGGTACGCCGGCGGCAGCCATGATCTTCTTGGCCTCGATCTTGGAACCCATGGCGGCGACGGCGTCGACCGGCGGCCCGATCCACGTCAGGTCCGCCTCCTGCACCGCCCTTGCGAAGTCCGGGTTCTCCGAGAGGAACCCGTATCCGGGGTGGACGGCGTCGGCGCCGGCGGCGTGCGCGGCGGCGATGAGCTGGGCGGCGTCCAGGTAACCGCGGGTGCCGACCAGGCGGACCCGGGCGTCGGCCTCGGCGACGTGCAGTGCGGCGGCGTCGGGGTCGGTGTAGACCGCGACCGTGCCGATCCCCAGGCGCCGGCATGTCGCGAACACGCGTCGGGCGATCTCCCCGCGATTGGCGACCAGCACGCGAGTGATCATCTGCTTCCCTTCCTGCGACACGAGCGCGCTCACATCCGGAAGACGCCGAAGTTCGACGTCCCCTCGATCGGACCGCTGGCGATGGCCGACAGGCACATCCCCAGCACCGTGCGGGTGTCGCGCGGGTCGATGACGCCGTCGTCGTAGAGCCGTCCCGACAGGAACATCGGCAGTGACTCGGCTTCGATCTGGGCTTCCACCGCCGCGCGCAGCGCCGCGTCGGCGGCCTCGTCGACCTGCTGCCCGCGCGCCTCGGCGGCGGCGCGGCTGACGATCGAGAGCACGCCCGCCAGCTGGGTTCCGCCCATCACCGCCGATTTCGCGCTGGGCCAGGCGAACAGGAACCGCGGATCGTAGGCCCGCCCGCACATGCCGTAGTGGCCTGCGCCGTAGGAGGCGCCGATGAGCAGGGAGATGTGGGGCACGGTCGAATTCGAGACGGCGTTGATCATCATCGACCCGTGCTTGATCATCCCGCCCTCCTCGTAGTCCTTGCCCACCATGTAGCCGGTGGTGTTGTGCAGGAACAGAAGTGGCGTGTCCGAGCGGTTGGCCAGCTGGATGAACTGCGTGGCCTTCTGGGACTCCTCGCTGAACAACACGCCCCGGGCGTTGGCCAGGATGCCCAGCGGATAGCCGTGCAGCGTCGCCCATCCGGTGACCAGCGACCCGCCGTAGAGGGGCTTGAACTCGTCGAACTCCGAACCGTCGACGATGCGCGCGATCACCTCGCGCGGGTCGAACGGGATACGCAGGTCGGCGGGCACGATGCCGATGAGCTCGTTCTCGTCGTGCAGCGGCGCGACGATCGGCCGGGGCGCGGGCCCGCGTTTGCGCCAGTTCAGCCGCGCGACGATGCGCCGACCGATGCGCAGCGCATCGAGCTCGTCGACGGCGAAGTAATCGCCGAGACCTGAAGTGCGGGCGTGCATTTCCGCTCCGCCCAGCGATTCGTCGTCGGATTCCTCACCCGTCGCCATCTTCACCAGCGGCGGTCCGGCCAGAAAGACCTTCGAGCGTTCCTTGATCATCACGACGTGGTCGGACATGCCGGGGATGTAGGCCCCGCCCGCGGTCGAATTGCCGAACACCAGCGCGATGGTCGGGATGCCCGCCGCGGAGAGCCGCGTCAGATCGCGGAACATCTGCCCGCCGGGGATGAAGATCTCCTTCTGGGTGGGCAGATCCGCGCCCCCGGATTCCACCAGGGAGATCACCGGCAGACGGTTCTGCAGCGCGATCTGGTTGGCGCGCAGTATCTTTCGCAGGGTCCACGGGTTGCTGGTGCCGCCCTTGACGGTGGGGTCGTTGGCGACGACGAGGCATTCGACGCCGCTGACCGCGCCGATGCCGACGACGACGCTGGCGCCGACCGTGAAGTCGGTGCCCCAGGCGGCCAGCGGGCTCAACTCCAGGAATGGCGAATCGGGGTCCAGCAGTGCTTCGATCCGCTCGCGGGCCGTCATCTTGCCGCGCGCGTGATGACGTGCGACGTACTTCTCGCCGCCTCCGGCAAGCGCTTTGGCGTGTTCGGCCTCCAGCTCCATGATCTTGGTGGCCATCGCATCGGCGGCGTCGCGGTATCCGGGGGAGCGGGTGTCGAGGGTCGACTTCAGGCTCATGACTGGTAGCCCAGTGTCTTGGCGGCCAGCGAGGTGAGGATCTCGGTGGTGCCACCGCCGATGCCGAGGATGCGCATGTCGCGGTACTGCCGTTCGACTTCGGACTCGGCCATGTAGCCCATGCCGCCGAACAACTGGACGGCCTGATTGGCCACCCATTCGCCGGCTTCGACCGCGGTGTTCTTGGCGAAGCAGACCTCGGTGATCAGGTTGTGGTCGCCGCCCAGCTGCCGTTCGACGAGCGCATGGGTGTAGACGCGGGCCACGTCGATGCGACGGGCCATCTCGGCCAGGGTGTTCTGCACCGATTGCCGGGCGATCAGCGGCTTGCCGAAGGTCTCCCGGTTGCGGCACCACTCCACGGTGAGGTCGAGGCAGCGCTGGGCACTCGAATAGGCCTGGGCGGCAAGCCCGACGCGCTCGGAGACGAACGCGGCGGCGATCTGCAGGAAGCCGCTGTTCTCGGGACCGACGAGGTTCTCCACCGGCACCCGGACATCGCTGTAGGACAGCTCGGCGGTGTCCGAGGAACGCCAGCCCATCTTGTCGAGCTTGCGGCTGACCTCGAAACCGGGCGTGCCCTTGTCGACGACGATGAGCGAAACCCCCGCCGCCCCGGGGCCTCCCGTGCGGGCCGCCGTGACGACGTAGTCGGCCCGCACGCCGGAGGTGATGTAGGTCTTGGCACCGTTGAGGACGTAGTGGTCGCCGTCGCGGACTGCGCGCGTCGTCAGGTGCCCGACGTCGGATCCCCCGCCGGGTTCGGTGATCGCCAGAGACCCGATCTTGTCGCCCTGCAGTGTGGGTCGCACGTAGGTGTCGATGAGCCGGGGGTCGCCGGTGGCGATCATGTGCGGCACGGCGATGCCGCACGTGAACAGCGAGGCGAACACGCCACCGGGGGCGCCGGACTGGTGCATCTCTTCACAGATGACGACGGCGTCGGCGCCGTCGCCACCCTCACCGCCGACCGATTCCGGGAAGCCGGCGCCCAGCAGGCCCGCCTGCGCTGCGCTGCGGTGCAGTTCGCGGGGGATCTCGCCGACACGTTCCCACTCGTCGACGTGTGGCAGCACCTCGCGTTCGGCGAAGGCACGCACGGTCTTTCGCAGGTCGTCGCGTTCGGGTGTGGTCCAGATGCTCACGAGAGCAGCTCCTCGGGTATGTCGACATGTCGGCTTCTCAGCCATTCACCCAGTCCTTTGGCCTGTGGGTCGAACCGTGCCTGGTAGGCCACGCCCTTGCCGAGGATCCCGTCGATGACGAAGTTCACGGCACGGAGGTTGGGCAGGACGTGACGGGTGACGGGGAGATTCTTCGCCTCCGGCAGCAGTTCGCGCAGCAGATCCACGGTCAGTGTGTGGACCAACCACGCGTACGCCTCGGGGGTGCGCACCCAGACCCCGACGTTCGCGCTGCCGCCCTTGTCGCCGCTGCGGGCCCCGGCGATGGTGCCCAGCGGCAGGCGCCGGGTCGGCCCTTCGGCCGGTGGCGGAGGTGGGGCGGGCGCCGGGACCTCGGCCGGGTCGGCGGTGTCGACGGCGATGGGGATGTCGGTCCGCGACCCGTCGGCGTGCACGGCGACATGCGGCACCTCCTCGGCGGGGACGTAGGCCGCGGTGAAGACCCCGTACACCTGACTGTCGCCGGGCGGTGCGGTGCTCGTGAAACCCGGATAGCTGGCGAGCGCGAGTTCGACCGCCGCCGAGGAGAACTGCCGGCCGACCGTGTTCGGGTCGGGGTCGCGGACCACACAGCGCAGCAGCGCGCTCGCCGTCTGCTCGGTGTCGGCGTCGGGGTGGTCGGTGCGGGCCAGGGTCCAGTCCAGCTCGGCGGGAGTGGCGGCAAGGGAGTTCTCTAGCTGGCTGCGCACCAGAGCGGCTTTCGCCTCGATGTCGAGACCGGTCAGCACGAACGTGACTTCGTTGCGGAAGCCGCCGAGGCTGTTCAGCGACACCTTCAGAGACGGCGGGGGCGCCTCTCCCGTGACCCCGCTGAGCCGGACGCGGTCCGGGCCGTCCCCGGACAGCGTGATGGAGTCGACGCGCAGGGTGGCGTCGGGATTGGCGTAACGCGCACCGCCGATCTCGTACAGCAGCTGTGCGGTCACGGTGTCCACCGTGACGGCGCCGCCGGTGCCGGAGTGTTTGGTGATGGTCGAGGAACCGTCGGCGTCAATCTCGGCGATCGGGAACCCGGGGTGCGTGAGGTCGGCCAGCTCGGTGAAGAACGAGAAGTTGCCCCCGGTGGCCTGCGTGCCGCATTCGATGACGTGGCCGGCGGCGACGGCGCCGGCGATCCGATCGTAATCAGTTGGCTCCCAGCCGAAATGAGCGGCGGCGGGACCGACGATCACCGACGCGTCGGTCACCCGCCCCGTCACCACGATGTCGGCCCCGGACTGCAGACAGTCGACGATGCCCCACGCCCCCAGGTAGGCGTTGGCGGTCAGGGGGCTGCCGAGGCCCAGTGCGTCGGCGCGGGGGAGCAGGTCGTCGCCTTCGACGTGGGCGACGGTCACGGCGATGCCGAGGGTGTCGGCGAGGGTCCGCACCGCGGCGGCCAGCCCCGCGGGGTTGAGGCCGCCGGCGTTGGCGACGATGCGCACTCCGCGGTCGCGCGCCTCGCCCAGGCACTCTTCGAGCTGACGCAGGAAGGTCTTGGCGTAGCCGCGGTCGGGGTTCTTCATGCGGTCGCGGCCCAGGATGAGCATCGTCAGCTCGGCGAGGTAGTCGCCGGTGAGGTAATCGAGGTCACCGCCGGTGAGCATCTCGCGCATCGCGGACATGCGGTCGCCGTAGAAGCCGGAGCAGTTGCCGATGCGGACCGGACCGGAAGCCGGCGTCCGATCAGGCGCTGACGTCACGCACACTCCTCATTGAGACTCGGTGGATCACGGTCGGACATCGACCAACCAACATCGACCAACCAACCGGTAGGTTACCGGGTACCGGCGGTATCAAGTCAAGGTCCGAGACGCGCGTCGGCGCCGGGAGGTGGCCGGGGCGATCGGCGGAGTTTGGAGCCCGCCCAGCTCACCGGCTATCCTGAACCGAACGTGCCAGCGCCCGGCCGGTCCAGGCCCGCAGGCAGTGCGGACTCAGAATCACCCCGATAGATGGAGAGCTCGATCATGGCTGTGCCGAAGCGCAGGATGTCGCGCGCGAACACCCGTAGCCGGCGCGCGCAGTGGAAGGCCACCGCAACCAACCTCGTGAGCGTGACCGTCGCAGGTCAGCCTCGCAAGGTGCCGCGTCGCCTGCTCAAGGCCGCCCGCCTCGGCCTGATTGATCTCGACCGCCGCTGATTCTCAGGAACGCCGTCGTTTTGGCGGCGCGCCTCTCAGGTCACTCTCAGACACTGGGTCGAGACTGTGGCAGTGCGCATTCTTGTCGTTGATGACGATCGCGCGGTGCGCGAATCCCTCCGGCGCTCGCTGTCGTTCAATGGTTACTCGGTCGAACTGGCTCAGGATGGCCGCGAAGCCCTGGACGTGATAGCCAGCGACCGGCCCGATGCCGTGGTGCTCGATGTGATGATGCCCCGGCTGGACGGCCTGGAAGTGTGCCGGCAGCTGCGCAGCACGGGCGACGATCTGCCGATCCTGGTGTTGACCGCCCGCGACTCGGTGTCGGAGCGGGTCGCCGGCCTCGACGCCGGGGCCGATGACTACCTCCCGAAGCCGTTCGCGCTGGAGGAACTGCTGGCCCGCATGCGGGCGCTGTTGCGGCGCACCGTGCCGGGCGACGGAGACGCCGAGTCGGCGGCCATGACCTTCTCCGACCTGTCGCTGGATCCGGTGACGCGCGAGGTCACCAGGGGCAACCGCCCGATCAGCCTCACCCGCACCGAGTTCTCGCTGCTGGAGATGCTGATCGCGAATCCCCGCCGCGTGTTGACCCGCAGCCGGATCCTTGAAGAGGTGTGGGGATTCGACTTCCCGACCTCGGGCAACGCCCTCGAGGTCTATGTCGGGTACCTGCGGCGCAAGACGGAGGCCGAGGGGGAGCCCCGGCTGATCCACACGGTGCGCGGCGTGGGGTACGTGCTTCGCGAGACCCCGCCCTGATGGCGGTCGACCCCAGGACCGCACCGTGGCCGGGTCAGCCGCAGATCCGCACCCATCCCGCCAGCTCGGTGTCGCTGAGGTGGCGGGTGATGCTGCTGGCGATGTCCATGGTGGTGATCTCGGTCGTCCTCATGGCCGTCGCGGTCTATGCCGTCGTGTCGCGGGCGCTCTACGACGACATCGACGATCAGCTCCGCACCCGCGCCCAGATGCTCATCGAGAGCGGCTCGCTCGACGCCGACCCCGGCAAGGCCATCGAGGGCACCGCGTACTCGGACATGAACGCGATGTTCTTCATCCCCGGGCGCAGCAAATTCACCGCCAACCAGAAGGACCAGACGCTTCCGGTCGGCCCTCCCGAGCAGGACGTCATGGACGGCACCCTGTGGATGTCGTTGCGCACCGTGGAGCATCAGCGCGTCCTGGCGGTCCACCTCGCCAGTGGCAACTCCCTGCTGCTGTCGAAGAGCCTCGCCCCGACCGGGCAGGTGCTCAAACGGCTCGGCTCGGTTCTGCTCATCGTCGGCGGGATCGGGGTCGCGGTGGCCGCGATCGCCGGCGGCATGGTCGCCAGCGCGGGTCTGCGGCCGGTGGCCCGCCTCACCCAGGCCGCCGAACGGGTGGCACGCACCGACGACCTGCGGCCCATCCCGGTCTTCGGCAACGACGAACTCGCGCGTCTCACCGAAGCTTTCAACATGATGCTGCGGGCCCTGGCCGAATCGCGGGAGCGTCAGGCGCGGTTGGTCGCCGATGCGGGCCACGAGTTGCGCACACCGCTGACGTCGATGCGCACCAACGTCGAACTCCTGATGGAGTCGATGAAGCCCGGGGCGCCGCGCCTGCCCGAAGAGGACATGGTCGAACTGCGGACCGACGTCATCGGCCAGATCGAGGAACTGTCGACGCTCGTCGGCGACCTGGTCGACCTCACGCGTGAGGACGCCGGCAACGCGGTGCACGACGTCGTCGAGATGTCCGAGGTCATCGACCGGTCCCTCGAGCGGGTTCGCCGGCGGCGCAACGACATCGAGTTCGAGGTGTCGGTGACCCCATGGCAGGTCTACGGCGACGCCGCCGGCCTCGGTCGCGCCGTGCTCAACCTGCTCGACAACGCCGCCAAGTGGAGCCCGCCGAACGCCCGCGTCGGAGTGCGGCTCACCCAGATCGACTCTGCCCATGCGGAATTCGTGGTGTCCGACTCCGGTCCGGGAATTCCGCCGCACGAACGCGATCTCGTCTTCGAACGGTTCTTCCGGTCGACCTCGGCGCGGGCGATGCCGGGTTCGGGCCTCGGCCTGGCGATCGTCAAACAGGTGGTGCTCAAGCACGGCGGCAGTCTGCGCGTGGCCGACACCGTGCCCGGCGCCCAGCCCCCGGGCACGTCGATGCACGTGGTGCTGCCCGGGCGCCCGTCTGCGGTCGAGCCCGCCGACTCCTAGCCGGCCCGGCCCCGACACGCCCCGCAACGCTGTCCTGGGTGACGCCCGTCACCGGCGAGAATGACGGCAACGGACGCGGACAGGCGAGGGTTCAAAAGTTGTCGGAAAGGCAATCGAACTCTAAGGCGTTTCTCAGTACGTGTGGGCACGCTGAAGTAGCAAAGTTCGTCGTTCCAGCGACAAGACCGACTCGAGGAAGAGCACCGCAGCGATATGACCAACCACCCGAGGTACTCGCCGACGCCGCAACCGGGTCGTCAGTCCGGTTATCCCGGGCAGGTTCCGCCGGCCCCCGTCGGGCAGCCGCCGACGGGTTCCTATGAGCAGCAGGGGACCGGCGCCTGGGATTGGCGTTATGCGACCGAGCAGCAGCGCCAGGCGTTCCGGTCGCCTTATGACCCGTACCCCGGCGCGCCGATGCCGGGCGGCCCGGGACAGTATCCGCGCCCGGGCATGCCGCCCATGCCGCCGCCGCAGCCCCGGAAGCGTTCGCGCGCTTCGGGTTTGATCGTGGGTGCGGTCGCGCTGGCGATGGTCTCCGCGGGTGTCGGCGGCGGGGTCGCGATGCTGGTGCATCCCGACCACGGCATCGGTATCAACGCCTCCGGTGCCGCTCCCAGCGTGCCCGCGGCCAGTGTGCCGTCCGGTTCCGTCGAGGCGGTCGCCGCGAAGGTCGTTCCCAGCGTGGTGAAGCTGGAGGTCAACCAGGGCCGGTCCTCGGAGGAGGGCTCCGGGGTGATCCTGTCGAACGACGGTCTGATTCTCACCAACAACCACGTCGTCGCCTCGGCGGCCGGCAACCCCGGTGGCCCGGGCGGGCAGAGTGAGACGAAGGTGACGTTCGCCGACGGCAAGACGACCTCGTTCACGGTGGTCGGGGCCGATCCCAGCAGCGACATTGCGGTGGTGCGCGCTGCGAACGTCTCGGGCCTCACCCCGATCACGGTGGGCTCGTCGGGCGATCTGCGGGTCGGTCAGGACGTCGTCGCGATCGGTTCGCCGCTGGGCCTGGAAGGAACCGTCACGACCGGCATCATCAGTGCGCTGAACCGGCCGGTGGCCGCCGGCGGCGACGCCCGCAATCAGAACACCGTGCTCGACGCCATCCAGACCGACGCGGCGATCAACCCCGGCAACTCCGGCGGTGCACTGGTGAACATGAACGGTGAGCTGGTCGGCATCAACTCCGCGATCGCGACCCTGGGCGCCGATGCGGGAGGCCCGCAGGGCGGCTCCATCGGCCTGGGCTTCGCGATCCCGGTCGACCAGGCCAAGCGGATCGCCGACGAGATCATCCAGACCGGCACCGCCTCCCGCGCCTCGCTCGGCGTGCAGGTCGGCAACGACGCCGGCGTGGACGGCGCCAAGATCGTCGAGGTCACGGCCGGCGGCGCCGCCTCGGCCGCGGGCCTGCCCAGCGGCGTCGTCGTCACCAAGCTCGACGACCGCGTCATCAGCAGCGCCGACGCGCTGGTCGCTGCGGTGCGCTCGAAGGCTCCCGGTGACAAGGTCACGCTGACGTACCTGGATCCGACCGGGAAGCCGCAGACGGTCGAGGTCACACTCGGCAAGGCCGCTCAGTGAGGGCGTCGGTCGGGGAGGATCGCGCCGAACTGCGCGTGGCTGCACCGCTGTCGGCACCGAGATATACGGTTGAGGTCATGGAGCAGCCTCACACGTTGGTCGGTCGGGCCCTCGTCATCGTCGTCGATGACCGCACTGCCCATGGAGACGAAGAGGACCACAGCGGTCCGCTGGTCACCGAACTGCTCGGCGAAGCCGGTTTCGTCGTCGACGGGGTGGTGGTCGTCTCCTCCGACGAGGTGGAGATCCGCAACGCCCTCAACACGGCCGTCATCGGCGGCGTCGACCTGGTGGTGTCCGTCGGCGGCACCGGGGTCACGCCGCGCGACGTGACACCCGAGTCGACGAGAGACCTCCTCGACCGGGAGCTGCTGGGCATCGCCGAGGCGCTGCGGGCCTCCGGCCTGTCGGCGGGCATCATCGACGCGGGCGTCTCCCGGGGGCTGGCCGGCATCTCGGGCAGCACCCTGGTGGTGAACCTGGCCGGATCGCGTGCGGCGGTGCGCGACGGCATGGCGACGCTAGGTCCGCTGGCGGCGCAGATCATCGCGCAGCTATCCAGTTTGGAGATCTAAACGAGTTGTCCTGCTTGGGACTAGTCCGGAATCCGCCGGGATGGGCTTCCTCATCCCGAGCGGATTTCGTGTTTGTGAAGGCGGTGCGACCTGCAATGTTAAGTACAGGTGAACAATCGGTGCCGCCAGATTGTGATCTTAATCACAAGGGATTCGAGCTGTGACGCAGCCTTCCGACGGGTCGCGAGACCTAGTTAACAGCGTGTTCGGTGAGGTGTTCCCTGAGGTATCGCGTGATGAGCGCGACCCGGGGTCACCGGACGACGAGGCCGACCGCGATCGGTGGCTCCGGGACAACGTTCCACCCCACCACGACTGACCTGTGTTTTCGCTTTAGCACCAGCAGGTGCCTTCAGTAACGCATTCACTCCCATTGACGAATACGTCGATGCGGGGTCACAAACTGCGGCGGTTTCATCGACCGGCTCCCGTCGTCGCACGGAAGGGGTCAGGGACCGCCGGGGAATGTTCAGCAAACGACGCGCAACAGAGCGTCCCGATCGACACCACCGGGGCCACGCGTTGCCGGTCAGATGCCTCCCCGTTATGTTCCTCGTGTCAACGATGAGCGAATCGTAAGAACGACATGTGGGGTTTTTAATTCCACTCACATGAAGCTCTTGCGAGGTGTGTGGTGTAGCGAGACAGCCAGGCACGGACAATCGGAACCCCGCCGGGGTTCCGTAACACATAGCTAGGGAGATCATGAAGGCAATCAGTCGGGTGCTGATCGCGATGGTTGCATCCATCGCGGCTTTGTTCGTGAGCACTGGCACCTCTCACGCAGGGCTGGACAACGAGCTGAGCCTGGTCGACGGCCAGGGTCGTACTTTGACGATTCAGCAGTGGGACACGTTCCTCAACGGTGTCTTTCCGCTGGACCGTAACCGCCTGACCCGTGAGTGGTTCCACTCCGGCAAGGCGACCTACATCGTGGCCGGCGAGGGCGCCGACGACTTCGAGGGCACGCTGGAGCTGGGCTACCAGGTCGGCTTCCCGTGGTCGCTGGGTGTGGGCATCAACTTCAGCTACACCACCCCGAACATCGCGTTCGACGGTCAGGACTTCCTCGACGGCAACCTGGCCGACACCATCGTCACCCCGCCGCTGTTCCCCGGTGTGTCGATCTCGGCTGACCTGGGCAACGGCCCCGGCATCCAGGAAGTCGCCACCTTCTCGGTGGACGTGGCCGGCCCCGGTGGTTCGGTGGCCGTGTCCAACGCCCACGGCACCGTGACCGGTGCTGCCGGTGGTGTGCTGCTGCGCCCGTTCGCCCGGTTGATCTCCTCGACCGGCGACAGCGTCACCACCTACGGCGCCCCGTGGAACATGAACTGACCTGATCGGTCTTGAGAGGTTGGCCCTCGGCGTTCGCGCCGGGGGCCGACCCTTCTACGGAGCTTTTGAGTTCGTCCAGGCACCATCCCGTTACCTGCAACCCATCCCGAGGGGACACATGAAGACCATCAGTCGGGTGCTGATCGCGATGATCGCATCCATCGCGGCGTTGTTCGCGAGCACTGGCACCTCGCACGCCGGTTTGGACAACGAGCTGAGCCTGGTCGACGGCCAGGGTCGTACTTTGACGGTTCAGCAGTGGGACACGTTCCTCAACGGTGTGTTTCCGCTGGACCGTAACCGCCTGACCCGTGAGTGGTTCCACTCCGGCAAGGCGACCTACATCGTGGCCGGCGAGGGCGCCGACGACTTCGAGGGCACGCTGGAGCTGGGTTATCAGGTCGGCTTCCCGTGGTCGCTGGGTGTGGGCATCAACTTCAGCTACACCACCCCGAACATCGCCTTCGACGGCTACGGCTTCGACGGCGGGGACCCGCTCCTGGGCTTCGGCAACAGCATCGTCACCCCGCCGCTGTTCCCCGGTGTGTCGATCTCCGCTGACCTGGGCAACGGCCCCGGCATCCAGGAAGTCGCCACCTTCTCTGTGGACGTGGCCGGCCCCGGTGGTTCGGTGGCCGTGTCCAACGCCCACGGCACCGTGACCGGTGCTGCCGGTGGTGTGCTGCTGCGTCCGTTCGCGCGGTTGATCTCCTCGACCGGCGACAGCGTCACCACCTACGGCGCCCCGTGGAACATGAACTGACCACGGTTCACCGCTGACAAGATCGGCCCCCGGCTCGCGAGCCGGGGGCCGATTTCGTGCTCACGGGCCCCAGCGTCGTCTCGACGCTATGCCGCGAAGCTGTGGTGGGGCTGGCAGTCCGGTCGAATCAGCCTGTGACTCCGCCTGTTTCAGCGTTGCCTGTTTCAACAATGCCTGATTCAGCGATGCCCGATTTCAGCGACACCCGGGTCAGCGACGCCCGATTCACTCGTCGGCGTGATCGTTTCCGGTTGTGGTCGTGCCGCCGGCTTTGCCGGTTGTCGACCCCTCGCCGGCGTTCTCCCGCAGCAGGTCACGGATCTCGGTCAACAGGGTCAGCTCGGTCTCGGTCGACGCCACCTTCGCGTCGCGCTCCTTGAGTTTCTTGAACGGAACGACGATCACGAAGTAGATCACCGCGGCCACGATCAAGAAGTTGATGGCCGCCGAGAGTACGGCGTTCAGGTCGACGTACTTGTTCGCGCCGAGAGAGATCTTGAGGATGCCGTATTCGGTGTCGGGCCCGGCGCCGATCCGGTCGACCAGCGGCTGCACCACGTTCTGGGTGAACGCGGTCACCAGTCCGGTGAATGCGGCGCCGACGACCACCGCGACCGCGAGGTCGATGACGTTGCCCCGCGAGATGAACTCTTTGAAACCCTTCAGCATGGACGTGACCCTCCTAGAGCGGTGAAATGCCAGGTCACCGAAACTTAGCGCCTGGGGCCGCCGCGGCGGCAGATCCATGCCGCCCCGCTTGCCGGCGACTGCTCGTCAGGCCACGACGGGCCGCCCGGTGAACAGAGGGTGAACCTCTGCCGGGAACCGCGTCTGCGCTGCGTAAACGCCGCCGAGAAAACTTCCCAGTCGGTAGGCGCGTCTCGGTCGTCACTGATAGCCTGTGGAGGCCTGAAAGACTTAACTGGACACGTGTGTCCATCAATCGAAGGGAATGCTGATGGCCAAGCACGCCAAAGCCCCGACTCGTAGTGCGAAGAAGCTCGGCGCCGTGGGCCTGGGCTCGTTCGCCGTGGCCGCAGCCTTCTCCACGATGGGCAGCGGGACCGCCGGCGCCGACGTCGAAGAGGTCGGCCCCGGCCCGACGGTGACCAGCCGCCAGGCTTCCGAGTTCTCGGTGATCCGCATCAACGACTTCGGTGTCGCGCGCGGCATCTCCGAGTCCCGCGTGGCCGACGCCGGCATCGTCAACGCCTATGGCGAGGTTCGCGACACGACGAAGGCTGTCGTCGGTACCACCGCCTCGGCGTTCGAGGGCGAGTACCCGACCGGTCCCGGTATCGGCGACTGGTGATCTGACCTACACGGCGCCCCCGGGGAAAACCCCGGGGGCGCTGTGCTTTTCAGGTGTGCCGGCGGCACAGGGCGCGGTCAGTGCAGGGTCAGCGTGACAGCCTGCACGAGCGCGACCCCGGCCACCGTTTTCGCGGCAGCCGCGGGCAGCGCCACAAGCACGACCCGGCCGCCGTTGCGGGCGCCCATCGCGTTCTCCTTTGCCGAGACCAGCACGACCACCGCGTCGGTGGCGACCAGCTCGGCCCGTTCGCTGTCGTCGGCGGGGGCGGCCACGATGTCGACCACGTCGCCGGGGCGCACCAGATCGGTGAGCGCCGCATCGGCGAGCGGGATCGGCACGATCCGTGCGTCCGGTCCCGCCGTGGACTCCGCGAGGCGCGGGCCCAATAGGCGGACATCGGTGACGATCTCGCCGCGCCGTGCCGGACCTGCGAATGTCTTGCCGACGACGGCATCGATCTCGGTGTGCGCGCCGTCGGGAACCGTGGACGCGGTTCGCGATTCGACACGGACATCCGCACTCGTCAGTTCGGCGCCCGGCGACAGATCGCGTGCGGTCACCACCACATCGGACCGGTCGGCGCCGGGATCGCCCCGCCACGCGGCGACCGCGGCGAGGATGACCAGAGCCGCGGCGAGCACCCGGCGCGCGGCCGGGGTGCGCGACCAATCAGGACGCAGTGCGCGGTTCAGGCGGTCCAGCAGCGACGGGTCCAGCGAATCCCCCATGGGGACACGCTAATCAGCGGCGGGCCGGATGGTCAGCCCGCACATCTGCGGCTGTGGATAACAGCGAAGGTCAGCTGGAGGCTGCTGCTGCCGGCGTCGACGAGCTGCTCGTGGACCCGGACTTGTCCGAGGAACCGGACTTCTTCTCCGACGACGACGAGGCCCCCGACGACGAAGAAGACGACGACGACGAGGATTCCGACGACGAGGACGACCCCGAAGACTCGGAGCTGCCGGAGCTCACCGAGCTCGTCTTCGACCCGGATTCCCGGCTGTCGGTGCGGTAGAAGCCGCTGCCTTTGAAGACCACGCCGACCTTGCCGAACACCTTGCGCAGCCGGCCGTGGCACTTCGGGCACTCGGTCAGGGAATCGTCGGTGAACGCCTGCACCACGTCGAACTTATTGCTGCATTCGGTGCACGCATAGGAATAGGTGGGCACACAAACCTCCGAGGTGGTCAATCTGCTTAGCACTCTACCGAGTCAAGTGCTAGAACCGCCAGCCGGTCCGGGTCATTCCCCCGCCGGCCTCGGCCGGGGTCACCGGTGGCGGTTCAGTGCGACGAGTCCCTGCCCGGGGGTGAGGGCGTGGGTCATCAGCACGTCGTGCGGTTCGCTGGGCAGGGTCTCGACCAGCTCGGCGTCTCGGACGACGGCGATCAGCAGTGCGCCGGGGGCGGCCTTCGTCAGGGTCCGGTCGTAATAGCCGGCGCCGCGGCCCAGCCGGACCCCGTCGCGGTCGACAGCCAGCGCCGGGACGAAGACCATCGACGCGCGCGCCACGGCATCGGCGGGCAGCCACGGCGGCGGGGGTTCGCGCAGCCCGAAGGGCGCCGCCACCAGATCGCCCGGGATGTGCTCGCCCCACAGCAGCGGCAGCGGGACGCCGTCGGCTCCCTCCCGCGCCACGGGCAGCAGGACCGTCACGCCCCGGCCGGCCGCGCTGTCGATCAGTGCCACCGAGCCGGGCTCCGAGCCGACGGGGACGTAGGCGCAGATGGTCGTCGCGGGCGCCACCGCGGCCGTCAGCCGACGCTCCAGAGCGGCGGCTTCGGCGTCGCGTGTTTGCCGACTCAACGACCGCCTGACCGCGACGATTTCGGCCCTCACCTGTGCTTTGGTCGCTGCCACCGAGTAGTCCTTCGAAGGGCGGGTAAGAGAGGAACAACCGACGCAGAGAGGTTAGTGTGTGAACGATGAATCGGCCTGAGGTTCCCATTCCCTACACCGCGGTCGTCCCCGCTGCGGGCCTGGGAACGCGGTTTCTGCCCGCCACGAAGACGGTGCCCAAGGAATTGCTGCCCGTGGTCGACACGCCGGGCATCGAGCTGGTCGCGGCCGAGGCGGCCGAGGCCGGCGCCGAACGGTTGATCATCATCACCTCCGAGGGCAAGGACGGTGTGGTCGCGCACTTCGTCGAGGACCTCGTTCTGGAGGGGACCCTGGAGGCGCGCGGCAAGCAGACGATGCTGGAGAAGGTGCGGCGGGCCCCGGAGCTCATCAAGGTCGAGTCCGTCGTGCAGGCCGAGCCGCTGGGTCTCGGGCATGCGGTCGGGTGCGTCGAGGCGAGCCTGTCGCCCGACGAGGATGCGATCGCGGTGCTGCTGCCCGACGACCTCGTCCTGCCCACCGGTGTGCTCGAGACGATGTCGAAGGTGCGCGCCAAGCGCGGTGGGACCGTGCTCTGTGCCATCGAGGTCGACCGCGAGGACATCAGCGCCTACGGCGTCTTCGACGTCGAGACGGTTCCCGACGCCGCCAATCCGAACGTCCTGAAGGTCAGGGGCATGGTGGAGAAGCCCAAGCCCGAGGACGCGCCGTCGCTGTTCGCGGCGGCCGGTCGCTACGTGCTCGACCGGGCGGTCTTCGACGCGCTGAAGCGCATTCCGCGCGGTGCCGGCGGCGAATTGCAGCTCACCGACGCGATCGCACTGCTGATCGAGGAGGGCCACCCGGTCCACGTCGTGGTGCACCGCGGATCTCGACACGACCTGGGAAATCCCGGGGGCTACCTGAAGGCTGCGGTTGACTTTGCGTTGGAGCGCGACGATTACGGACCCGAGCTGCGCCGGTGGCTGACCGAGCGGCTGGGTCTGGCTCCGGCAGGGGCGGCTGACGCCGCCCCGGCGACGACCGAGCACTAGCCGGCGGCACTGCCGAACGGGCCGGTCGGCGCCGACCGGTTCAACGGAAGAGAGGCGTGCTGTGCGTTCGGTGGAGGAGCAGCAGGCTCGGGTAGCAGCTGCCGCGGTGGCCCCGCGGCCGGTGCGGGTGGCGATTGCCGAGGCCCAGGGCTTGATGTGCGCCGAGGAAGTGGTCACCGAGCGTCCGCTGCCCGGGTTCGACCAGGCGGCCATCGACGGTTACGCGGTGCGCAGTGTCGACGTGCTGGGGATCGGCGGGTCCGAGGGCGAGGACGCCGAGGGCGACACCGACCGTGACGAGGGCCGGCCCCGTGAGATCAGCCTGCCGGTGATGGGGTTGATCGAGGCCGGCGCTCGGACACCGAGCCGACTGCAGCCCCGCCAGGCCGCCCGGGTGCAGACCGGGGCGCCGATGCCGACACTCGCCGACGCCGTGCTTCCGCTGCGGTGGACCGACGGCGGCGACTCGCGGGTCCGTGTACTGCGTGGGGTCCGATCGGGTGCTTATGTGCGGCGCACCGGTGATGACGTCCAGCCGGGCGACGTGGCGGTGCGCGCCGGCACGATCATCGGTCCGGCCCAGGTGGGGCTGCTCGCCGCGGTCGGGCGCGAGCGTGTGCTCGTGCATCCGCGGCCGCGGCTGTCGGTGCTGTGCGTGGGCGGCGAGCTCGTCGACATCTCCCGCACCCCCGGCAACGGCCAGGTGTACGACGTCAACTCCTATGCGCTGGCGGCCGCGGGACGCGACGCGGGTGCTGAGGTGAACCGGGTGGGCATCGTGCCCACCGACCCCGTGAAGCTGCGGGAGGTCGTCGAGGGCCAGCTCAGCAGGTCCGAGGTCGTCGTCATCGCCGGGGCGGTCGGCGGCGCGGCGGCCGAGGGCGTGCGATCGGTGCTGGCGCAGCTCGGCGACATGGAGGTCACGCGCATCGGGATGCACCCGGGATCGGTGCAGGGCTTCGGCCAGCTGGGCCCCGACGGTGTCCCGGTGTTCCTGCTTCCCGCCAATCCGGTCAGCGCGCTCGTCGTGTTCGAGGTGATGGTCCGTCCGCTGATCCGGTTGTCGCTGGGCAAGCGGCAGGCGATGCGCCGTGTCGTCCCGGCGCGGACGCTGTCGCCGATCAGTTCGGTGGCGGGCCGCAAAGGCTTCCTGCGGGGGCAGCTGATGCGCGATCAGGACACCGGTGAATACCTGGTGCAGGCGCTGGGCGGGGCGCCCGGGGCGTCGTCGCACCTGCTCGCCACCCTCGCGGAGGCAAACTGCCTGGTGATGGTTCCCAGCGACGCCGAACAGATCCGCACCGGCGAGGTCGTCGACGTCGCGTTCCTGGCCCAGCGCGGCTGAACGCGGTCTGTCAGGCGTGATGAATCTTCTCAGCTCCCGGTCGCAGCACCCGGGCTGGCCGCTGCCGGTCGGCCCGCTGCGGGTGTCGGCCGGGCTCGTGGGACTGCGTGCGATCAGGCTGCGCGACGCCGCGCAGTGGAGCCGGATCAGGCTGGCCGACCGCGCTCACCTGGAGCCGTGGGAACCCTCCACCGAGATGAATTGGGAACTGCGGCATTCTGTTTCGGCATGGCCGTCGGTGTGTTCGGGGCTGCGCTCGGAGGCCCGCAAGGGCCGGATGCTGCCGTACGCGATCGAACTCGACGGGCAGTTCGCCGGCCAGCTGACCATCGGCAACGTCACCCACGGTGCGCTGCGGTCGGCGTGGATCGGGTACTGGGTGGCCAGTGGTTCGACCGGCGGCGGGGTTGCGACCGCGGCGCTGGCGCTCGGGCTCGACCACTGCTTCGGGCCGGTGATGCTGCACCGCGTCGAGGCCACGGTGCGACCGGAGAACGCGGCCAGCCGCGCCGTGCTGGCAAAGGCGGGCTTCCGCGAGGAAGGCCTGCTGAAACGTTATCTGGATGTCGACGGGGCGTGGCGCGATCACTTGCTGGTGGCCCTGACGAAGGAGGAGCTCCACGGCTCTGTGTCCTCGTCCCTCGTGCGTGCCGGCCACGCGTCCTGGGCCTGAGCCTGCCTCGCAGTTCGCCGCCGTCACCCCACCGCGAGCGGACATCACACCCGCGCGGCGCGCCGGGCGAACGCACGAGTTTGCGGCTGCTCGCGAGGGCCTGTTGTTACTGATGTGACACGTGTGACGTTTGGTGCTTGTCTCCAGCGAATTACAGGTGTGTAATTGTGCTCGGCGCGCCGCCCACGGATGCGCTGGTCACAGCCCTAGCCTGATGGGGAAAGGAGCAGGCGCCATGCCAAGCATCCCCCAATCTCTCCTCTGGATCTCGCTCGTCGTCCTCTGGCTCTTCGTGCTCGTCCCGATGCTGATCAGCAAGCGGGACGCGGTGCGCCGAACCAGCGACATCGCGCTGGCCACCCGCGTGCTCAACAGTGGCGCCGGCGCCCGGTTGCGGCGGCGCGGCGGACCCGCTGCGGGACACCGAAGCGACCCCGACTGGCGGCCGTCCGCCGAGGACCACGACGAGGCCGAGGAAGCTCCCAGCCGCTCGGTGGTCATGGTGGCCGACGACGCCGAGGGCGTCGGCGACGAGCCCGACTATCTGGACGTCGACGTGGTCGAGGACTCCGGTGCGCTTCCGATCGCCGAGGTCGGCCTGGACGAGCCGGTTTCCGCCGAAACAGACGAGCTGACACTGGATTTCGGTGGCGCCGCCGCGCGTGACGGTGTGCGTGCCGCCGAGTCCGTCGACGCCGAGCGCGACACCTCCGAGGACACGGGCGTGTACTCCGTCGTCGACGACGAATACGAGTACGTCGACGATTCGTCGGGCATCGAAGCGCCGGCCGATGAGGACGACGACGAGCCGCGGGTCGCCAGCTCTCTCAGCGACGCCCGCCGGCGCCGGCGCGAATCCGCGACGGCCGCCGCGGTGTCTGCGCGCAAGTACCGCTTCCGTGCCAGGACCATCGCCGTCATGGCGGTGCTGATGCTGGCCAGCGCGGTGGCAGCCTTCACCTGGTCGCCGACGATGTGGTGGGCCACTGCGCTCGTCAGCGCCGTGACGCTGCTCTATCTCGCGTATCTGCGCCGGCAGACCCGCATCGAAGAGCAGGTGCGTCGGCGGCGCGCGCAGCGCATGGCGAGGTCTCGGCTCGGCGTGGAGAACACCAGCGACCGGGAGTTCGACGTGACACCGTCGCGCCTGCGCAGGCCGGGGGCCGCGGTACTGGAGATCGACGACGAGGACCCCGCCTTCGAGCACCTCGACTACGTGCCGTTTTCCCGCCACTACGACCTCCCGCGGGCGGCGGGGCAGTAGCCGACTGCGGATTTCTGCCCGCGACCGGTGGCTGATAACCTGTACCGGCACTAGGGGCTATAGCGCAGTTGGTAGCGCGTCTCGTTCGCATCGAGAAGGTCAGGGGTTCGATTCCCCTTAGCTCCACAGAGATTGAGCAGGTTCCGGGCCCGCCCCTGCCGCGACGAGCTAGTCGTTGCCGATACCCACGAGCAGAGCCGTGAGCAAGCCGTCCATCCGCAGGGTGCGGCTGCCGCCGAGCGCCGGTTGCGCCAGCAGATGGACCAGCAGGTAGCCGATGACGGCGTCGGTCACGGCGTCGACGTCGGCATCGGTCCGGAGTTCTCCGCTCGCAACACCTTTGCGCAGGCGCGTCACCAGGCCGTCGCGCTGGGGTGCGGTCAGCTGGGCGTAGAGCGCTTCGTTGTCGGTGGGGTTGGCGGCGGAGGCGGCGACCAGTGCGCGGATGAGCGCGGCGTTCGTGGATTCGGCGATGAAGGCGGAATGCTCTGCGAGCCACTGCCCGAGATCACGACGGATGTCGCCGGTATCGGGCACCGGAAAGGACCCGTCACGGCCATACGCGTCCAGTACGGCTTCGGCGACCAGGGGTGCCTTCGACGACCACCGCCGGTACAGCGTCTTCTTGCCGACTCGGGCGCGCGCGGCGACGCTCTCCATGGACAGCGCCGCGTAGCTGTGTTCGGTCAGCATTCTCCGGGTGGTTTCGAGAATGGCGTGGTGGAGCTGCACGTCTCTCGGCCGTCCGAGTTTCGCCTCCGCCATACGACGAGCTTAGGAGGCGACGCGCCGTCGAGCTCCGCCGCCGAATCGTCCGCACTCCGACGCGTCGTGCGATAGGTTTCGCACATACGACACGTAGCGTGTCGCAACTCGATCGACAATCTCGGAAGGACTCACCTATGAGTACGCCGTCGCTGTCGGTGCCGACGACGTGGGCTGAAGTCACGCCCGAGTGGATGTCGGACGCGCTGGCAAGTCATCACCCCGGCGTGCGGGTCGACGGCGTCACCGTCGAGTCGCGCGACGACGGCACCAATCGGCGCGCGCGGCTCGGACTCACCTACTCCTCGGGCAGTGGACCTGCCACCGTGTTCGTGAAAGCGGCCGATCCGGCGCACAAAGAGCTGATCCGCATGACCAGTGGCATGTTCCACGAACCGCGGCTGTTCTCCTCCGGCGTCGCCCTTCCCCTCGAACACCCGCACGTGTACGCATCACCCATCGACGAGGACGCGTACGACTTTTTCATGGTCATGGAAGACCTCGACGCCCGCGGAGCCGATCCCCGCGACTCGACGAGGCCGCTGTCCGTCGATCAGGCCGCCTCCGGCGTTCGCGGGCTGGCCCGCCTTCACGGAAAGTATTGGGGGCAGCGCGTTGTGGACGACCCGGCGCTGCACTGGCTGGAACCGTTCGAACCGTGGGACGGCATGCAGTACGCCCCGTTGCCGTCTGCGCTGGAACGCCTCGGCGACGATGCGCCCGCCGAAGTGATGGCCCTGACCATCGACCAACTCATCGACGACGTGTGGAAGCCCTTCATCCGCACGCTGACCACCTCCGCCCAGACGCTGCTCCATGGTGATCCGCACATCGGCAACACCTACGTCCTGCCCGGCGGTGAGGTGGGTTTCCTCGACTGGCAGGTGGCCCGGCGGGGCAACTTCTCGCTGGACCTGGGCTACTTCCTCCAGGGCGCGTTGACCGTCGACGACCGGCGTCGGCACGAACGCGACCTGCTCACCGAGTACCACAACTCCCTCGGTCTCCCTGACGACGAAATGCCCTCCGCCGAGGACATCTGGCTGCGCTACCGGGCGTCGGTGGCGCACGGGCTCGCCCTCTGGCTCTGCACCGCGAGCGCCGACGGGGGCCTGTGGCAGCGTCCCGAAGTCGCCGTCACCCTGGCCCAGCGATACTCCGCCGCGTACGGCGACCTCGACACCCCCGCCGCGCTGTCGGCGCTGAACGAATAGCGCGCGCAGGCCAATTGCTCCGTCAGGTATTCCGGTTCCCTCGGCGGCCGTGGCGAAGGACCCCTACAGTCGAGAAGCCGTCGGCCGGAACCTCCGGCGAAACCCTGCAATGCGCCTGTGTTGCAGGTCGGGCCGGCCGTAGGGGGAGTGCGTGATCAGTCAGTGGTTGGTGAGCAACCTTCCGTCGTGGTTGCTGCTGCTGGCGATCATCACGGCTGTCTCCGGCGGCGCCATCCTCATCCAGGTGTTCGTCCGCCGCCGCTTCCCCGACCTGAAGGGCGAAGAGCACAACGACGTCGTGAGATTCGCGTTCGGCGTCGTCGGCTTCGTGTTCGCGTTCTTCCTGGGTTTCGTCGTGTCGGCGATGTGGGGCCAGATCGGCGACGCGGACGGCCGGGCACGCACCGAGGGCGCCGCGGGGGTGCAGCTGGCCAGGACCCTGACGGTCTTCGACCAGCCCGACCAGGACCGCATCCGGGCCGCCCTGCTCGACTACGAACGCGCCGCGCTGGCCGAGTGGGACCAGATGGCGCGCAGCGGCGCACACCCGGACGCCGATGCCTCGCTGACGACTCTCTATGCCGCCTACGAGGATGTCGAGGCGCGCACCGATGCGCAAAAGACCATTCTGTCAAGTTCTTTCGGCAATCTGGACAGTCTCAGCCAGGCGCGCACACAACGTCTGCTGCAGGCACACACCGACGTGGGTCCGCCCTGGTCGCTCTGGGCCGTCATCTGGCTCACCAGCGGCCTACTGCTGGCGTGCGCCATCATCTACGACGTCGCCAAACCCGCCACGCACTACACCATGGTCGCCATTCTCGGTGTGCTGGTGGCCGTGAATCTGTTCCTGGTGGCCGAACTGTCGCACCCGTTCCTCGGCGAGATCGGCACGTCGTCGGAACCGCTGCAACAGGTCATCCGCCACCTGTCCTGACAGCGCCGTCGGCGCAGAACTAGAACGGGCTGCTGTTGGACTGGGATTGCGCATCGTCGGGCCGCGGGCCGAACCGGCGGATGTAGTCGTCGTGCATCTTCGCGTCCTTCTTGCGCTTGATCACGTCCACCAGATTGGGGTCGAGCCCGTGGATGGCCAGTCGGTGCCGGCGCCAGACCTTGTTGAGCGCCAACGCCATCAACAGCGCCCACACGTAGATCGGGGCGGTCATCTCCAACCGCATGTAGATGGGTGCGGGCAGCAGCCACAGTGGCGCCAGGATCAGCAGGGGCGGGATCGCGTAGCGGATCATGTGCCGTCGCAGCGCGCCCTGGCCGGCGAGATCCTCGGCCACCCAGCGGTTCATCGATGCCGGCAGACGCCGCCCATAGCAGTACGTGAGGTACTGCCAGAGGCCCGGCTTGTCGCTGCCGGTGGGTTCCTGGGTGTTCATGTGCCTTCCTTACGGTGACGATCAGGCCCTGAGCGCGCCGGCGGCCACGGCGGCCGTGTTGATGCGGGTCAGGATGTGGTGGAGGTGTTCGAGTTCGGCGAGGTCGACGCCCAGACGGGCGACGACGGCGGCGGGGATGTCGAGCGCGCGCTGCCGCAGCGCCGCGCCCTTCTCGGTCAGTTGCACGTCGGTGGACCGTTCGTCGGCGGCATTGCGGGCCCGAACGATGAGGCCGAGCGCTTCGAGACGCTTCAGCATCGGCGACAGGGTGGCCGGATCCAGCTGCAGCGTGTGCGCGATCGCCTTGACGGACAACGCTTTCCGCGGTGCCGCCGGCTGATTGCGGTGGTCCCACAACGTCAGCATCACCAGATACTGCGGGTGGGTGAGCCCCAGCGGTTCCAGCAGTGGGCGATAGACCGCCAGCACCGCGCGGTTCGTCACCGCCAGCGCGAAACAGACCTGCCGCTCCAGCGCGAGGGGATCGGTGTCGGCGGAGACGGTCACCCTTACATGGTGCCCTAATTATTAGTGGGCTAGCAATGTCGGGTGGGTCACGCGCCGGTCGGCGGTGGGGTGCCGATCAGGACGGCGCTGAGCCGGCAGCCGTCCGGCCCGCCCCGCCACGCGTGGTCGACGCCCGCGAGCACCACCTGGTCGCCCGCCTGGAGGCGGTGCGCGCCGTCGTCGAGGACGAGGTCGACGCTGCCGGAGAGCACTGTCTGCAGGTCGAGGGTGTCGGTGTGGTGCATCGGCGTCTCGGAATCCGGACCCAGTTCGACGACCATCCACCGGACGAGCCCGGGGGCGATGCCCTGGTCGATCAGCGGCGCGTTGCCCGCCGGCCGGGCCGGGGGCGGGCTGGCCTCGGTGGCGTACGGGATGCCCATTGCGAAACCCGGCGCGAGCTGGTCCAGCGCCGCGTCCTGCTCGCTGACCACACACGACCTACCGTCCGAATCGACCCCCGTGATCAGCGTCCGCACTGTTCCTCGCTCCCTGAGATTCATGATGTCGAGCCGGGTGACGGCCACACCCCGTGATGATGACATTGATTGCCGCCGTTACGTTTTGCACGGTACATCGCCATGTCGGCGGCGGCGATGAGATGGTCGATGGCGTCGTTGCTGCGCGCCGACTCCCCGTGCAGTTCGGCGAATGCGGTGCCGACGCTCGCGGTCACCTTCGCCGGGAGGGCGGCGATCGCGTCGCACACGTCCTGGTACCGCAGCATCGCCCTCGGTGAGGGGGCGACGTCGGCGATCAGGAACTCCTCACCCCCGCTGCGGGTGATGACGGCCGTGGGTGTTGCCGTCGCGCGCAGTGCGTCGGCCACCGAGACGAGTGCCTGATCCCCGGCGAGGTGGCCGTGGGCGTCGTTGAGCGCTTTGAAGTTGTCGAGATCGACCAGCGCCACCAGCAGGTAGCGGTCGGAGTCGTAACGCCGCGCGAGCAGGCTGGTCATCTGCCGGCGGAACGCCCGCCGGTTCAGCAGCCCGGTCAGTGGGTCCAGGTCGGCGTCGACGAGGTCGCCCCGCAGGGCGCGCAGCAGGCTGTGGATCGCGACCGGCATCGCAATGTTGGCCTGCACGACGAGGAAGAAGTCGACGGCGCCCAGCGCGAGGCGGCCTTGGGCCGCGAGCTCGATCGCCTGGCTCAGGGCCACCGCGACCGCGACGAACACGAAAGCCAGCACCAGCCGCGTCGAGTGGAAGAACGCGACGTAGGCGCCGATGGTCGTGAAGGCGATGCATCCGAGCAGCGAGGCCAGCGGATCCGGATAGGCCAGGCACGCCAACGTGATCGATGCGGCCGTCGTCGCCGCGAACGCGCTCGACTGCACCCGGGAGGGCCACCGCCACAACCACAGCGCCCCGCCGGCCACCCCGCCCAGCACCGCCAGCCACATCATCGCCCGGGCTGGGTCGCTTTGCGGGCCGCCGGCCCCGGCCAACAGGATCAACAGGGCGGCGGCCATCGACAGCGCCGTGGCGGCCACGAAGAGGCGAACCGTGAGCGTCGCGCCGCGCGCGTCGAGGAACCCGCTGAACCACTCGTAGTGGCCCGCCTCTGGGTGATCCCGTTGCATTCACCACCATCTCGTCGCCGGTGCGCTTCACGCCATCAAACAGTGCCCGGGTTACCGGCGGGGGTGCTTCCCGGCGATCGCGATGCAATTCACAGCCCGGGGTTTGCTGACGGACCTGCCGCATCCTTGCCCGACGTTCCGACGCTTCCGTAGCCTCGAGAGTGTGTCCGGCCTGACCGCAGTTCGCGCCGATGACCTCGCGCCGCTGGCCGTCTTCCACGGGATCAGCACCGAGGCCCTGGTGCCGCTCGCCGCACACCTGCGCCCGCTGACCGCCGCCCCCGGCCAGGTGCTCATGCAGCAGGGGGAGCTGGCGGTGTCGTTTCTGCTGATCGGGTCCGGGCGGGCCGAGGTGACCCACACCGGGCAGGACGGCCACGAGACCGTCGTCTCGTTGGAGCCCGGTCTGATCGTGGGTGAGATCGCGCTGCTGCGCGACGCGCGCCGCACCGCCACCGTGGTGGCCACCGAGCCGCTGACCGCGTGGGTCGGCGGGCGCGAAGCGTTCGCCACGATGCTCGAGGTGCCGGGCGTGATGGACCGGTTGGTGCGGACCGCGCGGCAGCGCCTGGCGGCGTTCATCACGCCGATCCCGGTCCAGGTCCGCGACGGCAGCGTGTTCCATCTGCGGCCGGTGCTGCCGGGCGACAACGAACGCACCACCAACGGGCCGGTCGAGTTCTCCGGCGAGACCCTCTACCGGCGCTTCCAATCGGTGCGGTCGCCGTCGAAGTCGTTGATGGCCTACCTGTTCGAGGTCGACTACCTCGACCACTTCGTCTTCGTGCTGACCGACGGCCCGGACGGCCCTGTGGTGGCCGACGTGCGCTTCGTGCGCGACGCCAAGGACCCTGCCGAGGCCGAGATCGCCTTCATCGTCGGGGACGCCTACCAGGGCAAGGGGATCGGCACGTTCCTGATGGCCGCGATCTCCGTGGCCGCGGGCTACGACGGGGTACAGCGTTTCACCGCGCGTGTGCTCAGCGAGAACTATCCGATGCGGTCGATCCTCGACCGGTTCGGCGCGCGATGGCACCGTGACGATCTGGGTGTGGTGACCACCGAGATCCCGGTGCCCGCCGTTGAGGACCTGCCGCTGAGCCGCGACCTGGTGCAGCAGATCCGGGACGTGGCGCGCCAGGCGATCCGGGCGGTCGGCTGATGCCAGGCGGTGGCCGCAGGCCTGCGCTGAACAAGGACACCCGGCTGTGTATCTCGCTGTCGGGGCGGCCGAGCAACATCGGCACCCGCTTCCACAACCACCTGTACGACGTGCTCGGCCTGGACTACCTCTACAAGGCGTTCTCGACCACCGACATCGTCGCGGCCATCGCGGGGGTGCGCGCACTGGGCATCCGCGGATGTTCGGTGTCCATGCCGTTCAAAGAGGACGTGCTCGCCCTCGTCGACGAGATCGAGCCGTCGGCCGACGCGATCCGATCGGTCAACACGATCGTCAACGACGACGGAACGCTCACCGCCTCGAACACCGATTACCTTGCGGTGCAACGTCTCATCGGCGAGTACGGGCTGAACCCCGACGACCCCGTGCTCATCCGGGGCAGCGGCGGCATGGCCAAAGCGGTGGGAGCCGCCTTCGTGGGCGCCGGCTTCGGCGCCGGTTACGTCGCGGCCCGCAACGCCGAGAGCGGGCCGACCCTGGCCCGGCGGCTGGGATACGAGTATGTCCCCGAGGTCGGGTCGGTGACCGCGCCCATCATCGTCAACGTCACCCCCATCGGCATGGCCGATGGCCCCGATGAGCACGACGTCGCGTTCGGGGATACGACGATCGCCGCGGCGCACACGGTGTTCGATGTCGTGGCGATGCCGTCGGAGACGCCGCTGATCGCGGCGGCCCGGGCGGCAGGAACACGGGTCATCACCGGCGCCGAGGTGATCGCCCTGCAGGCCGCCGAGCAGTTCGAGCGCTACACCGGGGTGCGTCCGAGCGCCCAACAGATCGCGGAGGCCTCGGCCCTGTCGCGAGCCTGACTCAGGGCGTGATCGTCGCCTGCTCGTCGATCGCCGACGTGGCGTCCATCAACGGCATCGCCAGATCTTCGGTGCCCTCGGCGGTCACCTTGACCACGAACACCCCGTCCTGGATGGGCACCACCGCGGTCTTCTGCGCGATCAACCACGTGACCCCGTCCCTGGTGTAGAAGCCGCCGATCTGGGTGGCCTCATATCCGCCGAGGGTGCTCTTCTTGCCGGTGGGCGCACCCTCGTAGCCGGGAAGGCTGCGGGTCTCGGCGGGCGCGTACTCCAGCACCTTGGCCTGGTCCACGTTGCCGGTCAGTTTCACCACCCGCGCGACGATCATGGGAGGGGTGGGCGACGGGGGCTCGCCGGTGTAGACGATCGCGTCGAACGCGCCTTCGGGCGCCCGGTCACCGGCGGCCTCCCAGCCGGACGGCCGCGGCAGCGTGATCGTCGGTGCTCCGGGATCGCCCGGCAGCACGGGCGCCACGGTGATGCCGTTCTGTTCGGCGTACTGCTCGATGGTCATGCCGGGGTCCTGCGCCGGCGGCGTGGACGCGGGCGGCGGCGCCGACTCTGCGGGGCTGGAGGTCGCCGACGACTCCGGCGCCGTCTGCGAGGTGTCGTCGGCCTTGGTCGCTTCGCCGGCCGTGTCCGACCCGCAGGCCGCCAATCCGATTCCGAGTGCGACTGCGGTCGCGGCGAACCCTGCCCGCCTGGCGATGGTCATGTCATCTCCTGTCCGTCGGCCGAAGCCGGATCGCAGCGCAGCATATCGAGCGGAGGCCGACAATTCCGGTTCCTCGCGCCCGCGCCGACACCGAGGGGCCCCGCAGTCTTCCTCGATGTTTGCCGAAACCGCCCGGGCGCGCCGCGCCGGTGGTACATGTTGCCTGTACCGGCATGACACGTTGGGGGTCGGGACATGGCATGGATGCTTCGCCCGCTCATCTCGGTCTTCTCCGTGCTCACCGGCGTGGTGGCGCTGTCTCTGGCATGGCTGCTGCCGCCCGGAGTGCTCGCGCTGGCCGCCAACACGACCGCGCTCGTCATGGGCGGCACATTCCATCCGCTGCTGGGCCCGACGGATTCGCCGCAGTTCGTCACCGCCTACCTCGACAACGCTGTGACCGGTCACCTCGATCCGGCGTTCGGCGCCGAGTCGGGGGCGGTGACCAACGCGGTGGCGGTGTACACGCCCGAGGAGTTTTTCCCGCTCGGGCGGCTCACCTTCGAGAAGTCGCTCGCCGAGGGGCTGGCGAACCTCGGGAGATGCGTCGCCGCACAATCCGGATGTGTGTTCAACGACGACCCCGGCGTGCAGGCCGCGGTCGGCTCGGTCGCGCCGCAACCCGGCGACACCCTGCGAGTGTTCGGGTATTCGCAGAGCGCGGCGATCGCGTCTCTGCTGAAGCGCGAACTGATCGCCCACCACGGCCCAAACTCGCCGGCCGTGTCGTTCGTGCTGAGCGCAAACCCGATGCGGCCCAACGGCGGCATCCTGATGCGGTTCCGCGGCTGGCCGACCATCCCGATCCTGGGCATCCCGTTCCCGGGCGCCAGTCCCACCGACAGCCCGGACGGCGTCTATCAGACCGTCGACATCGTCCGGCAGTACGACGGCCTCGGCGGTGACTTCCCGGTCCGCCCGCTCAACCTGGTCGCCACCCTCAACGCGCTCCTCGGCTACGGCATGATGCACGGCGAGACGGTCGATGTCCCGTTGTCGGAGGCCCATTTCCAGGGACGCGAGGGCGACACCCGCTACTACCTGATCCAGACCGATCTCGTCCCCTTGCTGCAACCGTTCCAGTTCTTCGTCCCCAAGCCCATCCTGAAGGCGTTCGACGCCCCGCTGCGGGTGATCATCGAGGACGCCTACGACCGCGACGTCGGCCCCGGTGTCCCCACCCGGGCCAGCTGGCGTCCGTTCGGAGATGTCGTCGGCATGGCGGCCCGGCTCCTTGCGTCGCTGCCGGTCGCGGTGGACAACCTGACCGAAGGCTTCGGGTTGGGCCGCGTGCTCGGGACCGCCGCGCCGGGCACATTCGGGGTGGGCAGGCCCGGACTGCCCGCAGACGATTCCGAGGTTGACACGGAAAACACTGAGAGCGAACGAGTTTCGAGTTCCGTCGCCGAGGGCACCGAGGCCGCGGCGCCTGACCGTGGTGCCCCCCAGGACGAGGCGGCCGACGTGTCCGTCGACGAGACGGCCGTGCCGGGGACCGAACCCGCAGACCCCGCCGACGGCGGTGCGGGCGAGCAGCTTCCGGACGTCGACGAGCCGGCGGAGACCTCTACGTCGGAGGCGTCTGAGGGGGACGCTCCGGATGCTTCCCTCGGCGGTCCTGCCGACGGGGTGTCGGGTGAACCCGGGGACGACGCGGCGGACGCAGCCTGAGGCCGCCGGGCCTCCCTGCGTGATATCAACAGCGCGTGAGGCTCATCGCCGCGTGCGGGTTGGCGCTGGTCTGCGTCGCGTGCGCGGAGGCGCCGGAACCCGCACCGGCCCCGACCGCCCCGGAGCCGGTCAACCTGACGATCAACCCCGCCCGGATCGACCGGGCCCGCGACGCGCTTCCCGGCGGCTACGAAGTCACCGGCTACACCGGAGCGCCGACGCCGTTCGCCACCTGGGGCTTCCGCGAGGTGCCGGTGTCGGATCCGCCGCAGTGCGCCGCGCTCGGGGCGCCGCCCACCGATCCCGCGACCGCGCGGGGGTGGTCGGCCTCCGGGCCCGGCGGCATCGTCTTCGCCGTCGTGGCCCGGGCCGCGCCGACACCCGCGCCCGACCCCGCGATCGACGCGGCGTGCGCGCGGTGGACGGTGACCTCGGGGCAGACGTCGGGCACCGTGGACACCCTCGCCGGGCCCGACATCCGGGCCGCCACCACGACCGGGATGCGCACATCGGCCGTCACCACCGTCGAGGGCGGCACCGAAACACGGTCACACGCGGACACATTCGTCGCCCACCTCGACGACTTTGTCTGCTTCGTCGCGGTCGTGACCGACCCGGGCTCGCCTCAGCCGGCCCTCGCGCCCGCGTTCGCCTCGGATCTGCTCACCGAAACCGTCTCGACGTTGCGGGGCTGAACGCTGCGGCACCGGTACATTGGCGGCGATGTCGAACCCCCCGAAACATCTGGCGATCACCACGGCGGCGATGGTCGGGCTGTCGGCGGCGTGTAGCGCGGCACCGGAGGATTACTCCCGGGCCGACATCGCCCGGGTGGCCGAGGTGAAATCCAGCTTCGCGCCGCCGTTCACCGTGAACACCGTCGGTCCCGCGGCGATCGATCCCACGGTGCTCACGGCCCAGAAGTTGCCTCCCGGCCTCACGTTCGACCCCGCAGACTGCGGGAAGGCCGCGGAGTCCAACACCGTTCCCGAAGGTGTGAAGGGCAACATGGCGGCGACCACCGCCGAGGGTGACGGCGTGCGTTACATCGTCATCGCCGTCGAGACGTCGGAGGCGGTCCCGCTCAACACCCCGAGTGACCAGTGCGGCAAGGTCACCTTCGCCGGGGCCGGGGTCCGGGGCCTCGTCGAGGTGGTGGAGGCGCCGCAGATCGACGGGGTGCACACGGTGGGAACGCACCGGGTGCTGCAGACGGTGACCGCCGAAGGTCCCCGCACCGGCGAGCTCTACAACTACGTCGCGAACTTCGGCAACTTCATCGTCATCGTCACGGCCAACCCGCTCGTCGTCGCGGACCGCCCGATCGCCCAGATCGACACCGGACGGGCCCGCGAACTCGTCACCCAAGCGGTCGACCTCGTCCGGGGCTAGCGGACGTCGTGCGGCCGGAACTGGATGCTGATGCGGGGTCCGGTCGGCCGCGTGGTCTTGGGGACCGAGTGCTCCCACGTGCGCTGGCAGGAGCCGCCCATCACCAGCAGGTCGCCGTGGCAGTGCCGAAGCCGCAGTGACGGGCCCCCGCCGCGCGGTCGCAGCGCGAAAACCCTTGTCGCACCGAGACCGACGATCGCCACCATCGTGTCCTCGGTGCTGCTGCGGCCGATGTTGTCGCCATGCCAGGCGACACTGTCGTCTCCGTCGCGGTACAGGCACAGTCCCGCGGTGACGAACGGTTCGCCGAGCTCGCCGGCATAGGTGTCGTTGAGCCGCCGGCGGAGTTGTTTGAGCCGCGGGTGCGGGACCGTGTCCGCGACCAGGTTGTGAAAGCTGACCAGCCGCGGCACGTCGAGCACACGGTCGTACATCTGGCGTCTCTCGGCGCGCCACGGGATCTGATCGCGGAGTTCTGCGAAGAGGGTGTCGTCGGGGGTGTCGTCCTGGGACAGCCACCCGGAACGCACTTCGAGCCAGGCGCCGTTGCCGAGGTCGCGCCGGTCGGACTGCTCGAAGAGTGAGCTCTGCAAAGCCTGCTCCATGGTGCGCAGTCTATCGCACACGCGTTCGAAATCTCAGAGCCGAACCGCGCCGGGTCCTTCCTCGGCCAGGACGTCGCCCGGGTTGGCCAGGGCGCACACCTTCAGGCTCAGGCATCCGCAGCCGATGCAGCCGGTGAGGTTGTCGCGCAGGCGCTGCAAGTGCAGGATCCGCTGGTCGAGGTCGTCGCGCCAGCCGGCTGACAGACGGGCCCAGTCCTTGCTGGTCGGCACGCGGTCGGAGGGCAGCGTGGCCAGGGCCTCGCGGATGCGTGCCAGCGGGATGCCGAGGCGCTGAGACATCCGGATGAAGGCGACGCGGCGCAGCGTCTCGCGCGAATACCGCCGTTGGTTGCCGCCCGTACGGCGACTGGTGATGAGGCCCTCGCGTTCGTAGAAGTGCAGCGCGGACACCGCGACCCCGCTGCGCACCGCCATCTCGCCCGGCGTCAATTCCTGCGGCCACTCCATGACCTCAACCCTAGTTGAGGTGGCGGAGGGGGTTACGGTGCTAGGCGTGATGGATGCGGCGCTGGGATGCAACTCAGAGGTGGGCCGGCTGCGGGTGGTCATCCTGCACCGGCCGGGGCCGGAGCTGCAGCGCCTCACACCGCGCAACAACGACACGCTGCTCTTCGACGGGCTGCCGTGGGTGGCCAGGGCGCAGCAGGAACACGACGCGTTCGCTGACCTTCTGCGCTCCCGCGGCGTCGAGGTGCTGCTGCTGGGCGATCTGCTGACCGAGGCGCTGGCCAAGAGCGGCGCGGCCCGTATGCACGGGATCTCGGCGGCCGTGGATTCGCGGCGACTGGGCGTGCCGCTGGCCCAGGAGCTCTCGGCCTATCTGCGTACCCTGGACGCCCCGTCGCTGGCCCGGATCCTGATGGCCGGCATGACGTTCGACGAGCTTCCGTTCGGCGAGAACGAGCTCTCCCTGGTCCGTCGCATGCACCACGGCGGCGACTTCGTCATCGACCCGCTGCCGAATCTGCTGTTCACCCGCGACTCGTCGTTCTGGATCGGGCCGCGGGTGGCGATCACGTCGCTGTCGATGCACGCCCGCGTGCGCGAGACCTCGTTGACGGACCTGATCTACGCCCACCATCCGCGCTTCCTGGGGGTGCGCCGGGCCTACGAATCGCGGTCGGCGCCGATCGAGGGTGGCGACGTCCTGCTCCTCGCCCCGGGTGTGGTGGCGGTGGGAGTGGGGGAGCGGACGACACCTGCAGGCGCGGAAGCGTTGGCGCGCAGCCTGTTCGACGACGATCTGGCCCACACGGTGCTGGCGGTGCCGATCGCGCAGGAGCGTGCGCAGATGCATCTGGACACCGTGTGCACGATGGTCGACACCGATGCCGTGGTGATGTACCCGAACATTCAGGATTCGTTGACCGCGTTCACGATCCGTCGCGAGTCCGGCGGTGTGTCGATCGGGCGGGCCGCACCCTTCGTCGACGCGGCCGCCGACGCGATGGGTATCGGCAAGCTGCGTGTCATCGACACCGGACTGGACCCCGTCACCGCCGAACGCGAGCAGTGGGACGACGGCAACAACACGCTCGCGCTCGCCCCCGGTGTGGTGGTGGCCTACGAGCGGAACACCGAAACCAATGCGCGCTTGGCGGATTCGGGCATCGAGGTGTTGCCGATCTCGGCCTCGGAGCTGGGCACTGGCCGCGGCGGGCCCCGCTGCATGTCCTGCCCCGCCGGCCGCGACCCCCTCTGACTTCCGCCGAACTGAGATTCCCGGTCGTGGTCGCGGCCCCTCACACGACCATGGCGCCCGGCTCGCGTGCGAGCCCGCGCTCAGTCCACGCCCGCCGGACGCGTTCGATCACGTCATGCGGCCTATCCTCGGCGATCACCTTGACGTGCAGGTAGCCGCAATCGCGCAGACGCCGGAGTCGCCGCTCGTCCCACACGTACTGGTCACGGTCGGTCCGGTGCTGATCGCCGTCGTATTCGACCGCGATGAGCGCGTCCTCCCAGCCCATGTCGAGGTAGGCGAACGGCTCGCGGCTGCCGTCGTACACCGGGATCTGCGTGGCGGGACGCGGGAATCCGGCATCGATCATCAGCAGTCGCAGCATCGTCTCCTTCGGCGACTGCGCGCCGCCGTCCATGAGGTCGATCGCCGTGCGCAGGCGTCGGATGTGGCGGGCGCCCTTGTATCTCGCGATCACCGGGGCGACGTGTTCGGCCCGGAGTCCGGTGGCGCGGGCGAGGGAGTCGAGGCAGATCACCGCCGCGTCGCGGCGCAGATGGCGGCCCAGGTCGTAGGCGCATCGCTGAATGGTCGCGACGGGCATGTCGTCTACTTCGACCACGTCGTCGTAGAGGAAGTGGTCGTCGCGGGCGATGATGCCGTCGGGGACGTCATAGCTCTTCCAGATCAGGTCGATGGGGACGTCGTCGGGAATCCACTTCGCACCGTGGATCGCCGCGGCGGCTCGACCGGTGATCACACCACGCTCCCGCGACCACAGCCACGCGCCGACGGTCCTGGCCCGCAGCGTCCGGGGCACGTCCCGGCGGATGTGGACGTCGGGAAACATCGGCTCGTAGCGCCACCGCAGTTGACCGCGGGTGAGCTCGCCGGTCTTGATCGCCTGGCTGCCGAGAATGACGGGTCGCACGCATCGATCGTCACCCACTTCAGCGGGCCTACGCCGAACCTGGCGCCAGGGCTGTGGATAACCGCGATTCAGCGACCGGGAATCTCAGTTCGGCGAAAAGCAGTTCGGCGAGAAGCAGGGCGGCTCTAGCGCCAGGACGGCAGCCAGATCTGCATGTTCCACGTCTGCTGTGAGATCGGCAGGCCGGTGAGGATCGGGTAGAGCCAGGCGAAGTTCGTGATCACCAGCGCCACATAGATGCACACGACCAGCAGGCCCAGCGTCCGGCGCTCGGCGTTCTGGCCGGGTTTGTGCAGGATGTCGCCCAGGATCATCGCGATGATCATCACCAGGAACGGCGCCATCGTCGAGGCGTAGAAGAAGTACATCTGCCGGTCGATGTCGGCGAACCACGGCAGGAAACCCGCGCAGTAGCCCACCAGCAGCACTGCATACCGCCAGTCCCGCTTCACGAACGCCCGCCACACCGCCCACGCCAGCACGGGCACCGCGAGGAACCACATCGTCGGGGTCCCGACCAGCATCACCGCCTTGACGCACGACTGCGCGCCGCAGCCCGACACGTTCTCGGTGTCGATGGCGTACAGCACCGGCCGCAGCGACATCGGCCACGTCCACGGCTTGGACTCCCACGGGTGGTGGTTGCCGTCGGCGTTGGTCAGACCGGAGTGGAAGCGGTAGGCCGCATAGGTGTAGTGCCACAGGGACCGCAACGCGTCGGGGATCGGCAGGACGCTGTCGGGCCCGATCGACCGCCCCACCTCGTGGCGGTTCACGCCCGTCTCGGAGGCGAACCACGGCGTGTAGGACGCCAGGTACACCCCGAACGGGATGATCACCAGCGCGTACAGCGACGGGCCGACGTCGCGGCGGAACGTCCCGAGCCACGGCCGCGGCACCCGGTACTGCTTGCGCGCGGCGACGTCGAAGGCGACCGTCATCACCCCGAAGAACAGCACGAAGTACAGACCCGACCATTTCGTCGCGCACGCCAGACCGAGCAGCACGCCGGCGCCGAACCGCCACCACCGCACGCCCAGACGTGGACCCCACGGCGTCTCGGCGATCCGGCCCTCCAGGAACGCGGCGTGCATGCGTTCCCTGATCTGGTCGCGGTCGACGATCAGGCAGCCGAATGCCGCGACGACGAACACCGTCAGGAAGCCGTCGAGCAGCGCCGTGCGCGCGGTGACGAAGCTGACGCCGTCGGCGATCAGCAGCAGCCCCGCGATGCCGCCGACGATCGTGGACCGGCTGACGCGGCGCGCGATGCGGGCGACGAGCAGGACGAGCACCACACCGCAGACCGCACCCGAGAACCGCCAGCCCAGCCCGGTGTAGCCGAAGAGCGCCTCGCCGATTGCGATCAGCTGTTTGCCGACCGGCGGGTGCACCACCAGCCCGTAGCCGGGGTTGTCCTCGACGCCGTTGTTGTGCACCATCTGCCAGGCCTGCGGTGCGTAGTGCTTCTCGTCGAAGATCGGGGTGCCCGCATCGGTCGGTGAGCCGAGGTTGAGGAACCGCGAGATCGCGGCGAGCGCGGTGATCACCGCGGTCATCG
Source organism: Mycolicibacterium iranicum (assembly GCF_014190915.1). Classification (GTDB taxonomy): domain Bacteria; phylum Actinomycetota; class Actinomycetes; order Mycobacteriales; family Mycobacteriaceae; genus Mycobacterium; species Mycobacterium iranicum_B. The sequence continues at coordinate 413,776 of NZ_JACHVU010000004.1, forward strand.
CCCAGCCCTGCAGCCTGTCGAGCGGACCGAAATCGGCCAGCGGCACCACCGGGGCCGGGCTGATGACAGGGACCGCGCGTCCGCTCCTGGTCAGCTCGTCTGGCGGGGCCGTCACGTCTGCGATCGTAGGCTGTCTGGCATGACGGCCGGTCGACTGCTCGTAGGTGCCACCCCGCTCGGCCAGCCGTCGGATGCGTCGGCGCGGCTGGTGCGTGCGCTGGGCAGCGCCGACGTCATCGCCGCCGAGGACACCCGCCGGGTGCGCACGCTGGCCACCGCCCTGGAGGTGAAGCCGGCGGGCCGCATCGTGAGCCTGTTCGACCAGAACGAGGCCTCGCGGGTGCCGTCGCTCCTCGACGACATCCGCAGCGGCGCGACGGTGCTGCTGGTCAGCGACGCCGGCATGCCCCTCATCAGCGACCCCGGGTACCGGCTCGTCACCGCGTGCGTGGAGAACGACCTTCCGGTGCACTGCCTGCCCGGACCGTCGGCGGTCACCACCGCGCTGGCCGTCGCGGGGCTGCCCTCAGAACGGTTCTGCTTCGAGGGGTTCGCCCCCCGCAAGCAGTCGGCACGCGCCTCGTGGCTGGGGTCGCTGGCGTCCGAAACGCGCACCTGTGTGTTCTTCGAGTCGCCCCGGCGGCTCGGCGACTGTCTGCGCGACGCCGTCGAGGTGCTGGGTCCCGCCCGGCGGGCCGTGGTGTGCCGGGAGCTCACCAAGACCCACGAGGAGATCGTCCGGGGAACCCTCGGCGAACTCGCGGAATGGGCGACCGACGGCGTGCTCGGGGAGATCACCGTGGTGCTTGCGGGCGCGACGCCGTCCGCGGATCCGGACGCGTTGGTCGCCGAGGTGAACCGTCTCGTCGAGGACGGGATGCGCGTCAAAGACGCCTGCGCACAAGTGATCTCGACGAATCCGGGGTCACCGTCGCGGCGTGAGCTCTACGACGCGGTCCTGCGCGCCCGCGAGTGAACCGACGATCGGGGCAGCCTTGTGCAGGCACTCGTCCCACTCTCGGTCCGGATCCGAATCGGCCGTGATGCCCCCGCCGACGCCCAGTACCGCGGCCCCGCCGGGGCCGAACTCCACCGTGCGAATCGCGACGTTCAACTCGCATCCGGCCACGGGCGATGCCAGACCCACTGTCCCGCAGTAGATTCCGCGGCGATGCGGCTCCCATCCGGTCAGCAGGTCGCGCGCCCGGCCCTTCGGCGTGCCGGTCACGGACGCGGGCGGGAACGTAGCGTCCAGCAGCGAGGCCGTGGGCAGAGTCGTCGGGACCCGCGCAGCCACGGTGGACACCAGGTGCCACACCCCGGGCGCGGGACGGATCGCCAGCAGTTGAGGCACGGTCACCGACCCGGTGCGGGCCACCCGCCCGAGATCGTTGCGCACCAGGTCGACGATCATGATGTTCTCCGCGACGTCCTTGACCGAGGCGCGCAATTCGGCCGGGTCGGCGGAGCGGGGGAGAGTGCCCTTGATGGGGCTGGAGGTGACGTCCTCGCCACACCGGCGCAGGAATAGTTCCGGGGACAGCGAGGCCACCGCGCCCCAGGGGCCGGCCATGAACGCCGCACGCGCCGGCTCCGTCCTCGCGGCCGCCTCGGCGAAGAAATCCACCGGCTCTCCGTCGAGCGCGCCCGTGAACTGCGTGCAGACGCAGGCCTGGTAGACCTCACCCGCAGCGATCGCGTCCAGGCAGTCCAGCACCCCCCGCCGGTGTGCGTCACGGTCGGCGCCGGCCCAGCCGACGACGGCCACAGACCGCGGTCGCGGCGCCCGCAGCGCATCCGTCACCCAGTCGGACAACGTTGCGCCGCTGAGGCTTTCGTGCCACCAGGTGCCGTCGTCAGCACACCGCAGCACGGTGTCGGACCAGCCCCCGGCGGCCTCCGGGACGCGGGGGCCCAGGCCGTCGGCGCCGGGGTCCGGATAGGACAGGTAGCCGAACCAGCCACCGCCCACCGGGCCGTCGCAGCGGTCGCCGGGAGGCACGTCGAACACGTCGGACGTTGCCACCGGATCCGCCACGAGCGACGGTGCGATCACAGCCCTGGACCCGAACCAGTCGCCGATCAGTGCGGCGGGCGGCGCGAGCTCCAGCCGGTGCGCCGCCGCGGCCAGCGCGCGCAGCACCGACGGGGCGTCGCCCAGGTCGCCGAGCCGCTCGATGCGCACCGCACCATTATCGGCCGATGCGGCGGGGCACCATCACGCCCGCCAGCTTCTCCGGATTGCGCATGGCATAGAAGTTGGTGATCCTGCCGTCGACCACCTCGAAGGTGACGACCCCTTCCAGATGGTCGCCGAGGTAGAGGACCATGGCCGGTGCGCTGTTGTAGATCGCCTGTTCGACCCGGCCCTGGTCTCCGGCGAGCCGGATGAACCCCAGGATCAGCCGCGCCACGCGGTCGGCGCCCTCGACGGGTCGGCGTGCCGCGCTGACCTTGCCGTCGCTGTCTGCGGTCCACACCACGTCGGGCGCCAGCATCGCCATCAACCCGTCGAGATCGCCGGTGGCCGCTGCGGTGAAGAACCGCAGGGTGATCTCCGACGAGAGTTTGGGGTCGACCGGCTCGAACCTCCTGCGGCGGGACTGCACGTGTTCGCGTGCGCGGTGGGCCATCTGGCGGACGGCCGCCGTGGACTTGCCGAGCGTAGCCGCGATCTCGTCATGACCGAACCCGAACACCTCGCGCAGCACGAACACGGCGCGTTCGTCGGGGCTCAGGGTCTCCAGCACGACGAGCATCGCCATCGACACCGATTCCGCGAGCACCACGTCGGCCGACGGATCCGCCTCCGTCAGAAGCGGTTCGGGCAGCCAGGGGCCGACGTAGTCCTCGCGGCGCCGCGACTGCGCCCGCAAGGTGTTGAGGGCCTGCCGGGTGACGAGCTGTGCCAGATACGCCTTGGTGTCCGCGACCGTGGACAGGTCGACATCGGCCCAACGCAGATAGCTCTCCTGCAGCACGTCGTCGGATTCCGTGGCACTGCCCAGGATTTCGTAGGCAATCGTGAACAGGAGTGGACGCAGCGCAGTGAACCGTTCGGCGTGTTCGTCACCCGGCGCGCGCGTCACCGGACCGGCACCGCCTTGGCGGCCGCGATCAGTTCCGAGCGGTCGGGACCCTTGAGGGACTTGTAGGAACCCGGCTTCCTGGCCTCGCCGGCCAGCCACTTCACCGTGTACCGGCACACCTGCTCCTTGACGAACGCGCCGGTCCGCCCGCCGAGGTAGAGGTTGAGCGGAGTGTCGTCCTTGCGCTGCAGCTGCACTGTGCCGGCGTCACGCCCCAGGCTGATGCACTGGCCCGACATCGGCACCGTCGCGACCGCTGCTTCGCCGCCGGCGATCCGCGCCAGCACCGTGTTGGCGGCCTGGGCGCCGAGCGGCAGCCCAGCTTGGCAGCTCATCCGGTACGGAAGTCCCGACGGCGCCGCCGCATCCCCGGCGGCGACGATGCGGTCGTCATCGACACTGGTCAGCGTCTCGTCGGTGACGACGCGTCCCATGGCGTCGGTGGTCAGCCCGCTCGCTGCGGCCAGGCCCGGCACGCCGAACCCGGCCGTCCACACCGTGACCGCGCTGGGCAGGGTGCGCCCATCGGTCAGGACCACCGCGTCGGCGGTGACCGACGCGACGGTCGCGGCCACGGTCGTGACCCCCAGCTTGCCGAGCCTCTTGGTGACCGAGCGCCGTCCGGGTGCGCTCAGCGACGGCCCGACGATGCTGCTGACCAGCGTCACGCGGCGCCCGGCCTCGGCGAACTCCGCCGCGGCCTCGATGCCGGTCAGGCCGCCGCCGACGACCACGATCGGGGCCTGTGTCGGCACGTCGGCCAGCCGGGCCCGCAGTCGCTTCGCCTGCTCCAATTCGCTGAGGGGATAGGCGAATTCGGCTGCACCCGGCACTGCGTCAGGGATCGCGCCGGTGCTGCCGACCGCATACACCAGATAGTCGTAGTCCAGGACGCCCCCGGAGCCCAGCGTGACCCGGCGGGCGGCGGGGTCGATCCGTTCGGCGCTGTCGACCACCAGGCGCACCCCGTCGTTGAGCACCGCGCCGAAGTCCGCGACGGCCATCGTGCTGTTCGGGTCGCTGTCGGCGGCCAGTTGGTGAAGACGGATCCGTTCGACGAACTGCGGCCGGGGGTTGATCAGCTGCACCGACAGATCGTCACGTGACTTCAGTCGGTTGGCTGCCATGACCCCGGCGTATCCGCCTCCGATCACCAGGACAGTGGTCATTCTTCACTCCTTCGTGAGGTCGACTCCGCTTCGAGTCGGGCTGTCCTCAAGACACCGGCCGCCGACCGGGTGTGACACCTCCGCCGAAGAAGTGACCTAGATCACTAGACCACGCCGAGTGCGAGCATCGCGTCGGCGACCCGTGTGAAGCCGGCGATGTTGGCGCCGACCACGTAGTTGCCGGGCCGGTCGTACTCGTCGGCGGTGGCGATGCAACGCTCGTGGATGCGCCGCATGATCGCGGCGAGACGCTGTTCGGTGTCGTCGAACGACCACGAGTCGCGGGAGGCGTTCTGCTGCATCTCCAGGGCGCTGGTGGCGACTCCGCCGGCGTTGGCGGCCTTGCCGGGGGCGAAGATGACGCCGGATTCGGCGAACAGTTTCACCGCCTGCGGTGTGCACGGCATGTTGGCGCCCTCGGCGACGACCCGGCAACCGGATTTCGTCAGCCTCAGCGCCGCGTCGTAGTCGAGCTCGTTCTGCGTCGCGCAGGGCAGGGCGACATCGCACTCGACATCCCACACGCTGCCGTCGCCGACGAATCGCGCCGTCTCCGGGCGGGCCTCGGCATATTCGGCGATCCGGCCGCGCCGGATCTCTTTGATCTCCTTGAGGAGGTCGAGGTCGATGCCGCGCTCGTCGACCACGTACCCACCGGAGTCCGAGCAGGCCAGCACCGTCCCGCCGAGCTGATGGATCTTGTCAATGGCATAGGTCGCGACGTTGCCGGATCCGGAGACCACGACACGCTTGCCGTCGAAGGACTGTCCGTTCGATCGCAGGATCTCGTCGACGAAGAACACCGTGCCGTATCCGGTGGCTTCGGTGCGGACCTGCGCCCCGCCCCACGTCAGCCCCTTACCGGTGAGCGCGCCGGATTCGTAGCGGTTGGTGATGCGCTTGTACTGGCCGAACAGGTACCCGATCTCGCGGGTGCCGACGCCGGTGTCGCCGGCGGGTACGTCCGTGTACTCGCCGATGTGGCGGTACAGCTCGGTCATGAACGACTGGCAGAACCGCATGACCTCGCCGTCGCTGCGGCCTTTGGGGTCGAAGTCCGAGCCCCCTTTGCCTCCGCCGATGGGCAGGCCGGTGAGGGCGTTCTTGAAGATCTGCTCGAATCCGAGGAACTTCACGATGCCGAGGTAGACGGACGGGTGAAACCGCAACCCGCCCTTGAACGGTCCGAGCGCCGAGTTGAACTCCACCCGGAAGCCCCGGTTGATCTGGACCGCTCCGGCGTCGTCGACCCACGGCACGCGGAAGATGATCTGCCGCTCGGGTTCGCACAACCGGCGGATCACCGCCGAATCGACGTAGTCGGGATGCTTGTCGACGACGGGGCCCAGGCTGTCCAGCACTTCGTACACCGCCTGGTGGAACTCGACTTCGCCTGGGTTGCGCCGGGAGACCTCGTCGTAGATCGCGTGCAACGAGTTGTGCAGATCGGTCACATCACTCCGTCTGATAGCGGGGGAAGACGCCCGAGGGCGCCGGCAGCGCGGTACCCGGGACGAGCCGGGTGCCGACGGCGGCGAACGTGCGGTCGTCCACCGGCTGGCCGAGCAGGTCGAGCAGTGTCGCGGTCGCGGTGGGCATGACCGGCTGGCTGAGCAGCGTGGTGATGCGCACGACCTCCAACGTCGTGTAGAGCACGGTCGCGAAACGGTCCGGATCGCTCTTACGCAGCACCCACGGCTCCTGCGCCGAGAAGTACCGGTTCGCCGCGCCGAGCACCGACCAGATCGCCTCGAGTGCGAGGTGCATCGCCGTGGCGTCGTAGTGACCTCGCACCCGGTCCAGCAGGGCGTCGGCCGCAGCGAGCATCTCGGAATCCTCGGCGGTGAACTCCCCGGGCTGCGGGACGACGCCGTCGAGGTTCTTCGCGACCATCGACAGCGACCGCTGGGCCAGGTTGCCGTACTCGTTGGCGAGGTCGGCGTTGATCCGGCCGATGATGCCGTCCTCGCTGTAGCTCCCGTCCTGGCCGAACGGCACCTCGCGCAGCAGGAAGTAGCGCAACTGGTCGACGCCGAACGTGTCGACGAGGTCGTTGGGGTCCACCACGTTGCCGACCGACTTGCTCATCTTCTCGCCGCGGTTGAACAGGAAACCGTGGGCGAACACCTTCTTCGGCAGTGCGATGCCCGCCGACATCAGGAACGCCGGCCAGTACACGGTGTGGAACCGGATGATGTCCTTGCCGATCATGTGCAGGTCCGCAGGCCAGTACCGCTGGAACGCCTCGGACTCGGTGTCGGGGAACCCGACGCCGGTCAGGTAGTTCGTCAGCGCGTCGACCCACACGTACATCACGTGATCGGGATGGCCGGGCACCGGGACGCCCCAGTCGAACGTCGTCCGTGAGATCGACAGGTCGCGCAGCCCGCCCGAGACGAAGCTGACGATCTCATTGCGGCGCACCTCGGGCTCGATGAACCCGGGCTGCTCGGCGTAGAGAGCCAGCAGCCGGTCCGTGTAGGCGGACAGCTTGAAGAAGTACGTCTCCTCCTCGGTCCACGTCACGGGCGTCCCCGTCTCGGTGGCCACGCGAACGCCGTCGTCGCCGACGCTGGTCTCGCCTTCGGTGAAGAACCGCTCGTCGCGCACCGAGTACCAGCCCGAGTACTTGTCGAGGTACACGTCCCCGGCGTCGACCATCCGGTTCCAGATCGCCTTGGACGCCTCGTAGTGGTCGGCATCGCTGGTCCGGATGAAGCGGTCGAAGGAGATGTTGAGCTTCTCCTGCAGGCGCTCGAACACATCCGAATTCGCCCGCGCCAGCTCGGCGGTGGGGATGCCGAGCTTGGCGGCCGTCTCGGCCATCTTGAGCCCGTGCACATCGGTTCCGGTCAGATACCGGACGTCGAAGCCGTCCAACCTCTTGAACCGAGCGATCGCGTCGGTGGCGATGTATTCGTATGCGTGTCCGACGTGGGGATCGCCGTTGGGGTAGGCGATCGCTGTCGTGATGTAGTAGGGCTGGCTCATTTCAGCGTCAACCCTAGAGTGTGTCGGGTGAGCGCCACCAAGCAGCGACGCGAGCCGCCGCCGATCCCGGAGCCCCTCGGCCGGTTGGTCGACGCCCACACCCACCTCGACGCATGCGGCGCCCGCGACGCCGACGACGTGCGCGCCATCCTCGACCGGGCCGGCGAGGCCGGTGTGCAGGCCGTGGTCACGATCGCCGACGATCTGGAGGCGGCGCGGTGGGCGGCCGAGGCCGCCGACTGGGATTCCCGGGTCTACGCCGCGGTCGCGTTGCACCCGACCCGGGCGAACGCGTTGACGGCCGAGGCCCGGACGGTGGTCGAGCGACTGGCCCGGCATCCGAGGGTGGTCGCCATCGGAGAGACCGGGATGGACATGTACTGGCCCGGACGCCTGGAGGGGTGCGCCGAGCCCGCCGAGCAGCGGGAGGCCTTCGCGTGGCACATCGACCTGGCCAAACGGACGGGTAAGCCGCTGATGATCCACAACCGCGACGCCGACGCCGAGGTCCTCGACGTGTTGCGGGCCGAGGGGGCTCCCGAGACTGTGATCTTCCACTGTTTCTCATCGGGCGCCGCCATGGCGCGCACCTGCCTGGACGAGGGGTGGCTGCTCAGCCTGTCCGGGACGGTCAGCTTCAAGAACGCCCACGACCTGCAGGAAGCTGCGCGGTTGATTCCGCCGGGACAGCTTCTGGTCGAGACGGACGCGCCGTTCTTGACCCCGCACCCGTTCCGCGGCGCGCCGAATGAGCCCTATTGCCTGCCATACACTGTCCGAGCGCTGGCCGACCTGCTCGGCCGGCCCGCGGAAGAGCTCGCCGAGGAGAGTTCCGCGACGGCGGCGAAGGTCTACGGTCTGGCGGGTTGCTGGAGCTAGACCGATTCGTTACCGTCTCGTGATAAATCGCGCGGTGGCCACCCCCCACCCTTGCTGCTGCCCGCGCCAGGCAAAGTCGGGATAGACGACATTGTGAATGCTTTGACAAAACTTCATCAGACCCGTTCGCCCCTGCTGCGGCTTGTCGTCGCGTTGACTTTGCTGGCGTTGACGTTCGCCGGTGCGACCGCGGTCGCGGCGCACAAGACCGTCACCCTCACGGTCGACGGCGCGTCGGTCACGGTGCCCACGATGCAGTCGCGGGTGATCGACGTCGTCACCGAGAACGGCTTCGAGGTCGGGGAACGCGACGACCTCTTCCCGGCCGCGGACTCCCCGGTGCACCAGGCCGACACGATCGTGTTGCGCCGGAGCCGGCCGCTGGAGATCTCCACCGACGGAGGAGGCGCCGAGCAGGTCTGGACGACGGCATCGACCGTCGACGAGGCCCTCGCCCAGCTGCAGATGACCGACCGCGCGCCCGTTGCGGCGTCGCGCGGCAGTCGACTTCCGCTCGACGGTATGGAACTTCCGGTGGTCAGCCCCAAAAACGTGCAAATAGACGACGGCGGCGTGCTGCGCTCGGTGCGGCTGGCGGCGCCGAATGTCGCCGGTCTCCTGCAGGCCGCGGGTGCGCCACTTCAGCAAAGCGACTCGGTGTTTCCAGCACCTTCGACACCCCTTGCAGAGGGAATGACCGTCAAAGTCACGCGGATCCGGATCGAGAAGGTGACCGAGCGTCTGCCGCTCGCGCCGCACAACCAGCGCATCGACGATGTGACCCTGAACATGAGTCGCCAGATCGTGGAGAATCCGGGAAATCCCGGTGTTCAGGACGTCACTTTCGCTGTAGCGAAAATTAACGGAGTGGAAACGGGAAGGTTGCCAGTAGCCAATGTCGTGGTCACTCCTGCGCGCGACGGTGTGCTGAGAGTGGGCGCAAAACCGGGCACCGAGGTGCCTCCGGTGACCAACGCGGGCGCTTGGGATGCCCTGGCTCGCTGCGAAGCCGGAGGTAATTGGGCCATCAATACGGGCAATGGCTATTTTGGTGGCGTCCAATTTGATCAAAACACCTGGGAGCGCAACGGGGGTCTGAGGTATGCTCAGCGAGCGGATCTGGCAACAAAGGAAGAGCAGATCGCGATTGCTGAGGTAACTCGGGCGCGCCAAGGTTGGGGGGCGTGGCCGACCTGTAGTGGGAGGATCGGTGCGTCGTGACAATACGACTGCTCGGGCGAACTGAAATTCGGCACCTGGCTAAGTCAATTGACTTCAGGCCCAGGAAGTCGTTCGGTCAGAATTTCGTGCACGACGCCAACACGGTGCGCCGCATCGTGTCCGCGTCCGGCGTGAACCGAAACGACCACGTCCTCGAGGTCGGCCCCGGGCTGGGCTCGCTGACCCTGGCCCTGCTGGACAAGGGCGCGCGCGTGACCGCGGTGGAGATCGATCCGGTGCTGGCCGGCCAGCTGCACACCACGGTCGCCGCACATTCGCACAGCGAGGTCAACCGCCTCACGGTGCTCAACCGCGACATCCTGACGTTCAAGCCGTCGGACATGGAGGACATGCCGACCGCGCTGGTGGCGAACCTGCCCTACAACGTGGCCGTACCCGCGCTGCTCCATCTGCTGGCCGAGTTCCCGTCGATCCGCACCGTGATGGTGATGGTCCAGGCCGAGGTCGCCGAGCGTCTCGCCGCCGAGCCCGGCGGCAAGGACTACGGCGTGCCCAGCGTGAAGGTCCGCTTCTTCGGCAACGTCCGCCGCTACGGCATGGTGTCGCCGACGGTGTTCTGGCCCATCCCGCGGGTCTACTCCGGGCTGGTGCGCATCGACCGGTACGAGACCCCGCAGTGGCCCACCGATCCCGAGTTCCGCGAGCAGGTCTTCCACCTCATCGACACGGCCTTCGCGCAGCGCCGCAAGACCGTCCGCAATGCCTTCGCCGAGTGGGCTGGTTCCGGGAACGAGGCGGCGAGCCGTCTGCTGGCCGCGAGCATCACCCCCTCCCTGCGTGGGGAGACCCTGACGATCAAACAGTTCGTCACCCTGCTGCAGCGCAACGCCGACTGGCACGTGGTGCCGAAGCAGGAAGCCGAGGCCGCCGACGAATCCGCGGTGTCCGACGAGTCTGCGGTGTCCGACGACTCGCAGGTGCCGGCTCCGTAGCCACCGCACCCACAGCGTCACGAGAACGGCTCCGGCGACCGCGCCGGGGCCGTTCGTCGTCTGTGTGGAGTTGTCGTGCTGTGCGCCGCGATCGGCCGGTGCCGATACCGCCGATGATGTTGTCCTGAGGCGACATTCGATCGACCGCGTCTCAACGTCGGTGTCAGGCGCCCGATAGGCGGGGGACGGTGCGCGGCACGTCTGCGGTTCGCCGGGCGGCGCTGCGGAAGTTAATGTCGGTCGGGTGTCCGCGCGCGACGGTAATACGGCTTCCGAATGGGTGGCGACTGGCTCGGTCACGGTTCGGGTGCCCGGGAAGGTCAACTTGTACCTCGACGTCGGGGACCGTCGTGACGACGGCTACCACGAGTTGACCACCGTCTTCCACGCCGTCTCCCTGCTCGACGAGGTCACGGTGCGCACGGCGGACACTCTGTCGCTGGAGATGTCGGGCGAAGGCGCCGAGTCGCTTCCCGTGGACCAGCGCAATCTGGCGTGGCGCGCCGCCGAACTGCTGGGGGAGCACGTCGGTCGCGCCGCCGATGTCGCGATATCGATCGAGAAGACCATCCCGGTCGCCGGCGGCATGGCCGGCGGCAGCGCGGACGCCGCCGGGGTCCTGGTGGCCATGAACTCCCTCTGGGAGCTCGGTCTGCCCCGCCGCGATCTGCACGCCATGGCGGCCCAGCTGGGCAGCGACGTCCCGTTCGCGCTCCACGGCGGAACCGCCCTCGGCACCGGCCGCGGCGAGGAACTGGCGACCGTGCTGACCCGCAACACGTTCCACTGGGTCCTCGCGTTCGCGACGGGCGGGCTCTCCACCGCGACGGTGTTCGGGGAGATCGACCGCCTGCGTGCCGAAGAGGACCGCGCGCTGCCGCCGCGGCTCGAATCGCCGGAACCGCTGCTGACTGCGCTGGCTTCGGGCGATCCCGCGCAGCTGGCGCCCCTGCTGGGCAACGACCTGCAGCCCGCCGCGCTGAGCCTGGACCCGGCGTTGCGCCGCACGCTGCGCGCCGGCGTCGAGGCGGGCGCGTTGGCGGGGGTGGTGTCGGGATCGGGTCCGACCTGCGCTTTCCTGTGCACCTCTGCCGGCGCCGCAGTCGACATCGGCACCGAGCTGGCCGGTGCGGGGGTGTGCCGGACGGTGCGCGTGGCGAGCGGCCCGGTTCAGGGCGCGCGGGTCGTGCCGGCGCCCTCGACCGCCCGCTGACCGATAAAGTCCCGATCACAAACAGGTGTGACGCACGCCTCAATCGGCGCGCGCGTTTGGCAGTTACTTAAGAGTTGCTTAAGATGAGCGACGGTGAGAGCTAGCGGTCGAGTAGTGAACGCATCGAGTTCCCCCACCGGCGTCGCCGGCGGGCCGCGAACTCGTATGGGTGTCGCCTTCACCCCCGCTCGTGGGTCATCACCGATTCGAGACACAACCGCTCCCCAACTGTGTGCGCGCCTCCACGACAAGGCCTCTCAACAGGCGGAGCATGGCAAACGGGCATGTGTACCGGGGCAAATGTCGGCGAGGAGGTCGTGGTGAGCAGATTCACCGAGAAGATGTACCTGAATGCCCGGACGAGCAGTCGCGGGATGGTGACCGGCGAGCCTTACGAGCCGGTCCGCCACACCTGGGGCGAAGTCCACGAGCGCGCCCGGCGCATCGCCGGTGGCCTGGCGGCCGCCGGGGTCGGCCACGGTGACGCCGTCGGCGTGCTGGCCGGTTTCCCGGTCGAGATCGCGCCGACGGCCCAGGGTCTGTGGATGCGCGGTGCCAGCCTGACGATGCTGCACCAGCCGACGCCCCGGACCGACCTGGTGGTGTGGGCCGAGGACACCATGAACGTCATCGGGATGATCGAGGCCAAGGCCGTCATCGTCTCCGAGCCCTTCCTGGTCGCCGTTCCGGTGCTGGAGGAGAAGGGCATCAAGGTCCTGACGGTGACCGGACTGCTGGAGTCCGACCCCATCGACCCGATCGAGGTCGACGAGGACGATCTGGCGCTGATGCAGCTGACGAGCGGGTCCACCGGATCGCCGAAGGCCGTGCAGATCACCCACCGCAACATCTATTCCAACGCCGAGGCGATGTTCATCGGCGCGCAGTACGACGTCGACAAGGACGTCATGGTCAGCTGGCTGCCCTGCTTCCACGACATGGGAATGGTCGGCTTCCTGACCATCCCGATGTACTTCGGCGCCGAGCTGGTCAAGGTCACGCCGATGGACTTCCTGCGGGACACCCTGCTGTGGGCGAAGCTCATCGACAAGTACAAGGGCACCATGACCGCGGCGCCGAACTTCGCCTACGCGTTGTTCGCCAAGCGCCTGCGCCGTCAGGCCAAGCCCGGCGAGTTCGACCTGTCCACGCTGCGCTTCGCCCTGTCGGGCGCCGAGCCCGTGGAACCGGCCGACGTCGAGGACCTGCTGGACGCCGGAAAGCCGTTCGGTCTCGATCCGGGCGCGATCCTGCCGGCCTACGGCATGGCCGAGACCACGCTGGCGGTGTCCTTCTCGCCGTGCGGCGCGGGCCTGACCGTCGACGAGGTCGACGCGGACCTGCTGGCCGCGTTGCGCCGGGCGGTCCCCGCGACGAAGGGGCACACCAAGCGCCTCGCCGAGCTCGGTCCGCTGCTCACCGACCTCGAGGCCCGCGTCATCGACGACCACGGCAACGTGATGCCGCCGCGCGGCGTCGGCGTCATCGAGCTGCGTGGCGAATGCGTGACGCCGGGCTACATGACCATGGGCGGGTTCATCCCGGCCCAGGACGAGCACGGCTGGTACGACACCGGCGACCTCGGCTACATCACCGAGGAGGGCAACGTCGTCGTCTGCGGCCGCGTCAAGGACGTCATCATCATGGCGGGCCGCAACATCTACCCGACCGACATCGAACGGGCCGCCGGCCGCGTCGAAGGCGTGCGACCCGGATGCGCCGTCGCGGTCCGCCTGGACGCCGGGCACTCCCGCGAGACGTTCGCGGTGGCCGTCGAGTCCAACGCCTGGCAGGACCCGGTCGAGGTACGCCGCATCGAGCACCAGGTGGCCCACGAGGTGGTCGCCGAAGTCGACGTGCGCCCCCGCAACGTCGTCGTCCTCGGCCCCGGCAGCATCCCGAAGACCTCGTCGGGCAAGCTGCGCCGGTCGACCTCGGTCTCTCTGGTCACCTAAAACCCGCCGGCACCATGCACCTGCCGGCACCGTGCACCTGCCGGCACCGCACACCTGCCGGCACCATGCACCGCGAGCGCGCGTGTCTGCACGCCGACGCGCGGCAGACAGCGGTATTTCTCGCTCGCGGCGCGCGAAAGGGGGGACATGAACGGCAGCCCTGCCCGCGACATCGGGGAGGTCATCGGCCAGCTCATCGGTGGCGCGCTCGTCATCGGGCTCGTCGTCTGGTTCATCCTCGCGCTGGCGCGGCGCCCGTCCAAGGGCAGCGCGCAGGGCCGCTGGGCGCAGGCCGTGCAGATCTGCAGCGCCGACCCCCGGTTCCGGCTCGGCCAGGTGACGTCGGCGCAGGAGTATCCGCAGCGCGGCACCGCAGGCTGGGTCACCTGGTACGGCACCGGTCAGCAGCAGAGTGTGTGGTTCGAGCAGGTGTACCCCCGCCCGGGCGGCTGGGTGGTCGTGACGGGCGGACCGCGCCCCGCGGCGCCGGGCACCGACCCGAACACCTTCTATGTCGACCGCGTCCACGACGTCATCTACTGAGTCCCGCACGCAGCCCGGCGGTAAATGACTGGCTGATGTCGGGGGTCGCCCGTAGCGTCGAACCATGCCCTCCCCTCCTGCGATCGAAGCGGTCGACCTGGTGAAGAGGTTCGGCGACGAGACCGCGGTCGCCGGTGTCAGCTTCTCCGTGCCGCCCGGAACCGTGCTGGGACTGCTCGGCCCCAACGGAGCCGGCAAGACGACCACGGTCCGCATGATGACCACGCTGACCGAACCCACCAGCGGAACCGCCCGGGTGGCCGGTTTCGACGTGCGGACCCAGCCCGACGACGTCCGCCGTCACATGGGGCTCACCGGTCAGGTCGCGACGGTCGACGAACTGCTGACCGGGCGCGAGAACATCCGGATGATCGGGAGCCTCTACGGCATCCGCCGGAAGGACCTCGCCACGCTCGGGGACCAACTGCTGCACCAGTTCTCACTCGCCGATGCCGCCGACCGGGTCGTCAAGTCCTACTCGGGCGGCATGCGCCGGCGGCTCGACCTCGCGGTGAGCCTGCTCGCCTCCCCGCCGGTGCTGTTCCTCGACGAGCCGACGACGGGCCTGGATCCGCGCAGCCGCAGCGAGCTGTGGGAGGTGTTGCGCGGGCTGGTCGCCCAGGGCACCACGTTGCTGCTCACCACCCAGTACCTGGAGGAGGCCGATCAACTGGCCGACAACATCGTGGTGATCGATCGCGGGCGGATCATCGCCGAGGGATCACCGCTGGAACTCAAACAGCAGGCCGGCCGGGCCAGCCTGGTGGTCACCGTCGCCGAGGCCGCCGACCTCGACCCTGCCCGGGAATTGCTGTCCCGGACCGGCACCGAGGTGTTCGTCGACTCCGGCGCCCGCAGACTCACCGCCTCGGCCGACGGGCTCGACGACATGATCACGGTGGCCGGGTGGCTGCGCGACAGCGGAATCACCGTCGAGGACATCGGACTGTCCCGGCCCAGCCTCGACGACGTGTTCCTGTCGTTGACCGGACATCGTACCGACGACAGTGAGGAGGTCAGCGCATGACCGCGCTGGACACCCAGGCGCACGCCGCGGTCCGGCCCCGGCCGGTGCCCACGCGTCCCACCAATCTCGCGCAGCAGTCCTGGATCATGGTCAAACGCAACATGATCCACACCAAGCGCATGCCCGAGATGCTCAGCGACGTGACCGCCCAGCCGATCATGTTCGTGCTGCTGTTCGCCTTCGTCTTCGGTGCGTCGATCACCAACACCGGCGGTGCCTCCTACCGGGAGTTCCTGCTGCCCGGCATCCAGGCGCAGACCATCGTGTTCTCGGCGTTCGTGGTGGCATCGGGAATCACCGCCGACGTCGAGAAGGGCATCATCGACCGGTTCCGGTCGCTGCCGATCTCCCGTTCCTCGGTGCTGATCGGCCGCAGCATCGCCAGCGTCATCCACTCGTCGCTGGGCGTCCTCGTGATGGCCTTGACGGGGCTGGCCATCGGCTGGCGAATCCGCAACGGCGTCGGCGAGGCCATCCTGGCCTTTGCCCTGCTGTTGCTGTTCGGCTTCGGCATGATCTGGTTCGGCATCCTGATCGGGTCACTGATGCGCACGGTGGAAGCCGTCAACGGCGTGATGTTCACGGCACTGTTCCCGGTGACATTCCTGGCCAACACCTTCGTGCCCACCGAGCCGATGCCGCACTGGCTCAGGGTGATCGCCGAATGGAACCCGGTGTCCTCGCTGGCCCAGGCCATGCGTGAACTGTGGGGCAACGGCGGGCCCGCACCCGCGAGTGCCCAACTGCCGCTGCACCATCCGGTGTTGTCCACCGTCCTGTGGTCGCTGGCGCTCACGGCGGTGTTCGCGCCGTTCGCGCTCTACGCCTACAAGCGCAGGACGGGCGGTTAGCGGGTCAGACCGACGACAGCAGTTGTTCGAGCTTTTCCAGCTGGGCCTTGTAACCCCACTTCATCCCGAAGGCCGCCATCTTGGCCTTGGGGCCGATGCTGGTGATCGCCACGTGGAGGGCGACGGTCGTCGTGCCGTCGTGTTCGGTGAGCTGGACGTCGTTGGTGTGCTGGATCGTGGACCCTTCCTCTTCGCCTTCGGTCCATGAACGGGCGTCGTAGGTGAGTCGCGACGGGCCTTCGATCCGAGTGAAGGTGCCTGCCATCGGCCAGCGCGTCCCCTGGTACTTGCCCATGGCCTCACCGGCTTCCATCACGATGTATACCTCGCCGCCGACTCGAAGGTCGATCCTGCATTCGGGCACCAGGGTCTTCTCCGGCCCCCACCACTGCCGGAGCATTTCCGGATCGGTCCACGCCCGCCACACCGTCTCGATCGGCGCCGAGTAGGTCCGTTCGAAGTCGAGGTTCTTGGTCTTCTTGAAGATTTGCAGAATCATGGCTTCCCATCCGTTGTGGTCGTCGGCGTACTTTCGGCGATGGATTCGAGATATCCGCCCAGCGAATCCAGTCGGGTCTCCCACAGCTGAGCAAACGAACCGAGCCATTCGTCGATCTCCTCGAACGGCGCGGCCTCAAGGTGATAGATCCGGTGTCGGGCGAGGGCCTCGCCCACGACGATGCCCGAATCGCCAAGCACCCGAAGGTGTTTGCTCACCTGCGGTTGGCGAATATCGAGGGTTTCGGCGATCTCCCCGACCGAACGCGGCCCCGTGCGGAGCAGTTCGACGATCCTCAGTCTGCTGGGTTCAGCAAGTGCCCCGAATACCGCCGCCTGCATGTCCGTACGTTAAACCAGGGGAGATATTCCCGTCAAGGAATACGTCAAGTCGTAGGACCCTCCCCTGAGTATGTGTGGCTATACTCAGCTACGTGGAGAAGATTCCTGCCCGTCTGGCCGACCATCCGACCGTGCGTGCGGTGCGGTCCCGTCCGGCGCCGAAGCCGGGCGTGCTTGACGCCGCGTGGCTCCGGCAGGTGTGCCTCGACGCCGGTGTCGACGACGTCGGTTTCGCCAGTGTCACCGACCCCGCCCTGGAGTCCGAACGCTCCCATGTGGAGGCGGCGCTGCCGGGAGCGGCGAGCTACCTCTCGCTGGTGGTCAAGATGAACCGCGACAACGTGCGTTCGACCGCCCGCAGCGTCGCCAACCAGGAGTTCCATCGCAGCGGCGAGATCATGAACGAGGCCGCACACCGCATCACGCGGGTGCTGCAGGACGCCGGTCACCGGGTGGTCAACCCGTCGGCGACCTTCCCCATGGAGATGGACCGCTTTCCCGGCCGGATCTGGGTCGTCGCGCACAAACCGGTGGCGGTGGCGGCGGGCATGGGCGCGATGGGCATCCACCGCAACGTCATCCACCCGAAGTTCGGCAACTTCATCCTGCTGGGAACCATCCTGGTGGCCTCCGAGATCAGCAGTTACGCAGAGCCGCTGGACTATTCGCCCTGCCTCGAGTGCAAGCTGTGCGTGGCGGCGTGTCCGGTGGGCGCCATCAAGAAGAACGGTGACTTCGACTTCGTGGCGTGCTCGGTGCACAACTACCGGGAGTTCATGGGTGGCTTCACCGACTGGGCGCAGACGATCGCCGACAGTACCGACGCCGCCGACTTCCGTTCGCGGGTCAGCGATTCGGAGAACGCATCGATGTGGCAGAGCCTGTCGTTCAAGGCCAACTACAAGGCGGCCTACTGCCTGGCGGTGTGCCCGGCGGGGGAGGAGGTGATCGAGCCCTACCTCGACGACCGCAAGGGTTTCATGGAGCTCGTCCTCAAACCCCTGCAGGACAAACGCGAAACGCTCTACGTGCTCCCCGGTTCGGAGGCCGAGGCGCACGCGGTGAAGCGCTTCCCGCACAAGCCGGTCAAGACCGTGGACAGCGGGATCCGCGGACGCTGAGGCCGGCGAGGGCTGTCAGGGGGCGGCATGTCAGGCCCAGGCGTGCACCGTGTTCTGAGCCGGCTCGACCCCGAGCTCGATCAACAGCTCGGTCGCGTCGGCGGCCAGCTCGACGATGGTGCCCAGTTCCGGACGTTCGCGGGAATTGAAGTTCTCCAGCACGAAACTGGCGCCGGACTTCTGGCCCGGTGGGCGGCCGATGCCGACCCGCACTCGCTGAAAATCGTTGCTGCTCAACGCTGATCCCACCGACCGCAGACCGTTGTGTCCGGCCACCCCGCCACCGGCCTTGAGCCGGATGCGACCGAAGTCGATGTCCAGCTCGTCGTGGATGATGACGACGTCGGTGGGTGCGACCGAATAGAACTTCGCCAGCGGACCGACCTGACGCCCCGATTCGTTCATGTACACCCTTGGCTTGGCCAGTACCACCGGGCGGCCCGCGAGCCGCCCGGTGGCCACTTCCGCACCGGACTTCTTGTGCACCTTGAACGTCTCGCCCATGCGGTCGGCGAGGACGTCGGCCACCATGAACCCGAGATTGTGCCGGGTCGTGGCGTACTGCGGTCCGGGGTTGCCCAGGCCGACCACCAGGACGGTTTCGGCCATGATGCTGTCCGTCTACTCGGAGGCGGACTCGGCCGAGTCGTCGCCCTCGGCGGCGTCGGAGCCCTCGGCGTCCGCCTCGGCAGCCTCGGCGGCCTGCTCGTCGACCGACGCGCCACCGCCCTCGGCCTCCAGCTCCTCCTCGGTCGGCGCCGCGACGACGTTGACGACCAGGGTTTCAGGGTCGGAGATCAGCGTCACGTCGCCGGGCAGTTCGATCTGGCCCGCGGTGATCTGGGTGCCCTCTTGTGCGCCTTCGACCGACACCGAGAACTGCTCGGGGATCGACTGCACATCGGCCTCGATCTCGACGGTGTTGGCATCCTGGGTGACCAGCGTGCCGGGGGCGGCCTCGCCCTCGACGACGACGGTGACCTCGACGGTCACCTTCTCGCCGCGGCGGACCACGAGCAGGTCGGCGTGCTGGATGTTGCGGCGGATCGGGTGGATCTCGATCGACTTGGTCAGCGCGAGCTGCTCGCTGCCGTCGATGTCGAGGGTGAGCACGGCGTTGGTGCCGGAGTTGCGCAGCACGGCGGCGAAGTCGTGGCCGTTGAGCTCGAGATGCTGAGGGTCGGTGCCGTGACCGTAGAGAACCACGGGAACGCGGCCCTCGCGGCGGGCGCGACGCGAGGCGCCCTTGCCGGTGGTGCCGCGGACCTGTGCGGTCAGATTGTTGGGGGCGTTCTTCGCCATGGTGTGCTCCTGTGCCGGTGATGGGTCTCGGGCACGGCCAGGGTGCGCACCGAAGTGCTGGTTCCCGTCGATAACGGCGGCCCTGGATTCAGGCCACCCTCGCCGTGACGCGTCCGCAAGGGTAGCGCAGGCAGACGGTCAGCGAAAAATCAGAGCGGGAACTGGGTGCCCGTGAGCTGCTCGGACAGTGTCCACAGCGCGGTGGCCCTGGCGCGGTCGCGGGCCAGCGGGGTGCGCCAGTGCTGCACTGTGGCACCGCGCATCGAGAACCGGGGGCCGATGAAACTGTTCCCGGGGAGGTCCTGCGACGCCGCGTACAGCGTCTGGCGCGCCCCGAAATCGGCGTCGGTGGCCAGCAACCGATTTCCGGTGTCCCAGATGCGCGTCCCGAAGCGGCTCCCGGTCTGGCCCTGCAGGTTGGTCGACGAATATCCGGGGTGCGCCGCAATTGACGTCACCGCGGATCCGACGGCGTCGAGCCGGCGTTGCAACTCGCTGGTGAACAGCAGGTTCGCGAGTTTCGACTGGCCGTAGGCGGGCCAGGCCAGGTAGGGCCGGGACTTCCAGTTCAGGTCTTTGAGGCTGATGTAGCCGAGCAGGTGCATCATCGACGACACGGTGACGACCCGGTCGTTGATCTTGGGCAGCAACAGGTTGGTCAGGGCGAAGTGGCCCAGGTGGTTGGTCCCGATCTGGCTCTCGAACCCGTCGACCGTCTGCGCGTAGGGCACGGCCATGATCCCGGCGTTGTTCACCAGCACGTCGACACGGTCGATCCCGTCGGCGAAGGCCCGGACCGATGCGAGGTCCTGCAGGTCGAGCTTGCGGACCTCGACGTCGCCGGTCATGCCCGCCGCGGCGGTCCGGCCCTTCTCCAGGTTGCGCACCGCCAGGATCGTGGTGGCGCCAACACGGGCGAGCTCTCGCGCCGTCACGAGCCCGAGCCCGCTGTTGGCCCCGGTGACGATGACGGTGCGCCCGGCGAAGGAGGGCAGTTCGGCGGCGGTCCAGTCGCTCATGGCGAACACCCTAACCGGACGGTTGATCGGTTCACCGGGCGCAGCGGGACGGGCACTCAGGGAGCCTTGACCGTGAATCCCTTGATGATGGTCTCCATGTCGGGTGCTTCTGCGGCAGCTTTGTCCGCGTAGCCGGTGACCGTGAACTGCACCAGGTAGCGCTGCTTCTTCGGTGGTGTACCCGTGGCGATGACGATGCGGTTGTAGCTGTGCATGCGGGTGCCGTTGAGGTCGTAGCTGCCCTCGATCATCGAGGACGGGAAGCCCGCGAAGTCGGCGGTGGAGGTGTTGAGTTGCCGGAAGTTCTCCGACATCTGGGCGTCGGCGTTGGCGTGGCTGAGCGCCTCGGCGACGTCGAAGTCACCGTCGAGTTGGAACACCATCAGCATGGCCGTCGGGTACGTGTCGCCCTTGGCGATCATCCGGGTACCCGGCGCGAAATCAGTGCTCTGGTACGGCTTCCACCCCGCCGGGGTGGGCATGGAGACCGTGAGGTCGGTGAGTTTGTCGGGGGCGACAGGTTGACCGCTGACCCCCTGTTCCTCCAGGAATGCCGCGATGGGCTTTGGCGCGCCGGTTTCGGCGCTCGTCGATGTCGGCGCGGCACTGCTCGTCGACCAGATCGACTGATAGTCGGGCGTCTCGGTGGCGCACCCGGTCAGGGCCAGGGCCGCTGCCGCGGACGCGGCGATCCGAAGGCGAACGGTCACAGAATCTCTCGGACGTTGTCGAGCGGACGCGCCAAGCGGGTGCCCTTGTCGGTGACGACGAACGGCCGCTCGATCAGGATCGGGTTCGCGGCCATCGCATCGAGAAGCTCTTCGTCGGATGCCGACGCCAGATCCAGTTCGCTGTAGAGCGATTCCCGTGTGCGGACCGCAGCGCGGACGTCGATCCCGGCGTCGGCGATCATCGTCTTCAGTTCCGCGGGCGACGGCGGATTCTCCAGGTAGAGGACGATCTCGGGTTCGACCCCGTTGTCGCGCAGCAACTCCAACGTCTTACGCGAGGTGGAGCATTTCGGGTTGTGGTACACCACTGCCCGGCCGTCGCTGGGCATGTCAGGCCGATCCGTCGAAAAGTCCTGTCACCGAACCGTTCTCGAACACGGCGCGGATCGTGTTGGCCAGTAGCGGCGCGATCGAGAGCACGGTCAGCTGCGGGAACATCTTGTCCTCGCCGATGGGGAGCGTGTTGGTGACGATGACCTCGCGGGCGCCGCTGGCTGCGAGGCGTTCGCGGGCCGGGTCGGAGAGCACGCCGTGGGTCGCGGCGATCACGACGTCGGCGGCTCCGTCCTCCTTGAGCAGGCGTACGGCGCCGGCGATCGTGCCGCCGGTGTCGATCATGTCGTCGCTGAGGATGCAGGTCTTGCCCTTGACGTCACCGACCACCCGGTTCGACTTGACCTGGTTGGGCACCAGCGGATCGCGGGTCTTGTGGATGAAGGCCAGCGGGACGCCGCCGAGCGAGTCGGCCCACTTCTCCGCCACGCGCACACGGCCCGAGTCGGGGGACACCACGACCATGTCGTGGTCGGCGTAGTTCTCGGCGATGTAGCCGGTGAGCAGCTTCTGGGCCCGCATGTGATCGACCGGGCCGTCGAAGAAGCCCTGGATCTGGTCGGTGTGCAGGTCGACGGTCACGATGCGGTCGGCGCCTGCGGTCTTGTACAGGTCGGCGACCAGACGCGCGGAGATGGGCTCGCGACCGCGGTGCTTCTTGTCCTGCCGGGCGTAGGGATAGAAGGGCAGGATCGCGGTGATGCGCTTGGCGCTGCCCCGCTTGAGCGCGTCGATCATCAGCAGCTGTTCCATCAGCCAGGTGTTGAGCGGCGCCGGATGGCTCTGCAGGACGAATGCGTCGCTGCCGCGGACGGACTCGTCGAAACGGACGAAGATTTCCCCGTTGGCGAAGTCCCTCGCGGTCTGCGCGGTGACCGCCACGTCGAGTTCTTTGGCGACCTGCTCGGCGAGTTCGGGGTGCGCCCGACCCGAGAAGAGCATCAGGTTCTTGCGGTTGTCGGTCCAGTCGTGGCTCACGGGGCTGCCCTCGGCGTCGGGGTCGGGGATCGATACGGGGCCATCGTACGTAGCGCTGCTGTCCATACGCTGGCGGGTTACCAGAATGCCAATAAAGGGCGACGAAAAGCTACTCGCCGGTAGCTTGGCCGTCCGTGGCGCCCGCATTCTCGGCGGCTCGGGCCGCGGCGCTGCCGGGCCTCTTGCGCGCCACCCAACCCTCGATGTTGCGTTGCGGGCCCGCCGAGATGGCCAGCGCCCCGGGAGGCACGTCGTCGCGGACGACTGTGCCGGCGCCGGTGTAGGCGCCGTCGCCGACGGACACCGGTGCGACGAACATGGTGTCCGACCCGGTGCGCACGTGAGACCCGATCGTGGTGCGGCTCTTCGTTTCTCCGTCGTAGTTCACGAACACGCTGGACGCGCCGATATTGCTGTGCTCGCCGATGTCCGCGTCGCCGACGTAGGTCAGATGCGGCACCTTGGTGCCGGCGCCGATGGTCGAGTTCTTGGTCTCGACGAACGCGCCGAGTTTGCCCGACGCGCCGAGTGCGGTGCCGGGCCGCAGATAGGTGAACGGCCCGACGACGGCGCCGGCGCCGATCTGTGAGGCGCTGCCGTGGGTGCGGATCACCTGGGCGCCGTCGCCGACGGCGACGTCGGTCAGCGTGGTGTCCGGCCCGATCTCGCAGTGGGCGCCGATGCTGGTCGCGCCCAGCAATTGGGTGCCGGGCCGCACCACGGTGTCGCGGCCGAGGGTGACGTCGACGTCGATCCACGTGGTCCCGGGGTCGACGATCGTCACCCCGTTGCGCTGGTGTTTCTCGACGACCCGGCGGTTCAGCTCGGCGCCGAGGGCGGCCAGCTGGACGCGGTCGTTGACACCGGTGACCAGCGCGGTGTCGTCGATGTGGACGGCCTGCACGACACCGCCGTCGGAGCGGACGAGCGCGATCGCGTCGGTCAGGTAGAGCTCCTGCTGGGCGTTGTCGGACCGCAGCCGGCTCAGCGTGCTGCGCAGCGCCGCGATGTCGAACGCGTACACCGCCGCGTTGACCTCGGTGATGGCCTTCTGCTCGTCGCTGGCGTCGGCCTGCTCGACGATCCCGGTCACCTGACCATCGTCACCCCGAAGGATGCGCCCGTATCCGGTCGGGTCGGCCTGCGTCGTGGTCAGCAGAGTCGCACCGGCGGACGCCGCGTGATGGGTGGCCACCAGCTCACCCAACGTGGCGGCATCGAGCAGCGGCACGTCGCTGGCGGTGACGACGACGGTGCCGTCGAAGCCGTCGGGAAGCGCGGTCAGGCCGCACTCGACGGCGTGGCCGGTGCCCCGCTGCTCCTCCTGCACGGCGATCTGCACGGTCTGGCCGAGGGTCTCGCCGATCTGCGTCGCCGCGGGGATCACGCGCTCGCGGTCCTTGCCGACGACGACCACGAGGTGCTGAGGCGCGACCCCGGCGACAGCGTGCACGCTGTGAGCCAGCATGCTGCGGCCGCCCAGTGTGTGCAGCATCTTCGGGGTGTCGGACTTCATGCGGGTGCCGGCACCCGCCGCCAGAATCAGGACCGCGGTCTCACGCATCGATGTTCACGCCCTTCTCGAAACCAGCCCGCCCTGCTCCGCGAGCGCGCGTGTCTGCACGCTGACACGCCGCTTCTGGCTGTCTTTTTGCGCACGCTCGCCACATGTTGAGCTCCGTCGCCAGGACTCGAACCTGAACTATCTGAACCAAAATCAGAGGTGCTGCCGATTACACCACGACGGACCGATCACCCAGAGACTCTAGTCGAAGGACTTACTCTGAAACGCGTGGCCAGATCAGCACCGGACGACAGCACCCACGCCGCCATCCGGCCGCCGCGGGCGAGAATGACGGGCAGCGAGCGCCGCCAGCAGCTGATCGAGATCGCGAAGTCCCTGTTTGCCGAGCGCGGCTTCGACGGGACGTCGATCGAGGAGATCGCGCTTCGCGCCAATGTGTCCAAGCCGGTCGTCTACGAGCACTTCGGGGGGAAGGAGGGGCTCTACGCCGTCGTCGTGGACCGCGAGATGTCGGCGCTGCTCGACGGCATTACGTCCTCGCTGGCCGGCAACCGTTCCCGGGTGCGCGTCGAACGGGTCGCGCTGGCCCTGCTGACCTACGTCGAGGAGCGCACCGACGGCTTCCGGATCCTGATCCGCGATTCCCCGGCCAGCATCACGCAGGGCACATACTCCACCCTGCTCAACGATGCCGTGAGCCAGGTGGCGTCGATCCTGGCCGGTGACTTCTCCCGCCGTGGCCTGGACCCCGATCTCGCGCCGCTCTACGCGCAGGCCCTGGTCGGCTCGGTGTCGATGGCGGCGCAGTGGTGGCTCGACATCCGCGAACCCAAGAAAGAGGTCGTCGCCGCGCATCTGGTCAACCTGTGCTGGAACGGCCTGACGCACCTGGAGTCCGACCCGGTGCTGCACGAGGAATAGGCGTCAGACCGGCCGCAGGACGAAGTAGCCGAACGCCATCGCCGGGGCCCCGTCGGCGAGCCTGGTGCCGAACATGGCGGCGACGACCATCCGGTCCTCGACGACGCTGTGCAACCAGTCGGGCCGCCAGATGAGGTAGTCCACGGACTGCCCGTCGACGGTGACCTCGGCGTCGGCGGACAGACGGAGGCCGAAGGTGTCCAGGTACTCCCCGGCCATCGTGCGCAGCGCCACCGAGTCGTAGCCGTTCTTCCGCACGTACAGCTCTTCGGAGTCGATGCGATAGCCGGGCGCGACGGCGGCGATCGCCTCGTGGAGCGTGGCGCCGCAGCGCTCCTGGTCGGTGGGCTGCGCAGCGCTGAGCGGTTCGGCGGAGAGCTTTTCGATCTTGATGGGCAGCACGAGGGGCGCCCCGTTGAGAACGGGGCGTGTCGAAGGCAGATACACCCGCGTGTACGCGGTGAACGCGACGGCCACCACGAGGCCGACGGCCAGGACGGCGACGACGAGTCGCTTCATCGGGACTCCTCCGGGGTCATCACGAAGAAGCCGAGCATGGACTCGCGGTACCCCGGTGTCAGCGGCGCGTAGTAGCTGACCGCCACCACCGATCTGTCGTCGAACAGTGCGCGCGGCCAGGCTGTGCCCCAGGTCAGGTCGCGGAACGCGTACCCATCGAACTGCATTTGGGCATCGGTCTGCAGCCGCATCCCGAACGCCGCGAAGTACTCGCTCGTCAGCTTTTGCAGCGGGTACCACCCGCCCGGATGCGAGAACATCTGCTCCTCGGTGATGCGACTGCCGGGCTTCAGCGACAGCGCCGCGCCGCGCAACGTGTCGGCGACATCCGTCCGGGCGGCGTCGGAGACGGGCACCTGCGCCAGCGGGGTGACCGGGATCATCTCCAGCTTGTGCGCCGGAATCGGTTTGGCCCCAACGAGGATCGGTCGCTGGGACGGTAGGTACCACGATCGGTAGGCGCCGGCTGCGGCGGCCACGACGAGGACGGCGGCGATCACCGCGACCAGGATCCTGCGTCTCACTCAGGACCCCAATCGGCCGATGTTGATCATGCCGGTCGGGCCGAGGCCCAGACCGCCGAGCGGATCGGTCCCGATCAGGTCGCCCAGGCGCGCTTCGATGACCGGCGGACCGTCGTCCGGTCCCCACGGGTTGCGCAGCGTCACCACCGCATCGCTGCCCGTGCCGGCGATGCCCTCGATCGAATAGACGTGCTGGGCCTCAAGGAGCGGGCCGCCGAAGACACTGGTCGACAGCATCACCGGCTGGTTGCCGGTCAGCGCGTCGGCGATCTGGGAGTCGATGTTCTGGCTCGGGGTCATCCACTCCGTCGCCGGAACGATCCAGTCGCCGTTGTTGCCGGTGAGCGCTTCCAGGGCCGGTGGGGTGAAGCCGGATTCGATGCCTTCGATGCCCTTGCCGGGGGCCTTCATCTTCGCGTAGGCCGATTCGAGGACCGCGGGCCACAGCGGGGCACCCGGATCTGTGACCCCCGGCGTGGCGGTGTCGATCCCGCTGGCGCCGCGGGCGGCGATGTTGGCGTCGATGTCGGCCTGGGTGACGGCGATGTGCTGCCATTCGGACCCGTTCCACAACGTCACGTCGAACATGCCGGTCCGGGCGTCGTAGGCGATGCGGTCCCTGATCCACTGCGGGTCGGCGTTGGCGACGGCGCTCATCGTCGCGACGAGGTAGCAGTCCCCGATGCCGTCCTGGTTCACGTCGGACCCCGCGGGGTCGCCGCGGTAGAGATCCTCGTCGGTCCAGCCGAAGTCGGGCGCCGGCGCCGTGGCGGGCACGATGCCGGTGCGCAGCGCCTCCGCGGTCGCCGTATCCACCCGGCCGAAGGTGGCGAGCATGTTCTTCAGCGACGTGGTGTAGGCCGCCGCCAGCGTGGGCGACATCATCCCGAGGGTGTTGTGACCGGTGACGGTGCCGTCGTCACCGACCATGCCGCCCAGCGCGACGGCCTGTGATTTCATCGCCGAGATCTGGGCGCGGAGGGGATCCAGGTTGGCGCCGCCGAAGCGCAGGGCGGCGGCGTGGGCGGTCAGCGTCGTGAGCATCGCCTGCTGGCGCGTCAGCTGGGTGTCGGCCCGCGCGGTCGCGGCGTCGGCCGCTTCGCCCGTCCAGGCGGCGCGTAGGTTCTGCAGCTCACGCTGCTGCGACTCGATCTGCGCGGCCAGCGATGACGCCTTCTGGTCCTGCGCGGCCGCGGCATCCAGCAGACGCCACGGCCGGGTGCCCTCCACGACCGAAATCGTGACCACCGATACCCTCCCCAGCACGCATGAGCCTGTCGATGCTGAAGCTAACACCGCCGCAGACCCCCCTTGAGCACCAATTTCGCGGCACGTGGGCGGCGGCTACGCCCCGGCGGCGGGCCGGCGCAGGAGTGCCTACGATGGAGGCATCATGACCGCATCGGGGACCCTCCACGTCCACACCCCGATCGCGGGCCTCGTCGATGTGGCGCTGCGTGATCCCTCCCTCCAGGAAGTGGCTCGCCGCGCGGCCGACCGGCCTGCCGATCTCCACCTCGTCGGCCCGGCGAGCGCACGCCTGTACGTGGCGTCCGCGCTCGCGCAGTCCGGCCTGCTTCTCGTCGTCACCGCGACCGGGCGCGAAGCCGACGACCTGACCGCCGAGCTGCGCGGCGTCTTCGGCGACACCGTCGCGATGTTCCCGTCGTGGGAGACGCTGCCCCACGAGCGGCTCTCACCCGGCGTGGACACCGTCGGCGCCCGGATGATGCTGCTGCGCCGCCTGGCCAACCCGGACGATGCCCGCCTCGGGCCGCCGCTGCGCGTCGTCGTCACGACCGCGCGCTCACTGTTGCAGCCGATGGCGCCCGACCTGGCGCAGATCGAGCCGGTCACGTTGACCGTCGGCGTGGACGCCGACTTCGACGCCACCGTCGCGCGGCTGGTCGACCTGGCCTACACGCGCGTCGACATGGTCGGCAAACGCGGCGAATTCGCCGTCCGTGGAGGCATTCTCGACGTGTTCCCGCCGACCGCCGAACATCCGGTGCGCGTCGAGTTCTGGGGCGACGAGGTCTCGGAGATGCGGATGTTCGCCGTGGCCGACCAGCGGTCGATCCCCGAGATCGAGATCGACACGCTGATCGCCGTGCCGTGCCGCGAGATCCTGCTCACCGCCGACGTCCGCGAGCGTGCCGCCGCGCTCTCCGCCGAGCATCCGGCACAGGAGAACAGCGTGCCCGGCAGTGTGCCCGACATGCTGGCCAAGCTGGCCGAGGGCATCCCGGTCGAGGGGATGGAGGCGCTGCTGCCGCTGCTGCGGCCCACCGATTTCGCCACCCTGCCCGACCACATGCCCGACGGCACCCCGCTGCTGCTGTGCGATCCGGAGAAGATCCGCACCCGCGCCGCCGACCTGATCAAGACGGGACGCGAGTTCCTGGAGGCGTCCTGGTCGACGGCCGCGGTCGGGGGAGACGTGCCCATCGACATCGAGGCGCTGGGGGCATCCGGGTACGTCAGCTACCACGACGCCCGCGATGCCGCGCGCGAGGGCGGGCACGCCTGGTGGACCCTGAGTCAGCTCGACAGCGGGTCGGACGAGTCGACCGCGCTGGATCTGCGGCCGGCGCCGTCGGCGCGTGGCCAGCAGCACAATCTCGACGAGATCTTCGCGATGCTGCGCGCCCACGTCGCCACCGGCGGCTTCGGTGCCGTGGTCACCCCGGGCACCGGCACGGCCATGCGCGTCGTCGAGCAGCTCTCCGAGTCCGACACGCCCGCAACGATTCTCGAGCCCGGTGCCGCCCCCAAGGAAGGGGTCGTCGGCGTCATCAAGGGCCCGCTGCACGACGGTGTGGTGATTCCGGGCGCCAACCTCGTCGTCATCACCGAGACCGACCTGACGGGCAACCGGGCCGCGGCCACCGAGGGTAAGAAGCTGGCGGCCAAGCGCCGCAACGTGGTCGACCCACTGGCGCTGACCGCCGGCGATCTCGTCGTGCACGACCAGCACGGCATCGGCCGGTTCGTCGAGATGACCGAGCGGGTCGTCGGCGGGGCCCGCCGCGAATACCTGGTGCTGGAGTACGCCTCGTCGAAGCGCGGCGGCGGTTCGGACCGGCTCTACGTGCCGATGGACTCCCTCGATCAGCTGTCCCGTTACGTCGGCGGCGAGGCGCCCACGCTGAGCAAGCTCGGCGGCAGCGACTGGGCCAACACGAAAACCAAAGCGCGCCGGGCAGTTCGAGAGATCGCCGCCGAACTCGTCACCCTCTATGCGAAGCGTCAGGCCTCACCGGGGCATGCGTTCGCGCCGGACACCCCGTGGCAGGTCGAGATGGAGGATGCGTTCGGGTTCACCGAGACTGTCGACCAGCTGACCGCGATCACCGAGGTGAAATCCGACATGGAGAAGCCCGTCCCGATGGACCGGGTGATCTGTGGCGACGTCGGCTACGGCAAGACCGAGATCGCGGTCCGCGCGGCGTTCAAGGCGGTGCAGGACGGCAAGCAGGTCGCGGTGCTGGTGCCGACGACGCTGCTGGCCGACCAGCATCTGCAGACGTTCTCCAACCGCATGACCGGATTCCCCGTCACCGTGAAGGGGCTGTCCCGGTTCACCGACCCCGCCGAGTCCCGCGCGACCATGGAGGGGATGAAGGACGGTTCGGTCGACATCGTCATCGGCACGCACCGCCTGCTGCAGACCGGCGTGACGTGGAAGGACCTGGGGCTGGTCATCGTCGACGAGGAACAGCGCTTCGGTGTCGAGCACAAGGAGCACATCAAGTCGATGCGCACCCACGTCGACGTCCTGACGATGAGCGCCACCCCGATCCCGCGCACGCTGGAGATGAGCCTGGCCGGTATCCGCGAGATGTCGACCATCCTGACCCCGCCCGAGGAGCGCTACCCGGTGCTGACCTACGTCGGCCCGCACGACGACAAACAGGTGGCCGCGGCGTTGCGGCGCGAGATGCTGCGCGACGGGCAGGCGTTCTACATCCACAACCGGGTGCGGTCCATCGACCAGGCCGCCGCGAAGGTGCGTCAGCTGGTCCCCGAGGCCCGGGTCGTCGTCGCCCACGGCCAGATGCCTGAAGAGCAGCTCGAGAAGACGGTCGAGGGCTTCTGGAACCGGGAGTTCGACATCCTGGTCTGCACGACGATCGTCGAGACGGGCCTTGACATCTCGAACGCCAACACGCTGATCGTGGAGCGGGCCGACACGTTCGGCCTC
The DNA here is from genome assembly GCF_014190915.1 of Mycolicibacterium iranicum. Taxonomy (GTDB): domain Bacteria; phylum Actinomycetota; class Actinomycetes; order Mycobacteriales; family Mycobacteriaceae; genus Mycobacterium; species Mycobacterium iranicum_B. The sequence goes on from NZ_JACHVU010000004.1 coordinate 443,684, forward strand.
TCGCAGCTGCACCAGCTGCGCGGCCGCGTCGGGCGGTCGCGGGAACGCGGTTACGCCTACTTCCTGTATCCGCCCGAGGTGCCGCTGACCGAGACGGCGTACGACCGGCTGGCCACCATCGCGCAGAACAACGAGCTGGGCGCGGGCATGGCCGTCGCGATGAAGGACCTCGAGATCCGCGGCGCCGGAAACGTGTTGGGCGCCGAGCAGTCCGGCCACGTCGCCGGCGTCGGCTTCGACCTGTACGTACGGCTGGTCGGCGAGGCCGTCGAGGCCTACCGCGCTGCCGCTGACGGGAAAACCGTTGCGACACCGGAAGAGCCGAAGGATGTGCGCATCGACCTGCCGGTGGACGCGCACCTGCCGCCCGACTACATCGGCAGCGACCGGCTGCGGCTGGAGGCCTACCGCAGGCTCGCGGCCGCACCCGACGACAGCGCGGTGGACTCGGTCATCGAGGAGTTGATCGACCGCTACGGTCCGCTGCCCGAACCCGCACTGCTGCTGGTGGCGGTGGCCCGGTTGCGCCTGCTGGCCCGTGCGCACGGCATCACCGAGGTGGGTGCGGTCTCGGCGTCGGCCTCGACGCTGCGGGTCTCGCCGCTGACGCTGCCCGACTCGGCCCAGCTGCGGCTCAAGCGCCTGTACGCCGGCGCGAACTACCGCGCCACGACCTCGACCGTGCAGGTGCCGATCCCGCGGGCCGGCAGCGGGGTCGGGGCGCCCCGGATCCGCGACCTCGAGCTCGTCGACTTCGTCGCCGGGCTGATCAAGGTGCTGCACGAGTGAGCGCCGAGAGCGCGCCGGTCGAGGAATGGATGCCCGGGGTCCGGAACTGATATAACCGGACCGATGACCGTCGTCCTCGTCGACCCACGCCGCCCGTCGCTGGTGCCTGTCGAGGCGATCGAATTGCTCTCCGGTGACGTGCAGTACACCGAGGAGATGCCGATCAAGGTGCCGTGGTCGCTGCCGTCGGCCCGGCCGGCCTTCTCCGGTGACTCCGACGATCAGGCCGAGGTCCTGCTGTCCTCGGATGCGAACCATCCGTCGGTGCGGGCCCGTGTCGCGGCGGGGGAGCGGGTGATCTCCGCGCCGGCCGCGCAACCGGGCGAACGCCTCGTCGACGCGGTGGTCATGATGGACAAGCTGCGCACCGCGGGCCCGTGGGAGAGCCGGCAGACACACGACTCGCTGCGTCGCTATCTGCTGGAGGAGACCTACGAGCTGTTCGACGCCGTGCACGGCGGTGACCTCACGGAGCTGCGCGACGAGCTCGGGGACGTGCTGCTGCAGGTGCTCTTCCACGCCCGCATCGCCCAGGAGGCCCCTCAGGACTCGTTCGATGTCGACGACGTCGCCGATGCGCTGGTGCGCAAGCTCGGCCACCGCGTGCCGGCTGTGCTTGCGGGCGAATCGATTTCGCTGGAAGACCAGCTGGCGCAGTGGGAGCAGCGCAAGGCGCTGGAACGTTCGTCGCGCGAGTCCTGCATGGACGACATCCCGACCGCCCAGCCCGCGCTGGCGCTGACCCAGAAGGTGCTCGCCCGCGCCGACACCGCGGGGGTGCCCTTGGATCTGATTCCCGCCTCCATCACCTCGGTGTCCGTGTCGGCCGACGTCGACGCCGAGACTGCGCTGCGCACAGCGGTTCTGGAGTTCATGGACGACGTGCGCGCCGCCGAGCGGGCCGCGGTGACGGCCCGGCGCAGCGCCGACGTCGCCGAGGAGCTCGACCACACCCCGCACGGGATGATCACCGAGGACGAGTGGCGCGCGCATTGGCCGGGCGCCGCCGAGGCCCCGAAGCTCGAGGACCCCGAGGCCCCCGCCGACGATGACCCCGAGACCGAGGCCCCCGAGACCGAGGCCCCCGAGGACCCTGCCGACGAGGTTACGTAACGCTGCGGCGGTTTTCGGCCCCGAATTCCGCCCTGGCGTTACGCAACTCGCGCCCGGCGGCGACCGGACCCGGACACGCCCCCTCGACCGTCAGTCGAACAGGGTCGAACCCCAGAACGTGGACGTGTCGCCCTCGCGAATGCCGGGCGGGCAGGCGAACACCGCGGAGCTGGTCGGTAAGACGTACTCGTTCATCGCATCGTCGCGCGAGATCGCATTCTGCATCGGCACGAACTGCGTGATGGGGTTGCGGACGAACGCGATGAAGAACAGCCCTGCGTCGAGGTGACCGAAACCGTCCGAACCGTCGGTGAAGTTGTACCCGCGCCGCAGGATCTCGATACCGCCGAGATGCTCCGGTGAGGCGAGCCGCACGTGGGCCAGCGTGTCGATGAGCGGTTCGTCCTTGGTGTTCTTCAGGTCGAAGTTCAGCTCTTCGAACTCGTCCTCGAGTCCCATCGGGGCGCCGCTGCCCTTCTGGCGTCCGATCACGCGTTCCTGTTCGAGCAGCGTCGTGCGGTCCCACTGCTCGATGCGCATCCGGATCCGCCGTGCGACCAGATAGGAACCGCCGGTCATCCAGTCGGGCCCGTCCCCGTCGGCCACCCAGACGTGCTTGTTCAGCTTCTCGGTCTCGTCGGAACGCAGGTTCGCCGTTCCGTCCTTGAACCCGAAGAGGTTTCGCGGGGTCGACTGGTCGCGGGTGGTCGAGGAGGTGCGGCCGAACCCCAGCTGCGAATAGCGCACCGCGACCGTGCCGAAGCCGATGCGGGCCAGGTTGCGGATGGCGTGCACCGCCACCTGCGGGTCGTTGGCACACGCCTGCACGACGATGTCGCCGCCGCTCTTGGCGGGGTCGATCTTCTCGTTCGGGAACTTCGGCAGGTCGATCAGCTCGGCCGGCTTCTTGTCGGCGATGCCGAACCGGTCGACACCGTCCTTGAGGAAGAACGACGGCCCGAAGCCGATGGTCAGGGTCAGCTGGGAGGCCGGCAGACCCAGCGCCTCACCGGTGTCCGACGGCGGCGAATACGGGTTCTGACCGGTGGAGCCGTTCGGGAACGCCTCCTTGCCCTGCGTCATCCGCTCGGCCATCTCGGTCCAGTCGGCGAGCATCTTGATGACGTCGTCGCGACTCTTCGTCGTCACGTCGAACGTCGCGAAGTGCATCCGGTCCTGCGCCTCGGTGACGATGCCGGCCTGGTGCACACCGCGGAACGGAACGGCGGTCTGCAGGTGGTCGGGCGTCTGCGCCGCCGACGCGCGGCCCGCCAGCGCTCCCGCGCCGGCGGCGCCGACCACCGCTGCGGTCACACCGGCGGCGCCGAACAGCTTGCGCCGACTCAGCCCGGACCTTTGCGGGTCGGGCTGAGCCGGCGGCGTCACGTCACTGGGGGGCGATGACACCCTGCACCTGGCTAACCTCCTTGCTCAGCGCGTCGATGGCGCGTGAGAGTTCCTGTCGCTCCGGCTCGGTCACCTTGTCGTACAGGACGAAACCGTCGCCTTCACGATACTTCTCCAGCAGAGCCTCGACCTCTTCGAAGCGCTGGTCGACACGTTTGCCGAGATCGGCGTTGCGCTCGTCGAGGATCGGCCGCACGGAGGCGACGGCCGTCTGCGATCCCTGCAGGTTGGCGTTGAAATCCCACAGATCGGTGTGGCTGAAGATGTCCTCTTCGCCGGTGATCTTGCCGGTGGCGATCTCGTCGAGCAGGCCCTGGGCGCCGCCGGCGATCTGGGTGGAGTCGACGGTGAAGTCCGGTGCGCTCACGCCCGCCTGCAGCTCCTTGGCGTCGGCCACGAGCTGGTCGGCGATCGCGTTGGTGTCGGGCTGCAGACCGGAGACCCACAGGTCCTTCTCCAGCCGGTGGAATCCGGTCCACTTCTGGCCGGGCTCCAGATCGGCTTCACGCAGGTCGATGCGCGGGTCGAGATCGTTGGGGAACGACTCGGCGACGGGCTCGATGCGCTCGAAGTAGGTGCGCGAGGTCGGGTACTGCGCCTTGGCGCCTTCGATGTCGCCGGCCTTGATCGCGGCCGCGAACGACTCCACGGCCGGGACGAACGCCTCGACCTGGCTGTTGACGTAGCGCTTGTAGCTGTCGGCGGCTTCCTTGAACTTGCCCTCGGTGTCGATCTGCACCTCTTCACCGGTGACGGTGAAGTCGCCGCGCAGACCGTCGCCGATCATGCCGGGCTTGCACGCCGTCTGGTAGGTGCCGGGCTGGCTGAGCTGGACGATCAGTTTGCGCTGCAGTCCGGGGGAGATGTTCTCCACCTCGCCCATCACCCGCTCGCCCTCGCCGTAGACGTAGAACTCGGTGACCTTCGAGCCGTTGTTGGTGATGACGAAGGTGTTGGCGCCGGTCTTGCCTTCGGTGCCGGACAGCTCGCACGAGGTGTCCGACGCGTCGACGGTGACCTCGGAGGGAGCGGTGCTGCCGCCGCTCTCCTCGCCGGCGCCGGTGTCTTCCTTGGCCTGGCAGCTGGTGAGTGTCAGTGCGGCCAGGGCCGCCGCGAGGACCGCGGCAGAGGATTGAACCTTCACGTAGTCGACCTTTCGGGTGATGGAGTAGACGGTGCGGGGGTCGGTGAGGTCGCGGGGCGCAGGAACAGCGCCAGCACGGCGACGAGGTAGAGCAGGTAGCCGGCCAGTTGCAGCACGGTGGGGGTCGGCGTGACGTTGAAGATGCCCTGGATGACCTCGCCGTACCAGGCGGACCAGTCGAACCAGGAGCTGATGTCGAACGCCCGGTTCGCCAGCCCGGGCAGCCAGCCCACGGTCTGGAGCGCGCCGATGCCGTAGGACAGGATTCCGGCGGCGACCACGATCAGGAAGATGCCGGTGTACTTGAAGAACTTCGCGAGGTTGATGCTCAGCGCGCCGCGGTACATCCCGTACGCGATCACCCCGGCGATGGCGACGCCGGCGATGAGCCCGATGAGCGGCCAGTTCGACTGGGCCTCGGCGTAACCGACCATGAACAAAGCCGTCTCGACACCTTCACGGCCGACGGCAAGGAACGCGAGCATCGCGACGGCGAGCGGCCCCGTCTCCAGGGCCCGGGTCATGCCGCTGCGCAACTCGCCGGACAGCGATGCCGAGGCCTTCTTCATCCACAGCACCATGGTGGTGACGATGGCGACGGCGATGAGCGACGCCACCCCGGCGATGGCCTCGGCGGCCAGGCCCGTGATGGTGTTCTCGCCGAACTGGATGGTCAGGAACACGATCAGCGTCATCGCCACGGCGGCGCCCACGCCGAGCCACACCCATTTCAGCGCATCGCGGCGGTCGGATTTGACCAGGAACGCCACCAGGATCGACACGACGATCGCGGCTTCCAGACCCTCACGCAAACCTATGAGTCCGCTGCCGAAAAGCTGTGAGGTGATGTTGGGAGCCGCGTAGAGGGTCGTGACCGCAAGGTCGGTACCAGCAACCATCGAATTGTCCTCGCTACGCGTCCGTTCACCCAGCCATGGCTACCCAAAGCTAGGTGTGGCTCACCTCAGTTCCAGAAGCGCACAGTGAATGTACACCCGTGCCGCGCGGGCCGGGATGAGTCTTTAGTCCTTCGTCACATGGGAGCATGGCTACAAGGAGAACGGGTTGAGGAGTCCGGTGACGCGGGTGCGTTGGCTACAAGGGATGGCGGTGATCGGCGCGACAGCGCTGCTCATGGCCTCCAGCTGTTCATGGCAGCTGGGTGTTCCCGTGCCCGACGGCGTCCCGCCGCCCCCGGGTGACGCCGTACCGCAGATCGACACCTACGCCAAGGGGCGACCGGCCGACCAGCTGCACGAATGGGCGGCCCAGCGGGCGCCTGCGCTGGGTATTCCGGTGACCGCGCTCGAGGCCTACGCCTATGCCGCGAGGGTGGCCGAGGTGGAGAACCCCGACTGCCACCTGGCATGGACGACGCTGGCCGGCATCGGTCAGGTGGAGAGCCACCACGGCACCTACCGGGGTGCGACGGTCGCGCCCGACGGGGAGGTGACGCCGCCGATCCGGGGCGTGCTGCTCGACGGCACGAACGGCAACCTCGAGATCATGGATCACGACTCCGTCAGCCACGACCCGGCCGTCGAGGACAAAGGGGACGAACCGTTCGCCCGCGCGATGGGGCCGATGCAGTTCATCCCCGAGACGTGGCGTCTGTACGGCGTGGATGCGAACAACGACGGTGAGATCAGCGCCGACAACATGGACGACGCGGCGCTGTCGGCGGCGGGGTACCTGTGCTGGCGCGGCAAGGACCTGTCCAAGCCCCGGGGGTGGATGGAGGCGCTGCGCGCCTACAACCACTCGGACGCCTACGCGCGCAATGTGCGGGACTGGGCGACGGCCTACGCGCAGGGACATCCGCTCTGAGGACGCCGGCCGACCGGCCACGATCTAGGCTCAAGGCCGGACAGTTCTGAGCAGAGACCAGGAGGCAAGAAAGTGCCCATCATCGAGCAGGTCGGCGCCCGCGAGATTCTCGATTCCCGGGGCAACCCGACAGTCGAGGTCGAGGTGGGCCTGCTGGACGGAACCGTCGCCCGCGCTGCCGTTCCGTCCGGCGCCTCCACAGGCGAGCACGAGGCCGTCGAACTGCGTGACGGCGGTTCGCGCTACCTCGGCAAGGGTGTCGAGAAGGCCGTCGAGGCGGTGCTCGACGAGATCGCGCCCGCGGTGATCGGACTCGGCGCCGACGAGCAGCGTCTCGTCGACCAGGCGCTGCTGGACCTCGACGGCACCCCGGACAAGTCGCGCCTCGGCGCCAACGCCATCCTCGGCGTCTCGCTCGCGGTGGCCAAGGCCGCCGCGCAGTCGGCCGAACTGCCGCTGTTCCGCTACATCGGCGGACCCAACGCCCACATCCTGCCTGTGCCGATGATGAACATCATCAACGGCGGCGCCCACGCCGACACCGGCGTCGACGTCCAGGAGTTCATGATCGCCCCGATCGGCGCGCCCTCCTTCAAGGAGGCGCTGCGGTGGGGTGCCGAGGTGTACCACGCGCTGAAGTCGGTGCTCAAGAAGCAGGGCCTGGCCACCGGTCTCGGCGACGAGGGCGGTTTCGCGCCGGACCTGCCCGGCACCCGGGCCGCGCTGGACCTGATCGGCACCGCGATCGAGGCTGCCGGCCTGAAGCTCGGCAGCGAGGTGGCGCTGGCGCTCGACGTCGCCGCGACCGAGTTCCACACCGACGGCACGGGTTACGCGTTCGAGAAGGAGACCCGCACCGCCGAGCAGATGTCCGCGTTCTACGAGGAGCTGATCGGCGCCTACCCGCTGGTCTCGATCGAAGACCCGCTCTCCGAAGACGATTGGGACGGCTGGGTGTCGCTGACCTCGGCCATCGGCGACCGGGTGCAGCTCGTGGGCGACGACCTGTTCGTGACCAACCCCGAGCGGCTCGAGGACGGCATCGAGAAGGGCGCAGGCAATGCGCTGCTGGTCAAGGTCAACCAGATCGGCACGTTGACCGAGACGCTGGACGCGGTGTCGCTGGCCCACAACGCCGGCTACAAGACGATGATGAGCCACCGCAGCGGCGAGACCGAGGATACGACGATCGCCGACCTCGCGGTCGCCGTGGGCAGCGGCCAGATCAAGACGGGTGCACCGGCGCGCAGCGAGCGGGTCGCCAAGTACAACCAGCTGTTGCGCATCGAGGAGGAGCTGGGCGACGCCGCGCGCTACGCGGGCGACCTGGCGTTCCCGCGTTTCAGCGTGGCCGACGACTCGCTGGGGCGAGGAGCCAAATAGCTCGTGCCCGAAGCGAAACGGCCTGATCCGAAGCGGCGTTCCGGAGGGGATGCGCGGGCCAAGAAGGCCCCCGCCTCCCGTCCGGGCAGGCCGGGCGACGGTGCGCGGGGCAAGCCGCGCACGTCGTCGCGTCGCGACACCCGGGGCTCCTCGGAGCCGAAGGCCATCGAAGCGAAGGCGGCCGAGTCCGCGGCGGGATCGAAGGCGGCCGGATCGAAGGCGGCCGGATCGAAGGCACTGTCGGGCCCGGTGGAGGACGCCGAGTTCGTCGATCTCGAGGACGGGGACGCCGGCGGTTCGATCCGCCGATCCATCGTCGCCTCGGCCGAGGCGGCCGCCGAACAGCGTTTCGGCTCCGCGGCGCGCCGGGCCGCGATCCTGGCCGCGGTCATCTGCGTGCTGACGCTGACGATCGCCGGGCCGGTGCGCACCTACTTCGGGCAACGCACCGAGATGAAGCAGCTTCAGGCCAGCGAAGCGCAACTGCGCGAACAGATCTCGGAGCTCGAAGAGCAGAAGGCCAAGCTGGCCGACCCGGTGTTCATCGCCGCGCAGGCCCGGGAGCGGCTGGGGTTCGTGATGCCCGGAGAAATTCCGTACCAGGTGCAACTTCCTCCCGGCGCGACCCAGCCGGGGGCGCCGGTGGACGATCCGACCGAGTCGAAGAGCACCGATCCCTGGTATACGGCGTTGTGGCACACCATCGCCGAGGCGCCGCACGGAGGCACGCCGACCGCCCCACCCATGCCGCCGGGGTCACCCGGCGCGCCCGAGCCCCTCGCACCCGGTGCGCCCCAGCCCGGTGGTTGAGCCGTCGGATCTCGAAGCGGTGGCGCGGCAGTTGGGCCGCGAGCCGCGGGGCGTGCTCGAGATCGCCTACCGCTGCCCCAACGGCGAACCCGGGGTCGTCAAGACATCACCCAAACTGCCTGACGGAACGCCGTTTCCGACGCTGTACTACCTGACCCATCCGGCGCTGACGGCCGCGGCGAGCCGCCTGGAGTCCTCGGGGATGATGCGCGAGATGACCGACCGTCTGGCCGCCGACCCCGAACTGGCCGCACAGTACCGGCGTGCGCACGAATCGTTTCTGGCCGAGCGGGACGCGATCGAACCACTGGGCACGACGTTCTCGGGCGGTGGCATGCCCGACCGGGTGAAGTGCCTGCACGTGGTGATCGCCCACTCGCTGGCGAAAGGCCCGGGGCTCAACCCTTTCGGAGATGAGGCGCTGGCCGTGCTGGCCGCCGAACCCGCGATGGCAGGAATTCTCGACAGGAAGGTGTGGACAGCGTGAACAGGGTTGCGGCGGTCGACTGCGGAACCAACTCGATTCGGTTGCTGATCGCCGACGTGGCCGACGGCCGCCTGCAGGACGTGCACCGCGAGATGCGCATCGTGCGCCTCGGCCAGGGCGTCGACGCGACCGGCGAGTTCGCCCCGGACGCGTTGTCGCGCACGCAGTCCGCGCTGTCCGCCTACGCCGATTTCATGCGCCGTCACGACGTCGGCGCCGTGCGGATGGTTGCGACCTCGGCAGCCCGCGACGTGGCCAACCGCGAGCAGTTCTTCGCGATGACGTCGGAGGTGCTCGGAGCCGTCGTTCCCGGCACGGTGGCCGAGGTCATCACCGGCACCGAGGAAGCCGAGCTGTCCTTCCGCGGCGCGGTCGGTGAACTCGACTCTGCCGCAGCGCCGTTCGTGGTCGTCGACCTCGGCGGCGGGTCCACCGAAGTCGTCCTGGGCTCCGACGACGTCGTCGCCGGCTACTCCGCCGACATCGGCTGTGTGCGCCTCACGGAGCGCTGCTTGCGTTCGGATCCCCCGACCGAGGACGAGATCGACGCGGCGCGGTCGGTGGTGCGGGACGCGCTGGGGGAGGCGCTGCGGGTGGTTCCGGTCGAGCAGGCACGCACCTGGGTGGGGGTGGCCGGGACGATGACCACGCTCGCGGCGCTCGCGCACAAGATGACGACCTACGACTCGGACGCGATCCACCTGTCCCGGGTGGGATTCGACGAGTTGCTGCCCGTGTGCGCCGAACTGCTGGCGATGACCCGTCAACAACGCGCGGTGCTGGGTCCCATGCATGAGGGCCGCGTCGACGTCATCGGCGGCGGCGCGCTGATCGTGCAGGAGCTCGCCGCCTTACTGGGGGAGCGGGCCGGCATCAGCGAGTTGGTGGTCAGTGAGCACGACATCCTCGACGGCATCGCCCTGTCCCTGGGCTGAGCGGTCGCCCCTCAGTGCGATGCTGCGCGGCGCAGCCGGGGCCGCCGTTTCGTGGGGTCGTGCTGACCTGCCAGCGTGACGGCCAGCAGTGTCATGACCGCGCCCAGGCCGAGGTGCAGCCAGTTGGTGGCGGTGTTGAGGGGGATGACGTGGGCGTTGCTGCCGAATTCCACCAGGATGCCGTAGAGCCACAGCCCCAGATACAGCGCGCCTCCGGCGAGCAGGTAGGCCCGCGCTCCGGCGTACGTGCGCGCGAAGAAGAAGCCTGCGGCGCCGACGGCCATATGGACGATGTTCAGCACTGCGCAGACGGCGAACGTACCGAAAAGCAGGGCGCCCGACCGCTGCCCGAACCAGCTCAGATTGTCGAGGTCAGACGTGATGCCCGGGATGAACCCCAGGACGCCGAGCATGAGCAGCACGACGGCGACGATGAGCGCGGCACCCTGCACCGCCATGTATTTCGGGGTTGTGGACATTCGCGCCTCCTTCACGTCGCTTATTGACGTGTGTGAATGGGAGATACCCATCCTGGGCGGCGCGTAACACCGGTCAGGAGCGCAGGATCGGCCTCAGCGCGTCGAGCACCGATGGATCCTCGATCGTCGACGGCACCGGCTCGTCCCGCCCGGCCGCCAGCCCGCGCATGGTCTTGCGCAGGATCTTTCCCGAGCGGGTCTTCGGCAGCGCGGGCACGACGTCGACGAGTTTGAATGCGGCGACCGCGCCGATCTCGTCGCGCACCAGTTGGACCAGCTCCTCGCAGAGGCCCTCGGTCGAGGCGCCCGACTTGACGACGACGAGACCCCGCGGGGCCTGGCCCTTGATCTCGTCGGCAACGCCGATCACGGCGCATTCGGCGACCGCCGGGTGGGTGGCCAGCACTTCTTCGATCGCCCCGGTGGACAACCGGTGGCCGGCCACGTTGATGACGTCGTCGATGCGGCCCATGACGAACAGGTAGCCGTCCTCGTCGACGTGGCCGCCGTCGCCGGTCAGGTAATAGCCGGGGTACTCGGTGAGGTACGCCGCCTGATAGCGGTCCTGGGCGTTCCACAGCGTGGGCAGCGTGCCGGGTGGCAGCGGCAACTTGATCGAGATCGCGCCTTCCTGCCCGGGGGCGCAGTCGTGGCCCTGCTCGTCGAGGATGTGCACGTCGTACCCGGGCATGGGCACGGTGGGGGAGCCCGCCTTGATCGGAAGTTGTTCGGTCCCCATCGGATTGGCGGCGATCGGCCAGCCGGTCTCGGTCTGCCACCAGTGGTCGACGACCGGGATGCCGAGCTTCTCGGCGGCCCAGTGGTAGGTGTCGGGGTCCAGACGCTCGCCGGCGAGGAACAGATATTTCAACCGGGAGAGGTCGTGGTCGGCCTCCGGACCGTGCAGGTACCGCCCCTCGGGGTCCTCTTTGCGGATCGCGCGGATCGCGGTCGGCGCGGTGAACAACGCCTTGACGCCGTGCTCGGAGGCGACCCGCCAGAACGCACCGGGGTCCGGCGTGCCGACCGGCTTGCCCTCGTACAGCACGGTGGTGGCGCCGAGCAGCAGTGGGGCATAGACGATGTAGGAGTGGCCGACCACCCAGCCGACGTCGGAGGCGGCCCAGAACACGTCGCCCGGCGCGATGTCGTAGATGTGGCGCATGCTCCACAGCAGCGCGACCGCATGCCCGCCGTTGTCGCGGACGATGCCCTTCGGCTTGCCGGTGGTGCCGGAGGTGTAGAGGACATAGAGCGGGTCGGTCGCCGCCACGGGCACCGGCGCCACGGGCTCGGCGCCGTTCTCGGCGGCCATCACGTCGGCCCAGTCCAGGTCGCGACCCTCGACCAGCTCGCAGCGCAGCCGATCACGTTGCACCACAACACAATGCGTGGGCGGATGCTCGCTCATGCCGATCGCGGCGTCGAGCATCGGCTTGTACTCGACGGCTCGGCTCGGTTCGATCCCGCACGAGGCGGAGACGATCACGGTCGGGCGGACGTCGTCGATGCGCACGGCGAGCTCGTGGGGGGCGAATCCGCCGAACACCACCGAGTGCACGGCGCCCAGCCGGGCGCATGCCAGCATCGCGATCACGGCTTCGGGGATCATCGGCATGTAGATGACGACGCGGTCGCCCTTGCCCACCCCGAGCTTGCGCAGCGCCCCGGCGAAGCGGGATGTCTCGTCGAGCAGCTGGGCGTAGGTGTAGACGCGCTTGGTGTCGGTGACGGCCGAGTCGTAGATGAGGGCGGGCTGCTCGGCGCGGCCGGCCTCGACGTGACGGTCCAGCGCGTTGGCGCACGTGTTCAGTTCGGCGTCGGGAAACCAGCGGTAGAACGGCGGCCGGCTGTCGTCGAGGATGCGCTCGGGGGCCCGGGTCCAGGTCACGGCCGTCGCGGCATCGGCCCAGAAGGCCCCGGGGTCGTTGATGCTGGCATCGAAGAGGTCGCGGTACCCGGACATATCAGCACCGTAGACCTTTCCGATTAGTCTCAGGGCCATGACGAACCAACCCCCGCCAATCGGAGGGGTGCGCCGCAGCCATGTCACCGTCAACGGGATCGACTTCCACGTGACCGAGGCGGGGCCCGAGGACGGCAGGCCCGTCCTCGCCCTGCACGGCTGGCCGCAGCACCACTGGGCGTACCGCGACCTGCTCGCCGACCCCCCGCCTGGCCTGCGCATCATCGTGCCCGATCTGCCCGGCTACGGCTGGTCCGGTCCGCCGCCGCACCGGTGGGCCAAAGAGGACGTCGTCACCGATCTGGTGGCGCTCGCCGACGCGCTCGGGCTGGACCGCTTCCTGCTGGTCGGCCACGACTGGGGCGGCTACATCGGGCACCTGTTGGCGCTGCGTATCCCCGAGCGCATCGACGCTTATCTGGCGCTGAACATCGCGCACCCGTGGGTGCCGCCGAAGGTGATGGCGCCGCACCTGTGGCGGTTCATGCTGTACCAGCCGGTGGTGGCCTCGATCGGCGTGCCCTTGCAGCGGCGCACGCCGTACCTGGAGAAGGTCGTGTTCCGCGTGGCGGCCCCGAAGCTGGACCGCGACACGGTGCGCGTGTACGCCGAGCGCTTCCGCGACCCGGCGGTGGCGCGCACGGCCCGCGACACGTACCGGACGTTCCTGACCCGCGAGATCCCGGCGGCGGTGCGCAACGGCGAGCGGCGCAGGTCGACGGTGCCGACGCGCGTGCTGTTCGGCCGGGAGGACACCGCGATCCACCCGGATCTGGCTTCTGCCGAGACCGCACGCGCCGACGACTACACGGTCGAGGTCGTCGACGGCGGGCACTTCATCCTCGACGAGCAGCCACAGCTGGTGCGAGCCAAGCTGATTGCGGTCGCCGAGGAGTTCCCGGCCCGCTGACCCGCCCGGCTCGTCGCCCGCCCTGCTTTTCGCCCGCCCCACTTTTCGCCGAACTGAGGTTCCCGGTCGTTGAATCGCCCGCGATCACAGCCTGGAACCTCAGTTCGGCGCACGGGGGCGTGGCGATCAGGGGCGTGGCGAGCAGCGGGGGCGTGGGGGTTACTGTTGGAAGCGGTAGCCCATGCCTGCCTCGGTGAGCAGGTGCACCGGGTGTGACGGGTCGTCTTCGAGCTTGCGCCGCAGCTGCGCGAGGTACACCCGGAGGTAGTGCGTCTCCTTGGCGTAGGCGGGTCCCCACACCTCCTTGAGGAGTTCCTCGCGGCCGACCAGCTTCCCGCGATTGCGGACCAGCATCTCGAGCATCCCCCACTCGGTCGGCGTCAGGTGTACCTCGGCGCCGTTCTTGGTGACCTTCTTCGCCGCGAGGTCGACGGTGAACGACGAGGTCTCGACCACCGGCTCGTCGGTCTCGGCCGCGGTGGCGCCCCGGCGCACGGCGGCCCGCAGCCGGGCCAGGAACTCGTCCATGCCAAAGGGTTTGGTGACGTAGTCGTCGGCGCCCGCGTCCAGCGCTTCGACCTTGTCGGAGGAGTCGGTGCGTGCCGAGAGCACGATGACCGGCGCCGACAGCCAGCCACGCAGGCCGCCCAGCACGTCGATGCCCGACATGTCGGGCAGTCCGAGGTCCAGGATGACCACGTCAGGTTTGTGGTCGGCGGCGGTCTTGAGTGCCTCTGTGCCCGTCGCCGCCGTGTGCACCTCGTATCCGCGCACCGACAGGTTGATCCGCAGCGCCCGCAGGATCTGTGGCTCGTCGTCGATGACGAGGACCCGGGTCTTGACGGCGTTCACTGCGGCGCCGCCAGATCGATCTCGACGGTCAGGCCGCCGCCGGGGGTGTCGTTCGCCGAGATGGTCCCGCCCATGGCCTCGACGAAGCCCCGTGCCACCGAGAGGCCGAGTCCGACACCGACGCCCGTGTTCTGGTCTCCGAGGCGCTGAAAGGGCGCGAACAGTTCGGTCTCGGCGCCACGCCGAATGCCGGGGCCTTCGTCGGCGACGGCGATGAGCACACGGTCGCCGATCCGCCCGGCCGTCACCCGGATGGGCCCGTCGGTCGAATACCGCAGCGCGTTGTCGACGACGTTGGCCAGCACCCGCTCCAGCAGACCGCTGTCGGCCAGCGCGACGGTGCCGCCGACCTCCACCTTCACTCGGTCCAGCCCGGCGCGTAAACCCGTGCCGCCGTGGCTGATACCGAGCAGCGCGCGGGGCACCGCCTCTTCCAGATAGACCGTGCGCAGGTCGGGCCGGACGACGCCGGCGGCCAGCCGGGACGAGTCGAGCAGGTTGCCCACGAGCGCCGTCAGCTGATCGATCGACTCCTCGACGGTGGCCAGCAGTTCCTCGGTGTCCTCGGCGGAGAAGTCGATGTCGTCGCTGCGCAGGCTCGACACGGACGCTTTGGCCGCGGCCAGCGGGGTGCGCAGGTCGTGGCTCACGGCCGACAGCAGGGACCTTCGCAGTTCGTCGGCCCTGGCGATCGCGTCGGCCCTGCCGGCCTCCTCGGTGAGCTCCTTCTGCCGCACGAGACCGGCGGCCTGGTTCGCCACGGCCCCGAGCACCCGGCGGTCGCGGGCGGCGAGCTTGCGCCCGGCCATTACGAGCCAGAACTCCTCGGGGTCGGACTCGGTGCCCACCTCGATCGCGGTGTCCGCCTCGTCGACCGTGACGCAGGGATCCGTTCCGGCGCAACCCACGACGTCGCCGCCGCGCGCCTCACCGCGGACGAGGCTGACGGACCGTTGCCCGTAGGCCTCGCGGACCCGCTCCAGCAACGTGTCGAGGTCGGCTCCCCGCAGCACCGACCCTGCGAACAGGGCCAGCAGCTCGGCTTCCCGTGCGGCCGAACGGGATTCACGCGCGCGGTTGGCCGCCCCGTCGACCAGAGCGGCCACGGCGACCGCGACGGCGAGCAGCACCACGACGGTGATCGCGCTGTCGGGTTCGGAGATCGTGAACGTGTACCGGGGTTCGACGAGGAAGAAGTTCAGCAGGCAGCCCGACAGCACCGCCGAAAGTGCCGCCGGGGCAATGCCTCCGAGCAGCGCGACCACCAGGACCCCGATGAAGAAGAGGGCGCTCTCGCCGCCGATGCCGAGAAGCGGATCGAGTAGCACGGTGATCGCGCAGATCACCGCCGGGACGACGACCGCTGCGAGCCACGACAGCACGTACCGGTCGCGGGGCGCGATCCGGTGCCACAGCGACGGCCCGCGGGCCTCGTCGTGGGTGACCATGTGGACGTCGATGCGGCCCGAGTTCTGCACCACCGCAGCGCCGATGCCCTCGTCGAAGATCCGAGCCCACCGCGACCGGCGTGAGGTGCCGATCACCAGCTGGGTGGCGTTCATCTCGCGCGCGAAGTCCAGCAGCGCCGCCGGCACCCCGCCCGCGCCGTCCCCCACGACGGTGTGCAGCGTGGCCCCGATGCCGGCAGCCAGTTCCCGGACCCGGTGCATCTGCGGCGCCGCCACCCCGGAGAGCCCGTCGCCGCGCACGACGTGCACGATCATCAGCTCGGCGCTCGACTTCGAGGCGATTCGGGACGCCCTGCGCACCAACGTCTCCGACTCTGATCCGCCCGTGACGGCGACGACCACGCGCTCGCGGGCCTCCCAGGTGGCGGTGATCTTGTTGTCGGCGCGGTACTTCTCCAGCGCGGCGTCGACCTGGTCGGCCAGCCAGAGCAGCGCCAGTTCCCGCAGCGCGGTCAGGTTGCCGGCGCGGAAGTAGTTCGACAGGGCGGCGTCGATGCGTTCGGGGCCGTACACGTTTCCGTGAGCGAGCCTGCGCCGCAGCGCTTCCGGGGTGATGTCGACCAGCTCGATCTGGTCGGCGGCGCGCACCACCTCGTCGGGGACCTTCTCCTGCTGTTCGATTCCGGTGATCTGGGTGACGACGTCGTTGAGGCTTTCGAGGTGCTGGACGTTGACGGTGGTGATCACGGTGATGCCGGCGGCGAGCAGCTCCTGGATGTCCTGCCAGCGCTTGGGGTTCCTGCTCCCGGGTGCGTTGGTGTGGGCGAGTTCGTCGACGAGCACCACCTGGGGGTTGCGGCGCAGGACCGCGTCGACGTCCAGCTCGGGGAAGTTGCGACCCCGGTACTCGATGAGCTTGGCGGGCACCGTCTCGATGCCGTCGAACAGCTCCGCGGTCTTTGTGCGGCCGTGGGTCTCGACCACCGCGGCGACGAGGTCGGTGCCGCGTTCGAGGCGGCGGTGCGCCTCGCCGAGCATCGCGTAGGTCTTGCCGACGCCGGGTGCCGCACCCAGGTAGATGCGCAGTTCACCCCGTTTGCGGTCCGACGGTCTCACGTGCCCATCATCCACCGCGTACGGATGTCACGGCCGTCACAGACGGTCCAGGGCCAGGTTGAGCTCCAGCACGTTGACCCGTGGCTCCCCGAGGAAGCCCAGCGTGCGGCCCTCGGTGTGCTCGGCGACGAGTGCACGCACCTGCTCGGGGTCCTTGCCGCGGGCGGCCGCGACACGCTCGACCTGCAGCTGGGCGTAGGCCGGGGAGATGTCGGGGTCGAGGCCGCTGCCGCTGGCCGTGACGGCGTCGGCGGGCACGGCGGGCTCGTCGGGCGCGGCGCCGCGCACCGCGACGATCTGTCCGGCGCTGTAGTCCTGCCCGGGTGCGGCGCACTCGACGCGGACGCCGGCGTAGGTGTCGACGAACGGGGTGGTGGTGGTCGCACACGGTTCGTTGACGCTCACGACCCGGGTCGGGTGGGCGACGACGCCGGTCGCGTCGCGGGGCCCGATCACCGACAGCACCGCGCCGACGCCTCCGCCGGTGCAGAAGGGCCGGGCGCCGTCGACGCCGTCGAGCCGGCCGACCGCGAGGCTGCGCGAGCAGACGAGCGTCAGCAGGCTGGGGGAGTCGGGCCTGTCGACGATGCTCTCCGGACCCAGGTTGCTCGCGCTGGTCGACAGCGGGTCGTAGCCGTCCCCGGCCGCCGACGGCCTGCCCTGGAAGTACCGGGGCAGCGGGTTGCCCTCGGCGTCGGTGTAGAGCTGGCCGATGAGGCTGCTGCCCACCGGCGTGCCGGCGACATGGAGGATCGAACCGTTCGCCTTCTCGGACAGCAGCGGTGTCTGCGCGATCAGCCACACCAGCAGCGGGTAGCCCAGCCCCAGCACGACGGTGAAGACGAGCAGCGCGCGCAGTGCTGCCCAGTGCTGGCGGACGACGGTGGACAGTGTCATGCTCACATCCCTGGGAGGAGTCGGACGATCAGATCGATCGCTGTGATGCCGAGGAAGGGGGCGACGATGCCGCCGATCCCGAAGACGGACAGGTTGCGGCTCAACAGTTTCGACGCGCTGCCGGGGGTGTACCGGACACCACGCAGCGACAACGGGATCAGGGCGACGATGATGATCGCGTTGAAGATGACCGCCGAGAGGATCGCCGACTGCGGACTGTGCAGTCGCATGACGTTGAGCAGTTCCAGCCCGGGGTAGACGCCGACAAACAGCGCCGGGATGATCGCGAAGTATTTCGCGATGTCGTTGGCGATGGAGAACGTCGTCAGCGCCCCGCGGGTGATCAACAGCTGCTTGCCGATCTCGACGATCTCGATCAGCTTCGTCGGATCGGAATCGAGATCGACCATGTTGCCGGCTTCTTTGGCCGCGGACGTGCCCGTGTTCATCGCCACGCCGACGTCGGCCTGAGCCAGTGCCGGTGCGTCGTTGGTGCCGTCGCCGGTCATCGCGACCAGCCGGCCGCCGGCCTGTTCTTTCTTGATCAGGGCCAACTTGTCTTCCGGTGTGGCCTCGGCGAGGAAGTCGTCCACCCCGGCCTCGTCGGCGATCGCCTTGGCGGTCAACGGGTTGTCGCCGGTGATCATCACGGTGCGGATCCCCATGCGGCGCATCTCGTCGAAACGCTCGCGCATCCCGGGCTTCACGACGTCCTTGAGGTGGATGACGCCGAGTAATTGCGCTGCGCCGTCTGTGATCTCGCCGACGGCCAGCGGCGTGCCGCCGGCTGACGAGATCGCCTCGACGATCACCTCGAGTTCGGTGGGGACGGTGCCGCCTCCGGTGCGCATCCACTCCGCGACCGCGTTGGTGGCGCCCTTGCGCAGCCGGTGTCCGGCGATGTCGACACCCGACATCCTGGTGGTGGCGCTGAACTCGATCCAGGTGGCGTCGTCCACGTCTCCCGAACGCCGACCGTCGACACCGCACTGCTGCTCGGCGAAGGCCACGATGGATCGACCTTCGGGCGTCTCGTCGGCCAGGCTCGACAGCTGTGCGGCGTCGGCGAGCTGTTCGGGCGTGACACCCGGGAGCGGCACGAACTCCACCGCCTGCCGGTTGCCCAGCGTGATGGTGCCGGTCTTGTCGAGCAGCAGGGTATTCACGTCGCCGGCGGCCTCGACGGCGCGGCCGGACATCGCGAGCACGTTGCGTTGCACGAGCCGGTCCATGCCGGCGATACCGATCGCGCTGAGCAGGGCGCCGATCGTCGTCGGGATGAGGCACACCAGCAGCGACACCAGCACGATGCCGGTGACACCGTTTCCGTTGAGCGCCAGACTGTCCGGGACACCGGGGTTGTCCGCCTTGGCGTACATGGCCAACGGCTGCAGTCCGGCGACCGCGAAGACGAAGATGATCGTCAGCGACGCCAGCAGGATGTTGAGGGCGATCTCGTTGGGTGTCTTCTGTCGGTGGGCGCCTTCGACGAGGGCGATCATCCGGTCGATGAAGCTGTCTCCGGGTTTCTGCGTGATCTTGACGACGATGCGGTCCGAGAGCACCGTGGTGCCGCCCGTGACGGCTGACCGGTCGCCGCCGGACTCGCGGATCACCGGGGCGGACTCGCCGGTGATGGCCGACTCGTCAACGGAGGCAATGCCTTCCACGACATCGCCGTCACCGGGGATGGTCTGGCCGGCTTCGACGACGACGAGGTCGCCCTGCTGGAGCAGCGGTGCGGCGACCTCCTCCTCGCCTCCGGAGGGGGTGATTCGGCGTGCCGTGGTGTCGGTCTTGGCTTTTCGCAAACTGTCCGCCTGGGCTTTGCCGCGTCCCTCGGCGACCGCCTCGGCGAGGCTGGCGAAGACCACGGTCAGCCACAGCCACACCACGATCAGCCCGGCGAACCACGTCGGGTCGACGAGGGCGAGCAGCGTGCTCCACACGGCACCGACCTCGACGATGAACATCACCGGGTTGCGCCACAGCGTGCGGGGGTCGAGCTTGCGCAGCGCCGCAGGCAGGGACGCGCGGAGCATGCCCGGATCGAGCAGCCCGATGCGCGTCGGCGTGGACGGCTGCGGCGACGTCTGCTGTCGGTGCGCGCCCTCGATGGTGGTCGATGTCATGAGTGGAGTCCTTCGGCGAGAGGCCCGAGTGCGAGCGCGGGCAGAAAGGTCAGGGCCACCAGGATCAGCGTCACACCGGTGACCATGCCCACGAACTGCGGGCGGTGGGTCGGCAGCGTTCCTGGCGAGTCGGGGGTCCTGCCCTGCCTGGCGAGCGCGCCGGCGAGGGCGAGGGCGACGATGATCGGCAGGAACCGCCCGAGCAGCATGGCCATGCCGAGTGCGGTGTTGTACCAGGTGGTGTTCACGCTGAGGCCGGCGAACGCTGACCCGTTGTTGTTGGCAGCCGAGGTGAAGGCGTAGAGCACCTCGGATAGACCGTGTGGTCCGGAGTTCAGCATGGCGGCACGCTGCCCCGGCATCGCCATCGCCGCGGCGGTCCCGGTCAGCACGATCAGGGGTGAGATGAGGAAATACGTTGCGGCGAACTTCATCTCACGAGGGGTGATCTTCTTGCCCAGGTACTCCGGCGTTCGGCCCACCATGAGACCGGCGACGAACACGGTGATGATCGCCAGGATCACCATGCCGTAGAGGCCCGAACCCACGCCACCGGGCGCGACCTCGCCGAGCATCATGTTGAACATCGTCATCATGCCGCCGAGGCTGGTGTAGGAGTCGTGGAACGAGTTGACCGCGCCCGTGGAGGTCAGGGTCGTCGCTGCCGCGAAGACGGCCGAATCCGCCGCTCCGAAGCGCTGTTCCACACCCTCCATGGAGGAGCCGACTGCCGTCGGCACGGTGCCGTGCGCCTGAAGCTGGAAGAACATCGTGAGGCTCACGCTGATCAGGGCAAGGACACCCATGACCGCCACGATCGCGTATCCCTGCCTGGGGCTGGCGACCATCCGGCCGAACATCCGGGGCATCGAGAACGCGATGATGCTGAGGAGGAAGATCTCGACCCAGTTCGTCCACGCGGTCGGGTTCTCGAACGGGTGGGCGGAGTTGACGTTGAAGAACCCACCGCCGTTGGTGCCGAGCTCCTTGATGACCTCCTGGCTGGCCACCGGACCGCCAGGGATGGTCTGGGTGGCTCCGGCCAGCGTGCCGATCACCTGCTCGTGGACGGCGAAGTTCTGGATGACGCCGCCGCTGATCAGTATCACCGCCCCGATGACGGCCAGGGGCAGAAGGATTCGGAAGCACCCGCGCACGAGGTCGACCCAGAAGTTGCCCAGTTCGCCCGTGCTGCGGCGCGCCAGGCCCCGCACAAAAGCGACCGCGACGGCCATACCGACCGCAGCGGAGACGAAGTTCTGCACGGTCAGACCGGCCATCTGGACGAGATGACCCTGCGTCGACTCACCTGCGTAGGCCTGCCAGTTCGTGTTGGTGACGAAGCTGACCGCGGTGTTCCACGCGAGGGCGGGGGTCATCTCCGTGCCCGGGGCGTGGAGGGCGAGCGGCAGCCTCCCCTGGACGAGTTGAAAGACGAACAGGAACAGCAGACCTACCGCGGAGAACGCGAGCACGCTGCGTGCGTACGCACCCCAGGTCTGCTCCGCGTCGGGGTCCGCACCGATCGCGCGATAGACGAGCCGCTCGGCGCGGGAGTCCCGGCCCGAGGTGTACACCCGGAACATGTAGTCCCCCAGGGGGACATGCACGACGGCCAGCGCCACGGCCAGCGACAGGAGAAACAGAATCCCGGCGACGTCGGTGCTCACTAGAACCTCTCGGGAAACAGCAACGCGGCGAAGAGGAAGGCGGCGATCAGCGCGGCGAGCGCCAGCCCGATCACGTTCTCGGTCACAGCCTTTCCGCCCATTTCTGGATGACGCCGAACAGGGCGAAGACGGCCACTGTCAGCGCGAGGTACAGGACGACAGACGTCACATCGAGCTCCCGAGTTTCGTGACGCGCCCACCGGTGGTGGTGGGCCGCGGAGGCCAAGGTATGCCCGGGCCGCCACGGCTGAGCTGGTCGTTGACGGGATCTTGACACCGGCGGCCGCCGTTTTTACGGGCCCTTTGCAGGCGTCAGGACAGCGTCAAAGTCTGAGAGCGACCCGTCAGGGTTCTGTATGGATCAGCCGCGACTGCCAGCCGCCGGGCGTACACCGAATGCATGACCATCCTGGACGTTCCTTTGGCCCCGCATCGTCTTTCGGCGTCGGTGCACGCGGTGCGGCGCATCCTGCCGATGGCCGGATGTGTCGTTCCGGCGGAGGTGCTCACCGACGCGGGCGTGGCGGGCTGGGTGCGGACACACGGGGTCGCCGTGTCTGTCTGCGGCGACGAGGAACTCGCTCTCGTACGCGCCGGCGGGGTGCGTCCCGTCCATGTCGTCCTGCGGTGCAGTCGGGGGACCGAGACGCTGAGACGCGCCGCCGCATCGGGCGTGGTCCGGTTCGTGGTGTCCTCCGATCGGCACGTCGACGTTCTCAGCGGATGCCCACAGCCGACGAAGCATGTCTACCTCGATGACCAGGGACCGGCGGTGGTGGGCGAGCGCCGGCTCGATGTGGTCGGGATGCACTGCGACGTGGACGAAGAGCGGGGGATCGCCGCGTGGAGTGCGGCGACCGAAAGGCTGCTCTCCCGCATGGCCCTGATGCGTTCGTGCGGCCTGATGCTGACAAGGATCAGCTTGACTGGCGGATCAACCGAACCCTGGTTGTCCGGCAACACCAGGGAACTGGTAGCGATCGCCTCGGCGGTCGACGACGCGCTGGACGACGGATGCGCACGCTGGCGCCTGCCACGGCCGGCGGTGTCGCTCGGGCCGCGCGGACGATGACCTCAACGCGCGACGAGCCCCGCTGCCTGCGCACTCGCCACCATCTCGGCCCAGGCGGTCTCCCCGGCCGCGAGCACGATCAGCGCGGTCGCCAGCGCAATCGACGACACCACCCAACACGCGAGAGCGGACGCGGAACCGGGTGACGCGAGCAACATCATGCCGATACTCGCCGCGAAGGCGAGCCCGGCGGTCAACCACGTCAGCCGCGTCTCGCGGAGGACGGTGTCGCGTGCCTGCGGGATGTCAACGGTGCCGACCATGCACTCACGGTGAGGCCACAGCCTAAGACTCGGCTCACCGGCAGCTGTGGAAAGGCCGTGAAATTTCGCTTGTCAGCTGGGCGGGAGCTCGTGTGTCATCGCCTGGTACCCGCGGGCACCGGCACGTTGCAGCAAGGCGCGGACGAGACCGGCGATCAAGCCCTGGGCCGCCGCCGCGACGATGACGGTCTTCATCGACTGTGTGAGGTCCTTCGGATCCGGCGGCTCGGGGTCGTTGTCCCCGATGCGCTTCCAGATCTGGCCGAAGATCGTTCCGGCCAGCAGACCACCTCCGACGCCGGTGGCCACCGACAGCGGCGTGTACAGCGATCTGGCGATTTTGCTCATCGTCACTCCAATGTCTCTGCGGCGCAGCGCGGGCTCAGGTCGTCTACCCCGGTGCGTGCGTGCCAAACCCGGTACAACGAGTTGCCGCCGGTGGGATCATCACCGGATGGGATCCGGCCGCCGGTACGACGACGAGAACTGGGATCGGGCACAGCGCGACGAAACCGAAACCCAACGGCTGGACCGGAACTGGGCAAGTCTGCTGCAGGAGCTGCGCGTGGTGCAGACCGGCGTCCAGCTGCTCACCGGCTTTCTCCTCACATTGCCGTTCCAGCAGCGGTTCGACATCCTCGACGACGGTATGCAGACCGTCTATCTGGTCACGGTGTGTGCGGCCATCGCGTCCACTGCTCTGCTGATCGCACCCGTCGCGATGCACCGGCTGCTGTTCCGCAGGCACCGGCTGGCGGTCCTGGTACGCGCGGCACACCGGTGTGCGTACGCGGGCTTGACGCTGCTGGCCTGCGCGGTCACCGGGATGACGGTCATCATCTTCGATGCCGTGGCCGGTCTCGCGGCGTCGGTCGTCGCCGGCGCGTGCGCGTTGGTGGTGTTCATGGCGTTCTGGTTGCTGCTCCCGCTGTCGATGCGGACAGGCACCGAGCACCCGACGCCCCCGTAGTTTCGGCCCTGGGACGGCGGGTACGCACGCGCCGTGAGCGAAGACGTGACGCCTGACGCAGTGATCCCCTACCCCGGCGAGACCGCCGACATGAACCCCACGCCGCGCGACGAGATGCGCGACTACGTGGGGACCGGGCTGCTGTCCGGCAAGAAAGCGCTCATCACGGGCGGAGACTCGGGCATCGGCCGAGCGGTCGCGGTGGCGTTCGCCAAGGAGGGGGCCGACGTCGCGATCGCCTACCTCGAAGAGAAAGCCGACGCCGACCACACCGTGTCGCTCGTGGAGGCGGCGGGCCAACGCGGGATCGAGCTGTCCGGCGATCTCGCCGATCCCGAGCACTGCCGTCATGTCGTCGCCGAGACGGTGAACCGGCTCGGCGGGCTCGACATCGTCGTCAACAACGTGGCGTTCCAGTCGCCGGTCGAGGATCTGACCGAGATCTCCGACGAGCAGTGGCGGCGCACGTTCGCGGTGAACATCGACTCGTTCTTCCACGTCACCAAGGCCGCGCTGCAGCATCTGCCCGACGGCTCGGCGATCATCAACACCGGTTCCATCAACGGGTTGCGCGGCAACAAGAGTCTGATCGATTACTCGGCCACCAAGGGTGCGGTCATCGCGTTGACGTATTCGCTGGCACAGTCGCTGGTGGACAGGAACATACGTGTCAACTGCGTCGCGCCGGGACCGGTGTGGACTCCGTTGATCCCGGCGACCATGGATGCCGAGAAGACCGAGTCGTTCGGAGAGCAGGTGCCGATGGGACGCGCCGCCCAACCTGATGAAATAGCCCCGTCCTACGTCTTTTTCGCCGCATCGCGGATGTCGTCGTACTACAGCGGCGAGGTCCTCGCGCCGATCGGCGGCGAAACGCTGCCCGGCTGAGAACTCTCAGCGCTGATAGGTGAGGAACAGGTAGCCGTCGGGATCGACCAGCAAGCGGCCCAGCCGCAGCGGGGTGGGGGACGTCGGCGCCCCGGGTCCATGCCCCACCGGTTGCGCGCCGGCGAGCCGCGGTGCCATCGTCACGCAGAGCTCGTCGACGAGATCGGCCGCGACGAGCTGATCGAGAAGCGTCGGGCCGCCCTCGCAGAGCACCCGGGTCATGCCGCGTTCCCGCAACTGGGCAACCGCGGCAGGGACGTCGACCTCGTCGTCACCCGCGACGAGCACGTCGCACCGCGTCTCCGACCGTTCCCGCGCGCCGCGGGCGCTGGTGACGAGAATCGGAGTGCGAGAACCGAACAGGCTGTCCGGGAGATCGCCGGAGCGCGAGACGACCGCTATGGGTGGCGGAGTGTCACCCAGGCCGAGCTGTCGACGCTGCGCGAGATGCTGCGGTCGTAGCCGGACGGGACCGTAGCCCTCGGCGCGTGCGGTGCCCGCTCCGACGAGCACCACGTCGGCGTAGGCGCGCAGCGCCAGCAGCAACTGGAAGTCGGCCGGGCACGACAGCGGCCCGGCCCGACCCGCGAAGGCCGCCGCGCCGTCCGCGCTGAAGATCATGTTGGCGCGCAGGCCGTCCGGCGCGGGGCGGTAACCGAAGTCCTCGACGGGTACACCGCCGGGTATCGACCTCATCTCGGTCATGCTTCATGTCCCGGCTCGATGTGGCGGACGTCGGAGAAGGTGATCAGCTCGCCGAGGTCCTCCGGTGCCTCGCCGGCCACCGGTTCGACGAGATGGCCGACGTGGTCGCCCACATCGAAACGGCGCAGCATCCGCCCGACGAACCATGCCGCCGCGCCGTCGAGGATCGGCATCCCCTCGGGTCCCGGGCTCCACGCGCACTCGGCGAACTTGTCGGTCGAATCACCGGTCTGCCCTCCGAACAGTTCGGCGACCTGCTGTTCGCGGCGCGGCAGCACGTGGACGGCGAGGTGTTCGGCCTGCTGAGCGACGGTGAAGGTGTGGTTCTTGCGGGACAGCCCGACGAGGAAGCGCGGCGGGTTGATGCTCGTCTGCGAGGTGAAGCCGACAAGGCACCCGGACAGGTGCCCCTCGGCGGCGGTGGTGACCACGAACATCGGGTAGTCCAGGAGGGACACCAGGCTCTCGAACGCGGCGCTGCCGTTCCCGCTCTCCCGACCCATGGCCGGATTCGTTGCCTGCGCACCGCGATTTCAAACCATCGTGTGACGGTGGCAGAGTGCCCAGAACGTGGAGGTGGGGTGAATGGGACGAAAGGTCATCGCGGCGAGCAGGTTTGGCATTCCGTTGAGGCCTGTCGCCGCGCGGACCGCCTGACGTCCCCGGCGCCGCGGAGTTTGGCCGGGCCCGCACCGGGTAGGCGCGATACATGAAGGCTGTTACCTGGCACGGCAAGAGAGACGTTCGCGTCGACAACGTTCCCGATCCGACGATCGAGGAGCCGACCGACGCCATCATCGAGGTCACCTCCACGAACATCTGCGGATCCGATCTGCACCTGTACGAGGTGCTCGGTGCGTTCATGAGCGAAGGCGACATCCTGGGGCACGAACCCATGGGCATCGTCCGGGAGGTCGGCACCGCGGTGTCGAATCTGTCCGTCGGGGATCGGGTAGTGATCCCGTTCCAGATCTCCTGCGGCCACTGCTACATGTGCGACAAATCCCTGTACACCCAGTGCGAGACCACCCAGGTGCGCGACCAGGGGATGGGTGCGGCGCTGTTCGGCTACTCGGAGCTGTACGGATCGGTCCCGGGTGGTCAGGCGGAGTACCTGAGGGTGCCGCAGGCCCAGTTCACGCACATCAAGGTGCCGGACGGGCCGCCGGACTCCCGGTTCGTCTACCTGTCGGACGTGCTACCGACCGCATGGCAGGCGGTGGAGTATGCCGGCGTCCCCGACGGCGGTTCCGTCACCGTCATCGGGCTCGGCCCGATCGGCGACATGGCGGCCAGGATCGCCCAGCACAAGGGCTATCAGGTGTTCGGAGTGGACATGGTGCCCGAGCGCCTGGACCGCGCGATTGCGCGCGGGATCCACACCATCGACGCCTCCAACGTCGACGGATCCGTCGGCGACGAGGTGCGCCGCCTGACCGACGGCCGGGGCAGCGACTCGGTGATCGACGCCGTCGGGATGGAGGCGCACGGGTCGCCGGTCGCCAAGGTGACGCAGCAGGCCGCCTCGCTGCTGCCCGACGCCCTGGCGAAGCCGCTGATGCAGAAGGCGGGCGTGGACCGTCTCGATGCGCTCTACAGCGCCATCGACTGCGTGCGTCGCGGCGGGACGGTGTCGTTGAGCGGCGTGTACGGCGGCATGGCGGATCCGATGCCGATGCTCACGCTGTTCGACAAGCAGATCCAACTGCGTATGGGGCAGGCCAACGTGAAGAAGTGGGTCGACGACATCATCCCGCTGCTGACCGACTCCGACCCGCTCGGTGTCGACACGTTCGCCACCCACATCCTGCCGCTGGACGAGGCGCCGCACGCCTACGAGATCTTCCAGAAGAAGCAGGACGGCGCCGTGAAGGTCATCCTGCAGCCCTGAGCTGGTGTGATGGAGTGAAATCCGACGTCGACGGGTACTCCGCAGGGGTAACTGTTGAGGTCGGAGAGGTGCCTGGCTTTGCGGCTCACACGAAGCAAACTGAACACGCCGGGGATCGTCCGGAAGCGGCGGGGCAAGGGTTTCGCCTACTACGGACCCGACGGCGAACTGCTGGCCGATCCGGACACCGCGCAGCGCGTGAAGGAACTCGTCATCCCGCCGGCGTGGAAGGACGTCTGGATCAGTCCCAGGCCCAATGGTCATATCCAGGCCGTGGGTACGGACGCGGCCGGGCGCAGGCAGTACCTGTACCACGCGAAATGGCAGCAGGAGCGGGCCGAGGAGAAGTTCGACCGCGTTCTGGAACTCTCGCTGCGACTACCGGAGTGGCGCGCGCAGGTGGCCAAAGACCTGGCGGGGCGTGGGCTGGAGCGCGACCGCGTGCTCGCGCTGGCGCTGCAACTGCTCGACCGGGGCTACTTCCGCGCCGGCGGTGAACAATCGGCCGAAGAGCACGAGCACTACGGGCTGGCGACCCTGCTGTGCGAGCACGTGTCCCTGAAGAACGGGGCCGTGGTTTTCGACTATCCCGCCAAGAGCGGTGTGCAGCGCAGCGTCGAGATCGACGACCCGGAGGTCGTTCGCGCGGTGCGGGCGCTGATGCGCCGCGAGGAACGTTCCGACCGTCTGCTCGTGTGCCGCAACGGACGGAGTGGCGGCTGGGTCGACGTGCGTGCCGACGACCTGAACGCGCGGTTCAAGGAGCTGGTCGGCGCCGAGTTCAGCGTCAAGGACCTCCGTACCTGGCACGGCACGGTGCTGGCCGCCGCGGCGTTTGCCGACGCAAAGGAACCGAGTTCGACGACCCGCATCAAACGCGAGACGGCGGCGGTCATGAAAGAGGTGTCGTCCGAGCTGGGCAACACCCCCGCCGTAGCCAGGGCCTCCTACGTCGATCCACGACTCGTGGACGGCTACGCGCAGGGCATGACGATCGCGCCGGCCGTCCGTCGGGCGTCCAAGGTAGGAGACCCCGACGAGGCACAGGCGATCCTGGAGAAGGCGACGCGGACACTGATTCGCCGAGTCGCCCGCAGTTGACGGGTTTGGTAGCTGGGGTGCCGGGAAATCCTCATATACAGCCGTATTGCTAGGAGGTTCAGGTTCAATGCCCAACGCATCGATCAAGAACGAGAAGATGTACGAAGATCTTCGGCGGGAAGGCAATTCGAAGGAGAAAGCGGCGCGCATCTCGAACGCGGCCGCCGCACGGGGGAAATCATCGGTGGGACGAAAAGGTGGACAGTCCGGTTCCTATTACGACTGGTCTGTCGGTGACTTGAAGAGGCGCGCAAAGGAACTGGGGATGTCGGGGTACTCGCACCTCACCAAGGACAAACTCATCTACAAACTGCGCAACTCCTGACCTGAGCGGTCAGTCGTTGCTGCGGGCCTCTGCGCCGGATTCGCCGGCATCGAAATTGTCATCGCTGCTGGAGCGTCCGACGTAGGGGCCGTCGGCAGGGTCGTCGTCTCCCTCGGAGGCGCGCGAACCCGCGACCTTGGGGTCGGCTTCGACGTCGGATTCGGCCTTCTCGGAATGGGGGTTGCTCATGGCCGGTGACTTGCCCCAACCCAGGTCTTTCAAACGTGTGACGTGATGACGCTGACCGTTTTGCGTAGGGGGCGTCGGGTATTCGCACGGCATGCCGGAAACGCAGCAATCCCTCCGTGCGCTCGCGCTCGTCTGCAGTCTGAAGCCGAGCCCCTCAGAGTCCAGCAGTGAGCTGATCGCCCAGCACGTGTTCGACACCCTGCGCAGCCAGGGCGTCGACTGCGAGTCTGTGCGCTGCGTCGACTACGACATCGCCCCCGGTGTGGAAGCCGACATGGGCGACGGGGACCAGTGGCCGCAGATCCGCGAGAAGGTTCTGCAGGCCGACATTCTGTTGCTGAGCACGCCCATCTGGCTGGGGCACCCGGCGTCGGTGACGCAGCGGGTGCTGGAGCGTCTGGACGCCGAGCTGTCCAACACCGACGAGCAGGGACGCCCCGCGATGGCGGGCAAGGTGGCCCTGGTCAGCGTGGTCGGCAACGAGGACGGCGCGCACAAGGTCGTCGCGGATCTGTTCCAGGGGCTCAACGACGTCGGGTACAGCATCCCGGCGCAGGGCTGCACGTACTGGAACGGCCCGGCGATGGAATCGACCGATTACAAAGACCTCGACGAGGTGCCCGAGCAGGTCGCCTCGACCACCGCGGCCGCTGCCCGCAACGCTGCGCATCTGGCGCGCGTGCTGAAGCAGTCGCAATACCAGCCCTACGAATGACACAGACAGAGAGAGGAGTCCCCGATGCCTGATACATCACAAGACCCCGTCGACCACTCCCGGACCACCCGCCAGCACGCCGGCGAGACGATGAAAGCCGGGGTGAACGCCCCAGGTCTCATCGCTGTCGGCCTCGGCGTGCTGTCCCTGGTGGTCGGCTTGTTCTCGTTCGCCAACAGCAGCACGGCCACCGGAATCGTCGGTGTCGTCCTCGCGGTCCTGCTCATCGCCGGCGGACTCGGCTGGCTCGCCCGCACGCACCACAAAGTGCAACTGCAGCAGCAGGATTGGCACCGGGAGAATCCTGAAGCCCACTACGAGCCGCCGACGAGCTGAGCGTTGCCGTCCGGTGCGACGAGCCAAGTCGTCGTGGCTAGGACGAGCGTCCGGATGGCGACGTCGAGCGTGGGTTGGATGACGGGCGCAAAGCGCGGGGAATGGTTCACGGCGATGTCGCGGGACACGCTGTTGTGCTCGACGGCCTGCCGATAGGCATCAGGGTCGACGCAGCCCACGCCCCAATACGTGTACGGCGCAGCCAGGTTCACAGGGATGGTGCTGAAGTCCTCGCTGCCTGTGCCCTGCGGCAGGTCCACGCATCGATCGCCGAACGCGTGGACGAATGCCTCACGTAGTCGGCTCGTCGTGTCGATGTCGTTGTCCGTCAACGGAAAGCGGTCGAACAACTCGAACCGGGGTTCTCGTGGCGATCCTGACGCGACGCATTCCGCGGACACCATCCGCGTGACTGCGTCGAGGATTCGTTGGCGGGTGTCCTCGCTGTAGCTGCGGATGTTGAGTTGCAGCAAAGCTTTATCGGGGATGACGTTGCTCTTGCTGCCGGCCTCGACGCTTCCAACTGTCAGGACGGCCGGCTCGACCGGGTTCACTTCGCGCGAGACCACAGTCTGCAGCCGCAGAATGATCATCGCCGCGAGGACGACCGGGTCCACGGCGGACTGCGGCATCGAGCCGTGACCGCCCCGGCCGAAGACGGTGATGCGCATGCTGTCCGCGGCGGCCATGAACGGCCCGGCGTGCAGACCGACAACGCCTGCCGGCAACGGCAGGGCGTGCTGCGCGAACGCGACGTCCACAGGCGGAACCAGTTGTGCCAGGCCGTCGTCCACCATCGCCTGGGCCCCGTCCGCCGTCTCCTCTGCGGGCTGGAACACCGTCACCAAGGTGCCTGACCACCGGTCGCGATCCTGTGAAAGCAAGCGAGCGGCGCCGAGGAGTGCAGCGACGTGGAGATCGTGTCCGCACGCGTGCATGACCGGGACCTGACGGCCCTGTGGGTCGGTTGCGTGCACGGTGCTCGCGTAGGGCAGCCCCGTTTCTTCACGTACCGGCAGTGCGTCCATATCGGCACGGAGCAGTACGGTCGGGCCGGGCCCGTTGGCGAGGATCCCGACGACTCCGGTGCCGCCGACGTGATCGTGCACGCGGTAGCCGGCGGCGTGGAGCACGTCGGTGACCAGTGCGGCGGTTCGGTGCTCCTGATGGGACAGCTCGGGGTGGCGGTGCAGGTCCCGGTAGAAGTCTTCCAACCACGGGCGGATACCCGGGAGGCCGTCGAGGATCGCGGCGGCGGCCGTGGACGAAGAAGTGGTCACGGCGACTCCTGCTGCCGAAGGTGTCGGATCGGGATACCTCCGTGCGTGGTGGGCAAACCGGGGGAGCTTTTCGACCCGGGGACGATCAGTGTGGCTCGTAGACGGCATGACAGCGCCCGTAGGATCACGCGCACGCCCCCATAGCCCAATTGGCAGAGGCAGCGGACTTAAAATCCTCTGAACTGGGCGTTTGTTGTGTTTGCTGGCGACGAGAAACACGGACAACTCGGCGCAAGCAGCGAATATGGCATTGGTTGCGCTTGTAAACATTGAGGGGGAGCGGTCTCGCTGCGGTATCCGTTGCGGTATTCGGTGGTGTCGAATGCAGCGAGACAGGCGGGTCGGCGGGCTGCAGGCTAAGAGGTGTCACGGGCGGCGGCTAAGCGGACAGTGCAGGTCAGAGAGTGTTTCACGCAACGTTGGTGTCGGTGTAGCCCGGTAGCCTCACTATCACCGAAGATAGGATCGCAACACTGACGGATGAATGAGGCTTGGGGAGGGCTGGAGATGGCGCGCGCGGACCTACTCCTTGATCTCGTGGAGGCTGAGCGTCGAGGCGATCGAGATCGCTTCCGAGTTCTGGTCGAGGCGGTGATCGCCGAGGAGCGTGCTAATCAACACCACCTGCTCGCTGACCGCCTCTCTGAACTCATCACCACTTCAGGGCAGGGTCTTGTCCGAGATGAGCGGGCCAGTGCGATACGCGACTTGGTGCAGGAAGTTGTACCTAACCGTCGTTTGGACGAGTTGGAACTCGCGTCGGTTCCGCGGCGGGTCGTGAAGGAGCTGATCGAAGAGCAGAAGCGCGCAGAACTATTGCGCAGCTACGGGATTGAACCGCGCAATCGGCTCCTGCTGTCCGGCCCTCCAGGAAACGGTAAGACTAGTGTCGCGGAGGCTATCGCCTCCGAACTGATGCTTCCGTTCTACGTGATTCGTTATGAGGGCGTGGTATCCAGCTTCCTCGGTGAGACCGCTGCCCGGCTCGACAACGCCTTCGAGTTTGCCCGTACCCGTCGGTGTGTCCTGTTCTTCGACGAACTCGACACCATTGCCAAGGAACGGTCGGACGAGCACGAGACAGGCGAGATCAAGCGTGTCGTGTCCACGCTGCTACTGCAGATCGACAGGGTGCCGGCGCACGTGATCTTCATCGGCGCAACCAATCACAGCGAACTGCTTGACCGCGCGGCGTGGAGACGCTTCCAGATTCGCGCCGAGCTGGAACCACCCAGCCGCGCCGAGGCGACCCGATTCCTTGAACGGCTCGCCGCACGCTTGGGCGGCGAGCTTGGCTTCGCCCCGCGGACTCTGGCCGACAAGCTCACTGGAGCGAGCTTCGCCGAGCTGGAGGAGTTCGCGTTAGACGTGCGCCGTCGGGCGGTCCTGGAATTGCCCGACGGCGACCTCCGACGGATCGTCCAAGAGCGTCTTGAGCACAGGCGCGATCAGGCAACGGGGTGACGGCGGAGCGCAGGCCGTTGCTGGCCTTCGGTCCTCCGGTCGTCGCTGAACGGCCCACCCAGCCCCAGCGGGACATGCCGCGCCTGTCTAACCCTGGTGCGGGCCGACAGGGGGAGCGTCTGACACCACAGTTCCGCGAGTTGAGTGCGGCGTTCGACGCCGAGCGGGCACGCCTGGCCGCCGACGCCGCGGATGAGGTCGATCCCGCCCTGGTAGTCGTGTTCGACCTCGCGGGCAGTGTCAAGGACTTCCGCAACGCGATCACCCAGATCGACGGACTGGAGTTCCTTTCCGAGCTGCTCGGAGATCGAACTGATCCCGACGACGATTTCCACATGACCGAACGGGTCATGGGGCGCACGGACAAGTCCGTCCCGCATTCGCTCTACCTTGTGATGTCCAACGCGAAGGCTATCGACGAACTCCTACGGCTGTTCGCGCTTTGGCAGGAAGATCCGTCAGTATCGTTCGAACGCGGATTGGGGAAGTTCAAGACAGCGTTCCAGCAATTGATCGCGATCCGGCGCTGGGGACCGGACGACCGAATCAGGGAGACCGGCCTTCGCGATCAGTGGCAGCAAGCCGTCGAACTCGTCGGCCAGTCCCTCAGCACAGTCATGGTTGAGATAGAGCTGTGGTACCGCCGCGATGCGCCACACCGCAGCGCGGCCGAGTCACACGTTGAGCACATCATCGTCGCCACCGGCGGACGCGTTATGGACCGCTCCGAAATCGGCTCTATCGGCTATCACGCGCTGCTGGCGGAATTGCCAATCCAGCAGGTGCAGTCGGTGTTGAATGACGGCGCGTCGTCGATCCAGTTGCTCACAACCGACGAGGTCATGTTCGTCAGCCCATTCACGCCGATGAGCGTCGCACCAGCCACCGTTGAGCCCGTCGCGGAAGTACGCCTTCCTCGTGGAGAGCGCGTGGAGGGGCTTGCGCGGATTGCACTGCTGGACGGCTTACCGTTCCCGAATCACGATGCGCTGGCTGGGAGATTACGGGTCGACGATCCCGACGGGCTGAGCGATAACTACCCGGTGTTCTCACGCAATCACGGCACTGCGATGGCGTCCCTCATAATCCACGGCGATCTTTCCGCGCGTGGCGAACCGCTGGACCGTCCGCTGTATGTACGGCCCATCATGGTTCCCCGCGAATACCCTGCGGGGTCCGAGCACGTCGTTCCGGATCAATTATTTACCGATCTCCTTCACCGGTCGATTCGCCGCATCGTGGAGGGGGAGCCTGGTCGGGAGCCGGCCGCGCCCAGCGTGCGAATCGTCAACCTGTCGATCGGCGCGCAGGCCAGGGCTCTGGCACGCCGGATGAGCCCGGTAGGGCGTCTCCTCGATTGGTTGGCTCACACCTACAACTTGTTGTTCGTCGTCAGTGCGGGCAATCACCTCGACCCAATCAAGATGCCCGCTGACGCTGCAAATGACATTGACACCGCACGATCAGCGGCGACCCGAGCTGTCTACGATACGACGCTCTTGCGAGGCGTTCTGCCCCCAGGCGACGCGATTAACGCGCTGACCGTCGGCGCGACACACGACGACGCCCTCGGAGATTTCGACGTTCCCGACACCGCGTGGGACATTACGCAGCCGGGTGGACCCGCGTACTACGGCGCCACTGGACCTGGTGTTGATCGATCCGTCAAACCCGACATCTACCACGTCGGTGGTCGGGCGCTCTACAGGCGCCCGATCATCGTCCCAGGGGAGGAAACGGTCGCAGTCGAACTTGCACAGACTGCGGTCAGCGGCCCTGGTGTCCAGGTCGCAGCTCCCGGTCGAGCAGGCGCGACGAACAACACGGTCTTCACCACGGGCACTAGCAACGCCGCGGCCTTGGTGACCCGCGAAGCCAGCCGGCTATTCGATGTCCTCGACGCCGGCCCGCCCAGCACCGAGGACGCACCACTGCCTGACGCGCAGTATCACCCGCTGCTTGTGCGGGCACTGCTTGCCCACGCGGCTAGCTGGGGTGAATGGGAAGCGACACTACGCCATGAATTAGGACTCGATAACCAACAGGCGCGGCGCCACGTAACAGCACTACTCGGCTACGGACGAATAGACATCGACCGGCTCGGGACGGGTGCAACGAATAGGGCTGTGTTGCTCGCTGGTGGGCACATCGTGCGAAACGAACGTCATACCTACGAGCTGCCGTTGCCACCTTCCCTTCGGGCCCGCGCGGAATGGCACCGCTTCACGATTACGCTCGCGTGCATGGTCCCCACTGTCGGTGAGCTGACCCGGTATCGCGGAGCGAAGGTCTATTTCGCCACGCCCGATACGGGTCTCGCAGGTGGAGACCGGACCGGCGGCGAGCACTTTGCGGTCAGACGGGGCAGTCTTCAGCATGAGATTGTGCAAGGAACCCGAGCAATGGTGTTCGGCGACGGGGACACGTTTCCAATCCATGTCGAGTGCATGGACGATGCACAGCGACTCCGCGTTGGCAGGACAGTGCGCTACGCGCTGGTCGTCTCCGTCGAGACCGCCGAGGAGACCTCGACCACTATTCACGATGAAGTACGAACGAGACTGCGCCAGCGGCTGCTCGACCGTGCACGAGGTCGGGTATCGGGCTGACCCTCACCGCCATGTGATTGTCTAGCAGTCGCTGCGCCAGTCTTGGCCGCGATTTGCCAGGACTAGTGTGGCTGAGTCGAGCGTCTCGCCAGTGGCATGAGGTAGTCGGTGACCCCTAGAAATCACGACAATCGTAGTTGGGCTTTATTTCGCGATTCATGTAGCTGCCCTTCGAGTCGGCAGTGAATAGTTCGTCGTAGGTCGACTGAGGTACGCCCGAATACACATATATTCGACCATTTGAAAATTCTACGTAGAGTTCTTCTGTGGCAGAGTCATAGCCAATTCGATAAATATTACTCGAGTCTACCGGTTCCATGTCTGGAAGTGTCATCTATGTCTCTCCTTTTGCGTTCTCGGGAGTGTCTATTGTGGGGGAAGCGGTCTGAGTCCATCCGGCGGTGATTCTAAATATGTATTTGAGGTCTGTGAACGCCAGTTGTAAATTGCGGCGTCATAGAGTGAAGCGGTTCGCTCATTATCTTGTCGCCACGCTTGTGCCAGGTCTGGATCAGTGCCTACTGGCTTATCAACTGCTTTATTAACTCGTATTCGCGAAGGCACGTGCATTGCTTCACCAAGCACTAACGCCTCTCCCGTGCGAAGCGCTGGAATTTGAGCTGCGAGACCGCCTAAATCGTCCGGAATTGCAGACGAGACGGCAGACTTATCTGATGGACTGGTGACGCGCAGTGCGATCATGGTGCCGCATTGGCTTAGCACTGCCGAGTCAATATCGGATGGTCTCTGTGTGACTACAAGCAGGCCCACGCCGTATTTGCGGCCCTCCTTGGCGATACGGGAGAAAATGGACGCGGCGGGACTTGTTCCAGTAGTGGGTAGGAAGCGATGCGCCTCGTCAACAATAATGAGAAGAGGCTGCTGTCGACTGCCAATGGGTAGATTCATGCCCCAAAAGAGCGTGTCATAAATTATCTGAATCATGGTTCCAACAATGGTTCCGATTATTTCGGATGGAATTCCTGAAACATCGATCGCGGTGACCTGTGAGTCAGAGCCTATCCACCCAGAGACCAGGGAACCCAGATCCTCCTCGGTCCTACCTGCTTCATCGGGATGCAGGGGATCGGCAGCGCTGAACATAAAACTGTATCGCGAATCTAAAAGTCGTGAGCGCAGCATGTCGAGTTGTCGGCTAATGCTACGGCGTTGACGATTATAAAACGGAGCTTGATTATAGGTTGATGCTGGCGGGTAAGTCGGCGGCATCAGCGACGCGGCGTCACCGTCAGTTTCGCGCGGCAGTCGGGTGGTGTCGTTTTGCCTGTTGGCTTCCGAAAACGTAGATCGCTCGATATCTTCCAGTTCATACCAGAGTTTCCGAATGCTGAATGGTATAGGGGAGTCTGCCGTGATTGATTCGGTGGGCAGCGGCGTCGGCAGGTGCCGAGCGGCCTCGAGCTTCATCTCTTGGACTCGACTGCGGATTGATTCAACGACCACAGGTTGCAGCGGGCCCATTGTGAGGTCTAACAGCTGTTCCAGAGGGAGGGCCCAATATGGAACGCGTAAGCGGGAAGGATCGGAGTTGGCCTCTGGTCCAGTAGTGATTCTTTGAACCCTTCCGCCGAGGGTATTGCCATATTCGCCGTGCGGATCGACAACGAGTACACGCGCGCTGGGGAAGCGGCCATCTGTGACCGATTCGAGAATCACGGCAATCAGGTTAGATTTTCCCGCACCGGTTGAACCGACGATGCAAGCATGCCGGCTTACCAGTGTCGATAGTCGCAGTGATGCGGGAATTCCGTCTGAATCGGCGATCCGACCGATTGTAATCGCGTCGTCGCGTGGTGTGTCGCGGGCGTAGATGAGTTGCAGGTCGTCTGGTGTAACTAGGTGGACTTCATCACCCACAGTGGGGAACTGTGCCACGCCTCGGTCAAAGGTGTCTCCGATGGACTCACCGAAAAGAGCAAGGCTCAACCACCGAAATCCCGAGAGACGGCTATCGGGGTCTTTTTCGAGGATAAATGAATCTTCATCAGATTCTGCATGTGGTAACGAATCGGCGCCGACTTGTGTACAAACGCCGTACAGCTGTGTATAACCGAGTGGGATACGCAGAAACGCTCCAATTTGCCCAATACGATATGAGTGCCCATCCACCATGATTAGGGTTGTGGGGGTCTCTCGAATGCGGACTGTTACGGTGCCTCCGCGCACCGAAGCGACTTGGCCAATAAAAGTTGTTTGCCGACTTACCGGCCTACCCATAATTTCCAACTATCGTGTCAAGAAATTTTGCGAACCACTTGAAGTCGCCGAGGCGGAAACTGCCAGTCAAACTGGGCTTGTCGTCGCCCGGCAAGGAGGCGTCTGAGTCGAATGGAATGTCCATTAGAGGCGCGAGTCTTCGATCCACCGGCTCATGGAGTCGCCACTCTCCGGTAACTCCTCCAACGGCCGCGCGGCGGCGCCC
Source organism: Mycolicibacterium iranicum (assembly GCF_014190915.1). Classification (GTDB taxonomy): domain Bacteria; phylum Actinomycetota; class Actinomycetes; order Mycobacteriales; family Mycobacteriaceae; genus Mycobacterium; species Mycobacterium iranicum_B. The sequence continues at coordinate 481,261 of NZ_JACHVU010000004.1, forward strand.
GTATACAACCAAGTTTGAACTACCCTTCGCGCGGGATATCAGATCGTGGTCGTCGGCAGGATCAGCAAACTGGAGCGAAAAGACGTGTAGTCGATCACGGACGTCGAGTGCGTCAAAGATTACTGAATTTATGTGCTCGTCTCCGAAGCTATAGCCAAGAGTAATTAATATCCCATCTTCGCGTTCTGTTAATACACGGTGAAGACGCTCCAGCATTGCGACGTACGGCTGCTTTCGGCTCTCATCATATTTATGGGAGGAGGGCAAAATTAGTTCCCCATCCCCATCTTCGAGCCCCCGTGCTATTCGCCGAGATCCATCCTTGAGGGTGACCCACGACCAGTTTACTGAGCCGTGAATCTTCCATAAGCGGACCCACTGGCGACCGGGGGCGAGCTCCTCATGCCGCAAACTCTGCGGGTGGAAGAAAGGCTGACGACTTCCGACGAAACCGTCAAAAGTCGCTACGCGTTCATCCTCAAGGCCGCGCTCAATCAGAGTGTCGTAATTGGTGGTGAAGATTTCGACCGGAGTAGGACGGTCAGTGCGCCTTATCCAACGAGCCAGCGCATGGTGGGGTAGTGACTGGGGGATCCGACTATCTTCGGGCCTAGCTACTCGAGCAACCGTCCTGCGGATCGCGGCCTCGAACTCTCCCAGTCCTGGAACATCGAGGCCAGCTAGCGTGTCGTGGGGTCCGGCAGCAGCCATTTTGAGGCGTACAGCGGTGAGTATTAATTCGATATTCGAATACGTATGCTTCGCTTCCACGTCTGCGGCGATACTCTCCCAGGCCGCACCGTACTTTGCCCCAAGAGCGCGCACAGCCTCCTCGCACAACTGGCCTAGTGGAGCGATCGCAGGTATGAGCGGCTTGCCGGATGGATCGCTGACCGCACAAGACGCGCCTGCGCCGAAAAGTAGCGCAATTGGCTTGTCATGGGATGCCAGCAGCGCGCGGAGTTTCTCGACCTCGCGACGCGGGTCATGCGTTGCCATGGTGCCTTCCGTTTCGGGTTGAATGCCTGACGGAATGCACCCCCAGAACTGCTATCCGTCCTACATGATCAATGTCCTCACAGTCCGCATATCTTCAGCGTGGCGAAATTTGATTAGCTTCAAGCCTGGATGCGCTAGCCGAGAAAGCCAGCCTGGATGTGCCTCGGATGGAGCGCGAGCCGCGACAGCGTCCAGGGTGATGCGGTGTTTCGGTCGAGATCCTCGTGACCTACCGTCTCGCGACAGTGAACGCTGCTCGGCGATCTTGAACGAAGCGTATACCGAGGCTTCGGCAACGTCGTGGTGCGCGTCTAGCGGCAAGATCCCCAACGGTTGGAGTCCTCGCCATCCTCGCAAGAGCGCTGCAGGGTAATTGTCTTCGCAGAGGTGTCTCCGAATTTCGTCCGTCGATAGGTCGCCGATCCATACTGGCGCAGGGGTCGTATTCATTCGGGGTGAATACGCCCTCACGCTGGTCGGCATGTAGCGCCGGGTATTGCTCTGTTCGCTTCTCACCTCTCCTGGACCAGCACGTGAGGTGCGTCCTTCATGCCTCCTGCGTTGGTCTGACCACGTCGCGGGTTTGTTGCTTTGGTCGGCCACCAGCTGGCTTCGCGTAGGAGTGTGGCGATGGCGGGCACGGTGAGGGTGCGCACGAGGAAGGTGTCGAGCAGCAGCCCGAAGCCGATGATGAGGCCGGCTTGGATCATGATGGCGACTGAGCCGACCATGAGGCCGAACATGCTGGCGGCGAATATCAGGCCAGCGGAGGTGATGACGGCTCCGGTGTTTGCCACGGTGCGCAGGACGCCGACGCGGATGTTGGTTCCGGATTCTTCGCGGAGCCGTGAGACGAGCAGCATGTTGTAGTCGGCGCCGACGGCGACGAGGATGATGAACGCCAGCAGCGGTACGGGCCAGGCGATTTCGTGGCCCAGTCCCCATTGGAAGACCACAACGCCGATGCCGAGCGAGGCGAGGTAGTTCAGCACGACGGTGCCTAGTAGGTAGAGCGGTGCTAGGAGCGCTCGCAGCAGTAGGACCAGGATGACGCCGACGATGATTATGGTGGCGATGGCCAGTTGTGCGAAGTCGGCCCATAGGAGTCGTTGGATATCGGAGTTTACGGCGGGGAAGCCGGCGACGGATACGGTGGCGTCGGCGAGTGACGTGTTGGGTCGTGCGGTGTTGGCGGTGTCGGTGATGCGGCTGGCGAGGTCCATGGCTTCAACGCTGTATGGGTCGTGGCTGCTTTCGATCATGAACCGCGCTGTTTTGCCGTCCGGTGAGAGGAATTGTTCGGCGACGTCGGTGAATTGCCGGTTCTCGAATGCGTTGGCGGGCAGGTAGAAACCGCTCGAGGAGTCGGAGTCGGCCGCTGCGCGTGAAGAGTTTTGTAGTTGGGTGGCGATCTGGCTCATGCCGGACAGCATTTCGATGTTGCTGTCGGCGAGGGTGCGGACGCCGGTGGCGAGTGCTTGGGCGCCGGAGGCGAGCTGTCCGATTCCGTCCTGTAGTCGGCGGAGGTTGGTGGCCAGGTCGGCGGGGTCACCGAGGGCTCCGAATGCCTTGTCCAGCGAGGCGACTGCGTTTTGGACGTTGGCGAGGGTGCCACCGACCGTGGCGTTGGTGGCGGGATCGTAGCGGTCCCCGAGGTCGGCGATCTGGTTGAAGAATCCGCTGTCGCGCAGAGTGACCAGGATCTGCACCTGGTCGCGGATTTGGGCGCATTGCGGGGTGGTGGCACACCACGGTGAGGTGTTGAGGGCGCCGACGAGTGGGTCGAGTTGGGTGATCGCGTTTTGGGCTTGGTTGGCCAGCGGTCGTAGTCCTGGGCCGGATTGGATGGCTTGGTCGACGGCGGGCGCGGTGGCGGATAGCTGGTGCAGCAGTGGCCGGAATTGGTTGACCTGAGTTCCTGCGGATTGGGCTTGGGTGAGGATTCCGGCCAGTGGTGTGAGGGCGGTGCGCACGGTGCTGTCGAGTTGGGCGAGGCCGTCGGCGAGCTGGTCGGCGCCGCCGGTGAGTTTGGCGAGGTCGTCTTTGCGTGAGTTGCCCTCGGCGACCGCGCCGGCCATTTTGTCGCCGATCTGGCCGTTCTGCCAGGCCAGTTCTGCTTGGTCGAGGCGCTCTCCGGTGGGGCGGGTGACTCCGGAAACTTTGGTGACGCCGGGGATCTGGGAGACGCGGGAGGCCATTTCGTCGAGGTCGGCCAGTCCTTTCCCGGTCCGCATGTCGGTCGGGTTTTCCACGACGAGGAATTCGCTGATGACGACGTCTTTGCGGAAGTGGCGGTCCAGCAGGTGGTAGCCCTGGTTGCTGGCTGTGGTGGCTGGTTGTCCCTTGCGGTCGTCGTAGCTGATTTTGATGGTTGCGGCGGCTGCTGATAGGGCGAGCAGGATGACCAGGCTGACGATGAGTAGTGGCACGGGACGGCGGACCACGGCGACGGCGACGCTGTTCCAGTAGCGGCGGGTGCGGTCGGGTTTGGGTTCACCGATGCCGCGTTCGGCGGCTAGCGACAGCACGGGTGGCAGCAGGGTGACGGTGGCCAGAAATCCGAACAGCACGGCGATGGCGCACGCGGGGCCCAGGGCGGCGAAGACGCTGAGCCGCGCGAAGACCATGGCCAGGAACGCGAGTGCGACGGTGGCGGCGGAGGCGAGGATGACACGCCCGATGCTGGCGGTGGCGTGGATGATGGCCTGATCGGCGGGTAGTTGGGCGCGGCGCTGCTCGTGGTATCGGCTGATCAGGAACACGGTGTAGTCGGTTCCGGCGCCGAGCAGGATCGCCGTCATGAAGGCGACGGTGAACTGGGAGACCGGCATGCCCATCTCGCCGAGGGCGGACAGCACGCCGCGCCCGACCGCCAGGCTCAACCCGATTACCAGCAGCGGTAACAGCGCGGTGAACACCGACCGGTAGACGATCAGCAGGATCAGGGCGATCACGCCCGCGGTAGCGATTGAGATCAGCAGCAGGTCGTGCTCGGCCGAGGCGATCATGTCGCTGAAGGTCGCCGGTGGTCCCGTCACCTGCACGGTCGTGGTCGAGCCGGTGAACACCTCCGCCGCGATGTCGCGCACCGCGTTGACGGATTCTGCGGCAGTGGGGTCTCCGAGGGTGCCGGCGACGCCGACGGGCAGGTACCAGGCTTTGCGGTCGACGCTGACCGCCTGGGCTTCGGTAATCGGATCGGCCAGTAGGTCCTGCACCAGCAGGACGTGGTCGCCTTCGGTCTGCAACCGGCTCACGAGTTCGCCGTAGCGCTGCCGTGCAGTCGGAGTCAACCCATTGGGGTCTTCCATGGCGACAAACACCATGGTTTTCGAGCCTTCTTCGCCGAACGCGGCGCTCATGCGGTCAACCGTCTGCAAGGACGGCGCATCGCGAGGAATGAGGTCCACCGACTGTTGGCGCACCACGGTTTCCAGCTGGGGAAACAGCAGCGCGAGAACCACCGCGGCGCCGAGCCATACCCCGATGACCAGCGCTTTGTGCCGGAGGGTGAATCGGGCTAGCGCTGCCAACCGTTCGCTGTACTCGCGGGTGTCGGCCGGGTCGGGTGATCCGTTGGCGCCCCGACCAGAACGCGTGGCCTGGCTTGGGGAATCTGCAGTGCCGTCGGTCACTAGACCTCCACTGGTAGCGTAGCGATACTGTCGGTATCGCTACGCTACCGCATGTAGTGCAAGTGGTGACGGCGTCGTAGGACGCCAGGCCGCGCAATGCGCGACTGGGGAAGGACAGGCGGCCGCTATCGAGTCCAGCGCCGGCCGCCGGTCACAGCCGGCAGGGAATGGTCGAACACTCAGTTGGCTTCTGAAGCCAGGCCGACGTTGTTCAGTCGACGGCATTGGCCTTGGATGTTGTTCAGGTCTTGCTGTTGCTGGTCTCGGACGTTGACATCGAGCGCACGGACGGCCACATCGCGTAGCGGGGCCGCTAGCTCTAGGTTTGCGCTTCGGTTGTGGCCGACTGGCCCGTGTTCTGCAGCAGCACGTAATTGCCTAGGCTGCCCAGGAAACCTGCGCAGTGCTGAACGAGTTCATCTGTGGTGAATTCCAGTTCTCCGTCGAGTCGGCGGCGCAAGACTTCGAATAGCCCTCCCACGCCCAAGGTCGAAGCCAAATGGGCAACCCCCACGGCAGAGTCGGCGATGTCGAGGTGAAGTCTGGCTTCGCGCAAGACAAGGTCGGTGAAACCTGCCATTAGTTCGCTGCGTAGCTCTCGGAGCAGCGGCTCGGTTGCAGATTCCACGAACAGGATCCGACCCAGCCGCGGGTCGTTGTCGATCATGCCGACCAGCCTGCGGATTGGCGCGTACGCCAATACCTCCGGTGGCTCGCCGGCATCGGGGATCGCGTCGACTATCACCTCCTGGAAGGTGGCATAGAGCTGCTGGTAGACAGCCCGCAGGAGTGCGTCTCGGTCGGAGAAGTGCTGGTAGAAGTACCGTGACGTGACACCCGATTCAGCGCAGACGGCAGTCACAGTGGCGGCGGCAACGCCGCGCGTGCCGATCAACTCCGTTGCGGCCTCGATGAGACGGGTGCGCCGGTTCCGGTGACGCTCCTCGGCGGACATTCCGCTATACACCCGCGCCGAAACCACGTGGATAGCTTGCCATCTAATTCTGACAAGGCTTAGAGTCAGATTGACAGCGCGTCCTTGGCGAATGGGAGAACAACATGAGCGACGATTCGTCCACACGGCCCACCGCACGGGTCGTCCCGAAGCCCCGCCGTGTTCGATTCGATATGCCTGCTGGGACCAGTCGGCAGCACTTCGTTGATGGCGACTTGGTGATGAGCCACTTTGTGTCCACCTTGTCGGCCACGTTCCCCGAAGGCGAAGACTTCTTTATCCGGTCAGTCCGCGAGTACCGGGACCACATCAGCGACGCTGACCTCAAGGAGGCGGTCAAGGGGTTTATCGCACAAGAGGCCACCCACCGACACCAGCATCGGCTGCTCAACGATCGGCTTCAAGCAATGGGCTATCCCACCGAGGGGATCGATCGGCATGTCAAGAAGCTGGTTGGCCGACTTGAGAAGCGTTTTTCTCCCAAGATGCGCCTGGCTGTGACGGCCGCCCTCGAGCACTACACGGCGACATTCGCCGAGATCATTCTCACCAGCGACGAAGCTCAAGAACTGATCGGCGACACCGAAGTGCGGCCTATTCTGCTCTGGCACGCACTGGAAGAATGCGAGCATAAGGCCGTTGCTTTCGATGTCTACGAGACGGTCGGTGGAAGCGAACGCACCAGGGTCTGGGGGATGCGGATCGCCAGCCTCCTCTTGTTCAGCGAGTTGGTCATCCAGACCACCCGCTCTCTGGCTGGTGACCGTTCCGCCTACAACCCGGTGCGCTTGCTGCGCAGCCTTCGAGCCTTCCGTCATAACCCGCTATTCAGCCCAGCAGCAATTGCGCGCTTTCGCTCCTACACCCGCGCCGGATTTCATCCCGACGACTGGGACAGCGCAGAAATCCTCGAACGCTGGACCAAGGAACTCTTCGACGCCGATGGTGGCCAGCAAGTGCGTAGTGGCGTCTAGCTCGACCAGAGCCCGGCACAGTTCAAAGTCGGCCTTAACCGAAGAACACTTCATGGGCTCCGCTTCGCGCGCTGTGAAGTCAAGATCGGTTCTGACTACTGGCCGATCGATGGTGCTCGACCAACGTCGCGACCTACAGGAGGTTCCGGCCGAGGAACTCGGTGACGGCGCAGCCGAAGGCGTCGTTGTCGTCGCCGGCGATCATGTGTCCGGTGCCGGATACGTCGACGGTCTCGGCGTGGGGAACCAGTTGCTTGAACTCGTCGACGGTGGCTTGGGAGACCACGTCGGACAAGAGGCCCCTTACGAGAAGTGTTGGGGCATTGACCCGTCGGGCTCCGTCGATCAGCAGGTGGCTGATTGCGTCGAATTGCTCCGTTCCCGTGGTCGATTCGTCGCGGAGAAAGTCGAAGTTGGAGTGAATGAATGCCGGGTCCCACCGCCAGATCCAGCGGCCGTCGTGACGCTGCCGTAGCACCTTGCGCAGGCCGTCGACGTTGGCCGGGCGCGAGCGATGGGGGTTGTACGCGGCGATCACCTCTGCGGCGTCAGAGAGGGTGCTAAAGCCATCGGGATGTGCGGCCATGAACGTCACCACGCGACGGGCGCCCTGGAATTCAAGTCGCGGGGTGACGTCGACCAGGACGACCGCCGCCCACGACGCCCCGGATGTCAACAGATGCGTGCCGAGCACGGTCATGCCCCCAAGGGATGCACCTACGACCGCAGGGGCGGTATAGGCGCTGAAGTGCTCGCGCACGGCGAGAAGATCGGTCGCGAGTCGCTCGAGGTCGTACCTGCCGGCTGGGTCCCAGTCGCTGTCGCCGTGACCGCGGGTGTCGTAGGCGACGACTGTGTATCCGCATGCGTGGAGGCGACGCGCTGAAGCGCTCCACGCGTGCCGGTTCTGGCCGCCGCCGTGCAGGAGCAGCACGACGGGACGGGCGTCCCCGTGGTCGTAGCAGTCGGCGGCCAGGGTGATCCCGTCCTGGGTTCGGACCCGATGCTGCACGGCGGAGGTCATGACACCTTCCTGGCAAGATCGGAGTCCGCCCGAAGCGTGCGACCGGCTACAAGCACCTTCATTGTGCGTTGCCCGCGGCGTTCACGATCGTGACCGTGCCCTGGGCTACGCAGACGGCTTTGTCTCCGTTGCTGATGTCGATGCGCGCTACTCCACTGCGCTTGCCCAGTGACACGATGTCGGTGACGGCGACACACACCCCGCTGGACACGGGTCGCAGCAGGTTCAGCTTGAATTCGGTGGTGGCGACCCATGATCCGGCCGGAATGACGGGGTAGAACACGACTCCGAGACAGTGGTCGACCATCGCCGATAGACATCCGCCGTGCAGGGTACCGAAGGGTGTGAGCAGTTCGGCGCGGGTTTCCATCTCTGCCACCAGCCGACCGGCGGCGAGTTCGGTGTGCCGAAAGCTCAGGAACGTCGACAGTCCACCCGCCGTGTTCGCCGATCTGAGCAGCTGGTCGGCGATCTGCTCATCGAAGTGCGCGAATGTCACTGCCACCACCAAGCCCCTTTCTCCTGTCCGGTCATGGGTTCGATCACCGTTCGAGCCTGCGAATCGTTTGAGCATGTCGCCGAATGCGCCGAATCCGCCGACGTCGCCGTGCGCGGCGGAGGGCTCGACCTCGACGGCGATGGACCTGGCCGTCGCGGTGAAGCACACGACGCGTCGTCGAAAAGGGGCACGGGCTAGACCGGTGTGGTCCAAGTGATGGGCAGCGATGTGTAGCCGCGGATCGGCCCGGACCGCAGCCGCCGCGCCGATTCAAGATCGACCTCCCAGTCAGGCACCCTGTCCAACAACGCATCCAGAGCGATGCGGGCCTCCATCCGCGCCAGCGCCGCACCCAGACAGAAGTGAATGCCGCGACCGAAGGCGACCTGGTGCTCACTGGTGCGCTCGATGTCGAACACGTCCGGATCGGGGAAGGCACGCTCGTCGCGGTTGGCCGACCCGAACAACAGCAGCACCTTCTCACCTTGACGCATCGTCGTCTCGTGCAGGGTGACGTCGCAGGTCAGGGTTCGTGAAAGTCCCTGTGCAGGTGAGTCGTAACGCAGCAACTCCTCGACCGCAGGCCCCAACAGTGTTCGATCGGCGGCCAGGCGTCGGCGGGTTTGCCGATGCTGGGCCAGCACGACCGCGGAGTTCCCCAGCAGATTGGTGGTGGTCTCGTAGCCCGCGACGAGCAGCAGCGCGCAGAAGCCGAGGACTTCCTCGTCGGTCAGTCCGATCCCGTCGACTGTGGCGTTGGCCAACGCCGACATCAGGTCCTCGCGGGGGTTCTTGCGGCGGTCGGCGAGAAAGTCGGTGAAGTAGGCGTAGATCGCGGCGGCGGCGGTCAGTGCGTCGGTGGTTTGTCCGTGGTTGACGTCGACCTGGACCAGTTGGCTCGACCACACTCGGAACTGATCACGATCCGTGGCGGGAACGCCGAGCAGATCGGCGATCACCGCGGCAGGCAAGATCGCGGCGAAGTCGGTCACGAAGTCCGCTGACCCCGACCCCTCGTCGAGCCGCTCGAACAACTCCGCGGCCATCTGTGTGATGGCGCCCTGCAGCCCGGCCACCCGCCGGGGAGTGAACGCCCGGCTCACCAGGGCACGCAACTGGTCGTGGCGCGGAGGGTCCATCACGATCATCATCGGCAGGAACGAGCCGATGAAGTCCGATCCCGGCGGGGTGGGGAAGATGCCGTCCACCGAGGAGTACGTGCCGTGATCCAGTGCTGCGGCCTGGACGTCGGCGTGCCGGCTCAACACCCAGGTATGGGATTCCTCGGCGCGGTACACCGGAGCCGCGTCACGCAATAACCGATACGTCGGATAGGGGTCGTTGAGGATCGTGGCGTCGAACGGGTCGTAACGAATCTGCACCGAGACCACAAGACCTCCTACCATCAAAGTAACGACGGTTTAGACTGGCAGTCTAAACCGGCCGAACGGGACAGGTGGGGCAATGCGCAAGATTCCACGTCAGATCTCTGACCGGCTTCCCGCCGCGGCGGACTTGTTCGCCGAGAAGGGGCTCAACGACTCCAAGATCGAAGACGTCGCCGCGGTGACCGGTGTGCCGAAAGCGACGCTGTACTACTACTTCGCCGGCAAAGAGGACATCCTTGCCTTCCTGCTCGAAGACCTCCTCAAGGACATCTCCGATGCCGTGACCACGATCGTGAACACCGACGGCACCGGTGCCGAACGCCTCGAACTCGTCATCCGCGCACAACTGCGGGCAATGGCGCAGCGGCCAGCGGTATGCCGTGCACTCATCGGCGAACTGGGACGAGCGGCCCGCATGCCGGCCATCGCCGAGATGATCAATACCGCCTACCAACAACCCGTCGAAACTCTGCTCGTCGAAGGGGCCCGCGACGGATCCCTCGTCGCTCAGCCCGATGCACGATCGACGTCCATTGCGCTGTTCGGCGCGGTCACCATCAATGCACTCATGTACCTGGTCACCGGTAACCACCTCGACGAGACGGTGGTCGCCGGCACCCTCAGCGCCGTCATGTTCGACGGCCTGCGCCCGCGCACAGGAGACCAGTCATGAGCACCTACGGCCTGTCGGTTCTCGGCGCGGATTTGAAGTCACTGGCCCAGACCGCCCAGGCCGCCGATGCGGCCGGGTTCGACGCCGTATGGGCCTCGGTAGTTCTACTCCCGGTCCGGATCGATCTCCATGGCCGCGATGGCCAACAGCACACAGAACTGCCGGATCGGTTCCTCCATTCTCTACGCCGTCGGCCGAAGCCCCCTGGTGCTGGCCACCGAGGCACGCGATCTCGACGAACTCTCCAACCGACGACTGGTACTCGGCATCGGCAACGGCACCAAACGGATGATGAGCGACTGGCACGGCGTGCCCGACACCTCCGCACCCGCCCTGCGGATGGAAGAACTGGTGATGCTGCTGCGCCGGATATGGAACCTGCATGAAGGCCCGATCCATCACGAGGGCCGTTTCTACAGAATGAATCTCACCCCGACCGGCGACGTGGGACCCTCCAGCCGGCCGATCCCGATCGTCACTGCCGGTGTCCGGCCCCGGATGTGCGAGGCGGCCGGGCGGGTGGCCGACGGCCTGGCCGGACATCCCCTGTTCACCACCACCTACGTCGAGGAGATCGTCCGGCCCGCTATCGCCCGGGGTGCCGCGCACACCGGCCGCGACCCCAATGACGTGGAAATCATTTCCATGGTGATGTGCGCCATCCACGACGACGCCGAGGTTGCCAGGCGCGAACTGGCGCAGCAGATTGCGTTCTACTCCTCGGTCAAATCCTACGAGACGGTACTCGATGTGAACGGATTCGCCAGCGAAGGCCGAACCATCCGGGAAGCATTCGCCCAGCGCGATTTCCCGGCGATGTTCGCCGCGGTGTCCGACGAGATGATCGACACCATGGGCGTCGCCGGGACGGCACACGAAGTCCGTGAACAACTGAGACGCTACGACGGCGTCCTCGACCACATCATGCTGTATTCACCGTCGGTCGGCATCGCTGCGGAACGCGTGCAGCAAAACGTCGACAGCATCATCGGGGAATGCTCGCCCGCCTCGATGTCGCGAGGGCGGTCCGGTCCACGTTCAACCTGATCCACGCATTGCCGCCCACGTCGACCCGTCGCCGCGTCCGCGGCCGCATCAGTGGCTCTGCCGCGCCGACCCCGCCGATGATTGCGTGGCGCTGTTGACGATGTTGACGATGTTGGCGTCGTCGGTGTCGGGGAGGTCATGGCGGACCACGCGAACCCGTCCTTGAGGTAGGCAGGCCATGTAGCCGTGGCGCATGCCGTAGAGTTCCCACGCTGTCTGTTCAGTGTCGGGATCGACATCGATGCGATGTCCGCGCGAGAAGCTCAGGTGTAGTCCTCCATCGTCGCTAGAACAGGCCTGGGTGCACACTGCGCCGGCGAGGTTCAGCAGTGGGCGTTCGTGGGTCGCGATCCTGAGGGGGTCAATGCGCACCGCCTCGATGGGGTAGGTGTCGACGGCCGGAAGGGTCAATAGCAGGGGGCAGGAGATGACGATTTCGTTGTAGTCATCGAAATCCAGAACCAGGCCGCCATGCAGCGAGAGGCGTTGTACGACAAGGTTTTCGATCCATTGGGTGTACATGGCAGTCTCTTTTCGACGCATCGTTGAGCCGTATCCCCAAAGAGTACGCTAAGTAGCGCTGCGATACCAGTAGTATCGTTATCGGTTGGCGGTGGGCCGAGCGGCGTTGGTCACGACGCGCCTGGTGGCTCGGTCAATGCGGTCGCGGGTGTCGGCGGCTGTCGCGCGGTCGCCGCTGAAGGCCACGAGGTTGGCCAACCAGATGTCGGAGATGACCCCAGCGACGTGCAGATCGGCGGGGGTGGGTTCGCCGCCCCTGAGCGTGCGGGCTAGCAGGATCTGGATCTCATCGGCCGCGCGGTCGAGTTCCGCGGCGGCGCGGGTGTCTGCGACGGCGAAGGCCCGTGTCATGGCCGTCGTCAGCCATGGGTCGCGCTGCCAGCGGTCATGCAGATGTGCGGTGAGCCGTTCGAGCCGTTCCAGCGGTGTGCCCTCACCACCCGCCCAGTCGCCGGCCGAGTCGAGTCGACGGAACTCGCGCGTCAGCGCTGCTACCAGCAAGTGGGTTTTCGCCGGGAAATAGCGGTAAAGCGTGCCGACGGCGATGCCGACCCGCTCGGCAACCGTCCGCATCTGAACCGCCTCGTAACCACCCGCCGCGGCCACGGCCAAAGCTGCATCCAGAATCGTTTCCCGGCGCCGTGCGGAGGCGCGTGAACGCGACGCGTTAGCGGCCCGCTTCTCTGTAGCGACCGAGTTCGCTTCCGAAGGCAGGGTTTTCCCGCGGCTGCGCGCCTGAGGGAAAGTCATGACGGCCCCGGGTCCAGACCGCCGCGGCGCGAGAACTGCTCCAGAAGATCGCCGAAAGCGCTGACATCGCCGTGTGCGGCGAAGTGCTCAGGGCTGACGACAATGAACACTGCACTGGCGGTGAAGCGGGCGATCCCGCCCTCACCCGTGCCTGTCGCCGTGACATGCAGCGCCCGCCCTTCACGAGAGACGATGTGGGCAGTAATCCGGTGGGTCTGATGCAGCGGCACCGGCCGCAAATATTCGACCGTCAGGGTGCGGGTCACCGCCGGGGTGCCGGCGATCCACAACGTGAAGCCCAGGACGTCATCACAGGCGGCGGCCACTGCCCCGCCATGAGCCAGGCCCGGGGCTCCCATATGGCGCTCGTCGAACGTCACATCGGTGTACACCGCGTCGCCGCTGCGATGCACCACCAACCGCAGTCCGTGGGGGTTGTCCGGGCCGCAACCCATGCAGGTCGTGGTGTGCGAGGGTAGCCGCTCCGGCGGCAACACGCTTTCGGGCACCATCACCCTCCAATACGAGCGGTTTCGCTGCGCTACCGTTAGTACCACACTGCTAGACTGCAGTGACAGCATCGCGTGAAAGATCGGCCGCCGAGGTGAAAGAGTGAGCGACAGCCAGTCAGTGCCAGTCCCTGACGACGACGTGGACCCTCGGCGCATCCGGTCACGCACCCGGCTGCTGGATGCTGCTGCAACGCTACTGAGCACCGGTGGGGTGGAAGCAGTCACTATCGATGCCGTCACCAAAGCATCCAAAGTGGCCCGAACCACGCTGTACCGCCACTTCCACAGTTCGTCGCATTTACTCGCAGCCACGTTCGAACGCCTACTTCCACAAGTGACCACTCCGGCACCGACCAGCGGACCCCTCCGTGAGCAGCTGATCGAATTGCTCAGCCGCCAAGCCGCACTCTTCAACGACGCACCGCTGCATGTCACGACACTCGCGTGGCTCTCATTGGGGCCCACCGGCTCCACTAACGAAGCGGATGAGCGCCACACATCCGGGGCGCTACGGGCCCGAGTCGTTGACCAGTACCGTCAACCATTTGACGCCATACTCACCAGCCCGAGAGCACAAGCCGAACTCGACGACTTCGACCGGGAACTGGCGCTCTGCCAACTCGTCGGACCACTCGCCTTCGCCCGAATGACCGGGCTTCGCACCATCACTCACAATGACTGCGCGAACATCGTCGATGACTTCCTCGCCGCCCACCGCAAGACCGATAGCGACGCCAAAGAGTCGAAGATCGCCACCAAGAAGACGGGCCGCCCCGCGCGCTTAGCTCGCTAGGCACAACGAAATCACAGCGTCCAGCCGGCTGGTCTTCGGGCCCTTTTCGCCTTCTCGCAAATCGCGTCGGCGATGGCATCGAAGGACCGTTCGTCGCCATCATCGGCGAGGCCGTGCGCGCAGATTCCATGGGCATCCGCGTGACGATTCGTGCCGGCAAAGTGAGTGCACCACCTCAGTGTTCGGACCGCCGTTTCCCGCGTTGAGAACTCTTCCCCCTACGTCCGTGAGGTGTCTCGCGGGCAACCCCTCGCATCCGCGGTCTCGCAATCCTTGGGACGCGGGGTGTCTGCGCCGCGGATCTTTATCCGGATATCGTCCGTCGTTAAGTGATCGTGCTTATTGGCAGAGGGGTCGAATTCCGAGTGGGGTGAATGCCCAAATCAGAGGTCTGTTCGAGGACGAGTTTGTTCGCTGCGTCGCAAGCGCTGGCTGTCGGTGTCTCTTGATAAGACTGTTGCGAGCTGACTGCGTACCTGTGGTCAACAGGCAGGAGGATCCGATGTACTTCAAGGTCACGGTCACTGGTGACGCCAACCGCTATCCCACGTGGGCCTTGTACGGCGACAACCATGAGATGGTCGCCTGGGCAGGCGAAGGCTTCGAATCGCAAGCCAACGCCACCAGAGCGGCAAATGCCTTCAAGTCCGGCGGGTCCGCAGCACGGTATGAGACATTCCAGGACGTCGGCGGAAGCTGGCGGTGGCGCGCATGGCGGTCGAGTGACAAAGTTGCCGCCTCAGGTGAGTCGTTCGCCAGCTCTTACAACGCGGAGCGCGCCGCCGAGAACGTGCGGGCGAACGCGCCGTATGCGACTGGGCCCTGAGCTGCGTACATGGGTGACAATGACGATCTGAAGTTGAATCCACGGTTCCTGCGGCGAGCAGCGGAACAGGTGCGCGACTTTGAGCGGGCGTTCAGCGCCCTGCTCGAGCTGTGTCAGTTCACCGCTGGGCTTCGGGCGATGGCTGGTCCCGACCTGCCTGACGAGGTACTTGCCGGCTACGCCAGTCTGCCCGCCGTGACACCGAGATCTGATGTGTCAGACGACGAATGGGTGGCGGCGAAGGGCCGCTGCTCACGGACAGCTGGCCGTATTGCGCATCTTCCCGACATCACCGGTGTGCGGATATCCCGCCCGGGATTCGGCGGTCCGGTTAACCCGTTCGAGATGTGGATAACTGTCACCCAGCCGCACTCGCTCGTACAGCCGGACGACATCCTCGCCGCGTCCGAACACACCATCGGCATCCTTGAATCGATGGTCGACCGTGTCGATGTCACCGGCGACATCAGCATCGAGGATATGCACCCTTTGGTCTGGGGCGCGGCTCGAGGCCAATGGCGCATCGAGTTGTACCGCGAAGCGGTGTCATCCGCCGTGGGCGCTGTCATCGACCACGTCCGCCAGCTCACCGGAAGGACTGACCTCGACGACAAGGACGTTTTCACGCAGGCCTTCTCGCAGAGTCCACCCAAGGCTGGTGCTCCGCGATTGCGCTGGCTCGGAGGTAATCAAGACCAGACCGTCATATCGATGAACCGCGGCTTGTTGAGTTTCTCGACGGGCGTCCATGCTGCGATCCGAAACCCAACCACCCACGACCGGACGCAGCTATCGGCGCAGGAGGCCGCCGAGAGGCTCGCCGCTTTAAGCCTTCTGGCGACTTGGGTGGAGAAGTGCAGGCTCGACAGCGTCGACGCCACGCAGTGAACAATCACTCGCGAGAACTCAAGCGCTGGAACCGCCGCCGCGAAATCCATCTGAGGCACAGCGATACGGTCAGCGGGCTCTTTCGGCGATGTAGGCGGTCCAGTCGCGGGCAGCAAGTCTGGCCCAGTCGGCGGCGTTTTTGTCGGTGAGCCCGAGCAGTTCGGCCAGGACTGGTGCGGGCATGTCGCCGGAGAGGTGGAAGAGGGTCGCTTTGCGGTTCTCGTAGGGCTTGATCCCGATGGCGACGAGCTGGGAGCGGATGTTCTCGGTGGCGAGGTGCGCTGCAGGGTTGCCGCCGGGGAACAGCCAGCCGGTTCCGCGTGAGGCGTAGAGGCTTTTGCCGCGGTGCTCGAGGTGCTCACGGATGAGGTCGTCGAGGAGCGGCGGCATCTGGACTGGAATCTTGCTGAAGGTGACGTGCACGGCCCGGTCGTCGGTGATCGCGACCTGACTGGTGCGCATGGCGACGATGCGTGAAAGCGGCTGTGCGAACAGCAATGTGAGCAGGCCCGCAATTCGTGTATAACGGCGCACGGTCGTGTCGTGCAGCAGACGCTCTACGGCCGCCCACCGCTGCGTATCGGAGACGGTTACTGAGGGCGGTGACTGCGGGACGTCGGGGACTCGGAGTTTGGTGTTGGTGCGGGATTGGCGTAGCCAGACGATGAAGGCGTACTCATGGTTCAGCATCCTGCCGACGTGTTCTTGGTAGCGCTCCAACAGATCCTGGGTCGCGGTCGCCGCACTGGCGTCATGGCGGGCGAGGAAGCCCACGAACTCGATCGCGACGCGGATGCGCCGTCGACACGCATCGGCCATCGACTTGGTCAACCGGTCTTCACGGGCGGCCTTGCGCATTCCTCGCAGCACCTGCCAGTGCGCGAATCGGCGAATCAAGGCGGCGTCCTCGGCGGGCAGTTCGGCGACGATGTCTTCGATCCAGGGCAGCATCCGTTCGATGCGGATGTCGAACGGTTCCAGGACACCGACCGCGACGAGAAGACTGCGAAGGTAGTCGTGGGCACGATCCGAGGGCAGGGTGCGGAAGGTGTCGTGGCTGATGTCGACCGCGCCGCAAGCCATCTGCCCGAGAAGTTGGGGGCCGATGCCAGGTTTCTTGCGCAGCCACCACAGCCCTGTTTGTGGGCGTTCGGAGTTCACCAGCTCGTCGAAGACCGGCCGCAATTGGCGGTGAATCTGGCCGGTCGTCGGGTCGGCGAGCAAGTCGCTGAGGCGTTCACGCAGGAAGCATCGCGCGCACCGATTGTGCCCGTAGGGATGGTCTTCGCGCCCGCATTCGCGGCACCCGAAGATCGACTCGACACCGGCACATGACGCGCACACCACCGTCTCGCCGCGTCGCCATGCCAGCGGCCGCACGACATGGCAGCCCGGACAGGTTTCGGGGTGGTAGTGCCGCCTGCGACGGCAGCCGACACAAATGCGACACCCATGCGTCAGCCGGGTCAGGTAGTTGGTGCTTGCGCACTCCCAGCAGGCTCGTCGATTCACTCGTTGTCGCCGGGGCGGCGGATCCTGGCGCGGATCGGCCGCAGGTCGCCGATCCCGGGCCCGCTGTCGTTGACTGCGGGTGCCTCGCGGATCTGTTCTTGGGCGAGCTCGAACAGATCGTTGGGGGTGCACGCCAGGATGTCGCACAGCGCCGCCAGCAGGTCGAGATTGATGCGCTGTGGAGGCTTGGTAGCGATCCGGTGAACCATCTGTCGGGAGATCTCCACGCCACGTTCGTGCAGCGGTGCGACGAGGTCGGTGGTGGCGAACATGCCGTTCTCGGCCATCAGGCGGCGCAGGTTCCACCGGAGGACGGTTCTAGTGCTCATCCTGGCTCCCTTCAGTCGTCGCGGATCCGTAGACGCGGCGCAGCGCCGCCTGCAACGTTTTGGTCTTGAAGTCGTTGGACACCGAGGTGTAAATCGCGGTGGTCGAGGCGTAAGAATGTCCGACCTGCTCGGTAACGAACCGTTCCGGGTAACCGAACTCGATCAGGTGGGTCACATAGGAGTGCCGCAGGCAGTGCAGGGTGAGGTCTTGAGGCAGACCGGCCTGCGCCCGCAAGTAGGCGAATCGCTTGTCCATTTGCTTGGTCGCCACCCGCTGCCGACGCTCAGTCAGCCACAACTCTTGACGGCTGCCGGGACTCAGAAGCGGCCGGGCTTGATCGACCCATTGGCGCAGTCCGTCGATCACCCAGTCGAACTCGGGAACGGCCAGCACCGTGCGACGCCGAGGGGCGCTGCCGCGGCTGGACTTGGCATACCGGACGTGGACGGCGCCGAACGTTCCCCACGCCGGCATCCGCGGGTTGGGACGCAGGTCGGCCACGTCGAGGTAGCACAGCTCTCGACGGCGTAACCCGAAGGCGTAGGCCGTCTTGATCATCTGCGCGTCGCGCAACGCCGCCAACGCGCCTTTGCGACCCGAACGCGCAATGATGTCCACTCGATCGGCAAGGAACGCGAACAACGTTTCCACCTCGTCGTAGGTGAACGGCCGGCGGGCGGGCTTGCCCTCGTATTCGACCAGATGCGCCGCGGTGTTGAAGTCATGGCAGACCTGCGACGGGATCCTTTCGAACCGCTGCTCGCACTGCGAGATCCAGCCATAACGGCCATCGAGTAGGTAGTCACAAAACAACCGCAGCGTCATGTGGTAGCCGCGAATTGTCGAGGGCGCCTTGCGGTTGTTTCCCGACATCAGAGCCGCCGTGAAGTCCTCGACATCGCCGGCCGTCCAATCCCACGGATGCGTCTCGGCGAACGCAGCGAACCGTCGCACGAACGCCAATCGCGATTCGATCGTGGCCTCGGCAAGCAGCCGGGACTTCTGCTGGCGTCGCCACCCCGACAGCATCGCTTCAAAGACCGCGGACGGTTCATCAAGATGGACCACGCCCGCGGCGAGAACGAGGTGCGCCGAACCTGGAACGCTCAACTGAAGGCCTCCAGACGGTCAACTCACAGTTGTCAATGTCAACGGCAAGTTACCACGATCTGGGCCGAAATCGCTCATCAGCACAAACGGGAAATGGTTCAATGGCGGCTTGGCGGCTCTCGCCCCAAGCGCCACCCGCGTGCGTCAACTTTAAGTTGATTGGCGATCTTCGCCCCCAGAATGCAAGAGGTGTGTGGTTTCGAGCGTGGGCAGCCAGGACGGGTGGTGCCGTCGCACGACAAGCTGGGCAGGACGTTCGTTGTACTGCTGCAGGTGCGGGTAATTCTTGGGCACGCGGGAGCGCTGAGCAGAGGTCCGCGGCACACTTGGAGTGTGGCCACGATAGGGACGACGAAGGCTCACCATGTTGAGCGGTTGGCGGGAAACCTGCTCAGGCTTGCGAGGGCCGAAGCCGAGATGTCGCAGCGAGAACTGGCGGCGGCGGCTCACGTCGCCGAGACGGTGATCGCTGGAATCGAGTCTGGTGCTCTCCAGCCGTCCCTGCCGGAACTGGCGAGGCTCCTCGCCGCGGTCGACCTCGAGATGCGGACAAGGCTGGCTCCTTACGACAATCACGACGACGTACTCGATGCCACCGCGAGCCGCCTGACCCCTGACCAACATGCACGCCGCCGCGACAAGCTGGACGCATTCAGCGAGGCCCTGCGCACAGGACTGGATGCCGCCGACTAATCACGCGCTTCTCGGCCTGCGAAGCGGTGGCCGTAAATCCGAGTTCTGTTCACTCGCGTGACCGGTGATGAGTGGCGCTGCGGCCGGTGATTAAGCACGCCAGTCGCCGCTCGGCATTCGCGTCCAGGCTCCACCGGATGTCACGCAGTTGAGTTGGGTGTGCTGACGGCATTCATGACCGCCGGCTGCGCGAAAGAAATTCTGGGCCCAATGTGCCTGCGGTGGTGGACCTATTGCGGCTCTACTTCGTAGTTTGGCGGACATGGGCGCGAACCAGAAGCTGCAGGCGCGATACCGGGCAGTCGAACTGCAGCGCAAGAGAAACGAGGAGCGGGCCCGCCGCGATAGAGCCAATGCGGTTAGCGCCGAGGAGATCCGGGCAATCCTACACCGAGTAGGAGCCGTTGATACCTGGGAGCGCAAGCGTTTCGACCACGCGGCCGAGAGCATCCGCGCTGATGCGGTGAAGAGGCGGTCAGGTCACTTCCGTGGGCTGCAGACCGTCGTCGAGCAGATGCGGGGCCGCGGCCAGACCTTGGCGCAGATCGCAGAGCTCACCGGTGTGGATCTCCGCGAGATTCAAACCGCGCTGCGGCGTGCGCGGTCCGGTGATACGAGCAGGCAGAATTCATCAGCTTCGACGGGAGCGAGAAGAAGACCCGACGTCGGCTCACCCGGCGTCGATCCGCGGCCAGATGATGCGGTGGACGAATCATTAAGCAGCGGCACGGGTGCCTACGATCCCACGCGGTGCATCCGCTGCGATGCAGCGATGCTCGATGAGGATGCTGCTCCTCGTCGCGGCCGTCGCCGGCTGTACTGTTCGGATCAGTGTCGTCGCGACGCGTCGGCGGCACGCAACGCCGCCCAGCGATATGGGGCGCCTATTCGCGTGATCCAAGTACCGAAAGCCGCGAATTCGCGAAAGCGCCCGGCAGAAACGTCTGAGCCGCACCAGACCGTCGCACCGATGGACGCTGCCGCAAGCGTCCTGGACGACGGCGAGGCTTTATGCGGGTTGCTCGCTCGGGTAGCGGAGCAGGCTCGGCTCAAGAACCTTGACCGTGCCACACTGACGGCTGCGCGGGAGCTGTCCAATGCCGTTCATCCGCATCGCGATTGGTGATGATTACCTGATTCGGCGACGCCTGCGTCTTGGCTCTCCAAGAGAACGTCGTGCGGCGGGACTGCACCCGGTCATGCTGGAGATGGTACGGCCAGCGGTGTGGATTGCCGTCTGGGCGAGGTCCTCGGCGAGGTAAGCGACGCTGGCCTCCAGCTTGTAAACGGCTTCCTTGCGTGCTTCGGCGATCATCCCGGCCACGTCCTCAGGATGAGGAAGAATTCCGTTCTGCCGGCCAAAATCTTCGATCACGACGTCGATGGCGTCGTCGAACTGGGTGGCCAACCGTTGGGCGTCGGTGTCGGCGTGTTCCTCGATGAAGTCGTCGCACTCGTCGGGGGTCCAGGACGGCGGAAACGGCAGATGCGTTCGGTAGAGGTGTCGGATCGTGGCATCGAGCCGGCCGGAGAACACGATCTCGGGCCAATCGCTGACCGCGGCAACCGCCAACTTCTCCAGGTCGTCGTCCAGGCTCATCGCAGCTGCTCCCTCCAGGATCGTCCTGATAGTGCCTGCAGGCACCGACAGCTCGTCGAATCTGGGACCAGAGCATGCCTTTATGCGGAGAGGTCGTCACGGTGTTCGTCCGTGTGTGAGGGCTCGGGGTGTTCGGGGCCGGGCTCTGCGGCAGGGCTGGGCCGTAGCAGCAAGGGACGCGAGGATTGCGAGGCTTGATGGGCAACTACATCTTTGGACGGTGGATAGATGGTCCACAGCAAGACATTGCGATGGTTGCGGGCCCCGTCGTCCTCGATAACCCATCCCAGTTTCCGTAGCGCCGGCGCATGTCTGCGGAGCAGACTCGTCACCTCGCGGCCGTTGCGGGGCCACTCCTTCGGGCGCCGCCAATGGTCGTCAGCCGGGGTGACGGCGGTATGTAGGTCGGCTCCGGACTTGCTGCGTAGCGGCTCTCGGATGTGGTGGCGCAGCTGTTCGATGAATGAGTTGCCTGAAAGGCTGTCCTCCGAGAGCTGGTCCGCACGTGAGGTGTAGCGCCGTAAGCCATCAGTCGACAGAACCTGGTCGACCGCCGCCAGCACGCGACCGAAGTCCGCCATGCGTGGCGCATCGTTGATTTCGATGGTTTCCAGGCGGTGATGAACATTCGCGGCCAGTTCGAATAGCCCACTCAAAATGCCTGGTAGGGCCGCGTGCCACAGCTGTCGCATCGTGGCCTCCGGCTGTCGCATGTGACGCTCTATGCGTCGCAAATCGATCATCGCCATACGTTCGGCGAGGTCGGGTCGTACCGCGCCGACGTCGATGCCGTTGATGATGACGCAGCGCCGAAACTTGACCACGGAGAGGTCAGCGTCGGTGTAGAGCGCGCGCTTGACGTTGCCGTCGCCGGTGGCGGCGCGACACAGCGAGTCCGATAACCAAGGCGGGATCGCTGAGAGGTTGTCCAGGGCGACAACCCAAGAGCCGGCGGCGGCGGTCACCCAGGAGTCGGCGTCGCGAGGTGACTGGCGCAGCGGAACGGGGGAGGGGTCGATGAGGTCGACCAGCATGCGCGTCGTCGTGGTCTTGGCGCTTCCTTGCTCGGCAAAGAGCGCCAGGACCGGATGCGGCAAATCGCACTGGATTAATGCGGCTATGAGCGCTGCGATCAGCACGGGACGGTCTTCAACGGCGATGTTGATGAAATCCCACAACCCGTTCACATCGCCGGTGGGAGGCGGTAGCGGCATCGCAGCTGTCAGCTTGGTGCGCAGAAAGCGCACCGGGGCTGTGTCGATGACCGACCAGGTGCTTGCGCAGATGCGAATGACCTTCCCGTCGGTTCTTCCTGTGTCGATGTAGCTGGTTCCGTGGAGTTCAGCGACGCGGAGATGCAGCCTCTCGGGTGGCTGATTGGCGGCCAGGCCCTCAAGGACCAGGGTGGCGTCGGTAAGGGCTTGGCCGCCGGCGACGGTGCCGGTTTCGGCGAAGTAGCGGGAGGCGAGTTCGGCGCGCAGGCCGGCCTTCCCCGCACGCAGCAGAATCGCCAAATGAGGGCGGGCACGGTCAGCGCCGAACGGCTCTCCGTCCTCTGAGACGCCGAGGAGATACCGCTCTTGAGCCATGGCTACCAGGCGCGCGGCCACTGACTTCTTGTCGCTCTCGTTGCTGGCGCTCACAGGTTTTCCTGCCTGCGGTACTCCTGCAGGCGAGCATGACGGGCTATTCTCATGGCGAGCTTCCGGTTGAGCGATCGGGTGGTTCGAACGAAAGGCCTCGGCTAGACCCCGAGGTCTTTCTCATGCGCAGGCATTACGCGGCATCGCCACCTCCGCGCCGAGTTGCGCTCTCCCGCTGCGAGATCCATCGCAGAACCTCGTCGCGTCGATACACGACCCGGCGGCCTAAGGTGAAGCTTGCTGGACCGATATCCGAATGACGCCAATACCTGAGCGTTCCAACCGGGACACCGGTTATGTCCGAGACTTCCTTCGCTCCTAGCAATTCCATCAGATTCCTCCCGAATCTCGATTGTCTTGACTGAGCCAACAGTGACCGGGTAGACATCGACGTGTCCACCACCGCACCCACATTCACCGAAAAGTCGTTCGGGTCATCCTGATGCGACCTAAGTGGACGCCGACCGGCGACTTGCAAAGCGGATGAGTACCACGGATTGCTGCGGTAGGGTCGATTCGTGATCACCCGGAACGAACGGGCAGGAATCGACGACCGCTGGCACAAGCGCGTCAAAGAATCAGATGGCGCCATGCGCACCGAGCGGTCCGCGGTCTACGGCAAGGTGTCGCGCTGGCGTGTCAGGTGGGTCGACAGCTCAGGCACTGAACGCACTAAGAGTTTCCAGCGCAAGCCGGATGCGCAGGCCTACCTAAATCTGCTGACCGCCGATGTCCAGCGCGGTGAGTATGTCGATCCGCGGAAGAGCGCGGAGACGTTTGGATCGGTTGCCGAGCAGTGGTTCGCCACCAAACAGCACCGTAAGCCGAAAACCGTTGCTGGCTATCGTTCGTTGCTCGACACCGTGGTGCTGCCGAAGTGGGAAGGTGTTCCACTGAAAAGGATTGATTACGAATCTTATTCGACGTGGCTGGGGTCGCTGTCTGTCGAGGGTGGGCAGCGTGGAACCGGCCTGTCGGCGAGTCGGATTACCCAAGCGCATCAGCTGGTAGGTGCTGTCCTCAAGTACGCCCAGAGAACGGGCAAGGTCGCTAAGAACGTTGCACTCGAGATCAAGCGGGACGAAGACCTTCCCGAGCAAGCCGAGCGTGAGCGGCGCTACCTGAGTCACGCCGAGCTGTTGATGCTGGCCAAGGCCGCTGATCGGTTCGAGACGCTGACGCTGGTGCTGGGTTACTGCGGACTGAGGTTCGGCGAAGCCGTTGCGTTGCGGCGCCGGCATGTGGTGGATCGGATGCTGACGGTGCGCTCGTCCGCAACCGCGGTCACCGGTAAGGGCATCGTGGAGTCGACGACCAAGACGAAGCGCGATCGTCACGTTCCAGTGCCTGAACCTGTTTGGAAGAAGCTCAAGGCTGAGCTACCCGCCGACCCGAACGCGCTTGTCTTCCCCAGCCGCAAGGGCGGGTTCCTTCCCCTCGGTGAGTACCGCTGGGCATTCGATAACGCCTGCGAAGACGTCGGCATCGAAGGGCTGGTACCTCACGGCCTGAGACACACCACGGCGTCACTGGCGATTAGCGCAGGCGCTAACGTCAAGGTCGTGCAGAGACTCCTGGGGCACGCGACCGCCGCGATGACGCTGGACCGGTATGGCCACCTGCTCAACGACGATTTGAGCGACGTGGCTGATGCGCTTGGCAAGGCCATCGACAGCACTGCGGTATTACTGCGGTACCCAGGACGTCAGAAGAAGGCTGAAACAGGCCAAAGTACCCTCTGAGCTGCGACGCCCCCATAGCCCAATTGGCAGAGGCAGCGGACTTAAAATCCGCCAAGTGTCGGTTCGAGTCCGACTGGGGGCACCGCACGCGGCCCGCTCGGGGACGTCCAGTACAGCGCAAACGGGCTGCCGCCCAACACGGTCGCTACGGCAGCTTCGTGTCTAGACCTGGTACCCGGCCCCTATCCCTAGCCGCGAAATGCGGTAACGCGACATTCATGGGCGATGAATGTCCATTATGGGCAGACCCCATCTTCAGTGATTACCCCTGGGCATCATGAGTTACCGATAAGGCAACTTCCTGATCACCAGCAGGCTGGTGCTAGACGAGCTGAGAGAAGCGTGGCAATCCACGGCCATGGTGCACGCTGCAGAGAAACGCGTTCCATTTTGTCAGTCAAACGTCTCCGCGAATGCTCGCCATCTGATGCCGTTGGCACGGTTGAATGCCACCTGCCAGGTGGCATTTGCCCAGATTGCGAAGGCCTCGTTGTCACCGGACGGTGCCGGAGGCGTCTCTTGCTCCTTGCCTGGAATCGTACTGCCGACCACTAGGACGCCGGCCCCGTCTGGACTTTCGACGGCCCCCGCCATCGACTGCCAGCTGGCAGCCCCCGTTAACGAATTGTCGCTCACGCGTTGCCATCTAATGCCGTCATCAGACCACCACATAGCTGCGTCCATTTGTCGTGGGTCCCCGAAGTCGTCTTCGCCGAAGGCTAGCCAAACACCGTGCGTATACATGATGTCAGATACCTTCTGTGCGCCCTTAACCTCGGCGAAGCCTTCTAGCTTTTCCCAATGCTGACCATCAGCCGAGGACCAGATGGCTCCATCCCGTGCCCACCGGTTCTCCTCCTCGGTATGGGCAGTGTCATAGTCTGGGTCCTCGCTGCGGTCCGTTCCTGCTGCAAACCAGCGCCCATGTTCGTAGTTCACCGAGTAGATTTGCACCTTCGAACTCGGGCCGAACGAAAACTTAATCCATGGGTCTGCTCCATTCCGAAACCAGGCGACAGCGGTGCCATCGACGCCCCCCACTACCACCTGCCTACTTCCGTCCTGGGCGAAACCGTCGAACCACCCTGCTTCTGGCATATCCAAATCAACTGCTTCTTCTAAAGACTCGGTATCTGTACGCATCCGCCAGGCCTTACCGCGGCTGATGTCATCCGGCGCAGTGTCCCATCCGACCAAAACGACGCCGTTGTCGGTCCTAGTCACTGCCGAGACGACGCGATGCGCGACCTTTCCTCCGTCGATTTCGATGCCGCCGAGAAGTCGACCGATGTCCTCGTTCCACAGGCGTCGCCACGAATGCCCGTCTGGCGAGGTCCATATCGCACCATCCAAATATTCGTCGGTGTCAGCTTTTCGGTACCAGCCGACTGCGACGAATTGTTTGCCGTCATGCACGACGTCAGTCATGGAATAGCGGCCCTCGGCCGACACAAGGCTAACGCTCTGATTCGATGTCGTTTCAAACCCGTAGCACTGAAGAAACCAGACGGCCGAGAAGGTGAGGCCCGCCGTCAGTGCACTAGAAATGATGACGTAGCCCAGTGGCGCATGATCGGCCGATAGATTGACCCGTTCATTGCGTATGTAGCCGATGACACGCGGGATTACTGTCGTCATGATTACTCCGACGACCGCCCCGCCAAGGACACCGCCCAGGCCATATCCCCATTGCAGGGAAACGAACGCCAGTGCCGCCGCGGCGAAAGTGCTAATGGCGATTAGTCTGAGCGCAACCATGTCCTCCCCCTTTACATTGATTGTGCAAAGTGGAAAGTAACACTTGAGAATCAATCACGCGCAGAACTCGGTGCGACGTGGAGGCGCCGCAGTTGCCTAGCGTGTGCCCGTAACCGGCTTGTGTTTGTCAGCCGTAGAGCAGATGCAGGTGAACCGCTCGGTCGCGTTGCCCAAAGAGGGTACGCCGCGTCGACCGGGGCAGTAGGCGGGAATCTATGCATAGGTTGGCTGTTGCTGCACCCCGGTTGAACGAGACGGGCAGCCGATAAGCCGCAACGGCCGTACAAGCGCACTGCTTCGTCGTCAACTCTGAGGCCCGCTGGCCGGACCTCGACCGCAAATGCTCACCGACGAAGGCACTTCAGGTCATTGGCCGCTGCTGCGGGCCGCCTGCAAATTCAAGCTTTCCCCGGCCTTGATCACCGTCTGGTCGTGGATGTAGTGAGATCGCTGGAGCCGATCAATCAGTTGTCGTTGTCGCTGGCCGCTCCCTGCGTCGGTATCGCGTCCGCAAGAAACTAGAACCGATACCTAAACTCCGAAGAATGCGCATGCCTCGCCGAATAGCAGCGTTCAACAAGCGAGTCACCAATCCGGCGGCCCGGACGCTCACACCGTGGCTTCCAAACCTCGGGACGCTCGAGCACGTCGGACGGAAGTCGGGTAAGCGATATCGAACGCCCCTTCTGGTCTTCAAGACCCAGGATGGCTATGCCACCCTCATCGGCTACGGGCCACAGACGGACTGGTTGAAGAATGTGCTCGCCGGCGGACCGATTGTGCTGCGCAAGCGTGGACGCAATATCGCGCTCGTCAATCCGAAGGTGGTGAGCAAGGCCGAGGCCGCCGCCCTCGTCACGCCGCGTTCTCGGCCGCTCTTCCGAGCATTTCCCTACGACGAGGCAGCCGTGCTGCTGACGAACGCCGGCCCCTCGCGCTGACCGTCGTACTGCACGCGGACTGTGAGCGAGAAACGGGTAAAGCCCACGTTCGGTTCGAGGCCGACTCGGCAACCTGTCGGCCCACCTTCGGCCGAGAGCGAACGACCGCATGGGCAAGCCGACCGCTCGATAGCGTGCGTGCTGATGATTGCCACGCGTGAAGTCACCTATGACGTCGACGGCATGACCATGGCCGCCCACCTTGCCCTGCCGAGTGGCGACGGGCCGTGGCCGGCTGTCCTCATCGGACACGACGGGGTCGGCCTCGACGATTACCAACGGGGTCGCGCCGACGATCTCGCCGCACGCGGTTATGTGGCGCTGGCGATGGACTATCACGGCGGCGAGGTGTACTTCGGCAGGCCGGAAGCGATGCTGGCCCGAGTGCTATCTCTGCTCGATGATGCTGCGCGGATGCAGGCCGTTGGCAGCGCTGCGCTCGACGTCCTTCTCGCGGTTCCCGGCGTCGCCCCGGACAGACTCGCAGCCCTCGGCTACGGCGCCGGCGGCAGTATCGTCCTCGAACTCGCCCGAGCCCGAGTGCCGTTCAAAGCCGTCGCCGTCGTCCACCCCGGCGTGCCAAAGGTCGTGACCGAGGACTGGGCCGAAGTGACCGGCGCCTTCCTCCTGTGCACCGGCTCCGAGGACCCGCTGTGCACCCCTGACCAGCTCCTGACGTTCGGCCGCGAGCTGCAGGCCGCCGGTGTCGACTGGCGCGTGAATGTCTACGGCGGCGCCGAGCACGCCTTCTGGGCCCGCCCGACCAACCCCGACGGGTCGCCCATCGAGGGCACCGCCCACACCGCGGCCACGGTGCCCGGCGTCGGCTATCACCCGGCGCATACTCCGCGCGCCTGGCGTGCGGTGCTCGACCTGTTTGATGAAGCGCTCGCCTGAGGCACGCCCACCAGTCAAATCTCTTCGACGGAGCCAGGTCAGGACTAGCGTGTGACTGCCCGCCCGGGCCAGATGGGAGACAGTCATGCGTAACGGTTGGCCACTGCACGACGACGCGCCACGGCGGCGACAACCCGCCGGGGGCCTGGCCGTCGCCGTTCTGGCGATGCTGCTGGGGCTCCTGGGCACGGCGACGCTTGCGGCGCCGTCCGCGCAGGCCGACGGCGAAACGTACGTCATCGCCACCGACACCACGTTCGCCCCGTTCGAATTCCAGGACAACGACGGCAACTTCGTCGGCATCGACATGGACCTGATCCGTGCCATCGCCGAGGATCAGAAGTTCAACGTCGACATCAAGCCGCTCGGATTCGACGCGGCCCTGCAGGCCGTCCAGGCCAATCAGGTCGACGGCGTCATCGCCGGAATGTCGATCACCGACGAACGCCGGCAGGTCTTCGACTTCTCCGAACCGTATTTCGAATCCGGCATCCAGATGGCGGTGCTCGAAGACGACGAGGACATCAAGTCCTACGAGGATCTGCGTGGTAAGCGGGTGTCGGTCAAGAACGGCACCCAGGGCGCGGATTTCGCGAACTCGATCAAGGACCGGTACGGCTTCGAGGTCGTGTCGTTCGCCGACTCGTCGACGATGTTCGACGAGGTCAAGACCGGCAACTCGGTCGCCGTCTTCGAGGACTACCCGGTGCTGCTCTACGGCATCGCCCAGGGCAACGGATTCAAAACCGTGACACCGAAGGAAGATCCGACCGGCTACGGCTTCGCCGTCAACAAGGGCCAGAACGCCGAACTGCTCCAGAAGTTCAACACCGGCTTGAACAACCTCAAACAGTCGGGCCGCTACGACGAGATCATCGACGCCTACCTCGGCGAGGACGCCACGGCCGCCGACGACTCGTTCTTCGGACTGATCAAGAGCACCCTCCCGCTGCTGCTCGAGGGTCTGAAGATGACGATCATCCTGACCGTCGTGTCCATCGCCATTGCTTTGGTGCTCGGCACGTTCTTCGGGCTGATGCGTGTGTCCCGATCCATCTGGCTGCGCGCCGTCGGCACCACCTTCGTCGACATCTTCCGCGGCACACCGCTTCTGGTGCAGGCCTTCTTCATCTACTTCGGCATACCGTCGGCCCTCGGGTTCCAGATGTCGGCACTGACGGCCGGCATCATCACGTTGTCGCTCAACGCCGGGGCCTATATGACCGAAATCGTCCGCGGCGGCATCCTGTCCGTGGACAAGGGGCAGATGGAAGCCGCCCGCAGCCTCGGCATCGGGTATCTACCCACCATGCGGAAAGTGATTCTGCCGCAGGCGATCCGCACGATGATCCCGTCCTACATCAACCAGTTCGTGATCACACTCAAGGACACGTCGATCCTGTCGGTCATCGGTATCGCCGAACTCACGCAGACCGGCCGGATCATCATCGCCGGCAACTACAAATCCTTCGAGATGTGGCTGATCATCGGCATCGTCTACTTCATGGTGATCATGGCGCTGACCAAGCTGTCCGACCGGGTCGAGAAAAGGATCGTGAAATGAGCCAGCTGATTCCGGAAGCGGCGGCCACCGAGCCGCAGGGCAAGGTCAAAATCCGCATCAAAGGCCTGAAGAAGTCCTTCGGTGATCTCGTCGTCCTCGACGGCATCGACACCACGGTCAAGCACGGTGAGGTCGTCTGCGTGATCGGGCCGTCCGGGTCGGGCAAGTCCACGTTCCTGCGGTGTCTGAACAAGCTGGAGGACATCACGGGAGGGACGGTCGTCATCGACGACTTCGACCTCTCCGACCCGAAGGTCGACCTCGACCAGGTGCGTCAGCACATCGGAATGGTGTTCCAGCACTTCAACCTCTTCCCGCACATGACGGTCATCGAAAACGTCACGCTCGCACCGCTTCTGACCAAGAAGATGGACAAGGCGGCCGCGGAGAAAAGGGCCCTCGAACTGCTCGAACAGGTGGGGCTCGGCGACAAGGCCCACGTCAAACCCGCCACCCTGTCGGGCGGTCAGAAGCAGCGTGTCGCCATCGCGCGGGCGCTGGCGATGAACCCGTCGATCATGCTGTTCGACGAGGCCACCAGCGCGCTGGACCCGGAGATGGTCGGCGACGTTCTCGAGGTGCTGCGCGAATTGGCCTCCGGCGGCATGACGATGGTGGTGGTCACCCATGAGATGGGTTTCGCGCGGGAGGTGTCCTCCCGCGTGCTGTTCATGGCCGACGGCAAGATCGTCGAGGACGACACCCCGGCCGAGGTGTTCGACAACCCCAAACATCCGCGGCTGCAGGAGTTCCTGTCGAAGGTGCTGTAGCTCCGGGTGCAGGAGTTTGCCCGCCGCAGTTGTCGGTGGTCGAATGTATGTTCGAAGTATGTCGACGACGGGTGGACTGCAGGCAGCGGTTGCCGCGCTGCGTGCTGCCATCGACGACTTGGCCGGCTGCGAGGTGGACCTGCTGACCCGCGCCGATCTCGTCGAGGCCCTCGATGAACTCGAAACCCTGTCGTGCCGGCTGCCTTCGGTCGGTCACCGCATGTTGGCCCGGCTCCAGGCCGAGGCCACGCCGCAGGAGATGGGCGCCAAGTCGTTCAAAGAAGTGCTGTCGGTGCGGTGGCGGATATCCACCGGCGAGGCCCACCGGCGGCTCACGGAGGCCGCACTCCTCGCGCCGCGGCAGGGGCTGACCGGACCTTCGCTGCCTCCGGCGCTGCCCGCCACGGCAGCCGCTCAAGGGCTCGGGCTGATCAACGGCGAGCATGTCGAGGTCATCCGCAAGGCCGTCGACCGGTTGCCGGGGTTCGTCGACCCGGTCACCCAAGAGCAGTTCGAGGTGCAATTGGTCCGTACCGCAGTCGGTAACGGCCCCAAGGAACTCGAAGACTGCGCCGATCGGATCCTGTTCCTGCTCGACCAGGACGGACCTGAACCCGACGACGCCGATCGCGCCCGCAAGCGGGCGGTGTCGAAGAGCAGGCAGCGCGACGACGGCATGATCGACCTCAGGGCCACGCTGACGCCCGAGGCGTGGGCGGTGTGGGAAGCGATCTTCGCGAGGTACGCCGCGCCCGGCATGTGCAATCCCGACGACACCGAACCGTGCACGTCGGGGACTCCGTCACAGGCCCAGATCGACAACGACGGACGCAGCCTCGCCCAGCGTCAACACGACGCCATGGTCGCCGCCGGGCGCATCGCCTTGATGAGTGGTGAACTCGGGCAACTCAATGGCCTGCCGGTGTCCATCATCATCCGCACCACGCTGCAGGACCTCGAGTCTCGGGCCGGAGTCGGCGTCACCGGGGGAGGAACCGTGATGCCGATCGCCGACGTGATCCGTGCGGCCGGTCACGCCAACCACTATCTGGCGGTGTTCGACCGCGCCACCGGGTCGGCGCTGAACCTGTTCCGCGCCAGGCGGACTGCGTCCCCGGCGCAGCGGATCATGGCGATCGCCCGTGACGGTGGATGTACCAAGCCGTGCTGCACCGTCGGCGCCTACGGTTCTCAGGTGCATCACGTCACCGCAGATTGGGCCGACGGCGGCAACACCAACATCGACGAACTGGGCCTGGCGTGCGGACCCGACAACCGCAGCGTCGGGCAGGGCGGGTGGAGCACCCGGATGAACGACCGCTGCGAGGTCGAATGGATTCCGCCTCCGCAACTGGACACCGGCCAAGCCCGGGTCAACAACTATCACCGGCCCGAACGGCTGCTGCAGCCATCTGAGAGCGAGACGGAAGCTCTGCGCGACAACGGTATTGACGTGTCCACGGACGACTCAGGGCCCGATCGGGTCGACCGAAACGAAACGGCGGTTCCCCACTCGGACGGCGATCCGCATCAGCCCGGCGGACCCGCACCCCCGGACAATCGAGCCGCGTGACGGCCCAGGCCGCCGGCTGCTCGGACCGGCCGGAGCGGCGACGACTGGCGTCCCCGAGCGTCGACAGCATCGCAACAGACTGACAACGCGCGATGTCGACCAGTGAGTTGACAGCTGTCGACGCTTGCTAGTTTGCAAGCAGACGACACGGCGAGGAGGCCTCCGGATGAATGACGTGCTGGGCAATGTGCGGCAGAAGCTGCAGCAGGTGTCCGAGTCGGGGCGGGCGGTGAAGCGCCTGGTGGACACCGGCATCATCGATTTCTCCGATCTGAAGTCATCGGTGCAGACGGCGAAGATGTCCCGCGTCTACGGTCCGCAGGCCACCATGACGATCCAGGGCGGACGCAAGTACGCCGAGTTGCCCGCGATCGTCGACGAGCGCGGCACCCTGACCTACCGGCAGGTCGACGATCAGTCCTGGGCATTGGCGCACGGATTGCGCAGACTGGGTGTCGCCGCGGGCTCGGTCGTCGGGGTGCTGTGCCGCGACCATCGCGGCCTGGTCATCACGATGGCCGCCTGCGGGAAGCTCGGCGCCCGGATGGTGTTGATGAACACCGGCTTCGCCAAGCCGCAGTTCGCCGAAGTCTGTCAGCGCGAGAACGTCGCGGTGGTCCTGCACGACAGTGAGTTCCTCGGCTTGCTCGACGCGCTGCCCACCGACATGCCGCGGGTGCTGACCTGGGTCGACGACGGCACCGACGTGCCGCAGGGGGTGCCGACGCTCGACGACATCGTCGCGACCAGTTCCACGGAACCGCTGCCGCCGCCGGACAAGGCCGGCGGGTCGGTCATCTTGACCAGCGGCACCACCGGCCTGCCCAAGGGGGCGCCCCGCGATAGCGTGTCACCGTTGGCCACGGCCCAGATCGTCGACCGAATTCCGTTCCCGCACAAGGGAACCATGGTGATCGTGTCACCAATCTTCCACAGCACGGGCTGGGCCACCTATACCGTGGGCGCGGCGTTCGGCAACAAGGTGGTGACCGCCCGTCGGTTCAAGGCCGAGGCGACGCTCGAGCTCATCGCGACGCACAAGGCCGACATGCTGGTCGCCGTCCCGACGATGCTGCACCGCATGGTCGAGCTGGGCCCAGAGATCATCGGCAAGTACGACACCTCGTCGCTGAAGGTGATCCTGATCGCCGGATCGGCGCTGAGCCCGGAACTGTCGAATCGGGTGCAGGACACGTTCGGCGACGTCCTCTACAACATGTACGGGTCCACCGAGTGTGCGATCGCCAGCGTGGCGACCCCGGCCGAGTTGCGCGCCGCGCCCGGCACCGCGGGCCGCTCGCCGATCACCTGCGAGGTCGTCCTCTACGACGAACACGATCAGCGCATCGAGGGCCACAACCGGCGCGGGCGGATCTTCGTCCGCAACGGAGCGCCGTTCTCCGGATACACCGACGGCCGCCACAAGCAGATCATCGACGGCTACATGTCGAGCGGGGACATGGGCCACTTCAACGACGACGGGCTGCTGTTCGTCGACGGCCGCGACGACGACATGATCGTCTCGGGCGGCGAGAACGTCTTCCCCCAGGAGGTCGAGAACCTGCTCGAGGCGCGACCGGACGTCGCCGAGGTCGCCGTGGTGGGCGTGGACGACGTCGAATTCGGGAAACGCCTGCGCGCGTTCATCGTCGCCGAGCCGGGTGCGGCCAAGGACCCCGCCGAGATCAAGCTCCACGTCAAAGAGAACCTGGCCCGCCACAAGGTCCCCCGGGACGTGGTGTTCGTCGACGAACTCCCGCGCAACGCCACGGGCAAGCTGCTGCGCCGGGTTCTCTCCGAGATGGAGGTCGACAGCTCGAGCTGACCTGTCCTCACACGCCGCCGCGACGGCTGTGAGCGGGTGGCAACACAGGCGCATCGACCTCGTTGCCGATCGGCAATACGCACCAGGAAATCTGCCGGGAGTTGCTCAATCCGGAAGGTTCCCATGTCCTACGTCACTCCGCGCGACTTCGTCGGCAAGATGATCGATGCCGGCGAAGCGAAAGCCCTCATGTCCACCCGCGACACCCTGATCCGCGCCTTCATGGCCGGCGCGATCCTGGCGCTGGCCGCTGCGTTCGCGGTGACGATCACGGTGCAGACCGGGAACGCCCTGCTGGGTGCGGTGCTGTTCCCGGTCGGGTTCTGCCTGCTCTACCTGCTGGGGTTCGACCTGCTGACCGGCGTGTTCACGTTGGTGCCGCTGGCACTGCTCGACAAGCGCCGGGGAGTCACCCTCAAGTCGCTGATGCGTAACTGGGGCCTGGTCTTCGTCGGGAACTTCGCGGGCGCCATCCTGGTCGCGCTGATGATGGCGGTGGTCTTCACCTACGGCTTCAGCGTCGATCCCAACGAGGTCGGACAGCGGTTGGGCGAAATCGGGCACAGCCGCACGGTCGGGTACGCCGAACACGGTGCGGCGGGCATGCTGACGTTGTTCATCCGCGGCGTGCTGTGCAACTGGATGGTCTCCACCGGCGTGGTCGCCGCGATGATGTCGACGAGCGTGTCCGGCAAGGTGATCGCGATGTGGATGCCGATCATGCTGTTCTTCTACATGGGATTCGAGCACTCGATCGTCAACATGTTCCTGTTCCCCTCCGGATTGATGCTCGGCGGCGACTTCTCCATCGCCGATTACCTGTTCTGGAACGAGATCCCGACCGTGATCGGCAACCTCGTCGGCGGGCTTGCCTTCGTCGGACTCACCCTGTTCGCGACCCACGCCCGCACCGGTGCTTCGCGCTTCGTCGAAGGCCCGTCCGACGACCGCGGCCTCGTCGGAGCGACGAACGGCAGCGTTCGATGACACCGATCATGGCGAAAAGCGATGCCGCCGAACTGATCAGGTCCGCGCGGATCCGCAAGAAGCTGACGTGGTCGGCGATCGCCGACGAGATCGATGCACCCGTGGTGTGGTGCGTGGCTGCGTTGCTCGGCCAGCATCCGGTGCCGGCCGGTCAGGCCGACCGGGTGTGCGCCCTGCTCGATCTCGACTCGTCGGTCGCGGAGAGCCTGCAGCAGCAACCCTCTCGGGGCATCGAACCGTCACTGACGTCCGATCCGACGATCTACCGGTTCCACGAGGCGCTGGCCGTGTACGGCCCGGCGCTGAAGGAGTTGATCCACGAGGAGTTCGGCGACGGCATCATGAGCGCGATCAACTTCAAGGTCGACATCAAGCGGCGCGCGGATCCCGACGGCGATCGCGTGGTCGTCACCTTCGACGGAAAGTTCCTCGACTACCGCTGGTAGAAATCGGTGCCACCGATGCTCCCCTCGCAAAAATGACCACTTCGTCAAAAGTGTCTAGACCGGCCTGATCGTGTTCTACCGTGAGCCGCGGCCGGCGTGATCCGGCCGTCAACACGAGGTTGGGAGACTGATGGCGCAACTGTCGGCGTGGATGGGTGCAAGCATGGTCGCCGCGGGTGTCTCTGCGGCGTTGATCGTCGGAGCCGACACCGCGAGTGCTGATACCGGGTCCGACACGACGGGCGCGAGTGCCAGTGCGACCGGCGGCACCGCTGACACCGACACCGCGGACCCGTCGGGCAGCGCCGACGCCACCGACGCGGCCGACGCCGAGACCGACGCCGACGCCGACGCTGACGCCGACGCCGACGCCGACGCCGACGTCGAGGCCGGGGTTGGCGACGAGGACGCCGACGACGTCGACGAGACCGACACCGGCGAGACCGACGTCGACGGCGCCGAGGAGCACGAGGTCGCAGAGACGTCCGGCCCCTCCAAGAACAACGGCCCCGACTCCGAGCTTCCGGGCACGGACGCCGAGGCCGCGGCGGAGACCGGCGAGGACGCATCGAGCGACGGGAGCGTCGCGGACGATCCTGCCGCCGGCGGCGACACCGAACCGTCAGAAGCGCCCGCCACCGCCGACGCGCCGCAGCCCGCGGGTGCCGTCGACGCGCCGGCCGTCGCCGCCCCAGCGTCATTGCACGGCGGGGCGCACAGAAGTGTTGCCGGACAGCGGGTTTCGGCAACGCTTGACGCCCCGGGGACGCTCGCGGCACCCGCGCCGCGATCGCTGCAGGAGGTCTTCCAATCGCTGATGATGGAGATCATCGGGGCGGCAGTGCGATTCGTGTCCGGACCGCCCGTGGTGCCGCGGGACAGCAACGTCACCGTGCGCAGCTCACGGCTGGAGATCACCGAGGGTCGCAGCATCCGCGCGGACTGGTACTACCCGGACGGCGCAGAACCGCCGCAGCGGCTCATCTACCTTCAGCACGGCTATCTCGGCATCGGCCCGATGTACAGCTACACCGCCGCCTGGCTGGCCGAGCGCACCAACAGCATCGTCGTCGCCCCCACGCTGTCGTCGAATCGCTATGTGAAGGACGGCTTCTGGCTCGGTGACGACCAGGTGTACCGCGCCACCGCCGACCTGCTCCTCGGCGACCGGGACGCGCTGACCGCCAGCGCAGTGGCCGCCGGCTTCGCCCGGAAGTACGGCGCCGACGCCACACTGCCGGAGAGCTTCACGCTCGTCGGGCATTCGCTCGGGGCCGGCGTGGCCGCCGGCGCGGCGGGGTACTACGCCGACGCGGTCACCGCCAGCGGCGCCACGAACCGGCTGGCCGGGATCATCCTGCTCGACGGGGCCCCGCCCGGAAACGTGCTCCCCGAGGCCCTCGACAAACTCGACGGGCTCGGTGGCTACATCCCGGTGCTCGAGCTGGGCGCCCCGCGAGACGGCGAGACCCGCCGCGTCGACGCCGCCCTCAACGCACACCGGCCCGGGCACTTCAACGGAGTGGTGCTCGACAACGGCGAACACCTCGATTCCATGCAGGGCGGAAGCTGGCTCATCCAGTTCGTTTCGTACCTCTACCAGGGGTTTCCGACCGAGCAGAACAAGTCCGCTGCGCAGACCCTCATCGCCGGCTGGATCAACGACATCTTCGCGGGCCGGATCGATCCGTCGACGGGCCGGTGCGAGACCGGTGAGTGCGCCGGCATCTACGCCGACCCGGGGGCGCCTGTCTCCGTTTCGACCCCGAAGGGGCCGGCTACCGGTGTCGTCATCGGCACCGCGGCTGCGCCGACGAGTGTCGAGTTCCGGCCACTGTCCGTCACCTCCCTGGTGTCGCGACGGGCCACCGCGGTGAGCCTGTCGACGACCGGATGAGCTGACGCGGGCGCCGCCGCGAACCGCGGCTACCCTCGCTGCCATGCCCTCCTCACGCGTCGCCGTCGTCGGTGCCGGGTTGTCGGGCGCGGCGTGCGCGCAGGCGCTGCGCGAACGCGGCGTCAGCGTCGACATCCTGGAGAGGGGGCGCGGACCCGGCGGCCGGATGGCGTCGCCGACCCTGCACGGCCGTCGCGTCGACATGGGTGCCGCGTACTTCACCGTCAAAGACCCGGAATTCGCCGCCGTGGTCGATGACTGGACCCGCCGCGGCCTGGCCCGGCCGTGGACCGACACCTTCGACGTGCTGTCACCCAACGGACGCGACACCACGGCGGGGCCCGTCCGCTTCGCGGCGCCCGACGGCCTGCGCTCCCTGGTACGTGAGCTCCTGCCCGACGATGTCCGCTTCGAGGCGCAGGTCGGCTCGCTCGACCACCTCACCCACGACGCCGTCGTCCTGGCCATGCCCGATCCGCAGGCCGCCCGTCTCGCGCCCGATGCCTGCGACTGGGTGGACTACGAACCGGTGATCGCCGTCGCGGCGGGCTGGGCCGACCGGTGCTGGACCGTCGGCGACGCCGCGTTCGTCAACGACGACGACGACCTGTCCTTCGTCGCCGACGACGGCGCCCGGCGCGGCGACGCTGCACCCGTCCTCGTCGCCCACACCACCGCATCGCGCGCGCAACAACACCTCGACCAGCCCGGCGACGCGGTGGCGCCCGTGATCGCGGCGCTGGGCCGGCTGCTCGACGTCGCCACCGCACCGTCGTGGACGCACGCGCACCGCTGGACGTTCGCCAAGCCCGCGGGCACGCACGGTGACGCCGAGTTCGGGCTGCTCACCGACGGGCGTCCCCTCGGGCTGTGCGGCGACGCGTGGTGCCCGACAGGCTCGCCGCGCGTCGAATCGGCGTGGCTGTCGGGCCGACGGCTGGGCGCCGCGGTCGCCGCTGTGCTGTCGGATTGATGGCGTTCCCCACCGAGGTGGTGGTCCAATGGCCTCGGGACCCGAACACGGGACCGGAACGCCGTCGAGCGGAGGCTGAAGTCCGATGACCGTCGTGGAGCTCTGGCGTTTTCCGGTGAAGTCGATGGGGGGTACGCGCGTCGACCGGCTGCGCATCGACCGGCGCGGCGCGCACGCCGACCGCCTGTGGGCAGTGCGTGACGTGGAGAAGGGCGTCACGGCGTCCGCCCGGAGGATTCCCGTCCTGCTGCAGTGCTCGGCCCGCTATGCGGCCGAACCGGGGGAGGACGCCGGACCCGGCAACGTCCCGGCAGTCGTCATCACCCTGCCCGACGGCCGGGAGTTCGACGGCGAGGACCCTGCCGCGGGCACCGCACTCGGCGAGCTGGTGGGCCGCGAGGTCCGGCTGGTGGCCCTGCCGACGCCGAAGGACACCAGCGCGCACCGCATGTCGCTGCAGACGTCGCTGGCGAACTTCTCCGCCGGCCAGGTGCGCAGCGATTTCGGCCTCGCAGACGGCGAGGACCTGCCCGACACCTCGGTCTTCTCGACGCGTCAAATGGTCACTCTCGCACGCTATTCGACGCCGCCCGGTACGTTCGTCGACCTCAGCCCCGTGCACGTGCTCAGCACCGCGAGTCTGCGCAACCTGTCCGTCGACGGCTCGCCCTACGACGTGCGGCGCTTCCGGCCCAACGTGCTGGTCGACATCCCGGCCGCCGAGGACTTTCCGGAGTCGGCCTGGGTCGGGGGCCAGGTGCGCCTGGGCTCCGTCGTGCTGGCGGTGACGAATCCGACGATCAGGTGCGTGGTGCCGACCCGGCCGCAACCGGAGATCGACCTCGACACCTCGCTGACCCGCCGGCTGGCCGAGCGGACCGATCGCTTCCTCGGCATCTACGCCGACGTCGCGACACCGGGGACGGTACAGGTGGGTGACGAGGTCAGCGCACGCCCGCCGTCGCCGCCCAGTGCCGTCGAACGTGCAGCCACCGCGGCCGGCAAGTCGGCCACCCGAGGCCTGCAGCGACTGTTGGAGGCGACCGTCCTCCGGAAGAAGCCCTGACCAAAGCCGCTGTCTTCTCATGAATTCCATCCGCGTCGCGACCGACGCCGATGTCGCCGACATCGAGCGCATCGTCGCCGAAGCCTACGCGCCGTACATCGCGCGCATCGGTCGCGCGCCGGCGCCCATGGGTGTCGACTACCGCCGCCTCGTGCACGAGACCCGCGACGTCCACATCCTGACCGTGAACGGGGAGAGGGTGGGGGTGCTGGTCTGCGTGGTCGAGGCGGACCATGTCTTCGTCGACAGCGTGGCCGTCGCCGCCGGTCACCAGGGTCGCGGCTACGGCAAGGTGCTGCTGGCCCACGCCGAGCAGCGGGCTCGCGACTGCGGGCTCCGGCAGGTGCGCCTCTACACCAACGCCGCGATGACAGAGAATCTCGAGCTCTACCCACACCTCGGGTACACGGAGGTCGACCGCCGCGTCGATGAAGGATTCCACCGGGTCTTCTTCGTCAAGACGGTCTAGCGGCCGGCATGTGTTGTCGTATGCGCGAAGCGATTTCACGCAGCGCGAGGATGAGGTCGGCACGCTCGGGTGTCGCGAGTGCGAGTCGTAGCGCGTTCGGAATGCGCTTCGTCGTGGCGAACGCATCAGCCGTCGTCACCAGGATCCCGGCCTCGGCGAGATCCCGGGCGATGACATCGTGGCGTGCCTCGTCGGGGAGCGTCAGCCAGCCGAGGTAGGACGCGGGGTGCGCGTGGTACTGCAGACCGGCCAGTTCGGTCGTGGCGAGTCGCTGCCGTTCCCCGGCATCCTCCCGCCGGGAACTCTCGAGTCGTTCGGCGGTACCGTCGGTCAGCCACCTGGTGGCCAGCGCGACGGCGAGGGTCGAGGTACCCCAGCTCGACGCACGCAGGGACCGGATCAATGTGTCCCGCAACCTCGTCGGTGCGACCACATAGCCGAACCGGATGCCCGGGGCCATGCTCTTGGAGACCGATCCGACGTAGAACGTCCGCTCGGGCGCAAGGGCCTGTAGCGGGGTGTGCCCGGGTTCCAGGAAGGCGTACACCGCATCCTCGACGATCAGGACGTCGTGCCGGCGGGCCAGGGCGGCGAGCCGCCGGCGGTCCTCGTCGCCGAGGACGAAACCCAACGGGTTGTGCAGTGTCGGAGTGCAATACAGCACCGACACGGGTCGTCGGGCGCAGAGGCGTTCGAGATGGTCGAGGGCCATTCCCGCGGTGTCGGAGGGGACGGCCGCCAGCTCGAGCCGGCGCTGGGCGGCCACGAGTTTGACCCCCGGATAGGTGACAGCGTCCACCGCCACCACGGCCCCGGGCGCCGCGACCGCACCGAGGACGGTGTCCAGCCCCTGTTGGCCACCGGCGGTCAGCACCACGTTGTCGGGCGCCACGTCGATTCCGTGTCCGAGAAGGTATGTCGCGACGGCGGCCTGGCCGCGGGTCCGCCCGCCCGGCGGCTCCTGCATGAGCAGTGCGGACAGATCGCCCTCGGCGGCCAGCTCGCGCAGTGTGCGCCGGAGCTGGTCGCCCTGGTCCGGCGACAGCGGCTGATTGAACGACAGGTCGGCGACGCGCTCGACCGGTGTGTGCCGACGCATCTCGAGTCCGGCGTAGCCGCTGACGTCACGGACGTAGGTTCCACGGCCGGCCTCTCCGACGACCATGCCGGCCTCGGTGAGCGCGCGGTACACCTTCGTCGCGGTGGCGACCGCGATGCCGTGCTCCGTGGCCAGGGCTCGGTGCGTGGGCAGACGTGTCCCCGCAGGCAGCACCCCCGCGCGGATGCGGCCGGCGATGTCGTCGGCGACCTCGCTGTAGCGGGGGATGCGCACCGCCACCTCACTTGTCTGTAGGACAATTCCTTGATTGCACTATGCCAGCTTCTCTACGGTGCGACCATGAGCGAGCCCGCCACGGCGCTGCCGGTCCTGGACTTCCTGAAACACCGACTCACGGGCGCCCCACCTCCGGTCCCGCGCGTCCATTTGCGCTATCCGACGGCGATCTCCCAATCGCTGGGTTTCCGGATCGTCGCGGTCGACGCCGGAACCGCTTCGGTGGCAGTCGATGTCGACCCCGACCGGCACGGCAACCAGCAGGGCACCGTGCACGGCGGGTTCCTGGTCGAACTCGCCGACGCCGCGATCGGCACCGCCCACTCCACGCTGATGCAGGACGGGGAGTCGTTCACCAGCATCGACATCCGTGCGGCCTTCCTGCGCCCGGTCTGGGCCGACACGCTGACCGCTACGGCGCACGCCGTACACAGCGGCCGGACGATCACGCACTACAGCTGCGACGTGGTGCGTGCCGACGGGAAGGTGGCCGCGTCGGTGACCAGCACCGTCATGACGTTGCGTGGCGACGCGGCCAGGGGCCGTTGACGCGCGAATTATCGTGGACTGATGAGCTCCGAGACACCTCCCGACCGCACCGGCGCGGCAACGACCGTCACCCGAGAACCCGGCCGGTTCGTCATCGCCGTGGAGGGCCGCTCCGTGGGTCTCGCGGACTTTTACGATCGCGACGGGAAACGCGTCTTCCCGCACACCGAGGTGCAGCGCCAGTTCCAGGGACGCGGTCTGGCAACGATTCTCGTCGCCGAGGCGCTGCGCGAGACCCGGGCAGAAGGGCTGCGGATCGTCCCGACCTGCTGGATGGTCGCCGAATTCATCGACAAGCACCCCGAATACGCCGACATC
The DNA here is from genome assembly GCF_014190915.1 of Mycolicibacterium iranicum. Taxonomy (GTDB): domain Bacteria; phylum Actinomycetota; class Actinomycetes; order Mycobacteriales; family Mycobacteriaceae; genus Mycobacterium; species Mycobacterium iranicum_B. The sequence continues at coordinate 522,745 of NZ_JACHVU010000004.1, forward strand.
ACCGACCGCGGCTAGCCCAGGTGGGTGCGGGGCCGGGCCAGCTCGATCCCGTCGACGGTGATGTCGACCTTCTCGTTGTAGAACGCCACGAGGTTCGCGATGGCCGCAACCGCCGGCAGCGGCGTCTGGTAGGTCCACGCGAGGTCGGCATGGAGCGTGCCGCCCGCCCGCACCGACCAGTACGCCGAGGTGACGCCCTTGTACGGGCAGAGGGTCTGCGTGTCGCTGGGTTCCAGGAGCCCTGAGGCGATATCGGTGCGGTCGATGTAATACCTTGTCGGCAAACCGGTTTCGAAGAGAAGGACCGGACTGTGGGTGTCGGCGAGCGTCGCGCCGTCGAGGGTGACGGTGACGTGGCGGTGCGAGCGCAGCGCGTCGACCCGGGCATACGGGTTGCGCGGATGACCGTAGATGGGCTCGTCCTCCTCGAACCACGACAGCGCATTCCAGTCGAACTTCACCAGTCCCGCCACCGCGCCGTCGCCGGCGTCGAAGACACGCGCGGCCGAGGGCGCCGTGGCCCCGTCGACGACCACCGAGAACTTCCGCGACGGCCCGAACTGCACCCGCTGGGGGCGGCCGTCGTCGCGGAGCACGCCGGGCGCCACGTCGGCGAGCGGAACGTAGTACTGCGGGTAGTACGGAACCTCCCAGACATAGCGCGCCGACGTCGTGTCGAAGACCAGCTGGTCGCCGAGAAACCCACGCACGCGCCGCGGGGCGGGTTCGACGCGTCCGCGCGCCGCCGCCATCTGCGGATAATCCGCGGCGCCGGTCATGGACGGCCACCTCGACGGGGAACGCGCGCGTGGCTCATGGGCGACACTGTAGGCCCGCCCGTCCCGTGGTGAAGGAGAACGACGACGGTGCCTCTGCGCCCTCAGAACGACGGAGCGTCGCCGCGCGCCACCGTGGTGCTCCTGACGACGGCAATGCTGGCCGGGGCGGTCATCGGCGTCCTGGGTGCCGCGTTCCGCTGGTGCCTGCAGGCCGCCGAAGGGCTGCGCGGTGAGCTCGTCGACTGGGCCGAACGGCTGCCGGGGCCTGGCTGGCTGATACCCATTGCCGCGGTGGCTCTCTGCGCGACCGCCGCCGGACTGCTGGTGCGATGGGAACCGCAGGCGGTGGGCAGCGGCATCCCCCACGTGGAGGCCGTGTTCCTCGGGCAGGCCCGGCCGCCACGCCTGCAGGTGCTGCCGGCCAGGTTCGTCGGAGGTGTCCTGGCGATCGGTTCGGGAATGGTTCTCGGCCGGGAGGGGCCGACGGTGCACATGGGGGCCGCGGTCGGTGCCGAGGCGGCCCGGCGCACGGGCCTGAACACCGGGGACCGCCGGCTGATCCAGGCGGCCCTGGGCGGTGCAGGCCTGGCCGTCGCGTTCAACGCGCCGATCGCAGGGGTGCTCTTCACCGTCGAAGAGGTGACGAAGTCGCTGCGTCTCCGGACCGTGATGGCCACGGCGATCGCCGCGGTGACAGCAGTCCTGTGCGCTCGCGGGATACTCGGCAACCACCCCGATTTCGACGTGGAACCCGTCGTCGGACCCGCGCTGGCGTGGCTGCCACTGTTCGCCGTCTTCGGGGTGCTGACCGGTGTCCTGGGGTGCGCCTACAACGTGGTGGTGCTCTGGCTGGCCGACCACGTCGCCGCGGTCCCGAAGCTCCCGACGCCGGTGAAGGCGACCGTCATCGGGGCCGTGGTGGGGGCAGCGTTGTGGCTGGCGCCGTTGACGGTCGGCGACGGCGATGCGCTGACCCAGATGATTCTCAGCGGGGAGCACTTCGTGCTCGCGATCGCAGTGGGATTGCTTGCGGCACGGTTCATCACGGGACCGCTGAGCTATTCCGCCGCGGTGCCCGGTGGGCTGTTCGCGCCGCTGCTCGCCCTCGGCGCGCTGTGGGGGATCGTGTTCTCGACGTGCTTCGGCGCCCTGTGGCCGGACAACACCTCGTCGTTGGCGATCCCGTTGGCGCTGGTCGGCATGACGGCGTTCTTCGCCTCGACGGTGCGCGCCCCACTGACCGGCATCGCCATCGTCATGGAGATGACGGCGACGACATCGGTTGCGCTGCCGATGATCACGGCCACGGTGGCGGCGATCGTCACCGCGACCGTCCTGCGGTCCACGCCGATCTACGACAGCCTGCGCAACCGCATGCCCGTCGAGCCGGACGGCACCGGCGACACCGATCGCGAGGGTCGCTGAGTTCGTTGCTGGTTCACCGCGGCACCGGCTGCACCGGCGACCGGCGTCGGCTTCGACCGAGCCCGTCGGCACTGATCGACGCTGGTGGGCACCGCCGAAGTTCGACAGCAGAGTAATGGGGATCGACGACCTGGAGAACAGTGTCGATTTGCCACTTCTCGACTGATCTTGTCGGTTACCCTGGGCTCGCATTTTTGAGTTACCACTTGGCCTTGAGGAGTCGACATGACGCAACCGCCGCCTGGCAACTACCCCCCGCCGCCGCCCCCCGACGGAGGTGGCATGCCGCCCATGCAGCAGCCCTACGGCGCTGCCCCGAATTCCAACCTCGTGCTGGGCATCCTGACGACGATCTTCTGTTGTCTGCCATTCGGTGTCGTGTCGATCGTCAAGGCCGCGCAGGTGAACGGTCTGTGGAACCAGGGTCGCTACGCCGAGGCGCAGGCGTCTGCCGCGGCGGCCAAGAAGTGGGCGATCTGGAGCGCTGTGGCCGGGGTCGTCCTGGCGGTTCTCTACGGCATCCTCATCGCGTTGGGCGCCGTCAGCATGGACTTCGACACCTCGTCCTACTGATCGCGTTGCCGTCCGGGCACTCCGCACCCGCCCGCCTCGGCGGCCCACTGGCTGTGGGCGCCGCGGCGGCGGGTGTGTGTGCTGTCGTATGGCTCGCCGATCCGACGACACCGGGCGGATTCCTGCCCACGTGCCCGACGAAATTGCTTTTGGGCGTTGACTGTCCGGGCTGCGGCACGCTGCGGATGATCTACTCGCTGCTCCACGGCGACATCACGGCCGCGCTCCGCTTCAACGCCGTCGCGCTGGCGGCACTGGCTCTGCTGACCGTCGCGTTCGGCGTCTGGACCTTCAGCAGGGTGACCGGCCGCCCGATGGCGTCGTGGCAGCACCACCGTTGGGCGGCGCCGCTGGCCCTCGTCGTCGTCATCGTCTGGTTCGTCCTGCGGATACTGCCTTTCGAGCCGTTCACCGCGCTGCGGGTGTGAACGCGTCGTCGAGTTCTGCGCGAGGGCTGCGAAAGCTCGTCGGGAGCGACCGCTCTGCAGAAGTCGTGATATGCGGCCGAGGCGGTCAGTTCTCGTCGGGGATCTGCCGGTAGGTCTGCGAGCGGGCGGGCGCATTCGGGTCGTCGTCCTGGTGGTCCAGCTTGTCCTGCATGTCGCGCTGCTCCTCCGTGGGCTCCGTGGCGTCCTTCGGGGTGGCCGGCGGGGTGTCGTTCTGATCCACGGGTGAGCCTCCAAGCATCGGGTGGGTGGTCCGGAAAATGGGTTCTCCAATCGGCCCGGTGTGAAACACAATGCTCCGGTGACGAATCTCCCCGTGTTCTGTGGCACCGAACTGGCAGCGCGCATCGAGGCGGCCGAAGCCGACCTGATCGTCGCCGCGACCGAGGCGGCACGCAGTCGCGGCGCGTGGGGTGTGGCGCTGCCCCTGGCCGGGGGTTTCGCCTGCGCCGCGGCGCCCGGTTCGCCGATGAACAAGGTCGTCGGCCTGGGTTTCGGCGGGACACCCGACGCGGCCGCCCTGGACGAGGTGGAACGCACCTTCGCCGGTCTGGACGTACCCGTACAGGTGGAGCTGTCCAACCTCGCCGATCCCGAGGTGGCCCACGTCCTGACGGCGCGGGGCTACCGGCTGCTCGGTTTCGAGAACGTGCTCGGACACCCGCTGCCGGCCCACCGCGCGGCCGCTGACGGCGTGACGGTCCGGCGGTGCGGCCCCGCAGAACTCGACGCGTGGGCCGCTGCCGTCGTCGACGGCTTCGCCCATCCCGACGGTGTGGGTGTGGCGAGCCACGAGGATTTTCCCCGTGAGGTCGTCGACACCGCGGTGCGGGACTTCGAAAAGGCCGGAGCGGTGGCCTATCTCGCGCTGTGCGGGGAGACCGTCGCCGGCGGGGGGAGCATGCGGACGACCCACGGTGTCGCTCAGTTGACCGGCGCGGCCACGATTCCGGCCTTCCGGCGCCGGGGCGTACAGACCGCGCTGCTGACGGCGCGCCTCACCGAGGCGGCAGAGGCGGGGTGCGACATCGCCGTCGTCACGACCGCACCGGGTTCGACGTCGCAGAAGAACGTGCAGCGGTACGGCTTTCACCTTCTCTACACCCGCGCAGTGCTGGTCAAGGATTCCGACTAGCCCGACATCGGTGCGGCCCGGTCTGCTGTCGCACCCGACGAGAACAGCCACGCGGTGAGCCAGATCGTCGCGGCGACGATGACCAGCGATCCCGGAACATGCAGGTTGAGCGTCGCCCCCTCGCCGAGGCTGGCCTGGATGAAGGTGAACGCGAAGACGACGAACGCCAGGACCGCAGACCACCACCCGCGTCGGCGGGTGTAGGCCAGCCCGGCCAGCGCGACCATCAGCCCGCCCGTGGCGACGTGCAGCACGATCGCTGCGGTTCCGTGGACGTTCTCCAAGTCGCCGGCCTGGACGAGGGCCCCCGCGGTGCCGAAGAGTACGACGACGACAGCGACGGTGAGCAGGGCGAAGATCCGAGACGTCAGCAGAAACGGACGGGGGGACGGCTGCCGGCCGGTGTCGGGCATGACGGTCCTCTCAGGGCTGAGGTGGGAAGACGGCGCTCTTTGACTATCGCACCCGAGGTGAGCTGCAATGCGGGAACGGCCAATTCGGGCCGTCAGGTCGGTGAGCATCCGGAAACGGCGATTTAGCGTGGCCGTTTCGGGTCGGCAACGCCGGGCGGGAATTCCTCGCGGTATCCGTCCCCGTCGAAAGGTGCCCGCCATGACCGACCCCGCCCGCCACGCAGCGCACACCCTGCTCATGGGGCTCGGCAGAAGGGATTTCCTGCGGGCGGTGGCCGCGGTCGGCGCCGGGACGGGTGTGGTCGGCACCGCCGCCGCCTGCTCGTCGGGCGCGTCCGGACCGCCGCCCTCGCAGTCGTCGGCGGGGGCGGGTTTCTCCGTCCTGCAGCCCGGTCAGGGTGAGCCGAGCGGCGACCACTACCTCGAGTCGACCCCCGACGACGTGCTGTGGGGCTACGTCCCGACCGTGCATGCGACGCCGTCTCTGCGCATGCCGTCCGGTCAGACCGTGACCATCGACGCCGTGAGCCACGAGGGCATTCTCGAAGACCAGGGCCGCGACCCCGTCGGATACTTCGGCGCGCAGGGTGTCGCGGAAGCCGAGGTGCTGGAGGATGCGATCGCGATCGCGGCCGACTACACCAGGACCCCGAGGAATTTCGACAAGGACGGACCCCACGTGGTGACCGGGCCGGTGTTCGTCGAAGGGGCGCAGCCCGGCGATGTCCTCAAAATCGATATCCTGCAGGCGATTCCGCGTGTTCCGTACGGTGTCGTGTCGAGCCGCCACGGAAAGGGCGCGCTGGCCCGCACCGCCGACGGCGGGGCCCCGGCGGGTATCACGCTGGCTGAGGTGATGCCGCCCGTCGGCACCGACGGGCGCGCGGGCGCCGATCCTGTTCGCTATGGCAATGTCTCGACGTTCACGGCGGTGCAGGACGGCCACGGTGTCATGCCACTCGGCGACGCGTCGGTACGGTTTCCGCTGCGTCCGTTCATGGGCATGATGGGCGTCGCCTACTCACAGGACACCGACCTCACCGCCGCCACGGCCAATTCGATTCCGCCGACGGTGGGCGGGGGCAACATCGACATCCGGTTGCTCGCCGAGGGAGCCACCTTCTACCTCCCGGTGTTCGCCGAGGGAGCGTTGTTCTACGTCGGGGACCCGCACATGGCGATGGGCGACGGTGAGGTCGCCCTGACGGCGATGGAAGGGTCGCTGCGCGGCACCTATCGCCTCACGGTGTGCACGCCGGGTTCCGGTGATGCACCCTCGGTGGCCTACCGCTACCCCTTCGCCGAGACCGCCGACGCGTGGGTGCCCATCGGGCTGTCGGATCCGGACGGTTCGGTCGGCGGCCAGGGCAGTGACCTGGACGTCGCGATGAGACGCGCGGTGGTCAACGCGCTCGACTTCCTGGAAAGCGACCGGGGAATGGACCGTGCCACGGCCTACGCGTACCTGTCGGCCGCCGCCGACTTCTCGGTGTCGCAGGTGGTGGACCGGACCGTCGGTGTCCACGGACAGGTCTACAAGTCCCACTTCCCGAATCCCTGACCGGCAGGCGTCTCGTAGCGGTCGTCGGCGGACACCGCGCTGACGGTGATCCTCGTGACGACCCCGCCGCGGGTGTCGATGTCGAGGACTGCCCACGGCCGGCCGCCCGGCGCGAGGACGTAGGCGGCCCGCCCGTTCACCTGCATCGGCGTCGCGGTGCGGATCCGTGCGACGAAGTGACGCGTCTCCTCGGCGACGGCGGAGGCGCCGGACACCGTGGCGGCGGCGCCCGCGGGCAGCAGCGACGCGTCCGCCGTCCGCACGCAGTCGGGTGCCAGCAGCGACAGCAGCGCGGTGGTGTTCCCGTCGGCGGCCGCGCCGAGAAAGGCCGTCACGACCTCCTCGTGGCGGGCATCGCGCGGCGGCGCGGCGGGTGGGGTGGCCGGCTGGAGCCGGCGGCGGGCCCGGCTCGCGTGTTTCTTCGCGCCGTCGACGGTGGTGTCCAGGACCTCGGCGATCTCGCCGAACGGGACCGCGAACAGGTCGTGCAGGACGTAGGCCACCCGCTGCGGCGGCGTCAACGTCGTCAGCAGCACCATCAGTGCGCGCGACACGTCCTCGCGGCGCAGGAACGCCTCGTCGGCGGCGGCGTCGACGGTCTCGACCTCCGCCACGCGTCCGGCCGGTCCGGGCGCCTCCCGGCGTCGGCGCTCCCGGATCTGGTCCACGCACACGCGCGTCACGACGGTCGTCAGCCAGGCCGCCGGATCGTCGACGTCGGCCACCGACCGCGCCTGCACGCGCAGCCATGCGGTCTGGACGGCGTCCTCGGCGTCCTGCACCGTTCCGAGGATGCGGTGGGCGATCGAGAGCAGCCGCGGGCGGTTCTCCAGGAAGGACTCGGGCGTCATGGCGCTGTCACCTTTCGGGCCTGCGAAACGTCAGAGGGGTGAGAAGGAAACGAACCCCTGACGGCCGAGGAGGCGACATGCGGAGCATACCCACGGGGCGCCGGCGATGACGGGCCCTCTGGCGGCGGTCCTGGCCGCGACGACGGTGCTGTGCGCGGCAGCCAACCTCGCGGTCGCAGCCGCCGATCTGGCGAGGGCGCAGTTCGTCCTGGCGAACTCGGCCGAGGTCGGGGTCGCACCGCGGTGGATCCCGTACCTGGCGGCCCTGAAGCTGGCCGGGGGTGTCGGCCTGCTGCTCGGCTTCGTCCTCACCCCCTGGCTGGGTGTGGCCGCCGCCGCAGGGCTGGTCGCCTTCTTCACCGGGGCCGTCGCCGTGCACCTCCGAACGCGGGTGCTGCACAACATCGCGTTTCCCGCGGTTTACCTGCTGCTCGCGGTCGGCGCGCTGGTGTACTTTGCCGGTGTGTCCGTCTGACGCGGCTGCCCGGGGTCAGGCGGACGCGTCGTCCCCGGCGGCGCGGGCCAGCGACGCCAGCGACTTCGCGATGAAATCCTCGCCGAACGGTGGCAGCCCGCCGAGCTGATCGCGCGTCTGCTGGGGTGTCGCGCTCCAGTCGTAGGTCAGCGTCACGTCGGTTCCGCCGTCGGTCGGCGTCAGGTCGTAGCGCCATGACCAACCCATCGCGTCATGGCTGCCGGCGTCATCGAGACGGCCCGGCAGCCACGCGATCGCGCGGTCCTGCTCGAACACGGTGACCAGGTTGTGCATCACGTAGGGGCCGCCGATCCGTTCGAGGTACATGTTCACCGCGAAGACCTGTCCGGCCGCGGTGAGTTTCTCGGTGGTGACGGCGTCGCGCACCCAGTCCGTCGGCTCGGTCTCCTGATGCCGGCCGGGGTCGGCGAGGACGGCGAAGACGTCCGACGGGGGTGCGGCGATGGTGCGCGTGACGACGTAGCGATCTTGTGCGGGCACGATGGTCTCCTCCGGTCGCGGCGGGCTGCCGCGTCAGTCTGTCCGACAGGTATGACCGATCCTGCACCGGGAACTCATCACGGCGGACGTCGGGGCGACCGGCACAGGGTTTGGGTTCCCGAACTTTCCTGGTTGACTAGCCAAACTTATTGTCAGAGACGGGATTTCGTTGTCGCTGAGTTGCCAGCGTCGAGCCGTGGTGTGTACGGTGGGGGCAACGAAGGGGAGTAGCCCCCAATCGGCAATCGACATACTGGCCGCTACGGCGCAATCCGCGCGGCCCGGTTGCCCGAACCGGTCACGGACCGGTGGGCGAGACCTTCGGCCGTACAGACCATTCGGGCTGCCGGCCGGAGGTGCGTCCGCAATCTCCGAACGGCAGTCACAGACACGAGGAGTGCTGGTGCTCGCCGCCTTGCTGTTGAGCTTCGCCGTCATCTTCGTGGCGGAGCTGGGGGACAAGACCCAGCTCGTCGCGATGATGTTCGCGCTGCGGTACCGCTGGTGGGTGGTGCTGAGCGCGATCACCGTCGCCACGACCGCCGTCCACGTCCTGTCGGTCGCCATCGGTCACTACCTCGGCGCGGCGTTGCCGACCCACCTTCTCGGTCTGATCGCGGGGGCGATGTTCGTCTTCTTCGGGTTGTGGACCCTGCGCGGCGACAGCCTGTCCGCCGAAGAGGCGTCGCGCGCAGAGAAGGCCACGGCTCCAGCCTTTTTCGTGGTCACCTCGGCGTTCATCCTGGCCGAACTGGGCGACAAGACCATGCTCGCCACCGTCACGCTGGCAGCCGATCGCGACTGGCTCGGCGTGTGGATCGGATCGACGCTGGGCATGGTGGCCGCCGACGGACTCGCCATCATCGTCGGCGCCGTGGCCGGCAAGCACCTTCCCGAGCGCTTCATCCAGATCACCGCCGCCGCGCTGTTCCTGCTCTTCGGGGCCTACATGCTGCTGGAGAATGTGTTCTCGTCGCTGCCGGTCGTCGTCATCGGCGCGCTGTCCCTGGCCATCGTGCTGCTGCTCGGCGGCATCCTGCGGGCCCTGCCCGAACACCGGCGACCTGCGGTCCTGCGCCCGGGCGCGCCGGCGGAAGGTCCGGCTGAGGCGCCGGGTTCGGCTGACACTGCGGGTTCGGGGGCTGAGGCGGAGCCGGTGGACGAGAGTTCCCCGGCACGGGGGAGCTGACGGCCGCAGTCTGCCTCAGATCGCGACGACGGACCTGATCGCGATCTGGTCGGTTTCGCAGTGCCGGCACGTCAGCGGCCGCACCTTGAGGCGGACGTTCGCAATGCGCAACGCGCGCTGGCACATCGGGTACGGGCATCCGCACGACAGCGTGACCCACCACTGGGCGGGATGGGCGAGCGGACCGCAGAACTTGCGGCAGGTGCACTGGATCTCGGGCTCGAAATCCAGTTCCGCCAGCGACGGTTCGTACAGTGTGGTCACGGCCTCCAAGGCTAAAGTGATGGTCGAGACTTCCGCGGGAGGCGCGCGCGAACGAAGTGCGCGGGGTCGCGGACGGTTTCTCGCGCGGTCCTGCGGTCGGGGGCAGCAGAACGCGGGCCGAACGGCGTGATGCCCCAGGGTGAATGCCGGCTGTTCCGCCGGTGGCGACATGAAATCAGTTGGCGCCGGACACTATTGCGTCAACGCGCGCCACTGACGTGAGCACCTGCGTCTCCGGGCAGTCGGAGCGTCTCGATCAACGTGAGCGCCAGGAGCGCACCGAGGGCGAGGAACGTCCACGCGTAGGACGTCGACACCGTCAGAAGTAGCGCGGCGACCGCGATGCCGAGGCCCGCGCCGAGTTCCTGGACGGTGGCGTTGAGGGTGTTGGCGTGGGTGAGATCGTCGCCGTCGACGTCGGCGAACGCCAGGCTGTTGTACGCGGTGAAGCCGATCGAGCGCAGTGCGCCGCTCACATAGAGGATTGCCGCGATCGCCGCGACGGGCGTCTCGGGCTGCAGCGCCGCCAGGACAGCGAACCAGGCGACCGACAGCGCCGAGTTGACCGCCAGCACACGCTTGATGCCGAACCGGCGCATCAGCGGGGTCGTGACCGGCTTGATGGTCAGGTTGCCGAGGAACAGCGCGGACACCATCAGGCCCGCGGTGAAGGCCGACCACCCGAACTCGAGCTGGAACAGCAGTGGCAGCAGGAAGGGCACGGCGGTGATGACGAGGCGGTACAGCGATCCGCCGGAGACCGTGATGCGCAGGGTGCGCACCCGCAGCACCGCCAACCGCATCAGCGGCGTCGGCGTCCGGCGCAGGTGCCAGATCGCCGCCGCCAGCAGGCCGATCGCTGCGCCGACGCCGAGGCCGACCCTCAGCCAGTCGGTGCCGCTGACCCGGATGTGCTCGAGCGCGACGAGCGCGGCCGTGATCCCCGAACCCAGCAGCAGCAGCCCGCGCCAGTCGAACGGCGCCACCGCAGGTGCCGGGCCGCCGCGAATCAGCCTGGCGGCGAACAGTATTCCGAGAATCCCGATGGGGATGTTGACGAAGAAGATCCACCGCCAGGAACCCAGTGTGGCGGCGGCACCGCCCAGGGCGGGAGCGACCACGGGCGCGGTCAGCGCCGGCCACGTGAGCAACGCGATCGCCCGCACCAGATCGGCTTTCGCGCTGTACCGCAGAACGGCGAGTCTGCCGACGGGAACCATCATCGCGCCGCCGATCCCCTGCAGCACGCGCATCGCCACCAGCATGGGAAGTGAGGTGCTCACCGCGCATCCCACCGAGGCCACGGTGAACACCGCGATCGCCGCGATGAAGACCCTGCGGATGCCGACTCTGTCCGCGATCCAGCCACTGGCGGGGATGAGCACCGCGACGGTGAGCAGATAGGCCGAGATGGCGACGTTGACGTCGACGGCCGAGACCCCGAGATCGGCGGCGATGGCCGGGATGGCCGGTGCGATGATCGTGGCGTCCAGGATTTCCATGAACAGCGCCCCCGCCACCAGCAGTGCCATGCCCCTGGGGAAGGACGGCGGTGGCGCTGCGGGCATGGGACCTAAACCTAGACGGCCGCCCGTCGGGGCGGCCGTCCGGCTCGTCTCAGTTCGAGCAGTTAAGGGACACAGCCACTTTCTGCTTGGGCACGACGGTGAAGACATTGAAGTCGTCGTCGTCGTTGAGGGTGAACGGCAGCGGCGCACCCGGCAGGTTGCGGACGCCGGCCACAGTGCATTCGCTCAGCGGCGCGTTGCCCACGCGGCTGATCCGCACGTCGAATCCCTGTGCCTGCAAACGGTTGATCGTGGCCGACGCGGACTCCGCCTGCGCCTGGGCCGGGGCCGCGAAGGCCAGCAGCGCACCGAGGGGCAGGATGCTCGCGGCGAGGAACTTCTTCATGGTGTCTCTCCTGGATCGCCTGCGGCCGTGGTGACCGCTACTGAGTGAGTGAAACCATCGTCACGAATCAGCTAATCCCGCGCTTGGAGCTTGCGTGGAGAAATGGTGGAGAAATGCGAGATTCTCGGGACCGGTGGGCCGAGAAGCGCAATTGGGCAGCGGTCAGCCGGCGACCACGGCGTTGTACACCGGGCAGTAGGCGTTCACGGCGCCCACCATGAGGCGCGTCGCCTGCTCGCCGTTCACACCCTCGTCGAGCAACGAGGTGACGATGTCGTTGCGGATCCGGGCGGGGTCGACGTGGTTGGCGCTGCCCTCGCTCACCACGTCGCACACGTTGTTCCCCGCCTCGATGGCCTCGTCGGGGGTTTGGAAATCGAGCCCGAGCTCGGCCACGACAGCCAGGAACGCCGCGTCGGCGTCGGTGGCGTGGGCGAGCGGCGCCGCGGCGACGAGCGCGACCGCGGCGCACCCGGTCGCGAGGAGCCGACCGGCGGTGGGGACGCGCATGGAGCCTCCTGTGGGATGTCTGTGCGGATGGTAGCCCCGGGCGGCCGCGGAACCGGGGATTTGCGCGGCCGGTGCGCCGGATTATCGTCGCCGCACGTCGGGGTCGCGAACCGCGCTACCGCGGCACCGGGCGCGCGTTGCCGGACCTGCCGGCGGCCTCCCCGGCGGCGGTCTGATTCACCGCAGCCGGGGGACTTCGATAACCTGTATCCGGTTGTCGCATGGTCGACACCGGGTTCAGACTGCAGCCTCCATGATGATCCGGCGACCCCGCTTGCCGGACGCACACAGGAGACGAGGCTTCGCACGTGCAGCAATTCACCGAACACCAGGTCGATGGTGTCGTCGTCGTCGCAGCGGTCGGTGCCATCGACATGCTGACGGCGCCGCAGCTGCAGGAAGCCATCTCTGCGGCGGTGGACCGGCATCCGGCCGGCCTCGTCGTCGATCTGACCGAGGTGGATTTCCTCGGCTCGGCCGGCATGCAGGTCCTGATGGCCACGCAGAAGCATCTCGACGGTGGCACCCGCTTCGCGGTGGTCGCGGACGGCCCGGCGACCAGCCGCCCGTTGAAGATCACCGGCGTCACCGACTACGTGCAGCTCTTCTCGACATTGGACGTCGCCCTGCAGAACTTCGCCGCGTAGCCGCGTCCTCGGCGGTGTGACCCGCAAGGTTTCGCTTTTTGGCTAGCAGGGAACAGACGCTTCGCCGTGACCGGCCGAAGAAAGGAAGCGTCTCATGGGTGAGAACAACTCGGGTCCGCAGGAAGCCGTCAAGGGCGCCGTCGAAGGCGTCAAAGGCAAGGCCAAAGAGGTCATCGGTGTGGTCGCAGGCCGCGATGATCTCCAGCGCGAGGGCGAGGCGCAGCAGGACAAGGCCGACGCTCAGCGTGAGGCCGCGAAGAAGGAAGCCGAGGCCGAGAGCGCGCGCGCTGCGGCCAAGGCCAGCGAGCAGAGGCAGAAAGCAGAGCAGGCCTAGCACGTGCGCAGGTAAGTTGTCAGGTAATGGCACTCACCTCCATCCGCAGCAGGTCAGCTGATTGTCGACACTTCTCCATCGCGTCGACCTCGCTGACCGTTGCGTGCCGCACTGAGGGCCGTGGCGCCGACAGGCAGGTCACGGTCTCGGTGTGCGGTGAAGTGGACGCGGCCAACGCCAAACACTTCGCCCATACGGTGCGCGAAGCCGCGGACGGGGCGCCCGCCCTGGTCCTCGACCTCACCGAGGTCAATTTCCTGGCGTTCGACGGGGCGTCTGCGCTGTATGCCATCAGCGCCCACCTCGCACGCGAGGACGTCACCTGGTGTGTGGTTCCGAGCCCTGCGGTGTCTCGCGTGATCAAGCTCTGCGATCCCGAGGGCCTGATACCGCTGCAGGAGATCCCGTCCGTGCGCGGCGCAAAACCGGCCTGACGGCTCCTTTCCAGCGAACTGCCCGCGAGCGGTGCGGAGCGACCTCTGACGCGAAGCGGCCGCGTCAAGCGACGAATTCCGGATCTCTCGGCAATTTGCTGGAGTGTCGTCCTGTGATCTGTCCCTCACTTTCAGCACAAAGCTAAGAATTCTCTACGAGCGGGTTTCGATCACGAATTGCGTGGCTTCGCCGCGGTGATTTGCCGCCGCAGTTCACGGGCCATTTTTCAGTCGGCGTGGCAAGGTAACGACCTGATAACGAGCCCATTTCTAAGCGAGTCCTGAGAGCTTCTCAGCTTGTTTCGCCATCACGAGTTTTCAGAGTCTTTGACCTTGATTTCCCGTGGCTACACTCGGTTCAGATCGCGCTCGTCCACGGGCGCAATGCCGTAAACGGCCCAATCAAGAGCCCGGCACGCGTTTTGCCGGCGGAGGTACCACGAGCAATGGCTAACTTTCTGATGCCCAAGGGGCACGTGATGCACAACGGACGACGCAACGAACAGGTTGACTCCCCGACGGTCGATGAGCCGCTGGAGAACGCCGGCAGGACCGACGTCGTGCTGGAGCGCCGGGTGGCGGTCTCGCGCGGCCCGGTCGGCGACATCGCCGCCGGCAGCGGCGGTGTGGTGATGGCCAACGCCGGGAACGACAGCGTGTCGGTGCTCGATCCGACCACGTTGGCGGTCGTCGACACCATCGCAGTCCACGGTGAGCCCCTGGCGGTCGCCGTCTCCAACGACCGCGCCTACGTCAGCGTGTCGGGCCCGAGCCACGACGCCGTCCTCGTCGCCGATCTGCACTCCGGAGCGGTGCTCGCGTCGTACCCGGTCGCGTTCGGTGTCACGGCACTGGCCGTGAGCCCCGACGGGAAGCGCGTCTACGCAGGCCGCGCCGCTCAGGACCGCGTCGACGTCGCCGTCATCGACGTCACCGCCGAGCGGGTGGGCACCATCGAGATCGGTCGCGGCCCCGCGGCGAACATCGACGCGCTGCGCGTCGATCCCCACGGCAAGCGTCTCTACCTCGGCGTCACCGACGAGGACGGAAGCCGCCTCATCGTGGTGGATGCCGAGACCTCGCGCGTGACCCGCGTGCTGCCCATCGGTTCGCCCATCCGGGACATCGCCCACGCCGGCGGTGCGGTCTACGTCCTGACCTCGGACCGCCTCGTCGGCGGCGCCGTGCAGGTGGTCGACCTGTCCACCATGAGGGTCACCGACAAGGTCAACCTCGGTGGGGCTCCCACCCAGCTGGTGATGAGCGCCGATCAGGCCCGCGCCTACATCGTCGACTACGACCGCGTCGCGGTGCTGTGCACGCTGAGCCTCGACGTCATCGACTCGCTGAAGGTCGACGCCCGCCCCTCGTGCGTGGCGCAGGGGGCCGGCGACGGTTCCCGGCTCTATGTCGCCGACTACGCCGGCGGCCTGAGCGTGTTCTCCGTCGAGTCCTCGATCGCGATGCTGTACTCCCAGTTCCTCGCGACCGATCCGCTCGCGCTGAACGCGCCCCGCACCCGGCAGCCCGTCACCGTCTGACCGCCGCGCGCTAACGCCACTGATATCGGGTCTTGGGCCTGCCGGCCTTGCCGTAATCGGTGTGACGGCGCACCGTGCCCTCGTCGGCGAGGCGCTCGAGATAGCGCCACGCCGTCACCCGTGACACCCCGACCTGCTTGGCGACCTCATCGGCGGTGACCCCGTCACTGGAATCACGGACCGCTCGGGCGATTTCGTCGTTGGTGCCGGGCGCCACCCCTTTCGGAGCCGCTGCGCGGCCGGGCCCCACCCGCAGTTCGGACAGGGCGCGGTCGACCTCGGCCTGACTGGCGGCGTCCGTGCCGGCCGGCAGCGCCTCGCGATAGCGGCGATAGCGTTCGAGCCGTTCCCGGAATGCGGCGAACGTGAACGGCTTCAGTAGATACGCCAGTGCGCCGTGCCCGACGGCCGCCCGCACCATCTCGAGGTCGCGCTCGGAAGTGATCGTGATGATGTCGGGCGCGGGTCGCAGCCCGGAGAGGGCCGACGCCAAGGTGATTCCGCTGGCATCGGGCAGGCCGATGTCGAGAAGCACGAGATCGATCGGATGATCGCCGGCCGCCGCCTCGGACGCCGCCCGCATGGCGTCACGGGCCGTATGCGCCACCGCGGCGACCGAAAAGCCCTCCAGACGGCCGAGATACGCCTGGTGCGCCTCGGCGATCAACGGCTCGTCCTCGACGATCAGCACGGTGATCACGGCGCAGCCACCGTCACGGTCACGACCGAACCGTACGACACGTCGGCGGTCAGCAGCCCGTGGTGTCGCTTCACGACCTGGGCCACCAGGGCCAGGCCTAGACCGTGTTGTTCGACGTCGGCGCCAGTCTTCGTCGAGTAGCCCCGCTGCATCGCCTTCTCGAAGGTGCCGGGGTCCATGCCCTCTCCGCTGTCGGCCACCCGGATCATCAGCCGCCCGTCGTGCTGGTTCACCGTGACCTCGACCCACGGGTTGTCGGGATCGCAGGCATCCATCGCGTTGTCGATGAGGTTGCCTGCGACCGTGACCAGCTCCGGCCCCGAGAGCAACAGGTCCTCGCTGTCGGCGGGCAACTCGGTGTCCTCGGTGACGGTCAGCTCGATGCCGCGTTCACCGGCCTGCGCGGATTTGCCCAGGAGCAGTGCCACCAGTGCCGGCTCGCGCACCGCCGCCGACAGCCGGTCGACCAGCTGCTGGGACAGTTCGAGTTCGGCGGTCGCGAACGCGACGGCCTGCTCGGCGCGCCCCATCTCGACCATCGTCACGATCGTGTGCAACGTGTTCGCCGCTTCGTGGGCCTGGGCCCGCAGCGAGTCGGTGAGCACCTTCAGCGAGTTCAATTCGCCCAGTGCGCCCTGCAATTCGGTGCGATCGCGGATTGTCACCACCTCCGACCCGTCGGAGTCCGGGCCGTCCTGGACGCGGGAGCGGTTGACCACCAGGACCCGGTCGTCGGTGACGTGGACTTCGTCGCGCGCGCCCGGGTTGTGGGTGCGCAGGAACTCGGGCAGATCGGCCTGGGCGATGCGGCCCTCGGGCAGGGACAGCAGCCTGCGCGCCTCGTCGTTGGCCAGCGCGACCCCGTCGCGGTCCAGCACGATCAGCCCCTCCGACACCGAGTGCAGGATCGCGTCGTGGTGGTCGTACATCACGCGCAGTTCGTCGGGGCGCAGCCCGCGGGTCTGGCGCAGCAGGCGGCGGCGGATGCCCCAGACGCCCAGCAGCGAAATAGCAAGGGCGCCAACGCCGACCGAGGCGATCACCGGCCACTGGGCGCGCCACCGGTCGGCCAGGCTCTGTTGCAGGATGCCGGCGGCGACCAGGCCGATGACCCGCCCGTCGGAGTCGTGCACCGGGGCCACGGCGCGGATCGACGGGCCCAGGGTCCCGGTGTAGACCTCGGTGAACGACTCTCCGCGCAGGGCGGGTTCGATGGTCCCGAGGTAGCTTCCGCCGATCTGCGTGGGGTCGGTGTGGGTGAACCGGGTGCGGTCCGGCGCCATGATCGTGATGAACGCGATGTCGGTGTTCCTGCGGACGAGTTCGGTGACGGGCTGCAGGATCTCGGTGGCGCGGCCCTCCTCGATCGCCTGGGCCGTCGACGGCGAGTCCGCCAGTGACGTGGCGATGCCGAGCACCTGTTCCTCGGCGGCGGCGTCGGCGTCGCGGCGGGCGTCGAGCAGCGCCAGGGCGCTGCCGACCACGACGATCAGCGCGATGACGAGCACCTGCAGCGCGATCGCCTGACCGGCCAGCGACCGCGGCCACCACGGTCGGCCGGCGGGTCGGCTCCGTCGCATCGGCGCGTGAACCTCCGTTGAACGAAATGAACTAATACGTGACCTGGCTCACGCTTTCCCAGAGCATCCTTTCAGACCGATTTACCGAGCAGCGTCTGGAGGACAGTCACGATGACGACCACGATGGACAGGCCGGCTGCAGAGCCGGCACCCGAGCCCCCGAAGAAGCGGGACCGCACCCACTGGCTCTACATCGCCGTCATCGTGGCGGTGGTGGCCGGTGTCGCGGTCGGCATCGCCGCCCCGGGAGTGGGCAAGAGCGTGGGCGTGCTGGGCACCATGTTCGTCGACCTGATCAAGATGATGATCGCCCCGGTCATCTTCTGCACGATCGTGCTCGGCATCGGCTCGGTGCGCAAAGCCGCGACCGTCGGCAAGGTCGGCGGGCTGGCGTTCGTGTACTTCCTCGCCATGTCGACCTTCGCACTGGCGATCGGCCTGGTGGTCGGAAACCTGCTTCACCCCGGCACCGGCCTGAACGTCACCGACACCGCGGGTAAGGGCGCCGAGCTGGCCGACAAGGCGCATGAGGCCGGCGGGCTGCTGGACTTCGTGCAGGGCATCATCCCGACCTCGCTGTTCTCCTCGCTGACCGAGGGCAGCGTGCTGCAGGCGCTGTTCATCGCGCTGCTCGTCGGGTTCGCGCTGCAGGGTCTCGGTTCGGCGGGGGAGCCAATCCTGCGCGGCATCGAGCACCTGCAGAAGCTCGTGTTCAAGGTGCTGGTGATGATCCTGTGGCTGGCGCCCATCGGCGCGTTCGGCGCGATCGCCAACGTGGTCGGACAGACCGGCTGGGCCGCGGTCGGTCAGCTGATGGCGTTGATGCTCGGCTTTTACCTGACCTGCGCGATCTTCGTGTTCGGTGTGTTGGGGTCCCTCCTGCGGGTGGTCTCGGGGGTGTCGATCTTCAAGCTGGTCCGCTACCTGGCCCGCGAGTACCTGCTGATCGTGTCGACCTCGTCGTCGGAGTCGGCGCTGCCCCGCCTGATCGCGAAGATGGAGCACCTCGGCGTCGACCGCACCACCGTCGGCGTGGTGGTCCCGACCGGCTACTCCTTCAACCTCGACGGCACCGCGATCTACCTGACGATGGCCTCGCTGTTCATCGCCGGCGCGCTCGGCGACCCGCTGTCGGTGCCGGAGCAGATCGGTCTGCTGGTGTTCATGATCGTGGCGTCCAAGGGAGCCGCGGGCGTCACCGGGGCCGGGCTGGCCACCCTCGCCGGCGGTCTGCAGGCCCACCGGCCCGACCTGCTCGACGGCGTGGGGTTGATCGTCGGCATCGACCGGTTCATGTCCGAGGCCCGCGCGCTGACCAACTTCTCGGGCAACGCGGTGGCCACCCTGCTGGTCGGGTCGTGGACGCACACCATCGACAAGGGCAAGGTGAACAACGTTCTGGCGGGCAACGATCCGTTCGACGAGCTGACGATGCTCGACTCGGATCACGGCTCGCGTGCCGACGAGCCGGCGCAGGCGAAAGCCCCTGCGACGGCGTAGGGCACGGGAAGGAAGGCCCGGTCGGCATTCGCCGGCCGGGCCTTTTCCTGCGCTCGGACCCCTGCGCTCCGGGATCAGCCAGTGCAGTCCAGAGAGACCGAGATCGTCTGCCGCGCAATAACGTTGACTGTATCGAGGTCGACATCGCCGTCGCGGTCACGTCCGATCACGGTGACCGGTTCGACGACCTGCTGTGGATTGCGGACCTCGGTGACGGTGCAGTCCTGCAGGGGAGCGCTGCCGATGCGGTCGATGTTGACGGTGTAGCCGGAGAGCTCCAGCTGATCGATGACGTCGAGCGGATTCTGTTGCTGGGCCGACGCCGGGACCGCCGGCGCGCACAGCACCGCCAGCACCGACACCGCGATTGTCCCTACCGTGCGCATGGTCGAACCTCCTGGTACCGCCCGACCTGTCCACTGTATCGCCGCAGCGCGTCGCGGTGTTTCGTGCGCGAGCCCCCGGGTCAGCGGTCGGCGCGCTGGTAGGCGGTGACGACGGCGGCCCCGCCCAGCCCGATGTTGTGCTGCAAGGCTGCGGTCACGCCCTCGACCTGACGCTTGTCCGCGGCGCCGCGCAGTTGCCACGTCAGCTCGCTGCACTGAGCCAGCCCCGTGGCCCCGAGCGGGTGGCCCTTCGAGATCAGACCGCCGGACGGGTTGACCACCCAGCGGCCGCCGTAGGTGGTGTCGTTGTTGTCGA
Source organism: Mycolicibacterium iranicum (assembly GCF_014190915.1). Taxonomy (GTDB): domain Bacteria; phylum Actinomycetota; class Actinomycetes; order Mycobacteriales; family Mycobacteriaceae; genus Mycobacterium; species Mycobacterium iranicum_B. The sequence continues at coordinate 542,219 of NZ_JACHVU010000004.1, forward strand.
TCAGCTTCGGCGCCTCACCCTCGGCGCACAGCCCGAGGGCTTCGTAGAGCAGCAGCTCGTTGGCCGAGAAACAGTCGTGCAGCTCGATGACCTGGAAGTCCTGCGGGCCCAGCCCGGACTGGTCGTACACCTGCTGTGCGGCTTTGACATTCATGTCGTAGCCGATGATGTTGGCCGCACTGCCGTCGAACGTCGACGCGAAGTCGGTGGTCATCGCCTGCCCGACGATCTCCACGGCCTTGGCGGCCAGACCGTGCTTGGAGACGTAGTCCTCGCTGGCCAGCACCACCGCGGCCGAGCCGTCGGATGTCGGTGAGCACTGCAGCTTGGTCAGCGGATCGGAGATCATCTTGGCGCCCAGGATGTCGTCGAGGGTGTACTCGTCCTGGAACTGCGCATACGGGTTGTTCACCGAATGCTTGTGGTTCTTGTAGCCGATCTTGGCGAAATGCTCGGCGGTGGTGCCGTACTTCTTCATGTGCTCGCGACCGGCCGCGCCGAACATCCACGGCGCCACGGGGAACTGCATCGTGTCGATGTCGTTGAGCGCGAGGATGTGCCGCTTCATCGGCGACTCGCGGTCGTCGGCGCCGCCGCCGAGCGAACCGGGCTGCATCTTCTCGAAGCCCAGCGCCAGCACGCAGTCGGCGAGCCCGCCGCGGATCGCCTGGGCACCCAGGTACAGCGCCGTCGAGCCGGTCGAGCAGTTGTTGTTGACGTTGACGATCGGGATGCCCGTCATGCCGAGCTCGTAGAGCGCGCGCTGGCCCGACGTGGAGTCCCCGGAGCAGTAGCCGACGTAGCCCTGCTGGACCTCGGTGTAGTCGATTCCGGCGTCGGCGAGGGCGTTGGTGCCCGATTCGCGCGCCATGTCCGGGTAGTCCCAGCCCTCCCGGGCCGTCTCATGGTCCGCTCCGCGAGCTGCGCGTCCGCCCGGCTTCTCGAACTTCGTCATGCCTACGCCGATGACAAACACCCGGTTCATCTGTTCTGTCCCTTCGCTACGTTGCGGTCTCAGGAACGGTAGCGCGCACTAGCTGTACTGACCTGACATGTTAGGTACACGGCTGGCTGGTGGTTGACCGCCGAGTGCTGTGTGGCCGCGATGGAGATTGTAGGTGTGCAGCC
>NZ_JACHVU010000005.1 GCF_014190915.1 Mycolicibacterium iranicum
GCGTCGATCAAGGACGTGGTGGCCGAGGTGCAGACCTATGTGCCGGGGTACCGGTTGCTCAACGAGCCGCAGTTCGACGAGCCGTCGGTGGTCAACGGCGGTCAGCATCTGGTGACGACGTTCATCGAGGTGGAGGGCGCGGGGGACTACCTGCCGCCGTATGCGGGCAATCTGGACATCATGACCGCCGCAGCGGCCAAGGTGGGCGACGAGATCGCCAAGGACAGGGTCGCTGCCACCAGCGATGAGCGCTTGCGCGAAGAGCAGACTATTTCAGGGGGCCACGCATGAGCGAGATCTATTTCAACCCGATGTGGGATGTGCGGATGACGGATACGTCGCTGCGCGACGGGTCGCACCACAAGCGTCACCAGTTCACCAAAGACGAGGTCGGTGCGATCGTCGCCGCGCTCGACGCCGCCGGGGTGCCGGTCATCGAGGTGACCCACGGTGACGGGCTGGGCGGGTCGAGCTTCAACTACGGGTTTTCCAAGACTCCGGAGCAGGAGCTGATCAAGCTGGCCGCCGAGACGGCCACCGAATCCAAGATCGCCTTCCTGATGCTGCCCGGGGTGGGCACCAAGGAAGACATCAAGGAGGCCCAGAACAACGGCGGGTCGATCTGTCGTATCGCCACGCACTGCACCGAGGCCGATGTGTCGATCCAGCATTTCGGGCTGGCCCGCGAACTCGGGCTGGAGACCGTGGGTTTTTTGATGATGAGCCACACGATCCCGCCGGAGAAGCTGGCCGCCCAGGCGCGCATCATGGCTGATGCGGGATGTCAGTGTGTCTACGTGGTGGATTCTGCGGGTGCGTTGGTGCTGGAGGGGGTGCGGGACCGGGTGGCCGCGCTGGTGGCCGAACTCGGTGACGATGCCCAGGTCGGCTTTCACGGTCACGAGAACCTGGGTTTGGGGGTCGCGAACTCCATCGAGGCGGTGCGGGCCGGGGCCAAGCAGATCGACGGATCGTGCCGGCGTTTCGGTGCGGGCGCAGGTAATGCGCCGGTCGAGGCGCTGATCGGGGTGTTCGACAAGATCGGCGTCAAGACCGGGATCGATTTCTTCGACATCGCCGATGCCGCCGAGGAGGTCGTCGCGCCGGCGATGCCGGCCGAGTGCCTGCTGGACCGCAACGCCCTGATCATGGGGTATTCGGGGGTGTACTCCAGCTTCCTCAAGCACGCCATCCGCCAGTCCGAACGCTACGGGGTGCCCGCGCACAAGCTGCTGCACCGCGCCGGGCAGCGCAAACTCATCGGCGGCCAGGAAGACCAGCTCATCGACATCGCACTCGAAATCAAACGCGAGATGGACGCCGAGGCCGCGAAAGCCTGACGACGCCGTATTCTCGGACGGCTTTGTGTCACAACGCATTCGGACCGGGACTGCCATAGCTGCGGCCGGCCCCGTGAGGGAAAGATCGGCACGATGCCGGCCGTCTCCCGAACAATCGGATCGGCAACGTATTTCGTCGATGGGAGCGGTGGTTGAGGATCTGCCACCGATGCCGCGTTGACGAGGTAGGCCTCGGGCCGTTCGCCGAAGGCCGTTCAACGGATCTTCAAGACACACCGTGGGCCGGGATTCGATGTGTCCGTCTCCGACCTCCCGGGCAGTGGAACATCGGCAGGCATCCGGGCACAGGTGAGTTTCAATAGCCACCGGCAGCCACCGGCAGCCACCGGTAGCCGCCGGCAGCGTATCGACATCTGCGCCGGCCGGTGCGACAGCCCGGTCGCGGTGTCAACGGTCAGGAGGCTCGGTGAAAGAAGCATCGGCGGCACCGGATTCCGCGCTGCTGCGACGTGTTGCGCTGTCGAGCCTGCTGGGGACGGCAATCGAGTACTACGACTTCTTGGTGTACGGCACTATGAGTGCGCTTGTTTTCGGTCTGGTGTTCTTCCCCGACTCGAATCCGGCCGCCGCCACCATTGCCGCGTTCGGCACGTTGGCGGCCGGTTACGTTGCACGCCCGGTTGGAGGAATCCTGGTCGGCCACTTCGGTGATCGACTAGGCCGCAAGGCGATGCTGGTGTTGACGATGGGCCTGATGGGCCTGGCCAGCTTTCTGATCGGTGTGCTCCCGACATACGGGGCGATCGGTGTCGCGGCCCCCATCTTGCTGGTGGCCCTGCGGATCATCCAGGGTGTCGCGATCGGCGGGGAGTGGGGCGGGGCCACCTTGATGGTCACCGAGCACGCCGAGGCCGACCGCCGAGGGTTCTGGAACGGGGTGATGCAGATGGGGTCACCGATCGGGTCCCTGCTATCGGTCGTCGTCGTCACGGCTATCACCCTGCTGCCCGACGAGCATCTGCTGTCCTGGGGCTGGCGCGTGCCCTTCTTGGTCAGCTTGCTGCTGCTGGGTATCGGAATCTATGTGCGCCTGTCGATCACCGAGAGCCCGGTGTTCGAGCAGGCGAAGCTGAACCCCGCCGGCTCGACGCGCGGGCTGCCGTTCATCCAGATCCTGCAGAAGCCGCGGACCCTGGTCCTGGCCTGCGCGGTAGGCATCGGACCGTTCGCTCTCACGGCACTGATAGCCACGTACATGATCAGCTATGCCACCGCGATCGGTTACCACCGCACCGATGTGATGACCGCACTGATCTTCACCTCGCTGACGGGCCTGATCACCATCCCGTTGTTCTCCGCGCTGTCTGACCGGCTCGGGCGGCGCACCGTCATTCTCGCCGGGGCGATCGGAATCATCGCGTACGCCTGGCCGTTCTATGCACTCGTCGATCTCCGCTCTCAGACGTACCTGATCCTCGCGATGGTGATCGCCCAAGTCATCCAGTCGATGATGTACGCGCCGCTGGGAGCGCTGTTCTCAGAGATGTTCGGAACGGCAGTCCGCTACACCGGCGCCTCCATGGGTTACCAACTCGCAGCGCTGCTGGGTGCCGGGTTCACCCCACTGCTCGCAAGCAGCGTGCACGCCGACGGCGTTTCCCGTACTCCACTGGTGATGCTGGCCGCCGGATGCGGGGTGATCACCGCCCTGGCGGTGTGGCAGCTCAGTGAAACCTCCGGCCGCGACCTGACGACCGTGTGATGGCGCGGATTGCGTCAGCGCTGACCGCACCATCGCCGCGAACAAACCATGGACGACGTCGACGCGGGGTTCGATCCCGATGTGATCTTCGGTTCGGCGGGCCTACCGCTACTGTCACCCCATGCCGATCGACCCCGACGCCATTGGTGCGACCACGCCGCCCCAGCTGTTCACCTGGACCGACCGTGACACCCTGCTGTACGCCCTCGGTGTCGGTGCGGGGACGGCCGATCTGGCCTTCACGACCGAGAACAGCCACGAGGTCACCCAGCAGGTGCTCCCCACCTACGCGATCATCGCCTGCTCACCGTTCGCGGCGGCGACCAAGATCGGGTCCTTCAACTTCAGCCGTCTGCTGCACGGTTCTCAGAGCATCCGCGTTTTCTCGCCGCTGCCGGCGTCCGGCAAACTCGAGGTCGTCAGCGAGGTGGCCGACATCCAGGACAAGGGTGAAGGCAAGAACGCGGTGGTCATGCTCAAGGCGACGGGCACCGATCCCGACACCGGGCAGGCGGTGGCCGAGACGCTGACGACGCTGGTGATCCGCGGCGAGGGCGGGTTCGGCGGAGCCCCGGGTCAGCGTCCGCCGGCGCCGGGGGTGCCGGACCGGGACCCCGACGCCCGCGTGGAGCTGACCACCCGGGAGGACCAGGCGCTGATCTACCGCCTCTCGGGGGACCGGAACCCGCTGCACAGCGACCCGTGGTTTGCCCAGCTCGCCGGATTCCCGAAGCCCATCCTGCACGGGTTGTGCACCTATGGTGTGGCCGGACGGGCGCTGGTCGCCGAGCTCGGCGACGGCGACGCGACCAAGGTGACGGCCGTCGCGGCGCGTTTCACCTCGCCGGTCTTCCCGGGGGACACGTTGACGACGTCGATCTGGCGACTGGGGTCGGGCCGGGCGGTCTTCCGCACCGAGGCGGCGTCCGCGGACGGGTCGAACGCCCGCCTGGTGCTCAAGGACGGCGAGGCCGAATTCGCCGAGCAGTGACGTGATCTCGCGTAGCAAATATTGACGCTGGGCATTCGTTTGCTGTACTGGTAGCCTTCGCGATGCGCGGGGGTTTTTGATCTGGACCTGGTGCGCGCTCGACAGGGGTGGGCCGATGTTCAACAGTTTGCGGAATTCGTCCGCTGCTGCGCTCGGTCCTGCGCTGTGGCGATTCGACCAGTACTACTGGTTCACAGCCATCCTCGCCGCCCGCGGTCTCCAGACCGCCACATGTCGCCTGGTTGCGCTGTGTATCGCGGTGGTGGGCCTGGTATCGGTCGGACTGATCGCGAGTGCGTTCGGTCCGCAATCGCTCGGTGAGAAGATCGCCGCGGTCGCGATCGCGCTGGGTTCGCTGGCTCTGGCCGTCCTGTGGTTACGCGACCATTGGCCCACCCGGGCGCAATCGCTGCTGTCGGTTCTCGGTGTCTCCGCGGGCGTCGGGGTCGCGGCCCTGATCGTCAACAACCCGGTCATCGGTTTCCTCGGCACGGCGTCCTACGTGGTGCTCACCGTGTTCGTGGTCTGTTTCCACGCCCCCCGGCTGCTGACCCTGACCTGGGCTATCGGCGCGGTGGTGCTGGGTGTGCTGGTGTTCCGGCTCGTCTCGACCGACCTCGCGGTGGCGATCTGCGCCCTGGTCATCGTGGTGCTGCTCAATGTGTTCGTGGCCATCTCCTGCCGCGCGGTGATCCGCCTGCTGCAGCCCGACGCCCACCACGGCGACATCGAGCAGCTGACCGGTCTGCTGCACCGCGACGCGTTCTACAGCTCGGTCGCGACGCTGCTCGCCTCACGCAGTCGTAGCGACGACAAGTACCTCGTGGTCGTCGCGGTGAACATCGACAGCTTCTCGCTGCTGCTCGGACTGTCCGGCTCCGGTGGCGGCAACCGGGCCCGCGTGACGGTCGGGCAGGCGCTGCGCGAGACGGTGCGGCACAACGCCATCGTCGCCCACGTCTCCGACGACGACTTCCTGATCGCCGACACGTTCACCACCGCCGACGCGTCGCCACTGGTGGAACGCATCCGCGGCGCGATCGCGGCGACACCGCAGCGGTTGACGGCGAGCATCGGCGTGGTGTGCACCCCTCTGCCGCCGCTGGCCGCCGAGCCTCCCGACGAGGTGCTCGACAAACTGATCGGCATCGCCAAGCAGGCCATCGAGCAGGCCAGGATGGCCGGCGGCAACCAGGTGCGGTACGTACTGAGGCCCACCCTCGAAGAGGACGGCGACGGCTTCGACGGGAACGGCAACTGGCCGGGCGAGGACAAGACCGCCTGACAGTCGAACGCATGTTCGATAGCATTGCGGGGTGAGTTGGCACACCGGTCCGCCGAGCTGGGGCGAGATGCGGCGCGTCCTCGAGGGCAAACCCCGTCGCGCCGGCTGGCCCATCGACGCCCAGGTCGGCGACGGCGGTGACAGCCCGGCCTGGTCGAGCAAGCGGGGGGAGTACCAGGCCCCGCAGTTCCGGAACCGTGAACCGGCGCGGACGGTGCCCTACGCCGAACTGCATGCGCATTCGGCCTACAGCTTCCTCGACGGTGCCAGCACCCCGGAGGAGCTCGTGGAGGAGGCCGCCCGGCTCAACCTGCAGTCCATCGCGCTGACCGACCACGACGGGCTCTACGGTGTGGTGCGGTTCGCCGAGGCGGCCAGGGAGCTCGACGTGGCCACGGTGTTCGGTGCCGAACTGTCCCTGGGTGGAGGTACCCGCACCGATGTCCCCGACCCGCCGGGGCCGCACCTGCTGGTGCTCGCCCGCGGACCCGAGGGCTACCGCAGGCTGTCCAGACAGCTGGCCGAGGCGCACCTGGCCGGCGGCGAGAAAGGGGTGCTGCGCTACGACTACGACGCCCTGACCGAGGCGGCGGACGGGCACTGGCAGATCCTCACCGGATGCCGCAAAGGCCACGTCCGCCAGGCGCTCACCCGGGGCGGGCCGGAGGCCGCCGAAGCGGCGCTGGCCGATCTGGTCGACAGGTTCGGCCGCGACCGGGTCACCGTCGAGCTCACCCATCACGGTCATCCCCTCGACCATGAACGCAACGCCGCGCTGGCGTCTCTGGCGCCGCGGTTCGGGCTCGACGTCATCGCGACCACCGCCGCACATTTCGCCGAGCCCTCCCGCGGCCGGCTGGCCATGGCGATGGGTGCGATCCGGGCCAGGAACTCCGTCGACGAGGCGGCGGGCTACCTCGCCCCGCTCGGTGGTTCGCACCTGCGGTCGGGGGAGGAGATGGCGCGGGTGTTCGCCCACTGTCCCGAGGTGGTCACCGCCGCAGCCGATCTCGGCGAGCAGTGCGCCTTCGGTCTCTCGCTGATCGCACCGAAGCTGCCCCCGTTCGACGTCCCCGCCGGGCACACCGAGAACAGCTGGCTTCGGCAGCTGGTCATGGAGGGTGCCCGCGAGCGCTACGGCGCGCCCGAGCATGCGCCGCGGGCCTATACCCAGATCGAGCACGAGCTGCGGGTCATCGAGCAGCTGAACTTCCCCGGCTATTTCCTTGTCGTGCAAGACATCACGCGGTTCTGTCGGGAGAGTGGCATCCTGTCGCAGGGCCGCGGTTCGGCGGCCAACTCGGCGGTCTGCTATGCGCTCAAGGTCACCAACGTCGATCCGGTCGCCAACGAGCTGCTGTTCGAACGCTTCCTGTCGCCGGCCCGCGACGGGCCTCCCGACATCGACATCGACATCGAATCCGACCTGCGCGAGGACGCGATCCAGTACGTCTACCAGAAGTACGGGCGGGAGTACGCCGCGCAGGTGGCCAATGTGATCACCTACCGCGGCCGCAGCGCGGTCCGCGACATGGCCCGGGCGATGGGGTTCTCGCAGGGGCAGCAGGATGCGTGGAGCAAGCAGATCAGCCAGTGGGGCAACCTCGCCGATGCCACCCACGTCGAGGATATCCCCGAGCAGGTGGTGGATCTGGCGATGCAGATCTCCAATCTGCCCCGCCACATGGGTATCCATTCCGGGGGAATGGTGATCTGCGACCGGCCGATCGCCGACGTGTGCCCGGTGGAGTGGGCGCGGATGGAGAACCGCAGTGTGTTGCAGTGGGACAAGGACGATTGTGCCGCAATCGGTTTGGTGAAGTTCGACATGCTGGGTCTCGGCATGCTCTCGGCACTGCACTACTGCATCGACCTGGTCGCCGAGCACAAGGGCATCGAGGTCGATCTGGCCATGCTGGACCTGTCGGAGCCCGCGGTCTACGAGATGTTGCAGCGGGCCGACACCGTCGGGGTGTTCCAGGTGGAGTCGCGCGCGCAGATGGCCACGCTGCCGCGACTCAAACCCAGGGTGTTCTACGACCTGGTGGTCGAGGTGGCGCTGATCCGGCCCGGTCCGATCCAGGGCGGCTCGGTGCATCCCTACATCAAGCGGCGCAACGGTCAGGAGGCGGTCACCTACGACCATCCGTCGATGGAGTCGGCGCTGCGGAAAACCCTGGGCGTCCCCCTGTTTCAGGAGCAGTTGATGCAGCTGGCCGTCGACTGCGCGGGGTTCTCGGCGGCCGAGGCCGATCAGCTGCGCCGCGCCATGGGCTCGAAACGTTCGACGGAGAAGATGCGCAGGCTCCGGGGGCGGTTCTTCGACGGGATGGCCGACCTGCACGGCATCACCGGGGACGTGGCCCAGCGCATCTACGAGAAGCTGGAGGCGTTCGCCAATTTCGGTTTCCCGGAGAGTCATTCGCTGAGCTTCGCGTCGCTGGTGTTCTACTCGTCCTGGTTCAAGCTGCATCATCCCGCCGCCTTCTGCGCGGCACTGCTGCGTGCTCAACCGATGGGCTTCTATTCACCGCAGACGTTGGTCGCCGACGCCCGCAGGCACGGCGTCGTCGTGCACGGGCCCGACGTCAATGCCTCCCTGGCCCACGCCACGTTGGAGAACGGGGGCATGGACGTGCGGCTGGGGATGGGCAGCGTCCGCCACATCGGGGACGACCTCGCCGAGAAGCTGGTCGAGGAGCGGAACGCTCACGGCCCCTTCGGTTCTCTGACCGATCTGACGAGACGGGTGCAGCTGTCGGTGCCGCAGACCGAAGCGCTGGCCACCGCGGGTGCGCTCGGCTGCTTCGACATCTCGCGACGCGAAGGTCTGTGGGCGGCGGGGGCGGCGGCCAGTGAGCGTCCGGACCGGCTGCCCGGAGTGGGGTCGGCGTCGCACGTCCCGTCGCTTCCGGGGATGTCCGAGCTCGAGCTGACGGCTGCTGACGTGTGGGCGACCGGGGTGTCGCCGGACCGCTATCCGACCGAGTTCCTGCGGGAGGACCTGGAGGCGATGGGCGTGGTGCCTGCCGACCAGCTGCTGTCGCTGCCTGACGGCACCCGGGTGCTGTTGGCGGGCGCGGTGACGCACCGGCAGCGGCCTGCCACTGCGCAGGGGGTGACGTTCATGAACCTCGAGGACGAGACCGGCATGGTGAACGTGCTGTGTTCCCAAGGGGTGTGGGCGCGGCATCGCAAGCTCGCGCTGTCCGCCTCGGCGCTCGTGGTCCGGGGCATCGTGCAGAACGCGACCGGGGCGGTCACGGTGGTGGCCGACCGGATGGGGGAGCTCAGCCTGCGGGTCGGATCGAAGTCCCGGGACTTCCGTTAGGGTCCGGCCCGAGTCCGTCAGGGCAGGCGCGGATGGTTGCGATGTGTCGTCGGGACATTCGAATGCCGCACCTGCAAATGTAGTGTCGGCACAATGACGCTGAACCTCTCTGCCGATGAAGTATTGACGACCACCCGTTCTGTGCGTAAGCGGCTGGATTTCGACAAGCCGGTGCCGCGAGAGGTGTTGACCGAATGTCTCGACATCGCATTGCAGGCGCCGACCGGATCGAATGCGCAGGGGTGGCAATTCGTGTTCATCGACGATCCCGCCAAGAAGCAGGCGCTCGCCGAGATCTACCGCACCAATGCCACGCCGTATCTCGAGGCCGAGAAACCCACCTACGGCGACGTGCGTGACGAACGCACCCCGCTGGTCGTCGACAGCGCGAAATACCTCAACGAACGCCTGCACGAGGTGCCGGTGATGATGATCCCGTGCCTGGAGGGCAGACCCGACGGCGCACCGGCGGGGATGAGCGCCGGGTTCTGGGGATCACTGCTGCCCGCGGTCTGGAGTTTCATGCTGGCACTGCGCTCGCGGGGGCTGGGTTCGGCGTGGACGACGCTGCACCTCATGGGTGAAGGTGAGAAGCAGGCTGCGGAGATTCTCGGAATTCCGTTCGAGAAGTACGCACAGGGTGGACTGTTCCCCATCGCCTACACCAAGGGCACCGACTTCAAGAAAGCCAAGCGCCTGCCCGCCGACGAGCTGACGCACTGGAACACCTGGTAGGGGTCAGACGGCGCCGGTGAAACCGTGCTGGCGCCACGCCTCGTAGACGGCGACGGCGGCCGCATTGGACAGATTCAGCGAGCGCCGGCCGCTGAGCATCGGGATACGCACCTGCGCCGTGATGTGGGGATCGGCCAGAGTGGCCGCGTCCAGGCCGGTCGGTTCCGGTCCGAACATCAGCACGTCGCCTGGCGCATAGGAGATCTCGGCGAACGACGTCGTGGCGTGCGCGGTGAACGCGAAGACCCGGGCCGGGGTGAGCACAGACCATGCGCCGCTCAGATCCGGGTGCACGGTCACCGAGGCGAGGTCGTGGTAGTCGAGCCCGGCGCGACGCAGCTTGGGTTCGGAAAGGTCGAAGCCGAGGGGTTCGACCAAATGCAGCTCACAGCCGGTTCCGGCGACCATGCGGATCGCATTGCCCGTGTTGGGTGCAATGCGCGGCGAGTAGAACAGCACCCGGAACACGGTGGCAGGTTACGTGTCCCGGGCGGTGAGTTCTACCGGCTCAATCCAGGCAGGTCTCGTAGCTGGCGATGGAGATCAGACCTTCGAGGGTGTCGAGGTCGACCACTTCGCTGCTCATCGCTCTCATCAGGGGGGAATCGCCGATCTCCGAGGCATCGGCCAACATGGCAACCTCAATACCGTTTCGAACCATCTTCGCACCTCCGTTGTGCGGGCCTGGTTACCCATCGTGGCGCCGTTAAACGCGGCGTCTGTTCTTAATTCTTCCTTATTTTGCGCGTCCTCCGACTTCGAAGGTATAACGATCCTCTTGCGTTTCGGCGGAGGCATTTTCGTGTCGCAGCCCGAATTCGGTCGCTGAATTCACACAGCGAATAGCGATTTGCTGGCGAGCGAATCTTCGCCTCGGTCACCGAGTTTGCGGAACTCCTTTCTTGTGGAAACCGCAGTGACGGGCTGGCATACTCGTCCAATTGCCAGGCCCGCCCGGTCGTGGGCGCCATCCGCAGGAAGCCTTATGAACGACGCTCGACCCGTGATCTGCGCGCGCCCGACCGACGGGACGGCCCGCCGTGAGCCCTGACAAGCGACCGTCCCGGTGGGCGCCATCCAACTGGCCGGTGCGGATCAAGGTGCTGGCCATCGTCCTCGTACCACTGGTCTTGGCCTGCGTCTTCGGTGGCCTGCGGGTGTACGGCAGCGCCACCGCCGCCCAGAACCTCCGGCACGCCGCCGAGCGGGCCGACATGGTGCCCGCCGTCGCCGACTACATGGCCGCCCTCGAGGACGCGATGGTGACCGCCACCGACGGCGGCGACGCCCCGGCTGCTTTGACGCGGTTCGACGACGCGAAGTCAGAACTCGTGCACCGCCTCGACACCGCGCAGGTCGACGACAGCGTCCGCCAGGCCGTCAACTCGCTGGTGGAGTCCGGGCAGAACCTGCTCGACAAGATCGCTGCGGGCACGATCGATCTGCGCACGAGGGTCATGACGTACGGGCCGCTGCTGATCACTGCGGAAACGGCCATCACCGGCCTGGTCGGCACCGGCGAGGAAGGCGTGCGCTCCGAGGCGGACGTGCTGTCGCGGGCTGTCGGTGCGCGCGGTCAGATGGCGATGCAGCAGATGCTCGTGACCCGGGGCGCCGAGGTGCCCGAGCCGGTTCTGCGTGCTGCGATGGTGACGTTGGCCGGCACCGAACCGGCAACGGTCACCGCGATGGGCAGCTTCCTCGGGGGAGCGACCGGGCAAGCCGATCAGCTGCGTTCCCAGATGGTCCGGCGGATGTCCCTGCTGTCGGAGCCGGGCACGGTGCTCGTCGGCAACCCCGACCTGCTGGCTTCTCAGCGCATCACCGCCGACATCGCCGGCGGGCTGATCGCCCAGACCGTCGCGGACATCCCGGCCACCGTCTCCCGGCAGGCCGAGGACGCCACGGCCGCGGCGATCCGCGACGCCGCCCTGACCGGAGCGGCGATCCTCGTCGCGCTCGGCCTCGTCACGCTGGTGGCTCGCTCGCTCGTGCGGCCGTTGCGTACCCTGCGCGACAGCGCGCTCACGGTCGCCCACGAAGACCTGGCCCGCGAGGTCGAGCACGTCCGCAGCGACGGCAAGGAATTCACCGTTCAGCCCATCCCGGTGCACACCACCGAGGAGGTCGGCCAGGTCGCCCACGCCGTCGACGAGCTGCACCAGCAGGCCGTCCTGCTCGCCGGCGAACAGGCGCGCCTGCAGCTGCAGGTGACCGACATGTTCGAGACACTCTCGCGGCGCAACCGGTCGCTGGTCGACCAACAGCTCAGCCTCATCGACCGGCTGGAACGCGACGAGGAGGATCCCGACCGGCTCGAGAGCCTGTTCCAGCTGGACCATCTGGCCGCCCGGATGCGCCGCAACGGCGCCAACCTGATGGTGCTCGCCGGGGCCCAGATGTCCCGCGAACAGGCCGAGGCGGTTCCGGTCGCGGCGCTGGTCAACGCCGCCGCGTCCGAGGTCGAGGAATACACCCGCGTCGTGACCTCCGGCCTGCCCGACAGCGAGATCGACGGAGCTGTGGCCGGTGACCTCGTGCATCTGCTGGCCGAGCTGCTCGACAACGCACTGCGCTACTCGCCGCCGAGCACCCAGGTGCGGGTCTCGGCGGTGCCGACCGGAAACAACGGCCTCGTCGTCGAGGTCAGCGACACAGGCCTGGGGATGACCGAGTCCGACCTGCGGGTGGCCAACACCCGGCTGGAGTCCGGCGGCGAGGTCAACCCGTACACGGCGCGTCACATGGGCCTGTTCGTGGTCGGTCGGCTGGCGGCCCACCACGGCCTGGTGGTGCGGCTGCGCAGCACGGTCGCCGGCCAGGCGGACTCCGGCACGACCGCCGGCGTCTACATCCCGAGCCGACTGCTGGTCCGTCCCACGCCGGCGCCGCCGCAGCTGCCCGAGCCGGCCCGCGCATCCGAGGGCCCGGCGCCGACTCCCTCGCGCAGCCCGGAACCCGTGATCGTCGCGGCGTCGCCAGAGCCGCCGTCCGAAGTGCTGCCCCAGCGCCGCCCCGGGGCCAGCGGGATCGTCGAGCCGCCCGCCCCCGAACCGGTTCCCGCCGCGCCGCCCGTGCGCACCGACGTGTCTGCGTACTTCGGGGCCAGGGAGGGCGCCAGGGAGTCCGCGCACGAGCCCTCACCCCGTGCCGGCCACGCCGCCCTCGACGACGACGCGATCTATCAGAAGATGCTGTCGGAGTGGCTCGTCGATCCCCACGAGCTCTCCCAGAGCACCGACCTGAACTGGCGATCGGTGTGGGACCACGGCTGGTCGGCCGCAGAAGCTGCCGAGGCCGCGCCTGTCCACGACCACACCGCCGAAGGCCTGCCGGTCCGCCGGCCCGGTGCGCGGCTGGTGCCCGGGCACGCCGACGAGCGGCCACCGGCGCCGAACGCGCAACCGGGCGACGAGCAGGCGGTACCCGCGCGCGATCCCGAGGCCCTGCGGGCCAGCATCGGCAGCCATTTCGGCGGCGTCCACGCCGGCCGCAGGCACGCCCTCGAAACGGGAGGCCCGGCCACGTCATGACGGCGCAGAACGTGGACTGGTTGGTCGCCCGGTTCGCCCGCGAGGTGCCCGGGGTGTCCCACGCGATCCTGGTGTCGGCCGACGGCCTTCTGATGGCGGCCAGCGAGCACATCCCGCAGGAGCGGGCCGACCAACTCGCGGCGGTGGCATCGGGGCTCGCCAGCCTCTCGACCGGCGCTGCCCAGCTGTTCGACGGCGGCTACGTGCTGCAGTCGGTCGTGGAGATGGAGAACGGATACCTGCTGCTGATGCGGGTGGGCGACGGCTCCAACCTCGCTGTCCTGGCCGCCCGCAGCTGCGACATCGGGCAGATCGGCTACGAGATGGCGATCCTCGTGGAACGCGTCGGTGCGGTCGTGCAGTCGCGCCGGCGCGCGCCCCAGCACTCGTGAGTCGGCGATGGGCGCACACGAAAGGCGGGAACCCGGGCCGAGCCTGGTACGTCCGTACACGCTGACAGCCGGACGCACGGACACCGGTGTGTCCTTGCCGCTGGAGGCGCCGATCGGCGTCGTGAGCCCGGCCCAGCCCGCCCACTGGCCGGGCAACGACGTGCGCGGACAGATCGTGTGGCTGTGTGCCGAGCGTCCCTCTGTGGCCGAGATTGCCGCGCATCTCTCACTGCCGCTCGGCGTGGCGCGGGTGCTGGTCGGGGATCTGGTGGTGCAGGGTTACGTGCGGGTGCACGCCACCCTTGGCGAGGCCTCGACGGCCGACGAACGACGGGAACTGATCGGAAGGACACTGCGTGGCCTCAGGGCGCTCTAGATCGGCCTCGACGAAGATCGTCGTGTCCGGCGGCTTCGGCGCCGGCAAGACGACGTTCGTCGGCGCGGTGTCCGAGATCGTGCCGCTGCGCACCGAGGCGCTGGTCACCAACGCCTCGCAGGGGGTGGACGGGCTGGAGGCCACCCCCGACAAGTCGACCACCACGGTCGCCATGGATTTCGGCCGGATCAGCCTCGACGAGGACCTGGTGCTGTACCTGTTCGGCACGCCGGGGCAGCGCCGGTTCTGGTTCATGTGGGACGACCTGATTCGTGGGGCGATTGGCGCGATCATCCTGGTCGACGTCCGCCGGCTGGAGGACAGCTTTGCGGCGGTGGATTTTTTCGAGGCCCGCAACCTGCCGTTCCTGGTTGCCGTCAACGAGTTCGACGGCGCCCCGAGCCATCCGTTGCCCGCGGTGCGCACGGCGCTGGCCCTGTCCGAGCACGTGCCGATGACGACCGTCGACGCGCGCAGTCGTGAGTCCGCCAAGGCCGCACTGATCGCTGTGACCGAGTACGCGTTGAGCCGGCTCGCGCCGACGGGCTGAGGATGAACGCCCACGAGGCCGATCGCGAATTCGAGGGTCGCAGTTTCCGCGACGAGGACCTGAGCCGCCTGCGCACCGAGCGGGTCGTGTTCACCGAATGTGACTTCACCGGGGCCGACCTCTCCGATTCCGACCACACCGGGTCGGCGTTCCGCAACTGCACGTTCCGTCGTACATCACTGTGGCACAGCACGTTTCGGCACTGTAGTTTTCTGGGTTCGTCGTTCGCGGAATGTCGGCTGCGGCCGCTGACGGTGATCGAGGTGGACTTCACGCTCGCCGTCTTGGCCAATGTCGATCTGCGCAAGGCCGATCTGTCGGACTGTCGTCTACGCGAAACCAGTCTGGTGGGTACCGATCTGCGCGAGGCGGTGCTGGCCCGAGCCGACCTGACCGGCGCCCGGGTACAGGGCGCGAAGGTCGAGGGTGCCGACCTTCGTGGGGCGCGCGTGGACCCCACCTTCTGGACGACGGCCGCTGTGCGCGGCGCCAAGGTCGACATCGACCAGGCGATCGCGTTCGCCGCCGCTCACGGCCTTGACATCGGCGGCTGAAACCGTATCCCTGCAGGTCAAAAAACCGCACGTCGTCGCGTGTTTGACCCCATAGCCGCAAAAGTCGCATGTGAAATGCGCAATTAGTAGCGTCGGTGACGTACCTGCAATGGAAGGAAGCCGATGACCGTCACCGCCGCCCCCGCCGGACTGGAACCCGTTCACGCACAAACTGTCTCCGCGACGCTCCCGCTGATCGGCGCACACATCGACGAGATCACCACGGAGTTCTACCGGCGTATGTTCGCCGCCCACCCGGAACTGCTGCGCAACCTGTTCAACCGCGGCAACCAGAAGCAGGGCGCCCAGCAGCGCGCACTCGCGGCCTCGATCGCGACGTTCGCCGCCCACCTCGTCGACCCCGCACTGCCGCACCCCGCCGAGCTGCTGTCCCGGATCGGGCACAAGCACGCCTCGCTCGGCGTGACCGCCGATCAGTACGCGATCGTGCACGAGCACCTGTTCGCCGCGATCGTCGACGTGCTCGGGGCGGACACGGTCACCGCCGAGGTCGCCGAGGCGTGGGATCGCGTCTTCTGGATCATGGCCGACACCTTGATCGCGCTCGAGCGTGACCTCTACGCCGAGGCCGGTGTGGAGCCCGGTGACGTCTACCGCCGCGCCACGGTCGTCTCCCGCGTCGACGACCCGTCGGGCGCGGTGCTGCTCACCGTGCGCCCCACCGGCGAACCGTTCCGCGGTTTCGTTCCCGGACAGTACGTTTCGGTCGGCGTGACGATGCCCGACGGGGCGCGGCAGCTGCGGCAGTACAGCCTCGTCAACGCCCCGGGGGCCGCCGAGCTGACCTTCGCGGTCAGGCCGGTCGATGCGGTCGCCGGGCAGCCGGCGGGCGAGGTGTCCTCCTGGATCACCGCCCACGTCCGCGTCGGTGACATCCTCGACGTCACCGTGCCGTTCGGCGACCTGCCGGCCCCCGACGGCGCGACGCCGCTGGTGCTGATCTCGGCCGGGATCGGCGTGACGCCGATGATCGGCATCCTGGAACACCTCGCCGCGTCCGCGCCGGACGCCGAGGTGCAGGTGCTGCACGCCGATCGCGACCCGGCCGTGCACCCGCTGCGGGACCGGCAGCAGCTGCTGAGTGCCGCGCTGCCGGGGGCGCGTCTGGAGACGTGGTACGAGGACGGAGTAGAGGACGGCCCGGGCGTGCACCGGGGACGGATGGACATCTGCGCGGTCGACATCCCCGGCGACGCCCAGGTGTACCTGTGCGGCAACAACGGTTTCGTGCAGGCGGTGCGGGCACAACTGGCCGACCGCGGCATCGCGGGCGGGCGGGTGCACTGCGAGCTGTTCTCGCCGAACGACTGGCTTCTGGGTTAGTCGGGAGAGATCGCGCGTGTCACCAGATCCGCGATCGTCCGGCAGTACTCCGGGCTGATGGGGTCATTGGAGTACAGCGCGAAGGTGTGGAGGGGCGACGTCAGCAGTTGCAGCGCAACGATCGGTTTGACGTCGCTCCTCAACTCGCCCCGCTCGCTCGCGCGCCGGAAGATGCACTCCACCATGTCCCGTCGGACGCTCCAGAAGTGGCCGCGGGTGTTCGGATCGACCGCCTCGGACCTGCTGTCGATCACCAGCATGCGCGAGATCCTGCGCCCGACCGGTTCGTTGAGGTACCCGGCCAGGGCCAGGGCGAGCTCGACGAGATCACCGTGCAGAGAACCGGTGTCGGGCAGCGTCATCATCGTTTTGCTGTAATGCAGCAACGCCTCGGCGATGAGTTCCTGTTCGGTGGCCCAGGTCCGGCGGACGTAGTCCGGGCTCAGCTTCGCCCGCTGCGCGACCCCTTCGAGCCGGAAGCGGTCCACGCCCCACTGCTGCACTTCGGCCAGCGCGGCGTCGATAGCGGCCGCGCGCTGTGCTGCTTCGGTGTCCGACAACTGATTTCCCCCTTCAGCCCCGCGTCGAGCGTACGGAATCCGAAGGCGATTGCTGTGCAATTCAACCAATTTCGTGCGCACAGCACGTTCACAGCTAGCCGGCGGCTTTGAGGCGGATCCGCCACCGCACGAGGGCGAGGTAGGCGATGCTGATCAGCGCCAGCATTCCCATGTCGAAAAGCCACGTGCCCGCATTGTGTTCCCAGTGGCGGTCCTGCGGCGTCAGCGGACCCGGCACCAACCGGATCAGGTCGACGGTCGATGCCGACGCGGCGAATCCCCAACGGGCGGGGGTGAACCAGGACATCTGATCCAGCACGAGGCGGTCGGTCACCGGGATCATGCCGCCGGAGAACACCAGCTGGCTCATGATCGCGACCACGAGCAGCGGCATGATCTGCTCGGCAGACTTGGCCAGCGCCGACAGGGCGAGCCCGACCATCGCGGCGGCCACACACGTCACGGCGATGTCGACGAACAGCTCGATGCTGCGGTTGCCGATCACCGAACCGCTCTCGACAGCCCCTGGGCCGAAACCCTTGCCGATGATCGCGATCGTCGTGACGATCGCGGCCTGCACGATCGCGAACGCGGTGAACACCACGACCTTGGCCATCAGATAGGCCGACGTGGACAGGCCGACAGCCTGCTCGCGACGGAAGATCGCCCGCTCGCCGATCAATGCGCGGATCGTCAGCGCGGTGCCCATGAAGATCGCGCCGACATTGAGCATGACCAGGATCTGGCCCGGTTCGTTGGGCGCCTCGCCGCCCTCCATCGCGGTCTTGGGCACGCCGAAGCCGACGTCACCGGGAACCGACAGCGACAGCACGCCCATGATGAACGGCAGCAGCATGAGGAACGCGAAGTAGCCGCGGTCGGAGACCACCAGCCGGATCTGGCGCCGGGCGATGGTGGAGAGCTGCCGGCGCAGGCTCGTGCGGGTCGGGTTGCCGAGCTCCGAGGGCGTCAGCGCGGGTGGCTGGGGCGGTGGCGGCCCGTGCTGGGCCAGGTAGCGCTGCGCGGCCGCGTCGGGGTCCCCGGCCACGGAGCTGAAGATGTCGGCCCAGTTCGTGGTCCCCATCGACGCGCCGATCTGGCTCGGGGGACCGTAGAAGGCCGTCTTGCCGCCGGGGGCCAGCAGCAGCACCTGATCGCACACGTCGAGGTAGGTCAGCGAGTGGGTGACGACGAGGACGACGCGGCCCGCGTCGGCCAGTTGGCGCAGCATCGTCATGACCTGACGATCCAGCGCCGGGTCCAGCCCGGAGGTCGGCTCGTCGAGGATCAGCAGCGACGGGCCGGTCAGCAGTTCCAGCGCGACGGAGGCGCGCTTGCGCTGACCGCCGGAGAGCTTGTCGACGCGGGTGTCGAGATGCTTGGTCATCTCCAGCTCTTCGAGCACTTCGTTGACGACCTGTTCGCGGTCGGCCTTGGTCGTGTCGGGCGGCAACCGCAGCTCGGCGGCGTACATCAGCGCCTGGCGCACCGTGAGCTGGCCGTGCACCACATCGTCCTGCGGCACCATGCCGATCCGGGAGCGCAGCGAGGCGTACTCGGCGTGCACGTCGTGCCCCTCGAACGACACCTGACCCGTGGTCGGGTGGGTGTAGCCGGCGACCAGCCGCGCGAAGGTGGACTTGCCGGCACCCGACGGCCCGATCACCGCGGTCAGTGTTCCCGGCCGTGCGGACATCGAGATGTTGTCCAGCAGGGTCTTGTTGTTCTCGATGGTCCACGTGACGCCGTGGACGTCGAGGCCGCCGGTGGCCGTCGCGGCGGCGGTCTCGGTGCGCCGGACCAGTGTGCCGTCGCGGAACAGCAGGTCGACGTTGCCGATCGTGACGGTGTCGCCCTCGGAGAGGAACGCGCTGTCGACCCGGGAACCGTTGACGAACGTGCCGTTGATGCTGCGGTTGTCGCGGATCTCGGTCCCCGAGGGTCCCTGGATCAGCGTGGCGTGGTGGCGCGAGGCCAGCACGTCGGGGATGACGATGTCGTTGTCGCTCGAGCGGCCGATCTTGATCGAACCGGGCGGCACGTCCGCAGGCCTGCCCGGACGCAGGATCTTCAGCATGCTCGTGGCGATGTTGCCGTCGCCGCCGGAGCGCGGTGCCGCGGCGGGCCCCATGACCGTAACGGGGTCCATCGCCGGTGCCGAGATCGGCTGCGCCGGGGCGGGCCGCGACTGCGCGGTGGCGTGCGGCTGCGGCGCCGACGTGGGCGGCCGCTGGTAGGGGCCGCTCATGGACCCCGGTTGCGGGCGAGGTGCCGGCGGGCGGCCGGTCGGGGGCGGCTGTTGCGCGGGCCAGGTGGCGCTGGGGCGGTGCGCGACCGGCATGGCGGTCGTGGGCGGCGGGGTGCCGGCCGTGCCCTGGTGGCGACCCACCTCGAAGGTCAGCAGCGGACCGTCGGGGTTGCCGACGTGGATCTGGCCACCGTCGGAGATGTCCGCGGCGGGCACGCGCCTGCCGTTGGCGTACATGCCGTTGAGGCTGCCGTTGTCGATCGCTATCCACCGGCCCTGATCGAAGCGCAGCACCAGGTGGGCGCGCGAGATCAACGGGTGGGCGATCCGGACGTCGGCACGCAGGTCCCGGCCGACGACAACGTCGTTGCCGGCCGCGAAGGTTCGTGTGGATCCGTCGTACCGAACGGTCAGAGCAGGGGATCCTGGGCGGCTCACAGGGCCGCTCCGGCGGCGACTTTAAACATCGCGACCAACTGTATCGGTAGGTGCCTAGGCCGGGATGTGCCACCTGACGGTGTCGGTGATCTGTTGCAGCGCCGTTATCTGCCCGTTCTCCACGGTGATCACGTGAGCGAACGCCGCGTCGACGCGTTCCGGCGCATCCCGGGCCCGACCGCGGTAGTTGCCAAGCACGACCATGCGGCCGCCGTCGGCGTCGGCCCCCAGGTACTCGCCGGGTACGACGTCGACGTCGTAGGCCGCGGCGATGCGCCCCCACACGCCGGTGATCATCGCGACACGCCCGTGGTGTTCGCCACCTACGCCGTGGGGCATGCCTGCGCTGACCGTTCCTTCGAAATCGTCTGTGAGCAATGCGGATAACGCGTCGACGTCGCTCTCGGACAGCGCGCGGTAGAAGCGCTGCACGACATCCCGGACGGTATGCATGGCGTCTCCTCTCTTATTGGAGAGTAACCTCTATTTTAAGGTGGAGCAATGCCGCGGCCCGCCAGATACACCGTCGATGTCCTGCTCGACGCCGCGGCGGAACTGCTGGCCGCCGAAGGGCCTGCGGCAGTGACGATGTCGGCGGTGGCCCGCAGCACCGGCGCGCCGAGCGGCTCGGTCTACCACCGGTTCCCGACCAGGGCGGCGCTGTGCGGCGAGCTGTGGGTGCGCACCGAGGAGCGCTTCCAGGAGCATCTGCTCGGCGCGTTGTCGGGCGACGGCGATCCGCAGCAGCGGTGCGTCGCCGGTGCGCTGTGCATCCTGCAGTGGTGCCGGGACCATCCGGTCGAAGCGCAGGTGTTGCTCGCAGGGCCGAACGAGCTCGGCATCGGGGACTGGCCCGAGGCTGTCTCCGCGCGCCGGAAGCGGTTGCAGCGCAAGTTGCGCAAGATCCTCGCCGAGATCCCGGCTGACGGCGGCCGGGTCAGCGCCGCGGTCATGGACGTGCCCGCGGCGATCGTGCGGCGCCACCTGAGGGCGCGTCAGGCCATCCCGGCCGGCGCCGACGACATCGTCGCGGTGTGCGCGAGGGCGCTCATACCCCCGAACTGACCTGCCGGTCCGGCGACCCGGTCACGACGCAGTGCGTGTGGCTGTAGATGGTGGCCATGCACTGGTTGCAATGGGTGCACACCGACCGCACCGACCGCTGCGCGCCGTCGGCGTGGATGCGGTTGATCAGGTCGGGCTCGGCGAGCAGTGCCCGGCCCATCGCGACGAAGTCGAAACCCTCGGCCATGGCGAGATCCATCGTCTCGCGGTTCGTGATCCCGCCGAGCAGGATCAGCGGCATGCTCAGTTCGGCGCGGAACAGGCGGGCGTCACGCAGCAGATAGGCCTCGTGGTAGGGATATTCGCGCAGGAATTTCTTGCCGGTCATCCGGATGCCCCACCTCAGGGGCGGCGTGAACGCGCCGGCGAACTCCTTCACGGGAGCATCGCCGCGGAACAGGTACATCGGATTGACCAGCGAGCTGCCCGCGGTCAGCTCGATCGCGTCGAGGCCGCCGTCCTCTTCCAGCCACTTCGCCGTCTGCAGGGACTCCTCGGTGGAGATGCCGCCGCGCACCCCGTCGGCCATGTTGAGTTTGGCGGTCACCGCGATCGGCGTGCCGGCCTTCTCGACGGCCCGCCGCACCGCGAGCACCGTCGCGCGAGCCACCTTCGCACGGTTGGCCAGGGATCCGCCGAACTCGTCGGTGCGGCGGTTGATCAGCGGCGAGAGGAACGAGCTCGCGAAGTAGTTGTGGCCCAGATGCACTTCGACGGCGTCGAAGCCGGCGTCGATGGCCATCCGGGCGGCGTCGGCGTGCGCCGCGACGATGTCGTCGATGTCGTCGCGGGTGGCGTGCTTGGCGAAGCGCATCGACATCGGGTTGAAGAACCGGACCGGGGCCAGTGCCGTCGCCCTGTTGGTGCGGGCGTTGGCGACCGGCCCGGCGTGGCCGATCTGCGCGCTGATCGCCGCCCCCTCGGCGTGGATCGCGTCGGTGAGCCTGCGCAGCCCCGGCATGGCCTCGGTGCGCCAGTAAATCTGCTTGCCCTCGGTGCGCCCACCCGGCGAGACGGCCAGATAGGCCACCGTCGTCATACCGACACCGCCGGCGGCGGGAAGCCGGTGATAGGTGATCAGATCGTCGGTGACCAGCGCTTCCGGTGTCGCGGCCTCGAACGTCGCGGCCTTGATGATGCGATTGCGCAGTGAGATCGGGCCGAGCGTGGCGGCAGTGAACACATCGCGAGGGGCTGTCATGTGGGGAGCCTGTCACAATGATCGCCGTGGGTGCGATCACTTTGGACGGCAAGGCCACGCGCGACGAGATCTTCGTCGACCTCACCGAGCGGGTCGCGGCTCTGACCGCGGCGGGCCGGACACCGGGACTGGGCACGGTGCTGGTCGGCGACGACCCCGGATCTCAGGCGTACGTGCGGGGTAAGCACTCCGACTGCGCGAAGGTAGGGATCAACTCGATCCGGCGCGACCTGCCCGCCGACATCAGCCAGGCCACGCTCGACGAGACCATCGACGAGCTGAACGCCAACCCGGAGTGCACCGGCTACATCGTGCAGCTGCCGCTGCCCAGACACCTCAACGAGAACGCGGCACTGGAGCGGATCGACCCGGCCAAGGACGCCGACGGGCTGCACCCGACCAACCTGGGCCGCCTCGTGCTCAACGAGCCGGCGCCGTTGCCGTGCACGCCCCGCGGCATCGTGCACCTGCTGCGCCGCTTCGAGGTCGAGATCGCCGGCGCGCACGTCGTGGTCATCGGGCGCGGGGTCACCGTCGGGCGCCCGCTGGGGCTGCTGCTGACCCGCCGGTCGGAGAACGCCACGGTCACGCTGTGCCACACCGCAACCCGGCACCTGCCCGAGATCACCCGCGAGGCGGACATCATCATCGCCGCGGCGGGGGTCTCGCACATGGTCACCGCCGACATGGTGCGTCCCGGCGCGGCGGTCGTCGATGTGGGCGTGAGCCGCGATGACGCGGGCAAGCTCGTGGGCGACGTCCATCCCGGGGTGTGGGAGGTGGCCGGGCACGTGTCACCCAATCCCGGTGGCGTCGGACCGCTGACGCGGGCGTTCCTGCTGACCAATGTCGTCGAACGGGCCGAAGCTTCCGGCGATGGGCGCCCGCGCGAAGAGCCAAGGGCCGGCGATGAGCCTTGCGCGAAGAGCCAAGGGCCTGAGTGACGGAGTTCGCGCGCAAGTTCTTCGGCGGGCAGTGGCCGATCCTGGTGGTCGGCCTCTTCCTGGTCGCGGCGTTCGTCCTGGTGGCCACGGGCTACTGGCGGCGCGGCGCGCTGGTCATGTCGATCGGTGTCGGAGTCGCCGCGGCGCTGCGACTGGCACTGTCGGAGGACCGCGTGGGGCTGCTGGCGGTGCGCAGCCGCACCGTGGATTTCGTGACCACCGCGTCGGTCAGCGCCGTGATGCTCTACATCGCGTGGACGATCGATCCGCTGGGCACCAGCTAGCCCATCCGCTCGATCGCGAAGGCCGTCAGGAAACCGATGGCCGTGATGAGACCGGTGAACAGGTGGGCCTCGTCGAACGCCTCGGGCACCATCGTGTCGGCGATCATGGCGAGGATCGCGCCCGCGGCGACGGCGGTGATGACCGCGACCACGAACGGCGACGCCCCGGCCAGTAGCACGTAGCCCAGGGTCGCCGACACACCGCTGATCACGGCGATGCCGATCCAGACGCCGAAGACGTACCGCGCGCTGCGGCCCGCCTGCTTCATCCCGGCTGCGCTCGACAATCCCTCGGGCAGGTTCGAGATGAACACGGCGGCCAGCATCGGCAGGCCCACACCCTGACCGCCGATCAGCGTGATGCCGAGGACGACCGACTCCGGTACCCCGTCGAGCAGCGCGCCGACGGCGATCGCCGTGCCGCTGCCGCCGGACTGCTCTTCGGTCGGCTGGCGGCCGTGTGAACGTTTGCGGTGGCGGGCACCGTAGCGGGACAGTACGGCGTTGGCCAGGACGTAGGCGGTGGCGCCGGACACGAAGCCCAGGGCAGTGGCCGGCAGCCCGCCGCTGCGCTCGGCCTCGTCCACCAGGTCGAAGGCCAACGCCGAGATCAGGACCCCCGCACCGAACGCCATGACGGTGGCGACGATGCGCGGGGGCACGCGAACCGTCCAGGCGATAGCGGCGCCGACCACGAGCGCCCCGCCCGCGACGAGGCCCCACCATCCGGCTTCCAGCCAGCCCGGCATCGCTACGACAGTGTCGCCCGCACGCACACCGTGACGTACGGCAGCGCCAGGCCCGTGCTGTTGGCCAGCGCGGGGTGGGTGGCCAACAGCTCGCGGACACGGTCGAGCGTGCGGGCCCGGACCTGCTCGGGTGAGGTGATGCAGTACGAGCGTGACGCCACCAGATCGATCAGGGCCTGGGGCGTCAGGTAGCTCGTCCACTCGACCTGGCGGCGTTCGACGGCGGTGAACGGCGCGGGCAGGGCGACCGACTGGCTCCACGGATCTACCTCGTGTCCGATGATCGTGCCCAGATCCTTGACCCAGCCCAGTCGTTCGTCGCGGTTGTTCCACACCAGGCCCAGCGACCCGCCGGGCCGCAGCACCCGGGTGATCTCCTTGACGGCCCGCTCCTCGTCGAACCAGTGCCACGCCTGGGCCACCAGCACCGCATCGACACTGTCGTCGGGCAGCGGGATGTCCTCGGCGGTGCCGAGCAGCGCCGGCGTCTCCGGTAGCGACGAGCTGAGCAGTTCGAGCATCTCGGGGATCGGGTCGACGGCGGTCACGTCGAGTCCCCGCTCCACCAGCCGGGTGGTCAGCTTGCCGGTGCCCGCGCCGAGGTCGAGCACGTCGCGCGCGCCGTCGGGCAGCAGCCAGTTGATGGCCTCCGGGGGATAGGACGGGCGACCCCGCTCGTAGGCAGCCGCCTCCGCACCGAACGACAGTGAACGCCGATCAGGGACGTCGGTCACCGGGACGCCAGCTCCAACGTCCGCCGGATCAGCGCGCCGACCGCGTCGGTCTCGACGAGGAACCCGTCGTGGCCGTACACCGAGTCGACGACGTCCAGACTCTCGCAACCGGGCAGCAGGTCGGCGATCTCGGCCTGCAGGCGCAGCGGATACAGCCGGTCGGAGGTGATCCCGCCGACCACCGCGGGCACCGGACACCCGCGCAGCGCGGCGGCGATCCCGCCGCGGCCGCGACCCACGTCGTGGCTCGACAGCGCGTCGGTCAGCGCCACGTAGGTACCGGCGTCGAAGCGGGCCAACAGCTTTCGGCCCTGGTATTCGAGGTAGCTCTGCACCGAGTAGCGGCCGCCGGTGCACGGGTCCTCGCCGGGCTGCGCGTCGTTGCCGAACCGGTCGTCGAGTTCGGTCTCCCCGCGATAGGTCAGATGGGCGAAGCGCCGGGCGATCTCGAGCCCGGTGCCGGGGGAGCGGCCGGTGTCGTGATAGTCGCCGCCGCACCAGTTCGGGTCCGCCTTGATGGCCGCGACCTGTGTGCTCTGCGTGCCGATCTGGTCGGCGGTCGCGCGGGCACCCACGGCGAGCACCAGGGCCGACCGGACGCTGTCGGGATGGGTGACCATCCACTCCAGAGCCCGCGCGCCGCCCATGGATCCGCCGATCACCGCGGCGACCTCGGTGATGCCGAGCCGCTCAAGGGCGGCCACATCCGCGGCGACCTGGTCACGCACGGTGATCACCGGGAAGCGGGAGCCCCACGTCTTCCCGTCGGGGGCAACCGAACTCGGCCCTGTCGAGCCGCGGCAGCCGCCGAGCACGTTGGTCGAGATCGCGCACCACCTGTCGGTGTCGATCGGTGCACCCGGCCCCGCGACGCCGTCCCACCATCCCGGGGTGGGATGGTCCGGTCCGGCCGGACCGGTGATGTGCGAATCGCCGGTCAGCGCGTGCAGCACCACGACGACGTTGTCCCGTTCGGGCGACAGCTCGCCCCACCGCTGCACGGCGATCACGGCGTCCTCGATCACCTCGCCGTTCTCCAGCTTGAGGGTGCCGATCTCGACGATGCCGAGCTCGCCCTCGGGCGGCAGCGCCACGCGATCCTCGAATAAGTCCACGATTGTCACGTCACAGATCCCTAGAACGACGCGACCGCGTTCGGGTCGGTCTTGGCGGCGAACGGCTTGGCGGCCGCGAATCCCCGCTCCAGGTCGGCGAGGATGTCGTCGATGCCCTCGATGCCGACGGCGAGCCGTACCAGGCCGGGCGTCACGCCGGTGGCGAGCTGCTCCTCGGGGGAGAGCTGCTGGTGTGTCGTGGAGGCCGGGTGGATCACCAGCGACCGGACGTCGCCGATGTTGGCCACATGGCTGTGCAGGCTCAGCGCGTTGACGAACGCCTTGCCCGCCTCGATGCCGCCGGCGAGCTCGAACGCCAGGACCGCACCGGTTCCCTTGGGCGCGAGCTTCTTTGCGAGGTCGTGCCACGGTGACGACGCGAGCCCGGCGTAGTTGACCGAGACCACGTCCGGTTGTGCCTCCAGGAATTCGGCGACGCGCTGGGCGTTCTCGACGTGGCGTTCGATGCGCAGGCTCAGCGTCTCGAGGCCCTGTGCGATGAGGAACGCGTTGAACGGGGCGGCGGCCGATCCGAGGTCGCGCAGCAGCTGCACGCGCGCCTTGAGCGCATAGGCCGGCGGTCCGAGCTCGGCGAACACCACGCCGTGATAGCTGGGGTCGGGCTCGGTGAAGCCGGGGAACCGACCGTTCGTCCAGTCGAAGGTGCCGCCGTCGACGATCACGCCGGCGATCGCCGAACCGTGGCCGCCCAGGTATTTGGTGGCCGAGTGCACGACGATGTCGGCGCCGTGGCTCAGCGGCTGGATCAGGTAGGGCGTGGCGATGGTGTTGTCGACGATCAGCGGCACGCCGATCTCGTGGGCCACCCCGGCCACCCCGGGGATGTCGAGCACGTCGATCTGCGGGTTGGAGATGGTCTCGCCGAAGAACGCCTTGGTGTTCGGGCGTGCGGCGGCGCGCCAGGACTGCAGGTCGTCGGGGTTCTCCACGAACGTGACCTCGATACCCAGCTTGGGCAGCGTGTAGTGGAAGAGGTTGTAGGTGCCGCCGTAGAGCCGCGGGCTGGACACGATGTGGTCGCCGTTGTGGGCGAGGTTGAGGATCGCGATGGTCTCGGCAGCCTGTCCGGATGCCAGGAACAGCGCGGCGACACCGCCTTCCAGCGCGGCGATGCGCTGCTCGACGACGTCCTGCGTCGGGTTCATGATCCGGGTGTAGATGTTGCCGGTCTCGGCCAGGCCGAACAGTGCCGCGGCGTGCTCGGTGCTGTTGAACGTGTAGCTGGTGGTCTGATAGATCGGCAGCGCCCGCGCGTTGGTGGCGATGTCGGGGGTCTGCCCTGCGTGGACCTGTTTGGTCTCGAACGCCCAGGAAGCGGTATCGGGTTCGGTCATCGATGCACTCCTCATGAAACGGGGGGCCCGTTTCACGGCGGACCCGCGCTTGCCTTATAGCCGCATCCGGCTACTCAACCTGGTCGTCTCCCGGGGCACCCCACCGCGGTTGGAGGGTTGCCGGCCAGCAAGCCGGGGCTTGACGCTGGCGCTCATGACCGAGACGAACTGTATCTCACACGGCGCGGCGCGTGCCACCAGGTGGCCGCGCCGCGTCGTCGATGAGGCTCAGCCGATGGCCTTCTCGGGGGCCGAGTGCTCGTCGACGAAAGCGGCGATGAGCTCGGTGATCACACCCGGCGCCTCCAGCATCGGGATGTGTCCGAACCCGTCGAGGCGCACGACCTTGGCGTCCTTCGGAAGGTTCTCCAGGAAGTACCGGTTGCCCCGCGGCGTGGGGAACACCCGGTCCTTCTCGCAGAGGACCAACTGGGTCGGCGCGCCCAGGCTGGCCAGCTCCAGCAGGCCCGGCAGGCGCAGCGTCTTGACCAGCAGCTGCAGATAGGCGCTGCAGTGCGTGGCGTCCTCGACGAGCGCGAGCAGGTCGGCGTCGGTCGGCCCGTCGGCGGGCCCGCTGACGGGCAGGGTGGCGAGCCTGCGCGCGCCCGGCACCTTGAGGATGCGCGGTCCGAGCAACCGTGCGGCGATGAGCGCGGGTCCGCCGGCGATGAACTTCAGGACGGTTTCGTACTTGGTCAGCGAGTGCTGTGACCACCCACCGGCGGGGGCGATCGCGGTCAGGGTGCGGGCCCGCCCCCGGCGTTCCAGCTCGAAGCCCACCCAGCCGCCCAGCGAGTTGCCGACGATGTGGGCGGTCTCCCATCCGAGCTGGTCGAGACGTCGTTCGATGTCCTCGACGAGCAGCTTGGTGTCGAGCAGCCACGTCGGCGACTTCTCGCCCCCGTGGTGCCCCACCATCGTGGGCGCGTACACCTCGAAGCGCCCGGTGTCGGCAAGCTGTCCGCCCACGGTTCGCCAGACGTTCTGCGAGCACAGGAAGGGATGCAGCAAAAGAATCGGTTCGCCCGAACCGGCGTGGATCGGCTCTCGTGGTGCCATGCGCCGACGATATGGTGATACCGCGGGTACCGCAAGAAGCAGTGGCCTGATTCGGTTAGGGTCTGCGGACGTGACGCGCCCCATAACCGTGAGCACGATCAACGTCAACGGCGTCCGCGCGGCGGTGAAGGAGCGATCGTCGGAGAACCTCGGGATGTTGCCCTGGTTCAAGGAGACCGCGGCCGACGTGGTCTGTCTGCAGGAGACCCGCGCCGACGACGAACAGCTCGCCGAAGCCCTGGCCCCGGTGCTGGCCGACGGGTGGCACCTCGCCTCGGCCGAGCCGTCGGTGAAGGGCCGCAACGGCGTTGCGGTGCTTTCGCGCACTCCGATCGATGACGTTCGGATCGGCTGCGGGGCAGAGGAATTCGCCCTGCACGGGCGCTACGTCGAGGCGGACACCGCAGGTGTGACAGTGGCCAGCGTGTACTTCCCGACCGGCGAGGCCGAGACCGAACGCCAGCGGGAGAAGGAACGCTTCATGGCGGCGGTCGAGACGCGGATGGGTGTGCTGCTCGCGCAGGAGGAGAGTGCCGGGAAAGGCGCTGTGCTGTGTGGTGATTGGAACATCGCCCACACCGAGAACGACATCAAGAACTGGAAGGGCAACGTCAAGAAGGCGGGCTTCCTTCCGCAGGAGCGCCAGTGGCTGACCGACCTGCTGGCCACCGGCTGGGTCGACGTGGTGCGGCGGGCCCACCCCGATGTGCCGGGCCCGTACGCCTGGTGGTCATGGCGCGGCAAGGCGTTCGACAACGACGCCGGCTGGCGGATCGACTACCAGCTCGCGACACCCGCCCTCGCCGCCCGCGCGAGCTCCGTGATCACCGAGCGCCCCGCGGCCTACGCGCTGCGGTGGTCGGACCACTGCCCGGTGACGGTCCACTACGCTTGACGGTCCACTACGCCTGACGTGCACTGGGCCTGACGTGCAGTGGGCCTGACTGCCCGCACCGCGACCGCGCGTGTCTGCACAGGGGCGCGCCGCTTCTTCTGGCATTTCGCGCGCGCTCACGCGCCGTCGGGATCGCGACCCAGGTGACGCAGGATGCGCGCGAGTTCGTCGTCGGTGTCGCCCGGCGCGACGGCCCGGGCGAACGGCGAGTTGCCGGCGTCGCGCATCTCGCCGTCGGGGACGCCGAGTGCGATGGGAAGCGCAGCGGCCACGACGTCGGCGGGTAGCGAGTATGTCTGCCCCAGGGACGCGGCGACATCCCAGCCGTGGACCACGTAGTCGACGAAGTGGAATCCCATGGCCAGCGCGCCGGGAACCGTGACGTCCGCCCCGAATTCGGGGAGCGCGAACGCTGCGTCGTCGAGCCCTTCGGTGGCGAACGCGTCGAGCACGTCTCGCGCGGCGGCGGCATAGGTACCGCCGGGATCGGCGGCCACGGCGTCGGCGATCGGCTCGGTGCGCCACACGTCGAGATCGGCTCCGTGGCCCCGCGCGGCCGCGGCGAATCCGTGGTGCTGGGCCGTCATGTGCGCGACCAGCTCGGCCAGGTCCCACTCCGCGCAGGGGGTGGCGCGGCCGAGGTCTGCAACCCCGATGGTGCGTACGACCTCCACCGAGGCCTCGACCGCGCGGCGGTGATGTTCCAGAAAAGTAGGCATGTGCACATCATATGCACATGCTTATGATCAGGCAATGCCTACGCTGGCCGGGTGTCGAATCAGCGCCCTGATCTCGCGGCGATGCTGGCTCCGCTGCTGCGCGAACTGATCGCCACCGAGGAGCCGATCCTCGCCGCCCACGGCGTCTCGATGTGGGGCTACGCGGTGCTGTGCACCCTGGACAGGGGCGCGTTCCGCACGCAGGCCGCACTGGCCGAGGCCATCAACGCCGACAAGACCCGCATCATCCGCACCCTGGACGAACTGCAGGACGACGGCTACATCGACCGGCAGCCCGACCCGGACGACCGCCGGGTGCGGCTCCTGGCGATCACCGACAAGGGCCGTGCGGTCAAAGATGCGGTGCAGCGCGAGATCCAGCGCGGCGAGGAACGCTGGCTGGGCGAGCTCAGTACCGAGGAGCGCCGGGTGTTCCTGCGGGCGCTGCGGCGGCTGACCCCAGGATGACGCAGCAGCCGTCGATGGAAAGATGGTCCCACCATGAGCACTGCCAGTAACTCAGCCAGGCCCGTCGTCTTCTCAGGCGCGCAACCCACGTCCGACTCCCTGCACCTGGGCAACGCGCTGGGCGCCGTGAGCCAGTGGGTCAGCCTGCAGGACGGTTACGACGCGTACTTCTGCGTCGTCGATCTGCACGCGATCACGGTGCCGCAGGATCCCGCCACATTGCGCAAGCGCACGCTCGTGACCGCCGCCCAGTACCTGGCTCTGGGCATCGACCCGGCGCGCGCCACGGTCTTCGTGCAGAGCCACGTTCCCAGCCACTCCGAATTGGCTTGGGTGCTCGGATGTTTCACGGGCTTCGGGCAGGCGTCCCGGATGACGCAGTTCAAGGACAAGTCGCAGAAGCAGGGCGCCGACGCGACCACCGTCGGACTGTTCACCTACCCGGTGCTGATGGCTGCCGACGTACTGCTCTACGGCACCGAGCTGGTGCCGGTCGGCGAGGACCAGCGCCAGCATCTCGAGTTGGCTCGCGATGTCGCGCAGCGCATCAACGCCCGCTTCCCCGACACTTTCGTGGTTCCCGAGGCGATGATCCCCAAGGCCACCGCCAAGATCTACGATCTGCAGGATCCGACGGCGAAGATGAGCAAGTCGGCCGAGTCCGACGCCGGGCTGATCAGCCTGCTCGACGATCCGGGTAAGACCGCGAAGAAGATTCGATCGGCCGTCACCGACAGCGAGCGCGAAATCCGTTTCGATCGTGACGCCAAGCCCGGCATCTCCAATCTCCTGACGATCCAGGCGGCGGTGACGGGCACCGACATCGACACGCTCGTCGCGGGCTACGGCGGCCGCGGCTACGGCGATCTGAAGAAGGAGACCGCCGAGGCCGTCGTCGAGTTCGTCACGCCGATCAAGACCCGGGTCGACGAGTTGCTCGGCGACCCCGCTGAACTCGAAGGTGTGCTCGCCCGGGGCGCCGAGCGGGCCCGCGAGGTGTCTGGACGAACTCTGCGCCGGGTATACGACCGGCTAGGGTTCCTAGCGTCTCACTAGCCATCGAGGGGGTCGGATGACTGCGCCGCCCGCACCGGCCGACCCCGAGGGCGCACCCGGTTTCCTCGACCGGATGCGGTCGCGGTGGCCATGGTTCGACCACACGATGCGCGCGCAGGGCCGCTACAACGACTGCAAGGGCGATTTCTACGCCGCCGGCATCACGTACTTCACGATCTTCGCGCTGTTCCCGTTGCTGATGGTCGCGTTCGCGATCGGCGGCTTCATCCTCGCCAACCAGCCCGAGCTCCTCGACGACGTGGAGGGCCGGATCCGGGCGTCCTTCGGGGGCGATCTCGGTCAGCAGATCGTCACCCTGATGGACTCGGCGATCGATTCCCGAGGCACGGTGGGCATCATCGGTTTGGCGACCGCCGCCTGGGCCGGCCTGGGATGGATGGCCAACCTGCGGGAGGCGCTGAGCCAGATGTGGGGAAGTTATCGCGACGACCCGCCAGGCTTCCTCCGCACGAAACTGTCCGACCTCGGGGCCCTCGTATCGACATTCCTGGCCATCGTGCTCACCCTGGCCCTGTCGGCCCTGGGCAACTCGTCGGTGATGGAAAACGTGTTGAACTGGTTCGGGTTTCCCGATTCACCGGTGCTGAGCATCGTCTTGCGGATGGCGTCCATCGCGGTGTCGATACTCGTGTCGTGGCTGCTGTTCGCGTGGATCATCGCTCGGCTGCCCCGTGAGTCGATCAGCTTCCGCAGCAGCGTGCGCGCGGGTTTGATCGCCGCGGTCGCATTCGAGGTGTTCAAGCTGGTGGCCTCGATCTACCTGCGGTCGGTGGTGACAGGCCCGGCGGGTGCGACATTCGGTCCGGTCCTGGGCCTGATGGTGTTCGCCTACATCACGTCCCGGCTCATCCTGTTCGCCACGTGCTGGGCGGCGACGACGCCCGAGAACATGCGCGAACGCGACATACCCGTTCCGGCCCCCGCGGTCATCAACAACCGGGTGATCGCCAGGCCCGGTGTGCAATGGTGGCAGGCCGCGACCGCGGTCGCGATCGGAGCCCTTGGCGCACTGAGCTTTTCGCGTCGCCGACGCTAGCGTGCCGGGCGGCGGTTGAGCGCCCGTGCGCCCATCATCAAGGTGAACACGATGACCGCGCCGATCACTCCCACGCCGATCCGGACGGGGGTGGCGTCGACGTCGGGCAACACGGCGTTGGCATTCGCGGTCGCCGGCGCCGCCGCCGGATCCTGGGCCGTGCCACCGAGCGACGGATCAGGTTCGATGAGCGTGCCGACCTTGGTGCCCGGGGCGGTCGCGAAGCCGTAGTCCAGTAGCCTTGCCGCCTGTTCCCACGGTGCGACCGGCTGTCGGGTGCCGCGCATCAGGACCGCGACCAGCCGGCGCCCGTCGCGGGTGGCGCC
This sequence comes from Mycolicibacterium iranicum, assembly GCF_014190915.1. GTDB lineage: Bacteria > Actinomycetota > Actinomycetes > Mycobacteriales > Mycobacteriaceae > Mycobacterium > Mycobacterium iranicum_B. The sequence continues at coordinate 32,428 of NZ_JACHVU010000005.1, forward strand.
CCCGACGAATGTCTGGCCGGCATCGTCGGTGTAGCCGGTCTTGCCGCCGAGTGCGCCCGGATAGTTGGCGAGCAGCTTGTTGTCGTTCTCGATCGGATAACCGGCGCCGTCGCGGCCCGGGAATTCGGCTGCGCGCGTGGACACGATGTCGGTGAAGACCGGGTTCTGCCAGGCGTACCGATAGAACAAGCCGATGTCGTAGGCCGACGTGCTCATGCCCGGGCCGTCGAGGCCCGACGGTGTGGCGACCCTGGTATCGCGTGCGCCCAGCTTGCCCGCAAGCACGTTGAGCTTGTTCAGCGTGGTCTCCATGCCGCCCATCTGCATCGCCAGGGCGTGCGCGGCGTCGTTGCCCGAGTACATGAGCAGCCCGTGCAGCAGGTCGTTGACGGTGTACATCCCGCCTTCGCCGACGCCGACCTTGGTGCCTTCCTGGGCGGCGTCCTCCTCGGTGCCCGGGACCGTCTTCATCAGGGGCAGATCCCGGATCGCCTGCATCGCGGTCAGGACTTTGATGATGCTGGCGGGACGGTGACGGCCATGCGGGTCGCGGGCGGCGATGACATCTCCGGTGTCGAGGTCGGCCACGAGCCACGCCTCTGCGGACACGTCGCCGGGGACGGGAGGTGTTCCGGGGGCGGTGATCACGCCGCACCCGGACAGCGCATCGCCCCCCATCGGCTTCGCGGGCACGGGCAGCGGCGCCGGCGGGTCGCCCACCTTCGGAATCTCGGACGCATCGACCGCGGGCGGCGTGCTGACCCGGTACGGGCACGTGTTCGCGTCCGCGACCGGGCCCGGCTGGGCCGCAGCAGTGGGTGCCAGCACCAGCATTGATGCGGTGACCAGCGCGGATGCCCGCGTCAAGACTGTCCGTAAGGTCGCCATCGTGACCGAAGATTAAGCGACGGCCGCCCCTGCATCGGGGAGCCACGCGGTGACTGGTGTTGTCAGAGTTTCAGATGTGACTGGATTGGGCAGGTCCGCCCGATCACTAGGCTGGGAACACCTCTGAGTCACGCGAAGGACATGAATGTTCATTGTTGTTCTCGGGTCGGTCCTCGCGCTGATGCATCTGCTGGTCTGGAAACGGATGGTCAAGGACACCACCCGTGCCGGAAAGACTCGACGTCTCCTGTCGCTGCTACTCGGGGCGCTGATGATCCTGCTGATCGGCACGCTGATCGTGCCGCGCGTTCTCGATGTGCGGGAACCGGGCTGGCTCGCCTGGCCGGGCTACCTGTGGTTCGGTCTGCTGGCCTACCTGTTCCTCGCGCTGCTCATCCTCGAGCCCGTCCGCCTGGCCCTGCGCCGCTGGACCCGCAGCGCGCCCCGCCCACCGGCCGAGCCCACACCCGCCGCGCCGGCCGTCGACCGCCGCATGTTCCTGGCGCGCACGGGCGCCGTCGCAGTCGGGGTCGCCGCGGCGGGTGTGACGACCGTCGGCGCCGCCACTGCGCTCGGACCGCCCGACCTACTTCGGGTTCCCGTTCGCCTGCCGCGCCTGGACCCCGCTTTCGACGGCTTCCGCATCGCGGTGGTGTCCGACATCCATCTGGGGCCGTTGCTCGGTCGCCGCCACACCGAACGCATCGTGCGGATGATCAACGAGGCAGAACCTGACCTCGTCGCAGTCGTCGGAGACCTCGTCGACGGAACCGTGCAGGAGTTGGGTGCTGCGGCGGAGCCGCTGCAGGACCTCGTCGCGCGCGACGGCGCGTTCTTCGTCACCGGCAACCACGAGTACTTCGTCGACGACACAGCTGAATGGATTCGGGAACTGGAGCGCTTCGGCCTCGACGTGCTGCGCAACGAGAACACCCGGATTCGGCGGGGCGGAGCCGCGTTCGACCTCGCCGGCGTCAACGACGTCGCCGGTGAGACGCGCTCGGATCCGCCGGATTTTGATCGCGCGCTGGCCGGGGTGAGCCCCGACGGACCCACCATTCTGCTGGCCCACCAGCCGATCCAGGTCGACGAGGCCGCCACCCGCGGCGTCGACCTGCAGCTGTCCGGCCACACGCACGGCGGTCAGATGTGGCCGTTCCACTACCTGGTGTCGATGGCGCAGCCGTCTCTGGCCGGGCTGTCGCAGGTCAGAGACACGCAGCTCTACGTGTCCCGCGGGGCCGGGTTCTGGGGACCGCCGGTTCGGGTCGGCGCGCCGCCCGACATCAGCGTCCTGTCCCTCCAGTCAGGAGCCTGAGGTTTGGAGTTCGCCCTGACGGGGCATTTCTCAGCTACTTCATGGCTTCTTCTGGCGATCACGCTCAGGTGCAGCCACCACTCTTGAGAACACAGAGTTCAGTGAGAGGGGTTGTGATGATGACGGAATCAGGCGCCGTTGTTGTTCGACTCGACAGCCATCCCGCGTGGCAAGCCAGTGAGCGTCGTGCTCGCGAGCGCGAAGAGGCGATGCGCAGGCATCCGGCCTATCAATCTCGGCTGACAACACCGCCCCTTCGGGTGGTGTAGACGCGCGGAAGGGGCGCCCCCGGTGGTGGGGGCGCCCCTTTTCGTGCTCTCAGGAGTTACCGGACTCGCGTCTGATTGTCCGCTCAGCGGACGTCGACGTAGTAGACGTAGCCCTTGACCGTCTGCTGGAAGGTGCGGTCGCCGAAGTGGTCTTGGACGGTACCGCGGATGGCGCCGCCCTGCTTGACGCTGACCACGCTGGCCTCCGACAGCGGGGCATCGGAGAGGCGGTTGACGACCACCCGGTGGCCCTGCGCTTCGAGCTCGGAGATGGTGGTGTCGGCGCTGCCACCCATCGGGGCGGCCAGCGCCGGTGCGGCCAGTCCCAGCATCCCGGCGGTCAGGGCGGTGGCGGCGGCGGTGGCGAGAGTGAACTTCTTCATGGTCTTGCTCTTCCCTGTATCGGGTCGGAGCCGTGGAGCGGGTCGCGCGGTTTCGACTGTCGGTGTCTTCAGATCGTGGTGATCTGATCTCCTAAACCCGCAGCTCACCCCAATAATTCCACTGGCAGAAATTGACCGGCCGATGGCAGGAAATACCCTCAGCTCTCCAGGAGGCGAGCACTCACCTCGCGCATCTCGACTTTGCGGATCTTGCCGGTCACCGTCATCGGGAACTCGTCGACGACATGCACATAGCGCGGGATCTTGTAGTGGGCCAGCTTGCCGTCGGCGAACTCCCGCAGCGCGGCGGCATCGAGTGGGGTGCGCCCCGGCCTCATCCGGATCCACGCGCACACCTCTTCCCCGTATCGTTCGTCGGGAACTCCGATGACCTGGGCGTCCTCGATGTCGGGATGGGTGTAGAGGAATTCCTCGATCTCCCGCGGGTAGATGTTCTCGCCGCCGCGGATGACGACATCCTTGATCCGGCCGACGATGTTGCAGTAACCGTCGGTGCGCATCACCGCAAGGTCGCCCGTGTGCATCCAGCCCTCGGAGTCGATCGCCTCCGCGGTCTTCTCCTCGTCGCGCCAGTAGCCCAGCATGACGGAGTAGCCGCGGGTGCAGAACTCGCCGGCGGTACCGCGCTCGACGACATCGCCGGTTTCGGGATCGATGATCTTGATCTCGACGTGCGGGTGAACCCGTCCGATCGACGAGGTACGGCGTTCGAGGTCGTCGTCGATCAAGGTCTGGCAGGACACCGGCGAGGTCTCCGTCATGCCGTAGGCGATCGACATCTCGGTCAGGTGCATCTCTTCGATGCAGCGTTTCATCACCTCGACCGGGCACACCGCGCCCGCCATGATGCCCGTCCGCAGCGACGACAGATCACGTTCGGCGAAGTCCGGGTGGTTCTGCATGGCGATGAACATCGTCGGGACGCCGTAAACGGCTGTGCACCGTTCCTTTTCGATGGTGAGCAGCGTCTGCCCCGGATCGAACGCCTGGGCCGGGATCACCATCGTGGCCGCGTGGGTGGTGCAGCCCAGGTTGCCCATCACCATGCCGAAGCAGTGGTAGAAGGGCACCGGAATGCAGAGCCGATCACCCGGCCCCAGCCCGATCTGCTCGGTGACGAAATATCCGTTGTTCAGGATGTTTCGGTGCGAGAGCGTCGCGCCCTTGGGGAATCCCGTTGTCCCCGAGGTGTATTGAATGTTGATGGGATCGTTGTTACACAACGCCGCGCCTCGCTCGCGCAGCGCACCGTCGGTGACCGCCGAGGCCTCCCGGCGGAGGTCGTCCCAGTCCGGGGTGCCGATGAAGACGACCCGCTCAAGGGCATCCACCTCGGCGCGGACTTCTTGGACCATGGCGACGTAGTCGGAAGTCTTGAACCGGGTCGCCGAGACCAGGGTGCTCACCCCGGACTGATCCAGCACGTAACGCAGCTCGTGTGTGCGGTAGGCCGGGTTGATGTTGACCAGGATCGCGCCGATCTTCGCGGTCGCGTACTGGACGATCGTCCACTCCGGGCAGTTGGGCGCCCAGATGCCGACGCGATCGCCGCCGGCAACCCCGAGTGCCATCAAACCTCTTGCCACCGTGTTGATTTCGGCGTCCAATTCGGAGTACGTCCAGCGGCGGTCGCTTGCGGCGTCCACCAGGGCCTCGATGTCGGGATGCGCGGCGGCGATGCGTTCGAAGTTGGCGCCGATGGTCTCTTCGAGAATGGGGGTGTCGGTCGGTCCGGCGTCGTAGGAAGCGTTCATTTCACCACATCCTCATATCGGTACTCGGTGTCGATGGCACGGCCTGCGCGGTGCGCCTCCTCCTCGCGGCGACGCAACTCCACCCGTCGAATCTTGCCCGAAATGGTCTTGGGCAGTTCGAAGAATTCGACTCGGCGGACCTTCAGATACGGCGCGAGGTGGTCGCGGGCATGCTCGAGGATCGCGCGGGCCGTCCGGTCGTCGGCCGCCCAGCCGTCGGCGAGTGCGATGTAGGCCTTGGGCACCGCCAGCCGGGTCGCATCGGGCTGCGGCACCACCGCGGCCTCCACGACGGCGGGGTGCTCGATGAGCACGCTTTCGAGCTCGAACGGCGACACCTTGTAATCGGAGCACTTGAAGACGTCGTCGGTGCGCCCGATGTAGGTGATGTAACCGTCCGCATCGCGGCTCGCCACGTCGCCGGTGTGGTAGTAGCCGTCACGCATCACCAGCGCATTGCGCTCGTCGTCGCCGAGATACCCCGTCATCAGGTTCAACGGTTCGTCGTCCAGGACCAGGCAGATTTCGCCCTCGTCGGCGACTTCTCCGGTGAGCGGATCGACCAGGACCACCGGCACCCCCGGCATCGGCCGGCCCATCGAACCGGGCTTGACCGGCTGGCCCGGGGTGTTGCCGACCTGCAGGGTGGTCTCGGTCTGGCCGAACCCGTCGCGGATCGTCAGGCCCCACGCCTGCTCGACAGCACTGATCACCTCCGGGTTGAGCGGCTCTCCGGCGCCAAGGACTTCGCGCAGCGCCTCCGGGCGGGGACCCAGATCGGACTGGATCAGCATCCGCCACACCGTCGGTGGTGCACAGAACGTGCTGACCCCGGCCCGCCGGATCTGATCGAGCAGCGCAGCCGCGTGGAAGCGGCCGTAGTTGTAGACGAAGATCGTCGCCTCGGCGATCCACGGCGCGAAGAAGCAGCTCCACGCGTGCTTGGCCCACCCCGGCGAACTGATCGCCAGATGCACGTCACCCGGTTTCACGCCGATCCAGGCCATCGTCGTCAAATGTCCGACGGGGTAGCTCACCTGCGAGTGCTCCACGAGCTTGGGTCTGCTGGTCGTGCCGGAGGTGAAGTACACCAGCAGCGGGTCCTCGACCGTGGTCTGCGCGGTGCAGGGCTCTGCGGGCGCCGAGTCGGCGTCGGCGTAGGCATGCCAGCCCGGCGCTGCGCCACCGACCACGATGCGCCCGTAGTCGCCCGGCACATCGTCGAACTTCACGACGTCGGACGCGTTGGCGATGACGAACCGCGCGGCGCCCCGGCCGATCCGGTCCGACAGGTCGGCCGGCCCGAGCGCACCGGTCGTGGGCATGATGACCGCCCCCAGCTTGGCGACCGCCAGCATGGATTCCCACAACTCGACCTGGTTGCCCAGCATCAGAATGACTCGGTCGCCCTTGCGTACCCCGAGGGCGCGCAACCAGGCCGCGACCTGGTCTGAGCGCCGCGCCATCTGGTCGAACGTCACCGTCGTCTCGGCCCCGTCCTCCTCGACGATCCACAGCGCGACCCGTTCGTTGCCGCGGGCGATCGCGTCGAACCAGTCCGTCGCCCAGTTGAAGGTCCCCGTCAGCGACGGCCAGCGGAAGGTCTCCACAGCCGCGTCGTAGTCGGCCATGACCTCGACGAGGTGGTCGCGCGCGTCGCGCAGGGCTTCGAACGGATCGGTGTCGGTCGCCATGACCAATAGGATCCAGGTCACAGTCGTCCGTTCGCCACCCCCGAAAGGAGGTGTTCTGCCGATGTCGGCCAGACCGCCGCTGCTGCGTCCGCGGGACGGCGACGCCGTGCGCGCCGAATTGCGCCGGGTGTCGGTCCTCGGTGGCGTGCCGGTGATGTTCGGCGGCGAGGTGCACGCCGACACGCTGCTGATCACCGAGTACCACGGCGTGCGCACCGCCGGTCTGCGCGGCCTGGCCGTCCGATCCCATTCCGGCCTGGGCGGGGCGAGCATGGTCGCGGGACACCCGCTCGCGGTGGCCGACTATCGCCACGCGTCGTCGATCACCCACGACTACGACGGACCCGTCCTGTCCGAGGGGATCCAATCGGTGCTGGCGGTCCCGGTGCTCGTCGACGGCCGTACGAGGGCGATGCTCTACGGCGCGTACCGCAGCGCGGCACCCTTCGGGGGTCGCGCAGCCGACCTCGTGGTGGAATCCGCGCGCCGGCTCAGCGAGGAACTGCGCGTCCGCGACGAGGTGGATCGCAGGCTGCGACTGCGCGACGCCGACCTCGCCAACACCGGCGGGGGAGTCGGCGCCGAGCACATCCGCGAGGTGCATGCCGAGCTCCGGCGACTGGCGGTGACGGCGCCCGTGGAGATACGGGAGCGCCTCCAGGCGATGGCAGACAAGCTCGCCGGTTCCGCGGACCGATCGACGCCGCCCGTCGCGTTGGCTCCGCGCGAGCTCGACGTCCTCGCGCAGGTGGCGCTGGGGTGCAGCAATGCCGAGGCTGCGGACCGCCTGTCGCTCAGGCCCGAGACCGTCAAGAGCTATCTGCGCAGCGCGGCAACCAAACTCGGGACCCGCACCCGGTACGAATCGGTGACCAGGGCCCGGCGGCTGGGCTTGCTCCCCTGACGTGCAAAGGGGCACCTCCCGGGGGATAGGAGGTGCCCCTTTGGGTCTCGGGTCCGTCTAGCGGATGTCGACGTAGTAGACCTTGCCCGTGATCGTCTGCTGCTGGCTGCTGTCGTCGCCCTGAATGGTCGAGCGGATGTCGCCGCCGGGGTTCACGCCCACGACCGTGGCCTGCGAAAGGGGTGTCCCCGAGGGATTGTTGACGACCACACGATTGCCGTCGGCCTCGAGCTGGCTGATGGTGCTCTGCGCGTCACCGACCGACGGCGCGGCCAGTGCCGGGGTGGCCAGGCCGACGAAGGCTCCGGCCAGGGTGGCGGCGGCGGCGGTGGCGATGGTGAGGTTCTTCATGCTGGGTTAAACCCGTGAGCGTGCGAACACATTTCACTTGGCAGGATTTGGATGTCGGTTGGCAGGAATCGATCTGGGGGATAACCGGTAGAAGCGATGGCCGCCAGCGCCGATGACGGTCGGCGTCCGAGGCGCAAGGGTGTGTCCATGAGCTTTCTCACCACGGCCGACGGCACGGACATCTTCTACAAGGACTGGGGCTCCGGGCAGCCGATCGTCTTCAGCCACGGCTGGCCGCTGTCCTCCGATGACTGGGACAACCAGATGCTGTTCTTCCTGCAGCAGGGCTACCGCGTCATCGCCCACGACCGTCGCGGGCACGGACGGTCGACCCAGACGCCCGGGGGTCACGATCTCGACCACTACGCCGACGATCTCGCGGCGCTGGTCGAGCACCTCGATCTGCGCGACGCCGTCCACATCGGCCATTCGACCGGCGGTGGGGAAGTGGTCCGCTACCTGGCGCGCCACGGTGAGCGGCGGGTGTCGAAGGCCGCCCTGATCAGTGCCGTGCCGCCGCTGATGGTGCGCACCGACGCCAATCCCGAGGGACTGCCCAAAGCCGTGTTCGACGATCTCCAGGCACAACTGGCCGCCAACCGGTCGGTGTTCTACCGCGAGCTGGCGGCCGGCCCGTTCTACGGATTCAACCGCCCGGGGGTGGAGCCACAGGAAGCCATCGTCGAGAACTGGTGGCGCCAGGGCATGATGGGCGACGCGTACTCCCACTACGACGGAATCGTGGCGTTCTCGCAGACCGACTTCACCGAGGACCTCAAACAGATCACGGTGCCGGTGCTCGTGATGCACAGTGAGGACGACCAAATCGTGCCCTACGTCGCGGCCGGGCCGAAATCGGCGCAGCTGCTGAGGAACGCAACCTTGAAGACCTACACGGACTTTCCGCACGGGATGCCCACCACCCACGCCGAGGTGGTCAACGCCGAACTGCTCGCTTTCCTGAAGGGATAGACCCATGACTCTGGCACCGCCGTTCACCCAAGACACCGCCCTCGCGAAGGTTCGTGCGGGCGAGGATCTCTGGAACACGAGGGATCCGCGGCGCGTGGCGCAGGCCTACACGCCGGACAGCTGGTGGCGTAACCGGTCCGAATTCCTCACCGGCCGTGCGGAGATCGAGCGGTTCCTGACGGCCAAGTGGGAGAGGGAACTCGAGTACCGGCTGATCAAGGAGCTGTGGGTGTACGGTGACGAGCGCATCGCCGTGCGGTTCGCCTACGAGTACCACGACGCCGCCGGTCAGTGGTTCCGCGCGTACGGCAACGAGAACTGGCAGTTCGACGCCGACGGCCTGATGGCGGCGCGGCATGCCAGCATCAACGACGTGGCCATCGGAGAGAACGACCGCCTCTTCCACTGGGATCGCGGCGGGCCCCGCCCCGCCGACCATCCCGGCCTCACCGACCTGGGGCTCTAGAACTCGGGTCAGCGCGGCAGGGCGATCGAGCCCAGATACGGGCCGCCGATGCTGCCGAGCCACAGCCGGTCCGCCGACTCGACGAGGCCCGTCGCCATGCTGAACCGCGGATGCCGCATGGTGACGCCGGCGACCGCGGCGCCGGTGTCGGGGTCGAACGCGACGGCCCACACCACGGCCTTGGCGCTCGGTTGCAGCCGTTTCGGCAACCGCCACAGCATCTTTCGAAGCACGGCGGGCCGGGCGGCGAGCCGATCGGCCAGCGGGTTGGCCGGGGTCACCATCGCGCACCAGATGCGGCCGTCGGCACCCGTGGACAGGTTGTCGGGCATGGCGGGCAGATGGACCGCCAACGGGGTCACCGATCCCGCCTGAGGCCCGGTCAACCAGTACTTCGACAGCCGACGGCCCTGTGTCTCGGCGAACACCAGCGCCGTGCCGTCGGCCGTCGGGGTGACGCCGTTGGCGAAGTACAGCCCGTCCACGACCGTCGTCACGGTTCCGTCGGCATCGAGGCGGTGCAGCGCCCCGCGCGGGCGTGCCTCGAGAATGGCTCCGAGGTAGCGGTCGATGGTGAAGGCACTGGTGGACTCGGTGAAATAGATTGCACCGTCCGACGTTTGAGTGACATTGGAGCAGAAGATCAGCTGCCGGCCGCGGATCGAGGTCACCAGCGGCTCGATACGTCCCGTCGTGGTGTCCAGGGCGAGCAGCCCCCGTGGGCTGTCGCAGATGAGCAGCCGGCCGTCGCGCGCGAACCCCAGACCCAGTGGGCGGCCGCCCGTGTTGGCGATCACCTCGGGCGCGGTGCCGTCCGGTTGCAGCCGCACGATGCCGCCGTCGCGCGCCCCGGTCCAGAGGTAGCCCTCCGCGTCGACGACGACGTCCTCGGGCTCGCCGCCCGGGATCGCCACCAGGGTCAGGGCGGCGGGCCCGAAGTCGGGGAGGGGCTCGACGGGCGGCGCCTGCCATCGCGCCGGGTCGATCGGTGGTATCTGCGAACGGCGGGTCATCGCGTCGACGGTAACCCGCGGGGGTCACCCGAACCAGACCCGCCCGGCCACCCGGTCAGGGCGAGGTCGGCGAGTGCGTGCAGATCGGCGCGGCTCGCGCCGCTGCGCGCCTGGACCGCCAATCCCTGGCACACGGCCGCGATCCACCGCGCCAGCAACAGGGTGTCCGCGCCAGGCAGTTCGTCGTGGGCGGCGGCGAAGCGTTCGGCGAGCCGGTGCACGTCGGCATCGCGCAGTGCGGCCAGGCCCGGGGCATCGCCGACGAGCAGACAGCCCCGTGGCTCACCGCTGACCGCATCGGCGGCGCCGTGCACCATCGCCTCGGCAACGCGGCGGGCCGTCGGCTCCTGGAGCGCCCGGTTCGCGTAGCCGCCGGGGCCCGCGGCGTAGCGCCGAGTCGCCCGCTCGAACAACTGCTCCTTCGACCCGAATTCGGCATAGATGCTGCGCCGGTTGACCCCCGTGGCGGCAGTCACGTCGGAGATGGAGACGCCGTCGAAGCCGCGCGCCCAGAACAGCCTCATCGCCGCGTGCTCGACCGTCTCGGGATCGAACTCGCGCGGTCGTCCGACCGCCATCGCGCACCGCCTTCGTCTGAACGGGAATGAAACGGGCCCGCTGAGGCCTTTGAGGTGAGGATACTTAGTAACAATCCGGTTCGTATCTAACGAGAGGCCACCACGATGAGCACGACACCGCTGTCTGAACGCCGAGCCCTGGTCACCGGAGGTTCCCGGGGAATCGGCGCAGAGATCGTCCGTCGGCTGGCGGCCGACGGCGCCGCAGTGGCGTTCACGTACGCCGCCGCGTCCGCCGACGCCGAAGCATTGGTGGCCGACATCGAGTCGCGCGGCGGCACGGCGTCGGCGATCCGGGCCGACGCGGCCGACCCGGCGCAGATCGCGGCCGCGGTCGACGAGGCCGCCGACCGACTCGGCGGCCTCGACGTGCTGGTGAACAACGCCGGGATCGGGCATTTCTCGGCGTTCGAGGACACCACCGCCGAGCAGTACGACCGCCTGATCGCCGTCAACGTCAACGGGGTCTACTGGGCGTCGCGATACGCACTCGCGCATCTCGGCGACGGCTCGCGGATCATCAACATCGGCAGCATCAACGCCGATCGCGTGCCCGGCCCCGGCATCACTGCGTACGCGATGACCAAAGGTGCGGTGTCGTCGCTGACCCGCGGGCTCGCCCGCGAACTCGGTCCCCGCGGGATCACGGTCAACAACGTCCAGCCGGGGCCGATCAACACTGATCTGAACCCCGAGGACAGCGAGTTCGCCGAAGGCCTCAAGGCTCAGGTGGTTGCGCTCGGCCGGTACGGCCACCCGCGGGATGTCGCCGCCGTCGTCAGCTTCCTCGCCGGCTCCGAATCGGGATTCGTCACCGGCGCGAACTGGAATGTCGACGGCGGCTTCACCGCCTAGGGCCTACATCCGGGCGGACGCCTCGGTGAGGACGTTGCGCAGGATGTCGTGGATCGCGTCGAACTCGGCCTGTCCGCTGATCAGCGGCGGGGCCAGCTGGACGACCGGGTCGCCGCGGTCGTCGGCGCGGCAGTACAGGCCCGCTTCGAACAGCGCCGGTGTCAGGAAGCCGCGCAGGAGTCGCTCGCACTCGTCGTCGTTGAACGTCTCCTTGGTGGCTTTGTCCTTGACCAACTCGATGCCGTAGAAGAAGCCCTCGCCGCGGACGTCACCGACGATCGGGATGTCGTTGAGCTTTTCGAGCGTGGCCCGGAACGCCGGGGCGTTCTGCTTGACGTGGTCGTTGATGCCTTCGCGCTCGAAGATGTCGAGGTTGGCCAGTGCGACCGCCGCCGAGACGGGATGGCCGCCGAAGGTGTAGCCGTGACCGAACACCGTCTGCCCGTCGTTGAACGGCTCGAACAGCCGGTCGCTGGCGATCATCGCGCCGATCGGCGAGTACCCCGACGTCAGACCCTTCGCGCACGTGATGATGTCCGGGGTGTAGCCGAAGTCGTTGCAGGCGAACATCGATCCGATGCGGCCGTAGGCGCAGATCACCTCGTCGGAGACCAGCAGTACGTCGTACTCGTCGCAGATCTCGCGCACCCGCTCGAAATATCCGGGCGGGGGCGGGAAGCAGCCGCCGGCATTCTGCACCGGTTCGAGGAACACGGCGGCGACGGTATCGGGTCCTTCGAACTCGATCGCCTCGGCGATCCGGTCGGCGCAGTACCGGCCGAATGCCTTGGGGTCTGTGCTGAATTGCTCAGGGGCGCGGTAGAAGTTGGTGTTGGGCACGCGGAAGCCGCCGGGAGTCGGCGGGTCGAAGGGCGCCTTGAAGGTCGGGATGCCGGTGATGGCCAGCGCGCCCTGCGGTGTGCCGTGGTAGGCGATGGACCGGGAGATCACCTTGTACTTGCCGGGCTTGCCGGTCAGCTTGAAGTACTGCTTGGCCAGCTTCCAGGCGCTTTCGACGGCCTCGCCGCCGCCGGTGGTGAAGAACACCCGGTTGAGATCGCCCGGCGCGTAGCCGGCGATCCGTTCCGCGAGCTCGATGGCGGGGGGCGTGGCGAAGGACCACAGCGGGAAGAAGGCCAGCGACTCGGCCTGCTTGGCGGCGACCTCGGCGAGCTCGGCGCGGCCGTGCCCGACCTGGACGACGAACAGGCCCGACAGCCCGTCGATGTACCTGTTGCCGTTGCTGTCCCAGATATGGACACCCTCGCCGCGGGTGATGATCGTCGGCGTGATGCCTTCGCCGTGTCGGGCGAAATGGCCCCACAGGTGGCGGTCGGCCTTCACGCCGAGGTCGCCGGTGGGGGGCGCTTCGTTGGTTTCGGAAATTATTGTCATCGGGTACCCCAATTGTATTGCTGCTTAACAAGTTTCAGATAGACAAGGGTTTCGGTGGATATCACTCCCGGTAGCGCGCGGATCTGGGTGTTGAGAAGTTCGAGGAGGCTGTCGTCGTCCTCGCAGACCACCTCGACGATGGCGTCGAACGAGCCGGCGGTGAGGACGACGTAGTCGACCGATTCCATCTCGGCGAGCTTCTGGGCGATCTTGGTGGTGTCGCCGGTGCAGCGGATGCCGATCATGGCCTGGCGGGCGAAGCCGAGCTGCATGGGATCGGTGACGGCCACGATCTGCATGACACCGGCGTCGACCATGCGCTGGACGCGCTGGCGTACGGCGGCCTCCGACAGGCCGACCGCCTTGCCGATGCCCGCATACGAGCGCCGACCGTCCTGCTGCAGCTTCTCGATGATCGCTTTGGACAGTTCGTCGAGCTGGAACGCAGCGCCGGGACGAGACTGGTTGACGCGGAAGGAGACGGGGCCGACGGCATGCGGTAACCCGGGGTTAGCCATGCCAGAGATTGTGCACGGAATCCGTCGTGGCAAGCAACCATGACGGCGAAATCAATTGTTCGAGCCATCTGTGGGTGCGGTATGCGTAGCTTTGGCGCAGTGCGCGCGATAGCGTTGCCCCTATGACTGTCGCTCATACCGTCACCCTCGGGGGAAGCTGGATCAACGGCGCTCAGGTCGAGACCGGGGGTCCGGTCCACCAGGTGATCAACCCTGCGACCGGTGATCCCGTGGCCGAATTCGCTCTCGCTCAGCCCGCCGACGTCGACGCAGCGGTGTCGGCGGCACGCACGGCGCTTCCCGGGTGGGCCGGAGCGACCCCGGCGGAGCGATCGTCGGTGCTGGCCAAGCTCGCGAAGCTGGCCGATGAGGCCTCGGAGCTGCTGGTCGCCGAGGAGGTGAGCCAGACCGGCAAGCCGGTGCGCCTGGCCACCGAGTTCGACGTTCCGGGCAGCGTCGACAACATCGACTTCTTCGCCGGCGCGGCACGCCACCTCGAGGGCAAGGCCTCCGCGGAGTACTCGGGCGACCACACGTCGTCCATTCGCCGGGAAGCCGTCGGCGTGGTCGCGACCATCACGCCGTGGAACTACCCGCTGCAGATGGCGGTGTGGAAGGTGATCCCGGCCCTGGCCGCAGGCTGTTCGGTGATCATCAAGCCCGCGGAGATCACGCCGTTGACGACGCTGACGCTCGCGCGGCTGGCGTCCGAGGCAGGCCTGCCCGACGGCGTGCTGAACGTGGTCACCGGTGCCGGCGTCGACGTCGGCACCGCGCTGGCCGGACACGCCGACGTGGACATGGTCACCTTCACCGGGTCGACGCCGGTGGGCCGCAAGGTCATGCTGGCCGCCGCCGCGCATGGGCACCGGACCCAGCTGGAACTCGGGGGCAAGGCCCCGTTCGTGGTGTTCGACGACGCCGACCTCGACGCCGCGATCCAGGGCGCGGTGGCCGGCGCCCTGATCAACACCGGGCAGGACTGCACGGCGGCGACGCGGGCGATCGTCGCGCAGTCGCTCTACGACGACTTCGTGGCCGGGGTCGGCGAGGTGATGTCCAAGATCGTGGTCGGTGACCCGCAGGACCCGGACACGGATCTGGGTCCGCTGATCTCGCTGGCGCACCGGGCCAAGGTCGCAGGCATGGTCGAGCGGGCGCCGGGGGAGGGCGGTCGGATCGTCACCGGCGGGGTTGCGCCGGAGGGGCCGGGCTCGTTCTACCGGCCGACGCTGATCGCCGATGTGTCCGAGCAGTCGGAGGTGTGGCGCGACGAGATCTTCGGCCCGGTGCTGACAGTGCGGCCGTTCACCGACGACGACGATGCGCTGCGGCAGGCCAACGACACGGCCTATGGGTTGGCCGCATCGGCGTGGACGCGCGATGTGTATCGCGCACAACGGGCTTCGCGCGAGATCCATGCCGGTTGCGTGTGGATCAACGACCACATCCCGATCATCTCGGAGATGCCGCACGGCGGGTTCGGAGCGTCAGGCTTCGGCAAGGACATGAGCCAGTACTCGCTCGAGGAGTACCTGTCGATCAAGCACGTGATGAGCGACATCACCGGTGCGGTCGACAAAGAGTGGCACCGCACGATCTTCACCAAGCGGGGCTAGGAGTCGGCACCGCGAGCGCGCGTGTCTGCACGCCGCCGCGCCGCCACTAGTGGCATTCGGCGCGCGCTCGCGAGCCACCAGCGCGCGTGCACAGCCGCGCGCGGCGCTAGTCGTCGTCGCGCGGTACCACGATCACCGGTACGTCGACTCCCGCGAGGATGCGCGCGGCGGTCGACCCGAGGAAGATCCGGCGCGGCGCGGCGAACCGCGAGGAGCCCACGACGAGCAGGTCGCCGTCGTCCCACTTCAGTTTCTTCAGCGCCGACTCCAGCGTCATCCCGTCGGCGACCAGCGATTCGATGTCGGGGGCGTCGGGCAGCGCCCGTGCCGCCAGGGCCAGGTTCTCCTCGGCGGCTGTACGCTGCAGGGCCCGAACCTCTTTGGCGCTGCCGGCTTCGGCGAGGTTCTCCGCCGACACCAGTGACAACATCCGGACACGCAGTCCCGCAGCGCTGGCGAGGGTGATCGTGAATGGCAGCGGGTTGTCGTCACCGGGTTTGGTCGGCACTGCTGCCGTGACCGCGGTGATGGCCTCGTCCGGATCCTCGGCGTAGCCGCGCGGTGCCAGCGCCACCGGGATCGTCGAGGTGTGCAGCAGGGCGCCGGTGACCGGACCGATGGTGTGCCTGCCGAAGAAGCCGTCGCGAGCCCCGCCGACGACGATCATGTCCGAGGACCTGCTCTCGGCGAACGCGACCAACTCCTGGGCGAACGACTCGCCGACGATCACCGACGATCCAGCCGTGACCCCGTCGGACTCCAGCGACGCAACGGCTTTGGCGACCCACTGCTCGCCACGCTGCACGAGCAGCTGCTGGTATTCGGCGCGCCCGGGGTGCCCGTCGGGCAGTTCCTCCCGGACCACGATCACGACGTCCACGGTCGCGTCGAAGGTGGTGGCCAACGCGCTGGCGAGTGCGATGCCGTCGTCCCCGGTCGGGGTGGCGAGGTAGCCTACGGTCAAATGCATTGCTGAGCCAGCCTTCTCAGTAGGTATCCAGAACTTTGACTTCGGTCGACGCGTCCAGCGTCTCGCCGCGGAAGAACCGCTTCGTGCCGAAGGCGAAGCAGGCCAGCATCAGCGGAACGCCGAGCACCAGCATGCCGACGCCGAGCACGAACACCCCGCCGATCGATCCGAACGCGGTGTAGCCGTAGTCCGGCGAGATCATGTCCTTGGCGCTGATCCCGAACGCGGCGGCCATCGCGATGCCGCCCAGGAGCGGGAAGATGCCGCGGAAGAACAGGTTCCGCACCGAGGTGAACAACGTTGCGCGGAAGTACCAGACACACGCGAACGCGGTGATGCCGTAGTAGAAGGCGACCGCCAGCCCCAGTGACGCGACCGAGTCGAGCAGCGCGTTCTCCGACAGAACCTTCAGCACGAGGTAGAAGAACAGCGCCGAGACGCCCATCACGATGGTGCCGAACGCCGGCGTCATGTAGCGCGGGTGCACGCTGGCGAACCGTTTCGGGATGGCTTCGTAGACCGCCATCGACAGCATGCCGCGCGCGGTGGGCAGGATCGTGGTCTGGGTCGACGACAGCGCCGACACCGACACCGTGAGAAGCAGTGCGGAGGCGGCGATCTGGCCGGCGACGGGTTCACCGAGAACCGTGAGCACGTCGTCGGTGTTGTTCGGGTTGTTCAGCCCCACCCCCACCTCACCGAAACCGGCGAACGACTGCAGCGCGTAGGCGACCAGCACGTAGGTGCAGACCAGGATCAGAGTGGTGATGACGGCGGCGATGCCGGGCGTCTTGCCGGGGTCCTTGGTCTCCTCGCCGACGGCCAGGCAGGCGTCCCATCCCCAATAGATGAAAATGCAGAGGATGACCGCGGCGGCGATCTGCGAGACGTCCAGCCCGCTGGGCCACAGCCAGGACAGCTGCGGGGTGATCGCCTGCGCGCCGGCGCTGTCGGAGAACACCCGCACGAGCGCGATGACGCTGACGACGATCAGCACCCCGAACTGGATCACGATCAGCACGTTCTGCACGCGTTCGCTGACGACGATGCCGCGCGCGGACAACAACGTCATCGCGATGATGAAGAAGCAGCCGAGCCCGACGGTCGCCGGCACGCTCTCGGCCAGGTTGTCCAGTCCGAGGAACGCATACAGGTAGATGGCGGCGATCTCGGCGACGTTGGCCAGCACGATGATCGCCGACACCGCCAGACCCCAGCCGCCGATCCAGCCGATCCACGGGCCGAACGCCTTCACACCCCACGTGAACGTCGTGCCGCAGTCGGGGGTGTCCTGCGAGAGTTCCTTGTACGCGAACGCGACGAGCAGCATGGGGATGAAGGCCAGCACGAACATCGACGGCGCCTTCTCCTGCACCTCGAGCACGACATAGCCCAGAGTCGCCGCGAGGCTGTAGGCGGGCGCGACGGCCGCCAGCCCGATGACGACGTTGCCGACGAGGCCCAGCGCGCCCGCCTGCAACCCCTTGGCGCCGACGGCGGGAGTCGACGGATCCTCCGTGATAGCCATGGGCGCAATATACGGTTCCGCCAATACCTGTGCGTCCCGTACGCGGAAATCGTTGCAGGTAGCGATGTTTGCCTTCGATACCGCTACCGTTGCTGTTCGCGCTGCCGATAGACTTTCGGCATGACGGCCGGCGCACGCGTCGACGAATTCCAGCGGGTGCGACCCCACCTGCTGGCAGTGGCGTATCGACTGACCGGCACCGTCGCCGACGCGGAGGACATCGTCCAGGATGCGTGGCTGCGGTGGGATCGGAGCCGAGGCACGGCCGTCGACGATGTGAAGGCGTGGTTGACTACCGTGGTCAGCCGCCTCGCGGTGGACCGCCTGCGGTCGGCGGCCCATCGGCGCGAGACCTACGTCGGGGAGTGGCTGCCCGAACCGGTGGTGACGGCACTCGACGGGTCCGATCCGCTGGCCGAGGTGGTGGCCGGTGAGGACGCCCGGTTCGCCGCGATGGTCGTGTTGGAGAACCTGACGCCGGATCAACGGGTGGCGTTCGTGCTGCACGACGTATTCGGGGTGCCGTTCGGCGAGATCGCGCAGGTGCTCGGATCCTCGCCGGAGTCGGCGCGCCAGCTCGCTTCACGCGCCCGGCGGGCCGTGTCCGGCGCGCCGCCGCCTGCGGCCGATCATGCCGAGGTGGTCGGAAAGCTGTTGGCCGCCATGGCGTCCGGGGATCTGGCGGCCGTGGTGTCGCTGCTGCACCCGGAGGTGACGTTTACGGGTGACTCGAATCGTCGTGCGCCGACCGCGGCCCGGGTCATTCACGGCCGCGACAAGGTGGCTCGTTTCCTGCTGGGCCTGACGCAGCGGTACGGTGCCCGGCGCCTGTTCGACAGCGGGGTGGCCGGTCTGGTCAACGGCGAACTCGGCGTGTACTCGCCGGGCGCTGAGGCCACCGACGATGCGCCCGCGATCGCACCCCGCATCCAGGCGATGACCGTGCGGGACGGCCGGGTGGTGGCGATCTACGACATCGCCAACCCCGACAAGTTCACCGGCTCACCTCTGCGCTGATCCGCTGCACCGCGAGCGCGCGCGTCTGCACAGCGGCACGCCGCCCCGCCTGGCTTTTCATGCACGGTCGCGCGCCGCGAGCGCTGCCACCCTGTCCTCGCGCAGCACGCAGTGGGTGCCGCTGTACACGGTCGGCATGCATTTCATGCAGTGGACGCACAGGCTCTCACCGCCCTGATCGGCCTGGAAACGATTGACCAGACTCGGCTCTCGCAGCAATGCCCTTCCCAGAGCGACGAATTCGAATCCTTCGCTGATCGCGTTCTCCACGGTGTCGAGGCGGTTGATGCCGCCGAGGAGCATCAGCGGCATCGACAGCGCCTCGCGGAACTGACGCGCCAGCGGGAGGAAGAACCCCTCTTCGAACGGGTAGGTGCGGAAGAGGCGCCGCCCGATGACTCTGAGCCCGAGCCCCACCGCGGCGGGCTGTGAGGCGATGAATTCGTCCATCGGGACCTCGCCGCGGAAGTAGTACATGGGGTTCTGCAGCGAGCTGCCGCCGGTCAGTTGCAGGGCGTCGAGATGACCGTCGGCTTCGAGAAGCCGTGCGGTCGGCACACTGTCGGTCAGCCAGAAGCCCCGGCGCACGCCGTCGTCCATGTTGAATTTGGCCGTCACTGCGACGCCGTCGCCGACAGCCACCCTGACCCGCTCGGCGACGCGGCGGGCCAGTTCGGCACGACGGACGGTGTCGCCACCGTATCGGTCGGTGCGTCTGTTGAGGTTCGGGCTGAAGAACGAGCTCAGCAGATAGCCGTGCCCCATGTGGATTTCGATCGCGTCGAACCCCGCCTCCACGGCGTTCGCGGCGGCCGCGCCGAAATCGTCGACGACCTCGTCGAGCTGTTCGGCGGTCGCGCCCTTCACCAGGCCCATCGCGGGTGCGCTCAACCGCGTCGACGGCGACAGCGTCGACGTCCGGTTGGACAGCGTGTTGGCGACCAGCCCGGCGTGGCCGATCTGCGCGCAGGCCAATGCGCCGGCCTCGTGCACCGCCGTCGTCAGCCGCTGTAACTGCAGGGCACGTTCCCGGTCCAGCACGATGGTGTCGCGGTGCACCCTGCCGCCGGGTGAAATCGCGCAGTAGGCAACGGTGGTCATCGCCGCACCGCCTCGCGCGACCTCGGTGTGGAAGTCGACGAGGGCATCGCTGACCTGCCCGCGCGGCATCACGCCTTCGAATGTCGCGGCCTTGACGAAGCGATTCTTGAGCGTGAGTGGACCCAGCGTGGTGGGGGTGAAAGCTTGTATCGATACCATTGGCATCGAATCTAGCACCGAGGACGAGGAGTGGACAGTGCGCGTCGCGATGACCGGAGCCACGGGGTACTTGGGTGCACACACGGCGCGGGCCGTGCTGGAGGCCGGTCATCACGTGCAGGTCCTGGTGCCCGCGCACGAACGTGCCGCACCGGTGATCGATCGCCTGCGCGCGTCGGGCTCGGTGAGCGTGGTCGTCGGCGACGTGCGTCGGAGGGAGGACATCGACCGGGTGCTGACCGGGGTCGACGCCGTCATCCACGCGGCCGGGGTGGTGGGTACCGACGAGCGCCGCACGGCCCTGATGTGGGAGGTCAACGCCCATGGCACGGAGACGGTTCTGCGCCGCGGTGTCGAGCGGGGGCTGGACCCCGTGGTGTCGGTCAGCAGCTACAGCGCGCTGTTCCCGCCACCGGACGGACTGATATCGCTGGACACCCCGACGACAGAGGGCCGCAGCGCCTACGCGAGGACGAAGGCGTACGCCGACCGTGTCGCCCGGGAATTGCAGGCCGCCGGCGCCCCGGTCGTGGTCACCTACCCGTCGAGCGTCGTCGGCCCGCCGTTCGGCACCGCACCGGGTGTCACCGAACAGGGGTGGGCGCCGATCGTGCGGTGGGCTCTGGCGCCGAGAATCGATGGTGGCATGCAGATGATCGATGTCCGTGACGTCGCCGAGGTGCATGCCCGGCTGCTGCAGCCCGGACGGGGCCCGCGCCGTTACCTCTGCGGGGGAGTCCTTCTGGCCTTCGACGAGATGATCGACGCACTGGAAAACGGGATGGGGCGCCGCATTCGGCGGTTACCCGTGCCGCGCAGGGCGCTGCTGGCAGCGGCCCGCGTGAGCGACGTCGCCGCACAGTTTCTCCCGGTGTCGGCCGGGCTGAGCTATGAAGCGGCGATGCTGTTGACCGCCGGCACACCCACCGACGACAGCGTCACCCTGGCGGACCTGAACATGACATGGCGGCCGCCGCAGCTCGCCATCATGGAGTCACTTCGCGCCCACGCTGGTCAGCAGCAGTTCGGTGATCCGATCGCGTAGCGCATCGGAGTCGTCCTCCACCGCGATCGTGGTCATGAACAGCGCGGCGCCGGCAGCCATCACGAGCACGGCCCGGGCATCAAGGTCCGCTCGCCGACGCTGGGCCGGTGTTCGGGCCTGCAGGTGTTCGGTGAAGAGCTGCACCGCAGGGCCGCTGAAGTTCGCCCACAATGCTTTTCGCATGTCGTCGTTTTCCCGCAGTGCCAGGAGCAGGCCGGGAACAGCCTCCCGGACGTCTGCGGCGCTGAACAGCTCATGGCTACCGCGCACGACCCATTCGATCCAGCCCGACAGATCGGTGCCCGAGAACGGTGAGAGATCGGGTGTCTCCCCGAGGATCGCGTGCAGCACGAGTTCCGCCTTCGACGCCCAGCGGCGGTTCAGGCTGGACCGACCGACCCCGGCCCGGGTGGCCACCATCCGGACGCTCAGGTCATCCCAACCCACCTCGAGCAGCAGTTCGCGCGTCGCCGAGAGCACGCGCTGGTCGATCGAGGCGTCACGCGGCCGCCCGCCCGCGCCGGCGCGCGTCTCTTCCTCGGTCATCGTGTCGATTCAACCGCATCTCGCCACGCCGCGGCACAGGGGGCAATGTGCGCTGGTCAGCCGAGGAAGCGCCGTACGTAGGCGGGCACCCTGCGCACCGGCACGGGTTTGGGCCAATCGTCGGAGCGGAAATGGGCTTCGGTTCCCCCGTCGAGGACGATGACGCTCCCGCACAGGAAATCGGCGGCGTCGGACAGCATGAAGTGGATCCAGCGGCCCATCGACTCGGCGTCGGCGAACCGGCCGACGGGGATCGGGAATCGGCGTACCGCCTTACTCTGCTGGGGTCGGGCCAACTGCTCCCCAAGCAGCGGGGTCATGACAGCGCCCGGGGCGAGCACGTTTAGCCGGATGCCCGCACCGATCCACTGAGGCTCGACGGCGCGTCGTCGCACCCATCGGGTAATGGCGATCTTCGAGGCGGCATAGACGACGGGCGGACGCACCGGCCCGAAGGGGCGCACGCTGCGCAACGCGGCGTCCACATCGCCGGCCAGCAACGCCCGGACCGTCCGGCGGGGAACCGCGGGCGTGGTCGTGGTCGAATTGCTGCCCACCACCACCACTTTCGCGTTCGCAGACTCGGCCAGCGCGCAGCGCCACGTGCCCAGCAGGTCAACCACCCCCAGGTAGTTGACTTCGGCGATCGACCGCAGGCGTGCCGACCCTCCGGTCGGTCCGAGACCGGCAGCCAGGACGGCGCCGTCGAGCCGACCGTCACCGGCTGCCAACACCGCCCGTGCGGCTTCGAAGCGGCCGGCGCGCGTCGACAGGTCGGCGACGATGTCGGCGCGGTGGCGGTCGACACCGATCACCGTATGGCCGTCGGCGCGAAGCATGCGTGCGGTGGCCGCACCCATCCCCGACGCCGATCCGGTGACGGCGTAGACACCCATCGCGTGATCCTCCCGCCTACGGCCCGTCGTGCTGGGTCGCAGCACCGGGCGGGACGACAAAGGGGTCGGCAGCCTGACCGGACAGATTCGCCGTTGCCCCCGCCAAAAAGTCGGGAGCGTTGACGAGCTCGTTCAGCCGCTTCATGTTCGGATCTGCGAAGGAGGTGGTCAGGAATGATTCACCCATGCGCCGCACCGTCAGGTCGAACGTCGAGAAGACGTTGAGGTAGTCGCCGCGGACCGCATTGGCGAGGTACTTGTAGTGGAACGGGAACGTCGGTAGGAACTCCAGACTCTTGACGAGGTTGTCGGCATCGTCGTTGAGCGCCTTGACGACCGGAAACAGGTCGGTCAGGTCCGCCGCGAAGTCGGTCTTGGTCTGGGCCAGCATCCGCTGCGCGACGGTGGCGAAACTCCTCAGGGCGGTGAACGCATCGACGATCCGGGTGCGGTTTCTGTCCAGCACCATCAGGGCGCCGGGCAGCGACTCAAGGGTGCGGCCGAGGTCATCCCTGCCGCGAGCGAGGATTCCGGCGAACCGGTCGAGGCCCTCGATCGCGCGGACGATGTCCGCGGTCTGACGCTCGAGGGCGCTTGTCAGTTCGGCCAGTCGCGGCACCAGTTCCCGGAAGGTACCGGCCCTGCCTGCGACCGCGGCGTACACCTCGTCGCCGATGTCCTGAAGCGCTCCGAGGTTGCCCTTGTTGACCACGATTCCCAACGCGGACAACACTTCTTCGGTGCTCGGATAGCGGGAACCCCGGTCGAGGGTGATGCGTGACCCCTCGGAGAGTCGGCCGTGAGCGCGTTGCCGTGTCGGCGGAACCAACTCGATGTGCTGGCTGCCCAGCAGTGAGGTCTGCGCGACGCGAGCGGTCGCGTCCGTCGGCAGATCGACCGTTGCGTCCAACGACAACCGGACGGTGGCGAAGATCGTGCTGTCGGGCCGCTGCACGACGTCGATGCCGGATACGCTGCCCACGGTCACGTCATCGACCATCACCGGCGAGTTCTGGGGCAGGGTGCCGACATCGGGGAGGTCCACGGTGATGGTGAACGAGCCGGGGCCGTGGCCCGCCGTGCCCGGCATGTTCAAGGAATTGAGGCCTCCCTGGCACCCGGTCAAGACGACGAGACCGGTGACGGAAAGTGCCGCCAGTCGCGCGGTGTCACCCATTTTCCGAACAGCGCCCCTTACTGGGATCGGGAGGTCCACCGAACGGGATGAGGATGTCGCTGCCCGCCGGGCCGTTGATCTTGATTCGAGTCGAGCAGAAGTAGATGTTGAAGAAAGCGCCATATGCGCCAAGGGAGTTGAGGCGCAGGTAATTTTCTGCCAGGGGTTCGATGACTTTGTTGATGTCGTCTTTGCGTTCATCCAGGCGCTGGGCCAACGGCCGGACGTTCTCTATCACCCCTTGGACGGGGCGTCTGCTGCCCTCCAGCATTTCGGTCAGGTCGGTCTCCGCCGATGCCAGCGGTGCGATCGCACCGGCGATGGGGTCGCGGCCTGCGGCGAGAACGGAGATCAGCTTCTGCAGGGTGTCCACGCTCGCGTCGAACTGGGCCCCCTTGTCGTCGACGATGCTCAGCACCGTGTTCAGGTGAGAGATCACGTCGCCGATGACCTGATCGCGGGCGGCCAGGTCCTGGGTGAAAGCACTGGTGCTGGAGAGCATTTCGGACAGCGCGCCGTTATTTCCCTGCAGCAGCTCGATCACCGCGTCACTGATCGCGTTGATCTTGTCGCCGTCGAGGCCCTTGATGACCGGGCGCAACCCGCCCAGCAGTGCGTCGAGATCCAGGGCGGCCCTGGTGTTCTGCGCGGGGATGGTCGACCCGGGGGGCAGCTCGACGAGTTCGCCGGGGCTGAAGGTGAGTTCGAGGTAGCGGTCGCCGATGAGGTTCTCGTAGCGGATGTGCGCCTGGGTGGACTCGTACAGCCGGTACCGCGGATCGACGTCGAAGGCCACGGCCACCGTATTGTCGGCCCGCAGTTCGACGGATTGCACGGTGCCGACAGCCATTCCGGCCATCCGGACATCCTGGCCCGACTTCACTCGGGACGCGTCCGCGAAGATCGCGGAGTAGGTGTTGCCCGAGGTGTATCGGAACTGGCCGAAGACGGTGACCAGCGCGGCGAAGACGAGCAGCATCGACACGCTGAAGGCGATCACCTTCACCGCGGTCGCGTCAGGCCGCACCGCCGTTGCGAAGATCCGCATGCCCCGTCCTCGTAGTTACGATTCCACTGGCCTCGTAACCTAGCACCGGTGGGCCGTCAGGGAAACCCTGTGTCTGCCGGCGGGAGTGGTCGCCCTCGGGGCTGGGGTGTCACGTCGCCCACGGCACCCGGCAGGCGTCGGAGCTGAAGCCCTGTTCGGTGATGCCCAGCGCGGCGTTCACACGGGCACGCATGTTCTCCACGCCGATCTGGTAGGTCAGCTCGATGACACCCTTGTCGCCGAACCGGTCGCGCAGGTCGGCGACCTGGGCGTCGGTGACGGTGTGCGGATCGGTCGTGACGGCCTGCGCATAGGCGATCGCCGCACGCTCGTCGTCGGTGAAGCTGGGTGACGTCGCATAGTCGTCGATGTCTTCGAGGCGGGCGAGATCCAGGCCGTCGAGGCGCATCAGCATCGCGCCGAAGTCCACGCACCACGAGCAACCGATCTGGCGGGCGACCCAGTACACCGCAAGTTCGCGCACGCTGGCCGGAAGTTCGGTGGACGCACGTTCGAGCATCCCCTCGTGGGCGGCGCCCGCCATCATGAGGCCCGGATGGTGGGCGTAGATCGCGAACGGTTCGGGCACCTCGCCGAAGCGGCGTTTGGCATAGCGCCACATCAGCCGGGTGACGAGCGATGCGCGGTGCGGGGGGAGGGGGTCGATGCGTGTGATGGTCATATCGGTGAGACGAGACGACCCGCTCACATGTGACACGTTGAACCGGGCTCCGGCGGGTACGAAGGGTGCGTGGACAACAACACGACGGCTTTTCCCAACCGCGGCTCGGTCTACGCCGCCCATCTACGGTCGAGTGCCGTCGCCGCGGCGCAGCTCATCGCCGTGGCCGCTGCGCTGTGGGTACTGGCCTGGGTCATCGGCAAGGCATGGGTGATCGTCCTGCCGGTGGCGCTGGCACTCGTCATCTGCACGGTGCTGTGGCCGCCGGTGCGCTGGCTGCGGAACAAGGGCGTGCCGCCCGCCGCGGCTGTCCTACTGGCGCTCCTGGTGGCCGTCGGCGTGATCGGGGGACTGGTCGCCGCCGTGGCCCCCGCGATCGTCGAGCAGTCCACCGAGCTTGCCGAGCAGGCCACCGCCGGTGTGGTCCAGGTCCGCGACTGGCTCGGCGGACCGCCTCTCAACATCAGTGAGGCGCAACTCAATTCGGCCGTCGCGGCCATCACCGACCGCCTGAACTCCAGCAGCGCGCAGATCGCCTCGGGTGTGTTCACCGGCGTAGGCGCCGCGACCTCGGCGCTGGTCACGGTGTTCACGGCGGTGGTCGTCACCTTCTTCCTCCTCAAGGACGGGCCCGGCTTCATCCCCTGGCTGCGCCGCACCGTCGGGAATCCCGCCGCGCCGCATCTGGCGGAGGTGCTGAATCGCGTCTGGGCCACGCTCGGGGGATTCATTCGAACGCAGGCGCTGGTCAGCCTCGTCGACGCGGTGCTGATCGGCATCGGGCTGGTCATTCTGGGTGTCCCGCTGGCCTACGCCCTCGCGATCATCACGTTCATCGGTGGATTCGTGCCGATCGTCGGCGCCTTCGTCGCCGGCGGCCTCGCCGTGCTGATCGCGCTCGTCGCCAACGGGCCGGTGAACGCGCTGATCGTGCTCGGCATCATCCTGGCCGTGCAGCAGTTGGAGGGCAACGTGCTGCAGCCGTGGCTGCAGTCGAAGTCGATGAAGCTGCACGCCGTCATCGTGTTGCTCGCGGTCACGCTCGGCGCGTCGACCTTCGGTGTCATCGGGGCGTTCCTGGCCGTGCCGGTCGCCGCCGCCGCGGCGGTCATCATCCGGTACTACGGCGAACAGGTCGGAAAGAGGGCCGGTGAGGGCGTGGGGGGCGAGTCCGAAGACGCCGAGAACGCCGACGCCGAGAACACCGACACCGAGAAAGCCGGCACCGACGAGAAAGCCGGCACCGCCGACGAGAAAGCCGACGTCCCGTAACCCCCGGTCAGCTCTTCGAGCGCTGGTAGTGCCTGCGTGCTTTCATCCGGTTGCCGCAGATCGCCATCGAACACCAGCGTGCCGTGTTCGGCTTGCTCCGGTCGATGAGGAACAGCCGGCATTCGGTGTTCGCGCACGGGCGTAGCCGGCCGGGGCTGTGAACGCGGAGGCCGTCCCAGGCCAGGACGGCCCGTGCCGGCGCGCCGGCGCCGGTGAGCTCCCAGGACACGCCCGCGTCCCCAACGGCCGGGGTGAGGCTCACGCCGTCGAGAAAGCGGTCCAGGACGGTCGGGGCCGCCTCGCCGCGCACCACCCGCTGTAGTGCCTCACGAACATCGACGAGCGCCGCGCGCTCCTCGGCGGTCGCGTCGATGCCGTGCGCGGTCATCCAGGTCGACGCGGCCGCAAGGTCCGACAGCTCGTCGGTCGGAACGTCGTCCACGACCGGCGTCGTGTTGAGCAGGTCGAGCAGAAATGCCTCGTCACCGCCTGTCGTCGCAGACACGTCCATAACTAACCTCCAAACTGCTCTTGACAGGTTACCTGATCGTGCGTTGACTATGTCTAACCACTAAAAAGTTGAAAGGAAGTTAGTCATGGGGCAGGTCCACCACCGCTACGCCACCGTCGACGGCCGCCGGGTCTTCTACCGCGAGGCCGGCGACCCCGGCGCTCCGGTCATCGTCCTGCTGCACGGGTTCCCGACGAGCTCGTTCATGTTCCGCAACCTGATCCCCGAACTGAGCGACCGCTATCACGTTCTCGCGCCCGACTACCTCGGCTTCGGATACTCCGACGCCCCGCCGGTCGAGGACTTCGACTACACCTTCGACGCCTTGACCGCGTCGGTTGCCGGGTTGCTGGCCCAGCTCGGCGTCACCCGCTACGCGATCTATGTCCAGGACTACGGCGCGCCCGTCGGCTGGCGGCT
Organism: Mycolicibacterium iranicum; assembly: GCF_014190915.1. GTDB lineage: Bacteria > Actinomycetota > Actinomycetes > Mycobacteriales > Mycobacteriaceae > Mycobacterium > Mycobacterium iranicum_B. The sequence goes on from NZ_JACHVU010000005.1 coordinate 59,798, forward strand.
GGCACTGCGCGATCCGGGGGCCATTACCGCGATCATCACGCAGAACGGCAACGGTTACGACGCCGGGTTCGTCGCCGACGGCTGGGCGCCGGCCTGGGATTACCAGCGTGAGCAGACGCCCGCGACCGAAGCCGCGCTGCGGGGGATCCTGACCCTGGAGGCGACCAGAATGCAGTACGTCGCCGGCGTTCCGGACGAGTCCGTTGTCAGCCCCGACACGTGGTTTCACGACTACGCGCTGCTGTCGCGGCCGGGCAACGACCGGATCCAGTTGAAGCTCTTCCTCGACTACGCGACCAATCCGAAGATCTATCCCGCGCTACACGACTATCTGCGCGCGAGTGCTGTTCCGCTGCTGGCGGTCTGGGGCGACAAGGATCCGTTCTTCGGGCCCGACGGAGCGCGCGCCTTCGCCGCCGACGCCGTCGACGCGGAGATTCATCTGTTCGACGGCGGCCACTTCCTGCTCGAAAGCGACCTCGGCGCGGTGACGGCCCTGATCCGGGACTTCCTGGCCCGGCGCCTGCCGTGACGTCCGCGCGCTGCGCGTCAGTCCACCGCAGCCCGGACGTCGGCGACGATCAGGTCGTACATGCGCCGGGTCACGTCGGTGTCGTCGCTCATGATGTTGTATCCGTGATCCACGCCGGGAACATCATGGTGGCGGACGAGTGACCCTGCGGTGCGCAGCTTTTCGGCGTAACGCACGGCTTCGTCTCGAAGTCGGTCGTACTCCGTGGTGATGACCACGGCCGGCGCGATGCCTGCGATGTCGTCGGCGTTGGAGCCCCAAGCCGGCGAGGCGAGGCGATGTGCTCGATCCCCGCGGTCGGGGATGTAGGCGGTGTCGAAGACTTCGCCCATCCACGGCTTGAGGATCGCGCGCAACCCGAGCGGAGAGGACTTCTGAGACGTCGGGGTGACCAGATCCAGGGGCGCATAGTGCAATACCTGGAGGGCGATGCGAGGCCCACCCTCCTCCAGCGCCATCCGGGACACCGCCGCCGAAAGGTTTCCCCCGGCGCTCTGACCGCCCACGCACAACCGGGTGCCGTCCCAGTCGCGGTCGGGTGCGGCGGCCCAGCGCAGCACGTCGAACACCTGCTCCGCCGCGGCGGGGAACCGATGCTGCGGTGCGAGAACGTAATCGACGTTGACGACGACCACCCCGGCGTGCGCCGCGAGGTACCGGCACCACGGGTCGTCCTGGTCGGGATGACCGACGACGAAGCCGCCACCGTGCACGTTGACGTAGACCGCGGGACGTGTGGTGCCGCCCGGGGGTCGGTAGATCGTCACCGAGGTGGGCCCGTGACGTGTGTCGACGACAGCGGTGCTGCTGTCGCCCGCGATCTCGGGAAACCGCACACCCGGTTTCGGTGCAGGGTCGACGACCCGGGCGAACACTCGCGCCAGGCCGTCGGCGACGGGCCCCCAGGACAGGATCGACATGAAACCCGAAAGGACTAGCGCGCGAACATCAGTGCGCGTTTGACTTCCTGGATCGCCTTGGTGACCTGGATGCCACGCGGGCAGGCCTCCGTGCAATTGAAGGTCGTGCGGCAGCGCCACACCCCGTCGACGTCGTTGAGGATGTCGAGCCGCTCGGCGGCACCTTCGTCGCGCGAGTCGAAGATGAACCGGTGCGCGTTGACGATCGCGGCCGGGCCGAAGTAGGACCCTTCGCTCCAGTACACCGGGCAGCTCGTGGTGCAGCACGCGCACAGGATGCACTTGGTGGTGTCGTCGTAGCGGGCGCGGTCGGTCTGGCTCTGAATCCGTTCGCGCGTCGGCTGATTGCCCGAGGTGATCAGGTACGGCTTGATGGCCCGGAACGCGTCGAAGAACGGCTCCATGTCGACCACGAGGTCTTTCTCCACGGGCAGGCCGCGGATCGGCTCGATGGTGATGGTCAGTTGCTTCTTGGGGTTCTTCGGGAGCATGTCGCGCATCAGCACCTTGCACGCCAACCGGTTGACGCCGTTGATCCGCATCGCGTCCGATCCGCACACGCCGTGGGCGCAGGACCGGCGGAACGTCAAGGTGCCGTCCAGGTACCACTTCACGTAGTGCAGCAGGTTGAGAAGACGGTCCGAGGGCAGACACGGCACGCGGAAGCTCTGCCACCCGGCGTCGTCGGGGGCCTCCGGGTTGAACCGGGCGATCTTCAGGGTCACCATCACCGCGCCCTCGGGCACCGGGGGAGTGGTGGTGTCGTCCTTCTCAATGGCTGGAGCGCTCATGTGCTCAGTACTTCCGTTCCATCGGTTCGTACCGCGTCTGGACCACGGGCTTGTAGTCCAACCGGATGTCACTCAGAAGGTCCGAGCCTTCCTTGTACGCCATGGTGTGGCGCATGTAATTGGTGTCGTCGCGGTTGGGGTAGTCCTCGCGGGCGTGTCCGCCGCGGGACTCCTTGCGGTTGAGCGCACCGACCACGGTGACCTCGGCGAGCTCGAGCAGGAAGCCGAGCTCGATGGCCTCGAGCAGGTCGCTGTTATAGCGCTTGCCCTTGTCCTGCACCGTGATTCGCGAGTAACGCTCCTTGAGTGCGTGGATGTCGGTCAGCGCCTGCTTGAGGGTCTCCTCGGTGCGGAACACCGCGGCGTTGTTGTCCATCGACTGCTGCAGCGCACCGCGGATGTCGGCGACGCGCTCGTTGCCGTGCTCGGACAGGATGTCGCCGACCCAGCCGACCACCATCTCGGCAGGGCTTTCAGGCAGGTCCACGAAGTCATGTCCCAGTGCGTAGTTCGCAGCCGCGATGCCGGCGCGACGGCCGAAGACGTTGATGTCGAGCAGCGAGTTGGTGCCCAGGCGGTTGGCGCCGTGCACCGACACGCACGCGCACTCGCCGGCGGCGTACAGACCCGGGATGACGGTGGTGTTGTCCGAGAGCACCTGCCCGTTGACGGTCGTCGGGATGCCGCCCATGACGTAGTGGCACGTCGGGTAGACGGGCACGAGCTCCTTGACCGGGTCCACGCCGAGGTAGGTGCGGGCGAACTCGGTGATGTCGGGGAGCTTGGCCTCCAGCACGTCCTCGCCGAGATGGCGCACGTCGATGTAGACGTAGTCCTTGTTGGGTCCGGCGCCGCGACCTTCGAGCACTTCGAGCACCATCGAGCGCGCAACGATGTCGCGGGGCGCCAGGTCGACGATCGTCGGCGCGTAGCGCTCCATGAACCGCTCGCCCTCTCCGTTGAGCAGTCGCCCGCCCTCGCCGCGCACGGCCTCGGAGATCAGGATGCCCAGGCCGGCCAGACCTGTCGGGTGGAACTGGTGGAACTCCATGTCCTCCAGGGGAAGTCCCTTGCGGAAGATGATGCCCAGGCCGTCACCGGTCAGCGTGTGTGCGTTCGACGTGGTCTTGTACATGCGGCCCGAGCCGCCGGTGGCGAAGACGATCGCCTTGGCGTGGAACACGTGGATGTCACCGGTGGCGAGCTCGTAGGCGATCACGCCGGTGGCGACCGGACCCGACGGGGTGTCGGTCAAAGCGATGTCGAGCGCGTAGTACTCGTTGAAGAACTCGACGTCGTGCTTGACGCAGTTCTGGTACAGCGTCTGCAGGATCATGTGACCGGTGCGGTCGGCGGCGTAGCACGCGCGGCGCACGGGGGCTTTGCCGTGGTCGCGGGTGTGCCCGCCGAAGCGGCGCTGGTCGATGCGGCCTTCGGGGGTGCGGTTGAACGGCATCCCCATCTTCTCCAGGTCCAGCACCGCGTCGATGGCCTCTTTGGCCATGATCTCGACGGCGTCCTGGTCGGCGAGGTAGTCGCCGCCCTTGACGGTGTCGAAGGTGTGCCATTCCCAGTTGTCTTCCTCGACGTTGGCCAGCGCGGCGCACATGCCGCCCTGCGCCGCACCGGTGTGCGAGCGTGTCGGGTAGAGCTTGGTCAGCACCGCGGTGCGGACGCGGGGCCCGGACTCGACGGCCGCCCGCATGCCGGCGCCACCGGCGCCGACGATGACGACGTCGTAGCGGTGTTCAACAATCATTGGGCTCTCCGTTTCAGGAAATCGACGCGTCGAACGTCAGCAGCACATAGGTCCCGAGTACCAGCGTGAACGCCATGGACAGCGCCAGCAGCGTGTTCAGCCAGAACTTCGTCGAGTCCTTGCGGGTGTAGTCGGCGATGATCGTGCGCATCCCGTTGCCGCCGTGCAGCTGGGCCAGCCACAACAGCAGCAGGTCCCAGGTCTGCCAGAACGGCGAGGACCAGCGCTCGGCGACGTAATTGAAGTCGATGCGGTACACACCGTCTTCCCACATCAGCATGATGAACAGATGCCCCAGCGCGAGGAAGACCAGCACGATTCCTGAGAAGCGCATGAACAGCCAGGTGTACTTCTCGAAGTTCGGCATTCCGCCGGCGCGCCGCGGCGCCCGGGGGTTGTCCAGGCCGGCGGGGCGGTCGAAGCTGCGCTGCATGACGGGCGCCGGACCGCCGCGGTCGCTGATGTGGTCGTAGGGGTTCTCGGCCATCACAAAAACCTCTCCGCCATGTGCATGCCGATGACGCCGAGCGAGGCGATGAAAACCACGAGGAAGACCCCGGCGATCACCCACAGCATCGTGCGTTGGTGGCGCGGACCCTCCGACCAGAAGTCGATCAGGATGATCCGGATGCCGTTGAGGGCGTGGTACAGAACCGCGGCGACCAGACCGATCTCCATGAGCCCGATGATCGGGGTCTTGTAGGTCTCGATGATCTCGTTGTAGGCCTGCGGGCTGACCCGCACCAGCGCGGTGTCGAGCACGTGGACGAACAGGAAGAAGAAGATGGTGGCACCGGAGATGCGGTGAAGTACCCAGGACCACATGCCCGGGTCGCCACGGTAGAAAGTGCGGCGCCGCGCAGGCCGTGACCGCGGTGCCGGTAAATCGGTATCGGCTGGTGTTGCCGTACTCATAAGACCCTCCAACGCCATCGGTGGAGGCTTGGAACTCGGTGCTGTTTACCTGGGACCCAAACCTCGGGGCGACTCTAATCCCCTTTGTACTGTTGAACGAACTAGCGTGAAGCGATATGCCCGCCCCGAGAGGGGCAAGTTAGGGTCGCCTATCTGGGACTTCGGGTTACGGGACGGGGTGTTCGGAATGCATTCAGACTCAGCTCGGATGGCGTGACGCGATGACCGCAATAGACTGGGATGTATTGCGCCGCAGAGCAATTGAGGCCGGACGCCATGCTTACGCGCCCTATTCGCGCTTCCGGGTGGGAGCGGCCGCTCTCGTCGACGATGACCGAATCGTCACGGGATGCAATGTGGAAAATGTCTCATATGGCCTAGGTCTCTGTGCCGAGTGCGCAGTGGTCTGCGCCCTACATTCCGGCGGGGGCGGACGCCTTGTCGCACTGGCGTGCGTAGGCCCCGACGGTGCGGTGCTGATGCCCTGTGGACGGTGCCGCCAGGTGCTGTTCGAACACGGCGGGGCCGAGCTGCTGATCGATCACCCGAGCGGCCCGAAACCGCTGCGCGAGCTGCTGCCCGACGCTTTCGGCCCCGACGACCTGGCCCGCGCGCATACCCCCGAGGAGACACTGTGACGTTTGACGCCCCGTCGGTGATCCGCATCAAGCGCGACGGCGGCGTCCTGTCCGACGAGGCGATCGATTGGGTCGTCGATGCCTACACCCACGGCCGCGTCGCCGACGCCCAGATGTCGGCGCTGCTGATGGCGATCTTCCTGCGCGGCATGACGAACGGCGAGATCGCGCGGTGGACGGCCGCCATGATCGCGTCGGGGGAGCGGCTCGACTTCGGTGACCTCCGGCGTCCCGGTGCCCCCGGCAAGCCCCTCGCTCTGGTGGACAAGCACTCGACCGGGGGCGTCGGCGACAAGATCACCATCCCGCTGGTGCCGGTCGTGATGGCTTGCGGCGGTGCGGTTCCGCAGGCCGCCGGCCGTGGCCTCGGTCACACCGGCGGGACGCTGGACAAATTGGAGTCCATCCCCGGATTCAGTGCCGAGATCTCCAAAGGCCAGGTCCGCCAACAACTCTGCGATCTCGGCGCCGCGATCTTCGCCGCCGGTGAGCTCGCCCCGGCCGACCGCAAAATCTACGCGCTGCGCGACGTGACCGCGACGACGGAGTCCCTGCCGCTGATCGCGAGCTCGGTGATGAGCAAGAAGATCGCCGAGGGCACCCGCGCGCTGGTGCTCGACTCGAAGGTCGGCTCGGGCGCCTTCCTGGACACCGAAGAAGAGTCGCGGGAGCTGGCCCGCACCATGGTCGAGCTGGGCGCCGAACACGGGGTGCGCACCATTGCTCTGCTGACCGACATGGAGGCGCCGCTCGGCTGCACCGTCGGCAACGCCATCGAAGTCGTCGAATCGCTGGAGGTGCTGGCCGGCGGTGGGCCCGACGACGTGGTCGAGCTGACGCTGGCGCTGGCCCGCGAGACGTGCGACGCGGCTGGCCTCGACGGTGTCGACCCGGCGCAGACGCTGCGCGACGGGACCGCCATGGACCGGTTCCGTGCGTTGGTCGAGGCGCAGGGCGGCGATGTCGCCGCGCTGTCCGCCGAGGCGTTGCCTGTCGGTGGCCATTCCGAAACCGTGACGGCGCCTCGCGGTGGCACGATGGGTGACATCGACGCGATGGCGGTGGGACTGGCGGTGTGGCGGCTGGGAGCAGGCCGCTCGGCGCCCGGCGAGCGCGTGCAGTTCGGCGCCGGAATGCGCATCCACCGGCGCCCCGGCGAGCCCGTCGCCGCAGGCGAGGCGCTGTTCACCCTGTACACCGACACGCCGGAACGTCTCGCCCCGGCAGCCGCCGAATTGGAGGGCGCCTGGAGCGTCGGGGACCACCCGCCGCCGCAGCGCCCGCTCATCATCGACCGGATCAGCCCGTGAGGAGTTTCCCGTGACGACGCCGTTGACGCTGGAGAACATCCGCCGCGCGCCCAAGGCGCTGCTGCACGACCACCTCGACGGGGGTCTGCGCCCGGCCACGGTGCTGGAGCTCGCCGATCAACACGGGTACGAGGACCTGCCCGCCCACGACGCCGACGGCCTGGCGGAGTTCTTCCGCACGGCCGCGCACAGTGGGTCGCTGGTGCGCTACCTGGAGCCGTTCGCCCACACGGTCGGCGTCATGCAGACACCCGACGCGCTGCACCGCGTCGCCCGCGAATGCGTCGAGGACCTCGCCGGCGACAACGTCGTCTACGCCGAGATCCGGTTCGCCCCCGAGCTGCACATCAACGACGGGTTGTCGCTGGACGCCGTCGTCGACGCGGTGCTGGCAGGCTTCGCCGACGGGGAGAAGGCCGCGGCGGCCGACGGGCGGACCATCACGGTGCGCTGCCTGGTGACCGCGATGCGCCATGCGGCACGCTCCCGCGAGATCGCCGCGCTGGCGATCCGATTTCGGGACAAGGGTGTGGTCGGCTTCGACATCGCCGGCGCGGAAGCGGGCTACCCGCCCACCCGGCACCTCGACGCTTTCGAGTTCATGCGAAGCAACAACGCGCGCTTCACCATTCACGCGGGGGAGGCGTTCGGGCTGCCGTCGATCCACGAGGCGATCGCCTTCTGCGGTGCCGACCGGCTCGGCCACGGCGTGCGGATCGTCGACGACATCGAGGTGGACGGCGACGGCCGGGCGACGCTCGGCAGGCTCGCCTCGCTGCTACGCGACAAGCGGGTGCCGTTCGAGATGTGCCCGAGCTCCAACGTTCAGACCGGCGCGGTAGCCAGCATCGCCGAGCACCCGTTCGATCAGCTGGCCCGGCTGCGCTTCCGGGTGACGGTCAACACCGACAACCGGTTGATGAGCGACACCACGATGAGCCTGGAGATGCTGCGCCTGGTCGAGGCGTTCGGCTACGGGTGGAGCGACCTCGAACGGTTCACGATCAACGCGATGAAATCTGCGTTCATCGCCTTCGACGAGCGGCTGGCCATCATCGACGAGGTGATTAAGCCCCGCTACGCCGTCCTCGTCGGCTGACCACCGCGGCCCCGGGACCTGCACCGCGACCCCGGACTTGCACCGCGAGCGCGCGTGTCTGCACAGCGGCGCGCCGCATTCTCCGGCATTTTGCGCGCGCTCGCACGGGTCTCTCCAGGCGCTCGCACGGGTCTCTTCACGCGCTCGCGCGGTGGGCTTACGTCTCCGAACGCAGCCGCGACTCGACGAAGCGCTCCAGCGACTCCCACTGCGTCACCGCGTCCGCGTACGGCGCGTTCGGGCGCTTCACCGTGTCGGGGTCGAGCACGTGGCCGATCAGCTGCCCCAGCGAGGTGTCGGTCGCCAGCTTCGAGTCGACGGTCGTCTCCTCGGAGTAATCGCCGATGTCGCGCAGCAGCTCCACCGCGAGCTCGAGCTGGTCGCGATCGAGGGCGTCGGGTCCCTCGGCGAGGTCGTCGACGATGTCGGTCAGCACGTAGACGTTGTCGTCGGTGACGTCGACCCGCAGGGATCCGTCGGTGGCCGCGGTGCGGATGTCGTCGTAGGTGGCGAGGTCGGACAGATCGTGATCATGTTCGTCGGCGAGGTAGCGCGCCAGCGCTCGCTCCGACGGGAACACGCTGATGCGGCCGTTGCGGCCCAGGAAGATCGGCTGATCGTTGAGGTAGCACCGCAGGGTGAAGTAGGTCCCGCCGGTCATCATGATGCGGACCGGGTCGATGCCGACACGCTCCCAGAAGTCCTTGTCACTGCCCAGCACCTTGGTCTCGGCCTCGGCGGCAAGCTCGTCCGCTTCCTCCGGGGTGTCGACGACGTCGTCGATCACGAGGTCGTCCTCGTCGGGCTCGGGGGCGTCCTCGTCGAGCTCGGCCTGGGCCTTCTCGGCGGCGGCGGTGTCGACCTCCGGGGTGGTGATGACCTCGTCGAGGGCTTCGATGACGCTGTCCCACCCGCGGGCGATGATCTTCTCGATTTCGGCCCACCGCTTGCGACCTGCGCGCCCGGCGAACGCCTCCGCGCCGCCGCCGACCGTCCCGAGCATCGGGTTGCCGTTGAAGAACTTGGTGACTGCGGGCAGCTCGCACACCGAACCCATGGACGACACGACGGCCAGCGCGCCGTGCAGCGCCCGCACGTTGTCCTCGGTGGGCTTCTGCGACAGCAACTCCTCGAGCACCACGAGGTCGTGCGTGTGCTCGTCGGTCGGGTTCAGCCGATGGGCGTTGGCCTGGGTCAGCTTCTCCCACGCGGGATGGTCGACCAGGTCGTTGTCGTCGTTGGTGCGGACGAAAGCCACCAGGTCAGCGACCGATTCGAGGACGTAGAGGTCCTCGTCTTTGCCGAGGAACGCTTCCCACTCGTCGCCGTCGGCACGCCACCGCGGCGCCCACAGCGTGTACACGTCGCCCTTGGTCAGCTTCAGCCCGATCGGCACGATGTCAGCAGCCATGCGGCACAGCCTAGCCACCGGCCTCGGCCGCACCGAGGGCATGGCCACGGTATGTCCGGCCACGTCGCGACGACGGCGCACTGTTGCCGTACCGCAACCCGTTCGTCGCTCGGAGTGTTCGTCAAGCCTGCCATGATCGCCGAATGATCAGACTCGGCCTGCATGGGCTCGGCATCGCCGCGGGTGCGCAGCGCACCGTGATCGATGCCGTGGCCGCGGCGGCCGAACGCTCCGGGTTCGCAACCCTGTGGGTCGGCGAGCACGTCGTCATGGCCGACGAGTCGGATTCTCACTACCCCTACAGCGACGACGGCCGGATCGCGATCTCCGCCGAGGCCGACTGGCTGGACCCCTTGATCGCGTTGAGCTTCGCTGCCGCGGCGACAAATCGGATCGAGCTGGCGACGGGCGTGTTGCTACTGCCCGAACACAACCCGGTGATCACGGCAAAGCAGGCCGCGTCCCTCGACCACATGACGGGTGGCCGCCTGTCCCTCGGCGTGGGCGTCGGGTGGTCGCGGGAGGAGTACGACGCACTGGGTGTCCCGTTCGAAGGGCGCGGCCGGCGGATGGCCGAATACGTCGCGGCGATGCGCACCCTGTGGCGCGACGATGTCGCCTCGTTCTCGGGGGAGTTCGTGTCCTTCGATCGCGTGCGGGTCAATCCGAAGCCGCGGGGCAGGTCGATCCCCATCGTGTTGGGCGGAAACTCCGACGCGGCCTTGCGCCGTGCGGCCGAATGGGGTGACGGCTGGTACGGCTTCAACCTGGCCGACGTCGAGGAGGCCGCGTACAGCGCCTCGAAGCTGCGTTCGCTGTGTCGCGAGGTAGGGCGTGACCCCACCGAGCTGAGGCTTGCGGTCTCCCTGCAGGACCCGGTGCCGGCCGACGCCGTCCGTCTGGCCGATGCCGGCATCGACGAGCTGGTGCTGGTTGCGGGCCCGCCGGCCGATCCGATCGCCGCCGAGGCGTGGATCTCGGACCTCGCGGGTCAATTCCTACGGGTGCGCGCCTGAGCGAGGTCGCGCCGCTGAGTGAGTCCCTGTGATGCGAGAGCGATAACGGGGCCTCAGGCCCACCAACCTGCGTTCGGCCGGAGACCGAACAAGGTGAGGAACATGTTCACGAGATGCGAGACGAAGGCCACGGTGCGTGAGACGGCCTCGCGAAAAGCGGCCACGAGGCTTTCGAAGAAATTGCTGGGGCCGGGTTCAGGCTCAGATGTCGTCGGATCTGTAGGACCTTCTGTGCTGCCAGGAGTGCTGGTCGGACTGTTCGGGTCCGAGCCGGCGGCGGTCTCATCGGTGTCGGTATAGCCGTCGCCGTCGCCGTCGCCGTCGGTGTCGGTGTCGTCGGGCCCGCTGGTGTCGGAGCCCGGGTAATTAGCGGGGTCGTTGGGGTCGCTGCCCGCTGATGCCTCATCGGCATCGGTGTAGCCGTCGCCGTCGGAGTCGGCGTAGTTCGTTGAACCGGGGTAGCTGGAGGCGTCGTTGGGGTTGGTACCGGAGGCGGTTTCGTCGGCGTCGGGGTAGCCGTCTCCGTCGGAGTCCAGGCTGTATGAGCCCGGGTAATTGGCGGGGTCGTTGGGGTCGGTGCCTGCGGATGCCTCATCGGCATCGGTGTAGCCGTCGCCGTCGGAATCGGTGTAGTTCGAGCCTCCCGAGCCGGGGTAGCTCCCGGGGTTGGACGGGTCGGTGCCTGCGGCAGTTTCGTCGTTGTCGGTATAGCCGTCGCCGTCGGCGTCGGTGTTGTCGGGGCCGGTGGTGTCGGAGCCGGGGTAGTTGGTGGGGTCGTTGGGGTTGGTGCCCGCGGATGCCTCATCGGCGTCGGTGTAGCCGTCGCCGTCGGCGTCGGTGTAGTTCGTCGAGCCGGGGTAGCTGGAGGCGTCGTTGGGGCTGGTGCCGGCGGCGGTTTCGTCGGCGTCGGTGTAGCCGTCGCCGTCGGAGTCCAGGCCGTTTGAGCCCGGGTAATTGGCGGGGTCGTTGGGGTCGCTGCCCGCTGATGCCTCGTCGGCGTCGGTGTAGCCGTCGCCGTCGAAGTCCAGGCCTTTAGAGCCCGGGTAATTGGCGGGGTCGTTGGGGTCGCTGCCCGCTGATGCCTCGTCGGCGTCGGTGTAGCCGTCGCCGTCGGCGTCGGTGTAGTTCGTTGAACCGGGGTAGCTGGAGGCGTCGTTGGGGTTGGTGCCGGCGGCGGTTTCGTCGGCGTCGGGGTAGCCGTCTCCGTCAGAGTCCAGGCCAAGTGAGCCGGGGTAGTCCGTCGAGTCGTAGGGGTTCGTCCCGGCGGTGCCTTCGTCGGCGTCGGTGTAGCCGTCGCCGTCGGAGTCGTTGTAGTTCGAGCCTCCCGAGCCGGGGTAGCTCCAGGGGTTGGAGGGGTCAGTGCCCGCGGCGATTTCGTTGTTGTCGGTGAAGCCGTCTCCGTCGGAGTCGTAGTCGCCGGAGCCTGGATAGCTTGAGGGATTGGTGGGGTCCGTGCCTGCGGCGGTTTCGTCGTTGTCGGTGTAGCCGTCGCCGTCGGTGTCCGTAAGGCCGGATCCGGGGTAGTTGGTGGGGTCGTTGGGGTTGGTGCCAGCGGCTGCTTCGTCGGCATCGGTGTAGCCGTCGCCGTCGGCGTCGGTGTAGTTCGTCGAGCCGGGGTAGCTGGAGGCGTCGTTGGGGCTGGTGCCGGCGGCGGTTTCATCGGCGTCGGAGTAGCCGTCTCCGTCGGAGTCCAGGCCGTATGAGCCCGGGTAATTGGCGGGGTCGTTGGGGTCGGTACCTGCGGATGCCTCATCGGCATCGGTGTACCCGTCGCCGTCGGAATCGGTGTACATCGAGCCACCCGAGCCGGGGTAGCTGGTGGAGTCTTCGGGGTTGGTGCCTGCGACGAGTTCTTCGCCGTTGCTGTAGCCGTCGCCGTCGGAATCGGTATCCGAGCCTGGATAGCTGGACGCGTCGTAAGGTTCGGTGCCGGAGGCTGTTTCGGTGCCGTCGGTATAGCCGTCGCCGTCGGAATCGGCGTCTGACCCGGGATAGCTCGATGGGTCGTTGGGGTTGGTGCCTACTGCGATCTCGTCCCCGTCGTGGTGGCCGTCGCCGTCGGTGTCTGCGGAATAACCGTCGTCTGATCCCGGATAGCTTGCGGGGTTGTAAGGGTCGCTACCGAAAGAGTTTTCTTCGTCGTCGCTGAATCCATCGCCGTCGGTGTCCGTCGTGCCGGAGCCGGGGTACTTGGTGGGGTCGTTGGGGTCGGTACCCGCTGATGCTTCGTCGGCGTCGCTGTAGCCGTCTCCGTCGGCGTCGGTGTAGTTCGTCGAGCCGGGGTAGCTGGAGGCGTCGTTCGGGCTGGTGCCGGAGGCGATTTCGTCGGCATCAGAATAGCCGTCGCCATCAGAGTCAAGGCCGTATGAGCCCGGGTAGCTGGACGAGTCGTAGGGGTCGGTGCCTGCAGATGCCTCATCGGCATCCGTGAAGCCATCGTTGTCAGAGTCGCCGTAATAGGAATCTGTCGAACCCGGATAGTTGGAAGGATTCCAGGCATCTGTTCCGGCAGAGTTTTCGGCGTCATCGGTGAATCCGTCGCCGTCTGAATCCGTCTGCCCGGGCGACGAGTCTTCAGAGCCCGGGTAGTCGGCCGCGTCGGCGTCGTCAGTACCCGCCGCCGATTCCTCGGCGTCGGAGAATCCATCACCGTCGGAATCGGTGCCTTCTTCGTCGGTTTCACCACCGCCACTGTTTTCCTGATCCGGAACAGGTCCGTCGCCCGAGGAGTCGGGAATGCTGTCGTCGGAGTTGGGTTCCTGACTCTCGGACTCTCCGAGGTCGGCACCGCCATCTGTCGTGCCATCTCCGTCAGCGCCGCCCTCGTTCGAAGGGGACGGTGTGCTGTCGTCGCCACCGTCATCAGGGCTGTCCTCCGTCGTAAAGCTCACCAGCATGACCGGGGACGGTGCGGGTTCGATCGGCGCGAAGAGCATGAACCCGCAAGTAACCAAACCAGCCGTCGCGATCGAGGCGCCCAGGAGTCGACGCATGCTGTTCCGCGGCGGCTGTGCTTCGTCAAGAGGCGAGCTATGAAGACACTCTTTATCCGGCATGATTGCCCCCGACCGCGTTGCCTGATAAAAGCGAAGATCAATGCGTAATTTACAGCCGCGATAGATAGCGCGTCCAGCGATCTCACCAAGTCAGAGGCGGTTGTGTGCGTAGGAAAGCATTCCGGATCCACTATTGTTTGAATCCAGTAATTCACCCTCCAATCGGTTTTAGTGATTGCGCGGTGCGACATTTGGTGTCACTGCGACGCTGAACACAGCGAAATGTGCAGAGTTATCTAGGCCGTCGGCCGCCAGAATCCCTGAAAACCCTGACCCGCGTTCGCGGTCCGAATCGGCGACAGTTTGACCGGATCGCCGGCCTCCACCATGAGGCCGTTCCCGACGACCATCGCGACATGGCCGTCCCAGACCGCAAGGTCCCCGGGCAGCAGCGACCCAGAGGCCACGGCGCCCCCGATGTCCTGCTCCTGAGCCAGTCGCGGAATGTTCAAGCCCGCTTCGCCGTAGGCCCACTGGGTCAAGCCGCTGCAGTCGAGCCCTACGCCCGGGGTCGTCCCGCCCCACTGATACGGCACGCCCAGTTGCGTCAGGGCATGCCGAACCGCGCTGGCGGCAACGGCATTGGGTGCCATCACCACGGAACCGTCGGGAAGCTGGATCGCCACACCGTCGCCGAACTCGGCCGCATCGGGAACCTCGGTGCCGTCGGGGCGGGTGAACGACGCCAGTTCCGCGGGGATGGGTGACCCGGCACCCATGCCGCCGAGTCCACTCGATCCCACGCCCCCGGCCGGGGGACCCATCGGGCTTCCGGAACCTATGCCCGCGCCGGCGCCGTATCCGGCCGGCGACGTCGGTGCCGCCGATGCGGGCGGTGCGCGTCCCTCCAATGCTATTGCGTGTCCGTCTAATTCGCCGCACAGTTCCTCGACGATCGCGATGGCCCGAGCCAGGGCATCGCGCGCGGCGGCCAACAGCTCCTTCGCCACCCCCGGCTCATCGAGGCGCGGCTCTAGTGCGGCCGCCGTGTTCTCGAAGTCGTCGACGAGGTCCTGTAATCGACGGTGCGCGCCGGCGACCGCGTGCGCCGCATCCGCGGCCACCCCGCCGAGCCCGCCCGCCCGCTCAGCGGCTTCGTCGATGGCCGCGGCGGTCGTCGCCGCGAAGTCGGAGGCCGCGTCGGCGGCGCTGCCGGACCACTCGCTACCGGCGCGCTGCCAGGCCTGGCCGGCCGCGCCAGAGACATCGAGGAGCCTCGAGCGAATGCCGTTGAGCGTGGAGGCAGGCCCGGCGGCGGGGTCCGCAGGGAATCCGGGTCCGACGAGCGCCTGCACGCGGCGCAGCGGTGCCACGAGCGCCTCCACGGTCGCAGTGGGCATCAGCGGACGCCGGCGATCCAGGTGGCGGCCGCGTCGTCGCTGACCTGATAGGCCGTCGCCGACGTCGCCGCGGCCCGGGCACCGCCCGACAACGACCCACTCAGCGTCGCGATCACCTCGGCGTCGCCCTCAGCTGCCCGCGTCAGCGCGGCCACGAACCGCGCCCCGACCGGGCCGTACAGGTCGGCTCCCGGCCCCAGTGCCCGCAACCGGGCGGCCGCAGCGGTCAGATCGGCCGCATGGTCGACGCAGGCGGAACTGTAGCGGTGCAGCGAATCGGGGTCGACAGACAAGCGCGCGGACATATCGTTATGACGCCGGGAAAGGTCCGGAGGTTCCCACTACAGTCGGCACCCATGGATGTGCGCGTAGTCGACCACCCACTGGCCGCGGCGCGGCTGACCACCCTGCGCGATGAGCGCACCGACAATGCGGGTTTCCGTGCCGCGCTGCGCGACCTCACGCTGATGCTCGTGTACGAAGCGACCCGTGAGCTGCCGACGCAGACCGTTTCGGTGCGCACCCCGCTGGCCGAGACTGCCGGGACGAAGCTGGCGGTGCCGCCGCTGCTGGTTCCCGTGCTGCGCGCCGGCCTCGGCATGGTCGATCAGGCCCACGAATTGATCCCCGAGGCCAGGGTCGGCTTCGTCGGGGTGGCACGCAACGAGGAGACCCACAAGCCCACGCCGTACCTCGAATCGCTGCCCGACGACCTGAGCCGTCAACCGGTCATCGTGCTGGATCCGATGCTGGCTACCGGCGGCTCGATGGCCCACACCCTGGAGCTGCTCTACGGCCGCGACGCCGTCGACGTCACCGTCATCTGTGTGGTCGTCGCGCCGGAAGGCTTGGCGGCGTTGGAGAAAGTCGCACCCGAGCTGAAGGTCTTCACCGCGTCGATCGACTCCGGCCTGAATGACATCGCCTACATCGTCCCGGGTTTGGGCGACGCCGGTGATCGGCAGTTCGGTCCGCGCTAATTCCACTCCCGCACGGCAGCAGCGACCCTGTCCTGCAGATCGGCGGCGCGTGAGCGGGCCTCGACGACGTCGCCGGCGCAGCGGATCTCGATGTAGCACTTGACCTTCGGCTCTGTTCCGGAGGGGCGGATGACGACCCGCACCGCTGCCTGATCGTCACCCCCGGTGAAGACCAGCGCGTCGGTCCGGGGTGCGAGATCTTCCGCGGCCACGGCGAACCCGGCGATGTCAGCCGGGGGTTTCGTGCGCAGCCGGGTCATCAATTCGGCTGCCTGCTGGGGACTTTCGACCCGACGGGTGACGCCGATGGTCGAGTGCACGCCGTGGCGGCGGGCGAGGTCGTCCAGAGCATCGAGCACGGTGCGCCCCTGCTGCTTCATCGCGGCGACGAGGTCGCAGACCAGGACCGCCGCGCTGATGCCGTCCTTGTCCCGCACCGCGTCCGGATCGACGCAGTGTCCGATCGCCTCCTCGTAGGCGTACACCAGTGTCTCGGCCAGCCCGTCGTCGGCGCGGGCCAGCCACTTGAAGCCGGTCAGCGTCTCCACGTGCCGGGCGCCGTGCGCTGCGGCGATGGCCGCCAGCATGCGTGACGACACCACGGTGCTGGCGACCACTGCATCCGCCTCGCCACCCGACAAGATGTATTCGCCGAGCAGCCAACCGGTTTCGTCACCGGTGAGCATCCGCCAGCCTGACGGTGTCAGAACCCCGATCGCGCAGCGGTCCGCATCCGGGTCGAGCGCGATCGCGATGTCGGCGTCGACGTCGGCGGCGAGGGCGAGCAATTCGTCTGCAGCGCCGGGTTCTTCGGGGTTCGGGAACGGGACGGTCGGGAAATCGGGGTCGGGGGCGAACTGGCTCTCGACGACGCGCACCTCGTCGAAGCCGGCCAGAGCCAGAGCGTCCAGCGCGAACTCACCACCCACGCCGTGCATTGGCGTCAGTGCCACCCGCACGGACCCGGTGCTGCGGCGCACCGACGCCGCCTGCTCGGTGTAGGCGCGTAAGTGCGCGACGCCGGACGGTGTGACCCCTGTCCTGGGAATCTCATCGGCAGGCGGTGCCGCGGCGATCGCGGCCTCGATGTCGCGGTCGGTGGGGGAGATGATCTGCATGCCACCGTCGAAATACACCTTGTACCCGTTGTCTGCCGGCGGATTGTGCGACGCGGTGATCTGCACACCCGCGGCGGCGCCAAGGGTACGCACGGCGAACGCCACCGCGGGGGTCGGCACCGGCACCGGCATCAGAAGGACCGAGAAACCCTGGGCGGCAAACACTTCAGCGGCAGCCGCGCCGAACTCGGCGGACCGGTGCCGGGCGTCGTAGCCCACCACCACCGGTGCTCCGCCGCGTCCCCGATCGGTAAGCACCCGCGCCACCGCCCATGTCGCACGCAGCACGACGGCCAGGTTCATGCCGTTGGGTCCGGCGCGCAGCGGTCCGCGGAGGCCTGCGGTGCCGAAGGACAGCGGGTGGGAGAACCGGTCGGCGAGCTCGTCGTCGCTGCACGCCGCCAACTCGGCGGCAGCGTGGGGATCGGGATCGTGGGCGATCCACTGCTGCACGGAAGGCGGAGTCACCTGCTCACTTCATCAAACGCGGATCGGGCGCGCAAAGGGGCGATCAGCGCGGCGGTTCGGCGATGGGCTCGGCATTGGCGAGCTTGCGCAGGATCGGTGCCACCAGCATCAGCAGGTCCACTTCGAGTTCGGAGAGATGGTCGCGCATCGTCTGGTGTAACCAGGCATCGCGCTCGGCGCGGTCGGCATCCAGCAGCCGGATGCCGTCGGCGGTCAGCTCTATCAGCTGGCGGCGCCGGTCGGTCTCATCGGGCCGGCGTGCGATCAAATCGCGGCCCACGAGCTCGTTGAGCGAGTCGGTCAACGACTGCACCCGCACATGCAGGCGCACCCCCAGCTCGGCCGGCGTCGTGACGCCGGCGCGGCTGATCTCACCGAGAAGCTGCATCTGGCTCACGGTCAGCCCGTTGTCCGGCCGGTGCCGGCGCAGCTGACGGGTGACCGCCATCATCGATTCGCGCAGCTCGGTGGCTGCAGACGACGTGGACTCCCTCGTCATTGCCAAGCTATGGCTTGGTATCGGGCTGTCATATTCGTTCATCTTTCCAGTTTGAGATCTTGAATTACCAAGAGCATACTTATTATCACGATGAAATGGTGGCGACAGATACTTCGGTGGTCGATTCTTCTTGCTGTGACCGTCGGGGTCACCGTTCCGTTGACGATGCTCGGCGTGCCGTCAGCGGCCCTGTTCGCCGCCCTGGCGGTGGGCATCGCACTGGCTTTGATGGGGGCGGGCCCGGAACGGGTGCCGCGCAAGCTCGGTCTGGCTGCGCAAGGCGTTCTCGGCGTCTACATCGGCACGATGGTGCAGCAGGATGCGCTCTCGACTCTGTCCGGCGACTGGCTCATCGTGCTCGCCGTCGCCGTGGGGACTCTGCTTCTGAGCGTCATCGCCGGCGCCCTTCTCGGGATGCGGCGTGACGTCACGCCCCTCACGGGATCGCTGGCCCTCGTCGCCGGCGGGGCCTCCGGATTGGTGGCCATCGCGCGCGAACTCGGTGGCGACGATCGCGTCGTCGCCGTCGTGCAGTACCTGAGGGTAGGGCTGGTGACGGCATCCATGCCCGTCGTCGTCACGCTCATCTACCACGCCGACCGCGGCCATCACGCTTCCGAGGTCACGGAAACGGCCTCAGCGCCTTGGTATCTCAGCATGGCGATGATGGCCGGCCTGATCGTGGTCGGCGCGCTCGGTGGTCGGCTGATCCGGCTGCCCGGCGCCGGGCTGCTGGGGCCGCTCGCGCTGACGGTGGCGCTGGAGATCAGCGGATTGTCGTTCGGTCTGACGGTGCCCACACTGTTGGTGCAGGCCGGCTATGTCCTGATCGGCTGGCAGGCCGGGTTGGCCTTCACCCGTGAGTCGCTGCGCAGCGTCGGACGTCTCCTGCCCGCGGCGCTCGCCCTGATCGTGTTCATCGGGGTCGCCACGGCCGGACTCGGGGTCGTCCTGGCCCACGTGGCCGGCCTGACACCTCTGGAGGGCTACCTCGCCACCAGCCCCGGCGGGGTGTACGCGGTGCTGGCGACGGCGGTCGAGACCGGGTCGAACGTCACCTTCGTCATCGCGGCGCAGGTGGTACGCATCCTGCTGATGCTGTTCGCCGCACCGCTCCTCGCCCGGGGCGTGGTGTGGGCGAGCCGGCGCCTGGCCCGGGATCAGAGCCGCGCGATCACCGAGGACAGCAGAGACCCCATCCGCGTCGCGGACTGACGGCCCGCCTCGAGGACCTCGGCGTGGCTCAGCGGCTGGCCCGTCATCCCGGCGGCCAGGTTCGTCACCAGCGACACCCCGAGCACGTCGGCGCCGGCCGCCCGGGCGGCGATGGTCTCGTGCACCGTGGACATCCCGACCAGGTCGGCACCCATCGTGCGCAGCATCCGTATTTCGGCGGGTGTCTCGTAGTGGGGGCCGGGCAGCCCGGCGTACACGCCTTCGGCCAGGGCGGGTTCGATCTCGCGGGCGATCGCGCGCAGCCGCGGGGAATAGGCATCGACCAGGTCGACGAACTGGGCGCCCACCAGTGGCGAACGCGCCGTCAGATTCAGGTGGTCGCTGATCAACACCGGCTGCCCGACCGAGAAATCCGCACGCAGTCCACCGGCGGCGTTGGTCAAGACCACGGTCCGTGCCCCGGCTGCGCATGCGGTCCGGACCGGGTGCACAACGTGCTGCAGATCGTGGCCCTCGTAGGCGTGGATGCGTCCGAGCAGCGCCAGCACATGGTGGGGGCCGACACGCAACGAAAGGGCCTGACCGCTGTGCCCCTGCGCGCTCGGAGGGGTGAAACCGGGCAGCGCGGCCATCGGGACGGCGGCGGCGGGATCGCCGAGCTGAGCGGCCGCCGGTGCCCATCCCGACCCCAGCACCACGGCGACGTCGTACTGCTCGACGCCGGTGCGGTCCCGCAACTCGTTCGCTGCCCGCCGGGCCTGGGCTGCCGGATCGTCCACAGGCGGCAGCTTAGTGGGGCTGTGCGCAGTGAGATACTGGCCTGCATGCCCATTGCCGCCGCGTCGACGTGCGTCGAAGACGCAGTCAACCGTCGCCGCAGCGACCTGATCGAGCTGTCCCACTCGATCCACGCCGAACCCGAGCTCGCGTTCGCCGAACACCGCAGCTGCGCGAAGGCGAAAGCCTTGGTCGCCGAGCGCGGATTCGAGATCTCCGGCACCGCGGGGCTCGAGACCGCATTCCGTGCGGTGTTCGGCGGCGGCCCTCTCGTTGTCGGTGTCTGCGCCGAATACGACGCACTCCCGGGCATCGGGCACGCCTGCGGGCACAACATCATCGCGGCGTCTGCGGTCGGCACTGCGCTGGCCCTGGCGGAGGTCGCCGACGAGCTCGGGCTGACGGTCGTGCTGCTCGGCACCCCGGCCGAGGAGCTCGGCGGAGGCAAGGCGCTGATGCTCGACGCCGGGTCGTTCGACGACATCGCCGCGACCGTGATGCTGCACCCCGGCCCGATCGACATTGCGGCGGCGCGCTCGCTGGCGCTGTCCGAGGTCACGATCGCCTACACCGGCGAGGAGTCGCACGCCGCGGTCGCGCCCTATCTCGGGGTCAACGCCGCCGATGCCGTCACGGTGACGCAGGTGGCCATCGGGCTGTTGCGTCAACAGTTGGTGCCCGGGCAGATGGTGCACGGCATCGTGACCGACGGCGGGCAGGCGTCCAACATCATTCCCGGATATGCCGAGCTGCGGTACACGATGCGCGCGACGAACTCGGAGTCGTTGCGGGAGTTGGAGACTCGGATGGCGGGTTGTTTCGCCGCGGGTGCCGTCGCCACGGGGTGCGAGCACGTCGTCACCGAGACCGCGCCGGCCTACGCCGAGCTGACCCCCGATCCGTGGCTGGCCGAGGCGGTGCGCGCCGAGATGATCCGGGTGGGACGCACACCGGTGCCCGCGGACCTGGAGGCGTCGCTGCCACTGGGGAGCACCGACATGGGCAACGTGACCAAGGTGATGCCCGGGATCCATCCCATCGTCGGCATCGACGCCGGCGGCGCGTCGATCCACCAACCGGCGTTCACGGCGGCGGCCGTCAACGCCAGCGCCGACACCGCGGTGGTGGAGGGGGCGATCATGCTGGCCCGCACCGTGGTGGTGCTGGCCGAATCGGAGCCGGAAAGGGACCGCGTGCTGGAGCAGTGGCAGAGGCGGGCGTCGTGAGCGTGTTGCAGCATGCGGCCGCGCGGTGGCTGAGCGAGCACTATGACGACCTCGTCGGGTGGCGCAGACACATCCACCGTCACCCCGAACTCGGCCGGCAGGAGTTCTCGACCACGCAGTTCGTCGCGTCGCTGCTCGCCGACGCCGGGCTGAATCCGAAGGTCCTGCCCGGAGGGACGGGGCTGACGTGTGACTTCGGGCCCGACCATGGACCGCGGGTGGCGTTGCGCGCCGACATGGATGCGCTGCCGATGGCCGAGCGGACGGGTCTGCCGTTCTCCTCGGAGGTGCCCAACGTCGCGCACGCGTGCGGCCACGACGGACACACCGCGGTGCTGCTCGGCGCCGCGCTGGCGATGGCATCGGAAGCCGAACTGCCCGTCGGCGTGCGGCTGATCTTCCAGGCCGCCGAGGAACTGATGCCCGGCGGTGCGATCGACGCGATCGCTGCCGGAGCGCTGACCGGGGTCTCGCGGATCTACGCGGTGCACTGTGACCCGCACCTGGCCGTGGGTCGGGTCGCGGTGAAGGCGGGGCCCATCACCTCGGCTGCCGACCACGTCGAGGTCACCCTGCACTCTCCGGGCGGCCACACGTCGCGGCCCCATCTGACCGGCGACCTCGCCTACGGCATGGGCACGCTGATCACCGGTGTGCCCGGGATCCTGTCCCGCCGGATCGACCCGCGCCACAGCACGGTGATGGTGTGGGGTGCGGTGCACGCCGGCGTCGCCGCCAATGCGATCCCGCAGACCGGAACCATGGCCGGCACCATCCGCACCGCCAGCCGCGAGACCTGGCTGACGCTGGAAGCTGTTGTTCAGGAATCGATCTCATCGCTGCTGGCGCCTCTGGGTATCGAGTACGTCGTGCAGTACCGCCGCGGCGTGCCGCCGGTGGTCAACGAAGAGGTCTCCACGCGCATCATGACCCACGCGATCGAGGCCATCGGCCCCGACGTGCTGGCCGACACCCAGCAGTCCGGCGGTGGCGAGGACTTCTCCTGGTATCTGGAGGAAGTGCCCGGGGCGATGGCACGCCTCGGCGTGTGGGACGGCCGCGGGCCCCAACTGGATCTGCACCAGCCGAACTTCGATCTGGACGAGCGGGCACTGGGCGTGGGCGTCCGGCTGTTGGTCAACCTGGTGGAGCACGCCGCGCAGGCCCAGTAGCCCGCGCCTCGCACCGCGCCCCGTGCGCCGCGCCCCTTGCACCGCGAGCGCGCGTGTCTGCACGCCGCCGCGCCGCATCTCGCGGTCTTTCCTGCGCGCTCGGGCCCGCCCGAGCGTGGGCGTTGCGTCGCGTCGCGTCGCGTCGCGTCAGAAGACTTCCAGGAACCTCTTGGTCAGCTCCAGCAGAATCTTGTGCAGGTCGGCGTCGTCGAGATCAGCGACCATCGGGTCGTTGACACAGCCGTGGATGCCGGCGCTGAGCATCGAGATGGCCACCCGCGTCGTCGGGTCGGGGTCGGGCCCGAGGAGGGCGTCGGAGATGCGCTCGCCGATGCGGCGGTACTCGTCGTGTTCTTCGAGCAGATGATGCACGGTCGGGTCACCGTAGAAGACGCTCGAGATGCGGCGGTGCCGGATGATCAGCTCGACCATCCCGCTGATCGACACGCTGCGCCGCGTCTCGACCGTGGGCAGGGTCTCGGTGATGCGCAGGAGGTGTTCGATGTCGTCGTAGACCGGCTTGACCACGGCCAGCGCGATGTCGTCCTTGGAATGGAACTGGTAGTAGACCGCGGCCTTGGTGACGCCGAGGCGGTCGGCGATCATCTGCAGCGACGTTCCGCTGACGCCATGGTCGGCAAAGAGTTCCAAGGCCGCTTCCAGCACCCGCTCCCGTGCGAAGCCGCGCGTTGCCACCGGTTTGGCCATGGTCCTCCCTCCATGTCGCACCGTCGGGTTCGGCGAACTGTATCCCAGATCACTTCGCGCCTGGATCCCGCGCCAGGCCACTAGTTAGCCGATCGGCTTGTGTAGAGTTAGCCGAGTGGTTAGTCTAGCTTTGCTTTTTAGATTGGCCCCGTCGAACACGGCAGCGCCGTAACGGCTTTCGGCTAGATCCTCTGGAGGAGTCGCACGGTGGATGGGCACAAGCCGCATTTCTACGGCATCGCCCGGTTCATCCGCCGGGCCTCGATCCCGTTTCTCCTGATCTGGATCGCCCTCGCCGTCTTCCTCAACGTCGCGGTGCCCCAGCTCGAAGCGGTCGGCAAGCTGCGGTCGGTGTCGATGAGCCCCGACGAGGCGCCGGCCGTCATCTCGATGGAGCACATCGGCAAGGTTTTCGAAGAGTATGAGTCCAACAGTTCGGTGATGATCGTGCTGGAGGGCGACCAACCCCTCGGCGACGAGACCCGCGCCTACTACGCCGGCCTCATCGAGAAGCTCGAGGCCGACACGGTCCACGTCGAGCACATCCAGGACCTGTGGAGCGACCCGCTGACCGCCTCGGGTGCCCAAAGCGCCGACGGCAAGGCCACCTACTTCCAGGTCTACCTTGCCGGCAACCAAGGCGAGGCCCTGGCCAACGAGTCGGTGGCCGCGGTGCAGAACCTCGTCGCCGACAGTCAACCGCCCGCCGGCGTGAACGCCTATGTCACCGGTGCGTCGGCGCTGGCCGCCGAGCAGGAGAACGCCGGCCACGAGAGCATGCGCATGGTCGAGGCGCTGACGTTCCTCGTCATCACGATCATGCTGGTGCTGTTCTTCCGATCCATCGTCACCACCTTGCTGATCCTGGTGATGGTGGGGCTGAGCCTGATGACGGTCCGCGGCGCCGTCGCGTTCCTCGGCTACTACGACATCATCGGTCTGTCGACGTTTGCGACGAGCCTGCTCGTCACCCTCGCTATCGCCATCGCCGTCGACTACGCGATCTTCCTGGTCGGGCGCTATCAAGAGGCCAGAGGCAAGGGAGAGAGCCCAGAGTCGGCCTACTACACGATGTTCGGCGGCACCGCGCACGTCATCGTGGGCTCCGGCCTGACCATCGCCGGTGCCACCTTCTGCCTGAGCTTCACCCGCCTTCCGTATTTCCAGACCCTCGGTGTCCCGCTGGCCCTGGGCATGCTGGTGCTGATCTGCGTGGCCATGACGTTCGGCCCGGCGGTAGTGACCGTGGCGAGCAAGTTCGGGCTGCTGGAGCCCAAGCGCGCCATGCGAGTTCGCGGCTGGCGCAAGATCGGCGCGGCCACCGTGCGCTGGCCGGGCGCGATCCTGGTGGCCAGCGTCGCGGTGTCGCTGATCGGCCTGCTCGCGCTGCCCGGCTACCAGACCAGCTACAACGACCGGAACTATCTGCCCGCCGACATCGAGTCGAATGTGGGATACGCCGCCGCCGAGCGGCACTTCTCGCCGGCGCGGCTCAACCCCGAAATCCTGATGGTCGAGAGCGACCATGATCTGCGTAACCCGGCCGATTTCATCGTGATCGACAAGATTGCCAAGGCGCTCTTCGCCGTCGAGGGTATCGGCCGCGTGCAGACCATCACCCGCCCGGACGGCACGCCGATCGACGGCACCACGATCCCGTACATCATGAGCAGGCAGGGCGGAACGCAGAAGCTCAACGAGAAGTACATGCTGGATCGGATGGACGACATGTCTGTCCAGGCGGAGTCGCTGCAGAACACCATCAACACGATGGAAAAGATGATGTCGCTGATGGGGCAGATGTCGGAGATCACCACCAGCATGGTGGAGAAGACGAAGACCATGGCGGCCGACATCACCGAATTGCGGGACCACATCGCGAATCTCGACGATTTCTTCCGGCCCATCCGCAACTACTTCTACTGGGAACCGCACTGCTACAACATCCCGGTGTGCACGGCGATGCGATCGCTGTTCGACCTGATCGACGGCACGAACCTGCTCACCGACAACGTCCAGGACCTCGTTCCCGAACTGGAGCGGCTCGCAGCCGTCATGCCGCAACTCCTCGAGTTGATGCCCTCGCAGATCGAGTCGATGAAGTCGCAGCGCGACATGATGCTGACGATGCAGCAGACCCAGGGCGGGCAGCTCAAGGCGTCGGCCGAGATGAGCGGCGACGCAACCGATATGGGTGACGCGTTCAACGACGCCCGCAACGACGACACGTTTTATCTGCCGCCGGAGGCGTTTGACAACGCCGACTTCCAGCGCGGCATGGAACAGTTCATCTCGCCCAACGGGCACGGCGTGCGGTTCATCATCGCCCACGAAGGAGACCCGCTCTCCCCGGACGGTGTCAAGAAGATCGACGCGATCAAGTCCGCGGCCAAGGAAGCCATCAAGGGCACACCGCTGGAGGGTTCGAAGATTTATCTCGGCGGTACCGCGGCCACGTTCAAAGACATGGCCGACGGCACGCAGTACGACCTGCTGATCGCCGGAATCGCCGCTGTCGGATTGATTTTCATCATCATGCTGATCCTGACGCGCGCCATCGTCGCCGCGGCGGTGATTGTCGGGACCGTGGTCCTCTCCCTCGGCGCGTCTTTCGGGCTGTCGGTGCTCGTGTGGCAGCACCTGGTCGGCATCGAGTTGCACTGGATGGTGCTGCCGATGGCGGTGATCATCCTGCTGGCCGTCGGGGCGGACTACAACCTTCTGGTGGTGTCCCGGCTCAAGGAAGAGGTCCACGCGGGTCTGCACACCGGCCTGATCCGCACCATGGGCGGCAGCGGATCGGTCGTCACCGCCGCCGGAATGGTGTTCGCACTGACGATGATGACGATGGCGGTCAGCGATCTGACCATCATCGGTCAGGTCGGCACGACGATCGGCATGGGCCTGATCTTCGACACCCTGGTCATCCGGTCGTTCATGACCCCGTCGATCGCCGCGCTGCTGGGTCGCTGGTTCTGGTGGCCGCAGCAGCTGCGCACGCGCCCGAAGCCGGTGCCGTGGGGGAGCGGTGGAGTCGCACCGCGAGCGCGCGTGTCTGAACAGTGACACAACGGCGCGGCTGGCATTTGGCGCGCGCTCACGGCCGGCGAGTTATACACATGCGCGCGTTCATCCCCAGATCCTCCCGCTGCTCTAGCTAGGGACACGCAGGCGCCGCAGCATCGTCGCCATGAACGACGAACTCGCCGCACTGTTTGCGCAGCAGCACGGCGTGGCCGCCACCGGCCAGATCCTGGCCTGCGTGCCGCGCAGAGGATTCGAGCGACTGGTGGAAACCGGTGTGCTCGAACGAATCTGGCACGGCACCTATTGCCTGGGCGAGCCGACGGAGCAACTGCGCCTGCGTGGACTGGACCTCTCGACAGGACGGCGAGTCGCCGTCTGTCTTGCGACGGCGGCCGCGATGTACGGGTTCGACATGGAGGGGTCGACAGACCTGCATGTGCTCAACCCGCCGGGGTGCGCGCTGCGCGACGCCGACGGGCTCGTCGTGCACCGCCGTGACGGTGCACCGCTCGTCGTGGTCGACGGGCGTCGGGCCACCGCTCCGGCGTGGACGGCCGTGGAGGTCGCCCGCAGCCTGCGGCGGCCTAGGGCGTTGGCCACGCTGGATGCCGCGCTGCGCAGCCGGACCTGCACACGGCCCGACCTTTGGCGGGCGGCTCTCGAGCAGAAGGGTCGTCGCGGAATCGTCGCCGTGCGCAATCTGTTGCCGCCGACCGATGCCCGCGCCGAATCGCCGGGCGAGAGCATGGCGCGGCTGGCGATGCTCGACGGTGGCCTGCCCGCACCGGAGCTGCAGTATGAGGTCGTCGACGGCAACGGGGAGCTGCGTCGGCTTGATTTCGCCTGGCCCGATCTCGGAGTCGCCGCCGAGTACGACGGCGTCGACTGGCACTCCGACCCGGACGCGATGCAGCGGGATCGGCGCCGCAACGTCGCGCTGATGGTGGTGGGCCTGACGGTCATCCCGATCGTGGCCGGGGACCTCAAGGCCGGCGGGTGGGAGCTGGCTGCGCGTATCGGTGATCAGTTGCGTCGCGCTCGTGCGGCGTGAGCGAGCGCCAAAAGTCGGGAATGGCGGCGCGTTGGTGTGCAGACACGCGCGCTCGCGGTGCCGAGCCGAGCCGCACCCAGGCCGAGCCGAGCCGCACCCAGGCCGAGCCAGAGGAGCCCGGGCCTAGGAGCCGGGGCCCACGTTTCCGGCCGGGCGGGTGCGCAGATCGTGCACGTATTCCGCTGGAGCACCGGCGATTTCGGCGGCATCGGCCATCACGCCGAGATAGCGTGCCGACGGGATCCCGCCCTCCCAGGCGTCCAGAACATACAGCCACGCCAGCACGGGGTCGGTCGTGGTGTCCGAGGACGTGCGGTGCACCCGGCAGCGGATCTTCTTGTGGAAGCCGAGCTCAGAGCCCTCCCAGCGGTCGAGGTTCTCCTCGTCTTCTTTGGTGACGTCGTAGAGCACGACGAAGACCTTCGACGTCGGGTCCTCGACGATGGTGGCCAGCGCACCTTCCCACGCGATGTCGGCCCCGCCGAACGTCAGGCGCCACCCGTGCAGCCAACCCGTCCCCGCCATCGGAGAATGCGGAGCCCGCTCCAGCATCTGCTCGGGATGCATATTCGATCCGTAGGCGGCGTAGATCGGCACCCGAGAAGCTTAAACGCATTGTGTGGTGACGGCTGCCAACCATCGTCACCTCGGTGCCCTAGGTTGGAGCCGTGGTAACGCGCATCGTGATCATCGGCGGAGGACCGGCGGGCTACGAAGCGGCACTGGTGGCCGCCGCCCGGGGACGCGACGTCACCCAGGTGACGATCGTCGACGAGGACGGGTTGGGCGGCGCCTGCGTGCTTTACGACTGCGTGCCGTCGAAGACGCTGATCGCCTCGACGGGCGTGCGCACCGAGCTGCGCCGCGCGGGCGGCATGGGCTTCGACATCGACCTCGACGCAGCCAAGATCTCGCTGCCGCAGATCAACAACAGGGCCAAGACGCTGGCCGCATCGCAGTCCGCCGACATCGGCAGCTCACTGCTCAACCAGGGTGTGACCATCATCGGCGGTCGCGGTGAGCTCGTCGACGACGTGGCAGGGATGGCGCACCACCGGGTGAAGGTCACCACCAACGACGGCAAGGTGGGTGTGCTCAAGGCCGACGTGGTGCTCATCGCCACGGGCGCGCAGCCGCGCGTGCTGCCCAACGCGGTTCCCGACGGCGATCGCATCCTGACCTGGCGTCAGCTCTACGAGCTCAAGGAGTTGCCCACCCACCTGATCATCGTGGGCTCGGGTGTGACGGGCGCCGAGTTCTGCAATGCCTACACCGAGCTGGGGGTCACGGTCACCGTCGTGGCCAGCCGCGACCAGATCCTGCCGCACGAGGATTCGGACGCCGCCGCCGCGCTCGAGCAGGTATTCAACGAACGCGGTGTGACGTTGGTCAAGAATGCCCGCGCCGACTCCGTGACCCGCACCGAGAGCGGGGTCCGGGTCGCGATCGCCGACGGCCGCGTCGTCGACGGCAGCCACGCCCTGATGACCGTCGGCTCGGTGCCCAACACCTCGGGCCTGGGCCTGGAACGCGTCGGCATCGAGCTCAAGCCCGGCGGCTACATCCCGGTGGACCGGGTGTCGCGGACCCCGGCGGCCGGGGTCTACGCCGCCGGCGACTGCACCGGCCTGCTGCCGCTGGCGTCGGTCGCCGCGATGCAGGGCCGCATCGCGATGTACCACGCCCTCGGTGAGGGCGTGGCTCCCATCCGGCTGCGCACCGTCGCGTCGGCGACCTTCACCCGGCCCGAGATCGCCGCGGTCGGCATCCCGCAGTCGGCCATCGACGACGGCAGCGTGCCGGCCCGCACGCTGATGCTGCCGCTGAACACGAACGCGCGCGCGAAGATGTCCCTGCTGCGGCACGGTTTCGTGAAGATCTTCTGCAGGCCTGCCACCGGCGTGGTGATCGGCGGTGTGGTGGTGGCACCGATCGCCTCGGAGCTGATCCTGCCCATCGCGTTGGCGGTGCAGAACCGCATCTCGGTCACCGACCTTGCGCAGACGCTGTCGGTGTATCCGTCGCTGTCGGGTTCGATCGTCGAAGCCGCGCGGCGACTGATGGCCCACGACGACCTGGACTGACCTCTCGGCTGGTTTCCCGGGCTCGTTCCTCGCCGCGTGCCCATCCGGCGGTTAACCTGGATTCGACAACGCGTACTGACGAGTAACCGAGGAGTCGGCCAGCGTGAATGACCCGATCCCGGCACCAGGGGCGAGCGAAGCGACGGGGAACGTGCCAGGGGCGAGCGACGCGATGGGGAGGGCACCCGGGACGGGGCAGACGTTCCTCGGTCCTGATCAGCGGGTCCGTGCCTGGGAACGTCTCGGCGGTGACCAGTTCGACGTGATCGTCATCGGCGGCGGCATCGTCGGCGCCGGGGCCGCCCTCGACGCCGCCACCCGCGGGCTGAAGGTCGCGCTGGTCGAAGCTCGCGACTTCGCATCGGGCACCTCCAGCCGCAGCAGCAAGATGTTCCACGGCGGGCTGCGGTACCTGGAGCAGCTGGAGTTCGGTCTGGTCCGCGAGGCCCTGCACGAACGCGAGCTGTCCTTGACGACGCTGGCGCCGCACCTGGTCAAGCCGCTGCCGTTCCTGTTCCCGCTGACCAACCGGTGGTGGGAGCGGCCGTACATCGCCGCGGGCATCTTCCTCTACGACCAGCTCGGCGGCGCGAAATCGGTTCCTGCGCAGAAGCATTTGACCCGCGCGGGCGCGCTGCGGCTCTCGCCGGGACTCAAACGCAGCTCGCTGGTCGGCGGCATCCGCTATTACGACACCGTCGTCGACGATGCCCGCCACACCATGACCGTCGCGCGCACCGCCGCCCACTACGGCGCGGTCGTACGGACGTCGACGCAGGTCGTCGCGCTGCTGCGCGAGGGCGATCGTGTCACCGGCGTCCGGGTGCGAGACTCCGAGGACGGTGAGGTCACCGAGGTGCGGGGCCACGTGGTCGTCAACGCGACCGGGGTGTGGACCGACGAGATCCAGGCATTGTCGAAGGAACGCGGCCGGTTTCGGGTCCGCGCGTCCAAGGGCGTGCACATCGTGGTCCCCCGCGACCGGGTCGTCAGCGAGGTCGCGATCATCCTGCGCACCGAGAAGTCGGTGCTCTTCGTGATCCCCTGGGGCACGCACTGGATCATCGGCACCACCGACACCGACTGGAACCTCGACCTCGCGCACCCGGCCGCGACGAAGGCCGATATCGACTACATCCTCGGGCAGGTCAACAAGGTGCTGGCCACGCCCCTGACCCACGACGACATCGACGGTGTCTACGCGGGTCTGCGGCCGCTGCTGGCCGGGGAGAGCGAGGAGACCTCCAAGCTCTCGCGGGAGCACGCCGTGGCGGTCCCGTCGCCCGGTCTGGTCGCGATCGCCGGCGGCAAGTACACGACCTATCGGGTGATGGCCGAGGACGCGATCGATGCCGCCGCCGAGTTCATCCCCACGCGGGTGGCACCCTCGATCACTGAGAAGGTGCCGCTGATGGGCGCCGACGGCTACTTCGCCCTCGTGAACCAAACAGGAAGCGTCGGTGCGCATTACGGCCTGCACCCCTACCGTGTGCGGCACCTGCTGGACCGCTACGGGTCGTTGATCGGGGACGTGTTGAAGCTGGCCGACGGCCAGCCCGAACTGCTGACCCCGATCACGGACGCGCCGGTGTACCTCAAGGTCGAGGCCGCCTATGCCGCCGCCGCCGAGGGTGCGCTGCATCTCGAGGACATCTTGGCCCGCCGCATGCGGATTTCCATCGAATACCCGCACCGCGGGGTGGACTGCGCGCGTGAGGTCGCCGAAGTTGTTGCGCCCGTGCTGGGTTGGAGTGCCGAGGATGTCGACCGCGAGGTGCAGACCTATCGGGCGCGGGTGGAAGCCGAGGTGAGGTCCCAGACCCAGCCCGACGACGAGTCGGCCGATGCGCTGCGCGCCGCGGCGCCGGAGGCGCGGGCGGAGATCCTTGAGCCTGTCCCACTGAATTGAGGCGACCGCCGCCGCTTCCCGTCCGGGACGGTCTCGGGCCGGCGCGGGTCCGTGTGCACGGCGGGCTCCTGGTCGACGAATTCGAACGTCGGTGGGGCTCGGGCGCGAAAGTGCTTGCCGGCGAGGTGTTCTGCGCGAACGGGTCCGTGGCTGACGGGTCTACCGTGCTGCCCGCCGGAGCCGTGGTCTTCCTGTATCGCGAGCTACCCGACGAGGTCGAGGTTCCCTTCGACATCCCGGTGCTGCACTCCGATGAGAACGTGCTCGTCGTCGACAAGCCGCACTTCCTGGCCACCATGCCGCGGGGCAGTCACGTGGCGCAGACCGCGCTGGTGCGGTTGCGCCGTGACCTGGATCTGCCCGAGCTGAGCCCGGCGCACCGCCTCGATCGTCTGACGGCCGGGGTGCTGCTGTTCACGGTCCGCCGAGAGGTGCGCGGGGCGTACCAGACCATGTTCGCGCGCGGAGAGGTCGGAAAGACCTACCTCGCCCACTCGCACGCCACATCCGAGGTGACACTGCCGACGACGGTGCGCAGCCGGATCGTGAAGCGCCGTGGCCAACTGCAGGCGGTGGAGGAGCCGGGGGAGCCGAATGCCGAGACGTACGTCGAAGCACTCGGCGGAGGGGACTACCGGCTGTCGCCACGGACGGGACGCACCCACCAACTGCGGCTGCACATGTCGTCCCTGGGGCTGCCGATTGCGGGAGATCCGTTGTATCCCCACGTCGTCGAGGTCGATCCGGCTGATTTCACCAGACCGTTGCGACTGCTGGCGCACACACTCGAATTCGACGATCCGCTGACGGGCGCACACCGATCGTTCACCAGTGCCCGGACGCTGACCGGAGAATAGTGTGTGCTCAGATCGCGACTCCCCTCGGCGATCACGCGTGATCGCGATCTGAGCACACACCGGAAGCGCTCAGGCGGCGTTCCGTCTCCGTGCCTGTGCGGCCCCGACTCCGCACGCAGGGAAATGTATCGCATCCGCAAACAGTTCGCTGAGCTATTCGACATGGACGTCAAACTATGTCTTGACTAGGGAATTTTCCGACAAGTCAATCGTATAGGGCCTTTGCGCAGGCGGGTGGGGGTCGGCTACGGATCGATATATGTCATACCGGAGGCCGGAGCGCCCACATGCTGTGCGAATTCGCGAGAATGTGTCGCGGGTGTGCAGGTTCGGCAAAGCGAACACCCGCCTTCGCGGCCTCTGCGTCTCAGGCGGCGGGGCGATGCCAGTTAAGCGTGTTCGTCAGCGAAAAAAGTTTGGCGGCTGCCACAATCAGCAGGCTATCGGCGGTGATACCGCCCGGACCAGGAGGTGGCCTTGCCTAGGAGTCGGCTCGTTTCGGCGGCGAACAGCGGCATCGGGAGGTCCCGCTGATGGATCGTTCCTCGTTTGACGGGCTGTTCGACATGTCGGAGCGGACCGTGATCGTCACCGGGGGCACCCGTGGGATCGGATTGGCGCTGGCCGAGGGTTACGTGCTGGCCGGCGCCCGAGTGGTGGTCGCGAGCCGCAAAGCCGAGGCGTGCGACCAGGCCGCCGAGCACCTTCGCGAGCTGGGGGGTGAGGCGATCGGCGTGCCGACACACCTGGGCGAGGTCGACGACCTCGGCGCGCTCGTCGAGCGCACGGTGGCCGAGTTCGGCGGCGTCGACGTTCTGGTGAACAACGCCGCCAACCCGTTGGCCCAGCCGTTCGGGCAGATGACCGTCGATGCGCTGACGAAATCGTTCGACGTCAACCTGCGGGGTCCGGTGATGCTGGTCCAGGAGGCATTGCCGCACCTCAAGGCCAGCGAGCACGCGGCGGTCCTGAACATGGTCTCCATCGGGGCGTTCATCTTCGCGCCGATGCTGTCGATCTACGCCTCGATGAAGGCCGCCATGATGTCCTTCACCCGGTCGATGGCCGCGGAGTTCGTCCGGGACGGCATCCGCGTGAATGCGCTGGCGCCCGGACCCGTCGACACGGACATGATGCGTAAGAACCCGCAGGAGGCGATCGACGGGATGGTCGGAGGCACCCTGCTCGGGCGGCTGGCGACGCCGGACGAGATGGTCGGCGCGGCGCTGCTGTTGACCTCGGACGCCGGGAGCTACATCACGGGGCAGGTCATCCTCGTCGACGGCGGCGGGACCCCTCGCTAGACGAGGCGTATCGAACCGTGGCCATACGCTCTCGGAAATTTGTATGGTGACGGTATGGCGATCGACAGGACGTTGACCGAACGCGGGCTGGCCCTGGTGAACGACAGGACCACCGACATGGCGGAATCGGTGCTGAAGGTGCCCCTGCACTACTACCGCGACCCGAAGCTCACCGAGATCGAGGAGTCGTCGATCCTGCGGCGCACTCCGCTGGCGATCGTGCCGAGCAGCCAGATACCGGACAGCCATGACTACGTGGTCCGGTCGGTGCTGGGGGATTCGCTGCTCATCACCCGCGACTCGGCAGGCCGGGCGCACGTGTTCCTGAATTACTGCCGGCACCGGGGCGCGATGCCGGCGTGCGGCAGCGGCAACGCCCGTCGGTTCGTCTGTCCCTACCATGCCTGGAACTACGACAGTTCGGGCCGGCTGGTCCGCGTGCCTGGCCAGGCGGGCTTCACCGGGATCGATCTCGGGAGCTATGGGCTGGTCGAGCTCCCCAACGAGGAACGGTTCGGTTTCGTGTGGGCCGTGCTGACGGCCGGGGGTGACATCGACCTCGACGCCCACCTCGGCGACTTCGCGGCCGAGCTCGCCCAGTGGGACTACGAATCTTTCGGTTACCACGACCAGCGCGAGTTCGAGTCGGACACGAGCTGGAAGGGCGCGCTGGAAGCCTTCGCCGAGGGCTACCACTTTCCGTTCGTGCACGGGCAGAGCGTGATCGGGCAGAACACGGTGGCCAACACCCACATCTACGACGAATGGGGTCGGCACCATCGAATCGGCTTCCCGTTCAACAACATCGCCGACCTGAATGCCGACCCCGCCCAGGACTGGGATCCCGTTCTGCGGATGGGTGTCATCTACTGGGTCTATCCCAACCTGATCCTGGCCAACAGTCCGGTCGGTGTGGAGATCATCGACATCCTGCCTGCCGGCGAGCCGACCCGGTGCACGGTGCGACACAGTTGGATGGCCCGCTATCCCGCCACCGACGACGCGCAGCGCGCGTTCTACGACGAGATCTACCGTCAGGTCCACGCGGCGGTCCGCGACGAGGACTTCGTGATGCTGCGCAGTGCGGCGAAGGGGTGCGCCGAGGTCAGCATGACCACATGGTGATCGGCCGCAACGAGATCGGAGTGCAGCACATGATCCGTGTGCTCGCCGGCGAACTCGGCGTCGCGCTGGCCTGACCCTGCCTCAGTTCTTGC
The DNA here is from genome assembly GCF_014190915.1 of Mycolicibacterium iranicum. Classification (GTDB taxonomy): domain Bacteria; phylum Actinomycetota; class Actinomycetes; order Mycobacteriales; family Mycobacteriaceae; genus Mycobacterium; species Mycobacterium iranicum_B. Next base: position 94,158 of record NZ_JACHVU010000005.1, read on the forward strand.
GCAGCACCTTCGCGGCCGCCTCGCGCATCTCTCCGCTCGTCGACGCGAGAATTTGGCTGCGGTTCTCCAGGTGCAGGGCCGCTTCCAGGCTCGAAGCCTCGAGATTCGCCCACAGCACCTGTTTGGTCGATTCCAGGCCGAACTTGCCGTAGCCACAGAGAGTTTCGGCGATCTGCACGGCGTCGTCGGTGACGGATTCGGTCACCCGCGTCACCAGTCCCCACCGCAACGCCTCGTCGGCGTCGACCGGACGTGCGGTCAGGATCATGTCGAAAGCCGCACCGGCGCCGATGATCCGGGGGAGCGTGTAACTCACGCCGATGTCGCAACCGCCGAGGCCGAGTTTGATGAACTGGGTGCAGAATCGCGCCGACGGGGACGCGATGCGAAGGTCGCAGGCGGCCACGATCCCGAGCCCGCCGCCGTACGCGACGCCGTTGACGGCGGCGATCACGGGTTGGCGCAGGCGGTGGATCTTGGCGGTCAGGTCGGCGATGCGTTCCTGCCACCGCATCCCCGAACGCGGGAACTCGGTGCCTGCGCCCGCTTCGTCGGGATTGGGTGCACTCAGGTCCAGACCGGAACAGAAGCCGCGCCCAGCGCCCGTGATGACCACGACGCGGCAGGCATTGTCGGCGGCGATGTCGTCGAGTGCGGAGTGCAGTGCTTCGACCAGCTCATAGGACAGGGCATTGAGCTTGTCGGGCCGGTTCAGGGTCAGAATGGTGATCTCGGGCCGGGGCCGGGCTGCTTCGAGTACGGGCGACATGCCCGTCACGTTAACTGCTGCGCCAGCCCGCCACGCCGACGGTGATCATCCGCAGCTGCTTGATCGCGATACGCCGCACCTCTTCGATACTGGCGGGGTCGGTGGCGTCTTCCAGGGTTTCGGCGATGACGATCATCGAGTTGACGAAGACGCTGGCGAGGACGTTCAGGTCTTCGCTGCTCCAGGTGTTCAGGTTCGGGAAGCGAGCCAGATCGATCGCCAACTCCGATGTGATCAAACGAATTTCGGTGCGGATCGCGTAGCGGAGCACGGTGACACCGGTCGAGCGTTCCCTGCCGATGAAGCGCCAGTGTTCGCGGCGTTGTTGAACCCCGTCGATCAGGATGTCCACCGATGACTCGATGACCCGGTTCGGATCGAGCTTTCCCGCGCGCGCTCCGCGCAACATGTCGCGCAGGGTGCGGAAGGACTCGTCGATCAGGACGAGGCCCAGCGCCTCCATGGATTCGAAGTGCCGGTAGAAGGCTGCGGGCACGATGCCGGCCTCGCGGGTGACCTCGCGCAGGCTCAGGGCGCTGAAACTGCGCTCGGCCAGAAGCTGCAGCGCAGCGGCGACGATGGCCCGCCGGGTGGCCTCTTTGCGCTCCTCGCGCGAGAGGGTCTCCCTGCTCCTGTCCTTCGACCGGGAGCGGCCGGACTGCCCCGATCGTGAGCTGGGAGTACGACTGTTCACTATGTGAAACCTACCACAAGCTGCGGCGATCTCTTGACGGACCCCTGGTGTGGCGCGCACGGTGTACATATGTTCACTGAAACATTGACGAAGCGGGTCAAGCGCTCCGCCCTGCTGGACCTGCTGACCGGTCCGCACGGCGTCGATCGCTACACCGAGCTGGTCGACCCCACCTGGACGCGCCGTCAGGGCCGCGCCCGGATCGTGGACGTGCGCCGCTCCACGCCGCGCAGCGTCACGCTGACCTTGGCGCCGAACCGGGCCTTCAGCGGCTTCCGGGCGGGGCAGCACATCAACGTGTCCGTCGACATCGACGGGCGCCGCCGGACCCGCCCCTACTCGCCGGCCAACGCCGAGGGCGATCCGTACATCGAGCTGACGATTGGTCACCACGAGGGCGGGCTCGTCTCGACCTACCTCGTCGAGAACGCGCGCCGCGGCATGGTCGTGGGCCTCGATTCGGTGGGCGGCGAGTTCACGCTCCCCGAGCGGCCCGACGGACGTCTGCTGTTCGTCTCCGGCGGCAGCGGGATCACCCCGGTCATGTCGATGCTGCGCACGCTGCGTGCCCAGCGACACACCGGCGAGGTCGTGTTCGTCCACTATGCGCGCTCGGAGGGCGAAGCCGCCTACCGCGACGAGCTCGCCGAGATCTCGCGGTCGATGCCGAATATCACCGTGCTGCACGGGTACACCCGCACGGCGGCAGGCTCGGATCTGGACGGCCGGTTCACCCGCGCGCACCTGCCCGAGACGATGGCCGACCCGGCCGGGGTCTACGTGTGCGGACCGCCGGATCTCGTCGATGCAGTCCGAGGCGTCTTCCCGGACGCACAGTCGGAGAGTTTCGTCCCACCGGTCTTCGACGGCGAAGCCTCCGGCGGCACTGTGCAGTTCACCGAAAGCGGCACGACCCTCGTCGACGACGGACGGCCGCTGCTCAACCAGGCCGAGGACGCGGGCCTGACTCCCGAAAGCGGTTGCCGGATGGGCATCTGCTTCTCCTGCACGCGCCGCAAGACCAGCGGTGCCGTGCGCAATGTGATCACCGGCGCGGTGTCCTCGACCGAGGAAGAGGACGTGCAGATCTGCGTGTCGGCTCCGGTCGGCGACGTGGACATCGCGCTCTAGGCAATCGGCGACCAATCAACTGAGAGGTGAGGAATCATGACTGAGGTTCTGGACACCAGCACGACCGAGAGCACCACCTCCGCGCAGGCGCGGACCATCAGCAAGACGGTCGCCGGCAAGACGGTGACTCTGACCCCCGAGCAGGCCGAGGCGTTCGGCCGCGAACTCGACGCTCTCAAGGAGAGCGTTATCGCCGATCTGGGCGAACGCGATGCGACCTATATCCGCCGGATGATCAAGGCCCAGCGTGGCCTCGAAATCGGCGGCCGGGCATTGCTTTTCGGTGGTGTCTTCCCGCCGTTCTGGTTGGCCGGCACCGCGCTGCTCTCGCTGTCGAAGATCATCGACAACATGGAGATCGGCCACAACGTGATGCACGGCCAGTACGACTGGATGGGCGATCCGGCGATCTCGAGCAAGGGCTTCGAATGGGACAACGCGTGCCCCGGTGACCAGTGGCGGCACTCCCACAACTACATGCACCACACCTACACCAACATCGTCGGGCTGGACCGCGACATCGGCTACGGCATCCTGCGGATGAGCTCCGATCAGAAGTGGCGTCCGTACTACCTCGGCAACCCGGTCTACGCGTTCCTGCTGATGGTGCTCTTCCAGTACGGCGTGGCCCTGCACGAGCTGGAGAGCGAGAAGATCGCCTCCGGCGAGATCACGCTGACCGACAAGCGCGAGATCCTCGAAGGCATCTGGCGCAAGACCAAGAAGCAGACGATGAAGGACTACGTGGCCTTCCCGTTGCTGGCCGGACCGTTCGCCCCGTGGGTGTTCGCCGGGAACATGACCGCGAACCTGGTGCGCAACGTGTGGTCCTACATGGTCATCTTCTGCGGGCACTTCCCCGAGGACGTCCAGGAGTTCTCCATCGAGGAGACGAAGGCCGAGACGCGCGGGCAGTGGTACTTCCGTCAGATCCTCGGGTCGGCGAACCTGACCGGCGGCAAGCTCTTCCACATCCTCACCGGCAATCTGTCCTTCCAGATCGAGCACCACCTGTTCCCGGACATTCCGGCGTTCCGGCACGCGGAGATCGCGCCGAAGGTCCAGGAGATCTGCGAACGCTACGGGGTGCCCTACAACAAGGGCCCGCTGCCGCAGCAGTTCGCGACGGTGGTACGCAAGATCGTCAAATTCGCGCTGCCGTTCTGACCGCTTCCGGTCCCTATCGCTGAGTGCATTCCGCGCGGTCCCGGCCTTCCCGGACCGCGCGGAGTGCATTTTCGGCGCTCCGGGGTCGCGGACGTAGGTCTTGTCGCGACGCCCCCGGCGTGGTGGGGTGTGCGTGGGTCGGACCATCTTTGCGGAAGGAAGCGTTCATGCGTGCTGCGTTGGCGGCTGTTTCGGTGTTGGCGGCAGGTGCCCTGAGTGGGATGGGTGTCGCCTGGGCTCAGCCCGCCGTTCCCAGTGCCGGCGAGCTGACGTCTGATCTGCGGGTGGTCCTGAACACCGGGGCCTCGACGAGCGAGCGCGCCGCCAAGCTGGCCGGGGGAGACGCGGCGGTCCCGACCGCCGACAACATCGCCAACCGGCTCAACACCTATGGCGGCATGGTGAACTGGCAGGTTCAGAACCCCGTGCTCAACGGCGATCAGCTCGATGCGCAAATCGCGGTCACGATCCCGATCTTCGGGACCAAGACCCACAACATCTACTGGGTCGACCAGGACGGCACCTGGAAGCTGTCCAACCCGTCGGCCTGCGTGATCGCCCGCGACGTCGCCGGCGTCGACTGCACGGTCTAGCGCACTGCGCGACGAAGGACGCTAGCGCTGGCAGACGGGGCACCAGTACGTGACCCGTTCGGTGTTCCTGTCGGTCTCGATCAGGGTGCCGCAGCGACGGCACGGTGAGCCGGCGCGGCCGTAGACCCAGACGTCCTGGCCCGGCCGGGTGTTCCCGGTGGTGGTGCGGTTGAGCCGCATGCGGTTGAGCCACACCATCTGCTGGGCCCGGGTGGCCAGCCGCATCGGATCTGCGAGCTCGCCGACGGGTGTGCCGGGGCGTAACCCGAACACGAAGCACAGTTCGTTGGCGTACACATTCCCGACGCCGGCCATCACCCGCTGATCGAGCAATGTCTCGGCCAGCGGGCGCTGCGGGTCTGCCATCAGGTTGGCCGCCGCGGTCTCGGCCGACCAGTCGGGCCCGAGCAGATCCGGCCCGAGATGTGCGACGACATCCATGTCGGCCGCCCGGTCCAGGACTTCGAGGATGCCGAGGTCCACGCCGGAGGCACGAGAATCGGCCGTTTCCAGCACGATCCGGATCTTGTACGCCGGCGCACGGACGCGGCCGATGATCCAGGCGCCGTCCATCTTCAGGTGCGAGTGGATGCTGGCCTGGCCGACACGGATGAACAGATGCTTGCCGCGGCACAGCACCTCGTCGACCCGCTGGCCGCTGAGGTCGACCGCGGCGTAGCGGGGGACCCGGACGTCGCACCGGGTCAGCATCTTGCCTTCCAGAGCTTCGCGCAGTTTGACCGCAGCGCGGAAGACGGTGTCTCCCTCCGGCATCAGCGCAGCCGCAGTCCGCGCGGAGTCCGGGAGAACCCCGCTGTCGTCAACGCCTCGACGACGGCGGACTCCCGGGTCTCCAGTACGGGGACGCCGTCGACGCGTTCGACCAGCAGCGCCGGAACCCGTTGGCGGGTGACCAGTTCGGCCAGCGTGGTGCCCGCGGCGTGGTGGATGTCGGCGTCGTCGGTGAAGCTCAGCAGAGACCGCCCGCCCCGCTCGACGAACCAGGTCAGCGCACCGTCAACCAGGACCACCAGCGCGCCGGCCTTGCGGCCCGGGCGGTGCGCCGTGTCGCCCTCGGCGCCCCGCGTGGGCCAGGGCAGCGCCGCGCCGTACGGGTTCGCCGGATCGGTCGCGGCGATCGCGATGGCCCGCAGGCTCTGCTGCTTGGCATCGATGCTGTCGGCGTGGCTGCGCAACCGGTCGACGGTGCTCGCCGTCGCGAACTGCGCGCCACCGAGGGATTCGACGAAGTAGCCGCGCTGACAGCGCCCGGCGTCCTCCATCGTGGTCAGCACCTTGTACATCGATGCGAACCCGCCGGGGATGTTCTCCGCCGCGACCGCGCCTTTGGTGAGGACGCCGTGACGGGCCAGGAGTTGGTCGGCCTGATAGTGCGCGCGCACGGTGGTGTCCACCTCGGCGACCGGAAGTGCCGACCAGCGTCCCGCCACGGTGGGATCCGAATCGCGATGCGCGTTGAGGCTCGACGTGCTCAAGCTGTACCGGCTCAACCGCGGTGCCCTGCGGTGACGGTGGGCGGGCGCGGCGGCCCTGCGCGACCCGGCGCCCTTGGTGCCTGCGAGCAGTGCCCGTACGGGGGCGAAGGTGTCCCCACCGACGTGCCCAGCCCAGATCAGTTGCCACAGGGCGGCTTTCAGCGACTCTGCGGACACCCCGTCGATCGAGAGCTGACGGAAGAAGTACGCACCGCCACCGGACAGCGCCGCCAGGATCTGGTGGTGCACGTCGGTCAGGTCCAGATCGCCCGGCGGAGCCAGGGACAGTGGCGCGGTGTCGGCCGGATGGAACGACACCCAGCCGTCGGCACTCGACAGCGAACCCACACCCGACCACAGCACCTCTCCGGAGGCGAGCAGTTCGTCGAGCATGCCGGGTTGGTAGTCGCGGACGCGCTGACCGAAGATCAGCGGTTCGACGGCGGAGGCGGCCATGGGTACGCCGGCCAGTTGGTCGATCACCGCGGCCAGACCGTCCACGCCGGTCACGGTCTCGCTGCCGAGGGCCTGCCATGCCGGGAGGAATCTACCGAACGCCGCCGTGCTGACGGGTTCGATCTGTGCGCGCAACGCGGCCAGCGACCGGCGCCGCAGGATGCGCAACACCTCGGTGTCACACCACTGCTCATGCCCGCCGGAATCCGCCGGCACATCGGTGAATTCGCCCCGGACCAGCTTGCCGTCGGCGGCCAGCCGGCCCAGCACGTCGCCGGCGACACGCAGCCCGAGGCCGAAGCGGCCCGCGGCGTCGGACGTGGTGAACGGCCCACGGGTGCGGGCGTATCGCGAGAGCAGCTCGCCCAGCGGGTCGACGATCGGCTCCAGGAAGGCCATGGGGACTCCGACCGGCACGGCGACGCCGACACCGTCGCGCAGCCGGCCGATGTCCTCGACGGCCGACCACCACGTCTGGCCCGCGAACGACACCGGCAGCACACGTTTGGCGCCGAGCAGACCCTCCAGCCAGCCACCGACGTCGGACTGCACACACCGCTGACTGATCTCCTCGGCCGTCAGCGGGCCGAGCAACCTCAGCAGGTCCGCGACGCCCTCGGCATCGCGGGCCAGCCGCTCTTCGGTCAGATGCTGCAGCTGCCGGGAGGTGGTCGCCACCACGTCGGCGTCGAGAAGTTCGCGCAGCTCGACGCGCCCGAGCAGTTCGGCCAGCAGCGTGGGGTCCAGAGCCAACGCCGCCGCGCGCCGCTCGGCCAGCGGGCTGTCGCCTTCGTACATGAAGGCGCCCACGTAGCCGAAGAGCAGTGACGCCGCGAACGGCGACGGCGTCTGGGTCTCGACCTCCATGATCCGGACGCGGCGTTGGGCGATCCGGCCCATCAGCGCGGTCAGCGTCGGCACGTCGTACACGTCCTGCAGGCACTCCCGCACCGCCTCGAGCACGATCGGAAAGTCGGGGTAGTTGCGGGCCACGTCGAGCAGCTGGGCCGCCCGCTGACGTTGATGCCACAGCGGCGACCGCTTGCCGGGATGGCGGCGGGGCAGCAACAGCGCCCTCGCTGCGCACTCCCGGAACCGGGACGCGAACAGCGCCGACGAACTGACTTCCGTCGTGACCAGGGGTTCGATCTCGTCGGCGTCGAAGACGAAGATGTCGGCGCCCGGTGCGACGTCGTCGGTGTCGGGCAACCGCACGATGACGCCGTCGTCGGACGCCGTCGGCTTCTCATCGATGCCGTACCGCTCGTAGAGCCGCTTGCCCACGGCCAGCGCGAGGGGGCCATGCACCCGAAGGCCGTAGGGCGAGTGCAGGATCACCCGCCAGTCGCCCAGCTCGTCACGGAAACGTTCGACCACCAGCGTGGTGTCCGACGGAACCGATGCCGTCGCGGTGCGCTGCTCGTCGATGAGTTGCCAGAGGTTGTCGGTGGCATACGCATCGAATCCTACCGTTGCGCAACGCTCTTCGAACTTCTGCCGGTCGAGTTTGGCCAGTTCGCCGTTGAATGCGCCGATCGCGGCACCCAGTTCGGCGGGCCGGCCTACTCCGTCGCCGCGCCAGAACGGAAGTCGCGCGGGTTCTCCCGGCGCCGGGATGACCAGCACCCGGTCGTGGGTGATCTCGGTGATCCGCCAGCTGGTGGCACCCAGCGAAATCACGTCTCCGGGACGTGACTCGTAGACCATCTCCTCGTCGAGTTCGCCGACGCGCGACGGCTTCTCGGAGTCGGCGCTGGAGGCGAGGAACACCGTGAACAGCCCGCGGTCGGGGATGGCGCCGCCCGAGGTGACCGCCAGCCGTTGCGCGCCGGGCCGGGCTGTCAGCGTGCCCGTGTCGCGGTCGTAGACGATGCGGGGCCGCAGCTCGGCGAACTCGGTCGACGGGTACTTGCCCGACAGCAGGTCCAGCGTCGCCTCGAACGCGCTGCGCGGCAGCGTCGCGAACGGCGCGCTGCGCCGGACCGTGTCGAACCAGGCGTCGGCGCTGATCGGTTCCAGGGCCGACGCGGCGACCGTGTGTTGTGCCAGCACGTCGAGCGGGTTGGCCGGTACGCGCATGGTCTCGATCTGCCCGGCGAGCATGCGCTGCACGCTCACCGCGCAGCCGATCAGATCGGTGCGGTGCTTCGGGAACAGGACGCCCTGGCTGATCTGACCGACCTGGTGCCCGGCGCGTCCGACGCGCTGCAGGCCGCTGGCCACCGAGGGTGGGGTCTCGACCTGGATCACCAGGTCGACCGAACCCATGTCGATCCCGAGCTCCAGGCTGGACGTCGCAACGACCGCTTTGAGGCGGCCGCTCTTGAGTGCGTCCTCGACGTCGGCCCGGGCCTCCTTGCTGACCGAGCCGTGGTGGGCGCGCGCGAGCACCGGCTCGGCGCCGTAGGTCTGGCCGCTGCCCATGATGTGGGCGGGGGCGCCGCCGGCCACGCCGGGATTGTGCGACCCCAGTTCGATGCCGCTGCGCTCGGCGTGGATCTCGTTGATGCGTGCGGTCAGTCGCTCCGCCAGCCGGCGCGAATTGGTGAACACGATCGAGGAGTTGTGGGCCTCGATCAGGTCGACGATTCGCTCCTCGACGTCCGGCCAGATCGAGTTGTCCTCCAGGTTGGCCATGTCGGGGACAGGGACCTGCACGGTGAGGTCGAACGTCTTGGCCGCGGGGGGCGCCACGATCGTCGTCGGCGCAGCCCCGGACAGGAACCGCGCGACCTCTTCGGGCGGGCGCACGGTCGCCGACAGCCCGATGCGCTGCGCGGGCTTGTCGAGCAGCGCGTCGAGCCGTTCCAGCGACAACGCGAGATGGGCGCCGCGTTTGGTCGCGGCGACGGCGTGCACCTCGTCCACGATCACGGTCTGCACGTCGGCCAAGGTCTCGCGGGCAGCCGACGTCAGCATCAGGAACAGCGACTCGGGTGTGGTGATCAGGATGTCCGGCGGCTTGGTGATCAGCTCGCGGCGCTTGCTCGGTGTCGTGTCACCGGACCGCACGCCGACGCTGATGGCCGGGGGCTCTTCTCCCGTGCGTTCGGCGATGCGCGAGATCCCGGTCAGCGGGGTGCGCAGGTTGCGTTCCACGTCGACGGCCAATGCCTTCAACGGCGAGACGTAGAGCACCCGCGTGCCGCGCTTGGCCTGCGGCTCCCGAGCCAGTCCGTCGATCGCCCACAGGAACGCCGCCAAGGTTTTTCCCGAGCCCGTCGGGGCGATGACGAGGGTATTCTCACCGGCGGCGATGGCCTTCCACGCCTCGGCCTGCGCCGGGGTGGGTTCGACGAAGGTGCCCGTGAACCATTCGCGCGTCAACGCGCTGAAGCGCGCGAGCGGATCGGTCACGACAGACATGAGTCCATGGTGCCCCCACCCACCGACAAGTAATCCGTCGCCGCCACACGCACACGCTCTGATAAGGGATTTCCCGGAACACCAGGGGCGAGACGGCTTACCATCCGAGGGTGCGATGCCCACCTGCACGGCGCATGCTCGCCGCAACCCTCGGAATCGGCGGTGCGCTGGTCACCGCCGCCGTGACCGCTTCGGCCCAACCCGCCCCACAGTGCACGGCGGCGGATCTGGCCGGTGTCGCCACGGGCGTCAGTGCCGCCACCTCGGCCTACCTGTTCACCCATCCGCCGGTCAACGACTTCTTCTCCACGCTGTTCACCAAGACGCCGGAGGAGAAGGAAGCAGCGGTGACGCAGTTCATGGACGCCAATCCCCAGGTCGCCGCGGAGCTACGCGGAATCCGGCAGCCTCTCGTGGACTTCCGTCAGCGCTGTCACCATCTGCAGCCCTGAGATCAGCGCTGCGCGTGGGCGACCGCCTCGACGAGCACTGCCGGAATGTCGGGCACGCGCCCGATGGCATCCATCAAGCCGTGGGCGCACAGGTCGGCGATGAAATCCGCGTCCAGTGACGAGTCGATCAACCGCTGGCGACACATCTCGAACGTGAAGGCCAGCCATCCGTAGACGGTGGCGCGCAGGTCGCGTGCCACCGAGGGATCGACGTCGCCGACGGCCTCGGTGATGCGGTCGAGGATGCGGTTGGCCTGACGGTCGTTGTCGATGTCCTCGATGCCGCGCAGGACCGGATCCGATCGGCCCATGCCCATATAGGCGGCCCACGCGCCGTGCGGATGTTTCTCGTCGTACTGCAGATAGGCCAGCACCCCGGCGCGCACCTGGCCGAACAACGTCTGCCCGGGTTGGGCCGCGGTGTTCGTCGCCTGGAACAGCCGTTCACCCTCGGCCCGCACCACCGCGGCGAAGAACGCACGTTTGTCAGGGAAGTAGTGGTACATCAGGGCCCGTGAGACACCGGCCCGTTCGGCGATCTCGTCGATGCGCACCTCGTCGTAAGGCCGCTGCCCGAATACCTCTGCGCCGAGTGCCAGCAGTTCGTTGCGACGGTCGTCGGGGGAGAGCCTGCGCCGTGCTTCCGCCATGCGTCAATACTACTTGACACATGTACAACAGCGGCGGAGGCTGAGGCCATGGCCATCGTCGGCGACAGACGGTCCTTCCCGAAACTTCCGCACCCGCCGCGTCGCGTGCCGATCCTGGGTGACGTGCTCGGCATCAGTCCCGACATTCTGACCCAGCCGTCCTCGGAATTGGGCGGTCTCGGTTCGGTCTTCGAATTCCGGTTCCTCGGAGCACGCTACGTGGTGGCCGGTGGCGCCGATGCGGTGGCCGAGCTCAACGACGAAAGCCGGTTCTGCAAACACGTGGGACCCGACATCGATGCGCTGCGAATGCTCGGCGGCGACGGACTTTTCACTGCGTACAACGACGAACCGAACTGGCAGAAAGCCCACGATGTGCTGATGCCGGCCTTCAGTCAGCAGGCGATGCGCCGGTATCACTCGATCATGTTCGACGTCGCCGACGAACTCACCGCACGCTGGGACGAGCGGGCGGGGACGGGCGAGACGGTGGACGTCTCGTCCGACACCACCCGGGTGACGCTGGAGACGATCGGACGGTGCGCGGTCGGTTATCCGTTCGGGTGCTTCGCTTCTGAAGAGGTACACCCGTTCGTCGAGCACATGGTTGCCGGCCTGAAGGGCTCGGACAAGGTCGGGGTCCTACGCGAGACGTTCCTGCCCAAGTACGTCGCCCGCCGCGCGGAACGGCCGGTGCGCGAACACGCCGCCCGGATGCACGCGATCGCCGACGACATCATCGCCGAACGGGTGCGCGACGGGCTGGGTCGTCACGACGACCTGCTCGAGCTCATGCTGGTGTCCGACCTCGACCGGGCCAACATCCGCTACCAGCTGATCAACTTCCTGGTCGCAGGCCACGAAACCACTTCGGGCGCCTTGTCTTTCGCGCTGTACTTTCTCTCGCAGAACCCGGCGGCGGCAGACAGGGCGCGCGCCGAGGTCGCCGAGGTGTGGGGGGAGGACGAGCGGCCCGGGTTCGAGATGATCGCCAAACTGCGTTACGTGCGAAGGGTGTTCGACGAGGCGCTGCGCCTGCAGCCCACGGTGCCCGCCTATTACCGCGAGGCGCGCGCGGATACGGTGCTGGCCGGCGTGCACCCGATGCGCAAGGGGGACTGGGTGCTCGCGCTGACGGTGGCGTTGCATCGGGACCCGCAGTGGGGCGACGACCCGGACGTGTTCGACCCCGATCGCTTCGCTCCGGAACGAGTGAGGGCACGCCCGGCGGGCCTGTACAAGCCGTTCGGCACCGGACCGCGGGCGTGCATCGGGCGCCAGTTCGCGTTGCACGAGGCCGTGTTGCTTCTCGCGGTGTTGCTGCGCCGGTACGAGCTGGTCGCCGACCCCGATTACCGGCTACAGATCGCGCAGCGGCTCACGTTGATGCCGAGAGATTTTCACCTCACCATGACGCGGCGTTGACGCCGACGTCGGCACCGCACCGCGAGCGCGCGTGTCTGTCCGCCGACACTCCGTGCCAGGCGTACATTCGCGCGCGCTCGCGGCCGCTCAGAGCGACCGCAGCGTCCGCTGATAGCGGCGCATCCCGCTGATCCAGCGGTCGTAGTCGCCCCCCTTGTGGCGGTACATCTCGAGTAGCTCGGGGTGGGGGAGCACCATGAACCGTCCCTCACGGACCGCGTCGACCGTCACCGCTGCCACGTCGGCGGCGCTGATGACACCTGCCGAGTGCTCGATCGACGACGCGCCGAGCCGCGCGTCGGGGTCGTCTGTGCTGCGCACCGCCTGCAACAGGGGTGTCTCCACGCCGAGCGGGCAGACGCAACTCACGCCGACGCCGGCGTCGCCGTAGGTGATCGCGAGCCATTCGGCGAAGCCGACCGCGGCATGCTTGGTCACCGCGTAGCCGGCGGCGCCGAGCTGGGTGAGCAGCCCCGCGGCCGACGCGACGGAGACGAAGTACCCGGATCCCCGGGACTGCCACTGCGGCATCAACAACCGTGCCGCCCGAACGTGCGCGCGGAGATTGACGTCGAGGATGACATCCCAGTCGGATTCCTCTGCCAGTCCGGGCTTTCCGATGATCCCGGCATTGGCGACGTAGATGTCGACGGGGGCGAACTCGTCGGCGGCCAGCGTGATCAGCGCTTCAATGTCGCTCGGATCGGACGCGTCGGCACGCAACGCGGCAGCCGTTCCTCCGGCTTCACGCACCGACGCGGCGGTCGCGTGTGCACCGGCCTCGTCGAGGTCGCCGACGACGACGCTGACGCCGTTCGAGGCCAGCTCGACGGCCAGCGCCGCGCCGATGCCGGATCCGCCGCCGGTGACGATGGCGGTCTTACCTGAGAGTTCCATGCCCCGATTGTGGTGCGCGAGCGCGCGCAAGATGCACGCGGGTGGCGGCGTGTCCATGTGCAGACACGCGCGCTCGCGGTGCGGGGTGCGGTGCGCGGTGCGGGGTGCGGTGCGCGGTGCGGGGTGCGGGGTCAGCCGAAGTGGACGCCCTGGGCCAGCGGCAGTTCCGCCGAGTAGTTGACGGTGTTGGTCGCCCGGCGCATATAGGCCTTCCACGCGTCCGAGCCGGACTCGCGGCCGCCGCCGGTCTCCTTCTCGCCACCGAACGCGCCGCCGATCTCTGCGCCTGAGGTGCCGATGTTGACGTTGGCGATGCCGCAGTCCGAGCCGTCGGCGGCGAGGAAGCGCTCGGCCTCCCGAACGTTGAGCGTGAAGATCGACGACGAGAGACCCTGCGGCACGGCGTTGTTGAGGGCGATGGCCTCGTCGAGGGTCTCGTAGGTCATGACGTAGAGGATCGGCGCGAACGTCTCCTGGTGGACGACCGCGGACTGGAGCGGCATCCGCACCACCGCGGGCCTGACATAAAAGCCGCCCTCGGAGCCGACGTCCACGCGGTCTCCGCCGAGGACGACACCGCCCTCGCTCTCGGCCTGTTGCAGGGCGGCGACCATGTCCCGGTAGGACCGTTCGTGAATGAGCGGCCCGACGAGCGTGCCGTCGGCGAACGGGTCGCCGACCGGCAGCTGCTCATAGGCCGCCACGATGCGTGACACCAGCTCGTCAGCCACCGACGAGTGCACGATCAGCCGTCGCAGCGTGGTGCACCGCTGCCCGGCCGTGCCCGCCGCCGAGAACACGATGCCGCGCACCGCGAGGTCGAGGTCGGCCTCCGGGGTCACGATCGCGGCGTTGTTGCCGCCCAGCTCGAGCAGCGCGCGGCCGAAGCGCTGCGCCACGCGCGGCCCCACCTCGCGGCCCATCCGCACCGATCCGGTCGCCGACACCAGAGCGACCCGGGAATCGTCGACGAGCCTCTCGCCGACCTCGCGTTCGCCCAGAACGAGCCGACCCACCTCGGCGGGGGCTCCGACCTCGGCGCACGCCTGCTCCAGCAGGGCCTGGCAGGCTACGGCCGTCAACGGCGTGAGCTCCGAGGGTTTCCACACCACGGTGTCGCCACACACCAGCGCAACGGCGGTGTTCCACGCCCACACCGCGACCGGGAAGTTGAACGCCGTGATGACACCGACCACGCCGAGCGGATGCCACGTCTCCATCAACCGGTGCCCGGGCCGCTCCGAGGCGATCGTCCTGCCGTACAGCTGGCGGGACAGGCCTACGGCGAACTCGCAGATGTCGATCATCTCCTGCACCTCGCCCAGCGCTTCGGAGTCGATCTTGCCGGCCTCGATCGTCACGAGAGCGGCCAGCGCCGCTTTGTGCTCGACGAGCAGTTGTCCGAGCCGGGCCACGAGCGCCCCGCGCACGGGCGCCGGCGTCGTCCGCCATGTCGAAAACGCTTCGGCTGCAGCGTTGATGGCGGCATCGGCGCCGTCAGCGGTGGTCGCGGGCACGGTGAACAGCACGTCGCCGGTGATCGGCGTGGACGCCGGCAGACCGTGAGCGCCCGGCTCGCCGAGCTCGATGCGTGCGCCCACGGCATCCAGGGCGTCACGCACCCGGGTGCGGAGCGCGTCGGAGGTGGGCAGTGCAGCCGTGAGGACGGTGGTCATGAGCAGGCGACTTTCTCGTAGAGGTCATAGGGGTCGTGGATGTGACGTCCGATCTGGCCGGCCATCCATTCGAGGCTGTAGTCGGTGGTGTCGCCGCCTTCTGCGGCGGAGGCGTCACCGTCGAGGTTGGAGCGGAAGATCCCCGCCGCCGAGGCGGGCAGAAAATCCTCGTAGACAACGGGTTTCGACGGGTCTCCGCCGCGGTAATACGCCAACCCGGCCTCGGCCATCTCCGTGTCGGTGGCGGGGAAGTGTTCGTGCCACCCGGCGGCCGGGTCGGGGGCGGACATTGCCGCGTCGTAGCGTCGACGCCCTGCCGGTGTCAGTGCCACGCCCCGCTGCTCGACTTCGCCGAACCTGACGCGCAGGGTTCCTTCGGACACCGTCCCCGACGGCGACCGGAATCGGCGTGGCTCCGCCAACGCCCGGAATGACGTCTGGCGCAACAACACCTGGGGGCCGTCGACCCGGGGCGGACCCTGGATGTGGTCGATCATCGTGATTCCGCGTGCCGTCATCTGGTGTTGCAGTGCGTCGATGTCGAGCACGCGCGGTGTCAGGTGGTTGAGGTGGGTGGTCGACACGCCGGCGATGTCGGCGGCGACGGCCGAGACCGCGGAGAGCTCTTCGTACCAGGCCCGGTCGATCGGCTCCCGCGAGAGCGCGAAGGCCGCCACCGCCGCGGCGACGAACTCCTGTGCCTCGTCGGCCGAACACCCGCCGGCCGCCGCGATCCGGCGTGCGGAGGCGATCAGCGACGGGTCGAACAGCTGCCGGTTGTCGAGGAAGTGGTCGACCCGGGTGCGCAGTTCCGGTGCGAAGAACCGGGTGTCGGCGGCGGCCAGCATGGAAGTGAAAACGCGAAAAGGATTGCGTGCCAGCTCGTCTGGATCGATGGGTCGAAAGGCGGTGGACACCACGGGTACCGGTGAGGCCGCGGTGCGCAGATCGTAGAAGCCGACGGGATACATGCCGAATGCAGAGAACAGATCCGCCACCTGGGCCAGCTCTCGGGCATTGCCGACGCGGACGGCGCCGTGGCGTTCGGCGGTGACGCGCTCCAGCGAGCCGAGGCGCAGTGCGCCGGTGTGCGCGCTGTTCACCTGGGCACTGACCTCGACGAGGGTGTGGTAGGCGGGCACCTCGGCGCCGTACATCCGGGACAGCCCGGCGGCGAATTGTGCGCGCAATTGCCATGTTTGGACGGGGCTAGTCATCGGCGCTCCGATACAGTGCCGCCATGGCGGATCCCGAGGAAGCCCCCCAGCACGCGCCGCTCGACGACGTCGACCGGGTGCTCGCGCGCGAACTCGTGGTCGACGGGCGCGCAACGCTGGCCCACCTCGCGGCAACGGCCGGGCTGTCGGTGTCGGCGGTGCAGTCGAGGGTCCGCCGGCTGGAGTCGCGCGGCGTGGTCAGCGGATACACGGCCCGGATCGATCCCGAGGCCGTCGGCAGCATGCTCTCAGCGTTCGTCGCCATCACTCCTCTCGATCCGTCTCAACCCGATGATGCACCCGCACGGCTGGAACACATCGCCGAAATCGAGGCGTGCTACTCCGTCGCCGGCGAGGACAGCTATGTCCTGCTCGTCCACGTCGAGTCGGCGCGCGCGCTGGAATTCCTCCTGCAGAGGATCCGCACGGCGGCCGACGTGAAGACGCGAAGCACCATCATCTTACATAAATTTTACAGCGATAGACGGTTCATACCGGACTAATGCCGGTTAGAAGCTCTCAGAAAGTAAATATTCCGCTAGTATCGCGCTATGACCGCTGTTGTTCCGGACAATCGCCGTGCCACCGCCCCCTCCGTCGCTCCGGACGATGTCCGCACCGTGCTGGCCCGAAGCATCCTGGCCGATGGCCTCGACCTTGTGCTCGACCTCGACCGTTCCCGGGGTTCGTACCTGGTCGACGCACGTACCGGTCGCTGGTACCTCGACATGTTCACGTTCTTCGCGTCCTCGGCGCTGGGCATGAACCACCCCGGTCTGGCGGCTGAGGAGTTCCGGGCTGAGCTCGCCGCAGCGACGGTCAACAAGCCGAGCAACTCCGACGTCTACAGCGTGCCGATGGCACGCTTCGTCGACACCTTCGTGCGGGTGCTCGGCGATCCCGCACTCCCGCACCTCTTCTTCATCGATGGGGGCGCCCTCGCCGTCGAGAATGCCCTCAAGGTCGCCTTCGACTGGAAGAGTCGCCGCAACGAATCCGAGGGACGCGATCCCGCGCTGGGGACGAAGGTGCTGCATCTGCGCGGCGCGTTCCACGGCCGCAGCGGGTACACGATGTCGCTGACGAACACCGACCCCAACAAGGTCGCGCGCTTTCCGAAGTTCGACTGGCCCCGCATCGACGCGCCGTATGAGCGCCCGGGCGCGGACATGGACGCCCTCGAAGCGGAATCGCTGCGACAGGCACGTGCGGCGTTCGAGGCGAGTCCGCACGACATCGCCTGCTTCATCGCCGAGCCCATCCAGGGTGAGGGCGGCGACCGGCACTTCCGCCCGCAGTTCTTCGCCGCGATGCGTCGCCTGTGCGACGAGTTCGACGCGCTGCTGATCTTCGACGAGGTGCAGACCGGGTGCGGGATCACCGGAAGTCCCTGGGCCTACCAACAATTGGGGGTCACCCCGGATGTGGTCGCGTTCGGGAAGAAGACCCAGGTGTGCGGGGTGATGGCCGGCGGCCGTGTCGACGAGGTCGCCGACAACGTGTTCGCCGTCAGCTCGCGCATCAATTCGACGTGGGGCGGCAACCTGACCGACATGGTGCGGGCCCGCCGCATCCTTGAGGTCATCGAGACCGATCGCCTTTTCGACAAGGCGGCCGACACCGGCCGTCACCTGCTCGACGGGCTCCATGGACTTGCCGCGCGATACCCCGGTCTGGTGCGCGACGTGAGGGGCCGGGGTCTGATGTGTGCGTTCAGCATGCCGTCGCCTCGCGAGCGCGACGATCTGGTCGCCGGGCTGTGGGATCGGGGAGTGATCATGCTCGGGTGCGGAGTGGACAGTGTGCGCTTCCGCCCCGCGCTGACGGCATCGCGGGCCGAGATCGACGCAGCACTGGAATCGGTCAGTGCGGTGCTCAGCGCGATGTCGGTTCGGCCGGTCGCGTAAGACGCCGGATCGTCGCGCGCAGGCGGGGTAGATCCGAACCCGCCACCAGTTCGCAACCGTGGCGCTCAGCCAGTTTTCGGGCCGCCGGCGTGAACTCGTGGTTGGTGACCACCATGGTCCTGGTGCAGTCCTGCATCGGAGCCCCGGCGACCACTTCCTGCACTGCGCCGGCGCCCACCGGTCGGGAGAGGCGTTTGCACTGCACGGCGAGTCGGTGCGGCCGGTGGCCGACGATGAGGTCGACGCCCCAGTCGCCGGTGAGCGGCGTCATGATCACCGGCACCCCGCAGGTTCGGGCGATCCTGGCGACGTAATCCTCGAACTCGGTTCCCGACATGTCGTCACGGACGGCGAGTTCGTTGGCGCCGGGCGTGGCGGCCCCTGCGACGACGGCCCGCAGGAAGCGTGGCGCCGCCAAGGCCAGTGCCGGGGTCAGCAACGCAATGAGTGCACTCGATGCCGGTGACGCCCCCGCCAGATAGCCGGTGCCGCCCGCAGCGAGGCCGAGCGCCGCATACAGCCTCCACCTCAGGGTTGTCACCGCCGCATCGTATGCGGTCACGCCGACATCTCAGGTTTATCACGATCTGTATGTGGGAATTCCCCGCAAACCCCAGACCGACGCGCTGACGGAGACCGAACGATGGCCGACCTGTCCCACCACACTCGCGAGTTGCGGCGCGGGGCCGGCGTCGACGATGCCGGGGTGCGCGACGCCGTCCGCACCGGAATCGGGTTCGCGGTGCTCGGCCTGGTGTTCCTGTTCGTCGCCGATGTCTGGATCGGCACGTGTACCGGTTCCCTCGCCGATGCGGCCGGGTGCGGGGTACCCCAGCGCGCGATGCTCGCCCTGGGTGCGCCGGCGCTGCTGCTGGTGGGCGGCGTGTGGTCGCTGGTGCAGAGCTTCCGGGTGCGCCGCGAGCACAGCGCCTGGTGGGCGTGGCAGGGCGCCGGATGGGCGCTGGTCGCGTTGACCGTGCTGACCGCGATATTGAGTCTTCCCTCGCTGCCCGGGCGGTAGGACACTGAAACGGTAGTTCTAAGGAGTTACCGATGAAGGGTCCCAACGATCCCGTCGACCATGTGCGGACCACGCGACCGCATGCCGGAGAGTCGATGACGGACAACAAGATCATTCCGGGGCTCGCGATGATCGGTCTGTCGCTGGTCAGTTTCGTCGCGGCGCTGTCGGCGTTCGCCACCTCACATCACGATGTCGGTGTCCTGTTGGCGGCGTTCGCGCTCGCCGGGCTGGGCATCGGCGGCGTGTGGTTGATGGTCGAACACCACCGCGTCCGGCGGCTCGAACAGCTCTGGTACGCCGATCATCCCGAGGCGTTCAGGCAACACCCCAACAGCTGAGCGAGCCGGTGTCAGGAAGCCGCGGCGGTCCGTTCGCCGCAGGCGGGTGAGGGTGCGCCCGGAGCAGCGTCTGACGGAAAGAGCAATGGGCCCAACCGGTTTCCCGGTCGGGCCCATCGACGAAGATCTGCTACTGGTTGGCTTCCTGGCGCTTCTCGGCAGCCTTGGCACCGGCGCGTGCCGAGTCGGCTTCGGCTTCCTTCTCGGCGGCCTCGCGCTGGGCGTCGGCCTTGTCCTGCTGGGCCTTGCCCTCCTGGACCATGTCGTCGCGGCCCGCAACGGTGCCGACCGCTTCCTTGGCCTTGCCCTTCACGCCTTCGACGGCGCCCTTGATGCCTTCTTGGGGTCCACTGTTGTCGCTCATACCGTGCCTTTCGTTCGTGGTGTGCGGGGCTTGTAGAAAGCCGCTCCTGGTCTGCCACGGCAAGGCTTCCCGCCGCCTCCGGTGCCTAAACGGGTGACGCGCATCTCTCGGTGAACGCTGCTCGGCGGCAACGGTTTTGCAGGCGTTTGTCCAGCGTGTGCCCGGGTACGCGACTTTCATGTCCGACTCAGCAAACATGGTTTGGTCGACATGGGCCACAGGGTATGGGACCCGGACCATGAACTCACCCCTACCCGGCGCCACGTCCCTGCAGCCACGCCGCATGCACCAGCACGACATCGACGGCCACATCGGTCGGTGCGAGGGCGGCGCGTATCACCGGGCGGTCGACGGACTCGTCCATCCCGTCGGGATCCCGGGGTCGGGATGGGCGTTGTCGGACGCGCTCGCCGCTGCCCGGAGCGCCCATGGATAGCGCGGACAAAGGCTGGGGTAATCTCGCTTCGACATTTCCAGGAGGTCAGATGGCCGATGTTGCCAGCCACATCAACGGGAAGCGCCACAGCCCGCAGTCGGTGGAGCTCCGTGTGGTGGCCACGCTGGAGAATCTCGCTGTCCTCCGCACGCTTGTGGCGGCGATCGGCACGTTCGAGGACCTTGACTTCGACGCCGTGGCCGATCTCCGGTTGGCCGTCGACGAGGCGTGCACGCGTCTGATCAGATCTGCGGTGCCCGATTCGACACTGCTCGTGGTGGTCGACCCACAGCCGGACGCGTTGGTGGTCCATGCGTCGACCAATTGCGACAGCACGGACATCCTGGCGCCGGGGAGCTTCAGCTGGCACGTTCTGAGTTCCCTGACTGACGAGGTCACCACATTCTCCGATGGTGAGTCGGCCACCGAGGGTGACGTATTCGGAATCTCGATGACGACGAGGCGAGCGAGTTCGTTGCAGTGACCCGGTCGTCGTCCCAGGGTTCGTCGTCGCGGTCAAGCTCTGAATACTCGGACGTTGCCGACATGTTCCGCGAGCTCGCGGGACTGGACGAAGGCTCGGCAGCTTTCCAGCGGCAGCGGGACCGCATCGTCGAGCGCTGCCTTCCGCTGGCCGATCACATCGCCCGCCGTTTTGACGGGCGCGGCGAGCCCCGCGATGACCTGGTGCAGGTGGCCCGCGTCGGTCTGGTAAACGCTGTGATCCGCTTCGACGTGAACGCCGGTTCGGACTTCGTGTCGTTCGCCGTACCCACGATCATGGGTGAGGTCCGGCGGCATTTCCGCGACAACAGTTGGTCAGTGAAGGTTCCTCGTCGGCTCAAGGAACTGCACCTGCGGTTGGGTGCTGCGACCGCCGAGCTCTCTCAGCGGCTGGGCCGTGCGCCCACGGCGACCGAGCTGGCCGCCGAGTTGGAGATGGATCGCGACGAGGTGATCGAGGGCCTGGTCGCCGGTAGCTCGTACAACACGCTGTCGATCGACAGCGGTGGTGGCAACGGCAACGAGGATGCGCCGGCCATCGCCGACACCCTCGGCGATGTCGACCTGACGTTGGACCAGATCGAGAACCGCGAGGCCCTGCGACCGCTGCTGGCTGCACTGCCCGAACGCGAGCGCACCGTGCTGGTGCTTCGCTTCTTCGAATCGATGACCCAGACGCAGATCGCCGAACGAGTCGGCATCTCGCAGATGCACGTCTCGCGGCTGCTCGCGAAATCGCTAACGCGTCTCCGCGACCAACTGGAATGACCGGGGTGGTTCCTGCTGCACAGCGGTCAGTGCTGCGGGGACGTCGGCGCAGATCGGCAACGCCGCGTCGGGGTCGCAGATGCGCAGGACGCGTCTGACGGCTCTGCCGGGCACCAACGCCCACCGGATGTCCTCGCCGACGCACTGCACATTGAGCGTGTGCAGGGCAGAGAACCCCGCGGTGGAGAAGAAGGACAGCCCGGACAGGTCGACGACGAGCCACTGGGTCTTCGCCGAGTTGCGGAGCGCGTAACTGACGAACTGGATGCCGTTGGCGGCGTCGAGTTCGCCGTGGCCGGCCACGATGGCGGTCGTCGGCTCCGGCCACGACGTGTCGAAGCGTGCCGTGTGGCAGACGAGACGGTCAGGTGAGGGATCCGGCGCGGCCGGCGAGGTTTCTGGGACGTGACGCACGGTGACTCCAATTCGAGAGTGCGATGTTCGTGCTGTGGTTCACGTCAAGGCGGGCCCTGCATCTCAAAGCCTGAACGGGACGGACCTTCTGTCTCGTATGACGATGACGTTTCCAGAAGGCTGTTGAGCTCAACCCTGACCTGGACTCTACGCCGCGGCGATGATCTTGGACAACGATTATGGGAGGTTGGTAACAAATACTCAGCAAGTCGGGGGCGGCAAGATTTCCGCGAGCGAAAGGTGAACGGTAACCGATTGTGTCGCAGCATATTTCGGCAACAGGCGTGATTCTCGCGGCCGGCGCGGGGACCCGGTTCGGGATGCCGAAGGTGCTCGCCGCGGACGGCGAGTGGTTGCGTCTGAGCGTCGCTGCGATGCACGGTGCCGGGTGCGACGACGTGGTGGTGGTGCTGGGCGCCGCCGTCGTCGACGTGCCGGCGCCCGCACGTGGCGTCGTCGCCGACGACTGGGCCGAGGGGCTGAGCGCCTCGGTACGGGCCGGCATCCTGGCGGTGGGGGAGGGTGCGGAATGCGTCGCGTTGACGACGGTCGACACCCCCGACGTGGGCGCGGCCGTGGTACGCAGGGTGCTCGACGCCGCTGGTAATGCCGAGTCCGGGTTGGCGCGCGCCGTCTACGGCGGACGGCCGGGGCATCCTGTCGTCATCGCACGCCGCCACTGGTCGGCGCTCCTGGGATGCCTCGCCGGCGATGACGGCGCGGGTCCGTTCCTCCGAACCCGCCATGACGTCGTCGTGGTGGAGTGTGCCGATCTCGCCACAGGCCGCGACATCGACGAGCGCTGAACCCCGGTGGTCAGCCGAACATCGCCTCGGCGAACCGCGCCACCGCGTCGGCGCCCGTCTGCGCCGCCTCGTCGAAACCGGGACGCACGCGGGTGGTGATCGTGCGGGTGTGCGGATCCAGCGTCACCTCGGCCAGCAGCTCGCCGGTCGTCGGTTCACACACCGCCCACGACAACAGCGTCTCGGACTCCCACTGTGCGGCAAGCGTTTCCACGTGATCCGGGCGGTGCTCCCCGAGGTCGGCGAGGGCGGGCCGGTCGTCGACGCGGTCGTCCGCGCGCAGCGCCCGCAGGTACCATGCGCCGGCGTTGATCTCGACAGGTTCCACGCGGTCACCCTCCCATGACGCGACTCGGCCCCGCCTCCGGAGAGGCGGGGCCGAGTGCGACGTCGACTATTCGGCGCTCTTGAGCTCGCAGACGACCGTGCCCTGGGTGACTGCGGCGCCGGCCTCGACGGCCAGGCCGGTGACCACGCCGTCCTTGTGGGCGGTCACCGGGTTCTCCATCTTCATGGCTTCGAGCACGACGACGAGGTCGCCGGCCGCCACGGTCTGGCCTTCCTCGACCGCGACCTTGACGACCGTGCCCTGCATCGGGGCGGTCACCGAGTCGCCGGACGCGGCCGCACCGCCGCCGCCGCCACGCTTGCGCGGCTTCGGCTTCTTGCGGATCGCACCGTGCGGCTGCCCTCCGCCACCGCCGCCGAGGGCGAGGTCGCCGGGCAGCGACACCTCGAGGCGACGGCCACCGACCTCGACCACGACGGTCTGGCGCGGGATGGTGTCTTCCTCGTCGATCGGGTCACCGCCGGTGAACGGCTCGACGGTGTTGTTCCACTCGGTCTCGATCCAACGGGTGTGCACGTCGAACTTCTCGCCGTCGCCGATGAAGGCCGGGTCGGCTACGACAGCCCGGTGGAACGGGATGACGGTGGCGAGGCCTTCGACATGGAATTCGGCCAGCGCGCGGCGTGACCGGGCGAGCGCCTCCTCGCGGGTGGCGCCGACGACGATCAGCTTCGACAGCATCGAGTCGAACTGGCCGCCGATGACCGAGCCGGCCTCGACGCCGGAGTCCAGGCGCACGCCGGGGCCGGTGGGGATGTCGTAGCGGGTGACCGGGCCGGGCGCGGGCAGGAAGCCGCGGCCGGCGTCTTCGCCGTTGATGCGGAATTCGAAGGCGTGGCCGCGCGGGGTCGGGTCCTCGGTGATGTCGAGGGCTTCGCCGTTGGCGATCTTGAACTGCTGCAGCACCAGGTCGATGCCGGCGGTCTCCTCGGTGACCGGGTGTTCGACCTGCAGGCGGGTGTTGACCTCGAGGAAGGAGATCAGGCCGTCCTGGCCGACGAGGTACTCGACGGTGCCTGCGCCGTAGTAGCCGGCCTCCTTGCAGATGCGCTTGGCCGACTCGTGGATCTCCTTGCGCTGCGCGTCGGTCAGGAAGGGCGCCGGCGCTTCTTCCACGAGCTTCTGGAAGCGGCGCTGCAGCGAGCAGTCGCGGGTGCCCGCGACGACGACGTTGCCGTGGGTGTCGGCGATGACCTGGGCCTCGACGTGGCGGGGCTTGTCCAGGTAGCGCTCGACGAAGCACTCGCCGCGGCCGAAGGCGGCAACGGCCTCACGGGTGGCCGAGTCGAACAGCTCGGGGATCTCTTCGATGGTGCGGGCGACCTTCATGCCGCGGCCGCCACCGCCGAACGCGGCCTTGATCGCGACCGGGACGCCGTACTCCTTGGCGAACTCGACGACCTCGTTGGCGTCCTTCACCGGGTCGGAGGTGCCGGGCACGAGCGGCGCGTTGGCGCGGGCGGCGATGTGGCGGGCGGTGACCTTGTCGCCGAGGTCGCGGATCGACTGCGGGCTGGGGCCGATCCAGATCAGCCCGGCGTCGAGGACGGCCTGGGCGAAGTCGGCGTTCTCCGAGAGGAAGCCGTAGCCGGGGTGGATTGCGTTGGCGCCGGACTTCGCCGCGGCGTCGAGGAGCTTCTCGAAAACGAGGTACGACTCGGCCGAGGTCTGGCCGCCGAGCGCGAACGCCTCGTCGGCAAGGCGCACGTGAGGTGCGTCGGCGTCAGGCTCGGCGTAGACCGCCACGCTCTGCAGTCCTGCGTCCTTGGCTGCGCGGATCACTCGGACGGCAATTTCTCCGCGGTTGGCGACGAGCACCTTGGAGATCTTCGAGCTGGCATGACTGGCCACTGCGCCTCCTGATGGCATGGTTCTGTTGGCCGTGATCGGCCATCTCTAAGAAACGTCTTTAAGAATCTATCGGGCAGTTTAAGCGGCACCGTTGAGCCCACGCCAAGGCGGTCTCGGTTACTGCGGAGTAGGTTCCGCTGCCGTCTCGTATCACGCCGACGCAGGGGCGCCGGTGGCGTGGGCCTTGATGGCTGCACACTGGAGCGGCCACCTTGGGAAATGGGCATTGCGGCGGTCGACCTGCCGGTGGCCCGGCCGCAGGGGTTCCGATGTTCGAAATTTGCTCGCGTCGGCGTGACCGAGTTGCTCGGACTTCGCACCCACCGCGATGGCGCGGGTCACCGGCGCCGCCGGGACTTCGAGCCCAGATCATTCGACCCCCTTGGGAGCAGTGTCGATACTGCTGTCGTCCGTTCGGACGAGCTTCGACGCACGAGTCGAAACAATCCTAGAGGTGATGTGCGAGGTGATAAGAACAACGTGTCGGGGGCCGATCGTGAAGTAGCTCGCCGAGTTCGGTCCACAGCGTGAGCGGCGGGATGCACCACATGCACAAACAGTCGGGTGATCGCACTACTGACAGCGGTATGCGGGGTGACCGCATTCGCCGTTCAGCGCGTGGCGGGGTTGAGCCGATAGCGTGGCTCGGGGGAGGCGCGGTCAGTCTCGCTATCGCGGCTGCAGCATTGTCCGGTGCCGGCGTCGCCGTTGCCGAGGAAAGCGGCGCGGAGTCGTCAGTGACCCCGGTTGCGGACGCCACCGGCCCGGCGCATACCGGGTCGGCCGGCAGCGGGGTTGGTTCTGCGGACGAAGCTCCCCCGGCAGACGCCGACACTGCGGCCGCCGAGGATGCCGACTCCGACGGCGTCACCGAGGCGCCCGACGACGATGCACTAGACGACGCCGGCGGGGACTTCGAGCCTTCCGACGAAGAGGACAGTCGGGCGGGCGACTCGGAGAACCCGCCCACTCTCAACACCCCGCGGCATCGGCCCAACCGTGGCTCCGATAACGACCAGTACCGGCTGCCGGCCGAGCGCGAGTCGGATGCGTCAGAATTCGACGAAATCGCGGATTCGGATTCGACACTTGTCGACACCGAGGCAAAGGCTGACGACCTTCCGGTGGTTGTGCAGCAGCCCCTTTTTGATGGCGCGACGCAGCGTGCACCCTCCGAAGTAAAGGAGGCGCGTACAGCGACCACCGAGATTGCGGGCTCACATGGAGTTCTCGATGACCTCACGTCGGCGCTCCTGGACGGCCCGGTGGCCCCTGTCGAGTCGCCGCTGGCGTGGGCGTTACTCGCCGCCGCCCGTCGCCAGTTCAGTGGATCCGCTGACGACCCCGGCGCAGAATTACCGGCGACCGCCGTCGTCAACTCCGCCCCTGCCGCCACCCTGAGTCGGCAGAGTTCCCCCAGCGCTTGGACCGGGAAAGTGACCGGCAGGGTCAGTGTCGTAGACGCGGACGGCGATCGCGTGACCTACACCGTGTCGTCTGCATCACGAGGAACGGTGACGATCAACGAGCGGGGGACGTTCTCCTACACCCCGACCGTCCCCGCCCGGCACGCCGCCGCAGCCGAGGATCCCGCAGCCAGAAGCGATTCGTTCGTGATCTCTGTCAGTGACGGCCGGGGCGGCATCGCCGAGATTACTGTGACGGTGCCGGTCAAGCCGCTGAATAGAGCACCGTCAATGCTGCGCGCCACCCGTGCCGCCGCCGATCCCGTCACCGGCGTGGTCACCGGTCGCATCACCGCGCGCGACAGCGACGGCGACGTCCTGATGTACAGCGCCGCAGATCCGTCGAGCGGGACACTGACCTTCAATACGGATGGCACATTCACGTATGTCCCCAGTGACGCAGCGCGGCTGAACGCCAGGTCGACGTGGCGCTCCGATACGGACAGCTTCGTGGTCACCGTCGACGACGATCACGGCGGTGTTCGGACGCTGACGGCGCGGGTCGCCATCGCCCCGGAGAACTCGGCGCCGGTCGCCGGGATTCCTATATTCAGCGGATACAGCGGGTTTAGCGGTGCGATCACCGGTGCCGTCAATGCCGCCGATCCTGATGGTGATTCGCTGTCTTACTCCGGATCGTCGACCACCTCGAAGGGTCGGGTGACCGTGTATTCGGGGGGCACGTTCAAGTACACACCGACCGCCGCCGCGCGGCACGCGGCTGCCACGGGTAATCCCGATGACACCACGGACACCATCGTCGTCGTCGCGAAAGACAAATACGGGGCGGTGACCACGATCTCGGTGACCCTTCCCATCTTGCCCCGAAACGACGCGCCCCGCCCCGGCAGAACGACTGTAGGTCAGCCTGCTTCGGCAACCGGGGTTGTCGTCGGACGGGTAACCGCTACAGACCCCGACGGCGATCCACTGAGTTTTACCCGCGGCACGGAGTCGGGTAAGGGCGTAGTGGAGGTCAAGGGGGACGGGTCGTTCATTTACACCCCGACGGTGCAGGCGCGCGTCGCAGCCGGTGCAGCGGGTGCTGACAACGCCGCGAAGGTCGACCGCTTCTCCGTCACGGTGCAGGACGGCCACGGCGGTATCACGTCGATTCCGGTGGAGGTCCCGATCGCGCCCAGCGTCGGGAACCTGCCTCCGCAAGCAGAGTTCGCCGATATGGGGGAGCCCGACCTGATCACGGGTGCGGTCACCGGGCACCTGGGTTTCGTCGACCCGGAAGGCAGTCCGCTGAGCTATGCGCTGGTGACGGACGTCGATTCCAGGACCGGTACCGTCGAACTCGATGCGCAGGACGGGTCGTGGCAGTTCACGCCCACCTTTGAGGCACGAATGGCGTCATGGGTGTCCGGAGGATCGACCGTGCAGTTCACCGTCGCCGTGAGTGATGGGGAGGCCGCCGTCAACAAGACCGTCACCGTGATGATCGATGCACGACCGGTGATCGCCGACATACCGGTGGGCGCACGACCGTTCGACATGAAGCTGACACCAGACGGCGGCCATGCAGTCGTCACCTTCTACGGCGACGCGGGGGTGGCCCTCGTGGACACCGAAACCGGTGAGCTGAAGCGCGTACAGGTGGTCGGCTCCAACGGTGTGGTGCTGATGGACCCGAATCGGGGCCGCGCGTATGTGAGCACCTACATCGACGGCTACGGACGCTATATCACCGAAATCGACCCCGACACGGGCACAGTCGCCGGCGGCCCGTTCTTCTTAAACAACAGCAGCCCAGGGCTCGACAGAATAGTGATCACGCCCGACGGCCGATACATCTACACCGCCGCC
Source organism: Mycolicibacterium iranicum (assembly GCF_014190915.1). GTDB lineage: Bacteria > Actinomycetota > Actinomycetes > Mycobacteriales > Mycobacteriaceae > Mycobacterium > Mycobacterium iranicum_B. The sequence continues at coordinate 122,186 of NZ_JACHVU010000005.1, forward strand.
GACAGCTGGACGGTGACAGTCTTCGACACTCTTACGAAAACGACAGTCGGAGGCCGCGCGATCGTCGACCACCTCAACGACACAGTGGTCAGCGGACCGATCCTCTATGGCGGCCCGCGAAACCTCCTGGTGAGCCCGGACGGCAGTCGGATCTATGTGCTCGGTTCGGCGACGACCGCGCCGCCCACTCCCGGCCAGGTGTTCACGATCATCGGAGCCGACACCCAGTCCGTCATCGTCAACGGTGGCGGTGCCGGGCCACTGGACGCCAACGCCGTCTACGACCGGACAGTTGTCAGTCCCGACGGCAAGTACATCTACACCGCCCTCAGCACACGCCTCGACGGCCGATGGGTCGCTACGGTCACTCAGGTGGACACCGACTTGAACGCGATCGTCGCGCAGTCGTTGCCGTTGACGGGCATCGATGTGCGCGAGATCGCGGTGACCCCGGACGGCAGACGTCTGTATGTCCTCACCGAGGACGGGGTGACCGTGCTGAATCCCGTTCTCGACATGGCGATCGAGGATCACATCGCGATCCCCGGCGTCGGCGCACAGTCGTTCCGCGGTGACGACCTCATCGTCAGTGGTGACGGTCAGCGGCTTTACGTGGTGCAAAGCGGCGCCAACGCGGATCCCGTCACCGAGGGAATGGCGGGGTCCATTACGGTGATCCGCACCGCGACCAACACGATCGTCGGTACGCCAATTGTTGTGCCCACCGCGCAGGCGGTGTCGCTCAGTCCCGATGGCAGCCGACTGTACGTCCTGAACTACACCGATTCCGCCGTCGGTCAGGGATCGCTGACGATCATCAAGACCGGAACCTCCTACTCGAATCCCGCGACGAGCGCTCCCTCGTCGTATGCGGGCCTCTTCCAACGTCTTCGGTACAAGACCGCCTACGCGGCAGAAGGGGTCCACATCGAGACGGTGCTCGACGACGAGGGCAACGACGCCCGGGTGATCGTCTACCTGGGTGGGACTACTGAGGACTGGTTCGGCACCAATCAACCCCGGATCGACAACGTGCCGGCCTTCGTCCAGCGAACGGTCAAGGAGGAACAACTCAAGCTGATCGACGCGGCGTTGGAGCGGGCCCCTGGGGCGAAGGTGATGCTCGTCGGGTACAGCCAGGGCGGGATGGACGCCCAGAACATCGCGGCGCTCGGCCGTTACGATGTCACCAGCGTCGTGGCTTTCGGATCACCTATCGTGCAGGCCGGTAGCGATAAGTACGCGACGATCCATCTCTGGGATCCGCGGGACAACGTCGCGCTGTTGACCCATTCCCGGTACGGCGATCTGTATATCGATGCGCTCGACGACCATGAACTGTTCACGTTCACGTCCGACACCACCGACCAGAGCTGGCTGATCCCGTTCGTGGACAGCGGCTTCTGGAAGGTGCACGGCGGGCTCGGCACATATCTGGACGTCGGGAATGCATTCGAGAACTCTTCCGAGGGCAACAGTCCGAATTTCCGGACTGTCAAGAACGACGTCCAGCAGTTCCTGGGTCAGCCGCTCCTGACGATTCCTAACGGATACTTCTTTGTCGACGGCATGCTCATCCCGTCCTTCTGACCCGTAGACCAGTCGAACCGCTAGTCGACGGCGTTGCGGTCCGGGTCGTATGCGCCGTTCGCGAGGTCCGCCGCATGGTGGCGCACTTGATTGCGCCCGCCCCGCTTCGCCTGATACATCGCGACGTCGGCCTGGGCCGTCAGCCGGTGCAGCGTGTCGACGATGTTGCCCGCGTCGATCTGCGAGATGGCGACGGTGGCGGTGCCGACGCTGGCGGTCAGGTCGTAGGGCGTGTGGGTCACCGCCTCTCTGGCGCCCTCGCCGAGATCGCCCGGCATCGGTGTGGAGAGGAGGTCGGCGACAAGGAACTCCTCGCCGCCGATCCGGCCGACGATCGCCGACTGCGGGAGCCTCGACCGCAGCGCGTGGCCGACCGCGACGAGGGCGTCGTCGCCCGCGCTGTGCCCCAGGGTGTCGTTGAGCGCCTTGAAATGGTCGAGGTCGATCATCGCGAAGACCAGGAAGCGGCTGTGGCGCTCGTCGTCCAGTACCGCGGCGACCACCTCACGTTCGAAGGAGCGTCGATTGAGCAGACCGGTGAGCGGGTCCCGGTCGGACTGGATCAGGTCGAAACCCAGCGCGTGCACCACGATCTGGATGGCCAGTGGGACGCCGGCGTTGAGTTCGACGACGAGGAAGTACAGCGACAGCGCCAGCACGGGCTCGCCTTCGCCGGCGAGCTGCACGGCGTGCACGGCTGCGATGCCCAGCGCCACCGCGAGATTGGCGGTGACCAGCCGCGTGGAGTGGAAGAACGCGAGGTAACCGCCGGACACGGCGAGCGCTGCGCAGGCGGTCAGGCTGATAGCGGGGTCGGCGTTCGTCCAGCTGCCCAGCGCGATCGATACGCAGATGGTGAGGGCGAAGCCGACCGACTGGCTCCAGGTGGGCCACTTGGTCAGCCAGAGGACCGCGTACCCGAGGCCGGCCACTCCGGCGACCACGCCCAGTCCGAGCAGCAGGACGTGGTTGGTCGCTGTCGGGCCCCACAGCGCATTGGCCGGTACCAGCGTCCCCGACGCGGAGACGACCGCCATGAAGATCTGCGTGGGGCGGGAGAACCCACGGGCATGGAGATAGCTGGAGAGCCAGTCGTACTGGTCTGGCTGTCGCCACCAGCGCCTGATCGCTCCCATGGAATCCCCGAATGTCTCGCCGGACCCGCCATCTGAGTTCCCCCTCGGCGATGGCAGCGGCTCGGCCGAGCGTAGCCGCAGCGCGCGGCTGCTGTCAGCAGATCCCGGCCGACGTCAGCGTCGTGTTCGATATGCCGTCGCGCGTCGAAATGCACGATGGCCCAACGCAACGCGCCCGGCACCAGGGTGCCGAGCGCGTGCGGAATCAGAGTGAGGTCACCAGCCGCCGATGCCGGGACCGCCCGACCAACGCGGTAGGAACGGCTGCGCCCGGGTGCCGTTGAGACGATCGGGCACTGCTCGTTGCGAACCCCTGACCTCGCCCTGGGCATGCAGGTAGTCGTCGGCAGAGCGGACCTCGCCGAATGTGGCGTCGCTGGACACGGTGCCTTGCCGACTGGTGACGGTGCGGTCGGGACGCAGTTCTTCGGCGGAGGCGGTGGCGCTCGACAGGGCGACAAGAGTGACCGGTGCGGCGAACACCGCTGCCCATGCAGCGGCCTTGCGTGCACGCATCCAACCCGTGGTGGTCTTCGACATTCCCAACCCTTCCTGAACACTCCCTGTAGGAATGCTGTTGATCACCTGGTAGTGACGAGAGTAACAGGCGGAGTCGGCCGCGCCAGGCCTTCGCGGTTACCTGCTTATCGTCAGTAGGGCCGCCGCGTTACGAGCGGCTCGGCCCCGAAATTGGTGCCCGAAGGTGGCTTTGGCCGCGGTTAGTGTCAGCCCATGGGTGCCGGTGGACTGGTCTTGCTCGTTCTAGGGGTGCTCGTCGGCGGTGTGATGGTGTGGAAGCCGCGAGCTCTGTGGTGGGCGTTCGAGTCGTGGAAGTTCCGCAATCCGGAGGCCAACGAGCCCAGCGACGCCGCGTACATGATGACCCGGCTCAGCGGTGTCGGCCTCGTGGTGCTGTCGGTGGTTCTCGGCGTGGCCCTGATGCGCGACGGCCGCACCGAGCAGGAGGAGCAGCGCGCCGCGGAGGAGCAGGCCGCCGCCGACGCCGCGTTCGTGCCGCCGTCTCCCGAGGTGCGGGCCCTGCTGCCTGTGGTCGGAGCCTTCGCCGAATCGGGCGGCAACGTCGCCGAGGTGTTCTTCCAAGTACCGGAGAACGCGTTCTCGGAGCGGATTCGTAGCAGCCAATCGTCGTCGAGCACGCGGCTGTTCACCGTTCCCTGCTACTACAAGCCGGTGGTGACGGATGCTCCGGACGGGCGCACGCTCGTGAACGTCGAACTGATCTGGCAGCCGCAGAAACGCGCCGATGCCGCGAAATCAGACGCGTGCAGGTTGGGCGGTGACCGCAAGACGGAGAAGCAGTTCGTGCGATCACCTGCCGGCAGCCCCCCGCCGATCGTCCTCACCGACGCAGCCATCGTCACCGCGAGCGGCACCGAAGTCACACCGGCGGCCCCGGGGAATCCGGTCCCGGCATTACCGCAGCCGGCGGTCTGAGCTACTTCAGACGCTTCTTGATGCGGCTGAGCATCGCCGACATGCCGCGCAGGCGCAGCGGGCTGATCAGCTTTCCCAGGCCCAGTTCGGAGTAGAAGTCGTCCGGCACGGCCAGGATGTCGTCGGCGGACTGCCCATCGAGGCCGGTCGCGAGGATGGCCGCAAAGCCGCGGGTGGTCGGCGCCTCGGCGGGGGCGCTGAAGAACAGCCGCACGCTGGAGCGGTCGCCGGCGTCGACATGCAGGAAGAGCGGGGACTGGCATTCCGGGACCGGCTCCATCGCCGCCTCTTCGAGTTCGGCGGGCAACGGGGGGAGCTCGTCGGCGAACTCCAGAAGCAGGGCCAACTTGTCTTGTCCCTCAACCTCTTTGAAGTCCGACACCACCTCGGCCAGCGCCGCCGGCATGCTCACGGTGTGTCGCCCGGCGCATTACCTGGTTCTGATCCGACGGCGACGGGCACGCGCACGGCGTTGCCCCATTCGGTCCACGATCCGTCGTAGTTGCGCACGCCCGTCATCCCGAGGAGGTGGGTGAGCACGAACCAGGTGTGGCTGGAGCGCTCGCCGATGCGGCAGTACACCACCGTGTCGTCCTCGGGCTTGAGGAAGCCGTACAGCTCGTCGAGCTCGGCGCGGCTGCGGAAGCGTCCGCTCTCGTTGGCGGCCTTGCCCCACGGGATCGACACCGCGGTGGGGATGTGCCCGCCGCGCAGGGCGCCCTCTTCGGGGTAGTCGGGCATGTGGGTGCGCTCGCCGGTGTACTCCTGCGGGGAGCGGACGTCGATCAACGGCTGCCGGCCCAGGACCTGCAGAACGTCGTCCTTGTAGGCGCGGATCGGGGCGTCGTTGCGTTCCACGACGGGGTAGCCGGTGGTCTGCTTGGTGGGTACGTCGAGCGTGGTGTCGCGACCGTCGGATATCCACAGCGTGCGGCCGCCGTCGAGCAGACGCACATCGGGGTGGCCGAACAGGGTGAACACCCACAGCGCGTAGGCGGCCCACCAGTTGCTCTTGTCGCCGTAGATGACGACGGTGTCGTCGCGCGCGATGCCCTTGCGGTTCATCAGGTCGGCGAACTGCTCACCGGTGATGTAGTCGCGGACGTTCGGGTCGTTGAGATCGGTGTGCCAGTCGATCTTGACCGCGCCGGGGATGTGGCCGGTGTCGTAGAGCAGAACATCTTCGTCGGACTCGACGATCGCAAGTCCCGGCCGACCGAGATTGCCGGACAGCCAGTCGGCGGTGACCAGCCGCTCGGGGTGAGCGTAGGACTGCAGGGCGGGGCTGGGATCAGCAGGTAGCGGCACGTGTGTGAGCCTACCGGGGCTGCTCTGCAGATTCTGGGCGCAATCGTGTCCAGTTAGAGGGTCGGCGCACCGATGGCGTCGCCGCTCATCGCGTAGCTGATCACGCTGAGGGTGATGAGGACGAGGCCGCCGACCGCGCCGACCTTCGTCGACAGTTCGGTGTGAAACAGGCCGTGCCGCATGTCGGCGCGCGCCTGCCGCACCGCCGTCGGGCTGAAGTCCCGGAGCGGGTTCTCGACGAGGTAGTGCAGCAGCAGCGCGAGCCCGAACGTGAGGGTCACCGCGCTGGCGTAGAAGTACACGTTGCGCTCCATGACCACCGCGAGAAGCACAATCACGGGCCAGTGCGCCAGGTACAGGGAGTACGAGATGTCGCCGAGGTAGGTGCTGACCCGGTTGCGCAGGAATCCCTGGAGATCGGGTTCGCGACCGACGCCGGCGGCGATGACCAGCGCGGCGCCGGCGACCGGCAGCAGCGCCCACGGCCCGGGGAACCCGGAGGCGCCGTCGACGTAGACCACGGCTGCGGCGATCAGCGTCAGGCCGGTCCACGACAGGATGGGGCGGATCAGGTCCGGAATGCGGGCGAGCGCCCCCACAGCGGTGGCGAGTAGCGCGCCGGCGCCGAGCTCCCAGAGACGCGTCACCGTGCTGAGGTAGGCCCACGACGGAGAGGACATCGTCTCGTAGATCGACCACGTCAGCGACGCGACGACGACAACGCCGATTGCCGAGGCGATGCGTGCCCGCCACCGGGCGTCGCTCCAGGCGCCCCGAATCGCGATCGCGGTGATGCCGAAGAGGACCAGCGGCCAGACGATGAGGAACTGCTCCTCGACCGACAGCGGCCAGTAGTGCAGAAGCGGAGACGCTGAGTCCGTGGCCGCCAGGGGGCTCGCCCCTGACGCGGCGAAGTGCCAGTTGGCGACGAAGAGGAACCCGAAGAGGGCGTCGACGCCGATCGCGAGTGCCGTCGAGGGCAGGACATAGAGCGAGGCGAGAACCGTCAGGACCAGCACGACGGTCGCGGCCGGAACAATCCGGCGGACGCGGTCGAGATAGAACTTGCCCAACGGCAGTGCGCCGCTCTCGGCCGTCGTTCGCAGCAAACTTTCAGTGACGAAGTATCCGGTGATGACGAAGAAGACGTCGATGCCGACGAAGCCGCCGCGGGGCCAGCCCGTCAGATGAAAAGCGACCAGAGCTAGCACGGCGACCATCCGAAGGCCTTGGACATCGAGTCGATGATTTGCTCGTTCTGCACGTCGGCGCCGACGTGCAGACGAATCGCGCCATTGATCCAGCTTTGTAACCATTTTTGTCCCCCCGGCGTACATTCTGCGGATGCGTCAGCAGTTCGCTGATTTCCCCCATCCACGTCGTGTTGCAACGATACCGTGTCGGAGCTCACGGCGTCACCCCTCAAAATCGGTGCAGCTCACGAGGGGCGCCAGCTGCGTGTCGGCTGCGTGGATTCTGGGGGTTTGCTTGGGCGGCCTGCTACAGGGGTTTCGCAGCTTTACAGTTGGCTGGACACCGCGTCGGGAACGCGAGCAAAGCTGCTCAGCCCGACGTCAGCCCGGCAGGGTCCTCTGAGAACTGCGCCTATCGGGCCGATTTGACGATCCGGACAAGGGGCTGACCGTGAAGAGAACAATCGCGATAGCAATTGCTGCGGGTGCTGTATTCGCCGTCGGCCTCGCCAGCGCAGGACCCGCGGCCGCGCACGCCGACGACGGGTTGATCCAGTACAAGGAACCCAACGCGATGTGGGTGATGCCCGACCTCAAGGACGAGGTGCTCTTCCGCGCCGAGCAGGACGTCGAGACCGTCGTCGATCAGATGCCGGTGACCTTCAAGACGAAGGCCGTGAACCATGAGGCCGTCTACAACCTCGAAGAGTGGGTCGTCTGCGGGGAGTCCCCGAAAGCCGGCACCGCGCTGTCGGCGCAGAAGACGAAGTCGGTGACGTTATTGGTCGAGCGCCCCGGCGCCGAGCACTGCGGGGCGTGATTTCGCCGGCCGCCGTGGCCATTTTGTTATCGAACGACTGGCAGGAAACCGGCAGCCACCACTACGCTTTCCTGCATGGAGCTCAAGGGGCTGACTAGGTTTGGGCGAGTGGCCGCGGTGACGGCGGCGTCCGTTGTCTCGCTCCTCGGAGTGGCGCCTGTCGCCTCGGCGCAGGAGGCTGCGACGTGGGAAATGCCCGCGCTGCGCGGCGAAGTGCTCCAGAACGCGATCGATGCGGTGACATCTGCCGCGGGTGAGGGGAACGTTAAATTCAACCTCGTGGACAGTACGTTCAACCAGGTCGTCTACAACTACACGAACTGGCTTGTCTGTGGGCAATCGCCGCGGGCGGAATCGACGGTCAAGTTGAACCCGCAGAAGCCGCAGTCGGTTACTCTGGCGCTCAAGCGACCGTCGACCGGATGCTAGCCCTACTCGCCCGTTTGTAGGTCAGGAGACCCGACACCGCGCTGGCACTCCGCGGGGTATAAGACGGCCTAGGCGACAACAGGGCTAACATTTGTGGGCAAGATAAACGGCGAGGGGGATGGATATGCCGAAGGGCATTGCGGCGGCGTTGATGATTTGCGGGTTGTCTATGGGAGCGGTCGGCGCTGCGGGCCCAGTGGCCGCGGCGCCTGCCCCTGAGTGGCTCATGCCTGACGTCAAAGGCATGGTTTTGGCCAACGCCATCGATGAGGTGCTGACCGTCACTGGCGGTGCGGAACTCAATATCGTCACCGACGACACGAAGGGCACCCGCGAGCAGATAAATATGACCTACTGGGTTGTCTGCTGGCAGTCACCGAAAGCGGGTGTCGCAATCTCGCAAAAGTCGAAGTATGTCGGCCTGGGAGTCAAGCGGCTCAGCGACGAGAACTGTTACTGAAGTTTACGTGCCGTCGTCCTCACCACATCAACAGTTGGTGATGCGAGCACGAGGGCACATGTTGCTGGAGTGCGCCCGTCGCATCTGACTGTTCCTTGTCTGCGAGCGCGTTATGGCGCGCGCCGGGGGTCTTACTTTGCTGCCCACAGGTCGGAGACCGAAAGACCGGTGCGGCGGATCATCGCATTGACTGACGGCAGGCTGATTCCAATGACATTCGACGGATCACCTTCGATGCGGTCGATGAACCATCCGCCGAGTCCGTCCAGGGTGAATGCGCCTGCGACCCCGATCGGTTCGCCACTCTTGACGTAGCGTTGCAGCTCAATGTCCGACGGCCGTCCGAAGTGGACGGTGGTGCTCCCGGTGTCTCCTTCGGTATGGGTGATGACGCCGGCCGTCAGTCGCAGCAGCGCATGCCCGGTGAGCAGATGGCCGGTGGTGCCGGCCATCGAGTCCCATTGCCGCAGCGCCTCTTCGGCGGATCCTGGCTTGCCGCGCAGGGTCCCGTCCAAATAAAGCATCGAGTCGCAGCCGATGACGAGGCAATCGGAGAGCAGTTCGTTAGGCAACTTCGCCGCCACGCTGAGCGCCTTCGCGTTGGCGAGCTTGGCGACCACTGCCTCGGGTGGGGTGTCGGCGTCCATGGACTCGATGAGCGCGTCTTCGTCCACATCGGAGACGATCACGACCGGATCGATGCCGGCTTGTCGCAGGACGCGGAGCCTGCCCTGTGAGGCGGAGGCGAGGACGACCCGCGTCATGGCAGCTGTTGCTTCTTTGCGCAGGCGCTCATCAGAAGCTGTCTCTTCTTCGCGCAGGCGCTCATCAGATGCTGTCTCTTCTTCGCGCAGGCGCTCATCGGAAGCTGTCTCTTCTTCGCGCAGGCGCTCATCAGCGCCTCATGTGCATCCGCTCCAGCAGCGTGACCCGCTGCCAGCTGGTGACGTCGTAGCGCAGCTTGTCCACCGGGTGGCCCCACGGATTGAGTTCCTGGGGGCCGGGGTCGCCGGCTGCGCCGCCACCGGCGCCGGCAAGCACCGTCACCAGCGCGGCGAGCTCTTCGAACGTCGGCTCACCCTTGACGACCTGGAAGTGCGGATCCGGCTGCGGCGGGTCGTCGATCGTCATGTCCCGCGGGTCGGACACCTCGACGATGTCGGCGTCGTGATTCATGGTTGAACGTCCTTGTCTGCGAAGCGGATTCGAACCAGGATCAGAGCGGGATGTTGCCGTGCTTCTTCGGCGGAGTCTGGACCACCTTGCGCTCCAGCAGCTTCAAGGCGGTCGCGACATAGCCGCGGGTATGCGACGGCGGGATCACCGCGTCCACATAACCGCGCTCGGCGGCGATGTACGGGTTCACCAGCGTGTCCTCGTACTCCTGCTGCAGTTGCAGGCGCAGAGCATCGACGTCCTCGCCGTTGGCGGCGGCTTCTTTGAGCTTCTGGCGGTAGACGAAGCCCACCGCGCCCGAGGCGCCCATCACCGCGATCTGAGCGGTCGGCCAGGCGACGACGACATCGGCGCCCATGTCCTTGGAGCCCATGACGCAGTACGCACCGCCGTACGACTTACGGGTGATGACAGTGACTTTCGCGACCGTGGCTTCGCCGTAGGCATACAGCAGCTTGGCGCCGCGGCGGATGATGCCGTTGTATTCCTGGTCGGTGCCGGGTAGGAAGCCGGGAACGTCGACCAGCAGCACGATCGGGATGTTGAAGCAGTCGCAGGTCCGGATGAACCGGGCGGCCTTCTCGGAGGCGTTGATGTCCAGGCAGCCGGCGAACTGGGTCGGCTGGTTGGCCACGATGCCCACGGGGCGGCCGTCGACGCGGCCGAAGCCCACGACGATGTTGCCCGCGTAACCCGCCTGCACTTCCAGGAATTCGTCGTCGTCGAGGATGCGGGTGATGACCTCGTGCATGTCGTAAGGCTGGTTAGGGGAGTCCGGAATCAGCGTGTCCAGCTCGAGGTCCTCGTCGGTGAGGCTGTCCTCGATCGCGGCGTCGGTGTGGGGGGCCGGGTAGCGCGGCGGCTCGGCGTAGTTGTTGGGGGGCAGGTAGCCGAGCAGATCGCGGACGTAGTCGAGCGCGTCCTGCTCGCCGGATGCCACGTAGTGCACGGTGCCCGACTTGGACATATGGGTATGCGCGCCACCGAGTTCTTCCATCGTGACGTCCTCGCCGGTGACGGTCTTGATGACGTCGGGCCCGGTGATGAACATCTGGCTGGTCTGGTCGACCATGATGACGAAGTCGGTCAGGGCGGGGGAGTAGACGTGTCCGCCGGCGGCGGCACCCATGATCAGCGAGATCTGCGGGATGACGCCCGAGGCCTTGATGTTGTTGTGGAAGATGCGGCTGTAGAGGCCGAGGGAGACGACACCCTCCTGGATGCGCGCACCGGCGCCGTCGTTGATGCCGATCAGCGGGCGGCCGGTCTTGATGGCCAGGTCCTGCACTTTGACGATCTTTTCGCCGTAGACCTCGCCGAGGCTGCCGCCGAACACCGTCGCGTCCTGGCTGAACACACAGACGTCGCGGCCGTCGATGGTGCCGTAGCCGGTCACCACACCGTCGCCGGTGGGACGGTTCTTCTCGAGACCGAAGTTCTTGCTGCGGTGCTTCGCGAGGGCGTCGAGCTCAACGAAGGAGCCTTCATCCAGCAGGGCCAGGATGCGCTCGCGGGCAGTCAATTTGCCTTTGGCGTGGACCTTCTCGACGGCGGTTTCGCCGACCGGGTGCCGGGCCTCTTCTGCGCGCTTGCGCAGGTCGGCCAGCTTCCCGGCAGTGGTGTGGATGTCGATCTCGTGCTCGGCAGAAGGCTCAGTCACGCTGGTCATAGGTCCTGATGCTAACGGCGGTGTGCAGGGGTGTCGCAGGTGCCCCTTATTAGTCCCTTAGATTCGCGGTTCTGCGGCGGGTGGCGGGCGCCGCGGGACGTGCGGCGACAGGATCGCGCCAATATGCGAAGTGCGGGGCGGGTGTGACCGGAGCTACGAACGTCGGCTCCCGTTGCTCAAACCACTCGTCAGTGGCCGAGTTGCGACGTTGGGCGGGTGACTTGTGTGGTTTTAACGCCGCCGACAGCGCCAGGTGCAGCGCAAACAGGACGCAGACGGGTCGGCTGCCGGGTTTCGGGGGGGCTGTCACGTTGCGAGAGGTAGTTTGCTGGCCTCATTGAGGCGCAGGTAAACGCTTTTTCAAGGATTGCGGCGCGAAAAGAACAACCCCGCGTTTCGGTTGACAGGGTGTGTGGGGTCTGAGAAGCTTCCAGCAACAACAGGGGCCTACGAACCTTCATGGGGGGAATCCACAATGAATGCCATCGCTACCAAGTTCAAGGTGTCGGTCGCGGCGGCCGCAGTCGGCGGTGCCGCTGTCTTCGCGCCGATCGCCGCCAATGCTGCTCCTGCCGTGCAGGTTCCGGCCGCGCCGGCGCACGTCATTGGCGACCTCGCCCAGCAGCCGAACGGACTCATCGGCGTCTTCGTCGTTCAGTTCACCGGTGTCGTCACCAGGACGTCGACCTACTTCACGCGATTCACCATCCTGAACTACCAGTCGAAGCTGGAGGCGAACCCCGACTCGCCGTTCGCCGCCTTCTACCAGCGGCGTATCAATCAGCTGAACGCTCAGCTGGCGCGCTATGGGTCCGTGTCCCAGTCTGCTTGCTTCGGCGGCCGCTCGACCTCGATCGTCGCCGGCTCGTACGGTGCCGTCACGACGGGCACCTGCTAGAAAGTCAGAGCTGGGCAACCCCAATCAACTTGGTATTGAAGCCTGCACGTCGCTACGGCGACGTGCAGGCTTCAATTGTGTACAAGGAAGTTCTGAGTGCGATTTCCTCGACGCCGACCTGACCACAATAACGACGCCGATGACGGCAACGACACGGAAGCGGACCACGGCGGGCGCCGGGGGCTGATGCCCGCTTTCGCCCGTCGCCGCGGCTTCCTCCTCGGAACCGCCGTGGTGGTCCTGATCGTGCTCGGATTGTGCTGCTGGGTAGCGTTTAACGCCTTCCAGGCGAAGTCGAATTTGGAACAGGCCCGCAATAGTGCACAGGATGCCAAAGAAGCCCTGCTGGACGGAAACACAGAAGCAGCGTCTATATCTGCAGACCAAGCGCTGGACCGCTCACAGGCGGCTCACGATGCCACCCACTCTCTCGCTTGGAACATCTTTTCAGCGGTCCCGTGGCTCGGTAGCCCGTTCAAGACCGGCCAGCAGGTTACGGACGTAGTGCTAGGCCTTGCCTCTGATGTGCTGCGTCCCGCCGCGGACGTCGGTCTGGCAATTTCGCCAGATCAGCTATACCGGGACGGCCGGGTGGACGTCGACTTGCTACGCAGCCAAGAACCTCAGCTGCGCAATTTGTCTTCGAACGCTTCGCGTCTGAACGGCGACGCCGCCGCAATCGCTGACCCCCGGTACGTGTCACTGCTAGCGGATGCGCGTTCTGAATTGCAGAGTCAGATTTCCAGTATCACTTCAGTTATAGAAAACACGGCTTTGGCCGCTCGCTTGGCGCCCTCGATGATGGGGGCGGATGGGCCCCGTACCTACTTCATGGGCTTCCAGACGAACGCAGAGGCGCGGGGTACCGGGGGACTCTTAGGTGGCTACGGGATCCTCCGGTTCGATAATGGAATGCCAACTGTAGACACCCTAGCGTCCAACACTGATCTGGCCGATGCTGTCGCGCCGGTTGAACTCGGCGAGGAATACGACCAGCAGTACGGATTTCAGAACCCATTCACAGATTTTCGCAACAGTAATATTAGCCCGCATTTTCCTTATGCTGCGCAGATTTGGAGGGGGATGTGGCTAGAACAAACCGGTATGGAAGTTGACGGCGTCATAGCAATAGACCCCGTAGCGCTGAGTTATATTCTGGGCGCAGTTGGGCCGGTTACCCTGCCGAGCGGTGAAAAAGTTTCAAAAGAAAATGTCGTCGAACTGACCGAGTCGACCGCCTATAATCGGTTTCCGACCGACCAGCTTGCACGCAAGCAATATTTGCAGGACATCGCTAACGCGGTCGTGACCAAGATGAGTGGGCCGGTGGCCTCCCCCCGGAAATTGCTTGACGCGCTCGGAAAGGCCGCTGGCGAGCGTCGCATCGCCGTATGGAGTTCAGTTCCAGAGGACCAAAAATTGCTCGAAAGCACTCCGCTCGCCCACGTCCTTCCTGATGATGTGGGACCCTACGCTGGAGTAGTCATTAACAATCTCGGGGGAAACAAACTCGACTACTACATGAGGACTCAGATTGAATACGCAGCAGATCAATGCCGAACTGAAACGCGCGCATCAACTGTAACTGTGAAATTGACAAACGCGGTGCCCAACGAACCATTACCTGACTATGTAGCAGGCGCGGCTGGACTCTCACCCGAATTGGGTCTCACGCTGCCGACGGGCACTAGCGTTACATCGGTGCGTCTCTTCGGTACCGCGGGGTCGGAACTGTCCAGCGCAATTCTCAACGGTGAACAAGTGCCGGCGATTTTGTACACCGAGCGTGGGCACCCCGTTTTTGAGGTTCAGGTCATCATCACACCCGGCCAAACCGCGAATATCATGTTTCAGCTCTCTGAGCCTTCGGTGCCAGGAGTTCCGCGTGCGCCCAGCCAACCCTTGGTGGAGACCGTTGTCCCGAAGGTGATGGTGCCCGAGTGCACCGAGTAAGGATCGTCTGCACCTGCATGGACGTACCGTCGAAGGGGTTGGCTTGAATCTGCAAGACTTCGTCAAATTGATACGCATCCGGTGGATTACCGTCTGCGTGACATTGTTGATTGTGCTTTTGGGTGCAGTCGCCGTGACGCTTATGACGACACCGTTGTATCAGGCATCGACCCGGTTGTTCGTATCGACTACCGCGGGATCGTCCCTAGCTGAGACTTATCAGGGCAACCGGTTTTCGCAGGAACGGGTGAAGTCATATTCCGAGTTGCTTATGGGTGAGACACTCGCCCAGCGCACGATCGATAAGCTCAACTTGAATATGGATGCGGCCGAGCTGCAGTCCAATATTTCTGCCAGCGCAAAACTAGACACGGTGCTCATCAATGTCGCTGTTCTAGATGCCTCGCCGGTGCGAGCGCGGGACATTGCTAATACCCTCTCGGACGAATTCGTATCGATGGTACGTGAACTAGAAACACCTGAGGATGGTGCGAGCGCGGACGCTCGTGTCGTGGTCGAACAGCGCGCGTCGATCCCTGACCATCCGGTTGTGCCAAAGACTTCCCGAAATATCGGAATTGGTGTCGTGCTCGGCTTAGCTCTAGGCATAGGTATCGCTGTGGTGCGGGACATGCTCGACAACACAGTCAAGGACCGCGAAACTGTCGAGCGAATTACGGGTTCAGGTATTGTCGGAAGTGTTCCATTGGACAAAGACAGGCGTAAGCAACCCGCAATTTCTTTTGATAACGACAACTCGGCTATAGCTGAGGCTTTTCGCAAACTTCGAACGAATCTGCAATTCCTTGCGGTCGACAATCCGCCTCGGGTGATCGTAGTGACAAGCTCGATGCCGAGCGAAGGTAAGTCCACTACGGCCATTAATCTGGCGCTTGCCCTTGCGGAGGCTGAGCACAAGGTTGTGCTCGTTGACGGAGATATGCGGAGGCCGACGCTGCATAGGTACCTTGACCTGGTAGGTCCTGTTGGTTTCAGTACTGTGCTCAGTGGCCAAGCTACCTTGGAAGAAGCGCTGCAACTTACGCGTTTCCCGGGGCTCACGGTGTTGACTTCCGGTGCAATTCCACCAAATCCAAGTGAACTTTTGGGCTCGCAATCGGCGCGCAAACTGCTTTCCGAGCTTCGTGCGAAGTACGATTACGTGGTGGTCGATTCCACGCCCTTGCTCGCTGTGACGGACGCCGCAATTCTGGGGGCGGGCGCGGACGGCGTGCTGATTATGGCTCGATATGGTCAGACTCGCCGTGAGCAGTTGACGCACGCGGTTGAGAACCTGCAGAACGTAGGTGCGCCGCTATTGGGCGCAGTCCTGACTCTCACGCCGATGCGGGGCGGCTCTTCATACACATACAGCTACGGGTATTACGGGGAGTATTCGTTGCCGAAAGATAACGGCAAGGATACGAGCCTTCAATCGGACCCAAGTGGTCCCGTCAATGAGCAACCTCAATCACCGCCGCCGCGACAGGCAGGTGGCGATGGAACTCAAACGGCCGGTGGCCGACGGCGGCGCCACGGAGGCAATCAATAGCATGCCTTTGATCCGTCCAGAATGAATGCGAGCCGAATGGGCATCGATTGCCCGTGTTCGTCAGGTTCGCCCTAGGTGGTGGCATGGCGTCACGTCACAACCTCACTCGGGCGCTCGCGCATAGACACTAAGTATGTTGCGGGGAAGCATCCCCGCCTTCGCGGAAGCCTCCAGAAGTTGGCCTGCGGGTCTGGCCGCGCGAGATGGCAGTCCAATCGAGGTTAGGTATTCACTCATTCTGAGTCCGTAGCCAATAGTCGGTTCGGCTGCAAGTGGTATAAAACCCTCGCGAGTGAGCAGAGCCTCGATCCCATTGCGGGTGTACTGCCGACGATGGAAATGATTAATGCGCCGATCGAACACGCGACGATGGCGGTCATTCGTCAGCTTTCGTAGCAGATGGGCGCCGCGATCAATTGAACAGTACCGGGGCGTAGAAAAGAAAAGAATGCCGCCGGGCCGCAGCAATGCGCGTGCGCCCCGCAGCAACTCTTGGGGTTCGTCCACATGTGCGAGGACGCACCACATTGTGACCGCATCATACTTACCGGTGCTTTCTGCTAATACGCGCAGATCGTCACTGAGTACTAAATCAATGCCGTGCCGGTTCTTGCACTCATTAATCGCCGGCTGCGAGACTTCATTTCCGCCGACTGAGAAGCCGCAGTCGCGAGCCGTGGCTAAGAAGTCACCGCCTCCCGCTCCGACGTCGAAAAGGCGTGGCTGCTGAACCTCGGGGAGCAGCGTCCTTAATCGCGCCAAAGTCTGGTGATGTCGGACAGTAAGAGAAGGTTCGTTCGCCGATTCGAGGTAGCGCTGGTAATTAGAGTCGACGTTGTACTGATCGTTGTGGCTCACAGGTTGGGCGGCCCCGAAGTAGAAAAACGCCGAACCGCAGCCGGAACACTGTTTGACAAACTGGGGCCGAGGCGGGCTCACAACCCGCATTCCGGCTGCTCCACACGCTGGACATTCATCATCCGAACTGCTTTCGACCATGATCGCTATCTCCCCCTCGCGGCGCACCGACGCTTCTTCCCCGCTCACCGGATCATAACCGGTTCACGACCCGTCGATTGAGCCATCGGTTGCTTTGCCGCAAATGCCGATGGGTTCTTTGCCGAGTAGAATGGCGGGGGTCAGGCCTGTAGTTCGACAGGTGCACGCAATCGTCCGGGGGTTGACGTCGACTTTTAGTGCATCTTGTATTGATGTGGCACGTTCGCATCAGTGCGCTCGAGACGATCGACGAGGTGGGGTGCAGCTGATCTGCAGGGTGGGGTTGTTCGCACTTACCGGGGGGAAGGGGTTCCAGCAGGTGGGGGTGCCGATTTGACGGCGGGATATCACGACCGCCATGTCCACCGAAGAAGCGATTCACAAAAGCGGCGGCGCGTCCGCCAGCTGAAACCGCAGGACGTCGCATACGCGGGCGGCTGCCGATCAACGAAGGTTTCCGGATGACAAAACGTGCGTTAATTACGGGTATTACGGGACAGGATGGTTCGTACCTAGCTGAGCTACTGCTCAGCAAAGGGTATGAAGTTCACGGTTTGATTCGTCGAGCCTCGACTTTCAACACTTCGAGGATCGATCATCTTTATGTCGACCCCCATCTGCCCGATGCGAAGTTATTTCTTCACTACGGTGACCTCAGCGATGGAGCGCGGCTGGTGACACTACTCGCAGCTCTCGATCCGGACGAGGTGTATAACCTTGCGGCGCAGTCGCATGTGCGCGTGTCCTTCGACGAGCCGGAACATACTGCTGACACCACCGGCACGGGCACTATACGGATGCTGGAAGCTGTTCGCCTGTCCGGTATCAAGACTCGGTTCTACCAGGCCTCCTCATCTGAGCTTTATGGGGCTACGCCACCCCCCCAGAACGAAGACACCCCTTTCTACCCGCGATCGCCCTACGCCGCCGCAAAGTTGTATAGCTACTGGATAACCAAGAATTACCGGGAGGGCTACGGTCTCTTTGCGGTGAATGGAATTCTTTTCAATCATGAATCCCCTCGCCGAGGCGAGACCTTTGTGACGCGAAAGATCACTCGTGCAGTTGCTGCTATAAAGGCGGGTAAGCAGGATTACGTTTACATGGGCAACCTGGATGCGGTGCGCGACTGGGGGTATGCCGCGGAGTATGTCGAGGGCATGTGGCGAATGTTGCAAACAGACGAGCCAGACGACTACGTGCTCGCCACGGGCGTGGGGATCACAGTCCGAGAATTTCTCGATATCGCGTTCAGTCACGCAGACCTTGACTGGCGGGATCACGTCAAGTTTGACGAGCGTTACCTTCGGCCCACCGAGGTCGACGCACTAATCGGCGACTCCTCGCGCGCGCGCAAAAGGCTGGGTTGGGTACCCTCGGTTGACGGACGAGCGCTCGCACGGTTGATGGTTGACGCCGATATTGAAGCGCTTTCGCACGAGGGGAGGCCTTGGATAGACAAGGTCGCACTGGATTCCTGGATCACGCCGAACGCAGCGGACGTGTACGCGCAATGACCCAGAATGTTCCTTACTTGCCGCAAAAACTGGATCGCGGGGCGGCTTTCTACGTCGCAGGGCATCGGGGGTTGGTCGGATCGGCCATCGTGCGACGTCTCGAAGCTGCAGGCTTCACGAACATTGTGGGGAAGACTTCCGCCGAACTTGATTTGAAAAACCGCGACGACGTCTTTTCATTCTTCGAATCGACTGCACCGCAATATGTCGTTCTGGCAGCCGCTAAGGTCGGAGGCATTCTTGCAAACAGTACGTTCCCGGTCGACTTTCTCAGCGAGAATATTAGAATTCAAGTAAATGTCTTGGACGCCGCTCAACGCGAAGGTGTCGAACGTTTGTTGTTCTTGGGGTCTTCGTGTATATACCCCAAGTTTGCTGAACAGCCGATTCGTGAAGAGTATCTTCTGACGGGGCACCTTGAGCCGACGAATGATGCGTACGCGATAGCTAAGATCGCCGGCATCCTTCACGTTCAAGCAGTTCGACGGCAATATGGCTTGCCCTGGATTTCCGCCATGCCGACGAACTTGTACGGGCCCCATGACAACTTCTCCTCAGCGGGTTCACACGTACTTCCCGCTCTGATTCGTCGTTACGACGAGGCGGTTACTTTGGGTCGTGAGTCCGTGACGAATTGGGGCACGGGATCGCCGCGCCGCGAATTCCTGCATTCAGACGATCTGGCGGACGCATGCTTGCACCTGCTCGAAACCTACGACGGGCCAGACCATCTCAACATTGGGTGCGGCACCGATGTGACGATCCGAGAGATCGCGGAAACCGTTTCCTCCGTCGTCGGATACACCGGGAAGACCCACTGGGACGCGTCTAAGCCCGACGGGACGCCGCAAAAGCTTCTTGACGTATCCAAGCTGGCTGAGGCGGGTTGGACTCCGAAAATCAGTTTGGAGGATGGGATTCGGCGCACCGTGGACTGGTACCGGGAAAATGCACACCTTGTGCGCAACGACGCCGCGGCGGCCTCATGACGGCGAAAGGCGGAGATGCTCACAACCGTGTTCGGACGCGTTGGTGGCCGGTGGTCCCTATTTACGAGTGTCGTTGTCTCAGAGGAGATCCAAAGGTATTCCGTGACAGCATCAGAGCGGCCGTTCGCCGCCTGCCCACAGCACTCGAACCAATCGATTGTTGCCATGCTATCGGAACCACTGGAGACGTCTTGAGTTCAACTACACCCTACGAGCCGAGTAGGTAGGCGACCAATGCCTCGGCCTCTCAGTGTGCTGATTCTTGGTTTGAACTACCCGCCGGAACGCACCGGGATCGCCCCGTATACGGGTGCTCTCGCTACGGGTTTGAGCGCCTGTGGGCACCGAGTGCGCGTTCTGGCCGCCCATCCGCATTACCCAGAGTGGGCAATACACGATGGGTACGGCGGGTGGGCTCGACGCGGCGTGTTCGGCGGTGTCGAAGTTAACCGTCTGCTGCATTATGTCCCGCGGTCACCCCGCGGCGTTCGGCGTCTAGTATCCGAATTGACTTTTGGAATACGGCTAATCTCATCCCGTTGGCGTGTACCAAGGGTCGTCATTGTTGTATCGCCGTCGCTGTTCTCGTCGGCCCTGGCAGTGGCTAGATCGAAATTTGGCGTCCGCCGCCCCGTGTTAATCACCTGGGTTCAGGACATCTACTCGTTAGGGATGGAGGAAACTGGCGAGGGCGGTCGACTTGTGCGTCTCATTACGCGATGGGTCGAGTCATTCACTCTTCGCGCTTCCGACAAAGTGGTGGTCATTCACCCTCGCTTCAAGGAATACCTGGTTCGACATCTTGGAGTACCCGAGCATCTTGTAGTAGTCATACGTAATTGGACACATCTCCCCCCATTGCCTGAAACCGATTGCAACCGTGCCAAGGAAATACTCGGGTGGCCTACGGGTGTGACACTTGCTGTGCACACCGGGAACATGGGCGCCAAGCAAGGATTACGAAATGTCGTAGATGCTGCACGACTCGCGGATCAAATGGGTGCGGCAGCGCACTTTGTGCTCGTCGGTGATGGCAGCGAAAGACGAGCTTTGGAAGCACTGGCGGAGGATGTATCTCGAATCACCTTCGTCCCCGCGCTCGATGACGGGGCCTATCGTGTAGCGCTTAGTGCGGCAGATGTGCTGTTGGTGAATGAGCAGCCGGGTGTTGCAGCCATGGCGGTACCCAGCAAGCTGACATCCTATTTCGATGCGGGCAGGCCGATCATCGCGGCTACCGATCGTAGTGGCACTGCGGCAGCCGAGGTTACTGCTGCGGGGGCGGGAACTGTTGTACCAGCGGGGGATCCAGCGCAGCTGTTAGAGGCGGTCATGATGTTCGGCGCGGATCCCGAAACGGCCTCCCGTCTAGGGCGCAACGGCCGCCGATATCGCGAGACGCAACTTGATCAAGATGTCGCACTCCAGAAGTGGGCGAGTTTGATCGAGTCTGCCGTCGAACAGGACGGATGATGTTGGCATCCAAGACTTTACCGGCTACGCCGTGCGGCCTTACTGCCGCGACAAGAGATGTGGGAAAACAACGCAGCCTGGTCGGATGCGGTGTGAGTGCTATCCGAGAGGGGGACGAATCGTGAAAATCGCGATCATGGGCCTGGGTTATGTCGGCATCACGGCCGCGGCGTGCCTTGCCAGCCTGGGACACGATGTGGTCGGGGTAGACCCGAACGAAACTAAGGTGAAAGCCGTCTTGGAGGGAAGATCGCCCGTCACTGAACCGGGCGTCGAAGAGCTGATACGCAAAGCCAGAGAAGAATCTAAGCTCACAGCCACCACTGTTCTGGGGCCGGCTATTGCCGATGCACGACTAATTATTGTCTGTGTCGGAACACCGAGCGCTGTCGACGGCTCCCATAACATGACCCATATTGCAGAGGTCTCTCGGCAGCTCGCGGAATATATTAAAGCTCACCCGAAACGTGCATTGACGGTTGCGTATCGCTCCACTATCCGACCCGGGACGACGGAAGAACTCATACAACCAATCTTTGAAAGCATTCTTGGCGAAGAAGTACATCGCGTCGAACTGGTATACAACCCGGAATTTCTGCGCGAATCCTCTGCTGTGCGTGATTTTTTTGATCCACCTAAAATTGTGATCGGCACTAAGACCGGCGACCCGTGCGAGGTGCTCGATACGATCAACGGCGGCATCGACGCGCCCGTGTTTTACGTTAGGTATCGCGAAAGCGAGATCACAAAGTTTGTCGACAACACTTTTCATGCGGTGAAAACTGTCTTTGCGAACGAGATAGGCCGCCTCTGCGTACAACTCGGGATCAGCGCGGCCGAAATTCACCGCATTTTCGTCTCCGACACGAAATTGAACGTGTCACCATATTATCTTAGGCCTGGCGGAGCGTTTGGGGGTTCGTGCCTGCCGAAAGATGTCAGGGCACTGCAGCATATTTCTCGCTTATCTGGTGGCTTCACCCACCTAATTGATTCGCTAATTGCAAGCAACGAGGCGCATAAGTCGTTCCTGTTCGATCATGCGACACAGGGGCTCAAACACGGAGCTAGTGTATTGATGCTTGGACTTGCTTTCAAAGACAACAGTGATGACCTGCGGGAAAGTCCAAACGTGGACATGGCACGTATGTTGATCACCGCAGGCTATGACCTATCGATCTTTGATCCGTATGTAGAACCGCAAAACCTTATCGGACAGAATCTCGGTGTGTTGTCCAATTCCCCCTTCATTCGACAGATGCTGGTGAGCGAATCAGTCGCTGAGAGCAGAGAGTGGGATCTGGTCATCGATACGAGAGGGGCAGCGTCGCGCTATAACTTGAAAGCCGGAACGATAGTTGATGTGAATAAGCTCGCGTGAGGTTCGCTTCGGCGGCTACACGCGGTCGCCGCGCGATGGGCTAGACCAACCGATCATGCTAGCCTCTAGTTTGGTCGGCTGTCGGCATTGGGGGGGAGGGATCGGGAGACCGGCTCAGTGAGCCAGGTTCCCGGAAGAAAATGGCAATTCGGCATGATGTGCGGCGACTAGTCCAGCGGTTCGGCATAGATATAGTTCGCTACCCACTGCACGATCCGATGGCGCGTACTGCGCGTCTGCTCGACCACTTCGACATCCAGCACATCGTCGATGTCGGTGCCAATGATGGTGGCTTTGGTGCCGCTATCAGGCAGCTAGGTTACCGTGGCGCCATTACGTCATTTGAGCCGCTACCGGAGCCATTCAGCGCGCTCCGCCAAAAGGCGTCTACAGATGGAAACTGGAACACTCACCAATATGCGATCGGCGACACTAAGCGGGACGTCCAGATCAATATTTCCGGAAATTCGGGACTGTCAAGTTCCGTGCTTCAAATGCTCGACGCGCACCGCGAAGTAGCGCCCGACTCTCGATTCATCGGAACTTATACGGCATCACAAGACCGTTTAGATACATTGCTGCCGCAATTAGGCGTGGTGTCGGCGCGAACATTTTTGAAGGTAGATGTTCAAGGTTACGAAGGTGCAGTCCTGGATGGCGCTACTGCGCTATTCGAACAAGGCTGCATACTTGGGCTACAGCTGGAGCTGTCCCTAACTCCTCTGTACGAAGGCGCGATGACCTATAGGGAAGGGCTCGATCGCGCTGAGAGCCTGGGCTTGACCCTGATGGGTCTCGATCCGGTGTTTTCGGATCCGCAGACGGGACGACTGCTGCAAGCCGACGCGGTCTTTTTCCGGACATGAACGAGAGCGGAACGCCGAGAAGCCGCGAGTTCGTCTCGTCCTCCGATAGTAGAGATACGGGTCCGAGACCAACGCAAACCGAACCCCGCGTTCTTATTATCTCACCACAGGTGTATGCGCACCCACACAGCGGGGTCGGAATGCGCGGACATTTTCAGGCCATACACTTATCCAAGATATGGCCAATTACTCTTGCGACCGAGGCCGGCGTTTTTCGCGTTGAAAATGGAGTTTTTACCGAATGCATCGCAGCGCCGGCCCGGGAGTTGCCCAACGGTAGAGCGCTGCTCCGCAGCTTGTTCACACGAAAACATTACCTATTCGAAAAATATAATGGGCGCAATTGGGCGGTGCCAGATGTTGGCGAATTCACGCACATAATTGTGCATTACCCTGCCCTTCTCGAATTCGTGCGGGGTAAGCGCGGCCTAACCGCTGATGTCATTTTCGATACACATAACAATGAGCGCGAATATTTTGAATCGGTCGCCGCAAGGACTGCAGGGTTTGCGAAGCCAATATTTATCAGAAGACAAGCTTCCATTTCGGAAAGAATCATAAAGCAGGCGGCAGCGAATATCGACGCTACTGTATCGGTGTCCGAGAGTGACCGCGAATGGGTTGCGGGGTTGTGCTCCAGCCAAACGCGACATTTTGTAGTCCCCAACAATTTATTCCGGTATGAGCCAACCACGTGGACGGGTCGCAAGAGCGTACTCTACGTGGGATCACTGAACGTCAATATGAACCTGCAAGCCCTTGAATGGTTCACAACTCGCGTATGGCCGGCCTTAAAAGAATCGGCGCCTGAAGTCGATTTCATCGTTGCCGGACGCAATCCCGCTGTTGGATTGGTGAGCGATCTGGAGAGAAAGGGCATCCAGGTCGTGGCCAATGCGCCCTCGCTCACCGGTCTGTATGCGGACGCTATGTTCTCGGTAATTCCTGCCGCTTCTGGATCTGGAGGGAAGATCAAAGTTGGTGAAGCACTAGCTCACGGCGTGCCCGTGCTGACCACGGCCCAAGGACTTGTGGGGCAACCGGCTGCAATCAGGGAGTGCTGCATCGTCAATGATGATCCGGGCGAATGGGTAAGCATCATCCGTGAACACCTCGGGCGGGAGGAGCGTTCTTCCAAGCTGTGGGACGCCAAGGTCGAAAACGCATTGACCGAAACCTATTTTGGCTCATCCATCATGCAGATCGCGGGGTTCATCGGTGCATAACCAGTCCTTGTAGTCACGCAACAAGCGCGGTCGCGGACGACATATCATTGACGTTCGCCGTGGGCAGGCTCCGATGAGTCAGCGCGGACGAAATGTGCATCGGAGATAGACCAAGAAAGTGGCACGAATTTGAGTAAGGTCCTGGACTATCTGCTGGCTGGCGGTCGCTTCCGTGCAGGGGTCGCTGCGCGTCTACATGCGGCAGTATGGGCACGTCGGCTCACTGGCGGCAAGGCAGACGTACCGGAGATGAAGCTGCTTGACGATCTCGACTTGCGAGGGCGAGTCGCGCTCGATATCGGCGCACACTCTGGCAACTGGGCAGCGAACTTGGCTGCGCGCGTCGGTGATGACGGCACCGTGGTGGCATACGAAGCCCTACCACATTACGGACGAGCGCTGAGAATGGCGCTGCGGATCCTGCGTCTCCGCAATGTGCGTGTCAGAGACGTTGCGGTTGGAGATACCGAGCGCACGATCAACCTTCGGTGGCGTACTGACGCCGACGAACCACTCACGGGCAAAACGCATATTGATCCGGACGCCGTGTCTTCAGCCGGTGTTGTGCAGGTTCAGATGGTGTCCTTAGATCACGATCTGCGCGCCTGCGGTTTACGGCCCGGCGATGTTGGGTTCATAAAGATCGATGTCGAAGGCGCGGAACTCGAGGTGCTGAGGGGGGCGTCAAACTTGCTTCGAGTGGGTCGGCCCGTGGTGTACCTCGAAACTGAGCCAGAGTGGATCAATAGATTTGGTCACTCGGTGCGAGATGTTTTTGACGAGATGGCACTTTATGGTTATTCCCCGTTCCTTGCCTCGGCCGACGGTGCGGTGCCTACGAACGTTGATTCCTATTTGAGCCAGTACGTCTCACGGCGAACATTCAATAACGTCCTATTCTTGCCCGAACAACTGCATCGCAGTTGACATTGATCGTTAGTCGTCACATATTGATCCTCCGCGGCTGCGCTATGCGCCACGTCGCCAGAGCAGCTTCTTGACGCGTTTCGTAAATTCACCCGCGGCATATATAGGGACAAGCAGCGGGACACCGTGTTTGCGAGTGAACCGGATGTGAGAACCCGGCCCGTGTGGGTACCCGAATAGAAGATTCCATCTCGCACGGCCTCTCGCCGCTCTGATGCGGCTGTCCAGGCTCGGTCCGCGCTCGCAAACCCCGACTGGCCTCCCATAGACAAATGACCTTGCTCCGATAGCCCTAGCTCTCAGACCGAGGTCAATGTCGCCATATGCATGTGTGTATTTCGGATCGAGGCCGCCTAACTCTTCAAAGACATCGGCCGGAATCATCACAAGGTTGCCGTTGAATGTGTCCACTGGCACCCGGGTGCCTTCGATCTCCGGTTTCGAGAATGATGTCGGGCGAAGACGGCTCAGCTGCACGAAACCCGAATAGCTAATCTCATTCGTTCCCGGCTCGCGGAATGCGCCTACAAGTATCGATCGACGCATCGATTTATATTCGCGAACGAAGTCGATGAAATTCTCGTCCAACAAAACATCGTCGTTATACAGCATATATGCATCGAAACTTTTATTCGACGCTTGTGCGGTAGCGAATGCTAGTGCCATACCCCGGTTCCAATAAAGTGATCCAGAGCCCGGGATTATCGATATGTTTAACGGGATCTCCCGCACCCGTGCACTCGTCCCGTCTGTCGAGCCGTCGTCTACCATGAAGACATCGAAGGCAAATTCATCTGAAAGTTCGTCCGCGAGTTCCGCCAGCTTCGTTAGTCCTCGAACAGTTGTCTCGACTCGATTGTGGACCGTTACGAGTACTGCTGTCCGCACGACGCTCATTTAATGCCCCTCCGGGATACGTGATAGACGATCATCAAACAAACTACCGCGAACACGCCGCTACAACCGAGAAGGGCGGCTACGGCGACGGAGGATGTCGGGCCAACAAACAGCACTAGTACGGCCGACGCCATCGCGCTGGTCAAAGCAATTAGCGTCCACGCAAGAATTTTTCTAAAAGAAGATTGAGGCAGGAATGACCGGGATGCCAGTCCTCCTACTAAGAAGGCGGCTGAATAAGCAGTTACTATCAAGGTTGCCGACTCGAAAAGTCGTCCTAGCGATCCAACCAAGATATTTGCGCATGCCATAACAGCCTGTACCCGGACGAGGGGGATGAGGGCTCCGCTAGTCAATTGCCAGTAATATCCTGCTATCCCCATGGTGTTGACCGCGTTGCCGGCGGCCAGAATTGCGAAAAAGACCAAGAAAATTGTGCTGTTGGATCCCATTCCGACCGTCTGTATGGCTGGGGCGGCGAGGATCTGAGCCATCAGCAAGCCAATGGAAATAATGCACAGTAATCGATCGTTCCGATCAAATATATCGTGGATGTCTGGGTGGGTCTCGCGCACCGACCGCGCGCCTAGCGCAACGAGTGGCTGTAGAGCAGATTGAACAACTATGCGAATTTGCGTAGTGACGCGGAGAGCCAATTCAAATTGGGCAATGATCAGGAGTGGTGCAAACAAACTGAGCAGAAATTTTGTTACTGGTTCAAACGATAGGCGTATCAGGGCAATACCTGATAGGTGCAGATTCTCTCGCCAGAGCTCTCGCACGTGACTTTTTATCGATGGCAGGCTGAATCTTGCTTCCGGTGCTGCGATGCGTATAACTCGGATCGCGGCCAGCAGCAATTGAGTACCGGATATTACGACGTATGTCCAGCCAATACCTGCGGGCCCAGCAGCGCGGAGTAGTGGAACCAATGAGATCACGCCTACAAAGTTGCTGACGATTATGGCCATGCTCTTGTAATTGAGCTGGAATACGCCCTCGCATACGGCAAGCGTGACTGTAGCCAAAGCAGATACGGATGAATTCAACAGGGCTAGCCAAACTAGCGTCCAAAGCTCTTCTCGACCGAGTTCAAACCCGAACTGGTGTACAACGTAGAGGCCCACTATGGGGGCGGTCAGCAGCGAGAAGATGATCGATGGTGCGCTTGCAATAACTAGCGACGCTGCAGCGAAATTTCTCAGGTCAAGTCGTGAACCTTCTTTTACGCGCATCGCCATCACGCGAGATATATTGCTTCCGGCGCCCGAATCGCTGATGCGTGCGATAAGAAATAATCCTTGCAGCAGCGACCATGCACCGATCCAGGTGACGGCGAGTATCTCTGCCGTAAAGCGGAAGATTGCGAATAGCGTGATGGCAGTCGTCACTGAAGATATGACCGTGAGGGCTGAGGTGCGACGCTGGTAGCCGTCGATATGCCCTGTCATGCGCCCGGTCTGGAGTTCGTCACGTTGAGAGAGGTCGGTAGATTGTCGTCGCCAAGGACGAAAATATGACTTGCGCCTCCGCTTTCAGCGGTGCGTCTAGGAACAGGTTCACTTGACCGCTGTTTTTGATGCGAAGCGAGCCCTGTGCGGTTCATTGTCCCCCGTGCGCGGCCACGCTAACGCGATCAGCGCCCCTATTGCTCCGTATTGCTGTACCACGGAGACTATGAAAGTCCACCCTAACGTTCCTTGGCGGAATAGGTGAAAAACAACAACAAGTGCGATCGCGTATAGAACGATAGACATTTCCGTTGGCGACGGGCGATTAAGGCTTGAGTCGAGTCGGCCCGTCAAATAGCCGAATGCAAACATCGCGCAAATCACCAGAATGATTCCCCCCATGATATAGGAGGTGCCGATGAGCGTCGATGCGTATCCGACTGTGGGATCCTCAAACGAGGTATCGCCCAGAACGGCACTTACCCCGTACGACAGATCGTAGAACACAGTTGGCTTCTCGGGCCACACCGCTCGCGGCACTGAGTAGAAGAACGGCTCAAAATTGGTCGTGGTTACGGCGTTCCAGGCGCCGCCGAACAAGTCATTAATCTGATCGCCGGCCTGCATAGCTACCGATATCATCTCAAGAGAGCTGAACTCCAGCGAGTAAAGGTAAAATCTGACAACCGAGCCGCCGGAATATTCAACGTTCTCGAGGTTTATATCGTAACCGAGAACGGAGGCAGGCAAAAATGCGCGCGCCATCAGGGTGATAAAACCGGCGCTGATCGAGAAAGCGAGCACAAGGGGCACAAGGCGAGTAGTGAGGGATCGGCGGTAGGTGTTGTAGGCGAGCAGTATGCAAACCAGTGGCAGGAGCAGAACTAGACGTTTGCCCATGGTTATGTAGCTGAGAACCAGGGTCGCCAACAGGATGAGCAGCCACACCTTTTCATGTGCGCCTCGCTTTAGCGCCTGTACTACACCCCAAGTTGCTGCACCATCGGCGATGCCCGAAAGGGTGCGGAGCAAGATGGCCTCTGCGTCAAGGTGGCTGACACCCGAGAACTCTCTGGCGTATCCCGAGAATCTGGTCACCGAGCTCTCGAAGCCGCCGGTAGTGATGATGAGGTAGAACTTCAATGCGAGCCCGACAATCAGCAATGAATAAAGAAGCAAATCTTTCGATTCCCCTGGCGGGTTGGCCACGTCATCGCGGGGATGGGGTACTTGATGCTCGATGGTGGCGAATTTCCTGGGTCGGGCTAGTAGATTCCCGTAAAGGAACGCCAGTAACGCCAACACACTCAGCCATATAGCTTTTGCGAAATGATCTTCTGAATAGTATCCGACAGCCCACGTATAGGTGCCGGATGTCAACACCAGAACTGCAGGGAGAGCTATGTATAGCGCTATTGCGATGAGCGCAACAACGTAGGTGGACAATATCGGTTTCGCGCCCTTCCAATCATGCGGCGCATTGATGAAACCAACAAAAAGGATAATAAGGAACGCGGACACGCCTAATACGGCCATAGCTGACTCCGTGAACGACGGCGCAGACCGCAGCAACTATCAACGGTTATACGAACAAAGCCTTCGGAAAGCCGGGTGTCGGTGCGCTCAGCGGCCCAGGAAACATCGGCAGGACGCTCCGCCCTCATTCGACTGTCAGCAGGCGGAGGCGCCGGCGAACATGCACGACATCGGGAGGCAGAAACATGCGCCGGCAATTGTTCTGACATCGCCCCCCGTGTCATGTCTGTGTCTATTACGCCCCGAAGGTTTACCGTACTCACTGCGCCTCTGGGTGGCAACGCTGCCAAGTGGTGAGGGTAGCGTCAGGGGGGCATGGGCCTAGAGGCAGGCGCGGGCTGAGGGATACACCACCTATACCAAGGGCCGCGTCGGGGGGGTTCCTCCTTGTGTGGTTGTTGTGGGCGTACGACGCCAGTCAGTGGTACTGCTTCTATGATGCAAGCCGTCGCCGGCGTATCCACGTCTCAGACTGCAGAGCGCTCGCCGTGGGGGAGGATCGGAGCATGGTCGAAAGATTTTTTGCCTGGAAGAGGACGGACCTAGTGCCGCGGAATGTCGGCACGCATCGTGGGTGGCGCCACCATGTGCACGCGGCTCGGTGTGTATCGGCGGCAATGACGTTTACGCGATGAACCTCGGTAACCTGAGGGCAGCGCTAGCTCGTCAGCGCTTTAGCGAACTCGGCGTGGACCGTTGGCGCGCCGATACCGGGGCTCTGAAATCCGACGAAGTGGCGAGCCTGCGCCGGCGCGAGCGGCTGTTCCGTGCGCTGGTTCTTATCAAGGGCGCTGTCCGGCTGCCGCTAACTATCAGCCGGTCAATCCGAATGCTTGCTGAATTGCTCGCCGATGTAGAGCGCTTGCACGCAGCGCCTCGACGCAAGATGAAGGCGGGACGTGGATGCGTGCTGGACCGCCAGACCTGGCTTGTGAATGGGTCGCGCATCAAGTTGGGCAATCATGTAAAAGTGTCGGCTTTCTCAGCCCTTATCGCGGGCTTTGAAGCTGAAATTACTATCGGGGATTACACGATTTTGGGACCCGGTGTGTTTGTAGTGGCGGCGAACCACGGCATTGCATCGAATGGCGTTCCGATCCGCTACCAAGCGTGGAAAGAAAGACCTGTCGCAATAGGTAATGATGTGTGGATCGGTGCGAATGCCGTCGTCTTGCCGGGAACGCAGATCGGCGACGGCGCGGTCGTTGGCGCGGGGACGGTCGTCAGTGGTCATATCCCACCGGGCGTCATCGTCTACGGTGACCGGGGAGAATTGAAGATGAGGGAGCGGAAGTGACTGACTCTGCTTCAAATTTCCGCTGCCCCGTGTGCGACGCGAGCTCGCCCCGTGACATTGTCGAGACACCCGAAGATCGCAGGAAGGGGCTCAAGGGGAGCTGGCCTATCGTCCGCTGCCGGAGATGCGGGACTATGTCTATGAATCCGATGCCCTCCGACGCCGAACTTGGTGAGTTCTACAGCGCCTACACCAGAGGGGACAGGGTGGAAGTCCGCGCCGGGGTTGGGAGTCGAAGGCCAGGTCTGCGGCGTGCCTATCATCGATTTTCCGGTGACGTGGACCCGAGGGATTTCCTGAAAATTCCTGATGGCGCAAGAGTTCTTGATTACGGAAGCGGTGGTGGAACGTACCTTGCCTATTTCGACGCCCGAGGTGTCGACATCGTGGGGGCGGAGATATCAGATGTCCTGCTCGAAGCTTCCTCGCGAGCGGGGCTCAATGTTCGCCGAGTGGACAGCTTCGATAACATTCCATTCTCTGACCGATCGTTTGACATCGTCTACCTTATGCAGGTCTTCGAGCATGTTCGAAGTCCTCGCCGATTTATGGAGGAGCTGAGCCGAGTACTGAAACCGGGGGGCGAACTTCACCTCGCGGTTCCAAATGCCGCAAGTTTTTGGCGCAGGGTGTTCGGAAGGCATTGGGTGAGCGGCTGGTTTGCCCCGTTCCACCTGGCGCACTACACCGCAGCGTCGTTGGCTCAGCTGGGTGCTGTATATGGCCTGCAGATGAGCAGTACTTGGAGTCGAACGCCCGAGTCGTGGTTTCGGCTGAATTTAAAAGCTGCATTATACAGCGATGACAACGAAATAGAGTATCGGCGCAGTCGTCTCATCGATTCTGCTCCAATGAAGCTCATTCTGACGGGTCTACTTCGCGTATGCGAAACCTTCGTTCGGGAACGTGACTGTCTGGTAGTGAGCTTCGTGAAAGATTAGTCTCACTCGGCCCACACTTGGTCGAACCCGAATACAACGCCGGCGGGGGTCGACGTCGGGTACTGCTCCCAGAATGCGCGATCTCCGGTTAACCCGACCGTCTGGACTTCCGTGGTAATGACGTCACCGGGAACGCGCACCGTGACAGCGTGATCCGACGCCTCGATCTCGAAGTCGTAGTCACGGTCTAGGGCGAGTGTTGGCTTGAATGCGCCCTCGGCAACAGGTTCGAACGCCCCGTCGGAACGTCGAACTGTGAGCTTCCAGACCCCGCGGTTAGCCACGAAATGGACCATCTCGGCCACCAACTTGTCGTTGGGAGTGATGGCCATAGCAAGGGTAGTCTCTGAACCCGGTCGCGCTTGCCTCCACCGACCCGATGCGCCTACCCGCCGCACCGGGGCGTTGAAATGCCGGACTGCATACACGACTGCGTTTCCGGCGTACGTATACGCCCCGTCCTCGAGGAACCCGTCCGTAGCGGGTGGAAGTGGAAACGCGTCTACATACGGCCCACGCATGTCCCAGCCATCGCCCAAACCTTCGGAGGAGTCTGGCCTATCGAAAGCATCGAAGAAGGGCAGGGTTGAACGCTGATCGCTTTCAGCGCTGTTACACGCCGACGTTACTGAGACAACGAGGACCATCGCAGCGGCGCATCGTTTCACATCTTCACTGTGCCATACTTCTCTAAGCGTTCCGCGATGACACCGCACGAGGATAATTCGTTGCTAGTGGGAGAGCGCGACGTCCCTATCGGTGGACCGGCCTCAGAGTATGGCCCGCTTCGGCCGCCCAGACTGAATCGAATGCGAATACGACCCCCGCCGGCTTCCGGTCGGGGTATTGCTGCCAGTATGCGTGGTCTCCGAGTAGGCCGCTCAAAGCGACTTTTTGTGTTATTTCACGGCCAGGCACTCGAACTGTAACGCTGCGCTCGTCAGCCTCGACCTCAAACTGGTACTCGCGGTCAATGGCCAGGATGGGCGAAAATTGCCCCGTCGCAACAGATTCGAGCGGGCCGCCTCGCCGACGAACCGTTAGTTCCCAGACTGATCGATTTACGGCCAAGTGCACCATGTCGTAGGTCAGGCGCTCTGTTGGAGTGATCGCTATTGCCATGGTGCTCTCAGCGCCCCTTTGGGCGCGGGTCCAGCGCCCAAAAGCGCCAACGCGTAGCACCTTTCCCCGGAATTGCCGCATGGCGGACACCACGTCTTTACCGGCGTAGGTGAACCGACCGCTCGATATGAACCCATCTTGCGCTTGATTAATTAGTGCACGCGCGCTGGTGGGGGGTTCAGCCCCTCGCAGATCCCACCCGTCCCCTAGCCCGAATGCCGTGTCAGGGCGGTTGAAGTCGTCGAAAAATGAAGCTTGGGGCGGTGGCGCTTCACTCGCTGCAGGAGTTGTCCGGGGCGCTAATGACTCCGACGGCTGAATCAAACGCGTTTGATACTCCGGCAATTCATGTCCGCACGAGGGCGTCGCCAGCACGAGCACGGCAACGGCAACGGCAGCGTAAAGTTTCACTCCGCAACTGTGGCATAGGGGCCGGTCAGTGAAGCTGTAGGGCGCTCCGCGTGTGGTGGCCTCAACAGCAGTAATGCTGATATGGACGATGCGCGGAGCGTCGCCACGGGTATGGCGGAGGAAGGGCTAGTATCGCGCCGGGTGAACGTAGACCGTCCACAGAAGGTGGGTCGACGTTTCGTCTTCTTGGCGGTCGGTAAGCAATTCCGGGCGCGATCTTGATTGATAACGGAGGCCCAACTCTGCACATCCTATTCGTTTGCACAGGCAACATTTGCAGATCGCCAACTGCTGAACGGCTTGTGTCCGCGTACGCAGGCGAGTCTCAGCTGCGGGGCCTGTCAGCCTCCAGTGCCGGAACGAGAGCGGTGGTCGGTCATGCGATACATCCTGAGGCTGCTTCGGCACTCCGTGATCTGGGGGGTGATGATGCCCGTTTCTCAGCCCGGCAGTTCACACCGAAGATCGCTTCAACGGCCGATCTCATCCTGACTATGACCAACGCGCATCGGGATAGCGTTCTCGAATTGGCGCCGTCCAAGTTGAACCAAACATTCACCCTTATGGAGGCATCGAGACTCGTATCGGCGCATCGTGCTCAGACAGTGACCGATCTCGTAAAGTTTCGTCCGTTTCTCCAGCCCTCGGACCGGGGAGACATCACGGATCCGATCGGTCAGGGCGCCGATGTTTTTCGAGCTGTCGCAGCTCAAATTGCGAACTTGTTGCCGCCGATCGTCGATCTGTCCGCCCGTTGAGGCCCTGGACGACCCGTTCGCCGCGGAATGCGGTCGGGGTGTGCGCCGTGGTGTAACGGTCGAACAAGAAAATCGCATCCATCTGCTGCGCCAATATAGACGGGATTCGGCAGAGCCGAGCACGGTAGTCTAAGCACCTGCTGAGGACGCTCAGCCATTTCAAATGCGATTGCTTCTGCGAGCTGTGACCTGCCATTCTCCGTCGACGGCGTAAATATTGCCGTCGTCCATTCGCAGCATCTGCCGGAGCTAGACGGTTGCAGCCGTTACCTTCTTACCCTTCTATGACTGACATCCCGGCAGTGTGCAGCCATAGTGTTCAACCTCGGCATCCGGCGACACCGCGGGCCAGCTTTGTGCCGTGTGCGGCGACACGCGGGTCCGCCGTGAGGGTTTCGAGCGGGTGGAGGAGCAGGTTCGCACAACGCTTCTTATTGTTGCTGAGCGAACCCGTCAATTCGGTTGAGGAAAGCGTGGCACTTGGGCTAAAGTTGCAGCGCAAGGGGGACAACGTGTGGGGGGACACATGACGGCGGTCAATGAGCGGCTGGAAGTCGCAGCAAACATTGTTCCGATTCCAACCAGGGTTCCGGCGTGGCAGCAGGGTTATGCGCGTCGGCTCCTCATCATCGACCTGATTGCAGTGTTGACGGCGGTCGGTCTCGCACAGTGGGTACGTTTCGGGGGCCTGGGCGGTGAGGTGGCCACGTTCCAGTACCTGGATTACATCGTCGTCTCGCTCTTAATCGCTGCGACTTGGATGGTCGCTTTGTCGATTAACAATTCGCGCTCCACTCGG
Organism: Mycolicibacterium iranicum; assembly: GCF_014190915.1. Taxonomy (GTDB): domain Bacteria; phylum Actinomycetota; class Actinomycetes; order Mycobacteriales; family Mycobacteriaceae; genus Mycobacterium; species Mycobacterium iranicum_B. Next base: position 156,415 of record NZ_JACHVU010000005.1, read on the forward strand.
GTGATCGGCTCGGGCGCTGAGGAGTATCGCCGAGTATGGCTCGCGACGTTGTCGGTGTTCGGCGGCGTTGCTATTGTCTCGATGCTCTTCAAGCTTGAGATTGCCCGGGGATACTTGATAATCGCCTTGCCGGCCGGCTTGCTGTTCCTCGGTCTCTTCCGGTGGGTCGCGCGCCAACTGGTCGTCAGGGCACGCGCAAAGCATGGACGCTGCATCACCCGCGTCCTGGTTGTCGGCAGCCCGTCTGCGGTCCGTGACCTGACTTCGTCTCTGGCGCGCGATCCAGCGTCTGAGTACGAGGTTGTTGGTGCCTGCGTGCCCGGTCCTCTCTCCAGGTCGAAGATCGATGTGCCAGGCGTGGGGGCGATCCCCACTTTCGGGGACGAGTCGAACGTCGTCGGCGCTGTGACGGCCACAAATAGTCACGCAGTAGCGGTGGCAGCAACCGAGCGTCTCAACGGTCGCGGCATCCGCGACCTGTCGTGGGAGCTCGAGAAGTTGGACATCGATCTCCTCGTCGCCCCGGGCGTCGTCGACATCGCCGGCCCCCGACTCCAGATGCGTCCCGTTTCAGGCCTGCCTCTGATTCACGTGGAGAAGCCGCAGTACCACGGCGCCAAGCGCTTCCAGAAGCGCTTCTTCGACATCACCTTCTCCAGTGCCGTGTTGTTGTTCGGCCTGCCGCTCCTAATTCCCGTTGCGATCGCGATCAAGCTCACGAGCCGCGGCCCTGTGTTCTACCGATCTGAACGAATAGGCCTCGACGGCACTCCTTTCCAGATGATCAAGTTCCGCACCATGGTCGACGGTGCCGACAAGATGGTTGACAAGCTCACCGCGCAGAACGAGAGCGAAGGCGGCGTGCTCTTCAAGATTCGTGAGGATCCCCGCGTCACCTCGATCGGCAAGCTGCTGCGGAAGTACAGCATTGACGAGTTGCCTCAGTTCATCAACGTCCTGAAGCGCGACATGAGCGTCGTGGGTCCTCGGCCTCCGCTGGCCAAAGAGGTCAAGTCGTACGACGACCACGCCAAGCGACGTCTGCTCGTGCGTCCCGGCATCACCGGCCTATGGCAGGTCAGCGGACGCTCCGACCTGTCGTGGGAGGATTCGGTCCGCCTCGACCTCTTCTACGTCGAAAACTGGTCCATGATTGCGGACCTGCTGATCGCGGTGAAGACGGTGAAAGCGGTCTTCGGGCACTCCGGAGCGTACTGACCCCTCCGCGCGAATCTGGCACAGATCGGCTGCGAACAAGACTGTGCCCTTCCTCGCAAAACGGTGCAACAGGTGTAGTGCCGGCGAAGTTTGTCAACGCTCTACGCATGGCATCCTTCTTGCCGCACTTCGGCCACAACCGCCTATGGCGCGGGCAACCGGACCGCGAGGCCGGTGAGCGCGTCACCCCCTCTGTCTCGCCGACGGCAGGGGCGGGGGAGCGGGGTCCGGTAGTCGACGAGCGCAGGGTGGCTGCTGTTCTCAACGATCCCGGTCGCCTACTCGCGGTGTACACCACGGGGCTACTCGACTCCGGACCCGAAGCTCACCACGACCGAGTGGCCAGAACAGCTGCGGCGGCCTTGGCTGCTCCGTCTGCGGCATTGACGGTCGTCGGTGCCGATCATCAGGTCCTCGTGGGCGCGGTCGACGCAGTACCCAGATCACGACGCCAGTCCCTCGACTTGTTCTGCCAGTATGTCGTGGCCAACGGTGCACCTATCGTCGTAGCGGATGCGCGGCGAGACCCTCTGTTCGCCAGTCAGGCAAGTGTCCGGCAGGGGCGCATTACTTCCTACCTCGGAGTTCCGCTCACGGATCACTGGGGCCACGCCGTCGGAGCACTGTTCGTGTACGACCCGGGCCCTCGCATGTGGGGCTCGGGGCACGTTCAGATACTGGGCGACCTCGCCGAGGTCGCCTCCACGCGCATCTTCGAGTCCACCTACGAGCCGCACCGGTAACGGAGTAGACGTTCCGAGCGCGCGGCCTCGGGCGAGCCCGGCTTGCTCCGTCAGCTGTTATTCCTCAGGAAACTCGATCGCCGGGAGGCAGGTCGTCGGAGTCTTCCCGGCAGGCAAACCCTGGGACTTGCCGGTATGAGACCGCGAACACGGGTCGTCGAGCTGCAACGCCGAAACGCGGGACAGAATCCGACGCTGAGGCGTCTGTGGTCTCCCTGGTCGCTGGCAAAGCCAAATTTGCACCATCCATAACGCTGCGGCGGCTTCACCAGCACACCTAAGGTGGGTCTGTAGGAATCCTGTGAGGACCGAGGATGCGCGCAGATCTGAAGTCGACTTCGCTAGCACCGGACGGTCGCCTCACGTCGCCACGGCCCGGCGGGGACATATCCTCGACCGGCCCGTCTCGGCCTTCGTCCCCTCGACTCATCCAGCCGCTGCGTACGGAAGCCGGATATCGCACCCTGACTCTTGCGCTGGACATCTCTGCTGCAGCCGGCGCTGTCGCGTTGGCGCTCTGGTGGACACCCGGACCGGTCGGAGATCGCGGGATCGCAGCGTGGAGCTGGGCCTTCGTGCCCATCCTCGTGCTCGTCCTCGTCACCCGGTCGATGTACCGCCGAAAGCTCAGTCACCACTTCGTCGACGACTTCGAACCGGTTGAGACCTCCGTCGCGGTCTCGGCCCTCGCGACGCTCACCGTTCTGATGCTGGCCATCGACCGCCTCCCGGTCGGGACCACGGTTCCGGAGTACGTCCGGCCCGCAGACGTCGTCGTCCGCCTCTGGGTGTGCGCCGCCGTCCTCGTCCCGGCGGTCCGACTCATGCGTTCGCTGGTCCAGCGCTATCTGCGGCGCGCACACCTGTTCGGGACGTCGGCGCTGATCATCGGCGGCGGCCCGATCGCCCACCAGCTCATCGTGCGCATGCAGCAGACACCCGAATACGGCCTGCAGCCCGTGGGGGTCCTCGACGAGACCGCGCCGGCAAGTGCCGACCTCCTCGGAGTCCCGTATCTCGGAACCACCGCGCACCTGGAGGACGCGGTACGGGAAACGCGGGCGGGGGAGCTGTTGATCGCGCCGTCGGCAGTCTCTGACGAGTTGCTTGCGCACACCGCGCAAAGGGCGCAAGAACTCGGCCTGCGGGTCCGGGTCGTGCCCCGCCTCGTCGACCTCGTCGGTGTCTACGCCCATATCGAACATCTCGGCGGAGTGCCGCTGATGGTGTTGGCGCGGACGGACCCACGCGGCTGGCAGTTCGCGGTGAAACACGGCCTGGACAGGACTCTGGCCGGTCTGGGGCTCCTCCTGATCTCACCGCTCTTCCTCGGCCTCGCACTGGCCGTCAAACTCAGCTCGCCCGGGCCGATCTTCTTCGGCCAGGACCGCATCGGGCGCGACGGCAGAGTGTTCTCCTGCCTCAAATTCCGGAGTATGCGGGCTGCCGAGGCCTCGACTCCAGGATTCGAATTACGCAAGGACGCGGCGCCCGGGGGAGTGGAAGGCGAGGATCGGCGCACCTGGATCGGAAGGATCATGCGCAAGACCTCGCTGGATGAACTTCCTCAGCTCATCAATGTGGTCAAAGGCGACATGAGCCTGGTGGGGCCGCGGCCCGAACGGCCGGAGTTCGTCGACCTCTTCGAAGCCAGGATCCGGCGCTACGGTCAGCGCCACCGGGTGAAGGCCGGCATGACCGGGTGGGCGCAGGTGCACGGTCTCCGGGGTCAGACGTCGATCGCCGACCGGGCCGAGTTCGACAATTACTACATCGAGAACTGGTCGCTGATCCTTGATTTCAAGATCCTGGTCCTGACCGTTCTCGCTGTCCTGCGGAACCCGGAAGAATAGAGCGCAGCGTGGCATCCGGGTTAGCGGAACAAGATCAACGCTGTGGTGGGCCCGAGCGAAAAGTTAGGTTCTGCAATTATTTTTGGATTTGCTTGTCGCGGCAGCCGTCCCTGCATTACTTTTGCTGTGGGGTGGTAGTTGAGCGGGGGGTTCTTGGTGCGGCATGAAGCCAACTCATGTGGGTCTGATACCTGACGGATTGCGCCGCTGGGCGGACGCCAACGAAACGACTCTTGGCGAGGCGTACTGGCGTGGTTCCGAGAAGGTCACCGAGATCCTGCTGAGCCTGCAGCGACAGGGTGTGCGGACGGTGTCGGTGTACAACCTGAGCCGTGCCAACCTCGGTCGGACGAGCGCCGAACTGGATGCGGTCTACGCGGCGTCCCTGCACTTTCTCACCACGCTCATCCCGACCCACTTCGACATGGCCACGTGCACCGTGCGTCTACACGGCAATCGCGCACTCCTGCCCGCTGCCTACGTCGACGCCGCAAAGCAGCTCGAGGGCGCGAAGTCCGACGACAGCTTCCGCATCAACATCCTTGCTGCCTACGACGCGCGGGACGAACTGCGTGACGCGCACGCCCGCGCCCGCGAAACCGGGTGCGACATCGTCGACGCCTTCGAGATCGGAGAAGTCGATCTAGTCCTCCGCACGACGGCCGAGCCCCTACTCAGCGGATTCCTCCCGTTGCAGAGTCAATACGCGCAACTGGTGTTCCTGGACACTCCGCTCAATGACCTGACCGTGCAGCAGGTCGACGACATCGTCGAGGAGTATCGACGATTCCCGCAGCTGCGGGGGCGGTAGCGCGGATGGTCGAATCCAGAAGTCCGCTCATCATCGGCGCCGGCCCGGCAGGACTGACCGCCGCTCTGGAGTTGGCGAAACGAGGTGTCGCCGCCCGGGTATTCGAATCGTCGGCGCACGTCGGGGGTTTGGCCCGTACTCCGACCGATGGCGCCTGGCGGGTAGACCCGGGCGGTCACCGCTTCTTCACCAGGGTCGAAGAGATCCTCGATCTGTGGAACTCGTTGCTTCCGGCGGATCAGTGGATCTCGGTGCCGCGGCGGTCCGCGATGCTCGTCAAGGGCGAATACGTGCCCTATCCGCTCATCGGTCGAGACCTGTTGACGCAACTGGGGATCCGTAGCGGCCTGCGAGGTGCCAGCAGCCTGATGTGGTCCCGCTTCCGGCGCGGCTTCCGGCTCGACGACAGGGTGGGGTCGTTCCGCGAGTGGGGCATCGACGAATTCGGCCTGCATTGGTATCGGATGTTCTTCGACGGCTATGTCCGGAAAACCTGGCTCGCCGACCCGGACCGTCTGGCCAGCGACTGGGCCAACCAGCGCATCAAGCCGATCGACTGGCGCCGAGCCGCTGTCCGAAATGTCGAGCATCAAGACGTCTTTCGATATCCGAGGCTCGGGCCCGGCCAGCTCTGGGACGCGGCCGCGACGAGACTGGCCCAGCTTGGTGTTGCGCCCTCGCTGAACTCCGATGTGGTCGGGATCCGCTACGACGGGCGGGAATGGGCCATCGAACTGCAGAACGGCGACATAGCATCCGGGGACGCGTTGTTCTCGAGCATGCCGTTGCGGTTCCTCATTCACCACCTCAAACCCGAACCGCCCAAACACATCAAGGCCATCGCCGAATCGCTGAAGCACCGCTCGGTGATCACCGTGGCGGTTGCGCTGCGTGAGCATCACGACATCCCGTTCAACTGGGTGTACACCCCCGGTCCCCGGTTCCGCGTGGGTCGGGTCCAGAACTACGGCCAGTGGTCGCCCGGCCTCGCGCCCGAGAACTTCGGCGGTACGTATCTCGGTCTCGAGTACTTCACCCTGCCCGACGACGACCTCTGGGTGGCGGGGGAGGAAGGCCTGGGCGCCATCGTGGAACAGGATCTGAAGGCGTTGGGTCTCGGCAACACGTCGTACGAACACGTGATGATCGTGCGGTCGAAGTTCGCCTATCCGATCTATGACCCCGGTCGGGAGCGGAACGTGGTGCGGATCCGTGACTATCTGCGCCAGGCGCATCCCACGCTGCACCCGATCGGTCGAAACGGCATGCACCGGTATGACAATCAGGACCACGCCATGTTGAGCGCAATGCACAGCGTTGCCCGGTACTTCGGCGAGAACGTCGACCCGTGGGGGGTCAACACCGACCGTGGCTACCACGAGACCGGGCTGCTGCGGTAGAGAGCGGATTGCCGGCGGCCCGTCGCCGTCAGCCGCCGATGCGGCGCAGTCGTGCCACCAATCGGCCCAGCGGCGAGCCAGCCGTTGAATTCGGCTGAAGGAAGCGGGGACATTCGCACACCGAACAATCGGTGCCGGCGCGGTAATGCTCGTGAGCCGCGCGTTCATGGCCGCACCGGCATTGCCCCGTCTGCACGGCAATGAATGTACGCGGTCGATGCTGAATACCATCAGCGAATGGCAAGCTGTTTACCAGCGTTCTCGCGAAGAGTTCAGGTCGCAAAGCGAAGTCGGTGCCCCACCTTCGGATCGCCAGTACAGTGCTGCCGTGGGCTATCCGGAAAACGTGCTGGCCAGAGACGAACATGTGGTCCTACACCGCCACCCGCACTGGGGGCGCCTCGCCATTCCTGCTCTGATACTCATCGTGGCATCGGCCGCTGCTGCGTTCGTTGCCGGCTACGTCAATACTTTGGAGTGGGAACAGAACGCCAAGAACATCGTGTTCGGCGTGATCGCCGCCATCTGGCTCATCCTCGTCGGCTGGCTCGCGGTGTGGCCGTTCCTCAACTGGTGGACCACCCACTTCGTCATCACCGACCGCCGCGTCATGTACCGGCACGGCCTGATCACCCGGTCTGGGATCGACATCCCGCTGGCACGGATCAACAGCGTCGAATTTCGGCACGGTCTCGTCGACCGGATCTTCCGCACCGGAACGTTGATCATCGAGTCCGCGTCGCAGGATCCGCTGGAGTTCCAGGACATTCCGCGGGTCGAACGCGTCCACTCGCTGCTCTACCACGAGGTGTTCGACACCCTCGGTACGGAGGAATCGCCGAGCTGAGGCTGCGCCCGCCTCGTCGCTGGCCTAGCGTGCAATAGATGCGGCGCCGACGGTATCTGGTGAGCGCATCGATGGCGCTTCTGGTCCTGTTGCTGTTCCTCAACGGCGCGAGCGGCACCATTCTGTTCGCGCGCGCGACCGCGGACCCCCTGAAGAAGGCCGACGCCATCGTGGTCCTCGGTGGCGAACACGACGGCCGCGAAGCCTACGGGGTCAAATTGGCCGAGCAGGGCTACGCCGAGACCGTGCTGCTGTCGAATCCCTATGCTGCGTCGGACAAGACGATGAAGAAGGCGTGCGCGCCGCGGCGCGATATCCGCGTGATCTGTCAGCGTCCGGCGCCCCTGACGACCCGCGGGGAGGCGATGATGACCCGCGCGCTGGCCGACAAGTACGGATGGACCAGTGTGATCGTCGTCAGCTGGCGCTACCACCTTCCGCGCGCCCGGAAAATCTTCGACCAGTGCTTCACCTCGCCGACCCGCCGCGCGATCATGCGCGATGTCCCGCGGACGTACCCGTTCTCCGTTGCGCAGTGGCAGTTCACGTATCTGTACCAGTACGGGGGCTGGGTCAAGGCCGAGATTTTGGGCTGTGACGCGGCTTAACGCAGCTTGACGTACAGGGTGATCCCGGCCCGCAGCGCCAGGTAACCGAGGAGCGCGAAGGTCACACCGACAGCGCAGTACACGGCCAACCTGCGTGTGACTCGCAGCGTCGTCCGCCAGATCGAGTTGGTTCCCAGCCACGCCGTCGGCGGCATGGCGGTGAGAACCATGCTCGCGGCCGAACCCAGAAATCCGACCCCCACCACCGAATTCACAGCTCTCCAGTACGGATACGCGCTCAAGGCTCCCAACAAACCGGATACCGCCGCGGTACTCAGCAGCAGGCGGCGAGGCGACGGCTTGCGCACCAAGAACAGCCCGAGGGCACTGCCCGCCGCTCCGCCGAGCGCAACGAGGAGCCAGACGAGCGGTGACTCAGCGAGATACCGCACGCGCCACCGCCAATCCGCAGATGAGGCCGCCCACTGCCGCAGCTGGAGTTCCGACCAAGAACGCCAGCGACAGCTTCATCGGTTGACTGATCGTCAGCACCGCCCAGGCGCTCATACTTGCGGCACTGACGCACACGCCTAAGAACACCGAACGCGTCGCCGAAAACGAACCCGTCGCCAGCAGGTAGGAGGCGATCAGGAACGCGCATCCCACGGTCACGGTCGTCGAGATCAGAACGTGGTGCGGCAGCGGCCACCACGTGGCCAGGCCGTAACGGATCAGTGCGCCGATCGTGCCCCCGACCACGAGCGCCCAGGGCCGCACATCACTCCTACGGTGTCGCCCCGGCACGTCGTAAGGTTATGCAACCAGCGGCCTCCCGGCAGTACGCCGCCACGCGGAGTAACTTTGGTCCACTGCATCGGGCTGCGGGAGGGGTGGGCGTGCCTGAGAGGTTCATGCGTCGCCGGCGGGGCAGCAGCACCGCGAGCGTCGACGTCAACGAGGTGTTCGTGCCTCACGACCAGACGGTGCTGCGGACCATGCTTCGCATCTCCCATGCGGTGCTCACCGCCAACTACTTCGACGAACTTCTCGAAGTCGTCGCCGAGCAGGCCCTGATCGCCCTGCGTGCATCGTCACTGTCGATCAGCCGCTGGGAGCGCGAAACCGACATTCTGCGGACCTTGATCAACGTCGGCGAACTGCTGCCCGGCGAGGAGCGCTGGCCGGAATCCGAGACCTACCCGGTGGCCGCCGACGAGTTCCTGGCCCAGCTGCTGCGACAAGGCCGGCCCTACGCCCACGCCGTCGACAACCCCGATACGGCGCCCGCAGCCCTCGAATACCTGAACGCGATCGGCAAGGAAAGCGAGATCGCCGTACCGATCATGTTCAACGACGAAATGTGGGGTGAGCTCTGGGCCACGGGGACCGAGGGGCGGCGCTTCGGGCTCGACGACGTCCAGCTGCTGCAGGCCATCGCTGCGTACACGTCCGTGGCGCTGGGCCGGGGCGAACTCTTCACGTCCGTCTGGCGCGATGCACATCTGGATCCGCTGACCGAGATGTCGAACCGGCGGGCCCTGGAACAACGTTTCCTCGACGCCGACTGGGGGGCCTGCGACCCCGTCCTGCTGCTGGGTGATCTCGACGGATTCAAGGACGTCAACGACCGCGAAGGGCACCCCGCCGGGGATGCGCTGCTGAGAACCGTCGCCGACACCTTCCGCCGCTGCGTCGACGACAGTGATCACGTCCTGTCGGCCCGTCTGGGAGGCGACGAGTTCTGCGTCTTTCTCGAACAGGGCGGCCTCGCGGTCGCCGAGGAGATCGCGCGCTGCGTCAACCGCGAGATCGCGGCCGCTACCGATGCGCAGATCTCGATGACCTGGGGCGCGGCCGAAGCCGGCCTGACCATCCGGAACGGTCAGGACTTGCTCGCCGCCGCCGACGCTGCTCTGATCCGCGCCAAATCGCAGGGCCGCGGCCGGTTCACCACCGATCTCAACCTCCCACCGGTACCGGCGAACAGACGGCGGCGCTCATCGACCGATGCCGACTCGCTGTGCTCTCGGGTCGCAACCCTGATCAACAGCCACCGGCCGCTTCCGGTTCTCACCGCGTTGGAGATCGTCGCGACCGAGACGTGCGCGCTGATCGAGGGGTCCGGGTGGGCGGTCTCCTTCCGGGATCTCACCGACAGCGTTCTGCAGATCCACCGCGGCGCCGACCACATCCACGACTTGAGCTCGGGGCTGTGCGTGGTCCGGGCCGACTATGTGACGGGGCCCCACGAGCTTGCGACGTTCCCGGTGACGGCCCGCCTGATGGCCACCGGCTCGGCCGGCGTCCAGTCACTTGACCTGGACGAGTCCGACGCCGCCGAGCAGGCATTCCTGCGGTTTCTGGGACACCGTGCCGTTGCGCTGGCGGGTGCGAGCGACCTGTCGAGGAGCTACCTCGTCGAGGTGTACTCCGCGACCGGGCACGACGAGCTGACTTCGGTGCTGGACTCGCTGCAGGTGTTGGTGCACTTCTGCGTGGGCGTGGCCGGGTCGCCGACCTGAAGCCCTCAGGATGTCTTCGACACCCTCGGGTCGGTGCTGTCGGCCTGGCGCTGCGAGCGGCGGCGCCGCGAGAGCCGCATGGGCGTCACATTGTCCTTCGGCTCCGGGCCGTGGGGATGGCGCAATTCGTATTCGTCCTCGAGCGCCTCGGCGATGCCGCCTCCGGTCAGCGTCGACTCCAGCGCCTTCTCCGGGTTGCGTGCGAACTCGTCCGGGAACACGAACCGGCGGAACGCCCAGAACCGGAACGCCATCTGCAGAAGGTTGCCGATGATGTACGCCGAGACGAAGTCGGCGATGTTCTCGGTCATCAGCGTGACCATCGGAACGCGGAGCATCAGCACGTAGCTCGACACCCACAGCGGAGCCATGCTCAGGAGCACGCCCACGCCGCTGACACCGAAGAACAGCAGCGCCTCGTGGTGCCGCTCACGGCCGCCGCGGTCGCGGAAGCTCCACTCCCTGTTCAGAATGTAGGACGCGATGACCGCGACGATGCCCGCGATGATCTTGGCCGTCACCGGCTTCGGCTCGAGGATCGTCAGCTTGAGCGTGAAGAAGATCGCCGAGTCGATGACGAACGTCGTGGCACCAACGATGGCGAATTTGATCAGCTCGTGGTGCCGTTCGGCGTAGGGACGGATCGGTCGCGGCAGGCGGCGGATCGTCGCATCGGCAAAGGACACAAGGAGCGAGTCTACGGAAACGGCCCGGCCGATGCCGCATCGCTGCGTTACCGCAGGTCAACCCTATGGCCTGGGTCATGACACCATATATGCCGTGTCGCTGAACCCCTATGTCGCCCGTTCACGCCAGCCTGTTGTTGCGATGATCGGCGGCGGACAACTCGCCAGGATGACCGCGCAGGCCGCCATCGCCTTGGGCCAGACTCTGCGGGTGCTCGCCGTCCGTGACGACGAGTCCGCTGCCCAGGTCACCCCCGACGTCGTCCTTGGCTCACACACCGACCTCGACGCGCTCCGCCGGGTCGCCGAGGGAGCCACGGCGTTCACCTTCGACCACGAGCACGTCCCCACGGAGCTGCTGGAGAAGCTGGTCGCCGACGGGGTGAACGTCCTGCCGCCGCCCGAAGCGCTGGTGCACGCGCAGGACAAGTTGGTGATGCGGCGACGCCTTTCCGACCTCGGCGCTCCGGTACCGCGCTTCTCCGAGGTGTCCTCGGTCGACGACGCGGTCGCGTTCGCCGAGACGGTCGGGGGACCGGTGGTCGTCAAGACCGTCCGCGGCGGCTACGACGGCCGTGGTGTGGTCATGGCGTCCGACCCCGATGAGACGCGGACGGTCGTCGAGCGCTATCTCGCCGACGGCGTGCCTGTGATGATCGAGGAGCGGGTCGCGATGCGCCGCGAACTCGCGGCGCTCGTGGCGCGCTCGCCGTTCGGGCAGGGCGCGGCGTGGCCGGTGGTCGAAACCGTGCAGCGGGACGGCATCTGCGTGACCGTGATCGCCCCGGCGCCCGACCTGTCGGACGAACTCGGTTCTGCGGCGTCGGAATTGGCGTTGCGCATCGCGTCGTCGCTGGGTGTCGTCGGAGTGCTGGCCGTCGAGCTGTTCGAGACCACCGACGGCGCGCTGCTGGTCAACGAGCTCGCGATGCGGCCGCACAACTCGGGGCATTGGACGATGGACGGTGCGCGCACGAGTCAGTTCGAGCAGCACCTGCGCGCGGTGCTCGACTACCCGCTCGGCGACACGTCGGCGCTCGCGCCGACAGTCATGGGCAATGTGCTTGGCGCGCCGGAGATCCCGTCGATGTCGATGGACGAGCGGGTGCACCATCTGTTCGCCCGCATGCCTGACGCGAAGGTGCATCTGTACGGCAAAGAGGAACGCCCGGGTCGCAAGATCGGCCACGTCAACATCGTCGGCGGTGCGTCCGAGACCGTGGCGTCGCTGCGGGAGCGGGCAGAGCGGGCGGCACACTGGTTGTCGCACGCACAGTGGACCGACGGATGGGACGAACACGCATGACGCCTCGGGTGGGCTTGATCATGGGCAGCGACAGCGACTGGCCCGTGATGTCGGACGCGGCGGAGGCTCTTGCCGAATTCGACGTGCCGTTCGAAGTGGGTGTGGTGTCGGCGCATCGCACACCGGCTCGCATGCTGGCCTACGCGCAGGAGGCCGCCGGCCGCGGCATCGAGGTGATCATCGCCGGGGCCGGTGGAGCGGCGCACCTGCCGGGCATGGTGGCCTCGGCGACTCCGCTTCCGGTGATCGGCGTCCCGGTGCCCCTGGCGCGACTGGACGGAATGGACTCCCTGCTGTCGATCGTGCAGATGCCCGCCGGGGTCCCGGTCGCGACGGTGTCGATCGGTGGTGCACGCAACGCCGGACTGCTGGCCGTCCGGATTCTGGGTGCGTCGGACAAAGCGCTGCAGGAACGGATGTCGGCATTTCAGGCGTCTCTGGAGCAGATGGTCCTGCAGAAGGACGAGGCGTTGCGGCAGAAGCTTCTGGGGGAGTAGACCCTTCTGAGAGGTGTTTGCCTAGCTAACTGCTACAGGCTGTTTCCCGAGGTCGTGGTTGACGGACGCGTAAGCGCGAGAATTGCCATTGTGACGTTCGTCACACTGGGCGGTTATGCCTGCCGAGTTACGACGCTTTGAGGACGACGACCGGCGCGGAGTGCTGCACCGGGGCCGGAGCCTGGATGTGTCCCGTCTGGGCCGCGTGGATACCGGCGTCGACAACCGCTGAAGCGCGCGACAAGCGCGGAGTAGCGTTCCAGCCACATTCGCAATGCGCAGTACGGCGGAAGGCCTTGCCCTCGATGTACACCTGCATGCTGCTGAAAGTACCCAGGGACACTGAGAGCGAACCAGTCCTACGCCTGAGCCACGCCTGAGAAGTGCGGCCCCCGGAATTCGTTTCGAAGCCGCGTTAGCGCTAAAGTTACTGACGAGTAGCAAGGAGATGAAGATGGCTAGTTGGTCCGGAGACCCGTCGTTCGATCTCTTCCAGTTGCCGGAGGAGCATCAGGAACTGCGCGCCGCGATCCGCGCGCTCGCGGAGAAGGAGATCGCGCCGCACGCCGCGGACGTCGACGAGAACGCGCGCTTCCCCCAGGAGGCACTCGACGCGCTCGTCTCGAACGGCTTCAACGCGGTGCACGTGCCCGAGGAGTACGGCGGTCAGGGTGCCGACTCGGTCGCGGCGTGCATCGTCATCGAAGAGGTGGCCCGCGTCGACGCGTCTGCCTCGCTGATCCCCGCCGTCAACAAGCTCGGCACCATGGGGCTGATCCTGCGCGGTTCCGACGAGCTCAAGAAGAAGGTGCTTCCGTCTCTCGCCTCGGGTGAGTCCATGGCGTCCTACGCGCTGTCGGAGCGCGAAGCCGGCAGTGACGCCGCCTCGATGCGCACCCGCGCCAAGGCCGACGGTGACGACTGGATCCTCAACGGGGCGAAGTGCTGGATCACCAACGGCGGCAAGTCGGACTGGTACACCGTCATGGCGGTCAACGACCCCGAGAAGGGCGCCAACGGCATCTCCGCCTTCATGGTCCACGTCGACGACGAAGGATTCAGCGTCGGGCCCAAGGAGCGCAAGCTCGGCATCAAGGGTTCGCCGACGACCGAGCTGTACTTCGAGAACTGCCGCATCCCCGGCGACCGGATCATCGGCGAGCCGGGCACCGGCTTCAAGACCGCGCTGGCCACCCTCGACCACACCCGTCCCACCATCGGTGCGCAGGCGGTCGGCATTGCGCAGGGCGCGTTGGACGCTGCGATCGAATACACCAAGGACCGCAAGCAGTTCGGCAAGTCCATCAGCGACTTCCAGGCCGTGCAGTTCATGCTCGCCGACATGGCGATGAAGGTCGAGAGCGCACGGTTGATGGTCTACTCGGCGGCGGCCCGCGCCGAACGCGGCGAGGGCAACCTCGGGTTCATCTCGGCCGCCTCGAAGTGCCTGGCGTCCGACGTCGCGATGGAAGTGACGACCGACGCGGTCCAGCTCTTCGGCGGCGCCGGCTATACCGTCGACTTCCCGGTCGAGCGGATGATGCGCGACGCCAAGATCACGCAGATCTACGAGGGCACCAACCAGATTCAGCGAGTCGTGATGAGCCGCGCGCTGCTCAAGTGAGCCAGCTGTTCTTCGCGGAATAGCATTCCGGGCTGTGATCGCCACCGCGATCGCAGCCCGGACTGCTATTCCGGGGAACCCTGAACGCCGGCGGGGCGTAAGTGCGTGATGTCGCCGGCCGACACCGTCACCGTCGTCTGGCCGGTGTCGATCTCGAGGCGTCCCGCGTCGTCGATACCCGTTGCCACACCGGTGATCTCGGAGTCACCCGGCAGCACGGCACGCACCCGCGTGCCGATCGTCGTGCTGACGCTGCGGTACTCCGACGCCAGGGACGCGTCCCCGGCGCGCCACCGCTGCACGTCGTCGCCGATCGTGCGCAGCAGGGCCGCCGCGAGCACACTGCGGTCCACCTCGTGGCCGAGCATGGCCAGCGAGACCGCTCGGGGGTCGGGGAGTTCGTCCTCGGCCATGTTCACGTTGAGGCCCAGGCCGACGACGATCGCAGGAGCGGAAACCTCGGCGAGAATGCCGGCGAGCTTGCCGGTCCCGACCAGAATGTCGTTGGGCCACTTGACCCCTGCCTCGACGCCGTAATCCGCGCGCAGCGTGCGCGCGACCGCCAGGCCCGTGAGCAGCGGCAGCCAGCCCCACCGGTCCGGGGCCACACCTGCGGTGTCCACAGCGACCGACATCGAGATCTGCGCGCGCGGCGGCGCCGACCAACTGCGGCCGTGGCGGCCACGCCCTGCGGTCTGGAACTCCGACAGCAGCACCGAGCCCGCGATGTCCTCACCGCCGGCAGAGCGTGCAATGAGATCGGCGTTGGTCGAACCGGTTTCCTCGACTACGTCGATGCGCCGCCACTCGGTGTCCGAGACGGCGGCGCGCACGACGTCGGGGTCCAGTGCGGGGTGGTCAGGTACAGGCACGACGTCGAGCGTAATGGCGCAGATCTGCCGCGCGGCGAGCGCTGCCCGCCTCAGTCAGTGGCGCCGGCGAGGTCCGGTGACGAGGAGAGCGCCTCTAGTGCCTGTGCCCGCTCGGCGTGCTGGGCCGTCACACGATTGAGCGCGTCGAATCCGCGTACGAACGCCACCATCGCCGCCAGCGCCCAGGCATTGCCCATCGCCCACTCCCATGTGGTCGTGGTGGGTGCCTCCACAAGCCAATAGGTGGCGATCGCGACGAGAGAGTATCCGCAGTAGACGCTGAACCTGCCGCCGTCGCAGGCGCGCCACCCTGGATGGCGGCGGGTGTGCTGATGCCAGACGAGGAGTGCGGCGACGGTCGCCACGGCGGTGATGGTCGACTGCATGACGGCCCCTTAACCGACGCCCGCGACTACTCCCCAGTTGCGAGGGCTGATTTGCCAGAGCTGTGATCGGCGGTGCGTTTCCGGACCGATGACCGTCTGGGTTGTCTGAACAATAAGTTCAGCTCACCTTTTCGTCAACAACCATTGGGGCGGCGTTATCTGTCGTGGGTGCCGAATAGTTCGCCAAGATAGTACTTCTGCGTCAATTTGGCGTTAGTGGGGCGGGAGTGACAATGCAGCGGCTTGCGGGGGGCCGTGCGAATCCCGTGAGGGACGCACGATGCGTCTCCGGGTTCGCGTCAGCGCGGAACGGCGCCTGTGGCCGGTTCGATCGTCTCCATCGCGAGCGCGACGGCGGCCTGGTCGGCGGCCACCCGGCGCAGCGTCGAGGAGCCCGTCAGTAGGGCCGCCGCTGCGGCGAGCGCCCACGCGCCGGCGAGCGCCCACTCCCACATCAGCGATGCCGACGTGATCCAGTAGGCGGAGAATGCGGTGAACGTGTATCCGAGCAGGATGCGGAACCGGGCCCTGGAGCTCGACGCCCAGGCGGCGTGGCGGTGAATCCGGACGTGGACAGCAGACAGGATCAGAACAAGCCCGATGGCGATGATGGTCGACGACATCGACGGGCCTCCTCACTCGCTGGGCCCCTGCTTGCTGAACGGCCTGGCTTCGCCACAACCGGAAGAACCGGTTAGTAGCAGTGTGCGGCAGAAACTTTAAGGCACCGTGAGGACACGGAAACAATCAGGTCACGGTGTCGTTCGTGTCAATTTCTCGGTATCCCGGCGACGAACCATCGCCCCGGCATCCGGATTTGCCACCTGCACCAGGGAGGCGCCCACGACGTAGAACGCGAGCAGGTGCTCGATGATGTCGTCACCGCTGTGCCAGGCCGCCGTCGACATCACCCGATCGGCTCCGGTGAGGCCCTGAGAGGCCGCCGAGGCCTGCGCTGCCGCCAGCACATCGCCGGCCGACCGGCCGTCGAGGGCGGGTCCGGGTTGGCGTTCCGGCACGATCTGGTCGCCGTGCACCCGCACCGCCGTCGCATAGTCGGTCAGGCCCACCGGCAGATCGGGCACCGGCTTGCCGAACGGATCCAGCGAGAGAACCGCCACCTCACCCATTCCGACCGCCGCATCGGCCTCGTCGATGCGATCGGCGGTGCACAGGGCGATGTCGGCCTCGCCGCCGAACACCACCTCCGCGCCGATCCACCAGATGCCGAAGAGCACCGCGGCGGTCTGCCAGTGCGCGGGCAGCATCACCGCAACCCGACTCCCCGGCGTCGCACCGAGTTCGTCGCGCAGCAGATTGCCGGTCTTGGCCGCCCAGTTGGCCAGCGTGGCCGTCGACAACTCGATGCGCTCGCCGGTGGCGTCGTCGTAATAGGTGATCCGGGGGCCCGCCGGGTTGGCGGCCATCAACGGATCCAAGATCGCCGAGCTGACGTTCGTCACGTCAGTTGACACATGCCGGGTCGGTGGAACCGGCGGTGATGATCGGCGATGGCGGGGGCACCGTCTCGCCGGTGTCGGTCACCACGCCTGACGCCGATGGGTCGGCTCCCATCAGCGTCACGTCGGTGCCGTCGAGCCCGGCGCCGGGGCCCGTGTAATCCGAGGACAGCACCACCCGCACCGAACCCTGCGGGATCGACGTGTCCTCGACGACCGGCAACCCACCCAGCTCCAGCGCCACGGCCTGGGCCCCCAGGTCGTCGGTCTTCGCGGCCTGGACCTGGCTCTTGTCGACCTTGGTGCCTTCGTTGTTGCCGACGGTGCCTTCGGCAAAACCCTTGGTGGTCAACACATGTGCCACCGCGGCGGCGAGTCCGTTGATGTCGGTGTCGTTGACGACCTCGACCGTGGTCTTGTCATTGCTGTAGGTCAGCTCTTCGGTCTTGCCCTCGTCCTGGTCGTTCAGCAGGCTGGTCACCCAGTCCTTGACCTCGGTCGGATCGACGCGCACCACGCTCTGCATGCCGTCGTCGCTCCAGCCCGCCTCCTCGAGGATCGGGATGGTCGCGAACGCTACGTTGCCCGCCGCGAGCTTCTGCAGCTGCTCGACGAAGTCCATGATGTCCCAGCCTTCGGACAGCACCACCGAACGCTGCACGGCCGCTTCGAGATTGCCCAGTGTCGACGGGCTCGACAGCGTCTTGCTGGAGATCACCTCGTGGGCCATCGACGCCATGACGGCCTGCTGACGGGTGACCCGGTCCAGGTCACCGCGTGGGAGATCGTGGCGCTGCCGCACGAAGCTCAGCGCCTGCGCGCCGTTGAGCTTCTGCCAGCCGGCCGGGAAGTCGGCGCCCGAAAGCGGTTCGTAGACAGGTGCATTGAGGCACACGTTCACCCCGCCGAGTGCGTCGGTGATCAACGCGAAACCGAGCAGGCCGATCTCGGCGTAATGGTCGACGGTGACGCCGGTCAGATTGGCGACCGTCTTGATGAGTTCCTCGCGGCCGGCTGCCTGCGCCTCGGGTTCGGCGACGCTGGGGTCGACGCCCTGCTGCTCGACCAGTTGCTTCATTTCTTCGAGGTGCACGGATCCGTACACGCCGTTGATCTTCATCTTGCCCATGCCCGGCGCCTCGACGTAGGAGTCGCGGGGGATCGAGATCGCCGTCGCCGACTTCCCGTTGTTCGGGATGCGGATCAGGATGATCGTGTCGGTGTTCGTCGACACCTCGTCGCCGGCACGCAGCATCGCGCGCTCGTCGTCGGTCAACGGATTGCCGTGGGCGTCCGTACGGCTGTCGGCCCCGACGAGCAGAACGTCGATCGCGCCGTCCTCGCCGCCCCCGCCGAGAGCGATCGGGTTGATGTGGTTGATGCCCGATTCGAACGACCGAATCTTGCCCCACGCAACGCCGGTACTGATGACGACGGCCAGCGCCACGGCCACCGAAATGGCGCGGACCAGGTGAGCAGCAGGCATTTGCCCAGGCTACTTGCGACCGGGCCGCATTCCTCGGAGCTCGGATCGGCGTGCCAAACTCCTCATGTGACCGGGCGAATGGTGATCTCTGGAGCCGGCGGCCTGGTGGGGCGCGTGTTGGCAGGTCAGGCGCGCCGCCGCGGCTATGACGTGGTGGCGCTCACATCGGCCGAGTGGGACATCACCGATCCTTCGATGGCGACCCGCGTCATCGAGGCAGGCGACGTCGTCGTCAACTGCGCGGCCTTCACCAAGGTCGACGCCGCCGAAACCGAACCCGACCGCGCCCACGAGGTCAACGTCGTCGGCGCCGGAAACGTCGCGCAGGCCTGCGCCGCCGCCGGGGCGGCACTGATCCATCTGTCCACCGACTACGTCTTCGACGGGGTGTTCGACGGCGACCCACGCCCCTACGACATCGACGACCCGACCGGGCCGTTATCGGTGTACGGACGCACCAAACTCGCCGGCGAGCACGCCGTCCTGGCAGCACTGCCCGGCGCGCACGTCGTCCGCACCGCATGGATCTACGAAGGCGCCGACGGCTCCGACTTCGCCGCGGTGATGCGGCGCGCCGCCCTGGGCGACGGCACGGTCGACGTCGTCGCCGACCAGATCGGATCGCCCACCTACGTCGGTGACCTGTGCGACGCCCTACTGCAGGTCGCCGAGGGTTCGGTGCGCGAGCCGGTGCTGCACGCCGCCAACACCGGCGGCGGCAGCCGATTCGAGCAGGCCCAGGCGGTGTTCGCCGCACTCGGGCAGGACCCGGAACGCGTGCGGCCCGTCGGCAGCGACCGCCATCCCCGTCCCGCGCCCCGTCCGACGTACTCGGTGCTGTCGCCGGTCAGGTCGGCAGCCGCGGGACTGACGCCGCTGCGCCCGTGGCGCGAAGCGCTGGCTGAGGCGCTCGCCACAGTCGTCCACTAGTTACTCTCTACGCCGTGACGGTGATGCCCGCGTGAGCGACGAACTGTTTGTCGTGACGGTGACGTATTCGCCGGGCCCGCATCTGGATCGCTTCCTCGCCACGCTGGCGCACGCGACCGATCGTCCCGTCACCGTGATCATGGCCGACAACGGCTCCACCGACGGCGCGCCTGAAGAGGCCGTCGAGCGCTATCCGAACGCGAAGCTCTACCGCACCGGCGGCAACCTCGGATACGGCACCGCGGTCAACCGCGCCGTCGCCGAGTACGGGCTGGCGTCGTCGGAGTACTTCATCGTCGCCAACCCCGATGTGCAGTGGGGCCCCCACAGCATCGACCTGCTGTTCGACGCCGCGCAACGCTGGCCGCGTGCCGGCTCCCTGGGCCCGCTCATCCGCGACCCCGACGGCACAATCTATCCGTCGGCCCGGCACCTGCCCTCGATCATCCGCGGAGGCATGCACGCCGTCGTCGGACCGGTGTGGCCGTCGAATCCGTGGACCGCCGCCTACCGTCAGGAGCGCACCGACCCCAGCGAACGTGCTGTCGGCTGGCTCTCGGGAAGTTGCCTGTTGCTGAGGGGTGCTGCCTTCACCGGCATCACCGGCTTCGACGAGCGCTACTTCATGTATATGGAAGACGTCGACCTGGGAGACCGTCTCGGCAGGGCGGGCTGGCAGAACGTCTACGTCCCCTCGGCGGAGGTTTTGCACGCCAAGGGGCACGCCACTGGCCGCGACCCGGCCCGCAACCTCGCTGCCCATCACGTCAGCACCTACACTTTTCTCGCCGATCGGTACCCGAAGTGGTGGCAGGCACCGTTACGCTGGGCGTTCCGGGGGGCACTGGGGGCACGGGCCAATGTGGTCGTACGCAGTTCCCGCCGCAAATCTCGTCAGGCATAGGGCGAAAGGGACACCGTGGTGAATCCAGCCGAGGTCGATGCGGTCATTCTGGTCGGGGGGATGGGCACGCGCCTCCGTCCGTTGACCCTGTCGGCGCCCAAACCAATGCTCCCGACGGCCGGGCTGCCGTTCCTGACGCACCTGCTCTCCCGCATCGCCGATGCCGGCATCGAGCACGTCGTGATGGGCACGTCCTACAAGGCGGGGGTGTTCGAGTCGGAGTTCGGCGACGGGTCCAAGCTCGGCCTGCAGATCGACTACGTCGTCGAGGACGAGCCGCTGGGCACCGGCGGTGGCATCGCGAACGTGGCGTCGAAGCTGCGCAACGACACTGCGGTGGTGTTCAACGGCGACGTGCTGTCCGGGTGCGACCTGCGTGCGCTGCTCGAATCGCACAGCGCGAACGACGCCGACGTGACCCTGCACCTGGTCCGCGTCGGTGACCCGCGCGCTTTCGGCTGTGTGCCAACGGATTCCGACGGTGTGGTGACGGCGTTCCTGGAGAAGACACAGGATCCGCCGACCGATCAGATCAACGCGGGCTGCTATGTGTTCAAGCGGTCGGTGATCGAGGAGATCCCCCAGGGCCGTGCGCTGTCGGTGGAACGCGAGATCTTCCCGGGGCTGCTCGCCGACGGCAAACGCGTGTGCGGCTATGTGGATTCGACGTACTGGCGTGACATGGGGACGCCCGAGGACTTCGTGCGCGGCTCTGCCGATCTGGTGCGCGGTATCGCGCCCTCGCCGGCGCTGACCCACCAGCGCGGCGAGAAGCTGGTGCACGACGGGGCCTCCGTGGCGCCGGGCGCACTGCTGATCGGCGGCACGGTGATCGGCCGCGGCGCGGAGGTGTCTGGCGGCGCCCGACTCGACGGCGCGGTGATCTTCGACGGCGCGAAAATCGGTGCGGGAGCGGTGATCGAGCGATCGATCATAGGATTCGGGGCGCACATCGGCCCACGCGCCCTGATCCGCGACGGCGTGATCGGCGACGGCGCGGACATCGGCGCCCGGTGCGAGCTGCTGCGCGGGGCCCGCGTGTGGCCGGGGATCTCGATTCCCGATGGCGGCATCCGCTTCTCGACCGACGTCTAGTTCTTCGCGGAATAGCATTCCTGGCTGCTCACGCGGGGTGCTTCACCGCCGTGGCTTCTCTCTCGCGGAGGGCGAACGCGCGCCTGACCCACAGTGCGATCTCCTCGGGGCGGTCGCCTTTCATGACCCTGATCACAACCCAGTTCAGGGCTTCGAGTCTTCTCAATCGCGCGGCATCGCGGCGGTACTGGTCATCGCTGGTGCGGTGGTGCTCGCCGTCGTACTCGACTGCGATCAGGAGTTCCGGCCACCCCATGTCGAGATAGGCAAACGTATAGCCACTGTCCACGACCGGTATCTGAGTCCGTGGCCGCGGAAATCCTCTATCGATGAGCAACACGCGTAACCACGACTCCTGGGGTGACTGCGCACCGGCGTCCATCAGATCGACCGCTTGCCGGCAGCGTCTCACTCCGCGCGAACCTTTGTAATCCTCTGCGAGCGCGAGAACCTCGTTGCCATCTATACCGGTGGCGCGAGCCAGAGCATCGAGATTGGCGACGGCCTGCACCCGGGGGAGATAGCGCCCGAGGTCGAGACCGACTCGCGCTGGCCTGGCAGCGGGCATGTCGTCGATCCAAGTGATTTCGCTGGGGTCGATAGGCTCGCGCCGGGTGGTGATTCCCGGTGGCGGGCGGTTGTTCGTCCACAGGATGTCTATCGGCACGTCATCGTGCACCCACCGTGCGCCGTGCAGTGCCGCCGCTGCGCGCCCGGTGATAACTCCCCGTCGGCGTGACCAAAGCCATGCACCCTCCGTTCGTCGCCGCAGCGTCGGCTCCAGGGACTTCGGCAGGTAGACGTCCGGGAAGATGGGTCGGTAGTTCCAGCGCAACGCCGCACGAGTGATGGTGCCCGCGCGTACGGACTCCGACCCGACGATGACATCCCCCATGACAAGAGCATGGGGTCTGGCTGCGGCCCGTTCGCGAACGAGAAGCCAAGGCTGTGGAAAAGTGCTCGTGCACCGCCAGGAATGCTATTCCGCGGCAGAGGGGGAGGCGGCAGCCGCGGCGGCGGCCAATTGGGTGAGGCCGAAGTCGCACTCGTCGGGCAGCTTGTCCAGCGGCCACCACCGCAAGTCGAGCGATTCGTCGCTGCGCACGAACTGCGCGCCCTCGGGCGCACGCACCACGAATTGCACGTCGAGGTGACGGGTCGGTACGCCCAGCGAACACGTGACTGGATGCACGTGCAGCGCAACAGGTTCCGCCGTGATGCTGAGCCCGTCGATGCCCGATTCCTCGGTCGCCTCCCGCAGCGCGGCCGCCACGATGGTGTCGTCCTCGGGCTCGCAGTGCCCACCGAGCTGCAGCCAGCGGCCGAAGCGCGGGTGCAAGGTCAGGAGCGCTTGACGTCCGCTGTGGTCGAGGACCAGCGCCGACCCCGTGATGTGGCCCGGCACGCAGGATCGCAGGCACGCATCCTCGCGCGCGGCCAGGAACGCCAGATACGCATGCCGCATCGAATCCTGCGCAGGATCAGGCGGATTCCACGCGGTCAATGTGTCGACCGTCGACTGGTGCAGGCTCATCGACGCACCAACTGACCCTCGGTCGGCACCGGCTCGCGAGGTCCCGACGGCTCGGCCGCATAACCGATCGCAATGGCGCCCAGCGGTTCCCAATCGGAGGGAAGGTCCAGCTCTGTGCGGACCAGGTCGGGCGCAAAGATGGTCGAGCCGATCCAACAGCTACCCACACCACGCACCGCCAACGCCACCAACAACCCCTGCACCGCGGCGCCGGCGGCGACGGTGAACATCGTGTGTTCAGCGGCCGTCCGCTGCGCGTCGGGATAGGTGTGGGCGCCGTCGGGGACCATGAACGGGATGATCAACTCCGGGGCGTCGTAGAGGATCTGACCGCGCCCGACGCGGCGTTCGACGGACTGCGGATCCCGGCCGTCCGCACTCAGATCAGCGCGCCACCGGTCCTTCATCGAGTCGAGCAGGGCCACGCGCACAGCATCGTCCTGCACCCAGACGAATCGAACGGGTCGCGTGTGGTGCGGCGCCGGCGCGGTCAGCGCCTCACCGACCGCCGCCTCGATCAACGTGCCATCGACGGTGTCGGCGCTGAACGAACGCACGGACCGGCGCAGCAGCTGCGCCTGCGATCGCCCCAGCGCGAGGGCCTCTTCGGTGCCCAGCCAGAACAGGTCTTCCTCGCCCGCACGCACCAGCTTGCGGGCCGTGGACCCGTCGTCGTGCAACGTCAAGCCCCGGACCACCGCAACGGGCACCGCGGTCAGCTTGCCCTTCACCAGATCCGCCGCGGCGGCGATCTCGTCGGCGACGGCGATCTCGGTGACGATGAGTTCGTTGCCGTGCTGATCGTGTTCACCCGCATACGCGTGCAGCACCGAGAGCCCTGCCGCGCCGATCGCCACGTCCGTTTGGCCGGTGCGCCACGCCCGCCCCATGGTGTCGGTGACGACGACGGCCACCGTCACCCCGAGCCGGTCCCGCAGCGCCGAAACCAAGGTCGCGGCGCTGCCGTCGGGATCGACGGGCAGCAGCGCCAATTCGTTCGAGTCCACGTTGGACCCGTCGACACCGGCCGCGGCCTGAACCAGCCCGATGGCGTTCTCGGTGATCAACGTGCGCCCTTTGCGCGCCAGCACGCGCACGGCTTCGGCATCGATGAGTCTGCGTCTCAACGCGTCACGTTCGTCAGGGTCGGACGGTGCGGCGACCATCCGGCCCTCGGTCTTGGACAGCACCTTGCTGGTGACGACGAGAACATCGTTGTCCTGCAACCACGGAGCGGCCTCGGCGATGGCCGCGGCCAGGTCGTCCCCGGGCCGGAACTCCGGAAGGCCCGGCACCGGCAGAATCTCGACCCGGGCCGAGGTTCCGTGGTCGTTCACCACGTCACTCCGGCGAGTTCGATGCCGGCGCGGACCATCTCGGCGGTGGCGGCGGGGTCGGTCATCAGCAGGGGCACCGACCGCACCTGGACACCGTCGATCGAGGCGTCATCGCCGGAGTGCACCAGCCAGCCGTCGAGGATGCCGGTCGCGGCGCGGGCACCGTAGTAGCCACCGACCGCCTCCGACGTGCTCGGAACACCGACGACGGACAGGCAGGTGTCGGCCATGCCGCGCAACGGCTTTCCGGCGATGATGGGGGAGTAGCCGATGACCGGCGCCTTCGTCGAGCGCAATGCTCCGCGGATCCCGCCGATCGACAGGATCGCACCGATGCTCACGATCGGGTTGGACGGGGCGATCAGCACGACATCCGCGTTCTCGATCGCGTCGGTGACACCGGGTGCGGCAGTGGCTTTGTCGGCGCCGACGAACGCGAAACTGTCGGTCGGCACCTGGGTGCGGTGGCGCACCCACCACTCCTGGAAGTGGATGGCGCGCTTCTCTCCGTCGTCCGGATCGGTGATGACGACGTGAGTTTCGCTGCGGTCGTCACTGGCGGGCAGCAGCCTGGCCCCCGGCGACCACCTCTTGCACAGGGCTTCCGTCACGTCCGAGAGCGGGTAGCCCGCCCGCAGCATCTGGGTGCGGACGAGGTGGGTGGCCAGGTCGCGGTCGCCGAGGCCGAACCAGTCCGGCTGCACACCGTACGCGGCGAGTTCCTCCTTGGCATTCCACGTTTCGTTCTTGTGGCCCCAACCGCGCTCGGGATCGATGCCGCCACCGAGGGTGTACATGCAGGTGTCAAGGTCGGGGCAGATGCGGACCCCGAACATCCACGCATCGTCGCCGACATTGACCACAGCAGTCACTTCATTCTCATTGGTATCGTTGGTGCCGAACTGCCCCAGCCCCAACAGATGTTGAACACCGAGCAAGAAGCGCGCACCGCCGACGCCGCCGACCAGAACCGTGACCTTCACAACGAACGAGACTAGGCGTTGCGGCGGCCGGAGCCGACGTCGAGGGGAGCGTGATAGACACGCCACAGCGCGACGCGCCGAAATCAAGTCACGGAATGGTATGAAATCCTGTTCTAGCGCTTGACCGACGCAGCTAACGCGTGTGTAATCACACCAGTGTCATTTCGCGGTTCTCCGGCCGGTTCCGGTGTCGCAGACCGAGATTCGATCACTTGTTCGAATTGGGATGGCCGCACGTTCGACAGTGGGGCTGGCATATACGGATCTACGAGACCAGTGGAGGAGGGGAACATGGCATTTGAACAGGCCGATTACGGTGACTCGATTCGGTTCGACAGCAGGCTCCTCGGCTCGGTGGGAAGTGCCCCGCACATCCAGACCGGACCGGCACCCAGCGGAGCGAACGGGCGACCTACCTTGAGTTTGGTGCCCGACCACAGTGACTACTTCAGCGACGACTCGGCTATCTCCGACGAGGACCAGTGGCAGGAGCGTGCCCTGTGCGCGCAGACCGACCCCGAGGCCTTCTTCCCGGAGAAGGGCGGATCCACCCGCGAGGCCAAGCGCATCTGCCAGGGCTGCGAAGTGAAGGACATGTGCCTGGAGTACGCGCTGGCCAACGACGAGCGCTTCGGCATCTGGGGTGGTCTGTCGGAGCGTGAGCGCCGGCGCCTCAAGCGCGGCATCATCTGACCCGCGGGCGCGCCCCGCGCTCGCGAACCGCTAGTCGTCGTCCAGGGTCGGATCGATGACGGACGGTTCCACGCCCAGATATGTGGCTACCTGAGCCACCAACAATTCGTGTAACAGCTCGGTCAGCTCGTCGGTGTCTTTAGCCCGGCGCTCGATCGGCTTGCGGAACAACACAATTCGTGCGCGGGTGGAGTTCCCGCGGACATCCACCCCGGCAGGGATCAGACGGGCCAGCGCAATCGGGCCGTCCGCCACCACCTCCGGTGGCCACTGCACACTGTCGGGATCTTTCGGCGACAATCGCGGAATCTCGTCGACCGCCACATCGAGGGTCGACACCCTTTCATGCCAGCGCCGCTCGATCGGTTCGTAGGCTTCCAGCACCGCCATGTCGAAGCGCTCGGCGCGGGTGCGCCAGCCCGGAACGGTGGGCGGGAGCAGCGGGCCGCGCATCTCCCGGCCCCGCCGCGATCCGCGGTGCTGGCGCCTGATCACGAAAAAGATCGTAACGGTTGGGCTTCGGGGCGCTTACGGCTGCGCGTGTCCGGCGCGATGCGGGGGTTTGTGCGCGATAACCTTCCGCTGTGAATGTTCCCCGTCGCTGCTGCCGGCCTGGGTGCCCGCACTATGCGGTCGCGACGCTCACCTTCGTCTATTCAGACTCGACGGCTGTCGTCGGCCCGCTGGCCACTGTGTCCGAGCCGCACTCGTGGGATCTGTGTGTCATGCACGCCGGCCGCATCACCGCTCCCCGCGGTTGGGAGCTGGTCCGTCATGCCGGCCCACTTCCCTCACACCCCGACGACGATGACCTGGTGGCGCTCGCCGATGCAGTTCGAGAAGGTCGCGACAATGTCGCCTCGGGCGGGACACCCGCCCACGGCTTCACCGCGGGGTTCTCCGATCCGGTCACCGGCGCCCACGGTGGTGCGCTGATGGCGCCGCCGACCCCTCGGCCGCAGACCAACGGCCGGCGCCGCGGGCACCTCCGCGTGCTGCCCGACCCCACTGACTAGCACCGGCCGACACCTTTCCTGCGGCAATGCCATTTCGGGGGCATAACGGCGTGCAGTGAGTCGCCGTGGAGTCCGGCCTCGACGGCTAGGCTGGTTGGGACACAGTCTCTTCGTCGTCCAAGGAGTCCCATGTCTCGTTCCGCCGAGGCGGTACAGCGCGTCATCAAGGCCTATGACGTGCGTGGACTTGTCGGCGAGGAGATCGACGAGGCGTTCGTCGGGGAAGTGGGCGCCGCGTTCGCCCGACTGGTCCGGCCGAATGCGACGCAAGTGGTCATCGGCCATGACATGCGGGCGAGTTCGCCGGCGCTCTCGGAGGCGTTCGCCCAGGGCGTGGTGGCCCAGGGTCTCGATGTCGTACGCATCGGGCTCGCCTCGACCGACCAGTTGTATTTCGCCTCCGGCCTGCTGGACTGCCCGGGTGCGATGTTCACCGCGAGTCACAACCCCGCGGCGTACAACGGCATCAAGCTGTGCCGCGCCGGCGCCAAGCCGGTCGGCAAGGACACCGGCCTGACCGTCATCAGCGACGAAGTCATCGCCGGCGTTCCTGCGCACGACGGGCCGCGCGGCTCGATCTCCGACCGGGACGTGCTGGCCGACTACGGCGATTTCCTGCGCTCCCTCGTCGAGGTCAGCGGGATGCGTCCGCTGCACGTCGCGGTCGACGCCGGTAACGGGATGGCCGGCCATACGACACCGGCTGTACTGGGCGAGATTTCGTCGATCACGCTCTCGCCACTGTTCTTCGAACTCGACGGCGAGTTCCCCAACCACGAGGCCAACCCGCTGGACCCCGCCAACCTGGTCGACCTGCAGGCCTACGTGCTGGAGACCGGCGCCGACATCGGACTGGCCTTCGACGGCGACGCCGACCGCTGCTTCGTCGTCGACGAGCGCGGTCAGGCCGTGTCCCCGTCGGCCGTCACGGCGTTGGTGGCCGCCCGTGAACTGCACCGGGAGATCGGCGCGACGATCATCCACAACCTGATCACGTCGCGCGCCGTGCCGGAGCTGGTCGCCGAACGTGGTGGCACACCGGTGCGCTCGCGGGTCGGGCACTCGTACATCAAGGGACTGATGGCCGAGACCGGGGCCATCTTCGGTGGGGAGCACTCGGCGCACTACTACTTCCGCGACTTCTGGGGCGCCGACTCCGGCATGCTGGCCGCCCTGCACGTGCTGGCGGCGCTGGCCGAACAGGATCGGCCGCTGTCGGAGATGATGGCCGACTACCAGCGCTATGAAGCTTCCGGTGAGATCAACTACACCGTCACGAACGCTCCCGCGGTCGTCGATGCGGTGCTGCAGGCCTTCGGGTCTCGCGTGCACGCGATCGACCACCTCGACGGCGTCACCGTCGACCTGGGCGACGGCCGCTGGTTCAACCTGCGGATGTCGAACACCGAACCCCTGCTGCGCCTGAATGTCGAAGCGCGCAGCGCCGACGAGGTCAAAGAACTAGTCGAGGAGATCGGTGGGCACATCACCGCAGGCGCCGAGGGATCGACGTGAGCGTGGGCCCGTTGTCGGCCGCCGATGTCGACCTCGACGATGCGGAAGGCTTGCTGGCCGCCGACCGTCTGGGGCTGCTGCGTGCGGCGTCGATGGCGGGCGCACAGGTGAGGGCCACGGCCGCGGCGTTCGACGAGGGCGATCTGGACGCCATCCGTTCGGACTCGCCGCCGCGCACCATCATCTGGGTGGCGGGGCAGGGAAACGCCGAAGCCGCAGGCGCGATGCTCGCCGCCCAGCTCGGCGGATCGATCGGCGTGCCGATCGTGGTGGCATCCGAAGCGCCACCGTGGATCGGCGCGCTGGACGTTCTGGTCGTCGCCGGGGACGATCCCGGTGTCCCGGCGCTGGTTTCGGCCGCCGCCACCGCCGTGCGCCGGGGCGCCCGGGTCGTCGTCGTGGCGCCCTACGAAGGTCCCTTGCGTGACGCCACCGCAGGCCGGTCGGTCGCGATGCCGCCGCGCCTGCCCGTTCCCGACGATTTCACGCTCGCGCGCTACCTGGCGGCGGGGTTGGCCGTGCTGCATGCGGTCGCACCCGGGTTCTCGATCGACCTGGCGGCGCTGGCCGACGAGCTCGACGAAGAGGCCCTGCGCAACAGCGCCGCCCGCGAGGTCTTCACGAATCCGGCCAAGGGCCTGGCCGAGCGGATGCGCGACCGGGAAGTGGTCTTCGCGGGGGACTCGGCGGCGACCATCGCCCTCGCCCGCCACGCCTGCACCGCGATGCTGCGGATCGCCCACCGCAGCGCCGCCGCCGTGGGATTGGCCGACGCGCTGACCGCGATCGGTTCGGGCTGGGGCCGGGATGCGCCGGGCGGTACGACGTCGATCTTCCACGACGAGGAGATCGACGGGCCGCTGGCGCAGCGCACCGGCACCATCGTGCTGACCTCGGACGCCGAACGGCCCGCGGTCTCGGCGCGGCTACGAGGCTTCGACGACGTCTACGTCGTCAACGCCAACGACGTCCCCGACGTCGTGGCAGACGGGGGGAACAGCGAGACGGGCTCAGCCACGATGCCCGAATCTTCGCGTCCCGAACAACAATTGGCGCTGATGGCGGTTCGCCTCGAGATGGCGGCGGTCTACCAGCGGCTGGTTCGAGGGTGAGAGAGTGCATCTGCTCAGAGGTGCGGTGCGAACCTACGCTTGGGGTTCCAGAACCGCAATCGCCGATTTTGTCGGAGCGCCGAGTCCCACACCGCATCCCGAGGCCGAACTGTGGTTCGGTGCGCACCCGGGTGACCCGGCGTACCTGCAGACCGAGGGCGGCGAGCAATCGCTGCTCGACGCGCTGCGCGCCGACCCCGAGGGTGAACTCGGCGCGGCCGTGCGCGGCCGGTTCGGGGACACCCTGCCGTTCCTGCTGAAGGTGCTGGCGGCCGACGAGCCGCTGTCCCTGCAGGCGCATCCGAGTACCGAGCAGGCAGTCGAGGGTTTCGCCCGCGAAGACCGGATGGGCATCCCCATCAACGCACCCGATCGCAATTACCGCGACCGCAGCCACAAGCCCGAGATCATCGTCGCGCTCAGCCAATTCGAGGCACTGGCCGGTTTCCGGCCCGCCGCGCGGACCGTGCAGTTGATGCAGGCCCTCGGCGTCGCCGACCTCGACCCGTACATCGGCCTGCTTCACGGCCAGCGCGACGAGGACGGCCTGCGAGCGCTCTTCACCACGTGGATCACCTGTCCGCAGCCCGACCTCGATGTGCTCGTGCCCGCTGTCATCGACGGCGCGATCGCTTATGTGCGTTCCGGCGAGCAGGAATTCGCGCGGGAGGCCAAGACCGTTCTGGAACTCGGGGAGCGCTATCCCGGAGACGCCGGGGTGCTGGCCTCCATGCTGCTCAACCGGTTGTCCCTGGCCCCGGGGGAGGCGCTCTATCTGCCCGCCGGCAATCTGCACGCCTACCTCCAGGGCGTGGGCGTGGAGGTGATGGCCAACTCCGACAACGTGCTTCGCGGCGGCCTGACCCCGAAGCACGTCGATGTGCCCGAACTGCTGCGGGTGCTGGACTTCACCCCGGCCGAGGACGTCCTCGTCGTTCCCGAGGTGATCCGTGACGGAGCCGAGATCGTCTATCCCACACCGGCTCCCGAGTTCGCGGTATCAGTCCTGCACATCGACGGCGAGTCCCTCGGACACGAGATCGACGCGCCGTCGCGCCATGAAGGTCCGCAGATACTCCTGTGCGCCCAAGGTGGTGTCACCGTGCACGCCAAAAGCGACGCCGTGGTGCTGGAGCGCGGTGCTGCGGCGTGGGTGACGGCCGACGACGGGCCGATCAGGCTGATGGCACGGGAGCAGACGCAGCTGTTCCGGGTCTGCGTAGGGATTTAGCCCACGCCGTCATGTTGTGCCGGACCGTCCGGCCGACCAGGCGGGCGGACGGCACCATGTACAGGCTGTCGAGCAGGCTGAACCGTCGCAGAAACCATTCCGCCAGAACAGGATCGGTTTCGGCGGCCCCGAGGAACTGATCGAACAGCGACCCCACCGGCTGATACCACCACCGGCTGGGTCCCTCGGCGCGGTGCAGCGCCAGGTCCCCGATCGCATTCATCGTCCACACCGGCCACGTCGTCTTGCTGGTGGCCTTCAGGAACGTGGCCTCCGGCTCCGGCGACAGCAGTGCGCGGCGGAGATGACCCGCCTGCAGCGACGTCATTGTCATGCCCTGCCCGAACGTCGGATTGAAGCTCACCACCGCGTCGCCGAACGGCAGGATGCCGGCGGGGTAGCGGGTCATCTTGTCGAAACGCCGCCATCGGCTGGTCGGATACTTGTGCAGCGCAATGTCTCCCAGCACCTCGGCCTGGCGCACCGCTGCGCTCACGTGGGCGGGCAGGATCTTGTCGGCCAGCTCGCACATCTCGTCGAAGTCGGCGGGGGCGGGAACCTTCCCCACCCCGAACGTCGTCATGCCCCAGGTGCCGTCCTCGTAATAGAGCATCCCGATGCCGACCGGCTGGTCGTGGGACGCGCCGGCGACGACGACCTTCTCGGCGAGCAGACCGTCGGGAATCCGCAACTGGTGGGTGGCGTAGCTGATGCCGACATCGACGGTGTCCTCGTGGGGACGTCCAAATCCCCACTGCTCCAGCCACACCGGCAGCCGGGTGCCGCGTCCGGTGGCGTCGACGACCAGGTCGGCCTCGACGGTCGCCCCGCCGGCGGTGCGCACGCCCGTGACCCGCCGGCCGTCGAAGACCGGCTCACCGATCCCCTCGTTGACCAGGGTGACGTTGTCGATGTCGAGGACCCGGCGACGGATCTGCCATTCCAGGTGCTTGCGGCTCGGCACGTACGCGGTGAACTCGTCCTGCAGGCGGTGCTGCGTCCCGAGCACATGGCCCGCCGCACCGAAGTGGATGCAGTCGGGTCGGTTCTCCAGCATGGGCACACCCGCGGCGACCATGTCCTCGAGAAGGCCGGGGAAGAGGCTTTCGAACTCCATCGCCCCGCGCGCCATCAGCAGATGGACATGACGGCTCTGCGGCACCGCGGCGCGATGCCCGGGGTCATCGGGCAGGGTGTCCCGCTCGTACACCGAGACCCGGTCATAGAAGTTCGACAAGACCCGGGCGGCGCACAGCCCCCCGAGACTCGCACCGATCACGATCGCGTGTTTTTGACCCATTGGATGACACGGTAGTGGGTACATTCCGCTGAAACGATGACAAAAAGGGGACGGTTGATGGCTCAGGAGCCCGTCGCGCAGCAAGCAGGCAAGCTGCGCGTGAAGTCGGTGGAACAGTCGATCGCCGACACCGACGAGCCCGACACCAAGCTTCGCAAGGACCTGAGCTGGTGGGACCTGACCGTTTTCGGCGTCTCGGTCGTCATCGGCGCGGGCATCTTCACCATCACCGCGTCCACCGCCGCCAACCTCACCGGGCCCGCGATCTCGCTGTCGTTCATCTTCGCCGCGATCGCCTGCGGCCTGGCCGCGCTCTGCTACGCGGAGTTCGCATCGACGGTGCCCGTCGCGGGCAGCGCGTACACCTTCTCCTACGCGACGTTCGGTGAGTTCGTCGCGTGGATCATCGGCTGGGATCTGATCCTGGAATTCGCCGTTGCCGCAGCAGTCGTGGCGAAGGGCTGGTCCAGCTATCTGGGCACCGTCTTCGGGTTTGCCGGCGGCACCGCGCAAGTCGGCGGTTTCGACGTGGACTGGGGCGCGCTGATCATCATCGCCCTGGTCACGCTGATCCTGGCGATGGGCACCAAGCTCTCGGCCGGGGTCAGCCTGGCCATCACCGCGATCAAGGTGTCCGTGGTGCTGCTCGTGGTGATCGTCGGTGCGTTCTACATCAAGATGGAGAACTTCTCGCCGTTCGTCCCGGCACCGGAAGCCGGCGAAGGCGGGACGGGCACCGAGCAGTCGCTGTTCTCCCTGATCACCGGGGCCGAGGGCAGCAGCTACGGCTGGTACGGCGTGCTCGCGGGCGCCTCGATCGTCTTCTTCGCGTTCATCGGTTTCGACATCGTCGCGACGACGGCCGAAGAGACCAAGAACCCGCAGCGCAATGTGCCGCGCGGCATCCTGGCCTCCTTGGGCATCGTGACCGTCCTCTACGTGGCCGTCGCCGTCGTGCTGACCGGGATGGTCAGCTACAAGGAGTTGCGCGACGCCGAAACGCAGAATCTCGCGACGGCGTTCTCGCTCAACGGCGTGGACTGGGCCGCGAAGGTGATCTCCATCGGCGCCCTGGCCGGCCTGACCACCGTCGTCATCGTGCTGGTGCTGGGGCAGACGCGGGTGCTGTTCGCGATGTCACGCGACGGGCTGCTGCCGCGCCAGCTCGCCAGGACCAACGAACACGGCACACCCGTGCGCATCACGCTGATCGTCGGCGCCGTCGTGGCGGTGACGGCCTCGGTCTTCCCGATCGACAAGCTCGAAGAGATGGTCAACATCGGCACGCTGTTCGCGTTCGTCCTGGTGTCGGCGGGCGTCATCGTGCTGCGCCGTTCGCGGCCCGACCTCGATCGCGGCTTCCGGACACCGTGGGTCCCGGTGCTGCCGATCCTGTCGATCATCGCGTGTGTGTGGCTGATGCTGAACCTCACCGGCCTGACGTGGATCCGCTTCACGATCTGGATGGCGATCGGCGTGGTCGTCTACTTCCTCTACGGCCGCAGGCACTCGCTGGTCGGCCGACGTGCCCGCGGGATCACCCCCCGCACCTAGGTCTCTTCTGGCCCTCCTCCTCCCGCGGGCGCCCGCACCCTCTTCTCCTCCCGTGAGCGTGCGTGTCTGCGGCTGACACGCCGTAGAAATCCCGGAGTTCACGCACGTTCGTGAACCCGCGGCCTCGGCATCTGCCGTGCCCTCACCCCGCGTTCTCGGCTCGAGCGTGCGCAAAATGCCGGCCCCAGCGGCGTGTCGCGGAGCAGACACGCGCGCTCGCGCGGCGGGGAACAGTTTTACAAAAATAGCTTCTGTGTCTAGACGGGCGACAAAAATGGCCCTATAGTCAATCCCAAGAGGTGACCACACTCACACGCAAGGAGGCATTTGAGGTGACCACGCAAGAGATGAACGAGGCTCCGGATGTCGAGCAGTGGCGCGACAAGAAGCGCTATCTGTGGCTGATGGGCCTCATCGCCCCCACAGCGCTGTTCGTGATGCTGCCGCTGGTGTGGGCGTTCAATCAATTCGGCTGGCACGCCGTCGCACAGGTGCCGCTGTGGATCGGCCCGATCCTGCTTTACATCCTGCTGCCCGCCCTGGACCGCTTCTTCGGCCCTGACGGGCAGAATCCGCCCGACGAGGTGATGGAGCGGCTGGAGAACGACAAGTACTACCGCTACTGCACCTACGTCTACATCCCGTTCCAGTACGCGAGCGTCGTCCTGGGCGCGTACCTGTTCACCGCGTCGGACCTCAGCTGGCTCGGCTTCGACGGTGCGCTGCCGTGGCCGGCGAAGATCGGCGTGGCCCTCTCGGTGGGTCTGCTCGGCGGCGTCGGCATCAACACCGCCCACGAAATGGGCCACAAGAAGGACTCTTTGGAGCGCTGGCTGGCGAAAATCACACTGGCACAGACGCTGTACGGCCACTTCTACATCGAGCACAACCGCGGCCACCACGTGCGCGTCGCGACACCCGAGGATCCGGCGTCGGCCCGCTTCGGTGAGACGTTCTGGGAGTTCCTGCCGCGCAGCGTGATCGGCAGCCTGAAGTCGTCGTGGGAGCTGGAAGCCAAGCGGCTGGAGCGGGCCGGGAAGAGCACGTGGCATTGGTCCAACGACGTGCTCAACGCGTGGGCGATGTCTGTGGTGCTCTACGGCGCGCTGATCGCGGTGTTCGGTTGGGCTGTGATCCCGTACATCCTGATCTCGGCCGTCTTCGGGTTCACGTTGCTGGAGACCGTCAACTACCTGGAGCATTACGGGCTGCTGCGCAAGAAGCTCGACAACGGTCGCTACGAGCGCTGCGCGCCCGTGCACAGCTGGAACTCCGACCACATCGTGACGAACCTGTTCCTGTACCACCTGCAGCGGCACAGCGACCATCACGCCAACCCGACCCGTCGCTACCAGACGCTGCGCAGCATGGACGGGGCGCCGAACCTGCCCAGCGGGTACGCGTCGATGATCGGCCTGACCTACTTCCCGCTGCTGTGGCGCAAGGTGATGGACCACCGGGTGCTCGACCACTACGACGGCGACATCACCCGGGTGAACATCCACCCGCGGATGCGCGACAAGGTCCTGGCCACGTACGGGTCCGCCGAGGGGCGCGCCCGCGAGGAGAAGCGGGCCGGAGCGTGAGCGCCTACCGGTGCCCCGGCTGCGATTACGTCTACGACGAGGCCAAAGGCGAACCGCGCGAGGGTTTTCCGGCCGGGACCACCTGGGCCGACGTGCCCGACGAATGGTGCTGCCCCGACTGCGCGGTGCTGGAGAAGGTCGACTTCGAGGAAATAGGAGTGAAGCGGTGACGAGCGCTTCGGAGAAGAACGGAGATGCAATGAG
Organism: Mycolicibacterium iranicum; assembly: GCF_014190915.1. Classification (GTDB taxonomy): domain Bacteria; phylum Actinomycetota; class Actinomycetes; order Mycobacteriales; family Mycobacteriaceae; genus Mycobacterium; species Mycobacterium iranicum_B. Next base: position 191,668 of record NZ_JACHVU010000005.1, read on the forward strand.
CGACTACAAGCTGTTCGTGTGTGTGCAGTGCGGTTTCGAATACGACGAGGCCAAGGGTTGGCCCGAGGACGGCATCGCCCCCGGCACCCGCTGGGACGACATCCCCGAGGACTGGAGCTGCCCGGACTGCGGTGCCGCCAAGTCCGACTTCGAGATGGTCGAGGTCGCCCGGCCGTGAACGCACACTCGCTACCGACGAGCGCGCGTGACTGCACGCGACACGCCGACCGGCGGCGTGCAGACACGCGCGCTCGCGGTGCGGGCCCGGGTGCCTGCGGTGCAGACACGCGCGCTCGCGGTGCGGGAGGGCGGGGGACATGACCGTCGCCTCAAGCGGTGCGCTCCGGGCAACCGTTATTGTCGCGCCTGTGGGCGGGCCCAACGACAAACGCATCACCTACGCGGAGGCGTCGCGAGTTCTGCTGCGCGACTCCATCCTCGACGGGATGCGTGAGCTGCTCCTCACCCGCGACTGGTCGGCGATCACCCTGTCCGACGTCGCCAAGGCCGCCGGCATCAGCCGGCAGACCATCTACAACGAGTTCGGCTCACGCCAGGGCCTGGCGCAGGGCTACGCGATGCGCCTGGCGGATCGTCTGGTCGACCAGATCAACGCCGCCATCAGCAACAACGTCGGCGACATCTACGCCGCGTTCCTGCAGGGCTTCCGCGACTTCTTCATGGAGTCGGCGGCCGATCCGCTGGTGATCTCGCTGCTGACCGGGTCGTCGAAGCCCGACCTGCTGCAGCTGATCACCACCGACAGCGCGCCGATTATCAACCACTGCTCGTCGCGGCTGACCGACGCGTTCATGCGCAGCTGGGTGCGCTGCAGCGAAGAGGACGCCGGCGTGCTGGCCAGGGCGATCGTCCGGCTGGCGATGAGCTACATCTCCATGCCACCCGAAGCGGACCACGATGTGGCCCGTGACCTGGCCCGATTGATGGCACCGTTCGCCGAGCGCTACGGGGTCGTCGACCTCTAGCAGGGACGGCGGGGTGCTTCGACCCGCCGTGAGGCGCTACGGTGTCATAGACGCCCCTGGCTGGCAGAGCGCTTCAACCGCCTGTCCCGCGAGCCCGCAGGCCCATGGGTGTCTGCACAGATGTTGTCGCTGCGCATCTGTGCGCTCATAGGCAATTGACGAACCACAAAGCTGTTCAACCACAAGAGGGGCTCTACATGACTGCTCTGACCGCCGACGTCCGCAACGGGATCGACTTCAAGGTCGCCGACCTGTCGCTGGCCGACTTCGGGCGTAAAGAGATCCGACTGGCCGAACACGAGATGCCCGGCCTGATGGAACTGCGCCGCGAATACGCCGAGGTCCAGCCGCTCAAGGGCGCGCGGATCTCTGGCTCGCTGCACATGACCGTGCAGACCGCGGTGCTGATCGAGACGCTGACCAGCCTCGGCGCCGAGGTGCGCTGGGCGTCCTGCAACATCTTCTCCACCCAGGACCACGCGGCCGCGGCCATCGTCGTCGGCCCCAACGGCACGCCGGAGGAGCCCAAGGGCACCCCGGTGTTCGCCTGGAAGGGCGAGACGCTGGAGGAGTACTGGTGGGCCGCCGAGCAGATGCTCACCTGGCCCGGCGAGCCGGCCAACATGATCCTCGACGACGGCGGCGACGCCACCATGCTCGTGCTGCGCGGCGCGCAGTACGAGAAGGCCGGCGTGGTTCCCCCCGCCGAAGAGGACGACTCGGCCGAGTGGAAGGTCTTCCTGGAGCTCGTCCGCAAGGGCTACGAGCAGAGCAAGGACAAGTGGACCAAGATCGCGGCGTCGGTCAAGGGTGTCACCGAGGAGACCACCACCGGCGTGCTGCGCCTGTACCAGTTCGCCGCTGCCGGTGAGCTCGCGTTCCCGGCCATCAACGTCAACGACTCGGTCACCAAGAGCAAGTTCGACAACAAGTACGGCACCCGGCACTCGCTGGTCGACGGCATCAACCGCGGCACCGATGCGCTCATCGGCGGCAAGAAGGTGCTGATCTGCGGTTACGGCGACGTGGGCAAGGGCTGCGCCGAGTCGCTGGCCGGCCAGGGCGCGCGCGTGCAGGTCACCGAGATCGATCCGATCAACGCGCTGCAGGCTCTGATGGACGGCTACGACGTGGTGACCGTCGAGCAGGCGATCGGCAATGCCGACATCGTCATCACCTCGACGGGCAACAAGGACATCATCACCCTCGACCACATGAAGGCGATGAAGGATCACTCGATCCTGGGCAATATCGGCCACTTCGACAACGAGATCGACATGGCCGCCCTGGAGCGCTCCGGCGCGACCCGCATCAACATCAAGCCGCAGGTCGACGAGTGGACCTTCGGTGAGTCCGGTAAGTCGATCATCGTGCTGTCGGAGGGTCGCCTGCTGAACCTGGGCAACGCCACCGGCCACCCCTCGTTCGTGATGAGCAACAGCTTCTCCAACCAGGTCATCGCGCAGATCGAGCTGTGGACCAAGAACGACGAGTACGACAACGAGGTCTACCGCCTCGCCAAGCACCTCGACGAGAAGGTCGCCAAGATCCACGTCGAGGCACTCGGCGGCACGCTGACCAAGCTCACCAAGGATCAGGCGGAGTACATCGGCGTGGACGTCGAAGGCCCGTACAAGCCGGAGCACTACCGCTACTGACGTGGCACACCTGCGCACAGCGGTGACTCTCGGACTCGCGCTGGCCCTGACGGCATGTCAGGGCCAGCCGGTTTCCGACGACATGGACAACCAGTCCGAGGTCACCGCCACCAGGCCTGCCCCGCAGATCCGTCACGACACCGACGAGCTCGCCACCACGTTCCCCGCACTCGGAACGCCGGCGTCGGCGTCCTGGATCAGCTGGGACAACAGCGACACCCCCGAGCCGACGCGGCTCGCCCTGTCGTGGACCGACGCCGTCGTCCAGGTGGCGCCCGAGACGATGGTGGGCCTCGTGGAGCGCTACGACGCCGAAGACCTCGGACATCGCCCCGCGGTGCAGAAGGTTCTCGAACCCGAGCTGCCGCCCGGGCCCTTCCTCACCGGAGTGGAGCTCAACATCTTCTTCGGCGGGCCCCGCAGGAGCACCCGGGTCTTCCTCGACCCTCCGGTCAACACCGTCGTCCTCCAGTCCAGCGTGGCCGGTCCCGCCAAGTGACGCGCGCCTGGTCGGCGCTCATGGTGGCGGTGGCGGTCGCCGGCTGCACGCCCGATCCAGTCGATTCGCCCTTCCACGAAATCCGTACGGACAGTGCGCCGCTGACCACGCGCTTCCCGGCCATCGGCACGCCCGTCTCGGCCCGGTGGGTGACATGGCACTCAGAGGACGCAGCGGTGCCCGGGCCCACCACCTATTGGATCGACGCCGTTCTCACTCTGAACCCGCAGACCACCGCGACGCTGACAGGCCTCGACCCCACCGCCCAGGGGAGGACGCCGAGCGTGGCGGAGGCGTTACGCCCGGAGGTGTCCGACGGCCCGTTCCTCACCGGACCGGCGCTCGATGCGGCGATGAGCGCGCACGGGTGGACGGCCGGCGCTTATCTGGACGCCGCGCGAAATCAGCTCGTGCTCAACGCCTTCGACGATTAGGCGACGGCCAGCGTCACGTACCGCCTCGAGTCGGTGGGCAACAGGCCCAACTGCCGGTACACATTCGGGCGCCACACCTGCGCCTGGGAGTTGACGACGATGCCGCCCAGCGCCCAGCCGTGCATCTGGCCGTCGCCGATGACGACCGTCAGATCGGCGGTGGGATCCTGCGACAAGAGCTTGTCGCGGAACGCGATCGCGCCCGGATACAGCTTCTCCAGCGTGCCGATGTACACCGTCGTGGGGGGCAGTCCGGTCAGGTCCTCGCCCGCGATCGGATTGACCCGTGGGTCGTCCATACTCCAGTTCCCGTTCCACCGCGGGCCTTCCCCGGGCGCGTGCCGCGGCAGGATCGGATCGTCGATGGCGTCGACCTCCGGGCCCTTCAGGGTCAGGTGCAACGCGGGGGAAACCAGCACCATGCGCGACGGCTGAGCCTGCGAGGGCACGCAGGTGACGTCGATCCTGCAGCGGCGCAACATCTCCTGCACCGCCAGCACCGCGTAGGAACCGCCGGCCGAGTCGCCGTACAGACTGACGTTGTCGACTCCGTGCTCGGCGATCAGCATCGCCAGGTAGTCGGCCATCGGCGGCACGAGCGTCTCGGCAGTGCCCGTGCTCTTGGGTGGCGCGAGGGGATAGATCGGCACCAGCACCGTGGCCCCGGTGTCGCGGGCCATCTGCGCGTAGTCGGTCCAGTGCAGGATATTGGCCTCGGACTCGAACCCGCCGCCGTGCAGTGCGACGACCACTTCGCCCGACGGGGTCGGCGACGCGATCTCCCACACCTTCCACCCGTTATACGAGCGCTCCGTGACATCGAGGCCCAGCGTGAACAGCGGTGGGGGATCGGCGAGGATCGACGCCCCGGCGAGACCGCTGAGGAGTTTAATGCCGGTGGTCTCGTTGAGCCAGCGCAGCGTTCGCAGGATGCCGACCACCAATTGGTCGCTGTAGGAGGGTGATTCGGTGGTGATCGTGACGGGCCCGGCCGCGACATCGTTGAGCCCGAGCTGACGGTAGATGTCCGGACGGACCTTCGGGGCCGCCGAATTGACCGCCAGCCCGCCCAGCGCCCAATCGTGGAACTGCCCGCGGCCTACGACGGTCGAGACCACACCGCCCGCGGCCGTCCATTTGTCGTGCAGCAGCAGCGTGTCCGGAAGCGCGTATTCGAGCTCGCCGACATAGACCGTCGTCGGCGGAAGCGCGGCGAACACCTCGTCCTCGAAGAACAGCGGGCTCAGCAGCGGGTCGCGGGGATCGAGGCCGTCACCCCAATGGTTTTCGCGGGTATAGAAGTCGAGGTTGTCGACATCGATGATCGGGTCGTCGATGTCGTAGATGTCCGGGTTCGACAGGGAGCCGTCGGGGGTGAACGACAGCAGCACCATGTTGGCGGGCAACGGCTTGCCGGCGAGGACGAGTTCGCGGACGGCCGCCAGGGCCAGCGACGGGCCGGCCGAGTCGGCGTAGATGCTGACGTTCTCGGCGCCGTGTTCGTCGATCTGCGCCGAGAAGAACTCCGCCATCGCCGGCACGACCGTGACCGCCGTCCCCGCTTCCGTCGTTCCGAGCGGGTACATGGGCACGATCACGGTCGCACCCGTGTCGCGCGCCATGTCGGCGTAGTCGAGCCAGTGCGTGATGAGCGGTTCGACGATGAAGCCGCCGCCGTGGACGGCGATGACGGTCTTGCCGGTCGGGTTCGGCGGGTGAATTTCCCAGACCCTCCAGACGCTGCCGTCGGATACCTCGAAATCCGTTCCGCGAACGTCGAGTCCGGGTTTGACGAACCACGGTGGTCTCTCGCTCTCGAGGACCTTCCCGATGAGGCCGTACAGGTCGAATCTGATGAAGCTGGAGATGCCGCGCATGACGCGCAGACTGGCCACGACCAGCTGATCGAAGAACGTGGGCGGCTCGGTGTAGACGACCTCGTTCGTCGCCGCTGCGAGGGCGCCCGTCGTGACGGTGGTTTCGACGTCGACGTCGACGTGCATGTCGAGGTCGCGCCGCGACCCGGCGGTGGCCGAGAGCAGCTGCGCCGCCGCGACGGGTGCGGTTGCCTGGTCGGGTTCTTCGTCGCGGGACACCGCGGAAATCTCGTCGGCGACGTCGACCACCGTCGTGGTGTCGTCGTCGTCCGCGTCCTGCTCTGAGCCGTCGAAGTCCGCCTCGGCGTATGCGACGTCGTTGCGGGCGTCGTTGTTCAGGGCATCGTCGACGACTTCCTCGTCAACGTCCTCGGCGACTGCAGCGACGTCGGCGTCTTCCTCGCCCGCGTCCGCGTCGTCCCGGTCTCCGGCGTTCTCCGGTTCAGCCCGGGGCGGCGTCTGCTCATCGCCGGCGTCGCTCTCCTCGGCGGAGGGACCCGCGTCGCGCTGTTCTGACGAGTCGGCGCCGGTGTCGTCTGCCGAGGCCACCCCGCAGCCGAATCCCATGAACACCGCCGCGCCGACCCCCGCCGCGACAGCGAAATTCGCGCCTTTGCTCATTGTTGTGCCTCCCCGCTCTTGTAGAACTATGAGGCGCGGCCCTGCGGCAGTCAACGTTTGCCTGCCTCGACCGACCGGGCACTGGATTAGGCTCGCCCGGTGCTCATCGTCATCGAAGGTGTGGACGGCGCAGGCAAGCGGACGCTGACCGACGGTCTGCGTCGGTCGTTCGAAGCGGACGGACGCTCGGTGACGACGCTGGCCTTTCCGCGCTACGGCGCTTCGGTCCATGCCGACGTCGCCGCCGAGGCGCTGCACGGCAAGCACGGCGACCTCGCGGACTCGGTCTATGCCATGGCGGTGCTGTTCGCGATGGACCGGGCCGGGGCGCGGGATGAGATCGCGCGGCTGACATCGGAGTACTCCGTGGTGATCCTGGACCGCTACGTCGCATCCAACGCCGCCTACAGCGCCGCGCGGCTGCACCAGGGAGTCGACGGCGAGGTGGTCTGCTGGGTGCGCGACCTCGAGTACGGACGGCTGCAGCTGCCGCACCCCGAGTGGCAGATCCTTCTCGACGTCCCCACGGAGCTGGCCGCCCAGCGTGCGGTCAACCGGGCGGCCGAAAAAGCGGACCGGGCCCGCGACGCCTACGAACGCGACGATGGGCTGCAGCGGCGCACCGGTGCGGTGTACGGCGAGCTGGCGGCGTCACAGTGGGGTGGCCCGTGGGTCGTCGTCCCGCCGGAGGTGGACGCCGCCGAGCTCGCGGACCGACTGAAAGCGCCGTAGCCGAGCGAATCGACACCTCTGCAGATATGCTCCGCCTCGGGGAGGCCGCTTCGGCGGCTGGTCATATGAGGGGGAATCGTTGCTCGCATCGACTCGTACGCCGGCGGCGCCGTTACGGACCTTGGACGACATGCTGATTGCGATCAGGTCGGCGAGTGAACGTTTCGATCAGGGCCGGTACATGGAGGCCAAGTCGCTGGCAGGTCATCTGTGCACGCTGCTGCACCATTCGGACCGGTCGGAGGCGCTGATCGACAGGCTCGGCCTGCACGATGCGCTGACCTGGGTCGACACTGCCGGTGTGCCCAACCCGAAGGTCCCGTGCTCGACGGCGGGCCTGACGCTGATGCGGATCCGCAGCCGCCATCGCGGTTCGGGTGAGTTCGTGCCGAAGCTCGCGATGTACCCGCCGGTGCCGATCCGCACCCGCAGCGGCGACCAGATCTTCAGCGGCTCGCGGATCCCGTTCGACCACTGGTGGACGAACCCCGTCGTCAAGGACGCCGACGGTGCGGAGTACTCGCGCAAGCAACTTGTGCTCGCCCTCGCCGAGGCGCACGACCCCGAGGCCGAAGCCGCCCACGACGCGCTGGAGCACAGCCCGTCGCTGGGGTGGGTCGTGGCGGCGGGCCCGGGGCCCGACAAGCCGCTGTGTGCGAACCCGGTCATCGCCAGCGTCCGGCAGATCGGTTACGAGGTCCTGCAGTCGATCACCGAACAGCGCGACATCATCGAGGCCGCCCCGCTGACCTAGCCGCGCGGGCGCGATGCGGCTCGGCCACACGTGAGGCCGCTCAACTCGCAAAACACCCCGCGTGGTAACAGAGCTTTATCGCCATCTGGTGACACCATGGACACCATGAGGCAAAGGATCCTGGTAGTCGACGACGACCCTTCGCTCGCCGAGATGCTCACCATCGTGCTGCGGGGGGAAGGGTTCGACACCGCGGTCATCGGTGACGGCACCCAGGCGCTGACCGCCGTGCGCGAACTGCGACCAGACCTGGTGCTGCTGGACCTCATGCTGCCCGGCATGAACGGCATCGACGTCTGCCGCGTGCTGCGCGCCGATTCCGGCGTCCCGATCGTCATGCTGACCGCAAAGACCGACACCGTCGACGTGGTGCTCGGCCTGGAATCCGGCGCCGACGACTACGTGATGAAGCCGTTCAAGCCCAAGGAGCTGGTGGCCCGGGTGCGTGCCCGGCTGCGCCGCAACGAGGACGAACCGGCAGAGCTGCTCTCCATCGCCGACGTCGACATCGACGTCCCCGCGCACAAGGTCACCCGGCAGGGTGAACAGATCTCCCTCACGCCGCTGGAGTTCGACCTTCTGGTGGCGCTGGCACGCAAACCGCGCCAGGTGTTTACTCGTGATGTGCTGCTCGAACAGGTGTGGGGATATCGCCACCCCGCCGACACTCGTTTGGTGAACGTGCATGTGCAGCGGCTGCGCGCCAAGGTCGAGAAGGACCCGGAGAATCCGCAGGTGGTGCTGACCGTTCGAGGAGTGGGATACAAGGCCGGACCTCCGTGATTGGTCGGCTCGCCGACGCCGTGATCGGCCCGCCCGCCGACACGGTGATCGGCCTGCCCGCCGACACGGTGATCGGCCTGCCCGCCGACACGGTGATCGGCCTGCCCGCCGACGCCGTGATCGCGGCACCACGCCCATGATCTTCGGCTCCAGGCGGCGCATCCACCGTCGGTCGGCCCCGCTGATCCGCGGTCTGGGTGTGCTGGGCCGGGCGCTGAGCCTGGCGTGGCGGCGCTCTCTGCAACTGCGTGTCGTCACGCTGACGCTGGGGCTGTCGCTGACCGTCATCATGGTTCTCGGCTTCGTGCTGACCAGCCAGATCACCGACCGCATCCTTGAGGTCAAGGTCGGTGCGGCCACCGAGGAGATCGAACGCGCCCGCACCACGGTCAGCGGCATCGTCGGCGGCGAGGAGACCCGCTCCCTCGACAGCAGCCTCCAGCTGGCCCGCAACACCCTCATCGATCGCAAGGCCGATTCCGGGCCGGGGCTGGCCGGGACGTTCGACGCGGTGCTCGTCGTTCCGGGTGACGGGCCCCGGGCGGCCACCGCGGCCGGTCCGATCGACCAGGTCCCGAACACGTTGCGCGACTTCGTCAAAGCCGGACAGGTCAGCTACCAGTACGCGACCGTCCACACCGACGGCTTCTCCGGGCCGGCCCTGGTCATCGGCAGCCCGACCTCGTCACCGGTCACCAACCTCGAGCTCTACCTGATCTTCCCGCTGAACAACGAGGACTCCACGATCGCGCTGGTGCGCGGCACGATGGCCACCGGCGGCATCGTGCTGCTCGGTCTGCTCGCCGCCATCGCGTTGCTGGTGGCCCGCCAGATCGTGCTGCCGGTGCGGTCGGCCTCGCGGATCGCCGAACGTTTCGCCGAAGGGCACCTCACCGAACGCATGCCGGTGCGCGGCGAAGACGACATGGCGCGGCTGGCGGTGTCGTTCAACGACATGGCCGAGAGCCTGCACCGCCAGATCACCCAGCTCGAAGAGTTCGGAAACCTGCAGCGCCGCTTCACCTCCGACGTCAGCCACGAACTGCGGACACCGTTGACGACCGTGCGCATGGCTGCCGACCTGATCCACGACCACGCCGAGGACCTCGACCCGGCCCTGCGCCGCTCGACCGAGCTGATGGTCAACGAACTCGACCGGTTCGAGTCGCTGCTCAACGACCTGCTGGAGATCTCACGCCACGACGCCGGCGTCGCCGAGCTGGCCGTCGAAGCCGTCGATCTGCGCTCCATCGTGCAGAGCGCACTGGACAACGTCGGCCACCTCGCCGACGCCGCCAGCGTCGAGATGATCGTCGACGTGCCGGCCGAGGAGATCATCGCCGAGGTGGACCCGCGCCGCGTGGAACGGATCCTGCGCAACCTCATCGCCAACGCGATCGACCACGCCGAGCACAAGCCGGTGCGCATCAGGATGGCCGCCGACGTCGACACCGTCGCGGTCACGGTGCGCGACTACGGCGTCGGCCTGCGGCCCGGTGAGGAGAAGCTCGTCTTCAGCCGGTTCTGGCGTGCCGACCCGTCGCGTGTGCGGCGTTCCGGCGGAACCGGTCTCGGCCTGGCGATCAGCATCGAAGACGCCCGGCTGCACCAGGGGCGGCTGGAGGCCTGGGGCGAACCGGGCAAGGGTGCGTGTTTCCGGCTGACCCTCCCGCTGGTGCGCGGGCACAAGGTCACCAGCAGCCCGCTGCCGGTCAAACCGATCGAGCGCTCGGCGGGTGCGCCGAGCCGCCGCGTGCGCGAGCCGGCAGGGGAAAGCGTGTGACGCGCGTTCTGGCCGCGCTGGTCTCGGTGCTGGCGCTGGTCCTGGCCGGCTGTGCGGGGGTTCCGAGTTCGTCGTCGCCCCAGGCGATCGGGACCGTCGACCGGCCGCCGCCTCCGAGCCTGCCGAAGCCGACGCCCGCGATGGACCCGGATGTCCTGCTGCGTGAATTCCTCAAGGCCACCGCCGATCCCGCGAACCGGCATCTGGCCGCCCGGCAGTTCCTCACCGAATCCGCCTCCAGCAGTTGGGATGACGCGGGCAGCGCGCTGCTGATCGACAACGTCGTCTTCGTCGAGACCCGGTCACCCGAACGGGTCGCGGTGACCATGCGCGCCGACATCCTCGGGTCGCTGTCGGACATGGGTGTGTTCGAGACGGGTGCTGGAGCGCTGCCCGACCCCGGCCCCATCGAACTGGTCAAGACCTCGGGCGGCTGGCGTATCGACAAGCTGCCCAACGGGGTGTTCCTGGACTGGCAGCAGTTCCAGGCCACCTACAAGCGGCACACGCTGTACTTCGCCGACCCGACGGGTAAGACCGTCGTCCCGGATCCGCGCTACGTGGCGGTGTCCGAACCCGACCAGGTGGCCACCGAACTGGTGAGCAAGCTCGTCGCCGGGCCGCGGCCCGAGATGGACAAGACGGTGCGCAATCTGCTCGGCCCGCCGCTGCGTCTGCGGGGGCCCGTCACCCGCGCCGACGGCGGGAAGACCGGGATCGGTCGCGGCTACGGCGGTGCCCGCATCGACCTGGAGAACCTGTCGACGACCGATCCGCACAGCAGGCAACTGCTTGCCGCGCAACTCATCTGGACGCTGTCCCGCTCGGGGATCAACGGCCCCTACGTGATCAACGCCGACGGCGCCGCGCTCGACGACCGGTTCGCCGAGGGATGGGACACCGGAGACGTCGCCGCCACAGACCCCGGGGCCCTCGACGGTGCCGCCGCGGGCCTGCACGCCCTGGTCGGCGGGTCGCTGGTGCGGCTCGACGGCCAGCGCGCACCCCGCGTCGCAGGACCCTTCGGCCAGATGCCCAACCAGGTGGCGGCCTCGCTGTCGCGGTCGGGCCAGGAGGTCGCGTCCGTCGTCATGCTGCGGCCCGGCGCACCGGACATGACCTCGTCGCTGTGGGTGGGTCCGTTGGGCGGCAACGCCTCTCAGACGATGGACGGCCGCAGCTTGAGCCGGCCGAGCTGGTCGCTCGACGACGCGATCTGGGTCGTCGTGGACGGCAACAACGTCGTGCGCGTCATCCAGGACGCCTCCGGGCAGCCCGCCCGCATCCCCGTCGACGCGGCCGCGGTGCTGACGCGGTTCCCCGGCGGGATCGCCGACCTCCAGCTCTCCCGCGACGGCACCCGCGCGGCGATGGTGATCGACGGCAAGGTGATCCTCGCCGGGATCGAGCAGACCCCGAACGGCGGCTTCGCGCTGACCTATCCGCGCCGGCTCGGGTACGGGCTCGGCGAGACGGCCGTGTCGCTGTCCTGGCGGACCGGCGACGACATCGTCGTCACCCGGACCGATCCGCAGCATCCGGTGTCCTACGTCAACCTCGACGGCGTCAACTCCGACGGGCCGAGCCGCAATCTCCTGATGCCGGTCAAGACGGTCGCGGCCAACCCGTCGGCGGTCTACGTCGCCGATGGCCGGGGGGTGCTGCAGCTGTCCGGCTCGGCTGCCGAGGACCCGGCCTGGGCCGAAGTGCGGGCACTGATGGCGGCCGGAGCGGTCCCGGTGCTGCCCGGCTGACGCAGAACGTGCCGCCGGAACAGCCCTCCGTCGGCCAGTCAGGAAGAGGTGCGCAATGTCTGTGGAGGTGTCTCGGAAAGCAGTCCTGGCCGGCGCGGGTGCCGGCCTGGCGGCGATCGCGGTGGCGGCCTGCTCGGGTGGTTCGGACTCCGGCGGCAACGCGTCGGAAGCGGGGGAGCCGCAGGCCCCATCGGATGCCCCGTCGTCGGCACCTCCGGGCGGCGACGCGCTGGCGACGACGGCGGAGGTGCCGGTCGGGTCCGGGGTCATCGTCGGCGAGGTCGTGCTGACCCAGCCCGAAGCCGGGCAGTTCAAAGGCTTCTCCGCCGTGTGCACACACAGCGGGTGCCTGCTCAACGAGGTCGCCGACGGCACCATCAACTGTCCCTGCCACGGCAGCAGGTTCAGCCTCGACGGCGACGTCGTCAACGGCCCGGCGAAGCGGCCGCTCGAGCCGGTGGCGGTGCAGGTGCAGGGCGACTCGATCGTCGCGGGGTAGTTGCGACGCCCCGCAGCTGATCCGCGGGGGCGGCCCGTGTCGGAGGGTGCCCGCAGACTGGCGGCGTGCTCGATCTCGTCCTCCCGCTGCAGTGCGGTGGCTGCGACGCGTCGGCGACGGCATGGTGCGCGGCGTGCGAGCGGGAGCTCGCGGTCAGGCCGGACGAACCACACCTCGTCACGCCCCGGGTTGATCCCGGCGTGCCGGTGCTGTCGCTGGGGCGCTTTGCCGGTGCGCGCCGCAAGGCGATCGTCGCGCTCAAGGAGCACGGCCGCGCCGATCTGGTTCGCCCGCTCGCGACCGCCCTGCAGACCGCGCTCGATCACCTGCTGACCTGGGGCGTGCTGGACGCGCCCTTCACCCTCGTGCCGGCCCCCACCCGCCGGTCGGCCGCCCGCCGCCGCGGCGGTGACCCGGTGACCCGCATCGCCCGGTCCGCCACACAGGGAACCCCGATCGCGGTGGCCCCCGTCCTGCGCCTCTCGGCGTTCACCCGGGACTCCGTCGGGCTGTCCAGCGCCGCCCGGCAACGCAACGTCGCCGGGCGGGTCCGTCTCGGCGCCGCCGTCGCAGGACCCGTCGTGGTGGTCGACGACGTCGTCACCACGGGCGCCACCGCCACGGAGTCGGTCCGCGTCCTGCAAACCGCCGGTGCCGAGGTGGTCGCGGTGCTCGCGCTGGCGAACGCGTGAGCGCCGCGGATCCGTTACCCCCAGATCAATCACGCGTGAAGAACTGAAAACAGGTGGGCTGAATTAGTGGCACGGCAGATGAACAGCGACTACCGTCGGCACCAATCATCCGTGAACATTTCACGGCGGCGCTGCGGATGCGGGCGCCGATATCGCGCTACGCGGTAGGAGGTGATCAGTCGACACCTTGCACCGGCGAGCGGCGCGACCAGATATGCCCCGTCGGCGCGATTTCTTCCCGGCCGGCACGTGTGAACGTGCGTACGCGAGAGAATCGAGTTGCCAAGTATGACAAGTCATTCCGTGAAATCCGACAGCACGATGCTGATGGACTCCGACCCTACGAGCGAATCGTCCGACCTTCCCAACGCCGAGGTCGTGGTCAAGGGCCGCAACGTCGAAGTTCCTGAGCATTTCCGGACCTACGTCGCCGAGAAACTCTCCCGACTCGAACGTTTCGACCGCTCGATCTACCTGTTCGACGTCGAACTCGACCATGAGAAGAACCGTCGCCAGCGCAAGAATTGCCAGCACGTCGAGATCACCGCCAGAGGCCGCGGACCCGTGGTGCGCGGCGAGGCGTGCGCCGACAGCTTCTACGGCGCCTTCGAAGCCGCGGTGAGCAAACTCGAGGCCCGCCTGCGCAAGAGCAAGGACCGCCGCAAGATCCACTACGGCGACAAGACACCGGTGTCGCTGCACGAGGCGACCGCCCTGGACCACCTGGAGAGCGGGTTCGCGCTCCCGGCCGGCGACGCCGCGGCGCCCGGCCAGCAGACCGAACCCGTCGACGAGCACGAACCCGGCCGCATCGTGCGCACCAAGGAGCACCCGGCCACCCCCATGACCGTCGACGACGCCCTCTACGAGATGGAGCTGGTGGGCCACGACTTCTTCCTCTTCCATGACAAGGAGAGCGATCGCCCGTGTGTCGTCTACCGGCGCCACGCCTATGACTACGGGCTGATCAAGCTCGCCTGAGCCGATCGCACCGAAAAATCCCCCGGGCAGTGCGCCCGGGGGATTTTTGTCGGCAAGGCGGCACGACCGTCACGCGCAACCAGGGATTTCGGCGCGTCGCCTACGATGGGTCCCGTCTCTTGCGATGCCGCATCCGACGAGAACAGACGAGAAAAAGGGTTATCAGCGTGCTGTCGAAGTTGCTCCGTATCGGTGAAGGCCGCATGGTCAAGCGCCTCAAGGGGGTGGCTGACTATGTCAACACCCTGTCCGACGACATGGAGAAGCTCTCCGACGCCGAGCTCCGCGCCAAGACCGAGGAGTTCCGCGGCCGGTTGGAGAACGGCAAAGAGGACCTCGACGACCTGATGCCCGAGGCGTTCGCCGTCGCCCGCGAGGCGGCGTGGCGCGTGCTTAACCAGAAGCACTTCGACGTGCAGGTCATGGGCGGCGCCGCGCTGCACTTCGGCAACGTCGCGGAGATGAAGACCGGTGAGGGCAAGACCCTGACTGCGGTGCTGCCCGCCTACCTCAACGCGCTGTCCGGCAAGGGCATGCACATCGTCACGGTCAACGACTACCTCGCCAAGCGCGACGCCGAGCAGATGGGCCGCGTGCACCGCTTCCTGGGGCTGGAGGTGGGCGTCATCCTGTCCCAGCTCACCCCGGACCAGCGCCGTGCCGCCTACGCCGCCGACATCACCTACGGCACCAACAACGAGTTCGGCTTCGACTACTTGCGCGACAACATGGCGCTGCGGCTCGAAGACTGTGTGCAGCGCGGCCACAACTTCGCCATCGTCGACGAGGTCGACTCGATCCTCATCGACGAGGCCCGCACCCCGCTGATCATCTCCGGCCCCGCCGACGGCGGCTCGAACTGGTACACCGAGTTCGCGCGCCTGGCGCCGCTGATGGAGAAGGACGTCCACTACGAGGTCGACATCAAGAAGCGGGTCGTCGGCATCAACGAGATCGGCGTCGAGTTCGTCGAAGACCAGCTGGGCATCGAGAACCTCTACGAGGCCGCGAACTCCCCGCTGATCAGCTACCTGAACAACTCCATCAAGGCCAAGGAGCTCTTCGAGCGCGACAAGCACTACATCGTCCGCAACGGCGAGGTGCTGATCGTCGACGACTTCACCGGCCGCGTGCTGATCGGCCGCCGCTACAACGAGGGGCTGCACCAGGCGATCGAGGCCAAGGAGCACGTCGAGATCAAGGCCGAGAACCAGACGGTCGCCACGATCACGCTGCAGAACTACTTCCGCCTCTACGACAAGCTCGCCGGCATGACCGGTACCGCCGAGACCGAGGCGGCGGAGCTGCACGAGATCTACAAGCTGGGCGTCGTGCCGATCCCGACGAACCGGCCGATGATCCGCACCGACCAGTCCGACCTCATCTACAAGACCGAGGAAGCCAAGTTCATCGCGGTCGTCGACGACGTCTCCGAGCGCTATGAGAAGGGCCAGCCGGTGCTGATCGGCACGACGAGCGTGGAGCGCTCGGAGTTCCTGTCGCGCCAGTTCGAGAAGCGCCGTATCCCGCACAACGTGCTCAACGCCAAGTATCACGAGCAGGAGGCCGGGATCATCGCCGAGGCCGGTCGCCTCGGCGCGATCACCGTCGCGACCAACATGGCCGGTCGCGGTACCGACATCGTGCTCGGCGGCAACGTCGACTACCTGCTGGACCGCCGACTGCGCCAGCGCGGCCTGGACCCCATCGAGACCGCCGACGAGTACGAGCAGGGCTGGCACGAGGAGCTCGCGCACGTCAAGGAGCAGGTCTCCGCGGAGGCCAAGGACGTGATCGCCGCCGGCGGGCTCTACGTGCTCGGCACCGAGCGCCACGAGTCGCGGCGTATCGACAACCAGCTGCGCGGCCGCTCGGGACGCCAGGGCGATCCCGGTGAGTCCCGCTTCTACCTGTCGCTGGCCGACGAGCTGATGCGCCGCTTCAACGGCGCGACGCTGGAGACGCTGCTGACGCGGCTGAACCTGCCCGACGACGTGCCCATCGAGGCGAAGATGGTCTCGCGGGCGATCAAGAGCGCCCAGACCCAGGTCGAGCAGCAGAACTTCGACATCCGCAAGGAAGTCCTGAAGTACGACGAGGTGATGAACCAGCAGCGCAAGGTCATCTACGCCGAGCGCCGCCGCATCCTCGAAGGCGAGAACCTCGCCGAGCAGGCCGAGAAGATGCTGGTCGACGTCGTCACCGCCTACGTCGACGGCGCCACCGCCGAGGGGTACTCCGAGGACTGGGACCTGGAGAAGCTGTGGGAAGGGCTCAAGCAGCTCTACCCGGTCGGCATCGACCACCACGACCTCATCGACAGCGACGCCGTCGGCGAGCCGGGGGAGCTGACCCGCGCCGAACTGCTCGACGCGCTGATCGCCGACGCCAAGCGCGCGTACGCCGCGCGCGAAGCCGAGATCGAGGAGATCGCCGGCGAGGGCGCGATGCGCCAGCTGGAACGCAACGTGCTGCTCAACGTGCTCGACCGCAAGTGGCGCGAGCACCTCTACGAGATGGATTACCTGCGCGAGGGCATCGGGCTGCGTGGGCTGGCCCAGCAGCGTCCGGAGGTCGAGTACGCCCGCGAAGGCTACGACATGTTCGTCGGCATGCTCGACGGCATGAAGGAGGAGTCGGTCGGGTTCCTGTTCAACGTGCAGGTCGAACGTGCTCCGGCCCCCGCGGTGTCCGCGCAGGCCACCCCTTCGGGGCTCGCCGAGTTCGCCGCGGCCGCCGCGCAGCAGGGCGGTGCGGTGGCGACCAAGGAGCGTCCGCCGGCCGTGCGCGCCAAGGGGATCGACGACCGGGCTCAGCCGCTCACCTACTCAGGGCCGTCCGAGGACGGGTCGGTCGAGGTGAAGCGCGAGGGCGGCGCGGCGCCGACCGGCGGCGGCACCCGCAAGGAACGCCGCGAGGCGGCGCGTCAGCAGCAGAAGGCCGGCAAGCACGCCAAGCGGCGCTGATCACCCGATCTGCAGGGCCACCAGCCGCCAGGAGTCGCGGTCGCGTTCGATCCGGCCGGCGACGGCGTGCACCCGCCCGCTGCGGGTGAACGACGCGAACACCTCCGCGGCGGTCACCTCGTCGGTGTCGCCGGGGTCGATGGAACGGACACGGACCCGGCGCAGCGTGGCGCTGCCGGTGCGTGGCGCGCTCGCACGGGCGACCACGCAGTCGATCAGCAGCGGTGTCATCAGCGGCCGCAACTGGGCGAGCGGCCGGCGGCGGTCGATCACCTCGAACACCCGGCGCAGGGCGGTCTCGGCGAACACGACCGCAGCGCGTGGCGGTGCGACCTCGTGGCCCGGCGGTCGGTGGCGTCGTCCCGCCCCCGAGGACGGACGCGCCGCGCGATGCAGCGCAGGACCGGACGGCGCCGGGCACGACCGTGGTGACAGTGGCTGCGGGGCCGGTTCGTAGTCGATGACCGGCGACGTCGTCCACGCGGCACTCGTCGCGGGCGCGGCGGGAATGGGGGATGAGGGCATGACGGATCTCCAGCGTTCGGCGGGCCGCTGCTGGAGAGTCGCAGCCCCACCATGATCGCACGCACCTCAGACCCTGGAGAGCACCCGTTATGCGGAAGATCAGAAACTGCGGATAACGTGACAGGGTCTGACTTTTGTTGAGGGATCAAGGGAGGCTGCGCCGCACATGGTGACCAGGTTGTCGGCGTCCGATGCGTCCTTCTACCGCCTGGAGAACTCGTCCACCCCGATGTACGTCGGGTCCCTGCAGATCCTGCGCAAGCCGCGCAACGGCCTCAGCTACGAGACATTGCTGGCCACTGTCGAGCGGCGCCTGCCGCAGATTCCGCGGTACCGGCAGAAGGTCCGGGAGGTCTCCTTCGGCCTGGCGCGCCCGGTCTGGATCGACGACCGGGACTTCGACATCACCTACCACATCCGGCGTTCGGCCCTGCCGTCTCCGGGCACCGACGCCCAGCTGCACGACCTGATCGCGCGGCTGGGTTCCCGGCCCCTGGACAAGTCGCGGCCCCTGTGGGAGATGTACCTCGTCGAGGGGCTGGCGAAGAACCGGGTCGCCATCTACACCAAGTCACATCAGGCGCTGGTCAACGGCATGACGGCCCTCGAGATCGGTCATGTGATCGCCGACCGGACGCAGAAGCCGCCGGAGTTCGGCGAGGACATCTGGATCCCCGGGCGTGAACCCAGTGATCGGCAACTGCTGATCGGTGCCGTCGGCGAGTGGATCACGCGACCGACCGCGCAGATCGCCGCCGCCCGCAACGCCGTGGCCGAGACCGTGACCAGTACCGGCCACCTGCTCGATCTCGGTCGCCGTGTCGCCGACGTGGCCCGCACCGTGGCCCGCGGAACCGCTCCCAACAGCCCGCTGAACACCACGGTGTCGCGCAACCGGCGCTTCTCCGTCGCCACGGGCAGCCTCGACGAGTTCCGCATCGTGCGCGCCCGCTACGACTGCGACGTCAACGACGTGGTGCTGGCGATGGTGGCCGGCGCGCTGCGCAACTGGCTGCTCTCACGCGGGGAGCCGGTGACCGCGACGACGACCGTGCGGGCGATGGCGCCGATGTCGGTCTATCCCGACGCCGAGATCGATTCGTCGAGCCCCGGCCAGGCCATCCGCGAGGTGACGCCGTTCCTGGTGGATTTGCCTGTGGGAGAAGCCAATCCCGTGATCCGCCTGTCACAGATCGCCCACGCCACGGAGTCGCACCCCACCGCGTCCACACTGGTCGACGCCCGCACCATCGTCACGCTGTCGGGGTTCGCGCCGCCCACGTTGCACGCCATGGGCATCCGGGTGGCCACCAGTTTCTCGGCCCGGCAGTTCAATCTGCTGGTCACCAACGTGCCCGGCGCCCAGAACCAGATGTACGTCGCGGGCACCAAACTGCTGGAGACCTACGCCGTGCCGCCGCTCCTGCACAACCAGACGCTGGCCATCGGGGTGACCTCCTACAACGGCATGCTGTATTTCGGGATCAACGCCGACCGCGACGCGATGAGCGACGTCGAGATGCTGCCCAGCCTGCTGCGGGAAGCCCTTGATGAACTGGTGGAAGCCGCACGGTGACGGTTTCGTAGCGCGGCAGGAATTGACGCAGCAACGTCATCAGAGTCGAATGGTTCGAATGTCGACATTTGAAGACGAACGCACGGCCGCTGCCGTCCCCGCCGCCGCGGGGACGACCGCCGAGCCCGTCTCGCACCCGGTCCTGGACGTTCCGCTGGTCGACGACGAGTTCAATCGGTCCCGGGGAATGGACTGGGTCGTCTTCGGTGTCACCGCGGTCATCGCCTTGGCGTTCCTCACCTGGGGATTCCTGAGCACCGAATCGCTGGCCAACGCGTCGAGTTCGGCGCTCACCTGGGTGATGGACAACACCGGCTGGTTGTTCGCGCTCACCAGCACCGGCTTCGTCGTGTTCGTCCTCTACCTGGCGCTGGGCCGGTACGGCACCATCCCGCTCGGCCGCGACGACGAGAAGCCCGAGTTCAACGGCGTCTCCTGGGTCGCGATGATGTTCAGCGCGGGCATGGGCATCGGTCTGATGTTCTTCGGCGTCGCCGAACCGCTGTCGCACTTCGCCACCCCGCCCCCGGGCACCGGGCCGGAAGGCAACGCCGAGGCCGTCCAGAATGCGATGGCGACCACGCTCTTCCACTGGACCCTGCACCCGTGGGCGATCTACGCCGTCGTCGGTCTGGCCATCGCCTACGGCGTCTACCGCAAGGGCCGCCTGCAGCTGATCAGCGCCGCGTTCGAGCCGCTGCTCGGATCACGCGCCAACGGGCCGTGGGGCAAGGTCATCGACATGCTGGCGATCTTCGCCACGCTGTTCGGTTCGGCGGCCTCCCTGGGCTTGGGCGCACTCCAGATCCGCAGTGGCCTGCAGATCGTCGCCGGCATCGGCGAGACCGGCAACGCGATCCTCGTCGTCATCATCGCGGTGCTGACCGTGTGCTTCGTGCTCTCGGCGGTGTCGGGGATCGCCCGCGGCATCCAGTGGCTCTCCAACATCAACATGGTGCTGGCCCTGCTGCTGGCCATGTTCGTGTTCGTCGTGGGTCCGACCGTGTTCATCCTCAACCTGCTGCCGACGTCGCTGGGTAGCTACTTCGCCGACCTGAACATGATGTCGGCACGCACCGGCGCCGAGGGCGCCGACGTCAACGCGTGGCTGCAGTCCTGGACGATCTTCTACTGGGCGTGGTGGGTGTCGTGGACGCCGTTCGTCGGCATGTTCATCGCGCGGATCTCGCGCGGCCGCACCATCCGTCAGTTCGTGGGCGGCGTGCTGTTGGTTCCCAGCGTCGTCTCGCTGGTCTGGTTCGCCATCTTCGGCGGCGCGGCGATCAACGTGCAGCAGGGCGGCACCGACCTCGCCGGTGAGGGCGGCGTCGAGCAGCAGCTGTTCACACTGCTCGACCAGTACCCGATCGCGACGATCGCGAGCATCGTCGTCATGGTCCTCGTCGCGATCTTCTTCGTCTCCGGCGCCGACGCCGCGTCGATCGTGATGGGTTCGCTGTCGCAGAGGGGCACGATCCACCCCAGCCGCAGCACCGTCGTGTTCTGGGGTGTGGCCACCGGCGCCGTGGCCGCGGTGATGCTGCTGGTCGGCGGAGAGGACGCGCTGACCGGTCTGCAGACCATCACGATCATCGCCGCCCTGCCCTTCCTTCTGGTGATGGTCGGTCTCTCCGTGGCGCTGGTCAAGGACCTGCGCCACGATCCCAAGGTGGTGCGTCGCGAATACGCCGCCGAGGCCGTCAACAGCGCGGTGATCTCCGGGGTCACCCAGCACGGCGACGACTTCATCATCTCGGTGGAGAAGGACCCCAACTGCGGGGACGGTTCGAAGTCGAGTGGCTGCTAAGAAGGCGCCCAAGAAGGGCAAGATCCCCGGCGACGTCTACGAGGCCGAACTGTTCCGTCTCCAAACGGAATTGGTGAAGCTGCAGGAGTGGGTCCGCACGACCGGCGCCCGCGTCGTCATCGTGTTCGAGGGTCGCGACGCCGCGGGCAAGGGCGGCACGATCAAACGCATCACCGAGTACCTCAGCGCCCGCGTCGCCCGGATCGCCGCATTGCCCGCACCGTCGGATCGTGAACGCGGGCAGTGGTATTTCCAGCGCTACATCGCCCACCTGCCCGCCATGGGCGAGATCGTCCTGTTCGACCGGTCCTGGTACAACCGGGCAGGCGTCGAGAAGGTCATGGGGTTCTGCACGCCGGCAGAACATGCGCTGTTCCTGCGGCAGACCCCGATCTTCGAGCAGATGCTCATCGAGGACGGCGTGATCCTGCGCAAGTACTGGTTCTCGGTGTCCGAGGACGAGCAGCTGCGGCGGTTCAAATCCCGCCTCGACGACCCGGTGCGGCGGTGGAAGCTCTCCCCGATGGATCTGGAGTCGGTGTACCGCTGGGAGGACTACTCGCGCGCCAAGGACCAGATGATGGTGCACACCGACACCCCGTTGAGCCCGTGGTACATCGTCGAGTCCGACATCAAGAAGCACGCCCGGCTCAACATGATCAGCCACCTGCTCTCGACCATCGACTACTTCGACGTCGACCATCCGAAGGTGAAGCTGCCGCGGCGGCCCGTCCGCAGCGGTGACTACCAGCGCCCACCCCGGGAGCTGGCCACCTATGTCGACGATCACGTCGCGACGTTGACGGGCGACAGAGAGTAGGCCGGTTACGCTCGCGTCGTGCGCGTCTACGTTCCCGCAACCCTGGCCATGCTGGCGCAGATGGTCGCCGACGGATCGCTGCGTCCGATCAACGGGACCGCGTTCGCGGTGACGCCGACGCTGCGCGAGGCCTACGCCGAAGGGGACGACGACGAACTCGCCGACGTGGCACTGCGCGAAGCTGCGCTGGCGTCGCTGCGGCTCCTCGGCCAGGAGGACGCCGGCAGCCTGCCGCTGCGGCGGGTCGTCATCGAGGCCGACACCGATTCGGAGGTGCGTCTGCGGCCCGACCTCGACGACGCCGTGGTTCGGCTGTCGGGGGAGGTGACGATGCCGCGGGTGATCGCGGCGTACGTCGACAACGCCGCCGCCGAGACGGCGGTGAAGGCCGCCGTGGAGGTGATCGACGCCGCGGATCTGGGAGACGAGGACGCCGAGCTCACTGTGGGCGACGCTCAGGACCACGACCTCGCGTGGTACGCGCCACAGGAGCTTCCGTTCCTGCTTGACCTGCTGTAGGACTGGGTACGCTACCGTAAGTTACGGAACCGTAGGTAAGCGTCCCGCCGCGTTCGGGGTGCTCCTCGACAAGCGCGATCCGGGCAGGAGCCGTCATGGCGAAGACCACAATCAAGACGACCGCGAAGGTCGCCGACACTGTGCGCCCCACCGTCGCCGGCGCCAGGGAACGGCCGGGCTGGCACCTGCTGCGCACCATCGCCGGGCGCATCACCACGCCGCTGCTGCCCGACGACTACCTCAAGCTCGCCAACCCGCTGTGGTCGGCGCGCGAGCTGCGCGGCCGCGTCGTCGAGGTCCGGCGGGAGACAGAAGACTCCGCGACCCTCGTCATCAAACCGGGGTGGGGTTTCTCGTTCGACTACGAAGCCGGGCAGTACATCGGCATCGGGCTGCTCGTCGAGGGCCGCTGGCGCTGGCGTTCCTACTCGCTGACCAGCAGCCCCGTCACCAGCAAGGGTTCGCGCACGATCACCATCACGGTCAAGGCGATGCCGGAAGGCTTCCTGTCGACACACCTCGTCGGTGGCGTGGAGCCCGGGACCATCGTCAGGTTGGCCGCCCCCCAGGGCAACTTCGTCATGCCCGACCCCGCGCCGGCATCGGTGCTGTTCATCACGGCCGGTTCGGGGATCACCCCCGTCATGTCCATGCTCCGG
The DNA here is from genome assembly GCF_014190915.1 of Mycolicibacterium iranicum. Taxonomy (GTDB): domain Bacteria; phylum Actinomycetota; class Actinomycetes; order Mycobacteriales; family Mycobacteriaceae; genus Mycobacterium; species Mycobacterium iranicum_B. Next base: position 214,593 of record NZ_JACHVU010000005.1, read on the forward strand.
ACGCTGGCCCGGCGCGATCAGATCGGCGACATCGTCCACCTGCATTCGGCGCCGACCGAGGCCGACGTGATGTTCGCCGACGAACTATCCCAGCTGGCCTACCGGCACAAGGGCTACCGCCCCCAGTTGCGCGCCACCCGCACCGACGGCCGCCTGGACCTGGCCCGGCTCGACGACGTCGTCCCGGACTGGCGCGGGCGCCAGACCTGGGCCTGCGGGCCGGAGGCGATGCTGGAAGCCGCCGAGCGGACATGGAAGGACGCCGGGATCACCGAGCGCCTGCACCTGGAACGCTTCGCGGTGTCCCGGGCCGCCGGGCACGGCAGTGGCGGCACGGTGACCTTCGCGCGGTCGGACCGGACCGCCGAGGTCGACGGTGCGACGTCGCTGATGGATGCGGGCGAGGACGTCGGCGTCAGAATGCCCTTCGGCTGCCGCATGGGGATCTGTCAGTCATGTGTAGTGGGGCTGCTGGACGGGCATGTCCGTGATCTGCGCACCGGTGCCGAGCACGAGCCCGGCAGTCGCGTGCAGACGTGTGTATCGGCGGCTTCCGGCGATTGTGTGCTCGACGTCTAGCCTTTACTGGGTAGTAACCTACGGCTTCGTAGGTTACGGTAGCGTAGGTAGAGAGAGGAGGCTGAATCATGGCGATTACCGACGTACCTGAGTTCGCGCATCTGACCGACGCGGACATCGAGGGACTGGCACGCGAGCTCGATGCGATCCGCCAGGACATCGAGGACTCCCGCGGCGAGCGCGACTCGCGCTACATCCGCCGCACCATCGCGTTTCAGCGCGCCCTGGAGGTCGCCGGCCGGCTGATGCTGGCGGGTAGCTCCAACCGGAAATTCTGGTGGGCGGGCACCACGACCCTGGGCGTGGCCAAGATCATCGAGAACATGGAGATCGGCCACAACGTCATGCACGGCCAGTGGGATTGGATGAACGATCCCGAGATCCACTCCTCGTCCTGGGAATGGGACATGAGTGGGGCCTCCAAGCATTGGCGCTTCACCCACAACTTCATGCATCACAAGTACACGAACATCCTCGGCATGGACGACGATGTGGGCTACGGCCTGATCCGCGTGACGCGCGATCAGCGCTGGAAGCCGATGAACGTGCTCAACCTGTTCTTCAACACGATGCTGGCCGCCGGCTTCGAATGGGGCGTCGGACTGCAGCATCTGGAGCTGGGCAAGATCTTCAAGGGTCGTGACGACCGCAAAGCCACGCTGAACCGCATCCGCGAGTTCGGCGTCAAGGCGGGCCACCAGGTCGCCAAGGACTATGTCGCCTACCCGGTCCTGACCTCGCTGTCGCCCGGCGCGACGTTCAGATCGACCCTGAAGGCCAACGTCGTCGCCAACATCATTCGCAACGTGTGGGCCAATGCGGTGATCTTCTGCGGTCACTTCCCGGACGGCGCGGAGAAGTTCACCAAGACCGACATGGTCGGGGAGACCCGCGGCGAGTGGTATCTGCGCCAGATGCTCGGCAGCGCGAACTTCGAGAACGGTCCGGTGCTGCGCTTCATGAGCGGCAACCTGTGCCACCAGATCGAGCACCACCTGTACCCGGATCTGCCGAGCAACCGGCTCTACGAGATCTCGCTGCGGGTGCGGGAGATCTGCGACAAGTACGACCTGCCCTACACCACCGGCCAGTTCCTGGTGCAGTACGGCAAGTCGTGGCGCACGATTGCGAAACTGTCGCTGCCGGACCGGTTCCTGACCGACACCCGCGACGACGCACCGGAGACCCGCAGCGAGCGGATGTTCGACGAGCTGGACCCGGCCGAGCGGCGGGGCCTTAAGTCGGCCATCGCCGCGGTGCGGACGCGCCGTCGTGCCAAGCTCGCCCAGAAGGCTGCCACCAAGATCGCGGCCTGACACCATCCAGATAGAGAACTCGCCCGCATCCCCGTCAGGGATGCGGGCGAGTTTCGTTGTGGCTCAGCCCGGCTGCATCAATCGGGGATGTAGTCGAAGGTGTCCGGGTTCGGACCGATGCGACCGTCCTCGCCCTTGTCCAGACCCGAGATCGCGTCGAAGTCCTCGGTGCCCAGCTCGAAGTCGAACAACGCGAAGTTGTCCTTGATGCGCTGCAGCGTCACCGATTTCGGGAAGACGATGTCGCCGCGCTGGATGTGCCACCGCAGCACGACCTGGGCCGGCGACTTGCCGGACGACTCGGCGATGCGGGTCACCACGGGGTCGTCGAGCACCTTGCCCTGGGCGATCGGAGACCACGCCTCGGTCGCGATGCCGTGCTCTTTGCCGTAGGCGCGGACCTCGTCGTTGGCGAAGTACGGGTGCACCTCGATCTGGTTGACCGCGGGCACCGTTCCGGTCTCCTCGGCGAGCCGCTCCAGGTGCGCGACCTGGAAATTGGACACCCCGATACTGCGGGCGCGGCCGTCTTTCTTGAACTCCTCCAGCGTCTTCCAGGTCGAGACGTAGTCGCCGTCATACAGGGTCGGCAGCGGCCAGTGGATCAGGAACAGGTCGACGTAATCGAAGCCGAGCGCGTTGAGCGTCTCGTCGAACGCGCGCCGGGCATCGTCGGGGTTGTGGAATCCGTTGTTGAGCTTGCTGGTGATGAACACCTCGCCGCGATCGATACCCGAATCGCGGACGCCCTGGCCCACACCCTTCTCGTTCTGGTACATCTCCGCGGTGTCGATGTGCCGGTAGCCGATCTCGAGCGCCTGTTTCACCGCTCCGGCGGTCTCGTCGGGCTCGATCTGGAACACCCCGAAACCGAGCTGCGGGATCCGGGCGCCGTCGTTCAATTCGATAGTCGGTACTTCAGTCATACGATCCTCCTTCGCCGCCAGCGTGCCCCGCGGGCCCGCAGCGCAAACGCATTCGCCGACCGGTAATGCGTTCGTCAGCAGCACCGCCGCGGCTCAGCCCTCCCGCAGCGCGACCAGCAGCCGTCGGGCAGCCTGAACGCGGCCTTCGGCAGCACCGGTCAACGCATCGAGCGCGCACTCCGGATCGGCCGGCGGGCCCCGGTGTCCACACCCGCGCGGGCAGTCGTCGATGGCATCGGCCAGATCGGAGAAGGCGAGCACGACGTCGTCGGGCGCGATGTGGGCCAGCCCGAACGACCGGATTCCCGGGGTGTCGATCACCCAGCCGCCGAGCCGCAGCGGCAGTGCCACCGACTGGGTGGAGGTGTGCCGGCCCCTGCCGACGTCGGTGACGGCGCCGGTGGCCCGCTCGGCTTCGGGGACAAGGCGATTCACCAGGGTGGACTTCCCGACGCCCGAGTGGCCCAGCAGCGCGGTGACCTTGTCGGCGAGCAGGGACCCCACGGCCTCGAGCGGGTCGTCGCGGCCCGCGACGGTGATGGTCAGGTCGAGTTCGCGGAACTGGTCGGCGAACGGTTCGGCCGGTGCCAGGTCGGTCTTCGTCAGGCACAGGATGGGATCCAGACCGCCGGCGTACGCGGCGATCAGCGCCCGCTCCACCAGTCCGGTGCGCGGCGGGGGATCGGCCATCGCGACGACGATCAGCAGCTGGTCGGCGTTGGCGACCACCACGCGTTCGGTCGGATCGGTGTCATCGGCGGTGCGGCGCAACACCGTTCGGCGTTCACCACGGCGGACGATGCGGGCCAGGGTGTCGGTCCGGCCGGACAGGTCGCCGACGACGTCGACGTCGTCGCCGACCACGATCGGAGTGCGCCCGAGCTCGCGTGCCCGCATGGCCGTCACCCGGCGGTCGGGGTCGCGGCCCAGCACACAGCCCCACCGGCCGCGGTCGACGGTGACGACCATGCCTTGTTCGGCGTCGGCGTGGACGGGACGGGTCTTGGTCCGCGGCCGCGAGCCCCGCCCGGGGCGTACCCGGACATCGGACTCGTCGTACTCACGTGGGCTCAAGCGTCGCCCTGGAGGTCGTCGGTCTGGCCGCCCAGCATGTCGGACCACAGCTGCGGGAAGTCCGGCAGCGTCTTGGCGGTGGTGCCGATGTCCTCGACGTCGACGCCGGGGGTCCGCAGGCCGACGATCGCGCCGGCGGTCGCCATGCGGTGGTCGGCGTAGGACGACCACGTTCCCGAGTGCAGGGGGGTCGCGGTGATGATCAGTCCGTCGTCGGTCTCCTCGCACCGCCCGCCGAGGCGGTTGATCTCCGTGCTCAGTGCCGCCAGCCGGTCGGTCTCGTGGCCGCGCAGGTGCGCGATGCCCCGCAGCCGCGACACCGCCCCCGGCTCGGCCAGCGCCGCCATCGCCGCGACGGACGGGGCGAGCTCGCCGACCTCGCGCAGGTCGATGTCGATGCCGCCGTAGCTCGTGGCGCCCTGCACTTCGAGGAACGAATTGCCCTGATGCACCTGGGCGCCCAGGCTCTCCAGAATCGAGAGGATGGTGCCGGCCGGCTGGGTGCTCACCGCGGGCCAGCCCGTGATGCGCACGGCACCGCCGCTGACGACCGCCGCGGCCAGGAACGGCACGGCATTCGACAGGTCGGGTTCGATCGCCCAGTGCCGGGGGTGGACCGCGCCCGGGCTCACCTGCCACCGGTCGGCGACGGAATCGTCGACCTCGACCCCGGCGTCGCGCAGCATCGCCACCGTCATCGCCACGTGCGGTGCCGACGGGACGGCGTCGCCGGTGTGGATCACGGTCAGGCCCTCGACGAAGGCCGCGCCCGAGAGCAGGAGGCCGGACACGAACTGAGACGAGCCCGACGCGTCGATCTCCACCGCGCCGCCGCGCACCGAGCCGTCACCGCGGACCGCGAACGGCAGGCCGTCACCGTCAACGGGCACACCCAGGCTGCGCAGCCCGTCCAGCAGCGGGGCGATCGGTCTCGAGCGGGCCTGCTCGTCGCCGTCGAACGTGACGGTCTCGGTGGCCAGGGCCGCCACCGGTGGCACGAAGCGCAACACGGTGCCGGCCAGCCCGCAGTCGATCACGGCGTCGGGCTGCGGCGTCAACGCGCCGCCGACCGTCAGTTCGGTGCCGTCGGCGTCGGAGGACTCGATGGTGATCCCGAGCGTCTGCAGGGCGCCGATCATCAGGTCGGTGTCGCGGCTGCGCAGCGCCCCGCCGAGGGTGGAGGTGCCCTGCGGGACGGCGAGCGCGGCCAGGATGAGGGCGCGGTTGGTCTGCGACTTGGAGCCGGGCACGGTGACGGTCGCGTGGACGGGGGTTGCGGTCGACGGGGCCGGCCAGGTGCTCACGTTCCCATTCTTGCCTGTCGGGTGTTTCTGCCACCATGGAGGCCATGTGCGGGCGTTTCGCGGTGACGACAGATCCGGCGCTGCTGGCCGAGAAGATCAAGGCGATCGACGAGGCCACCGCGGAGAAGACCGACCCTCCGTCCCCGAACTTCAACGTCGCTCCGACCACCTCGGTCGCGACCGTGGTCAAACGGCACGACGAACCCGAGGACGAGTCGACTCGGCGCGTGCGTCTGATGCGGTGGGGTCTGGTGCCGCCGTGGGCGAAGGCGAGCGAGGACGGCAGCCCGGACACCAAGAGCGGCCCGCTGCTGATCAACGCGCGGTCGGACAAGGTCACGTCGTCGCCGGCGTTCCGCAGCTCCGCCAAGGCCAAGCGCTGCCTGGTCCCGATGGACGGCTGGTACGAGTGGCGGGGCGAGAAGGGCGCCAAGACGCCGTTCTACATGTACGCCGGCGACGGGGAGCCGCTGTTCATGGCCGGCCTGTGGTCGACGTGGCGCCCCAAGGATGCGCCGAGGGACAGCAAGCCACTCCTGAGCTGCACCATCATCACCACCGACGCGGCCGCCCGGCTCGCCGACATCCACGACCGGATGCCGCTGACGATCAGCGAGCCCGACTGGGACCGCTGGCTCGACCCCGACGCCCCGATCGACGAGGGCCTGCTGCGCGGGCACGGCGATCTGGACCGCATCGAGATCCGCGAGGTGTCGCGACTGGTGAACAGCGTCCGCAACAATGGGCCCGAACTCATCGAGCCGGCGCAGCCCCAGGCCGAGCAGGGCACCCTGCTTTGAGCGATCCGCTGCACTCCGGCGCGGTGGTCGACGCCCTCGCGGTAGACATGCGGTCGGCCGGCTACACCACCGACGGGGTGGGTGACCTGCTCGGCGCGGATGCCGGCGCGGCGTTCAGCCGCGGACTGTGGTGGTCGGCGCTGCGCATCACCGAGCGGGCCGCACCGGCCCGGCAGAGGCTCGCGGTGCTCGTCCGTCTGTTCCTGCTGGGCACCGAGGAGACCCGGGACCGGGTCGCAGGGGCGCTACCGACGGCGGACCTCGACGCGCTCATCGACAACGGCGTCGTCGAACCCGCCGCGCCGGGCACGCTGCGGGCCGGCCTCGACATCCGGCCCACCAGCGACGGTGCCCGCGACTTCCTGGTGGTGTCCGATCAGGATGCGGCGATGCGAGCCGGGCCGGTGACGCACGACCACGTCCTCGGCATCGGCGGCGCGTCGGTGTCGCTGGCCCACGCCGTGGTCCGCGACCCCGTCGGGCGCGCATTGGACCTCGGCACCGGGTGTGGAATACAGGCGCTGCACCTCGACGCGCACTGCGACGAGATCGTCGCGACCGACACCAACCAGCGGGCCCTGACCCTCGCCGCGGCGACCGCGCGATTGAACGGCATGTCCTGGGACCTGCGCTGCGGCAGCATGTTCGAACCCGTCGACGGTGAACGCTTCGACCTGATCGTGTCCAATCCGCCGTTCGTGGTCGGCACCGGTGCGCTCGACTACATCTACCGGGATTCGGGCATGGCAGGAGATGCGTTGTGCCAGAACCTGATCGAACAGGCACACGACCATCTCGAGCCCGGTGGCACCGCGCAGATCATGGCGAACTGGATCGTGCGCGATCCGGAGAACTGGCAGGAGCGGGTCCGCGGTTGGCTCGCCGGCAGCGGTCTGCACGCGTGGGTGGTGCAGCGTGAGTTCGCCGACCCGGTCAGCTACGTCTCGCTGTGGACCTCGGACGCCGGGGAGCCGCCGGACGAGGCCGCCCGCCGGGGCGGGCAGTGGCTGGACTGGTTCGACACCGAGGGCATCGCCGGTGTCGGTATGGGCATGATCACGTTGCGTGCCCCCCGGGTCGGTGAGAACCGCCCGCCCGAACACATCCTGGAGGCCATCACCGGCGCCGACGAAGGTCTGACCGGCCCCGAGGTGGCGGCGTTCTTCGCTCGGCGTGAGTACCTGCATCGCACTGACGACGCGCGGCTGCTCGCCGCGCGGCTGTCCACCGCGCCGGTGTTTCTGGAGGAGACGTCCCTTCCCGGCGACGACGGATGGCAGACGGTCGGGGCCGCGGTGCGCCGCCCCGGCGGACCGGCGGCGGTCCTCGGCGTCGACGACGTCTCCCGGGCGCTGCTCGCGGGGTGCCGCGGGGAGGTGCCGCTCGGGACACTGATCGATCTCCTCGCCGCGCACCACGGCGTCGACAGCGACGCGTTGGCGGCCGCCGCCCTCCCCGTCGTTCGTGAGGCGATCGGACGCGGGATCCTCTACCAGGCCGAGTGACGGGTCAGGGCCGGCGGACAGCGCTCACCACGACGAACGGGGCGGTGAATGCCACCGTGCCCGACGCCTCCCGATGCTCGTTCATGGCCGCCTCGAACTCCACCGCCAGCTGCTCGCGCTGCGTCGGCTCGGCGCGTCGGAACGTCTCGACGTGCATGGGCGACTCCTGGGTGAGGAAGCGCTGAGCCGCGCTCACGGACTCGAACTCCCAGCGGTGCAGGCCCGGCTGGATCTCGATGCCGTCGAAGAACGGGTCCAGCCGGGCGGTCAGCGTCTCGGCGTCGCCCCATTGGTCGGGGGAGAAGCCCGACGTCGCGGGGGGACCGAGGACGCTGACGACAGGATCGAAGAGCGGGTTGGTGACACCGCGCACCCACGCCGAGAAGGCCAGCACGCCTTCGGGTTCCAGTAGCCGATCGATCTCGGCGACCTGTCGGTCGGGGTCGACGAAGATGATGCCCATATTCGACACCACCGCATCGAAGGAGTGCGCGGGCAGCCCGGTGGCGGACGCGTCGCCGGTGCACCAGGTCACCGCGTCGGCGCCGGGCCGCTGTGCTGCGATCGCGATCAGTTCGGGGGTGATGTCGAGGCCCGTCACGGACGCGCCACGCGCCGCCGCAGCCAGCGCGGCACTGCCTGTGCCGCACGCGAGGTCGACGAGCGCAGCACCGCGCAGGGGGCGCCGCTGTTCGGCCGCGTCGACGACCTGGGCGGCGATCGGGGCGATGCGGTCGCCCACGGCGTCATAGCGTCCGGCAGACCAGAGTGTCGAAGCCATGCCCGTCAGCGTGCCATGAGAGCGGCGCGCGGTGGGTCGCTCACGGGGCCGCACAGCGTCGTCGACAGGTGACTTGGCCGAACTCCTGTCGGGAGGCGGTGCCGGGTCGATACTGCGAACATGACCGACCTGCAGGCACCTGCCGACGTCACGACCATCACCGTGCGCAATCCGGCGGACGGATCCGTCGCCGGCTCCGTTCCCGTCGACGACGCCGGCACCGTGGCGGCCAAGGCGCGCGCCCTGAGGGAGGCGCAACCGCAGTGGGAGGCGCTGGGCGTCACAGGCCGTGCGCACTGGCTGCTCACAATGCAGGGCTGGCTGCTGGACAATGCCGAGCATCTCGCCGACGTCCTGCAATCCGAGACGGGCAAGCCACGCACGGAGGCCTCGATCGAGGCCCCGCTGTGCGCGGATCTGTTGAAGTACTGGGCCCGCAACGCCGCGAAGTTCCTCGCCGACCGGCATCCGGCCGCGCACAGCCCTCTGATGAAGGTCAAGCGGCTGACCACGGTCTATCACCCGTACCCGGTCGTCGGTCTGATCATCCCGTGGAACTTCCCGCTCCTCAACATCGCTCTCGACGGCGTGGCGCCCCTGGCCGCGGGTGCCGCGGTGCTGCTCAAGCCCTCGGAGGTGACCCCGCTCAGCGCGGTGGAGTTCGCCCGGGGATGGGCCGAAATCGGTGCGCCGCCGGTACTTTCGTTGACGACCGGCTACGCCGACACCGGTGCGGCGGTGATCGCCCACTCCGATTGCGTGCACTTCACCGGATCCACCGCCACCGGCCGCAAGGTGGCGGTCGCCTGCGCCGAACGGCTGATCCCGTACTCCTTGGAGCTCGGCGGCAAGGACCCGGCGATCGTCCTCGCCGATGCAGACCTCGACCGCGCGGCGGCCGGCATCGCGTGGGGCGGGATGTTCAACGCCGGGCAGGTGTGCGTGTCGACCGAGCGGGTCTACGTCGAGGCGCCGGTGTACGACGAGTTCGTCGCGAAGCTCACCGACGAGGTGGCGAAGCTGCGGCAGGGCCAGGACGACGACCGCTACCGGTTCGACGTCGGCGCCCTGGCGACGTCGGCGCAACGCGACATCGTGGCGCGGCACGTCGAGGACGCCGTCGCCGCCGGAGCCCGCGTCACCACCGGCGGCCGAACCACCGGCGTCGGCACGTTCTTCCAGCCGACCGTGCTGGCCGACGTCGACCAGTCGATGGCGTGCATCCGTGAAGAGACGTTCGGGCCGACCCTGCCGGTGGTCAAGGTCGCCGACGAGGACGAGGCGGTCCGGCTGGCCAACGATTCGGACTACGGCCTGTCGGCCAGCGTCTGGACCGCGGACCTGGCCCGCGGGGAGCGCATCGCCCGAAGGCTGGAGGCCGGCGCCGTCAACCTCAACGACGTGCTGTCCAACGGCTTCAGCTTCGCGCTGCCGATGCCGGGGTGGAAGCACTCCGGCATCGGATCACGCCACGGCGGCGCCGACGGGATCCTGAAATACTGCCGCCCGCAAGCGATCACGGCTCCACGCATGCCCACGCAGAAGCGCGAGATCAACTGGTACCCGTATTCGCGCGGCAAGACCCGCATCTTCTCCGGGGTCATCCGGTTCGCCGCCGCCCAGGGCCGCCGGCGGCTCGGTCTCACACCGCGAGACTAGGACCCGGTGTAGCCGGGGGGATTGGCGGACTCGACCCAGAAGTCGACGCCGAGGTCGGAACCGGGCACGCAGTCGTACACCGACAGATCGGTGACGCCGGCCTCCAGCAGCACGTCCTCGCACAGCAGCGTGTTGCCGGTGTAGCTCGAGGGTTTGGTCAGCACCGCATACGCGGCATCGGAGTACACCTCCGGCTTACGGGACCGGGCCATCGACTCGTCGCCGCCGAGCAGGTTCTGCACCGCGGCGGTGGCCACCATCGTGCGGGGCCACAGCGTGTTCGACGCGATACCCGCATCTCGCAGCTCTTCGGCGATACCCAAGGCACACAACGTCATTCCGAACTTCGCCATCATGTACGGCGTCGGCTTGAGCCACTTCGACTCGAGCAGGATCGGCGGCGACAGCGTCAGGATGTGCGGGTTGTCCCGACCCTTCATGTGCGGGATGCAGGCCTGCGACACCGCGTAGGTACCGCGGACCTGGATGCCGTTCATCAGGTCGAAGCGCTTCAGCGGAACGTCCTCGATGGAGCCGAGGTTGATGGCCGAGGCGTTGTTCACACAGATGTCGATGCCACCGAACTGTTCCACCGCCTTTTCGACCGCCGCCGCCACGGAGTCGCCGTCGCGGACGTCGCCGACGATGGGCAGGGCCTGGCCGCCGACCTCTTCGATCTCCTCGGCCGCGGTGTACACCGTGCCGGGCAGCTTCGGGTGGGGTTCGGCCGTCTTGGCGACCAGTGCGATGTTGGCGCCGTCCGATGCGGCGCGCTTGGCGATCGCCAACCCGATACCGCGGCTGGCTCCGGAGATAAACATGGTCTTTCCCGCGAGAGACATGTGCCCACCCTAGAGCGCGCGGATGTCGGCGGTCACGGCACTGGTCAGCCGCACCAGGTCGCGAGGATCCAGCGCGATGTCCCAGCCGCGCTTACCGGCACTGCACAGCACCCGGTCCCACCGCAGGGCGGACGCGTCCACGACCGTTGGTAACGCCTTGCGCTGACCGAGGGGCGAGATGCCCCCGACGACATAGCCGGACGAGCGCTGCGCCGCGGCCGGGTCGGCCATCGTGGCCTTGGCCGCACCCAGGGCCGCCGCGGCGGCTTTCAACGACAGTTTCGACGGCACGGGGAGCACCGCGACACCGAGCCCGCCGGGCAGAGAGACGACCAGTGTCTTCAGGATCTGATCGGGCTGAAGGCCGTCCGCCCCGGCCAGGGCGCTGACGGCCTCCTCGCCGAACGAGTCGTTGCGCGGGTCGTGCGTGTACTGCAGGACCTCGTGCGGGACGCCCGCAGCCAGGAGGGCGGCGATCGCCGGGGTTGCTGCACGTGCCACCGGCACAGCGTAGGGGGCGGGAACAACTAACCCCGCCTGCGCTGTTGTTCACCGCAGCAGTGAGGGTCTTCGGGCCGGTCAGAGTCGTTCGTCGGTGTCAGCCTTTAGGATCAGCAGAAGGGGATTGATGGTGCCAGTTTTGGCCATGGAGGCCCCATCGCGTTCAGTGCACCTACTGGACGTGATCGGTGGCGCCGCGACAGAAGGGACGGTGTTCCCCACGATGACCGACACCAACGGGCTGGCCGCGGAGGCCACCCTGGATGCTGACCCGGGCCCGGCTCGGGAGGAGACCGACGCGGAGCTCACCGCCCGGTTCGAGCGGGACGCGATTCCCCTGCTCGACCAGCTCTACGGCGGTGCGCTGCGGATGACGCGCAATCCCGCAGACGCCGAGGACCTGCTGCAGGAGACGATGGTCAAGGCCTATTCCGGCTTCCGCTCGTTCCGCGAGGGAACCAATCTCAAGGCGTGGCTGTACCGGATCCTGACCAACACCTACATCAACAGCTACCGAAAGAAGCAGCGTCAGCCGGCGGAGTACCCGACCGACGAGATCACCGACTGGCAGTTGGCGGCCAACGCCGAGCACTCGTCGACGGGGCTGCGTTCTGCCGAGGTGGAGGCGTTGGAGCTGCTACCCGACAGTGAGATCAAGGAAGCTCTGCAGGCACTGCCCGAAGAATTCCGGATGGCGGTGTACTACGCCGACGTCGAGGGCTTCCCCTACAAGGAGATCGCCGAAATCATGGACACGCCGATCGGAACGGTCATGTCGCGGCTGCACCGCGGCAGACGCCAGCTTCGCGAGTTGTTGGCCGGGGTGGCCCGCGACCGCGGCTTCATCCGGGGTGAGCAGCTCGACGCGGCGGAGGAGGTCACGTCATGAGCGAGTCCGAGGAACGCTGGACCCCGCCCATCGGGCCGATCGACCCCGAGCACCCGGAGTGCGCCGCGGTCATCGCCGAGGTGTGGACGCTGCTCGACGGCGAATGCACGGTCGAGACCCGCGACAAGCTCAGGCAGCACCTCGAGGAGTGCCCGACCTGCCTGCGGCACTACGGCGTCGAAGAGAAGATCAAGCGGCTGATCGCCGCCAAGTGCAGTGGCGAGCGCGCCCCCGAGGGGCTGCGTGAACGGCTGCGCATCCAGATCAGTCAGACCACGATCATCCGCGGAGGCTGATCACCGTCCGCCTGCCGGCATCGCCGTGACGCAAAACCGCCCGGTCTCTCCACAGAGAGCCGGGCGGTTTTGCGTCGGACCGACGAAGGTCAGCGTCCTACGGACTTCGAGCCGGCGTTGGGCCGCTTGCCGTGGTTGGCCTTCGAGTGCTTGCGATCACGCTTCTTACGGCCACGCTTGGCCATGGTGTACCTCCGGTAGTCGTAGGGTGTCATCCCGCAAAACGGGTCGAGTTGCCATTATTGTCGCACGCTTCGCCGAGACCAATTTCCCCGCGGCCTGTGACCGGCGACATCCGCTGCGGGGGTGTGGTTCGATAGACGCGTTCAGCAGCAGCAGGTGACGGAGTGGGGTGAAGATGGCCGAGGACGTTCGCGCGGAAATCGTGGCCAGTGTGCTGGAGGTCGTGGTGAACGAAGGCGATCAGATCGGCGAAGGCGACACCCTGGTGCTGCTGGAGTCGATGAAGATGGAGATCCCGGTCCTCGCCGAGGTCGCGGGCACCGTCAGCAAGGTCAGCGTGTCCGTCGGCGACGTCATCCAGGCCGGCGACCTCATCGCCGTCATCAGCTAGCGCCCGATCGGTCCGGAATCCCGAACCCCGTCTTCGCCGTAGGCCATGTCCACACTCGGTGATCTGCTCGCCGAGCACACGATCCTGCCCGGCAACGCTGTCGACCACCTGCACGCGGTGGTGGGCGAGTGGCAGCTCCTCGCCGATCTGTCCTTCGCCGACTACCTGATGTGGGTGCAGCGAGACGACGGCATGGTGGTGTGTGTCGCGCAGGTGAGGCCGAACACCGCGCCGACCGTGCTGCTCGCCGATGCGGTGGGCACTGTCGCCGAGGCCGAGGACATCCCGATCGTGGCGTCGGCATTCAGGTCCGGAGCGATAGGCCGGGCCAGTGTGGAGGGCCACCTCGGGTCGCCGGGCCTGAACGTGGAGGCCGTGCCGGTCCGCTACAAGAGCGACGTCGTCGCGGTGCTCACGCATCAGACCTCGCAGGCGCCGCGCCAGGCCAGCCCGCTGGAGGCCGCGTACGTCGACTGCGCGGGGGACCTGCTGCACATGCTGTCCGAAGGCACGTTCCCCAATGTGGGCGATCTGGCGATGTCACGCTCGAGCCCCCGCGTCGGCGACGGTTTCATCCGCCTCGACGAGGCCGGCGTGGTCACGTTCGCCAGCCCGAACGCCATCTCGGCCTACCACCGGATGGGCTTGTCCGCCGAGCTCGAAGGCCACAACCTGGTCAGCGTCACCCGCCCCCTGATCGCCGACACCTTCGAGGCGCAGGAACTCGCCAACCACGTCCGCGATTCGCTCGCCGGCGGCTCGAGCATGCGCATGGAGGTCGACGCCGGCGGAGCCACCGTTCTGCTGCGCACGTTGCCGCTGGGGGTGCACGGGGTGGCAGTGGGCGCCGCGGTGCTCATCCGCGACGTCACGGAGGTCAAGCGCCGGGACCGCGCCCTGTTGTCGAAGGACGCGACCATCCGCGAGATCCATCACCGGGTGAAGAACAACCTGCAGACCGTCGCGGCGCTGCTACGACTTCAGGCTCGCCGGACCAACAACCCCGAGGGCCGCGAGGCGCTCATGGAATCCGTGCGGCGCGTGTCCTCGATCGCCCTGGTGCACGACGCGCTGTCGATGTCGGTGGACGAAGAGGTGAACCTGGACGAGGTCATCGACCGGATTCTGCCGATCATGAACGACGTTGCGACCGTGGACTCTCCGATACGGATCAACCGGGTCGGCGACCTCGGTGTGCTCGACGCCGACCGTGCGACAGCGCTGACCATGGTCATCACCGAGCTCGTGCAGAACGCCATCGAGCACGCGTTCGACGCCGACACCGCGCAGGGCTGCGTCACCATCCGGGCCCAGCGCTCGGCGCGCTGGCTCGACGTCATCGTCCATGACGACGGGCGCGGTCTTCCGGACGGTTTCAGCCTCGAGAAGTCCGACCGACTCGGGCTGCAGATCGTGCGCACGCTGGTGTCCGCCGAACTCGACGGCTCGCTGGGTATGCACAACGGCGAAGCGGGCGGAACCGACGTGATTCTTCGAGTTCCGATCGGCAGACGCGTGCGCGTCAGCCAATACTGACCGCGCGTCGCGAATTCCGTTAATGCGCCGAATTGCGACCGAATTACGCGCACAAAACAACGGCCCCGACTTTCGTCGGGGCCGTTGTTTGATACGCCGGTTGCCGGCTCAGACTCCCGTGCGCGCCTTGGTCCTGGCGTTGCGGCGCTTGAGCGCGCGGCGCTCGTCTTCGCTCATGCCGCCCCACACGCCCGCATCCTGGCCGGACTCCAAAGCCCAGCTCAGGCACTCCGCCGTCACCGGGCAGCGGTTGCAGACGAGCTTCGCGTCAGCGATCTGGGCGAGGGCCGGGCCGCTGTTTCCCACGGGGAAGAACAGTTCCGGATCCTCGTCGCGACAGACCGCCTTGTGGCGCCAATCCATAAGATCTAACTCCTCGTCAATGTCACATGCGCGCGCAGTTATGGCGCACAAGCTTTACTTCGGCTGTTAACGCGAGCGCACCAAATGTTTCTGCGCTGTTGCATCCGATGCTTTCACAGGCTGAACAGATGTCAATAGCAGTGCGTTAACACGTGGGCTATCTCACTACCGAGGTCCGTTACCGGAGCCCTAACTCCGTTGTACTACACTCAATCCATCTGCGCCCTGATCCCAGCCTGGGAAGTGGGTCACAATCTGTGACTGCGCAGCTCACACGTCTTATCGGCCCATTTTCGGCAGCGGTGCGACCACGCCCAGGGCATTGGGCACCGACGTGAACCGCATCGTTTGGCGCGTGCCGATGTAATCTCCGTCAATCTGGCAGGCGACCGGGGTGTCGCTGCTCACCGTGAGCCAGTCGACGTTGTCGTCGCGGATCAGGTGCCTGGCCTCGAGCCGGGGCTTGCGCGAGTTCATCTGCCGTACCAGACCGAGGTTCGCCCACACGTTCATGCTGGTCGTCGCGAACACCCCGAGCCCCGTTTCGAACGTGGTGTCGGGGTTGGTCCAGACGGGCCGGGTGTTCGCATACGTCCACGGGCTCGAATTGGAGACGAACGCGAAATGCACGCCCGAGACGGGCTCCTGCCCGGGTAGCTGCAGTGTCAGCTGGGGTTCACGGCGCGCGCTGGCGAGCACCTCGCGGATCGCCACACGGATGTAGCGCGACGCCGTGACCTTGCGGCCCTTGGCCCGTTGCGCCTCCACCGCGGCGACCACGTCACCGTCGACACCCATCCCGGCGGTGAACACCCCCCAGCGTTCCCCGCAGTCCATCAGGCCGATACGCCGCCACTTTCCGCCGCGGCGGTAGTCGCCGAGGAGGTCGACGAGCTGGTTGGTCGCATCGATCGGGTCGGGGCTGATACCCAGCGCGCGGGCGAACACGTTCGCCGAACCGCCCGGCACGACACCGACCGCCGGTCCGGTGTTGCCGGGCCCGCCTTCACCGAGGACGCCGTTGACGACCTCGTTCACGGTGCCGTCGCCGCCGTGCACGATCAGGACGTCGACACCGCTGCGGGCGGCGTCGCGGGCGATCTCGATGGCGTGGCCGCGGTGGTCGGTATGGGCGACGGTCAGGCGCACCCGGCTTTCCAGGGCGTGTGCGAGCAGGTCGCGCCCGGCAGGCGTCGTCGAGGTCGCATTCGGGTTCACGATCAGCACGGCGCGCACGGGGTTCGAGCCTAACGGGCCGCCGGGGGCCGCCGCCGCGCCCTGCGTGCAAGCGCACCTGGGCACCGCGCGCCGGTACCGTACAACGGTGACCGAACGCCGACTGCTTCTCGTCAACGGGCCGAACCTCAATCTGCTCGGCACCCGGCAGCCCGAGGTCTACGGCTCGACGACACTGGCCGAGATCGAGGCGAAGGTCACCGAGGTCGCCACGGCCGCGGGGCTGAAGGTGCGCGCGGTGCAGAGCAATCACGAGGGCGTGCTCGTCGACGCGATCCATGCGGCGCGCACCGACTGCGTGGGCATCGTCATCAACCCGGCGGCCTACAGCCACACCTCGGTCGCGATCGCCGACGCATTGCGCTCGGTCGGTCTTCCCGTCGCCGAGGTGCATCTGAGCAACATCCACGCCCGCGAAGAGTTCCGGCATCACTCCTACGTGTCCGCGGTCGCGGACATGGTGGTGGCCGGCGCGGGCCCGCTGGGCTACGAGATGGCGGTGCAGTACCTGGCGGACAGGCTGACGCCGTGACCCCACGCGTCGTTCGGATCGCCGGCGGAATCGCCGCTCTGGAGGGCGTTCTCGGGATCGGCATGGCAGTCGTGCTGGTCGTGCGCGAGGCGGCCGGACATCACGAGATCGCGATCAGCGGCTACGGCACCGCGGCCTGGTTCGCGATCATGGGTTCGGGTGTCGCCGCCGCGGGCTGGGCGCTGACGACCGGACGCCGGTGGGGCCGCGGGATCGCGGTGTTCGCGAACCTGATCCTGCTCGGGGTGGCCTGGTACGTCTTCAGCTCAGGTCGGCTGGGCTACGCGGCGCTGGTGGCCGCAGCCGCGATCGGCGTCCTCGCACTGCTGTTCAGCCCGGCGGGGTTGCGATGGATGACTCAGGTGCCGGACTCCGCGGCCAACTCCGACAGGCCCGGACCCGACACCCGGTAGGTGATCCAGTCGGTCTGCTGGACGCCGCCGACGTCGTCGTACAGGGCGATCGCGTTGACGTTCCAGTCGAGCACGGCCCAGCTCAGCCGCGTGTAGCCGTGGTCGACGCATTCGCGGGCCAGCGTTGCCAGCAGCTTGCGTGCGAGTCCGCGCCTGCGGAAGTCCGGACGCACGAACAGGTCTTCGAGATAGATGCCCGCTTTGCCGTCCCATGTCGAGAAGTTGCGGAACCACAGCGCTGCCGCGGCGGGCCGGCCGTCCACTTCGACGAGGTGTCCGAACACGGTCGGGTCGGGGCCGAAAAGCGCTTCGGCCAACTGTGTCTCGGTGACCGTGCACTCGCGGGCGGCCTGCTCGAACTCGGCGAGTTCATGGATCATGGCGGTCAGTTCGGCCTCGTCGCCGGCACGCACGCGCCGGATCGTCTCGCTCACGGCTCTACTCCCAACGCCGACAGAATGGTGCGGAATTTCGTTGTGGTCTCGGCGAATTCGTCATCGGGGTCGGATTCGGCGACGATCCCCCCGCCGGAGTGCGCGAGCGCGGTGCGCCGGTCCGCCGACAGCTGCGCGCACCTGATCGAGACGACCCAGCGACCGTCCCCGCGCTGGTCGCACCAGCCGACGGCACCGGCATAGAAGCCCCGGTCACCCTCGACGCCCTCGATGAGGTCGACCGCTTCTCGTGTCGGGGAGCCGCCGACGGCCGGGGTCGGATGCAACGCGACGGCGAGATCCAGTGCTGTGACCGACTTTTCGCGCAACCTGCCCGAGATGGGGGTGTAGAGATGCCAGACGGCAGCGGTTTTGGTGAGCTGGGGGTGGTCGGCGATCTGCAGGTCGGTGCACAGGGGCTCCAGCGCGGTCCGGAGCGCGTCGACCACCAGCTGGTGCTCGTGACGGTTCTTCTGCGACGCCGCGAGCGTCGCCCCGCTGGCGGCGTCCGCCTCGGGATCGGGCCGGCGGGGCGCCGAGCCGGCGAACGGCCGGCACAGCACCCGGTCTCCCTGGCGGGCGACCAGCAGTTCGGGGCTCGCGCCCACCAGGGCTGTCCCTGAATGACCTTCCCCGGCCGCCGACAGGTCCACCAGGAACTTCGTGGCCTGCCCGTCCGCAGCCGCCAGGCGGTGCAGCAGCGTTCTGGCGTCGAGCCTGCCGTCGGCCGTCACCCGCAATGCCCGCGCCAACACGACCTTGTGCAGTTCGTCGGCCGGGTCACGAAGCCGGGCCAGCGCGACCCCGATCCGCCGCCGGTGCTCGTCGGCGTCGGGTGTCATCTCGGCGATCTGTGCGGTGGGGAGCTCGCGCAGCGGCCAGTCGGGAATCGCGTCGGTGAACCGCACCGATTGCGGCCGGAGCAGCGCCGCCGGCCCGCCGGGGTCGAAAGGCAGCGCGCCCACGACGATCGGGGCGCTGTGCGATGCCAGCGCGGCGCGGGCGTCGGAGATCTGGGGGAACGCGGTGTGCACGCCCTCACCGAGGACCACCCCGTCGGGCCCGGCCAGGACGAAGGTGGGTTCGCGGGTCACGTCGACCCGGCGGGATTGGGGTGGCCGGTCTGCGCCAGGGCGCTGAGCTGGCGGACCCCGTGCTCGAAGCCGCACACCGCGATGGACGCGGCGGGCATCGCGAACCGGATGCCCTCGTAGACGGGCTGCTCGACCCAGCGCGTGATCACCGCGCGGGAGAAGTGACCGTGTCCGACGAACACCACGTCCCGGGTTTCCATGTGCTCCAGCGCCACCTCGATGGCCTGATCGGCCCGTGCGCAGACCTGCGCCGACGTCTCGCCGCCGGGACACCCGTGGGTCCACACGAGCCAGTTCGGGACGGCCTTGCGGATCTCGCTGGTGGTGGTGCCCTCGTAGTCGCCGTAGTCCCATTCGCTGACCAGCGGGCTGATCTCGTCGACGGTCAGGCCCGCCAGTTCGGCGGTCGTCCGCGCGCGGATGCGGGGGCTGCTGAGGACATAGGGATTGTCGAGTTGCATCTGTTCGAGCGTGTCTGCCGCGGCCAGGGCCTGTTCGCGGCCATGCTCGGTGAGCTCGAGTTCGGTGCGGCTCGTATGCTTGCCCGACTTCGACCACTCGGTTTCGCCATGTCGGAGAAGGATCAGGCGGTGCTGCAGAAGGCCCACAACGTTCGATTCTGCCGTACGCCGCGGTGTGGAACGCGGGTGCGGGTGGACATCAGCAGGGGAGGACTCACAATGTCGCTATGGTCGTCAGGATGGGGAAAGTGACGCGGGTACTGGCGGTCGCCAATCAGAAGGGCGGAGTCGCCAAGACGACGACGGTGGCGTCGCTGGGTGCGGCGATGGTCGAGCAGGGCAAGAAGGTGTTGCTCGTCGACCTGGACCCGCAGGGCTCCCTGACGTTCTCGCTGGGCCATGACCCGGACAAGTTGCCGGTCTCGGTGCACGAGGTGCTGCTCGGCGACGTCGAACCCGACACCGCGGTAGTGGAGACGCCGGAGGGGATGTCGCTGCTCCCGGCCAACATCGACCTCGCCGGGGCCGAGGCCATGCTGTTGATGCGCGCGGGCCGCGAGCATGCCCTCAAACGTGCGCTCGACAAGATCAGCGCCGACTTCGACGTCGTGATCATCGACTGCCCGCCGTCGCTGGGTGTGCTGACCCTGAACGGACTCACCGCCGCGCACGAGGTGGTCGTACCGCTGCAGTGCGAGACGCTGGCCCACCGCGGTGTCGGTCAGTTCCTGCGGACCGTGTCCGACATCCAGGCGATCACCAACCCCGACCTCGCCCTGCTCGGCGCGCTGCCCACGCTGTACGACTCGCGCACCACGCACAGCCGCGACGTCCTGTTCGACGTGGTCGACCGCTACAACCTGCCGGTGCTCGCACCGCCGATCCCGCGCACCGTGCGTTTCGCCGAGGCGAGCGCGTCCGGTAACTCGGTGCTGACCGGTCGTAAGAACAAGGGCGCGATGGCCTACCGCGAATTCGCCGACGCGCTGCTCAAGCACTGGAAGACCGGCAAGCCTCTCGCGACGTTCACCCCCGAGGTCTGACCGCTCGGGTTCGTCAGCCCAGCGCGACGATCTCGTCGCCGCGCTGTTCGAGCAGCAGGGCGCCGGCGACCGCGGGCACGACGGGACCGTCGACAGCCGGACGCTGCAGCTCGATGTGCTTCTCGCCGGCTCCGGTCTGCGGATCGAACACGTCGTAGCCGGTGGTGACCGGCACCAGCAGCTTGCCCGCCATCACCGTCGCCGGTCCGACGGGCTTGTCGGTTCCCGAGGCGGCGACGGTGTACTTGTAGCGAAGATCGCCGGCGGAGAACACCATCAGCGAGTTCCCGGTCCACCACGTGACGACCTCGCCGGCACGGGACATCGTCGCCGCCGGCGACGGGGGCCCGTCGAGCACCGTGGTGTCGATCGTGGAGCCGGTGTCGTCGATGACGTCGAGCCGGGGCTTGGGCGTGGGCACGTACAGCGAGGTGTACGTGTCGTTCACTGCCACCACGCGGGCGCCCGCACCGTCGGGCACACCCTTCTGCTGGACGTACTTCGTCTCGGGGGTGTCCTCTTCATCGGACGGCCGCAGCAGCGTCAGTCGCAGATCCTGCTTGTCGCAGGCCTCCAGCACCGACACCGAACTGGAGCTGGCGCCCGCCGAGACGAAGCGGCACAGGGGAGAGGCCGGGATGCCCGGTTTGATCGGTGCGTCGAGTGCTCCGTAGCTGAGCATCCGCACCATGTCGGAGCGCCACATCTCCAGCCGGGTCTCGCCGGCGGACAGCACCGTGGTGCCGTCCGCAGACAGCGTCACCGTCGGGTCGGCGTAGCTGGTGCGCGACGGGCCGCGCAGTCCGGTCTTCGCGTCGACGGTGCTGACCTGCCCGCACCCGCGCACGTCGGGATAGACCGCCACGGCGTAGTTGTAGACCCAGGTGACCCCGCACAGGTCGAGGTCGCGTGCGTAACTCCACACGGCGTCGCCCGTCGCCGGGTCTCGCCCTTGGATCCCGCGACCGTCGCCGGTGACCACGGCGCCACCCACCACCAGCGGCTGGGTGGTCTCCGCGCTGCGTGCGCTCCACCGTTGTGTCAGCGAATCCGGAACGGCGACAGCGGGTTTGAGGCTGGGGACGGGCTGCGAGGCAGGGCTGCTCACGGTCGCCCTGGCGTCGCTGTTCCACCACACCACCGCCGCCACCAGGGCGACGACCACCGCAATCGCGGCTGCGGCGATCAGGTCCGCCCGAGTGCGGCGTTCGGGTTTGACCAACGCAGTCGGTTAGTTGGTGCCTGCGGCCGCGGGCTTGCTGGGGCGGCGACGACGACGGCGGCGGGCCGGCCGGGCCTCACCGTCGGCCGACTCGGCCGCTGACGAATCGGTGGCGTCGGTGTCGGCCTGCTCGGCAGAGCCTTCGGGATGGCCGCTGACTGCCTGCCCGCCGCGCGTGCGGCGGCGGTTGCGGTTGCGGGCCGGCTTCTCACGGGGTTCGCGGGGCTCACGCGGCTCGCGCGGTTCCTTGTCGGCGGTGCGCTTCGGTCGGCCGATCGATCCGCCGGCATCGGCCGGGATCTTGAGTTCCTCGTAGAGATGCGGCGAGCTGGAATACGTCTCGGCGGGGTCGGGCGTGTCGAGGCCCAGGGCTTTGTCGATCATCGACCAGCGTGGAAGTTCGTCCCAGTCGACGAGGGTCACGGCGATGCCGGTCTTGCCGGCGCGGCCGGTGCGACCGATGCGGTGGACGTAGGACTGCTCGTCCTCGGGGATCTGGAAGTTGATGACGTGGGTGATGTCGTCGATGTCGATGCCGCGGGCCGCCACGTCGGTGGCGACGAGAACATCGACGTCGCCGTTGCGGAACGCCTTCAACGCCTTCTCGCGAGCGCCCTGTCCGAGATCGCCGTGCACCGCGCCGACCTTGAAGCCGCGCTCGCCGAGTTCGTCGGCGACCTTCTGCGCGGTGCGCTTGGTCCGGGTGAAGATCATCGTGGCGCCGCGGCCCTCGGCCTGCAGGATGCGCGCGACCATCTCGACCTTGTCCAGGGCGTGGGCGCGGTAGGCGAACTGCTCGGTGGTGTCGTGGGTGGCCGACCCTTGAACGCCCTCGGCGCGAATGTGCGTCGGCTGCGTCATGAAGGTGCGCGCCAGCGTGATGATCGGGTCGGGCATGGTCGCCGAGAACAGCATCGCCTGCCGCTTGGCCGGGATCTGCTTGAGGATGCGCTCGATGTCGGGCAGGAAGCCGAGGTCGAGCATCTCGTCGGCCTCGTCGAGCACCAGCGTCGACAGTCCGCCCAGCTGCAGGTGACCCTGCTGAGCCAGGTCCAGGAGGCGGCCGGGCGTGCCGACGACGACGTCGACACCCTTCTGCAGGGCCTCGATCTGGGGCTCGTAGGGGCGGCCGCCGTAGATGGCGGTGACGGTCAGCTTGCGGGTGTCGTCGGCCATCAGGTACTTCGAGGCGCCGACGAGGTCGCCGTAGACCTGAATGCACAGCTCGCGGGTGGGGACGACGATCAGGGCACGCGGGATGCCGGTGAGCGGACGTTCGGTGTCGCTGGTGATGCGGTGCAGCAGCGGCACGCCGAAGGCGAAGGTCTTGCCCATGCCGGTACGGGCCTGACCGATGAGGTCGTCGCCGGCCAGCGCCAGGGGCAGCGTCAGCTCCTGGATCGCGAAGGCGTGCTCGATGCCGTTCTCGGCGAGGGCGCGGACGATCTCGTCGCGGACGCCGAGCTGGGCGAAGGTGGGATTGGGATGTGTGGTGACGGGAGTCATGCTCGGTAAACGAAGCCTTTCACTTGTTCCTCATGGCGTTTCCACGCGCGCACGAGTTGTGAAGAGAACTTCGCCGGGCCCTGCGCTGAGGGGGCGGGCCGCCGCGTGCACGCACATTTCCAAGGTGTCTGCGGCATGAGATTGCCGGCGTGACCTGGATAGATCCGTCGGCAGATGCGCCGACACCACGTCCATGGTAGCCGGTTGGCTGCCGGC
Source organism: Mycolicibacterium iranicum (assembly GCF_014190915.1). GTDB lineage: Bacteria > Actinomycetota > Actinomycetes > Mycobacteriales > Mycobacteriaceae > Mycobacterium > Mycobacterium iranicum_B. The sequence goes on from NZ_JACHVU010000005.1 coordinate 237,695, forward strand.
CGGTGTAGTCACCGAGGTCAGATGCAGGTTTCGTGGCGCCGCCCCGGGGGCAACCAGCTCCCTCCGATGACCACAGGACCCGCCCCCAGAACCCCGCACGCGATCATCTCCGGCGCCGGCATCGGCGGTCCTGCGCTCGCCCACCAGCTCAACAGTCGCGGATGGCGGACCACGGTCATCGAGCGCTTTCCGCAACGCCGCGACGAGGGACAGAACGTCGACATCCGCGGTGCTGCGCGCGAAGTTGTCCGGCGGATGGGGATCGACGGCGACGTTCGCGCGGCGACGACCGGCGAGATCGGCACGCGCTTCCTCCGAGCCGACGGGTCGCCCGCGGCGTCCTTTCCGGTGGGGTCGGCCGGCGAGGCGGACGGCCCGACTGCCGAGCTGGAGATCCTGCGTGGCGAACTGTCCCGGATTCTGGTCGAGCGCACCCAGCTCGACACCGACTACCGGTTCGGCACGCAGATCGTCGATGTGACCGACCAGGACGACCGCGTGCAGGTTCGTCTGAGCGGAGGCGCGACGCTGGACGCCGACCTACTCGTGGTCGCCGAGGGGTTGCGCTCACGGACGCGGCGGTTCGTCGATGAGGCCGACGTCAACGAGCTCGGAATGTATTTCGCCTACGCGACGATTCCGCGCGTCGACGGCGACGACCAGTGGTGGAACTGGCAGCACGCGACCAACCATCGTTCGGTTCACCTGCGGCCCGACAACCTCGGGACCACGCGTGCCATCCTGACCTTCATCTCAGACGTCCGCGGCCTCGACGACCTCGATCCCGTGGCGCAGAGGACGATTCTGCGCGCGACGTTCGCCGATGTCGGCGGTGCCGCACCCCGAATCCCGCGTGCGATCGACGACGGCGCGCCCATGTATTTCTCGGCAGTCGGTCAAGTGCGCCCGCGGCGCTGGAGCAACGGACGAGTCGCACTGCTCGGCGATTCCGCGTTCTGCAACGCGACGTTCGGCGGGGCGGGAACCAGCCTCGCGCTGATCGGCGCCTACATCCTGGCCGGCGAAGTCGCGACCGCGGGGGATGTTCCCTCGGCACTGAACTCCTACCGCCGAGCGATGATGCCGTTCGTCGCCACAGCTCCCGACGTCAAGGAACGTGTGCTGAGGTTGGCAAACCCGCGATCACACCGCGGGATTCGCCTGTTGCACGCCGGCGCACGGCTGGCCGCCGGCCCTGTGGGCCGGGCCGTTTCCGCGCTCGGCGGCGCGCGCCTGGCCGGTATCGGAGGCGACGGACCGTCGCTGCCCGCATACCCCTGACCTGCCCGAGGCGCCGAGCTTCGGCGGGGACTCTGGCGGATTTCCACTGGGGTCGGCGCTCGCGCCGCCGGCGTTTAAGGTTGCACCATGACCTCGACGCCGCCCGACGCCGCCGCATCCGTCCCGGCCGGCGAGGCGGGCGGCCCCGCGACACCGCACGTGGCTCTGGATCATCCCGGGATCGTCGAGCTGTTCGCGCTGCTCGCCTACGGTGAGGTCGCGGCGTTCTACCGGCTGACCGAAGAGGCCCGGATGGCGCCGAACCTCAACGGCCGGATCAACATGGCGAGCATGGCGGCCGCGGAGATGAACCACTACGAGGTGCTGCGCGACGCGCTGGATCAGCGCGGCGTCGACGTGGTTCCGGCGATGACGAAGTACGCTTCCGCGCTGGAGAACTACCATCGCCTCACCACGCCGAGCACCTGGCTGGAGGCGCTGGTCAAGACCTATGTCGGTGACGCGATGGCCGCCGATTTCTACCTGCAGATCGCGGACGTGATGCCCGACGAGGTCGCGGAGGTGGTCCGCTCGGTGCTGTCCGAGACCGGGCACTCCCAGTTCGTCGTCGCCGAGGTGCGCGCCGCGGTCACCGCCAGCGACCGTCAGCGGCACCGCTTGGCACTGTGGTCGCGGCGTCTGCTCGGCGAAGCGATCACCCAGGCCCAGTTCGTGATGGCCGACCACGACGAACTGGTCGATCTGGTGATGTCCGGCGGCGGACTGTCCCAGATGACGGACTTCTTCGATCGGCTGCAGAACACCCACAACCGGCGCATGCAGGAGCTCGGCCTGGCCTGATCGGTCCCGGCGCGCGCGATCAGCGCGTGCAGTTGGTGATGATCGAGTTGTTGTTCTGCGCCGCGATCAACGAGCCGTTGGCATCGACGATCGCGCAGTTGAGCTGACCGCCGACGCTCGTCGCGGTGACCGAGCTCAGGCTCACGCCCGGGTTCAACACGATCGTCTTCGACCACGGCAGCGCCACGTTCACGTCGGTCTGCAACGCACCCTGGGCATCGGTGTAGATGACCGTCACCAGGTCGATGAGCTGCCGATTGCCGGTGATGCGGTAGGTGACGGTGCCCGGGACCGCGGCGGCCGGCGGTGGGGCGGCCTGCGGCGCGAGCAGCACCGGGGCCGGGGCGACGGGCGCAGGGGCAGGAGTCTCGGCGGTCGGCGTCACGGTGGTGACGGTCTCTGCCGGCAGCGTCGGCGTGACCGGCGCCGCGACCCGCGGGGCGGGCGCCGCAGACGGTTCCGGGGCGCTGGAGGTCGGCAGCGGCGAGGCGACGGTCGCCGAGACAGATCCGCTGTCGCTGCCGCCCAGGATCATGCTGGCGGTGATGACCGCGACGAACAGGATCGCGCCGGCCACGCCGGCGATCCACATCCAGCGGCGGTCGATGCGGGCTTCGTCGAGGTAGTCGTCATAGTTCTCGGCCCCGTCGTAGTCGTCGCTGTAGTCGGACCCGTCGTAGTCGTGGCTGTACGGCGGGAGCGCATCGGTGTCCGAATCGCCGTAGGGGTCCGAGTCGTCGAGGGTCCCGTAGGCGCCGTACCTGCCTCCGCGTCCGCCGCCGCGCGGGCTGCGGATACGTTCGGTGGGCGTCAGAGAGTACGGCGATTGCGCGGTATAAGGCCTGTTCATCGAAGCTTTCCCAGTCGTCTCTATCCGTTCGCCCCGATGCTACTGAGACAGGAGTGACAGATGGGGCTGACGCGGCTCCTGGGCGGTCACGGTCGGGACTCGGTTCGATCGCTACGGCGTTATGGCGCCCCGGCGAGCGTTCGCCGATCGCGAAAGTCGTTCCGCCGGGCGCGGGGTCGGGGGTCCGGAGCCGCCCTGCCAGGCCGGCGTCCACTAGCCTCCAATACGTACGAGCACACGAACAGAAGGGTTCCCACCGTGGAGGTCAAGATCGGTGTCACCGACAGCCCACGCGAGCTGATTTTCGCCAGCGCGCAGACGCCGGCCGAGGTGGAGAAGTTGGTCACCGATGCGCTCAGCGGCGATCCGGCCGTCCTGGGTCTCACCGACGAGAAGGGCCGACGGTTCCTCGTGCAGTCCTCGCGGATCGCCTATGTGGAGATCGGCGCGGCGGATTCGCGGCGTGTGGGCTTCGGCGTGACCACCGTCGGCGCTGAGGTCACCAAGAGCTGACGTCGTCGCCGAAATTGCCCTCCGGCACACGGGCGTCCGCCCCGCGGGAGCGCAATTTCGGCGGGGTCGGTCAGGACCTGGTCATCGGAACGTGTGACAGTCCGCCCCAGATGAACTGGACGGTGCCCTCGACGGCCGCGTCCTTCTCGATCGGCCGTTCGTTGTTGAGCCAGTAGCGCGCGGAATCCACGCTGATGCTGACCAGGCCCACGGCGATCATGCGGGCGCGGTGCGGCTCCAGCCCCGAATCGTGGCTGATGAGGTCGAACACGGCGTCGGTGCAGGATTCGGTGGCGACCTTGACCTGCGCGGCGACCTGCGGCTCGGTGACATAGTCGTTCTCGAAGATCAGCCGATAGCCCTGGCTGTCGTGTTCGATGAAGTCGAAGAACGCCTGCACGGCGGCGCGCACACGCTGCCGGTTGTCGGTCGTGGTGCGCAGCGCCTGGCGCACACCGGAGACGAGGTTGTCCACATGGCGTTGCAGCACCGCCAGGTACAGCTCGACCTTCGATGAGAAGTGCTGGTAGAGAACGGGTTTGCTCACTCCGGCGCGATCGGCGATCTCGTCCATGCCTGCGGCGTGGTAGCCGCGGTCGACGAACACCTCGCTGGCTGCGACGAGCAGCTGCCCGCGGCGCTCGTCGCGCGGCAGGCGGTTGCCACGCCGGGCTGCGCCGGTGGAGGCGGTGCCGTTGGCCGGCTGGCCCCCTCGCCGCTGCGCCGTCCTGGCCAGTTCGCTCATCAGAACCTCGAGATCTACTGCCGGCGCGACCGGCTTCTTGAATTCGCTGCGAATGACAGTACTACCGTTGGCCGACCATACGCCTCAGGACAGGTGGCGGGTCAGCGCCGACGCGGCGAAACCGCAGCTGCGCCTGCGGTTCGGTGGCGCGCCGGGACGGCAAGTCTTGCGGGCTGTGTCATCCTGTTTCGGTGACCTACGACTCCCGTGCGCGCGGAGAAATGGGTCCCGAGCACCGGGGCGCCGGACAAGCGCCGGTACTGCGCGACGAGTGGCGCGAGCCGTTGCGCGCGCAGCGAGACCCGCTGGCCGAGCAGCCGGGCCGGGTCCGATCCAACCGTGACGAGCGCAAACGATGGCGCAAACAGACCTGGATCGGACGGTTCGTATCCACCTACGGCTGGCGCGCTTACGCGCTGCCGCTGCTGGTCGTGCTGACCGTCGTTGTCCTCTATCAAACGATGACCGGCACCAGCGTGCCCCAGGCGGCGGAAGAGGAAGGGCCGGTGCAGGGCCCACCCACGATCGGAGTGCCGAGCACATCCATCGTCGGCGCGCCGCCCAAGGGTCTGACCCAGTTCGACGCGAGCCTGCCCACCGGGATCCTGCCCCAGGGCGGGCCCTTCACCGAGGCCGGCGCGCGCACCTGGCATGTCGTTCCGGGGGCCGCGCCCCAGGTCGGCCAGGGCACCACCAAGGTGTTCACCTACACCGTCGAGGTGGAGGACGGCGTCGACACCACGAGTTTCGGCGGTGACGAAGGGTTCGCCCGCATGGTCAGCGAGACGTTGGCCAACCCGAAGAGCTGGACGCACAACCCGCAGTTCGCCTTCACCCGCATCGACGCCGCCGCCGGGGTCGTTCCGGACTTCCGGGTGTCGCTGACCTCGCCCATGACGATCCGCGACGGCTGCGGCTACGACATCCAGCTCGAAGCGTCCTGCTACAACCCCGCCTTCGAGGGTCAGCCGCGTGTGTTCGTCAACGAGGCGCGGTGGGTGCGTGGCGCGGTGCCCTTCCAAGGAGACATCGGCTCCTACCGGCAGTATCTGATCAACCACGAGGTCGGCCACGCGATCGGGTACCAGCGGCACGAGCAGTGCCCGGAGAACGGTGCGCTGGCCCCGATCATGATGCAGCAGACGTTCTCGACCAACAACAACGACGCCGCGAAGTTCGACCCGGGCACCGTCACCCCCGACGGCCTGACGTGCCGTTTCAACCCCTGGCCGTACCCGATCGCCTGAGCGCCCCCGGGCCTGCACCGCGAGCGCGCGTGTCTGCACACCGACGCGCCGCGAAACCTGTGCATCGACGCGCGTTCGCGGCGCCCGAGCGCGCGGGAAGCGTATGGGCCTCGTTGCTGTTGCAACCCTTACCTGCTGAGATGGTCAGACAGCCAACCAAGGAGATTGTCGGTGTCGTCACCGTTGCCGCCGCTGGTAGAGCCAGCCGCTGAACTCACCCGCGACGAGGTTTCGCGCTACAGCCGCCACCTCATCATCCCGGACCTCGGTCTGGACGGACAGAAGCGGTTGAAGAACGCCCGCGTCCTGGTCATCGGCGCCGGCGGCCTCGGCTCGCCCACGCTCCTCTACCTCGCTGCAGCCGGTGTCGGGACCATCGGCATCGTCGAGTTCGACGTCGTCGACGAGTCGAATCTGCAGCGCCAGATCATCCACGGCCAATCCGACATCGGGCGTTCGAAGGCCCAGAGCGCCAAGGACTCGATCCTCGAGGTCAACCCGCTCGTCACCGTCAACCTGCACGAGGTGCGCCTCGAACCCGACAATGCAGTGGAGCTGTTCGAGCAGTACGACCTGATCCTCGACGGCACCGACAACTTCGCAACGCGCTACCTGGTGAACGACGCCGCCGTGCTCGCGGGCAAGCCGTACGTCTGGGGCTCGATCTACCGCTTCGAAGGTCAGGTCTCGGTGTTCTGGGAGGACGCCCCCGTCGACGAGAACGGCAACGCGCGGGGCTTGAACTACCGCGACCTGTATCCCGAACCGCCCCCGCCCGGAATGGTGCCGTCGTGTGCCGAAGGCGGAGTGCTCGGCATCCTGTGCGCGTCCATCGCGTCGGTGATGGGCACCGAGGCGATCAAACTCCTGACCGGCATCGGTGAGCCGCTGCTGGGCCGGCTGATGGTGTACGACGCGCTCGACATGACCTACCGCACCATCAAAATTCGCAAAGATCCCGCCACGCCGAAGATCACCGAGCTCATCGACTACGAGGAATTCTGCGGTGTCGTCTCCGACGCCGCCGCGGAGGCGGCCGCCGAGTCGACGATCACACCCCGCGAGCTGCGCGAGCTGCTGGATTCGGGTAAGCCGTTGGCGCTGATTGACGTTCGCGAGCCGGTCGAATGGGACATCAACCACATCGAGGGTGCCGAACTCATCCCCAAGGGTGCGTTCGAATCCGGAGAGGCGCTGTCGAAGCTCAAGGTCGACCGCACCCCGGTGTTCTATTGCAAGACCGGGATCCGTTCCGCCGAGGTGCTCGCCATCGCCAAGCAGGCAGGGTTCTCCGACGCGCTGCACGTTCAGGGCGGGATCGTGGCGTGGGGCAAGCAACTCGAACCCGACATGGTCATGTACTAACGCCAGGTTGGGCGTTGCTGCCTTTAGGCTGTGGCGGTGACCGCAGAGCGCCCGCCACAGCATGTCCTCGCAGCCTTCGGGCTGTCCGGGGTGCAGCCGGCGCCGCTGGGTTCCAGCTGGGAGGGCGGCTGGCGCTGCGGTGAGGTCGTGTTGTCCATGGTTGCCGACCACGCCAGGGCCGCCTGGTCTGCGAAGGTCCGCGAGACCCTGTTCGTCGACGGGGTGAGACTGGCCAGACCGGTGCGCTCGACCGACGGCCGCTATGTGGTTGCGGGCTGGCGGGCCGACACCTATGTCGCAGGAACTCCTGAACCGCGCCACGACGAAGTCGTGTCTGCCGCAGTGCGGTTGCACGAGGCGACGGCCAAGCTGGAGCGGCCGCGGTTCCTCACGCAACCACCGATCGCGCCGTGGGGCGACGTCGACGTGTTCATCGCCGCCGACCGCGCGGCCTGGGAGGAACGACCGCTGCATTCCCTGCCCCCGGGTGCCCGGGTAGCCCCGGGGACCTCGGACGGGCAGAAGTCCATCGAGCTGATCAACCAGTTGGCGTCGCTGCGCCGGCCCACCAAGAGTCCCAGCCAGCTGGTGCACGGCGACCTCTACGGCACAGTGCTTTTCGCGGGAACGGCGGCGCCGGGGATCACCGACATCACGCCGTACTGGCGACCCCCTGCGTGGGCGGCCGGCGTGGTCGTGGTCGATGCGCTGTCCTGGGGTGACGCCGATGACGCACTGATCGAACGTTGGTCGGCGCTACCGGAGTGGCCGCAGATGTTGTTGCGGGCGTTGCTGTTCCGGCTGGCGGTCCATGCGCTGCATCCGAGGTCGACCGCTGCGGCGTTCCCGGGTCTGGCTCGTACGGCCGCACTGGTGCGCCTCGCGCTTTAGCGCTGTCAGGCGCAGCTCAGCCGCGGCAGATCTTCCTCCACCCGGCGCGTCAGAAGGTGTGGCGGTACTCCTGCAGCGGCACCCGTCCGTCTGCGGCCAGCACCCCTTCGGCCCGTAGGCGTTCGAGCTGGCGGGTGGTCAGGTGCGGGGCGGGGCGGCCGGAGGCTCTGATGACCCGGTGCCAGGGCAGGTCCGCGGAGTCGGTGCGCATGATCCAAGCGACGATGCGCGGGCTGGAAAGGTCTGCGGCGTGGGCGATGTCGCCGTAAGTGGCAACTGAGCCCGGCGGGATCGAGGCGACCAGTCGACGCACCGCCTCGACCTGCGCTTCGGTGATCGCCGCCATGGTCAGGCCAGCCGGTCCCGAATGGCCGCGGCGGTCTCGGCGGGTTTGGCGAGTGGCACCATGTGGTCGCAATCCCATTCCAGCAGGGCGAAGTTGGGCCCCAGGCCGGCGTCCAACGCGGCGATCAGTTCGTCGCTGGCATACGGGGGATCGGTGCGGGTGGCCCGGACCAGGGTGGTCGGCGTGCCGTCGCGTGGCACCGGGACCGGGCGGGTCAGCTCGCTCCAGTAGCTGAGCATGGCCGGAATGCTGATGCGCCAGGCCACCCTGCCGTTCGCCGAGTCGACGAGGTGCTCGTCGAGTTCACGCTCCAGTTCCTCCTCGGCGACCTCGCCCCAGGAGCCGCCCAGCTTCTCATGGCGTGCCTCTTCGCGGCTGGAGTAGTCCGGCGAGTTGTACATGTCGTCGGCGACCTCGCGCATCCAGCGGCCGTCGAGGGCCACTGCGGGGTCCAGAAGAACCAGGCCCGCAATCAGATCGGGACGCGCCGCGGCGAGATTCAGCGCGATGGCTCCGCCGAACGAATGCCCGGTGACAACCACGGGGCCGTCGGCCTCCGTCTCGATCAGCGCGGCCATCGCCGACACATTGGCCTCGATCGTCCACGGCGCGTCCCACGACGAGCGACCATGGCCCAGCAGGTCGGGTGCCACGGCCGGCACGTCGGGCAAGTGCTGGGCGAACAGGCTCTCCCACCGCTTGCCGTGTCCGGTCAGTCCGTGGATGGCCAGGACCTTCGCGGGCGCGGCGGGTCCGAAGCGGTAGGTGCACAACAGGTCGGTCACAGTGCCGATGCTGCCAGGCTCGTACGCCTGCGACCAGGTCAGGGGGACTTGTCGTACCCGCGTGATGTCATGCCTGCATGTCCGCGCCACACACCGAACTGACCCCCGAGGCCCTGGGCCGGCGGGAGATGCGGGGCACCGTCCGCGTGCTGGGCGGGCCGGGCACCGGGAAGAGCAGCCTGCTGGTGGACACCGCGGTCGCTCACATCGCCGACGGTCTCGATCCCGAATCTGTTCTCCTGCTGACGGGTTCGGCCCGGTTGCGCACCCATGCCCGGGCTTCGATCACGGCTGCGCTGCTCGGCGCCGGTGGGCGGGAAGCGGTGCGGGAGCCACTGGTTCGCACGGTGCACTCCTATGCGTTCGGGGTCTTGCGGCTCGCCGCCCAGCGCGCCGGCAGCCCGCCTCCGCGGCTGATCACCAGCGCCGAACAGGACGGCATCATCCGCGAACTGCTCGCCGGAGATCTCGAGGACGGTGACGCCTCGCCGGTTCGGTGGCCGGAGCGGCTCCGCCCGGCCCTGAGCACCGTGGGGTTCGCGACCGAACTGCGCGATCTGATGGCCCGCTGCAGCGAACGAGGCGTCGATCCGGTTGCGCTGCAACGTATCGGGCGTTCGAGCGGCCGCCCCGAGTGGCAGGCTGCGGGTCGTTTCGCGCAGGCCTACGAGCAGATCATGCTGCTGCGCTCCGCGGTGGGCATGGCGGCTCCGCAGGCCACCGTGCCCGCGTTGGGGGCTGCGGAACTCGTCGGGGCTGCGCTGGAAGCCTTCGCGGTCGACCCGGAGCTGCTTGCCGCCGAGCGCGCGCGTATTCAGCTCCTCCTGGTCGACGACGCCCAGCACCTCGATCCGCAAGCCGCGCGGCTGGTCGCCGTTCTGGCTGCCGGATCCGAGCTCACCGTGATCGCCGGCGATCCGCATCAGACGGTGTTCGGCTATCGCGGAGCCGATCCGGCGCTCCTACGCAGTGAGGGGCCGGCGCTGACGCTGACCCGTTCACACCGTTGCGCCGCCCCGATCGCCGAGGCGATCAGTGCGGTCGCCCGACGGCTGCCCGGGGCGGATGCGGCGCGCGACTTCTGTGGCGAGGACCGGCTCGGCTCGGTGGCGGTCCGCATCGCGGCGTCACCGCACGCGGAGTCGGCGCTCATCGCCGATGCGCTGCGACGTGCCCATCTCGTCGACGGCGTGCCTTGGTCGCAGATGGCGGTGATCGTCCGCTCGGTCCCGCGGCTGGGGGCTGCGCTGGCGCGTGCCCTGACGGCGAGCGGGGTCCCGGTCGACGAGCCGCAGGCCGCGGTACCGCTCGCCGACCAACCGGCAGTGCAGGCACTGATGGCTGTCTTGGTAGCCACCGCCGACGGGCTCGATCCCGAACGCGCTCTCGCTCTGGTGACTGGCCCGATCGGACGCATCGATCCGGTGTCGCTGCGGCAGCTGCGACGGGCCCTGCGTCGCGGTGCCCCGGGTTCCTCCGACGGGTTCGGCGATCTGCTGGTAGCCGCGTTGAGCGGCGATGCCGCTCCGGATCGCCACCTGCCCGAGGATCAGGCACGCGGGCTGCGCCGGGTCCGTGCGGTGCTGGCGTCCGCGCGAGCCAGTGTCGAGGCAGGCAGCGATCCCCGCCACACCCTGTGGCAGGCCTGGCACCGTTCGGGCCTGCAGAAGCGCTGGCTGGCGGCCAGTGAACGTGGCGGTACCGCCGCGGCTCAGGCAGATCGCGACCTCGACATGGTCACGGCGATGTTCGACGTCGCCGAGCAGTACGTGAGCCGCACCGCGGGCGCCTCGCTGCGCGGACTGGTCGACCACGTCAGGGGCCTCTCGCTGCCGCCGGTCACCGGTGACGGGCCGGGAGGTGACGCGGTTGCGCTGGTCAGCGCGCACTCCGCGCTCGGCCGCCAGTGGGAGTTCGTGATCATCGCCGGTCTGCAGGAAGGGTTGTGGCCGAACGTCTCACCACGCGGTGGTGTGCTGGCCACTCAGCAGCTCGTCGATGTGCTCGACGGAGTCGTCGAACCCGGGCAGCATCTGTCGAGCCGAGCGCCGCTGCTGGCCGAAGAACGTCGGTTGCTCATCGCGGCCATGGGACGGGCACGCAGCAGCCTGCTGGTGACCGCGGTCGACAGCGACTCCGGCGACGCGGCGATGCTGCCGTCGGCGTTCTGCCACGAACTCCAGGCAACGGCCACAGACGGCGCGCCCGAGCAGGCCGCGCCGATCCGGGCGCCCCGCGTGCTGGCTCCGTCGGCGTTGGTGGGCCGGCTGCGATCGGTCGTCTGCGCAGCCCCGGGGGCAATCACCGACAGCGAGCGACTCTGTGCGGCAGCGCAATTGGCCCGCCTTGCGGAAGCGGGTGTGCACGGCGCCGATCCGGGCTCGTGGTATGCCACGCGGACGCTGTCGACCGATGATCCTCTCTGGGACGGCGACGACCACGTCGTCACCCTGTCGCCGTCGACCCTGCAGATGCTCTCGGACTGCCCCCTTCGGTGGCTGCTGGAACGGCACGGCGGCGCCCGCGGCCGCGACGTCCGCTCGACCCTCGGTTCCCTGGTGCACGCGCTCGTGGCCGAATCCGGGAAGACGGAGTCGCAACTGCTCAACGAGTTGGAATCAGTCTGGGAGCGTCTGCCGTTCGAGGCGCAGTGGTTCTCCGACAACGAGCTGACCAGACATCGCGAGATGGTGGAGACCTTCCTGCGGTGGCGCACCGAGACGCGTGCCCACCTCAGTGAGGTGGGCACCGAGATCGACGTCGACGGTCAGGTGGGCGACAACAGCCCCGACGGTCCGGGGGTACGCCTGCGCGGACGGCTCGATCGCCTCGAACGCGACAGCGAGGGTCGGCTCGTCGTCGTCGACATCAAGACCGGCAAAAGCCCGGTCAGCAAGGACGACGCCCAGGCCCATGCGCAGCTGGCGATGTATCAGCTCGCCGTGGCAGCAGGTCTGCTCGCCGACGGCGACGAGCCCGGCGGCGGCCGGCTGGTCTACCTCGGCAAGACCACCGCCGGCGGGGCCACGGAACGCCAGCAGGACGCGCTCACCCCCGAGCGCCGTGCCGAATGGCAGGCCCAGGTGCAGCAGGCTGCTGCAGCCACCCAAGGCCCGGACTTCGTGGCACGGGTCAACGACAGCTGTGCGCACTGCCCGGTGCGCGCGATGTGCCCGGCGCAGAACCCCAGGAGCGACGCGTGACGACACCCCGGTACAGCCCGAATGAATTAGCCTCGGCTCTGGGCCTTTTCGCGCCGACCGAGGAGCAGGCTGCCGTCATCGCCGCACCGCCCGGGCCGCTGGTGGTGATCGCCGGCGCCGGCGCCGGCAAGACCGAGACGATGGCCGCCAGGGTGGTGTGGCTCGTCGCGAACGGCTACGCCCGTCCCGGCGAGGTCCTCGGCCTGACCTTCACCCGCAAGGCCGCCAACCAGCTGCTGCGGCGGGTGCGTGCGCGGCTGGCACGGCTGTCGGGTGCGGGCCTCACCATCCCCACCGGCGGCGCTGATCTCGCCGACGACCCCGTGACGGTCAGCACCTACCACGCGTTCGCAGGAAATCTGCTGCGTGACTACGGGCTGATGCTGCCGGTCGAGCCCGACACCAGGCTGCTGGGCGAAACCGAGTTGTGGCAGTTGGCGTTCCGTGTGGTGTGCGAACATCCCGCCGCCCTCGACACCGACAAATCTCCTGCATCGATCACGGGAATGGTGCTGCGGCTGGCGGGTCAGCTCTCCGAACACCTCGTCGACACTGCGCAGCTCAACGACACCCACATCGAGCTCGAACGGCTCGTGCACGCGCTGCCGGCGGGTCGATACCAGCGCGACCGGGGGCCCAGCCAGTGGCTGCTGCGCATGCTGTCCACGCAGACGGAGCGCACGATGCTGGTCCCGCTGATCGATGCGCTCCATCGGCGGATGCGCGAGGAGCGGGTCATGGACTTCGGCATGCAGATGGCCTCGGCCGCGCGGCTGGCTTCCCAGTACCCGACGGTCGGTGAGCAATTGAGGCAGCGTTACCGGGTCGTCCTCCTCGACGAGTACCAGGACACCGGACACGCTCAGCGCGTGGCGCTTTCGTCCCTGTTCGGCGGCGGCGCCGACGACGGTCTCGCGCTGACGGCCGTCGGAGATCCCATCCAGTCGATCTACGGGTGGCGCGGCGCGTCGGCGACGAACCTGCCGCGCTTCACGACCGACTTCCCGCTCGCGGACGGCACCCCGGCGCCCACGCTGGAGCTGCGCACCAGTTGGCGCAACCCGCCGGAGGTGCTGCATCTGGCGAACGCGGTGTCCGTGGACGCGCGACGCCGATCGGTTGCCGTCCGGTCCCTGCAACCCCGGCCCGCCGCCGAACCGGGCACCGTCCGGTGCGCGCTGCTGACCGACGTCGAGACCGAACGGGAGTGGGTCGCCGACCAGGTGGCAGGCATGTGGCACCACGGGGTCGCGACAGCCGGTGGTGCACCGACGGCAGCGGTCCTCGTGCGTCGCAACGCCGACGCGGCGCCGATGGCCGAGGCGCTGACGCGGCGTGGGGTTGCCGTCGAGGTGGTCGGACTGGCCGGACTGCTCGCGGTCCCCGAGGTGGCCGACGTCGTGGCGATGCTGCGCCTGTGCGCCGATCCGACCGCGGGGGCAGCGGCCGTGCGTGTGCTGACGGGCCCGAGGTGGCGCCTCGGTGCACGTGACATCGCAGCGTTGTGGCGGCGCGCCGTCACGCTCGTGGACACCGGGTCTGTAGCGGATCCTGGGTCGACCGCGGCCGGCATCGTCGCCCAGCTCGGGCCGGAGTCCGACACCGCGTGCCTGGCCGATGCGATCTGCGACCCCGGCCCCGCGGCCGCGTACTCACAGGCGGGCCACGCCCGCATCGTCGCGCTGGGCCGGGAACTGACCGCACTGCGTTCGCACCTGGCAAGCCCGCTTCCCGATCTGGTGACCGAGGTGCGTCGCGTTCTCGGTGTCGACGCCGAAGCCCGTGCCGCGCAGCCGGTCTCAGCCGGATGGTCGGGGACCGAACACCTCGACGCCTTCGGTGATGTCGTCGCGAATTTCGCGGCGCAGGGCGCCGCGACGGTCTCGGGACTGCTGGCGTACCTCGACGTCGCCGAGGACGTGGAGAACGGGCTGGCCCCCGCGGAGGTCACAGTGTCCACCGAGCGCGTGCAGATCCTGACCGTGCACGCGGCCAAGGGGCTGGAGTGGCAGATCGTCGCGGTGCCCCACCTGGCGGGGCGGGTCTTCCCCTCGACCGCGTCGCCGCGTACCTGGCTCACCGATGCCGCCGACCTGCCGCCTCTGCTGCGGGGAGATTGCGCGACGGTGTCCGACCACGGTGTGCCCGTGCTGGACACCTCCGATGTCAGCGACCGAAAAAGTCTGTCCGACAAGATCAACGACCACAAACGCAGCCTGGAGCAACGCCGCAACGACGAGGAACGGCGTCTGCTGTACGTGGCGATCACCCGCGCCGAGCAGACCCTGCTGGTGTCGGGCCACCACTGGGGGGCCACCGAGTCCAAGCCGAGGGGGCCGTCGACGTTCCTGACCGAACTGAAGCAGGTCATCGATGCCTCGGTCGAGGCGGGCGCGCCCTGCGGCACCGTGGACGTCTGGGCCGACGCACCTGCCGACGGTGAACCCAACCCGCTGCGCGATCGTGTGGTCGAGGCGGTCTGGCCGGTCGATCCGGCGGGCGGACGACGAGAGCCGGTGGACCGCGGTGCGCAGTTGGTGGCCTCGGCGATGTCCGGAAACGCTCCGACAGAGACGGCATCCGACGTCCACGGCTGGGTCACCGATGTCGATGCGCTGCTGGCCGAACGGCAGCGGGCGACAGAGCGGCCGGCGCCGCCACTGCCTCAGCAGTTGTCGGTGAGCGCCCTGGTCGACCTGGGACGGGATCCCGACGGGGTCAGGCACCGTTTGCAGCGCCGCCTGCCTCGGCGCCCGGACGCGCATGCACTGTTGGGCACCGCGTTCCACGAGTGGGTGCAACGCTATTTCCAGGCTGAGAAGCTGTTCGATCTCGACGATCTGCCCGGCGCCGTGGACGCCGACCGTCAGGACCACGGAGAACTGGAGGACCTGCAGGCGGCGTTCGCCTTGTCGCCCTGGGCTTCGCGCACTCCGATCGACGTCGAGGTGCCGTTCGACATGACGATCGCCGGACGCGTGGTGCGCGGCCGCATCGACGCGATCTTCGCCGAGGATGACGGCACCTTCACCGTGGTGGACTGGAAGACCGGCGAGGTGCCGTCCATGCCGGAAGCCCTGCAGGACAACGCATTACAGCTCGCCGTCTATCGGTTGGCATGGGCGAGGCTGCACGGCTGTCCGGCCGAGGACGTGCGCGCCGCATTCCACTACGTGCGCCCCGGTCGCACGCTGATGCCGGAGGAGTTGCCCGACGAGGATTCGTTGGAAGCTTTGCTCATCGACGGTGGCGGCGACGAGGAGGCGGCCTAGCGGACCGGTCAGCTTTCTTTGTAGACGCTCCAGGCCTGGGTGATCATCGGGACCTGAAGCGGAAGTCGAGCGATCGCACCGATACGCATCGGCAGCGGCTTGTCTTTCCATAGCCGGACCATGTTCACGTTGCCGGGGAAGACGCCGACGTACAGAGCGATGGCCGACAGCGCGCCGACCTTGCGCGTCTGGGGGGCCAGCAGCAGGGCCCCGACGCCGATCTCGGCAACGCCGGAGGCGTAGGTGTAGAAGCGCTGGGTGCCCGGTAGCTCCTCCGGAACGATGGTGTCGAACGGTTTGGGGGCGACGAAATGCAGCACTCCCATCCCGACCAGCCACGCACCCATCTTGGCGCCGCGCGACGACTTGGAGATGCGCTGTAATGCAGAGGAGGAAGAGGACATGATTACATTGTGCTGGTGTGGCTGCCTCACCCTCTGACCGGCCCTCGTGGCTAAGGGACGCCTGACGCGACGGCTGCGTCGCTTCGACCAGTCTCTGGCCGACATGCCGGACCACGCGCTCACCGACCGCGTCCAGATCCCGACGACGCTCGTCAGCCCGGCGCGGCGAATTACCGTCCGCGTGATCTATGCGCTGTCAGCGTTGTTCGCCGCGGTCATCATCGTCTACCTGGACCGGCACGGCTATCGCGACATCGACAGCTCGCCGAACCCGGACGATCCGCTGTCGTTCCTCGACTGCTTCTACTACGCGACGGTCTCGCTGTCGACCACCGGCTACGGCGACATCACACCGGTCACCCCGTCAGCCCGGCTCGTCAACGTCCTGGTCATCACGCCGCTTCGGGTGGCATTCCTCATCGTGCTGATCGGTACCACCGTCGAGACCCTGACGACGCAATCGCGGCAGGTCTACCAAATCCAGCGCTGGAGGAACAGATTGCGCAACCACATCATCATCGTCGGCTACGGCACCAAGGGCCGCACCGCGGCAGCGGCGATGGTCGGCGACGAGGTCGCCCCGGCCGACATCGTCGTCGTGGACGAGGACGCTGCGTCCCTGGAACGCGCGAAGAGTGCCGGACTGGTCACCGTGCGCGGCAGCGCCACCGACTCCGAAGTGCTCCGATTGGCCGGCGCCCAGCACGCCAAGTCGATCATCGTGGCGACCAACCGGGATGACACGGCTGTCCTGGTGACGCTCACCGCACGGGAACTGGCTCCGAGGGCCAAGATCATTGCTGCGGTGCGCGAGGCGGAGAACCAGCATCTGCTCCAGCAGTCGGGTGCGGACTCCACGGTGGTCACTTCCGAGACCGCCGGACGTCTGCTCGGCATCGCGGTCCAGACGCCGAGTGTGGTCGAGATGATGGAAGACCTGCTGACGCCGGATCGGGGGTTCGCCATCGCCGAGCGGGAGGTCACCCCGAAGGAGGCCGGCGGGTCGCCCCGTCACCAGAGCGACATCGTGCTGGGTGTGGTTCGCAGCAACAAGCTGTTCCGGGTCGACGAGCCGGAAGTCGATGCGCTTGAGCTGGGGGACAGGTTGTTGTACATCCGATCCGCGGACGAGGACCGATGAGCGCTTGCGCGAAGAGGAGACAGCACCGATGAGCGCTTGCGCGAAGAGGAGACAGCACCGATGAGCGCTTGCGCGAAGAGCAGAAGGTACCGATGACGGCGTTTCGGCTGCGCAACGTCCCGCTGCTGTCCCGGGTGGGCGCCGACCGTGCGGACACCCTGCGCACCGACATCGATGCCGCCGTCGCCGGCTGGCCGGACGCGCTGTTGCTCCGGGTGGACCGGCGAAACCAGGTGCTGATCTGCGACGGTCGCGCGGTGCTCAACCGGGCGAGCGCAGCCGGGGACGCGCCACCGGAGAATGCCGTTTTCCTCGGCAAGCTCGACGACGGCCGGCACGTCTGGGCATTGCGGTCCGAACTCGAACCGCCGGAGGATTCGTCGGCGCCGACGCAGGTTCTGGATCTGCGCCGCACGGGCGACGTCTTCGACGACGTCAGCGCGCAGCTGGTCGCCACGGCGACCGCACTGCTGAACTGGCACGACAACGCCCGGTTCAGCCCGGTGGACGGCGCTCCGACCACGCCGATCAAGAGCGGTTGGGCGCGGATCAATCCCGTCACGGGCCATGAGGAGTTCCCTCGGATCGACCCGGCGGTCATCTGTCTGGTCCACGACGGGCACGACCGCGCCGTGCTGGCCCGGCAGACGGTGTGGCCACCGCGGTTGTTCTCGATCCTGGCCGGCTTCGTCGAGGCGGGGGAGTCCTTCGAGACGTGTGTGGCCCGCGAGATCGCCGAGGAGATCGGCCTCACCGTCACCGACGTGGAGTACCTGGGGTCGCAGCCGTGGCCGTTCCCCCGGTCGCTGATGATCGGTTTTCATGCCCTGGGCGATCCGGAGCAGCCGTTCGCGTTCAACGACGGCGAGATCGCCGAGGCGGCCTGGTTCACCCGCGCGGAGATCCGCGAGGCGCTCGCCCAGGGCGATTGGGGATCGGACAACAGCTCCCGGCTGCTTCTGCCCGGGTCCATCTCGATCGCCCGCGAGATCATCGAGTCCTGGGCTGCGCTCGATTAGGTTGCGCGTCAACCTTTCTCGGCCAGCACACCGGCGGTGAGCACCCGGGGGCCGTCCTCGGTGACGGCGATCGTGTGCTCGGAGTGGGCGGTGTTGGACCCGTCGGCCGAGCGCAACGTCCAACCGTCGGGGTCGACGACCAGGCGGTTCGTCCCGCGTCCCCACCACGGTTCCAGCGCCAGGGTCATCCCTGGCTTTAACAGCAGCCCTCGTCCCGGCTTTCCGCGGTTCGGGACGTGCGGGTCCTCGTGCATCGTCCGGCCGATGCCGTGGCCCCCGAAGTCGGTGTTGACCGCGTAGCCGTCTGTGGCAGCGACGGCGCCGATGGCCGCCGAGATGTCGCCGAGGTGCCCGCCGGGGACCGCGGCGGCGATGCCGGCGGCCAGGGCGCGGCGGGTCGAGTCGACCAATGCCAAATCGGCGGGATCGCGGTTCTGGCCGACGACCACGGTGGCCGCGGAGTCGGCCGTCCAGCCGTCGATCTCGACCGCGAAGTCCATGGTGAGCACATCGCCGTCGCGCAACACATAGTCATGCGGAAGTCCGTGCAGCACACCGTCGTTGACCGACAGGCAGATCACATTGCGGAACGGTCCGCTACCGAAGGACGGCGCGTAGTCCCAGTAGCAGGAGGTTGCTCCGCGCTCGGCGACGAGATCGCGGGCGCGATGCTCCAGCTGCAGGAGGTTCACGCCCGGCTCGGCCTCCCGCGCCAGTGTGGTCAGGGTGTGCGCGACGAACTCGCCGGTGACGGCCATCTTGTCGATTTCCCTGGCGCTCTTCAGTTCGATCATCCGGCAACTCCGCGGTCTCGGTATTTAAATACCGTACCGACGCTACCACTGCCGGTACTTTAATACCGAAAGGGCTAAGCTGGTTGGATGGTGCGTGAACCCCTCAGCCCCGAGCAGCTCCAAGCCGGTCGTCGGCTGGGCGCGTTGATCAGAACCGCGCGCGCCGGCCGTCCCGCCGAGGCGATCGCCCGCGCCGCCGGAATCTCACCGGAAACACTGCGCAAGATCGAGGTCGGACGCATGCCCAGCCCCAGCTTCGGAACCGTCGTGGGGTTGTGCGACGCCCTGGGTCTTGCGCTTCAGGACGCAGTCGAGGTGTGGCGCGGGGACGGCGACGAGCAGATCGCCATCTGAACCGCCGGCTCAGCCGGCGAGCTTGGCCTTGACCTGCTTGATGCTCGGATTGGTCAGCGTCGAACCATCGGCGAACTTGACCGTCGGCACGACGTGGTTGCCTCCGTTGACGGATCCGACGAACTCCGCGGCCGTGGGGTCGGCTTCGATGTCGACCTCGGTCCAGGCGATGCCCTCCGACTTCAGTGCCATCTTGAGCCGGGAGCAGTAGCCGCACCACGTGGTCGTGTACATGGTCAAGGCGGCGTCATCAGTGCTCATAAGACCTTCAACGTAGTCGACGTCGCCAACATGCCCGTCCCGAGGACCGCGTTTGTCGGGCCGCGCTGACATGATGGTCGCCATGTCCCCCACGGCCTCCCGCGACCGGCTGCTGGGCGACCTCGACGAGGAACAGCGGGAGGCGGTACTGGCCCCGCGGGGTCCGGTGTGCGTGCTCGCCGGAGCGGGCACCGGGAAGACCCGCACGATCACCCGCCGCATCGCCCACCTGGTGACCGCAGGGCATGTCGCCCCCGGCCAGGTTCTCGCCGTGACGTTCACCCAGCGTGCGGCCGGGGAGATGCGGGGCCGGTTGCGGGCCCTCGACGAGGGTGCCGGTACGGGCGGGGTGCAGGCGCAGACGTTCCACGCCGCGGCCCGGCGTCAGCTGGCGTATTTCTGGCCCCGGGTCGTCGGCAACACCGACTGGCAGCTGATGGACAGCAAGTTCGCCGTCGTCGCGCAAGCGGCCAACCGGGCAGGGCTGCCGACGGGCACCGAGAACGTGCGTGACCTCGCCGGTGAGATCGAATGGGCCAAGGCGTCACTGATCACCCCGGAGACCTACGCCAAGGCCGTGGCCGACGCCGCGCGCGACATCCCGTTCGACGCCGCCAAGATCGCCGCGGTGTACTCCACCTACGAGGCGCTCAAGACCCGTCGGGAAGGCATGACGCTCCTCGATTTCGACGACCTGCTGCTGCACACCGCGGCGGCCATCGAGAGCGACCCGGCTGTCGCCCAGGAGTTCCGCGATCGCTACCGCTGCTTCGTCGTCGACGAATACCAGGACGTCACCCCGCTGCAGCAGCGGGTGCTCGACGCGTGGCTCGGTGGCCGCGACGACCTGACCGTCGTCGGCGACGCGAACCAGACCATCTACTCGTTCACCGGTGCCTCACCGCGCTACCTGCTCGACTTCTCCCGGCGCTTCCCTGATGCGGCGGTGGTGCGGCTCGAACGCGACTACCGGTCCACCCCGCAGGTCGTGTCGCTGGCCAACCGCGTGATCTCCGCCGCCCGCGGCCGCATGGCAGGTAGCAAGCTGCATCTGGTGGGCCAGCGTCCGCCCGGTCCGAACCCGGTGTTCAGGGAGTATCCCGACGAGGTCGCCGAAGCCACCGCTGTCGCGCGTAGCATCAAGACGCTCATTGAATCCGGCACCGCCGCATCGGAAGTCGCGGTGCTCTACCGCATCAATGCGCAGTCGGAGGTATACGAGGAGGCGCTGACCGAGGCCGGCATCCCGTTCCAGGTGCGCGGCGGCGAGGGGTTCTTCAGCCGCCAGGAGATCCGCCAGGCCCTGCTGGCGCTGCAGCGCACCGCCGAGCGCATGCAGGAAGACACGACCGGGGCCCTGCCGGAGATCTTCCGCGCCGCCCTGGAGCCGTTGGGGCTGACGGCCGAGCCGCCCCAGGGTTCCCAAGCCCGCGACCGGTGGGAGGCGCTGGTCGCCCTGGCCGAACTGGTCGACGACGAGGTGGCCCAGCGACCTCAGCTGGATCTGCGGGCACTGCTCGCCGAGCTCCGCCAGCGCGCCGACTCGCGGCACCCGCCCGTGGTGCAGGGCGTCACCCTGGCCTCGTTGCATGCGGCGAAAGGTCTGGAATGGGATGCGGTGTTCCTGGTCGGCCTGGCCGACGGCACGTTGCCGATCTCGCATGCGCTGACCCACGGCCCCGACAGCGAGCCGGTCGAAGAGGAGCGCCGACTGCTCTATGTCGGCGTCACCAGGGCCCGGGTGCACCTGACGCTGAGCTGGGCCCTGGCGCGCAATCCCGGGGGCCGGCAGGGCAGGCGGCCGTCGCGGTTCCTCAACGGCATCGCGCCGCAATCGCAGCGCGACGACGGTCCGAGCAAGCCGCGCAAGGCGCGGGGCCCGGCTCCCCGGTGCCGGGTGTGCAACGCCCCATTGAGCTCACCGCCGGCGATCATGCTCCGCCGCTGCGAGACCTGCCCCTCCGACATCGATGAGGACCTGCTCGGGGCACTGAAGGACTGGCGGCTGCGGATCTCCAAAGAGATGAGCGTGCCCGCCTACGTGGTGTTCACCGACAACACCCTCATCGCCATCGCCGAGACCCTTCCGACCGACGACGCCGCGCTGGTGGCGATCCCCGGCATCGGGGCGCGCAAGCTCGAGCAGTTCGGTCCCGACGTGCTGGCCCTGGTGAAGGGCCGCCAGAAATCGTAAAGATCGTGCCAAAAGCGCTGGTCAAAAATGTGTTGTGGGTTTTTCCTGCTACCGTCTAACCTCAGAACACACAGACGGATGCCATGTGAGAGGAGGGTGCGTAATCATGATCAGCAATAACCACGTCGTCGGCGTAAGCGCTGCTGTCAGCATGCCCTGGACCCTCCCTGTCGCCTCCCCGGCGACTGTCGAGCACCCCGTGCATCCCATCGCAGCCCGCGCCGCCGCTGCGCCGCGTAAGCGTCGCGCCGCCGCCGGCACGATCGTCGCGTCCGTGAGGGCCTACTCCCGGTACTAGCCAGGAACAAGCCCCCCGCCACCACAGGCCACGGACCCGCGATCACGGATCCGTGGCCTTCTTGTTTGTCCCGAACAGAAGACGACCTGGTCACAGATCCCGCGAAAAGAGTTCAGACAGAAGAAGTTCGACAGGAATCAACGACCAGGAAGCAGAGGACCGGACATGTCTTCGCCGACATGCGAGATGACGAAGCCGACAGTGCCGTGTCATGTCGAGGAAGCCGACCTGTGGTTCGCCGAGGACCCAAGCGATCTGGAACGCGCCAAGGCGTTCTGCGCGGACTGCCCGATCCGGCGGGAATGCCTGAACGCTGCGCTGGAGCGTCAGGAACCGTGGGGCGTCTGGGGCGGGGAGATCCTCGACCGGGGTACCGTCATCGCCCGCAAGCGGCCGCGCGGACGGCCCCGTAAGGATGCGAAAGACCCTGTCGCCGCGTGAGATTCACGCGGCGGCAGGGCCACCGTCACACCTCGTCCGGGTTGGCGAACCCCGGCACCGTCTCGTCGGCGATGCGTCGGGTGTCGACATGTGCGTCGAGTTGACAGGAGATCGCGACGATGGACGCGATCACGCGCATCGGGATCGCCAACTTGGGCGGGATGTCCATCTGCCGTGCGGTTTTGATCTGTCCGGCGGCCTTGTCGAGTTCGAGTGCCGTCATCCGCTGTAGCCACTTGCGGCTGTAGTGGAAGACGGGAACCTCCAGCGGCTCGACATATTGTTTGAGCATGTCGTCGATCTCGCGGGTCGAGACCTGCTGGCCCTTCTGGATGAAGCCGGCCCGCTCCATCGTCGGCAGCAGCTTGTCGTAGTTCTTGTCTACCGCGTAGCGCAGGATCTGGCCGAGCTCGACCGGCCAACCGCCCGGCATGGGGGCCACCGCACCGAAATCGATGATGCCCATCTTGTCTCCGGGCATCAGCATGAAGTTTCCGGGATGGGCGTCGCCGTGCACCATCTCCAACCGTGACGGCGCCTCGTTGCAGAATTCGAACAGCCGGGTCGCCATCAGATCGCGCTGCTCCTGCGTGCCTTCCCTGATGATGTGCGACAGCGGAATGCCTTCGATCCACTCCTGGATGACGACCTTCGGGGCGCTGGCGACCACGTGGGGGACGACGAAGTGCGGGTCGCCGTCGTAAGCCTTGGCGAACGCGCGCTGATTGTCGGCTTCCTGCCGGTAGTCGAGTTCCATCTCGGTGCGCTCGATCAGTTCGTCGACGACGCCCTGGACATCGGCACCGGGGGAGAGCTGCCTGAGCACGCCGACCATCCGCTGCATCGTCTTCAGGTCGGCGCGCAGCGCTTCGTCGGCCCCGGGGTACTGGATCTTGACGGCGACCTCGCGCCCGTCGGCCCATACCGCCTTGTGCACCTGGCCGATGCTGGCCGAGGCGACGGCCTTGTCGTCGAAGGATTGGAACCGTTCGCGCCATTTCGTGCCGAGCTGCTGATCGAGGACGCGATGCACCCGGGCCGCCGGCATCGGCGGCGCCTCCCGCTGCAGCTTGGTCAGCGCCTCGCGGTAGGGCTTGCCGTACTGCTCCGGGATGGCGGCTTCCATCACCGAGAGGGCCTGGCCGACTTTCATCGCGCCGCCCTTGAGCTCGCCGAGCACCGTGAAGAGCTGCTGTGCGGCCTTGTCCATCAATTCGGCGTTGACCTCGTCTTTCGACTTGCCGGTCAGTCTCTTGCCGAACCCGAGGGCCGCGCGCCCCGCCATGCCGACGGGCAGCGATGCCAGCTTGGCGTTGCGCGCTGCCCGACCCCGCTTGATCTCGCTCACCAGTCCATCATCCACGACCGAACTGAACTTCCACCAACCAGTTGGAAACACCAGTTGTCAACATGAGCAGTTGCGGTGCCGGGACCATCGCCTGGCCTCGATGGCGCCGTGGGCGACGTCGAATTCCAGGGTGGTGTCCATGGTCGACGGGGTCTCGGTCGACTCGCCCCGCACCGCGCGGATGACGTGATCGATCTGGTGCAGTGCCAGGGCCGCCGTGGCCAGGACGGTGGCCCGGTCAGCGGTGCCGATGGTGTGGCACAACTGCGCGGCGACCGCCGGCCACGCCGCGTCCCTGTCGCTGCGGTGCAGGTCAGCGCACCGCAGGCAGCTGGTCTTGCCGGGAATCACCAGGGGGCCGACCAGTCCTGTGCCGTCACGCACCCGCACCGGCATGTGCGGCATGCCGATCTCGTGCAGATCGCGCACCAGCCGGGGGTCGGCGACCAGGTAATCGGTGAGCACCACGAGGTCGGGCCGGGCGGTCGAGGCGTTCGTGCGGGTGCTTTGGCTGACCCGCACGTTCGAGCAGCGCAGTGACGCGGTGAGCAGATCCGACAGCGGGCCGCTGCCGTGCACCCGTACCGAGGCGGCGCGGATGTGGTCACGGGGAGCGCTGGTGATGACGCCCCTCTGCGCCAGATGTGAGACCAGCTCGTCGACCACGGCGGCGGCCACACCGTGCCCTGCCGCCAGGCGGTGCAACTGCGGGGCGGTCGCCGCGTCCTGCAGAGTGCGCAGCAGTTCGATGAGCACGGGGCCCGACAGTCCGGTCGGCGGGCGGACCACCACCGCGCGGCGCGGATCCCACCCGACCTGGACGGTGCCGTCAGGTCGGGACAGCACCGGGGTCGTGGGGCTGAGCGCGTATCGCGTCATGCGTCGACACTGACACGGCGCGCCGACACCCAGCGGAGTTATCCACAGGGTGCGGCAGGGCTACGGGGTGGGTTCCTCGGGACCGGTGTCGCCGCGGCGGAAATCGCGCTCAAGATCGGCGATCGCCTCTTCGATGCCGCTGGTGTCCCCGCCGATCATCCGGTCGATGAAGCCCGCCGGCTCGTCGAGATCCCCGGCGTCGGGCAGGAGATCAGGGTGCTGCCAGACACCGTCGCGGGCGTCGGCACCGACGGTCTCGGTCAGCCTGCGCCAGAGGTCGGCGGCCTCGCGCATCTTGCGGGGGCGCAGTTCGAGACCCACCAGTGTGGCGAAGGTCTGCTCGGCGGGCCCGCCGGTGGCCCGGCGCCGGCGCAGCATTTCGCTCAGCGCCGACGTTCCGGGAATCCGGTCGCCGAGGGCGTCCGAGACGACGGTCTGCACCCAGCCCTCGATCAGGGCCAGCAGGGTTTCCAGCCGCTCCAGCGCCGCGGTCTGCTCGGGGGTGGCCTTGGGCTCGAAGATGCCCTGGTTGAGAAGCTGTTCCATCTCCGACGGGTCGGTCAGCGAGGCGGGGTTGAAGCCGCGGGTGAACTCCTCGATACCGGACATGTCGATCTTGGTGCCCTTGGCGAACGCCTCGACAGCGCTGAGCAGCTGGCTCGACAGCCACGGCACGTGGCTGAACAGCCGGTGATGGGCGGCCTCGCGCGCGGCGAGGAACGTGACGATCTCGCTACGGGGCTGCTCGAGACCCTCGGCCAGCGCTTCGACCGCCTCGGGTATCAGCGCCGCGACACCCTTGGGTCCCAGCGGAAGCCCGATGTCGGTGGAGGTCAGTACTTCTTTGGACAGCTTGCCGAGGGCCTGGCCCAGCTGGGAACCGAACGCCATGCCGCCCATCTGCGACATCATCGCCAGCAGCGGCCCGGCCATCGCCTTGGCTTCCTCGGGCAGCGCCTGCGCCCACACCGATGAGATCTGCTCGGCGACGGGGTCGCACAGCCGCTTCCAGGTGTCCATCGTGTGGTCGATCCAGTCCGTCGGCGTCCACGCCACCGTCCGGGTGGTGCCCGCGGGCAGGGGGGTGACACCGTCGAGCCACGTCTCGGCGAGCCGCACGGCGTCGGAGATCGCATTCGTGGTCTGCTCGGGAACGGGCGCGACGAAACCGATCGAACTCGAGGCGAGTTGACGGGCGAGGTCGTAGTTCACCGGGCCCGCGGACTGCCCGCCGGCCATCGACGTGCCTGCGCCGCTGAACATTTCGCCCAGCTTGGAGAAAATCTGTCCGAGCTGCGACATGTCGAACTCGCCGCCCGGGAAGCCCGCGCCGAAGGGGTCGCCCCCTGATCCTGGTCCGGATCCGGAGTTGTCCTTACGTTTGTCACGGTCGGGGTCGTCCCCGGCGGAGAAGCCGAAGGGCAGGTCAGCCATGCCCCCAACGGTACTCATGACGGGCACGGCGTGCGGCTGTGCGGGTCACGCTGAGAGTGAACCCGGTGGTCTTCGCGGCTCGCCGCGGACACGGACCTCTACTGTGGGCGGCGTGAACAGGCGGATTTCGACCATGATCGTCGCGGTGGTGCCGATCCTGATCTTCGGGATACTGCTGTCTGCGGTCACGGTCCCGTACGTCGCACTCGGGCCCGGCCCCACCTTCGACACGCTCGGGGAAGTCGACGGCAGACAGGTCGTCGACATCGAGGGCGCCGACGTTCACAAGACTTCCGGCCACCTGAACATGACGACGGTGTCGCAGCGTGACGGGCTGACCCTGGGCCAGGCGATGATCTTCTGGGCGTCCGGTCGGGATCAGCTGATCCCGCGCGAGCTGGTCTACCCGCCGGACAAGTCGAGAGAGGAAATCGACGAGGCGAACACCGCCGACTTCCGCCAGTCCGAGGACAGCGCCGAGTACGCCGCGCTGCACTACCTGGAGTATCCGATGGCCGTCACCGTCGAGAGCATCGACGACGCCGGCCCGTCGAAAGGCAAGCTGCAGGCCGGCGATGCCATCGATGCGGTGAACAACACGCCCGTCGCCACGTTGGAACAGTTCCAGGCCCTGCTGAAACCCACCAAGCCCGGCGACACGGTCGTCATCGACTACCGCCGCAAGAACGAACCGGCGGGAACCACCGAGATCACGCTCGGCAAGCACCCGGAGCGCGAGCAGGGCTTCCTCGGGGTCAATGTCCTCGACGCGCCGTGGGCCCCGTTCACCATCGACTTCAACCTGGCCAACGTCGGCGGGCCGTCGGCCGGTTTGATGTTCAGTCTCGCGGTCGTCGACAAGCTCACCACCGGCGACATCAACGGCGGCAAGTTCGTGGCCGGCACCGGCACCATCACCGGCGACGGGAAGGTGGGCTCCATCGGCGGCATCACCCACAAGATCGTGGCCGCCCAGGAAGCGGGCGCCACCACGTTCCTGGTCCCCGCCGACAATTGCGCTGAAGCCAAGACCGCCGACGTCGACGGCGTCGATCTGCTGAAGGTCGACACTCTCGAGCACGCCATCGACGGCCTGCGCACCCTTTCCGCTGGTGGCGAACCTCCACGCTGCTAAGGCGGGGGTGTCGGGCGGATGCGTAAAGTGAGGGCTGAGTCGAAGCACCTGTAAATCTGCTGGGAATTTCCGAGAGTGGAGTAATTGAGTGGGTATGCGGCCCGCGGCACGAATGCCGAAGCTGACGCAACGAAGCCGGGTTCTGATCGCGATCGCCGCGGCCCTCGTGGTGCTGTTGCTGTTGGGACCACGCTTGGTCGACACCTATGTCGACTGGCTGTGGTTCGGCGAGCTCGGCTATCGGTCGGTGTTCACCACGCAGCTCGTGACGCGGGTGATCATCTTCTTCGTCGTGGCGATCCTGCTGGGCGCGGTGGTGTTCGCCGCGCTGGCGCTGGCCTACCGCACCCGCCCGGTGTTCGTTCCCACCGCCGGGCCCAACGATCCGATCGCGCGCTACCGCACCGCGGTGATGTCGCGGCTGCGGCTCGTGGGCATCGGGGTGCCGGCATTCATCGGTGTGCTCGCAGGCTTTGTGGCGCAGAGCTACTGGCAGCAGGTGCAGCTGTTCCTGCACGGCGGCAGCTTCGGTGTCGCTGATCCGCAGTTCGGCATCGATCTCGGCTTCTACGCCTTCGATCTGCCGTTCTACCGGCTGATCCTGTCCTACTTGTTCGTCGCCACCTTCCTGGCCTTCGTCGCGAACCTCTTGGGCCACTACCTTTTCGGCGGCATCCGGCTGGCCGGCCGCAACGGTGCACTCAGCCGAGCCGCGCGCATCCAGCTGATCACCCTGGTGGGCCTGCTGATGCTGCTCAAGGCCGTCGCGTACTGGCTGGACCGCTACGAGCTGCTCAGCCACACCCGGGGCGGCAAGCCGTTCACCGGTGCAGGCTTCACCGACATCAACGCGGTCTTGCCGGCCAAGCTGATCCTGCTGGCCATCGCGGTCATCTGTGCGGTGGCGGTGTTCTCCGCGATCGTGCTGCGCGACCTTCGCATTCCCGCGATCGGCGTCGTGCTGCTGCTGTTGTCGTCGCTGGTGGTCGGCGCCGGCTGGCCGCTGGTGGTGGAGCAGATCAGCGTCCGGCCGAATGCGGCGCAGAAGGAGAGCGAGTACATCAGCCGCAGCATCACCGCGACGAGACAGGCTTACGGACTGACCGAGGAGACGGTCACCTACCGCGACTATGCCGGCAACGCGACTGCGACGGCGCAGCAGGTGGCCGCCGACAGGGCGACCACCTCGAACATCCGGGTCCTCGACCCCAACATCGTCAGCCCGGCGTTCACGCAGTTCCAGCAGGGCAAGAACTTCTACAACTTCCCTGAGCGGCTCAACATGGACCGCTATCGCGACGCGCAGGGCAATCTGCGCGACTACGTGGTCGCCGCGCGTGAGCTGAATCCGGACCGCCTGATCGACAACCAGCGCGACTGGATCAACCGTCACACCGTGTTCACCCACGGCAACGGCTTCATCGCCTCGCCGGCGAACACCGTGCGCGGAATTGCCAACGACCCCAACCAGAACGGCGGCTACCCGGAGTTCCTGGCCAGTGTCGTGGGCGCCAACGGCGAGGTGGTCTCGCCCGGGCCTGCCCCGCTGTCTCAGCCTCGTATCTATTTCGGTCCGGTGATCGCCAGTGCGGCCGACGATTACGCGATCGTCGGCGAGAGCGGTACCCCGCGTGAATACGACTACGAAACCAACACCGACACGCGCAACTACACCTACACCGGAAGTGGCGGCGTCCCGATCGGCAACTGGCTGACCCGCAGCGTGTTCGCCGCGAAGTATGCCGAGCGAAATTTCCTGTTCTCCAACGTCATCAACGACACCAGCAAGATCCTGTTCAACCGGGATCCGGCCGACCGCGTCGAGGCGGTCGCCCCGTGGCTGACCACCGACACGTCGGTCTATCCCGCGATCGTCAACGAGCGGATCGTGTGGATCGTCGACGGCTACACGACGCTGGACAACTACCCGTACTCGGAGTTGTCGACGTTGTCGTCGGTGACCACCGACTCCAACGAGGTGGCGCAGAATCGCCTGCAGCTCGACAAGCAGGTGTCCTATATCCGCAACTCCGTCAAGGCCACCGTCGATGCCTACGACGGCACCGTGACGCTGTACGCCCAGGACGAGCAGGACCCGGTGCTGCAGGCGTGGATGAAGGTGTTCCCCGAGACGGTGAAGCCCAAGAGCGACATCACCCCGGAGCTGCAGGAACACCTGCGCTATCCGGAGGACCTGTTCAAGGTGCAGCGTGCGCTGCTCGCCAAGTACCACGTCGACGACCCGGTGACGTTCTTCTCGACCTCGGACTTCTGGGACGTCCCGCTCGATCCGAACCCGACGGCCAGCAGCTACCAGCCGCCGTACTACATCGTGGCCAAAGACCTTGCTGAGAACAACAATTCGACGTCGTTCCAGCTGACCAGCGCGATGAACAGGTTCCGACGGGACTTCCTGGCGGCCTACATCAGCGCCAGCTCGGATCCCGAGACATACGGTCGGCTCACCGTTCTGACGGTCCCGGGACAGGTCAACGGACCGAAGCTGGCGTTCAACGCGATCAGTACCGACACTGCGATCTCGACTGAGCTGGGTCAGATTGGTCGCGACGGCCAGAACCGGATCCGGTGGGGCAACCTGCTGACGCTGCCGATGGGCGCCGGCGGATTGCTGTACGTCGCACCGATCTATGCGTCACCGGGCAATACCGATGCGGCGTCCACCTATCCCCGCCTCATCCGCGTGGCAATGATGTACAACGACCAGATCGGGTACGGGCCCACGGTGCGTGAGGCGCTGACCGACCTGTTCGGTCCGGGTGCCGACGCGACGGCGACGGGGCCCGCGGCCACCAACGAGCCGCCGGCGGGTCAGCAGCCGCAGCAGCGTCCGCCCACCGGTAGTCAGCAGCCGGCCGCAGTGCCGCCGACGCGACCCGGCCAGACCCCGCCTGCGCAACAGCCCGAGGTTCCGGTGGCGGTGCCACCGACCGGACCGACGCAGTTGTCGGCGGCCAAAGCGGCTGCGCTGCAGAACGTCAACGCGGCACTGGATGCCCTGCGGGGCGCTCAGGAGAGCGGTGACTTCGCGCAATACGGCGAAGCGTTGCAACGCCTGGACGACGCGATGAACGACTACCAGGCCGCCAACTAGTCACCCACTGCGGTGCGCTATCGGTTGCTCGGACCGCTGCAGGTGGTCCACGGGGAAACGCCGGTCGACGTCGGCCCGCGCAAGCAACGGACGGTGCTGGCTGCGCTGCTGCTGGCCCAGGGTCGGGTGGTGTCGACGGATCGACTCGTCGACGCCGTCTGGGGCGACGACGTCCCGGCCAGCGCCACGGCGAGCCTGCAGGTGTACATCTCCAACCTGCGGCGGGCGTTGCGCGGGGAGTCCCAGATGGCCTCGCCGATCGTGCGGCAACCTCCCGGCTATTACCTCGACGCGCAACCCGACGACGTCGACGTCACGGTGTTCACCGCGGCGTGCGTACGGGCTGCCGCGGCGATCGACGCCGAGCGCTGGGCCGAGGCGCTCACCGAGGCGGACTCGGCGCTGTCGCTGGTGCGGGGCAGCCTGCTCGAGGACATGGCCGATGCCGAATGGGTACGGGAGGAGTCGGCGCGCATCGCCGAGATGCGTGTGGAATGCCTGGCCGGCAAGGCGATCTCGCTGCTGGCTCTCGGCAAGGTGTCCGCGGCGCTGACCGAGGTGTCGCGGCTGCGGGAACTCGATCCGCTGGCCGACCGCGGCTGTCGGCTGCAGATGCTGGCGCTGTACCGGGCTGGCCGGGCGGCCGAGGCCCTGGAGGCCTACACGCGGCACGCCCGCGTGCTGGATGTCGAGCTCGGGCTCGAACCCGGGCGTGAACTGCGCGAGCTGCAGACCGCGGTGCTGCGTCAGGCGCCCGAACTCGCGGGCTGGCCGCGGACCCCGGAGTGGACGGGCGCGGCGGCGGTACCGCAGGCCCCGGAGCCGACTCCGGTGGCGGCGGCCCCGACGGAGACGGCGCCGCATCGGGCGCCCCTCATCGGCAGGGGTCGCGAGTTGGTAAGGGCCCGCGAGGTCCTGGCTCGGGTGAGAGCGGGCGCGGCGCGGTGGCTCGTCCTGTCCGGGCCGCCGGGTATCGGCAAGACGCGCTTCGCCGAAGAGATCGCCGGCCTCGTCTCCGGCGACGGCGGCGACGTGGTGTGGGTGAACTGCCCGGATGAACGGGGCACGCCGCCGTGGTGGCCGATGCGTCATCTGGTGCGGGCGCTGGGCGCCGACGCCGACGCAATCCTCGAAGTGCCGCCGCATGCCGACCCGGACACAGCCAGATTCCTTGTCTACGAACGGGTTCAGGGTCTACTCGAAGCGGCGCCGCGGATTCTCGCGGTGGTCGTCGACGATGTGCAGTGGTCGGACACCGCGTCGGCGAGCTGTCTGTCCTACATCGCGGGGTCGCTGAGGGACCATCCCGTGCTGGTGATCGTCACGGTGCGCGACGGCGAGCACGCACCGGAGGTCGCCCGCCTGTTGAGCACCATCGCCCGCGGGGAGGACAACCGGCACATCGAGGTGCCCGCACTGTCGTCGGCCGATGTCGAGACGCTCGTCAATGAGGTGGCCGAGGAGACGGTCACCGCGGCCGAAGCCGCTGAGCTAGCCGACCGTACCGGCGGGAACCCGTTCTTCGTCTCCGAGTACGCACGGCTGCCCCGGGAGGAACGGGCGTGCAACGAGATCCCGCACGCGGTGCGGTCGGTGCTCGACCGGCGACTGGCCGCCCTGGATCCCGCGGTGGTGCAGGTGTTGCGCGCCGCGGCCGTGATCGGCGACGCGATCGACGCCGGAGCGGTTCCGGTGCTCGCGCAGGCGACGAGGCTGGATCTCGACACGCTGGCGGACTATCTCGACGAGGCCGCCGACGAACGGATCATCGTGGCGGGCCACGCCGGTGACGGCTACGAGTTCGCCCACGGTCTCCTGCGCGAGCAGTTGCTGGCGGGCATGCCGGCGCTGCGCCGACAGCGGGTCCATGCCAAGGTCGCCGAGGTGCTGGCCGACAGCACGGCCCAGGACGCGTTGACGCGCCGCGCCCAGCACCTGGTGGCCGCCCAGCCGCTGGCCGAACCCGCCGTCGTCGTGCAGGCGTGCAGGCTCGCTGCCGAACATGCTGCGGCGCAATGGAGTTCCGATATCGCCGCCCGCTGGTGGCAGGCAGCGCTGGACGCCTACGACCGGCAACCGGCGTCGGCCCGCGACGACGACGAGCGCGACGCGCTGACCGTGGAGCTGCTGGAGGCGCATTCGCGGGCGGGGCGCGGCCAGCTGGTGCTCGACAGCGTCCAGCGCTACCTCGGCGATGCGCTGCGCGCAGGCCGGATCGCGTCGGCCGGCCGGGTGGCGAGCGCCCTTCTGCGGGCCAGCGGCGGTTGGCCTTGGCTGGCGCCCGGGCACGACCCCGGCGAGCTGCTGGACCTGCTGGCCCGGGCAGCCGCCCTGTCGGAGGCGGACCCGGCGTCGGCGGCACGGGTGCTGCCTGCCCTTGCGGTAGGGCACTGTTACAACCCGGATTCGACCGTCGCGCCGGCATTGCTGGACAGGGCCGAGGCCCTCGCGGAATCGACCGGTGACCCCGACGTCATCGCCGATGTCCTGGTCGGCAGGCTCATCACCTTCTCGGGGGTCTCCACGCTCAGCGAACAGACACTCGACTGGGTGGCACGGCTGAACTCTTTGCAGCACAGTCGTTCTCGTGAGGACGCGGTGATCGCGCATTCCGTGGCGACGATGGCGGCGATGAATATCGGCGACGTCGCGGGTGTCCGCGCGCACGTGCAGGCCGGGATCGCCGGCAGCGAGGAACTCCAATTGCCCGTGTTGCGTGCGCAATTGCGGTGGATGGAAGCGGTGCTGGCGGTGTGGGTCGGCGACTTCGCCGAGGCGCAGCGTCATCACGCCACCGCTGCGCATGTGCACGAACAGACCGAGCTCTACGAGGCGGGCAGCGGGTTGCTGGCGACCGCGACCCTGCTGCGAGAGAGGGGCGGGCCCGTCGACTCCAGCTGGAACAACCTGCGTGCCAGCCAGGAGACCGGCGGCATGGGGATGGTGGGTGTCGTCCGCACCGCGGTGCTGACGCTGTTGACCGGCCCGCAGGCGCGGGAGGAGGCGCTCGCGACCCTGCGCGCCTGGGCCGGAGTCCCCGACCGCGGTCACATCTGGACCACCCTGGGTCATCATGCGCTGCTGGCCCACCTGGCCGCCGATCACGAACTCCCGGAGTTCGCCGAACCTCTGCTGGCCGAGCTCGACCCGTTCCGGGACAGGATCGCGGTGATCGGTCAGGTGGGCATCGCGGGTCCGGTGGCGCTGGCGACCGCGCGGCTGCACGCGCTGCGGGGCGATCGGGAGCGTGCGCACGCCGACATCGCGCTGGCCCGCCAGATCGCCGAGCGAACGTCTGGCCTGCCGGCGCTGCTGCGCTGCCGGCTGCTGGAGCTGCAGCTGGCGGAGCCCTCGCCGGAGCGTTCCGCCGCGGCCCACGCCCTCGCCGCGGACGCCGAGGCTGTGGGAACGGCGAGTGTGCAGCACGCGGCCCGCACCCTTCCCTGACCGCCAGTCCGTGCGTCGGCATCGCAAGCCCGTCCGTGTCTGCGAGTCCGCGCGCGTGTCGGCACCGCGAGCGCGCGTGTCTGCACGGCGGCACGCCGAACTGTCCGTACATTTCCGCGCGCTCGCGGCGATCGAGCGCGCCGTCACCGCCGCAGTGCGCCCCGGTGGCCGCCGTGACTGACGACTTGGATAATTCTTAAATCCCCGGCCCAAGGGTCCGCCAAGCCTGCTCGGCGATTCTGCATGTCGACAGAAGCTGCGGTGAAAGGACTGCAATGACGATTCCGACGGACCTGACGCGCGGCGACGCGCTGCGCTCGCTCCGCGACCAGGTGACGACCCATGTAGCGCTGCCGGGGGAGCCCGGCTACGAACGCTGTGTGCCCTGGAATGTGGCGGCGTCGGTGGCGCCGGCCGCGGTGGTCCTGGCCACGTCTCCGGAGGATGTGGCCGGCACGATCCGGTTCGCCGCGGCGCACGGCTTCACCGTGACCGTGCAGGCGACAGGGCACGGAGCCGTCGGTGTGGGGGCTGACACCCTCCTCGTACAGACCTCGGCGATGAAGCATGTCGTCCTCGACGGTCTGAACCGCACCGCATGGGTCGGCGCCGGTGCGCGGTGGCAGGACGTGATCGACGTGGCCGCCCCGCACGGTCTTGCGCCACTGTGTGGTTCGGCACCGAATGTCGGCGTCGTCGGTTTCCTCACCGGGGGAGGTATCGGTCCGCTGGTGCGGACGGTCGGGGTGTCGTCGGATCATGTTCGTGCCTTCGACGTGGTGACCGGTGAGGGTCGGCTGCTGCGCGCGACGCCGAATGAGAACGCCGATCTGTTCTGGGGTCTGCGAGGCGGCAAGGCGACCTTGGGCATCGTCACCGCGGTCGAGATCGACCTGCTCCCGATCGCCGAATTCTACGGCGGAGCAATCTATTTCGACGGTTCAGACGCCGCCGAGGTGCTCCACGCGTGGCGGGCGTGGAGTCTGAGCCTCCCCGAGACGGTCAACACCTCGATCGCCATCCAGCAGCTGCCCCCGCTGCCTGGGGTGCCGGAGCCCTTGGCCGGTCGCATGACGGTGGCGCTGCGCTACACGGCCGTCGGCGATTTCGACGAGGCCGAGCGCATCCTGGCCCCTATGCGGGCCGTTGCGACGCCGGTGCTGGATACGGTCGGTGTGTTGCCCTACGCAGCGATTGGTGCGGTCCACGCCGACCCGGTGGACCCCATGCCGGTGTACGAGGATCAGGCGCTCGTGCGCGAGCTTCCGGCGGAGTCAGTGGATGCGCTGCTGGCGGCTGCCGGGCCGAATTCCGGCTCGCCACAGGTCATTGTCGAGCTGCGCCTGCTCGGCGGAGCGCTGGCGCGTGAGCCCCGACACCGCAGCGCATTCTGCCAGCGAGACGCCGCGTATGCCTTGACGGTGATCGGCGTGCTGATGCCCGAGATCGCCGACGCGGTCGTGCAGCATGCGTCGGTGGTGACGCAGTCTGTGAGCCCATGGTCGACGGGTGGGCAGATGCCGAACTTCGCGCCGTCCTACGACCCGGTCCGACCGTCTCGGGTCTACTCCGAGGACACCCTGCACTGGCTGGCGGCTCTGGCCGACCGGTACGACTCGGCGCGAGTGCTGGCGACGGGCCAGGTGATCCGCACACAGAGCTAGCCCCCTTCTCCCGCGACCGTGCGTGTCTGCGGCCGCCACGCCGCCGAAGAACCTGAGTTCGCGCACGCTCGGCACCGACAATGCGGTCATGAACAGGCGATTTGGAGCCTGAGCGGCCGCCCCGGTAACCTAGCGTTCACCCGTCGCGGGGTGGAGCAGCTCGGTAGCTCGCTGGGCTCATAACCCAGAGGTCGCAGGTTCGAATCCTGTCCCCGCTACTAAAGGAAACGGCCCTCGGAGGAAACTCCGGGGGCCGTTTTCAATGGTGCGCGCACACGCGACGTGCACGAGGTCTCGATGCGGGCTCCGCCGGGCGTCCCCTCTGCGGGCAGCGGCAGGAAAGCTCTCGCGGGCCCTTGAATTCTCGGACCACGCGCTCTAGGTGCGTGCCTCTGGCTTGGACGGAATGACTTTCAGTGCCACCAGTGCTGCGACGGCAAGAAGAGCTGCGGCGACCAACGAAACGGCTTGGACCCCGAAAGTGAAGGCGTGTTGGGCTTCTGCGAGTAGGTCGGGGGCGTTCGTCAGCTGGCCTGTCGCGGTAGCCAACGAGTCGTGCAGGGCTTCACGGTCAGTCGCGCTGACGTTGTCGGGGATGTGCAGGCGGGCCCGGTAGAGGACGGTGTGCAGGGTGCCCAGGACGGCGATGCCGAGAGCAACACCGAATTCGTACGCGGTCTCGGAGATCGACGCGGCGGCGCCGGCCCGTTCGGCAGGCGCGGCGCTGACGACGGCATCGGTCGACAGAGTCATGGCGGCACCGACTCCGAGCCCGATGACCCCCAGGGACAGGCCGATTCCCCAGTAGGTCGACCACCCCTCCGTGATGGCAAGCGTGACCAATCCGAGGGCAGAGACTGCGAGGCCGGCGGCGATGGCGCGGCCTCGTCCGAGCCGGGTGAGCAGGTAGCCGACGATGCCGACGACCGCGACGGTCGCGACGGACGCAGGCAGTTCTGCGAGGCCGGCCTGGAATGGGGTCATGCCCATCACGAGTTGGAGGTGCTGGGAGAAGAAGAACATGACGCCGATGAAGGCGAAGATGGCGATGGTGTCCGCGGCGACGGCGCCGCTGAACGCCGGCAACCGAAACAGGCTGACGTCGATCAGGGGTTGCGACAGGGTGCGTTGACGGAGCAGGAATGCCCACCCGGCGCCGACGCCGAGCGCGACAGTGATCGGTACGCTCCAGTCCAGCCCAGTGCCGACAACGTGTTTCACCGCAAACACGATCGACACGATCGCAGTAGCAGACAGGGCAGCGGAGATCAGGTCCAGGCTTCCGCGGGCGGGGTTCTTGGACTCCGGGATGAGGACGATGCCGGCGATCACGACCAGGACCATCAGCGGAACGTTGATGAGAAACACTGAGCCCCACCAGTAATGCTCCAGCAGGAAGCCGCCGACGAGTGGTCCGAGCGCGGCACCGCCGGTGGCGCCGGCGGTCCAGGCAGCGATCGCGGTGGTGCGCTGCACCGGGTCGGTGAACAGGTTGCGCGCAATCGAGAGTGTCGAGGGCATGATCGTCGCACCGGCCACTCCGAGCAGCACGCGCGCGGCGATCAGCATCTCAGGCGTGGTGGAGAACGCGGCGAGCGCCGAAGCGAGGCCGAACCCGATGCTGCCGATGAGCAGTAGCCGTTTGCGGCCGATGCGGTCGGCGAGGTTGCCCATGGTGACCAGGAGCCCGGCCAAGGCGAAGGAGTAGACGTCGCCGATCCACAGCATCTGGGTGGCTGATGGGGCGATGTCGGCGGTCAGTGCTGGGACGGCGAGGTAGAGCACGGTGCCGTCGATGGCCAGCAGGACGGTGGCGAGCATCAGGACGGCGAGGGCGGACCATTCGCGCAACCCAGCTTTGACCGGTGCGACGTCGATGCGCGGTCGGGTAGTCATGAGGTGGGCTCTCAGCTGAAAGTGACGGGAAGGTGCGACATGCCGCGGAGGCTGACGTTCGGCCGGTAGATCGGTTCGCCGGCGAGATGGGCGTTCGGGAACCGCGCGGTCAGTGCCGTCAGTGCGGTGACGGCTTCGAGCCGGGCCAAGGGTGCGCCGAGGCAGAAGTGCGCGCCATGGCCGAAGGCGAGATGGCGGAACGCAGCCCGGTCGGGGTCGAATTCGTCGGGGCGGACGTATTCGGCGGGGTCGCGGTGCGCAGCGCCCAGCAGCAGGACCGCGGAATCACCGGCGGGCACCACGGTGTCGCCGATGATCATGTCGCGTTCAGCGATGCGGTCCGACAGCTGTACCGGGGGATCCCAACGCAGGGTCTCCTCCACCACGGACGGCAACCGGCCGGGGTTCTCGGCGGCAGCGTGCCACTGACCACCATGGGTCAGCATGGCCAGTGCAGCGTTGGCGATCAGGTTGACCGTGGTTTCGTGCCCGGCGACGAACAACAGCTCGCAGGTGGCCACGATCTCGTCTTCAGTGAGCTGCTCACCGGCCTCTTCGGCGGCGACCAGGGCCGACATCAGGTCGTCCCGCGGTGCGGTGCGCCGCTCGCGAATCAGCTCGCGCAGATACTCATACATCCACGTGGCAGCGTCGAGACGTTCCTGGCGGCCCGCATCAAGGTCACCGACCACCGGGAGAAAGTCATCCAGGCCCTGGGCGATGAGCTTGGAGGCTTGTCCGAACCGCGGTTCGTCCTCGACGGGCACGCCCAGCAGTCGGCAGATCACGATGACCGGCAGCGGGTAGGCGAGGTCCTCGACGACAT
The DNA here is from genome assembly GCF_014190915.1 of Mycolicibacterium iranicum. GTDB lineage: Bacteria > Actinomycetota > Actinomycetes > Mycobacteriales > Mycobacteriaceae > Mycobacterium > Mycobacterium iranicum_B. The sequence continues at coordinate 275,641 of NZ_JACHVU010000005.1, forward strand.
CACCACTGTCGGCGACGCGGTCGAGGAGGCCGTCGACGATCGCGGTGATCTCGGGCTGCAACTGTCGAATCCGGCGCGGGGAGAACGCTTTCTGAGCCAGTTTGCGCAGCCGGGTGTGATCGGGAGGATCAAGGATGAGGAAGCTGTGGGTGTCGAAGCCCGCGGGGTCCGCACCACCGGCGATGGCGTTGCGCACCACAGTCGACTTGCGGCGGTCAACAGCTCCGTCGGGGTGGCGCAGAATCTGGTCGCAGTCGGCGTAGCTGCCGAAGACGACCATATTCTGTTCGGGGAGCGCGAACGGTGCGGCGTGCGCGGCCGCGCGGAAGGCCGGGTACGGGTCGGATCGGATGGCGGGGTCGAAGATCGCTTCGAAGCGCTCCTGGGGGCCGGCCGGGATTATGGCGGACATCGTGGGTCAGCTCCCTTGCTGAATTGTCGCAGTCGCACCGGTGGGAACCTCGGCGCGTGACGGGGCGGGTGGTTGATCGCCGAGTGTGATTGCTGTTGAGGGCTTTTCACTCCACCCCGGCGGCTTGAGCAGATAATTGAGGCGACCGTGCCACGTCTTGGCGTTCCAGACGTCGCGGGCGGCGCGGGCGAGTTCCCAGTAGTTGACCTTGACCGGGTTGTAGGTGGTGATCTGCTTGGTCAGGCCATAGAAGACCTGCTCGGTTTCCTCGGCGTAGGTGCCGAACATGCGGTCCCAGATGATGAAGATGCCGCCGTAGTTCTTGTCCAGGTAGGGGTTGTTGACGCCGTGGTGTACCCGATGGTGTGACGGGGTGTTGAACACGAACTCGATCCAGCGGGGAAGCAGCCCGACACGCTCAGTGTGGATGGGGAACTGGTAGGTGAGGATGACCGCTTGCAGCACGAACAGCAACCACAGCGGCAGGCCGGCCACCAACAGCGGGACGTAGAACAGGAACGACGACAGGATGTCGGTGGGCATCAACCAGCCCAGCCGCAACGCAGTGGTCTGATTGAAGTGCCGGCTGGAGTGATGCACGCTGTGGCCGATCCAGAACATCCGGATCCGGTGGTGAGCTCGGTGTTCCCAGTAGTAGACGAAATCGACCAGGATCAGCGCGGGCAGCCACCACGCCGCTGACCACTGCACCGGGGCCAGCGCTGCGGCGAGCAGCAGCACCGGCAGCTGGACGACCTTGGAAATGACGTCGGTGAACGCGCCGATGCCCGACATCGACAGGCTCGTCACCGCGTCCTTGGCGCTTACTCCGGCCATCGGCCGCCGCGGTGGCTGCTCCCGGCGCTTCTCGACGTAGTAGGCGAGAAACTCCACGGCGATCAGCACGGCGAACGCCGGAAGCGTCCACAGCGAGATGTTGTCGAGCAGATCTGACACGAGGTTCTTCTTTCTGACTGGCGCGGCGCTGAACGCTGCTGCGTGACACCGCCATCATGTCTAGGTCATTCGACTAGGTCAAGTGACCTAATTTGTGATGTGTGTCGCGTAGGATGATCGGGCGAAGGCATGACCAGCAGTTTTGATGGTCTGGCAGACTGGCCACCATGACGGGCTCTGCACCACGAAGCACCGAGCGACGTGATACGAGCAAGCGTGATGCCTTCGTTGCGGCGGCGGTCCGGGTGATGGCCCGAGACGGCGTCGCGGCATTGACGACCCGACGGATCGCCGACGAAGCCAACCTGCCGCAGGGGATATTCCATTACTGGTTCGCCAGCAAGGCCGAACTCCTCGAAGCCGTGCTGTACGCGGTCATGGCCGATGCCGCCACCGCCACCGCGCCGGCGGAGTCCAGCGACGACCCAGCCGCCAACTGGAAAGCGGCTTTTCAGAAGATCCGTCAGGATGAGGCCGGCCGTCAACTCGGCGCCTACGAACTCACCGCCATGGCCCTGCGTAACCCCGAGTTGAGGGAGATGGCGCAGAAGCTCTACCAGAACTACCACGACATGGCCCGCTCCGACGTTGCGCCTCTTGTCGACGAACTCAACGCCGGCGGAGCGCAACTCGACGTCGACGTCACCGCGAGTCTCATCGCCGCGCTCTTCGACGGCTTGACCTTCTCGTGGTTGGCCAACCCCGACGGACCGCCCCCCGAGGAGGTCATCGACCTCGCTTTTCGCCTCCTGCGCAACAGCTCTCGCGGCTAGCGCAGCAGCGACACCACAGGAGACAGAAGGTGGCAAGGGAGACGAAGGGTGACAACGTGGACGCAATGAGCGATCTGAGGCGCACACGTCCAGGTTGAATCACCCACGATGAGTCGCCGCAACTGTTGCGGGTGTCGGTCGGTGACCGGGCGGCGGACGCACCAAGAGTGCGTCGGTGGCGTTTGGCGCGCCGCCGCCCAGACCGTCAGTAGTCCCAGACTGCCGGGATGAACCGGAACGCTCCACCGAGTGCGGCCACATGGCACACCGACGGAAACGGCAGGTGGGTGGCCACGAGTTGTTCGCCGCTCGCCGACAGGTCGGTCAGTAGCTGGATTCGGACTCGGGTGGCCTCTTCGGGGTCGTGCTCGAAACCGTTCTGCCAGTCGGGATTGTCGAACCCGGGTTGAAAGACCGCGTCGCCGGCGAAAGTCATTGCTTGACCGCGGGATTCGATGCGCACGATGCTATGTCCGGGGGTGTGTCCGCCGGTGCGGCGTAGCAGCACCCCGGGCGCGACCTCGTATTCGTTCTCGAACGTGCGTAACTGGCCCCGGTAGAGGTCCAGGAACTGGGCGGCGGTTCGTCGCAGCACCGGCGGGATCGACGCCGGCATGACGGTGCACGAGAAGTCCGGTGACTCCCAGAACTCCGCCTCGGCGGTGGCGACATGCACCCGCAGGTCGGGGCGCAACTTGTTGCGCAGTCCGTCGACGAGCAGCCCGCCGATATGGTCCATATGCAGGTGGGTGAGCACGACATCGGTCACCGACGACGGCTCGACTCCGGCCGCGGACAGTCGCACGCCCAGTTGACCGGCCCGCGGAAAGTCGGGAAACTCGGTGCCCAGGCCGGAATCGATCAGGATGGTCCTGCCAGCGCTGCGCACCACTGCGACGTTCAGCGGCCAGTCCAGAATTTCCGGGGGCAAGAACATGTCCCTGAGCCAGGCCGAGTATGCGGCCGGTTCGGCGTTGGTGGCCATCGTCGAGGCCGTGATGGGTAGTACGCCATCGCTGATCACCAGCACCTCGATGTCGCCGACCTTGAGGGCGTACCGCGACGGCACCAACTCGTCGAGACCGTGACCACCGCGAATCAGGTTGTCCACGCTCATGAATACTCCAATCCTCACGAAGGTGCGGGTTGCACGCTTCCGGACGGTCGAACGCGCACCCGTGCCGGGACTCATCCCCGCTACGATCGACGGCTATGTCAGGCACGCTGCGCGGACGCGACAGCGACTGCGCGGTGCTCGATGAGCTGACAGCGCAGGCCCGGGCGGGGCGTAGCCAGGTCCTGGTCCTGCGAGGTGAGGCCGGTGTCGGTAAAACCGCACTCCTGGACCATCTGTCGGAGAACACGTCTGGCTTCGCGTTGACGCGGATATCCGGCGTCCAGTCCGATATGGAACTCGCGTTTGCCGGACTGCAGCAGCTGTGCGCGCCGTTACTCGGCCATCGCGAGACGTTGCCGGCGCCGCAGCGCGCCGCACTGGATGTCGCGTTCGGTTACGGCGCCGGTCCCGTACCTGATCGCTTCCTGGTGGGCCTGGCCGTACTGAGCCTGCTGGCCGCCGCATCGGCCGAGAACCCTGTGTTGTGCATCATCGATGACGCGCAGTGGCTGGACCAGGTGTCGTTGCAGACACTGGCGTTCGTCGCACGGCGGCTGCTGGCCGAGCGGGTGGCTATGGTGTTCGCCCTCCGCGAGGGTCACCCCGACGTGCTTGCCGGACTGCCCGAACATACCGTGACGGGGCTGAGCGATGCCGCGGCGCGCGAGTTGCTCGAGTCGGTCATGATCGGAGGTATCGATCCACTGGTGCGTGACCGTATCGTCGCCGAGACCCGCGGTGTCCCACTGGCACTCATCGATGTGCCGCGCAGCGTCTCGGCCGCCGAGTTGACAGGCGGCTTCTGGATCTCGGGGCGGCGTTCCTCCACCGCTGCAATCGAGGACGGATTCATCGCGCGCATCCAGGCGTTACCCGGGCCCACCCGGCAGTTGCTGCTGGTGGCCGCGGCCGAACCGATCGGCGATGCGGCGCTGTTTCTCCGTGCCGCAGCGCAATTGGCTGTGCCTGTCGAGGCACTCGGTCCCGCCGAGGACGCCGGCCTGATCGAGTTCGGGGCGCGGATGCGCTTCAACCACCCACTGATGCGCTCGGCCGCCTACCGCGCCGCGGATCTGAGCGAGCGCCGCGCCGCGCATCGGGCGCTGGCCGAGGCAACCGACCCACAGGCCGATCCTGACCGCCGAGCCTGGCATGCCGCCAATGCGGCGGTGGGTCCTGACGATGCGGTGGCAGCCGACTTGGAGGCCTCGGCCGACCGCGCTCAACGGCGGGGTGGAATTGCGGCGGCCGCATCCTTTCTGGAACGCGCGGCCGTGCTCACCCTGGATCCGAAGCTGCGCGGATCGCGTGCCATCGCGGCGGCCCAGGCCAAACGTGAGGCCGCGGCGCCGGATTCGGCGTACGCGCTGCTCTCGATCACGGATTCCGCACCACTGGATGCCTTGCAGAAGGCGCAGGTGGTGCGGATGCGGGCCCAGATGGATTTCGTGCGCAGCCGGGCCGGGGTGACCGGCGCGCCGACGGTGGGTCAGGCCGCTGCCCAACTGCTCGATGCGGCGCGCGGATTGGACGGCCTTGATGATGAACTGGCAAGGGAGACATACCTGGAGGCCCTTGCGGCCGCTATGTACGCGGGGCGTCTCGGCGCACCCACCCTGCTGGCGGAGGTGGCCGCTGCGGGTGCTGAGGCCGTTCGCCGCGTCGGTCATCCGGCGCGGCCCATCGATCTGTTGCTCGGCGGCATGTCTGCGCGGATAATCGATGGCCCCGCCGCCGGTGCTGCGGATCTTCTTGCTGCACTCAACCTCTGGAATGCTCATGCGGAGCACGATCCAGTCCAGTGGTTGTACTGGCCGTTCCCGGTGATCCAGGAGTCCGCCGCCCACGAGATGTGGGATGACGCCGTGCTCGAACGCATCGCCGCCGATACCGTACGGCGTGCCCGCGACGCCGGAGCCCTGGCTGCGCTTCCGCCGGCCCTCGGCTACCGGGCTGGGGTCCATTTCTATCGAGGTGAATTCGGTTCGGCGGAAAGGCTCCTCCGGGAGTCCGCGGCGATCACCGCGGCCATGGGGCAGGAGCCGGTGCGCTACCACACCTTAAATCTGGCCGCCTGGGGCGGTGCGGCCGCCGAGGCCGTCGAGCTCATCGAGGCAGCCGCGGCAAACGGTGCGGCTCGCGGAGAAGGCCGACTCATCGGATTGGCCGCGTTCTGCAGCGCAGTGCTGCACAACGGCCTCGGCCGCTACGAGGAGGCGCTCACCGCCGCCCGGCGTGGCTGCGAGTACGAGGATCTCGGGTTGTTCAGCTGGTGCCTCTATGAACTCATCGAAGCGGCCGTGCACCTCGGCGATCGAAAGACCGCCGCTGCTGCGCTACCGCGATTCACCGAACGCGCCGCCTCCACCGGCACCCAGTGGGGCTTGGGCGCGGTGGCGGCGGCGCAGGCACTGGTTGCCGACGACGCCGCCGAGGCGAAGTTCATCGAGGCGATCGAGCGGCTGGAGCAGGCCGATATCACCTTGCATCTGTCGCGGGCGCGGCTGTCCTACGGTGAATGGCTCCGCCGGGCCAATCGTCGCAACGATGCCCGGCACCAACTGGGCATCGCCCACAGCATGTTCACGACCATGGGGGCGCAGGCGTTCGCGGAACGGGCCCGCCGCGAACTGGTGGCCACCGGTGAAAAAGTGCGCAAGCAGCCGGTCGGCGCGGGTGACGAGCTAACGGCCCAAGAAGCGCAGATCGCCGGGCTGGCCGCCGGCGGGCTGACCAACTCCGAGATCGGTGCTCAGCTGTTCCTCAGCACGCACACGGTGGAGTGGCATCTGCGCAAGGTCTTCGTCAAGCTCGGAATCAAATCGCGCCGTCAGTTGCGCGACCTCCCGTGGTGACCACGTAGTTCTCAGACCACGTAGTTCTCAGACCACGTACTTCCAAGGGTCCGCATCGGCACCGCACGGGCCAGGCTGGTTCTCGAACAACCCTTGGACCTGGAGATTCTCATGAAAATCGTCGTCATCGGTGGCACCGGACTCATCGGCTCGAAGGTGGTGTCCAAGCTCGACCAGCACGGCCACGAAGTGGTACCCGCATCCCCGGCATCGGGAGTCGACATCCTCACCGGCAAGGGGCTGGCCGAGGTGTTGACCGGCACGGACGTCCTTGTCGACGTCGCCAACTCACCGTCCTTCGAGGACGAAGCGGCGCTGGAGTTCTTCACCCGGGCCGCCAAGAACCTGCTGAGCGCGGGCAAGGCCGCCGGGGTGTCGCACTACGTCGCCCTGTCGGTGGTGGGCACCGACCGGCTGCAGGACAGCGGCTACTTCCGCGCGAAGTCGACCCAGGAGCAGTTGATCCGAGAGGGCGACATCCCGTTCACGATCGTTCGTGCCACCCAATTCTTCGAGTTCGTTGGCCGCATCGCGGACTCGGCCACCGAGGGTGAGACGGTACGCATCACCTCGGCGCCGAGCCAGCCGATGGCCGCCGACGATGTGGCGACCGCGGTGGCACGCACCGCCGTGAGTGAGCCCGCGAGCACCATCGTCGAGGTGGGCGGCCCGGAACGGATCGGCCTCGACGAACTGGTGACCCTTCAGCTGCGGGCGACCGGCGACGACCGCGAGGTGGTCACCGACCGCACGGCGCCGTACTTCGGCGTGGTGCTCGACGACCAGACGCTGGTGGCCGGCGACGCGGCGACGGTCTTCGGCACCCGGTTCGCCGACTGGCTGGCCGACTCCGTTGTCGCGCACTGATCCGGAAAGTACCGACATGACGCTGACGGCGGTACCCGACGCCCACCTCGCCGCGCGATTCGCGGCCCAGACCCAACCACTGATGGACATGCTGCACCGCGGTGCCCGCCGACTGACCCGATCTGAGGCCGATGCCGAAGATCTGTTGCAGGACACGCTGTTACACGCGTACACGGGCTATCCGCATTTCCAGGACGGCACGCATCTCAAGGCCTGGCTGTTCAAGATCATGTACAACCGGTGGGTCAGTAACCACCGTCGCATGCAGTGTCGGCCGGCCGAGGCCGCTATCGACGAGATCACGGACCGGGTGCTGGCGCGGTCGGCGGTGCACATGTCGGCCGAAGCCGAGGTGCTGAGCACGCTGACCGACCCTCAGCTCACCGATGCGCTGGCCAAGCTGCCGGAGGGGTTCACCGACGTGCTCTTCCACGCCTTCGTCGAGGGACACACCTACGCCGAAACCGCCGCCATCATGGATATCCCGGTGGGCACCGTCATGTCGCGAGTGTCTCGCGCGCGGCGACGTCTGCGTGACGTCCTGGCGCCCGCCGCGCAGCGGGTGGCGTGATGGAACTGGCAGGGCAGACCGCGCTGGTCACCGGTGGCACTGCAGGTATCGGGCTGGCCTCGGCCAGGTTGCTCGTCGACGCCGGCGCGTCGGTGGACATCACCGGTCGCGATCCGGACCGCGGTGCGGCGGTGGCGGATCTTCTGGGTGTTCGGTTCGTGCAGGCCGACCTCGGCCGGCGCGATGCTGTGGAAGGGCTTGTGCGGCAGGCGGGGGACGTGGACATCCTCATCAACAAGGCGGCGAGCTTCCCGGCCGCGTTGACCGTCGATCAAGACGTCCTCTCTTTCGAGCAGACCTTCGGTGTCAACGTCCGCGGGTTGTACTTCCTCACCGCCGGTGTGGTCCGAGGGATGCTGGCGCGGGGACGCGGCAGCATCGTCAACGTGACCACCATGGTCGCCACCAAGGGCGTTGCCGGTGCCTCGGCGTACAGCGCGTCCAAGGCGGCCGTGGAATCACTGACCCGCACCTGGGCCGTGGAATTCGGTGCGGCCGGTATCCGGGTGAACAGCGTGGCTCCGGGTCCGACCAAGACCGACGGCGTGCTGGAGGCATGGGGTGAATCCAACGAGCGGCTGGGGCGTTCCATGCCGTTGGGTCGGACGGCCGATCCGACCGAGATCGCCCATGCGGTGTTGTTCCTGGCTTCGCCGCGTTCCAGTTTCATCACCGGTTCGACGCTGCATGCCGATGGCGGCGGCAGCGCGCTCTAAGTGCACGAGGAGTGGACATGACTGTGAAGTACGACCCAGGTTGGGAAGACGCGCTGACTGTGGTGGGCGAGGCAACACCACCGTCGATACCCGAGGGGGCACACGCGATGACAGTCATCATCGAGTACCCGCCCGGCAGCGCCGGGGCGCCGCCGCACAAGCATCCCGGTGGGCCGGCGTTCGGTTATGTGCTCGATGGTGAGGTGCTGTTCGAGTTGGAGGGCTCTGCGCCGCGCGTGGTGCGCGCCGGGGAGACGTTCTGGGAGCCCGGCGGGGACGTTATCCACTACTCGGATGCCAACAACCGCAGGGACATCCCGTGCAGATTTCTGGTCACCATGTTCTGCGTTCCTGGAACGCCGATGCTGACGCTGGTCGACACCGACGAGCTGGCCGCGCGGGCGCACCTGCGCGTGAAGGCGTGAGGTCGATGGCGAAAATACTGCTGCAGACCACAATTCCCTTCGACAGCCAGGATTGGGCGATCGACCGGTTCTCCATGCTGGCCGACGTACTGCTGGCCGCGGGGCATCAGGTGGTCGCGCGTGATCGCGCCGGCCACGGCGATGACCCGGTTCTGGTCCGGATCGACGAGCTGGGATACGACCAGCTGTGGCTGATGGCTGTCGATACCGGCGCCGGTTTGACGGAGCGCGAGTGCCAGGCCATCTCGCGATTCCGGCGCGGTGGGGGAGGAGTGCTCACCGCCCGGGACCATCAGCAACTCGGGAGCTGCCTGCTGCGCCTCGGATCGTTGGGGGAGATCAACCGGTTCCACGACGCAAGCATCGACCCGGCCACGATGTGCGATGACCTGGACAACCCCCACATCTCTTGGCCTAACTATCATTCCGGCGCCAACGGCGACTACCAGCCGGTGCTCTCCGACGGTGTTCCGCATGAGTTGCTGCGGACCGCCGCGACGGCCGGTGGCCACATCGCCTGGTTCCCGGCCCATCCGCACGAGGGACTGGTATCTGCGAATGTGCCAGGTGCCGAGGTGGTGGCACGAGGCCGCAGTCAGGCATCGGGTCGGGACTTCAATCTGGCGGTGGCGCTGGTCGGTGAACGTGCCGCCGACGGCGCGTTGTTAGGGCGGGCGCTGGCCTGCTCGACGTTTCATCATTTCGCCGATTACAACTGGGATGTGGACCGGGGCGCACCGGCCTTCGTCACCGAACCCGCCGGTTCCGGGATCAAGGAAGATCCTGCCCGGCTGATTGTGTTCCTCGACTATGTTCGCAACATCGCAGGGTGGTTGACGCCCGTTCACGCCGACCGGCTACCGCGCGTTTCATGACGAGGGCGCGCGATTCGCGTCCGCACCAAGTTCTGCAGAAGCAGACCGGTCAGCCAGAAAACGAACTATGGTCTTGGCGTGGTGGCGGGCGACTGGCGGCCGATAATCCCGGCCGCCACGGTAGGCCGGCCGAGGATCGCCGGTCGCGTCATCCCGCGCCCGGAGGTCGGGCGGCACCTCAAGGCCGCGGAGGGCGGAGACCTCGTCGTCATGAGTGCGCCCGCCGGCTACGGCAAGACGACCGCCGCAGCCCTCTGGGATGACGAGGATGACCGAGCGTTCGCCTGGTTACGCATCGATCACCTCGACGACGACCCCAACCACCTGATGCTCCATATCGCGACCGCGGTGGTGCGCCTGCGGAATCCGGACCATGACGTCCTCCGCTACCTCGGTGCCCCGGGTCGCCTTCCCGCCACCCACCTGCTGCCGGCCGTAGCCCGGCTGCTGGAGGGCAGTGGGCCGCTGGTCCTGCTCCTCGACGACGTGCACAAGCTCACCCGCCCCGAGTCCATCAACACGCTGCGCGCGCTCGTCGACGCGGCACCGGCGACACTGACCGTGGCTCTGCTGGGCCGATATGCGCTGCCATTGAACATGGGACGTCGCCGCCTGCAGCGGAGCATCGTCGAGATCGACCAGGAGATGCTGCGCTTTTCGGCTGACGAAGCGGCCGCTGCACTGGAATCGGTGAGTGGGGCCCACGACCCCGCCACCGTGACCGCGGTCGTCGAACTGTGTGAGGGATGGGCGGCCGGCGTCGTCCTGACCGCGATGGCGTTGCGCGACGGCGCCGCCGTCGGGGCGCTCGCCGGCAGCAACAACCTCGTCGTCGACTACGTTCTGGAGGAGGTCCTCGACCGGCTCGAGCCGGATGCGGCGACATTTCTCATCGAATCGTCTGTGCTGGAACGTTTCACGGCCGAGCACCTCGATGCCGTCCTCGGCCGGGACGATTCCGCCGGAATGCTGGAGTCCATGTCGGCATCGGGCAACCCGTTCCTCGTCTGCCTCGATCAGCAGCACTGCTGGCACCGCTACCATCACCTTTTCGGGGATGTGCTGTGCGCCCGGTTGCGCAATTCGATGCCGGGGCGTTTCCGGGAACTGGCAGCCCGTGCGGCGGACCTACTCGAACGCGAGGGAGATATCGACGAAGCATTGCTGCATGCCGTCGACGCGGGCGACCGGGCGCGTGCTGCGGCGTTGGTGAACCGCGAAGCAGTCCGGTTGGGATTCGACGGCCGTGCCGGAGTTCTGGCCCGTCGTCTGGACATGTTGGACGCGCGGACATTCGTCGAACATCCGGACGCTTCCGTCGCGCGGGCGTGGTTCGGGGTGACGATGGCCGACGCCGAATTGATCCAGCGGTCGCTCATGCTGGCGTTGCGCAGCGATCACGGTCGGGCACTGTCAGACGGGACTCCGTCGGTGCCGGTCGCGGTGGCACTTGTCAGCTCCCTGGTCGGAACAGGCGGAGTCGGTGAGGTGATCCGCCACGCCGATGTCGTCCGAGCCGCCGGCGACAACCTCGTGAACCCGTGGTGGGGAGCGGCCACGGTGATGAAGGGCGCGGCTGAGGCGATGTGCGGCAGGATTACTCAGGCCCGGGTACTGCTCGAGTCGGCCCTGCCGGTGACTGCCGACCTCCCCGGATTCCAGGCTGCGGCGCTGGCCCATCTGGCGCTCCTCGACCTCGCCGCCGGCGACGATGCCGCGGCCATCCAGCGCAGTGACGAAGCCGCCTCGCTCGTCGACAAGTACGACCTGTGCGATGTGGTGCCCATGATCGTCGTGTACTCCACGAGCGCGGTCATGGCGGCGCGCGTAGGCGATACTGCGACGGCGCAGCGGGCGGTGGTCGTGGCGCAGACGCTGCTCGACCGGCTCGGTCAGTTGTCCGCTCGGACGGCTCTGCTCGGGCACGGTCTGCTGGCGTGGACGGCGGTGGCGATCCAGGATTCTTCGCTGCTTTCCAAGCACCTGGCAGCTGCCGAACGCGCGGCCGAACGAGAGCCGGAGGCCGTCGCGCTGGTCCAACGTGTCGAGCGCGTCAAAGCGATGGCCGCCGGCGGCGCGCGGCCGTTGTCCTCGGCCGAACTGCGCCTGCTCCCGCATCTGGCCTCGCACCTGTCCCTGCAGAAGATCGCCGAAATCCTTGTGATCGGCCGTGAAACCGCCAAGAGCCAGGCGACGTCGATCTATCGGAAGCTCGGTGTCTCGTCGCGAGCTGAGGCCGTCGCCGAGGCGAGACGGGTTGGTCTCATCCCCGAGTGAGCGGCAGCCGCACGAGATTCCGCCACAGGGCGCGCAGGCTGTCCGTGCCGCCGAAGAGCGTGGTGAAGTGGGTCGAGTCGACGAGCACGATGTCGCCGGCCCGCTCCCCGTCCGGCGGCATCCAGATGATCGCGTTGAACTCGGTCTCGCCTGCGGCGGTGAACGGGTGGGGACGTTCCAGGTCCACGGGTTGACAGGCCAGCACGCGGAGCGACGCGCCTTCGGGCGCCGTCAGCTCGTAGTGGGGGAGGTGTTGGTGAAAGCTCAGTGACGACACATCGTGCAACAGTCCGAGTTCGTCGATGTCGCGAAACGCCCTGAGGTCGACGGGGTTTCGTGTGCCGGGCAGTACCGCCGGCCTCAACCCCCAGATGTTGTGCACCGGTACGCCCAAACCACGCATCAGAGACCGGGTGTAGCGGCTGAACCGTTGCATGCGGGGTACCAATCGATCTCCGTGGTGTTCGTACTCCACCTGCCGTTGACCGAGGTCGTCGGTGAACCCGACGTCGTGGTGGGGCGCCAGGACCAGGCAGCGGCCCTCATGGCGGAGCCACTCTCGCAGCGCCTCGACTTCCTCCCGGTCGGCCTCCAGTCCTGAGTTGAGGTGGTCGAGGCCGAACACCATCAGCGTGTCGGTGTCGGCGAGGATGCGCTCGTCGATGGGCTGTGGATAGCCGGCCTGATCGACACGCTGGAACACCGCGACCGGATGACCGGTCTGTTCGGCGACCAGGTCCTGGAATGACAGCGTCGATCGATGGAACAGCTCCAGCGTTCCCGCGATGCCCTGGAGGAAGTTCGCGGCATCGAATTCGGGTGTCTCGTATGCGGGGTAGGCGACGTTACGGACCTCGGTCACGGTCGAGAACCGGTTCGACATCGCCGCCGGATCCCTCTGCGCCTCCCAGGGGTAACTCCACGTCCAGTAGATGCTCACGCGGCGGTTTCCGTTCCGGGGCCGCGCGCAGTGGTCCTGGTTGTAGGTACGAGCCGGGCGGGCGCTCACCGGAGTTCACCGGCCAGATAGCGGAGCGCAGAGATGCCCGGCAGGAAGAAGTAGGCGCCACCGCGCAGCGTGGTGAACGCTGGAATGCCCTTGTACACCTTGCGTATGGGGCGTTTCGGCACGGTGAAGTCGAGGGTGCCGTCCTGGGTTCCGGCTATCGGGTCGTGTTCGTTGTCCAGCTCGTGAAACGTTCTGTCGTTGATCCACACGTTCTGCGCGAACTCGAACTGGCGCACCAAGCTGGCGCAGATGATGAATGCCGCGATACCGCGTTCGACGCCGTCGTCGGGTGCCCCGTCCGGAAGCGCCGGACCGTAGGTCGCACCCCGGCGAATCATCCTGCGCCGATTCATGTAGTGCGCGGTATCGCGGGGATTGAGCCGGCGTGCATGTGAGCCCAGCGGACACGCGTACCCGAACGGATCCATCTCCTTGTAATTGAAGTCGTTGTTGCGCATCGGGTCGGCGCCGAGCTCCGGGTCGTCCTTGTCGGGGGAGAGGACCAGAGGTGCACCGCTGCGCCAACGCCCCATGAACTTCGCGGCGAGCAGTTCCTCCTCGTCTGCCGACGCAGAGTTATCGCGCAGGTAGTCCCGGAACAGCCCGACATGTTCCTCGAGCCGTCGGTAGGCCATGTAGCTACCGTTGCGTGCCAGCGCAAGTGGCTGAGGGAGATCGACGACGGGTCCGTCCTCGTCGGGGTATCCGAGAATGAACTCCCCCGGCTCGAGCGCAGCTCCGGAACCGGGGGTGGGATCTTCGCCCGAACCCTTCATCACCGGCTGCGACAACCGGTCCCGAAACCCGAAGTGATCGTGGGCGAAGTTGAACGGAGGTGTGGCGTTGAGGTCGAGGTGGGAGAGGCTGCGCACGCCGTCGGTACGAGCCAGGAGCGCGTCGTGATTGGCGATCGACGTGCGATTCTGCTCCTCGGTTCGCGAGAACAGGATTGCGATGGCGTGGACGTCGTCACCGGCGAGACCATCGAGCCAGTGTTGCGGCGCAGCCGCCCCGGTGTCACCGAGAATTTCTGCCCGCGCCGCCATGCCCTCGCGAAAGGCCCCGGGGAAGGTCGCCAGTGACTCCTCCGGCACCCCGAGTGCCCGCAGGCCGGTCCAGGTGAATGCCAGGGTCACCCAGCGGTCGGAGCTGTCCATCGTGCGGTGGGCGTCGGCCGCGGACTGAACCTTGTCGAGAAGTGCGCTGACCCACGCCCGGCCCCCTTCCGGGGTGTCGAAGGTCAGGAACTCGTAGCGACCGGTCAAGGCAGGCGTCCGGGTCAGAAGGATGTGCTGGATGTCGGACAGCTCCAGCTCGGTGAGTGCCGGTGTCACAGTTGCTTCCCTTTGGTCCACGCCCACGCGGCGATCCGCCAGCGCTCTGCGTGCGAGCGCAGGGCGACGGTGAAGAACGCACCTGTCTGGGTCACTGTGGTACCGCTGAGGTCGAAGGTCATCGTCGCCGGGACGACCAGATAGGCGGTGTCTCCGGTGATATCGCAGTGCAGCGGCTCGGCCAGCGTCACCGTGTAGCCCGAGGCGCGGTGGTGTCCGGCCTCGATCAGGACATCGCGGTACCAGTCCTGTGCGGCGGACGGGCCGGTCCACACATGGGGCGCCATGCCGTCCAGAATGATCCCGTCGGTGTCGAAGACAGCGGCCATACCGGCCGCATCGCCGTCGTTGAAGGCGTGGATATAGCGGTGTACCTCCGCTAGAGGATCAGTCGTGCCCACGGTGTCACTGCATCTGGTCCAGCATGGTGGAGAACGCCGCCTTCAGCCGCAGCGCCTTCTTGATCTCCTCACTCGTGACAAACGGGTACTCGCCGTATTCAAGGAAGCTCGGAACCTGGTGCGCGCGAACGAATTCGATGAAGGCCTCGGGGTTCGTCTTCCAATCCTCGGGAAATCCGACGAGGTGTGTGAAGACCGTGGTGATCCCTGTCTCGCTGAACAGGCGGACCGCGTCCTCGGTGTACTTGTCGAAATCGGTGTCGAAGATGCCTTGATATTGGAAATGCAGTCCGGACCCGACGTCGAAGAGAATCCACCGCAGATAGTGCAAGCGCAACGGAGCAAGCACATCGGGACTGCCCGCGACAGCCGCCTCGATCTGCTTCCCGTACTCCCGCACCACCTGTTCGCGACCGTCTTTCACCTTGGCGATGATCGAGAAGCCGTAGCAGGCGGGCGTGCGGGGGAACACGGGGCCATAGCGGCCGCGTTCGAGTTCGAAATATCCGCTTGGCGGTATCGCCATCGCCGCCGGCTCGGACCAATCTTGTTCGTCTACCACGGTCAACAGCCTCCCGAAACCGCAGCGTATGGCCACCCCGCGATCGTGTCGTCCCCCGAACTGGGGGAAGGGCGTCGAGCTGCGCCCGGGCTCCGGCTTTCACCCCTTCTGGGGGATGTTCTGCGCGGAGGACCGCTTTAGCTTCGGGCATGGAAGAGGTAGGGGTCTGTGATGCGACTGGTGACGTTGCTCGTTCTGCTGGCGGTGGTGTCGACCGCGGTCGCGGTGGCGCCACCGGTCGTCGCCGATTGCACCACCGCGGGGGCTACCACGATCTGTTCGCAAGGGGACGTGCGCGGAACGAACTCCGGTACCGGTCCGGTCGGCTCGACCGGACCGTACGTGCCGTACCCGTGCGACATCAACTGGTATGACTGCGACGAGTGGTGGGGCATCGATGTCGATGTCGACCTCGACCCCGGTCGCCCGGGGATCGGTGGCCCCGGTGGCCCCGGCGGTCCGGTCATCGGCGGACCGGGCGGCCCAGGTAGGCCCGGCGGTGGTCTCGGCGGCGGAGGTCGCGGGGGTGGACGGCGTTGACAACGGAATTCATTGAGGAGCAATAAATGTCGCGGTACATCCTTGCATCGGTGGCGGCGGTGGTTGCCTGTGCGGCGCTGCACACGGCGACGCCTGCGCATGCTCAGCCTGCACCGGCGAATTGCTCGTCCGCAGACCTCACGGGGGTCATGACCGGTGTCATGGCAGCAACGTCGGCGTATCTCTACACCCACCCGCCGGTCAACGATTTCTTCTCCACGCTCAAAGGTAAGTCGCCGGAGGAGCGGCGTGCTGCGCTGGAGGCGTTCATGTCGGCCAACCCCCAGGTTCAGGCCGAACTTCGAGGGATCCGTCAACCCATGAAGGATTTCCGGAATCGCTGCGGCTGAATCGCTGCCTCGCCGCGGACCTCGATCGCCCGAAGCCGCTGTCCGATGCCCGCCGCGGGTTCGGGGCGGGGGTCGTCGCGGCCTCGCGTTACCCGAGGTCAGCCGCCGGTATTACTGACGCTTCCGTATACGTCAGGAATCGGTAATCACTCAGGCGGGCTCCCGCCCCATGCGTGTGGTTGGGTTGGGGAAGCCCATGTCGAGGCCGGGTCCTTGGCTGCCTGCTGACCGGTCGAGCCGCTGGGTACGTCGTGGACACGTCTCGAGGAGGTAGCACGTGAACGTGCGCGCGCAGGTGGCACAGATGAGTCCCGAAGCTCGGGCGGCTCTTGCCCAACGCATCAAATCCCGTTTGACTGCCGACCCCGCCCCGACCGCCGATCACGATGTCACCGTCGTCGGCGGAGGCACCGCCGCGATGACGCTGGCATTGCAGATCCGCCGGGCCCGCCCGGAGACCCGGATCCTTGTCATCGAGCCCAACGCTCATCCCATCGAGGAGATCACCCACACGGTGGGGGAGTCGACCGTCGAGGTCTCGGCGCACTATCTGCGCGATCGCATCGGACTCGGCGACCATCTGAGCTCGTCGCAGCTTCGCAAGATGGGTCTGCGAATGTTCTTCTCGAACAACGGAAACGACGACATCGCCCGACGCATGGAACTGGGCGGTTCCTCGTTCGTGCCGCAGGTGACCTACCAGATCGACCGCGGCCGGCTGGAGAACGAACTCTACGACCGCTGCAGGTCGGAGGGTATCGATCTGGTCTGCGGCCGGGTCCGCTCGGTCGAACTCGGCGCCGACGCGGTCACCCACGCCGTCAACTATCAGGTGGACGACGTCGTCACCGCGACGACGGCACGGTGGGTGGTCGATGCGTCGGGCCGCAACCGACTGCTTCCACGGCAGCTCGATCTGAAGAAGGTCAACGGGCACCACTGCAACGCTGCATGGTTGCGGGTCGCGACAGAGATCGATGTCAACCGATGGAGCGACGACCCGGGATTCCACAGCCGCCTCGTCGAGGGTGACCGGGCCATGTCGACGAATCATTTGATGGGCGAGGGCTACTGGGTCTGGCTCATCCGTCTCGCATCGGGTGCCACCAGTGTCGGCATCGTGGCCGATCCCGCTTTCCATGCCTTTGACGACTTCAATACTCTCGACAAGGCCATGGCGTGGCTCCGCGAGCACGAGCCGCAGTGCGCCGCCATCCTGGCGGAGAACCGCGCGCTCATCCGCGACTTTCGCGTCATGAAGAAATACAGCCACGGCGCGTCGAAAGTCTTCGACGGCCGTGCTCGATGGTGTCTGACCGGGGACGCCGGCGTTTTCCTGGACCCGCTGTACTCGTCGGGTCTTGACCTGGTGGCCATCGGAAACGGCCTGATCACCGACATGATCACCCGCGAACTCGACGGCGAGGACGTGGTTGCGCGCTCCCAGATCAGCGACACCCTCTTCCGGTCCCTGACCGACATGTGGCTGGCCATCTACCAGGACCAGTACGTGCTGATGGGCAATCCGGCGGTCATGACGGCCAAGGTGATCTGGGACGTCGCGTTCTACTGGGGCTTCATCGGTCTGCTCTACATGAACGACCGGTTCGTCCGTATCGCCGACGATCCTGATTTCGTGCCGTACCTCCAGGGGCTCATCGACCTGAGCAATCGCGTGCAGCGCTTCTTCCGCGAGTGGGCGGCCATCGAGAAGGGCACGGCCTCAGCCGACTTCGTCGACCTGTACGCACCGCTCAATTTCATGGTCACGTTGCACACGGCGATGATCGGCCACAGCCCCGACTTCGCCGAACAGTTCTCCGCCAATGCACGGCTACTGCGCCAGCTCGCCGGGCAACTCGTCGATACCGTCGTCGCGGAGAAGTCATCGATGTTCGGGGACGACGATGTCATGCACCAGGTGCAGGCGTGGCAACGGGATTCGCTGCTGCGTGAGCTGCGGTCGGTCTACCGTCGCGAACAGGCAATCAACCCCGTCAGCAGCGGCTGGATCGTTCCTGTCGCCTGTGCGCCGGCACCGTTCTGACCAGGGAGATGCGCATGCGTGACGAGGACAGCAGTCACGAACCTTTGGCCATCGTCGGGGTCGGTTGTCGCCTGCCCGGTGACGTCGACTCCGCGGAGCGTCTGTGGGCGTTGCTGTGCGACGGGACCGATGCCACCCGTGAGGTTCCGGAGACACGTTGGCACGCAGCGCGATTCCACGATCCGAAGACGTCCAAGATCGGCAAGGTGGTCACGAAGAGAGGCGGATTCCTCAGCGAGATCGACCAGTTCGATCCTCAGTTCTTCGGGATCTCACCCCGTGAAGCCCATTCACTCGATCCGCAGCAACGCCTTCTCCTGCAGGCCACCTGGGAAGCTCTCGAGGATGCCGGCATTCCCGCGGATCGGCTCGCGGGCACCGACGTGGGAGTGTTCGTCGGCGGCTTCACGCTGGACTATCAGCTGCTGCAGAATCAGGGCCGCACCAGCCGCTACCGGTTCAAGGCCCATTCGGCCACCGGCATGATGATGACGATGCTGGCGAACCGCATCTCGCATGCGTTCGATTTCCGCGGGCCCAGCATGTCCGTCGACACCGCCTGTTCGAGCTCGCTGGTCGCCGTGCACCTGGCAGCGCAGAGCATCTGGGGTGGCGAGTGCGACCTCGCCCTCGTCGGCGGAGTCAACATCATGGTCGGCCCGAACACCGCGATCGCCGAATCGAAGAGCGGCTTCCTGAGCCCGGAGGGGCGGTCCAAGGCGTTCGACGACTCCGCCGACGGCTATGCGCGCGGCGAAGGCGGTGCGGTGGTCGTTCTCAAGCCCTTGTCCCACGCGCTGCGCGACCGGGACGAGATCTACGCCCAGATTCTGGGCACCGCGGTGTCGCAGGACGGCCATACCGACGGCATCACGGTACCGCGGGAGGACGCACAGCACGCGGCGATCCGAACGGCACTGAGGCGGGCGAACGTCAATCCGGCCGACGTCGGCTATGTCGAAGCCCACGGCACGGGAACGGCGCTCGGCGACCCCATCGAACTGCGTGCGCTCGCCGCCGCTTTGACCGCCGACCGCTCCGCGGACAACCCTCTCATCGTCGGGTCGGTCAAGACGAACATCGGCCACCTCGAGGCCGGCGCAGGAGTGGCGGGGCTGATCAAGGCGGCTCTGGTTGCCAAGAACGGCTACATCCCGGCCAACGTGCACTTCCAGAACCCCACACGACACGTCTCCCTACCGGACCTGCACATCGACATCTCGGGCAACGGAAGGCCGTTCCCCGAACGGCACCGCCGCATTGTGGGCGTCAACTCTTTCGGCTTCGGCGGTACGAACGCGCACGTGGTGCTTGCCGAGCCGCCCGCCTACGATGCTCACCCCCGTCCCGAACGCACCGACCGTTCTGAACCCGACGCGATGGTGCCGACGCTGCTACCCATCTCGGCGCGCAGCGACGACGCGCTCGTCGCAACCGCGCGGCAGTTGGCCGACCATCTCGAGGCCGACCCCGGTATCTCGCTGCCGTCGCTGGCCTACACTCTCGGCCGGCGCCGCACCCACCTCAGCCACCGCCACACCGTGCTCGCCGACACCATCGATCAGGCGCGACAAGAGCTTCGGGCGCTCGCCGACGGTGGGCGGGTGGCCACGACCCGCACCGTGACCGGCGCGCCCAGGCTCGCGTTCGTGTGTACCGGCATGGGACCTCAGTGGTGGCGGATGTGCCGTGGACTGCTCGACACCTTTCCCGTCTTCGCCGAGAGCATCGCGCGCACCGATCGTGAACTGGCCCGCCACGCCGACTGGTCCCTGATCGAGGAACTGCGGCGTGACGAATCCGCATCCCGGATGGCGGAGACCCAGATCGCCCAGCCCGCGAACTTCGCGGTCCAGATCGCCCTGGCCGAGCAGCTCGCTCACTACGGCATCGTCCCCGACGCCGTGATCGGCCACAGCGCGGGCGAAGTCGCCGCTCATCACCTCGCCGGACTGCTCAGCTTCGAGCGCGCCGTCGAAGTGATCTATCACCGCAGCAGACTCCAGCAGCGAACGAGCGGCCAAGGCCGGATGCTGGCTGTCGGTGTGGACACCGAGTCACTGATGAACACGCTGACCGGGGACGCGCTGACCGAGATCGGACAGCTGGTGTCGGTGGCCGCCATCAACAGCCCGTCGGCGGTCACCCTCGCCGGCGACGGCGCCGTCCTCGACGACATCGTGCGGCAACTCGACGCCGCAGGAATCTTCAACCGGTACCTGGCCGGAAACGTGCCCTACCACACGCATTTCATGGACGCGGTGAAGGACGACCTGCTGGCGGCGTTCGACGGCCTGTCTTCGGAAGTTGCCGCTGTTCCGCTGTATTCGACCGTGACCGGTGAGCGGCTCGAACGCTACGAGGCGGGCGCAGCGTACTGGTGGCAGAACACGCGGGCCACGGTGCTCTTCGAGCCGGCCCTGCGCCGGATGCTCGACGACGGCTACACCCATTTCCTCGAACTGGGGCCACATCCCGTACTGACCGCATCGATGTTCGAAACCGCGGGACAGCAACGGATTTCCGTGACGGCAACACAGCGCCGCCAGCACGACGATGTGCGCACCTTCCTCGAATCGGTCGGGGAACTGCACTGCCACGGTCACGACGTGTCGTGGGAAGCCGTGCAGCCGGTGCAGCACGCCCGTCTGCTCAAGCTTCCGTCCTACCCGTGGCAGAACAAGCGGTACTGGAACGACACCCAAGAGGCCACGGAACTTCTCTTCTACAAGCCGGTGCACCCCCTTTTGGGGCAGGTGGTCAGTGCCATCCATCCGACGTGGGAAGCCGAACTGAGCACTGTCCTCAACCCGTTCCTCGCCGACCATCGGGTGCAGGGAAGCGTCGTCGTGCCGGGGGCCGTGTACATCGAGATGGCACTGGCCGCGGCCCGGGAGACCTACGGGTCGAACCACAGTGTGGACAATCTCGTCCTGCATCGCGCCGTCATCCTCGACGACACCTGCGACCCCCTCCTTCGAACCACCCTCAACGAGGACGACGGCACCCTCGAGTTCGCGGCCTTCACCGCGAACTCCGACGGCGACCTGAAGTGGACGATCACCGCCACCGCCGAACTGAACGTCCTCCCCGCACAACCGACACGAAGGGATGTGGCGGTCGACGACGCGGTCGCCTCTCTCAGTGGTGACGAGTTCTACGCTCGCACGGAAGCTCTGGGATTCGACTACGGCGCCGCGTTCCGCCCGGTGACCGGTGTCACGGCGGGGCACGACTGGGCGGTCGCCGATCTCGGCGTCCCCCAGAGCCTCACCGAGGAGATCGGTGACTACCACTTCCACCCCGCGCTGATCGACGGTGCCTTCCAAACGCTCTTCGGCGCACCGTTTCTCGGGCAGGAGGAAGCCGGCGATCCCTACCTGCCGACGCGCATCCGTCGGTGCGCCATCTACGGCCGGCCCGAAGAGCGCATGACGGTACGCGCCGACGTGGTGGCGGCGACAGCCGAACAGGTGGAGTGCAACCTCACGATCAGCGACCGGGAGGGTAACCTGCTCGCCGTGCTCGACGGGTTCACCGTCCAGTCGCTGGCCACCTCGTCACGCATGTCACCGGACCGGATCGACAGAGGGATACTCGAAGTCCAGTGGTGCGCCATGGATGACGACGTCCACGACGAGCGCGAGCCGTTCGCCGACGAACGGTCCTGGCTCATCCTCGACGATGAGTCCGCGGTGGGCCGGCTACTGGCAGACGAACTGCGTCGGCACGGTCAGCGCGCCCGCACTGTGCGGCACCGGCCCGTCGAGGCGCTGACCGAGACCGGCGACGGCTGGCTGATGGACCCCCGACGGCCTGAGCAGACCGCGCAGCTGATCACCGCACATCTCGACGACGAACGCGATCTCGCCGGCATCATCGACTGCTGGCCCCTCGACATCACCGGGCGGGAAACCGACGACCACCTCGGCGCCTTCACGGTGCTGCGACTGGTCAAGACGCTCGCCGAGAACGACACGGTCAAACCGCTCATGTACTTCGTCACCTCGAACACCCAGCCGGCAGCCGGAACAGTCGTGCGTGACGTCGACCAAGCTGCCCTCTGGGGTCTCGGGCGCGTGATCGGACATCAAGAACTCGCCGAATACTGGGGTGGGCTCATCGACATCGACACGGCGGACGACCCGGCAGAGACGGTCGCCCGCATCTGCCGTCACGTCCTCGACGACGAATCCGAAGACCAGATCGCGATCCGCGGCGCGACGACCTTCGTGCCCCGGCTGCGCCCCTGCGACCACCTCACCCAGCCTTTCCCCACCAAGCTGACCCCCGACGCGGCGTATGTCGTGACCGGCGGTGCCGGCGCTCTGGGTCGGGTGACGGCCACCTATCTCGTCGAGCGAGGGGCCCGGCACCTCGTGTTGTTGAGCAGACGCCCTCTGCCGCAGAGAGACTGCTGGTCGACGCTCGGTGCGGACGACCCACGCCGGGCGACCGTCGACACCATCCGTGCCGTCGAACAACTCGGCGCCACGGTCGCGGTCCGCAGCGTCGACATCACCGATGCCGGGCAGGTCGAGGCCTGGCTGCGCGACCACGAACGCAACGGCGGCAGGCCGATCCGCGGTCTCATCCACGCCGCCGGCTCGGTGCACGACCAGCTGATGGTGAACATGAGCGAAGATGACTTCGCGGCTGTGACGGAACCGAAGATCACCGGAACCAAGGTGTTGCACAATGCCTTTGCCGGTCACGACCTGGAATTCTTCGTCATGTTCGGGTCCGCGGGATCCACGATCGCCTCGCCGGGCCAAGGCAACTACGCCGCCGCCAACGCCTTCCTCGACGCGTTCGCCCACCGTCGCCGTGCCGCGGGGCTGCCGGCACTCACCATCGGGTGGGGCCCCTGGTCGGTCGGCATGGTCGAAGAACTCGGGCTGGAGAGGATGTACGCGCAGAGGGGCATCGATCTGATCAGCCCCGCCGTGGGAGTGCGGATCCTCGACCGGCTGATCAACCAGAATGTCCCGGCTGTCGTCGCCATCACCGCCGACTGGAACCGGGCGCGCCAGGCGGGCCTCGGGGCGCACCTTCCGCTCATGTTCTCCGACCTGCAGACGTCGGAGAAGACACCCACCGACACCGACTCCGCCGGCTCCGTGCTGGCGATACTGGCCGCCACCCCCGAAACCGACAGGCCGACTGTGGTCGCCGAGCACATCCGCACTCTGATCGCCACTGTGTTCGACTGCGGCGAGGACGATTTCGCGTCCGACGTCCTCCTGGAGGACATCGGGCTGGATTCCATGATGGCGATGGAATTCCGGGTGCGGATCAACATGATGTTCTCGATCGACCTGCCTGTGCTGGAGATCCTGAAGGGCGTCAGCGTGAACTCGCTGGCGGATCGCATTCTGGCCGAGTTGCATTCGATCCATGGTCACGTTCCGGCCACCGACGACGCCGAACCGGCGCCGCCCGTCGGGAACGACGACGTCGACCACCTCATGCAGGGGCTCTCGGACGCCGAACTCCTTTCGCTACTCGGCGAACTGGAGACCGACGGCGCAACCGGTGCCGGGGAGACGTCCCCGTGACATCGGCCGGCCACGCGGTCAGTGTGCGCGGTCTGTCGAAGAGCTACGGCCGACGGCGCGCGGTACGCCAACTCGATCTCGATGTCGCCTACGGCGAGATCTTCGCGATTCTGGGCCCCAACGGAGCAGGCAAGTCCACGACCATCGAGATCCTCGAAGGCCACCGCAAACGTGATGCGGGACAGGTGCACGTCCTGGGCGACGATCCGCAATCGGCGGGCCGCGCGTGGCGCGCGAGGATCGGCATCGTGCTGCAGGAAAGCAACGATTTCGGGATGCTGACCGTGCTGGAGACCGTCCGGATGTTCGCCAGATGCTACGGAAAGGCCCGCGCCCCCGAGGAGCTCCTCGAACTGGTCGGGCTGCAGTCGACCTCGTCGTCGAGAGTGAGGACATTGTCCGGGGGTCAGCGCCGCCGCCTCGACGTCGCACTGGGCATCATCGCCAAGCCCGAACTGCTGTTCCTGGACGAACCGACAACGGGTTTCGATCCGGAGGCCCGCAGACAGTTCTGGGACCTGATCCGGGTACTCGCCGACGACGGCACCACGATCGTCCTCACGACCCACTACCTCGAGGAGGCGGCCGCCCTGGCAGACCGGGTCGCGGTCATCACCGACGGCCGGGTTGCAGCGGTCGATTCCCCGGTCCGGCTGACAGCACACGTGAACACCGCCGCCACCGTGCGCTGGATGGAAGACGGTGTGCCGCATGTGCAGGAGACCGACCATCCGACCGAGTTCATCCGACGGCAATCGGCGGACGGTTCGGAGCTGGTCGGCCTCACCGTCACCCGGCCCACCCTTGAGGACGCCTACCTCCAGTTGATCGGACGAACGTGATGGCGATCGAATCGACACCGGCGACCGACACCTCGAAACACCGCGCACGCCGCACGCAATCAGATGCGGACAGGGCAGCGGAAAAGCAACTGCCGTCCGCGGTCCGCATCGGTTTCTCGCGGGTGGTGCCCGAACTCAAGATGTTCTACCGGCGTCCCGAGCAATTGGCGTTGACGTTCTCGATGCCCGCCATCATCTGTCTGCTCCTGGGCTCCATCTTCTCCGCCGACGTGCCGGGCACCCAGACCAGTACGGGCGCCATCATCGCAGCGAGCATGCTCGCCTACGGCATCCTGTCGACGTCGTTCATCAATCTCGGCATCGGTATCGCCGCCGACCGTGAAACCGGTGCGCTGCGCCGTCTTCGCGGCACCCCCGCCACCGCGTCGTCCTACTTCATCGGCAAGATCATGCTTGTCGCCATCGCCAGTGTCGCCGAGGCCGTGATCATCCTGGCGCTGGGCGTCACGGTCTTCGGGCTGCACCTGCCCACCTCGCTGTCCGGATGGTTCACGCTGACGTGGGTGTTCCTCCTCGGCATTCTCAGTTGCTCGCTGCTGGGCATCCTCGTCAGCAACTACGCCGGAAACGCCGTGTCGGCAGCCGTGCTGACCAACGGACCGGCCGTCGGGCTGCAGTTCGTCTCGGGCACCTACGTCCCGTTGATGGTCCTGCCGACCTGGATGTTGATCATCGGCTCGCTCTTCCCGGTCAAGTGGATGGCCCAGGGCTTCCGGTCGGTGCTGCTACCCCCGCAGATGATGGCCTTCGAACCCGCCGGCAGCTGGGAGCACGGCCGGATATTCCTGGTGCTCGCCGCATGGAGCGTCGGTGGGCTGGTCGCGTGTCTGTATGTCTTCCGCTGGTCGGACAGGAGCTGATCGAATGCCCTCCCTACTCTCGATCACCGCCCACTTCTTCCTGCAGATCGCCGTCATCCTGGTGACGTACCGCCTGCTGTGGCCGCTGTTTCGGCGCCTGGCCCAGGTGCAGGTGGTCGCCATCATGGTGGCCGGGTTCCTGCTCGGCCCCTCGGTGCTGGGCTGGCTGTGGCCCACCGGTCAGCAGTGGTTGTTCCCCACGACGCTGACCATCGGCGCCGAGACGATCCCGCACCCGAACCTGACCGCCATCTATGTCGTCGGGCAGCTGGGGCTCGTTCTCTACATGTTCCTCGTCGGCGCCTCCTTCAAGGTCGAGATCCTCGGTGCCCACGTGAAGCAGGCGGGTGTCACCTCGGCCGCCGGTATCGGCGTCCCCCTGGTTCTGGGCGGTGCCGTGGGATGGTGGATGGTCAGCCTCGGCGGATATTTCACCGACAAGGTCGAGCACTGGCAGGGCGGGCTGTTCGTCGCGGCCGCCGTGGCCATCACCGCGTTTCCCATGCTGGCATGGATCATCTACGACTCCGGGCTGCTCAACACCCGGCTCGGCACGATGGCACTGTCCTGCGCCGCCGTCGACGACGCCTGCTCCTGGGTCCTGTTGGCGACAGTCGTGGCGACAGCGAAGGGCAGTGCCGAGGGAGCTGTGCTGGCCGTCGGAGGCGGACTGGCGTACCTGGTGTTCATGCTGTTCGTCGGCCGCCGGCTCCTGGCGCGACTCGAGACGTGGACGCCGCCGCGCGCCGACACCGAACAGGCCGGAGGCATCCCGATCGCGCACGTCAGCGTCATTCTGCTCGTCGTGCTGACAGCGAGCTGGTTCACCGACGTGGTCGGAATCTATTCCGTGTTCGGTGCTTTCGTCGCGGGCGCGGTCATGCCGCGGGGAGCACTGCTCGACAAGATCCGCGACCGGTTCGAGCCGCTGGTCGCCTATCTCCTGCTGCCGGCATTCTTCATCTACTCCGGCCTCAACACCCGACTCGACCTCATCCTCGACCCGGCCACGCTGGCCATGGCCGCAGTGGTGCTGGTGGTGTCCTTCGCCGCGAAGTTCGGGGCTGTCGGGCTGGCGGCCCGGTCGCAGGGGATGAGTTGGTACGAGGCGGGTTCGATGGGCGCGCTGGCGAATG
Organism: Mycolicibacterium iranicum; assembly: GCF_014190915.1. GTDB lineage: Bacteria > Actinomycetota > Actinomycetes > Mycobacteriales > Mycobacteriaceae > Mycobacterium > Mycobacterium iranicum_B. The sequence goes on from NZ_JACHVU010000005.1 coordinate 302,146, forward strand.
CGCGTGGCCTGATGGAACTGATCCTGCTCAACATCGGGTTCGAAGCCGGCCTCATCTCCGGCAAGCTGTACACCATCCTCGCGCTGATGACGATCGTCACCACGTTCGTGGCTACGCCGCTGCAGCGCCTGTTCGAGCGTCGCCTGCAGCGTTCCGGCGCGAAGTTCGGCCCCGCCGGCGAGGAGCCACACGGCCTCGACCCCGAATACTCGGGCACGCAACCGAAGTCGGGGACCTCGGGCTGACCTGATCGGGGCTACGGGCCTTCCGTGCTGTCCCGGTCGTCGCTGTCCCGGTCGTCGCCGACCACCGGCTCCAGCGCAACGCTCTGCGAGGTCGGCTCGGCCACAGCGGGTTCGGACCGGGCGGGCCCCAGGTGGACCACCCGTCCGACGGCACGGCGAAGGCCCGGCTGGCCGTCGGCACGCATGAAATCGCCGATGCGCCCGGCGCGGTACCGCAGCGGTGAGCCGAGGAACTCGCCGAGCACCACGCCGCTGCCGAGCGCCAGCGCGATCGCCGTCGCCGACAGCAGCTGCGCCAGGCCGCCGGCGAAGTTCTCGTCCACGGCCAGGTAGAAGACCGCGCGGAAGACGGCCAGGCCGGGAAGCATCGGCATGATCGCGGCTGTCGCAGTGATCAGCGCGGGCGCCTGGCGGCGGATCGAGATCACGGTGGCGAGGAAGCCGACCAGGACTGCGGCGAGGCCGGTCGCGAGCACCTGACCGACTCCGGCGAGCCCGAGGCCGATGAGCACGAGTTCGGCGGCCGCGGCCGCGATTCCGCCGATGATCGCGGGCCGAAGCGGGGAGTAACTCGCGATCGTCAGACACACCCCGGCAAGCCCCGCGCCGGCCACCGCCACCGCGATGGGCAACGGCCGGTTGGGCACGATGACACTGACCGTGGCATCGACGTGCAGATCGATGTTGATCCCGGCGAGCGCCGCCACCTCGAGCCCGGCGACGATGCCGACGACGATGCCCGCGGTGAGGAACAGCGCCTCGCCGAGCCGGGCGACCGCCGTCAGGGTGTAACCGGTCACCGCGTCCTGCATCGCGCCAACGAAGGTCAGCCCGGTGAGCAGCAAAACGATGCCGGTGGCCACCAGGGCGGTGGGGTTGAGGCCGGCGAACCAGTACGCGGCGACGGCGACCACGGTGACGATCGCCGCACCCGTGACGTTCTGGAAGAAGAAAGGCGTCCCGATTCGGTTGAGGGTGCGTCCGACTCGATCGATAACGGCCGCGCTGACCGCGGCCAGCACGCACGTCAGCCAGGTGCCGCCCAGCAGCATGGCGATGCCGAGACCGAAGCCCGCCCATCCGACGGTAGCCAGCCAGCGCGGGTATACGTGGGGTCGTTCGGTCAGGTCGTCCATGGCCCGGTGGGCTTCCTCGACGGTGACGCCGCCCGAGGTGATGCGCTTGACGAGGCGGTCGAGATCGGCGAGGCGGGTGTAGTCGGTGGAGCGGGTGCGCACCGTGCGGACGATGGTGACCGGCGGACTGTCCGCGGTCGGAAGCGCCGACACGAAGACTGTGGTGACGAAGACGTCGACGACGCAGTCGGTGAGGCGGAACGCCTGGGCCACGTCTTTGGCGGTGGCGACGACGTCGGCGGTGCCGGACCCGGAGAAGAGCATGACCTCCGCGAGTCGAATCGTCAGGTCCAGAACTGCGCGGGTGTGCCGCTCGTCCACGTCCTGGTCACTGCGCCTGCGTTGTCCGGCGACCGGTGCCGGGTCGCGGTGGCCGGGCAGGGTGCTCTGGAGGTATCGCGCGAGGCGACCGGAGCGTTGACGAACCACGCGAAGCACGATACCGACGGATCTCGGGCGATCGGTCCGCGGCGACGATCACAAAAGGTGAGCCACCATCGCTCAAGTGGTAGCCGGAGCGGCCCCCGCTGAACGACGATCCGGGGCATCGCCGCCCTCGGGGTTCACCCAGAAGATCTGCCAGGCGTGGCCGTCCAGGTCGTGGTAGCTGCGGCCGTACATGAACCCGAGGTCCTCGGTGTCGCCGACGGTGCCGCCCGCGGCCAGGGCGCGGTCCACCAGCCCGTCCACGGCGTCGCGGCTGTCACTACTGAGGCAGATGACGCATTCCTTCACCTTCGAGGCGTCCGCCACCTCGACACCGACCAGTCCGGCGAACTCGTCGGTCTCGATGAGCATGGCCCGTCGGCCCTCTCCGAGCATGATGGTGAGGGCGCGCTCGCTGGAGTACGCCTCGTCGAAGTTGTAGCCCAGCGCACCGAAGAACCTCCGTGAGCGTTCGACATCGGCGACGGGCAGGTTGACGAACATCGTGGCGTGCATCGGGCTCCTCCGGTCCGCGGCGCCCGTCACAGGGGCGCCGTCACAGAGTGCGACTGCCGAGGAGGGCAGAACTCATCGGCCCGTCGTGCTCACCATGCCTCAGGGATGGAGATTCCACTGCCCGCAGTCCTGGGCCAGGACGTCGTTGACGTCGACTTCGTATCCACCGACCAACGGTCCGGGGTTGGCCTTCGTCGCCACGATCCTCTGGTAGAGCACGGCGGCGGGGTGGACGCGATTACCGGACCAGGCGCGGGTCTGCCACGCCCAGCGGCGTCCCGGCGTGCGCGAACTCCCGATGACGCCCGACGCGATCGCCCACTGGCACACGTCGATACCGCCGTACACGCCAGTGCGCTGGACGCCGAGAACCGCATTGATCCCCCGAAACCATTGCAGGGCAACGTTGTTCCAGGTGCCGATGTCGATGTCCTCGTCGACCGAGAAGAAGATCGGTGCGCTGCGTCCGCCACCTGCCGCGGTGTGCAGCTGCCAGGCGGTGCGCGCATCGGCGACGCCGCCGGCATATCCGCGCGTGAAGTCCGACGGCGCGGAGCCGCCCGGCTTGCCGTACTGGTAGTTGCTGATGATCACGAGCCCGGCCTTGGTCAGGGACTCGGCGTAGGGCCGGGTGATCGGTTTGGCCCCGAAGTTGGTGCCGGGTCGCGACATCGACACGTAGTTCACCACTCCGGCGTAACCGGCAGCGCGGATGTGTTCTGCGGGGATCTGGTGTGCGGCGTAATCGATGAGCAGGGGACCGGCGGCCGACGCCGAGGGGCTGGTGGCCGCGGCGCCCAACCCCACCATCGCCGACGCGGCAGCGGCGTAGCGCAGGGCGTCGCGGCGGGAAACCGGCTGCGACGGCCGAAGGCTGAACGTCTTCGGCGAGTCTTGCACGGCAGGATGCTAACAACGGGGCCGCGAATATCGGTGCCGCCGCGCCGAGCGGATCCCGGCTAATGGAAGCTGTTGCCCGCGCACCGCTCTCGCCGGTCGTGGCGTGTCGTCTCCACTACACGTCGCCGGAGAAATCCGCAGTGAGCCAGCGATCTGGGCGTACGACGAACAGCACGCTGTCCGCGTCAGCCATGCTCTGCACGAACGCGCGTCCGCCCTCGACGCCGAGATAGCGGACCGCGATGGCCTCGCGGACGTCGGGCGGCGAAGGGTGGACGGTGTCGACCACCGTGCCCTCGACGACGACGTACTGATACGGCGGATCCTCCCGCTGGACCGTCAGCGTGACCGTGCCCGCGTCGCGGATGAGTCGGGCCTTGCGCGTCTCGGCACCGGTGTTGATGCGGATCAAGCCGTCAGCGGTGTAGTCGTACCAGATCGGAACGCTGGCCGGCGGTCGGCCACCCGAAGCCTGGACGGCGAGCACGCCGACGTGGACTTCGGCGAGAAATTGGCGGCGTTCGTTCTCCGAGAGTGCCTTCATGCTGGCCCGCAACACCGAGGATGCCGCCGGTTATTCCCGGCGAGCCCTGCCCCTTTCACTATAAGGCTGGGAGGGGGCCTTGCGGCAAGGCCCCCTCCGGGGTGCACACTCGTGCGGCCGATCGATCCGACGAGGGGGAAATGTCATGCCGCACATACCGAAACCGTTCGAGGTGCACGAGTCCGGCGCATACCTGCACGGCACCAGAGCGGACCTCTCGGTCGGCGACCTGCTGGTGCCGGGCCGCCCGTCGAACTACGACCCGGGCCGTGTGATGAACCACGTGTATGTCACCCAGACGTTGGACGCTGCCGTGTGGGGAGCCGAGATGGCCGCCGGCGACGGCCGTTGCCGCATCTTCATCGTCGAACCGCTGGGCGACGTCGAGGACGACCCGAACGTCACCGACAAGAAACTGCCCGGCAATCCCACCCGCTCCTATCGCACCCGCGAGCCCGTTCGCATCGTCGGCGAGCTCACGGACTGGGTGGGACACACCGACGAACAGCTCGATGCGATGCGCGCCGGCCTGGCCGACCTCAAACACCGTGGACTGGACGTGATCTACGACTGACGGCCGGCGGCCGCGCCCCGGCGACAGCGTTGGGTGCGCCACCAGGTCAGGCGAGGTAGACCTTGCGCAACGGCTCGTGGACCGTCCAGACGGTCTTCGCGCCCGCGAGCAATCGGACGACATCGCCGACGCCTAATTCGAGTGCCGCCGTGCCGTCCTCGAACTCGACCCGGGCACTGCCTGCGATGACGACGAACACTTCGTCGGCTTCGGTGTCGCGCATCGCGCCGGCGCTCATCTCCCAGACGCCGATCTCGAGGCCCGCGAAGGTTCCCAGCGGCGTCGAGCCCGTGCGTGGCCGGCCCTCGGCGACCTGCTCGGACGGCACCTCGGACGAGTCCAGAGGGACGGTGCCGGCCTTGATCACGATGTGCGGGGCAAGGGCGTTCATGAGTGGGCGTCCTCCGGCGGTGTGAGGCGGTGGTACTGCGCGTCGCGGCAATGGCCGCAACGGGTCAAGGGACCGTACAACACCGACGCCGGCCACGTGCCTCCGCCACCGAACGGCGGGTTATGACGACGCCTACCGGGAACACGCTGCACAGGTCGGCAGCAGCAGAGGAGAGTGACAGCTCATGACGGATCACGACACCCCGGGGGACGAGCGGGAGAAATTCATCGTCGAGACGCTGCTGGACGCCTTCTCCGACCTGATGGCGGCCGACCCGAACGCGTTCCGCACCAAGTTCCGGAAGATGGCGGCAGACCCGTTCGCGTTCTACCGCGGAAGCGCCTGTCTGTTCTATGCCGACGTCGCTCAGCGCGAAGACCGGTGGGCCGACGATCGCACCAGCCGGGTCTGGATCCAGGGCGACCTGCATGCAGAGAATTTCGGAACGTACATGGACGGCGCTGGGGTGTTGATCTTCGACGTGAACGACTTCGACGAGGCGTTCGTCGGACACTTCACCTGGGATCTGCAGCGCTTCGCGGCCAGCGTCGCGTTGATGTTCTGGCAGAAAGCGCTGTCGGACAGAGAGATCAGCGACCTGATCGCCACCTTTACCCGCGCGTATCTTCGACAGGTGCGGTGGTTCGTCGAGGTCGACGACGATGCGTCGTTCTCTCTGAATCTGCGCACTGCCCGGGGCGCGGTGCTGTCGGCGCTGCAGTCGGCGAGACTGTCCACCCGGGCCGAGATGCTGGACCGCATCACCGTGGTCGACGAGTGCGATCGCCGCTTCCGCGAAACCGCAGGCGTGGGGCGACTCGACGACACCGACCGCGCCACCGTCGAGGACGCGTTCGGGCGCTATCTCGACACCATCCCTGAGGCACAACAATTCCGGGGCATCGCCTACGACGTGAAGGACGTGATCACCAAGACGGGCTTCGGTATCGGCAGCGCCGGATTGCCGTCCTACACCGTGTTGATCGAGGGCTTCAACCAGGCTCTCGACAACGACATCGTCCTGTCGATGAAGCAGGGCAATGTGCCCGCTCCGAGCCGGGTGGTCCACGACAAAGAGGTGCACGAGTACTTCGAGCATCAGGGGCATCGCACCGCGGTGTCGCAGCGCGCGCTGCAGGCCCACGCCGATCCTCTGCTCGGGTACACCGAGATCGACGGCGTGGGCTTCGTGGTCAGCGAATTGTCGCCCTACGAGGCCGATCTGGACTGGGATGAGCTCACCGAGCCCGACGAGCTCACCACGGTGATCGAACAGCTCGGCCAGGCCGTGGCCAAGGTGCACTGTGTGAGCGACTCCGACAGCGATCAGTCCCTGGTCGCATTTCAGACCGAGGAGGCGATCGTGGGTGCGATCGGAGACGCGGAGGACGACTTCGTCGACGACATCGTCGCGTTCGGCCTCGAATACGCCAAGACCGTCCGCGACGATCACCGGCACTTCGTCGAGGCGTTCCGCGAGGGGCGCATACCCGGTGTGACCGCGACGTGAGTGACGTCAGGTACCGCGCGTGTCGACGATCCGTTGGGCGATGTCGACGATCTTGACGTTGCCCGACTGCGAAAGCTCTCGCATCAATTCGAACGCCCGCACGGCGTCGACGTTGAAGCGTTCCATGATGATGCCCTTGGCCTGGCCGATGAGGTCCCTACTGCTGAGGGCGCTCTCAAGTTGTTCGCCCTGGCGATTGGCGACGATCGCCGCTGCCGCATGTGCGGCGAGAACGGAGCCGATGGCCTCGGACTCGGCATCGAAGGCATGGGCGCGAGTGGAGAAGGCGTTCAGTGCACCCGCGGTCCGCTCCGCGGTGAACAGCTTGAAGGACAACGAACTTCGGACACCGAGTTCGGTCACCTTCGGCGTATAGGCCGGCCACCGGTCCGCCGTTGTGAAGTCGTCGACCCGCACTATGTGTTCGTCGACGGTGGCGTCGAGGCACGGGCCCTGGCCGGTGTCGATCTGGATCTGATCGAGCTGATGCATCAAGTCGTCGGTCGGACCGAGGCTTTCGTGCGTCCTGTTGGCGCCCACGAGCAGCACGCCCGCCAGTTCGGCGCCCGGAACGAGCTCCAGCACGCTCCCGGTCACACTGTGAAGTATCCCGTCGAGCGACTTCGGCACTGCCAGCTCCTGAGCCAGCTCGGCCATGCGGCCGGCCAGGCCGAGGCCGTCGTCGTTCGTCATGGGCCCACCTTCGCACAGCGGTCGGCTTTTCCCTAGGAGTCAGCGACAGCTCTTGTCCGAGCTGAGAGTCGAGATCTACGTCCGGGGGGCGGTGCAGACTAGGAGTGCTGGCTTCTGAACACCCGGCCGCGCTAGCCCTACACCTCGGGCGGGGACTCACGCGGCCTATGCGTCCTCCACCCTGATGGCGTCGTTACCACTCGTAGCCACGAGCTAAACGACTTCCGCTCCGTTTCTTCGGAGCGGGTCCCGGTGTCACGCCGCGAGGATGAAGGACAGGAAGAAGCCCGCTGCGGTCGCGAACGAGTTGACGGGACGGCCGTGCTCGAAAGCCTCGGGCATCAAGGTGTCGGCCAGCGACGCCAACACCGCCCCACCCGCGAAGGCGAGGGCGACCGCAAGGACCGGGTCGCTGAGTTCCCCTGCGGTGACGCGGCCGACCACGACGGCGGCGGCCAGCAGGACGGCACAGGCAAGCCAGACCCCGATCACCGCGCGTGCGCCCATCCCGGACTTGCGCATGGACATGGCTCCGACGAGGGATTCGGGAAGGTTGGAGAAGAAGATGGCGACGAGCAGCGACAGCGACGCGCCTCCGACCAGGGAGACACCCAGCGCGAGGTTCTCGGGCACGCCGTCGAGGGTCACCGCCGCCAGGAGCGCCAAGCCGACTCCGCGCCGGGCGCCCTCGGCGACCACCTCGCGTTGCTCGGGTCCCGAGTGCCCGCTGACGTAGCGGTCGAGCAGGCTGTCGGCGATGACGAAGGCCGCCGCCCCGGCCAGCAGGCCGAGGCCGGAATGCAGGGCCCCGCCCAGGTGAAACGACTCTTCGAACAGCTCGAAGGCCAGCGCCGAGATGAGGGCGCCGCTGGCGAACGCCAACAGGACACCGGTGACCTTCTTGGGCATGTCCCAGCGGGCGCCGATGGCGGCGCCGATGATCAATGCACTCGAGGCGGCAAGGCCGAACAGAACGGCGGTCAGCATCAGCACTCCATCCAGTCGCGGCGACGTTCAGGAACTGTGGTTCGTCAGCTTCAGATATACCGCTGATCCGGGGCGGAAACAGCGCCTTTGGCAACCTCCGGTGCATATTCGGGTCGCCGGTGTCGACGAACTCGGCGGCTCAGGACGTCGGTAGGGGAGCACCGGAGTATCAAGCTCTCCCGTGACCCTGCGTGGGATGTGCTCACGGCGACGAAGTCGGCCAGACGAAATACGCAGGGCTAAAGGAATTCTCGCAGCAGGGCGCATGCAGGGACCCCCGGCGGTGGGTAAACGCGATTTCTCGTCGACCGCTATGCGGCGTCGTGACGCCGTCTGCGCCGCAGGACAGGCGCGGCGCCGGCGATACGGGCGGTGGGCTCGCCTGCCTGATTGCGCAGCTTGGCCAGCGCAGAGGACAGCAGACGCGAGATGTGCATCTGAGAACAACCGATTCGTTCGGCGATCTCGGTCTGGGTCATCTCTTCGAAGAACCGCATCCGCAGGATCGCCTGCTCGCGTGCGGGCAAGCTCGTGATGAGCGGACGGATGGTCTCGACGTCGAGCACCTTGTCCAGACGGGAGTCGCGCTGGCCGAGCGTTTCTCTGATGGCCAGGAATTCTCCGCTCTGGCCCTGCCCGGCATCGGTGGAGACGGTGGCGTAGTTGCTGCTGGCTATCGTCGCCTGGATCAACTCTTCGCGGTCGATGCCCAGATGAAGTGCCATCTCGCTCGGCGTGGGTGCTCGACCCAGACGCTGGCTGAGTTCTGACCGCGCATCTTTGAGCTGGTTGTTGAGTTCTTTGAGGCGCCGCGGCACCTTGACCGCCCACCCGCAGTCACGGAAGTAACGCCGTACCTCGCCCATCATGGTCGGTATCGCGAATGCCAGAAACTCCGAACCGTTGTCCGGGTCGAAGCGTTTCACCGCCTGGACGAGCCCCACGCTGGCCACCTGGAAGAGGTCCTCGTGGGACTGACCGCGTCCGCGGAAGCGTCGCGCAATGTGGCTGGCCAAGGGCAACGTGAGATCGATGATGGCAGCGTGGGCGCGCCGATACTGCGCAGAATCGGGATCGAACGTTCTCAGTTCCCGGACCATCGCGGTGACGGCCGCGTAATCGTCGCTTCGTTCAGACATGTGATCCGCTGCTTTCGCTAGGTAGTCCCTGTGCGGCTCGCGCTTCTGAACCCTGTGCACGGCGATACCCGCCATAAGCGGGTTGAAACCGCGCCGACCCGAAACTGGCGTCGCGTCGCAGCGGATGTACCGGTATCCCAGAGACCTAGCGCAGAGCTGCAGAGATGAAGTCCCGCGCCCGATCGAGCATCGAGGCGAACGGGCCCACCGCGAAGTTGCGGGTCGCGGTCTCCACGCCGGGGTGAGGGCGGGTCGGGGCGATCGCCTGCGCCGCCTGGACGGCGGTGACCATGCGCTTGAGGTCGCCGGCGCTGAGATCGCGCTGCAGCCTGTTGAATTCTTCGCTCTCCTCCCGCTCGGCGTGATCGATGACCATCGTCTTGAGCAGGATCACGCCGTCGAGGAATTCCTTGGAGTCGATGTCCATCTTCTCCAGCGCGGACAGCTGCTCTTTCGCATCATGTTCTTCCTGCAGGCGGACGTCGACGATCTGATCGCCGCCGTCGATGTCCTGACGTGCGCGCGGATGAACGACCATCTCCTCGGCCGTCTCATGCACGGCAAGCAGCTGCCGCAATTCGACGAACGCCTGTTCCCGCGCCTTCGATCCGGACGCGTAGACGACGTCGTCGAACATGTCCTTGATCAGATTGTGCTGACCACGAAGGAATTCGACCACGTCATCGGTCGACTGCACGAACGTTTCCACCACGGCACACCTCTGGGTCTCTGTTGATCGTTTCGAGCTGCTGTGAATCTGTGCCGCACCGGGTGCTGCACTCGACCGGAGGATTACCGAACGCCGTGCGCTCAAACCGGGCGTCGGGTCAGATCGTGCGTTTGTCGGATTCTGGCCCGGGTACGAACCTCGAAGTGCCCACTGTGAACACCGCGAGGCGCGCCGTCCCACGACCGAACGCCGGAGGCGGCCACTGTGCCGGCCGTTGTGGTCACCCGAGAGTTCTCTTGACGCCGAGGAGGCAACATGTACCTACACACTGAGCGGCTCATCAACGAAATCGCCGTCGACGAGCCGGATCCCGCTGCAGCGAACGCGCTCCAGGAGGGGTTGGGCGGCCAGTTCGGCGAGATGCGCACGATGATGCAGTACCTGTTCCAGAGCATGAACTTCCGTGGTGATGCGCCGTCGAAGCCGTACCGCGACCTGCTGCAGGGCGTGGGAACCGAGGAGATCAGCCACGTGGAACTGATCGGCACCACCATCTCGCGATTGCTCGACGGCTCTCCGGAATACCGGGGCAAGAAGACCGACCCGCTGGACCAGCCGGGCGCGAAAGGCGCCACCCCGCTCAAGATCGCGTTGGACACCAGCAACATCCATCATTATCTGGTGGGAGCCCAGGGCGCTCTCCCGGTCGACGCCGCGGGCAACCCCTGGCTCGGCTCGTATGTGTACAACAGCGGAAACCTGGTGCTCGATCTGCTGTACAACCTGATGCTCGAATCGACAGGCCGGCTTCAAAAGTGCCGCATCTATCAGATGACCGACAACAAGGCCGCACGGTCGACGATCGCCTACCTGATCGTCCGGGACCAGGCGCACGAGAACGCCTTCGCCAAGGCGTTGGAAAGCCTGGGCGTCAACTGGGGATCGGTGCTGCCGATCCCGAAGACGAACGCCGAGCAGTTCCCTGAGGTCAAGAAGCTGCTCGATCAGGGTCTGCAGAGCATCCAGTTCACCTTCAGCGCCGATGACCAGAGCCAGGCGGCGAAGCTCTACCGCGGCGCTTCACCGTCCAATGACGGCACCGAGCTCAGCACCGAGGTCCTGCCCGAAGGGTTCCCGATGACCATCGCACCCGAGCGGCGCGAGGAGTTCTCACCGGGACTCGATCCGGAACTCCTGGCGCTCATCCAGGCCACCGCCGAGGTCGAGATCGCCTCGAACGACACGTAGCACGTCAGCGCGAAAGGGCGGGCGGTACCTCCTGGGAGGTGCCGCCCGTTCTCGCGAACCGTCCGTGACGTGAATGTCGTTGCCGCACAGTAATTCACCACAGCACCCCGGTGACGTCCCCCAGCGTCGATCCGTTGAGCATGGTGAATGAGCGGCACAGTGCAGCCCGGTACTATCCGCGTATGGACGCAGATGGTCCGGGTACGGCCGACAGGCTGCCCGAGGAGCAGGCCACCCTCATCGTCGAGGTGTTCCGCATGCTTGCCGACCCGACCCGCATCCAGATCCTGTGGGCGTTGACCTCCAGCGAGCGATCGGTCAACGACCTCGCCGAACACGTCGGCAAGCCGGCCCCCTCGGTGTCGCAGCACCTGGCGAAACTTCGGATGGCACGGCTTGTCCGCACCCGCCGCGAGGGCACGACGGTCTTCTACCGACTGGAGAACGATCATGTGCGCCAGTTGGTCGTCGACGCGGTGTTCAACGCCGAGCACGCGGGCCCCGGCATTCCTGGGCACCACCGTGGCGACCGGTCGATCACCGATGCTGCCGGCTCGGCCTAGCCGCCAGCGTCGGCCCGGGATTGCGCGGCGCGCTCCAAGACGACCGTCGCGATTCGCGTAGTGGACTACTCAAGTCACGGTGTGGCTGACGCGGGAGGGTGACCTCTGGGCGTCGCCTCGCCCACCACTCGCATTGGAGGTCATCATGTCTGTCACACCCTGGGTTCAGGCCGCGGCGACAGCCGCCACCGGCGTGGCGCTGCTTCTCGGCGGAGCCGCGTCCGCGTCCGCCGGTCCTGCCGATGAGAGCCCGGACATCTCGTTCAATCCGCACCCGGGCGGCATCACCGCCACCATTCAGAGCTGGACCAGAGATCCGACGAACTGCACGTACACCGCGAACAGCATCAGGCGTGATTTCTTTCTGCCGGGACACAACGGAACCGTCGACAACTTCGCCGCTGCACAAGCGCGGCTCGAGTTTCCCGGCGTACCGCTGTTCCGGAAGTGGAACGTCAACGTGTCGTGCGTCAACGGGAAGTCGGTGTCGACGACATACTGGTACTGACGAGCGGCGCACTGGATCGGGAGGCCTTACCTCAGAGGTAATCGCCGGCGGACGCGGCATCGTCGACACTCGGTGTGAGAGCACCACGGGCTGCGCAATTCGGGCGGCCCCATCGAGGGGAGTCCCTGATGTCGACGGCCGGCGAAGACAATGACATTGCGCCAGAGGGCATCGCAGGTTCGCGCATCGTCCCCGAGATCGGCGGTGACGTCGGCGCAGACTCAGCCAGACCCCCGATCCTGTTGCTGCACGGGGTGTTCGGCACACCGTCGCTGTTGCGACCGTGGTCGGAGCGTTTCGAAGCGGCCGGCTACCGCGTTCGCGTTCCCGCACTGCCGGGTCGTCAGCCGTCCGACGACGTCACGCTGAGAAGCCTCGGAATCGAGGACTGCTACGAGGTGGCTGCAGCGGCCTACGACTCCCTCGGTGAACCCGCCGTCGTGGTGGGACACAGTCTCGGTGGCCTCCTCGCGCAGCGGATCGCGGCCTCCCGGACGCCGCCGGCCGTAATTCTGTTGGCCCCGGTCCCGCCGGGACCACTGTGGACGCAGGCCAGATCGGTGCCGCACCTCGTCCCGGTACTTCCCTCCATCCTGCGTGGCAGACCGTTCCTCCCCCGCCCGAAAACCATGCGGGAAGTACCGCTGAGCACGCTGCCCCGCGACGAGCAGGACGCGCTCATCCCCGAACTGGTCCGGGACTCAGGGCGGGTCTTCCGCCAGATGTCACTGGGTGCGAAACCGACACGGGTGCGGGCACTCGACGTCACCTGCCCCGTGCTGTGTGTCAGTGCCGGGCAGGATCGCAACGTGGCCCCATGGATCTCCCGCCGCATCGCCACGCGATACGGGGCACAACACCACGTCCACCGCGATCTGCCGCATTGGATCGTGGCGGCGTCGGCGGTGGACCGCGTCTTTCCACCCGTGGCGCAGTGGCTTGACGTTCAAACATCCCAAACGCGAAGAAATCATTCGTAATTCGTCCTATTTGCGTGCGGTACGCCGCGGCCCGCGCACAGGCTAGCGTGGGTGCATGGACGACGGACGGGGTGAGACCGCGTTCGATCGCGGGGGCGAACGCACAAGTAGTGCCACGGCCGCCGAATTCGACGCGTCGAGGGTCGCCCGGGACACGATGGAGGAGCTCGTCCGAGCCATCGTCGCCATCGGGTCCGACCTCGACCTCGACGTGACGTTACGTCGTATCGTGACGGCCGCGCAGGAGCTCAGCGGCTCTCGCCTGGCAGCTCTGGGCATCTGCGACCCGGAGGGCACGCTCAGCTCGTTCGTCAGCAGCGGCTTCGACGACGCCGACGCGCGCCAGTTCGGTTCCCTGCCCATCGGCGCGGGACTGCGCGTCACCGACCTGGGCGCGCAGACCGCCGAACTGTTCGTCGACGGGCGCATGATCCGGGCGTTGTTGGCTATCCCGATCACCGTGCGTGCCACGCACTTCGGCACGCTGTACCTTGCCGACGACCGACCGGGATGGGTGTTCTCCGACGCCGACGAGAACGCCGTCCGCGCCCTGGCCACCGCAGCGGCGGCCGCCATCGACAACGCCCGGCTGTTCGAACGCGAACGGGAATCGGCGAAATGGATGAGGGCCAGCCGGGAGATCACCAGTGCGCTGCTGTCGGGGGATCCCCAGACGGGACCGCTGCAACTCATCGTCAACCGGGCGTTGGAACTGGCGGATGCGGAGCAGGCGATCCTGCTCGTGCCCGCAGACCCCGAACTGCCCGCCGGCGACGTCGACACCCTCGTCGTTGCGGCGACCGCGGGCCGATACGCCGCGGAGGTGATCGGTCGCCAGGTCCCGATGGACGCGTCGACCACCGGTGGCGTGGCACGGCGCGGTCTGCCGCTGATCACCGACTCCTTCCAGTATCCGATCGAGGGCTTCACCGACGTGGGGGAGCGCTCCGCCATCGTCATGCCACTGATCGCCGATGAGGCCGTGCTGGGTGTCATCGCGGTGGCACGCCGACCGCGGCAGGCGGCGTTCGACGAGGCCTACCTCGAACTGGTCAGCGATTTCGCCCGGCACGCTGCGATCGCCCTGGCTCTGGCGGCGGGACGTGAGCATGCTCTGAACCGTCAACTGGCGGAGGCCGACACCGTCGATGACGCGGTGCGCGGTGCCGCCGAGGAGCTGCGCAGGCTGTGGCGCGCACGCCGCGTCCTCGCGGTCACCTTCCCGGTGGCCCGTTCGGCCGATGCGGCCCCCGGCGTCGTATCGACTGCGGGGGAGGTGCACTGGTCCGAGCTGCCCGTCGACACCCGGCAGATCGTCGAGCTGCTGAAGCAGGGCGACCTCCTCACGCCGCAGACGGTGGAACCCGGCACGGCCGGTATCGCCCTCCAGCACCCCGAGGGCGTCCTGGTCATCTGGATCAGCCTCAACGATCAGCGATCGTTCACCCTTGAGGATCAAACCCTCCTGACCGTCCTCGCCGGCCGAATCAGCGTGGGACTGCAACGTGTTCACCAGGTCGACCAACAACGTGAAACGGCGCTGACCCTGCAGCACGCGATCCTGGGCCCGGCCGATCTCCCCCCGGGGTTCACGGTCCGCTACCAGGCTGCCACCCGGCCGCTGCAGGTCGGCGGGGACTGGTATGACGTCGTCGACCTCGATGACGGATGTATCGCCCTGATCGTGGGTGACTGCGTCGGGCACGGTCTCGTCGCCGCAACCGTGATGGGTCAGGTGCGCAGTGCGTGCCGTGCGCTGCTGTTCGACAACGACAGTCCCCATACCGCCTTGGCGAAGATGGACCGGTTCGCCGCCCGCCTGCCGGGTGCCCAGTGCACGACGGCCATTGTGGCCGTGCTGGATCCGAGCTCCGGCGAACTCGCCTATTCCAGTGCCGGACATCCGCCACCGCTGATCGTCCACGCAGACGGCAGCGTGCAGATGCTCGACGAGGCCCACACCATCGCGCTGGGCCTGCGGCTCGACTGGCCGCGGCCCGAAGCCCGGGTCACCCTGCCGGCGGGCGCGACACTGCTGTGCTACACCGACGGTTTGGTGGAGCGCCGCGGAAAGACGTTGGAGCACGGTATCTCTCGGGCTGCTGCCGTCATCGCAGACAGCCACGGGGCTCCCCTGGACCAGCTGGCCGACGACATCATGGCGCGTCTGGCTCCCGAGGGTGGCTACCAGGACGACGTCGCACTTCTCCTGTACCGGCACCCCGCCCCGCTGGAGTTGACCTTCGACCCCGACATCGGGAACCTGGCGCCGACACGCACCGCGTTACGTCGTTGGCTGGTCAGCGCGCACATGGCCCCGGACCGTCTGACCGACGTCCTGGTCGCCGTGGGCGAAGCCGTCGCCAACGCCATCGAACACGGTCACCGGCACGGGCAGCGCGGGACCGTCACCGTGCAGGCCACTGCGTTGGTCGACCGGATCCAGTTGGTCGTCACCGACACCGGGTCGTGGAAGATCCCTGATCCCGAACCCGATCCGTACCGCGGCCGGGGTCTCGGAATCATGCGAGGACTCATGCACGACGTGGCCGTTGCTCACGACACGGCCGGGACCACCATCCATCTCTCCGCGAGGATTGCCTGATGCCACCGCTTCTCACGCTCACGTCCACCCGCACCGGTGAGGGCGATGTCGTTCTCGGCGCTGTGGGCGAGATCGACCTGAGCAACGTCGACGAGTTCCGAAAAGCGTTCTACGACGCGGTCGCTGAAGCCGAGGCCGCCGGCGCCAGGCTCGTGGTCGACTTCGGCGCGGTGGAATACGTCGACAGTGCCGGTATCAACGTCCTGTCCGCCGGCGCCGAGGTGATCCACAGGCTGATCGTGCACCCGCTGCTGAAGACGACGTTCACCGTCAGCGGTGTCACCGAACTCGTTGCGGTCGAACTGGCTTCGGCCGATCAGGCGACGTAGCCGTCGGCCACCGACAGTGCGTCGTCGAGGATTCGCAGACCCTCTGCGACCTCCTCGTCGGTGACGTTGCACGGCGGCACGGCGTGCACGCGGTTGAAGTTCGCGAACGGCAGCAGGCCACCGGACTTGCATGCGGCCAGGACCGCCGCCATCGCGGGACTGGAACCGCCGTAGGGGGCCAGCGGCTCGCGGGTGTCAGGATCGGCGACCAGCTCGATCGCCCAGAACACCCCCAGGCCGCGGACCTCACCCACGCAGCGGTGGCGGGCGGCCAGGTCGCGCAGGCCGGGGCCGAGAACCTGTTCACCGATCCGGGCGGCATTGGCGACCATGCCCTCGTCTTCCATCGCGGTGATGGTGGCGACCGCGCACGCGGTGGCCAGCGGATGTCCCGAGTAGGTCAGGCCTCCGGGGTAGGGGCGGTCGGCGAACGTCGAATAGATCGCCTCGTTGATCGCGACGCCACCGAGCGGAACATAGCCTGACGTCACGCCTTTGGCGAAGGTGATCAGATCGGGTGTCACGCCGAAGTTGTCGATGGCGAACCACGCACCGGTACGACCGAACCCCGCCATCACCTCGTCGGCGATGAACACGATGCCGTGGCGATCGCAGATCTCCCTGACGCCGGCCAGGTAACCCGGCGGCGGAACCATGATGCCGGCCGTCCCGGGGACCGACTCCAGGATGATCGCGGCGATCGTCGACGGCCCTTCCATCTGGACCAGGCGGTCGAGGTGTTCGAGCGCTCGCTGCGTCTCCTGCTCTTCTGTCTGGGCGTGGAAGGTCGAGCGGTACAGGAACGGCCCGTTGAAGTGGACGACGCCGGCGTTGCCGTGGTCGTTGGGCCAGCGGCGGGGGTCGCCGGTGAGGTTGATCGCGGTCTCGGTGCCGCCGTGGTAGGAGCGGTAGCGCGAGAGCACTTTGTAGCGGCCGGTGTGCAGGCGGGCCATCCGCACGGCGTGTTCGACCGCGTCGGCTCCGCCGTTGGTGAAGAAGATCCGGTTCAGATCACCCGGCGTGCGCTCGGCGATCAGCCGGGCGGCTTCAGAGCGCGCATCGTTGACGTGCTGGGGCGCGATCGTGCAGAGCGTCGCGGCCTGTTCGGCAATGGCGGCAACGACTTTCGGGTGCTGGTGGCCGATGTTGGTGTTCACCAGCTGCGACGAGAAGTCGAGGAGCCTGTTGCCCTCGCCGTCCCACACGTACGAACCCGCGGCGGCCAGCACCGTCATCGGATTGATCTGTGCCTGCGCCGACCACGAATGGAAGACGTGTCGGCGATCGAGCTCGTGGGCGCGCTGCCCGCGCGCGATCGCCACCTCGAGGTCCTCACCGGTGGGCAACGCGGTGCGGTCGGTGGGCTCTTCGGTGATGGTCACAGATGATCCTTTGGCGGGCCGCGCGGAATCCGTCCGCGCGAGGGTGCGTGATGTTGGGTTCGCGGGCGGCGTGTCCGGGGCGGACACGCACGCTCGCGAAGGGGGATGAGGTGTTGGGGTTTAGGTGTTTTCGGGGAAGCCGAGGTTGATGCCGCCGTGGCTGGGGTCGAGCCAGCGGGTGGTGATGGCTTTTTGGCGGGTGAAGAAGTGGACGCCGTCGAGGCCGTGGGCGTGGCTGTCGCCGAACAGGGAGGCTTTCCAGCCGCCGAAGCTGTAGTAGGCCATGGGGACGGGGATGGGGACGTTGATGCCGACCATGCCGACTTCGACTTCGTTTTGGAAGCGTCGGGCTGCGCCGCCGTCGTTGGTGAACAGGGCGGTGCCGTTGCCGTAGGGGTTGGTGTTGATCAGTTCCAGGGCCTGGTCGTAGGTGTCGACCCGCAGCACGGACAGGACGGGGCCGAAGATTTCGTCGGTGTAGACGCTCATCTGGGGGGTGACGTTGTCGAGCAGGGTGGGGCCCAGCCAGAACCCGGCTGAATCCCGTTCGGGGCCTGTCTGGCTCATGACGGTGCGGCCGTCGACGACGACTTTGGCGCCGTCGGCTTCGCCGGCGTCGATGTAGGAGGCGACTTTGTCGCGGTGGGCTTGGGTGACCAGGGGGCCCATGTCGGCATTTTTGGTGCCGTCGCCTGTTTTGATGGCGCGTGCCCGGTCGCTGATTTTGGCGACCAGGTCATCGGCGATCGGGCCGACGGCCACACACGCGCTGATGGCCATGCAGCGTTCCCCGGCCGAGCCGAACCCGGCGTTGACCATGGCATCAGCGGCCAGGTCGAGGTCGGCGTCGGGCAGGATCACGGCGTGGTTCTTGGCCCCGCCGAGGGCTTGGACACGTTTGCCTGCCGCGGTGCCGGTGGCGTAGACGTACTGGGCGATCGGGGTCGACCCCACGAAGGAGACGCTCTTGAT
>NZ_JACHVU010000006.1 GCF_014190915.1 Mycolicibacterium iranicum
CGATGACCACTCGCGAGTGGCCTACGCCGAGATTCACGATGACGAAACCGCCGCCACCGCGGTGGCCGTCTTGCACCGGGCGGTCGCCTGGTTCGCTGAGCGCGAGGTCACCGTTGAAGCCGTGTTGTCAGACAACGGCGGCTGCTACCGCTCACATGCATGGCGCCACGCATGCCAGGACCTGGGCATCAAGCACCGCCGAACACGCCCCTACCGTCCGCAAACCAACGGCAAGATCGAACGCTTCCACCGCAGCATGGCTGCCGAATGGGCCTTCGCCCGCTTCTACCCAAACGAGCGCACCCGGCGATCAGCGCTTCCGGCCTGGTTGCATACCTACAATCACCACCGGCAACACTCAGCGATCGGGAAGGTCCCACCCATCACAAGGTTGACCAACCTGCCTGGGCAGTACAGCTAGCCGGCCTCGTCCTGCACCTGCTTGGGCGCAGGCGGGGCGGGCAGCACCGCGAACAGGTCCGCCTCCAGCGCCCTGCGCGCCCCGGGGTCCGCGGCGGCCAGCGTGACCCCGAATGCGTCGACCACCGACGATCCCAGCGTGGTGACCTTCGCCCAGGCGATGTCGGCGCCGGCGCGTTCGAACACGCCGGTCAGCAGGGCGAGCAGCCCGGCGCGGTCCGTCGCGCGGATTTCGGCCACGGCCTGACCGGGCGCCACGTCGTGCCACAGCACCCGCGGCGGGGCCGTCGGCGGGTTGATCGGCACGGCGGCCCTGACCTCGCCCGCTCGCCCCGTCGTGGTGCTTTCGGCGTCTTTCTTCTCCAGGGCGGCCATGACGTCGAGCTCGCCGCTGATCGCCAGGATCAGCTGCTGGCGCAGCAGCTCGGCCGCCGGTGGTGAACCGAAGCGGGGCGACACCACGAAGGTGTTGATCGCCGAGCCGTCGTGGCCGTTGACCGACGCCGAGTGCACCCGCAGCGAGTTCAGTGCGAGCACGCCGGCGGCCTTGGACAGCAGGCCCCGGCTGTCGGGGGCGATCATCGTGACGTCGAAGGTGTGCGCGGTGTCCGACGGCGTCAGCTCCACGTGCACCCGCGCTTGACCGGCCAGCGACAGGAATCTCGGATCGACGGGGTCGGGATGCGGCAGGGGTTCGCCGGCCATCACCAGGCGACAGCGCCTCACCAGCTCACCGAGCAGGGAGGCCTTCCAGTCACCCCACACACCGGGGCCGGTCGCCAACGAGTCCGCTTCGGCGAGCACGTGCAACAGCTCCAGCACCACGAGGTCGCCGTCGAGGGCTTCGACCACGGTGGCGATCGTCGCGGGATCCTGCAGGTCGCGACGAGTGGCGGTGTGCGGCAACAGCAGATGGTGGCGCACCACCTGGGAGAGCACCCTGATGTCGGAGGGCCACATGCCGAGCCGGCTGCCGATCTGGTGCGCCAGTTCCGCGCCGATGACGCTGTGGTCTCCGCCGCGACCCTTGCCGATGTCATGCACGAGCGCACCGAGCAGCAACAGGTCCGGCCGTGACACCCGCGTAGTGAATGCGCTTGCCCGGGACACTGTTTCGGTGAGATGGCGGTCCACTGTCCAGATGTGCACGACGTCGCGTGGGGGCAGGTCACGAACCGCGCCCCACTCCGGAAAGAGCCTGCCCCACAGACCGGTACGGTCGAGCGCCTCGATGGTGCCGACCGCCGAGGGGCCCGCGGCGAGCATCACCAGGAGGTCTTTGAGCGCCTGTCTGGGCCACGGGGTGCGCAATTCGGGCGCGGTCTCGACAAGTCTGCTCAGCGTGGAACCCGCGATCGGCAGGGCCGTGGTGGCCGACGCGGCGGCGACGCGCAGGATCAGCCCGGGGTCGCGTTCCGGCCGCGCATCGCGGGCCAGGATCACCTCCCCCGCGAACTCGACGACGCCTTCGTCGAGGGGCCGCCGGACCGGCCTGCGCAGCGCGGAGATTCCCCGGCGCGGCAGGGCGTTGGACGCCGTCCGGATCCCGGCGTCGACGTAGTAACTGACTGTCCGCGCCGCATCGGACAGCATGCGGGCCAGGTCGAACCTGTCGCCGATGCGCAGCGACGCCCCGATCTCGTCGGCGTGCTGGGCCAGCAGGAGTTCGCGGCCGCGACCGGCGACACGGTGCAGCTCGGTGCGGACGTTCAGCAGCGAAAGGTGGGCTTCGCCGAGGGTTTCGGTGGGCGAGGCCAGCGATCGACTCGGGTACACGTCGGCCAGCTGGGCGATCGCCAGCGCATTGAGGAGCTGAACGTCCCGCAGCCCGCCCCTGCCGCACTTGAGATCCGGCTCGGCGCGGTGGGCGATCTGGCCGCTGCGCTGCCACCGCGCCTTCGTGTGTTCGACCAGTTCGTCGAAACGTGGCGCGATTCCGGTGCGCCACTGCCGGCGCGCACCCCCGACGAGAAGGGCTGACAGGTCGGCATCGCCGGCGATGTGACGCGCCTCGAGCATCGCCAGCCCGGCCGAGATGTCCTCGCCGGCGACGCGCAGCGCCTCGGGCACGGTCCGGACGCTGTGGTCCAGACGAATGTTGGCATCCCACAACGGGTACCAGAGGAGCTCGGCGACCTCGCCCACCGCATCGGCAGGCATGTTGTCGTGCAACAGCATCAGGTCGAGGTCCGAGTAGGGCAGAAGCTCACCCCGGCCCAGACCGCCGGTGGCCACGATCGCGAAACCGCTCGTCGCGGTGATGCCGATCTCGGTTGCCTTTGTGGTGAGCCAGAAGTCGTGTAGATCCAGCAGCGCATCGCGCAGACCGGCCGAGTCGAGCTGGCGGGCACTCCCCGACAGGAGCTGTTCTGCGGCGGCGACGAGATCCTTTGCCGGACGGGACGAGACCGCCGCCGGACGCTCCCAACGGGACGCGCCGGCGGCGGGCTGCGACTTCGAATCCTTCACGAGATGTCCTCCCGGCACTTGACGATCCAGCACTCACACGGCGCAACTGCCGGGAGACGACTTCTCATTCGACGATGTGGATCAAAGGGCGTCGGCCCCGCGCTCGCCGGTACGCACCCGCACGACGGTCTCGACCGGGCTGACCCAGACCTTGCCGTCGCCGATCTTGCCTGTGCGCGCGGCCTGGACGATCACGTCCACCACCTTGTCGACGGCCGCGTCATCCACGACCACCTCGACACGCACCTTCGGGACGAAGTCCACCGAGTACTCGGCACCGCGGTAGACCTCGGTGTGCCCCTTCTGACGTCCGTATCCCTGGACCTCAGAGACGGTCATCCCGAGAATGCCCGTCTGTTCGAGACCGGTTTTGACATCCTCCAGCGTGAACGGCTTGACGATCGCAGTAATCAGCTTCATGTGTAGATGATCCCTTCCGAGGAAAGTGTCGCCGGTCAGGCGAGCTCGTAAGCCGTTTCGGCGTGTTCGGTCTCATCGATACCAGTGTCCTCATCCTCCTTGGACACCCGCCATCCCAAAGGCTTGACGATGAATGCGATGAGGGCGGCCATGACGCCGGTGAAGACGAGGGCCACGAGTGCGATCACGATCTGCACCACCAGCTGCTCGATGCCTCCGCCGTAGAACAGACCCGTCTCGGTGGCCAGGAAACCGATGCCGACCGTGCCCCACAGTCCGGCGACCAGGTGCACGCCGACGACGTCGAGGGAGTCGTCGTAGCCGAACTTGTACTTCAGCGAGATCGCCAGCGCCGAGAGCGCACCGGCCACCGCGCCGAGGATCAGCGAGCCGATCGCGCTCAGCGAGCCGCACGCCGGGGTGATCGCGACCAGGCCGGCGACGATGCCCGACGCGGCGCCGACGCTGGTGGCGTGCCCGTCGCGGAAGCGTTCCACCACGAGCCAGGCCAGCATCGCCGCAGCGGTGGCGGCCGTGGTGTTGACCCACACCGCACCGGCGAGCATGTCGGCCGCGCCCTCCGAGCCCACGTTGAAGCCGAACCAGCCGAACCACAGGATGGCGGCGCCCAGCATCACGAACGGGATGTTGTGCGGACGGTAGGGGGTTCTGCCGAATCCGGTGCGCTTGCCCAGCAGCAGCGCCAGCACCAGGGCTGCCATACCGGCGTTGATGTGCACGACCGTGCCGCCGGCGAAGTCGATCGGCGACACGTTGGCAGCGCCTTCGTCGTCGACGCCGAACAGCTTGGCGGCGATGCCGTCCTCCGCACCCGACAGCAGACCGCCACCCCAAACCATGTGCGACAGAGGGAAATACACCAGGGTGACCCAGATGCCGCCGAAGAGCAGCCAGGTGCCGAACTTCATCCGCTCGGCCACCGCGCCGCTGATCAGCGCGACGGTGATCACGGCGAACGTCAGCTGGAATGCCACCCAGACGATGGCGGGCACGGTTCCGAAACCGCCCGACACGAAGGTCTCCACGCCGTCGATCTCACGGACCTCGGTCAGCTGACTGACGCCGAAGAGCGAGAACGGGTTGTCGAACACACCGAAGAAGTCGCTCTCCCCCGTGTGCGCCGAGGCGAAGGACATCGAGTAGCCCCACAGCACGTAGATGACGCTGACGACACCTATCGAGCCGAACGACATCATCATCATGTTCAGGACGGACTTCTGACGGGACAGACCCCCGTAGAAGAAGGCCAGCCCCGGTGTCATGAACAACACCAGCGCGGCGGACGTGAGCACCCACGCCGTGTCCCCGGCGCTCAGGCCCTCGGGCCCGAACGGCAGGAACGCTTCGTCTGGCAAGGCTAAAACCACTTTGTGTGAACCTCCTTGGGATGACGGCCGACCAGGATCGGCCTCCCGAAGAGACTCTTTTGCCCGCGTTTCACCTGTGATGCTGTTGTGTTTCGCCCGCGTGAACGGACACGTCTATGCCGTTACGCTCATGTTTCACCAGGGGCGGACAGCAGAAATCACGCGGTCGGACAGCGAAATTCGGTGTCGAATTCGGTGTCAGCCCAGCAATGCGTCGACGAACGCGGCGGGCTCGAACGGGGCCAGATCGTCGGGGCCCTCACCGAGCCCGACCAGCTTCACGGGCACCCCGAGTTCCTGTTGCACGCGGAACACGATGCCGCCCTTGGCCGTCCCGTCGAGCTTGGTCAGGACCACCCCGGTGATGTTGACGACCTCGGCGAACACCCGGGCCTGCGGCAAGCTGTTCTGCCCGATGGTCGCGTCGAGAACCAGCAGTACCTCATCGACTTCGGCCCGCTTGCCGACGACCCGCTTGACCTTGCCCAGCTCGTCCATCAGGCCGGTCTTGGTGTGCAGCCGCCCGGCGGTGTCGACCACGACGACGTCGGCGCCCGACGCGATCCCGGTGTCGACGGCGTCGAAAGCCACCGAGGCGGGATCGGCGCCCTCGGGTCCGCGCACCACCTGGGCCCCGACGCGCGACGCCCACGACTGCAGCTGGTCGGCCGCGGCGGCCCGGAACGTGTCGGCCGCACCGAGGACGACCCGGCGTCCGTCGGCGACGAGGACGCGGGCGAGCTTGCCGACCGTGGTCGTCTTGCCCGTGCCGTTGACACCCACGACGAGGAGGACGGACGGCTTGTCGGCGTGCGGCAGGGCCCGGATCGACCGGTCGAGGTCAGGCTGGAGTTCGTCGATCAGCACCTCGCGCAGCACCGCACGGGCATCGGCTTCGGTGCGCACCCGGGCGCTGGCCATCTTGACCCGCAGCGAGCTCACCACCGACTCGGTGACCACCGGTCCGAGGTCGGCGATCAGCAGGGTGTCCTCCACCTCTTCCCACGAGTCCTCGTCCAGGTCGCCGCCACCGAGCAGCCCCAGCATGCTGCGGCCGAGGGTGTTCTGGGACTTCGACAGACGCCCGCGCAGCCGGTCGAGGCGCCCTTCGGCCGGTGCGATGGAGTCGAGGTCGGGCGCCGCGGGAGCGGCGTCGTCGACGACGGGGTCGGCAACCGTCGCGGGCTCAGGGGCAGCCGTGGGCGCCTGGGGCGCCTCGACGTCGGGAGCGGGCGCCGTGTCCTGGGGGGCAGGCGGTGCGACGGGCGCCTCGGGCTCGGTGGCGGGCGCGGCGGGGGGCGCGGTGTCGAGCTCGGTGGCGGGCTCGCGCTCCACCACCGGCGGCTCGGGCAGTCTGACGTCGGCGATGGGGCGTTTGGGCGCGTCCCGCGGGATGGTGGCATCATCACCGACAGCAGGCAAGCCGCTGGTGTCCAGCCGCTGCGGACGCTCGGGCGTCTTCGGTGGGGCCGCCGGGGCCCTGGGGGGTGCCGACTGGGTGAATGTGATGCTTGACGTGGCGGTATAGCCGCCCGAGCGATCGACAGGAGTGGCAGTGTCCGGAGCCTTGAGGCTGATCTGCCTGCGGCGGTACCGCACCAGCCCCACGACGAGTGCGACGACGAGCAGAACGGCGATGACCGCGATGGCGATCCAGAGACCTTCACTCACCGTGCCATTGTCTCAGGGGGCATAACCGGTGACGCCTGACCCCGGGGCTGTGCTGCGCCACCGCAAGCGGCGCCACATCGATGTGTGCCTGACCGAACCCGTCGACTACCAGACGCTCACCACCGGTTTCGAGCGCTACCGTCTCCCCTACAACGCGCTGACCCAGACCGACCTCGACAGCGTCGATCTCGGAACGGAGTTCTTCGGATCACCGCTGAAGGCCCCGGTGCTCATCGGCGCCATGACCGGCGGTGCGGAGCTCTCGGGCATCATCAACCGCAATCTGGCCGTTGCAGCCCAGCAACTCGGTATCGGAATGATGCTGGGCTCGCAGCGGGTCATGATCGACGACGCGGCCGCGGCAGCGAGCTTTGACGTCCGCGAGTCGGCGCCGGACGTGTTGTTGATCGGCAACATCGGTTTGGCGCAGTTGCAGTCGTCGATGGTGCCCGGGCTGGCCGCAGCGCTCGACCGGGTCGGCGCGAACGGGCTTGCGGTGCACACCAACCCGCTGCAGGAAGCGATGCAGCACAACGGCGACACCGACTTCTCCGGTTCGATGGCCCGGCTGCGGGACGTCGCCGGGACGATCGGTTACCCGGTGATGCTCAAGGAGGTCGGCCACGGCATCGGCGCGGCCGCGGCCGCCGAACTGCACGACTGTCCCATCGCCGCGGTGGACGTGGCCGGGGCGGGCGGCACGTCGTGGGCGCGCATCGAGCAGTTCGTCCGCTACGGGGAGGTGCGCTATCCCGCGCTCGCCGAGTGGGGCATCCCCACCGCGCAGGCGCTCACCGAGGTGCGGGGACTGCTGCCGGACGTCCCGCTCGTCGCCTCCGGGGGGATCCGCACCGGGATGGACGCCGCGAAGGCGCTGGCGATGGGGGCCGAGGTGGTGGCGATCGCCCGCCCTCTGCTCGCTCCGGCGGTGGAATCCGCTGCTGCCGTTGTGGATTGGCTGCAGCGGTTCATCGACGAGCTGCTGGTGTGCCTGCACGGGTGCGGTGCGGCGAATCTCACCGCGCTGCGCGAGCGCGGCGTGACCGCGGCCGGCTGACCCCGTCAGGAACTGGCGACCAGTTCCTGACCCCGCATCCGCTGGGAGATGACGGTGGTGATGCCGTCGCCGCGCATCGTGACGCCGTACAGTGCGTCGGCGACCTCCATCGTCGGCTTCTGGTGCGTGATCACGATGAGCTGTGACCGTTCGCGCAGTTGCTCGAACAGGCTGATCAACCGGCGCAGGTTGACGTCGTCGAGGGCCGCTTCGACCTCATCCATCACGTAGAACGGTGAAGGCCGCGCGCGGAAGATCGCGACGAGCATCGCGACGGCTGTCAGCGACTTCTCCCCGCCCGACAGCAGCGAGAGGCGCTTGATCTTCTTGCCGGGCGGGCGGGCCTCGACCTCGATCCCCGTGGTGAGCATGTCGCTGGGGTCGGTCAGCAGCAGCCGGCCCTCGCCGCCGGGGAACAGGGTCGAGAAAACCTGGGTGAACTCGCGTTCGACATCCATGTAGGCCTCGGTGAACACCTGCAGGATCCGGGTGTCCACATCGGCGATGACGTCGAGGAGGTCCTTGCGCGCAGCCTTGACGTCCTCGAGCTGGGTCGACAGGAAGTTGTAGCGCTCCTCCAGGGCCGCGAACTCCTCCAGGGCAAGGGGATTCACGCGGCCGAGCTCCTTGAGCTCCTTCTCGGCACGTTTGGCCCGGCGCTCCTGTGTGGGCCGGTCGTAGGGCATCGGCGCGGGTGCGGTGACCTGCTCGCCGCGCTCGCGCGCCTGCTCGTATTCGGCGACCTCCAGCTCCGAGGGCGGCAACGGCACCTCGGGACCGTATTCGGCGACCAGGTCGGCCACCGCCATACCGAACTGCTCGAGGACCTGCTGTTCGAGCTGCTCGATGCGCAGCGCCGCCTGCGCCTTGGCCACCTCGTCGCGGTGCAGCGCATCGGTGAGGGCGGTGATCCGCGCGGTGAGCTCGTTGACCTCTTCTCGGGCCTTGGTCAGGGCACCCGCGCGCACCTGGCGCTCGGCGGCGACCTCGTCGCGTACCTGCGACGCCACCGCCACCGCCTCACTGAGGCGTTGAGCCACCAGCCTTCCCGCTCCCGCGACGGCGGTCGCCACCGCCGCGGCGTGCACACGCGCCTCGCGGGCCCGCTGAGCGCGCGCCCGCGCCTCTCGCTCGGCGACCGCTGACCGGCGCAGCGAATCGGCGCGGCCACGAACGGCGTTCGCGCGCTCCTCCGCGGTCCGCAGAGCCAGCCGGGCTTCCACCTCCGCCGAACGTGCGGCCTCGACGGCGGCGGTCGATTCCGTGCGGTCGACCACCTCGACGTCGAACGTGGGTTCCTGCTGGGCATTGTGCAGTCGCAGTTCGAGTGCGGCGAGCTCCTCGACGGTGCGGTTGCGGCCCGCCTCGAGCTCGTCCCGCTGCGCGATCAGGCGCTGCCACTCGTCGTCGGCGGCGCGGGCGTCCTGGCCGAGACGACCCAGCTGCTCGTAGATCGAGGAGATGGCGGCGTCGGATTCGTTGAGGGCCGCCAGTGCGTGTTCGGCAGCGTCCTGGCGGGCGGATTGTTCGGCCAGTGCTCCCGAGAGCGCCGCCGACAGCTCGCCGGTCCGGCGTTCGGCGTCGACCAGCTCCGAGCGCGCCTGGTCCACGGCGGACTGGATCTCCAGCGTGCTGGGTTTGCGGTCGGATCCGCCGCTGACCCAGCCGGATCCGACGAGGTCGCCGTCGGCCGTCACGGCTCGCAGATGCGGTTGTGCAGCAACGAGTTCCAGCGCGGCGGCGAGATCGTCCACGACCGCGACGCCCGCCAGCATCGCCGATACCGCGCCCCGTACCCGCGGCGTGGGATCGACCAGATCGAGAGCCCACGACGCCCCGGCGGGCAACGAGCCCGTCACCTGAGGCTGAGCGGGCCAGTCCCCCAGCACGATCGCGGCCCTGCCGCCGTCGGACTCCTTCAGTGCAGCGACCGCCGCACGCGCGGCGTCGACGTCGTCGGCGGCGAGCGCGTCGGCCGCGGCGCCCAGCACCGCCGCGACAGCCGACTCGTGTCCGGGCCGCACCTTGACCAGGTTCGCGATGGAACCGAAAAGCCCTGTCCCGCCGTGATTCTCCTGCAGCCAGGCTGCGCCGTCCTTGCGGTCCAGACCCACCGACAGCGCATCGATCCGGGCCTGCAGCGACGCCACCTGGCGCTCGGCGGCGCGCTCGGCGGCCTGCAGTTCGGACACCCGTTCATCGGCCAGGCGCAGCGCTGCGACCGAGCGGTCGTGGTGTTCGTCGAGACCGACCTCGCCCTCGTCGAGCTCGGCGACGCGCCCCTGCACGGTTTCGAACTCGGCCTGGGTCTGCTGGGCGCGGGCGGCCGCCTCGTCGATGGTCGCGGTGAGCCGCGCGACCGTCTCGTCGACGGATTCGACCCGGGTGCGCATGGTGTCGACCTGGCCGGACAGCCGGGCAAGTCCTTCGCGGCGATCGGCCTCGGCGCGCGCTGCGGCCATGTGGGCACGCTCTGCCTCGGCAGCCACCTGTTCGCGCTCGGACAGTTCGGCACGTGCGGATTCCAGTCTGGCCTGGGATTCGGCCAGTTCGTCGAGCAATTGCCGCTCCTGCTCGGCGACGGCGTCGGCTTGGGCTTCGAGCTCGTCGGGGTCGGGTCCGACCGAGAAGTCGGGTTCGGCGTCGAGGTGCTGGGCGCGCTCGCTGGCGATGCGCACCGTGGCCCCCACGCGTTCGGCCAGGGCCGACAGCCGGAACCAGCGCTGCTGGGCGGCGTCGGCGCGCTCGCTGAGATCCTCGACCGCGCTTTCGTGCGCGTCCAGTTCCAGCGCCCGAGCCTCCAGGCGCTCGCTGAGGTCCTCGTGTTCGCGGCGCAGCGTGGTCTCGGCTTGGTTGGTGTCGTCGAACTCGGCCTTGCGGGAGACGAGGTCGTCGGCGGCCAGCCGCAGGCGGGAGTCACGCAGGTCGGCCTGGATGGTCTGCGCGCGGCGGGCCATCTCGGCCTGGCGGCCCAGCGGCTTGAGCTGACGGCGCAGCTCGGTGGTCAGATCGGTGAGCCTCGCGAGGTTGGCCGCCATCGAGTCCAGCTTGCGGACGGCCTTTTCCTTGCGCTTGCGGTGTTTCAGAACACCCGCGGCCTCCTCGATGAAGGCGCGCCGGTCCTCCGGACGCGATTCGAGGATCTCCGACAGCTTGCCCTGCCCGACGATCACGTGCATCTCCCGGCCGATGCCGGAGTCGCTCAGCAGCTCCTGCACATCCGCCAAACGGCAACGGCTGCCGTTGATCTCGTACTCCCCCGCGCCGTCGCGGAACATGCGCCGGGTGATCGACACCTCGGAGTACTCGATGGGCAGCGCGTTGTCGGAGTTGTCGATGGTCAGGGTCACCTCGGCGCGACCGAGCGGCGCACGCGACGACGTGCCGGCGAAGATGACGTCTTCCATCTTGCCGCCGCGCAGGGTCTTGGCGCCCTGCTCGCCCATCACCCAGGTGAGCGCGTCGACGACATTGGACTTACCCGAACCGTTGGGACCGACCACGCAGGTGATCCCCGGCTCGAAGCGCAGAGTCGTCGGCGAAGCGAAGGACTTGAAGCCCTTCAGCGTCAGACTCTTCAGATGCATGACGCGTTACCCTACCGCCGCGGAGGTCAGCGCTCGGTGAACCCCGTGAACGCGTCGGCGGCTTCCGACCAGTCGTGAATCACGTTGTCGACCTGCCCCGGCGTGTTTCCGCTCGTGAGCAGCTCCAGCAGGCGTTCGCAGGCGTCGCGGGGGCCCTGCGCGACGACGTGGACCCGGCCGTCGGGCTTGTTCGCCGCGTAGCCCGTCAGGCCGAGCTCGAGGGCCCGCGACCGCGTCCACCAGCGGAAACCCACGCCCTGCACCTGGCCGTGCACCCAGGCCACCAGCCGAGTATCAGTTTCCCCCAACATCTTTCACCTCAAATGTCACTTCCGCCCCAGCCTTTAACGTGCGCCCCACCGTGCACACCTGGTCGATGGCACGTTCGACGACGGTGAGCAGCCGGGCCTTGTCGTCGGCCGACAACGCCGAGAGGTCTGCTTCCAGCACCTCCGCGAGCAGCGGGTAGCGCTCCTGCTCGCGGTCGGCGAGTCCGGACACCCGGATCGTGGTCTCGTAGTCGTCTCCCAGCCGTCGGCGCAGTGGCTGGTCGCTGGACAGCCCGCTGCACGCCGCCAGCGCGATCTTCATCAGCTCGCCCGGCGTGAAGACGCCCTCGACGTCCTCCGAGCCGATCAGCACTTCGGCGCCGCGCGTGCTGCGCCCCGTATAGCGACGCACCCCGGTGCGCTCAACCCACAGTTCGGTCACGCCCTATTTCTACAACCTCCGCCGAACTGAGATTCCCGGTCGTGATCAAGGCGCCCACAACAGCCTGGAACCTCAGTTCGGCGACAACCGCGTGGGCACCTCCGCCGAACTGAGATTCCCGGTCGTGATCAAGCCGCCCACAACAGCCCGGAACCTCAGTTCGGCGACAACCGCGTGGGCACCTCCGCCGAACTGAGATTCCCGGTCGTGATCAAGGCGCCCACAACAGCCCGGAACCTCAGTTCGGCGACAACCGCGTGGACGCCTCCGCCGCGGGGGCGCTACAGGCGAACCTCCGCGACAGCCGCGTGGGCACCTCAGACGCGTGGGCGGGGTTGGCAGCGGGGGCAGTAGAACGACGAGCGGTTCATGAACTTGTCCCGTCGCATGATCGCCCCGCATCGCCGGCAGGGCTCACCCTCGCGGCCGTAGGCGTCCAGCGACCGGTCGAAGTAGCCGGACTCGCCGTTGACATTGACATAGAGCGAATCGAAGGACGTACCGCCCTGGCCCAGCGCGTCGGTCATCACGGCGGCCGCGGCGTCGAGCAGTTCGGCCAGCTTGGCCTTCGACACCCCCGACGCCAGCCGCGCGCCGTTGATCTTGGCGCGCCACAGGGATTCGTCGGCGTAGATGTTGCCGATACCCGACACCACGGTCTGGTCCAGCAGCTGACGTTTGATCTCAGAGTGCTTGCGCCGCAACACCGTGATCACGCCGTCGCGGTCGAACAACGGGTCCAGCGGATCGCGGGCGATGTGGGCGACGGGTGCGGGGACGTCGGTGCCGTCGACAGTGACCAGGTCGGCGAGCATCCATCCACCGAATGTTCGCTGGTCGACGAAACTCAGCGTGGTGCCATCCTCCAGCAGTGCGGCGATGCGCAGGTGGTTGGCATTGGGGACCTCCCCGAGCAACATCTGCCCGCTCATGCCCAGGTGCACCACGAGCGCGGACTGGTCGCCGAGGGTCAGCCACAGGTACTTGCCGCGCCGGCCCGTGCCGGTGATGGTGGTGTCCAGCAACCGCGCCGTCAGGTCTGCGGGCCCGGCTTCGTGCCGCCGTACCGCGCGGGGGTGGTGGACCCTGACGGCCGTGATGGTCTTGCCGGTGACGTGCTCGGCCAGTCCGCGCCTGACGACCTCGACCTCGGGAAGCTCAGGCATCGCGCTCAGTCACTCTTGAGGGCGTGCCATGCCGCCGCGGCGGCCTTGAGTTCGGCCTCTTTCTTGGTCCTGCCGACACCCCGGCCGTACTCCTTCTCACCCACCACGACGACGGCGGTGAACTCTTTGTCGTGGTCCGGGCCGGTCGAGGTGACGATGTATGTCGGTGCGCCCAGCCCCAGCGAGGCCGTCAACTCCTGCAGGCTGCTCTTCCAGTCCAGACCGGCGCCCAGCGTGGGGGCGGTGTCGAGCAGGGAGGCGAACAGACGCAGGATCACTTCGCGGGCCGCCGTCGCGCCGTGCTCCAGATAGATTGCGCCCAGCAGTGATTCGACACCGTCGGCGAGGATGCTGGACTTGTCGGCGCCCCCGGAGTTCTCTTCGCCACGGCCGAGCAGCAGATAGGCGCCCAGGCCGTGCTCGGTGAGGTTGCGACCCACATCGGCCAGAGCCTGGGTGTTGACGATGCTGGCGCGCAGCTTGGCCAGATCGCCCTCGGAGCGGTCGGGGTGGCGGTGATAGAGCTCTTCGGTGATCGTGAGCCCGAGCACCGAATCGCCGAGGAACTCCAGACGTTCGTTGGTCGGCACGCCGCCGTTCTCGTAGGAATAGCTGCGGTGCGTCAGAGCGATGGTGAGCAGCTCGCCGGGCAGGTCGATGCCGAGGGCTTCCAGCAGAAGCCCGCGGTCTACCGTCACGACTCGTCCCCGGCTCGTTGCTCGCGGCCCTCGGTGGTCTGCTCGCGCAGGTCTGCCAGCTTGGCCCAGCGCGGGTCGATCTTCTCGTGGTGATGCCCCGGCTCGGCGTCGGCCAGACGCACCCCGCACTCGGTACACAGGCCCGCGCAGTCGGGTGTGCAGACGGGCGAGAACGGCAGCGCGAGGCCGACTGCGTCGATCACCGACTGTTCGAGGTCGACGACGTCGCTGCCGCCGGCACGACCGACGCGCGGGATCTCGTCGGCCTCGGTGGTCTCGTCGGTGGTGCTGTCCGGGTAGGCGAACAGCTCGGTGAGATCGATCTCGACCTCACCGGTGACCGGTGTCAGGCATCGCGCGCATTCGCCGGACGTCGGCGCCGACACCGTGCCGGTGACCAGCACACCTTCGGACACCGACTGCAGCTGCAGAGTCAGCTCCATGGGGGCACCTTCGGCGATGGCGATCAGCTCCACCCCGATGCGCGCGGGGCTGGGCACCGTCTCCTCGACGGTGATCATCGAGCCGGGGCGTCGCCCCAGCCGCGAGATGTCGATCACCAGCGGCGACCGTGAACCCCGGTGCGCCGCAGCGTTAACGTGCGTCGCCATGTCCGTATCGTACGGTGAGCTCAGCAGCGGTTCCGACGGCGTGCCCGTGTGAGGATCGCAGGGTTACCGCGCCGCGTAGTCGTGCGTGCCGGCCGAGGTGCGCAGCTGATGGCGTCCGCGCCCGACGGACCGCAATGTTCCGTTCAGGAAGTCCTCGAACTCGGCCAGTTTGCTGTCGACGTAGATGTCGCATTCTCCGCGCAGCCGGTCGGCCTCGGCGTGCGCCGAGTCGATCATCCGGGTGGCCTCCGCGGTCGCGGTCGCAACGACCTCGGTCTGCGAGACCAGCCGCTGCTGCTCCTTGATGCCTTCCTGGACGGCCTTCTCGTAGGCCAGGTTGCCGCTTTCGAGCAGGCGGTCGGCTTCGGATTTCGCACGCCCCGTGCTGGCCTCGTACTCCCGCTTGGCCGTCGCGGCGAGGCGGGCGGCCTCGTCGCGGGCCTCGGTCACCATGCGTTCGCTGTGTTGCCGCGCCTCGGCGACCATGCGATCGGCCTGCGACTTGGCGTCGGCGAGCAGCCGGTCCGCCTCGGCCCTGGCGTGGTTGACCATCGAGTCGGCCTCGGCGTTGGCCGTGGACACGGTCGACTCGGCATGGTCCTTGGCTTCCCGCAGCATTGAATCGCGGGCGTCCAGGACGTCCTGGGCGTCATCGAGCTCGCCCGGGATCGCATCCTTGATGTCGTCGATCAGCTCCAGCACGTCGCCGCGCGGCACCACACAGCCTGCCGTCATGGGGACACCGCGGGCCTCTTCGACGATCGCACCCAACTCATCGAGAGCTTCGAACACTCGGTACACGGCGACACCCTCCAGGCGTAGTTGTTAGTGACCAGTGTGCCTGGTGATACGCCTGTGACTCGGCTAGCGACCCGGTGTGTCGCATTCCGTCACACCGGGCCGCCGGCCGCGATCACCGCAGGGCGGATCCGATGACGTCGCGTGCGCGATCCAGCATCGACGCGAACGGACCGACCGCGAAGTTCAGCGTCGCCGACTCCACACCGGGATGCGGACGGGTGGGCGCGATGGCCTCGGCGGCCTGTACCGCACCGGCCATCCGCTTCAGATCGTCGGCGTCGAGCTCCTGCGTGAGCTTGGTGAACTCCTCGATCTCCTCGTGCTCGGCGTGTGCCAGCACGACGTCGCGGAACTTGGTCAGCTCGGCGACGAACTCGTCCGAGGCGATGTCCATGTTCTCCAGGGCCACCAGCTGCTCTTTGGAGACGTGCTCCTCGTGTAGCAGCGAATCGGCGATGTCGTCGCCTTCGTCGACCTCCCTGCGCACCCGCGGGTGCACGACCATCTCCTCGGCGGTCTCGTGTACGGCGAGCAGCTGCCGCAGGTCGGTAAAGGCCTTCTCGCGAGCCTTCGGCTCGGTGGCGTGGATCACGTCGTCGAACATGTCCCTGATCAGGTTGTGCTGATCTTTGAGGAAAGCGACGACGTCGTCGGTGGATTGCACGAATGTCTCGGGCACAGCGGTACCTCCGTCGGGCAGTGTGTGGGATGCCTGCGCATACGGGCTGTACGCAGGCGTCCTTCACATACCCACGGCGGGCGGGCTCAAGCGCGCTCGGCCAGCTTGGCCTGCAGTCGCGCGTTGACCGGCGCCGGCAGGAGGTCGGTGACATCGCCGCCGAGCGTCGCCACCTCCTTGGCCAGCGAGGACGACACGAACGAGTAGCGCGGTGTCGTCGCGACGAAGAACGTGTCGACCCCGGCGACGTGCTTGTTCATCTGGGCCATCTGCAGCTCGTACTCGAAATCGGTGCCCGTGCGCAGCCCCTTGACGATGGCGGTCAGGCCCCGGTCCTTGACGAAGTCCACGATGAGACCCCGCCCCGATTCGACACGCACGTTCGGCAGATGACCCGTGGACTCCTGGATCAGGGCGATCCGCTCGTCCAGCGTGAACATGCCCTTCTTGTTCGGATTGACCATGACGGCGATGACGAGCTCGTCGAACTGCGCCGCCGCCCGCTCGAAGATGTCGATGTGACCGAGGGTCACCGGATCGAAGGACCCCGGGCACACGGCTCCGCTCATGGCACGTGACGGTAGCAGGCGGCAGGTGACGTCACCGCAGGCCGCGAGGACGGATCACCGCGCCGAGGGGAGCCGCCGCGACGGTGACAGCAGACGCTTTCGGCGCGAAAAAGACTGCGGCGGGGACGCTTTCAGTGTGCGTGGCTGCTGTCGGTCACCCGCCGAGGGCTGCCATCTCCAGCCGGGTGTCCCCGTAGCGGCGCGATTTCCACGGCGTCCAGACCGGCGGCCACGGGATCTCGGGCCCGGACGCGGGTCGTTCCACCACCGCGATCGTGCCCGGCGCGGTCCATCCGCCGGAGGTCAGCGATGCGACCACCTCGCCCACCTGGGTGTCGCTCACCTCGTAGGGAGGGTCGGCGAGAACGAGGTCGACCGGCCTCGACGCACCGGCGTCGAGCACCGACGCCACGGGTGCGCGGCGCACCGTGGCACCGCGTGCGCCCAGAGCGATGATGTTCTGCTCGATCACTGCGGCCGCTCGCGCGTCGGACTCCACGAACAGCGCCGATCTCGCGCCCCGGGACAGCGCCTCCAGCCCGAGGGCGCCCGACCCTGCGTACAGGTCGAGCACGTCTATGCCGGCGAAGTCCAGCCGCGCCGCCAGCAGGTTGAACAGGGCCTCGCGGACACGGTCGGTGGTGGGCCGGGTGCCGCGCCCCGACTTCTGCTGCGGCACAGCGATTCTGCGACCGCCGTAGGACCCGGCGACGATCCGGGTCAGGTCGACTCCCCGTCCGTTTTGCTTCCGCCCGCCGAACCGATCACCACCAGCAGGTCCCCGCCTTCCACCTGGGCGGTGGCCGAGACCGCCACGCGGCCCACGGTTCCGCCCTTCGGAGCGGTGATCGCCGCCTCCATCTTCATCGCCTCGATCGTCGCGATCGTCTGGCCCGCCTCCACCGCGTCGCCCTCGCCGACCGTGACGGTGACGACGCCGGCGAACGGTGCGGCCACGTGATCGGGATTGGTGCGGTCGGCTTTCTCCGCGGCGGGGACGTCGCTGGCCACACTGCGATCGCGCACGACCACGGGCCGCAGTTGTCCGTTCAGGATGCACATCACGGTGCGCATGCCGCGCTCGTCGGGGTCCGAGATCGCCTCCAGGCCGATCAGGAGTTCGACGCCGCGCTCGAGGGTGACGCGGTGTTCGTCGCCGTGGCGCAGACCGTAGAAGAACTGGTTGGCCGACAGGCTCGACGTGTCGCCGTACTGTTCGCGGTGCGCCTCGAACTCCTTCGTCGGGCCGGGGAAGAGCAGCCGGTTCAACGTGGCCTGCCGCGCGGGCCCCGCCTCTCGCAATGCCTCGGTGTCCTCGGCGGACACCTCGGCCTGCGGTTTGGCCTCGGCGCGACCGGCGAGCGCCTTGGAGCGCAGCGGCTCCGGCCAGCCACCGGGCGGGTCGCCCAGCTCGCCGCGCAGGAAACCGATGACCGAGTCCGGAATGTCGAAACGTTCCGGATCAGAGGCGAACTCGTCGGCGGACACGCCGGCCCCGACCAACGCCAGCGCGAGATCGCCGACCACCTTGGATGACGGCGTCACCTTCACCAGCCGGCCCAGGATCCGGTCCGAGGCGGCGTAGCTGGCTTCGATCTGCTCGAAGCGGTCACCGAGCCCCAGCGCGATTGCCTGCTGACGCAGATTCGACAGCTGGCCGCCGGGGATCTCGTGGTGGTAGACCCGGCCCGTCGGAGTCGTCGGGCCTGCCGCGGCAACGTCGAACGGCGCGTACACCTTTCGCAGCGCCTCCCAGAAGGGCTCGAGATCGCACACCGCCGCCAGTGAGAGGCCGGTGTCGAACTCGGTGTGCGCGGTGGCCGCCACGATCGAGCTCAGCGCCGGCTGACTGGTGGTTCCTGCCAGCGGCGACGAGGCGCCGTCGACCGCACTGGCCCCGGCCTGCCAGGCGGCCAGGTACGTGGCCAGCTGCCCACCCGGGGTGTCGTGGGTGTGGACGTGCACCGGCAGGTCGAACCGGCTGCGCAGCGCGCCGACGAGCGCGGCGGCCGCCTGCGGTCGCAGCAGTCCGGCCATGTCCTTGATGCCCAGCACGTGCGCGCCGGCGTCGACGATCTGCTCGGCGAGCTTGAGGTAGTAGTCCAGCGTGTAGAGGTTCTCCCCCGGGTCGGAGAGGTCGCCCGTGTAGGACATCGCGACTTCTGCCACCGACGTGCCGGTCTCGCGGACCGCGTCGATGGCCGGTCGCATCGAGTCGACGTTGTTCAGGGCGTCGAAGATACGGTAGATGTCGATGCCGGTTGCGGTGGCCTCCTGCACGAAGGCATGCGTGACGGACTCCGGATAGGGCGTGTACCCGACGGTGTTGCGCCCCCGCAGCAGCATCTGCAGACAGATGTTCGGCACGGCCTCGCGCAACGCGGCCAGCCGCTCCCACGGGTCTTCCTTGAGGAAGCGCAGTGCGACGTCGTAGGTCGCCCCGCCCCAGCATTCGATCGACAGCAGCTGGGGCGTCATCCGCGCGATGTAGGGCGCGACCATCAGCAGCCCCGAGGAGCGAATCCTGGTGGCCAGCAACGACTGATGGGCATCCCGGAACGTGGTGTCGGTGACGCCGACCGACTTCGACTCACGCATCCAACGCGCGAACGCCTCGGGCCCCACCTCGGTCAGCAGGTGTTTGCTGCCCCGCGGCGGCATCGAGTCCAGGTCGATCTCGGGCAGCTTGTCCTGCGGGTAGACCGACGACGGCCGCGGGCCGTGCGGCTGGTTGACCGTGACGTCGGCCAGGTAGTTGAGGATCTTCGTGCCGCGGTCGGCCGGTGTGTGCGAGGTGAGCAGCCCCGGCCGGTCGTCGATGAACGACGTGTTGACCCGTCCCGCGCGGAAGTCCGCGTCGTCGATGACCGCCTGCAGGAACGGGATGTTCGTCGACACCCCGCGCACGCGGAACTCCGCGAGCGCCCGGTGTGCGCGGGCCACCGCGGTCGCGAAATCCCTGCCGCGACAGGTGAGTTTGACCAGCATCGAGTCGAAGTGCGCACCGATCTCGGCGCCCAGCACCGCACCGCCGTCGAGCCGGATGCCGGCGCCGCCGGGCGAGCGGTACGCCGTGATGCGCCCGGTGTCGGGGCGGAAACCGTTGGCGGGGTCCTCGGTGGTGATCCGGCACTGCATCGCCGCACCGCGGATCACCAGGTCGTCCTGGCTGAGGCCGAGCTGGGCCAGCGTCTGCCCGGAGGCGATGCGCAGCTGGCTGGCGACCAGGTCGACGTCGGTGATCTCCTCGGTGACGGTGTGCTCCACCTGGATGCGGGGATTGCACTCGATGAAAACGTGGTGGCCGCGCTCGTCGAGGAGGAACTCGACCGTGCCGGCGCACGTGTAGTCGATCTCGCGCGCGAACGCGACGGCGTCGGCGCAGATCTTCTGACGGAGCTCCTCGGACAGGTTCGGGGCGGGCGCCAGTTCGATGACCTTCTGGTGGCGCCGCTGCACACTGCAGTCGCGCTCGAAGAGGTGCATCACGTTGCCGTCCGAGTCCGCCAGGATCTGCACCTCGATGTGGCGCGGGTTGAGGACAGCCTGCTCCAGGTAGACCGTGGGGTCGCCGAAGGCCGATTCGGCCTCGCGGCTGGCCGCCTCGATCGCCTCGGCGAGCGCCTCGGGCTCGGCGACCCGGCGCATGCCGCGGCCGCCGCCACCGGACACCGCTTTGACGAAGAGGGGGAACTCCATCGATTCGGAGGCCGCGACCAGGTCCTCCACCGAGGCCGACGGCTCCGACGACGCGAGCACCGGCAGGCCTGCGGACCGCGCCGCGGCGATCGCGCGGGCCTTGTTGCCGGTCAGTTCCAGGACGCCGGCGCTGGGTCCGACGAAGGTGATGCCGGCCTGCGCGCACGCGGCCGCGAGTTCGGGATTCTCCGACAGGAACCCGTAGCCGGGGTACACCGCATCGGCACCGGCCGCCAGGGCCACCCGCATGATCTCGTCGACGGACAGGTAGGCCCGCACGGGGTGCCCGACATCGCCGATCTGATAGGACTCGTCGGCCTTCAGTCGATGCAGGGAATTGCGGTCCTCGTGCGGATAGACGGCGACCGTCGCGATGCCCATTTCGTAGGCGGCGCGGAACGCGCGGATCGCGATCTCACCACGGTTGGCGACGAGGACCTTGGTTATCTGACCAGCCACGGTTCACCTTAACCTTGCAGGTCAATCTCACAGACCCCGACTGCGGGGTGTGATCAGAACCCGCCAGGCGGCCCCAGACCGGCGCCGGTCAGATCAGCGTCGACCAGTAGTTCCAGAACCGTTCCAGGATCAGCAGCAGCACGCCGGTGAACCACAGTGTGACCAGCGACCAGCGCCAGGTGTGCAGGGCCCGCAGGACGGCGTTGCCGCTGCGCTGTGGCTGCACGGCGATCGACGCGGTGACCACCAGCAGCGGGATCGTCACGGCCCACACCACCATGCAGTACGGGCACAGGGCCCCGATGCGGTACAGGCTCTGGAAGATCAGCCAGTGCACGAACACCGTGCCCAGCAGTGACCCGGCCGCCAGCCCCGCCCAGTACCAGCGCGGCAGGTTCACCCTGGCCAGCGCGAGAACCCCACTCACCACGACGACCGTGAACGCCACGATGCCGATCAGGGGGTTCGGGAAACCGAACAGCGACGCCTGCGGGGTGATCATCACCGAGCCACATGACAGGACCGGGTTGATGCTGCACGACGGGATGTAATCCGGATTGATCAGCAGCTCGATCTTCTCAACCGTCAGCGTGAGTGCCGCGGCCAGCCCGACGACACCCGCGATGAGGACCCAGAGGCCGCTGCTGCGCGGCACCGCGACCGGCGTCGGCTCGTCGCCCGACGGATCGGTGTGTTCGACCGAGCTGGTCGCGGTGACCGTCATGACGCGGGAACCGGCTGCGGTGCGGGAGCGGGCGGAGCGGCTTCCAGGCCGGGCACGTCGCCGACGATCTCCTTGATCTTGGCGACCAGCGCTTCGGGGGTGCTGTACTGGTAGTCCTCGCCGTTGATGCGCACGGTCGGCGTCGACTTGATGCCGGTGGCGCCGGCCAGACCGCCGACGAGGTCGACGTAGGTGCCGTTGTTGATGCACTCGGGGACGGCGCCGCTGGCGCCGGCCTGGCGGGCGATCTCGACGAGCCGGGCGTTGTCCGGGAAGGCCGAGCCGGTCTCACCGGGCTGCTGTGCGTACAGGGCGCCGTGGAATCGGCGGAATGCGTCGGTGGACTCGTCGGCGACACAGTAGGCCGCAGCACCGGCGCGGGCCGGGTAGTTCTGGTTCTGCGGACGGTCGAGGATGGCGACCATGTAGTAGTCCGCGGCGATGGCGCCGGCATCGACGAGCTTGGAGATCGTGGGCCCGAACTGCTGCTCGAAGTCGCCGCAGTGCGGGCACAGGAAGTCCTCGTACATGCTGAGCACCGCCTTGGGCTCGTCGGTGCCTTCCTTCTTGATCACGCTCGACGACTCGACGCGGATGGCGCGGGCCTCACCGGCGGTGGGCTTGTCGTCGGCGGACAACACGATGTAGAGCACCAGGGTCACCGCGAAGATGACGACGACGGCGGTCAGACCGATCTGGACGAGCAGGTTGCGCTTACGGTCCGCTGCCTTCAGGTCGTACCGCGCGTTCTTCTTGGGTTTGGTGGCCACGGGACACAGAGTACCGGCGTCGTGACCCGCGGTTAGCCGCCGCGGGTCAGATGCGCGCGCAGGGCGGAGATGAAGTCCGCTGTCGCGGTCGCGCTGTCGCCGCCGAGCGGGAAGAAGTTCGCGAAGCCGTGCACGACTGTCCCGTACTCCCGGTAGTCGACGGGCGTCCCGGCGGCGCGCAGCGCCTCGGCGTACTGCCTGCCCTCGTCGCGCAGGGGGTCGAAGCCGGCGGTGACGAGCAGCGCGGGCGGCAGGCCCGACAGGTCGCCGTGCTGCAACGGCGAGACACGCGGGTCGGTGGTCAGGATCCCCGTCCCGGCCAGGTGGGTCGCCTTGAACCAGTCGATGTCGTGCCTGGTGAGGAAGAACCCGTTGGCGAACAGCGTCAGGGACCGGGTCTGAGCGTCGGCGTCGATCCCCGGGTAGATCAGCAGCTGCAGCGCGGGTAGCTGGACCTTCTCGTCGCGGGCCCGCAGCGACACGAGGGCGGTCAGATTACCGCCCGCGCTGTCGCCGCCGACCGCGACGCGGGCCGGGTCGGCGCCCAGTTCGGCGGCGTGCTCGAGAGCCCACAGGTAGGACGCGTAGGCGTCCTCGAAGCCGGCGGGCGCCTTGTGCTCGGGGGCCAGGCGGTAATCGACCGACAGCACGTGGATACGCGCCTGGCTGCACATCTCGCGGCACAGATCGTCGTGGGTGTCGATGCTGCCCATCGCGTGTCCTCCGCCGTGGAAGAAGACCAGCAGCGCGGCGTCGGGGGCGTCGGGGGCGTAGTGACGGGCCTTGATGGGGCCGCTGCCGCCGGTCACCGTCAGGTCGGTCACCGACGACACCGGGATGTGCTGCTTGA
The DNA here is from genome assembly GCF_014190915.1 of Mycolicibacterium iranicum. Lineage (GTDB taxonomy): Bacteria > Actinomycetota > Actinomycetes > Mycobacteriales > Mycobacteriaceae > Mycobacterium > Mycobacterium iranicum_B. Next base: position 22,750 of record NZ_JACHVU010000006.1, read on the forward strand.
AGCTGACGGCGAGGGTTTCGAGCTGCTCGCGCGCGGTGACGACGTCGTCTCCGCCGACCAGACCGTCCAGGCCGAGTGCGTGCTGGCCGGCCAGCATCAGCTGAAGTGTGGTGTCCAGAGTGTTGCCGTCCAGGGTGATCGTTCGCCGACCCAGCATCAACCGCTTGAGGGGCTCGGGAATGTGAGGAAGCCCTCGCAGGGTGACACCGGCCACCCGGTTGGCGACCTTCTCGGCCAGCGTGGCCTTGCGGCGGGACTGGTGTGCCGCGGCATTCGCGGGTCGATCTGCGGCGATGTGCGTCACGGCGCGCTCCTTAACGTGGTCTCGGCCGAAATCGGCGCCAGCCTACGGCGTGGCGCACGCCCGGGCGCATGGTAGGCCGGTATGAGGAAGACATGACTGGCGGCAATATAGTCGGCGCCAGCAATCCACTTCAGAGAAGAAGGTGACATGACGTCGGCGGCATCGATCCCCACCGTCACGCTGAACGACGACAACACCATGCCGGTGATCGGCCTCGGTGTGGGTGAGTTGTCGGAAGCGGAGACCGAACAGGCCGTCCTGGCCGCGCTGAAATCCGGCTACCGGCTGATCGACACGGCGGCTGCCTACGGCAACGAGGCCGCGGTCGGCCGCGCCGTGGCCGCGTCGGGCGTGCCCAGGGACGAACTGTTCATCACGACCAAGCTCGCTGTCGAGGATCTCGGCTTCCAGTCCTCCCAGGATGCCCTGCGGGCCAGCCTCGAGCGGCTCGGCATGGACTACGTGGACCTCTACCTGATCCACTGGCCCGTCGGCAACGGCGGCCAGTACGTCGACAGCTGGGGCGGCCTGATGAAGGATAAGGAGATCGGGCTCGCCCGCTCGATCGGGGTGGCGAATTTCCACGCCCAGCACCTCGACGACATCATCGGCCTGTCCTACTTCACGCCGGCGGTCAACCAGATCGAGCTGCATCCCCTGCTGAACCAGGCCGAGCTGCGTGCGGTCAACGCCGAGCAAGGGATCGCCACCCAGGCCTACAGCCCCCTGGGCGTGGGCAACCTGCTGTCCAACCCCGCGGTGACCACGGTGGCCGAGGCGCACGGCCGGACGCCCGCCCAGGTGCTGATCCGCTGGAACCTGCAGCTGGGCAACAGCGTGGTTTCCCGCTCCTCCTCTCCCGAGCGGATCGCCTCGAACATCGAGGTGTTCGACTTCGAGCTCACCGACGAGCAGATGGCGACGCTGAGCGGGCTCGACGAGGGCACCCGGTTCCGCCCGGACCCCGAGACCTACACCGGTTCCTGACGATTCGGCCGCCGGTCGGCACCGACTACTAGGTGATGTAGTAGCCGAGCGGTAGGGTTCGCCCATGCGTACGCCGAAGGCGCGTGCCCGCGGGGTGCGCGGCGCCCTGGTCGGGGTGTCTTCGGCTGCGACGACCACCGGTGCCCACGCCGCCGGCGGTGGCGGCCTTCCCACCGGGACCGCCCTCGTCCTGACTCTGCTGCTGTGCGCCACCGTCGGCGCGCTGATCGGCAGCCTGCGCCTCACAGGCCGGCGCACCGCATGGGCCGCGACCGCCGCCGCACTCGGCGTGGCACAGTTCGCCGGCCACGCCGCGCTCACGGTCGCCGGCCACCACCATCACGGCGTGGACCTCGCGCCGGGCCCGGCGATGATCGCCGCACACGTCGCGGCCGCGATCGTTCTCGGCGGCGCCATCTCTGCGGCGGAATATCTCTACGTCGTCTGCGCGTCGGTGCTGTGCTGGCTGCAACTGTTCACCCGCCGGGCAGCCCGGCCGGCGCCGCGAATCCGGCGACGCGCCACGAAAGTCGTTGTCGCCCGGCCTGTTCTGGTCACCGGGCGAGGCATGCGGGCACCGCCGAGGGGTTTCGCGACCGCCTGACGGTCTTCTCCTCTCCTCGCACCCCACTCCGCGCCGCACGCCTCGCTGCGGCGCGTGCCCCGCCGTCGCGCCTCAGTGCGCGGGCGGCGACCCCGCGTCGTCTCGACCGAGAGAGCCTCTTCCCGCATGACCATTCCCGACGAAACCGTCGAACCGTCCCTGTCCGAAACCCCTCCGACTCAGGCGATCCCGAAGCACCGCTGGCGTGCCTTCGTCGTCCGCCTGCACTTCTACGCCGGCGTCCTCGTCGGGCCGTTCCTGATCGTCGCCGCAGTCACCGGCGGCCTGTACGCGCTCGCACCGACCATCGAGAATGTCGTCTACCGGGATGTCTTGACCGTCGACGCCGCCGATCGGGTGCTGCCGCTGGGCGAACAGATCAACGCCGCTCAGGCGTCCCATCCCGGGCTGGCCGTGACGGGTGTCCGGCCCGCACCCGAGGCCGGCCGGTCCACCCGCGTCTACCTCGCCGACCCCGCCCTCGACGAAGAGCTGCTGCGCGCGGTGTTCGTCGACCCGCACACGGGCCGCGTTCTGGGTGACGAAGTCACCTGGCTGGGTTATCTGCCGGTGAGCACGTGGCTGGACGGCCTGCACCGCCACCTGAACCTCGGCGAGCCCGGGCGGATCTACAGCGAGGTCGCCGCGTCCTGGCTGTGGGTGATCGCGCTCGGCGGGCTGTATCTGTGGGTGGTCAAAGCCGCAGGCGACCGCCGCCGCGGCCGCAAGTCCAGGGTGCTGACAGTGGGCGACGAGGTCACCGGTCGCTCGCGGACGCTCAATTGGCATGGCGCAACCGGGGTGTGGCTGCTGGCAGGACTGCTGTTCCTGTCCGCGACCGGCATCACCTGGTCGACCTACGCGGGGGCGCATGTCACCGACATCCGCTCCGCGCTCGACTGGGAGCGCCCGCAGCTCGATACGGCCCTGCCCGCCGGTGGCGAGCACGCGTCGCACGGTGCTGCGACGGACCACCAGCATGCGATGGACCCGGCGGCGGTGAACTTCGAGGCGGTGCTGACCGCGGCGTCCGCCGCAGGGGTACACGCCCCCGTCGAGGTCACCCTGCCCACCGGGCACGGAGACGGCGTCACGGTGAGCGAGATCGACGAGCCGTACCGGTGGACGACGAACGCGGCCGTCATCGATCCGGACGGCCCCACCATGACCGGCCGCATCGACTACTGGCAGGACTATTCGGTCATCGCCAAGCTCGCCGACTGGGGGATCCGGGCGCACATGGGATTCCTGTTCGGGCTTCTCAACCAGCTGCTCCTGCTCGGCATCGCGGTCGGTCTGCTGACGGTCATCGGGCGCGGGTACCGGATGTGGTGGCAGCGCAGACCCACCAGGGGTAGCCATTGGGCGGTCGGCAGACCGCCGGTCCGCGGCGGGCTCCGACGCCTGTCCCCCGTCGCCGCCGCCGCTGTCCTCGCCCTCACCGCTGTCGTCGGCTGGTTCCTGCCGGCGCTGGGGGTGACACTGCTGCTGTTCGCCGGCGTGGATGTGGTGCTCGCGGCGATCAAGCGTCGGAAGGTGTCCGACAGTGTCTGAAAAACTCTGCTACACAGTTCTTCTGATCGCTTCACTACTGACGGGCTGCGCGTCGGCGGGACCGGGGGCCGCCGCGCCGATGGCGTCGGCGGTGACCCTCGACGATGCGTGGGCCGGTGCGGCGGACACGGGGATGACGGCCGTGTTCGGAACCCTCACCAACACAGGTAGCCGCGAGGCGCGGCTCGTCGGCGGCCGGTCACCCGCTGCGGCGACGGTGGAGGTGCACGAGGTCGCCGCAGGGGCGAACGGCATCCCGACGATGCGGCCCAAGGCGGGCGGGATCACCGTCCCGGCGGGCGGAGCGCACGATCTCGAACCCGGCGGCGACCACCTGATGTTGATGGACCTGACGGGGCCGCTGAAGCCCGGGGCCGATGTCTCGGTGACGGTCACCTTCGAGGACGGGTCGACGCTTGCGGTGGTCGCGCAGGTGCGAGATTTCGCCGGCGGCAACGAGGAATACTCCCCCGGCGCCCACGGTCATGGGTGATCGCCGATGGGCCGTCAACCGGCGGCGCCTCCTCACCGGGGGCGCCGCCCTGGCGGCCACCGGAGCCCTGACCGGTTGTGTCGCAGGGGAAACCGCAGCGCCCGCTGCGGGTTTCGGTTCGGACACCGAACCGTTCCACGGCGTGCACCAGGCCGGCGTCGACACCCCGCCCCAGGCACACGGGCTGTTCGTCGCACTGGACCTGAGGGCCGGTACCGGACGTGAGGCCCGAGACGCCCTGACGTCGGTGCTGAGGTTGTGGAGCGCCGACGCGGCCCGCCTGACCCAGGGCGACCCCGCGCTCGCCGACACCGAACCCGAGCTGGCCCACCGGCCGGCACGGTTGAGCGTGACGGTCGGACTGGGCCCGCACACCTTCGACCGCATCGGCCTCGCGGATCGCCGGCCGGTGTCGGCGGCGGACCTGCCCCCGTTCGGCACCGACCGGCTCGACGAGCGGTGGTGCGGCGGTGAGATTCTCCTGCAGATCTGCGCCGACGACCCCGTCGTGGTCGCGCACACCGCTCGGGTGCTGCTGAAGAACGTCCGCACGCTGACCACACAACGCTGGCGGCAGAACGGCTTTCGTCCCGCCCGGGGCGCGGACACCTCCGGGGCGACGATGCGCAACCTGATGGGGCAGGTCGATGGTACCGCCAACCTGCGCACGCCCGACGACGTCGACCGCCACGTCTGGGACGACGGGTCCGACCAGAGTTGGTTCGCAGGCGGCACGGTCCTGGTGCTGCGCAGGATCCGCGCCGAGCTCGACACCTGGGACGAACTCGACCGAGCGAGCAAGGAGCTGACCGTCGGCCGGCGCCTGAGCACGGGGGCACCGCTGACCGGCCGAGACGAGTTCGACGAACCGGACTTCGGCGCGGCGGAGAACGGCATACCGGTCATTCCGCCGAACTCTCACGTCGCACTGGCACGCCACCGCGCGGAGAGTGAGCGGTTCCTGCGCCGGGCGTACAACTACGACGACCCACCGCGAGACGGAACCACCGACGCCGGGCTGATCTTCGCTGCGTATCAACGGGATCCGTCGTTGCAGTTCGTGCCGGTGCAGCGCCGCCTCGCCGAGGCCGATGCGCTCAACCCGTGGATCACGACCGTCGGGTCGGCGGTGTTCGCCGTCCTGCCCGGCGTTCCGGAGGGAGGCTATCTGGGTCGGCAACTCCTCCAGTGAGCTGACCGCGCCGGGCTGTCGTCCTACATCGTGGCGGGCATCCCCGCGCCGCCCGACATCGTCGGTGAGACCGACGGCACCGAGATGGTCGGCGCACTGATCGTCGGCATCGGAATCGTCGGTGGGGTGATCGCCGGCGGAGCGATCATCGGCGGCGGAGCGATCACAGGCGGCGGTGCGATAGGTGGCGGTGCAATCGGCGGCGGTGCGATCGGGGGCGCGATCGGCGGCGGGGGTGGCGCGGCCGGCGGGGGCGGTGCCGCGGGTGGGGGCGGGGGCGGCGGCAGGTAGGGACTTCCCACACAGGCGGCGTCAGCCGGATTCGTCATGCAGGAGGGATCGAGCGGCCCGGTGGGAGGGCCCGGCGCCGCCGGGGGCGCGGCGTAGGGCCCGCCCTGGCAGACGGGGTCGGTGGGCATCGACACGCATCGGGGATCACCGGGACCGGTGGGCGCTCCGGGGTCGGGCGCCGCCCCGGCAGGCGCAGACGCTGTCAACGCTGCGATTCCGGCCACCGCGACGCACGCCAGCGCGCCCCCGATCATCCGTCCGAAGCCCAACCGTCCGAAGCCCGGAAACGACGTCGTCATGCAGTTCTCCTCACGCACCGCCCCGAAGGACGCACCGGCCACCGCAGACCGTGCGGCGCCCTCATGGTGGCACGGCAACCCCGCGCCCGGAGCCGAATCGAAGAGGCCTGCAATTAGCCGCGTGCGTCAATTGAGTTGCTGTTGAGCACGTTTGGCGGCAGCGTGGCGAGGTCAGGCTGCCGGGCACGTCTGCGTCGCCGCGCGCAGCACCGGCACCGAGGGCGCGTCGACGGGCAGCGCGTAGCCGCGGAGCACCTCGATGTACTGCATCGCGTACTGGCAGTGGAACGCACCGTTGGCCGGCATCCACAGCGACGGCTGCTTGTCACCCTTGTCCTGGTTCGCCGCGCCGGCGACCGCGAGCAGGTTCGCCGGGTCGTTGGCGAACCGTACCCGCCTCTCCTCGGTCCAGTTGCGCGCGCCCAGATCCCACGCCAGGGCCAGCGGCACCAGGTGGTCGATCTGCACGGCCGCACCCGTCTGATTGCCGCGGGTGAACGCGACCGTGGCATTCGTGTACGGGTCGAGCAGAACGCCGGTCGCCACGGCGGTCGGGCACCGCGAGATCGCCACATAGGTCTTGTCGAGGAGGTCGCGGTCCAGGATGTCGTTGCGGGTGTCGCAGCCGTTGTGACCGCCGGGCGCCGAGGTCTCGTCGGTCCACGATTCACCGAAAGCATCTCTGCGATAGTCGTTCCCGCGAATCCGGGCGGGCACCTCGGCAATGCCGGCGAGCACGTCGACACCCGGGGCGACCGTCGGGATGTCGGCTTCGGCGACGAATCGCGACGGGCCTTCGGACGCCGCGCTCACCTGGTAGGCGACGATCACCGAGAGCAGCACGGCAATGGCGAGCCACAGGGTGTGGGAACGGCTCACGACATGTCCAGAAACTGCACTTTGTCGGTGTCGATGAACGGAGCCGACAGGGCTGCCATCCCGCGGTCGGACGGATCGGTCTCGAATACCGCCTCGCACAGTTCCTTCGCCGCCAGGATGATCTCCAGATGGTGGGCCAGCGACAGGAACCGCAGTGTGATCGCCCGGCCCGACTGGTGGTAACCCAGCACATCGCCCTCGCTGCGCTCCTGCAGGTCGAGGTCGGCAAGCGTGAACCCGTCCTGCGTCGCGGCGACCGCCCTCAACCGCTTCCCGGCCTTCGACGTCTCGGGCAGCTGGGTGGCCAGCAGGCACAGGCTCGGGTGTTCGCCTCGGCCGATGCGCCCGCGGAGCTGATGCAGCTGGCTGATACCGAACCGATCGGCGTCCATCACGACCATCACGGTCGCGTTCGGGACATCCACCCCGACCTCGATCACCGTCGTGCACACGAGCACGTCGATCTCGCCGGCGCGGAACGCCGCCATCACGGCATCCTTCTCCTCGGCGGGCAGGCGTCCGTGCATGAGGCCCAGCCGAAGCCCTTTGAGGGGCCCCTGCGCGAGGCGCGCGAGCAGCTCGGTGACGGTGACCGGCGGAGGGCCCGCCTCGTGGGTCTCTTTCTTCGCAGCGGCCTTCGCTTTCTTCGCGCCCTCGGCCGGCTTGTCGTCCTCGTCGATGCGGGAGGCCACCACATAGGCCTGTCGACCGGTGGCGACCTCCTCGGCGATGCGCTGCCAGGCCCGGTCGAGCCAGGACGGCTTGTCCCTGACGAAGATGGTGTTGGTCGTGATGGGCTGACGCCCACGAGGCAGCTCGCGCAGGGTGGAGGTCTCGAGGTCGCCGTAGAAGGTGAGCGCGACCGTGCGCGGTATCGGCGTGGCGGTCATCACCAGCAGATGTGGGCTGATGCCCTCAGGAGCCTTGGCGCGCAACCGATCCCGCTGCTCGACGCCGAACCGGTGCTGCTCGTCGACGACCACCATCCCGAGGTTGTCGAACTCGACCGCATCCTGGAGCAGGGCATGGGTGCCGATGACGATGCCGGCCTCACCCGAGGCCACCTCGCGGCGCACGTCGCGCTTCTGCTGCGCCGTCATCGAACCCGTCAGCAGAGCCACCCTGGTGGCGTTCTCGGCGCCACCGAGCTCTCCGGCGCTCGCCAGAGGTCCGAGCATCGCACGGATGGACAGCGCATGCTGCGCGGCAAGCACTTCGGTGGGAGCCAGCAGCGCACACTGGTAGCCGGCATCGATCATCTGGAGCATCGCCAGCAGTGACACCACGGTCTTTCCCGAACCGACCTCGCCCTGCAGCATGCGGTTCATCGGCCGGGTGGCCCCCAGTTCGGCCGAGATGGTGTCCAGGACGTCGCGCTGGCCTGCGGTGAGTTCGAATGGCAGCTGCGCCGTCATCGCCGCCCGCAGCCCGCCGTCACGGGCGGCCGCCGCGGGGCCCGCGCCGCTGAGCTCGCTGTGCCGGCGGGTGACCAGACCCCACTGCAACCCCGCCGCCTCGTCGTAGGTCAGCCGCTCGATCGCCCGGGCGCGGTCGGCGGCGTTCTCGGCGAGGTGCACGGCGCGCAGTGCCTCGTCTTCGGACATCAGATCGTGTTCGCGCACAAACCATTCGGGCAGAGTCTCGGGAACCGGGTCGAGGACGGCCAGCGCCTGGCGCACGCACGCGTAGATGTCCCACGTCTGCACCTTGGCGGTGGCCCGGTAGATGGGGAAGAAATCCTTCTCGAACTCGGCCAGCAGCTCGTCGCCGGTCGCGTCGGACCCAGCGGCGATCGAGGTCAGCGACTTGGTCCCCACGGTCTTCCCCGAGGCCGAGTCCAGCACCATGAACGCCGGGTGCGTGAGTTGCATGGTGCCGCGGAAGTAGCCGACCTCACCCGAGAGCAGCACCTTGGTCCCCTCGACGAGGGTGTGCTTGAGCCACTTGGCGTTGAAGAAGGTGGCGGTGACCTTGGGGCGGCGGTCCCGCAGCGTGACGACGAGAAACTCGCGCTTGGGCTGGCGGTTGGTCCATTTCCGCTCGGCCTTGGCGATCACGTCGACGAAGGTGACGTGCTCCCCCTCGTCGAGGTCGAGCTCCTCACCCTCGCCGCGGGTGGTCATCGCGTCGCTGTACTTGCGCGGGAAGTAACGCAGCAGATCTTCCACCGTGCGCAGGCCGAGGTGTTCCTCCAGGGGATCCGCGGCCTTCCTGCCGATCACGAAATCCAGACCGTCATCGAGTGTCGCCATGTCACTCCACCCCGATCAGCAGGGCGTCGACGCGGTGGCCGGTGTGGAACGTGACCATCTCGGTGCCGGGGTGGCTGGAGTGCACGTGGTCTGTCAGCGCGGCGCCGACCTCCGGTCCGATGCCGTCGCCGGTCAGGACCGTCACCAGTTCGCCGCCGGCTGCCAGCAGCAGATCGATCAGACCCGCTGCGGCCGAGACGATGTCGTCGCCGACCACGACCACCTCGTCGCCGGCGATGCCGAGCCCGTCCCCCGGTTTGCAGGTACCGGCCCAGGTGAGCGCCTCCGCGGCGGCCACCCGCACCGATCCGAAGCGTGCCGCGGCGGCGGCCCTGGCCATCGTGTAGCCGTCGTCGACGAGCCGCCGCTCCGGATCGTGAACGGCCAGCGCAGCGAGACCCTGCACCATCGATCCGGTGGGCACCGGCACCATGTCGATCCCCCAGTCCGAGGCCACCGCGCAACCCGCGACGATCTCCTCGGCGGCGACATAACCGTTGGGCAGCACCATGACCTGGGCGGCTCCGGTGTTGATCAGCGCATGCAGCAGTTGCTGCGCGCTGACCGGGACATCGGGCGAGGGACGCAGCACCTCGGCGCCTTCGCCGGCGAACAGACGATCGGCGCCGTCGCCGTCCACCACCGCCAGCACGGCCCGTTCCCGGCTCCAGCTGCCGGCGGGCAGCCGGTCCCCGCCGCCGGCCAGCGAGGTGATCTGGATCCGGCTCAACGTGCCGACGGACAGGCCCGCCTCGACGGCGGCCCCGGCGTCGTCGGCGTGCACGTGGACCGAGTAGTGACCGGCGCCGCCGTCCTCGGCGGCCCCGAACCCGGACGCGGCGATCGCGACGGAGTCACCGAGGTCGTCGAGGCGGGCCCGCAGACTCTCGACGTGCTGTGCTTCGCACCCGCTCAGCAGGTACATGACCTCGAACCGAGGGGAGGGCTGCAGGGACGGCGCGGCGGCACCGCCGTCCCTCGGTGCCGGGCGATAGACGGTGCGGGCGGCGACGTGGCCGGTCAGGGTCGCGGTCAACGCGTCGAGCAGGACCAGCAGGCCCCGGCCGCCGGCGTCGACGACACCGGCGTCGGCGAGCACGTCGAGCTGGGTCGGGGTGCGCTCGAGCGCGGCGGCGGCGGCGTCGGCACTCGCGGCGACGACGGCGTCCACGTCGCGCTGCTCGGACACCGTGTCCTCCGCGGCCGCGGCGGCGTCGTGCAGGACCGACACGATGGTTCCCGGCACCGCCTCGCCCATCGACGCGACCGCGAGTGTGACTGCGTGGCGCAGTGCCGCGGCGAGCAGCGCGCCGTCGATGTCGGACAGCACCCCGTCGAGCTCCTCGGCGGCGGCCGCGGTGACCTCGGCCACCGCCCGCAGGATCTGCGACAGGATCACCCCGGAGTTGCCGCGGGCACCGCGCAGCGCCCCGTCGGCCAGCGCGGCGGCGACGGCGGGGATGTCGTCGCCGGCGCCGCAGTTGTCCGCCGCGGCCCAGGCCGCACGCATCGTGAACAGCATGTTCGTGCCCGTGTCCGCATCGGCGACCGGGAAGACGTTGAGCTCGTTGATCTCGTCGGTGTGACTGATCAGCGCGGCCACCGCGGTGTGTGCCCAACGCCGAAGGGCGGAGGCATCGAGCCGCCGAGCCGACATCCCACCTCCCTGTGCTGGCGCTGTCGGCGTCAGCCTAGTCAGTGGGACGGACAGCACCGAAGACCGCAGCACGGGCCCTGTGGACACCCGCGATCACCGCCTTCGGGTGATCGTTGTTTTTGGTTATCAGGGAGGTGGCCGGTATTCTGATCGGGTTGTCGGGACGGCCCGCCGCCGCGGTGGCAGGAAGCCCAGACCCGATGTAGAACCTGAAGACCCCAAAGTACTGATTCGAGGAGTTCGAACTATGGCTGCCGTGTGCGAGATCTGCGGGAAGGGCCCCGGCTTCGGCAAGTCGGTGTCGCACTCCCATCGCCGGACCAGCCGTCGGTGGAATCCGAACATCCAGTCGGTGCGGGCCACGTCGACCCCCGGTGGCAACAAGCACCGCGTCAACGTCTGCACCTCGTGCCTCAAGGCCGGCAAGGTCTCGCGCGGCTGATCTGAGACGGGGCGCGCCCGCTAGGGCAGACGCCAGTCGATCGGCTCGGCCCCACGTTGCGCCAACAGCTCGTTGGCGCGGCTGAACGGTCTCGACCCGAAGAACCCCCGCGACGCCGAGAGCGGCGACGGATGGGCTGACTCGATCACCGCCGTGTCGTCGAGCATGGGTTTCAGCGTCGATGCATCCCTGCCCCACAGCACCGCCACCATCGGCTTCCTGCGCGCCACCAGCGCACGGATCGCACACTCGGTGACCGCTTCCCACCCCTTGCCGCGGTGGGACGCCGGTGTTCCCGGGCGCACTGTCAGAACCCGGTTCAGCAGCATCACACCCTGCTCGCACCACGGCGTCAGGTCGCCCGTGGACGGCGCCGGGAATCCCAGATCCTCGCGGTACTCCTTGAAGATGTTGTCCAGGCTGCGCGGCAGCGGCCGGACGTCGGGCGCCACCGAGAAACTCAGCCCGACCGCATGTCCCGGTGTCGGATAAGGATCCTGCCCGACGATCAGCACCCGCACGTTCTCCATCGGAAACGTGAACGCGCGCAACACATTCGGTCCCGCCGGCAGATATCGGTGACCTTCGGAGAGTTCCGTGCGCAGGAACTCACCCATCTGCGTCACCTGGTCTTCGACGGGGGCCAGGGCCGCAGCCCAGCCGTGGTCGATCAATCCGTGAAGAGGGCGTGCTGTCACGAGAGGCCAACTTAGCGGGCGCGCGGTCAGAACGACTGCCACCCCGGGCTGCCCTGCCACGGCGTGCCGTCGACCGTCACCCGCGGTGCCTGGTCACCGGCCTGCGCGACGGTGCCGATGACGCGCCACGCCGGCGGCACCGCACCGGGGAACGACGCCACGAGTGCGTGGTCCTCCCCGCCGCCGAGGACCCACACCAGCGGGTCGGCACCCAGCGCGGCGGCCGCCGCGGCCAGAGCGTCGAGGTCGGGACGCAGACCCGCCGTCGACACGTCGATGCGCACCCCCGACGCCGTGGCGATGTGACCGAGGTCGGCGAGCAGCCCATCGGAGACGTCGGTCATCGCGGTGGCACCGGAGTCCGCGGCAACCATCCCCTGACCGTACGGTGGTTCGGGCACCAGGTGCCGTGTGCGGAGATCGTCGAACCCGCCGACGTCGTTGTGCCACAGCAGATATCCCGCCTGCGAGCGACCCAGGTCGCCCGCGACGGCGACCACGTCGCCCGGCAGCGCACCGTCCCTGCGCACCGGCGCCCGCCCGCCGAGGTCACCGAGCGCGGCCACGGAGACGACCCACTGCGGCGCCGCGACCATGTCGCCGCCCACGATGCCGGCGCCCATCAAGCCCGCCTCGTGCCACATGCCGTCGGCGAGTTCGACCGCCCTGGCGCCGACGGTGTCCCCCGGCGCGCCGAAGCCCACGACGAACGCCGTTGCCCGCGCCCCCATCGCTTCGATGTCAGCAGCGTTCTGCGCGATGGCTTTTCGGCCGACGTCGTGCGGGGACGACCAATCCAGCCGAAAGTGCCGGTTCTCGATCAGCATGTCGGTGCACACCACGGTCCTGCCGTCAGCGGCGCCGACGACCGCGGCGTCGTCACCGGGGCCGACGGCGACGAACGAGGGTTGGCGACGCCCGGTCACCAGCCGGTCGATGACGGCGAACTCGCCCAGCCCGGACAGGGTCACCTCGGCGTCCTCGGCCGTCATGTCCGCTCCTCCAGTCGACTTCGTAGCCTGAACGCCCGGCCCACCTGCGGTACGTTTGGTCCCTGCGGCGTGGAGTCTATGCAGCCAGACGGAGGGATTTCGGCGTGGTCGAGGCTTTTGTTCTCATCCAGACCGAGGTCGGCCGCGCCGAGGTGATCGCCAAGCAGCTCAGCGGGCTCGCCGGGGTGTTGTCGTCGGAATACGTCACCGGCCCCTACGACGTCGTGGCGCGCGTCGGGGCGCGGACCGCCGACGAGCTCACGGCGACGGTGGTGCCCAGCGTGCAGCAGGTCTCCGGAATCACACGCACGCTGACCTGTCCGATCGCCGGTGGGGCGCAGCCCTAGAGTTCTGCCTGTGGACAGCCAGACCGGGGACGGCCCGCCTCGCGCCGTGCTCATCGCCGCACTCGTCGTCGCCGTCGGCGGTCTCGTCGGGGTACTGGCCGTGGCCGCGCTCAATCAACGCACGCCCGGGCAGGAGCCCGTGGCGGTCACCGCCGCCCCCGCACCGCAGGCCGACAGCCCTCAGTGCCGCGCCCTGCTCGACGGCCTGCCCGAGCAGCTCGGGGACTTTCGACGGGCCCCACTGGTGGACCCGGCCCCACCGGGCGCGGCGGCGTGGCAGCGCGTCGACGGCGGCGAAGCCCTCATCCTCCGGTGTGGACTCGATCGGCCGGCCGAGTTCACGGTCGGGGCACCCCTGCAGGTGGTGGATGCGGTGCAGTGGTTCCGGGTCGAGGATCCCGCCGGCGGCGACCGGAGTACGTGGTTCGCCGTGGACCGCGCGGTATATGTCGCGCTGACGCTGCCACCGGAGTCGGGGCCGACCCCGATCCAGGGCCTGTCGGCGACGCTGGCCGACACCCTGCCGGCTCGCCCGCCGGATCCTGCGCCCCTGGGGTGACCGCCGCTAGCGCAGACCGGTGCCGCGGGCCACGGCCGTCTCGACCATCGTCGCGAGCAGCGTCGGATAGTCGATACCGCTGGCCGCCCACATGCGGGGATACATCGAGATCGTGGTGAACCCGGGCATCGTGTTGATCTCGTTGATCACCGGGCCGTCGTCGGTGAGGAAGAAGTCGACGCGCGCCAGCCCCTGGCAGTCGATCGCGTCGAACGCCTGGATCGCGAGACCCCGGACCGCCTCGGCCACCGCATCGTCGACCTTGGCCGGCACGTCGAGTTCGGCCCCGTCGTCGAGGTACTTCGTCTCGAAGTCGTAGAAGCCGTCTTCGCGTCCGCGCACCCCGGCCACGCGGATCTCACCCAGCGCGCTGGCCTCGAGGTGGCCGTCCGGGAACTCCAGGACGCCGCACTCCAGTTCGCGGCCGGGCACGGCGGCCTCGATGATGACCTTGGGGTCGTGCCGGCGGGCCTCGTCGACGGCTGCGGGGAGCAGGTCCCAGCTGGTGACGCGGCTGACGCCGATGGACGAACCCCCGCGGGCCGGCTTGACGAAGACCGGCAGCCCGAGACGCTCCCTGTCCTCCAGTGCCAATGTGCTCTCGTGGGCGCGCAGCACGACGTGATCCCCCACGGGCAACCCGGCGGCGATCAGGAGCTTCTTGGTGAATTCCTTGTCCATGCCCGCGGCGCTGGCCAAGACCCCCGCACCCACATACGGGACACCGGCCAGTTCCAGCAGGCCCTGAATCGTGCCGTCCTCCCCGTAGGGGCCGTGCAGCACGGGGAAGACGACGTCGACGGCGGCCAGCATGTCGCCGGCGCCTTCGCCCAGGGACAGCAGCTGACCGCGCCGCGCCGGGTCGGCGGCCAGCGTCAGCTCGGTGCCCGAGGACTCGGAGACGCCGGGCAGATTGCCGTCGGTGATGGCCAGCGTCTCCGGACGGCCGTCGGTCAGCACCCACGAGCCGGCGGGCGTGATACCGACCGCGGTCACCTCGAAGCGCTGCGGATCGAGGTTGCGCAGGATGCTGCCTGCCGACACACACGAGATCGCGTGTTCGGAGCTACGTCCGCCGTAGACAACGGCGACGCGGATGCGGGCACTCACAACCTGCAGAGGCTACCGCCCCCACGCTTCACACCGCCCGCAGCGCCTCGCGCAGGTCGTCGATCAGGTCGTCGGTGTCCTCGATGCCTGTGGAGATCCGCGCGAACCCGGGGGCCACCGGGTCACCCCAGCGGGCCCGCCGATCCACCGAGGTGTGCATGCCACCGAAGCTCGTCGCGGCGACCAGCAGCTCGCTACTTCGGACCAGCGAGTGGACGGCGTCGGCGTCGGCGAGCTCGACGGACACGATTCCGCCGAAGCGCCGCATCTGCATCGACGCGATCGCGTGCGAGGGGTCCTCGGGGAGCCCGGGATAGCGCACGGACCGCACGGCGGGATGGGAACGCAACAGCAGGGCCACCGCGGCCGCGTTCTGGCATTGCCGCTCGAACCGCAGGCCGGCGCTACCGAGACTGCGCAACACCAGCCAGGCTTCGAACGCGCCGAGGATCGGACCTGCGTGCAGGCGTTCCCGTGCGATGCGCTCCATCAACTCGGGATGGCTGCCCGCGACATAGCCGGCCAGGACGTCACTGTGCCCCGCGAGGGCCTTGGTGGCGCTGGCCACCACCAGGTCGGCACCCAGCGACAGGGGCTGCTGGCCGAGCGGGGTGGCGGTCGTGTTGTCGACGACCAGGGTGGTGCCCTGCGACCGGCACGTCATCGCCAGCCGGTGCAGGTCCACGACGTCCAGCCCGGGATTCGACGGCGTCTCGGCCAGCACGACGTCGGCATCGCGCGCCGCCGCGCACATCTCGGCGCACGTCGCCTCGACCACGGTGACGCCGCGGGTCGCCAGGAACTCCTCGGCATAGGCGCGCACCTGGTAGTACCCGTCGGCCGGGACCACCACGGTGCGGCCCGGCTCGGCCAGCACCCGCAGCACTGCTGTCAGAGCGGCCATCCCCGATGCGAAAGTCAATGCGGCCGAGGCTCCTTCGAGCGCAGCCAACGCCGATTCGAGTCGGCGCCATGTCGGGTTGGACCGACGGCCGTAGGTGTCGAGTTCGTCGTTCTCGTCGGCGGCGAGGTGGTAGGCCGACGCCGGCACCGGCGGAGGCGAGACGGGTTCACCCGGAACGCCATCGGAGGCAACAGCTTTGACGCTCCTGGTGGAATCGCCGTAGGTGCCCGCCATCGTCACTCCGGTTTGGTCGTACGACCGAGCAGAAGCGAGACCGCGTCGTCGACCGACAGCCCTTTGTGACAGACGCGGTGCACCGCCTCGGTCAACGGCATCTCCACGTCGTAGCTCGACGCCAGCGCGAGCACGGACTGGCACGAGGTCACGCCCTCGGCGACATGCCCGCCGGTCGCATCCAGCGCGGCCTGCATGGCGCCGCCCTTGCCCAGACGTTCGCCGAAGGATCGGTTCCGTGAGTGCGGCGACGTGCAGGTCGCCACCAGATCGCCGATCCCGGCGAGGCCGGCCAGCGTCGCGGGTTTGGCCCCCAACGCGATTCCGAGCCGCATGATCTCGGCGAGGCCGCGCGTGATGATCGCCGCGGCGGTGTTCTCGCCGAGACCGACACCGGCAGCCATGCCGCTGGCGAGCGCGATCACGTTCTTGCAGGCGCCTCCCACCTCGGCCCCGATCACGTCGGCGTTCGTATAGGGCCGGAAGTACCCGGTGGCCAGCGCCCGCTGCAGCGCGACGGCCCGGCCCGAGTCGCTGCAGGCGACGACGGTGGCCGCGGGTTGTTCCTCGCCGATCTCGCTGGCGAGGTTGGGGCCGGTGACCACCGCGATCCGGCCCGCGTCGGCACCGGTGACCTGGGCGATGACCTGACTCATCCGCATCAGCGAATCCAGCTCGATGCCTTTGGCCAGACTCACCAGCGAGGCGTCGGCGCCGAGGTGGTCCTTCCAGCCCGCCAGGTTCGTCCTCAATGTCTGCGACGGTACGGCGAGCAGGACGGTGCACGCACCGGCGAGGGCTTCGGCGGGATCGCTGGTCGCCCGGATGGACTCCGGCAGCGCGGCGTCGAGGTAGTCGGCATTGCGATGGGCGCGGTTGATCTCCTCGGCGAGCTCGGGCCGGCGGGCCCAGAGGGTGACGCTGTTGCCGGCGTCGGCCAATACCTTCGCCAGGGCCGTCCCCCACGCCCCCGCACCCATCACTGCCGCCATAACCACGGCTTCAGCGTAGCCGGGAATAATCGGCTGGCAGGATGGCGCTCGTGTGCGGCATGAGGAACAGCGCTCCGGACGCCGACATCGCACTGGTGATCGCGGTCAAACGGCTGACCGCGGCCAAGACGCGGTTGGCGCCGGTGTTTTCGGGGACCGTCCGGGAAGACGTGGTGCTGTCCATGCTGGTCGACACGATCACCGCCGCACTCGCGGTGCCCGCGCTGCAGTCGGTGCTGGTGGTCACCCCCGACGAGGTCGCGGCCGCCGCGGTGGGCCGGTTGGGCGCCACCGTACTCCAGGACCCGACCCCCGAGGGGCACCAGGACCCTCTCAACAACGCGCTGCGCGCCGCCGAAGCGGTGGCTCGCCGGAGTAGCCCCAATGTCGTTGTGCTGCAAGGTGATCTGCCCGCCCTCAAAGCCGGAGAACTCGCCGCGGCGATCGAGGATGCGCGGGCGCACCCCCGCAGCTTCGTCACCGACCGGCACGGGACCGGGACCGCGGCGCTCTTCGCCTTCGGCGTCGCCCTGGATCCGCGTTTCGGTGCGGACTCGGCGCGACGACACCGTGACTCCGGCGCAGCGGAGTTGACGGGCGACTGGCCGGGATTGCGTTCCGACATCGACACCCCCGACGACCTCGCCGCCGCGCGCGCACTGGGGGTCGGGCCGTCCACAGCGCGGGCCATCAGCCGTGCCGGATGAATTCTCGGTGCGTTGTCCTCTCGGTGGCATGAGCGACGACGGATAGGGAATCATCGAGACCATGACCGAAGCGCAGACCCGACAGGATCAGACGGTTCCCCCGGAGTCGGCGCTTCCGCCGGCGACCGTGGGGCCCGCGGATTCGGCACCCGAGGCGCCACCGGCGGCGACCTCCCCGGCTGTGGAAAACCCCCTTCCCGAGGACCGCTACCTCAACCGCGAGCTGAGCTGGCTCGACTTCAACGCCCGCGTGCTGGCCCTGGCCGCCGATCAGTCTCTGCCGCTGTTGGAGCGCGCGAAGTTCCTCGCGATCTTCGCGTCGAACCTCGACGAGTTCTACATGGTGCGGGTGGCCGGGCTGAAGCGGCGCGACGAGATGGGCCTGTCGGTGCGCTCGGCGGACGGCCTTTCCCCGCGCGAACAGCTGCGCCGGATCAGCGAGCGCACCCAGCAGATCGCGAGCAGGCACGCGCACGTGTTCCTCGACTCGGTGCGGCCCGCCCTGGCCGAAGAGGGCATCGTGATCGTCACGTGGGCCGAACTCGACGAAGCCGAACGCGGGCGGCTGTCGACGTATTTCCACGAGCAGGTGTTCCCGGTCTTGACGCCGCTGGCCGTCGACCCGGCACACCCCTTCCCGTTCGTGAGCGGCCTGAGCCTCAACCTGGCCATCACCGTCAAGCACCCCGACGACGGCGGACAGCACTTCGCGCGAATCAAGGTGCCCGACAACGTCGACCGCTTCGTCGAGCTGTCGGCGCGCGACGGCTCGCCGGGGGTCGTCCGCTTCCTCCCCATGGAGGAGCTCATCGCCGCATTCCTGCCGGTGCTGTTCCCCGGCCTGGAAGTGGTGGAACACCACGCCTTCCGGATCACCCGCAACGCCGACTTCGAGGTCGAGGAGGACCGCGACGAGGAC
The DNA here is from genome assembly GCF_014190915.1 of Mycolicibacterium iranicum. Lineage (GTDB taxonomy): Bacteria > Actinomycetota > Actinomycetes > Mycobacteriales > Mycobacteriaceae > Mycobacterium > Mycobacterium iranicum_B. The sequence continues at coordinate 41,166 of NZ_JACHVU010000006.1, forward strand.
CTGCTGCAGGCCCTGGAACGCGAGCTGGCCCGCCGCCGGTTCGGCTCGCCGGTACGACTCGAGGTCTCCGACGACATGACCGAGAGCATGTTGGAGCTGCTGCTGCGCGAACTCGACGTCGCCCCCGGCGACGTGGTGGAAGTCCCCGGGCTGCTGGACCTCTCATCCCTGTGGCAGGTCTACGGCGTGGACCGGCCGCTGCTGAAAGACCGGCCGTTCGTTCCCGCGACACCGTCGGCGTTCGGTGAGCGGGAGACGCCCAAGAGCATCTTCTCCGCGCTGCGCGACGGTGACGTGCTGGTGCACCATCCCTATGATTCGTTCTCCACGACGGTGCAGCGGTTCATCGAGCAGGCGGCCGCGGATCCCAACGTCCTGGCGATCAAGCAGACCCTGTATCGGACCTCGGGTGACTCGCCCATCGTCAACGCTCTGATCGACGCCGCTGAAGCGGGCAAGCAGGTCGTCGCCCTCGTCGAGATCAAGGCGAGGTTCGACGAACAGGCGAACATCAAGTGGGCGCGCGCACTCGAACAGGCCGGCGTCCACGTCGTTTACGGGCTCATCGGCCTGAAGACACATTGCAAGACATGTCTGGTGGTCCGCCGCGAGGGCTCGACGATCCGGCGGTACTGCCACATCGGCACGGGCAACTACAACCCCAAGACGGCGCGACTCTACGAGGACATCGGTCTGCTGACCGCTGCTCCCGACATCGGCGCGGACCTGACCGATCTGTTCAACTCCCTGACCGGATACTCCCGCAAGGAGTCCTACCGCAACCTGCTGGTCGCGCCGTACGGCGTGCGCCGGGGAATCATCGAGCGCATCGAGCGCGAGATCGCCGCCACCCGCGAGGGCGCCGACGGCCGGATCCGCCTGAAGGCCAACGCTTTGGTCGACGAGCAGGTCATCGACGCGCTCTACCGGGCGTCCCAGGCGGGCGTCCGGGTGGAGGTCGTGGTCCGCGGAATCTGCGCGCTTCGGCCCGGTGAACCGGGGTTCTCGGAGAACATCGTCGTGCGGTCGATCCTCGGGCGGTTCCTGGAGCATTCACGGATCATTCATTTCCGCGCCATCGACGAGTACTGGATCGGCAGCGCCGACATGATGCATCGTAATCTCGACCGGCGCGTGGAAGTGATGGCGCAGGTTAAGGATCCGCGGCTGACCGGGCAGCTCAACGACATCTTCGAATCCGCCGCCGACCCCAGCACGCGCTGTTGGGAACTCGGCGCCGACGGACACTGGACGGCGCGCCCCCAGGAGGGGCACACCGTCCGGGACCACCAGATGGCGCTGATGGAACGCCACCGGCATCCTTGACCGCGACGAGGCGCGTCACGGGGCCGGGCAGGAACCGACGAACCTTCCCCTCGCCCCTGTCGCACGCAGGAGTTGAGGTGCCGACGGAGAGAGAGCGGATGCAGCCGTGGTGAAGAAGTCGCCGATCCTGGCCGCCGGAGCGGTGCTGTGGCGCCCTGAGGGCGGTACCGGCGCACCGGAGGTCGCGATCATCCATCGCCCCCGCTACGACGACTGGTCTCTGCCCAAGGGGAAGGTGGACCCGGGTGAGACCGAACCGGTCACCGCGGTCCGGGAGATCGAGGAGGAGACCGGCTTTCGCGCGCATCTGGGCCGTCGCCTGCCGACCGTGTCCTACCCGGTGGAGCACGGCACGAAGAAGGTGCGGTACTGGGTGGGCCGGGCCGTCGGCGGCGAGTTCTCCCCCAACGACGAGGTCGATGAACTGAAGTGGTTGCCGCCCGCGCAGGCGATGGGTGAGTTGGCCTACCCGCACGACCGCAAGGTGCTCCGCCGCTTCCTCAAGCATCCCGCGGACACCAAGACAGTCCTGATCGTGCGGCACGGCACTGCCGGCGACAAGAAGCGGTACCGGGGCGATGATCGAAAACGCCCTCTGGACAAGCACGGACGCGCCCAGGCCGAGTCACTGGTCGGCCAGCTGCTCGCATTCGGCGCCGGGGAACTCTTCGCCGCCGACAGGGTTCGGTGCCGTCAGACGCTGGACCCGCTGGCCGAAGAGCTGGGTGCGACGATCGCCGCGGAGCCCGCGCTGACCGAGGAGGCCTACGCCGACGACCACAAGGCGACACGCGAGCGCATCCTGCAGATCGCCCAGAGCGCGCGGACACCGGTGATCTGCACCCAGGGCAAGGTGATTCCGGGACTCATCGAATGGTGGTGTGACCGCGACGGTGTACGTCCCGACAAGTCACGCAACCGCAAAGGCAGCACCTGGGTGCTGTCGCTGTCGGACGGCCGACTCATCGCCGCCGACCATCTCAGCAGCGCGCTGCCTCCGAAGAAGTGACGCCGCAATTGAATACAAAACAGCACAGGCGGCTGGTGCCGGCCCCGGCCTGACCACGACACGAAGACGCCGCGGACCCCGAAGGGATCCGCGGCGTTTCCGTTGCGAAAGGACTACTTGCGTCCGCGCTTGGCGGGCGCCTTCTTGGCGGGGGCCTTCTTGGCCGGAGCCGCCTTCTTGGCCGGAGCTGCCTTGGTGGCGGCCTTCTTGGCCGGAGCCTTCTTGGCCGGAGCCGCCTTCTTGGCAGGGGCGGCCTTCTTGGCCGGAGCCTTCTTGGCCGGAGCCGCCTTCTTGGCGGGCGCAGCCTTCTTCGCCGGTGCCGACTTCTTGGCCGGAGCAGCCTTGGTGGCCGCCTTCTTGGCCGGAGCCTTCTTCGCCGGTGCCGCCTTCTTGGCCGGGGCCGCCTTCTTGGCCGGAGCCTTCTTGGCGGCCTTACGGGCGGTGCTCGCCGCCGCGACGCCGCGCTTGACCGCGGGACCGTCCGCCGGAAGCTTCTGCGCGCCAGACACAACAGCCTTGAACTGAGCGCCGGGACGGAACGCGGGCACGGAGGTCGGCTTGACCTTCACCGTCTCGCCAGTGCGCGGATTGCGGGCCACTCGTGCCGCGCGACGACGCTGCTCGAACACCCCGAAGCCGGTGATGGTGACGCTCTCACCCTTGTGCACCGCGCGGACGATGGTGTCGACGACGTTCTCCACCGCCGCAGTCGCTTGCCGACGATCCGAGCCCAATTTCTCCGTGAGTACGTCGATGAGCTCTGCTTTGTTCATGCAAAACCTCCGAAACCAGTGGCCCTCTTTGGACCGACTAGTGGACACGGTAAACCCATTTGCTGCTGATTTCCAAGAGCCACGCGCATTTTCAGGCCAGCTCAGCGAACTTTTTTCAATCCGCTTGGCCCCCTTACCCTCCTGCGGCGGCCTCCGAAAAGGGGGTTGAAGGCGCGGGATTTCAGCGTTTCGAACCGCGGATCACGCGGGCAGCGTGCGTGGTTTCCACACCGGGCGACGGTCCTCGTAGTCCTGGATTTCGTCGAGTTTGCGCAGCGTAAGGCCTATATCGTCGAGTCCCTCGAGCAGCCGCCACGCGGTGTAGTCGTCAATGTTGAACGGCACCATCATCGTTCCGGCGGTGATCGACCGATCTTGAAGATTGACAGTGATTTCCGTACCCGGATGCTGCTCGATCAACTTCCACAACAATTCCACATCATCTTGCGAAACTTCGGCCGCCAGTAGACCGGCCTTGCCGGCGTTGCCGCGGAAGATATCGGCGAAACGGGGCGAGATCACTACACGGAATCCGAAATCCATCAGCGCCCAGACCGCATGCTCGCGCGACGAGCCGGTGCCGAAATCGGGGCCGGCGACCAACACCGAACCCTTGTCGAAGGGGGCCAGATTCAGGATGAACGACGGGTCGTTGCGCCAGGCGGCGAACAGGCCGTCCTCGAATCCCGTTCGTGTGACTCGCTTCAGGTAGACCGCCGGGATGATCTGGTCGGTGTCGACATTCGACCGGCGCAGCGGCACACCGATCCCGGTGTGGGTCGTGAAGGCTTCCATCTCAGTCTCCTATCGGGTTTCAGCGGACCGGTTCGGCGACCAGATCGGCCGGCGACGAGAGCGTGCCGCGCACTGCGGTCGCGGCCGCGACGGCCGGGGAGACCAAATGCGTTCGGCCACCCTTGCCTTGCCTGCCCTCGAAATTGCGGTTCGACGTCGAGGCACACCGCTCCCCCGGCGCCAGCTGGTCTGGATTCATTCCAAGACACATCGAGCAGCCCGCCTGCCGCCACTCTGCGCCTGCGGCAGAGAAGATCTCGCCCAGCCCCTCGGCTTCGGCCTGGGCGCGCACCCGCATCGAGCCCGGCACCACCAGCATCCGGACGTTGTCGGCGACCTTCCGGCCGCGGAGCACGTCGGCGACGACCCGCAGATCCTCGATGCGGCCGTTGGTGCACGAGCCCACGAAGACGGTGTCGACGGGAATCTCTCGCATCGGTGTTCCGGCCCGAAGGTCCATATAGGCCAGTGCTTTCTCCGCGGCGGACCGCTCGGCCTCGTCGAACATCATCTCGGGATCGGGCACCGAGTCGCCGAGGGCCACACCCTGCCCCGGGTTGGTCCCCCATGTCACGAAGGGGCTCAGCGTCGACGCGTCGATGTAGACCTCGGTGTCGAATTGGGCGCCCTCGTCGGTGCGTAGCTCGCGCCACGCGGCGACCGCCGCGTCCCAGTCGGCGCCCTGCGGCGCGTGCGGACGTCCACGCAGGAATTCGAAGGTGGTCTCGTCGGGCGCGACCATGCCTGCCCGCGCACCCGCTTCGATGCTCATGTTGCAGACCGTCATCCGGCCTTCCATCGACAGCGATTCGATGGCGCTGCCGCGATATTCGATCACGTGCCCCTGTCCGCCGCCGGTGCCGATCTTGGCGATCACGGCCAGGATGATGTCCTTGGCGCTGACGCCCGGCGGCAGCTCACCGTCGACGTTGACCGCCATGGTCTTGAACGGCCGCAGCGGCAGGGTCTGGGTGGCGAGCACGTGCTCGACCTCCGACGTGCCGATACCCATTGCCAGCGCGCCGAACGCGCCGTGGGTGGACGTGTGGCTGTCGCCGCACACGACCGTCGTTCCGGGCTGCGTCAGACCCAGCTGCGGGCCGATGATGTGGACGATGCCCTGCTCGGCGTCACCCATCGGGTGCAGCCTGATGCCGAATTCCTCGCAGTTGCGGCGCAGTGTTTCCACCTGGGTGCGCGAGACCGGGTCCGCGATCGGCTTGTCGATGTCGACGGTGGGGACGTTGTGGTCCTCGGTGGCGATCGTCAGATCGGGCCTGCGCACCGGGCGTCCGGCCAGCCGCAGACCGTCGAAAGCCTGTGGGCTGGTGACCTCGTGGACGAGGTGGAGGTCGATGTAGATCAGATCCGGCTCGCGCGCGGCACCCTCTCCGGCTCCGGGAACGACCACGTGGTCGCTCCAGACCTTCTCGGCGAGAGTGCGGGGCTGAGTCGCATTGGCCATCTTGACTGTCTCACAATCTGGGAAGCTAATATCTCCTTGTGAGACAGGATAGCGGCATCGGCGTTCTGGACAAAGCGGTCACCGTGTTGCACGCGGTGGCCGAGTCACCGTGCGGCCTCGCCGATCTCTGCGAGCGCACCAGCCTCCCCCGCGCGACGGCCCACCGCCTCGCTGTCGGGCTGGAGGCGCACCGACTGCTCGCCCGGGACAACGACGGTCAGTGGCGCCTCGGGCCCGCACTGACCGAACTCGCCGGGCAGGTCCGGGACCCGCTCCTGTCCGCGGGCGCCGTGGTCCTGCCCCGGCTGCGGGAGCTCACGGGCGAGAGCGTCCAGCTCTACCGCAGGGAGGGCACCTCACGGGTCTGCGTGGCGGCCCTGGAACCACCTGCCGGACTTCGCGATACCGTCCCGATCGGAACACGTCTGCCGATGACCGCGGGCTCCGGTGCCAAAGTGCTGCTGGCCTACGCCGACCCCGGAACCCAGCAGGCGGTGCTGCCCGCCGCGGCATTCACCGACCGGACACTGGCCGAGGTACGCAAGCGTGGATGGGCGCAGAGCGCCGCGGAGCGCGAGCCCGGCGTGGCGAGCGTCTCGGCACCGGTGCGCGACGGCCGTGGAGCAGTGATCGCCGCCGTGTCGGTGTCGGGCCCGATCGACCGGATGGGCAGACGGCCCGGGGCGCGCTGGGCGGCCGACCTCGTCGCTGCGGCCGACGCGTTGACGCGCCGGCTCTGAGGCCGGCCACCCGCGTCGCCCGGCCTGAGAGGCGACCAGAAAAAACTCCGGACAGAAAAAACTCCGGACCTCGTCGAGGCCCGGAGTGTGATGTGTACCCCCGATGGGATTCGAACCCACGCTACCGCCGTGAGAGGGCGGCGTCCTAGGCCGCTAGACGACGGGGGCTAGAACATGTGCCGGTTGGAAAGCATAGCTCAGGAGAGAATGCTGACCTAATCGCCGGCGTTGGCTGGGGTACCAGGACTCGAACCTAGAATGGCTGAACCAGAATCAGCTGTGTTGCCAATTACACCATACCCCATTGGCAGCTTGTAACCGCTGGTCACAAGCCTTTTTCGACCCTATGCGCCTCGGTGGTCCCGCTGCGCGACAACTCGTGGGCCGACGAGCAGACTACCAAAGATTTCAGGCCGGTTTTTCACGCCTCCACCGTCGCGGCCGCCGCGGCGTGATCGCGTCCGGCCCGTAGCCGCTCCAGGCTGCGGTCGCGGCCGAGGAGTTCCAGCGATTCGAACAGCGGCGGGCTCACCGACGAGCCGGTCGCCGCGACGCGCACGGGTCCGAATGCCTTTCGCGGCTTCAGTTCCAGACCGTCGATGAGCGCCGCCTTGAGCGCCTCCTCGATCGGGGCGGTCTCCCATGGCGACAGCGCCTCCAGGGCGCCCAGCGCGGCCGTCAGCACCGGAACCGCGTCCGCCTTCAACTCCTTGTTCGCCGACTTCTCGTCGAGGGTGAACGCCGAGTCGTCGAGGAACTTGAGCAGATCCCACGCGTCGCCGAGCACGACGATGCGTGTCTGCACCAGGGCGGCGGCCTCGGCGAATCGCGCGTCGTCCAAACCGGTGCGGTGACCGTGGACGGCGAAGTACTCCGCAAGGCGCCGGGTGAATTCCGCAGGCTCGAGCAGCCGGATGTGCTCGGCGTTGAGGGCGTCGGCCTTCTTCTGGTCGAAGCGCGCGGGATTGGAGTTGACGTCGACGACGTCGAACGCCGCGACCATCTCGTCGAGTCCGAACACGTCGCGGTCGTCGGCGATCGACCAACCGAGGAGAGCGAGGTAGTTCAGCAGGCCCTCGGGGATGAAGCCGCGCTCGCGGTGCAGGAACAGATTCGACTGGGGATCCCGTTTGGAGAGCTTCTTGTTGCCCTCACCGAGCACGGGGGGAAGGTGTGCGAACTGCGGTGTCATATCCGTCACACCGATGCGGATCAACGCCGCGTAGAGCGCGAGCTGCCGCGGCGTGGAGGGCAGCAGGTCTTCGCCGCGCAGCACGTGGGTGATCTTCATCAACGCGTCGTCGACGGGATTGACCAAGGTGTACAACGGATCTCCGGTACCCCGCGTCAGCGCGAAATCGGGCACCGAACCGGCCGGGAAAGTGGTCTCGCCGCGAACCAGGTCGACCCATGTCAGGTCGGTGTCCGGCATCCGCAGGCGCACCACCGGCGCGCGGCCTTCGGCACGGAACGCCTCGCGCTGGGCCTCGGTGAGGTCGCGGTCGTAGTTGTCGTATCCGAGCTTGGGATTCCGGCCGGCGGCCACATGGCGGGCTTCGACTTCGTCGGCGGTCGAGAACGCCTCGTAGGCCTCCCCCGCGGCGAGGAGACGCTCGATCACGTCGAGGTAGATGTCACGTCGCAGCGACTGGCGGTAGGGCCCGTAGGGCCCGCCGATCTCGGGGCCCTCGTCCCAGTCCATCCCCAGCCAGCGCAGCGCGTCGAGCAGCGCGAGGTAGCTCTCCTCGCTGTCGCGCTGGGCGTCGGTGTCCTCGATCCGGAAGACGAACGACCCGCCCGTGTGTCGCGCATAGGCCCAGTTGAACAGCGCCGTCCGGATCAACCCGACGTGCGGCGTGCCGGTCGGCGAGGGACAGAACCTGACGCGCACACCTGAATCGCTCACGACTGTCCCTTTCGCACAACGGGATTGGTCAGTGTGCCGATGCCCTCGACGCTGATGCTCACGCTGTCGCCGTGCTCGAGCGGGCCCACCCCCTCCGGGGTCCCGGTCAGGATCAGGTCACCGGGCAGAAGCGTCATCACCGCCGAGATCCACTCGATGATCGCGCCGATGTCGTGGATCATCAGCGATGTCCGGCTGCGCTGCTTGACCTCTCCGTTGACCTCCGTGCGGATTTCGAGATCCGTGGGGTCGACGTCGGTGACGATCCACGGCCCCACCGGACAGAAGGTGTCGTGGCCCTTGGCCCGCATCCACTGGCCGTCCTTCTTCTGTTGATCGCGCGCCGACACGTCGTTGGCGATCGTGTAGCCCAGGATGTTCTCGGCGGCGCGGGAGGCGGGGACGTCCTTGCAGGGTCGGCCGATGACGGCGGCCAGCTCCCCTTCGAAATGCACGGGATGAGCGTCGGCGGGAAGTTGGATCGGGATGTCGGGACCGATGATCGCGGTGTTGGGCTTGAGGAAGATGATCGGATCCTCGAACGTGCCGCCGCCCATCTCCTCGATGTGCGCGGCGTAGTTCTTGCCCATGCAGACGACCTTGCTCGCCAGGATCGGTGCGAGCAGCCTCACATCGGCCAGGGGCCACTGCCGGCCCGTGAACGTCGGGGTGCCGAACGGGTGCTCGGCGATCTCGCGGACCACCGCCTCGTCCGGTTTGTCGGAGGGACCCTCGACGGAGACGAAGGCCACTCCGTCGGGGCTGGCGATACGACCGAGACGCATGACGTCAGCCTAGTGCCCGCCGCGGCGCCGACCTCGACCGCGGCGGCGACCGCGACAGCGTCTCACAAAATGGGATTGAAATTCACTCTGTGGGACGGCTGTGCCACGATGGCGGCATGCCCAGGACCGAGATCAGTGCGGCACGGCGGTGGTCGATGCTGGTCATCGGTCTTCTGGCGACGCTGTGCGCCAACGTGTTCATCAACGGCGTAGCCTTCCTGATCCCCACCCTGCACAACGAGCGCGGCCTCGACCTGGCCGGCGCCGGGCTGATGTCGGCGCTGCCGAGCCTCGGGATGGTGGTCACGCTGATCGCCTGGGGTTATGTGGTGGATCGCGTCGGCGAACGCGCCGTGCTGACCCTCGGCTCGGCGCTGACCGCGGTCGCCGCGTTCGCCGCGGCGGCCTCGGATTCGCTTCTGACGACCGGGGTGTTCCTGTTCCTGGGCGGCATGGCGGCCGCGAGCAGCAACACCGCCAGTGGACGACTGGTGGTCGGGTGGTTCGACGCGGAGAAGCGTGGCCTGGTGATGGGGATCCGTCAGACGGCCCAGCCGCTGGGGGTCGGCCTCGGGGCGTTGGTGATTCCACGCCTGGCCGAATCCCACAGTGTGGCAGCGGCGCTGCTGTTCCCCGCCGTCGTGTGCGCGGCGTCGGCCCTGCTGTGCGTCCTCGCCGTGGTCGACCCGCCACGCCCGCCCCGCGCCGAAGCCGACGAGACCGCGCTGGCCAATCCGTACCGGGGCTCGTCCATGCTGTGGCGGATCCACCTGACCTCGGTACTGCTCGTCGTTCCGCAGGTCGTCGTGTGGACCTTCACCCTGGTGTGGCTGATCACCGACCGCGGATGGTCACCGGGCTCGGCGGGCATCCTCGTGATGGTCGCGCAGATCTTCGGCGCCGCAGGGCGTATCGCCGCCGGACGGTGGTCGGACACGTTCGTCCGACGCACCGGCGACGTGGTCGCGTCGCGGCTGCGGCCCATCCGTCTCATCGCCGTGGCCGCCGCGACGGCGATGGCGCTGCTGGCGGTGTCCGACTGGCTGGACTCACCGGCGAGCGTCGCCGTGATGATCGCGGCATCGGTGATCACGGTGTCCGACAACGGGTTGGCCTTCACGTTGATCGCCGAGTACGCCGGGCCCTTCTGGAGTGGGCGCGCGATGGGCACCCAGAACACCAGCCAGCTGTTCGCCCAGGGGGTGATGCCGCCGCTGTTCGGAGGGTTGATCGCAATCGCCGGTTTCCCGGCGGCGTTCGCCGTCTGCGCACTGTTCCCGCTCCTGGCGATACCCGCGGTGCCCCTGCGCGTCGAATCGAATCGCCGAGGGACATCGTGAGATCGGCGTACCGCCGCGACGGCGCTCCGGTCAGCCGACACCGGAACGCATCCGCGATCCCCGGCGCGGCACTTCCATCAATGCCGCCACCAGGAAGCATAGCGCACCGAGAAACGTGCCCAGATTGGCCAGCGGCTCGTCGACGGTGATCCCGCCCCCGCGGACGAATGCCGCGACCGCCGACACCCCGAACGCGATACAGCCGACCAGGTTCACCGCTCCGGCCTGCCAGTCCCTCGACCGGAGTTCCAGAACCCCGCTCACGGCCGCGATCGCCGCCATCGCCAGTGCGCCGCTGACGAGGAACAACGCCGATCCGGTCGCATCAGGGGCCCACACGTAGCGGCGCTCCTCGGCCACGGCATGCGCCCACACCGCAGCGCCCGTACTGACGTTGAACAGCAGAGTGCCGGCGAACTGCGTTGCCGCCGCCCACCATTCACCGTGGCGCCGTCGATCCGACAGCGACAGCTGCATCCACGCCGCGGTGGTGAAGAACCACGATCCGACGAAGCACAGCGCATTCGCAGGCCCGGCACCCAGCGCGGGAGCCACCCCGGGCGCGGTGGCCAGCGCGAAGAACACCGACCCGACCGCGAACAGCAGGCACTGCCGGCCGAGAGTGGCGAACCCGGCGATGGTTACAGCTTCCCGAGAATCCGTTCCGCCACCTGCGTGGTGGACAGCGTCTCGGTTCCGCGGGTGGCCAGATGCTCGGCGACCGCCTTGTCCACCCGGGTCGCGGCATCGACTTCGGCCATATGGGCCAGCAACAGGGACACGGACATGATCGCAGCCGTCGGATCCGCGATGCCCTGCCCGGCGATGTCCGGCGCGCTGCCGTGCACGGGCTCGAACATCGACGGGTTGGCCAGCGTGGCGTCGATGTTGCCGCTGGCGGCCAGACCGATACCGCCGCAGACCGCGGCGGCGAGATCGGTGATGATGTCGCCGAACAGGTTGTCGGTGACGATGACGTCGAAACGACCCGGGTCGGTGACCATGTGGATCGTGGCCGCATCCACGTGCTGGTAGGCGACCTCGACCTCGGGATACTCGGCGGCCACGGTCTGCACCGTGCGCCACCACAGCGATCCGGCGTTGGTCAGCACATTGTTCTTGTGCACCAACGTCAGATGCTTGCGCCGCTGCTGTGCTCGCCCGAAGGCGTCCTGCACCACCCGTCGCACACCGTAGGCGGTGTTCACGCTCACCTCGGTCGCGATCTCGTGCGGCGTGCCGACGCGGATCGCGCCGCCGTTACCCGTGTACGGGCCCTCGGTGCCTTCGCGCACCACGACGAAGTCGATCTCGGGGTTACCGGCCAACGGACTCTGCACGCCCGGGTACAGCCGGCCCGGTCGCAGGTTGATGTGATGGTCGAGTTCGAAGCGGATGCGCAGCAGCAGGCCGCGCTCCAGGACGCCGCTGGGCATCGACGGGTCGCCGATCGCACCGAGCAGGATCGCGTCGTGGCCCTTGAGCTCGTCGAGCACCGAGTCGGGCAGCACCTCGCCCGTCCTGTGGTACAGCCGCGCACCGAGGTCGTATTCGGTCTTCTCCACGCCGGGCATCACGGCGTCGAGCACCTTGAGCGCTTCGCCGATGACTTCGGGTCCGATGCCGTCGCCGGCCACCACCGCGAGTCTCATGTCAGATCAACCACTTCCAGTGTCACAGCGGCGACGTCTCTGCCGATCGCGGCGAGCACGTCCTGGGGTACCTCGCGGTCGAGCCGCAGCATGATCGTCGCGCCCTGACCGTCGGCGTCCTGGCTGAGCTGCGCGGCAAGGATGTTCACCGACGCGCCCCCGAGCAGGGTGCCGATCTTGCCGAGCGCACCGGGCTGGTCGTCGTAGTTGATGATCAGGTTCACGCCCTCGGCACGCAGATCGAGGTTGCGCCCGTTGACCTGGACGATCTTCTCGACGAGCTGCGGACCGGACAGCGTTCCCGAGACGTTGACCGTCGAGCCGTCGGCGGCCACCGCGCGGACGTCGACCACGCTGCGGTGATTCGGGCTCTCGCTCTCCGCGTCGATCGAGGCCTCGACACCGCGCTCGGCGGCCAGCGCCGGGGCGTTGACGAAGGTCACCTGGTCTTCGATGACGGCCGAGAACAGGCCGCGCAGCGCCGAGAGGCGCAACACCCCGACATCCTCGGAGGCGAGCTCACCGCGCACCTGGACGCACAGCTTCGTGGGCAGTTCGGCCGACAGCGCCCCGGCGAGCAGACCCAGCTTGCGCACCAGGTCCAGCCACGGCGCGACCTCCTCGCCGACGGTGCCTCCGCCGACGTTGACGGCGTCGGGCACGAATTCCCCGGCCAGCGCGAGCTTCACGCTGGCGGCGACGTCGGTGCCGGCCCGGTCCTGCGCCTCGGCGGTGGACGCGCCGAGATGCGGGGTGACCACCACCTGCGGCAACTCGAAGAGCGGGCTGTCGGTGCACGGCTCGGTGGAGAAGACGTCCAGGCCGGCGCCCCGCACGTGGCCGCTGGTGATCGCGTCGGCGAGCGCGGCCTCGTCGATCAGGCCACCGCGCGCGGCGTTGACGATGATGACGCCCGGCTTCATCTTGGCCAGCGCCTCCGTGCCGATCAGCCCGGTGGTCTCCTTGGTCTTGGGCAGGTGCACCGAGATGAAGTCGGCGCGGCCGAGCAGCTCGTCGAGGGTCAGCAGCTCGATGCCGAGCTGAGCGGCCCGCGCCTGGGATACATACGGGTCGTAGGCGGTGATGTGGGCGCCGAAGGCGGCGAGGCGCTGTGCCACCAACTGGCCGATGCGGCCGAGGCCGACGACGCCGACCGTCTTGCCGAAGATCTCCGTGCCCGAGAACGACGACCGCTTCCAGGTGTGTTCGCGCAGCGTGGCGTCGGCGGCCGGGATCTGACGGGCGGCCGACAGCAGCAGCGCCAAGGCATGCTCGGCGGCGCTGTGGATGTTCGACGTCGGCGCGTTGACCACCAGGACGCCCCGGGCCGTCGCGGCGTCGACGTCGACGTTGTCCAGGCCGACACCGGCCCTGGCCACGATCTTCAGTTTCGGCGCGGCGGCGAGGACCTCGGCGTCGACCGTGGTCGCGGACCGTACGAGCAGCGCATCGGCGTCGACCACGGCGGCCAGCAGCTTCTCACGGTCGGGCCCGTCCACCCAGCGGACCTCGACCTGGTCCCCCAGGGCCTCCACCGTCGATTGGGCCAGCTTGTCGGCGATCAGTACAACAGGAAGACTCACGAGGCCTCAGCCTAATGGGCTCTAATGTCCGGGTGGAATTGACGGTCGTCGGGAGCGGGCCCAACGGGTTGGCCGCCGCTGTGATCTGCGCACGAGCAGGCGTGTCGGTGCGGGTCATCGAAACGCAGGACACCCCGGGCGGCGGTGCGCGCACGCTGCCCGATCCCGAGTTCGGCGGGGTGTCGCACGACATCTGCTCGGCGGTCCACCCGCTGGCGCTGGCCTCGCCGTTCTTCGCCGAGTTCGACCTGCGGGCCCGCGGCGTCCAGCTCATCGTGCCCGACGTGTCCTACGGCAACCCGCTGCCGGGCCGGCCCGCCGCGATCGGCTACCGCGACATCGAGCGCACCTGCGCCGAACTCGACGACGGCGCCTCGTGGCGTCGGCTGCTCGGACCGCTGGCGGCCGACTGCGACGGCGTGGTCGGGTTGATCCTGGGCGACAAGCGCTCGATCCCGCCGAGCATCCCCGCCGCGCTGCGCGTCGCCCCGCGACTGCTGGCCCAGGGCACCCCGGCGTGGCGCACCCTGATCGGCGAGGACGCCCGCGCGCTGTTCACCGGCGTTGCCGCACATACTATTTCGCAGATGCCGTCGCTGGTCGCCTCGGGTGCGGGCCTGATGCTCTCGACGCTGGGCCACGCGGTCGGGTGGCCGATCCCGGTCGGGGGTTCGCAGGCGATTCCCGACGCGCTGCTGGCCGACCTGCGGGCCCACGGCGGAGAACTCGTGCTCGGCGAGGAGGTCACCAGCCCGCCTTCGGGAGTGGTGCTCTACGACACGGCGCCGACCGCGCTGCTCGACATCTACGGCGACCGTCTGCCCGCGAGCTACGCCCGACGGCTGCAGCGGTACCGCTACGGCCCGGGCGTCGCGAAGGTCGACTTCGTGCTCACCGGCGAGATCCCCTGGCGCGACCCGCGTCTGGCCGACGCACCGACGCTTCACCTCGGCGGCGATCGGACCACGATGGCGCGGGCAGAGAAGGAGATCGCCCAGGGCAGGCATGCGCCGTGGCCGATGGTGCTCGCGGCGTTGCCCCACCTCGCGGACCCGGGCCGGATCGACGCCCAGGGCAGGCGTCCGCTGTGGACCTACGCGCACGTTCCCGCAGGCTCCACCGTCGACATGGCCGACGCCGTCATCGAGGTGTTCGAACGCTTCGCACCCGGCTTCCGCGACGTGGTGGCCGGGGTGCGCAGTGTCCCGGCCGCCCGCCTGGCCGACCACAACGCCAACCTGGTCGGCGGTGACATCGGCGTCGGCGGCAACAACATGTTCAGCGCGCTCACCGGTCCGACCCTGCGGTGGAATCCGTGGTCCACGCCGATTCCGAAGGCCTACCTGTGCTCGTCGGCGACACCCCCCGGCGGCGGCGTCCACGGGATGGCCGGCTACTACGCCGCGCGCACCGTGCTGCGCCGGGAGTTCGGCATCGAGGAAGTGCCCTCGCTCTCCCCGTGATTTCGGTGTCATCGGTCAACGTCAGAGTGACCATTGACACCGAAATCACTCGGGAAGGCCGCGCGGGAGCGTGCGCATCCCGGTACGGATCGCCAGGTAGATGAACGTCGACGTCACCAGGAAGACCGGCCAGCCCATGGCGATCCGCGCGATCGCCAGCATGCCCTCCTGGTCGGTGTCGTACAGGTAGAACTGCACCGCGAAGCGGGTGGCCGAAACCACCGCCATCATCAGCGTCACGAGGTCAAAGGCCATCCGCACCCTGCGGGTCCGGCGCCACGTGTCGTCGCGGCCGGTCATCCAGGCCCACACCACGCCGATGAGGGGGCGGCCCACCACGACGCTGCCGGTGAACAGCACCGCCATGGCCAGATACATCCAGATGCCGGGCAGGTAGAAATCCTTGGCCTGACCGGTGACGAGCGCGAAGCCGGCGCCGACCGCGATCCCGGCGAACCCGAACAGCGCAGGCCGCGTCGACTCCCGGCGCACCAGCTGCCACGCCAGCACGACCGCACCGGCCGACACCGCGGCGATCAGCGCCGGGGTCAGCCCCGCGACGGCGTTGAGGGCGGCGAACAGCGTCACCGGCAAGCCTGTGTAGACGAGCCCGCGAACTCCGCCTGCGCGGGCCAGCAGAGCGGCGGCCGGCGTCGATGTGCCCGTCATGAGCACCGAGGGTACCGAAACGCCGAACTGGGATTCCCGGTCGTGATCTGGAACAGATCAACGACCGGGAATCCCAGTTCGGCGCAAAGGGTAGAAAGTGTTACGCGGTTTCGGTGATGGGGCGGTCGACCCAGCTCATCAGGTCGCGCAGCTTCTTGCCGGTGACCTCGATCGGGTGCTCGGCATTCTGCTTGCGCAGGCCTTCGAGCTCCTTGTTGCCACCCTCGACGTTGGCAACGAGGCGCTTGACGAAGGTGCCGTCCTGGATGTCCTTGAGGATGTCCTGCATCCGCTTCTTTGTGTCGGCGTCGATCACCCGCGGTCCGGACAGGTATCCGCCGAACTCCGCGGTGTCGGACACCGAGTAGTTCATCCGCGCGATGCCGCCCTCGTACATCAGGTCGACGATCAGCTTGAGCTCGTGCAGCACCTCGAAGTAGGCCAGTTCGGGGGCGTAGCCCGCCTCGACCATCACGTCGAAACCGGTCTTGACCAGTTCCTCGGTGCCACCGCACAGGACGGCCTGCTCACCGAACAGGTCGGTCTCGGTCTCGTCCTTGAAGGTGGTCTTGATGACGCCGGCGCGCGCGCCGCCGATGCCCTTGGCGTAGGACAGCACCAGCGCCAGGCCCTCACCCTTGGGGTCCTGCTCGACGGCGACGAGGCACGGCACACCCTTGCCGTCGACGAACTGCCGGCGAACCAGGTGACCCGGCCCCTTCGGGGCGACCATGCCGACGGTGACGTTCGCCGGCGGCTTGACCAGACCGAAGTGGATGTTCAGACCGTGGCCGAAGAACAGCGCGTCCCCGTCATTGAGGTTGGGCTCGATGTCGTTGGTGAAGATGTCGGCCTGCGCGGTGTCGGGGGCGAGCACCATGATCACGTCCGCCCACTTGGCGACCTCGGCGGGAGTGTCGACCTCCAGGCCCTGCTCGGTGACCTTCTCGCGGGACTTCGAGCCCTCCTTGAGGCCGACCTTCACCTGCACGCCGGAATCGCGCAGGCTCAGCGAATGCGCATGCCCCTGGCTGCCGTAGCCGATGACGCCGACCTTGCGGCCCTGGATGACCGACAGGTCCGCGTCGTCGTCATAGAACATCTCAACTGCCATCTTCGTGAATCTTCTTTCTGTACTTGGCTTCTCGGGTTACTACTTGGTGCTGATACCGCGAGGACCGCGGGACAGCGACACCACACCGGACTGGACGATCTCTCGGACCCCGTAGGGCTCGAGCACCCGCAGCAGCGCTTCGATCTTCTCAGGCGTGCCTGTGGCCTCCACCGTCAGCGACTCATTGGACACGTCGACGACCTTGGCGCGGAACAGGTTGACCGCCTCGATGACCTGACTGCGGGTCGTGGCATCGGTGCGGACCTTGATCAGCGCGAGCTCACGGGAGACGGAGTTCGCCTCGTCCTGCTCGACGATCTTGATCACGTTGATCAGCTTGTTGAGCTGCTTGGTGATCTGCTCCAGCGGTGACTCCTCGACGTCGACCACGATGGTCATGCGCGAGAGGTCCTTGTGCTCAGTGGCGCCGACGGCCAGCGACTGGATGTTGTAGCCGCGGCGGGAGAACAGCGACGCCACACGGGCCAGGACGCCGGGCTTGTCCTCGACGAGCACCGACAGCGTGTGCGTGGTGGGCATTATGCGTGTCCCTCTTCGTTGTCGAACAGCGGACGGATCCCGCGGGCCGCCTGGATCTCATCATTGCTGGTGCCTGCGGCCACCATCGGCCACACCTGGGCGTCGGCGCCCACCACGAACTCGATGACCACGGGCCGGTCGTTGATCTCGCGCGCCTGCGCGATCACGCCTTCCACGTCTTCGGCACGCTCGCAACGCAATCCGACGCACCCCAGCGCCTCGGACAGCTTCACGAAATCCGGGATGCGGCGGGTGTGCGTGGCCAGATCGGTCTGGCTGTACCGCTGCTCGTAGAACAGCGTCTGCCACTGCCGCACCATGCCGAGGTTGCCGTTGTTGATCAGCGCGACCTTGATCGGCACGCCCTCGATCGCACACGTCGCCAGTTCCTGGTTGGTCATCTGGAAGCAGCCGTCGCCGTCGATGGCCCACACCTCGGCCTCGGGACGGCCCATCTTCGCGCCCATGGCGGCCGGAACGGCGAAGCCCATGGTGCCCAGACCACCGGAGTTGAGCCACGTCTTGGGCTTCTCGTAGGAGATGAACTGCGCCGCCCACATCTGGTGCTGACCCACGCCGGCCACGTACACCGCGTCCGGGCCGGCCATCTTGCCCAGCGTCTCGATCACGTATTCCGGGCTCAGGCTGCCGTCGCTCTGCGGGCCGTAGCTCAGGGGGTACGTCGACTGGATCCCGTCCAGGTACTCCCACCAGGCGTCCATCTCGATCGCGCCGACCGAGGCCGCGCGCAGCGCGTCGATCAGGTCGGTGATCACGTTCTTGACGTCGCCCACGATCGGCACGTCGGCGTGCCGGTTCTTGCCGATCTCGGCGGGGTCGATGTCGGCGTGAATCACCTTCGCATCGGGGGCGAACGAATCCAGCTTGCCCGTCACGCGGTCGTCGAACCGGGTGCCCAGCGCGATCAGCAGGTCGCTGCGCTGCAGTGCGGCGACCGCGGCCACGGTGCCGTGCATCCCGGGCATGCCCAGGTTCTGCCGGTGGCTGTCCGGGAACGCGCCGCGCGCCATCAGCGTGGTCACCACCGGGATACCGGTCAGCTCGGCCAATTCCAGCAGCTGCTCGGAGGCCTCACCGCGGATGATGCCGCCGCCGACGTAGAGGACGGGCTTGCGCGCCTCGGCGATCAGCTTGGCGGCCTCGCGGATCTGCCGGTTGTGCGGCTTGGTGTTCGGCTTGTAGCCCGGCAGCTCGAACTGCGGCGGCCACGCGAATGTGCAGTCGCCCTGCAGCACGTCCTTGGGGATGTCGACGAGCACCGGACCCGGCCGGCCGCTGGCGGCGATGTGGAAGGCCTCGGCGATGACGCGGGCGATGTCGTCGCCGTTGCGCACCAGGAAGTTGTGCTTGGTGACCGGCATGGTGATGCCCGAGATGTCGGCTTCCTGGAACGCGTCGGTGCCGATGAGGCTCCGTCCGACCTGGCCGGTGATCGCCACCATCGGGATCGAGTCCATGTAGGCGTCGGCCAGCGGGGTCACCAGGTTGGTCGCGCCGGGACCCGAGGTGGCCATGCACACCCCCACGCGTCCGGTGGCGTGCGCGTAGCCGCTGGCGGCGTGGCCACCGCCCTGCTCGTGGCGCACCAGGACGTGACGCAGCTTCTGCGAGTCGTACAGCGGGTCGTAGACCGGCAGCACGGCACCTCCGGGGATACCGAAGATGACGTCGACACCGAGCTCCTCGAGGGAGCGGATGACCGCCTGCGCTCCGGTGAGCTGGTGCGGGGCAACGCTATTGGCGGTGTTGGGCTGCGCCGGGGCTATCGCGGAGTTGTGCTTCGCGGCAGCCGCAGACCCGTTTGTCGGGGTCGCCGACTGTTCGGGCGGTCGCTTCGTGGGTGCGCTCACGGTGTCCTCTGGTCTTTCTCTACTCGGCTGATCTTCTCAAATCGGTGCTGGGGCAACAAAAAACCCCCGTCAGCCCGGTGGCTGAGC
Source organism: Mycolicibacterium iranicum (assembly GCF_014190915.1). Taxonomy (GTDB): domain Bacteria; phylum Actinomycetota; class Actinomycetes; order Mycobacteriales; family Mycobacteriaceae; genus Mycobacterium; species Mycobacterium iranicum_B. Next base: position 60,284 of record NZ_JACHVU010000006.1, read on the forward strand.
GAGGGTTGCGCGTCGATGCGGTTTTGCTATGCCCGAATCAGGGCCAGCGCGGCATCAACGCGCAACCCAATTACTACGAGCAAGGTCTGCATAGCAGACGACGGTAGCCGCCCTACTGCTCAAAGGTCAAATCTGCGCCCCACAGACGCGTGCGCCGCGCGCACGTGAGTGATGCGGAACGCGCGCCGGTGCGATGATGGCGAGATGCGCACCCCTTCGGCCCAGGAGTCGTCGCCTGTCGTCATCAAGATCTCGCCGATGGCACACGTGGCCGTCGGCTTCCTGACCATCGCCCTGATGGCGGTGGTGTTCGCCGGGCCGGCGTGGTTCGTCGTGTTCTTCCTGATCCCGGTCGCGATCTCGGTGCTGATCGTCCGCTACCGGACCATCGCCGACCGGGACACCGTCACCGCACGCTCCCTGTTCGGACGCCAGACGGTGCGGTGGGACGACATCGCCGGCCTGAGGTTCGGTCGCGGGGCATGGGCGGTGGCGCAACGACGCGACGGCGGCGAACTGACCCTGCCCGCGGTGACGTTCTCCACGCTGCCGTCCCTGACCGCAGCCAGCGGCGGACGGGTGCCCAACCCGTACGAGTGACGTCCGCCGGGGTCGCTGAGGGGCGCGTCAGGCCAGGGGGTTCGCGCCGTTGAGCAAGACCCAGATGGCCACGCCTGCTCCGACACCGAGGAGCAACGCGGCGAACGAGCCGACGAAGGGCCTGCGGGACCAGCCGCGGCCGGCGTCCAGACCGTACTTGCCGGGGCCGATCAGAATGATCGCCGCGACGGCGACGACCAGGACGAGCTGGTATTCGTGGCCGTCGGTGAGGAACGCCGACAGCCGGGCCTCGTCGCGGGCGATCGAGGCCTCCGCCAGCACCGCGGTGACCAGGTAACCCAGGGCACCCGCCGCCGCGATCGGGGTGAACAGGCCGAGGACGAGCAGGACGCCGGCCGCGATCTGACCGCCGGCGGCGACATAGGTCAGGATGTCGGCGTTGCGGAACCCGACATCGGTGAGCTGGTCGCGGAAGCCACCGAGTCCGGGGCCGCCCCACCAGCCGAAGATCTTCTGCAGGCCGTGCCCGATCAGCAGTGCGCCGACGGCGACGCGGAGCAGGAGCAGCCCCAGGTCCTGGGTTCCGCGGCGATCGTCGCGGCGGTCCGGATCGACGCCGACCTCCGTCCGCGCCGCGGCCGACCCGTAGGCACCCGGGGCCAGGCCCGTGGCGGGCTGCACGTAGGGCAGCGGCTCGGGATCGTTGAGGAGGAACGGCTGCGGGTCGGACGGTTTGGCCGAGTCGTAACGAGGAATCGCGGTGGTCTCGAAATCTCCGCTGTAGTTCGCCGACGGAAGGTCGTCCTCGGGGTCGACGAGGCTCGCCGACGCGGGCCGGCCAGCCGAATCGTCGGGCCGCTGCCAGGGGCGTGGGTCAAGGGGACTCGTCACGACAGCCAGGGTAAGTGCAAGTCCAGCCCTTGCCGGGAATTGGCGCGGCGCGTTGAGCACGTCTTTTCCCGCAGTTGCGCTGGTCGCGGCCGGGAGCGCGTGGCGGGCACTCGTCGGCGATCCGTAACCTGGCGTGCATGAGCGAGCGTGGGTCGTCGAAGGCTTTCGTCGCGCTGCTGTGCGCGGCGCTGCTTGCCGGTGCCGGCTGCGCCCGGTTCGACTCGGCGCAGTCGCAGCCCTTCACCACCGAACCGCAGCTCGCGCCGGGACCGACCTCGACCCCGCCTCCCCCGCCTCCGTTGCCGGCCAAGCCGTTTCCGAAGGAGTGCCCGGCGCCGGGGGTCATGCAGGGCTGTCTGGAGAGCACCAGCGGCCTGATCATGCTGCCCGACAGCCAGTCCGCGCTAGTGGCCGAACGCACCACCGGCGCGGTGAAACAGGTGTCGGTGCGTGCCGAGCCGATCCAGAAGATGGTGATCCCGGTCGATCCCAGCGGCGACGGCGGCCTGATGGACATCGTCCTGTCCCCGACCTACATGCAGGACCGGTTGATGTACGCCTACATCAGCACCCCGTCGGACAACCGGGTGGTGCGTATCGCCGAAGGCGATCCGCCCAAGCCGATCCTGACCGGTATCCCGAAGGGGGCCACGGGGAACACCGGTTCGCTGGTCTTCACGAGTCCCACCACGCTGGTCGTCCAGACCGGCGATGCCGGCAGCCCGGCCCAGGCCGCCGACCCCGGTTCGCTGGCGGGCAAGCTGCTGCGGATCGAGCAGCCGACGACGGTCAATCAGGCGCCCACGACGACGGCGCTGTCCGGCCTGGGGCCGGGCGGGGGCATGTGCATCGACCCCGCCGACGAGTCGCTCTACGTCACCGACCGGACGCCGACGGCCGACCGGTTGCAGCGGATCACCAAGGATTCGCGGGTCTCGACCGTGTGGACGTGGCCGGACCGGCCCGGGGTCGCCGGTTGCGCGGCGCTCGACGGCACCGTGCTGGTGAACCTCGTCAACACCAAGCAGACCGTCGCGGTGCGCATGGCGCCCGAAACCGGTGCGGTGACCGGCGATCCGGAGGTGGTCCGCCAGGACCAGCACGGGCACGCCTGGGCGCTCCAGGTCTCCGCCGACGGCAACGTGTGGGGTGGGACGGTCAACAAGACCTCCGGTGACGCCATGAAGCTCGACGACGTGGTGTTCCCGCTGTTCCCGCAGGGTGGCGGCTTCCCGCGCACCAACGCCGACAACACCTGAGCCCGGGCGGCTGACGGCCTCAGCTGGGTCCGGACCCCGGCAGGCGCAGCATCAGCCGGGTCCCGCCCTGCGGGCTGACCTCCAACGACGCTGTCCCACCGTGGATCTCGGCCTGCTGCGCCACGAGCGCCAGCCCCAGCCCGGAGCCCGACCTCGACGCGGTCGTACCGCGATGGAAGCGGCGGAACACCGCCGTGCGCTCATCTTCGGGAACGCCGGAACCGTTGTCGTCGACGGCGATCTCCACGCCCTCGTGCGAGCTGACGACACTCAGGCGGATCTGCGTCGCCCCACCGTGTTTGACCGCGTTGGCGATCGCGTTGTCGATCACGAGGCGCAGGCCCGCCGGCATCCCGAGCATCAGCACCGTCGTCGACGACGCCAGGGAGACGTCGAGCCCCGGGTAGTGGTGCATCGCGTCGTGGGCGGCGCGGTCGAGGAGTTCGGCGACGTCCACCGGGACGAAGTCGTCGACAGTGGTCAACTCGCCCTGCGCCAACCGCTCCAGTGCGGTGAGCGTGGCCTCGATCCGCGACTGCGTCCGGATGACGTCGCCGATGACCTCCATCCGCTGCTCGGGTCCGAGGTCGAGCGTGGAGAGCACCTCCAGATTGGTGCGCATCGCCGTCAGCGGGGTGCGCAGTTCGTGCGAGGCGACGGCGGCGAAGTCGCGCGCCGATTCCAGTGCGGCTCTGGTGCGTTGCTGCTCGTCGCCGATGCGCGCCAGCATGCCCTCGACGGCCTCGGAGATCTCCACCGCCTCCCAGACACCGCGGACCTGCACCTCGTCGGGGTTCGACTGGGCGTTGATGGCCCGGGCCTGCTGGGCGAGTAGCCGGAACGGGTTGACCATGATCAGCGCGATGACCCAGCCCACGAGCATCGTCGTGAGGATCACGCTGGAGCAGATCCAGAAGACGCGCCAGTGCAGCGAATCGATGCGGGCCTGGGTCTCGGCCAGCGGCGCGCCGAGCGCGATCGAGGCGTTGCCGGTCTTGATGGTGCGCACCCGGTACTCCACGCCGTCGATGGTGGCGTCGGCGTAACCGCTGTCGAGGGCGGGCAGCACGATGTCGGCGGGGCTGGACACCGTGGCGCCGGCGAAGCGAGCCGTCCGCACCAGCCCGCCCTCGGTGGGCTCGGGGCCGACTCCTTCCTGCGCGCTGCGCAGCAGGGTGTTCACGTCACCGAAGCTCGACAGCGAGTCCAGTCGCCGGTCCAGCTGGTCGTACTGATCGTTGGTGACGCCCACCCACACCCACACGCCGAGGGTCAGGACCAGGATCGTCACACCCAGCTGGGAGAGGATGACGATGGAGCGAAGCGACAGCCACCGCAGCGGATGTTGCAGGACCCGGAAGACCAGGTCTTGGACTCGTCTTCTCAAATCAGGCTTTCGCGCTAGCTACACGCGGCCATGACGAGTTCGCGCACGCGCGCGGCGTCCGCCTGGCCCTTGGTCGCCTTCATCACCGCGCCGACGATCGCGCCCGCGGCCTGGACCTTCCCGCCGCGGATCTTCTCCACGATGTCCGGATTGGCGGCGAGCGCCTCGTCGACGGCCGCCTGGATCAGCGAGTCGTCGCGCACCACGGCCAGACCGCGGTCGGCCATCACCTGCTCGGGATCGCCCTCGCCGGCGAGCACGCCCTCGACCACCTGGCGGGCGAGCTTGTTGGACAGCTTGCCGTCGTCGACAAGCTTGACCACCGTGGCGACCTGCGCGGGCGTGATCGGCAGGGCTTCGAGTTCGACCCCGGACTCGTTGGCCTTCTGCACCAGGAAGTTTCCCCACCAGGCACGCGCCTGATCGCTGGAGGCGCCGTGGTCGACGGTGGCGGCGATCAGGTCCAGCGCACCGATGTTGACGAGGTCGCGCATCACCTCGTCGGAGATCCCCCAGTCCTGTTGAATCCGCTTGCGCGCCAGCCACGGAAGCTCGGGGATGGTCCGCCGCAGCTCCTCGACGAGCTCGGCGCTCGGAGCGACGGGCTCGAGGTCGGGTTCGGGGAAGTACCGGTAATCCTGGGCGGTTTCCTTGCTGCGGCCCGGCGAGGTGTACCCGTCCTCGTGGAAGTGGCGCGTCTCCTGCACGATCGAGCCGCCGGACTCCAGAACCGCTGCCTGGCGGCGCATCTCGTAGCGGACCGCCACCTCGACGCTCTTGAGCGAGTTCACGTTCTTCGTCTCGGTCCTGGTGCCGAACTCGGCCTGACCGATCGGCTTGATCGACACGTTGGAGTCGCAGCGCATCGAGCCCTGGTCCATCCGGACATCCGATACACCCAACGCGCGCAACAGATCTCGCAACGCGGTGACGTAGGCGCGCGCGATCTCGGGCGCCCGCTCCCCTGCGCCCTCCACGGGCTTGGTGACGATTTCGATCAGAGGTACCCCGGAGCGGTTGTAGTCGGCCAGCGACGTCGTCGCGCCCGCGATGCGCCCGGTGTCGCTGCCCAGGTGGGTCAGCTTGCCGGTGTCCTCCTCCATGTGGGCGCGTTCGATCTCGATGCGCCAGGTGGTGCCGTCGTCGAGCGGGACGTCGAGGTGGCCGTTGACCGCGATCGGTTCGTCGTACTGGGAGATCTGGTAGTTCTTCGGCTGATCCGGATAGAAGTAGTTCTTCCGGGCGAACCGGCCCCACGGCGCGATATCGCAGTTGAGCGCCAGGCCGATCCGGATCGCGGATTCGACGGCGCTCTGATTGAGCACCGGCAGCGAGCCGGGCAGCCCCAGGCACACGGGGCACACCTGGGTGTTGGGCTCGGCGCCGAACTTGTTCGCGCAGCCGCAGAACATCTTGGTCTCCGTCGAGAGCTCGACGTGCACCTCCAGGCCGAGCACCGGCTCGTACTTGGCGATGACCTCGTCGTAGTCGAGCAGCGTGGCGGTCGCCGAAGTCACGGAAGTCATGAACCAGATCCTAGTGGGTCACCTTTTCCCGCCGAGCAGACGCAAACTCGTGCGTTTCGCCCGCCACACGCCGGAGTGTGTTCTGCTCGCGGGGCGTCAGCCGAAGAACTCGGCCGCGTCGTCGTAGCGGCTCTGCGGGACGAGTTTGAGCTGGCGCACCGCGTCGGCCAGCGGTACCCGGCCGATCTCGGTGCCACGCGCCGACACCATCATCCCGTATTCGCCCGCGTGGGCGGCGTCGGCGGCGTTCACCCCGAAGCGGGTGGCCAGCACCCGGTCGAACGCCGTGGGCGTGCCGCCGCGCTGAACATGTCCCAGCACGGTGACGCGGACGTCCTTCTTGATCCGCTTCTCCACCTCGACCGCCAGCTGCGCCGCGACGCCGGTGAACTTCTCGTGGCCGAACTCGTCCATGCCGCCCTGGCGCAGCTGCATCGATCCCTCGGCCGGCTTGGCGCCCTCGGCGACCACGCAGATGAAGTGTGCGTCGCCGCGCTGGAACCGCTGCTTGACCAGCCGGCACACCTCTTCGACGTCGAACGGCTGCTCGGGGATCAGCGTCATGTGGGCGCCCGAGGCCATCCCGGCGTTCAGCGCGATCCAGCCGGCGTGGCGGCCCATCACCTCGACGAGCATCACGCGCTGGTGGGACTCGGCGGTGCTGTGCAACCGGTCGATCGCCTCGGTCGCGATGGTCAGCGCGGTGTCGTGGCCGAAAGTCACGTCGGTGCAATCGATGTCGTTGTCGATTGTCTTGGGCACACCGACCACCGGCACGCCTTCCTCGGACAACCAGTGCGCCGCGGTCAGCGTGCCCTCTCCCCCGATCGGGATCAGCACGTCGATGCCGTTGTCCTCCAGCGTCTGCTTGATCTGGTCCAGCCCGGCGCGCAGCCTGTCCGGGTTGGTCCTGGCGGTGCCGAGCATCGTGCCGCCCTTGGCGAGCAGGCGGTCGTTGCGATCGTCGTTCTTCAGCTGGATACGACGGTCTTCGAGCAGTCCCCGCCAGCCGTCGAGGAACCCGACGACCGACGAGCCGTACCGCGCGTCACAGGTGCGCACCACCGCTCTGATGACCGCGTTCAGGCCAGGACAGTCGCCGCCACCGGTCAAGACTCCGATCCGCATGCGACCATCCTCCCCTGTCAGAGCGCGGTTGGCAGCGAACCGCGGGCAGCTTCGTAGGCGGCGCCCACCCGGTAGAGCCGGTCGTCGGCCAGTGCCGGGGCCATGATCTGCAGACCGACGGGCAGGTTGTCGTCGGCCGACAGCCCCGACGGCACCGACATCCCGCAGTGGCCCGCAAGGTTCAGCGGCAGCGTGCACAGGTCGAACAGGTACATCGACAGCGGGTCGTCGACCTTCTCCCCGAGGCGGAATGCCGTGGTCGGGGTCGCCGGGGACACCAGCACGTCGACCTTCTGGTACGCCGCGTCGAGGTCGCGGGCGATCAGGGTGCGCACCTTCTGGGCCTGGTTGTAATAGGCGTCGTAGTAGCCGGCCGACAGCGCGTAGGCGCCGATCATGATGCGTCGCTTCACCTCGGGCCCGAAGCCGGCCGCGCGCGTCATCGCCATCACTTCCTCGGCGCTGTGGGTGCCGTCGTCGCCGGCCCGCATGCCGTAGCGCATGCCGTCGAACTTGGCGAGGTTCGACGACACCTCCGAGGGCAGGATCAGGTAGTAGGCCGGCAGCGAATAGTCGAAGTGCGGGCAGTCCACCTCGCTGACCTCGGCACCGAGCGCTGTCAGCTGCTCGACGGCGGCGTTGAACGACGCCAGCACGCCGGGTTGATAGCCCTCGCCGCTGCGCAGCTGCTTCACCACGCCGACGCGGACGCCCGCGAGGTCGCCCTCGGCGCCGGCCCTGGCCGCGGCCACCACATCGGGAACCGGAGCGTCGACCGACGTGGAGTCCCGGGGATCGTGGCCGGCGATGACCTGGTGCAGCAGCGCGGTGTCGAGCACCGTGCGTGCGCAGGGCCCGCCCTGGTCCAGCGACGACGCGCACGCGATCAGGCCGTACCGCGACACGGTGCCGTAGGTCGGTTTCACGCCGACGGTCGCGGTGAGCGCCGCGGGCTGACGGATCGAGCCGCCGGTGTCGGATCCGATGGCCAGCGGAGCCTGGAACGCCGCCAGGGCAGCCGCACTGCCGCCACCCGAACCGCCGGGCACGCGTTCGGCGTCCCACGGGTTGCGGGTCGGACCGTAGGCAGAGTTCTCGGTCGAGCTGCCCATCGCGAACTCGTCCATGTTGGTCTTGCCCAGGATCGGGATGCCGGCGGAGCGCAGCCGCGCGGTGACCGTCGCGTCGTACGGGGATGTCCAGCCTTCGAGAATCCTGGAGCCGCAGGTGGTCGGCATGTCGGTGGTGGTGAAGACGTCCTTGAGCGCGAGCGGAACCCCGGCCAGCGGCGACGCCGGCTCCTCACCGGCCGCGACAGTCCTGTCGACGGCCGCCGCAGCCTCCAGCGCCCGCTCGCCGGCGACATGCAGGAAGGCGTGCAGCTCCCCGTCGGTGGCCGCGATCTGGTCGAGGCACGCCTGCGTGACCTCGGTCGAGGACACCTCCTTCGCGGCGATCTTCGCGCTCAGCGTGGCGGCGTCCAGCGTGATGAGCTCGTTCACTCTGCTTCTCCCAGGATGCGTGGCACGGCGAAACGTCCGTCCTCGGCCCGCGGCGCGGCGGCGAGCGCCTCGTCCTGGGTCAGGGACGGCTGCGTCTCATCGGGGCGGAACACGTTGACGACTCCGGCTGCTTCCCCGGGTCGCTCCGCTCCGGCCTGCCGAACCAGCGGGTTGTCGGTGGCCTCGACGCCGGCGACGTCGACGGCCTGGATCTGGCTGACGTGGCCGAGGATGGCGCCCAGCTGCCCGGCGAAGCTGTCGAGCTCGCTGTCTGTCAGGGCAAGGCGCGCGAGGCGGGCGAGGTGGGCAACCTCGTCTCGGGAGATCTGTGACACGACCACGAAGCCTAGTTCAACGACCGGTCGGCGAACCGCCCCAGCCGTGCGGGGGCGGCCGGCCTTCGAGTCGCCCGCACCTGAGGGTCCGTGACACAGTGTGGCCGTGCCTTCGTATCTGCTGCGGGTCCAGCTCGAGGACAGGCCGGGCAGTCTCGGCTCCTTGGCCGTGGCCCTGGGCTCGGTGGGCGCCGACATCCTGTCCCTGGACGTGGTGGAACGTGCCGCCGGCTATGCGATCGACGATCTGGTGGTGGAGCTGCCCCTCGGCGCCATGCCCGACATGCTGATCACCGCGGCCGAGAAGCTGCACGGCGTGTATGTCGACAGCATCCGCCCGCACACCGGGCTTCTCGAAGCCCACCGCGAGCTGGAGCTCATCGATCACGTCGCCGCCGCCGAGGGGAAACGGAACCGGCTGCAGGTACTGGTCGACGAGGCGCCGAAGGTCCTGCGGGTGGGGTGGTCGACGGTGGTTGCGCTGACCGCGTCGGGGCCCGAACGCCTGGCGGGAAGCCACGGCGCACCGGAGACCCAGGCCGCCGACCTGCCCTGGCTGCCGATCGAACGCGCCGAGGCGCTGGACGCGACCGCGGACTGGGTGCCGCAGGTGTGGCGCGACATGGACACCACCCTGGCGGCCGCGCCGCTGGGCGATCCGCACACGGCCGTGGTCCTGGGACGGCCCGGCGGGCCCGCGTTCCGTCCGAGCGAGGTCGCGCGGCTGGGCTACCTGGCCGGGATCATCACCACCATCGTGGGCTGACCACTACTCGGGATCGCCGGCCGGTTCGGTCACCTCGGGATCGCCGGCGGGTTCGGTCACCTCGGGTCCGGTGTCCAAAAGACGCTGGAAGCCCGCTTCGTCGAGCACGGGCACGCCCAGCTCGATCGCCTTGTCGTACTTCGACCCGGGCGCATCGCCGGCCACCACATACGCGGTCTTCTTCGACACCGAGCTGGCGGCTTTCCCACCGCGGGCGATGATCGCCTCCTTGGCCTGGTCGCGGCTGAAGCCGGTCAGCGAGCCCGTCACCACGATCGACAACCCTTCGAGGGTGCGCTCGATGCTCGCGTCCCGTTCGTCGGCCATCCTGACCCCGGCGTCGCGCCATTTGTCGACGATCGCGCGATGCCAGTCCACCGTGAACCAGTCGATGACCGCGGCCGCGATGGTCGGGCCCACGCCCTCGGTGCCCGCGAGCTGCTCCTCGGAGGCCGCGATGATCGCCTCGAGGCTGCCGAACTCGGTGGCCAGCGCGCGCGCCGCGGTCGGGCCGACGTGCCGGATGGACAGGGCCACCAGCACACGCCACAACGGCTGCGCCTTGGCCTTGCCCAGGTTGGTCAGCAACCGCTTGCCGTTCGCCGAGACCTCACCGGCCTTGGTGGTGAACAGCTCGGTACGCAGCAGGTCGTCGGCGGTCAGCCCGAACAGGTCGCCCTCGTCGGTGATGACCCCGGCCTGCAGGAGGGCGATCGCGGCCTCGTAGCCGAGCCCTTCGATGTCGAAGGCGCCGCGGCCGGCGACGTGAAACACGCGCTCGCGCAACTGCGCCGGGCACGTCCGGGAGTTGGGGCACCGGATGTCGGCGTCGCCCTCCTTGGCCGGCGCCAGCAGCGTGCCGCACTCCGGGCAGTGCGTGGGGAACACGAACTCGCGCTCGGAGCCGTCGCGCAGGTCGGCCACCGGGCCGAGCACCTCGGGGATGACGTCGCCGGCCTTGCGGATCACCACGGTGTCGCCGATGAGCACGCCCTTGCGCTTGACCTCCGAGGCGTTGTGGAGGGTGGCGAGTCCGACGGTGGACCCGGCGACCTTCACCGGTTCCATGTACGCGAACGGCGTCACGCGCCCGGTGCGCCCGACGTTGACGCGGATGTCGAGGAGCTTGGTCTGCGCCTCCTCGGGCGGGTACTTGTAGGCGACGGCCCACCTCGGTGCCCGCGACGTCGCTCCGAGGCGCCGCTGCAGTGCGACGTCGTCGACTTTGACCACCAGGCCGTCGATTTCGTGTTCGACGTCGTGGCGGTGTTCACCCCAGTACGCGATGCGTTCGGTGACCGCTTCCAGCCCGGTCACAGCGGCGGTGTGGTCCGAGACGGGCAGACCCCACGCCTTGAGCGCGCGGTAGGCCTCGTGCAGCGTGGCGAACGGGAAGCCACCGGCGGCTTCGATGTGCCCGAGGCCGTGGCAGATCATCCGCAGGCGACGCCGGGCGGTGACCGCCGGATTCTTCTGGCGCAGCGAACCGGCCGCGCTGTTACGTGGGTTGGCGAACGGCGGCTTGCCCTCGGCGACGAGCCCGGCGTTCAGATCTTCGAAGTCGGCCACCCGGAAGAAGACCTCGCCGCGCACCTCCAGGACGGCGGGAAGAGGGAATTCGTCTGTGCCGGTAAGCTTTTCCGGAATGTCGTCGATGGTGCGGGCGTTGAGCGTCACGTCCTCCCCGGTGCGCCCGTCGCCCCGGGTGGCCGCACGTTCCAACCGTCCGTTGCGGTACACGAGCGCCAGCGCGACCCCGTCGATCTTCAGCTCGCACAGATACTGGGCGTTGGCGCCGATCTCGTTCTTGATGCGGCCCGCCCACGCCGCGAGCTCGTCGGGGGTGAACACGTTGTCGAGGCTGAGCATCCGCTCGAGGTGGTCGGCCGAGGTGAAGTCGGTCGCAAAGCCCGCACCGCCGACGAGCTGCGTCGGCGAATCCGGGGTGCGCAGCTCCGGATGGTCGTCTTCGAGCGCCTGCAGGGTGCGCAGCAGGGTGTCGAATTCGGCGTCGGTGATGATCGGCGAGTCGCGCACGTAGTAGCGGAACTGGTGTTCGCGGACCTCGTCGGCCAGCTCCTGCCAGCGACGCCGCACGTCCGCAGCAGGCGCGTCATCGGCCTGTTCGGCCAGCACCGATTCGGGATCCGGGGTCGCCTTGGCACTCACCCTGGCAGGCTATCGAAGGGCGCCGACACAGTTCGCCCGACCGGGCGGGATCAGCTCAGTAGGCTGCACCCATGCCGCACCCGATCATGTTTGGCGACGACGACATGGGCTTGGCGGAGGTGCGCGAGATCGCGCTCGGGTTCCCGGAGGCGTTCGAGAAGGTCTCGTGGGGCCGGCCGGTGTTCTGCGCGCCGAAGATGTTCGTCGTCTACGGCGGCAGCGTGAAGGGTCCGCCCGAGGACGATCACGTGCAGTACCCCCATTCGGTCCTGGTCAAGGTCGACGACGGCGACCGCGCGGCACTCGAACAGGACCGCCGCTTCTTCTTCCCCGCCTACCTGGGTCCGTTCGGGTGGCTCGGCCTCGACCTGACCGCCGCGACGGTCGACTGGCGTGAGGTCGCCGAACTGGCCGATGCGTCCTTCCGTCTGGTGGCGCCCAAGAAGTTGATCACCCAGCTCGACCAACGCCGACCCGCAGACGTTCGCGTCATGATTCGATCGGAGACACCATGAGCTTCTCAAGCCCCTTCCCCGAAGTCGACATCCCCACCACCAGCGTCTACGACTATCTGTTCTCCGGCTTTTCCGGCCCGGACGACCCCGACCTCGACCGGGTCGCTCTGATCGACGCCACGTCGGGCCGGCAGACCACCTACCGGGAGATGGTGGCCCGCATCGACTCGTTCGCCGGGGCGCTGGCCGCCCGCGGCATCGGCGTCGGCGACGTGGTCGGTCTGCTCGCGCCGAACAGCTCGGCGTTCGCCGTGGCGTTCCACGGGATCCTGCGCGCCGGCGCGACGGCCACGACGATCAACGCACTGTTCACCGCCAAGGACATCGCCAAGCAGTTGACCGACTCCCGGGCCAGGATGCTGATCACCGTCACACCGCTGCTGGCCCAGGCCGAGGAGGGTGCCGCCGCGGCGGGTCTGGGCGACGAGGACCTCGTCGTACTCGACGGTGCGGGCCGCGACGGCTCCGGCGACGGTGCCGGCCACCCGAACGCCACCGACCTGCTCGCTTCCGACGCGCCTGCCCCGGAGGTGAACTTCGCCCCGTCCTCGCATCTGGCCGTGCTGCCGTACAGCTCGGGGACGACGGGAAATCCCAAGGGCGTCATGCTCACTCACCGCAACCTGGTCGCCAACGTCGCGCAGATCCGTCCGCTGCACGGCATGGTGCCCGACGACGTGGTGCTGGCCGTGCTCCCGTTCTTCCACATCTACGGCATGACGGTGCTGCTCAATGCCGCGGTCCACGCCCGGGCGCGGCTGGTCATCATGCCGAGCTTCGACCTCGACGGGTTCCTGCGCAACATCGCCGAGCACAGGTGCACGATCGCGTTCATCGCACCGCCGGTGGCGGTGGCGCTGGCCAAGCATCCGCTGGTCGACGAGCACGACCTGTCCTCGCTCAACGTGGTCATGTCGGGGGCGGCGCCGCTCGACGCCGATCTGGGGCATGCCGTCGCGAAGCGTCTGGGCTGCAAGGTCGTTCAGGGTTACGGGATGAGCGAGCTGAGTCCGGTCAGCCACATCACGCCGTTCGACGGCGGCCGGCTGGACATGCACGACGAGGCACCCTTGAGTTCGGTCGGCTGGACGGTGTCCAACGCCGCCTCCAAACTGGTCGACCCGGAGACCGGCGACGAGATCGGCATTCCCGAGGAGGGTTTGAGCAAGACCGGCGAGCTGTGGTTCAAGGGCCCGAACGTGATGGCCGGCTATCTCAACAACGAGGCGGCGACCGAGGAGACCATCGACGCCGACGGCTGGCTGCACACCGGCGATCTGGCGCAGGTCGATTCCCGCGGCCTGGTGTACATCGTCGACCGACTCAAGGAACTGATCAAATACAAGGGCTACCAGGTTCCGCCGGCCGAACTGGAAGCGGTGCTGCTCTCCCATCCCGACATCGCCGACGCCGCGGTGATCGGCGTGCGCGACGACGAGGGCGAGGAGGTCCCGAAGGCCTTCGTGGTGACCCAGTCGGGTGCCGAGCTCACCGATGCCGAGGTCATCGAGTTCGTGGCCGGACAGGTGGCCCCGTACAAGAAGGTCCGTCAGGTGCAGTTCATCGACGCGATCCCGAAGTCCGCGTCGGGCAAGATCCTGCGCAAGGACCTGCGGACGGGTTAGAGCCGCGCAACCTGGTTGCGGCCCTTCGTCTTCGCCTCGTAGAGCGCGCGGTCGGCCCGCACCACCGAATCCTGCAGGGTGTCCTGGTCCCGGTGTTCGGTGTAGCCGATCGAGCACGTCTGACCCGAGGGCACACACCGACGCAGCCGCTGCAGGATGGTCTCGGCCTCGCCGGGAGTCGTCCCGGGGAGGGCGACGATGAATTCCTCACCGCCCCAACGGGCGAGGACATCGGTGCTGCGGATCACCGCGGCGGCCGCGGTGGCGAACTGCTGCAGCAGGGCATCGCCGGCGGTGTGTCCGCGAGTGTCGTTGTAGGACTTGAAGTTGTCGAGGTCTATCACCGCGATCGCCATCGGGGCGGTGTCGGCGGGGCCGGCCAGCATCTGTCCGACCCGCAGATCCCAGGCCCGCCGGTTCAGCAGGCCGGTGAGCGGGTCGGTCGAGGCGACGTGCTTGAGCTCCGCGTGCGCGGCCGCCGCCTCCGAGACGTCGCGCACCTCCAGTTGCACGCTCTGTTCCCCGGAGTGGTTGACCGCGGTCGCGTGGAACTCCACCGCGACCTCGGTGCCGTCCAGCCGTCGCAGCACTCCCCGTCGGGCGCGGACCGACTGCCTGCCGGCGAGCGTCTCGTCGAGCAGTGCCTTGGTGAGCCGCTGGATGCGCGCGGGAACGAAGCGCAGCGCCGGCATCGACGCGACCTGCTCGGCACTGTCCGCACCGAGAAGCGCCACCCCCTCGGGGTTGACATAGGCGAGCTCGCCGTCGGCGTCGACGACGATCACCGCGGCGGGCGAATGCTCCACCAGGGCCCGCCACCGCTGCTCGGCCGCGGCGTGCGCGGCCCGTGCCGTCACCAGCTCGGTCACGTCGGTGCTGACCCCTCCCACCCCGATGACGTCTCCGACGTCGTCGAGGAGGGGGAACTTCGTCGACCGGTAGGTGTGCACGGAGCCGTCGGGATGCACCATCTCCTCGTTGAAGACGTGCAATTCTCCGCGGTCCATGATGCGCCGGTCGTTGCGGCGGTACCCGTCGGCGACGTCGCGGGGGAAGAAGTCGTAGTCGGTGCCACCGATCAGCGGACGGTCGACGCGGGTGACGTGCTGCAGCGCGTGATTGGCCATGAGGAACCGACCGTCGACGTCCTTGGCGAAGACCAGGACGTCGGTGTGTTCGAGAACGCCGCGCAGGACGTGCTGCTGCTGGCGCAGCGCCTCGTCAGCGGCGAGTCTGCGTTTGATCTCCGAGGTGTACTGCCGGGCGCGGCTGCGCAGCTGCAGCAGGCTGAGCACCTGGCGGGCGAGCGTCTGCAGGTGTGCGCGCTGGGCGTCGGACAGCGTCTTGGGCCGGCGGTCCATCACGCAGATGGTGCCCAGGCAGTAGCCCTCGTCGGTCAGGATCGGGGCGCCCGCGTAGAAGCGCAGGTACGGTTCGCCCACCACCATCGGATGGGTGGCGAAGCGCGGGTCCAGATGCGTGTCGGGGATCTCCAGCACAGCGACGCCCGCACCGATGGCGTACGCGCAGAACGACAACTCGCGCGGCGTCTCGGTGAGGTCGATGCCGTGGCGGGACTTGAGCCACTGGCGGCGGCTGTCGATGAAGGTCACCGCCGCCATGGGCGCGTCGCACAAGTACGCGGCGAGCGACGTCAGCCCGTCGAAGGACTTCTCGGGAGGGGTGTCGAGGATCTCGAACGCGTCCAGCGCGAGCAGGCGGGCGACCTCGGTGTCGGCTCGACCGTCGCCCGGGTCCGAACGCTTCCCCGACAACCGCATCAACCCCGTGACATCCGCGCGCTTTCCTGCGGCTGCCCCCAGCCCGCGCCCGCGACTGACACTAGACGAGTAACGGCTCCGGATCGAGGGTTATGCGCCGTCGGGATCCTCGGACAGGCCGTCGGCGGCGCGCTGCAGCACCTCGATCGCCGTGCGCGCCCAGGCCGTCGTCGCCAAGGCGAGCCCGCATTCCGGGGTGATCCCTATCCGGTCGCGCAGCACGCTGCGTGCAAAGCCCAGCCGGTCCGTGACGGCCGCCACGTCGGCGGCGACCTGTTCCGGCGCCGGCCTGGGCCCGGTGGCCGCGGTCGGCACGATCCCGAGCAGCACCGTCCGGCCTGAGTCGACGAACTCCCCCACCCCGTCGAGATCAGCCGCCGACAGGGTGCCCACATCGACCGAAACGGCATGAATGGCGCTGCGCTGCAACATCTTCCACGGTAGCTCGGCGGCGCAACTGTGCACTGCCACCTCGCCGCCCACCACCGCGACGCATTCGTCGAGCAGCTCGGCGACGACCGCCTCGTCCACGGGGTGCACGGGGCTCAGGCTCGTCACCCCGGTGAGCCTGCCCGCCAGCGCGGCGGGAAGCGACGGCTCGTCGAACTGGACCACGACCGTGCTCTCCAGCCGGCGCTCCAGCTGCCGTCGGTGGTGGGCCATCCCTTCGGCCAGGGAGCTGGTCAGGTCGCGCACCGCCCCGGGGTCGGTGATCGCCCGGTGCCCGCCGGGAAGTTCGAGTTGTGCAGCCAGCGTCACCGGCCCGGGGGCCTGGATCTTCACGGCACGGTCGCTGCCGCGCAGGCCGGCGGTCTCCCAGGCCTCTTCGAGGGCGTCGAGGTCCTCGTCCAGCAGGCTGGTCGCGCGCCGGGTCACCGCCGTCCGCCCCGACGCGATGCGGTATCCCCTCGGCACGGTGTCGAGCGTGATGTCCACCAGCAGAGCTCCGGCGCGGCCGATCATGTCGGCGCCCGGGCCGCGGGCAGGCAACTCGACCAGGTGTGGCAGGCGGTGGAGTTCCCCGACGACCACCTCGGCGGCTTCCCGTGCCGAGGTGCCGGGCCAGGATCCGATGCCCGTAGCGGTCGCGAAAACAGTCACTCGCCCGACGATATTCGACGGACTAGGGTCTGGGTATGACGGGCCGCGCCTACGCGTCGGCGCTGTGCGCCGCAGCGATCGTGGCTGCCGGGTGCACGCAGACCGTCGAGGGCACGGCGGTGCGGCCGATCCCGGGCATCGACGACGATTCGCGGTCGCCGGTGGATGTCGACACCGTGCTTCTGGGGCGGGCGCAGATGCAGGCCATCACCGGGGCGGGCGAGGACCTGACCCCGATTCCCGGCACCGACAGCAAGTTCCCGGTCGACATCGACTTCTTGATGAGAACCGTTCCCCCACAATGTGAATGGCTCTACGCCGAGACGCAGGTCTTCGGTGCGGACGTCGAGGAGTTCCACAAGTCGATGTACCAGAACCCGCCCGGCGGCGGACTGATCTCGCAGGCGGCCGCGGGCTATCGCGATTCCGAGACCGCGCAGCAGGTGTTCGCCTCGATGGTCGGACAGATCCAGGGATGCGGCGCGACGGACTCCGGGCGCGCCATGGTCGGCGAGGTGACCGCCACGACGGATGCGGTGCAGACCAGGCCGGGCGGCTGCGGGCGCGACTACCGGGTCAAGTCGGCGGTGATGGTGGAGATCACCTTCTGCGCGTTCCCGGATTCGGTGCCCGACATCGTGATGACGAACATCCTGGCCAACGTGCCGGGCTGACTCAGTGTGTGGCGCGGATCGTGGCGCTCCCCAGCACCTCGTCGCCCTCGGGGTCGGGCCGGTAGAGCACGAGGGTCTGACCGGGCGCCACACCGCGCAGCGGACTGCGCAGCGCCACGTCCAGGGTGTCGCCGCGCAGTTCGGCGACGGCGTCGACGACACCACCGTGCGCACGCACCTGCACCGTGCATTCGAAGGGACCGTCGGGGGCCACGCCGGAGGTGAACACCGGGGCGTCGCCTTCAAGGCGCGTGATCTCCAACTCGGCGACGTCGCCGACGTGCACGGTGCCGGTCTGGGCGTCGATGCCCGTCACGTACCGGGGACGTCCGTCAGGTCCGGGTCCGGGGATGCCCAGCCCCTTGCGCTGACCGATGGTGAAGCCGTGCACGCCGTCGTGCTCGGCCAGGACGGTGCCGGCCGAATCGACGACGCTGCCACGCCGCACCCCGATGCGCGCACCGAGGAACGCACGGGTGTCGCCGGACGGGATGAAGCAGATGTCGTGGCTGTCGGCCTTGTCGGCCACCGACAGACCGCGGCGGGCCGCCTCTTCGCGGATCTGCGACTTGGGGGTGTCGCCGATCGGGAAGACCGCGTGCCGCAACTGGTCGGCGGTCAGGACCGCCAGCACATACGACTGGTCCTTGTCGTGGTCGACTGCGCGTCGCAGCCGGCCGCCGGACAGCCGGGCGTAGTGCCCCGTCGCCAGGGCGTCGAAGCCCAGGGCGAGTGCGCGAGAGGCCAACGCGGAGAACTTGATCCGCTCATTGCAGCGCACGCAGGGGTTCGGGGTCTCGCCGCGCGCATAGGATTCGACGAAGTCGTCGATCACGTCTTCTTTGAACCGGTCGGCGAAATCCCAGACGTAGAACGGGATCTCCAGCACGTCGGCGACCCGGCGGGCGTCACCGGCGTCCTCCTTCGAACAGCAGCCACGCGATCCGGTGCGCAGCGTCCCCGGCGCCGACGACAGCGCCAGGTGCACTCCGACGACCTCGTGTCCGGCGTCGACCATCCGGGCGGCCGCCACCGAGGAATCGACGCCACCGCTCATGGCGACCAGTACCCGCATGGCTAGTGCCGTCCCGAGCTGGCCAGGGCGGCCTGCCGCGCACGCTCGACCGCGGCAGGCAGAACGTCCAGGGCCGCCTGGACGTCGGCCTCGGAGCTGGTGTGCCCCAGCGACAGACGCAGGGAGCCGCGGGCACTGGCCGGATCGGCGCCCATCGCGGTCAGCACGTGGGACGGCTGCGCCACGCCGGCCGTGCAGGCCGACCCGGTCGAGCACTCGATTCCTCTGGCGTCCAACAACATCAAAAGCGAATCACCCTCGCAGCCGCGGAAGGTGAAATGCGCGTTGCCGGGCAGCCGGCCCATGCCCTGCGCACCGTTGACGTCGACGTCGTCGATGGCGGCGAGAACGCCCTCGACGAGCCGGTCGCGCAGGTCGCGGATGCGCACGCTGCCCGTTTCCATGGCCTCGACGGCGACGCGCGCGGCCGCCGCCATACCGACGACTCCGGCGACATCCTGCGTGCCCGAACGCACGTCGCGCTCCTGACCGCCGCCGTGCAGCAGCGGCACGCACGCGGTGTCGCGGCGCAGCAGCAACGCCCCGATCCCGGTGGGCCCGCCGAACTTGTGGGCGGCGATGCTCATCGCCGCGAGTCCGCTGTCCGCGAAGTCGACAGGGAGCGCGCCGATGGCCTGCACCGCGTCGCTGTGCATCGGGATCCCGAATTCCGCTGCGACGGCGGCGAGTTCCCTGATCGGCATGATCGTGCCGACCTCGTTGTTGGCCCACATCACCGAGATCAACGCCACGTCGGCGGAATCGCGCAGCGCCTCCCTGAGGTCGGCGGGACTGACCGCCCCGTGTTCGTCGACCGGAAGCCACGTCACCTCGGCGTCCTCGTGGTCGACCAGCCACTGCACGGCGTCCAGGACGGCGTGGTGTTCGACGGGCGTGGTGACGATCCGGCGCAGCTGCGGATCCGAGTCGCGGCGGGCCCAGTAGATGCCCTTGACGGCGAGGTTGTCGCTCTCGGTGCCGCCCGCGGTGAAGATCACCTCGGACGGGCGCGCCCCCAGGAGATGGGCCAGGGTCTCGCGGGACTCCTCCAGCCGCCGCCTGGCCAGCCGGCCCGACCCGTGCAGCGACGACGCGTTGCCGACCGTCGCCATCGCAGCGGTCATCGCCTCGATGGCGGCGGGACGCATCGGGGTGGTGGCGGCGTGGTCGAGGTAGACCGGCCTGGGAGGAGCCGCGGACGCAGACATAGCGGTTCCAGAATAGCCGCCGTACGCCGCGGCACCGCTATCGCGGCTAGGCCGCGAGGGCGTGACCCTCGCCGCAGCTCAGCGACGTCAGCTGCGTCGATTGCGCGTCGTCGCCCCGGACCGCGGCTTCGCAGCGCGCGGCCAGGTCCCTGCGGTCCTCGCCGGGCAGTTGCAGGGACTCGACGGTGACGTGGCAGACGGTGCGCCGCGCGGTGATGACGCGCGTGATGGAGGTCAGCAGCGAGTCGTCGCCGACGAACGCGGGCACGGTGGAGGGGCGCCCGTTCCGGTGGCGGTAGCTCAGCCGCAGGGGCTGCACCGGCCTGCCTGCGTCGATGGCCGCCTGGAACATCGCCGGGCGGAAGCGTCCGTAACCGAGCCCGCACCAGGTCGTGCCCTCGGGGAACGCGACCACGGTGTGACCCGCCCGCAGGCGCTCGGCCACCGCCGCCACCACAGCGGGCAGCCGGCGCAGGCAGCCGCGGTCGATCGGGATGACCTTCATGAGCCGCACGACCGGGCCCAGCGCGGGCCAGTTCACCAGGTCCGCGCGGGCCACGAACGAGCCCGGCAAGACCGTGCCGATCGCGAAGACGTCGATCCAGGACACGTGGCCGCTGACCACCAGCACACCGCGCAGGTTGCGGATCGGTCCGCCGGAGACGGCCATCCGCACCCCGAGGCTGCGCAGCATGAGGCGGCAGAATCCGCGTTGCAGATGTGCGCGACCCGGAAGTGGCAGAGCAAGCACCCACACTCCGGCGAACACCGTGAGCGCCGCGGCGATGCGCACCGATGTGCGCAGCGCGACCACCCACCGCCGTCCGGGGCCGTCGGCGCCGGCATGGACGCACCCCTCACCGCAGGTCGCGCGCTGCAGCCAGGCGTGTTCGGCGGTCAGCGTCATGACCGCGCCCCGTCCGAGACCGCGTCGGTGGCCGCGCCGACCGAGCGCAGCCGTCGCAGATAGCGCGTGTCGGCCCGTCGCTTGTCCAGCAGGGCGGGGAAGTCGCCGACGCCGAAGTCGGGGTCGTGGGCGGGCTCTCCGCACACCTGGGCCCCCAGCCGCAGGTAGCCCCGCATCAGCGGGGGCACCGAGACGCGCGGCGGGGGCGCGATCTCGTCGAGGCCGCGGCCGTCGATCACCACGGGCCGGTACGGGTGGACGGTGTGTTCGGCCGGGGCGGCGTTGCGGCGCATCACGAAATCGCGGACTCCGCGCAGCCGCGAACCCGGCGGGGTGTGGCCCTCGGGGTCGAGGACCGGCACCGACACACACCCGGTCACGTAGTCGTATCCGCTCTGATCCAGGTAGGCCAGGATGCCGGCCCACATCAGCAGGACCACGGCCCCGTTGCGGTGGCCGTCGCGCACGACGGCACGCCCCATCTCCACCAGCGACGGACGCAGCGCGTCGAGGGCGGTGACGTCGAATTCGGTGGCGGTGTAGAGGCCTCCGGCGGCGATCGCGCCCGGGGGCGGCAGCATGCGGTAGCAGCCGACGAGTTCACCGGTGCCGTCGTCGCGCACCAGCAGGTGGTCGCAGTGTTCGTCGAAGCGGTCCGCATCCAGCCCGCCGCCGTCGTCGCCGAGGGCGAACCCCGGCTCGGAGGTGAACACCTCGTGGCGCAGGCGTTGCGCCGCCTCGATGGATTCGTTGTCGGTGCACAGGAGCATCGAATAGCGCGGTGCCGGCCCCGCGGGGGTGGAAACGGCCGTGTCGTCGCTGCGGATGAGTACAGAAGCAGTGCCCATAGCCTGCACGGTCGCGCAGATGTCGGGCGCGTCGGCGATCTGCGCGTGACGTGTTCGTGAGCGCTGGGTGACGGTTCGGTTCGCACGGACCTCGCCACGGACCCCGTCTCACGGCATCACGCACAAGGCCCCCACCTCGTGGCGAGGTGGGGGCCTTATGGAGCCGTTGGGCGGCGGACTTAACCCTTGCGGGCCTTGACCGCGTCGGTCAGCTGCGGGGTGACCTTGAACAGGTCGCCGACGATGCCGAGATCGGCGATCTCGAAGATCGGCGCCTCTTCGTCCTTGTTCACGGCGATGATCGTCTTGGACGTCTGCATGCCGGCGCGGTGCTGGATCGCGCCGGAGATGCCCAGTGCGATGTACAGCTGCGGGGACACGGTCTTGCCGGTCTGGCCGACCTGGAACTGGCCCGGGTAGTAGCCCGAGTCGACCGCTGCGCGCGAGGCGCCGACAGCGCCGCCCAGCGAGTCCGCCAGATCCTCGACGATGCCGAAGTTGTCGGCGCTGCCGACACCGCGACCACCGGACACGACCACGGTCGCCTCGGTGAGCTCGGGGCGGTCACCGGCGACAGCCGGCTCGCGCGACGTGATCTTCGTGGCGTTCTCGGCGGGTGCGGGCACCTCGACATTGACGACCTCGCCGGCACCATCGGCCGGTTCGGCCTCGATGGAGCCGGGACGCACGGTGATCACCGGGGTGTCGCCGACGGCCTCGGCCTCGACGGTGTAGGCACCGCCGAAGATCGAGTGGATGCCCTTGCCGCCTTCCTTGATCTCGACGACGTCACTCAGGATGCCGGAGCCGATGCGGGCTGCCAGGCGTCCCGCGATCTCCTTGCCGTCGGCACTGGAAGCCAGCACGACCGCGGCGGGGGTAGCAGACTCGGTCAGCGACTCCAGAACATCCACGTACGGGGTGATCAGGTAGTTCTCCGCGTCATCGGACTCAGCGACGTAGATCTTCGCGGCGCCGGCCGTCTTGAGCCCGTCGACCAGGCCCTCGGCGGTTCCGGGCTTGCCCACCACGACGGCGGCGGGCTCACCCAGTACACGACTGGCCGTGATCAGCTCGGATGTGACCTTCTTCAGCGCACCTTCGGCGTGCTCGACGAGCACGAGTACTTCAGCCATGGGTTTCGTTTGCCTCTATGTCTGTCTCTATGGATGGAAAGTTCTAGATGATTTTCTGACCGACCAGGTACTCGGCGACCTTCTTGCCGCCTTCACCTTCGTCGGTGATCTTCTCGCCCGCGGTCTTGGGCGGCTTCGGCGTCGACGACAGCACCTTGGAGCCGGCATTGGCGACGCCGACCTCGTCGGCCTCGACACCGATCTCGGCGAGCGTCAGCTTTGTCACTTCCTTCTTCTTGGCGGCCATGATGCCCTTGAAGGACGGGAAGCGGGGCTCGTTGATCTTCTCGTTGACGCTGACCACGGCCGGCAGCGACGCCTCCAGCGTGAACAGGCCGTCGTCGGTCTCGCGCTCGCCGGTGACCTTGCCGTTCTCGACGGTCAGCTTGCGCACGTGGGTCAGCTGCGGCAGACCGAGGTACTCGGCGATGATCGCCGGCACGGCGCCGCCGGTGCCGTCGGTGGCCTCGTTGCCGGCGATGACCAGCTCGGTGCCCTCGATGGTGCCCAGCGCGCGGGCCAGCGCCCAGCCGGTCTGCACCATGTCGGAACCGTGCAGGCCCTCGTCGACGAGGTGCACGGCCTTGTCGGCGCCCATGGACAGGGCCTTGCGGATGGCCTCCGTGGCACGCTCGGGTCCGGCCGTCAGGACCGTGACGGTGCTGTCGCCGCCCTCACGCTCCTTGATCAGCAGCGCTTCTTCGACCGCGCGCTCGTTGATCTCGTCGAGCACGGCGTCTGCGGCTTCGCGGTCGAGGGTCCAGTCGCCCTCGGACAGCTTGCGCTCGGACCATGTGTCAGGGACCTGTTTGATCAGGACCACGATGTTCGTCATGACTCTGGTTCGTCCTCCTCGATGAGGCCGGTGACCGGCCTGGCCATACCACGTTTGAAGCAATCGCCCCCATGTTACCCGTGGGTAACTTAAAAGGGTCCGCAGCAACACCATAGCTGGTCGAAGTTTGCGATCTGTCGGCCCCGCGGTCACCGTGACCCCGCGAAGAGTTCGCCATCCGCGCGTGAGGGGTTAGCCTGCCTTCCAATGAGCGCAACTGTGACCGGGGCGACGGACAAGAGCGACGCGACCGGGGAAAACGCACGTCCGCCTGGGAACGAACCCGGCCTGCCCCTGACGGGTGAGCGGACGATCCCCGGCGTGCCCGAGGAGAACTACTGGTTCCGCCGGCACGAGATCGTGTACCGGCGGCTCGTGGAACGTTGCCAAAATCGCGATGTGCTGGAAGCCGGGTGTGGCGAAGGTTACGGCGCAGACCTGATCGCCGACGTGGCGCGCAGTGTGATCGGGCTGGATTACGACGAGACCGCGGTCGCGCACGTGCGGGCGCGCTACCCGCGCGTCGACATGCGGCACGGCAACCTCGCGGAGCTGCCTCTGCCGTCCGGCTCTGTCGATGTGGTCGTCAACTTCCAGGTGATCGAGCACCTGTGGGACCAGGGGCAGTTCGTCGCCGAGTGCGCGCGGGTCCTGCGCCCCGGCGGGATCCTGCTCATGTCGACCCCGAACCGGATCACGTTCTCCCCCGGTCTCGACACCCCCGTCAATCCGTTCCACACCCGCGAGCTGAACGCCGACGAGCTCACCGAACTGCTCGAAGCCGCGGGCTTCGGCATGGAGTCGATGCTGGGCGTGTTCCACGGCGAGCGGCTGCGCGAGCTGGACGCCCGACACGGCGGCTCGCTCATCGACGCACAGATCGAGCGCGCCCTGGCCGATGCGCCGTGGCCCGCGCAGCTGCTGGCCGACATCGAATCGGTGACCGTCGACGACTTCGACCTCGTCGAGGGCACCCCGGCCAGGCCGATCGACGACAGCCTGGACCTGGTGGCGATCGCGGTCCGGCCGTGACGGACGGCGGTGCGGGGCAGCCGGAACCCGTCCCCGGACTCTTCACCCTGGTCCTACACACCCACCTGCCGTGGCTGGCGCACCACGGACGGTGGCCGGTCGGCGAGGAATGGCTCTACCAGTCCTGGTCGGCGAGCTATCTTCCGCTGATCCGGGTGCTGCGGACCCTGGCCGCCGAGGACCGGCGCCACCTGGTCAGCCTCGGGATCACCCCGGTGGTGGCCGCCCAGCTCGACGACCCGTACTGCCTGCAGGGTATGCACCACTGGCTGGCGAACTGGCAACTGCGCGCGCTGGAGGCGGCGTCGACCCGGGTCGCCACCGGAGAGTCGCCGGCATCCCAGCCGGAAGCGTTGCGCCGCTTCGGGTCTCGCGAGTACGCCGAGGCCGAGCGCGAACTCGCCGAATTCGATGCGCTGTGGCGCCACGGCGCGAGCCCGGTCCTGCGCGACCTGCTCGACGGCGAGGTCGTCGAACTGCTCGGCGGACCTCTGGCCCACCCGTTCCAGCCGCTGCTGAACCCCCGGCTGCGGGAGTTCGCCCTGCGCGAGGGGCTGGCGGACGCCGGTGCCCGCTTCGCCCACTCCCCGACCGGGATCTGGGCGCCCGAATGCGCGTACGCGCCGGGCATGGAAGTCGGTTACGACGCCGCCGGCGTGACGCATTTCATGGTCGACGGACCGTCCCTGCACGGCGATACCGCGCTCGGCCGGCCGGTCGCCGGGTCGGACGTGGTGGCGTTCGGGCGGGACCTCCAGGTCAGCTACCGCGTCTGGTCGCCGAAGTCCGGATATCCCGGCCATGCGGCCTACCGCGACTTCCACACCTACGACCACGCCACCGGACTCAAACCCGCACGCGTGACCGGCCGCGGCGTTCCGTCAGATGCCAAGGCGCCCTACGACGCTGCGCGCGCCGACGCCGCGGTGGACGTCCATGTGGCCGACTTCGTCGACACGGTCCGGCGCCGCCTAGCGTCCGAGAGTGCCCGCATCGGTAGGCCCGCCCACGTGATCGCCGCGTTCGACACCGAACTGTTCGGCCACTGGTGGCACGAGGGCCCCGTGTGGCTCGAACGGGTGCTGCGGGCCCTGCCCGCCGCCGGCGTGCGGGTCGGCACGCTGTCCGACGCGATCGCCGGTGGTTTCGTCGGTCCGCCGGTCGAATTGCCCGCCGGCTCTTGGGGTTCGGGCAAGGACTGGCAGGTGTGGTCGGGCGAGAAGGTCGCCGATCTGGTGCAGCTCAACAGTGAGGTCGTCGACACCGCACTCACCACCGTCGACAAGGCGCTGGCCCAGGGAGCCTCGGTGGGTGCACCCACCCCGAGGGACTTCGTGGCCGACCAGATCCTGCGAGAGACGCTGCTGACGGTGTCCAGCGACTGGCCGTTCATGGTGAGCAAGGACTCGGCCGCCGACTACGCGCGCTACCGCGCGCATCTGCACGCGCACGCCACCCGCGAGATCGCCTCGGCGCTCGCGTCGGGCCGGCGCGAACATGCGCAGCGACTCGCCGAGGGCTGGAACCGCGCCGACGGGCTCTTCGGCGCACTCGACGCGCGAAGGCTGCCGACGCCGTGAGAATGAAGATCCTTCTGGTGTCGTGGGAGTACCCGCCGGTGGTGATCGGTGGGCTGGGCCGCCATGTACACCACCTGGCCACCGAACTCGCCGCGGCGGGTCACGACGTCGTCGTCCTCAGCCGGCGCCCCACCGGGACCGACCCCCAGACGCACCCGACGACAGACGAGGTACACGACGGCGTGCGGGTGATCGCCGCGGCGGAGGACCCGCACGAGTTCGCGTTCGGCACCGACATGATGGCGTGGACGCTGGCGATGGGCCACGCGATGATCCGGGCGGGCCTCGTCCTGTCCGACTGGCGGCCCGATATCGTGCACGCCCACGATTGGCTGGTGGCCCACCCCGCCGTCGCGCTGGCCCAGTTCTTCGATGTGCCACTGGTTTCCACGATCCACGCGACCGAGGCCGGCCGTCATTCCGGCTGGGTCTCCGGCCCGGTGAGCCGTCAGGTGCACGCCCTGGAGTCCTGGCTGGTGCGCGACTCCGACGCTCTGATCACCTGTTCGACCTCCATGCGCGACGAGATCACCACCCTGTTCGGCCCCGAACTGGCCGATGTCACGACCATTCCCAACGGGATCGACACCGACGGTTGGCCGTTCGCGCGCCGCCGCCGGCACACCGGACCCGCCGAGCTGCTCTATTTCGGTCGCCTCGAATACGAGAAGGGCGTGCACGACGCGATCGCCGCTCTGCCGAGGATCCGGCGCACCCATCCGGGTACCACGCTGACGATCGCCG
The DNA here is from genome assembly GCF_014190915.1 of Mycolicibacterium iranicum. Lineage (GTDB taxonomy): Bacteria > Actinomycetota > Actinomycetes > Mycobacteriales > Mycobacteriaceae > Mycobacterium > Mycobacterium iranicum_B. Next base: position 86,869 of record NZ_JACHVU010000006.1, read on the forward strand.
GCGACGGGACACAGCTGGCGTTCCTGGAGGCGCAGGCGCGTAAGCACAAGGTGGTCAAGGCGACGAATTTCGTGGGCCGCGTAGATCATTCGCAGCTGTTGACGCTGCTGCACCGCGCCGACGTCGCGGTGCTGCCGTCACACTACGAGCCGTTCGGCATCGTCGCGCTCGAGGCGGCCGCGGCCGGTGCGCCGCTGGTCACCTCGACCGCGGGCGGCCTCGGCGAAGCGGTCATCGACGGCGTCACGGGTCTGTCGTATCCGCCCGGCAGTGTCGCTGCCCTGGCTGACGCGGTCCGCGCGGCACTCGACGGCCCCGCAGCGGCCCAGCATCGCGCGGTGGCCGCCCGGGACCGTCTGACATCCGAGTTCGCTTGGCAGACAGTGGCTTCGGAGACCGCCCAGGTCTATCTGGCCGCCAAGCGCGCGGAGCGCAGGCCCCAGCCGAGGCGCACCATCGTGGAGCGCCCGCTGCCGGCGCGATGAGCGCTTGCGCGAAGAGCAGACTGGGGCGATGAGTGCCGCGCTAGTCCTTGCGCTCCCGCCAGCCCCGCTCGAAGGGCAGCCGCCAGGCGTTCGGGGCGATCAGCTGGTGGATCGAGTTGGGGCCCCAGGTGCCCGGCTGGTACAGCTTCACCGCGGGGGGATCTTCGAGCAGATCCATCGAACGCTCCCATAGGGATTCGATTCCCTCTGCGGTGGTGAAGAGCGTGTGATCGCCGCGCATCGCGTCGAGGATCAGCCGCTCGTAGGCTTCGAGCACGTCGCCGAGCTGTTCGGTTTCCTGGGTGGAGAACTGCATCGACATCTTCTCCAGCTTCATCCCGGGCCCGGGCCGCTTGCCGTAGAAAGACAGGGACACCTTCGAGGCGTCGGCCAGGTCGAAGGTCAGGTGGTCGGGGCCTTGTGAGCCGACACCCGATCCCGACGGGAACATGGTGCGCGGCGCCTCCTTGAACGCGATCGAGATCACCCGCAGCCCTTCGGCCATCTGCTTTCCGGTGCGCAGATAGATGGGAACCCCCGCCCACCGCCAGTTGTCGATGCCGACCTTGAGCGCGATGAACGTCTCGGTGTCGGAATCGCGTGCCACCCCGTCGAGTTCGCGGTATCCGCTGAACTGTCCGCGGACCACGTCGGTGGGTGAGATCGGCAGCATGGAGCGGAAGACCTTGTTCTTCTCCTCGCTGATCGCCCGGGGTTCCAGCGCCGTGGGCGGCTCCATCACGACGAAGGCCATCACCTGGAACAGGTGGGTGACCACCATGTCCTTGAAGGCGCCGGTGCTCTCGTAGAAGTTGGCCCGCTCGTCGAGGCCCAGCGTCTCGGGGATGTCGATCTGGATGTGGTCGATGAAGTTGCGGTTCCAGATCGGTTCGAACAGGCCGTTGGCGAACCGGAACGCGAGGATGTTCTGTGCCGCCTCCTTGCCCAGGAAGTGGTCGATGCGGAAGATCTGCCGTTCCCGGAAGGTCTCGTGCACGAAGTCGTTCAGGGCGACGGCACTGGCCAGGTCGGTGCCGAACGGCTTCTCCATGACCACGCGGGAGCGGTCGACCAGATCGGCCTCCCGCAGCATCGTGATCACGGCCCGGGCGGCCTTCGGCGGCACCGACAGATAGTGCAGACGCTGCACCTCGTGGGCGTCCGCGCCGGTGCCGGCGCCCGAGGTGAGACGGGACTCGGCGTCGGCCACGGCCGCGGCGAGGGCTTCTGACCCGGCGCCCTGCGGGACGTAGGTCAGGATCTTGGAGAAGCTGGCCCACTGCTCGTCGGTCAGCTTGTGTCTGCCGTAGGTCTCGATGGCCTCCTTGGCGACGGCGCGGAACTCGTCGTCGGTGAGGTCCTCCAGCGAGGTGCCGACGACCTGGATGTGGGGGGCCAGCTCGGACTGGTCCAGATAGGCCATGCCGGGCAGGAGTTTCCGCTTGGCCAGGTCCCCGGTGGCGCCGAAGAGCACGATCACGTGGGGAGCCAGCGGCGCCTCGTCCCGGCGGTAGGGGCGTGCGCCGGGCGCGGGGTAGGAGATCGTCTGGGGCGTCCTGGTGGTCACCGGGGAAATGCTGTCACCTGCGCGACGCCCGTGCAGTGGTTACCGCGCGGAAGCGGGCGGGGTCCACCTCGTGATCACCGGGCGGCTTTCTTGCGTTCGATGTCGGCGAGCGCCGCGGCGAGTTCGGCACGTTCGGACGCCGACGTCTCCCATGAGAGTTTGCGATTCTTGACGACCTTGGCGGGCGCACCGACCGCGATGGAGAAATCCGGGATGTCGCCCCGGACCACCGCGTGGGAGCCCAGCACACAGCCCCGACCGATCGTGGTGTTGCGCAGGACGCTGACCTTCACACCGACCCATGTGTCGGGGCCGATGCGCACCGGTCCCTTGACGATGCCCTGGTCCTTGATCGGCAGCTCGATGCTGTCCATCCGGTGGTCGAAATCGCAGATGTAGCACCAGTCGGCCATCAGCACCGAGTCGCCGAGTTCGATGTCGAGGTAGGTGTTGATGACGTTGTCGCGGCCCAGGACCACTTTGTCGCCGATGCGCAGCGAGCCCTCGTGGCAGCGGATGGTGTTCTTGTCCCCGATGTGGACCCACCGCCCGATCTCCATCTGGGCCAGCTCGGGCGTGGACTGGATCTCGACGTCCTTGCCGAGGAACACCATTCCCCGGGTGATGATGTGCGGGTTGGCCAGCTTGAACTTCAGCAGACGCCAGTATCGGACGAGGTACCACGGGGTGTAGGCGCGGTTGGCGAGCACCCACTTCAACGAGGCCAGGGTCAGGAAGTTGGCCTGGCGGGGATCGCGCAGCCTCGACCCTCGCCAGCGCTTGTGCAGCGGCGCTCCCCACATCGTCGTCATGGCCGGACAGCCTACGCGCCTGCCGGGGGGCTCAGCAGTTACCCTCACGTGGGCTCGCAATACACCGCGATCAGAAGGGACCCTGTGCTCCGGCGAATTCTCGTAGTGGTTCTGACGAGCCTCGTCTCCGGTGTGCTCGGCGGTTGCGGCACCACCGATTCCTGGGTCGACGCCCGTGCGGCCACCGGCTGGTCGGCGCAGTACGCGGATGCGGCGAACAGCAGCTCGACCCCGGTCGACGGAGCCGACACGCTGCGGCTGGAGTGGGCCCGGTCGGTCAAGGGCACGCTCGCGGCGCAGGTGGCGACGGGGTCGGGCAACTACCTGGCCGTCAACGGTCAGACCGCCTCCGGCTGCTCGCTGATGGTGTGGGAGATCGACAACCGCGCGCGGCAGCGCTGGTGCACCCGGCTCGTTCAGGGCGGAGGTGTCGCCAGCCCGCTGTTGGACGGCTTCGACAACCTCTACATCGGACAGCCGGGCCTCGTGCAGTCCTTTCCGACAACCCAGTGGGTGCGGTGGCGCCGCCCGGTCATCGGCCTGCCGCTGACCTTGCGCATGGTCGCTCCGGGCCGTCTGCTGGTGGTCACCCATCTCGGCCAGGTGCTGGTGTTCGACGCGCACCGGGGCACCGTGAGCGGCACGTCGGTGGACCTGGTCGCCGGCCTGGATCCGCGGGATTCCGAGCGCGGCCTCGCCGACTGCCGGCTCGCACGTCCCCAGTGCCCGGTCGCCGCGGCACCGGCCTTCTCGGAGGCCACCGGGATCATCGTGGTGCCGCTGTGGGAGCCCGGCGCCGAGAAGCCGGTGCTGGCCGCTCTGCGCTACCAGCAGGGCCAGACCCCCGAGCTGACCCGCGAGTGGACCAGCGACGCCGTCGGGGGCGGGCCGCTGGCCAGCCCCGTGCTGTCCCGCGACGGGTCGACTGTCTACGTCAACGGCCGCGACGAACGGCTGTGGGCCCTCGACTCCGCCGACGGCACCGCGAAATGGTCGGTGCCGCTGGACTACCTCGCCCAGACGCCGCCGTCGGTCACGCCGGACGGGCTGATCGTCGCCGGCGGCGGGCCGGGTTCGCGGCTGACAGCGATCCGCGACACCGCCGAGGAGGGCGAGGTGGTGTGGACCCGCGACGATGTGTCTCCGCTGACGACGTCGAGCCTGGCCGGTGTCGGCTACGCGGTGGTGCGAGACGGAGATGACGAGGCGCCGGGGCAGGCCCTGACGGTGTTCAGCCTGGGCGACGGCAGCACGGTCAACACCTACCCCCTGCCCAACGCCCGCGGATGGCCCGTCGGGGTCTCGGTCGCCCATGACGGGCGCGTCGTGACCGCGACCAGCGACGGCCAGGTCTACGGATTCGTGCCGGGCTGAACGGGAGCGGCGAGCATCGACTCGATCGCCGTGCGCGGAATGGTCGCCTGCAGCGCGCCGCCGGCGCCGGCCATGATCTCGCCCTGGCCGAAGAAGAAGATCACCGCGTCCTCGGTGACGGCGAATTCCTGGTACTTGGCCGGGTCCAGGCCGTCGGCCGGCGAGATCGGCGCGTCGATGCCGAGCTGCCGCGACAGATCCGCCTGCACGATCGGGAAGATGGTGTTCAGCGGCTCGGTGTCGGGCCGGAAGAGCGTGTCGAACGTCAAGGGCGCCTTCTTGGCGACGTCCCAGTTGAACGACTTGAACCACGTCTGCGGATGCGCGCCGCCGACGTTCTCGTACACCTCGAAGACCACGCTGCGGGTGCCGCCGTCGTCGGGTCCGGTGCGGTACCCGGTCCCCCGGGCGTCGAGGACGTAGGGCAGGTTCCACGACGACCCCGGCATCTCCGAGACGTTGACGAAACCGTCCCGGGTCTGCGTCAGGTACGCGGTGAGCGCCTGCTGGTCCGGATAGTCCGCCGGGAACGTGTAATCCAGGCGGTAGGTGGGAGTCTCGGTGTGGACGCGGCACATCTGCTCGGCGTCGACCGTCCCGCCCAGCGCGGCGCACGCCGACGGCACGGGGGCCACCGGTTGGGCGGCGGCCGTCGGCGCGGCCATCAGGCCCACCGAGATGCCGGCAGCCGTCACAGCAGCAGCGAGAATGCGCATCGTCGAATGTCTCCAGGATCAGGGTGTGACAGGAATTTCGGCGCTGGCGTCAGAACCGTTACGGCCAGGGTACGTGAGCGTTCACCGTGACGGCCGGCACAGGAAAGCGGTGGTCCGGCTCGCGGCCCCCGAGCCGAGGCGGGTGAGGACCAGCGTGGCCGAGCCCTCGCCGCGGAGCCGGAGCCGCGTGCGCAGCGCGTCGGGGTCGACATCCACCCCGCGAACCAGGATCTCGAGCGCACCCACCCCCCGCGCCGAAAGCGCCTGGCGCAACGACTGTTCGCGCAACGGCAACTGGTCGAGCACCTCGAACCCCCGCACGCCGTCGGGCAATCGATCACCCGACAGGTAGGCGATGTCGGGATCGAGCTGCCACAGCCCGTGCCGGGCCGCATAGTGGCGCACCAGGCCCGACCGTACGACCGCCCCGTCGGGATCGACGATCCACCGGCCGGCCGGGGCCACCGGGCAGTCGTCGGGTTCGTCGTCGCCGATCTCCTCGCCGGTGTCGAGCATCGTCGCCCGGCGCCGCGCTCCCCCACCGGCCAGACCCTCAGACCACAGGCACGCCTCCCGGACGCTGCCACCCAGTGACGTCACCTCGATCTCCCCGGAGAAACCGAGCTCGGCGACGACCGCGAAATCGATTCCGGGAGCGCACTTCACAACGTAGTCGCGACGCCGTAGCACCTCGAGCAGCGCGTCGAGCGGCGGCACGTAGGCGCGGGGGTCGAAGCGTCGGCGGGCACCGCTGCGGCGGGCCGGGTCGACCACGACGACGGCGTCGGCGGTCACCGGCCGTAACGCGTCGGCCCGGCAGAGCGCGGCGGCGCGACCGGCGACGGCGAGATTGTGACTCGCCATGGCGAGCCGGACGGGGTCGACGTCGCTGCCGATCGCGAATGTTGCGCGGTCGGCAAGTGCTGCAAGCTCTGTGCCGATCGAGCACGTCGCGTCGTGCACGAGCGCACCGGCCAGGCGCCGCGCGCGGTGGGCTGCCACCGGTGCCGCCGTCGCCTGCTGGAGCGCGTCGTCGGTGAAGAGCCATCCGTCGGCGTGGGGGATCTTCGACACCGCCTTGCGGCGGAGGCGGACGGTCTCGACGAGCACCCCGGTGCGATCACCGAAACTCTTTCTCGCCGAGGCGATGTCGGCGACCAGAGACGAATCGGTCAGACGGAGCCCGGCAACCTCGCTCAGCGCCGCACGTCCTGCGTCGCTGCGGAGGAAGCGGACGTCGTCGAGGCCGAACGCTACGACGACTCGGCCCCCGGCTTCACCCCGGTGATCATCACGTTGTAGAACCAGCCCTTCGGGACGACCCGGCGCCACACCGTGGAGTCGACCCACGACAGCGTCGTCCAGCTGCCGAAGGCGAACTTCGCCCAGCCCCAGCCCAGCCGGCCGGGCGGCACCGCGGCTTCGAAGGTGCGGACCGGCCATCCCAGCATGGCGGCGGTGAATTCCTCACTGGCCGTCTGGATCTCGACGGCACCGGCATTGGCGGCCATCCGCTCGAGGTCGGCGGGGTCGAAGGTGTGCAGATCGACGACCGCCTCCAGAGCAGCGGCGCGGGAGGATTCGTCGAGCTCGGCCTGGGGCCGCCGCCAGTCGGACAGCATCGGAAGCTTCGTCACGTTCGTCGCGATCCGCCACGTCAACGTCGACAGCTCGCGCGCGTACCGGTTGCCGACGGTGGTGGGCTCGCCGGCGAATACGAACCGGCCCCCCGGCTTGAGCACGCGGACGACCTCGCGCAGGGACAGCTCGACATCGGGAATGTGGTGCAGCACCGCGTGACCGACGACGAGGTCGAAGGTGTTGTCCTCATAAGGGATGCCTTCGGCGTCGGCGACCCGGCCGTCGATGTCCAGGCCGAGCGACTGCCCGTTGCGCGTGGCGACCTTGACCATGCCGGGCGACAGGTCGGTCACCGAACCCCGCCGCGCGACGCCCGCCTGGATCAGGTTGAGCAGGAAGAAGCCCGTGCCGCAGCCCAGCTCTAGGGCGCGGTCGTACGGGAGCTCCCGCTGGATCTCCTCGGGCACCGCGGCGTCGAACCTGCCGCGGGCGTAGTCGACGCAGCGCTGGTCGTAGGAGATCGACCATTTCTCGTCGTAGGTCTCGGCCTCCCAGTCGTGGTAGAGCACCTGGGCCAGCTTGGTGTCGTGCATCGCCGCTTCGACCTGCTCCTGGGTCGCGCGTGGCTGCGGCGCGGGATCGGCGACATCGGGGTGGGCGCCGGATTCCTTCATTTCCGTCATGCAGGGCAGCCTAACGTCTCCGGCATCCTCACCGACGCGCCGCTGACCGGGTGGGCGCTACGGTCCCGACGGTGCCCGCTGCTCGGAAAAGGACGCCTTCGCGGCGGCCAGCACCTCGGGTGGATACTCCAGAAACCGGCCGGCCCAGGCCATCGCCGCGTCGTAGACGGTGTCGGGGGCCACCATCTCGTCGATCAGGCCCAGCTCGTGGGCCTCGCGCGCGTCGACGAACCGCCCGCTGAACACCAGGTCCCTGGCCTTGCTCGGGCCGACCGCGCCGGCCAGGCGGGCTGCGCCCCCGCCTGCGGGCGCCAGACCGGCCAGGATCTCCGTCGCCCCGAACCGGACGTTGTCGCCGCTGACCCGCCAGTCGGCGGCGAGCGCCAACGTCAGGCCCGCCCCGAGCGCATATCCGGTGATCGCCGCGACGGTCGGCTTCGGCAGCCCGGCCAGCGCGTCGACGGCCCTGCCGCACAGCTCGGCGGCCTGCGCGGCCTCCTCGGCGTTCAGGGTCTGCAGCTCGGGCATGTCCTCGCCGGCGGAGAAGATCTCGTGGCCGCCGAAGACGATGACCGCAGCGACGTCGTCGCGGTCGCCGAGTTCGGCGGCGGCCTCGGTGATCTCCCGGCATACCTGCCGGGTCAGCGCGTTGGTGGGCGGCCTCGACACCAGCAGGGTCGCGACCACCCGTGGGCCGCCGTCGGGCACGATCGCGCTGACGAACTCCCTCACGCGAGCGGCGCCCCGTCGGTGTACCCCTGCGGTGCACGCCGGTTGCGGGCCTCGTTGTAGCGGTCGCTGTTGAAGAACTCGATCTCCCAGTTGCCGCCCTCCTTGGCGGCCAGCGACGGCTCGATCGCGACGATCTTGCGCTCCACGGCCAGCACCTCGGCGACGGTGCGCCCGTTGAGCGCATCGAGCTGGGTCCAGGTCGGCGGCAGCAGGAAGCTGCGCCCCTCGGCGAAGTCGTCGAGGGCCGCCTGCGGGGTCACCCAGTCGGCCTTGTCGGTCTCGGTGTTGTCGCCGTCGGCACGCTGACCCTGCGGGAGCGCTCCGACGAAGAAATACGTGTCGTAGCGCCGGGTGCGCTCTTCTTTCGGCGTGACCCAGTTCGCCCACGGGCGAAGCAGATCGGCCCGCAGCACCAGCTTCTCCGAGCGCAGGAACTCGCCGAAGGACAGCGACTTGTTCTCCAGCGCCTGGCGTTGGTCGCGGTAGATCGAGGCGTCGTCGACGAGCAGATCGGGATCGTCGGCCGACCCGGCGAACAGCACGCCGGACTCCTCGAACGTCTCGCGGGCCGCCGCGCACACCAGGGCCTCGGCGAGCTCGGCGTCGACGCCGAGGCGCTGCGCCCACCAGTGCCGGTCGGGACCGCGCCACGCGACGTCGGCGTTGCGGTCCCGGTTGTCGACCCCGCCGCCGGGGAAGACCATCACGCCCGCCACGAAATCCATGGCCGAATGCCTGCGCATCAGGAAGATCTTGATGCCTTCGGCGGTGTCCCGGACGAGCATGACCGTCGCGGCGGGCCGCGGGACCAGCGGGTCGTCGGCCGTCTGTTCGCTCATTGCCGCCTCCTGTGTGCTGCGCGGCTACGGACCCGCCGCGCGAAGTAGCGTCCGTCGATCACGTCGAGCGCGATCGACTGCCCGAACGCCGTGGACAGGTTCTCTGCGGTGAGCACGTCGCTCAGCTGGCCGGAGTCGACGATCTTGCCCTCCGACAGGATCAGGCAGTGCGAGAACCCCGGCGGGATTTCCTCGACGTGGTGGGTCACCAGGACGAGCGCGGGTGCGTCCGGATCGGCGGCCAGGTCGCTCATCCGCGCGACGAGCTCCTCGCGCCCACCCAGGTCCAGGCCGGCGGCGGGCTCGTCGAGCAGGAGCAGCTCGGGATCGGTCATCAGCGATCGCGCGATGAGGACGCGCTTGCGCTCTCCTTCGGAGAGGGTGCCGTACGTCCGCTCCGCGAGGTGCTCGGCGCCGACACTTTCGAGCATGTCGACCGCCTGCTCGTAGTCGACGTCGTCGTACTGCTCGCGCCAGCGACCCAGCACGGCGTATCCGGCGGACACCACCAGGTCGCGCACGGTCTCGTCGTCGGGGATGCGCTGCGACAGGGCCGCGCTGCTCAGACCGACCCGGGCGCGCAGTTCGGACATGTCGACCCTGCCGAGCCGCTCGCCGAGAATGTAGGCGGTGCCCGAGGACGGATGCTCCATCGCCGCCGCCATGCGCAGCAGCGACGTCTTGCCCGCCCCGTTGGGGCCGATCACCACCCAGCGTTCGTCGAGTTCGACCGACCACGTCACCGGCCCGACCAGGACGCGGCCGTTACGCCGCAGGCTGACCTTCGCGAAGTCGATGAGCAGGTCAGGGTCGGCTGCTTCTACTTCCTCGACGGGCACCCGCCCATCGTAATCAGGCCGAAAACGCCCAGCCGCGCGCACCGTTGACCACGACGCGGTCGGCGGCCCCGGCGGTCGCCGAGACCAGTTCGGCGTTCGGTCCGTCGACCCCGCCCACCCACGACCTCGCCGCGTCATCGGTCTTGCCGAACGCGACGTGGCGGGCGACGAGCCGGTCGATGCGGGTCTGCTCGTCGGAGGTCACGAACCACACCTGGTCCATGGCCCGCCGCGCCGCGCGCCACGGCGGCCGGTCGAGCAGCAGGTAGTTGCCTTCGGTGATGACGAGTCGCGCGGTGGCCGGCACGACCAGCGCGGCCGCCAGCGGCTGTTCGAGCGCGCGGTCGAAGCCGGGGGCGTAGACGTCGGCACCGGCGTGATGGCGGACCCGGGTCAGCAGGTGGGCATAGCCGTCGGGATCGAAGGTCTCCGGCGCCCCCTTGCGGTCCAGCAGCCCCAGGCGCTGCAGTTGCGCATCGGCGAGGTGAAAGCCGTCCATCGGCACATGGGCGGCCCATTCCGGTCCGCGGCGGGCCGCGATGTCCGCCAGCAGGGCGTCGGCCAGCGTCGACTTCCCGGCGCCGGGGCTACCCGCTATGCCCAGGACCGCACGCTGCGTTCTCTCGCCCAGCGCGATCGCCTGGGCCGTCAGCGAATCCGACACCGGGGGGCTGCTCATCCCTGACATCATCGACCGCGCGGTGCGCCGATTCCACCCGGGCCCACCCGCTCACCGCGAGCACCCTGCGAGGAGTCACGCGGACGAACAGCTGGACCAGCGGACCGATCCCGAGCGCATACAGCAGGGTGCCGACCCCGACGGTGCCGCCGAGCAGCCACCCGACCAGAAGGACGGTGACCTCGATCGTGGTGCGCACCAGGCGAACCGACCTCCCGGTGCGAACCACCAGACCCGTCATCAGGCCGTCCCGCGGCCCGGGGCCGAGACCGGCGCCGATGTAGAGCACCGTGCTGATCGCATTGCACACCACCGCGGCGACCATCAGCGCGATGCGTACCGGCAGCGACGTCGGGGCGGGGATGAGCAACAGGGCGACGTCGACGGTGACCGCGATGACGATGACGTTGGCGATCGTGCCGATTCCGGGCCTGTTGCGCAGCGGGATCCAGGCCAGCAGCACCGCGACGCCGACGACCGCGGAGGCCGTGCCGATCGTCATGCCGGTCTGCAGCGCGAGACCCTGGTGGAAGACGTCCCACGGGTCCAGCCCGAGACCGGCGCGCACCATCATCGCCATCGAAGTGCCGTAGCCACAGAGTCCGACGAGCAGCGCGGTCGCCCGTAACGCCCCCCTGCCGACCCTCGGCGCCCGGCCGGATCTCCCGGCCGGACTCGTTCCGCCTCCCACGTTCGTCATGCTAGGCGTGATCCGGGAAGTGCATCCTGATGGCATCCAGTTCGCTGCGGACCCGTCGGGCGTCCGCGTCCCGCTCGTCGAGCATTCCGCCGCCCATGGGCGGCATGTAGTACAAATCGGCCAACCGGTGGGCCAGTCGAGATATCCAGTGGGTCATGTGGCCATGATCTTGCGCAACTGGCTTGCTGATCAATAGCCAGTTGGACAATACTGGCCCTAATGACTGAGGCACTGGCTACCAGATCGCTCGATGTGGACCTCCTGGCACGTGAGCTGGGCAACTGGCGCACATCCAGTCGCAGCGGGCCCGCCTACCACGGTCTCGCGGACGCGATCCGGCTGCTGATCATCGACGGCCGCGTCCCGGTCGGCGCCCGGCTGCCCAGCGAACGGGCTCTCGCCGAGGTGCTGCGGGTGTCCCGCACCACCGTCACGGCGGCCTACACCCAGCTGCGCGACGACGGCTATCTCAACGCCCGCCGTGGGGCTCGCAGCACCACGGCGCTCCCTGTGGAGCCGCCGGCGCCGAGCCGCGTGACCGTCGCGGCGGCCAACCTGTCAGCGGCCACCCTGGCCGCGCCGGCGGCCATCGCGGCACGGGCGTTCGCCGACGCGGCCGAACAGGTGACGCCGTACCTGCACGACATCGGCATCGAGCTGAGCGGCGTGGCGCCCCTTCGCGCGGCGATCGCCGAAAGATATTGCGCGCGTGGGCTTCCCACCGATCCCGACGAGATCATGGTGACGACGGGAGCGTTGCACGCGATCGGTCTCATCCTGGCCACCTACACCCAGCCCGACGACCGGGTTCTCGTCGAACAGCCGACCTATCACGGTGTGCTGGCCGCCATGGCCACGCGCGGTCTACGGCCGGTCCCCGTCGCGCTGGCCCCCGACGGCTGGGAACTCGACGCCGTCGAGGCGGCGGTGCGCCAACTGGCCCCGAGCCTGGCCTATCTGATCCCCGACAACCACAACCCCACCGGGATGACCATGCCGGTCGCCGACCGGAAACGGTTGGCGCACATCATCGGTGACACGCGGACCCGCACGATCATCGACGAGACCATCACCGACATGTGGCTCGACGCAGAGGTCCCCCCGCCGCTGGCCTCGGTCGTCACGGCGCGCCGCGACCTCGTGATGACCGTCGGGTCGATGTCGAAATCGTTCTGGGGCGGGCTGCGCATCGGGTGGATCAGGGCCGACCGCAGCACCCTGGCCACGATCGCCGCGCTGCGCCCCGCTGTGGACATGGGCACACCCATCCTCGAACAGCTGGCTGCGGCAACACTTTTGGCCGCTGAAGACGAGGTACTGCCGGAACGCCGAGATATCCTGCGGTCGCGACGGGCGCTGCTGCTGCGACTGCTCGCCCAGCATCTCCCCGACTGGCAGCCGGTGCCCGGGAAGGGCGGGATGTCGCTGTGGGTCCGGTTGCCCGCACCGATGAGCTCGGCGCTCTCTGCCGCCGCATCGCGGATGGGGCTGGAGATCCCACCCGGCCCGCGCTTCGGGGTCGACGGCACGCTGGAGCGCTTCATCAGGGTGCCGTACACACTGCCCGACGAGCAGCTCGTCGAAGCCATCGAACTCCTCGCGCGCGCGTGGCGCACCGTCACCGGGCTGTCGGCGCCCGAGCCGACGACGGTCGTGGTCTGACGCACCCCCAGCGATTTCGGTGCCGCCGGTCAACGTCAGAGTGACCAACTACACCGAAATCCCGGTTCAGTCGGGGATGTCGACCCGGCGGACCACGCCGTCGAGGGCGTCGGCGGCCTCGATCTCCCCGCGGGTGATGCCCAGCAGGAACAGCACGGTGTCCAGGTAGGGGTGGCTCAGCGACGCGTCCGCCACCTCGCGCAGCGCAGGTTTGGCGTTGAACGCCACCCCGAGCCCGGCCGCGCACAGCATGTCGATGTCGTTGGCACCGTCGCCGACCGCCACGGTCTGCTCCATCGGCACCCCGACCTGGGCCGCGAAGTCGCGCAGCGCCTTGGCTTTCGCGGGCCGGTCGATGACGGGCCCGATGACCCTGCCGGTCAGCTTGCCGTCGACGATCTCTAGGTGGTTGGCCGCAACGTAGTCGAGCATCAGTTCCTCGGCCAGCGGCTGGATGACCTGGCGGAAGCCACCCGAGACGACGCCGCAGTGGTAGCCGAGCCGCCGCAGCGTGCGAATCGTGGTCCGGGCACCCGGCGTCAGCTCGAGCTGGTCGGCGACCTCGTCGACGACCTCGGCGGGCAGACCGGCGAGGGTGGCCACCCGGCGGTGCAGAGACTCCGCGAAATCGAGTTCGCCACGCATGGCCGCCTCGGTGACCTCGGCGACCGCGGCCTCTGCCCCGGCGTGGGCGGCGAGCATCTCGATGACCTCACCCTGGATCAGCGTGGAGTCGACGTCGAAGACGATGAGCCGCTTGGCCCGCCGCGTCAGTGTGTAGTCCTCGACCGCGATGTCCACGCCCTCGGCGACGCCGACCCTGGCCAGCACGGCCTGCAGCTCGGCGTGCACCCCCGCCGGCGCCGACACCCGCAGCTCGAGGCCGGTGACCGGGTAGTCGGACACGCCGCGGATGAAGTCGATGTTGACCCCGAGCGCGGCCACCTCCCGGGCGACGACGGTGAACGCCTCCGCGGTGATGGGCCGTCCCAGCACCACGATGGTGTGCGTCGACGGCACCTGCATCACCGGCAGCCCGTCGCTGCGCTCGATGGTCACGTCGAGGCCCACCCCGTGGATGGCGTGCTCGACGGCCGCGTGGAACTCGGTGCCCGACGCGACATCGTCGGTCGCGGCGACCAGGACACCGAGGGTGAGCCGGCCGCGGATGACCACCTGTTCGACGTTCAGCAGGTCGACATTGTGGCGGGACAGCACCTCGAACAGGGCCGAGGTGACGCCCGGTTGGTCGCGACCGGTGACGGTGATCAGGAGGGAGGCACGGTTGCGTGAAGAGCCGAAAGGTTCAGTCACGGACGAGCGCTCACCCCCGAGTGTCGCGTGTGATCACCGTCAGGTGCGGACGTTCTCTTCGTTGCGCGTGACGTCGCCGTCCTCGGGGCCGTGGGCACGACCGACGTGGGCTTCACGACGCATCCGCTCGATCATGTGCGGGTAGTGCAACTCGAACGCCGGACGCTCCGAACGGATCCGGGGCAGCTCGGTGAAGTTGTGCCGCGGCGGCGGGCAGCTGGTGGCCCACTCCAGGGAGTTGCCGTAGCCCCACGGATCGTCGACCGTGACCACCTCGCCGTAACGCCAGCTCTTGAACACGTTCCACAGGAACGGCAGCGTCGACAGGCCGAGGATGAACGCGCCGATGGTGGAGACCACGTTCAGCGTGGTGAAGCCGTCGGACTCCAGGTAGTCGGCGTAGCGGCGCGGCATGCCTTCGTCACCCAGCCAGTGCTGCACCAGGAACGTGGTGTGGAAGCCGATGAACGTCAGCCAGAAGTGCAGCTTGCCCAGGCGCTCGTCGAGCAGCCGGCCCGTCATCTTCGGGAACCAGAAGTAGATGCCCGCATAGGTGGCGAACACGATGGTGCCGAAGAGCACGTAGTGGAAGTGCGCGATGACGAAGTAGCTGTCGGTGACGTGGAAGTCCAGCGGCGGGCTGGCCAGCAGCACACCGGACAGGCCACCGAGCAGGAAGGTCACGATGAAGCCGATCGAGAACAGCATCGGTGTCTCGAACGTCAACTGCCCCTTCCACATCGTGCCGATCCAGTTGAAGAACTTGATGCCGGTCGGGACGGCGATCAGGAACGTCATGAACGAGAAGAACGGCAGCAGCACAGCGCCTGTGGCGTACATGTGGTGGGCCCACACCGCCACGGACAGCGCCGCGATACCCAGCGTCGCGTAGATCAGCGTGGTGTAGCCGAAGATCGGTTTGCGGCTGAAGACCGGGAAGATCTCCGAGACGATGCCGAAGAACGGCAACGCGATGATGTACACCTCGGGGTGGCCGAAGAACCAGAACAGGTGCTGCCAGAGCAGCACACCGCCGTTCGCCGGGTCGTACACGTGCGCGCCGAGGTGGCGGTCGGCGGCCAGACCGAAGAGCGCCGCGGTCAGCAGCGGGAAGGCCAGCAGCACCAGGATCGACGTCACCAGAATGTTCCAGGTGAAGATCGGCATCCGGAACATCGTCATGCCGGGGGCGCGCATGCAGACCACGGTCGTGATCATGTTGACGCCACCGAGGATGGTGCCGAGACCACCCACGGCCAGGCCCATGATCCACAGGTCAGCGCCCGCACCGGGCGAGTGGATCGCGTCGGTCAGCGGCGAGTAGGCGGTCCAGCCGAAGTCGGCGGCGCCGCCGGGGGTGATGAAGCCGGCGGTCGCGATCAGCGCGCCGAACAGGAACAGCCAGAACGAGAACGCGTTCAGACGCGGGAACGCGACGTCGGGGGCGCCGATCTGCAGCGGCAGCACCAGGTTGGCGAACCCGAACACGATCGGGGTGGCGTAGAACAGCAGCATCACCGTGCCGTGCATGGTGAACAGCTGGTTGTACTGCTCGTTCGACAGGAACTGCAGCCCCGGGGCGGCGAGCTCGGTGCGGATGAACAGCGCCATCAACCCGCCGATGAGGAAGAACGCGAAGCACGCGACGCAGTACATGATGCCGATCAGCTTGTGATCGGTGGTGGTGATCAGCCTGTAGATCAGATTCCCCTTGGGACCGATCCGCGCCGGGAAGGGACGCCTGGCCTCAAGTTCTCCGATTGGGGGCGCTTCGGCTACCAACTGGTCCTCCAACCTTCCGTATCACTACCCGGGTACCCGGATCGGACGGCCGGCAGGCCGACGGTCCGATATGAATCCTAACTCCCCGGAACACCGACGGCCGGGGAGGTCCTACAAACGGTCGTATTTCGTTTCTCTGACGCGCCGACACCGCCGGACCACGCGCGCTGACCTGCCTCGGAGCAGCCTGATGTTACCGTCTGCGCGTGCTGGTGACCGGAGCGCGGACGGGCCGCTGGATCGGGCTGGCCGCGGTCGGCGCCGCGGTCGCGGTGGTCGGCCTCAACGGATGCGGTACGTCCGAGCGGACCCCGGCGTCCGGACCGTCCGGAACGCCCGCCACGAGCACGACCCGCATCGCCAACGCCGGTGTGCTCGGAAACGACCGCAGGCCCGACGAGTCGTGTGCGGCCGAGCCCGCGCGGCTCGACGACGGGCCGCCGGAGCGCGAGGTGCCCAACGCGACGGGCCACGGCGTCTCCCCTCCCGTTCCCGAGATGACGGTCGTGCCCGCCGACCCGCAGCGGATCGTCGTGCTGTCCGGCGACCAGCTCGATGCGCTGTGCGCACTCGGGTTGCAGGGGCGCATCGTCGCCGCCGCACTTCCCGACGGCTCCGAGGTGCAGCCGTCCTATCTCGGCGCCGTCGTGCACGGGCTGCCCGGCGTCGGCAGCCGCACCGATCCCGACCTGGCGGCGATCCGCGACGCCGGACCCGACCTGATCCTGGGGTCGGTGTCCCTGACCCCCGACGAGCACCCGGCGCTGTCGGAGATCGCGCCCACCGTCTTCGGCGGGCCGCCCGGCGCGGCCTGGAAGGACAACCTGCGGACGGTGGGGGCCGCGACGGGCCGGCTGCAGGCCGCCAACGCCCTGATCGACGATTTCGCGCGTGCCGCCGACAAGACGGGCGCGGAGAACGACGCGACCCACTTCCAGGCGTCGGTGGTGCAGTTCACCGACACCACGATGCGGATCTTCGGCGTCGACAACTTCGCCGGCGGCATCCTCGCCGACGTCGGCGTCGACCGGCCCGCCGCCCAGCGGTTCTCCGACAAGCCGTATGTCGAGGTGGGTATCACCGACACCGACCTCGGCGACTCCCCCGATTTCTCCGACGCCGACGGCGACATCGTGTACGTGTCCTTCGCCACAGCCGAAGCGCGCGAACGGGCCCCCGAGGTGATGGAGAGCGATGCCTGGAAGCGGTTGTCGGCGACCCGCGACAGCCGGGTGTTCGCGGTGAACAACGAGGTGTGGCAAACAGGAGAGGGCATCGTCGCCGCCCGCGGCGTGCTTGCCGACCTACGATGGGTCAACGCTCCCATCAACTGACCGTCACCGTCTGGCCGCCGCCCCCGATCCGAGATCACAGGCAGATTCGGGACTAACGCGGGCCGGCGGGCCGTTGGGAACGGATTGAGCCGCATCGAGGCGGCACGTACCGGAAGCGTTGCCGGAATCAGGCGAGCGCCCCGTGCAGACAACGCGTAGAACAAGAGGATCTGATGAGCACTGTTACCGCTTATGCGGCCACGTCGGCCACCGAACCGCTGACGAAGACCACCATCACCCGCCGCGAGGTCGGACCGCACGACGTCGCTTTCGACATCCACTTCGCCGGCATCTGCCACTCCGACATCCACACGGTCCGTGAGGAGTGGGGTGGTGTGCAGTACCCGATCGTGCCGGGGCACGAGATCGCGGGCATCGTCACCGAGGTCGGCTCCGAGGTGACGAAGTTCGCCGTCGGCGACCGCGTCGGCGTCGGCTGTTTCGTCGACTCGTGCCGCGAGTGCGAGGCCTGCCGGGCCGGTGAGGAGCAGTACTGCACCGGCGGCGGAATGGTCGGCACCTACAACGGCGTGGGACGCGACGGCGAGCCCACCCAGGGTGGATACAGCGGCGCGATCGTCGTCGACGAGAACTACGTCCTCTCCATCCCCGAGTCCATCTCGCTCGACGAGGCGGCACCTCTGCTGTGCGCGGGCATCACCACGTACTCGCCGCTGCACCACTGGAACGCGGGCCCGGGTAAGAAGGTCGCGGTCATCGGGCTCGGTGGTCTGGGCCATCTCGCGGTGAAGATCGCCGTGGCGATGGGCGCCGAGGTGACGGTGCTGAGCCAGTCGCTGAAGAAGATGGAGGACGGCCTGCGACTCGGTGCCACCGAGTACCGCGCCACGAGCGACCGCGAGACGTTCAAAGAGCTGCGCGGCCGCTTCGACCTCATCCTGAACACCGTGTCGGCCAACCTGAATCTGGACGACTACCTCAAGCTCCTCAAGCTCGACGGCACGCTCGTCGAACTGGGCATGCCCGAACACCCCATGGAGGTTCCGGCGGGTTCGCTGATCTTCGGCCGGCGCAGCATCGCCGGTTCGCTGATCGGCGGTATCGCCGAGACCCAGGAGATGCTGAATTTCTGCGCCGAACACGGCGTCGCACCCGAGATCGAGGTCATCGCACCCGATTACATCAACGAGGCCTACGAGCGGGTGCTGGCCAGCGACGTCCGCTACCGATTCGTCATCGACACGCAGTCATTGCGCTGACAATGACCGACCTGCACGGCCCGCACCCGGAAAGGGTGCGGGCCGAATGCATTTCCGGCCCCGGGGGCGGGCTCTGACACAGCTCGCGGCGATGGGCCGGCCGGCGCCTTCCCCGACCTGGTGTTAACAGTGCATTACCCGAGTTGTCGAGTGGTCTATACAGTGCAACGCTTCCTCGGTCTGCAGTGCCGCAGGCTCCTCACACTGCATTCCGAAGCGGGAGAACCGTTATGGCCACAGAATCCGCAGCCGTCGAGCCGGCGCCCGCGGGCTTGAAAAAGGGTGCGATCGGCATGGTCGCCGTCATCTTCATGGCTGTCGCCAATGCGGCGCCGATCACCGCGATGACGGGCAACGTGCCGATCGCGGTGGGCTTCGGCAACGGCCTCGGCGCACCGGCGGGATTCCTGTTCGCGACGATCGCGCTGACCCTGTTCGCGCTCGGTTATGTCGCGATGGCCAAACACATCACGACCACGGGCGCCTTCTACGGGTTCATCTCCCACGGCCTCGGCCAGGTCTGGGGAATGGCCAGTGGATTCCTCGCGACCTTCGCCTACGTCGTCTTCGAGGGTTCACTCATCGGCGGGTGCGCCTACTTCGCCAACGACGCGGTAAACACCATTGTCGGAGTTGATGTTCCGTGGCTGGCGTTCGCCATCGGCGCGATCGTGGTCATCGGCGCGCTGTGCCACTTCCACATCAGCCTCACCGCGGCGATCCTCGGCGTCACCCTGGTCTCGGAGGTCCTGATCCTGCTCGCCCTGGCGCTCACGGTGATCGCCGGGGGCGGCGGTCCCGACGGCTTCATGCTGGACAAGACGGTGCTGCTGCACAACGCGTTCACGAGCCTGCCCGAAGGCGCCTTCGGCACCGCGGCCGCCGCCGGCTCGATGGCGATCGGCTTGTTCTTCGCGTTCTGGTCCTGGGTGGGATTCGAGACCACGGCCGTCTACGGCGAGGAATCGCGCAACCCCAAGAAGATCATCCCCCGGGCGACCCTCATCGCGGTCATCGGCCTCGGCCTGTTCTACACGTTCATCTCGGCGATGGTGTTGGCGGGCAACGGCGCCAAGACGTCGGTGGATGCATCCATCAGCGCGTCCCCGCTCGACCTGTTCTTCAACCTGGTGGAGTCCAATCTCGGCGGTGTCCTGCTCGACGTGTACAAGATTCTCCTCGTCATCGGGTCGTTCGCCTGCGCGCTGGCGTTCCACAACGCCGCGTCGCGATACCTGTTCGCCCTGGGTCGCGAGATTCCCTCGGCGAAGGTGAAATCCACGCTCGGCGCCGCGCACCCCCGACACGGTTCGCCCTATATCGCCTCTGCGGTGCAGAGCGTCATCACGCTGGCCATCGTCGTCGCGTTCTTCGCCTTCACCGCGGTTCAGGTGCCCGGCGCCGACGGCGTGCCGGTGGACACCCCGGCGCTGGTGCCGTACACGAACATCTACGGCATCCTGGCGCTGATCGGCACCGCGGCGATCCTGCTCGTCCAGGCGATCTGCTCCGTCGCGGTCATCTGGTACTTCTGGGTGCGAAAGACGCACCGCGGCAATATCGTGACCACGCTGATCTGCCCGCTGCTGGGTGCGGTGGCGATGGCATACGTGGTGTGGCTGCTCTGGGACAACCGCGCGTTCGCAGCTGGATACGCCGCCGACTCCCTGGTGTTCAAGAACGCGCCGTTCTTCATCGCGGCAGTGTTCCTGATCGGGCTCGGATACGCGCTGTGGCTGCGGCACACCAGGCCGCAGGTCTACGCCGAAATCGGACGCACGGTGATGGAGGACAGCCACGAGCGCGGCTGACGGTCCCTGCGACTGCCGCGAGTGCACGGTTCCTGACGCCATTTTCCGCCGCCGTCGGGAACCGCGCACTCGGCGTCTCAGCGGCGGGCGGCCTGCGACAGTGCGCGCACCACGCTGTTCTTCATCAGCATCACCTTGAATCCGTTCTGGCTCAACGGTGCTGCACCGTGCACCAGCGCCTCGGCCGCGTCGGCGAACACCGCACGGTCGGGAACGCGGCCCACCAGGGCCGCCTCCGCGGCGGGGACCCGCCACGGGGTGGCCGCCACACCGCCGACCGCCACCGCGGCCGCGGCGATGACGCCGTCGCGAACGTGCAGGCAGGCCGCAACGGAGACCAGGGCGAAGGCGTAGCTGTGCCGGTCGCGCACCTTGAGGTACCAGCTGTGCCGGCCGTACGGGGTCGCGGGCAGCTCGATCCTGGTGATCAGCTCCCCGGCCTCGACGGTGGTGTCCCGTTCCGGATGTGCGCCGGGCAGAAGGTAGAACTCGCGCAGGGGGATCGCCCGTTGTCCGGCGCCACCCTCGACATGGACCACGGCATCGAGGGCGGCGAGCGCCACGGCCATGTCGGACGGGTGCACGGCGACGCAGGGCAGGCTGGTCCCGAACACGGCGTGTTCGCGGCTGAAGCCCTCACGGGCTGCGCAGCCGGATCCCGGGGCCCGCTTGTTGCATCGACCTGCGGCGGGGTCCATGAAGTACGGACAGCGGGTGCGCTGCATGAGGTTCCCGCCCACCGTCGCCATGTTGCGGATCTGTGTGGTCGCACCCGACAGGATCGCCTGGGACAGCACGGGATACCGGGTGCGCACCAGGGGGTGGTTCGCGGCCGCGGTGTTGGTGACGCCCGAGCCGATCAGGATGCCGCCGTCGGCGGTCTCTTCCACCCGGCCGAGGCCGAGTCGGCCGACATCGACGAGGGCGTCCGGAGACTCGACGCCGGATTTCATCAGGTCGAGCAGGTTCGTTCCACCCGCGTAGAAACGTGCCCCCGCCGAGGCGTGTTCGATGGCGTCGCCGACCGTGGTCGCCCGGTGGTAGTCGAAGGTCTTCATGACGCCTCGTGCACCGCGGTGATGGCTGCGACGATGTTGGCGTAGGCGCCGCACCGGCAGATATTGCCCGCCATGCGCTCGCGGATCTCGTTGTCCGACAACGCGTCCTGCCCGGCATGGCGGACCGTGTCGTCGTCGAAGGATGCCGCCGACAGGTCGCCGCGTGCGTGCTCGGTCAGCAGGGCCCGCGCCGAGCACAGCTGCCCGGGTGTGCAGTAGCCGCACTGGAACGCGTC
This sequence comes from Mycolicibacterium iranicum, assembly GCF_014190915.1. Taxonomy (GTDB): domain Bacteria; phylum Actinomycetota; class Actinomycetes; order Mycobacteriales; family Mycobacteriaceae; genus Mycobacterium; species Mycobacterium iranicum_B. Next base: position 108,293 of record NZ_JACHVU010000006.1, read on the forward strand.
CTTGTCGACGAACGCCCGCTGCAGCGGATCCAGCTCGTCGCCGTCGGCGAGGCCCTCGACGGTGTGCACCTCGGCGCCGTCGACCGAGACGGCCAACGTCAGGCAGCTCAGCACGCGTTCGCCGTCGACATGCACGGTGCAGGCACCGCACAGTCCGTGGTCGCATCCCTTCTTGGTGCCGGTCAGGCCCCAGCGCTCGCGCAACACATCGAGCAGGGTCGAGCGGACGTCCGCGGGGGTCTCGCGGTCGATACCGTTGACGGTCAGGCAAATCCGGTGGGCGGGTGCGGTCACGGCTGTTCCTCCAGGAGGGCTTCGAGGGTGATCGGCAGCTCTCGCAGCCGTTTTCCGGTCGCGTGGTGAACGGCGTTGGCGATGGCGGCGGGCACCCCGCAGGTGCCGATCTCGCCGATGCCGCGGACGCCGATCGGGTCGAGGGCGGCGTCGGCCCCCTCCACGAACGTGATGTCGAACGCGGGCCGGTCGGCGTGTGTGGGCACGTAGTACTCGCCGAGCGGCTGACCGGTGCGCGGGTCGTGGGGCACCTGCTCCATCAGCGCCATCCCGACGCCGAAAGTGATGCCGCCCATCACCTGGTTGGCGGCCAGCTTCGGGTTGAGCACGCGGCCGCAGTCCATGACCGCCACCCAGCGGGTGACGCTCGCGCGTCCGATCTCCTCGTCGACTTCGACTTCGCAGAAGTGCGCGCCGAACGACTGGGACACCGGTCCACTGTCGGGCGCTCCGCCACTGGCGACGGTGAACGTCAGTTCAGCGGCCAACTCCGGTGACACCCGGGTCCCCAGCGGCGCCCGGCCCCCGAGGCGGCGGGTCCATTCCTTCGCGGCTTCAAACACCGCCGACCCCACCGTCGCGGTGGTCTGCGAAGCACCGCTGTAAGGCGCGGCGGCGAATCGTGAGTCACCGGAGAGAAAGCTCACCCGCGACATCGGCAGGCCCGTCGTGTCGGCCGCGAGTTGTGTCATGACCGTGCGCACCCCGGTGCCGATCTCGTGGGTGGCGGCGCTGAATCGGACGTGCCCGTCGACCCCTGTCTCGACCCGGCACCCGGCAGCCATGCGGCGGCCGGGGTAGGTGGCCGTCGCCATCCCCCACCCGATCCGAATCCCGTTGCGCTGCAGGCTCCGAGGGGCCACCGGTCGCCCGCCCCAACCGAAGCGCTGTGCGCCCACGGCGTAGCACTCGGCCAGATGGGACGCCGACCAGGGCCGCCCGTTGGTCTGGTCACCCTCGGCCATGTTCTCCGTGCGCAGCGACAGCGGATCCCGCCCGAGCGCGCAGGCGAGCTCGTCCATGGCCACCTCGAGGGCGAACAGGCCGGGCGCCTCCCCCGGCCCACGCATGAAACACGGTGTCGGGGCGTTGATCCGGGCCACCGTGTGGGTCACCGCCATCCGCGGCGACCGGTAGAGGACACGGGCGGACAGACCCGCCGGTTCGCAGAAATGGGCCACGGTCGACGTCTCGGTCAGGGTGTGCTGCTCGGTGCTGGCGAGGTGGCCCGTGGAGTCGGCGATCAGCGCGACGCGCTGCTCGGTGCGGGGCCGGTGCCCGGTCGAGGTGTACATCTGCCGGCGGGTGAGCACCAGCTTGACGGGGTGCCCCACCGCGCGGGCCGCGACCGCGCACAGCACCACATGCATCCAGAGGAAGCTCTTGGCGCCGAACGCTCCACCCACCAGAGGCGAGACGATCCTGACGTGGTCCTCGGGAAGGCCGAGATACGCGGCGAGAGCGCGTCGTTCACCCGTGATCCAGCGCGTGCTGTCGTGCACCGTGAGGTGGTCACCGTCCCACTGCGCGATCGTCGCCGACAGCTCGATCGGATAGTGGGTGTTGACCGTGGTCCGGTACGTCGCCTCCACCTTGGTGCCGGGCGGCTCGGCGCGGGGTCCGCGGTGGTCCTGCAGCTTCTCGTCGTCCAGCTTCACGAAGTGGTCCGGTCGGTAGGCCCCGTGCCGGACGACCGCGTCGGGGGGCTCGTCGCCCTGCGGCTGGGCGAGGACCTCCGCGGCGCACAGTGCGGCGCGCTCCTCGCGATAGTCGAAGACCATCGAATCCGCGGCCTGCGCGGCGTTCTCGGGAGAGTCCGCCACCACCAGGGCCATGTGCTGACCGACATGCTGGACGGTGAGGTCCGACAGCGGCGGACGCCGCTCCATGGGCAGGTCCCAGGTCAGGTCCTTCGGAAGTGGGTGCAGCGGCGGGCAGTTCAGCGGCGTGAGCACATACTCCACACCGGGAGAGGAGGCCGCGGACGCGGCGGCTGTCGCCACGGATTGCGCCGTCACACGGCCGCGGGCGATGGGTGACTGCACCAGCGCGGCGTAGCGCACCGCCGGCGCCGGGGTGTCGGCGGTGTACAGCGCGCGCCCCGTCACTTTGTCGAGGCCTTCGACACGATCGACGGGACGCCCGACCCAGGTGCTCATGACGTCAAGCTTCGCCGTGATCGGGGGCGCCGTCGTCGATGCTGGCCGTAGTCCGCCGTTACCGCTAGCACCCAATCCGCGCCGTCACCGCTGCTGAGATGGGCCGTCGATGCGACAATGTGTCGCTATGTGCGCCCTGAGGGTGGTCGTCGCCGACGACGACGTGCTGTTGCGCGAAGGTCTGGCGAGCCTGTTGGAGCGCTCGGGCTTCGAGATCGCCGGCCAGGCCGGCGACGGCGAGGGCCTGCTGACCCTGGTGCGTGAGCAGCAGCCCGACCTGGCACTGGTCGACATCCGCATGCCGCCGTCGCACACCAGCGAGGGTCTCGATGCCGCGCGGGTGATCCGCACCGAGTTCCCGGGTGTGGGCATCGTGGTGCTGTCGGCCCACGTCGACGTCGACCACGCGATGGAACTGCTGGCCGGCGGTCACGCCATCGGCTACCTGTTGAAGACGCGCGTGACCGACGTCTCCGACTTCGTCGACACGCTGCAGCGGATCGCCAAGGGCGCCTCGGTCGTGGACCCCGCGCTGGTGGCCGAGCTGGTCTCGGCACGTAAGCGCGACGATCCACTCGCCGCACTGAGCACCCGCGAGCACGAGGTGCTGACGCTGATGGCGGAGGGCCTGTCGAATGCAGGCATCGGCCGGCGGTTGTGGGTCACCGAAGGCACGGTGGAAAAGCACGTGCGCAGCATCCTGACCAAACTCAACCTGCCGGAGACGGGTGACGACCACCGCCGCGTCCGCGCGGTGATCATGTATCTCGAAACCCGCTAGGGCCGTTCCTCCAACAGCTGCCTCACCGCGCCCGGCGACAACGCCAGCTTCGGCACGAAGCCCAGGGCGGGGCTCGCGGCGATGAGGTCGGCGAAGTCCTGCTCGTCATGGGTGGAGGTGAGGATCACCGGCACACCGCGCAGCAGCTCGGCCACGTCGAACCCGCTCTCGGTGCCGAGGTCGACATCGACCAGGGCGACGTCGGGGTGCAGCTCTTCGGCTCGCCGCATCGCCTCGGTGCCGTCGCACGCCGTGCCGACCACCTCGATGCCGCCACGTTCGAGCATGGCGCGGGCGGCGTCGCGGAAGTCGGCACTGTCATCGACGATCAAGCAGCGCGGACCATTCATGACTCGAGCTTGTCAGGCGTCGCTGCCGTTGGCATTCCTGTTACCGGTAATCCTGGGGTCTACCATCGGCCGGTGACCTGGCAATCTGTGCCTGCCCGTTTCCTGGAGCAGGTGGTGCGCTCCCCTGCGCGGCCCCTGAGCCTCGGCATCGTCGTCGCGGTCGGTTTCCTGGTCGCCGAGGTGATGGCGGTCTTCGCACTGAAGCGGATCGCCCCCGAGAACGCGTTCGGTGCGCTGCTGCTGCTCGGCGTGCTGGTGGTGTCGGCGGGCTGGGGTTTCGGCCTCTCCATCGCCACGTCCCTGGCCAGTGCAGCGGTGTATGCGTATCTGCATCTGGAGGGCCGCGACAGTCTGGCTCCGGCCCTCGCGATTTTCCTGACCCTGGCGTTCCTCACCAACGCCCTTGTGGGGCAAGCACGGTTGCGCGCCGCCGAGGCCGAACAGCGGCGCCGGGAGGCCGACCTGTCGGCCGACCTGGCGCGCGTGATGTTGCGCGCCCCCGCGGTCGGCCCGGCGCTCGACGATGCCGGGCGCCGATTCGCCGACGTGCTCGGGTTGCCGTACGCCGAGCTGACCGTCGGCGAGAAGGACGCCCGGGGCGATCAGCTGGCCATCCCGCTGCGCGACGGGTCCGAAGAGACCGGAATGCTGTTCATCCCCCGCGATCTGCCCGTCGCGTCGGTGCGGCGAGTGCACCGCATGGTGCCTGCGCTGCAGGCGCTGCTGGCCGCTGCGTGCGACCGGGAGGAGATCACCGCCGAGCTGGAAGCCAGCCGCCGTGAACTGGAGCGCTTCTTCGTCGTCGCCACCGACCTGCTCTTCATCGGGACGGGCGAGAACGGTTCGGCCCGCCTCACCCGCGTCAATCCGGCCTTCGAACGGGCGCTGGGCTATTCGGCCGCCGAGCTGGTGGCCCGCCCCCTCCTCCAGTTCATCCATCCCGACGACCGTGACGTGACGACAGCGGCGCTGGCCGCGGTGCCGCGCACCGATGGCGCCGCCCAGTTCGAGAACCGGTGCCTGCGCCGCGACGGCGAGGTGCGCTGGTTGGAGTGGAATGTCGTGTACGACAACGGCGTTCTGCTCGGCGGCGCCCGCGACGTCACCGAGCGCCGCCAGGAGCAGGACCGCGTACGGGCGGCACGCGCCCAGCAGACCGCGTTGCGCCGGGTCGCGACGCTGGTGGCGCGCGGTGCACCGCTGGCCGATGTCTACAGCGGCGCCGTCGCCGAATTGGCGCACAGCCTCGAGGTGGACCACGTGACGCTGCTGGCCTTCGAGGCCGACCAGTCGTGCGTCGTCCTCGCGGCGCTGAACAACGGTGACGTGCCGGCCTGGGACGTCGGGGAACGCTTCACTCTCGACGGGGACAGCGTCAGCGAGCGGGTGCGGCGCACGGGCGCAGCGGCGCGCATCGAGGACTATGACGCAGCTTCCGGCGAGATCGCGTCGCGGCTACGAGCGATCGGCGTCCATACGGGAGCCGGTGCGCCGCTGATCGTCGACGGCAGGACGCGCGGCGTGCTCGCGGTGGGGTCCCACGGCCGGCAGGGTCTGCCCGAGGTGGCCGAGGCCCACATCGGGGACTTCGCGGATCTGATCTCCACGGCCATCGCCAATGCCGAGACGCGTGCCGAGCTCACGGCCTCCCGGGCGCGCCTCGTGGCCGCGGCCGACGAGGCGCGGCGCGGATTCGAACGCGACCTCCACGACGGCGCCCAGCAGCGCATCGTGTCCTTGAGCCTGCAACTGCGCGCCGCCGAAGCGGCCACTGAGGACGAAGAGTTGCGCGCGCAGCTGGCGACGGTCGTCCACGGATTGGCCGGACTGCATTCCGATCTCCAGGAACTCTCCCGCGGTCTGCACCCAGCGGTGTTGTCGCGCGGCGGCCTGCGACCGGCGATGCGCAACCTCGCGCGGCGTTCCACGGTCCCGGTGGATCTGGAGGTCGAGGTGGAACGCCGCCTCCCCGAGCCGGTGGAGGTGGCGGCCTACTACGTGGTCGCCGAGGCGCTGACGAACGTGGCCAAACACGCCGGCGCCGACTCCGCGACGGTCCGGGTCGTCTTCGAGGACACCGCGACCGACACCACGAATGACCCCGGTCTGCTTCGGCTTTCGGTCACCGACGACGGATCCGGGGGCGCCTCCGCCGACGGCGGTTCGGGCCTGGTGGGTCTGCGCGACCGCGTCGAGGCGCTCTCCGGCGAGCTGACGGTGACCAGCCATCCGGGCGAGGGCACCAGCATCAGCGCCACGATCCCGGTGACCGGGTCACGCTGACGGCAACAACCCGTTGATCAGGAGGTCGATGACACCGTCGGAAACGTCGTTCACCGATGCGTCCGAATCGACCACGTTGTGCAGCATCGCCGTGACCATCACCGCCCCGAAGATGCTGATTGCGGCACTGTTTGGATCGGCCACGCTACGCAGGGAGCCGTCCTGCGCGCCAGCGACGAGCAGCTTGGCGATCGGCTCGTAGAACACCTGCTTCACAGCCGTCGCCAATTCCGGCAGACGGATCGCGCGGCCCAGGTCTCCGACGAGGGCCCGACTCGAGCCGGGCCGCAGCATCGTGTGACCGACCTGCACCGCGATGACGGCTGCCAGACGGTCACGACCCGACCCGGCTGTGTCGGCGGCCGTTGCGACTTCGCGCGCGAGGGCGCCCAGCGAATCCTTTAGCAAAAACGACAGAATCTCGTCCTTGCCTGAAAAGTAGTAGTAGAGCGTGGCTTTCGGAACCCCGGACGCTGTGGCGATGTCCTCGATCTTCGTCCTCCCCAGCCCACGGGCTGCTATCACATCGGTCGCTGCATAGAGTTTCTGCGCCACCGAGGCCGGCACCTGCCGGCCGCCCTGTTCAACCACCTCTGCAGTCTACGAGACCGTCTGTACCGTAATCTTGTACTGTTAGTACAAACCTTTGGTTCAAGTCGACGGACAGGCGCAGGATGACGAGGCAGAGAACGTCCGCGGACGTCGTGGTGGTCGGTTACGGCGCCGCCGGGGTCTGCGCGGCCCTGGAATCGCGGGCCCGCGGTGCAGACGTCCTGGCGGTCGACCGGTTCGACGGCGGCGGGACCACCCAGGTGTCCGGCGGCATCATCTACGCCGGCGGCGGGACGTGGGTTCAGCGCGCGGCGGGTATCGAGGACAGCAACGACGCGATGTACGCCTACCTTCAGGCTGAGATCGGCGATGCCGTGCGTCCGGAAACCTTGCGTCGCTTCGTCGATTCGAGTCCGGGGATGATCGACTGGCTCACCGGACACGGCGTCCCGTTCGAGGCGTCGGTATGCCCGTACAAGACGTCCTTTCCGAACAACAACTACTACCTTTATTTCTCAGGCAGCGAGAATTCGGGTCGGTTCCGCGCCGTCACCCCACCGACCCAGCGTGGCCACCGGGCGAAGGGGCCCGGTGCGTCCGGAAAGAAGATCTACGAGCCACTCGCCCGCAGCGCCGCACGTCTCGGGGTGAGAACCCAATTCCACACCAGGGCAGAGAAATTACTCGTCGACGAGCGCGGGAGGGTGACGGGTGTCCGAGTCAGCACCCTGGCCGATGCGCCGTCGCATGTCCGATCCCGCTATCGGCGATGTGCGGCACTGGCCATCAAACCCGGCATCTACTACCCGCCCCTTCGCGCCGCGATGGAGTCGCTCATGGCGCGGATAGAGCAGCGACACGCCCGCACCGTCGACATACGCGCCCGCAAGGGCGTCATCCTGAGCGCAGGCGGTTACATCGCCAACCGTCAACTCATCGGTGAGCACGCCCCGGCGTACCTGGACGGCCTGCAGCTGGGTACGTCCGGGGACGACGGCGCGGGGATGCAGTTGGCCGCCGAACTCGGTGCGGCGACAGCGCGACTCGACAACGTGTCGGCGTGGCGGTTCATCACGCCTCCTAGTGCGTTTCTCAGCGCGCTCATCGTGGACTCCGCGGGGCACCGCTTCATCGACGAGACGCGTTACGGCGCAGCGGTCGGCCATGCGATGGTTCAGGAGCACGAGGGCAGAGCATGGATCCTGGCCGACGACGAACTTCTTCGCACGGCGCGCAAGGACCTACCCCGCCAGGCGATCTGGTTTCAGCGTCTGCAAATGGAGGCGATGTTGCGGTTCGACCGGGTCGTCGCGGACACGGTGGAGCTCGTCGCGACCAAGGCAGGCATCGATCCCGGCGGCCTGCGGGGCACCATAGCAGCCCACAACGCCGCGGCGGCAGGCGGACAGCCCGACCCGATGGGCAAGCCCGCGGAATTCGTGCGGCCGGTTGGCGCCGGGCCTTTCTCGCTGATCTCCATCGCCGTGAAGCCGAGCCTGATCAATCCGTGCCCGATGTTCACCCTCGGAGGTCTCGTCGTCGACGAGACCTCCGGCGCCGTGCTGACAGCAGACCGTCAACCCATCGAAGGCTTGTATGCGGCCGGCCGGACGGCGATCGGCATTTGCGCTAACTCTTACGTCAGCGGACTGTCTCTGGCGGATTGCGTCTTTTCGGGACGACGTGCCGCCGAGCATGTCGTGGAGCAGAGTTCGACCCACCACACCGATCCCTAGAAGTCCCAGTCCTCGTCTTCGGTGTTGACGGCCTTACCGATGACGTAGCTCGACCCCGAGCCGGAGAAGAAGTCGTGGTTCTCGTCGGCGTTGGGGCTCAGCGCGGACAGGATCGCCGGGTTCACGTCCGTCTCGTCCCGCGGGAACAGCGCTTCGTAGCCGAGGTTCATCAGCGCCTTGTTGGCGTTGTAGCGCAGGAACTTCTTGACGTCTTCGGTGAGGCCGACCTCGTCGTACAGGTCCTGTGTGTACTCGACCTCGTTGTCGTACAACTCGAAGAGAAGCTCGTAGGTGTAGTCCTTGAGCTCCTGGCGCGTGGCCTCGCTCTCGAGCGCCAGACCGCGCTGGAACTTGTAGCCGATGTAGTAGCCGTGTACCGCCTCGTCGCGGATGATCAGCCGGATCATGTCGGCGGTGTTGGTGAGCTTGGCGCGGCTGGACCAGTACATCGGCAGGTAGAACCCAGAGTAGAAGAGGAAGCTCTCCAGCAGCGTCGAGGCCACCTTGCGCTTGAGCGGCTCGTCACCCTTGTAGTACTGCATGACGATCTCGGCCTTGCGCTGCAGGTTCGGGTTCTCCTCCGACCAGCGGAACGCATCGTCGATATCCGAGGTGGAGCACAGCGTCGAGAAGATGTTGGAGTAGCTGCGCGCGTGCACCGACTCCATGAACGCGATGTTGGTGTAGACCGCTTCCTCGTGGGGGGTCAGCGCGTCCGGGATCAGGCTCACCGCACCGACGGTGCCCTGGATCGTGTCGAGCAGTGTGAGGCCGGTGAACACCCGCATCGTCAGCTGCTTCTCGTGGGCGGTCAGCGTGTTCCAGGACGGGATGTCGTTCGACACCGGCACCTTCTCGGGGAGCCAGAAATTGCCGGTGAGGCGGTCCCACACCTCGGCGTCCTTGTCGTCCTGCAGGCGGTTCCAGTTGATGGCCGAGACACGGTCGATCAGTTTCATGCCATCGCTCACGAGTACCCCTCTTCACCTGCGGAAAGTTGTGATACCAGACCCAACCGGGCCGGTGGAATCGACACTACCCCTGGTGCCGCGCGCACGACCGCAACACGACATCTTGTGTTCGACGTGTCGCGCCGAGAGTGCATCCAGATCGATTTCCGGCGCCGTTTCGCGCGCTGGACGCACTGTCGCACCCGTGCTGAGCCGCTCCCGGCTCAGGCGACCTGTTCGCGGCGTTTGACGCCCTCGTGGAGTGGGAGGTCCGGGTCGATCCTGATGCCGAGCACCTCACAGGTGCCGTTGATGGAGCCCACCATGATCGTGGTCAGGTAGTCGACGAATTTCGTCGACGGCAGCCGGCGGGGGCTGTCGTGATCGGAGCCCAGCCACCAGTCGGTGGCCGACGCGGCGGCGCCGAAGGTGGCGAAGCCGGCCAGTTCGAACGCTGCGTAGTCGAGCTCCATGTCCTTGAGCTCGTTGTTGAACATGTCGGCCATGGCGAGGGTGATGTGGCGACCCTCGTTGAGGGCCCGCATCGCCGACTCGCTCTGTTCGGCGAACCTGCCCTGCATCAGGAAGCGCACCACGTTGGGATGCTCGTCGACCAGCCGGACGTACTGCTCGACGGCGCGCAGGACCACGGTCCGCGCGGGATCGGTCGAGACGTTGATCGAGGGGAAGATCGCAGCCCACAGCATGTCGCGCATCCGCTGCCCGATCGCCTGGAACAGGTCGGACTTATCGGTGAAGTGGCGGTAGATCTTGGGTTTGGCGGTGCCGGCTTCCTCGGCGATCTCGCGCAGCGACACCTCGGGCCCCAGCTTGTCGATCGCACGGAAGGCGGCGTCGACGATCTCGGCGCGCACCTTCTTGCGGTGTTCGCGCCAGCGTTCGCTGCGGGCGTCCACCTTGACGCCCGCTTCGTCGCCCTGGCGTGCCCTCGACCCTCGTCGCACCCGATCACTGTACCCGCTCAGGTGGCGCTGACCTGCTCAGACCGCGCCCCGCAGACGTATCTCACACGTCTGTGACGGCAAACTCCCTCGCCGCGATGACTACCGCCAGTTTGGGTACTATCGCTGCGACATCCGCTCGACGAGAGAGTTCTATGACGCAGCGATACGACGTGGTCATCGCAGGCGGTGGGCCATCAGGCGCCGCCGCCGCATGGCAGGCCGCGCAAACCGGCGCCAAGGTCGTGGTCTGCGACAAGGCCCAGTTCCCGCGCTCGAAGCCCTGCGGCGACGGTCTGACCGCGCGCGCGGTCAGCTACCTGCAGAAGATGGGGCTGGCCGACGAGGTCGCCACCTACCACCGGGTGAACCGGGTGACGGTCTTCAGCCCGAGCCGCTGGGAACTGTCGTTCCCGAAGCGTCCCGGTATGCCCGACCACGGTCACACCGTGAGCCGCGAGCACCTCGACACCGTCCTGCTCAAGCACGCCGAGGGCGCAGGCGCCGAGATCCGTCAGGGCGCGGAGGTCGCCGGGCCGGAGTTCGACGCCAACGGCCGGGTGATCGGCGTGGTCCTCAAGGGCGGCGAGAAGGTCTACGGCGACGCGGTGATCGCCGCCGACGGCGCCTACTCCCCCATCAAGCGGGCGCTCAAGATCGACTCGGAGTACAACGGCTACTCGGCGATCGCGATCCGCTCCGAGATGCCGGCGAACCGCGCGGACTCCGACTCCTTGGACATCTACCTCAAGCTGATGTTCGAAGGCGACCAGCTGCCCGGCTACGGCTGGGTGTTCCCGATGGGCAACGGCATCTTCAACATCGGGTTGGGCTACGTCAACAGCTACAAGAATTGGCAGTCGATCAACGCCACGCAGTTCCTCGGCGACTTCCTGCGCACGCTGCCGCGCGAGTGGGACCTGCCGCCCATCGAGGAGCTCAAGAAGAACAAGAGCGTCCGGGCATGGCGACTGCCGATGGGCTTCACGGCGTGGCCGCCATGGCGCCCCGGCGTCCTGTTCACCGGCGACTCGCTGGGCGCGGGCAAGCCGGCGTCGGGTGCGGGCATCTCCAAGGCCCTCGAATCCGGTTTGGCCGCAGGCGAATGCGCGGTCGCGGCGCTGACCAACGGCGGGCCCGACGACTTCACCAACTACGCGCAGCGGATGGAAGCGGCGTGGGGCCGGGAGTACAAGCGTGGCCGCTACATGCACAAGCTGATCGGGCAGCCGAAGCTGGCCGACGCCGGCGTGAAGTTGATCGACAAGGCCGCGTTCCGCGACCGCATGCTCAAGGCGCTGTACAAGAAGGCGCAGGGCCCGCAGCACAGCTTCTGACGCTCCGCCGAAGGTGCGGTGCCCCAGGCCACACACCGTGAGGAGCGTATGAACCTGCACGCTCGCGGCACGCAGCTCGGCCTCGCGGCCGCCGAACGCCTGGCAGCCCTCGGCTCGGTCACCATCGAGCCGGGGTTGTCCGACGACGACATCGCCGGTGTGGAAAGCGAATTCGGGTTCGAGTTCGCCGACGACCACCGCGCCTTCCTGGCAGCCGGTCTCCCCGTCGGCGGCCAATGGCCCGACTGGCGGGGTGAAGGCCGCCGCAGCCTGGCCAAACGTGTGCAGCTGCCCGTCGACGGCATCGTCTTCAGCGTGGAGTGGAAGCAGTTCTGGCATGACGGGTGGGGCAGGCGTCCCGCGAAGATGAAAGATGCGCTGCGCAGCGCGCGCTACCAGATGGAGCGGGTTCCGCACCTGATTCCGGTGTGCGGGCACCACTATCTGCCGTCCGGTCGCGGGTCGTTCGGTCACCCGGTGCTGTCGGTCGTCCAGGCCGAGGTGACCGTCCGTGCCGCCGACCTGGCCGAATTCGTCGACAGCACGGCCGGGGCCGCCGCGGCCGCGACTCCCACCGTGGAGTTCTGGTCGGACCTCGTGTCCTGATCTGTCGTCCCCTACCGGTAGACCTGGGGGCATGACCACGGGCCACCTGACGGCGTTCATCTGTTACCGCGACCCTGACGCCCTCGCGGGGTGGATCTGCGAGGTGCTCGGCTTCTCGATCGTGCGCGAATTCCGCGACGACGGGCGCCTGGCCCACGCCGAGCTGACGCGCGGGGATGCCGTCGTGTGCGTGCAGCGCGACGACCGCGGCTACGAGGTGCCGGCACCTCGGGGCGACTGCGTGGGGTCCGGTCTCTACGTCGTGGTCGACGAGGCCGACGTCCTCGACATCCACGGCCGGGCGGTGGCGCACGACGCGACCATCCTGGTCGCGCCGGAGACGACACCGTGGGGGAACTTCCGCCTCGAGCTTCTCGATCCCGAGGGACGGCAATGGTCGATCGGCACGTATCTGCCCGGCCAACCCGGTGACTGGTGAGTAACGTCGCAGACCATGGAGCAACGCGTCAGCCTGATCACGCTCGGAGTCGACGATCTGCCGCGCGCCCGCCGTTTCTATGAGGACGGCCTCGGCTGGGTCCCGGCTGCTGCGCCCGAAGGCGTGGTGTTCTATCAGCTGCCCGGTATCGCCCTGGCCCTGTTCGGCCGCGCCGACCTCGCCGAAGATGCCCACCACCCCGTCGACGGCCGGTTCAGCGGCATCACGATCGCGATCAACCAACGCTGCGAGGCAGACGTCGACGCCGTGCTCGACCAGGCCGAGGCCGCCGGTGCGACGATCCTCAAACGTGCGGAAAAGGTGTTCTGGGGCGGTTACTCGGGATACTTCGCCGACCCGGACGGCCACGTGTGGGAGGTCGCGGTGAACCCGCAGTGGACCATCAACGACGACGGCACGCTGACGATCTGACCCTCACCGAGACCGACTCTGCGCAGCGCAAAGACGAGAGAACCCCTCCGTCCAGTCAGTGTCGGCGCGGGACGACCGCGCACTAGCGACCGCGCTGCGCCCGGCCGGGCTTGCGGGCCACCTTCCCCGCCGCCGCGCGGGCAGCCTGCTTGGCCAAGGTCTTCTCCCGGGCGGAGCGCTTGGGGGCCGGCTCAGCCTGCCCGCGTGAGGATCCTGCTCTGCGACCGCGGACGATGCCGATGAACTCCTCGAGCGCCGCCGACTGCGGCCCTTCCGGAAAAGCCAGCACGACCGGGCAGGTGGGCACGTCGGTGATCGGGCGGTACGTCAGGTCCTTGCGGTGATGCAACCGCGCCAGGGATTGGGGCACGATCAGCGCACCGACCCCGGCAGCGACGAGTTCGATTGCGTCGGCGGTGGTTTCGGGTCGATGGTCGACCGGCGAACCGATGCTGTCGGCCCGGGTGACGACGGTGTCGAGCGGTAGCAGCGTCGGCTCACCGTCGAGGTCGGTCGAGGTGATCGCGCCGACGGCGCTGAGGAGGTGCTCGGCCGGCACGACCGCCACCGTCGTCTCCTCGTAGAGCGGGATGAGCGCGAGGCCTGTCGTGTCGGCCGTGGTCGGCCGCAGCACCGCGACGTCCACGGCACCGTCCCGGACGTCGGCGGCCGCGTCGGCCGCGGCGACACCGCGCAACTCCAGGGGCGCATCGGGGTGACGCTCCGTCCAGATCCGGGCCCACTTCGCGGGGGTCGCACCAGGGACGTACCCCAGGGTCAGCGAGGGCGGTGAAGGCGGAACCACCGCATCAGGCTATCGATAGGCTGACACCATGAGCAGGCCGAACGCACAGTCCATGAAGCCCGCCACTGCGGCGAAGAAGCTCGACGTGTACCTGCCCGCCACACCTGCGGAGTTCCAGGAGAACGCGATCACCCGCGGTGAGCTCGAGGCGCTGCAGGCGGACCCCCCGCAATGGCTCAAGGACCTCCGCAAGAACGGGCCGCATCCGAAGAATCTCGTCGCGGCCAAGCTGGGCGTCTCGATCGCGGGCCTGGCGCGCGGCGGTGTCGACGAAGCCCTCACCACCGAACAGATCGACGCGCTGCTCGAGGAGAAGCCGGACTGGCTGATCGCCGAGCGCGAGAGCTATCAGAACGTGCTCCGCGAGCAGCGTCGCATCAAGGCGCTGCACGCCGACAAGGCCCGGGAAGGCTGAGCGGCCTCACATACGACGGTGCGGCGCCGTCCGCAGCACGAAGCGTGTTGCGAAGGACACCGCACGGTCGACGTCAGGAGCGCGTCACAGCATGCAGCTGACGCAACCCTCGACTTCGGTTCCTTCGAGGGCCATCTGGCGCAGCCGGATGTAGTACAGCGTCTTGATTCCCTTGCGCCAGGCGTAGATCTGCGCTTTGTTCACGTCGCGCGTGGTGGCGGTGTCCTTGAAGAACAGCGTCAGGCTCAGACCCTGGTCCACGTGCTGGGTGGCCGCGGCGTAGGTGTCGATGACCTTCTCGTAGCCGATCTCGTAGGCGTCCTGGTAGTACTCCAGGTTCTCGTTGGTCATGTAGGGCGCCGGGTAGTAGACGCGCCCGATCTTGCCTTCCTTGCGGATCTCGACCTTGCTGGCGATCGGGTGGATCGAGCTCGTCGAGTGGTTGATGTAGGAGATCGACCCGGTCGGCGGGACGGCCTGCAGGTTCTGGTTGTAGATGCCGTGCTCCTGCACCGACTGCTTCAACAGCTTCCAGTCGTCCTGGGTCGGGATGCGGATGCCGGCGTCGGCGAACAGGCCGCGGACCTTGTCGGTCTTGGGCTCCCACACCTGGTCGGTGTACTTGTCGAAGAACTCTCCCGACTTGTACTTCGACTTCTCGAACCCGCCGAACGCCGTACCCCGTTCGATCGCAAGGCGATTGGAGGCGCGCAGCGCGTGGTAGAGCACGCAGTAGAAGTAGATGTTGGTGAAGTCGACGCCCTCGTCGGAGCCGTAGAAGATCTGCTCCCGCGCCAGGTAGCCGTGCAGGTTCATCTGGCCCAGGCCGATCGCGTGTGAGGTGTTGTTGCCCTGCTCGATCGAGGGCACCGACCAGATGTGGGTCTGATCGCTCACCGCGGTCAGCGCGCGGATGGCCACCTCGATGGTCTGCGCGAAGTCCGGCGAATCCATGGCCTTGGCGATGTTGAGCGAGCCGAGGTTGCAGGAGATGTCCTTGCCCACCTTGGCGTACGACAGGTCCTCGTTGAACAACGACGGCGTGGAGACCTGCAGGATCTCCGAGCACAGGTTCGAGTGGGTGATCTTGCCCTCGATCGGGTTCGCCCGATTCACGGTGTCCTCGTACATGATGTACGGGTAGCCCGACTCGAACTGCAGCTCGGCGAGCGTCTGGAAGAACTCGCGCGCCTTGATCTTGGTCTTGCGGATCCGCGCGTCGTCGACCATCTCGTAGTACTTCTCGGTGACCGAGATGTCGGCGAACGGAACGCCGTACACACGCTCGACGTCGTACGGCGAGAACAGGTACATGTCCTCGTTCTTCTTCGCCAGCTCGAACGTGATGTCAGGGATCACCACACCGAGGCTCAGCGTCTTGATGCGGATCTTCTCGTCCGCGTTCTCACGCTTGGTGTCGAGGAAGCGGTAGATGTCGGGGTGGTGGGCATGCAGGTACACCGCGCCGGCACCCTGCCGGGCGCCGAGCTGGTTGGCGTAGGAGAACGAATCCTCCAGGAGCTTCATGATCGGGATGACACCCGAGCTCTGGTTCTCGATGTTCTTGATGGGGGCGCCGTGCTCGCGGATGTTGGAGAGCAGCAGGGCGACTCCGCCGCCGCGCTTGGACAGCTGCAGCGCCGAGTTGATGGAGCGGCCGATCGACTCCATGTTGTCTTCGATGCGCAGCAGGAAGCACGACACCGGCTCGCCGCGCTGCTTCTTGCCCGAGTTCAGGAATGTCGGGGTGGCGGGCTGGAACCGGCCGTCCATGATCTCGTCGACGAGCTGCTCGGCCAGCGTCGTGTCACCGGAGGCCAGCGTCAGCGCCACCATGACGACGCGGTCCTCGAAGCGTTCGAGGTAACGCTTTCCGTCGAAGGTCTTGAGCGTGTAGGAGGTGTAGTACTTGAACGCGCCGACGAACGTCGGGAAGCGGAACTTCTTCGCGTACGCGCGATCGAGCAGTCCCTTCACGAAGTTGCGCGAGTACTGGTCGAGCACCTCGCGCTCGTAGTAATTCTTCTCGATCAGGTAGTCGAGCTTCTCGTCCTGGCTGTGGAAGAACACCGTGTTCTGGTTGACGTGCTGCAGGAAGTACTCCCGCGTCGCCTGGACGTCCTTCTCGAACTGGATCTTGCCGTCTGCGTCGTACAGATTCAGCATCGCGTTCAGCGCGTGATAGTCCATCTCCCCCGGGAGCGCGTGCGCGCCGGTGGTTACAGGTTCTGCAGCTGTGACGGTTGGTGGCACGACTGTTCCCTCCAGAAGTCTTTCAAGCCGGCGCGGACGGCGAAGACGTCGTCCGTGGTTCCCATGAGTTCGAAGCGGTAGAGATACGGGACGCCACACTTGCGCGAGACCACGTCGCCCGCGTAACCGAATTCGGCCCCGAAGTTGGTGTTTCCCGCGGCGATCACGCCGCGGATCAACGATCTGTTGTGTGCGTTGTTCAGGAACGCGATCACCTGCTTGGGGACATATCCCCCCGCGTCGGGATCGGGTCCGTTGGCGTGGCCACCCCCGTAGGTGGGCACGACCAGGACGTACGGGTTGTCGACCTGAATCCGTTCCTTCAAGGGGATCCGGATGGCAGGGAGCTCGAGCTTCTGTACGAAGCGGTGAGTGTTCTCCGACACGCTGGAGAAGTAGACGAGATTGCTCACGATCACCTCTCCGATGTCACCTGGTGGATTCACTGCTCAGCCATGGCCCGTGCCGGGCCACCGGACTACGCGGTGGCCGCGACCGCCGCCAGCGCCTTGATCCGGTCGGGACGGAACCCCGACCAGTGATCGTTCCCGGCCACCACGACCGGCGCCTGCAGGTAACCCAGGGCCATGACGTAGTCGCGCGCCTCGCTGTCGAGGCTGATGTCGACGACCTCGTAGGCGATGCCCTGCTTGTCGAGGGCCTTGTAGGTGGCGTTGCACTGCACGCAGGCCGGCTTGGTGTACACGGTGACGGGCGCTGACTGAGTCATCTGCGGTACGGCTCCTATCGCGGAAGAATGGCTGGGCTGGCAACTGCCGGCGTCGTGCGTCTCGCTATGTATCAGCGACCCGGAGGTCCCCGAAATTCCTGGCCGGCCGGGCAGTGCACCTGCGGGCCTGGACACCGACTCCGCCGGAACTTCTGACTCCGGCCAACCCCTAGATCTTGGGGGTCTGTCGGTGTTCGAAACACTACACCTGGTGTCCGACATTCAGAAGAGATACAAGATGTTCTGAATGACATTTCTGAAATTCCCAGGTCGTAACCAGTGTGGCGCAGATCGGACCGGCGTGTCGCACGTCACACCGGCGTGTCGCGACACCCACCCGCCCACCACTCTCAGGTCTACCCCCGGGCACCGACACGGCTGCGTCACCCTCCTGACGACCCCAGGCCTGCGGCGCCCTCCAGCAAACATCGCCGACACCGTGTCCCCGGCCCAGCAGTCACCCCCGCCTCCTACGGAGACGGGGGTGACGGACGAGCTCTGCGGCGATCGGATCCCGCGGAAGCGGGTCAGCCGATCTCGGCGGCCAGTTTGTCGACGATCTCCCGCAGGCGATCGGCCACCTCGGCGTTCTCACGGGGGTGCTTCCCGTCGAGCGTCTTGGCCGGGATCGACAGCTTGAGGTCCTCGACGACGCGCGGACCGGCGATGCCGAAGGACTTGCGCGTCTCGTCGTGCGCCCACACCCCGCCGTACTGGCCCAGCGCCGTCCCGACGACCGCGAGCGGCTTGTCCTTCAGGGCACTGTTGCCCCACGGGCGTGACAACCAGTCGATCGCGTTCTTCAACACCCCCGGGATGCTCCCGTTGTATTCGGGTGTGACCACCAGGGCCGCGCCGGCGCGCGCCGCCGCTTCCCGCAGCGCGGCCACCGGCTCGGCCACGCCGCCGTTCTCCTCGTCGTTGTCGATGTCCTCGTTGTAGAAGGGCAACTCCCCCAGCCGGTCGAACACCTCGAGCCGCACCCCGTCGGGGGCGGACTCGACGGCCAGTTCGGCCAGCTGCCGGTTGATCGAGGCTGCACGCAGACTTCCGACGAGTACCAATACCGTGCTGTGGGCGGTGTCCGACATCGTTCTCCTTAGGTCGCTTCGGGCCATACTCCCATCGGAAAACCGGACTGCAGTCCGTTCTATTCCGGCTGAGTTAAAGTTGCCAGGTGAGCGTCGCGGAGAACCGGAACGTGCTGCCGGTGCTGCCGGACGGCGATTCGGGGCCCGCCGAGCGCGGCGACGCGGCACGCAACCGCGCCCTGTTGCTCGACGCGGCACGCCGCCTGGTCGGCGAGCGCGGCGCCGAAGCCGTCACCACCGACGACATCGCCGCCGCGGCCGGGGTGGGCAAGGGAACCCTGTTCCGCCGGTTCGGCAGCCGCGCCGGGCTGATGATCGTCCTGCTCGACGAAGACGAGAAAGTTCAGCAGGAGGCCTTCCTGTTCGGGCCTCCTCCGCTGGGCCCCGGGGCGCCCCCGCTGGAGCGGCTCCTGGCCTACGGCCGCGAGCGGCTGCGGTTCGTCGAGGCCCATCACGCACTGCTCTCCGACGTCAGCCGGGACCCCCAGATGCGCTTCAACGCGCCGATGATGCTCCACCACAGCCATGTCCGTCTGCTGCTCCAGGCCGCGGGCACCTCCGGCGATCTCGACACCCAGACCACCGCGCTGCTGGCGCTGCTCGACGCCGACTACGTCCATCACCGGCTCACCGAGGAGGGCCGTTCGCTGCAAGACCTGGGCGACGCGTGGGAAACGGTGGCGCGCAAGATCTGCGGCTCATGACGCTGTCGGGTGCGGGCCCCGACCACTGGATCCTGCACGTCGACCTCGACCAGTTCCTGGCATCGGTCGAACTGCAGCGCCACCCCGAGCTCATCGGACTGCCGGTGATCGTCGGTGGCAGTGGAGATCCCACCGAGCCTCGCAAGGTGGTCACCTGCGCCTCGTACGAGGCGCGCCGGTTCGGCGTACACGCCGGGATGCCACTGCGCGCGGCCGCCCGCAGATGCCCGGACGCGACGTTCCTGGCGTCGGACGCCGAGGCGTACGACGCCGCATCGGAACGTGTGATGGGCCTGTTGCGCGACCTGGGTCATCCGGTCGAGGTGTGGGGCTGGGACGAGGCCTACGTCGGCGCCCACGTCGAGGATCCACACGCGCTCGCCCATCGGATCCAGGACGTCGTCGCCTCGGAGACGGGGCTGTCCTGTTCGGTCGGGATCAGCGACAACAAGCAGCGCGCGAAAGTGGCGACCGGGTTCGGCAAGCCGGCCGGGGTGTATGCGCTCACCGACGACAACTGGATGGCCACGATGGGCGACCGGCCCGTCGATGCGCTGTGGGGTGTGGGGCCCAAGACGTCGAAAAAGCTTGCCGCGATGGGGATCACGACCGTGGGCGATCTCGCGTCCACCGACGCCGCGGTGCTGACGTCGGCGTTCGGCCCCACGACCGGGCTCTGGATCCTGTTGCTGGCCAAGGGCGGCGGCGACACCACCGTCAGCGCCGAGCCGTGGGTGCCCCGCTCACGCAGCCACGTCATCACGTTCCCGCAGGATCTGACCGACCGCGCCGAGATGGAGGCCGCCGTTGTCGACCTCGCCCAGCGCACCCTCGACGAAGTCGTCGGTCAGCAGCGGGTGGTGACGCGGGTGGCGGTCACGGTGCGCACGAAGACGTTCTTCACCCGCACGAAGATCCGCAAACTGGCCACACCGACGACCGATCCGGCCCCGATCCGCGACACCGCGATCGGCCTGCTCGGGGACTTCGAGCTCGACCGTCCCGTCCGGCTGCTCGGCGTGCGCCTCGAGCTGGCGATGGACGGCGCGGCCGCACCGGCTGTCACCGCCGGCCGCTAGCGTCGCAGCCATGCTTGAGACGGTCGCCATCCGCGGGTACCGCTCCCTGCGGGACCTGGTGCTCCCGCTGCGGAGGCTCACCGTCATCACCGGTGCGAACGGCACCGGTAAGTCGTCGCTGTACCGGGCGCTGCGTCTGCTCGCCGACTGCGGCCGCGGTGAGGTCATCGGGTCGTTCGCCCGCGAAGGCGGGGTCGAGTCCGCGCTGTGGGCGGGTCCGGAACACCTCGGCGGCGCGCGGCGCACCGGCACCGCGCAGGGCGGGCCCCGCACCAGACCGGTGTCGATCGAACTCGGTTATGCCGCCGATGATTTCGGCTATCTGATCGATCTCGGCCTACCGCAGGCCCAGCAGACCGCGTTCGCCCGCGATCCGGAGGTGAAACGCGAGCTCGTCTTCGCGGGCCCAGTCGCGCGCCCGGCCACCACGCTGGTGCGCCGGGTGCGGGGACTGGTGGAGGTCGCCTCCGAATCCGGCAGGGGCTTCGACGAGCTGGCCCGCAACCTGCCCGCGCACCGCAGCGTGCTCGCGGACTGGGCGGGCGCCGCGCCCGAGCTCGTGATGGTCCGGGAACGGCTGCGGGACTGGCGGTTCTACGACGGGTTCCGCGCCGACAGCCACGCCCCGTCGCGTCTGCCGCAGGTCGGCACCCGCACACCCGTGCTCGCCGACGACGGGGCCGATCTGGCAGCGGCGGTCCAGACGATCCTGGAGACGGGCACCGATGACCTGGCCCGCGCGGTGGCCGCCGCGTTCGACGGGGCCACGGTCTCGGTGACGGGCAGCGACGGCCTGTTCGATCTGCAACTACATCAGCGCGGCATGCTCCGGCCGCTGCGCAGCGCCGAGATCTCCGACGGCACACTGCGCTTCCTGCTGTGGGCCGCCGCGTTGCTGAGCCCGCAGCCGCCGTCGTTGATGATTCTCAACGAGCCGGAGACCTCGCTGCACCCCGATCTGGTGCCGCCCCTGGCCGACCTGATCGGCGCCGCTGCCACCCGGTCGCAGGTGGTGGTGGTGACGCATTCGGCGACACTGCGCGAATGCCTGGGCGCACAGCCGCTGGGTTCGGACGGCGATGCGTGGGAGGTCGAACTCTACAAGGACTGGGGCGAGACGAAGGTGGCCGACCAGGGCCTGCTCACCACCCCGCCGTGGGACTGGGGCAGGAGGTGATCTTCAGCGCCGCGTGCTCTTTGGCCTCAGGGCCCGCGTGAACAGTGGGTTCACCTGCTTCATCGCCACGCTGTAGGGCCCCCACATCGTGCGCTTGAACAGATACAGCGCGCGGATGTCCGTGGAGGTGTAGATCAGGTAGCGGTTCTTGACGACACCCTGCAAGATTTTCTCGGCGGCGACCTCCGGGGACACGGCGTGACCGGAGAATCGTCCCGTCCACTTCTGCACCCGCGGATCGTCGCGGTCCACACCCGCGATACGCACGGTGTCCACCAGCGGTGTGCGGACCGCGCCGGGAACCACCACCGACACCCCGATGCGGTACCGGGCGAGATCGAAGCGCAGCACCTCGGACAACCCGCGCAGACCGTACTTGCTCGCGCTGTAGGCGGCGTGCCACGGCAGCGCGACGATGCCCGCAGCCGAGGACACGTTGACCAGATGGCCCCCGCGGCGGGCCTTCATCATCGGCGGCACGAACGCCTCGATCACGTGGATGGGCCCCATCAGGTTGATGTCGATCAGCGACTTCCAGTCCTGATGGCTGAGCTTGTCGACGGTGCCCCATGCCGAGATGCCGGCGATGTTCATCACCACGTCCATCGCCGGATGACGGGCATGGATGTCGTTCGCGAACGCCACCACCGCGTCGTAGTCGGAGATGTCGAGGGCGCGGTGTTCGGCCACGACTCCCCCGAGCGCACGCGCATCGGCGACGGTGACCGCCAGACCCTCGGCGTCGCGGTCGGTCAGATACAGCTGGGCGCCGTGGGCCGCCAGCTTCAGCGCCGTCGCCCGCCCGATCCCGCTCGCCGCGCCGGTCAGAAAGCACCGCTTGCCGGCAAAACCCTCAGATCCGCTCCGCTGCGCCATATGACGTGACACTACCGGCGCACTCATCGGCCAATGAACGTCGCACGCAGGGCGATTCCGAATAGCATGCGGTGATGATCAAGAACGGCACGCGGTTGCAGAGTCAGGTGTGCGAGACGCAGGTCATCGTCGTTCGCAGCGCCGACAGCCTCGACGACCTGCGCGCAGGCGGCGCGCCGATGGTGGCCCTCGACGCCGAGAAGGATTCCGGGCTGTCGCTGGATCCGGAACTGTCCGGCGGCAATGCGATGGGCAATCGCTATGTCGACGACGGTGGCGCCGAGGTCCTCGTCACCAAGGCCGGCGCGGGAACGCTGACGGTCGGTTCGACGCCGCTGAACCTCAAGGAAGCCAAGCCGCTGCCCGCCAGCGACTAATCCCCTGTGTGGGGCCGCAGGTTGTCGCCGCCCCAGAGGCTGCTCAACCAGAGGCGCTCCACGATCTCGATGGCACGCTCGGGATCCTCTCCCCGTCCGACGAATCCGCTGTCGTGAGACAGCGTCATCGAGGTCACCGCGGTCAGGGTGCGCACCAGGGAGGTGAGGTCCGACGAGATCGGCCGCGCTCCCGAGTCCTGCTCGACGAGCCCGACGATCTTGTCGACGACCGTGGTCTGGAAGTCGTCCATGATCTCGCGGATCTGTGCGTCGGTGCTGCGGGCCAGGTTGCACGCACCCATGATCGGGTCGTTGGACGCGAAGACGGTCGCAGCGTAGCCGACCATCCGTTTGGCGAAGGCCGACGGCGACTCCCCTTCTTCGCGCGGCGTGTAGTGATGGGTGAGCTTGTCCAGCTCGGCCATCGCCTCGGCCACGATCACGGCGAGAACCGCGTACTTGGAGTCGAAGTAGAAGTAGAAGCCCGATCGGGCGACGCCGGCGCGTTCACTGATGGTGCTCACCGACAGATCGGCGAACGAGCGCTCCTGGAGCAGCTCACGGACGGCCGTGATGATGGCGTCCCGCTGCCGGTCACCTCGGCTGCGCCGCAGATCGGTGGGTTCGGCCGTCATGGGTGTCAACCTTGGCATCGCTGCACCTCCCGGCACAAACTCAGGGAAACTTGACAGGCGTCAAGTTCTTCTACCAGGATAAGGCCCACGTGACATCGGCCACAGCCCTTCACCCAAAGGAGTGTCGAAGATGCCGACCATTTCCACCACCGATTACCTGGTTGACCAGGCTAAACGGCGCCTGACACCGTCGATCAACAATTTCCCCGGGATGGGCTACCTCGAGCGGCGTCTGCTCGAACGCGACTGGCCCCAGCACACGCTGGCCGAACCGCCCGCGGGCAGCGACCTGAAGCCGGTGAAGGGCGACTCCGGTCTGCCGGTGATCGGCCACATGATCGAGATGTTCCGCGGTGGGCCCGATTTCTCGCTGCACATCTACCGCAAGCACGGTCCGCTCTTCTACGTCGATTCCCCCGCCCTGCCCTCGGTGGCCGCCCTGGGACCCGACGCCGCGCAGGCCGTCTACTCCAACCGCAACAAGGACTTCTCCCAGCAGGGCTGGGTCCCGGTGATCGGGCCGTTCTTCCACCGCGGACTCATGTTGCTCGACTTCGAGGAGCACATGTTCCACCGCCGCATCATGCAGGAGGCGTTCGTCCGCACGCGGCTCGTCGGCTACACCGAGCAGGTCGACAAGGTCGTCTCGCAGGTGATCGCCAACGACTGGGTGGCCAACGACGCCCGCTTCCTGATGTATCCGGCCATGAAGGAACTGACACTCGACATCGCGTCGATGGTGTTCATGGGCCACGAGCCGGGCTCCGACAAGGAGCTGGTCACCAAGGTCAACAAGGCCTTCACCACCACCACCCGGGCCGGCAACGCGGTCATCAGGACGCCCGTGCCGCCGTTCACCTGGTGGCGGGGCATGCAGGCCCGCAAGCTGCTGGAGAACTACTTCGAAGCCCGGGTCAAGGAGCGCCGCGGCAAGGACGGCTCCGACCTGCTGACCGTGCTGTGTCAGACCGAGGACGAGGACGGCAACAAGTTCTCCGACGAGGACATCGTCAACCACATGATCTTCCTGATGATGGCCGCGCACGACACCTCGACGTCGACGGCCACCACGATGATCTACCAGTTGGCCAAGCACCCCGAATGGCAGGAGCGTTGCCGCGACGAGTCCGACCGGCTCGGCGACGGACCCGTCGACATCGAGTCGCTGGAGAAGCTCGAATCGCTGGACCTGGTGATGAACGAATCGATCCGGCTCGTCACACCGGTGCAGTGGGCGATGCGCCAGACGGTCCGCGACACCGAACTGCTCGGCCACTACCTGCCCAAGGGTACGAACGTCATCGCCTACCCCGGCATGAACCACCGCCTCGAGGAGCTCTACCCCGAGCCGATGAAGTTCGACCCGGAGCGCTTCACCGAACCGCGCAACGAACACAAGAAGCACCGGTATGCGTTCAGCCCGTTCGGCGGTGGTGCCCATAAGTGCATCGGCATGACCTTCGGCCAGCTCGAGGTCAAGACGATCCTGCACCGGCTGCTGCGCAAGTACCGGCTCGAGGTGCCGAACCCGAACTACACGACCGAATGGGATTACGGCGGCATGCCCGTGCCCAAGGACGGCATGCCCATCGTCCTGCGGCCGCTGCACTGATCCGCGTGCCCGGATCCCGCGCCCGCGTCGCCGACGCCGGCATCGTGTCACTGGCGGCGATGCGGATCGGCATCGGCGCCCTGGCCTGGGTGCGTCCCGAGGCGGCGGCGACCCTGTTCGGCCTGCGGCCTCCCGACGGCCAGGCGCGCTATCTGTGGCGGCTGTTCGGTGTCCGCGACGTCCTCGTCGGACTCGGGACGGTCGCCTCGACCGGGCCGCGCCGCCGGACCTGGGCCGGCGTGGGACTGGCCTGCGATGTCGCCGACGGTGCGGCGGGGGCTCTGAGCCGCCGCGACGTCACGTCCACGAGCGCGGCGGCCATGATCGGCGTTCCTGCGGCCGCGGTGGCCTTCGGCGGCTGGGCCCTCGGCCGACGCTCCTGATCCGCCTCAGTCGGCGAGCAGCCTGTTCGCGCATGAGATGACCGCGCGCAGTGCGGATTCGGTCGGGTCCTCCGACCACCCCATCGCCCATCGATGGGTGCGGCCCCGGCTACCCCGGATGAACGTCGCGGTGTGGTCACCGGCCCGCAGCTGGTGGAAGGCGGTCATCTCGACGGCGACGCCGCGGTCGTAGAGCATCGCCGTCAGCGCGGCCACGGGTCCGCACGCCGAGGCGCGCGAGGTGTCGATGCGATCGCCCAGCGCCAGCGTGGCCTGGTAATCGCGCGCCTGCGGCCCGCGCCGGCCCTCACCGTCCACACATGCCCACTGCCCCAGGCGGAGGGGTCCGGTGCTGGGGGCGTACTCGTCGACGAATTCCTCGAAGGACTTGGACTCCGCGGACTCGCGCAGTGCGCGGGGCAGCCGACCGTCGACGAACGCCGCGAAACACAGCGGGGCAGCGGTATCGCTGGATGTGGCGAGAGATGTCATGTGCCGGCCTTCAGATTTGAAGAGAGCGACCGACGGTGTAGCACGACCCCACAGCGAGGGGTCGGTCAGGATCAGACCCCGCTGCGGGTTGCTACTACGAGTCGCCTCGGCACGACAGCGATGCTAGACCCCCGGGATCGCACTCTGCAACCGGATTCGGCGGTTCGAGCGGGTCGCGGGGGCAGGTCTGCACCCCGGATGCTTTGCGGGAACCACCTCTATTTTGCCTGCTCTACGCCTGTCGTTAGTTCAGCAAAGTCTTACGTCGACGTAATGTGCACACCCTCGTTGCAATCCCCCCTCGGCATACTCGCTTTGCGCCCTCGGACTCCCCTGCGTGCGAACACCTTTGGATACCTCGAGGCCACACTCGCAGTCCGCCGACTCCACAGCGGGACCTCCAGACAGGCCCGGAGGTGCGCAAAACGAAATATTCGGCAAACCAGGTTTACGTCTTCCGTAGACGGCTATTGATTGCCGCGGAAGCAACCGCTTCGCATCACGGGAGGAAAACATGCGTAAATCACTGGTTATCGGCACCACGACCCTGGCACTGCTGTTCGGCGGCACCGGGATCGCGTCCGCCACGGAGACAGCGATCCCCGCATCGACCACCACGACGGTCGCGCAGCAGGAAGCCGAGCAGGAAGACGGCGACAACACCGGTCTGTGGGGTCTTGCCGGACTCCTCGGTCTGCTGGGGCTCGCCGGTCTGAAGCGTCGCAAGGACACCGATGTCCGGGTGGCTCCCCACACCGGCACGGGTAACCCTCGCGTCTAGATCGACACTCGCGTGAACCCCGCCGGCGCATCGCCGGCGGGGTTCGCTCGGTCTGCCCGCTGCGACTGTGCGCCCCGTTACGGGCAGAATGTGCGCGGTGTCCTGGTCGCATGCGGTGCTGCTGTTCGCGGCCGGAATCCTGGGTGGGCTGACCGGAAGCATCGCGGGGTTGGCCTCGGTGGCGACCTATCCGGCCCTGCTGCTGGCGGGCCTGCCCCCGGTCACCGCCAACGTCACCAACACGGTGGCGCTGGTGTTCACCGGGGTCGGCTCGGTCTGGGGATCGCGGCCCGAGCTCGCCGGCCAGGGCACGATGCTCAGACGCATGCTGCCCTTCGCCGCAGTCGGCGGGGTGGCCGGCGCGGCCCTCCTGCTGTCGACCCCGGCGGATGGGTTCGAGAAGATCGTGCCGGTGCTGTTGGCATTCGCCTCGCTGGCGATCCTGCTGCCTGTACGGCCCCCGCGCGACGTCGGCACACCCACGCGGCGACGGCACGTGACGGCGCTGACCGTCCAGGGCCTCGCCGTCTTCGGAATTTGCATCTACGGCGGCTATTTCGGTGCGGCAGCGGGTGTTCTGCTGCTCGCGCTGTTCCTGCGCCTCGGTGGTGAGACGCTGGCACACGCCAACGCGGCCAAGAACGTCGTCCTCGGCATCGCTAACGGTGTTGCCGCCGTGATCTTTTCGATCGCCGCGCCGGTGCAGTGGGGCGCCGTCGTGGCGCTGGGTCTCGGCTGTCTACTGGGTGGGCGGCTGGGCCCGATGGTCGTGCGGCACACCCCGGACAGACCCATGCGGGTCCTCATCGGCATCGCAGGCGTCGTCCTCGCGATCAAACTCGGACTCGACGCCTACCGCTGATCACAGGAACGGGTTGTCTCCGTGGGAGACTCGCGTGCCGAGCGCGATGAGGTTCTCCGCCGAGGCATGCAACCGCTCCCCCGCTTCCGCGCTCGCCTGGCCCGCCAGGTAGCGCGACCACGTCCCCTCGATGACGATCGCCAGTTTGAAGCACGCCATGGCGATGTACCAGTCCAGCCGCGTGGTGGGCCGCCCGTCGGCGCCCAGGTAGGCCTCGATCAACTCGGAACGCGTGGCCAGCCCGCCGTGCGCAGCCAGCGCCGACCCGGCGTCGATCGGATTGGGCCCGTCCGGCCAGCAGACCAGCATCCACCCGAGGTCGAGCAAAGGGTCGCCGACCGTGCACATCTCCCAGTCGATGAACGCCGCCAGCTCGGGAACGTGCCTGTGCAGCAACACATTGTTGAGGTGGCAGTCGCCGTGCATGATTCCCGGCTCGCCGTCCTCGGGACGCCGCGACTCCAGCCAGTCGGCGAGAACGTGCACCGACGGGAACGACTCGGGTGCGTACTTATCGTGCCGGTAACTCTCGAGGAGCCGCATGAACTGCGGAACCTGGCGCGCGAGAAAGGATCCCGGACGTTTGATGGCCGCGAGCGGGCTGCCCTCCCACGGCACCCGGCCGAGGCGGGCCAGGCTCGCCGCATACGACAGCCCGACCCGGTGGCGCATGCGCGCGTCGTGGATGTAGGCGTCGTCGATCTCGGTGCCGGGGTTGAACCCGTCGACCGCCTGCATCAGGTAGAACACCACCCCCAGCACATCGAGGTCCTCGCATCCGGCGATCAGCGCCGGGTGCGGAACGTCGGTGCCGGACAGTGTC
The DNA here is from genome assembly GCF_014190915.1 of Mycolicibacterium iranicum. Taxonomy (GTDB): domain Bacteria; phylum Actinomycetota; class Actinomycetes; order Mycobacteriales; family Mycobacteriaceae; genus Mycobacterium; species Mycobacterium iranicum_B. The sequence continues at coordinate 136,269 of NZ_JACHVU010000006.1, forward strand.
TGCAGGACCGCGATCTCACGGCGCATGGTGTTGTCGCTGGTCGGCCTCGGATGGGGCGGAGGGCGGCGCAGCACCATCGGCTCGCCGTCGACGCGCAGGCGCACCACGATGTTCTGCGAGCCGCCCGTCAACGGTTCGACGTCGGTGACCGCGGACCCGATCCCGATCCGGCGGATCCACTCCTGCAGGGCGTCCTGAGCGGTGTCGCTCAGCGTCACATCGACGGGCATGGCGACATCGTGTCAAATTCTGCGACGCGACGTTCGCAAATCGCCGGCGGACGATGCCGGCGTGGATGCACCCGGCGGCCGAGGGCATCCACGTCGCATCGGCTCTACTTCGGGGCGAACCTCTGCCCGGCGTCGAGTCGCAGGCACTGCCCGTTGAGCATCGGGTTCTCGACGATCGCCACGGCGAGCTTGGCGTACTCCTCCGGCTTGCCCAGCCGCTTGGGGAATGCCGCGTCCTTGGTCAGCACGGTGGCGAACTCGTCCGGAATGCCCTCGGTCAGACCGGTGGCGAACAGGCTGGGCGCAATGGCCAGCGCGCGGATCCCGAGGCTGCCGAGGTCGCGTGCCATCGTCAGGCACATGCCGGCGATCGCGGCCTTCGACGCGGTGTAGGCGAGCTGCCCGATCTGCCCCTCGAACGCTGCGATCGAGGCGGTGTTGATGATGACGCCGCGCTCTTCGGCCTCGTCGTCCACCGGATCGTTCTTCGACATCTGCCATGCCGCGATCCGGCTGATGTTGAACGTGCCGATCAGGTTCAGGTCGATGCTCTTGCGGAACGATTCCAGGCTGTGGGGACCGTCCTTCTTCACGGTCCGCTCGGCGATCCCGCCCCCGGCGGTCGTGACGGCGATGTGCAGCCCGCCGAGGGCCTCGATGGCCTGATTGAGCACCGACTCGGTTCCTTCGAAGTCGGTGATGTCGACCTCGTGGAAGGTGCCGCCGATCTGATCGGCGACTTCCTTGCCCTTGGACTGCGGGCGGTCCAGCACCGCCACGCTCGCGCCGCGCTTGGCCAATGCCTCCGCGGTCGCGCGCCCGAAGCCCGACGCACCACCGACGATGACGGCCTTCTTGCCCTCGATCTCCATCTGCCTGCCTTTCGCGAACGTTCCAAGTAGTGGTCAATCTGTAAAGCCCACCTGCAACCTAGCCGATGACACCGTTCGGTAAGGATTTCGGGTTCGCCGCGACGGTAATTTGGCGGGTATGACCACAACGGGCGCCAAAGCGCTGCGCGGTATCGCTGCGGCCGCGGTCGCCGTCGGCGTCGCCCAGCTGACCGCGGTCGCCTTCGGCCCCGAAGCCGACGTGCGTACCGCCGTCGGCTCCTCGGTCATCCAGTTGACGCCGGGTCCCGTCAAGGAATGGGCGATCGACACGTTCGGCACCGCCGACAAGCTGTTCCTGACCGTGATGGTGTTGCTCGCGATCGTCGCCATCGCCGCGGTCGCGGGGCTGCTGGAAACCCGGCGCCGGCCGATCGGCAGCATCGCGATCGTGGCCGCGGGCGGTGTCGGCTGTGCGGCAGTGCTTTCCCGGGCCGGGGCCACCCTCGTCGATGTCGTGCCCACCCTGATCGGCGCCGCGTGCGGGGTCGCCGTGCTGCGCTTCCTGGTATCGGAGCGTTTCTCCGAAACCGGCGACGCGCAGGAGACCGATCGGGGTAGACGCCTGTCGCTGGTGACCCTCGGTGTGCTCGCTGCCGGTGCCGCCAGCGGGGTCGCCGGAGTGGTGATCAGCAGGCTGACCACATCGGTGTCCGGGGATCGCAGTGCCTTCGCCCTGCCCCGCATCGACAAGCCGGCAGCCCCGATACCGGCTGCGGTACAGCCCAAAGGCGTTGAGCTGGCGCCATTTGTCACCGACAACGCGAATTTCTACCGCATCGACACCGCATTGAGCGTCCCGCAGCTCAGCCGAACCGACTGGCAGCTGCGGATCCACGGCATGGTGGACCGCGAGATCACCTACCGCTGGGAGGATCTCGAGCGGTTCGAGGTGGTGGAGAGCGTCGTCACATTGACCTGCGTCTCCAATCCGGTGGGCGGAGAACTGATCTCGACCGGCGTGTGGACCGGCTACCGGGTCAGGGATCTGCTCGCCGATGCCGGCGTGAAGTCCGATGCCGACATGGTGTTGTCGATGTCGGTCGACGGGTGGACGGCAGGCACACCGGTCGAGGCGCTCACCGCCGAGGACGCCCTGCTGGCCGTCGGCCTCAACGGAGAGCCACTGCCCATCGAGCACGGATATCCGGCGCGTCTGGTGGTACCGGGCCTGTACGGCTACGTCTCGGCCACCAAGTGGGTGACGGACCTCGAACTGACGCGGTTCGATCGCGCCGAGGCGTACTGGACGCGCCTGGGATGGTCGGCACGCGGGCCCATCAAGACCGAGTCGCGTATCGACGTGCCGCGCAGCGGTCAGGACGTCGCGGTCGGCCCCGTCACCTTCGGCGGCGTCGCCTGGGCGCAGCCTCGCGGGGTGCGCGCCGTCGAGGTCCAGATCGACGACGGCCCATGGGAACAGGCGACACTGGGTGAGAGCTACTCCGACGACACCTGGCGTCTGTGGAGTTACCCGTGGGAGGCACGCGAGACCGGCTTCCACAAGATCACCGTGCGCGCCACCGACAACGACGGTTACACGCAGACCCCGGACCGCGTGGACCCCGTTCCCGACGGTGCCACGGGTTGGCACTCGATCACCTTCGCGGTCCGCTGAGGTCGTCGCCGGCCGGCGGTGAGAGCATCGTGTCGTGCTGCTGAACGATGTCGCCCGGGCTTCCGCCGAGGTCGCCGCGACCTCGGCCAGGCTGGCCAAGATCGCCCGCATCGCCGACCTGCTCGGCGCGGCCGACGACAGCGGCGTCGTCGCCGTCGTGGTCTCCTGGCTGTCCGGTGAGCTGACGCAGCGCCAGATCGGTGTGGGGTGGGCGTCACTGCGCTCGATCCCCGATCCGGCAACGGATCCCACCCTGCAGGTCGCCGACGTCGAGGCCAGGTTCACCGAGATCGGCGCGACGTCGGGCAAAGGGTCCCAGGCCCGGCGCGCCGAACTGCTCGGCGCCCTGTTCGCCGCGGCGACGGACGTCGAGCAGACTTTCCTGCGCCGCCTGCTGACCGGTGAGCTGCGTCAGGGCGCGCTGGTCGGGGTGATGGCCGATGCCGTCGCCAAGGCGGCCGGCCTCCCCGCCGCCGCGGTGCGCCGGGCAGCGATGCTGGGTGGCGCTCTGCCAACCGTGGCCGAGGCGGCCCTGACGGGCGGAGAGGCCGCGCTGGCCCAATTCAGCCTTCGGGCAGGCACTCCCGTAGGTCCGATGCTCGCGCAGACCGCCACCGGTGTCGCCGACGCACTGGACCGTCTCGGCGGAACAGCCATGTTCGAAGCCAAGCTCGACGGCGCGCGTGTGCAGATCCATCGCCGCGGCGACACGGTGTCGGTGTTCACCCGCAGCCTCGACGACGTCACCGCGCGACTGCCCGAGGTGGTCGACGCCACGCTCGCCCTGCCCGCCACCGACCTGATCGCCGACGCCGAGGCGATCGCCCTGCGGCCCGACGGACGCCCCCACCGGTTCCAGGTCACCGCGTCACGGTTCGGCGGCCGCGGCGGTTCCTCCGACGCCGGGGGCCAGGCGCTGTCGGTGTTCTTCTTCGACCTGCTCCACGTCGACGGAACGGACCTTCTCGACCTTCCGGCCCATGAGCGCATCGCCCGGCTGGACGCGCTCGCCCCGCAGGGCCAACGCGTCGACCGCCTGGTCACCTCCGACGCCGCGGCCGCCGAACGGTTCCTGGACGCGACGCTGGCCGCGGGCCACGAGGGCGTGATGGCCAAGTCCACCACGGCGCCGTACGAGGCCGGCCGCCGCGGCGCCGGCTGGCTGAAGGTCAAACCCGTGCACACCCTGGACCTCGTGGTGCTGGCGGTGGAGTGGGGCTCGGGCCGGCGCACGGGCAAGCTGTCCAACATCCACCTCGGTGCCCGCGATCCCGAGACCGGCGGGCTGGTGATGCTGGGCAAGACGTTCAAGGGCATGACCGACGAGATGCTGGCCTGGCAGACGGAGCGTTTCCTGGAGCTCGCCGACGGGCCCACGGACGGTTCGGGGCGGATCGGTGGTGTGGTGAAGGTCCGCCCCGAGCAGGTCGTCGAGATCGCCTTCGACGGTCTGCAGACCTCTACGCGCTATCCGGGTGGGATGGCGCTGCGCTTCGCCCGGGTGCTGCGCTACCGCGACGACAAGACCGCCGCCGAGGCCGACACCATCGACACGGTGCGCGCACTGTACTCACGGGCCGACTGACAACGATCCGGGGGTTTCCCCCCACGCCCCGTTTGTGCGGTGCCAGTATCGAGGCACACACGAAAAGCACAGCCAATTCGAATGAGGAGAGGCCGGGCAGGATGGCAACACCGACCGCCGCATCGTCGGAACGCATCGAGGAAACCGTCGGCGACATCACCTACATCCGCACCGACAAGGACCAGCCGCCGGTGGCGGTCATCGACCGGTCGCCGATCACCACCAAGCAGAAGATCGTGTTCGCGGTCATCGCAGTGCTGGGCGCCCTGGCCTGGGCGATGATCGCGTTCTTCCGCGGCGAGACGGTCAACGCCGTCTGGTTCGTGATCGCCGCATTCTGCACCTATGTGCTCGGGTTCCGGTTCTACGCCCGTCTCATCGAGATGAAGATCGTCAAGCCGCGTGACGAGGTCGCCACTCCGGCAGAGGTTTTCGAGAACGGCACCGACTACATGCCCACCGATCGGCGGGTGCTCTACGGGCACCACTTCGCCGCGATCGCGGGTGCCGGTCCCCTCGTCGGTCCGGTGCTGGCCACGCAGATGGGCTATCTGCCGGGCGCGATCTGGATCATCATCGGCGCAGTGGTCGCCGGGTGCGTCCAGGACTACCTGGTGCTGTCGATCTCCGTGCGGCGCCGCGGCCGTTCGCTGGGGCAGATGGCACGCGACGAGCTCGGCGTCGTCGGCGGCGCCGCGGCCATCATCGGCGTGCTGGTCATCATGGTGATCCTGCTGGCCGTCCTCGCTCTGGTCGTCGTCAACGCGCTCTCGGAGAGCCCGTGGGGCGTGTTCTCGATCGCGATGACGATCCCGATCGCGATTTTCATGGGTTTGTACCTGCGGTTCCTTCGGCCCGGGCGGGTGTCCGAGGTGTCGCTGATCGGTGTGGCCCTGCTCCTGCTGGCGGTCGTCGCCGGCGGCTGGGTGGCCGAAACCACTTGGGGCGAAGAGTGGTTCACCCTGTCGAAGGTGGCGCTGTCCTGGTGCATCATCATCTACGGCCTCGCCGCGTCGGTGCTGCCGGTCTGGTTGCTGCTCGCCCCGCGCGACTACCTGTCGACGTTCATGAAGGTCGGCACGATCGCGTTGCTGGCCGTCGGCATCCTGCTCGCCCGCCCCGTCATGGAGGCGCCGGCGATCTCGGCCTTCGCCGCCAGCGGCACCGGACCGGTGTTCGCGGGTTCGCTGTTCCCGTTCCTGTTCATCACCATCGCCTGTGGCGCCCTGTCCGGGTTCCACTCGCTGATCTCGTCGGGCACCACGCCGAAGCTGCTGGAAAAAGAGAGCCAGATGCGGCTGATCGGCTACGGCGGCATGCTGACCGAGTCGTTCGTCGCGATCATGGCGCTGATCACCGCGGCGATCCTCAACCAGCACCTGTACTTCGCGATGAACGCCCCCGCCGCCTCGACCGGCACGACCGCGCAGAGTGCCGCCGACTATGTCAACGGGCTCGGGCTGTCCGGCGCTCCGATCAGCGCCCAGGAGATCGACGAGGCCGCCAGGAGCGTCGGGGAGAGTTCCATCGTGTCGCGCACCGGCGGCGCGCCGACGCTCGCGTTCGGCATGTCCGAGGTGCTGCACAAGGTGTTCGGCGGGGAAGCACTCAAGGCGTTCTGGTACCACTTCGCGATCATGTTCGAGGCGCTGTTCATCCTGACCACCGTCGACGCCGGAACCCGCGTCGCGCGGTTCATGCTCTCCGACGGCCTCGGCAATCTCGGCGGTCCGCTCAAGAAGTTGCGCAACCCGAGTTGGCGTGTCGGAGCCTGGATCTGCAGCGTGATCGTGGTCGCGGCGTGGGGCTCCATCCTGCTGATGGGGGTGACCGATCCGCTGGGCGGCATCAACACGCTGTTCCCGCTGTTCGGTATCGCCAACCAGTTGTTGGCCGCCATTGCGCTGACGGTCGTCACGGTCGTGGTCATCAAGCGGGGGCTGCTGAAATGGGCCTGGATACCCGGCATTCCGCTCGCCTGGGATCTGGTCGTCACCATGACGGCGTCCTGGCAGAAGATCTTCTCCGGCGATCCCAAGGTGGGCTACTGGACGCAGCACTTCCAGTACCGCAACGCCAAGGACGCCGGTCAGACCAGTTTCGGCGCGGCCAAGGACATCGGACAGCTCGACGCCGTCATCCGCAACACCTTCATCCAGGGCACCCTGTCGATCATCTTCGCGGTGCTCGTGGTGATCGTGTTCGTCGCCGGCGTGATCGTCGCGCTGAAAGCCATTCGAGGAACGGGAAGTCCGCTCACCGAGGACGACCCGGTCCCCTCCCGCATGTTCGCGCCGTCGGGGATGTTCATGACCGCAGCCGAGAAGGAGGTCCAGAAACAATGGGACGCACGACCGACCGCGCACGCCGGATCCTCGGCCAGATCGGGTGGTACTGGAAGTCACTGATGGGCGACAACCATTACGAGCGCTACCTGGAGCACCACGCCCGCACCCACGCCGGGCGTGAAGCGATGTCCGAACGTGACTACTGGCGTCATCGTCACGCTGCGGCGGACGCGAATCCGGGCGCACGCTGCTGCTGATCGACCACGCTAAACTGTCGGCCATACGGTAAGTGCCTACAGACGGGACGGCCATGAACAAAGACGACATGATCCTGATCAGCGTCGACGACCACGTGGTCGAGCCGCCGGACATGTTCAAGAACCACCTGCCGAAGAAGTACCTCGACGAGGCACCGCGGTTGGTCCACAACGCCGACGGCAGCGACACGTGGCAGTTCCGCGACGTGGTCATCCCCAACGTCGCCCTCAACGCGGTCGCGGGCCGCCCCAAGGAGGAGTACGGCCTCGAACCGCAGGGCCTCGACGAGATCCGGCCCGGGTGCTGGAAAGTCGACGAGCGGGTCAAGGACATGAACGCCGGCGGCATCCTCGGCTCGGTCTGCTTCCCGTCCTTCCCCGGTTTCGCCGGTCGGCTGTTCGCGACCGAGGATCCGGAGTTCTCACTGGCGCTGCTGCAGGCCTACAACGACTGGCACGTCGAGGAGTGGTGCGGCGCCTATCCGGCACGCTTCATCCCGATGACCCTGCCGGTGATCTGGGATGCGGAGGCCTGCGCCAAGGAGGTGCGCCGCAACGCCGCGCGCGGTGTCCACGCGCTGACGTTCTCGGAGAACCCCGCGGCCATGGGCTATCCGAGCTTCCACGACGACTACTGGACGCCGCTGTGGGAGGCACTGGTCGACACCGACACGGTGATGAACGTCCACATCGGCTCCTCGGGCAAGCTCGCGATCACCGCCCCCGACGCGCCGATGGACGTCATGATCACGCTGCAGCCGATGAACATCGTGCAGGCGGCGGCGGACCTGCTGTGGTCCAAGCCGGTCAAGAAATACCCCGACCTGAAGATCGCGTTGTCCGAGGGCGGCACCGGCTGGATTCCGTACTTCCTGGAACGCGCCGACCGCACCTACGAGATGCACTCGACCTGGACGGGCCAGGACTTCGGCGACCAGAAACCGTCCGAGGTGTTCCGCGACCATTTCCTGACCTGCTTCATCTCCGATCCGGTCGGGGTCGCCCTGCGCAACGAGATCGGCATCGACAACATCTGCTGGGAAGCCGACTACCCCCACAGCGACTCGATGTGGCCCGAAGCGCCCGAACAGCTCGACGAGGTCCTCAAGGCCCACAGCGTGCCCGACGACGAGATCAACAAGATGACCTTCGAGAACGCGATGCGCTGGTACCACTGGGATCCGTTCACCCACATCCCGAAGGAGCAGGCCACCGTCGGGGCGCTGCGCAAGGCCGCCGAGGGCCACGACGTCTCGATCCAGGCGTTGTCCCACCACAAGGAGGGCGAACGCGGCGGCGGGACAGGGCATTTCGATGCGCTGAACGCAGCAGCCCGCGGCAACTCCTGAGTCACGGCCCGCCGAGACTGCATTCCGGCAGGCGTCCACTCGGACTTTTCCTGCGGAAATGCAGTGTCGGGGCGTCAGCCTTTCAGGGCATACCGGATCGGGAGGTGCTTGAGCCCGCCGACGAAGATCGTGGCGGTGTGCTCCGGGCTGCCGGCAAGCTCGATCGATGTCAGGCGCGGCAGCAGCTCGGCGTAGAAGCTGGCGATCTCCATGCGGGCCAGCGCCGCCCCCAGGCAGAAGTGCACGCCGTAGCCGAACGCCACGTGCCTGTTGGGGTCGCGGGCAACATCGAAGCAGAACGGATCGGCGAAGACGTCCTCGTCGCGGTTTCCCGACGGGTAGGACAGCAGCACCGACTCCCCCGCGGCGATCGGCACTCCGCGAACCACGGTGTCCTGCTGCGCGGTTCGCATGAACTCCTTCACCGGCGTGACCCAGCGGATCATCTCCTCGACCGCCAGCGGCAGCAGCTCGGGATGCTGCTGGAGCCGCGCCAGCTGGTCCGGGTTCTCGATCAGCGCCTGCAGCCCTCCTGAGATGGTCGCGCTGGTCGTGTCGTGTCCGGCCGTCGCGACGATCAGGTAGTAGGAGACGGTGTCGATGTCCGAGAGCGGTTCGCCGTCGATGCGCGCGTTCGCAATCGCCGAGGCCAGATCCTCCGTCGGCTGCGCCCGCCGCGACGCGGTGATCTCGTTGAAGTAGGTGAACATGTCCAGCAGCGCGAGCCCCCGCTCCTCCATGGTGGCCCCGCGCTGCAGTTCGGCGTCATCGCTGCCGAACAACTCCTGGGTGTAGGTCAGCATCCGCGGGAAATCGGCCTCGGGGATCCCGAGCAGCGACATGATCACGTACAGCGGGAAGTTCACGGCGACCTCCTGCACGAAGTCGCACTGCCCGCCGCGGTCGGCCATCTGGTCGACGAACGACTTCGCCAGCTCGTCGACTCGGATCTTCAACGCGCGCATCGCTTTCGGTCTGAACCAGTCGGCCCCGACCGCCCTGACCTTGCGATGCCGCGGATCGTCCATGTGGATCAGCGTGCTGACCCCCATCGCGGCGTGCTGCGCGTCGCCCTCGGCGGTGGTGAGCACCGGCCGCGGCGAATTCGTGAAGACGGTGTGGTCGCGTTCGACGGCCATGATGTCGGCGTGTCTGGTGATCGCCCAGAACGGGTTGTAGCCCTCGGCCTCCACCCACGACACGGGCGCATGCGCCCGCAGGTGCGTCATCGCCGCGTGCAGCCGCCCCTCGTCGGCGTAGGCGGTCGGGTCTGCGAAGACCTTCGCGGCCTCATCGGCCACTCGCACGGTCATGGTGTCTCCTTCATTGCGCCGCAACGCATCTCCGATACCAGCTCGATGACGGTGTCTTCGTCGATCGACGACGGGAAGCCCACCAGGACACGGTCGATCAGACCGTCACAGCGGGCGCGGACCTTGTGCACCACGTCGTCGAGCGGTGCGACGACGGCAAACTCGCCGAGGATGGTGTCGTCGATCAGCGAGCCCATGGTGTCCCAGTCGCCGTCGCGGGACAGCCGGTGCAGTTCGGTCTGCAGCTCCCCCCAGCCGTGCAGTTCCAGCACCCCGCGGTAGGCGGGGGTGGACGCATAGAACGCGATCTGCTTGCGGGTGGCCACCGACGCCGCGCTCAGTTCCTGTTCGTCGCGGCCCGTCACCACGAACAGCGGACTCGCCACTTCGACGTCCTGCCGTCGCCTGCCCGACCTCTCGATGCCGCGCAACAGGGTCGGGAGCGTCACCTCCCGGAAGTACCGCTGGGTCGAGAAGGCGTGCGCGAGCAGGCCGTCGGCGACTTCCCCGCACATCTCGGTCATGCGGTCACCGACGGCCGCGACGAACACTCTGGGCTCGCCGAAGGAATGCGGGGGCGGCACGAACATGGGCGTCATCAGAGTGTGCGTGTAGAAGTCGCCCTCGAAGTCGAGCCGGGTACCGTCGCGCCAGCACGCCCAGATCTCGTGCAGGGCCTGGACGAATTCCCGCATCCGTGCGACCGGCCGGCCCCACGGCATGCTGAACCGCCTCTCGATGTGGGGTTTGATCTGCGAACCCAATCCCAGGAGGAGTCGCCCCTGCGAGAAGTCCTGCAGGTCCCAACCGATCTGCGCCACGGTCATCGGGTTCCGCGCGAAGGCGACGGCGATGCTGGTGCCCAGCTCGATGCGGCTGGTGTGCTCGGCCGCCAAGGTCAGCGGCAGGAAGGGGTCGTGGTTGATCTCCGCCGTCCAGCAACCGTCGTAGCCTCGGTCTTCCAGCGTTCTGGCGCCGGTGGGAACGTGGGACAGTTGACTGACGACGGCAGCGTCCACCTTGAGGCCGCCTTCAGCACCCATGTTGAATGAAGCTACAGTAAGCAATTCAGTAAGGTCAACGTTGCGAAGCGTTGTGCGTCGCCGACGACGGGAGACTGCGTATGGCCGGGGCCGAGGATTGGGCCGGGACACTCGACGAGTTGGCGCGCCGCCGTGAGGTTTCCCGCAGCATGGGCGGCCAGGAGCGGCTGGCCCGGCACCACGCCAAGGGCAAGTGGGACGCCCGTACCCGCATCGAGCACCTGCTGGACACAGGGACCTTCCGGGAATTCGGCACGCTGGTCGGTGGCGATGTCGCCGCCGACGGGATCGTCGCCGGTTCGGGGCTGGTCGACGGCCGGCCGGTCATGATCGGCGCCGAGGACTTCACCACACTGGCCGGCAGCATCGGCCCAGGAGGCAACGCGAAACGTTACCGGCTGGCCGAACTGGCGCTGCGCGACCGGGTTCCGCTGGTCATGCTGCTGGAAGGAGCCGGGTTCCGCCCCAGCGGCGAGCACTACGGCCGCACTCCGACCGACCTGCTCGCGCAGGCGCAGTGCTCGGGGAAGGTGCCGATGGTCGGCGGACTGTTCGGCCCCTCGGCCGGCCACGGCGCCCTCGTCGCCCCGGTGTGCGACTGGACCATCATGACCGCACAGGGGGCGATCTTCACCGCGGGTCCGCCGGTGGTCAAAGAGTCGACGGGCGAGCACATCTCGAAGGAGGACCTGGGTGGCCCCGCCGTCGCGCTGGCCAGCGGGGTGATCCACAATCTCGGCGCCGACGACGCCGCGGTGCTCGACGACATCCGGCGCTACCTCTCCTATTTCCCGTCGAGCGCGTGGTCGTATCCGTCGTCCGCGCCGGCCGGTGAGGCGACGGGCCGCCGGCCGACCCCCGAGCTGCTGGACATCGTGCCTCGCGGCAACCGTCAGGTCTACGACATGCGGGCTGTGCTCGACGTCGTCTTCGACGACACGGACTGGTTCGAGGTGCAGCCCAGGTTCGGCCGGGCGATGATCACGGCGCTGGCCCACCTCGGCGGTCACCCCGTCGCGGTGGTGGCCAACCAGCCCAACGTGCTCGCCGGCTCCATCGACGCCGACGCCGCCGACAAGGCGGCGCATTTCATCGCCGTCGCCGACGCGTTCCATCTGCCGATCGTCTTCCTGGCCGACAACCCGGGGATGCTGCCGGGAAGCCGCTCCGAGAAGTCGGGCGTGCTACGCAGCGGGGCCCGCATGTTCGCCGCCCAGACCGCCGCGACGACGCTCAAGCTGCATGTGACCCTGCGCAAGGCATACGGCTTCGGCTCGATGGTGATGTCGCTCTTGGGTTTCGACAACCAGAGCGCGACGTTCGCCTATCCGGGTGCGACGATGGGCGCGATGAGCGCCGCGGCACTGAGTCGCGCCTCGCACGCCACCGAGGACGTCGAGGCCAGGCTGCGCCAGGCCGAGGTGGACGCATCGTTCCGCTCGGCGGGACACCTGGGGTTCGACGACCTGATCCATCCGGAGGAGACGCGTGACGTGCTGATCGATGCGCTGGAGCGGGGCCTCCACAGCCGCCAGGCCGCGGCGCAACCGGTCACGCGCACGGTCATCACCCCCTAGCCCCCTCGCGATGTCGGTGTCGTTGGTCAAGGCCTGCGTGACCGACGACACCGAAATCCCTGCTACGTGGCCGCGCGGTACGCGGTGATGATCGGCTCCAGCTCGTCGGGCGTGGCACCGTGCATGATCACCGCATCCGCGCCGTAGTCGAACTCCTTGCGAACGCGGTCGACGCACTGCTGTGCCGATCCGGTCGCCGAGGGTTCCAGCCACTCGTCGGGGATCAGCGTGGCGATGTGTTCGATCTGCTCCGCGGTGGCCTTGTGGTCGATGCCGCCGGGGATGGACTGCACCACGGCATCGTCGCGGAACCGTTGCAGCACAGCATGATCCCAGCCATTGGTGTCGACGAGCAGGTCGCCGTAGCCCTGCAGATAGGTGGCCAGACGTGCCACCGTCTTCTTCAGCCGCAACTCCTCCGGGAGGTGGTCGCCGACCGTGGCGAAGCACGACCACACCCGCACCGACGCCGGGTCGCGGCCCGCCTGCTCAGCGGCGTCCTTCACGGTCTTGACCGCGCGCTGCAGCGTCTCCGGGGTGAAGTAGGTGTGCAGGATGACGTCGTCGAACTCGCGGCCACCCAGTGCCAGGGTCTGGGGTCCGAACGCGACGATGGCCAACCGGATGTCCTCGCGGAATTCGGGATCCAGGAACAGCACCTGGTACTTGCCGATGGGCCCGTCGTGATTGAAGATCAGCTCGCCCTGCCAGAGCTTGCGCATGACCTGGGCGAAATCCTCCATCTGGGCAGTGGTCACCGCGGGCACGCCGAAGGCGTTGTACATCGCGGCGATTCCGCGGCCGAGCCCCAGGGTGAAACGTCCTCCGGACAGCCGGTGCATCGTGGTCGCCCACGACCCGGTGATCAAGGGATGACGGGTGTTGTGGTTCGTCGCCGCTGTCGCGATCCGCATCCGGGTCGTCACCGCAAGCGCCGCGCCGGTCAGCGACGACGCTTCCTTGACGTTCCACCGCTCGGAGATGAAGCCCGTGCCGAACCCCAGCTCTTCGCCGCGGCGGGCCTCGTCCATCAGTGTGGCCGGTCCTTCGCCGCCGGCACCGGCCAGCAGGTAGTAGCCGAGCTCGTCCAATGTGCGTGTCACATCCAAATCCCTTGCTTGTAGCCGCAGTTCCAGACTTCGGTGATCCTGCCATCGACCACGCGAAAGATCTCCATGCTCGCAATCGTCGTCTCGGTGCCGTCCTTGAGCCTCATCGGTGACTGGTACACGACCGTCACATGCTCCCCGTCGTCACCGGCGATCACCAGCGTCAGGTCGAAACGGATGGTCTCGAACATGTCCCAGTGGTCGACCACGCGGGCGACGGCCTGCTCATGGGTGAGCGTCGTCGACTCCCCCACGTCGTGGCGGATGACGCTCTCGCCGAGAAGCTCGTCGGCGAGCGCGAAGTCGCGTCGGTTCCAGACGACGAGGTTGTACTGTTCCACCACGTCGCGGGCGGTTCGCGTCACGAGAGCACCTCCCTGGCATCGATGTCGTCGATCGTGCCGACGGTACGGGAGTTCCAGGCACAGGGCCCGAGACCGCGCCCGGACGGGGTGGGCGTGCGACCGCCTCATCCGCGAGGACGGTTCGGCTCCGGGGCGATCGACGCGAGCAGCCGTTCCGAGGCCCGTTGCACGCCCGGGGCGAACAGATGCCCGACATGGCTGCCGTGATGCCAGTGCAGTTCACCTCCCCAGCGCCGGTGGAGCACCTCGGCGGGTTCGCGACCGGCCATCTGGTCGTGCGTGGCGCCCACGATCAGGCGCCGGGCAGGCGGCGCGGACGGCTCCACGGACTGATAGTCGACCGCCGACGTCATCTGGTCGACGGTGTCGGAACGCAGCAGCGCGATGACGTCGTCGACCGAGGGACCCCACCGGCCCAGATGGGCGGCGATCATGGCGCTCAGGCCGAAGATCGGCGTGTACACCGCGACCGCGTCGACCGGCTCGAGGTGTGAGACGAGCCCGGCCACCGGGCTTCCCATCGAGACCCCGGCGACCGCGATCGCTGTGGACTGCGGCCGCAGCCACTGCACGACCGCCCGGACCTCAAACACGGCCCGCAGCAAGCCCGCGACGTTGCCCAGCGGGTCCATGGTGGGATATTCCGGCCAGGCGCCGCCCCGCACGCCACAGCCCGGTTGGACCGGCAGCGCCACGTTGACGCCCAGCTCCTCCTGGATCCTCCGGGCGCGGGAGAACAGCAGATCGATCGGCTGGCCCTGCCCGGCGCCGTGCACCCACACCAGCCACGGCCTGGGCTCGGCCTCGGTGCGGCACAGATGCACGACGGCGGTGGCCGGGCCGCCGAATCCCTCGGCGGTCAAGGCGTCCGGAAGGTGCGGATCGTGGTCGAAGGTCAGTTGCTCGTAGGTGCGCCGCCCGAATCGGCGCCGTCGCAGCGACGTCACCCGGACGGGGTCGGGCGGGACGTTCGCCCCCGCCACGCCGAGTGCGGCCAGCTCCGCCGCGGCCGCCGCGCACGAGGAGGCGGAGCGTTCCAGCGGCGGGGGCGGCGCCGTCACGGTCATGCCCGTCAGGGCCAGCTCATCGAGGAACACTTCGCCGAACTGCTGGAGTCCGTTCCGCGACAGTGGGTTCCAGTCGCCAGAGCCGGCGACCGCACCGTATGCCCTCGGGACCACGCCGGCGACGTCGCTCCCGATGCGCCAGACCCGTTCAGCGGTCTTCACGTGATCACGAATCCGGTGTAGCCGGCCGCGGCGATCTCGTCGCAGCGCCTGCGGTATTCGGGAATGCCGGCCGTGTAGCCCATGTACATGCGTTTCTTTCCCGGCACGTTGCCGCCGTTGTACCAGGAGTTGCAGGACGGGTGGACCAGCACGGTCTGCGCGACCAGTGCCGTCGCCTGATCGATCCACTGCTGCTGCGCGTCGGGCAGCGCCTCGATCGTCGACTGGCCGCGCTCACGCAGATGTGAGATGCACGCGCCGATCCATTCGACGTTCTGTTCCAGGGCAGCAACGAAATTCGACGCCGCGGAGGGACTCCCCGGCCCTTGGATCGTGAACAGGTTCGGAAAGCCCGCCACCGCCATCCCCAGGTAGCTCAGCGGACCCTCGTCGGTCCAGAAGTCCCGCAGCGACGCCCCGCCACGGCCCCGGATGTCGATGCGGCTCAGGGCCCCGGTCATCGCGTCGAAGCCGGTGGCGTACACGATCGCCTCGAGTTCGTGGACTCCGCGTGCCGTCTCGATCCCGTGCTGCCGCACCGACACGATCGGGTCGGCGCGCAGATCGACCAGCGTCACGTTGTCGCGGTTGAAGGTCTCGTAGTAGCCCTGGTCGATGATCGGCCGCTTGCACGCGAACGGATGGCTCGGCGTCAATGCCCGTGCCGTATCCGGGTCCTCGACGATCCGGGCGATGGCCTCGCCGTAGAGTTCGGCCGCCATCCGGTTGGCGTCGATATCGAAGAACAGGTCGCCCCAGTTGAGGGCGCCCATGATGCCGTCCTCGTCGACCGCGCGGGACCGTTCCTCCCGTGATGCCGACTTCAGCGGTGGCTTGACGAGCATCTCCAACAGGACCGAGAACGCGCTCAGCCGGGCCGCACCGACCGGGTGCTCGCGCTGCGCGGCCCGGATCTCGGGGTAGCGGGCTTTCAGCTCGTCGAGCTCGCCGGCTTCGAACGCCCGTACCTGCCAGGGCAGCGTGTAGGCCGGTGACCGCTGGAACACCGTGAGGTGCGCGGCGTCGCGCGCTACCACCGGGATGAGCTGCACACCGGTGGATCCCGTCCCGATCACGCCGACGCGGCGGCCGGTGAGGTCGCACCCGTCTTCGGGCCACCGGCTGGTGAACAGCGAGGTCCCGCCGAAGGTGTCCATGCCGGGGATCGTCGGCTCCAGCGGCACCGACAGTATCCCGGTGGCCGCCACGACGAACGGCGCGACGAACACCTCGCCGGCATCCGTTGTCACGGTCCATTCCGATGCGTCCTCGTCGAAGGCCATCGCGACGACGTTCGTGTTGAACGAGATGTCGCGGCGCAGGTCCAACCGGTCGGCGACGAAGTTGAGGTACGCCTCGATCTCGGGCTGGGCGGGCATGGTCTCTGTCCACACCCACTCCTGCTGGATGTCGTCGGAGAAGCTGTAGGAGTATTCGATGCTCTCGATGTCGCACCGCGCACCCGGGTAGCGGTTGAACAGCCACGTCCCTCCGACGTTGTGCGCCCTTTCCAGGACCCGGACCGTCAGCCCGCGTTCATGGAGGTGGTGCAGCGCATAGAGCCCGGAGAAGCCCGCACCGACGACGATCGCGTCATAGCGCGTGGGGTCGCGTTCGATCGTCACTGTTCCTCCGGGCTCGCGATACTGTCGCTGTTACAGTATCGACGTCCACAGATGTGCGTGGGCGGATCCGAGGAGACGTCATGAAAGTTCCGTTCACCTGGAAGGTCACCGGCTGGTTCATGATCGGGTGGTCGGCCGAGTTCGAGATCGGCGACGTGAAGGCGCTCAAGTACTTCGGGGAAGACCTGGCCGCCTACCGCGACGAGGCAGGCGAACTCCATGTTCTGGAAGCACACTGCCGCCACCTCGGCGCCCACATCGGCCACGGCGGCAAGGTCGTCGGCGACTGCGTCGAATGCCCCTTCCACGGATGGCGGTGGGGACCCGATGGTGCCAACGCCTACATCCCGTATCAGCCCGACCGCCCCAACCGAGGGCTCAGGCTGCGGTCGTACCCGGTCAAGGAGCAGTACGGGTGCATCTTTCTGTGGTACCAGCCCGCAGGTGAGGAACCGCAGTGGGAGCTGCCGGACATCTTCCACAAGTTCCCCCAGTTCGAGACCGACGCAGGCGCCTACTACCGGCCCTACCCCGAGTTCTCCAGCCGCGCCGATGCCATCCCGGTGCATCCGCAGATCGTCGCCGAGAACGGCCCGGACAGTTCCCATTTCCGCTACGTGCACGGCGCGTCGGTGACGCCGGTCTGCCTGCACTGGGAGAACGCCGACGAGGAGTGGCGGTTCCTGACCGGCTGGCCCGACGCCCGCAGCGACGACCCGGAGGCGATGGCACTGCGCATCCACAGCCACTTCTCCGGACTGGGCTTTGCGATGAGTGCCTTCGAAGGCTCGTCGAACCACCGGCTGATCTTCGCGTGCACACCGGTCGACGACGAGGTGTCCGACATGTTCTATTCGATCTGGTGGCCCAAGCTCCCCGGGGAGACCTCCGACGTGCCGCCACCCGAGGTCATCGAGAAGGTGGAACGGCAGTTCCTCAAGACGGTGTGGGAGGACTGCGACATCTGGCGCCACCAGAAGTACATCGAGCATCCGGCGCTGGCCAAGGTGGACGCCAAGCCGTACATGGCGTTGCGCAAGTGGGCCCAGCAGTTCTACGAAGTTCCCCCCGCCGGGGAACCCGCCCCCGCTCGATGAGGGTCCCCCTCGCCGAACTGGTCGCCCCCGGGCATACCGCCGTGGTGACTCAGGAGTGCCAGGGCGCGGTCGTCGGGACCGACGCGGGTCTCGGGACGCTCGCCGCCGAGGCGCGCCGCGAGGCCCTGCCCAACATCGCCCGCCTGTTGCCCGTGGCGCGCGAGGCCGGCGTAGACGTCGTGCACTGCCTGGTGCAGCGCCGCCCCGACGGCCGCGGCGCCAACCACAACGCCAAGCTCTTCGCCCTGGGAGCGGCCGGTGTCGACATCACCCCGGGCAGCCCCGGCACCCGGCTGGTCCCCGAAATCGACCTCCAGCCAAGCGATCTGGTCCTGTACCGGTGGCACGGCCTCGGCCCGATGGGGGGCACCGACCTCGACGCGATCCTGCGTAACCTCGGCGTCACGACGATCGTCGCCGTGGGGGTCTCGGTCAATGTCGCGGTCACCAACCTGGTGATGGATGCGGTCAACGCGGGATACCGGGTGGTGCTGCCGCGCGACGCGGTGGCCGGAGTTCCGGCCGACTACGCCGGCGCCGTCGTCGACCACACGCTGTCGCTGCTTGCGACGGTGACGACCACCGACGATCTGCTCGCGGCCTGGAGGTGACGGTGGCGGCCATACAACTTTCGCCCAACTGTCCACCCATCGGGCTGGCCCGTCTAGAGTCCATCGCATGACCGAGTCGACTCAGTTCACCGTCCCGGCCGCCGCCGACGCCGTCGCAGCGGTGATCGGCGACCGCGAGTTCATCATCCAGGGCGAGCGCCGCTACACCTACGCCCAGATCGTCGAGCGATCCACCCGGTTCGCAGCCTTCCTGCACGCCCAGGGGCTCGGCTGTCACACCGAGCGGGACGGTCTGCCCGGCCACGAAGTGGGGCAGGATCTGCTGGGCATTTACGCCCACAACGGTCCGGAGTACGTGGAGGGGATGCTGGGCGCGTGGCGGGCCCGCGTCGCGCCGTTCAATGTCAACTACCGATACGTCAAGAGCGAGCTGCACTATCTGCTCGCCGACTCGGGCGCTACCGCGCTGCTCTACCACGCCGCGTTCGCACCCCGCCTGGCCGAGGTGATGCCCGACCTGCCCGCGCTGAAGGTCCTGATCCAGATCGCCGACGCGTCCGGTAACGAATTGCTGCCCGGCGCAGTGGATTACGAGTCGATCGTGTCCGAAGGCCCGGCGCAGCCTCCGCCCGTCGAACCGTCCCCCGACGACCTCTACGTGCTCTACACGGGCGGCACCACAGGGATGCCCAAGGGAGTGCTGTGGCGCCAGCACGACATCTTCGTCGCGTCGTTCGGCGGCCGCAGCCTCTACACCGGCGAGCTCGCCACCTCCTACGAGGACATCGCCCAGCGGTGCCTCGAATCGCCGGGCACCAAGCTGATGGTGCTCCCGCCGCTCATGCACGGCGCCGCGCAATGGGCCGTGTTCACGGCGATGAACACCGGTCAAACCGTGGTGTTCTCCCCCGTCACCGATCACCTCGACGTCGACGACGTCGTCGCCACGATCGAGCGGGAGAAGATCCTGGCCGTCACCGTCGTCGGGGACGCCATGGCCCGCCCCCTGGCCGATGCCTTCGAGCGCACCAGCGCCGATCTGACGTCGCTGGCCGTCGTGGCCAACGGCGGCGCACAGCTCACGCCCACCGCCAAACAGCGGCTCATCGACGCCAAGGAGAACCTGATGGTGGTCGACGGCGTCGGCTCGTCGGAGACCGGCGCCCAGATGACGCACATGTCGGCCCCGGGCTCGGTGTCCACGGGCAGGTTCACGGCCGGGCCCGACACCTTCGTGGCCGCAGAGGATCTCGGCGCGATCCTGGAACCCGGCCACGACGGCATGGGCTGGCTCGCCCAGCGCGGATACGTGCCGCTGGGCTACAAGGGCGACGCCGCCAAGACGGCCGCCACCTTCCCGGTGATCGACGGTGTTCGCTACTCGGTGCCCGGCGACCGGGCCCGCCACCTCGCCGACGGGGCGGTCGAACTGCTCGGGCGAGACTCGGTCACCATCAACTCCGGTGGCGAGAAGATCTTCGCCGAGGAAGTGGAATCGGCGATCGCGTCCCATCCGGCCGTGGCCGATGTGGTGGTCGCCGGCCGACCCAGCGACCGCTGGGGGCAAGAGGTGGTTGCCGTGGTCGCCTTGGCCGACGGGGCCTCCGCGACGGGCGAGGAGCTCATCGACCACGCGTCGGCGGTGATCGCCCGCTACAAGCTGCCCAAAGCGGTCGTGTTCCGGCCCGCCATCGAGCGCAGTCCGGCCGGCAAGGCCGACTACCGCTGGGCGCGCGAGCAGGCCGTCAGCGGCGCCTGAGTCGCCGCCGCGTCCGCCGGCGGGCCAGACCCAGCGCGAGCGCCGTGGTCACCCGCATCGAGCGGGTGAAGGGGGGCGCCGCGCGACCGGTGATCGTGAACGGAAGGTCACTGCCGGCGACGGTGCGGTGATGGCTGAACGTGTCGAAGCCGGCCTTACCGTGATAGGCGCCCATGCCGCTGCGGCCCACGCCGCCGAACGGCGCCGCTGACGGGATCATCTGCGCCGCGAAGTCATTGCGAGCCACACCCCCGCTGCGTGTATGCCTGACGAACGACCGGAAGTCGGCGTCGTCGGGCCCGAACCAGTACGCCACCAGCGGGGCAGGGTGGGCATTGACGTAGTCGATCACGTCGGAGAACCGCTCGTAGGGTTCGACCGTGAGCACGGGACCGAAGGTCTCCTCGGATGCGATCCGCATGCGGTCGTCGACGTCCTGCACGACGGTGGGCGCGATCTTGCGGGTGCCGCGGTCGGGCAGCGTCTCCCCCGGCGGCACCATCGAGTACACGCGGGCACCTTTGTCGCGGGCGTCCTCGATGAGGCCGGCGACGCGGTCGAAGTTGGCGTGGTTGACCGACGAGCAGTAGTCCTCGTTGGTGTGGATCGACGGGAACATGGCGCGCCACGTCTGGAGCACGACGCGGACGAACTCGTCCGTGTGCTCCCTCGGCACGAAGACGTAGTCGGGGCACACGCACACCTGGCCGCCGTTGATCATGCGGCCCTGGGCGATTCGCGTCGCCGCGCGCGTGACCTCCGCGTCCGGACCGACGACCACCGGGTTCTTCCCGCCGAGTTCCAGTGTGACGGGCACGAGGTTCGGTGCGGCCGCCCGCGCGACCAGCGCACCCACCGACGGCGAGCCGGTGAAGAACAGGTGGTCGAGGGGCAGCGCCGCGAACGCGGCGGCGATCTCGGGGCCGCCCGTGACGACCGCGAGCTCCTCGGTCGCGAAATAGTCGGCCGACAGTCTGCGCATCGTCTCCGCCGTGCGCGGGGTGACCTCGGACATCTTGATCATCACCCGGTTCCCGGCCGCGAACGCCGCGGCCGCGGGTAGCACCACGAGGTTGAGCGGGAAATTCCACGGACCGATGATGCCGACGACACCGAGAGGAGACGGCTCCACCTCGGCACGGAGTCCGAACACCCGGGCCGGACGCATCAGCCGCCGGGTCCGCATCCATTGCCCGACATGCGATCTGGTGTGCTCGATCACCGAGATCATGCCCATGATCTCGGTGAACAACGACGCCGCCCGCGGCCGCGTCCCGAAGTCCCGGGCCATCGCGTCGACGAATTCGTCGGTGTTGTCGAGGACCAGCGCCAGCAGGCGGTCGATCCGGTTGCGCCGCAGTGCCGCATCGGGCGGGCCGTCGGCAAGGAATGCCGCGCGCTGACGCTCCAGGACGGCGGTCATCGGGTCTTGCCTGCGGGCATCGACACCGTCGAGCAGGGCTGGCATGGCGCCCACGGTAACACCTCAGGCTGCTGTACAGGACAATACTGTAAGAGTTACAGTAACTCTGTGGAGACCCCGGTACAGGACGTCTCGATGGAGGATCCCATCGACCTGCGCGACCCCTACCCCATGTTCGCGCGGCGGCGTGAGGAAGGCGGAGTGTTCCGCGGCTCGGTGATGGACTGGTCGAGAACGCCGGATTCGCTCAAGCCCGAGAACCTTTATGCGGCGGTGTCCTTCGACGCGGTCAACAGGGTGTTCCGCGACGGCAGGGTGTTCAACTCCGCGATCTACGACGCGACCATCGGACTGTTCATCGGCCCGACGATCCTCGCGATGGAGGGCAGAACGCACTGGGAGCACCGCAACCTCGTCTCGGCCGCGTTCAAGACGCGGTCATTGGCGCGCTGGGAGCCCGAGATCGTCCGGCCGGTGGTCGACGAACTGATCGACGAGTTCATCGACAACGGCCACGCGGACCTGGTGCGCGATTTCACGTTCGAGTTCCCGACCCGGGTCATCTCGCGCCTGCTCGGACTGCCGCAGGAGGACCTGCCGTGGTTCCGTCGACGCGCCGTCGAATTAATCAGCTACACCGTCAGATACAAGCGGGCATTCGAGGCGTCCGCTGCGCTCAGGGACTACTTCCTCACTCAGATCGAGAAGCGCCGCAGCGCACCGACCGACGACATCATCGGCGACCTGGTCTCGGCCGAGATCGACGGCGAGCGGCTCACCGACGAGGCGATCTATTCGTTCCTCCGGCTCCTGCTGCCCGCTGGCCTGGAGACCACCTACCGCTCCTCGGGGAATCTGCTCTACCTCCTGCTGACCCACCGGGATCAGTTCGACGCAGTAAACGCCGACCACGAACTGATCGCGCAGGCCATCGAGGAGGGCCTGCGCTTCGAAACCCCGCTGACCACCGTGCAGCGCTTCGCCGGCGAGGACACCGAGATCGACGGGGTGCCCATCCCCGCAGGATCGGTCATCGACGTGTGCATCGGTGCGGCCAACCGCGACGGAGCCCGCTGGGAACGCCCCGAGGAGTTCGACATCTTCCGAAAGAGGCTGCCGCACCTTTCTTTCGCCGCGGGAGAACACACCTGCATGGGTCTGCACCTGGCGCGCATGGAGACCCGGGTGGCCGTCGAGACGCTACTGACCCGCCTGTCGGACATCCGGCTGGTCACCGATGACGACCCGCACATCCACGGCCAACCGTTCCGGTCGCCGACGGCGATCCCGGTCACCTTCACCCCCGCGGAATAGCATTCCCGGTCGCGATGGGGCCGGGGCGCACAGCCCTGACCTCTCGCCCGCGGCGTGACGGTCAGGCCTTCCGGCGTTCGCGGCGGGCGATGGTCTTGGTCTCCAGGTACTGCTGAAAACCCTCGATACCGCACTGGCGGCCGACACCGCTGTTCTTGTAGCCGCCGAACGGGGCGTCGGCGCCGTAGAACATGCCGCCGTTGACTCCGAACGACCCGGTCCGGACGCGCCGCGCGATGCTCATCCCCCGCTCGGCCGAACGGGACATCACCGCCCCGGCGAGCCCGAATGCGCTGTCGTTGGCCAGCCGCACCGCGTGGTCGTCATCGTCGAACGGCAGCAGCACCAGGACCGGTCCGAAGATCTCGTCCTGGGCGATCGCGGAACTGTTGTCGACGCCGGTGATCACCGTCGGCGCGACGAAGTGTCCGTCGGCCAGATGCTCGGGCAGGCCCTCGACCGGTCCCCCACCGACGGTGACCTCGGCTCCGTCGCGACGTGCGCGAGCGATCGCGGCGAGCACCCGCTGCTTCTGCGCGGCACTGATCACCGGACCGACCAGCGTGCCGGGGTAAATCGGATCACCAACGGGCACAGACTGATAGGCCGTCGTGATGTCAGCCACGGCCTGGTCGTAGAGGGAGCGGTGGATCAGCATGCGGCTGGTGGCCGCGCACGCCTGCCCGGCATGCACGCACACCCCGACCGCGGTCGGGACGATGACGGCGGGGTTGGCGTCGTCGAGCACGATCGCCGCGGACTTGCCGCCGAGCTCGAGGAACATCCGCTTCATCGAGTCCGCGCCCTGACGCATCAGCAGCTTGCCGACGGCCGTGGACCCGGTGAACGACACCAGGTCCACCCTCGCATCGGTACCCAGCAGACCGGCGACGTCGTTCGACGGTGTCGTCACGACATTGACCACACCCGGCGGGAAGTCGGTCTTCTCGGCGATGAGCCGACCCAACCGGGTGGCGTTCCACGGGGTGTGCGGGTCGGGCTTGAGGACGACGGTGTTACCCGCCGCCAGTGCAGGCCCGAGCTTGTTCAGGATGACCTCGATGGGGAAATTCGACGGCGTCACCGCGGCTACGACACCGACCGCCTCCTTGACGACCGTGCGGATGTTGCGGTCCCCGAACAGCCCACCGCCGTCGAGAACACGCTCCCACTCGAACTCGTCGATGAGCCGTGTCGGGTAGCGCAGCGATTCGGCCAGCGGCCAGTCCAGTTGCGCGGACTCGGTGGTCATCACCGGGCAACCCACCTCGGCGACGAGTTCGGTTCGCAGCTCGTCCTTCTCGGCGTCGATGGCGGCCTGCAACTGTTCCAGGCAGCGCTTGCGCAGCACGCGGTTCGTCGACCAGTCGGTCGTGTCGAAGGCGGCGCGCGCCGCGGCGATCGCGCGGTCCATGTCCTGCGCTTCGGCCGCTGCGGTGTCCCCCAGGACGATGCCGGTGGCGGGACTGAGATTGTCGAATCGTGCGCCGGACACGGCCTCGACCAGTTCGCCGGCGATGAGCATCCTGCCCTCGGCACGAGCGCCGGCTCGCCTGCCCCAGTCGACGCTGGTCTCGGTACGTTCGGCGGGGATCGCGCTCACCTAACACCTCCGGCGGCCTGTCTGGGATGACCAACGGTAAACATTACAGTATTGACGTTCCGCTAAACTTCCCCGGAGTAGCCGTTCGACGTCGTGGTCAGAAGGGAATGAGCGTGATCAAGGTGATGGAGGGCGTCCGGGTCCTCGAGGTTGCACAGTTCACGTTCGTGCCTGCGGCCGGGGCGATCCTCGCCGACTGGGGCGCCGACGTCATCAAGGTCGAGCACCCCGTCCGCGGCGACACCCAGCGCGGCTTCATCAACATGGGCGGCTTCCAGCTGGATCCGAACCGCCACCCGCTGATCGAGCATCCCAACCGCGGCAAGCGCAGCGTCGGGATCGACGTGTCCACACCCGAGGGGCAGGAGGTGCTCTACGAGCTCGCCAAGACCGCCGACGTCTTCCTGACCAACTACATGCCGCAGGCGCGGCAGAAGAACAAGTTCGACATCGAACACATCCGCGCGGTGAACCCCGACATCATCTATGCGCGCGGAAGTGCTTACGGCGACAAGGGACCCGAGCGCCTCGTCGGAGGCTTCGACGGCACAGCGTTCTGGACGCGCAGCGGCGTCGGCCACGCGTTGACTCCCGAAGAGCTCGGCGGCGCACTGCCACAGGGCATTCCGGCCTTCGGCGACTCGATCGGCGGCATGAACATCGCCGGCGGCATCTCCGCGGCACTGTTCCACCGGGAACGCACCGGTGAAGCCATCGAGCTCGACGTGTCGCTGCTCAGCACCGCATGGTGGGCCGCAGGCGCCAGCGTGACCCAGGGCATGGAGACCGGCGAGACGATGCGCTCACTGATGCCAGGGACGACGACGTCGGTGAACCCGTTCATGGCGAACTACCTGACCTCCGATGGCGGCACCATCAACCTGTGCATCGTGAGCCCGACCGGGTACATCCGCGACGCGTTCGAGCACCTCGGCCTCGCCGAACTGGCCGACGATCCGCGGTTCTGTGACGTGATGCCGCTGATCCAGAACGCCGAAGCGGGTGTGCAGCTCATCGCCGAGGCCATCGCCGCCAAGCCGTTCGACTACTGGCGGCAACACCTGAAGACGATGAAGGGTCAGTGGGCCCCGTTCCAGAGCCTGGTGGACCTGGCCACCGACGAGCAGGCCCTCGCCAACGACATGGTCGCCGAAGTCGAGGCCGGCGACGGCGGCGCACCGTTCAAGGTGGTCCGCGGGCCGGTGCAGTTCAACCACGAACCGCTGGAGACCACGCGCGCGCCACAGGCTTCCGAGCACACCGAGATCGTGCTGATGGAGCTGGGCCTGGACTGGGACCGCATCGAGGAGCTCAAGGACAAGGGCGCGATCGCCTAGCCCGCCGGGGCCACGTCAGACCCTGTCGACGCGGACGGGCA
This sequence comes from Mycolicibacterium iranicum, assembly GCF_014190915.1. GTDB lineage: Bacteria > Actinomycetota > Actinomycetes > Mycobacteriales > Mycobacteriaceae > Mycobacterium > Mycobacterium iranicum_B. The sequence goes on from NZ_JACHVU010000006.1 coordinate 161,893, forward strand.
CGCCCGTCAGCCACGCCATGCCGGACAGCGACTCGACATCGTCGGGCTCGCTCGAGGTGAGCAGGTTGACGTTGGTGCCGCCGGCCTTGTTGGCCACCTGCCAACCACCGGTTCCCTTGTGGCCCCAGCCGTGCGGCACCGCGATGACCCCGGGCATGATGTCCTTGGTCACCGTGACGGGGACGGTGATCGCCCCGAACGGGGAGCTGATCTGCACCGTTCCGCCGTCGTCGATGCGGAGTTCGGCGGCGTCGTCGGCGTTCATCAGCCCATGGTGGCCTCGGTCACCGCGCATCAGCAGCGGCGCGTTGTGCATCCACGAGTTCTCCGAACGAGGTTCGCGCATCCCGATCATGCGCAGCGGATACGCCTGCGGCTTCTCCGGCCTCGACACGCTGGCGATCTCGGCGGCGATGTCCGCGTGTTCCAGCTGGATCCGGCCGTTCAGATACGAGATCGCCTCCTTGAGGACCCCCGTCCGGAGGTTCGGTGAGATCACCCTGCCGTGGGCGTGCTCACGGGCCAGCCGGTCGAAAGTGAGCCCACCGCTGCGCAGCCCGTATCTGTCGCCGCCCGCGGCGACCCGGATGATTCCGTCGGCGAACATCTTCGGGGTGAAGGGTCGGCCGATCTTCCTCAGGGCCCGCCCTGCCGCGGCGAGCGCGCCGAACACCCGCGATTCGCCGGACATCCGGCTCATCAGGTCGCCGACGATCTCCCACTCCTGACGAGCCTGGCCCACCGGGGCGACGACTGCGTCGGTCGCCTGCCGGAACGGGGTCGCCTGGAACGGCTGGAACGTCAGCGGGAAATCGTCGCGCTCGTACATCGTCGTCACCGGCAGCACGTAGTCGCAGTGCGACGTCGTCTCGGTCAGGTAGAAGTCCAGCGCTACCGACAGATCCAGGGCGTCGAGCGCCGACTCGAGCTCGTCGCCGTTGGGCACCGAGAGCACCGGGTTGCCCGCGCTGATGAACATGGCCCGGATCTGGCGCTGTCCGGGCGTGGTCATCTCCTTGGCCATCAACGCGGCCGGTTCCGAGCCGATGATCGCGCGGAAGCCGCCGATGCGCGAACGCCGGCGCCGGTAGGTGCGGCGCAGCACCGCGCCCATGCCGATGTTCACCAGCCGCTGCGCGGGCAGGCCCAACCCGCTGATGACCGAGCCGCCGGGCTTGTCGAGGTTGCCGGCGACGAGGTTCACGACGTCGATCAGGTAGGACGTCAGCGTCCCGTAGCGGCCCACGCACGTCCCGAGCCGCCCGTAGACCGCCGAGCGCGACGTGGCGGCGAGGTCACGCGCCAGACCGCGCACGACGTCGGGATCGATCCCGGTGTGCGGTGCCGTCGCCTCGGGGGTGAATGGCGCGACCCGGCTCCGCAGCCAGTCCACTCCGTCGACGACGGGCGCGATGTCGCGCGTGTGGGCCAGACCCTCGGCGAACATCACCTGCAGCAGCGAGAGCAGCAGCAGCGCGTCGGTGTCGGGCACGATGCCGCACCACTCGAACTGAGCTGCGGTCTCGGTCTTCCGCGGGTCGATCACCACCACGCGACCACCGCGCTTGACGATGTCGTGCATGCGGTCCTTGATGCGGGGCGCGGTGAGGAAACTACCGTGCGAGACCACGGGATTGGCGCCCATGACGACGAGCAGGTCCGTGCGGGCGAGGTCCGGGATCGGCACCGACGTCGGCGTTCCGTAGAGGAGCTGGCTGGCCATCAGGCGGCTGTTGGTGTCCTGCGACGACGCGGTGTAGAAGTGGGTTCCGCGGCCGATTCCCTTGATGAAGCCCATGATCGAGAGCACGTGCGCGTAGCTGAACGCTCCCGGGTTTCCCATGTACCAGCCGACGGCGCCCGCGCCGTGGTCACGCAACACCGCGGTCAGGCGGCTCGCGATGTCAGTCAGCGCCTCCTCCCAAGTCACCGGCTCGAAACCGCCCGGGGTGCGCCGCAGGGGCGAGGTGACACGATCGGGGTCGTTGACGACCTCAGTGAACGCGATGCCCTTCTGGCAGGCGAAACCGGCCGACAGCGGATGCTCCCTGTCGGGCCTCAGCGAGACGAGGGTGCCGTCCTCGACGGTGGCGATCATGCCGCACAGCGGCTCACAGATCCGGCAGAACGTGACCTTGTGCTCGACGTGGTTCGCCATATCGTCCTCTTCCGGGCTGTGCTACTTCGATAGTCTGCGGCGGATGCGCTGGATTGTCGACGGAATGAATGTGATCGGCTCACGTCCCGACGGATGGTGGCGCGACCGGCATCGGGCGATGGCCACCCTGGTGGAACGCCTCGAGCGTTGGGCGGCCGCCGAAGGCGCCGATGTGACAGTGGTTTTCGAGCGCCCGCCGGCACCGCCGATCGAGTCCGCGTCGGTCACCGTCGCCCATGCACCGCTACCAGCCCCGAACTCCGCCGACGACGAGATCGTCAGGATCATCGCCGCCGATCCTCATCCGGAGCAGATCCGCGTCGCGACCTCGGACCGGACCCTGGCCGAACGCGTCCGAGCATCGAACGCGACGGTCTGTCCCGCCGAGCAGTTCCGCGACGTGATCGACCCGCGGTGAGCGTCACCGCAGAATCCGCACCGGGACGTGGGACCAGCCCGCGACGTTCTGCATGCTGACCCGCCGGCATCCGTCCCACCGCACCTCGTAGCGCGGCATGAGGTCCAGGAGCCTGTCGAGGGCGATGGCGCTCTCCAGCCGGGCCAGCGCCGCACCGAGACAGCTGTGGATGCCGTACCCGAACGCCAGGTTCTGCGCCTCGGAACGATCGCGGTGGATGTCGAACACGTCGGGCGCCGTCCAGGCGTCGGGATCGCGATTGGCCGAGGCGCCCAGGAGGAACACCGGCGCGCCGGCCGGGATCGTCACCCCGTGCACCGTGACGTCGGCTCGGGACCTGCGGACGTTGTATTGCACGGGAGCGTCGTAGCGCAGGAGCTCTTCGATCGCGACACCGATTCTGCTTCGGTCGGCGACCAGCTCCCGCCACTGCTCCGGGTGGCGCGCGAATGTGACAGCGGCACTGCCGATCAGCTTCGTCACCGTTTCGGCTCCTGCCCCGCCCAGCAGGGTGGCGAAGCCGGCGATCTCGGAGTCCCGCAGCCGGTCGACCGTGCCGTCCTCGCGTTCGACCTGCGCGGCGATCAGCGCGCTGATCATGTCCTCGCGTGGCTTCTCGCGGCGCTCCTGGATCAACTGGTAGTACATCAGCCACATCTCGGCCATCGCCTGCATTCCGGCTTCCGACATGTCGATCTGCCCCGGCTCACGGTGCAGTGACTCGTCGATCCACACGCGCACCTGCTGGCGCAGCTCTTCCGGGACGCCGAGCATCTGACTGATGACCTCGACCGGGAAATACACGGAGAAGTCCTGAACGACATCGAATTCCGAGCAGTCCCCGTCGCCGACGGCCGCCGCGAGGAAACGCTCGACGGTGTCGGTCACCATGGCGCGCAATGCTTCGATCGCGCGCGGGGTGAAGACCTTGTTGACCAGGCTGCGCATCGCGCGGTGCTCCGGCGGGTCGATCGAGATGATCATCTTGGCCGGAACCTTCTCACCTCTGCGGACCATGCCGAGGTCCACGCCGTAGGCCGACGAGAACGTGGCGAAATCCCTGAGCCCGGCCGCGACGTCGGCGTGCCTGCTCAGCGCGTAGAAGTCGTAGGTCTCGTTGTAGTACACGGGCGCCTCGGCACGCAGCCGCGGATAGCAGGCGTGCGGGTCCTCATAGAAGTCCGCCGAGAACGGATCGAAGTGCACACCTGCGCCGAGGACGGGCACGACCACCTCCTGTAAGCCATCCGGTTGTGCTTTCGATAAGGGTCACCCTATCCTGCTGATGGCCACCGCGGCACAGGACAGGACGGGATGTGACCGACGCCTACTACGAGCTCGTCGACGGCGACGACCCCCGCGGGGAACGCTTCACGGCCTCCGAGCACGTCATCAGCACGTGGGGATCGTCGATGCAGAACGCCGCCCCGGTGTCGGCGCTTCTGGTCCGGGCCATCGAGGGGTGCGCACCGCGCGACGATGCCCGCCTCAGCCGCGTCGTGGTCGATCTTCTCGGACCGGTTCCCGTGACCGAGGAGCTGTGGGTGCAGGCGCGAGTCGAGCGGCCGGGCAGGCAGATCGAATTGCTCAGCGCCGAGATGACCGCGCCCGGGCCCGACGGGTCGCCCAGGCGGGTCGCGACGGCGTCGGCGTGGCGGTTCCAGCGGGCGGCGACCGCGTCGCTGCCCGACGGTCCGGTCGAGCCGATGCGACCGGTCACAGAAGGCGTCCGGCGGCTTCACGACGACGGCAGTGACCGCACCTACATCCAGAGCCTGGACTGGCGATGGCTCAACGACATCCTGCACAGCGTGCGGGCCGAGTGCTGGGCCATGCCGCTGGTCGATCTGGTGGCCGGCGAGTCGCTGACGCCCGCGCAGCGTCTGTTCACGGTCGCCGACATCGCCAACGGGATGGGCAGCCGGCTGGACCCGAGCCGATACACGTTCCTCAACACCGACCTCGCGGTCCACATCCACCGCATGCCCGCCGGCGACTGGATCGGGGTCCGGTCCGAAAACCATTACGGCGCCGACGGAGTCGGGGTGTCCCGAGGAATGCTGTTCGACGAGGACGGCCCTGTGGCAGCCATTCAGCAGGCGCAGCTGGTGCGTCTACGAGCCTGAAAGGAAACCTTCCATGCACGACGTCGCGATCATCGGGGTGGGCCTGCACCCGTTCGGCAGGTTCGAGGGCAAGACCGCGATGCAGATGGGAGTCGACGCGATCACCGCGGCGGTCGCCGACGCCGGCGTGTCCTGGAATGACATCCAGTTCGGGGTCGGCGGAAGCTGGACGGTCGCCAACCCGGACGCGATCGTCGGCATGGTGGGCCTGTCCGGGATCCCGTTCACGAACGTCTTCAACGCGTGCGCCACCGCGGCCAGCGCCACGAAGGCCTGCGCCGACGGAATCCGGCTCGGCGACTACGACATCGGCATCGCCGTCGGTCTGGACAAACACCCCCGCGGCGCGTTCACCGAGGACCCCGGGCTGGTCGGCATGCCGGCCTGGTACGCCGAGAACGGCCAGTACCTGACCACCCAGTTCTTCGGCATGAAGGCCAACCGTTATCTGCACGAGCACGGCATCAGCCACCGGACGCTGGCCAAGGTCGTCACCAAGAATCTGCGCAACGGCGCGCTGAACCCGAACGCGTTCCGGCGCAAGCCCATGGCCGAGGACGCGATCCTCGACTCGCCGATGCTCAATTACCCGCTGACGCAGTACATGTTCTGCTCACCCGACGAGGGCGCTGCCGCCGTGGTGATGTGCCGGGCCGACCTCGCCCACAGGTACACGAACAAGCCGGTCTTCGTCCGCGCCGTCGAGGTCCGCACCCGCAAGTACGGCGCCTATGAGGTCAACACCACCTTCGCCCCCGTCGAGGAGGACGTGGCCCCGACCGTGTACGCGTCACGGGCCGCTTTCGAGAAGGCGGGCATCGAACCCTCCGACGTCGACGTGATCCAGTTGCAGGACACCGACGCCGGCGCCGAGATCATCCACATGGCCGAGGCCGGCTTCTGCGCAGACGGCGAGCAGGAGAAGCTCATCGCCGACGGCGCCACCGAGATCGGCGGGGCCATGCCGGTCAACACCGACGGGGGCCTGCTCGCCAACGGCGAGCCGATCGGTGCGTCCGGGCTGCGTCAGCTGCACGAGATCGTGCGTCAGCTGCGTGGTGAGGCGGGCGACCGCCAGATCCCCGGTGCGCCGAAGGTCGGCTTCGCCCAGCTCTACGGCGCACCGGGCACCGCGGGCGCCACCATCCTCACCACCTAACGATTTCGGTGTCGCTGGTCAACGTCAGCGTGACCGACGGCACCGAAGTCACCGGGCGGACGGGTAGCTGGGCTTGCCGAGGCCCAGCACGTACTGCGCGATCATGTTGCGGAACACCTCGAGCGTGCCGCCGTAGATGCCGACCAGCGGTGCGAACCGGTACACGTACTCCGCCGCGCCGTCGTCGGCCGCGCCGTCGGTGCCGACCGGCAGTGCCGACGCCGCACCGAGCAGATCCATCAGGTCGGGTGAGATGTCGCGCATGGTCTGGGCCAGCGCCACCCGGCCGAAGATGCTGGGCGCCGACAGCGAGGCTTCCATCCTGGCGACGCTGCGCCCCAGGCGATACGCCACGGACCCGTCGTCGATCAGCCGGTGCCCGTCGAGACCCTCGACGGTCGACTTCTGGGCGGCCTTGTCGACCGCGGCGGCCATGAACATCGCCTGGTGCATCATGATCGCGACGTCCTGCAGCCCGTCGTCGGCGGCGGCCACGTCGCCGTGCTCGGCGTTGAGCGGTTCGCGGACCACGGTCCACCCACCGTTGACCTCGCCCAGGCGGTAATGGTCAGAGATCCTGACGTCGCTGTAATAGACGATGTTCGTGCGATCGCCGTCGACGGTGCGGATGCCCTGGATCTCGATGCCGGGTGTGTCCAGCGGCACCAGGAACATGGTGAGGCTCTTGTGTTTCGGCGCGTCCGGGTCGGTGTTGGTGATGAGGAAGACGTACTGGCAGTTGTGTGCGCCGGTGGTGAACATCTTGGAGCCGTTGATGATCCAGCTCGACCCGTCCGCTTCGCGCACGGCGCGGGTCTTGCACGTGGCGACGTCCGAGCCGCCCTCGGGTTCGGTGTAGCCCAGGCACATGCGGACGTGCCCGCTGTAGACGCGCGGCAGCACCTCGGCTTTGAGCTCGGGCGACCCGAACTTCTCCACCGACTTCGTGATCATCGCAGTGGTGCCCGACGTCACCCACGGCACATGGGCCCGGCGCTTTTCCAGCTCCCAGATCCGCCGCTGCACCCGGGTGAACGCGTGCTCGGAGTCGGCCTTCCATTCGCGCTCCAGGTAGCCGGCGCTGCCGAGCGCGAGATGCACGCCCTCATCGAAGTTGTCACCGGTCTCGCGGTCACGCCGCAGGACGTCCTCGGTGACGATCTCACCCAGAAACGACCGGACCTCGTGCTGGAACTTCTGCTCGTCCTCGGCGAGGTCCACGTGCGAGAAGTCCATGGTCTAGCTCCGTCCTTCGCGCTCGGCGACGATCCCGGCGATGTGCTTGGCCGCGATCGCGGGATCTCCCCCGGCGACGGCCCATCCCCGGGCCCGCACCAGGTAGGCGGTGGCGGCGGCTTCCGCGGACACGCCGAGACCGCCCTGGACGTGAACGGCCATCGTCGCGGCTTTCGCGGCCTCCTCGGCCATGAAGACGAAGACCGACGGGGCGAGCTCGCGCCGTTCGTCCGGCTCGTTGTCCAGGAACCAGGCCGCACGCCGGGCCAGATTGCGACCGCCCTGCACGGTGATCGCGATGTTGGCCAGGGGATGGGAGATGGCCTGCAGCGTCGAGATGGGAACACCGAGGGTGTAGCGGGTCTTGGAGAACTCGGCGGCGATCGTCATGGTCGCCTCGACCAGGCCCACGAGCGCGGCGCCGGTCAGCAGTCGCCATTCGTCCACCGCACGTTGATATTCGGCCACGGCGTCGGCCCCGGAGGCCAGCACGGTCCGACCGTCCGCGGCCGCGGGGTCCACCCACGCCATCGGCAGCTTGCCGATGTTGTCGACACGCGCGGGTCGGCTCGAGAAGGTCAGCGACACGATCTCGTCGCCGTCGCGGGCCATCACGTGGTCGGCGACCGATCCGGCAGGGATCAGCCGCGATCCGGGCCGGGTGTCCTGCTGGGGGTCGAGCGCGGCCACCTGTCGACCGCTCACCACATCCGCCCCGACCGAACCGAGCCGCGCCAGCAACCGCGCCGCGACGACGTGATCGATCCACGGCACCGGCGCCAACGACCGGCCGATCTCCTCGGCCACCAGGGTCAGGTCGACCAGCGTCGCCCCGTCGCCGCCCACGGATTCCGGCAGGGCCATCGTGGTGGCGCCCATGGCACACAGCCGCTCCCACAGATTCTTGTCGAACCCGGACTCCTCGGCTGCGCGGACGGTCTCGATGGTGCACCGGGTTGCGAAGAAATCCCGGTAGGCCGCCTGCAGCGCCGTATGGTCCTCCGAGAGGCTGTAGTCGAGCCTGCGCAGTTCGTAACGGTCCACGGTCAGGTCTCCTGTTCGTCGGGGCCGAAGAAGAAGTCGTTGGCGTTGCGGTACAGGTAGTTGTCCAGGACGTCGGCGGGCAGGTCCAGCGCGAGTGCCTCGGGGACAACACGGCTCTGGCGCAGCACCGGCCAGTCCGAGGCGAACAGGACCTTGTGCTTGCCGCGCGTACGCATGTAGTGAAGCAGGCTCTCGGGCAACCTCTTCGGTGACCACGCCGAGGTCATGATGCGCAGGTTCGCGTATTTGATGAGCAACCTGATCGCGACATCCCACCACGGATCGGCGCCGTGGATCATGCACAGCTTCAGCTCGGGGAACCGTACGCACACCCGGTCGAGATGGATCGGGTTCTGCGCCTCTCCGGGGATCGGGGGGCCGGGCAGACCGGTGTTGACGCACAACGGAAGGCCCAACTCGGCGCACTTGGTGTAGAGCGGGTAGTACACCGCGTCGCTGGGCGGATACATGCCGTCGCCCCAGAAGCTGGGACCCACGACCGCGTAGGCCACCGGCAGACCGGCGACCACCGCGGACAGTTCGCGCAGCGACGGCATCGGCCGCAGCAGGTTGACGCCGCCTATACCGAGGGCGAATTTGTCGGGTCGTTCCTCGACGAACCTGCGGGCCGTCGCCGACGGCCTGACGAGGTTGTCCATCAGGATGGCCTTCTCGACGCCGTGCTCGGCCATCTCGTCGAGCAGTGCGGGGAGCTCGACCTGGTCGTAGAGCGAGCGCGGTCCCTTGAAGTAGTCGTCGCGAACCTTCAGCATGAACTCCGGCTGCGTGGCGGTCTCGCCGAAGTGCACATTGACGAGTGCGTCGAGGACCCTGTGCGTCACGGCTGACCTGCCAACGCGTTCCGCTCCGCGACAACGCTTTTCGCCCACCGGTAGTCCGCCTTGCCGTTTCCGAGCCTGCGCACCTTGTCGACGTAGACGAACTCCTTGGGCGCCTTGAAGCGGGCCAGGTGCGCAGTGCAACTCTTCAGCAGGGCGTCCGGATCCGCCTCGGCACCGGGGCGGCGCTCGATCACCGCGACGATCTCCTGACCCCAGCGATCGCTGTCGCGGCCGACCACCAGCGCGTCGGCGACGTCGTCGTGTGCGCGCAGAACCGCCTCCACCTCCTCGACGAAGACCTTCTCGCCGCCGGTGTTGACCACCAGGGAGTCCCGGCCGTAGAGCCGCAACGTCCCGTCCGGTTCGAGCGAGGCCCGGTCACCCGAGACGACGACGCGCAACCCGTCGACCACCGGGAAGGTTCTCTGTGTCGCGACGGGATCGTCGAAGTAGCCCAGCGGGATCCGGCCCTTCCTGACCACCCAGCCCACCTCGGTCTCCCCCGGTTCGACGAACCGGCTCAGATCCGCCGAGACCACGGTGCCGCCCTCGCGAAGGTCGAACGTCTCACGACGGGACCCGCGCTGGTTGTGCCCGAAGCCCATGTTGCCTGTCTCCGAGGAGCCGTACCCGTTGATGATCGTCAGCTGCGGCAGTTTCTCCAACAGGGCCGCCACGTGTTTGGGATTGGTTGCCGCGCCGCCCGTTCCGATCGCATAGAGCGATCCGAGGTCGTAGTCGGCCCGCTGGAGTTCGGCGATGAGCGGGGCGGCGTATGCATCGCCCACCATCGTCATCAGCCCGACCCTCTCCTGCTCGGCCGTGCGCCACACCCGCTGCGGGTCGAACTTCGCACGGTCGTCGTACAGGACGACGGGCAGACCGGCCAGCGCGCCCGAGAACACCGTCCAGAGCCCCGCGGCGTGCATCAACGGTGAGACCGCGAACCACGGCGCGCCGGTGTTGCCGGCCACCTTGTCCTGGATCTCGCTCGCCGAGGCGTGGTCGGCGCCGACCATCGACGACACGTAGGTGTCGCTCTGGCGCCACAGCACACCCTTGGGGCGGCCGGTGGTGCCGCCGGTGCAGTACATGATGAGGTCATCCGGTGAGCCCGCGATGCGTCGGTGCGGATCCCCCTGGGCGACAGCATCGTCGAACCGAACGGCGCCGGGAAGCCCCGGCGCGTCCGATTCGTCGTCGACCTCGATCAGCAGCTCGGCGCCCGCTGGGAGGTTGTCGGCGAATCTGAGGCCCAGTGCCCGGTGGTAGACGACGACGCGGGGTTTGACGTAGTCGAGCAGTTCGGCGACCTCGCGCGGCGTGTAGTGGTGGTTGACGTTCACCGGGACCGTGCGCGCCTTGAGGGCGCCGAGGACGACCTCGGGGTACCGGTCGTTGTACATGATCAGGGCGACGCGGTCCTGTCCACACTCCCAGTTGTCCAGCCCGTCGCGCTCGCGGTGGGCGCCGAGCCCGCGACCGGCCAGGAAGTTCGAGAACTGCCGCGTGCGCCGGGCCATGTCGCCGTAGGTGGTCGTGCGTTCACCGCACAGCGTCATCGTGCGGTCGGGGATCACGTCGGCGATGGCATCGACGACATCGCCCAGCGTCCATTCGGCCATGAGGGTTACGCCGTGGCGCCGACGTCGGCACCCACGAGCGTGAGTGCGTTGTCGCGCATGACCTTTCGGGTGTCCTCCGCGCTGAACTCCGGGAACTGCGGGATGTCGGCGGTGAACGTCATCGGATCTGCCAGGCCCTCGCCGTGGGGCCAGTCCGAGCCGAACAGGATCTTGTCCACGCCGATGGTCTCCGCCAGCATCTTGACGTCGTCCTCGTAGTACGGCGCGATCCAGACGTTGTTCCGCAGCTGCTCGACCGGGTCCTCTTTGTAGTGGTAGGGCGCGGTGTTCGCCGATTTCCTGAGCCGTTTGATCAACCGGTAGACGAAGTAGGAGCCGTTCTCGATGCTGGCCACCTTCAGCGTGGGGTGCCGGGTGAACACCTGGTGGACGATCATGGACGCCATCGCGTCGTGGATCGCGCGATCGTCGAGCAGCACCTGGTCGAGCGGATCCTTCTTGCCGAACCCTTCGAACGTCGCCTTACCGCCCCACAGCGCCGCGATCGCGAGATACCCGCTGTCGGACAGGTGGAAGACGACCGGGACGCCGGCCTCGGCCAGCCGGGCCCACACCGGATCGTGTAGCGGGTCGCCCAGGGAGCGGGGCTTGACCGCTCCCGGAACCGGTGCGGGCCGCACGCAGACGATCTTGGCGCCACGGCCGAGCACGAACTCCACCTCGTCGACGGCCTTGTCCGGGTCGGCCAGCGAGATGATCGGCGCCGACAGGATGCGGTGGTCGGGGCGGTCGAAGCCCCAGTCCTCGTCGAGCCACAGGTTGAAGGCGTGCACCGACGCCATCGTGGCCTCGATGTCGTTCTTGAGGGCCTCCTCGACACCGCACGCGAACGTGGGCAGCATGAAGACGGTTTCGAGGTTCTGCTTGTCGAGGATCGTCACCCGGGCGTCGCGGTTCTGGTACTCGGGGTGGTCACCCAGGCGGTCGACCTTCATCAGCGAGGCAGGGTCGACGCCCTCGGGGATCTCCCCGCGGAACAACAGATCCAGACACCCCGGCTCGATGATCGGGTCGAAGGTCGGGTTCGGGATGAAGTGGTTGACCACGCCACCCATCACGGCGAAGGTCCGCTTGCCCTCGGTGAGCATCTGAACACCACGGCGTGTGAACTCCTTGGGCAGGTGCCGGGTGAACGAGTCGGTCGGTTCGTAGTAGTGGTTGTCCACGTCGATCGCCCGGTAGTCCAGGGGTTGCACGTGCTCGCCGGTCATGGCGTCTCCTCCTTCAGCGGCGGGAAGTTCGGTGTGCGCTTCTCGAAGAACGCAGTGATGCCTTCGATGAAATCGGGCCGGAGCATGGATTCATGCATCAGTTTCTCCGCATCGGCACTGGCGTGGTGGACATTGCGCACAGCGTCCCCGTAGAGCTGGCGCTTGATCACCGCGAGCGAACTCGGCGCGCAGTTGCGGGCCATGTCGTCGGCGTAGGCCAGAACGCGCGGCATCAGCTCGTCGGGCGCCAGCACATCCTTGACCATGCCCAGTTCCCTGGCCTCCTCGGCGAAGAACGTCCGCCCGGACAGCAGCAGATCCTGGGCGGCACCCCAGCCGACGACCCGCGGCAGGATCCAGGAAATGCCGTACTCGCCGATCAGCCCGCGGCGGGCGAAGGCTGTGGTGAATTTCGCTCCCGCAGAGGCGAACCGGATGTCGCACATCAATGCCTGCGTGAGGCCGATCCCGGCGCATGCTCCGTTGATCGCGGCGATCACGGGAGTGCGGAGTTGCGTGACGAAGTGCGGATGGCGTTCGCCCACGAGCTGCGTGACGTCGGTGCCCTGTGGGCCGGACCCGGCGTCGGCGCCCTGCGACCCGCTCGGCTGCGCGGCCCCGCTGATGGTGTCGAGGTCGCCCATGTCGGCGCCCGCGCAGAAGGCGCGGCCGTTGCCGGTGAGCACGATGACGCGAACGCCGGGATCCGCTTCGGCGCGGTCGATGCAGCGGTAGAACGCGCGGGCCAGACCTCCGCCCCAGGCGTTCATGCGCTCCGGCCGGTTGAGCGTCACCACCGCGACGCCGTTGTCGAGGTGCTCGGACAGAACCGGCTCCGCCGGTCCGGCCGCTGCGGGCTCGGCGACGCGATCGACAGCGCTCACCGGTGGACCTCCCTCAGCTTCGGAGAATGACCATACTGTACACCTATCGGTAGCGCCTTCCGCAACCTCCGGGACGGGTCGGGCGCCGGGTCTACCGCGTTCCGGTGCGCCACACGGATGTTGTTCTGTCCCATCCGGATTCACGTTCGAAGCTGCTGCCGCCGTGGCGGGCCCTCAGGTGAAGTCGCTCCCGCCGTCGACGTTGACGTCGGCGCCGGTCATGTAGGAGTTGCGGCGCGACGCCAGGAAGGCGACGACAGGCCCGATCTCGGTGGGCAGCCCGGCGCGGGGAAGGTGCGCCGGATGCCCGAAGTGTTCGTCGATCGCCGCCATCAGCGCGTACGGATCGCTGCCGTCGACACCGACCGAATCAGCCCAGCCCACCAGCGCGTCGGAGGCAATGCTGCCGGGCGACACCACGTTGACCAGGATCTGGTCGCGCGCCAGCGACAGGGAGAGGTTCTTCGAGACGCTCGTGACCATCGCCTTCGCAGCGGTGTAGGCCGGCAGGATCTCACTCTGGCGCTGCGTCGAGTGCGCGGAGAAGTTGACGATGCGCGCCCATTCGGCGGCGCGCAGCAAGGGCAGAGCGGCACGCACGCAACGAATCATGCCCATCGCCCCGTCCTCGACGGCGCGGCGCCAGTCGTCGTCGCCGAGTTCGTCGAAGGAGCCACGCACGCTCGGACCGACGGCGTTGACGAGAATGTTCAGCTCGCCGCCCCAGCGCCTGCTCAGTTCGGTGAATGCCGCGTCGACCTGATTCTGGTCACCGGTGTCGACGACCACGCCGACGGCATCGGGACTTCCTCGCTCACGCAGTTGCGCCGCCGCGGCGTCGAGCACCGCACGCGTGCGTCCCAGCACGGCGACCCGGGCGCCGTCCTCGGCGAAACAGTGGGCGGCCGCCAGACCCATCCCCCGGCCGCCGCCTACGACAGCGGCGGCGGCGTCCCGCAGGCCCAGGTCCATCCCGGTCCCGTCACGTACCCGTCCAGTTGGGTGTGCGCTTCTCGGCGAACGCCGTCGCGCCCTCCATCGCGTCCTTGGACGCGAAGACCGGATTGACGAGTTCGAGCTGCTTGCGCCACATCTCGTCTTCGCTCCAGCCGGCGGACTTGATCACGATCTCCTTGGTGACGGCCACCGCGAGGGGGCCGTTGACGGTGATGCGCTCGGCCAGAGCTAGTGCCCCGGCGAGAGCCTCCCCGGGCTCGGTCAGCACGTTGACAAAGCCCCACTGCGAGGCCTCCTCGGCGGTGAAACTGTCTCCGGTCAAGGCCAATTCGAGCGCCTTCTGATAGGGGATGCGCTTTTGCAGGCGCAGCAGTCCCCCGCCCGCCGCGACGAGACCGCGCTTGACCTCCGGGATGCCGAACTTCGCGTTCCTGGCGGCGACGACGAGGTCGGTCGCGAGCACGATCTCGGTACCCCCGGCGAGGGCGTAACCCTCGACCGCCGCGATGACGGGCTTACGGGGTGGCCGCTCGGTGAAACCGATGCCGCGGCCCGGGATGGCGGGCACCTCGCCTGCCATGAAGGCCTTGAGGTCCATGCCGGCACAGAAGTTGCCGCCCGCCCCGGTCACGATGGACACCGACAGCTCGGGCGAGTCGTCGAGTTCGTCCATGGCGTCGGCGAGGCCCTGGGCGACCGCGAGATTGAACGCGTTGCGCGCCTCTGGCCGGTTGATGGTGATGATCAGGACCCGCCCCTGGCGTTCTACCAGAACCTCGTCAGACACTTGCCGCCCTTCAGCTGTGGTGGGGATGCCGCCGACTAATGCTGGAAAAGCTTACTATAGGACTTACAGTAATAGAGCGAATCTGGAGATCGACGAGCGACGGTAGTCTCGTCTGCACGCCCGCGCAGCGACACGGACGCAAAGACGCAGTTCAGCCTAGCCGCTGCCGGCGGTCACAGTCACCAACCCCGTTGCCGGGGGCTGCACCTGCAGCGCGACACGATGGAGGTGCCGACAGTGGCAAAACAGGCGACAGTGGCAAAACAGGCGACCGTGGCAAAACAGGCGACAGCGGAGAAGCGTCAGCGCCGCGAACGCGGTTCCATCAATCCCGACGACATCATCAAGGGCGCCTTCGAACTGGCCGAACAGGTCGGTATCGACAACCTCAGCATGCCGTTGCTCGGCAAACACCTCGGAGTCGGTGTCACGAGCATCTACTGGTACTTCCGCAAGAAGGACGATCTTCTCAACGCGATGACCGATCGCGCCCTGCGCCAGTACGCGTTCGCGACGCCCTACGTCGAGGCCAAGGATTGGCGCGAGACGCTGGCCAACCATGCCCGGTCCATGCGGGAGACGTTCATGGGCAACCCGATCCTGTGCGACCTCATCCTGATCCGTTCCGCCCTGAGCCCCCGCGCGGCGAAGGTCGGGGTGCAGGAGGTGGAGAAGGCAATCGAAAGTCTGGTCGAGGCAGGCCTTTCCGCCGAGGACGCGTTCGACACCTACTCGGCGATGTCGGTGCATGTCCGCGGGTCGGTGGTACTTCAACGGCTCCGCGAGAAGAACCTGGCGGGCGACGGACACGGGGACATCGACGACACGATGTCGATCGACTCCGACAGCTCCCCGCTGCTGGCCGCCGTCACTCAGAAGGGCCACCACCTGAGCGCCTCGGACGACCGGAACTTCGAGTTCGGACTCGAATGCATCCTCGAGCACGCCGCGCGGCTCATCGAGCGCGACGCCAAGCCGGCCCGGAAGGCGACAGCGAAGGCCGCCCCCCGGAAGCGCTGAGTTCTCCTGCCGCCGCAGAATTCCTGCGGAGGTGACTAGACCTCGATGACGACGCCGCCACCCTGGCCGCCGCCGGCGCACATCGCGGCGACACCGATGCCACCGCCGCGGCGCTGCAGCTCATAGACCAGGGTCGTGATCATCCGGGCGCCGGACGCCGCAATCGGATGGCCCAGGCTGCACCCACTGCCCGAGAAGTTCACGAGTTCCTCGTCGATGCCGTACTCGCGCACCGCGGCGATGGGAACCGACGCGAAGGCCTCGTTGATCTCCCACAGCGCGATGTCGGACGGCTTCAGGCCCGCACGGTCGAGCACCTTGCCGATGACCCGGACGCCGCCCAGACCGGTGTCTCGGGGGTCGACGCCCACCGCGCCCCATGCCCGGACCTTGGCCATCACGGTCAACCCGTTCGCGGCCGCGTACTCGGCCTCGGCGAGCGCCACGCCCGCCGCGGCGTCGTTGGTTCCGCTGCTGTTGCCCGCGGTGATGGAGAACCCCTCGATCTCGGGGTGCAGGACCTTGAGTCCCGCCAGCTTCTCGACCGTGGTGTCACGCCGCGGGTGCTCGTCGACGCTGAAGTCGACGACCGAACCGTCGAACTGCTCGACCTTCAACGGCACGATCTCGTCGACGAACTTGCCCGCGTCGATGGCGGCGATCGCCCGCTGGTGCGAGCGCGCGGCCCAGGCATCCATGTCCTCGCGGCTGATGCCCGCGGCCTGCGCGGTGTTCCAACCGACCGTGATCGACATGTCCTTGGCGGGCGCGTCGGGGGTCTCGACGTGGGTGGGGGGCATCCAGCGCTCTTCGAACTTGAGCTCGGGGCCCGGGATACGCCAGTTGACCAGGGGGGTCATCGACAGCGACTGCACCCCGCCGGCGATCAGGACCCGCTCCATGCCGGAGCCGATCTGTGCGGACGCATTGCCGATGGCGGTGAGGCTGCCCGCGCAGTGACGGTTCACGGACTGACCGGGAACATGCTTCAGACCGGTCGCGTCGGCCGCATAGCGAGCCAGATCGCCGCCGCCGTAGTGCGACTCGGCGAAGATGATGTCGTCGATGTCGGCCGGGTCCACTCCCGAACGCCGGACGATCTCGGGCAGGACCGTGGTGATCAGCGTCTCGGGCGGGGTGTTGACCAGGGTGCCTTTGAACGAGCGGCCGATGGCCGTCCTGGCAGCACCGACGATGACGGGTGTAGGCATGCTCTTCGACCTCGGTTTCATGGCAGACGGACGTTACAAAACTAACAGATAATGTAGCGCCGGCAGTAGGTGAGGCGGGTCACTCGGCCCCGAGGTCGGGTTCGGGGACGTGAAAATGCTCGTCGCGGAGGCGGAACGCCTCCCTGGTGCCGTGCTGCGCGCGGGTCTTGACGAAGTTGAACTCACCGTCCGCGAACTGCAGGTTGGTGCCGTATGCGTGGAACAGGTAGCTCGCGACCTCCTCGCCCTGGTAGGCCTGGCTCTGCTCGACGAGTCGGAACGCCTCCTTGGCGATCACCACGCCGTCGGCGGGCATCTTCGCGGCCTTCTCCGCCCAGTACCGCGCGCGGGCCGTCACCGCCGCGGCGTCACAGGTCTCGGTGAAGACACCGAGGTGTTCGACCTCGGACGCGCGGATGATGTCGCCCGTCAGCAGGAGGCGCCGTGCCTGCACCGGCCCGAGTCGATGGAAGAACATGTGCAGGCTGCCCAGCGCAGGTCCGAGAAACCGCGTGGCGGGCATGCCGATCCTGGTGTCGCGCGCGATCACCGAGATGTCGGTCATCAAAGCCATCTCGAATCCGCCGCCCAGCGCGTAGCCGCTGATCTCGCCGACCGTGACCTTCGGGAAACCCATGAGGTTGTGATAGAAGCCGAACGCCTTGCGGTCGACGGTGAGCCGTCGGCGCTGACTCGGCCGAGATCGCGCCAACTCGCCGCCGCTGTCCGATCCGTCCCTGTCCGATGTACGCGCCGATCCGTACCAGCCGTAGGCGTTGTTCATGTCGGCGCCGGTGGAGAACACGCCCTCCGCCCCGCGCAGCAGCACCACCGTGATGTCGTCGTCCTCGGCCACCTCGTCGAGGTAGCGGCTCATCACAGTGCGCATCGACGCGTCGTAGGAGTTCCGCTGCGTCGGATTGTTGAGGGTGAGGGTCGCGATCCGGGTCTCGCGGTCCACCTCGAACAGCACACGGTCGTCGGCGGCGCTCGTCATATCGGTTCCTTCACGTGGGGATCAGTCTGGCGTCGATGGTCCGGTCGGATCCGGCGGCGAGCGTGTTGCGGCGGGCAGCGGCCAGATGGTCCTGCGCCACGCGCACAGCACGCGCGGCATCGCCGTCGGCGATCGCCTCCAGCAGGCGGTGATGGTCCCGCAGGGCGGCCCGCATCGTCGTGGGGACCATCGGATCCTCGGGGTGGTGCTCGTCGCTCCACACCGCCGATTCGTGGGAGGTCCAGATCACCTCCAGCGAGCCGATCAGCAGGATCATCGGCTCGTTGCCGCACCGGGTCACGATCTCCTCGTGGAACCTCCGGGCATTCGGGACATACCGCGACGGGGTGTCGAACTGTTCGGCCTGGGCCTCGATCGCGGCCCGCAGATGGGGCACCACCTCGGTGTCGCGGTCCTTGCGCGCAGCACACATCCCCGCGCAGATGGGTTCCAGGTGCAGCAGCGCCTCGCTGACGTCGGCCGGTGTGGCCGAACGGGTCTGCAGCACCATGCTGATCATCTGCGCGGTCCGGTCGGCCGACGGCAGGTGCACCACGGCGCCGCCGATGTTCCCCCGCCGCACCGAGATCAGACCGTCGGACTCCAGGATGTGGATCGCTTCGCGCACCGCGGGCGGGCTGACCCCGAACTCGGCGAACAACGCCTCCTGCGAGGGCAGCACGTCACCCTCCTTGAGTCGACCGGTCAGGATGTCGTCACGCAGGCGCGACGCCACGAGTTCGGCGACCCGGGGCTGACGGATCCGATGCACTGACACTGTTCCGCGGACAGCCTTTCCTTGCTAAGTTGTACAGGATAGTACTGGTAGTCCAACGGTATGGCTATCAGTATGGAAGACCAATCGCCTCCGGAAGGACGGTGCCGGGTGCGCGACGACGCGGATGCAGGCGTGGTGCGGCTCTCCAGGGACGGCGCCGTCCTGCACATCGTTCTCGACCGCCCGGGCCGACGGAACTCGTTGAGCCACAGCATGGTCGATGACCTGGTGGCGGCCCTGACCTCGGCGGCCCACGACGACACACTGCGCGCGATCCACCTCTGCGCGGCGGGCGACGACTTCTGCGCGGGGGCGGACTGGGTCGCCACCAACAGCACCGACCGCAAGCCCAGACCCGGCAATCTCAGCCGGCGGATCCCGCACACCGCCAACCGCATCATCGAGCTGGTCACCACCATCGAGCTGCCGGTCGTGTGCAGCGTCCGGGGCTGGGCGGTCGGTCTCGGCTGCAATCTGGCGCTGGCGGCCGACTTCACCGTTGCCGCAGAGGATGCCAACCTCTGGGAGCCGTTCATCGACCGCGGCTTCAGCCCGGACTCCGGCGCCACCTGGCTCCTGCCCCGCCTGGCAGGCGTGGCACGGGCCAGGCGGATGCTGCTGCTGGGCGAGAAGATCAGCGGCGCCGACGCGGCCGACTGGGGCCTGATCCACGACGCGGTACCCGCCGAGATGCTCGACGCCGGGGCCGACGCCCTGCTCGCGCGGCTGGCCTCCGGACCCACCGTCGCGATCGGCCTGGCCAAGCGGGCCATCAACTACGGGCTGCACGCCTCACTATCGGAGTCCCTGGCCCATGAGTTGTCGGCGCTTGAGTTGGCCTGCCGCACCTCAGATTTCAAAGAAGGTCTCGCCGCGTTCCGCGCCCGCCGCGCACCCGACTTCGGCGGACGATAGACGAAAGAAGGCATGTGAGTTCCCCCAGCTACGACACCATCACCTACGAGGTCGACGGCCACAAGGCCACGATCACCCTCAACCGCCCCCAGGCACTCAACGCCCTGTCCCCCCACATGGTCGCCGAACTGCGCGCCGCCTACGACGAGGCCGAGAGCGACGACGACATCTGGCTGATGATCGTCACCGGCGCCGGGCGCGCCTTCTGCACGGGCGCCGACGTCACCGAGATCCCCTCGGACGGCAAGGTGATCTACGAAAAGCCGTACCTGTCCACCTACGACCAGTGGGAGGCACCGCAGGAGGGCACTCCCCCGTTCCGCCGGATGGCCAAACCCGTCCTCGCAGCGATCAACGGAATCTGTTGCGGCGCGGGGCTGGACTGGGTCACCACCGGCGACATCGTCATCGCCTCGGACAAGGCGACCTTCTTCGATCCCCACGTCAGCATCGGGCTGGTCGCCGCGCGCGAGATGGTCCGGCTGGCCAGGGCGCTGCCGCGCTCGGTGGCACTGCGTATGGCACTGATGGGCAAACACGAACGGATGAGCGCTGAACGGGCCTACGAACTGGGCATGATCACCGAGGTCGTCGAGCACGAGAAGCTCCTCGAACGCGCGCACGAGATCGCCGACATCGTCAACTCCAATGCGCCGCTGGCGGTGCGCGGAACCCGCCTCGCCATCCACAAAACCCTGGATCTGCCGCTGCTGGAGGGTGAGATCCTCGCCGAGACGTTCCGCGAGCGCGTCGTGCGCACCGAGGACGCACACGAAGGCCCACGCGCCTTCGTCGAGAAGCGTGCCCCGAAGTGGCAGTGCCGCTGAGGAATCGATGACCTACGACACGATCGCCCTCGACCTCGACCACGAATCCCGCGTGGCCACGGTCACGCTCAACCGTCCCGAGGCACTCAACTCGTTCAACCGCGCGATGTGCCGGGAGATGCGCGACATCTGGCACGTCATCAAGGACGACGAAGACATCAACGCGGTGGTGCTGCGGGCAGCCGGCGACCGCGCCTTCAGCGCCGGGCTCGATGTGAAATCGACCTACGGCCAACCGAACATCGTCTGGAACCACGAAGATCCGGGCGAGCTGCTCAGCCCCAAGTGGCAGAAGATGTGGAAACCGGTGGTGTGCGCCGTGCAGGGCATGTGCACCGCCGGGGCGCTGTACTTCGTGAACGAGGCCGACATCGTGATCTGCTCGGACGGCGCCACCTTCTTCGACTCCCACGTCAGCGCCGGCCTGGTGTCCGCCCTCGAGCCGGTGGGCCTGATGCGGCGGGTCGGCCTGGGTGAGACACTCCGGATGGCGTTGATGGGCAACGACGAACGGGTCGGCGCGCAGACGGCGCTGCGGATCGGCCTGGTCACCGAAGTGGTCGCCGAGGACGACCTGTGGCCCCGGGCCCACGCGATCGCCACTGCCATCGCAGCCAAACCGCCCACCGCCACCCAGGGCACCGTCAAGGCGATCTGGGAATCGCTGGACAAGCCCTACCGCGCCGCCATGGACCAGGGGTTGATCTACACGCGGCTGGGCAATCCGATCGGTAAGGCCGAACTGGCGCAGCGACAGCCGCCCACCTCGGCGCCGCGGATCCGGTGATGGCCCATCCCCTCTCGCGGCGCATCGACGACGTCGTGGGCCTCGACGCCGCGGCGCCGGCGATCCAGTTCGGCGGCCAGTGGCACAGCTGGGGTCAGATCGGCGCCCTGGCCCGCCGGATCGCTGCCGTGACCGGTACCGACCAGGCCGGAATCATGCTGCGCAACACTCCTGTTCATGTCGCAGCGCTGCTCGGCGTGCTGTCCGGTGGCGGCACCGCGGTGGCGATCAACCCGGCGCGCGGGGACGACCGGGCACGGGACGACATCGCGACCCTGAACCTACCGGTGCTCATCGGCACCGGGGG
The DNA here is from genome assembly GCF_014190915.1 of Mycolicibacterium iranicum. Lineage (GTDB taxonomy): Bacteria > Actinomycetota > Actinomycetes > Mycobacteriales > Mycobacteriaceae > Mycobacterium > Mycobacterium iranicum_B. The sequence continues at coordinate 183,203 of NZ_JACHVU010000006.1, forward strand.
CGACCTCGCCACACTGGCGGCAGACGCCCGCGCCACGACGGTCGCGATCGGGGACCTCGACGACGCCCCGCAGGTCACCCGTCGCGACGTGCGGGACGCGGCCGCCCGCCCGGGGGTGGCGGTCCGCATGCTGACCAGCGGGACCACCGGTCCCCCCAAACGTGTCGATCTGACCTACGACATGCTGGCGCGCAGCGTGATGGGCCCCGACCCCGAATCGTCGGCCGCCCCCACGCAGGTCCGCCGCGGCGTCGCCATCGTGAACTCACCGCTGGTCCACGTCGGCGGGGTGTTCCGTGTTCTGCTGTGCCTGGCCGAGGCACGCCCCTTCGTGCTGCTGCCGAAATTCGACCTGCAGCAGTGGGCCGAAGCCGTCCGCGAACACCGCCCCAGGGCGGTCTCCCTGGTCCCTGCGGCGCTGCGCACGGTCCTGCACTCGGCGCTGACCCGGGAGGACCTCGCCGGTGTGCGCGCGGTGACCTCCGGGACGGCGCCGCTGTCGGCCGACGATGCGGACGCTTTCACCGAGAAGTTCGGCGTCCCGGTGCTGACGTCCTACGCGGCCACCGAATTCGGTGGTGGCGTCGCCGGCTGGACGCTGGCCGATCATCAGAAGTACTGGCAGTGCAAGCGGGGCAGCGTCGGGCGAGCGAACCCCGGTGCCCGCCTTCGCGTCGTCGACGACGACGGTCGTCCCCTGCCCGCCGGGGAGCAGGGCCTGCTGGAGGTCATCCCCGCCCAGATGGCCGGAAGCTCGGACTGGCTGCGGACCACGGACCTCGCCTGCATCGACACCGACGGCTTCGTCTGGATCCTCGGGCGGGCCGATCAGGCCATCATCCGCGGCGGGTTCAAGGTGATGCCCGACGACGTCAGGACGGCGCTCGAAAGCCACCCCGCCGTGGCCGGCGCGGCCGTGGTGGGTGTGCCGGACCCACGCCTCGGCGAAACACCCGCTGCGCTCGTCGAATTGCGCCCGGACGCGACGACCTCGACCACCGAGTTGCTCGCCCATCTGCAGACACGGCTGGCGCGCTACGAGATCCCCACCGCGGTGGTGATCACCGACGAGATCCCCCGCACGCCGTCGGGCAAGCCCGACCTGACCGCCGTCCGCTCCCACTTCCCCCCGCCATGACGACCGCGGTGACGGCCGTCGCGCCGACACTCGGCGACATCCTGGCCACACAGCGGCGGCGTGGCGATGCGCCCCTGCTGATCTGCGACGCGCAACGCCTGTCCTACGCCGAGGCCGACACCCGATCGGCGGCGTTGGCTCAACGCCTCGTCGGGCTGGGCGTCGGCAAGGGCGTGCACGTCGGTGTGCTGTTTCCCAATGGCCCGCAGTTCGTGACCGCCGCACTGGCCGCCGCCAGGATCGGGGCGGTGGTGGTCCCGTTCTCCACCTTCAGCACACCGCCGGAGTTGCGCCGGCAGCTGGCCGACAGCGACGTCCGCGTCCTGCTCGCCGCGCGGAGCTTCCGCGGTCGCGACTACGTGCCGGATCTGACCGCCGCGATCGGCGTCCCCCTCACCGGTGCAGATCCGCTGTACAGCACCGACACCCCGGTACTGCGCCACGTCCTCGTCGATCCGGACGACACCGCCGCCTCCTCCGACGAGCCGTTGTGGACCGCGTTGCAGGACGACGTCGCCGGCTCGGATGTGTTGGCCGTCATCTACACCTCGGGTTCGACGAGCGCGCCCAAGGGCGTGGTTCACACGCACGCCTCGCTGCTGCGGCATCAACGCAATCTCAACGCAATACGGCACTTCACCGAGGCCGACCGGCTGTTCTGCAACTCGCCGTTCTTCTGGATCGGCGGCTTCGCGTTCGCGCTGCTCGCCACGCTCGTGGCCGGGGCGACCCTCATCTGCTCGAACGCCACCGACGCCGCGGAGACGCTCGACCTGATCGAAACCGAGAAACCCACCGTCACCAACGGATTCGTCGCCGGGATCGCCCACCTGGCCCGCCACCACAGCATCGGCGGCCGCGCTCTGTCGGCCCGCCGCGGCAACCTCTACCCGATCATGGCCCCCGACGTCCGCCCGAGCGACCCCCAGCTGCGGCACAACATGCTCGGCATGACAGAAGCCGGCGGTGTCCTCCTGCTCAGCGGTGACGAATCCGACCAGCCGGAGTCCCGCAGGGGGTCCTACGGATTCCTCGCCCCGGAGTTCGAGGCACGCATCGTGGGCCCCGAGGGTGGCTCCGTCGGAGAACTGCACGTGCGTGGGCCGTTGCTGATGCAGGGCTACTACGGCCGCAGCCGAGAGGAGACCTTCGACGCCGACGGCTGGTTCCCCACCGGTGACATCGTGCGTCGCGACCCCGACGGCGTCTTCTATTACCTCGGGCGGTCCGGCGCGATGATCAAGACCGCGGGCGCCAACGTCGCCCCTGCGGAGGTCGAAAGACCTCTCACCGAGGCACTCTCGATCATCGACTCCAGCGTCGCGGTGCACGTGGTGGGCCTCGACGATGCCGACCGCGGGCAGATCGTCGGCGCGGTCATCGCCACCGATGACGGCACCACCTTCGACCACGACACCGTCGTAGCGGCGCTGCGCTCCGAGGTCTCGGCCTACAAGGTGCCGCGCCGGGTGATCGCCGTCAGGCACCGTGACATCCCCGTACTCTCCTCGGGGAAAGTCGATCCGGCCGCACTGCGGAGGCTTTTCGATGAGTGACACCATCGACGGACTGCTCCGCGCCCGATCAGCGCTGCAGGGCGGGAAGGAAGCTGTCGTCGACCCGGACGAGCGGATCACCTACGGCGACCTCGACGCCGCCACAGCGGATCTGGGAGCGGCGATGATCGCGGCCGGGATCGGCAAGGGCACCCGGGTCGGTCTGCTGATGCCCAACGGGGTGTCGTGGGCGACGATCGCGCTGGCCGCGATGCGCGTCGGCGCGATCCTCGTCCCACTCAGCACACTGCTGTCGCCGCCCGAACTCGCCGCGCAACTACACACCGCCTCGGTCCAGCACCTGATCGCTGTGGAGGAGTTCCGGGGCCGCCACTTCTCCGACGGCCTCGAGCCGAGGCCGCCCGCGCTGCGCACGGTGCGGACCCCCGCTGAGATGCTTGCGCTCCCCACCGCTTCGTCGACTGCCGCAGTCGGTGCGGCGATGGCCCGCGGCGTCCGGCCCGCCGACCCGATGGCGATCGTATTCACCTCGGGCAGCAGCGGTCCCCCCAAGGGCGTCCTGCATTCGCACGGCAGCGCGATCGGTGCCGTCGCGTCCGGCCTCGCCGCCCGCTGCATCGGAAGCGACACGAGGCTGTACCTGCCGATGCCGTTCTTCTGGGTCGGCGGCCTCGCGGGCGGCCTGCTGTCCGCCCTGGTCGCCGGGGCCACCCTGGTCACCGAGCCTGCACCGCAGCCCGATTCGACGCTGCGCCTCCTCGCCGCGGAGCGCGTGACCCTGTTCCGGGGATGGCCCGATCAGGCCGAGGCCCTGGCCCGGCACCTCGACAGCTCCGGCGTCGATCTGTCGCACCTGCAGCCCGGCAGCCTGGAGGCGCTCCTCCCGTCGCGGTTGCGGTCCCGTCCGGGAGCCCGCGCCCGGTTGTTCGGCATGACGGAGTCCTTCGGTCCGTACAGCGGCTATCCCGCCGACACCGACATGCCCCAAGACGCCTGGGGCAGTTGCGGAAAGCCGTTCGACGGAACGCAGGTCCGCATCGTCGATCCCGACAGCGGCGAGGAGCTACCGGCGGGTGAGGTCGGCATGATCCAGCTCCGGGGTCCGCACACGCTGCGGGGGATCTGCGGTCGCACCCGCGACGAGGTGTTCACCGCCGACGGCTACTACCCGACGGGCGACCTCGGACACCTGTCCCCGCAGGGTTTCCCGTTCTACCACGGACGCTGCGACGACATGTTCAAGGTCAACGGCGCCACCGTGTATCCCGCCGAGGTGGAACGGGCGCTGCGCACCCTGCCCGGCGTGCGGGCCGCCTATGCCACCAATGTTCCTGACGGCCAGGGCAACCGTGTCGGCGCGGCCGTCGTCTGCGACGGGCCGCTCGACGGCGCCGACGTAGTCGACCAGCTACGTTCGGCGGCACGCACCGTGCTCAGCAGTTTCAAGGTGCCGACGCGCTGGGCACTTCTCGCCGACGACCGGGCCGTTCCGCGGGGCGGCACAGGGAAGGTCGACGTGGTGGGCCTGCGGGCTCTCATCGACCGCGCCTGAGCACAGCTCACACCACATTGCGCTCGCGCAGGGCGGCGACCTGTTCGTCGGTGTAGCCGATCTCACCGAGGATCTCCGCGGTGTGCTCCCCGAGCAGGGGGGCGCGGCGCCGGATCTGCCCGGGGGTCGCCGACAGCCGGAACGGCGTGTCGAGGATGGGCACGTCGTGCGCCGCCCCGGGGAACGGCACCCGTTTCAGATACCCCATCGCCGCCACATGGGGGTCGTCGAGCACATCCTGGGTGGAATGCATCGGCGCCGCAGGGAGTTTGGCCCGCTCCAGGAGTTGCAGTACCTCGGCTTTGGTCCTCCCGGCGCACCACCGCGCCATGATGTCGTTGAGGATGTCGCCGTGGCGCCATCGCGAGTCGTCGTCGGCGAACCTCGCATCGTCGAGCAATTCCGGCCTGCCGACCAGCCTGCACCAGCGCGCGAACATCGACGGACCCGCGATCTGCAGGAGCACCCAGCCGTCGTCCGACGTCCGGTACAGGTCGCACGGCGCCACCGACGCCCCCTGGTTGCCCATCCGAGGTTTGTCGATCCCGAGCAGGTCGCGCTCGATGAGAAAGGCGTTCGACAGCATCATCGCCGTGGGAAGCAAGGCCCCCTCGACGTGTTGTCCCCGCCCGGTGCGGTCGCGATGGAACAGCGCCATCATGACCCCGATCGTCAACGTCAACGCGGTGCCGAAGTCGGCGTACGGCACCACGGTTCGGATCGGCTGGTCGGGCAGCCCCTGCCGGTACACCGCGCCCGACATGACCTGACCGGCGCCGTCGAATCCGATCCGCTCGCTGTACGGGCCCCCTTCGCCGTAGGCCGTGGCGCTGGCGAGGATGACGTCCGGCTTGACGGCGCGCAGCGTGTCGTAGTCCAGACCGCTGGAGCGCATCCCGGCAGCGGGCATGTTGGCCACGACGATGTCGGCCCCCGCCACCAGCTTGCGGGTGATCTCGCGGCCCTCTTCGGTGGTGGTGTCGAGCGTGAGTGAGCGCTTGTTGCGGTTGCACTGCAGGAAGGTTCCGCCTTCACCGCCTTCGGTGACCGACTGGACCCAGCGATCCTCACCGCCCTCGCGCTTCTCGACCCGGATCACGTCGGCGCCCATGTCCGCCAGCAGCGCCGAACACCAGGGCGCGGCGATGAAACGTCCGTAGTCCAGGACGCGGATGCCGTCGAGGACGGCGGCGCCGCCGGCAGATTCCGCACCCACGCTCATGAACCGCCTCCGCCGAGCTGCTGACTGTAAGCGTTACGGTAACACCGTCGTCAGCCGATGACGCCACGCTGGGTGAGGTGGTCGATCAACGGCCCGGCGGCGGCGCACAGGTGCGCCGACATCGCGGCGCGGGCACCTTCGGCGTCGCGCTCCCGCAGCGCGGCCAGAAGGAGCCGGTGGTCCCGCATGGAGTGCGCCGGCCAACCTTCGACGGTCGGATAGACCGACTCCAGGGCGAATCGGGTGATCTGCCCCATCAACTGAGCCAGCCTCGGCGACCCGGCCGCGACGTTCACCCCACGGTGGAACTCGTGGTTCAGCCGTACCGCGGCCTCGTGATCGTCGGCGCGGTAGGCGACTTCGAGCCTGTCCTGGATGCGGTTGAGATCGCGCAACTGCTCATCGCTGATGTGCTCGGCGGCGCGGCTGGCGAGCACCCCGCCGATGTGGGCCTGAACGTCCGAGACGTCGGCGATGTCGCGCCGGGTGATCGGCAGGACGACGAAACCGCGCCTGGGCAACTGGGTGAGCAATCCTTCGGCACGCAGCCCGAAGAGTGCCTCCCGGACCGGGGTGACGCTGATTCCGAGTTCGTCGGCCAGCTGTTCGAGCCGGATGTACTGTCCGGCCGGATAGGTGCCCTCGAAGATGCGCCGCCGCACGAACCGGGCTACGTCCTCGGCGAGCTGCGGCCGCGCCGCGAATTCAGGGATGCTCATCGGCTAGACCCGGTAGTCCGCCAGCAACCGCTTGCTGATGATGTTCTTCTGGATCTCGCTGGTGCCCTCGCCGATGAGCAGGAACGGCGCGTCGCGCATCAGCCGCTCGATCTCGTACTCCTTGGAATAGCCGTAGCCACCGTGGATCCGGAAGCTCTGCTGGGTGACCTCGGCGCACACCTCGCTCGCGAAGTACTTGGCCATACCCGCGGCCACGTCGTTGCGGTCCCCGGAGTCCTTGAGCCGGGCGGCATTGACCATCATCAGGTGCGCCGCCTCGACTTTGGTCGCCATCTCGGCCAACTGGAATGCGATGGCCTGGTGCTCGGCGATCGGCTTGCCGAAGGTGCTGCGCTGCTGGGCATAGCGGACCGCGAGCTCGAATGCCCGCACCCCGACGCCACAGGCCCGCGCCGACACGTTGACCCGCCCCACCTCGACGCCGTCCATCATTTGGAAGAAACCCTGACCCGGCGCCTCACCCAGGATGTCCGTGGCGTCGGCCCGGTATCCGTCGAAGATCAGCTCGGTCGTGTCGATACCTTTGTAGCCGAGCTTGTCCAGCTTCCCCGGGATGGTGAGCCCGGGCGCGACTTCGCCGAAGCCCGTGGGCTTTTCGACCAGGAACGCCGTCAGGTTCCGGTGTGGCTTCTCGGCGCCCTCGTCGGTGCGGACCAGGGCGGCGACCAGGGTCGAACTCCCGCCGTTGGTCAGCCACATCTTCTGGCCGTCGATGGTGTAGGTGCCGTCGCCGTTGTTCCTGGCACGCGTCCGGATCGCCGCGACATCGGAACCCAGTTCGGGCTCGGACATTGAGAATGCGCCGCGGGTCTCCCCGGTGGCCATCCGCGGGAGGTAGGACGCCTTCTGGGCCGCGGTGCCGTGCTGGCGGATCATGTAGGCGACGATGAAGTGAGTGTTGATCACCCCCGACACGCTCATCCATCCGCGGGCGAGTTCCTCGACGCACAGGGCGTACGTCAGCAGCGACTCCCCCAGCCCGCCGTACTCCTCGGGGATCATCAGCCCGAACAACCCCATCTCGCGCATGGCGTCGACGATCGCCTGCGGATAGGCGTCGGCATGCTCCAGCTCCTGGGCGGCCGGGATGACCTCCCTGTCCACGAATTGCCGCACCGTGGAGACGATCTCGGTCTGGAACTCCGTCAGCCCGAGAGTCTGGGCGAGCCTGGTCACTGCGCCACCCTCTCGAACACCGCGGCCAGCCCCTGGCCGCCGCCGATGCACATCGTCTCCAGGCCGTACCTGCCGTCACGGCGGGTCAGTTCGCGCGCCAGCGTGGCAAGCATCCGCCCGCCGGTCGCGCCGACAGGATGACCCAGCGATATCCCGGAACCGTGCACGTTGGTGCGCTCCAGATCCGCATCGGTGAACTTCCATTCGCGCAGACAGGCCAAGGCCTGCGCGGCGAACGCCTCGTTGAGCTCGATCAGGTCCATGTCGGCCAGCGTCAGCCCGGCCTTGGCAAGGGCGCGCTCGGTGGCGGGCACCGGCCCGATTCCCATCACCTTGGGGGCCACCCCGGCGACACCCCACGACACGATGCGCACCAGCGGCCGCAATCCGAGTTCGGCGGCCTTCTCCGGCGTGGTGACCAGACACATCGCGGCGGCGTCATTCTGGCCGCTGGAATTGCCCGCCGTCACCGTGGCCTCCGAGTCCTGCTTGCCGAGAACGGGAGTGAGCTTGGCCAGCGCCTCGACCGACGTGTCGGCGCGCGGATGCTCGTCGGTGTCGACGACCTCCTCGCCCGACCGGCTGGACACCGTCACCGGAATGATGGTCTCGGCGAGCAGCCCCGCGGTCTGCGCGTCGACCGCGCGCCGGTGGGACCGCACCGCGAGCTCGTCCTGTTCCTCACGCGGGATGCGGTATTCGCGGCGCAGGTTCTCCGCGGTCTCCAGCATTCCTCCGGGCACCGGGTGGTGCTTGCCGCCTGCGGTGGTTCGGCCCCGTGTGAGCGCATCGTGCACGGTGATGCCCCCGCGCGCCCCGCCCCAGCGCATGTCGGTGGAGTGGAACACCACGTTGCTCATGGACTCGGCACCGCCCGCGACCACCAGATCGTTGTCACCGCCGGCGACCTGCATCGCCGCCTGCACGACCGCCTGGAGACCCGAACCGCACCGGCGGTCGATCTGCATGCCGGGCACCGTCACCGGCAGCCCGGCGTCGAGCGCGATCACCCGACCGATGGCGGGCGCCTCCGTGCTGGGGTAGCAGTGCCCGACGATCACATCCTCGACGGCCTCCGGTGCCACACCGGTGCGGGCCAACAACCCCTGCAGCGCGACGACGCCCAGCTCGACCGCGGTCAGCGACCGGAACATGCCGTTGTAGCGGCCGATCGGGGTCCGCACCGGTTCGCAGATGACCGCCTCGCGCGTCACAGGTGCCGTCCGCCGGTGACCTCCAGGACGGTGCCCGTCATGTACGACGACAGGTCCGAGGCGAGGAACAGGGCCACGTTCGCGACCTCCTCGGGCTCCCCTGCGCGCCCCATGGGGACCTCGGCCACCTTCGAATCCCAGATCCGTTGCGGCATGGCCTCGGTCATCGCCGACCGGATCAGCCCGGGCTGGATCGCGTTGACCCTCACGCCGAGGTAGGCGAGTTCCTTGGAGGCCGCCTTGGTCATGCCCACGATGCCGGCCTTGGCCGCCGAGTAGTTGGTCTGCCCGACCATGCCGACCTTGCCCGAGATCGACGACATGTTGACGATCGCGCCGCGCTTGTTCTCTCGCATGATCGCTGCGGCGGCCCGCAGACCGTTCCAGGTGCCCTTCAGGTGGACCGCGATCACCTGATCGAACTGGTCCTCGGTCATCTTGCGCATCGTGGCGTCGCGGGTGATGCCGGCGTTGTTGATCATGATGTCGAGACCGCCGTACGTCTCCACGGCCGCCGCGACCAGCGCCTCGACCTCGCCGGAATCGGTGACGTCGCAACGGAAGGCACGCGCCACCTCGGCCCCACCGAGGGTGTCGGCAGCCTCCTGCGTCGCGTCGATGTTGACGTCCCCGAGCACCACGCGGGCGCCCTCCGCAACGAACCGTTGCGCGATGGCGAAGCCCAGCCCCTGAGCCCCTCCGGTGACCACAGCGGTCCGACCTGTCAGCAATGACACCTGTTCACCCATCCTCACGCCAGTAGGAACCCTCATCGGGATCGTCATCGTATTTCATATACGATATTGGCCGATCGCCGGCCTGTCAGGCGGGCCCAGTCGACCCAGTCCCCGAGGAGCATCAGACGATGACGACAGCCGAAGTCAGCGACGAGGATTTCCAGGCGATCCTGGCTCAGACCCGACAGTTCGTCCGCACCGCCGTCGTCCCCCGCGAGCAGGAGATCCTTGCGTCGGACCGCGTGCCCGATGATCTGCGCGACCAGGCAAAAGCCATGGGGCTCTTCGGTTATGCGATCCCACAGGAGTGGGGCGGCCTCGGTCTGAACCTCGCCCAGGACGTCGAGCTGGCCATGGAACTCGGCTACACATCCCTTGCCCTGCGGTCGATGTTCGGCACCAACAACGGCATCGCCGGCCAGGTCCTCGTCGGTTACGGCACCGACGAACAGAAGAAGACCTGGCTGGAGCGGATCGCCTCGGGCGAGGTCGTCGCCTCGTTCGCCCTCACCGAGCCCGGCGCGGGCTCCAACCCCGCGGGGCTGCGGACGAAGGCGGTGCGTGACGGCTCGCAGGACGGCGCCGACTGGATCATCAACGGCCAGAAGCAGTACATCACCAACGCTCCCGATGCCGACCTGTTCGTCACCTTCGCCCGGAGCCGCCCCGCCGACGAGCAGGGCGCCGGCATCGCCGTCTTCCTCATCCCCGCCGACACCCCGGGGGTCGAGGTCGGCGCCAAGGACAAGAAGATGGGCCAGGAAGGGGCGTGGACCGCTGACGTCAGCTTCACCGACGTGCGGGTTCCGCACAGCGCACTGGTCGGGGGTGCGGAGGACATCGGCTACCGGGCGGCGATGGTGTCGCTGGCGCGCGGACGGGTGCACATCGCCGCGCTGGCGGTCGGGACAGCGCAACGGGCACTGGACGAATCGGTGGCCTACGCTGCCACCGCGACCCAGGGCGGGACGCCGATCGGCGAATTCCAGCTGGTGCAGGCCATGCTGGCCGACCAGCAGACCGGGGTGCTCGCCGGACGGGCGCTCGTCCGGGACACCGCACAGCAGTGGATCACCGAGCAGGACCGCAGAATCGCGCCGTCCGCGGCGAAGCTGTTCTGCACCGAGATGGCCGGCAAGGTCGCCGATCTGGCGGTTCAGGTCCACGGCGGAAGCGGTTACATGCGGGAAGTGCCCGTCGAGCGGATCTATCGCGACGTCCGGCTGCTGCGGCTCTACGAGGGAACCAGCGAGATCCAGAGGCTGATCGTCGGTGGCGGCCTCGTCAAGGCCTACGCGAAAGCCAACCGGTGACCGGCCGACTGCAGGGCCGGGTCGCGTTCATCACCGGGGCTGCACGAGGGCAGGGCCGGGCGCACGCTGTGCGGATGGCCCGCGAAGGCGCCGACATCATCGCCGTCGACATCGCCGGCCCTCTACCGCCCTGCGTGCCCTACCTTCACGCCACACCCGCCGATCTCGACGAGACGGTCGCCCTCGTCGAGGCGACGGGCCGCCGCATCCTCGCCTCGGTGGTCGACGTCCGCGACGGCGACGCGCTGCGCGAGACCGTGCATGCCGGGGTCGCCGAGCTGGGCAGACTGGACGTGATCGTCGCCAACGCCGGCGTGACAGCCCCGCAGGCCTGGGACGACATCAGCGCCGAGGACTTCCGCGACGTGATGGACATCAATGTGACGGGGACGTGGAACACCGTCATGGCGGGCGCACAGAAGATCATCGACGGCGGCCGCGGTGGATCCATCGTGCTGATCAGCTCGGCGGCCGGAATCAAGTTGCAGCCGTTCATGATCCACTACACCGCCAGCAAGCATGCGGTGACGGGCATGGCGCGTGCTTTCGCCGCCGAACTCGGCAGGCATTCGATCCGGGTCAACAGCGTGCACCCCGGTCCGGTCCTCACCGACATGGGCACCGGCGACATGGTGACCGCGCTGGGCAAGGCGATGGAGACCAATCCCCAGTTGTCCAACATGATGACGCCGTTCCTGCCGACGTGGGCGGTCGAGCCCGAGGACATCGCCGACGCCGTGTGCTGGCTGGCGAGCGACGAGTCGAAGTTCGTGACCGCGGGCGCGATCTCGGTCGACCAGGGTTCGACCCACTACTGACCGGGCAGCACCCGGTTCAGGAAGGCGATCTGGTCGGTGACGGTCTTGTCGAACCAGTCGTTGCCGGGCCACACGTCGAAGTGGTCGCAGGGATAGTGATGCACCTGGGCCCGGCCGTGCGCGGCCGTGGCCGCCGCGGAGTCCGCGGGCACGTACTGGTCGAAATCGGCGATCTGAACCAACAGCGGACACCGAAGTTTTCTGGCCGCCGCGTCGGTGCGGATCCCCACCACCTCTAGCCCGATCGAACTGTCGATCTCGTTGCGCCAGGTGGGGCCGGCGATCGCCGTGTAGCTCTCGTACGCGCCGTCCAGAGCCAGTGCCCCGGGCTCACCGACCGGCGCCACCAGCGGCATCATCGTGGGAGATCCCCCGCACCGCAGGCTGATTCGGCTCTTGACACCGGCCAGAGTCCACCGCAGTGAGGTACCGACCCGGCGCGACGACGCGGCCGCGCGGCTGACCGCGAGCCCACTGGTCAGCGGCGTCAGCGAGATGACTGCGCCGATGTCGGCACGTTCGGCCGCCACCCGCAGGACGTGGCCGCCGGAGAACGACGCCCCCCACAGGGCGATCCGGCTCGGATCCACACCGTCGAGCTTCTTGGCCGCCTCGACGGCGGCGTGGTAGTCGTCGAGCTGGCGGCGGACCGACAGCGATTGGCGCGGTGTGCCGCCGGAGGCGCCGAAACCACGGTAGTCGAAAGCGAAGACGTCGAATCCGGCGGCGGCCAGCCTGCGCGCGAACGGCTCGAGGCCCGAGTCCTTGGTGCCGCCGAAGCCGTGCGCCATGACCACCACCGGACGCCGCGGTGCTTCGGCAGCGAAATGCCATGCGCTGCAGACATCGTCGCCGCTGGCGAAATGGACCTCGGTGTACGTCATCGCACCGCCCCCGCGGTGCGCTCCGCCCTCGCGAGGCCCGCCGGTATCTCACGCCGGCGAAGATCGTGTTCGTAGATGAAGTAATCGACCTGCTGGGTGTGCCGGGGACGGTCGGTGCAGTGTCCGGCGTGCAACTGCTGGTCGGCATCGATGGTGCGCTCCATCTCGGCGACCGACGGCAACGCGTAGCGACCGATCGCGTAGGCCGCCAGGAGCCGGGCCTGGCTCTCCACGAAAGGGAACAGCGTCGGAACCGCCTGCGCGAAGCCCATGAACGCCAGACCGTCGATGCCGGGCAGGAACATCCGCTTGTAGAGCCGGATCGCGTTGCCCGGCGCGCTGATGAAGTCCGGATCGAAGAACGGGAACGTGATGTTGTATCCGGTGGCGTAGATGATGACGTCGAACTCGGCGCTGGTGCCGTCGACGAAATGGACGGTGTGTCCGTCCAGGCGGGCCACATTCGGCTTCGGCGTCACGTCACCGGAGCCCAGGCGCAACGGCAGTTCGACCGACTGCGTCGGGTGCGCCTCGAACAGTTTGTGATCGGCGGGCGGCAGACCGTACATCGTCGGGTCGGTGCCGAGCATCGGTGCGATGAACTGAACGGCCTTGCGTTGCCACGAGAGTGGCAGGTACGGCGAGGTCCGGAACAGAGTGTCACCGGGACGGCCCGCGATGTACTTCGGCACGATCCAGGCCGAGGACCGCGTCGACAGGGTCACCTGGTTGCGCAGCGCCTTCGAGGACAACTCGACGGTGATGTCGGCGGCACTGTTGCCGATCCCGACGACGAGGATGCGCTTGCCGCTCAGCGCGAGCGGGGTCGCAGGGTCGATATAGGTGTGCGAATGGATCGACTCACCGGCGAACTCCCCGGGGAAGTCCGGAAGGCGCGGATCCCAGTGATGTCCGTTGGCGACCACCAGGAGATCGAACCGGCGTTCGGCGCCGGCCTGATCGATGATGCGCCAGCCGCCGTCCTGCGTTCTGGCCACGTGCACGACGCCGTTGCCGAACTCGATGTGCTCCAGCAGACCGAAGGCGGCCGCGTAGTCGTCGAGGTAGGCCTTGACCTCCGAATGGTGCGGGAACGACGGGTACTGCTCGGGCATCGGAAAGTCCTTGAACGACAGCCGATGCTTCGAGGTGTCGATGTGCAGCGATCGGTACGCACTGCTGCGCCCGTTCGGGTTACCGAACGCCCAGTTCCCGCCGATGCGATCCGATGCCTCGAAAGTGGTGTACCGAATGCCGTAGTCCTTGAGCATCTTGCCCGCGGTCAGTCCGCTGATACCCGCACCGATCACCGCGACATGCGGGTCCGCTCTGTCCACCGTCGCTCCTCACGCGCAGGCCATGCCACTTTTTGACGTACGTCAGTTTTCCCTGACGTTTGTCTATCACGAGGCTCGGCGCGGCGCGGTGAAGTCAGCCGATAAAGCGCACGATCGATTCGGCGACCGCCGCCGGCTTGTCGGAGTCCTCGATCTCGACCGTCGTGCTGAGCGTCGCCTGGACCGCGTTGTCGAGCTGGGCCACCGTGGAGATCTCGGCGCGGGCACGCAGCTTGGTTCCGACGCGGACCGGTGTGATGAATCGAACCTTGTTGTAGCCGTAGTTGATCGCCATCGCCACGTTGTCGACGGTGTAGAGCTGATGGGTGAAGTACGGCAACAGGGACAGCGTCAGCAGGCCGTGCGCGATCGGTCCACCGAACGGCCCGTCTGCCGCGCGCGCAGGATCGACGTGAATCCATTGGTGGTCCTCGGTCGCATCGGCGAAGAGGTTCACACGATCCTGGGTGATCTCCAACCACTCGGTGGGGCCCAGTTGGGTGCCTTCGGCCGCGACGAACTCTGCGAGATTGTTGAACTTCTTCACGCCGTTTCTCCTTTGAAAGCCGCTCCACGGTGTCGAAACCGCGGCGAGTCCCACGGAACCGACGAGCACTCACTGTGCCATATCCCGGCAACGGCGTTCGGGCACGGAGAGGCGCGACGGGTCCCTGGGGAGTGCCGCCCGAAAGTCCACACCCGGGCCACACCCGGGTCTTTGCGTCAACTCTTTCGGCAGCCCGTCGCATTAGCGGCCGCACAATCCGATCGGGTACCGGCGATTACCGCAATTCCAGCGTGCATCCCCGACATCCACGGACTGGTCAGCAAATCTGTTTGCCAAACTTTCGACGCCGCGGTCAAATTCTCCGGCGTTCGCTGCCAAAACACGGCGCGTTTATCGGTTACCCGGCAGTAACCATTTCGAGGGCCGCATTCGACTCGCCGAAATACCGATCTTCGGGTCGGCGCGCCCCCGTCCGGTGCACTTTTCGCGAATAACGCAGTGTCCCTTGACCGACGTAGTCGCCGGGGTCGGTTTTGTTCGCTATCTGGTCCGAAGGGGCATTTGACCTGCATTGACGGGATATCGATAGATAGCCCCTCTATTGTCTTCGCGCGGGAAGCGTCTGCACCGAATGAGGACAAGCCGAAGAAATGGCCGCTTCCGGAGCTCGATAAGTGGTATCTCAGGGCGTTGTCGCGAGATACTTTACGCGCGTGCAGATAACGGCACACATCCCCCACGAAGTGCGGCCAATACAACGGCTGCCCAGAAGAATGGACCGAAAATGACCCTTCCCGAGTTTCGCTCCTCCACCCCCGATTTCACCTCCCTGGCGACCACCCCGAGCTACTGGGATGCCGCGACCGAATGCACCGTCGTGTACGCGTCTCCGACTGTCGAGCGCGACCTTTGGAAGGATTACGTCAGCGGCGCGTGCGAGAGCTACCAGAAGCACGGCGTGGCTGCCGCTCTCGACATGGACGCCCTGCGACGGGGTCACGACACCGTGCTGTTCGCCGCCTGCGTGAACACCTCGGGACGGGTGGTCGCAGGCCTGCGCGCCCGGGGACCCTACGGGTCTGCGGACGAATGCCATGCCGTCCGGGAATGGGACGGCCAGGTCGGTCAGGATGCGGTCCACAAGATGGTCGCCGACCGCATCCCGTTCGGTGTCGCCGAGATGAAGACCGCGTGGGTCACCGATGATCCCGCCGAGAGCCGCCGCCTCACCACGGCGATCGCCCGCACTCCCCTGCACGCGATGACCCTGCTCGACATCCAGTTCATCGTCGCCACCGCGGCGTCCTACGTGCTGAAGCGCTGGCTGTCCTCGGGCGGCGTGCTGGCCTCGAAGATCCCGGCGACTCCGTACCCAGACGCACGCTACGACACCAAGCTCGCGTGGTGGGACCGGGTGAACTTCGCCAAGCATGCTGAGCCTGCCCAGGTTTCGGCCTTCTATGCCGAGCAGCGCCAGATGGCGGTCACAATAGGAGCCGTGAGCACCCCCGCCGCGTCCCACGCAAGCACTCGATGACCGAAGCCGACACCCCGGACGATCCTCACCGCCCTGTGGTCCTCGACCTCTCGGACCCGGCCGACGAAAAGTTGCTCGCCGCGCTACATGCGGATGCGGCAATCGAATTCGTGGACCGGACCGTGGGTGACAGCAACGCAGCCGAACCGTTTCGGCCCCGGCCCGGGGGCGACCCCGGAGCCGAGGCCGGGCGGTGGGTGTACTACCCGTGGCGGCGAGCCGTGATCCGGGTGTCGGGTCCGCGCGAGTTCCGGTCGACCCGCCTGGACCGCAACCGCTACCTCATCACCGACGACGAACTCGCGAAACTCTCGACCCTGCGGGTCGGTGTCGTCGGGCTCAGCGTCGGCCACTCGATCGCCTACGCGCTGGCTGCCGAAGGACTGTGCGGTGCACTGCGGCTGTCCGACTTCGACGTGCTCGACGTCACCAACCTCAACCGGGTTCCGGCCTCGGTGTTCGACATCGGGGTGAACAAGGCCGTCGCGTGCGCACGACGGATCGCCGAGCTGGATCCGTACTTCCCGGTGGAGGTGATGCCCTCTGGCGTCACACCCGA
Organism: Mycolicibacterium iranicum; assembly: GCF_014190915.1. Classification (GTDB taxonomy): domain Bacteria; phylum Actinomycetota; class Actinomycetes; order Mycobacteriales; family Mycobacteriaceae; genus Mycobacterium; species Mycobacterium iranicum_B. Next base: position 199,455 of record NZ_JACHVU010000006.1, read on the forward strand.
CTCGATCGACGAGTTCCTCGACGGTCTCGACATCGTGGTCGAGGAGTGCGATTCGCTCGACGTGAAGCTGCTGATCCGCGACGCGGCCCGCAGCAGGCGGTTGCCGACGTTGATGGCGACCAGCAGTGGTGGGCTGCTCGACGTCGAGCGCTTCGACCAGGAGCCCGGCCGACCCGTGTTCCACGGTCTGCTGGGCGACGTGGACGCCGCCCAGCTGGCCCGTCTCAGCTCGAAGGAAAAGGTGCCCCACGTGTTGCGGGTGATCGACGCCGCGGTGCTGCGCCCGCGGATGCAGGCCTCGCTGCTGGAGGTGGGCAAGACGTTGTCGACCTGGCCGCAGTTGTCCTCCGAGGTGGCCGTCGGCGCCGCCTCGGTCGCGGAAGCCGTGCGACGCATCGGGCTTGGCGAGAACCTGCCCTCGGGCCGGGTCCGGGTCGACATCCCTTCGATGCTCGACGACATCGCCGACCCTGCCGACGACGGCGGCGACCGCGCGCGACGGGCAGGTCCACCGCCGGATGCCCACCCGGAACTCGACCGGGCCGCCACCTCTGATGCCCTGGCGGCCATCGCCGAGGCTGCAGCGCGTGCGCCGTCGGGCGGGAACTCTCAACCGTGGCGACTGATTCCCGGCGACGACAGCGTCATGATCCGCCTCGATCCCGAACTCACCTCGTCCATGGACATCGGCTATCGGGGCAGCGCCGTCGCGATCGGGGCCGCGACCTTCAATGCCCGGGTGGCCGCGGCCGCACACGATCTGACGGCGGCCGTCGAGTGTCGGCGCGGCGAGGGGCCGTTCCCGATCACGGCGGTGGTGCGTGTCACCCCGGGTGCCGATCCGGCACTGGCCCGTCGCCATGACGCGATGATGCGGCGCGAGACGAACCGGCACGCGGGCACCGCCGCGGAGATCGCTGCCGATGTGGTCGCGTCGCTGACCCGCAGCGTCGAGGACGAGGGCGCGCGGCTGCGGCTGATCACCGCCGGCAGCGACATCGCCGACATCGCGTCGGTGCTCGCGGAGGCCGATCGCATCAGGTACCTCACCCCGGTACTGCACACGGAGATGATCAGCGAGCTCCGCTGGCCCGGAGACCCGCTTGCCGACACCGGGATCGACGTCCGGAGCCTCGAACTCGACGACGCCGACATGGCGTTCCTGGAAATTCTTCGCAACGGGCAGGTGATGACCCATCTCGCGTCGTGGGATGCGGGGTCGGCGCTGGGCGACGCGACGAACTCGGCCGTCGCCGCCGCGTCCGCCGTCGCCGTCGTATCCGTTCGGGGCGCCACGCTCTGTGACTACGTCCGGGGAGGCGCGGCGATGGAGTCGCTGTGGATCGACGCGCAGGAACACGGGCTGGCCGTGCAGCCCATTTCACCTGCTTTCCTGTACGCCCGAGACCGCGGTGAGCTCGACGCGCTCTCACCGGCGTACTCCCAGCGCCTCGCCGACCTGCAATACTCTCTCGAAACGTCTCTCGACATCGAACCGGATGAGTCGTTGGTCCTGATTCTCAGGCTCAGCTACGCACCACGGCCTTCGGTGCCGAGCAGACGCCGACAGATGTCCGGTCGCACGACCCGCTCGAATTGCGGGCCGACCTGAACCAGATACGGAGGTCCGTGTCCAAAAGCCTGGACCTCGTGGTCACTTCGGTGGCGACCCACCTGATGGGTGTCGAGGCAGCAACGTGGGTCGGGATCAGTCAGCAGGTCCTGGCCGAACTCGTCGAGCATTTCCATGTCGACGTCAGCTTCCTGCGCCGCAATGACCACGCGATCCGGGCCTCGGTTCTGGTCGCGGAATGGCCGGTGCGCCCGGGCATACCGGATCCCGATCCGCTGGGGGTCGTGTACTTCGCCGACGCCGATCCTGTCTTCGCTCTCGCCGAGCACCAGAAAGAACCCGTCATCTTCCGTCCCGAACCCGCGACCGACGAGTACCAGCAGAAGATCAACGAGAGCAGGCAGATTCCGCAGACCTCGATGGCGTGCGTTCCGCTGCTGTCCGGCGACCTCACCACCGGGGTGATCGGATTCGTCAAGTTCGGCGACCGCGACTGGACCGACGAGGAGCAGAACGCGCTCAAGGCGATCGCGTCGCTGTTCGCGCAGGCCCAGGCGCGGGTGCAGGCCGAGGAACAACTGCGATATCTCGCCGAGCACGACGACCTGACGGGCCTGTACAACCGCCGGGCCCTGCTCGCGCATCTGGACGAGCGATTGGCCGAGGGGCAGCCCGGGCCGGTGTCGGCGCTGTTCTTCGATCTCGACCGGCTCAAGGCCATCAACGACTACCTCGGGCACACCGCGGGTGACTGGTTCATCCGGGTCCTGGCCGAACGGCTGCGCAGCGGCGCCGAACTGCCCAATGTGATCGCCCGGCTCGGCGGCGACGAGTTCGTCGTCGTGCCCACCGCGCCGATGGATGTCGAGGAAGCCGAGGCACTCGCCTACCAGCTGCAATCGACTCTGCGCGAACGCGTCTCCATCGACGGCGAGATGCTCACCCGCACCGTCAGCATCGGCGTCGCGCTCGGGTTTCCCGGGAAGGACACCACCTCGGACCTGCTCCGGCGCGCCGATCAGGCTGTGCTGGCGGCGAAGAACTCCGGGGGCAACAAGGTCGCCGTCTTCACCGACGACATGTCTCGGCAGAACGATTTCAACAACGACATCGAACTGCACCTGCAGAACGTCATCGAAAACGGTGCGCTGCTGCTGCACTACCTGCCCGAGATCGACATGCGGACCGGCGACATCCTGGCCGCGGAGGCACTGGTCCGATGGCAGCATCCCACCCGGGGCCTGCTCTCGCCGGAATCGTTCATCGGTGTCGCCGAATCGATCAACATGGCGGGCGAATTGGGCCGCTGGGTGATGCGTCAGGCTTGTTCCGACTTCGCCAGGTGGCGCTCGCAGGGCATCGGCAGGGACGCCATCATGCGCATCAACGTCTCTCCCGTGCAGTTGGTGACCGACGGCTTCGTCGAGACCGTCGCGGCCATCATGGACGAGTACGGTCTCGACCAAGGCTCCGTGTGCCTGGAGATCACCGAGAGCGTGGTGGTGCAGGACATCGAGACCACCCGGGTCACCCTCAACGGCCTCAAGGAGGCCGGGGTGCGGATCGCCATCGACGACTTCGGCACCGGCTACAGCGCGCTGTCGCACCTGAAGTCACTGCCGGTCGACACGCTCAAGATCGATCGCGGCTTCGTGCGCGAATTGGGTTCGGACCCGGGTGATCTCGCGATCGTCCGAGCGATCATCGCCCTCGCCGAAGCTTTCGGGCTGGAGCTGGTGGCCGAAGGAGTCGAGACCGATGCGGCCGCGTTGACACTCCTGCGGCACGGATGCCATCGGGCGCAGGGATTCCTGCTGTCGCGCCCCATCGCCGGCGCTGCGATGGAATCACTGTTCGCACAGGGACGTATCCCCGTGAGCTTCACCAGGTCGTGACGGTGCGGGAAGCCGTTGCCGGATCAGCGGTTGCCGGATCGTCGGTGTCGGCCTGATTCCGTTGACCGTCGGGGTTCGCGGTCACGAGCTCCACGCGTCCGAAACGGCTGGCCGCCTTGCCCACCAGCGCGACCCGCAGGTCGCCGTCGGCCGCCTGGCGTCCATCGCCGGCGTCGCGAGGGGGGTTCGCCGGGGCACCGTCGGGAGCACTGTCGGGGGCGGTGGTGTCACGGCAGATCAGGACCCCGTGGCGTGCCCGGACAGCCATGGGTCCGCTGTCGGTGGAGAACACGGCGCCCACGACCACACCCTCCTCGAAGACCAGGCGGTCGAATCCTGACACCGGATACGGGGTGATGTCGCGTTCCAGCGCTGCGTCGGCCAGCCAGTCGCGGACCGAACTCAGTGACGGCCGTGCATCCGAGGGCAACGAACCGAATTCGGCGACGGTGAACAGTTCCCCCTCCCCGCGGTCGACCAGCGTGGAGGTCCAGTCGGTCACCTGGGTGTAGAGGTAGCCCGAGGGCGACGGAATGCAGCGGGCGGCCCAGTCCCGCAGCCGCCAACCCTCGAAGGGCGGAATCGGCCGTCGTCGGGGACGGATCGGCTCTCCTTCGGGGCGGACGGGCACGTCGGCCTCACGCCGCACCAGCCCCGCGACGTCGATGTCGTCGGTCAACCGGGCGAGATAGCCATCGGTCAATTCGTCGCCGGTCGGGACGAACCACGATGTGTGAGTGGCCATCTCGGTAGATCGTGCGACGGCGGGAAGACCCGCGAGGAAGACCTCGCCGTCCGCGTCGACGGTCGAGATCGCGGTCGCGAACCCCGCCGCGGCACTGTCGGTGCACACGACGTCGACTTCGTCGTCCCAGTCGGGTTCACAGAGCACGATGTACTGCCTCGCATCGAATCGGATCGGCCGGAGTCGGAGCTTCTCGGCCGCTAAAGGCTATGGCATGCGGGAACGGGATCAAAACACGGCGTACGCAGGCACGTGACACGGCCGGCGTTCGCTGGTGACAGTGCCGTCCGGCACACCCAGGCTGGCGTCCACTTAACTAACTAGGTTTACTGTGTGTCTGACGCCCGTCGTAAGGAGACAGTGATGGACCTGGAGTGGTCGGCGACCGACCTTGAGTTCCGCGATGAGGTGCGGGCATTCCTCGACGACAGACTGACCCCGGAACTGCGGCGCGCAGGTCGCCTCATGACCAGCGTGTACGCCGACCACGAGGCGAGCATGCGGTGGCAGCAGATCCTGCACGAGCGGGGCTGGGCGGCTCCGGCGTGGCCGGTCGCCCACGGGGGCTGCGACTGGAGCCTGACGCAGCACTACATCTTCAGCCGCGAATCGACCCTGGCCGGAGCGCCGTCTCTGTCTCCGATGGGCATCAGGATGGTGGCCCACGCGATCATCAAGTTCGGCAGCGACGAGCAGAAGAACTACTTCCTACCCCGGATACTCACCGGCGAGGTCTTCTTCTGCCAGGGCTACTCCGAGCCGGAGGCCGGTTCCGATCTGGCCGCGTTGTCGATGGCCGCCCGCGACGACGCCGATCACCTCGTCTGCACCGGCAGCAAGATCTGGACCACGCACGCCCAGGAAGCCAACTGGATGTTCGCCCTGGTGCGCACCACCCGGTCGGAAAAGAAGCAGCGCGGGATCACCTTCGTCCTCATCGACATGTCCTCGCCGGGCATCGAGATCCGCCCGCTGGTCATGACCTCCGGCGAGGAGGTGCAGAACCAGGTCTTCTTCGACGACGTGCGCGTCCCCAAGACCAATGTGATCGGTGAGATCGACGACGGCTGGACCGTCGCCAAGTACCTCCTCGAGTTCGAACGCGGCGGCGGCTCGTCCGCGCCGGCACTGCAGGTGATGGCCGAAGAGATCGCCACCGTCGCCGCCGGCCAACCCGGCCCGAACGGTGGAGGGCTCCTCGACGATCCCGCGTTCGCCCGCAAGCTCGCCGATGCACGCATCCGCACCGACGTGCTGGAGATCCTCGAATACCAGGTCCTCGCCGTCGTCGCGCAGGGGGGCAACCCCGGCGCGAAATCCTCCATGCTCAAGGTGCTGGGCACCGAGTTGAGCCAGACGATCACCGAACTGGCGATGGAGGCCGCCGGACCGCGGGGCCGGGTGTACCAGCCGCATGCGACGTGCCCGGGGGGCCCGATCGCCGATTTCGAACCGCCCGCAGGGGAGTACGTGAGCGGCGAACCGTGGCAGGCGGTCGCACCGCTGCGGTACTTCAACGACCGAGCCGGATCGATCTACGCCGGCAGCAACGAAATTCAGCGCAACATCCTCGCCAAAGCTGCATTGGGGCTCTAGATGGACTTCACACTCAACGACGAACAAGAGCTGCTGCGCGGGGGGCTCACCAGGTTCCTCGCCACCCGCTACGACCTCGAGAAGAGTCGCGCCGCAGCCAAATCGGGTCCCGGATGGCAGCCCGACATCTGGCGCGCCTTCGCCGAGGAGCTCGGCATCCTGGGTGCGGCACTGCCCGAGGAGAGCGGCGGCATCGGCGGCGGCCCCGTGGAGATGATGCTGATCGCCGAGGCGCTGGGACATGCCCTGGTGATCGAGCCTTACGTGGACACCGCCGTGGTCGCGGCGGGGCTGCTGCGGCGTGGAGGCGGCGACGTCGCCGCCGCGCTCCTGGAACAGATCGTGGCGGGGACCGCCATCGTCTCGCTGGCTGCCACAGAGCCGACATCGGGCGAGTTCTGGCAGGACGTGCGCACCACCGCGACCCGTGACGGCGACACCTGGGTGCTGTCCGGTGAGAAGATCGTGTCGGCCGGCACCCCGCTGGCCGGCCACGTACTCGTCACCGCACGCACGTCGGGCGAACCCGCCGGCACCGACGGCATCTCGCTGTTCCTGATCGAGATCAGCAGCGCGTCAGAGGGTTTCGAACTCCACAACTACCGCACCGTCGACGACCGGCGCGCATCGGACATCGTTCTCGACGGCCTGAGGCTGCCCGGGTCGGCGCTGATCGGCGCCGAGGGAGGCGCCTGGCCGTCGCTCGCGCAGGCCAGGGACGAAGGCGCCGCGGCGATCAGCGCCGAGGCCGTCGGCTGTATGCGCAAGGTGCTCGCCGACACCGTCGAGTACTGCAAGCAGCGTCAGCAGTTCGGCCAGCCCATCGGTAGCTTCCAGGTGCTGCAGCACCGCATGGTCGACATGTACATGGAGGTCGAACAGGCAGCCGCCGCAGTGCTTCTGGCGATCCTCAAGCTCGACGGCGAGGAGGCCGACCGCGCGAAAGCGGTGTCGGCGGCCAAGGCGACCGTGGGCCGCGCCGCGCAGTTCGTCGGCCAGCAGGCCGTCCAGCTGCACGGCGGCATGGGCATGACCGAGGAACTGGCGATCGGGCACTACTTCAAGCGGTTGACCGCGCTGCAGTTCGAGTTCGGCTCGACAGACCACCACATCGCCCGGTACGGACGCCTCACCACCGGGTGAGGGCTGTCACGTCCTCGCGACGATCACCGGTGTGCGGGCCGACTGGACCACCTGGGAGCCGACCGACCCGAGCAGCATGCCGGCGAACCCACCCCGGCCGTGGCTGCCCACCACCACCAGCTGGGCCCGCTCCCCCTCTTCCAGCAGCCGACGGGCAGGCTGGTCGCGGCAGACCACGCGCCGCACGGTGACGTCGGGGTAGCGCTCCTGCCAGCCCGCGAGCCGCTCGGCCAGGAGCATGTCCTCTTCGGGCTGAACCTCGGTCCACCCCATGTCGGGCAGTTCGTATCCGGCGTCGCTCCAGGTGTGCACGGCGACCACGTCGACGCCCCTCCGGGACGCCTCGTCGAACGCGATCGCGGTCGCGCGCTCGGAGGCGGGCGAGCCGTCGATGCCGACGACGACCGGAGCCTGCGCGGGGTGCGGGATCAGAGGATCCTCGTCGCGGATCACCGCGACGGGACAGCGGGCGTGATGCACCACGCCGGAGCTGACGGATCCGAGCAGGCGACGCTCCCACTTCCCCACCCCGCGACTACCCACCACGATCATGTCGGCGTCGTCTGACAGCTCGGCCAGCACCTGAACCGCCTGGCCGGACACGACCCGGTCCGTCACCGCCGGCAGCGGGGTATCCACGGTCGCCGCGTCGACGACAGCTCGGGCGTCTGCGAGAATCCTTGCGGCCTCCTGCTTCTCGTCCTCGTAGAAGGCGGCGGGCAGCGGCACCTGTATCCAGGACTGCACCGCGGCACTCGGTAGGACGTAGACCAGCGTCAGCGGAGCGCGGCGCATGCCCGCATCGCGGGCGGCCCAGTCGACGGCCACTCGCGAGGCAGCCGAGCCGTCCACTCCGACGACGATGCCGAGGGACTTCGATGGGGTGGACATATCGCACTCCTCACGTCGATCTGCACTATCGACGCTAGCCCCGTATCGGGACGAGAGTAAGTGGCGGCGGTCCCGTATTGCGGGGACTTAAGTCCTCTCGACGACCTCGCCGCAAGACCGGCGTGGCGCCCCGTCAGCGCACCGCGGTGGGGGCATCCGCGACCCGAACGAGGGCGACCTCGGGTCGCGACGGAACCGCCTCGGCCAGGAACCACCGGAAGGCGAGGTTGCCGCGCGGATAATCCAGTGTGGTCACAGAATTCGGGTGTTCGGTCATCCCGCGGGACACGACGACGGTGACCGATCCATCGCTGTTGGGCACCGCGGTGGAACCGTTGACCGAACTGCGCGCGTCGGAAACGCCCGGGACCGCCATGAACTGGTTCCACACCACGAGGTTCCAGAAGCGGCACCTCGGAGGCCGGTGGGTGATCACCAGGGCTTCGTCCTCGGCCAGATCGAAGCTGCCGTAGGAATAGCACGCGTCGCGGGCCGACCACCCGAAGTTCGCATCCGGCACCTGGTACGGGTCGGCGAAATCGTTGGCCGCCATCGATGTCTCGTGTCCCAGGTTGTGCAGGTCGGCGTTCTTCACCCCCACCGACAACGGCAGGATGGCGAACATGGTGCGCAGCCATGCCGCACTGGCCCGCAGCGCCGCGGCGGTCTCGGCTTCGCCGTGACGGAACGGCTCGGGGGGATCGAGAGCCTCGATCCGCCAGGTGGCCGGCCGGCCCACCAACGGATCGGCCTGGTAGTCGCGCGTCATCAACACCGCGGCGTCCGGTTCGGGCCCGAAATCGAAGGTGAAGTCCCCGTTGTCGTCGATGTCGAGATCGTCGTCGCGCAGGATCGCGACGATCCGGTCGGACCAGGCGCCGGGGGCGGGTTCGTTATAGGCGGTCACCGAGAAGTACACGCTGTCACCGCGATTCCCGCTGATGCGATAGCGACGGGCGGGGTCGACGGGGCACATGTAGTAGAGGGCGTCGGTGTTGTCCCCGCCCCACCGGCGGTCCGGCCGGAAGGGCGAATTGACCTCGAGCCAGCGGGGGCGGCTGCGGTCGGCGAACAGATAGGTGTCGAGCGCGACGCCGAGGGTCGTCGCGATCATGCGATAGCCGTCGGCGATGTGGCGGTCGTCGGTCACGGCCTTCGGACCGGTCATGAACGATTCGTCGAGGCCGCGCAAGGTGTCGAGCAACTCGCGCCATGCCGCGGTGGCCTGATGGGACCCGGTGTCGGTCATGCGCTGATTCCCTTCGTGATGAGGCGTGCGGTCTGGTCGATCCATGCGTCGTCGACGTCACCTCCGCGGGTGATCAACGCCAGCAACGTCATTCCCGCGACGGCTTCGGCGAGCTCGGCGGCGGTGACGTCCTCGCGAACCTCGCCGCGCTCGACCGCCGAGGTGAGGTAGCCGCTGAGGCCCTGTACGAGAATGTCGCCGAAGCGTTCGAGCAACGCGGTGTGCAGCGTGGGATCCGACGCCATCTCGCCGACGAGCCCGGGAAGCGCGGCGCGCGCTGCCGGGGTGCTCAGGACCGCCAGGGTGCGGCGGATCATCTCGTGCACATCACCCTGCAGCGACCCCGTCTCGGGGAGCACCATGGTGGCGTCGATCGGGAAGACCGCCTCGTGGACGAGGTGCGCCTTGCCGCGCCAGCGTCGATAGATCGCCGGCTTACTGGTCCCCGCCCGCGACGCGATCAGGTCCAGGGAAAGCTCCCCGTAGGAGCATTCGTCGAGCAGTTCGGCGGTCACCCGCAGCACCGCCTCGTCGATCGCTCTGTTTCTCGGTCGTCCTGCCTCTGTCGCCATTACGATACTGAGAGTAACATAACGCCGTGTGACGGACACCACAGACGGTCTGGTCTTCCTCGACGATCTCGCCTCGCCGCGGTACAGCCCTGAGGCGCAACAACTTCGGGCCGCGATGGCCGGCATCGCCGACGCTTGTCCACTCGACGGCGACGTGCTGCACGAGAGGGCACGCGACGCGACCGGCCTGACCGACTTCGGACCCGAGGACTACCGCGAGCGTCTCGACCGCTACCTGGCGGAGTTGCGGGACATCGACATGCACGCACCGGGTGTCGTGAACTTCCACATGCAGCTGCTGCAGTGGCTCAAGAACCGGCTGCTGCTGGCCGACCTGCTCGCCCGGCATCCCGAGATCCACGACATCGAGCTGCTGGCGCCGGTGGTGATCGCCGGCCTCCCCCGCTCCGGCACGACGCACCTGCACAATCTGCTGGCCGCGGCGAAGACCTTCCGCAGCCTGCCGTACTGGGAGAGCGTCGAGCCGTTCCCACTACCGGCCGAGGCCGGCCTCACGCCGGATCCGAGGATCGCCCGGATGGACATCGCGGTGCAGACGATGGACCTGTTGATGCCGCACTTCGCCCTCATGCACGAGATGACGACCGACCATGTGCACGAGGAGATTCAGCTGCTGGCCAACGACTTCTCGACGATGCTGATGGAGACGCTGGCCCACGTGCCGCGTTGGACCGACTACTACTGGTCGCGGGATCAGACGTCCACCTACGAGTACCTCGTCACCCAGCTGAAGGCGTTGCAGTTCCTGCGTGGGGGTGGGCGCTGGGTGCTGAAGTCCCCGCAGCACCTCGGCCAGTTGCCGGTGCTGAACCGCGTCATGCCGGAGGCCCTGGTCGTGTTCACCCATCGCGACCCGGTGCCCGTCGCACTCTCGATGATCGCCATGGTCACCTACTCCGAACGCATGCACCGCGACACCGTCGACGTCCCCACGGTCGCGGCCGCCTGGGTCGATCGCCTGGAGAAACTCCTGGGGGCATGCGTCCGCGACCGTGACCGCATTCCCGACGATCGCTCGATCGACATCCGGTTCGACGACTTCATGGGCGACGAGATGGGTGTTGCCGAATCCGTCTATCGCCTCACCGGCACCCCGTTCGACGAGGGGTCCCGCTCCTCGATCGAGGCGTACCTGCAGGGCCACCGGCGCGGACGGCACGGTCGGGTCCACACCGACGCAGAGATGTTCGGACTCGATCCTGCAGAGCTGCGTGCGCGCTTCGCGCCCTACACGACACGATTTCTCAGCTGACCCCACCCAGACGGTCCAGTTCCACCACGAGCGGACGGTGATCGGAGATCGGCAGCTCGGGCGTCTCGCAGACGCTCACCGACAGCGCCGGATCGTCGGTCAGCACGTGGTCGAGCTGTCTGGTGGGCCGCTCGGCGGGGAAGGTCGGCGCCGAGGCCAACGGGCGCAGCCTCGACCAGCGGCTCGCCGGCACCGCGGACATGTTCAGGTCGCCGGTCAGGATCCGCGGCCATGGCATCCCCCGGACGTCGCGCATCAGACGGTGCAGCTGGACGCGGTTCCAGCCGGGTACGAACGACAGATGGGTGTTGACCACGGTGAGGGCGCCCAGTGGCGTGTCGAACTGACCGACGACGGCGGCCCGGGGCTCTTCATGGACCACGATGACCTTGCCGGGCTCTCGCAGATAGAGCGGGAAGCGGAACGGAATCCGCGGCAACCGCAAGACCTGCCAGTTCAGCGCGGGATAGCGCGAGAGCAGCGCAACGCCATAACCGGCGGTGCCGGGCTGTTCCTCACCCGTGGCCGCCATCCACGTCGCGCCCGGCGTTCCGGCGATCGCGGCCACGAACCGGTGGCTGCGGGCCCCCATCGCCTCGGCCGCCAGCGCGGTCAGATCGGCCAGTCCGGACCTCGCCTGGATCGAGTCCACCTCCTGCAGTGCCAGGATGTCGGCGTCCAACCTGGAGATACAGTCGGCAAAACGGTCCAGGTCAACTCCGTCGCCGGGTGTTCGCCCGTGCAGGATGTTGAAGGTCACCAGCTTCATGGGTATGCAACTACCCACCCTGCGACAGGAACCAACGGTGGTACGGATGTCCCATGACGATCTGCGCGAGGCGCTGAAGCGCGCCGCGTCGGCGCTCAAAGCCGACGGTCCGCCGTTTGCGCTGGCCGGAAGCTATGCCCTGTGGGTGCACGGCGGCCCCGAACCCGACCACGATGTCGACTTCGTGGTCTCCGAGGACGACACCGAGGCCGCCGCAGCCACACTGTCGAAGGCAGGATTCGACATCCGCAGGCCGCCGGAGGAATGGCTGTTCAAAGCGGCCCTGGCCGTCGACGGCCCGGTGCTGGTGGACGTGCTGCACCAGATCAACCGGGTGCCCGTGGATGCGGCGCTGCTGGGCCGTGCCGTCGAGCAGGACGTGCTGGCCCTGTCCATCCCGGTGCTGTCGGCGACCGAGGTGATGACGCAGAAGCTGCGCGCACTCCACGAACACCACTGCGATTTCGCCAAGCTGCTGCCCGCGGTGCGCGCCGTTCGCGAACAGCTCGACTGGCCGCAGATGCGGGACCTGACCTCACACAATCCGTTCGCCACCGCGTTCCTGTCCCTATGTGACAGCCTGGGGATCTCCGACGGGCCTCAAACCGCCTGACAGGCAACCCGTTTGGAGCTCGAGCGCACGGGCTGGGCAGCGCCCTGACGCACATGCCGTCCGGTGGCGACCACCGACATCAGTTCCCGCATACCGCAATTGCGGGCGTGCGGGGTCGCGACGTGGATGCCCAACTGATAATTTACGGATGCTTCCGCTCGTGTAACACCCGGCCTGTCGGGTTCGGGCGGGTCGAGCGCTCAAGCCGGAAAGGGCAATGTGGACGAGGTACTGGCGCGCGCAGCCATTTTCCAGGGAGTCGACCAAGCTGCCGTCGCCGCCCTGTGCAGCCAGCTGCAGCAGGTCTCGTTTCGTCGGGGTCACAAGATCTTCATCGAAGGCGAGCTGGGCGACCGGCTGTACATCATCACGTCGGGGACGGTGAAGGTCGGATGCACCTCGCCGGACGGACGCGAGAGCCTGTTGACCCTGATGGGGCCGGCCGACATGTTCGGTGAGCTGGCGATCTTCGATCCGGGGCCTCGGACGTCCACCGTGACCGCGCTGTCGCCGGTGCACGCCGTCTCGATGGATCGTGATGCCCTGCGGTTCTGGATCGCCGAACGCCCGGAGATCGCCGAACAGCTGCTGCGCGTCCTGGCGCGCCGGTTGCGCCGGACGAACGACACGTTGAGCGATTTGATCTTCACCGACGTCCCCGGCCGTGTGGCCAAGCAACTGCTGGACCTGGCGCGCCGATTCGGCACTCAGCAGGGCAAGTCGCTGAGGGTCGACCACGGCCTCACCCAGGAGGAGATCGCACAACTCGCCGGGTCGTCCCGCGAGACGATCAACAAGGCGCTCTCGGAATTCACGCAGCGAGGCTGGATCGAGCCCCTGGGCAAGACGATCCTCATCCACGATCCCGCTCAACTGGCCCGTCGCGCCCGTCGCTGACTTCGCCGTCCCGCGGGCCGCGGACGCAGCCTCTCGCGCCCGGTCGCACCCGAGGTCGGAGGTAGGTCCACGACGTCCCGCCGGGGCCCGGTCGGGCGCGCGAACCCCGTGGAGTCCGCATATTGACGAGCGGTTGCTAATTCGCCTGTGCGGCAGGGTGTTTGCTGCCGCGGTTCGGGGGACGTGATCTGCGCCACGTTGCCGAGAGGTAGCCGCCCCGGCGCGAGACCCCTTGGTTACAGTTCGCCTCAGTCGATCGTCGGCGCAGAACTCGGCACACCGTCTGCGGGTGCACCGCTGGGCCGAACGCGCGCAAAACCCTTCTGACAGTTATTTTTTGCCGGTTAGCTGAACACCAAGGTAGGTCTTGTCGCCCAGGGAACCCACAGCTACCGTGCAGGCAGCCTCCGGGCTTGCCACCCCGTCTTTCACTCCAGGAGTTACCGTGCAACTGGCCATCAGTGCCGAGTCGGACCGCGTCTTCGCGTCCGAGCTGTCGTCCCGTCAACCGCGCCCCAATAAGTTGCTCGGCGCCGCTGTGGCAATCGCCGGCGCGTCCGTTATCGCCATCAACCCGGTGGCCCCCGCCCTGCCTGCGGCGGTGCAGGACCGCGCGGTCGAGTTGTCCGCATGGGTCGACCCGGTGGGCGTCTGGAGTGACACGCTCACCACGACGGTGCAGAACATCGGGAGCCGCGGTGGCGCCCTTCTGACCGAAGGTCTTCCCGCGACGTGGGAGATCATCAGCAATTCCTCGCTGTACAGCGAGATCGCCGCGGCCGTCTTCAATCCTGCGCCCGGGCTCGAACGGTTCTTCGCCAACCTGTCGACGTACGCGGCGACGCTCCAGTCGGGTATCGAAGGCTCCAGCGCTGGCTACTCGGAGCACCTGACGGAACTGCCCGCCGCGCTGGAGGCTGCCTGGGAACTGGTGCAGCAGGGCCAGTTCACCCGGGCGTTCGCGACCATCACGAGCTGGAGCATCTTCGGCCTGGGTGAGTTCGGCTGGCCCCTGGAGCCCGCGTTCAAGATCCCCGGGGAGATCGCGCGCGACTTCGGCCTGACCGCGGTGGGCGCTGTGCCCGATGCCGTCTTCGTCGGCAACAGCGCGACGACCGGATACGCGTACTCGCTGCTGAGCCCGCCGATCACGGCGATCTACCAGCTGACCGACATCCTGAACGTGGTGTCGGCGTCGATCTACGACGGCGATTGGGAGACGGCGATCAGCGAGGTCGTCAACGCACCGGCCAAGGTTCTCAACGCCTTCCTCAACGGGTACCAGCCGACCGTGGCCGCCGAATGGGAGGTCTTCCCGGGTGTCTTCAGCGAGGGCGGTCCCGTCGACGCGTTCTTCGTGCAGTTGCCCAAGGCCATCGCCGCGGCGCTGGCGGGACTCTCCCCAGAGGCCGAGGCGGCGGACAGCGCCGAAACCGAACTGGCACAGGTGTCTTCGACCGAGCTCGCTGACAAGAGCGACCTGGTGACCCTCGACGTCAGCACCACCGCCGAAGGCACCGAGACACCGGCCGACGCATCGGGCGCCGCCGAGTCCACGGAACCGGAGCCGACCGGTGAGGCATTGCCGACGGACGCTGACGCCGAAGAGGATCCGACCGTCGCGCCGGAGCCCACGACCGAGGAAGAACCGGCGGAGGAATCAACGGAGGACGAGGAGTCCGAGGACGCTGCCACCGATCCTGCCGAAGCCGTCGACACGTCCGACGACGACGGCGCGGCGGTCGACGCCGGCGACACCGCGTCGGAGACCGACAGCAGCGCGGCTGCCACCGACAGCGGCACGTCCGGAGGCAGCGGTTCGTCCGGAGGCAGCGGTTCGTCCGACAGCGACGCCTGACAACCCGTGAGCACGCGAACGGCCCCCTCCGCTGGAGGGGGCCGTTCCCGCTCGAGACGGGCCCGACTTGTCGGACATCGAATGTATGTTCGAAGTATGCCGGATGACACGCTGCAGACCGCGGTGGCGGCCCTGCGCGCTGCCTTCGACGAGGTGGCCGGTTGCGACGTCGAGTTGCTCACGCGCTCGGAACTCGTTGCCGCCCTTGATGATCTCGAAACCCTGCGGTGCCTGCTGCCCACCATGAACCACCGCCTACTGGCCCGCTTGCAGGCTGAGGCGACGCCGCAGGAGATGGGCGCGAAGTCGTGGAGAGAGGTGCTCTCGACCCGCTGGCGGATCTCGGGCGCCGAGGCCAATCGACGGCTGAACGACGCTGCCCTGCTGGCGCCACGTCAGTCGCTGACGGGGCCGCCACTGCCGCCGGTACTCCCGGCCACAGCCGCCGCGCTATCCCGCGGGCTCATCAACGGCGAGCACGTCGAGGTCATCCGTAAGGCCATCGATCGACTGCCCGGTTTCGTCGATGCGACCACCCGTGATCAGTTCGAGGTCGACCTCGTCCGCACCGCGGTCGGTGTGGGTCCCAAAGAACTCAAGGACGCTGCCGACCTGACACTGTTCCTGCTCGACCAGGACGGCCCCGAGCCCGATGACACCGAACGCGTTCGCAAGCGCGGGGTTTCGAAGGGCAAGCAGCGCCCTGACGCGATGACCGATCTCACTGCGACACTGACGCCGGAGGCGTGGGCAGTGTGGGAGGCCATCTTCGCGAAGTATGCGGCGCCAGGCATGTGCAATCCCGACGATCCCGAACCGTGTACGTCGGGCACGCCGTCACAGGCCCAGATCGACAACGACCACCGCAGCCTCGCCCAGCGACAGCACGACGCGCTGGTCGCGGTCGGGCGTATCGCCCTGATGAGCGGCGAACTCGGGCACCACAACGGACTACCGGTCTCTGTCATCATCCGTACCACCCTGCAGGACCTGGAGTCTCGGGCCGGGATCGGCACCACCGGCGGCGGCACGGTCATACCGATCGCGGACGTGATCCGAATGGGTGGCCATGCCAACCACTACCTGGCCGTGTTCGACGGCGCGACAGGATCGGCGCTGAATCTGTTCCGCAGCAGGCGCATCGCATCCCCGGCCCAGCGGGTCATGCTGATCGCGCGGGACGGCGGCTGCACCAAGCCCTGCTGCAACGTCGGCGCCTACGGCTCGCAGGTGCACCATGTCGTGGCCGACTGGGCTCAGGGCGGCAACACCAATGTCGACGAACTCGGCCTCGCCTGCGGACCCGACAACCGCGGCGTCAAGGGCGGCAGCTGGACGACCCGGATGAACGACCGCTGCGAGGTCGAATGGATCCCGCCGCCCCCACTCGATACCGGACAGGCACGGCTCAACTACCACCACCGACCCGAGCGGCTTCTGCGTCCGCCCGAGCCAAATACGCCGAACAGCAACCCTATTGCTGATTCGACCGAGCAGACTGCCGGCAATGCCCAGCAAGAAGAACCACCGCGACCAGACGTCGTCGACGAACCCGGTGGACCTGCGCCTCCGGAAGATCGCGTGGCATGAGAGCGACGTGCCGCAGTTGAGGTCAGCCGTAGGCGGGATAGCGCCCCTCCCACACGGCGAGCTGCTCGCTGCGATGATCGCGGGCGATCCCGGTCTCGGGGCCGAGCAGCAGGGTGGATCCCGCGGCGCCGACGTAACGTTCCCACGGCTCTCCCCCGCGAATGAACTCGAGCCACAACTCCTGTACGGCGTCGGACATGCGGCGTGCCGCGTCATCGTCACCGGCGAGCACGGGCGCGGCGGCCAGGTTGCCGAAGAGTAGGGGCAGGCACGAATCGTGGCATGCCCCCAATCCGGCTCGCGGCGAGGGCCATTGCAGTTCGTAGCGGAACACCGCGTTGCCGCGCTCGGCGTGGGCGCGGACGAACTGCTCGGTCGGTGCGGTGAAGTGGTAGTCGGTGACCATCGCGCCGGCGGCCTCGCGCAACGTGTCGTGGCCGGAACGGTAGTTCGCCACCACGACGTCGGGGTCGTGCGCGTCCCCGGCCAGCGCACGTGCCCTGTCGCGCACGTATTGCTCGGTGAAGACCTCCTCGTCCAGCGCCGCGTCGAAGATCCGCCATTCGTCGCGAGTCGTGCCGGCGAGGATCGGGATCGTCGGCATGTCCGACGTCCTCGCGGCCACCAGCGGATGCTCGGAGATGACGTCGCCGTCGATGCAGGGATGAAAGGGACCCTGCGGCGGCACGAACCCGGTGTCGATGGTGCGTTGCGCAGCAAGGATGTCCATGACGCCCGGTTCTTCGGACCGCTGGAGCGCGGCGAGCTGCTCGGCGACGCCGGCGGCGGCCTCAGCCGAGCGAATACGCTCCAAGCCGCCACTCTGCAGGATCGCACGGTCGAACAGGTCGCACCCTCCCGCGAGCAGAACCGCTATCGCGACCGCGCCGGAGGACTGGCCTGCCACCGTGACCGCGCCCGAATCGCCTCCGAACGCCGCGATCTGCTCCCGCACCCACTGCAGTGCGTGCCTCTGGTCGCGCACGGCAAGGTTGGTGGAGTCCGGGCCGTGCCAGTCGGGCGCGTACAGCGAACCCAGCACGCCGAGCCGGAAGTTCAGGGTCACCACGACGATGTCGCCGCGCCGGGCGAGTCGCGCGCCGTCGAGCAGCGGAGCGGATCCATGGCCCTGCGCCTGTCCGCCGCCGTGCAGGAAGACCAACACGGGCCGGCGCTGGTCGTCGGCCGCGGGCGTCCAGATGTTGAGCGTGAGACAGTCCTCGCTCATCGTGAGACCGCGCTTGGCCAGCCGCTGTGGCGAGATGTCCTGCGGCGCAATGGGCCCGAACGCGGTCGCGTCACGCACGCCGTCCCAGCCCGACACGGGTTGCGGCGGTCGCCATCGACGCTCGCCCGTCGGCGGCGCAGCATACGGCACACCGCGAAAGACGACGACGCCGTCGAGGACTTCGCCGCGTAGCGCTCCGTACGACGTGTGGGCGACCGCGGTCACGGGCGCTCGGTCAGTGGATAAGCCTGAGCCATCTCGCCGCTGAGCACCCGGGTCAAGAAGTCGCGGCCTTTGAAGCTCACCACTTCGACGCGAAGTCCGCTGCGGGGGTCGCGCAGGAAAGCCACGCCGGAACCCGTGCGCTCCAGGTCCCATCCGTCGTCCTGCAGTCGCGCGGCGTCGTCGCGCCAGCGCTGTGCGAAGTAGCCGACGTGGTGCATGCCGCCGAGCTGCGGTTCGGCGAAGATCGAATCCGCGACGGCGACGACCTCGATCAGCTCGAGGTACGGCGGGCCGGACGTGGAGAATGCGATGCGCACGGTCTGGTCGTCGGACGACCCGTCCGGACGGGTGAAGCCGCTGCGCATCTCGAACGGCGGGGCCCATTCGATCTGCAACGCGGCACTCAGACTGTGCATGGCAGGCAACAGGTCTGGCACAAGGTGGCCCACGTGGTAGACGTTGTCGAACGCCGACGCGGCGAGCGTCTCGAGTCTCGGGTCCATGTCAGATCCTGTACCTGCGGCGGATGGCGTCGAAGCGTGCGTGCAGTTGCGCGGCGCGTTCTTCGGGCGTGACGCGCCGGGTGTCCTCCGGCAGGGCGGTGTGCAGCTGGGCAGCCGGGACGACCGTGGTGGTGACCTCGGGAAGCTGCCGGCTTCCGATGACGCGCATCGTCAGGTAGCCCTCGCCGAAACGTTGGGTGTCGATCCAGTTGTGCACGCCGGGATCGTTGTGTGACATCACCATTCGCACACGGCCGTCACCGTCAATGGCCGACCTGCTCGGCGTGTAGCTCACGGGCCGGTACAGGTAATCCATGCTGTTCCAGAATGCGCCCATGTTGGTCAGCATCCAGAACTCCCCGTCGTCGGCGAATTCGAAGACCAACGCGTCGTCGGGTCCGAGCCGCCAGGGCATCGTGACGATCAGCCGGCCTCGGCGCGCGTCGCGCTGTTCGGCTGTGCCTGCGAACCGCGCACCGGGGAACACGTTCGGCTCGGGCTCGCCGAACAGTGAACCGATCTGCAGCTCGCGATCGGGCCAGTCCGTCATCGCTCCGGTGAGGAAGTCGCCGGCCCACTGCATCGATGCGATCAAATCCTGCGGTGTCGGGACCGGCCGCGGCTCGTCCATGTCGATGCGCTCGATGCTGAACTGCGCCGAACGCTCCGCCCAGGAGTCGAACCCCTGCCGCATGAACAGTTTTCGGGAACCCGGCGTGGTGGGAAGCCAATTCGGTTCTCGCCGTTCACCGCCGATGTAGAGGACGAAGCTGCCGTCGGGCTCGGTCTTCAGCTCGTCGCCGGTGATGTTCGCCTCCGGAGTGTCGCCGAAGGGCTCGTGCAGATTCGGGTGATTGGCGCCGTAGTACACGTCTTTCTCGGGACGCGGCCCCTGGACGGTGAAGTTCAGGAAGCGCGCCGTGCCCCGGTCGCCGGCGATCCGATACGTCGACGCGCCGTCGATCCACGCCTGCAGATAGACGAAGTCGGCGTTGTCGCCGCCGAGCTTGCGGGTGGGGCCGCAGAACGGGTGGATCACCGGATAACGGGTGTCCTTCGTCTCCAGAGCCAGGTCGTAAGCCTGCCCGAGATTCTGCGTCAGGTAGCGGAACGCGTCGGCGCGCTGCAGCCCGTTCGCCGGCGAGGTGTCCTTGAACGCGAGATCCCCGGCCGCCTTGAGCCGGTCGCAGAATTCATGCCACGCTGCCTGCAACTCCACGTCGTCGTCGGTGTCGCCGAAGGCCATCAGCGCCTCGTCTCGATGTCGATGCCGAAACGCTCCCGATAGGGGGCGAATTCGTCGTGTAGCTGCTGCACGGGAACCGGCAGGACATCGGTGGAGTAGGTGAACTTGCCGTACCGGTCGCTGCGGTTGGTGACGAGATAGTCGCGCATCGCCTTCTCCGCGGCGGCCGAGAACGACGCTCCGGCGAAGTCGTAGAAGCCGGCGATCGTGGCGACCGGGTCCGCGACGAAGTCGCGGTAACGCACATGGTGGATGCGTGGGTCGTCCACCAGTGGGTCGGTGAGGTAGGCATGGAAGTTGGCCCGCGACCCCTCGATCGTGGCCTTGGCGTACTGCGTCCAGTCCAACGTCCCGGCCAGGCTCTCGTTGATCTGCCCGAAGGCCACGATCTGGGAGGCGAGCACCTGCACGGGGTCGCGGTGCACCCACACGATGCGGGCATCGGGATAGGTGTCGAAGAGAGCCCGAAGCCGTCGGCCGTGGAAACCCTTGAGCAACCACCGCTTCGGTGGCCGCGTGTACTGGATGTGCTGCAGCATCATCCGGTGCAGGGCGTACTGCGCGTGGTGGTCCTGAGGAAAGTTGTTGATCGTCATGGGAACTCGCCACCAGGCGCTAGGGTTCGTCGCACGGAAGTCGAACGCCCACGTGCGTTCACACTCGGGCAGGCCGTCACCGAGTAGATCGTTGTAGGGATGGCTGACGATCCATGGCGGGATGCGGTCGAGGATCGCGCGCCAGTCGGCATCGGCCTGTGCCCGGCGAGGGTCGTCGTCGGCCGCCGGACCGGGTGGCGGCGACGGGTACATCACCTCCCAGAACCGCAGAGCTCGCGAATCCTCGTCCTCGGCAAGCAGCGCGTGCAGCAGCGTCGTACCCGACCTCGGCTCGCCGGTGGCGAACAGCGGAGCCGTGATCGGTTCTCCTGCAAGCGATAAGCGAGCATGGTCGGCGACGAAGTGCAGGCGGCTGGTCAGCAGCTCATCGATCGTGTACGCGGCTGCCTGCGAACCTGCGTCGTCGAGGCCGGCGTCGTTGAGGCGGTCGACGACCAGTGCCACGCGTGCGGGCAGGGTGTCATCGCCGAAGTCGGTGAGCCCCGTCGACTCCTGCGCGGCGGCGAGGAGGACGTCGGTGCCCAATAGGGTCATCGTGTGCTTCCTGTGAGCTGCAGCAGTGCGTCCTCGACCTCGCGGACCTTGCGCGCCGAGGCGGCGGCGTAGGCCTGGCCGGCCATGCCGCTGTAGTCGAGGACCGACACGACCCGGGCGCCCGCGTCGCCGAAATCGGCGATCTGCTCGGCGACCTGCTTCGGCGTGCCGTGCGTAACGACGGACAGGATCGCCGCCGGGTCGACGTCTTCGAAGAGCCGGAGCAGCCTGTCGCGGGTCAGCACGCGCGGGTCGATGTCCTGGATTCCCCGCCAGCGCTGCCCCATCGGATGGCGGTGGCCGGCGGCTTCGAGGGCGTCGGCCGTGAGTTGTAGAACCAGCGACTTCACCAGGGGCCGTTGCAGGATCTCGGTCAGTTCGTCGGGCTCGCCCAGAAGGCAGACCACCATCTTCGCGGGTGTGATCGCCTGCGGGTCGCGCCCGGCCTGTTCGGCTGCCTGCCTGATCTGCGCCAGCTGGATCGCGTACGTCTCGGGCCCCGCGCTGCCCGTCGGCCACCAGCCGTCGCCCAGTTCCCCGACCAGTCGCAGCATGCGGGGGCCGTTGGCGCCGATCCAGATCGGCGGCGGGCCACTGTGGTGCAGTTCGGCGTCCAGTCGCGCGTGCTCGAGCGTGAAGTACTGTCCGGCAACGTCGATGGGCCCCTCGGTGTCCCAGAGCAGCCGGATCAGGCGGACCGCTTCGGCGAACCGGCCCACGGTGCGCGTGTGGTCGAAACCGTACGGCGCCAGGTTCTCCCGCTCGCCGGCACCGAGTCCCAGGATGAACCGGCCGTCCGAGAGATGGCTCAGCGTGAGCGCCGATTGGGCCAGCATCACCGGGTGGCGGCGGACGGTGTCGAGGACGCTGGTCGCGAGGCGCACGCGGGTGGTGCGCGCGGCGACGGCGCCGGCGACGGTCATCGAATCCAGGTAGCGGTGCGGCGACGGTGAAATCTCGGCGAGGTCGGTGAACTCCGGCGTCCAGATCGAATCCGGCCAGAAGCTGACAAGGTGGTCGGGCATCCACAGCGAGTGGTAGCGGCCGTCATCGAGGGCGGCGAGCCCGGTGAGGTCGAGCGGCAGGGTCGTCCGAAAGAACGAAGCCAGCTCTAAGGGCATGCAGCGGAAGCTACCCCAGGATGGCGGCTACGTCAGCGGAATGCTGAGCATTCGCTCAGCACGGGTGGGCCGGCGCTGCCGAGCAGCGCGCCGCGGCAGTGATCGCTACGGGAGGCTGTCTTTCTTGGACTTCGGCGGCGTCGCGGGGGCCGTGGTGCCCGGCGCAGTCGTGGTCGTCGTCGTTGTCGTCGACGTGCTGGAGGGATCGTCACCACCGCCGCATCCTGCGACCAGCGTGCCCAGGGAGACGATCCCGATCGCCACCGCGAGCGCCGGAAGACGACGTGCGGGTCGAGGCCGCCGGACACCGGTTGCGGATATGCGGACCCGTTCGTTTTTCATGTTGACCCCCACCTCGACGTCCTGTCGTTCAGACAGATGTGTCGTTATATAGCACACGACGAAGGGTTTCCGATCGAGCTGACGACGTTCGTCAGCGCTGCCGTCCCAGGAGCACAGGTGTCCACCGGGCGCTGGCACAGTGACTGACAATCATTCAATAGCGTTGTCCCGCAACCAGTATGAGCGACCTAGGCCCATTCAGACCCTGGGCCGGCGCGTGGGACCTATAGTTGGCTGCCTGCGACGTGGCGAACGCTGCGGTGGCCGGCCCTGCTGTCAGCGGCGCGGTGATCGAGTCCGTGCGCGACGCGTAGATCACACGCGCGGTGAACAAGGAGGTCTGGTTGCGACGCTCACGTGCCGCCGCCGCGCTCGCGACCGCTGTGTTCGCCGCGGGGTGCGGGGCTGATGGCCCCGCCGGGGGCGCGACGGCGTCATCCGCAGCGGCGGAGTCGGGGACCATGGTGGCCACCTACGAGGACGCCACGTCGCCGGAAGCGATAGCCGGGCAGACGCTGATGCAGAACGCGAACCTGCTGGAGGATCTCGCAGCGAGCGCCAACGAGCTGCTCGACTTCCCTTTCGACATCCCGCTGTTGGGCGCGCAGTGCGACGTGGACAACGCCTTCTGGGACCCGTCGGGCAAGACGATGACGATCTGCTACGAGGACGCCGAGCACAGCCTGCGCATCTTCACCGCCAACGAAGACCCCGACCCCGACAAGTCTGCCGTCAACGCCGAGATCGCGACCTTCTACCACGAACTCGGCCACGCCACGATCGACATCTACGACCTTCCGACGACCGGCCGGGAAGAAGACGTGGCCGACCAGCTGGCGGCCTACATGCTGCTCGAACCGGACGAGAACGGCGAGGTCGACGTCGAGGAGGTGCAGGCCGCCAAGGATTACGCCCGGATGTTCCGCGCGTACGCGGAGGAGCGCGGCGAGGTCGGCGAGGACGTGTTCGCCGATGAACACCCGCTCGATCAGGCCCGCATGTACAACTTTCAGTGCTGGATCTACGGGTCGGACCCCACCGCCAACGCCGACGTCGTGGACGACGGGCTTCTTCCTCCGCGCCGGGCGCAGGGTTGCGAAGCCGAATACAACAAGCTCGCACAAGCGTGGTCCGCATTGCTGGCGCCGCACCTCAAGTAACGCGAAGGGTGGTGGCGACGTCAGCACAATGCTGGATCGCCCTCCGGCACGCAGAGGCTACTTGGGCTGGCGGAAGTACGGTTCGACCGTGCCGCTGAGCTTCACGACCATGGGGTTCCCGCGACGATCCTTGGCGGTGGGCACTTCCACGCGCACCCAACCCTCTTCCACGTCGTATTCGTGGACATTGGTCTTCTCTGCGCCGTTGAAGCGAATACCGACGTCGCGCAGGAGCGCCTCTTCGCTATAGAACGGGCTGTTCGGATCAATCGAGAGGTGATTGGGTGGAACGTCGGTGATCGAATCGTCGGACATGATGGCCTTCGGTAGATGGTGCGTCGGTCTCGGGTGGAATCGCAGTGAACCTACCCGACCCTGACCGCGCAGCCGACTCGCTGAACTGCTCGTTCCGTGGGTGGAGCTAAGGGGATTCGAACCCCTGACCCCCACACTGCCAGTGTGGTGCGCTACCAACTGCGCCATAGCCCCTTGTTGTGCTCATCGAAGCTACACCACGACGGGTACCGGCTCAAAATCGCTGGTCACGGCACTTCGCCACCGGCTTCGGGGCCCAGCGGCCGCGCCTCGGTGTGCTTGTCGGACGGCCGCGGGCGCGTTTCGGGAGCGAACACCCATCCGATTGCCGCGATGCCGAGGATGACGCCGCTGACGAGGAAGGCCCACCCGTACGAGGTGTACTGCGCGATCAGCCCGACGAGCAGCGAACCGCCGATGGAACCGAAGTCCGCCATCATCTGGAACGTCGCCACGGCCGTCCCGCCACGCGACTTGTTGCCCACCACGTCGGCGACCGCAGCCTGCTGCGGAGACACGAAGATCCCGGTCGCCGCACCCGCGACGTAGGCGGCCACCAGGAACACCGGCAGCGACGTGGTGAAGCCCACCAGCGACGTCGACACCGCGGCCAGCGTCAGCCCGAAGATCAGCAGCTTGCGCCGGCCCAGCCGGTCCGACAGGTAGCCGCTCGGGATGACCACCGAGATGTTGCCGACGGCGAACGCGGTCAGCGCCAGACCCGCGGCGCCAGGTCCGCGGCCCAGCACCTCGACGACGAACAGCGGCACCAGCGCGATCCGCAGGCCGAACGACGCCCACCCCGTCGCGAAGTTCGAGAACAGTGCCGCGCGGTAGGCCCGGTGCCGGAACACCGTCCGGAACGCGACCGGAGGCTCCGTCGTCTCGTCCCCCCGGCCGACGACCGTGGAGTTGCGCAGACTGACGAACACGACGGTCGCCGCGACGAGCAGCGCGGCCCCGTAGATCAGGAACGGCGCCGACAGCCCGAAGCCTGCGGTGAGGCTGCCCAGGATCGGCCCGCCGACCGAACCGATCATGAAGCCCGACGAGAACAGGCCCGCGACGCGCCCGCGGGCGTCGGCCGGTGAGATGCGGATCATCAGTCCGAGCGACGACACCGTGAACATCGCCGACCCGACACCGCCGAGCGAGCGGAACAGCAGGAGCTGCCAATAGGTTTCGGCGAACGCGCACGCCGCCGTGGACAGCGCGACGATGATCAGGCCGCTGATGTAGACGCGCCGCTCCCCCAGCCGCTGCACGAGGAAACCCGCCGGCGGCGCCCCGACCAGTCGCATCACGGCGAACGCGGTGATCACGAAGGTCGCGGCCGCGATGCTGACCCCGAAGTGGCGGGCGTACTGCGGCAGCACCGGGGCGACCACGCCGTACCCCAGCGCCACGACGACGTTGGCGACGACCAGGACCCAGACCTCGCGCGGGAGCCGCTGCTTGACCTTGTCCTGACAGTCGCCCTCTGCGGCGGACGTCACGCAATGACCTTATTGACCACGTCGCGCGCGGCTTCCTGCACCTCGGCGAGATGGTCTGCGCCGCGGAAGCTTTCGGCATAGATCTTGTAGACGTCCTCGGTGCCGGACGGGCGCGCGGCGAACCAGGCGTTCTCCGTCGTCACCTTCAGACCTCCCAGGGGGGCACCGTTGCCGGGCGCCGACGTCAGCTTCGCGGTGATCTTCTCGCCGGCCAGTTCGGTCGCGGTCACCTGCTCGGCCGAGAGCTTCGCCAGCCGCGCCTTCTGCTCGCGGTCGGCCGGCGCATCGATGCGGGCATAGGTGGGCGCGCCGTACCTGTCGGCCAGTTCCGCATACCGCTGCGACGGCGTGGATCCTGTGACGGCGAGGATCTCCGAGGCCAGCAGCGCCAGGATGATGCCGTCCTTGTCGGTCGTCCACACCGAGCCGTCACGCCGCAGGAACGACGCCCCCGCGCTCTCCTCGCCGCCGAACCCGATCGTCCCGCCGATCAGCCCGTCGACGAACCACTTGAAGCCCACGGGAACCTCGACCAGCGTGCGGCCGAGTCCGCCCACCACGCGGTCGATGATCGAGGAGCTGACCGCGGTCTTGCCGACCGCGGTGTCGCCGGCCCACTGCGGCCGGTGCGCGAACAGGTAGTCGATCGCCACCGCGAGGTAGTGGTTCGGGTTCAACAGGCCGCCGTCGGGCGTGACGATGCCGTGCCGATCGGAGTCCGCGTCGTTGCCCGTCGCGATCTGATAGGCGTCGGGGTCGGCCTTCATCGCCCGGAGCAGGCCGGCCATCGCGTTCGGAGAGCTGCAGTCCATCCGGATCTTGCCGTCGGTATCGAGCGTCATGAATCGCCACGTCGCGTCGACGAGCGGGTTGACGACCGTCAGCTGCAGGTTGTGCCGTTCGGCGATGGCACCCCAGTAGTCGACGCTCGCGCCGCCCAGTGGGTCGGCCCCGATGCGGATCCCTTCGGCGCTGATCGCGTGCAGATCGACGACGTTGGGCAGATCCGAGACGTAGGCGTCCATGTAGTCGTGCCGCTGGGCTGTCCGCAGCGCGCGCGCCGGGGGAACCCGGTGCACGCCTTTGAGCCCCTCCCGCAGGATCTCGTTGGCGCGCTTGGCGATGGCGCCGGTGGCATCGGTGTCGGCGGGTCCGCCGTTGGGCGGGTTGTATTTGAAGCCGCCGTCGCGGGGTGGGTTGTGCGACGGGGTGACGACGATCCCGTCGGCCAGACCACCCTCGCGGCCCCGGTTGTAGGACAGGATCGCGTGGCTGACGGCCGGGGTCGGGGTGTAGCGGTCCGCCGAATCGATCATCGCGACAACGTCGTTGGCGGCCAGCACCTCCAGCGCCGACACCCAGGCCGGCTCCGACAGGGCGTGCGTGTCGCGACCGATGAACAGCGGACCGGTGGTGCCCTGCGCGGAGCGGTACTCGACGATGGCCTGCGTGGTGGCCAGGATGTGCGCCTCGTTGAACGCCGCGTCCAGGCTGGATCCCCGGTGTCCCGAGGTGCCGAAGGTCACCTGCTGATCGACGTCGTCGGGGTCGGGCTCGACGGTGTAGTACGCCGTCACGACGGAGGCGATGTCGATGAGGTCTTCGGGTTGCGCCAGTTCGCCGGCACGCGGATTCGCCATACCGTCGATTCTGCTCCTTCCACCTCCCCCACAGCACGCCGCGGGGTGGGCATACTGTCGCCCATGGCGCTCGACCGGCGAGAACTGGCCGCGGTGTTCGCCGGAGGTGCGCTCGGCACCCTGGCCCGCGCGGGGTTCGAGGAACTCGCCGCACCGGATCCCGGCCGCTGGCCCTGGCCGACCTTCACCGTCAACATCGTCGGCGCATTCCTGCTCGGCGCGATCGTCACCCGCCTGCTCGAACGTCTGCCGGTCTCCGCGTACCGGCGACCGTTTCTGGGCACCGGGCTCTGCGGCGGCCTGACGACGTTCTCCACCATGCAGGTCGAGACCATCAAGATGGTCGAGCACGGCCACTACGGCCTGGCGGTCGGCTACACGTCGGCCAGCATCGCGGTCGGCCTGGTGGCGGTGTACCTCGGGACCGCCCTGACCCGGCGGGCCGGGGTGACACGACGCCTACGGCAGCGGCAGGGCGCTCGATGACCGACCCCTTGGTGTGGGTGGGCGTGCTCCTGCTCGGCGGCGCAGGCGCGGTCACCCGGCTCACCGTCGACAAGGCGGTGTCCCGGCGGCTGAGTACGGCGTTCCCGTACGGCACGCTCGTCGTGAACATCAGCGGGGCGCTACTGCTGGGCTTCTTCGCAGGCCTCGCGCTGCCCCCGCATCTGGCGTTGCTGGCGGGGACCGCGTTCGTCGGGTCCTACACCACGTTCTCGACGTGGATGCTCGAGACGCACCGGCTGGCCGAGGAGCGCCAGATCTGGTCTGCACTGGGCAATATCGGCGTCAGCATGGTCCTCGGGCTCGGCGCCGCGCTGCTGGGGCAGACCGTGGGAGGCCTGTGGTGAACCGCGACATCCTCACTCTCACGGTGTACTTCGCCGAGCGCCAGCGCAGCGGCGACCGCTTCCTCGCCGACGCGGTGCTCGATCTGTTCGAGCGGCATCGCATCGCGAACACCGTGCTGCTGCGCGGCATCGCCGGCTTCGGCCCGACGAACGTCGTGCGCACCGACCGGTCGCTGAGCCTGTCCGAGGATCCTCCGGTCGCGGTCGTCGCCGTCGACACCGCCGAACGGATCTCCCAGCTGGCCGCGGAGGTGGCGACACTCACCGATCGCGCGGTGCTCGCGCTGGAGCGTGGGTCACTCCTGCCCGACGACCCGGGCACGCTCGACGGCGACGTGCAGCTGTCCCTGCATGTGGGCCGGCGGCACCGGGTGGCGGGGCGCCCCGGTTACCTCGCGGTCTGCGACGCGCTCCACCGGCACGGGTTCCTCGGCGCCGAGGCGTACCTCGGGGTCGACGGCACGGCGGCCGGGCAGCGGCGCCGCGCACGGTTCTTCGGCCGCAACCGGGACGTGCCGGTGCTCGTGGCCGGCATCGGCACCGCGGCGCAGGCTCTGCGTGCCGCCGACGAGGTGCGGGGGCTGCTGCCGGAGGCGTGGTTCACCCTCGAGCCGGTCACGGTGCATCGGAACGGCGGCGGCCACGTCGCCGGGACCCCGGCGGACGACGGGGCATTCCGCCGCATGGCCGTGCGCACGTGGGAATCGTCGCTCCATCACGGCCAGCCGATCCACCGGGCGCTGATCGCGCGGCTCAGGCAGTCAGACCGTGCCGGTGGCGCGACGGTCTTGCGCGCGATCTGGGGCTTCCGCACACCCGGCGAGCCCCACGGAGATCGTTTACTACAACTGGCCCGTCAGGTCCCCGTGACGACGGTGGTGCTGGACACCGCCGAGCGAATCGCCGCGGTCTTTCCGATCGTTGACGAGCTCACCTCCGGCGAGGGTTTGGTCACGTCGAGCCCGTTGACGGGTCTGCTGGAGCTCTACGACGGTCAGCGGCGGGGTCACCTCGGACCCGGTGGCGAGACGGGGCTGTCCAAATAAACTGTGAGGGTAGCCTATCTTTAGCTGACGGGGTAATCTCTGCCGCCATGACCACATCCCCGGCGCCATCTCCACACGGCGTCAGCGCAGCCCTCATCGAGATCCTGCGCCACGACCTCAACGTCGACACCAGCCGCCTGACGAGCGACTCACGGCTGATCGACGATGTCGGACTGGACTCGGTCGCGTTCGCGGTCGGCATGGTGGCCATCGAGGACAAACTGGGCGTCGCGCTGGCCGAAGAGGACCTCCTCGCGTGCGACACTGTCGGCGATCTCGAAGCGGCCATTCTGGCCAAAGCGCCTGCGGCCTGGTGAGCGTTCTCGCGACCACGCTGTCCGAGACGATGACCAGCTCGACGCGCGACCTGGTCATCCTCGACCGCGCCAGCGGTCAGTGGATCCGGCACCCGTGGCAGGAACTGCACACCCGCGCCGAGAACGTCGCCGAACGGATCCTCGAAGGACCCGACGGCGCCGTCGGGCTCGTCGGCGAACCCACCGTGGAGTTCGTCGCCGCGATCCAGGGCGCCTGGCTCGCCGGGCGAGCGCTGTCGATCCTCCCCGGTCCCGTCCGCGGCGCGGACGACCGGCAGTGGGCACACGCCACCGCCCAACGCTTCAGCGGGATCGGCGTCACCCAGATCGGCACGCACGGCGATCATCTGAACCTTCTGCGAGACAACGTATTCGGTATCAACGTTCATGACCTCGCCGCGGTGGGCCACGCGCAGCGCTCCCGCACGCTGGTCGCGCAGCCCGCGCCCGGCGGCACTCCCGCGGTGCTGCAGGGCACCGCCGGATCCACCGGGACACCGCGCACCGCGATGCTGTCCGCCGAAGCGGTCCGCACCAACATCACCGCTCTGCTGACCCACACCGGCGTGGACCCTGCCGTCGACATCGGGCTGACGTGGCTGCCGCTGTACCACGACATGGGGCTGACGTTCCTGCTCACCGGGCTCGTCAGCGGCGCCGAGATGTGGCTGGCGCCGACCGCGGCGTTCGCCGCCTCACCGTTCCGGTGGTTGACCTGGCTGTCGGAGAGCCGCGCAAGCCTTACTGCGGCACCGAATTTCGCGTATTCGGTGATCGGCAAGTACGCCCGCCGCGTGCCGCAGGTGGATCTGGGACACCTGCGGTTCGCCATCAACGGCGGGGAACCGATCGACTGCGCCGGTTTCGACCTCTTTCTCGACGAGCTGTCCCGCTTCGGGCTCGACCGCAGCGCCGCGGCTCCGTCGTACGGATTGGCGGAGTCGACCTGCGCCGTGACCGCCCCGGGCCCCGGGACCGGCCTGCTCGTCGATCGGATCGTCGATCCCGGCACCGACGCCGTCCGCACTCACGCCGTCCTGGGCAAGCCCGTCCCCGGGATGGAATTGCGCATCGCCCCGTCGCCCGCGGCCGAACAGTCCGGTGACCGCGAGATCGGCGAGATCGAGATCCGCGGCACGTCGATGATGTCCGGATACCTCGGTGGTCAGCCGCACAGCCCCGGCGACTGGTTCCCCACAGGCGATCTCGGCTACATGACCGACGGCGGCCTCGTCGTGTGCGGACGGGCCAAGGAGCTCATCACCGTCGCCGGCCGCAACATCTTCCCCAGCGAGGTGGAACGCGTGGCGGCGCAGGTGCGGGGCGTGCGCGAGGGCGCGGTTGTCGCCGTGGGCACCGACAACGATTCGGTCCGCCAGGGCCTGGTCATCGCGGCCGAGTTCCGTGGGCCCGACGAGGCAGGCGCGAGAAGCGAAGTCGTGCAACGCGTCGCCTCCGAATGCGGCGTCGTCCCCGCCGAGGTGGTGTTCCTGACGCCGGGCTCGCTGCCGCGCACCAGCTCGGGCAAGCTGCGCCGGCTCCAGGTCAGACGCGACCTGGAATCCGCTCGGGTATGAACGGGTCCGCCGGTCTGACGGAGGACCGCGAGCCGGCGAGGAGGCGCTGCACCCTGATTGCGGGCGCCGGTCCTGCTCAGGCCGGTCTGTTCAGCGCGTACAGCGCCATCTTCCGGTTCGACATCTGATGCTCGCCCAGGAAGTCGCACCTGGCGTATTCGCACAGTCTGCGCGCGCCGGTGTTGCGGTGGTCCGGGTCGAACATGATGCGTGAGCACTCGGGTTCCATCGCGAACAGGCTGGCGGCCAGCCGCGGCAGAAGCAGCGGACCGAAACCCCGGTTGACCATGTTCAGATCGGCGATCGCGGCGTGCAGGCCCAGGTCGTACGGGTGGGCGTCATATCGTGGCGCGATGGAGTCCTTGGCTGCGCGGTACACCTCGATGTAGCCGCTGGGCTCGCCGTGGAATTCGCCGATCAGCGGCCGGGAGTAGGTGCCGGCCAGTTGCGCCCGCAGATACCCGTGCCACCACTCGACGGGTCTGTCGTACTCCCACGCCTCGGCGAGATGCGGCCGGTTCATCCACTCGGAGATTATCGCCGCGTCGGTGTCGGGATCGACCAGCCGGAAGTGGTACGGCGCAGCCACCTGTGGGATCGGCGGGGGCGGCACGGCGCGGACCTCGTCGCTGAGGTCGGTGAGCTCCCTGGGCAGGATCGGCAGCACGTCTGTCATGGTGAGGCCAGAGCCTACCGGAGATAGGTGAGCCTATGCTTAGGCCAGACCCGGTGCGGCAAGCAACAGACCGCCGGCGGCGAGCAAGGCGACGACCTTGACCACCTCCAGAACGACGTAGGCGTAGTGAGCGCGTGAGCGCGGCCCGTCTTCTCCCGCCAGGACGCGGTCGGAGCGCCGGGTCAGCGCCGGCCGCACCACGGCCATCTGCCCGATCAGCACCGCCACCGCGACGAGTAACGCCGACCGCGGCGGCCACGGAGCTGCGGCGCCGAATGCGGCGAGCGTCGCCGCAGCGCCCAGGACGATCTCGCAGGTGTTCAGTGCGCGGAACACCAGCCGGCCGATGCCCAGCCCCACCGGCAACGTCACTCCGGGCGCACGGAACTTGAGCGGTGCCTCCAGGAACGAAATGGCCAGCACCATCCCCAGCCAGACGAATGTGGCCGCCGTGGCGACCGCGTGAGCGGCGTTCACGCGCCGAAGCTTAGGTGACATCGTGGAGCGATGGACACCGACCGCGTCTCCGAACTCCAGCGCTGGGAGGACTCCGGTGCGCTGTGGCGCGTCGTCGGCCGCACCGCCTCGTCGGCGACGGTGGTGCTGATGACGTGTGACGGCGGCGAAGAGGTCGGGAGATTCACCAGCGACGACCCCCGCCTGCTGGCGTTCGTCGCCGGCCGGGACAGCAGCGAGGACTGACCGCCCCGTCCTGCTGTTCCGCCGACCAGAACGGCGGCCGGGGTTACCGTACGGATCAGACGCACGGAAGGACCCCGCCATGGTGACCACGTCTGCCTTTATCGACGGTCCGTTCGCACGCCACGGGCAGGTCATCGGCCGGGTCGGGGCACTCGCAGTCGCTCTGGGCATCGGTCTGGCGATCGCGCAGTCCCCCGCGGTCGCCGGGGCTGATGACGACACCGCCACGTCCGACTCGGCGACCTCGGAACATAAACCGGCACAACAGAATTCAAAGGACGTCGCAGACAGCAGCGCCGACGCGGGTGCCAGCGACGAGCCGGTCGACATCGACGATGAGCAGGCCGAGAACGACCTACCCACCGACGACCCGTCGGCCGAGGACGAGACGACCGCAGGCCGTTCCAGCTCGCGCGCGACGGTCGAGGTCGTGTCCCCCGGTGCCGATGTGGACGGGGACGACCGTGACGACACCGGCGACGACACCGCCGACGACCCCATCGAGCCCGCTCCGGCGGCGGTGTCCGCCCTGGCCGGGTCCGCCCGACGCGAGAGCACCGCCGAGACCGCGGAGACGACCGAATTCACGGCCCTCGCCCAGACCTCGGCGAGCCCGTTGGCCACAGAGCAGCAAGCCGAGGCCGAGAAGCTGGCCGCTGCGACGGTCAGGACCTGGCCGGTGCGCCTCATGAAGTTCGTCCTGGGCATCGGCTGGCTGGCCACCGCGCAACGGGAGTACGACGAGATCGGCGGCGTCGACGGACAGAACTTCTGGCACCTGGGCCGGTCGGTCGACGAGTACGCGCTGGGCGCGGCCTTCCAACAGCAGTTGCTCAATCCGATGACCCCGACGGTGGTCACGCAGGTCGCCCCACCGCACACCTGGTTCGGCCGCGACGTCAAGGGATCCCGCATCCTCTACGACAATCCCGACACCGTCTACCGGTTCATGGGCGTGAACATGTCCTCGAGTTATGTGATCACGGGGAAGTTCTCGGGTGCACTGCCTGCCGACACGAACTTCAGTGTGCTGACGGGTCTGTCCGGCATCACCGCCGACAACCTGAGTGGCCGCCGGCTGATCGTGGAACCGGACGGTTCGTTCACCATCACCGTCAGCGCCGAGGCGGCCACACCCGGCCACGGTAACCACCTGCAGCTCACCCCGGAAACGACCTTGATCGCCGTGCGGAACACGTTGTCGGACTGGACCACTCAGTCACCGATGAGCCTGTCGATCGAACGGGTGTCAGGACCCCGCAACAGCCTGTTCAGCCAACTGGGCGGGTTCGCGATCCCCGGTCTCGGTCCGATGGTGACCAAGAGCCGGCTGCTGACTGCGTTGGTGTCGCTGATCCCGCCCGTCAAAGAGCCGCCGCTACTCCTGCGCGGGACGTTCACCGCCCTCGTGATGGCGATGGGACTGGGGAGGGAATCGACATACATCAAGGTCGCGACCACCGACCCACAGACTGGAGACCGGGTACCGCCGAACACGCTGCCCCAGCCCTCCCGCAACGCCGAGTTCCTGGCCACCCAGCTGCAGAGCGCCGGGTACTTCGCCCTGTCCGACGACGAGGCACTCGTCGTCACCATCACGCCGGGCAACGCGCGCTACTTCGTCGTTCCGGTCACCAACCAGTGGACCATCTCCGACGACTACTGGGACGAGCAGACCAGCCTCAACAACGCCCAGGCCAAAGTCGATCCCGAGGGGAGCGTCACTGTGGTGATCTCGCCGACCGACCCCGGTGTGTACAACTGGGTGTCCACCGGCGGGCTCAACCGCGGCACAGTGTCGATCCGGTTCCAGGACCTGGACCTGGCCTCGTCGCTCGCGCCCACGGTCACCGCGCGGGTGGTCCCCCTCGGCGACCTGGCAGCCACACTGCCGACGACCACGGACTACGTCACCGCCGAGGAACGCGAGGCTCAACTCGCCCTCCGCAGAGCAGGGTTCAGCCGCCGGTTCACACCGTGACGGTCAGTGCTTGTCCTTGCGGCCGAACGGCAGGACGTGCACGACGGCGACCACCAGGGCCCCGATCACCAGACCGATGACCGCCGACGCGGCGGTGTTGACCAGCCAGCCCAGCACACCGCCCACGCCCGCGACGTGGTGGACAGCCTCTTCGGCGTGGTGGACCAGCGAGTACGGGCCGTGCCAGCCGAGCTCATCGCTCCCGACGAGCAGGATGTGGCCGCCAACCCAGAGCATCGCCGCGGTGCCGATGACCGACAGCGCCGACAGCAGTTTGGGCATGCCCGCAACCAGACCCCGGCCCAGCTTCTTGGCGAAGCCCGACGATTTCTGGGTGAGCTTCAGACCGAGGTCGTCCATCTTGACGATTCCGGCCACGACGCCGTACACCGCGACCGTGATCACCACCGCGACGACGAGCAGGATGACCAACCGCGGCCAGAAGGACTGGTCGGCGACCTCGTTGAGAGCGATCACCATGATCTCGGCCGACAGGATGAAGTCGGTCCGGATCGCGCCCGTGACCATGAACTTCTCGGCGTCCTGACTGGACGCGGCCACCGGGGCGCCGTGCTTGTCGTGGCCGCGGATCATGCCCCACACCTTCTCGGCGCCCTCGAAGCACAGATAGGTGGCGCCCAGCATCAGGATGGGTGTCAAAAGCCAGGGAACGAACTGGCTGAGCAGCAGCGCGGCCGGCAGGATGAAGACGATCTTGTTCCGCAGCGAGCCCAGCGCGATGCGTCTGATGATCGGCAACTCGCGCTCAGCGGCGATGCCGTGCACATATTGCGGGGTGACCGCGGTGTCGTCGATGACCACGCCGGCGGCCTTGGCGGTCGCCCGTCCCGCGGCGGCACCGATATCGTCGACGGACGCGGCCGCGAGGCGGGCCAGCGCGGCGACGTCGTCGAGCAGCGCAAACAGGCCCCCACTCATGGAGCCATCCCGATCGCTTGGGCGGTCATGGCTGGAAGGTTACCCAACAGGACCCGGCCGCACGCCAGGCCCAACGCGGACGATCCGCCGGCCAGATGCCCAGCCGCGCCGGTGGCGAGCATGCTCACTGGCGTCTCCGGCGGCGAGTCGTTCCGCCCGACCGCGAAACACGCTCGAAACACGTTGGCAGCACACAGGTGCCACGGACGCGCACCCGCGGAGAGCGCGCCCGCCGGACCCGCCACCACTTGTGCGCGACGGACCTGACCCCTTGATCGCCGGTGCGTCACACGGGGCAGGCCGCAGCGCGGACGCGGTCGGCTGAGCGTTTGGGATACGGCCACCGGGGTACCTCCGGTGGATTCCTCGACAGCAAGGTGGACCCATGAATTCTCGTTTGTCACGAACGCTGCTCGCCTCCGGAGGCGCCGCGGTGTTGGCGCTCGCCGTCGGATGCGGCGGTAGCGACAGTGGAGACGAGTCGACGACATCGACCACCACGACCTCGACGGAGACGAGCACCACGATGACGACGCCGTCCACGCCGACGGCCCCGGTGACGACGTCTGCGCCCGCGCCGGCGGAGACCACGGCGCCCGGCGGCGGGGGCTCGATCCCCGGTGGCCCGACCGGCGGCGGCGGACCCGAGGGTGGCGGCGGCTCCATTCCGGGTGGGCCCACCGGTGGCGGCGGACCCGAAGGCGGCGGCGGCGCCATCCCCGGCGGCCCCACGATCACCGGCGGACCCGGCGGCGGCGGTGGCTCCATTCCCGGCGGCCCGACGATCAACATCCCGGTGCCCTGAACCGCCCCGTGAGTACTGACACACGCACGCCTGCCGTTCTCTTCGACATCGACGGCACGCTCGTCGACTCCAACTACCTGCACGTCGCCGCGTGGCTGCGGGCGTTCGACGCCGAAGGGATACCGGTCGAGAGCTGGCGGGTCCACCGCTGCATCGGCATGGACGGCTCCACGCTGATGCAGACCTTCGCCGGCGATGCCGCCGAGGATGTCCTGGACCGGCTCAAAGATGCCCACAGCCGGTTCTACAAAGAGACGTCCGGCCTGCTCGCCCCGCTGCCCGGTGCACGCGAACTGCTGCGCGGGGTGGCCGACAAGGGCCTGCAGGTGGTGTTGGCCACTTCCGCGCCCGAAGACGAGCTGGCCATGCTGCGCGAGGTGCTCGACTGCGACGACGTGGTGGCGGCGGTGACGTCCTCCGAGGATGTCGACACGGCCAAACCCAAGCCCGACATCGTCGAGATCGCACTCGACCGCGCGGGGGTCAGCGCGGAGGATGCCGTCTTCGTGGGCGACGCGATCTGGGACTGCGAGGCGGCCAACCGCGCAGGAGTCCCCTCCATCGGTCTGCTCAGCGGGGGCGTCTCGCGTTCCGAACTGCGGGAGGCCGGCGCGTCCGACGTGTTCGAGAATGCCCGCGACCTGCTGACGAAACTGGACTCCACGCAGATCGGTGATCTCGCGGCGCGGGTCAGCGCCCCGCGGTAGCGATCTCGGGTCGGATCCTGGCAAGGCGCCGCTGCGATGCGGCGCTCCGGATCTTCTGCGGCCACCAGAACCACCGGCCCAGCAAGGCCGCAACCGCCGGTGTCATGAACGACCGCACGATCAGCGTGTCGAACAGCAGCCCGAGGGCGATGGTGGTACCCACCTGGGCCATCACGGTCAGATCGCTGAATGCGAAGGTCGCCATCGTCGCGGCGAAGACCAGGCCTGCGGAGGTGACGACCGACCCCGTGCCCGCCATCGCACGGATGATGCCGGTCTTGAGGCCTCCGGCCAGTTCCTCCTTGAACCGCGACACCAGCAGCAGGTTGTAGTCCGAACCGACGGCGAGCAGCAGGATCACCGACATCGGCAGGACCATCCAGTGCAGTTCCAGGCCCAGGATGTGCTGCCAGAGCAATACCGACAGACCGAAAGATGCTCCCAGCGAGAGCAATACGGTGCCGACGATCACCGCGGCGGCGACCACGCTACGGGTGATGATCAACATGATCACGAAAATCAGTGTGACCGCGGCGATTCCGGCGATCAGCAGGTCGTAGAACGCACCGTCGCGCATGTCCTTGTAGGTGGCCGCGGTGCCGGCGAGGTACACCGTCGAGCCCTCCAGCGGGGTCCCCTTGATCGCCTCCTTGGCCGCAGTCTTGATCGGCAGCACATGCGAGATGCCCTCGACGGTGGCCGGATCCCCCTCGTGGCTGATGATGAAGCGCACCGACTTGCCGTCCGGGGAGATGAAGTTCTCCATGCCCCGCTTGAAGTCGTCGTTGTCGAAGGCCTCGGGGGGCAGATAGAACGAATCGTCGTTGCGGGAGTCGTCGAACGCCTCGCCCATGGCGTCGGCGTCCTCCGACATCGCCGCGCTCTGATCCTGCTGGCCCTTCTGGCTCTGGTACTGCGTCAACATCATCGTCTGCATGTCGCGCATCGTCTGAATCTGCGAGGGCAGCAGCGCGATCAACTGCGGCATCAGCTCGTCGAGCCGCTCGAGTTCGGGCACCAGCTCCTGGATGTCGTCGGTCAGCGGGTTGATGCCGTCGAGCGTGTCGAACACCGACCTGATCGTCCAGCAGACCGGGATGTCGTAGCAGTGCGGTTCCCAGTAGAAGTAGTTGCGGATCGGTCGGAAGAAGTCGTCGAAATCGGCGATGTGATCGCGTAATTCGGCGATGTCGATCGTCATGTCCCTGGTCTTGGCCACCATCTGGTGGGTGACGTCGGACATCTGCTGCATGAGGCTCGACATCCTGGTCATGGTGTCGATGTTGGTCTGCATCGCGTCGGCCTGGACGAGCATGTCGGCCATCCGGTCCTGCATGTACTTCTCGTTGAGACGCTGTGTGGTGCCCTGCATGCTCATCTGGAACGGAATGGTGGTGTGCTTGATCGGTTTGCCGTCGGGACGGGTGATCGTCTGCACGCGGGCGACACCGGGCACCCGGAAGACGGCCTTGGCGATCTTGTCGATGACGAGGAAGTCCGCCGGGTTGCGCAGGTCGTGGTCGCTCTCGATCATCAGCAGCTCGGGGTTCATCCGCGCGGAGCCGAAATGCTGGTCGGCAACCGCATATCCGACGTTGGCGGGAACCTCGGCGGGCAGGTAGTCGCGCGCGTCGTAGTTGGTCTTGTACCCCGGGAGCGTGACCAGGCCGACCAGGGCCAGCGCCAGCGTGGCGGCCAGCACCGGACCGGGCCAGCGCACCACGGACACGCCGATCCGCCGCCACCCGCGGGAGCTGATCTCGCGCTTCGGGTCGAACAACTCGAAGCGGCTGCCGACGGCGATGACCGCGGGGCCGAGCGTCAGCGCCGCGAGGACCGCGACGAACGTGCCGACCGCGCAGGGCACGCCCATCGTCTGGAAATACGGAAGCCGGGTGAAGCTCAGGCACAGCATCGCGCCCGCGATGGTCAGGCCCGAGCCCAGGATCACGTGCGCGGTGCCGCGGAACATCGTGTGGTAGGCAGTTTCCCGGTCGTCGCCCGCGCCCCGCGATTCCTGATAGCGGCCGATCGCGAAGATCGCGTAATCGGTGCCCGCGGCGATGACCATCAGAGTCAGCAGGCTCGTCGCGAAGGTGGACAGGCCGATGATCTCGGCGTCGGCCAGGAACGCGACGATGCCGCGGGCCGCGCCCAACTCGGCGAAGACCATGAACAGGGTGAGCAGCATCGTGGCCACGGAGCGGAAGACGATCAGCAGCATCACCGCGATGACGCCGATCGTGATCATCGTGACCATGAAGATGCTCTTGTCGCCGGCGTTGTGCTGATCGGCCACCAGTGGCGCGCCTCCGGTGACATAGACCTCGATGCCCGGCGGTGCCGCCGTTTCGGCGATGAGTTCACGCACCGCCAGCACGGCTTCGTTGGCCTTCGGCTCCCCCTGGTTCCCGTGCAGGTACACCTGCACGTAGGCCGCGAGGCCGTCGGTGCTCTGGGCGCCCGATGCGGTGAGCGGGTCTCCCCAGAAGTCGGCGACGTGCTGGACGTGCTCGGTGTCGGCCTCGAGTTTGTCGACCAGTTCGTCGTAGTAGCGGTGCGCGGCGTCGCCGAGGGGCTGTTCACCCTCCAGCACGATCATCGCGGTGCTGTCGGAATCGAACTCGTCGAAGTCGGCGCCGATGCGCCTCATGGACACCATCGACGGGGCGTCGTTGGCGCTCAGCCCGACGGTGTGTTCCTCACCGACCTTCTCCAGCGGCGGAACCGCGACGTTGGTGACAACGGTGAGCAGGATCCAGCCCAGGATGATCGGCACCGCCAGGGCACGGATGACCCCGCCGATCCCGGACCGCCCGGCACCTGCCACTTCCACCGCCCCCGCTCAGACCTACCCCTCGGCCCACACCGAAGCCGCGCGCGTGACACAAACTGTGTCGCGTGTCATACATGTAGTGCGTCAAACCATTGCCTGTCAATCGGGCGTTGACAGCTGATTCACAGCTTGACCAGCGCTTTACTTCGGCGCACCGAGCTCGTCGAGGGCGTATTCGGCACCGCGGTTCAACGGCACCGGGTCGGTGTCGCGGGCGTTCTCCAGCGTGATGCCCTTCGCCGCGCCCACGACCTGGGCGAGTTCGGGCTGCTTCTCGAACAGCGTCCTGGTCAACACGCACGCCAGGTTCGCGTCGACGTCGTCGCGCACCAGCAGCACGTTCGGAACGACGATCGTGGCGACATCGGAGGGCAGCTGATAGGTCGCGGCGGGGATCAGGCCTTCCTCGTAGGCGGGGCTGATCTCGGCCATCGCACCGAGTTGAGGCGTGATGTCGACGAACACCACGTCGCCGCGGGCCGAGGTGAACAGGTCGGTGATGCCCGGTGTCGGCAGCCCGCCCGACCAGAACAGCGCATCGATGGAGCCGTCTTTCATACCGTCCACGGTCTTGGTGAGGTCGAGCCGCTGGGCGGCGACGTCGCTCTGGGGGTTGAGCCCCGCCGACTCCAGCAACCGGTTCGCGATCACCTCGGTCCCCGAGCCCGGCGATCCGGTGGAGACGCGCTTGCCCCGCATGTCGGCGATCGAGGTGATGCCGCTGTCGGCGCGCGCAATCACCTGCGTGTAGTTGGGGTAGATGCGCGAGATCGCCTGGATGGGCTGCTCCTCGCCGTCGAAACTGCCCTTGCCCTCGATCGCGTCGGACGCGGTGTCGGCCAGCGAGAACGCCACCTGGTAGCTGCCGCCGACCAGCTGCTCGATGTTCTGCACCGAGGCACCCGTCTCCGCGGCGGTCGCCTTGACCGTCCCGTCGGTGGCGGCCGAGACTTGTTCGGCATAGGCGTTTCCGAGCGAGAAGTACACCCCTGTCGAGTTCCCGGTCGCGATGCTCACCCTGGTGTCGGCGCCGACCTCACAGGTGATCTCGCCGCCCGAGTCCGCGGTCGGGGCGTCCTGCCTCCCGCCGCATCCGCTCGCCGCGGCGCCGGTCAACACCAGCGCCGCCACCACCGTCACTGCACGTCGCATAGCCGTCTCCTCCTGTCGGTGATGATGGTCAGCGCGACTGCACAGAGCAGGCACGCCAGCCCCGCCACGATCGTGACGGGGTCGAGAAAAAGCAGGAGCAGGGCCGCAATCGCGGTGAGCGTCCGCGGGATCCGGCCCATCGCGCCGATGCCGAGCATCCACCCGCCGGCAGCAGACGAGAGCGCGACGATCCCGACACAGGCCACCGCCGACGCCCATGCGACGCCGAGCAGGGGTCCGCGGGCCAGGAGGTACTCCCCCGGCCCGGTCAGCACGAACGCGATCGGCACCAGGAACGCCGGGGCCGCGTACCGCAGCGCCTGCCACATCGTGGGGATGGCACGTCCACCCGTGACCGCCGACGCCCCGACGGCCGCCAGCGCGGTGGGGGGTGTCACCTCGGAGAGCACCGAGTAGTAGAAGACGAACATCGCCGCGGCCGGGGCGGGCACGTCCAGGGCCAGCAGCGCCGGACCGATGATGACCCACCCGATCACGAACGACGCCGTCACCGGGATCGCGAGCCCGAGCAGCGCCAGCGCCACGGCGGCGAAGACCGCGGTCAGCGCCAGCATCAGCGTGCGGTTGTCGGTCAGGGCATCCACCCCGCCGACGAGAACCGACGAAAACTGGGCGCCGAGGCCGGTTTTGGTCGTCATCGCGGTGATGACACCGGCTGCGGCGCACACCGCGACCACCGGCAGCACGCCGCGCACTCCGGCGCTGAGTGCATCGAAGAGCCGACGGGGCGTCAACCGGAAGCGCCGGTCCAGGAACGACAACACGAATGCCAGGGCCGTCGCGTATACCACCGTCCTGGTGGCCGACATCCCCAGCGCCAACAGCACCACGATGGCGATCAGCGAGGAGAAGTGATAGCCGAACCTGCCCAGCAGCTTCCATGCCGACGGCGTGTCCAGGTGCGTCGCCGCCATCCCGAAGCGACGGGCGTCGATCTCGACCGCCAGCAGGATCCCGAGGTAGTAGAGAACGGTCGGGATCATGGCCCAGCCCAGCACCGTCAGATACGACACCTCGAGATACTCGGCGACGATGAAGGCCGCCGCGCCGAGCGTCGGCGGAGACAGCAACGCCCCGACCCCCGCCGCGGCGAGTACACCGCCTGCGCGTTCGGGCGTGTAGCCGGCCCGCCGCATGATCGGCCAGGTCACCGCCCCGACGCTGACGGCGGTCGCGGTGCCCGACCCCGACACCGTCCCCAGCAGGAAGCCCGACGCCACCGCGGTGCGGCCCGCCGCGCTGCGCGAGCGCCGGAACGCCGCCACCGACAGGTCGACGAAAAACCGTGCACCGCCTGACATTTCGAGAACTGCACCGTAGATCGTGAAGAGCACGATGTAGGTGGCGGCAACATCGAGCGGAGTGCCGAAGAAGCCGCTGCCCGAGTTGTAGAGCGCGTCGACGATCTGGTCGAAGTCCAGCCCCGCGTGCGCGATGGCCCACCCCTGGGGAAGCAGACCGCCGTAGTAGCCGTAGGCCAGGAATGCCGCGCACACCACGGGCAACGCCCAACCCGTGGTCCGTCGACAGGCCTCCAGGATCAGCACGAGCAGCAGCGCGCCCATCACGACGTCGATCGGTTCGAGCGTGCCCTGCCGGTCGAGGAACGCGTTGTATCCGCCGCCGCCGGCGCCCAGGCTCACCGGCAGGACGGGATACAGACACACCACCAGCGTGACGGCGGCCAGCACCCAGTCGACGATCCCGGGCCGATCCTCGGGGTCCAGCCGTTTCCAGCCCGAGCGGTAGACCAGGTACACCAGCGGAAGGGAGCCCGCCAGGAAGACGATGAGGTAGAACTGGCTGCCCTGCGGCAGCGGTCGAAAGACCTGCCAGACGGTCAGCAGCGCGACGGCGAAGGCGACGCAGGCGACCAGGCGCAGTGTCCCGCCCCGCAGCTCACGACCGGGTTTCTCCTGATCGTCGACCTGGGGTGCGGCGGCTGCCGCGGTCACGGGCGCGGTGGGTGACGCCGTGGCGACCACCGTCGGGGAGTCGCCGGGCTCCTGCGTTGAGCTCCGGTCCATTGGCACCAAACGGTAAGCGCCGCAGGCCCGGGCCGCGGCGGAATACCGACTTCCATTGGCGCGCCACGCTTGTCATCGAACCGACGCGCCTACCCTGGGGTGATGGGCACCGTGGAGCAGCGTGCAGGCGTGGACCTGACCAACCTCGACGAGCAGCTCACCGGTGATGCCGCGGCCACCAAACGCGACCTGGTCGACTATCTCGATGCCGTCGCCGACCGCATGCTCCCCGTCCTGGCGGGTCGGCCGCTCACCGTGCTGCGGGCGCTGCGGGGCCGGGCGCCGTTCATGCAGAAGAACGTGCCGAAGCACACCCCGGAATGGGTGCGAACGGTGGCGATCTGGGCTGAGGCGTCCAAGCGGGAGATCCACTACGCCCTCTGCGACGACCGGCGCACCCTGCTGTGGCTGGCCAACCAGCGCGCGATCGAGTACCACCCCGCCCTGGGGCCGGCCGAGGACATCTACCGACCCACGCATCTGATCCTCGATCTCGATCCCCCGACGGGCGACGACTTCGCCGCCGTCGTCGCCGTGGCCCACCTCGTGCGGCAGGCTCTCGCCGATTGCGGGCTGTCCGGGGCGGTGAAGACCAGCGGCTCCCGGGGCGTCCACATCTTCGTCCCGATCGACGACAGCGCGGCCGTCGACGATGTCGCTGCCGCCACCCGGGCGCTCGCGGCGCGGGCCGAGGCACTCGACCCGTCGCTGGCCACGACGGCCTTCATCGTCGAGGACCGGGCCGGGAAGGTGTTCGTCGACGCCACGCGGGCCGGGGGCGCCACTGTCGCCGCGGCCTACAGCCCCCGGCTGCGGGCCGGCACGCCGGTGTCGTTCCCGGTGGCGTGGTCGGACCTCGATCGCGTGCAGCCGTCAGACTTCACCGTCCACACCGCCGTCGCGCTGTTGGACGGCCGCGACCCCTGGGCTGAGGCCATGCCGACGGCCCAGCGGTTACCGCTCGATCTCATCGGGCAGGGCCGGACCATCCCGGTGGCGCGGGTGGCGGCGATGCACGAAGGCAAGAGGCGCGCGAAGGCCCGCCGCGACGGCGGCTGACGGCTCAGGAACCGGTCGCGGGTGTCACGGTGGTGACCTCGGTCAGCCCGCTG
Source organism: Mycolicibacterium iranicum (assembly GCF_014190915.1). GTDB lineage: Bacteria > Actinomycetota > Actinomycetes > Mycobacteriales > Mycobacteriaceae > Mycobacterium > Mycobacterium iranicum_B. The sequence continues at coordinate 243,295 of NZ_JACHVU010000006.1, forward strand.
ACCTTGAGCACCGGCAGCAGCACCGGATTGACCACGAGGGCGATCGACTCGGCGTGGTCGAACAGCACGTTGATGGCGCCGCTGTCCAGGTACTCGACCTCGCTGAGGTCGACGTGCAGGGGCGAGCCGTCCGCGCCGACCTCGGTCGCCGTCGAGAGGGCGTCGGCGAAGGTCGAGATGTTGCTCAGATCGAGCTCGCCGACAGCAACCAGCACGAGCACGCCGTCGTCGCGACGGTCGGTGCGCAGCCGCAGCGGGGTGGCCATCAAGCGATCCTCGTGTTCATGTGCACGGTGGTGCCGGTGGAGTGCGATTCGATGGTGACATCGTGCATCAAGGCTCGCATGAGCGCGATACCACGTCCGCGATGCACCGACGGTATCTCGGCCGGAGTCTTCCATTTGCCGGTGTCGACGATGGTCACCTGCAGGCGGTCGGGCAGCATGATCGCCTGCAGACGGACCCGCCCGTCGGGGTGGTCGCGGTGGCCGTGCTCGATCGCGTTCGCGAGCGCTTCCCCGACGGCGATGAGTACGTCGAGGGCTTGATCGGCCGACACCCCGCCGCTGTCCAGCCAGCCGCGCAGCGCGGTCCGGCTGGCCGCGAGCTCGCCGACATCGGCGGCCATGTCGAGGTCCAGCGGCGCGGGCTGCCGGTACAGGAGAAGTGCCACATCGTCGTGATACCCATCCGTCGGCGCGAGCCTCGCCATGATCACGTTCGCGAGTTCGTCGAGTTCGGTGGAGCGATTGTCCTGGACGACATCCGTGGCCCTGGCGATGCCGTCGTCGATCGATTCGCGGCGGCGTTCCACCAGGCCGTCGGTGTACAGCAGCAGCGTCGCGCGCGGCGGCATCGTCTCGGTGGCCTCGGTGCGGTGCGGAGCGTTGCGCAGGCCCAGCGGTGTGGTCCGGGCGCCCTCCAGAAGGTGCGTGCTCCGGTCGGCCATGACCAGGATCGGCGGCGGGTGGCCCGCGCACGAGTAGACGACCTCGCCGGTCTCGGGGTTGAGGACCGCGCAGAACGCCGTGGTGCAGCGGGCGCCGGGAAGCCGGGCGGCGAACCTGTCCAGCGCGGAGAGAGCAGCGGCAGGACTGGGATGCTCCAGCAGCAGCGCACGACAGGCGCTGCGCAACTGCCCCATCACCGTGGCAGCGGCCAGCCCGTGCCCGACGCAGTCGCCCACGATCAATCCGATCCGGCCGTCGTCGAGGTCGACGACGTCGTACCAGTCGCCGCCGACCTGCAGCGGCCGGGTGGCCGGCTGATACCGGACGGCGAAACCGCTCGACAGCGACGGGCCGAGGATCGCGTGCTGCAGGGCGAGCGCGGTCTCGCGCTGCTGATCGATCTGGTGGACGCGCTGCAGGCCCTGCCCGAGCCGGCCTGCCAGCATCGTGAGCAACGTGCGGTCGTCGGCGGTGAAGTGCCGCTGCTCGAAGAGCTCGAGATGGATGACCAGGACCCCGAGCGGATGGCGCAGGGCGATGCCGGCCGACCCGGCGACCGACGTGTGCGGATCCAGCAGATCGTCGTCCCGCACCGCCACGATCGCGTCCCGCACGTCCTGGGCCAGCCCCGTCCAGCGGGCAGGATCGCCGACGCAGATCAGGTCGGGACCCGAGGGGTCGGCCTCGGCATCGGTGTGGCCGTGCCATGTGGCCGCGACGACCCGCCGGGCCTGCCACACGGCCGAGAACGCCTCCGCGGCGGCGAGCACCGCGTCGTCGAGGGTGTCGGCCTGCACGAGCGCCTCGCTCAGCGAGGCCAGCGCGGACTCACGCTGCACGATGTACCGCTCGGCGGTGACGTCGCGCAACGTGCCCACGATGACGTCACGGCCCGTCTCGGGATCCTCGGCATGGGTGAACGTGGCGGTGACCCACACGCGGTGCCCGTCGCGGTGGTTGACCGGTACCGCGGTGATGGTGCCGTGCGGCTGGTCGATCAGGCTGCCGAACGCCTCGGCTACCCGGCGGTGGGCGTCCGGGTCGCTCTCCGCGGACGGCCACCACGGATAGGTGGGCCGATAGGGCAGCCCGGCGGTGCCGAATCCCAGGATCTCGGTGAACGCCGGGTTGATCTCGACCACCGCGCCGTCCTCGTCGCAGACGAAGAAGGCTTCCTGCAGTGAGTCGACCAGCGCGGTGCGCCACCGCGCGTGGTGATTGCGCAGACGGGCGAGTTCGACATTCGCGCGCACCCGGGCCAGAAGCTCGGCCGCGGCGAACGGCTTGACCAGATAGTCGTCGGCGCCGGCGCGCAGACCGCTGATCGACGCCTCCTGGCCTGCCCGCGCCGACAGCAGCAGCACCGGGACCGCGGCGGTCCGGCGGTCGGCGCGCAGTTCCGCGACGAGGCCCAGCCCGTCGAGCCTGGGCATCATCACATCGCTGATCACGATGTCCGGGGCACTTGCCCGGACGGCCTCCAGCGCCTGCTGCCCGTCGACGACGGCGTCGACCTGGTAGCCGTCGGAACGCAGCAGCCGCGTCAGGTACTCCCGCATGTCGGCGTTGTCGTCGGCGATCAGCACCCGCGCGGGCGTCTCGGCGCCCCCCGCGCTCCTCTCCGAAAGCGTTGCGGCGACGGCGGTCTGAGCCTCGATGTCGGTGATATCGGCGGGGATCCAGCGCAGCGCCTCTTCGACGTAGGCGTCCGCGCCTACGACGGCCCTGCGCCCGTTGAGGACCGGCGCGACGGCGTCGTCCGGCAGGTGTGCCGTGCCGAACGGGAGCCGGATCGTGAAGGTGGTGCCCCGACCCTCGGCACTGTCGGCGGAGATCGTGCCGCCGTGCAGGCCGATCAACTCCTTGACGAGCGCCAGGCCGATCCCGCTGCCCTCGTTGGAGCGGGCCCTGGCGTTCTCGATCCGGTGGAACCGCTCGAAGAGCCTGGGCATCTCGTCGGCCGGCACGCCGGTCCCGGTGTCGGCGACCGTCACCACCGCGTCGTGGCCGTCTCGGCGGGCGGTGACCGAGATGCCGCCCGTGAAGGTGAATTTGAGCGCGTTCGACAAGAGGTTGAAGACGATCTTCTCCCACATGTCGCGGTCGACGTACACCGAGTCGTCCATCTGCGGGCAGTCCACGGTGAGCGTCAGGCCGGCGCGTTCGATCGCCGAGCGGAACACACTGGCCAGTTCGGCGGTGAGGCTGCCGAGATCGACCGGTTCGTAGCGGGCCTGCGTGCGCCCCGCCTCGATGCGGGAGAAGTCCAGGAGCGTGTTCACCAGCTTGGTGAGCCGTAATCCGTTGCGCCACACCACATCGAGCTCCTGGCGGGCATCCTCTCCGATGCTCTCGGAGCGCCGCAGTTCGGCGACCGGATCCAGGATGAGCGTCAGCGGTGTGCGGAACTCGTGGCTGATGTTGGAGAAGAACGTGGTCTTGGCGCGGTCCAGTTCGGCCAGTTCCTCGGCGCGCTTCTGCTGGGTGCGGTAGCTGCGTGACAGGCCGATGCCGGCCGCGATGTGTCCGGCGACGAGCGTGACGAAACCCCGGTAGGCCTCGTCGAGTGGGCGGTAGCGGTTGAGCCCGCCCACCAGGAAGCCGCTGGGCGAGCCGCCCTGCTGCAGCAGTGGGACGATCAGCGCCTGCTCCGGCGGATCGGGCCACTCACCGGTCGGCAGCGACGGATACGCGTCGTGATCGATCGTGACCACGACGGAATCGCCGCGGGTCGGCTCCGCCAACGGCCACGGCTCCCCCGCGGTGCCCGTCAACGTCTCGGGCGCCGCCGGGTGACCCGAGGGGATACCGCTGCGACCCGCCAGGCGCGCCGAACCGTCGTCGGCGAACAGATAGGTGAGCGTGAAGGGCAGGTCGCGCAGGTTCTGCGACAGCTGTTGATCGGCGAAGCCGAGGATCTCTTCTTCGGTGCGCACCAGGCTGGGGTCGGAACCGAGGTCGCGCAGCGTGGCCATCCGGCGTTCGGCGATGACCTGTTGGGTGTCCTCGCTGACGACGCACAGCATGCCCACGACTGTTCCGTCGTCGTCGCGCAGCGGGCTGTAGGAGAACGTGTGGTAGGACTCCTCGGTGTAGCCGGAGCGGCGCAGGAAGAGCAGCAGCGCCGTGTCCCACGTCGCTTCGCCGGTGGACAGGACTCGTTCGATGCGCGGCCCGATGTCGCCCCAGATCTCGGCCCACACTTCGCGCGCCGGGCGGCCCAGTGCCCACGGGTATTTGCGGCCGAGCGTGTCGCGGCGGTAGGCGTCGTTGCAGAAGAACGTCAGCTCCGGGCCCCAGGCCATCCACATCGGGAATCGCGAGGACAGCAGGATGCTGGTCGCGGTCAGCAGGCTCTGCGGCCACTGGTCGGGCGGGCCCAGCGGCGTGGCGGCCCAATCCACCCGGGCGTGATCCCTTCCGACGTCGCTTCCGTCGGCGAAGACGCCGGACGGGGTGGAACCGTCGACTCCGGTGCCGGTCACTGCGCGCCGCCCGTCGCGGCCATCGCCTCGTCCAGGCTCGGGTACGGCCGCAGGATCTCCTGCAGGCGGGTGACCTCGATGGGCCGGGTCACCTCGGAGTTGGTGGCCACCACCCGCAGCGCGACCCCCCGCACGTCTGCCCTCTCGGCGCCGTCGAGCAACGCGTTGAGCCCGGCGCTGCCGAAGTAGGAGACCGCGTCGAGATCGACGACGAGAACTGCGGATCGTGTTGCGGCCGCGGCGAGGGCGCCCTCCAGCGCGGCCGCGAGGATTTCGACTGTGCCGGTGTCGACTTCGCCGTCAGCACACAGGACGATCGCGCCGGGCCGCATCTCCTGAGCGACGTCCAGATGTGTCACGACTTCTCGCACCGTCACCGGACGCGCTGATGAGCGGTGAGGAGGAGATGGTCGAACTGCCTGCGCAGCTCGTCCTGCTGGAACACCAGCGCGGGGAACTCCGCGACGATCCGGGATGCCAGGACCCGGAGTTTCGTGTTGGTCTGCTGGGAGCGCCACTGCAGAAGTTCGAAGGCCTGGTCCGCATCGACCCCGTACACCAGCATCAACGCTCCCTTGGCCTGCTCGATCTCTGCACGCGCGGCGAACAGGTCCGGTAGCGAACTGTTCAGGGCGTCCCGCCGGGCCTGATTCAACGTGTCGGTGAGCTCGACGTAGTAGCCCTCGGTCCCGACCACGGCCCCGAGGTCATCGAACATCCGGTCGGCCAGCACGAGCACAGTGTGCTCCTGGTTGCGGGTGTCGATGAACCGGTGCCTGCTGGAGAACGCCCCGCCGGTGTGCAGCGCCTGATCGAGAAGTTCCTGTACGTGCCGTCGGTCCTCGGGATGTTTGTGCGCGAGCAACAGCTCGGTGCTCGGAGTGACGGTGCCGGGTTCGTAACCGTGCATCAGGGCCACTTCGTCCGACCACTCCCAGCGCTGACCGACGAACCAGAATCGGAAGCTGCCGACGCGGAGATCGCCACTGGACCGGAGGAAGTCATCCAACTCGGGTGCGGACGCCCGGTCAGTATGCGGCATTGCCGCATTATTCCACTTCAGCGCGCGCGGCAAACCTGTTCAGCCAGGGTGGGGGCGTGACGTGGCTGCCCCGAGCCGTCGTGGCCGCCGAATTCCGTCCCGCGCCTCCATTGTTCGCCGGTAGCCGAGCGGCTACCGTGAATCGCCGGAGAGTCGGGAACGGGGAGGCGTCGATGACCGTGGATCGTGTTCGGGGCAAGGCCGGCCGCGTGGGTGGGTTCACCGCCGCGCTCGGTGTGGGGGCGGTGATCGCCCTCGGTGCGGCAGGTCCGGCCTGGGCGGCCGACGAGGGAACGTCCGCAGAGAGTCCGTCGGACTCGTCGCAGACCGACGACGCGCCGAAACCCGCCCGCGACAACGACTCCGAGTCGACCCCGGCCGCACCGGCGTCCGGCACGGAGGATCCCGCCGACCCTGCCGAGACCGGCGGTACTGGCGACACCGGCGGCACCGGCGAGCCACGGGACGATGCCGAGCCGGAGGACGGGTCGGACGTCAGCGACGCAGACCTCGCGGAGGATCCGACCGACGCGCAGGCGGACCCCGACGAGACCCTCGACGATGCCGATGCCGATGCGCATGCCCATGCCGAGGCGCCGGACAGCCGGGATACGGCCACGGTCGACATCGTCGACACGACCACCGGGACCACTACCCCGGACGCGCCCGCCGCCGTGCCGGCCCTGTGGTCGCTAGCCGGGGCCGCCCGCCGCGAGGACGACGACCGCACCCACGAACAATCCACCGCTCCCACGACGGCCGGCACCCTTCCCGCCTCGGAGATCGCGGTGCTGGCGGTCCCGCCCGCTACCGAGCCGGTCTATACGGGCCGGCCGTCTTTCGTGCACAACCTCGTCACGGCGGGACTGAACGTGCTCAAGGTGGTGCTCAAACCGTTCGGCGGGTTGCTGTCCTTCACCAGCCTCAAGATCCCGTTCTTCACCGACGGCATCCCGCCGTTCTTCTTCAGGGCCGGACTCGACGTGACGCGCACCGAGTTCGAGGGCATGAAGGTGTGGTCGCTCACGCCGCGCAGGAATGCCACCGACGACGTCGTGGTCGCGCTGCACGGCGGCGCCTACGTCGCCACCGCCAGCATCTTCCACTGGTGGACCTACGCCGACATGGCCCGCGACACCGGTGCCACGGTGATCGTTCCGCTGCAGACCCTCGTCACCAAGGGCGGAACGGCAGCCACCGAAGTGCCCCGCACGGCGAATTTCCTCACCGCGGTGATCGATGAGCACGGCGCGCAGAACGTCAGCCTGTTCGGCGACTCCGCCGGTGGCGGCCTCGCCCTGGCCGCGACGCAGGAACTGGTGCGCCGCAACGCGACGACGCCGTCGCGGATGGTGCTGCTGGCGCCGTGGCTGGACGTCTCGATGAGCGATCCACGCAGTGCCGAGGTCAGGGATCCCCTGCTCGACATCCCGAATCTCGTTCGCTCGGGCGCGAAGTGGGCCGGCGCGGCAGGCACGTCCGACCCGATGGCGAGCCCACTGTTCGGGTCGCTGCAGGGGTTGCCGCCGACCGTCGTCTACAGCTCGTCGCGGGACCTGCTGACGGTGGACACGGTGCGGTTGCGCGACCGCGTGCTCGCCGAGGGGATTCCGAACGTGACGTTCCAGTTCCGCGCGGGGCTGATCCACGACTGGTTCACGTTCCCGTTCCTGCCCGACGCCCACGAGGATCGGGCCGGCGTCTACGCAGACCTGGTGGGGCCGTCCGTGGTGTCGACCCGGGCCTCCGTCTGATTCCGCTGTCCTCCAAACCTTCTCGCCACGAAGTACAGGACCACTCCGCCGGCGAGCAGGGCTGCGGCCAGCAGCCACACCTTCGCGCTCTGCTGTGTCAGCAACAGCACGCAGGAGCCGATGCCCAGGACCGGCACGAACGTCCAGACCTGGAAGTGGTCGTGGTCGACGTGGTCGCGCCGCAACACCAGTACCGACACGTTCGCCGAGAGGAACACGAACAGCAGCAGGAGCACGACGGTTTCGGCGAGCATGGACAGATCGCCGATGAGCGTCAGCACCATGGCGACCGCGGTCGTCGCGACGATGGCGACCCACGGGGTCCGGCGGTTGGGGAGCACGCGTGCGAACAGCGCCGGCAGCAGGCCCTGTTCCGACATCCCGAACGTCAACCTGCTCGACATGATCATCGTCAGCAGCGCGCCGTTGGCCACCGCGATCAGGGCGATCAGGCTGAACAGCCACCCCGGCACCGCCACCCCGGACGCGGCGACCACGTCGAGCAGCGGCCCGGAGGACTGCGAGAGTTCCGCCGGCGGCAGTGCGACGGCGCTGGCGATGCCGACCAGCGCGTACACCACGCCGGCGGTGATCAGCGCGGAGAACAGCGCCCGGGGATACACCCGGCTCGGATCCTTGATCTCCTCGACGACGTTGGCGGAGGTCTCGAAACCGACGAACGAGTAGTAGGCGAGGATGGCGCCGCCCAGGATCGCCAGTGCCGGCGTCGTGCCGTCGGGGAACTCGGTGACCCGGCCGACGTCGCCGTCTCCGCGGCCGACCATCAGGGCGACGACGACGATGACGAGGATCAGTCCGGAGACCTCGATGGCCGTCATCACCACATTGGACTTCAGGGATTCGCTGATGCCCCGCGCGTTCAAGCAGGCCACCAGCGCCAGGAACGCCAGCGCGGCAACGGTGGTCGGGATGTCGACGAACGTGGCGAGGTAGTCGCCCGAGAAGGCCAACGCGAGACCGGCCGCACTCGTGACGCCCGCGGCGAGCATGCTGAAACCGACAAGGAACGAGATCACGGGCCGGCCGAACGCGCGCTCGGCGAACACCGCGGCACCACCGGCCCGCGGGTACTTCGTCACCAGCTCGGCGTAGGACCCGGCGGTGAGGAGCGCCAGCAGCAGGGCGACGGTCAGCGGCGCCCACAGGACGCCTCCGACCTCGCCGGACAGCTCACCCATCAGCGCATAGATGCCGGCTCCCAGGACGTCGCCGAGGATGAAGAGGAACAGCAGCGGGCCCGTGATGCGGCGCGCCAGCTTCGTCGGCTCTGCCCTCACTTCTGCTGCGTCGGTTGCCATCGCTCCCCCTACTGGTCGGCCTGCCGGCCGATACGGCCGTGTCAGCAGGTACCCCGACCTGGGCCATTCGATGCATTTTCACGATCGAAAGGTGGCTGAGGACCCCGCACCGTCGCTCGGCGGCGCGGTGGTTGCGCCCGTTCGTCACGCACAGAAAGCCACCTGCGCCACGGGGGCGGCGGTCAGAATGACCAGATGCGCTTCGGAAACTTCATGGCTCCGTTCCACCCCACCGGTCAGAACCCCACTCTCGCCCTGGAGCGCGATCTGGACCTGATCGTCGCGATGGACCACCTGGGCTTCGACGAGGCGTGGGTGGGCGAGCACCACTCCGCAGGCTTCGAGATCATCGCCTCCCCCGAGGTGTTCATCGGCGTCGCCGCCGAGCGGACGAAACACCTCAGGCTCGGCACGGGTGTCAGCTCGTTGCCCTACCACAACCCGCTGATGCTGGCCGATCGCATGGTGCTGCTCGACCACCTGACCCGGGGCCGGGTCATGCTGGGCTGCGGGCCCGGCCAGCTCACGTCGGACGCCCACATGCTGGGCATTCCGGCCGACGAGCAGCGCCCGCGCATGGAGCAGTGCCTCGATGCGATCGTCCGCCTGCTGCGCGGGGAGACGGTCACCATGCACACCGACGGGTTCACCCTGCAGGACGCGCGCCTGCAGCTGCGGCCCTACAGCCGACCCTGCTTCGACATCGCGGTCGCCGCATCGTTCTCCCCGACCGGCCCGCGGGGTGCGGGCCGGCACGGGATCGGCATGCTCTCGATCGCCGCCACGGCCCGACAGGGCATGGATCTGCTTGCCCAGCACTGGAATACGTGGGAAGAGGTCGCCGCGCAGAACGGTCACGTCGCCGACCGGTCCAAGTGGCGGCTGGTGGGGCCGATGCATCTCGCCGAGACGCGTGAGCAGGCCGAGCGGGACGTGGAGTACGGCATCGCGGAGTTCTCCGATTACTTCACCCACATCCTGCCCGCCGGGCCGGTCCAGGGCGGCACGCCCGCGGAGATCATCGCCAACAATCGGGAGACGGGCTTTGCGGTGATCGGCACGCCGGACGACGCGATCGCGAAAATCGAGGAGTTGGTGGAGGCGAGCAACGGAGGGTTCGGCGCCTTTCTGTTGTTCGACCACGACTGGGCGCCGCCGGCGGCGAAGCTGCGCAGCTACGAACTGTTCGCGCAGTATGTGATCCCGCACTTCACCGGCCAACTCGGCGGACCGATCGCCTCGCGCGACTGGGTCACCGGAAGTGGGCGCTCCTTCGTCGACCAGGCGGCACACGCGATCGGCAAGGCCATCGACGATCACGCCGCCGAACAACAGGCTGCGCCGAGCCAGAGGCCCGATGATCGAGGGTGACCACGATCTGGGCACCGTCCTGCGGAACCATCTGACACAGTGGCAGCTTCGCGTCGACGGACCCACCCACGAGGGCGCAGACTCTCTGGTCACACCCGTGCGCACCGACGACGGGACGGCCGCCGTCCTCAAGGTGAGCGCGCCGCAGACCGCATCCCCGCACGAGCACCTCGTGCTACGGCGCTGGGGCGGCGACGGAGCCGTGCGACTGCTGCGGGCGGATCCGCCGGCACATGCGCTCCTGCTCGAGCGGCTCCGGCCGCCACGGTTGGACGAGAGCGCCGACACGATCGCGTGCGAGGTCATCGGGGGGCTCTACCGCACCCTGCACGTGCCCGCATTGCCTCAATTGCTCTCTGCCACAGCGGATGTCGCAGACCGGATCGAGGTGTTGCGGAGGCTGCCCCGCGGCGCGCCGATCCCGCACCGGCTCGTCACCCAGGTCATCGCGCTGAGCCGAGACCTGACGGCCGACCGGAGCGGCGAGGTGGTGCTGCACGGCGACCTGCACCCCGGCAAGGTCTTCACCGCCGGACGCCGACCGTGGCTGGCGGTGGCTCCGCGTCCGGTCAACGGCGACCGGCACTACGAGATCGCACCGATGCTGTGGCACCGGTGGGATGCGCTCACGGGCAACATCCGCGACGGTGTCCGCCACCGGTTCCACACCCTCGTCGCCGTCGCCGACCTCGACGAGGATCTCGCCCGCGCATGGACCCTGGTGCGGGTCGTGCACGCGTGGACGCACGAACTGCTGGCCGGCGCCGCTACCGAAGCCGTCGCGGATGCTGCGGCGTCGAGCAGATACGCGGCGATCGCCAAAGCTGTGCAGGACTGACCGCACGACGGAAGGACTTTTTAGATGACCCCGACCGATGCATTGCAGGAGATGCTCGACGAGCACGAACTGCGCAAGCTCGTGCACCGCTACTGCCGCGCCGTCGATCGCGGCGACGACGCCACGCTGCGCAGCCTCTACCACGACGACGCCGAGGACGCTCACGGCAGCTTCTCGTCCGGTCCGGCCACCCGACTCGTCGAGCAGATCGCGGCGGCACGCCCGTTTCTCCGATCGATGCAACACCACATCACCACAACGAACTTCGCGATCGACGGCGCCGTCGCCGAAGGCGAGATCTACACCATCGCCACCCACACCTTCACCGTCGGCGACCACGACGTCGACGTCATTGTGGGCGGACGGTATCTGGACCGATACGAGAAACGCGACGGCACGTGGAAGGTGACCCACCGCGCCATCGTCACCGACTCCGCCTTCGTCAACGACCCGTCCAGGCTCGACCTCGGCCATCCCGTCACCAGGGACACCCCGGTCGGAGCGCCGGACGGCAGCGACCCGTCGCACGACTTCTTCTCGCTGCTGCCCTCGGCCCCCGTGCGCTGACGCCGCCGGCCGCGCGCGCCGCATCCCGCCGCCGAGTTTGGGATCGGTAGTCGCTGCGCGTCGATGTACTCATCGCCATGCACCGCACCCCGCGGGCATGAGCGCAAAGGCATCGACGCGACAACGAAAGGAGCCGGCCATGAACGCACCCGTCGCGACGCGCAGTCTCACACCGTCGACGAACACCCGGTCGCGCATGACCGGTCTCTACGCCCTGAAGCCGTGGTTCACCTCGCGGCTGACCCCGATCGTCGACGCGGCCGTCGCCCGGCGCATCTCGCCGGATGTCTTCACCGTCGTCGGCGTCCTCGGCGGCGGCGCCGCGGGCGTGACCCTCGCCTTCGGCTGGTGGCCGCTGGCGGCCGTGTTCATGGTGCTGCGCCTGGCGGGCGCGAACCTCGACGGCGCCGTGGCCCGGGCGCGCGGCGTGAGCCGCCCGTGGGGGTTCGTGGTCAACGAGATCGGGGACCGCACCGCCGACCTGCTGGCGTTCTCGGGCCTGGCCGTGTGGGCAGCCCGCCAGGGCGGCCCGGGCTTGGACTGGTTGTCCTGGCCCGTACTGCAGGTCCTCCTCGCCGCGCTGGCGGCCACACTTCCGACGTTCGCGTCGCTGGCGGCCGCGGGGGCCGGCGCCACCCGCCGCAACGGCGGACCGCTCGGCAAGACCGAACGGTGTGTGTTCGTGGTGCTGGCCGTCGCCATCCCTGTCCTCATGCCGGTGCTGCTGATGCAGCTGTTGAACGGCTCGGTGCTCACCACGGTGCTGCGGCTGCGCGCCGCACGCCGCGAGCTGGCCGCCCAGCGCACCGCGCGTCCGGCTACCCGCCCGGTACGTCCCCAGCCTGCGCGGCGCGTCGTGGCCGAACGCCTCGACGCCGTGACGCAGCCCATCGACATGGTGACCCAGCCCCTGTACGCCCTCGGGCGCGAGGCAGTGACCCGTCCGATGGTGGGAGCGGCGGCATGAGCGCCCCGATCGCGGCGAGCACCGCGCGCCACTGGTTGTGGCGGATCGTCTGCGCGGCGTCGGGCGGCGTGACCGTCAACGGACGATGGGATGTCCGGGGCGGCTGCGTGGTGGTCGCCAACCATTCGTCGCACGCGGACACCGCAGCACTGCTGGCGGCACTGCCGCCCGCGGCACGCCCCGTCTTCGGTGCCGCCGCCGACTACTGGTTCGAGGTTCCGGTGCGTCGCGTCATCGCCACCTCCCTGGCGGGAATCCTGCCGGTGCGACGGGCCGGAGCAGGCAATTACGCCGCGCTGCTCGCCGCAGCCGGGCCGGCGCTGCGTGCCGGCCGCACGGTGGTCCTCTACCCCGAGGGAACCCGGTCGACGGACGGCGTGATCGCGGAATTCCGTTCCGGCGCCGTGCGTCTGGCGCGTGACTGCGGCGTGCCGGTGGTACCCGTCGCGGTGCTCGGCACCGCCGACGTCCTGCCCAAGGACGGCCGCTACTCCCCCGCCCCGATGCAGGTGCGCCTGGGCGAACCGCTGGACCCGCACGACGTCACGGCCGCCCAGTTGCGCGAGCAGGTGGTGGCGCTGCGCGCGGACGCGGGTCACGACGAGCGCTACGCGTTGGCTTCGTGAAACGGGTTGCCGGACATGATGATCGTTGACGAATATCTGCGCTTCCTGCACCTCGACAGGCGCATGGCGCTCGACGTGGACCTGGGCCCGCTGCAGGTACACCTGCACTCACGGGCCGTGTTCTTCCTGTGGCTGACCGTGGCCGTCCTGGGCGCGGCAGGGCTGGCGGTCCTCGTCGCCCGTAAGCCGGAGCTGGTCCAGAAGTGGCGCACCTGGGTGCTGATCGCGCCCGTCGTCGGCGTGCCCGTCTGGATCGGGGAAGGCACCACCGCGGTGCTGGCCGCCGGGCTCGCCGTGACCGCGGTCGTCGAATACGCGCGGCTGGTACGGCTGGGCCGCGCAGACACCTGGGTGCTGCTCGCGCTGGCCGTGCTGTACCCGGCCGCGGCCTGGTTACGGCCGGAGATGCTCGGCTTCGCCCCGATCGTCGTCCTGCTGTGCGCGCTGCCGTCCGTACTCGGCGGAGACATCGAGCACGGTTGCCGCAGAACCGCTTTCACGGCCTTCGGCTCAGTGTGGATCTGCTGGTCGCTGGCCCACCTGGTGATGGTGTGGCCCGACACGTACCTGATGTGCTTCGCCGTCGCGGCCACCGATGTGGCCGCCTGGTGTGGTGGCAAGGGTCTGCGGCGGATGGCGTGGGCCCGGCGCCCGCTGTCCCCGCTGAGCCCCAACAAGACCGTCGGCGGCCTGGTGGGCGCGGTGATCGGCGCTTTCCTGATCCTGTCCGTGCTGGGCACCCTCACGGTCGGCCTGTTGATCGCCGTCGCCCTCGGTAGCGTGTTCGGTGACCTCCTGGAGTCGATGCTCAAGCGGCAGGCCCAGGTGAAAGACGCCGGCGACTGGCTCCCCGGCTTCGGCGGCCTGCTCGATCGCATCGACTCCCTGCTCGTTGTCCTCCCACTGGCCTACTTCCTCGGATGAGCGGACCCATGACGACCTACTGCACCACCGACGCGCCCACCCTCCCCATGACGGGGCGGCCACCGGCGGCCACCGGCGGCCTCACCGTCTCGGCCGTCAGCCTCACCGTGGCGCCCGATTCGACTCTGCTGGAGGATGTTTCGTTCACCGCACGGCGCGGATCGCTGACCGCGGTGATTGGACCCTCCGGCTCGGGCAAGTCCACCCTCGCCCGCGTGATCGCAGGGTTGCGCCCCACCCGCGGCACCGTGCTGCTCGACGGGCGCCCCGTGCACGGCCGCGCCGCCCAGGGCAACTCCCACGTCGGGCTGGTGCCGCAGGACGATGTCGTGCACGAGCGCCTCACCGTCACGCAGGCACTGCATTTCGCCGCCGAGCTCCGGATGCCGGCCACCAGTTCGGCGGCCGAACGCGCACGGGTCGTCGCCGACGTGCTCACCGAGCTCGAATTGACCCCGCATGCCCACACGCGGATCGACGCACTTTCCGGCGGCCAGCGCAAACGGGTTTCCGTGGCGCTGGAACTGCTGACCGGCCCGTCGCTGCTGGTGCTCGACGAGCCGACGACAGGGCTGGACCCGGCACTCGACCGTGCCGTCATGGCGATGCTGCGACGGTTGGCCGACGCCGGCCGCGTCGTCGTGGTCGTCACGCATTCCCTGACCTTCCTCGACGTCTGCGACCAGGTGCTGCTGCTCGCGCCCGGGGGCACCCTCGCCTTCTGCGGAGCGCCTCGCGACATCGCCGCGGCGATCGGGGCCAGCGACTGGGCCGACGTCTTCTCCAGGGTCACCGCCGGGGTGCGCGACACCAGGGCCCAGCCGTCCGAAAGGCGTTCATCGAACGCCCTTCTCGACACCGCGGCGGTGTCTGCGCCCTCCACCGGGCCCGGCGTATGGCGTCAGGTGTGGACGTTGGTGCGCCGCCAGGTCCGGTTGCTGCTCGCCCACCGCGGCTACACGCTGTTCCTCGCCGCCCTGCCATTCCTCGTCGGCCTGCTGCCGCTGACCGTCGCCGGCGACGCCGGCCTCGCGGCGATACCTGCGGACGGCGCTCCGCCCTTCGAGGCCAAGCATGTCGTGGCGTTGACGAGCTTCGCCGCGATCCTGATGGGAATGACCCTGACCATCCGCGAACTGGTGGGCGAGCGCGCCCTGTTCGAGCGCGAGCGGGCCGCGGGTCTGTCGGCAACGGCCTACCTGGTCGCGAAAACCGCTGTGTTCGGCGGGATCGCGGTGCTGCAGTCGGCGATCCTGGTGCTCGTCGTCACCGCACCCGGTGTCGGCAAGGCCGCGCCGTCGCACGCGGCGGCCCTGAGCAGTCCCCTGCTGGAGATGTTCGCAGGCGTCGCGGCGACCGCCGTGGCCGCGTCGGCGCTGGGGCTCGCGCTGTCGGCGGTGGCGCGTACCGGCGACCAGGTGATCGTGCTGCTGGCGATGACGCTGATGGCGCAGTTGGTGCTCGCCGGAGGCTACATCCCGGTGACGGACCGTCCGCTGTTCGAGACCGTCGCGACCGTGATGCCCGGACGCTGGGGCTTCGCGGCGACCGCATCGACGGCGGACCTGACGCGCTTGGTCGTCGGGATCGCCGACGACCGGCACTGGCAGCACACCGCATCGACCTGGCTGGTGAACATGGCCGTGCTGGCAGCGTTGACGCTGCTCTTCGCCGCGATCGCCCGCTGGCAGATCGTCCGGCGCCGGGCAGGAGGCCTGGTGCAGGAGTGAATCCTGTGACAGATGGGTATGCGACCGAAGCATCATCCGTATCCGCTTCAGGTCGAGGAGAGGCCCGTGGCCGTGTGCACCGCCCGTGCGCTGACGCGTCGCACCATCGCTGCGGTGGGAGCCGCCCTGATCGCCTCGACGACGTCGCTGACGCTCGGTGCGCCGCCCGCGGCAGCCGCGCCGGAGTGCCACGACGTCGAGGTCGTGTTCGCGCGCGGCACCGACGAACCGCCCGGCCTGGGTGTGGTGGGCACGTCACTGGTTGAGACCCTGCGCCCCATGGTGAAGGGGCTGTCGGTCGGGACGTATGCGGTCAGGTATCCGGCGTCCTGGGACTTCGGCCAGGTCGCGGTCGGCGCCAACGACGCCAGCCGGCGGGTGCAGGCGCTGGTGGCCCGCTGCCCGGACAGCAGGATCGTGCTGGGGGGCTACTCACAGGGAGCCGCCGTGATCGACGTGGTCGCGACCGCGCCGATCGCCGGCCTGGGGTACACCGCCCCGATGCCCGCCACGGTCATCCCCCACATCGCGGCGATCGCGGTGTTCGGCAATCCGTCAGCGCGGTTCGGCAGGCCTCTGACGGTGCTGAGCCCGGATTTCGGCGCCCGCACCGCCGACCTGTGCAACAGGAATGACCCGATCTGTTCGCGCGGCGACGATTTCGACGCCCACGTGCGGTATCTCCAGTCCGGGCTCGTGAAGCTGGCCGCCCAGTGGATCACCAAGCATGTGCGACAGCAGGATCAGAACCCGAACTCTTCCAACCGGGCACGGTAGGCCTCGACGTTGCCGAGCTTGACGGCCTCGTAGCCACGCACGATGTCGGGCAGACGCGCCACGTCGACCGCACGGTCGTAGTTGTCGTGGTCGAGTCGGCCGGCCAGGGTCGTCACGATGTCGGCGTACTCGGTGAGCAGTTGCCGCTCGACCCTGCGGACGTGGGCGTAACCGAAGGGGTCGAATCGCGTCCCGCGCAACCGCTTTCCCTTGGCCAGCGCCCGAAGCGCGACGTGGCTCGCCGGTCCCAGCGCGATCTTCTTCGAACGGCCCATCGCCCGCAGCATCGGCGGGTGCAGCCGGTAGGTCAGCTTCTCCCCGTCCGGCACTTCGGCTTTCACCTGGGCGAGGAAGCCCGGATCCGTCAGCAGGCGGGCCACCTCGTACTCGTCCTTGTACGCCGTGAACTTGTAGAGTCCCCGCGCGACGGCCTCGCTGAAGTCGGTGCGCGTCCCGAGTGCCCGTTCTGCCGCCCAGACCGTCTGCATCAATGTCACGTAACGACGCGCGACCTTCGTGTTCTGGTAGGCGACGAGATCGGCCGCGCGCCGCGCGATGAGGTCACCGACGTGGCCGGCGAACGTGGTGTCCGCCAGCACCTGGGCGGGCACCGCCGCCGCACCGCGCGCGGGTACCGGTGACACGGCGTCGTGGAAGCGGGCCGGATCGGCCTCCGCCACTCGTCCCCAGCGGAAAGCCGCCGTGTTCGCCTGCACGGCAACGCCGTTGATCTCGATGGCCTCTTCGATGGCTGACGCGGGGATGCGCAGCGCACCGGCCTGGTACGCGGCGCCGATCAACAGGAAGTTGGCCGTCGCGGTGTCGCCGAACAGGGACTGCGCCGCGGCGAGGGCGTCGAAGGAGTGCACCGAGCGGCACACCTGCCCCAGCCGGTTGAGCAGATAGGCCGTGTCGGGGTACTCGATCTCCTTGTCGTACACCATGTCACCGGTCGGCGTCTTGCTCGTCGAGGCGATGCAGACGGTCGCTGCGGGATCGGCATAGCCGAGGTTGCGCGTATCGGCTGCGGTCAGCAGATCGAAGGCCACCACGCAGTCCGCGGTGCCGGGTGTCAGCCGGTTCGACGGATCGAGGCGCTCGGCAGCGAACCGCAGGTGCGAGACCACGGGCCCGGCCTTCTGGCTCAACCCGATCTGGTCGAGGCTCTCGACGTCGTATCCCGCGCGCAGCGCCGCGGTGGCCAGCACCTGGTTGACCGTGACGATGCCCGTGCCGCCGATCCCGGCGAACAGAATGTTCTGCGTGGAGGTGACGGGGGGTAGCGACACATCGGACACCGGCGGTGGCGGCGGCACCGGCCGAGGTGCCTGCCTGCGGCCGGTGACCTCGACGGTGACGAACGACGGGCAGTCACCGTCCAGACAGCTGTAATCGGTGTTGCACGACGTCTGGTCGATCCGGGTCTTGCGGCCGAACTCGGTGTCCACCGGTTGCACCGACAGACAGTTGGACTTCACACCGCAGTCGCCGCATCCTTCGCAGACGGCTTCGTTGATGAGCACCCGGGTGGTCCGTGTGGGCAGGGTGCCGCGCTTGCGTTGCCGTCGCGCGTCGGCGGCGCAGTGCTGGTCGTAGATCAGCACTGTGACGCCCGTGACGTCGCGCAGGCGACGCTGCGCCTCGTCGAGACGGTCGCGGTGCCATACCAGGGTCCCTTCCGCCAGGGCACGCCTGCGGTGTCGCTGCGGTTCGTCGGCACAGATGATGATCTGTGCGACGCCTTCACTTCTGAGCTTGTGCGTCAATGCCGCGACGGCCAGCGCACCTTCGGCATGCTGGGCGCCGGTCATGGCGACGACCTCGTTGTAGAGCAGCTTGTAGGTGATGTTGACCCCGGCGGCCACGCAGGCCTGCACGGCGAGCTGGCCGGAGTGGAAGAACGTTCCGTCGCCGATGTTCTGAAAGAGATGGGGGACATCGGTGAACGGCGCCTGGCCGATCCACTGGCTGCCCTCGCCGCCCATCTGGGTGAGCCCGGTGACCGCGCTGTCCTTACGGCCGGACATGGTCACCATCGTGTGGCAGCCGATGCCGCCGCCGGCCAGCGAACCCTCCGGCACCGCGGTGGAGCGGTTGTGCGGGCAGCCGCTGCAAAAGTAGGCGGCGCGGCGTACGGGAAGCACTTCCAGTGACAGAGCCGGTGGCGGAGGCTTTTTCAGCTGCAGCCGGCCTCCCAGCACGCGGCGTAGCGGGCCGAGCAGTCGCCCGGCTGTCAGCTCGCCGTCGGCGGGGACCAGCGGCTGCCCCTGGGTGTCCTTCTTGCCCACGATGCGCGGTGCGTTGGTGCCGCCGTAGAGAATGTCCCGCATCTGCGCTTCCACGAAGGCCGTCTTGTCCTCGACCACCAGGATCTCATCCAGCCCTTCGGCGAACGCGGTGACCGTGTCGGGCCC
Organism: Mycolicibacterium iranicum; assembly: GCF_014190915.1. Taxonomy (GTDB): domain Bacteria; phylum Actinomycetota; class Actinomycetes; order Mycobacteriales; family Mycobacteriaceae; genus Mycobacterium; species Mycobacterium iranicum_B. Next base: position 262,059 of record NZ_JACHVU010000006.1, read on the forward strand.
CAGCGGCCACGGCATGCCGATCCGCAGCAGCCGCACACCGGCGCGGCGCAGCGCCGCGTCGTCGGCGCCGAGGTCGGTGAGAGCCTGCCGTACGGCATCGAAGGCTGTTCCGGTGGCGGCGATTCCGACGGTCGCCACGGGAGGGTCGACATCGATGACGTCGAGCCGGTTGGCCGACGAATAGGCACGCACGACCTCTGCGCGCGGACCGTAGAGATCGGCCTCGGCCAGCAGACTGTCGGCCGGTGCCGCCATCGGCCGCTGACGGTAGACGAAAGGGCGTCCTTCCCACAGCACTTCTGGAACGACGATGTCGATGTCGACGTCCTGCGCGTCGACGGTCCAGGCACCGTCGGCCACGTCCGCCACAATCTTCAGCGCCACAACACATCCCGAGGCGCGCGACAACGCCACGCCGTGCATCGCCATCGTGACGATATCTCGGGCGTTGCGCGGAAACAGCACCGGTATGCCCAGTGCGGCCAGGGATCGCTCGCTCACGGCCGGCACGGTGGAGGATTTGGACGCGGGGTCGTCGCCGACCAGCAGCAGCATTCCGCCTGAGGGGTTGGCCCCGTACATGTTCGCGTGCCGAAGCGCGTCGGTCGCCCGGTCGAGACCGGGCCCCTTGCCGTACCAGACACCGACCACGCCGTCGAAGCGCGGCTCCTTCTGCGAGAGCGCCGCGAAATCCGCCTGACTCCCCCACACCGACGTGGCTGCGAGTTCTTCGTTCAGGCCCGGAACAAAGGTGATGTCGTGGTCGGCGAGCACCTCGGGCATCCCGGACAGCATCCGGTCGACCCCGCCCAGTGGGCTGCCCTGGTATCCCGACACGAAGGTGGCGATTCGGCGACCCGCGCGCGCGTCGCGCTCCTGCTGCTCGACCAGGGCACGCGCGATGGCCTGCACCCCGGTCAGCAGCACGGCGGGTGATCCGGCGCGGAACCGGTCGCCGAGGTCGTAGGCACTCGGACCGGGTCTGCGGATGTCGAGGTCTGTCATCTGAGCTCACCGCCTCGGCTATTGCTGTGCGTATTGATGACCTCAGGGTGCCATCGCCACTCATTGTGAGCAAGCATGTGAGGTTCTATTGAGCATGTTGCCCAGAAATCTCAAAGTGTGACGTGCGATACTAAGCGACATGCCGAAGCTGGATCGCACCGATGCCCGTCTGTTGCTTGCGCTGTGTGACGCGCCCCGCGCGACGGGAGTGCAACTGGCCACCATGCTCAACCTGGCGCGCAACACGGTGCAGGCACGGCTGGCCCGTTGGGACCAGGACAAGGTCCTGGCGCCGATCGACCGGTGCGTGTCCCCGCGCGACCTGGGATATCCACTGAAGGCCTTCATCACCGTGGTGGTCGACCAGCACCGGCTGGAGAACGTCATCGCCGAATTGGAGACCGTTACTCAGATAACCCAGGTGACCGGGCTCTCGGGCGCCGCCGACCTGCTGATCGCGGTGGTCGCCACCGACGCCGACGATCTCTATCGGGTCGCGGGTCTCGTCCTGGCGGTCCCGGGCGTCGAGCGCACGACGATGTCGGTCGCGATGCACGAGGTCGTCGCCTACCGGACCCGGCCGCTGCTCGAACAGCTCGCCGCGGGCCGGCAGCCCACGTGAGCCTCAGAGCGCGGCGAAGCAGGGATTGGTTTCTTCGCTCGGGATCGAGGCGTCGCGACTGGAGAACGTTCCGACAACCGCCGAGTCGGTGACCTCGACGCTGTCCGCCTGGATTCCGAGCGGGTAGTTGTCGTTGAGCTTCTTGGTCAGGTCGTCGAGCGCGGACTGTACGGCGTCCTTCGGGAACGGCCCACTCACCTCGAGGACCTGCAGGGTCAGATCCCCCTCGACCACAACGGGTTTGGCGGTGACGCCGGCGCTTCCGGCGTCCAGGACGAGGGTTCCGGCCGCGGGGTCGGTACGGACGTCGGTGACCAGAGCGCCCACCCCGGGCAGATTCGCCGCGACGGTTTCCTTGATGCCCTCGGCGCGCCATGTCAGCGTGGCGTCCAACCGGCCGATGGTGCCCTTCGAGTCACCGGAATCGTTCAAACGCACATCCTGCAGCGTCACGTCGGCCGTCATGCCGTCCGCGGCCTGTACTCGGTCGCCGGCGGTGCGCACCGAGATGTTCGTGTAGTGGCCCGTGAGGTGTTGCCACAGGAACGGCGGGTTCACCCCGTAGGAGATGGTCGCACCGTCCTCGACGACGCATTCGGCGATACCGACCAGGACGTCGTCGGCGCGGTGCCGGGCGTAGAGTTCGGCGCCGGCCAGGCCGCCGACGATCACGGCGACGGCAACGACGGCGAGCAACGCGATGGTCTGCCGGGTGAAAAATGCTGAGCGATGCGGCTTTTCAGCGCTGGGCGCCAGTGCCGGTGCCGGGGCCGGCGCTGCAGGTGTGGGGTGCCGCGGGGGTGGTCGCGGGACATCCCTGGGCGGAGGCGGTCCAGCGGGACGGGCCGGAGGCGGAGGTCGCCTGAACTGCTCGGTCGGCGCCGCATCGGCCGGTCGCGCGCGAAGCCGCTCGGTCGGTGACTCCGGGCCGCCCGGGCGCGGGATCCGCCGGGTCGCGGGGTCGGGCTGCGGCGTCCCCCGGCCGCGCCGGTCGGGCTGCCCGGGGCGATGCGGCGGGTGCGTCACCTGGGCAATTGTGCCCCATGGGCGCAGGACGGCGGTGGAAGTCGGCCGAGGACGCGACACTACGTTGAGCCCATGGATTCCGGACCGAACCCGTTGGTCAGCGCCGTGCCGCGGCCCCACCCGGCGCGGCGGGACGCCCACCTCTACCCGGTGCACCATCCGATCGATGCCCGATTCGGCGACATGGACGCGAACGGGCACCTGAACAACGTCGCCTTGGAGTCGTTGCACGAGAACACGCGGGCGACGCTGAACCGCCGGGTCTTCCCCGACGTGTACGACCGCACCACCCGGCGCCTGCGCATCGTCACCTCCACGATCGTCGTCCACTACCTGCGCGAAGCGCCGTGGCCGTCGGTGATCGACACCGCGGTCGGGATCGGCCACGTCGGTCGCACCTCCTTCGTCGCGTCGACGGGCCTGTTCCTCGGGAAGGACTGCATCAGCCTCTGCGACACCGTGCTGGTGCTCCTCGACGACGACGGTCCGACACCGATCCCCGACGACGCCCGAGCCCGCCTGGAGGAATTGCGGCTTACCGCCAGCAGGTAGGGCAGAGCTGCGCCAACATCCATGACAGCGTGCGCGCGAGGGAGCAGAGTCGTCTCTGACAACGCACACCCCGTCAGGAGGGCACCCCGACGACGTCCACCGCACGCAGCAGCCACACCGCGTCTCTGGCCGACGGCGAGATCGTCGAGGAGTCGGACCTCGGCTCGATGCGGCGCGTGACCGCCGACAACCTGCCGATCCTCACGGGGCTGTCGATCAAGCGGGTGCTGCTCAACCCCGGTGCGATGCGCACCCCGCACTGGCATGCCAACGCCAACGAACTCACCTACTGCGTGTCCGGGACGGCCCTGGTGTCGATCCTCGACGACCACAGCAGGTTCTCGTCCTTCATTGTGACCGCAGGACAGATGTTCCACGCCGCTTCGGGCTCGCTGCACCACATCGAGAACATCGGCGCCGACGTCGCCGAGTTCATCATCGCGTTCCGCCACGAACGTCCCGAGGACTTCGGATTCGGGGCGACCCTGGGCGCATTCTCGGACGCGGTTCTCGGCAACACCTACGACCTGCCCGCCTCGGATCTGGCCAAGATCCGCCGCGACACCACCGATCGCAAGCTCGCCGCGCGCGTCGGGGCGCCGGAGATCCCGGCCGTCGCGTATCTCAACGATCCGCACGAGTTCGACATCGAGGCGCAGGCGCCCGGGCTGAACTACGTGAGCGGCAACGCACGGTTCGCGCGTGATCAGTTCTGGCCGGCGCTGACCGACATGTCGATGTACTCGCTGCGGGTCGCCGAGGACGGGATGCGTGAACCGCACTGGCATCCGGTCACCGCCGAGATGGGATACGTGCACCACGGCGATGCCCGGATGACCGTCATGAATCCCGATGGCACGCTGGACACCTGGACGATGACCACCGGCGACATGTACTTCATCCCACGCGCCTACCCGCACCACATCGAGAACATCGGCACCGACGAATGGCACTTCCTCATCTTCTTCGACCAGCCGTTCCCCGCCGACATCGGCTACCGGGCGTCGGCGAGTGCCTACTCCCGCGAAGTCCTCGCCGCGGCCTTCGACACCCACATCGACGACCTGCCCCACTTCCCTTTCACCCCAGCAGATCCGCTGATCGTGACGCGCAGCAATCCACGGGACTGAACCGCGGTCACACCGGGATGAACGTGAACGTCGTGACTCCGACGGGTCCGGCGCCGCACGGGTTCGGACCGTTGAGCGTGTAGACACCGTTCGTCCCGTCCGGGTTGAACGTGTATCTGGCCACGACGTCGACCGGGCGCCCGTCGGCACAGGTCGCGCCGCCGGGCACCCACTGGTCGAGGACGAATTGGCCGCCCTGCAGGCGCGCCTGTCCCTGATCGGTGTTGGCGTCGAGATTGAACAGACTCAGGCAGCCGGGCCCGCAGCTGTCCACGCGCATCCGGGTGTCGGTGACGACGCCGTTGGCCATCACGCTGCGATACAGGTAAAACCCCGGTGCGAGGTCGGCGCCCGCCGCGGGCGCGCAGACGAGGCTGCCCACGGCACACGCCGCCCCCACAGCGATGGGGCCGACGGCGGTCCTACTCGACGGCGCCCTCCCCGGAGCGCCCCCTGCCGGAGCGCCCCCTGCCTGAACGATGGACTGTCTCATGGTCTGTTCCTCACGGCCGGCGACGTATCCGCTGAGTGTAGGAAGCTGTGTTCGCCGGCGGACCCGATTCGCCCAGGTGAAACCTGTATCCGACGTTGCCAGTATCGAAGTCGCGCGCCGGTGACGGTCCGCATTGGACAACGCCTCGGTAAAGATCTGTGACGGACCGTATTTGGACGTGCTCGTTCGAGCCGAATGTGCAACCATCGAGCCGTGGGACTGTCAGATCGTCTAAGTTCTTTTGTCCGCCCCGCCCTCGTCGCCGCCGTCGCGCTGACGATCGCGCCTCTCGCCGCGCCGCGTGCCGGGGCGCAACCGGCTCCCCCGGCGCCGGTCCCGCCGGCACCCCCGGGGCCGCCGCCCGCCGCCGTCGGACCGGCCCCCGGCCCCGCACCCGCGCCGGCTCCTGCGGCAGCACCGCTGGCCGCCCCGCCCGGCTGCCCCGATGTCGAGGTCGTCTTTGCGCGCGGCACGACCGAGGCTCCGGGCCTGGGCACGGTGGGTCAGGCGCTCGCCGACGATCTGCAGGCCAAGCTGCCCGGCCGGTCGGTGCGTGTGTATGCGGTGGATTACCCGGCCAGCCCGGATTTTCCGACGGCCATCCAGGGCATCACCGATGCCAGCACGCATGTCCAGCAGATCGCGATGAACTGCCCCGACACCAAGCTGGTCCTCGGCGGTTATTCCCAGGGTGCGGCCGTCATGGGTTTCGTGACAACGGAATTGATCCCGGACGGGGTGTCGGCGTCGGAGGTTCCGCAGCCGATGCCAGCCGACATCGCCGACCATGTCGCCGCGGTGACGCTGCTCGGGACGCCGTCGGATCGGTTCATGAGCATGATCAATCAGCCTCCGGTCGCCATCGGCCCGCTGTATCAGCCCAAGACCATCGAGCTGTGTGTCCCCAACGACTTCGTGTGCTCGCCGGGCAACGACTTCGGCGCGCATGCGCGGTATGTCTCCGACGGTCTGGTGATGCAGGCGGCCGACTTCGCGGTCGGGAAATTGGCCGGCGCCTTGGACACCTCAGAGGACGCGGACACCTCGGAGGAACAGACACCGCAGTGATGTCGGAACCCGCCGCTGCGGGCCGACGGTCGCGATAGTGTTCCCACACCAGTTTTGATCGCTCACCTGAAGGGTCGGCAGTGACCAGATCACGGTTCCTCGCACTTGCTGCGTCCACGTTCCTCGTCGTCGGGATGGCCGCGTGCGCCCCGCCGGAGAAATCCGACAGCGGCAACCAGACCGGGTCCGGCGTGAACGCCCGCGAAGCGACCTCTGCGGAGGACTTCGGCGGCATGGATGCTCTGGTGGAAGCCGCCAAGGCCGAGGGCGAATTGAATGTGATTGCGCTGCCACCCGATTGGGCGAACTACGGCGAGATCATCAATGCCTTCTCCGAGAAATACGGCATCAAGGTCAACTCGGCGCAGCCGGACGCGAACAGCCAGGACGAGATCAACGCCGCGAACCAACAGAAGGGCCGCAGCACCGCGCCGGATGTCTTCGATCTCGGCCAGGCGATCGCGTTGGCGAACACCGCGATGTTCGCGCCGTACAAGGTCGCGACCTTCGACGAGATCCCGGAGCAGTTCAAGGATCCCGACGGCACCTGGGTCAACGACTACGGCGGCTACATGTCGATCGGTTACGACTCGGCGAAGGTTCCCGAGATCACCGGCGTCAACGACCTGTTGAAGCCGGAGTTCGCCGGCAAGGTCGCGCTCAACGGCGACCCCACCACCGCCAGTGCCGCCGCCAACGGTGTGCTGATGGCGGCGATCTCGAACGGTGGATCGGTCGACGACATCGCCCCGGGCGTGGACTTCTTCCGGCGGCTCAACGATGCCGGCAACTTCCTGCCGGTGGATCCGACGCCGGCCACCATCGAAGCCGGCCAGACACCGGTCGTCATCGACTGGGACTACCTCAATTCCGCGCAGACGGCCACGATTCCGACGTGGAAGGTGTTCGTGCCGTCCGACGCGCTGGTGGGCGGCTATTACTTTCAGGCGATCAACAAAGACGGGCCCCATCCCGCGGCCGCGCGGCTGTGGCAGGAGTTCCTCTACAGCGACGAAGGCCAAAACCTCTACCTCAAGGGGATGGCCCGCCCTGTGCGTGCCGAAGCGATGGCCGACGCGGGGACCGTCGACAGGGCGGCGTTCGATGCGTTGCCCGCGGTGGACGGCGCCCCGATCATCCCGACCGACGAGCAGAGCACGAAGAACGCGGAGTTCCTCGGCGCGAACTGGGCTTCCGCCGTCAGTTGAGCAGGCCGGTCAGTTGAGTAGGCCTGTTAGCTGATCCGCACGCCCTGGCGGATCAGCTCCTGCTGGACGGCGTGGACGTCGACGTCGGCGAATTGTCTGCCGGAGCGCACCGAGAGCGCGGCGGCGACACCTGCGCCCTGACCGGTGACCGCGCAGCAGGACATGTTTCGCGTCGCGGCGTGCGCGATGCGGTCTCCGCCGGTGGCGCGGCCGGCGACGATCAGGTGGCGCACGGCTTTCGGCAGGGTGGACCGGTACGGGATCTGCAGATAACGTCCCGTCGTCGGAAGCACCAGAACGCCGTAGCCGTCGATGAATTCCGGGTAGATGCCGATGCTGTCGTCGAAGCGCCCCTGCTCGCGGACGTCGTTCTCGGTGAGGTTGTAGACGGCGTCGATCTTGCGGGTGTCGCGGACACCGATGGTCATCCCGAAGTTGCGCAGCCGGGCCGTCTCGCAGCCGGGCGTGTAGCGGCGCAACGCCTCGATGGCCAGCATCGCCTGCCTGCGCCCCTCGATCTCCCACCGCGTCAGGCTGTCCGGATCGGTCCCGTCGCAGCCGGACAGGTGCACGAGGTTCATGTACGTCAGCTCGCCCGTGTCGTGCATCGCGCCCCACGTGCCGCCGATGGTATTCAGGTCGGCCGGCAGCAGGCCGTCCTCGATGGCTTTGGCGAACGGCTTGCCCAGGTACGGCGAATACAGATCGGCGTCCTTGGCGGCTGTCTCGTCGGCGGCGAATTCCCCGGCAGCCCAGTCCCTGTAGGTCTGCGGATCGTCGGCGACCCCGCGCAGGAACGCGGCCTTGTCCACCCCGGCGAGATGGAACATCACCGACGCGGCCATCATCGCCTCGACCGGTGTCTTGGACACCGGTGCGCCGGCCCGGGTGGCCACATCGGCGTCGCCGGTGGCGTCGACGACCCGTCGAGCCAGGATCGCCTCGCGGCCCGCCTTCGACTCGGTCAGGATCCCGATCACGGTGTCGCCGTCCATCAACGGCGCGACGAACTGACGGTGCAGCATCGCGTGGATGCCGGCCTCCTCGACGAGCCGGTCGGCCACCACCTTGAAGCCTTCGGAATCGAGTTCGTAGGACAGCGACTGACTTTCGGGTACCGCCGCGCCCATCGCCCTGGCGCGCTGCTCGAACTCCCACCCGATGCCGCCGGCCTCGACGGTCTGTTCGTGCCGGTACCAGGCGAAGCCCTCGACGCCGACAGCGGTGATGTTCCCGCCGAAACAGCCGTAGCGCTCGACGAGCGTCACCTCGACCCCCGCCCGGGCCGCCGCCAACGCGGCCGCCAGACCGCCGGGGCCCGAGCCCACGACCAGCACGTCGGTCTCGTGGAGGACGTCGATCTCGCGAGCGGGTTCGGTGATGGTGCGCGGCATGGCGCGGATCCTAGCCCCCGAACGTGTCCGGTCCGCGACGCAGAATCGCCATGGCGGCCAGAAGTTCCCACGCAATGATCGGGTAGACCGCGCCGCGCTCGACGAGTCCCACCGGCAGAACCGTCGAGCCCCCTGCACCGTCGACGATCAGTATCAGCAGGCACGCGATCCCGAAGGCGCCGAGCAGCATGCCGGCGCGGCGGAAAGCCGTTGTGGCGCCGAACCTCCCGCTGCCGGCCCCGCCGATGATCGCGGCGGTGTTCCCTCCGACGATCGCCAGCCCCGCGCCGAGGACATGCCAGTGCGCCTGGGCCGAGCCACTGGGGAACACGCCGACCAGGATGTTGCCGGCGGCGTTCGCCGCGGCCGCGGCGACGAACGCCCGTACCGTCCAGTGTTTGGTCGGGGATGCGCGCGCGAGCACCACAGCCCCGGCGAGGAACAGAGATCCGTGCACCATGAACGCCCCGATGTTCATCACCGGTGAGACACCGAGGTCGCTGATGTAGTCGGCGACGTAGCTGTATCCGTCGACATGCGTCGCGGCGACGGCCTCGCAGACCAGATAGACACCCGCACCGAGGAGCCACAGATACGCCGCCGCACGGGCAGAGGTGGTGATCGCTACACCCCGCGCTCGACGGGCAGTTGACCTTTGTCGACTGCGGCGGTCAGCGCGGCGTGGTCGGCTTCGGTCTGGTCGGCGTACCGGCGCGCGAAGGTGCACAACGCGTCGTCGACCCGCTCGGAGCGCCCCATGTAGCCCGCGATCATCGACGCCCCACTGGTTCTGGCGTGCCCCTTGGCCAGCAACTGCCCGACGACACCGGTGTAGTCGATCAGCGCCTTGCCGTCCATGGCGTCCAGCGGGATGGTGCCCTTCATGTTGCGGAACTGACGGACGTAGAACTGCCGCCCGTTGACCGTCGTCCACCCCAGCAGCGGGTCGCTGACGGTCTGCAGCGCCTGCTGGTATTCGACCACCCGCTGGCCCTGGTGCGCGTGCCACGCCGATTCGCCGTGCACGTAGCGCGCCAGCACGGAGCGGCGCGCCTGCTTCAGTTGGAGGAACACTACGTCCTCGGGCGAAGATCCTTCCAGCAGAGCCACATACGCGCGCAGGCCGACGCTGCCGACCCCGACCACCTTGTGGGCGACGTCGAGGATCGTGTAACCACCCAGCACGCGCCGCCAATGGGTGGACAGCGTCGGGAGATAGTCGTCGAGCGCGGCGGACAGCGCGTCGGCTTCGCGGTCCGGCAGTCGGGTGATCAGCGGCGGTTCCTCGACGATGCGCCGGACCCCGCCCACCTCTTCGGTGAAACGCGGCAGCGCGCGGTCACTCGTGCGGTGGCGGGCCCGGACCGCCGAGCGGCGCACCTGATCGGCCAGCGGACCCGCCGTCTCCCCCGCGAGCCGGTCGACGTCGAGGCGGGTGAACGACCGGGAGAACAGCGGCTCGTCGGCGAGTCGGCGCACCTCGGTGCGGTAGGCCGAGACGCAGGAACGCACCGCTGCGGCGCAGTCGTCCTCGGCAGCGCCGTTGTGGCGCCCCGCGACCCAGATACTGGCGACGAGCCGGCGCAGGTCCCACTCCCACCCGCCCGGGTGCGCCTCGTCGAAGTCGTTGAGATCGATGACGAGGTCGCGCTCCGGGGAGGCGTAGAAGCCGAAGTTGCCGAGGTGTGAGTCGCCGCAGACGACCGGCATGATGCCGGTGGACGGCAGCCGGGCGACGTCGTCGGCCATCACCACGGCGGTGCCGCGCAGGAACCCGTACGGGGAGGCGATCATTCGGCCCACCCGCACCGGAATGAGCCGTTCCACCCGGCCCCGGTGGTTGGCCTGGATGAGTTGCACGGGGTCGGGCCGGTCGTCCGGCGGCGTCCATTCCGCGAGCGTCTTGCGGGGCACCCGTTTGCGCAGGCTCTTGCCGAGCGCATACCGCTCGGCACGGGTGACCGGGCGCTGACGCAACGAGTGATACGGCGCGGCGTCCGCCTCGGCCAGCACCGTGTGCCTGGTGGGTGGGGGTCCTGTCGCGGCACTCACCGATGCCATGTTGCCTCGTCCGCAGCGGTGTGGGGCACATTAGGAGAATCGCAGTCGGCGGTGGGACCCGTCTGTGCGCTGTTCATCGATCACACTGTCCTGGTGACAGAATCCGGCGCGACCCGAGTTGCGGTGTACCTCGACTTCGACAACATCGTCATCTCGCGGTACGACCAGGTCAACGGGCGCAATTCGTTCCAGCGCGACAAGGCCAAGGGTTTCGAGGACGGCCCGGACAAGCTCACCCGTGCGACCGTGGATGTCGGCGCGATCATCGATTTCGCGTCGTCCTTCGGCACGCTGGTCCTCACCCGCGCCTACGCCGACTGGTCTGCGGAGATCAATGCGCGCTATCGGGGTCAGCTGGTCGGCCGCGCCGTGGACCTGGTTCAGCTGTTCCCGGCGGCGGCGTACGGCAAGAACGGCGCCGACATCCGGCTGGCCGTCGACGCGGTGGAGGACATGTTCCGTCTGCCCGATCTGACGCACGTGGTGATCGTGGCCGGCGACTCCGACTACATCGCACTGGCCCAGCGGTGCAAGCGGCTGGGCCGGTATGTGGTGGGCATCGGTGTGGCGGGTTCGTCGAGCCGGATGCTCGCCGCGGCGTGCGACGAGTTCGTCACCTATGACGCGTTGCCGGGCGTTCCGGTCTTCGAGCCCGATCCCGTTGCCGAGGAGAAGCCGGCCCCGAAGCGCCGCTCGTCGCGAAGCAAGGCGGCCGAACCGTCCGAGGCGTCGGAGGAGTCCGAGGCTCCGGACCCGCAGGCGGTCGCGACCGGCCTGCTGACCCGAGCCTTGCGGATCGGACTGGAAAAAGATGACGTCGAGTGGCTGCACAACTCGGCGGTGAAGGCGCAGATGAAACGGATGGACCCGTCGTTCAGCGAAAAGTCGCTGGGCTTCAAATCGTTCAGCGATTTCCTGCGGTCCCGCAGCGACGTCGTCGAACTCGACGAGAGCTCGACCACCCGGATGGTGCGGCTACGCGAAAGCGCGTGACACGGACGCCGGTCTGGCCGAGGTTGAGCCGACAACACCTTGGTCGCCAGACCCAACTGACATCAACTTTCCGAGCACGTGCATCCGACTTTGCTCCAGGTAACAGAGGCTCTCAAGGAGCGTCACCGGGTGATGCGGCGTAAATCCGCGTCAGACACGGTGCCTGAGATCACACTGTGGACCTCACCCAGCTGACATCCAGTTATTTGGGGTCACCAGCACGAGCGCATGCGCGGAAAAGGCTGGTTTCGAGATCGTTCTCGTCGAACAGCGGATCGTCAAGACTGATGTAAACATCGCTCGTGGGGCACGGCACTTTCAGCGCCCCGTCCGGATGCTGCTCCGGCATCGGAATGGTCAGCACCAGACCGATGACCACCATCACGACCAAGCTCAGGCACAGTAGAAACTGTTGACCCTTCCCTCGGGCGTAATACCAGCGTGCGAAAGATTCCCCCCGTTTCCCCATGAAACAGACTGTAGAACTCACACGTCAGGTCTGTGAAGCGCCGCACCCGGGCCGCCGGCGTTCAGCCCACGGATACATGAACGCGGGATCCAGACGACACTGACGCCGAGCTGACAACAAGGCCGTGGCGTACAGAACCTGAACGTCGGAGGTGCCGTCCTCGCGTGGCCTGCCGTTGCGCAGTGATGCCATCGCGGCGAGTCAATTCACGTGTACTGATCAGATGTTGATCGAAACGAAAGCAGGTCAGGGACTTTCGTCCCTGACCTGCTTCTTCTCCGGTGGAGCTGCCGGGAATTGAACCCGGGTCCTACGGCATTCCCTCGAGGCTTCTCCGTGCGCAGTTCGCTACGTCTCTACTCGGATCTCCTGATCACGCGAACAAGTCAGGATGACGATCCCAGTCGCTGTTTGATGTCCCCATGGGTTCCGCGACCGAACCCGTGGGTGGGTCCCTCTAGATGACGCCAGGGTCCGGGTCGAGGGCTCTCCCGGTCTGACGGATTAGCTTCGCTTAGGCAGCGAGAGCGTAATCGCGCTGATTGGAATCGGCGCTTAATTGGTTACAACGACGCTTACGGTGGTCAGTTGTCTGCACCGGCACGCTTCCCTTGATTCGATGCGCGAAGTCGAAACCGTTCAGCCCCTCGCACACCCGCCGACCATCGGCGGAAGTTCCATACTACCGACCTCATCAACATTGGCCAGCCATTATTTAGTCCCCGCGCGAGCTGCTGCTGACGCGGACCTGCCGGTCGGCCCACTCCCGGCGCAACTCGTCCATCGGAACCGGCTTGCTAAACAGATGACCCTGGGCGAATCGGCACCCGGCCGCGTGAATGGTGTCGGCCTGCAGCCGTGTCTCGATGCCCTCGGCCACGACGTCGAGCCCCAGGTCGTCGCAGAGGCCTATGACGGAGCGGTACAGCGCCAGATCACGCTCAGGGCGCGAACCCACGGCGAGGCTTCGGTCCAGCTTCACGATGTCGACGGGCAACGCATGCAGATAGGTCAGCGAGTTATAGCCGGCTCCGAAGTCGTCGAGGGCGATCTTCACCCCCATGTCGTTGAACCGTTCGATCTGCGCCGCGGCATCGTCCAGGTCGACGATGGGGACGGTCTCGGTGATCTCCAGCACCAGACGGGCGGGGTCCATCTCGCAGTGCTCCAGGGTGCGCCGGACCCGCTCCTCGAAGTTGGGGTTCCCGAGCCGTGCCGCCCCGATGTTGACGTGAATGCTCGCATCGACGAGGCCGGCCTCCTCCACGTCGCGGCAGGCCATGTCGAGTACCAGGGCGTCCAGCATGGCACCGAGGCCGGCGGATTCGGCGACCGCGACGAACGTCTCGGGCGGGATGACGATGCCGTTCGGCGCCGTCCATCGCGCCAGCGCCTCCACGGCGACCAGCCGTTCGTCCGGCAGCCGCACCACCGGCTGGTAGACGAGCCGGAACCCGTTCGGGACCCCGCCCTCTGCCTCGCGCAGCGCGGCGGGGAACTCTGCACGCACCCCCGACGACGGCTGATAGACCACCGCGGTGTTCTTGCCGAGCCGCTTACCCGCGTACATCGAGATGTCCGCCTGGCGCAGCAGATCGTCGGAGGTTCGGGACTTGTCGTCGGCGCTGGAGCGAACCAGGCCCATGCTGGCACGCACGCGCACCGAGGATCCGTGCACCGGGAACGGGTCACGCAGGGCCACCCGTAGGCGGTCGGCGACCACCTCCGGAACCTCACCACCACCCTCGACGAGGATTGCGAACTCGTCGCCGCCGATGCGGGCCAGCGTGTCCCGTTCGGTGACGTGCCGCGTCAGCCGCTCACCCACCGCCCGCAGCAGCTCGTCGCCGGCAGCGTGGCCGAAGCGGTCGTTGACCTCCTTGAAATCGTCGAGATCGACGAAGATCAGGACGAACTCGCCCTCCTTCACGGCGGCGTCGAGGCGTTGGGCAAACAGCAGTCTGTTCGGCAGGCCGGTCAGCGAATCGTGGAGCACCTGGTGTGCCAGGCCCCGCTGGGCCTCGTACAGCCGCTGCGTCAACAGCCGCTGGGCACCGATAGCGACGATCTGGCGAGCCGCCACGAGGATCACCATCCCGAGCGTCGTCGCGACGACCACCGGCTCCAGCACCTTGCCGGCCAACACGTGGTAGGACAGCAGGATCGTGATGCCCAGGAACCCGGTGTAGGGCAGGATCAGCTGCGCCCAGTCCATCGGCCTCGAACGACGTTCAGTGCGCTGCACCGACGCCGCTCTCTCGCGCATCGCGAGCGCGATGAACACCGGGCCGAGGACGATCCCCGCGCCACCCCACACCACCTCCGCGGTGGACGCGCCGTGGGCTTCGAAGTAGGCGATCACCCGGTCCGACGAGACGATCACCACCACGCCGCACGCCAACTGCAGGTAGTTGGAGCGCACCAGGCTGTCGGCGGAGTACATCATGCCGACCACGGCCGCGATGACCACGACGACGAGCTCGAACACCGCGAAGGCGATCTCCATCGCCGGCAGGCCGGACCGGGGCCACGACGACGTGGAGTGCCCTCCGTAATGCCCGATGACCACCAGCAACGCGAAAGAGGCGGCGGCGACGCCACCGTCCAACATCGTCAGCAGCGCGGTGTGGCGCAGCGATCCGTCGGCGGGGACCGCCACCCCCCGGCCCTTGATCGCCAGCACCACCACCGCGCCGAGCGCGAGAAGAAGGAACAGCCAATAGGGCACCACCCACACCGCCGGCGGCAGATCGGGACCCAGCCACCACGCGATCTCGCCGACCAGCAGGCTCGCGACCGCACCGACGGCCAACAGCCGCCACAGCCGCTTGGTGCCCTGCATGTGCCGCGACACCACGAGTCCGTACCCGATGGCCACGGCGGCGGTGCACGTCTGCAGCACCGCATCGATCCGCAGCGAGGTCACGCCCCATGGGGCGAACGCGTTCAGCGCCACCAGCACGGTGATGGTGACGACCAGCGCTATGCGAATGCGGTAGCCGGAGACGTCCCCACCCCCTAACCGCTGCGCCGATGCCTGGCCGTCGGATGCCCCCTCGCGACTCTGCCTAACCCGCCGTGATCATCGCGACGGCAGCAAGCGCGAGCACCATGCCGACCGACTGCCAGCGTGTCACCTTTTCGCGCAGGACCGCAATCGCCAATACGACGGTTGCCGCAGGATAGAGCGCGACGAGCACACCGGCCAGGGACAGCAACGACGATTGCAGGGCCAGCAGCGTGGCGATATTGGCAACGGTGTCGAGCGCACCGGCGAGGAACGCGAGCCGCAGCGGAATGCCGCGTTCGAGGACCAGGTTCGCCGTCAGGAGCGCGGCGAGCAGCACGATCGCGGTCGACGCGAGCCGGCCGAAGACCAGCGGCCACAGGTTGGCCTCGGGAGGGACCTGGTCGAGAATCACGAAATTCATGCCGAACGCGACACCGGATCCGACCGTCAGCCAGGCGACCTTCTGGGTGAACCGGTGTGGGCTGCCGACGGAGTTGACCTGGCTCACCAGCACCACCGCGATCAGCGCCACCGCCGCGCCGAGACCGGCGAGCACCGTCGGCCGCTCCCCCAGCGTCAGACCGGCCAGCACCGGGATGCCCGCGACCAGGATCGCGGTCAGCGGGGACACCACCGAGATGGGGCCCGAGCCCAGGGCTGCGTAGAACCACCACACACCGAACGCCTGCGACACCCCGGCCAGCAGCCCCCACAGCAACGCGGGGGTGCTCAGCTCGCCACCGAACGGGAAGGCCACGACAGTGAGCAACACGAGCGCCACCGGGTAGGACACGATCACCACGCGCAGAGCAGCCACCCGACGCGACGCGATGCCGCCGACGAAGTCGCTGACGCCATAGCCCAGCGCGGCGACGAGGGCGCTGAGGATGCCGATCAGGTCATGCCCTTGACGCGGCGGCCCAGTTCGCGGGTGACCTCCCGCTGCGCGTCGCGGCGAGCCATGTCCTGGCGTTTGTCGTGCGCCTGCTTGCCCCGTGCCAGGGCCAGTTCCACCTTCACCTTGCCGCCGGTGAAATACAGCGACAGCGGGACGAGGGTGAGGTTGCCGTCTCGGATCTTGCCCACCAGGTTGTCGATCTCCCTGCGGTGCAGCAACAGTTTCCGGTTGCGCCGCGGCGCGTGGTTGGTCCAACTGCCGTGGTGATATTCGGGGATGTGGAGGTTACGCAGCCAGATCTCCCCGTCGTCGACGGTGGCGAACGCGTCGGCCAGCGACGCCGTGCCGTCGCGGAGACTCTTGACCTCGGTGCCCACCAGCGCGACCCCGGCCTCATAGGTTTCCAGGATCGAATAGTTGTGGCGCGCCTTGCGGTTCGACGCGACAACCTGGTTGTTGGTGTCCTTGGTGGACTTGGCCTTCTTGGACACCGCTACCGTCTCACGTACAGCCGCAGGGTGACGTAGGCGGTGACGCCGGACATCGCCAGACCCAGGAACAGCATCCAGGGTGCGCAGTAGAACAGGACGTCGGCATAGTCGACCTTCGCGATCAGGTTGGCTTGATAGAACTGGTCCAGCGCGTTCTCCAGGAACAACGCGCGCACCAGGATCAGGCCCCCGATCGCGAGCAGTACACCGATCAGCGCGGCGAGCATCGCCTCCACCAGGAACGGCAGCTGGGTGTACCAGCGGGTCGCGCCCACCAGCCTCATGATGCCGATCTCGGTGCGCCGCGTATAGGCCGCGACTTGGACCATGTTGGCGATCAACAACACCGCGCCGATCGCCTGCACGAGCGCGACGGCGAACGCGGCGTTGCTGATGCCGTCGAGGACGGCGAAGAGTCTGTCGATGAGGTCTTTCTGATTGAGCACGCTCTGCACACCGGGTTGCCCGACCATGGCCTCGTCGAACCCCTGATGCTGTTCGGGGTCGTTTAACTTGACGACGAACGAGGCCGGGAAGGCGTCCTTGCCTGCGACGTCCTTGTACTGCGGGAACTTGCGGATCGCGTCCTCGTAGGCCTCGTCCCGGTTCAAGAACCGCACCGACCGCACGTCGTCGCGGTTCTCGATCGTCTGGCGCAGCGCCTTGCACGGGTCGCCGTCGCAGGTCGGATCGTTGGCCGACACATCGGTGGTGAGGAAGACCTGGCTCTCGACGCGGTCGAGGTAGATGGCCCGGGACTGGTCGGCCAACCGGACCACCAGCAGGCCGCCGCCGAACAATCCGATCGAGATCGCGGTGGTCAGGATCATCGCGACCGTCATGGTCACGTTGCGGCGAAGCCCGGTGAGGACCTCGTTGATGAGAAAGCCGAAGCGCACTTAGCGGTCCATTCCGTAGACGCCGCGCTGTTCGTCGCGAATCAGCCGGCCGAGTTCGAGTTCGACGACACGTTGACGCATCGAGTCGACGATGTGGTGGTCGTGGGTGGCCATCACCACCGTCGTGCCCGTGCGGTTGATCCGCTCGAGCAGGTCCATGATGTCCTTGCTGGTATCGGGGTCGAGGTTGCCGGTGGGTTCGTCGGCCAGCAGCACCAACGGCCGGTTGACGAACGCCCGGGCGATCGCGACCCTCTGCTGCTCACCACCCGACAGCTCGGCCGGCAGCCGGTTCGCCTTGCCGGACAGGCCGACCATCTCCAGCACGTCGGGGACCACGCGGTTGATGGTGTCGGCGCGCTTGCCGATCACCTCGAGGGCGAACGCGACGTTCTCGAACACCGTCTTCTGCTGTAGCAGCCGGAAGTCCTGGAACACGCACCCGATCACCTGACGCAGCCCGGGGATGTGGCGGCCGGAGAGTTTGTTCACGTGGAACTTCGACACCCGGATGTCCCCCGAGGACGGATTCTCCTCGGCGAGGAGCAGACGCATGAACGTCGATTTGCCCGAACCCGACGGGCCGATGAGGAAGACGAACTCACCCTTGTCGATCTTGACCGACACGTTGTCGAGCGCGGGGCGGCCAGACGACTTGTACTGCTTGGACACGCGGTCGAGGGTGATCATCACGGCACGCCAGTGTAGCGGTGCCGCATGGCATCACCCCGGCACTAGGGGCGTGGCTGCGTCGTGCCGGGAACCGTCCCGGGTGGTGCGACGGTGGTGGGAGCCAGTGTCGGCGGCGCCTGCGTGAAGGTCTCGGGGCTCAGCGGCCCGGGTCCGTCGGGGTCGATGACGGTCGTCGTCGGACCGAACGGGATCCCCGGGACGATCGGGCTGGTGCTGGTCTCCGGCGGGGTGACGGTAGAGGACGGGACGGGTTCGGTCGTCGTCGTCGTCGTGGTCGTCGGGCGCCGCGTGGTGGTGGTGTACTCGGGCTCGCGGGTCTGGACGTTGGTCCGCGGCACCCAGGTGTAGTTCGGATCCGGGACGAATCCCGGCGGCACGACCTGCTGCGCCGGGTCGACGGCCGGCGCCGGCGGGGTGGGTTGGTAGTTCTGGTTCACCCAGAACAGAGCGATGAACGCGACGATCAGACCGGCCGTCGAGGCCCGCATCCGGCCGCCCAGGATGTAGTGCGGCCAGCCGCGCCCGTCCCCGTCCCGTTTGCGGATGAGCCTCATTTGTCCTGCTCCCGGGCGTCCTTGTCGGCATCCATGGTCGTGGCGGGGTGAGGGATCGCCGCCACCACGGGCGGCGCCATCTCCCCCGGCGCGACGATGCCCGCCACCCGCAGCGCCCGGATCACCAGCACGCGCATGCGGCGGCCCACCTCGAACTGCTTGCCGGGCAGGGTGCGCGCCACCATCCGCAGGTTCACGGTGTCGAGTTCGATGCTCTCCACACCCATGAGCTGAGGTGCGTCGAGTAGCAGGTCGTGCAGCTGCGGGTCGTCGATCGCCTTCTGCGCGACTTCGTGCAGGACGTCGTTGACCGCGTTCAGGTCGGCCGACGTGGGCACGGGGATGTCGATGACGGCCCTGGCCCAGTCCTTGGACAGGTTGACCGTCTTCATGATCTGGCCGTTGGGAATGGTCAGCATCTCGCCTTCGGAGGACCGCAGGCGCGTCACGCGCAGCGTCACGTCCTCGACGGTCCCCTCGGCCGGCTGCGCGAGCGCACCCACGTTCAGCGCGACAAGGTCACCGAAGCCGTACTGCTTCTCGGTGATGATGAAGAAGCCGGCCAGCAGGTCCTGCACCAGCCGTTGCGCGCCGAAGCCTAGCGCGGCGCCGATCACCGCTGCGGGCGCCACCAGCGACCCGATCGGGATCGCCAGGATGTCGGTGATCTGCACGGCCACCATCACGAACAGCAGGGCGACCGCCAGCCAGGAGATCACCGAGGCGACGGCCTGCCGGTGCTTGGCACTCTCCGAGCGCACCAGCTGGTCGCTCTCCTGGTACTCGGCATCGATGCGGCGGGTGACCCGCTGGGCGATCCAGTTGATGAACCGTGCCGCGAGCAGGCCGCCGATCAGCAGCAGCCCGATGCGGACGCCGCGGTCGAGAATCCAGACCCCGATGTCACCCCGCCAGAAGCCGTGCCAATGGGAGGCCAGATCGAACGCGAGAAGAGTGCTGTTCAAGGCTAGTCGTTGTCATCTTTCTGGTTGCGCCACCGAATGCCGGCTTCGAGGAAACCGTCGATGTCGCCATCCAGCACGGCGGCCGGGTTGCCGACTTCGAACTCGGTGCGGAGGTCTTTGACCATCTGATAGGGGTGCAGAACGTAGGAACGCATCTGATTACCCCACGAACTGCCGCCATCACCTTTGAGGGCGTCCATTTCTGCGCGTTCTTCCAATCGCTTGCGCTCCAACAGCTTTGCTTGCAGAACGCGCATCGCCGACACCTTGTTCTGCAGCTGCGACTTCTCGTTCTGGCAGGTCACGACGATGCCCGTGGGGATGTGGGTGAGCCGGACCGCCGAGTCGGTCGTGTTCACCGACTGCCCACCCGGGCCGCTGGAGCGGTAGACGTCGACGCGGACGTCACCCTCCGGGATGTCGATGTGGTCGGTGGTCTCCACCACCGGAAGCACCTCGACGTCGGCGAACGAGGTCTGGCGGCGGCTCTGGTTGTCGAACGGACTGATCCGGACCAGCCGGTGGGTGCCCTGTTCGACCGACAGGTTGCCGTACGCGTACGGGGCGTGCACGGCGAAGGTGGCGCTCTTGATGCCGGCCTCTTCGGCGTAGGACGTGTCGAAGACCTCGACGGGGTAGCCGTGCTGCTCGGCCCAGCGGATGTACATCCGCATCAACATCTCGGCCCAGTCGGCGGCGTCCACCCCGCCGGCGCCGGAACGGATGTTGACCAGTGCCTCGCGGGCGTCGTACTCCCCGGACAGAAGCGTGCGCACCTCCATCGCCTCGATGTCCTCGCGCAGCTTGGCCCGTTCGGCGTCCGCCTCGGCGAGCTCGTCGGCTCCGCCCTCTTCTGCGGCGAGCTCGTAGAGCACCGGCAGGTCGTCGAGGCGCCCGCGCAGCTCCTCGATGCGGCGCAGTTCCCCCTGCGCGTGCGACAGGTCGCTGGTGACCTTCTGCGCCCGTGCCTGGTCGTCCCACAGCTGCGGGTCGGAGGCATCCTTCTCCAGCTGGTCGATGCGGCCGCGGAGCCCGTCGACATCGATGACACGCTCCACCGTCGTCAGTGTCGTGTCGAGGGCGGCGATGTCGGATTGGCGGTCAGGATCCACGGGAAAACAGGTTACTCACTCCGCCGACGGTGCTGGCTGTCGCAGCCTGACGAGGCAATCCCCGACGCGTTTCGACTCGACCCCGCCGAATGACGTCCAGGTTGAGGCCGGCGTTCTAGAGTCGGTTCCGGAACCTCGTCCGGCCGCGTCGCGACAGCCCCTTGCGCGTGTCCGGGCAGCGACAGAAGGCGTTCATCCATGCCCCCTTTGCGGCCGTACTACGTGGCCATCGTCGGCTCTGGACCCTCCGGGTACTTCGCCGCCGCGTCCCTGCTGAAATTCGGCGAGGCCGACGAGAACCGCGACGTTCACGTCGACATGCTGGAGATGTTGCCCACGCCGTGGGGTCTGGTGCGCTCGGGAGTGGCGCCGGACCACCCGAAGATCAAATCGATCAGCGCCCAGTTCGACAAGATCTCCCAGGATCCGCGGTTCCGGTTCTTCGGCAACCTCGTCATCGGCGACCACGTGCATCCCGCCGAGCTGGCCGAGCGCTACGACGCCGTCATCTATGCAATCGGCGCCCAGTCCGACCGTGCGCTGGGCATCCCCGGTGAGGACCTGCCGGGCAGCGTCGCGGCGGTCGACTTCGTGGGGTGGTACAACGCCCACCCGCATTTCCAGGAGATGGCGCCTGACGTCTCGGGCGGACGGGCCGTGGTCGTCGGCAACGGCAACGTCGCGATCGATGTGGCCCGCATCCTGGTCAGTGACCCCGAAATCCTCGCCGAGACCGACATCGCCGACCACGCCCTGGAATCCCTGCACGCCCGTGGCGTCGAGGAGGTGCTCATCATCGGCAGGCGCGGCCCACTGCAGGCGCCGTTCACCACGCTCGAGCTCCGCGAGCTCGGGGACCTTGAAGCGCTCGGCGATGTGGACGTCGTCGTCGACCCGGCCGACGTCGCCGACATCACCGACGAGGAGCTCGACGCCGCCGGCAAGACGGTGCGCAACAACATCAAAGTGTTGCGCGGGTACGCCGAGACGACTCCGAAGGGCGCCAAGCGCCGGATCGTGTTCCGGTTCCGCACGTCTCCTATCGAGATCAAGGGCGAGTCGCGGGTGGAGTCGATCGTGCTCGGTCGCAACGAGTTGGTCAGCGGGGCCGACGGTCGGGTCACCGCCAAGGACACCGGCGAGCGCGAGGAGGTGCCGGCTCAGCTGGTGGTCCGCGCGGTCGGCTACCGCGGCATCCCGACGCCCGGCCTGCCCTTCGACGAACGCGCGGGCACCATCCCGCACGTCGACGGGAAAATCGCGGGCAGCCGCAACGAATACGTCGTCGGATGGATCAAGCGGGGCCCCACCGGCGTGATCGGCAGCAACAAGAAGGATTCCTCCGACACGGTCGACACCCTGCTCACCGACCTGAGTTCGGCCGAGGTCGCCGAATTCGACGACGGTCATCTCGACAACATCGAGCGATGGCTGCTGGAGCGTCAGCCGAAACTCGTCACCAACGAGCACTGGAAGCTCATCGACGAACACGAGCGGTCAGCGGGCACCGGCTCGGGCAGGCCACGGGTGAAGTTGACGAGTGTGGCGGAGCTGCTGCGCATCGGGCACGGCTGACGCACACCGTCGAACGTGGCCCGTGCGTGCCCGTCAGTTGTAGGGCGTCTCCGGCGCCGGCGGCATGGGCTGCGGGCGAGAGCCGAAACCCCACTTCTCCGGATTGCGCGGCGAGTACATGACCTCCATGAGCTGACCCATCGTCGGCCAGGCGTTCACGTCCACGGCCATGCGGGTGTAGACGGTGTACTCGTTGACGGTCGGCCCGTTGATGACCCCGATGATCGTCACGAACTGTTCGCCGGTCACCCCCTCCGGCCGCGGACTCACCCCGGTGATCAGCAGCGTGCCCGGCACCCAGTCGTTGCCGAAACCCTGTCTGCGACGCAGCAGTGGTCGAGCCAGAAGCACGAGCGCACCGACGAGCAGGAGGATCATCGCGAATTCGACCACACCGCCATGGTAGGACGGCACCTATGACGACCCTCGCCGACGATGTCACCCTGGCCCTGCAACTGGCCGACGAAGCAGACGCGCTCACGATGCGACGGTTCGGCGCGGTCGATCTGCGCGTCGAGACGAAGCCGGACCTGACGCCGGCCACCGACGCGGATCTGGATGCCGAGAAACTGCTGCGCACGCGTCTGGGCGAGGACCGGCCCGGCGATTCGGTGTTCGGCGAGGAGTTCGGTGGCACCAAGGAGTTCAGTGGCCGGCAGTGGGTGGTGGACCCGATCGACGGCACCAAGAACTTCGTGCGCGGCGTTCCCGTCTGGTCGACGCTGATCGCCCTGCTCGTCGACGGCGTCCCTGTGGTCGGCGTCGTCAGCGCACCGGCCCTGGGCCGACGGTGGTGGGCGGGCCAGGACCAGGGGGCGTTCACGTCCTTCGGCGGCGCCACCCGCGCGATCTCCGTGTCGGGGGTCGGCGAGGTGGAATCGGCGAGCCTGTCGTATTCAGACCTGACCACGGGCTGGGACGACCGGCGGTCCCGGTTCGGTCGGTTGCTGGACAGCGTGTGGCGGGTCCGCGCGTACGGCGACTTCTGGTCGTACTGCCTGGTGGCCGAGGGCGCTGTCGACATCGCCGTCGAACCGGAGGTCAAGGTGTGGGATCTCGCACCGCTGGACATCCTGGTCCGGGAGGCGGGCGGGCGGTTCACCGACCTGTCGAACCAGCCGGGTCCGCACGGCGGCAGCGCGCTGGCGACCAACGGGCTGCTGCACGACGCGGTCCTGAACGCGCTGGGCTGACGCGCCGCCGGGGGTTCGGTCGACTTTGCTGACGGGGCCGGGGACCCTGTCGTTGACACGTGTGAAGTGCATTACAGATCGGTCAAACTTACTCGGTAGTCAGATCGGTTACCTTACTCTGGAGTCAGTTGCGCATCAGCGCACCGTCCACGACCACGTGAGGGCAGCCGCCAATGACGAACACCCTTCCGTCCAAGCGGAACGACCGCGAGAGCGCCGTCGGCCTGCGCAAGCATCAGCGGACCGCGGTCGACATCGGAATCGCGCTGCTCACACCGTTTGTGGGGCAGGAATTCCTCGACCGGCACAACCTGCGCGACCCGTTCAACCGCGGGTTGAAGTACGGCGTCCAGCACGCCTTCGCCGCCGCGGGCGCCTCCACCCGCCAGTTCAAGCGCATCCAGGGTCTCGGGAAGTCCCCGACCCGGCTCAAGGCCAGCGGGGCCGACTTCTTCGACCTCACCCCCGACGACGACCAGAAGATGATCGTCCAGACCGTCGAGGAGTTCGCCGAGGAGATCCTGCGCCCGGCGGCGCACGACGCCGACGAGGCCGCGACCTACCCGCCGAACCTCATCGCCAAGGCCGCCGAACTCGGCATCACCGCGATCAACATCCCCGAAGACTTCGACGGCATCGCCGAGCACCGCAGCACCGTGACGAACGCCCTGGTCGCCGAGGCGCTGGCCTACGGGGACATGGGACTGGCCCTGCCGATCCTGGCTCCCGGTGGTGTGGCCTCGGCGTTGACGCATTGGGGCAGCGCCGACCAGCAGGCGACGTACCTCAACGAGTTCGCCGGGGAGAACGTGCCCCAGGCGTGCCTGGCCATCGCCGAACCCCATCCGCTGTTCGACCCGACGGCATTGAGGACGACGGCCGTGCGGACCCCCAGCGGCTACCGCCTGGACGGGGTGAAGTCACTGGTTCCGGCCGCCGCCGACGCGGAGCTGTTCATCATCGCCGCCCAACTCGACGGCAAGCCGGCACTGTTCCTCGTCGAGGCGTCGTCCCAGGGGCTGACCGTGACGGCGGACCCGAGCATGGGGATCCGTGCTGCCGCCCTCGGCCGTGTGGAGCTGGACAAGGTCACCGTGCCCGTCAGCGCCCGGCTGGGTGAAGACGGCGCGACCGCCGCCGACTACTCCGAGGCCATCGCGCTGTCGCGGTTGGGATGGGCGGCGCTGGCGGTCGGCACTTCGCATGCCGTCCTCGACTATGTCGTGCCGTACATCAAGGAGCGCACCGCCTTCGGTGAGCCGATCGCCCACCGGCAGTCGGTCGCGTTCATGACGGCGAACATCGCGATCGAGCTCGACGGCCTGCGTCTGATCACGTGGCGCGGTGCGGCGCGCGCCGAGCAGGGCCTGTCCTTCGCCCGGGAGGCCGCGCTGGCCAAGAAGCTCGGCACCGACAAGGGCATGCAGATCGGCCTCGACGGCGTACAGCTGCTCGGCGGTCACGGCTACACCAAGGAACACCCGGTCGAACGCTGGTACCGCGATCTGCGGGCAATCGGTGTCGCCGAGGGTGTCGTGGTGCTCTGAGAAGGCTTCCGGAAAGGGACTGAAAAACATGGCGATCAATCTGGAAATGCCGAAGAAGCTGCAGGCGGTCATCGACAAGGGCCATCAGGGCGCTGCGGAGATGCTGCGCCCGATCTCCCGCAAGTACGACCTCAAAGAGCATGCCTACCCGGTCGAATTGGACACGCTGGCAACGCTTTTCGAAGGAATCTCGGCAGCCAAGACGATTTCGTTCGCGGGCACCGACGCGTTCCGCTCCGGTGACGGACCGAAGGAGAACGTCAACGGCGCCAACATGTCCGCCCTGCTCAACGCGCTCGAGGTGAGCTGGGGTGACGTCGCGCTGCTGCTGTCGGTCCCCTACCAGGGGCTGGGCAACGCGGCGATCTCCGGCGTGGCCACCGAGGAACAGCTCGAGCGGCTCGGCAAGGTGTGGGCGGCGATGGCCATCACCGAACCCGACTTCGGTTCGGACTCCGCGGCCGTGTCCACGACTGCGACCCTCGACGGCGACGAGTACGTGATCAACGGCGAGAAGATCTATGTCACCGCCGGTTCGCGCGCCACCCACATCGTCGTGTGGGCGACGTTGGACAAGTCCAAGGGCCGCGCGGCGATCAAGTCGTTCATCGTGCCGCGCGAGCATCCCGGCGTGACCGTGGAGCGGCTGGAGAACAAGCTCGGCATCAAAGCCTCCGACACCGCCGCGATCCGGTTCGACAACGCGCGCATCCCGAAGGAGAACCTGCTCGGCAGCCCCGACATCAACGTCGAGAAGGGTTTCGCCGGGGTCATGGAGACCTTCGACAACACACGGCCGATCGTGGCGGCGATGGC
Organism: Mycolicibacterium iranicum; assembly: GCF_014190915.1. Classification (GTDB taxonomy): domain Bacteria; phylum Actinomycetota; class Actinomycetes; order Mycobacteriales; family Mycobacteriaceae; genus Mycobacterium; species Mycobacterium iranicum_B. The sequence goes on from NZ_JACHVU010000006.1 coordinate 287,833, forward strand.
CGTCGGGGTGGCACGCGCCGCGCTCGAAGAGCTGCGCAAGATCCTCACCGACGCCGGCATCGAGATCTCCTACGACAAGCCGGCCCACGCGCAGAGTGCGCCGGCGGCGGAGTTCCTGCGGATGGAGGCCGACTGGGAAGCCGGTTATCTCCTGACCGTGCGCTCGGCGTGGCAGGCCGACAACAGGATCCCGAACTCCAAGGAAGCGTCGATGGGTAAGGCGAAGGCCGCCCGGGTCGGCAGCGACATCACCCTCAAGGCCGTCGAGATGGCCGGGACGACGGGCTATTCGGAGCAGACCCTGCTGGAGAAGTGGGCCCGCGACTCGAAGATCCTCGACATCTTCGAAGGCACGCAGCAGATTCAGCAGCTGGTCGTCGCCCGAAGGCTGCTCGGGTTGTCCTCCGCCGAATTGAAGTAACCGGGGCGCACCGCTTGTTACGGTGCGCTCGTGGAGCATCGCATCACCTGCCCGCTCTGTGAGGCGATGTGCGGTCTGCGCGTCACCGTCGACGCGGGGACCGTCACGACCGTGCGGTCCAACCCCGACGACGTGTGGTCCCGGGGTCACCTGTGCCCCAAAGGCGCCTCGCTGCAGCACATCCACCACGACCCGGATCGTCTTCGTCTGCCGCTGGTGCGCAACCGTGCAGGCGAGCACGTGCAGGTGTCCTGGGACGACGCGTTCGCCGAGACCGAACGCGTGCTGCGGCCCGTCCTCGACCGGCACGGTGTCCGCGCGGTCTCGGTGTACATCGGAAATCCGGTGGCTCACAACCTCGGGCTCGAGACCTACGTCGGCGCGCTCGTCGGCATGGCCGCGGCAGCCGGAATGCCCGCCTATTACACACCGGGCACCGTCGACCAGTGGCCGCTGAACGTGGTGAGCGCGTTGCTGTTCGGCGGCATGTGGAACGCACCCATCCCGGACCTCGACCGCACCGACCACCTGATGATGCTGGGCGCGAACCCGTCCGCCTCGCAGGGGTCGATGCTGTCGGCGCCCGACATCATGGGGCGGCTGGCAGCCATCCGCGAGCGCGGTGGCACGGTGGTGGTCGTCGATCCGCGGCGCACGCAGACGGCCCGCCGCGCGTCGGAATGGATTCCGGTGCGCCCGGGCACCGACGCGTTGCTGCTCTTCGCCATCCTGCGAACCCTCGACGAAACCGGCGGGATCCGTCGCCCCGCCCACCTCGTGGGGATGCTGGACGGGCTCGACGACGTCCTCGCGCTGGCCGCCCCGTTCTCCCCCGAACGGGTGGCGCCCGCCACCGGAATCTCGGCCGACACCATCCGCAGGCTGGCCGCGGATCTCGCCGCGGCGCGACGGCCCGTGCTGTACAGCCGGATCGGCGCGTGCACACAGGAATTCGGCACCCTGGCGACATGGCTCGTCTTCGTCGTCAACGCCGCGCTGGGCAGCATCGACAGCCCGGGCGGGGCGCTGTTCCCGAAGGCGCCGGTGTGGTCACCGATGTTCATGAAGCCACCCGACCAGGACGGGCCGGGGTGGCGCTTCGGCAGGTTCCACAGTCGCGTACGCGGGGCCCCGGAGGTTCTGGGTCAGTTCCCGGTCAGCTGCCTGGCCGAGGAGATCGACACGCCGGGCGACGGTCAGATCCGCGGACTCATCACGGTCGCAGGCAATCCCGCGCTTTCGGCCCCCGGCGCCGGCCGCCTTGACACGGCACTGCACGGCCTGGACGCCATGATCTCGGTCGACAACTGGCTCAACGAGACGAGCCGGCATGCCGACGTCGTGCTGCCGGGGCTCTCGCCCCTGGAGCGTCCGCACTGCGACGACCTCTACTGGATGTATTCCATCGCCTCCTGCGTGAAGTGGTCCGATCCGGCTGTGCCGCCGCCCGGCGACCGTCCCGAGGAATGGCAGATCATGCTGCGTCTGGCCGGCGCGCTGCTCGGTACCCCGGTCCCCGACGTCGACATCGCGGCCATGGACGACCTGTACACCCAGGGCATCGTCTACACGGCCTGCCAGGCCGCCGACACTCCCCTGTTCGGCCGCGACCCTGCCGAGGTTTTCGCCGCTCTGAAAGGCGTTGGCCCGGAACGGATGATCGACCTGGGCATCCGGGTGGGTCCGTGGGGCGACGACCTGGGCCGCAGACCGGGCGGGCTCACCCTCGCCGAGGTGCGCGGACACCCCGACGGGCTGCGGCTCGGTGATCTGGAGGGCGGACGGTTGGCCGAGGTGCTCAGCACCCCGTCGGGCCGCATCGAGCTGATGCATCCGCTGTTCGCCGCCGACGTGCCGCGCCTGCTGGCCCGAGTGGACCGGCCGGACGACGGACTGGTCCTGACGAGCCGACGGCACCTGCGGTCCAACAACTCCTGGCTGCACAACGTCGCCGGCCTGATGCGCGGCAGGGACCGGTGCACGCTGTTGATCCATCCGGCGGATGCCGACCGCGAGGGCGTCGGAGACGGCGAGCAGGTCGACATCTCGACGAGCGAGGGGACGATCACGGTGGTGGCGGAGGTGACCGACGAGATGATGCCGGGCGTGGTGTCACTGCCCCACGGCTGGGGTCACGGAGCCGACGGCACCCGCATGGAGGTCGCCAACGCCCATCCCGGGGTCAATCTGAATCTGCTCAATCCGGCGGCGCTGGTGGATGTTCCGAGCAACACGCAGGTCGTCAACGGCGTGCCGTGCCGCATCAGAAGCCGTCGTGCACCGCTACCCGTGTCCGCCCGGTGACGCCGCCGCCGATGATCGTGCCCAGCACGTCGGCGACTTCCCGCACCGAGACGTCGCGGGTGACCCGCGACAGGTGCTTCGGCGCCAGATCCGATTCGATCTGCGCCCAGATGTCACGCCGCTTGTCGATCGGCAGCAGCACGGAGTCGATGCCGGCCAGCGTCACCCCCCGCAGGATGAACGGCATGACCGTGGCCGGAAGGTCGGGCGACCCGGCGAGACCCGAGATGGCCGCGACACCACCGTATTTCATGGTGCTGAGCGCATAGGCCAGCGTCGTACCGCCCACGCAGTCGACGACGGCGGCCCAATGGGCCTTGCCCAGCGCGCGCACTTTCTCGTCCGGCCCGGGGACCCGGTCGATGACCTCGGCGGCACCGAGATCTCTGAGCAGATCGTGCGCGTCGGCCTTGCCGGTCGACGCGACCACTTCATAGCCCAGCCCGGCCAGCAGGTCGACGCTGATGCTGCCGACACCCCCGGTGGCCCCGGTTACCAGGACGGGCCCGTCGGAGGGGCCGACCCCGTGCGCACGGACGGCGTTGACGCTCATCGCGGCGGTGAACCCCGCGGTGCCGATCGCGGCGGCGTCAGCGGTGGCGAGGGTGTTCAGCTTGAAGAGGTAGTCGGCGGGATAGCGCGCCGTCTGCGCGTAGCCGCCGTGGCGTCCGGTGCCGATGTCCTGCCCGTGCGCGATGACGCGGTCGCCTTCGGCGAAGTCCGGCGACGAGCTCGATGTCACCGTGCCCGCGACGTCGATCCCCGGAATCAGCGGGTATGAGCGCGCGACGCCGCCTTTGGGGGTCACCGCCAGGGCGTCCTTGTAGTTGACGCTGGAGTACTCGACGTGGATCTCCACGTCGCCCTCGGGCAGGAATGACTCGTCGACCACCTCGTGGCGCAGCACGATCCCGCCCTCGGCGTCTTCGTGGGCCACCATCGCGTTGATTTCCGTCATGGTTGCCACAGTAGCCACGGGGCCTGCACGAAAAGACTGCGGCGGGTAGACGGCCCGGTGCAAGCAGGAGGGCGAAACGGACGAAGCCCCCGGCCGATGTGGCCGGGGGCTTCGTCACTCAGTACTGCGTCAGAGGAGATGTGCCTGCAGGTCGGGCTTCATGGCCTGCAGCTCGCGACCCCAGTACGCCCAGTTGTGCGTGCCGTTGTTCGGGAAGTTGAACACACCGTTGCTGCCACCGGCAGCGATGTAGTTGTCCTGGAACGTCCGGTTGGTCTTGATGGTCAGCCCCTCGAGGAACGTCGCGGGCAGATCGCCGCCGCCGAGCTCGTTGGGTGTGCCGTTGCCGCAATAGACCCAGATGCGGCTGTTGTTGGCGACCAGATTCGGGATCTGGACCATCGGGTCGTTGTACTTCCAGGCCGGATCGGTCTCGGCCGGGCCCCACATGTCGTTGGCCTTGTAGCCGCCGGCGTCACCCATGGAGATGTTGATCAGGCCGGGCCACCAGCCTTCAGACGGGTTCAGGAAGCCCGACATCGAGCCGGCGTAGGTGAACTGGCCGGGGTGGTGCGCCGCGAGCACGAGCGACGAGCCGCCCGCCATCGACAGACCGACGGCCGCGTTACCGGTGGGCTTCACCTGGCGGTTGGCCTGCAGCCACGCGGGCAGCTCCTGGGTCAGGAAGGTCTCCCAGTTGTAGGTCAGGCAGCCGCTCTTACCGCAGGCGGGCTTGTACCAGTTGGAGTAGAAGCTCGACTGGCCACCGACCGGCATCACGACAGAGATGCCCGAGTCGAGGTACCACTCGAAGGCCTGGGTGTTGATGTCCCAGCCGTTGAAGTCGTCCTGCGCGCGGAGTCCGTCGAGCAGGTACAGGGCGGGCGAGTCGGGCCCGGCGCCCTGGAACTGAATCTTGATGTCGCGCCCCATCGACGGGGACGGCACCATCAGGTACTCGACCGGCAGCCCCGGCCGCGAGAAGGCTCCGGCAGTCGCCGACCCTCCGGTCAGGCCGATCACGCCCGGCAGCAGCAGCGCGGCGAGCGCGGCAATGCCGAAACGGCGAGCCCAGGGCCCGAGAATCCTGTCAATCAGTGTCATACCGTCAATCCATCCATCTTCCGGTACCGCCTGGTACGGCTTGTCCTGCGTTCCCTCAGGCGGACATCGCCACAGACCTCACAGCAATGTCTTCACCGCGCTGTCTCACCGCTCCGAATTGCATTTCTGCATCGGAGGGCCCGAGAAAACTTCAGTTGTAGCGGTTGCAGTAAAGCATGTGGGCACGCTGTGAGAAAGCCCGGCCATATCAGACGGCGCGCCTTTATGCGCGCAGGCGAATTTGACGACCCCGACGAAACGTCCCTCAAGTGCGCAGAAGCGCTGACGCCGGCGGGTTGTCGGCTTCGCGAAATGAACAGGTCGACGCCGAATGTTGACGGTGTGGTGACGCCCGTGGATGTTGACCGATTTTCGCAGGCACCGCGGAGGCCAAAAGGGTCGGCGGGGCGCAGCAGTTGTCCGTCGACGACTGAATGCCACCGGAAACGCCCCGTGCTGCGAAGACGGCGCCAACGTGCGCGCTAGCGCCCCCGGGCGGCGCTCCCCCGGTGCCGTCCCGCGGCGCCCTTTCCATACAAAAAGGTATGGTAATTTCCGGCCATGCCTGCAGCGCTCCCGGAGCCTTCGCCCGTTTCCGCCGAGTTCGTGGCGAGGTTGGCCGAGCGCGCGGCCGACGCCGAACACGCACGGCGGCTGCCCGCGGCCACCGTGGCGGAGGCCGGGTCGGCGGGCCTGTTCGACCTGCTGGTCCCCGCCCGGTACGGCGGAAGACAGGCGCCGTTCGCGGCGATCCTCGACCCCGTCCGCCGCATGGCGCACGGGTGCGCCTCGAGTGCGTGGACGCTGGGCTTCTACACGTTGCACAACTGGATGCTGGCGCTGTTCGACGAGCAGGCACAGGAAGAGGCCTTCGCGACCCGTCCGTTTCTCGCGCCGGCCCCGCTGGCGCCCACGGGGCGCGGCGTCGCGTGCGACGGCGGCATCCGGTTGACGGGGCGGTGGTCGTGGGCCACCGGCGTCATGGACGGCAACTGGATCATGGTCGGCGCCCTGTGCGAGCGCACCGCAGGCGATCCGTCGTCGCTGCATCCGGTGCTGGCCCTACTGCCGATCAGCGAGGCACGCATCGAGGACGTCTGGCACACCGACGGCATGCGGGCCACGGGCTCCAACGACGTGGTGATCGACGACGCCTTCGTCCCGCAGCACCGGATGGTCGCCGTCGCCGACATCTATACGGGCAGGGCGCCCGGCGCCGCGCTGCACGCATCCGACACCTACCGGTGGCCGATGGTGCCCGCGCTGGCCCTGCTGGCGGCGATGCCGGCGCTGGGGAGCGCGGAGCGTGCGGTGCAGATCTACACCGACAGGCTCTCGCAGAGATTTCTGGCCTATGAGGGCGTGATGCAGAAGGACAAGCCCGTTGCCGCGGTCCGGCTCGGCGATGCGCAGGTGCGGCTGCGTGCGCTGACGAGCCTGCTCGACGACACCGTCGGCGAGATCGAAGCGATCGTCGCGGCCGGCGACGAGGTGGATCGTCCCGTTCGCAGCCGGGCACGGCTGGCCGCAGCCCACATCGTGCACGAGTCACGCGCGGTGATCGGAGATCTTCTCGGCGCATCCGGCGCCGGCGCCCACTTCCTGGAGAACCCCCTGCAGCGGGTCAAGCGCGACGTCGACGTCATCGTCGGCCACGTCATCTTCGACTACGACACCAGCCGGGAGCTTGCCGGAGCGCTGACAATAGGTGCCGAGATCCCGCGCACCGCGATGGTGTGAGGACCTGACGGAGGGGCCGCCGATGCCGGACACCAGACGTGACCGCGCCACCAAGTTCTTCCAGAAGAACATCGCCAACCGGGTCATGCGGCACATGCCCTTCCAGACGCTGCTGGAGACCACAGGACGTCAGAGCGGTAAGCCCCGCCGGACACCGATCGGCGGGCGCCGGTTCGGACAGGCGTTCTGGTTCGTCTCCGAGTTCGGCGACAGATCTCAGTACGTGCGGAACATCATGGCCGACCCCACAGTCCGGCTGCGGCTCAACGGGCGTTGGCACCGCGGCACGGCCCACCTGCTGCCCGACGACGACGCCCGCGCGCGGATGCGCTCACTGCCGCAGTTCAACAATCTCGGTGTGCGCACCTTCGGGACGAACCTGCTGTCGGTGCGCATCGATCTGACCGACTGAGCGGCAACAACTCTCACGGGTCATCCTTGTCTTCTGAGGAGTCGTCCTCTGCCGAAACGCCGTCTTCCCAAACGTCGTCCGCGAGGAGGTATCTCTCGGGGTGGTGGTAGCTGTTGGTGCGGCGTTGGCCGTCCCCCGCAAGCGGGCGGTACCCCCAGTCGAGGTCGGGCGGGGGGATCCATTCGGTCTGATTCGAGCGGTTCTTGGCGGTGGTCCAACCGGTGGTGTCGAGGAGGCGGTGATCGGCCGGGCAGGCGAAGGCGAGGTCGTCGATGTTGGTTTCCCCGCCGGCGGTCCAGTCGGTGACGGCGTG
>NZ_JACHVU010000007.1 GCF_014190915.1 Mycolicibacterium iranicum
GGCGTCCACTTCTTCACCCGCCAAAAAGCCATCACCACCCGCTGGCTCGACCCCAGCCACGGCGGCATCAACCTCGGCTTCCCCGAAAACACCTAGACGCCGAACGGGCCGGCACCGCGAGCGCGCGTGTCTGCACAGCGACACACCGTGTCCGACTGGGCAGATGCGCGCGCTCGCGCTCAGGGAGCGACGTGAAACTACCGCAGTTGATCGCGACGGCATGGACGAGTGCAGGCAACACCTCACCGATGGCCTGCCCCGCAACAAGCCCGGTCCCGATCACCGAGCGCGTGCGCGCGATCGCCGAGGCGGGCTACGCGGGGTTCGGTCTCATCGCCGACGACCTGCTGGCAGTGCGGGATTCCATCGGATTCGCAGCGTTGCGCGACCTCGCCGCCGACCTCGGGTTGACGCACATCGAGATCGAACTGATCGAACGGTGGTGGGTCCCCCGCGGCGCACCGGGTCACACCTTCGATGTTCGGGACCTCCTGCTCGACGCGGCCAGGGTCCTGAAACCGGCGTTCGTCAAGATCGGCTCTGAAAACGGCGCCCCCGCTGCGGATCTGCGTCCACTCGTCGCTCCGCTGCGGGAACTCGGCGACGATGCTGCCCGCCTGGGCACCCGTATCGCCCTCGAGCCCATGCCATTCTCACGCGTCGATTCGGTGCCGAGGGGTGCCGAACTTGCCGCAGCGACAGGGCATCCCGCCGTGGGCCTGGTGATCGACGCCTGGCATGTCTTCCGGGCCGGCACCTCACTGTCCGAACTGCGTGCGACTCTGCCCGGTGACATCATCTTCGGTGTCGAGCTCGACGACGCGGCGCCGGAGGTTGCGGGCACACTCTTCGACGACACGGTCGAACGCCGGCTGCTCTGCGGCGAAGGGTCGTTCGACCTGGCCGGGTTGGTGCAGTTGTTGCGGGACAAGGGCTTCGACGGTCCGTGGGGCGTGGAGATCCTGTCCTCGACGTTCCGCGAACTCCCGGTGCAGGAAGCACTGGCGCTGGCCGCCGACACCGCCCAGACGGTGCTCTAGACCGCGACCCAGCCACCCGCAGAATGCATCGATTCGACGAGGGCGTCGGCGACACGCGCTGCTCTGAGTCCGTCGTGAGCCGTCGCCAGGGTGGACGGCCTCTTCTCGACGAGGGAGTCGACCCACTCCTGGAGCTCGATGCGGTAGGCATCGCGGTAGCGCAGGATCCAGTCGGCGGGATAGTCGACGGCCCGTCGGCGTTCGGCATCGGTGACGACGTGCGTGGGCAACGTGAGGGCGGAGGTCCCCGTCTCCATGACCACCTCGCAGCGGGTGTCGTAGCCGTACCGGGCGTTGAGGAACAACTCGACGGTGACCAGGACATCCGACGCGGTACGGAGCAGGTACAGCTGAGGATCCTGGCGGGTGCCCGAGTTCACAGATGACCGACCCCGCTGCCAGCTGACCTCGACGATCGGCGAGTTGAGCAGCCACGGCACGATGTCGAGTTCGTGAATGGCGGAGTTGGTGACCGACGACGCCGAATCCCCACCCGGCGAGGTGGCCACGGTGCGGCTCACGCAATGTGCCATCAGCGGCGCACCCAGGTCACCGCTGAGCACACGGTCACGAAGCGTGACGTAGGACGGATCGAATCTGCGCATGAAGCCGACGGTCACAAGGTCCACCGGTGCCGCCAGGGCCCCCTGCGCGGAGATCACCCGTCGGCAGTCCTCTGCCGTTGGTGCCAAGGGCTTTTCGCACATCACCGGTTTGCCCGCCGCTAGCGCGGCCAACACCAGATCGGTATGGGTGTCGTCGCGGGTGGCGATGACCACGGCATCGACATCCTCATCGGCGATCAACGCCGCCCCGTCGGCGCACACCCGTGCATCCATCTCGGCGGCCACGGCAGCCGCCACCGACGAGTCGAAATCCGCGACCGCGACCAGCTCACCGCCCGAGACCACGCGGGCGATGGTGCGGGCGTGATCTGCCCCCATCACCCCGACGCCGACCACTCCCACCCGCACACTCATACCTTGAGTATTACATGCTGTTGTCTTAACAAATGCAGCCGCAGACCGATAGGCTGCCGCCATGGCCGTCACCGCACTCCCGTCCCCCCGCACCCCGGATCCGCGCGAAGCACCCACGCTGCGCTGGGGCATCGTCGGGCCCGGCTGGATTGCCCACCGTTTCGTCGAGGCGTTGCAGAACAACACGACTCAGCAGGTGGTGGCGGTGGCTTCGCGCGATCTGACACGCGCCGCCGCCTTCGCCTCGGCATGGTCACTGCCCGCGGCCTACGGCAGCTACCGGGAATTGCTCGACGACCCCGGCATCGACATCGTCTACATCGCGACAACGCATCCCAGCCACCGCGACAACGCGATCGAGGCGCTGGACGCCGGTAAGCACGTCCTGGTCGAGAAGCCGCTGGCGGTCGATTCCGCCGGCGCATGGGCCATCGCGGACGCCGCGCGCCGGGCCGACCGTTTCGCCGGCGAGGCGATGTGGACCAAGTTTCTGCCCAAGTTCGACGTGCTCCGCCAACTCCTCGACGACGGCGCACTCGGTGAGGTGCATTCAGTCATCGCCGACCACGGCGAATTCTTCACCCCGGACCACCGGATCTACGACGCCGGATTGGCCGGCGGCCCACTGCTCGACCTCGGCACCTATCCGATCGCCCTGGCGCACATGGTGTTCGGATCCTTCATCTCGGTTGCGGCGCACGGCCAGGACGCAATTCCAGGCCTCAACGGCCAGATTTCGGCGATCCTGACCGACACCGCCGGCAATCAGGCGTCTCTGCACACGACCATGCTTGCCGACACGCCCACCTCGGCGGTCATCGCCGGCCGCGACGCCACCGTGCACATCGACGGCCCCTTCTTCATGCCAGGCCCCTTCACCGTGACGCGCCACCAGGGACACCCGACCCATCCCGGGCACGTCCTGCGGTACGACGAGAAGCCGGGCGTACAGGCAGACGGCCTGCACTTCGCGGCGACCGACGCCGCACGCGTGATCGCCGGGGGCGGTGTCGAATCCGAGATCCACCCGCTGCGGTACGCGATCAGGACACTCGAGGTCGCCGACGAAATCCGCCGCCAGCTCGGCATCACCTACTAGGGGGCGGTCGGCCCCGAGGCCTCAGGACGGACCCAGGACCCGGTGCGTACGGACTCACCGATCGCCTCGATCACGCGCGCCGCGGCGACCGCATCCCAGATCGTCGCCCCGGCAGGCTCTCCGGATGCGATCGATGCCAGAAAGCGCTGCGCCTCGATGACTTTGAGGTCGTCATAGCCGAGGGCGATCGCCGAGCCAGGCTGGAACGCGCCGTACTCGCCGTCGCCGGGCCCGACGAAACGCGTCGTCACCGGCTGGTCCTGATACTGCGCGCCCACGCCGACGCGCAGCTCCCCGATCCGGCGGAAGTCCCACCCCACGACACCCGCCGTGCCGTGGATCTCGAAGCCGTACGCGTTCTGCTCACCCACGGCGACCCGGCTGGCCTCGACCGAGCAGCGCGCCCCCGACGCCATCCGCATCTGAGCGATCACGTAGTCCTCGTTCTCCACCAGGCCGCGGGCTCCCCCGGCGGCCAGTTCGTGCCCGCTCGTCGCGCCCGTGGGCAGCGGCCGCTGCGGGATGAAGACGGCTGTGTCGGCGACGACGGCATCGACGGGGCCAAGCAGGTGGTGCACGAGATCCACTGCGTGCGAGGCCAGATCGCCGAGGACTCCGTTGCCTCCGCGTGCCTGTTGATATCGCCAGCTCAGCGCCCCGTCCGGATGCGCGGCGTAGTCGCTGAGGAAGTAGAAGCGCGCATGGGTGATGTCGCCGAGTTCGCCTCGCGCGAGGAGTTCTCGCGCCGCCGCGACGGCGGGGGCGTTGCGGTAGTTGAAGCCGACGGCGGTGCGGACGCCCTGGGTGTCGGCTGCCAGCGCGACGTCCAGGGCATCGGCGGCAGTGAGCCCGACGGGCTTCTCGATCCACAGGTGCTTCCCGGATTCCGCGACGGCGACGCCGATCTCGCGGTGCAGGAAGTTCGGCGCGGTGACGCTCACCGCCCGCAGCTCGGGGTCGTCGAGAAGCGCCCTCCAATCGGTGAGGGCACGCTCGGCACCGAATTGCCGTGCGGCGTCCTGCGCGCGGCCGGGAGCCTCGTCGGCGATCGCGACGAGTGCCGGGAACTGCACGAGATCGGGGTAATGGTGGCGCACCCGCAGGTACGCCTGCGCGTGCACCCGGCCCATCCAGCCGAACCCGATGATTCCGACGGGGACACTCCGGTGCCGTTCGGAAGGGCGGGAAGACGCGGCGGTGTCGATGCTCACGGCGGGAGTGTAGCTTCGGCACAGATCACCCGTCCACTATTGTCCTTACGTCAGGACAAAAGCTCTGAACTGCACCAACTGTCACCGGAAGCCGGTTGAGCCGGAACGTAAGATTCTCGCGGGCCGCCTCGGGTATCCGGCAGCGATGAGAAGGTTGCTGTGGGTCGGTGTCACAGCGTGCATGCTCACCGCCTGCGGCACCGACGCCGCAGAGGAGGCGTCGACGCCGGCCTCCGAAGGGCCCGCCACGACAACGGGATTGGTCCCCTCCGGCGTCCCGACCGAAGGCAGCCGACCGCCCGCCGACAACCTTCCCCCACCCGCGGAACCTGCGCAGGCAGGTGCACCGACACAGCCTGCACCGGGCCGCCAGGTCGCGGTCGGGTCCGCCCCCGAGGGCATCGTGGTCGACCCCGTGACCCGGACCGTCGCCGTCGCCACCCGCAACCCCAACCAGCTCGTGCTCCTCGATGCCGACACCGGCGAGATCCGAACGCGCACCGCGCTTCCCGGCGCCGTGCGCCACCTGCAACTCGCGCAGCCCGGCGGCCCGGTGCTGGTACCCGTGGAGAGCGCGAACGCGCTGGTGCGTGTCGACCTGCCCGGCGGACAGGCACGACCTCAGGTGATCACCGGGACGGTGCCGCACGACGCCACTCAGGCACCCGACGGCACCGTCTTCGTCGCCAACGAGCTCGGCGGCACGGTCACCGTGCTGCGCGGGGACGAGATCGTCAAGGTGTTCTCCGACAGCGTGCAACCGGCCGGGCTCACCCCCGTCGGCGATCGTGTCGGCCTGCTCGACGTCCGAAAGAACGACCTGACGATCTACGACGTCACGAACCTGACGATCGTGGGGTCGACCCCGGCGGGCGAGGGACCCACGCATCTGGTCGCCGACAAGCACGGCCGGATGATCGCCGCCGACACACGCGGGGACGCCGTGCGGGTGTTCGACACCGAACCGAAGCAACTCGCCGAGATCGCGCAGCCGGGAGCGCCGTACGGCATCACCTACGACGGAGTCCGCGACAGGCTGTGGGTGGCCTCCTCTGGGACCAACGAGGTCGTCGGCTACGACATGACCGACCCGACTCCGCGCGAGGTCGCGCGGATACCGACGGTGCAGAACCCCTACACCGTCGCCGTGGATCCGAATACCGGCCGCTTGTTCATCGCCGGTGTGACCGCCGGCGTCGTCCAGATCGTCGAGCCGGGATGAGACGCGCGTTCGCTGCGGCGCGAGCGCGCGCAAATGCACGGTAAACCCGGCGCGGCGGCGTGCAGACACGCGCGCTCGCGGTGCAGGTCCGGGAGCGGGCCTAGGCTGGACGGCATGCGTGCGCACCACCGACCCCAACGATCCCGCGCGGCCCGGCGGCGCGACGGGCGGGTCTCGTAGTGGGGCGGGTGACGGCGCGCCGCAGGGTTCACCACGTCACCGCCGAGGACGCGGTCGCCAGGCCCGACACGCTGGTCGTCGAGGAACCGCTGGAGATTCGCGTCAACGGCGCCCCGCTCACCGTCACGATGCGTACCCCCGGCTCGGATGTCGAACTGGCACAGGGTTTTCTGCTCACCGAGGGGATCATCGGCAGCCGCGAGGACATCGTGTCCGTGCGGTACTGCCGCGGGGCCACCGAGGACGGGGTCAACACCTACAACGTCCTCGACGTGACCCTCGCGTCCGACGTTCCGCCGCCCGACGTCGATCCCACGCGCAATTTCTATACGACGTCGTCGTGCGGTGTGTGCGGCAAAGCCTCCCTGGACGCGGTGCGCCTGATCAGCAGACACGGCCCGGGTGACGATCCGTCGACCGTGACCGCCGAGACGCTCTCCGCGCTGCCAGAGAAGCTTCGCGGTCGGCAGAAGGTGTTCGCCGCGACCGGCGGACTGCACGGCGCCGCGCTGTTCACCACGGCCGGCGCCGTCCTGGCCGTGCGGGAGGACATCGGCAGGCACAACGCCGTCGACAAGGTCGTCGGGTGGGCCCTCGAACAGCGCCGGATCCCACTCGGCGGCACCGTGCTGCTGGTCAGCGGGCGCGCGTCGTTCGAGCTCACGCAGAAAGCCGTGATGGCGGGCATCCCGGTGCTCGCCGCCGTGTCCGCGCCGTCGTCGCTGGCGGTCGATCTGGCCGGCCAGTCCGGCCTGACGCTGGTGGCCTTCCTGCGCGGGGACTCCATGAACGTCTACACCCGGCCCGACCGGGTGCGGAACTAGCGCCGGCGCCGGCCTCCCGGCAATCTCCACACAGTCTCCACCGAACCTTCAAGCGTGCCCGCTGCCGACCGGCGAGCATCGACTCCATGCCAGAGATCCTCATCGCGTCCTGCCCTCCCCTGGGCCACATCTCGCCGCTGCTGAACGTCGCGCGAGGGCTCGTCGCGCGGGGTGATCGCGTCACGGTGCTCACCAGCGCGCGCCACGCCGACAAGATCCGGGCCGTCGGCGCCGAACCCCGGCGCCTGCCCTACGGAGCGGACTACGACGACGCGACGTTGGACGCCGACCTGCCGGGGCGCGCCGAGACCTCGGGCATCCCCCGGATCAACTTCGACGTCGAACACGTCTTCGTCCACCCGCTGCCCCACCAGTTCAGTGCCCTGCAGGAACTGTTGTCCGACAACCACTTCGACGCAGTCATCACCGACGCGTTCTTCCTCGGCACGTTGCCTCTGCTGTTGGACGGCACCGCGCCGCGGCCCCCGATCCTGTCCTACTCGACGACCCCGCTGTTCCTGAGCAGCCGGGACACCGCGCCGGGTGGGCCGGGGATCGCGCCCATGCCGGGACCGATCGGTCGCCTCCGGAACCGGCTGCTGACACTGCTCACGCAGAGCGTGCTGCTACGGCCGTCGCAGCGCGCCGCCGACCGCATGCTCAGGGCGTTGGGCCTGCCCCGGCTTCCGGTCTTCGTCCTGGACTGCGCGGCGCTGGCCGACCAGGTGATCGTCCCGACCATCCCCGAGTTCGAATACCACCGCAGCGATCTGCCCGCCCACATCCGCTTCGTCGGAGCCGTGAACCCGATGCCCAGCGACGACTTCGTCGCGCCCTCCTGGTGGCCGGAGCTGAGCGGGGACCGTCCGATCGTGCACGTCACGCAGGGCACCGTCGACAACGCCGATCTGACGCGGCTCATCGAACCGACCATCGAAGCACTGGCCGACGAGGACGTCACGCTCGTGGTGACGACCGGCGGGCGACCCGTGTCGCAGATCGGGATCCCGTTGCCGCCCAACACCTATGTCGCCGAGTTCATCCCGCACGACGTCCTGCTGCCCCTGGTGGACGTGATGGTGACCAACGGCGGATACGGGGCGGTGCAACGCGCACTCACCGAGGGGGTGCCGCTGGTCGTGGCCGGGCAGACCGAGGACAAACCCGAGGTGGCAGCCCGCGTCCAGTATTTCGGCGCGGGGGTCGATCTCAAGACCGGCACCCCGGCGCCCGACCAGGTGCGCCTCGGCGTACGCCAGGTGCTCGACGACCCGACGTACCGGACCAACGCCCGCCAGCTACAGCGCGCCTATGCCACGCGCGACAGTATCGCCGAGATCGCCGCGGTGGTCGACGAGGTCATCGGCGAGCACACGCCGCGCCCCCAGAGTGTCGGTGCAGCGCCGTGAACCCCTGCGTCGACCCCTACCTGCCCGGGCCGCGCGACGCGGACCGACACCCGGGCGGCCGGCCACCCGTGAACCCGAGCTCCTCGCCGTTGCCGCACTCCTGCTGTGGGGGCTGGCCGGCGCCGTCTGCGACGCCGCACGTCCCCACGCCGTCGCACACAAACAGCGAGAGCGCACCGACTCGTGTCGATGCGCTCTCGCTGAGTGAGATCTAGGCGCTCTTGTCGCGCCGTTCGGTGCGCGACGGCTTGCGCGGCACGATCGTCGGAAGCACGTTGTCGTCGACGGTCTCCTTGGTGACGACCACCTTGGCGACGTCGTCGCGGCTCGGGATGTCGTACATCACCGGCAGCAGGACTTCCTCCATGATGGCGCGCAGGCCGCGAGCTCCGGTGCCGCGGTGGATGGCCTGATCGGCGATGGCCTCCAGCGCGTCCTCGGCGAACTCCAGCTCCACACCGTCCATCTCGAACAGGCGGGTGTACTGCTTGACCAGAGCGTTCTTCGGCTGGGACAGGATCTGCACGAGCGATTCCTTGTCCAGGTTGGTCACCGAGGCGACGACCGGCAGGCGGCCGATGAACTCCGGGATCAGACCGAACTTGATCAGGTCCTCCGGCATGACCTCGGCGAAGTGGTCCTGGGTGTCGATCTCGGCCTTCGAGTGCACCTCGGCGCCGAAGCCCAGACCACGCTTGCCGACGCGGTCGGAGACGATCTTCTCCAGCCCGGCGAACGCACCGGCCACGATGAACAGCACGTTCGTCGTGTCGATCTGGATGAACTCCTGATGCGGGTGCTTGCGGCCGCCCTGCGGCGGAACCGAGGCCTGCGTGCCCTCCAGGATCTTCAGCAGCGCCTGCTGCACACCCTCGCCCGACACGTCGCGCGTGATCGACGGGTTCTCGCTCTTGCGGGCGATCTTGTCGACCTCGTCGATGTAGATGATGCCGGTCTCGGCGCGCTTGACGTCGTAGTCGGCAGCCTGGATCAGCTTGAGCAGGATGTTCTCGACGTCCTCGCCGACGTACCCGGCTTCGGTGAGTGCGGTCGCGTCCGCGATCGCGAACGGGACGTTGAGCATCTTGGCCAGCGTCTGGGCGAGGTAGGTCTTGCCGCAGCCGGTCGGACCGAGCATCAGGATGTTGGACTTGGCTAACTCGACCGGCTCAGAGCGCGAGTCGCGGCTCTTCTCCCCGGCCTGGATGCGCTTGTAGTGGTTGTAGACCGCCACCGCGAGGGTGCGCTTGGCGGTGTCCTGGCCGATGACATAGCCCTCGAGGAAGTCACGGATCTCGGCGGGCTTGGGGAGTTCGTCGAGCTTGACGTCGTCAGCGTCGGCGAGTTCCTCCTCGATGATCTCGTTGCACAGGTCGATGCACTCGTCGCAGATGTAGACGCCCGGTCCCGCTATGAGCTTCTTCACCTGCTTCTGGCTCTTTCCGCAGAACGAGCACTTCAGCAGGTCACCGCCGTCTCCAATGCGTGCCATGGTGCTGGTGTCCCACTTCCTGTCGCCGTCGATGTCGTTCGTCCGGTGGCGCCCACCGGGACTGCGAAATACGTAGTCCCGACGCTACCCGCTGTTTCCGTTGCCGTGCGACCGATAAAGCCGAATAGCGCCGCTGGTATTTACCTGTAGTCGCGTCAACATATCGCCTGAACCGCCGCGGATGGCCACGGAGCGCCCACCGTGTCTCTGGCGTGTCGCCGCTGTTACCCGACCGAGAGTACCTGTCCGGCCGGAACGTAACCGGCGGGTATCCGAGTGGGGCGCATGCCAAACCCCGCAGCCGGGGCCACGGGACGCTCCCACCGCCACCTGTACCGCTTCCGCGCTGGTCACCCGCGGCGCTCCCGCGACCGAAGACAGCGTGCCGACAGGCCACGGCCGCGGCAAGCCCGCCAGGACATGGTTGCTGGACATCTGTTCGCCGCCGTTCTGCTGTGCGCGGAACCCGCGCATCGGCGGCCCCGGTGTCAGCGCGGTCCGAGCGGACCGGGGCCCGCCGGGCCAGGACCGACCGGTCCGGGGCCCACCGGGCCGACGACGCCCCCAACCCCCACCGGGCCGGCGGGGCCGACGACCGGGTTGGGCGGGTTGACGTAGACGGTCACGGCCACACATGTGGCGGTCGCGGCGTCCCAGTAGGTTCCCGCCGGACAGACCGGCTCCTGTGCCTGTGCGACGGCCGGTGCGACTCCCGTGAGCACGGCCCCTGCGGCCACCCACGCCGCCACCGCAGCTCTGCGCATCTTCATGGCCCGACCTCCCGCCGAAACTGACGACTGCGTCGATATCAGAGTGGCACTTTCGCCGCGGCGGCGGCGCCGTTTCGCCGTAATCGCGGACGCGTGCGCCGTCACCGGTCGCGGAAGGACCGCAGTCGTAGTCTGCGGACATGAACACGCTGCAGGAGGCCTTCGCGCTCGCCGAGGCCGACAACGGGCTGGCGGTGGTGTCCACGCTGCGCGCCGACCACACCATCCAGTCCACGCTGATCAACGCCGGCCCGCTGGCGCACCCGTCCACCGGTCGATCGGTGCTCGGATTCGTCACCTACGGCCGGGTGAAGCTGGCGAACCTGCGAGCCCGCCCGCAGATCACCGCCACGTTCCGCAAGGGCTGGCAGTGGGCCACCGTGGAAGGGCGCGCCGAACTCGCCGGCCCCGACGACCCGCAGCCGTGGCTCGACGCCGGGACATTGGCCCCGCTGCTTCGGGACATCTTCACCGCAGCGGGCGGCACCCACGACGACTGGGACGAGTTCGATCGCACGATGCGCGAACAGCGCCGCACCGCCGTGCTGATCGACCCGACGAGGATCTACAGCAACGGCTGACGATCAGCCCTTCTGGGCGGACAGCTTCCGGTACTCCAGCACCGTGTCGATGATGCCGTAGTCCTTGGCCGCCTCGGCGGTCAGGATCTTGTCGCGATCGGTGTCCTTGCGGATCACGTCGGCCGGCTTGCCGGTGTGGCGCGACAGGGTCTCCTCCATCAGCGTGCGCATGCGCTCGATCTCGGCGGCCTGGATCTCCAGGTCGGAGAACTGACCCTGGATCACCCCACCGAGGGCGGGCTGGTGGATCAGGACGCGGGCGTTGGGCAGGGCCAGACGCTTACCGGGGGTACCGGCAGCCAGCAGCACCGCCGCGGCCGACGCGGCCTGACCGAGGCACACCGTCTGGATGTCGGCACGCACGTACTGCATCGTGTCGTAGATCGCCATCAGGCTGGTGAACGAACCACCGGGCGAGTTGATGTACATCGTGATGTCGCGGTCGGGATCGAGCGACTCCAGCACCAGCAGCTGCGCCATGATGTCGTTGGCCGACGCGTCGTCGACCTGCACCCCGAGGAAGATGATGCGTTCCTCGAACAGCTTGTTGTACGGGTTCGATTCCTTGACGCCGAAGCTCGAATGCTCGATGAACGACGGCAGGATGTAGCGGGCCTGCGGCTGCACGCGGGGATCCAGCGACGGGTGGATAGCCGAATGGATGTTGTCGGTCATTTGTCGAGTCCTGCTCCTGGTCCTTCGCCGTTGAGGCTGGCGCTGGTGATGATGTGGTCGACGAAGCCGTATTCGAGTGCTTCCTGGGCCGTGAACCAGCGGTCGCGGTCGGAGTCGGCTTCGATGCGCTCGATGGACTGCCCCGTGAACTCCGCGTTGAGGCGGAACATCTCCTTCTTGATGCTGGCGAACTGCTCGGCCTGGATCGCGATGTCGGCCGCGCCGCCGGTGATGCCACCGAGCGGCTGATGCATCAGGATGCGGGCGTGGGGCAGCGCGTACCGCTTGCCCTTGGTGCCCGCGGCGAGCAGGAACTCGCCCATCGAGGCGGCCATGCCCATGGCGTAGGTGGCCACGTCGCACGGCGCGAGGACCATCGTGTCGTAGATCGCCATGCCGGCGCTGATGGAGCCACCGGGCGAGTTGATGTAGAGGTGGATGTCCTTGGTCGGATCCTCGGCCGACAGCAGCAGGATCTGGGCGCACAGCCGATTGGCGATGTCATCGTCGACCTGGGAGCCCAGGAAGATGATCCGCTCGGCCAGCAACCGCTCATACACCGAGTCGACAAGGTTGAGGCCCGAAGAGGCGCCACGCATGTCAGTCACGACTGGATACCTGCTTTCTTTGTGTACTTCCGACGCGGTGACCGGTCTTACGAATGACACTAACGAACCCGCGCCGCCGGGGAGTCCCCAGACGGCGCGCGTTCGCTCAGAGCATCACTTCGCGTCGTCGTCCCCGGCGCTTGCTTCGATGTCGTTGTCGGCGTCCGCACCGTCCTCGACGGCGTCGGCGGTGTCGTCGGCGGTGTCGTCACCGCCCTCGACGGCGGCGGTGTCGTCGCCGTCACCGCTGGCGGCAGCCGCGGCGGCCTCACCCGAGGGCCCGAAGAATTCGGTGGTGTCGATCTCGGTGCCGTCGGTGTCCTTGACCGTCGCACCGTGGACGACCGCGGCGACGGTCAGGCCGCGGCGGACGTCGGCGAACATCGCGGGCAGCTGGTTGTTCTGCTGCAGCATCTGCAGCAGCTGCTGCGGCTCGAGGCCGTACTGACGCGACATCAGCACCAGACGTTCGGTGAGGTCGTTCTGGCCGACCTGGATGTCGAGCTTGTCGGCGATCGCGTCCATCAGCAGCTGGGTCTTGATCGCCTTCTCGGCGTTGGTGCGGTTGTCGGTGTCGAACTCTTCGCGGCTGCTGCCCTGCTCCTTGAGCGTCTCGGCGAACCGGTCCTCGTCGTGGTCGAGGCCGTGGATCGCGTTGTGCAGCGTGTCGTCGACCTGGGCCTGCACGACCGCCTCGGGCAGCGGGATCTCGGTCTGCTCCAGCAGCACCTCGATAGCCTTGTCGCGGATCGCCTCGGCCTGCTGAACGGTCTTGACGCGGGTGACCTTCTCCCGCAGGTCGGCGCGCAGCTCGTCGATGGTGTCGAATTCGCTTGCCAGCTGGGCGAATTCGTCGTCAAGCTCGGGAAGCTCACGCACCTTCACCGACTTGACCGTGACGGTCACCTCGGCCTCCCGGCCGGCGTGCTCGCCGGCGACCAGCGTCGTGGTGAAGGTCTTCGACTCGTCTTCCTTGAGGCCGATGATCGCCTCGTCGAGGCCCTCGATGAGCTGCCCCGAACCGATCTCGTGGGACAGGCCCTCGGTCTTGGCCTCCGGGACGTCCTCGCCGTCGACGGTGGCCGACAGGTCGATGGAGACGAAGTCGCCGTCCTCGGCGGGGCGGTCGACCCCGGTCAGGGTGCCGAAGCGCTTCTGCAGCGCCTCGACCTCGGCCGCGACGTCCTCGTCGGCGACCGCGACCGGGTCGACGGTGATGGTGAGAGCCTGCAGGTCGGGCAGCTCGATCTCGGGACGGACGTCGACCTCGGCGGTGAAGACCAATTCCTCGTTGTCTTCGAGCTTGGTGACCTCGATCTCCGGCTGGCCGATCGGCTGCAGCGATTCGGCGCTCACGGCCTCGCTGTAGCGGGCGGGCAGCGCGTCGTTGACGACCTGCTCGAGCACGGCGCCGCGGCCGACGCGGGCCTCCAACAGCTTGCGGGGCGCCTTGCCGGGACGGAAGCCGGGCAGCCGGATCTGCTTGGCGAGCTGCTTGAACGCCTTGTCGATGTCGGGCTCGAGCTCAGTGAAGGGCACCTCCACGTTGATGCGAACCCGGGTCGGGCTCAACTTCTCGACGGTGCTCTTCACGTTCGTACTCCTCTATTGCTTCTCTGCGGATGGTCGTGCTCGGGGCGTGCTGGTCGGGGTGACAGGATTTGAACCTGCGGCCTTCCGCTCCCAAAGCGGATGCGCTACCAAGCTGCGCTACACCCCGGTCATGGCTGCTCGCGCCTGCGCGCACAGCATCAGACCACCGGCGATCTTACGGCCTGGCCACGCCGAAGCTTCAATTGGATTTGAGTTGGGCGGTGCCGGTACAGTCTGCCGGTACTGTCACGTAGTGCAGCAGCACGCGGGCGTAGCTCAATGGTAGAGCCCTAGTCTTCCAAACTAGCTACGCGGGTTCGATTCCCGTCGCCCGCTCCACTGGCACCATCGCAGAGCCGTCGAACAGCCCGTTCGGCGGCTCGCGTGGTCTCAGGGTCAGCGCGGGGCAGGCGGCGGCGGATCGGTCGGGGTCACCGCGATCGGCAGCCGATGAGTGCCTGGTCCCTCACCGGGGCAACCGGCTCCCCCGACGACCAGGGTCCTCTCACCGGAGAAGCTGCCGTCGGGGTTCGGGATCAGATAGTCCGAGCGCACCGACTGGACGACGCTGTCGGGATTCGCGCGGTCACAGAAGTACGGGTAGTCGCCACTCGTCTCCCACCGGTCGCCGTTCCATCTGTACTCGAAGACCGCGGGAGCACCGGGGTTCCTGGTGAGGTCGCCGGAGTTGTCCATGCTCACCACGCAACCGTCGACGTCGCAGCGGGCGGTGTATTCGACGACGAAAGTCTTGGCGGGCATCGGTGTCGGAAGACCGTTGAACGTCTGGCGGGAGAAATCGACGAAGACTTCGTAGTACCCGTACAGCAGCGGCGGAGTGCCGCGCTCGGCGTTCGCGACGGGCGTCACCGCAAGCATCGCGCATGCTGCCAGCAGCGCGGCACCCACCGACTCGGCACGGTTCTTCGGCACCCGACCAGTAACCCACAGGTCGGCCCCGTCCATCGCCGATTCGCGCGTTCGATCCCCGGCTCCGGCAACGGCAACGGCTCCGGCGACCGCCCCCACCGAGCGCTGCCGCACCCACCCTGCGAATCGGGGAGCGAACGGAAGGGATAAAAGGGCGCCGACGGGGTAGCCCGCGGCCGAGCAGCTTTTCAGAAACGAGAAGGGGGCCGGATGAGCGCGGTCGACAACGGACAGGGCGCAGGTGCGGCCCTCCTGGGTGTCGCCATGCCGGACCTTCTCGAACTCGACGACGTGGACCTGGTGCGACTGCGGGCGGGAAACGAGATCTTCGCCGAGGGCGACGGCGACGCCCGCCTGTACCTGATCGAGGACGGCCGGGTGAAGGTCGGCCGTCACGATCCGGACGGCAGGGAGTGCCTGTTCACCATCCTCGGCCCGGGCGAGGTGTTCGGCGAGGAGTCGGTCTTCGACCCCGGGCCCCGAAGCTCCAGCGCCACGGCGATGACCGACGTCGTGGCGCTCGCCGTGGGGCGGGCGTCGCTGATGAACCTCACCCTCGCCAACCCGCAGATCGCGCAGAGCCTGTTGAGGATCCTCGCGCGCCGGATCCGCTGGACGTCGGGCAACATCACCGACACCGTCTTCGCCGACGTCGCGGCCCGCGTGGCCAAGCACCTGCTGGGCCTGGCGCAACGATTCGGCCGTCAGGAGGACGGCGCGATGCGTGTGCCGATGAACCTCACCCAGCAGCAGTTCGCGCACCTGGTGGGCAGCTCCCGCGAATCGGTCAACAAGGTGCTCTGCGACTTCACCGAGCGGGGCTGGATCCGCCTCGGCACCGACAGCATCCTCATCAGAGAATCAGAGCCCCTCGCGACCCGGATGCGTGGCGCGCGACGCGCCGGCGGCGGTGCGGCGGCCCGGCAGACAGGCAGCTGACATGCAGGTAGACGTGACGTTCATCGGAAACGCGACCACCCTGATCCGGTGCGACGGGATCACCGTCCTCACCGACCCCAACTTCCTCCACCAGGGGCAGCACGCCTATCTCGGCCACGGTCTGTGGTCCAAACGCTTTCGGCCGCCGGCGATGTCGCCCGATCAACTGCCCGACCTGGACGCGATCGTGCTCTCCCACATGCACGGTGACCACTGGGACAGGGTCGCTCAACGCAGCCTCGACCGCTCGCTCCCAATCGTGACCACCCACCACGCCTCGAAGCGGTTGCGGCACAGGGGTTTCGACGCTGCCGTCGGCCTGGGCACGTGGAACACGTTCGTGCTGGACAAGGGCGAGGAACGGCTGACCGTGACCGCCCTGCCGGGGCGCCATGCCCCCACCCCGATCAATCGCTTTCTACCGCCGGTGATGGGCACCATGCTGGAGTTCCAGCCGACGCCGGACATGACTCCGCGCCGCCTCTACGTCTCGGGCGACACCCTGTACATCGACGAGTTGAGCGAGATCCCGGTGCGGTTCCAGTCGATCGACGCCGGGATCCTGCACCTCGGCGGGACCCGGTTACCGGCGGGCAACCGACTGCCGTTCGGGCTGACCGTGACGATGGACGGCCGACAGGGCGCCCAGACGGCACAGCTGCTGGACCTCCCCCGCATCATCCCCATCCATTTCGACGACTACAGCGTATTCGCCTCTCCCCTGGAGGATTTCACCAAAGAAATGGCCGCGCGCGGACTCGCCGAACGGGTGTCGGTCATCGAACGCGGCGAGACCATCTCCCTGTAGAGCACTCCCTGCTGAGCACGGCCGAACGTACGGTCCCACGGGAGAACAGAACCCGTCAGGAACCGTACGTTCGGCGCTTCCGGGCGACTCAGCGGCGCACTGCGGGGTCGGTGACCCCGTTCTGCGTCCGAGCAACAGACCCAGGGCGAGCATGCCGACGGCCAGCGCCAGGTGCAGCCAGTTGTCCGCGGTGTTGACCGGCACGAAATTCGCGGAGCTGTCGTGGTCGATCACCAGGCCGTAGAGCCACAGCACCGCGTAGATGACGCCCCCGACGATGAGGTACAGCCGCGCCGTGTGGAACGTGCGGGCCAGGGCGATTCCGGCGACACCGAAGAGCAGGTGCACGACGTTGTGCAGAATCGACACGGCGAACACGCCCAGCAGCATCGCGCTCGAGTGGTGACCGGCGAAGCTCAACTCGCTGTAATTGGTGGTCACGCCCGGGATGAACCCGGCGATACCCACCACGAGGAACACCGCTCCGACCGCGAGCGCGGCGAGTTGTACGGGTTCACGTTTGGCCCGCACCCGATTTCCCGGTGTTGTCATCTTCGGTCCCTTCTCGATACTGCTCTGACCCCACCTGGGTCACGCACCGAGCTACCCGGCCTCCACGCGCGAAAACCGAACTGGGCAAATCGACTCCGGGGACGTGCAGTTTCTGTCGGTACGCTGTGAGCCATGAATGGCGTACTGCTCGTCCTCATCCTGGTGGTCGTCGCGGCGATCGGTTTCGCCGTCTACGCGTCGTCGAAGGCGTCGAACAAGCGCACCGCGGCATCCCTGGCCGATGCCAAGGCGGACGCGCGCCGGGTCATCGAGCGCCTCGGGGGCCAGGTGTTCGCGCTGAGCGGCTCCGACGACGCCTCCAAGCAGGCACTCGCGGACGCCTCCGAGCGGTACACGGCCGCGTCCTCGCAGATCGACCAGGCCACCACGGCGCGCCAGGCCGAGCTCGCCAAGGAGAGCGCGATGGAAGGTCTCTACTACGTGCGCGCCGCCCGCACCGCGATGGGCATGGACCCCGGCCCGGAACTGGAATCACTGTCGGGTCAGCGGACGGCGGGCACCGTGACCGAGGACCGTCGCGTCACCTTCGAGGGCCGCGAGATCGAGGCGTCGCCCTCCCCGTCGCAGCGCACCCCGAACTATTACCCGGGCGGGCGGGTGGCCGGCCGACCTGTCCCCGCAGGCTGGTACTCCGAACCGTGGTGGAAGCCCGCCCTGGTGGCCGGGGCGTGGGGCCTCGGTTCGGCGCTGCTGTTCAGCACGATGTTCTCCGGGATGGCCGGTGTCGGCTACGACGCGCAGGCGTTCGAGAACGGCTACGGCGACGGCTTCCAGGACGGACTCGACCAGGGCCAGCTCGAGGATGGTGGTGGCGGCGACTGGGGTGGCGACGGTGGCGGCGACTGGAGCGGCGACACCGGCGGCGGCTGGGATTCCGGCGGCGGGGACTGGGGCGGCGACTTCGGCGGTTTCGACTTCTAGCCGGTGCGGCGGCAGCCCGCTGCGCTCAGAAGCGGCTCTCCAGCCGGGCCGAAACCCCCGCCTCCTGCAGGTCCAGGCGCTCCAGCATGGCCCGCACCGCCTCATCGTCGATGCGTCCGGCGTCGCGTTCCCCGATCAGCGCCGCCCGCTGGGCGGCCAGCACGTCGCGGTAGAGCTGGGCGAACACCTCGGCCCGCAGCGTGTGCGCCTCGGGATCGGGCATCTCGTCGGCGTCCTGTGAATGCCGGGCCACGATGCCGCGGATCTCGGCGAGGACCTGCGGGTTCAGGCCCGCGGGCGGATGCGCGCGGAACTCGGCGATGATCTCATCGGCGGCCGCGTGCACCACATCCTCGGCTTTGCGGGTCTCGGCTGAGGCGTAGACCTGATCGACGTCGCCCGACACCTTCAGGCGCCGGATCAGCAGGGGCAGCGTCCAGCCCTGCAGCAGCAGGGTGCCGACGCTGACCACGAACGCGATCGCCTGGATCGTGGCGCGTTCGGGGAACGGCTCACCAGCCGCCGTGGTCGCCGGGATGGCCGCCGCGGCCGCCAGCGTCACGACGCCCCGCATCCCCGTCCAGGACACGACGACGTTCTCCTGCCAGCTCAGCGCACGGTTGCCGGTCCTGGGCCGCCAACTGCCCCGCGAGGCGTCCCGGCGTCGGACACCCAGCGCGCCGCGGCCACCGCCTTCGGGGATGGGCACGCTCAGCCGCTTCTCCACCTGCTTGGCGAGCTTCTTCCTGCCGAACATCGCGAACACCGAGACGGGCCGGATCACCAGCACGATGAGCAGCACGACGCCCGAGGCCACCGCCACCTGCATCAGCGACTCGTGGGCTTGGTTCAGATCTTCCAGGACGAATCGCAGGTGCAGGCCGATGTAGGCGAAGACGAACGCCTCCAGCAGCACGTCCAGCGAGTTCCACACGTAGCGCTCCTGCAGCCGGGTCTGATAGCCGGCGTCGACCGTGCCCGTGCCGACGACGAAGCCGGCCACCACGACGGCCAGCACGCCGGAGGCGTGCATCTCCTCGGCCAGGATGAACGCCGCGAACGGCACCATGAGGCCCTGCACGGTTTCCAGCGCGGGGTTCGCCAGCCGCCTGCGGATCCAGAGCGTCACGAACCCGAGCGCGGCGCCCACCAGCGGCCCGAGCACCGCGCTGTAGGTGAACAGCAGCAGGGGGTTCTCGATGAACGTGTGGCTGCCCGCGACCTGGGCGACGGCGACGGAGAACAGGGCCAGCGCGGCGGCGTCGTTGATCAGGCTCTCGCCGGTCAGGATGGACATGACGCGTTTGGGCAGACCGAGTTTGCGGCCCACCGCCACGGCGGTGACGGCATCCGGTGGGGCCACGATCGCACCCAGCACCAACGCGGTGGCAAACGTCAACGGGACGACGACCAACCACGACGACACCGCCGCCACGGTGAACGCGGTGACGACGACCAAGCCGACGCCGAGCCCGAGGATGGGTTTGATGTTGCGCAGAAACGTCGGAAACGAGAAGTCCAGTGCGGCGGAGTACAGCAGCGGGGGCAGGACCACCGACAGCAGGATGTGCGAATCCAGTTCGGGCGCTTCGAAACCGGGCACGAAGGACACCGCGATACCGACCACGACGATGATCAGCGCGGGTTCCAGACCACGCCGATGCGCCATCGCGGTGACCACGATGGCGCCGACGACTACCAGGATCAGTTCCACGCGAGAATTCTCCCGGCTGCCCGGGCCGCCCGCCCGGCGGGGGCGTTTAGCTCTGACAGGTCGGGCACCAGAACAGGTTGCGCCCCTCCAGCACCTCGGTGCGGATCGCGGTGCCGCAGATGCGGCACGGGTCCGTGGCGCGCCGGTAGACGTAGGTGCGCGGGCGCCGCGGCGCGTAGGACGGCATCCCGTGATCGTCTTCCGGGCGCATCGTGATGATCCTGCCGCGCCGCACGCCGACCTTCATCAACGCCACCAGGTCCGTCCAGGCCTCGGCGAACTCGCTCTCCTCCATAAGGGTGCCCGGTCGGTGGGGGTTGATCCGGTGGCGGTAGAGCAGCTCGTTGCGGTAGACGTTGCCGATGCCGGCGATGATCGTCTGGTCCATCAGCAGCGCCCCGATCACGCGGCGCGACTTGCTGATTCGCGCCCACGCCGCCGACGGGTCGGCATCCTTGCGCAGCGGATCGGGGCCCAGGCGCGCGAGGATGGCCGAGACCTCGGCCTCGTCGACGACCTCGCAGGCGGTGGGGCCGCGCAGGTCGGTGCCCTTCTCGGTCCCGACGATGCGCATGCGCACCTGCCCCACCGGTTCGGGGACGCCGTCCTGGACCGGGAAGTCGGAGAACTTGCCGTACAGCCCGAGGTGGACGTGCACGATGCGGCCGCCCTCGTAGTGGTGGAAGAGGTGCTTGCCCCACGCGCTGGCCCGGCTGAAGACGCGCCCGTTCACCGCGTCGGCGCCGTCGATGAACCGGCCCTGCGGGCTACTGACCGCGACGTGCTGGCGGCGGAAGAGGGTCTGATGCCGGCGCGCCAGGCGGTGGATGGTGTGACCTTCGGGCATGCCTCAAGTGTGCGTCAGGCCGCTCACGCGCCGGGAACGGACGGCGCCTCGTGCGTCTTTTCGTACTCGGCGAGGATGTCGATGCGGCGCTGGTGACGCGGCGCCTCGGACCACTGCGCGGCCAGGAACGCGTCCACGATCGCCAGCGCCTCCTCGGTGGAGTGCATGCGGCCGCCGATTCCGATCAGCTGCGCGTTGTTGTGCTCGCGGGCCAGAGTGGCGGTCTCGGTGCTCCAGGCCAGTGCGCACCGCGCGCCCGGGACTTTGTTCGCCGCGATCTGCTCGCCGTTCCCCGAGCCGCCCAGCACGATGCCGAGGGAACCGGGATCGGCGACCGTCTTCTCCGCGGCCGCGATGCAGAACGCCGGGTAGTCGTCCTCGGCGTCGTAGGCGAACGCGCCGCAGTCGACGGGCTCGTGGCCTGCCGCGGTGAGGTGCTCGAGGATGGCCTGCTTGAGCTCAAATCCGGCGTGGTCGGCTCCGAGGTAGACGCGCATGGCGCCTACCCTAGCGCCCTGCGCGAACCGCTCAGCCGACCCAGCCGGGCTGTCGGCTCAGCCGACCCCGGCAGGACTGTCGGCTCCGCCGACCCCAGCCCGACTGTCGGCTCAGCCGACGGTGATCGCGTCGAGTCGTTCCTTGATGAAGTCCGCCGACGTGACCGCGTCCAGCCCGGCGACCTTGCCGATCGGCGGGTCCAACGGCGTGACGAGCGCATCGTGGTTGGCCTCGTAGAAGTAGATCAGCGAGACCAGATCCTCCTCGGGCGCGTCGGCCTGGGGTGGCAGCACGCGGTGCCGCCCCGAGGGCCAGCGCCGTCCGCTCCAATACTCCAGCAGGTCACCGATGTTCACCGTCAGGGCGCCCGCATCGTAGGGGGCGTCCTCCCACCCGGCGGCCTCGGAGTACACCTGAAGCCCGCCCGCTCCCGGTTCGCGGTCCAGGATCGTCACCGTGCCGAAGTCGGTGTGCGGACCGATGCGGAACTGGCCCGGCTCGGGGTCGCCGACCACGCTCACGGGCGGATAGTGGTTGATGTTCATCGTCCAGGTGGGCGTGCTGGCCAGTTCGGCGAACGGGTTCACCGGCAACGTCAGCGCGTGGGAGAACAGTGCCAGCAGGTCGTCGGCGACGCGGCGCATCTGCTCGGTGTACCTGTCCACGAGCCCCTGCAGCGCGGGCACCTCGGCCGGCCATACGTTGGGCGCGAACCAGATCCGGTCGATCTCGGGGTCGCCGGTCGCGGTCTCCGCACCCAGGCTGAAGCTCTCCTTGAGATCCGGTGGCGTCTCGGTCCCTTCGGCGTACGCGTTGGCCTCCGCGCCGGGGCCGATCCATCCGTGCCCGCCGACGCCGACCGAATACCTCGACTTCACCGCATCCGGCAGCGCGAAGAACTCGCGCGCCGCGGCGCGCACGTCCCGGGCCAGCGCGGGGTCGACGCCGTGACCCCGCACCATGATGAATCCCGCCTGCTGCAGGCCGGCATCGACCTGCGCGGCAACGCGGTCGGCGTCCGCGCCGCCCGCGCGCCAGCGCGAAAGGTCGACGCTTGCAATCACACTCATTCTCCGATGTCCTCCGCCCACAGGTCGGGTTGTGCGTCGATGAAGTCACGCATCAGGGTCACGCAGCGTTCGTCATCGAGGATGGTGATCTCGACACCGTGCTCGGCGAGCCAGTCGTGGCCGCCGCTGAAGGTCCGGCTCTCCCCGATGACGACCGCCCCGATGTTGAACTGGCGCACCAGCCCGCTGCAGTACCAGCACGGCGAGAGGGTCGTGACCATCGTCGTCGAGCGGTATCCGCGCTGGCGGCCCGCATTGCGGAACGCGTCGGTCTCGGCATGGATGGACGGGTCGTCGAGCTGCACTCGGCGGTTGTGGCCGCTGCCCAGCAGGGTCCCGTCCGCGCCGAACAGAGCCGCTCCGATCGGTATTCCGCCCTCTGACAGCCCTTTTCGGGCTTCGTCGACCGCGACGTCGAGCATCTGCTGCGGTGTGGTCATCTCATCTCGGCGGTGATCTTGGATCGGCACAGGATCAAGTATGCGGCTCCCGAGAGCAGGAAACCCACGAAGAACGCGATGTCGCCCAGCTGTGGCAGCGCAGCGGCGACGACCCCGACGAACTTCTCCTGGTTGGCGAACAGCACGACCGAAACGACCAGACCGAGGACGAATGCCGCGAACCCACCCCAGTTCGTATACGACCGGTCGTAGAGCAGATGCGAAACCTGTTGCCCCCGGCGCAGATACTGATCGGCGAAGAAGACGCCGAGCCAGGGGCCCACCCAGTACGCGATGATCAGGAGGAACGCTTTGTAGCTGTGCGCCGCGTCGGCCAGCGCCCACCACGCGACCAGGAACCCGGCCACGCCGAAGAACGCGGTCACCACGGCGCGCGCGGTGTGCTGGGGCAGGGTGATGCCGATCGTCACGAACGCCATCGCCCCGGAGTACACATTGATGGCGTTGGCGGCGATGGCCCCGACCGCGATGGCCAGCAGGGTCGCGGCGGCCAGCGGCGAGGCCAGCTCCGCGGTGAACGATCCGGTCGGGTCCGCCAGCGACGCCTCCCCCGTCGTGACCGACGCCGCACCGACCACCTCAAGGACCGCACACGCCGTGAACAGTCCTGCCGCGGCGAAGAATCCGGTGCGCCGGGTCGACACCGTCGCGGGCAGGTACCGGGTGAAGTCGGCCGCGTACGGCGCCCACCCGGCCGCGTAACCGAACGACGTGCCGACGGTGAGCAGGAAGCCGCCCAGTCCGCCCACACCGTCGGCCGCGGGTGTGGCGTTTCCGATGTCCGCGTGGGCGAAGACCACCACCGACGCCGCGATGAAGACGACCGCCAGCACCGGGAACGAGTACCGCTCGAACGCCTGGATCAGGTTGTGCCCGAAGAACGCCAGCGCCGTCTGCAGGAGCACGATGATCACCAGACCGACCAGCGGGCCGAACCCGAATAGGGTCGACAGGGCGAACGCGCCGCTGACACTGTTGGTGGCGAACCAGCCGACGCCGGCGGTGACCGCCATCAATACCGACGGCAGTGCGTTGCCCTTGAAGCCGAAAGGCAGGCGCGCCAACACCATCTGCGGGACGCCGTGCAGAGGTCCGCGAGCGGACAGGAAATAGTGTGCCATCGCGCCGAGGCCGGTGCCGAGGACGATACCGGCGACGGCCTGCCAGAACGTCATGCCGAACGCCAGCACCGAGAGCATGCCCACGAAGATCGTCGCGAACTCGAGGTTCGGCGACGTCCAGGTCCAGAACAATTGACTCGGCCTGCCGTGGCGGTCGGCGTCGGCGATGTACTCGTTGCCGCCGGGCTCCACCGCGACGACGCGGTCGCGGTAGGTCCCGTCGGTGGTCGGTTCGGACACAATCACCGGTACAACATCGCCCCGAACATGGCGCGCCGCAACCCGAGTCAACGTGATGGAAACATTCCGGGCTCGACGGTGGTTGCACGCGAGGATGAAGGTCCTGATCTTGAGCGCCAGCCCCCGCGATGACGGGAACTCCCACACATTGGCGCTCGCCGCGGGTGACGGAGCGCGCAAGGCGGGCTCGGCGGGCTCGGAGGTCGAGCACCTGTTCCTCGACGACTACGTCGACAGAGATGCTCCGCAACTGCGAACAACCTGAAGATCACCCGCAACGACGAGGTGTGACTCCAAGCTGAAGATCAACGGCATCGCAGTACCGGCTCCCAAGCCAACTACCCTCAGATCTATGGGGAAAATGGGGGACTCCTTCGCAAGCTGGTTCGTCGCGCTGCCGAAGGGTCGGAAGTTTGTCATGTCGGCGGTTATGGCTTCGACCACGATCCTTACCCCTGTATTGCTGCTTACGCCTACGCATCACTGGGACGACAGGATCTCCCCGAGCCAGTTCGAGTTCACCTGTGCCGACCCCCGGCAGGGTGACCATCAAGTCAGCGTCGAACTCCCCACCGACCCTGACCGGATCGACGAGATGAATGCTCATCCCGAGCAGTTTGCGGCCCTGTTCCGGACGGCCTGCCCGACCTACTGACAGCAGAGCGCCCACCTCCGAGAAGGTGGGGCTTCTTTGCGTTGTGGGTGTCAGCAGAGCTGATGCTCTGCGGCCTCGACGAGGAACATGCCGTGGGGCCGCCGGTGCCGACGCTCGGACAGCCGCTGCGCACTCGACGACGCATACGAGACGCTGCTGATGGACCACATGCTGACCGCCGATGCGATTCGTGTACGCGATGCCGCTGTACTTCTACGGCATGCCGGCGCGGCTGAAGACGGTCTTCGACCGTCTCTTCTGTTACACCTCGCCCAGTTCCAGGAACTCACGCGATATCTGCGCCAGGACCTCGTCGGTGTGGTGGTGGGCAATGCGAACAGCCGCGGCGAGATCGTGCGCGACCACCGGCTGGACACGGCGCGGTCCCACCGGGTGTGGGGCGACGCCCGGTGAATCAGTCGAATTCCGGGCTCTCGGTACGGGACCGCTTGAGTTCCCAGAAGTGCGGATAGGACGCGAACGTCACCGAGGCGTCCCACAGCTTGCCGGCCTCCTCGCCGCGCGGGATGCGGGAGAGCACCGGGCCGAAGAACGCGACGCCGTTGACGTGGATCGTGGGGGTGCCGACGTCGTCTCCCACGGCATCCATGCCGGCGTGGTGGCTTTCGCGCAGTGCGTCGTCGTACTTATCCGAGGTCGCGGCCTCGGCCAGTTCTGCGGGCAGGCCGACCTCTTCGAGCGACTCCCTGATGACCCTCTCGAAGTAAGGGTCGGATTCCCGGTACCCCTGGTTGTGGATCCGCGTGCCCATCGCGGTGTAGAGGGGGCGCAGGACCTCGCGGCCCTTGAGCTGCTCGGCGGCGATGGCGACCCGGACCGGGCCCCAAGCCGTCTTCATCATCTCCTTGTACTCCTCGGGCAGGTCACGACCCTCGTTGAGCACAGCCAGGCTCATGACCCGGAAATCGACGTCGATGTCGCGCACCTTCTCGACCTCGAGGATCCATCGTGACGTGATCCAGCACCACGGGCACAGCGGGTCGAACCAGAAACCGGCGACATCCTTGTCTGACATCTGCAGATCCTCTCGAAGCGTTTCGGACGGACTTCCGTTCAGCACAACCATGCACCGCCAGCCTGTGTTCCCGTTCACGGCTAGTGTTGACGAGCGTGGCACTTCCTAACCTGACCCGCGACCAGGCCGCCGAGCGCGCCGCCCTGGTGACCGTCGACAGCTACCGCATCGAACTCGACCTGACCGACGGGGACGGCAAGCCGAGCGAACGCACCTTCCGGTCGGTGACGACCGTCGAATTCGACGCCCTCGCCGGCGCCGACACCTACATCGACCTCGCTGCCGACGCAGTCCGCAGCGCGACGCTCAACGGTGCCGAGATCGACGTGACGGGCTACGACGAATCGTCCGGGATCCCGCTGCGGGGCCTGGCCGAGCACAACGTCGTGGTCGTCGACGCCGACTGCTCGTACTCGAACACCGGTGAGGGCCTGCACCGCTTCGTCGACCCGGTCGACGACGAGGTCTACCTCTATTCGCAGTTCGAAACCGCCGACGCCAAGCGGATGTTCGCGTGTTTCGACCAGCCCGACCTGAAAGCCGCCTTCGACGTCACCGTCACCGCGCCCGCGCACTGGGAGGTGATCTCCAACGGCGCCACCGCCGACGTGACCTGGGACGGGTCCGCCAAGCACCACACCTTCAAGGCCACCCCGCGGATGAGCACCTATCTGGTGGCGCTCATCGCCGGGCCCTACGCCCGGTGGGACGACGTGTACTCCGACGACCACGGCGACATCCCGCTGGGCATCTTCTGCCGCAAGTCGCTGGCCGACCACATGGATTCGGACCGGCTCTTCACCGAGACGAAGCAGGGATTCGGCTTCTACCACAACAACTTCGGGATCCCGTACGCGTTCGGCAAGTACGACCAGCTGTTCGTCCCGGAATTCAACGCCGGAGCGATGGAGAACGCCGGGGCGGTCACGTTCCTCGAGGACTACGTGTTCCGGTCCAAGGTGACCCGCTACTCCTACGAGCGACGCGCCGAGACCGTGCTGCACGAGATGGCGCACATGTGGTTCGGCGACCTGGTCACCATGCAGTGGTGGGATGACCTGTGGCTCAACGAGTCCTTCGCCACCTTCGCGTCGGTGCTCTGCCAGGCCGAGGCGACCGAGTACACCCAGGCCTGGACGACCTTCGCCAATGTCGAGAAGTCCTGGGCCTACCGCCAGGACCAGCTGCCGTCGACCCATCCGGTCGCCGCCGACATCCCGGACCTGCACGCCGTCGAGGTCAACTTCGACGGCATCACCTACGCCAAGGGCGCAAGCGTGCTCAAGCAGCTCGTGGCCTACGTCGGCCTGGAGGCTTTCCTCGCAGGGCTGCGCGACTACTTCCGCGACCACGCGTTCGGCAATGCGACGTTCGGCGACCTGCTCGGGGCGTTGGAGAAGTCCTCGGGCCGCGACCTGTCGGGATGGGGCAGGCAGTGGCTCAAGACCACCGGCCTCAACACGCTGCGGCCCGAATTCGACGTCAACGGCGACGGCGCGTTCACCCGCTTCGCCATCGCGCAGGGCGGCGCCAAGCCGGGCGAGGGCGAGACCCGCGTGCACCGGCTGGCAGTCGGCGTCTATGACGACGACGGATCCGGCAAGCTGGTGCGTGTCCACCGCGAGGAACTCGACGTCGACGGTTCGACGACCGAAGTGGCTGCGCTGCAGGGTGTTCCGCGCGGCAAGCTGATCCTGGTCAACGACGACGACCTGACGTACTGCTCGCTGCGGCTCGATCACGATTCGCTGCAGACCGTGCTGACCCGCATCGCCGACATCGCCGAGCCACTCCCGCGCACGCTGGCGTGGTCGGCGGCCTGGGAGATGACCCGCGACGCCGAACTACGGGCTCGCGATTTCGTCGCGCTGGTGATCAGCGGGCTGCACGCCGAGACGGAGGTGGGCGTGGCGCAGCGGCTGCTGCTGCAGGCCCAGACTGCCCTCGGCTCCTACGCCGACCCCGCCTGGGCCGCCGAGAACGGGTGGCCGGCCTTCGGCGACGCACTGCTGGACCTGGCCCGCGAATCGGCGCCGGGTTCGGATCACCAGCTGGCCTTCGTCAACGCGCTGTGCTCGTCGGTGCTGTCGCCGAACCACATCGCCGTCCTGTCGACGCTGCTGGACAACGAGCCCGCGTCGGTCAACCTCGAAGGTCTGGTCATCGACACCGATCTCCGCTGGCGGGTCGTGACCGCGCTGGCACGCGCCGGTGTGATCGACGCCGACGACACCGACACGCCGTTCATCGATGCCGAGGCCGACAACGACCGGACCGCGGCAGGCCGGCGTCACGCCGCCGCTGCGGCGGCGGCCCGGCCGCAGTCGGCGGTGAAGAACACCGCGTGGGAACAGGTCGTCGAGGACGACACGCTCGCCAACATCACCGCGCGCGCCATCATCGGCGGGTTCGTGCAGCCCGGTCAGGGCGATGTGCTGGCGCCGTTCCGGGACCGCTACTTCGGCACCATCTCCTCGGTCTGGCAGCGGCGGTCCAGCGAGGTCGCCCAGACGGTCGTCGTCGGCCTCTACCCCTCGTGGGAGATCAGCCAGGACGCCCTCGACGCGGCGGACACCTTCCTGTCGGATCCCGAGGTGCCACCGGCGCTGCGCCGGCTGGTGCTCGAAGGCCGAGCAGGCGTGGAGCGCTCGCTGCGGGCGCGCCAGTTCGACGTCAGCTAGACCCCAAGCCCCGCACACCCCCACCCCGGCACCGCGAGCGCGCGTGTCCGCACGCGACACGCCGCTCGCGGCCGGCAGTTCACGCGCGCTCGTCGCGCCCGCGCGCACCTATGCTCACGCCGTGGCGGTGAACAACAGTCGCAGAGCGCGGGCGGCGCGGCGACGGAAGCGGCGCGTCGCAGCCGTCGTCAACGATCTGACCGACACGCAGTGGGCGTCGATCAAGGCTGCCTGGAATGGGTGCGCCTACTGCGGCACGACCACCGGGACGATGCAGCGGGACTGCGTGATGGCCATCTCGCGCGGCGGCCGGTACACGGTCGACAACGTGGTCCCCGCCTGCGCGGCCTGCAACGCCAGCAAGTGCAACGACGAGGTGACCGGCTGGCTGCGACGTAAACGGCTCGACGAGCGGCTGTTCCTGGAACGCTACGTGCGGATTCGTGCCGAGCTCATGGCCGCCCACGCCGAACGTGCACTCTCGGTGGCGACCGACGTCCGGCCACTACCGTGAATGCACGTTCGCGGCGGGGCTAGCGGGGCGAGACGCCCGCCGAGAGCACGCGGATACCGCTGATCAGGCCGTCGATCAGGTTGCCTTCGCGGAACGACGCGGCGGCGGCGGACACCCCCAGCGGGGCTGCCTCCTCGATGCCGCGGCCCTTGACCTCCGAGCCGTAGACGACCTCGATCGCGCGCTGATCCGGCGACACGGCCAGCAGCACTGCATTTCCGGGCGTGGGCACCTTGGCCAGAATCTCGCGGGCCGTGGCCGCGGTATCGACACCGAGATCGCCGATGTAGACGGCGAACCGGGCCTTGGCAGCCCGCGAGCCGTACTTCAGCGCGTTGTCGAGGACCACGAGCTCCCGCGTCGGGAACGGGTAGTGCACCGACAGCTCACCGGGCTCGGTGACCCCCGAGACGCGCCCGCTGGCGGTGATGACCGAGCCGTAGGGCAGCTCGGCGAGCTCCAGCGCACCCGCTCTGGTCAGTTCACCACTTGCCACTTGCGCCACCTCCGATGGTCAGGTGCGAGCCGTGGCCGCCGTGGCCGTGGTCCGCCGGTTCGTCAGCCGCCCACAGGACGGGCTCGTGCGTCCACTTCTCCGACATGTCGAACGTCGCGGGATGCGGACCCTTCTTCGTGAAGATGAACAGTGCCAGGATTCCTGCCAGGACCAGCGGAACCACCAGGAAGCTTGCGTGCACAAGAGCTGTTGTGTTCACGCGCAAACCGTATCCCACGGTCTGTTCAGGCCGCGCCCTCACCCAGGTATCTGACCCAGGCCGGGTCGAGTTCCTTGACGCTCGACAGCAGTCGCCAGTGCTGACCCTTCGGCGGCAACGGGGTGGTGTGCAGCGACCACCCCAGTTCGCTGAGCAGTTTGTCGGCCTTGCGGTGGTTGCAGGCCGAACACGCCGCCACGCAGTTCTCCCACGAGTGGTCGCCGCCGCGGCTGCGCGGGATGACGTGGTCGACGGTGTCCGCCTTGGTGCCGCAGTAGGCGCACCGGAACCTGTCGCGGTGCATCAGCGCCGCCCGCGTCATCGGGATGCGTGCCCGGTACGGCACCCGTACATAGGTCCGCAACCGGATCACCGTGGGGACGACTATCGAGCGCGACGCCGAGTGGATCACGGGCCCGACCGGATCGTCGTGGACGACGTCGGCCTTCCCGCACATCAGCATCACGACCGCACGGCGCAACGGCAGGGCGGTCAGGGGTTCATAGGTTGAGTTCAGCAGCAGCACGCGGCGGCGTCCCCAGATCGAGGGTTCCGGCACCAGCGCGGGCTGGGTGTCGACGGCGGGGACCACGCTGTGCAGCGCGCGCGAGGCAGTCGTGGCTGTAGACCCGGATGAGCCCGCCGCGGCCCGGTGATTCCGGTGGCCGCGTCCATTCTTACGCTGCGCCATACGTCCTCCGACCGACAGTCCACCACGGATCACTCCAGATCGCACGGCAATTCCGGTCGTGTTCGCAGGTCGGCCCGGTGAACATCGCGTGACCGATGCCCCCCGCCCGTCCCGCTGCCTGCAGGCGCGCCCCGACTGCGCCGTCGAACAGCGAAAAACAGGTAGTCGGTTACTCACGCCGGTCCCGCAGCGGGACACCACACTGATGCCCATGGGGACGACACCGCCGGGCACTTACCTGGAGTTCGACGACTCGCATGCGAGGTGGCCGGCCGGCGAGGACGCGCTGATCGACCGGATGATCGAGGACCTGCGGACGAACAACGAGTTCCAGTACCGCAAGAGCCGGCTTCGAGCCGCGATCCTGCGGCGGGGCCGGCCTCACGCGATCCGCGACGCGCACGCCAAGAGCTGCGGCATCCTGCATGGCGAGCTGACCGTGCGCTCGGACATCCCGCAGACCCACCGTCAGGGGATGTTCGCCGAACCGGGACGGACCTACCCGGTGATCGCGCGCATCTCGAGCACCTCGGGAGCGATCCGGTCGGACCGGGTGCGCGGCGTTCGGGGCCTCGGGCTGAAGATCCTCGGCGTGGGTTCCGAGGACCGGGCGCACCCGGACTTCGCCGGGGACGCGAACCAGGACTTCGTGTTCGTCACCGAGCCGGAGTTCCTGTTCGCCGACGCCGCCGACTACGCCTCGAGCGGTATGCGGACCGCCAAGATCCTCGCCCGTCTGCCCGACGCCGGGATGATCGCGCTCAACGGCCTGCTGCGCGGCGCCCGCGCAGTCGTGGATCGCTCGGGCCGACCGTTCCCCGACAAGCTACGGGTGTTCGCCGAGCCGAACCATCACCCACTGGGCCAGACGTTCTACACCGCGGCCCCGGTGCGCTTCGGCAAGTACATCGCCAAGATCAGCGTCCGGCCCGCCTCGACGGAGGTCGCGGCGCTGCAGAACACGGCGATCACGCCCCCGGGATACGACGCGGCCTCGGCTGCCGTCCGAGAGTTCTTCTCCCGCAACGATGCCGAGTACGAGGTCGGCGCCCAGCTGTGCACCGACACCGACGAGATGCCGATCGAGGACGCGACGAAGCCGTGGTCGCAGGAACTGTCGCCGTACGTGCCGGTCGCGACCATCCGCTACCCCAGGCAAACCGCACACAGCGAACAGCTCCGGAGATTCGGCGACGACGAGCTGACCTTCAACTCGTGGCGTGGGATTGCTGAACACGTACCGCTCGGCTCGATCAACCGGCTCAAGCTGCGCGTCTACGCGGCATCGAGCAAATTCCGACACGACCTCAACCGCGTCGAATACACCGAGCCGGCCGACCTGTCCCGGTTCACCGATCCTGACCTGGGATGAATCGATGAACGACCACACTGCGCATTGGCGAGAATCGGCCGGCCCGCCGATCTAGGATTCACGGCATGGCGGGGGTTTGGCAAATACTCGATCGCCCCACGGAGTTCGGCGCGGTCCGATCTGCACTGACCGGTTCCGAGTCGTGCGGCGTGGTGCTGGTCGGAGCCGCGGGCGTCGGAAAGACCACGCTGGCACGCGCGGTGACCGAGTCTCTGCGCTCCGAGGTGCACTGGGTCGCCTCGACCGAATCGTCACGCAACATCCCGCTCGGCGTGTTCTCGCACCTGGTGGGTTCCACCGGGTCGCGCGACGCGACGGCGCTGCTGGCCACCGCCCGCGAATCCCTTGTCGCGCAGGGCGCCGACAACGTCGTCGGGGTGGACGACGCCCATTTGCTCGACGAGCTGTCCGCCACGCTGCTGCACCAGATTGCCGTCGATCAGACCGGGCGCATCCTGGCCACGGTCCGCTCCGGCGAACCCGTGCCCGACGCGGTGACCTCGCTGTGGAAGGACGGTTATCTCCGCCGCATCGAGCTGCAGCCCTTCTCCAAGGACCAGAGCGTCGCACTGGTCGAATCCGTCATCGGCGGGCGGCTGGAGGGCCTCTCCGCCGACCTGATGTGGGAGTCCTCGGGGGGCAACCCGCTGTTCCTGCGCCATCTCGTGGAGGGGTCGATCGACGCCGGCACCCTGAACCGGGTCGGCGACGTGTGGCAGCTGCGCGGGCCGACGGCGGTCCCGGCCGGTCTGGCCGAACTGCTCGACACCCGCCTGGACCAGGCCGGTGAGGACGTCATCAACGCCCTCAAGCTCCTCGCGCTGTGCGAGCCCCTCGACATCGACGCGCTGACCGAACTGGCCGGGGAGAGCGCTGTCGACGACGCGGAAACCCGCGGCCTGATCCGGTGTGTGTCCCACGGCGACACCCTGAATGCGCGGTTCAGCCACCCGCTCGTGGGGGACGTCGTGCGCAGCCGGGTCGGGCGCGCCGCCGCACGTCGCCTCAAGGGCCGGATCGTGGAGGTCCTGCGCCGCCAGGAGATGGATTCCGCCGCGAGCCGAATCCGGATGGCTCAGTTGTCGATCGACAGTGACCAGACCGTCGACGAGACCCTGCTGATCACCGCGGCCAAGGACGCGGTGTACCTGTCGAACCTGCCGCTCGGTGAGCGCCTCGCCCGCGCGGCCTTCGAGCGCAGCGGAACCCTGCAGGCAGGCG
Source organism: Mycolicibacterium iranicum (assembly GCF_014190915.1). Taxonomy (GTDB): domain Bacteria; phylum Actinomycetota; class Actinomycetes; order Mycobacteriales; family Mycobacteriaceae; genus Mycobacterium; species Mycobacterium iranicum_B. The sequence continues at coordinate 32,693 of NZ_JACHVU010000007.1, forward strand.
AGCTGCTGTCGCGGGCACTGCTGTGGCAGGGCAAACCCGCGGAGTCCGAGGCGGTGCTCGCCCGCTTCGATCCCGACGACCTCGACGAGCTGCAGTTGGTCCAGTGGGGCGTGCCGCGCGCATCCCGGCTCTTCTGGTCGCTCGGTGACGTCGAGCGCGCCCGCGACGCGCTGGCCTTGGTGCGGGCGCGCACCGGACATCCGTCGCTGACCCTGTTCGTCGACGCCGCGGCCGCCGCGATGGCCGTGCACGAGAGCAAGATCGACGACGGCATCGCGCAGGCGCTGGCGATCCTCGACGATGCGCGGGCACCGAACCAGGCCGTGGAATTCGCCGCATTCGCCGCAGGGATGGCGATGCCGGTCGCAGGCCGGGGCGACGAATTCGAGCCGATCGCCGCGCGGTGCCGTGCCGAGCTCAGCTCCACCGACGGGATGATCCGGGTGATGGTGCGCTACTGCGACGTGCTCGCGCTGACGCACACCGGACAGCTCGACCTGGCCGATCAGCGCGCGGCCGACTACGCGAACTTCTCCTCGGTGGGCCAATTCCTGGCCTGGGCCATCGCCAAGATCATGGCGGGCGTCGTTGCGACCGCCCGCGGCGACTTCGCCGAGTCCATCCAGTCGATCGAACAGGCCCTGGCGGCGCTCAACGCCGAGAATTCGCTCCCCTGGCAGTTGCCCGGCCGCTTGCTGCTGGCCCGCGCCTATGCGGCGTTGGGCCGCACCGGGGAAGCCGAACGTGTGCTCACCGACGCCGCGGAGCACTCGGGGCCGTCGATGGCGATCCACGAGCCGCAGCGACTCATCTCCCGGTCCTGGTACGCCGCGGCCAAAGGTATGGAACGCCGCGCGGTCGAACTCGCCAGGGCCGCCGCCGACAACGCCCACCGATCCGGCCAGTACGCCCTCGAAGCCGAGGCGCTCCATCACGCCACGCGGTTCGGCGATCGGACCACGGCGGCGCGTCTGGGCGAGCTGGCCGACATCGTGCACGGCCCCGTCGTAGGTCTGCTGGCCCGTCACGCCGCCGCGTTCGCCGCCCACGACGCCGCCGCGCTCGACAGTGTCGGCGCTGATCTCGAACGCGCCGGCCTGCTGCTGGCGGCCGCCGATGCCGCCGCTCAGGCCGCCGCGCTGCACGATGCCGCCGGCGATCGCCGCCGGACCAACGAATCGGGTGCGAACGCGTTGCGGCTGGCCGAACGGTGCGGCGGCGCGACCACACCGGCGATCAAGATCGCGGCCCGGCCGTTGCCGTTGACTCCGCGTGAGCGCGAGATCGCCGAGCTGGTCGCCGCCGGGCTGTCCAACAGGGAGGTCGCCGAACAGCTCACCCTGTCCGTGCGCACCGTGGAGGGCCACGTGTACCGCGCCTGCTTCAAGCTCGACGTGGCCGACCGCGACGAGCTCGCCAGGCTGATCAGGAAGAAGAGCTAGTCGGCGGTGCGACCGTCGGGCCTGGAACGAGACCGGGCCGGCGATGGACCACAATGGAAGCGATGGACGCTCAGAACACGCAGCAGTCGTTCTACGACGCGGTCGGCGGTCACGCGACCTTCCGCGCCATCGTGTCGCGGTTCTACGAACTCGTGCGCGAGGACGAGATCCTGCGCCCGCTCTACCCTGAGGACGACCTCGTCGGCGCCGAGGAGCGGCTGCTCATGTTCCTCGAGCAGTACTGGGGTGGTCCGCGCACCTACTCCGATCAGCGGGGCCACCCGCGCCTGCGGATGCGCCACGCCCCGTTTCGCATCGGATACCTGGAGCGCGACGCATGGCTGCGCTGCATGCACACCGCCGTCGCCGAGATCGACTCCACCACGCTGGACGACCGCCACCGCCAGGAACTGATCGCCTATCTGGAGATGGCGGCCCAGTCGATGGTGAACTCACCCTTCTGAGCGCCCCCGCGGGCGACGTCAGCGCAAGACCACCGCAGGATCGCCACGACGCCGGTAGACCGTGCCGAATCGCGCGTCGATGCGCAGCCAGGTCGGCATCGCACGCACCCGGACCACCTCGTCGGCGCTGACCGACTCCGGGGAGAACCGGTCCCGCGACGGCGATTGGGGCAGGAACCCCATCGCCGTCAGCGCGAACACGCACCGCATCGGAATGCCGACGTCGTCCTGGCCCGAGGACACCGCCACGACCTCCTGATCGAGCAGCGACGCCGGCGGGCCGTGCGCGCTGGAATGCTCCTTGGCCAGGCTCATCCCCCGCTGCGCGAGATCCAGCACGGCGCGGGCGGGTACGTCGTCGAGGTGGACGAACCCCGTGTCCGGCGGAAGCGCGCCGCGCCACGCCGAATCCATCGCGAACCCGGGCTCGACGAACCCGTCGGGACCCATCCCCCTCAACCCCGGTAGCAGCGCGTCGGCGCCGGCGCTGAGGTCGGCGGGGTTGACGCGGCCCCCCACCACCCGGCTGGCGAGAACGTCGAACCCCGTGGCGACCCACGCGACGACCAGGCCGCCGGGACGCTGCCGCAGGCGCACCACGCTCGCTTCGTCCAGCCGCAGCGCACGCTCCGTGAACGTCGCCAGGTCCTCCCGGTGTGCGGCGTCGGCCAGCCACACCCCGCGCTCGCCGGTGGTCACCGCAGCCAGCGTTGCAGGTATTCGTGCTGCTTGTCCGAAAGCCGCTGCAGCCGTTGCTCTTCGATGTGCACCGCGGCCAGCTGGGTGTCGGCGATGACGGCGGGCCTGGAGTTCGCCGGGGCGCCGACGGGCCGCACCTCGTAGCCGATCGTGAAGTCCACCGCGCGGACACGCTTGGACCACATCGTCACCTGCAGCGGCGAGTCGATCAGCCGCAGCTGGGCCTTGTACTTGATGTTCACCTCGGCGATCAGCAGCCCGATCGTGGTGATCTCGTCGCCGAACGGTTCCAGCAGGAACGGGATCCGGGCCTCTTCGAGGATCGTCACCATGGTGGCGTGGTTGATGTGCTGGTACATGTCGATGTCGGACCACCGCACATGGACCGGCGCTGTGAAGCCGTCAGAGGTCACCCGTTGGATCCCGTTCCGCTCGTCCTGGTCATGCTCCGGATCTGGCGGGCCGCCACCGACAGCGTCGCCAGGTCGTGCTCCCCGCTCTCGTACAACTCGGTCAGTGTGCGGCGCGCCCGTCCGATGCGGGAACTGTTCGTCATCTCCCACTCGGCGATCTTCTCGACGCCGTTCTCGTCGGGCTCGCCGACGGCGAGCACGTCGAAGCACAGTGCCCGCAGCGAGCCGTAGATGTCGTCGCGGATAGCCAGGCGCGCCAACGAATGCCACCGGTCGTTGCGCGACAGCCGGGACACCGCGGTCAGCAGCCCGTCGGTGCCCAGGTGGTCCATCAGCGCGAAGTACGCGTCGGCCACCTCGGCGGGGTCGCGATCGACGATGTCGGCGATGTCGATGATGTCGAGCAGGCTGAACTGATAGAGACCCGTGGCCACCATGTAGGCGACGTCCTCCGGCACCCCCTGGGCGCTGAACTCACCGGCCTCTTTCTCGACGATCGCCTTGTCGTCCCCGCGCAGCCAGTCCGCCATCAGGGGCGTCAGTGTCGCCACCTTCTGGGCGAAGCGGTTGATCTCCGCGCCGACGGCCAGCGGGACCGGACGGTAATTGAGCAACCAGCGCGTCGCGCGGTCGATCAGGCGACGCAGGTCCAGTGTCATCCGGTCGGTCACGGCCACCGGCACCCCGTTGGTGCCGGCCTCCCGGATCTGCCGCCAGACCCGGCCGAGACCGAAGATCGCGTCGGCGGCGGCGAAGCTGCGCACCGCGTCGATCGGCGCGACACCCACATCTTCGGTGACACGGTAGGCATACGAGATGCCCGCCGTGTCCACGACGTCGTTGACCAGCATCGTGGTGACGATCTCGCGTCGGAGCTGGTGTGACCGGATGTCGGTGCCGAACTGTTCGCGCAGCGTGGTCGGGAAGTACGACGGCAGGCGGGAGGCGAACACCTCCTGGTCGGGCAGATCACCGGCGAGCAGGTCGTCTTTGAGCGCCAGTTTGACGTGCGCCATCAATGTGGCCAATTCCGGTGAGGTCAGCCCGATTCCGGCCTCGGTGCGGCGGCGGATCTCCTTCTCCGAGGGCAGGGCTTCGAGTTCGCGGTTGAGTCCGCGCTCGTCGACGAAGTCCTTGATCATGCGGGCGTGCACCGACAGCAGGCTGGCCGCGTTGGCCCGACTGGTGCCCATCAGGTCGTTCTGACTCTCGTTGTCGGACAACACGAGTCGGCCGACCTCATCGGTCATCGACAGCAGCAGGTCGGTGCGGTCCTCAGGGCTCACCTTGCCGGCGGTGACCAGCGAGTCGATCAGGATCTTGATGTTGACCTCGTGATCGGAGCAGTCCACACCGGCGGAGTTGTCCATCGCGTCGGTGTTGATGCGGCCGCCGCACAGATCGAACTCGGTACGGCCCAGCGAGGTCACGCCCAGGTTGCCGCCCTCGCCGATCACCTTGGCGCGCACCTGGTTTCCGTTGACCCGGACAGCGTCGTTGGTGCGGTCGCCGACGTCGGCGTCGGCCTCGGTCTCGGCCTTGACGTAGGTGCCGATACCGCCGTTCCACAGCAGGTCCGCGGGGGCTTTGAGGATCGACTTCATCAACGCCGGCGGGGTCATCTCGGTGACGCCCTCGTCGATGCCCAGCGCCGCGCGGGCCTCCGGGCTGATCGGGATCGACTTCTGTTCGCGGCTGAACACCCCGCCGCCCTTGCTGATCAGGGACTTGTCGTAGTCCTCCCAGCTGGAGCGCGGCAGGTCGAACATCCGGCGGCGTTCCTCCCACGATCTGGCCGCGTCGGGGGCCGGGTCGATGAAGATGTGCCGGTGATCGAAGGCGGCGAGCAGACGGATGTGCTGGGAGAGCAGCATCCCGTTGCCGAACACGTCACCGCTCATGTCCCCGACGCCGACCACGGTGAAATCCTGGGACTGGGTGTCGACACCCATCTCGCGGAAGTGCCGCTTGACCGACTCCCAGGCGCCCTTGGCGGTGATGCCCATCGCCTTGTGGTCGTAACCCACCGAGCCACCCGAGGCGAACGCGTCACCCAGCCAGAAACCGTAGGACTTGGCCACCTCGTTGGCGATGTCGGAGAACGTCGCGGTGCCCTTGTCGGCGGCTACCACCAGGTAGGCGTCGTCGCCGTCGCGCCGGACCACGCCGCCCGGGGTGACGACCTCGCCGGTCACCTTGTCGACGTTGTCGGTGATGTCGAGCAGGCCGGCGATGAACAACCGGTAGCAGGCCACGCCCTCCTCCCGGGTGGCGTCGCGGTCGACCGCGGCGTCCCCCGTCGGGGCCGGGGGCCGTTTCACCACGAACCCGCCCTTGGCACCGACCGGGACGATGACCGCGTTCTTGACCGCCTGGGCCTTCACCAGCCCCAGGATTTCGGTGCGGAAGTCCTCGCGTCGGTCCGACCACCGCAGGCCGCCGCGAGCGACGAAGCCGAACCGCAGGTGGACGCCCTCGACGCGGGGTGAGTACACGAAGATCTCGAATTTCGGCCGCGGCAGGGGCAATTCGTCGATCAGCTCCGGATTCAGCTTGAACGACAGCACGTTCTGCGCGCGCGCCGAGTCGGATCCGGTGATGAAGTAGTTGGTGCGTAGCGTCGCCTGGATCATCGAGGCGAACGCCCGCAGCACCCGGTCGGTGTCGAGGCTGACCAGCGCATCGATGTCAGCGGCCACCGCCGCCGCGGCGGCCTGGGCGTCCTGGTTGGCTCCGTCCCGCACGTCGCCGGCCGGGTGGAAGAGCGCCTCGAACAGCTCGACGAGAGACCGCGCGGTGCGGGCGTTGTCGTTGAGCACCGTCTCGATGTGGGACTGGCTGTAGGGAAAGCCGGCCTGTTTCAGGTACTTGGCGTAGGCCCGCAGGATCGCGACCTGCTGCCAGGTCAGTCCTGCGCGCAGCACCAGTTCGTTGAACCGGTCCATCTCGGCGTTCCCGTGCCAGATCGCGGTGACGGTGTCGGCGAAGCGTTGCGCCGCCGCCTCCCGCTCGGGCCCGGGCGGCGCCTCGGGGATGCCGTGGTGGGGAACGACCTTGAACTGGTAGATCCACACCGGCAGTCCGTCGGACCGCGTGACGGTGAACGGGCGCTCCTCCAACACGATGACGCCCATGGACTGCAACATCGGAAGCAGGCGACTCAACGACGCCGACTGCCCGCCCAGATACCAGATCAGGTGCGACACACCGGCATCGGCGCTGTCATCGCTGTCGGTGAGGACGAGCTTGACCGAATTGTCCTGCAGCTGTTCGATGATCGCGATGTCGTCGATCGCAAGGTCGGGTGCGATCGCCTGCTTGTACACCTCTGGGAACGCGGCGGCGTAGTGCTCGGCGATGCCCTGGTCGATCGGACCCCCGTCGCGCACCGCGCCGAGCAGCCGGTCGGCCCAGGTCCGGGCCGCCTCGGTGAGCAGACCCTGGATGCGTGCCTCGTTCTCCTCGGACACGTCGACGTCGCGCTGCCGCGATCCCTCCGGCAGCCGCACCGTGAAGTGCACGACCGCCCACGGCGACTCGCTGACCCGGGCGGCGTAGTCGATGCTGACACCGCCGAGTTCCCGGACCAGGATGTCCTGCATCTCCAGCCGCACCCCGGTGGTGTAGCGGTCACGGGGCAGGTACACCAGGCAGGACACGAAGTGCGCCAGCGGATCGGCGCGCATGAACAGCAGAGCCCGGCGGCGCGAGCCGAGGTCGACCACGGCCATCGCCATGTCCAGCAGGCCCCGGGCGCTCAGCGCGAAGAGCTCCGAGCGCGGGATCGTCTGGATGATGTCGAGCAGCAGCTGCCCGGGATGGCTGGGGTCGCGGTGGGCCATCGCCAGCGCATCGTTGACCCGACGTGACACCAGCGGGATCTCGAGGACGTTGGCGTTCATCGCCGCGACCGTGAACAGACCGACGAAGCGGTGTTCGATGGCCGAGGACGGGTCGTCGGCGGCCTGCTCGCGGACGACGACGATCTGCGGATAGGCCCCGTAGCGCAGGAAACTGGGAATCGTGGCCTGCGCCAGAGCCAGCAGCTCGTCCTTGTTCGTCAGCTGGGGCAGGACGTCCTGACGCAACCGCAGCACCCCGAGCCGGCTCGACGTCTCGACCGTGGCCTCCCCGTCGCGGACAGGGCAGCGCTGGTAACCGAGCAGGACGAAGTGACCGTCGGCCAGCCACCGCAGCAGGGCGGCGACGTCCTTGCGGTCGGGGCTGGGAAAGCGCTGGCCGGAATCGCCGTCGAGCTCGGCGGCCAGGATCCGCAGCGCCGCAGCCATATCCGTCGAGTCCAGCGCCACCTGCCGGGCATCGGCCAGCACCCGGGGCAGCAGCTCTTCCACCTCGGCCAGGGCGCGCCGATCCACCGAGCTGGACAGCTGCACATGCACCCAGGTCTCGTTGATGCCTTCGCTGAACGTGGCGTCGGAGGCGACCGCGACGTCGAGCAGCTCGCCGCCGGCGCCGCGCCGCACCCGGAACACCGGGTTCATGATCGCCGTGTAGGCCACGCCGAGGCGGTGCAGCAGCACGGTGACCGAGTCCATCAGCATCGACGCGTCGTCGGTGACCACCTGAAGGGCCGGGCCGAAACCGGATCCGTCCTCGCCGGAGTACACGGCCACGTTCGTCGCCCCCGCGGAACGCTGGCTGCCCAGGCGCAGCTGCGCCTCGACCAGGGCCGCGGTGTTCAGCCCGTCGCCACCCTGCCGCCGCAGCGGGCCGGTGACGGCGGCCTCGGCACCGGGGGCGCCGCCGTGGGGACCCCGGTACGTCGCGAGGTAGGCGGGAATGATCCGATCGACGACCTCAGCGGTCACCGCCGGGCTGTTCACGGCACCTGGGTTCAACGACATTCGCCGCTCCTGACTCACACGCGCGCACCGGCCGTCGTTGGCTGCAACCGGGCGCCCTGGGCTAGGGGTTGTCTTGCTCCGCGCGTTCGCGCCGGTTACCTGGTCCGCAGGTCGAGACTAGTCCCGAGTGAGCTTGCGGTGGGTCACCCTGTGCGGACGCGCTGCATCGGCGCCGAGGCGTTCGATCTTGTTCTCCTCGTAGCCACCGAAGTTGCCCTCGAACCAGAACCATTTGGCCTCGTTGTCGACGTCGCCTTCCCACGCGAGGATGTGCGTGCAGGTCCGGTCGAGGAACCAGCGGTCGTGGCTGATGACCACGGCGCAGCCGGGGAAATTCTGCAGCGCGTTCTCCAGCGAGCTCAGGGTTTCCACGTCGAGGTCGTTGGTCGGCTCGTCGAGCAGGATCAGGTTCCCGCCCTCCTTGAGGGTCAGTGCCAGGTTGAGCCGGTTGCGTTCACCGCCGGAGAGCACGCCGGCCGGCTTCTGCTGATCGGGCCCCTTGAACCCGAACGCCGACACGTACGCCCGCGAGGGCACCTCGTTCTGACCGACCTCGATGTAGTCGAGACCGTCCGAGACGACCTGCCACACCGTCTTGTTGGGGTCGATGCCGCCGCGACTCTGGTCCACGTAGCTCAGCTTGACCGTCTCGCCGACCTTGACGGTGCCGCTGTCGGGCTGTTCGAGCCCGACGATCGTCTTGAACAGGGTGGTCTTGCCGACACCGTTGGGGCCGATGACGCCGACGATGCCGTTGCGGGGCAGCGTGAACGACAGATCCTTGATGAGCTGGCGCCCCTCGAAGCCCTTGTCGAGGTGCTCGACCTCGACCACGACGTTGCCCAGCCGGGGGCCGGTCGGGATCTGGATCTCCTCGAAGTCGAGCTTGCGCGTCTTCTCCGCCTCGGCAGCCATCTCCTCGTAGCGCTGCAGGCGGGCCTTGTTCTTGGCCTGGCGGGCCTTGGCACCCGAGCGGACCCAGTCCAGTTCGTCCTTGAGCCGCTTCGCCAGCTTGGCGTCCTTGCGCCCCTGCACGGCGATGCGCTCGGCCTTCTTCTCCAGGTAGGTGGAGTAGTTGCCCTCGTAGGGGTAGGCGCGGCCGCGGTCGAGCTCGAGGATCCACTCGGCGACGTTGTCGAGGAAGTAGCGATCGTGGGTGACCGCCAAAATGGCGCCCTTGTAGTCGGCGAGGTGCTGTTCGAGCCACAGCACGCTCTCGGCGTCGAGGTGGTTGGTCGGCTCGTCGAGCAGCAGCAGGTCCGGCTTGGACAGCAGCAGCTTGCACAGCGCGACGCGGCGCTTCTCACCGCCGGAGAGGTGGGTGACGGGCTCGTCGGGCGGCGGACAGCGCAGCGCGTCCATCGCCTGTTCGAGCTGGCTGTCGATGTCCCACGCGTCGGCGGCGTCGAGCTCCTCCTGGAGCTTGCCCATCTCCTCCATCAGCTCGTCGGTGTAGTCGGTCGCCATCAGCTCGGCGACCTCGTTGTACCGATTGAGCTTGCCCTTGATCGCGACGCCGTCCTCGACGTTCTCACGCACCGTCTTCGTCTCGTCGAGCTCGGGCTCCTGCATGAGGATGCCGACGGTCGCACCGGGCTGCAGGAATGCATCGCCGTTGTTGGCCTGGTCCAGACCGGCCATGATCCGCAAGACGCTCGACTTACCGGCCCCGTTGGGTCCGACGACGCCGATCTTCGCGCCCGGAAGGAAGTTCAGCGTGACGTCGTCGAGGATGACCTTGTCGCCGTGCGCCTTGCGGACCTTCCGCATCGTGTAGATGAATTCGGCCATTGCCTCTGATGTCGCCTTTCTCGATCCCCGGTACTCGATCTACGGGGTCATCTCGGACCTCGCGATAGTCGGGCCCCATCCTAGGCGCGGCCGTATCGATGCCGTTGGCCGCTACGCGCTCAGGGCGAGCGCTTCGGCGTCGGCCTGCGACGGCTGCGCGTCCTGCGGACCGTCGGCACCGGCAGAGGTTCCGGCCTCGGGCTCGGGCACGCCGGTGGGAGCCGGCGGCTCGGGATGCCTGCGGCTCTCCATGCGGGTGATGCACCGCGCCAGGTCCGGCCCCACGGAGGTGGCACGGATCTCCAGCGACGATCGACGGTTTCCGTCGCGGTCCTCGTACTCACTGGTGTACACGCTGCCCACCACGATGACCGGGTCCCCCTTCCCGAGACCCGCGCCGACTCCGGTGATCAGGCGGCCCCAGCAATTCACCGTGGCGTACAGCGAATTACCCGGCTCCCAGCCGCCCTCGGCCGTACGCCGGCGCGAATTGCTGGCCACCCGGAACTTGATCAGCTCCTGGTCGCCGACCCAGCGGCGCTCCGGGTTGGTGACGATGGTGCCGACGACGGTGATCGGTGTCTCGAACATGTGATGTGCCCTTCTCGATTCTCGGCTGCGGGCCGGGCACGTGCCCGGCTCGTGGTGACACCACCATTGAGCTCTCCGCCGCCGACATCGCACCGGCGCGCACGCCTGCGCCGGCATTCGCCTGGGGATGAACGAGGGTTTGGGGATGACCGAGAAGGAATGTCAGTGCGGGCCGGCCGGGAAGTCGATGTGCTGCATCGGTGCCGCCGGGGCCGGCCCGCACGGTCGACGCTACACGACACCTGAATATCTGAACAGCTGAAAAGATGTTGGCCGGTCAGCTTCGTTCCCGCTCGCGCCGCGCGAGTTCGGCGAGCATGTTGTTGTAGGCGGCCAGATCGGCGTCGTCGTCCCGGTCAGCGGCCCGATCCATCCGTCTGGCAGTGCGGTCGTCGGTGCGCCGCCACTGCACGAACAGCGCGATCAGCACCACCACCAGCGGGACTTCGCCTGCCGCCCAAGCGATTCCACCCCCGAGCCGCTGATCGCCCAGCAGGTCGGTGTGCCAGGGCAGCTGCAGGGAACGGTAGAAACTCTCCGCGATCACCGACTGGGTGCCCATCAGCACCACCCCGAAGAACGCGTGCAGCGGCAACGACGCGAAGACCATCCCCAGCTTCGCCAGGTGCGGAATCGGCCGCGGTGTCGGGTCCACCCCGATGACCACCCAGTAGAACAGGTAGCCGCTGAGCAGGAAGTGCAGGTTCATGGCCAGGTGCGCGGCGTGGCTGCCCGCCGCGGCGTCGAAGATGCCGCCGAAGTACAACCCGTAGAACCCGACGATGAACAGAGCGGTCGCGACGAACGGGTTGGTCAGCACCTGCGACACCCGCGAGTGCAGAGCGGCCAGCAGCCATTCGCGCGGGCCCGGTGCGCCGTTGCGCCCGGCCGTCGGAAGGGCGCGCAGCACCAGCGTCACCGGTGCGCCGAGCACCAGCAGGATGGGGGCGAGCATGGACAGCAGCATGTGGGCGATCATGTGCAGGCTGAACATCGCCGGCATGTACCGGCCGATGCCCGAGGACGTGGCCAATAACAGGACCACGCAGCCGAGCAGCCAGGCCGCGACCCGGCCCGCGGGCCAGGCGTCGCCGCGGCGTCGCAGCCTGCGCACCCCGGCCAGATAAACGAGCGCCAGCACGATCGCCGCGGTGCCGAACACGAGGTCGAACCGCCAGTCGAACAGCAACCGCGCCGCCGTCGGCGGACCGGCGAGGTCGTAGCCGATCTCCACCTCGGGGATCGACAGGTCGGTATCCAGCGGCGGTGGCGGCGGCGTCCGGCCCAGCGCCACCGCGACGCCGAAGGTGAGCCCGAACAGGACGGCCTCGGCCAGCGCGAACCTGATCAGCGGACTGCGTGCGGCGGGGTCTGCCTGAAGGGCCGTCACTCCCCTGCGGCGCTGCTGCCAGCCCAGGACACCCAGTGCCACCAGCGCTGCTGTCTTGGCCAGGACCAGCAGCCCGTAATCCGTGGTGACCAGGTCGGTGAGCCTGAGCCGGACCAGTGCGTTGACCACGCCGCTCGCCGCCATCGCGACGAAACACCAGAGGGCGACGGTGGAAAACCGCCGCGCTGCCAGACCCCCGTGCTCACCGCCCCGAAGGGCGTGGACGAGCAGCGCCAGCAGGCCACCGGCCCATACGGCGCCGGCGATCAGGTGGATCAGCAGGCTGTTGGTCGCGACATCGTGGGCGCCACCGGACGACGAGTGTCCCGACAGGGCCAACGGCAGCAAGGTGAGCAGGGAACCGGCGAACAGGACCGGGGTCCAGGACCAGCGCAGCACCGGAATGCTGACGACGGTGACCAGTACGGCGAACAGCGCCGTCCACCGCCACGCACCCGCGATGTCGATCAGGCCGGCCACCGACCAGATGTCGGCGGGGCTGAGCCGGGTCGACAAGGGCTGACCGCTGACGTCGGAGACCGTCAACGGCACCATGAGCACCGCACAGACCGCCCACACCGCCGAGGCGGCGGTGCCCATCCGCAGCGCGCGATAGCCGGCTGCGTCCAGCACCCCGGTGGGCTGCGGGGGGACCAGGAACGCCGCGAAGAGGAATCCGCCGGTCGCCGTGACGGCGGCGATCTCGCCGACCGCCCTGACGAACGGGAGTCCGTACGAGGTCACCGGACCCGGGTCGGGCAGCCCGGTCGCGGTCAGCGCGTCGGCCAGCGACAGCGCCGACAGCGCCGCCGCAGTCAGGCCGGCGAGCGCCGCGATCCCGTAGAGCACCGCCCATACCGGCGCGGCGTGCACCCGGGAAGGCGCGATGCGGACCGTCGACGACATGAACCCAGCGTATGACCTCGGCGAGCGCGATCTACGACACAGGGTCGTTGCGGAGCTGCCTGCGGCTGCGCTCGCGGGCGAAGAACTGCTCCCGCGAGTACGCGTCCACCTTGTCCATGTCGGTCAGGATGCCGCGGAGCTCGTCGCGGAACGCCCTGCGCCGATCGGCGAGGTCGGCCGCCGATTCGAGGAGATGCTGATCGGCGGCGACCTGCCGGGCCGTGGTGAACAGCAGCGCCGACACCGACTCGGTGCTCTGCACCCGACCCTGCGCCACGTACTGCTGCCCCAGCCCCAGTGCCTTGGTCGTCAGCTCCTTCTCGGCGAGGTCGGCAGGCGCGTCGAGCAGCACGTCGGCCACGATCTGATACGCCTCGAAGAACGGCCGCAGCAGCGGCCCGGCGATCGCCGGACGCTTGGCGCGCAGCAGCGCCTCGATCTGCTCGCCGCCGGCTTCGACATGGTTCTCCCAGTCCGCATGCCAGGACATCTCCTCGGCGACGTGCTGGCGGAACGCCGCCGAGTCGGCGAAGTAGAACTCGAACTTCAGGAGGTCGCGCAGCCGCATGACCTGCGACCAGAACGCCTCGAGACGGTCGGATTCGGTGCGCGCTGCGTAGGCCAGCGCCAGTTCGACCAGCGAGGTCTCCAGGAACGCGTCGATGAGCGAGTTGCGGTAGAACGACGCCTCCAGCTCATCCTGTGGCGCGATGTACCAGACGGGCTCCGAGCCGCCGTCGACCCGGGTCACCGGATGGCCGTTTGACAGCGCGTCGACGGCCACGCGGACGCCGTCGGGGGTGCGCAGCCGCAGCGCACTGTTGGTCATCGGCGTCTGTTTGCGCTCCAGGTAGTCCAACGAGTCCTGCAGTGTGTGGTGCAACTGATCCAGGGTCAGGGCCACCCCGCGGGTGCTGAGCAGCAGGGCGGACACCAGTGCCGTCGCATTCACGGGGGTGACCTGAAGGATGCGCCACGCCACCTCGAAGGCCATCTTCTGCATCGCGAGCCGTTTGGCGCCTTCGTCGGTGGTCATCGGTCCGTGCGGCTCACCGAGGTACTCGCGCATCGAAACCGCCTCGGGGAAGCGGACATAGATCTTGCCGTAGTTGCGCTCCCCTTGCGCCCGAATGTAATTGACCAGCCAGGACAACCCCTCCGGGGTCTTCTCCCCGCCGCGGGCGTAGCGCGCGTACTCGGCGGTCTCGTGCAGCTGGTCGAAACTGATCGACACCGGCTGCAGCAGGATGTCGTCGCTGCGGCCGTCCAGGTAGGCGTCGGCGACATAGGCGAGCAGGCCGAGCTTGGGCGGCAACATCTTTCCCGTCCTCGAACGGGTGCCCTCGATCGCCCAGGATAGGTTGAAGCGCTTCTCGACGATGTAGCCGACGAACTGCCGGAGTACAAATTTGTACAGCGGGTCGTCGAGCTTGCGGCGCAGGAAGATCACCCCGGAGCGGCGCATCAACGGGCCCATGAACCCGAACGAGAGATTGATGCCGGCGAAGGTGTGAACGGGCGGGAGGCGGTTCTCCTGCATGGCGACGGGCACGATCGCGCCGTCGAGGTAGGACCGGTGGGAGAACAGCAGGACGGCCGGATGCGATTCGAGCGAATGGCGCATGGCCTCGACCTCGGCGCGGTCATAGTCGATGTTCGGGTCGAAGCCCCTGCTGAAGATCGCCCGGCCCAGCGACGGGATCAGGTCGACCGAGAAGCGGCTCCAACCGGTGCCGAGCTCGTCGAGCATCTCCCCGGCCTGTTCGATGGTCGCCCCGGGGATCTGCTCGAGCCCTTCCCGGAACCGTGCCGAAGCCAGCACTTCGGGCTTGATCAGTTGCGGCGACTTGTATTCCGGCCCCAACAGCCGCAATTCGACGCGCTCGATGGCCAGGATCGCCCGCCGGATCACGAAACGGGCGAACTCCCGCGGGTTCTCGGCGACGGTGGTCTCGCTCCACCGCTGACGCAGCTCCGAGACCTTGGCGGGCTCTCCCGCGACGACCCTGGCGCGCGACGCGTCGCGCTTCAAGATGCTGTGCTGCAGCACCTTCGGTGGCCGGTAGGTGTCGCGACCCGACAGCAGTGCCACCACCTTCGAGCGCGTGGGCAGACCGCCGGGAATCCAGAACACCCGCACGGGGACGACGGAGCGGTCCTCATCGGATTCGAGGAGCTCCACCAATTGGGCCAGTACCGCAGGCGGCGGATCGTCGTCGGCGGGAAGCTTCAGCACCTCGATGCGGGAATCGGGATGCGCCCGGCGCTGGGCCCGCAGCCAGTCGTTGAGCAGCGCTTCCTCGGCCGGCGAGGACACCGACGCCAGCACCAGCGTGTCGTCGACGGCGGTGTAGGCCGCGATGTCGTCCGCGCGGATCTTCATCGGCGGCCCTTGTCGGTGGACTTCGGCGCCGAATCACCCTGCGCCGACGAACTCGGCGCGACCTGGGTGGTCGCCTTCTTGACCGGCGCGACCTGGGTAGTCGCCTTCTTGACCGGCGCCTTCTTCTGCGCTGCCTTCTTCGGGGCTGCCTTCTTCTGGGCTGCCTTCTTCGGGGCCGCCTTCTGGGCGGTCTTCGCCGGCGCCTTCTTCTGGGTTGTCTTCTGGCCCGGCGCTGCCCGCGTGTACAGCTCCGGCAGCACCAGCTCGTCGTGCGGCCAGTCGGTCAGGGTGTCCAGGTAGAGCTGGCGGATCTCCTCGATGCGCTCCGGGAGATTGTCGTGCGTCCAGTCGTCGACCGGAATCGGCGGGTACACAACGATGTCCACGGTGCCGGGGTTGAACGTGCTCGAATCGCGGGCGGCGATCACCTCGGCGTTGCGGATCACGATCGGCACGATCGGGATGCCCGCCGACATCGCGATGCGGAACGGTCCCTTCTTGAACTCCCCGACCTCGGTGGTGTCGAGCCGGGTGCCCTCGGGGGCGATGAGAATCGAGATTCCTTTGCGCGCAAGGTCTTCGACCTTCTTGAGCCCCTCGATCGCCTTCTGCGGATCGTCGCGGTCGATGAAGGCGGCGTCCATAATCTTGCCCATGGTCCCGACGATCGGATCGTTCTCCAGCTCCTTCTTGCCCACGGAGGTGAAGTTGTCGCTGACCAGGCGTCCGGCGATCAGCGGGTCGGCCTGGTTGCGGTGGTTGAAGATGAACACCGCGGGGCGCTGAGCGGTGAGATTCTCCTCGCCCAGGACCTGCAGGTTGATGCCGATGGTGCTCATCAGCGTGCGGCTGAACATCGAGGTGAAGAAGTTCACGCCCGTACGACGGTTGCCGGTCAGAATGCCGATGCCCAGCGCCCCGGCGGCGATCGGCACCATGCTGGCGATGCCGGCGGCGGTGCGCAGCTGCGAGGCCGGGTTGGATCCGCTGCGGCTGCTGAACCGCAGGATGGGCCAGCCCCGCTTGGCGGCGACGGCGGCCATCTTGCCCTCCGGATTGGTGGGCCGCGGATTCCCGACGAGGTACATCAACGCGACGTCCTCGTCGCCGTCGGCGTAGAAGTAGCTCTGCGACAGGTCGATACCGTTGGCCGCGGCGAACTCCTGCACCGCCCGGGCCTTGCCGGGGCCCCAGATGACGGGGCGCTGCACCTCGCCGGTGATCAGGCCGTTCTCGTCGGTCTCGAACCGGTTGCTCAGCACGTTGGTGATCCCCAGGAACCGGGCGACGGGCTCGACCTGGACGGTCAGGGCCGACGAACTGAGCACGACGGTGTGACCGCGCGCCATGTGTGCACGGACGATCTCCCGCATCTCCGGATAGATCTTGCTGACGATCTTCTGGACGAAGAGGCGTTCGGCGAGTTCGTCGATCTCATCGACCGAGTTGCCGCGCATCATGCGGGCACCCTTGCCGATGAGGTCTTCGAACTCCGAGCGGCCGAGCTGGTGGTTCAGGCCCGCCTGGACCATACCGACGAACTCCCCGACCGACATCTGCCTGCGCCGCAGGCGATCCTGCGTCATCACCACGCCGGTGAACCCGGCCACCAGGGTGCCGTCGAGGTCGAAGAAAGCCCCGATCTCGGGGCCTTCGGGACTCGCCCGGATCTCGGCGACCGAGCCCGGTAGACGCATCTGACGGTTCCCCGCGCTCTCCGGATTCATTGTGGGCCACTCCCGTTCGATCGGCTGGGTTCGCTGGGCGGTGTCGGGTCTTCGGCGAACGTCGCCGGCGTCGCCCGGCCGTCACCGCCGAGGGCGAGCACCTCGTCGAAGCCGGCCAGCAGGCACCGCGCGAAAAGCTTCGGATCGGTGACCGCGGCGCGGTCGTACCGCGCGGTGATCGTGCAGTACCCGGAGCGCGAGATCAGCACGACCATCATCGCCACGCCGGGCAGCGGCCCGAGTCCGTACTGCCGCAACACCTTCGCGCCGGCGATGAAGGTGTCGCCGGCGTAGACGGGCACGTTCGACGCCTGCACATCCGAGTTGACGATGGAGCCCGCCATCTGCTCGAGCACGGTGTCGGGCAGGAAGCTGACGACGGGTGCGATGGCGCCGACCATGTCGATGGCCCGCTCCTCGCGCTTGCTCCTCATCTGCGAGTGGATGTCCTTGATCCGAACCTCGGGGTCGGCCAGCCCGATGGGTGCGGCGAGGTTGACGCCGGCAAACCTGTTGCCGCCGGCAGGGTCGTCTTCTGATCGCAGGTTCACCGGCACGGCCATCGGCAGCGAGTCGACGGGAACGCCTTTGGCCTCGTGATAGAGCCTCAGCGCGCCGCACACACCCGCGAGGTACGCATCGTTGATGGAGCCGCCGGCGGCTTTGGACGCCCGGTGCAGATCCCCGAATGCGATGTCGATGGCCTCGCTGCGCGACGACAGGCTGCGGCGGCGCAGGATCGGGGACGGGTCGGCCACCGGGCCGACCACCCGCACGCCCGACATCGCGTAGTCGATGACGCTGCCGAGACGCGTCACCGGATCGCGCACCACGTGCCCGGCGGCCTTCGCGGCGCCCACGATCGCGTTGCGGAAGCCGCCGACGACGGTGCCGGGCAGACGATTGATGCCGCTGCGCATCAGATCGCCGGGCGACAGGTCGGTCGGAACGGGCAGCGGCGGAACCGGTTGCGGCGGTGGGTCGCGTTCGAGGTCGTACAGGTTGGCGAACATCTCGACGCCGCCCACCCCGTCGGTGACAGCGTGGCTGAGGTGGACCATCAGCGCCGCCTGTCCGTTCTCCACCCCTTCGATCAGTGTCGCGGTCCACAGCGGCCGGGAGATGTCCAGCGGTGACTGCGCGGCGATCTCGGCGAGATCCATGACCTGGCGCATGGTGCCCGGTTCCGGCACACGCACCCGGCGCAGGTGGAAGTCGAGGTTGAAGTCCGGGTCGACGACCCAGCGGGGCGCGGCCGTGGGCAGCGTGGGGGTGACGACCTTCTGGCGCAGCCGCAGCACCTTGCGCGACGCATGCTCGAAGCGGGTACGGAACGTGTTCCACTCAGGGGCGGTGTCGAGCAGTTCGACGGTCAGGATGCCCGAGCGCGTCCGCGGATTGGCCTCGCCGCGGTGCAGGATCTGGTCGAGCGGGCTGAGTTCCTCCGGGAGTCCGGCCGCATCCATGTCCGGCAGATTGCTCATGCGTCACACGCTAGTCGGCGTACCTGAGCCGGGTTGTCGGTTTTGGTACCTGGTGCCGCCCGTTGCCACCTGTCGCCGGCGGACGCCCGCGATACACTCCTCGGCGTTGCCTCCGTAGCTCAGTGGATAGAGCAACCGCCTTCTAAGCGGTCGGTCGCAGGTTCGATCCCTGCCGGGGGCGCGACATCGTCAGCGCCGTTCCTGATCGCCCGGTTGCCGCCTACGGCTTGAGCCAGCGCCATTGCGCGGTGCACCAGGGCGCGGCCCCGTCGAGCGAGTCGGCCACGGCCTGCACGACGCCGGGCCAGTTCCACTGGTCGTAGTCGTCACCGGAGAGCCAGCCGCCGGAACGCACCTTGGGTTGCCAGGCCTTGATGTCCTCGCAGACGCTCTCGTAGTCGTGCCTGGCGTCGAGGTGAACCCACGCCAGCGACTCGTCGGGGAACAGATTGGCCGCTGCCAGGGAGTCGGTGATCAGCAGACGCACCGCGTCGGCGGCACCGCACGCGATGACGTTGCGATGCAGCAGCCCCGCCATGGTGCCTCCGCCGAACTCGACGGCCGGGCCGTGCGCGTCGGTGTTGGCCGGGCCTTCGGGTCCGCTGCCCCGCGCGGTGTCCACACCGATGATGTCGACCTCGCGTCCGTGCTCGCGCACCACCTCAGCCAGCGAGCAGATGCTGCGGCCCAGGTAGCAGCCCACCTCGACGAACCTGTCGCCGTCGGCGAAGAACGCCACGGCCTCCTCCTGGCCCGCCCGCCACTGGAACCACCCGGGGATGTCGCGCCAGCTGTGCACCGGGCGGTCGAATCCTGACATCGCATCGTTCACTGTGAGCACCACTTCCTGTTCCACGGCCGCGCAGCGTGTGCGGTCGTCACGCTGCGTCCCGCTCGTCGAGTACGCGTCGATAGATTCTGACGATTTCGTGACGCACCTCGGACCGCTGCGCCAGACGCAGTTCGCAGCGGCTGCGGTCGACCACGTGCGGCCGCTCGCGCGCCTCGGCCACGGCGCGTTCGACCGCCTGCAGGAGGCCTGGGGCGTCGAAATATCCGAGACCGAAACCGAAGAGGTGCGCCGCCTGCTGTTGATGGAAGAACCCGCAGTCAGGGACAACCCGAGACACTCCTGCGTCGAAACATGCCTCCACCCAACCGGAATGGGTTCCGAATCGGTACGGCAGGACCATGACGTCGATCTCGGTGAGGTAGTCGACGAGCCCGGCGTCGGTGAAGGGTGGGTGGATTCTCACGTCGACGCCTGCGGCCCGGTAGCGGTCGAGACGCTCCGACACCTCCTGATCCGCACGGGGGGAGGTGGTCGCATTCTGGTCCATGTCGAAGCGCACCGCGGTGCCGCACGAGGGCAGGCCCGAGGCGAGCAGCGCATCCATGAGTGGCCACGGATCGACGTTCTCCCGCAGGAACTTTGCGTGCATGGCCACAACAGGCACCGGCGCCGGGTCCCGCTGCGCACCGACCGACTCGAGGGGCAGCAGGTGCGGGTGCGGCAGCACCGTGGGCGCCACGCCCCAGCGGTCCGTGATCACCCGCGCCGCACCGGGCGTGAGGGTGATGACCGCGGACGCCGCCCGCAGCAGCAGCTCGAGCCGTTCCCGGTGGCGGGACTGGTCGCGCAGGTGCGGGTTGGCCAGATCGTGGACGGTGACCACGAGCGGCACCCGGTATGCCCGCAGCGTCTCGATGACCGCGCGCAGATCGGCGACGGGGACCGTTTCAAAACCGAAATGCACGTGCAGAACATCGATCTCGGCGATGTTGGCTTTGATGTATGCGGGATCGAGCCAGCGCGGCGGCCACCACTGGCCGGGCAGCGTGGCCCCCGGGACGACAGGGTCGGGGCAAAGTGCGACGCGGTCGGGGTCGGTGGAGGAGACCACGAAGGGATGCCCGGCCGGAACCGACGCAGCACGAATCACAACACAACCCTTCGACAGTCGAGGAGAGCTTGCGCCCGCTGTCACAGGCGATCGACCTTCCAGAGATATACCACGCACCGGCGACGGGTACCCTCGGTGGCGTGGGCGATGACATCGGGCGCCGGCGGCATTACGCCGGCTTCTACGGTATGCCCGAGGCGACCTCCGGTGACGACCGGCCACTGTGGATCGTCGTCGGCAACTGCCAGGCCGAGGCCTTGCGGTTAGTGCTCGACGCCGCGTCCGATCGCCCCTACCGGACCGTCCGCATCCCGCCGGTGCACGAACTGCAGCGCAGCGACCTCCCCCACCTCGACGCCCTGCTGTCGCAGGCCGCGATCCTGCTCAGCCAACCGGTCCGCGCCGATTACCGCGATCTGCCCATCGGTACTTCTCAACTTGCAGAGCGTCTTTCGCCGTCAGGGCGATGCATCCGGTGGCCCGTGATCCGCTACGCCGGGCTGTACCCGTTCCAGGCCATCGTCCGCCATCCGGCGGACCGCTCGGTGGTACCTCCGGTGGTGCCCTATCACGACCTGCGCACCGTCGCCGCCGCCCGCGCCGGTCGGCACCCGGGAGAACCGTGGGATGTCGAGGTCACGGCCGACCAGATCAGGGCGGTCGCGGATTTCAGCCGGGACCAGCTCGCCATGCGGGAACGGCGTGACTGCGACGTGGCCGTCTCCGATGTCCTGGCGGGCGCGGGAGCCGAGGCCGCCCACACGATCAACCACCCCGGCAATCCCGTGCTGGAAGCCCTCGGCCGGCGCATTCTCGATCACGCCGGGGTGCCGCCGAACGCGCTGACGATCGCACGCACGCTGCTCGGTTCGGTGTACGCACCCCTCGAGACCCGCGTGCTCTCCGCCCACGGCATCGACGCCGCGCCCCGCACGCACTGGGTCCAGCACGGCGAGACCATCGCCGCCGACCATGTCCACGACACCCAATTGTCTTGGTATCAGCTCAATCCCGATTACCTCGACCTCGCCGTGGACCGGCACGGGGCTGTCATGGACATCCTCGGACTGCTCACGAGCAGGGCGACGGCGTGACACTCACCCACCTCCTCGTCGGTCCGCGCCCGCACGGGGTCGTCCGGTTCGGCTGGGACCTGCACGAGATGATGCAGGCAGCGGGCTTCGCCGTGCGGCGTCAGTGGGCGGCCCATTTCGGCTCCCTGACGACCGCCGGCGCCGCCGGGGCGATCCACCTCCAGTTCACCGACCGCCTGTTCGGCACCTGCCCCGAAGATGCTGCCGCGCTGGTCACCTCGCTCGCCGCCGCCCACCCGGGCCGCGTGACCGCGACGCTGCACGACCTGCCGCAGCCCTCCGACGGAACGAATTTCAGCCGCCGCACAGCGGCGTATGCCGCCGTCGCGGACGCGTGCGACGGCATCGCCGTCAGCAGCGACCACGAGCGGGAACTGATGCGCGACAGCGGGATACATGCTTCACAGGTCGCGGTGATACCGTTGCCGATCGCCCCGCGCGTCACCTCCCGGCCGGCCGGTCGCCCACGTCGTAGCGTCGGGGTGTTCGGCTACCTCTACCCCGGCAAGGGGCATGCCGAGGTGCTGGCGGCCGCGGCCGAGTTCGCCGGGCTCGATGTGGTCGCCATCGGCGAGAGCTCGCCCGGCCACGCGGATCTGGTGACCGAGCTGAAGGAGGCCGCCGAACGCCGGGGCGGGGTGTTCGAGGTGACGGGGTTCGTCCCCGATTCCCGCCTGGTGCCGATGTTGCAAGAGGTGGCGGTCCCGGTGGTGGCGCACAGGCATGTGTCGGCATCGGGTTCCATCAACTCGTGGTTGTCGGCAGGCCGGCGCCCACTGGCGGCGACGAACCGCTACACCGTCGAGTTCGAGTCGCGAAACCCGGGATCGCTGACTCTTTACCCTGACACGCCGGTCGGGTTGCGAGACGCGATCGGGGTGGCGCTCGCCGCACCCGCCACCACCTGGCTGGACGCCGATACCGTGCTGAGCCCGGCACCTGAGAGGGTGGCCCGGCTCTACCACGATTTCTTCGCGATGCGCCGACCGTGAGGGGCGCCGGCCCCTTACCACTGACCGACGGCCGGTGGGTTGTTCCCGCAAACCGTTGGGACTTGCTGGCCGACAACGATGTTCAGCGGTCCGCCACCGTGGCTGTCGTCATACCGTACTTCGACCAGCAGGCCGATCTCGATCTGGTGCTGGCTGCCCTGGCCATGCAGGACTATCCCCGCCACCTCATCGAGGTGGTCGTCGGTGACGACGGTTCCCGGCAACCGCCCGACGTCTCCGCGGCACCATTGAGGTGCTCCGTGGTTCGTCAAGAGGACAGGGGCTTTCGCGCCGCTGCGGCGCGCAACCTCGCCGCGCGACATACCGACGCCGAGATCCTGTGCTTTTTGGACGCCGACACCATCCCCGAGCCGCGCTACCTCAGCTCCCTCGTGCGGTTGCCCTCCCTGCTGCCCGATGCGCTGGCCGTCGGGCGCCGTCGGCACGCCGACCTCACCGGATGGACGCCCGCGCAGTTGGATTCCTGGTGGTCCGGACAGACCTCACCCGAGGTGCTCGACGAGCCGCGATGGCTCAGCGACGCCTACGGGCGCACCCGCGATCTGCTCGACATCGACCACCGCGCCTACCGCTACATCATCAGCTCGGTGATGTGCTGCAGTCGCGAATTGTTCACTTATTGCGGAGGTTTCGACGAATCCTTCGACCGCTACGGCGGGGAGGACTGGGAGTTCGCCCACCGAGCGATGGCCTGCGGAGCCGTCCTGCACCATGCACGGAGCGCTGTCGCCTGGCACAACGGACCCGATTGGGCCGGTCGCGACGTGGCGGACCGGGTCCCCGGCAAGAATGTCGAAGCGCTGGCCATGGCGCGACTGATCACCGACCCGGACGCGCGCACCCACGGTCTGCGCTACGAGATACCGGACATCGCTGTGGAAGTCGATGCCGCAGACCACGCCCCCGGGTCCCTGGTCCGCACCGCCGCCTGCTTCCTCGACCGCGATGTCGGTGTGTTCGTCAGCGGCCCACGGGGTCGTGAGCTCGTCGAGGCGGTGGGCGCCGGGGACCCCCGTCTCCGGGCGTGCCCGGTGCCCGAGCACGTGCGTGCCCGCTGCCGCTTCGTGGTCACGCTGCACGGACGCCCGGTCCTGCCGCGCGATTCGGTCGCCGAGGTCCTCGCTCACTTCGAGGCACCGGGGGTCTCGCGCGTCGAGGTCCGCCATCCCGATGCCACCCTGGTGTGCCAGGCGTCCTGGGCAGCGCACCGTGCTCGGCGGTGGTCGCAGGGACCAGTGCGGTTCGTCGAGGACAGGGACCGCGCCCGTCTCGGCTCGGCCGTCACGTGCGACGCCGAAGATCTCAGGATGGATGTGGTGCCGCGCGACGCGGCGCTGGCCTGGTGAGCGTGTCCGGTCGTCGGCGCGGCCCGGTCAGCGTGTCTGAACGTCCGGCGCCGCAACGAACTGCTCTGCCAGGAATCCCAGTAGCACGTCGTTGAACTCGTCGGCGTGGCTGACCGTGATGCCGTGCGGTCCGCCGGCGATGACATGGAGACGGGAGTCCGGCAGCGCCTCGTGTGTGCGCCGGCCCGAACCGGCGAACGGTACGACGGCATCCCGGTCACCGTGCACGACCAGGCTGGGCACCGTCACCTTCGGCAGATCTTCGCGGAAGTCGGTACCACCGAAGGCCGCCATACAGGCCAGCGCCGCGGCCTTGGAAGCCTGACCGCACATCGCCAACGCGTGCTGCCGCTGATCCTCGCTGACCACGAGCCGTCCGTCGACCGAGAAGATCTCCGTCATCATCGAGTCGTAGAACGCATCCTGGTTGGCAGTCAGCGAGGCGGCCATCTTGGCGGCCTCCACCGCGCCCAAGGGACCGTCCGGGTTGTCCTTGCGGTGCGACAGGAACGGTGTCACCGAGCCGGCGAACACCACACTGCGGAGGCGCTCCACGCCCTTGCGGGCGCAATAGCTCGCAACCTCGCCACCGCCCATGGAGAACCCGACGAGCGTGGCGTCGCGCAGGTCGAGTTCCTCCAGGAGCGCCGACAGGTCGTCGGACAGGCTCTCGTAGGTGTAACCGACCAGCGGTTTGTCGCTGCGCCCGAAGCCGCGGCGGTCGTAGGTGACCACGCGATAGCCGGCGTCGCGCAGAGCTCCCAGCTGCGGGCCCCACGAGTCGCTGTTCAGCGGCCATCCGTGGATCAGGACCACCGGCCGGCCGTCACCGCCGGTGTCGTCGACGTGCAGGTTGGTGGTGCGCAACGGCCCGCGGTAAGCGGTGATCGCAGTCATGGACGACGGGTCCTCTCGGCTCGGGGTCCCTGTGCCTGTACCCGATGCCGCGGCGGTCCCTACCCGCGTGTGCGGTCGATCACGGGGGCCAGCCCGTCGAGCACCCGGGCCATCCCGAAGCGGAACGCATGGTCGGCGTCGTAGGCGCTGTCGTGCGCCTGTCCGGCCGCGGCGCCCACCCGCGCCGCGAGCGGAAACCGCTGCGAATCGAAGACTTTGACGAGCAGCGGCTGCACACGGTCCCACCAGGCCCGGTCGGTCATACCGCTGTCGGCGCGGGCGTTGTCGGCGTCGATCGCGATGCGGGCCACCGACGTAACGAACCCGAGCACATAGGTCAGGGCCGAATCCATGTCCAGGTCGGAGAGACCCAGACCGTCGAATGCGCGCAGTTCGTGCTCGTATTTGGCCATCGCCCCCGGCCCCAGCGGAGGCCTGGTGGTCGCCAGCTGCACCACCCAGGGATGCTGGGCGAACAGGTCGCGATTCTCTCCGGCGATGGTTGAAACCCTGTCGCGCCAGGGCAATCCGGCGATGTCGGTACGCGGCATCTGCCCGTAGACGGCGTCGAGCATCAGGTCGAGCAGCTCGGCCTTGCCCGGGACGTAGGTATAGGTGGCCATCGGGGCGATGCCGAGCCGCGCGGCGACCGCGCGGATCGTCAGCGCCGCGAGCCCCTCGGTGTCGGCGATCCCGATGGCGGCACCGACGACAGCCTCGACGCTGGTGCGCTGCTTGGGGCCGCGGCCCGCGCGGGTGTCGCCGCGTGTGCGCCACAGCAGCTCCAGCGTCCGCGCCGGGTCCCCGGCGCTGCTCCGGTCCGGGGTCGGAGCGGGTTTGTCCACGCGCAGATCGTAGCCGTGCTGCACGTCGGCTCGTTTTCGCGTACGTTGTACGTCGTACGTAGTACGGCAATTCGAGGAGGTTCCATGCCCATCCCGTCCACCGCTCGTGGCTTCACCCCGTCCGACGACGACGTCGAGTCCGTGCTGGCGTGGTTCGGCCGCTACGACGCGTTCGTGGAGGCCAAGGACGTCGGCGCGATGGCGGACATGGCGATGTTCCCCCTCAACGAGGTCACCGACGGTCATGCCGCGGCCTGCGATCGCGCGACATTCGTCGCGCAGATGACCGAGCAGGTCGGCGGCGCCGAGGACATCGTCATGGAGTCGGTGCGCACGCCACACTTCGTCGACGCGAATCTCGTCTTCGTCATCACGGACGCCGCCATCACCGCAGGAGGCCAGACCCAGCAGGTCCGGTACGGCGACCTGCTGGTCAAGTGCGACGGCCAGTGGAAATTCCAGACCATGGTGCAGGGCGGCTGGGACGAGTTCTGAACGAGGGCTGCGCGGTACTCGCCCCGCGAACGCTCCCCCGCCGTGACCGCGTTCGTGGAAACGTCCCAGCGGTGACCCGCCCGCACCGTCGCGACACGCCCGCCTACTGGAACCACAACACCGCCTATCACCCCTGGCTGGCCCGCATCGCCGCCGAGCACCGCGGCGACGTGCTCGACGTCGGCTGCGGCGACGGCCTGCTGGCCGCGCGCCTCGCCCCGCTGTCACGGTCGGTGACAGGCGTCGATTGCGACGCTGCCGCAGTGGAGCGCGCCCGCGCCCGGGTCCGACAGATTCCGAACGTCACGGTCACCCAGGGAACATTCGGGGAGGACAGCGACGGCGACGCGCGCTACGACCTGATCGCCTTCGTCGCAACGATCCACCACATGGATCTGCGTGCCGCGCTGGGCAGGGCGCGCGACCTGCTGCGGCCGGGCGGGGAGATCGCCATCGTGGGACTCGCCGCCAACCGGTCCCCGGTGGACTGGATGTGGTCGGGCCTGTGCCTGCCCGCAGTGCGGATCGGGTCGCTGTGGCATCGCGAAACCCGCGACATCGGCGTCGCGGTCGCCACCCCGCAGCACAGCCTGGCCGACATCCGGCGGATCGCGGACGAGGTCATTCCCGGCGCCCACATGCGGCGCGCCCTGTACTACCGCTACCTGCTGCGGTGGCGGAGGCCATGACGGCCTCGCGGCCCCCGCCGCGGTCCGTAGGCTGACCCCCGATGACCATCCACGACGAGAACCCGGTGCGCCGTCGCCTGGCCGAGCAGCCCGACACCGGCTACGTCTACCGCACCTCCTGGCGCGTGGCGACCGGGGACATCGGCAGCGACCTCAACCTGCGCCTCGACGGTGTCGCCCGCTACATCCAGGAGGTCGGTGCCGAGAACCTCGTCGACGCG
The DNA here is from genome assembly GCF_014190915.1 of Mycolicibacterium iranicum. GTDB lineage: Bacteria > Actinomycetota > Actinomycetes > Mycobacteriales > Mycobacteriaceae > Mycobacterium > Mycobacterium iranicum_B. The sequence goes on from NZ_JACHVU010000007.1 coordinate 59,352, forward strand.
GGCGAGGCCGAAGACCACCCCCACTGGCTCGTCCAGCGCACCGTCATCGACGTGATCGAGCCGATCGAGTTCCCGAACGAGGTGTCCTTCAGTCGCTGGTGTTCGGCCCTGTCGACACGGTGGTGCACCATGCGCGTCGACCTCGTCGGCAGCGACGGCGGCCGCATCGAGACCGAGGGTTTCTGGATCGCCATCAATGCCAAGACCCTGACACCGCAGCGCGCCACCGACTCCCTCATCGAACGGTTCTCGACCACGACGGACGAATACCGGCTCAAATGGCGTCCGTGGCTGCAGGATCCGGACACCACGGACCAGTCGATTCCTTTTGCGTTGCGCCGCACCGACATCGACCTCTTCGAGCATGTGACCAACACCGCGTACTGGCACGCCGTGCACGAGGTGATGGCCCACGTGCCCGACATCTGCACGCCGCCCTACCGTGCCGTCGTCGAGTACCGGAAGCCGATCAAGTACGGCGAGGAGGTCAGCGTCCGGTGGGTCCGACACGGCGAGGGGGACGCCGCCGAGGTCCACATCGCCCTGAGCGTCGGCGACGAGGTGCGGGCCGCCGCTGCGCTTCGCGCGCTGTCGTTACGCTGACCCGGTGACCGATCGTGTACTGACCCAGGTCGACAACCGCGTCGCCCTCATCACCATCAACGACCCCGACCGGCGCAACGCCGTCACCGCGGAGATCTCGGCGGCCCTGCGCGACGCGGTCGACAGCGTCCAGGCCGATCCCGAGGTCCACGCGCTGATCGTGACCGGTGCGGGCAAGGCGTTCTGCGCCGGCGCGGATCTGACCGCCCTCGGGGCGGCCACCGAGGACGGGTTGCGGGTCATCTACGACGGGTTCCTCGCGGTCGCCGAATGCACGCTGCCGACGATCGCCGCCGTCAACGGCGCCGCGGTCGGCGCAGGGCTCAACCTCGCCCTGGCCGCCGACGTGCGTATCGCCGGGCCCGCCGCCGTGTTCGACCCGCGATTCCAGAAGCTCGGGATCCACCCCGGCGGCGGCGCCACCTGGATGCTGCAGCGACTGGCCGGCCCGCAGGTGGCACGCGCATCGCTGCTGTTCGGGATGCGCCTCGACGCCGAGGCCGCGGTACGCCACGGTCTCGCGCTGGAGGTCGCCGACGATCCGGTCGCCGCGGCCCGAGAGCTGGCGGCGGGACCGGCAGGCGCCCCGCGCGACGTCGTGCTGTCGACGAAGGCCTCGATGCGCGCCACCGCCAACCCGGGCACCGTCGACCTCGACCAGCATCGACTGGCCGTGGACGTCGAGATCGGCCCGCAGGCGGCGTCCATCGAGTCACCGGAGTTCGCGGCGCGGCTCGCAGCCGCCAAGCGCCGCTGACTACGGCGCCAGCGCCACGATCCGTTCGGCGCGGCGCAGCACCGGCATGTCGACCATCTGGCCTTCGAACTGGAACACGCCGCGCTCGTCACGGGCGGCGGCCAGCACACGACGCGCCCACTCGGCGCTTTCGGCGGTCGGGGTGTAGCCCTCCCGGATCACCGGGATCTGCGTCGGGTGGATGGCGACCTTGCCGTCGAAACCCACCGCCACCGCGTCGTCGACCTCAGCCCGCAGCCCGTCGAGGTTCTTGATGTCGAGGAACACCGAGTCCAGGGCGAGCCGACCGTAGGCCTTCGCGGCGAGCAGGGTCTGTGAGCGCACGTGGCGGGCCACCTCGCGGTAGGAGCCGTCCGGATAACGGTTGGCGGTACCACCCAGCACCGCGAACAGGTCCTCGGCACCCCACATCAGCGCATAGGCGTTGTCGACGCGGGCCAGGTCCACCACGGCCAGCGCACCCAGCGGGGTTTCGATGAGCACGATGACGTTCAGCGGCGCGAGCGCGCCGACCTGCTCGGGTGTCTCGGTCTTGGCGAGCATCACGGTCGTGTAGGCCGTGCCGGACACCGCTTCCAGGTCGAGGTCGTGGTCAGGGGTGCCGGCCGGATTGACCCTCACCACGGTGCGCTCGGGGTCCAGCGGTGTGTCCGCCAGCGCCTGGCGCGCAGCCGGCCGGTCCTTGGCGGCCACGCCGTCCTCGAGGTCGAGGATCACGATGTCGGCCGCCGCCGCGGCTTTGGCGTACCGCTCCGGCCGGTCGGCCGGGCAGAACAGCCACGCGGTTCCTGCCACCAGGCTCACGCGGATTCCTCCTGAGGCCGCTTGCGCACCATCGTTTTTCGCGACGCGGTGGCCACGACATCGCCGTGTTGGTTGCGGCCGACGTGGCTGAAGGTCACGATGCCCTCGCCCGGGCGGCTCCTGGATTCCCGCTTCTCCGTCACCTCGGTCTCGGCGTACAGGGTGTCGCCGTGGAACAGGGGCTTGGGAAAGGCCACCTCGCCGAAGCCCAGGTTTCCCACGATCGTGCCTTGGGTCAACTGGGCCACCGAGAGACCCACCAGGGTCGACAACGTGAACATCGAATTCACCAGCCGCTGGTTGAACGGCGGCAACGCATCCGAGAACGCGGCGTCGAGGTGCAGCGCCTGCGTGTTCATCGTCAGCGTGGTGAACAGCACGTTGTCGGCCTCGGTGATCGTGCGTCCGGGCCGGTGCTGGTAGAGGACGCCGGTCTCGAACTCCTCGAACCACAGCCCCCGCTGGACGACGATCCGCTTCGCCGCCGGTTCGCCGCTCACGTCCGCCTGATCGTTCGGCACACTCACAGCCCGAGCTCCCGGCCGATCAGCATCAACTGCACTTCCGTTGTCCCCTCACCGATTTCGAGGATCTTGCTGTCGCGATAGTGGCGCGCGACCGAGTACTCGTTCATGAAGCCGTATCCACCGAAGATCTGGGTGGCGTCGCGCGCGTTGTCCATCGCGGCCTCGCTGGCGATCAGCTTGGCGATCGCGGCCTGCTTCTTGAAGGGCTTGCCCGACAACATCAATGCCGCCGCGTCGTAGTAGGCCGCCCGTGCGACATGGGCGCGGGTCTCCATCCTGGCGATCTTGAAGGCGATGGCCTGATTGGTGCCGATGGCCCGCCCGAACGCCTCCCGTTCCTTGGAGTACTTGACGCTCTCGTCCACGCAGCCCTGCGCGGCACCGACCGACAGCGCGGCGATCGCGATGCGGCCCTCGTCGAGGATCCGCAGGAAGTTCGCGTAGCCGCGACCCCGCTCACCGAGCAGGTTCTCTTGCGGCACGCGCACGTCGTCGAAGCTCAGCGGGTGCGTGTCCGAGGCGTTCCAGCCGACCTTGTTGTAGGCGGGCTCGGCAGTGAACCCCTCGGTCGGGACCGGCACCAGAATCGACGAGATCTCCTTCTTGCCGTTGTTGTCCCCGGTGACCGCGGTGACCGTGACGAGCTTGGTGATGTCGGTGCCCGAGTTGGTGATGAACTGCTTGCTGCCGTTGATCACCCAGTGGCCGTCGTCGAGCTTGGCGGTCGTCTTGGTAGCCCCCGCGTCGCTGCCGCCGCTGGCCTCGGTCAACCCGAACGCGCCGAGCGCCTTGCCGCTGGCCAGGAGCGGCAGCCATTCCTGCTTCTGCTCCTCGTTGCCGAAGCGGTACACCGGCATGGCGCCCAGCGAGACCCCGGCCTCCAGCGTGATCGCGACACTCTGATCGACCTTGCCGAGTTCCTCCAGCGCCAGGCACAGCGCGAAGTAGTCACCGCCCATGCCCCCGTACTCCTCGGGGAAGGGCAGCCCGAACAGGCCCATGTCGGCCATGCCCGCAACGACCTCGTACGGGAACGAGTGTTCCTCGTCGTGTTTCGCCGACACCGGCGCCACCACGCTCTGCGCGAAATCGCGCACCGTCTTGGCCAGCTGCTCGTAATGGTCCGGCAGCGTTCCCGTCGAGAGAAATGTGGTCATGTCTGCGGCTCCTTGATTGCCGTTATCCGGGCCAGCACCTGGCCCACCTTCACCTGTTCACCCGCGTCGACCAACAACTCCGCCACCCCGTCGACGGGGGCGGTCAACGCATGCTCCATCTTCATCGCCTCGACGGTCACCACAACGGTCCCGGCGGTGACCGCCGCACCGTCCTCGACACCGACAGCGACGACCGCACCCGGCATCGGGCTGGTCAGCTCGGCGTCGCCTCCTGCCTCGTCGTCGGGACGCACCGGTGCCTCCCTGACCTCCTCGACGCTCACCACGCGTCCCGCTGCGGCCAGCCACACCTGCCCACCGGCCTCGGCGACCAGGTAGTCGGTACGCAGGCCGTCGACCGTCACCGCCAACGCATCCCCGGTCAAAGACGCACTCAGCGTTCGGTTTTCGCGTCCTTCGACGACCGCGGTCGCCCTCTCCGGCGTGCCGGTGAGCCAGACGTGGTCGGTCCGGTCCCCGGCCTTGAGCCGGATCGGTGTCGGGGCGCGTCCGGCGATACGCCACCCCGACGGGACCGCCCACGGGTCGGTGGGGCCCGTCGGCCAGGACCGCAGCCAGCGGTAGGCCGCCCCGGCGATCAGATCGTCGTCCGACGGCTCGGCGGCGGTGAAGTCGGGAAGTCGGCGATCGAGGAGGCCCGTGTCCAGGTCTCCGGCGGCCACGTCCGGGTCGGCCAACAGGAATCGCAGGAAGTCGACGTTGGTCGTGAGGCCGAGCACCGCGGTGTTCGCCAGCGCGGAATCGAGCGCCCGCAGCGCGGCGCCGCGGTCATCGGCGTGGGCGATCACCTTCGCGAGCATGGGGTCGTAATCGCTGCCGACCACAGTGCCCCGCGCCAGCCCGCTGTCGACTCGGATCCCGGGCCCCGCCGGCTCTCGCAGCCCCACGACGTCGCCGCCGGTGGGCAGGAAGCCGCGAGCGGGATCCTCGGCGTAGACACGCGCCTCGATGGCATGGCCCACCAGGCGGATCTCGTCCTGCGCGATCGGGAGCTTCTCCCCCGCGGCGATGCGCAACTGCAGCTCGACGAGGTCCAGACCGGTGACCATCTCGGTGACCGGATGCTCCACCTGCAACCGCGTGTTCATCTCCATGAAGAAGAACTCGTCGGGCCGGTCGGCGGACACGATGAACTCCACGGTCCCCGCACCGGTGTAGTCCACGCTGCGGGCCGTGTCGCACGCGGCGGCGCCGATCCGTGCGCGGGTCTGCGGGTCCAGCAGGGGCGAGGGGGCTTCTTCGATGACCTTCTGATGGCGCCGCTGCAGGCTGCATTCCCGCTCGCCGAGGTGCACGACGTTGCCGTGGTTGTCCGCGAGCACCTGGACCTCGATGTGGCGCGGGTTGAGCACGAACCGTTCCAGGAACAGCGTGTCGTCGCCGAACGCCGACGCCGCTTCGCGCCGCGCACTGGCCAGCGCGGCAGGCAGGTCGGCGGCATCGTGCACCACGCGCATGCCCTTACCGCCGCCGCCGGCCGACGGCTTCACCAGCACGGGAAAGCCGACGTCGGGCGCACCGGAGATCAGGTCGTCGTCGGTCAGACCTGGACGCGAGATGCCCGGGACGACGGGCACGCCGAACCCGGACACGGCGGCCTTGGCCGAGATCTTGTCCCCCATCGTCTGGATCGCGGTGACCGGCGGCCCGATGAACACCACTCCCGCCGCGCTCAGGGCCTCGGCGAATTGCGAGTTCTCCGAGAGGAATCCGTAGCCGGGATGGACCGCCTGGGCCCCGGTGCGCTCGATCGCGGCGAGCAGGGCGTCGATGGACAGGTAACTCTGCCGCGCCGGGGCCGGGCCGATGTTCACCGCGACGTCGGCCTCGGCGACGTGGCGGGCGTGCGCGTCGGCATCGCTGAACACGGCGACCGAGCGGATCCCCATCGCCCGTAGCGTACGGATGACCCGGACCGCGATCTCCCCGCGATTGGCCACCAGAACCGAGTCAAACATCACGCCGCTCCCGATCTGTGGAAACCATCGTCACATCCTGAAGACGCCGTAGGAGACCGGCTCCAACGGAGCCTGGCCTGCGACCGAAAGAGCGAGACCCACAACATCTCTGGTGTCCACGGGGTCGATGACGCCGTCGTCCCACAGCCGTGCGGTCGAGTAGTACGGATTGCCCTGCGCCTCGTACTGGGCCCGGATCGGCGCTTTGAACGCCTCCTCCTCGTCGGGGGTCATGTCACCCCGGACGGTGGCGAGCACCGAGGCGGCCTGCTCACCGCCCATCACCGAGATCCGGGCGTTGGGCCACATCCACAGGAAGCGTGGGGAGTACGCGCGTCCGCACATCGAGTAGTTGCCCGCACCGTAGGACCCGCCGATCACCACGGTGAGCTTCGGCACGCGCGCGCACGCGACCGCGGTGACCATCTTGGCGCCGTGCTTGGCGATGCCGCCCGCCTCGTAATCGCGGCCGACCATGAAGCCGGAGATGTTCTGCAGGAACAGCAGTGGGACGAGTCGTTTGTCGCAGAGCTCGATGAAATGCGCTCCCTTGACGGCCGACTCGCCGAACAGCACGCCGTTGTTGGCGACGATACCGACGGGGTGGCCGTGGATGCGCGCGAAGCCGGTCACCAGGGTGGTGCCGTATTCGGCCTTGAACTCTGCGAACTCGCCTCCGTCGACGATGCGGGTGATGACCTCGTGCACGTCGTAGGGCACCCGCGAGTCGACGGGCACGACGTCGTACAGCTCGCTCTGGTCGGCCACCGGGTCGACCGGCGCCGCGACCTCCCACGGGGTTTCGCACTTCGGAGCGAGCGTGCCGACGATGCGGCGCACGATGCGCAGCGCGTCGCGGTCGTCGTGGGCGAGGTGGTCGGTGACGCCGGAGACCTTCGAGTGCAGGTCTCCCCCGCCGAGCTCCTCGGCGGTCACCACCTCACCGGTCGCGGCCTTGACCAGCGGCGGGCCCCCCAGGAAGATCGTGCCCTGGTTGCGCACGATCACGGCCTCGTCGCTCATCGCCGGGACGTAGGCGCCGCCGGCCGTGCAAGAACCGAGCACGGCGGCGATCTGCGGGATTCCCTTGGCGCTCATGGTCGCCTGGTTGTAGAAGATGCGTCCGAAGTGCTCGCGGTCGGGGAACACCTCGTCCTGCCGGGGCAGGAACGCACCGCCGGAGTCGACGAGGTAGATACACGGCAGGCGGTTCTGCAGTGCGATTTCCTGCGCCCGCAGGTGCTTCTTGACGGTCACCGGGTAGTACGTGCCGCCCTTCACCGTCGCATCGTTGGCGACGATCATGGCTTCGCGGCCCGACACCCGCCCGATGCCGGCGATCATCCCGGCCCCGGGGCATTCATCGCCGTACATGCCGTCGGCGGCCAGGGCAGCCAGTTCCAGGAACGGACTTCCCGGGTCGAGAAGACCGTCGACCCTGTCGCGGGGCAGCAGCTTGCCCCTGCCGACGTGGCGTTCCCGGGCCCGTTCCGGACCCCCCAGGGCCGCCGCGGCGAGCTTGGTTCGCAACTGGTCGACCAGCGCGACGTGGTCGTCGCGATGAGATGCCCGCGCTGCCATCGATGAACCCACCTTTAGTTAATGATGACTAACCGGATGGTATGTTAATCAGCATTAACTGATGCTGTCCACCACCCGAGGCAGGAGCGCGTCATGACCACGACGGATGCCACCTCACCGCGCAGCAGGGCGAAATCGGATCGTCGCAGCCAGCTCGTCGCCGCCGCCGAGCGACTGTTCGCCGAACACGGGTATCTCGCGGTCCGGCTCGAAGACATCGGCGCGGCGGCGGGCGTCAGTGGCCCGGCGATCTACCGCCATTTCCCCAACAAGGAGGCGCTGCTCGTCGAGCTCCTGGTCGGGATCAGCACCCGGCTTCTCGCGGGCGCCACAGCGGTCGTCGCGGACGCTCCCCATGCGACCTCGGCGCTCGAAGCGCTCATCGATTTCCACCTCGACTTCGCTTTCGACGAATCCGACCTGATCCGCATCCAGGACCGAGACCTGGGGAACTTACCGGCGGCAGCGAAGCGTCAGGTGCGGCGCAAACAACGCCAGTACGTCGAACTGTGGGTCGACGTCCTACGGCGGTGCGATGAGCGACGAACGGAAAGCGATGCACGGCTGATGGCGCACGGCACCTTCGGGCTGCTCAACTCCACCGCGCACAGCGTCAAACCCGGGACCACGAAAACGGCCGAGGCCGGCTCGCGGACCGTCCTGCGAGAGATGACGGTCGCGGCGCTGACCTCGGCCGCACGACGTGATTGAGCGTCAATACCAGGCTCGGCGCCCACCGACCGGACGGCCGACGGACCCCAGAATCCAGAACACCGCACCGATCACGAGCAGGACGACACCGATGTAGGTCAGTATCGACATTCCGAAAACGAGACCCAGGATGAGCAGAATCACACCGAGGACGATCATTTCCACTCCGATCTTTCAGTTATCCAGTTGTCCGGTCAGCAGAATTACTGACTGGGTTCGGGGACGTTGCAATCCGTGACCTTCGGATTGACTCCCGCATAGTTCAGTGGTCCCGCGACCACCGTCAGGGCAATGCTTCCCGCTGTGGCGCAATTGGTTTCGCCACCGCTGAAGTAGTCACGCTGATAAGCGGCGAAAACGCCGATCAGCAACCAGACGAGCACAATGACGCCGAGAATCCCTCGCATGCCGCGCCTCCTCTGTCCGCACGCCTCCATGGCGCGCAGCAGAGTTTTACCCCTAGGAAAATTGCGGTAAACCTCCGCGGCGCCAGGTCAACTGGCGAACGCGGTCACCAGCCATTCGCACATCGCCTTGCGCAGCACGGCGCGATTCTCCCGCTTGTCGATCTCGTGGCCGTCGTCGTCGAAAACCAGCAGTTCGACGGTGCGTCCCAGAGCCGTCAGGGCCTCGCACATCTGCTGAGATTCGCTGGGCGGCACGTTCGTGTCGTTGAGACCGTGCACCAACAGCAGCGGTGCGGTCACCGCGTGCGCGCGCGGCAGCGGTGAGAGCGCCTCGAGCAGATCCTGGTCGCTGACCGGGTGCCCGTACTTGGGATAGGCGGCCGAGGCGATCCACTGTTCGGTGCTGCGGTACCAGGTGTTGAGGTCGCTCATGCCGCAGATGCTGATGCCGGCCGCGAAGTGATCGGGATGGAACGCCAGCGCCGCCTGGGTCAGATAGCCGCCGTAGGACCACCCGCAGCAGGCCACCTTCCCTGCCGGCGCATGGCCGTTGTCGACGAGGAACTGCACCGCGTCGGCGACGTCGTCGATCGCGGCGAACCGGCGCTCGCGGTCGTCGGCGTGCATGAAGGAGCGGCCGAACCCGCCCGAGCCCCGCACGTTCGGCAGGAACACACAGATGCCTTCGTCGAGCAGGGCGGGGAAGAACTCGTTGTACCCGGGCCGGCCCTGACCTTCGGGACCGCCGTGCAGGAACAGCATGGCCCCGATCGTCTCGACGCCGGCCGGCGGCCGGAACAACCATCCGGTGAACGTCAGGCCGTCGCGGGCGGTGACGGTCTCCAGCGTCGGATCGGCCGACAACGGCCCGCTGCTCGGTTCGCGGTCGACGAGCTGCCATTCCCGGCTGCGCGGGTCGACGAGCTCTACGGTGGGCGGCTTCGACGGGCCCTCGACGGTGAGCGCAAGCATGGACCCACCCGCGCTGATACTGAGCTCGCTGGCCACCATGCCCGGGAGGGGAATCGGGTCGTACAGGGTGCCGTCGGCGTACTCCAGGATCTGTAATTCGCTGGCGCCGTGCAGGTTCCACAACATCGCCACCGTCGAGAGGTCGTCGCTGACCGTGAACTCGTCGAGTTCGCAGCCCGGACGTTCGGCGAGCACGTGGTAGGTGACGCCGTCGGCGGTCACCGTGACCTCGAGGAGGCGCGCATGTTCGGCGCCGTTCTCGCTGCGGATCACCGCACGCACGTACCCCTCGGTGCTGTTGAGCCCGTAGTCCTTCGCCGGGTGGTACAGCTCGGTCAGCTCACCTTCAGGACCCGTGCGCAGTCGGCGCGGACTGTGATCGTCGAGGATGACCCCGGTGTCGGTCGTCGAACCCGGGTCGTAGGGCAGCAGGCCGGTTTCGGTCAGACCGCGCAACATGATCAGGTCGCGGTAGCCCCGCGGGCCGACCCGGACCAGCGAGGCGCCCGCCCAGGCGTCGACGAGCCGGCCGCCCGAGCGCCGGTCCAGCACCGTCGTGGTGCCGGCGGACGGATCGATCAGACACGAGCTACCCACCCCGTCCTCACCGGTCAGGATGGCGGCCACCAGCGTGCCGTCCCAACTGATCAGCTCGGCCGTTCCCTCCACCCCCGACGGCCAGTGGTCGATCCGGCGCGCGGCGCGGTCGTCGGGATCGGTTGTGACAACCCAGATCTGGCTGCGCGTACCGCCTTCGGGCGCCACCTGGCAGGCCAGCCAGTGGCCGTCGGCCGAATGCATGACGCGCGTGACCGGGCCGTCGATCGGCAGCTCGACATCGCGCGACGAGCTCGCGCGCCACCCCCGCAGGAACCGCTGGACCGCCCGCGGATATCCGCCGTCGTCGACGAGATGGGCGAACGCGGTGGCGTCGGGAGACATCGACGCGCCATAGATTCGGCGGACCTGTTCTGCCACGGTTCACGATTGTGCACCGTCGACGGCCGTGACGGCATGCGGGCCGGTGTGGGACCCCCTGAGCGGCCGCACAGGTACCCTGCAGCCATGAGGTGGGTATGACGGATTCACCTGACCGCGGGCGCGACGAGCAGTGGGGCCGGGGCGGACGAGACGAGCCGACCGGCTACGGCTCTCCCGGGTATTCGGGATATTCCGACCCCGCCTATGCGAGTCAGACGCCCTACGGCGCGCCCTATCAACCGCCTCCGACGCGGCCCACCGAACGACTTCCCGCGTATGCGCCCTACGGCTACGACCCGTACGCGACAGGGCAGTATCCGAACCAGTTCGGCCAGGGTGGCGGGTCCGAACCTCCACCGGAGGGCCCGAAATCCCCCCGATGGCTGTGGATCGTCGCCGGCGTCGCGGTCGTCACCGTCGTCGGGCTGGTCATCGCGCTGGTGATCGTCAACAGTTCCCGGCAGCAGACGGTAGTGGCGCCGCTGCCGCCGCTGGCCGAACCCTCCTACACCCCGTCGCCGACGACCACGCGGCGCACTCCGACGACGACCAGACCGACGACGCCGGTGGTGCCGCTACCGACACTGCCGACCAGGCCGTCACCCACGACCACCGCGCCCACCATCCCCGGGGTCACCGACTCCGTCGTATACACCGTGGAGGGCACGGGCCGCGCCATCAACCTCACCTACGTCGACAGCGGCGGTCTGCTGCAGACGGAGTTCAACGTGATGCTGCCGTGGAGCAAGGAGGTTCTGCTGCCGCAGCCCGGTGAGGACTCGGCGAGCATCAGCATCATCAACGTGGGCCGTGAGGTCACCTGCTCGATCGCCGTCAACGGCACGCAGCTGGAGCTGCGCACCGGCGTCGGGCTCACGATCTGCGCGCCGACCCGCTAGAGGTCGCGACGGCCCGGGGTACGCACCGGCAGGAACAGCAGCAGCCCGAGCGCCAGCACGAGCACCAGGCCGCCCATGCCGGCGCGGTAGCTGTCGAAGATGTCGATGGACAGCGAAAACAGCCAGGGCGCCAGGAAAGTCGCCGCGCGCCCGGCGGTGGTGTACAGCCCGAAGGTCACGCCCTCCTTGCCGTGGGCGGCCATCCGCATCATCAGCGTCCGCGCCGACGACAGCGTCGGGCCGATGAACAGGCACAGCAGCAGCCCGCACGCCCAGAAGGCCATGACGCCCGAGAGCACCATCAGGACGACACCCACCACGATCATCGCGATCAGCGACGCGACGATCACCGGTTTGGATCCGACGCGGTCGTCGGCGCGGCCGCCCAGCACCGAGCCGAGTGCAGCCACCACGCACGCGGCGACACCGAACAGCAGCACGTCGGCCTGCGAGACCCCGTACACTTTCACGCCGAGCACGGCGCCGAAGGTGAAGACACCGGTCAGCCCGTCCCGAAACACCGCGCTCGCGCCCAGGTAGTACACGACGTTGCGGTCGCGGCGCCATTCCCTGCGCACCTCCGCCCACAGCCTCCGGTAGGCGCCGAGGAAGCCGACGCGCGGTGGTGTCTCCTGCGCGGGCGCGGTGGGCACCGCGACGAGCAACGGCAGCGCGAACAACGCGAACCAGACGGCGACCAACACCATCGCCGCGCGCACGTTCTGGCCGTCGTCGACAGCCAGGCCGAGCAGCCCGCGGGTGTCCCCCTCGCCGGAGATGAACCCCAGGTAGACCACCAGAAGCGCCAGCACACTGCCGAAATAGCCGAGGGCCAAACCGAATCCGGAGATCCGGCCGGAGGTCTTCGGGGTCGACAGCTCACGCAGCATGGCGTTGTAGGGCACCGTGGCCAGCTCGCTGCAGGCGGCGGTGCACGCGAGCAGCACCAGGCCCGGCCACAGATAGCGGTGGTCGTCGCGGATGAGGCTCAGCGACGCGGTCAACAGGACCACCAGGCCGGTCAGGATGGCCAGGGCGCGCCGGCGCCGGGCGGGGGCATCCACCAGCACTCCGGTCACCGGCGCGAGCAGCGCCACCACGAGTCCGGCGACCGCCAGTGCCCGGCCCAGCCAGCTCGCCGGGGTGGTGTCGCCGGGCAGGTCGTCGCCGACGGTGGTGGTCAGGTACACCGTGAACACGAAGGTGATGACGATCGCATTGATCGCGGTCGCCCCGAAATCCCACAGCGCCCAAGCCAGCACGCGGGACCGTGCGGCGGCTGCGGGCGGGCCCGTCGTGGGCAACACCTCGCTCATGGACGCCCACGATATAGTCCGGCGCATGCCAGTACCCGCTCCCAGCGCGGACGCCCGTGCGGTCGTCACCGGTGCATCTCAGAACATCGGCGAGGCACTGGCCGTCGAGCTCGCCCGCCGCGGCCACCACCTGATCATCACGGCGCGCCGCGAAGAGGTGCTCAACTCCCTCGCCGAGCGGCTGCGCGACCAGTACGGCGTGACCGTCGAGGTGCGTGCCGTGGACCTGGCGGACCCGGCGGCGCGCGACGTGTTCTGCGACGAACTGCTCACCCGCAACGTGTCCATCCTGTGCGCGAACGCAGGCACCGCGACTTTCGGTCCGGTCGCGGCCCTCGACCCGGCCGAGGAGCGGAAACAGGTGCAGCTCAACGTGCTCGGCGTCCACGACCTGGTGTTGGCGGTGCTGCCGGGGATGGTCGAGCGCCGCGCCGGCGGGATCCTCATCTCAGGTTCTGCTGCGGGCAACTCGCCCATCCCGAACAACGCGACCTACGCCGCGACCAAGGCGTTCGCCAACACCTTCAGCGAATCCCTGCGCGGTGAGGTGAAGGCGGCGGGCGTGCACGTCACCGTGCTGGCCCCCGGCCCGGTGCGCACCGAACTCCCCGACCCGAACGAGCAGTCGCTGGTCGAGCGCCTGATCCCGGATTTCCTGTGGATCGACACCGAATACACCGCGCGCGTGTCGCTGGATGGGTTGGACCGCAACAAGATGCGCGTCGTGCCGGGCGTGACGTCCAAGGCCATGTCGGCGGCCAGTGGCTACGCGCCGCGGTCCATCGTCGCCCCGATCGTCGGTGCGGTGTACAAGAAGCTCGGCGGCGAGTAGCACCACTTTTCACCGGGTGCAGCGGGCCCTGCGTGGCCATGGGGCTTACTGTGAGCGCTGTGCGCGACGAACTGGTGTGGATCGACTGCGAGATGACGGGCCTGGACCTTAAGTCGGACCTGCTCATCGAAATAGCGGTGCTGGTGACCGACTCGGAACTGAACGTCCTCGGCGACGGCCTGGACGTCGTCATCCACGCCGACGATGCGGCGATGTCCTCGATGGTCGACGTCGTGGCCCAGATGCACACGAAATCGGGTCTGGTCGAAGAGGTGCGCGCGTCGACGGTCGACGTCGCAACGGCCGAGGACATGGTCCTCACCTATGTGCGCGACCACGTCAAGCAGGCCAAGACGGCGCCGCTGGCGGGCAACTCGATCGCCACCGACCGTGGCTTCATCGCCCGCGACATGCCCAAGCTCGACGACTACCTGCATTACCGCATGATCGACGTGAGCTCGATCAAGGAGCTGTGCCGCCGGTGGTATCCCCGGATCTACTTCGGCCAGCCGGAGAAGGGGCTCGCGCATCGCGCCCTGGCCGACATCCACGAGTCGATCCGCGAGCTGCGGTACTACCGCCAGACGGCGTTCGTCACTCCCCCGGGTCCCTCGACCAGCGACATCGCGGCTGTCGCGGCCCAACTCGGACCCGCTGCGTCCGACGATTCGGCGCAAGGGGACTCCAGCGGCTAGTATGACCAAGCCGCTCGCGCGGCGATGGTGGCTGTAGTTCAGTTGGTAGAGCACCAGGTTGTGATCCTGGCTGTCGCGGGTTCGAGTCCCGTCAGCCACCCCGCAGGGGAAACGCCGCCTACTCCGGTAGGCGGCGTTTCTGCTGTCAGGCGTCGTTATCGCGAACCAGATAGGTGCCGTGCCCCTCGATCACGAGGCCGGCGTCGTTGAACCGCAGCACCTCGCTGACCGACCCGCCTGCCTGGTTCCGGTAGGCGATGACCAGCGTGTCGATGCCCTCGAACACGCTCTCGACGGTGAATCGCAGGTCGGGGATGCCGGCCAGCGCGGTGGTCCAGTAGTCGCGCAGGGCGGCTTTGCCTCGTACGACCCCGCCGGTGTCCGGAACGACTCTGAGCGCCACCGGGGAGGTGAAGACGACGTCGTCGTCGAAGTGCGCAAGGACGGCGTCGACATCGTGGGCGTTCCACGCCCGCTCCCAATCGGCAGCGAAGCGTGCGGCGTCGATGGTCACGGCGGCGCGCCCGTCAGACGTTCGCGTTGCCCGCTTTCCACTGCTCCCAGGGGATGTTCCAGTCACCGAGGCCGTCGGTACCCGACAGGGGCGATCCGACGGTGTTGACGATCTCGACGATGTCTCCGCGCTTGGAGTTGTCGTAGAACCACTGACCGTTGCTCGTGCTGACGTTGATGCAGCCGTGGCTGACGTTGCTCTCACCCTGACTGCCCACCGACCACGGCGCCGCGTGCACATAGATGCCGCTGTAGGAGATCTGGGTGGCCCAGTCGACCTCGGTGCGATACCCGTTGGGCGAGTTGGTCGGAACGCCGTAGGTCGACGAGTCCATCACCATGTGGGCGCGCCGGTCACCGACGATGTACACCCCGTTGTTCGTGGGCGTGCTGTTCTTGCCCATCGACACCGGCATCGTCTTGATGACCTCGCCGTTGCGGCGCACTGTGAGCGTCTTGGTGCTGTCGTCGACGCTCGTGATCACCTGGTCGCCGATGGTGAAGTTCGTCGCGACGTTCTCCTGACCGAACAGTCCGTCACCGAGGTCCACGCCATAGGTGTCGACCTTCACCTCGACCGTGGTGCCCGGCTTCCAGTATTCGGCCGGCCGCCAACGGACCTCCCGATTGTTCAGCCAGTAGAAGGCGCCCTCCACGGGCGGATTGGTCTTGACCGAGATCGCGCGCTGGGCAGCGACCCGGTTCGTGATGTTCTCGTCGAACTGGACGGCCACCGGCTGCCCGACCCCGACGACCTCGCCGTCGTTGGGCAGAACGTAAGGCATCGTGAGGTTTTCGGGCGAATGCGTCTCGAACGTCATCTGCCTGCTGGTCACGCCGCCGAGGCCCAGCGACTGGGCGGTCAGCGTGTAGCGCTTGTTGTAGCCGAGCGGCTCCGCGGTCTCCCAGGTCAGACCGTCCTTGGACAGCTTGCCCTCGACCGTCTCGCCGTCTTCGTTGACCATCGTGACCGACCCGAGCACACCGTCCTCGGCGCTGACGGTGACGGGCGCTCCGGCGCTGACCCCCACGGCGCCGTCTCGCACCGACGAGGTGAGCTTCGGGATCAGCAGATCACCGAAGGGGGTGCCCTTGTCACTGATGACCTCGGGCTTGGGTGTCTCGGAGCTCCCACCGCACGCGGTGAGGCCCAACACCATCGCGGGGACAAGCGCGGCGGCCACCATCCAGGACCGCCTCCTGCGCGCACGGTTCACCGTGTTGACCTGCCTCATACTCCGCTCCACCTCGCATACAGGGCTGTCGCCCACAGTCGTCGACGACGATTCTACGGTCAGATTCGATGTGGGAGCACGACTGCGGCGTCGGCATCGGACACTCGCGGCAATCGATTTTCGTCCTGCGCCGCGGGCCTGTTATTGTCTCACACGCGCGCCGTTAGCTCAGTTGGTAGAGCAGCTGACTCTTAATCAGCGGGTCCGGGGTTCGAAACCCTGACGGCGCACCACACGAAGAAAGCCCCGCTCCGGCGGGGCTTTTCTCGTCCGCACTGTCGTCATACGCCATCCCGATCTTCGACGTCCTCGTCCGTCAAAATTGACGCGTTCAGCAAATAGACCCGGTAGCGTCGACTGCGACGCCGGCACCCGGTGCGAGACGCAGAAAGCGTCCCCCTCCACACGACGAGAGACGAGACCCTGTGACCTTCTGCGCGAACCTCCTCAAGATCGGTTCGGTCGCGGCGACCCTGGGCATCGGATTGGGGCTGAATGTGACCGCCGTATCCGGTGCCGCAACGACACCGGGACATGTCTCCATTTCGGAGGACGGCCGCCTGATCATGCAGGAGGGCAGCGCGACCGCTTCGACGATGGCAGGTATGGAGGGTTACGCCGTCGCGCGGGGTGTCAACGCGTTGGCTCGTGGACAGGGGTTCGAGGACAGGGTTCTGGTCAACGGCGACGGCAGCTATGTGAGCGCCGGATTCGGTTTGCCCTTCCAACGCAACCTGATCGATGTCAACGGTGAACGCGTCCGCGTCACCGTGTTCAACGGAATGAACAACCGGATCAACATCACGGGCGACAACAACGTCGTCGAGACCCATGCTCGCAACAGAATCACCATCGAAGGAACCGCGAACCTCGTCTCCACCTTCGGTGAATACAACAACATCACGGTGCGCGCCGACCGGCAGATCGTCAGTATCGGTGAAGAGCGCAATGTGAAGATCTGCCGGGGCACCGGATGCCCGTCGGCACGCAGCGCAGCGCGCGCCTCCCGCGACGTCGCCGTGATCACGGGGTCGTCTTACCGCGGCCCGCTCTTCGGTCTGTTCGGCGACGGGATCGACGCGGCTTCGGACTGCGCCGGAGACGCGTGCAACGGCGGTCGCGGCGGTCTGCTCTGGGGTAACGGCGGAGACGGCGCCAACGGCGGCACCGGTGGCGCAGCAGGGCTTTTCGGCACCGGCGGGCGCGGAGGCGACGCTTCGGCAACGGCGGCCGCCGGAGAGGGCGGACGGGGTGGCCTCCTGTTCGGCAGTGGCGGTGCCGGCGGCAGCGGCAATGACGAGTTCCTCGATGCGGGGCGCGGCGGCGATGCCGGTCTGGTGGGCCACGGCGGTGCCGGAGGTGCCACCTCGGCCGCCGACGGCCAGGGAGGAGCCGGGGGTCGTGGTGGCCAGATAGCCGGCAACGGCGGCCGGGGCGGGGACGCTACGGGCGATAACGGTGTGGGCGGCGATGGCGGAGATGGGGTGTCACGCGGCCGGGGCGGTCATGGTGGTAACGGCGGCTCTTTGACTGCCGACACCGGATTCGGCGGCGACGGCGGCGACGGCGGCACCCGGTCGGGCCGGGGCGGCAACGGCGGCACCGGAGTCGGCATCTTCACCGGCTTCGGCGGCAACGGGGGCAACGCCCGCGGTATCGGCGGTGGCGGCACCGGCGGAGACGGCATCAGCACGGACATCGCGGAGGGAGTCGGCGTCGGGGGCAGGGGCGGCGACGCTGCCAAGGTCGGCAACGGCGGAGACGGCGGCCAAGGCCATGGACCCTACGCCGGAGCGGGCGGTGACGGCGGTTCAGGCGGGTACGTCTATGGAGACGGCGGAGACGGGGGCGACGCCACGGCGGATGCCGAAATCGGTGTCGCGGAGGGTGGCGACGGCGGCGACGGGGGCGATGGCACCCGCGAAGGTGGCTCGGGCGACGGCGGTAGGGGCGGGTCGGGCGATGGAGGCATCGTCGGGCGCGGGGGCAGTGGCGGCGACGGGGGCGGCACTGCCGGCGATGGCGGCGACGGAGGCGACGGCACCACCGAGGGTGGCGACGAAGGGGACGCGCCCGGCCGCGGTGACGACGGCACCGCCGGAGACGGCGATGGGGGTTCCGCGGCCGGATAGTCCGCGGTTCAGCGTCGAGGCGCCCCCGGGCCCGGCTGCTGGCCGAGCAACGGGTTGACCCCACCCGGCTGCCCGACATGCTCGCGCTGATGCTGCTGGATGGCCTGCATCAGCGGGTTGTCCTTCACCAGCTGGCGCTTGTCCTCTTCGGACAGTTCGTAGAAGGTCCACATGCCCCACGCGGCCGGTCGCACGTACAGGGTGACCTTCTGCCGCTTGCGGGTGTTCTGCGGCAGCATCGCCGGGATTGCCACCACCCTGTCCAGCGTCACGGCACTGGCCAGTTCCTGGGCGAGCTTGTCCACGTCGGTGGTGTCCTGAAGTTCGTACACCGACGCCTGATGACTTGGCTGCGCCGGGCCCTGCAGGGCGAGAAACCACGCCATGCGGCGTCTCCTTCGCTGTTCGCTCGTCGTTGGTCAGCGCCAGCGTAGAGGACAACGCGTGCGCTCCACGCCCACCCCTTGCCGACGTCTCGCGGCCCGGAGGTCGTGCCGCGACCGGCCGGGAGTGAGGCGGCGGAGACGCCCGTTGGGAGTGTTTTACCTCGTCGGCGCGATGCCATGTGCTAGATGTCACAGGTCGGGGACACTATCCGCGCTATGAGCCACGGCCCTTCGGTAACGGCTCGTACCCCAAGCAAGATTCCCACCCACTTTGCGCTGGGCAAAGGTTCCGATGGGTGTTATGGTTCGGTTAGCTGACGCGGTCTGGATGAGAACGAAACGGAGCGCGCGAGTAGGAATCGAGGAATTTGCTGATGTCTAGCCCGGTCGAGCCGATGGTTACCGAAACCGACGGTGAGGACCCGGCTGGAGGCGTGGCGACTCAACAGCCGGTCGTGGTGTACAACTGCAGTCGGATCGGCCGCGTGGCCAACCCGCCCGGATTCTCGTTCACCGACTGGTTTCGCCCCAGCCGTCGACGCCGACTTTCCTAGGGACGGCGCGCGCGGCGGATCATCAGCACGAGCACGAGCGCCCCGACGCCGGCCAGCGAGGCGGCCACCGGGGGCTTGGTGACGAAACGGATGACACCGGTCTTGACGTCGTCGGCAATGCGTTGCGGGTTCGCCCGCGCCGCGAGCGAGTCGACGGTCACGGCCAGCTGCTCGCGTGCCTCGTCGATCTCAGCCTTGATGGTGTCAGGATCCCGGTCCGCCACAACTTCCTCCAATGCCTGCAGCACCTGTGCGCCGGCCGCACCCCAACCGACAGTGTCTGTCGCACTACCCTAGTTGAGCCGGAGCACACCCGATCGCCCCGGTCGACCGAACGATCAACCTCGCAGAACCGCCCGGAGGCACACCCATGCCGCAGACCCCCCGACTCGAAGCCGGCGACACCGCGCCCGCGTTCAGCCTTCCCGACGCCGACGGCAACACCGTCGCCCTGTCGGACTACAAGGGCCGCAAGGTCATCGTGTACTTCTACCCGGCGGCGTCCACGCCGGGCTGCACCAAGGAAGCCTGCGACTTCCGCGACAACCTCGCCGAGCTCAACGACGCCGGCCTCGACGTCATCGGCATCTCCCCCGACAAGCCGGCGAAGCTCGCCAAGTTCCGCGATGCCGAGAACCTCACGTTCCCGCTGCTGTCGGACCCCGACAAGTCGGTCCTCGAAGCGTGGGGCGCCTACGGCGAGAAGACCATGTACGGCAAGACCGTGCAGGGAGTCATCCGGTCGACGTTCGTCGTGGACGAGAAGGGCGACATCGAGGTCGCGCAGTACAACATCCGCGCGACGGGCCACGTGGCGAAGCTACGGCGCGACCTGTCCGTCTGACCCGCCCAGCCGCGCGAGCAGGAACGCTTCGGCAGTCGCCGCGCGTTCCAGCACACCCAGGTGCAGGCTCTCGTTGATGCTGTGCGCCTGGGTGTCCGGGTCCTCGACGCCGGTCACCAGAATCTTGGCGTCCGGAAACGCCGCGGCGAACTCCGCGATGAACGGAATCGACCCGCCCACACCGGCATCGACGGCGTCGTGCCCCCACGCGTCGCGGAATGCGCTGCGCGCCGCGTCGTAGACCGGTCCGCTCGCTGCAATCGCGTACGGCTCGCCCAGGTCCCCGGGCGTGACGGTGACCTGCGCGCCCCACGGGGCGCGGGCCTGCAGGTGACTCGTCAAGGCTGCGAGGTGGGCGGTGGCGTCCCCACCGGGCGCGACGCGCATGCTGACCTTGGCGCGGGCGCGGGGAATGAGCGTGTTCGACGCCTTGGCGATCGGCGTGGTGTCGATGCCGATGACGGTGATCGCAGGCTTGGCCCAGAGTCGTTGCGCCACTGAGCCCGAACCGATTTCCCGCACGCCGTCGAGCAGACCGGTGTCGGCGCGGACCCGCTCCGGGGTGTAGTCGGGAAAGTCCAGGCCGCTGGTGTCGGTGTCGTGCAGTCCCTCCACCGCGACGTTGCCCTCGTCGTCGTGCAGCGTTGCGAGCAGTCGGACCAGCACCGTCAGCGCATCGGGCACCACCCCGCCCCACATCCCCGAATGCAGGCCGTGGTCCAGCGTCGCCACCTCGACGATGCAATCGGCCAGCCCACGCAGCGAGACGGTCAGCGACGGGATCTCGGTGCTCCAGTTGTCGGAGTCGGCGATGACGATGACGTCGGCGGCCAGCGCCTCGCGGTGTGCGGCGAGCAGGCGCGACAAGGACGGCGAACCCGACTCCTCCTCACCTTCGACGAAGACGGTCACACCTACCGGCGGACGCCCGCCGTGCGCGCGGAACGCCGCGAGATGCGTTGCGATACCGGCCTTGTCGTCCGCGGTGCCACGGCCGTACAACCGGCCGTCGCGTTCGGTCGGCTCGAACGGCGGCGTGTGCCACTGCGTCGCCTCGCCCTCGGGCTGCACGTCGTGGTGGGCGTACAGCAGCACGGTCGGCGCGCCGTCGGGGGCGGGATGGTGGGCGATGACGGCCGGGGCGCCCCCCTCGGCGACGATGCGCACATCGCCGAATCCGGCGTCGGACAACAGCTTCGAGACCGCTTCGGCCGATCGCTGCACCTCCGGCCGCCGTTCCGGGTCGGCCCACACGGACTGGATCCGGACCAGATCCTCCAGGTCGGCACGCACCGACGGGAGGACGTCGCGGACGCGCTGCACCAGATCAGTCATGGGGTCGAGATTAGTCCGGGGTCACCCTCACGAGGACTCCGCGTCTCGACGTTCCTCCTGCAGCCGGTCCTTGCTCCTGAGCAATCGCAGCAGGGTCACCAGCACCAGACCGCCGACGACATTGCCGACGACCGTGTAGCCGAACCACTTCGCCCAGTCGAGATAGCCGAAGGGCGCGTCGCCGGCGATCAGGGCGCCGAAGATCAGCAGGGAGTCCAGGATCGAGTGGAACAACTGCAGCCCTGCCAGCAGGAAAGCGCCCGCGACAGCGGCGGCGACCTTGCCGAACACCGAATCGGTGCCGTGCTGCATGCGCGTCATCAGCGTGATGACCATGCCGCCCAGCAGCGAGAGCGCCATGGTCTCGACAGACAGCGGTGCGGTCGCATAGTGGGCGGCGGATTCCACGGTCTGCGCATGCAGCCGGGGCAGGGCCGTCATGATCAGCCACATCAGGACCCAGCCCCCGGCGAGGTTGGCGACCAGCGTGCCGCCCCACAGCTTGAGCAGTTGCGGGACGCCGGCCCGCTTCGCGGCGACCGTGGTGACGGGGATCAGGAATCCCTCGGTGAACAGCTCGCTGCGTCCGAGCAGGAGTGCCAGAAAGCCCACGGAGAAGGCCAGTCCCGCGACCAACGGCTCCTGCGTGGCGTGCAGTACGGCGAGGTAGGCCACCACGCCGATCGCGATGTCCGTGCCGCCGAAGAACCCCGTCACCAGCACCTCGCGCCAGCCGCGGTGGAGGCGCTGGGTGCCCTCGTCGACCATGCGCCGGAACGCGTGCTCCAGAGCGTCCTCGATGGGACTGTCGGACTCCCCCAGCTCTCGCTGGCTGGTTTCTGCCACGTGACACCCCTTCGGCGCTGACCTGCGTGAGGTGCCCGGGTACCCCAAGCGTGGACGTCGAACCGGGCCTAGCGCTCCTCGAGCACCGCGACCGCCGCCGCCGTGTCCGCCTCATGGGTCAGCGACAGGTGGATCGTCACCTCTTTGAGGTGCTCGGCCACCGCCCCGGACAACCGCACCCTGGGCCGGCCCCACATGTCGGTGATGACCTCGATGTCGCGGTGGATCGCCTCGGGCAGGACCGGACGCTTCGAGAACCGGGATCCGGACCAGGCCTTGATCACCGCTTCCTTCGCCGCCCACCGGGCTGCGAGGTGGCGCGCCGCCGACGAACTCTTGTCGGCGGCGTCGCGCCGCTCGCCCGGCGTGAACGTCTCGGCGAACACCGTGCCGGGCCGGTCGACCTGTTCGGCGAACTCCGGAATGGAAACGAGATCGATGCCTATCCCGACGATGCCCACGGGCAGCACGCTATCTCACCGGTCAACGCCGATACACGCCGTTCTCGTCCAGGCGGGACGCGGTGTCGAGCAACATCGCGGCCTCCTGTGCCTTCTCCGAATGGTCGCCGTCGAAACGCCGGTCGGCGGGCCGTTCGAACATCGGCCTGCCACCGGCGATCGCCGAGGCCAGCCTGCGCTGTCCGGCCAGCGTGCGCTCCTGGGCCTGGGCGGTGTAGGTCGCCCGCTGCTCCGGAGTCAGGGTGGCCAGGAAGGCCTGCGGGTGCACCAGGGCGATCAGGCCGGACACGTGGCCGAACCCGAGGCTGGTGACCAGACCCGCCTTCAGGGGGTACTTCTCCCCCAGGTGGAGGGTCTCACGCGGCCACACGAAGTGCGCCGAGGTCGCCAGCTCGTCGTCGACACAGTCCAGGCTGCGGTTCGGCGGGATCACGCCGTCGCGCAGCACCTGGCACAGACCCATCATCTGGAAGACCGCCGCGCCGCCCTTGGCGTGCCCGGTGAGGCTCTTCTGGCTGACGATGAACAGTGGCGCACCGTCGGACCTGCCCAGTGAGTCGGCGAGCCGCTCGTGCAACTCGGTCTCGTTCGGATCGTTGGCCAGCGTCGAGGTGTCGTGCTTGTAGATCACCGCGATGTCGTCAGCGCCCACGCCCAGCTTGTTCAGCGACCGCGCCAGCACCGAATCCCTGCCGCCGCGGCCGGCGCCGAGCGCGCCCAGGCCGGGGGCCGGGATCGAGGTGTGCACGCCGTCGGCGAACGACTGCGCGTAACCGACGACCGCCAGAACCGGCAGGCCCATCCTCAGCGCCAGGTCGCCGCGGGCCAGCAGCACCGTGCCGCCGCCCTCGGCCTCCAGGAAGCCGAGCCGCCGCCGGTCGTTGGCGCGCGAGAACTTCGAATCGCTGATGCCCTTGGCCCGCATCACCTCGGTGTCGGCCGTGGCCGCCATGTCGCCGAAGCCCATGATGGCCTCCAGCGTCATGTCGTCGAAACCACCCGCGACCACGAGCTCGGCCTTGCCGAGCTTGATCTTGTCCACGCCCTCTTCGACGGACACAGCCGCGGTGGCGCAGGCGCCGACCGGGTGGACCATCGCGCCGTAACCGCCCACATAGGACTGCATCACGTGTGCGGCAACAACATTCGGCAGGACTTCCTGCAGGATGTCGTTCGGCTTGCTCCGGCCCAGCAGGTTGCCGTGATACATGGTCTGCATCGACGTCATGCCACCCATACCGGTGCCCTGCGTCGAGGCCACCAGGCTCGGGTGCACCCAGCGCATCAGCTCGGTCGGGGTGAAGCCCGACGACAGGAACGCGTCCACGGTCGCCACGATGTTCCACAGCGCCACCCGGTCGATCGAGGTGGCCATGTCCTGGCTGATGCCCCACACCGTCGGGTCGAAGCCCGTCGGGATCTGAGCGCCCACCGTCCGCGACAGCTTGGTCTTGCGCGGCACGCGAATCTCGGTGCCCGCCTTGCGGATAACCTCCCAGTCGCCGGAATCGGGGATCGGCCGGGCCACGGTGTGCTCGGGATCGAACTCGACGAACGCCCGTGCGTCGGTCTCGCTGGAGACCACGAAGCGGAAGTCCTTGTCCAGGAAGACACTGACCAGCAACGGCGACGCGTGGTCGGGATCGATCGCCCCGTCGTCGACGAACTCACGGATACCGCATCGGCTCACGACCTCGTCGTGGTAGCGCTCGACCAACTCGGACTCGTCGACCAGATCGCCGGATTCGGTGTCATACCAACCCGGTTGCGGATCGTCCTCCCACTTGATCAGGCCCGTGGTCCACGCCAGTTCCAGCACGCCCGCGGCCGACAGTTCGTTGTCGACCTCCATCTCGAAACGGGTGCGCGACGAACCGTAGGGCCCGAGCTCGGCACCGCCGACGATGACGACGAGGTCGGCGGGGTCGACGTCGAGGTCGGCCCACTCCGGTGCGGGCGCCGACGTGGCCGGACGCGGCGGGGACGGCAGCGCAGCGATCATGTGATCGGCCGCGTCGTCGTCTGCATCCTCGTCCGCGGTTGCGGCGGAACCGTTTTCGCGGGCCTTGGTGGCCAGCTCCGACAGATCCAGGTCGATCTCGGCCAGGCCGCCGGTCATGTCGGCGAGCACCGGTTCCCGGGCCGCCGCGACCTTGGTCTCCACATCGCACAGGTCCAGCAGCATGCCGGCCATCTGCTCGGTGGAGTAGGTCGTCAGTCCGGCTTCCTCGACGGCGTCGACGATGACGTCGTTGTGCCCCATCAGACCGGTGCCGCGCGTCCAGCCGATCAGCGCGTGCGCCAGGCTGACACGCTGCGCCCACGAGGTCTCGGCCTTCCAGCGCGACACGACGGCGTCCAGCGCCGCCTTCGACTCGCCGTAGGCCCCGTCACCGCCGAACTTTCCGCGGTTCGGCGAACCCGGCAGCACCACGTGCAGGCGCGCGGCGATGTCGCGGTCGGCACCGATGTGGGACAGGCCGCCGATGAGCCGCTGCACGGCCCACAGCAGGACCTTCATCTCCATCTCGGAGCGCGATCCGGCCTCGGACAGGTCGCCGCCCACCCGCGGAGCCGCGAACGGGAACAGCAGCGTCGGCGTCAACGCATCCTTGATGTGGATCGACTTGGGCCCGAGGCTCTCGGACTGTTCGGTGCCGATCCACTCCACCAGTGCGTCGATGTCGTTGTAAGAGGCCATGTTCGCCGGCAGGACCCACAGCTTCGCGTCGAAGCGCGCGTTGTCGCGGTAGAGCTGACGGTAGAAGGCCAGCCGGGAGTCGTCGAGCTTCGACGTCGTCGCGACGACCGTCGCGCCGCCGTCGAGCAACTGCGCGACCACCGACGCCGCGATCGAACCCTTGGACGCACCGGTGACGACCGCGATCTCGTCGCAGTAGCGGCCCTTGCCCGGGTTCTCCGCACCTGCGGCGGCCCGTGCGTAGAGCGATGCGTGGACGTTGCGGCCCGCCGCCAGGGCCTTGCCCTGCCAGTAGGTGGCCTGGGTGCCGACGACGTGACCGGTGCCCTCGAAACGTTCGGAGAGGCGGGCCCAGTCGGCGTCGATGTCGCCTTCGTCCATCAGCCAGATGCGGACCAGATCCTCACGCGCACTGGCCCAGCGGTCGTCGAGGACCACGGCCTTGCGGGCGTCGAACACCGGCGCCACCAGACGAGGCCAGTCCGAACCCAGTTCGGCGGTGACCAGGTCGATGAGCTCGGCGTCGGCCGACGCCTCAGGCGTGGCGAAGGGCGCACCGAGGCCCAGCTGATCGAGAATCGTGCGCGCCGCCGAGGCGAGCACGCCGTCGGGTCCGGTGACCTGTTCGGCGAACTCGCCGAGCGCCGCGGAATCGACGACCCCGCCGCCACCGCCGGCGGCGGAGGGCAGCGACACCGGCACACCGAGGCGGGCACCGACCGCCGCCACTGCGGTGTCGATCGCCTTGTCGACGGCCGCGGCATCGGCGAGCGCGCCGTCGTGCAGGCCGCCCAGCGCACCACCGCGGACACTGGAACCCTCCCGGGTGCCCAGCGCCACCTCGACGGTGGCGTGCTTGGCCCAGCCCTCGCCGAGCTCCCAGGTCTTCTTGACCCGCTCGGCGATGTAGGCCGGCCGCTTTCCGGACGGCCCGAAGACCGTGCGCAGCTGGTCGTTGATCGCGTCGGACAACACCGGACCGAACGGCTTGTAGGTGCGGGCCAGCTTGGTGACCTGCCCCTTCAGCCCGGCCAGGTCGGCCTCCGCCGCGCCGTCGATGGCGCCGAGGTTCAATTCCGAGCCGAGGTCGACCAGCATCTGGTTGCGCCGCGACGACGCACCGTCGGTGATCGACTCGATGGAATCCAGCGCCTCGATCTGGTCGATGCGGATCTTGGCCGACAGCGCGATGAGCGCCATCGTCGCATCGGCCGCGTCGAACGCGAGGTCGTCCGGGCGGGGTCCACCGCTGGGCGCCGCAGCAGGCGCCGGAGCGGCGGCGGGTGCCGCCGACGGGGCCGCCTCGGCCGCGGGCGCGGCCTCCTCGGGCGCCTCGTCGATCTCGGGCTCGGGATCGGTGTCGGTCGCGAACAGCACCGCGGCGTCACGCTCGGCGTTGAGCACCTCGGTGGTGTTGTGCGAATACTCCGGCAGCTTCAGCGTGTTCGCGGCCAACCCGGCGACGGTCGGCGCGTTCTTGACGCCGATCTCGACGAAGCGCTCCACCCCGAGACCACCGGCGGCCTCTTCGATGAACAGCAGATCCTGGGTCTCGATCCAGCGCACCGGGCTGGCGAACTGCCAGGCCAGCAATTCGATGACGATCTTGCGGCACAACTCGTTCGGGCGTTCGTTACGCCACGTGTCGTAGTCGGCGAGGATCTCGTCAAGCGGCTCGGCGGGAACCAGATCGCGGATCTCCTGGATGAAGTCGCGGTCGAGGGTGAACGGCCGTGGCACCAGATTCGGGATGTACCGGCCGACCAGCAGCTCGGCATCGCTGGGTTCGGGCATCACGCGCTCGAGCGCCCGGCGGAAATCGGCGACGCCGACACGCAGCACCGAGGAGTGGAACGGCACGTCGATGCCCGGCACCAGGATGAACGAGCGCTTCCCGCCCGACATCTCGCGACGCTTCTCGACCTCCTCCTCCAACGCTTCGAGACCGGCGACGGTCCCGGCGATCGCGTACTGCGAACCGCGCAGGTTGAAGTTGACGATCTCCAGGAATTCGCCTGTGCGCTCGGAGATCTCGGCGACGAAGTCCTTGACGTCGGCGTCGTCGAGGTCGATCTGGGACGGCCGGATCGCGGCCAGGCGGTAGTTCGACCTGCCCTGGGCGTCGCGCGGCACGATGTCGTGCATCTTGGATCCGCGGTGGAATACCACCTCCAGGAGCGCGGGCAGTTCGTAGACACCGGACACGCACGCCAGCGCGGTGTACTCGCCGACCGAGTGGCCGCACGCGATGGCGCCCTCGACGAACGCGCCCTGCTCCCGCATCTCGGCCACCTGGGCGGCGGCCACCGTGGCCATCGCGACCTGGGTGAACTGCGTCAGGTACAGCACGCCCTCGGGGTGGTGGTAGTGCACCCCGGAGGCGATGAGGCTCGTCGGGTTGTCACGGACGACGTGCAGCACCGAGAAGCCCAGCGTCTCGCGCGTGAACTTGTCGGCGATGTCCCAGATCTTGCGGGCGGCCTTGGACCGCGCACGGACCTCCATGCCCATACCCTTGGACTGGATGCCCTGACCCGGGAAGGCGTAGACGGTCTTCGGTGCAGCCAGCTGCGCCGTCGCCGACATCACCAGCTCGCCACCCGATCCATTCCCCGGGCCGGCTTCGCTCGCTGCCCGCCGAGCCTTCGCAGTCACCTCGATGATCTCGGCGCCTCGGTCGATGCCGACGCGGTCGACGCGGAACTCGATCTCGTCGCCGGGCAGCACCATCCCGAGGAAGCGGGAGGTCCAGCCGACCAGGCGGGCCGGCGGGGTGGCGCGACCGTCGGTCGCGGTGACCGCATGCTGGGCCGCGGCGGACAGCCACATGCCGTGCACGATGGGCGTTTTCAGCCCGGCGAGCAGTGCGGCCGCACGGTCGGTGTGGATGGGGTTGTGGTCACCGGAGACGACGGCGAACGCGCTCATGTCGACGGGGGCGGTGACGATGACGTCGCGCCGCCTGCGCCGCGGGGTGTCCGTGGCGTTGTCGGTGATCGCCCCACCCGCGCGCGGCGGGTCGGCCAGCTCGGCGGCACCGGTGCGGCCGCGGATCGCGAAGCGCTCCTCCAGCGTCGCCAGGACGGTGCCCTCGGCATCGGTGATCGACACCTCGACGGGGACCACGCGGCCCACCTCGGTGTCGTTGGCCGCCAACGCCGTTGCCGTGACGGTCAAGTCGCCCTTCGTGGCGGGCATGGCCGCCAGCAGATGGGCGGCGTGGTCGAGGTGGACCAGGCTGAGCAGCCCCTCGACGACCGGGAACCCGTCCTCGGTGAGGGCAGAGCCGATGGCGGAGAACACCGCGGGCCAGCACAGGCCGACGAGTGCGTCGGGCACCAGGGTCAGGCCCGGCGCCAGCGGGGCCCCGAAGGTCGCGGTCACGCCGGTGTGGTCGGCCACCTTCTCCGGATCCCATTCGACCGTGACCGTGGAGGTGTTGTCCTGCACGGCGGGAAGCGATTCCGGCCCGTCGACGCCGGCGGCGATCGCCAGCACCGCGCGCATCGCCGTCGCGGCGTCCTCGACCGTCACGATCGGGGCGCCACCGTCGACTGTGGTCGCGGGAAGGGTGAAGCGGATGTCGATCCAGGTGTCGGAGAGCGGCACGCTCAGCGTGACCGAGACCTTGCCTGCGTCGTCGGTCGACTGCTCCAGGCGCGCACCGGTGTTCGGATGCGTGGCGCTGGGCTTACCGGGCACGTCGTTGACCTGCCACTCGCCCGGTGCGCCGATGCGGTGCACCGGGTTGATCGCGGTGCGCCCCGCCCACAGGACGTCGGGCGAGTCGAGCACCACGGCGAGCGGACCGCTGACGTCGGCACGCGCCTGACGGCGCGACACCACCGACACCGGCTTCGCACCGGAAGCCAGCACGCGGTCGACGATCTCCTGCTCGAACCGGTCGAGCAGATCACCGACAGGCTCGTCGACGCGGGTGATCCCCGCGACGGCCTGGGTGCCGGGGATGATGCAGACCTGGTCGGCGGTGTAGCGCGCATCGTGCGCCTGCCACAGTGAATCGCTGCGCCACCAGCGCCGCACGTCCTTGTCGATGACCGGGACGAAGTTGACCGGCTTGCCGGGCTTCTTGCACAGCGTCACGAAGAACGGCACGTCGGCCGGATGCAACTTGACCGTCTCGGCATCCGGGTAGCGCGCCTGCAGCGCGGCGATCGCGGTGTCGGGGTTGTCGAGCAGCGCACGACCGTCGGTACCGGCCTCGGCACCTGCGCTGAACAGCGACTCGATCGGACCGGAGTCCTTCTCGTTGAGGCGGGCCTCGGCACGCTTGAGCATCGCCTCGAAGCGCTCGCGCCAGGTGTCGGCCAGCCAGGGGCTGCCCGGGCCCGCGGTGTCGGCGGTGCTGTCACCGTCGCCGATCGCCAGCTCGACGTAGCGCTGCAGCCACTGCAGGTAGGTCATGTCGCCGATGTCGCCGAAGTACGGCTTGGCGGTGTCGGCCATCGCGGCGATGATCTCGTCACGACGCTCGGCGACGGCGTCGGCGTCGCCGGCGACCTCGTCGAGCAGACGTCCGCATCGCGAGGCGGTGTTGTCGATCTCGTGGATGTCGGCGCCGAGCTGACTGCGGCCGCTCGCCATCCCGTTGATGGCCTTGCCCGCGCCGACCCAGGTGTCGGTGCCCGTGGTGTCGACGAGCATCTGCTTGACGGCCGGCGAGGTGGTCGCCTCCAGGGTGGCCATGGCCGCGGTGCCGACGAGGATGCCGTCGACCGGCATGTCTGGGAATCCGTAGTCCCGGGCCCACTCTCCGGACAAGTAGTCGGCCGCGCGTTCGGGCGTGCCGATACCGCCGCCGACGCAGATCGTGACGTTCGAGTACTTGCGCAGTTCGCCGTAGGTGCTGAGCAGGAGGTCGTCCAGGTCCTCCCACGAGTGGTGTCCACCGGCGCGGCCACCCTCGATGTGCACGATGACGTCGCGGTCCGGAACCTCGGCCGCGATCTTGATGACCGACTTGATCTGGTCGACCGTGCCGGGCTTGAACACCACGCTGCTGATACCGACGGTGTGCAGCTCTTCGATCAGATCGACGGCCTCTTCGAGGTCGGGGATGCCGGCGGTCACGACGACGCCGTCGATCGGGGCGCCCGACTGGCGGGCCTTCTGGACCAGGCGTTTGCCGCCGACCTGCAGCTTCCACAGGTACGGGTCCAGGAACAGCGAGTTGAACTGGATGGCGCGGCCGGGCTCGAGCAGCTGGGTGAGCTCGGCGATGCGGGCGTCGAAGATCTCCTCGGTGACCTGACCGCCACCGGCCAGTTCGGCCCAGTGGCCGGCGTTGGCCGCAGCGGCGACGATCTTGGCGTCGACGGTCGTCGGGGTCATGCCGGCGAGCAGGATCGGGGAGCGCCCGGTGAGACGGGTGAACTTGGTGGAGGCCTTCACCGAACCGTCCGGCAGGGTGACGGGCTGGGGCGCGTAGCTCGACCAGGCCGGGGCGACGGCCGGGGCGGCGCCGACGGTGAACAGGCTTCGCTGCCCGGCGCGCGTGGCGGCCGGCACGATGCCGATGCCCAGGCCGCGGATCACCGGCGCGGTCAACCGGGTGACGGTGTCACTGGGCCCGAGATCGACGATCCACTTGGCGCCCGTGGCGGCGAGGCCTTCCACTTCGGCCACCCAGTCGACCGGCTTGATGAAGATCGCCTCGGTCAGTTCGCGGGTGAGGTCGCGGTCCAGGCCGGTGCGGCCGGCCCACTCGTTGACCAGGTCCACACCGGCGGCCAGACGCGGGGTGTGGAAGCCGACCTCGACGTTGAGCTGGTTGAACACGGGGCGGAAGATCGCGCCGCCGCGCGTCTTGTTCTTGCGCTCGGCCTCTTCCCTCTCGCTGATCTTCTCGCAGTAGAGCTCGAAGCGCGCGAGCTGCTCGGGGGTGCCGGTGATGACGACCGAGCGCCTGCCGTTGCGGATCGACAGCGCCGGCGGCAGCACGGTGCGCACGTCCTGGGCGAATTCTTCGAGGAGCTCGGCCATGCGCGCGGGGTCGACGTTCAGGACGGAGACCATGGGCGCCTTGTCGCCGCGGCTGACCATGCCGCAGCGGCGGGACACCAGGGATCCGGCGGCGCCGATCAGCTGGCCGATGGCGAGCAGCTCGACGTCCCGGGTGCCGCCGGCCTTCAGCGATTCGACGGCTGTGACGCCCTGTGAGTGACCTGCGATGGCGACGGGCGGGTGCGCGTCCAAATCGAGCCCCTGGCGCTTCAGCGCCCGCTGTGCCGCCATCTGGGTCAGCAGGATGCCCGGACCGGAGATCGCGGCCGTGGTGAGGTCCTTGGTGGAGGGCAGCGGCTCGTCGGCGGCCAGCGCGCGGATCCATTTCATCGGTTCGAAGCCGATGGGTCGCACCACGACGAGCTCTCGCGCCAACGGCTCCAGGAGCAGCTCCGCCTCGGCGACGAGCTGGCTGATCTCGGACTCGATACCGGCCGAGTTGACGAGTTCTTCGAGGTTCTCCAGCCAGGGCCCACCCTGACCGCCGAATGCGACCGCGTAGGGCTCACCGGAGTGCAGGCGATCGACGAGGGCGTGCGATCCCGTCAGAGGTTCGAATTCCTGATCTGCCTGGCTCGTGGAGCCGGCGGTCGCACGGTGCTGGTCGTTGATCGTCACGTCGTGTGTTCTCCTCAGTGCTGTTCCGCGCTACATCGCTGTCGTGGGGCTGGTGGGGCGTCGAGGGGTGCGTGTGTGGGGGCACCCGCCTGGGCCGTCGATTCGGCGTCGAATCCCGCTGTCTCGTCCGCAGCCTCGGCCGGGTCCACGGGGACCCGCGGGCGGACACTCCAGCTGTTGTAAGAGTGTCATAAGAGACTGCCCTAGTTTGGCGCATCAAATGGTTACTGGTGAGTTCTACGCACCGGTAACAGCGGGTTGCATAACGCGCGCTCCGTGGCGGCTCCGGCCCTTCCGGGACAAACGTCCTGCATGCAGGTGGTTACGGTTGAGTAGGATAGAAGCGCAGTTCAAAGCAGTATTGTTACCAAATCGTTATCTTGAATTCCGCGTTCTCAGATGGCGTTGCTCCGCTCGGCGGCGAGATGACAAGATCGCCCGACGTGTCCTGTCACGAATTCGCTGGGCGGACAGATGTTTGCTGCCAAAACCTACTAAAGAGTAAGTCCGGAGTCCGCCCTAGTCCCACTGCCCGAAACTGGGTTTGAGGACGTGGTTGATGTCGACGCCTACACCCGCCACCGTACGGCTGTCGATCTCCACCTGATGAAGGTGCGCGGCCGGGTGCGCCACCCCGCCCGGCGAGCCCCAGTTGTGCTGCCAGAACCAGGAGCCCAGGCCGTCCTGAAGTGCCCACTCGATCGTCGTGGAGTTGGCGTAGACGCCGGTGCGCTGGTGCCCCAGCACCCGTTCCCAGCCGCGCAGATACGGCACCACCTGGCGCTTGTACTGCTCATAGGTGGGGTCGTCGTCGATGGACGCGTACACAGGAGCGCCGACCGGTCCACCCGCGGCGACGTGCAATTGCCAGCCCCGCGTCGCGTGCTGTATCCCGGCAGGCTCGCCGGGCAGCCAGTCGGCGGTCTCGCCCTTACCGAACTGATAGCAGGAGACGATCTTCATGCCGTGACGGTAGAGATCACGCGCCTCGTCCAACTGGATCGGCTTGCCCAGCATCCAGGCCCCGCCGGGGCGCCGGTCGGACACATACCTGATCGCACCCACAGCGCCTGCGGAACGGAGATCCTCCGCGCTGAGCACGCCGGCGGCGTAGTCGAGCAGGATGCCGAGGGGCGCCGCCGCGGCCCCGGGCGTGACCGACGCAGGTCCGACACCAGCCGCCAGGGCACCCAGTCCGAGGACCGCCGGCGCTGCCGCGGCGTATTTGAGCACACGGCGCCGCGACGTCAGGCGATCGTGGGACACGCGGCACAGACTACGACAGCAGCCCGCGATTTCACGGTGACGCCACAGGTCACATCGCCGACACTTTCGCGAGGGCGGTTTCGGAAGGCCCGCTGCGTGGGACTAGGCGCCGCGCCGTGGCTCCCACTCGCCGCCCAACAGGATCCCTGCGGTGTAGCCGGCTGCCGAGGTGACCATGTGGCGCCGCGTCGCATGCTCGAAACGGGCCGCCATCACCTTCTCGCCCAGGACGCGATAGTCCTGCACCACGCGTCGAATGTCGTCCACCTCGTCGGGTCGCGGCAGGTAGTCGGCGCCGACGCGGGCCTGATAGAGCTCGGCGAGGCTGCTCACGAATGCTTCGGCGAGATCGTCGACGGACTCCTCGGCAGCCTCCAGGAACCGCAGAAGGGCGCGCACGTACAACACGTGGTCGGTGGATCGCGCCAGGATGTCGGCGGCGGCACCGTCGGTCATCACGACCTTGCCGCCGACGACGTCGGCCAGGCCGTACTCGACCAGCCGGCGGCCCTCGATGCTCTGCGGATCGATCGCCACCGAGGTGCCGTCGGCGGGCGCATCCTCCGACGGGCCCAGCACGGCGCGCTGAAGGCCCAGGATGTCGGCCAGGTCGGCCCCCTGGCGCATGCTCGCGAAGAACTCGGCGATGTGCGCGGAGTTGTAGCCCTTCCGTAGCAGCTGACTGATCGTGTTCAGTTGGGACAGGTGGTAGTCGTCGTAGAGCGCCGTGCGTCCGACGCGTCGAGGCGGGTCGAGTAGGCCACGCTCGCGATAGGCACGGATGTTCCGAGCACTGACCCCCGATTCCCGCGCCAGGTCCTCAAGTCGGTATTCAGCCACGCGCCGTCACCCACAGGTGTTCGACGCGGCGGGCCGGTCCGATGCCGGGGCGGTTCATACACACACTCTAACCGCCGAACGGCAAGAAGAGCGAAGTATCCCCCCGTGACCGTTGTTCGCGACCGGGAAGATCAATATGACGAGCTATCAGCGGTAATACTGAACACCTAGTCAATTTATGAACATTGCTGTGCATTTCTAGCCAACTACCTAGCCGCCCTGGACAAAGCGCGGCTGACCCGGGTGTGAGCAAATCGATTGGCGCGGCGAGTGC
The DNA here is from genome assembly GCF_014190915.1 of Mycolicibacterium iranicum. Lineage (GTDB taxonomy): Bacteria > Actinomycetota > Actinomycetes > Mycobacteriales > Mycobacteriaceae > Mycobacterium > Mycobacterium iranicum_B. The sequence goes on from NZ_JACHVU010000007.1 coordinate 93,602, forward strand.
GAAGTGCGCGACCATGGAGTCACTTGCTCGTTTCAGCAGGACATTAAGACAAATTGCGTAGATTGTGAGGTGGCCGGTCGTGCGTCCCTGGATCGTGTGGGCGACCGGCCTCCTCGCCTACATCGTCGCGGTGTTCGACCGGACCACCCTGGGTGTCTCCGGACTCGCCGCGGCCGACCGGTTCGGCGCAGGCCCCAGCCTTCTGTCGACATTCGTCGTCCTGCAGGTCGTCGTCTACGCCGGAGCCCAGGTTCCCGCCGGCCTCCTCCTCGACAGGTACGGATCACGCGCCCTGATCGCGTCCGGCGCGGCGCTGATGGCCACCGGCCAGGTGATCCTGGCGTTCACCGAATCGCTGCCTGTGGCCATCGCCGCGCGCGCTGTCGTCGGTTTGGGCGATGCCGTGACCTTCATCTCCGTACTGCGTCTGGTGCCCCACTGGTTCGCGCCGCGGCAGATCCCGGTGGTGACGCAGTTGACCGGCATCGTCGGCCAGCTCGGACAGGTCCTCTCGGCGGTGCCGTTCCTGGCCGTCCTGTCCGCCGCCGGCTGGTCGACCGCCTATGCGTCGGCTGCGGCGATGGGCGTGCTGTCGATCGTGCTGACCGTGCTCCTGGTCAAGAACACTCCGGACGGCTCCACGACCACATCGGAGACGATGTCGGTGCGCGAGACCCTCAGCAGCGTGAAGACCGTCTGGCTGCGTCCCGGTACGCGCCTCGGCTTCTTCACCCACATGGGCACGCAGTTCTCCATCACGGTCTTCGCGCTCATGTGGGGGCTGCCCTATCTGACCGAGGCGCAGGGACTCTCACCGGGTGTCGCCGGTGCCCTGTTGAGCCTGTCGGTCGTGACCGCGATCGCGTGCGGGGTGCTCATCGGTGTGTTCACCGGGCGCTATCCACACCGCCGTTCACGTCTGGTCCTGGCGATCATCGCGAGCAACGCGCTCATCTGGACGGTCGTCCTGGCGTTGCCGGGCCCCGCTCCGCTGTGGTTGCTCACGGCTCTGGTCGTGGTGATCTCGGTCGGCGGCCCCGGCTCGATGGTCGGATTCGACTTCGCCAGGACCTTCAACACCCGCGCGACGCTGGGAACGGCGCAGGGCATGGTCAACATGGGCGGCTTCCTGGCGTCCCTGCTGCTGATGCAGGCGATGGGGATGGTCATGGAGGCCGCGGGCGGTATCTCGTTCGAGTCTTTCCGCGTCGCCCTGACGTTGCAGTACGTGGTGTGGACGATCGCCGTGATCGGCATCCTGATCACCCGCCGGAAAGCGCGCCGTCAACTCGCCAAGGACGACCGCTTCCTGCTCGAAGACGTCACGAGGTAGTCCCGGTGGTGGCGGCGACCGCCGCGGCCGCGTGCCTGTGCCCCACGAGTTCGTACCCGACGACGGAGACGACGGGCGCCAGCGTGACCACCAGGAGGCAGTTGGCCATCGATATCCCGTTGGCCGCCAACAGCACCGCCACCCCGAGCACCGCTCCCGTCAGGACCGTCAGCAGCAGGTGGAACCGCACCACCCTGTGCGCCATCGACGCATAGAGCCCGTACACCGTCAGGATGTAGATCCCGACCGGAAGCACGACGCTGAGCACGGTCGCCGTGGACGACAGCTCCGAGTGATGCTCGATGTAATAGGCCGCCGCGTGCAGTCCTGCGCCCGTCGCCACGATCGAGGCGAACAGGATGATGTGCAGATATCCGAAGGAGAAGGAGCGCTCGCGGCGGGCGTGCAGGATGTCGGCCTGCGGCAGCACGAAATACGTCCACCACATGCCGAACGTGAGCCCCATGCCGGCGACGGCGACGAAGACCGCCTCCACCGACCAGCCCTGAGCCTCGACCACCGCGCTCAGTGAGGCGACCGTACCGACCACCCCTTCGCCCAGGGCGATGATCGTGAACAGCCCATAGCGTTCCACGATGTGGTGGGCGTGCCACGGGGTTCCGCCCTGTCTCCCCTCGGCGATTCTGGGGCCCATCATCTCGACGAGCACCAGCGCCAGCACGATCGCGACGGTCACGGGCACCGAGGTGTGCACGAAAATCGCGACGACCCAGCCGATCTGGGCGACGGTGATCCACAGCGCGTAAGTGAGGCAGGCGCGGCGACGTTCGGGATCCTGCCGGGCAGCGCGCAGCCACTGCGCGACCATCGCGACGCGCATGACCACGTACCCGGCGACGACCACGACGTTGTCGACATGCCCGCCGTGCTCGATCGAGGCGTACATCTGCGGCAATCCGAGGGCCAGGATGATCACGCCGACCATCTGCACCATGGTCGTCAGCCGGTAGATCCAGTCATCGGTGTCGTAGGCCGAGGCGAACCAGCTGAAATTGATCCACGCCCAGCACACCGCGAACATCGCGAAGAAGAAGCCTGCTAGTCCGGCAGTGACGTGCCCCTCGGCCAGCAGATGGGCGAACTGTGAGGCCGCGATGCCGAACGCCACGACGAACGTCAGATCGAAGAGCAGCTCCAGCGGGGTCGCGGCGCGTCCCGTCTCGTGGGGATCCCGTCCGGTCATCCGCCGGATCCGGTGCAACTGACCTACCGGTCGATACGGTTGCTCGCTCACGGGTCGCCCCTTTCGTCTGCCCGGCAGAGCGTAGCCGCGCCGCCGCGATAAGGTTCGCGGCATGGTGGCGGTCGGTGTGGTGTTGGCCGCCGGCCTCGGCACCCGGGTCGGGGCGGACGGCAACAAGGCCTATCTGCCGCTGGCCGGTCGCCCCATGATGGTGTGGTCGCTGGAGACCCTGACGCAGCTCACCGAGGTGTCGCGGACCATCCTGGTGTTCCGGCGGGGCGAGTACACCCTCGCCCGCGACGCCGTGCACCGCGAAATAGGTTCGCAGACGGTGGAATTCGTCGAAGGTGGCGACACCCGGCACGGCTCGGAGACCAACGTCGTCGACTATTTGGCCGCCGACATCGAGTCCGGCGACATCGACGTCGTGGCCATCCACGACGCTGCGCGACCACTGGCCGGGCCCGAGATGTTCCGCGAAGCGATCGCGCTGGCGCGGGTGAGCGGCGGCGCGCTGCCGTCGCTGGCTGTGAGAAATCTCGCCGTGTCCGACGGCGCCCGACTCAGCCCTGCCCCGGGCGGCGCGGGCGTGGTCCGCGTGCAGACGCCCCAGGCGTTCCGAGCCCCTGAACTGCTGCACGCCTACCGTCGCGCCGAGCGCGACGGATTCGAAGGCACCGACACCTCCTCGTGCGTCGAGCGCTACACCGATGTGCGGGTGCAGACCTTCGGCGGCCGCGCCGCCAACCTCAAGGTGACCTATGCGCGGGACGTTGCGGTCGCCGAGCAGCTTCTCCTCGACCGAACAGGTCCCCCGACCGGGCGATGACTGCGGCGAGATAGTCCGCGTCGGCGGGCAGGTCGATGCTCGCGACGTCGGTGTCGCCGTCGACCACGGTCACCGGTAGTTCCGCCGACACCGCGGCGGCCAGATCGTCGGCGTCGCCACCCGGTTCCGGCTCGGCGGCCGCAGCAAGCACCCGGGACATTGCGGCGGCAGTGAATCCCCGCGGGAACTGCACCGTGCGCAGCGGGCTGCGGTCCACCGTGGCGGTCACGCGTCCGGCGTCGTCGACCACCTTGATGCTGTCGGTGACGGGGCAGACGGGCAGAGCGACCTCGGCTCCGTCCTGCAGTGCCGCCACCACCCGACCCAGGACTCCGGGGGCGATGAGTGGCCACGCCAGGTCATGGACGAGGACGGTTTCGGTGGGGGCGACCGCACGCAGCCCGGCGACGAGGCAGTGGGCGCGCCCTCCCGGCGCGTCGGCGATCACGACGGGTACCTCCGCGAAACCGTGCGCCCGCAGGTCCTCCCCCACGTCGCGGGCCAGCGGGTCGGCCGCAGCGACCACCACGTCGCCGCGGGTCTGCAGTGCTTCGACAATGCGCGCCAGCGTCGACCGTCCGGCGACGGAGGTGAACACCGCCTCGCGACGCTGCAGAAACTCCGCCGGAACGGGCAGGATGGCCGTCACAGTCACGGCGACCGAGGGTATACGCCCTAGACGGGGTCGAACGATTCGATCAGCCAGGTGCCGTCGATCTTCGTCAGGCCGATCTTGACGCTGCTCGCGGCGAACGCGCCGTCGGGGTTTTCCTTGCTCGTGGTGGTCTGGTTGATGAACACCAGGACCTCAGCGGAGTCGGGCTCGATGTCGGCGACGGCCGCGCGGACCACGGAGGCGGCGGTCTTGACCGCCTTCTCCTTCGCCGCGGGCGTGACGATCTGCTCGGTGAACTGGGTGTAGTACGACAGGAAATCGCCGGTCAGCTTCGATTTGGCGTTGGCGAAATCCTGGTCCAGGCTCTCCGGCGAATACGAGAGCAACGCGATGGTGCCTGTCTTCGCGGCATCGAGGGCGACCTGGGCGGCTGCCGGGTCGGTCTCCCGGTCGGGGCGGTAGTCGTTGAAGTACAGCCAGGCGGCCAGGCCCGCAGATCCGAGCAACGCAACAGCCAAGATGCTGGCCGTCACCAACGTGCGGACGCGCCCCGCACGCTTCCTCGCGGGCTTCGTGGGGGGCGCCTCCTCGGTGGAGGCGGCATCTGCGGCGTCGGTCTCCGTGATCTCGGTTCCCGTCGCGTCGCTGTCCTTCACCTCGGCGGTGTCGGCCGCGGGGGTGTCGGACTCGGCCGCGGGGGCGTCGGACTCGGCCATCTCCGCCTCGGCGACCTCGGTCTCGGCGGTGTCAGGGTCGACGTTGCGGTCGTTCTCGCTCACGGCACGAACTCGACTTTCGCCATCTTGATCTGTCCGTCCTCACGTTCGAGGCTCACGGCCAGGCGCCAGGTGCGGGGCTCCTGATTGGCGCCGGCGGTGTTGGTGACCCGCGAGGATGCCGCGACGAGTACCTCTGCCTTGTCGTCGGTCATCGACTCGACTGCGGTGGAGTTGACCGTCACCTCGGTGACGACCTTCGAATCCTGGGCGACCTTCACGAAATCCGCTGCCTGCGATTCGAAGTCACTCTTGAACTGACCGGTTGAGTTGTCGATGATGCGTTGCACGTCGGCCTGGGCGTTGTTGAAGTCCAACGACATCAAGGTGACGACACTCTGGCGCGCGGCCGCGGAGTACTCGGCATTCTGCTGGCGCACCTTGTCGGCCTCGCGGTGGCTCCAGATCATGAAGCCGCTGACGCCGAGCAGCCCCAGCGTGCACAGCACGACCACGACGGCCGCGACCGCCTTCCAGCTCGGGAGGGGGATCCGGCGCCTGCGCTTGGGGGCCGGCGCGTTCAGCAACTCGTTATCCGGAGCTGTGCCGTCCGGAGCCTCGTCGTCGACTGCGCCGTCGAGGTCGAGGGCCTCTTCGGTGTCTGCGCCGCCGGCCGGCGAGGTGTCGGCGTCGACCACTGCCGATGCGGTCGGCCCCGCTGCGGATTCCGCGGTGTCTGCGGCCGGCTCGGCGACGTCGGCGGCGAGGGCCTGACGGCGCAACCGCGCCGCCCGTGCCCGCGCTCGGGCGGCGGCTGCCAGCGCGTCGGCCTCGGCGGCTTCGGCCTCGGCTTCCTCTGCCAGAGCCTTGGCCTGTTCGGCGTCGGGAACCCGATCAGGATCCACGGTCGATTCTTCGACGCGATCGGCGTCGATCACCGAGTCGCGGCGCCTGAAAGACGGCACACCGACCTCCTTATCTGCTGTGTGGGCACGATCCTGCAACGAGAACGTCATTCTTCTTTTTTGCGTATCGTATTCACGATACCCCTGTCCGCTACGTTCGGACGCGAGGTCTGTCTGCGGAAATGGGATTCACCCGCTGTGCGTCCGCTCAGCGTTGCAGGTTCTGCAGCTTGTCTTTCATCACCTTGCCGGTGGCGTTCAACGGCAACTCGTCGAGGAACTCTACATACCGTGGCACCTTGAAACCGGCCATTCGGTCGCGACACCAGGCGATCAGACCCTCGGCGCTGAGCTGACCACCGCCGTGACCGGCGTGGCGTTGCGCGACGATGAAGGCTTTGCCGACCTGGCCCAGGCGTTCGTCGGGCACGCCGATCACGGCCGCCTGTGCGACGTCGGGATGCTCGAGCAGGAAGCCCTCGATCTCGGCGGGGTAGGCATTGAAGCCGCCGACGATGAACATGTCCTTCTTGCGTCCGACGATCCGGAGCCGGCCCGCGTCGTCGACCGTGCCGAGATCGCCGGTGTGCAGCCAGCCGTCGGCGTCGATCGTCTCCGCGGTGGCCGCGGGGTCGTCGAGGTAGCCCTGCATCACGGTGTAGCCGCGGACCAGCACCTCGCCGTCGGCGGCGATCCGCATCTCCACCCCGTCGCAGGCCACCCCCGCGGTGGTGGCGATGTCCTCGAACGAATCTCCGGGCCGCGACAACGTGACGGTGCCCGCCTCGGTGAGCCCGTACCCGGTCGCCAGCGTCTGGAACGGCAGTTCTTCGTGCACCCGCCGGATGAGCTCGACGGGGATGTCCGCGGCGCCGGTCACGCCGGCCCGCAGGGTGGCCAAGGTGGACTTGTCCTCGACGCCCAGCAGCGAGTGGTAGAGCGTCGGCGGCCCGGGCAGCATCGTGATGCGTTCCTCGGCAATCAATTCCACCACGCGGTCGACATCGAACACCGGGACGGGAAGCATGGTCGCGCCCCGGATGAAGGACGCGATCAGACCGGCCTTGTACCCGAAGGTGTGGAAGTACGGATTGACCATCAGATAGCGGTCACCCTCACGCAGGTCGGCGAGGTCGCACCATTCTTCGTACAGCCGGAGGTTCTGCTGGTGGTTCATCATCACCCCTTTGGGGCGACCGGTGGTGCCCGAGGTGAAGATGATGTCGGAGATGTCCGTGCTCTCCAGCGGACAGGCGAAAGGCGTTCCGCTGGACAGGAAGTCGGATTTCAGATCGATGACGGGCACGCCACCGGGCGCCGTGTACTCGACGCCGAGAAAACCCTGTTGGACGAGGACCGCCTTGGCGCCGCTGCGGGCGATGATGTCGCCCGCCTCGTCCGCCTTGAACCTCGTGTTGACCGGCACCAGCACCCCGCCGGCGGTGAGCAGACCGAACGCCGCGATGATCCATTCGACGCTGTTGGGCGCCCAGACCGCCGCGCGGTCGCCCTTGCTGATCCCCAGCTCGGCGAACGCACCTGCGGCGCAACTGATCCGATCGACCAACTCGGTGAAGGACAGACGCAGCGGACCGTCGACGACAGCTTCTGCGTCGCCGAAACGGTCCGCCGCGCTGGCGACCAACTCGGGGATGGTCGCCCAACGACTCCGGTACGTCACGTCGTGACGAGACGTCCCAGGTTGCCACCCATGATCTTGGCCTGGTCCTCGACGGCCAGGTGCTCGAGCGCCGTCACGTAGTGGGTCGGTTCGGCCAGACCCTCGGGGTGCGGCCAGTCAGAGCCGTAGAGGACCTGGTCGACACCGACCAGGTTGATCAGGTCGTCGATGCCCTCCTCGTAGAACGGGCTGACGTAGATGCGGTTCTTGATCTCCTCCATCGGGTTGCCCAGGAAGGCTTCCGGAGCCTTCTTGTACACCTCGGCCATGGAGTCGAGCAGCGGGAACATCCACTTCGAACCCGCCTCGACGATGCCGACCTTGAGCTTGGGGAATCGGAACAGCGCACCGTGGATCACCCACGAGGCCACCGCGTCCTGGATCGGACGCCATTCATTGAGGATGGACATCGCGTTGGTCTGGAACGGCAGCATTTCCTGTGCGGCGCCGTCCCATTCGGACGTGTACCGCGAGTAGCCACTGTCCGACGAGTGCATGCCCACGAAGACGTCGTGGTGGACGACCCGCTCCCAGAACGGGTCGAATTCGGGCAGCGCGAACGACCGCGGACCGCGGAAGCCGGGGACCGGAGCGGGGCGGATCAGGATGGCGCGGGCGCCACGCTTGACCGCCCATTCCAGCTCCTCGATCGCCTTCTCGACGATGGGCAGCGTGATGACCGGAGTGGTGAAGATCCGGTTCTGGTAGTTGAAGCCCCACACCTCGTGTAGCCACTCGTTCAGCGCGTGGACGATCACGTGGATGGCGAGCGGATCGTCGGACAGACGCTCTTCGATCAGGCTGGCCAACGTCGGGAACATCAGGCTGCGGTCGACACCGAGCTCGTCCATGACCTTGATGCGCGGCTCGGGCTCGAAGAACGCCGGGATGGCCTTCATCGGCTCGCCGAAGAGCTCACGCTTGCTCTTGCCGTCGGGGTTGCCGAACTTGAAGTACTCCTCCCACGCGCCCGGCTTGGCGACCACCGAGAACGTCGGATTCGGGATGTAGTTGCTGATCTGACCCTTGAGCGCGATCTTCGTCCGGCCGTTGATCTCGACGTACTGGACGACGTCCTTGTACTCCTTGGGGAGGTACTTCGTCATCGCCTCTGGCGGTTCGTACAGGTGGTTGTCCGCATCGAACAGCGGGAACGGGATATCCACCCGGTGCGACAGTTGTCCCATGAAAGACTCCTTTTCCTATCGAGAGAATCGTATTCTCATTTTCGGTGGGCCGCAACGGCCTGCCCCCGGCCGGCAGCCACTTGCTGCCGGATCACGTACTTCTGCACCTTGCCGCTGGCCGTCCGCGGGAAGTCCTGCCCGTCGGGGACCCGGTGCAACTCCTCGGGCCACTTCTGCTTGGCCACTCCCGCGGTGGTGAAGTGCGCGCGGACGTCGTCGAGGCTCGGCATCTGCCTGCCGTCCCGGATGCGCAAGACCGCGGCCGTGCGCTCCCCCAGCCGCTCGTCGGGTGCGGCGACGACGACGGCTTCGGCGACCGCCGGCATGCCCAGCAGCACCTCCTCGACCTCGAGTGCGCTGATGTTCTCGCCGCCGCGGATGATCACGTCGGCCTTGCGGTCGGTGATGGTCAGGTATCCGTCGTCGTCGAGTACGCCCACGTCACCCGTGCGGTACCAGCCGTCGTCGTCGAAGGCTCGCGCGGTGAGCTCGTCGTCGGTGTAACCCAGGCACAGGTCGGGACCCCTGCTGTAGATCTCGCCGTCCTCACCGAGGCGGATCTCGACGCCGGGGCGCGCGTTGCCGTCGGTGAAGAGCCGTTTGTCCTCGGGCGCGCTGGGCCCCGACCCGGTGATCGACGGGTGCTCGGTGCTGCCGTAGGAACGGAACACGAACATCCCGAGGTCGGTGAGCCGCTGCGTGACGGCCGCCGGAACCGTGGACCCCCCGAGGCCGACGGTCTTGAAGTGCCGCAGGTGCTCGGGCCTGCAGTCGGGATGGTCGAGCAGGCTGGTCACGAAGTACGGCGGGCCCCCTCCCACGGACAGCCCGTCGCTCTCGATCAGCTGCAGCACCCGGCCCGGATCCCAGACGTCGCACAGGTCGATCGGCGACCCCTCCAGGACGGGGATCAGGAATGCGCCGAGCATTCCGATGAAGTGCCCGACCGGCGTCGCGGTCAGCTGGCGTCCGCGGTCGGGCGGGTAGTTGGCCAGCAGCTGGCGTGTCTCGAAGCTCAGCGTCTGGTGGCTGTGGATGACGCCCTTCGGGTCGCGGGTGGTTCCGGACGTGAAGGCGATGAGCGCGGGCGAGGACGGATCGGCGGCGACGGTGCCGAGCATCGGTTCGTCGGCCAGGAGATCCTCGAACGGCTCGCTGCGTTCTCCGGATCCGCCCACGAGCGCGACCACCGGCACGTCGGCGCACAGGTCGGGGTGATGACGCAGCCGGCCGAACTCCTCGGTGGTGACGAACACCTTCGGCGCGGCGGTCGCCAGGATGTGGGACAGCTCCTTGCGGCCGTAGAAGTGCACGATCGGCACGATCACGGCGCCCAGGAACGCCGACGCCCAGAAGACCACCGCGGCTTCACGCCAGTTCGGCAGCTGGAAGGCCACGACGTCTCCCGGACCGACGCCCCGCGCGCGCAGGCCCGCAGCGCAGCGCCGGGCGTCGCGCTCGACCTCGCCGAACGTGCCGGTGTAGGGCCGCACCGAGGAATGCACCCGGAAGCCGACGTCGGCATTCGCGGATAGTCCGCCGGCCAGCAGGTCACCCAGGGTCTCCTTCGTCCAGTAACCCTCTTGCTCGTACCGCCTGACCAGCTCCGCAGGAATCCGTCGCATGGCTGCGGGCCACCCCTTCCAGTCGGCGAGTAGATACGTGCACGAGTGCGGCGAACCTCTCGGAATACCAGGTGATGCTATTCTCCGCCTGCGAGAATGCCAATACCGCAGAGGGAGAATGGCCAATGGTCGACCTCGAGATCGACGACGGTCTGGCGATCATCACGATCGACCGGCCCCATGCCCGCAATGCGATCTCCCTCGAGACCATGGAGCAGCTCGATAAGGCCCTCGACGGAGCGCAGGGGGCGGCGGCCCTGGCCCTCACCGGGGCCGGCGACAAGGCGTTCGTCTCCGGCGGTGACCTCAAGGAGCTCAGCGCCCTGCGCACCGAGGATCAGGCCGCGGCCATGGCTTTCCGGATGCGGTCGGTCTGCGACCGTATCGCCGGCTTCCCCGGCCCGGTGGTCGCCGCCCTCAACGGGCACGCGCTCGGCGGCGGGGCCGAGTTCGCCGTGGCCGCCGACATCCGGCTGGCGGCCGACGACATCAAGATCGGCTTCAACCAGGTGGCGCTCGCGATCATGCCTGCGTGGGGTGGAGCCGAACGACTGGTGAAGCTGGTCGGCTACAGCCGGGCGTTGCTCCTGGCGGGAACGGGCCGCATCCTGGCCGCGGCCGAGGCCGAACGCATCGGCCTGGTCGACCAGATCATCCCGCGGGCGAGCTTCGACGAACAGTGGCGGCTGACCGCCCGGGCCCTGGCTTCGGCGCCCGCCGGCGAGGTCAAGCGGGTGATGCGCGGTGTGCCGACGACCGAGGCGGTGGCTGCGTTCGCCCGCCTGTGGGTGTCCGATGAACACTGGGCGGCCGCCGACAAGGTGATGAACAAGGGCAGGTGACCCCGCGGGTCAGACCTCAGCCCGCCTCGGCCGCCGTTCGCACGGTCGCAGCGACATCGTCTGCCCGGGACGCCGATGCGCGGTCGACGATGCGGCTTCGCGGGACTTGTTCTCTCTAGACGAGAATGGCATTTCCAGTTATCGTCAACCTCGTGTCGACCACGCAGCGGGCTCTGGCGCCCGAAATCTCCACCTGGCCGAATGACGAGCCGCAGCTGATCGGGAGCTCATGTGGCACCTGTGGTGCCACGACCTTCCCGGTGCAGCAGCGTTGCCCGAAGTGCAGCGGCGGCGATATGTCCGACATTCTGCTCCCGCGCCGCGGGACCCTGGTCGCCTGGACGACGCAGGGCTTCCCGCCCGGCGCGCCGTACAAGGGACCGACCGGCAAGGATTTCGTGCCGTTCGGCGTGGGACTCGTCCAGCTCGGCCTGCACGAGGAGGCAGTCGTCCGCGTCGAGGGTCGACTCACCGAAAACGACCCGGCGAAGCTGCAATTCGGCCAGGAGGTCGAGCTGACCATGATTCCGTTCACCTCCGACGAGGACGGGACCGAGGTCGTCACCTTCGCCTTCCAGCCGGTCAGCAACTGAGGGACGGACAATGACCAACTCGAACGACGTCGCCATCATCGGCGTCGGCCTGCACCCGTTCGGCCGCTTCGACAAGACCGCGATGCAGATGGGCGCCGAGGCGATCCAGGCTGCTCTGACCGATGCCGGCGTGGACTGGAAGGACATCCAGTTCGGCTTCGGCGGAAGCTACGAGGTATCCAACCCCGACGCCGTCACCCGCCTGGTCGGCCTGACCGGCATCACGTTCACCAACGTGTTCAACGCGTGCGCCACCGCGGCGTCGGCGATCCAGCAGACGGCCGACACCATCCGGCTCGGAAAGTACGACATCGGCATCGCCATCGGGTTGGACAAGCACCCTCGCGGGGCGTTCACCGACGACCCCGCCAAACTCGCACTGCCGCAGTGGTATGCCGAGAACGGGCAGTTCGTCACGACCAAGTTCTTCGGCATCAAGGCCAACCACTACATCCACAAGCACAACATCTCCGAGGAGACGCTGGCGCGCGTGGCCAACAAGAACTTCCGCAACGGCGTTCTCAACCCGAACGCGTTCCGCCGCAAAGAGATCTCGGTCGACGAGATCATGGCCTCGCCGGTGCTGAACTACCCGCTGCGCCAGTACATGTTCTGCGCACCCGACGAGGGCGCGGCCGCGGTGATCATGTGCCGCGCCGATATCGCGCACAAATACACCGACAAACCGGTGTTCGTGCGCGCCAGCGAGATTCGGACGCGGACGTTCGGCGCCTATGAGGTCCACGGGACGTCGGCGCCGCTGGACGAGGATCCGTCGCCGACGGTGTACGCGGCGAAAGCCGCCTACGAGGCTGCCGGGGTCGGGCCCGAGGACGTCGACATCGCCCAGCTGCAGGACACCGACGCCGGCGCCGAGGTGATCCACATGGCCGAGACGGGCCTGTGCGCCGACGGGGAACAGGAGAAGCTGCTGGCCGACGGTGCCACCGAGATCCACGGCAGCATCCCGGTCAACACCGACGGCGGCCTGATCGCCAACGGGGAACCGATCGGCGCTTCGGGACTTCGGCAGGTGCACGAGCTGGTGCGCCAGCTGCGTGGCGAAGCAGGCGACCGGCAGGTGCCGGGGTCACCGCGCGTGGGCCTGGCCCAGGTCTACGGCGCCCCGGGCACCGCGTCCGCGACGATCCTGTCACTCTAGTCGCCACCCACCCCCTTGGAGCTTCAGTAGCCGATCGGCTACTGTCGCGGTAGCCGATCGGCTACTTCGGGAAGGTGGGCGCATGCAGGTACTCACGGACGCCGGCGAACGTCCCTCCCCGGCGGGGGTCAGATCTCAGTCGGTCGCGTTGTGGACGGCACCGGTGTTCGGCGCGATCCTGCTCGTCGCCTTCGTCGCGTTCCCCGGCTTCCTGCCGCCGATGTCACCGGATCTCTCCGCCGATCAGGTTGCCGACTTCTACGCCGACAACACGGCGATGATCCGGTTCAGCATGGTCACCTACAACCTGTGCGCCATCATGCTGATCCCGTTCTTCTCGGTGATCGTCGTCCAGATGAAGCGGATGGAAACTCAGAGCCATGCCCTGGCCTACTGCTACCTGACCGCCGTCGTCAGCGGTGCCACCATCTTCGCGTTGGCCGACATCTTCTACCTCGTCGCAGCGTTCCGGCCCGACCGCAGCCCGGAGCTTCTGCTGCTGCTCAACGATCTCGCCTGGATCACCCTGGTAGCCCCGGTCGGCATGCTGGTCGCCCAGAACCTCCTGTTCGCCGTGGCGGTCTACCTCGACACCGGGCCGCAGGCGGGCCCGAGGCCCGTATTCCCGCGCTGGGTGGGGCATTTCGCCGCGTTGACGGGTGTGGCGATGGCGCCGGCCGCTGCGGCGGCGGTATTCCGCACCGGTCCGCTCGCCTGGGACGGCGCGGTGTCGTTCTGGTTGCGCGGTGGCGCTTTCGCCCTCTTCGTGGTCGTGATGTTCTTCGTGCTGCGCGGTGTCCTCGCGCGGCAGGCAGCCGAGGCAGGGAGCGCGCAGTGAGCGCGGTGGTCTCGCCGCAGTCGCCCCCGCCCGCCGGCGCCCCCGGTCTGCCGGCCGCGGCCGGTAAGCGCGACCTCTGGATCGTCTTCTCGATCGTGCCTGCGTTCTACACGGCCTTCGGTGTCATCTTCTTCGCCCTCGCCCGGGTGATGCCGCCCCCGAGGCCCGATGTGACGACGCAGCAGAAGGTCGACTTCTTCGCCGCCCACGGTGCGACCATCCAGCTCGGTTTCGGCATCCTGATCCTGATCGTCGGCGGGGCGGGCGTCGCCAACGGGATCGTCGTCTACCACATGAAGCGCATGACGTCGGGTTCGGTGATGGCCTACGTCTACATGGGCGGCATGGCCGTCGGAGCCCTGCCCGGTTGCCTGCTCGTCGCGTTCTGCTTCCTGACGGCCACATTCCGGCCCGATCGCGATCCGGAGGTGCTGGCCCTGCTCTATGACCTCGGCTGCCTGTCCTACGTGGGGTCGCTGGGGTGTTTCGCCACCGCCTACTTCGGGTTCGCGATAGCGATCCTCTACGACCGCAACGGCATCTTCCCCAAATGGCTTGCCTACGTGACCGTCTGGCAGATCGTCACCGAGGTCCTCGCCATCCCGGTGTGGGTGGCAGGCGCCGGGCCGTTCTCGTGGAACGGGTCGATGTCGTTCTGGACGGGGACGGTGATCTTCGGATTCTGGCTGTCCTGCGTGATCTTCTTCTTGAAGAAGGCCAACGAGCAGCAGCCCCTCGATCAGGCTCCCCTGCCGTGACCGGCACCCGGTCCCGGCCCCGACCGTCGGGGGGCACCGAGCGCGACCACCTGCCCGGGGACGGTGCGATCTGGGTCATGGTGCTCGGCGACCTGATCATCTTCGGTTCGTACTTCGTGATCTTCATGGTGCACCGCGCCATGGCGCCGCAGGAGTTCCTGGCCGCTCAACAGCACCTGAACCTCACCATCGGCGCGGTCAACACCCTTGTGCTGCTGACCAGTTCGTGGTTCGTCGCACGCAGCGTGGTGGCCGCGCGCGCGGGCGACATCGCCGCCGCACTGCGCCTGACCTACTTCGGCGGGGCGTGCGGGGTCGTGTTCATCGCGATCAAGGGCTACGAGTGGACGACGAAGATCACCCAGGGCTATTCCCTGGGGAATTCGGCGTTCGACGAGTTCTTCAACTTCTACTACATGCTGACCGGGGTCCATCTGTTCCACGTGCTGCTGGGCCTGCTGATCCTCGGGATCGTGGTCCGCGAATTGAGAAACCCGCAGAAGCGCCGCGTCTCGATGGTCGAATCCGGGGCCGTCTACTGGCACATGGTGGACCTGCTGTGGGTCGTCATCTTCGGCCTGCTCTACGTGATGAGGTGACCGGTGAACACCAAGCTCGCACTCAGTGACAGCCGGGCCATCACGGCGGCGTGGCTGGGCCTCTCGGCCGTCACGATCGTGTCGTGGTGGCTGGCGCCCGGCCATGGCGGCACTCAGAGTGGCCCCAGCGTGCCGATCACGGTCGCGGCGATCGTGTTGGGATTCGTCAAGTCCCGCATCATCATCCGGTATTTCATGGAGGTGCGGACCGCCCCGGCCTGGTTGCGCCGCAGCACCGACGCGTGGCTGGTCATGCTCTGGACGGCCGTGCTGGGGATCTACCTGTGGTGACCGCCGGTCAGGCGCGCACCTGGGTCGCGTCCCGACCCTCCCCGAAGGCCGGCAGAGGGTCGCCCTCCAGGCGCCGGATCCATCGCTCGCAGAAGGCGAAGGTCTCGGCGTGCCCGGTGTCCATCCCCAGCGCGCGCTCCATGACCAGAGCCTGGGACACACTGGTCGCGAACACCGTCCAGACCACCGGCGGCACGTCGTCGGACACCATGCCGTAGCGCTGCAGCGCCTGCGCGATCGCCGCGTTCTGCACCTGCCGGAACCGCTCGCCGTAGTACACGATCTGCGCACGCAGGGCCTTGCGGTGGTTGGCCAGGCCCATGAACTCCATCGTGAGCCGCGTGGCCTCGGGAGCCGTGCTGAACCGCCACAGGGCCCACAGCGGCTGCGGGGACTGCAGCGCGGTGTCCAGCACCGCCAGCCCCTCCTCGGCGCGCCGGTGGAACACGGCGAGGAACAGATCCTCCATCGTGCGGAAGTAGTAGTGGACGAGCTGGGGTTTCAGGCCGGCGCGGTCGGCGACCCGGCGGGAGGTGACCGCCGCATACCCCTCCTCGAGGAGCAGCTGCTCCGCGGCGTCGAGCAGCACGACGCGATTCTTCGCATCCGGTGCCCCGATCCGTCGCGGCGATGCCATGCTGACTCCACTCCTCTACCTGCCCACTCCCCCGGGCCGGCCCGGCGATCCGCGCCGACACCCCGATCGCGACCCGCGGTGTCTCCCGAGATCCTTGACCCTAACTCTTACACCATGCTAAGCAGGTGCTCAGCATTTCGAACGGTTGTCGAGAAACTCTCGACCGCACGACCCGCCAGCCCTGGGAGGCCTTGGACATGAGCGACTTCGACACGATCGACTACTTCACCGATCCGTCCCTCGTGCCCGACCCGCACCCGTACTTCGACCACCTCCGCAGCAAGTGCCCGGTGACCCGGGAACCCAACTACGGCGTGCTGGCCGTGACGGGCTACGAGGAGGCCGCGACCGTCCTGAAGGACTCCGACACGTTCTCGTCGTGTATCGCGGTCGCAGGGCCTTTCCCGCCGCTGCCGTTCACCCCTGAGGGCGACGACATCACCGACCAGATCACCGCCCACCGGCCCCAGATGCCGATGTTCGAGCACATGGTCACGATGGACCCGCCCGACCACACCAATGCCCGGTCGCTCCTGAACCGCCTGCTGACGCCGAGCCGGCTCAAGGAGAACGAGGACTTCATGTGGCGCCTCGCCGACGAGGTCCTCGACGACTTCGTCGCCGCCGGCCGCTGCGAATTCCTGACGGCCTACGCAAAGCCGTTCTCGCTCTTGGTCATCGCCGACATGCTCGGCGTGCCCGAGGCCGATCACGACGAGTTCCGCACCGTGCTCGGCGCTCCTCGGCCCGGTGCCAACGTCGGCTCCCTCGACCACAGCGACCTGGTCGGCGCCAACCCGCTGGAATGGCTCGACGAGAAGTTCATCGGCTACCTCGAGGACCGCCGCAAGGAGCCCCGCGACGACGTGCTCACCGCGCTCGCGACCGCGAAGTACCCGGATGGCTCGACCCCGCCGGTCATCGAGGTCGTGCGGTCGGCGACGTTCCTGTTCGCCGCCGGTCAGGAGACCACCACCAAGCTGCTCTCGGCCTCTATGCGGGTGTTGGGTGACCACCCCGACGTCCAGGAGCGGCTGCGCCGTGACCGCAGCCGCATCCCGGTCTTCGTCGAGGAGGCCCTGCGGATGGATGCCCCGGTCAAGAGTCAGTTCCGGTTGGCCAAGAAGAACACCCGGGTCGGTGACATCGACGTGCCCGCCGGCACCACCATGATGGTGTGCCCCGGTGCGGTCAACCGCGACCCCGAGCGCTTCGAGCATCCGCACGAATTCGACCTGGACCGCAAGAACGTGCGTGAGCACATCGCCTTCGGGCGCGGCGTGCACTCCTGCCCCGGTGGCCCCCTGGCCCGCGTGGAGGGCCGGGTGTCGATCGAGCGGATCCTCGACCGCATGGGCGACATCGCCATCGACGAGGAGATCCACGGCCCGCCCGGGGCCCGCCGCTACAACTACGAGCCGACGTTCATCCTGCGTGGCCTGACCGACATCAACATCACCTTCACGCCGGTTCGATAGGGACCGTGATTCCGCCGCGGCGGAAGAAGCGGCGTTCTAAACTCCGAAAATGGTGTTCTCCAAAACGCTTCCGGTGACGGCTGTGTCCCTGACGGCGCTCCTCGCAGCGAGCGCCGTCGGGCTCGGCGGTGTCGCCGAGGCCCAGCCCGCCCTGCATCACGTGCAGTACACCGTGGGCGCCAGCGCCGACATCGCGAACGCCGAGATCTACTACCGCGAGAAGGATCCGCCGAACTGGGCGGAGTACAGCCACAACCCGTACCAGTTCACGCCCAACGCCGAGGCCAACCTCGGACCGAACAAGCCGTGGGTGTTCGACGCGTGGCTGGCAGACCCCGACCAGTGGGCCCTCGTCGTCGTCGGCCTGCCCGGACCGGTCTCGGCGCCGCTCGCCGACCCCGGCTTCGTCTGTGAGCTCAAGGTCGACGACGTGGTGGTTGCCACCGACTCCGGCAGCAAAGGCGCGCTCTGCTCGCTGCGCCCCTGGTGACCACAGGCGACGGCGGCTACTGCGGGGGCGGATTGCCTCCGCCGACCGACGCGTCGCCGCGGGCCCAGTAGGAACGGTTGTCCTTGGCGATGCAGGTCAGGAACAGACCGTCCGGGGCCTGCGCCACCTGTCCGTCGAGGGCGGGGCACAGGTCGCCCTCGTTCTTGACACCGTGCATCTCCGGCGACCGGAACCATCGCGGCTCGTAACGGCGCGGCGACCCGCAGAACACCAACCGGCCCCAGTTGGTCACTCCGAAGACGTAATACGTGGTGTTGGCGCAGTACGAGCCGAGGACGACGTTGGGCAGGATGCCCGGCGTGCAGTTCGGGTGGTTGCATTCCGCACCTGCCGGCGGAACGGGCGGGAGGACCGGGGGCTGGGCCGCGGCCGGTGGCGCTGACGTGAGGCACACCGGCGCCGCGAGAGCGGCCAGCGCTGCGGCGAGAGATCGCATCCGACCATTTTTCCATGCGGCGGAACGAAATTCTCACTTTTGAAGAGCCCAGCTCTGAGCGCCGTTAAGCTGGGATCATGCGCGCAACACGGCTTGTCGGTGGACTCGCGACGGCGGCGATGGCCGCACTCGGAAGTGTCAGCCTCTCCCCCGCCGCCCAGGCCGACGATTGGGGTGTCGACATCAGCGGCACCTGGAGCGTCTACTCCGACGGCGAATGGGCCAGAACCAATCAGGTTCTGATCGACGAACGTTCGGTGCTGGAGACCTGGACCGTCGACACCACCTGCGTGAGCCCGATCGAGTGCAGCGGCACCGTGACGAGCAGTCTCGGCTGGACAGGCACCGCACGGCTGGACGACTTCTGGTTCGTCGAGCACGACGTCCCGAACTGGATGCCGTGCCCCAACGGCACTTTCGCCACCGGTCATCAGAAGTTCATGCTGTGGGGCATGGACACGGTCAACGAGCGCCGGGTCACGCGCGACGTCACGACATTCGGCGGTCGCAACATCACGAGCAGTCTCAGTGGCGCCTGCGGCGTGAACAATCCCAAGGTCATCGAACTGCCGGTGCGCATGGAGCGGCTCTCCTAGCGCGCATTCTGCTCGCGCGTATTCTCCAACCGGCCTTCGCCCCCGGTGCGGTGGCGCCCGGTGTGCACCGGGCGCCGTCCCTCACATCGGCAGCAGGTCCTTCCACGACTTCGGCGCTCCGGCAGCCACATTGGTGACCCGGTGCATCGCTCCGTCGGGCGTCTGATACTCCCCCGTCTGCGGATTGTATTGCGCCGTCCCGACCGTTGGAACGCCGGATGCGTTGCCGCCGAACGCACTCGGCGCAGCGGGGATCGCACCGGGCGCTACGGGACCGGGCGCAGCGGGGATCGCACCGGGCGCTGTGGGACCGGGCGCCGGTGCTACCGGCACGGCCTGCCCGGGCAGCAGAGGCCCCTGCCCGGCCGGCAGCGGTGCCGGGGGCAGGATCGGCGGCTGGGCCGGCGGCGGGGCGCCCGGAGCCATGGGCGCGGGTGCACCGACGGGGAACGGCGGTGTGCCGGGTGGGGATACGGGCGGTGTACCGGCGCGCACCGCACCCGGCGGCAGCGGGGTGCCCTCCACCGGGGCGTAGATCCGTTCATCGGCGTCGACGCGGCCGTCGAGTGGAATGCCCTGCGAGACGAGGTTCGGGTCGAACGGGTAGGGCCCGAGGATGTGCTGGCGCACCGCCGTCGGCACGAATCCCCGCGGGTCGTTGCAGAGTTCGACGGTGGGCGCCCGCTTCCCGGGATGCTCGATGCAGGGATAGTTGCGCGCACCGCGGACGTTCATCGGAGAGTCCTGCGGCAGCTTGCAATAGAGGCCGTCCGGGGTGTCCAGGGTGGTCTCGTCCTCCGGGGAACGCCATTGCGAGGGCGGCAGGAAGCCGACCGTGCACGGGTTCGGATCGCTGATCGTCAGCGCGAAGTCACCCGCGGGAAGACCGGTCGGGTTGTTCTGCGGCAGACCGAAGGACTGCTGTGCGGCGATGATTCCGGGGAACAGCACCAACAGCTGCTCGATCGCGGGGTTGTACGTCATCAGCGTCTGCCCGACCGTGGTCAGGTTGGCCAGCAGGATCGGCAGCGTCGGCTTCAGCTGGTTGAGCAGCGTGCTGACCTCCTGCGCGAAGCCCGGCCCCTGCTGCAGCAGCGCACGTACCTGTGGGTCGTTCTGCACCACCTGCGCCGACACCCCGTTGAGGCTGCGCGCCCACGTCCGGATCGCGTCGGTGGTCTCGGCCTGCGACTCGAGCAGCGGCCCGCTGTCGTCGATCAGCGCCCGCGTCTGGTCGGAGATGCCGTTCGCATCCTCGGCCACCGTCGTCGCGGAGTCCAGCAGCGACCCGAAGTCCGGGCCGGCGCCGTTGAACGCCTTGAACGTCTCGTCGAGCAGATCCGGGATCCGGTCCTTGGGCAGGCTGTCCACCATCGCGCTCAGCTGATCGAGCATCGGCCCGACCTGCTGCGGAATCGTGGTGTTGGTCACCGGAATCCGCGAACCGCTCTCCAGGTACGGTCCGCTGTCCGTCGCCGGCAGGAGGTCGACGTACTGCTCGCCGACCGCCGACACACTGCGCACCTCGGCGCGCAGGTCGGCCGGGATCTTCGGTGACGTCTCCAGCGACAGCGTCGCTTCGGCGCCGTTCTCGGTGAGCTTGACGTCGGTCACCTTGCCCACCTGCACACCGCGGTAGGTGACGTTGCTGAAGCGGTACAGCCCGCCCGAGGCGGGCAGTTCGAGGGTGACCGCGAGCCGGCCGACGCCCAGCAGCGTCGGCACCTGCATGTACGCGAAGAGCATCACCGCCACCCCCACGATCGACGCAATCGTGAAGATAATCAGCTGGTTTCGCACAAAACGAGTCAGCATCAGCCGCCTCCTCCAGACATCGGGGCCCCAGGCCCGGGCGGTGCAGCCGCGGGTGCCGCGGGGGGCGCGGCGGCCTCGGCACCGTAGGGTCCGGCGAAGATCTGGTCACCTGTGATCGGTTGCGACTGCGGCAGCCACGGCGCCGCCGGAGGCGGCGGGGTGACCGGGAGCAGCGGCTCGGTGATCGGCGGCAGCGGGGAGCCGGCAGCCGCTTCCGGCGCCGGCGGCAGCGCCTGCTCCGGAGGCGGCGCGACACCGATCTTCATCGGGTCGTACGAATAGTTGAGGTAGTACGGATCTCCCGGCGCGGGAATGAGTTTGGCGTTCTCGTCCCCCCATCGCGTGCCGAGCAGCAGCGTCTTCTTCAACCGCGGGTACGTCAGGTCGAAGGTCGCGTACAGGTTGATGTAGTCGCCGCGCGTGATGCGGTCGGCGAAGGTCGGGCCGTAGGGGAACGCACTGGCCCACAACACCGCGAGGTTGAGGTCCGGACCCACATCGGCCAGGGCGCCGAGGACAGGTCCGAGGTTCTCCAGGTTCTTGACCAGGTCGTCCCCGGCGTCGTTGACCAAACCGGTTGCGGTGTCGCTGAACTGACCCAGCTTCGTCAGAGCCGTGGTGAAGTTCGGCCGCTCGTTGATCAGCACGTCGATCGCCGGCGGGATCTCCTTGAGCGCCCGGTCGATGACGTCGCGCTGACCGGCGAAGGTCCCTGCCACCCGGCGCAGCTGCTGGATCGAGGCGATGATGTTCTCCCGCTGCTGCGACAGCACCCCCACGAAATTGTCCAGCCGCGAGAGCAGTTCGCGAGCCTCGTCCTCGCGTCCGGACAGTCCGGTGCTCATGTTGTGGATGATGTCGCCGAGTTGGCCGAGCCCGCCCCCGTTGACGACGGTAGACAGCGAGGCCAGCGTCTGCTCGGTGGTCGGGTACGTCGAGGACGAGTTCAGCGACAGGGTGGAGCCGGGCTCCAGCCGTCCGCTCGGCTCCTCCCCCAACGGCGGGTTCAGCCCGAGGTGCATCGAGCCCAGCAGGCTCGTCTGGCCCACCGTCGCGACGGCGTTCTCCGGGATCACGACGTCGGGATTGACGGAAATCTCGACGTCGGCGTGCCAGTTCTGCACCGTCATCTTGCCGACACTGCCGACGACGACGTCGTCGATCATGACCGGCGAGTTCGATTCCAGCGTCGCCACGTTGGGGACCTGGACGTGATAGGTCACGGCGTCGGACCCTCTGCCCTCGGCGCCGGGCAGGGGCAGGGAGTTGACACCCTGGAACGCACAGCCCGACAGCGACACCGCCAGGCTGGCGCCGAGGACGGTCAACGACTTCGCACCGCGGATCATGATGGCGGCATCCCTTCTGCCGGGAGCAGAGGCCCACTGGGAGCCGCGGGCGGCGCCGGTGCGGCCGACGGCGGGAGCAGCAGGCCGTCCACGGTCTGCGGCTGTGGCTGAGCCGGAATGTTGGACAGGATGTTCGGCGGGCCGGGAATCGGCGCACCGGGGTACAGCGCCGGTGACGGCGTGGCCGGCGCATCCGAGTCGGGCTGATAGATCCCCGGAGGGCCGGGAGGGGCACCCCACCCGGGCGGCGGCGGGATGTCGCCGGCGCCGGTGTACGCCGACACCGTCGGAGGGATCTCGGCCGGATCTCCCGGGCCGGCGCCGCCGGGCGCGAGCTTCGGATCGGTGTAGATGATCCTGCTCGGGTTCACCGCCGGACGCAGGTAGGCGTTGATCGGGAACGGCAGGTTGCCGAAGTTGACCAGACGCAGTGCGGGCCCGAGGTATTGCGCACACAGCTTCGCGGTCTCGGGGGCGGTGGTGTTCGCGACACCTCCGATGAGGCCGCAGACGAACCACACCGGGTTGGAGAAGTTCGACACCGAGAACGCACCCGTCACGGATCCGCCGTTGGGGTAGTAGATGTTCTCGAAGTTGGCGATCGCGTTCGGCGTGATGTGCAGAACGTTCTCCAGTGCGGTCCGGTTGTCCACCAGGACCTGCATGACCTGGCCCAGGCTGCGGACCTGCTCGGTGGTCTGGTCCCGGCTGCCCACCACGAACCGCTGCACCTCGCCGATCGCGAACGACAGATCCGACAGCGCCGCATCCAGATCGGACCGGTTGTCGTTGATGACACTCGTCAGGCTGGCCAGACGGTTCTGGAACAGCACGATCTGGTCTTTGCTGTCGCGCAGCGCGCTGACGAACACCTGCAGGTTCTTGATGATGTCGACGATGTTGCCGCTGCCCTCGGCGAAAATCCTTGCGGCGCCCGACAATTGGCGGAGCGTTTCACGCAGCTTGTCTCCGTTGCCCTCCATGGCGTTCGCCGCACTGTCGACGAAGCGCGAGATCGAGGTCCCCGAGACCCCGGCCTGCGGCCCGAGCTCCTCGGAGAGCCGCGTCAGCTGCTCCTTGACCTCGTCCCATTCGACGGGCACCGCGGTCCGGTCGTCGGGGATCACGCCGCCGTCGTCCATCGTCGCGCCGCCGCCGTCGCGGTAGGCCGGCGTCAGCTGGACGTACCGGGCGGCGACCAGGTTCTGGGCCACGATCACGGCTTTCGCGTCGGCCGGGACCGGGACCCCCCGATCCACCTTGAGCGTCATCTTGGCCAAGGTGCCCTCGGGCTCGATCTTGTCGATCGTCCCGACCTTGACCCCGGACACCCGCACCTCGTCGCCGGGATAGATGGCGGTCGCGGTCGGGAAGTACGCCGTAATCGTCTTGGGTCCGAAGAACACCTGCCGGACGAGGAACGCCGCGCCGGCGATGAGCAGGATGGCCAGCAGGATCGCGGTGCCGGCCACCAATCGCTTACGGGTTGCCATCATTGGGGAGGTCTCCAGGCTGCGGAATGCTGTTGACGGGGAACGGAAGCTCCGCCCGCGGGCCGGCGTTGTCGGGCGGCTGGCCCTGCTCGACGCCGCGGCGGAACCCGAAGGCGTATTCGAGGAACGGCTGCAACAGCTGGGCGGGTTGGATGTTCGGGATCAGGGCGTTGTAATACGCGCCGTTGGAGACGATCTCGCCCTGGGTCAGGTAGTACTTCGCCGCGCCGGGCAACATCTTGGCGAGGTTGTCGCGGTTGCGCTCCAGCATGCGGGTCACGTTGTTCAGCCGCTCCAGCGCCGGCGCCAGCTCAGCCTCGTTGTCGGCGACGACGGCGGAGAGCTGCTTGGAGACGGCGGAGATGTTGGCCAGCAGGCTGGTGATCGTGTACCGGCGGTCGTTGAGCACGGCCAGCAGGTCGTTGGCGTTGAGGATCAGCGCGTTCACCTGGCTGCTGCGCTCGGAGAAGATGCCGGTGACGTCGCCGGCCGTGCGCAGCAGCTCCGAGAGGCTCTCGTTGCGGCTGTTGAGCGACTGCGAAAGCCGCGACAGGCCATCGAAAGTCGGGCCGAGCTGCGGTGCGATCTGGTCGAGGGTCTGCGAGAGCGTGTCCAGTGACTGGTTCAGCTGGTCGGTGTCGGTGTCGCGGGTGTTCGCGGTCAGCTCACTGACGGCATCGGTCAGCGAGTACGGCGACGAGGTGCGCGTGACCGGGATCGGACGACTGCGGTCCAGGGCCCCGTCCCCGTTGGACTCCAGAGCCAGCACGCGTTCGCCGAGCAGGGTCCCGGTGCGGATGTGGGCCGCGGTGTCCGAACCCAGCCCGTACTTGCCGTCGATGGTGAACCCGACGAGCGCGTCGCCGTTGTCGAGCTTGATCGACGACACCGAACCGACCTTGATGCCCGACACGGTCACGTCGTTGCCGACGGTCAGTCCCCCGGCCTCGGTGAACAACGCCTGGTAGCGCACTGACGTCGCCCAGGACAGCAGCCGCTCAGGCTGGAGTCCGACGGCGATCACCAAGATGATCAGGACCACGCCGAGGAAGCCGGCCCTGGCGAGTTGAGCTCCGCGGTATTTGAGCATTACTCGTCCACGCACCTTCCCGTTTCTTGCTTGATCCAGGGGAAGACGACCGTGCGTCCTTCGAGATCGCTCGCACGGAACGTGATTCCGCAGATGTAGTACGGGAACCAGGCGCCGTAGGAACCGACCCGGGCGAGCTTGCGGTAGATCTCGGGCAGCCGCTGGATCGTCGCGTCGAGTCGGTCGAGGTCGTTGTCCACCAGGGGCGCGAGCCGGTTCAGCTCGTCGACCGTGTTGGCCAGCGGTGCCCGGCCGCGGCTGAGCAGATCGGCGATGGACGCGGTGCCGTTGTCGAGCGCTTCGATCGCGGTCCCGATCGGATCACGGTCGGAAGCGAGCCCTTCGACGAGCTGATCCAATTTGTCGATGGCGCCGGAGAATTCGTCCCCGTCCTTGGACAGGGTGTCGAGCACGACCCGCAGGTCCTCGATCAGCTGCTCGATAACCTGGTTGTTGTCGGCCAACGAGTTCGCGAACGACGACGTCTTCGAGAACAGGGAGTCCAGGGTGCCGCCCTGCCCCTGCAGGATCTGAATCAGAGACGACGTCAACGCGTTGACGTCCTCGGGATTGAGGCCCTGGATCACCGGCCGCAGTCCGCCGAGGAGGACGTCGAGGTCCAGCGCCGGCTGCGTCCGGGTCTCGGGGATCTGACCACCCGCCGGGACGATCTGTGTGGAGTCCGGGGTATCGACCAGCTCGAGGTAGCGGTCGCCGACCAGGTTCAGGTAGCGCACGGCTGCCTGGGTTCCCGTGGTGAGCACGGTCTTGCGGTCGGCGTCGAACGTGACCAGCACGCTTCTGTCGTCCTGCAGCGTCACGTCTTTGACGGTGCCCACCCGGATGCCGGCGACGCGGACGGTGTCCCCGGACTTCAGGCGCGAGGCGTCCTTGAACACCGCCGAATACTCGTTCGCGGCACCGGTTCTGGTGTCGCTGAAGACCAGGAAGAGGAACGCGGTCAGCAGCGACATCACCAGACCGAAGATGAGGAACTTGATCAGTGTTCCGGTCGAGCGCGTCATCCGGGCATTCCAATCTGCGCGGTGTTGCGGGGCGGCCCGTCGAGCGGACCGAACAGCCAGTTCTTCAGGCCCTCGGAGTTCAGCAGGATGCCGGAGTTCCCGTACTGGGCCGGGTTCGACCCGACGTCACCGACGATCAACGGCGGCACGAACTCCGCCGGCATCTCGGGCAGACCGAGCTCCTGGCAGTAGTCCCGACCACCGCTGGAGGCGGCCACCTTGGGCAGGTCCCTCGGGTAGCGGTACCGCTCGACGCCCAGCGTCAGACCGGCCGACACGAAGATGCCTGAGAACTGAGGCGGTGACTTCGCGAACGGCACGAGTCCGCCGATGCCGCACCACAGCGACTTGCGGTACTGGTAGAGCAGGTCGGTCGTCGGGACGAGCACGTCGACGGCACTGGTCAGCGCCTGCCGGTTACCGCCGACCACCTCGTTGCCCAGATCGGCGAGACCGATGGAGCTGATCAGGAACTGATCCAGGTTGTCCTGCTCATCGACGATCGAGTTGCTCAACGTCGTCATGTTCTGGAACGTCCCCATCAGGTCGGGGCTGGCGTCGGCGTACGCGTTCAGCGTGGGCACCGCCGTCTCGATGTCCCGGGCCAGGTTCGGCAGGCTGGGCTCCAGCTTGGCCAGCAGCGCATTGAAGTCTGACAGCGTCTGACCGAACTTCTCCCCGCGGCCACTGAAGGCCTGCGCGAGCGCGCCGAGCGTCTCGTTCAGCTTGGTGGGGTCGACCTTGTCGAGCACCTGCACCAGCTGCTGGAAGACGGTGTTGACCTCGGTCGTGACGTGCTCACCGGCCAGTACCTGCCCCCGCTGCAGTTCGCCCTGCGGGGTCTTCGGGGCTTCCAGATTCACGAACTTCGCGCCGAACACCGTCGACGAGGCGATGTCGACGTTCACGTTCTGCGGGATCAGGTGCATCTGGGAGGGATCCATGTCCAGCAGCAGAGCTGCCGTGCCGTCGGAGCGGTAGTCGATCGACTTCACGGTGCCCACCTGCACGCCGCGCATCTTGACCTTGGCGTCGGGGTTCATGACCAGACCGGCACGGTCCGAGATGACCGTCACGGGAACCGTTTCGGTGAACTTGCCGGCGAACAGGCCGAGGGAGACGGCGAGTATCAGGACCAGCGCGATGACCAGGCCGAGCCCGGCCAGGGGACGCGCCATGTTCGCGACGCCGAAGTGCCGCCCCGAGGACGCCGCCAGGGGCGCCGCCTTGCTGGTGGTCTCGGACCGGTGCATCGGTCCTGGACCGAGGTTCTTGCTCAACTCGTCCCCCTAGCCCGACAGGTTGAAGTTGCCGTTGGAACCGTAGATCGACAGCGACACAAGCAGTGTCACCGACACCACGACGACCAGCGAGGTGCGCACGGCGTTGCCCACCGCCGCACCGACACCGGAGGGTCCGCCGGAGGCGAAATAGCCGAAATACGTGTGGACGAGCAGGATCGCGATCGCCATCAGCACCGCCTGCAGGAAAGACCACAACAGGTCGATCGGGTTGAGGAAGGTGTCGAAGTAGTGGTCGTAGAGGCCACCGGACTGCCCGAATATCACCACCGTGGTGAACTGCGAGGCCAGGAACGACAGGATCACCGCGATCGAGTACAGCGGTGCGATGGCGACCATACCGGCCACGATGCGTGTGGAGACCAGATATTCGACGGGCCGGATACCCATCGATTCCAACGCGTCGATCTCCTCGTTGATACGCATCGCGCCCAGCTGTGCGGTCACCCCGGCGCCGAACGTGGCGGCCAGGCCGATGCCGGCCACCACCGGCGCGGCGATGCGCACGTTGATGAACGCCGCGAGGAAGCCGGTCAGCGCCTCGATACCGATGTCGCCCAGCGAGCTGTAACCCTGGATGGCCAGGGTCCCGCCGGCGGCCAGCGTGAGGAACCCGACGATCACCACGGTGCCGCCGATCATCGCCAACGTCCCGGCACCCATGGAGATCTCGGCGATGAGCCGGATGATCTCCTTGCGGAAGTGCACCGCGGCATGCGGGACGCCGCCGAGGGCGCGGCCGTAGAACAGGACGTGGTCGCCGAGCCGGCTCAGAAGTGAGACCGGGCGGCCCAGGTGGTCGACCAGCCGCGGGAACCGCGACCGAATTACCGCTGAAGTACCCATGATCCGCCTAGCCCGTCGTCATCCGGATACCGATGGCGGTGACCACGACGTTGATGACGAACAGCGCCATGAACGCGTAGACCACCGTCTCGTTGACCGCGTTGCCGACGGCTTTGGCGCCTCCGCCGGTGATCGTCAGGCCCCGGTAGCAGGCGACCAGGCCGGCGATCAAGCCGAACAGCGCGGCCTTGATGCAGGAGATGATCACCTCGGGAACCCCGGTGAGCAGCGTGATCCCCGCGGCGAACGCGCCGGGGTTCACGTCTTGGACGAAGATCGAGAAGAAGTAACCGCCCAGGATGCCGATGATCACCACCAGGCTGTTGAGCAGCAGGGCCACCAGCCCGGCCGCCAGCATGCGCGGCGTGACCAGGCGCTGGATCGGGTTGATACCCAGCACCTCCATGGCGTCGATCTCTTCGCGGATGGTCCGCGACCCGAGGTCGGCGCACATCGCCGTGGCCCCGGCCCCGGCCACGATGAGCACCGTCACCAGCGGCCCGACCTGGGTCACCGCACCGAAGGCCGCACCGGCCCCCGACAGGTCCGCCGCGCCGAGTTCGCGCAGCAGGATGTTCAGCGTGAACGACACCAACACCGTGAACGGGATGGCCACCAGCAGCGTCGGCGCCATCGACACCTTGGCCACGAACCAGCACTGCTCCAGGAACTCCCGCCACTGGAACGGCCTGCGGAAGACGTAGCGCACCGCGTCCATCGACATCGAGAAGAAGCCTCCGACGGCCTGCATGGCCCCGGACACACCGTTGGGCAACGCAATTCCCGTCGTCCACCGCTCAGGTCCCTTAACTGCCATCGGGTGCCTCCAGGATGGTCACGGCTGACACGGCGGTCGGCCCTCCGATGTTGTGCGCCAACCCTATTCGCGCACCGTCGACTTGGTTGACAGCCTCGCCGCGCAGCTGCGCGAAAAGCTCGACACACTGGGCGACACCGGTCGCACCGGGTGGGTGGCCCTTGGCCTTGAGACCGCCGCTGGGGTTGACCGGCAGTGCTCCACCGACACTCGTCACCTCGGCCTCCAGAAGCTTGTAGCCGCCCATCCTCTCGGCGAAGCCCAGGTCTTCATAGCTCATCAGCTCGATGCCGGTGAGGAAATCGTGGACCTCGGCGACATCCACGTCTTCGGGCCCCATGCCCGCCATCGCGAAGGCCTGTTTGGCAGCCCTGGTCGTCGCGGGGAACGTGGTCAGGTCCTCCTTGTGCTGATGCATCACCGAGTCGAGACCCAGCCCCACACCGCGGATCCACACCGGCCGGTCGGTGAACCGGTCGACGACGTCCTCGGCGGCGATGACGAGCGCTGCGGCACCGTCACTCTGCGGCGCGCAGTCGTACAACCGGAACGGGGTCACCACCGTTGGTGCGTTCAGGGCCTGCTCCATCGTGATCTCAAAACGCAGCCGCGCTTTCGGGTTGTTCACTCCGTGGCGGTGGTTCTTGACCGCCACCATGGCTAAGTGTTCTTCAGTTGCCGGAGATTCGTGGAGATATCGACGAACATGTAAAGCAAATCCTGCCGGGGCGACCAGACCGAGCGGGTAATCCCAGGCCATGTCGCGTGCCATGGCCTCCCATTCCCACAGCATGTCGGCCGATGTGGTGTCCCGGAGCTTGTCGGCACCCATCACCAGAGCGACGTCGACGGCACCTGAGGCAATACCGAACAGCGCGTTGCGAATTGCGTCATGTCCGGTCGCGCACGAGTTCTCGACGCGTGTCACGGGAACCTGCGGCAGGCCCAGCGAGTCCGCCAGGATGCCCGACGGGAAGCCGTCGGCGGTCCCCATGGCGCCGATCCACGCAGCCTGCAGGTCGCTCTTGGACAGCCCCTTGTCGACGCTGTCCGCACAGGCCGAGAACGCCATGGGCAGCAGGTCTTTGATGCCGAGCGCGAAATGTTCGGCAAAGGGCGTCATTCCGGCGCCGACGATGGCGACGCGTCTCACGCCGCCACCTGGTCGGGCTCGAACGCATAGCCGTAATCGGGCACCCCGGAACGGACCGCGACCCGGCGCAGCGCCAGCCGGCCGCGATGACCGATGTCGACCGTTCCCGGCGTCGCGCCGGTGACCTTGACCAGCGCGCGAACCCCCACTCCGTCGAGCTCCACGATCACCAGCGAGTACGGCGTCCGCAGGCCCGGGACCGGGATGTGTACGGTCGTCTCGGTGTAGACCGTGCCGGTGCGGGGCAACGGAACCAGCTCGTAGTCGGTGGCGAGCGCACCGTCGTCTCCGACGCGGTAGCGGGGCGGGAAGTCGAGCTCGCCCGAATCGGTGAACTGTCCGGCCTCCCAGCGAACCTTGGCCTCGAAGGCCCGCTCGTAGGCCGCCAGCGAGATCGGAATCGCCGCATCCGAGGCAGGGGCGCCCTCGGGCATCGGGCGCGGTCGCGGCTCGCGGCGATGGGTGTGGGCGGTGCCGCCGCTGATGCTGATCCCGGACAGGATCGCCTGTTCGACGGCCACCAACGGGCCGGTCTTGCCCTGCTCTGCCAAGCCTGCCAGCGCGAACAGGCTTGCGCTGGCCCCGGTGGTCGGCAACGGCGGAGGATCCCCCAGACACAGGTCGGACGCTCGCGGATGGTCCACACCGGCGACGGCGACCGGGGTGTCCAGCCACGCCGCGGCCAGTGAGGCGATCAGCCCGCGTTCGTGCAGCAGCCGGGGGTCGCCGTAGTCGTGGACGTCGCCGGTCGCATTGCGGGTGCGCACCGGCAGACTGCGGGCCACCCGGGCGGCGGTGCGCACCTGCAGACCCCGTTCGGCGGTCAGGATGGCGGCCGCGCCTGCCGGGGCCAGGTCGGCGCCGATGATCAGCGTGCGCGGTCGCGCGGAACTGACGGCGTCGACCGTGGCGGGGGCGCCACCGAGACGCTCGTCGACCTCCAGTTCGGGATCCAGACCCAGCCCGGCGAGGAGGACGGCGGCGTTGCTGGTCTCGACCAGCGGCAGGTCGCGGCTGACCAGCACCACGCGTTCGACCGCCCCTCCGCGCGTCAGCGCCGCCCGTCCGGCTTCGACGGCCATCGTGACGACGTCCTCGTCGTCACCGACCGACCGGTGCAGGGCGGTACCCCAGCACGGCAGGTAGGTACCGACGGACGCGACGTAGGGCATTGAGGTGTCTCCAGATCTTCGACGACGCCGTCAGGTGACGGCGCCCGCGGTTTTGAGCTCGATGATCCGGTCCCAGTCCAGACCGAGTTCGACCAGGATGTCGTCGGTCTGCTCGGCGAAACCGGGTGCGGGACCCGATGTCGGGGCCGCCACGTCGAACTGGACCGGGTTCGCGACGAGCTCGAGGTCGCCTGCCTGCACGAGGTATTCGTTCGCGCGGACCTGCGCGTCCTCGGCGGCCTGCAGGGTGTCCTGCACGGGCGCCCAGGGTCCGGCGAGGGTCGCGAAGCGCTCGCTCCACTCGACCAGGGTGCGCTTCTTCATCGCCTCGGACAGCAGCTCGACACCGGCTGCGGTGTTCTCGGCGATCGACTCCGCCGTGGCGAACCTCGGGTCGCCGGCGGCCTCGTCGAGCTCCATGTGCGTGCACACGTCGGCCCAGAACTTGGTCGGCTGCATCATCACGAACGAGATGTAGCGGTCGTCGGCGGTCGCGTAGAGACCGACGAGCGGATTGATCGGCGATCCGTGCACCCCTGGCGGGAACGCTTCCATGCGCTGCCCGAGATGCTTCGTCAGTGCCACGGTGTGACCCATCGACCACAGCCCGCTGCCCAGCAGCGACACGTCGACCACCGACGGCTCGCCGGTGCGCTCACGCTTGAGCAGGGCGGCGGCGATGCCGCCGGCGAGGTTCGTCCCGGAGATGGTGTCGCCGTAGGCGGGTCCCGGCGGGCCGACCATTCCCGGCGTCCCGGGCGGCGTGATCGTCGCCGCCGTGCCCGCCCGGCACCAGAACGCCGTCATGTCGTAGCCGCCTTTCACCGACTCCGTCCCTCGCGGGCCCAGTGCGCTGCCCCGGGCGTAGACGATGGACGGATTCACGGCGCGGATGTCGTCGACGTCGATCCCGAACTTCTGCCGGTGTCCGGGCAGGAAGCTGGTGAGGAAGACATCGGCGCGCCGCGCCAGCTCCAGGAGCACCTCCTTGCCCTCGGGGACGGACATGTCCAGCCCGATGCTGCGCTTGAGGCGGTTGGCGTGTTCGATGTTCGGGTTCGGGTCGCCCTCGACGCGCAGCAGCCCGGTCTGCCGCAGCCCGCGCTGCGGGTCGCCGGTCACGGCGTGTTCGACCTTGATGACGTCGGCGCCCCATTCGGCGAGCACCGCGCCCGCGGACGGCACGAAGCCGTACATCGCGACCTCGAGGACCCGGATCCCGTCCAGTGGCTTGCTCATCGCTTCCCTCTCCTCTTCGCGCGAGCGCTCATCGCTACCCCGCCTCCGTGACGACCGTTGCGAAGGTCTTGGACTCCAGGAACTCTTCGAGCCCGGCCTTGCCCATCTCGCGCCCGATGCCGGACTGTTTGAATCCGCCGAACGGGGTGTCGGGGCTGAAGTAGTTGCCGCCGTTGATCGAGAAGGTGCCGGTGCGGATGCGGCGGGCCACCGACAGGGCGCGCTCCTGGCTGCCGAACACCGCCCCCGACAGGCCGTAGATCGAGTTGTTGGCGATGCGCACGGCGTCGTCGTCGTCCTTGTAGGCGATGACGGCCAGCACGGGACCGAACACCTCCTCCTGTGCGATCTCGCTGTCGGGGTCGACGTCGCTCAGCAGGGTCGGGGTGTAGAAGAAGCCGGGGTCGACCTTCTCGCCGCCGGTGACCAGCGTGGCGCCGGCGTCGACGGCGCGCTGGACCATCGCGTCGACCTTGTCGCGCTGCTTCTCGCTGATCAGCGGCCCCATGTAGGTGCCCTCGGCGCTGGGGTCGCCGTAGCGGACCAGGCCGAAGTTGTTCTTGATCATCTCGACGATCTCGTCCTTGTGCTGTTCGGGCACCAGCAGCCGCGAGGTCAGCGCGCAGCCCTGACCGGCATGGGTGACCATGCTGAACGCCGAAAACAGTGCCGCCGTGCCGAAGTCGGCATCGTCGAGCACGATCGCCGCGGACTTGCCGCCCAGCTCGAGGAAGACCTTCTTGAGGGTCTCGCTCGCCGCGGCCATGATGGCGCGTCCGGTGGGGGTGGACCCGGTGAAGGTGACCATGTCCACGTCGGGGCTCGTCGTCAGCGCCGCGCCCACCGCCGGGTCCGCGCCGGAGAGCACGTTGACCACGCCGGCCGGGATGTCGGTGTGCTGGGCGATCAATTCGCCGAGGGCCAGTGTGACCAACGGGGTGTCGGGCGCCGACTTGAGCACCACCGTGCATCCCGCGGCCAGCGCCGGGGCGAGCTTGGCCAGGGCCAGCTGGTTCGGATAGTTGTACGCGATGATCGCCGCGACCACGCCGGCCGCTTCCTTCTCCACCCAGCGGTGGTGCTGCATGCCGCGGCTCTCGATGTTGCCGAGGTCCTCGGTCATCGGGTAGCTCTTCAACAGATCGGCGTAGTAGCGCACGATCTCGATCGGCTGGTCGAGCTGGGCGCCCTGGCACAGTGCGGGCGTGGCGCCGACCTCGGCGATCGTGAGCGCCGCGAGGTCGTCGCGGTGTTCGATCAGCGCGGTGTGCAGTTGCTCCAGGCACCGCACGCGCAGTTCGAGGTCGGTCGACCAGTCGGTGGTGTCGAACGCGCGGCGCGCCGACGCCACCGCCGCCTCCGCGTCGGCGACACCGGCGTCGGGCGCGTAGCCGAGCACCTCGCCGTTGGCAGGATTCAGTGACGGGAAGGTCCGCTCCGCCTCGCGGAGTTCCCCGCCGATCAGCAGGCGGCGGGTCGCACCCCGGTCGGCCGCCCCGGCCCCGTCGACGTCGGTGCTGTCACCCGAGATCGTGGCTGTTTCCTGCATCATCCTCCTCGGAGACGGCTGTGGGTGTGTGATCGGTGCGGCCTGATGTGGGCTTATGTGATGGAAACTGCATTCTCATCTTCGGCGAATCATACATTCGTGAGATGAGAACTCAAGAAATTGACGAGAACCGCGACTGCCTGCGGGAAACGGTGCGACAATCCACCGTCGAACGTCTCACCAGTGCGAATGCCCGGGGGCACTTGTCTTGCGATGCCGCATGATGCGAGAGTACGGTTCTCATAATCGGAAGGACGATTCTTGATGGGTGACGTGATGACCGGAGCGCACGCGTGAAGAACGCTGTCGTGACAGGTGGCGCCTCGGGTATCGGGGCCGCGGTGGCCGAACGTCTGCGTGCCGACGGGCTGCAGGTGGCGACGATCGATCTCAATCCCGGGGACCAGAAGTTCTCCTACGGCGCGGACGTCACGGACCGCTCGGCCGTCGATGCCGCCCTCGACGAGATCCGCGCCGAGCTGGGTCCGGTCACCGTGCTCGTCAACGCCGCGGGACTCGACCGCTTCAAGAAGTTCCTCGACCTGACGTTTCAGGAGTGGCAGAAGGTCGTCGACGTCAACCTCAACGGCGTCTTCCACTGCACCCAGGCCGTACTTCCGGACATGATCGAGGTGGGCTGGGGCCGCATCGTCAACATCTCGTCGTCGAGCACCCACTCGGGTCAGCCGTTCATGTCGCCGTACGTCGCCGCCAAGTCCGCGGTCAACGGACTCACCAAATCCCTGGCCCTGGAGTACGGCGAGTACGGGATCACCGTGAACGCCGTCCCGCCGGGGTTCATCGACACCCCGATGCTGCGCAAAGCCGAGCAGCGCGGGTTCCTCGGAGACACCGAGAAGCAGATTCAGCAGACCCCCGTGCGCCGCATGGGCCGCCCCGAGGACATCGCTGCCGCCTGCGCCTTCTTCATCTCCGACGAAGCCAGTTACATCACCGGCCAGATCCTGGGCGTCAACGGCGGCCGGAACACCTGACGAGCCAACAGATCTCAGCGAAAGGACCAAAGCTCATGGGACGTGTTCAAGGCAAGGTCGCCTTCATCACGGGGGCGGCGCGCGGGCAGGGCCGCAGCCACGCGGTGCGGCTGGCCGAAGAGGGCGCCGACATCATCGCCGTGGACCTGTGCGAGGACGTCGACACCATCGGCTATCCGATGGCGACTCCCGAGGACCTCGAAGAGACGGCGGCCTTCGTCGAGAAGACCGGACAGCGCATCGTCACGGCCAAGGCCGACGTGCGGGACGCCGCGCAGCTGAAGAAGGCCCTCGAAGACGGCATCGCGGCCCTCGGCGGCGTGGACATCGTCGTCGCCCAGGCCGGAATCGCCGGCATGAAGGGCAATCCGCCGCTGCAGGCGTGGATCGACGTGGTCAACACCAATCTCATCGGCACCATCAACGCCATCCAGGTGGCGCTGCCGCATCTGAAGGAGGGCGCGTCGATCGTCGCGACCGGCTCGACCGCGGCACTGATGGACGCCCACAACAAGCCGAACCCGGGTGGCGATCCCGGCGGCATGGCGTACATGACCTCCAAACGCCTGCTCTCCCAGTACGTCCACGACCTGGCGACCGAACTGGCCGTGCGCGGCATCCGTGCCAACGTGGTGCATCCGACGAACTGCAACACCGACATGCTGCAGAGCCCGCCGATGTACAAGTCCTTCCGGCCGGATCTCGAAAACCCCACGCGCGCAGACGCCGAACCGGTGTTCGGCGTGCAGCAGGCGATGAAGGTCAACTTCATCGAACCCGAGGACATCAGCAACGCCATCCTGTGGCTGGTCTCCGACGAGGCCAGGTACGTCACCGGCATGCAGCTGCGCGTCGACGCCGGCGGCTACCTCAAGTGGTACGACTACCACATCTAGGAGGATCCCTGTGAAGGTTTGGGTTGATTCAGGACGGTGCCAGGGGCACACGCTGTGCGCCATGATCGCGCCGGATTCCTTCGAGCTCAGCGACATCGACGGCACGGCCTCCCCGGTCAACGAGATCGTTCCGGCAGACCAGGAGGCCGCGGTCCGCGAAGCGGTGCAGTCATGCCCGGAGCAGGCCATCTCGATCGACGAATGACCACAGTCCGTAGCCGGAAAGTACAGGAAGAGTAGAACCTTGAGTGTCGACGACGTCGTGAACGGCACCGCCGACGACATCCGCAAGAAGAACACATACCACTTCGACCGGCACACCCCGGAGTACCGGCTGCAGTTCGAGAAGATCACCGAAGAGATGCAGTCCAAGTGCCCGATGGCGTGGACGGACGCCTATAACGGGCACTGGGTCGCCGCGGACAGCAAGCACGTGTTCGAGCTGGCCCGGTGCCCCGTGGTGTCCAACCACCACGACATCTCGGGCGAGACGCCCTTCCAGGGCATCACCATCCCGAAAGCCAGTCGCGCCACCGTGGTTCGCGGCGGCATCCTGGAGATGGACGAGCCTGAACACAGCCAGTATCGCGGCGCGCTGAATCCGTATCTGTCCCCCGCCGCGATCAAGCGGTGGGAGCCGTTCGTCGACGAGATCACCCGTGCAGCGCTCGACGAACACATCGAATCGGGCCGCATCGACTTCGTCGAGCACCTCGCCAACGTGGTGCCGGCGGTGTTCACGCTCGCGATGATGGGCATCGAGCTCAAGAAGTGGAACGTCTACAGCGAACCCACGCACGCGTCGGTGTACACCCCCGAGCATGCCCCTGAGCGCGAGAAGATCAACGAGCAGCATCGCGAGATGGGCATCGATCTCATCAACAACATGATGGAGATCCGCGAGAAGCCGCGCCCCGGGCTGGTGAATGCGTTGCTGCAGTTGCGCATCGACGGTGAGCCCGCCCCGGACATGGAGATCCTGGGCAACCTGGGCCTCATCATCGGTGGTGGCTTCGACACCACGACCGCGCTGACCGCCCATGCGCTGGAATGGCTGGGCGAACACCCCGACGAACGCGAACGGCTCAGCCGGGACCGCGCCACGCTGCTCCACCCGGCGACCGAGGAGTTCCTCCGCTTCTTCACCCCCGCGCCCGGCGACGGCAGGACGTTCGCCGAGGACGTCGAGGTCGAGGGCCACCAGTTCAAGCAGTTCGAGCGGCTCTGGCTGTCCTGGGCGATGGCCAACCGCGACCCGGCGGTGTTCGACCGTCCGAACGAGGTCGTCCTGGACCGGAAGGGCAACCGGCACTTCAGTTTCGGCATCGGCGTGCATCGGTGCGTCGGATCCAACGTCGCGCGCACGGTGTTCAAGTCGATGCTGACCGCCGTGCTCGACCGGATGCCGGATTACGTGTGCGACCCCGAGGGCACCGTCCACTACGACTCCATCGGCGTGATCCAGGGGATGCGCAATCTGCCCGCCACCTTCACCCCGAGCGCACCGCTGGGCCCCGGTCTCGACGAGACCATCGAGAAGCTGCAGCGCATCTGCAACGAACAGGAACTCGCCCGGCCCATCACCGAACGCAAGGAAGCGGCCGTCATCGATTAGTGCGCTGATCCCGCCCACTTTTCGCGGCGAGATGGTTCCATGAGTAGCGGCGTGCAGACAGGGAGGCCGGCATGAAACTTACAGGCAGGACCGGAGCAGTGGCCACC
This sequence comes from Mycolicibacterium iranicum, assembly GCF_014190915.1. Classification (GTDB taxonomy): domain Bacteria; phylum Actinomycetota; class Actinomycetes; order Mycobacteriales; family Mycobacteriaceae; genus Mycobacterium; species Mycobacterium iranicum_B. The sequence goes on from NZ_JACHVU010000007.1 coordinate 130,901, forward strand.
ACGCTGCTGGCCGCCCTGATGTCCCTGGCGACGCTGCTCGCGCCCCCGTCGAACGCCCGGATGCAGCTCGGCAACTACGACCTGTGGACCAACCGGTACGACCGGGCGTCCTGGTTCTGGTACATCTCGGCGTGCATCCCCGAGAAGAGCCCGGACTGCATCAACGTCGGAGCCCGTCCGCGGCTGAAGTTCTACGCCTACTACGAGAGCAAGGCGTATCTGGTCGACGGCCGCTACACGTTCACCGTCGACGTTCCCGACGGGTTACGGTGCTTCGGCTACAACCTGCCGACCCGCGAGACCTACTCGTGGGATGCGGTCACGCTCGTCGGCACCATCGACTCGAAGTACAACGTGGGCTGTTTCAACGGCCCACCCGGCACCCAGTTCTGGACCTTCAAGCTCCAGCGCCTCTGACCCGGCCCCCCGGCCCCCACCCCCTGCACCGCGAGCGTGCGTGTCTGCACGCGACACGCCGCCTAAAAACGGCACAACGCGCACGCTCGTCGCGTCTCAGAGCGCCGAATAGCGGTCCCGGATCGCCGTGAACCGTTCCCACAACTGCCGGCGGCGGTCCTCGGCGGTGACGGTCCGACTGTCGGGCGGCAGCACGTCCCCCAGGTCGCAGTGCTTCACCAGCCGCGTCTGCAGGACCGCGGGCTCGCCCTCCAGCATGTGCCGGTAGGTGACGTTGCCGCGCTCGAAACCCTGGGTGTCGAGCCAGTTGTGGACACCCGGGTCGGTGTGCGCGACCACGATGCGCACCCTGCCGTCGCCGTCGACACTGGTCCGACTGGGTGTGTAGCTGACCGGCCGGTACAGGAAGTCCATGCTGTTGAAGAAGACCCCCATGTTGGTCAGGCTCCAGAACCCCGGGTGGTCGTCGAATTCGATGACGAGCGCCTCGTCGGCAGCCAGCGCCCAGTGCATGTTCACCGCGGCACGCCCGCGGCGGGTGTCACCGGCATCGGCAGCGCTCGGGGCCGGGAAGCTGTTGAGCCGCTCGCCATCCACTCCCCCGTAGGTGAACGGGTACTCGGGCCAGTCGCTCATCACACCGGTCAGGAAATCCCCCGCCCAGTCGATCGCAGCGACCATCTCGTCGGGCGCCGGCACCGGCCTGGGTTCGGCCATGTCCACCCGCTCGATCCGAAGCGACGCGGGCCGTTCGTCCCAGGAGTCGAAACCCTGACGCAGGAACAGCTTTCGCGATCCTGCCGTCGTCGGCAACCAATTGCCCCGGCGCCGGGGGCCACCGACATGGATTTCCAGCATGCCGTCGGCGGAGATGTCGAGCTCGGCGCCGGTCAGGTTCGCCTCGGGCACGTCGCCGAACGGCTCGTGCAGGACTCCCGGCCCGTCGGGTCGCGGACCCTGCACGGTGAGGTTGAAGAAGCGTGCCGTCCCTCTGTCCCCGACGATGCGGTATGTCGACTCGCCGTCGATCCATGCCTGCTGGTAGGTGAAATCCGCGCAGTCGCCGCCCAGTTTGCGGTGTGGGCCGCAGAATGCGTGCAGGCTCGGATACCGGGTGTCCCGGGTCTCCAGTGCCAGATCGAAGGCCTGCCCCAGGTTCTGGGTGAGGAATCTCAGCGCGTCGACGCGGTGAGCATCGGAGGTGGCGTTGAGGTCTTTGAAAGCTTGTTCGCCTGCGGTCTTGAGCCGGTAGCAGAACGTCTCCCACGCCCGGCGCAGCGCGGCGTCGGCCTCGCCGTCTCCGTACGCCATGACTATCCCTCCCCCGCGATCCGGGACAGCATCGCGGTCACGGCCGCACAGCTGCGCTCGGCCGCCTGCCGCGGCCCCTCCGCCGTGATCCGCGGACCGATCAGCTCCAGGTCGAAGCCGTACCGGTAACCACCCAGAAGGGCCTGCTCGACAACGCTTTCCAGCGGTATCGCCCCGTCGCCGGGGACTGCGCGGGCCGGCAGTGCGCGGTCTCCCAGCACGTGATCGCTGAGCTGGATCAACTCCATGCGCGGCAGCGCCCGGTCCAGCAGGCTTTCCAGGTGCGCCTCGGTCCAGCAGTGGAACAGATCCACGCAGACGCCCAGCCCCGCCGTTTCGGCGAGCTCGATCGTGTCGCGCAGCGTGTGGGCGATGTGCAGGTCGGCGTAGAGGCCTGAGGCATTCTCGATTGCCAGTGCCACCCCGGCCTGCCGGGCATCCTCGAGGCACGGCTGCACGGCGGCGCAGAAGTCTTCGGCAGCCTGCTCCCACGTCCGCTCACCCCGGCCCCCGGTCAGCATGTACACGACGCGGGCACCCAGACCTGCCGCGTCGTCGATCACTGCGCGCAGCTCGTCGGCCGAGCGGAACAGGTGGTAGACGGACTCCACCGAATACCCCTGCGCGCGAACCATGTCCGCGATGGCCGGCTCGGTCAGCTGGGTGTCGAGCAGACTGAGGCGACGGGTCCCCAGCGCTTCGGTGTGGGCACGGAGTTCCTGCGCGGTCGCACCGTAGAACGTGACGGCGTGGACAGAGACGCGTTCGTCGGGGCCGGCCACCTCAGCCCCGGTTCTCGATCGCGACGCCGAAACGTTCCCGGAACGGTTGGAACTCGCTGTGCAGCGCCTCGAGGTCCTCGCCGATGTCGGTCAGGATGGCCGTCGAGTAGCGGAACTTGCCGTGGCGGTCGCCCTTGTTGTGGACCAGGTAGTGCCTCATGCGCGCTTCGGCGTCCTCGGTGAGCGTCCGCCCGGCGAAGGCGTGGTATCGCCGCACCGTCCCCACCGGGTCGGCGAGGAAGTCCGTGTATCGCACATGCAGGATCCGCGGGTCGTCCACCAGCGGGTTCGTCATGGTGTTGGCAATGCTGGCCCGGGTGAGATCCAGATGCATCCGGGCCGCGGCATGCAGATCCACGGGGCCCACGATCCCTTCGAGGATGTCGGCCATCATCATCGTGCGCGACGCCGCGACCTGAACCGGATCGCGGTGCAGCCACAGCAGGGTGGCGTCGGGGTACGCCTCGAAGAACTCGGCGAGCCGGAAACCGTGAAACCCCTTCAGCACCCAGTGTTTCCGCGGCCGCTGGAACTGGAACTGCTGCAGCATCGCCTTGTGGAGGCGGTACTGGGCGGCCGGATCGGTCGGCAGGCCGCCGACCACGGTCTGCATCGGCACCCGCCACCACGCCGTCGGTGTCATGACCCGGAAGTCGAACGCCCACGTGCGCTCGTCCTCGGGCAATCCGTCCCCGAGCATGTCGTTGTAGGGGTGACTGTGCAGCCATTTCGGCAACGTGGCGTTGATCTCCCGCCAGTCGGCGTCGGCGCGCGCCCGGCGGGGGTCGTCCGGTCCCGTGGTACCCGGGGGCGGGGACGGATACATGACCTCCCAGAACCGCAGCGCACGCGCGGCCGGGTCGACGGACATCAGCGCGTGCATCAGCGTCGTCCCCGACCGCGGCTCCCCGGTGACGAACATCGGTCTGTCGATGACTTCCTCGGCCACCGGGAACCTTTCGCGGTCGGCGATGAACTCGAGCCGGGTGGTCAACAGCCAGTGGCAGACCTCGGCGGCGCGGCCGCATCCGTCGGCGTCCATGCCGAGCCCGTTGAGAAGCGCTACCGCCACAGCGAAGCGGTCCTCCAGGGTGGGATCGCCGAAGTCCCGCAGTCCCGTCTCGGCCTGCGCCCGGGCCAGGAGAGCGCCGGCATCGAGTTCCACCATCAGTCGACGCTCCGGCACAGCGCCATGAGCTCGTCCTCGGCCTCCCGCACGTTGCGTGCTGACTCGGCCGCGTGGTCGACTCCGGCCATCGCGCCGTAGTCCAAGATCTTGGGCACCCGCAGCCCGGCGTCGACATAGTCCTTGACGATGCGCGCGACCCGTCCCGGGGTTCCGTGCGGGACCATCGCCAGGATCATTTCCGGCTCGACACGGTCGAGGAAGTCGAGGATCCGCTCGCGGGTCAGCACGGCGGGGTCGATGTCGTGGAACCCACGCCACCCGTCCCCCATCGGATGGTCGAACCCGAACGTGGACAACACCTCTGCGGGCACCTGCAGGAGGAACGACTTCACCAGGGGCGCTTCGAGGATCTCGGCGAGGGCGGCGTCGTCGCGCCCCATCAGGCAGATCTGGATGAAGCACGGTGTGATCCGCGCCGGATCGCGGCCTGCACGTTCGGCCGAGGCCCGTACGGCCGTGAGTTTGTCGGCGTAGTCCTCGGGTGTCCACGCCCCGGCGGGCCACCACCCGTCTGCGTACCGGCCCGCGATGTCCAGTGAGCGCGGCCCACTGGCCCCGATCCAGATGGGCGGGAAACGCCCGTCGTACGGCTCGGTGTCGAGCCGGGCATGCTGCAGACGGAAGAACCGGCCCTCGAAATCCACGGGGCCTTCTGCCTCCCACAGCAGACGGATGACCGACAGGGCCTCTTCGAAACGGCTGACCGGCCGGTCGAAGTCGAAGCCGTACGGCTCGATGTTCTCGCTCTCGCCGCTGCCCAGCCCCAGGATGAAGCGGCCTTTGGACAGATGGTCGATGGTCAGTGCGCTCTGGGCCAGCGAGGCCGGGTGACGCCGGACGGTGTCGACCACGCTGGTCACCAACGGCACGTTCTCGGTGAGAACGGCGGCGGCCGCGGCGACGGCCATGCCGTCGAGGTGCCGGTGCGGCGACGGGGACGCGACGGCGAGATCGGTGAACTCCGGTGTCCAGATCGAGTCCGGCCAGAAGCTCACCATGTGGTCCGGCAGCCAGATCGAGTGGTACCGACCGCTGTCGAGCTCGTCCAGGTGCCCGAGGTCGAGCGGCAGCGTGGTGCGCAGGAACGCCGCGGGCTGAACGTTCACTGATGGCTCCTCGGGTCCCGGCGTCGCGGCTATCGGCGCGGCAGACCCAGGACCTGCTGGGCGATGATGTTGCGCTGGATCTCCGAGGTGCCTCCGGCGATGGTGCCACCGAAACTCCGGCAGTACCGCTCGAACCAACTGGCGAAGTAATGGTCGAGGTTCATGTGCGCGTACGGCCCGGACGTGGCGGGGTGGACGAGCCCGTCGGGGCCGGCCGCCTCCAGCGCCAGGCTCTCGACGCGCTGTTCAGCCTCTGCCCCAAGCAGTTTCGGGATCGAGACCGAGGCCACGTCGACCTCGCCACGCGCCGCCTTAGCGATGCCGACGGAGCCCAGCAACCGCAGGGCCTCGTAGTCCATGATGCTGGTGGCCAATGCGTCGCGCTCCAGGGCGTTCTTCGCCTCGAAGTCCGCGATGCAGTTGGCGATGCGGTCGGCGAAACCGAGCCACATCATCGTGCGCTCGTGGCCCAGGGAACCGTTGGCCACACCCCAGCCGCCGTTGAGGGGTCCGACGAGGTTCTCCGCGGGCACCCGTACGTCGGTGAAGAACACTTCGTTGAAGTCGAGGTTCTCGAGCCCGCACATGTCGGCGAAGGGACGGCATACCACGCCCTCGAGGTCGGTCGGGATCAGCAGCACACTGATTCCCTTGTGCTTCGGCGCCTCCGGGTCGGTCCGGACGAACGTCAGCAGGAAGTCGGCGTCGTGCGCGCCGGAGGTCCATACCTTCTGCCCGTTGACGACGAAGTAGGGCTCCGTCGCGTCCGAAACCAGCACGGCCTTGGTGCGCAACGAGGCCAGGTCCGAACCGGCGCTCGGCTCACTCATTCCCAGCGACGCGGTGCGTTCGCCCCGCAGGACGGGAACGGCCCACCGGTGCTTCTGCTCGTCGGTGCCGAACGTCAGCAGCGACGCCGCGATGATGTTGACGCCCTGCGGGTTGAAGCTGTGGTAGATCCGGCGCCGGCAGAGCTCTTCGGCGTGCACGAAAGTCTGCAGTACCGACGCGTTGCGCCCGCCGAACTCCGGCGGCTGCGCCGGCAGAAGCCACCCGTTGTCGAACAGCAGCCGCTGCCACTCGCGGGCCCACTGGGGCATGTGCGACACCGACCGCGGACGTTCCAGGGTCTGGTCCGCGGTCGGCGTGTGCTCGTCGAGGAACGCGGAGAACTCGGCGCGGAAATCCTCGACATCGGAGTCGAATGCCAGCTGCATCTACAGATCCTTCCCATATTCCGCCGCGATCATCGCCCGATGCTCGGCGGCGCCACCGAGCAGCAACTCGCCCGCCTTGGCCCGTTTCAGCGCGAACTGCAGATCGTTCTCCCAGGTGAAGCCCATCGCACCGTGGAGTTGGATGCCGTGCTTGAACACCAGTGCCTGGCACTCGCCCGCCGAGGCCTTCGCCATCGCCGCGGCCAGCCGCCTGCGCGGGTCGTCCGCGGCGATCGTGAGCGCCGAGAAGTACGACAGGGCGCGGGCACGCTCGATCGCGACATACATGTCGGTGGCCTTGTGCTGGACGGCCTGGAACGTGCCGATGGCGACACCGAACTGCTGGCGGCTCTTGGCGTGTTCGAGAACGAGGTCCAGGATGCGCTGGCAGGCACCGACCATCGTGATGGCCATGCCCATGAGTGCGACGTGGTGGGCACGCTCGGTGTCTGCCGGCAGCCGCTCGGCGTCGGAGACATGCGCGCCGAGGAATGACACCTCCGACACGTGCATCACCGGGTCGAACACCTCGACGCGCCGCGACGTCACCGCAGCGGTGTCGGCTTTCGGATCGACGAGGAACACCCCGGCCGGAGTGACCACGGCGAGCCGGTCGGCGCGGTCGCCGTCCAGCACGAACCGGTCGGTCCCGGTCAGCACCCAGCCGTCGGCATCCCGGATCGCCGACACGCCCGAGTACACGGCCGCCCCTGCGCCGGCGGTGTCGAACCTGTCACCGACGAGCGGTGCGAACTGCGTCAGCGTGGCCAGGAAGGGTGTGGGATCGGTGGCCCGGCCCAGCTCTTCGAGCACGATCGCGAGTTCGACGGCGTTCTCGGGATCGGTGAGCTCGGTCCACCCGGCGTCGAGATAGCTGTTCCACAACGGCGCCGGATCGACCCCGTTCTCGGCGATGTCACGGATCAGAGACGGCGGGCACTGTTTGGACACCGCGTCGCGAACGGTCTCCTGCCACAGCCGCTGATCAGCATCGAACTCAAGTAGCATCCAGCGCCTCCGGGCTCGTCGGTTCCCGCGAGAATATCATTCTCTTCTGCGATCTCACCGTTCTCACCAGATGCGCACGCATTCTCGCCGACAAAACGCTGAGCGACTGTACAGCAGCATCGCTTACCTGCACCGATGTTAAGCACTGTGCTGGAGAACAGAATTCTTGCTAATGAAGAACAAGGATCTACACTGGGACGACGGTGGTCGAACCTTGACCGGCGCGCAACGGACGTCTGCGGAATGAGGAACAGAGGCTGTGAAGGATTTCAGTGACGGGACGGACGCCGCGGCCCGCGTCCCGGTCATCGACGCCAGCGTGCACATCTTCTGCCAGTCGAACAAGGATCTGCGCAAGAACTTCCTGCGGGAACCCTTCCGCAGCCGTGGTTTTCCGGACTACGAGATGGACTGGTACGGCGCACCGGGCGGCGAATACGCCGACCGGACGGAGGGGCCCGACGGCCAGTACCCCGGTTCGGATCCCGAGGTGGTGGCCAAGCACCTGTTCGACGACCGCGGCGTCGACATCGCGATCCTGCATCCCATGACGCGCGGCATCATGCCCGACCGGCACCTCGGAACAGCGATCGCGTCGGCGCACAACGAGATGATGGTGACGCGCTGGCTCGACCATCCCGACCTGGGCGAGAAGTTCCGCGGCACCCTTCGGGTCGACCCGGACGACATCGCAGGGGCCCTGCGCGAGATCGCCAAGTACAAGGACCACCCGCGGATCGTGCAGCTGGGCATTCCGCTGCAGTCCCGCGAACTGTACGGAAAGCCGCAGTACTGGCCGCTGTGGGACGCCGCCGTCGATGCCGGCTGGCCGGTGGCGGTGCACTTCGAGGTCGGGTCGGGGATCGCCCTGCCGCCGACCCCGAACGGACTGACCCGTACCTACGAGCAGTACGTCGGCTTCACGGCACTGAACTTCCTCTACCACCTGATGAACATGATCGCCGAGGGCGTTTTCGAACGCTCCCCGGAGTTGAAGTTCGTGTGGGCCGACGGCGCCGCCGACCTACTCACCCCGTTCATGTGGCGGATGGACTGCTTCGGGCGGCCGCACCTCGAGCAGACGCCGTGGGCGCCGAAGATGCCCAGCGACTATCTGCCCGGCCACGTGCACTTCGTGCAGGGCGCACTCGACGGGCCCGGTGACGTCGACTTCGCCGGCGAATGGGCCGGCTTCACCGGCAAGGACGACATGGTCATGTACGGCTCGAGCTATCCGCACTGGCAGCTCAACGAGCTGTCGGTGCCGGCGGCCTACACCGCCGAGCAGCGCGACAAGCTGTGCTGGCGCAATGCCGCCGAGCTTTACGGCATCCAAAGCCCGGTATTCCCGACCGCGGCTGCGGCACAGTAGAGGGAGCGAGGAGGCCACCATGACTGTGACGACCAACCCACGTGTACCTGCCGCCGAACGCATCGCCGTCCGGTGCGTCGACTCCGACGTACACCCGGCGCCGCGGCGCGGGGACCTGACGCAGTACATCCCGGAGCCGTGGCGCAGCAAGTACTTCCTCACCCGCAAGATCGGTGAGCAGATCTACTACGACGCGCCCGACTACGCGCACTCCTACGCGATGCGCCTCGACGCCTTCCCGTCCGACGGTGAGTTCGCCTGCAGCGATCCGGATCTCGCGTTCAAGCAGCTGATCATGGAGGCCGGCGCCGACATCGCCATCCTGGAGCCCGCCGCCTACCCGGCGCGGATCCCCGAGGCCAACCATGCGATGAACTGCGCCCTCAACGACTGGCAGGCCAACCACTGGCTCGACAGCCACAACAACTGGCACGAGCGCTGGCGTGGGTCGATCTGCCTGGCCATCGAAGAGCCGGAGGCGAGCGTCGCCGAGATCGAACGCTGGGCCGGCCACCCCTACATGGCGCAGATCCTGATCAAGGCCGAACCGCGCCCTTCCTGGGGCAACCCGAAATACGACCCGATCTGGGCGGCGGCGACCAAGCACGACATCACCGTGAGCTGCCACCTGTCGCGCAGCCATTACGACGAGCTGCCCATGCCGCCCGTCGGGCTGCCCAGCTACAACCACGATTTCATGGTGACGTACTCGCTGCTGGCGGCGAATCAGGTGATGAGCCTGATCTTCGACGGGACGTTCGACCGCCATCCCAATCTGCGCATCGTGTTCGTCGAGCACGCTTTCACCTGGATCCTGCCGCTCATGTGGCGTATGGACGCGCTCTACGAAGCCCGGAAGTCCTGGCTCGACATCAAGCGCAAGCCCAGCGAGTACGTCAAGGACCACATCAAGTTCACCACCCAGCCCCTCGACTACCCCGAGGACAAGACCGAGCTGACCCGCGCGTTCGAGTGGATGGAGTGCGAGAAGATCCTGCTGTTCTCCAGCGACTATCCGCACTGGACGTTCGACGATCCGCGCTGGCTGGTCAAGCACCTGCCCGAGCATGCGCGGGAAGCCGTGATGTTCAAGAACGGCATCGAGACCTACAAGCTGCCGGACACCGTTCCCGCGCTCGAGGGCCAGGTACGGGTCTTCTGACACATGGACAAGGACACGACGCCCCGACTCGCTCAGGGGCGTGAACACATCGTCGCCACCGTCGACGAGATCCCGCCCGGGACACACAAACTCGTGCCGATCGGCCGCCACGGGGTGGGGGTGTACAACGTCAACGGCACGTTCTATGCGATCGCCAATTACTGCCCGCACGAGGGCGGTCCGCTGTGCTCCGGCCGGGCCCGGGGTCGCAACATCGTCGACGAGACGGTTCCGGGGGACGCCGTGATGGTCCGCGACATGGAGTACATCTTCTGCCCGTGGCATCAGTGGGGTTTCGAGTTGGCCACCGGCACGACAGCGGTGAAGCCCGAGTGGAGTATCCGCACCTATCCCGTCCGGGTCGTCGGCAACGACGTCCTGGTACAGGCCTAGCGCCCGGGCACCGAAAGAGGAACCTTGCCCAACAAGAAGATCGAGATCAACGGCGGGAACGTCGTCTATGAAATCCTCGGCGCCAGGAACACCGACGCCGAATTGATCGTGCTCACCCCCGGTGGGCGGTTCAGCAAGGACATCCCGGGCCTGCGGCCGCTGGCCAAGAAGCTCGTCGACGGTGGCTACCGCGTTCTGCTGTGGGACCGGCCGAATTGCGGCAAGTCCGACGTGCAGTTCTACGGACAGAGCGAATCTCATATGCGCGCCGAGACGCTCCAGCAGCTGATCACCACGCTGGACATCGGACCGGTGATCCTGCTGGGCGGCTCCGGAGGCGCGCGGGACTCGATGCTCACCACCATGCTGTACCCGGAGCTGGTGCGAAAGCTGGTGGTGTGGAACATCGTCGGCGGGGTGTACGGCTCGTTCGTCCTGGGCTCCTACTACATCGTCCCGAGCATCCTGGCCGTGCGCGGGGCGGGCATGAAGGCGGTGTCCAAGATCGGCGAATGGCAGGAGCGCATCGCCGAGAACCCGGACAACGAGGCTCGCATCCTCGATCAGGATCCCGACGCGTTCCTGAAGCTGATGCTGCGCTGGCTCAACGCGTTCGTACCGAAACCCGGGCAGACCATCCCCGGTGTCGAGGACGAGATGTTCGACAGGATCACCGTGCCGACGCTGATCATCCGCGGCGGTGAGAACGACCTGGACCACCCGAAGCGCACGTCGCTGGAGATCAGCTGCCTGATCAAGGGCTCGAAAATGATCGACCCGCCGTGGCCCGAGGACGCGTGGGAGCGTGCCGGCGAGGCGCGGGCGTCGGGAAAGGTCAAGCGGTTCAACATGTTCGACACATGGGTGCAGGCCGCGCCGCCCATTCTGGATTTCCTGGGACGCTGATGGACGGACTACTCCGCCGCGACGATGCGGACCTCGCAGTTGGTCGAGGCCTCCAGTGCGGTGTGAATGCGGCTCTCCGGGATACGCGCGAGGTCGGCCTTGCGCAGCGTCACGGTGATGATGTCCCAGCCCTGCCCGCCCGGCGTCCGGTCGATCACCCCGGTGACGCCGAAACCGGCGAGCACGCCTGCGGCGTCGTCGTCGGTGCCGTGGCTGACGAAGGTCAGCACACCCAGCACCGGTTCCGCCGGAAAAGTCCTCGCGCACAGCGCAACTGCGGCTGCTTGCAGAGCCTGCGGATCGTCCCCCCGCATCAGGATCTCGACCTCTCGCCGCTTCGGTGGCAGCGCAGCCAGGTTGTTGTCGATCAGTTCGGCGCCCGCCTCGGTGGCCAGTCGCGCGAGTTCGGCCATACCGGCCGTCAGTTGATCGGCGGAGAGCTCCCCGGCCTGGTCGACGCCGACACGGACCACCGCAGTTCGCATGCAGGGAAGGGTAGCCGGAGATGAGCACGGCCATGAACACCGAACTGACCGTAACCATCTGGCCCGGCCTGACCCCGAGGCTGCTGCGTACCGGGGACGGTGTCGAGTCCGTCGCCGACTACCTCGCCGCCGGCGGGTACCGACCGCAGAGCGACGACGAAAGCTTCCTGGCCGAGATCGGACGTGCCGGGTTGGTGGGGCGCGGCGGCGCCGCGTTCCCGATGGCGGTGAAGCTGACCACGGTGCGCACGGCGTCGCTGCGGGGCCAGGACACCGTTCTGGTGGCCAACGGCGAAGAGGGTGAGCCCGCCTCGGTGAAAGACCGCTGGCTGCTGCGTCATCGGCCGCATCTGGTCCTGGACGGTGTACGCCTGGCGGCCCGGATCATCGGGGCTCGCCATGCGCACATCTACGTCTCGGACGTCACCTCGGCGCAGGTCGTGCAGTCCGCTCTCGACGACGTCGCGCCCGAATCGCTGGACGGCATCACCGTCGGTGTGTTCACCGTGGCCCCGGGTTATGTCGCCGGCGAGGAGTCCGCCGCGGTGCGCGCGATCAACGGCGGGCCGGCCAAGCCCACCGACAAACCGCCGCGCCCTTTCGAGGAGGGCGTGGGTGGGCTGCCCACCGTCGTCAGCAATGTCGAGACGTTGGCGAACCTGCCCTTCATCCACCTCCACGGCGCCGCGACGTACCGCGAGGTGGGCACCGACGCCTCCCCCGGCACCTTCCTGGCCACCATCACCGGCGGGGGCAGGCCGCCGGGGCTCTACGAGGTGCCGCTGGGCGCCTCGGCGGCGGAGTTGATCGAGTTGCACGGGATTTCGACCGACCAGGTGCACGGGGCCCTGATGGGCGGCTACTTCGCGGGCCTGCTGGACCGGCGCATCGTGGACGGCACCATGGACCACGAATCGCTGCGCGCGCTGGGTAGCGGCCTGGGTTGCGGCGCCGTCTCGGTGATCACCGACGAATGCCCGATCGCGGTGGCCGCGTCGGTATTGGACTACTACGATCGCGAGAACGCCGATCAGTGCGGCAGCTGCTTCAACGGCACGGCGGCGATGGCGGCCGCGGCCGGCGCTCTGCGTGACGGCGTCGCCGACGCCGACGACGTCGCACGGCTGCAACGGTGGTCGATGGTGCTGCGTGGTCGCGGTGCGTGCGCCACATTGGACGCGGCGTGCAACATCGCCGCCAGCATGCTCGCGATGTTCCCGGATCACGTGGCCCGGCACCTGGATGATCAATGTCCGTCGTGCAGGAGAGGCGCATTCACGGCGCAGCGGCCGTTCGAGGTGGAGGCATTGTGAGCGACGAGATGCGGGTCAAGCTGGACAGGACGCTGTGCGACGGGTTCGGCATCTGCGCCAAGCACGCCCCCGAGTACTTCTCGCTCGACGACTGGGGTTACGCAGTGCTGGTCGGTGACGGCAACATCCCGGAGCAGGACCGCGACGCGGTTCAGCGCGCGCTCCTCGACTGCCCCGTGCACGCGATCATCAGGATCGGTGAGCGCCGCCCCGACCCGACGCCGATCGCGCCGTTGAGGGAGCCCGACCTGGAGAAGCTGAAGACGGAGGACAACGAGGCTGAGTGGGGCTTCACCCGATGAGCGCTTGCGCGAAGAGCAGAGAGAACAGATGAGCGCTTGCGCGAAGAGCAGAGGGAACAGATGAGTCGGCTTCCACTGCCGCAGTTGACCTTCGACAACGAATTCTTCTGGACAGCCGGCGCCGACGGGGTTCTGCGCATCCAGGAATGCGGCGACTGCGCGTCGCTGATCCACCCGCCGCAGCCGGTGTGCCGCTACTGCAAGAGCCACAACATGGGCGTGCGCGACGTGTCGGGGCGGGCGGTGCTCTCTGCGTTCACCGTCAATCAGCGGTTCGCCATCCCGGGTCTGCAGCCGCCGTATGTCGTCGCGCAGGTGGCGATCGAGGAAGATCCGCGAGTCCGGTTGACCACCAACATCATCGACTGCGACCCCGAAGAGCTGGAACTGGGGCGCGTTGTCGAGGTGGTCTTCGAGCAGAACGACGACGTATGGCTGCCGCTGTTCCGCCCGACGTCCGAACCCGAGACCGCGCCGCTTCCCCAGGACGAGATCGCCCCGCAGGACTTCGCGACCTTCGTCCGGCCCATGCTGACCACAGCCAAGTTCGAGGACGCCGCCGCCATCACCGGGATCGGCGCGTCGAAAATGGGCCGGCGTCTGATGGTGTCTCCGCTGTCGCTGACGCTGGAGGCCAGCGAGGCGGCGATCGCCGACGCCGGGCTGACCCTGGCCGACATCGACGGCCTGTCGACGTATCCCGCGATGGACGCGATGGGTATGGGCGAAGGCGGGGTGACCGCGCTGGAGGGCGCCCTGGGCATCCGGCCGACGTGGATCAACGGCGGCATGGACACCTTCGGACCGGGCGGGTCGGTGATCGCCGCGGTGATGGCGGTGGCGACCGGTATGGCCCGCCACGTGCTGTGCTTCCGCACGCTGTGGGAGGCGACGTTCAACCAGCTGATGAAAGAGGGCAAGGTGTCGCCGCCCGGCGGCACGAGGGTCAACAGCTGGCAGGCGCCGTTCGGTGCCACGTCGGCCGCGCACACTCTGGCGCTGAACGCGCAGCGGCACTTTCACCGCTACGGCACGACCAGGGAGACCCTCGGATGGATCGCGCTGAACCAGCGTGCGAACGCGGCGCTGAACCCGACGGCGATCTACCGCGATCCGATGTCGATGGACGACTACCTCAACGCCCGGCCGATCACCACACCGTTCGGCCTGTACGACTGTGACGTGCCCTGCGACGGTGCCGTCGCCGTGGTGGTCTCGGCTGTGGACGCCGCTGCGGACTGCCCGAAGCCGCCGGTGTACTTCGAGGCGGTGGGCACCCAGATCATCGAGCGCACGGACTGGGACCAGACCACGCTGACCCACGAGCCGCAGGTGCTCGGGCAGGCCGCGCACCTGTGGACGCGCACCTCGCTGCGCCCCGACGATGTCGACGTCGCGCAGCTCTACGACGGCTTCACGTTCAACTGTCTGTCGTGGCTGGAAGCGTTGGGCTTCTGCGGGATCGGCGAGGCGAAGGACTTCCTGGACGGTGGCGGCGCCATCGCCCGCGATGGCGTGATCCCGCTCAACACCCATGGCGGCCAGCTCTCCCACGGCCGCACCCACGGGATGGGCCTCGTGCACGAGGCGGTGTCGCAGCTGCGGGGGGAGGCCGGCGAGCGTCAGGTCGCCGATGCCAGGGTCGCCGTCGTCAGCAGCGGCGGCCTGACTCCGAGCGGCGTGCTGTTGCTGCGCAGCGGGGCCTGAGGTCATGACGGTCCGTCCCCGTGTCGTCCTGGTCGACGGTGTGCCGATGTCGGCGCTCGTCGCGCAGGTCCCCGACCCGCGCGCGGTGCTGGTGGCGGTGCACGGCGGCGCGACGTCGGCGGCGTATTTCGACTGCCCGGGCCACCCGGAGCTTTCGCTGTTGCGTACCGCCGCAGCAGAGGGTTTCACCGCGATCGCGCTCGACCGACCCGGTTATGGAACGTCGGCGGTCTATGCCGGCGATTTCACCGACCCTGCCCGCCGCGTGTCCTCGGCGCTCGGGGCCGTCGACAAGATTCTCGGCGACGGCCCGCGCGGGGCCGGCCTGGCTCTCGTCGGGCACTCGGCGGGCTGTGAGTTGGCCGTTCGGATGACGACGGAGCGCGGTGACGTGATCGGCGTCGAACTGGCGGGCACCGGTCTGCGGTACAGCGATTCGGCGAGGGACATCATCGGGCAGGCGACGGTCACATCTCGACCGGCCGGGTTGCGCGACCTGTTGTGGGAGCCCGCCCGGCTCTATCCGGACGAGGTCCTCACCGGCGCCTTATCGGCACCGGGTGTGGCCTACGAGGGCGAGGTGACCGCGAACTGGGCGCGGCGGGACTTCCCCGCTCTGGCCTCGAAAGTGTCTGTCCCGGTGCAGTTCAGCATCGCCGACCACGAGAAGGTGTGGGAATCCGGGCCGGACGCCGCCGCGGCGGTCGTGGAGTTGTTCGGCTCCTCGCCCGGCGTGCGGGTGAACAGGATGGCGGACAGCGGCCACAACCTCAGCGTCGGCCTGAGCGCGGGTGGCTACCACCGCAGGGTGTTGTCGTTCTTCGAAGAATGCATCGCGGGCGAACACGGTCGCGAGCCAGAGCAAGTGGAGGCGGGTTGATGCGCGTCGGTTTCATCGGACTGGGCAGCCAGGGCGGACCCATGGCGCGAAAGATCGCCGAGGGCGGCTTCGAGACCACGCTGTGGGCGCGGCGCGAAGCCAGCCTGGAGCCCTACGCCGACACACCCGCCAAGTCGGCGGCGACACCCGCCGAGCTCGGCGCCGCCAGCGACCTGGTCTGCCTGTGTGTCGTGGGCGACGACGACGTCCGCGAGGTCCTCTACGGGGACACAGGCGTGCTGGCGGGGCTGGCCGACGGAGCGATCATCGCCATCCACAGCACGGTTCATCCCGACACCTGCCGCGAGATCGCCGAAAAGGCTGCAGCGCAGGGCGTCTCGGTGATCGATGCACCGGTCAGCGGTGGTGGACCCGCGGTCGAGCAGGGCACCCTGCTGGTGATGGTCGGCGGGGACGAGGAGGTGGCCGAGCGCTGCCGGCCGGTCTTTGCGACCTATGCCGACCCGATCATTCACCTCGGTCCGCTGGGCAGCGGACAGAACACGAAGATCCTCAACAACCTGCTGTTCAGCGCCAACCTCGGTAGTGCCGTGAGCACGCTGGAACTCGGCGAATCGCTGGGCATCCCACGCGACAAGCTCGTCGAGGTGCTGCACCGCGGCTCGGCCACCAGCAAGGCGGTGGGCAGCATCTCGATGTTCGGCGGAACGCTCGACGGTCTCGCGCCGATCGCGGGAGCGTTGCTGCAGAAGGACGTTCGGCACGCGGCGAGCCTCGCCGCGGCAGCCAAGGTGGCCGAGGGCGCGGTGTTCACCGCTGCGGATGCGGCACTGGAGTCGATGGACCATCGGCGGTGATCTCGCGGAATCGCCCGGCCTCGACGGGAGCCCGGCCCTGATGCGGGTCGGGTTCGTGGGGGCGGGCCGGATGGGTGCGCCCATGGTGGCCCGCCTGGCGGATGCCGGCCACCAGGTCCGGGCGCTGGGGCGGTCGGTCGAAAAACGCTCCGCGGTCGAGGCGTTGGGCGCCGAGGCAGTGTCAGATCCGGCGGCGGTAGCCGACGGCGCCGAGGCGGTGGTCGTGTGCGTGTTCACCGACGACCAGGTCGAGGGGCTCTGCCTCGGCGGCGACCTGATCGAACGGATGTCGCCGGGTTCGGCCCTGATTCTGCACACCACTGGAAGCCCTGCCACCGCGCGTGCGATCGCGGCCCGGTTTGTCCACGTCGACGTCCTCGACGCACCGGTCAGCGGCGGACCGCACGACATCGAGGCGGGCCACGTCACGCTGTTCGTCGGCGGTGAGCCCGCCGCCCTCGAACATGCGCGTCCGGTACTGGCCGCCTACGGGGACCCGATCCTGCACACCGGGCCGACCGGCACCGGACAGCTCGTCAAGCTGATCAACAACACCCTGTTCGCGGCCCAGATCGGTCTGGTGGCCGAGGGCGTCCGACTGGGGGCGGAGCTCGGGGTCGAGGAGGCTCCCCTGCTCGCCGCCCTCACCCACGGCAGTGCGCAGAGCCGGGTGCTGTCGATGGTGGCGGCCGCGGGGTCGGCGCAGGCCTTCCTCGACAGGGTCGGGGAATTCATCGGCAAGGATGTCGCGGTCGTCCGCGCGACTGCCGGCGAGCTCGGCGCAGACCTCGGCGCCCTCGATCGCCTGGTGAATGCGGCGGCGCCGTGACACGGCTGCGCACCATTGCCTATTCGGCTGACTTCCGAGACTATATGTCCCATACTGGATTCGTTACAGGGAAACAGCCTTCCGTAACGTTTGTGGCTCTTCGAACGGGCCCGAGGAGGACGTAGTGACCAAGCCCAAACTGGTTTTCAGCCCGGTCGCCCAGGAGTACTTCGACAATCCGTATGAGATCTACCGCCGCATGCGCGACGAGGCACCGATCTATCACGACGAAGAACTCGACTTCTATGCGCTGACCCGGCATGCCGACGTCGCCGCGGCGTTCAAGGACCACGAGTCCTTCTCGTCTGCCCGGGGGTGCCATCTGGCCCAGATCCGTTCCGGCGAGGTGCCGCAGAAATCCATCATCTTCATGGATCCCCCGGACCACCGGCACATGCGCAGCCTGCTCAACAAGGCCTTCACCCCCCGGGCCATCCAGAAGCAGCGGGAGACCGTGGTCGAACTCGTCGAGCACTACCTGAGCCGAGTCGATCCGGACCATTTCGACGTCGTGCAGGACTTCTCCGGGCCTTTCCCCGTCGAGGTCATCACGCGGATGGCCGGCGTGCCGGAGGAATTCCGCCAGCAGGTGCGGCACTGGATCGACAAGGGCCTGGAATGCAAGCCGGGCGAGAACGAGCTCACCGCCGAGGCCATGGAGTCCAACATCGAGTCCGGCATCTACTACTACGGACTCGTCCAGGAACGCCGCAAGAATCCGCAGGACGACATGATCAGCCGCCTGATCGCCGCGGAGATCCCCGGCCCCGACGGCGCCATGCGCAAACTCGACGACATCGAAATCACCGGCTTCACCGCGCTTCTGGGTGGCGCCGGCGCCGAAACCGTGACCAAGCTGATGGGCAGCGCCGTGGTCGAGTTCGCCCGGCATCCCGAGCAGTGGCAGAAGCTGCTCGACGATCGCAGCAAGATCCCCGCCGCGGTCGAGGAGCTGCTCCGCTACGTCGGTCCGGTGCAGTACAACGTCCGGTACAGCCTTCGTGAGGTTGAGCTGCCCAACGGAACGGTGCCGGCCCACAAGCCGGTCTTCCTGATGGGCGCCTCCGCCAATCGCGATCCGCGAGCGTTCGACGACGCCGAGACCTTCGACATCGACCGCGACCGCACCCAGTCGCAGAATCTGGGCCTGGGCTACGGCATTCACAGCTGCCTGGGCGCGGCGCTGGCACGCATGGAGAGCGCGATCGCCCTCGAGTACCTTCTCGATTTCATGCCGCGCTACGAGGTCGACTTCGACGGCCTCAAGCGCACGAACATGCAGAACGTGGCCGGGTATCACCATGTCCCGGTGAAGGTGCTGCGCTGATGACACAGCGAGGAGCGGAGCGGGTTCGCGCATGACACAGCGGGGAGCGGAGCGGGATCGCGCATGACACAAAAGATCGAGGTCGACTTCGGCCTGTGTGAGAGCAACGGGGTGTGCATGGGCATCATCCCCGAGGTGTTCGACTTAGACGACGAGGATTATCTACACGTGCTGCAGGACGAAGTGACGCCCGAGAACGAACAGCAGGTCAAGGAGTCCGTGCGGCAGTGCCCGCGGCAGGCGATCTCGCTGCGGGACGAATGACCACCGCAGAGCTCGTCTTCGACCCGTTCTCCGAGGAGTTCTTCAACGGACCGTGGGATCTGTACCGGCGCATGCGCACCGAGGCGCCGGTCTACTACAACGCCGAGCACGACTTCTACGCCCTGTCGCGGCACGAGGACGTCGCCGCCGCGTTCAAGGATCACCAGACCTTCTCCTCGGCGTACGGTCTCGATCTGGCGATGGTCAAGTCCGGCGAACCGCTGCCGCTGAAGATGATCATCCTGATGGACCCGCCGGAGCACCGGCAGATGCGCAGCCTGGTCAACAAGGTCTTCACCCCGCGTCAGATCGCCAACCTCAAACCGATGGTCGTCGAAACCATCGACCGGTGCTTCGCCGCGGCGAATCCGCAACGTTTCGACGTCGTGCAGGAATTCGCCGCGTTCTTCCCGGTCGAGGTCATCACCCAGATGCTCGGGGTGCCGGAGGACCGCAGGCAGCAGGTGCGCCAGTGGGTCGACACGTCGCTGCACCGGGAGCCCGGGCAGATCGAGATGTCACAAGAGGGCCAGCAGGCCATCGCCGAGGCCATGGGTCTGTACTTCGAGATCATCCAGCAGCGGCGGGCCGAGCCGCAGGACGACATGTTCACCCGGCTGGTGCAGGCCGAGATCGAGCGTGAGGATGGCCAGAAGGAACGTCTCGACGACCTGGAGATCGCCGGCTTCGCCACGCTTCTCGGCGGTGCGGGTGCCGAAACGGTGACCAAGCTGATCGGCAATGCCGCCGTCACCTTCGCGCAGAACCCCGATCAGTGGCAGAAGTTGCTCGACGACCGCAGCAAGATCCCGGCCGCGGTCGAGGAGCTGCTGCGCTACGAGGCGCCGGCGCAGTACAACGTGCGGCGCTCGATGCGTGAGGTCACTCTGCACGGCGTGACGATCCCCGAGGGCAAACCTGTTTTCCTGCTGGGCGGTTCGGCCAACCGGGATCCCGACGCGTTCACCGACGCCGACAAGTTCGACATCGACCGGGACCGTACGGAGGCCCAGAACCTCGGCTTCGGTTACGGGGTGCACAGCTGCCTGGGTGCCGCGCTGGCCCGGATGGAGAGCGCCATCGCCCTGGAAAGACTGCTCGACTTCATGCCGCGGTATGAGGTCCTCTGGGATGACTGCCGCCGGGTCGCGATGCAGAACGTGGCCGGCTGGTCCCACGTGCCGGTGCGGGTCCTCGACTAGATGCGCTTCGTCCTGGTGCACGGCGGTTTCCATGCCGCCTGGTGCTGGGAGCGGACCGTCGACGAGTTGCGCAGCCTGGGGCACACCGCGGTCGCGGTCGACCTTCCGGGCCACGGGGCGCTGGTCGATCAGGATTCGACGCTGGCCAACCGCCGGGATGCGGTCGTGGCGGCGATGCGGTCCGGTGACGAGAAGTCGGTTCTGGTAGGGCATTCCGGCGGCGGCTTCGACGCCACGCTGGCCGCCGATGCCCGGCCGGATCTGGTCGGCCACATCATCTATCTCGCCGCAGCGCTGCCCCGCGAGGGCCGCACCTACCCCGAGGCCATGGCGATGCGCGACGACGACCAGGAGTTGGGTGAGGAGTTCGACGGCGACGTCGGAGAGATGTTGGGCTACCTACATTTCGACGAATCGGGCGCGATGACCTTCGCCGACTATGACGGGGCCAGGAAATACTTCTACCACGATTGCGACGACGACACGGCGCGCTGGGCATTCGAGCGGCTCGGTCCCGAGCGGTTCGGCGACACCACGGTGACCCCGGTGTCGGTCCCGGCATTCTGGGCTGCTGACCTGCCCCGCAGTTTCATTGTCTGCGAACAGGATCGGTCGATGCCGCGCTGGCTGGCCGACACCGTCGCCCGCAGGCTCGGCGTCGAGCAGCTGAGCATCGACGCGTCCCACTCGCCGTTCCTGTCACGCCCACGAGAACTCGCCGAGCTTCTCGTGCACGCGACCACGACGACTCCCATCGCCCCGCTCAGCCCGTACTGACCCCCAGCTCCCCGCCGCTCCCCCGGCACCGGTCGACCCGCCGACCCGCCGACCCGCCGGCACCGCGAGCGCGCGTGTCTGCACACGGACGCGCCGCGGTAGCCGGCGCGACACGCGCGCTCGCGGCGGGCCCGCGACGTGCCCGCCACGCGGAGGGCGCTCAGCGCCGGATCAGAAACCCGCGATGATCGCGCCGTGGCAGTCCGCCGCGGCCTGCCGCAGCTTGAGCGCCTCCTGGTAGGCGTCCGAGTAGTACCACTCCTTGGCCGCGTCCACGGACTCGAACTCCAGCAGCACCGTCTGCGTTCCGTGCCACTGCCCTTCGAGCGTCTCGGTGGGCGGGCCGAACGCCAGCACCTTCGCGGTGCCCATGGTCTGGCTGGCGAGCTTGCCGTACTCGGCCATCCCTGCGGGGTCCTTGATGTCTTCGGTGATGATCACATAGGCCTTGGCCACTGGTGAACCTTTCTTCTGCTCAGTCGATTTCGCTGATTGCTCGTTCAGGACAGTTGTCGATCGCCTCGCGCGCGGCGCTCTCGAGTTCGGAGGGCACATCCCCGGGATCGGCGACGGCCCAGCCGTCGTCGGTCATCTCGAACACCTCGGGGCACAACGTGAGGCACATACCGTGGCCGGCGCAACGATCCTCGTCGACCGCAACCTTCATCGGACGTCGAACTCCAGATGCAGCTCGGTCAGCCCCCGCAGGATGTAGGTGGGGATGTAGGAGTAGCGGCGCTCGCCCCGGGGGCCGTGCACCTTCTCCGAGATGCGGATGTCGGTCGTGCGATCGAGCAGACGTTCCAGCCCCACCCGCGTTTCGGCGCGCGCCAACGGAGCGCCGGGGCAGCTGTGGATCCCGCGACCGAACGCGAGATGCTGCCGGGCGTTCTTGCGCTCCGGATCGAACGTGTCCGGGTCCTCGAAACGCCGCGGGTCGCGGTTGGCCGCACCGTTGATCACCATCACCGTGCAGCCGGCTCCGAGCGCCTGGTCGCCCACCTGCGTAGGCACCCGCGACAGCCGGAAGTCGCCCTTCACGGGGCTTTCGATGCGCAGGCACTCTTCGATGAAATTGCCGAGCAGATCGCGGTTCTCGCGCAGTTTGGCCTGAATGTCGGGATTGTCGCCGATCACCTTCAGCGCGGTGCTGAGCAGCCGCACCGTGGTCTCCTGGCCGGCGGAGAACACATTGGTCGCCACGCGCACGACGTCGGCCACCTCCGGCATGGTGCCGTCGGGGAACGTTGCGGTCGCCAGTCCGGTCAGCACGTCGCCGCGCGGCTGGGAGCGCCGGTCCTCGATGTACTCGGCGAACACCTCGTAGAGGTACTCCAGCGGCGTCTTCGTGAGGGTCTTCTCGGCGTTGCCCAGACCGCTGCCGTGGGTGCCGCGTGCGAGCCTCTCCAGCAGTTCGGGGCGATCCTCCTCGGGCACGCCGAGCAGGTCGGCGATCACCCGCAGGGTGAACGGGCCCGCGAAGCCCTTGATGAATTCACCCTGCCCCGGGGCCAGGTAGTCGTCCAGGATGTCGTCGGCCAACTGCCACATCGCGTCCTCGTTCTCCTTGAGGCGCTTGGGCGTGATCAGCCGCATCAGCAGGGCACGGTGATTGGTGTGCGTCGGGGGGTCGAGCGTCGGCAGCTGATCGCTGAACGGGATCTCGTCCCGGTGCTCGACGATCAGGTCGGTGATGTCGTCCAGACCGTCCAGGGGCACCGGGAACCCGGGGAACGGTCCGGTGACGGAGATGCAGGACGAGAACGTCTCGGAGTCGTTGTAGACGTCGACGGCTTCCTGCCAGCCGGTGACCATCGTGACCCCGTAGTGGTCCTCACGGCTCACGGGGCACTTGTTCCGCAGCGCCTCGTAGAACGTGTAGGGGTCGTCCGTCAGCCGGCTGTCCCGGAAGAAGTCGACTGTGGTGAGGTCTTCCGCCATGCTTGCTCCGTTCGACGGTCTCTCGCTGCGAGAACGCGATTCTCAATATTGCGTATCAGGTTTTCATACCCGCCGCGCGGCGTCAACGAGGGCACCCGTCAGTGGTCTTCGGGCTGGATGCCCAGGACGTTCACCGCAGTACCCAGCAGCTGGTAGCACCCGACGGTGAAGACGAGGTCCATGACCTGGCGCTCATCGAAAACTTCCCTGAGGGCAGACCAGGTTTCGTCGCCGAGAGCGTTGGACGCCTCGAGCTCGTCGACCACCCGCACGAGCAGCGCGTCGACGGGGTCCTGCGGGTCGCCGGACCGGATCGATTCGATCTCGGCCGCCGTGATGCCCGCGCGCTGGGCGATCGGGACGTGGTGGTCCCACAGGTAGTCCGACCGGCGAACGTGCACCGCGCGCAGCAGTGCCACTTCGCGCGCGCGGGCCGAGAGCGTCGATCCCAGCAGCAGGTGGGCGTTGAAGGTGAGGTACGCCCGGGTCAGGGCCGGGTGGTGGACGAGAGTGCCGAGGATGTTGCCCGCGTCGCGCAGGTTGGCCCGCTCGACGGGCAGCAACGGGCTCACCGCGTCTCGGCTCTCGTCGGTCCAACGGTCATCCGGGAGAGGGGCGACCCTCGGCTGCTCGGGAATCGGCATCGACTACTGGATGGGCTCGTCGCCGAGCACCGTGGTCCGCAACATCTCCCGCGGCGAATCGGGGTCGTACGGCGCCGCCCGGTGTAACACCCCGTTGTTGTCCCAGATCACCGTGTCCCCCACCGACCAGCGGTGGCTGTACACGAGCTCGGGCTGGGTGGCGCGGTCGAGCAGCTCGGCCAGCAGTGCCTGCCCTTCGTCCCGGTCCATACCGACGACATAGTGCGCCGAGGCACCCAGCACCAGCGACTTGCGGCCGCTGCGGTGGGTCCAGACGAGCGGATGCTCGTGGGTGGGCCGCGAGCGCCAGCGGGCGAGCTCCTCGGGCGACGGGTCCGGGTTGACTCTGCTCTGCGAGGCCTCCAGGGAGTGCACCACCCGTAGCTTCGAGAAACGCTCCTTCTCGTCGTCGCTGAACGCCTCGTAGGCGGCATAGGAGTTGGCGAATTCCGTTTCGCCGCCCCGCTCGGCGACCTGCAGTGCCGACAGCACGGTGGCCTTCTGCGGGCACTCGTCACCCGTCGGCGTGCAGCCGTCGATGTGCCAGTCGAACGTAGCGCGCAGATAGGCGGCGGACTTGTTCTTCGACTTGTCCAGCGTGATCGGGTAGATGCCGGCGACCGGGTGGTGTCCGTCCGAGGAGTGGTCGACGGCACCGAGCCGGGCACTGAAGGCCACCTGCGCCTGCGGGTCCAGCCCGAGGTTGGGGAAGACCAGCACCCCGTTGTCCTCGAGCGCCTCCAGAACGGCTGCGCCCAGAGAGTCGTCCGACGCGAGGCGCTCGGGATCGACACCGACGACCTCGGCGCCGACCGAGGGGGTCAGCTTGTTGATGGTCAGCAGAGTCATGTGCGTCCTTCTGTCACGGCACCGGCGCGCTGACGCGGTCGATGATCGCGTCGGCCGAGTCGGCGGGTTTCTGGGTACCGAAGACCTCGACGGCCATCGAGACCATGATCATGGAGTAGACGAGGTGCAGCAGGTTCAGCACGTCGTCGGGGAGCTCGTCGAGGGGGAACTTGTCGCAGTAGTCGATGGCCTCTTCGAACCGCGGCGAGAACGCATCGTAGAACGCATGGATCTCCGGCATCGGGGTGTTCAGCCGGGCTTCCCACCGTTCGGGTTCGGTTGCCAGACACCACCTTTCTGCGAACGGCTCGAACTCGGCGAAGGCGCTGGGCAGACGGGGGCCACTCATGGCGCTCAGACCCCCACCGGCTTGCGCTCGTTCTTGTAGTCCTCGACCCAGTCCACCGCCACCTTGTGCAGATGGCGGACCAGGATCTCCTGGTCGTTGAGCGGATAGTCGTCGACGACCGGTTCGCCCAGGCCGTACTCCAGTGCCGCCTGCGTGCCGCCCAGCATGCCCGCATCCTGCAGCGCGAATTCCTTGAGGACGACGGAGGCGACCTCGTGTTCGACGCGTTCCCGCACGGTACGCGCAGGGTGGAATGCGTTGTACGCCTCGAACTTGTGGGTGTTGTGCGAGGTGGGCCAGTAGCGGTAGAGCAGATACCACCCGTGGTAGATCAGGATCTCCAGGTTGGGGAAGATCTGGAAGTTGGTGATACCCCACGGCTCGATCCCACCCGGGTTCAGTCCGGCCGACTGATGCGTCTCAGGGGTCCGCCACGGCCCGACGAGCCCACTGCGCGTTGCCCTTTCGACCGGATACATGTATTCCGGGGCCAGCAGCCATCGCCGGGTGCCCGCCGTCGAGACCAGGCGGTGAGGGCCGTCGATCTGGAAATGGCCGCACTCGAACGCCGCGTCGGGCTGACGCACCTCGGTCGGGACCTGCTGGCTGTGCAGCGACGGCACGTGGTAGTACTCCTGGAAGGCGTCGGCGAAGATCTTCCAGTTGCTGTTGTTGTGCGCGACGAATTCGTAGCGCTCGGTCATCAATTCGAACGGGTAGTCGTCCAGCGCCGTGATCATCGGCCCCAGGAACTCACGCAGCGTCTGGCGCGGTTCGGGGTCGAAGTTGATGAAGATGAAGCCGTTCCAGATGTCGCACTGGACCGGTTTGAGCCCGTACTTCGCGGTGTCGAGGTCGAAGAACTCCCCCGGCTGCTGCACGAACTTCAGCTCGCCGTCGAGGCCGTAGCGCCACCCGTGGTACTTGCACGTGAACTGCCGGCAGGCGCCCTTGACCTCCTCGTTGGGAAAGTCGTTCCACACCAACTTGTTCCCGCGGTGCCGGCACAGGTTGTAGAACGCCCGGATCTGCTCGTCGCGCCCCTTCACCACGATCACCGATGTCTTGACCGCGTCGATGTCCTTGGTCAGGTAGCTGCCGACACGGGGCAGTTCCTCGACCCGTCCCACGTTCAGCCAGGCTCGTTTGAACACCGCTTCGCGCTCGAGTTCGTAGAACTCCGGCGAGATCGAATCCCGGAACGACACCGGGCCGGTCCCGAGCTCCGGATAGTGCGCTGTCCAGCTGCCCTCGGCGGGCTTGGGCCACTTAGCCATGCGATCCTCCCGATCGTGTCGTCGTCCGTTTCGCCGTGCCGGTCGCGTGCGTCTGCGTCATCACATCACCGCGCCGCCGTTGACGCCCAGCGTTTGGCCGGTGATGAATCCCGCCTCGTCCGAGCAGAGGAACCCGACCGCGGCGGCGATGTCGTCTCCGGTGCCGAGGTGCCCGACGGGGATGCTCGCCGCCATCTGCTCGTTGGGCGGCAGGAACCCGGCGGCCTGGGACTGACGCTGCATGGGCGTCTCGATGCCCGAGGGCGGAATGTTGTTGACCGTGATGCCCAGGGCGCCGTACTCGCGGGCCAGCGACCGCGTCAGGGAGATCAGCGCCCCCTTGGATGCGGCGTAGTGAGCCATGCCGGGTGACCCCCGCTGGGCACTGGACGACGAGATCATCACGATGCGGCCCCATCCGGCATCGAGCATGTCCGGGATCGCGGCCTGTGCGCAGTGAAACGTCCCGTTCAGGTTCACATCGATCAGGCGCTGCCAGAGCTCCGGCGAGATCTGCAGGAACGGTGCGAAGTCCACGAGTCCCGCGCTGGTGACCAGGATGTGGACGGGCCCGAGTTCGGTGCGGACCTTGGCGAAGGCCTCCTCGACCCCCGCGCGGTCGGTGACGTCGGCTGCGATCCCGAGTGCGTCGACCCCATCGGCGCGCAACTCCTCGGCAACCCGTTGGGCCGCCTCGCCATTGAGGTCCAGCACCGCGACCTTGTGCCCGCGCCTGCCGAGCTCGTGACAGGTCGATTCACCCATCCCCGATGCTCCGCCGGTCACCACTGCCACCCGCGTCATGTGTTCGGCCCTTCTCGATGTTCTCTCGACGTCGCGTTCTCACTCATAGATCAGATGGACCTTTCGGCTCGTGGGCAGCGACTGGCAGGTGAGCACCCACCCCTCCTCCACCTCGTCCTCGTCGAGCGCGTCGTTGATCCGCATCCGCGCGCTGCCCTCCACGACCCGCGCCATGCAGGTTCCGCAGCTTCCGGTTTCACAGGACGCGGGCGCCTTGAGCCCCTGCTGCCGCGCGGTCTGCAGCAGGGTGTCCCCGTCGCGGTAGGTCGCGACGACCTTGTTGCGATCGAGTTCGATGACGATCTCTTCGCAGGCCTCGGCGGTGTCGTCGGTGACACCCGGTGGCACCTCGGCGACCGTGAAACGTTCGAGGTGCAGGCGTTGCCTGGGTACGCCGGCGGCGACCAGAGCCGCTTCCACCGTGTCCATGAACGGCGCGGGCCCGCAGATGTAGAAGTCGGCATCGCCGACCTCGGCGATGAACGTGCTCACGGCGGCCGCGGTGACCACACCCCGGTCCTCGTCGTAGTGATGCTCGACGACAAGGCGGGCGGCATGCTGTTCGGTGAGACGCTGCAGCGGTTCGGAGAAGATCACCGAATCCCGTGCGCGGTTGGCGTAAAAGAGCCGGACAGGCCGGTCCGAGTCGGCCAATGCGGTGCGGACCAGTGACATGATGGGCGTGATGCCGCTGCCCCCGGCGAAGGCGATCAACGGCTGCGCCGCCGAAACCTCCTCCGCCAGAACGAATCTTCCCTCAGGAGGAGCGGCATGCAGTTCGTCACCCTCGGCGGCGGTGTCGTTGATCCAGTTGGAGACCACACCGCCGGGATCGCGTTTGACGGTGATGCGCAGCTCGTCCTCCAGCGGCGCCGACGACATCGAGTAGCAGCGCCGCAGGTCGCGTCCGTCCACGCTGACCCGCACCGTCAGGAACTGGCCGGCCTTGTACCGGAAGTCGTGCGAGTGCCGCTCGGGTACATCGAGCACCAGGGACACGGCATCGGAGGTCTCGCGCACAACCCGCTTGATGCGTAGTGGCGCGAATCCGTCAACGGTCAGTTCCTCAGCCATCCCGGTAAGGTTATCAAGTACTTGTCATTCATCTCAAGTAGTTGTGACGTCGACCTTCGGTAGGGGTGCGTGCCCGGACGGAGGACCGCGAGAACGTCCAGGTCACAGCGCTTTCGGTGAGCAGAGTTCGTCGAATGCGACGCGAATCAGGTGTCGACGTGGTCGGCGTAGAGTTCGTGCCCGGTCCCCTGCTCGACGACCCGGCCCAGGAGTTCGCGCAAGGTCTTCTGCTCGGCTTTGGACAACACTCCGAAAACCTTGTCGTGGGCGGTCACTGCGTCGTGCACCACCGCCGCGGCCGTTTTTCTGCCCTGCTCGGTCAGGAACGCCTGAAGGATCCTGCCGTGCGCGGGATTCTGCTTGCGTTCTACCAACCCGCGTTTCTCGAGGGCGGTCAACGCCAGTTGCACGCCCTGGGGGCTGATCAGCAACCGCCGGGCCAGTTCGGCACCCGAGAGGCCGGGTTCGTTGGAGAGCTGCCGCAGGACACCGATCTGCGCGGTGCTCACCCCGTGTTCGCTCACCGCCTCGTTCACGCTGGTCAGCGAGAAGTAGAAGGCCTGTTTGAGCAGCCAGAGGATGTTGTCGGTGAGCTCGATACCCGCCACGTCACGTGCCTCCATGCCTCGACGTTAGCCGTCCCGGCCGCCATCCTGAATGCCCAGGTGGACCACCCCGTCCTTCATGACGAAACGCACGTCCAGCGTCGTGGCGATGTCCTCGGAGGGATCGCCGTTCACCGCGATGATGTCGGCGAGATAGCCCGGGGCGAGCCGGCCCAGCTCGTCGTCGGCTTGGATGAGTTCTGCGCTGGTGATCGTCGCCGCGCGCAGCGCCTGCATCGGCGTCATGCCGCGGGAGACCAGGGCACACAACTCTTTGGCGTTCTGACCGTGCGGGACTGCCGGAGCGTCCGTACCGCAGGCGATCCGCACCCCGGCCGCGATGGCCTTGGGCAGCATGGCCTGCGCTTGCGGGAAGACCACCTCGGCCTTCTTGCGCAACTCCGGGGCGATCCGGTCGACGGCCATGGCCTCGGTCAGATAGGTGGTCGACACGAGGAACGTCCCGTGGTCCACCATCATCTGGATGGTCTCGTCGGTGGCAAGGAACCCGTGCTCGATGCAGTCGATCCCCGCACGGATGCAGGCGCGGATGGCACTGTCTCCCACCGCATGCGCAGCGACCCGGACTCCGGCCCGGTGTGCCTCGTCGGCGATGGCGGCGAACTCGTCGTCCGAATACTGCTGGGCGCCCGGTGCCGTGCTGTGCGACATGACGCCGCCGGAGGCCGACACCTTGATCAGCTTGGCGCCGTGCCGAACCTGATAACGCACGCAGGCCCGCACCTCGTCGACGCCGTTGGCGATCCCCTCGGCGACCGAGAGCGGCATGATGCCGGGCGCGAGGCGCTGGAACACCGTGGGGTCCAGGTGACCGCCGTACGGCGTCACCGCGTGGCCCGCCGGATAGATCCGCGGGCCGGCGTGCCAGCCCTGGTCGATGGCGCGCTGCAGCGCCACGTCGAGCAGGTAGCCGCCCGTCTTGACCATGAGACCGAGGTTGCGCACCGTCGTGAACCCCGCGTCGAGCGTGGTGCGCGCGTTCACCGCCCCGCGCAGCGTGCGGTACGCGGGATCGTCCTGCACGCCGTGCATCGGGCTGGGCAACCCCTCCGGCCCGCCCGGCCCACCGATGAGCAGGTTGAGCTCCATGTCCATGAGCCCCGGCAGCAGGGTCACGTCACCGAGGTCGATGACGGTCGCGCCGTCCGGTTCCCGCTCGGGGTTGACCGCCTGGATCCGGTTGTCCCCAACCACCACGACCGCCGGTGTGCGCACCACCCCGGCCTCGACATCCGCCCAGCGGGCGGCTTTCAGAACGGTCGTCGTCACGGGACGGGTTCGACGTCGCAGTCCAGCGAGGTCGCGCCGGTGTCAGGGACTTTGGGCTGTTTCCAGCACTCCACCGGGAATGACGCCTGGATCATCGAGTACAGCAGATGCATCAGGTTGAGCACGTCCTCGGGCAGGTCGTCCAGCGGGAACTTGTCGCAATAGGAGATGGCCTCCTCGGCCCGCGCGGTGACGGCGTCGTAGAACGCCTGCAGCTCGGGCATCGAACTGCTCAGCCGCTTGGCGTAGCGCTCGGGCTCCGAGGCCAGACACCAGTCGGAGAATTCCTCCAGATCGGCGAACTCCGGTGGCAGCTTGGCGGCCGTGGTCTGCGCACCCGAATCGACACTCATGATCACACCCCCGCCGTCTTGCGGCGATAATCCTCGACCCACGCGGCGGTCTCGGTGTGCAGATGCCGGATGAGCACCTCCTGGTCGCACAGGACGAAGTCGTCGAGCACGCGTGACTCGACCATCGATTGCGTCGCCTCGAGCGTGTTGGCGTCCTGCAGGCCGTACTCCTTGAACGACACCGCGGCGAGCTCCTGGGCGATGCGCTCACGCGGTGTGCGCGGCTGCGGGAAATACACCGTGCCCTCGAAGAGGTGCGTGTTGTACGACGTGGGCCAGTAGTGGTACGTGAGGTACCAGCCCTGACCCCAGAACAGGATGACGAAGTTCGGGAAGAGCTGGAACGAGTCCAGGCCCCACGGTTCACATTTCGCCGGATTCAGACCCCGGGGCATCTCGCCGAGGTCCGGCTTGTCCCACGGTCCGAACAGACCGCTCTGACAGATGTCCTCGATCGGCTTGCGCATCTCGTCGGCCATCTCCCAGGCCCGGACACCCGACGTGCTGACCAGCCGGTGCGGCCCCTCGATCCGGTAGTGCGGCGCCTCGAACCCGGCTTCGGCGGCGGCCTTGGAATAGGCCGTCGGCGACTGGTTCGCATGCAGTACCGGTGCGTGATAGAACTCCTGGAAGGCGTCCATGTAGAGCTTCCAGTTCGCCTTCACCTCCGACCTGTAGTGGAACCGCGACGTCATACGGTCGAACGGGTAGCCCTCGAGATCGGTGATCATGGGGCCGAGGAATTCGCGCAGGGACTGTTCGGGTTCCTGCTTGTGGTCGGCGAAGTTGACGAAGATGAACCCCTCCCACACGTCGCAGTGCACCGGCACCAGCCCGTACCTGCTCTTGTCGAGGTCGAAGAACTCACCCTCCTGCTGCACGAACGTCAGGTTGCCCTCGAGGTCGTAGCGCCACGCGTGGTACTTGCAGGTGAACTGCCGGCAGACGCCGCTGGTCTCTTCGAGCGGCATGTCGTTCCACACCAGCTTGTTGCCCCGGTGGCGGCAGATGTTGTGGTAGGCCTTCACCTCGCCCTTGGTCGTGCGCACCACGATGATCGAGGTGTTGACGACCTTCATCTCCTTGGTGAAGTAGCTGCCCTTGCGCGGGATCTGTTCCACGCGGCCCACGTTCAGCCAGGCGCGTTTGAACACCGCTTTGCGCTCGACCTCGTAGAACTCCGGGTCGACCGAATCCTCATACGACACGGGACCGGTGCCGAGCTGCGGGTAGTGCTCAGTCCAGCTGCCTTCCGGCGGTTTGGGAAATCGGGCCATCGTCGTCTCCTCTTGACTGCAATCACTGCCACGCCGCCCGCTCGCGAGGCGACCAGACAAGTCTCGCAGGCAAACAACCAGGCGCAGATGCCTTTTCGCCATTTCGAAGGAGACGACAACGCCGACGTTATATGCTTCAGTGACCAATCGCAAGTAGTTGATATTCATGGGTGGGTCGGAACGGAGGACCACGGGTGCGTCACGACGAGTTGTTCATCGGCGGGAGCTGGCAGGCGCCGAGCACGTATCGGCGTATCGAGGTCATCTCGCCCCACACGGAGACACACGTGGCGTCGGTGGCCGCCGCGGCGCCCGCGGACGTGGATCGCGCCGTCGCAGCCGCGCGGGAGGCGTTCGACACCGGCACGTGGCCCGGGACGGACCCCGCCGAACGCATCGAGGTGGTGCGCGGGCTCGCCGAGAGCTACGGGCAGCGGCGTGCCGACATGGCCGATGTGATCACCTCCGAGATCGGCGCGCCGATCAGCTTCGCCCAGCGGGCACAGGTCGCACTGCCGTGGAGCATGATGACGGCGTTCTGCGACCTGGCCGAGACGTATCCCTGGCGGGAGGCCAGGCCGGGCCGGTACGGCTCGGACATCCAGATCCGGCGGGAGCCGGTCGGTGTCGTCGCGGCGATCGTGCCGTGGAACATGCCCCAGTTCCTGATCGTCACCAAGCTCATCCCCGCCCTGCTCGCCGGTTGCAGCGTCGTGCTCAAACCGGCCGCCGAATCCCCGCTCAACGCCGTTCTGCTGGCCGAGATCATCGCCGGATCCGGACTGCCGGAGGGCGTGGTCAGCGTGCTTCCCGGCGACAGCACGGTCGGCGAATATCTCGTCCGGCACCCCGGGGTGGACAAGGTGTCGTTCACCGGTTCCACCGCCGCGGGCAGAGCCGTGGCCGCGGCGTGCGCCGCCGACCTCAAGCGCGTGAGCCTGGAGCTGGGCGGCAAGTCCGCCGCGATCGTGCTCGACGATGCCGACCCGGTCGCCGTCGCCGCAGGGGTCAGATCGGCCAGCCTGTCCAACAGCGGACAGATCTGCAATGCGCTGACCCGCATCCTGGTCCCCCGGGCGCGCTCCGCGGAGTTCACCGACGCCCTTGCCGCCGAGATGGATTCGCTCATCGTCGGGGATCCGCGGGACGAGGCCACCCAGGTCGGCCCGCTGGTGGCCCAGCGTCAGCAGCAGCGTGTCACCGACTATCTGGAACAGGGCACGCGAGACGGGGCCCGGATCGTCGTCGGTGGCACGGGTATGCCCGAGGGGCTCGACCGCGGCTGGTTCGTCAAACCCACGCTCTTCGACCGTGCGGACAACGCGATGACCATCGCGCGAGAAGAGATCTTCGGTCCGGTGCTGACCGTCATCGCCTACTCCGACAGCGAGGAGGCCATCCGCATCGCCAACGACTCGGACTACGGGCTCGCGGGTTCGGTGTTCACCGCCGATCCCGAGCGGGGCCTGGCGGTCGCCGAGCGGATCCGGACGGGCACCTTCGGTGTCAACCAGGGTTACCCGATGGATCCGTTCGCCCCGTTCGGCGGCGTCAAGGGCAGCGGATACGGCCGCGAGCTCGGCCGTGAGGGTATCGACGGCTACACGGAGTCGAAATCCATTGCGGTCGCGAGCTAATCGTCCTCGATACCGAAGGACTCGATCGCCATCGCGAGCGCCGCGTAGCCGCCTGCGGTGAAGACCAGGTCCATCAGCTGCTGTTCGTCGAGGTGGGCGCTGAGGGTACTCCACGTGGAATCGCTGATCATGGTCTGACCGTGCAATTCGTCCACGGCGTTGACGACCACCGCGTCGACGGGGTCCGTCGGATCGCCCCGCCTGATCGCGGTGAGGTCGTCGTCGGAGAGCCCGGCGCGCGCGGCGAGGGGCACGTGGTGGTCCCACAGATAGTGCGACCCCCGGCAGACCGCCGTGCGCAACACCACCACCTCGGTGAGGCGTCGAGGCAATGTGGTGGTCACCAGCAGGTGCATGCTGAACGTCAGGTAGGCCTTGGTCAGCCGCGGATGCCGAGCGAAGGTGGCCAGCATGTTCCCGACCTGACCGGGCTGCGCGCGCTCCGGCGGCATCATCACCGACAGCGCGCGGACGACCTCGTCGTTCCACTCGTCGTCGGGCAGCGGCGACAGCCTCACTTCAGGCAGCTGCCCAGGTCGATCGGCATCGACACCCCGGTGACGTAACGCGAGTCGTCCGAGGCGAAGAACATGACGGCATTGGTGATGTCCTCGACCTCGACCCAGGGTCGGGGCATGCTGTGGAACATCTGGCAGATCGGCGCGATGTCGTCGGGACCCGGGTTCTCCAGATCCGGCCGGAAGAGCCGGAAGGTCTCGTCGTTCATCACCATCGGCGAGTTGACATGGGTCGGATGCACGCTGTTGACCCGGATCATGTGCTGGGCGAGTTCGACCGCGCACGACCGCATGAGACCGACCACACCGTGCTTGGCCGAAACGTATTGACTCATCTGCGGATAGGCCTTCATGCCCGCAACCGAACTCGTCAGGACGATGGAGCCCCCGCGTCCGCCGGCGATGATGTGCGGGATACCGGCCTTGACCGTCTTCCACACGCCGGTGAGGTTGATGTCCATCATGGTCTGCCACACGGCCTCGTCGAGGTTCTCGACGGTTTGTCCGCCGTTGCCGATCCCGGCGTTGGCCAGAATGATGTCCAGCCTGCCGAATTCCGCGACACCACGATCGACCACATTCTTCATCGCCTCGAAATCGCGCACGTCGACCTCGTCGACGACGATCCGCCTGCCGAGCGCTTCCACCCGGTCCTTGGTCTCCAGCAGGTCGCCGGGAGACGCGAGCTCCAGGGGGACGTTGTCGACGTTCTTGCAGACGTCGATGGCGATGATGTCGGCGCCCTCCTCGGCGAGTTTGAGGGCATGACTGCGCCCTTGCCCGCGTCCGGCCCCCGTGACGAAGGCGATCTTGCCCTCCACCCGTCCTGTCATGAATTCGTCCTCGATTCCTCTGTCACACAGACCGTCACACTGCCGCCGGCATGCTGTCCCAGCCACGGACGATGGACGACGACGAGAACACCGCACTGTCCATGTCGACGTGCCACTGCGGGAAGCGGTTCATGATCTCGTCGAGTGCCACACGCCCCTCGATGCGGGCCAGCGCATTGCCCAGGCAGTAGTGCGCACCCACCCCGAAGGTGAGGTGCTGCCGCGGTCGTCTCGCCACGTCGAAGGTGTCGGAGTCCTCACCGAAGCGCCGCTCGTCGCGGTTGGCCGCGCCGATGAGCAGGATGACGGCGCTGCCCTGCGGCACCGTGACACCGTGAAACTCCACGTCGCGGGTCACATACCTGGCAGCCTGCAACGCCGGCGGCTCGAACCGGAGGATCTCCTCGACCGCGCCGGGCAGCAGGGACCGGTCGTCGACCAACCGCCGGCGCTGCTCGGGATGCTCGGAGAGCAGCTTGCCCGCCCACCCGATGAGCCGGGTCGTGGTCTCGGACCCCGCCACCGCGACGACGTTCATGAACATCAGAAGCTCTTCGCGGTGAAGCTTTCTGGTGACACCCTTTTCGTCTTCGAACTCCGCATTGAGAAGCTCGGTTGTCAGGTCGTCGGCGGGATGCTGGATGCGCCAGTCGATGAAGTCGGCGAAGAGCTGGCCGTCGGTGATGGGGCCGTCCGGGTTGTCGGTCACCTGACCGCCACGCTCGGTGCGGACGAACTTCTCCCCGTCCTCGACGACACGGTGCTGGTAATCCTCCGGAATCCCGAAGAGTGCGCACACCACCCGCAACGGCATCACGGCGCCGAGATCTTCGACGAAGTCGAAGCTGCCGGTGCCCACCACCGGGTCCAGGCACGCCGCGGTGATCTCACGAACCCGTGCTTCCAGGGCGTTGATCTTGCGCGGGGTGAACGCCCGGGAGAGCAGGTTGCGATGGATGTCGTGGATCGGGGGGTCTTCGAAGATCAGCGAGCCGGGGGGTATCTCCATGCCCGACTTGATGATCTCCAGCACGGCGCCCCGCGCCGAACTGAACGACCGGTGGTCCACCAACGCCCGGTTGACGTCGTCGAACCGGCTGAGTGCGTAGAAGTCGTGGGTCTCGTTGTAGTACAGCGGGGCTTCGTTGCGGAACCTACGAAACATCGGGTAAGGGTCGGCGTTGAGGTCGGGACGCCAAGGGTCGTAATACAATTCGTCTGTCGTGCTGGCCGTCATCCTGCGATCCTTCCCGGCGGGCGGTGGCTGACCGAGGGGTCAGAAAGTGATGCTGTGCTTTTCGAAGTGCCGTGCCAGCGCCTGCATGTACCCGTCACCGTGGAAGGGCCCGCGGGCCCCGATCGCGGCTTCCAGGAACGGGCCGTACTCCTCGTCGTTGACATACGTCGACCAATGCACGATCTGGCATTCGTCGTTGGTCTCGACGAAGCTGATCGAGTAGAAGCCCTGAACCTGGCCGGTGTTGACGTTGGTGCCCTCCCAGCGGTAGCGCTGGACGAAGCCGTTCTCGGCCGGCCACACCTTGAAGTCGACCGGCTTCCAATCCGGGAACGTGATGCCGTAGGCCTTGGCTTCGATGGTCGCGGCCGTATCCCAGTGCGTGGCGACGTCCT
This sequence comes from Mycolicibacterium iranicum, assembly GCF_014190915.1. GTDB lineage: Bacteria > Actinomycetota > Actinomycetes > Mycobacteriales > Mycobacteriaceae > Mycobacterium > Mycobacterium iranicum_B. The sequence goes on from NZ_JACHVU010000007.1 coordinate 166,751, forward strand.
TGAGGACGAGTTCCTGTTCGGCGACGAAGTAGGGCGAGGTGTACACGGCGTCGTCGGCGAACTCCCATTCGTCGTAACTCTCCCCTTCCTGCACCTTCTGCAGGACGTACTTGTCGCGGTAGCTTTCAGCCATCCGGCGGTGCTTGGCGATGCGCTCGACCAAATCCATTGTCTGTCAGTTCCTTTCACGGCACACGGCTGCGGTCCACGATGACGCCGCCGGTGTCGGCCTTCTTGAATATACAGTTATGTATTACAGATACAAGATTGAATGTCTCGTGGCGCGGGGCGGTGGCGTCGTGCACGGGCGGGTGTTGGGAGAATGGCGCGGTGGCGGAACGGTGGACGAGGCAGCGACGGGTGGAGCACACGCGTGCGCTGCTGCTCGACGCCGCCGAGGAGGTGGTCGCCCGGCAGGGTTTCGGCGCCGCGGCGCTGGAGGTCATCGCCGACGCCGCCGGATACACCAGAGGCGCCATCTACTCGCACTTCGGCACCAAGGAGGAGCTGTTCCTCGCCGTGATGGAGCGCCAGTTGCAGAGGTTCCTCGACGGTTTCACCGACATCGTCGAATCTTTCCAGTCGCTCGACGAGATGGATGTCGACAAGCTCGCCGAGCGGTGGCGAGACCTCACGATCGGAAACCCGGACCGGGCCGCGCTGGGATACGAGTTCACCCTGTTCCTGGTGCGCAATCCCGACGCCCGGGCGCGCGTGGCCGAGCAGCGCCGCCAGATCGCGGATTCCCTGGCCGAGTACATCACCAGGCATGTCGAGAAGATCGGCGGCCGGATGCGTGTTCCGGCCACCACCCTGGCCCGCGTCCTGATCGCGACCAATGAGGGTGTCACCCTGGGCAGCCATGTCGACGGCGACGACCTCTCGCGGCCGTTCCTCGAGATGATCCTGGCCAATGTGGAGCCGGCCGAGTAGAGCCGGCCCACCGGCTACTGCGAGATGTCCACACCCTCATAGCCTTTGAGCAGCTCCGGTGAGGGAAGTTCCATCTGGAGGTAGACGTCGATCCGGCTGACCTTGCCTTCCCGGGTGAACGCGTAGACCGACAGGGAGTTGACCACGCTGTGGAATTCTCCGACGGAACTGCGCTCTTCGAGTTCGAGGAACACGACCCCGTCCTTCTCGGTCACCCGCTTGAAGGTGCAGTCCCAGTCGGCGTTGGGCGCCCAGTTGGTGAGGAAGCCGACGTAGTCGTCCCAGTTCATCACCTCTTTGAAGTTGCCGACGCGCACGAAGTCGTCCACGGCGATCAGTTCCCGCAGCGGGTCCCAGCTGTGCACACCGAAGCCCGGCTCCTTGGCGGCGTCGACGATCTCTTTCGTCGTGATCGCGTACTGCAGTACCGTTGCCGCATTGCCGGTGTGGCGGTCGCGGATCTCGCGCAGGCTCACTGTGCCATCTCCCGGTCTCCTGCGAGGTAGCGGTCCACCACCGAGTGATAGTGCGCGATGACGACCTCCTCCTTGACCAGTGACATGTACTCCAGCGTCCTGTTGCGCAGTCCGAGCTGCTGGCGGGGCATCTGTTCGTAATCCTGTTGCAGCGCAGTGAAGTACTTGTACTCGCCTGGCTCACTGACATCGATTCGCGGGGCCCGCAACGCTTCTTTGTACTCGTCGGGCAACCACATGACGCTGATGATGTGCCAGTAGCACCTGTTGGGGTCGCCGCTCTCGTGCGGCTGGGCGAGGATCACCGTCGCCTCCCCGGCGCGCACGGTCATGAAGAAATTCGGGAACAGCACCCACCCGTGATTGTCGCTCATCTGCGCATCCGTGAGACCGCTGACGTCGAAACCCATTCCCGTGAGCGTCTCCCGGGTCGCCCGCTGCAACAACGTCCTGGGTGTGACCCCCTCCGGCAACACCAAGTCGCCCGCAGCGTCGCGGTACTCGGCCACCAGTTCCTGGAACCGGGGAAGAACGGCGGTCACGGACGGAAAGGTCTCCGGCAGGCTCATGATCCCTTCGAGCTGTTCTTCTAGGCCGAACTTCTTGCCGGCGACCTCGAAGGGAGCACACGAGACGCTGTGCTTGTCGAAGAACCGGTAACGCGTGGTGCTGGGGTCGATCATGATGACCTGCAGCAACTGTGGATGAATGCCCGAGATGTGGTAGCCCTCTTCGAAGGCGTCCATCACCACCTTCCAATTGCAGTCCAGCGCTTCGCGGACGTCGAGAACCGTGTCCATCTCGTCGAGGTGGTAGGGACTGAGAAGCTCGACGACGTCCGCGCCCAGGAACTCCGCGAGCGGTGCGGCATCGGGGTCGGGGTTGACGAAGATGAACCCGCCGAAGCACTCCACGGAGATCGGGAAGAGCCCGAGGCCCTCCTTGTCCAGCGCCGTCAGCACGTTCTCCTTCTCCCGGAGCACCCCTTTCAGACGTCCCTCGAGGTCATAGGACCACAGGTGGTACTGACACAGCAGGCCGCGCTTGGCGTTTCCCTTCCCGACACACAGTTTGTTGCCGCGGTGCCGGCAGGCGTTGACGAAACCGCGGATCTCGCCGTCCTTGCCGCGGACCAGGATGAAGGACTGGTCGAGCAGTCGGTACTCCATCCAGTCCCCGGCCTCGGGAAGCTCCGACGCCCGACCCGCGACCTGCCACACCCGCAGCCAGATGTTGCTGTGCTCGCGCTGCACATAGTCCGGGTCGGTGTAGCGGTCGGTGGTGATGTCCATGCGGTACTGGGCGAGGTCGATGTCGTCGAGCCCCATACCGGTGTCGAACCATTCCCCCGGGCGGGCCGGCTGTGTCGTTGTCATGCCTGATCACTCCTGTAGTCGACGACGGTGCGCAGCAACCGGCCGCCGTCAGTCCCCCGGGGCCGGTCAGTGGTGACGCTCGCCACAACTATACACAGCTGTATTTCACATACAAGTATGTATTTTCAGGCCACTGACTCGGTGTCGCGGATCAAATCCGCTGCAGCAGTTGACTTTGCGCGCATGTACCCGCACCGTCGGACCGGTGACGGCCGTCGGTTCCGGGTGCCGGTAGCGAGGTGACGACTCAGTCGGGCAACTTGATGACCGACGTGTACATCTCCACGACGGGCCGGTAGAGGTCGACATCGTCGAGCTGGCTGCCCAGGACGACGGAATCGCTGGTGGCGACCAGCGCCTGGGCGAACGTCGTCGGCGGGATCAGCAGCGTTGCGCCGAGCCGTTCCATGCCCTCGACGATGAACGCCGCGAGCTGGTCGACGACCTCGGCGCGTTTGGCGGCGACCCGGTCCCTGGCTTCGGGGTTGCGGAGCAGGTAGAGCGTGAACTCCAGGCCGAGCGCCGCATGGTCGGCGCCACGGTCGACGCTCAGCTGGCGCCAGCGGCCGGCGATCTCGTCGAGTTCGTGGGCGCCGACGCGGCTCGCTCTCGACATCACCTCGGCGAAATTGTCGAAATAGCGCCGCCAATAGCGGTCACTCACCGCGAGGAACAGATCCTCCTTGGTGGTGAAGTGCTTGTAGATCGCGCCCTTGGTGTAGCCGGCGGCCCGTGCGATGTCGTCGAGAGTCGCTGTGGTGAAACCTCTTTCGGCGAACACCTCTTCGGCTGCGTCCAGCAGCACCGAGCGCGTGTGCTCGAGCCTGCGCTCCCGGGTCCACCGCTCCGCCATGGCGGAATTCTGCCACAGGATCTGAGCATCCTATTGGAATCTGAGATACCGGTGAGTATATTCGCATCGTCGGGTCGCCGCGGCACCGCAGCGCGAGTGACTGCCTTCAGCGAGGGGAAAACCGGATGAGCGATCTGTCCAAGAGGCCTGCCGTCACCGAATCAGCCACCCGGACTGCAGAACTCGGGAATCAGAAGGCGACACCGTCGGGAGCCGTGAGGATTTGGGCGGCCGTCGGCGCCGTATTCCTGGCGTACACCTTGTATGTGTTCGTCCGGTGGGTCACCGGGCCCTATTTCGAGCCGGTCGCCGGAGGTCCGAGCGACCCACCGATGTACATGAAGATCCCGCTGATAGCCAACGCCGTCGTGCTCTGGATCGGGTTGCCTGCGGCGCTGTGGTTCTTCCTCATCCGGCCCTGGGTACGCGAGAGGCGCATCACGCTCGACGGGATGCTGCTCGTCTCGATGGGACTGATGATGTTCCAGGATCCGATGCTGAACTACTACAGCACCTGGTGCACCTACAACGCCTGGCTGTGGAACCGGGGTTCCTGGGCCCCACACATCCCCGGCTGGGTGGCTCACGAGGAACCCGGCCACACGGTGCCCGAACCGCTGCTGACCAACATTCCCGGCTATATGTACGGGGTCCTGCTGATCACCATCGTCGGCTGCTGGGTGATGCGCAAGATCAAGAACCGGTGGCCGGCGATCAGCAACCTGCGGCTGATCCTGGTCACCTATGCGATCACCTTCGTCTTCGACTTCGTGATGGAAGCCCTGGTGATGCTGCCGATCGGCTTCTACTCCTACCCCGGCGCCATCCAGTCGCTGTCGTTCAACGCAGGCACGTATTACCAGTGGCCCATCTACGAGGGTTTCATGTGGGGTGGCGTCCAGGCGGCGCTGTGCTGCCTGCGCTTCTTCACCGATGACCGGGGCCGGACCGTCGTCGAACGCGGACTGGACAACATCCGCGGCGGCCTCGTCAAGCAGCAGTTCGTCCGCTTCCTCGCGATCTTCGGCGGGGTCAGCGCGTGCTTCTTCCTGTTCTACAACGTGCCCGCCACCTGGCTCGGCATGCACGGGGACCCGTGGCCCGAGGACGTGCAGAAGCGCTCCTATTTCAACCCCGGAATCTGCGGGGAGGGAACCGACCGCCCCTGTCCGAACCCCGATCTTCCCCTGCCCACCAAGCATTCGGGATACATCAACCACGACGGCGAGCTCGTCCTGCCGGAAGGGGTGACGGTACCGCCGGTCGTACCGATCGAGGGAGCGAACAGCGGTGACGGCGAGTAGGTTCCGGCCTGTGGCCGAGACGAATTCACCGGCACCGTTCTACCGCGCCTCCGGCGGCGAGGTCGACGTGTTCCGGGCGGCCGCGCGGCGCGGGTCCCCGGTGCTGCTGAAGGGACCGACGGGGTGCGGCAAAACCCGTTTCGTCGAGGCCATGGCGCACGACCTGGGACGCGACCTCATCACCGTGGCCGGCCACGAGGACATGACGTCGGCTGACCTCGTCGGACGCTTTCTCCTCAAGGGCGGGGAAACCGTCTGGGTCGACGGACCTTTGACCCGCGCGGTGCGCGAGGGAGCCATCTGCTATCTCGACGAGATCGTCGAGGCCCGCCAGGATACGACGGTCGTCATCCATCCCCTCGCCGATCACCGCCGCGAGCTGCCGATCGACCGACTGGGGACGACTCTTGCCGCCGCACCGGGCTTTCAGCTGGTGATCTCCTACAACCCCGGATACCAGAGCATCTTGAAGAGCCTGAAAGAGTCGACCAGGCAGCGGTTCGTGGCCATTTCGCTCGGCTTCCCGCCCGCGGATGCCGAGGTGGAGGTGGTCGCGCGCGAGGCCGGCATCGACCTCTCCACCGCGCAGGCGCTCGTCAGGCTCGGCGCGGCCATCCGCGACCTCGACGGCTCGGCGCTCAACGAAGTGGCGTCGACCCGCATGCTGATCCTCGCCGGTGGTCTCGTCGCCGAAGGGTTGAGCCTGCGCGCGGCGGTGCAGTCCGCCGTCGTCGAGATCCTGTCCGACGATTTCGCCGTGACGCGCGCCCTCGGCGAACTGGCCGACGCCGTTCTGCCCCGGCCGTGAACTCCGAACACGCCGGCACAGAACGTTTTCGACTCCTTGCCGACTTCGCCGCCGGACGTGCGCTCGACGTCGCCGAGGCGCCGGCAGGCCAACCCGCCTACACGGACGGCAGCGTCGTGTTCGTCTCCGCCGGCGGCGACCTGGTTCGGCAGCGCCGGGAGGTGCTCGTGCAGTGCGCTCTGCTCCGGTGGGGCAGTCTTAGTCCCCGCGTGCTGAAGCGTCTGCGCGGTCGACCCTCGGTGACGCGACGCTACCTGGCCCTGGAGGGCTGCCGGGTGCTGACCGAGCTCGGGCGTTCGGTACCACTGGCAGCCGACCTGCGGCCCGGCCCGGCCTTGACTGCGGGCAGTGCCGAGTCTCTCGACATCGCCACGGGCAGAACGCCGCTCGACGACCCGCCCGACTGGTTCGGAACGATCAAGCCGGCCGCACTGCTGCGCTCCCCCGCGGCCCCTGGTGCTCGTGCGACCGAGGCCGATCTCCGGTTCGCCCTCGCTCAGGAGGATGAGCCGGACACCGACGACGGGGCGGACGAGGACGGCGATCCTCCGGAGAGAAGCCGGATCCTGAAGGTGTTCGAGGCCCCCCTCGGCGCCCAGGCCACCGCGAACTTCCTGCGCAAACTGTTCGGGAGCTCGCGCTCCGGTGACAACGAGGGCGCCGGCGGGGAGCTGCGCGTCGGATCGGTCCGCCGGACGCTCTACGCGGGTGCGCATGCCAGACCGGCGCCGACACCGATCCGATTCACCGGCGCGGACAAGCCCGGCAGCACCATCGGAGTCGGCGGAGCCCTCCATCCCGAATGGGACGGCCACCGCAACCGGTACCGCGAGGACTGGTGCCGGGTCGTCACCTTTCCGTTGACCACGACCGCCGACGTCGCCGCGGCCGGTGTGCCCACCGACGCCGTCCTGCGCCGGCGCCTGAGCCGGATCGGGCTCGGGCCCAGCGTCTTACGGGCGCGGCCCGACGGTGAGGATATCGACACCGAGGCCCTCATCGACCTCTTCGTGGATCTGCGTTCGGGATATTCACCGCTGGAGCACGTCTATACCGAGCACAGGCTGCTGGCACGCAATCTCGGCGTGCTGATACTGCTCGATGCGTCGGGGTCGGCGACGGACGCGGACACCGACGGTCTGGCGGTGCACGACCACCAGCGCCGGGCTGCTGCCACCCTGGCCGCGACCCTCGAGGAACTCGGCGATCGCGTCGCGGTGTACGCGTTTCGCTCACAGGGCCGCCAGGCCGTCCATCTGCCCGTCCTCAAGACCTTCGGGCAACGCTTCGATGCCGTGGGCCGTGCGCGGCTGGCGCAGCTTGCGCCGTCGGGGTACACCCGGCTGGGGGCCGGCATCAGGGCCGCGGGAGACATCCTGAAAAGGGAGGCCGGCACTCCCAACCGCTTACTGCTCGTGCTGTCCGACGGGTACCCGTATGACGACGGATACGAGGGCACCTACGCAGAGGCCGACTCCCGCAAGGCACTCGAGGAGCTGCGGGCCGACGGCGTGGGGTGCCTGTGCCTGACGATCGGGGCCACCACCGACGCCGACGCACTCGAGCGGGTCTTCGGTTCGGCATGCCATGCCGGCGGCGGCACTCTGGCCGAACTGAGCCCGCGGATGGACCAACTGTTCCTCGCGGCCCTGCGGGAACTCTCCGCTCCGAGGCCGTCGCGCGTATATGCTCCCCCCGGAATGCCAAGTAGTTGATATCCCGTCGGCGGAGGTGGCCAGATGCCCGAGGACGTACTGACTGCAGACGCGCACGAGCCGAACCTCGCCCAGCCGTGGGCCCCGCACCGACTGAGGATCTACACCTGGACCGGGATCTTCACCTTCGCGATGTTCCTGTTGGTGACCGTCGGTGTCAGCGTCGGATTCATCGCCCCGACGTTCACGACCGACGTCGTCGTCAACCTGATCTTCGGCATCCCGGTCATCCTGTTGCCGTTCGTGATCCTCTGGAACGCGCCCGGTGAGAGGCGCACCCGACTCGACAAAGCCGCCGAGCTGACGCTGTTCTACCTCCCCTACACGGCGGGCAGTCAGATCGGCTACGAGCTGATGTTCCTCATCGGACACCCGCTCGGGTTGTGGGCGCCCACCACCGACCCCGGGTGGAAATGGTTGTGGTGGCAGTACGGCCTCGCCGACACCCGTTACGTCAGCGGCAACCCGTGGATCTTCGCCCTTGAGGTCGTCGGCGTGCTGACCGGTGTCACCGTGTTCGTCATGTGGACCCGCCTCGTCCGCCCAGCCCTGTCGACGGAGTCGCGTATCCGCTGCCTGTGGATCACCTTCGCCGGGTGCGCCGTACTGATGAGCAGCACGGCGGTGTACTTCCTCGCCGAGGTCGGCGCCGGCTTCACCAACATCGGCCAGGGCGCGTTCGGGCTGGGCTTCAAGTTCATCGGCGAGAACATCCCGTTCATCGTGCTGCCACCGCTCGTGCTCTACTCGATCCATCTGCAGATCGACTATCTGACGCGACGCGCGGGCGCCCGGGCCGCGCTCAGCGGGCAGGCAACCCGAGGATCCGCTGCGCGATGATGTTGCGCTGGATCTCCGAGGTGCCCCCGGCGATGGTGCCTGCGAAACTACCGAGGTAGCGCGTGAACCAGCTCGCCGTGTACTGCTCCGGGGAGTAGGGGTTGTACGGACCCGTCGGGGCATTGCCGAGAAGGCCGTCGATTCCCGAAGCCTCCAGCATGTGGGCGTAGGCCTGCTGTTCGGCTTCGGAACCGAGCACTTTCAGGACCGACACCGCCGGGATGTCACGCTCCCCGCGCGCCGCCTGTCCCAGCGCGGCCGAGCCCAGCAGGCGCAGCGCCTGGAGATCCATGGCGATCGTCGCGATGCGGTCCCGGTCGAGCATCCCGTCGGGCCGATAGGTGACGAGCGCCTGTCCCATCCGGTCGGCGAACGACATCCACATCATGGTCCGCTCGTGGCCCAGAGATCCGTTGGCCACCGTCCATCCACCGTTCAGCGGCCCGACCAGGTTGGCCCCCGGCACCCGGACGTCGGTGAAGAACACCTCGTTGAAGTCGAGGTTGTGACGGTCGTGCACGCTGGCGAACGGTCTGCGCTCCAGGCCCGGCGTATCGGTCGGGATCAGTAACGCGCTGATTCCCTTGTGCCGCGGGGCATCCGGATCGGTGCGGACGAAGGCGAGGAGGACGTCGGCGTCGTGGGCGCCGGAGGTCCACACCTTCTGCCCGTTCACCACGAACTCGTCACCGGCCCGCACCGCGCGCGTCGCCAGCCCGGCCAGATCGGATCCGGCGCCGGGCTCACTCATACCCAGCGACGCCGTCAGCTCACCACGCAGGATCGGCACCGCCCAGCGCCGCTTCTGCTCCTCGGTGCCGAAGGAGAGCAGCGATGCCGCGATGATGCCGACACCCTGCGGATTGAAGCAGTGATAGATGCGGCGGCGGGCCAGCTCCTCGCGGTGGACGAACTGTTGCAGGACACCGGCATTGCGGCCCCCGTACTCGGGTGGATTCCCGGGCAGCAGCCACCCGTGGTCGAACTGTCGTCGCTGCCACCGGCGAGCCCACAGCGGCACATGAGCTGTCGAGCGGGACGCTTCACCGGCCGCCTCCGCCTCGTCGGGCAGATTGGCCTCAAGGAACGCGATGTACTCGGCGCGAAAAGCCTCCACATCGTCGTCGAAGGTCAGTCTCACCGGCTTCCCTCCCCTTCGGCGCGACCCGGCCGAAGATATCAAGTACTTAACATTATGCGCCTCGATGCGCTATGACTGAAGGGGCGAAGGGAGATCACGCATGCTGCAGGGCGAGAAGATCCTGATCACCGGCGCGACCGGGAAGATCGCGTATCCGATCGCGCGCGCCCTGGCACCCCACAACGACGTGTGGGGTGCGGCCAGGCTGCGCGACCCGGCGGACCGGGACAAGTTGGCCACGGCGGGCGTCACACCGCTGGCGCTGGATCTCAGTGCCGGCGATTTCTCTTCGTTGCCAGACGATTTCACCTACGTCTTCCACGCCGCCGTCGACCCGGGGCAGGGCGAGTGGCGGCGCGCGGTCGAGACCAACGCGCACAATTCCGGCGACCTGCTTCACCACTGCCGGGCGGCGAAGGGTTTCGTGCTCTGCTCGACCGGCTCCGTCTACGGATATCAGGGCCGGCGCCCACTCACCGAGGACGACCCACCCGGCGTTCCGCTGCGTGCCAATTACAGCTTCTCCAAGGTGGCCGCCGAAGCGGTGTGCACCTGGATCTCCCGGCACTACGGGATTCCGTTGACCATCATCAGGATCTGTTCGACCTACGGGCCCGAAGGCGGATCGCCGGCAGACCGACTCGAAGCGATCCTGGCGGGCAGGCCGATTCGGCTCCACCCCGACCGGCCGAACAATTACAACCCGGTCTACGAGGACGACTACGTCGAACTCGGCATCCGGGCGATGGAGGTGGCCAGCACACCTCCCGAGGTCGTGAACTGGGCGGGTAGCGAGACCGTCAGCGTCGAGGAGTACTGCGCCTACCTCGGCGACCTCGTCGGGATGGAGCCCGTGTTCGAATACAGTCCGGACGCGCACACCCCGTTGTGGCCCGACGTCACGCACATGCACGCAGTCCTGGGCCGGACGAAAGTCCCGTGGCGAGAAGGCTTTCGCCGGATGGTCAGCGCACGCCACCCCGAGCTCACACTTACCGACCACACGACGAGTTGAGGAATTCGATGGAGCTACCCGGAACGCCGTCCGACACCGTCGACGGTGTGCTGACCGCAGGCAGCGGCGACGTCAGCACGGTGTTCGTGTCCATGGCGACCCGCCATCCCGAGGGACTCGATGCCGACTACCTGCGTTGGCACACTCTGGACCACCGTCCCGAGCAGCACCGGCTCAGCGCCGTGCGGGCATCGCTTCGCCTGGTGTCCACCCCCGACTGCCGCGCCGCCCGTTGGCCCGGGGACGAACGGTTCGACGCCGTCGACCATGTGATGACGTACTTCTTCTCCGATCCCGCAGGATTGCAGACGTTCAACGAATTGTCCGTCGCCCTCGGCGATGCCGGTCGGAAATTGCCGCTGCTTCCGCCGGTCGAACGGGGTGTGTACACGGTGGGTGAAAAGTCGGCCGCACCCCGGGTGAAGGTCGGCGCGGACGTCCTGCCGTGGTGGCCCGTCCTGGGGGTGATTCTGCTTCTCGAACGCCACTCCGCCGCGGCCGACGGACTTCTGGAGATCGACGGGGTCGCCGGCGTCTGGACGACGTCCACGTCGGTGACGCACGGAGCGTTCGCCGGCGCGCCGCAGGGCCAGCACCTCACCTACTGTTTTCTCGACGACGACCCGGTGGCGACCGCCCACCGGATGGACGGGGCGTTGCGGGACCGCTGGACCGAGACCGGGCCGCTTCTGGCCGCGCCGTTCTACCCCGTGACCCCGCACCAGTGGGATCGCCGTGTGCCCTGACGAAGGAGACCCATGCGCATCGGCCTGATGGTCGGATCCGACAAAGAACGTGCGCGGCCCGACCGCCTGGCGGGTCTGCTCGCCGACGGGGCTGCCGCGGAAGCAGCGGGTTTCAGTTCGTTCTGGTTTCCGCAGGTGCCTGGCTATGTGGACGCGATGACCGCACTCGCACTGCTCGGCGCGGCGACCGAGAGTATCGAACTCGGCACCGCCGTGGTCCCGGTCCAGACGCGCCACCCCCTCATCCTCGCCCAGCAGGCCCTGACCACCCAGGCCGCCTGCCGGGGCCGGTTCACGCTGGGGCTCGGCCTTTCCCACGACTGGATCATCAAGGGACAGTTGGGCCTTCCCTACGAACGCCCCCTGACGACACTGCGCGGCCACCTCGACGTCCTCGCTGCGGCATTCGCCGGGCCCGGGCAGGTCGATGTCGACAACGACGTCTTCAGCGTCCACAGCCCGGTGGACGTCATCGATGTGGCGCCACCGGTGTTGCTCGCGGCACTGGGACCGAAGATGTTGCGGTTGGCCGGTGAGCAGGCTGACGGCACTGTCCTGTGGATGGCCGATGAGCGCGCGATCGGCGAGCACGTGGTTCCGCGCATCGTCGCCGCGGCCAGAGACGGGGGCCGCCCGGATCCCCGCATCGTCGCGGGGGTACCCGTTGCGCTGTGCGCGTCCGGTGAAGTCGACTCCGCCCGCGCCTACGCGAGCGAAGTGCTCGGACACGCGCACTTCTCGCCGAACTATGTGGCGCTGCTCGAACACGGGGACGCCGACGACGTCGGCGACACGATGGCGGCCGGCGACGAGGGGGCCGTCCTGGCGCGTCTGCGCAGCTACCGGGACGCCGGAGTCACCGATCTCGCTGCGCGCATCGTCGGAATCGGCGCCGACGCCGACGAGCGGCGTCGATCGCGCGACCGCACCGCTGCGTTCCTGGCATCGGCCATCTCCACCGTGTGATCGCGGCCGGTACCTCAGCGCCGGTTCCGCCACACCGCGGCGACGACGGCGACAGCCACGGAAACGCCGACCGCGCAGGCGAAGACACCGAGGACGAGATGGCGCGGCGATGCGCCGGACGCAAACGCCGCGAGTTGCAGGCCACCGGCCACAAGCGCCAGGCAGGCGAAGGCCGCCGCTGCAACCCTCAGTAGCGCCATGGATTCATTCTGCCGCGGCCTCGCCGCCCCCGCCGGCGGCGTAGCTGCCCATGAACTCCATGGGGACGCCACCGACCGTGCAGAAGAAGAGATCCACACCGGGTACGCCGGCGTCGAAGACGGTGACGTCGCGCGCATGTTTGTGCGCCTCGGCCTGGCTGCGCGCGAAGTCGTCGGTGAGGAAGGACAGCGCCGCCAGCCCTTCCGGGGCGACCTCCCGAAGATGTTCGGGAACGTCGAGCACCTCGATCAGTCCCGCCTCCCCGCTGCCCAGGATCGTCACGTCGGCGCCGTCGGACGGGGGCCAGCCGAGCGTCGTCTCCAGCACGGGACCGGGCACCCGCATCCGGTGGGCCACGGTCATCCCGACCACGTCGGTCAGGAATGCAATGAACTCGACCGCCGAATGGCTGCGCATCACGACGTGGTGGAGGTGGTTGGGCATGGCCGCAACGGTACTCATCGTCGATCGCACGGGAGGGCGATTGACGAACTTTAGTTGGACTGCGGTCAGCTATTGGATCGCCCCGTGTGAGCTGATAACTTCAGATCTGTGGCGGCAATCGAGTCGGGAGTAAGTGCTGACCGGGGTCAGCGCCGAGCATCGTTTCAGCGTGCCCGCTCCCACGAGACCAAGCGGATGCTGGTCCAGGCCGCCATGGCGCTGTGGCGCACACAGGGGTACGCCGCCACCACGGTCGCCGACATCTGCACGGCCGCCGGTGTCTCCAAGGCGCTGTTCTACTTCTATTTCCCCCGCAAAGAGGATGTGCTGTTCGAGGTGGGGGTGCTGTCCACGCAGTCGGCGCACCGCACGATTCACGATCTGATGACCAAGCCTTATGAGGTCGAGTCCGTGATCGCGGCGGCGCTGCGCGCGTTCGAGCGATCCATGGCCCGAAACCCCCGGGATCTCATCATCGAGACAATCCTGGAGGGGTACCGGCACGAACATCGCATCCTGGCCGAAGGCATCCCTGCCGATGTCGACGCCGACATGTTCACCGAACTCTTCACCCGCGCTCAGGCCGACGGGAAGTTGCCGGCCGCGGTCGATACCGGCCACCTGGCCTACCTCGCGCAGACAATGGTCAGCGAGGGCGTACGGCATTGGGCGGCAGGAGCTTTCGGGCAGCGGACTTTCGCCGCGGTCGTCACCGAGGACATCGCGGCGCTGCTCGACGGCGTGCGCCACCGCACCACCCGATAACGCCAAGGAGGCCGACATGTGGGACTTCGAGACAGACCCCGAGTACCAGAAGGTGCTGGACTGGGCCGACGAGTTCGTCCGCGAGGAGATCGAACCCCTCGACCTCGCCTTCCCGCACCAGCAGTTCGTGCCGCTGGAGGGGAAACGCCGGGCCGCGATCGACCCACTGAAGGACGAGGTGCGGCGCCGCGGGCTGTGGGCCACCCACCTGGGCGCCGATCTGGGCGGCCAGGGTTACGGGCAATTGAAACTCGCGCTGCTCAACGAGATCCTGGGCCGTTCCCAGTGGGCACCCATCATCTTCGGCTGCCAGGCCCCCGACACCGGCAACGCCGAGATCATCGCGCACTACGGCACCGAGGAACAGAAAAGACAGTACCTCCGCCCTCTCCTGGACGGTGAGCTGTTCTCCTGCTACTCGATGACCGAACCGCATGCCGGCGCCGACCCGACGATGTTCACCACCTCGGCGGTCCGGGACGGCGACCACTGGGTCATCAACGGCTGGAAGTTCTTCTCCTCCAACGCAGCAACCGCGTCGTTCCTCATCGTCATGGTGGTCACGAATCCCGACGTCAGTGCCTACCAGGGGATGTCGATGTTCCTGGTGCCCACCGACACCCCCGGCGTGAAGATCGAGCGCAACATCGGCCTCTACGGCGAACGCGCCGACGAGGGCTCGCACGCGCTGATCCACTACGACAACGTGCGCGTACCGGCCGAGGCGCTGCTGGGCGGTGAGGGACAGGCCTTCGCCATCGCCCAGACCCGGCTCGGCGGCGGCCGGATCCACCACGCGATGCGCACCATCGGGCTGTCCCGCAAGGCGCTCGACATGATGTGCGAGCGGGCACTGAGCCGCGAAACCCAGGGCAGCAGGCTCTCGGACAAACAGTTCGTCCAGGGCTACATCGCCGATTCCTACGCCCAGTTGCTGCAGTTCCGGCTGATGGTGCTCTACACCGCGTGGGAGATCGACAAATACAACGACTACAAGAAGGTTCGCAAGGACATCGCGGCGGTCAAGGTGGTCATGCCCACGGTGCTGCACGACATCGCCTGGCGCGCCATGCAGGTCCACGGTGCACTCGGCGTGACGAACGAGGTGCCGTTCCTCGGCATGGTGACCGGAGCGGCGGTGATGGGGCTGGCCGACGGCCCCACCGAAGTCCACAAGACCACCGTCGCCAAGCAGGTGCTCCGCGATCACCGTCCGGCCGAGGGGACCTGGCCGTCGGAGTGGATCCCCGCCAAACGCCAGGCAGCTCAGGCGAAGTACGCACGATTCCTCGGGGCCGCAATAGAAAATGAGGTCGGGAACCTGTGAGTGGCATCGACACCGAACGGCTCGCCGCCTGGATGGACCGGGCCGCACTGCCCGGCACGGGCGAGCCGCTGTCGGCCTGGTTCCTGTCCGGCGGAACGCAGAACGTCATCTTCGAGATCACCCGCGGCGAACACCGCTGCGTCCTGCGCATGCCGCCGGCGGGGGCCCCGCCCGACCGTGACAAGGGAATCCTGCGGGAGTGGCGGATCATCGAGGCGCTCGACGGTACCGACGTCCCGCACACGCCGGCGATCGGTGTCTGTGACGACCCGTCGGTGCTCGGACGTCCGTTCTATCTGATGGGGTTCGTCGACGGCTGGTCTCCGATGGACACCCATGGCCGATGGCCCGAACCGTTCGACAGCGACCCCTCCGCCAGGCCGGGGCTGAGCTACCAGCTGGCCGAGGGTATCGCGCTGCTGTCCAAGGTGGACTGGCGCGCGCGAGGCCTGCACGACCTGGGCCGGCCGGACGGGTTCCACGAACGACAGGTCGACCGGTGGATCGGCTTTCTCGAGCGGATCAAGAACCGTCCGCTGCCCGGTCTCGACGCAGCCACCGGGTGGCTCAAGGCGCACAAGCCGCTCGATTTCGTCCCCGGGCTGATGCACGGCGACTACCAGTTCGCCAACGTCATGTACCGCCACGGGGCGCCCGCGCAGATGGCCGCGATCGTGGACTGGGAGATGGGAACGGTCGGCGACCCGAAGCTCGACCTCGGATGGATGGTGCAGTCGTGGCCGAAAGACACGGCCCATCCCGAGGATTCGGACATGACCTACGTGGACATGCGCGGCATGCCGCCGCGCGACGACGTGGTCGCGCACTATGCGGAGGTTTCGGGCCGTCAGGTCGACGACCTCGACTACTACCTTGTGCTGGCCAGGTGGAAGCTGGCCATCGTGCTCGAACAGGGCTTCCAGCGCGCCGGTGAGGACGAGAAGCTCCTCGCGTTCGGACCCGTGGTCACCGGGCTGATGTCCTCGGCGGCGGACCTCGCGGAATCCACGGACTACCGGGGGTAGCGGGTCGTGCGCGCCGCCGTGTGCCCCGAATACGGCCCTCCTGATGTGGTGTGCATCGAGGAGCGGCCGGTCCCGGTGACAGGGCCGGGCCAGGTGGGGGTCCGGGTCGACGTGGCCGCGGTCAACTACCCCGACGTGCTGCTGATCGCCGGCCGGTATCAGGTCCGGGTACCGCCCCCGTTCGTGCCGGGAAGCGAGTTCGCCGGCGTGGTCTGCGAGATCGGGCCGTACGCGCAGGGTTTCGCGATCGGCGACCGGGTGACGGGAACCGGGATGACCGGTGCGTTCGCCGAGCGGGTCGTGGTGGATGCCCCCGTCCTCACTCCCGTTCCGGAGGGCGTCGACTCACGAACTGCGGCCGCGTTCGGTGTCGCACACCGCACGGCCCATCACGCGCTGCGGTCGGTGGCCCGGCTCGCGGCGGGTGACGAACTCGTCGTCCTCGGAGCCGGCGGGGGCGTCGGACTGGCCGCGGTGCAACTCGGTGTCGCGTTGGGCGCGCGTGTCACCGCCGTCGCATCGTCGCCCGAGAAGCTCGCCGCAGCAGACCTTTACGGCGCTCATCGGCTGATCAATCACAGGGAAAGCGATCTGCGGACCTCATTACGGGAGGCCCTGCCCGACGGCGCCGACGTGGTCATCGACCCGGTGGGCGGTGGCCTGAGCGAGCCCGCATTGCGATCACTGGGCAGAGGCGGCCGTTTCATCACGGTCGGCTACGCGTCCGGTGTGATTCCCCGCATTCCGTTGAACCTCGTACTGGTCAAGGGGATACACGTGCTGGGGTTTCAGTTCCAGGACGTTCCGGCCGACGAGTTCGCGCGCAACGAGGCCGAACTGCGCGAGTTGCTCGTGTCCGGCCGCGTACACCCTCACGTGGGGTCTGTGTATCCGCTCGATCAGACCGTCGCGGCGCTGCGTGACGTCGCGCAGGGCCGCGCCGTCGGCAAGGTGCTCCTCGACATGAGTTGACGGAGTGCGGGGTACGGGGTACGGGGTGGGCTGTCCCCCGTACCGACTCAGCTGGCCGGAACCAGGTCTGCGGCGACGGACAGCATCATGCCGCAACAGAAGGTCTCGGTCGGCGCGATCGGTTCGCCCGCGGCGCCCGCCGCGGCGAGGGCCTGCGCCTTGAACGCGCGCGCCGCGGCGCTCAGGCGGTGTTCGACGACCGACTCCACGCTCGTCCCCAGGTCACCGGGCAGCGGTGCGCCCCAGAGCGTCACCTCGGTGGCCCCCTGGTCGAGAGCACCGAGCACGCCACGCCGCACCCGGTCATCACACCCGAACAGGTCTCCGGCCACGGCCACCGTCTGCGGGTGGGGCCGCTGCTCCCAGGCTTCGAGAACCGCCTCCAGGTCGAGGGTGTCCGCGCCCAGAATCTGAAGCGGGCGAACATCTTCGTCGCTGCTCACCAGGACACTGACGTCCCAGCCGGCCATGACCCGGTCGTACACCCAGCCGCCCGCGTAGCGCACGGCGTCGAGCACCGTCGGTGACACGACGTCGAGGCGGTACCTCATGTCGGCCTGGACTGCGATGCCAGGTCGCGAGCCAGTGACTGCGCGTATCCCTTGAACACCTCGGTCAGCGGGATTGAAGGATCGAGCAACCATAATGTCTCCATTCCGTTGATGAAGGCGAGAATCTCCGTGGCCTTGGTGGCCGCGTCGAAGTCGGTGCGGTACAGCCCCTTCCGCTGACCGCTGGTGAGGTTTGCGCACAGGATGTCTGCCGCGTCGCGGTATCGCTTCTGGAGACGGTCGTGCAGGGGTGCATCGGGCGCGATGTTCTCGACCAGCAGCACAATGAACGTGCCGACGAGTTCCGGCGATCGCTCGAACCGTTCGGGGACGCGGGCGAGTTCGGTGACCAGATCGCCCGATCTGTCCGCGTGCATGTCGTCGTCGAGATCCCGCGCGTCGAGGACGGCGTTGAGCAGTTGCTCCTTCGACTCGAAGTGGTGCAGCAGCCCGGCCGGCGTGACGCCGGCTTCCCGCGCGATCTGCGCCAGCGAGGTGTTGCGCCAGCCGTTGCGCGCCAGGAGTCGCTCGGCCACAGCCAGGATCCGCTGCCTGCGGTCCTCGCCTTTGGCGAACAACGTCGCGTACGGCCGTCTGGGTGAACCCAGATCGGTCCCGGCGGATTCGGGGGCTGACACTCGACTCCTCAGGGCTTGCTAACCAACCTAGTGAACACACAGTAGGTAGGTTCGCGCCCTGTGACAAGGGTCTCAGCGCAAATGTGTTTGGGCAGCCGTCACATCCCTGACCAGCAGCAGGTCAGGGCATTTGTCCGATCAATCGCACTTACAAACCGAGCGATTTCGCGATCATGACCTTCATGACCTCGCTTGTTCCCGCGTAGATGCGCGCGACCCTGGCGTCGGTGTACAGCCGCGCGATTGGATACTCCATCATGTAGCCGTAGCCGCCGAAGAGCTGCAGGCACCGGTCCACCACCCGCTGCTGCATCTCGGTGCAGAACAGTTTCGTGCGGGCCGCATCCGCCCCCGACAGCTCGCCTTCGACGTGCAGCGAGACCGCGCGGTCCAGCATCGCCTGCGCGGCCTCCACCTCCGTCGAACATGCCGCAAGCTCGAACTTCGTGTTCTGGAAGGACGCCACGGGGGTGCCGAACGCTTTGCGGCTCTGGGTGTACTCGATGGCCGCGGCGATCGCCGAGCGGGCCTGGGCCACCGAACCCACCGCCACTGTGAGGCGCTCCTGGGCGAGGTTGTGGCCCAGGTAGCCGAACGCCTCGTCGACCTCACCCAGCACGTTGGCCGCCGGCACGCGCACGTCGACGAACGAGAGCTCCGCGGTGTCCTGCACCTTGCAGCCCATCTTCTCCAGCTCGCGGCCGCGGGTGAACCCGTCCATGCCGTCTTCCACGACCAGCAGCGTCAGCCCTTTGCGGCGGTTGTCCGGGTCGGTGGACGTGCGCGCGACGACGATGACGAGGTCGGCCTGCATACCGCCGGTGATGAAGGTCTTCGCGCCGTTGACGATGTAGTCGTCACCGTCACGCACCGCGGTGGTCCGCATGCCGGCGAGGTCGGACCCGGTACCGGGTTCGGTCATCGCGATCGCCGTCAGCAGCGTTCCGGCGGCCAGCCCCGGGAACCAGCGCTCACGCTGCTCGGCATTCGCGTAGTGCAGGAAGTACGGCAGGATCACCTCGAGCTGGGTCCGCACCGTCGACAGCGTCACCAGGGCCCGGGCCGCCTCCTCCTGCAGCACGACGTTGTAGCGGTAGTCGGGTTGTCCGCCACCGCCGTACTCCTCCGGGATGGCCACACCGAGAATCCCGAGCTCACCCATCTGCTCGAAGACCTCGCGCGGCATCCGGCCGCCCTTCTCCCACTGCGGATAGTGGGGCACGACCTCCTTCTCGACGAAGTCGCGGGCGAGTTCGCGGAAAGCCTCGTGGTCTTCGGTGAACAGATCTCTACGCATGGGACGGCTCCTGGTGCTGTGTGACGCGTTGTTTACTTGACGAGTTCGACCAACGTCGCGTTGGCGGTGCCGCCGCCTTCACACATGGTCTGCAGCCCGTAGCGAATCCCGTTGTCGCGCATGTGATGAATCATGCGGGTCATCAGCACCGCGCCGGAGGCGCCCAGCGGGTGACCGAGCGCGATGGCTCCGCCGAGCGGGTTCAGCCTGGCCTCGTCGGCGCCCGTGTCGGCCAGCCACGCCAGCGGAACAGGGGCGAACGCCTCGTTCACCTCGTACACGCCGACCTCGTCGATGCTCACGCCCGCCTTGTGCAACACCTTCTCGGTGGCCGGAATCGGACCCGTGAGCATCAGCTTGGGATCTGCTCCCGTCACCGCACCCGCCCGATAGCGCACCAGCGGTGCCAGGCCGAGGTTCACCGCGTTCTCGGCGGTGGTGACGAGCAACGCCGCTGCCCCGTCGGAGATCTGCGACGAGTTCCCGGCATGGATGACACCGTCCTCGGTGAAAGCGGGCTTCAGCCCGGCCAGCTTCTCGACCGTGGTGCCGCGACGGATGCCCTCGTCGTCGGTGACGGCACCGCCCTCGGTGAAGACGGGCACTATCTGGTCGCGAAAGGCCCCGGCGTCCTGTGCGGCGGCCGCTCGCTCGTGCGACTGGGCGGAGTACTCGTCGAGACGGGTGCGGGACAAGCCCCACTGCTGGGAGATCATCTCGGCCGAGATGCCCTGATTGAACGAGAAATCGTCATACCGCGCAAGCACTTTGGGCCCGTACGGCATTCCGGTGGAGCGCGCGGATCCGAGTGGCACCCGGCTCATCACCTCCACTCCCCCGGCCACCACCATGTCCTGCTGACCCGACATCACCGCCTGCACGGCGAAATCCAGCGCCTGCTGGCTGGACCCGCAGGCCCGGTTCACCGTCGTGCCGGGGATGTGTTCGGGCCATCCCGCGGCAAGTACCGCGTAGCGTCCGATGTTGCTGGACTGGTCGCCCACCTGGGAAACACAGCCCCAGACGACGTCGTCGATCACGTCGGTGTCCACACCGGTGCGCTCGACGAGTTCGTTGAGCACCAGCGCGGACAGATCGGCCGCATGCTGCTCGGAGAGTCCGCCGTTGCGCTTGCCGACAGGTGTGCGCACCGCCCCGACGATGACCGTTTCCCGCATTACCGCTGCTCCTCCGCTATGTCGTACAGGGCCCATGCCCCGGTGAATTCCGGATCGCGTTTGGCGGCGAACGCGGCGTACGCCTCGCCCGAGTCCGCGGTCGCGAAGTTACCGGGCTGCGCCCGCGCCTCGTTGGCCAACGCTTCGCGCAGCGTCGCGTTGGCCCCGTCGTTGAGCAGGGCCTTGCTCTGCGCCAGCGCGAAAGGTGGACCGGCAGCGAGGCGGCCGGCCACCTCGTCGACGAAATCGTCGATCTCCGCAGCGGGCTTCACCCACGTGACAAGACCGAGCGTGTGCGCTTCCTCGGCGCCGATCATGTCGGCGAGCAGGACCAGGCGCTTGGCCTGCTGCAGCCCGACGATCCTGGGCAGCAGCCAGGAGCCGCCGAGATCGACCGAAAGGCCGCGCCGAGAGAAGATCTGGCAGAACCGCGACTCCGGGGTGGCGACCACCAGGTCACATCCGAGCGCCAGATTCCAGCCCGCGCCGACGGCGACACCGGTCACCTTGGCCACTGTCGGCACCGCCAGCTCGTGCAGCGCCAGGGCGACGTCGGTGAGGCGGTCGAGCTTGTAGCGCGGGTGGATCTCCTCCCCCGTGCCGATGTCGGCGCCCGAGCAGAAGGCCCCGCCGGCGCCGGTCAGCACCAACGCCCGGATATCGCGGTCACGCTTGAGCGCCCGCAGCGCGTCGGCCAGCTCGAGCCACAGTTGTGCGTCCAGCGCGTTGCGGCGCTCGGGACGGTTCAGCGTCAGCGTGCGCACCCCGTCGCGGTCCTCACAAAGCAATGCCTCAGACATAGGCCGGCCCGATCGCGCCGTCGGCACGCAACTGCGCCAACTCGTCAGTCGTGAAGCCGATTTCGGTAAGCACGGCATCGGTGTGCTCGCCGAGGCCGGGCACCGCACCCATCGGTTGCTCGTAGTCGCTCAGGACCGGCGGCGGCCGCAGCGCCTGGATGTCACCGCGGGGCGTACCGACGGTGCGCCACCGGTCCCGGGCGCTCAACTGCGGGTGTCGCACGACCTCACTGGGTTTGTTGTAGCGGGAGTTGCCGATCCCGGCGTCGTCGGCCTTCTTTTGGATCTCCGCCAGATCGTGGCGGGCACACCAACTTCCGATCGCCTCCTCCAGGACGTCGCGGTGTGCGCAGCGGCCCGGGTTGGTCGCGAAGCGGGGATCCTCGGCAAGGTCGACACGGTCGATGATGTCGCGGGCGACTCGCTGCCATTCCCGGTCGTTGGTGGTGCCGAGCACCACGGTCTGCCCGTCCCGGGTCGGGAAAGCGCCGTAGGGCGCCACGGCCGGGGACCCGACGCCGAGGGGTTCCTGGTCGATGCCCGAGTGCTGGGTGTAGGTCAGGGCGTAACCCATCACGTCGGTCATGACGTCGAACAGGCTCAACTCGACGTGCGGCGCGGGCCCCGGATCCGGACGCACGGCCCGGCCGTACAGCAGGGCCATGATGGACATCGCCGCGTACAGGCCGGTGGTGAAGTCGGCCATCGCAGGACCCGGCTTCGCCGGCATCCCCGGATATCCCGTCACCGCACAGGAACCCGACTCTGCCTGCACGAGAAGGTCGTACGCTCGCTTGTGCGAGATCGGTCCGCCGGGCCCGTAACCGTCGATCTCGACCGGGATCACCCCGGGATGACGCACGGCGAGATCGGCGGGGGCCAGACCCAGGCGGGCCGTTGCGCCCGGGGCGAGGTTCGACACGAACGCATCGGCACGATCGAGCAGCCGGTGCAGCACCTCCATGCCCGCCGGGGACTTGGTGTTGAGCGTCACCGACTCCTTGCCGCGGTTGCACCACACGAAATGCGCGGCCAGACCGCCGGGTCCGTTGACGACGTCGTCGTAGGCGCGGGCGAAGTCGCCACCGTTGGGGTTCTCCACCTTGATGACCCGCGCTCCGAAATCCGCCAGCACCCGGGTGCACATCGGCGCCGCCACGGCCTGCTCCATCGCGACCACGGTGACACCGGCCAGGGGCGCCGCGCTCGCATCAGGTCTGCTCACGTGCTCACATAACCATGCCGCCGTCGACCGGCAGCACCTGCCCGGTGATGTACGACGCGGCGTCGGAGGCCATGAACACGAACGCCCCGGCGACCTCGCCCGGTTCCGCCCAGCGCTTCATCGGGATGCGGTTCATCATGTTGGCCGCGAATTTCTCGTTGGTGCGGATGGTCTCGGTCATCGGCGTGGCCGCCAGCGGGGCGAGGGCGTTGACCGAGATCGCCTTGGTGGCCAGTTCGCGGGCCAGTGACTTGGTGAACCCGATGATGCTCGCCTTGGCCGCCGAATAGTTGACCTGACCGAGCGTGCCGGTCAGGCCCGCCGCGGAGGTGACGTTGATGATGCGGCCCGTACCGTCGGTCGGGATGTGGCTCAGCGCGGCCTGGGTGACGTTGAAGGCGCCCATCACGTGGATGTCGAAGAGCAGCCGGAACGACTCCTGCGTGGTCTTGTCGAACATCGCAGGCTTGGTGACGCCGGCGTTGTTGACCAGGATGTGGAGCGCCCCGTCGGCCAGGGCGGCAGCCTGCGCGACCGCCGCATCCGCGGAGTCCCGGTCCGAGACGTCCAGGGCCGCGGCCTCCGCCCGACCTCCGCCGGCCGAGATGCGTTGCGCGACGGCCACTGCGGCATCCTTGTCGAGATCGGTGACCAGGACCGCAGCGCCCGCGTCGGCCAGCGCCGTCGCCACCGCCGAGCCGATGCCGCCCGCGGCGCCGGTGACCAGTGCCGAGCGGCCCGACAGATCGAAGTACCGGCGGGGCGGGAGCGCAGCGACCTGGGGGAACGGATCAGTCATCGGTGATTCTCCGGCATCAGTAACTGCGGGGCAGGCCGAGGACGTGCTCGCCGAGGAAGTTCAGGATCATCTCCTGACTCACCGGAGCGATCTTCATCAGCCGTGACTCACGGAAGTAGCGCGAGACGTGGTACTCCTCGGAGTAGCCCATGCCGCCGTGCAGCTGCAGCGCGCGGTCGGCGGCACCGAAGCCGGCGTCGGCACACAGGTACTTCGCGGTGTTGGCCTCGCGCCCACAGGGTTTCCCGTTGTCGTAGAGCCAGGTGGCCTTGCGCAGCACGAGTTCGGCGGCGTCGAGGCGGGCCAGCGAATCGGCGAGCGGAAACTGCAAGCCCTGGTTCATGCCGATCGGCCGGTCGAACACCACACGCTCGTTGCCGTACTTCACGGCCTTCTCCAGCGCGACGCGCCCGATGCCGAGGGCTTCGGCGGCGATGAGCATCCGCTCGGGGTTCAGGCCGTCGAGGATGTACTTGAAGCCCTGGCCCTCCTCGCCGACCCGATCGCCCACCGGAACCATCAGGTCGTCGATGAACAGCTCGTTGGAGCTGACCGCGTTGCGCCCCATCTTGTTGATGGGACGGATGTCGACGTGGTCGCGGTCCAGATCGGTCATGAAGAGCGTCATGCCGTCGGTCTTCTTCGCCCCGCGCTCTTTCAGCTGGGCCGGTGTCTCGGTCCGGGTCAGCAAGAGAATCTTCTCGGATTCCAGCGCCTTGGAGATCCAGACCTTGCGGCCGTTGACCCGGTAGTGGTCGCCTTCGCGTTTGGCGAATGTCGTGATTCGCGAAGTATCAAGCCCCGCACCGGGTTCGGTGACACCGAAGCACACATGCAGGTCGCCGTCGACGATCCGCGGCAGCGTGGCGGCCTTCAGCTCGTCGGAGCCGTGCTTCACGACGGGCTGCATGCCGAAGATCGACAGGTGGATCGCGCTTGCCCCGTTCATCGCCGCGCCGGAGCGAGCCACCTCCTCCAGGAGCAGTGTGGCCTCGGTGATGCCCAGCCCGTGACCGCCGTACTCCTCGGGAATCGTCATCCCGAGCCACCCGCCCTTGGCGATGGCGTCGTAGAACTCCTGCGGGAACTCGTGTTTCTGGTCCTTCTCCAACCAGTAGTGGTCGTCGAACCTGCCCGCGAGCTCCGCGACGGACTTGCGGATCAGCTCCTGGTCCTCGCTCAGTTCGAAACTCATGCCCGTCATGTCACTCCTCCTTCGCCGCCGAAACTGCATTCCCGCAGAGTGCTTCTCGCACTTCTCCTGCGGGAATGCAGTTTCGACGCCAGATGATCAGTCCTTGTTGCCGCTCAGTTCCTTGGCGCTGGCCGCGAAATCGGCGAATGACGTGCCGGTCTTCTCCTTGTTCGACAGCGCCTGGATCGACACGTCGTGGCCCTCGGCGGCCTTGCGCAGCGCCCCGACGGTGGCCTGCTCCTTCGGGATGTGCGTGAAGGGATCGAAGTGGTACCAGCGCATCGCGTTCTCGAAGGTCATCTTGTTGATCTCGTCGTCGGGCACGTCGTTGGCCTTGAGGACCTCGTCGAGCTGCTCGGGGGCGCCGGGCCACATCGAGTCGCTGTGGGGGTAGTCGGCCTCCCAGCAGATGTTGTCCACGCCGATCGAATGGCGGGTCGTGACGCCGACCGGATCGGCGATGAAACACGTCAGGAAGTGGTCGCGGAAGACCTCGCTGGGCAGCTTGCCCTTGAAGTCCTGACCCGTCCACGTCGAGTGCATCTCGTAGGTGCGGTCCACCCGCTCCAGGAAGTACGGGATCCACCCGGTGCCGCCCTCACTGAGGGCGATCTTGAGGTCCGGGTACTCCTTGATCGGGCGCGACCACAGCAGGTCCGCCGCGGCCTGCACGATGTTCATCGGCTGCAGGGTGATCATCACGTCCATCGGCGCGTCCGGCGCGGTGATGGCCAGCCGGCCCGAGGAGCCGATGTGCACGTTCAGCACGGTGTCGGTGTCGACGAGCGCATCCCACATCGGCTTCCAGTGGTCGAAGTCGTGGAAGCTCGGGTAGCCCATCGCCGACGGATTCTCGGAGAAGGTCAGGGAGTGCACGCCCCGCTCGGCATTGCGCCGGATCTCCTTGGCGCACGCCTCCGGATCCCAGATCACCGGCAGCGTCATCGGGATGAAGCGCGCCGGATAGGCACCGCACCACTCCTCGACATGCCAGTCGTTGTAGGCCTGCACGAGGGCCAGGGAGAACTCCGGATCCTCGGTCGCGAACAGCCGACCGGCGAAACCGGGGAACGAGGGAAAGCACATCGAGCCGAGGATGCCGCCGGCGTTCATGTCCTTGACCCGCTCGTCGACCTGCCAACAGCCCGGCCGGATCTCGTCGAGGCCCTGCGGTTCGAGGCCGTACTCCTCCTTGGGGCGGCCGGCCACCGCGTTGAGGGCCACGTTCGGGATGACCACGTCACGGAACTGCCAGGTGTCGGAACCGTCGGGGTTGTGCACGAGGCGGGGCGCCTCGTCGAGGTACTTCTTCGATAGGTGGTTCTTGAACATGTCCGGCGGCTCGACGATGTGGTCGTCGACGCTGATCAGAATCATGTCGTCTTTGTTCATGGTGACGGTAGCTCCTCTCGTCCACACGCCGTGCGCATCGGCCGTGTGTGGTCGGGCTTTTGTTCTCCTACTGAGAAAACTAGCTTCTCCAACAGTGAGAATCAACGTTCGTAATCTACAACGGGCCTGGCAGGCAGCACGGATGGGGTCTTCGCGATCGGTCTCTGACCGGCGGTTCCGCGGCCTGGCGTTGACGATCTGACGGAAAAGTGGAAATCTATTGGCGAAATATGAGAATGTGATTCTCATGGCGGAGAGGAGACCGGCAGTGCGAGTGGCACCCCTGCCCGCAGACCAGTGGGGCGATGCCGTCGACGCCGCGCTGTCGGGGCTGATGCCGGCCGAACGGCGCAACCCGGAGGCGACCGGGAACCTCGTCGCCACGCTGGTTCGCCACCCGAAGCTGACCCGGGCGTTCCTGCGGTTCAACTTCCACCTGCTGTATGGCTCCACCCTGCCGGCACGGCTCCGCGAACTCGCCGTGCTGCGGGTCGCCCACCTCAGCCGGTGCGAATACGAATGGCAGCACCACGTCTCGATGGGACGCGACGCGGGCCTGTCCGACGACGACATCGACGGCATCTCCCGCGGCGAGCTCGCCGACGACCTCGACCGCGCCGTGCTGGCAGCCGTCGACGAACTGCACCACGACTCCGTCGTCTCCGACGCGACGTGGGCGGCCCTGGCGGGCCATCTCGACGAGCGCCAGCTCATGGACCTCGTCTTCACCATCGGTTGCTATGGCTCACTGGCCATGGCCATCAACACTTTTGGCGTAGAACCCGACTCCAACATGGAAGCAGAAAGGTAGCCACCGTGGCATTTTTCAAGAAGCCGGACGTCGGCAGCTGGACCGAGAACTGGCCCGAGCTCGGCACAGCCCCGGTCAACTACGAGGATTCGATCGATCCCGAGCAGTGGAAGCTGGAGCAGCAGGCCATCTTCCGCAAGACGTGGCTGCAGATGGGCCGCATCGAGCTGATCCCGAAGAAGGGCCGCTACATCACCCGTGAGCTCCCGTCCGTCGGTCCCGGCGTCTCGATCATCATCGTCAACGACGGCGAGCAGATCCGCGCCTTCTACAACCTGTGCCGCCACCGCGGCAACAAACTGGTGTGGAACGACTACCCCGGAGAGGAGACGTCCGGAACCTGCCGGCAATTCGTCTGCAAGTACCACGCCTGGCGGTACGACCTCAAGGGCGACCTGACCTTCGTCCAGCAGGAGCAGGAGTTCTTCGACCTCGACAAGGCCGACTACCCGCTCAAGTCGGTGCGCTGCGAGGTGTGGGAAGGCTTCATCTTCGTCAACTTCGACGACAACGCCGTCTCGCTCGAGGAGTACCTGGGCGAATTCGGCCAGGGCCTCAAGGGTTACCCGTTCCACGAGATGACCGAGCACTACAGCTACCGCTCGGAGATCAAGTCGAACTGGAAGCTGTTCATCGACGCGTTCGTCGAGTTCTACCACGCACCCATCCTGCACATGAAGCAGGCGGAGAAGGAGGAGGCCGAGAAGCTGGCCAAGTTCGGCTTCGAGGCGCTGCACTACGACATCAAGGGCGACCACTCGATGATCTCGTCCTGGGGCGGCATGAGCCCGCCGAAGGACCTGAACATGGTCAAGCCCATCGAGCGCATCCTGCACAGCGGCCTGTTCGGGCCGTGGGACCGCCCCGACATCAAGGGCATCCTGCCCGACGAGTTGCCGCCGGCCATCAATCCGGGCCGTCACAAGACCTGGGGCCAGGACTCGTTCGAGTTCTTCCCGAACTGGACCCTGCTCTTCTGGGTGCCGGGCTGGTATCTCACCTACAACTACTGGCCCACCGGCGTGGACTCCCACATCTTCCAGGCCGACCTGTACTTCGTGCCGCCGAAGAACCTGCGCGAGAGGCTGTCTCAGGAACTCGCCGCGGTGACCTTCAAGGAGTACGCGTTCCAGGACGCCAACACCCTGGAGGCCACCCAGACGCAGATCGGCACCCGTGCCGTGCTCGATTTCCCGCTGTGCGACCAGGAAGTGCTGCTGCGCCACCTGCACCACACCGCCCACCAGTACGTCGACCGGTACAAGGAGAGCCTCGCCAACGGCTCCTCGAACGGGGCAGGTTCCCCGAACGGCGCGGCAACCACGACGACCGAGAAGGAGTCCGCGAATGTCTAAGCTTCCGGAAGAATTCGCCGATCTGGAGCGGTTCAGCGACTGGTGCCTGCCCACCGAGGAGGAGCGCTACCAGAAGCGTCTGAACTCCACGATGGACGAGATGCAGGAACTGTACGATGCCGGAATGGCGCGGCTCGAGGACATCATGGTCTACGTCGATGCGCGATTCCCGCTCGCCAGCATGCCCGATGATGCGAAAGCGCTTGTGCATCTAGGGCAGTCGATCGTGATGGTCAGCTTCCCGATCGAGGTGTGGAAGCAGCCACGAGTGCTCGACAGCGGCGCCGCCTACATCAACCTGATCAAGGAGCCGGTGGTCTAAGGGTGCCCCCTCCACCGCCAGAGCCCAGCGCCCTTCGCGCAAGCGGTTCATCGACCACCCTCAAGGCCGCGGGCTACGTCGACGTCGACGCCGGCGAGATCGTCCGGCCCGCAGTCATCCACGTCGCCGACGGCCGGATAGTCGGCCTCGGCGGTGATACACCGGACGGCTCCACCGAGATCGATCTGGGCGACTCGATCCTGCTGCCCGGGCTGATGGACATGGAGGTCAACCTCCTGATGGGCGGGCGGGGCGAGAACCCCGGCCTGTCCCAGGTTCAGGACGATCCGGCCACCCGCGTGCTGCGCGCGGTGGGCAACGCGCGCCGTACCCTGCGCGCGGGGTTCACCACGGTGCGCAACCTCGGGTTGTTCGTCAAGACAGGCGGCTACCTGCTCGACGTCGCGCTCGGCAAGGCGATCGCGGCCGGCTGGATCGACGGCCCGCGGGTCATCCCGGCCGGGCACGCGATCACGCCGACCGGTGGGCACCTCGATCCGACGATGTTCGCCGCGTTCATGCCGGGCGCCCTTGAGCTGACGATCGAGGAGGGCATCGCCAACGGGGTCGACGAGATCCGCAAGGCGGTGCGCTACCAGATCAAGCACGGTGCCGAACTGATCAAGGTCTGCGTGTCCGGTGGCGTGATGTCGTTGACCGGAGAGGCTGGGGCGCAGCACTATTCGGACGAGGAGCTCAGGGCCATCGTCGACGAGGCGCACCGGCGGGGTCTGCGCGTCGCTGCGCACACGCACGGCGCCGAGGCGGTCAAGCACGCGGTGGCCTGCGGCATCGACTGCATCGAGCACGGCTTCCTGATGGATGACGAGGCCATCCAGATGCTCGTCGACAACGACCGGTTCCTGGTGACCACGCGACGCCTGGCAGAAGCCATGGATGTCTCGAAGGCACCGAAAGAGCTGCAGGACAAGGCCGCCGAGATGTTCCCCAAGGCGCGCACGTCGATCAAGGCGGCCTACGAGGCGGGGGTGAAGATCGCGGTCGGCACCGATGCGCCCGCCATCCCCCACGGGAAGAATGCCGACGAGCTGGTCACGCTCGTCGACTGGGGCATGCCACCGGCGGCCGTGCTGCGCGCGGCGACGGTCGTCGCCGCCGATCTGATCAACCGTTCCGATTCGCTCGGACGTCTGGCCGAGGGCTACATCGCCGACATCATCGCGGTGCCCGGCGACCCCCTCGCAGACATCGGCGTTACACGGGATGTCAACTTTGTAATGAAGGACGGTAAGGTCTTCAAGAATGACGCCAACGAGAACTGAGGACCTGGTCGAGATCCACCAGCTCCTCGCCAAGTACGCGGTCACGATCACCCAGGGTGACGTCGACGGGTTGGTCGAGGTGTTCACCCCGGACGGCACCTACAGCGCGTTCGGCGACACCTACACGCTCAACCGGTTCCCCGTGCTCGTCGACGCCGCACCCAAGGGACTGTTCATGACCGGGACCGCGCTCGTGGACCTGGTCGAAGGCGCAGACACCGCGACGGGGACCCAGCCGCTGTGCTTCATCGAGCATTCCCAGCACGACATGCGCATCGGTTACTACCGCGACACCTATCTGCGTACCGAGGGCGGCTGGCGGCTCAAGACCCGCGCGATGACGTTCATCCGGCGCAACGGCGATCACGACTCGGGCCGTCCGCACGCGATCGGGAGGCCTGAAGCCGGATGACCGACCTCTTCGAACCCGCGACGTTCCGCACCGCGCTGCGGACCTGGCTCGACGAGAACGACCTCACCCCACCCGACGATCACTCGCTGCAGGGTCACATGCAGCAGTTCGCCCGCGTGCAGCGTGCGCTCTACGACGGCGGATGGAGCCGGTACGGCTGGCCCGAGGAGGCCGGTGGACTCGGCGGACCCGCGATGCTGCGGGCCATCGTCGGCGAAGAAGTGGTCGGCCGCCGATTGGCCGAGCCAGGTCCGTACTCGATGCTCGAGGTGCTCACCCCGACGATGATCGACTACGCACAGCCCGAGCTCGCCGCCGAGATGGTGCCCAAGCTGCTGAGCGGTGAAGAGCAGTGGTGCCAAGGGTTCTCGGAGCCCGGGTCGGGCAGCGACCTGGCCTCGCTGTCGACGCGCGCCGTCCAGCGCGGCGACACGTGGGTGATCAACGGCCAGAAGGTGTGGACCAGCTTCGCCCAGTTCTCCCACCGGTGCGTGCTCCTGACCCGCACCGGCGATGCGGACACCCCTGACCACCAGGCCATCACGGCGTTCTTCGTCGACGTCGACACCCCCGGCATCAGCGTCCGTCCGCTGCGCACCATGCACGACGTCGACGAGTTCTGCGAGGTGTACTTCGACGACGTGGAGGTCGACTCCAGCCGGATGCTCGGAAAGCCTGGCGACGGTTGGCAATTGGCGATGGATCTACTCCCCTACGAGCGCTCCACCTGCTTCTGGCAACGGATCGCCTACCTCTACTCGCGATTCGACGGACTGGTCGACGAGGTCCGGGGCCGCGGCCAGGCGATCGATGTCGACATGGGTGAGGTGTATCTGGCTCTGCACACGCTGCGCTGCCGGTCCCGCGCCACCCAACATCGCCTCGCCGAGGGTCAGAAGCTCGGTGCCGACACCTCGATCGACAAGGTCTTGCTCGCCGGCGCCGAACAACGCCTCTACGACACCGTTCGCGATCTACTTCCCGGTGTCATCGAGCTCGACGACACCGAATGGCGCACGGAGTATCTGTATTCGCGGGCCGCCACCATCTACGGCGGCACCGCGGAGATACAGCGCAACATCATCGCCCGTCGCCTGCTCGACCTCGGCAAGGAGTGATCGTGGATCAACACTCTCTCGACATGCTCGAAGTCTCCCTGCGCAAGACCATGGAGTCGGCGTCGGGGCCGGAGCTCGACGCCGCGCTGGCCAACCTGGGGTGGGGCGACATGCTCACCGAGGTCCCGGAGCTCGCGCTGCCCCTGTACTTCCGGCTCCTGGGCGAAACCGGTGCGCACGCATCGATTCTCGTCGACGTCGTCCTGCACGCGACAGGCAACACCATCGGCGACACGGTCGAGTTGCCGCTGCCCTTCGCAGGCAACGCGTGGGTGGTGTGGGACCGCATCAGCCCCGAAAGCCTCGACCCGACGCTCGGCGGGCTCCCGCTGCGCCGCGAGGAGGAGGGCTACCCGATCCGCGTGGCCGAGGCGCGTGTCGCGGTGGGCTGGTGGCTCGTCGGCGCGGCACGAGCGATGCTGGCACTGGCCCGTCAGCACGCGCTGGACCGCGTGCAGTTCGGCAAGCCGATCGCCTCGTTCCAAGCGGTGCGGCACAGGTTGGCCGAGACCCTGGTGGCGATCGAGGGCGCCGAGGCGACGCTGACTCTGCCCGGCGTGGACAACCCCGACCTGACGGCGCTGCTGGCCAAGGCCGCGGCCGGAAAGGCCGCGCTGACGGCGGCCCGGAACTGCCAGCAGGTGCTCGGTGGTATCGGCTTCACCGAGGAGCACGCGCTCGCCCATCACGTGAAGCGCGTGCTCGTCCTCGACGGACTGCTGGGCAGCTCAAAGGAATTGACGAAGCGCGCCGGCGCGGGCCTGCGCGCCCGCGGCTCGGTCCCGCGCCTCGCCCAGCTGTAGAGCCCCCCGCACCGACCCCGCACCGCGAGCGCGCGTGTCTGCACCCCGACGCGCCGAGAAGACGTGGCATTCCGCGCACACTCGACGGCAACCGAGCGTGCGCCGGTGCCGCTACTTGATGTTGGCCTTCATCTCTTCGAGGTTCACCAGCACCGGCCATCCCCCGACGCTCAGCGCGTTGCCGTGGCCGGTCTGGTGCACGTCGAACACCGACTGGATGGCCGCGTAGAAACCTTGCACGTCCAACGTCTGGTTCACCGCGCGCTTGGCCTGGCGTAAGGCGAACGGCGGCATCTTGGCGATCTGCTCGGCCAGTGCCCGGGTTTCGCTGTCGAGCTGATCGCGCGGGACGACGCGGTTCACCATGCCGGTGCTCGCCACCTCGTCGGCGGTCATCGCCCGGCCCGTGAAGAGGATCTCTTTGGCCTTGCGCGGACCGAGTTCCCAGGTGTGACCGTGGTACTCGACGCCACCGATGCCCATCAGCACGACAGGGTCGGAGAACTGGGCGTCGTCGGCGGCGATGATCAGATCGCAGGGCCAGCACAGCAGCAGGCCACCGGAGATGCAGCGGCCCTGCACCGCGGCGATCGACGGCTTGGGGACGTTGCGCCAGCGCAGCGTGTATTCGAGATAGCGCTTGGCCTCGTGCTGGATGATGAACTCCAGGGTGATCTTGTCCGGGACCGGCCCTCCGCCCCGCAGGTCGTGACCGGCGGAGAAGTGCTTGCCGTTGGCGCGCAGCACGATCACCGATACCTCGTTGTCCTCGGCGGCGCGCGTCCACGCCGCGTCGAGTTCGTCGAGCAACTCCGGATTCTGCGCATTGGCAGCCTCGGGCCGGTTCAGCGTGATGGTGGCGATCCGGTCGGTCACGTCATAGTCGATGTACACGGCGGTTCCTCGGAGTCGGGTGACGGTCGGACAGTGGACGGAAGCTGGAATGAAAAAGACGACAGAAACGGTTGACGCTCCAGGAGGCCCACCGAACCCGATGGGCCGCGAGATATAGGCCTTCTGTTATCACCAAAATGAGAATACTATTCTCGTGATGAGGAAGTTACAATCTCTGACACGTGGGCCGAGAGGGGGTCGAGGACCGCTATGGCGAGGCGTTCTCCGGTACAGTCAGTTCATGTTCTCCCCAGTCGGCCGGCATCTGAGCCACCGGTGACCAGCCCCAGCGAAGAACCCGCCTGGAAGCAGCGGGCGGTCGAGCGCTCGATCAAGACCGCCAAACTCCGCGCCGCCCAGCGCGTGCAGCGGTTCCTCGACGCCGCGCAGGCCATCATCATCGAAAAGGGCAGCACCGACTTCACCGTCCAAGAGGTCGTCGACCGCTCGCGCCAGTCGCTGCGAAGCTTCTACCTGCAGTTCGATGGCAAACACGAACTTCTGCTTGCGCTCTTCGAAGACGCGTTGAGCCGCTCTGCCGAACAGATCCGCGCTGCCACCTCGGGCCAGGAAGCCCCCATCGATCGCCTCAAGGTGGCCATTCAGCTGCTCTTCGAGTCGTCGCGCCCGGATCCCGCGGCCAAGCGACCACTGTTCACCGACTTCGCCCCGCGGCTGCTCGTTTCGCATCCGTCCGAGGTCAAGGTGGCCCACGCGCCGCTTCTCGCCCTGCTCACGGAGCTGATGGAGGAAGCGAGCGAGGCCGGCCAACTCCGTGAGGGAATCAACCCCAAGCGCATGGCCGCGATGACGATGCAGACCGTCATGTTCGTGGCCCAGTCCAGCGGCGATTCCGACGAAAACGCAACTCACCCCATCACTGCGGACGAAGTCTGGGACTTCTGTGCGCATGGATTCTCCGCCGAATAGCCCGAGAATCACGCTCTAGCCCAGCTAGAATTCTCTTTTCCGCGCGGCCCGGTCGCGCTCTCGTTGCCGACTCGAGTTTCGTTGTGCTCAGCACACGAGAGGATTGTTCTTCTCAGAAGAGAGGAGTAATTGCACTGAGCGAGTCCGCCATTGACACTCGCGGCCCCGCGATGACACAGTTGTGAGACAAATTGCAGCCCGATGTCTTACGCAAGACTGATCCAGCGAGAGGGAACCCGTGACGATCAGCGCTGATAACTCCCACGTGCAGAACGCCGCACCTGAGGAGCTGTACTACGACACCTACAGCGTCGACCTCAACATGAATCCCTACCCGGTGTTCGCTCGCCTGCGTGAGGAAGCGCCGCTTTACTACAACGCCACGCATGACTTCTACGCGCTGAGCAGGTTCGAAGACGTCAACAAGGCGCTCATCGACCACGAGACGTTCATCTCCGGACGCGGCGCTCTCCTCGAGATCATCAAGTCCGGCATGGAGATCCCGCCCGGAACGCTGATCTTCGAGGATCCCCCGATCCACAACATCCACCGCAACCTGCTGTCGCGGATGTTCACGCCGCGCAAGGTCCTGGCGCTCGAACCCCAGATCCGGGAGTTCACCGCGCGGTGCCTCGACCCGCTCGTGGGCGCCGAGAAATTCGACTTCGTCAACGACCTCGGCGAGCAGATGCCGATGCGCGTCATCGGGATGCTGCTCGGCATCCCGGAGGCCGACCAGCGCCGCGTCACCGACCACGGCGAGGCCACGCTGCAGAGCAAGCAGGTCGACCTGATGGCCACCGGCGAGGTGTTCGCGGAGTTCATCGACTACCGCACCAAGCATCCGTCCGACGACATCATGACCGACTTGCTCAATGTCGAGTTCGAAGACGAGACGGGGACGGTTCGCCGGCTGCGCCGCGACGAACTGCTCATGTATCTGACCGTGGTCGCCACGGCCGGCGCCGAGACCACCACCCGCCTGATCGGTTGGGCGGGTAAGACTTTGGCGGAGTACCCGGATCAGCGGCGGGAACTGGCCGAGAACCCCGAATTGATCCCCGGGGCGATCGAGGAGATCCTGCGGTGGGAGCCGCCCGCCCTGCAGGTGGCCCGCTACGTCGCGCGCGACACCGAGTACTACGGCCAGAAGGTGCCCGCAGGCAGCGCCATCCTCCTGCTCATGGGTGCGGCCAACCGGGATCACCGCCGGTTCCCGCCCGACGGCGACGTCTTCGACATCCACCGGGAGCTCCGCTCGCACCTGACTTTCGGTGCGGGAACGCACTTCTGCATGGGGAACGCGCTGGCGCGTCTGGAAGGCCGCATCGCCCTCGAAGAAATCCTCAAACGCTTCCCGACGTGGGACGTGGACTGGCCCAACGCCGTTCCGTCCCAGACCACCGCAGTGCGCGGCTGGGAATCCATGCCCACCTTCGTTTCCTGAGAACACCACACCAACACCCCAAAGGACGCAGACACATGGCAGGACGTGTAGAAGGCAAGGTCGCTTTCATCACCGGAGCGGCGCGCGGACAGGGACGGGCGCACGCGGTGCGGCTGGCCCAGGAGGGCGCCGACATCATCGCTGTCGACATCTGCAAGCAGATCGACAGCGTCCTGATCCCGCTCTCCACCCCCGAAGATCTGGCCGAGACAGCGGATCTGGTGAAGAACGCCGGCGGACGCATCCACACCGCCGAGGTCGACGTCCGTGATTACGACGCGCTGAAGTCCGCCGTGGACGCCGGCGTCGAGGAATTCGGCAAGCTCGACATCATCGTCGCCAACGCCGGCATCGGCAACGGGGGCCAGACGCTGGACAAGACCGGCGAACCCGACTGGGACGACATGATCGGCGTCAACCTCTCGGGTGTGTGGAAGACCGTCAAGGCCGGCGTGCCGCACATCCTGGCCGGCGGTAACGGCGGTTCGATCATCCTCACCAGCTCGGTGGGCGGCTTGAAGGCCTATCCCCACACCGGGCACTATGTCGCCGCCAAGCACGGCGTCGTGGGCCTGATGCGGACCTTCGCCGTGGAACTGGGCGCGCAGAACGTCCGCGTCAACTCGGTGCACCCGACGAACGTGAACACTCCGCTGTTCATGAACGAGCCGACCATGAAGCTGTTCCGGCCCGACCTGGAGAACCCGGGCCCCGACGACATGAAGGTCATCGGCCAGCTCATGCACACCCTGCCGATCGGCTGGGTGGAGCCCGAGGACATCGCCAACGCGGTGCTGTTCCTGGCCTCCGACGAAGCCCGCTTCATCACCGGTGTGACGCTGCCGGTCGACGGCGGCAGCTGCCTGAAGTAGCCGGCCGCCCCCGGCATGACCACCGCCGGTGGCCTGATCCCGGGGCACCGGCACGAGTTCACCCCGCCTGGATGACTTCGGTTCCCGCGCACCATGTCCCGGGAGCCGAAGTCGGCCGGGCCGGCGCGGCACCCGACGACGTCACCTACCGGCGTGCGCGGGCGGTCTCTGTGCGCTCCGACGCCATCGTGTGCCGGGCCGACACCCACCCACCCGGCGATCGCCCCGAGATGCGCCGCGGCGTTCGCCGGTCCGCGGACCGGGGACCTTCCGGACGCCGCCGCGTGTTGACAGATTCAGGCCATTCTCCGGTGATCATCGGGCCCGAGTGGTTGCATGGTTCACCATGAAGCGGCTCAACGGCATGGACGCCATGCTGTTGTACAGCGAGACCCCCAATCTGCACACGCACACGCTGAAGGTGGCCGTCATCGACGCCGCCGGATACGACGGTGAGTACGGCTTCGACGCGTTTCGGCAGACGGTCGCGCGGCGGCTGCACCTGCTCGATCCGCTGCGATACCGGCTGATCGACATCCCGTGGCGGCTGCACCACCCGATGTGGCTGCAGGACTGCCCGGTCGACCTCGACTACCACCTTCGCCGCGTCCGGGTTCCGGCGCCGGGCGGGCGGCGTGAGCTCGACCGCGTGATCGGCGAGATCGCCAGCACGCCGCTGGACCGCAGCAGGCCCCTGTGGGAGTTCCACTTCGCCGAGGGGCTGGCCGACGACAGGTTCGCCTTGATCGGCAAGGTGCACCACACGCTGGCCGACGGCGTCGCGTCGGCGAATCTCCTTGCACGGCTGATGGATCTGGTCGACACGCCACAGGACGAGCGGGACGAACCCCCGCAGGCGTGTGCCGAGCCCACCGCCCGGGATCTGGTGTGGGGCGCACAGGTCGACCACTTCCAGAACATCACCGGGCTGCCCGGCCTGGTCGCCGACGCTGCCCGCGGGGTGAGCAGACTGCGTCGCAAGGCCAAGGAGCGCCGTGAGGTGCCCGACCTCGCCAAGCCCTTCAACGCTCCCCCGACGTTCCTCAACCATGTGGTGTCACCCGTCCGCACGTTCGCCACGGCGACGCTGGCGTTGGCGGAGGTCAAGGAGACCGCCAAACATCTCGGGGTGACGTTCAACGACGTGGTGCTGGCCGTGGCCGCCGGCGGACTGCGCGAGCTGCTGCTGAGGTACGACGGACGCGCCGACCGGCCCATCATGGCGACGGTGCCGGTGGCCACCGACAAGTCGTCGGAACGCATCACGGGCAACGAGATCGGCGGCATGATGGTGTCGCTACCCGTGCACATCGACGACCCGCTGCAACGCGTGGAGCTGACCTCGGTGGCGACCACCAGGGCCAAGGAGAACAACGACCTGCTGGGCCCGACCCTGCAGGGCAGGATGCTGGAATACCTCCCGCCGCCGCTGGCCCCGGCACTGTTCCGCGCGCAGGCCAAGCGGGCAGACCACAACCGGCTGATGAACGTCGCGATCTCCAACGTCCCGGGGCCGCGGCGCCGCGGACACATCGGTGGCGCGCCCGTGAGCGAGATCTATTCTGTCGGTGTGCTTTCGGCGGGAAGCGCGTTCAACATGACCGTGTGGAGCTATGTCGACCAACTCGACATCGCGATCCTGTCCGACGACGCAACCTTCAAGGACCCCCACGAATCGACCGACGCCATGGTGCACGCTTTCGACGAGCTTCGGCTCGCGTGCGGACTGACACGGGCAGCTGTCGTGGAGTCCGCCATGGCCCCGGCGACCGCCGGAGGCTGATCAGCCGCCGCGCAGCTCGTTACGCAGGATCTTGCCGGTACTTCCACGCGGCAGCTCGGGCAGGATCGAGATATCGCGGGGCACTTTGTAGTTGGCGAGATTGCCGCGCACGTGGGCTTTCAGGTCGTCGACGCCGAGGCTGCTGCCCTGGGTGAGTACGACGAACGCTGCCAGACGTTGCCCGTACTCGGCGTCGTCGACACCGAGGACCGCCGCTTCGGCCACCTCGGGGTGGGCGACGAGCGTCTTCTCCACTTCGATCGGATAGACGTTCTCGCCGCCGGAGACGATCATCTCGTCGTCTCGTCCGACGACGAACAGGCGGCCCGCGTCGTCGAGGTAACCCATGTCTCCGGAGGCCATGAAGCCGTCATGGAAGTCTTTGGTGGCACCGGAGGTGTAGCCGTCGAACAGCGTTCCGCTGCGCACGAAGATCTGCCCGACCTCGCCGGTGGGCACCTCGCGGTGTTCGGCGTCGAGGATGCGCAGCTCGGTGCCGTCGGCCGGCCTGCCCGCGGTGTCCGGGGCCGCCCGCAGGTCCTCGGGGGTGGCGGTGGCGATCATGCCCGCCTCGGTGGCGTTGTAGTTGTTGTAGATGACATCGCCGAACTGATCCATGAATGCGGTGACGACGTCGGGACGCATGCGTGAACCCGACGCGGTGGCGAATCGAAGAGACCTGCCGCTGTAGCGGTTTCGCACGTCGTCGGGAAGATCCATGATGCGGTCGAACATGACCGGGACCACCGCGAGCCCGGTGGCGCGGTGCCGGTCGATCAGGGCGAGGGTCGCGGCGGGGTCGAACTTGCGCCGGGTGACGATGGGACACGCCAGCAACGCGGCGAAGAGCAGCTGCGAAAATCCCCACGCGTGGAACATCGGGGCCGCGATCACGATCGGTTCCTCGGCGCGCCAGGGGGTGCGGTCGAGGACGGCCTTGAGGTCGCCCGCTCCCCCGCTGCCCGCGGACCGTTTGGCGCCTTTCGGACTCCCGGTGGTTCCCGAGGTCAGCAGGATGACGTCGCTCTTGCGGTTCGCCGGTGCCGGGCGCTCACCGAGGTGGGCGTCGATCAGGGATTCCAGCGTGGGGATGGTTGCGTCGTCGGAGTCGACCCAGGCCAGGATGCGGGTGGCCGCCGGCGCGCCCTCCAGTGCGCGGTCGACGGTTTCGGTGAACTCCTGGTCGTAGATGACGACGTCAGCACCCTCGCGTTCGATGACCTCGGCCATCGCCGGACCTGCGAACGACGTGTTCAGCAACAGGACGTCGGCCCCGATACGGTTGGCGCCGACGAGCGCCTCGACGAAGCCCCGGTGATTGCGGCACATCACGGCGACCGTCGGGGACGCGCCGGCCCGCGAGAGTGAATCGTGGTGCTGCAGAGCCACTCCGAGGGCGTCGCACCGATCGTCGAGTTCACGCCATGTCAGCGTGCCCAGCTCGTCGATGATGCCGGGACGGTCAGGGCAGCGCTGGGCGGCTGCGGCGAAGCCGACGGTTGCCGTCAGTCCTGCGCGGCGCATCGCCAGACCCATCCGCAGGTACCGGTCGGGACGCATCGGCGCGATCAGCCGGGCTCGCCACAGCGTCGACAGCATCCCGATCTGATCCGCCGCGGCGCTCATCCCAGCACCGGGAAACGTCGCTTGCGGGCCAGTTCGTCGAGCGCTGTCTGCATCACCGACCGCACGTACTGGTCGACCTCGTCGACATCCGGGTCCTCCCCGAATCTCTCGACGACGTCGATGGGTTCGAGGACCCTGGTGACGATCTTGGAGGGCAGGGGGAAGTTCGGCGGGAAGATGACCGACAGACCGAACGGGAATCCGATGCTGACGGGCAGGATCTCCATCCGCGCCTTGGTCAGACCGATCCGGCGGGCGATGGAATCACCGCGGGCGAGGAAGATCTGCGTCTCCTGCGCGCCGATGGACACCACCGGCACGATCGGCACGCCGGTTTCCAGCGCGGTGCGCACGTAGCCCGTGCGCCCCGCGAAGTCGACTTTGTTCGCCGTCAGGGTGGGCCGATAGGAGTCGTAGTCCCCACCGGGAAACACCAGTACCACCGCTCCCGAGCGCAGCGCGTCGGCGGCGTTCTCCCGGCTGGCTTCGATCACCCCGGCGCGGCGCAGGAGATCGCCGAGCGGTCCGATGAACACGCCGTAGTGGGCCAGGGTGTAGAGCGGACGGTCGAAGCCGTACTTCTCGTAGAACGCGGGGGCGAACACCATCACGTCGGGAGTCAGCATTCCGCCGGAGTGGTTGGACACCACCAGGGCGCCACCGGTCGCCGGCATGGAAGCCATGCCGCGAACCTCGGCGCGGAAGTATCGTCGGATCACCGGACCGACCCAGCCGGTGATCTGGCGGGTGAATCCGGGGTCCCACTTGGCCGTCTCGGCGCGCTCCTCGGACATGGTGACGAATATGCTACTCTCCGGTAAAGAGAATGTCATATCCGCAGCTAGGAGTCTTTGATGTCTGATGCGCGGGGCACCGTGCTGGTGACGGGCGGCTTCGGCCTCGTCGGTTCGGCAACGGTGCGGAGGCTGGCCGAACTCGGACGGACCGTCGTGGTCGCCGACCTCGGGACACCCGCCAACCGTACGGCGGCCGAGACGCTGTCGGCCGGTGTCTCGGTCCGCTGGGCCGATCTGACCGACGCCGATCAGACGTCGCAACTTGTCGCCGATGTCGCACCCGAGGCGATCATCCACCTGGCGGCGATCATTCCGCCCGCGATCTACAAGAACCGCGCGTTGGCCCGTCGCGTGAACGTCGACGCCACCAGGACCCTGGTCGGCGTCGCCGAGGCGCAGCCTTCTCCCCCGCGGTTCGTGCAGGCGTCCAGCAACGCGGTGTTCGGTGCGCGCAACCCGCACAAGGCGACCGGCCCGGTGACCGCGGACATGCCGATGAAGCATTCCGATCTGTACAGCGCGCACAAGGCCGAAGCCGAAGCGATCGTGCGGGCGTCGTCGCTGGAGTGGGTCGTGTTGCGACTCGGCGGTGTCCTGAGCGTGGATCCGAAGGCCATGCCCTTCAACGCCGACGCGTTGTACTTCGAGAGCGTTCTCCCGGCCGACGGCCGGCTGCACAGCGTCGACGTGCGCGACGTGGCATGGGCGTTCGCCGCGGCGACGACAGCCGACGTGGCCCGCGAGATCCTGCTGATCGCCGGTGACGACTCCCACCGCGTCGTACAGGGAGAGGTGGGGCGCGCGCTGGCCGAGTCCCGCGGCCTCAAGGGCGGCCTGGTCCCGGGCCGCAACGGTGACCCGAACAACGACGACGCGTGGTTCGTCACCGATTGGATGGACACCACCCGCGCACAGGAAGCCCTGCAGTTCCAACATCATTCCTGGCCCGACATGCTGGCTGAGGCGCGTCGGCGGGCGGGATGGACCCGATACCTGCTGGCACCGGCAGCACCCCTGATCCGGGCGGTGCTGAAGCGGCGCTCCGCCTACTGGAAGCAGCCAGGGCAGTACGCCGATCCGTGGAATGCGATCAAGCGCAAGATCGGCGATCCCTCCCCCGATTCACAGCCGGGGACCTGACCCGCAGGTTCACGCGGGGCCCAGTGTCGGCACACCGCTGTCCGGATGGAAATACCAGCCGCCGGCAGCGTGCGTCCCGCCGTCGACATGAATGGTCTGTCCCGTGATGTAGGCCGACATACCCGAGGCGAGGAATACCGCCGCGGAGGCGATCTCGTCGACGTGCCCCACCCGGCGCATCGGGATGCCGTCAGCCAGACCACCGGACAGGTCCCCGGTGGCGAGCTGCTGGAGACCTTCGGTCATGGTCAGGTCCGGCGCCACGGCGTTGACCCTGATGCCGTGCGGAGCAAGCTCGAAGGACGCGGTCTTGGTGTAGTTGACGACGCCGGCCTTCGCCGCGGCGTACGCCGCGTACCCAGGTGCTGCCCGGCTCCCCTCGATCGACGTCACGTTGACGACACTGCCGGGCATGCCGGTGTCGACCAGCCGCCGCGCCACTCGCTGGGTGCACAGGAAGACATGCCGAAGATTGCTGCGGTACAACGCGTCCCAGCCATTCTCCGTGGTGTCCAGCAGAGGTGAGTTGAAGGTCCCGCCGGCATTGTTGACCAGGATCGAGACCGTCCCCAGTTCACTCTCGGTGCGCGCCAGCGCCGCATCGACGGCAGCGGGGTCACGGACATCGGTCGGTACGCCGAGGGCGCCGATCTCACGCGCCGCATCAGCGCAGCTGCCCGGGTTGCGCTCCCAGATGGCGACCCTGGCGCCGAAAGCCTTCAGACCCGCGACGACTCCCCTCCCGATTCCCGCCCCTCCGCCGGTGACGACGGCGACCCGGTCGGTGAGCAGGATGTCGGACGGGTCGATCGCCATGATTCCTCCGGTCAGCAGGCCTGGACTCAGCGCGCGGGAGCGGTACCGATGACACCGTCGACTTCGAGGGCCCCGATCTCGTCGTCGGTGAGTCCGAGCTCCCGCAGGATCTCGTGGTTGTGCTGTCCCAGCAAGGGTGCAGGCGCGGTGTGGACGCGGTCGGGGCCGCGGCTGCTGCGGAAGGGCACCGTGCTGTGCGGCGTGGCCGGGTTGACCGGATGCTCGACCGTCTCGAAGAACGACCGGAACGCCAGCTGCGGGATCTCGGTCTGCCGATGTGGCTGCAGCACCTTGGCCACCGGAACCCCGTTGTCCCACAGCGCGTTCACGATGTCGTCGCGGCTGCGTTCGGCACACCACCGCGACAGATGACCGTCGATCAGATCGTGGTTGCTCCGCCGGCCCGCCGCGGTCGTCAGGTCCCCGGACATCGCCCACTCCGGACGCCCCATCGCCTCGCACAGCCCGAGCCACTGGGCGTCCGTGGTCACCGCGACCGCCACCCAGCTGTCCAGACGGCCGAACTCGTCGGTCTCGTTGCTCAGGTACACGTTCTGCGGCGCGGCGGTCGGCCCTCGATTGCCGTCGCGCTGCAGCACCGCCCCGTAGGCCGAGTACTCGATCACCTGCTCGGCGGCGACGTTGAGCGCGGCATCGACCATCGCAGCCTCCACCATCGACCCCTCACCGGTGCGGCGGCGGTGCTCCAGCGCCAGCAGGATGGCGTTCAGCGCGTGAATTCCCGCATTGGGATCGCCCACGGAGTACGGCTCGAACGGGTTGCGATCGGGATAGCCTGTGAGCCAACTGATCCCGGCAGCGGCTTCGATGACGTAGGCGAACGCCGGGTTGTCGCGCCACGGTCCGTCGAGACCGAAGCCCGGCATCCTGACCATCACGACGTCGGGCTTGATCTCCTTGACCGCGTCATAGGTCAGCCCCATGCTCTCCAGCACGCGCGGGGTGAAGTTCTCGACGACGACGTCGGCGGTCGCGATCAACCGCTTGAGCAGACCCCGGCCGGTGTCGCCGGCCAGGTTCAGGGTGAGCCCGCGCTTGTTGGTGTTGAGCCCGGAGAAGATCGGGGACTGCTCCCACCACTGCTCTTCGGTCACGGGGATGCCGGCGATGAGGCGGGTGCCGTCGGGATGGCGGGTCGACTCGACGTGGACGACGTCCGCGCCGAGCATCGCCAGCAGGTGCGTGCAACTGGGCCCCGCCCAGAAGGTCGTCATGTCGACGATGCGCAGACCGTCGAACGGCAGACCCTCCCGCCGCGGAACGGCCGTTTCGCGAGGCGGGGCGCCGTTGCGTGAGCGGTGATGCTCGGTGTGGTCGCCCAGGCGCGGTGCAGGCTCCGGGTGGCGCAGCATCGGTGTGGACATGCGGTAGGGCTGCACGGGCTGGGTGAAACCGTCTCGCGGGTTCACCTCGAAGGAGCCGCGCTCCACGAAATGGTCGAGCTTCTCGACGTTGGCCCCGTGGGCCACCGGGGCGTTCGGGATGCGGAAGGCAGTGGCCAGATCGCGGATCTCGTCGACGGTCTGGTCGGCCACCCAGGCGTACAGCTCGTCGGCTTTCTCGTTGGCCTGCTGGGTGATCGACAGCGGTGACTCCTCGTCGATCCATTCGACGTGGCCGGTCATCGCGCACAGGTCGAACCACTGCTGGGCCGTGCCACAGCCGATGTCGACGAGCCCGTCCTTGGCGCGCGCGATCCCGGGAACGGTCAGCCTGCGCGCGTCGCGCCACGGCCGGCCCAGCATCTCGTAGTAGCTGACCGGGTAGTAGGTCAGCCCGAGGATCGCGGTCTCGAGCATCGACAGGTCGATCAACTCCCCGCCCCCGCGCAGACGCGAGGCCAGCGTGGCCGCGCTGGCGTAGGCACCCGCGAGGTACTCGCCCACCTGTCCGCCGACGTAGACCGGCGCCCGGTCGGGGGCGCCGCGGCCCAGGCCCACGATCCCGCCCGACCACGCCTGCAGGGTGAATTCCGTTGCCGGACGGTCGCTCCACGGACCCTGTAGGCCGAACGGGGTGATGGCCGTGACCGTCAGGTGCGGGTGCCGTTCGCTGATGGCCGCGGGCGTGAACTCGGGCAGCCCCACCACACCCTCGCCGCGCGACCAGACCGCCGCGTCGGCCCGGGCGAGCAGGTCGTCGACGAACGCGACATCGACAGCGGGATCGGCGACCACGGACTGCTTCGA
Organism: Mycolicibacterium iranicum; assembly: GCF_014190915.1. Taxonomy (GTDB): domain Bacteria; phylum Actinomycetota; class Actinomycetes; order Mycobacteriales; family Mycobacteriaceae; genus Mycobacterium; species Mycobacterium iranicum_B. The sequence continues at coordinate 211,352 of NZ_JACHVU010000007.1, forward strand.
ACACGCCAGGAACGAGAACAGCGCACCGTCGGTGCCCTCGATGATGTGGGCGCCGGAGGCCGACCATCTGCGCAGCGGATCCCCCTGCGGCGCTTCGACCTTGACGACCTCGGCTCCGCCGTCGGCGAGCAGCTTGGTGCAGTAGGCCCCGGCGATACCGCTGGACAGGTCGACCACGACATACCCGGACAGCGGCGGTTCAGGCACTGGAGGCACCGACGTCCTAGTCGTTCTTGGCTCGGTTGCGCTTGCTCAACCGGAACTCGGGCGGGAACTTGCTGTCGTTGTCGTTGACCGCGGCGGCCAGGCCGCTGTCGATCGACTCGAACATGTCGAGGTCCTCATCGCTGTCGTTGGCCACACCGTTGCCCATCGACTCGAAGAACGCACTGAGCAGGCTGCCCATGTATTCGCCCTGCTGCTGCTTGAACACCTCGAAGAACATCTTCTGCTGGAACACCGTGTCCACCGGCCGGTTCCGCGCGCACGCGGTCGCGTACTTGTCGACCTCGGCTTCCAATCGGTCGCGGGCCACCACCTTGTTCAGGAAGTTGCAGTCGTACATCTCGGCGGCCGTGAACGGGCGACCTGTGAACACCATCTCCTGGAACTTGCGCAGACCCATCATCTGCACCCAGGTCCACATCCGCGGGCCCCAGCCGTGGTACCGGAAGGACGGATGTCCGAACAGCGCGTCATCGGAGGAGATCACGAGGTCGGCGTCGGCGCACTGGTAGAAGTGCCATCCGTAGCAGTAACCCTTGGCTTCGACGATGCTGATCTTCTTGAAGTCCTGCAGCGCTCGATTGCCCGCCTGGGAGTTGGCATACCAGGCGCTGATCGTGGCTCCGTTGCGGAAGGTCCCCTTCGGTGGATAGGTGACCTCGCCGACGCCGTCATCCTCCAGGCGCAGTTCGGCCAACCGTACCGCGGGGTTGTCGTTGCCCTCCATGAACTCCGGGAGGTCAGCGCCGCTGCCGAGGTTGTCCCCGACCCCGCGGATGATGACCACCTTGACGTCGTTGTCCGCATTGGCGGCCCGCAGGATGTCGGCGTAGCGCAGTCGCGCCAGCGACGTCGGAGCGTTGAGGAACTCCGGCCTGTTGAACGTGATGGTCGCGATCTTGGTCTTCGGATCTTTCTCGTAGAGGATGATCTCCTCCGGGCTGGGCCGCTCAGCCATGGACTGCCTCCTCGTAAGCCGGAGCGGTGGAAAGGATTTCGGGACCGTCGGCGGTGATCAACACCGCGTCGCGGGTGAACACCGCACCCACCCCCTGCTCCCACACGTAGGCGGTGACTGCGAGCACCATGGACTCCTCGATCTTCTCGGCGTCGGCGGTCGCCCGCAGCTTCGGCGACACCACGGGCGGGTCGAACCCGAGCCCGAGGCCGTGTGCCACGGGCATCGCCGGCAGCGGCTCACCCGCCTGCTGGTAGGCATCGAGCAGGCCGCTGGCGGGCAGGCCGGGCCGACAGGCCTCGAGCAGCCTGTCCCACAGGTCGTCTCGGCGCCGGTACACCGCGCGCACCGCGTCGGACGGCTCCCCGACACAGAGTGTGCGGGCCACCTCGGCGACATATCCGTCGGCGAGCACCCCGGCCGACAGGGCCACCAGGTCACCGTCACGCACGCGTCCGTCACCGTCGGCGCGCCGCCACGGATGCTCTTTCGACGTCACCCAGGCGGCATCCTGGGTGGCCGGGGTGCTGACCCCGCCGGCGGCTTCGGCTTCGAGCACGGCGCCGACGAGTGCCTGCTCCGTCGTCCCGGGCCCCAGCGCGGCCACGCCCGCGGCCAGACCCTCCTCGGCGACGGTCAGCGCACGACGCAGCGCCTGCACCTCCTCCGGTGTCTTGATCCGGCGGGCAGCCTGCATGGCCTGCTCGGCGTCGATCAGCTCCGCATTCGGGAAGGCCATCGGCAGCAGCTTGGCGAATGTCGGTGTCAGAGCGTCTGTTCCGACCCTGCGCATCGACTCGGCTCCCTCGATGTTCTTCAGGATGCCGACCAGGGTCATCGGGTTCCAGGCGAATCCGTACAGGTTCTCGTGCGGGATCTCGTCCGGAATCCCCTCATCCCACGTGCTGTTGAGGTGGATCTCCCCGGTGGCCCGCACGAATTCACAGATGGGCCCGAACGGACGGGTTCCCACCACCCACAGCTGCGGGGCGCCCGAGATGTAGCGGACGTTGGCCTGCCGTCCGAGCACGAGCATGTCCAGGTCGTGTGCTTCCATCTGCGCCAGCGCACGTTCCCGGCGGCTGTAGCGCAGCGCCCGGTCGTCGGCCTCGATCTCAGTTCCCACTGGGCACCTCGTAGGGGTCGTACGGATAATCGGTCAGCGGCATCCAGCCGTCCTCGGTGACCACCACGATCTCCTCACCGCGGTAGCCCCCGGTGCCGTCCTCCCAGACCACGGGCTCGAACACCAGCAGCATCCCGGCCGGGAAGACGAAGTTGTCGTCCCACTGTTGGCCGAGATCGGTGCCGATCATCGGCATCTCGGCCGCGCTCGTCCCGATGCCGTGCCCCAGATAGAAGTGGGGCAGCCAGGGCTTCTCGCCGCCTGCGGCCGCGGTCGCCGCGCGCCCCAGGTCGCCGCACGTCGCACCGGCCTTGGTCACCGACAGCACCGCGTCGACGATGCCGGCCCACTTCGCGAACTGCCTCTGCTGGGCGGGGGTCGGTTCCTGTCCGACGATCCAGGTGCGCCCGTGATCGGAGCAGTAACCCTGGTAGGCGATGGACACATCGGTCCACAGCACATCGCCCTGCTGGATCTCCCGTTCGGTCGTCAGCAGAGGTAGCGCCAGGTCGCCGGTCGTGGTCCAGGTGCCGTCGGCCTTGGACGCGGGCATCACCTGCCAGATGGAGTCGAACATGTTGGTGGTGGCGCCGAGTTCGAAGGTGCGGCGCACGAATTCGGCGGACAGGTCGATCTGCCGTGCACCCGGCGCGAGCGATTTCTGGATCTCGGCGATGGCCTGTTCGGTGATCTGACAGGCCCGTCGGACGCATGCGATCTGGTCGATCGTCTTGACCAGCTTCGCCGCGCCGACCACGGCCGCGGCATCCACCGGCGCGCTGGGGAACAACGCACTGCCGGCCCGCCGCATCGCCCCGGTCAGTTCATCGGTGGCGATCGAGGCGCCGGCGGGGATCAGGCGGGCCAGAATGGCCGCGAATTCCGCGACGCCCTCGTCGAACTCCAGATAGACCGGGCCGTGCAGGTGGTCATCGGGCACACCCGACTCCATGGCCGCACCTTCGCGGAAGGGCAGGAAGAGATGCGGGTGTTCGTCGTCGGCCAGGACGACCGCCACCGGCCGCTCCACATGCGACAGGCCCGCGTCGGCCAGCGGCCAACTGATGCCGGTGGCGTACATGACGTTTCCGTTGCCCAGCAACACGAGGGCATCGACGCCCTGCTCGGCCATCGCGGCGTGCAGGCGCGCGCCTGCCTCCCTGCGCATCCGGTCCAGATCGGGTTCGGCGGGGATGTCCAACCACGTGTACCCGGTCCGCGCGATCCGCGTGACGCCGGGTTGGGTGGATGTGGTCATGCGATTCCCAGGAATTTCTTGACGTTGTTGCTGACGATCTTCTCGGCAGCCTCCGGGCCGACGGCCTCGACGACCGAGGCCAGCGACTTCTCCGAGTAGCCGAACGTGCTCTCGTTGTGGGGGTAGTCCGACGACCACATCACGTTGTCGACACCGATGCGGTCGATCAGCTGCAGGCCCAGCGGGTCCACCATGAACGAGGCGCTCATGTGGTTGGCCCAGTAGTGCCGCACGTCGTGCTGGAGCTCGTGGTTGAACATGTGCCGGTAGGAAGCCAGCATGTGCTCGGCGTCCTGCAGTGCGGTCGGCACCCAGGCGATCCCGCCTTCGAACCAGCCCACCTTCAGTGACGGGTGCCGGTCCAGGATCCCGGAGAACACATACTTGGCGAATTGTTCGCGGAACGAGTCGACGTTGACCATCATGCCGACCACGACGCTGTTGTTCTGGCACGGCGTCTTCGGCGGTGTCTCCCCGATGTGGTGGCTCACGGGGATGCCGGATGCCTCGATCTCGTCCCAGACGGCGTCCATCGCGGTGCTGCCGTAGTCGTAGATGTTGCCGTCGTCGTCCTTCCCGGGATTGAGCGGCAGCAGGAATGTCTTGAGACCCAGCGACTTCAGCTCTTCGAGGGTGCTGCGGGTGCCCTTGGGGTCCCACCAGTTGATCAGCCCGACGCCGTAGAAGTGTCCTTTGGAACGCTCCTGCAGGTCGGCGATGTGCTCGTTGTAGATGCGGAACACCCGCTCGCGCAGGCTCTTGTCCGGATAGTGGAACAGGGCCAGCACGGCGTTGGGGAACGCCAGCTCCTTGTCGATGCCGTCCTCTTTGAGCTCCCGGATCCGGGCCTCGATGTTGTTGGAGGCGGCACCTGCCAGGTCGTCGTACTGCATCAGCACGCGCCCGAAATCCCCGCCGGTCCAGGCCTTCCCCTTCATCCCCACCATGTACGCGCCGTCCTCGTACCAGATGCGCGGGGCCGCGCCTTTGAGCTCCTCGGGGAAGCGCTCGTAGAAGATGTCCTCGGCGACCGAGATGTGGTTGTCGGCCGAGAAGATCTCGGTGTCCTCGGGAAGCCCGGCGACCCCGCCGGTCGAGTGGCCCTGCCGGTTTTTCGGCGCACCGAATCCCTCGGGCGGATACAGGGTGGCTGTTGCAGTGGACATGTCGGTCTCCAATCGGGCTGTACGACGTGAGGTTCGGGCTGCTACCAGGTGACGGGAAGTTCGTAGACGCCGTAGGCGAGACGGTCGTGTTTGAACGGGACCTCGTCGAACGGGATCGCGAGTTTCATGGTGGGGATGCGTCGCAGCAGCGTGTGGAACACGATCTGCAATTCGGCGCGGGCCAGTTGCTGCCCGACGCATTGGTGGCGGCCGTAGCCGAACCCGAGCTGCTGGCCGGCGTCGCGGGTCAGGTCCAGTTTGTCGGGCTGCGGGTAGGCGGCGGCATCCCAGTTGGCCGGTGCCAGGTCCAGGATGATGCCCTCGCCGGCCCGGATGGTTTCGCCGGCGATCTCGATGTCCTCGATCGCGACCCGCCGCTGTCCGTTCTGGATGATCGACAGGTACCGCATGAGCTCTTCGACAGCATTGGCGATGAACTTCGGATCATCGGAATCCCGCAGCAGCGCAGCCTGATCGGGGTTCTCCAGGAGGGCACAGATCCCGATGCCGATCATGTTGGCGGTCGTCTCGTGCCCGGCGATCAGCAATCCGGTGCCCAGCTGGGCGGCCTCTTTGACGCTGATCTCGCCGGCGTTGACGCGTTCGGCGAGGTCGGACACCGCATCCTCGGCCGGGTTCTGCATCTTCTGCTCGACGAGGTTGATCAGATATTGGTGCAGGCTCATCGCACCCTTCTGACCGTCCTCGGCGGTGGCGTACCGCGCGAGACCCACGTTGGCGTGGTGCTGGAAGAACTCGTGGTCCTCGTAGGGCACGCCGAGCATGTCGCTGATCACGCGGGTGGGTACCGGCAGCGCGAGTTTGGCGACCATGTCGGCCGGCTGGGGACCGGCCAGGATCTCGTCGATGCACTCGTTGGTGACCTCCTGGATCACCGGCCGCAGGGCCTCGACGCGGCGGAACGTGAACGGCTTCGACAGCATCCTGCGGAACCGGGTGTGCTCCTCGGCATCGGAGGTGAACACCGAGCGCGGTCGCTTGTTCACCGTCGAGAGCATGTGTTCGTTCCAGTGCGGGAAGCCGTCGCGGCGGTCGTCGACGCTGACCCGGGGATCGGCGAACAGGGTCCGCGCGACCTCGTGGCCGGTGATCAGCCACGGGGTCGTCCCGTTCCAGATCCGCACCCGCGACAGGGGTTTGGTCTCGTTCATCTCCAGCATGCGGCGCGGCGGGGCGAACGGGCAGCCGGATTCGCGCTCCATCGGATATTCGGGTGCGGCCGAGACGGCCTGTTCTGCAAGCGTGTCAGTCATGACGTGCCATCACTCCTCGATGTGGATTGCCAGGGCGGGGCAGGCGGCCGCAGCGTTTCGGGTCTCCTGGGCGTACTCGGGCCCAGGCTCGGGATTGAGCAGTTCGACGACGCCGTCGTCGTCGCGCTGGTCGAACACCTCCATGGCGTTCAGTACGCACTGCCCGGAGGACACACATTTGTCCTGATCGACGGTGACCTTCATGTCAGGGCAGCTCCGTGACCGGAGCCTGCCAGAGTCCCATGATGGCGTCGATCAAGCCGGATCCGACTGCGCTCCAACTTGTCCGAGGCAGATCGGCGCCGTCGGCGAAGGCGCGTTCGAAGTCGGCGCAGGTGTGCACCAGGAGGTTACGGGCCATGATGTTGCGCTCGGTGACGACGGCCATCGGCAGGTCGGGCAGGCACCGGGTGATGCCGTCGACCACCCGCACCAGCGATGGCGATGCGAGCGCGTCCTTCACCACCACCCTCTGATAGGCGGGGTCGGCGAGAGCCTGGGCGGCGAACCGCGCGTACCACGTCGGGTTGCCGAGCTGCGCGAGGTGCTCGGTGAGCGAACACACCAGGCAGGTGATCCAATCCCGCAGCTCTGCCGAGTCGCCGGTGGCAGCCACCATGCGCTCCTGCAGGAGTTCGATGGACGCGCGGTGCTTCTGTTCGATCGCGCGGACCAGATCGGTCTTGGTGCCGAAGTGGTAGCCGACCGCGGCGTTGTTCCCCTGGCCGGCAGCCTCACTCACCTGCCGGTTCGATACGGCGTACACACCATGCTCGGCGTACAGCCGCTCGGCGGCCTTCAGGATCGCCTCTTGGGTCGTGGTGGCGCGGTCGGCGCGGACCGTCCTGGCAGTCATCACCTCCATAGTGAAGCCCGTCACACGCCCTAAGTCAAGCGACTGATTTAAAAAGGTCACCGCGAGGGGTCGTCCGTCGTGGACTTCCGGACGATCACCTTGCCCGCGGTGGTGCCGCCGTCGATCGGCAGCACAGTGCCGGTGACATAGCGCGAGCGGTCGGTGGCGAGGTAGAGCGCCGCCTCGGCGACGTCGTCGGCGGTGCCCTCCCGCTTCAAGGGCCGGTCGTCGCGCATCTGCTGGCGGATCCTCGCCTCGAACCGCTCGAGCTTCTCGCGGTCCTCGTCGGTGGCCGAGGACGCCAGGATCGGAGTCGGGATGTTGCCCGGGGCAAGGCAGTTGACCCGTACCTCGTAGTGGGCGAGTTCGATCGCCGCGCATTTGGTGAAATGGATGATGGCAGCCTTGGACGCGCGGTAGGTCGAGACGCCTCCGCCCGCCTGGATGCCCCCGATCGACCCGAGATTGATGATCGAACCGCCGCCGTGTTCGGACATGTGACGGGCGGCATCCCGGGTGCCGGCCATGACGCCGAGGAGATTGACACGCATGACACGGTCGAACTCCTCAAGGTCCTCGTGGAACAGGCCCTTGCGTAGCGGGCTGGAGATGCCGGCGTTGTTCACCATCACGTCCAGGCCCCCGAAGGTGGCGACCGCGGTGTCCACGAGTTCGGCCACCTCGGACTGTACGCCGACGTCGGTGTGTCGGTAGATCGTCTTGGCGCCCGCCGAGTTCAGTTCCGCGGCAAACGCTTCGCCGAGGTCGTCACGCACGTCGGCGATCACGACCCGGGCACCCTCGGCGGCGAACCGCGCGGCGATGCCGCGCCCGATTCCGGACGAGCCGCCGGTGACGATGGCGACTTTGCCGTCGAGTTCGGTCATGGGGCGATCCCTTCGAAGAAGTCCAGCAACAGAGTGTTGACGGCGTCGGGCTGCTCGATCTGCGGGCAGTGGCCTGCGCCGGCGATGACCGCCGATCGACCGTGGGGTATCCGGCCCGCGATCTCGGCGGCCCAGCCGTCGGGCAGCAGCTTGTCGGCGTCGCCCTCGACGACCAGCGTCGGCGCGGTGATGCGGTCGTAGGCGCGCGCACTGCTGGGCGACGCAGGCGGCTCGAGTCCGGGTCGGCGAAAACGCGCCGCGGCCAACGACTCCCACGCCCCCGGGGCAATGCTCGACTCATACCGGCGCTGGACGTACGCCTCGTCGGCCGGATACGACGGGTCGGCGAACAACGCGGTGACGATCCGCCGCATCCCGTCGAGGGTCGCGTCGTAGTCGTACAGCGCGTCGACGTGCTCGTTGCGCTGGATCTCGCCGCCACCGCAGATCGTGACCAGACTGCGCACCGGGAGTACCGGGGCCGTCGAGGTCTGGTCGACCAGCAGGTTGATCGCCCCCATCGAATTCCCGACGAAATGCGCGGCCTCCACGCCCATCACCTCGCAGAAGCGCGCGATGTGCCGGATCCGCATGCCGCGCCCGTCGGTGAAATCCACCACTTTGGCCGAATCCCCGAAGCCGAGCATGTCGGGGGCGAGCACGCGGTGGCGGCCGGCGAGCGCGTCGATGGTGTTCTCCCAGCCGATGCGGGCACTGGCACCGAACTCGCCGCCGTGCAGCAGCACCACCGGATCGCCCTGGCCCGTTTCGAGATAGCCGGTGACAAGGCCGTCGACCCGCACGGTCTTGGCTTCTGGCACCACTGCCCTACCTCGTGCCGGCGCAAATCACGCCGTTTCCCTGTTCGTCTGGGCGAAAGCCAGCACCTGGGTGGCCAGCAGTTCGAGCTGATTGGCCACCGCCTTGCCCTGATCTGTGTCGGCGAGCTCCCCGGACGGGTCCCAGATCGGGTCGGCAGAGTTGATGGCCACGCCCAGGGGTGTGGGCCACGCGCGCAGCGCGTGCCCGATGCTGCGTAACTGCGTGAGTGTCCCCACCGCCGCCTGCCATCCGTACGCGCAGCTGATACACCCCCACGGGGTGTTGTCGAGATAGACCCGCGGATCTTCGCGCAGATCCTCGATGTAGTCGAGGGCGTTCTTGACCAGACCCGAGACCGCACCGTGGTAACCCGGGGATCCGACGACGACGGCGTCGGCGTCGCGCAGGGTCTTGACGAGTTCGAGCGCGCGCGGGGTCCGCTCCAGCTCGTGGGGGGCGTACATCGGCAGGTCGATGTCCTCGGCGGCGAACAGCCGGGTGCGGCCACCCTGTTTCTCGACCGCTGTCAGGCAGTAGCGCAACGCGCGCTCGGTCGAGGAGTTCGCACGCAGGGTACCGCCGAGGCCGACGATGAACGGTTGTCGGGTACTGGTCACTTCACCACTCACTTGATCGCAATCGGACTGACAGGTGCGCCGACCGCACCGACCACCTTCAACGGCGGTGCGACGAGCTGAAATTCGTAGATGCCGTCGGCCGCGCAATCCGCGGCCAGCGGCCCGAGGTCCCAGTACTCACCGAGCATCAGACCCATGTCACGCAGGCACAGCATGTGCATGGGCAGGAAGGTTCCTTCGACGCCGTGGGCGGGGTCCGGGTCCTCCACCATCAAGTTGTCGGCCGCGACCGCGGCGACCTCGTGGTGGTGCAGCCAGGAGGCGCACGTCCAGTGCAGTCCGGAGCCGGCTTCGGCCCCGTCGCCGGTGGCCAGGAACCGGGTCCACCACCCGGTGTGCACCACGACGACGTCGCCCGAACGGATCTCGACGTTCTGGCGGGTGACGATCTCGTCGAGTTCGTCGGGGGTGATCGGGGTTCCGGGTTCACAGAACATGTCGGCGCCCCGGTGGGCCACCACATCGAGCAGCACGCCGCGGGAGGTGATTCCCTTGGAAGCGACCTTCTCGATTCCGAGATGGAACGCGCCGAAGCTCGTCACCGAGTCGGCCGGGAAACCGTTGTACAGCTTGTCCTCGTAGTAGACATGCGACATCGCATCCCACTGGGTGGCGGCCTGCAGCGGCATGACGATCAGGTCGTCGTTGAATCGGAAGATGTTGTCGGCGAAGAAGGCACTCACATCGGAGGCCACCGCGTTGCGCAACCATCGCGGGCCGTACTCGACGAGCGTGGACGCGTCACCGCCGTCCACGGTCATCACGTGCACGGGGTTCTGCCGGAACTTGAACGCCCCCTGCGGGCCGCCCGCGCTGAAGTCACCCCCCAGGGAGATGACCTTCCCCTGGGTGACCAGGCGGGCCGCCTCGGCGACCTTCTCGGCAGTGATGAAATTCAGTGTGCCGAGCTCGTCGGCGTCACCCCACCGTCCCCAGTTGCGGACCTCTTCGGCGGCATTGCGGAAGTCTTCCATGGTGCCGGTCATGATGTGGAGCTCCTCTCACTTCCCGTGCGAGACGTTGTCGAGCACCTCGGCGGCGATCCGCTGCGCGAGGATCCCGCCGTCGGTCCACAACACCTGGCCGGTGACATACCCTGCCGCCGCACTGCCGAGGAAGACGAGTGTCGCCGCCTGTTCCTCGGCGTTCGACACCCGGCCGAGGGGCGCGGTGAAGGAATCCAGGTACTGCTGACCGTACTTCGACCGCAGCTGATCGAGGATGGGCGTCTCGGTGACCCCCGGTGCGGTGCAGTTGATCCGGATGCCCCGGGCGCCCAGGTCCGCGGCCCGGTTCATGCCGTAGAGGATGATCGCCTCCTTGGACTGTCGGTAGCCACCGTCGGCGAGCGCCTCGGGATGATCGGCGCACCAACGCAGTCCGTCCTCCACCGAGGTGGTGGCGAGCAGCCCCGCGGTGGTGCGGGCGTTCTCCCGATAACCCGACGCCGCCAGGGACGACACGTTCGTGATCGAGCCACCCGGCGTGACCTTCTCGATCAACGATTCGGTGAACTGCCGCGTCCCGAGGAAGTTGATCCGCATCACGAGCACGGGATCGCCGATGCCGGAGGACACGCCCGCGACGTTGAACACCGCGTCGACGTCGCCGCCGACGCCCCGGGCCGCCGCATCGACGCTGTGCGGGTCGGCCAGGTCGATCTCGAGGAACCCGCCCAGAAACGACGTGTCCTGAGGGGCTCGCACATCCAGCCCTGTGACCCGGGCGCCCAGCTGGTGCAGCTGACGCGCCGCCTGCGCGCCGATTCCCGAGGCACAGCCGGTGACCACGACATGCCTGCCGTCGTAGCGCACCAACTCGTCGAGTGCGCTCACGTTAGCCCGAAGCTTCTTTGACCGCCTTGGCCTGCTTCTCCTGCTGCGCGGCTTTCACGCGTCCCTCATTGATCTCGGCCATGGCCTCGGGGATCTCGCCCGCGGTGAACTTGCCGCCGCGGCCCGTCGGAAGTCCGCCGAAGGAGTACGTCTCGTCGAACAGCGGTGCGTCCCAGGACTGGCGCCGCGCCTCGACCTTCTCGATGACCGGCTCCAGTCGCTTGGCCTTGTCCTTGACCGCTTTCTGGTCGCGCTCGATGAACTCGGGCAGGATCTCCTTGCCCATGATCTCGATCGACTCCATGGTGCCCTCGTGGCTGCGCGGGTTGAGCAGCAGGATGATCTCGTCGACACCGCTGGCCTCGTAGCCGCGCAGGAACTCCCGGACCGTGTCCGGCGACCCGATGGCGCCGCGGCCGGGGCCGTACGCAAGGGTGGGGTCTTCCTTGACGGCCTTCTCGTAGAGTTCCCACACGCCGGTGCGGCCCGGGGTGTGCATACCCGTCAGGTAGTAGTGCATGATCCCGAAGGAGAAGAAGCCGCCGCCGATCCCGAGCCGCTTGAGCGCCTCCTCGTCGGACTTCGCGACCATCATCGACAGGTCGCCGCCGATGGCGAGCAGATTCGGGTTGATCGCCGGGGTGATCGGCGTGCCCTTCTCCTCGAACTCCCGGTAGTAGCCGTCCACACGGTCCTTCAACGCTTCGGGACCGGTGTAGGCGAAACTCAGTGCGCCGATGGCCTTCTGGGCCGCCATCTGCACCGAGGACGGCCTGGTGCACGCGACCCACACGGGCGGGTGCGGCTGCTGCAGGGGCTTGGGGATCACGTTGCGGGCGGGCATTTCGACGTGCTCGCCTTTGAAGCCGGTGAACGGCGCCTCGGTCATGCAGCGGATCGAGACCTCAAGCGCCTCCTCCCACTGCGCGCGCTTGTCCGCCGGATCGATGTTGAAGCCGCCCAGCTCCGCGACCGAAGACCCCTCGCCGGTGCCGAACTCCACGCGGCCGTTGGACAGGTGATCGAGGGTGGCCACCCGCTCCGCGATACGCGCGGGGTGGTTGATCGGCGGCGGCAGGTGCATGACACCGAACCCGAGCCGAATGTCCTTGGTGCGCTGGCTTGCCGCGGCCAGGAACATCTCCGGGGCGGTGGAGTGGCAGTACTCCTCCAGGAAGTGGTGCTCGGTGAGCCACACCGTGGAGAAGCCGGCCTTGTCGGCCGCCTCGACCTCGTCGAGTCCGTGCTGGAACAACTGGTGTTCGTCGTCCTCCGACCACGGCCGTGGCAACGGGAATTCGTAGAACAGAGAAATCTTCACTGCTTTACCTCCTTGAAGATCCGGGGCTTTCGATGGCTGATGAGTGGTTGTCCGTCGAGGTCATCTCGGCGATGTGGCGTGCGGCGACGTAACCGAAGGCCATGGCCGGGCCGATGGTCGCGCCCGCACCGGCGTAGCTGCGGCCCATCACGGCGGCCGACGCGTTGCCGACCGCATAGAGACCGTCGATCACGGTGTCGTCCGCGCGCAGCACCTGGGCGAACTCGTCGGTGCGCAGACCGCCCGACGTGCCGAGGTCACCCAGGATGATCTGGAACGCGTAATACGGCGGCTTGCCCAGGGGGTACAGGTTGGGGTTGGGCAGCGTCTGATCGCCGTAGTAGTTGTCGTAAGCACTGTCGCCGCGGTCGAAGTCATCGTCGTGGCCGGTCCGGGCCAGTTCGTTGAACCGCTCCGCAGTGTGGCGCAGCGCGGCGCCGGGCACGCCGATCTCGCGGGCGAGTTCCTCCCACGTCTGACCGGTCTTGACCACGCCCGACTCCAGCCACGCCGCCGGCACCTTCCCGCCTGTCGGCACCGGGGCGAACGGCACCTTCGGTATCGGCAGGTGCCCGCCCACGACGTAGCGGTGGAAGGAACGGATGTCGGTGATCAGCCAGCACGGAATGTGTCTCACCCCGGTGCGCTCGCCCTCGATCATGGCGTGCGCGAAGTCCATGTACGGCGCTGCCTCGTTGATGAACCGCTTGCCCTCGCCGTTGACGATGAACTGCGCCGGCATCATCCGTTCGTTGAGCATGAACTGAAGCCGCCCGTCGGGCCAGCAGATCGCCGGGAACCACCACGCTTCGTCGAGCAATTCGGTGGCCGCCCCGACTTTTTCGCCGGCCCTGATGCCATCCCCGGTCGCCGCCGGGTTGCCGAAACTCCAGTCCTTGTCCGGCCCGGAGAGCTCCCGCACCCGCGCGAGCTCGGGAAGGTGCTGCAACCGCCACTGCATGTCATGGTCGAAGCCGCCACTGGCCAGGATGACGCCGCCGCGGGCCCCGATGCGGACCGCGCGGCCGTCCTTCTCGACGACGGCGCCGATCACGCGCCCGTCGGGGCCGTCGGTGTCGGTGATCAGCTCGGTCATCGGCGCATCCAGCCAGAGCGGGATGTCCTGTTCCTTCATCGCCAACCGGAGCCTGGCTGCCAGGGACTGCCCGATCGCGGCCATCCGGTCACCGAACACCCGGGCCCGGAACATCCGCCAGATCAGCTTCAGCAGAACGGCTTTGCCACGCCACGATTGCCGAACCTGGTAGAACAACCGCAGGTCCTTCGGCGCGAACCAGATTCCCTTGGGCGCGAGCGCGAGCGGAGCCAGTAGGTTCTGCTCCTCCTCGCCGAGAGCGCGCAGGTCGATCTCCGGCACATTGATGGTGCTTCCCAGCGCGGACCCGCCCGGCAGCTCCGGGTAGTAGTCCGCATAGCCGGGTTTCCACACGAATTCCAGCCAGCGACTCCGCTTTTCCAGGAAGTCCATCATCTCCGGCGCGGCGTCGACGTACGTGCGCAGGCGTGCGTCACTGACCAGACCGTCGGTGATCTGCTTGAGATAGGTGAAGACCTCGTCAGGGTCGGGGACGTGCCCCTCCCTGCGCTGTGACGGCGCACCCGGCACCCAGATCCCGCCGCCGGACAGCGCCGTCGAGCCACCGAACCGGGCCGACTTCTCGACCACCAGGGTGTCCAGACCTGCCGCGTCGGCGGCCAGCGCCGCCGTCATCCCGCCGCCGCCGGAGCCGATGACCAGGACATCGGTGACGTGGTCGAAGGGTTGATCAGTCGGGGACGTCACGTACACACCGCCGTTCGGACGGCGAAACCGGCGATCAACTCAGGTGCGGCACGGTAGAACCGGCTGCCGGTTTCATAGCTGCCCTGAGCGGCCAGCGCCGCGAAGGCGGCCACCCAGGTTCTGACCTCGTGCGCGGAATTACCGGCCTGCTGCGCGACCCACTCGTTGTCCCAGGCGTCGACCTCGGCGAGCCTGCCGGTGTCGACCATGTCGAGGAACGCGCGGTCCCACTCGGGGTTCAGCGGCGCGAGTCTGCCCTGGCCGGTGGCGAACTCACGGGCGGCCTCGATCACCGCCGTCTGGCGGGCCTGCCGCTGTTCCGTGGTCATCGGCACACCCCGCACGATGCGGTCCAGTGCCGCGGGCGGCGCTGTTGCCAGTGTCGGCACGGGCGGGTCGTGCGAGAGCCCGCCCGAGCCGATGACGAGGACCCGCTTGCCCAGCGTGGCCAGATAGGCGCCGACGGCGGCGCCGAGCCCGCGGACCCGACGCATCGGTCCCAGCGGCGTGGCGACCGAATTGATGAAGATCGGGATGACCGGCTTGGCCGTGGCCTCCCCGAAGAGGTTCTGCAACGGCTGAACGGTGCCGTGGTCGACGTCCATCGCGGCCGAGATGGCCACGTCGATGTCGGAGTCGAGGACCGCGCGCGCACACTCGGTGGCGAGGTCTGCCGGCACGTCGAGCGGGCCCTGATGGGTGCCGTAGTCGCCGACCCCGTCGGCCGCGGTACCGATGCAGAACGGCGGCATCGCCCGGTAGAAGAACCCGTTGTAGTGATCGGGTGAAAACGTCACGACCAGTTCGGGATCGAAGTCGGCGACGAAATCCCTCGCGTCCGTCAGAGCCCGGTCGATGTCGTCAAGAAGTTCCCGCGACGGTCCCGGAAGGTTCAGCAGCGGGCTGTGCGACATGCAGCACAGCGCTATCTGGCTGTCGGCCATGAGAATCCGATCCTCCTTCCTCGAAGGTCGAGACGATGTGCAGCGCGTCGAAGAGCGCCGACGACACCTCGGGGGCGCGCTGGGCGATGCACGCCCCGGCGATGCAGCGGTCGGGGCGCACGAAGACCACGGAGTCGGTGTGGACGTCGAACCACGACTTGAGGGCACCGGTCCGGTCGCCGACCACGACGACATCCGGGTCGTCGTGCCCGGGCCAGCTCAGCTGCGTCATCGGCCGCGCCTCGACGAACTTGGCGCCCAATGCCTTCCAGCGATCGAACACCTCGTCACCCAGGACCGCGCGCAGGTTGTTGCTCCAGCACAGCACGGCGAAGCCGGTTCCGAGGACCTCGTCGAGGAGTACGTTCTGGGCATCGCGAGTGTCCACGCGGGGCTGGATGAACAGTGTTCCCGTCGGCGAGTTCGCCGCGGCCCCCTCGCCGTGGTGCACCGCACCCTGCTGATAGCGCGGCATCGGCTTGAACCGCATCTCCAGCACATACCGTTTCAGGGAGGGCACCACCGACGCGGCGTGGATCACCCGGTCCCGGAGCGCGGCCACCCGCCTGTTGGTCGGAGAGATGACGCGGCCGACCATCGTCGACAGGTCGATCATGGCCCGCGCGTGCTTGCGCCGTTCCACGTCGTAGGTGTCCAGTAGGGCGTCACCGGCCTTGCCGGTGACCACAGCGGCCAGCTTCCAGCCGAGGTTGGCCGCATCGCGGATTCCGCTGTTGTAGCCCTGGCCCTGCCAGACGGGCATCAGGTGCGCGGCGTCGCCGGCCAGCAGGAAACGGCCCTCGCGGAACGACCCGGCGATCCTGGAGTGGTGGGTGTAGACCCGGTGCCGGATCATGTCGACGCGTTCGGGATACGGAATGAGTTGCGAGAGCATCCTTCGCACGAAAGCCGGGTCGTCGGCCTCTTCGTCGGACTCGTCGGGGTGGATCATGAACTCGAATCGCCGGATGCCGTGGGCGATGGAGATGGAGACGTAGGGCCGCCGCGGATCTGCGCCGACCTCGCTGTTCGGGTGCCCCAGCGGGTCGTTGGCGATGTCGACCACCAGCCAGCGCGTCGAGGAGGTCGTCCCGTCGAACGAGACGCCCATCAGCCGTCGCGTCGCGCTGCGTCCGCCGTCGCAGCCGACCACGTAGCGGGCCGAGACCGCGGCCTGGCCGCCGTCGAACTCGACGACGACACCGTCCCCGGACTCGGTACACGTGTGCATCCGGTGACCGAACCGCACCTCGACATTGTCGAATCGGTCCAGCCCGCCGAAGAGTTCGGCGTCGACCATGGGTTGGACGAAGCCGTTGCGCTTCGGCCAGCCGAACCGCGCGTCCGGCGGCGCCATCTCGGCGAGGAGGTTCCGCTTGGCATCGAAGAAGCGCAGGATCTGGTTCGGCACCGTGTGCGGCAGGACGCGGTCGACCAGGCCGATCGACTGGAACGTGCGCAGCGATTCGTCGTCCAGGCCGACCCCGCGCGGGTAGTCGATGAGCTTGTCGCGCTCGTCGACCACCAGCGTCGAGACACCTTGCAGGCCAAGGATGTTCGCCAGAGTCAGACCGGCGGGCCCGGCGCCGACGATGACCACGTCATAGGCGTCCCGAGCGCCGGGGTCGGCTTTGGCAGCGTCGTCCTCCTTGGCGCCGGGGCCGCCGGGGTTGCCCACCGTCATGCGCGCCCCAGCAGGAAATCCAGATGCAGCCTGTCGAAGGTCTTGGGATCCTCGTACTGAGGCCAGTGCCCGCAGCCAGGCATCACCTCGAAGCGCGCCCCGGGGATCATCGAGGCGATCCGGCGGCCCTCCTCGACATCGGCCGTCGGGTCGTCGCTGGTCCAGACCACCAGGGTGGGCGCGGTGATCGAGCCGTATTCGGCTGCGCCGAGAAGGTTTCGGGCACGGATCTGCGGGTCCTGCAGCGCCATGATGTCGCGCATGGCATCGGCGAAGCCCGGTTGCTGGTAGACGCGTTGCCGGCTGGCCACGATGTCGTCGTAGTCCTTCGACTTGTCCGCCATCAGCCATTTGATGCGGGCCTGAACCGTCTCCCATGTCGGGTTCTCGGCGGCCGCCATCGACAGGGTGATGATGCGCTTCATCACCTCCGGGTCGGCCTGCGATCCACCGGCCGTGTTGAGCACGAGGCGCTCGACGCGGTCAGGATGATCCGCGGCGATCCGTGCCGCGACCCAGCCTCCGAGCGATTCGCCGCTGATGTAGGCGCGCGGCGCGTCGATCGCATCGAGAAAGTCGACGAGATGTCTGACGTAGTGCGGTATTTCGAGCGGGTGACCGGGCTTGTCGGTGTAGCCGTGACCCAGCATGTCGATCGACCAGGTGGAGAAGTGCTCGGCGTGCGCCTCCAGGTTGCGGACATACGCCTCGGCGTGACCGCCGGACCCGTGCAGGAACACCAGCGCGGGCTTGGCCGGGTCGCCGGCGTGCAGATAGCGGGTGCGGACGCCGCCGGCATCGAGGTAGCCCTGCGAGAACGCGACGCCCTGCAGGTCGCTCCACACGCTCTCGAACTCCGTCACCACTGCACTCCTTCCCGGGAGGCGTTGAAACCCAGCCGCGAGAATCGTATTCTCATTTTTTGTAAGCACTTTGCTCACTTATCGCACATCCATGTGCACTATAGTCAGAGCATCACTCTCGCGACAGCGTCTGTCAAGGAAGGTCTCCATGGCTGATCCCGGAAGCACGCAGTCGGGTTCCGGCGCCCCCGGATCGCAGACCCTGGCCCGCGGACTCAACGCCCTACAGTTGGTGGCCAACGCTCCGACAGGCCTGACCGTGGCCCAGGTGGCCGAGGACATCGGTGTGCACCGCACCATCGCGTACCGCCTGCTCAGCACACTGGCCCAGTACCGGTTCGTGGCCAAGGGAGAGGACGGTCGCTACCGTTCCGCGGCGGCACTGGCGGTCCTGGGCGCATCGTTCGACAACAACGTCCGCCAGCTGTGCGTGCCCACGCTGCGTGGTCTGGCCGACGAACTCGGCACCACGGTGTCACTGCTGGTCGCCGAGGGCGATCAGCAGGTCGCTGTGGCGGTGATGGTGCCCAGCAACGTCTACTACCAGTTGGCTTTCCATGAGGGCAGCCGCTATCCACTGGACCGCGGCGCGGCCGGAATCGCCCTGCTCGCCAGCATGCCCCCGCGGCCAGGCGAGCGGGACCTGGTCCGCCAGGCGCGCCAGCAGGGATGGGTCATCACCCACGGGGAGGTCGAACCCAACACCTACGGCCTGGCCGTGCCCGTCCGGCGCCGGCCACCGTCACCCCCCACGTGCATCAACCTGATCTCCCACCGTGAGGACGTCGTCCTGGACGGACGGGACTCGGTGATCAAGGCAGCCAATGAATTGTCGGCGATTCTGAGCTGACGCAGGAAGGAGACAGCGGTGACCGACTGGGACCACGAGGTCGATGTCGTCGTGCTCGGCAGCGGAGGCGCGGGTCTGACCGCGGCGCTGGCCGCCGCCGTCAACGGCGCCACCGTCGAGGTGTACGAGAAGGCGTCGACGATCGGCGGCACGACCGCGGTGTCGGGCGGGATCGTCTGGATCCCCGCCCACGAGCGGTCCGCCGACGGTGACCTGACCCCCGATGACGCCATGGCCTACCTGCGCGCGCAGTCGCTGGGGTTCATGGACGACGAGCTGGTCGAGACGTTCGTGAGCACCGGTGCTGCGATGCTCGACTTCGTCGAGGCGCACAGCGATCTGGTGTTCGAGGTGGCCGCCGGCTTCCCCGACTACAAACCCGAGCTGCCCGGCGGCAAGCCGGGCGGCGGACGGTCCCTGAACGCCAAACCGTTCGACCTGTCGCTGCTCGGCGAATGGAGCGACAGGATCTCGGCGTTCCCCGCAGACTTCAGCAACGTCGGAATCGACGCCGAGACCCGCGCCCGCATCCATGCCTCCGTCGACAGCGAGTCCGGCGACTTCTGCGTCGCGGGAACGGCGTTGATCGCCGGTCTGCTGAAGGGTCTGCTCGACCACGGCGTCACGCCGCACACCGGGGCCCGGGCGACGGATCTGATCGCCGATGCCCTGGGGATCACCGGCGTTCTGATCCGCCAGGGTGACAACGAGATCCGGGTGCGTGCGCACAGGGGCGTCATCCTGGGCACCGGCGGTTTCGAGTGGGACCGCCGCCTCGTCGAGGCCTACCTGCGCGGACCGATGCGGGGCGCGGTGTCCCCGCCGAACAACACCGGCGACGGGCTGCGCATGGCCATGGCCCACGGCGCCGACCTCGCCAACATGGGCGAGGCGTGGTGGGTGCCGATCGTGCAGATTCCCGGCGACACCTTCGACGGGCATCCGCGCAGCCGCAGCGTGCGACTCGAGCGCACGCGGCCACGCAGCATCATCGTCAACCGTGCGGGTAGGCGGTTCCTGAACGAGGCCGGCGAATACAACTCGATGGCCGGGCCGTTCCACTTCCTGGACCCCAAGCTCGGGTATGCGAACGACCCGGCGTGGATCGTCTTCGACTCGCTGCACCTCAAGCACTACGGCTTTCTCGGCGTCGACCCGGACGGACCCATCCCGGACTGGTTCTGCCAGTCGGCCGACCTCGACGAACTCGGCGAGAAGACCGGCATCGACCCGCAGGGGCTCGCGGCCACGCTCGCTGCGTGGAACACGAACGTCGCCGACGAGCAGGACCCCGAATTCGGCCGTGGCGCAAGCGCATACGACGGGTACTGGGGTGACGACAAAGCATCGACCGCCGCGGGCCGGACCCTCGGCCCGATCGACACGGCACCGTACTACGCCGTGCCGGTCTCCGTCGGCGCCATGGGCACCAAGGGTGGCCCACGCACCGATCGCGACGGCCGGGTGCTGCACGTCAACGGGACCGCGATCACCGGGCTTTTCGCAGCCGGCAACGCGATGGCGGGCGCCACCGGCAAGGCCTACGGCGGGGCGGGGGGCACCATCGGTCCGGCCATGGTGTTCGGCTACCGCGCGGGCTACACCGCGGCCACCGGAACGTCGCTGTCTTGACGGGTTCGCCTCGGTAGCCGATCGGCAACCCACGGTGGTGGGGTCGGCTACCCTCGTCGGTGTGACCACACCGGAGAGGTTCGGGGCGATCGCGCGCACGGCGGCCCAGACCCGCGTGTTGGACGCGGCGCTCAAACTCATCGCCGAATTCGGTGTCAGCGGTACGTCCCTGCAGATGATCGCCGATGCGATGGGGGTCACCAAGGCCGCGGTGTACCGGCAGTTCAAGACGAAAGAAGAGATCGTCATCGCGATCACCGAGCGGGAGTTGAGCCGGCTCGAGGATGCCGTCGAGGCTGCCGAGGCGCAGGGCCACGGCGTCCGGTCGCGCGAGATCCTGCTCAACCGGATGCTGGATCAGGCGATCGAGCGGCGCGGGGTGGTCAGCGTGCTGCAGTTCGATCCGGTCATCATCCGTCTGCAGGCAGAGCACGAGCCGTTCCAGCGGTTCGTCGAACGGCTCTACGCCGCGCTCCTAGGCACCGAGGCGGGGGTGGAGGCCCGGGTGCACGCCGCGATGCTGTCGAGTGCCATCAGCGTGGCGGTCATGCACCCGCTGGTCGCGGACCTCGACGCCGAAACCTTACGCGCACAACTTCTTCAGATGTCGCGGCGGATGCTCGACCTCCCGGCCGACGACTCCGCGTCGACGACGAAGAGCCGTTCGGCGGCGGTGTAGGCGTCCTGACCGCCGTCGGCGACCGACGCCGCCAACCGGTCCAGCTCAGGGTGGGTGCGCAGCAGCGTCTGCGCCAGCGACAGGATCTGCGAGCGCGCCCGTGCCGTCCGGCGATCCGCGCTGTCGGCCCGGTGGTGGGCGTCGATCACCTCGACCAGTTCGGCCAGTCCCACCCCTTGTGCGGCAACGAGTTTGAGGATCGGCACCGCGGTCTCGGCCCGCAGGTCGCGCACCGTCTGATCGGCGCCGTCGCGGTCCGCCTTGTTCACCACGACGATGTCGGCGACCTCGAGCAGCCCCGCTTTGGCCGCCTGCACCGCGTCGCCGGCACCCGGGTTGAGGACCACCACCGTCGGATCGGCGACCGCGGCGATCTCGATCTCGGACTGCCCGACCCCGACCGTCTCCAAAATGATCACGTCGTACCCGAGGGCCGACAGCAGCCGGATCGCAGCGGGCACCGCCGCGGCGAGACCGCCGAGGTGGCCACGCGTTGCCACCGAGCGGATCAGGACGTCGGGATCGTTGATGTGCGCGGACATTCGGATTCGATCACCCAGCAGCGCCCCGCCGCTGTACGGCGACGACGGGTCGACCGCCAGCACCGCGACCTTCATACCGGTGGCGCGGTAGGCGCCCACGAGCGCACCGACCGTGGTGGACTTGCCCGCGCCCGGCGGTCCGGTGATGCCGACCACCCGGGCGGGGTCCACGGCGGCCAGGGCGGCGAGCACCTCGCTGCGGCGCGCGCTCTCCACGAAACTGAGCAGTCGGCCGGTCGCGCGCGGTGACCCGCCGCGAGCAGCGTCGATGAGCTCGTCGATGGTCACCTCAGACAGATTACGCAGGCGATTCCCCTCCTGTGCGGCCGGCCGTTCCGATATCGAGAATGTTATTCTCTGTGCAAGAGAGCCACAGTTTCAAGGAGGGTCCATGGATATCGCCGGAAACTCAGCCCTGGTCGTCGGTGGGGCCGGCGGACTCGGCGAAGCGACAGTGCGACGGCTGGTGAGCGCCGGCGCCAAGGTCGTGGTCGCCGACCTCGCCGACGACAAGGGCAAGCAACTGGAATCCGAACTCGGCGTTCGGTACGTGCGCACCGACGCGACGAGCGAGGAGTCGGTCAACGCCGCCATCGCGGAGGCGGAAGCCCTGGCCCCGCTGCGGATCTCGGTCGACACCCACGGCGGCCCCGCCAGCGGTGGTCGCCTGATCGGCAAGGACGGGTCGCCGCTGGACCTCGAGGGATTCAAGAAGACGATCGAGTTCTACCTGACCGCTGTCTTCAACGTGCTGCGGCTCTCGGCGGCGGCGATCGCCAAGACCGATCCGCTCGACGAGGGCGCCCGCGGTGTCATCGTCAACACCGCCTCGATCGCAGGCTACGAGGGGCAGATCGGCCAGCTGCCGTACTCGGCCGCCAAAGGCGGGGTCCTCGGCATGACGCTGGTGGCCGCACGTGACCTGTCCCCGTTGGGAATCCGCGTCGTGACCATCGCGCCGGGCACCATCAACACGCCCGCCTACGGCAAGGCCGCCGACCAGCTCGAACAGTACTGGGGACCGCAGGTGCCGTTTCCGAAGCGCATGGGCCGCTCCACGGAATACGCGCGCCTGGCGCAGAGCATCATCGAGAACGACTACCTCAACGGCGAGATCATCCGCCTCGACGGAGCGCTGCGGTTCCCCCCGAAATGACCGGGAAGTGACCCTCGCGGGCAAGACGGCGTTCGTCGCCGGCGCCAGCCGCGGTATCGGCGCCACCGTCGCGGCGGCGCTGGCACGCGCCGGCGCGAACGTCGCCGTCGCGGCTCGGTCCGAGCACGAGGGCAGGCTCCCAGGCACCATCGGCTCGGTGGCCCAACGCATCACCGCCGACGGCGGGCGGGCTCTCCCCGTCGTGTGCGACGTCACCGACGAAGAGTCCGTCGACGCCGCGGTGGCCACCACGGTCGCCGAGTTCGGCGGCCTCGACATCCTGGTCGCGAACGCTGGCGTGCTGTGGCTGGGGCCCGTCGAATCGACGCCGTTGAAGCGTTGGCAGCTGTGCCTCGACGTCAACACTACGGGGGTGTTCCTCGTGACGAAGGCCGCGATCCCCCACGTGCGCGCCCGCGGTGGCGGGTCTCTGATCGCGATCACCACGACGGGCGTGGCGATGACCGACCACGGCGCGAACGCCTACTGGGTGTCGAAGGCGGCGACCGAGCGGCTCTATCTGGGGTTGGCCGCCGATCTGCGTACTGACAACATCGCAGTGAATTGCCTCAGCCCGTCACGGGTCGTCCTCACCGAAGGCTGGCAGGCCGGCGGCGCAGGCATGCAGATCCCACCCGAGATGGTCGAGCCCCCAGAGGCCATGGGCGACGCTGCGGTTTTCCTTGCCGGGCAGAACGCTTCGGGCATCACCGGCACGATCCAGCGCTCCGAGGAACTCGCTCGCTAGGCCTGCACCGCGAGGCTGCTCTGCGGGCCTGCACCGGCCTGCACCGCGAGCGCGCGTGTCTGCACGCCGACACGCCGCACCGTCCGTACTTTTCAGCGCGGTCGCGGCGTCGCGAGCGCGCGCCAAATGCCACCTGCAACGGCGCGCCGCTGTGCAGACCCGCGCGCTCGCGGTGCAAGGTTCCCAGTGCAAGGTTCCCAGTGCAAGGTGTAGTGCAAAGGGGCCAGTCAGTTCTTGGCGATCAGGCCGTCGACGATCTTGTTGAAGTCCGCCGTCCCGAACGACACGTATTCGGCGAGGTTGGCATAGTCCAATGACGCCATCACCGAGCGCTCGAGCTGGATGTTCATCAACCGCTTGGTGGCCTCGACGGCCTGCTGCGGGAGCGCCATGATCTTCTCGGCGCACGCGATCGCATCGGTGACCGGTTCCGCGACAACGTGATTGGCCAGCCCGAGCTCCAGAGCGCGGGGCGCCTTGATGCGCACACCGGTCAGCGCGAACTCCTTGGCCTGCAGCAGGCTGATCTGCGAACCCCACACCAGCGGACCGCCGTCAGCGGCGACCAGCCCGATCTGGACGTGCGGGTCGGCGAAGTGCGCGGTCTCGGCCATGTAGACGATGTCCGACAGCGCCGCGAGGCTGCAGCCCAGCCCCACCGCCGGGCCGTTCACCGCGGCGATGACCGGGATGCGGCAGCGCACCATGCCGATGACCAGATCGCGGCCGTGCTTGATCGTCTTCTGCCGCAACGCCTCATCGCGTCGGAGTTCGTCGAGGTAGTTGAAGTCACCGCCGGCCGAGAAGGCCCGCCCCGCGCCGGTGATCACCGCGGCGCGTGCGCCGACGTCCTCGTTCAGTGCCTCCCAGATCCGCGCCAGCCCGACATGCAACGCGTCGTTGACGGCGTTGAGCGCGTCGGGACGGTTGAGCGTGATGATGCGCAGACCGCCTTCGGCGCGGACGTCGATCTCTTCTGGCATGTCGTACATGGCTCAGCCTCCCAGTCCGAGGATGCGTTGGGCGATGATGTTCTTCTGGATCTGCGATGTCCCGCCCATGACGCTCTGGGCACGGCTGTACATGTAGGCGCCGAACAGCTCCTCGTCGCCGGTGCCCACGGTCTTGAGGGCCGCGTGCCCCACGGACTGCTCGACCCAGGTCATCAACAACTTGTCGAGCGATCCCTGGGGGCCGTGGGTGAGCCCGTCGAGTTGTTCGGACAACCGCCTGCGGACGTGCAACCGCAACATCTCGGTCTGTACCCATGCCCAGAGCAATTCCTCGGGCGGCGTTTTGTCGACACCGGATGCCATCTGGCGCACAGTTTTTCCGTACCGGGCCGAGAAGCCGAGCGTCGAGGGTTCCCGCTCATGGCTGACCACCGTCATGGCGAGCTTCCAGCCCTCGCCCGGGGCGCCGACCATGTTTTCGGCGGGCACCCGCGCACCGTCGAAGCTGACCTGCCCGAATTCCTTGGTGACACCGCTGATCATCTTCAGCGGCCGCTGTTCGATCCCGGGCTGGTGCATCGAGACGATGAACGCCGAGATGCCCTTGTGTTTGGGCACGTCCTTGTCGGTGCGAGCCAGGACAAGACACCAGTCCGCGACGTCGGAGTAACTCGTCCAGATCTTGTGGCCGTGGATGACGTAGTCGTCCCCGTCCCGGACAGCGGTCGTCGTCAGTGACGCCAGGTCGGACCCGGCGCCCGGCTCGGAGAAGCCCTGGCACCACCGTTCGCTGCCGTTGATCATTCCGGGCAGGAACCGTTGCCGGAGTTCCTCGCTGCCATGGTGACTCAGCCCCACGACCAGATAGCCCAGACTCGGTCGCGCCGGCGCCCCGGCCTTGGCGATCTCCTCGTCGACGATCACGTCGTAGACCGGCGGTAGATCCTGGCCGCCGTACGCCGTGGGCCACGACGTGCCGAAGAACCCGGCCTGGAAGAGCGCCTGGTGCCACTCCCCCGCCTTGGCCCAGTACGCGTCGCCCGACGTCGGGAACTTGCCCTTCTGCTCGATCAGCCAGCCGCGCAACCGATCCCGGAATGCGGCTTCGTCGGATGAGTCACGAAAGTCCAATGGTCAGCTCCTCCAGCTTGGCCGGCCAGGCTTCGGTTGCGGCCAGCACTCGGCGCAGGTAGATGTGCGCCAGACACTCCCAGGTGTTGCCGATCCCTCCGTGGACCTGAATCGACGTTTCGCACACCGTCATCGCGGCGCGCGCACAGTAGATCTTCGCGATGCGCGCCGCCTCGACGGCTTCTGCCACCGGGAGTTCGTCGACGGCCCACGCGGCGTGGCGCGACACGCTGATCGAACCCTCGATGAGTGCCAGGCTTTCGGCGAGCAGATGTGCCACGGCCTGGTAGGAGCCGATCGCCGCACCGTACTGCTCGCGGACCTTGGCGTACTCGGTGGCCAGAGCATGGGTGCCCCGGGCGGCGCCGACGATGTCGGCTGCGGTCGCAGCCAGGGCCAGCGCGTACCAGCGCCCCGAGTCCTCCTCGGAGAGCTCGCTCAGCTCGGCCGGGGACTCGACCACGCCGGTGAGGCTCCCGGTCAGGTCAACCGACTGTGGCGCCGTGTCGGCGACCGCCACGTCCCGTCCGAGGCGGCGCTGCAGATCGTCGGAGAGCACGGGGCCCAGGTAGGGCACGTCGACCAGGCCGCGACCGAACTCCTCGGCCACGATCGCGACCTCCACGGCTGAGGCGCCGTCGGAGCGCAGAGTCCGGAATCCGGTGGCGTCGACGGCCTTTTCGAGGCGCGCCAGCCGCCCGGAGTCATCGAGGTCGGCCACCGAGCCGGGGCCGAGGTCTCCGGCCACCTCCGCGGCGGCATCACGCAGCTGTCGCTGCTCACTGGTCAATCGGACGTCCATCAGATCTCTCCGCTCTTCGCGTGAGCGCTCATCTCGCGCTCCCGTAACACTCGCCGCAGCACCTTGCCCGAGGGCAGGCGCGGGATGTCGTCGACGACGACCACCCGGCTCGGTCGCTTGTAGGACGCGAGGCGCTCGGCGACCAGGCCGGCGAGCTCCTCGGGGTCGACGGCGCAACTCGTGGTGACCGCGGCGACGATCGCTTCACCGTCGGCCGCGGGGACCCCGAAGACCGCGCAGTCCGCGACCGCGGGATGTCCGTGCAGCACGGCCTCCACCTCGGCCGGTGCCACCTGGAATCCGCGGACCTTGATCATCTCCTTGGTGCGGTCGGTGATCCGCAACCATCCGTCCGAGTCCATCGACCCCACGTCGCCGGTGCGATACCAGCCGTCCGAAAACGCTTGCGCCGTCCACTGTTCGGGTAGATACCCGGCCATGGCCGATGCCGAGCGCACCTGGATCTCGCCCTCCTGCCCCGGCCCCACGACCTCGCCGGTCTCCAGCGAGACGATCCGCAGCCCGACCCCGGCCACGGCGCGACCGACGGTGTCCAGCCGGGCGTCCTGCAGGTCGTTGCAGGAGATCACGGGCAGTTCACTGGCCCCGTAGGCCGTCACCCACGAGACGCCGGTGCGGGCGGACACCGCCTCGGCGACACTGCGTGTCACCGGAGTGGCACACCACATGATGTAGCGCAGCGAGGAGAGGTCGTGGTCTTCCAGCTTGGGATGGCGGGCCAGCGCGAGTGCGATCGGCGCGACGGCCATCTCGATGGTGATGCCGTCGGACTCGATGTGGCGCAGCATGGTGTCGATGTCGAAGCGGCGGTGGAGCCGGATCCAGGTACCGGTGTCGAGCGCCATGATGATGTTCAGCAGGCCGAGGATGTGCGAGGGCGGGGTCATGACCTGCATGCGGTCGTCGGCGGTCAGTCCCAGCGCATCCCGCCAGTGCCTGATCGCCACAGCCAGGGACCCATGGGTGTGACGCACCGCCTTCGGCATCCCGGTGGTGCCGGAACTGAAGACGAATACCGCATCGGTGTCCGGATCGACCGCTGCGGCGAGACCGCGCCCGGGGGTGATCTCCTCGTCGAGCGACACCATCGGCATGGCCTCGGCGAGCACCGGGTGATCTCCGATCGCATGGGTCGGCCCCGTCAACCCCAGCGCATGGTCCACCTCGGTCCGCTTCCACGCCGGGCTCAGGAGCACCGCCGCGGCACCGAGGCGCCAGATCGCGCGCAGTGCAATGACGAACTCGGGCCGGTTCGACGACATCACCGCGACGCGAGACCCCGTCCCGACGCCGCGGGCTGCCAGTTCGGCGGCCATACCCCCGGACAGCGCGTCGAGTTCGGCGAGGGTGTACTGCCGCTCCTCGAAGGCGAGCGCAGTCGGCTCACTCACGTTGCGCGCGCCCCTTCCGGAAGTAGTGGATGATGTTCGCGAGAGGATTACGGTTTGTCCAGGAGAATAGTATTCTCCTATTATCAGAATGACAATGTCGAGAGAGGGTCATATGACCGACCCGCAGACACCGGGAACGGGGTCCGCAGTGACCGAGGCAAGTGCGCCGGGGACCATCACCGTCAAGCTCGACGGCAGTACGGCGTCGGTCGCGCAACGATCCGGCGAGACGCTGCTCGAAAGTGCCCGCCGCGCGGGCATGGGCCCGCCGTTCTCGTGCGAAGCAGGCAACTGCGGTACCTGCATGGCGCTGCTGACTGACGGCACGGCCACCATGCGGGTCAATGACGCGCTGACCGAGGACGAGGTGGCCGAGGGTTACGTGCTCACCTGCCAAGCCGTCCCCGACACCCCGGCTGTGACGGTCGATTACGACCAGTGAACCGACGCGCCGGCGTGCTCATCGAGCGCCGGCGCCGGCCGGTACTCGGGCTCGTAGCCTGCGATCTTGATGGGGCTTCCCACCAGACGGAAAGCTCCTGCGGTGACCAATGCCTCCGGAGTCGCCCGGAGCGCCTCCGGCAGTGTCCGCACCGCGGCGACCGGAAGCCCCAGCGGCCGCAACCGCTCCTGCCAGTTCACCGCGGTGTCGGTTGCCAGGACAGCGCTGACCAGTTCGAGCACCTCGTCGCGACGGGCCGCGCGTTCGGCCAGCGTCGCGAAGCCCTCGATACCCGCCTCGGCGGCGAACGCCGACCAGAACGCGTCATGGGTGATGAACAGAGCCAGGTACCCGTCGGCGGTCAGGAACAGCTGCGCCGGAACGTAGAACGAGTGCGCGCCATGGGGATACCGTTTCGGCTCGACTCCGTCGTTGAGGAACGCCGCCGCCCGATAGTTCAGCTGCGAGAGCATCACATCCTGCATGGACACGTCGACCTGTCCGCCGCGGCCCGAGACGATCTGGGCCAGCAAGCCCAGCGCCGCGGTGAGACCCGTCGAATTGTCCACCGACGAGTACCCCGGCAGCGTGGGCGGACCTTCCGGATCGCCCGTCATCGCCGCCACGCCCGTCGCCGCCTGGATCACGTAGTCGAACGCGGGATCGTCGCCGCCGTCGAGCCCGAAACCCGTCAGCGCGACGCACACGATCGCCTCGTTGAACTCTTTGAGCGACTCGTAGGTCAAGCCCAGCCGCTTGATCGCCGACGGCTTCATGTTGACCAGTAGCGCATGCGAATTCGCGACCAGGTCACCCAGTTGCTGCCGCCCTTCGGCCGAGCGCAGGTCGAGCAGCACACTCTGCTTGTTGCGGTTCAGGCTCGCGAAGTAGCTGTCGCTGACCTGCCGGGAGATCTCGCCGCCCGGCGGCTCGATCTTGATGACCTCGGCGCCGAGGTCGGCCAGCATCATCGTCGCGTACGGCCCGGCCAGCATGACGCCGACTTCGAGAATCCGGATGCCCGCCAGCGGGCCTGCGCTCATCGCACGGCCTTCGCGAGCTCGCCGATCACCTCTCGCGTCCGGTACTTCGATGCGACGAGCTCGTCGCGCGTCTCGCCGATCGGGAGCAGGCGCACCGACAGGTCCGTGACACCGGCGTCGGCGAACTGCTTGAAACGAGCCAGGATGGCGTCCTCGTCGCCGGCCGCGCACAGGTCCCCGACGTTGCGGGCATCGCCCCGGTCGAGCAGCTTCTGATAGTTCGGCGAGGTCTCGGCTTCGGCGAGGATGCGGTTCGCGCGCTCCTTGGCCGCGTCGATCTCCGAGTTCGCGCACAGGCACACGGGGATACCCGCGACGATGCGCGGCGCGGGGCGGCCCGCCTCCGCCGCAGCCTTGGTGATCTTCGGCGCGATGTGGTCACCGATCGCCTTCTCGTCAGCCATCCACAGCACGGTACCGTCGGCGCGCTCGCCGGCGATCTGCAGCATGACCGGGCCCAGCGCCGCCACGAGCACGGGCAGCGGTTGTTCTGCCCCCAACACCGTCGGGTTGTGCACGGTGAACGACGCGTTCTCGACGTCGACGTCGCCCGGACCGGACAGCGCCGCGTTGAGCACGTCGAGATAGTCGCGGGTGTAGGCGGCCGGCTTCTCGTACGGGATGCCGAGCATGTCGCGCACGATCCAGTGATGCGACGGGCCCACGCCGAGCGCGAGGCGCCCGCCAGCCATGGCGTGCACCGACAGAGCCTGCCGGGCGAGGGCGATCGGATGCTGGGCCTGCAACGGGACCACCGCGGTGCCGAGCTCGATGCGTGACGTGTGCGCGGCCATCAGCGCGACCATGGTCAGGCAGTCGAAGTCGTTCGGCACCTGGGGCATCCACGCGGTGTCGAGACCGGCGGACTCGGCCCACTCGATGTCGGACACCAGCTTGGCGACCTTGCGCGCCATGTCGCCGCGCTCGGCCCCGATCATCACGCCGAGCCTCATGTTCGATCCAACTCCTTCACCGAGAGTGCGCTCAGATCGCGCCCGAGGCCCCGGTGGCGCTCTGAGCGCACTATCGGCGATCGTGCGATCACGACTGGTCCACCTTTTCGGTCAACGCGCGGACGTCGCGGACGAGGTCGTCGAGCGACGTGCCGGTCGGGAAGACCGCCGCCGCCCCGGCGTCGAGGAGCTTCTGCACATCGCCCTGGGGGATCGTGCCTCCGACGACGACCGCGATGTCACCGGCGTCGGCGGCCCGCAGCGCCGCGACCGTTCTCGTCGTGAGCGTCACGTGCGCCCCGGACAGAATCGAAAGGCCCACCAGCGCAACATCTTCCTGCAACGCGATCGACACGATGTCCTCGATGCGCTGCCGGATGCCGGTGTAGATCACCTCGAAGCCGGCGTCACGCAGCGTGCGGGCGACGATCTTGGCTCCCCGGTCGTGACCGTCCAGACCCGGTTTGGCCACCAGAACACGCGCGCTCACTAGAAGACCACCGGCTGCTGGAATTCGCCCCACACCGATTTCAGAGTCGACACCATCTCTCCTACTGTGCAGTACGCGTTCGCGCAGTCGATCAGGTTGTGCATGAGGTTGCCGTCGCTCTCGGCGGCACGGGCCAGCGCGGCGAGCGCCTCCTTGACAGCGACGTCGTCGCGGTCGGCCTTCACCTTGGCCAGCCGTTGCAACTGCTTGTCCCGGCCCTCGGCGTCCAGCTCGTAGGTGGCGAGGTCGGGCGCGGGTTCGTCGACGACGAACTTGTTCACACCGACGACGGGCCGCTCGCCGGACTCGACCTCCTGGTGGATCTTGAACGCCTCGTCGGCGATCAGGCCCTGCAGGTAACCGTCCTCGATGCAGCGCACCATGCCGCCGTGGGTCTCGAGGTCGTGCATGATCTCGATGATCTTCTCTTCGGTGGCGTCGGTGAGCGCCTCGACGAAGTAGGAACCGCCCAGGGGGTCAGCGACTTTCGTGACGCCGGTCTCGTACGCGAGGATCTGCTGGGTGCGCAGCGCGAGCGTGGCCGATTCCTCGCTGGGCAGCGCGAACGGTTCGTCCCAGGCGGCGGTGAACATCGACTGCACGCCACCCAGCACGGCGGCCATCGCCTCGTAGGCCACGCGCACCAGGTTGTTCTGCGCCTGCGGCGCGTAGAGGGAGGCACCGCCGGCCACACAGCCGAAGCGGAACATGGACGCCTTGTCGGTGGTGGCACCGTAGCGTTCCCGCACGATCGTGGCCCAGCGCCTGCGCCCGGCGCGGTACTTGGCGATCTCTTCGAAGAAGTCGCCGTGGGTGTAGAAGAAGAACGAGATCTGCGGGGCGAACTTGTCGATCGTCATGCGGCCGCGCTCGACCACGGTGTCGCAGTAGGTGACGCCGTCGGCGAGGGTGAACGCCATCTCCTGCACGGCGTTGGCCCCCGCGTCGCGGAAGTGCGCGCCCGCCACGGAGATCGCATTGAACCTCGGCACCTCGGCCGCACAGAACTCGATCGTGTCCGCGATCAGGCGAAGCGACGGCTCCGGCGGCCAGATCCACGTCCCGCGGGAGGCGTACTCCTTGAGGATGTCGTTCTGGATGGTGCCGGTGAGCTTCTCGCGCGGCACCCCCTTCTTCTCGGCGGCCGCGACGTAGAACGCCAGCAGGATCGCTGCGGTGCCGTTGATCGTGAAGCTGGTGCTGATCTTGTCCAGAGGGATGGAGTCGAAGAGGATCTCGGCGTCGGCGAGCGTGTCGACCGCGACGCCGACCCGGCCGACCTCCTCGCCGAACTCCTCGTCGTCGGAGTCGTACCCGCACTGCGTGGGCAGGTCGAGGGCCACGGACAGACCGGTGCCGCCCTGGTCGAGCAGGTAGCGGTAGCGGCGGTTGGACTCCTCGGCGGTGCCGAACCCCGAATACTGCCGGAACGTCCAGGTCTTGCCGCGGTAACCGGACGCGAAGTTCCCCCGCGTGAAGGGATACTCGCCGGGTGGCGGCGGATCGGCTGCACGGTCGCCCGGGCCGTACACGGGTTCCAGCGGGATGCCCGACGGGGTCTCCACCCGGGGACTGACATGCTCGCTCATCGATGGATAACGTACTTGCAAAAAATGAGAATGCCAATACCGTCTGAGGGAAAGCTGCACGCAGCGATACGTGCGACACCCCGTACGGGCGGCCCGACGCCCCGGTACACAGCGATTATGGGATTCCCCTAAAATGAGAACGGCACTATCTGGCGCCGATGAGGAGGGCCGACGTTTGCCTGAGCACAACCAGAGCGACGCGACATCGTTCACCGACCGCACCCTCGTGGTCTCGGGGGGCAGTCGCGGCATCGGACTCGCGATCGCGCTCGGCGCCGCGCGCCGGGGCGCCAACGTCGTCCTGCTCGCCAAGACCGCCGAGCCCCACCCCAAGCTGCCCGGCACCGTGCACACCGCCGTCGCCGAGGTCGAGGCGGCCGGCGGCAGGGGCGTCGCGGTGGTCGGGGACGTCCGTAAAGAGGAAGACGTGGCGCGCGCCATCGACACCGCGGTCGACCAGTTCGGCGGGGTGGACATCGTGGTGAATAACGCCAGTGCGATCGCCACCGAGCCCACCGAGGCGCTGTCGGCCAAGAAGTTCGATCTGATGATGGACATCAACGTCCGCGGCACGTTCCTGCTGACGAAGGCGGCGCTCCCCTACCTGAAGAAGTCCGCCTCGGCGCACGTGGTGACGCTCGCCCCGCCGATGAACATGAATCCCCAGTGGCTCGGCGCACACCCGTCCTACACGCTGTCCAAGTACGGGATGACGCTGCTGACCCTGGGCTGGGCCCAGGAGTACGGCGCGGAACCGGATGCCGCCCTCGGGTTCAGCTGCCTGTGGCCGGAGACCTACATCGCCACGTCGGCGGTGACGAACATGGCCGACGGCGGCGAACTGGTCGCATCGTCGCGCAGCCCTGAGATCATGGCCGACGCCGCCGTGGAGATCCTGTCCCGGCCCCCCGCGGCGGTCAACGGCCGGTGCTTCATCGACTCGGAGGTGCTGACCGAGGCCGGCGTGACCGACCTGTCGCGCTACGGAGGCGGCGACGATCCCATCCTCGACATCTTCGTCGACGAGCGCACCTCATGAGCATCTCGCTGCTGCTGGAGATGGCGCTCGACGCCGGCGCCGACCGCACGGCCGTCGTCTCGGACGAACTGCGCCTCACCACCGCCGACGTCAGTGCCCTGGCCGACGGCGGGGGCGGGCTGATCGCCGCGTCGGGCGCCCGGCATGTCGCCTACGTGGGTACCGGCGGTGCACTCCTGCCGCTGCTCCTCTTCGCCTCGGCACGTGCGGCCATCCCGTTCACGCCGCTGAACTACCGGTTGTCGGCCGACGGTCTGCGGGCGCTGCTCGATCGGCTCCCCGACCCACTGGTGGTCGTCGATGACGAATACCGCGAGGCTGTCGGCGACGGGTACCGCACGATGGGGTCGACCGAATTCCTCGACGCCGCGCGGACCGCCGAACCCGCCGCCGAGTTCGCCGACCCGGATTCGGTCGGGGTCGTGCTGTTCACCTCCGGCACCACCTCGAAGCCGAAGGCTGTCGAGCTGACGCACACCAACCTGACCAGCTACATCATGGGCACCGTCGAGTTCGCGTCGGCCGAACCCGACGATGCCGCACTGATCTGTGTACCGCCGTACCACATCGCAGGCGTCAGCGCGGCGCTGTCGAATCTGTACGCGGGCCGAAAGATGGTGTACCTGAGGCACTTCGACGCCGACACGTGGGTGCGGCTGGTCGCCGAGGAAGGGGTCACCTCCGCCACCGTGGTGCCGACGATGCTCGACCGCATCGTCTCGGTACTGGAGGCGACGGGGACGACACTGCCGACGCTGCGCACGTTGGCCTACGGCGGATCCAAGGTGCCCCTGCCGTTGGTCCGCAAGGCGCTGTCGCTGCTGCCGACCGTCGGCTTCGTCAACGCCTACGGGCTCACCGAGACCAGCTCGACGATCGCCGTGCTCACGCCCGACGATCACCGCGCCGCCCTCGCCGGCGCCGACGAAGCGGCCGCCCGCAGGCTCGGCTCTGTCGGTCAACCCGTCCCGGGTATCGAGGTCGAGATCCGCGGCGAGGACGGATCGGTTCTCGGCGCGGGTGAGACGGGCGAGCTGTTCGTGCGCGGCGAGCAGGTGTCCGGCAAGTACACCGACATCGGCTCGGTTCTCGACGAGCAGGGCTGGTTCCCGACCAAGGATGTCGCCTACCTCGACGAGGAGGGTTACCTCTTCATCGGCGGGCGCTCCGACGACACGATCATCCGGGGTGGGGAGAACATCGCCCCGGCCGAGATCGAAGACGTCCTGGTGGAGCATCCGGACGTCCGTGACTGCGCGGTGGTCGGGGCCGACGATCCGGAGTGGGGTCAGATCATCGTCGCCGTCGTGGTCACCCACGCCGACGCCGAGCCGGACGTCGAAGACCTGCGGGCTTATGTGCGAGCGCAGCTTCGCGGGTCCCGGACCCCCGACCGCGTGGTGTTCCGGGACGAACTGCCCACCAACGCGACCGGCAAGGTGCTGCGCCGTGAACTCGTCAGCGAACTGAACCAGGACCGATCGCCGGCACAGCCGGCCGCGACACAAGGAGCCCCCGCATGATCAAGAACGGCACGCGACTGCAGAGCCAGGTCTGCGACACACAGGTGATCGTGGTCCGAAGCGCGGACAGCCTCGACGACCTGCGGGCGGGCGGGGCCCCCATGGTGCAGATCGGCGCCGAGGGCGGGGCGGATTCGAACCTCACCCTCGACGAAAGCCTCGCCGACGGGAACCTGATGGGTAAGCGCTACGTCGACGACGGGGGCGCCGAGGTTCTGGTCACCAAAGCCGGGAAGGGCACGCTCAGCATCGGGTCGACTCCGCTGGCCCTCAAGGAAGCCAAGCCGCTGCCCGCCTCGGACTGAGCATGGCCGACGGACGCCCGGGCGGGGAGCAGACACCGGCGGTGTCGCCGCGACGGGTCGCGTTCGCCAGCTTCATCGGCACGACCGTCGAGTTCTACGACTTCCTGATCTACGGCACCGCCGCGGCCTTGGTCTTTCCGAAGCTGTTCTTCCCCAACGCTTCTCCGGCCGCCGGGGTGCTGCTGTCGTTCGCGACGTTCGGCGTGGGCTTCTTCGCCCGCCCGCTGGGCGGAATCGTGTTCGGGCACTTCGGCGATCGTCTCGGGCGACGCCGGATGCTGGTCTACTCGCTCGTGGGCATGGGGGTGTCCACGGTCCTGATCGGGCTGCTGCCGACCTACGCCCAGATCGGTATCGCCGCACCGGTGCTGCTCACACTGCTGCGCCTGGCGCAGGGATTCGCGGTGGGTGGCGAGTGGGGCGGCGCGACACTGATGGCCGTCGAACACGCCTCGGCGGGCCGGCGAGGGTTCTACGGGGCCTTCCCACAGATGGGCGCGCCGGCCGGCACCGCGGCGGCCACCCTGGCGTTCTATGTCGCCGCCACGCTGCCCGACGATCAGTTCCTCTCGTGGGGCTGGCGGCTGCCCTTCCTCGTCAGTGCGATTCTGATCGTCATCGGTCTCGTCGTGCGCCTGACCGTGACCGAGAGCCCGCATTTCGCCGACCTGGAACGCCGTGCCCGGGTCGCCCGCACGCCGATCGTCGCGGCGTTCCGGCGGCACTGGCGGGAGATCCTGCTGGTGGCCGGCGCCTACCTGTCCCAGGGCGTGTTCGCCTACATCTGCGTGGCGTACCTGGTGTCCTACGCCACCTCCGTCGCCGGCATCCCCCGGGACTGGGCGCTGTTCGGAGTCTTCATCGGTGCGGTCGTCGCGGTGGCGACCTATCCGCTCTTCGGTGCGCTGTCGGACCGGGTCGGTCGCAAACCGCTGTTCCTGGCCGGGGTGGTGGCGATGGCCCTGGCCGTGATCCCGACGTTCGCGTTGATCGACACGGGCGAACCGGCACTGTTCGTGCTCGCGCTGGTGCTCGTCTTCGGCCTGGCGATGGCCCCGGCCGCAGGAGTCACCGGGGCGCTGTTCTCGATGGCGTTCGACGCCGACGTCCGCTACAGCGGCGTCTCGATCGGCTACACCCTCTCGCAGGTGATGGGCTCGGCATTCGCGCCGACCATCGCCACGGCGCTCTACGGCGCCACCGGGTCGAGCAACGCGATCGCCGCGTATCTGATTGCGGTGTCGGTGGTCTCGGCGATCGCGGTGTGCTTCATGCCGGGCGGGTGGCGAGCGGCCTCGGCGGCAACCGAGTCCGAAGCGGCGCAGATCCGGGCGGGCGGCTGATACCTTCGGCCGTGTGAGGCCACGCCGCCTGCTGATCCGGTACGCAGCAGGTCTGACGTCGGCGTACCTGCTGACGGTGGCCGAGGTCGTCGCCATCGTCGTGGCGCTGGCGGGGCGCAGCGTCATCACTGCCGGCAACGTGATCACCCTGGTCGCCGTCACCCTCGTCGGGGGCGCGACCGTCGCGGTCGGTGCGGTCGTCATCGTCAGACCCTCGCTGCGGTGGCTCAAGGAAGGTCGCAGACCCAGCCCTGACGAGGTCAGGACCACCGCGAAGACCTCGATGCGTCAGACCGGCATCACGCTGGCGCCGTGGCTGGTCACCGCCGCGGTCCTGGTACCGCTGAACCTGCGGGCCGACGCCACGGTGTTCGTCGTGTTGACCACCGCCCTGCTGTTCGGAGCGATCGCGACCGTGGCGACCGGTTTCCTGTTCACGCTGCGCACCCTGCGGCCCATCCTGGCGGGGGTGCCCGCCGACGCCGAGCATCGGGCCGCCCCGGGCGTTCGGGCCCGCCTGCTGATCATGTGGCTGGTGTGCACGGCGCTGCCCGGGTCGGCGATCGCGGTGCTGTTGATCCTGCGGTCGCGCGGCTGGTTGCTCGACGAGTCCACCCCGATCGAGTTCGCGTTGCTGATCCTGGCCCTGGTCGCGGTGATCCTCGGGTTGCGCGCGATGCTGCTGGTGTCGATGTCCATCTCGGATCCGGTCAACGAAGTGGTCGCCGCGATGGCCGATGTCGAGAAGGGCACCATCGACCGGAGCATCGACGTCTACGAGTGGTCGGAGATCGGGCGGCTGCAGAGCGGATTCAACCGGATGGTCGCGGGACTCCGCGAACGAGACCGGCTCCGCGACCTCTTCGGCCGCCACGTCGGGGAGGAGGTGGCCCGTCGCGCGTTCGAACAGGTGACCGCCGACGAGTCCACCGGCGACGAGCGCGAGGTGGCGGTGCTGTTCATCGACCTCGTGGGCTCCACCCGATTGGCCGTCGACCGGGAACCGCACGAGGTCGCCGCGATACTCAACGACTTCTTCTGCATCGTGGTCGACGAGGTCGACCGACGGCACGGCCTGGTCAACAAGTTCCAGGGCGACGCCGCGTTGGCCGTCTTCGGCGCTCCGCTGCGCGTACCCGACCCGGCGTCCGCGGCGATGGCCACCGCACGGGTGCTGGCCTCCGCACTGCGCAGACTGCCCGTGGACTTCGGCATCGGGGTGTCGGCCGGACCGGTCTTCGCCGGGAACATCGGCGCCGAGAACCGCTACGAGTACACCGTGGTCGGCGACGCCGTCAACGAAGCGGCACGACTTGCCGACCACGCCAAGGATTTCGACGGTAGAACGCTGTGCTCGGGCACTGCGTACGACACCGCCGGTCCGGACGAACAGACGTGCTGGAGCGCCGACGGCGACACCGCACTGCGCGGACGGACCGAACGCACCCGACTCTTCACGCCGAAGAGACGTTAGGTTCCGCATCGACCGGGGAATGCACGCGTATGCGGTCCGCCGTGACACTCCCCGCGACACCTGCGGTGGAGGCTCGTGCGCGGATCCGCACCGGCGCCCACACCGGGCCGACCAGTGGCCTGGCTCCCGGCTTCGCCCAGGCCAACCTGGTGGTGCTCCCCCGAGCCCACGCGTGGGACTTCCTGCGGTTCTGCGTGCGCAACCCGGTGCCGTGTCCGGTGCTGGAGGTCACCGAGACGGGGTCCCCGCACCCGGCCGCGCTGGCCGCCGAGGCCGACATCCGCACCGACATCCCCCGCTACCGGGTCCTGCGCGACGGCGTCTGCGTGGACGAACCGACCGACATCTCGCGCTACTGGAGCGCGGACATGGTCGCCTTCCTGCTCGGCTGCTCCTTCACGTTCGAATGGGCCCTGGCCGCGGCCGGCATCCCGCTGGCACACCAGGAGCAGGGGGTGAACGTGCCGATGTACGTCACCGACCGCGCCTGTGTGCCGGCGGGACCGTTCACCGGGCCGATGGTCGTGTCGATGCGTCCGCTGAAGCGATCCGACCTCGGCCGTGCCGTGGACGTGACGTCCCGCTTCCCGGCCATGCACGGTCCTCCGGTGCACATCGGTGATCCGGCCGTGCTGGGCATCGGCGATCTCGGGGCCCCCGATTTCGGCGACCCCGTGCGGCTCGGCGCCGATGACGTCCCCGCGTTCTGGGCCTGCGGGGTGACCCCACAAGTCGTTGCGCAACAAGCGAAGCCGCCACTGGCGATCTTTCACGCGCCGGGCCACATGTTCATCACCGACCATCCGCACGACCACTACGACAGTGCCTCGCGCGCGCCGATCGCCGAACCGTCAGGAGAACACCCATGACCGTCGGACACGAAACCCGTCCCACCGGCGCCCAACCCGGAGCCGTCAGCAAGGCCGTGCGGGGCGCCTCGATCGGCAACGCCGTCGAATGGTTCGACTTCGCGATCTACGGCTTCCTCGCCACCTACATCGCCGAGAAGTTCTTCCCCCCGGGCGACGAGACCGCCGCGCTGCTCAACACGTTCGCGATCTTCGCGGCGGCCTTCTTCATGCGGCCACTCGGCGGGTTCTTCTTCGGTCCGCTCGGTGACCGGATCGGGCGTCAGCGGGTGCTCGCGATCGTGATCCTGCTGATGTCGGGCTCCACGCTGGCGATCGGCCTCGTTCCCAGCTACGACTCGATCGGCGTGTTCGCCCCCATCCTGCTGCTGCTCCTGCGATGCCTGCAGGGCTTCTCGGCCGGCGGCGAATACGGCAGCGGTGCATGCTTTCTCGCCGAGTACGCGCCGGACCGGCACCGCGGATTCGTCGTGTCGTTCCTGGTGTGGTCGGTCGTGGTCGGTTTCCTGCTCGGCTCGCTCACCGTCACCGGGCTGGAGACGTTCCTGTCCGAATCGGCGATGGACTCCTACGGCTGGCGGATCCCGTTCCTCATCGCCGGACTTCTCGGGGCCGTGGGCCTCTACATCCGCCTGCGGCTCGGCGACACCCCGGAGTTCGAGGAACTGCGCGACTCCGGCGAGGTATCCACGTCGCCGCTGAAAGAGGCCGTGACCACGTCGTGGCGACCCATCCTGCAGATCACCGGGCTCGTGGTGATCCACAATGTCGGCTTCTACGTCGTGTACACCTTCCTGCCCAGCTACTTCACCAAGACCCTCGAGTTCAGCAAGACCGATGCGTTCTTCTCGATCACGGTGGCGAGCCTGGTCGGCATCGTCCTGATCCCACCGCTGGGCGCGCTGTCGGACCGCATCGGACGCAAACCGCTGTTGTTCGCCGGGTCGATAGGTTTCGCGGTATTCGCCTATCCGCTGTTCCTCCTGCTCAACACGGGATCGCTGACTGCAGCGATCGCCGCGCACGCGGGCCTGGCGGCGATCGAGTCCGTCTTCGTCTGCGCCTCGTTGGCGGCGGGGGCCGAATTGTTCGCCACCCGTGTGCGTTCCAGTGGTTACTCGATCGGCTACAACGTGTCGGTGGCGATATTCGGCGGCACGGCCCCGTATGTCGCCACGTGGCTGGTCTCTCGGACGGGGAACGAACTCGCCCCGGCGTATTACGTCATCGCCGCCGCGATCGCCACCTTCCTCACCGTCCTCACGATGCGCGAGACCGCGGGCAGACCCCTGCGCAAGCTGGTGTCCGACGAGGCCCGCCGCTGAACCGTCAGTCCCCCATCGAGGCCGCGCTGGCCTGCTGGATGAACCGCACCGCATCGCTGCGAGAGATCGAACCCATCATCTGGGCGGCGGCGCGCAGGTCGTCCCCGACGATCCACGTGGGTCCGTTCGCCAGGTTGTCGAACGCCTCGGCCACCGCGTCGTCGGCCGACGCGGTGTCCTTCGGCCGCTCGTCCATCGAGGCGATCTGGCCCCGCGACAGCTCGAGTCGGCGTAGCGCCGGGGTGTCGGTCTTGCCCAGGATCACGCCCAGGACGTCGACGCCCTTGTCGTGCAGCTCGGTCCACAGTGCCTCGGCGAACACCATGTCGAAAGCCTTGGTGGCACCGTAGGCGACCATGTTGGGTCCACCGGCGAACCCGGCGCCCGACCCGAGGATGACGACGGCGCCGCGCCCCCGCGTCACCATGCCCTGTGCGTAGTGGTGGCTCAACTGCATCGGCACCAGACAGTTGCGGCGCACCATCGACTCCGCCGCGGTAATGGGTTGGGAGAGGAAGGGTTTGAACTCCGGATCGGCGCCGGCGCAGTAGACCAGCATGCCGATCTCCAGATCCCGCGTCGCCTCGATCACCTCGTGCGCCGCGGTGTCGGCGACGAGGTCGAGCGCCAGCACCCGGGTGCGCACACCGTGCCGCCGCTCGATACCCGCCGCGAGGTCCGCCAAGACGGCTTCGCGGCGGGACAGCAGCACGAGGTTGACCCCGCGTCGCGCCAACGTCTCGGCGAACGCCGCGCCGAGACCGTCGGACGCGCCGGCGATCAGCGCCCATGGGCCGTACCTGTCGGCGAAGGTCATCCGGCACCGACCGTCCGGACCAGGACCGTGGTGAAACGGCGCCGGTGGATGCGCCAGCCGATGTCGGTGCGGACCAGTTCGTCGTCGTAGAAACCGGCGGCGTTGACGCCGGACGCGTTGTCCTGCGACATGATCAGGGCGTCGATGTAGGCCCGCGCGGTCGCCGTGTCGCCGGAGACGACGGCAACGGTATTGGTGATGCGGTGCAACGTGAACCCGGCCATATCGTGGGCCGCGGTCATGAAGTCGACAACGGCATCCACCCCGTGCCAGGTGCCGATCTCGCCGTAGTCGAGTTCACAGTCCTCGGTGAACACCGTCCGGAAGAGCGGCCAGTCGCGGCTGTCGATACCTGTGGCGTACCGGACCTGCACATCGCCGATCGCGCGCCGATCCTGCTCGCTCATCGTCTACTCCTCACGTGCGCTCAGCCGGCTCGTACCGCAGCATCGTCACGTCGTGCTCGGGGTAATCGCAGAACACCGGCTTGACGCGCATGCCGATCGTAATGTCGTCGGGGTCCACGTTGACCAGTTCGGTCGAGAACCGCGGGCCCTCATCCCATTCGACGATGGCCAGAAGCTGGGGCACGGCATCGGCGAAGTGCGGACCGACGGGGCGCCGGGCGACGGTGAAGGAGTACAGGGTGCCCATCCCCGAGATCTCGCGCCACTCCAGGTCGTCGGCGAACGTCCGTGGGGCGCGCACCCGCGGATAGAAGACGTACGACGCCGAGGACGGCGAGTACTGGATCTTCACCCGGCGCTCGGCCAGCGCGTCCCAGAAGGGCGCCGTGGTGGGTGTCTTGACGGGCATCGGCCGGTCGAAGGTCGGCATGCTCATGGTCAGTCTCCCTCCAGCACAAGGGTTGTCTGCTCGGACAGGATTCCTCCGTTGCCGGAGACGAAGGCCCGGTGGCAGTCCGCGACCTGGGCCGCCCCCGCGCGCCCCATGATCTGCCGGGTGGCGTCGCAGACATGGTGCATTCCGCCTGCGTTGCCGGCCTGACCGAAGCCGAGCTGGCCCCCCGCGGTGTTGAGCGGGAAGTCGCCCCGGAATGTGAGGTCGTGCCGGGAGACGAATTCCATGCCCTTGCCCTTCTCGCAGAAGCCCGCATCCTCCAGGCTCAGCAGCACGGTGATGGTGTAGCAGTCGTAGATCGACACCATGTCCATCTGCTCACGGGTGAGGCCCGACATCGCAAAGGCGGTCTCGGCCGCCCGCACGATGGGCGTCTGCA
The DNA here is from genome assembly GCF_014190915.1 of Mycolicibacterium iranicum. Lineage (GTDB taxonomy): Bacteria > Actinomycetota > Actinomycetes > Mycobacteriales > Mycobacteriaceae > Mycobacterium > Mycobacterium iranicum_B. The sequence continues at coordinate 253,370 of NZ_JACHVU010000007.1, forward strand.
GCAGGTCCTCGGCGTAGGTCGGGGTCTTGTAGGGCACCTGCTCGCCGAAACCCTTGATCCACACGGGCCTGTTCCTGCTTCGCGCCGCGACCTCGGCGCTCGCCACGACGACTGCGGCACCACCGAGGCACGGCATCACGATCTCGAGCATGTGGAGCGGATCGGCGATCACGGGGCTGGCCAACACGTCCTCGATCGTGAGCGGCTTGTCCTTCCAGACGGCCCCGTCGGTGTGGTTGGCGTTGACCCGTTGGTCGACGACGATCTTGGCCATCGCCCTCTCGTCGTAGCCGTAGACGGAGGCGTAGCGCTGGGCGACCTGGCCGTAGGGCCCGTTCTGGCCGAGGTTGCCGTAGGGGATCTCGAATTCCGCCTGCGGAGAACCGAACTGGTTGCTCGACGCCCCGAAGAACATTGCGTCGATGAGCGGCTTGGGCTTCTTCTCCGAGGTCGGGGTCAGGTACCGGGCCGGGATCGCGCACAGCACCACATCGCAGATGCCCAGCTCGATCGCGGCGGCGGCACGCCAGACCATGCCGACCGCACTCGCCCCGCCGAGATCCACCAGCTCTGCGAAACCCGCTCGCACACCGAGGTATTCGGCGACCGTGGACGGGACGAATATCTCCGACTCGCTCAGGTGCGAGGTGACGATGCCGTCGACCGACTCGCCGGGCAGTCCGGCATCCTGCAGCGCCGCGGCGCCGAGCTCGGCCCACTGCTCCAGCGTGAACGGCGCGGGCGTGGCCTTGTTCATCCGCTCCGGCGGCAGCTCGACGTAGCCGACGATTGCGGCGTCACCGCGCAGACCCATGCACTGCTCCTGTCATTGGCGAGGTAGACCCAGGATCATCTGGGCGATGATGTTGAGCTGAATTTCCTTGGTACCGCCGCCGATCAGCTCCGCCGGGAGGTGGAAGTACGGTTCGACGATCGGAGGCTCGGTGTCCTCGACCAGGGCGGCCGGGGCGGCGAGCTCCAGGGTGGCCGTGAAGATGCGGCGCAGCATCACGTTCATCGCCACCTTGGCGATACTGGACGCCGGACCGGCGGCCTGGCCGTCCAGCAGACGCAGCACCTCCCGCACGGCGAGGACCTTGATGGCGTTGGCGTAGGCGTCCGCCTCACCGAGTGCGGCCAGCACCCGGCTGCGGTCGGGGCGCTCCTGGTCGGCGAGTCCGCGCAGGATGCTCGCCCGGTCGAAGTTCACGTATCCGCTGATCGCGACCCGCTCCTGGGCCATCGTCGCGATGGCCAGATTCCAGCCGTCCGTCGGTCCGCCCAACAGCATCTCGTCGGGGACGAAGACGTCCGACAGGAACACCTCGTTGAAGTGCGCCTCTCCCGTGGCCTGCCGGATCGGTTGCAGCTCAATGCCGTCGGCGGACATGTCGACGATGAAGTAGCCGATCCCGCGATGCTTGGCGACATCGGGGTCGGTGCGGGCCAAAAGGGCGCCGTAGTCGGCGGTGTGCGCCGAGGAGGTCCAGATCTTGTGACCGTTGATCCGCCACCCGCCGTCGACCTTCGTGGCGCGGGTGGCCAGGGCGGCAAGGTCGGACCCGGCGCCGGGTTCGCTGAAGAGCTGGCACCAGCCCACTTCGCCTCGCTGCGTCGCCGGGATGAACCGTCGCTGGATGTGCTCGGGCGCAGAGCTGATCAGGCTCGGCAGAATCCATTCCGAGATTCCCAAAGAAGGCCGCACCAGGTCCGGCCGTTTGGCGAACTCCTCGTCGATGATCAGCTGCTGCAGTTGCGTGGCCTCCACCCCCCACGGCCGCGGCCAGTGCGGGGCGATGAGTCCGGCGTCGGCGATCAGCGTCCGCTGCGGCCCGGTGGCCTGATTCGGGTAGTCCCCCTGCCTGCCGGGTTTGTCGTTGCGCAACGTCAGGGCCTCGTCGAGGACCGCCACGACCTCGCGGCGGAATTCGGCGTCGAGGTCCCCGAGTTTGACCGAGACGTCCCGCGTCCGGCTGCGCGTCAGCTCACCCAGTTCCTCGGCGTAGCGCCCGGCGGGCCCGATCGAGGCCGCCAGGCTGGTGGCCCGTCGCCAAAAGAGATGCAGGTCGTGTTCCCACGTGTAGCCGATGGCGCCGAACATCGTGAGGGTGTCGAGCACCAGCCCCGGCGACGGGGCCACCGCCATCAGTGCCGCTCCGGAAGCGGCGATGCGGCGCTGGGCAGCGTCCTCGGTGAGCGACCGCACGGCGTCCCACGCGGCCGACACGGCGAGTTCACTGTTGACCAGCAGCATGGCCGCCTGGTGCTGCAGCGCCTGGAAGGTGCCGATCGGTCTGCCGAACTGTTCCCGGGTGCGCAGGTGGTCGGTGACGGCCTGGACGCACCAGCGGATCGTGCCCGCAGCGACGCACGCGGTCAGGGCCACCGCGACGTCGCGGGCTTCTTCGTCCGAGATGCCGTCGAGCGCAGCGTCGTCCGGGCAGGCGTAGCCGTCGGCCCGCACGACCCCCACGTCGACCGTCTTGTCGGTTCCGTTGCGTCGCTCGACGTCGAGGCCGGGCTCCGACGGATCCAGCACCAGCCAGACGACACCGGCGTCGGTCCGTGCGGCGGCGACGATCAGCTGCGCCGAGCACACCCCGAGGACCGCACCCGAGGAACCGGTGACGGTCCAACCCGCCGGACCGGGGGTCGCTCGGAAGTCGTTGTCGGCGGGCAGGATCACCGCCGCGGAGGCTCCGGCGCTGAAGCGGGCCAGCAGCGCTTCGACGGCCGGGGTGTGCTCAGCGAGCGCGGCGATGGCGCTCGCGGTCACGGTCGGCAGTACCGGGCCGGGCAGCAGGGCGATCGCTGCGGCCTCGAGGACGCACGCGGTGTCCGAGAGCGAACCACCCTGGCCGCCGGATTCCTCGGACAGGTGGACCGCGTGAAAGCCGTTGCCCACGAACTCGTCCCACCAGGACGGGAGCTCGCCGGCAGCGAGCGTGTCGAACGTCCGGCGGGTCTTGTCCACGGGGGCGTTGCGCGCCGCGAACTGTGCGACGGCGTCGGCGAGCTGAGTCTGCTCCGGGGTCAGACCGATCGTCATCGCGCTCCTCCGGCGACTGCGGGGCGACGCCGGTCGCGGAAGAACTCCGCGGCGGCCTTGATCGCCTCGGGCGTGGGTGCTGGATTCCAGCCGAGTTCGCGAACCGCCTTGGAATGGTCCATCGGGGTCATGATGTGCATCAGGCGGATGTTCAGGGGCGTGAACTTCGTGTCGACGCTCCTCCAGCGGGTCAGTGCGGCGTTGACGTGGGCCGCCGCCGCCATCGCCCGGATCGGGACACCGATCTTCGGTGGCGGCACACCGACCGCGGCACAACCGATCTCGTGGATCTCCCGGGTGCTCATGAAGCGTTCGGAGACGATGTAGCGCTCCCCGACCCGGCCGCGTCGACCGGCGAGGATCAGCGCGCGGGCCGCATCGTCGATGCCGACCACCTCGGCGTCGTAACCCTTGATGAAGAACGGGAGCCGGCCCGCCACCGCGGCGGCGAGCATCCCGCCGTGCGGGGTCGGCAGGAAATCACCGGGCCCGTAGGTGTTCGCGACACACATCGCCACCCCCGGCAGACCCCGCTCGGCGCAGTAGCGCAGAACCATCTCCTCGGCCGCGACCCGCGACCGGATGTAATCACCACCGATGTCCGCCCAGTTGTGGACCGTGGTCTCGTCGGCGAGGCCCCCCGCGCCGAGCCCGATCGTGCCGATGGAGCTGGTGAACACGAACCGGTACAGGTCGGTGTCGGCAGCGACGTCGAGGACGTTGCGCAGCCCGTCGACGTTGGTGCGCCACAGCGGGTCCGGGTTCCGCAGCCAGGGTCGCGCGTCGACCACGCAGTAGTAGACGACGTCGCACCCGGCCATCGCCTCGCGCAGCGCCTCGGTGTCGAAGATGTCGCCGTAGCGGACGTCCACGGGCAGGCCGTCGATCCCCCGCGTCGAACTCGTCGGACGGATCAGCACCCGCACATCGCTGTTGCCGTCGGCGACCAGCTGCCGGGTGACTCGGGAACCCAGGAACCCGCTGGCGCCGATCACCAGCTTCGTTCCACCCATCACCGACTCCAGACCGCGCTCGGAAACCCTCAAACGAGACGCTACGTCTCGTCTTGTGGCACACTACGGTCGATGTCCCAGCGTGTAAAGCCGGGCGGCGACGCCCCGCAGGCCCCCGATGTCGTGGGCCGAGATGCTGCGCCCTCGCGGCGGCGCAGTGAGAAGTCGCGCACCGCCATCGTCGGGGCGACCCGAAAGCTGCTCATGGAGCGCGGTTTCGACCGGCTCACCATCGAGGCGGTCGCCGCGCGCGCCGGTGTCGGGAAGCAGACGATCTACCGCTGGTGGCCCAGCAGGCACGCCCTGGTGGCCGACGTCATCCTCGAAGACGCCGACAAGATCCTGCGACCCATCGCCGCCGGGACCGACCTGACCGCCGATGTGTGCGCGTGGTCGACCGCGCTCGCCACCACCCTGACGACCGCACGCGGCAATGCGATGTTGCGGATTCTCACCATCGCGGGCACCGAACACCCGGAAACCGCGACGCGACTGCATGCGGGTTTCACCACTCCCCTGCACGCGACCGTGCGGAACCGGTTCGCTTCCGCCGGTTTTGGCGAGGAACCCGCCCGCGATGCCGCGGACGCGATCGTCGGCGGCATCGTCTATGCCATCCTCAGCGAGGGGCGCACGTACGACCCGCGCCGTGCGGCGTCGATCACCCGGACCGTCATCGCCGGCATGTTCGCGCAATGACGGTCGCGGGCTGACGAATCAGGCTTGGGCGAACTGCTTTTCGTCGTAGAGCCGCGCCCATTCCGCGCGTGGCCGGATCGACACGTCGACGTCGGCGCCCTTGACGCGCAGAGTGCCTGCCGTCGCCTGCTCCTTCGGAGTCAGCTTGAACGGGTCCCAGCCGAAGAACCTGCAGGAGTTCTCCCAGGTGATCTTGTTGATGTCCGAGTCGTCGGCGCCCGCGGCGTTCAGCTCGGCCAGCACCTGCTCGGGAGCGTCCGGCCAGAAGCAGTCCGAATGCGGGTAGTCGCACTCCCAGGCGATGATGTCGATGCCGATCTCGTGACGCAGCTTCAGCGACGTCTTGTCGGTGACGTAGCAGGCCAGCGAATGCTCACGGAAGACATCCGAGGGCAGCTTGTCCCCGAAGTCGCGGCGCAGCCACTTCTGATTGGTGTAGTGCCGGTCGCTGCGGTCCAGATAGAAGGGGATCCAGCCGATCCCACCCTCGGAGAACGCGAACTTCAGATCCGGGTAGTTGCGCATCGCCGGGCCCCACAGCAGATCCTGCGCGCACATCGCCGAGACCTGGGTCGCCAGGATGATCAAGTTGTCGATCGGAGCGTTGGGCGCCATGCTGATCGCGCCGAAGCCCGTGCCGATGTGCAGGCACATCACCACGTTCTCCTCGGACAGGGTGCGGAAGACCGGGCCCCAGTACTCGTCGTCGTGGTAGCTCGGAAGTCCTTCCAGGTGCGGCAGTTCCGGCATCGTCACCGCGCGGCAACCCTTGGCGGCCACGCGGCGGATCTCCTTGCACATGGCCTCCGGGTTCCAGGTCGGCAGCACGGCGATCGGAATGAAGCGGTCGGGGTAGGAGCCGGCCCACTCGTCGATGTGCCAGTCGTTGTAGGCCGACACCATGACCAGCGTGACCTCTTCGCGGTGCATGTTGAGGTGGCGCGCGGAGAAGCCGGTGAAGGTCGGGAAGCACATCGAGGCGAGGATTCCGTTGCGGTTCATGTCGCGGACGCGCTCGTGGACGTCGTAGACGCCGGGACGCATCTCGGCGAACCCCGCAGGGTCGCGGCCCCACTCCTCGGCCGGCCAGGACACCACGGCGTTCAACCCGCTCACACCCTGGGGGCGGCCCTGGTACATCCACTGGTCGACGCCCTTGTCGTCGGTGACGACGATGGGCGCCTCCTCCTTGTACTTGGCCGGGACGTGCCGCAGGAACATGTCCGGCGGCTCCACCACATGGTCGTCAATGCTCACCAGAATCAGGTCGTCGACGTTCATACCTCTCAGTAGTACCGTCTCGAGGCGTGACCGTCTCCGCGTCTTCGGACAGAGTCTTGTCCGTACCGGCCAACATCACCGACACCCCCCGCCGGCGCGTGATCGAACTGCGCCGGGGCGGTGAGGCGCTTGGTGGCAGCTACCTCTACGAAGGCGATGCGCTGATCACCGGGTGGCACTCGCACGAGGTACACCAGATCGAGTACGCCCTGCATGGTGTGGTCGAGGTCGAGACCGATTCGGCGCACTACCTCCTGCCACCCCAGCAGGCGGCGTGGATACCGGCCGGGCTCGAACACCAGGCGGTGATGAATCCGGACGTCAAGACCGTCGCGGTGATGTTCGACAGCACCCTGATCGCCGACGGCGGTGACCGTGCCCGCATCCTGGCCGTCTCCCCGCTGATCCGGGAGATGATGATCTACGCGCTGCGGTGGCCGATCGACCGGCCCAGCGGCGACGACATGTCCGACGGCTTCTTCCGGACGCTGGCGGCACTCGTGTGCGATGCCCTCGATCACGAGGCGCCGCTGAGTCTGCCGACCTCCGACCATCCGATCGTCGCCGCGGCGATGGACTACACGAAGCGACACCTGGACACCGTCACCTCCGATGAGGTCAGCCGCGCGGTCTCGGTGTCGGAGCGCACGCTGCGGCGCCTGTTCGCCGAGACGCTCGGCCTGCCGTGGCGGACCTACCTGCTCCACGCACGCATGTTGCGGGCGATGGCCCTGCTGGCCGCGCCTACGCAAGCGGTGCAGGAGACCGCCACCGCCGTCGGGTTCGACAGCGTCAGCTCGTTCACCCGGGCGTTCACCGCCTTCTGCGGCGAGACACCGTCGGCCTACCGCAAGAGGGTCGCGGGGGCACCCGACTGAGCGTCACTCGCCGATCGGCCGGCGGAAGAGTCCCTCGCGCAGCAACGTGTCGACGGAGTTCTGCCATCGCTCGAGCTGCCCCGGCGAGATGAACGGTTCCGACAGATGCCGGTCGAGGTGCGGCCGCAGGCTGATCGCGCCCAGAGCGAGCACCAGGCCGTTGATGGCGGCCCACATCACGTCGATGTCGGCACGCACCTCGCCCCGCTCGATACGTTGCTGCCACCGTGCGATACCGACTTCGAGCAGATTGTCGAAGAGTCGCTTGCCGATGGGGCTGCCGTCGGCGAGCGCACGCCCCACATACGCGGCGACGTCGGGTTGCTCGGACAGGATCCGGGTGACCCGTCGGCCGATCTCGGCGACGGAGTCGACGGGCGGTTCGGGGATGGGCTGGGCCATCGTGGTGACGAGCAGCTGCATGACGTAGTCGTCGACGGCCTCGATCAGTCCGGCCTTGGTGGCGAAGTGGTGTTGCACCAGCCCCAGCGAAACTCCGGCGGCGGCGGCGACCCCGCGCATCGTCGTGGCGGCCGCGCCGTGTTCACCGAAGCTTCGCAACGCCGCCACGCGGATCCGCTCGATGGTGCGCGGTTCTTCCGCGCTGGACCGGCCTTGCTCAGACACCACACTGGCCACGTTAGACAACGTCCCTCCCAGACGCGCTCGACAATACGCTTGTATTGTCCGCTACAATACAAGCGTATCGTTGCTGGCGGAAGGGAAGGGGTGCCATGTATCCGCTATCTGTCGACGACGAAGCGTGGACCGCGCCCTGCACGCGCGACCCCGATCGCTGGATCACCACGGCCGACGACGGCGCCAAAGCGCTGTGCCGGGCATGCCCTCGCCGGTGGCAGTGCGCGCGGGAAGCGTGCGTGACACCGGGCGCCGTCGGACTGTGGGCCGGCATCGTGCTCCCCGAAGGGGGCCGAAACCGTCAGTTCGCGCTCAAGCAGCTCCGATCGCTGGCCGAACGCAATGGTCTGTCGGTCAGGAAGCGATGAGCCCGGTCAGACGGTCGGTGTGTCCACGCCCGAGGTTTTCGCGGGATTGGTGGTCGTCGAAATGAAGTCGTCCAAGAGGTCGACGACGTCGTTGGGCGTCTCGACGTGCGGGAAGTGCCCGACGCCGGGAAGCACCTCGAGCCGGCACCCGGGTCGGGCGTCGGCGAGCGCGTAGCCGTGCTCGACGGGGATGATGTGGTCGTGATCGCCCCAGATGACCAGGAGCGGCAGCTCGGTGGTCAGGTGCAGCCGGTTCAGCGCGCTGACCGCCTGTCCGCGGTAGTCGACGACGGAACGCAGGGTACGGAGGAAGGCGCTCCGGGTCTGCCCGTCGGACAGCGACGCGTAAGCGCTCCACATCTCCGCGCCCCGCGGGGACTGGATGTTGGCCGAGGACAGCCAGCCGCGCAGCCTGTTGCCGATCCGCACCACCGGCGGCGGCGCGATCACCGGCATCAGCAGTTCGGCCCCGGGAGCTGACAACAGGCGCAGCGTCCAGCCGACATCCTGACCGAGTCCGCCGCTGCTGATGAGCACCAGCCGCTGGCAGTAGTCCGGATGCTGGTAGACGAATTGCATCGCCACCCCACCGCCCAGCGATTGACCCACCACCGTCACGTGCGAGACACCCAGTTCGTCGAGAAGATCCCGCAACCACACCGCGAAAGCGCCGAGCGAATAGTCGCCGCGCGGCTTCGCCGATTGCCCGTGTCCGAGAAGGTCGGGAGCGATCACGCGATACCGCTTCGACAGCTGTGGAAGGACGGCCCGCCAAGTGTCGGAGCTACCCGCCATCCCGTGGAGGAGCAGCAGGGTCTCGTCACCCGAGCCGACGTCGCGGTACGCGACACGGTCACCGTGCAAATCCAGGAACTTCAGGTCGGCCATGAAGTGAAGGGTCCCCCGTCTGTGGTGGATTTAGTCGCCATCGTTGCGAAGGTCTCCCACCGGGTCCGGCGGCGAGCACGCCACCTCACGTTCCGTGACGGAGTTCACTGCCCACCCGGCGAGGTGAACGAGGTTTCACAGATCTACCTCGGGGTAAATACCTGGCTGACCGTCGCTTTGCCCAGAAGGAGAACCCATGGCCGAGATGGCCGAAGGCACCCCCAGCTCCGACGATCCGTTCAACGAGACCGTCGCCACCACCGGGCTCTTTCTGATCATCACTGCGATCATCTCCCTGGCTTTCGCACTGGCGAGCTGGGGGCTGTCGGAAGTGCTGATCGCCGCGTTCGCGGGCGCCATTGCCCTGGTGAGCTTCGCCGCCAGCATCCTCTGCTTCAAGACCGAAGCCACTGAGACCGCGCCGGCGACCGCGGAAGCACCGGTGTAGACGCATCTCACACTGCATCGTCGCCGACAGTTGTTGCGTACGCAACGGCATTGCTGATGCCGCTGTCGGCTACGCTTTATCCCGGACAATGGGTGCGGACTGCAGGGCTACTCCGTAGCCCAACTTGCGCCCGATCGGATAAACATTCGATATCGCTGCCCGTCTCGACATAGCTCGATATTGTTAGCTGTGCGTAGTATTACGGCGTCGTCAATACTGCCGCGGTTGAACATGGAGCCGGTGCGGTGTGGCGCGTCCGGTGTGTGGACCCCGTCCTCGCGAACCGTGCGCCAACGCCGCCCGATCTGCACTCATCCGAGCCCCAGACCGGAAGAGAGTCGCATGGACCTTGCCGGCGCCTATCTCGTGAACACGTCCGACCCCGACGAAGCGGCGGCGATCCTCGCGACCGAGTACGGACCGATGCGGATCACCCGCGCATCACCTGAAACCGCATGGATCCGCATCTGGCGCACCCGGGTGGGCCCCATGACGCTCGACGATGCCGACATCACGTCACACATCCGCGTCGATCTCGATGCGCCCCGGGGGATCGTCCTGTGCCGAATTCGAGCGGGGAGCATCGCGTTCGGCGAGGGCGAGCACCAGAAGTCGTTCGTCCGCGGCGATCTGGTGGCGATCCTCAGCGACGGTGTCCCCTTGACCGGCACCATGAGCCACGCACGGTGCGACCTCGTGTCCTTCGACCCGTCGATGCTGGAAGCCATGGCGACGCAGGACGCCGAGAGCCGGTGTGGCCAACGGGCCAGACGGTTCGCAGTACCCGTCAGCCCGTCCGCGGGCCAACTCGTCGGCGACGTCATCGACCACATCCGTACGTTCGTCGCCAACAATCCGCTCGTCGCGGGGGATGCGCTCGTCGCGACGAGCGCTGCCCGCTACCTCGCAGCGACGACGCTCGCCGCGTTCCCCGGTTCGGCGTTGAGGTTTTGAGGCCGGTCACCGCGACATGCGCCGCGGGACAGCACCATCGGGTCCCCGCTCTGTGCGGGCGGGGGGATTCGAACCCCCACGCTCTTTCGAACACGGACACCTAAAGACCGCGCGTCTGCCATTTCGCCACGCCCGCAACGGGTGCGATCGTATCAATCCCGGCTCCCCGGAGACCCCCGATGGATTGGCGGTGACGGTCGGTGCATCGTCCGCGTCGGGTGGGCCGGACGTTCACGCCGAGTGTGCCGGGCCATGGACGCAACACCTGCCGGTCGGCGCGGTACCGTTGACGGATGTCCACTACGCGGCGTAGGAGGCCGGCGCTCATCCTTTTGGTGATCGCGGCTGCCGCGGGCTGCCTGGCGCTGGCCTGGTGGCAGTGGACCCGCTACGAGTCGACATCCGGAGACTTCCAGAATCTCGGCTATGCGATGCAGTGGCCCCTGTTCGCCGGGTTCTGCTTCTATGCGTACTTCAAGTACGTCCGCTACGAAGACGCCCCGCCGGAGCCCCACCCGCAGGACGCCGTCACCGAGATCCCCGCCGGGTTGCTCCCCGAAAGGCCAAGCGCAGCAGGGTCTTCGGAGGCTCTTTCCGCGGATGCCGATCTCACACTGCGCGAGTACAACGCCTACCTGGCCGAATTGGCCCGAGCTGACACCGACGACCACAGAGCGACAGGAACCGGTACGTGACCGCACCCCAATCCCCGGCCCCCATCACCCCCGTCGAATCATTGCGCAAGGCCCTGACCGGCTACCGGGTTCTGGCCTGGGCGACAGGGCTCTGGCTCATCGCCCTCTGCTACGAGATGGTGATGAAGTACGCCTTCAACGATGACTCACTGGGGTGGATCGCAGTCGTGCACGGCTGGGTGTACTTCGTCTACCTGCTGTTCACGGCGAACCTCGCCGTCAAGGTGCGCTGGCCCATCGCCAAGACCGTCGGAGTACTGCTGGCCGGCACGATCCCCCTGGTCGGCATCATCGTGGAGCACTTCCAGACGCAGAACATCAAGGCCCAGTTCAACATCTGAGAGCCGGGCCTGCGCCCGGGCTCTGGCCGGCATCTCGTCGATACACTCGAAGCCGATGTCAGCCAGCCTCGGCGTGCGCTGCGGCGCCGCCCCGGCGAGCCCAGAGCGCACCACGCCGCCCCGAGATCCCGCCTTCACCGGATTGCGAGCCGTCGCCGCACTCCTGGTCGTCGGCACCCATGCCGCATTCGCGACCGGGTACCTGTCCCACGGTTACCTCGGTGCGATGTACGCCCGTCTCGAGATCGGTGTCGCGATCTTCTTCGCGCTGTCGGGCTTCCTCCTGTTCCGTCCGTGGGTGCGGGCGGCGGCCGCGGGTGACCGCCCGCCGTCGTTGCGGCGCTACGGACGCCACCGGTTCCGACGCATCGTTCCCGCCTACGTGGTGACCGTGATCGCGGCGTTCGAGACCTACACCGTGTTCGCGCCGGGTCCGAACCCGGGGCAGTCCTGGGCGGGACTGTTCCGCCATCTCACGTTCACGCACATCTACTCCCAGGACTACCTGGCCACGATGTTGCATCCCGGGCTGTCGCAGATGTGGAGCCTTGCGGTCGAAGTGTCGTTCTACCTCGTCCTGCCTGCGCTCGCAGCACTGCTCCTGCAGGTGCTGTGCCGTGGCCGTTGGCTACCTGGGCGACTGCTGCTCGGCATCGCCCTGCTCGCCGCGATCTCCCCGCTCTGGATCCTCGGCGTCGGAGTCGGCGACGTCCTGCCGAACTCTGCCGGCATGTGGTTGCCCGCCCACCTCATCTGGTTCGCGGGCGGGATGGCGCTGGCGGTCCTGGAGACCGTCGGCGCACGCTGCGCCGCGCGCATCGCGTTACCGGTCGCGCTGGCGCTGTACCTCACCGTCTCGACGTCGGCGGGCGGCACCCTCGCGGGGGCCGATCCGGCATGGACGCCGGTGGCGAAGTCCGTGCTGTATGCCGCGATCGCGACGCTGGCCCTCGCTCCGATTGCGCTCGGCGGCCGCGATCGCTACGCGCGATTGCTGGCCAGCCGGCCGATGGTGTGGCTCGGTGAGATCTCGTACGAAATCTTCCTGGTCCACGTGGTGGTCATGGCGCTGACGATGCACCTGGTGCTCGGTTGGCCCTTGTTCACCGGTTCCATGCCGGGCCTGATCGCGGCGACGCTGCTCGTCACCATCCCGGTGGCCTGGGTGCTGCACCGCGTGACGAGGCCTCAGACCAGAGCGCGCAACGACGGCAGCAGCGCCGCCAGCGCCCTGCCGCGATGCGAGGACGCGTCCTTCTCCTCGGGACTGAGCTCGGCCGCCGTCCGATCCGATCCGGTCGGCAGGAACACCGGGTCGTAGCCGAAGCCGCCGTCGCCCCGGGGTTCGTGCACGATGCTGCCGGCCCACTCGCCGCGGACCACGTCACTCTGCGACTCCGACGGCCCGTAGACGAGGGCGCACGCCGAGACGAACGCCGCACCACGCCGTTCCTCGGGGATGTCGCGCAGCTGACCGAGCAGCAGTGCCGTGTTGGCGGGGTCGTCACCGTGACGGCCCGACCAGCGTGCGCTCAGCACCCCAGGCATCCCGTTGAGCGCGTCGACCTCCAGGCCGGAGTCATCGGCCACCGCCGGCAATCCTGTCGCGGCGAACGCATCCCGGGCCTTGGCCAGCGCGTTCTCCTCGAACGTGGCACCGGTCTCGGGTGCCTCGTCGAACGGGGGCACGTCGTCGAGCGACCGCAGGGTCAGACCCGTCAGGCCGGCGGCGTCGAGGACGCGCCGCAACTCGGCGAGCTTCTTGAGGTTGCGGGTGGCAACGAGCAGGTCGGTCAGCTTCCGAACGCTTTCTTCGCGGGCTCGCCGGATTCGGGCAGCTTGCCGGGGTAGGGCAGTTCGAGGGCGGTGCGCTGGATCTCGAAGAGCTGATCGCAGGCCGCCATCGCCGCGTCGAGCATCTTGTCGAGCGTGGACCGCGGAAAGGTGGCGCCTTCGCCGGTGCCCTGGATCTCGACGAGCGTGCCCGTGTCCGTGGCGACGACGTTCATGTCGACCTCGGCGCGCGAGTCCTCGGTATACGGCAGGTCGACCCGGATACGGCCGTCCACGACGCCGACGCTCACCGCGGCGATCGCGCAGGACAGCGGCCGGGGATCCGACAGCTTGCCCGCCGCCGCGAGGTAGGTGACCGCGTCCGAGAGGGCGACGTAGGCGCCGGTGATCGCGGCCGTGCGGGTTCCGCCGTCGGCCTGCAGGACATCGCAGTCGATCGCGATGGTGTTCTCCCCCAGCGCGCCGAGGTCGATGCAGGCACGCAGCGAGCGGCCCACGAGGCGACTGATCTCCTGAGTGCGACCGCCGACCCGGCCCTTGACAGATTCGCGGTCCGACCGGTCGTGGGTGGCCGCCGGCAGCATCGCATACTCGGCGGTGAGCCAGCCCTGACCCGATCCCTTGCGCCAGCGCGGGACGCCCTCGGTGACGGAGGCCGTGCACATCACGCGCGTCTGACCGAACTCCACCAGGACCGAGCCCGCCGGATGAGTGGTGAAACCACGGGTGAGGGTGACCGGGCGCAATTCGTCGTCGAGCCGGCCGTCTTCTCGTCTGGACACGCGCCAACCCTATCGGGTCACGCCGACGCCCCGGCGGCAAGATCGCGGCTCAGGACCGGGAGACCTCGAACGTCTCGTTGCAGACCACCGCATGCACGGGTCCGTCGAACTCGGCCTTGGCCTCGCTGATGACGTCCTCGCGCGACGTCCACGGCGGGATGTGGGTCAGCAGCAGTTCGCCGACCCCGGCGCGCGCGGCGGCGCGACCGGCCTCGGTACCCGACAGGTGCAGGCGCGGCGGCCGAGACGGCGAGTGGGTCCAGGAGGCTTCGCACAGGAAGACGTCGGCGTCGCGCGCCAGGTCGATGAGCGCGTCGCAGTACCCGGTGTCGCCGCTGTAGACGAGGGTGGCGCCCGACGGGTCGGTGATGCGCATGCCGTAGGACTCGGTGGGATGGCACACCAGGCGGGGCCGCACCGTCAGAGCACCGATCTCGACGGGCTGGTTGTCGACCCAGTGCCGGATGTCGAAGATGTCGGTGAAGTCGTCGATCTCGCCGCCCTCGGGGGACGAGGCGGCCCCCAGACGGGCCCAGGTGTTCGCCGGGCCGTAGACGACGCCACGCTCCGGAGCCGGGGTCGGGTGGTAACGCCGCCACACGAATAGCCCGGGCAAATCCAGGCAGTGATCGGCGTGCAGGTGCGACAGCAGCACGTGCACCGCGTTGGGATCGGCATGCCGCTGCAGGGCGCCGAGGACGCCGCCGCCGAAGTCGAGAACCAGGGGCGGGGTGTCGGGCGCGGTCACCAGATATCCGGACGCGGGCGAATCAGGACCGACCACACTGCCGGAGCAACCGAGTACGGTGATTCGCACGCTCACTAGCTTGCCATGCCCGGGATCGGCGTGAAGAAAACATCGCCGCATTCGGCGAGGAACGTCATGATCGGCTCTCGGCGTGACGCTGAACAGGCCTGACGCCGTCGAGCGTGGGTCCGAGAAATCGCGCCGCGAGAGCGGTGAACGCCTCGGGATCACCCGTTGCCTCGAACTGCCGGCGCGCCGGTGCAGACGAGCCCTCGCCGTGCGGTTTCAGCAACTCACGTTCGCTGAGCACCCGCAGCAGATCCTTGGCCGTCTCCTCGGCACTGGACACCAACGTCACGTGGTCCCCCATCGCGAGCTGGATCAGGCCCGACAGCATCGGATAGTGCGTGCAGCCGAGCACCAGGGTGTCGACCTCGGCGCGCTGCAGCGGTTCCAGATACCCCTCGGCGAGTCCGAGGACCTGACGCCCGCTGGTGACGCCGCGCTCGACGAAGTCCACGAAGCGAGGGCACGCGACGCCGAACACCTCGATGTCGCGGGCCGCCGCGAAGGTGTCCTGATAGGCGCCGGAGGCGATCGTCGCCGCGGTCCCGATCACGCCGATCCGGCCGTTGCGGGTGGCCGCGACGGCCCGCCGCACCGCGGGCAGGATCACCTCGACGACCGGGATGGGCGCGTACCGCTCCCGGGCGTCGCGCAGACAGGCCGACGACGCCGAGTTGCACGCGATGACGAGTGCCTTGACGCCGCGCCCGGCGAGGTCGTCACCGATGGCGAGCGCGTGTGCGCGGATCTCGGGGATCGTCAGCGGACCGTAGGGACCGTTGCCGGTGTCGCCGACATAAAGGATGTCCTCGTCGGGGAGCTGGTCGATCACCGCGCGCGCGACCGTCAGCCCGCCCACGCCCGAGTCGAAGATGCCGATCGGGCGCGAGGCGTCGGTCGTCATGTGTTCAGCGACGGCGGTCGGACCGGCCGCCGGAGCGCCCGCGTCTTGCGTTCCGGGCCGGACAACAGGTACGCGGCGAGGACGCCGGCGACCGCGCCGCACAGGTGCCCCTGCCAGGACACGCCGAAGGTCCCGGGCAGCACGCCGAGCAGGATGCTGCCGTAGATGAACAGCACCACCACGCCGATGACGATCTCCCACACCTTGCGGGTGAAGAACCCGAAGACGATCAGGAACGTCAGCCAGCCGAAGATCAGCCCGGACGCGCCGATGTGGTTGGTCTCGACGGCCACGCCGTTGTAGCTGGGCGCGCCGAGGTTGCCGATCAGCCACGTGCCCAGGCCGCCGGCGATCCAGATGATCGCCGTCGCGAACAGGAAGCGGGACAGCCCGGCCAGCGTCATCAGGAAACCCAGCACCAGCGCCGGGCCGGTGTTCGCGATCAGGTGTTCCCAGTTCGAGTGCAGCAGCGGGGCGAACAGGATTCCGCTCAGCCCGTCGCTCTCCAGCGGCCGGATCCCGTTGCTGTCGAGGCGATGTCCGGTGACCGAGTCGTAGGCCTCGATGACGTAGAGCAGGGCGACGAACGACAGGATGGTGAGCCCGCCCACCAACCACGCGGGACGCTTCTTCGGCTGCGCGGGAAGCGCGGAGAACCCACCGGTGTTCGTCATGCCCAAAGTTGCCCTTCCAGCGCGTCCTCCGCGTCGTCCAGGCTACCGGCGTACGCGCCGGTCGACAGATACTTCCAGCCCGCGTCACACACGGTGAACGCGATGTCGGCGCGCTCGCCGGCCTTCATGGCTTTGGCGCCCATCCCCAGCGCCGCGTGCAGGATCGCCCCCGTCGAGATGCCGGCGAAGATGCCCTCCACCTGCACCAGCTCACGGGTGCGTTTCACCGCGTCATAGGAGCCCACCGCGAACCGGGTGGTCAGAACGTCGGGGTCGTACAGCTCCGGGATGAAGCCCTCGTCGATGTTGCGCAGCGCGTACACGCCCTCGCCGTAGCGCGGTTCTGCCGCGACGATCTGCACGCCCGGGACGTGCTCGCGTAGATACCGCCCGGTGCCCATCAGCGTCCCGGTCGTACCCAGGCCCGCGACGAAGTGGGTGATCTCGGGCAGGTCGGCGACCAGCTCCGGCCCGGTGCCGTCATAGTGGGCGGCGGCGTTGGACGGGTTGCCGTATTGGTAGAGCATCACCCACGACGGGTTATGGGCCGCAAGCTCTTTGGCGTGCGCGACCGCGGTGTTCGAGCCGCCCTCGGCCGCCGAGTAGATGATCCGGGCGCCGTAGAGCTCCAGGATCTGCCTGCGCTCGATCGAGGTGTTCTCGGGCATCACGCAGATCATCTGGTAGCCCTTGAGCAACGCGGCCATCGCCAACGAGATCCCGGTGTTGCCACTGGTGGGCTCCAGAATGGTCGCACCGGGCTGCAGTCGTCCCTCGCGTTCGGCGTCCTCGATCATCCGCAGCGCGGGCCGGTCCTTGATGGAGCCGGTCGGGTTGCGGTCCTCCAGCTTCGCCCAGAGCCGGACGTGCGGCGAACCGTCCTCCCCGTCGTCCCATCGGGGCGAGAGCCGGGGCAACCCGACGAGCGGGGTGCCGCCGAGCGCGCTGAGCAGTGAGTCGAAACGGGCCACGGGAGGCGCTCAGCCGCCCGCGACGGCCGGCAGGATGGTCACGGTGTCGCCGTCGGAGATCGCCGTGTCCAGTCCGCCGGAGAAACGGACGTCCTCGTCGTTGACGTAGATGTTGACGAACCGGTGCAGCTTGCCCTGGTTCGCGGGGTCGACGAGCCGGTCCGAGATACCCGAGTAGTTCGCCTCGAGATCGGCGATGACGGCCTGCAGCGTGTCACCGGAGGCCGAGACACGCTTCTCGCCGCCGGTGTGGGTGCGCAGGATGGTCGGGATCGACACCGAAACGGTCATGGGGGAACTCCTTACGGTTCTTGGTACTGCTCGACGATGGTGACGGGCTCTTCGGTGACGACACCGTCCACGATGCGGTAGCTGCGCAGCTCGTGCTCATCGGGGTCGCGGGTGGACACCAGGACGTAGTGGGCGTCCGGCTCGGAGGCATAGGAGATGTCGGTGCGGCTCGGGTAGGCCTCGGTCGCCGTGTGCGAGTGATAGATGACGATCGGCGCCTCGTCGGCGTCCTCCATACCTCGCCAAACCCTGAGCTGCTCACCGGAGTCGAAGCGGTAGAACGTCGGCGACCGTTCGGCGTTCACCATCGCGATGAACCGCTCGGGACGGTCGGACCCCTCCGGGCCCGCGATGATGCCGCAGGCCTCGTCGGGATGGTCGGCGCGGGCATGACTCACCATCGCGTCGACCAGGTCGGCACGGATCGTCAGCACTGCGTTCCTCTCCTCGTCGGGTGCGTCTCGGCACGGGTCCGTCTCACGAGAACGCTCCGGGCAACAGTTCACGGTATGTCGGTATTCCGGCCACGGAGTCGGCGGCCAGCACTCCGACCAGAACGGCACGGGCCAGGACGTCGGCCGCGGCCGCCCCGACCGCGGTCACCAGGGGCAGCTCGGGCGTCATCGACGCAGGCGTGGTCGGGTCCGGGTTCACCTCGACCGCACCGGTGGCCAGCGCGAAGACGGTGTCGCCGTCCAGTGGGGTGTGGCAGGGGTTGATCGTGCGCGCGAGCCCGTCCTGGGCGGCGACGGCGACCCGGCGGCACGCCGCCTTGCTCAGCGCGGCATCGGTGGCGACCACCGCGATGGTGGTGTTCAGCGGGCTGAGCTCGGCGTGCCGGGCCGCGTAGGCGGCGCGCTGCTCGGCAGGGGGTGCGGTCAATCCGAACTCCGCCGCGTGCGCTGCGAGCCAGGGCAGGCCGGTGCCGGGATCGACGACGTCGCCCGCCGAGTTCACGACGACGAGGGCTCCGACGGTCACGCCGGAGTCGAGCGTGACCGACGCGGTACCGACCCCGCCCTTCAGGACGCCGGCGCGAGCGCCCACCCCGGCGCCGACGGTGCCGACGCCCACCTCGGTGCCCGCCGTCGCCGCGGCGCTGTAGCCGAACCGGGCGTCGGGGCGGCAGGACCACCCGCCGACCGGTAGGTCGAAGATGACCGCCGACGGGACGATGGGCACCACCCCGCCGTCCATCGCGACACCGCGGCCCTGCTCTTCGAGCCAGGTCATGACGCCGTCGGCCGCGGCGAGCCCGTACGCACTGCCTCCGGTGAGCACGACGGCATCGACGTGACGCACCGAGTTGCTCGGATCGAGGAGGTCGGTCTCGCGGGTGCCCGGCGCCCCACCGCGGCCGTCGACCGCGCCGACGGTTCCCGGCGGCGTCAGGATCACGGTGGTGCCGGTCGCCCACCCCGAACCCAGGGTGGCGTCGGCATCGTTCCGGTGGTGGTGGCCCACCCTGATCCCGCCGACATCGGTGAGGGAACCGGTCCTCACCGCTGCCCTCTGCTCTTCGCGCAAGCGCTCATCGCTGCCCTCTGCTCTTCGCGCAAGCGCTCATCGCTGCCGCCGCATGATGCAGATCACCAGGTACTCCTGCAGCACCGTCAGCCACTGGTACACATCGAGGTGCCCGGCCATCGGGTGATCACCGGGCAGACGCTCGGGACCCTCGGCGCCGATGTCGAGCATCGTGCCCAGTGCCAGCCGGACGTCGTTGACCGCCGACGCCCAGGCGTGCGCGTCCTCTTCGGAGAGTTCGAACTTGCCGCCCCCGGACGGGATCGTGTCGAGGAGCCGTTGCGCCGCTTCACGTTTCGCGTCGAGGATGGCCGGTTCATGCAGGCTGCGCAGCGCGCTGTTGAGACTTTCGGCGGTGCCCGACCCGGCCGGGTGCTCGGTGGCCGGACGGTAGAAGTCCGGCAGCAGCCGCTTCATCGTATCGTCCTGCGGGGGTGTGGAATTGCCCGTGCGCATGCCGGTGATCTCGGCGAGTTCGTCGACGGGAGCCGAGGATTCGCGGTCGTCGAGCATCCCCAGCAGGGACGACACCAGACTGCTCAGCAGTTCGGCCTCGTGGGCGGCCAGGGCCGACCGAAAACGCGGGCCGCCTACGCCCTCGACCCGCTTCCATTTACGCACAGTGCTGTCAGCGGTCCTGTTGCAGTGTCGCCCACAGCCCGGCGGCGTGGAGCTTGGAGACGTCGACTTCCATGGATTCCCGGCTGCCCGCGGACACGACGGCCTTTCCCTCGTTGTGCACCTGGAGCATCAGCTTCGTGGCATGCGGTTCGCTGTACCCGAACAGCTTCTGCAGAACGTAGGTCACGTAGGTCATCAGGTTCACCGGATCGTCCCAGACGATGGTGACCCACGGGGTGTCCGCGGCGGCGTCCTCGCCGACATCACGGTCTTCGCGAGTCCCCGGTCGGGCCTTCGCCGGCGTCACCATGGGCCCCAGAATACCGGGGCCGGACCCATGCTCCGAACCGATACGGTTGGGCTGTGAACCCCCCGCCCCCGCGGTCTCCTGCGCAGCACTCACCGCTGCCGCCGACGGCATTGCTGACCGACAAGTACGAGCTGACGATGCTGGCCGCGGCGTTGCGCGACGGTACTGCGCACCGGAGCTGTTCGTTCGAGATCTTCGCCCGCCGCCTGCCCGACGGGCGTCGTTACGGCATCACCGCGGGCACGGGACGATTCGTGGAAGCCTTGCAGGCGTTCAGGTTCGGCGACGGTGAACTGGCTGCGCTGGCGACGTTCCTCGACCCCGCCACGCTGGACTATCTGGCCGCGTACCGGTTCACCGGCGACGTGGACGGCTACGGCGAGGGCGAGCTCCACTTTCCGGGGTCGCCCGTCCTGTCGGTGCACGGCACGTTCGGGGAATGCGTCGTGCTCGAAACGCTGGCGCTGTCGATCTTCAACCACGACACCGCGGTGGCATCCGCGGCGGCGCGGATGGCGAGTGTGGCCGCCGGGCGCCCGCTGATCGAAATGGGTTCGCGGCGCACCCAGGAGCAGGCCGCGGTGGCCGCGGCGCGCGCGGCGTACCTGGCCGGTTTCGCCGGGTCGTCGAACCTCGAAGCCGAGCGCCGCCACGGGGTGCCCGCGTTGGGCACCAGCGCGCACGCCTTCACGCTCCTGCACACCACGGGGGACGGAACGACGCCGTCGGACTGGGAGAAGGCCGCCTTCCACGCCCAGGTGGAGGCGCTCGGGGTGGACACCACCCTGCTCGTGGACACCTACGACATCACCGCCGGGGTCGCGAACGCGGTGGAGGTGGCGGGCCCGAAACTGGGCGCGGTGCGGATCGACTCCGGGGATCTCGGGGTGCTGGCGCGCCAGGTCCGCGAGCAGCTGGACAGCCTGGGTGCGACGGGCACCAAGATCGTCGTCTCCGGTGACCTCGACGAATTCGCCATCGCCGCGCTGCGCGCCGAGCCCGTCGACCTCTACGGCGTGGGCACCTCGGTGGTCACCGGCTCGGGGGCCCCGACAGCAGGCATGGTCTACAAGCTGGTCGAGGTCGACGGGATTCCGGTCGAGAAGCGCAGCAGCCACAAGGAATCGCATGGCGGCCGCAAGGAGGCGGTACGCATGGCAAGAGCGTCCGGCACGGTGGTCGAAGAGGTGGTCCATCCCTCGGGCCGACCGCCCGACACCCCCGCCGACCTCCAGGTGCGACCGTTGACGATCCCGCTGGTGCGCGGTGGCGACATCGTCGCCGATATGAGCCTCGACACCGCGCGCCGCCGGGTGGCCGACGGCCTGCTGAGCCTGCCGTGGGACGGGCTCGCGCTGTCCAAAGGCGATCCCGCCATTCCCACCCGGATGATCGCGCCTCCGCGCGGCCAGGGCTAGGCACCGATGGAGGTCACTGAGCTGTTGGCCACCGCGGTGGCCGCGCTGGGCGGCGCCGAGCGCACCGGCCAGATCGAGATGGCCCAGGCGGTGGCGCGCGCATTCACCACCGGGGAGCATCTCGCGGTCCAGGCGGGCACCGGAACCGGCAAGTCCCTGGCCTACCTCGTCCCGGCCATCGCGCACAGCCTCAACGACAACCGGCCCGTCGTCGTGTCCACGGCGACCATCGCGCTGCAGCGCCAGCTCGTGGACCGCGACCTCCCCCGCCTCGCCGACTCGCTGACGGGCGCCCTCCCCCGCAGGCCGGTCTTCGCGTTGCTCAAGGGTCGCTCGAATTACCTGTGTCTGAACAAGATTCACAACGGCGCGGCGGGCGGCGAGCCCGACGACGTCCCGCAGGAGGAGTTGTTCTCGCCGGTCGCCGCCAGCGCGCTGGGGCGCGACGTCAAGCGGCTGACCGAGTGGTCGGACACCACCGCCACCGGTGACCGCGACGAGCTGAAACCCGGTGTCGCCGATCGGTCGTGGTCACAGGTCAGCGTGTCGGCGCGGGAGTGCATCGGGGTGTCGCGCTGCCCGTTCGGCACCGACTG
This sequence comes from Mycolicibacterium iranicum, assembly GCF_014190915.1. Lineage (GTDB taxonomy): Bacteria > Actinomycetota > Actinomycetes > Mycobacteriales > Mycobacteriaceae > Mycobacterium > Mycobacterium iranicum_B. Next base: position 275,325 of record NZ_JACHVU010000007.1, read on the forward strand.
CTTCTCCGAGCGGGCCCGGGAGCGCGCGGGCCAGGCCGACGTGGTGGTCACCAACCACGCCCTGCTGGCCATCGACGCGATCGGCGACGCCAACATCCTGCCCGAACACGAACTGCTGGTGGTCGACGAAGCCCACGAACTGGTCGACCGGGTCACCAGCGTGGCCACCGCCGAGCTCTCGGCCACCTCCCTGGGCGTGGCCCAGCGCCGCGCCGCCCGGGTCGTGACTCCGGAACTGGCACAACGACTTGAGGCGGCCGCCGCCACGCTGACCTCGGCGATCTTCGACGCCCCTGCCGGGCGCATCGACGTCCTGGACGACGAACTCGCGAGCTACCTCACCGTGGTGCGCGACGCCGCGCACGCCGCCCGTACCGCGGTCGACACCGCGCGCACCGACCCCAAGACCACGTCGGCGCGCGCCGAGGCCGCCACCGCGCTGGTCGATGTCGCGGACACGGCGTCGCGCATCCTCGATTCGTTCGTGCCCGCGATCCCCGATCGCACCGACGTCGTATGGCTCGAACACATCGAGGACACCAGGTCCGGCAGACGCACGCTTCTGCGGGTGGCGCCCCTGTCGGTGGCAGGGTTGTTGCGCTGCAGGCTCTTCGGGCAGTCCACGGCGGTGCTGACCTCGGCGACGCTGACCATCGGTGGCAGCTTCGACTCGATGGCCTCGGCATGGGGCCTGTCCGGAAAGGCCAGGCAGGACGGGACCGGAGACGACGGGGCCCGGGAGCCGGGGTGGCGGGGGCTCGACGTCGGATCGCCGTTCGACCACGGCACGTCGGGAATCCTCTACGTGGCGGCGCACCTGCCCGCACCCGGCCGGGACGGCACCGGCTCGGCAGAGCAGCTCGCCGAGATCGCGTCGCTGATCGAGGCGGCCGGCGGCCGCACCCTGGGCCTGTTCTCGTCGATGCGCGCAGCCAAGGCCACCGCCGAGGTGATGCGCGGACGCCTGGACACACCGGTGCTGTGCCAGGGGGAGGACAACACCACGGCCCTGGTGCAGCGCTTCGCCGAGGACGAGGCGACCTCACTGTTCGGCACGCTGTCGCTGTGGCAGGGCGTCGACGTCCCCGGTCCGTCGTTGTCGCTGGTGCTCATCGACCGCATCCCGTTCCCGCGTCCCGACGATCCGCTGCTGACGGCTCGCCAGCGCGCGGTCGCGGCGCGCGGCGGCAACGGCTTCATGGCGGTGGCGGCCAGCCACGCGGCTCTGCTGTTGGCCCAGGGCGCGGGCCGGCTGTTGCGCCGCGTCGACGACCGCGGGGTGGTCGCCGTACTCGACTCCCGGATGGCCACGGCGCGCTACAGCAACTTCCTGCGGGCATCCCTGCCGCCGTTCTGGGCGACGACGGACAGCGGTGCTGTGTGCGCGGCGCTGCGACGCCTCCACGGGACGGAATGAACGGACTGCCCCGATAAGGGCGGTCAGCGGCAGGAATTCACTATTCTGACCTGAAGTTCGGCCGACGGCCACCAGGCCGCTGCGCCATTGACGAAAGGCAGCGTGCATGGGCCCGTCGACACATTCGAGGCGGCTACTGGGCGCCACGATCGCCGCGTGCACGGTGCTGATCGGCACCGCATGCTCAACCACGTTGCAGGGCAACGCCGTATCGGTGTTCGACGACCCGTTCCGCGTGGCGGGTATGCCGGCGACCGACGGGCCCACCGGCGTGCGACCGAACGCCGAGGGCCCCGACCGCGACGTCGAGGGCACCGACGGCGGCGAGATCGACGAGTTGGCCGCAAGCGCGATCAGCGACATCGAGGACTACTGGTCGACGGCCTACGAAGAGACCTTCGACGAGCCGTTCAAGCCGGTGGCCGAGCTGATCTCCTGGGACGCCAACGGCTTCGACGGCGAATTCTGTGGGGAGGACACCTACGGACTGGTCAACGCGGGCTACTGCTACGCCGACCGGACCATCGGCTGGGATCGCGGTGAACTGCTGCCCGGATTGCAGCGCGCCCACGGCGACATGGGGGTGGTGATGGTCCTCGCCCACGAGTACGGCCACGCGGTGGCCCGCCTCTCGGGTCTGTCCGGCAAGGAGACCCCCACCCTCGTCGCCGAGCAGCAGGCCGACTGCTTTGCCGGGACCTACATGCGGTGGGTCGCCGAGGACTCGTCGCCGCGCTTCACGCTGAGCACCGGCGAGGGCCTCAACACCGTGCTGGCCGGCGTCATCTCGTTCCGCGATCCACTGCTCAACGAGGATGACCCCGACGTCGGATTCGACGAGCACGGTTCGGCGTTCGAGCGGCTTTCCGCCTTCCAGTTCGGCTTCACCGACGGCCCGTCGGCGTGCGCGGCCATCGACCTGAAGGAGATCGGCCAGCGGCGTGGCGAGCTTCCGGTGCTGCTGCCCGGAGACCAGACCGGTGAGCTTCCGGTCACCGAGGACTCCACCCGCTCGATCGTCGATGCCATGGGAATCCTGTTCTCCCCCAACGATCCACCCGCGCTGAGCTTCGAGGCCGACGAGGCGCAGGCGTGCGCCGACGCCCGGCCCAGCCCACCGGCGTCCTTCTGTCCCGCGACCAACACGATCGTCGTCGATCTGCCCGGCCTCGAAGAGATGGGCGCCCAGGCCGACCCCGAGGACGGCGCCAGCCTCGCGACCGGAGACAACTCCGCCTACTCCGTGCTCGTCTCGCGCTACATGCTCGCCATCCAGCAGCAGCACGGCGGCGTCGCGCTCGACAACGCCGAGGCCGCCCTGCGCACCGCCTGCCTGACGGGGGTGGCGACGGCGAAGATGACTCAGGCCGTGGAAACCCAGGACGGCGAGACGATCGCGCTGACCGCGGGCGACATCGACGAGGCCGTGTCGGGCATCCTCACCAACGGTCTGGCGGCCAGCGACATCAACGGCGACTCGGTACCGTCGGGTTTCTCCCGCATCGACGCCTTCCGGCTCGGTGTGCTCAGCGACGAGGACCGCTGCTTCAAGCGATTCCCGTAGCCGGCATCACGCCAGGGTCACCAGGCCGAGTTCGTTGTCCGCGGCCAGCAGCCGGTGGTGCGGCAGGACTCGGACGGTGTAGCCGACCGAACCTGCGAAGGGCAGCGGCGTCGTCGCCGTGAAGATCTCGTTGCCGCTGTCCGACGTGCCCGTGTGGGTCATCGGCACGCTCGCGGGATCGACGAGGGCGTCACCCCCGTCGACCCGGCCGAGCACCGCCTGCACGGTCACCTCATCAGGACTCAGGCCACCCAGATCGACCTGCGCCGTCAACGTCAGCTCGGAGCCCAGCAGGGGCACGTCGGGAAGTCCGTAGCTGTCGACCTCGGCGATCTTGATCTGCGGCCACGCCTGCTCGACGCGGCGCCGGTAACCGGCCAGTTCGCGCGCCGCCCCGAACGGCACCGCAAATTCCGCTCCGCCCGAGTGGGCCGGTTCGATCACCTCGCGCAGCGATTGCGCCGCCGGCAGGTAGTACTTCTGGGTGTAGTCGCGAACCATGCGCGAGGCCAACACCTTTGGGCCCAGAGCCTGCAGGGTGTGGCGCACCATCTCGACCCAGCGGGTCGGTACGCCGTGCTCGTCGCGGTCGTAGAACTTCGGCGCCACGGCCCGCTCGAGGAGGTCGTACAGTGCGGACGCCTCCAGGTCGTCGCGCCGGTTCTCGTCGATCAGACCGTCGGCGGTCGGGATCTCCCAGCCGTTCTCGCCGTCGAACCACTCGTCCCACCAGCCGTCGCGGATCGACAGGTTCAGCCCGCCGTTGAGCGCGCTCTTCATCCCCGAGGTGCCGCAGGCCTCGAGCGGACGCAACGGGTTGTTCAGCCAGACGTCGCAGCCGTGGTAGAGCTTTCGGGCCATCGACATGTCGTAGTCGGGCAGGAACGCGATCCGGTGGCGCAGGTCTTCGCGGTCGGCGAACCTGACGACCTGCTGGATGAGAGCCTTGCCGCCGTCGTCGGCGGGGTGCGACTTGCCGGCCACGATCAGCTGCACCGGGTGCTTGTCGTCGAGAAGCATCTTCGCGAGCCGGTCGGGATCGCGCAGCATCAGCGTCAACCGCTTGTAGGTCGGCACGCGGCGGGCGAATCCGATGGTCAGCGCGTCGGGATCGAAAGCGTTGGCGATCCAACCCAATTCGGCGTCCGAGGCACCGCGCTCCAGCCAGGACCTGCGCAGTCGCGCCCGGATGTCGTCGACGAGTGCGGCGCGCAGCTGCGAGCGGATCCACCACAGGTGCCCCGGGTCGACCTCCTGCAGCCGCTGCCACGTCTCCGGCTCGGTCAGCGAACTCAGGTCCTCGCTGCCGATGAGTTCGCGCCCCAGCTGCAGCCACTGCGGCGCCGCCCATGTCGGGGCATGCACGCCGTTGGTGATGGACCCGATCGGAACCTCCACGGGATCGAACCCGGCCCAGAGCTCGTTGAACATCTCGCGGCTGACGCGACCGTGCAGCAGGGATACGCCGTTCGCGCGCTGGGCCAGCCGCAGCCCCATGTGGGCCATGTTGAACTTGGACGGATCGTCCTCGGCGCCGAAGGCGACGATGCGTTCCAGGGGGACGCCGGGCAGCAGCCGCGAGCCGCCCCCTGCCGCGCCGCCCGCCGCCGGACCGAAGTACCGCTCGACCATGTCGACCGGGAACCGGTCGATACCGGCGGCCACCGGGGTGTGCGTGGTGAACACCGTCGATGCCCGCACCACCGCCAGTGCCGTGTCGAAGTCCAGGCCCGCCTCGATGAGCTCGCGGATGCGCTCGGCGCCCAGGAATCCGGCGTGGCCCTCGTTCATGTGGAACACCTCGGGCGCGGGCAGGCCTTCGATCTCGGTGAACGCGCGGATCGCTCGCACGCCGCCGATGCCGGCCAGGATCTCCTGCTTGATCCGGTGCTCCTGATCGCCGCCGTACAGGCGGTCGGTCACCGATCGCAGCTCGTGCTCGTTCTCTGGGATGTCAGAATCGAGCAGCAGCAACGGAATTCGACCGACCTGGGCGATCCACACCTGCGCGTGCAGCTGCGCCCCTTCGGGCAGGGCGAGCCGGATCAGCACCGGGGCGCCCTGGCGATCGGTCAGCAGCCGCAGCGGCAAGCCCTGCGGATCCAACGCCGGATAGCTCTCGCGCTGCCAGCCGTCGGCGGTCAGGGACTGCCGGAAATACCCGGAGCGGTAGTGCAGGCCGACGGCGATCAGGGGCAGGCCGAGATCCGAGGCGGACTTCAGATGGTCACCGGCCAGGATGCCCAAACCGCCGGAGTAGTTCGGCAGGACCTCGGCGACGCCGAACTCCATGGAGAAGTACGCGATGCCCTTCGGCAATTCCGCGGAGTGGTCGTCGGCGAGCTGCTGATACCAGAGCGCACGCGTCAGGTAGTTGTCCAGATCGGCGGCCAGCGCGTCGAGGCGGCGCACGAAGGATTCGTCGCGGGCGAGCTCCTCCAGCCGCTTCGGTGCGACCTGACCGAGCATGGCGACCGGGTCCTGGCCGACGTGCTTCCACACGGTCGGGTCGATGGCCTCGAAGAGGTCCTGCGTGGGTTTGTCCCAGGACCAGCGCAGATTGACGGAGAGCCGCTCGAGCGCGGCCAACTGCTCGGGAAGGTGAGCGCGGACGGTGAATCTGCGGAGTGCTTTCACGCGAGTTCACCTTACTGCCGTCCCCGGCGCCGTGGCGGGGGATGGTCAGGTCCGCGATTCTTCGCCGCCATCGATGACCGGCAGGAGGTTGGACCGGACACTACGGTGGGTATAGGCGCGACAGGGCTAGATCGAGCTGTACACGAGACCAGACAACGACGCGCGCGGCATGTGCCGTGCGGCAGATTCGAGTGGTAGGGAGAGTCGCTGGTGACCGCCGGTCGTATCGAGATCGATGACGTCCAGCCCGTGGTTTCCCACGGGCGTTTTCCCGCCAAGGCCGTCGTCGGCGAAATAATGCCGGTGTCGGCCACGGTGTGGCGTGAGGGACATGACGCCGTGGCGGCCACGCTGGTCGTGCGCTATCACGGCACCGACTATCCGGCGCTGGCCGATGAGCCGCCGGGCCGGGTGCGCGCACCGGAGGCGGTGCCGATCCAGGAGGTCGTCAAAACCCGGGAACGGGGCAGGCCCCTTGCGCTGCCGATGGCGACGGGGCGGACGCCCGACGTGTTCCACGGCCAGTTCAGCCCTGATGCGGTCGGGCTCTGGACGTACCGGGTGGACGGCTGGAGCGATCCGATCGCGACCTGGCGGCACAACGTGATCGCCAAGCTCGACGCCGGTCAGAGTGAGGCCGAGCTGGACAACGACCTTCGGGTCGGTGCGCGTCTGCTGGACCGCGCCGCTACCGGTGTCCCGCGCCAGGACCGCTATCCGCTGGCCGAGGCGGCGGCACGCCTGCGCGAGCCCGGGGACCCGTTCTACCGCGCCGGCGGGGCGCTGGCTCCCGAGATCACCGAATTGCTCGACCAGTTCCCGCTGCGTGAGCTGATCACCCGCGGCAAGCAGTACGGCGTCTGGGTGGACCGGCCCCTCGCCCGGTTCAGCTCGTGGTACGAGTTCTTCCCGCGCTCGACGGGCAGCTGGGACCCCTCCGGCAACCCCGTTCACGGCACCTTCGCCACCGCGACCAAGGCCCTGCCGCGGGTGGCGCGGATGAACTTCGACATCGTCTACCTCCCGCCGATCCATCCGATCGGCAAAGTGCATCGCAAGGGTCGCAACAACAGCGTCACCGCCGCTCCCGGAGACGTCGGCTCGCCCTGGGCCATCGGCAGCGACGAGGGCGGACACGACGCGGTACACCCCGACCTCGGCACGATCGAGGACTTCGACGACTTCGTCAGCGCGGCTCGCGACGAAGGCCTCGAGGTCGCCCTCGACCTGGCGTTGCAGTGCGCCCCGGACCACCCGTGGGCGCGCGACCACCCCGAGTGGTTCACGGTGCTGCCCGACGGCACCATCGCCTACGCGGAGAATCCGCCGAAGAAATACCAGGACATCTATCCGCTGAACTTCGACAACGACCCGACCGGTCTCTACGAAGAGGTCCTCCGGGTCGTCAAGTTCTGGGTGTCGCACGGCGTCAAGGTGTTTCGCGTGGACAACCCCCACACGAAGCCGCCGAACTTCTGGGCGTGGTTGATCGGCGAGGTCAAGAACATCGACCCCGACGTGCTGTTCCTCGCCGAGGCGTTCACCCGCCCGGCGCGCCTGTTCGGCCTCGCGAAACTGGGCTACACGCAGTCCTACACGTACTTCACGTGGCGGACGGCCAAGTGGGAACTGACCGAATTCGGAGAGTCGATCGCCGAGCACGCCGACTACAGCAGGCAGAGCCTGTGGGTGAACACCCCCGACATCCTGCACGAGAGCCTGCAGCACGGCGGCCCGGGGATGTTCGCCATCCGGGCCGCGCTCGCCGCGACCATGAGCCCCACGTGGGGGGTGTACTCGGGCTTCGAGCTCTTCGAGCACCGCGCGGTCCGCGAAGGCAGCGAGGAGTACCTCAACTCCGAGAAATACGAGCTGCGCCCCCGCGACTTCGACGCCGCGCTCGCCGACGGGGAGTCGCTGGAACCGTTCATCACCCGGCTGAACGAGATCCGGCGCATCCACCCTGCGCTGCAGGAGATGCGGACGATCACGTTCCACCACATCGACAACGACGCGCTGCTCGCCTACAGCAAGTTCGACCCTGTTTCCGGTGATCAGGTCCTCGTGGTGGTGACGATCAACCCGTTCGGGGCCGAGGAAGGCATCCTCTGGCTCGACATGGGTGCGCTCGGAATGGATCAGCAGGACAGATTCTGGGTACGCGATGAGATCACCGGCGAGGAATACCAGTGGGGGCAGAGCAACTACGTGCGACTCGATCCCGCCCGCGCGGTGGCACACGTGTTGAACATGCCGCAGATTCCCGCCGACCAACGAGCCCACCTACTGCGTAGGGAGTGACACATGACCAAAGCGTCCAAAGTGAAGAAGAAGGTCGACAGCCCACATCTGCGGCCGCACACCGCCGATCTGAACCGCCTTCTGGCCGGGGAGCACCATGATCCCCACTCCGTTCTCGGCGCCCACGAGTACACCGACCACACGGTGATCCGGACCTACCGCCCGCACGCCGCAGAGGTCAACGCGGTGATCGGCGGCACCCGATACCCGCTGCAGCACATCGAGGCCGGCGTCTTCGCCGTCGCGGTACCGTTCACCGACCTGGTGGACTACCGGCTGGAGATCGCCTACGGCGAGGACGACTCCGCGTTCGTCCACACCACCGCCGATGCTTATCGCTTCCTGCCGACGCTCGGAGAGATCGACCTGCACCTGTTCGCCGAGGGCCGGCATGAGCGGCTCTGGGAAGTGCTGGGCGCGCACCCGCGCAGCTTCACCACCCCCGACGGCGAGGTGACCGGGGTGTCGTTCGCCGTGTGGGCGCCCAACGCCAAGGGCGTCAGCGTCACCGGCGACTTCAATCACTGGGGCAACGAAGCCCAGATGCGTGTGCTGGGGTCCACCGGGGTGTGGGAGCTCTTCCTGCCCAACTTCCCTGAAGGGGGCCTCTACAAGTTCCGGGTGCACGGGGCCGACGGCGCCGTCACCGACCGCGCCGACCCCATGGCCTTCGCCACCGAGATCCCGCCGCAGACCGCGTCGCGCGTCTTCCGCAGCGAATACACCTGGGACGACGACGAGTGGATGAGCGGCCGCACGCTGCGCAACCCGGTCTTCGAGCCGATGAGCACCTACGAGGTCCACCTCGGCTCGTGGCGGCCCGGCCTGAGCTACACCGAACTGGCCGACCAGCTCACCGAATATCTGCTGGAGCACGGCTTCACCCACGTCGAGATGCTGCCGGTCGCCGAGCACCCCTTCGGCGGCTCCTGGGGCTACCAGGTCACGTCCTACTACGCGCCGTCCTCGCGCTTCGGCTCCCCCGACGAGTTCCGCTACCTGGTGGACACGCTGCACAAGGCGGGGATCGGGGTCATCGTCGACTGGGTGCCCGCCCACTTCCCGAAGGACGCGTGGGCGCTGGGACGGTTCGACGGCACCGCGCTCTACGAGCACGGCGATCCTCGCCGTGGTGAGCAATTGGATTGGGGCACCTACGTTTTCGACTTCGGCCGGTCGGAGGTGCGAAACTTCCTGGTGGCCAACGCGCTGTACTGGCTGCAGGAGTACCACGTCGACGGCCTGCGCGTGGATGCCGTCGCCTCGATGCTCTATCTCGACTATTCGCGGCCCGAGGGCGGCTGGTCTCCGAATATCTACGGTGGACGCGAGAACCTGGAGGCGGTGCAGTTCCTGCAGGAGATGAACGCCACGGTCCACAAGATCAACCCGGGCGTCGTCACTATCGCCGAGGAATCCACCTCCTGGCCGGGCGTCACTCGGCCGACAAACCTTGGCGGCCTTGGCTTTTCGATGAAGTGGAACATGGGCTGGATGAACGACACGCTGGAGTTCATCAAGCGTGACCCGATTCACCGCAGCTTCCACCACGGCGAGATCACGTTCTCGATGATCTACGCGTTCAGCGAGAACTTCGTGCTGCCCATCAGCCACGACGAAGTCGTGCACGGCAAGGGCACCCTGTGGGGCCGCATGCCGGGCAACGACCACATGAAGGCCGCCGGCATCCGCAGCCTGCTGGCCTACCAGTGGGCGCACCCGGGCAAGCAGCTGCTGTTCATGGGGCAGGAGTTCGGCCAGCGCGCGGAGTGGTCCGAAGAGCGCGGCGTCGACTGGTACCAGCTCGACGAGCACGGCTTCTCCGACGGCATCCTGCGGATGATGACCGACGCCAACGGCATCTACCGCAGCCGTCGCGCCCTGTGGTCGCGGGACACCCAGCCCGAGGGCTACTCCTGGATCGACGCCAACGACTCTGCGAACAACGTGCTGAGCTTCCTGCGATTCGGCGACGACGGCTCGATGATGGCGTGCGTGTTCAACTTCTCGGGCGCCGAGCACAGCCGCTACCGGCTCGGCCTCCCCCACGCCGGGACGTGGCGCGAGGTGCTCAACACCGACTCGGACACCTACCACGGCTCGGGTATCGGCAATTACGGCGCTGTCGAGGCCACCGACGAGGCCTGGCACGGCAGGCCGGCGTCTGCAGTCATGGTGCTCCCGCCGCTGTCCGCGCTCTGGTTCGAGCCGGTACAGCCCGAAGAGCCGGGGCAGCTCACCTAGCTGTACTGCCCAGGCAGGTTGGTTGAGGAAGTGTGACGACTCGCGGTAGCGGTCGTTGATGGTGAAGGTCTCCCGTCGTGGAGTGGAGCTG
>NZ_JACHVU010000008.1 GCF_014190915.1 Mycolicibacterium iranicum
GGCGCATCCAGATGCTCGCGCAGGTTCGCCGGCGGAATCACCCCCGGACCCACCGCAGCCGGCGTCAGATCGATCGCACGGATACCCGCCTCGGCATAGCGCGGCGCAGCGTCGCGATGCACATAGGCACTCGTGGCCTCGAACACCATGTCAGGCATCTCATCGCGCGCCAACAGCCAGTCAACCCCCTCATGGCTGGTCTCCAAACCCAGCTTGCGCGCCCGCGCAAGGCCCTCGCTCTCGGGATCGATGCCGATCATCCACCGTGGCTCAAGCCATTCCGAACGCAACAACTTGTACAACAGGTCGGTGCTGATGTTGCCCGACCCGACGATCGCAACAGACGCTTTACTGCCAGCCATCCACGGCTCCTATTCGAAATCCAGTCGTACTGAACCTAACCCGCCGAACTCAGCAACAAAACGGCTCCCCGGCGGTGCATCTATCGCACGAGTACACGAACCCGGAAGAACGATGTCGCCGGCCTTGAGACGCACTCCGAAACTCTCCACCTTGCGGGCCAGCCAGGCCACCGCGGTCACCGGATTACCGAGCACGGCATCGCTGCGGCCCTCGGCGACGACCTCACCGTTGTTGGTCAGCACGGCGTCGATGTTCTTGATGTCGATGTCTTTCGGGGACACCCGGGCCTCCCCCAGCACCCATCCCGCCGAGGACGCATTGTCGGCGATGGTGTCGCACAACTTGATCTGCCAGTTCGTGATCCGCGTGTCGATCAACTCGATCGCCGGTGCGAACGCCGCGGTGGCGGCCAGCACGTCATCCTCGGTGCACCCCGCGCCGGGCAGATCGTCGGACAGCAGAAAACCGACCTCCACCTCGACGCGCGGATACAGGTAACGCCCCGACGGCACCGGCTTGTCCTCGAAGACCTGCATCTCCTCCAGCAGATGTCCGTAATCGGGCTCGTCGACGCCCATCATCTTCTGCATCGCCTCGCTCGACAGGCCCACCTTGTGCCCGATGACCCGCGCACCCTCGGCGACGCGCTGACGGATGTTGATCAGCTGGATCTCGTAGGCGTCGACCACGTCGATGTCGGGGTGGCCGTCGGTCAGCGGGGCGATCGGTTGACGGCTGCGCTCAGCCTCAGCAAGGTCGGCGGCAAGCTTCTCGCGCACCTCGGCGGGCAACATTTCGTGAATTCCCCTAAGTGTCTTCGACCGGCACAGTTGTTAGTCGGCCGGGCAATTCTATAACGTGTTCTACATGACGGAGCAGGAGTATGACGTCGTCGTGGTGGGCAGCGGCGCCGCCGGCATGGTCGCCGCCCTCACGGCCGCTCACCAGGGCCTCTCGACAGTAGTCGTTGAGAAGGCCCCGCACTACGGTGGTTCCACTGCGCGGTCAGGTGGTGGCGTGTGGATCCCGAACAACGAAGTACTCCAGCGGGACGGCGTCAAAGACACGGCCGAAGCAGCCCGCACGTATCTGCACACGATCATCGGCGACGCCGTTCCGGCCGAGAAGATCGACACCTACCTCGACCGCGGACCCGAGATGCTGTCCTTCGTGCTGAAGCACTCGCCGCTGAAGCTGTGCTGGGTGCCCAACTACTCCGACTACTACCCGGAGACGGCGGGCGGCAAGCCCACCGGCCGGTCGGTCGAACCCAAGCCGTTCAACGCCAAGAAGCTGGGGCCCGATGAGAAGGGTCTGGAGCCGCCGTACGGCAAGGTCCCGATGAACATGGTGGTGATGCAGCAGGACTACGTCCGGCTCAACCAGCTCAAGCGTCACCCGCGCGGCGTGCTGCGCAGCGTCAAGGTCGGCGTGCGTTCCGTATGGGCCAACGCCACCGGCAAGAACCTCGTCGGTATGGGCCGGGCACTGATCGCTCCGCTGCGCATCGGTCTGCAGAAGGCCGGCGTACCGGTGCTGCTGAACACCGCGCTCACCGACCTCGTCGTCGAGGACGGCGTGGTCAAGGGCATCTACGTCCGGGACACGAACGCGCCCGAAAGCGCTGAGCCGCACGTCATCAGGGCCCGTCGCGCAGTCATTCTCGGCAGCGGCGGCTTCGAGCACAACGAGCAGATGCGCGTGAAGTACCAGCGCGCCCCCATCACCACGGAGTGGACAGTGGGTGCGGTGGCCAACACCGGCGACGGGATCCTCGCCGCCGAAAAGCTCGGTGCGGCACTGGAGATCATGGAGGACGCATGGTGGGGGCCGACGGTGCCCCTCGAAGGCGCTCCGTGGTTCGCGCTGTCCGAACGCAACTCCCCCGGCTCGATCATCGTCAACATGGCCGGTAAGCGCTTCATGAACGAGTCCATGCCGTATGTCGAGGCCTGCCACCACATGTACGGCGGGCAATACGGCCAGGGCCCCGGGCCCGGCGAGAACATCCCGGCGTGGCTCGTCTTCGACCAGCAGTACCGCGACCGCTACATCTTCGCCGGACTGCAACCCGGACAACGCATTCCGTCGAAGTGGCTGGAGTCGGGCGTCATCGTCAAGGCCGACACCCTCGACGAACTGGCCGCCAAGACCGGCCTGCCCGCCGATGCGTTCACGGCGACGGTCGAGCGCTTCAACGGTTTCGCCCGATCAGGCGTGGACGAAGATTTCAAGCGCGGTGAGAGCGCCTACGACCGGTACTACGGCGACCCCACCAACAAGCCCAACCCCAACCTCGGGGAGATCAGCCACGGCCCGTACTACGCGGCGAAGATGGTCCCCGGGGACCTGGGCACCAAGGGCGGTATCCGCACCGATGTGCACGGCCGCGCGCTGCGTGACGACGACTCGGTCATCGAGGGCCTCTACGCGGCGGGCAACGCGAGCTCCCCGGTGATGGGCCACACCTATCCCGGCCCCGGTGGCACGATCGGACCGGCCATGACATTCGGATACCTCGCAGCCCTGCACATCGCCGGAAAGGACTAGGCGTGCCCATCAATCTCGACGAGGCCATCGGCGCGGAACTGCCTCCGGTCGAATTCTCCTGGAGCAGCAGCGATGTGCAGCTCTACCATCTGGGTCTCGGCGCCGGTGCGGACCCCATGGACAAGCAGGAGCTCCGCTATCTGGTCGACGAGACCCCGCAGGTGCTCCCGACGTTCGGCAACGTGGCGCAGAGCTTCCACATGACCGAACCGCCCGCGGTGAAGTTCCCGGGCATCGACATCGAGCTCAGCAAGGTGCTGCACGCCAGCGAGGCCGTCACGGTCCCCGGCCCGGTCCCCGCGTCGGGAACCGGTGTCGCCGTCACCCGGTTCACCGAGATCTGGGACAAAGGCAAGGCCGCGGTCATCTGGTCGGAGACCACCGTCAAAGATCCCGCGGGCACCCTGCTGTGGACGCAGAAGCGTTCGATCTTCGCCCGTGGAGAGGGCGGCTTCGGCGGCGACCGGGGCCCGTCGACGTCGTCGGCGGCGCCCGAGCGCTCCCCCGATGCCGAACTGACAGTTCGCACGTCACCGCAGCAGGCGCTGCTGTACCGCATGTGCGGTGACCGCAACCCCTTGCATTCCGACCCCGACTTCGCTGCTGCGGCGGGGTTCCCCCGGCCCATCCTGCACGGGCTGTGCACCTACGGGATGACCTGCAAGGCGCTGGTGGACAACCTGCTCGACGGCGACGTGAGCCGCCTGAAGTCCTACGGCGCGCGGATGGCCGGCGTGGTGTTCCCCGGCGAGACCCTGCGGGTGAGCGTGTGGAAGGAAGACGGCGCGTACAGCGCGGTCGTGACCGCTCCCGAGCGGGACAACGCGGTGGCCCTGGCCGGCGTGGAGTTCGTGCCGGCCTGATACCTCTCGCCCTACTTGCAGAGCTCGGTGATCTTGGTCGACGTCGCCTGGGCGTCGTTCATCCGGTTCGTCTGGTTCACGTCGTTACCGGGCGCGCCCGCGAGCTGCCCCATGCCGATGTACTCCAGGTTGTTGGCGAAGGAACGCACCGCGTCGGCCAGGTCCGACGGCACCTCGTCGTCGAGCCGGGAAAGCAGGAACTGACCGCCGCCGAGTGTGGCGAGCCGGGCGTTCGCAGCGACTGCCTGGGTGGCCACCGGGTCGGTACCGAGATTCGCGTTGGTCTGCAGCGACACCGCATTGCGCACCAACTCGAAGGCAGTGCAGACCCGCGTCTTGGGATCGGTCGACTGATCGCCGCCCGCCGCGGACGTCCCGCTCGAGGACGGCGAGCTCACCAACGCCCACACCGCGACTGCGAGTGCCGCCACCGCAACAACCAGTGCTGCGACGACGAGTTGACCTGTGCGACGGGATGCGTCTGCGGTTTGCGCCATGGGGCGATCATAGCGTCACGCCAAAATCATTCGTCCGCAAGCATTTTGGCGACACGAAAACGGGCGCCGGCTCCGTGGGAGCCGACGCCCGCAGTCGTCACGAGGGATTAGTCGGGATCGGAGGCGGTACCGCTGTCGCCGTCGTCGCCGCCGTCGGTACCTGCGCCGCCCGCACCGGCAGTGGCGCCGCCGGCCTTGCCGGCGGTGGCATCGCCGCCGTTGCCGCCGTCACCGCCCCGGCCGAGGTAGTTACCCCCGCCGCCGCCGGCACCGCCGCTGCCTCCGGTGGCCTTCTCGTCGCCGGCGGCGTCGCCGCCGTCGCCGCCGTCGCCGCCCCGGCCGAACGAGGTGGTCTCACCGCCGGCGCCGCCCTTGCCGCCGGTCGCATTGCCGTCGGCCGAGGAGGCGAGTCCGCCGTTTCCGCCACGCCCCGAATCACCGGTCAGCGTGCCACCGCCGGTGCCACCGCTGCCGCCGACCGCCGTGGCGCTGTCTCCGACCGCGTTGCCGCCGTTGCCGCCGGCGCCGCCCTTGCCGCTCGTATTCGATCCGCCCTTGCCGCCGGCGCCGCCCGTGGCGGTCTTGCCGGTCGCATCGGCCTCGGCATTGCCACCGGCACCGCCGGCCCCAGCACTCCCGCTGCCGTAGGCCGTGGACGAGCCGCCGACGCCGCCTTTGCCGCCGGTCGCATTGCCGTTCACCGAACTGGCATTGCCGCCGGCGCCACCGGCACCACCGTTGCCGGCGAAGGCACCGCCCTTGCCGCCCGCACCACCGGCGGCGCCACTGGCGTTGTTGACCGCGGACTCGTTGACATTCGGGGTGGCCGGGTCGTCCGCGACCGCAGCCGTCGTGTTGGTGTCGGAACCGCCCTTACCGCCGTTGCCGCCGCTGCCAAACAAGCTGCCGCGGCCGCCGGCACCGCCCGCGGTGGCGGAGGTCTTCGTGGTGCCCGTGTAGTCCGCGTTGACTCCGTCACCACCGTTGCCGCCGTTGCCGAACCAGGTGCCGGCGTTTCCGCCCGCGCCACCGTTGGCTCCGTTGCCACCATTGCCGCCGAGCAGGCCACCGTTGCCGCCGTTGCACGCATCGCCGGTGCAATCCGCAGCGGCGTTGAGCCCGTTACCGATCAGCCACCCGCCGTCGCCGATCATCGGGCGCAGCGCGGTGGGCGCGCTCGGCGCGTCCAGGGCGTTCTGCGGGCCGCTTCCGCCGTCGAGATTCAGCGAATACCAAGGCAGCTCTTCCTCATTCGAGACGAGCTTCACCTCGATCTCCGTGGGCGCCGCGGTATCGCCGTCGATCAGGGTCAGAGCACCGATGCCCACGAACGCCGCTCCGGCGACACCCGCGGTGATCCCGGCACCGAGATAGTTACGAATTGCCGCCGAGCGATCGCTCTTCTTGGCGTGCCTTGCCATGGGTCTCCCCTTGAGTAGTAACGACAAAAGGCGTCGCCGGAGCCCACGCGCCAGGCAACGCCTAGCAAGTCTTACCAGACCGCCGGACAAATTGGGGCCTTTTGCTGGAGCCCGGACCAAAGGTTCACCTACCGGTCGCCTTCCGTCGGCGGGGACGGACGTCGGAGCGGCGCTCCCCGTCGTCGTGCCAGAGATGTTTTCGAGTTCACCGAAAACAACGGTCGCCACACTGATCACCGACGATCTGCGCAAATCCTCGCCCCACGCCGCGCACGCCGCCGACTCGCGGAATCCGGCACCCACGACGACCGGCAGCAATTGTGCCCACCGATGTTTGTCCGACACAATGCCGTCCGCGCCGATGGCAGCGTCCGGCAGACGTTTGCTGCAGCCGGGGGCTCCGAACAGCGCCGACTCCACGCCAAGGCAGCCTCGAATTTCCAAGTCACGTGTATTGTTCGACTGTCGACGAGTCGTCGCGTGCGGTGTCCCGGCGCCGGCTGCCGATCGTGGGCGATGGTTGCATCAACGCACGTCAGCGACCTGTTACGTTGCTCGGGGGGACCCCCTCGCTGCTCGACGACGAACTCAGGAGGAAACGCGTGAAACTCAAGCCCGCATTGGCCGCTGTCACCACAGCGGCCGCAGCCGCCGTGGCGCTCGCGGGAGCGCCCACCGCATCGGCCGACGCCGAGGTGCAGTGGCTCGGCCAGCCAGGCGAGCTCGTCCACGGCACCGTGGTCCAGCACTGGACGGTCAGCCACCTCAAGCCGAGCACCGACGCGATCCCGTACCGGCCGGTGGGCACGCTGTGGGAAGCCACCGCCAGCGACGAGGCGATCACGGGCAATGTCACGCCGATCGTGTCCAATCTCAACGCCCGCGCCAAGAACGGTGACACCTACCGGGTGCTCTTCGGCGTGGCGACCGAGCAGGGCGTGAACCCGTCGACCCTGGCCCAGGGGCAGAAGACCTCGGGCAAGATCTACTTCGACGTCACCGGCGAGGCCCCCGACAGCGTCTTCTACAGCAGCGGCGGCGCCGAGGAGCTGCTCTGGGTGCAGGCCCCGCCCGCCCCGGCGACCGGTTCGACGGGATCGGCCGGCAGCAGCGGTGCCGGCTCCTATGACACGACGCCGTCGGAGTCGGGATCGGCCGATACCGCCACGCCCGAAACCCCGGGTGCGACCCCGGCCGCCACCCCGACCTCGGTGATGCCCAGTCCCGCCGCGGTTCCCGCGGGCAGTGCCGGCACACCCCTGCCGGAGGGAAGCGCCGGCACGCCGCTGCCCGAGGGCAGTTCCGGAACGCCTCTGCCGGCGGGTAGTGCAGGCACACCGCTACCGGGCGACGCGGCCCCGGCGAATGCCGGGCCGGCGCCGATGCCTGCCGCGGTGGCTCCTGCGCCGCAGGGCAGCGCCGGGACTCCGTTGCCCCAGGGCGCGGCCCCGGCCCAACCGGCACCCGCACCCGGGGCGCCGACCACCACGGTCGTGGTGCCCGCGCCGCCTGCCTGACGCTGCGCCGACATACGAAGCCGACATACGAGTCCGTGCCGCCTGCCCAGCAGGCGGCACGGCTCGTTTCAGGAGTGTGAGGCCCACCAGGTGTAGAGCTGAACCATGTTGGGCCCCTGCGGGCCGGACTGCACCTCGTTGAGCAACAGGCCGGCATCGGTGGTCCAAGCCACCGTCGGCTTGCTCTGCTGGAAGCCGCACATCAACGTTCCGGCGATCTTATCGGGGGTCGCATTCCGCCGCCACGGGCCGGGCGACTGAATGTTGCCCGGGCAGTTCACGACCGACGTCTCGGCGATGACCTCGTCGAAGCGTTCCTCGAGCGATTGCGCGTCTTTCAGGAGCGTGTAGGTCGCCGTCAGCGGACCGCCGGTGTCTGCGTTCTTGGCGCAACTCACCTGTGCCAGAGCGCCTTCGGTGGGGACAACAGCCTCACACGCGCCGTCGGCGTAGCCCCTCGGCAGCATCCCCAGCAGACGTGTCTCGGCCTGCTGCTGCGATTCGGTCTGCTCGGCGGTCGTGGTCTCGGCCGCCGCACCATCGCCGCCGTCTGAGGACGGCCAGAACGCCCACGCCAGGATCCCGAGGCCGATGACCGCCACCGTCGCCGCGGCCACCAGCGCCACCGGCCGGCGATCACGGTGCACGGGACGCGGATTCACCGACATCGGAGCGTCATACCGTGGTTCGGGTCGGTCGGCCGGAGCCGCGGGTGTCTGGTTCAGTTGAAGCGGCCCGGTGTCCTCGTCGTCGGGATTCGGCTGGCGGGAGCTCATTGCGCCAAGGGTAGTGCGCGGGCCGTCCTGCGCGCGCGAGGCGCACCTCACAGGGGCGGTTCCGGCGCGGGTTCACCCCAGGATGAGCCCGGACGTCGGCACTCCGGTTCCCGCGGTGACCAGGACGTGCTCCACGTCGGGTACCTGATTCACAGAGGTGCCGCGCAGCTGACGGACTCCCTCGGCGATGCCGTTCATCCCGTGGATGTAGGCCTCACCGAGCTGACCGCCGTGGGTGTTGATCGGAAGCCTGCCGCCGATCTCGATCGCACCCCCGGCGATGAAGTCCTTCGCCTCGCCCTTGCCGCAGAAGCCGAGCTCTTCGAGCTGGATCAGCGTGTACGGAGTGAAGTGGTCGTACAGGATCGCCGTCTGGATGTCGCTGGGCGACAGACCGCTCTGCTGCCAGAGCTGCTTACCGACCAGCCCCATCTCGGGCAGACCGAGTTCGTCGCGGTAGTACGAGTACATCGTGAACTGGTCGGCGCCCGCGGCCTGCGCGGCGGCTTCGATCACCGCAGGCCGGTGCTTCAGGTCCTTGGCGCGCTCGGGGGTCGTCACGACGATGGCCACTCCGCCGTCGGTCTCCTGGCAGCAATCCAGCAGGCGCAGCGGCTCGGCGATCCACCTCGAATTCTGGTGGTCCTCGATGGTGATCGGCTTACCGTAGAAATGCGCCTTCGGATTGTTCGCCGCATGCTTGCGGTCGGCGACCGAGATGACGCCGAAATCCGCACTGGTGGCCCCGAATTCATGCATGTACCGCTGGGCGATCATCGCGACGGACGCCGCCGGCGTGCTCAGGCCGTGCGGATAGGACCAGCTGTACTCGACACCGCGGGAGTCGGCGTTGACCGTCAGGCCCGTCATCACCTGACCGAAGCGGAACTCGGAACGCTCGTTGAACGCGCGGTAGGCGACGACGACCTCCGCCACGCCCGTCGCGACGGCCAGTGCCGCCTGCTGCACGGTCGCCGCTGCCGCACCGCCGCCGTATCCGATCTGACTGAAGAACGTCAGATCCCCGATCCCGGTGGCCCGGGCGACCGCGGTCTCCAGGTTCGAATCCATCGTGAACGTCACCAAGCCATCGACGTCCGAGGGCGACAGCCCTGCGTCGTCGAGCGCGTCCAGCACGGCCTCGGCGGCCAGACGCAACTCGCTGCGCCCGGAGTTCTTCGAGAAGTCGGTGGCGCCGATACCTGCGATCGCCGCTTTGCCGGACAACCCGTCGCTCATGCAGTGCCTCCGAACGTGAGTGTGGCCGTGGCGATCACGTGCTTGCCGAGACTGTTGGCACCGGTGATCTTCAGGGTGACGAGTCCGTCCTCGACAGCGGTCACCTCACCGGTGAACGTCACGGTGTCATAGGCGTACCACGGCACCCCGAGACGCAACCCGATCGACTTGATCACCGCCGTCGGTCCCGCCCAGTCGGTGACATACCGCTGCACGAGACCGGTATCGGTGAGAATGTTGACGAAGATGTCCTTGGAGCCCTTGGCCTGCGCCTTGTCCCTGTCGTGATGGACGTCCTGATAGTCGCGGGTGGCGATGGCCGTCGACACGATGAACGTCGGGTCGCCATAGAGCTCGAGCTCGGGCAGCGTCGTGCCGACCTCGACCGTCGGCGCGCTCACGAGCGCGGCTCCCACGCATACAGCGTCCAGGCCGGGCTGATGTCGCTATCGGGGAAGTCGATATACGTTGCGCGCACTGGCATTCCGATCTCTACCGCGCCCGGGTCGACCCCGCGGAGCTCACCGAGCATCCGGACGCCTTCGTCGAGTTCGACGAGGGCGATCACGAACGGCAGTGTCCGTCCCGGAACCTTGGGCGCGTGGTGGACGACGTAGCTGAAGACCGTGCCGTCGCCGCAGGCGACGACGTAGTCGGCCGGGGCGTCACGGTCCGCCCACACTGCCGGCACCGGCGGATGCTGCAGAGTCCCGTCCGGCCGCCTCTGTATCCGCAGCTCGTGGGCGTTCACGCCGTCCCAGAAGAACTTGGTGTCCTTCGACGACGCAGGTCTCATGAGCTTGTCGGGGTCCAGGTCCTCGGGGACGGCGGTCTTGTCGCCACCCCGGGGCTTGAACTTCATGATGCGCCAGTCCATCTCGGCCACCAGCTCGCCGTCGCCGGCGGTCCACGTGATCAGCTGGTTGATGAAATAGCCCTCGCCGAGCGCGGTCTGTTTGGGCCCCACCACGTCGGTGATCTCGGCGTGGACGGCGAGTTCCTCGCCCGGTTGCAGATAGCGATGATATTTCTGTTCGCAGTTCGTGGCGACCACACCGACGTAACCCGCGTCGTCGAAGAGGGCCATCATCTTCGACAGCGGGTCGTCGTCGGAGCGGCCCTCGCCGAGCCCACCCATCGTCCAGACCTGGATCATCGCCGGCGGTGCGACGATTCCGGGGTGCCCGGCCGATCTCGCCGCCTCGTCGTCGACGTAGATCGGATTCCTGTCGCCGATGGCGTCCACCCAGTGATGGATCATCGGCTGGTTCACCGGATCTCGACCGCGGCGCGGCTCGCTCTTGCCTGCTGCCTTGATCTTGTCGATGTCTGCCTGCAAGCCTGCCTGCGTGTCCGGCTGCGACTCTGTGGTCGTCATCGTGACCCTCTGCTCTTCGCGCAAGCGCTCATCGTGACCCTCTGCTCTTCGCGCAAGCGCTCATCGCGACCCTCTGCTCTTCGCGCAAGCGCTCATCGCGGGACCCTCGGGACCTTCAGACCCGATGCCGCGATCATCTCCCGCATCACTTCGTTCACTCCTCCACCGAAGGTGATCACCAGGTTGCGCTTGGTCATCTTGTCCAGCCAGTCGAGCAGTTCACCGGTCTGCGGATCCGCGGGGTTGCCGTACTTGCCCACGATCTCCTCGGCGAGCCGGCCCACGTCCTGAATGCGTTCGGTGGAGAAGACTTTCGTGGCGGCGGCGTCGGCGACGGCGATGGTTTCACCGGACGCGGCGACCTGCCAGTTGAGCAACTCGTTCACGCGCCAGATCGCTTTGATCTGGCCCAGCAGACGCTTGACGTCGTCGTGCTCGATCGGCGTCACGCCGTCCGAGCCCGGCTTAGACGCCCAGGCATGGACCTGGTCGTAGATGCCCGCGACGCGCCCCGCCGGGCCGAGCCCGACGCGCTCGTGGTTGAGCTGCGTGGTGATGAGCTTCCAGCCGCCGTTCTCCTCGCCGACGAGCATGTCGGCAGGCACGCGCACGTCGTTGTAGTACGACGCGTTGGTGTGGTGGGCACCGTCGGACAGGATGATCGGGGTCCAGGAGTACCCAGGGTCCTTCGTGTCCACGATCAGGATCGAGATGCCCTTGTGCTTGGCGGCTTCTGGATCGGTGCGGCACGCCAGCCAGATGTAGTCGGCGTCGTGCGCCCCCGTCGTCCACAACTTCTGGCCGTTGACGATGTACTCGTCGCCGTGCCGGATCGCCGTGGTCCGCAGCGATGCCAGGTCCGTGCCGGCGTCGGGCTCCGAGTAGCCGATCGCGAAATGGATGTCGCCGGACAGGATTCCGGGCAGGAACTTCTTCTTCTGCTCCTCGGTGCCGTACACCTGCAGCGTCGGGCCCACGGTCTGCAGCGTCACCAGCGGCAGCGGCACGTCGGCGCGGTTGGCCTCGTTGACGAAGATCTGCTGCTCGACGGGCCCGAAGCCCAGGCCGCCGTACTCCTTGGGCCAACCCACACCGAGCTTGCCGTCCGAACCCATCCGCTTGATCACGGCACGGTAGGCGTCGTTGTGCCGGTTCGACTCCATCGCCGCGGCTTCCTCGGGCGTAATCAGAGTCGAGAAGTACTGTCGCAGTTCGGCTTGCAGTTGCCGCTGCTCGGGTGTCAGTTCGATGTACATGTGATCTCCCGTCCCTTCCCTCGCCCCATCTACGCTCCCACCAGGTCCAGACGGTGTGACGGACCGCCGAGCAGCCGCGTCAGATCCTTGATCGACGAGTAGTAGCGGTCCATCGGGTAGGTGATGTCCATACCCATCCCGCCGTGCAGATGGTGGCACAGCCGCATCGCCGGAGCCGCCTGCGAGGTCAGCCAGTACCCCAGGATCGCCAGGTCGTCGGTGGCGTCGAGACCCTCGGAGAGCAGCCACACCGCTGAGGTGGACAGCAGAGAGATCGTGCGCGAGGCGATGTAGACCTCGGAGAGCTGAGCCGCGACGGTCTGGAACGTCGACAGCGGCCGGCCGAACTGCTCCCGGGTCGCGACGTAGTCGGCGGTCAACCGCAGCGCGCCCGCGACCAGGCCGGCGGCGAAGGCCCCCGTCGCGGCCAGCACCAGCTGGTTGACCCGGCCCACCGCGGCATCGGCCAGCACGTCCTCGTCGGCGACAGCGACGTCGGCGAACGTGACGACGTACTCGTCGGATCCGTTAGAGGCCGGGGTCTTGACGACACTCACGCCGTCGGCCTCACCGGCGACAACGACGACGCCGCTGTCCGTGGTGACCAGCAGCCAGTCGGCCTGCTCGGCATACGCGACGCCGGTCTTGGTGCCGTTGAGCCTGCCGCCGGACACCGTTGCCGAGGGGCGTTCCGGCAGTTGCGAACCGGGCTCGTTGAGTGCCGGCGTCAACACCGCCCCCTTGGCCACACCCGCCAGGTACCGGTCCTGCTGGGATTCCGTGGCCAGGTCGAGAAGCACCGCCGTCGTCCCGAGCGTCGCCAGCGCCGGGCTGATGGTGCCGTGCCTGCCGATCTCGGTGAGCGCGGTACCGATCTCGGCCAGGCCGACACCGTCGCCGCCGAGACGTTCGGGTACGGCCAACGCGGTCACTCCGCCGGCAACCAGTGCGTCCCAGGTGTTCTCGCGGTCGAGCACCGATGTCACCACATCGGCGACAGCCTGCTGCCCCTCGTCTGGACTGAAGTCCACCGACTCCTCCTTGAGCCTTCGTGCGGTTCGTGCGTCAGTGCGGTGATGGGTTGAAGCGTCAGTGTTGCACCGGGCACTTGCCGGTGTAGTCGACCTGCCAATGTTTGATGCCGTTGAGCCAGCCGGACATCAACCGCTCGGGCTCGCCGATCGGCTTGAGGTCGGGCATCGCGTCGGCGACGGCGTTGAAGATCAGGTTGATCGTCATCTTGGCCAGGTTGGCGCCGATGCAGTAGTGCGCACCGGTTCCGCCGAACCCGACGTGCGGGTTGGGGTTGCGCATGATGTCGAACGAGTGCGGGTCGTCGAAGACCTCTTCGTCGAAATTGGCCGAGCGGTAGGACATCACGACGCGCTGGCCCTTCTTGATCTGCACGCCGGACAGTTCGGTGTCCTCCAGCGCGGTGCGCTGGAACGCCGAAACCGGGGTCGCCCAGCGGACGATCTCGTCGGCCGCGGTCTCGGGGCGTTCCTTCTTGTACAGCTCCCACTGCTCGGGGTGCGCGGCGAACGCGATCATGCCGTGGGTGATCGAGTTGCGCGTGGTCTCGTTACCCGCCACCGCGAGCATCACGACGAAGAAGCCGAACTCGTCGTCGGAGAGCTTCTCCCCGTCGATGTCGGCTTCGATCAGCGTCGTGACGATGTCCTCGGTGGGATTCTTGGCGCGCTCCTCGGCCATCTTCATGGCGTAGGTGATCAGCTCGAAGGAGGACATCGCCGGGTCGATGTCGGCGTACTCCGGATCCTCGCCGGCGGTCATCTCGTTGGACCAGCGGAACAGCTTGTCGCGGTCCTCCTGCGGGACGCCGAGCAGGCCGGCGATGGCCTGCAGCGGGAGCTCACAGGAGACCTGCTCGACGAAGTCGCCGGTGCCCTCGGCCGCAGCGGTCTCGGCGATCTTCTGGGCGCGCGTCCGCAGCTCGTCCTCGAGACGGCCGACCGCGCGGGGGGTGAAACCACGCGAGATGATCTTGCGCAGGCGCGTGTGCTGCGGGGCGTCCATGTTGAGCAGGACGGCCTTCTGCAGGTCGATGGCGTCCCGCGTCATCCCCTGCGGCCACACGGGGATCGCCCCGTCCGGCGAGCTGCCGAAGACGTCGTTTCGCTTGGACACCTCTTTGACATCGGCATGCTTGGTGACGAGCCAGTAGCCCTTGTCACCGAAGCCTCCCGTGCCACCGGGCACGTCGACCCAGTGGACAGGCTCGGACTTGCGGAGTTCGGCGAGCTCTTCGACGGGAAGGCGTTCGAGGTTGAGATTGGCGTCGAGGAAATCGAAGTCAGGGGCAACAGGGCACGAGTTAGGGCCGGGCATGTGAAAGCTCTCCTCAATTGCAACGTGTTCTAGTGCCAGTAAAACATGCCTCCACCGCAGATCAAAGGTGTGGCCGCATCGCAGCTTGTCAGGCTTATGAAACGTGTTCTAGCCTGACGGAATGGGTAACCCTGTCATCGTCGAAGCCACCCGCAGCCCCATCGGCAAACGCGGCGGCTGGTTGTCTGGACTGCACGCCACCGAGTTGCTCGGCGCCACTCAGAAGGCACTCGTCGAGAAGGCCGGGATCGACCCCGGCGACATCGAACAGGTCATCGGCGGCTGCGTCACGCAGTTCGGCGAACAGTCCAACAACATCACCCGCGTGGGGTGGCTCGTGGCGGGTCTGCCCGAGCACGTCGGCGCCACGACCATCGACTGCCAGTGCGGCAGCGGTCAGCAGGCCAACGGTCTGATCGCCGGCCTGATCGCCACCGGGGCCATCGACATGGGCATCGCCTGTGGCATCGAGGCCATGAGCCGTGTCGGACTCGGCGCCAATGCCGGCCCCGATCGCAGCATCATCCGGCCCTCCTCCTGGGACATCGATCTTCCGGATCAGTTCACCGCCGCCGAGCGCATCGCCAAGCGCCGCGGCATCAGCCGTGAGGACATCGACCAGTTCGGTTTCGAGTCCCAGCGCAAGGCCAAGCAGGCCTGGGCCGAAGGACGGTTCGACCGCGAGATCAGCGGCATCGAGGCGCCCGTTCTCGATGAGAACAAGCAGCCCACCAGTGAGCGCCACATCATCAGCAAGGACCAGGGCCTGCGCGACACCACCCTGGAGGGGCTGAGCTCGCTCAAGCCGGTCATGGAGGGCGGCATCCACACGGCGGGGACGTCGTCGCAGATCTCGGACGGCGCAGCCGCCGTGCTGTGGATGGACGAGGACAAGGCCAGAGCACTCGGCCTCACACCCCGCGCCCGCATCGTCAGCCAGGCGCTGGTCGGCGCCGAACCGTACTACCACCTCGACGGTCCCGTGCAGTCGACCGCGAAGGTCCTGGAGAAGGCCGGCATGAAGATCGGCGACATCGACATCACCGAGATCAACGAGGCCTTCGCCTCGGTCGTGCTGTCGTGGGCCCGCGTGCATGAGCCCGACATGGACACCGTCAACGTCAACGGCGGCGCGATCGCGCTCGGGCATCCGGTGGGCAGCACGGGCAGCCGGCTGATCACGACCGCTCTGCACGAACTGGAACGCACCGACAAGACGACGGCGCTGATCACCATGTGCGCCGGCGGCGCTCTGTCCACCGGCACCATCATCGAGCGGATCTGAGCCGGAGCCATGATCTCTGACGCCGACCGCATCGCCGCGGCGCAGTCCTACATCAGCGCTCTGGCCAGCCACCGGGCCGACGACGTGCCGTTCGCACCGGACTGCACCCGCGTCGAACTCGGCCTGAAGACGGGATTCTCAGGAAATCACCTGCGCCGCAGCCTCAACGGCGGTCTGCAGTACCGCGTCATCAAAGCGGTCACCACGCCGCGGTTCACCGTCGACGGCGACACGGTGCGGGCGCAGTTCGAGCTGTCGACGAAGCCCCGACTGGGCGGGCGCAGCGTCGGCGCCCGCATCGACGAGACCTTCCTGATCCCCGCCGACGATCCGTCCGGTCGCGCACAGATCCGCCACATCAACGCGTCGATCCGACCCTTCCTGAGCCGATAGGATCCCGCCCATGGCCAAACCCCCGCGTCCGTTGAGTCCGAAACAGGTCGAAGGCCTCAACTCCGCAGCGGTCGGCGTCGGCATCAAGTGGATGTCGCGGTTGAACACGTGGGCCTACAAGGCCACCGGCGGGCGCCTCGGCGCGAAATGGCGCGGCGGGTCGAACCGCTTCAGCGCACCCCCGCCGGTCGGGATCCTGACGACCATCGGCCGCAAATCGGGTGAGCCTCGGGAGAGCCCGCTGCTGTTCCTGCGCGAGGGCAACCGCGTGGTCCTGGTCGCCTCCCAGGGTGGTCGCGCGTCGAACCCCATGTGGTACCTGAACATCCAGGCCAACCCCAAGGTGACGTTCCAGATCAAGAACGAGAAGCTGGAGCTGACCGCACGGGATGCGACCGACGCCGAGCGGGAGCAGTACTGGCCCAGGCTCGACGCCATCTACCCCGATTTCGCCAACTACCGGTCCTACACCGACCGCAGGATCCCGATCCTGATCTGCGACCCGGCCTGACTCGGCTGAACATCGCCGGACGCATCACCGCCGCTGTCGTCGGGGCGGCATCGGTGACCATCTGGGTCTACGCGCTGTTCCTGGTCGCCGGTTCGTATCTGGCCGACGATCCTGCTCACGATCCCCACGGTTACGGCCTGATGATCGGCTCGGTCTTCCTGATCCTCGGCGGGGCCGCTTCCACGCTGGTCGTGCCCTACGCGTTCACGCAGCGTCGTCGGGGGCGGGTGAGGCGGCTCCTGCTCGCTGTGTTCGCCCTCTCCACCGCGCTCACGGTCGTCGTGCCGCTGATCTTCTGACCCAGCAGCAAACGGTCGGCTAGGCTTCGGCGCATGGGGGCCGCGCCGGATCCGGCAACTGCGCGAATCGGTGTCGCGATCACGACCGTGGGCCGGTGGGGGCCACTGCGCGAGCTTCTCACAGACCTGGCGGCACAGAGCCGACGACCGTGCGAGGTCGCGATCGCCCACCACAACGAGGCGGATGCCGCTGACCTCGCTGCCGTGGTCCGGGCTTTCGAGGGCACCCTCGACATCCGCACGGTTCTCAGTCCCCGCGGGATATCGAACGGGCGCAATGCGGCGGCCGGGGCGTTGACGGCGGATGCCGACTGGCTGTGGTTCCCGAACGACACGAGCAGGATCACCGCGGATGTCCTCGAACAGGTGTCCCGCCATTGCGTCCCGCCGACGACCGTTGTCGCAGTGCAGTTGGTCGATCGCGAGGGTCCTCGCAATCCGTTGCCGCCCCCGGGGTCGGAGGTGACCCGACGCACCGTCTGGGGTGCCATGGAACCGGCTACCTTCTTCCGGCGCGAGGCTTTCGAGGCCGTCGGAGGCTGGAACCCGTCCTTGGGATCGGGCGCCGCGACCCCGTGGCAGTCCGGCGAGGGACCGGACCTGCTGCTGCGGATGTCCGAGCACGCCGACTTCTCGATCGACTGGGTGCCGGACATCGTCGTTCAGGCACAGACCGAATTCGCTCACCTCCCGCCCGAAGAGCGCCGACGGAAGCAGCGCAGCTACGGCAGGGGCGCCGGCTATGTCCTGCGGACATGGAAATACCCGCTGTGGTACAGGGCAGCCCACCTCGTGGCCGCCGCCCTGATGCCCCTGCGCAATCCCGACAAGTTCGGCCCGGGCGAAGCGTTCGCGCTCCTGCTCGGCCGGACCGAAGGGCTGCTCGGCCGACCGCTCACGAACAAGGGTGATCATCAGGCGATCCTTCGATGACCCACCGGCGTCGGCGGGCAACTCACCTGCTCCTGGTCATCCTGTGCGGCCTCACCGCGCTGTCCTGCGGGACGGCCGAGCCTCGACCCGAGATCGGGATGACCGTTCACTCCCGCGGTGCCGACGGCGCCGCCATCAACCGGCAGTTCGACGTGATGGCGGAGATGAATGTCACCTGGGTCCGCGTGGACATCGACTGGTCTGTGGTCGAAAACCAACGGGGACAATTCGATTGGACCTATCCGGATGCCGTCGTCGATGCAGCGTCGGCCCGCGGGATGAATGTCCTGGCGGTGGTGGCCTTCACTCCGGCGTGGGCGCGTCCGGGGACCCCGGGTGACGACGACGCGGCACGCCACTCACGGCCCGCGCAGCTCTCCGAGTGGGCCGAGTTCAACCGCACCGTCGCCGAGCGCTACGCACCTCGCGGAGTGCACAGCTACGAGATCTGGAATGAGCAGAACTCCAGTAAGTTCTGGCCGCCCCGGCCCGACGTCAACGAGTACGGCACCCTGTTCTGGGTCGCGGCGGACGCGATCCGCGCCGTGGATCCCCACGCCGCTGTGCTCACCGGCGGGCTCAGCCCCAAGTTCGACGACACCGACGCCGAGATCGCACCCGCCGACTACCTCGACCGGCTGTACGCCAATGGCGCAGCCAAGCACGCGGACGGAATCGCCATCCACCCGTACACTTTTCCCGCGCTACCCATGGAGAGTCCGCAGCGAATGGTCGGCGGATTCAAGGACCTACCGGAGTTGCACGCCGTCATGGAGCGGCACGGCGACGCCGACAAGAAGCTCTGGATCACCGAGTTCGGCGCCCCGACGGGGACCGAAGCGCAGGCGGTGTCGGAGGATGCACAGGCCGCGGCCCTCATTCAGGCCCGTGACCAGGTCAAGGAATGGGACTGGGCCGGTCCCCTCATCTATTACGAACTGGTCGACGGCGGAAACGATCCGGCCGACAAGGAGCAGAACTTCGGTGTCCTGCGCGAGGACCTGTCGCCCAAGCCCGCCGCGGACGCACTGAAGGACGCCGCAGCGGACTGAGGCGCGACCCGGCGGCCGGGCTCCTATGGCCGTCGGGCTACCGTCGGCTGGCGGCAAGTTCCGCGGCGACGGCCTCGGCCGCCGACCCGAATGAGATGTCCGTCTGCCGTGCCGTCACATGGGCCCAGCCGCGGGCGGCCAGCGCGGCCCGCGCGTCGTCGTCGCGGCAATGACGTTGCAGCAGAGCAGCGGCCGCCTGCCGGTCGTAGGGGTCGAAGTAATCGGCTCCGTCACCGCAGGTCTCGCGCAGCGCGGCGATGTCCGAGGCCAGCACTGCGGTGTGCGAGGCCATCGCCTCGATCGGAGGCAGGCCGGCGCCCTCGTGCAACGAGGGCATCACCAGCAGGTCGGCGGAGGCGACGAGCGAACGCAGTACCTCGAAGTCGAGCCGGCCCATCACCTCCACTCGGTCCCCGAGTCTGTCGGCCAGCGCGCCGACCCGCTCGTCGCCGTCGCGCAGAGCCTCGCCGCTGCCCGCGATCACGAGCTTTTGCGGAATGCTGTCGGCAATATCGGCGTACGCGTTGAGGAGCAGCGGAAGATTCTTGTGCCACTTGGCATTGCCGACATAGAGGATGAACCGGTCCTTCACCGGCGACAACGACGGATCGGCCGGCTTGAACCAGCCGTTGTCGACGGGGATGGGCGTCACCATCACCGCGGCGGACGGCGACATCGCCCGCAGCGATGCGGCGGTGGCCTCCGACGGGGTGAAGATCGTTCGCGACCGGCGCACGTCGAGCGTCAGCATCGCCCGCGCGTACGCCTGTCGCGCCGGACTGTGGCCGCTCACTTCCTGTTTCAAGATGTGCAGCGTGTCGTGGACGGTCACGAACAGCAGGGTCTTCCGGTGCCCCGGACGCAGCGTGGTGAACGGGAACGGGTAATGCGGCACCCAGAGTGCGCGCGGGCGCACCGCCTTCATCGCCCGGTCCCACGCCCGCTGCTCGCTCAACGAGTACATCGGCGCGATCTCACGCTCGACGACGACGGTCGTGCTGTCGGACAGCAGCGGTGTCGCGTGCTCGGCGACGAGGACCGCCAGCGACAGACCCCTGTCGGCGAACGTCTGCTCCAGGTGTGGCAGCAGCGTACCTATGTAGGTGCCGATGCCGCTCTGCCGAATATGCCTGGCGTCGAAGAGGAGATCGATGTGCTCGCCCTCGGACGAGGCGGCCGTGGCTATGTCAGGCGCCCTTCCAGTTCGGGCAGGAAATCCGGTTTGTCCCACATCCGTTTCAGCGTCTCGTCCAGGCTGTGCTCGGGGCTCCAGCCGAATGTCTCCCGGATCCGGGTGATGTCCGCGCCCAGGAAGGGACGGTCGACGGCCCGCATCCGGCGTTCGTCCTGGCGCACCTCGAACTCGAGCCCGAGGACAGAGCGCATCCGGTCGACGATCTCGTTCACCGAGTACTGCTGGCCGCTGCCGAGGTTGACGACTTCGCACTGCCCGGGTTCGGGTGTGGTGCCCAGCGCCGCCGCGGCGAATCCGCCTGCGGCGTCGAGGACGTCGATGTAGTCACGCTTGGGCCAGGTGTTGCCCAGGTAGATCGCCTCCGGGTTGTCCCGCAGTTGGACGACGATCGCGGGCAGCAGGTGTGGGTTGGTCTCTCCGGGCCCGATGACGTTGAACAGCCGCACGATCACCCCGGACAGGCCCCGGCTGGCCGCCAGCGCCCGCAGGTAGACCTCGCCCTGCTGTTTGGTGTAGCCGTAGATGTCGACCGGCTCGACGACCGACTCCAGCTCCCGGTGCGCGGCTTCATCCGGCTGGTACACCGCACCGCTGCTCGCGAACACGAAGCGGGTGCCTTCAGGACACGCGGCGAGCAGGTTCACGGTTCCGGTGACGTTCGTCGCGACGGCGTTGGCCGGGTCGCTGTCGCATTCGGGGATGTAGTGGATGGCCGCCAGATGCACGATCACGTCGGGGGCGAACTCCTCGACGAGCGCTCGGGTGGCCGCGGCGTCGCGGATGTCGACCCGTCGGAAGCCGAAGCCCTCGGGTTCCCCCGACAGCCAGTCAGGTGTGCCGTACCGGAGGAGATCGGCCACCAGCACCTCGGCGCGATCCTTCAGCGTCCGCACCAGTTCCCTGCCGACGAAGCCCGCTCCGCCCGTGATCATGATCCGCATCGTGTCCCCCTCAACCTGTTTCGCGCCGGTCCGGTTATCCTCGCCCCGCGGTTGCGAGAACGTGTGTTTCGAGTGTCTTGGCGATGTGCGACCAGTCGAGGGAGTCGGCGCCCCCGAGTCCGGCCCGCGAGTAGGTGTCCCAGCCCGCCTCCGCATCCATCAGCGCGCCGGCGAAGTCCGCCGGTTCCGTGCCGCACACGACGCCGGCGCCGTACTGCTTGACGACGTCGCGGGCGCCGTTCTCGGCGAAGTCGGCGGTGACGACCGGCAGACCACTGGCCATCGCCTCGGCGATGACGCGCGGGAATCCCTCGCGGCGACTGGGCATTCCGAGTACCGCCGACCGCGACAGCAGATCGATCTTCTGCTCTTCGTCGACGGACCCGAGAACCTGGATCCGCGACGAGACCGGCGACTGGCGAGCATAGGCCTCGATGTCGGCGCGCGACGGCCCGTCACCGGCGATGACCAGGTCACCGACGAACCCGCGTTCTGCCGCGATCGCGAACGCGTCCACGAACAGGGGCAGGTTCTTGTGAGGCGCCAGCCGTCCCACGTAAAGTGCGCCGGATCGTTCGGCCCGCGGCGCGGACCGGTAGCGCGAGGCGACGATGCCGCTGGGCAGCACGCCACATTCCCGGCCGGACTGCTCGGTGATCGCGGCGGCGACGGCTTCGCTGACCGCGAAGTTCATGCCCACCCGTTTCGGGAGTTGCGCCTGCAGGAGGCTCAGCACGGGGTCTTCCCGGATCTCGCACCAGTGGATCGCGCTGCGCTCGACCACCTTTCTGGGCAGAACCGCGGCGTGCATGAGCGGCCACTCGTTCATCAGGAAGAAGTCGTACGGGTCCCGCGAGGCCACCCGGCGCACACCGAGGCTGAATTTCGCGATGTCGGTCCAGACCCGTCGCATCGCCTGAAGGCGTGGTGTTTTGTACCTGCCTCCGTTGGGCCTCCTGCGCACCCGGACGCCGTTGATCACCTCGTCGTCCGCCAAGCCGGGCTGATGACCGATGCAGTACACGTCGACGCGGTGACCCCTCCGGATCATCGCTTCGGCGAGCTCCTGGAAGAAGATCTCCTGGCCACCGACGCTGGGAGAATAGAGCTCGGTCAGAAAGGCCAACCGCAGGGAAGGCCCCTGCCCCGACTCCGCGTGCATCCGTTTCCGTCCCCCGTGCCCCGACCGTCACCTGACACCCGGCCGCCTGGATCTGTCCTACAGCGCGGATCGGGTCCCGATCGTACCTGCGAATGCGGGGCTTCGATGATCGTTTGCTGGAGGAAATAATGAGACATCCGGTCGTCATCGATACGCCGGGTCTCGGAATAACGACAATAGACGCGCGCAACAGCCCGCTGGCCTATCGTTGAAGGGTGACCTCAGTACCAGGCTTCGACGCCTTCCTCGACCGCATGGTCGAGGAGCAGGCTGCGCTGGCCGAACAAACCGTCGACAAGTATGTCGCCCAAGCTGTCGCCACGCGTTTGATGGCCGACGTCAAGCCGCAGAACGGGCAGTCTTCGGATTTGCTGGCGCACCTGTCGCAAGTTGGTATCGAGGTACCCCGGCAGGCCCTGGGGCCGCGGTCGGTGGTCGCGGACCCGGAGCGCCTCCAGGCTCTCTACGCAACGGGTCTGCTGGATTCGCCCCGCGAGAAGGTCTATGACCGCATCGCCGACATGGCCGCTACCGCGCTGGCAGCGCCCGGAGCCGCCATCTCTCTGGTGGACATCGACCGTCAGTTCTTCGTCAGCATGCACGGTTCGGTCAGTGACGACCCCGAGTCCCGGCAGACGCACATCGATCGTTCCGTGTGCCAGTACGCCGTCGCGTCGGGCGAGCCTCTGGTGATTGCCGACGCAAGGACCGACCCGGTGCTGAAGTCGAATCCTGCCGTGACCGACGGCACGGTCGTGTCGTATCTCGGGATCCCGCTCATCGACAGCGGACACCATGCGGTGGGCACCCTGTGCGTCTGGGACACGAACCCGCGCCAGTGGACGTCCGGTCACGTGACGACGCTGCGGGACCTGGCGCAGCTGGCGGCCGACCGGATGTTCGGACACAACTAGTAACGGCGTGGACCCGCGGCGCCGGATAACGAAACAAGATCACCCGATTCGAATTTGCCGCGCCCTTTTTCGGCACCGCGGGAGTTCGACGGCTCGGTCCATGAATCTCGGCGAATCTAGGCCCCGTACACCGGGACGGGCCGACGCGCCCGCGCGATCAGGTCACTGACGACGGGGCCCAGTTCGGCAGGGTCCCACTTCGCGCCCTTGTCGATCTCGGGGCCGTGCGCCCAGCCCTCGGCGACCCGGATCTTGCCGCCCTCGACCTCGAACATCGTGCCGGTCACGTCGCGGGACTCCACGCTTCCCAGCCACACCACCAGCGGCGAGACGTTCTCCGGGGCCATCGCGTCGAAATCCTTGTCCTGCGTGCTCATCATGTCCGCGAAGACCGTTTCGGTCATCCGTGTCCGCGCAGATGGCGCAATGGCATTGACCCGGACGCCGTAGCGGCCCATCTCGGCGGCGGCGACGAGTGTGAGAGCGGCGATGCCGGCCTTGGCCGCGCTGTAGTTGGCCTGCCCGACGCTGCCCTGCAGGCCGGCACCCGAACTGGTGTTGATGATCCGCGCATCGACGGTCTCGCCGGCCTTGGACTTGGCACGCCAGTAGGCGGCGGCGTGCTTCATGGTTGCGAAGTGTCCCTTGAGGTGCACCGCGGTGACGGCGTCGAATTCCTCTTCACTCGTGTTGGCGAACATCCGGTCCCGGACGATGCCGGCGTTGTTCACGAGCACGTCCAATCCGCCGAACGCCTCGACGGCCGTGGCGATCAGCCCTTCGGCCTGGGCCCAATCGGCGACGTTGGCTCCGCTGGTCACGGCTTCGCCTCCGGCCGCGACGATTTCGTCGACCACGCTCTGGGCGGCGCTTCCACCTCCGGCAGGGGACCCGTCGAGGCCGACACCGATGTCGTTGACCACGACCCGTGCGCCTTCGGCGGCGAACGCCAGTGCGTGCGCCCGGCCGATTCCGCCGCCCGCACCCGTCACGATGACCACGCGGCCGTCGAGCAGTCCCATGTGTGTCGTCTCCTTATTTGATGTCGGCTGTCGTGGTTGACAGGTAGTGCGGTGGTTCCCCGCCGCCGTGGACCTCCAGGGAGGCGCCGCTGATATAGGACGCCGCCTGCGATGCGAGAAACGCAGTGGCCCAGCCGATGTCCTCGGGTTTGGCCAGCCGGCCCAGTGGCACGTTCTTCGAGATCGCCGCGATCGAGTCGGCGTCGCCGTAGAAGAGTTCGGACTGTTCGGTCTCTACCATGCCGACCACGACGGAGTTCACCCGGACCTTGGGTGCCCATTCGACCGCGAGCGTGGTCGTCATGTTCTCCATCCCGGCTTTCGCCGCCCCGTAGGCGACGGTGCCGGGGGTCGGCCGGCGTCCGCTCACGCTGGTGATGTTGACGATGCAGCCACCCGAATCCTGGTGCTGCATGACCGCATTCGCGTGCTGGGAGACCGAGAGCGCGCCGAGCAGATTCAGCTCGACGATCTTGGTGCTGAACTTGGCCGACGCATCCGCGGCGAGCACGTACGGCGAGCCGCCGGCGTTGTTGACCACGACATCGAGACGACCGTGGTCGGCGACGATGCCCTGGATCAGTCCCGCCACCGCCTCGTCGTCACGGATGTCGCACGCCCGGAACTCGTACGGGAACGCGTCGACATGCCGACGCGCACAGGCCACGACCGTGGCGCCCTGCGCAGCGAAAACCCGGCTGATCCCTGCGCCGACGCCACGCACCCCTCCGGTGACGAGGACGACGCGGCCCGCCAGCCCCAGTTGGATGGCAGCTGCGGCGCCGAGGGCTCCCGAGACACTGTCGACGGCGTCAGTCACTGTGCTAGCGTACCAAGCAAGTGCTTGCTTAGGTAGCCACCCAGGAGTTTCCCCATGCCGATCACCACCACGACCGTGGAACCGGGCATCGTCGCCGTCACCGTCGACTACCCGCCGGTCAACGCCATCCCGTCGCGCGGGTGGTTCGAACTCGCCGACGCGATCACGGCCGCAGGCCGGGACCACAGCACCCACGTGGTGATCCTGCGCGCCGAGGGACGCGGCTTCAACGCCGGTGTCGACATCAAAGAGATGCAGAAGACCGAGGGCTTCACCGCGTTGATCGACGCGAATCGTGGGTGTTACGAAGCATTTCGGGCGGTCTACGAGTGCGCCGTCCCGGTCGTCGCCGCGGTGAACGGTTTCTGTGTCGGCGGTGGCATCGGACTCGTCGGTAACGCCGACGTCATCGTCGCCTCCGACGACGCCAAGTTCGGTCTCCCCGAGGTCGAGCGCGGTGCACTCGGGGCGGCCACCCACCTGTCGCGACTGGTGCCGCAGCATCTGATGCGGCGACTCTTCTTCACCGCGGCCACCGTGGACGCCGACACCCTGCACCACTTCGGATCGGTCCACGAGGTGGTGCCCCGCGCAGACCTCGACGAATCCGCGCTGCGCGTCGCCCGCGACATCGCCTCGAAGGACACCCGCGTGATCCGGGCGGCCAAGGAGGCACTGAACTTCATCGACATCCAGCCGGTCACCGCGAGGTACCGCATGGAGCAGGGCTTCACGTTCGAGCTCAATCTCGCGGGTGTCTCCGATGAACACCGCGATGCGTTCGCGGGGACCGACAAGGGGTCGAAATAAGATGGCAGACAAGCGAACCACGCTCGACGAGGCTGTCTCGTCGGTCCGCAGCGGAATGACCATCGGCATCGGCGGGTGGGGGTCGCGGCGCAAGCCGATGGCGTTCGTACGCGCACTGCTGCGCACCGACGTCACCGACCTGACCGTGGTCACCTACGGCGGCCCCGATCTCGGGCTGCTGTGCTCGGCGGGCAAGGTCAGGCGCGTGTACTACGGATTCGTGTCGCTGGACTCGCCCCCGTTCTACGACCCGTGGTTCGCCAAGGCCCGCACCTCGGGTTCGATCGAGGCCCGCGAGATGGACGAGGGCATGCTCCGCTGCGGACTCCAGGCGGCCGCCCAGCGTCTGCCGTTCCTGCCGATCCGCGCCGGCCTGGGCAGCGACGTCCGGGCCTTCTGGGGTGACGAGCTCAAGACCGTGCGGTCGCCGTACCCGACGGGTGACGGGTATGAAGAGCTCGTCGCCATGCCTGCGCTGAACCTCGACGTGGCGTTCGTCCACATGAATATCGGTGACGCACAGGGGAATGCGGCATACACGGGCATCGACCCGTACTTCGACGACCTGTACCTGATGTCGGCCGAGAAACGCCTGCTGTCGGTCGAGAAGGTGGTGTCGACCGAGGAACTGGTCAAGGCGGTCCCCCCGCAGGCGCTCCTGATCAACCGCATGATGGTCGACTCCGTGGTCGAGGCGCCGGGCGGCGCCCACTTCACCACCGCCGAACCCGACTACCGACGGGACGAGAAGTTCCAGCGGCACTACGCCGAGGCCGCGTCCTCCGACGAGACGTGGGCCCGGTTCGTCGAGACCTACCTGTCCGGTAGCGAGGCGGACTACCAGGCCGCGGTCCGCGAATTCCAGCAAGCCCAGGAGGCGTCGAAGTGATCTCCTCAACCCGCGCCGAGGTGTGCGCCGTCGCGTGCGCCGAATTGTTCCGTGACGCAGGCGAGATCATGGTCAGCCCGATGACGACGATCGTGTCGATCGGCGCCCGGCTGGCACGGCTGACGTTCTCCCCCGACATCGTGCTCTCCGACGGCGAGGCCCGCCTCATCGCCGACACCCCCGCGATCGGGGCGGCCGCGAAGATCGAGGGCTGGATGCCGTTCGGCCGGGTCTTCGAGACCTTGGCGTGGGGTCGACGACATGTCGTGATGGGCGCCAACCAGATCGATCGCTACGGCAACCAGAACCTGTCGGCGTTCGGCCCCCTGCAGCATCCGAAGCGCCAGATGTTCGGCGTGCGCGGCGCGCCGGGCAACACCATCAACCACGCGACCAGCTACTGGGTCGGCAACCACTCGCCGCGCGTGTTCGGCGAGTCCGTCGACATCGTGTCCGGGATCGGCTGGGACAAGGTCGATCCGGACAATCCGGCCTACCGCTTCGTCAACGTCTACCGCGTCGTGAGCAACCTCGGGGTGTTCGACTTCAACGGGCCCGACCATCAGATGCGCGCGCTGTCGCTGCACCCCGGTGTCGAGGCCGACCAGGTCGCCGAGAACACGTCGTTCGAGGTGCACGGCCTGGCCGAGGCCGAGACGACGCGGCTGCCGTCCGAGGACGAGCTGAAGCTGCTCCGCGAGGTCATCGACCCGAAGTCGCTGCGGGACAAGGAAGTCAAGTGACGGACGCGTCTGCCATGAACGGTGTGCGATGAGCACCCTGAAGACACCCCTGACCGAACTCGTCGGGATCGAGCACCCCGTCGTGCAGACCGGCATGGGCTGGGTCGCGGGCGCACGGCTGGTCGCGGCGACGTCCAACGCCGGCGGTCTCGGCATCCTGGCGTCGGCGACGATGACGCTTGCCGAGCTCACCACCGCGGTCGCGAAGGTCAAGGCGGCGACCGACAAACCGTTCGGCATCAACATCCGCGCCGACGCCGGCGACGCGAACGACCGCGTCGACCTCCTGATCCGCGAAGGAGTCAAAGTCGCCTCCTTCGCCCTGGCACCCAAACCCGATCTGATCGCCAAGCTCAAAGAGGCCGGCGTCGTGGTCATTCCGTCGGTCGGGCTGGCCAAGCACGCCAAGAAGGTCGCCGGCTGGGGCGCCGACGCGGTCATCGTGCAGGGCGGCGAGGGCGGTGGCCACACCGGACCGATCGCCACCACGCTGCTGCTGCCGTCGGTGCTCGACGCCGTCGCCGACACCGGGATGCCGGTGGTCGCCGCCGGTGGCTTCTTCGATGGCCGAGGTCTGGCCGCCGCGCTGTCCTACGGCGCCGCAGGCGTCGCCATGGGCACGCGGTTCCTCTTGACCAAGGACTCGACCGTGCCCGACGCGGTCAAGCAGCGCTACCTTCAGGCGGCATTGGACGGCACCGTCGTCTCCACCAAGGTCGACGGCATGCCGCACCGGGTGTTGCGCACCGGGCTGGTCGAGAAGCTGGAGAGCGGTTCGCCCGTGCGCGGGCTTTCGGCTGCGGTCCTCAACGCGCAGAAGTTCAAGAAGATGTCGGGCATGACGTGGAAGTCGATGATCACCGACGGTCTGGCCATGCGGCACGGCAAGGACCTGACGTGGTCGCAGGTCGTGATGGCCGCGAACACCCCGATGCTCCTCAAAGCGGGGCTGGTCGAGGGCAACACCGACGCCGGGGTGCTGGCCTCGGGCCAGGTGGCAGGCATCATTGACGACCTGCCGTCGTGCGCGGAGCTGGTGCCGGCCATCGTGGCCGAGGCCGTGGAACACCTGCAGAAGGCGTCGCACTTCATCCGCTGAGCGCACAGTTGACGCGCGTCCAGCGATTCCGCCATGCGCTCGTGGTGAGCTTCCTAGACTCGGCCGCATGAAGACCAACGCCGCCATCCTGTGGGAATACGGGTCCGACTGGACCGTCGAAGAGATCGACCTCGACCCGCCTCAGGACGGTGAGGTGCTGGTGTCGTGGGAGGCCACCGGCCTGTGCCATTCCGATGAGCACATCCGTACCGGCGACCTGCCCGCGCCCCTTCCGCTGATCGGCGGCCACGAAGGGGCCGGGATCGTGCGCGAGGTCGGCCCCGGCGTCATCGGTCTGGCCCCCGGCGACCACGTCGTCGCGTCGTTCCTGCCCGCATGCGGCCGGTGCCGTTTCTGTTCGACGGGGCACCAGAACCTCTGCGACCTCGGCGCGATGATCATGGCGGGCACGCAGCTCGACGGCACCTACCGGCGGCATGCCAACGGTCAGGACATCGGGGTGATGGCGCTCGTCGGCACCTTCTCGCAGTACGGCACCGTGCCGGAGGCCTCGATCGTCAAGATCGACGACGACATCCCGCTCTCGCGCGCCTGCCTGCTAGGCTGCGGTGTCACGACCGGGTGGGGTTCGGCGGTCAACACTGCCGACGTCCGGCCCGGCGACACGGTCGTGGTGATCGGATTCGGCGGCATCGGCAGCGGCGCGGTCCAGGGCGCGCGGCTGTCGGGGGCCGAGAAGATCGTCGTCGTGGAGCCCGTGGAAGCCAAGCGGGAGAAGGCGTTACAGCTCGGTGCCACCCACTTCGTCACCTCGCTGCCCGAAGCGACCGCCCTCGTCGCCGAGCTGACCCGCGGCGTGATGGCCGACTCGGCCATCCTGACCGTCGGCCTGCTGGAGGGTTCGATGCTCGAGGACGCGGCGAACATCATCCGCAAGGGCGGCGCGGTCGTGATGACCGCGCTGTCGACGATGGCCGACAACTCGCCGACGCTGGGCATGATGATGTTCACGCTGTTCCAGAAGCGCCTGCTCGGCAGCCTGTACGGCGAGGCCAACCCCCGCGCCGACATCCCCCGCCTGCTGTCGCTGTACCGCGAGGGCAAGCTGCTGCTCGACGAGACCGTCAGCCACGAGTACAAGCTCGCGGAGGTCAACGAGGGCTACGAGGACATGCGCGACGGCCGCAACATCCGCGGCGTCATCCTCCACGACCACTGACCGCGGCTCGCAGGCCGAGCCGCGGCCTCCGGTCAGAGGCGCTCGATGATGGTGACGTTGGCGGTGCCGCCGCCTTCGCACATCGTCTGCAGGCCGTAGCGGCCGCCGGTGCGCTCCAGCGTGTTCAGCATGGTCGCGAAGAGCTTGGCTCCGGTGGCGCCGAGGGGGTGCCCGAGGGCGATCGCACCGCCGTTGGGGTTGACCTTCTCCGGATCCGCCTTGGTCTCCTTGAGCCAGGCCTGCACGACGGGCGCGAAGGCCTCGTTGATCTCGACGGTGTCGATGTCGTCGATCGACAGGCCGGTCTTCTCGAGCGCGTACCGGGTGGCGGGGATCGGTCCGGTGAGCATGAACACCGGATCGGCGCCGCGGGCGCTGATGTGGTGGATGCGCGCACGCGGCGTGAGCCCGTGCTCCTTGACCGCCTTCTCCGATGCCAGCAGCACGGCACTGGCACCGTCGGAGATCTGGCTGGCCATCGCCGCGGTGAGGCGGCCACCGTCGACCAGCGTCTTGAGGCCGGCCATCTTCTCCAGCGAGGTCTCCCGGGGTCCCTCGTCGATGCAGAAGACGTCGCCGTCCAGATCGACCGGGATGATCTCGTTCTCGAAATGCCCGGCGCGGATCGCCGCCTGGGCCCGCTGATGGCTGGTCAGCGCGAACTGCTCCATGTCCTCGCGGGAGATGTCCCACTTCTCGGCGATCATCTCGGCGCCACGGAACTGGGAGATCTCCTGGTCGCCGTACCGGTGCAGCCAGCTCTTCGATTCGTTGGTGGGAGAGGTGAAACCGAACTGCTCGGCGACGGTCATCGCAGAGCTGATCGGGATCTGGCTCATGTTCTGCATGCCGCCGGCGACGATCAGGTCGGCGGTGCCGGACATGATGGCCTGGGCGCCGAAGGACACCGCCTGCTGGCTGGATCCGCACTGCCGGTCCACGGTGACCCCGGGAACTTCCTCGGGGTAGCCGGCGGCGAGCCACGACAGCCTCGCGATGTTGCCCGCCTGCGGGCCGATCGCGTCCACGCACCCGGCGATCACGTCGTCGACCGCCCCCGGGTCGACGTCGTTGCGCGCGAACAGGCCGCGCCACCCGGCGGCGCCGAGATCGACGGGATGCACGCCTGCCAGCGAGCCGTTGCGCTTTCCGATGGCGGTGCGCACAGCATCGATCACGTACGCCACAGGTGTTCCGGTCATGGGTTCCTCAATCTCTCGTTATGCCACCGAGCACGATGGCGAGGTACTGCCTTCCGACCTGTTCGGCCGTCAGCGGGCCGCCCGGCTGATACCAGCGGACCGACACCCAGGTGGTGTCGCGGATGAAGCGGTAGACGAGGTCGACGTCCAGATCGGGGCGGAACTTGCCCTCGGCGACGCCCTGTTTGAGGACCTCGACCCACATTCTGCGCTGTTCCCGGTTGCGCTCGTCGAGGAAGCCGAACTGCGCCAGCGGATTCAGCCGCTTCGCCTCGTCCTGGTAGATGACGACCTGGGCATGGCGGTGTTCGATGGCCTCGAACGAGACCATGAACAGACCCTCGACGCGTTCCAGCGGATCCGCGGTGCCGGCGACGATCTCGTCGTAGCGGGTGAACAGCCAGTCCAGGAA
Source organism: Mycolicibacterium iranicum (assembly GCF_014190915.1). Lineage (GTDB taxonomy): Bacteria > Actinomycetota > Actinomycetes > Mycobacteriales > Mycobacteriaceae > Mycobacterium > Mycobacterium iranicum_B. The sequence goes on from NZ_JACHVU010000008.1 coordinate 31,072, forward strand.
GTCTTTGAGGACCTCTTCGACCATCTGCTCTTTGGACTTGAAATGGTGGTACAGGCTGCCCGACAGAATCCCCGCAGAATCGGCGATGTCGCGGACGGTGGTCGCGCGCAGTCCGCGGTCGGCGAACATCGTCGCAGCGAGCTGCAGCAGCTCGTCGCGGCGACTGGGAAGCGCCTTGTCCACCCGACCAGGATAGCAACCAAGCGCTTGCTAGGTAAGCCGGATGCTCAGCGGACCTCTGACCAGTACGCCGTGCAGTCGATGCCGGACTCCGATGACAGCGGCGCGCGCCATCGCGAGAGATTGAACTCGTACCAGGGATCCGGTTCGCGGACACGGTACTGCGCGCACAGGCGCATCGGTTCGGGCAACCTGGCCAGCGCGGGCTCGATGTCCGGCGACAGCCGCAGAAGGTAGGCGGTGTCGAGCTGGCCGGTCTGCTCGTAGCGGTCGATGTTGCGGTCGGCGATCAGGCGTTCCGGGTTCGTCGCGGCCAGCCCGAGCAGCGCCACCGCGCCGGCGAGCAGCACCGCCCTGGGCAGCCAGCGGCCGGTCATCGCCACCCCGGCCGCCAGGACGAACACGAACACCGCCCCGAGCCACAGCTCGATCGTGATGACCATCAGCCGTTCGGTGCTGAAGCCGTACGCCTGCTGATAGACCCACATCCGGTGGATCGCCGAGATGACCACGACGACCGACATGACGCACAGGGTCCCGACCAGTATTCGCAGCAGCCGGCGGTCGGGGGCGCTCTCGCGCCCGGCGACGCGGATCACCGCGCTGAGCACCAGCAGGGTCAGCGCCGACACCCAGAGCAGCTGCCAGAAACCCTGCCTGGCGTACTCGGCATAGGTGAGGCCCTCGGTCTGCAGGACGTGGGTGTGTCCACCGAACAGCACAGTCGCCTGGACTGCGACGAACCCGAGGAACAGCATGTCGAGCACCGCGAGGGGAATCGCCCACTCCCAGCTCGGCACCGCCTTCATCCGTGCGGGCGCCAGCGCGTCCAGCCTCGGGGGGAAGCGCATCAGGTAGCCGCCGAACAGCACGAAGGACACGACGATGACGAACACCACCGAGCGCGCGACGAATTCGTCCCCCCGCCAGGACGGCACGAGGTGGTCGACCAGGCTGGCGAACGCAGGATCGGCCGAGGCGAACAACCCACCGAAGACGACCGTGAGTCCGACGGTGACGGCCGCGACGATCGTGATCCTGGTGACGCTGGGGCGTCGCGGACGACCGGACCCCGGCGCCGGGCGGGCGCGTCGCGCCCAGCCGATGACACGGGCGGGCAACACCCACGGGATCAGGGGCCCCGCCAGCACCGCCGTCCATGTCCGTCCCCCGACCAGGGTGTTCCAGCCGACGAGCCAGGCGGCCATGAGGCACAGCACCCCGAGCCATTCGGCGGCCAGCAGTCCGGGCACCGCCAGCAGCGCCACCGTGACGGCCGTCCCCCACCATTCCCGTCGGCTGGGCCGCCGCTGCGAGGTTCCGTAGACGATCGCGAACACCATCACGCCGACGACGACGTAGCCGATGCTGAGCGAACCCAGCCGCCACACGGCGGCGCCGACCGCGCCGGCGAGCACCGCTGCTGCCACCAGCCGCCGTGGCGCGGCAGCCGCGACGGGATTCGGCCACACGCGCACGGGCCATATCGACCACCCCGGCTCGCCGTGCCGGGGCGGCAGCGGCCCGATCATCAGCGGGGGCGGCGGTGGCGCGACGTACCCCCGCGGGTACGGGTGGGTGACCGGTGTCGGCTGGTTCACTGTGCCTCCTCCCTGGCCGCCGGCGCGGGGATCGTGACCCCGATCCGGCAGCCGGATCTGACGTCCATCACCTCGATGGCGCCGCCGTGCAGTTCGACCGCCCAGCGGGCGATCGCCAAACCCAGACCCGTTCCGCCCGCCGACGTCGCCCCGCGCGTGAAGCGCGCGAACACCTGCTCGCGTTCCTCCGGCGGTATCCCCGGGCCCTCGTCCCGCACCTCCACCCGCAGCCCGCCGTCGTCGGACGCACGGGCCGCCACGGTGACCTCCGCCCCCGCGGGGCTGTGCCTCATCGCGTTGTCGACGAGGTTCACCACGACCTGACGCAGGCGGGCCTGATCGGCGACCGCGACCAGACCCGGCGGGTCCACCAGGACCGACACCCGCACCCCGTCGCCGAGGACGCCGACGTGCCCGATGGCCTCCTCGAGGAACCGCCGGACTCCGAAAGAGCTGGGCTGCAACGCGATAGCCCCACCCTCGAGGCGGGACAGGTCGAGGAGGTTGGTGACGAGCTCGCTGAGGCGCTCGGTCTGTGACAGCGCCATCCGCATCGTCTTCTCGTCGGGTTCGGCGATACCGTCGACCACGTTCTCCAGCAGTGCGTGCAACGCGGTGATGGGGGTACGCAGTTCGTGCGACACGTTGGCGATGAGCCCGCGGCGGTATTCGTCGGCCGCACCGAGGTCCGCGGCCATCTGGTTGTACGCCGCCGCGAGCTGACCGACCTCGTCGCGAGACGTGGCCCGCACGCGTGCGCTGTAGTCACCCCGGGCCATCGCCTTGGCTGCGGCGGTCATCTGACGCAGTGGTGAGGTCATGCCGTGGGCCAGGAACTGGGTCAGGACCAGCGAGGTCGCCAGCGCTGCCAGCAGCGCGTAGCGGAACTGCCAGCTCGCGCCGATCCAGAAGGTGAACGCCGCCAACGTGATCGCGCTGCCGACGAGCAGTCCTGTCTTGACCTTGAACGAGGCGAACGGATCGAGCGGGCGGGGCAGGCGGTCCCACATCTCGCCGAGCCTGCTCACCTCGGCAACTCCAGCGCGTAACCGACGCCGTGCACGGTCCGGATGAGTTCGGGTCCGAGCTTGCGCCGCAACGCTTTCACGTGGGTGTCGACGGTGCGGCTCTCCACACCCGATGCCCATCCCCACACCTGTTCGAGCAGGGCATCACGGGAGACCACGGTTCGGGGCCGCGTGGCCAGGAATGCGAGCAGATCGAATTCGGTTCGCGTGAGGTGGATTTCGTCGTCACCGCGATGCACCCGGCGGGCCTGCAGGTCCACCCGGTTCTGGCCGACCCACAGCGACTGCGTGGCGCTGGACCGCTCCATCCTGCGTAGCAGCACGCGCACCCGCGCGACGAGCTCGCGCATGCTGAACGGCTTGGTGAGGTAGTCGTCGGCGCCGACGCCGAGCCCGACCAACATATCGGTCTCGTCGCTGCGGGCGGTGAGCATCAGCACCGGGACCGGATGTGCTGCTTGGATGCGCCGGCACACCTCCAGCCCGTCGAAGCCCGGCAGCATGACATCGAGCACCACGAGGTCCGGCGGATCGGCCACCGCGGCGGCCACGGCCGACGGTCCATCGGCGGCGGTGTCGACCTGGAACTCCTCGGCGCGCAGCCGGGTGACGACTGCCGCGAGGATGGTCGGCTCGTCCTCGACCACCAGGATTCGCTTCACCCGTCTGACTGTAGGGGCCTGATATGGGGCTTCCCGGCAGCGATTGTGAAGATTCGGTGGAGATGCCGGCCTGCCGAGGTGCAGACCGGATCTGCGTCTAGGTGCCGGTCTGCGCCGGAGCGTCCTCGGGTACGCGGGTCGCCCCGGCACGCCGACGGCGCCGGTTCGACAGCAGCAGTCCGACGGCGATCGCCACGGCGGCGGCGACGGCCACGGCGATGCCCAGGGGCAACCAGGACGACGAGGTCGCCTCCGACTCCGACGGTGCCGGGGCCTCCTCGCCGGTCGGCTGGGCGAAGATCGACAGGGTGGTCGGCACCCCCGCCCTGCCCGCTGCCAGCACGTCGCCGCTGAGGGCGGCCCACTTTCCGTCCAGCCGTTCGAAGTAGTCGAACAGCGGGTCGACCAGGTTCCAGGCGCCCGTGGTGGTGACCAGGACGACCGTGCGGTCGCGAGGCCGATCGGCGAAGACCTGGATCGACCCGATGCCGTCGGTGATGTTCGCCCGCAGCTCGTTCGGCAGGTCGTCGACGCTGACATCGGCCCCGTCGCCGCTCAGAGGCGGGTGCAGCGAAGTCTGCAGCAGGGCCGACGATTCGGCGATGATCAGCGCCCCCGAATCGGCATCGGCGGCGGTCTTGAGGTCGACCACCTTGGGGGTCAGCTGCCGGTCGGTGAGACTCGAGATCGCGGCGACGACGCGGGAGGCGTAGATCAGCTGGCCGGGGTCGCTGCCGTCCATGGCGACCAGGAAGCTGGGGGCGAACTCCGAAGGCATCGCGCTGAAACCGCCGAGCGGCGGGCCGCCGCGCTGGATGGTCAGCGTCGAGCGCGGATCGATCTGGAAGGTGATCGGCGCGATCAGGGGCCCGCACGGCTGTTCCGGGGTGTAGGTGAGCGCCATGTCCAGGTTGACGAACTGACCGATGGTCTGCCCGGGGAGTTCGAACTGAGCGTCGAGGCGGCCGGACGTGTCGAGGAGGGTCCGGTACACGACGTTGCCGTCGGCGGCACGGATGACCACGGCCGCCGCGTCGTTCTGCGGGACGGGCGTGTAATCGGCGAGCAGATGCACCTGCACCCCGCCCACGCGGCCGTTGCCCAGTGCCGAGCGGCCGACCCCGACCCGCAGGGAGCTTGCGCGCAGCACGTCGGTCTTACCGCTCATGTTGAGCTGATCGAACGTCAGCGTGTCACCCGGTGCGGCGGCCTCCTCGGAGCCCGCCTCGTCCACGCGGGCGTTCGCCACCTGCACCAGCGATTGCAGCTCGTCGACCAGCAGCGACACCTGGGTGGAGAGATCATCGCCGTCGCCGGAGACCCGCAGGTAGGCATTTGGGCTGCCGGGGTTCTCCACGCTGAGCCCCGCGTCACCGCCTCGTTCGACGACGACCGCCCTGGCCAGTTGCGCCGAGGGCGGCGGTGCGACACCCCGCGGTTGGTTGATCACCGTGACGGCCAGCGGCTGCGGGTTGTAGAGCCGTACCAGCGTGGACACCAGCATCAGCGTCGCCTGTTGTTCGGCGGCGTCGGCATCGGTGGGCGTATGGACGGTCACGCGCTCCAGCACCGGCGGGAAGAAGCCCGCGATCGTGGTCACCGGGGGCTCGGTCCCGGTGAACACCGCGGCCAGATTCGTCATGGTCAGCTGCTGAAGGGGACCGCAGAACTGGCCGGTGAACTGACCGGGTATCTGACCGGCGTTGTCGAGCGACCGCAGAGTGACCGACAGTGCGGCCGACCCGGACTGCACCCGGAGGGCGGAGATGTCGACGTCGAACGGCGTCGCGGCCTGGGCGACACCGGCCGGCGGAAGGTTCACGGTGCCGAGGAGATTGCCGTCGGCATCGTCGAATTCGAGGTACCCGCCGGAGATGTTCACCGGAGAGGTGAGCGTGCCGCGCAGGCGTGACGGGCTGAGCCCGCCGGGAACGGGCACAGCGAGGGGTTGACTGGCGTTGGGGGCGAGGAACACCTCGCGCTCGATGCCCAGTGCCGCCGAGCCCAGCGTCACGCTCGCCACCTCGGGAGGTGTGTCGCCTTCTGCGGGTTGCGCATGCGCGGGGCCGCCGACCATGAACGGCAGGAAGACCAGCATCGCCGCAGCCATGACCCGGATGGCGCGAAGGTGCTTCACAGATGTTCTCCCGCAACGGGACCGGTGACCGATGGCGTCGAATACCCCGGAGCTCTGAAATGCCGCAGGACCGTGGACCATTCTGAACTGACCGGGTGCACCTGTCCCACTTTCGCGTGTTCGCGCTTCACATTGCCAACAGGGGTGGGACTATACCGGCGGATACCCCGGGCTGACTGGCAATTCGGTTTGCCGGGACGTGTGTCGGGGCCGACGCAAGCGATCTCGCCGCTTTTCCGTAAATGACGCACGCGCATGGCCACCCCCCTCGCCGGTACGCACCCGTTCGACAGAAGCGGTCCCGGGTTGAATCACCGATGACACGTTGCTGATCTCCTTGGCGACGAGCTGACACCTGGGATAGCGTGAGGCAACTTGTGCGCGCAGGAAGACTGTCGCGTGAGCGGCGGCGTGAGGGAGTGCTCCAGCGGTGAAGGGTCGCAGTTGACTGTCCAGGATTTCGTACAGGTCTTGCGCGACCGGTGGAAGATCATCTGCGCCACAACGGTACTCGTGGCCATCGCAGCGCTCGCCTACTCCCTCACCATCGCACCGAGTTATCAGGCCTCCACCCGGCTGTTCGTCTCGACGACGTCCGAGGGGAACAACACACAGGTCAACGACGGCGGTCTCTTCGCCCAGGGACGGGTGCTCTCCTACGTCAAACTGCTGACCGGCGATGTCGTCGCTCAGCGCACGGTGGACAGGCTGGGCCTCGACATGAGCGCGTCGGACCTCACCGGCAAGATCGAGGCGACAGCCCCGACGGACACGGTCCTCATCGATGTCACGGTGACCGACACGTCGGCGACGCGGGCGCGCGACATCGCCAACACGTTGTCCGACGAGTTCGTCGTCATGGCCGCCGCGCTGGAAACCCCCGCGCTGGGTGTGCCTCCCAATGCGCGGGTGGTCGTCCAGCAGCGGGCAGAAGTTCCCGGCCTCTCGGCGGCGCCGACAGCACGTAACGCTGCTCTGGGCGCGGTGCTGGGCGCGATCCTCGGCTGCGTCATCGCGCTGCTGCGCGGTCGCGCCGACAGTTCGATCAGGAGTCCGGGAACGCTCGAAAAGCTCACCGGAGTCGGCCTGTTGGCAGAAATTCCGGCGGAGACACGGTTCGAGAAGAATCCACGGATCTCGTTTCCCGAGGACCGGTCCGCAGCGGCGGACGCCTTTCGCGATCTGCGGGTGAACATCAAATTCCTCGAAGTCACGGATGGACCCCGGATACTCGTCGTCGCCAGTCCCCTGCCTGACGAAGGCCGAACCGCGGTGGCGCTCAATCTCGCCCTGGCATTGGCCGAGTCCGGCAACACCGTGGCCCTCGTCGATGCTGACATGCGGCGCCCCTCGGTGGGCCGCTACCTCGATCTTCCCGATGAGGCGGGCTTGAGCACAGCGCTTGCCGGCGCGGCGTCCCTGCAGGAGGTGCTGCGGGAGACACCGGTTCCCGGCTTGACGGTGCTCACGTCCGGCCCGGTCCCGCACGGGCCCGCCGAACTCCTCGAATCCCCCGCTGCCCGGCAGATTCTCGATGAACTCGGAACCCGGTTCGACTACGTGGTCGTCGACAGTCCGTCGCTTCTGAAACCGGATGCCGCGATCATCGCGGCGTCCTGTCAGGGGGCCATCATGGTGGTCCGACACGGAAGAACCACCTCCGACCGGTTGACGGCGGCCGTCCGCTCGGTCACCCGGGGAGGGACACCGGTACTCGGCACCGTGTTGATGATGGCGCCGGCGAAGAAGCCGTCGAAGGAAGACGCCTACTACGCGAGCGTCCAGGGCGAAGCGAAAGATTCCGACGCCCGCTCGCGTCACGGATCGCACCGAAACTGAGCCGTCGGCACCCATCGATGAACGGAGACGAAGAGCCAGGCGGGCGACCCGGGACGTTCGTGGCGTTGCGTCCCAGCACCCCCGATACGGATAGCAGTCCACTCGCGCGCCGAATCAACCCTCGCACAACGTTTCTGCCAACACCCACGCGTTTCCCGGACTTCTCGAAGGTGGAGTACAAGGCGGGCGAGCGGGCCTTCGGCGTCATCATCTGCACCGCAATCGGTCTCGTCATCATCCCCGAGATCATCAATTACCTGCTGGTGAAGCACACGCCGGATCAGAGCATCGGCAGAGCACTGGTGTCCGCGGAGACACCGATTGCGGGCCTGGCGCGATGGGCTCTGTCAGGCGCTCTGCTGGCGGTCAGCGCAGTCGTCGTCTACATGCGCGGGCATCCGCACCGCGACGTCGCCTGGTTGTCGGTGTTCCTCCTCGCCTTGAACCTGCCGTACGTCATCGGGCCTGACCACCCTGGGCCTGCCGACATGGTGAAGGTCCTGCTGGCCAACGTCGTGCTTCTGGCCATCTGGAACAGCGGCGCGCGGGTCGCGGTGTTGAAGTGGATCCCCATCGTGGTCTCCGGGGTCGGCGCGTACTCGTTGGTCGGTGGACTGCTCATCCCCGATTACATGATGTACAACATGGTTTCGCGGAAATCGCTGATCTTCGGATGGGAGCTCGCGGGACCGTTCGGCCAGAGCAATGCGCTCGGCATGTATTGCGCTATCGCCTTCTCGTTGGTGCCCCTCATCCAGCAGAACCGGTGGCGGGCCGTGTGCGCTGCGCTACTCCTCGCCACGATCGTTGCATCCGCATCGAGGACGGCGTTGATCGCGGTCGGCGTCGTGATCCTGTGGTGGCTGGTCTGCAAGATCCGCGAGACAGCCTCGATTCGTCTGGCGGGCACACTCTTCGCGGGCACCGCTCTGGCCGCTGCCTTCCTGATCCCGCTACCGAAGTGGAGTCCGGACACCTTCACCGACCGTGCCTTCATCTGGGCGGGTGGGCTCGACCTCTGGCAACAGTCGCGGGTGCTCGGCTCGGGTTACAACTGGTTCATGACCCACGGTCAGTCACAGGCCGAGGTCGTCCTGTGGGCGGGTGCAGGGACCGGGCACAACATTCTGGTCGACACATTGGTCAAGTTCGGATTGGCCGGCCTTGCCGTCCTTCTGCCGATATGGATCGGTGCGATCTACCGCACCGGCACCATGCGCGTCCGAACCGAGCAGGTTGCCCTTTTCGGATACCTTGTCGCGTTCTTCGTGTTGTCGATGACCGAAGCTGTGTGGAATCTCTGGCCGAACAGTCAGCAATTCCCCACCAGCGCACTGATCTTCGCGACAGTCCTGATGGCGCGAAACAGAGACAGAGTCGCGGAGGGTGCGTCGTGAGCACGTCGGCCGCAGGGCCCCGGGTCCTGTATTCGGGATTCCACTACCTGCACCACAACCCCGGTTCGGGCTACGACGCCGTGGTGCCCGATCCCGGCCACTACGTCAGCGGTGCGCGCCTCCCCTATGCCGACCGGCTCGAATCGACGAAGCCCCGCCATCTGAACTTCCTGTTGCTGGACCTCTTGACGATCCTGCGCGGGATGCGCCATGACACCGTGCACTACTTCTACCCGGAATCGACGGCATACCTGTCGCCGTGGGTGCTGCGGCTCCTCGGGAAGCGGATCGTCTACACCGTGCACCTCGCCGACGATCAATGGCTGGGGCCGACTCGTAGTGTGCACCACCGCATCAAGCAGGTGTCGCTGCGTGCGGCGCACGCGATCGTGGTTCTGAGCAGTCAGCAGCGCGGTGTCTTCGCCGAGGCGTTTCCCGACAAGGTGGTGACCTTCGTCCCGCACGGGTTCACCTTCTCCGAGGCGGTGCCACCTGTCGAGCTCTTCGAGTCGCGCACGCGAGGGCAGCGCCGACTCGTGCTGGTCGGGACCAACTACCGCGACTTCGACATGCTGGAATCAATTCTGGCGCAACGCGGTTCGCGCGATGTGCACGTCGACCTCGTCGGCATGGACGACGAAGCGAGAAACCGTTTCGCGAACACCGCAGGCGTGGTGTGCCACCCACGTCTGGATGCCGAGAGCTATGGCGACCTGCTGCGCACCTCGTTCGCGCTGGTGCTACCGCTGACGTTCGCGACCGCCAACAACGCGCTCTTCGAAGCCTACAGCGCCTATCTGCCCGCGTTCGTAAGCCGCATCGACGGCGTCACGGACTACGCCGCGGACGGCGACCGATCCCTGTTCTCCTCGCCGGAGGAGTTCTGGTCGAAGTACGACGCGCTTGCCGCGCTCGGCCCTCGGGAGCTGCGGGATCACTGCGTCGCACTGCACGAGGCAGCGCGAGACCGGTTCTCGTGGTCCGGGGTCCGCGCCGAGCTCGCCGGGGTCTACGCGTCAAGCCGTTGACGGCGTCACAGCTTCCGCTGACGCACATTCGCGAGAATCGCTGTGAATTCCCTCAGTTCGCGACGGAACGCCGGCACCAGGAGCAGGGCCAGGACGACCGCCAGTGACGACACGGTCGAGGTGGCGAACGCCCAGATCGCACTCCATCCGTGGCCGTCGAGCACCGCACTGACGATGAGCCCTACGGCGACCACGGGCGTGAGGAGAACGAGGCGCAGCAGGGAGGGCTTGAGGAATTCGAGCGCCGGCAGTCCCAGCGCGCGCAGACCGATGAGCGTCGAGCTGAGCCAGTTCAGCAGGAGGCTGGTGGCGTAAAGGACCGCCACCCACACGGCCCCCTTGGTGTTGAAGACGAAGTACATCGCGGTGATCGGGATCCATACCGAGGCGTCGATCGCCCAGAGCAACCCCATTCGGCCCTTACGGGTGTAGAGCCAGTAGTTCACGTAGCCGAAGATCTGGAACACGCCACCGACGGCGAGAATCTGCGCGATCTGGCCCGACGGGCGCCATTCGGGCCCGAAGAGGATCTCGATGAGGTCGGCGCCGCCGATGATGATCAAGGCCAGGATCGGCAGCAGGGCGTAGGCCATCGCCAACTGGATCCGCTTGGCTGCCCCGACGAGCTTGGGTCCGTCCTCGACGTGCGCCAGGATCGGCACGACCACCCGTGTCAGCGGGCCCGCCAGCTGCACGAGGGGGAACGCGACGAGCTGAAACGCCCGCGTGTAGAGACCCACTGCGGTGGCCCCGAGAGCCTGACCGATCGCCGCGGGGGCGGCGTAGACAGCCGCGTAGTTCGTCACGTCGATGCCCAGCGATGCCGCACCCAGGGACACGTGTTCCCGGACGCCCTTCAGCTGTGGCCGCGACCGGGGCACATAGCGCGACAACGCCACCAGCGATGCGACCAGGACCACCGCCGCCGTTCCCTGTTGGATCACCACGGCCCAGTAGCCGGCGCCGCGGACGGCCGCGATGCAGGCGGCGACGAGAGCGACACCTTGAGCGATCGTGTCCACGGAGGCAAGGGATTTGAACTTGTGCGTGCGGGCGAGTTCTGCCCGGAACTGGGGGGCGAGCCCCGCGATACCCACGAACAGCGCAAGCCACCGGGTGACCTCTTCGAGCCGCGGTTCACCGTAGAAGGCGGCGATCGCCGGCGCTGCGAGCCACACCAGACCGGCCGTGGCCAGCGCGAGCGCCGTGTTGATGTAGAAGAGGCTGTCGCGTATCGCCGGGTCGAGTTTCGCCTCTCGCATGATCGCCAGCGAGAGCCCGAAATCACTCAGCACCGACGTCACGCCGATGATTGACGTGACCATGGCCACCAGGCCGAAGTCGGCGGGGGTCAGCAGACGGGCCAGCAGGATCAGTCCGACCAGCTGGATCACGGTGCGGGCCAATTGACCGATGATGACGGCGACCCCGCCGCGGACCGCAGTTCCCTGCAGGGAGCCGCCATCGGGAGCGGTCACGCGTCAGCCCCCTCGGATTTCGGTCGAGACACCGAGGTCTCGACGATGGCCGCCCCACGACTCCGCGAGCCCCCGCGCCCTGCGGCCATGTGCCGGAGCACTCCGGTCATCGAGCATCCTAGCCCGGGCCGGGCCCTAATTGCGGTCACCCACGGTGGATTCGGACAAGGCCGTATTCGAAGATCGGCCGGCTCGCGCCGCGTTGAGGCGCTGCCACAGCGCCTCGATCCCGATGCCCGCCGCGATGAACAGGTACGGCTCGATGTGCATCCGGTATCTCGCATGCACCGATGTCGCCGCGTAGGCCGCGGTCAGCAGGACGAGGGCCGCTGCGCAGAGGACAGCCGGAGCGGTGCGCACCGATCTGCGCTGCCGCCACGCCGTCACCAGGCCCACGACGACGAGCAGATTCACGATCAACCACGGCACGAGGTACGCGACGCTCCTGGTCGTCGATGTGTCGGTCCAGTCGAAACCCCACAGCAGGACGACCTTGTTGGCCGCCAGCCCGGCGAGGCGCTGCGGCGACGCCTCACCGATGTCGTGCTGGAACACCTCGCTGTAGGCGTCCTGAACCCGCTTCTCGTAGTCCGGTCCCGGAGGCACCGCCTCTTTGATCGCGTCGGCCGCTTGCCCGCCGGGCTCTCCCCGATCTTCGGAGAGATTGCCCGATCCGTTGGTGTAGGGGTTGTATCCCTTCCAGAGGTTGTAACCCGAACTCTGGGCTGTGGGTATGAACGTCCCGAACTCCGCGAAATTACGCAGTGTCCACGGCGCCAGCACCAGCACGGTCGCCAGTGCCACCGCTGCGCCCGCCTTGACCACGACAACGGTTCTCTTGGACAGCACAGCTCCGAGGCCCAGCAGCAGGGGGCCGATGATGAGCAGTTCCGTGCGATTGAGCGCGGCGAGTCCGCAGAGTACGCCGCCGAGGGCACCCCAGGCCAGCGGCCGATCTCCCGTCGCGAGTTTCACGCCGACCATGGTGATGCTGAGGAGGAAGAGCACCGCCCAGTTCGTCTGGTGGTAGCTGGCCGTCACATAGACGAAGGTCGGATAGCAGGCCAGGAGCATTGCGGCAGCGAAGGCCACCCACCGCGAGGGCCACAGTTTCTGGGACAGATTGAAGGTCAGTGCAATGCAGCCCAGGGCGGCCGCCATGTTCGTGACCAGCCACGCCGCGCGTGCGGTTCCGCTGTCGCCGAACAGCGAGAACACGCCGAACCAGACGTAGCTGAGCAGCGGCGGCATATAGGCCGACGGATAGCTCTCGGCGCCGCCCTCGGGGTAGTGGAGACACAGCTGCCCGCCGTTCTCGTGCGCGCACAAACCCTGCTCGCCGTATTCCCAGATGTTGGCACCCTGCGAGATGTCACCGGTGAGAAGTATTGCTATCAAACGAAGTACGAACCCCGTGCCGAGTGCCGCGAACAGCAGCGGCCGGGAACCCGCCGAGGCCACACGCCCCATGTCTACCCCCCAGTGTCCGATCCGGCCTCGATGAGTGCCACTGCGGCCGGCTTCGGCTCGAGATCGTCGCGGAGAACACCGAAGTTCTCCGCGACGTCAGAGGGATCTGACCCCCCATCGACCAGTTCGTAATAGATCAACGGCCCAGACCACTTCCACTTCTCGAGCAGTTCACGTGCCTGCAGCAGCGCTGCAGCCTGGTCCTCCTCGGATACAGAATGCCGTCCGGTGCCGGTCGGCGCACCGAATTCGGTAATCCAGATGTGTTTGCCGGCGTCCCCGTGCCCGGCCACGACGTCGCGCAGTGCACGAAGATCGCCGAAACCGCCGTCCATTCGCTGGTCCTCATCAGCGGGCATCGCGGGGAAGCTGTAGGGATGGACTCCGATCGCGTCGGCGAGCTGCGCTGTTCCGTTGGCGTACAACTGCTCAAGATAATCGACCGGCGATATCTCGGTGGGCGAGGACTCGTACCTCGGGGACAGGCCACCGATCAGAATCGTGGTCTGCGGGTCCACCCCGCGGATGGCCTCGGCGACCGCCCTGAACAGCTGACCGTATTCGTCCGCATCCGGACGCGGTGGCCAGAAGTGTCTGATGTTGGGTTCATTCCAGACTTCCCAGCTGCGCACCCCGAGGGGCACATAGCGCTGTGCGGCAACTCGGGCGAACCTCGCGAAGTCAGAGAGGTCCGCCGGGCGGTGTCGGGGGGTCACTCCTGAGTGCCCGGGCACAGACGCACGGGCCCACGCCGGGGTGAAGGCCAGAACGGCGAGGACCCTCATGCCGCGCTCGGCGGCTTCGCTGACGATCTTGTCCGTGTACGCCCAGTCGGGTCGGCCGGGGTCGCGTTCGATCCAGGCCCACCCGACGTCGACCCGGACCCACCGCACATTCATGTCCGCCATGACGTCGAACTGCCGCTCGATGCTTGCCGCATCGGCTCCTCGGAAGTGGACGGTCATTCCTATGTCGACCGCACCCTTTGCCGACTGGCACGACACCAGGGACACCATCGAGGCCAGTACGAGTAGGACGGCGAGACGTTTCCGGTGACGCGGCGCCGTCGTCGACGGTGGTGTGGGCTCGGACGTCATTGCCTCGTCAGCTGCCGGCGAAGAACTCGACAGATCGGTAAAGCGGCCGTCTGTGCCGGCGAACTGTGTCGATCATGCACCCCCGCCCGTCGCTCGCGCCTCCGATGGAGGCCGATCGTACCGCGGCCTCGCGTCGAACTGCTTCGAACCGGCGGGGCAAACCTGTCGAGACGGTTACGCGCGCTGGCTGGAGACCGAGATGACCTCGCCGGTGAGGTAACTGGAGTAGTCGCTGGCCAGGAACGCGATGGTGGCTGCAACCTCCCACGGTTCGGCGGCGCGGCCGAACGCCTCTCCCTCGGCCAACCGGTCCAGCAGTTCGCTGCTACTGGTCTTCTCCAGGAACTTGTGCCGGGCGATACTCGGCGACACCGCGTTGATACGCACCCCGTAGTCGACGGCTTCGATTGCGCTGCAGCGCGTCAGCGCCATCACGCCGGCCTTGGCCGCCGCGTAGTGCGACTGCGAATGCTGCGCGCGCCATCCCAGCACGCTGGCGTTGTTCACGATCACACCGCCGTGGGGGGCGTCGCGGAAGTAGCGCAGTGCGGCCCTCGTCGCCCGCATCACCGAGGTCAGGGTCACGTTCAGCACGCGATCCCATTCGTCGTCGGTCATGTCGATGACCGGCGTCTGCCCACCGAGCCCGGCGTTGTTGACCAGCACGTCGATCCGGCCGGCCTTCTCCACCGCGCCGGTGATCAGCGCGTCGACGGCCTCGGTCGAGGTGACGTCGCAGACCACGGCGTGGACCTTGCCCAGCCCGAGTTCGGCGAGCTCGTCGCGCGTCTCCCCCAGCCTGCGTTCGTGATAGTCCGACACGACGACGTCGGCGCCTTCGAGCAGCGCGCGGCGCGCGGTCGTCGAACCGATGCCGGTACCCGCCGCGGCAGTCACCAGCACGACCTTGCCCTTGAGCAAGCCGTGGCCCTCGATCTCGGCCGGAACCTGCGAAAGATCTGTCATCATCGTCTCCTCTTCGCGCAAGCGCTCATCAGGGGCGCGCCTCTCGGGGCAGGCCGAGCACCCGCTCGGCGATGATGTTGCGCTGAATCTCGTTGGAACCGCCGTAGATCGTGTCCGAGCGCGAGAACAGGTACAGCCGCTGCCATTCGCTGAACTCCCCATCCGGCAGGGTGAGTGCAGCGACACCTTCGACGTCCATCGCGATCTCGCCGAGTTCGCGATGCCAGTTGGCCCACAACAGCTTCGAGATGTTGTCCTGGCCGGGGCGCTCGACATCCATGGTCGCCAGCGCGTACGAGCGCATCGCCTTCAGCCCGGCCCACGAGCGGACCAGCCGTTCGCGGATCAGCGGGTCGTCGGCGGCGCCGGTGCGCTTGGCCAGCTCGACGAGGTTCGAATGCTCACGGGCATAACGGATCTGCTGGCCGAGCGTCGACACGCCGCGCTCGAAGGTCAGGGTGCCCATCGCCACACGCCAGCCGTCGCCCGGTTCGCCGACGACGAGATCGGCATCGGTGCGGGCGTCGTCGAAGAAGACCTCGTTGAACTCCGAGTCCCCGGTCAGCTGGATGATCGGCCTGATCTCGACACCGGGCTGGTCCAGCGGTACCAGCAGATAGGACAGCCCGGCATGGCGCTTGGAGCCCTTCTCGCTGCGGGCGACCACGAAACACCACTGCGCCCAGTGCGCCAGCGACGTCCACACCTTCTGGCCGTTGATGACCCAGTATTGATTCTCCGTCGCTCCGCTCGCCCCGGGATCGCTGACAAGCGTCGCGGTGGTCGCGACGTTGGCGAGGTCGCTGCCCGCGCCCGGTTCGGAGTAGCCCTGCGACCACAGCTCGGTGACGTCGAGGATCTTCGGGAGGAACCGCTTCTGCTGCTCGGGGGTGCCGTAGGCGATGAGCGTCGGCCCGACCAGTTCCTCACCGAGATGGTTGACCTTGTCCGGTGCGTTGGCCTTGGCGTACTCCTCGTAGAACGCGACGCGATGGGCGACGGACAGGCCGCGGCCGCCGTGCTCCTCGGGCCAGCCGAGGCACGTCAGCCCCGCGGCGGCCAGGTGCCGGTTCCACGCGAGCCGCTCCTCGAACGCCTCGTGTTCGCGCCCGGGGCCGCCCAATCCCTTCAGGGCGGCGTACTCACCGACCAGATTCTCGGCGAGCCAGTCGCGGACCTCAGCCCTGAACTCCTGGACCTCTATCACCCCTGTAGGGTAGCCTACCAAGCACTTGCTTGGGTACCCCGGATTGCTACAGGAGCGTGGATGACGACCTCCCCGAGGACCACTCCCGCGGTTCTCGACCGGATCGCGCGCGAGCTTCCCGACCACGACGCCGTGGTGACCGCGGCGCGCACGCTCACCTACGCCGACCTGCGCTCCGAGGTACGGCAGGCGGCGGCCGCGATGATCGATCGGGGCGTCGAACCCGGCGACCGCATCGCGCTCTGGGCGCCCAACACCTGGCACTGGGTGGTGGCCTGCCTGGCCGCTCACCACGCCGGCGCCGTCCTGGTTCCGCTCAACACCCGCTACACGGCCAGCGAGGCCGAGGACATCCTGGCCCGCACCGGCGCACCCCTGCTGTTCGCCTCCGGCGAGTTCCTCGGCGTCGACAAGGCGGCCGCCGTCGACCGCGAGGCGCTGCCCGCTCTGCGGCACATCGTGCGCATCCCGGTCGACGAGGACGACGGCACCTGGGACGAATTCGTCGCGCGCGGAACCGATCTGACCGCCGTCGAGGCCCGGGCCGCCGCCGTCGGACCGGACGACGTCTCCGACATCCTGTTCACCTCGGGCACCACCGGGCGCAGCAAGGGCGTGCGGTGCGCGCACCGGCAGTCGCTCGACGCCTCGGCCGCGTGGGCGCAGTGCGGGCAGGTGAGCAGCGCCGACCGCTATCTGTGCATCAACCCGTTCTTCCACAACTTCGGCTACAAGGCCGGGATCCTGGCGTGCCTGCAGACCGGCGCGACACTGTTCCCGGAGCTGACTTTCGACCCCGAGAGGACGATGCGCGCGGTCCAGGACCACCGCATCACGGTGCTGCCAGGTCCTCCCACGATCTACCAGACGCTGCTGGACCATCCGAAGCGGCCGGAGTTCGATCTGGGCTCGTTGCGGTTCGCCGTCACCGGCGCCGCCACGATCCCGGTCGTGCTGATCGAACGGATGCAGACCGAACTCGACATCGACGTGGTGCTCACGGCCTACGGCCTCACCGAGGCAGCAGGTTTCGGCACGATGTGCCGCGCCGACGACGACGCGGTCACCGTGGCCACGACGTCGGGCCGTCCCATCGCGGACTTCGAACTGCGCATCGGGGACCAGGGTGAGGTGCTGCTGCGCGGACCGAACGTGATGCTGGGCTACCTCGACGACCCCGAGGCCACCGCAGCGGCCGTCGACGCCGACGGCTGGCTGCACACCGGTGATGTGGGCGAACTCGACGAGGCCGGAAATCTGAAGATCACCGACCGTCTCAAGGACATGTACATCTGCGGCGGCTTCAACGTCTATCCCGCCGAGATCGAACAGGTGCTGGCCCGTCTGGACGGCGTGGCCGAGGCGGCCGTCATCGGAGTCCCCGACGAGCGGCTCGGCGAGGTCGGCAAGGCTTTCGTGGTGACACGTCCGGGTGCCGATCTCGATGAGAAGGCCGTGATCGCGTTCACGCGGGAACATCTCGCGAACTTCAAGACCCCGCGGTCGGTCGAATTCCTCGACGCACTGCCGCGCAACCCCGGCGGCAAGGTGGTCAAACCTGTGCTCCGCCAACGTAGTGAAAGGGCCTGAGTCATGGACCTGACCTTCGACGACGCCACCTCGGAGTTCCGCTTCGAGGTCCGGGAGTTCCTCGCGTCGAACACCGACGCGTTTCCGACGAAGTCCTACGACACCGCCGAGGGCTTCGAGCAGCACCGGCACTGGGACAAGGTGCTCTTCGATGCCGGCCTGTCGGTGATCACCTGGCCGCAGAAGTACGGCGGGCGTGACGCGTCGCTGCTGCAGTGGATCGTCTACGAGGAGGAGTACTTCCGGGCGGGCGCCCCGGGCCGGGCCAGCGCCAACGGCACGTCGATGCTTGCTCCGACGCTCTTCGCGCACGGTACCGAGGAGCAGCGCGACCGCATCCTGCCGAAAATGGCCAGCGGCGAGGAGATCTGGGCGCAGGCGTGGTCGGAGCCGGAGTCGGGCAGCGACCTGGCCTCCCTGCGCTCCACCGCGACGCAGACCGACGGTGGCTGGCTGCTCAACGGCCAGAAGATCTGGAGCTCGCGGGCGGTGTTCGGGGAGCGGGCGTTCGGGCTGTTCCGTTCCGATCCGCAGGCGCAGCGCCACAAGGGCCTCACCTACTTCATGTTCGACCTGAAGGCAGACGGCGTCACCGTGCGCCCGATCGCACAGCTCGGCGGTGACACCGGATTCGGCGAGATCTTCCTCGACGACGTGTTCGTCCCCGACGAGGACGTGATCGGCGGTGTGCACGACGGATGGCGCGCGGCGATGAGCACGTCGAGCAATGAGCGCGGCATGTCGCTGCGCAGCCCGGCGCGATTCCTGGCACCCGCCGAACGGCTTGTGGCCCAGTGGAAGGACAACCCGGACCCGGCGTTCACCGACCGGGTGGCCGACGCGTGGATCAAGGCGCAGGCCTACCGGCTGCACACCTTCGGCACCGTCACCCGGGTCTCGCAGGGCGGCGAACTCGGCGCCGAGTCGTCGATCACCAAGGTGTTCTGGTCGGACCTCGACGTCGCCCTGCATCAGACCGCACTGGACCTGCGCGCCGCCGACGGCGAGCTGATGGATCCCGTCGCCGAAGGTCTCCTGTTCGCACTCGGCGGTCCGATCTATGCCGGTACCAACGAGATCCAGCGCAACATCATCGCCGAGCGGCTGCTGGGCCTGCCCCGAAAGTAGACAGACGTGAACTTCGAGATAGACGAACAGCAGCGCGATTTCGCCGCCAGCATCGACGCGGCGCTGGGCGCAGCGGATCTGCCCGCCGCCGTGCGCGCCTGGGGTGCCGGAGACACCGCCCCCGGTCGCAAGGTGTGGGCCCAATTGGCCGACCTCGGCGTAACGGCACTGCTGGTGCCCGAGAAGTACGACGGCATCGAGGCCCATCCCGTCGATCTGGTGGTGGCGCTGGAACGCCTCGGTCGATGGAACGTCCCCGGTCCGGTGACCGAATCCATCGCGGTGGCACCGCTTCTGCTCGGCGACGACGAGCGCGCGGGCGCGCTGGCCTCCGGCGAGCTGATTGCCACCGTCGCCGCTCCCCCTCTGGCACCCCGCGCCGTCGATGCGGACACCGCAGGTCTGATCCTGCTCGCCGAGAGCGGCTCGGTCGCCGACGCCGAGCGGGGCTCCGAGCACGAGTCGGTCGACCCCAGCCGGAAGCTGTTCGATGTCACGGCGGCCGGAGACACGCGTCCCGCCGACGTGGAAAGGGCCTTCGAGTTCGGGGCACTGGCCACGGCCGCCCAGCTGGTGGGTGCCGCCCAGGCCATGCTCGACGCGTCGGTCGAATATGCCAAGCAGCGCAGCCAGTTCGGCACGATCATCGGCACCTACCAGGCCATCAAGCACAAGCTCGCCGACGTCCTGATCGCGGTGGAGCTGGCCCGGCCGCTGGTGTACGGGGCTGCCCTGTCGCTCGCTGACGGATCGGACGACGCGGCCCGTGACGTCAGTGCCGCGAAGGTCGCTGCGGCCGACGCCGCGCTGCTGGCGGCGCGATCGTCGTTGCAGACCCACGGCGCGATCGGTTTCACCCAGGAGCATGACCTGTCGTTGTTGCTGCTGCGGGTTCAGGCACTGCGTCCTGCGTGGGGCGATCCGACGTGGCACCGCAGGCGAGTGTTGGAGGCACTGACCAAATGAGCGAAGAGCGGGATCTGTTGCGCGACACCGTCGCCGCGCTGGTCGAGAAGCATGCTTCACCGGAAGCTGTCCGGACGGCCGCTGCCTCGGAGCGCGGGTACGACGAGTCGCTGTGGAAGATGCTGTGCGAACAGGTCGGTGCGGCGGCACTGGTGGTCCCGGAGGAACTCGGTGGCGCCGGCGGCGAGTTGGCCGATGCCGCAGTGGTCCTCGAGGAACTCGGCCGTGGCCTGGTGCCGACCCCGCTGCTGGGCACCACCCTGGCGGAGCTGGCGTTGCTGTCGGCCGACGAACCCGACACCGCTCTCCTGGAGGGCCTGGCCGAGGGCACCGCCATCGGCACCGTCGTTTTCGACCCGGGCCATGTGGTGAACGGGAACATCGCCGATGTCGTCATCGCCGCCGACGGCCGGACATTGACGCACTGGACGTCGTTCACGACGACGCCCGCGGTCGCCATGGACATCACACGGCCGCTCGCCGCCGTCGAGGCGTCCGACACGACCCCGCTCGGGGACGATCCCGGGCTGGCCGACACCGCGGCCATCCTGCTGGCGGCCGAACAGGTCGGCGCCGCGTCGAGGTGCCTTGAGCTGACCGTCCAGTACACGAAGGACCGCGTTCAGTTCGGCAGGCCCATCGGCAGCTTTCAGGCCCTCAAGCACCGAATGGCCGATCTGTACGTCGCGGTCCAGTCGGCCAAGGCGGTCGTCGACTCGGCGGTGTCGGATCCGTCGGCGACGTCGGCGGCATTGGCGAGGTTGGCTGCCAGCGAGGCATTCTCGAAGGTCGCGGCCGAGGCGGTGCAGATGCACGGCGGTATCGCGATCACCTGGGAGAGCGACATCCAGCTGTACTTCAAACGTGCGCATGGCAGCGCGCAGCTGCTCGGACCTCCGCGGGAGCAACTGCGCCGTCTCGAATCCGAGGTGTTCTAGCCTGAGACCGTGACGGTCTCCCTGCGCGCCGGTATCCCGCCGTTCTATGTGATGGACGTCTGGCTGGCGGCCGCCGAACGTCAGCGCACGCACGGCGATCTGGTGAATCTGTCGGCCGGGCAGCCCAGCGCCGGTGCGCCGTCGGCGGTGCGGGACGCCGCGATCGCCGCACTGAACCGCAACCAGCTCGGGTACTCCGTCGCCCTGGGCATCCCGGAGCTGCGCACCGCGATCGCCCGTTCCTACGCGACCAGGCACGGGTTGACCGTCGACCCCGCCGACGTCGTCGTCACCACCGGCTCTTCCGGGGGTTTTCTGCTGGCATTCCTGGCATGCTTCGACGCGGGAGACCGCGTGGCGATCGCGAGCCCGGGCTACCCGTGTTACCGCAACATCCTGACCGCGCTCGGCTGCGAGGTCGTGGAACTCCCGTGCGGTCCGGAGACCAGGTTTCAGCCGACGCTGCAGATGCTGAAGGATCTGGACCCGCCGGTCTCCGGGGTGATCGTCGCGAGCCCGGCCAACCCGACGGGCACCGTCATCGCGCCGGAGGAGCTGGCGGCGATCGCGACGTGGTGCGCGTCGTCGGGGGTGCGGCTGATCAGCGACGAGGTTTACCACGGCCTGGTGTATCCGGGCGCGCCGGAGACCAGCTGCGCCTGGGAGACTTCGCGCGAATCGGTTGTGGTGAACAGTTTTTCGAAGTACTTCGCGATGACCGGATGGCGCCTCGGCTGGCTCCTCGTTCCCCAGGAATTGCAGCGCGCGGTGGACCGTCTCACCGGCAACTTCACCATCTGCCCGCCGGTGCTGCCGCAACTCGCCGCCGTCGAAGCGTTCACCCGGGCGTCGGTCGCCGAGGCCGAAGCACTGCTCACGGGGTACGCCGCCAACCGGACACTGCTGCTCGACGGGCTGCGCGGCATCGGTATCGACCGCCTCGCGCCCACCGACGGCGCGTTCTACGTCTACGCCGACGTCTCGCACCTGACCACGGATTCGCTGTCATTCTGCTCGAAGCTGTTGGCCGACACCGGTGTTGCGATCGCGCCGGGGGTCGATTTCGACACCGTACGGGGCGGGGCATTCGTGCGCCTGTCGTTCGCCGGACCGTCGGCCGACATCGACGAGGCACTGCGTCGCATCGGAGCCTGGCTGCGGTGAGCGCCGCTTCGCAGCGGGCACCTCTCCTCGCGGCAGGTTTCACCACGGCGTTCGGCGCCCACGCCGTCGCCGGGACACTGGGCACCACGACGTCCGGTACGGCGGCGTCTCTGTTGACCCTCGGTGCGCTGCTGGCGATCTACGACGGCGCCGAGGTCATCCTCAAGCCGGTCTTCGGCACCCTGGCCGACCGGATCGGCGCCCGCACCGTGCTCATCGCCGGGCTGGTGATCTTCGCGCTGGCGTCGCTCGGGTACGCGGTGGCCGACGACACCGCCTGGCTGTGGGCCGGCCGTTTCGGCCAGGGAGTCGGGGCCGCGGCGTTCTCACCGGCGGCGTCGGCCCTGGTGGCGCGTCTGACGCCGACCGAGGCCCAGGGGCGGGCGTTCGGCACCTACGGGTCGTACAAGTCGATCGGCTACACGCTGGGCCCGCTGCTCGGCGGTGTCCTTGTCGCGGCGGGAGGTCTGCGGTTGCTGTTCGCGGTGATGGCGGTGCTCGCCGCAGCGGTGGCGGTGTGGGCGGCGGTCTCGGTGCCCCGCGTCGCTCCGCTGCCCAGAAAACGTCAGACCGTGCTCGACACTGTGCGCCGCTTCTCCGAGTCCTCCTTCGTCACACCCACTCTCGCACTCGCCGCGGCGACCGCCGCGCTGTCGGTCGGAGTCGGCTTCCTCCCGGTGCTCGGCACCCAGGCCGGCCTCTCGCCCGTCGTGACCGGCGCCGTGGTGTCCCTGCTCGCCTTGACCACCGCCGTCGCGCAACCCCTGGCGGGCCGGGCCGTCGACGCGGGGCGGCTCACCCTGAGGGCGGGGATCGTCGCCGGCGTCGTCCTCACCGCGGCCGGCCTGGCCGCCGCGGCGCTGCCCGGCCTCGCGGGACTGCTGTGCGCCGGGGTGGTCATCGGGGCCGGGTGCGGGCTGATCACCCCGCTGGCGTTCACGATGCTGGCCAGGACGACACCGGCCGAGCGGCTCGGACAGACGATGGGGGCCGCCGAGATCGGCCGGGAGTGCGGGGACGCGGCGGGCCCCCTGGCGGTCGCCGCGATCGCGGCGGTCTCGACGGTGACGTTCGGCTTCCTCGGGCTGGCCGCCGTGGTGATGGCGGCCGGCGCGGCGACCCTGGGGGTCACCCGAGCCCGCGGCAGCGCAGATCCTGGCTGACGGAGGCTGTCGGTGACCCGGACTTGTCGGAGGGTGGCGGTAGTCTCGAACACATGTTCGACAGCATGTTCGATATCGATCCGGACGCCTCCGAGGGGCAGCTCCGCACCCTCGTCGAACACTGCGAACTGCTGAAATCGAAAGCTGCTGCCGCGCAAGCGCGGGCGACCGCACTCTGGGCCCAGAAGCGGGCCGCGGCCGAGCAGGCGGCGGGCGTGCGGGCAGACCGGCGCGGGAAGGGCCTCGCCTCGGAGATCGCACTGGCGCGTCGCGACGCCCCGGTGAAGGGCAACACCCATCTCGGGCTCGCCACCGCACTCGTGCACGAGATGCCCCGCACCCTGGCCGCCCTCGAGCGTGGCCGGCTCTCGGAGTGGCGGGCCACCCTGATCGTGCGCGAATCGGCCTGCCTGAGCGTCGAGCACCGCCGACGGCTCGACAGGGAGCTCTGCGACGAAGCCGACGGCTTCACCGGCTGGGGCGACGCCCGGGTGGCCGCCGCGGCGAAGAAGATCACCGCGCGACTGGACGCTGCCGCCGTGGTGGAACGCAACGACAGAGCGGTCAGGAATCGCTGTGTGACCACCCGTCCCGCCCCCAATGGCATGGTCTACCTGACGTTCCTGACCTCGCTGGCCCAGGGCATCGGGATGTATGCCGCCCTCTCGCGCGAGGCTGACACGACGGGCGACGGGCGCTCGCGGGGACAGGTCATGACCGACACCGCCTACGCGCGGATCACCGGCCGCAGCGTGACCGCGGCCATCGATGTGCACCTCAATCTCGTCCTCTCCGACACCACCCTGTTCGGTGGCGACGACTGCCCCGGCGTGCTGCAGGGCTACGGACCGGTTCCGGCCGAGGTGGTCCGACACCTGGTCGGTGACGCGGCCGGTGACGACAGCGCCAAGGCGACGCTGCGACGCCTGTACCGGCACCCCCGGTCGGGGCAATTGGCGGCGATGGAATCCCGGGCCCGGATCTTCCCCAAAGGGTTGGCGACGTTCATCGGTCTGCGCGATCAGACCTGCCGCACCCCGTACTGCAACGCCCCGATCCGCCACCACGACCACGCCACACCCGACCGAGACGGCGGCCCGACCAGCGCGCTCAACGGGCTCGGGCTGTGCGCTGCTTGTAACTACGCCAAAGAAGCACCCGGCTGGCGGGTCACCACCAGCGCAGAGAACGGCTCCCACAGCGCGGAGTACGTGACACCGACCGGGGCGACGTACCGGTCGATCGCGCCGCCACTGCCGGGCCCGCCCGTGTTGCGGCAAGTCAGCCTGCTGGAGGGCACATTCAGCGTGGACCTCGTGACGTTCTGCGCCGCCTGAGCAGGCAGCTGCGGAGTAGTGTTGCGCCGTCCATGGCAGGGGCGCAACCGGCGGTCAGGCCTCACCGGAATCGCGTTGGGCGGTAGCGAATGGCACTCGTGGCGGGCATCGACTCGTCGACCCAGTCGTGCAAGATCGTGGTCTGCGACGCCGACACCGGTGAGACGGTCCGGTCGGCGTCCTCGCCGCATCCCGGCGGCACCGAGGTCGATCCCCGTCTCTGGTGGGATGCATTGCACCGCACGGTCGAGCAGGCCGGCGGTCTGGACGACGTGTCCGCGCTCTCGGTGGGGGCCCAGCAGCACGGGATGGTCTGCCTGGACGCCGACGGGACCGTGGTCCGGGATGTGCTGCTGTGGAACGACACCCGCTCCAGTGATGCCGCCGGCCAGTTGGTCGACGAACTGGGTGGAGCAGCACGCTGGGCCGAGCGCACAGGTGTGGTGCCGGTGGCCGCCGTCACCGCCGCGAAACTGCGCTGGCTCGCCGACCACGAACCCGGCCACGCCGACAGGACGGCCGCGGTCTGCCTGCCCCACGACTGGCTGACATGGAAGCTGCGCGGCTGCGCAGACATCGCCGACCTGTGCACCGACCGCAGCGACGCCAGCGGCACCGGGTACTTCTCCGCCGAGCGCAACGAGTACGACCACGAGCTGCTCGAGCGTGCGCTGCACGGCCGGCGCCCTGTACTGCCGCGGGTGCTGGGTCCGTCCGAGTCCGCGGGGACGGCACCCGGCGGCATGGTGCTCGGTCCCGGGGCCGGTGACAACGCGGCTGCGGCGCTGGGTCTGGCGGCGGGCGAGGGCGATTGCGTGGTCTCGCTCGGTACCTCCGGGGTGGTCAGCGCCGTCGGGCAGACCGCCCCGCATGACGCCGAAGGGATCGTCGCCGGTTTCGCCGATGCCACCGGCCGTCAGCTGCCGCTGGTCTGCACCCTGAACGGAGCTCCGGTATTGGCCGCGGTCGCGGCGATGCTCCAGGTCGACTTCGACGAATTCGACCGTCTCGCGTTGTCGGCACCCGCGGGTGCGGAAGGCCTGGTCCTGGTCCCCTACCTCGAAGGTGAGCGCTCACCGAACCTGCCGCATGCGGCCGGCGCGCTGCACGGCGTGACCCTGCGAAACCTCAACGCCGCCAACATCGCCCGCGCCGCGGTCGAAGGCCTGCTCAGCTCCATGGCCTTCTGCATGGACAAGATCGGCGACCAGGGCGTCGAGACCCGGCGCATCATCGTCGTGGGCGGCGGCGCCCGGTCCGACGCCGTCCGCCGGCTTGCGCCCGCCGTCTTCGGAACGCCGGTCGACGTGCCCGCCCCGGCCGAATACGTGGCCCTCGGCGCAGCGCGTCAGGCGGCCTGGGTGCTGTCGGGTAAGGCGGCTCCGCCCGAATGGTCGGCCGCCACCGCGCAGCGCTACACCGCCGACGCGACCCCGCACGTGGTGGAGCAGTACCGCGCCGCGCAGCCACTGACGCTGCGGTGAGTCACGTGCGCCGCTGCGCGACATACCAGTCGAGCAGATCCGGGTCGTCGACGGCACTGCGTTCCACGACCTTCGCCGGATCGCCGCCCTGGAACAGCTTTTTCACCGGCACCTCGAGCTTCTTTCCGGTGCGGGTGTGTGGGACACCCGGGGCCACGATGATCTCGTCGGGCACATGCCGGGGTGAGACCTCGGTGCGGATGGTGTCCACGATCCGGTCGCGGAGCCCGTCGCCGAACTCGACGCCGTCGGCCAGCACGACGAACAGCGGCATCCAGTATCCACCGTCGGGCTGTTCGGCGCCGATCACCAACGCCTCGACCACCTCGGGGAGGCTTTCGACCGCCTGGTAGATGTCGGCGCTGCCCATCCGGATGCCGTGCCGATTGAGGGTGGAATCGGACCGACCGTGGACGATGACGCTGCCGTGATCGGTGAGGGTGATCCAGTCGCCGTGCCGCCAGACGCCCGGGAACATCTCGAAATAGGCTGCCTGATACCGGCTTCGGTCTTCGTCGTTCCAGAAACCGACCGGCATCGACGGCATCGGCTTGGTGATGACCAGCTCGCCGACCTCACCGCGCACCGGGTTGCCCGCCTCGTCCCAGGCATCCAAAGCCACCCCGAGGTAGGGGGCCGACAGTTCCCCGGGCCACACCGGGACGGTGCGCACGCCGCCGATGAACGCCGACACCACGTCGGTGCCTCCGCTGATGGACGCCACCTGAACACCGACGCGCTCGCCCAGCCACTCCGACGACGACGGTGGCAGCGACGATCCGGTGATCCCCACGGTGCGCAGCGCTGAGAGGTCATGGGCCTGCGCCGGGTGGGCGTCGGCCTTCATGCACCCCAGCACATAGCCCGGGCTGGTGCCGAGCACCGTCGCACGCACCCTCGCGGCGATCTCCCACAGAGCATCCGGGGTACCGCTGGACGGGCTGCCCTCGTAGCAGACGATCGTGGCGCCCACGAGCAGCCCGGCCACCTGGAAGTTCCACATCATCCAGCTCGGGCTGGTGTACCAGAAGAACGTGTCGTCGCGGCCGATGTCGGATTGCAGCGCAACGGCTTTGAGATGCTCCAGGACGACGCCGCCGTGGCCGTGCACGATGCCCTTCGGCAGGCCGGTGGTGCCGGAGGAGAACAGGATCCACAGCGGATGGTCGAACGGGACGGCGACCGGCTCGGGCGCCGCGTCACGGCCTGAGGTCAGGTCGGCCGTCGTGAAGGTCGCGACGAGCGTGGGCAGTCCCTCGCACAGGGCCGCGACGTCCTCACGCTTGTCGCGGTACTTCCCCGCGAAGGTGTATCCCTGCGCGGCGACAAGGACTTTCGGCTCCAACTGACCCAGCCGGTCCAGAGCCGCCTTCGCCGAATAGTCCTGACCGCACGCACTCCACACCGCGCCGATGCTGGCCGCGGCCAGGAACGCGATCACCGCCTCGGGGATGTTCGGCAGATAGCCGACCACCCGGTCGCCCGGTGCGACGCCGGCGGCGCGCAGCGTCTCGGCGAACGCGGCGGTACGCCCGAGCAGCTCGCTCCAGGACACCTCCCGGTCCGGCGCGTCCTCGCTGACGTGCACGATCGCGGGCCTGTCCGTGCGGGCCTGCCGCACGATCTGGTCCACGTAGTTCAGCGTCGCCCCCGGAAACCACCGGGCCCCCGGCATCGTCTGATCCGTCAGCACCGTGTCACCGCGCGGGCCGAGGTCGAAGTAATCCCACAGCGCCGCCCAGAACTGCTCCACGTCGTCGACCGACCATCGCCACAGCGCCGCGTAATCGGGAAAGTCGACGCCCGAACGCTTCTCGGCGAATCTGGCGAACTCGGTGACCTGCGCTTCGTCGACGTCCCGCTCCGCCGGTGTCCACTGCGGGTCCGTCACCGAGCGCTCCATCCGCCGTCCATCGTGTAGGACGCCCCCGTGACCATCCCCGCCGCCGGAGAGGCCAGCCACGTCACCAGCGAGCCCACCTCCTCGGGTTCGACGAGTCGTTTGACCGCGCTCTCCTTGAGCAGGATGTCGGACACCACCTGGTCTTCGCCGATGCCGTGGGTGCGGGCCTGATCGGCGATCTGCTTGGTCACCAACGGCGTGCGGACGTAACCCGGGTTGATGCAGTTGCTGGTCACCCCGTGCGGGCCACCTTCCAGCGCCGTCACCTTCGACAGCCCCTCCAGGGCGTGCTTGGCGGTCACGTACGCCACCTTGAACGGCGATGCCCGCAGCCCGTGTATCGACGAGATGTTGATGACACGGCCGAACTCGTTGCGGTACATGTGCGGAAGGGCCGCTCGGACGAGGAGGAAAGGGGCCTCGACCATCAGCGCCAGCATCGAGCGGAACTTCTCCGGCGGGAAGTCGGGGATCGCGTTGATGCTCTGGATGCCCGCGTTGTTGACCAGGATGTCGGTCTCCAGCGTGAGGTCCTCCAGGGCGTGGACGTCGAGAAGGTCCAGGGCCCAGGCGGTTCCGCCGATCTCCTGGGCCAGCGTCTTGGCCCCGATGTCGTCGATGTCGGCGACCGTGACGGCCACGCCCTGTTCGGCCAGTGCGCGTGCGCAGGCCGCCCCGATGCCGCTCGCCCCACCGGTCACCAGCGCAGTGCGCCCACGGAGCTCACTCATACGATGCCGGCCTTCGCCAGCTGTTCGCGGTCGGCGGCATCCAGCGAGCGCAGGTCGATCCCGTTGGTCTCGCGGGTGAACCAGGCGGCGATCAACGTGATCACCGCGGCGCCGGCCAGATAGAGGGCGATCGGTACGGAGGACCCGAACTTGTCCAGCAGCCAGGTCGCGATCGCCGGCGCCAGCGAACCCGCAACGATCGAGGTGACCTGATAGCCCAGGGACACACCGGAATACCGCATCCTGGTCGGGAACATCTCGGCCATGATGGCCGGCTGCGGCGCGTACATCAGGGCGTGGATCATCAGACCGAGGATGATCGCGGCCATGATCAGCAGATAGCTGCCGCTGTTCATCATCGGGAAGGCGAAGAAGCCCCAGGTGGAGGCCAGGATCGCACCGACGATGTACACGGGCCGGCGGCCGAAGCGATCCGACAGTCGGCCGACCTGGGGAATCACCACGAAGTGCACGGCGTGGGCGGCCAGCAGCCACCACAGGATGTCGCTGGTGTCGGCTCCGACGTGGGTCTTGAGGTACACGATCGAGAAAGTGACCACCAGGTAGTACATGATGTTCTCGGCGAAGCGCAGGCCCATGGCGGTGAAAACCCCACGCGGATAACGCTTCAGGACCTCGACGACGCCGTAGGACACCGCCTTGACCCGCTCGACCTCCTCCTGGGCCGCGACGAAGATCGGCGCATCCGTGACCTTGGTGCGGATGTAGTAGCCGATGAGCACCACCACGGCCGAGAGCCAGAACGCGACCCGCCAGCCCCAGGACAGGAATGCGTCGTCGGGAAGCAGCCCGGTCAGCAGCAGCAGGACCACGGTGGCGAGCATGTTGCCGACCGGCACCGCGGCCTGGGGCCAGCTCGCCCAGAAGGCCCGCTTGTCGTCGGGGCTGTGCTCGGCGACCAGCAGTACCGCCCCGCCCCATTCACCGCCGACGGCGAAGCCCTGGACGAACCGCAGCAGCACGAGCAGGATCGGCGCCCACACCCCGATCTGGTTGTAGGTCGGCAGACATCCCATCAGGAACGTGACGACGCCGACGAGCAGGATCGCGAACTGGAGCAGCTGTTTGCGGCCGTACTTGTCGCCGAAGTGACCGAAGACGATGCCGCCGAGCGGGCGGGCGACGAAGCCCACCGCGTAGGTCAGGAGCGCGGCGATGATGGCCTGCGACTCCCCGGTGCCCTCGGCGAAGAAGACCTTGTTGAAGACGAGCGTCGCCGCGTTCGCGTAGAGGAAGAACTCGTACCACTCGACCACCGTGCCCGCCATCGACGCGACCACGACGCGCTTGAGCCCCGTCGTGATCGAGCCCGGCTCGTCCGGATGCGCGTGTTGTTGCGTGCTCATCGCCCACACCTCCCTTGTGATGCCCACCACAGATGTCAGTGAGTATTCATGCAGCTACCCCGTGCGGCAATGGCCAAAACTGCAGGAGGTATCTGCAAAAATGCAGAGGTGACCGCGCCGTCCCGCCGCCCGAGCGCCGACGATCTGCTGGTGCTGCTGGCCGTGGGCCGAACCGGGACGTACACCAGCGCGGCCGACGAACTGGGCCTCAACCACACGACGATCAGCCGGCGCATCGCCACCCTGGAAGCGGCGATGGGCGGGCGTGTGCTGGCCCGGGCAGGGGGCGGCTGGGAGCTCACCGACCTGGGCCGCGAAGCGCTGGCAGCCGCCGAGGCCGTCGAATCGGCGGTCCGCTCCCTGGCCACCGACCCCGCGGGTCAGCGCGCACTGGAGGGCGTCGTCCGCGTCTCGGCCACCGACGGCTTCTCCGCCTACATCGCCGCTCCCGCGGCCGCTGCCGTACAGCGCCGCCATCCGAAGGTCGCCGTCGAGATCGTGGCAGCCACCCGCCGTGCCACCCAACAGCGGTCGGGGCTCGACATCGAGATCGTGGTCGGAGAACCGACGGTGCGCCGCGCGAAGGCACTGCGCCTCAGCGACTACTGCCTCGGGCTCTACGGTTCCCGCGACTATCTCGCCGAACACGGACGGCCGGCCGACGTGGCCGATCTGCATCGGTTTCCGCTCGTCTACTTCATCGACTCGATGCTGCAGGTCGACGACCTCGACCTGGCCACCAGCTTCGCGCCGGCGATGCGTGAGTCCGTCACCTCCACGAACGTGTTCGTCCACGTCGAAGCCACCCGGGCCTCGGCCGGCATCGGGCTGCTGCCCTGCTTCATGGCCGACCGTCACACCGACCTGGTGCGCGTCCTGCCCGACGACGTGTCGATCCGGCTCACCTACTGGCTCGTGACCCGCGCCGAGACCCTGCGCCGGCCCGAGGTCGCGGCGGTCGTCGAGGCGATCCGCGCCCGCGTCGCCGACCAGCACGACGTCCTGCTCGGCAGGCCCTGACCAGCAGGTATGGGCTGCGCCGCCACCGACGGGACGTTCATCCACAGGGGTTGTCCCCAGTGTGGATGAATCACACGCGTGTAAGTAGGCGCTAGAGCCAGGTGTCGTCGGTGGTGGCGGTGAGGAAGGCCTCGAGGTCGTTGCGCCAGTCGGCGGGCGTGTTCTTGTCCGGCTCGATACCCGTGTACTGGCCCTGATAGAACAGCAGCGGCCGTGGCTTCTTCTTCGGCACATCCGACAGGGAGTGCACGGCGCCGAAGACGACGAAGTGGTCGCCCCCGTCGTGCACCGACTGCACCGAGCAGTCGATGTGGGCCAGCGACCCCTCGATGATCGGCGAGCCGAGCGCCGAGGGGGTCCACTCGATCCCGGCGAACTTGTCGGGTTCACGGGACCCGAACCGCGCCGACACGTGCTGCTGCTTCTCGTGCAGGACGTTGACGCAGAAGTGGCCGCTGGCCTCGATCGCCGACCAGGAGCGGGATGCCTTCGTCGGACAGAACAGCACCAGCGGAGGATCCAGCGACAGCGCCGCGAAGGACTGACAGGCGAAGCCCACCGGGGCAGGCCCCGTAGGACCTTCGGACATCGACGTGATCACCGTGATGCCGGTGCAGAACTGCCCCAGCACACTGCGGAATGTGCGCGGATCGATCACAGGACTGCTCACCTGATTATTTGAAGCCCACGCTGAAGTCGTGACCCCACAGCGACACCGCGGTGCTCTCCCGGGCCACCCAGTCGTCGTCGTTGACTTCGAGTCCCTCGCAACCGAATTCGATGTCGAACCCGCCGGGGGTCTTCATGTAGAACGACAACATCTTGTCGTTGACGTGCCGGCCCAGCGTTGCGGACATCTTCACCTTGCGGCGCAGCGCGCGGTCCAGGCACAGGCCCACGTCGTCGGCCTCGCCGACCTCGACCATGAGGTGGACGATGCCGCTGGGGGTCTCACCGGGCATGAACGCCAGGCTGTGGTGGCGGGGATTGACGCCCAGGAACCGGAGCCAGGCAGGTGCGCCGTCGGCGGGACGGCCGACCAGCTGCGGGGGCAGCTTCATCGAGTCGCGCAGGAAGAATCCGAGCACGTCGCGGTAGAAGTGCAGGGTCTCGGCATCGTCGCGGGTGGTGAGCACGACGTGGCCCAGTCCCTGCTCCTCGGTCACGAACTTGTGCCCGTAGGGGCTGACGACCCGG
Organism: Mycolicibacterium iranicum; assembly: GCF_014190915.1. Lineage (GTDB taxonomy): Bacteria > Actinomycetota > Actinomycetes > Mycobacteriales > Mycobacteriaceae > Mycobacterium > Mycobacterium iranicum_B. The sequence goes on from NZ_JACHVU010000008.1 coordinate 63,150, forward strand.
CGGTGCTCCAACGCGACGCCGTGGAAGACCTCCAGCGTGTTGCCCGACGGATCGTCGAAGACGATCATCTCGTCGACGCGGCGGTCGGCCAACTCGGCCGCGGTGGCCTCCTTGTACGGGGTGCCCTCGACGTCGAGTCGTTGGCGAATGTCCTGAAGCGCAGCCGCATTCGCGGTCTCCCACCCGGACTCCAACAGGCGGTCCTGCTCGCCGGGCACGATGATCAGCCGGGCCGGAAACTCGTCCATACGCAGATAGAGAGCGCCCTCCGGGCTGGCACCGGGCACTCCGCTGCCCTCGACCATGCCCAGGACCTTGAGCCCGTACTCCCGCCACGCGCCGACGTCGGTGGACTCGATGCGCAGGTATCCCAACGACTTGATGGTCACGGCCTCTTCCTCTCCTATCCCGCTCTAGTTCGTGAGGAAATCGATGGTCAGTTTGTTGAACTCGTCGAATTTCTCCAGTTGCGCCCAGTGGCCGCACTGGCCGAAGACGTGCAACTGCACCCGCGGAATCTGCTTGAGCGCGACGAGCGCGCCGTCCAGCGGGTTGACCCGGTCCTCGCGGCCCCAGATGAGCAGTACCCGCTGCCGGAGCTTGTACACGTCACGCCACATCATGCCGAGCTCGAAGTCGGCCCCGGCGAAGGACTTACCCATCGCCTTCGTGGCGGCCAGCGATTCGGGGGTGCTGGCGATCTGGAAGCGCTCCTCGACCAGCTCGGGGGTGATCATGTTCTGGTCGAACACCATGATCCGCAGGAACTTCTCGATGTTCTCGCGAGTGGGATCGGCGGCGAAGCGGCCCAGAAGCTTGACGCCCTCGGTCGGATCCGGCGCGAAGAGGTTGACGCTCAGCCCGCCGGGGCCCATCAGGACGAGCTTGCCGGCGCGCTTGCCGTTGTCGAGCGCGAACCGCACCGCGGTGCCGCCACCGAGCGAATTGCCCACCAGCGCCGCACGTTCGATGCCGAGGTGGTCGAACAGGTTCAGCAGTGCGGTGGCGCTGTAGCGGTTGTACTGCTCGTGCTCGGTGTGTTTGTCGGAGTGCCCGTAACCGGGCTGATCCACGGCCAGCACGTGGAAGTGCTTCGCGAGCACCGGGATGTTGCGGCCGAAGTTGGACCAGCTCGACGCACCGGGACCCCCGCCGTGCAGCAGCACCACCGTCTCGGGGTGCCCGACACCGGCCTCGTGGTAGTGCAGCCGCATGTCCTCACGGACCTGCGCGTAGCGCGAGGTCGACTCGAACGTGATCTCCTGCTGCTGCTCCGTTTCCTGGATGTAGGAGGTCACTAGACCATCGTGTCCTGAGGCGGCAGACCGAACGCGTCGTTACCGAAGATCAGGTACGCGCGCTCGGGCTCGTTCGCGGCGTGAACGCGGCCGGCATGGGCGTCGCGCCAGAACCGCTGCACGGGCTGGTCGAGATTGAGCGCGGTCGCACCGGAGGCCTCGAAGAGCAGGTCGATCGAGGCGATCGCGCGCGCGGTCGCCCGCACCTGGTCGCGGCGGGCGCGGGCCCGCAGCGCGAACGGGATCTCCTGACCCGCCTGCAACAGCTGGTACTCCTCGCTGACGTTGCCGATCAGCTGACGCCAGCCGGCGTCGATGTCGCTGGCGGCCTCGGCAATCCGGATCTTGGCGAACGGGTCCTCCTTGGACTTCTCGCCGGCGAACGCCGCGCGCACGCGCTTGCCCTGATGTTCGACGTGTGCGTCGTACGCGCCATAGGCCATGCCCATGATCGGAGCGCTGATCGTCGTGGGATGCATGGTGCCCCAGGGCATCCGGTACACCGGGGCGGTGTTGTTCTCGTAGCCGCCCGCCGAGCCGTCGTTCATCGCCTTGTAGGACAGGAAGCGGTGGCGCGGCACGAACACGTCCTTGACGACGACGGTGTTGCTGCCGGTCGCCTTGAGCCCCACCACGTTCCACACGTCGTCGATGCGGTAGTCGGTGCGCGGGATCAGGAAGCTGCCGAAGTCGACGGGGCGTCCGTCCTTGATGACGGGGCCACCCAGGAAGGCCCACGTCGCGTGGTCGCAGCCCGAGGACCACTGCCATGCGCCGCTGACGAGGTAGCCGCCGTCGACGACGGTGCCCGCACCCATCGGCGCGTAGGAGGACGACACCCGCACCGTCGGATCGTTGCCCCAGACCTCGTCCTGCGCCTGCTGATCGAACAGGGCCAGATGCCAGTTGTGGACGCCGATGATCGACGACACCCAACCGGTGGAACCGCAGGCGCTCGCGATGCGCCGGACCGCTTCGTAGAAGACGGCGGGATCGCACTGCAGGCCGCCCCACTGCTCGGGCTGGAGAAGCTTGAAGAACCCGACCTCGTCGAGTTCGTTGACGGTCTCGTCGGGGAGGCGCCGCAATTCTTCGGCGGCCGGTGCGCGCTTGGCGATCCGCGGCAGAAGATCGTCGATGCCGGCGAGAACCGACTGCACGTCACGCTGTTCAATGGACGTCACGGATTTGCCTCCCGAGAACTAGGACCTGACATGAGATTAGAACACGTTACGATTTGTGTCGAGTAGCGCGTATCTGTGGGCGCTGGACCTGCGGACATGCATTTCTGTAACCTGTTCTAGTTATCGACTGGTATTCGACACATGGAGCACGAAGGAAGGGCGGATCTTGTGACGGACGTTGCTGCCGACGAACCGCTGGGCAACCACGTGCTCGAACTCGAGATCGCCGAGGTGATCGACGAGACGTCCGACGCCCGCTCGCTGGTGTTCAAGTCTCCCGACGATGCGCCGGTGGCGCCCGAGAAGCTGCGCTACTCCCCGGGACAGTTTTTGACCCTGCGGGTGCCCAGTGACCGGACCGGTTCGGTGGCGCGCTGCTACTCGCTGTGCAGCTCACCGTTCACCGGCGACCCGCTGACCGTGACGATCAAGCGCACCGCCGACGGGTACGCCTCGAACTGGCTGTGCGACAACTCGCACCCGGGCATGAAGATGCACGTGCTGGCGCCGTCGGGAACCTTCGTCCCGAAGGACCTGGACACCGACTTCCTACTGCTCGCCGCCGGCAGCGGCATCACCCCGATGCTGGCCATCCTCAAGTCGGCGCTCAGCGAGGGCAGCGGCAAGGTCGCCCTCGTCTACGCCAACCGGGACGAGAAGTCCGTCATCTTCGCCGAGACGCTGCGCGACCTGATGGCCAAGTATCCCGACCGCCTGACCGCGATCCACTGGCTGGAGTCCGTGCAGGGGCTGCCGAACGTGACCGCCCTGACCGCCCTGTTCGCGCCGTTCGGCGCACGGGAGGCGTTCATCTGCGGCCCCGGGCCGTTCATGGCCGCCGCCGAGGAGGCCCTCACCGCCGCCGGTCTGCCGGCCGACCGCATCCACATCGAGGTGTTCAAGTCGCTGGAGTCGGATCCGTTCGCTGCGATCACCCTCGACGAAGGCGACGGCGACGACGACGAAGGCCCCGCGACGGCGGTCGTGACGCTCGACGGCGAGACCCACGAGGTGTCCTGGCCGCGCAAGGCGAAGCTTCTCGACGTGCTGCTGAACAAGGGCCTCGACGCGCCGTTCTCGTGCCGCGAAGGGCACTGCGGCGCGTGCGCGGTGCTCAAGAAGTCCGGCGACATCGAGATGGAGATCAACGATGTGCTCGAACAGCAGGACCTCGACGAAGGCCTGATCCTGGCCTGTCAGGCGCACCCGCGGACGGATTCAGTCGAAGTCACCTTCGACGAGTAGCGAGGGGATTACCTTCATCACGATGAACCGGCTAGCAACGGCAGGTATGGCGGCACTGGTGCCGACGATGGCGGCGGCACTGACGTGCGCCCCGTCGGCGACGGCGGCGTCGAACACCGGGATGTCCTCGATCAACGTCGACCCCGCCACCCAGATCCAGATGCACATCACCGCCAACTGCGTGCCCGCAGAAGGCAAGTGCTACTTCAACACCTCGGCGAACCTGATGACGCCCAACGGGCCCACCGGGTTCCCCGGCGACACCTGGTCGCGTCAGACGGTCACGCTGCGCAGTTCGGACCGCAACGTCTACCAGGAAGCCTGGTACAGCGCACCGGCGGGCGTGCCGCGGGAACTCAAGGGCGCCAACCACAACAACGTGCTGTCCAAGCTCTACAAGGGTCTGCGTGACGTCGAGATCTCCGTGACGGCGTTCGGCGGCGGCCCCCCGCAGCGCTACACCACCGACGGCGATTCCCGGCCGCTGGAGTGGAGCACCGGCCAGCCGGCGATGGGTGCCGACTTCATCGCGTGCTCACAGATCCAGGTGGTCTACAGCGGCGTGAACCTGACCACGCCGACGGCCTGCGCGCAGACGACATTCGGCTAGGCCGGGTTCTGCAGCCGCAGGCCGTTCCCGCCCATCGGCACGGCCAGGACGTCGGCGCGGGTGTACTCGTTGAACAGATGCACCTCGTCCCAGGCGAAATCGGTGAGGTCGTGCAGCGGGACCGCACGGCCGCCGTCCCGGACGGTCGCGAGTTCGGCCTCCAGTGGATCCTCCCCGGAGCCGGAGAACGGACTGCGGGCCGTGGCCGGCAACGCACACCACAGCGCGACACAGATCGTGCGCACACGCCGGCTCATGAGCCACCCACATTCGGAGAGGGGGCCCGGTACTTCTGCAGGATCTCGTCGAGCCGCGCATCTACTGCTCCGGCGTCGGCGGAGGCTCGCCGGGCGGGCCCTGCGTGAACGCCTGCCCTCCGAGCATCTGGTATTCGCCTGCCAGCCGGGCGATCTCGGCGCCGACCACGGTGAGCTGACCGTTGGACGCCGAGACGACCTCCTCGACGCGACCGAGGCCGGCCTGCGCGATCGGCAGCATCATCTGGTCGCCCATCGCGGTCGGCGGGACCGAGCCGGCGGCCGCAAGCACCCAGTCGCGCACGTCGTCGAGGTCACGGCGACCCGCCGAAACGATGTCGGCCGAGCGGTCGACCTGCTGAGCCAACTGCCGGTCCAGCTCGGCCATCCGGCCGAGGAGCCCGGCGTGCTCGACGTTGACCGCGCGGTAGGCGGCGGCCGCACCACCCGACCAGCGCGACTCGGGTTCGGCGGACTCCGCCTCGGCGCGCAGCCTGGCCAACTCGGCGCTCTGATCGAAGCCTGATCCGGGTTGCGGCGCGCCCTCACCGAACGTCTGCCGTGCCTTCGACCACGTCGACAGGAAAGCACCGAGAACCGCAGACACGTCCTCGATTATCTATCGGCCGGACATGGCCTCCGGACACCAGTTTGTCAGCGCGGCAGGCCGAGAAGACGTTCGCCCGCCATCGTCAGCAGGATCTGCTCGGTGCCGCCGGCGATGGTCAGGCAGCGGGTGTTGAGGAAGTCGTGCACCTGCTGGTTCTCCAGTGCGCCGGCGCCGTCGGAGAGGTCCATCCGGAACTCCGCGAGCGCCTGCCGGTACCGGACACCGATCAGCTTGCGCGCGCTCGCCTGCGCCCCGGGGTCCCGGCCCTCGACCGCGAGCTGGGCGATGCGCTGGTCGAGCAGCGATCCGACCTGCGCGGTGACGATCAACTGACCGAGCTGATCCTGGTGCGCCGCATCGAGTCCCAGCACCCCACCCTTGGTCGAGACGACCTGCAGCAACTCCTCCATCGGATTGCCCAGCGCAGTGCCCTGCGCCATCGCCACACGCTCGTTGGCCAGCGTGGTGCGTGCCAGCCGCCAGCCGTCGTTGACCTCCCCGACGACCATCTCGTCGGGCACGAAGACATCGTCGAAGAAGACCTCGTTGAACAGTTCGTCACCGGTGATCTCGCGCAGTGGCCGGATCACGATGCCGGGGCTCTTCATGTCGATCAGGAAGTATGTGATGCCCTTGTGTTTCGGCGCCTCGGCGTCCGTCCGGGCCAGGCACACCCCCCAGTGCGCCTTCTGCGCGGCCGAGGTCCACACCTTCTGGCCCGTGAGCTTCCAGCCGCCGTCCACGCGGACGGCCTTCATCCTCAGCGCCGCCAGGTCCGAACCGGCTCCGGGCTCGCTGAACAGCTGGCACCACTGCAGCTCACCACGCAGCGTCGTCGGCACGAACTGCTCGACCTGCTCGGCGCTGCCGTGCTCGAGGATCGTCGGGACGGCCCACCAGCCGATGACCAGATCGGGACGAACGACTCCCGCCGACGCGAGCTCCTGGTCGATGAGCAGCTGCTCGGCCGGTCCCGCCGCGCGCCCGTAGGGCTTCGGCCAGTGCGGCGCCAGCAGGCCGGTCTCGGCGAAGGCGACCTGGCGTTTCTCCTGCGGCGCCGCGGCGATCTCGGCGACCGCGGCAGCGATCTCGGGGCGCAGGTCGGCCACCGACTCCAGGTCGATGTGCAGATCGCGACGCACCCCCTGTTCGGTCAGCGTGGCCACGCGGCGCAACCACCGGGACCGTCCGCCGAGGAACTGGGCGATGCCGTAGGCCCGGCGCAGGTACAGGTGGGCGTCGTGCTCCCACGTGATCCCGATACCGCCGAGCACCTGGATGCAGTCCTTGGCGTTGGCCTTGGCGGCCTCGATGCCGACCGACGCGGCGAGCGCGGCCGCAATGGACAGCTGATCGCTGCCGGCGTCGGCATCGGAGGCGGCGCGGGCGGCATCGGATGCGGCGACGGAGGCCTGCTCGGAACGCAGCAGCATCTCGGCGCACATGTGCTTGATGGCCTGGAAGCTGCCGATCGGCTTGCCGAACTGTTCGCGAACCTTCGCGTACTCGGTGGCGGTGTCGAGCAGCCGGCGGGCCAATCCGGCGGCCTCGGCGGCCGCCAGTGTCGCGGCGAGATCCAGGACGCGCTGCGCGGTGACGGTCAGGGCTTCGGCGGGCGCGTCGTCGAGAACGACGCGGGCCAGGGGGCGGCTGAAGTCGGTCGCCTTCACGGGTTCGACGGTCACGCCGTCGGCCTGCGCGTCGATCAGCAGCCACGTGTCACCGGCGGGCAGCAGCAGGACCCCGGCGGCGTCCGCGCCCAGGACGACGGGCGCGCTGCCCGACGCCCGGCCGTCGGCGACCGTCACGTCGGCCTCCAGCGTTACACCCGCCGTGCGCTGCCCCGTGGCCAGCGCTTCGAGCAGGCCGGCCTGTGAATCCGGCAACACCAGGGTCGCCAGCGCGGTGGTGAGCACAGGCCCCGGCACCATGGCGGCCGCGGCCTCGGCGACCATCGCGGCCAGGTCGGACACCGTTCCGTCGGCGCCGCCGTGCTCCTCGGGAAGGGCGACACCGAAGATCCCTAGTTCGGCCAGGCTGCCGTACGGGGCCCGCCACGCGTCGGTGTTCCCGTGCTCGATGTCACGCGCGGCCTCGACCGCTCCCGACGCAGCGGCCCAGCTCCGAACCAGTTCGCGGGCATCGGACTGGTCGTCGGTGAGGGTCGCCGTCGAGGGTGCGGGCACCGGTACTCCTAGGATTGGGCGAGAAGACGGTGCTTCTCACTAGAACGTGTTCTAATAGTGCCAGCGTCCGACCGTCAAGTCGACCGCCATCGCAGCAGGGCACGCCGGTGTCTCCGCGACACGGAGGTGAGAAATTCGTGACTGGCATGCGTATCGTTTTCACCGAGAACGCATCACAAAGGAGCCATCCGTCGCATGTCTGGGACGTCCGAGTTGTCTGAGATGAGCACTGACAAGTCACCGACGTCAGCTCGCACCTCCGCCGAGTCCCGACCACGTCAGGTCATGAACGTGGCGGTCCTCGCCGAATCCGAACTCGGTTCCGAAGCCCAGCGCGAGCGACGCAAGCGAATCCTCGACGCCACCCTGGCGATCGCGTCGAAGGGCGGCTACGAGGCCGTCCAGATGCGGGCCGTGGCCGAGCGGGCGGACGTCGCCGTCGGCACGCTCTACCGCTACTTCCCGTCGAAGGTCCACCTGCTGGTGTCGGCGCTGGGCCGCGAGTTCGAGCGCATCGACGCCAAGACCGACCGCGCCACGCTGGCCGCCGGCGCCACCGCCTATCAGCGGCTCAACATCATGGTCGGCAAGCTCAACCGAGCGATGCAGCGCAACCCGCTGCTCACCGAGGCGATGACGCGCGCGTTCGTCTTCGCCGATGCGTCGGCGGCGGGCGAGGTCGATCACGTCGGCAAGCTGATGGACTCGATGTTCGCCCGGGCGATGAGCGACGGCGAACCGACCGAGGACCAGTACCACATCGCGCGGGTCATCTCAGACGTGTGGCTGTCGAACCTGCTGGCCTGGCTGACCCGGCGCGCCTCGGCGACCGACGTCGCCAAGCGGCTGGACCTGGCTGTGCGGCTGCTCATCGGAGACGGCGACCAACCTAAGATCTGAAGGCGTGACCGACCTGCCGCCCGACCTGCTGGATGCCCTGAACGCGGCGGCGACGACGCCCCGACTGCTGGTCACCTCCGACTTCGACGGCACGCTCGCGCCGATCGTGAGCAATCCCGCCGACGCCCGCCCCCTGCCCGCAGCGGCCGACGCCCTCGTCACGCTCGCCGCGCTCACTGACACATCGGCCGCGTTGATATCCGGACGCGCACTCGCGACGCTGCGCGAGCTGTCGGGAATGCCGTCGACCGTCCACCTCGTGGGCAGTCACGGCGCCGAGTTCGCCTCCGGGTTCGCCCACGACATCGACCGCGAGCTCCTGGACCGGATCACGACCGGGCTGGAGCAGATCGCGGCGGACAAGCCGGGCGTGACCGTCGAGACGAAACCCGCCAGCGTCGCGCTGCACGTGCGCAACGCGTCGGCGTCCGACGGCGACGCGGCGCTGGCGGCAGCATGGGACGCCGCACCCGGCTGGGACGCCCACGTGACGACGGGCAAGGCCGTGCTCGAGTTCGCAGTCCTCGACACCGACAAGGGCGAAGCGGTCGACGTGCTGCGTGGCGAATTGGACGCGACGGCCGTGGTGTTCTTCGGCGACGACGTCACCGACGAGAAAGCCTTTGCGCGGCTGCGCGATTCCGACATCGGGGTGAAGGTCGGCCCCGGCGACACCGCGGCCACCTACCGGGTGGATTCACCCGACGACGTCGCGGCCGCGCTGCGCCACCTTGCGGACGCCCGCGCCGGTATTGCCTGATCGGCAACATCATTTGCAGATCCGCCGCCGGCGAATGACCCTGGGGTCATGACTGATTCCAGTGATACCCCACAGGCCACCGCGCTCGCCACGGAGTGGGACGAGCGGTACACCAGCCTCGCGGACAGGATTCCGGACGGCAGGCCGAGCGCGGTGCTGATCGAGGTCGCCCAGAGCCTGGCTCCGGGCACCGCGCTGGACGTCGGGTGCGGCGTCGGCGCCGACGCGAATTGGCTTGCCACACAGGGCTGGACGACGACGGCGCTCGACGTGTCGCAGGTTGCGCTCGATCGGGCCGCGCGGCGTTCGCGAACTTCGGGCGTCCACGTCAACTGGATCTGCGGCCGGCTGGAGGATCTGACGCCACCGCCCGGCGGTTTCGACCTCGTGGCCGCGCACTATCCGGCGCTGCGGCACGCCCCCGGCGACCCCGCCCAGCGTGCGCTGCTGGCCGCCGTCGCGCCGGGCGGCACCCTGCTCGTCGTGCACCATGCCGACATCGATGTCGCGACGGCGAAGGCACACGGCTTCGATCCCGCCGACTTCGTCGGCCACGACGACCTCACCGAATTCCTCGCTGCCGTCAATGCTTCCGATGCTTCCGGTGACGAATGGGACGTGACCGTCCAGCGCCGGCGCCCGCGTGACGTCCCCGCGGGCATCGACGGGCAGCACACCCACGACGACGTCCTGCGCGCGCGTCGCCGCGCACCCGCCGACCAGGCCTAGGCGGGCGGGCCCGACGTGCGGCCCCGCACCACCTCGGTGTCGAGCACCTCGACCACGGGCAGGCCGCTGCGCGGCGGATGGTGCAGGAGTTCCCCTGCGCGGCGGCCTTTTTCGATGCTGGGCTGCACCACGGTGGTCAGACCGCGCTGGCGCGCCTCGGGGATGCCGTCGAACCCGGTCACCGTCATCTGTCCGGGCACGTAGATGCCGCGCGCCCGCAGGTGATCCATCGCCGAGAGCGCCAGCACGTCGGCGGTGCACATCAGCGCGGTGATCCGCGGGTTGGCCTCCAGCGCCACGTCGGCGCCGCGCCCGCCCGACGTCGGACGGTGCTCGTAGCTTTCGACGACGGTCAGCGACCCCGGATCCAGACCGGCCGCCGACATCGCGTCGTACACCCCGCGGATACGTTCGTTCTGCACGTGGAAGTGCGGCGTCCGCAGGCGCTGCGGGTCGGCCAGGGCGGGGCCGGGGCCTCCGTGCGGCCAGTCGCGACCCAGCCGCATCGTGAGCAGACCGATTTCGCGGTGGCCCAGGTCGAGGACGTGCTCGGCGAGCTTGCGCATCGCGGCGCGGTCGTCGATGCCGATGCAGGACGCTCCGGCGACGTCCTTGGGCTGGTCGACCACGACCACGGGCAGGTGGCGCTGGAGGACCGCGGGTAGGTACGGGTCGTCGTCGGACGCCGAGTAGACGACGAAGCCGTCGACCCCGGCGGCCAGCACGGCGGCCGACCCGTCGGCCACGCTGCGGTTGGGCCCGACGGCGACGAGCAGCAGGCCCTGCCCCACCGCCTCGCACGACTCGGCAAGTCCGGCAACGAAATCGAGCGCCGCCGGATCGCTGAACGAGTAGTTCAGCGGCTCGGTGATCACGAGACCGACCGCACCGGCCCGGCGGGTGCGCAGCGAGCGCGCCACGGGGTCCGGTCCGGGATAGCCGAGCCGCTTGGCGGTGGAGAGCACCCGTTCGCGCAACTCGGCCGACAGCTGGTCGGGCCGGTTGTAGGCGTTGGAGACGGTGGTGCGCGAGACCTTGAGTTCCGCGGCGAGGGAAGCCAGGGTCGCACGCCGTCGGGGCGTCGGACTCCTGGACATGCCCTCTGACGTTAGTGGATGGCCTGCCCGGCAGCCTCTCGCCGGGCCGGGCGTGGCGTCCTGACCCCCGCCCAGACCAGCAGCCACACCGCGCAGGCGATCGTGACGATCACGAAACTGGGCGGCAGGTTGAACATCGCCGACAGCGCCAGGCCCGCCCACACGGAGCCCAGGCCGATGACCGCGGACACGACCATCGCGACGACCGGCCGCGCCGTCAGCATCAACGCCGTGGCCGCGGGCGTGACGACGAGGGCGAACAGCAGCAGGGTGCCGACGGCCTGCACGGCCATCGTGACCGTCAGCCCGAGCAGGACCATGAACCCGATCGACAACGCCCGCACCGGGACCCCCTTGGCCTCAGCGACTTTGCTGTTCACCGAGGTGAAGAGCAGCGGGCGGTAGATGAACGCGACGCTGGCCGCGGTCAGCACCAGCAGGGCGAAGAAGGACAGCAGCTGCTGGGAGGTGATCGCCAGCAGGTTGCCGAACAACACGTTCGTCAGCGTCGACGAGTTGCGAGTGGCCAGGGAGTTGAAGAACAGGCCGAGACCGGTCGCGAAGGCCAGCACCGTACCGGTCGCGACCTCCCGGTCGGCGGCCCGTTTACCGAGGGCCCCGATCACCAGCGCGCCCCCGATGCAGAACACCCCCAGGCCCACCGCGGCGGGCAGGCCGATCAGCACCGCCCCCGTGGCGCCCGGGAGCCCGATGTGGGCGAGGGCGTGGGCGGCGAACGCGGAGTGCCGCACGACGATGAAGTAGCCCATCAGACCCGCGGCGAGCGCGACGATGGTTCCGCCGATCCAGGCGTTGCGCATGAACGACGAACCCAGGATGTGCAGCCAGTTGCTCTGGTACCCCATCGCGACGACGGTGTGCGTCATCCGCCGCTCCGCATGTACAGCTCGCCCTGAAGGGTGTGTGCCACCTGGATCTTCGTGCCGTACATGTGTGTGAGCAGCTGCGAGTCGACCACCTTGTCCAGCTCGGCGTGGTGGGCGTGCCCGTCGAGGAGGTAGACGGCGCTGTCGAGGACTCCCAGCAGCGGGTTGAGGTCGTGGGCGACCACGAGGATGGTGACGCCGAGTTCCCGCTTCAACCGTGCGAGCACCGCCACGATGTCGTGCTGGTTGCGCAGGTCGAGCGAGGCGAGCGGTTCGTCGAGGATGAGCATCTTCGGGCGCGCCACCAGCGCGCTCGCCAGGGCGATCCGCTGCCGCTGTCCGCCCGAGAGATCCGAAAGCCGGCGGTCGGCGAGTTCGACCGCGTCGACCCAGCCCAGCGCCTCCTCGACGCGCCTCCTGTCCTCGGCGCTGGTGCGGCCGAAGCCCCACCGCCGGCCCGTCAGGCCCAGCAGAACGGCATCGCGCGCGCGGATCGCCTCGTTGGCGTTCGCATCGTAATTCTGTGGCACGTAGCCGATTTCGTCGTTGTCGGCACCGGGCCGCCGGCCGTGGACGCGCACGGTGCCCGACGACACCGGCAGCAGCCCCAGGATCACCTGCAGCAGCGTGGTCTTGCCTGCGCCGTTGGGGCCGATGACCGCGACGAAGCGGCCGGGTTCGACCTCGAACGTCGACTCGGACCAGACGACGCGACCACCACGTTCGACACTGGCGTCGTCGAAGGACAGCGCGGGAGCGGCCTCAGGTTGCGACACCGAAGGCCTTGGCCAGGGACTGTAGTTGCGCCACCTGCCAATCCTGGAACGTTTTCGCCTCGGGCGGCAACGTTTCGGTCACCTCGACGACCGGAACTCCGGCCTGCTCGGCGGCCGCGCGGATCTGTTCGGGCACCGAGCCCTCGGTCTGGGTGTTGTAGATCAGCACGTCGGCCCCCCGCCCGGACAGCAGGGCCAGGAACGCGTCGAGGTCGGCCGGGGACGGCTCACTCTCGTTGGCCGCCGCGGCCCGATAGCCCGCCGGGGTCCGGTCGGCCAGGCCCAGTGCGGCGGCCATGTCGTCGAACACGCTCTCGGTGGCCGCGAAGCTGCGACCCGGCGCGCCGGCTTTGATGGCGGCGATGGCGTCGTCGTAGGGCTTCATCGACTCGTCGAACTCGGTGTGGCGTTCGGCGAAGTAGCCGGCGGCATCGGCCGACAGCGCGCTCAGCCGGCTCGTGACCTCCTCGGCGACGGCCCTGACCGCCTCGGGCTTGTACCAGACGTGGGGGTTGGCCTCGCCGGCGTGGTCGTGCTCCTCGGCGTGCTCGTGGCCCGCCTCGCCGCCGTGGTCGTGTTCCTCGTCGGCGTGGCCGCCGCTGAGCTCCACGGCGTTGACCACGGGCGCGTCGGGTGCCGACGTCGAGGCCAGCTTCGCGGCCCATTCGTCGTAATGCCCGCCGTTGACGACGACCAGCTGAGCCCCCTCGAAGGCGACCGCGTCGGACGGCGCGGGTTCGTAGTCGTGCGGATCCACCGATGAACTGGCCAGCACTGTCGTCACGTCAGCGCAGGCGCCACCGAGCTGGGAGACGATGTCGCCCCACTGGTCGACGCTGACGACCACGGTGACCGGGGTGCCCGGGCAGTCGCCCTGGGAGGCCGGCGCCGATTCGGCGTTCTCGGCACCGCCGCAGGCGCTCAGCGCGAAGGGCAGGGACACGGCGAGGGCCATCGCGGCGGAACGCACCGCCCGGGTCGATCTGATCACCTCGCAACGATAACCGTTTTCATTACCAAACGCACATCGGATTCAGTGCGACTGGATTTATTGATAATGATTATCATTAAGGCATGCCCCCCACCTCGATCTCGCCACTTCCCGTCACCGTCCTGTCCGGCTTCCTCGGCGCCGGGAAGACCACCCTGCTCAACCACATCCTCGCCAACCGCGACGGCCGCAAGGTCGCGGTGATCGTCAACGACATGAGCGAGGTCAACATCGATGCCGCGCTGATCGCCGGGCAGGGCCATCTCGATCGCACGCAGGAGAAGCTCGTCGAACTCACCAACGGCTGCATCTGCTGCACGCTGCGTGAGGACCTCATCGAGGCGGTCGGCGCGCTGGCCCGCCAGGGGCGGTTCGACCACCTCGTCATCGAATCCACCGGGATCTCCGAACCGATGCCCGTCGCGGCGACGTTCAGCTGGCAATTCGAGGACGGATCCAGCCTGGGCGAGCATGCCCGCCTTGACACGCTGGTGACCGTGGTCGACGCGTCGACGTTCCTGACCGAGATCGCCCGGGGCGAGGCACTCGCCGACCGCGACCTGGCCGCCGCAGACGGCGATGCGCGCAGTATCGCCGACCTCCTCGTGGACCAGGTGGAGTTCGCCGACGTGATCCTGGTGAACAAGACCGACCTGGTGAGTGCCGCGACCCTCGGGGCGGTGGAGACGCTGGTGCGCCGGCTGAACCCGCGGGCCGGGCTGATCCGCACCGACCACGGCGTCGTCGACCTCGCCCGGGTGCTCGACACCGGCCTGTTCGATCCGGTGGCGGCGGCCGAGGCGCCGGGGTGGGACGAGGAGATCGCCGACGGCCACACCCCCGAAACAGAGGAGTACGGCATCAGCTCGATGACGTTCCGCGCCGACCGGCCGTTCCACCCGCAGCGTCTCGGCGACGCGTTGGGGCAGATGACCCGGGTGCTGCGCAGCAAGGGATTCTGCTGGGTCGCGAGCCGTCCGTCGATCGCAGCCCTCTGGTCGCAGGCGGGCCCGAACCTCGTGATCGAGCCGGCCCAGTACTGGGAGGCGACCGAGATCGCCCCGGGCCAGGAGATCGTGCTGATCGGGGTGCGGCTCGACCGCGAGCGCGTGCGGGAGCTGCTGGCGGGGGCACTCCTCACCGATGCCGAGTTCGCGCAGGGGCCGCAGGCCTGGACCGGCTATCCCGACCCGCTGCCGGCCTGGGGGGTCACGCACAGCCACTCCCACTGACCGCGACGACCACGGCGTGCCCGGCCGCTGCGGTCAGCGGTCCGGGCACGCCGGCGGTCACGGGGTCAGTGGTCGTGACCGACCGCCCCGCTGAGCTCGTTGGGCGCCTGCTCCAGGGTCACGGAGTCGGCGACGCGTGCCGAGGCCAGATCGACGAGGTGGATCTGCCTGGTCGCCGGATCCGCCACGTACACGGAGTTCTCCCGGGTGAAGACGGTCGGACGCGGTTCCTGCCAGTCGTCGGGCTCGCTCCACGCGCCGGTGACGTCGACAGCCTTGATCTGGGCACCGGTCACCGGGTCGAAGACGTAGAGCTTGCCGTCCGTGCCGAGGATCAACGCCTCGCCCTGCGGGCCGCGTGCCAGCGACCGGAACGTGTAGCTCACCGAGGGTGGCAGCGCCACGACCCTGAGCTGATCGGTGGTGGTGTCGATCAGCGCGAACCGCTCGGGTCGTTCCAGCTCGGCATCGGGGTCGATCTTCATGTCCCCCAAGGCAACCGGAGAATCCTCGTGACCCCTCAGGTTGCCGATCCGGCCGTACGGGGTGGGGCTGGGGATCTTGGTGAACCGGCCGTCGGCGTAGACCAGCGCCCCCGTCTCGCAGCCGAGCACGACGGCCTCGTCGGCGACGACGGTCTCCCCGTGCAGGCCCGGGCAGTCGTCGTTGCGGGCGATCTCCCGATCCCCCTGCATCGCCACGGCGCCGGTGCGCTTGTCGGGATCGCCGAGGCTGTGCACCAGGGTTCCGTCCGACAGGATGACCGCGACCCCGTGGTGGGGCTGGGGCGTGGTGAACGTCTGCGTCTGCGGCATCCCGTCGGCCAGGGCGTGGGGGTCGAACGCGGTGATCTCACCCGTGCCGTCGGCGAAGAGGACCGTGTTCTCGCCATGGGGCACCACGTGACCCGCTTCGTCGGCGGGGAAGGTGTCCTCGGTCAGCTGCCCGCCGGCCGCGTCGAGGACGCGGAAACCCTCGTCGGTGGTCACCAGGACGTGAGCGTCGTCGCCGGCGGGGTTGACACGCAGGAAGCCGTCGAGCGGGATGTCCTGTTCGACGTCCAACGTCGTGCCGTCGAGGACGTAGAGTCCGCCGTCGTAGGTGGCGACCAGAGGCTCTGCGATCGGCGCGCTCTGCGCCTGGGTCTCCAGCGTGCCGAGGTTCTCCCCGGAGTTCTCGCCGGACGAGCAGGCGGTCAGTGCCGCCGCCGCACAGGACAGCGCTCCGACGCGGTACAGCCACCGCGGTTGGGACATGTTGGCTCCTTCCGAGCTACACGGATCGACCTGCGGCTATCGCAGGCCGGTGACGATGGCGCCGGTGTTGGCGCGCATCATGTCGAGATAGGTCGCCGCGGGTGAGCCTGGCGGACCCAGTGATTCGCTGTAGAGCGGCACGATCTGCACGCGGAGGCCGGCGTCGTCGGCCAGCACGCGGGCCAACTTCTCGGGCTGCGAGGAATCGACGAAGATCGCCGGGACGCGCGCGGATTCGATGGCCCCGACGAGCGACTGCAGATTCGACGGACTCGGCGCGGCCAGCGTCGTACCGCTCGGAACCACCGCACCGATGACCGTGAAGCCGAAACGCGCTGCGAGATAACCGAGGACGTGGTGGTTGGTGACCAGCCTGCGGCGCTCCGCGGGGATGCCCGCGAACCCGTCGACCATGTACGCGTCGAGGTCGTTCAGCTGCGAGCGGTAATCATCGGCGTTGCGCGACACCGTCTGTGCGTCGACGCCGTCGACCTCGCGCAGCACCGTGTCCTCGATGACGTCGACCGCTCCGATCATCCGCCGCGGATCGGTCCAGAAGTGGGGGTCGGGGGTGCCCGCGCCGTCGCCCTCGGTGTAGGCGATCGGGTCGACGAGCTCCCCGACCGCGACCGTCGGGACACCCTGCGCCGCAGCGCTTTCGACGTTGCGCAGGACGTTCTCCTCCAAACCGAGCCCGTTGAAGACGATCAGATCGGCATCGCCCATGGCGGCCGCGTCCTGCGCGGACACACCGAAGGAGTGCGGGTCGGAGTTCGGGACCATCAGCACCCGGACGCCGGCGGCGTCGCCGACCACGTTGCGCACGACGTCACCCAGGATGTTGGTGGTCACCACGATCTCCCGGGGACCCGCGTCCGGACCCGGCGCACACGCCGTCAGCGCCGACCCGGCGACCAGGAGGAGCAAGGCAGCCCACCGCCTCACCGTCCGGCCTCCACCATCAGCCCCGGCATCACCTCGGTGCGCAGGGTACGGGCCAGGCGCAGCCCGTCGGCGTAGTCGATCTCGTACACCTCCCGGGTGGCGGCATTGTTCACATAGGCGCGGTCGGAGTCGATCTCGACGACCGGTGCCGGCCCGTCGGTGCGGACACCGCCGGACAGCAGCGGCACCCGCGCTGTCTCGCTGCGGGTCCGGACGTCGAACGCACCCAGGGTCCCGTCGCGGTGCAGCACCAGCACCGAGCCGTCGCCGGCGGTGTTGGCGGCCACCGCGTCCGGAACCGGCAGCATCGTCCACGTCCGCTGCCGGGTGTCGAGGACCCACACGGCGCCCGCGGAGACACCGGCGAAGACGTCGGCGCGGTCGCGGTGCGTCATGGACGCCGGCGCCGGCGCGGGCGCATCCGGGGGGAACGGCACCGGTGTGACCGTCAGGTCGCCGTCACCGCCCGTCACCCTGACCGCCCCGGTCGCACAACCGAACACCACGGCGCGCCGGGTGGGCATCGCCCAGGTCGGTTGTGGGCAACGACCGTCGAGGTCGGCGGCGTCGGTGGCGTCGCGGACCTGCATCCGGCCATCGCGGCCGACCGTCACGAGCCTGCCGCCGTAGGGGGCGACGGCCGCGGTGTCCGCGGGCGGGGCCAGTCCCGAGGGTTCTTCGACGGTCCCGTCGCCGAGCTTCTCGCGGTCCACCAGTTCGACTGCGCCGCCCGAGGATTGGACGACCAGCAAGGAATTGCTCGCGGCGACCGACCGCAGGGGAACCTCCAGCGTGGCCACCTCGCCCGGTTCGGTGGCGAAGTAGTGGTAATGGTCGCCGTGGTCGAACGTCCATGCCCCGGCGTCGACGACGGTGGTGCGGGCGCCGTTCCGGACGTAGGCGAAGCGTCCGTCGCCGGCGATGGCGCCGGCGGGGCCGAACGACCCGACGGGCGTCTCCGTCTCGTCGACGGCGTCGTACACCGAGGTGTCGCCGGTGGCGGGGTCCACCAGGACCAACCTGGTGAGCGGGCCGTCGAGTTCACGCGCACCGCCGGCGACCTCGACCTCGTCGTGGCCACCGGCCGCCCCGGCGTTCTCCACGGGAACCGGCGCGGCGGCGCACCCGGCCGCCGCGAGGCAGGCCGAGGCGGCCAGGACCGACGCCCGCCGCCGGCGCGTGCGCAGCGCGGAAAGGACTGCCGAGGCGAAGAACAGCAGCACCGCGACACCGGCGATGCTCGCCCCACCCGCGGTGCCGGCGTACCAGGAGATCAGCAACCCGAGATAGACCGCGGCGGAACCGATCAGCGCCGACAGACCCATCACCCTCGGGATCGACCGCGACCATGCCAGCGCGGTGGCCGGTGGGGCTACCAGCAGACCGAGGACCAGCAGCGTTCCGACGACGTGGAACGACGCGACCAGGGCCACGGCCATCAGGACCGTCAGCGCGGGGACCGCGAGCTGGGGCCGCAGGCCGAGCGTCGACGCCTTGCGCGGGTCGAACGTCACCGCCACGAAGGCGCGGTGGCCGACGAGCACGACCCCGAGCGTCGCCGCCAGAGCTCCGGCGAGAACAACGAGATCGCCGGTGCCGACGGCGAACACGTCGCCGAAGAGGTATCCGGTGAGATCGACGGCGAAGCTCTGTGACCTCGACACCACGATCACGCCCAGGGCCAGCATCCCGACCAGCAGCATGCCGGTACCCGTGTCGGACGGCAGCTTCGACGAGCGGCCTATCGCGGCCACGCCGACCGCCATCGCCAGCGCCGCGACGAGTCCGCCCGCCATCATGCTGACGCCGAACAGTGCCGCCAGCGCCACCCCGGGCAGGATGCCGTGGGTCATCGCCTCACCCAGAAACACGTTGCCGCGCAACACGACCCAGCACCCGACGACCGAACACAGGCATGCCGCGATGACACCGGCCACCAGCGCCCTCAGGACCATGTCCGAGGCGAACGGTTCGATCAGCCAGTGCGTCATGCCGTACACTCTTATCAGTAATGAATACCATTTTCAACAAGGTGACGTTCGGCTACGACGGCGCCCGGGTGTTCGACGGGCTGTCCCTGACCGTCGCTCCGCGCGCGCTGACCGCGGTCGTCGGCTCCAACGGCTCCGGCAAGTCGACGCTGCTCGACCTGCTCGCCGGCATCCGGCGACCCGAGCAGGGGCACGTCCGCACCGATGCCGACGACATCGCGCTCGCGGTGCAGCGCAGCCGCGTCAGCGACGCCTTCCCGATCACGGTGGCCGAGGCGGTGATGATGGGGCGCTGGCGCAGGCTCGGCCTGTTCCGGCGGCCGCGGGCCGGCGACCGCGCGGTCGTCGACATGTGGCTCACCGAGTTGGGCCTCGACGACCTCCGAACCCGTTCCCTGGGTGAACTCTCCGGCGGTCAGCGTCAGCGCGTCCTGCTCGCCCAGGCCCTCGTCCAGGAAGCACCCCTGGTGCTGCTCGACGAGCCGACCACCGGGCTCGACGCCCAGTCCTGCGCCGTCGTGGTCCACCATCTGCGGCGGCTCGCCGACTCGGGGACGACCGTCGTCGTCGCGACGCACGACAGCGCGGTGGTCGAGGCGGCGGATCATCGCATCGACCTCGACGCGCGGTGCCGGGCACTACGCTGACCCCATGACCTCCGTCGACCTCAACGCCGATCTTGGCGAGGGCTTCGGCGTGTGGACTCTCGGCGACGACGACGCCATGCTCGAGATCGTCACCTCGGCCAACGTCGCCTGCGGTTTCCACGCCGGCGACCCGGCGACACTGGCCACCGTCTGCAAGGCCGCCGCCGCCCGCGGCGTCCGGATCGGCGCCCAGGTCAGCTACCGCGACCTGGCCGGCTTCGGCCGGCGCTTCATGGACGTCAGCACCGAGGACCTCATCGCGGACGTGATGTATCAGATCGGCGCCCTGTCGGCGCTGGCCGCCGCCGCCGGGACATCGGTGTCGTATGTCAAACCCCATGGGGCGCTGTACAACTCGATAGTCACGAATCGCCAGCAGGCCTATGCCGTGGCCGAGGCGGTGCAGACCGTCGACCCGGCGCTCCCGGTGCTGGGCCTCGCCGGCTCCGTGTTCTTCACCGCCGCTGAGGAACTCGGCCTGACGACCGTGCCCGAGGCGTTCGCCGACCGCTCGTACCGGCCCGACGGTCAGTTGGTGTCCCGCCGCGAGCGCAACGCCGTGCTGCACGACCCCGACGAGATCGCCGAGCGCGTGCTCACGATGGTGCGCAAGGGCCGGGTCGCCGCGGTGGACGGGTCGACGATCCCGATCACCGTCAAATCGGTCTGCGTGCACGGTGATTCGCCGGGGGCGGTGCAGATCGCGACGGCCGTGCGCGAACGACTGGTGTCCGACGGGGTGACGCTGACACCGTTCAGCTGACGCCGGCCTCCCGGTTGGCGGTGTTCACCACGCTGTCGAGCAGGCCCGGGATCGCGGCCCCGACCTGATCGCGACGCAGCTTCTGGTACGTCAGACCGTCGATCACGAGGCGTTCGGTCACGCCCGCATCGCGCAGGATCTTGAAGTGGTGGGTGGCCGTCGACTTGTTGATGCCGTCATAGAGCGCCGCACACTGCAAAGGGGCGCCGGCGTTGGCGAGCCGCCGGACGATCTCCAGGCGCACCGGATCGTGCAGCGCGGCGAGCACCTGCTGCACAGTTCCGACCGGATGCACCGACGGACCGGTGACCACGGCGGGGTCGGTCATGGGAATAACCTCGATCACACTGGGTTTGATGTCTATCGAACCCAGCGTAGCCTCGATCGGGTTCCGGATCCGATACCCGTCCGTACCAGCAACCCCCAGGAGGTGCCCGCGATGGTCGCGTTGGACCGCTCGATCGAGACCCAGCGGTGGGCCTACCCGCTGCTGCTGGTGCTGAGCGGCGTCGCCCTCGGGGTGTCCGGGCTGCCCGCCCCGCTGTACGGCATCTACGAGGCGAACTGGCACCTCTCGCCGCTGGCCACCACGATCGTGTTCGCGGTGTACGCGGTCGCCGCCCTGGCCGCCGTGCTGGTGTCCGGCAAGATCTCCGATGTCGTGGGCCGCAAGCCCGTGCTCGTCGGCGCGCTGATCGCCTTGATGGTCGGGCTCGGGGTCTTCCTCATCGCCGACAGCATGGCCCTGCTGCTGCTCGCCCGCACGATCCACGGCGCGGCGGTCGGGTCGATCGTGGTCGCCGGTGCCGCCGCGCTGCTGGACCTGCGCCCGGACCACGGCGTGCGGGCCGGCCAGCTCAGCGGCGTCAGCTTCAACATCGGGATGACCGTCGCGATCATCGGATCCGCGCTGCTGGCCCAGTACGCCCCCCATCCACTGCGCACGCCCTACGCGGTGGTGGCCGTCATCTGCCTCGTCGTCGGCATCGGGGTGCTCGCCCTGCGGGAACCGCACACCTCACGCACCCGCGGCCCGATCCGGATCGCCAAACCCGCCGTGCCGGCCGCGATCCGGGGGGACTTCTGGTTCTCGGCGCTCGGCGCGATGGCGTCCTGGTCGGTGCTCGGCGTGCTGCTGTCGCTGTACCCGTCGCTGGCGGCCCGCCAGACCCACATCGACAACCTCGTCTTCGGTGGCGCCGTCGTGGGTACCACCGCCTTCGCCGCCGCGCTGGCCCAGTTGGCGGCCACCCGGTTGCCGGCCAAGTACTCGGCCATCATCGGCGACGCCGGGATGGCGGTGTCGCTGCTGCTCACCATCCCGGTGCTGCTGACCCATCAGTGGCAGCTCGTGTTTCTCGCGGCAGCCCTGCTGGGCGCCACGTTCGGGCTGGGCTTCGGCGGTTCGCTGCGTCACCTGTCCGACGTCGTGCCGGCCGACCGACGCGGCGAGACGATGTCGGCGTTCTATCTGCTCGCCTATTCGGCGATGGCCGTCCCGACGCTGGTCGCCGGCTGGGCCGCGACGCAGTGGGACCTCGCGTCGGTGTTCCCGTGGTTCGCGGTCACGGTGTCCGCGGCGTGCCTCGGCGCCGCCGTGGCCGGGCTGCGCAGCCTGCGGGCGGCGCGCTCAGCCGCCGTCTGAGCGGTCTGAATCCCTGGGATCTTCTGCACCCTCTGACCCCTCGGTGAGCTCGTAGCGGATCAACCGAGAACTGTTCGCGACCACCGCCACGGACGACGCGTTGTGCAGCACCGCGGCCAGCACCGGCGACAGCGCACCCCCGGCGCCGATCGCCAGGCCGAGCGCGTTCACCGCGATCGACATCGCGTAGTTCTGCCGGATCACGTCGACCGCGCGCCCGCCGAGATCGCGGACGTCGAGCAGCCGGCGCAGGTCGTCGCTGGCCAGTGCGACGTCCGCTGTCTCGACCGCGACGTCGGTGCCGCCCAGACCCATCGCGATCCCGATGTCGGCCTCCGCGAGAGCCGGCGCGTCGTTGACGCCGTCGCCGACCATCGCGACGGTGTAGCCCTCCTCGCGCAGGGTCCGCACCACGTCGAGTTTGTCCTCGGGCAGCACCTGCGCGCGCCACTCCGTGATCCCGAGTTCCTCGGCGACCGCACCTGCGGCGTCGGGGTGGTCGCCGGTCAACATGACGATGCGGCGAACCCCGTTGTCGCGCAGTCG
Organism: Mycolicibacterium iranicum; assembly: GCF_014190915.1. GTDB lineage: Bacteria > Actinomycetota > Actinomycetes > Mycobacteriales > Mycobacteriaceae > Mycobacterium > Mycobacterium iranicum_B. Next base: position 85,705 of record NZ_JACHVU010000008.1, read on the forward strand.
ATCCAGCACCTCGACAGCTTCGGGCCGGATCTCGTCGCGCAGGCTGATCAACCCGACGAGCCTCCCGTCGACGGCGAGCAGCAACGGGGTCTCGGACTTCTTGCGCAGCCGGTCCACCCAGTCGGCGGCCTTCTTGGTGACGCGGACCTTCTCCTGCTGCAGCAGTGACGGACTGCCCAGCAACAGCGTGCGACCGTCGGCCCTGGTCCGCATTCCCAGACCGACGAGCACTTCGCATTCCTCGTGGGGTGGTATCGCGATGTGGCGCTCCTGGGTCGACCGGATCACGGCCTCGGCGAGCGGATGGCGCGAATGGATCTCTGAGCTCGCCGCGTAGGCAAGAATTTGCTCGGGTTCCCAGTCCTTGTGGAAGGCAACGAGATTAGTCACCACGGGTCGGCCGGCAGTCAGCGTGCCGGTCTTGTCGAAGACCACGGCGTCCACCCGGCCCGCCTGCTCCAAGTGCGAACCACCCTTGATGAGAATGCCGCGGCGGGCCCCGTTGCCGATCGCTGCGCTGATCGCCGTCGGGGTCGACAGCCCGACCGCGCACGGGCACGCGACCAGCAGCATCGTCATGGCACGGCGCACATCGCGGGTCAGCACCAGCGTCGCCGCCGACAACAGGAACGACGCGGGGACGAAACGGCGGGAGAAGCTTTCCCCCACCGTTTGAATCGGGGCGCGGTGCAGCTGGGCGTCTTCGACGCGAGAGATGATGCGCCCGATCGTCGTGTCACGTCCGACCGCCTCGGCCCGCACCACGATGCGCCCGCGCACCACCACCGATCCGGCGAAGACCCGCGCCTGCGAGGCCACCGCGACGGGCAGGTTCTCCCCGGTGATCGCCGACTGGTCGACGATCGCCTCGCCGTCGACCACCACCCCGTCGACGGCCAGCGCGACCTGATCGTGGACCACCACCTCGTCACCGATGCGCAGCTCGTCGGTGGCGACCTCGACCTCGGTGCCATCGGGCAACCGCACCCACGCAGTGTCCTGGTTGCCCTGCAACAGATTCGCGATCGCCCGGCGGGTCCGCCGCAGCGTCAGATCCTGCAGATACTCACCGATGTTCAGCAGCCACAGCACCGTCAGCGCGACCACGTTCTCGCGCAACACCAGGCTCGCGATCGTGGCGGCGCTGACGAGCACATCGGTACCGGGCGAGCGGCCGCCGGCCAGGGTGCGCAGTGCGCCGCGCAGGAACGGATACCCGGTGAAGATCGTGACGCCCGCCGCGGCCAGCCGGCTCGTCGGCCCCAGCAGCGGCGGCCTGGCGAAGACATAGCGCCGCACCCCCAGCAGCACCAGCGCCGCACCGCCCACCGCCATGCGCAGCACGTCGGCGTTGGTGACGTCAGCCGAGCGCGGGGCGCGCACCGGGACCAGTTCGCGCGCGACCACGGCGGCCGATTCGATCGCGGCCAGGATCGCCGGGCGCTCACAGCGCTTCGGGGAGTACCAGATCACCACCGACGCGGTACGGGGGTAGGCGTGCACCGCGCGCACGCCGGGCACCTGCTCGACGGCATCCTCGATCGCCACCGCGCGGGGTGAATCGTTGCGAAACCACGGCGCCTGCAGGCGCATTCGGCCCGCAGCATCCGAGACGACGGTCAGGGCCACCACGGCGGTCAGTGGTCGTGCGGATGCGCGGTGTCGGTGACCGCGGGAGGCGGGCTCTCTTCGCCGATGCGTTCACGCGCCTCGGCGACGACGTCGGCGACCTTCAGTCGCGCCGACTCCGCGCCTTCCTCGGCCTTGCGCACACCGCGCAGCGCCCACGCGGTGGCCGTGACGGAGGCCTCCCGCAGCGGCGCCTTCGCGACAGCCTTGCGCACACCCTGATACGCGGCGACCCCGACGGCACCGGTGACCACTGTCGACGCCGCCTTGGCCAGGAACACATGCAGAACCATCACGTCACCCTATCCTCACAACCAGTTCGGCTGTCTTGTTTCGTTTCGCCGGCGAACTCGCCGCACACATCCAGCGGGCGCGGATTCCCGCCTGGCACAATGGCCGCCGTGGCCGCCCCGACGTCGACATCGCGCCGGCGCATCGGTTCGATGCACATCCTGGTGATCGCCGTCGTCGGGCTCGCGCTCGTGGGCGGCACCCTTCGGACATTCGTGGCCGGAACCCCCGACGTCGCGACCGCCGCGACGGTGTTCTGCGGAATCTTCGTGCAGGCGCTGCCTTTTCTCGCACTCGGCGTGGTGATCAGCGGGGCGGTGGCGGCGTTCGTGACACCCGACCGGCTCGCGCGCTGGGTTCCCCGCCGGCCGGCAGCCGCGATCCTGGCCGCCGGGGTCGGCGGCGCCGCGCTGCCGGGCTGCGAATGCGGTTCGGTGCCGATCGCTCGCCGCCTGTTCGGCGACGGCACGGTCGGGGCGGCGGCGCTGACGTTCATGCTCGCCGCGCCGGCGATCAACCCGGTCGTCCTCGTCGCCACCGCCGTCGCGTTCCCGGGTGAGCCCGCGATGGTCGTCGCGCGGTGCGTGGCATCCCTGATCACCGCGGTCGTCATGGGGGCACTGTGGTACCGCTTCGGACAGCCCCGGTGGATCACCCGCCGCATGCCCCGCACGCCGGGCCAGGACGGGTCCCGCTTCACCGTGTTCTCCGAGGCCGCGCGCCACGACTTCCTGCAGGCCGCATCGTATCTCGTGATCGGCGCCGCCGCGGCCGCGGCGTTGCACGTCCTCGTGCCGTCCTGGGTGTTCGAACACCTCGCGGGCCACCTGCTGCTCGGCATCGCGGTGATGGCCGCGCTGGCGGTGATCCTCGCGCTGTGCTCGGAGGCGGACGCGTTCGTGGCAGCCAGCTTGTCGATGCTGCCGCTGCTGCCGCGACTGGTGTTCCTCGTCGTGGGGCCCGCCGTCGACATCAAGCTGTTCGCCATGCAGGCCGGCATGTTCGGCCGCGCTTTCGCGATCAGGTTCGCGCCCGTCACCTTCGTGGTCGCGACGCTGACCGCCACGTGCGTCGGGCTGCTGGTGGTGGGCAACCGATGAATCGTGAGACGGAGAACGCACTGCTGCTCCTCGTCGGGGTCAGCACGGCGATCATCACCCTCAGTGGCGCCTACACCCGCTATGTGAAGCCCTCGCTGCAGCCGTGGCTGCTGATCTCGGCCGCGCTGCTCGTCGTCCTGGCGCTCGCGTCGATCCTGCGCGACGTCCGCCGGGGTCACCAGCCCGACCATGCCCACGACCACGGCGGGCACGCGCACAGTTCCGGAACCCTGTGGCTGCTGATCGTCCCGATCGCGTTGCTGGCGTTCGTCGTTCCGCCCGCGATCGGGCCGCAGACCGCCCGCCCCGCGGTGAGCGAGGTCTCGACCGACGTCCTGCGCCGACCGTTCCCGCCGCTGCCCGAGGGGCACGCACCCGAGGTCTCCCTGCCCGATCTGCTGATCAGGATTGCCCAGGATTCGGCAGGCACGCTCGACGGCCGGCTCGTCACCGTCACGGGGTTCACCATGAAAGACGGCGGCCGCGTCGACCTGGGCCGCGTGGTCATCCTCTGCTGCGCTGCGGACGCCCAGCTGGCCCGCATCCACCTGGCCGGGCCGGCGCTGACCTCGGTCTCCGATCTGCCCGACGGTTCCTGGGTCCGTCTCGAAGGCAAAGTGCCTGCAGGACAGAACGATTCCGCACGGCGGTCCATACCGTCGCTGGAGATCACCTCGGCGCGGCAGGTCGATGCGCCCGAGAACACCTACAGCTACTGAGTGCGCCGTGCACCGTACCGGCGGTTGAACTTCTCCACCTGCCCCGCGGCGTCGACGATGCGCTTGCTGCCCGTCCAGAACGGATGGGAGTCCGACGACACCTCCACGACCACCAGCGGGTAGTCTTCGTGCCCTCGGGCGTCTCCCAGTCGATCGTGCGATCGCTGGTGACCGTCGACCGGGTCAGGAACATCGTGCCGGTGTTCGCGTCCTGGAACACGACCGGGTGGTAGTCGGGGTGAATTCCGGGTTTCATGTCTCCCTGCGCATCTATCGACAATGATTTTCATCTACGGCATGACGGTACAGATGAAAACCGTTTTCAGAAAGTGGCTGCCAGGAACCGCCTGCGGCCGGTGCCTAGGGTGGCGTCATGCGTCTGAAGCCCGGGCGGCCTGATCTCGGGGCCTACTCCAGCTACGTCGACCTGCCCCCCGCTGCCCCCGACGCTCCGCTGACGGTCTCGTGGGCCGGCGTCACGACCCTGCTCGTCGACGACGGCACGTCGGCGGTGATGACCGACGGGTTCTTCTCCCGCCCGGGCCTGCTCACCGTCGCCACGCGTCCACTGGCGTCGTCGCGGCCCCGCATCGACGCCGCGCTGGCGCGCCTGGGCGTGCAGCGACTCGACGCCGTGACGCCCGTCCACACCCACTTCGACCACGCGATGGATTCCGCCGAGGTCGCCCGTCTCACCGGGGCGCGTCTGGTGGGCGGCCGGTCGGCGGCCCACCTCGGCCGCGGCCAGGGACTGGACCGCGTCGACGTCGTCGCGCCGGGTGAGGAGCTGCGCGTCGGCGCCTTCGACCTCACGCTGATCGAAGGGTCGCACTGCCCCCCGGACCGATTCCCGGGCGTCATCACTGAACCCGTGGTCCCGCCCGCCCGGGCCTCGGCCTACCGGTGCGGTGAGGCCTGGTCGACGCTGATCCGGCACCGCCCCAGCGGCCGTGCCCTGCTCGTCGTCGGCAGCGCGGGGTTCATCCCGGGTGCGCTGGCCGGCGAGCGGGCCGACGTCGTCTATCTCGGAGTCGGACAGCTGGGGCTGCAGCCCGAGCGCTATCTGCCCGATTACTGGTCGGAGACCGTGCGCACGGTCGGCGCCCGCACCGTCGTGCTCATCCACTGGGACGACTTCTTCCGGCCGCTGCACAAGCCACTCAGAGCGCTGCCGTTCGCCGCCGACGATCTCGACGCGTCGATGCGGGTGCTGAGCCGCCTGGCCGCCGACGACGGTGTCGGGCTGCACCTGCCCACGCTGTGGCAGCGCACCGATCCATGGAGCTGACCGTCTCGATCGCGGCCCTGGTCGCGGTGCTCGGTGTCGCGCTGCTGCGCCCCCGCTTCCAGGCCGTGGTCGCGGTCGTGGCGGCCGTCCTGGTGGTCGCCGTCGGCGCCGTCTCGTGGCGCGACGCACTCAACGAGGCAGCCGAACTCGCCCCCGTGGTCGGATTCCTGGCCGCGGTGCTGGTCCTCGCCCGGCTCTGTGACGACGAGGGGCTCTTCCACGCCGCCGGGGCGCTGATGGCCCGGACCACCTCGGGTGGCCAGAACCGGCTCCTCGCTTCGGTTTTCGTCATCGCCGCGGCGGTGACCGCGATCCTGAGCCTCGACGCGACCGTGGTGCTGCTGACCCCGGTCGTCCTGGCCACCGCGCGGACGCTGGCCGTGCCGGCACGGCCGCACGCCTATGCCACCGCCCATCTGGCCAACAGCGCCTCGCTGCTGCTGCCGGTCTCGAACCTGACCAACCTGCTCGCCTTCAGCGCGGCGGGCCTGTCCTTCCTGCACTTCGCCGCCGCGATGACACTGCCCTGGCTGGCCGCGATCGCGGTCGAGTTCGCCCTGCTGCGTTGGCTTTTCGCCAAAGATCTGGCCGTCGAGCCGAAGCGGGCCGCGACGCCGGAGCCACTGGAGTTCCCGTTGTTCGCGCTGGTCGTCCTCGCACTCACGCTGGCCGGTTTCGCCGTCACCTCGCTGCTGGGGCTCTCCCCGGCGTGGGCCGCGCTCGCCGGCGCCGTCGCCCTCGGAGTCCGCGCCCTGGCCACCCGCAGGACCACGGTGCACCGGATCGCCGCAGCCCTGGACGTGCCGTTCCTGGCCTTCGTGCTCTGCCTGGGCGTCGTGGTCGACGCGCTGATGCGCAACGGACTCGAGGCCGCCATGCACCATGTGATCCCGGACGGTGGGGGGCTGCCCGCGCTGTTGGGCATCGCCGTCGTGGCCGCGCTCCTGGCCAACGTCGTCAACAACCTGCCCGCCGTCCTGGTGCTCCTGCCGCTGGTGGCACCCGCCGGGCCCGCCGCCGTGCTGGCCGTGCTGATCGGCGTGAACGTCGGCCCGAACCTGACCTACGTCGGCTCCCTGGCGAATCTGTTGTGGCGCAGCGTCGTCCGGCGCGACCTCAAAGCCGGGTTCGGTGAGTTCAGCCGGGTCGGCCTGTGCACCACGCCGGCCGTGCTGGTCGCCGCGGTGCTCGGCCTGTGGGCCTGGACGGAACTGTCCGGGCTCTAACCCCTGCGCTGCCGGGCGACCTCGGCGAGCACGACGCCGGCCGCGACCGAGGCGTTCAGCGACTCGGTGGGCCCCGCCATCGGGATCGAGACGATGTGGTCGCAGTTCTCCCGGACCAGCCGCGACAGACCCTTGCCCTCGGACCCCACCACGATCACGATCGGTCCCTCGCCGTCGATCTGGTCGATCGTGGCGTCGCCACCGGCGTCGAGACCGACGATCTGCAGCCCCGCGTCGGCCCACTGCTTGAGGGTCCGGTTCAGATTGGTGGCCCGCGCCACCGGGATCCGGGCCGCCGCCCCGGCGCTCGTGCGCCACGCCACCGCGGTCACCGACGCCGACCGCCGCTGCGGGATCACGACACCGTGACCGCCGAACGCCGCCACCGACCGGACGATGGCGCCCAGGTTGCGGGGATCGGAGATGTTGTCCAGCGCCACCAGGAGTGGGCCCGCCCCGTCGGCTTTCGCCTGTCTCAGCAGGTCCTCGGGGTGTGCGTAGTCATAGGGCGGAACCTGCAGGGCGATGCCCTGGTGCATGCCGTTGGCCGCGATCCGGTCCAGGTCGTGGCGGGGCACTTCGAGGATCGAGATCCCCCGGTCCGCGGCCATCTGCACCGACTCGGTGAGACGCTCGTCGGCGTCGGTGCCCAGCGCGACGTACAGCGCGGTCGCCGGCACCCCCGCACGCAGACACTCCACCACGGGATTGCGCCCGAGCACGACCTCGGTGTCGTCGGTCTTCTTGTGGCGGCCCTGGGCCTGCCGCGCGGCCTTGGCGGCGCGCTTGCCCGCCGGATGGTGGGGACGTTCGTGGGCCGGGGGCGTCGCGCCGCGGCCCTCGAGCCCACGCCTGCGCACACCGCCGGAGCCGACTGTCGGCCCCTTCTTGGTGCCCGCCTTGCGCACGGCCCCGCGCCGCTGAGAGTTGCCTGCCATTACTTGTCCGCTCCGTCCAACTCCGGCCGTTTGTCAGACCCCTCCAACAGTGACCACTGGGGACCGTCGCCGGTGTCGGTCACCTCGATGCCCGCCTCTTTCAGGCGGTCCCGGATGGCGTCGGCCTCCGCCCAGTCGCGCCGGGCCCTGGCGTCCTCGCGGCGGCGCACCTCGGCGTGCACCAGGACGTCGACGGCGGCGAGCGCCGCCGACGTCTCGTCGCGCGACTCCCACCGCTCGTCGAGGGGGTCTGCGCCCAGGATGCCCATCATGGCGCGGATCGACATGGCGTGCGTCAACGCGGCGTCGTGGTCACCGGCGTCGAGCGCGCGGTTGCCCTCGGCGCGGGCGGCGTGCACCTCCGCCAGCGCCATCGGCACCGCGAGGTCGTCGTCGAGTGCCGCACCGAACTTCGGCGTCCACTCGCCCGGGACCACCGCTCCCACGCGATTGCGCACCCGGTGCAGGAAATCCTCGATGCCGCTGTAGGCCTTCGCCGCGTCCTGCAGGGCCGTCTCGGAGAACTCCAGCATCGACCGGTAGTGCGCGCTACCCAGGTAGTAGCGCAGCTCGGCAGCCCGAACCCGTTGCAGCACAGCGGGAATCGCCAGCACATTGCCCAGCGACTTGCTCATCTTCTCGCCGCCCATGGTGACCCACCCGTTGTGCAGCCAGAAGCGGGCGAACCCGTCGCCGGCGGCTTCGGCCTGGGCGATCTCGTTCTCGTGGTGCGGGAACACCAGATCCATGCCCCCGGCGTGGATGTCGAACTCCGCGCCGAGGTAGGCCTCGCACATCGCGACGCATTCGGTGTGCCAGCCCGGCCGTCCCCGCCCCCAGGGCGTCGGCCACGACGGCTCACCGGGCTTGGCGCCCTTCCACAGGGTGAAGTCCCGCTGGTCGCGTTTCCCGGTCGCCGCGCCCTCGCCCTGGTGGACGTCCTCGACGCGGTGCCCGGAGAGCTTGCCGTAGTCCGGCAGCGTCGCGACGCTGAAGTACACGTCGCCGTCACCGGCGTAGGCGTGCCCGCGGTCGATCAGCCGGTCGATCAGCTCGACCATCTGGGTGATGTGGCCGGTCGCGCGGGGTTCGGCCGACGGCGGCAGCACCCCGAGCGCGTCGTAGGCGGCGGTGAAGGCGCGCTCGTAGGTCGCGGCCCACTCCCACCACGGGCGGCCCGCGTCGGCGGCCTTGTTCAGGATCTTGTCGTCGATGTCGGTGACGTTGCGGATGAACGCGACGTCGAAGCCTTTGGCCGTCAGCCAGCGGCGCAGGACGTCGAAGGCGACACCGCTGCGGACATGCCCGATGTGGGGCAGACCCTGCACGGTCGCGCCGCACAGGTAGATGGAGACGTGGCCGGGCCGCAGGGGCGCGAAATCGCGCACGCCGCCAGACAACGTGTCATAGAGCCGCATGACAGCTGGTTGGCGTTCGGTCACGACGGGCCAGCTTACCGGCCCGAAGGTGCCTGACCCTCATCCATGGTCGTCGACTCCTCGCGCACGCGCTCGTCAGTGGTCGCGGGTGATCACCAGCGCCGTGGCGATGGCCGCCAGCCCCTCGCCGCGCCCGGTCAGTCCGAGGCCGTCGGTGGTCGTCGCCGAGACCGACACCGGCGCGTCGAGCAGCCCGGAGAGGAGCTCCTGGGCTTCGGCGCGCCGTGGACCGACCTTGGGGCGGTTGCCGATGACCTGCACCGCGGCATTGCCGACGGTCAGACCCTGCGCGGTGAGCATCGTATGGACGTGCCGCAGCATGTCGGCGCCGCTGACGCCGCGCCACTGGGGCAGGCCGGTACCGAAGACCTCGCCGATATCGCCCATACCCGCTGCCGACAGCAGTGCGTCGCAGAGGGCATGGGCGGCGACATCTCCGTCCGAATGTCCTGCGCAACCGTCGGCGTCCTCGAACAACAGACCCAACAGCCAGCACAGACGGCCGGTTTCGATCGGATGGACGTCGGTCCCGAGACCGACGCGGAAGTTCATCTACCGCCCTCAGGAGGCGGTGGCAAGAACCTCGTCCAGAATCGTCGACGCCTTGGCGTCATCGGTGTTCTCGGCGAGCGCGAGCTCGCCCACCAGGATCTGACGCGCCTTGGCCAGCATCCGCTTCTCGCCGGCGGACAGGCCGCGCTCCTGATCGCGACGCCACAGGTCGCGAACGACCTCGGCGACCTTGTTCACATCACCCGAGGCCAGCTTCTCGAGGTTGGCCTTGTACCGCCGCGACCAGTTGGTCGGCTCTTCGGTATGGGGGGCGCGCAGCACCTGGAAAACCTTGTCGAGGCCCTCCTGCCCGACGACATCACGCACACCCACGTACTCGGCGTTATCTGCGGGAACACGAACGGTGAGATCTCCCTGCGACACTTTGAGGACGAGATACTCCCGCTGCTCGCCCTTGATGGTCCGGGTTTCGATCGCCTCGATCAACGCAGCGCCGTGGTGTGGATAAACGACGGTGTCTCCGACCTTGAAAATCATCAGTTTCGAGCCCCTTTCACCCTTCGATGTTAACACGGGCCGCTACCGGGGGCGGATCAACGATGCAGGTCAGGGGCACAGTCGACGAACACTAGGGGTTGACACACCCGGGAATCCGTGCATCGCGGGGCGCGATTCCGGACGGTTGTCCGGCTCCCCCGGCCCTCCGCTACCGCCCGCATCCACGACCTACTACTCTGCATAGTCGAACCGCTGGGACCGCCCGGACCCGGCACGCCACGTCGCCCTTCAGGCCGAGCAGGAGGCCCCAGTGAACCCCTTCAAACGGCGCTCATCTGTCCTCGCCGCCCTGGCGACGTGCGCGGTGGGCGCCTCTGTCGTGCTGAGCGGCTGTAGTGCCGGTCAGGTCGCCCAGACCGCGACCCAGGAGCCGGCCGTCAACGGCACGAGCGGCAAAGCCGGGCCGATCGCGCTGCGCAACGTGCACATCCGCGCGAACCAGACGACCGACTACGTCGAACCGGGCATGGAAGCCGAGCTGATCTTCGTCGCAGCGAACACCTCGGCCGACGTCGCCGACAAGCTCGTCTCCATCACCTCCGACATCGGCCGGGTGACGCTGACCGGCGGTGGCGACGTCCCGGTCAACGGCGTCCTCGTGGTCGGCACCGCCGACGGGCAGCAGACCCCGCTCTCGGCCGTCGAGCCCGCCGATGCCGCAGAAGCCAAGATCACGCTCTCGAAGCCGATCACCAACGGTCTCACCTACGACTTCACCTTCAATTTCCAGAACGCCGGCGAGACCACCATCCCGGTGCCGATCTCGGCCGGTGAGCAGCCGCGCCGCGAGGAAGCCGGCGCCGAGGCCGGCGGTTCCGGCGGGCATTCGGGCGGCGGGCACTAGACACCGCAGACCTCCCCGCCCCCGCCCGCGGCGACACGGCCGCCGGGCAGCGAGGATCTGTCGGTCCCGGCGGTTACCGTCAGCGCGTGGCCCGGACAAATTCGAAAGTACGTTCGCAGTATCGGTGTTCTGAGTGCCATCACGTCACGCCGAAATGGGTGGGCCGCTGCTCTGACTGCGGCACCTGGGGGACCGTCGACGAGGTGGCGCTGACCGCCATCGGCGGTACCGGAACCCGCCGCGCCGTGGCACCCGCCTCCCCCGCGGTGCCGATCAGCTCGATCGACCCGGGCACCACCCGCCATTTCCACACGGGCATCAGCGAATTGGACCGCGTGCTCGGCGGCGGGGTCGTTCCCGGTTCGGTCACACTGCTCGCCGGCGACCCCGGGGTCGGCAAGTCGACGCTGCTGCTCGAGGTCGCCCACCGTTGGGCGTCCACAGGTCGCCGCGCGCTCTACCTGTCCGGCGAGGAGTCCGCGGGCCAGATCCGTCTGCGCGCCGAGCGGACGGGGTGCACCCACGACGAGGTGTTCCTGGCCGCCGAATCCGACCTGCAGACCGCGCTGGGCCACATCGACGCGGTGCAGCCGAGCCTCGTGGTGGTCGACTCGGTGCAGACGATGTCGACCACCGAGGCCGACGGGGTCACCGGCGGCGTCACCCAGGTCCGCGCGGTCACCACCGCCCTGACGATGACCGCCAAGACGACGGGCGTGGCGATGCTGCTGGTCGGTCACGTCACCAAGGACGGGGCGATCGCGGGGCCGCGCTCGCTGGAGCATCTCGTCGACGTGGTGTTGCACTTCGAAGGTGACCGGGCGTCGTCGCTGCGGATGGTGCGCGGTGTGAAGAACCGCTTCGGCGCCGCCGACGAGGTGGGCTGTTTCCTGTTGCACGACAACGGAATCGAGTGCGTGTCCGACCCGTCGGGATTGTTCCTCGACCAGCGGCCCAAGGCCGTCTCGGGGACCGCGGTGACAGTCACGCTCGACGGCAAACGACCGATGATCGGCGAGGTGCAGGCATTGATCGGCGCCTCGGCCAGCGGCAGCCCGCGGCGCGCGGTCAGCGGCATCGACTCCTCCCGCGCGGCGATGATCACCGCCGTGCTGGAGAAGCGCGCCCGCCTGCCCGTCGGCACGAACGACATCTACCTGTCCACGGTCGGCGGCATGCGGCTGACCGATTCGTCCTCGGATCTGGCCGTTGCGCTGGCCATCGCCTCGGCCTACACCGACCTGGCTCTGCCCACCACCGCGATCGCGATCGGCGAGGTGGGGCTCGCGGGCGATCTGCGGCGCGTCACCGGGATGGACAAGCGGCTCGCCGAGGCCGCCCGGCTGGGTTTCACGTGCGCGGTGGTGCCGTCGGGCGCCGTGACCGCGCCGCCGGGCCTGACGGTGCTGCAGGCCGACAACATCACCTCGGCGTTGCAGGTACTGCGGCGGATCAGCCAGAATGACGCGAACCAGGGCAGCGCCGGGCACAGCTCCATGTAGCCGGTCCCCGGAGAACGTGGAGAAGATGTGGCCGTGAAGTCGTCGACGGGCCGGACCGCGCGCACGGTCGTACCGATGACCCGACCGACGCTGCGGGAGACCATCGCACGCCTGGCACCCGGGACACCACTGCGCGACGGCCTGGAGCGCATCCTGCGCGGCCGCACGGGCGCACTGATCGTCATCGGCTACGACGACAGCGTCGAGGCGATCTGCGACGGCGGCTTCTCCCTGGACGTGCGCTACGCCCCGACCCGGCTGCGGGAACTGTCCAAGATGGACGGCGCCGTGGTGCTCTCCAGCGACGGGAGCCGCATCCTGCGGGCGAACGTCCAGCTGGTGCCCGATCCGTCGATCCCGACCGAGGAGTCCGGCACCCGGCACCGCTCGGCGGAGCGCGCCGCGATCCAGACCGGTTACCCGGTGATCTCGGTCAGCCACTCGATGAGCATCGTGACGGTGTACGTCGCCGGGGAGCGGCACGTCGTCCCGGAGTCGGCCACCATCCTGTCGCGGGCCAACCAGACGATCGACACCCTGGAGCGCTACAAGACGCGCCTCGACGAGGTCAGCAGGCAGCTCTCCACCGCCGAGATCGAGGATTTCGTGACCCTGCGCGACGTGATGACGGTCGTGCAGCGCCTCGAGATGGTCCGCCGCATCAGCCTCGAGATCGACTCCGACGTCGTCGAACTCGGCACCGACGGACGTCAGCTCAAGCTCCAGCTCGACGAGCTCGTCGGCGACAACGAGACCGACCGCGAGCTCATCGTGCGTGACTACCACGCCAACCCGGACCCGCCGACGTCGGCGCAGGTGACAGCGACCCTGGAGGAACTCGACGGCCTCTCAGACGGGGAGCTGCTCGACTTCACTACCCTGGCAAGGGTTTTCGGCTACCCCTCCACCGCCGAAGCACAGGACTCGGCCATGAGCTCACGGGGATACCGTGCGATGGCAGGCATTCCGCGGCTGCAGTTCGCCCACGTCGACCTGCTGGTGCGTAATTTCGGCTCGCTGCAGGGGCTGCTGGCCGCGAGCGCCAGCGATCTGCAGTCGGTCGAAGGGATCGGCTCGATGTGGGCCCGCCACATCCGGGAGGGCCTGTCGCAGCTCGCCGAGTCGACGATCGCCGACCGGCTCGCCTGACGTCAGCCCACGGGCGCGGGTGCCGGCACCGGCCCCGGCGGCGGTCCCACCCCGGCGCCCGGCGGAACCGGCGCGGGCTGGGCGAGGATGAACGGCACCGGCGCGGAGCGCAGGTTGCCGAGCTGGACCACGAGGTTGTAGGTGCCCGGCCCGATCGGCTGCCGCGGCAGCGGACAGTTCGGGGCCGATCCCATTCCGGTCCAGGTCACCTCCGTGGTGACCTGCTCGCCGGGCTGGAACGTCTTGATCAGCGTCTCGTTCGACGGGGCGCAGTCCAGGTTCGACCACAGGCGCTGGTTGTCCAGGGTGTAGACGTAGGCGGCCAGGACCGCGGCGCCGACATCGCGCTGGCACGCGACGAGCCCGATGTTGGTGACGACCATCGTGAACTTCGGCTGGTCACCGACGATGAACTGCGGTTGGTTGGTGATGCCCTTGACCGCGAGGGTCGAATCCGGGCAGTCGTCGCCCTCCCTGAGGATCGGCGGCGGGACCACGGCGGCTGTCGGCGTCGCCGTGGGCGGCGGCGCCTGCTGGGCAGGCGGCTGGATCGGCGACTTGATGTCGGGGTTCTCCCCGGGCAGCGGCGTCGGGGCGGCGGCCTGGCCCGCGGGCGCCGGGGATTCGTTCGCCGTGGGCTGCTCGGTACTTCTGGTGTTCAGCACGACCACCGTCACGATTGCGGCGACGATGCCGATGACCAGCACCGCGACGCCGAGCGCGAGCGCCCTGCGTCGCCAGTAAATTTGCCTGGGCAGCGGCCCATGCGGTTCCAGATCCAGCACGACATCACGGTAAGGGCAGGTCACGCCGCCCTGTTCGAGGTTGCCCGGCGTGTCGCCTAGCTTTCGCCGATGTCACCGATATGGTCGCGCAGCACGACCTGGCCGTCGGACAGGTGGTAAGTCAGCCCGACGATCGCCAGCCGGTTCTCGCGCACCGCATCGGCGATGGCCGCGGAGCGTTCCAGCAACTGCTTGCCGGTCTCGGTGACGTGCCTGGCCTCGAACTCGTCGACACGCGACAGGCCGTCGCGGCGCCCGAGCAGGATCGACGGCGTCACGCGCTCGACCACGTCACGGATGTAGCCGGGGGGCACCGCGCCGTCGTCGAGGGCCGACAGCGTGGCACCCACGGCGCCGCAGCTGTCGTGGCCGAGCACGACGATCAGCGGGACGTTGAGGATCTGCACCGCGTACTCGATCGACCCCAGCACGGCGCTGTCGATCACGTGCCCGGCGGTGCGGATGACGAACATGTCGCCGAGACCCTGGTCGAAGATGATCTCGGCGGCGACGCGGCTGTCGGAGCAACCGAACACGATCGCCGTCGGCTTCTGCGCGGCGGCGAGGCTGGCCCGATGTTCGATGCTCTGGCTGGGGTGCAGCGCCTGCCCGGCGACGAAGCGCTCGTTACCCTCCTTGAGTGCTTTCCACGCGGTCAACGGATTGGTGTTCGGCATGGCCGTCATTGTGCACCAGCAGCTCGGCATGATCGATCCGAGGGAGCTCAACGCGTGGTATGACCGCGCCCAGCGGGACCTGCCGTGGCGCAGGCCCGGTGTCTCGGCGTGGCAGATCCTGGTCAGCGAGTTCATGCTCCAGCAGACACCCGTCGCCCGCGTGGAGCCGATCTGGCTGGCGTGGATCGCGCGCTGGCCGACCCCGTCGGCGACCGCGGCCGCCGGCGCCGCCGAGGTGCTCCGTGCATGGGGCAAACTCGGCTATCCGAGGCGGGCCAAGCGCCTGCACGAGTGCGCCTCGGTGATCGCGGCCGAGCACGGCGACGTCGTGCCCGACGACGTCGACACCCTGCTGTCCCTGCCCGGGATCGGGACCTACACCGCACGGGCCATCGCGTGCTTCGCCTACGGCCAGCGGGTGCCCGTCGTCGACACCAACGTGCGGCGGGTGGTCGCGCGCGCCGTGCACGGACTGCACGACGCCGGGTCGCCGTCGGCCCGGGATCTCGGTGACGTCGCAGCGCTGCTGCCCGACGGTGACACCGCGCCGAAGTTCTCGATCGCGCTGATGGAGCTCGGGGCCACGGTGTGCACGGCGCGCAACCCGCGCTGCGGGCTGTGCCCACTGGGACACTGCGAGTGGCGCCGTCGCGGATACCCCGCGGGCACCGGGCCCGCCAAGCGGGCGCAGCGCTACGCCGGCACGGACCGCCAGGTGCGCGGACGTCTGCTGGATGTGTTGCGGGCCAACGCTTCTCCGGTCACCAGGGCCGAGCTCGACCTCGCGTGGACGACCGACACCGCCCAGCGGGACCGGGCTCTGGACTCGCTACTGGTCGACGGTCTGGTCGAGCAGACCGTCGACGGCAGGTTCGCGCTGTGCGGCGAAGGCGACTGAGCGTCTCGTCGGTCAGGCGATGCCGGCGACCTCGGGCTCGGAGGAGTTGAAGCGGCGCCGGTAGTCCGACGGCGTCACGCCGATGATGCGCCGGAAGTGGTGGCGCAGCAGCGTCGCGGTGCCGAAGCCGGACTGCTCGGCGATGCGGTCGATGTCGAGGTTGGTCTCTTCGAGCATGCGGCGCGCGAACAGCACACGCTGATCGGTCACCCACTGCATCGGCGTGCGGCCGGTCTCCTCGACGAATCTGCGCGCGAAGGTGCGCCCCGACATGTGCGCGCGGCGCGCCAGGGTCGTCACAGTGTGGGGCTTGTCGAGATTGGCCAGGATCCAGTCGAGGTGCGGCGCGAAGCGCTCCGAACACTTCACCGGGATCGGCTGGTCGATGTACTGGCGCTGCCCGCCGTCGCGCTGCGGCGGCACCACCATCCGGCGGGCGATCGTGTTCGTCACCTCGCTGCCCATCTCGCGGCGCACCAGGTGCAGGCATGCGTCGATGCCGGCCGCGGTTCCCGCGCTGGTGATCAGATTGTCGTCGTCGACGAACAGCACGTTGCGGTCGACCTTCGCCGTCGGGTACAGACGGGCCAGTTCGTCGGCGTGCATCCAGTGCGTGGTGCACGGGCGGCCGTCGAGCAGCCCGGCCGCGCCGGCGACGAACGCCCCCGAGCAGACCGTCAGGATGATCGACCCCGACTCGGCGGCGCGCCGTATCGCGTCGAGCGCCTCGGGCAGGTACTCCGAACCGCCGATCGCCGGGATGGCGACCAGGTCGGCGCCGATCAGGTCGTCGAGCCCGTGGTCGGGGATGATCGTCGCGCCGACGGAGGTGCGCAGCGGCTTGCCCGCCTCGGGCCCGCAGACCTTGAAGTCGAAGTTCGGGACCCCGTCTGCGGCGCGGTCGATGCCGAAGACCTCGCAGATCACGCCGAACTCGAACACCGCGAGGTTGTCCAGCACGAGCACCGATACGCTTCTCAACGCCATGGCAGCATCTTATCGACAGCTGTCGCTTCTGCCACTGTTGGCGGGATATTTCTCAGACGCAGCATTACTGCCATGAGTACCGCATTGGCCTTCCTGATCCTGATCGCCCCGTTCGCCCTTGCCGCGCTCCTGAGCTGGGCCGCACACCGTTCCGGCGTCCTGCGCGTGCACCTCGACCAGTTCCGCTGGTCGGCTCCGATGACCGGCAGACTGTTCGACGACCGCGACTCCTACCGAGTGCAACACGACGTGGACGCCATCCGCACGCGATTCGAGGAGCAGCCGAGCTGGCCCGTCTCAAGCGCCTCGGGTGAACGTCGATAGAAACGCCTCGACCGCGTCCCGATATTTCCCCGGGGCGTCGTCGTGCAGCAGATGACCCGCCCCGGGCACGTGCAGATACGTCGCCGCGCGCGCCGTATCGGCCATCCGGCGCATCTGGCCCGGCGGGGTCACGCCGACACCGGCCTCCAGCAGCAGGGTGGGCACCGCCACCGCCTCCCACTGCGCCCAGTAGTCCCTGGTCCCCCACTGCGCAGCGATCTCGATCCACTTCGCGGGGTGCCCGTGCAGACGCCACCCGGTCGGGATCCGATCGAACGCCTCCAGGAAATACTGGCCGGCGATCGGACCGAACTCCGCGAAGACCTGGTCGGCGCTGGTGAACTCGACCGGCAGCGCGTGCACCCACGGCTCCCACGGCCCAGTGGTGCGGCCCCGGAAGTCGGGGGCCATGTCCTCGACGACGACCGCGGCCACCAGCTCCGGGCGGGCCGCCGCCAGACACCACGAGTGCAGCGCGCCCATCGAGTGCCCGACCATGATCGCCGGCTCGCCCAGCGTTTCGACGGCCTCGCCGAGGTCGGCGACGAAGCGTTCCGTGGAGACCGGATGCGGGTCGGCGACCTCCCGTCCGCGGTGCCACGGCGCGTCGTAGGTGAACACGCGTCCCAGCCGGGACAGCCACGGAACCTGTCGCGGCCAGGTGGTGCCGCGGCCCATCAGGCCGTGCACCAGAACCAGCGGGCGGCCCGCGCCGCCGCGCTGGGTCAGCAGGTCAGTGGGCATTGCAGGCACGGTAACCTGAGCGCCATGTCCACCAACAACCCAGTGGTGAAGATCAACGCCATCGAGGTTCCGCCCGACGCCGGTCCGGAGCTGGAGAAGCGGTTCGCGCATCGCGCGCACGCGGTCGACAACCAGCCGGGCTTCCTCGGCTTCCAGCTGCTTCGCCCCGTCAAGGGCGAGGACCGCTACTTCGTCGTCACCCAGTGGGAGTCCGAGGAGGCGTTCCAGGCCTGGGCGAACGGACCCGCCATCGAAGCGCACGCCGGCGAACGCAAGAACCCCGTCGCCAAAGGCGCATCGCTTCTCGAATTCGAAGTCGTACTCGACGTTGCGGGGACTGACAGCCAGGCGTGAGGCGGCCGGGGCCCGGCGCCCAGCGGCAACCCTCGCGGTCTCGCTGCTGTCCGTCGTCGCCCTGGCCAGCGGGTGTGCCGCCACACGTCCAGCACCCGCTGACGCCGCTTACGGCGTGCCGATCCAGATCAACACACCGCAGGGTCTGCGGGCCAAACAGACCATGGACATGCTCAACAGCGACTGGCCGATCGGTGAGGTCGGCGTGCGCACGCTGGCGGCTCCCGAACTCGTCGAACACGTCGGCGTGACACTCGACCGGATCTGGTGGGACAGGCCGTTCACGGTCACCGACGTCGAGGTCGGCGCGGGCTACGCGACCCTCGACGTGCTGACGTCCTACGGGGTCGCCCAGACCATCCACCTGCGCACCGACGAGGCCGGCATGGTCGACCGGTTCACCGTCGACCTCGTCCCGCCGGAGATCGACCAGTGGTCCGACATCGACGAGCAGATCACCAAGACCGGCGCGCGCTACTCCTACCAGGTGGCCAAGGTCGACGACGGCAAGTGCGTGAAGGTCGCGGGCTCCAACACCGAGATGTCGCTGCCGCTGGCCTCCATCTTCAAGCTGTACGTCCTGCTCGCGGTCGCCGACGCCGTCAAGGCCGGCACGCTGGAGTGGACCGACACCCTGTTGATCACCGAGGAAGCCAAAGCCGTCGGCTCCTCCGGGTTCGACGAACTCGATCCCGGGTCCACGATCAGCGTCCGCGACGCCGCGCAGCAGATGATCTCGGCCAGCGACAACATGGCCACGGACCTGCTCATCGAGCGGCTGGGGCCGGGCGCCATCGAACGGGCGCTGGTCGAGGCCGGGCACCACGATCCGGCGAGCATGACGCCGTTCCCGACGATGCACGAACTGTTCTCGGTCGGCTGGGGCACACCGGACCTGCGCGAGCAGTGGAAGCAGGCCTCGCCGCAGGGCCGGGCACAACTGCTGCAGCAGACGAACTCGCGGCCCTACGAGCCGGATCCGAAGAAGACGCACATGCCGGCCTCGGACATCGGCGCGGAGTGGTACGGCAGTGCCGCCGACATCTGCCGGCTGCACGCGGCGCTGCAGAAGGGCGCGGTCGGCGAGGCGGCGCCGGTCAAGGACATCCTGTCGGCGGTGCCGGGTATCGATCTCGATCGCACCGAGTGGCCCTACATCGGCGCCAAGGCGGGCAACCTGCCCGGCGACCTGACGTTCAGCTGGTACGCCGTGGACAGGTCCGGTCAGCCGTGGGTGGTGAGTCTGCAGTCCAACTGGCCGGAGTTCCGCAGCCAGACCGCTGCGGCGTGGCTCATGTCGATCGCGAGGCAGACCTTCGACCTGGTCCCGAACTAGGGATTCGACCGCCTCATCTATGCGCGGTTCGACCGCCTCATCTATGCGCGGTTCGACCGCCTCATCTATGCGCGGTTCGACCGCAGTGTCCACGCGTGGCCGCGGAAGTGCATCACGGTGCGGCTCAGCGGCGCCACGTCGATGCGCCAGAACGATCTGGGGGGCGCGTCCAACGCGACCAGCACCGCGGCCCGTACGACCGCCGGGTGCGTGACCGCCACGACGCGCATGTGCTCGGACGTCAGCGATTCCATCCACTGACCCACCCGGGACACGAGGTCGACCACCGACTCCCCGCCGTGCGGCGCCTGCGCCGGGTCCGTCAGCCAGACCGTCATGTCGGCGGGCGACACCCGGCCCAGCGAGTCGCCGCGCCATCGGCCGTAGTCCAGATCGGAGAGCCCCGATTCGATGACCGGCGTCAGGCCGAGCAGTTCGGCGGTCTGCTGGGTGCGGGACTCCGGTCCGCACATCGCGCGCTCCGCACCGACTGCGGCGAGGTCCACCGCCTCGATCTGAGAGCGGCCCAGCTCGTTCACCGGTTCGTCGGTGGGGAATCGTCCGGCTGCCATCGCATCGGTCATGGCGTGTGACACGAGGGTCAGCCGGACGACCTCACTCATCGGATCTCATCCGGCCAGCGAGTGCTTCCGATCGCCGAGCAGACGCGAGACCAGCGTCGCGAACACCAGACCGATCGTCGCGTAGACGACGATCTGCGTGCCGAGCGCATACAGCCGGAAGTCGTAGAGCAGATCCGCGGGGAACCCCTCGTAGACGATGACGCCGTTGTCGTCGACCAGCGGACCCGGGGTCTCGTCGATCGTCGGCAGGACCAGCATCACCACGGCCACCGCGACGACGTAGGCGCCCGCAGCCGCCAGCGTGGCGTTCCAGGCACCCAGCGTGGCCGCCCAGCGCCTGCCCAGGTACACCGCACCCACCAACAACGCAGCGGACAGCACGACCACCGCGAGGTAGAGCAGCGTGCGCTGCCGGATGGTCTCGTCCAGGCTCAGCGCGGGCGGGCTCGCCGGGTATTTCAGCGACGGCACGATGTACAGGCTGAGCAGCATGCCGCCGGCGACGTACAGCGACGTCAGCCGCGCCGAGATGTTCCCGACCCGGCCGTAGGCGACGGCGAACACCACTGCGAACAGCGCGCCGATCGCGAGGCTGAACAGCAGCACGCCCAGACCCATGCCGATGTTCATCTGCACGGCCCGGGTGAATCCCCCGCCTTCGCCGTGGCTGTGTCCCGCGACGCCGGCCGCGGCCTCGATCGACTCGTGGGCGGCGCCGATCCCCTCTTCATAGCCGATGGCGAGCTCGATCTGCGGCTCGACGAAGATCCGCGCGAACAGGAATGCGAGCACGCCGGCGGCGGCGCCGGCCAGAAGGCCGCGCCAGATGATCTGTTTCTCCATGTTCTGTTATCCCTCGCTGCCGCTGATCAGTGGCAGGGGAAACCGAGCAGGTGACGGGCGTCGTGGACGAACTCGTGGATGTAGGTGTTGCTGCCGAACACCGACGTCGCACCCTGGTCCATGCCGATGAAGTACAGCACCACGAGCGCGAAGAACGCGGTGAGCGAGAGCCACACCGCGGCTTTGGTCCCGGAGAAGTCGATGGCGCCTGCGCGCGTCGTGCCGGCCTCGGGAGAAGTCATGTCCGATTTCCTTTCCGGGATGTCGCGTCCCAGTGAGAGAGGCGACGGACATCGGGTCTGACTGTCTCAGTGGCGCGACCGTTCTGGAATTCCACCAGATTCCGCTGTCCGTCGATTACAGGAGCATCGTAAGCCAAACGGGGCGGTCACCCTCCCCTGGTTCGAAAATCGGGAAGGCGACCGCCCCATTCGGGATCCTGTCGTTACTCGGCTGCGGAAGCCCCGCCCCCGGCACCGGCCTGCGCCAGATCCGGTTCGGCGTTCGCCGCGGGCTTGCGGGCACCGGTGAAGGTGAACACCGCGTCCTCGCCCTGGCCTTCGCCGTCCCAGTTCTCGACGTCGACGGTCACGAGCTGACCGGGTCCGACCTCTTCGAAGAGGATCTTCTCCGACAGTTGGTCCTCGATCTCGCGCTGAATGGTCCGGCGCAGCGGACGGGCACCCAGAACCGGATCGAAACCACGCTTGGCCAGCAGGGCCTTCGCCTTCGGCGTCAGCTCCATGGCCATGTCCTTGGCCTTGAGCTGGTTGCCGACGCGGCCGATCATCAGCTCCACCATCTGGACGATCTCGTCCTGCGTCAGCTGGTGGAACACGATGATGTCGTCGATACGGTTGAGGAACTCCGGACGGAAGTGCTTCTTCAGTTCGTCGTGAACCTTCTGCTTCATCCGCTCGTAGTTGTTGTCCCCGCCGCCCTGGGTGAAGCCCAGACCGACCGCCTTGCTGATGTCGCTCGTACCGAGGTTCGAGGTGAAGATCAGCACCGTGTTCTTGAAGTCGACCGTGCGACCCTGACCGTCGGTCAGGCGACCGTCCTCCAGAACCTGCAGGAGGCTGTTGTAGATCTCCTGGTGGGCCTTCTCGATCTCGTCGAACAGCACGACCGAGAACGGCTTGCGGCGCACCTTCTCGGTGAGCTGGCCGCCCTCTTCGTAGCCGACGTACCCGGGAGGGGCACCGAACAGCCGCGACGCGGTGAAGCGGTCGTGGAACTCGCCCATGTCGATCTGGATGAGCGCGTCGTCGTCGCCGAACAGGAAGTTCGCCAGCGCCTTGGACAGCTCGGTCTTACCGACACCGGACGGGCCGGCGAAGATGAACGAACCGGACGGGCGCTTGGGGTCCTTCAGGCCGGCACGGGTGCGGCGGATCGCCTTGGAGACGGCCTTGACGGCATCCTCCTGGCCGATGATCCGCTTGTGCAGCTCGTCCTCCATGCGCAGGAGACGGGTGGTCTCCTCCTCGGTCAGCTTGAACACCGGAATGCCGGTCCAGTTGCCCAGCACCTCGGCGATCTGCTCGTCGTCGACCTCGGCAACCACATCGAGATCGCCTGAGCGCCACTGCTTCTCACGCTCAGCGCGCTGCGCGACGAGCTGCTTCTCCTTGTCGCGCAGGCTCGCGGCCTTCTCGAAGTCCTGCGCGTCGATCGCGGACTCCTTCTCCCGGCGGGCGTCGGCGATCTTCTCGTCGAACTCGCGCAGGTCCGGCGGAGCGGTCATCCGGCGGATCCGCATGCGCGCACCCGCCTCGTCGATGAGGTCGATCGCCTTGTCCGGCAGGAACCGGTCGTTGATGTAGCGGTCGGCGAGGGTGGCCGCCGCGGCGATCGCACCGTCGGTGATCGAGACCCGGTGGTGCGCTTCGTAGCGGTCGCGCAGCCCCTTGAGGATCTCGATGGTGTGCGCCACCGTCGGCTCGCCGACCTGCACCGGCTGGAACCGGCGCTCCAGCGCGGCGTCCTTCTCGATGTACTTGCGGTACTCGTCGAGCGTGGTGGCACCGATCGTCTGCAGCTCACCGCGCGCCAGCTTCGGCTTCAAGATGCTGGCGGCGTCGATCGCGCCCTCGGCGGCACCTGCGCCGACGAGCGTGTGCAGCTCGTCGATGAACAGGATGATGTCGCCGCGGGTGTTGATCTCCTTGAGGACCTTCTTCAGGCGCTCCTCGAAGTCACCGCGGTAGCGGCTGCCCGCGACCAGCGACCCGAGGTCGAGGGTGTAGAGCTGCTTGTCCTTCAGCGTCTCGGGCACGTCTCCGTGCACGATCGCCTGGGCCAGGCCCTCGACGACGGCGGTCTTGCCGACGCCGGGCTCGCCGATCAGCACCGGGTTGTTCTTGGTGCGGCGGCTCAGCACCTGCATGACCCGCTCGATCTCCTTCTCGCGGCCGATGACGGGGTCGAGTTTGCCCTCCATCGCGGCGGCGGTCAGGTTGCGGCCGAACTGGTCGAGGACCAGCGACGTCGACGGGTTGCCCGCCTCGCCTCCGCGGCCCCCGGCGCCGGCTTCGGCGGTCTCCTTGCCCTGGTAGCCGCTCAGCAGCTGGATGACCTGCTGGCGGACGCGGGTCAGCTCGGCGCCGAGCTTGACGAGCACCTGGGCGGCGACGCCCTCGCCCTCGCGGATGAGGCCGAGCAGGATGTGCTCGGTGCCGATGTAGTTGTGGCCGAGCTGCAGCGCCTCGCGCAGGCTCAGTTCCAGCACCTTCTTGGCGCGCGGCGTGAAGGGGATGTGCCCGGACGGCGCCTGCTGCCCCTGGCCGATGATCTCCTCGACCTGGCTGCGCACACCCTCGAGGGAAATGCCCAGCGACTCGAGGGATTTGGCGGCTACGCCCTCACCCTCGTGAATGAGGCCCAGCAGGATGTGCTCGGTGCCGATGTAGTTGTGGTTGAGCATCCGGGCCTCTTCTTGAGCCAGGACGACAACCCGACGCGCACGGTCGGTGAATCTTTCGAACATCCGTGGTTACCTGCTCTCCATCGCATAAGTGAGGTGCCTGCACCGATGCCGTCGTGATGGCGGTCGATATCAGTGCTCTAGCACCTACGCCGTCCACTCTAATGGGCGACTGCGTCGGGTGCCCCGCCTGGCGGCCCCAATCGGGATGACATCAAGAGCCACAGATGACAACATCCGACGCTGACAGAGCAACGTGACGCGGTCAGGAAACGTTTCCCGAACCGCGGCCGAACAGGTTCGCCGCTAGCGAACGCCTCATTCTCGGCCCACGATGCGGCCGTGAGACGCCACTCGGGGCGCCGGAGAAGGACGCCCGGCGTTTATGTCGCGGCGTGGAAAGCGTCAATTACGTCGGCCGGAATTCTGCCGCGAGTCGACACATTATGGCCGTTGCGACGGGCCCATTCCCGGATTGCCGCGCTCTGCTCACGATCGATCGACGCGCGGCCCCGTCCGGTGCCGACAGAACGGCCGCGCCTGCGCCCACCCACACGGCGGCCGGCCTCGACCCATTGCTTCAAATCATTGCGCAGCTTGGCGGCGTTTTTGGCGGAGAGGTCGATCTCATAGCTCACACCGTCGAGACCGAATTCAACGGTCTCGTCAGCGCCGCCTTCACCGTCGAAATCATCGACCAAGGTGACGGTAACTTTCTTCGCCATTACCTCACTGCCTTCCCAAGTACCAGAAGGACGGAATGCCGCCCAACTCCGGCACCAATGTGCCATAACCGGCCGAGCCATTCAACAACGCCGGATTCGCGGCAGTTCAGTTGCCGTGTCGGCGAACAATGGGGAACAAAACCGTCTCCCTAATCGACAGACCGGTCAGCGCCATCAGCAACCGGTCAATACCCATTCCGGTTCCGGTGGTGGGCGGCATACCGTACTCCAGCGCGGCCAGGAAATCCTCGTCGAGCGCCATTGCCTCGTCGTCGCCGGCCGCGGCGGCGCGCGCCTGCTCCTCGAATCTCTGACGTTGGACGATCGGGTCGATCAACTCCGAATAACCGGTCGCGAGCTCGAAGTTGCGCACATAAAGGTCCCATTTCTCGGTCACGCCCTCGATGCTGCGATGCGGCCGCGTCAGGGGTGTGGTCTCGACCGGGAAGTCGCGCACGAATGTCGGCGCCCACAGTTTGTCGCCGACGGCGTATTCCCACAGTTCTTCGACCAATTTCCCGTGACCGTATCCGCGGTCGCGGGCAATCTCGACACCGAGACCGTCAGCGAGCTGCCAAAGCCTCTCCGCCGAAGTCTGCGGAGTGATCTCTTCGCCGAGAGCTTCCGACATTGACGGATACATTTGAATGCTCTGCCATTCACCGTCGAGGTCATAGAGCGTGCCGTCGGCCAAAGGGACCTGACGCGTGCCGATCGCCTCGTCGGCGACCTCCTGAATAAGTTCCCGGGTGACGCGCGCGGAATCGTCGTACGTACCGTAAGCCTGATATGTCTCGAGCATCGCGAATTCCGGCGAATGCGTGGAATCGGCCCCTTCGTTTCTGAAGTTGCGATTCAGTTCGAAGACGCGGTCGAATCCGCCCACCACGCACCGTTTCAGAAATAGCTCCGGAGCGATGCGCAGGTACAGGTCGGCATCCAAGGCGTTCGAGTGCGTCACGAACGGACGGGCCGCCGCTCCGCCTGCCAGGGTCTGCAGCATCGGCGTCTCGACCTCCAGGAACCCGCGCCGCTCCAGCGCCGAGCGCACCGCGCGCACCACGGCGACCCGCTGGCGGGCGATCGCGCGCGCTTCCGGACGCACGATCAGGTCGACGTAGCGCTGCCGGACGCGTGACTCCTCGCTCATCTCCTTGTGCGCCACGGGCAGCGGCCGCAACGCCTTCGCGGCGATCTGCCAGGAATCGGCCAGGACGGACAGTTCCCCGCGACGCGAGCTGATCACCTCGCCGTGCACGAAGACGATGTCGCCGAGATCGACGTCGGCCTTCCACGCGTCCAACGATTCCCGCCCGACCTGGTCGAGGCTGATCATCACCTGGAGCTGGGTGCCCTCGCCCTCCTGCAGCGTGGCAAAGCAGAGCTTGCCCGAATTGCGCGCGAAGATGACCCGCCCCGCGACGCCGACCGTCTGCCCGGTCTTCGTGTCGGCGACCAGATCGGGGAACGCGGCGCGCAGCTCGGCGAGGGTGTGGGTGCGGTCGACCTGGACCGGATACGGGTCGCGTCCCTCGGCGAGCAACCGGTCGCGCTTGGCCTGACGGATGCGGAACTGCTCGGGGATGTCGCCGGTGGAATCGTCAGGAGAGTCGGGGGACGTCACGACGTGCCAGCTTAAATGAACAGATGACCGACTCCGGCATCGCTCCGATCGACATCGGTGCGGTGCGTGCGCTGTCGGATCGGCCGCTGGACTGGAGCGACAAGGGCATCCCGTCGTCCTGGTGGGGCCAGACGCCGGCCGAGATCGTCGCGCAGGCGCCTCGCCTGTCCGAGTCGGGCCCCGCCGGGCCGGTCTGCGTGCTGCGGTCCGAGGCGCTGGCCCACAACCTCGACGCGATGGCCGGCTGGTGCCGCGCCCGCGGCGTCGGGCTGGCGCCGCACGGCAAGACCCACATGTCGCCCGCGCTGGCCGCGCGCCAGCTGGCCGCCGGCGCCTGCGCCATCACGGTCGCGACCGTCGCGCAGGCCGCGGTGTACCGCGCGTTCGGTGTCCGCGACCTCGTGCTGGCCAACGAGATCGTCGACGCCCCGGCGCTGCGCTGGCTGTCGTCGGAACTCGACCGCGACCCCGATATGACCGCGGTGTGCTGGGTGGATTCGATGCGCGGCGTGGGGCTCATGACCGCCGCCCTCGCCGAGGCGCGGCGCCCGGTCGACGTGTGCGTCGAGATCGGCATGCCCGGCGGCCGGACGGGATGCCGCTCGAGCACCCAGGCCGACGCGGTGGCCCGGGCGGTGATCGCGTCGCCGCGGCTGCGGCTGGTGGGCGTGGCGGGATACGAGGCCGCACACGCGCAGTCGCTGGCCGTCGACGCGGTGCACGCGATGCGGGCCCATCTCGCCGACGTGCGGGCGGCCGTGCTGCGGCTGGCACCGCTGGTCGAGGCCGACGACATCCTCGTGACCGCCGGCGGCAGCACGTATTTCGACGACGTCGCCGACACTCTGAGCGACTGGCCGGCGGACCTGCCGGTGCGCACCGTGCTGCGCAGCGGCTGCTACCTCGCCCACGACCACGGCCTCTACGCGCGCACCTCACCGCTGACCCGCGACGGGGGCCACGCCCTGCGACCGGCACTGGAGGTTCACGCCCAGGTGGTGTCGCGCCCCGAACCGGACCTGGCGATCCTGACGATGGGACGCCGGGACGTCTCGTTCGACCAGGGCATGCCGGTGCCCCTCGGACTGCCGTCGAGCGCGGTGACCAAGCTCAACGACCAACATGCCTTTCTGCATCTGGGCGACGACGACAGGGCCGAGGTGGGCGACTGGCTGCGGTTCGGGATCTCGCACCCCTGCACCACTTTCGACAAGTGGCGGCTCATCCCGGTGCTGGACAGCGACGACCGCGTGGTCGACCTGGTCCGCACGTTCTTCTGAGTCGTTCTTCTGAGGCGTTCTTCTGAGGGTCAGCGGCCCCGCGCCGCTGACCCTCCGGAGGTTTTCACACCCCCGCTTTGGCGTCCTCGATCCGTTCGGGGTCGAGCAGCACCAGCACGTCGCCGTCGAGCACCGAGGTGATCTGTGTGCCGACTGCGCCTCCGGTCACCGAGGACGGTGTCGGAGCGATGGACCGAGACGTCTTGTTGATCAACACATCACCGGTGAGCGAGCCGGTGTGCGCCCCGGTCACCTCGATGTCGGCGACATAGCGGATCAGGTTCTGGCTTCCGGTCGTGTCCGTCCACTCAGTGCCGTTGAGAATCATGCCGGCCTCGTTCACGTAGTCGACGTACGTCACGGTACGCACGGTGTGCGTGCGGGGCCGTGGGCCGTTCGGATCCACCACATAGGACGTCTCGCTCACCGTGGCGGTACCACCGTTCTTCCCGGCATACGTTCCCGTAGGCGGGACTTCGGGTGCGGCGGGCACGTACTCACTGAGCTTCGTGGCCCAGGTCGCATCCGGTGTCGCCTTGATCTCGGCGACACCCACGCTTGTCGTGTACTTCAGGTTGGCGATGACTATGCGCGTCAGCGGCAGTGAGGAATCGGTGCCGGCGAGCCGTTCGTAGAAGGTCACCGCCGTGCCGTCGTGATTCCAGCTGGGCATGCTTCGCGCCGTATAGCCGTCGCCCTCGAATTCGGGGGTGCTCGGATCGTCGCTCACGAACAGTGGCAGGCCGTTCTCACGCTTCAGGTCGTCCTCCACCGCGACGAGCCACTCCTGGTTGGTCACATTGACTCCCTTCGCATACGCCTCGTACAGGGAGCCCTGGATCAACGCCGGCAGGAAGGAGGGCCGGACGATGCGCGACATCGGCGTCAACGCGTCGAGACCGTGCGCACTACCGATCGCCAACCAGCGGCCATTGGGAGACAAGTCGGTGTCCTCGTCGTAGTCGAGGTTGCCGGTCAGCCGGGTGACCTGCCCTGTGGCGATGTCCACGAGGATGTCGTCGACGTTACCGGCGTCGGCGAAACCACCGAGGATGATGACTCCCTGCCCGTCCGCGGTCCACTGCTTGGCCTCTCCGGTGTAGTAGATGACCCGGGGATCGGTGAGCTCGTAATTCATTGCGCCACGGGTGATTCCCGCTACGATCGGCACCGCCGCGATCAAGTAGTCCCCCGGGGGCTGCGCACCCGGTTGATCTTTCGGAACGAGCTGGATCTGCGTGAAGACGACGTGGGTGCCATCAGGGGAGATCCTCATCTCCCGGGTGCGATCCGCCGCGGGGACGATCGTGCCGGCCCTCGTGGGCGGCGGCGTGATCGCGACCAGTTTCGCTTCGGTCGCACCCTGGAAACCGACAGGCTCGAAGACGCTCCAGATGTTGTCCCCGGTCTCGACCAGCACCCGCCCGGATCCGTCCTCGAACGGGGTCATCTTGCCCAGGTCGTTCGGGATCGCGGCGCCGGCCGGGTTGTAGGCCGTCACCCCGCAGGTCAGGCATTGAATGCCGGTCCCGTCGATGTTGATCTGATAGAGCTCACGGCGCGGACGCGGCGCACCCGGCTCGAACGTCGGCTGCGCGTGGAACAACAGCGATTGGCCGTCCGAGGTGTAGCGCGGGTTCTGAGGGTTGACTATTCCCTCGGGCATCGCCACGATCGTGCGCTCGATGCTGGGGCTGAGCACGCCCACGTCGATGACGGACGTGGCGCGATGCGGTTGCCCGAGGAAGCTGAGCACGTTGACCTTGCCGTCGCTCACCGTGACGGTGAACGAATCAGTTTGTACCGCGGTGTAATTGATGTCGTCCGGCGTATACGTGAAGTCGCCCGTCGCCTGATCGATCGTCACCGTGCCGTGCTTGGGCCCCTTGGAGATGACGTAGGTCAGCGCGTCACCTTCGGCGTCTACCGCGCCGAGGTTGCCGGTCAGCGTCTGCCCGGTCTGTCCGGTCGTGTTCGGGTTGTAGGTGATTGTGGGAGCTTCATTGAAGAACTGACGGCGAACCCAGCCCAGGACGGCCCACACCAGCGGCGTCAGCGGGTTGGGCGTCGAGGGTGCCGGTTCGAGGAACGGGTCGAGCAGGCTCGTGACGATCCCGTTCACCAGCCCCACGAAACCGACCACCGGGTTCACCGGTCGCACCGCGGGCGGGGTGGGCACAGTCGATCCCGGTGTGACCGCCGAACTGGCGATGTCGCTGTCCCGCAGAGTCGTTCGCGATGCCATGGCGGACGCGCCCACCACCGCAGCGATCTCCTCGGGAGCGGTTGACACCACGCCCTCCTCCTCGATCACCCCGGGATCCGCTGATGCGGCCGCGCCTCGGAGCGACCCCTTCGATTCCTGTGCCGCGATCGCCTCAGACGTCGACGCCGACTCCAGTTCCGGCTCCGGCTCCGGCTCCGTTGAAGGGGTGATGGTCGGGCTGGTGGCCGGATCGCGCGGTTCCCCGTTGACAGGCTCAGCCGCTCCGGGGTTGTCGTCCGCGTCGTCGGGAGCCGATCCCGCGTCGCCGTCCGCATCCTGTGCGCCGCCGGTCTCCTCGATGCCGTCCTCGCCGCCGTCCACGCCGCCGTCCTCGATGCCGTCCTCGATGCCGTCCACGGTCTCCTCGTCCGCCCCGGACTGCGGCCCGCCCCCTCCGAACTCGACACCACCGCCGCTGATGTCAGCCGGATCGTCCTTCGACGCGGTCTCTCCGGCTCGCGAGCCGGTCGCCGTTCCGACTCCCGCGGACGCGTCGCTGGAAGCCGATGCGCTGCTTGTGTCTGCATATGCGACACCGGGTGATGTCGCTATGACTACTCCCACTCCTAATGCCGTAGCCAGCGCGCCCACCCGGCCGATATAGCGGCCATAGGCCCTGACGTGCTGATTCTGTGCATACATGTGGTCTCCCAGACGCGTAGCTTTAAGTGACCGCGTCGAACTTTTACTTTCCGACCGTAAAGTTCGCGCTTGTCGAACGTAAAGCTGAGCGACGACTGTGTCAAGCATCACATCTTGCCGGTCGTCAAGTAAGCTCGTGGCAATCAGCATCATCGATTAACTCGCCGGGAGGGGTGCAACAACGTGTCGATCTCTCGCGAGGACGGCGACGGGTACAGATCCGATACCCGGCAGCGGTTGATCGACGTGGCTGTCCAGCTCACGGGGCAGCACGGGTTCGCCGGCACGTCTCTGCAGATGATCGCCGACCAGTTGGGTTTCAGCAAAGCCGCGATCTATTACCACTTCCGCACCCGCGATCAACTACTGATCGCCATCATGGAGCCGTGGCTGCGCCAGATCCGCACCATCGTCGAGGCTGCCGAGCAACGACGCACGCCACGAGGTCAAATCGACGAGATGGTGCAGGGATACGCAGGAGTTGTCGCCAGGAACCGCACCCTGGCCGCACTGGTCGTCTTCGACCCCGAGGTGCACCGGATCCTGCAATCCCAACCGGATTGGGGCGACCTCATCGGCCGCCAACTGGCGCTGGTCACCCAGTTGGACGAGGAGCCCACCGGAATCATCAAGGCCACCGCATTGATGACGGGGCTGGCGGGCGCAGCCACCGGCGCGCCGACGGGAATCTCGGAATCCGAACTGACCGGGCAGCTCACCGACATCGGCCGACGGATCATGGGCCTTCGCCGGCCGGCCCGCACGGCGCACGAACAACCGACGGGTTCGGGCAGAGCGCCGGCCGTCCCCTCGACTGCGCCGGGACGATGGCAGAGTTTCCTCACCGAATCCTGACGTCGCAACCGGCCGGCTACCGCGCTTGTTTGAGCTTCCCGCGCTGATTGTCGCGGTTGCGCTCGAACACCAGGCGCAGCCCGTCCAGGGTGAGGTGGCGGTCGTAGTGCTCGACGGTGCGCAGGTCCTCCAGCACGAGCGGGGCGCCGTGACCGGTCGCCACGACGTTGACGTCGTCCCCGCCGAAACCGTCGACGTCGTCGCGGACGCGGTTGACCAGCGCGTCGACCAGACCGGCGAAGCCGAACACCGCACCGGCCTGCATGCACTCGACGGTGTTCTTGCCGATGACCGAGCGGGGCCTGGTCAGCTCCACCCGGCGCAGTGCCGCCGACCGCGCCGCCGCGGCATCCGAGGACACCTGCACACCGGGGGCGATCGCACCGCCGAGGAACTCGCCCTTGGCCGACACCACATCCACGCAGATCGACGAACCGAAGTCGACGACGATCGAGGCGGTACCGAATTTGTGATATGCGGCAAGGCAATTGACGATGCGGTCGGCGCCGACCTCCTTCGGATTGTCGACCAGCAGCGGAATGCCGGTGCGCACACCCGGTTCGATCAGCACCTGCGGAATCGACGGCCAGTACTGCTCCAGCATCACCCGCACCTCGTGGAGCACCGACGGCACCGTCGACAAGCCGACCGCGCCGGTCAGCCGTTCGGCGTCGTCACCGATGAGACCGTCGATCGTCAGGGCCAGTTCGTCGGCCGTCACCTCGGGCTCGGTGCGGATGCGCCAGTGGTGCACCACTTTCGCGTGATCGCCCGACCCCGAGATGAGGCCGACGACGGTGTGGGTGTTGCGGACGTCTATCGCGAGCAGCACGACATCACCTCGGCGAGACGAGGTCGGCGACGCCCGGTGGTACCGAGGCCGGGTCGGTACCGAGATCGACCAGACGGTTCGCGGCATCGACGAACACCACCCGCGGCCGGTGTGCCCTGGCCTCGGCATCGTCCATCACGCCGTAGGCGATCAGGATGACCAGGTCACCGGGGTGCACCAGATGTGCTGCGGCGCCGTTGATCCCGAGGACGCCGCTGCCCCGCTCGCCGGTGATCGCGTAGGTGACCAGGCGTGCGCCGTTCTCGATGTCGACGATCGTCACCTGCTCCCCCTCGACGAGGTCCGCGGCCTCCATCAGGTCGGCGTCGATCGTCACCGATCCCACGTAGTGCAGATCGGCCTGCGTGACCGTGGCCCGGTGGATCTTGGATTTCAGCATCGTCCGTAACATCAGTTCCTCCACGGCATCTCATGGCCCGGGCCCGTCGCGGCCCGCGGATGGCCGTCGATGCCCGAGCTCGCCCCCACGTCGATCGCGATGTTGTCGAGCAGCCGGGTGCGCCCCAGCCGGGCGGCGATCAGCATCCGGGCGGGACCCTCGACGGGCGCGGGGCCCATCAGCGGGTCGCGAAGCTCCAGGTAGTCCAATTCCAGTGCGGGGACCTCGTCGAGCACGGCGCGGGCGGCGTCCAGCGCCGCCACCGCGCCGGCCGACGCGGCGTACATCCCGGCCAGCAGGGCCGCAGACAACGCCCCGGCCTGCTCACGCTGCACCGGGTCGAGGTAGCGGTTACGCGACGACATCGCCAGCCCGTCGGCCTCCCGGACCGTGGGCACCGCCTGGATCTCGACGCCGAGATCCAGGTCGGACACCATCTGGCGGATCAGCGCCAACTGCTGGAAGTCCTTCTCGCCGAAGTAGGCGCGATCCGGGCGCACCGTGTTGAACAGCTTCAGCACCACCGTCAGCACACCGGCGAAATGCGTTGGGCGCGCTGCACCTTCGAGCTCCTCACCCAGCGGTCCCGGCTGCACCGTGGTGCGCATCCCGTTCGGGTACATGTCCTGCGGGGTGGGGGTGAACACCACTTCGACCCCTTCCTCACCCAACAGCGCGAGGTCGTCGTCGAGGGAGCGCGGGTAGGCGTCGAGGTCCTCCCCCGCGCCGAACTGCAGCGGGTTGACGAAGATCGACACCACCACCACCGCGCCAGGCACCCGCTTGGCGGCGCGCACGAGGGTCAGGTGGCCGTCGTGCAGGGCGCCCATCGTGGGTACGAAGACGATGCGCCTGCCGGTCGTGCGCAGCGCCCTGGTCACATCGGCGACATCGGCCGGCCGTGGGTACACATTGAGCTGCCCCGCCACGAACGTGGGCGCCTTGCGATTGATCATTCCTGTCCTGCTTCCGCCAACACGTCGAATACGGCCTGGGGGGCGTGCGCCCGCTGCGCCGTGCGCTGCGAATCCGCCCGGTATGCCTGCGCCAGATCGAGATTCACCTCACCCAGCGCGTGCAGGTGTCGTGCGACGGCCGCCGCGTCGCCCCGCGCGACGGGGCCCGTCAGCGCCGACTGGCCACGCTGCAGCGCATTGTCCAGTGCGGCACGGGCCAGCGGGGCGATGATCCGCTCGGCGATACCGCCCGGACGTTCCCCGACGGTCTCCTGCCCCAGCAGTTCCTGCCCCCACAGGGCTGCCCGCAGCGCGTCCACCGCGTCGAGCACGACCGTCACGAGATGGTTGCTCCCGTGCGCGAGCGCCGCGTGGTAGAGCGCACGGGCGTCCTCTCTGACCCGGAACGGCTCGCCGCCGATCTCCAGCACCAGCGATTGCGCGATGGCATAACCGATCTCGTCGCCGGCGGTGATACCGAAGCAGGTGCCGGCGAGGCGGTCGACGTCCTCGTCGGCGCCCGCGAAGGTCATCGCCGGATGGATGGCCAGCGTGATGCATCCCAGATCGGCCAAGGGAGCGAGCACGCCGATCCCGTTGGCGCCGGAGGTGTGCACCACGATGGTGTTGGGCCGGACCGCACCCGTAGCGGCCAGTCCTGTGACGAGGGCGGCCAGTTCGGTGTCGGGGACGGCGAGCAACAGCAGCTCGGCCCGTCCCGCCACCTCGTCGATCGGAAGGACGGGGGTGTCCGGCAGCCACCGCTGAGCCCGGGCCCGCGAGGCGCCCGACACCGCCGCGCAGCCGACGACGACGTGCTCGACCCGTTCGAACGCCGCCCCGAGCGCGGTACCCACACGGCCCGCCGAGATCACACCGATCGTCAGCCGGGCCGGGCGGAGCCCGTCGTGCGGAGTCGTCCCGCCGGCGGAGGGCTGCACCATCGCAGTCGACCTCGCTGTTTCTGTGGCTTCGTTCCGGTCCCTCGACACGGGTACCGGACGGTCGCCACGAGCCTAGCTCAGTCCTCCCGGCGCCTTCGCCCGCCGCCACCCGACGGGGTGGCCTGCAGGCGCGCCATCAGGTCGGCGACCGACTGCCCGCCGACGTGCGCGCCGCCGTCGCCGTCCTGTTCGGCGGGCTCCTCCTGCGGCTCGACAGGTTGCTGCTCCCCGCCGGCGTAATGCCTGCCGCGCGGCTCGGGTTCTGCCGGGTGCTCCTGCGGAGCCTGGACCGGTGTCGGCTGCGGTGAGGGTGCCGCGGGCTGCGGGGCCGACTCGTCGCGGGCGCGTCGGCGGCCGACGTACTCGTTCTCTGCGCCGTTCGCCGGCGGCGCCACCCAGTTGCTCCCCGGCTCGCCGGCCGGGATGAACTGCCCCTCGGCGGGGACGGGCTGCCAGTGCGATGCGGTGGGAGCGGGTGCGGGCCGGCCCAGGGGTGGCGAGGGCTGCGAGGGCTGCGGCGGCTGCGAGGGCTGCGGCGGCGGGGCCGGCTGGGGCGCCGGCTGCGGGGGCAGCCACGGGAACTGGGGTGGTGGCGAGTGTTGCGGCGGCGCGGGCTGCGGGGGTGGCGGCGGTGGGGGTTGCTGCGGCGGCGGGGGCGGCACCCAGGCCGGCTCGGCGGACTCCTCGGCCTGGCGCCGGTGTCCGGTGGCCTGCTCCCCCGACCGGCGATGCGCACCGCCGGGCTCACCGGCCTGCGGCGCCCACTCGCTCTCGGGCGGGTGCGGCTCCGCGGGCACGTCGATGATCGGGCTCTCGTCGGTCTTCGGCGCGTCCGGATCGTCGGCGGGTCCGAAATCGTCCTCGGTGTCGATCCTGCTACTGCTGACCCGTCCCGCGGTGCGTTCGGTCTCGATCGCGGGCCGGTGTGAGAGGTCCGCGTCGAACAGGTACTCGAGATTGGCCCGCAGGGCGGCGAGCTCGGCACGCAGCGCGGCCACCTCGTCTGCGGACTGCGCCCGCACCTCGGATGCGAGCTCGCGGCGCAGGTGCGATTCGACGGCCAGCTCGTACTCGCGCCGCGCGGAGATCTCCCGCTCGAGTTGCAGGTCGTAGACGAGCTTGAGGTCGCGGACCTTGGCCGCGTCGCTGTCGCTCTGCCTGCGGTAGATCACCGAGACGAAGGCGGCGACGACTGCGGCCCACAGCGCGAGAATGACTGCGAGCTTGAGCAATTCGACGCGGTTGGTGAAAACCAGGGCCGAGCTGGCGGCGATGGCCAGCACCAGCAACACCGTCATGAGTATCCAGCCCGGCCTTCGACCGCCGCGTCTGAGGCGGCCGCCGCGGGTCGGATCGGTCATGGGGCGACTGTACCCGCCACAGGTCATCTCGCGTGTCGACCTCCGCGGCGATTCGGCGTGCGCGCCGCACGAAATCCTCAGCCGGGGGCGGGGTCCGCGTTCTGGCCGGTGTCGTCGGGAGACCTGCAGCAATGCTGCAGCCACATCGCGGCGAGGACCAGTGCGAGAGCGCACAGCGCGGCCACGACCGCTCCGGAGGTGTCCTCGGCGGCGACCCGCAACGTGCTGCGCCGCGGCAGGAGATAAACGACGACGGCCAGCCACCACCCCAGCACCACGCTGCCCATCCACGCCGAGGCCTTCGCGATGACGACCGACCGGGCCACGGCCAGCGGGTGCAGGCGACCGGCGCCCACGCCGATCTGCCCGTCGCGAATCCTGGCGCGCACGAGGAACGCCCAGCCCGCGATCGCGACCGCGACGCCCAGCAGGGACACCCCCGTCCACAGCGTGATCGGCGGGAAGGAGCGGTATACGACGTGCATCAGCACGTAGGTCGCCACCGCGGCGACGGCGGCGGCGGTCGCCAGGTCACGCTTGCGCGTCGGCCCCATCAGCGGCCGTTCCTGCGGTGCAGCACGAGCGGGGTCTCGCGGACGCCGGCGCGTTCACCGGCGTCCACGTCGAGGAGGTGGTCGGCGACCGGCCGGGTCCGTCCCGCCACGGTCAACGTCGCGCCGGGATCGGCGGCCTGCCACGGGATCAGCACGAATGCGCGCACGTGCGCGTAGGGGTGCGGCAAGGTGAGGACCCGGTCGTCGACGACGGTGTCGCCATCGGGGCCGGGGCAGGTGACGAGGTCGACGTCCAGGGTCCGCGGCCCCCACCGCACGTCGCGGACGCGGTGCGCCGCGGCCTCGAGCTCGTGTGCGCGGCGCAGCCAGCCGTGCGGGTCCAGGTCCGGATCGCGGGCCAGCACAACGGCGTTGAGGAACGGCTGCTGGTCCACCCCACCCCACGCGTCGGTCTCGTAGACCGGCGACACCGCGGTCACCGCCTCACCGAGGCCGTCGAGGACGGACTGCAGGTGCGCCAACCGGTCGCCGATGTTCGACCCGATGGACAGGACCACCGACGTCATGCGTCCTCCGGTCGCGTGCTCACACGGCTCCCCGGCCGCCGCGGCGCGAGCGGCGGGCCACCACCGCGACGTCGCGGAAGGTCAGCGGGATCGGCGCCGACGGCTTGTGCAGCACGACCTCGACGGCGTGCACGCGTTCGTCGCGCATCACGTCGTCGGCGATCTCGCCGGACACCGTCTCGATCAGGTTGCGCGGCGGGCCGCCGATGATGTCGGCCGCCCGCTGGGCCAGCGCGCCGTAGTCGAGGGTGTCGACGAGGTCGTCGCTGGCGGCCGCCGCGGCCAGATCGACCCACACCGTGATGTCCACGACGAAGTCCTGCCCGTCCCGGCGCTCATGGTCGAACACCCCGTGATTGCCCCGAACTGTCAGTCCCCGCAACTCGATTCGATCAGCCATCCGATCCCGTCCGCCAAGCGTTCACCACTGCCAGCGCGTCGACCGACGCGCGGACGTCATGCACCCGAACCCCCCAGGCCCCGTGCCAGCCGGCCAGTGCCGAGATCACCGCGGTCGCCGTCTCGCGGCCGGCGGGCGGCCGCGGCTCCCCCGCGTCGTCGGCCAGCAGTGTGCCGAGGAACCTCTTGCGCGACGCGCCGACGAGCACCGGGACCCCGGTTCCGACCAGCTCGGGCAGCGCGTGCAGGAGAGCCCAGTTGTGCCGGCCCGTCTTGGCGAAGCCCAGACCGGGATCGATGACGACCTTGGCGGGGTCGACCCCGGCGTCGACAGCCGCGTCCACGCAGCCGAGCAGATCGTCGCGCACCTCGGCGACCACGTCGGTGTAGTCCGGCACCGCGTGCGGCTCGTCGCTGCCGACCGAACGCCAGTGCATCAGGATCCACGGCACCCCGGCGTCGGCCACCACGCGGACCATGTCCGGGTCGGCCTTGCCGCCGGAGACGTCGTTGACGATGGCGGCACCACTGGCGAGCGCTGCCTCCGCGACCGCCGCGTGCATGGTGTCGATGCTGACCGTGATGCCCTGTTGGGCCAGGGTTCTGACCACCGGGACGATGCGTGCCGTCTCGATCTCAGGATCGATCCGCGTGGCGCCCGGCCGGGTCGACTCGCCGCCGACGTCCACGATCGCCGCGCCCTGGGCGGCGAGCTCGACACCGTGTGCCACGGCGGCGTCGCGGTCGAGGAACAGTCCGCCGTCGGAGAACGAGTCGTCGGTGACGTTCACGACGCCCATGACCCGCACCTGACCGGACATCCCCTCGCTCCGCTCGTCCGGCGTCACTTCCGCAGGATCAGGTCCAGGGCTTCGGCGCGGGACGCCTTGTCGGTCTTGAACTGTCCGCGCACCGCGGAGGTGGTCGTCACCGCACCCGGCTTGCGGATGCCGCGCATGGCCATGCACAGGTGCTCGGCCTCGATCACCACGATCGCGCCGCGCGGATCCAGTTTGCGCATCAACGCATCGGCGATCTGGGCGGTCAACCGCTCCTGCACCTGCGGCCGCTTGGCGTACAGGTCGACCACGCGCGCCAATTTCGACAGCCCGGTCACCCGGCCGTCCACGCCGGGGATGTAGCCGACATGGGCCACACCGTGGAACGACACCAGGTGGTGCTCGCACGTCGAGTACATCGGGATGTCCTTGACCAGCACCATCTCGTCGTGCTGCTCGTCGAACGTCGTGTTCAGCACGTCGTCGGGGTCGGTGTACAGCCCGGCGAAGATCTCCCGGTAGGCACGCGCCACCCTCGCCGGGGTGTCGCGCAGCCCCTGTCGGTCCGGGTCCTCCCCGACCGCGATCAGCAGCTCACGCACAGCGGCTTCGGCGCGGGCCTGGTCGAAATCGGGGGTGAGCGTGGCCGAGTGGTTGTGCGACCGCGTCATCGAGATCTCCGTTCGGAAGTGTCAGCCGGTTACCGGTCCTGGCTCGGCGGGCCGTTGTGCCCGTTCTCCCTGCCCGCGTCCGGACCGGGACCCTCGTTCGGGTTCGGTGCGGGCGCACCGCCCTGAGGAGCATGGTGCCCGGGCTGCGGGTACGGCTGATAGGGGGGATACCCCGGATAGGTCGGCGTCGGCGCCTGCTGCCAGCCCTGCTGCTGAGGAGGCGGGCCCGGGTACCAGTAGCCCTGAGGCTGCTGCTGTGGGTGGCCCTGCTGCGGCGGGGCGCCGTGCTGCGGGGGCCACCCGGGCGCGTGCCAGCCGGCCGGGGCGCCGTAATCCGGTTGCGTGGGGCCGTTGTTCGCGCCGTTCATGCCCTGCGCGCCGTTGCCGCCGTTCTTGTGCGCACGCTCGGCGGCGGCCTTCGACGCCTGGGCGATCGCGACCTTGAACGCGGGCTCGGGCACCGGCTTGGGCCACGGCTCACCGCGCTCGATCGCCAGCTCGCCCGGCGTCTTGATGGGCGGCTTGTCCGACGGCACGCGGCCACCGAAGTCGTCGAACATCGTCAGCCGCGGCCGCTTCTTCACGTCGCCGAAGATGGCCTCCAGCTCGACGCGGTGCAGCGTCTCCCTCTCCAGCAGCTCACCGGCCAGCGTGTCGAGCACGTCGCGGTACTCGGTGAGGATCTCCCACGCCTCGGTGTGGGCGGCCTCGATCAACTTGCGGACCTCGTCGTCGATGATCTGGGCGACCTCGTGGCTGTAGTCGGCCTGGGTGCCCATCGTGCGGCCCAGGAACGGGTCGCCGTGCTCGGTCCCGTAACGGACCGCACCGAGCTTGGAGCTCATGCCGTACTCGGTGACCATCGCGCGGGCGATCTTGGTGGCCTGGTCGATGTCCGACGAGGCGCCCGTGGTCGGCTCGCGGAACACCAGTTCCTCGGCGGCGCGGCCACCCATCGCGAACACCAGGCGCGCGATCATCTCCGAGCGCGTCATCAGGCCCTTGTCGTCCTCGGGCACCGCCATCGCGTGGCCGCCGGTGCGTCCGCGCGCCAGGATCGTCACCTTGTAGATCGGCTCGATGTCGGGCATCGCCCAGGCGGCCAGCGTGTGCCCGCCCTCGTGGTAGGCGGTGATCTTCTTCTCGTGCTCGCTGATGATGCGCCCCTTGCGGCGCGGCCCGCCGACGACGCGGTCGACGGCCTCCTCCAGCGCGGGGCCGGTGATGATCGTGCCGTTCTCGCGGGCGGTCAGCAGCGCGGCCTCGTTGATGACGTTGGCCAGGTCGGCGCCGGACATGCCCACGGTGCGCTTGGCCAGGCCGTCGAGGTCGGCGTCCTCGGCGATCGGCTTGCCTGCCGAGTGGACCTTCAGCACGGCGCGGCGGCCGGCCAGGTCGGGGCTCGACACGGGGATCTGCCGGTCGAAGCGGCCGGGACGCAGCAGCGCCGGGTCGAGGATGTCGGGGCGGTTGGTCGCGGCGATCAGAATGACGCCCTGGCGGTCGCCGAAGCCGTCCATCTCCACCAGCAGCTGGTTGAGGGTCTGCTCGCGCTCGTCGTGACCGCCACCCAGCCCGGCGCCGCGCTGGCGTCCGACGGCGTCGATCTCGTCGACGAAGATGATGCAGGGGCTGTTCTGTTTGGCCTGCTCGAACAGGTCGCGCACGCGGGAGGCGCCGACACCGACGAACATCTCGACGAAGTCAGAGCCCGAGATCGTGAAGAACGGCACGCCGGCCTCGCCCGCCACGGCGCGCGCGAGCAGGGTCTTGCCGGTGCCGGGCGGACCGTAGAGCAGCACGCCGCGCGGGATCTTCGCGCCCAGAGCCTGGTAGCGGCTCGGGTTCTGCAGGAAGTCCTTGATCTCGTAGAGCTCCTCGACCGCCTCGTCCACGCCCGCCACGTCGGCGAAGGTGGTCTTCGGCATGTCCTTGGACAGCATCTTGGCCTTGGACTTGCCGAAGCCGAAGCCCATCCGCCCGCCCGACTGCATCCGGGAGAACATCACGAACAAGCCGACGAGCAGCAGCAGCGGCAGCATGTAGATCAGCAGCGTGCCGAGGATGCTGCTCTGGTTGACCACGGTGTTGGTCTTGACGTTCTTGTTCTGCAGCGCCTCGAACAGCGGCACCCCGTAACCGGTGGGGTACTTGGTGATGACCTTGTTGCTGTTCTCGGTGTCGCCGTTGCCGTTCTTGAGCTCGAGACGCAGCTGCTGCTCTCGGTCGTCGATCTGCGCGCTGTTGACGTTGTCGCCGGTGATCTGCGCCATCGCGACCGACGTGTCCACGGGCTTGTAGCCGCGGGTGTCGTCGCTGAAGTAGAAGAACGACCAACCCAGCAGCAGCACTACGGCGATCACCGTGAGCGTGCGGATCACATTCTTGCGGTTCATGAGTGAGTCCGGTTCATCAACATGTGCGGCCGACGGTCGGTCCCGACGGCCAAATCCTTCCAATACGCGCAGCTGGAATAGTCAAGGCTACCGCTAGACCAACGTCCGGCAGTTCCCGACGCCGGTGGCCGGTGCGCACCCGGATCGGTGAGCCACTCCGAAAGCCGATCTGTGCGCACACTGGAGGCATGGCGTCCCGGATGGTGTACCGACACATCGAGACCAACGGGGTCACGCTGCGGGTCTGTGAGGCCGGGGATCCGGGGGCGCCGGTGGTGGTGCTGTGCCACGGCTTCCCCGAGCTCGCGTTCACGTGGCGTCATCAGGTCCGTGCCCTCGCCGAGGCGGGCTTCCACGTGCTGGCGCCGGATCAGCGCGGCTACGGGGGCTCGGACAGGCCCGACGCCGTCGAGGCCTACACGGTGGCCGAGCTGACGGCCGACGTCGTGGGACTGCTCGACGCGGTGGGCGCCGAGAAGGCCGCGCTGGTGGGCCATGATTTCGGGGCCGTCGTCGCGTGGGGCGCCCCGCTGCTGGCGCCCGACCGGTTCTCGGCGGTCGCCGGTCTGAGCCTGCCGCCCGTCCCGCGGCCCACGGTGCCGACGACGCAGGCGTTCCGCAGGCTCTTCGGCAACCGGTTCTTCTACATCCTCTACTTCCAGCAGCCGGGGCCCGCCGACGCGGAACTGGCGCGCGACCCGGCCACCACGTTCCGCAAGCTGTTCGCCCTCGACGCGATCGGCGACGACGCGGCGGCGCTGCGCATGGCCCGGCCCGGACCCGAGGGATTCCTCGACCGCATCCCGGAACCGGCCGCACTGCCCGGCTGGCTCGCCGAGGAGGACTTCGCCGTCTATGTCGAGGAGTTCACCCGCGCGGGATTCACCGCCCCGCTGAACTGGTACCGCTGCTTCGACCGCAACTGGGAGCTGACGGCCACCCCCGCGAAGCCGACGATCGAGGTGCCCGCGCTGTTCGTCGGCGGTACCGCGGACGCGACGCTGGCCTACACACCGCGCCACCGGGTCCGCGAGGTCGTCAGCGGCGAGTACCGCGAGGTGATGATCGACGGGGCCGGCCACTGGCTCACCGAGGAGAGGCCCGACGAGGTGTCCCGCGTGCTGCTGGAGTTCCTCACATCTCGTCGCTGACACCGCGCGTGAGGGCTGCCGACGTCGTCGCCGGGACACGCAGCGAGGCGATCCGCGGGCCGCGGCCGGCGCGCTAGGGTGCGACCATGCCGATCCCAGGACGCATGCGGACAGCCCGAAAGACCTTGATCGCGTTCGCCGCAGCGGGGCTCACCGCCGCAGCGGTGACGGCCTGCGACGCGCAGAGCGCGCCGACGCTGGAACCCAGTGCCGACAGCCGGCAGGTCACCGTCGTGGGCGCCGGACAGGTGCAGGGGACCCCGGACACGCTGACGGTCAACGCGTCGATGGAGTTCCTCGGTCCGGACGCCACCGCCGCGATGAACCAGACCAACGAACGTCAGCAGGCCGTCATCGACGGGCTCGTCGGCCTCGGCATCGACCGTACTGACATCGCCACCACTGCAGCCGATCTCGCGCCCCAGTACGGTTCGGACGCCACATCGATCGGCGCGTACCGCGCCACCAACTCGATCAACGTCACGATCCGCGACCTCGACCGGGCCTCGGATGCGATCGGCCTGATCGTCAGCACCGGCGGCAACGCCGCGCGCATCAACTCGATCGCCTACTCGATCGAAGACGATTCGCAGCTGGTTCGCGACGCGCGGGCCCGCGCCTTCGAGGACGCGAAGGACCGCGCCGATCAGTACGCGCAGCTGTCCGGGATGGGTCTGGGCAAGGTCATCTCGATCTCCGAATCGGGGGGCCCGACACCGCCGGTGCCGGTGCAGGCCCCGCGCGCAATGGAGGCCGCGGTACCGATGGAGCCGGGGCAGCAGACCGTCGGGTTCTCCGTGACGGTCATCTGGGAGCTGACCTGAGCGAGCTCAGCTCGCCGGCCCCACCACCACCGGAATACCGTTCAGCACACTGGTTCCCGACAGCGGGTCGAGCACCGACCCGTCGTTGAGCTGGTTGACGTTCACGCCGGGTTGCGCGGCGGCCAGCGTCTGGCCGGTGCCCGCGCGGTCGTGACCCCAACCGTGCGGCAGTGACAGCACGCCGCGGCGGATGTCGTCGGTCACCTCGACGGGGACCACCAGCTCGCCGCCCGGGCCCTTGACGATCGCGGTGTCGGTCAGGCCGAGCTCGGAGGCGTCGTCGGGGTGGATCTGCAGCGTGCACCGGTTGGAGCCGCCGGAGAGCGCGGGCAGATTGTGCATCCAGCTGTTGTTGGACCGCAGATGCCGGCGGCCGATGAGCACGAAGCCGTCCCCGCGCCTG
This sequence comes from Mycolicibacterium iranicum, assembly GCF_014190915.1. Classification (GTDB taxonomy): domain Bacteria; phylum Actinomycetota; class Actinomycetes; order Mycobacteriales; family Mycobacteriaceae; genus Mycobacterium; species Mycobacterium iranicum_B. The sequence goes on from NZ_JACHVU010000008.1 coordinate 128,948, forward strand.
CCGAGCGCGTCGCGCAACCTCGCGGCATCCGAAACCAGTTGTGGCGGAGCGAGTTCGATGCGACCCGACGGCGTGCGCAGCAGGTCCGGCAACCGGGGCTGCAGCGGGCCCAGATCGATTCCGTGCGGCGCCGCCTTGAGCGCGGCCAGCGTCAGACCGCCGGGCCGCGCGCCGAACGCGTCGCCGTAGGCGCCGATGCGCAGCATCATGTCGAGGCGGCGCTCGTAGCCCGGGCCTGCGGGCAGCAAGGCGATCAGTTCGTCGACCGCGCGGCCGGCGACAGGGGAATTCGCGTCGGCGGTCTCTTTGGTCAGCGTGGTCGCGATGACCTGCTCGTCGACCAGCGCGGGGTCGCCGTCGTGCCCGATCCCGTACAGCACCAACGCGATTCGCGAAAGGATCTCGGCCTCGTCCGGACGCCCCTGCAGCGGCAGCGCCGGCGGAGAGTAGCGGGCGTTGTTGCGCACCGCGAGGTTGTTCAGCGCGAAGTCGAAGTGCGGGCTCTGCGACGGCGGCGGGGGCGGCAGGATGACGTCGGCGTGACGGGTGGTCTCGTTCAGATACGGATCGACCGAGATCATGAACTCGACGGTGTCGAGCGCGCGGTCCAGACGTTCGCCGTCGGGCGCCGAGAGGACCGGGTTCCCCGCGATGGTGACCATGGCCTTGATCTGCCCCTCGCCCGGGGTCTCGATCTCCTCGGCCAGCGCCGCGACGGGCAGTTCGGAGAGCACCTCGGGGTGACCGGACACCCGGCTGTGCCAGCGTCCGGTGCTGAACCCGCGGCCGGGGCGGTGCCCGCGCGGGGCCGGCGCCACCGGCGACATCGGGAACATCACCCCGCCGGGCCGGTCCAGATTGCCGGTGAGGACGTTCACGACGTCGACCAGCCAGCTGCCCAGGGTCCCGAACTCGACCGTGGACGTCCCCACGCGCCCGTACACGGCGGCCGTGGGCGCGGCGGCCAGTTCACGCGCCAGCGTCTCGATGTCGGCGGCGTCCACCCCGCAGTACGCGGCGACCGCCTCGGGTGCGAAATCGGTTGCCAGCGAACGCAGCTCGTCGAGACCGGCGACGTGGTCACCGACCGTGCCGAGGTCGACGAGACCTTCGGCGAAGAGCACGTGGACCACCGCGAACAGCAGCGCGGCGTCGCTGCCGGGCCGCGGTGCGAGGTGGCGGTCGGCCAGCTCAGCGGTCCGGGTGCGGGCCGGGTCGATCACGACCAGGCGCCCGCCGCGTTTGCGCAGCCGGCGCAGCTTGCCGGGGAAGTCGGCGGCCGTGGCGAGGCTGCCGTTGGACACCAGCGGGTTGGCGCCGATGATCACCAGGTAGTCGGTGCGGTCGAGGTCGGGCACCGTGAACGCCACCGGGCTGCCGAACATCAACCCCAGCGACACGTGCTTGGGCATCTGGTCGAGCGTGCTCGCCGAGTACACGTGGCGGGTGCCCAGACCGCGCACGATCAGCGGCGGGTACAGCGCACCGGCGACGGTGTGGGCGTTCGGGTTGCCGAGGTAGACGCCGACCGACGCACCCCCGTGGTCGCGCACCGCGGCGCCCAGGCCCTCGGCGGCCGCGGCGAACGCCTCGTCCCAGGTCACCTCGGTCAGCACGCCGTCGCGACGCACCATCGGCGCCCGCAACCGGTCGGGGTCGTTGTCGAGTTCGGCGAAGCTCGCCCCCTTGGGGCACAGGAACCCTGCGGAGAACACGTCGTCGCGGTCGCCGCGTGCGCCGGTCACCCGGCCGTCGTCGATGGTCAGCGTCAGCCCGCAGGTGGCTTCACAGAACGGGCAGATGCGCAGGGCGGTAGCACTGCCCGCATGCGCGGGGCCGGTGTCGGTCACCCCTGCATCATGCGCCGCGGATCAGTTCTCGTACACCTTCGGGTCGAGGGTGCCGATGTACGGCAGGTCCCGGTAGCGCTCGGCGTAGTCGAGGCCGTAGCCGACGACGAATTCGTTCGGGATGTCGAAGCCGATGTACTCGATGTCGACGTCGGCGCGCACCGCGTCGGGTTTGCGCAGCAACGTGCAGACCCGCAGCGACCGCGGACGCCGCGTCGCGAGGTTGCGCAGCAGCCACGACAGGGTCAGGCCGGAGTCGACGATGTCCTCGACGATCAGCACGTCGCGGTCGTTGATGTCACGGTCGAGGTCCTTGAGGATGCGCACGACACCCGACGAGGACGTCGACGAGCCGTAGGAGCTGACGGCCATGAACTCCAGCTGGGTGGGGACCGGGATCGCCCTGGCGAGGTCGGTGACGAACATGACCGCGCCTTTGAGCACGGTGATCAGCAGCAGGTCCTGGCCCGAGGGCGCGTCGCGGTAGTCCTCGGCGATCAGCGCTGCGAGTTCGGCGGTCTTGTCTTTGATCTGTTCTTCCGACAGCAACACCGATTTGATGTCGCCGGGATACAAGTCCGCAGGCACACGCACAGCCTAATGGCAGGACCGGCAGTCGTGGTCAGACGGGTTCGCGGTACAGCGTCAACCGGCCGTCGCGGCGCCCGGCGAACAGCCGCTCGCGTTCGCGGCCGCCCGGGACGGCGACACCGCCCTGTCCGCGCCAATGCGTCACCAGCGCGTCGACGGCCCGGATCTGCGTGTCCGTCAGCCCGGTCGCACCGCCGGCCAGCAGCCATCCGCGCAGCACCCGGCGGCGCACCGCATCGGGCAGCGCGACCAGCGCCGCGACGTCCGGACCGGCCCCGCCCTCGCCACTCCCACCCGGGGCGGCGGCCAGGATCCCGGCCGCCGCGGCGTCGAGGGCGTCATTGTCCTCCCGCAGCGCCGCGGCCGTCCGGGCCAGCGCCTCGGCGACGCCTCCGCCGAGGACGTCCTCGAGCAGCGGCAGCACCTCGGAGCGCAGCCGGACCCGGGTGAAGCGCGGGTCGCGGTTGTGCGGGTCCTGCCACGGGGTCACGCCCAGCTCCTCACAGGCGCGCCGGGTCACGGCGCGGCGCACCCCCAGCAGGGGCCGGCACCACGGCGGGTCGTGGGCCCGCATCCCGGCGATCGACCGGGCTCCCGACCCCCGGCCCAGGCCGAGCAGAACCGTTTCGGCCTGGTCGTCGAGGGTGTGGGCGAGCAGCACGGGCGCGTCCCCGCGCGCGTCGGCCAGCGCGCGGTAACGGGCGGCGCGGGCCGCGGCTTCCGGCCCTCCCCCGGTTCCGACGTCGACGCCCAGCACGTGCGCCTCGACGCAGCCCAGCGCGAGGGCCTGCTCGCGGGCGGTCGCCGCCACCGCGGCGGACCCGGCCTGCAGTCGGTGGTCGACGATCAGCGCGGTCGTCGGGCGCAGGCCGGCGGCGACGGCGGTCAGCGCCAGCGAGTCCGCTCCGCCCGAGAGCCCCACGCACCAGCGGTCGGCCCCGGCCACATGGGTGCGCGCGAACGCGCCCAGCGCCGAGCGCAACCCGGCTAGAGCACCCTGTCGATCCATCGCTGCGGCTCGTCGATCTCGGTGGGCAGCGGCAACGTCGCGGCGTCGGTCCAGATCGTGTTGAACCGCGGCATGCCGACCTTGCCGACCACCTCGTCGACGAAGGCCTTGCCCTTGGTGTACTGGCTCATCTTGGCGTCCACGCCGAGCAGCGCGCGCAGAAGGCGTTGCAGCGGAGGCTGTTTGCGCTGCCTGCGCTGGTCGAACCGGTGCCTGATCGAGGCCACCGACGGCACCACCGCGGGCCCGACGGCGTCCATCACGTGTTCGGCGTGACCCTCCAGCAGGGTGCCGAGGACCAGCAGCTGGTCGAGGGCAGCCCGCTGCGGCCCCGACTGCACCGCGCGCAGCAGTCCGAGCACGCCCGTCGAACCGAGTTCGGGCTCACCGTTTTTCACCACCACCTGGCGGTCACGCACGAAGTCGGCGAGGCGGCCCACCATCTGCCCGATGTCGTCGCCGGCATCCTCGGTCAGCACCCCGAGCGCATTCGACATGTGCCCGGCCAGCCACGGATTGGCGCGGAACTGTACCCGGTGGGTCACCTCGTGCAGGCACACCCACATGCGAAAGTCCTTCGGCACCACGCGAAGTTGCCGCTCGACGGCGATCACGTTGGGGTAGACGAGCAGCAGCTCGCCGCCGGCCCCGTCTTCCCGGTCGCCGCGCTCCTGCCCTTTACCGGCGAACGGGTCGTACTGGCCCAGAATGCCCGAGGAGACGAACGCCAGCACCGCCCCGGTCTGCACCCCGGCGATACGTCCGGAGACCGGGCGGGGCTTCGACTGCCCGTCGCCACCCCCGGTCATGGCCCGCATCGACTGCGCCGCGGCCCGAATCCACTGCGGCCGGTCCACGATTCGCGCTTCGGGGATCTCGCCACCCTCGTTGAGACCCGTCACCTCCCGCACCGGGAGTTCGGAGGCGCGCGCCGCCTCGGCGAGTTGGTCGATGGCCTGCCTGCGCGTGTACTCGGTGGCGGCGGGCGCCTGGCGGGCGAGCTTGCCGCCCAGCGAGGCGGCGAGGTCCCAGTCGACGGCGTTGCCGACGGTGAAACCGGACTTGGGTTTCGGGGTCATCATCGGCATCCGCAGGATCGTAGGGTGGCGGCGAACGCGTCCAGGGACGTCCGTCCGGTCGGGCCCGCGTTGTTCGACAGCAGCGCGAACGTGAGCACACGCCCGCTCTCGTCGGTGACGATGCCGGCCAGCGTGTTGGTTCCGGTCAACGATCCGGTCTTGGCCCGTAGGTACCCGACGGCGGCGCGGCCGGGTGCGGTGTCGTGGTAGCGGTTCGACATCGTGCCGCTGCCGCCGGCGATCGCCAGCAGGTCGACCATCGGGCGCAGCTGCGGGGTTTGGTCGCCGACCGCGGCCTGGATGACGCCGTCGAGGGTCTCGGCGGTCAGCCGGTCGTCGATCGAGAGCCCGCTGGAATCGAGCAGCCGCGCTCCGGTGGTGTCGACACCCGCCTCGTCGAGGGCGTCGAGCACCGACTGCGCGGCGCCGGCGAAGCTGCGCGGTGCGCCGCGGGCCTCGGCGACCTCGCGCCCGATCGACTCGGCCATCACGTTGTCCGACGAATGCATCATCTGGCGCAGCCGTTCCATCAGTGGGGCCGACTGCACGGAGGCGATCTCCTTCCCGCCGGCGGAGCGCCCCGGCGGCAGCACCGCGACCGCCGCGGGATCGAGCCGCAGCGCCACGGCGAGCGCGCGGCCGGCGTCGAGGGCCGGCGTCCTGGACCTGCGCGACTCCACGCTCACCGGCTGGGTGCGGCCGGCGTCGAGCATGACCGCCTCCATCGGCGCGATGTCGCCGCCGTCGATGTCCAGCGGATCCCAGCCCGGCGCCATGTCCGGTCCGGTGTAGGCGCTGACGTCGACCTGCACCCGCTTCACGTCGACACCGCTGCGCCGGATCTGGTCGGCCAGATCCGAGATGCGCGCCGCGTCCCGGTACCAGGTGTCCTCGTCGCGCCGCACCGCCGACAACGTCTGGTCCCCGCCGCCGACCAGTACGGCCACGCCGGGGGCGGTCGACACCACGCGCGTCGTCAGCCGGGCGTCGCGGTCCAGGGTCAGCAGCGCGGCGGCCGCGGTGAGTACCTTGTTCGTCGACGCCGGCTGCATGGGCAGGTTCTCGCCCTGCGCCCACAGCTCCTCACCGGTCAGCGCGTCGGTGATGCGCCCGGTGAACGTGCCGAGGTTCGGGTCGGCGGCCACCACGCGCAGCGCGGCGGCCAGGCCGCTCGACGACGGCACGTCGGCCGAATCGGAGACCGGCACCACCCCGGGATCGGCCGTGGCCGCCGGCGGCGCGGGTTCCACCGCGACCTGCTCGTCGGTCTGACGGGAGGCCACCAGCGCGGCCGCGGCGACGACCACCGCAACGAGCAGCAGCACGAACACCCCCACCACGACATACGTGGACCGCCGCCACCGAGTCGGCCGCATGTTTCTCCTGATCTCGCTTCGACTAGCCCGAGCCACCCCTGTAGTGCAGGGTATCCCTCGTTTACTGTGGACCCGCGTCGTCAGCAGACCGTCCCAGCACATCTAGGAGTCACGCGTGCAGTTCGATGTCCTCATCGAGATCCAGAAGGGTTCACGCAACAAGTACGAGGTGGACCACGAGAGCGGCAAGGTCAAGCTGGACCGCTACCTGTTCACGTCGTTCGGCTACCCCACGGACTACGGCTACATCGAGGACACCCTCGGTGAGGACGGCGATCCGCTGGATGCGCTCGTGCTGCTGCCCGAGCCGGTGTTCCCCGGCTGCATCGTCGAGGCCCGCCCGGTCGGGATGTTCCGCATGGAGGACGAGAAGGGCGGCGACGACAAGGTGCTGTGTGTGCTCGCCGATCCCCGCTGGGACCACATCCAGGACATCGGCGACGTGTCCGATTTCGAACTCGACGCGATCAAGCACTTCTTCGTGCACTACAAGGATCTCGAGCCCGGCAAGTTCGTGAAGGCCGCCGACTGGGTGGGCCGCGAGGAGGCCGAGGCGGAGATCAGCCGCTCGATCGAGCGGTTCAAGACCGAAGGGCACTGAGCCCGGTTCCGGGTCCGGAAGGGCCCGGCGTCCCGCACCCGTTCGGCGAATTTGCGTGGCCGTAACACGACGTAACGTCGGCGCCGCTTCGCCGTCTCATCATGGCGGTGTGCTGCTGCATCAGGGGATCGGACTGCACGCGTTCAACGCGATGCCGATGCGCCGCGCCGTGCACGCGGTCTACGAATGCTGCTACAGCGTGCCGCTGGCCGCCGACCTGTGCCGGGCGCGGCCGTTCGACAGCCACGACCGCCTGTTCCGGTTCGCCGACACCCTGCTGTTCGGGCTCGCCGAGGAGTCGATCGACTCCATCCTGCAGGCCTACCCCGATGTGGGCCGGCGCCCCGGTAGTGAGAAGTCGCGGGCCGAGCAGTGCGCGATCGCCGACGAGCGGCCCGAGATGATGTCGGAGCTGGCGAGCGCGTCGCGGACCTACCTTGAGCATTTCGGGTTCGGGTTCGTCATGTACGTCGACGGGGGCTGCGCCGAGGACGTCCTCGCGTCGGCGCGCGACCGCCTGCACAACGACTACGAGACCGAACGCAAGGTCGTCCGCAACGAACTGGCCCGTATCAACCGAACCAGGCTGGAGCGGATGCTCGGACCCGAGGGCGGTTACGACAACTGGTGATCGGGACGCCGGCGCCTGACGGGCGTGGGCCGACGAACTAGGACGCGCGCGGCTGATCGCGCAGCGCGAGCCGGCTGAGCACGTCGCGGCCGACGGTTCCCACGTCTTGGCGCGGCGACGCCGAGATCAACGTCACCCCGTCGGCGACCCCGGCCGTCTCGATATCGGAGATCAGGCCTGCCAGGCCGTCCACGGTGCCCGCGTACCGGACCGTCTCCGCGTACTGCGGGGTGTCCCCGTCGGCCGCGCCGAGCACCTGCTGCGCGGAACGGAAGTCGCCGGCGACCGCGACGGTCAGGTCGAGGATCACCGCGACGTCGCCGGAACCGTCGCGGATCCTGGCCCGGGCCCGCCGGGCCTGCTGGAGATCCCGCGCCGCCACCCGCACGATCTGCTGGTCGCCGTCGGTCAGCTCACTGACGCCGTCGGGTTCATTGGGATCAGCCAGAAATAGCCGCACCCGGCCAAGCTATCCAGCAGGCCGGGTGCGGTGCAGTGTTTGCGATCAGCGCGAGTGCAACAGTCGCACGCCTACCGGGTGGCGTCGTTCTGCGGATCCGACGTGGTCCCCTGCCCGGAAACCTCGTCTGACGTGGCCTCCTTGCGCACATCGTGCACGCGGGTCTTGTACAGGCTCGCCGCGGTCGTGATGAGGAGCGTGACGATGATCACCCCGAGGCTCAGCAGGGTCGGGATCTCGGGCACCGGCACGTGCTGGCCGCCGTTGATGAACGGCACCTCGTTCTCGTGCAGCGCGTGCAACACGAGCTTCACGCCGATGAAGAACAAGATGAACGCCAGGCCCTGCGACAGGTACACCAGGCGCTTGAGCAGGTCCCCGAGCAGGAAGTACAGCTGGCGCAGGCCCATCAGCGCGAACACGTTCGCGGTGAACACCAGGTAGGGCTCCTGGGTGAGGCCGTAGATCGCCGGGATGGAGTCCAGCGCGAAGATCAGGTCGGTCGTGCCGAGGGCGATGATGACCAGGAACATCGGCGTCATCAGACGCTGGCCGTTCTCGTGGACCCACAGTTTGAGCCCGTCCCAGGTGTCGGTGAACTTCATCCGCTTCTGCGCGAACCGGACCACCGCGTTGTCGCCGTCGTCGTCGTGATCGGTGTCCTTGACCAGCTTCAGTGCCGTGTAGAGCAGGAACGCGCCGAAGATGTAGAACACCCAGGAGAACTGCTCGATCGCCACGGCGCCCAGAGCGATGAAGATGCCGCGGAAGATCAGCGCCAGGATGATGCCGACGAGCAGCGCCTGCTGCTGGTAGATCCGCGGCACCTTGAAGCTGGCCATGATGATCAAGAAGATGAACAGGTTGTCGACCGAGAGGCTGTACTCGGTGAGCCAGCCGGCGAAGAACTCGACCCCGTAGTCGTGACCGTGGAACACCCACGTCCAGATACCGAAGGCGATCGCCAGCCCGACGTAGATCGTCAGGGCCGTTCCGGTCTCACGTTTGGAGGGCTCGTGAGGACGCCGGCCTATGACGAGCACATCGAAGAGCAGGATGCCGATCGTCACGGCGAGCGTGATGCCCCACTCGAGTCCACTTACGTTCATCAAACCTCCGGTCGTCGTTCAACGCCGGAGGTCTCTTCCACCACCGCACGCAGCAGTAGGCCCACGGCACCGGTCGTCCGATGACAGACGACGTGATGACGACACCGTGGCGAAGGAATACTCCCCTCCAAGCGGCTCATTGTGCCAGGCAGCCGCCCGACACGCGAAACGAGCAACCCGACGGAGCGGGATGACCCCGGACGCTGAGTAGTTTGTACCCGTGACAGCCCCGGATCGAACCCCCGAGATCCCCGACCAATATCTGCTGTCGGCCTACGCCTCCGCGCCGCGGACCTTGATCGACATCCTCTACGAGACGGCCCGCCGATTCCCGGACGCCCCGGCGCTCGACGACGGCACCGTGCAGCTCACCTACGCCGAGCTGATCTCCGATGTCGAGGACAGCGTGGCGTGGCTGGGAGCACGCGGAATCGGGCGGGGAGACCGCATCGGCATCCGCATGCCCTCGGGCAGCTACGCGCTGTACGTTGCGATCCTGGCCACCCTCGCCACCGGCGCGGCCTACGTCCCAGTCGACGCCGACGACCCGCAGGAGCGGGCCGACCTGGTGTTCACCGAGGCCGCCGTCGTCGCCGTGATCACCGAGCAGGGCCTGGTGCGCGGCCCCGGGTCGTCGCGGGGCTGGCGCGCGGCCGCACCGCTGAGCCGCGACGACGCGTGGATCATCTTCACCTCCGGGTCGACCGGCACCCCGAAGGGCGTCGCCGTCACCCACCGCAACGCGGCGGCGTTCGTCGACGCCGAGGCCAAGCTGTTCTGCCAGAACAATCCGCTCGGGCCCGGAGACCGCGTGCTCGCCGGGCTGTCGGTGGCCTTCGACGCGTCCTGCGAGGAGATGTGGCTGGCCTGGCGGCACGGCGCCTGCCTGGTTCCCGCGCCCCGCTCGCTGGTGCGCAGCGGCATGGACCTGGGGCCATGGCTCATCTCGCGGGACATCACGGTCGTCTCGACGGTCCCGACGCTGGCCTCGCTGTGGCCGGCCGAGGCGCTCGAAGCGGTACGGCTGCTGATCTTCGGCGGTGAAGCCTGCCCTCCCGAGCTCGCCGAACGGCTCGCCGCGGGCCCCGATTCCGCGGGCCGCGAAGTGTGGAACACCTACGGGCCCACCGAGGCGACGGTCGTCGCGTGCGCGGCCCGCCTCGACGGCTCCAGCGCGGTCAGCATCGGGCTGCCGCTGCCGGGCTGGGACCTTGCCGTCGTGGACAAGCAGGGTGAGCCGGTCGCCGTCGGCGAGGTCGGCGAACTCGTGATCGGCGGCGTCGGGCTGGCGCGCTACCTCGACGCGGACAAGGACGCGGAGAAGTACGCCGCAATGCCCACCCTGGCGTGGAGCCGGGCCTACCGCAGCGGGGACCTGGTGCGGCTGGAGACCGACGGGCTCTACTTCGTGGGGCGGGCCGACGACCAGGTCAAGGTCGGTGGACGCCGGATCGAACTCGGCGAGGTCGACACCGCGCTGGTCAACCTGCCCGGGGTCAGCGGCGGCGCCGCGGCCGTGCGCCGCACCGCCAGCGGCACGCCGCTGCTGGTCGGCTACATCGCCGTGACGCCCGGACTGGAGGGGTCGTTCGACGTCGCCGAGGCCCGGGCGCGGCTCAGCGAATCGCTGCCCGCGGCGCTGGTGCCGCGGCTGGTGGTCGTCGACGAGCTGCCGACCCGCACGTCGGGCAAGGTCGACCGCGACGCCCTGCCGTGGCCGGTCGGCGCCGAGGGCGACGGCAGCGCCGACGACGGCACCGACTTCGGCGGCACCCTCGGGTGGCTGGCGGGGATCTGGCGTGAGGTGCTCGCCGCCCCGATCGACGGCCCGGAAACCGACTTCTACGCCGTCGGGGGCGGTTCGCTGTCGGCCGCCCAGCTCGTCGCCGCACTGCGGCAGCGCTATCCGCAGGTGACGGTCGCCGACCTCTACGACCACCCGAGGCTCGGCTCGCTGGCCGGGTATCTGGACGAACTCGATCCGCCGCCCGCTGTCCAGACCCGGGCGGTCACACCCGTGTCGACGGTGACGCAGGCGGTCCAGGTGGCCCTGACGGTGCCGCTGGCCATGCTGACCGGCATCCAGTGGGTGGTGTGGCTGACGATCGCGAACAACGTCGCCGCCGAACTGTCTCTGGTCCCGTGGGCCCGGCCGATCGACTGGTGGTGGGTGCTCGCGGGCTTCCTGCTGTTCGTGACCCCGCCGGGACGCATGGGCATCGCCGTGTTCGGCGCCCGGATCCTGATCGGCAACCTGCAGCCGGGCACCTACCGGCGTGGCGGCTCGGTGCACCTGCGCGTCTGGCTGGCCGAACGACTGGCCGAGGCGAGCGGCGCGGAGAACATGGCGGGTGCGCCGTGGCTGGTCTACTACGCCCGCGCGCTCGGCAACAAGGTCGGCAGCGGCGTGGACCTGCACTCCGCCCCTCCGGTCACCGGCATGCTGACGCTCGGCCACCGCTGCTCGATCGAGCCGGAGGTCGACCTGACCGGGCACTGGATCGACGGCGACCAGTTCCACGTCGGCCCGATCACCGTCGGCAACGACGCCACCGTCGGCGCGCGCACCACCCTGCTGCCCGGCGCGGTCGTCGGCAAGAACGCCGACGTGGCGCCCGGCTCGGGGGTCGTCGGCAAGGTCAAGAACGGCCAGTACTGGAAGGGCTCGCCGGCGGTGAAGTCCGGCAAGGCCAAGCACCCGTGGCCGGACCACCGCCCGCCGCGCGCCCCGGTGTGGGTCGCGATGTACGGCCTCACCTCGATGCTGCTGGGTGCGCTTCCCCTGGTGGCGCTCGGCGCCGGACTGGCCGTCGTCGGCTGGGGCGTGCGCGGCACGGCGTCGCTGTCGGCCGCGATCGTCCCGGCCCTGCTGTGGATCGTGCCCGCAACCGCCGCCGCGGTCCTGGTGTACGCGCTGCTGACCGTCCTCGGCGTCCGGATGCTCTCCCTCGGCCTGCGCGAGGGCTACCACCCCGTGCGCAGCCGCGCGGGGTGGCAGCTGTGGGCCACCGAACGGCTGATGGACGCCGCCCGCAACTACCTGTTCCCGATCTACGCCGGCCTGCTGACGCCGTGGTGGCTGCGGCTGCTGGGCGCCACGGTGGGCCGGGACACCGAGATCTCCACGGCGCTGCTGATCCCGAAGTTCACCGTCGTGAACGACGGCGCCTTCCTGGCCGACGACACGATGGTCGCGTCCTACGAACTGGGCGGCGGCTGGATCCACGTGGCCACCACCACCGTCGGAAAACGCGCGTTTCTCGGCAATTCGGGCATCACGCAGCCCGGGCGCCGCGTTCCCGACGACGGCCTCGTCGCGGTGCTCTCGGCGACACCGCACAAGGCCAAGGCCGGTTCGTCATGGCTGGGCAGCCCGCCGGTGCGCCTGCGCCGCCAGCCGACCGCGGCCGACGCGCTGCGGACCTTCAACCCGTCCCAGCGCCTGAAACTGTTGCGCGCCACCGTCGAGACGTTCCGGTTCGTGCCCGTCGTGGTCACGTTCGCGATCGGCGTCGCGGTCCTGTTCGCGCTGCAGTCGGTGGCCGGGACCTTCGGCTGGTTCTGGTCGGCGGTCGCGGCCGGACTGATCCTCCTGATCGCCGGGGCGGTGGCCGGCGGCATCGCGGTCGTCGCCAAATGGCTTGTCGTCGGGCGCATCACCGCGATCGAACATCCCCTGTGGTCGTCGTTCGTGTGGCGCAACGAGGTGTCGGACACGTTCGTCGAGACCGTCGCGGCGCCGTGGTTCGCCCGGGCCGCATCGGGTACGCCGGTGATGAACCTGTGGCTTCGGGCCCTGGGCGCGAAGATCGGACACGGTGTGTGGTGTGAGACGTACTGGCTTCCCGAAGCCGACCTGGTGACGCTCGCCGACGGCGCGACCGTCAACCGCGGGTGCGTGGTGCAGACGCACCTGTTCCACGACCGCATCATGCGCATGGACACCGTCGTGCTGGAGCAGGGCGCGACGCTGGGGCCGCACTGCGTGGCGCTGCCCGCGGCGCGGATCGGGGCCGGCGCCACCGTGGGTCCCGCGTCGCTGGTCATGCGCGGGGACGAGGTGCCCGCGTCGACGCGGTGGCAGGGCAACCCGATCGCGCCGTGGAATCCGCCGCGCAAGAAGCGCGGCGACTCGTCGAACTCCAAATCCAAGAAGCAAGCCGCCGCGTGACGGCACGCAAGAGGGTCGCAAAGAAGAGCTCTGCGCCCGTCATCGACCCGTACCTGCCCGAAGCGGGCAACTTCGGCTACCGGGTCTCGCGCTACGAACTGGAGCTCGAATACAAGGTCGCCATCAACCGTCTCGCCGGGGCGGCGTCCATCACGGCCGTCACGCTCGCCGAGCTGAAGACCTTCACCCTCGATCTGTCGAGCGCACTGTCGGTGACCAAGGTGACCGTCGACGGAAAGCGCCCGGCCCAGTTCCGGGCGTCGCACGGCAAGCTGCACATCACGCTGGCCGACCGGCTGCCCGCGGGCGCGGCGATGACGGTCGCGGTGCGCTACGGCGGAACTCCGAGACCCACCCGATCCCGTTGGGGCTCGGTCGGTTTCGAGGAACTCACCGAGGGGGCGCTGGTCGCCGGCCAACCGAACGGCGCGTCGTCGTGGTTCCCGTGCGACGACCATCCGAGCGCCAAGGCCAGCTTCCGCGTGCAGATCGCCACGGAGAGCAGCTATTTCGCATTGGCCAACGGCAAGCTGCTGGCCCGGCGGGCGCGCGCGGGCATGACGACATGGGTCTACGAGCAGGCCGAGCCGACCTCGACCTACCTGATGACGCTGCAGATCGGGGTGTACGACCGGCACCGGATGGCCAAGAACGGCGTCGAGATCTTCGCGGTGCTCCCCGACCGGCTGCGCGAGCGGTTCGACCACGACTTCGGCCGCCAGCCGGAGATGATGAAGCTGTTCACCAAGAGGTTCGGCCCGTATCCGCTGGCGAACGGATACACCGTGGTGGTCACCGACGACGAGCTCGAGATCCCGTTGGAGGCGCAGGGCATCTCGATCTTCGGCGCCAACCACTGCGACGGCAGACGCGGTTCGGAACGGCTGATCGCCCATGAGCTGGCCCACCAGTGGTTCGGCAACTCGGTGACCGTGCAGCGCTGGCGGCACATCTGGCTGCACGAGGGATTCGCCTGCTACGCCGAATGGTTGTGGTCCGAACACTGCGGCGAGCGCACCGCCGATCAGTGGGCGCGCCACTACCACCACCGGTTGAAGAGCTCGCCGCAGGACCTGGTGCTCGCCGACCCCGGGCCCGACGACATGTTCGACGACCGCGTCTACAAACGCGGGGCCCTGACCCTGCACGCCCTGCGCCGCCACCTCGGTGACACCAGGTTCTTTGCGCTGCTGCAGGACTGGACCGAGCGGCACCGGCACGCCAGCGTCGTCACCGATGACTTCGTCGGCCTCGCCGCGCAGTACGCCGACGACTCGCTGCGCGCGCTGTGGACGGCGTGGCTGTACAACACCCGGGTCCCCGCGCTGGACAGCGGGCCGTGACCGACGCGACCGCGGGCCCGTCGGGCGCGGTCACCCGGGGCAGCGTGGTTCGGGTCGGCGCCGCGACGGCGGTCTCGGCGCTGTGCGGGTACGCGGTGCTCTACCTGGCTGCACGGGACCTCGCCCCGGCAGGCTTCTCGGTGTTCGGCGTGTTCTGGGGAGCGTTCGGCCTGGCCAGCGGCGCTGCATTCGGGCTGCTGCAGGAGACCACCCGCGAGGTCCGTTCCCCGACCGTCGATCCCGCCGGCCGGCGCACGCACCCGTTCCGGGTGGCCGCCGGGATCGGACTGGCCGCGGCCGCCGTCATCGCCGCCACCTCGCCGCTGTGGTCGTCGCACGTGTTCGTCGACGCCCGCGGCCTCAGCGTCGCGCTGCTGTGCGCCGGGCTGGCCGGATTCTGCGTCCACACCACGCTGCTGGGTGCACTGGCCGGGGCGGACCGCTGGTCTGCCTACGGCGCGCTGATGGTCACCGACGCCCTGCTGCGTGTCGCGGTCGCCGCCGCGAGCTTCGCGCTGGGCTGGGGCCTGGGCGGTTATCTGTGGGCGACCGTCGCCGGGGCGATCGGATGGGTGCTGATGCTCGCCGTCTCCCGCGCCACCCGGAGGGCCGCCCGCGTCACGACGCCAGGTGGGACGGCTGCGTTCCTGCGGGGCACCGCGCATTCCACGGCCGCCGCGGGAGCCAGCGCCGTGCTGGTGATGGGCTTCCCGGTGCTTCTGCAGGCCACCTCCGACGATCTGGGCGCCGCGGGCGGGGTGGTGATCCTGGCCGTCACGCTGACCCGGGCGCCGCTGCTGGTGCCGCTGACCGCGATGCAGGGCAATCTGATCGCCCACTTCGTCGACCAGCGCGAGCACCGCCTCACCGCGCTGCTCGGGCCGGCTGCGCTGGTGGCCGCCCTCGGTGGAACGGGCGTCGTGCTGGCGACGGTGTTCGGGCCGTGGCTGCTGCGGGAGGCGTTCGGCACCCAGTACCAGGCCGACGGCGCCCTGCTCGGCTGGCTGACCGCGGCGGCCGTCGCGATCGCCATGCTGACGCTGACCGGCGCCGCGACCGTCGCGGCGGCACTGCACCGGGCCTACGCCGCGGGCTGGGTGATCGCGACGGTCGCCTCGGCGCTGCTGCTGCTCTTGCCGCTGGACCTGGAGGTCCGCACGGTCGTGGCCCTGCTGTGCGGCCCCCTGTTCGGCATCGGGGTGCACCTGGTGGCGCTCGCCCGGCCGCGCGCCGTCGCGGCGCCCACCTATGCTGCGATCGATGACTGAGGAGAGAACATGAGCTGGCTGGTGACCGGTGGCGCCGGGTACATCGGTTCGCACGTGGCCCGGGCGATGCTCGACGCCGGGCTGGACGTGGTGATCATCGACGACCTGTCCAGCGGGTTCGAGGTCTTCGTGCCCGAGGCCGCGCAGTTCGTCAAGGGCACCCTGCTCGACGCTGCGCTGGTCGACGACACCCTGGCCCGGTTCGAGGTGGACGGGGTCATCCACGTTGCGGGCTACAAGTACGCCGGCGAATCGGTGAAGCGTCCGCTGCACACCTACGAGCAGAACGTGTCCGCGACCGTGACCCTGCTGCAGGCGATGGAGAACCACGGCGTCGGTCAGATCGTGTTCTCCTCCAGCGCCGCGACATTCGGCACCCCCGATGTCGAGATCGTGGACGAGACGACACCCACCACACCCGAGTCGCCGTACGGGGAGACCAAGCTGATCGGCGAGTGGCTGCTGCGCGACGCCGGCCGCGCCACCGGGCTGCGGCACACCAGCCTGCGCTACTTCAACGTCGTCGGGTCCGGCTCGGTCGACCTCTACGACACCAGCCCCCACAACCTGTTCCCGAAGGTGTTCGACATGTTGTTCCGCGGGGAGACGCCGCGCATCAACGGCGACGACTACCCCACGCCGGACGGCACGTGCGTGCGCGACTACATCCACGTCACCGACCTCGCGCTGGCCCACGTCGCCGCCGCCCGCAGGCTCACCGACGGCCTGCCCGTCGAACCGGTCTACAACCTCGGCAGCGGCGCGGGGACCTCGGTGCGCGAGATCATGACCGCGATGCGGACCGTCACCGGAATCGATTTCGACCCCGAGGTGATGCCGCGCCGTCCCGGGGACCCGGCCCGGATCGTCGCGGCGGGCGAACTCGCCGCGCGCGACCTGGATTGGAGCAACCGCCATTCGCTCGAGGAGATGGTGGGCTCCGCGTGGCGGGCGCGCCGGCATGCCGGGGATGCGTATCCCCGCTAGCTCGATGAGATCTGCCGTCGCCCGTATCGCCCTGGCGCTGATCGCGCTGCACCTGGCGGTCCGGGCGGTCCTCGCGTTCGGCGGCTACTTCTATTGGGACGACCTGATTCTGGTGGGCCGGGCCGGCACCCAGGGTCTGCTCTCGCCGGACTACCTGTTCGACGACCACGACGGGCATGTGATGCCGGGCGCGTTCCTGGTGGCGGGCGCGATCACCCGCGCTGCCCCGCTGGACTGGACCGGGCCGGCGGTGAGCCTGGTGGTGCTCGCCCTGCTGTCCTCGCTGGCGCTCCTGCGGGCGCTGCACGTCCTGCTCGGCTGGCGTCCGGTCCTGTTGCTGCCGTTGACGTTCGCGCTGTTCACCCCGCTGGCCGTGCCCGGATACGCGTGGTGGGCCGCGGGGCTGAACTCGCTGCCGATGCTGGCGGCGATGGCCTGGGTGTGCGCCGACGCGATCCTGTTGCTGCGCACCGGGAATCGGCGGTATGCGTGGTCGGGCGCCGCGGCGTACCTGGGCGGTCTGCTGTTCTTCGAGAAGTCCGCGATCATCCCGTTCGTCGCGTTCGCAGTGGTGGCGCTGCACACCTACGTGACGGGTGACGCCACAGGCGGTGCGACGGTGCGGCAGGTGTGGCGGCGGGGTGTCCGGCTCTGGGTGTCCCTGCTGACGTTGACCGTGGCGTGGGTCGGCGTGTACCTGCTGGTGGTCGATCAGCAGCGCTGGAGCTTCGACCTGTCTATGACGTGGGATCTGCTGCGGCGCTCCTTCACTCACGGCATCGTGCCGGGGCTGGCCGGCGGCCCCTGGGACTGGCAGCGGTGGGCGCCGGCGTCTCCGTGGGCCACCCCGCCCGTCGCCGTGATGATCCTGGGCTGGGTGGTGCTGACGGTGGTGCTGGCCGTGTCCCTGGCACGCAAACACCGCCTCGGGCCGGTGTGGCTGGCCGCTCTCGGCTACGCCGTGGCCTGCCAGGTGCCGATCTATCTGATGCGGTCCTCCCGGTTCACCGCGCTGGAACTGGCGCAGACACTGCGGTATCTGCCCGACCTGGTCGTCGTGCTCGCCCTGCTGGCCGCCGTCGGGCTGTGCGCACCGAACCGCGCCGGCTCGCGGTGGCTGGATCACTCCCGCCGCCGCACGGTGCTGATCGCCTGTGTGACAGTCGCCTTCGTGGCGAGCAGCCTCTATTCGACCGCGACGTTCCTCACCAGCTGGCGTGACAACCCGACCCGGCCCTACCTGCAGAACGCCCGGGTGGGCCTGGCACAGGCACACGCCTCCTCTGAGGCGCCCATGCTCGACCAGGAGGTCGACCCGCTGGTGCTGCAACGCGTGGCCTGGCCGGAGAACCTCGTCTCGCACATGTTCGCCCTGCTCCAGGACAGGCCCGAATTCGCCCCTGCCACAACCGAATTGCGCATGCTGGACGTGCACGGCAACCTGGTGGACGCGCAGGTCACGTGGGTCCGCAGCATCCGCCCGGGCCCCGACGCCCAGTGCGGATACCTGGTGCAGCCCGACTTCCCCGTGCGCATGCCGCTGGACGGGCCGCTGCTGCCCGCCGACTGGACCGTCGAGCTGAATTACCTCGGCAACAGCGACGGCTCGATGACGCTGTCCCTGTCGGAGGGCGACCAGGTCAAGGTGCCGGTCCGCCCCGGGCTGAACCGGGTCTTCGTCCGGATCCCCGGCGCCGGCGACGCACTGACCGTCAGCGCGAACACCGCCGCGCTGTCGGTGTGCCTGGCCTCCGGCCCGGTCGGTTTCGTCGCACCGAACTAGACGGCACGCACGGCAGACTGACCCCATGGGGACCGTCCGCCGTCTAGCCCAGCGCGAGCGGGAACGATTCGCCGACCTGCTGGCCGGATTGACTCCCGAGCAGTGGGCCGCGCCCAGCCTCTGCCCGGGCTGGTCGGTGCGCGACGTCGCCGCGCACACCGTCGGCTATCTGGGTCAGAGCGTGCCCGCGCTGGCCGCGGCCATGGTGCAGCACCGCGGCGACGTCGACCGGCTCAACGCCCGGATGCTTGCCGGGTTCGCGGCGTGGTCACCGTCCGACCTCGTGGAGGCGATGCGCCGCGACAGCGCTCCGGCCGGCGCCGGCGGTCTCTACGGCGGACGCGTCGCGCTCATCGAATGCGTGGTCCACCAACAGGACATCCGCCGGCCGCTCGGGCTGCACGCCGCGACACCCGCCGACGCGCTGCGGGTGTCGCTGGACTACGCGCGGATCAGCCCGGTGATCGGCGGCGCCCGGCGCACCCGCGGACTGCAGCTGGTGGCCACCGACATGGCGTGGAGCGCAGGACGCGGGCTGCAGGTCCACGGGCCCGCCCAGGCGCTACTCATGGTGCTGACCGGCCGAGGAGACGTGGTGCGCGCCGAGCTGTCCGGCGAGGGCGCCGCCCGCGTGGGATGACATGCGGAGCGTGGTGGAGCCGCCTGGGGGAATCGAACCCCCGACCTATTCATTACGAGTGAATCGCTCTACCGACTGAGCTAAGGCGGCGCTGTCGGGCGGGATGAGTCTACGGCAGGGCCTCCCGGCGACCCAACTCAGCTGCGCAGGGCCTGCCCGACCGTCCCGACCATCGCGTCGACCGCGAACTTCGGCTTCACATTGACCGCCAGCGCCTCGCGGCATTCCAGCACGGCCTCGATGCAACGCAGGAGCTTCTCCGGTGAGGCGTGTGCCGCCATCGCGGCGACCTTCTCGGCCATGTCGGGGTGGTTGGCCGCCACGTCCGTCGCTCCGGACGACACCAGCAGCGCGTCGCGGAAGTAGGTCGCCAGGTCGATCAGGGCCCGGTCCAGCGCGTCGCGCGAAGCCCGGGTCTGGCGCGACTTCTGCCGTTTCTCCAGGTCTTTGAGCGCGCCGGCCGCGCCGCGCATCGTGCCCGCGGTGCCCTTGCCGGTGCCGCCGGCGCCGAGCGCGGTGCGCAGCTCCTCGGCTTCCACTTCGTTGCGGCCCTCGGTCAGCGCGCGCGCCTCGGCCTCGGCGGTGGCGACCAGCTCCTCGGCGGCCGCGTAGGCCCGCGACGGCGTCGCGGCGTCGCGGGCAAGCCCCAGCGCCCGGGTGCGCCGCTGGCGGGCCTGGTCGTCGGTGGCCAGCCTCCGGGCCCGGCCGACGTGTCCCCCGCTCACCGACGCGGCCCAGTGGGCGTCGGCCTCCGGCAACCCGTCGGAGTCGATCAGCACCCGGGCGATGGCGTCGACCGGCGGGGTGACCAGCGCGACGTGCCGGCACCGCGACCGCAGCGTGATCGCGATGTCCTCGGGATCCACCGACGGGGCGCACAGCAGGAACACCGTGGACGGCGGCGGTTCCTCCACGACCTTCAGCAGCGCGTTCGCGGCGCCCTCGGTGAGCCGGTCGGCGTCCTCGACCACGACGATCTGCCAGCGGCCAGTCCCCGGGCGGCGCGAGGCGATCTGCACGATGGTGCGCATCGCGTCGACCCCGATCGAGAGCCCCTCGGGGATGATCCGCCGCACGTCGGCGTGGGTGCCGGCCATCGTCGTCGTACAGGCCCGGCACTCGCCGCACCCCGGGGTCCCCTCCGAGGAGCACTGCAGCGCCGCGGCGAAGCAGAGCGCTGCCACCGACCTGCCCGACCCGGGCGGGCCCGTGATCAGCCACGCGTGCGTCATGGTGCCGATCTCACCGGCGTCCCCACTGTGAGTGGAATCACCGCGCGCAGCCCGCGCAGCGGCCACCAACTCCGTCTCAACAGCGTCTTGACCCACCAGACGCGAGAAAACACCGGCCATCGCCGATAACAGTAATGCTGCGAACCGACACGTCCGTCCCAGACGCCCCTTCTGCGTCAGCAGAGCCCGATACGGTAATCCAATGGCCGCCGAACCGATCGAGATCGGACGAATCAGCGCATTCGTCCGCTGGGTCGCGCGCACCCCGTGGCCGGTGTTCACGCTGGGCATGCTGCAGGCCGACATCATCGGTGCTCTCCTGGTCCTGGGCTTCCTGCGCTTCGGCCTCCCGCCCGAGGACCGCATCCAGCTGCAGGACCTGCCCGCCTACAACCTCGCCATCTTCCTGGGCTACCTCTTCGTGTCGTTCACCGTCGCGTCCTACCTGACGCTGCGGATGCTGATCCCGGTGATGCGCTGGCAGCGTCGGGACATGCTGCTCGGCGACCGCGACCCCGGGGACACCGAGGTCGCGCGCATGCGGGCGCTGAAGATGCCGTTCTACCGCTCGCTGATCAGCGCGACGAACTGGCTGCTCGGCTCGGTGGTGTTCATCGTCGCGAGCTGGCCGGTGGCCAGCAAGTCGGCGCCCGTCGTGGCCGTTGCGACCGGCCTGGGCGCGACCGCGACCGCGATCATCGGCTACCTGCAGTCCGAGCGCGTGCTGCGGCCGGTGGCCGTGGCGGCGCTGCGCGGCGGTGTGCCGGAGAACTTCCGTGCGCCGGGGGTGATCCTGCGGCAGGTGCTGACGTGGGTGCTGTCCACCGGCGTGCCGGTCCTGGCCATCGTCCTGGCGCTGGTCGCCAGCAAGTTCGAGGTGCTGACCGCGCCGGCCGACCGGCTGATCACCACGATCCTGCTGCTGGCGATCGTGGCGCTGGTCATCGGCCTGTCCAGCACGGTGCTGGTGGCGATGTCGATCGCCGACCCGCTGCGCCAGCTGCGCTGGGCGCTCGGCGAGGTGCAGCGCGGCAACTACAACGCGCACATGCAGATCTATGACGCCAGCGAGCTAGGCCTGCTGCAGGCCGGGTTCAACGACATGGTCCGCGACCTGGCCGAACGGCAGCGGCTGCGTGACCTGTTCGGCCGTTACGTCGGCGAGGACGTGGCCCGCCGGGCGCTCGAGCGGGGCACCGAGCTGGGCGGGCAGGAACGCGACGTCGCGGTGCTGTTCGTCGACCTGGTCGGCTCGACGCACCTGGCCGCCACGATCCCCGCCTCGGAGGTCGTCAGCCTGCTCAACGACTTCTTCCGGGTCGTCGTCGACACCGTCAACCGCCACGGCGGGTTCGTCAACAAGTTCCAGGGTGACGCGGCGCTGGCCATCTTCGGCGCCCCGATCGAGCACCCCGACGCGTCCGGGGCGGCGCTGGCCGCGTCCCGTGAGCTGCACGACGAGCTGATCCGGGTGCTCGGCGAGACCGACTTCGGCATCGGGGTGTCGGCGGGCCGCGCGATCGCCGGCCACATCGGCGCCCAGGCCCGGTTCGAGTACACCGTCATCGGCGACCCCGTGAACGAGGCGGCGCGGCTGACCGAGCTGGCCAAGCTCGAACCCGGCCACGTGCTCGCATCCTCGATCGCCGTCTCCGACGCGCTGGACGCCGAGGCGCTGTGCTGGGATGTCGGCGAGATCGTCGAGCTGCGCGGGCGCACCGCGCCGACGCAGCTGGCGCGGCCGGTCAACCTGATCACCCCGCAGCGGGTCGCCCACGACGTGCCCGGCGACGTCTCGAAGACGCGCTGACCAAGCTTTCTTCTAGGCCTTCTTCTAGGCCTTCTTCTAGGCCTTCTTCGCCGCTTTCTTCGCGGGCGCCTTCTTTGCCGGCGCCTTCTTGGCCGCGGCCTTCTTGGTCGTCTTCTTCGCCGCGGCCTTCTTCTTGACCGGGCCGCGGGCGCGGCGGTCGGCGAGCAACTCGGAGGCACGCGCATCGGTGATCGACAGGACGTCGTCGCCCTTGCGCAGGCTGGCGTTGGTCTCCCCGTCGGTGACGTACGGGCCGAAGCGGCCGTCCTTGATCACCATCGGCTTCTCCGACACCGGGTCGACGCCGAGCTCACGCAGCGGCGGGGTCGCCGCACCCTGACGGCCGCGCCGCTTGGGCTCGGCATAGATTTTGAGCGCCTCGTCGAGCGTGATGTCGAACATCTGCTCTTCGGTGGCCAGTGATCGAGAGTCGGTGCCGCGCTTCAGGTATGGCCCGTAGCGGCCGTTCTGCGCGGTGATCTCCTCGCCGTTGGCGGGGTCGACGCCGACCACCCGGGGCAGCGACAGCAGCCGCAGGGCGTCCTCGAGCGTGACCGTCTCCAGGTCCATCGACCGCAGCAGCGAACCGGTGCGCGGCTTGGGCCCGGTGGGCTTCTTGCCCTTCTTGGCCGTCGATCCGGCGGTGCCGTCGTCGGGGTCACCAGATTCGGGTTCGGGCAGGATCTCGGTGACGTACGGGCCGTAGCGGCCGTCCTTGGCGACGATCTCGTGCCCGGTCGCGGGGTCCACACCCAGCGATCGGCCCTCTTGCGGTGTGGCGAACAGCTTTTCGGCGAGCTCGAGGGTGAGCTCGTCGGGGGTGAGCTCGTCCTTGAGGTTGGCCCGCTGCGGCTTGAGCTCGCCCGGATTTTCTGGATCAATGACCATCCGCTCCAGGTACGGGCCGTTGCGCCCCACCCGGACGTTGACCGCACGGCCTTCGGCGTCATCGAAGAGCTTGATGGAGTTGACTTCTCGTGCGTCGATCTCTTCGAGGTTGCCGCCGACGAGCTTCTTCAGCCCGCCTGCGCGCGCGATCGAACCGTCGACGCCGTGCTCGCCACCGAAGTAGAAGTTGCTGAGCCAGTTGGTGCGTCGCTCGTTGCCCGAGGCGATCTCGTCGAGCTCGTCCTCCATCGCCGCGGTGAAGTCGTAGTCGACCAGACGGCCGAAATGCTGCTCCAACAAACCGATTACGGCGAACGCGACCCAGGACGGCACCAGTGCGCTGCCCTTCTTGTGGACGTAACCGCGGTCCTGGATGGTCTTGATGATCGAGCTGTACGTCGACGGCCGGCCGATGCCCAGGTCTTCGAGGGCCTTGATCAGCGAGGCCTCGGTGTAGCGCGCCGGGGGCGAGGTGTTGTGGCCGTCGGGGGTCAGGTCCTTGGCGTCGACGCGCTGCCCCTGCGTGAGGTTGGGCAGTCGGCTCTCGGCGTCGTCGGCCTCACCGCCGGCCTGGTCGTCGATGCTCTCGACGTAGGCCTTGAGAAAGCCGGGGAACGTCAGGGTGCGGCCGCTGGCGTTGAACACCACCTGCTCGCCGCTGCTGGCGGCTCCGCCGATGCGCAGGCTCAGCGTGGTGCCGCGGGCGTCGGCCATCTGGGACGCGACGGTGCGCTGCCAGATCAGCTCGTAGAGGCGGAACTCGTCGGTGTCGAGCTGGGCGTGGAGCTGGCCCGGGGTCTGGAACACATCGCCCGCCGGGCGGATGGCCTCGTGGGCCTCCTGGGCGTTCTTGACTTTGCGGGTGTACTGGCGGGCCGTCGGGTGCAGGTACTCCTCGCCGTAGAGCTGACGGGCCTGGTTGCGCGCGGCATCAATGGCCGACTGCGACAGCGTGGTCGAGTCGGTGCGCATGTAGGTGATGTAGCCGTTCTCGTACAGGCGCTGCGCGATGCTCATGGTGCGCTCGGAGCTGAAGCGCAGCTTGCGGCCGGCCTCCTGCTGCAGCGTCGAGGTCATGAACGGTGCGTAGGGCTTGCGGGTGTACGGCTTCTGCTCGACCGACGAGACGGCCAGCTGGGCGCCGCGCAGGTTGACGGCCAGAGCGTTGGCGCCGGCTTCGTCGAGGACGAGCACCTCGTCGGGCTTCTTGACCGCACCGAGGGAGTCGAAATCGCGCCCGGAGGCCACGCGGCGCCCGTCGACGGTGTTGAGCTTGGCCACGAAGGTCGGCGGGCTGGCCTGCGCGTCGGACACGCTGGCATCGAGCTCGGCGGTGACATCCCAGTAGCCGGCGCTGCGGAACGCCATCCGCTCGCGTTCGCGCTGGACGATGATGCGCGTCGCCACGGACTGCACCCGCCCGGCCGACAGCTTCGGTGCGACCTTCTTCCACAGCACGGGGCTGACCTCGTAGCCGTAGAGGCGGTCGAGGATGCGGCGGGTCTCCTGGGCGTCGACGAGGTGGTTGTCGAGGTCGCGGGGGTCTTCGGCGGCCGCACGGATCGCGGGCTCGGTGATCTCGTGGAACACCATCCGCTTGACCGGGACACGCGGTTTCAGTGTCTCCAGCAGGTGCCACGCGATGGCCTCGCCCTCGCGGTCGCCGTCCGTGGCGAGGTAGAGCTCGTCGACGCCTTTGAGCAGGTCTTTCAGCTCAGCAACGGTGTTCTTCTTGTCCGGGCTGATGATGTAGAGCGGTTCGAAGTCGGCGTCGACGTTGACGCCCAGACGCGCCCACGGTTCCGACTTGTATTTGGCGGGGACGTCGGCAGCGGCGCGCGGCAGGTCGCGGATGTGCCCGCGGGAGGACTCGACGATGTAGTTCGACCCCAGATAACCTGCGATTTTGCGCGCTTTTGTGGGCGACTCGACAATGACGAGCCGCCGCACGGACCCGTTCCTGCCGCTGCCGCGGTCCTTGTCAGCCACCTGACTTATTCACCGATCTAGCTCCGCCGTTCTTCTGCTACCTGCTGAGTGCATTTACCCATGCGACCCGCTCCGGCAACTCACAATTTCGCACCCCGGGCCTGCCGACGCAAACCGTCCCTCCCCCGCCGCGCAGCCGCAGACGGGCTACAGCCGCGGCCACTGGGCCAACGCCTCGTCGACCTCCGGAGGTTCCCCCACGTTCTCTACCAGGCGCGATAGACGTCGTCGTCCACTGATCCGCAGCGCCGGATGGGACCCTCTGGTCCCGATGAGAGTCGGCGCGATCCCGACCCTCATCATGGCCGATGCCAGCGCGGAATGCGTGTCGGGGGCGTGCGGATCGAGCCCGAGCAGATACCGATCGGCCTCCGGGGCCCCCGAGGCGAGCGTCCAGGCCCGCAATTCGCGGGGCCCGGGCAGCCACTGCGGCGGTACGGTCTTGACGGCGCCCCGCGTCCATTCAGCGGCCATTCCGACCAGCCGGGCGTCGGCGGCGGTGCGTACCAGCGGCGTGTTCTCGTCGGTGCGCGCGATCTCGGGCTCCAGGCCGGCCTCGGCGATCATCTCGGCGAGCGCCTCGGCGCGCCACACGGCGTCCACGACGACCGACAGCCGCGCGGCCTGGCCCTGGGCCCCACCGAGCAGCACGACCTGGCCCGGAGCGGCCAGCAGACCCGTCAGGTCGGCGATGGCCGGGGGCACCGACTCCGCCGAGAAGAAGGACAGCTGGCTCACAACGACGACCCTAGGCCAGCGCCACCCCGCAGACGCGTTGCCCGGCCGGGGATGGCCCCGCTGTCGCCGCGGCGATGTCTACATACGAGAACACCCCCGCGTCCTCCGAGGTGGACGACGCGGGGGTGGTACTCAGGCCGTTGACGAGCCTGCGGCTCGGTGCCCGCTGACAGACCTCCGGCTCGGAGGCCCTAGACGAGCGTGCGGCTCAGTGGTCTTGGGGTGTTGCTCAGACGGCGCGAACGCCGGTGGCCTGCGGGCCCTTGGGGCTCTGGCCGACCTCGAACTCGACCTTCTGGTTCTCTTCCAGGGTGCGGAAGCCGGAACCCTGGATCTCCGTGTAGTGGACAAAAACGTCAGCGGAGCCGTCCTCGGGGGCGATAAAGCCGAAGCCCTTCTCCGCGTTGAACCACTTCACAGTTCCCTGTGGCATCTTTCGTACTTTCCTTCTCTATATTTCACCGGGTGCGGCCCGCCGTCTTTCGGCAAGCCGGGCCCGTTCCGACCGCCATACCTTCGTGGAGTGCTCGGAACTCGACCCGACCTACAACCCTCGCAGGAACCGCGATCGCAACGTCGTTCCTGCGAGTGCTGATACACGAACACAGAAGCTGCGACCGCAGTCAGTCAACCACGTTCATGGCTGCTGCGACAGTCTCGCCGCAATCACGTAGTGAACAATTCACGTACAACCTGTGCTGGGCCGGAGTTCCTACCGCCCCACGCCCTGACCGGAAAGGTCCGACGTGACAGATCCGGTGCCGGATTTCGGTCGCGCGCTGCTCGCGTGCGCGGTCGAGGGCACCGCCGCCGACGAGCACCCACTGCGCCATGTCGCCGACCTGGCCGCCCGGCGCGCCCGGCCCCAGGCGTGGCCGCACTGGGCGGACCCAGATGTGGTGCAGGCGTTCCATGATCGCGGTGTCGAGTCGCTGTGGTCGCATCAGCTCACCGCGGCCGACCTCGCACACGACGGTCGGCACGTCGTGCTCAGCACCGGCACCGCGTCGGGTAAATCCCTGGCCTATCAGCTGCCCATATTGACGGGCCTGAAACAGAATCCGCGCGCCCGCGTGCTCTATCTGTCCCCCACCAAGGCCCTCGGGCACGATCAGCTGCGTGCCGCGGCCGCGCTGACCGCCGCGGTGCCCGGTCTGGCCGATGTCGCACCCTCGGCCTACGACGGCGACAGCCCCACCGAGGTACGCCGTTTCGCGCGGGAGAGGTCGCGATGGATCTTCTCCAACCCCGACATGATCCACCTCTCGCTGCTGCGCAACCATGCCCGCTGGGCGGTGTTCCTGCGCAACCTGCAGTACGTGGTGATCGACGAATGCCATTACTACCGCGGTATTTTCGGCTCCAATGTGGCGATGGTGCTGCGGCGGCTGCTGCGTCTGTGCGCGCGGTACTCGCCGAACCAGAGCATGCCCACGGTGTTCTTCGCCAGCGCCACCACCGCCGAGCCCGCGGCGACGGCCTCGGAGCTGATCGGGCAGACGGTCGTCGAGGTGACCGAGGACGGGTCGCCACAGGGGGCCCGCACGATCGCGCTCTGGGAGCCCGCGCTGATCCCTGACCTGTTGGGCGAGAACGGCGCCCCGGTGCGGCGGTCGGCGGGCGCCGAGGCGTCCCGGGTGATGGCGGATCTGATCACCGAGGGCGCGCGCACCCTGACGTTCGTGCGGTCCCGTCGCGGCGCCGAACTCACGGCACTGGGGGCGCGGGCGCGACTGGCTGACACGGCCCCCGATCTGGCCGAGCAGGTGGCGTCTTACCGCGCGGGCTACCTCGCCGAGGACCGCCGGCAGCTCGAACGCGCCCTGGCCGAGGGTGAGCTGCGCGGCATGGCGACCACGAACGCCCTGGAGCTCGGGGTCGACATCGCGGGCCTC
Organism: Mycolicibacterium iranicum; assembly: GCF_014190915.1. Taxonomy (GTDB): domain Bacteria; phylum Actinomycetota; class Actinomycetes; order Mycobacteriales; family Mycobacteriaceae; genus Mycobacterium; species Mycobacterium iranicum_B. Next base: position 156,398 of record NZ_JACHVU010000008.1, read on the forward strand.
GATGCCGTTGTGCTGGCCGGGTTCCCGGGCACGGTCGCGTCCTTCTGGCAGCAGGCAGGCCGGGCGGGACGGCGCGGTCAGGGGGCGCTGGTCGTGTTGATCGCGAGGGACGATCCGCTCGACACCTACCTCGTGCACCATCCCGCGGCCCTGCTCGACAAGCCCATCGAGCGGGTGGTGATCGACCCCCGCAACCCGCATGTGCTCGGTCCGCAATTACTCTGCGCGGCAACCGAACTCCCGCTTTCCGACGCCGAGGTGCGGATGTGGGACGCCGAGGAGGTGGCGGCCACCCTCGTCGACGACGGGCTGCTCCGCCGCCGCCCCAGCGGCTACTTCCCCGCCCCGGGCCTGGACCCGCACCCGGCCGTCGACATCCGCGGCGCCAGCGGCGGGCAGATCGCGATCCTGGAGGCGGGGACCGGCCGGATGCTCGGCAGCGCGGGCGCCGGGCAGGCACCGGCGTCGGTGCACCCGGGTGCGGTGTATTTACATCAGGGTGAGAGTTATGTCGTCGACTCGCTCGATTTCGAGGACGGCATCGCCTTCGTGCACGCCGAGGACCCCGGCTACACCACCTTCGCCCGGGAGCTGACCGACATCGACGTGACCGGGCCCGGCGAACGGTCCGAGCACGGCCCGGTCACCGTGGGGCTGGTCCCCGTCTGCGTGAGCAATACCGTCACCGGCTACCTGCGCCGGGGGCTCGACGGTGAGGTGATCGACTTCGTCGAGTTGGAGATGCCGACCCGCAAGCTGGAGACGATGGCGGTGATGTGCACGATCACCCCGGAGGCTCTGCAGGACGCCGGCATCGACCTCCTGCGGGTGCCGGGCGCACTGCACGCGGCCGAGCACGCCGCCATCGGGCTGCTGCCCCTGATGGCCAGCTGCGATCGGGGTGACATCGGCGGGGTGTCGACCGCGATCGGGCCGGTGGACGGACTGCCGACGATCTTCGTCTACGACGGTCATCCCGGCGGTGCGGGCTTCGCCGCCCGCGGATTCCGCACGATGAGCCGCTGGTGGGAGGCGACGGCGTCGGCCATCGACGCCTGCGAGTGCCCGATGGGCTGCCCGTCGTGTGTGCAGTCGCCGAAATGCGGCAACGGCAACGATCCGCTGGACAAGGTCGGCGCTGTGCGCGTGTTGCGGCTGGTCATCCGCGCGCTGGAGGGGCGCTTCGACTAGCTGCCCGACATGGCGATCGACCCCTCGACGACCACCACCGGGGGCGGGGGCCGCGGCCGGACCTCACCGGCCGGGCTCGGCCGCGAGGGGTCTGACGACGGGATCCGTTCCCACTGGGTCCTGTCGGAAAATACTCCGTGAGCGCGGGCGTTGGCAATGAGTTGACGGCATTCGCGGCCGCCCAGGTGCTCAGACAGTTCGGATTTCGCAGAGCCTTTTCGCAGCGAACCGGGTGGGGGCGATCGGTAGGATCACCTCCATGACCCACGACTGGGTGCTCGTGGAAACGCTCGGTAGCGAGCCCGTCGTCGTCGCACATGGCGCCCACACCAAGAACCTGATCCCGATCGGGACCTTTCTGCGCCGCAATCCGCACCTGATGGCGATCCAGACCGCGATCGGGGAGACCGTCCGCGCCGCGACCGGGCTGAGCAGCATCACCCCGAAGAACGACCGGGTGATCAGGACCGAGGTCGTCCAGATGTCGGACGGCCGCATCCACGGGGTCCAGATCTGGCTCGGCGCCCCGGACGAGGCGCCGCCGGAGCGTCCGCTGGTCGGGTCGCTGCTGTGGGACCTGACGGCGGGGACGGCCACTGACACCACCGAGTCGTTGCAGGTCGGCGGCTGGGATCCCGCCCGGCAGGCCACGCACGGCCGGGCGTTCGCCGACGATCTGCCCCGGCGCGAACTGAACCCGAACGAAGCCGAGGTCATCAGCATGGTGATCAAGCCGGAGGCCGGGGTCACGATCTGCAACACCTGGGATGTCACGGACTACCGCGGCGAACCGATCACGGTCGGGTTCGTCGCGCGCTCGCTGCCCGAGACCCAGGACGACGGCACCGAGCGGCTGATCTGCCGGGCGATGAACTGGCGCAGCGTCAGCGAGGGGCCGAACATCCAGCACGACCTGCTGGCGCAGCGCATCCTCGACGGCCTGGCCCAGCCCGGCGTGCACCGTGCGCTCGTCGACCCCAAGCACTGGACGCTGCTGAAGTGGCTCGACGACCCGGTGCCGTTCTTCGACTGGCGGGCCGGGATGGTCCGCGATGAGGCGGTGCACCCGCAGGACCGTGAGGTGATGAAGGCGATGGCCGCGGACTTCGAGTCCGGCACGGCCAGCGGCGTGCTGCGCATGGTCGGTCAGCACGGTGGCTGGACGCCGGTTCATGTGACGGTCAACCGCGTCGAACTCGGCCGGGGCATCTACGCCGGGCTGGCGTCGCTGCGGCTGCCGACGGACGCCGAGATCGCCGCGGCCGGACTCACCGCGAACACGGACACCGAGCGAAAGACGTTCTCTCGCAGGGCAAGCACACACTGACCCGCCGACCGGGGCCGGGCACCGTCGCGGTCTCACCGGCCCCGTCAGCCGGTCCCGCCCTCGTCGGGACCTGCCCGCGCGACCGCCCTGGCCGGGCCCGCCCCGAACAGGCGCACCGCCGCCCGGGCCTCGACGGTCACCACGGCGTCGAGTCCGTCGACCACGCAGTCGACGGCCGTCACCGACATCGCCCGCGCCACCGCGCTGGCCTGCGCGCATGCCTGTTGCCGGCCGGCCGGGACCGCGGCGGCCGCAGCGAGGGCGGCGAGGTCGGCCGCCGCCTGCGCGCGGTGGCGGGCGATCACCGCGGCACCGATCTGCGCGCCGCCCACCGTGACCGCCACCAGCGCCGCGCACATCGCGGCCGCGATCACGCTGGCCGCACCACGCTCCTCACGCGCCCGGCTCGACAGCCGACACACCATCGGCAGAGATCGACACCATCGGCAGCAATGCCGATCTCGCCGTGACCCGGGCAGTGACGAAACCGCCGTCGCGGCGCACCTCGACCGACGCTCCCCGCGGGGCGATGTCCTGCGCCACCCGCGTCGCCGAGGAATCTCCGCGTGCCGCCAGTCGCGCGGCCTCCCGGGCGGCGTCGACACAGCGCACCTGCATCGAGACGGCGGTGAGGCCCGCCAGGCAGACGGCGAGCACCGACACCAACGCCACCGTCGCGAACGCGGCTTCGGCGGTGGCGATCCCGGCCTCATCGTCTAGACGTTGGTGTTCAGCGCCCGGCTGATGATGTTCGTCAGCGCGGTGACGATCGAGTCGCCGGTCACCACCGTGTAGAGAATGGCCCCGAAGGCCGCCGCGGCAATAGTGCCGATCGCGTACTCGATAGTTCCAGTTTACACCAAGGCACGTCGAACGCGGGGACCGCAGTAAGACTCCGCCTAGAGAAACTTCTTTAGTTCTTCCTTTGACCACTTCACGAATTGAGCTCGTTCGCTGTCACGCCACGCGGAATCTGCCTTATGGGCGGCGCGGATCGGGGGAAGAATTGTCTGCCAAATGTCCTGCACCATTCGTGGTCGCGATTGCGCGGGCGGAAGTTTCTTCAGCTCTTGATCATCGTATTTGCTGCCGGTGTAAATGTGGAACCCGCCATCGGGATACACCTGTAACTCGAAGTATCCTTCCGGCTCGGCATAATGGTAAAGCGCCACCCTTGCCGGCCCGAAAGCCGCTCGGTTGCGGCCTACTAGCGAAAGGGAAACTTCTGAGGACATGTCGACTCCTCGCGACATGTTCGCCCTCTTGCCGACGTAAACACTGTTCATGTCGGAAATACCTGAAAGCTTCACCATTGGAGCAATACGTCGATTCTTGTGGTGCATGTATAGGAGCCACAGAAAGAAGTCGGGTTCCAATTCTTCTGTGACGCTTGACGAGGTAATGGTCCCAGGGGGCGTCTCGTCTTCGACAAGTTCGTTGAGCGCCTGCCGGACGTAATTGTCGACTTCGTCAGCTTTTCGTGTAGTGACGAGTGCCGTGATTTGATTGGGCTCGCCCTCGTCCAACAGAAGCACGTCGAACGAATGTCGTACCGAGATCAATCGCCAGTCCGCGTCGGAGGTGAATCGGCGAACAAGTTTGGGGTCGTACAGGTCGTAATAATAGCGGAGGGCCAGTATGGGTGTGTCAACGTGGTTCTTTGCCGCTGCAAGCTTGAAGCCCTTGTATTTTTTTATCCGCACGCCTTCCGGCCCTGCGAACAGCGGGTCGTCAGACGTCGATCCCCACCCGTTGCTCGGCTCGGTCGGGTCCGCGGGGTAGCGGTGCTTCTCGGCCGCGGTCACCATGCCTTGCAGGCCGAGCTGGGTATTGACCTTGAAGACACTGATCGAGAGGTGCCCTCCCGTCAGCAATCCCATTGCTACCCTCCCTGAAGGTTGAACCCGTCGATGCCGGTCTGAACTTTCAGGAGTTTAGGCCATCCGAGGGCCAGTTTCGGTGACCAACTCTGCCTAATCCGGAGATCAATCGGGTAGCCGCCCGTGATTCCGTCATCGCGTTTGACACGAATTGCAACTGCGGCTTTGATGCCGGGGTCCGGCCGAATGCCGTAGAAGACGAGGCCCGTCCGGGTTTGATTCTCAGTCAGCGTGTCGTTTCTTCCCCGCTGCACGGTGACCAGGTGGCTGCCGACGGGATGGAGATCGATCTCGAAACGGAGGCCATGGTGCTTCACGTAAGAACGAATGAGCCGACAAAAGAGCGAATCGCCCGAGACGTGCACCTGGAGATTGACCGCCTGGCCCGAGACGATTGTAGGGCGTCCGCTGTCGGGCTCGACTTGATTGTCACCCAGCCGCCACTGCAATTCTAAGGTGGGTCGGCCTGCTATAAAGCTCCAAAAGAAAGATGCAATCAAGGAGGCTATCGAAACCTCGAGAACCGCCTCCAAAAGCTTGCCGCCGACAAACCCGAATTCCCACGGCAGCAGGGTAATCAGCCAGTAAGTAAGAACTGTGGATGCGAACTTCGCGGAATCGAAGACCCACTCGCGATACTTGGAAGTCACCGGTATAGGTTGACTCGCTTTAGCGCAACACTCAGTGATGCGAAGTCTTCTTCTTTGGCATAGACGATACCGTCCTGCACGACGGTAATGTCATTATGCGTTGAACCATTGTGGAGACGAACCTGCTCTACGAATCGCCCATTCAAGTGAGTTGCGATGAAAATCTCAATTGAGTCCAACAGTCGTTGCTCGATCAAATCAACCAACTGATCCGATAACCAGTCCGCCTCAGTCTCTGCAATTGGTTGAAAGTACCGGTCGACGAAGGCGAACTGAATTACCCGGAAGTTGCTGAAACTCAAACCGAGCGCAATCCAGATGAGGTCGTCCGAGCCCGCCAAGAAAGTGTCCGTGCCGTTCCTGAACATCTGCGCGGGTTGCAGTTGCTCGGGGTTCGGGAGCGGCTGAAGTTCTTGCTTGCCCTTGCCGCCCCGTACCAGCTGGAGGACGGTCATACGGACATCCTCCCCCGGGGGTCTGACAAGGCAACGCGTGGAGGGCCACCAGCGTAGGCGGTCGCGCCCCACGCTGTCATGGCTCCTCTCAAAGTAACGGCTACCTCCCACTGACGCGATCCGTCGAGGACGGCGCGCCGCGAAACTGCGGCGTCCCCTGTGGCGCTGACGCTCATCAACGCCTCCCCGTTCTTGGCTCGATCTGGAAGATCTTCCTCTGCCTTACGCCGAGTCGTTCCCACTCGTCGGCCAGGAGGCGGAGCCGGTTGTCGGCAGCCGCCCGCGACAGTTGATAGCCGTAGTTACCATCGTTCTCGGCCTGCAGGCCCTCAGGATTCCTGATCACTCTCAGCACGGCCTCGGCTTCGATGTCGATCACGTCGGCCACGTCAAGGTGGCTGTCTTCAATCCTCGCGGCAAGGTCAGGAATCCTGCGGATGATCATCCGCTCCACCTGGGCGAGACGGCGCTCGATAAGCGCCTTCACCTCGGGCTCGGGCTCCCTGGCCCACAACTCGACCACGTCTTCGGCGGTTGCGTATGCCATCAGATGGCCCTTTCGAGTCTGTTGAGTAGTGCTGCACTTGCGGGGTTAACGAGCAGCCCTGCTGCTTGCTTCCCCCGCATGTCTGCGAGGAACTCCGCGTGCGAGCGTGGGTCTCGCCGGTTGAGTCGGCCCCGTAGGAAGTCGACAACGGACAACGTCGCCGCGGGTCTGCTCGGCGTCCGCTTGCGTCGCCGCAGCGGTCGACTCGACTTGCTCATCGGTCCTCATCCTCGGGCTCGGCGAAGTTGATCCGCGACAGGAGCTGAGCCAGGAGACCGCGCTGGACGCGGGCCTCGGCGATGAACGGGGAGATCACAGGCTGTCCCATGCTGCCCTTGACGGTCAGAGGTGCCTCCGCCGCTGCGTCGTCCAGCTCTGCGATCTGATCGGCCGTTTTGCACGCCTGAAACAGCAGTTCCGCTTTGTCTGGGTAGCTTTCAACGTCGAAATCCGAGGCTATTTTTCGCCACAATTTCTGGCCGGGTTTACCTAAACCCGCAGGTGAACGCATGTTTATTCCTAACTTACTGTCTATGAAAAACAGGGGTTTATGTCTCATCGGATTAGGCACCCGCATAACCGACCGGTCGGAGACCGGGGGCAGGGGGTAACCCCCCTGGGGGGCTTCAGCTAATCCAGGATCAACACGTCGCAAGACGTTTGCCTGCTGTTATGCCACGGCCGACGCCGTGCGCCAGCTAATGCACCTCTTGTGCTCTGCTGGCCGATGAGGGAAGGTGTGGCCTATGCGCTGCGGACCTGACCAGGACTACACCCAAGACCCTGACCATCAGTGCGTGGTCATTCCTGAGGGGTACTTCGCGAGTCAGACCACGCCGCCGTCGTGGGTAGCTCGGCCATCGGTGTAGCCGCAGTACGGTTACCGCTGTGATGCTTGTTTGTGCCTCGGGCTCATGGCTGCCGAGGATCAGCGAGTAGAGCCCGGACTCGTTGACGACGTTGGCTCTGGTGTTGGGGGGGCTATGTCGAACATAGCCCTCTTGTCTGAGCCAATCGGGCGACCGCCTGGGTAGCGTCGGGATTACGGATGCTACCTCGTTCGTCCTGGTCAAGGGCAGAAAGAGCCCCTCCCACGTTGACCAAGCCCAGCACAGAGCACACGTCTTTGGCGATGAACCACGGCTCGCCGTCTATCACGGTCACGCGGACCTCGGCGTTGGTGATCCTGGGGTCGTTACTAACGACCCCTCCCTTGACCTGCTGCTTCTCGTCGTCGTCCAGGTCAGCGAGTACAGACCGGACTCGTTGATGATGATCACGTCTCCCCCACCACTGAGGGGATTAGTGATCCCCACAATGCGACCTGCGGCAACAATCTTCTCGTCGTCGTCCAGGTGCTGAATGGCGTTCCCCGCCTTGCGGAACCCGAATACCATCAGCATCGCTGATGGAACGTCCCATACTCGGCGTCGCAACGTCTCCAATGCCCCTGACCAGGCTCAACAAGGCAGACATCAGTTCAACTGATGTATGGTCCGAGGCCCGGAATCGGAGCTACAAGATGGTGACGGTCAGCGAGTCGGGTCTCTACGACCTGATCCTCGACAGCCGGAAGCCAGAAGCCGAAAACCGGAAGCGTTCCCGCTGTTCTGGTTAAAACACGTCAGATCAACGGGTTTGCCGATGATCAGCGGATCCCTGCCCCGGCACTGTTGGGGTTCATGGCGGTCAGAACCGCCTGGAGCTGCTGTCTACTGAACTTATATCAGCCCCATCGAGCCTGTTCAAAGCCACTGCGGAGGTGGTGGGGCCCAGCGCGCTGCACACGTCCTCGGCTACGAATCGCTGATGACGTTCGAGGGGCGACCAAACCTATTGATTCGATATGTTGGGGTGTCCTGAGCAGGCAACGTTCTGCTGGACGGCCTGGGGCGCCGTTCTGAACGCAAGACCGGCTCAGGCTCAAGGCAGTTCTGGTGGAGGCCAGACCTGACCTCAGTTGAATGAGGTCAGCATGATCCGGTGACGGAGTGAGCAGCCTATGGCGCTGAGGTCGAGGGCTCTTGGAGGTCTCTGGCCTCTCGCCAAATCCTGCTTCGCATTCTCAACACCTCGGTGACCGCGTCTGCCGCGGCTGTAGCCTCCACCCACAAAGCATTTTTCTCAGGGTGATCGACTGTGCGACAGGTCGTCTCGATGGCTCGAAGCATCTGATCCAACGCGCTGCAGAGCCCGTTACAGAACTTGTGCTTCTCGGGGTAACTCACCCTCCGGTCGCAGCCCTCCCGGGCGCACCGGACATTCCCATTGTTGGCAGGACTCGGCGCTCGCCGGTTGCCGGGCCGCGTGAGGTTGGTCGTTCTGGTCGGGGGAGCTGGCGGCGTTGGCCGCTTGCAGGCAGCCTGCGCTGCGAGCTGGGCGGGTGACTGTCTCATGCGGGGCTCTTTCCTCAAGTTCAGTGGCGGGCAGCGAAAGAGGCCCGGTGGTGTGACCGGGCCTCCTCGGCTGGGTATCGCATATTCAGTTGTGGGTCAGGAGATCTGGGTCACGCGGCGTCGTATCCGCGAACCACACCGGCCTCGTTTACGAAGCCGATGCCGAGGCGGGAGATGGCGCGGATCCAGGTGCCGTCCTGCTGGACTGCCGGGAACCGCTCGACCGTGGTGCCCTTGCGCTGGACGAACATGACGTGCGCCGAGGGAATGCCCCAGAACAGGGTCGCGGCGTCGACCTGGTTCGAGCGCAGTACCGGCAGACCTGCGACGGTGATGCCGTCTGCGACGAACTCGATCAGCGGCTGGTTCGAGCCGCTGGCGGTCTTGAGCTTGCTCAGGGCCTCGGCCGTCGCAGGCTTGACGATCCAGTGCGTAAGCTCGGAACCTGCTGCCTCAGCGGCGAATCGGGCCGAGATGAACGGGTCCAGGTTGGCCAGCGCGGCACCGGTGTCCACGGTGCTGTAGTCGATGGACAGCAGACCGTTCGGGCCCTTGGCCGTGGTGTTGGCGAGGTAGGCCGCGTCGATCGATCGGGCGATCTGGTTCGCCAGGCCCCTGCCGATCTGATCACCAACCGACGGGTCGGAGTCGTCCTTCAGCTCGTTCGAGATGAGGCTGATACCGGCCGTCTTGGACGGAATCACCTCGACCTGATCGGTCTCACCGTCGGTGGTCGCGATGGTGTCCAGCTCGTTGTAGAACGCAACGGCGGGGTCGGAGACCCATAGCGGGAAGCTGACTTTCACCTTGTCGGTCTCGAACAAAGTCGCCGATCGGGCGGCGATGGACTGCGCCTGGACGGCCAGGTTGACCAGCCCGCCGAAGTCTTCCGGAGTGAACGCGTCCGCGGTGGTGGAGTGCTGCATAGCCATGTGTTTTGTCCTTTCAGACAGGAATGGCCCTGAGCCGAATGCTCAGAGCCTCAGAGGATTTGGTGCTTAGCCGACCTCGGGTCGGCATTTATGTGCGACACAGTCGCGGTACTGCAATGCCAGCCAGGCCACAGACCTGCTGGCGAAATTCTTCAATCGCCGAGCAACGCTCCCCACGACGGCTCGCGCTTCGGCCGGCCGCTGCCACCCGTACCCTGCGTCGGATCGAAAGCGGAAGCGTGCCGTCGCAAGCCTGGTCGGCTGTTCAGCAGCTCGGCAGCCGCCTCGGCTACCAGCTCGGCGTCCAGCTCCCCGGACTCGTCCAGGAACTCAGCCAGAGACTTGCCGGTCAGCGCCAGCAGATCCGCCGGGTTGCTGATCGCTACCCCCGCGACACGCTCCAGCTCGCGGGTCTGCATCCGCTCGACCCGCTGGGCCAGGGCGTCACGCTCGGCTCTGGCCTCATTGCGCTCGACGCGATATCGAGCCTCCTTGTTGCCCTTCTGCGGCTCTCCTGCACTGCCACCCTCGGGGGTGGCTGCTGTGCCGCCAGCGTCTTGGAGAGGCGTTTGGGCTGGTAACTCGCTCACGCTGCTTTCCTGTTCCGGCGCTGCCAGAGCGCCCTGCGAAGTTCCATCGGATCGGTGTCGGGCGGTAGTCCGAGCTGCGCCGCGGTAGCGGCTCGCTTCTCCGGGTCCAGCGGCCACGGTGTGCCGCCGTTGTCGATCACGGCAGCCTCGTAGGTCTGGCCGTACTTCTCGAACCACTCCTCGAACGTCTCCGGTGAGCCGACGATCATGCTGCGGATCCCATCTCAGAGGGGTCGGCTGAGACCGCAGTCCACGATGAGCTGACCGCAAGGGCTTCTCTGGGGTGCAAGGACTGGCCCTCCCGTAGAACGGGGTTCAGCGGTCGAGCTTTGGCCTTCAGTCGCCAGCTCCCATCGGCAGGAGCCTGGCCGTGCTTCCCGGCGCACTTCGCCGTGCTCGCGTGGCAGGTTGGGCACAGTCCCGGCTCGGTGCCGTTGTAGGCGCAGTGCCTGTGTCGTAGGCAGGCGGTCATCATTCGCTGCGACCAGCCGCCACGTCTGCGTGCTCCCACGCGGTGATCTGCAGGCCGTCGAACGGGTGGCCTCCGCTGCTGAAGTCCACGGCGGCGTCAGGGCCGACGTGGAACGTTTTCGGCGGTGCGCCACCCTCGGCGGCTGTCAGGATGGCTTGCTCCAGTTGGTCGTACATAGTGCTCTCTCCCTCTCGGACGACTCGGCTCTCGCCGGTCGCCTCGGTTGTGTCAGGAGCCAGCGGATGCGGGCCCCGGATACGACGAAGCCCCCGGTGTTGGCCGGGGGCCTCGGTTAGGTATTGCGGTTGCGGATCGATCAGTCCCACGGGGAGTCCGGTGGGCCTCCTGCGGCTGCAGGTTGCAGAGAGGGCGAACCTCGTTCCTCGCGTGCTCTCGAACCAGCGAGCCATGCGGGCTCGCGAGCGAACGGGTCATCGAACCGTGACCCGGTAGCGGTTGGCGGTTGCAGGCCTACGGGTCTGTGTTCCACTTCGGCGGCCTCATCACAGGCAGCCTCATGGGTGGGGCCTCCACGGCCCCGAGTATCGGCACCGTTGCTCGGTGCCTCTGTTCTTCCCCCAACCGCTATAGGGAACTTCTCTTGAGGAGAAGTTCCACGAGTAGTAGGGCGTGCATCTGCGCCCGGTAGTAACCGGGCGTCTGCGCCCGGTTGTGGTGTGTAACCGGGCATCTGCGCCTGGTTAGACCCACGTCCGGTAACCGTGCGTATTTGCACGGTTGGGCTCTGTTCATCACCGACGTTCAACCGGGCATTTGCGCCCGGTTGGGGGTAGGTCAGCCGGTACTCACTGGCGCGGCCGGCTCGCCCCCGCTTGGTCACTGCGATCCAACCTGCTTCAGTGTTCTTCTTGATTTGGCGTCGTACGTTCGACTCATCCAGGCCGATATCTCGGGCTAGGGTCTCCTGAGAGACCCAACCGGCGAGAGTGTGGTTGTTCATGTAGGTGCGGATGACGTTCATGACGGCCCGCGGTAGCTTTCCGTCTCCGTTGCGGTTGTAAGCCTGATCCCACGCGATGATCGGGAGTGCCATCAGACGCGCTCGGCGCGGGCAGCGGCGAGATCGGCGCGTGCCTCGTTGCGTTCCTTGCGTAGCTGGACGTTCTCGTCACGGAGCTTCCGCAGCTTTTTCTCCCACGACGGCGGCAAGTCCTGGGCCCCAAGTCGGGGGATGTCCCGGAGGCGCGTCCTGAGTTGCCGGTTCTCCACTCGCAGCTTACGAATTAGGCTCTGTATCTCGATCGGCAGACCCGCGAGCGTGCCGGTCGTTTCGGTGTCGTGCATGGTGGTGTCCCTTCCATCTCGGTTGGTTGCCTGCCACCTGGGCAGGGCTGTGCTCCCCGGCAGACAGCCGGGGAATCTGTGGTGCTGGCCTACGAGGCCAGTGCGGCCTCTATTGCGCGGTAGCGCAGAAGCTGCTCGCGGCACTTCGCCCGGTGGCGCTTGCGGGCCTCGTGGCGGCACGTCTGGCAGCGCCCATCGCGGCGGTGGTGCTCCGGGTGCTCGGTGCATCGGCGTCCGGTCATGGTGTGTTCCTTCGCTGAGGTCGCCGCTGACGGCCTCTCATCTCGGTTGATGGACCGCTGACCGCTGATCAGCGATGGCTCTCGGGAGCCTTTTGTCCGATGAAAAAATGCCGATCACCAGAGTGATCGGCGAAGCTCAGCCCCGGAGGCATGGCTGCTGGCGCCGAACTCCGGGGGAGGGACGAGGCTCAAGGCTCACGTCCATGCCGACGGATCCTCATTCGTCGGCGAGTCTCAGCGGTCGGCGAGAGGGGATGGTTTCCGACCGGCCGCTGGGCTCCGATGGGTGAACAAAGCCCATCGGCGTGCGGGACTCACGTCCCGCCGTGCGGCGCTCACCCGAGGGGAGCTGCCAGCAAGTTACTCGAGGCCATTCGGCCCTCACTAAATAGATACGCGTTACTTGCAGCGTCTTGCAGCGTGTCTGGGCGCATATCGCCACGTCGCTCGACACGCGCGCTCGCGCGTGTCGGTAAGGGGCATGGTCGGATGCGGTTACGGGATCCTGAGTTCGAGGACGTGCTCCTCCCAACCAAACGGCTTGTCTTGGCTGGAGCTACTCGCGACGAACACCGTCTCCAGGAACCCGAAGCTGATCAGCTCCTCCACGGCATCCGAGCAGTCAGTCGCCGTCGTCGTGGACATCACGTCGTCACCGACCTTGCGGCCTCTACGGTTAATTGACCGTGCCATGCGTTCGGCGTCAGTCACGCCCAGCAGGATCTCAGAGGCAGCATGAACCGGCGTGATCATCACGCGTCCGTAATGCCCGTGGATCGCATCGAGCCATTCCGTCCTGTCGATCTCCATCACGTCATTCTCCCCTTCCGTACGCGTCCGAAAGCGCAGCAGTTTCCACCCTCTGACCGTCAGTGCCCACGAATACGACGGCGTCGTCGCGAATCTCCATCCCGGCTATGCCGCTGTCCTGCATAGCTTTATAGATGTCCTGCCATTCATTCGCGGGACCGCTGGCATTCAAGTGCTGCGTGAGCGTTTCAAGGTCTCCGAGGTCCAGGCGCAGACTCGGCGACGGGTCGTCGGTCGCGTATTCGAACTCGAGGCGGATTCCCATTGACCGCAGCCAGACGTTGCGAGCGTTTACATCCTGTCGCCCCCACCAATCCCCGAACTTGTCCCCGGTGGGCTGCCAGGCCCAGCCTGCGGGTTTGACGGCCTCGGCTGCGAGCTGGGCTTGGCGTCCAGCCAAAGCCGCGATCCTGGCGTCCAAGCGAGCGCGCTGCGGCGTCCCGCGAGTGAAGGCACCGGTACCGAGCTGGTCGGTCAGGTCGGCCAGCGTGTTGTCGATCTCGGCCAGCTCCTCTGAGTGATCTGATCCTTTGTCCCACAACCGCTCAAGCCGTTCGGATTCACCGAGCATCCCGAATACGAGCGTCTCGACAGCGTCGTCCGCGTACTCCAGCGGTATCGACTTGTTGCCGCACGGCTCCCGGTATTGAGCCGAGGCGCAGCGGTAACGAGGTTTTCGGCCGGCTCCGCCCTTCAGCCTGTAGGCCGGTCGACCGCAAACCCCGCAGTGCACGATCTGAAGGAGGAGGCCTGAAGACCGCTTGGTCGGTTCCTTTCGATTTTCCCGATCAGCCAGCTCTGCGCCTAGCCGAGCGAATACTTCGGGCGTCAGGATCGGCTCCGATCGGACTACGGGGGAACCATCCTCGTCGCGGATCGACTCCCCCTTTGAGACCGCGTGGCCTAGCAGCGTCGGAGACGTCAGAGAGCGCTTTAGCGGTCCAGAGTGCCATTCGTAACCTTTGGCCTCCCGCCCCTGCGTCTGTGCAAACCGATCCTTCGGCGTCGGCACTTTTCGACGGGTCAGGTCGTGGGCGATGGCCCGGAGCGGCTCCCCGTCGAGGGCTCGCTGGACGACCTCGTTGATGACCGCGACTTGATCGGGGTCTTGGACGTAGCGCCAGCCCTCCTCCGTCTCCTCGGGAAGGTAGCCCCACGGCGGAATTCCTCCTCGGTACTTTCCCGCTCGCAGGTTGTACTGAGCAGCGGATCGGTTGCGATCGCTGATCGCTGCAAGCTCCATCTCAGCCACTTTGGCGACCAGGAGAGCGATGATGTCCCCGAAGGGCTGCGTCAGGTCTAGGAACTGCTCGGTGGCCGACACCACCGAGACCGAATGCTTTTGGCACCAGCGAATTACATCGGCGAGGTCCAGCAGTCGACGGACGAGGCGGTCCATCCGGTAGAACACGAGCACGTCGAACTCACCGAGCCGGTTTGTCAACCAGTCCCCGATCTGGGGGCGGTCGAACGGTGTCGTAGAGCCGGCCGACACGTCCAAGTCCTCGGCTACTCCAACCACCTCATAGCCACGTTGGGCGCATAGCTCCCGGCAGGTCTGAAGCTGCCGCTCAGGGGACGTTGTAGCGTCGGTGACGCGGGACAGCCTGACAACGATGAGTGCTCGCACAATGGCATCCTCTCAAGGGGTGTAAATCGAGGCAATCGAATACTCCACGGTGGACATGCCGTCGTCGTCGACGGCCAAGACGATCAACCGGGTGTGCATCTCGTGCAGGCGTTGTCTCATGGTGTTCCTCTTCTCCTTCGGATTCCGTCACAGCACTCCTGACTGCAGGACTTCGCCGGCCAACCCGGCGACAACGGGCACGATGCCCAGACACAGGAAGGCCGGCAGGTAGCACAGGCCCAACGGCCCGCCATCAACACCGAGGCGCGCTCGGCCCGGGCGCTGGCGGCATCGCCGGCCTCGGCGCGCAACTGCCCGGCCAGCTCTTCGATGCCGTCGGCGAGCGCGGTTCCCGACGCCGCCGAGCGACGGGCCATCCGCAGAAAGGCCTGAACATGGTCGCCCGCCTCTCCCGCCGGACTCACCCACGCCTTGGCGGGATCGGCCCCGAGCGCGAGCAGGTCGGCCGCGCGTGCCAGCAGCGATGCCAGCCCCGCCGGCGCCGAGACGGCGACTGCCGCGGCCGCCGTCGACACCGCCATGCCCGACCGCAGGCAGGCCGCCAGCACATCGAGGCTGGCCGCTATGGCCAGCGGATCCTCGGCCGCCTCGGTCACGGCCGACCGACTCTCCGGCTGCTCACCGCGCCGCACCCGGGCGATCGACGCAGACGGAACCACCAGCGCCGCCACCGCGAGAAGCGTTGCCGCCCAGATCATGTCAGCACCCTGGAGGTGATGCGGTCAGACCACAGCAGGCCGCAGCACACGAACGCGACGCCCACGACGAGCAGCCACCCGCCCGCACCCGCCGACAGCAGGAAGCGCAGGGGTTCGGCGCCGATCGCATGGCCCAGCAGCACCCCGAGAACCGGCAGCCCTGCGAGGATCGCGGCGGTGGCCCGCGCCCCGGCCATCCCCGCCTCGACGCGCCCGCGGAACCGCTCCCGTTCGGCGATGTCGCGCTGAGCGGCCTGCATCAACGTCGCGATGGCGAGGCCGTGTGTCTGGGCGAGCGACCAGCACACCGCCAGTCGGTCCCAGTGCGCCGGCGAGGGCGACCGTCGCCCTTCGGTGCGCAGCCCGGCCGCCACGTCCGCACCCAGCAGCGCCCGCGCCGACACCGCCGCCAGCGACTGCGCGATGCGGCCGTGGCTCTCCTGCGCCGCGGCCCCGATCGCCGTGACCGGATGGGCGCCGATGCGCAGCTCGCCGACCAGAACGTCGAGCGCGCCCTGCAACCCCGCGCCCTCGGCGGTACGCAGGCGCCGTCGCCCGGCGAGGCGTCGTCGGGCGAGCAGGGTCGCCGACAGCAGGCCCAGCGCCATCCCGGCCGGAAGCGTCACCGCGACCGCCGCCGCCGCGCACGCCAGCACGGCGCCCGCGGTCACCGGCAACCGGACGCGTCGTCGCGGCGACGCCAGCACCTCCCGCGCCCGCCACCGTGAACCGGCCGGCGCCACGAGCACCGCGACCGCCAGCGCGACCGCCGCGATCGTCACGGCTTGACCCTCGCCTGCACGAGCTCCCGCAGCATCTCCGCCCCCAGGCCGAAGCCGGTGTCGCGGTGCCAGCACGGAACGACCACGACCCGCCCGTCGTCTCCGCGGTGCAACACACCCACTTCGCCGAGGCGACGACAGCCGGCCCGGTCGCGCACCACGTGCAGCACCACCTGAATCGCTGCGCCGAGCTGGCTGTGCAGCGCGAGGCGATCGAGGCCGCCGAGGGCTGCCAGCGCCTCGAACCGGGCGGGCACCTCGGCGGGGCTGTTCGCGTGCACGGTGCCCGCGCCGCCGTCGTGCCCGGTGTTCAGGGCGGTCAGCAGATCGACCACCTCGGCACCCCGCACCTCCCCGATGACGATCCGGTCCGGTCGCATCCGCAATGCCTGCTTGACCAGATCGCGGACGGTGACGGCGCCGGCGCCCTCGACGTTGGCGTTGCGGGCGACAAGCTTGACCAGGTGCGGGTGGGCGGGGGCGAGCTCGGCGGCGTCCTCGACGCACACGATGCGCTCGGTGGTGGGGACCGCGGCCAACAGCGCCGCGAGCAGCGTCGTTTTTCCCGCCCCGGTGCCGCCGGACACCACGAACGCGAGCCGGGCGGTGATGATGTCCCGCAGCAGCTGCGCGGCGTCCTCGTCGATGGCCCCGGCGGTGATCAGCGCGTCGAGGTTCTGGGTGGCCGGGCGCAGCACGCGCAGGGACAGACACGTACCGGCTGCAGCGATCGGCGGGAGCACCGCGTGCAGGCGGACGGTCAGCGCTGCGCCGGGCACACCCGCGACCACACCGCTGAGCTGCCCGTCCACCCAGGGCTGCGCCTCGTCGAGGCGCCGTCCCGCACTGAGCGCCAACCGCTGTGCCAGTCGGCGCACCGCGGCGTCGTCGGCGAACCGCACGGCGGTCCGCCGCAGGCCGTTGCCGTCGTCGACCCACACGGCGTCCGGAGCCGTCACAAGGACGTCGGTGGTTCCCGGGGCCGATAGCAAGGATTCGAGGACGCCGGCCCCGACCAGTTCGGTCTGTAGCTCGCGCATGCTGGTCAGCACCTCGGCGTCGCCGAGGACACCACCCGATTCGGCGCGGATCGCCGCGGCGACCACGCTCGGGCGCAGTGGAGCCGACTCCGCGGCCAGGCGTTCGCGGACCCGTTCGATCAGCGGCGCGTTCACGCCGCCGGCTCCGCGGCGGCATCGAGGTGGGGGTTCTGGCTAAGTACCGCCAGCACGGTCCGGGCGGCCCGCGCGAGCGGGGATCGCGGCCGAATCCGCAAACCACCGCGCTCCAGCAGGGCCTCGATGCCGGGCTGCGGTCGCATGGACGCCAGAACCGGCAGCCCGACGATGCGGGCGACGTCGACCGGCCGCAGCCCGCCCGGCGCCGGACCGCGGACGACGACGCCGGTGTTGGGGTTGCCCGCCGTCACCCACTGTGCGGTTGCGGCCGCCGCGGCGCAGGACCGCACATCGGCGGGAGTGACCAACACCACGAGGTCTGCTGCCGCCAGCGCGATCTCGGTCGCGGGGGTGGGACGGCGCGCGACATCGCAGACGACGGTCACGCCCCCGCGGCTGCCCGCGTCGATGACCGCATCCAGCGGGGCGACGTCGATGTCGTTGCTGGTTCTGTCACCAGACAACACGCGGCTGCCGGACAGGACGCTGACACCGTGGCGGCGCGGCAGCGCGTCACGCAGCGCCGGATAGCTCACCCTGCCGCCGGCGAGGGAGAGGTCGGGCCACCGAAGCCCGGGCTCGGTCTCGCTGCCGAGCACCAGATCCAGGCCACCGCTCCACGGATCCCCGTCGATCAGAAGGGATTCCGTGGCCGTCTGGGCGAGCGCGGTCGCGAAGACGGACGCGCCACCTCCGCCGCGGCCCGCGAGCACCGCCACCACGGGACCGCGGGTACCGCCGGGGTGCCCCGACTCGCCGGCGTCGGCGAGCACCGCCATCAGCTCCTGCTCTCCGGCCGGCAATGTCAGTATCCGTTGCGCGCCGACCGCGACGGCAGCCTCCCAATCGGCGGCTTCGGGCTCATCGCCGCAGATCAGCAGCACGCGTGCGCGGCGGGGCAGGCCCGCCGCGGCGCAGCGCCGGGCGGCGTCGGTGTCGACGAGCACCGCCGCGGCGCTGGTCCACACCCGCCGACTGGACGGGTCGTGAGAACGGACGATGCGAAGACCCGCCGCCGCGCCGACTCTGTCGATGTCGGCGTCGAGAGCCGGGTCGGCGACGAGAGCGAGGATCCCTCCGCCAGTGGTGTCGGTGGCGTTCATGACGCCAAGCCTGCGGCGCTACTGCACGCGCCGGAAGAGTTACAGCAAGGATCTGTGGATGAATGCGGATGTGTGCACAACCAGGGGCACAAACGTTGAAAACGACGTTCCGCAACTTTTGATCCGCGAATCGACCTATCCGCTGGACGAAAACACCCCAGAAAAGGGACGACCCCCGCCAGGGGGGGAGGAGGCGGAGGTCGTCGTGTATCAGCCCCGGGGGGTCGGGCTGATGCACACCCGACATAAGCCGGGTAACGCCCACTATACACACGCCGAGCAGGGCCAGCGCAAGTATCGAAATGGGAACAACTTGGCTGTGTCGCCGAAACCATGCAGGGACAGACACGTGTCGTGAACTGCCAATTTGTACGATCTGCCGCAAATTGTCACGCGCGACACCTCTATGCTGACGATGTGACCTCGTCCGACCCGGCAACCGGGGGTAGCCAGGCGCCCTACGCGTCCACTGCGCCGGACAGCCCCATTCGCACCGCGGCGTTCTTCGATCTGGACAAAACGGTCATCGCGAAATCGAGCACTCTGGCTTTCAGCAAACCGTTCTTCAGTCAGGGGCTCATCAACCGCCGCGCCGTTCTGAAGTCGACCTACGCGCAATTTCTGTTCCTGATGTCCGGGGCCGACCACGAACAGATGGACCGCATGCGCAGTTATCTGACGACGATGTGCGCGGGTTGGGATGTCGAGCAGGTCAAGGGGGTCGTCGGCGAGACACTCCACGACATCGTCGATCCGCTGGTGTTCGCTGAGGCGGCCGAGCTCATCGCCGACCACAAACTGTGCGGGCGCGATGTCGTGGTGGTGTCCGCCTCCGGCGAGGAGATCGTGGCGCCCATCGCGCGTGCCCTGGGCGCCACCCACGCGATGGCAACACGCATGGTCGTCGAGGACGGTAAGTACACCGGGGACATCGCGTTCTACTGCTTCGGGGAGGGCAAGGTCGAAGCGATCCGCGCCCTCGCCGACCGGGAGGGTTACGCGCTCGAGCATTGCTACGCCTACTCCGACTCGATCACCGACCTGCCGATGCTCGAAGCCGTGGGCCATCCGACCGTCGTGAATCCGGACCGGACGCTGCGCCGGGAAGCGGCCGCCCGCAATTGGCCGGTCCGCACGTTCTCCCGTCCGGTGTCACTGCGCGACCGGATGCCGACGCCGTCGGGAGCGGCGGTCGCGACGACGGCCGCCGTCGGGTTCAGCGCCCTGGCCGCCGGCGCGCTGACGTACTCGCTGTTGCGCCGATTCGCGTTCTGACACACGCGAGTTCGCAGCCGGGGCCGAGATTGCTGAACCGGGTGCATAACAAATCGAAATCGTGCCGCGTTGGGCCTTGATGTGACGGTGGTCACGTAGTACAAAGGAAGCACGGAAGCCGGGTGAGGCCAAGGCCGAGCCGGAAGAGAAGGCTCGACCTCCCGATCTCGGCCTCCCAGCACGGGTCCCGGTACCCACGCGGAGCCCATACCGCGATAACGGTAAAAGTGTTGCGGGCCTGCGTGATTGCGAAGATCGGACGACCTCGACGGCTCTTTGGGTAGGGCTGCGGTCGAAGCGGATCGCAATGACGCCGAGGCCACCCACGCAGCCGCAGAACGCACGCTTGGTAACCGGAGGTCCGTGCTGGCGGGCGGTGAGCCGAAGTATTTTTCGAATTGCTTCGGACGCCGCCCGCCTTTTTTGCTGGAGCGCCTGGGAGCGCCCTTTACACCCAGCCCTTTCGCCCCCGCCCTTACGTCGACGACTGCGCGATGGACAGCGCCTCACGAGCGCCCGCGTGCAGTGCTTCGTTGCTCAGGATCAGCCACGCCGTCAGACCATCGGCTGTGCCCGACGCGAAACCGCGTGCCGCAGCGCGATAGTCGTTGGAACGGCGCATCCAGTGCACTTCAGGCACGCCGAGGCCGTGGGGATCCAGACCGCTGGCGATGGTGATCAACCGCGACACCCCGCGCGCAACGACGCCGTCGGCGCTGCCGAACGGCTCCAGCGTCAGCAGCTCACCGTGGGCGACGGCCGCGAGCACCGTCGCGGGGACGCGCGTCCCTCCCGTGGCGAGGTCGGCGAGCAGCTCCAGCCGTCGCCCCGCGCCCTCGCGAGGCCGTCCGAGCGCCTCGTCGGCGACGAGGTCGGCCGCCGCCAGCGAGTGCAGCCGCGCGATCGCCTGCAGCGGCGCCCGCCGCCACACCCCGATCAGGGCGCCTTCGCCACCCTCCAGGGCCTCGGACACCCGCAGCGCCCCGGCGAGCACCGGGTCGCGATCGTCGGCCTCGGGTGCGAACTGCAGCGGCCCACCGTCGAGCACCGACGAGGCGCGCGCCGCCCGCAGTGACGCCTCGGCGGCGGTCTTCGGCCACCCCCGCAGATTCGTCCGGTGCCGGTGTGCGCGGCCGAGCGTCTCCCTGGCCTCCTCGCCGCCGTCGGCGACTCCGGGAAGCTCGGTCAGCGGGGCCAGCGGGTCGGTCACGCCTGAGAAGATACCGCTGGGCCGACGAGCCGCCACGCTCGTCGCGTCCGAAGTGCCGCCCGCAGCCCCAGATATGAGTTGCCAACGTCTTTGCAACGTTGGGTGACTACCCTCACACCCATGACCGAGACGCACGTGGACGCCCCCTCGTCCTACCCTCCGGCACCCGAGTTCGCCGAGAACGCCAACGCCACCGCCGAGCTCTACGACGAGGCCGAGGCCGACCGGCTTGCGTTCTGGGCCAAGCAGGCTGAGCGGCTGTCGTGGGAGACCCCGTTCACCGAGGTGCTCGACTGGTCGGAGGCGCCCGTCGCGAAGTGGTTCGTCGGCGGGAAGCTCAACGTCGCCTACAACTGCGTGGACCGCCACGTCGAGGCCGGCAACGGCGACCGGGTCGCGATCCACTGGGAGGGTGAGCCCGTCGACCACGCGCGCAGCATCACCTACGCCGAGCTCAAAGACGAGGTGTGCCAGGCGGCCAACGCGCTGACCGAACTCGGGCTCAAGGCCGGCGACCGCGTCGCGATCTACATGCCGATGGTGCCCGAAGCGATCATCGCGATGCTGGCCTGCGCGCGTCTGGGCGCCATGCACAGCGTCGTGTTCGCGGGCTTCTCGGCCTCGGCGCTCAAGGCCCGTATCGACGACGCCCAGGCCAAGCTCGTCATCACCACCGACGGCCAGTACCGCCGCGGCCAGGCGGTGTCACTGAAGACCGGCGTCGACGAGGCCATCGAGGGCCTCGGCGACGACAGCCCCGTCGAACACGTGCTGGTGGTGCGCCGCACCGGAATCGACACCCCGTGGACCGAGGACCGTGATCTGTGGTGGGACGAGGTCGTGCCCAAGGCCTCGACCGAACACACCCCTGAGGCGTTCGACTCCGAGCACCCGCTGTTCCTGCTCTACACGTCGGGCACCACCGGTAAGCCCAAGGGCATCATGCACACCTCGGCGGGCTACCTGACGCAGTCGTCCTACACGCACTTCAACGTCTTCGACCTCAAGCCCGAGACCGACGTCTATTGGTGCACAGCCGATATCGGCTGGGTCACCGGCCACACCTACATCGTGTACGGGCCGCTGAGCAACGGCGTGACGCAGGTGGTCTACGAGGGCACACCCGCCTCCCCGAACGAGCACCGCCACTTCGAGATCATCGAGAAGTACGGCGTCTCCATCTATTACACCGCTCCGACGTTGGTTCGCACGTTCATGAAGTGGGGGCGGCAGATCGCCGCCGACCACGATCTGTCGAGCCTGCGGCTGCTGGGTTCGGTGGGCGAGCCCATCAACCCGGAGGCGTGGCGCTGGTACCGCAAGGTCTTCGGCGCCGACAAGACCCCGATCGTGGACACCTGGTGGCAGACCGAGACCGGCGCGATCATGATCTCGCCGCTGCCCGGGGTGACGGACTGCAAGCCGGGTTCGGCGATGCGCGCGCTACCGGGCATCTCGGCCAAGATCGTCGACGACGACGGCAACGAACTCGCTCCGGGCACCGACCACGGCGAGCAGGCCAGCGGCTACCTCGTCCTGGACAAGCCGTGGCCGTCGATGCTGCGCGGCATCTGGGGCGATCCGGAGCGGTTCAAGGAGACCTACTGGTCGCGCTTCGCCGAGCAGGGCTGGTACTTCGCCGGCGACGGCGCCCGGTACGGCAAGGACGGCGAGATCTGGGTGCTGGGCCGCATCGACGACGTCATGAACATCTCCGGGCACCGCATCTCGACCGCCGAGGTGGAGTCCGCGCTCGTCGGGCACTCCGGGGTCGCCGAAGCCGCGGTCGTCGGGGCGACCGACGAGCACACCGGCCAGGCCATCTGTGCGTTCGTGATCCTGAAGTCCAGTGCCCACGGCGGCGAGGAATCGATGGTCGACGAGCTGCGCGCCGAGGTGGCGCGCGAGATCTCGCCGATCGCCAAACCGCGGGAGATCCACGTGGTTCCGGAACTGCCGAAGACCCGAAGCGGCAAGATCATGCGGCGGCTGCTGCGTGACGTCGCCGAGGGCCGCGAGCTGGGCGACACTTCGACGCTGGTCGACCCCAGCGTGTTCGAGGCGATCCGCGCCAGCAAGTAGCGGCCGGGACCTCAGGAAGCAGGGACCTCAGGAACCGATCGGGCGGAACCCGCTGCCGGGCCGGCCCTTGGCGACGATGTCGGCCAGCTGGGTGTTGATCGACATCGTGACCGCCGGGGTGTGCAGCGGGATGAACTTCACGACGCAGGTGGGCAGTTCCTCGGAGAACGCCCCGTGGATCATGCCGACGAGCCGGTTGTTGACGGTGACGGGCGCGCCCGAGTCGCCGGGCTGGCCGCACACCTGGTTGACGATGGTGCCGGGCTCCTGACCGGGCCCCCACGTGACGCCGCAGGAGTAGCCGGTGGTGCGCCCGAGCTTGCAGGCGACCTCGCCGAACTTCGGGTCGGGGCCGATGCCGTCGATGCGGAAACCGTTGACCTCGTTGACCGGGGTGACCTTGGTGGGGTCGAACCTGATCACCGCGTAGTCGAGGATGTCGTTGCCGGCGACCATCTCGCCGACGGTGCCGGCGGTCTGGGCGGATTCGGCGGCGACGACCGCGCCCGGGCCGCCGCAGTGCGCGGACGTGAACCCGATCAGGTTGCCTCTGTTGTCGGTGCCGATGGCGGTCAGCGTGCACAGCGTCTCACCGTTGACGACCAGGCCCGAACCACCGCCGAGCGGAACCGGGGCTTGCGCGTGTGCGGTTACCGCGCCGAGCGTGGTGGCGCCGAGCACGGCGGCCAGGACCACGAACGTGGCGCGAACCGTCAGCCAGAGGCTGTTGGTTCTCAAGAAGTCACTCCCCTATCCGACGTGCCCGACCGGCCAGCAAGGAACCCAGGCAGTCTATCGTCGGGCTGAATCGTTTAGAGCGGCGCCACGTGGCAACATGAACGCGACCGAGGACAGAGGCGGGAAGGAAGCTTTCGTGA
This sequence comes from Mycolicibacterium iranicum, assembly GCF_014190915.1. Taxonomy (GTDB): domain Bacteria; phylum Actinomycetota; class Actinomycetes; order Mycobacteriales; family Mycobacteriaceae; genus Mycobacterium; species Mycobacterium iranicum_B. The sequence goes on from NZ_JACHVU010000008.1 coordinate 180,052, forward strand.
GCGACCGCAGGAACGGCGTGCCCAATACCGTGACGTCGATACCGCTGGTGGATCCGCACGCACCGAAGCCCGATCCGTCGATCGGCGATCTGGTCAAGGACGCCACGGCGCAGGTGTCGACGCTGGTGCGCGCCGAGGTCGAGCTGGCCAAGGCCGAGATCACCCGCGACGTCAAGAAGGGCCTCACCGGCAGCGTCTTCTTCATCGCCGCGCTGGTGGTGCTGTTCTACTCGACGTTCTTCTTCTTCTTCTTCGTCGCCGAGCTGCTCGACACCTGGCTGTGGAAGTGGGCCGCCTACCTGATCGTGTTCGGGGTGATGGTGGTGCTGACCGTGCTGTTGGCACTGTTCGGCTATCTGAAGGTGCGCAAGATCCGCGGACCGCAGAAGACCATCGAGACGGTCAAGGAGCTCCCGGAGGCCTTCTCCCCGGGCCCTGACAAGCGCGCCGTCGCCCGGACCGACAATCAGCCCGCGGCGCAAAAAGACCCGTCAGGCTGGTAATGCCCCCACCCGATCCGTCGGTCGTACGCATCGGCGGGCCGTGGCGCCACCTGGACGTCCACGCCAACGGGATCCGCTTCCACGTCGTGGAGGCCGAGCGTCCCGCCGGCAGCGACGACCCGGTCGATCAGTCGAAGCCGCTCACCGACCGCCCGCTGGTCATCCTGCTGCACGGGTTCGGGTCGTTCTGGTGGTCGTGGCGTCACCAACTCACGGGGTTGACGGGCGCCCGGGTGGTCGCCGTCGACCTGCGTGGCTACGGGGGCAGCGACAAACCGCCGCGCGGCTACGACGGCTGGACGCTGGCCGGCGACACCGCGGGCCTGGTCCGGGCGCTGGGCCACAACAGCGCCACCCTGGTCGGCCACGCCGACGGCGGGTTGGTCTGCTGGGCCACGTCGGTGCTGCACCCCCGTGTGGTGCGGGCGATCGCGGTGGTCAGCTCACCGCACCCCTCGGCGCTGCGCCGATCGGTGGTGACCCGGCGCGACCAGCGTCGGGCGCTGCTCCCGTGGATGTTGCGCTATCAGGTGCCGATGTGGCCGGAGCGGGCCCTGTCGGGGCACGACGGCGCCGAGCTGGAGCGGCTGGTGCGCAGCCGAGCCGGTGCCTCATGGCAGACCACCGACGATTTCGCCGAGACGATGGGTCACCTGCGGCGGGCGATCCAGATTCCGTCGGCGGCCCACTGTGCGCTGGAGTACCAGCGCTGGGCGGTGCGCAGCCAGCTACGCGGCGAGGGCAGACGGTTCATGCGGTCGATGAAGCGCAACCTGACGGTGCCGGTGCTGCATCTGCGCGGCGAGGCCGACCCGTACGTGCTGCCCGACCCGGTCAACCGCACGCAGCGCTACGCGCCGCACGGACGCTACGTGTCGATCGAGGGTGCGGGGCACTTCGCCCACGAGGAGACCCCGGACACCGCGAACACGCACCTGTCGCGTTTCCTCGCCGAGGTGTACTCCTGATCAGCCGGCGCTGATACAGGTTCCGGTGGCCACCCGCGCGACGTTGCCGACCTTCGCCATCTGCGCGCCCACCTCCTTGGCGGTCAGCACGAACCCGGTGTCGACATCGTCGACCGCGGCCCCGAACACGACGCCGAGCACCTGGCCCTGCCGGTTGATCATCGGGCCGCCCGAATTACCCTGCCGCACAGTACCTCTGATGGTGTACACCTCGCGGGTCACGGTCGTGCTGCGGTAGATGTCGGGACCGTTGAGCTCGATCACCTCGCGCACCCTGGCCGGTGTGGCGGTGAAATCGCCCCCGCCGGGATAGCCCATCACGATGCCGTCGGTGCCCGTGGGTGCGAGCTCCTCGACGAACTGCAGCGGCGCCGACGGCAGGTTCGGCACATCGAGGATCGAGATGTCGGCGTTGGGGTCATAGGAGATGACGCCCGCGTCATAGGTCTGGCCGTCCACCTCGATGGTGACGCTGTCGGAGCCGGCGACCACGTGGGCGTTGGACATCACGCGGTTCGGCGCGACGACGAACCCGGTGCCCTCCAGCACCTTCTGGCAGCTCTGCGCGACGCCGCGCACCTTGACCACACTCTGGCGGGTTTGGCCGACGACGGGGGAGGTCGCCAGGGTCGGATCGGGCGCCTCGACCGCGGCCACCGGGGTCGGGCCGAAGGGTTTGAGCACGTCGTGCAGGCCGGCGGTCTCCCACAGCGACGACAAGCGGTTCGGTACCGACCGCAGCCAGCTGGGCGCGACCGAGTCGACCTCGGCGATCACCCGGGAGCCCTGCACGGCGGCCGCGAGGTTCGGCTGCGGGGAGGACACCAGCGCGGTGCCCAGCAGCCAGGACGCGGTCAGCACGAGGACCAGTTGCAGGGCCACGCCGACGACGGAGTCGGCGATCCGCAGCCCCGGGTTCCGGATCGCGCCCCGCACGGCCCTTCCCAGCACCACGCCCGCGATCTCGCCGATCACCACGAGCACGAGGATCAGGAAGAGCGTCACGAAGAGTTTGGTGCGCGGACCGTTGAGGTGGCTGACCACGTGGGGGGCCAGCAGGATGCCTGCCGCCGCGCCGAGGACGACGCCGACCAGTGCCAACAACGAACCGGGCGCACCTGATCGCCAGCCTGAGACGGCAGCGAGGAGCGCCACGGCGAGGATGGCGATATCAAGCCATTGTGACGAGTTCATCGTTGCGCATCACCGTAGCTGCCCTCGGCGTCGAGGAGCGCCATTGCATCGCTGAGTTCGTACAGTTTGTCGTTCTGCCACGGCACCGCCCAGCCGGCCACGTCGAGCATCGCCGAGATGACCTGTCCGGTGAATCCCCACACCAGCATCTGGTTGAGCAGGAACGCCGGTCCCGCCGTGCGGCGGGTGTTCTCGCTGCGGTACACCATGATCCGGTTCTCGGGGTTCACGAACGCCCGCACCGGGACGCGGGCGACCAGCGCGGTCTCGGATTCGTCGACCACCCACACCGGGCCGGGATCCGACGAGTACGCCAGCACCGGCACCACGTGGAAACCCGACGGCGGGATGAACATCTTCTCCAGCGTGGCCAGCGGCTGCAGCCTGCCGGCGTCGAGGCCGGTTTCCTCGGTGGCCTCCCGCAGCGCGGTGTCGACGGGGCTCGCATCGCCGGGGTCGGCCGCGCCGCCGGGGAACGCGGCCTGCCCTGCGTGGTGGCGCAGCGTCGACGCGCGGACGGTCACCAGCAGGTCGGCGTCGTCGGGCAGCATGCCCCGGTCACCGTCTGCCGGGCCGGAGAAAAGGACCAGAACGGCGGCGTCGCGGCGCTTGCCGGTGACGGCGGCCGTCGTGTTGGCGGCGGTGAGCGCTGCCAGCACTTCGGCGGGCACGCGTCGCCGGTAGGCGTTCTTCACCGCGCCGGGCTGGTCGACCAGCGGTGCCAGCCACGGCGGCGCGGCCGACGGAGTCAGCTCACCCTCGGGGTCGTCCCAGGTCACGCGACTCCAATCTTCGGGTCCACCGCAGCGGCGATCTCGTCGGCGGTCGCGAACGACCGGGGCAAGATCTCGGCCACGCTACCGTCGGCGCGCAGCACGACCGTCGCAGGCATCACGTTCGGAACCCGTAGCGCTGCGGCGATCCGACGGCGCCCGTCCTGGACCGTGGGCAGGTGCACGCCGAGCTCGGCCATCCTGATCAGCGCCGCCGTCTCGTTCTCGTCCTGGTGCACGGTCAGCACCGTGACCTCAGACCCCTTGCGGCGCTGGTACTCGGCCATCGCCGGCAGCTCGTCGGCGCACGGACCGCACCAGTACGCCCATAGATTCAGCACCACCGGCCGGCCGGCCAGCGCGCGGGCGATGTCGACCCGGCTGCCGTCACCCACGCATTCGAGGTCGATGCCCCGCAGCGCCTCGGGCCCGAGACCGGTTCCGGCGGTGGGGCAGGGCTGCAGCGCGGCCTCGGCGCGGGGTTCGGCGAGTGCCTCCGGGGTGTCGGCGTCCCGGCGGTCGCGGGCGGAGACGGAGTCCTGGCGAGCCGACGGCGCGAGGTCGTCGTCGCCGAGCTCCGACCACAGAGCGACACCGAGCGCCACCAGGATCACCAACGCCACGACGCTCCAGCGGGCGGACGCGCTCATCGGCGCCTACAGTCCGGCCAGCGCCAGCAGGTGCTCGGTCTCGGGACCCTTGACCAGCGGCGCGGCGACCAGCGGATCGGTCGGACCCGTGCCGTAGGACGGGCAATCCTTGGCGAGCACGCAGACGCCGCAGGCGGGCTTGCGGGCATGGCAGACGCGCCGGCCGTGGAAGATCACGCGGTGGCTGAGCAGCGTCCACTCGCTGCGCTCGATCAGGGCGCCGACGACGTGCTCGACCTTCACCGGGTCCTCCTCGGCGGTCCAGCGCCAGCGGCGCACCAGCCGTCCGAAGTGGGTGTCGACGGTGATGCCGGGGACGTCGAACGCGTTGCCGAGGATGACGTTGGCCGTCTTACGTCCGACCCCGGGAAGCGTGACCAGCTCCTCCAGGGTGCGGGGAACCTCGCCGTCGAACCGGGCGACCAGCTCCTCGCCCAGCCGGATCAGCGAATTGGCCTTGTTGCGGTAGAAGCCGGTGGAGCGCACCAGCTCCTCGAGCTCGGTGCGGTCGGCCTGCGCATAGTCCAGCGCGGTGCGGTACTTGCGGAACAGCGCCGGGGTGGCGAGGTTGACCCCTTTGTCGGTGCTCTGGGCCGACAGGATGGTGGCGACCGTCAGCTCCAGGGGGTTGGTGAAGTCCAGCTCGCAGTACACGTGCGGAAACGCCTGCGCCAGAGTGCGGTTCATCCGGCGGGCCCGCCGGACCAGGCCCAGGTGGGTCTCTCTGTCCCATTTGCGGGCCGCGGCGGCGGAGGTCTTGCCGCTGGTCGAGGCTTTACTGGCGGTCACGAAGCCAGCGTACTGAGGGGGTCCGACGCGCCCGGGGGTGGATCGGTTCTTAACGAGGGCTTTTCGTGATCCCGTTGAGACTTTCGCCGTGTTTACTTCCTCCTTGTGTCGTGGTTGCTCGTGGCGCTCATCCCGGGGTTGCTCATGTTGGTGACGCTCGGGCTCGAGCGTGTCGAGGCGGGCTTGCGTTGCGACGCGATGTCGCCGTCGGACGTGGACGAAATTCTCGAACAAGCCAAGGTGAACGAGGTCGACACCCGCCCGCGGGTGCACATCGACGAGGCCGTGCTGAGTGCCGCGCGACGCCTCACCGAGCAGGAGTCACTGGCGCGCCGGTTCATCGAGCCCATCTCCGTCCCGGGTTTGCCGACACGCGAGTATGCCCATCAGCTCGCCAATACTGAGTTTCGGCAGACCCGACAACCCGATCGTGTGTAGCGTGGGCTGGTCGCACCGGGGGCTCGATGCCGCCAACGTCGACAGGGCGTACCTCTAGACTGATCTCACGATCTTTCGAGGTCGGCTTACGCATGTCTGATCAACGAACGCTAAAGGGGCAACGTGGACGAGATCCTGGCCAGGGCCGGAATCTTCCAGGGGGTAGAACCCAGCGCTGTTTCCGCGCTGACCAAGCAGCTGCAGCCTGTCGACTTTCCCCGTGGGCACACCGTGTTCGCCGAGGGCGAGCCCGGCGATCGCCTGTACATCATCATCTCCGGAAAGGTGAAGATCGGGCGGCGTTCACCGGACGGCCGTGAGAACCTCCTGACGATCATGGGCCCGTCCGACATGTTCGGCGAGCTGTCGATCTTCGATCCCGGACCACGGACGTCGAGCGCTACGACCATCACCGAGGTGCGCGCGGTGTCGATGGACCGCGAAGCGCTGCGCGCCTGGATCGCCGATCGCCCCGAGATCGCCGAGCAGCTGCTGCGCGTGCTGGCCCGCCGGCTGCGCCGCACCAACAACAACCTCGCCGACCTGATCTTCACCGACGTGCCCGGCCGCGTGGCCAAGCAGCTGCTGCAGCTCGCGCAGCGCTTCGGTACGCAGGAGGGCGGCGCACTGCGCGTGACGCACGACCTGACGCAGGAGGAGATCGCCCAGTTGGTCGGCGCATCGCGCGAGACCGTGAACAAGGCGCTCGCCGATTTCGCCCACCGCGGCTGGATCCGCCTGGAGGGCAAGAGTGTGTTGATCAGCGACTCGGAGCGCCTGGCCCGCCGAGCGAGGTAACGAGCGAGAATCCCGCCGCGAGCGAGGTAACGAGCTCAGCGGCGCAGGTGGTTGAGTTGCGCCTGCACCGACCATTCGGCTGCCTCCCACAGCTTTTCGTCGACGTCGGTGTAGACGTGCTCCACCACCTGGCGGGCGGTGGCGTCCTCCCCCAGCTCGCGGAGCGCTCCGCGCACCTGCTCGAGCCGCTCCTCGCGATGGGCGAGGTAGGTGTCGCACACCGCGGCCATGTCGTCCAGCTCGGGTCCGTGGCCCGGCAGCACGGTGCGGTGACCCAGTCCGCGCAGCCGTCGCAGCGATTCCAGGTAGTCACCGAGATCGCCGTCCTCGGAGTCGATCACCGTGGTGCCGCGACCGAGGACGGTGTCGGCGGTGAGCACGGTGTCGTCGACAAGGAAGGACAGTGAGTCGGCAGTGTGCCCGGGCGTGGCCATCACGGTGATGGTCAGCCCGGCCGCGTCGATCACCTCGCCGTCGGTCAGCGATCCGCCCAGCCCGCGCTGGAATCCGCTGCCGACCGATCGCACGACGGCGCCGGTGAGGTCGACCAGACGGTCGATGCCGCCGGTGTGGTCGCCGTGGCGGTGGCTGATCAGCACCAGCGGAATGGGCCCGAGGGCCGCGAGGCGCTCGATGTGTTCGTCCTTGTCGTCGGGTCCCGGGTCGATGACGACCATCTCGTCAGAACCGGGACCGCGCAGCACCCACGTGTTGGTGCCGTCGAGGGTCATCAACCCCGGGTTCTCGCACAACAGCACCGACGCGGTCTCGGTGACCGGCCGCAGCAGTCCGTACGCGGGATGCTCCACTCAGGAGACCTCGGCGATCACTTCCACCTCGACCGGCGCGTTGCGCGGCAGCTCGGACACCCCGACCGCCGACCGGGCGTGGGCGCCGTTGTCGCCGAAGATCTCGCCGAAGAGCTCCGAGGCCCCGTTGATGACGCCGGGCTGGCCGTCGAAGCCAGGCGCTGATGCCACGAAGCCGACGACCTTGACCACCCGGACCACCGCGTCGATGCCGGCCACCGAGTCGATGGCGGCCAGCGCGTTCAGGGCGCACTGGCGAGCCAGTTCCTTGGCCTGCTCCGCGGACACCTCGGCGCCGACCTTGCCGGTGGCCAGCAGTTCCCCGCCGCTGATGGGCAGCTGCCCTGCGGTGTAGACGAGGTTGCCGGTGCGCACCGCGGGGACGTAGGCCGCCAGCGGCGCCACGACCTGCGGCAGTTCGATACCCAGCTCGGCCAGCCGCGCCGAGTTGGTCATTTGGCTCGCTTCAGATACGCGACGTGCTGCTCACCCGTCGGGCCGGGCAGCACCGAGACCAGTTCCCAGCCGTCCTCACCCCATTGGTCGAGAATCTGTTTGGTCGCGTGCGTCAGCAGCGGAACGGTGGCGTACTCCCAGCGGGTCGGTTCGCTCATGCGGCTGAGCTTATCCGGCGGCCGATCCGCTATGGCTAGCATGCAAGCGTGGCTACCACCTCATCCAGATCAGCGGGTCCACCGGATGGTCCGACGCCGGCCGGATGGCCGTCGCGGCTGACCGAAGCGCGTCTGCATTTCGTCACCGGCAAGGGCGGCACGGGCAAGTCGACGATCGCCGCGGCGCTGGCGCTCGCACTGGCCGCGGGCGGACGCAAGGTGCTTCTGGTGGAAGTCGAAGGGCGCCAAGGGATTGCGCAACTCTTCGACGTTCCGCCGCTGCCGTACGAAGAGGTCAAGATCGCGACCGCCGAGCGGGGCGGCGTCGTCAACGCGCTGGCGATCGACACCGAGGCGGCCTTCCTCGAATACCTCGACATGTTCTACAACCTCGGGCTGGCCGGGCGCGCGATGCGCAGGATCGGCGCGGTCGAGTTCGCCACGACGATTGCGCCGGGCCTGAGGGACGTGCTGCTCACGGGCAAGATCAAAGAGATCGTGACCCGCACTCAGAAGGATCAGCCAAAAGGCAAGGGCATCGCGTACGACGCGGTCGTCGTGGACTCCCCGCCGACCGGCAGGATCGCCCGCTTCCTCGACGTCACGAAGGCGGTGTCCGACCTGGCCAAGGGCGGCCCGGTGCATTCCCAGGCCGACGGCGTGGTGAAGCTGCTGCACTCCGACCTGACGGCCATCCACCTCGTGACACTGCTCGAGGCGCTGCCGATCCAGGAGACCCTGGAAGCCATCGAGGAGCTGCGCGACATGGGCCTGCCGATCGGCAGCGTCATCGTCAACCGCAACATCCCGTCCTATCTCGCACCCGACGACCTGGCCAAGGCCGCCGAGGGTGTCGTCGACGCCGACGAGGTACGGGCCGGCCTGGAGTCCGCGGGCGTCACGCTCTCTGACGAGGACTTCGCCGGTCTGCTGACCGAGACCATTCAGCACGCGACCCGGATCGCGGCGCGCACCGAGAGTGCCGAGCAGCTCGCCGAACTGGACGTGGCCCGGCTGGATCTGCCGGCGCTGCCCGACGGCGTCGACCTCGGGAGCCTGTACGAACTGGCCGAAGAGCTCGCCCAGCAGGGCGTGCGGTGAGCGGGGAGACACGATGAGCACGACACCACCGGCCCTCGACATGGCCTCGATCCTGCGTGACCGCTCCAACCGCGTGGTGGTGTGCTGCGGGGCGGGCGGCGTCGGTAAGACGACCACCGCGGCGGCGATGGCGCTGCGTGCCGCCGAGTACGGACGCACCGTCGTCGTGCTGACCATCGATCCGGCCAAACGCCTCGCGCAGGCACTCGGCATCCGGACGCTGGGCAACACGCCTCAGCGAGTTCCGCTGGCACCCGAGGTGACCGGCGAACTGCACGCGATGATGCTCGACATGCGTCGGACGTTCGACGAGATGGTCGTGCAGTACTCCGGACCCGACCGCGCGGACGCGATCCTGGACAACCAGTTCTACCAAACCGTGGCCACGTCGCTCGCCGGCACGCAGGAGTACATGGCCATGGAGAAGCTGGGACAGCTTCTGGCAGAGGACAAGTGGGACCTGATCGTCGTCGACACTCCGCCGTCGCGCAACGCACTGGACTTCCTGGACGCGCCGAAGCGGCTGGGCAGTTTCATGGACAGCAGGCTGTGGCGGATGCTGCTGGCGCCCGGACGCGGCATCGGGCGGCTGGTGACGGGCGCCGTCGGACTGGCGATGAAGGGCATGTCGACCATCCTGGGGTCGCAGATGCTCTCGGACGCAGCGGGTTTCGTGCAGTCCCTGGACGCGACGTTCGGCGGGTTCCGCGAGAAGGCCGACCGCACCTACGAATTGCTCAAGCGGCGCGGCACGCAGTTCGTGGTGGTGTCGGCCGCGGAGCCCGACGCGCTGCGCGAGGCCTCGTTCTTCGTCGACCGGCTCTCCAGCGAGCGCATGCCGCTGGCCGGGCTGATCCTCAACCGCACGCATCCGACGCTGTGCGAGTTGCACGCCGACAAGGCGGCCGAGGCCGCCGACGATCTGGCGAAGGCGGATGCGGACTCGGTGACCGCAGCCGCGCTGCGGATCCACGCCGCCCGCGCCTCGACGGCCAAGCGCGAGGTGCGGCTGCTGTCGCGGTTCACCGGCGCCAATCCGACGGTGGCCCTCGTCGGCGTCCCGTCGCTGCCGTTCGACGTGTCCGATCTGGAGGCCCTGCGGGCCATCGCCGATCAGATCACCGGCGCGGCGTAGCGCGAACCGACCCCCAACAAAGGCGTAACCGCGCCCTGGTCGGGCGCGGTTACGTCATTTCCCTCACGTGCGTTTCGACAGGTGGGCCAACCCGCGAATCAGGCAATCGCGGCTTAGCTGTCGAAGGACTCAGCTGTCGAAGGACTTAGCTATCGAAGGACTCAGCCGGCAGTGCGGTGTTTGCGCTGGGCGGCGAAGAAGTCGGCCCAGGAAACAACTTCAGGGTGTTGCTTGAGCAGTGCGCGACGCTGGCGTTCGGTCATGCCTCCCCACACACCGAACTCCACGCGGTTGTCGAGAGCATCGGCGCCGCACTCGGCGATCACCGGGCAGTGACGGCAGATGACTGCGGCTTTGCGCTGCGCGGCCCCGCGGACGAACAGCTCGTCCGGATCCGTCTGGCGACACCGAGCCTGCGAAACCCACGCAATACGCGCTTCTGCTTCCTTACCCGGCACAATGGGCTGGGTAATTGTGTTCACGACGGTCTTACGAGCCGCGGGCTGAATTGTTGACACCAGCGATCCCCTATCGTTCTGGCCGCGCCCCGACAACGCAGACGACTGTTAACCCTGACGTCGATTGCAAGTGCGATCTACGCCACATTGCGAGTACCGGGTGTGACCTGCATCGCACTGTGCGCTCAATTTAGGTGGTCACAGCCGTTCTGCGCAATACATTCGTGACCACTTTTTTGGGACGACCGTGCCGTCAGGCGCGTACATTGCCGTTCTTCGATGGCCTGTTCTGCGCACAAGCGCTCGTCAACGGCGTTTGACATGGCCTGTCACGACTCATTCCGGCGTCCTCGTCGGGCTGCTCGAGGCACGCCCGGCCGAAAGTCGTCGCTACTCTGTACGCATGCCGGAGGACCCACCGACACGGCCGCCGCGCGCGGTGACCGTCATCAAACTCGCCTGGTGCGTCGTGCTCGCCAGCGTCGTCGTCGCCGGGCTGCTGTTCCCCGTCGTCGGCGGCTTCGGGCTCGTGTCGAACCGCGCGTCGGATGTGGTTGCCAACGGGTCGGCGCAACTGGTCGAGGGCGAGGTCCCTCAGGTGTCCACGATGACCGACGCGAAGGGCAACATCATCGCGTGGCTGTATTCGCAGCGACGCTTCGAGGTCCCCAGCGATCAGATTGCCAACACGATGAAGCTGGCGATCGTCTCGATCGAGGACAAGAGGTTTGCCGACCACAACGGCGTCGACTGGCAGGGCACCCTGACGGGTCTGTCGGGTTACTTGTCGGGCAACCTCGACACCCGTGGCGGTTCGACGATCGAGCAGCAGTACGTCAAGAACTATCAGCTGCTGGTGATCGCGCAGACCGACGCCGAGAAGCGCGCCGCGATCGAGACCACCCCGGCCCGCAAGCTGCGTGAGATCCGGATGGCGCTGACGTTGGACAAGACGTTCACCAAGCCGGAGATCCTGACCCGCTATCTGAACCTGGTGAGCTTCGGCAACAACGCCTTCGGCGTGCAGGACGCCGCACAGACCTATTTCGGAATCAACGCCACGGATCTGAACTGGCAGCAGGCCGCGCTGCTGGCCGGCATGGTCCAGTCGACGAGCACGCTGAACCCGTACACGAATCCCGACGGCGCGCTGGCCCGCCGCAACGTCGTGCTCGACACGATGATCGAGAACCTGCCCGAGCACGCCGAGGAGCTGCGGGCGGCCCGCCAGCAGCCGCTGGGCATCCTGCCCCAGCCCAAGGAGCTGCCGCGGGGCTGCATCGCCGCCGGCGACCGCGCCTTCTTCTGTGACTACGTGCTCGATTACCTGGCCCGCGCCGGGATCAGCAAGGACCAGGTCGCCAAGGGCGGCTACATGATCAAGACGACGCTGGAGCCCGACGTCCAGGCGTCGGTCAAGAACGCCATCACGCAGTTCGCGAGCCCCGACCTCGACGGCGTCGCCAGCGTCATGAGCGTCATCAAGCCGGGCAAGGAGACGCACCCGGTGCTGGCGATGGCGAGCAACCGCACCTACGGGCTGAACCTCGATGCCGGGGAGACGATGCAGCCCCAGCCGTTCTCGCTGGTCGGCAACGGCGCGGGTTCGGTGTTCAAGGTGTTCACCACCGCCGCGGCGATGGAGATGGGCATGGGCATCAACGCTCAGCTCGACTCGCCGTCGCGCTTCGAGGCCAAGGGCCTCGGCAGCGGCGGGGCGCGGGGCTGCCCGCCCGCGACCTGGTGTGTGCAGAACGCCGGTAACTACCGGGGGACGATGAGCGTCACCGATGCGCTCGCGACCTCGCCGAACACCGCGTTCGCGAAGCTGATCGCCCAGGTGGGCGTGCAGCGGACCGTGGACATGGCCGTGCGGCTTGGCCTGCGCTCCTACGCGCTGCCCGGCACCGCCCGCGACTACGACCCGGAGAGCAACGAGAGCCTCGCCGACTTCGTGAAGCGGCAGAACATCGGCTCGTTCACCCTGGGCCCGATCGAGGTGAACGCGCTCGAGCTGTCCAACGTCGCGGCGACGCTGGCCTCGGGCGGCATGTGGTGCCCGCCCAACCCGATCGCCGAGGTCTACGACCGCTATGGCGAGCCGGTGTCGGTCACCACCGAGACCTGCGAGCAGGTCGTCCCCGAGGGCCTGGCGAACACGCTGGCCAACGCCATGAGCAAGGACGACACCGGTGCGGGCACCGCGGCCGGCGCGGCGGGTTCGGTCGGTTGGACCCTGCCGATGTCGGGCAAGACCGGCACCACCGAGGCCAACCGTTCGTCGGCCTTCCTGGGCTTCACCAACCAGTACGCGGCCGCGAGCTACATCTACGACGATTCGACCGCGCCGACGGAGCTGTGCTCGTTCCCGCTGCGCCAGTGCGGTTCGGGCAACCTGTTCGGCGGTAACGAGCCGGCCAGGACGTGGTTCACCGCGATGCAGCCGATCGCCACCGCGTTCGGCGACGTCACGCTGCCACCGACCGATCCGCGGTACGTCGAGGGCGCACCGGGCTCCCGGGTGCCGAGCGTGTCCGGCCTGAACATCGACACGGCCCGCCAGCGCCTGCGCGAGGCCGGGTTCCAGGTCGCCGACCAGCCCACCCCGGTCAACAGCGGCTCGTCCTACGGGACCGTGGTCGGAACGGCGCCCAGCGGCCAGACCGTCCCCGGGTCGATCGTGACGATTCAGATCTCGAACGGCATCGCCCCGGCTCCCCCGCCACCGCCTCCGGGGGCCGGGCCGCCGGGTGCCCCGCCGCCACCGGTGGGCCAGCAGGTGATCCAAATCCCTGGTCTGCCACCGATCACGGTGCCGGTGCTGGGTCCCCCGCCGCCACCGCCACCCCCGCCGGGCTGACCCGACAGCCTGTGTCTCACAGGCTCGGGCAGTACGCTTGAGTTCATGTCTGCGTCACCGGCTGCCCTCCTCAAGACCACCGCTGCGGCGTCCGTCGGCACGCTCGTCGCGGGGATCGGGTACGCGTCGCTGATCGAACGCAACGCGTTCGTGGTCCGCGAGGCGACGATGCCGGTGCTGTCGCCGGGGTCCACGCCGCTGAAGGTGCTGCACATCAGCGACATCCACATGCGGCCGGCGCAGCGACGCAAGCAGGCCTGGCTACGCGAACTGGCGGGCTGGGAGCCCGATCTCGTCGTCAACACCGGCGACAACCTGGCGCACCCGAAGGCGGTGCCGTCGGTGGTGCAGGCGCTCGGCGACCTGCTGGCGGTCCCCGGCGTGTTCGTGTTCGGCAGCAACGACTACTTCGCGCCCCGGCTGAAGAACCCGGCCAACTACCTGACCAAGCCGACACATCGCATCCACGGGGAGCCGCTGCCCTGGCAGGACCTGCGGGCGGCGTTCACCGAGCGCGGTTGGCTCGACATGACCCACACCCGTCGCGAGTTCGAGGTGGCGGGCCTGCACATCGCGGCGGCGGGCGTCGACGATCCGCACCTCACGCGGGACCGGTACGACACCGTCGCCGGGCCGGCGAGCCCCGCGGCGAACCTGACGCTGGGGCTGACCCATTCGCCGGAGCCGCGCGTGCTGGACCGCTTCGCCGCAGACGGCTATCAGCTGGTGATGGCCGGCCACACCCACGGCGGCCAGCTGTGCCTGCCGTTCTACGGCGCGATCGTCACCAACTGCGACCTGGACCGCTCGCGGGCCAAGGGCCCGTCGCGGTGGGGTGCCCGTACGCAGCTGCACGTGTCGGCGGGCATCGGGACGTCCCCGTTCGCACCGCTGCGGTTCTGCTGCCGCCCCGAGGCGACGCTGCTGACGCTGATCGCGGCGCCGACCGGCGGCTCGGACCTCGGCACGCAGGCTGGCCAGTCGCATCCGACCGTATCGGCGCGGTGAACGCGGCGGGGCCATGCCGCCGCCAGTCCCGGGCCTGGGTCGACAACGCGGTGCGGCTCATCGAGGCCGACGCGCGCCGCAGCGCGGACACCCATCTGGTGCGGTATCCGCTGCCGTCGACATGGTCCGGTGACGTCGACGTCGCGCTGTACCTGAAGGACGAGACGACCCACATCACCGGCAGCCTCAAGCACCGGCTGGCGCGTTCGCTGTTCCTGTACGCGCTGTGCAACGGGTGGATCGGCGAGGGAACGACGGTGATCGAGGCGTCGTCCGGATCGACGGCGGTGTCGGAGGCGTACTTCGCCGCGATGCTGGGGCTGCCGTTCATCGCGGTGATGCCGGCCTCGACAAGTGCGTCGAAGATCGCATTGATCGAATCCCAGGGCGGCCGTTGCTATTTCGTGCAGCAGTCGGCGCAGGTCTATGCCGAGGCGCAGCGCCTGGCCGAGCAGACCGGCGGGCACTACCTCGATCAGTTCACCAATGCCGAACGGGCCACGGACTGGCGGGGCAACAACAACATCGCGGAGTCCATCTTCGAGCAGCTCGGCGAGGAGACGCACCCCGTGCCGGAGTGGATCGTCGTGGGCGCGGGCACCGGCGGCACCAGCGCGACGATCGGCCGGTACCTGCGCTACCGCCGGCACCCGACGCGGTTGTGCGTCGTCGACCCGGAGAATTCGGCCTTCTTCCCGTCCTACGAGCAGGGCGATCCCGACGTGAGCACGGGTGCGTCGTCACGGATCGAGGGCATCGGACGACCCCGGGTGGAGCCGTCGTTCCTGCCCGGGGTGGTGGATCGGATGGTGAGGGTGCCCGACAACGCGTCGGTGGCCGCCGCTCACCACGTGAGTCGTGTCCTGGGACGCCGGGTCGGGCCGTCGACGGGCACCAACATCTGGGGCGCGTTCGGCCTACTGGCCGAGATGGTCGAGCAGGGCTGCAGCGGGTCGGTCGTCACACTGCTCGCCGACAGCGGAGACCGCTACGCCGACACCTACTTCTGCGACGAGTGGCTCAGCAGCCACGGCATCGAACCGTCCGAGTCGGCCGGGTCACTGGCCGAGTTCGAACGCACGGGACGCTGGCTCTGATCCTTGGGACGCCGAGTTAGCGGAACGTCGGAGGTCAGAAACAGCCACAGTGCTGCCAGCGCGAAGAAGCCCAGGTAGATCGATGCTCCCAAGCCAGTCATGTCACGCCTCGTTTCGGTCGGTTCCTTTTCTCAGTGTGCATAACGCCACCGACACCTCTGTTCCTTCCCGCGGCGTGTCGTAAACCCAATAGCCGTTTGGCCTCAACGGCCTGCAGTGCGATACGCTGTCGTGGCTTCACGCGGGGTGTGGCGCAGCTTGGTAGCGTGCTTCGTTCGGGACGAAGAGGTCGTGGGTTCGAATCCCGCCACCCCGACTCGTGTGATCGCAGGTGAGAGGCCCTGACTGGATGTTCTGGTCGGGGCCTTCTTGCTGTCCGGGCGCGACCGGGGTCGCCCGAGAATTGGTGACAGGGGCTACCGCGGGCCCGGCTTAGGGTTTCTGTCATGGACGCCTTCACCACGGGCTTCGACGGGGCCCGCTAGGCCGTGTTGCCCTCCCGACCCCGGCTGGAGAGCTGGAATCCCGACTCGCTGACATTCACGGGCACGGCGATCCGGGACGCCGGCAGAACCGTCGCCGACGCCGTGACGACGTTGAGCACCAACATCAAGGAGATGCCGGACACCCGCGCCTGGTCGGGCAGCGCGCACGACGCCGCGGAGGCGATGTTCGAGCGGGCCGGCCGTCAGGCCGATTCGTTCTCCGACTACACCACCGCGGTCGGCGAAGCGTTCACCACCGGCGCCGGCACGATCGGCGGTGCCCGAACGGCGTTGCTGGACAAGGCCGATCAGATCGACATGGGTGGCCAGCTGCACGTCAGCGATCAATGGGTGGTCCTGATCACCGGCGCTCAGATGACCCTGGAAGAGGCTGCCGCGCTGGAGAAGCGTGCCCAGGCCGAACAGGTCGTCGTCAACGGACTGCTGCTGAAGGTCGGCGCCGCCGATGACGACACCGCCGCGGCCGTGACCGCCGCCGCGACACCGCACGGCTTCGTCGCCCCCAATCCGTCGGATCCCGCAAGCCTGCTGCTACCCGGCACGCAGAGGCCCGGCGACGAAGTCCCCAACCCGTCCACTGCAATGGGAATGCTGCAGCAGGGGATGCTGCGCGATGCCGACATGTCGCAGACCGTGCGCGAGACGACGACCGAGACCAAGCACGACCCCGCGACAGGCGAGCTCATCTCCACGACCACAACGATGTACATGCAGGACGGAAGCCGCCACGAGCGCACCGCCGACGCCAAACCGCTCTTCTCAGACCGCGGGCCGGCGACCACCGAAACGCACTATGACGAGCACGGCAACGTGATCTCCGAGTCGAGCACCGTCACCTTCAACGACCGCGGGGACCACAGTATGGACAACGCGACGGTCACCTCGGTGAAGATGGCCGACGGCACTCTCGTCACCCTCGTCGAACGCCCCGGCGGCAGCCGCAGCGGCACCGTCACGACGCCGAACGGGCAGACGGCCGACATTCCGCGCGAATTCTTCGACAAGCCGCTGATGACCGGAGTCGAAACGGCCATCGCGGGATTGGAGCACACCCCCCACGGGATTCCGAAGCTCAGCGCCGAGGCGGTCGAGCACATCCGCGCCGGCGCCAAATATGCCGGACCCGGTCTGGGCATCGCCACCACCCTGTGGGAGGTCGCCGTCGCCGATTCGGGGTTCGCCCGATGCGTCGCCGCGACGGAGGGTGCCACCGGGTTGGCGACGGGCGCGCTGGCGGGCCTGGCCACATCCGAGATGGGTCCGGTCGCTATTCCGATCGCCATCCTCGCCGGCGAAGGCGGTTCGCAGCTCGGCAACTGGATCGGAAACACGTTTTGTCCGCGATGAACAGTCCCGTACGTCCTGTCTTGCTCGCCGTCGCCCTGGGTGGGACCGGCGTCTTCACCGGCATCTGGACGGTCCTCTGGGCGCTGCGCGGCAGCTATCTCACGGCGCTCATCATGCTCGCCGTGACGATCTGGGCGATCGGGTTCGCCGTCTTCTGTCTGTGTACGGCCCTGGGCGCGGTGACTCCCCGCGCACACAGCGACCCGAACGGAATCCTGCTGCGCCCCGGCGTCGTGCTGGATCTCGCGGCGATCGCGTCCACCGCTGCCATCACCCTGGCGGCTGCCCTGTATCTGATCTTCTCGCGTCTCGGCATGGTCGACTACGTACCGTCGGCGGTGCCCCGGGCCGCGCTACCCGCGGCGTGCATCGGCCTGATGATCTTCGGAGTACCGGCGCTGTACCAAATGGCCAGGCAGAAATGCGGTCACCATCTCCGTCTCGACCCCGCCGGCTTCGAAGTCTGGAACGGGCACTGGAACTCCCTGCGGCGCGGGAGCTGGGACGACGTCGAGCAGATTCTCGATCACCCTCCCAAGGGCGGAAAGCCGTTCAACAAGCTGGTCGTCTTCCTCCCCTCGACAGGGTCTGCTGCACGGTTGTACGCCGACGCCGTCGCCGAAGACGGTGACGCCCTTCGTGACTGGGTCCGGTTCTACTGGAAGAACCCCGAGCACCGAGCAGAGCTCGTCGATGATCGTGCTCTGCGGCGCCTCGAGCAGCGGCAGTTCACCACCGGCTGATGCCGTCGTTCCGCTCCCCCGCCACCGAGAGATCCTCGGCGATGAACCCATCCAGGTAGGTGGTCAACATCGCGACGTCGAGCGGTTCGGCATGGTCGGCGTCACCGGGTTCGAGAAGGTAGTCGCCGTCACCGCGGATCTGCACCCACTCCAGGATCGGACGCCCGGGATCGACACCCCACTGCGCGGCCGGGTCGCGACGTGTCTGCAGCGTCCCGGTGGCCACCACGTCGTTGCGGGCCACACCGGCCGCCGATTCGTCGTGACCGGTGAGGAAGTCCAGATCCGAGTCCATCTCCCGAGGGGGGCTCTCCGCCAGAGCGATTCGCGGATGAACGCCGGCCCCGATCAGCCCCGCCGTCTCGGCGATGGCCGGTCCCAGCATGTCGGGTGACACCGAGTAGATGTCGACCACATCGACGCCGTCGTCGTCGCTGCCCTGCACCGCAACGTATCCCGAACCGCCCGAACGCACCCCGTGCAGCCGGAGGTCTGGCGTGCCTTCACCGGGGAACCGCACCCGGCACTCGACGCAGACATCCGCGCGCACAAGCGCTTCCGCCCAGTCACGGACGCCGCGCAGGTCGCCGTCGTTCATCCGTGCGTCGAGCGAGCCGACGTCCCGGGTCAGCAGCCACACCGAGCCGACGGGCCGGCTGCGGCCCAGGGGGTAGGGCAGCGTGTCGCGGCCGTACAGTTCGCACGCCGACTCCAGATCGACCACCGCGACGGTGGCCACCGGTACGAACCACAACGATTCCGGCAGAGCCGGCCTGTACGACATCGCTCCATTCTGCCGCGGGCCCAGACCCCTACCGTGCAGTTCTTGACCGCCGCACTGCCGCTGTCGACTTGGCGGCCGCGGCCACCAACGGCGCGCCCAGGACCATCCCCAGCAGGCCGGCGACCGTTCCCCCGATCATCGTCGCGAGCAGCACGGCGACCGGGTGCAGGCGCAGCGACGATCCCAGGGCCCACGAACTGACGACGCTCTGGATCGTGCCGTTGGAGATGACGAACGTGATTCCGAGGATCAGCGCCGCCGTCGGCCCGACCGACCCGAAAGCGATCAGCACGGCGAACACCCCGGTGATCCATGCGCCGAGGAACGGGATGAACGACAGCACGAAGTACAGGATGAAGATCGGGAGTGCCAGGGGCACACCGAGAAGCAGCAGCGGCACCATGAAGATCGGCGCGGTCACCAGCGCGGTGATCGCGGTGCCCCGGAAATAGCCGCGGATCGCCGAGCGGCTCAGGCCGACCACGGTGTCGACGTCGCCGGCGTCCAGCCTGGCGGTGCGGGCGAACCACAACGGGAAACGGTGCGCGTCGCGCAGGGCGAAGAACAGGAAGAACACCGCGAGCAGCGTGCCCATCGCGAGCGACACCGCGCCGTAGAAGGTGCTGCTGACCGCGCCGAGCACGCCTTGGCCGAGCGCAGGGGCGTGGTCCTCGAGCCCCGCGCGCGCCCGCATCAACCATTGCGTCGAAACATCAAGCTTCGCAGCCCATTCCATGAACCGCGTCCACCCCAGCGTCAGCTGCCGGTAGATGTCGCTCCACTGCTGCAGGAAACCCCACACCACCACCGCGACGGTCCCGACCCCGACCACGACCGCGGTCAGCAGCGTGAGGACCGCAGACAGCGCACCGGGCAGACCGAGGCGCTGCAGCCCTTCGGTCACCGGCTCGAGCACCACGCCGAGGATTACCGCGATCACCAACGGGATCAGCACACCGCTGACGGCGCCGGCCGCCACGGCCACGACGACGACCAGAGCGATGATGCCGAGCAGGGACCAACTCAGGGATCCGGCCCGCCGGATCCAGGCGGACGACGCGTGGGAGCCGCTGCCGGCCCCGTCTGCGGCATCCCCACCCATGAGCGCGATTGTGCCCGACGCCGGGCCGTCGGCCTAGCGGCCGCGGCGCGGAACCTGCGGCACCCCGGCGAGCAGACCCCGCTGCGGTATGCCGTCGACCGGCTCGGCGGCGACGCCCAGTTCGGCCAGGACGTCGTTGGCCGCCAGCACACCGGACATCGACGACCGTTCCATCAGGCCCGCCAGATAAGGCATGTCGACGAAATCGCCGGCCACCCGCAGCCCGCGGGCATCCGAGCGCACAGCGGGCCGGGTGCCGGCCGACCCCGGCGGGAACGCCGGCGCGGTCGCCTCGAGCCTGTCGTGGCGGTGCAACACCCGCGCGTCCGCCGTCTCGGGCCACAGGACGGCGAGCTCGCGGCGCAGCGCCTCGGCCGCCTCCTCGGCGTCACCCAAAGTGCAGGAGTAAGAATGCAATTCGATGACCGAGCCGCCTGTCGAGGCGGCCCACCGGCGACTCGGCTCCTCCAGCCGGGAGTAGACCGCGATGGAGTCCAGGGTCGGCTGACCGGTCACGGCGCTGAACACGGCCCGGTCCGACGCGACGTCGCGGTCCAGCCAGAGCCGGCTCACCGCGAAGGGTGGCGCCACCCTGATGCCGTCGCACCGGCCCGCCAGCAGCGGCGCCACATCATGCAGGGCGGAGTCGGCGACCACCTTCTGCAGCGCACCCGGGTCGAGCGCCATGATCACGTGTCGCGTCGGCAGCGAGTCGCCGGCGGTCTCGACGCGCCACCCGTGGCCGTCGGGCACCACCGCCGTCACCGCCGCACCGAGGCGGATGTCGGCACCCTTCTCAACGAGGTACTGCTGCAACGGATTCCAGATGGCGGTCGCGTGGTCGGTGTTCGGCACATCGAAGCCGATGCCCTCGGGGTTGCCCAGGAAGTAGTAGTGGAACATGGCCACGAGCTCGGCCGCCGACAGCGCGTCCTGGTTGCAGAAGAACGAGCGCGCGAACGCCTCGAACAGCATGCTGCGGGTGCGTTCGGTCATGCCGAGGCGATCGAGGAACGCTGCGGCGTCGACATGGTCGAGTTCGGCCACGGTGGTCGCGCGGTCGTAGGCCAGCAGCGCCCGCCCCGCCTCGGGGTCTGCGCGCAGCATCTCGCTGCGCGACAGGCTTTTCGACCGCAGCACCAGCGCCAGCAGGTTCAGCGGCGGCGCGGCGGGCAGGCCGGAGAGATCCTCGGCCGGCCAGGTGGCGGAGATGACCGGGTAGTGCGGAACCGGTTCGAGGAACGCGAGGTCCGGGTCCGCACGCCGCAGAATCGACCGCCAGGTGTAGTAGTGCCGGAAGAACGCGTGGAAGCCGTGTTCGATGTTCTGCTCGGTGCCGTCCGGCAGTGTCTCGGGCCACGCGCCGAGCCGTCCGCCGAGGTGGTGTGCGGCTTCCAGAACCGTGACGCGGACACCGCGTTCGGCGAGCACGACCGCCGCCGAGATCCCGGCGATGCCGCCGCCCACGACGACGGCTTCGGCGCCGGGCGCGACGTCGCGGGGCAGCGTCGGGTCGGGGGTGACGAGCCGTACGGGCCGCATCCGCAACGGTGCCGCGCGGCGGCGCAACGGGTCAGCCACGTCGTCTCCACAAGGTCACGGCGAACGGTATCGCGATCGCGCCCATCAGCACCGCACCGGTGACCGCGGAGCCGGGCAGACCGAAGAACACCGCGTGCGCCATCACCGAGGACGCGTACACCCACAGATACAGCGTGGCCGCCGGTGCGGACGGCTCGTCGTCGCGCGGAAGCGTAAGGTGCAGCAGCGCGATCACCAGGGTGGACACCAGCAGCCACCCCGCGTAGTTCGTCAGCGGGACACCGGGTACCAGCGGCAGCCCCGGATCGGGGTCGAACCACACCCAGTGCCCGGCGGCGACCATCTGCGGATCGAGGAACACGTCCCACGCCGTCAACGCCAGTGCGCCCACGGCGACGACGGCCACTCCCCGGGTGACCAGGGTGCGGGCCACCACCAGCGCCGGCCACGCCATCATCACCCAGGCGAGCGGCACCACCAGCGGCACACCGAGGACTTCCAGCCCGAGGGTGCCGGTGTAGGCGTAGTCGCCGAACGGCAGCCCGGTGCTCACCCCGACCGCCTCGGCCACCAGCCCGCCGCCGCCGGCGATCGACACCAGCAGCAGCGCACCCGTCCGGCCGTAGAGCCGCGCCACGTCCGTGACGGCGGCCAGGAAGAAGACGACCACACTGGTCACGGTCACCGACGTGCGCCACGACTCGGGCATCAGGGGGTAGAGGATCTGCACCGCGATCGCCGCACCCACGAGCGACCAGGTCAGGTGCGTCGCGCGAAACGGGACTACGGGGACGGCCAACGCCACGCTGGGTACCTCCGGTGTAGATGACAGACCTCAAGAATGCCTGTGCGCGGCGGGGGCCGTCGGACGGCTCCGTAGAGTTTGCAGATGCCCGGCGCCCGCCCGACCGAGATCCTGCGCATCGTGATCGCCGCAGGGTCGGCGCTCGCGTGTGCGGGCACGGCGCACCAGATGGTCAACCAGAGGCTGCTACGCCGCCCGCCCTGCGATCCGCCGCCCGTGCGCACCCCGGTGTCAGTGCTGATCCCGGCGCGCGACGAGGCACACCGCATCGCGCCGACCATCCGGTCGGTGCTCGCGCAGCGTGGCCTGGCGAATGCCGAGGTCCTGGTTCTCGATGACAACTCCTCCGACGGTACCGCCGCAGCCGTCGAGGCCGCCGCCGCCGGCGATCCGCGGCTGCGGATCCTGACGGGGTCTGCGCTGCCGCCGGGCGCACTGGGCAAGCCGCACGCGTGCGCGCAGCTGGCCGCGCAAGCCCGCGGCGAGGTCCTGGTCTTCGTCGACGCCGACGTCGTCCTGGCCCCGCACGCCGTGGCCGCCGCGGTGGCCGTCATGCGGGGGCCCGACCCGCTCGATCTGCTCAGCCCGTGGCCGCGTCAGGTCGCCGACGACGTCGTGGGCCGGTTGATCCAGCCGCTACAGGCGTGGTCGTGGCTGACGACGCTGCCGCTGCGGGTCGCCGAGAGGTCCCGGCGGCCTTCGATGGTGGCCGCCAACGGCCAGTTCCTGCTCGTGGAGGCCGCCGCGCTGGCCCGGGCCGGCGGCTGGCAGGCCGTTTCGACGGCCGTGCTCGACGACATCGGCCTGGCCAGGGCGGTCAGGAACTCTGGCGGACGCACCGGGCTCGCCGACGGGTCGGCACTGGCGACCTGCCACATGTACCGGAACGGACGTGAGCTTTTCGACGGGTACCGCAAATCGCTGTGGGCGGCGTTCGGGTCCCCCGCCGGCGCGGTGGCGGTCGGCGCCGCGCTCGCGGTCGTCTACGTGCTGCCCGCGGCGGCGATGCTGGCCGGATCCCGCATCGGCGCGGTCGGCTACCTGGCGGCCGTCGCGGGTCGGGTGCAGGCGTCGCGCTGGTCGGGCCGGCCGTGGGACACCGTCGCCCACCCCGCCTCGATCGTCGCGCTGCTCGGTCTTCTCGCCGCGTCCTGGGTGGGGCGGTGGCGGGGTTCCCTGCAGTGGAAGGGTCGCCCGCTGTGAGTGCGGTCGTGGTGATCGGGGCCGGTCTGGGCGGGCTGGCCGCCGCGGCGCGGCTCGCGTCGGCCGGCCACCGCGTGACCGTGTTCGAGAGCTCCGGCGAGGTCGGCGGGAAGCTCGGGGTGCGCGAACGCGACGGGTTCACCTTCGACACCGGGCCGTCGCTGCTGACGATCCCGGCCGTGCTGGAGCAGTTGTTCCGCGACACCGGCGGCCCGGGTGAGCTGACGCTGACCCCGGTGGACCCCGCGTTCGCCTACGTCTTCGCCGACGGCACCGAGCTGACGCTGCCCCACGACCCCCACCACATCCCGGCCGCACTCGACGCGGCCCTGGGTGCCGGGTCGGGCGAGGCGTGGCAGCGGCTGCACTCACGGTCGCGGCGGCTCTGGGAGCTGGTCGGCGAGCCGGTGCTGCGCAGGCCGGTGTCACTGCCGGCGCTGGCGAAGATGAGCGTCCGGCCCGCCGACCTGCGGGCGGTGGCGCCGTGGATGACGATCGACCGGCTGGGCCGGCGCCTGCTGCCCGACCCGCGGATGCGGATGTGGCTCAACCGGTACGCCACGTATTCGGGTTCGGATCCGCGGCGCACCCCGGCGGTGCTGGCGGTGACGTCGTTCGTGGAACAGGAGTACGGCGCCTGGTACGTGGCCGGTGGGCTGCGGCGCATCGTCGACGCAGTCGCGCGCCGGTGCGAGGACCTGGGCGTGGTGATCCACACCGGCGCCCGGGTCGAGGAGGTGCTGGTCGCCGACCGTCGCGTCCGCGGCGTCCGCGTCGCGGACCGCGAGGTGCTTGCCGACGCGGTGGTGTGCAACGCCGATGCGGCTGCGCTGTACGACGGGCTGCTTCCGCCGTCGGCCGCGGGGTCGGCGCGGCGGCGGGTGCGCCGCACGCCGAAGTCGATGGCGGGTTTCGTTCTGTTGCTGGGCCTTTCGGGTCGCGAGCCGGGCACCGCACACCGCGTCTACTTCCCGGCCGACTACACCGCCGAGTTCGACGCGATCTTCGGCCGCAGGCCCCGGCCGGTGCCCGACCCGACGATCTACGTCCACGCCCCCGACGACCCGCTGCTGCGCCCCGACGACGACTCCGAAGGCTGGTTCCTGATGGTCAACGCCCCGGCGCACGACCCCGCCCGCGGCGTCGACTGGGATGCGCCCGGCCTGAAGGAGAGCTACACCCGCCACGTGCTGGGCGTGCTGGCGGCCCGCGGCGTCGACGTCGCCGACCGCGTGCGTTTCGTCGAGACGCTGACACCGGCGGATCTGCAGCGGCGCACCGGCGCACCGGGCGGCGCGATCTACGGCACCGCGTCGCACGGCCCGCGCGCCGCGCTGCGGCGACCGGCCAACCGGGGCGTCGTTCCCGGGCTCTACCTCGTCGGCGGGTCCGCCCACCCCGGCGGCGGCATCCCGCTGGTGCTGATGTCGGCCGAGATCGTCGCCGGTCTCATCGGTCCGGCGGGAACGCCGGCGGGATCGTCCGCCGGACGCCGGCGACCAGCTGCCCCATCCCGACCAGCCCCACCACGGTCCAGGTGACGGTCAGCGCCGTGGCCCAGCCCCACCCCAGCAGCGGCATACCCGCCGGGACGGCCGCCGTGCCGAACGCGGCCATCGCCACCAGAATCAGCCGCGTGGGTCGTTCGGCGACGGTGACCGCACCGACGCCCGGCATCCCCACCGACTGCGCCCGAGCGCGGAGGTACTCCATCACGAAGAGCAACGCCAGCGCGGCCAGCACCCAGGGCAGCGCCGCCCCGAGCGCCACCAGGATCGCGCCCAGCACCAGGTCACCGAGGCGGTCGGCGACCGCGTCGACGACCGCGCCGAGGGGCCGGGCGCGCCCGGTGCGCAGCGCGACCGCGCCGTCCAGTCCGTCGATCACGCCCGCCGCGATCACCAGCACGCCAGTGAGCGCCGGCCAGCCGGGTCCGACCGTCACCGCCCACCCTGCAACCAGCGTCAGCACCCCCAGCGCCGACAGCACGTCCGGCCGGATGCGCAGCACGGGCCCGGCGGCCAGCGCCCAGATCATCCGCAGCCAGCCACGCACCACCGGGGACGGCTGCACGCCGCCGTGCAGGGCGGACCACCCGGAGTCGTCGGCCCTGTCGCCAGCCCCGTCCTCGGCCCTGTCGCCGCCCCTGCCGGCAGCCCCGTCCTCGGGGCCGCCGCCGGCGTCCGATGTCATGACCTCAGCCTGCCAGGCCGCCCGATGAACCGGATCCGCACGCTGACCTCGGCCGTGGGGCGCACCTTCCCGGTCAGCGATCTGGCGCTCTGGGCAGCCGGCGCGACGTACTTCGGCGTCATCGGGGTGGTCCCCCTGGCGCTGGTGTCGTTGTGGGCGGTGGGCCGGCTCGTCGGACAGGACACGGTCGTCACCGCGATGAACGCCGCGATCGGCGGGCTGCCGGACGGGCACGGCACACCCGAGGCACTGCGCACGCTGACCTCGGTGGCGCTGTCGATGTCGTGGACGCAGGCGCTGGTCGTGCTGTTCCCGGCCAGCCTGTACGGGGAGGGGCTGCGCCGCGCGTTCGTCCAGATGACGGCGGCCAAGGACAAGCTGACGGGCTGGCGCGGCCGCGCGGGCCTGCTCGGCGTCGCGGCCGTCGCGCCCTTCCTGGTCCTGGCCGTGCTGGCGTCGGCGTCCTATGTCGGGCCGCTCTACACGGCGGGCGGATGGTCGCTGGCGTGGGGCATCGTCGTCGCGTTCCACGTCGTGTGGATCGCGGTGTCGACGGCGCTGCTGGGCGTGTTCGGGCTCATCGGCCCCGGGAAGCTCCAGCTGCGGGCGCTGGTGGCGGGCGCGTTCGGCACCGGCGCGATCCTCGCCGGATTCCTGCAGGGGTTCCTGCTGTTCCTGGCGATCCCGATTCCGTGGTCGGCGCCGTTCGGCGGACTGCCGATCGTGGGGGCGGTGACGGCGCTGGCGCTGTGGCTGTTCGTGCTGCACATCCTGGTGCTCTGCGGGTTCCGCATCACGGTGGTGCTCGACGAGGCGATGCGCACCTAGGGCCACCCGGCGGGTCAGCCCGGCGCTGTCGGTGCCCTGCGGCACCATAGCGGCATGCTCCCGGGTGACCACGGTGATACGGCTGCGCTGCGCAAGGCGCGCGGCGCGTTCTTCACCCCGGCACCGGTGGCACGCTTCCTCGCCGACTGGGCGGTGCGCGATCCACGGCACGCCGTGCTCGAACCCTCCTGTGGCGAAGCTGTTTTCCTGCACGAGGTCGGCCGCCGCGGGGATCACGAGGGTGCGCTCGTCGGGGTCGAGATCCATCCCGGGTCGGCGGCGGCGTCCGAGCGGAGCCTGCGCGCGACGGGCATCGACGCGACCATCCATGCCCGGGACTTCTTCTCCCACGCCGAGTTCGGCGCCTACGACGCGGTCGTCGGCAACCCGCCCTACGTCCGCTATCAGGACTTCGCGGGCGAGTCGCGGGCCCGCGCCCGGGAGGCGGCGCTGCGCGCGGGGGTGACACTGTCCAACCTGGCCTCGTCCTGGGCGGCGTTCACCGTGCACTCCGCGCTGCACCTGCGGCCGGGCGGGCGGCTCGGGCTGGTCCTGCCCGCCGAGCTGCTGAGCGTCAACTACGCCGCCGGGGTGCGCCAGTTCCTGATGGACCACTTCGACTCGGTGGGCCTGGTCCTGTTCGACGAGCGCGTGTTCCCCGGCGTCCTGGAGGAGGTCGTGCTGCTGCTCGCCGACGGCTTCGCTCCGGCGGGGGGCGGCGGTGCGGCGCACATGCAGCTGACCCAGGTGCGTGACGCCGCCGCGCTGGACCGCAAGACGGCGCAGCGTCAGTGGACGCCGCCTGCGAACGGCGCCAAGTGGTCGGCGGGGCTGATGTCGGCCGCGGGACTCTCGGCGTTCGAGGCGGCCGTCTCCGGTGACGCGTTCACGTTCCTCGAGACGTGGGGGGACACCACCCTGGGCATGGTGACCGGCAGCAACCGGTTCTTCACGCTCTCGCCGGCCAAGGTCGACGCGCTCGGCCTCGCCCCGACCGACCTCCTTTCGCTCTCGCCACCGGGGTCGCGTCACCTGCGGGGGCTCGGGCTCACCCCGCAGGCGCTGCACGCGCTCGGGGAGGCGGGCCGATCCACGTACCTGTTCCGCCCGGCCGGGGACCCGTCGGCGCCGGGGTGGCACTACATCCGCTCCGGGGAGGACCTCGACGTCCATCAGGCCTACAAGTGCCGCGTCCGCACGCCGTGGTGGCGGGTGCCGTACCTGCGTCCGGCCGACCTGTTCCTGACGTACATGAACGCCGACACCCCGCGGCTGAGCGCCAACCGCGCCCGCGCGCACCATCTGAACTCGGTGCACGGGGTGTATCTGCGCGACCACCTCCGCCGGGACGGCATGGACCTGCTACCGCTGGCCTCACTGAACTCGGTGACCCTGCTGGGTGCCGAGACGGTGGGCCGCGCCTACGGTGGGGGGATGCTGAAGATCGAGCCGCGGGAAGCCGACGTCCTGCCGGTACCCGCCCCGGAGCTGGTGCGCGCCAACGCCGACCGGTTGCGCGCAGCGCGGCCCGCGGTGGCCGCCCGGCTGCGGGCGGGCCGGCTGCTCGACGCGGTGGCCCTCGTCGACGAGGCGCTGCTGATCGCCACGTCCAGCCTCACCGAGCCCCAGCTGGGGGCCATCCGCCGCGACCACGCCGGCCTCACCGCCCGCCGCGTCGCACGGGGAAAAGTCCACGGTGGCAGCTAAACCAAGCTCGAAATCGCTCGCGTGGCCGATGTTCGACGCGATCGTCACCGAGTCCCCCTTCCGCGACGTCAACCCGTGGCACACCGACGGAACGTTCTCCCCGGACTACCCCGCGCTGCGCCGGCTGCTGGCCGTGCCGATCCTGCTGGGTGCCGAAAGCCGTTCCGGCGTACCGGCACTGGCGCTCGACGTGTGGGTGGCCTACGAACTGCGGCGGGCCGGGCTGGATCCCGACGCGGTGTGGCCGCGCGCCGAGGCGCCGCGTGTCATCGACCGCGACGTGCTGAGCTTCGTGAAGTCGATTCCGAAGTCGGCGGGCCGCAACGAGCTCATGGAGCGGCTGCGCACCGGCGCCTCGACCGGCGGCGTGGGTTCGGCGTCGGCCAACATCGCCGGGAAGAACTACTTCAAGCAGGTCGACGTCATCATGTCGTCCTGGCAGACCGGGCCCGAGCTGCTCATCTCGACCAAGCGGATGGATTCGTCGTTCGGCAAGAACGCCGCCAACCGGGTCGAGGAGTCCTACGGCGACGCCAAGAACCTCGCCCTGCGCCATCCGCTGGCCGCGCTGGGGTTCATGTACTCCCTGCGGTCCACGGCCTACACCGAGGAGCGCAGGCAGTTCGACTGGATCGTCGACCTGCTGATCAAACTCGGCCGTGAGGACGACGCGTACGACGCCTGCGCGCTCGTCGTCCCCGAATGGGAGGGCGACGCGCCCCCGGATCCGGTGCAGGAACCCGACGACGCCATCCTCGAGCTGTTCGACGTGGACATCGAAGACGTCAGCGACGAGCCGGCGCCGACCGACATCCGGGCGCAGCTGGCGGCTCTGCCCGAGGTCACGCTGCGCACCGATCTGGTGCCCGACGAGCTGAGCCCGGCGCGATTCTTCGCGCGGATGCTCACGATCGTGCTGGACAACTCGAACATCACTCAGCACGAGGAGGCGCGGCTGCGGCGCCGCCAGGCCGTCGGCTAGGGTCAGGCACTCGTGCACACCGACCTCGACGAGACCGACCGCCGGCTCCGTCACGCGCGCCGCCGGTGGACCGTCATCGCGATCTGCGCATCGCTGTTCCTCGTGGCGGTCTACATCCTCGCCGTCCGCACCACCACCGGCCAAGCAGTCGAGAACGCCGCCCTCAACGGCGCGGAACAGGTGGGGCCCAGAGCATTTCTGGCGGCGCGCAAGGCGCTGAGCACCATCACCTACACGTCACTGGCGCTGGCGACCGCGCTGGTCGGCACCATCGGCCTGCTGCGGCGCCAGGTCCATCTCGCGGTCGCCGCGATGGTCGTGATCCTCGGCAGCCAGGCCGTCACCCAGATCTTGAAATATGTTGTGCTGCAACGCCCGGAGTTGCTCACCACCGACGAATACCTCGAGAACACCCTGCCCAGCGGGCACACCACGGCGGCGATGTCGGTGCTGTTCGCCACTTTGATCGTGATGCCCTACCGGTTTCGCGGCGTAGCGATGTTCTTCGCGCTGACGTGGGCGGTCGGGATCGGCGCCTACACGGTCATCGCCCGCTGGCACCGATTGTCCGACACGCTGGCCGCCGATGCGGTGACCCTCGTCGTCGCCTGTGTCGCAGCGCATTTCCTCGCCCGCACCGGCCGGATCCGCGCCGTCGAGTCACCCGGGGCGGCTCGGTTCACCCTGCGGACGGTGTTCGTCTCAGCGGTGACCCTGGTCGGTTTCGTCAGCAGCGTGCTGGGCGCCACGGCGCTGGTGGCCGCCCTCGATCAGGACATCGACGAGGACGTGGAGTGGGCACTGTTCCTCAGCGCGCAGTGGCTGGCCGCCGCGGGCTCGATCTTTGCCGCACTGCTGTTCTGGTGGACCTGGCACCGGCTGGAGACCAAGCGGCGCGGCGATCCGGCCACCGTGCGCTAGCCGGGCTCAGGCCGTCGGCTCCTCGGTGTTCTTGTCGACGTCGGGCGTCTCGGTGTCGGGATCCTTCTCGGCACCTTCGCCCTTCGACGCGGTCGAACCGTCCTCGTCGTCATAAATTCCTTGGCCACGGGTCATGGAACACGCCTCCTAGTGCGATGCCGAGCGGAGCTTGTCGAGCAGCGGCGTCGCTGCCTCTTTCAAGAATGCGTCCTGGGTGTCGCCACCCACCTGGACGAGGGCGATGTCGGTGAATCCGGCCTCCCAGTACTCGCGGACCGCTTCGACGATCGCGTCGAGGTCGGGGCCGCACGGAATCGACTCGGCGACATCGTCCTTGCGGACGAACTGCGTCGCGCCGTCGAAGCCCGCGGTGGTCGGCAGGTCGGCGTTGACCGCCCAGCCGCCGGCGAACCAGCGGAACTGGTCGTGGGCCCGTTCGATGGCCGCATCCCGGTCGGGGTCCCAGCAGATCGGGATCTGCCCGATCACCCGGACGTCGCCGGACAGCCCGGTGCCGCGACGCGCGTCATGCCAGGAGTCGACGAGGTCCTTGTTGGGTTCGACGGCGATCAGGTGGTCGGCCAGCGGGGCGAACTGCTCGACCGAGCGGTCACCGGACACCGCCGCCGCGATCGGGACGGGCACCTCCGGCACATCCCACAGCCGCGCCGAATCCACCTCGAAGTACTCGCCTTTCCAGTCGACCATGTCGCCGGTCTGCAGCTCACGGATGATCTGGATGGCTTCCTTGAGCATGTCCTGGCGGCGGGCGACCGTCGGCCATCCCTTGCCGACGACGTGCTCGTTGAGGTTCTCCCCGCTGCCCAGACCGAGGGTGAACCGGCCGTCGGCGAGGATCTGCAGGGTCGCGGCCTTCTGCGCGACGATCGCCGGGTGGTAGCGCACCGTCGGGCACGTCACATAGGTCATCAGCTCCACCCGCTCGGTGGCGTGCGCGACGGCCCCGAGCACCGACCAGGCATACGGCGCGTGGCCCTGCGAGGACAGCCACGGGAAGTAGTGGTCGCTGGAGACTTCGAAGTCGAACCCGACCTGTTCAGCCGATACCGCATAGCTGACAAGATCTTTCGGTCCGCTCTGCTCGGTCATCAGGGTGTAGCCGAAACGCGTCATGGGCGGGGGATACCCGAGGTTCCCGGCACAAAACGAGCACCGACCTGACCTGGCCGGATACCGTCTTTGCGACGAACCCCGCCCATCGCCCACGCCAGGAGGCCCGGTGGAGCTGATCGGTCGCACCGCCGAACTCAGCGCCCTGCGCGCAGTGCTCACAGCGGTGCGCGAAGGGCGCAGCGGGGCGCTGGTGCTGTGCGGTGAGGCGGGCATCGGCAAGACGGCCCTGCTCGACGAACTCGCCCGTCAGGCTCCGGACTGCCGGGTGGTGCGCATCGCCGGCGTGGAGTCCGAGATGGATTTCGCCCACGCGGGACTACACCAGCTGTGCACAGCGCTGCCCGAGGGGATGGCCGACATCCCGGCGCCCCAGTCCGACGCCCTGCTGACGGCTCTCGGGCGACGGGCGGGCGCCACCCCGGACCCGTTCCTCGTTGGGCTCGCCGTCCTGGGCCTGATGTCCGAAACCGCGCACCGCGATCCACTGCTCCTGCTCATCGACGATTATCAGTGGCTCGACCGGGCGTCGCGTCGGGCGATGGCGTTCGCCGCCCGTCGCCTCGGACGAGAAAGCGCCGGCGTGGTGTTCGCAAGCAGGACGGTCGGCGAGGACCTGCGGGGGCTCCCTGAGTTGGCGGTGGGCGCTCTGCGCGAGAACGACGCGCACATGCTGCTGACCCGCAGTGTCGACGGACCCCTCGACGCCCGCGTCCGCGACCGGATCGTCGCGGAGGCGCGCGGCAACCCGTTGGCGCTGCTGGAACTGCCCCGCGCGCTGGGCCGGGGTGGACTGGAAGGCGGATTCGGGACGCCGGGCGCCCCGGCGACGCACAGCCTGGAGGGCTCGATCCGCACGCAGCTGACCGCGTTGCCACCGGCCACCCGCCGCCTGCTCGCTCTGGCCGCGGCCGATCCCGTCGGCGACCCGACCCTGCTGTGGCGCGCCGCCGACCTGCTGGGCCTCGGGGCCGTAGAAGTCGTACCGGCCGTGGAGGCCGGACTGGCCGAAATCGGCAGCCGCGTCGCGTTCCGGCATCCGCTGATCCGTTCGACGGCCTACCGCAGTGTGCCGCTGTCGGATCGGCAGTCCATCCACGGTGCGCTGGCGGCCGTCACCTCCGTCGACCACGACCCGGACAGGCGCGCCTGGCATCTCGGGCACGCGGCCCTCGGCCCGGACGAATCGGTGGCCGACGAACTCGAGCGATCCGCCGACCGCGTCCGGGCCCGGGGTGGGATGACTGCCGCAGGCGCCTTCCTCCAGCGGGCCGCAGAGCTCACGGTCGACCCGTCCCGCCGCTGTGACCGCGCCCTCGCCGCGGCGGCGATCAGGGCCCAGGCCGGCACGCTCGACGCGGCGCGGGATCTGCTTCGTGTGGCGGATGCCTGCGCGCACACCGAGCTGCAGCGTGCTCGGGCCGACCTGGTCCGAGCGCAGCTGGCTTTCCTCAGCAGCCACGGCAACACCGCGGGACCACTACTGCTCGCCGCGGCCCGCCGGCTCGAGACCGTCGATCCGGCGCTGGCCCGCGAGACCTACCTCGACGCGATGTCCGCAGCGCTGTTCGCCGGACGGCTCGCCGTGGACGCCACCCTGTTGGAGGTGTCGAAGGCCGCGGTCGCGGTGCCCCGCGGGCCGGCCCCGGCCAGCCCCTCGGACCTGTTGCTCGACGGGCTGGCCCGCCAGCACTGCGACGGCTTCACGGCGGGGTTGCCGGTACTGCGGGATGCGCTGCAGCAGTGGGGTCGGGGCATGCCGTTCGAGCATGAGCTCCGGTGGATGTTGCTGGCCTGCTTCGCATCCACCCGGGTCTGGGACATCGACAGGCACGCGTCGTTGTCGGTGCGCTACCTGCAGCTGGTCCGTGACGCCGGGGCGGTCAGCCATCTTCCGCTGGCGTTGAGCAGCCGCTTCCTGCCCCTGCTCTACGCCGGGAACTTCGTCGAGGCGGCCCAGGTCTGCGAGGAGATGCGCGAGGCGATCGACGCGATGGGCCAGAACGTGAGTCCGTACAGCGCCGTGGTGCTGGCCGCATGGCGCGGCAGGGCGGACGAGCTCGCTCAGATCGCCGACGCCGCCGGCGAGGACGCGGTGCGACGCGGGGAAGGCCACGGCATCACCGTGATCGCCTGGGCACGGGCGGTTCTCGCCAACGCCGTCGGCGACTACGCGGACGCGCACACCGCTGCGCTCGACGCGTCGTCGTATCCCGGCGACGGCGGTGCGTCCTGGTGGGCGTTGCCCGAACTGGTCGAAGCCGCGTCCCGGCTCGGTGACGAGGCCACCGCGGCGGCGGCGCACAATCGGCTCGCCGAGGTGACCACCCCCAGCGGCACCGATTGGGCGCTCGGCCACCAGGCGCGCTGCCGCGCCCTGGTGACTGCCGGGGATGCGGCCGAGCCGCACTACCGCGATGCCATCGCCAGGTCCACCAGGGCGGGGTTGAGGCCGGACGCGGCTCGCTCGCGCCTGCTGTACGGCGAATGGCTACGGCGTCGCCGCCGCCGGGTGGACGCGCGCACCGAGCTGCGCGCGGCACTGGCGTCCTTCGAGTCGATCGGTATGGAGGCGTTCGCCGAACGCGCCCGGCGGGAGCTGCGGGCCACCGGCGAGACGGCGCGCCGCCGCATCGACACCCCGGCCGGCACGCTGACCGCCCGCGAGGCGCAGATCGCACGGCTGGCCGCCGAAGGCCTGTCCAACCCGGAGATCGGCGCGCGGCTGTTCATCAGTGCCCGCACCGTGCAGTTCCACCTCGGCAAGGTGTTCGCCAAGCTCGGCATCCGTTCGCGCAGCCAGCTCGAGTCGATCCACCTCGGCGCGGCCACGTAATCCGACTGGCCGGTGGCCGATGCGAGAACCATCGCCGCCTCGTCACGATCCCTCTGACGCTTCCAGACCAGAGGAGTTCCCGATGAAGATGCGCGCCGCCCGCATGTACGGCTACAAGCAGCCATTGCGCCTCGAAGAGATCGACGTTCCCAGTCCCGGCCCGGAGGAGGTGCTCGTCCGGGTCGGCGGGGCGGGCATGTGCCGCACCGACTTCCAGCTCATCGACGGCTATTTCGACACGGGCCTTTCGATGGACTTCCCGATCACGCCGGGACACGAGGTGGCCGGATGGGTCGACGGGCTGGGCGCCGCGGTCCCCCGTTCGGCCGGCCTGTCCGAGGGCGACCAGGTGGTGGTGTTCGGCAGCTGGGGCGACGGCGCGTGCCGGCAGTGCCACGAAGGCAACGAGCAACTGTGCGCCCACGGGGTCTGGGCCGGGTTCGGCCGGCACGGTGGCTACCAGGAGTACCTGCCGGTCAATTACCGCTATCTCATCAAGATGCCGGGCCGCGGCGGGCTGTCCCCGGACAATCTGGCACCGCTGACCGACGCCGGCCTCACGCCGTACCGGGGGCTCAAGAAGCTGCGCGACGCCGGCCACCTTGGGCCCGGTCGCACCGTTGCGGTCGTGGGCATCGGTGGCCTGGGCAGTTACGCGACGCAGTACGCCGCGCTGCTCGGCGGCGGCGCGCAGGTCGTCGCGTTCGCCCGAAGCGACGAGAAGCTGACGATCGCCAGGGACAACGGGGCCGATCACGTCATCAACGTCCGTGACAAAGACAGTTCAGCGGTCCGGTCGGAGCTCGAATCCCTCACTGGGCGTGCCGAATTGGACGCGGTCATCGACTGCGCCGGTTCCGAGGAGTCGATCCGTCTGGCGTTCGCGCTGCTGGGGGCCGAGGGCGCCGTCGTCTCCGTGGGCCTGATCGGGAACAGGATCGACGTGCCGCTGTTCCCGCTGGTGGCGCGTGAATACACGTACTTCGGGTCGTTCTGGGGCAACTACAACGACCTGACCGAGGTGCTCGCCCTGGCCGAAGCGGGCAGGATCAGGCATTCCGTCACGAGGGTCCGCTTCGACGACGTCAACGAGACCCTCGACGCCATCGCGCGCGGAGACGTGCTGGGCCGCGCCGTCATCGTCTACGACTGAGCGGTTCCGCGACTCCCGCCCTCCTGCCGGTGGCAGGCGACGTTGTCAATTCCGCCGGCGATCGACAGGATGGTGATCATGACCTACCACCCGGGCGGCTACGGTCCGGCGGGGGCGCCTCCCCCTGGCCCGGTACCCACCGGCTATCCGCCGCCGGGATGTCCCCCGCCCGGTTATGGCCCTCCGCCCGGGTACGGCCCCCCGCCCGGTTACGGACCACCGCCGGGTTACGGACCGCCGCAGTACGCCACCGGCTACGGCGCTCCGTGGCCGCCGCACGGGCCACCGCCGGTCGTCAAACTGGGTGTGGTGCCCCTGCGGCCGTTGACGCTCTCGGACATCTTCAACGGGGCTGTCGCCTACGTCCGCGCGAATCCGAAAGCCACGCTGGGTCTGACCACGATCGTCGTCGTCGCCACCCAGATCATCTCCCTGGTGTTGACGGTGTGGCCGGTGGCGTTCACCGGCGACCTCATCTCGCTCTTCGACGCCGACGAGTCCTCCGCCGGGATCGTCATCAGCTGGGTCGCGACGGTGGCCGCCGGCGGCCTCGCGACGGCGCTGGCCACGACGCTGCTGAGCGGGCTTCTGACCGTGATCGTGGGTCGCTCGGTGTTCGGTGCCGGCATCACCATCGGGGAAGCCTGGGTCCGCCTCAAGCCCCGGATATGGGCGCTGCTCGGGTACACCGTCCTGGAGACGCTCGCGTTCGTCCTGCTGTTCGGCGTGGCCGGCGTCCTGGTGGTGGCCGCCGTCGCCGCTACGGACGGGGCCGCTGCGTTCTTCTTCGCGGCGCCCGTCGTGTTGGCCGCCGTCCTCGTCGCGGTCTGGCTGGCGGTCATGCTCACGTTCGCGCCGGTGATCATCGTGCTGGAGCGCCGCGACATCGTCACCGCGGTCAAACGGTCGTTCGCGTTGATCAAGGGCGACTTCTGGCGGGTGTTCGGAATCTGGTTGCTCGCCTACGTCGTCGCACAGTTCATCGCCGGGGCGGTGTCGATCCCGTTCACGATCGGCGGCGAGGTCGCGATGGCGGCCTCGGTCTCGGACGCCTCGACCGTGCTCTCGCTCGTCCTGACCTCCGTCGGGGCCGCCATCGGCGCGATCATCACCGGACCGTTCACCGCCGGTGTCTCCGTCCTGCAGTACACCGACCGCCGCATCCGTGCGGAGGCGTTCGACCTGGTGCTGCAGACCGGCGCCGCGGCCGGCCCGTACGCGCCGCCGACCACCACCGACGACCTCTGGCTGACCGGCCCGCGGTGACGTGTCGACAGTAGACATCGGCCGCGACGCCGCGCAGGACGCCGCCCGGGCAGAACTCGCGAAGTCCATCTATCCCAAGCCGTCGGCGATGGACATGCTCTCGGACTGGTTCCAGGAGCTGCTGTACCGCCTCACCGCCGGCGCCTCGAAGTTCCCCGGCGGCTGGCTCACGGTGTCGGTCCTCGTGATCCTGCTGGCCGTGGCGACCGTCGTCGCCGTGCGCATCGCACGCCGGGCCATGCGCAGCAGCCGCAGCGAGGACGTGCCCCTGTTCGGCGACCACCTGCTCAGCGCGGCCGAACACCGCGCCGCCGCCGAACGCTGTGCGGCCTCCGGGGATTGGGCTCCGGCGATCCGGCACCGGCTGCGCGCCATCGCACGACAGCTGGAGGAGAACGGCATCCTCGACCCCGTTCCCTGCCGTACCGCGACCGAGCTCGCCCGCAGCGCCGGCAGAGCGCTGCCGGCGCTCGTCGCCGAACTGGGCACCGCGGCAGAGACATTCAACGAGGTCACCTACGGCGAGCGGCCCGGCACCGAGGCCCGATACCGGATGGTCGCCGACCTCGACGGCAGGATCGGCACCCGGCCCGCCACCGCCCCGGGGGCCGATGCGCCGGCAGCGACGCAGCCGTGGGCCGAGGTGCGATGACGGCATCGACAGCGGTCGGGCCCACCCTCTCCCAGCGGTGGCGCGGGCTGCGCTGGGTCCTGCTGGCACTCGCGGTCATCGTCGCGGTCGCCGTGGTGTCGACCCTGCTCACCTCGCCTCGTGACGGAGGCAGGCTCGATCCGGCCTCCACCTCGGCCGACGGTGCGCATGCTCTGGTGGCCCTGCTTCGCGACCGCGGTGTCACCGTCGTCGAGGCAGGCTCTGTCGCCGACGTCGAGCGGGAGGCCGCCGACGGCACGCTGCTCGTCGTCGGACAGACGTTCCACCTGTACGACGACGATGTCCTGCAACGCCTTTCGCGGGTACCCGGCGACCGGCTGGTGATCGCTCCGATCGGACGTACCCGGGAGGCGCTCGCGCCGGAACTCGCGCGCGGGGAGACCACGGAGTACACCGGGCTCGATCCGGACTGCGACCTTCGGGAGGCGCGACAGGCCGGCACCGTCCAATTCGACGTCGCCGAGACGTACGAGGCGAAGGGTTCGGTGCCGGTGACCCGCTGCTATGACGGCGCCCTCGCCCGCTACACCGACGACGGCCGCACGGTGACCGTGGTGGGCAGCGACGCCTTCGTGATGAATTCGGGCCTGACGAAGGAAGGCAACGCCGCACTGGCGATGAACCTCGCCGGCACGCACCCGCAGATGATCTGGTACGCGCCGCAGCGGGACGAGGGCGGCGAAAACAGCGGTGCCGCAACGTTCACCGACCTGATCCCGGTCCAGGTGTACTGGATGGTCCTGCAGCTGGCGCTCGGGGTCGCGCTGCTGGCGTGGTGGCGCGGACGGCGCGTCGGCCCGCTGGTCAGCGAACAGCTGCCGGTGGTGGTCCGCGCGTCGGAGACCGTGGAGGGGCGAGGCCGGCTGTACCGGTCGCACCGCGCGAGAGACGTTGCGGCCGAGTCGTTGCGCACATCGGCACGCCTGCGGATGCTGCCCCGGCTGGGCCTCAACCAGGCCGCGTCCCCGGCGGCCGTGATCCAGGCCGTCACCGCTCGGGCCGGCCTGGACGGCCAGGCCGTCGCCCATACCCTGTACGGAACGCCACCGGCCACCGACGCCGATCTGGTGAACCTCGCCCGTGCACTCGACGACATCGAAAGGCAGGTCGCACAGTCGTGACAGAGCCCACCCACCATGAGGGTGCCCGCAACGCACTGATGGCCCTCCGCGCCGAGATCGCCAAAGTGGTGGTCGGCCAGGACGCCGTCGTGAGCGGGCTCGTGGTCGCCCTACTGTGTCGTGGCCACGTGCTGCTCGAAGGTGTTCCGGGAGTAGCGAAGACGCTGCTGGTGCGCACCCTGGCCGCCGCGTTGCAGCTCGAGTTCAAGCGGGTGCAGTTCACCCCTGACCTGATGCCCGGCGACGTGACCGGGTCGCTGGTCTACGACGCGCGCACCGCCGAGTTCGAGTTCCGCGCCGGGCCGGTGTTCACGAACCTGATGCTGGCCGACGAGATCAACCGCACGCCACCCAAGACGCAGGCCGCCCTGCTGGAGGCGATGGAGGAGCGTCAGGTCAGCGTCGACGGCCAGCCGCGCGCCCTGCCGGACCCGTTCATCGTCGCGGCCACGCAGAACCCGATCGAATACGAGGGCACCTACCAGCTTCCCGAGGCGCAGCTCGACAGGTTCCTGCTCAAGCTCACGGTGCCGCTGCCGCCGCGCGATCAGGAGATCGCGATCCTGAATCGCCATGCGCACGGCTTCGATCCGCGCGACCTGTCGTTCGTCAGGCCGGTGGCCGGACCCGCCGAGCTGGCCGCGGGCCGGGAGGCGGTGCGGCAGGTGATCGTCGCCGACGAAGTGCTCGGCTACATCGTCGACATCGTCGGTGCGACCCGTCATTCGCCGTCGCTCCAGCTGGGGGTGTCGCCACGCGGCGCGACGGCGCTGCTGTCGACGGCCCGCTCGTGGGCGTGGCTGTCCGGACGCGGTTACGTGACCCCCGACGACGTCAAGGCGATGGCCAGGCCGACGCTGCGCCACCGGGTCGCCCTGCGTCCGGAGGCCGAACTCGAAGGCGCCACGGCCGACGGGGTGATCGAAGGCATCCTGTCCGCGGTGCCCGTGCCGCGATAGTCGAGCGGCGGTGGTTCTCACAGGTCGGGTCGGGCTGATCGCGCTGCTGTGCGCGCTGCCGGTCCTGTTCTCCCCCTTTCCCGCAGCGACTTTCGTGGTGCTGGCGGGCCTTCTCGCGCTGGCGGTGGCGGCCGATGTCGCGCTGGCCGGGAGTCCACGCGCGCTGAGGTTGACCCGCGGCGGCCCGACCTGGGCGCGGCTCGGTCAGCCTGTGACCGCCGAGTTGACGGTCGAGAACACGGCCCGGGCACGGTTCCGCGGCGTCGTCCGCGACGCATGGGCGCCGAGCGCGCGCGCCCAACCACGCACGCACGCGGTGAACATCGTTGGCGGGCAACGTCTTCAGCTGGGGACGACGCTCCAACCGGTGCGTCGCGGCGATCAGAACTCGGCGCTGGTGACGGCACGGTCGATCGGTCCGCTCGGGCTGGCCGGCAGGCAGGGTTCTCACCGGGTGCCGTGGCAGATCCGCATCCTGCCCCCGTTCCTGTCGCGCAAGCATCTACCGTCCCGGCTCGCGCGGCTGCGGGAACTGGAAGGCATGACGCCGGTGCTGATCCGCGGACAGGGTACCGAATTCGACTCTCTGCGTGAGTATGTCGTCGGTGATGATGTCCGGTCCATCGACTGGCGGGCGACAGCGCGGCGCGCCGACGTGGTGGTGCGCACCTGGCGGCCCGAACGCGACCGCCGGGTGCTCATCGTGCTCGACACCGGACGCACGTCGGCGGGACGGGTCGGGGTGGACCCGACGCGGGCCCGATTGCCGGCTTCGCCGGCGGAAGCAGACCCCGGCGGGTGGCCGCGCCTCGACTGGTCGATGGATGCGGCGTTGCTGTTGGGCGCACTCGCTGCGAGGGCCGGCGATCATGTCGACTTCCTGGCCCACGACCGCGAGACGCGCGCCGCGGTGGTCAACGCCTCGCGCACCGAGCTGCTGGCCCAATTGGTCGCTGCCATGGCTCCTTTGGAGCCGTCGCTGGTCGAATCGGATGCCCGGTCGATGGTCGCGGCGGTGCAGCGCCGGGTGCGGCGGCAGGCTCTGGTGGTCCTGCTGACCGACCTCAACGCCTCGGCGATCGACGAGGGTCTGCTGTCGGTGCTCCCGCAGTTGACGGCCAGGCACCGGGTGATCGTCGCGGCGGTGGCCGACCCGCGGGTGGACACCCTCGCGGCCGGCCGGGCCGACGCGGTCGAGGTGTACGACGCCGCGGCCGCGGAGCGGGCCCGCAACGACCGCCGCGGCG
Source organism: Mycolicibacterium iranicum (assembly GCF_014190915.1). Lineage (GTDB taxonomy): Bacteria > Actinomycetota > Actinomycetes > Mycobacteriales > Mycobacteriaceae > Mycobacterium > Mycobacterium iranicum_B. The sequence continues at coordinate 220,296 of NZ_JACHVU010000008.1, forward strand.
TGGCCTCGCTGTTGCGCGGCATGGGCGTCGAGGTGGTCGACTCCCCACCTGAGGAACTCGCCCCGGACCTCGCCGACCACTACCTCGCGATGAAAGCCGCGGGCCGCCTCTAGACCCCGCGCGGTCTGGCCCAAGCGCTCAGAAGCCGCCCACCACTAAGCCGAGCGGTCAGCCGGTCGGGACCACGTCGGGGGCGTTCTCGATGTCGCCGGTCTGACCCGCGGCCACCGCGCGGCGCCCGAAGTAGACGACATAGCCCAGGAATGCCGCGAGCGCGGCGACACCGATCGCGACCCTCGCGAAGGTCGGCAGCGAGGACGGCGTCACGAAGCCCTCGATCGCGCCGGCCGCCAGCAGCACCGCGACCAGACCGATGGCCACCGAGATGACGGCACGCCCCCGCTCGGCCAGCACCTGCGCGCGGGGCCGGTCACCCGGGGACACCACCGACCAGCCCAGACGCATGCCGACGCCGGCCGCCACGAACACGGCCGTCAGCTCGATCAACCCGTGCGGGGTGATGAGCCCGAGGAACACATCGCCACGACCGGCCTCGAACATCAGCCCGGCGTTGACGCCGAGGTTCGCCGCGTTCTGAAACAGGATGTACGGGATGGGGATTCCGAGCAGCACCGCCATCGCGATGCACTGCGCAGCCACCCACGCGTTGTTCACCCACACCTGTAACGCGAACGACGCGGCCGGATGCTCGCTGTAATAGTTCGCGAACTCGTGGTTGACGAGCTGCTCGATCTCGCCGGGCGTGCCGATCGCCGCCTGCACCTCCGGTGTGTGCGCGATCCACACCGCGATCACGGCCGCGACGAGGTAGAACAGCACGCCCGACGCGACCCACCACCGCCAGGCCCGGTAGACCTCGACCGGGAACGACACCGTCCAGAAACGCGCGAACTCCCGCCACAGCGGAGCATGGGCGCCGGTGACGACGGCGCGCGCCCGTGCGACGAGCCCCGAGAGCTTGCCCACCAGCACCGCATCCGACGACGAGGACCGCACGATCGACAGATGGGTCGACACCCGCTGGTAGAGATCGACCAGTTCGTCGACCTCGGCGCCGGTGAGCCTCCGGCGGTTCTTCACCAGGTGTTCGAGGCGGTCCCAGGTCGGCCTGTTCGCCAGGACAAACGCGTCGACATCCACAGCCGAGATTTTAGTAGCGTGGCCAACTATGGTCGGCCAGCAACAGCCCGTCGTGACCGGCGACGCGGTAGTCCTCGACATCCAGATCGCCCAGCTGCCGGTCCGAGCCCTGTCGGCCTTGATCGACGTCGCCGTCGTGGCCGCCGTCTACGTCATCGGCGTGCTGCTGTGGGCGGTGACGCTGACGGACCTCGACCCCGCGTTCTCCGGCGCCGTCCTGATCATCTTCACGGTGCTCGCCCTGGTGGGCTATCCGACGATCTTCGAGACGGCCACCCGCGGCAAGACCCTGGGCAAGATGGCGCTGGGTCTGCGGGTGGTGTCCGAGGACGGCAGCCCGGAACGCTTCCGGCAGGCCCTGCTGCGGGGACTCACCGGCGTGATCGAGCTCTGGCTGCTGACCGGCGGCCCCGCGGTGCTGTGCAGCCTGCTGTCCCAGAAGGGCAAACGGATCGGGGACGTCTTCGCCGGAACGGTCGTGATCACCGAGCGGGCACCCCGCCAGGCGCCACCGCCGGCGATGCCGCCGCAGCTGGCGTGGTGGGCATCCACCCTGCAGCTGTCCGGACTCGACCCCGCCCAGGCCGAGATGTCTCGCCAGTTCCTGTCTCGGGCACATCAATTGGCGCCTGAGATCCGTGACCAGATGGCGTACCGGATCGCCTCGGACGTCGTGGCCCGGATCTCCCCACCGCCGCCGACCGGAACGCCGCCGGCGACCGTGCTGGCCGCCGTTCTCGCAGAACGCCACCGCCGGGAGCTGGTCCGCCTGCAGCAGCTCGCGGCGGCACCTCCCCCTCCTCCCGGACCGCCCCCTCCCGGCTGGTCCGCTCCAGCTCAGCAGCCCCCGCCGCAACCTGCCGGCGGCGGCTTCGCTCCGCCGTCCTGAGCTTCGCTCTGAGCGCCGCGTTCACCCGCGCCTACGGCATCAGCCCGCGGGATCACCGGCGATCCAGTTCCCGTGAAAGCCGTACGGAACCCGTTGCGGGAGCTTGATTCTGGCCACGGGCGGACCGGAGAAGTCGGACGCGTCGATGATGACGAGGTCACTGCCGTTGCGTTCGGGGTCGTAGACGTAACCGAGGTACCAGCCGCTGCTCTCATCGGCCGGACCGACAGTCGACGGCACGAAGACGGCTTCGCCCGGTCCGCCGTCGGTGCCGAATCGGTGTTCTTCGGCCACGCCGGTGCGAAGGTCGTGGCGGACCAGACTCGAACCGCCGACGGACACCGCGTAGCGGGCGGGCAGCGTCGCGAGCCGGTCGTCGATCCGGGGGAATTCGACGGCACGGTCGTCGAGCTGGCTCTCGCTCACCGAGCCCGCGGCGAGGTCGATCGTCCAGGTCCACATGACCCCGTCGGCATCGAATCCACCGTTATCACGCCATAATTCGGGATAGCGGACGGCCTGCAGCACCAACCTGCGCCCGTCGTCGTAGGCGTTCGCGACGTGGAAGACATAGCACGGATCGATGTCGAACCAACGCACCTCTCCGAACGGGTCGTCGCGCCACAGCACACCGAGTCGCGCACCGTAGCCGTCGTCCCAGCGGAAGGGCATGTCCCCGGCACCGCTGATCGCGATGTCGGCGTCGAACACGATCGGGAGGTCCATGAACACCACGTAATTCGCGGTCAGCGCGAAGTCGTGCATCATCGTCAGCGCCGGGACGTCGAGGGGACGGTTGATCACCAGGTCCCCGTGGGCGTCTGCGCGGTGATAGGTGACGTGCGGCGTGTGAATGTTGCCGTAACCGAAGAAGTGCATCTCGCCGGTCGTCGGGCAGATCTTCGGGTGGGCGGTCATCGCGTCGGCCAGCTTGCCGCCGAAGTCGTAGGCGCCCAACGTTTCCAGGTCTTTGGTGATCTCGTACGGCAACGACGACTCCACCAGCGCGAGCGTCCTGCCCGCGTGGTTGACCACGTGGGTGTTGGCGACGCTGGCCCGCAGATTGCGCGTTCCGTCCTCGTTGTAGAGCGGGAACGGGTCGAGGAAGCTGTCGGTGCGCACCCATCGGTTGCGGTACCACGCGGCCTTGCCGTTCTCGATCCGCACGCCGTGGATCATGCCGTCGCCGGTGAACCAGTGCCCGGTGGCGGTGCGCGGGTTGGGCCCGTTGCGCAGGTACCACCCGTCGAGTTCGGCAGGGATCGCCCCCTCGACGGCCAGGTCGAAGGTGGACAGTTCGTCGGTGACGGGGGCGTAGTTGCCGACCTGGAAGAAGTCACCGGTGCCGGACAATTCCGACGCCTGCTCGTCCGAGGATTCGGGCGCCAGGGATTCCGTGGTGTCGTGGGTGGTGTCGGTCATGGATTGGACCTCCTGTCGGGGCTGCGTCCACATTGACACCCCACTAGTGACATGTCAGTAGTGGAATGTGTTCGGGGCACCACCGTCGGACACGGGGAAGATCGCCGAATGGCGGACCGACGCCACACCGCGGCCCTGTTCACGGCGGTGGTCGGCCGCGAGCTCGCCGAGATGTATCTGGTGCGGGAGACCCTCGAGACGCGCGACCTCCGATCGCCGGGATGCAGAAACATATTCTCGACGCAACGGCAGGGAAACACGGTGTCACTACCTTGCTCACCTATGTCAGACACCCGAGATCTGCCGCCGAGCACCGTCGTCGGCGCGAACGACATCGTTGAGGCTGCGGGCCATCCCGTCGGCGGCGGCGTCATCAAAGCCGACTACGACCCGCGGCTGACCAACGAAGACCTCGCCCCTCTGGGCAAGCAGTCCTGGTCGTCGTACAACATTTTCGCGTTCTGGATGTCCGACGTGCACAGCGTGGGCGGCTATGTCACCGCAGGCAGCCTGTTCGCCCTCGGTCTGGCCAGCTGGCAGGTACTCATCGCGCTGCTCGTCGGCATCGTGATCGTCAACGTGCTGTGCAACCTCGTCGCCAAGCCCAGCCAGTATGCCGGCGTCCCGTATCCGGTCGTCTGCCGCAGTTCGTTCGGCGTCCTCGGCGCCAACATCCCGGCGATCATCCGTGGGCTGATCGCGGTGGCCTGGTACGGAATTCAGACCTACCTCGCCTCCGCCGCCCTGGATGTGGTGCTGCTCAAGCTCTTTCCAGGCCTGGCGCCGTATGCCGACGTCGATCAGTACGGCTTCACCGGCCTGTCGCTGCTGGGGTGGTGCAGTTTCGCCCTGCTGTGGGTGCTGCAGGCGGCGGTGTTCTGGCGGGGCATGGAATCGATCCGCAAGTTCATCGACTTCTGCGGCCCCGCGGTCTACGTCGTGATGTTCATCCTGTGCGGCTACCTGCTGTGGAAGTCCGGGTGGCACGTCAGCCTCACCCTCGGTGGCGAGAAGCAGGGCAACACGCTGGTCGTCATGCTCGGCGCCATTGCCCTTGTGGTGTCGTACTTCTCGGGCCCGATGCTGAACTTCGGTGACTTCGCACGCTACGGCGGCAGCTTCGAGTTGGTCAAGAAGGGCAACTTCCTCGGCCTGCCCGTCAACTTCCTGGTCTTCTCGCTGCTGGTCGTCGTCACCGCCGCGGCCACGGTGCCGGTGTTCGGCGAACTGCTCACCGACCCGGTCGAGACGGTGGCACGCATCGACAGCACCACCGCGATCGTGCTCGGCGCGCTGACATTCTCGATCGCGACGATCGGTATCAACATCGTCGCCAACTTCATCAGCCCGGCCTTCGACTTCTCCAACGTCAGCCCGCAGAGAATCAGCTGGCGGATGGGCGGCATGATCGCCGCCGTCGGCTCGGTGCTGCTGACGCCGTGGAACCTGTACAGCAATCCAGAGGTCATCCATTACACGCTGGAGACGCTGGGCGCCTTCATCGGTCCGCTGTTCGGCGTGCTGATCGCCGACTTCTATGTGATCCGCAAGCAGAAGATCGTCGTCGACGACCTGTTCCGGATGACCGAGAGCGGAAACTATTGGTACCGCAAGGGATACAACCCGGCCGCCGTCGCCGCGACGGTCGTCGGCGCTGGGCTCGCAGTAGCGCCGGTGCTGCTCGGCGGCTACGTCACCGGTATGACGGCCGCCGCGCAGTACAGCTGGTTCATCGGGTGCGGCGTCGCGTTCGGTCTGTACTACCTGTTCGCTACGCGCGGACCGTGGAAGATGACCGCGCTGCGGCTGCCGCAGGGCGCCGAGCTCATGGAGGGATGAGCAGGCTGATCTCGTCAACCGCGGCCCCGACACTCCACTTCTGGAATGTCGGGGCCGTACGATGCGGGCCATGAGCCTGCGGATTGCGGCACTCGGCCTGTTGGCCGAAGGACCCGCCAGTGGATACGACCTGCTCAAGCACTTCGAGAAGTCGATGGCCAACGTCTGGCCGGCCACGCAGAGCCAGCTGTACTCCGAGCTGAACAAGCTCGCCGCCGGCGGCCTGATCGAAGTCAGCTCGGTGGGCCCGCGGGGTCGCAAGGAATACCGCATCACCGACGCCGGCCGGGCCGAGCTCGTCCGGTGGGTCACCAGCCCGCAGGACGATCCGCCGTTTCGCAGCGCGGGTCTGCTCCGCGTCTTCCTGCTCGGGTGGATACCGCGTGAAGAGGCGCGCGCTCATCTGCAGGACATGGCCGAGCAGTCCGACGCCGAGGTCGTGCGACTGACGGCCCTTCGCGACTCCTTGACGTGCGGGCGGCCTGTCGGCGCCTCTGACGAGGGCTTCTTCGGTTTCGCCGCGCTCGACTACGGGCTGCGGCTGAACACCATGCAGGCGCAGTGGGCCCGATCCGTGATCGACGAGTTGGCGGCCACCCCGACCCAGGATGCTGAGACCACGTCGAACTGAACGTTGCATCACGATAGTTTCCGATATATCGTCAACGTATCGGAAGCGCAGTTCGTGCTTCCTCTCGACAGAAGGACACAGACATGGACAACCCCATGAACACACCATTCACCCCGGGCGAGGGTCCCTTCGGCGGGCGCGGTTTCGGCTTCGGCTTCAGCCCCGAGGACCGTCGGCTGTTGCACGACCGTCGCCGCCAGGCCCGCCGCGAATTCCGCGATCACGTCCGGGAGCATCGCGGCGACGCCGGCTTCGGCGGCTTCGGTCCGGGCTTCGGCTTCGGTCCCGGCGGCGGGAAGTTCGGTCCGGGCTTCGGCTTCGGCCCGGGTGGACGCCGGGGTGGACCCCGCGGCGGCGGACGCGGCCGGCGCGGCGATGTGCGCGCGGCGATCCTGAAGCTGCTCACCGACCGGCCGATGCACGGTTACGAGATGATCCAGGAGATCAACGAGCGCAGCCAGCAGCTGTGGAAGCCTAGCCCCGGTTCGGTCTACCCGACGCTGCAACTTCTCGTCGACGAAGGCCTGATCGTCTCCACCGAGTCCGAGGGCAGCAAGAAGCTCTTCGAGCTCACCGACGAGGGTCGCGCCGCCGCGGAGAAGATCGAGACGGCGCCGTGGGACGAGATCGCCGACGGGGCCGATCCGGCTGCCGTCGGGCTCCGCAACGCCGTCGGCCAGCTGATGGGCGCTGTCGCCCAGTCCGCCCACGCCGCGACGGCCGAGCAGCAGCAGCGCATCGTCGACATCGTCAACAACGCCCGTCGTGAGATCTACACCGTCCTCGGGGAGGACTGACGCTCTCCCCTTGCGGGGCGGTTTCTTTCGGACAAACCGGAAGAAACCGCCCCGGTTCCGCGTAAGTAGGAAGCATGGACAGCTACTCCCTCGGCACATACACCGTCGGCCGCGTCGGCTTCGGCGCCATGCAGTTACCGGGCCCCGGCGTGTTCGGCCCGCCCCGCGATCACGACCAGGCCGTCGCAGTGCTCAAGCGCGTCGTCGACCTCGGCATCGACCACATCGACACCGCACAGTTCTACGGCCCCGACGTCGCCAACCAACTGATTCGCGAGGCGCTACACCCTTACCCCGCCGAGCTGGCGCTGGTCAGCAAGGTCGGCGGCAAGCGTGACGATCAGGGCAACTGGCTGCCGGCCCAGCAGCCCGACGAGCTGCGCCGCGACATCGAGAAGAACCTGGAGACTCTCTGCACCGACCGGCTGGCCGCGGTGAACCTCCGGGTGTTCGCGGGCGAGGACCCCAGCGCTCCCGCCGAGGTCGACCGCGAGCTGTTCGACCGCCAGCTGACGGCGATGATCCAGGCGCGCGAGGAGGGCCTGATCGCGGGCATCGGCCTGAGCAGTGTGGGGGTCGATCACCTGCGCATCGCGCTGGACCGCACCGAGATCGTGTGTGTGCAGAACGCCTACAACCTCGTCGACCGGACCTCGCAGCCGGTGCTGGACCTGTGCACCGAGCGGAGCATCGCGTTCGTGCCGTTCTTCCCGCTGGGGTCGGGCTTCATGCCGGACAACCCCGTGCTCAACCATCCGGCGGTGCTCCGCGAAGCTGAGAAGCTGGGCCGCACGCCCGCTCAGATCGCACTGGCGTGGACGCTGTCGGTCGCGCCCAACGTGTTGCTGATCCCCGGGACGTCGTCGGTGGCGCACCTGGAGGAGAACACCGCGGTGCGCGACATCGCATTGGACGCCGAGACGAAGGCCGAGCTCGACGCCGCCGCGTCCTGACCGCGGGATTTCGGTGTAGTTGGTCACGCTGGCGTTGACCAACTACACCGAAATCACCCGCGGCAGCGGCGACGATTATCGGTTTGGCGACACCCGCCAATAAAATCGGGGCATCATGACCAACTCCACCGCCGCTGGTCCGTCGACCTCGGCCGGGTCCCGACCCGATCCTGTCTCCGCCGAGGCGCGCCGCCGCCGCACGTTCGCCGTGATCAGCCACCCCGACGCCGGCAAGTCGACCTTGACCGAGGCGCTGGTGCTGCACGCCAAGGCGATCACCGAGGCCGGCGCGATCCACGGCAAGTCGGGCAGGCGCTCGACCGTGTCGGACTGGATGGAGATGGAGAAGGCCCGCGGCATTTCGATCACGTCGACGGCGCTGCAGTTCCCCTACATCACCCAGGCGGGCAACACCTGCGTCATCAACCTGCTCGACACCCCCGGCCACGCGGATTTCTCCGAGGACACCTATCGGGTGCTGACCGCGGTCGACTCGGCCGTGATGCTGATCGACGCGGCCAAAGGTCTGGAACCGCAGACGCTCAAGCTGTTCCAGGTGTGCCGCCACCGGCGCATCCCGATCATCACCGTGGTCAACAAGTGGGACCGGCCCGGCCGCCACGCACTGGAGCTGATGGACGAGATCCAGGCCGAGATCGGGCTGCGGCCGACGCCGCTGACCTGGCCGGTCGGGATCGCCGGTGATTTCAAGGGTGTCCTTGACCGTCGCACCGGGATGTTCATCCGGTTCACCCGCACCGCGGGCGGAGCCACCGCGGCCCCCGAGGAGCACATCCCTGCCGACAAGGCCCACGACGCCGCCGGGATCGACTGGGACACCGCGGTCGAGGAATCCGAGCTGCTCAGCGCGGACGGCGCCGACTTCGACCCCGACACGTTCCTCGACTGCACGTCGACGCCCGTGCTGTTCACCTCGGCCGCGCTGAACTTCGGGGTGAACCAGCTGCTCGACGTGCTGGCCCAGCTCGCGCCGTCGCCCAAGGGGCAGCTCGACGTCGACGGCAACCTGCGCGAGGCGGCCGCGCCGTTCAGTGCGTTCGTGTTCAAGGTGCAGGCGGGCATGGACTCCGCGCATCGCGATCGCATCGCCTACGCCCGGGTGTGCTCGGGCACCTTCGAGCGCGGGGACGTGCTCACCCACGCCTCGACGGGCAAGCCGTTCGTCACGAAGTACGCACAGTCGGTCTTCGGTCAGCAGCGCTCCACTCTGGACACCGCATGGCCCGGCGACGTGATCGGGTTGGCGAACGCGGCGGCGCTGCGCCCCGGCGACACGCTGTATCAGGACGTGGCCGTGCAGTTCCCGCCGATCCCGAGCTTCTCGCCCGAGCACTTCTCCGTCGCCCGCGGCACCGATCCGAGCAAGCACAAGCAGTTCCGCAAGGGCATCGAGCAGCTCGACCAGGAGGGCGTGGTGCAGGTGCTGCGCTCGGACCGCCGGGGCGATCAGGCGCCCGTCCTGGCCGCCGTCGGGCCGATGCAGTTCGAGGTCGCCAGCCATCGGATGGGTGCGGAGTTCAGCGCGCCGATCGCGTTGGAACCGCTGCCGTACACGGTGGCGCGCATCTGCGACCCCGCCGACGCCGAGGCCCTGCAGAAGATGGCCGCGGTCGAGGTCTTCACCCGCACCGACGGCGTCATGCTGGCGGTGTTCTCCACGAAGTGGCGCCTCGAGACGGTGCTGCGGGAGAACCCGACCATGGAGTTGCGCGAGCTGGTCGCTGCGGGCCGGTAGCCGGCTCGGCCATGATGGTGGCGTGAGCACACGAACCGCGCCGGCCGTCGACATCGACCGGATGCCGCGTGGCGGGCCGAAAGCCTCCTGCCTGGACCGCCTGCTGGAGACCGACCGGCAGGAGTACCTCGACCGGGACTCCTCTGCGGATGCGGCGCTGGAGGCGCGTAAGCGCAGCGTGATCCGCGCGCTGGAGTGGACCGGAGACGTCTTCGGCAATCACGAGAAGTTCGCCCAGATCGTGCTCGACGAGGTCGCCGACGTCGCCGATCCGCGCATTCTCGAGCTGGGCGCCGGGCACGGCGGGTTGTCCCGCAAGCTGCTGGAATGGCACCCCACGGCCCGGGTGACCATCACCGACGTGGAACCGGCGTCGGTCGCCGCGATCGCCGCGAGCGACCTGGGAAGCCACCCGCGGGCCACGGTCCGGGAGATGGACGCCACCGCACTGGACGCCGCGGACAACGAGTTCGACCTCGCGGTGTTCGCACTGTCGTTCCATCACCTCGCGCCCCACGCGGCGGCGCGCGTGATCGCCGAGGGCACCCGCGCGGCGGGCACGCTGCTCATCATCGACCTGCCGCGGCCGCCGGCGCCGCTGCACCTGCTGCGGCTGGCCGGCATGCTTCCGCTGGCCGCGGTGCTGCCCTTCGTGCACGACGGCGTCATCAGCTCGATGCGCGCCTACAGTCCCTCCGCCCTGCGCGCGCTGGCGCGGCACGCCTCACCCGAGATCGACATCGAGCTGCGCGGCGGGTTGTTCGGTCCGCAGGTCGCGGTGGCCTCGCACCGATAGGCTCGGGGCCGTGGGCCAGGAGATCAGTGCGCCGCTGCCGCAGAACGAGTTCAGCCGTGCGCACCGCCGCGAGTACCGGCGCAAGGTGCAACTGTGCCTCGACGTGTTCGAGACGATGCTGGCCCAGTCCAGTTTCGACTTCGAAAAACCGTTGACGGGCATGGAGATCGAGTGCAATCTCGTCGACTCCGCCTACCAGCCGGCGATGAACAACTCCGAGGTGCTGGAGGCCATCGCGGATCCGGCCTATCAAACCGAATTGGGCGCCTACAACATCGAATTCAACGTGCCGCCCCGCCGGCTGCCGGGCCGCGCCGCACTCGAACTCGAAGACGAGGTCCGCGCGAGCCTCAATGCCGCCGAGGCGAAGGCCAACACCGACGGCTCCCACATCGTGATGGTCGGAATCCTGCCGACGCTGATGCCCGAGCATCTCTCCGGCAGCTGGATGAGTGAGTCGACGCGCTATCAGGCGCTCAACGACTCGATCTTCACCGCCCGCGGCGAGGACATCATGATCGACATCTCCGGGCCCGAACGCCTGAGCCTGCAGACCGCCTCGATTGCCCCCGAATCAGCCTGCACGAGTATGCAATTGCACCTGCAGGTGTCCCCCGCCGATTTCGCCAACAACTGGAACGCCGCCCAGGTGCTGGCCGGGCCGCAGCTGGCGGTCGGTGCGAATTCCCCGTACTTCTTCGGTCACCAGCTGTGGGCCGAGACGCGGATCGAGCTGTTCGCCCAGGCCACCGACACCCGCCCGGACGAACTCAAGACGCAGGGTGTGCGCCCCCGGGTCTGGTTCGGCGAACGGTGGATCACGTCGATCTTCGACCTGTTCGAAGAGAACGTGCGCTACTTCCCGTCGCTGCTGCCCGAACTGTCCGACGAGGATCCTGTGGCCGAGTTGGCTGCCGGCCGCACCCCGGAGCTCTCGGAGCTCCGCCTGCACAACGGCACCATCTACCGGTGGAACCGGCCCGTGTACGACATCGTCAACGGCCGCCCCCACCTGCGGGTGGAGAACCGGGTCCTGCCCGCGGGGCCGACGGTGCTCGACATGATGGCCAACTCCGCCTTCTACTACGGCGTCCTTCGCGCGCTCTCCGAAGAGGACCGGCCGATCTGGACCAAGATGAGTTTCGCTGCGGCAGAAGCGAACTTCAACGCCGCAGCCCATCGGGGCATGGACGCGCGGCTGTACTGGCCCGGCCTGGGGGAGGTCACTCCCGACGAGCTGATCCTGCGGCAGCTGCTGCCCCTGGCCGAGGAGGGGCTGCGCCGCTGGGAGGTGGCCGCCGACGTCCGCGACCGCTACCTCGGGGTCATCGAGGGCCGTGCGAAGACGGGCCGCAACGGTGCGACGTGGCAGTCCGCGGCGGTCGGTGCGCTGCAGGCTCGCGGGTTGAGCCGGCCCGAGGCGCTGGCGGAGATGCTGCGCCTGTACTGCGAGCGCATGCACACCAACGATCCGGTGCACACCTGGGATCTCCCCGCCTGACCGCGGGTACGTTGGCGGTCATGGCCGACGTGATGGACTGGGACAGCGCGTATCGCGGGGAGGGCGAGTTCGACGGGGAACCCCCCTGGAACATCGGGGAGCCCCAGCCGGAGCTCGCGGCGCTGTGGCGCGAGGGCAGATTCCGCAGCGAGGTTCTCGACGCGGGATGTGGGCATGCCGAGCTGTCCCTGGCGTTGGCCGCCGACGGCTACACCGTGACCGGGATCGACATCAGCCCCACCGCGGTCGCCGCCGCCACATCCGCGGCCGCCGAGCGCGGGCTCTCCGATCGGGCCGCATTCGTCGCCGCCGACATCACCGCGTTCACCGGCTTCGACGGCCGCTTCTCCACGGTCGTGGACAGCACGCTGTTCCATTCGATGCCCGTCGAGTCCCGCGATCCCTACCTGCAGTCGGTGTACCGGGCGGCCGCGCCCGGAGCCGGGTATTTCGTGTTGGTCTTCGCCAAGGGCGCCTTTCCGCCCGACATGGAGCAGGGCCCCAATGAGGTCTCGGAACTCGAACTGCGCGAGGCGGTTTCGCGCTACTGGGTCATCGACGACATTCGCCCCGCCCTGATCCATTCCCGGGTGCCGAAGATCCCGGGCATGCCACCCCCGCCGCTGGAGATGCTCGACGAAGGGGGTCGCATGCGGATGCAGGCCTTCCTGCTGTCGGCCCACAAACCGTCCTAGCCGGCAGGTCGATCGCGTTCCACCACAGCGAATCTGCGCAGGCTCAGCGCAGGGTTCTTCTGCCGGACACGCGCGGTGCGCTCGGTATCGACGACGGCGTGCGCGGTGCCGGCCTCCTCTCCCAGGGAGGCCAGCACGACCCCCATCGGATCGATGATCGCGCTGTTGCCCGCACCCGCGCGACCACACTGGTCGGCGGCGAGCACGTACACCGTGTTCTCGATGGCCCGGGCGCGCAGCAGCGTCGTCCAGTGGTCCTCCTTGAGAGGACCCGGAACCCATTCGGCGGGAACGACGACCGCGTCGGCGCCCGCGTCGACGAGGCGCCGGGTGACTTCCGGGAAGCGCAGGTCGTAGCAGGTCTGCAGGCCGAAGGTCAGGCCCCCGACGGTGAAGGTCTCGGGTGCTTCGATGACGCCCGGCTGGACCAGGCTGGACTCGGTGTAGCCGAAGGCGTCGTAGAGGTGCAGCTTCCGGTAGGTGGCCGCGACCGTGCCGTCGCCGTCGATCGCGAGCAGCGTGTTGTGGATTCTGCCCTCGGTGCCGGTGGTCTCGTTGATACCGAAGACGAGCGTCACCGCTTCCCGCCGGGCCAGGTCCTGCACGGCGGACACGAAGGGCCCGTCGAGGGGTTCGGCGGAGCCGACGAACCGCTCGTCCATCGCCGGCACACAGAACATCGAGTACTCGGGGAACACGACGAGTTCAGCTCCGCGGGAGCGGGCGTCGATGGTGTATCCGGTGATCGCGTCGAGATTCTCGGCCTTGTCCTCACCGGGAGCGAACTGCACGACGGCGACGGGTGTCTCGGTCACGGCCTTCCTTTCCGGCGGCGTCGACGATCAGGGCGACTCGATCATCGCCGTCCGCCGCCGCGAAATCCAACCGGGCGGCCCGCCTAGGTGTTCGAGGTCGTGGTGTTCGGGGTCGTGGTGTTCGGGGTCGTGGTGTTCGGGGTCGTGGCGGCCCGAACCGGTTCACGCTGGTCCGGCTCAGTGCCGGTTTCGGTGCCGGTGCTGCTGCCGGTGCCGGTGCCGGTGCCGTGGTCGTCGTCGAGCATCGTGGCTTCGTCGAAGGGCCGGTCGCCGTCGAGGACCTCGTTGAGCCTCTCCTTGTCGACCGAATCGGTCCACGACCCGATCAGGACCGTGGCCACGGCGTTACCGGAGAAGTTCGTCAGCGCCCGCGCCTCGGACATGAAGCGGTCGATGCCGACGATGATGCCGACGCCGTCGAGGAGTTCCGGGCGGTGGCTCTGCAGGCCGGCGGCCAGTGTCGCCAGACCCGCGCCGCTGACGCCCGCGGCGCCCTTGGACGCGATGATCATGAACGCGAGCAGACCGAGCTGTTCGGGGATCGACAGCGGATCACCCAGCGCATCGGCGATGAACAACGACGCCATGGTCAGGTAGATCGCCGTGCCGTCGAGATTGAACGAATAACCCGTGGGCACCACGATGCCGACGGTCGCGGGCTTCACCCCGGCGTGCTCCATCTTCGCGATGAGGCGCGGCAGCGCGGACTCCGACGACGAGGTCGCGACGATCAGGAGGTACTCGCGGGCCAGGTACTTCGCGAGCTTGAAGATCGATACCCGGGCCACGGTCCACAGCAGCGCCCCGAGAACGCCGAAGATGAAGATCAGGCAGGTCAGGTAGAACGCCAGCATGAGCACCCCGAGCTGGATCACGGCCTCGAAGCCGGTGTCTCCCACCACTTCCGCGATCGCTCCGAAAGCGCCGATCGGGGCGAGCCACAGGACGCCGATCAGGATGCGGAACACCAGCTTCTGCAGCGCCTCGATGCCGCGCAGCAGCCCTTCGCCGGCCTGCCCCATGCCCTGGATGCCGAAGCCGACGAGCAGCGCGACGAACAGCGCCTGCAGCACGTTGCCCTCGGTCACCGCGGAGAAGAGCGTCGACGGAATGATGTCGGCGATGAAGTCCATTGTGCCGCCGGAGGATTCGGCCTGGCCCGCCAGCTCGGCACCTTTGCCCGGATCGTTGGGGACGTTCAGACCGGTTCCGGGACTGATGAGATTGCCGACCACCAGCCCGATCGCCAGCGCGATCGTCGACATCACCAAGAAGTAGACGATGGCCAGTCCGCCGACCTTGCCGACCGATGCCGCGGCCCGCACCTTGCCGATGCCCAGCACCACGGTGCAGAAGATGACCGGGACGATCATCATCTTGATCAGTTTCACGAACAGTTCGCCGAGCACACCGAGCGACGCGGCGGTCTCCGGCGCGAGGAGCCCGACCACGATGCCCGCGACGACGGCGACGATCACCATGATGTAGAGCCAGTGGGTCTTGTCGCGCTTGGCCTTTTTCGGCTTCTTGTCGTTGTCGGCGTCGGGTGCAGCGGCGGTCATGGCGTATCCCCTCCACGTGTGGTGGATGCAGGGATAACCAGAAGTGCCGGACATCACACCCCGGGGCCGAGATTCGGGCGCGGCGGTCGCCGGTGCGGCAAGGCGCGCGTCGACGAAGACGGTCACCCGGGTGACGCAGCGGCGCATTCCGAGGTAGCGGCGTCACGAGGCGGCGGATGGGTACACAATGGACGAGCCGGCCATTGACCCGATGAGACGAGACCGCCATCCCCTTCACAAGTCCGACCCTCACCCAGCTCGACAGTGCGGTGGCCGGTCACGGGTTGGTGCCGGCCTTCCAGCCCGTCGTCTCGCTGCCCGACGAAGCCCTCGTCGGCTATGAGGCCCTGGCCCGGTGGCCGTCGCTGGACCATCCGTCGCCGGCCGTCGTTTTCGCCCACGCCGCAGCCACCGGCAGCTCGGATCTGCTCGACCACGCCTGCATCAACCTGTCGGCCCAGGCCGCACTCGACGGCCGGTCGGCCCACGGGATGCTGCTGCTCGTCAACTGCGAGCCGACCACCGTCGGCATCGAGATCCCTTCCGGTACCGCGCTGTCGGAGGCCGCCCGCACCTTCAAGCTCACGTTCGAATTGACCGAGCGCGGCCTGCTGCGTGACCCCCCTGCACTGCTCAGGAAGGTCGCGGCACTGCGCGCACTGGGCGTGATGATCGCGCTGGACGACATCGGGGCGCACCCCGACTCACTGGCCCTGTTGGACATCATCGCGCCGGACGTGATGAAGATCGATCTGGGACTTGTTCAGCGGCAACCCGATCAACTGCAGGCCCGCACGATCGCGGCGGTGATCGCGCACCACGAGCGCACCGGGTCCACCATCCTCGCCGAGGGCATCGAGACCGACGAGCATCTGGAGCAGGCCCTCGCCTACGGCGCCACCCTGGGCCAGGGCTACCGGTTCGGATACCCCGGGGCGCTCGACACGGCCCCCGACGGCGCACTGCTGCCGGATCTGGCTCTGCCGGCGAACGGTGACAAGGCCGAGATGACCCCGTTCGAGTTGGCCACCGCCGACTGCGACGCCCGCACCGTCCGCAAGAGGACCCTGATCGAGCTCTCCCGCCACATCGAACGCCTCGCCGTGTCCGCCGAAAGTCCGCCCATCGTGTTGTTCACGCTGCAGAGCAGTGCGAACTTCCGTGGGACCACCCGGGACAACTACACCCGGCTCGCGGAGAAGTCACCGCTCGTGGTGGCTTTCGCGGTGAACGCGCGGGAGGACCTGGAACCGCGTCTGCGGTGGGTCGACGTCGACGTGGCCGACCGGATGGCGCTGGAGTGGACCATCGTGGTGATCGGGCCCGACACCGCCGCAGCGCTGATCGCCCGCGAGCTGGAACCGCCCGGCGCCGAGGCCTACGAGAACGATCGCCGCTTCGAGGCGGTGATCACCTTCGATCGGGAGAGGGTGACGCAGGCAGCGCGCAGCCTCCTCAACCGCTGTCCGGCGGCGGGCGCGATCAGCTCCGCGTTCAGCGGCTGACCGCGGTTAGGGCCTGCGCGATCGCCGCCAGGTCGTCCTCGGTGACGTCGACGTGCGGGGAGATCCGCAGCGCGGGATGGGCCATCGCCCGGGGCGCACGTTCCATGCCGAGGTACGTCGTGACGATCGCATGCTCGGCGATCAGCCGGGCCCGCACCTCTTGCGCGTCCACCCCGTCGGGGGGCTGCAGCGTCGTGATCGCGCTGGGCTCGTCGACGTGCTCGAGGACGCGCCAGCCCGCGACCCCGGACAGGGTGCTGCGTGTGGTCGCACCGACGTCGCGCAGCCGGGCCTGGACTGCGGCGGGGCCTGCCGCGATGTGCTCCCCGATGGCGACGGAGAAGCCCACGTGGGCACCGACATTCGCCTCAGCATGGCCGATCCGCTCCCGCATGGAGTCCGACAGGAAGCCGGGACGGGTCGCGAGCACTCCCACGCCGCGTGGTCCGGCGGTCCACTTGCGCGACGACGAGTAGATCGCATCGGCGCCGATGCCCGAGACGTCCACATGTGCGAAACCCTGTGCGGCGTCGACGATCAGCGGAATGCCGTGGCCATGGCACGCGGTGGCCATGTCGTGCACCGGCTGCACGACGCCGCTGTGGCTGCCCAGCACCGTGAAGTGCACCAGCGCCGGCGGGTCGTGCGCCAGGGCGGCGCCGAGCGCGTTGACGTCCAGCCTGCCGTACTCGTCGACGGGCAGCATCCGGATGTCGAAACCGTGTCGCGCCATGATGGCGAGGTTGGGGCCGAATTCGCCGGGCAGGCACGCGACCGTCCGCTCGCCGGTCCAGTCGTCGAGCAGGATGTCGAGGGCGTGGTTCGAGCCGGTCGTGAACGACACACCGGCATCGGGCATTCCGGTCAACGCGCGCACGGCGGCGCGACCCGCGTCGAGCGCAGGCGCGGCCGCCTGTGCCGCGATGTAGCCGCCCACCTCGGCCTCGTGGCGGGCGTGCGCGGCCGAGGCCTCGATCGTGGCGAAACTCTGCCGCGAACAGGCCGCACTGTCGACGTGCACTCCGGCGGCCGGCGGCCGCGCGACGCGCCACTGTTCCGCGAGGCTCATTTGACCGCCAGCGACAGACCGAAGTCTCCGGCGTCGTCGGTCCACCAGTGGGTGTGGCGCAGACCGGCGGCGGCCAACTCCTCGTCCACGCGCGACCGACGGAATTTGCAGGACACCTCGGTCAGCATCCGCTCATCCTCGGCGAAGTCCACCACGACATCCAGTGCCGGGATGCGCACCTGCTGCGCGCGCACCGATCGCAGCCACATCTCGATGCGTTCCTCGTCGGCGTTCCACACCGCGACATGCTCGAACGCGTCGACGTCGAAGTCGGCGCCGAGTTCGCGATTGACGACCGTGAGCACGTTGCGGTTGAAACGTGCTGTGACTCCGGCGCTGTCGTCGTAGGCGCGGACCAGGCGGTCGGGATCTTTGACCAGGTCGGTGCCGAGCAGCAGGGCGTCGCCGGGCTGCATCGTCTCGGCCACCGAGGCCAGGAACTCGGCGCGGGGCCCGGTGGTCAGGTTGCCGATCGTGGAGCCCAGGAACGCCACCAATCGTCGTCCGCTGCGGGGGATCTTGCCGAGGTGCTCCTCGAAATCGCCACATACGGCCTCGATCTCGATTCCCGGGTACTCGGCCTGGATCGCCGTCCCGGCAGCCTGCAGCACGGTGGAGTCCACGTCGAAGGGAATGAAGCGGCGCAGGGAACCCGCGTCGCGCAGTGCGTCGAGCAGCATCCGGGTCTTCTCGGAGGTGCCGCTGCCGAGCTCGACGAGGGTGTCCGCGCCGGACGCCGCGACGATCTCCGCGGCCCGCGCCCGCAGGATCTGCGCCTCGGCGCGGGTCGGGTAGTACTCGGGCAGACGGGTGATCTGGTCGAACAGGTCGCTGCCCACCGAGTCGTAGAACCACTTCGGCGGCAACGTCTTCGGGTCCTGACTCAGGCCATGGGTGACGTCGCGGCGCAACGCCTCGTCGGCGGCGTCGGCGGCGAGGTAGTTCTCCAGGGAAAACGCCATCACGATCCTTTCAGCGGGGTCAGGTGCACACGGTCGTCCACGACCTCGACGAGGTGGCGGTCGGGAACCTCGTCCCAGGCGGGGTCGTCGTCGTAGGGTTCGCTGGCCACCACCACGCCGTCGTGCCGGCGCAACACCGAGAGGGTGTCGCCCCATGTGGTCGCCAGCAGCCGGGAACCGTTGCCGGCGAGGATGTTCAGCCGCGCGTTCGGGTCGTCGGCGGCGACCGCGGCGATGGTGTCGCCGAGGGCGTCGAGGCCGCGGTCGAAGATCAGCGCGGCCAGCAGCGCGCTGTCGTTCGTCGACTCGGCGTGACGGGCAGCGGGCAGCACCGCCCGGTCGACCAGGCCGTTGTGGGACAGCAGCCAGGTTCCGTCGCTGAACGGCGCCGAGGCCGAGGGCTCGATGGGCATGCCCACGCTGGCCGAGCGGACCGCGGCGACCACGCACGTGCTCCGCAGGGCCGGCGCGACGGAGGCGAACGACGCATCCCCCCACAGCGGCGAGGCGCTGCGCCAGCGCCGCGCGTCGGCGCCGTCGAAGAAGCCGACCCCCCATCCGTCGGCGTTCATCAGGCCGTGCTTCTGCCGCCGCGGCGCATACGACTGGACCATCAGGCCCGACGGCGGGTCGAGCACCAGCGAGGCCACCGAGACCGGTTCGCCCAGCCAGGCCAGGTGCCTACACATCCCAGGCCAGCCTCACCCCGGAGAAGATCTGCCTGCGGATCGGATGGTCCCAGTTGCGGAAGCTCGGCCGCAGGATGCTCGCGGTGACAGCCCACGACCCGCCCCGCAGCACCCGATATTCGCCGCTGGCCGTGCCCTCGAAGAACGGCTCCGAGTACTGCTTGTAGACCATCGGCGAGAACCCCGGCCACGGCCGCAGCGGGGAGCTCGTCCACTCCCACACGTCGCCGAGCATCTGCTCGACGCCGTACGCCGACGCCCCCGACGGGTAGGCCCCCACGGGTGCGGGCCGCAGCGATTCCCCGCCGAGGTTGACCACCGCGGCGGTGGGTTCTGTGGCGCCCCAGGGATACCGGCGGCGGGTCCGCGTGTGCGGATCCCACGCGCAGGCCTTCTCCCACTCGACTTCGGTGGGCAGCCGGGCGCCCGCCCACGCGGCGTACGCCTCGGCTTCGTAGTAGGTGACGTGCTGGACGGGCTCGTCGCCGGGGATGTCCTCGACGTGGCCGAAGCGGGTGCGGGTACCCGCGCGGCCTGCGGTGTCCCAGAACAGTGGCGCCGTCAGTCCCGCCTGCTGCCGGTAGGACCATCCGGCTTCCGACCACCAGCGCGGCCGGTCGTATCCGCCGTCGTCGATGAACTGCTGCCATTCGGCGTTGGTGACCGGCACCCGGCCGATCCGGAAGGCCGCGGTGTCGACCGTGTGGGCGGGGCGTTCGTTGTCCAGGGCGAACGGTTCATCGGCGGCGTCGACACCGAGCGTGAACTCACCGGCCGGGATCAGCACCGACGTCCCGGCAACCCCCGCACGGCCCGCAGGCAACGGCGTTCCGCGATCGAGCAGCGGCGTTCCCCGGCGCAGGTTCAGCGCCTGCAGCATCGTCTCGTCGTGCTGGCACTCATGGCTGACCACCAGCGCGTAGGTGAAGGCGTCCGGGTGATCGTCGGGCAGCGCTTCCAGCGCGTCCAGAGCGCGACCGCGGACCGTCGCGCAGTAGTTCCGGGCGTCGGTGGGGGGCAGCAGCGGCAGGTCCACCCGGGCGGCGCGGGAATGCACGAACGCGTCGTAGAGCTGATCGACCTGCGGGGTCAGCAGCCCGGGACGGTCGGGGTTCCCGCCGCGCAGCAGCCACAGCTCCTCCTGCTGCCCGATGTGCGCGAGATCCCAGACCAGGGGGCTCATCAGCGGGTCGTACTGGCGCCGCAGCTCCGCGTCGTCGAAGTCGACCAGCCGCAGCGTGCGGTCCCTGGCCCTGGTCAGTTCACCGGCGAGCGTTTCCCTCGTCGTCACAACTCTCCTCGCGCCAGGTGGGTGACCGCCTCGGCGATCCCGTACGACACCGCCCGGTCGGCGAAGTCGTCGGCGGGACAGCGTCCCTGTTCGACCGAACGCACGAGCCGCGACATCGATTCCTCGAGGGCGTCGGGCACCTGCTCGGCGGCCAGCCGGACACACCGTACGGCGGCGGCGTGCAGCTCGCGATCGGCAAGCCCGAGTTCAGCAGCGCGGTCCCAGGCGGTGGCCACCCCCTCGGTGGCCTCGGCGGCACCGTCCGCGGCAGCTGGGTGATCGAGGAGGGTGGCGAGGGTGAACACCACGGCCGGCCAGGTCGCGTCGGGAACGCTGTCCAGGTAGCGCACCTCCAGAAAACCTCGGGGCCGGACCGGAGGGAACAGCGTCGTCAGGTGATATTCCAGGTCGGCCACGGTCGGACGCCGGTCGCCGAGCAGTACCCGGCCGTCGGCCCAATCGGCGAACGGCACCCACTGGGTCACCGCGGCCGCAGCCGGTCCGTTCACGAGCATGACGGGTGCGCGCAAGGCATAGCGGGCCCAGTCGTCGGCGGGGTCGTCGCCGTCGGCGCCGAGAATCGGACCGCAGCGGGCCGAGTCGAGCTGACTCCAGACCAGCTGGCGCGTGGAACGCCAGCCGGTGAAACCGCCGCCGAGGACGGGCGAGTTCGCGGCGATGGCGATCATGGTCGGTCCCAGTGCGTGGGCCAGCCGGACCCGGTCACCCCAGCCCGAGCGGGGGCCGGCCTCAAGGTTGACCTGGACCGATGCCGTGGAGGTCATCATGGCGGCGCCGGCGGCAGCGGTGCCGCTCTCGCGGAAGAACTCCTCCATGGCCGAATATCGGGCACCGGGGTTCACCCGCGCGGCAGGACGCACCGGGTCGGCGCCCAGCAGCACCAGGCCGAGGCCCGCCTGCGCGAAGGCCGCGCGCAGCACACTGCGATCGGACGCCATCGCCGCCACGGCGCTGACCGTGTCGGGCATCGGCGGGCCCGACAGCTCGACCGCGCCGCCCGGTTCGACGGTGACCAGGCTGCCGCCGGGCATGGCGGGCAACCGGGCGATGACCGAGGTCAACTCCTGCCAGCCGGGCCGGCGCGACGGGTCGGCGAGGTCGAAGCAGTGCGCCTCGATCTCCAGACCGATGCGCCCGACGGGGCCGTCCTTGAGGCAGAACTCGACGATATGGTGCGCGGCGGAATCCGCGCTGCTCAGCGGTTCGACCGACTGGTCTGCGAGACCGCCGGGCGCCGTCGTGCGGGCCATCAGCCACCCCCTCCGGGTGTGCAACGATGCTTCGTCTTTGACGTCGTCCTCAACCATCTTCCAGAGCCGACCGACAATGTCGCGGGTTTTACTCTGTGACTTGTCGGTGACGTGCCTATTGGCCGAGGGTGTTCTGCATCGCGCCGGCCAGAACGTCGACGGCCGGCGCGCCGTTGCCGGATTGGCACACCTTGGCCTGCAGCAGCACGTTCTCCCGCAGCCGTGTGGTGACGAAGCAGCGGCGGTCCGTGCCGGCCTCCTGCTTCACCCAGTCCGCCTCGGTGGGCGACGGCGGCCCGCCGGAGAACGACCACACCTGGGTGGAGAAATTGTCCAGGTGCATGGCCGTGGTCTGGCCGCTGCACCCGGCGGTGCGGTCGACGATCCGGGAGAAGGCCCGCCCGGCGGCATCGGCACTGGCGAACACCCCGACGGCCTGTTTGACGAAGTGCGTCATGTCCGTCGCCGATTCCTGGGCGACGGCACCGCTGAACGCGGCGAGGTCGGGATCGCGGTACACCTCGGGCAGCCCGATGTCGGCCCAGTTGTTGCAGACCGGGTTGTCGACGGTGAAGGCCTGGAATGGGGCGGCGAACGTCGACTCGAAACCCATGCGCGCACCCACGATGTTGCCGACCGAACCCTTGTTGAGCACGGCGTAATTGACGACCCCCGGTTCGGACGGGCGGGCCGATGCCGGGGTCGCGAGGGGCAGCGACAGGGCGGCGCACACGGCGGCCGCGGTCAGCGACGTCACGGTCACGCGTTGGCGATCAGCGTGACATCGGCGCGTCGTGCTCAGGCGGCCGCCACGGCCGGCTCTTCTCCCACGGGACTCGGTCGGGTAGACGTCGTCGTCGGTCATTCACCCGATCATGCCAGCCGCGCTTCGTCGGCATGCCAGTCGCCGAACGGATCGTCGAAGCGCCGCCACTCCTGTGGACGGGCCATCTCCGCGTCGGTCAGGACCGCCCCCTGCAACCCCGCCAGGACCTCGGCGGGGTCGGCGCCGCACACCAGGACGGCCATCGAGGTGTGCCGGTCACCGTGGCGGGGGTCCCAGAGCAGGTCGGCCATCGCGCGACGTTCGGGACTCACGTAGGCGAACTCACGAGTTCCCATCGCGGCCAACCATTTTCCGGCCTGGGTGACCCGCAGGCCCCCGCCGGCGGACTCCAACCACATCGCGGTGTCGGGACGGTTCGCCAGCCAGAGCCGGCCCCGGCTGCGCACCACTCCGTCCAGCAGCAGGTCGACCGCGGCGTGCAACCGTCCGGGATGGAACGGGCGGCGTGCCTGGAACTCGATCAGGCGGATCTGGCCGGCCGCCTCCAGAGGTGGCTGACCCGCCAGCAGCGATCCGTGGGGATCGTCGGAGCGCCCGCGGCGGGCATCTGTCTCCAGGTGGGCCAGTGCGAGCTCGATCCGTGTGGTGCCGACGGTGACACGCGCCCTGGGCGCGAGCCTGCGGGCGACTGCCAGCGTCTCGGGATGCGGTTGGTCGAGGACGACGACGTCGGCGAACTCGACCTGACCGACAACTGCCTGGGCCATCGTGCGACCGTCGTCGAGTTCGTCCTCGCCGAGCGCCTGGGACAGCCACGCGCCGCTGTCGACCGCGGTGACGACGGCGGACAGCGCGACATCGCGGGCGGCCGGCGAGTGCAGGATCGCGAAACAGACCGGTTCGGGCTCCATCCAGGGGCCGAGCCTGACGACGATGCGTTCGACGTCGGGGCGGCGGTGCAGCAGCCGCAGGTGGTGGAGCAGGTCGTTGCGCACCGTGCAGGACACACAGCAGTTGGTCAGCTCCAGAACCGCATCGGCCTTCACCGTGACGTCGCGCTGCATCAGCGCGGTCGTGCGGTGCACGACATGACCGTCGAAATGGTGCTCGACCACAGCCGTTCCCGGGCTGTCGAGCAGCGCGCCGGCGATGCCCTCGGTCTCGCGTTGGCCGGTCACGACCACGACGGGTGTCCGCATCAACCCTCCTCTATTGGGAATGATTTTCAATAACTGGACGTTGACGCTACAGTCTTGGCGACAGCTTGTCGAAAATGATTTTCAATAGTGAACGCTTCGAGAGGAGTGCCGTGTCCGCGCACTGCCAGGTGACCGGGCGCAAGCCCGGCTTCGGCAACTCGGTGTCGCATTCGCACCGCCGCACCCGCCGCCGCTGGGACCCGAACATCCAGCGCAAGACCTACTACCTGCCGTCCGAGGGGCGCCGGATCACGCTGCGCGTCAGCGCGAAAGGCATCAAGGTGATCGACCGCGACGGCATCGAGTCGGTGGTGGCCCGCCTCCGCCGCGAAGGACGGTTGTGAACAACAGGAAGGACAACAACTGATGGCCCGCAACGAGATTCGTCCGCTGGTGAAACTGCGCTCCACAGCAGGAACCGGGTTCACGTACATCACCCGCAAAAATCGGCGCAACGACCCCGACCGGATCGTGCTGCGCAAGTACGACCCCGTGCTGCGACGTCACGTCGACTTCCGCGAGGAGCGCTGATGGCCAAGAAATCCAAGATCGCCCAGAACGAGAAACGCCGCGAGATCGTCGCCCGGTACGCCGTGCGCAGGGCCGAACTCAAGGCGATCATCAAGTCGCCGTCGACCACGCCCGAGGCCCGGTTCGCCGCTCAGTCGGAGCTGAATCGCCAACCCCGCGATGCCAGCCCGGTGCGCGTGCGCAACCGCGATTCGACCGACGGGCGCCCCCGAGGGCATCTGCGCAAGTTCGGCCTCTCGCGGGTGCGGATGCGCGAACTCGCCCACGAGGGACAGCTACCCGGCGTGCGGAAGTCGAGCTGGTGAAGGCCACGCGGCGCGAGGCCGCACCGACGAAGAAGCGCCGTAATCTGTTGAACAGCCTGGGCATCGAGCAGGTCGACTACAAAGACACCACGACGCTGCGCCAGTTCCTCTCCGAACGCGGAAAGATCCGTTCGCGCGCGGTGACCGGGTTGACGGTACAACAGCAGCGGCAGGTGACCACGGCGATCAAGAACGCCCGCGAGATGGCGCTGCTGCCGTACCCGGGCCAGAGCCCGGCCGGCCGCTAGCCGTCGCCGTTGCGGACGCCCTCCTCGACCTTCTTGCCGAGGTCCGGATCGACGTTGCGCCAGTACTCGAACACCCGCGACAGCACCGGCTCCTTCACACCGTCGGACACATGGCCGATGATGTTGTGGGCCAACCGGTCCCGTTGCTCGTCGTTGAGGACCTCACGCACCAGGGTGCCTGCCTGACCCCAGTCGTCATCGTCGGCGCGCAGCGCGGACGCCGCGCGCACCATGTCGCCGTCGGAGGCCCATCGCACCTCCGACGCGCGCCGCGGATCGGCCTGGGGACCGCCCATAGAGTTCGGTGCGTAGACGGGGTCGGTGACGTTGTGGATCCGCATCGGGCCGTCCTTGGAGTAGGCGCGGACCTCGACGTGCGGCTCGTTGACGGGGATCTGCTTGTAGTTCACACCGAGGCGATGCCGGTGGGCGTCGGCGTACGAGAACCCGCGCGCCAGAAGCATTTTGTCGGGGCTCAGTCCGGTGCCGGGCACGACGTTGTTCGGTTCGAACGCGGCCTGCTCCATCTGCGCGTGATAGTCGACGACGTTGCGGTTCAGCGTCATCTTGCCGACCTCGTGCAGCGGGTAGTCGGCGTGCGGCCACACCTTGGTGAGGTCGAAAGGGTTGTAGCGGTAAGTCTTTGCGTCCTCGAACGGCATGATCTGTACGTGCAGTGTCCAGCTCGGGAAGTTGCCGTCCTCGATCGAGGTGAACAGGTCGCGCTGGTGGTAATCCCCGTCCTCGCCGGCGAGCCGGTCGGCGTCTTCCTGGGTGAGGAAATCGATGCCCTGGTCGGTCTTGAAGTGGTACTTCACCCAGAACAGCTCGTCGGCAGCGTTGAGCCAGCTGTAGGTGTGGCTGGAGTAACCGTTCATGTGCCGCCAGGTCTTGGGGATACCGCGGTCGCCCATCAACCACGTGACCTGGTGGGCCGATTCCGGTGACAGCGTCCAGAAATCCCACTGCATGTGGTGGTCGCGCAGGTTGTTGGCCTGCATGCGCTTCTGGCTGCGGATGAAGTTCTGGAACTTCATGGGGTCGCGCAAGAAGAACACCGGGGTGTTGTTCCCGACCATGTCGAAGTTGCCCTCGGACGTATAGAACTTCAGCGCGAACCCGCGGGGGTCGCGCCACGTGTCCGGGCTGCCCCGCTCCCCGGCCACCGTCGAGAACCGCGCGACCATCTCCGTCGTGGCGCCAGGCTGCAGGAACGCCGCCTTGGTGAACGCGCTGACGTCATGGGTGACCTCAAACTGTCCGAATGCACCACCGCCCTTGGCATGGGGCTGGCGCTCGGGGATCCGCTCGCGGTTGAAGTTCGCCATCTGCTCCAGCAGATAGTGGTCCTGAAGCAGGATCGGGCCGTCGGACCCCACAGTCAGGGAATGCTCCACGCTGGGGATCGGCGCACCGGCGTCGTTCGTCGCGTAGTTCTCGGTCATCGTCTCTCCTCGAGGATGCGCGGCTTCTGGGCTGGGCCGTCGTCTCCGAAGGCCTGTCTACCCGAAAGCCGGTCACAACATCCTGATTACGAACGTTTTCAGGGGCGCTGCGGCGCCGCCGGGGCGGCCGGCGGGCGCGGTGTGTCGATCATCGGCCCGCCGGGCCCGAACGGGCCGGGGAAACCGGGTCCGCGTTCGAAGCCGACCGGCGGCCCCATCGGCATCATCGCGGGCCCCGAGTGCACCATCACCGGGCCGCGGTGCGGGTGGCGGGAGCCGTCGTCGCCGACGTTCTTGCCGACGAAGAACCCGGTGCCGAAGATGACCGCGACGGTGAACACCGAGCCGGCGACGATGCCCACGAGCGCAGCGATCCTGGTGAGCCGCGGCTGCTGCGGCTGCGGTGGCGGATACGCGGTCGGCCCTGGGGCCGCCACGGTCGCCGGCGCGGCGGGCGGCGCCGCGGCGGAGGCCGAGGGCGGGGTCAGGACCGGGCCGGTCTCGGGTTCGGAGTGATCGGCACGTTCGGGGGTGGCGTCGTTCATGGCGCCGATCCTTCGCCGCTTTCCCCAGCACCCGTTAGGTGCGGGCTGTGAATGAGCTATGAGCATTCCATCGACACGGCAACCGTTGTCCGTTTGAATGGGACCAGGCGGGAGGGGACGCGATGGACGTAACCGTAGACGGTGTCGCCCAGTCGGTGACCACCGGAAACCTGCCCCAATGGTCGGAGGTGGAGTCGCTGGTCGAGGCGGCCCATCGGCGCTGCAGAGGCGACACCGAGGGCCGGGTCGCCGATTACATTCCGGTGCTGGCACAGGCGGACCCGGACTGGTTCGCGGTCTCGGTGGCCGAGGTCGACGGCACCGTGCACTCCTCCGGCGACGTCGACGTCGCGTTCTCGATCCAGTCGATCTCCAAGGCCTTCGTCTACGCGCTCGTCTGCGAGCAGCTCGGCCACGCCGCGGTGCGCGAACGCATCGGTGTGAACAACACGGGCCTACCGTTCAATTCGGTCATCGCCGTGGAGCTCAACAACGGGCACCCGATGAACCCCATGGTCAATGCCGGCGCCATGGCCGCGACCGCGCTCGTTCCCGGACGCGATCCCGACGAGCAGTGGCAGTTCATCCATGCGGGTCTGTCGGCATTCGCGGGTCACGCTCTGCAGGTGGACGAGGAGGTCTTCCTTTCCGAAAGCCAGACCAATCAGCGCAACAGGGCGATCGCGCGCCTGCTGGAGAGCTACGGGCGCATCGCCCTCGATCCCCTCGCCGTCGTCGACGTCTACACCCGGCAGTGTTCGCTTTTGGTGACGGCCGCGGACCTGGCGGTGATGGGCGCGACGCTGGCCGACGGCGGGGTCAACCCGGTGACGGGCCGACGTGTGGTGTCCGCCGGCGTCTGCCGCGACACCCTGGCGGTGCTCGCCGCGACCGGAGCCTACGAGCGTTCCGGCGAATGGCTCTTCGAGATCGGCCTGCCCGGCAAGTCGGGCGTCGCAGGCGGCCTCGTCACCATCGCTCCGGGCAAGGCGGGAATCGGCACGTTCTCCCCGCCACTGGATCCCGCGGGCAACAGTGTGCGGGGGCAGCGGGCGACCGCTTACCTGTCCCGCGTCCTCGGTTTGAACATCTTTGCGTCCCAGGCGCACACCCTGGCCGCCAACAGGGGGACCCACCATGAGCACTGACACCACTATGCGGACTTCCTGGCTGCCGATGGTCGGCCTGTTCCTGGCCCAGATGCTGATGTCGTTCAACGTCTCGGCCCTGCCCGTATCCATCGGCGGCATGGTCGAGGACTTCGGCGTACCACCGACTGCGGTCAGCACCGCCATCGTGACCTACGGACTGGTGGTCGCGGCACTGGTCATGGTGGGCGCCAAGCTCGGCCAGCGCATCGGGTGGGTCGTGGTCTTCCGCGCCGTCGTCGCCGCGTTCGCCGGATCGGCTCTGATGATGGTGCTCTCCCCCTCGGTGGGATGGGTGATCGCCGCGCAGGCCATCGCCGGCGCCTCCGCAGCGATCATCGTCCCGTCGCTGGTCGCACTCATCGCCGCCAACTACGAAGGTGCGCAACAGGCTACGGCGGTCGGTTCTCTCGGTTCGGCGCGGGCGCTCTCGGGCGTCAGCGCCTTCCTGATCGGCGGGACACTCGGCACGTTCGTCGGGTGGCGGCCGGTCTTCCTCATCGTCCTGGCACTGGCACTTGCGGTGCTGGCGTTCAGCTTCCGGCTGCGGTCGGCACCGCGTGATACGACCGTGCAGATCGACGTCATCGCCGCGGTCCTCATCGGCTTGGCCGTGGTGCTGCTGACACTGGGCTTCAACAATCTCAACGGGTGGGGCGTCTTCACCGCCACTCCGGAGGCCCCCTTCGATCTGATGGGGGTGTCGCCCGCACCGCTGCTGGTGGTTGTCGGGATCGTCTTCGGGCAGTTCTTCTTCGTGTGGACGCGTAGCCGAACCCGGGCCGGACGGCAACCCCTGGTCAGTCTGTCGGTACTGGGCTCGGGACGGGAGCGCGCCGCCGTCTACGCGATGTTCATCGTCGTCAGCATGGAGGCCGCACTCAATTTCACTGTGCCGCTCTACATTCAAATCGTTCAGGGCCGCACACCGTTCGACACCTCGTTGGCGATGATGCCGTTCAACCTCACTGTGTTCATCACCGCCACGCTCGTTGTCCGGTTCTATCAGCGGTTCACCCCGCGGGTCATCGGCGTGTTCTCGTTCTCCCTGACCACCGTGGCGCTGCTCTGGCTCGCCTTCGTCGTCACAAACAACTGGGAGACCCTCCCGACGATCGCGGGACTTATCGCGTTCGGTATCGGGCAGGGCGCGCTCGTGACGCTTGTGTTCAACGTGCTGGTGACCGCGGCACCGAAGGACCTCGCCGGGGATGTGGGTTCCATTCGCGGGACCACCCAGAACCTCGCCTCGGCGATCGGCACCGCAGTGGCCGGCGCACTGCTGGTGGGCATTCTGTCGCTCAACGTCGGCCAGGCCGTGGCGAACAACGTCGACATCCCCGACCGACTGGTGGCGCAAGTCGATCTCGACCAGGTCAACTTCGTGAGCAACGACCGGCTGCGGGAGGTGCTAGCAGGCACCGACGCCTCTGATGCCGAAGTCGACGCCGCAGTCCAGGTGAACACCGACGCCCGCCTGCGCGCGCTGAAACTGGGGCTGCTGATCCTCGCCGGCGTCAGCGCGATCGCCATCGTCCCGGCAGCACGGTTGCCCGGCTATCGCCCGGGCGAGTTACCCGGGACCACCCGGCCGGGCGACGCAGACCCGTCCCTCACCAGGGCTTGACGGGGTTTACCGCGTACTGGATGACGCGGTACGGCGTGCCGCCCCGGGGCATGGTGTTCCACTGACTGACGAAGATGCGCACCGCATCCGGTGTCGAACCCGGCGAGATGTACCCGCCGTACGGTTGAGCCAGCCGGTTGTCGTGGGGTGGGGGCAGGTCCTCCGCGGGCTCCGGCCAGGGCGCGGCGACGACGACCGTGGTCATCGGCGCCGTGCCCAGCTGCGTCGGGTCCCGGGCGACCCGGATCTCCATGTTCCCTGTCGTGGCATTGAAGTACGACAGCATCGTCATCCCGTCGATCTGGCGCACGCTCATCTCGCCGACCCGGTCGGGCCACAGAGGTGCCGGCTCCCCGTCCCATCCGCTGCCGGTCCAGCCCTGCCACGCCGCGCGGTCGGTGAACGACTGCGGGGTGGCCCGGTAGAGCACCGCCGGCCCACTGCGGTCGAAGTTGTTCGCCACGATGTACACCCAGCCGCGCGGCGACTCCCCGTCCGGGATCGGGTCGTAGTAGCCGCTGATCTGCGTCTGCCTGCCGCCCGCATACCCGGCTTCCCGTTCGGATCCCGGAACGGTCTCCCATTCCCCCTGCCCCGCAACCGCTTTCACCAGCCGAGAGGTCTGCGGGCGCAGTTCACGGGTCGTCGTGACCAGCATCCAGTTCTCGCGGTTGATCTCGATGATGCCCGCGGGCAGTTGGGACTCCCCCGGCGCCGCGGGGTCGGCCAGCAGCGGGGTGTCGACACCCGTGACGCCGTCGTAGCGCACACCTCCCGCGTCGTCGAGGGAGTCCCCCACCACGTGCAGCGCGATCGGCGAATACCAGCCGCCGAACCCGACGGCCTGCCCGGCGAAACTGTCGCCACACACCTGCAGGATCCCGCTCGGGAACTCCATGAACTCACAGAGGTCCGTCGCACCGATGCCGTAGTCGGCGGTCGCCGTGCCCGTTCCGGCTGCGGCGGCCAGCCGCAGCACCTGGCCCGGCATGAGGGGCGGCAACACGACCGGCGTGGCGTGAGCCGGCGTCGTCGAGACGACAACGGTCAGCGCACACATCCCGGCGAGCAGCCCGCGGGGTGTGCAGTGTCGGCGCAACGGCCTAGAGCTGGGCGGCCAGCAACTCGGCGATCTGAATCGTGTTCAGCGCAGCGCCCTTTCGCAGGTTGTCACCCGAGACGAACAGTGCCAGCCCCCGGCCGTCGGGAACCCCCGGGTCCTGCCGAATGCGGCCGACCAGCGAATCGTCGACACCCGCGGCGGCCAGCGGTGTGGGGACGTCGACCAGCGTGACGCCCGGAGCGGATCCGAGGATCTCGGTGGCGCGCTGCGCCGACAGCGGTTGTGCGAACTCCACATTCAGCGACAACGAATGGCCCGTGTAGACGGGCACCCGTACGCAGGTGCCCGAGACGGCGAGGTCGGGAATGCCGAGAATCTTGCGACTCTCGTTGCGCAGCTTCTGGTCCTCGTCGGTCTCGCCGGAACCGTCGTCGACCAGCGACCCGGCCAGCGGCACCACGTTGAACGCGATCGGTGCGACGTACTTGACGGGGGCCGGGAAGTCGACCGCGCGGCCGTCGTGCACCAGCGCCTGACTCTTCTCGACGACAGCACTCGCCTGCCCGAACAATTCGTCGACACCGGCCAGTCCGCTGCCCGAGACCGCCTGATACGTCGAGGCGATCATCCGGACCAGGCCGGCCTCCTCGTGCAGCGGCTTGAGCACCGGCATCGCCGCCATCGTGGTGCAGTTGGGGTTGGCGATGATGCCCTTGGGACGGTTGCCCGCATCGCGGTCGAAGTTGACCTCGGAGACGATCAACGGGACCTCGGGATCCTTGCGCCACGCCGACGAGTTGTCGACGACCACCGCACCCGCAGCGGCGAACCGGGGCGCCTGCACGCGCGACATCGTCGCGCCGGCCGAGAACAACGCGATGTCCAGACCGGACGGGTCGGCGGTCTCGGAATCCTCGACCTCGATCTCCTGCCCGCGGAACTCGAGCTTCTTGCCCGCCGAGCGGGCCGACGCGAAGAACCGCACCTCGCCGGCGGGGAAGTCACGCTCGGCCAACAGAGTTCGCATCACCTGACCGACCTGGCCGGTCGCGCCGACGACACCGATCCTCACCATGAAACACCCCGTCGCTTCGCTCGCCCGGTCACTTTTCCCCGTCGCTCCGCTCGCCCGGTCCCTTTTTCCCGTCGCTTCGCTCGCCCGGTCATCGCCCTGTTCCCGCGTACACGACCGCTTCCTCGTCACCGCCGAGGCCGAACGCCTCGTGCAGCGCCGACACCGCGCGGTCGACCTCGGTGTCCTTGATGAGCACCGAGATCCGGATCTCCGAAGTCGAGATCAGGTCGATGTTGATGCCCGCGTTGGCCAGCGCCTCGCAGAACGTCGCCGTCACCCCGGGATGCGAACGCATGCCGGCGCCGATCAGCGACACCTTGCCGATGTGGTCGTCGTAGAGCACACGGGTGAAACCGATCTCGTCCTGCAGCGAGGTCAGCTTCTCGACGGCGCCCGGGCCGCTCTCGCGCGAACACGTGAAGGTGATGTCGGTCTTGCCGTCCTCCACCTTCGAGATGTTCTGCAGCACCATGTCGATGTTGACGTCGGCGTCCGCGCAGGCCCGGAACACCTGGGCGGCATAGCCGGGGACGTCGGGCAGTCCGACGACGGTCACCTTCGCCTCGCCGCGGTCGTGGGCGACTCCGGTCAGGATGGCATCTTCCATAGGGATGTCCTCGATCGATCCTTTGACGATGGTGCCGGGCCTGTCGGTGTACGACGACCGGACATGGATGGGGAGGTCGTAGCGGCGGGCGTACTCGACGCAGCGCAGCATCAGCACCTTCGCGCCGGCCGCGGCCATCTCCAGCATCTCCTCGAAGGAGACGGTGTCGAGCCGCTGCGCGTTCGGCACGATCCGCGGGTCGGCAGTGAAGATGCCGTCGACGTCGGTGTAGATC
The DNA here is from genome assembly GCF_014190915.1 of Mycolicibacterium iranicum. GTDB lineage: Bacteria > Actinomycetota > Actinomycetes > Mycobacteriales > Mycobacteriaceae > Mycobacterium > Mycobacterium iranicum_B. The sequence goes on from NZ_JACHVU010000008.1 coordinate 252,715, forward strand.
TCGCAGACGTCCGCCTTGAGCGCCGCCGCCACGGCGACGGCCGTGGTGTCGGAGCCGCCGCGGCCCAGGGTCGTGACGTCCTTGGTGTCCTGGCTGACACCCTGAAAGCCGGCGACCAGCACGATCTGGCCCTCGTCGAGCGCCGAGCGCAGCCGGGTCGGGGTGACATCGATGATCTTGGCGTTGCCGTGGGTCCCCGTCGTGACGACCCCGGCCTGCGAGCCGGTGAACGACCGGGCCTGCGCGCCGAGCGACTCGATGGCCATGGCCACCAGCGCGTTGGAGATCCGCTCACCTGCGGTGAGCAACATGTCGAGCTCACGGGCGGGCGGCGCGGGCGACACCTGCTTGGCCAGGTCCAGGAGTTCGTCGGTGGTGTCGCCCATCGCCGAGACGACCACGACGACGTCGTTGCCCGCCTTCTTGGTCTCGACGATGCGCTCGGCCACACGGCGGATGCGCTCGGCGTCGGACACCGAGGATCCGCCGTACTTCTGTACGACGAGCGCCACTGGACAGCCTTTCCGGTCTGGGGAGATCCCGAACAAGGATAAGGGCTGCGCGCACGTGGTTTTTCCCTCCGGTGACGTCGGTAACGTGCACCACATGCCCGCGGACCCGTCTGACCGGGTGGCCGACACCTCGGTGCCGATCCACCCGCCCATCGCCGCGCGCTGGAGCCCGCGGGCGTTCGACCCCGCCGCCGAGGTCACCGAGGACGAGCTGACGGCGCTGCTGGAGGCGGCCCGCTGGGCGCCGACCTGGGGACAGCGCCAACCCGTGCGGTTCGTCGTCGGACGACGTGGCGGTGCCGTCTTCGACGATCTCGCCGGACTGCTGCGGCGAGGCAACAGCTACGCCACCTCCGCCGGCGCCCTGATACTCCTGTCCGCCGACGAGGGTGAGGACGAACGGACCAGCCTCTACTCCGCCGTGGACGCCGGGGCGGCCATGGACAGCCTGATCATCGAGGCCGTCTCGCGGGGCCTTATCGCCCACCCGATGGCCGGGTTCGACGTCGCCGGCGCCACCGCCGCCTTCGCTCTCGGCGATGCGCTGCGCCCGCTGGTCATGATCGCCGTGGGCCGGCTCGCCAGCTACGCGGAGGTGGCGCCGGAGATCGCCGAACGGGACCAGCGGCCACGCCACCGGCTGCCCCTGGAAGAGATAGTGGTGCGCATCGATCCGTAAGTTTATACTTACCGTTAGTGGACACTTACCCTCTCGCTGACCCCTGGCACGCCATCGCCGACGGCACCCGGCGGGCCATCGTCGAACGACTCGCGGCCGGGCCGTGCGCCGTGGGCGAGCTCGCGGCCGGCCTCCCGGTGAGTCGGCCCGCGGTGTCCCAGCATCTGAAAGTCCTCAAAGCCGCCGGACTGGTGTGCGATCGCGCCCACGGCGCCCGCCGCGTCTATCAGCTCGACCCACGCGGCATCGCCGCGTTGCGCGCCGACCTCGACCGCTTCTGGTCCCAGGCCCTCGCCGGCTTCAAGACGATCGTCGAACAACAGGAACAGGAGTGACCCATGACCGAGCCCGTGCATCAGCAGATCGTGGTCGCCGCATCCGTCGAACGGGCGTTCACGGTGTTCACCACCCGGTTCGGAGACTTCAAACCCCGCGAGCACAACCTGATGGCCGTGCCGATCGCGGACACGGTCTTCGAGCCGCGGGTCGGCGGTCACATCTACGACGTCGGCGAGGACGGCACCCGCTGCGCGTGGGCGCGTGTGCTCGTCTACGAACCGCCCACACGGGTGGTCTTCAGCTGGGACATCGGACCGACGTGGCAGGTGGAGTCCGAACCCGGCAGGACCAGCGAGGTCGAGGTGCGCTTCGTCGCCGAGGGTGATTCACGTACACGTGTCGAACTGGAGCATCGGCATCTCGACCGGCACGGCGACGGGTGGCAGTCGGTCGCCGACGGCGTGGGTGGCGACGCGGGCTGGCCGCTCTACCTCCGTCGCTTCGGAGAGCTCCTCACACGGCCCAGCTCCGACGCGCGATGACCTCCCAGATCGAGATGGCGCGCGCCGAGCGCGCTGAGTTCACCCGGTTCCTGGCCACGCTCACGCCGGGGCAGTGGGACGCGCCGACGCTGTGCCCGAAGTGGTCGGTCAAAGATGTTGTTGCACATGTCATCAGCTACGAGGAACTCGGAACCGTCGGCCTGGCACGGCGGTTCGTCCGCGGGCGGGTGGTGAACGCGAATCAGGTGGGCGTCGAGGAGTATTCGACCCTGACCCCCGCCCAACTGCTCGAATTCCTGCGCGCTCATCAGCAGCCTCACGGGCTGACAGCCGCGTTCGGCGGCATGATCGCCCTCGTCGACGGCATGATCCATCAGCAGGACATTCGACGGCCCCTCGGACTCCCCCGCACGATCCCCGAGGAGCGCCTGCGCCGGGTCCTGCAGCTGACGGCACGCAATCCCCGGCTGGGGGTCCCGGCGCGTATCCGAGGACTGCGGTTGCGCGCCAACGACATTCAGTGGGCTCGCGGTCGCGGCGCCGAGGTCACCGGACCGGGTGAGGCCCTGATGATGGCGATGGCCGGACGCCACGCGGCACTTGCCGAGCTCTCCGGTGACGGGCTGCCCACGCTCGCGGCGCGGCTGGGTCGCAGGCGTGACGCCGGCTAGGACAACCCCAGGAATTCGAACGGCTCCGCGACCTGGAAACTGCCCGCGGCATCTCCGGCGTAGATCGTCTTCTCTCCGTCACCCAGAGGCAGTCGCAGGGTCGGCGCCCCGTCCCCGAGGTCGAGCTTGTTCAGATCAACCCAGAACGTGTTGGGCGACAACGCCGATTCGAAGAAGTACCGAAGCGCGGTGTGGTCCACCACGGTGCGCCAGCGGGTGGTGGAGATATTCGGCTCGTCCGAAGTCGCGATGCCGTACGGCGTGGAGGCGTTGCGCACGACACTGAACACCGCCGCGACCGCGACCAATGGATCGGCGGTCTTGGGCACCGCGTCGATGTAGAACGACGCCCGCACGAAACGATCGGCCGCGCGGTTCGTGCCGGGCAGCATGACGGTGCCGCCGATCTCCTTCCAGTACTCGGTGATCGCGAGCTGTTTGTCGAAGACCGGCGAATTCGTCATCACCTGGTACCGGCGACCGTGGTGGATGACCTGCTCACCGGCGATGTACTCCACGATCGCGCTGTCACCCGAGGCGTCTGACAGCGCCAGGTGCACCGTCGCCATGCGCTCCTGTCCCGGCACCTCGGCGGTCACGACACGCAGGGGTGTGGCGGTCAGGGCGGCGACCGCCTCGTCCACCGTCGCGAAGTTGTCGAGGACGTACTGCGCCCACAGCGATATCGCCAGCGCGGGACGGTCGCCGGTATTGGCCGGATACTCGGACTCGGCCAACCAGAGCAGATTGGCGGCCAGACCGGCCTCGTTCACGCCGTCGGTGGTCGAGATGTCGTAACCGGTGGCCACGACGCTGCCGTATCTCGACGTCCACTGCACCGAATCCGGACCGGCCTGGCCGGTACGGCTGACCCCGCGCGGCAGGGCCCACAGGTTGGTGCCGATCTCGACCTTCCAATCCATGGACCGCCCTGTCACGATCCGCTCGCCGGTGCCCAGATAGACGACCCGTGTGCACATGACCCACACGGTAACGCCGGCTCCCCACAGCGGGCTTCTACCGATGCGGAAACCCGCTCACCGCGGCGTTTCGCTGCGTTTGGGCACCAGAACCAGGCTTGGTACAGTAGCGACGTGCAGCGGGTGCTCCTTCTCGGACGCCGCGACGGGGTCTGATCCAGACTGGCTTCCCGTCGCGGGTGTTTCGCGATGCGCCGGTCTGAATCCCCTCGATAACCCGGAGCACCCCCATGACTGAGAATTTCAACCCTTCCACCGACGCGTTCAGCTCGGTACGCGCCATCAGCACCCCTGCAGGCACACCCCATCCCGGCCAGCCCTCCTGGAACACCCAGCGCGGCTCGCAGATGCCGGTGGCCCGCTACCGCAGCTTCGCCGCCGAAGTTGAGCCCATCCGGCTGCCCGACCGCACCTGGCCCGAGAAGGTCATCTCCACCGCACCCATGTGGTGCGCGGTGGACCTGCGCGACGGCAATCAGGCGTTGATCGACCCGATGAGCCCGCAGCGCAAGCGCCGCATGTTCGACCTGCTGGTGCGGATGGGCTACAAGGAGATCGAGGTCGGCTTCCCGTCGGCGTCCCAGACCGATTTCGACTTCGTCCGCGAGATCATCGAGCAGGGCGCGATCCCTGACGACGTGACCATCCAGGTGCTGACTCAGTGCCGGCCCGAGCTGATCGAGCGCACCTTCCTGGTCTGCCAGGGCGCACCGCGGGCGATCGTGCACTTCTACAACTCGACGTCGATCCTGCAGCGGCGCGTCGTCTTCCGCGCAGACCGCGAGGCCGTCAAGAAGATCGCCACCGACGGGGCACGCATGTGCGTCGAGGAAGCGAAGAAGTACCCGGACACGCTGTGGCGGTTCGAGTACTCGCCGGAGTCCTACACCGGCACCGAACTGGAGTACGCGGTCGATGTCTGCAACGCCGTCGCCGACGTCGTGGCGCCGACCCCCGAGTGGCCGCTGATCGTCAACCTGCCCGCCACCGTCGAGATGGCCACCCCGAACGTGTACGCCGACTCGATCGAGTGGATGAACCGCCACCTGTCCCCCCGGGATTCGATCATCCTGAGCCTGCACCCGCACAACGACCGCGGAACCGCGGTCGCCGCAGCTGAATTGGGCTACGCCGCCGGCGCTGACCGCATCGAGGGCTGCCTGTTCGGCAACGGCGAGCGCACCGGCAACGTCTGCTTGGTCACCCTGGGAATGAACCTGTTCTCCCGCGGTGTCGACCCGCAGATCGACTTCTCGAACATCGACGAGATCCGGCGCACGGTCGAGTACTGCAACCAGCTCGGAGTGCACGAAAGGCACCCCTACGGCGGGGATCTGGTCTACACCGCGTTCTCGGGCAGCCACCAGGACGCCATCAACAAGGGTCTGGACGCGATGAAAGTCGCTGCCGACGAACAGGATTCGGACGTCGACGACATGCTGTGGCAGGTTCCCTACCTGCCCATCGACCCGAAGGACGTCGGTCGTACCTACGAGGCCGTCATCCGGGTGAACTCGCAGTCCGGCAAGGGCGGCGTCGCCTACATCATGAAGGCCGACCACGGCCTGGCCCTGCCGCGCCGGTTGCAGATCGAGTTCAGCCAGGCTATCCAGAGAATCACCGACGGCGAGGGCGGGGAGGTGTCGCCCAAGGAGATGTGGGACGCCTTCTACGAGGAGTACCTGGCCCCGATCAGCCCGCTGGAGCGGATCAGGCAGAAGGTGGACGCGGCGGAGGTCGACGGTGGCACCGACACCATCACCGCCGTGGTGAAGATCAACGGCGAAGAGCGCGAGATCGTCGGCGCCGGCAACGGTCCGTTGGCCGCATTCGTCGACGCGGTCGGCGCGATCGGGTTCAACGTCAACGTCCTGGACTACAGCGAGCACGCGATGTCGGCCGGCGAGGAAGCTCAGGCGGCGGCCTACGTCGAAGCCGAGATCGGGGGCACGACGGTGTGGGGTGTCGGCATCGCCACCTCGATCACCACGGCGTCGCTGCGCGCGGTGGTGTCGGCGGTGAACCGGGCGGCGCGCCAGGGCACCGTCTAGGGGCACCGTCCGGGCGAGCCGAAACGCTCAGAACAGGGTGAACTGATCTCCGGCCGGGGACTGCTCGGTGAACGCCTCGACCTCACAGCCGCCGATCACGGATTCCAGGCTGAGCATGAAGTCGTGCGCTGTGACCATCGGGACGCCGAGCTCCCCGGCCTGATATCCCTTGCCCTGTTCGGGCGACTCGACGTCGCAGACCACCAGTGACGTGTGGGGGTCCACCGCGTCGGTGAACGCCAGCCCGGCGTGCAGGATGCGCTCGACGAGTTCCTCGTGGGTGTGGCCGACCTCGGCGGCCAGCGCGACCCGCATGCCCTGGACCAGGGGTCGGCCGGCGACGAAGCGGCCGGGGTTGGCGTACGGGCATGGCATGCGGGCGGCCGTCGCCCTCAGCGGGCGCAATTCGTCGTGGGTGACGCGACCGTTGGGCCACGTGCGCCGGGTCACCGGGTGCACCGGCAGCCACTTGCGGCGCTCGTAGGCCCGGGCGAGGACGGGCTTGAGGATCTGCGCGAGCACCATCGCATCGTCGAGGGCGTCGTGGGGCTTCATCTGGGTGACCCCGTGGTGGGCCGCGAGCGTCTCCAGCCGCAGGTTCTCCAGACCGAGGTCGAGGCGCCGCGCCAGCTCGACGGTGCACATGACGGTGTCCACCGGCAGTTCGGCCTGCACGAGTTCGGCCTCGGCGGCCAGGAACGAGTAGTCGAAGCCGACGTTGTGCGCGACCAGGGTGCGGCCGCGCAGCACCTCGCACAGGTCGCCGACCACGTCGCCGAAGGTGGGCTGCCCGGCCAGCATCTCGGCGGTGAGGCCGTGCACGTGCGTGGGGCCCGGATCGACGCCGGGATTCAGCAGACTGTAGAGGCTCTTCTCGACGTTGCCGTCGTCGCTGAGTGCGAGCGCCGCGACGCTGACGATGCGCGCCTGACCGGGCCGGAATCCCGAGGTCTCGACGTCCACGACGGCCCAGCCGGCGCCGACCTGGTCGGCCGGCCTACCCCAGCGACTTCCGGCGGTTGAGCTCACCGTTCGAGAATGGCACGCACCCCTGACAAGGCTTGCTCCATCTCACCGCGTGTCGGCTGCTCTTCTAAACTGCCGTGGATGGTCACAGTCAGAGGGCAGGCGCGCAGCGACCGGGCGATCTCGGTGCGCGGACGGGTCGCGCTCGCCGCCGGTGCGGGTGCGCGCTGGGCGTCGCGGGTCACCGGCCGTGGCGCCGGCGCGATGATCGGCGGCCTGGTCGCGATGACCCTGGACCGGTCCATCCTGGGCCAGCTCGGCAGAGACCGCCGCACGGTGGTCATCACCGGCACCAACGGCAAGTCCACGACCACGCGGATGACCGCCGCCGCGCTGGCCACGATCGGCCCCGTCGCGACGAACGCCGAGGGCGCCAACATGGACGCCGGGCTGGTCGCCGCCCTCGCGGCCGCCCCGGACGCGGCGCTGGCCGCGCTCGAGGTCGACGAGATGCACGTCCCGCACGTCAGCGACGCCGTGTCGCCGTCGGTGATCGTGCTGCTGAATCTGTCGCGCGATCAGCTCGACCGCGTCGGTGAGATCAACCACATCGAGCGCACGCTGCGCGCCGGCCTGGCGCGCCACCCGTCGGCGGTGGTGGTCGCCAACTGTGACGACGTCCTGATGACCTCGGCGGCCTACGACAGCCCCAACGTGGTGTGGGTCGCCGCCGGCGGCGGCTGGGCCAGCGACTCGGTCAGCTGCCCCCGCTCCGGTGAGGTCATCGTGCGCGACGGCGCGCACTGGCGGTCGACCGGGTGCGACTTCGCCCGCCCGGACCCCGACTGGTGGTTCGACGACACCCACCTTCACGGGCCGGACGGCCTGTCGCTGCCCATGTCGCTGACGCTGCCGGGCACGGTGAACCGCGGCAACGCCACGCAGGCCGTCGCGGCGGCGGTGACGCTGGGCGCCGACCCCGCGGCCGCGGTCGCTGCGGTCTCGGCGGTCGACGAAGTCGCCGGCAGGTACCGGACCGTGGTGGTCGGCGACCACACCGCGCGCATCCTGCTGGCGAAGAATCCGGCCGGGTGGCAGGAGGCGCTGTCGATGGTCGACCGCGAGGCGGCCGGGGTGGTGATCGCGGTGAACGGTCAGGTCCCCGACGGCGAGGACCTGTCGTGGCTGTGGGACGTCCGGTTCGAGCACTTCGAGACGGTGGCGGTGGTGGCCGCCGGGGAGCGCGGCACCGATCTGGCCGTGCGGCTCGGCTATGCCGGCGTCGACCACACACTGGTGCACGACACGATCGCGGCGATCAAGTCCTGTCCGCCCGGGCACGTCGAGGTGCTGGCCAACTACACCGCGTTCCTGCAACTGAACAGGCGCCTGCAGTGAGTGAATCGACGGTACGGATCGGGCTCGTCCTGCCCGATGTGATGGGAACCTACGGCGACGGCGGCAACGCTCTCGTGCTGCGGCAACGGTTGCGGCTGAGGGGTTTCGACGCCGAGGTCGTGGAGATCACGCTCGACGACCCGGTTCCCGCCGAGCTCGACCTCTATACCCTCGGCGGCGCCGAGGACTATGCGCAGCGCCTGGCCACCAAACACCTCGTCCGCTATCCGGGCCTGCAGCAGGCGGTGTCGCGGGGCGCGCCGGTGCTGGCGATCTGCGCCGCGATCCAGGTGCTCGGCCACTGGTACGAGACGTCGGCCGGGGAGCGCGTGGACGGGGTGGGCATCCTGGACGTGACGACGTCGCCGCAACCCGAGCGCACGATCGGCGAAGTCTCGGCCACCCCGCTGGTGGACGGCCTGACCGAACCGCTGACCGGCTTTGAGAACCACCGCGGCGGAACGGTTCTCGGCGCGGATGCGCGCCCGCTGGCCTCGGTGACGAAGGGCGCCGGCAACCGCGCCGGCGACGGCATCGACGGCGCGGTGCAGGACGGCATCGTCGCGACCTACCTGCACGGCTGCTGCCTGGCCCGCAATCCCGAGCTGGCCGACCACCTGCTGGAGAAGGTGGTGGGTCCGCTTGCGCCGCTGGATCTTCCGGAAGTCGCGCGACTGCGCAAGGAGCGCCTCGCCGCACCGCGGCGGGTGTGACGGGTCCTCAGCGCGGGGCGACGATCCCGTTCCGGTAGGCGTACACGATCGCCGCGGCGCGGTCGCGCAGCCGCAGCTTGAGGAAGATCCGTCCGATGTGGCTCTTCACGGTGACCCCGGAGATGACCAGCTCTTCGGCGATCTCGGCATTGGACCGGCCTTTCGCCATCAACCGCAGGACATCGAGCTCCCGCGGCGTCAGATCGTCGATCGCCTGCGGCACCGGCTCTTCGGCGGCGGTGCGGTAGGTGTCGAGCACCCGCGCGGTGATCGACGGGTCGAGAAAGCCGTCTCCGCGGGCCACCGCGTGCACGGCACGGATCAGCTCCTCGGCCGGTGAGTCTTTGAGCACGAAACCTGCAGCGCCGGCGCGCAGCACCCCCGACAGCAGCTCCTCGTCGCTGAACGTCGTCAGCGCGAGCACCGGTGGCCCGCCGGTTTCGCAGAGCCGCCGCGTCGCATCGATGCCGTTGACCCGCTTCATCCTGAGGTCCATCACCACCACGTCGGGCCGATGTTCGGCGACCGCGGCGGGGACCTCGTCGCCGTCGGCGCACTCCCCCACCACGGCGATACCGTCGCGGCGGCGCAGGATCCGGCGCAGACCGGAGCGGACGAGCTCCTGATCGTCGACCAGGAGCGCAGCGATCAGCTCGTCGGCCATGTGCCCCGACTCCGCAGCGGGCAGGGCGCATCGTCGAGCGGGATCGTGGCATGCACGACCCAGGCGTCGTCGGTGGGCCCCGCCGCGAGGGTGCCGCCCAGGAGTTCCACGCGTTGCCGCATCCCCTGCATGCCCCGGCCGTCGACGCGGTTCGCCGCGACCGCAACCGGAAGCCGGTTCCGCACCGTCAGATTCACCGACACGGGTGTCACCTCCAGCGTCATCGCCGAGTCGGCATCGGGCGCATGCTTGGCGATGTTGGCCAGCGACTCCTGGGCGATGCGGTACAGCGCAAGTCCCGCCGCCGCCGAGATGTCGTCCTGGGGACCGCGGGCATCGAAACGGACAGCCAGCCCGGCTCTGACGAAATCGCCGACGAGCGTCGGGATGTCGCCGACTCCGGGCTCGGGTGCGACATTGCCGACGGCGCCGTCGAGTAACCCCACCGTGCGCCGGATGTCGGCCATGGCCTGGCGGCCCAGCCTCTCGGCCTGCTCCAGCGCCTCCACCGCCTCGTCGATGTCACGGTCCTGCTGCAGACCGCGACGCGCCCCCGTGATGTGCAGCAGAGTGACGCTCAGCGAGTGGGCGATCACGTCGTGGACCTCGCGCGCGATGCGTCGGCGTTCGTCGGTCGCCGCGTGCTCGGCGAGCTTCTGCTGCGCCTGCTGCTGCTCGAGCAGCAGCTGCTGCTGGATCCGCATCAGATAGCCGACGAGCCAACCGATCCCGATGAAGCTCAGGTACAGCCAGGGGGTGTCCACCCGGCCCATGGAGACGGCGAGGCCGAGGATCGCGGCGGCCGAACCGGCGGCCAGCATTCCGCCGCGGATCGTCGTCATCGACCCGATGACGCCGGTGACCAGGCCGAGCAACACCGGTGCGAAGTCGCCCTCGATCGGTGCGGACATGCCGAACAGCCAGATCGAGATGCCGATCAGCCACGCCGCGCCCAGTGCGAAGGCTTCGAATGCCGTCGTGACCGACGTGTCGAGGACGAAGAACACCACATACGGCGAGTACGCGACGACCAGTCCGATCAGGGCGATCCACCATTGCTCACCGGGTCGCTGCACCAGCGCCACGGCCGAGACGACCATCAGCGTGACGTCGATGCTCACCACGATCGGCCAGGAGAAACCGCCCGGCATCATCTCGCGCTTGCGGCGCAGATACAGCCGGAATCGGCGCTTCACCGCGGCCAGCATCACGCCAGTTTAGGAGGGCGGGCAACCCTTCGGCATCAGCCTCGGGTAGGCATCCGGTGTCCTACCAGGGTAGGAGACGAGATCGAACCGCGGGACGACGCCGCGGCCGCCCGGCCTCCGTAGCGTCGAGGCATGACTTCTCGACGTCAGACCTGGCTGCGCTGGGCGACGGTGCACGGTGTCCCTCGGGCGTTCCTGTCCCTGCGTGCCCGCCGCGGCGAGCCGCTGGCCCGCCTCATGCTGGGGCGGGGCGACCGGCTCGCGTTGATCGAGCAGGTCCGTGACGCGGGCCCGCTGGTGCGCACGCCCGTCGTGTGGGCCAGCGCGGACTACGAGGTGTGCCGGGCTGTGCTGCGCGACAATGACTTCGGGGTCGCCGACCCCAGCGAGACCGGCCTGCCCGCCGCGCTGCTGGGTTTCGTGCGCCGCTTCGACCCGGCGCTGCCCAACCCCGTCGAGCCGCCCTCGATGCTGATGACCGACCCTCCGCAGCACACCGAGTACCGGCGACTGGTGGCGCGCAGTTTCGCGCCCAAATCCATCGCCGCGCTGGAGACCCGCATCGCCGACCTGACCGCCGAATTGCTCCACGGCCTGGACCGGGCCGGCGAAGTGGATCTGATCCGGGACTACGCCGCCCAGCTGCCCGCCGCGGTGATCTCGGAGATGCTGGGGGTCCCGGCGCACGACCGCGCCCGCATTCTCGGCTGGGGTGACACGGCCGCACCGCTGCTCGACATCGGGATCGCATGGCCGCCGTTTCGCGCCGCGATCGATGACCTGGCCGCTGTCGACACCTATCTGACGGAACATTTCCGGCGTCTGCTCGACCACGGGACCGACGGCACACCATTCAGCAAGCTCGCCCTCGACGGCGACCTGTCCGGGCGCGAGTTGCTGTCCAACGCGGCCTTGCTGATCGGGGCGGGTGTGGAGACCACGGTCAATCTCATCGGCAACGGCGTCGCGGCGCTGCTCGCCCACCCCGAGCAGCTGGCGATGCTGCGCGACGACCCCGACCTGTGGCCGTCGGCGGTCGAGGAGATCCTGCGGTTCGACAGCCCGGTCCAGATGACCGCCCGCACCGCCCACTGCGACAAGGAGATCGCGGGACGCAGGGTCGGCAAGGGCGAGGTCGTCGTGATGCTGCTGGGCGGGGCCAACCGCGACCCGAAGGTGTTCGACCGCCCCGACCGGTTCGACATCACCCGCACCAATGCCCGCGACCACCTGGCGTTCGCCAGCGGTATCCACGTCTGTCTCGGCGCCGCCCTGGCCCGTTTCGAAGGCGTCACGGCGCTGCGAGAGCTGTTCGCCCGTTATCCCGACCTGCAGCTGCGGGCAGCGGTGCAGCGCCGCGGATCGGTCAACCTGAACGGCTATCGCCGCCTTCCCGCGCAGCTGCACCCCGCCGCCGCCACAGCGCGGCACGCGTCCTAGCGGCGCCGCAGCCGCAGGCCAGCAGCCTCAGGCCATGGCGCGGCGGCCGGCCAGCGCCCGGCCCAGCGTGAGCTCGTCGGCGAACTCCAGGTCGCCGCCCATCGGCAGCCCGGATGCGATGCGCGTGACGGAGAGCCCCGGGATGTCGCGCAGCATCCGCACCAGATAGGTCGCCGTCGCCTCCCCCTCGGTGTTGGGGTCGGTCGCGATGATGACCTCGGCGACGTCGACGCCGTCGACGCGTTCGCCGATCCTGGTGAGCAACTCGCGGATTCGGAGCTGGTCGGGCCCGATGCCCGACAGCGGGTCGAGTGCGCCACCCAGCACGTGGTAGCGGCCGCGGAACTCGCGGGTCCGCTCGACGGCCTGCACGTCCTTCGGCTCCTCGACCACGCACACCAGGGAGGCGTCGCGGCGCGGGTCACTGCAGATGCGGCAGCGTTCCTCGTCGCTGACGTTGCCGCACACGGCGCAGAACGTGACGCCGTCGCGGACCCGGTTGAGCACCGCGGTGAGCCGGTCGATGTCCGGTGGCTCCACCGACAGCAGGTGGAACGCGATGCGCTGGGCGCTCTTCGGTCCGACCCCGGGCAGCTTGCCGAGCTCGTCGATCAGATCCTGAACTGGTCCTTCGAACAAAAAGTCACATCCCCGGCAGGCCCGGGAAACCCTGGCCGCCCATACCTCCGGCCAACGGACCCAGCCGGTCGTGCGCCAGGATCGTGACCTGCTTGGCGGCGTCGCCGATCGCGCCGACGACGAGGTCCTGCAGCGTCTCCACGTCCGACGGGTCGACGACCTTGGGATCGATCGACACCGAGATCACCTCGCCGCTGCCGCGCATCGTGACCTGGACCAGCCCGCCACCGGCCTGACCGTGCACCTCGGCGTTGGCCAGCGCTTCCTGGGCCTCCATCAGCTGCTGCTGCACCTGCTGAGCCTGCGCGAGGAGGGCTGACATGTCGGGTTGGCCGCCAGGCTGCATGGGTGTTCCTCTTCGTCGGGGGGATTTATCGGGTGGATTTCGCGGGTGGATTTCGTCGGGTGGGATTCGGAAGTGTCAAGCGTCGGTCTCGACTTGGTTGCGCTCGCTACCGAGCGGCACATTTGGCTTCCAGCCTAGTCCGCACTGCGGCTACGGTGGCGCCGTGCCCATGCCAGCCAGCCTGCGTGTCGGGGCCGCTGTCGCCGCCGCACTGCTCGTCGCCGCCACCCCTGCCGCCCCCGCACACGCCGCGCCCGCCGGGGTCGCGGGCAAGATCGTCTTCCTCGACCCCGGCCACAACGGGTCCAACGACGGCTCGATCAGCAGGCAGGTGCCCACCGGCCGCGGCGGCACCAAGGACTGTCAGGCCAGCGGGACCGCGACCGAGGACGGCTTCGCCGAGCACACCTTCACGTGGGACACCACGCTGCGGATCCGCCAGGCGCTGACCGCGCTGGGGGTGCGGACCGCGATGTCGCGCGGCGACGACACCGGCCTGGGCCCCTGTGTGGACGAGCGGGCCGCGATGGCCAACGCGATCCGGCCCAACGCCGTGGTCTCCATCCACGCCGACGGCGGTCCGCCCACCGGGCGGGGATTCCACGTGCTGTACTCCGCGCCGCCGCTCAACGCCGCACAGGCGGGTCCGTCGGTGCAGTTCGCGAAGGTGATGCGTGACCAGCTCGCCGGTTCCGGTATCCCGCCGGCGACCTACATCGGGTCGTCGGGCTTGAACCCACGCTCGGACATCGCCGGCCTCAACCTCGCGCAGTACCCGTCGATCCTCGTCGAGCTCGGCAACATGAAGAGCCCGGTGGACTCCGCGCTGATGAAGACGCCCGAGGGCCGCCAGCGTTACGCGGACGCCGTCGTGCGGGGCATCGTCGCGTTCCTGGGCAGCCAGGCCGCCTAGCTGTACTGCCCAGGCAGGTTGGTTGAGGAAGTGTGACGACTCGCGGTAGCGGTCGTTGATGGTGAAGGTCTCCCGTCGTGGAGTGGAGCT
>NZ_JACHVU010000009.1 GCF_014190915.1 Mycolicibacterium iranicum
GCTCTGGCTGCACACCTACAATCTCCATCGCGGCCACACAGCACTCGGCGGTCAACCACCAGCCAGCCGTGTACCTAACATGTCAGGTCAGTACAACTAGCCCCACAGCGACATCAGGGTCACGTAGCCCGCGGTGCCGACCAGGATGCTCAGCAGCGCCTGACCGCGCCACAGATGCAGGCCCGCGGTGACGGCCACCGCGAGCGCCAGCCACAGGATCTGCGCCGGCGTCTCGGTGGTCATCGTGTGCAGGGTGTAGATCGCCAGGATGACCATGACCCCCACCGGCATGTGGACGCTCAGGTAGCGGACGATCCGGCTGGTGCGCAACGGCGCCAGCGCGGCGAACGGCAGCGCCCGCAACGCCCAGGTGACCGCGGCGCTGACGGCGACGAGCAGGGCGATGTAGGCGTTGTCACTCACGTTCGGCCCTGCGCTGCAGCATCATTCGCACAGCCAGGACGCCGGTGAAGGCCGCGAACGCGCAGACCAGCATCTGCCCCGGCACCAGCAGCCATGCGACGACCGCGCACGCGGCCGCTGCCGCGGCGGTCAGGCGGTCCGGGCGCTGGCGGAACGCGTCGATCCCGAGCACGATGAACAGCGCGGTCAGAGCGAAGTCCAACCCGACGAGACGGTCGATCGGCAGCGCTTCCCCGACGAGTCCACCCAGCAGCGCACCGGCCACCCACAGCAGGTGAAACAGCAACTGCATCAGCAGAATCGGCCGGGTGGTCCACCTCGCGGCCTCCGGGCTCACGCCCACCGCGTACGCCTCGTCGGAGAGCGTGTAGGTGCTGTAGGTCTTGGCGAGCAGACCGCGCACGCGATGCAGCGGGAAGGACAGCGCGTAGAACACGTGCCGCGAGTTCACCACGAACGTCGTCAGCGCGACGGCGGCGACCGGGGCAGCCGTGGCCGCCAGGTGCACCATCAGGAACTCCAGCGACCCGGCGTAGATGACCGCGGCGAACACCGGCGCCCACCACCACGCCAGCCCGGCATGCACGACCAGGAACCCCAGCGCCATTCCGAGCGGGATGAACGCGAGTCCTATCGGCGCCGACAGGGCGACGACCTGCCGCACGGAATGGCCGGGCTCAGGGCCGGGCGGTGGAGAAGACACCCCCAGAACGTAGCGGCTCCGGTGGTTGCCTCAGAGGGCGATCGCGGACGACGGTGCGGCGCCGTAGATCTCGACGGCATCGAAGGCGCGGGCGATCGCGACGCGCTGCGCAGAGGTGAGACCCTGCTCCAGCGCCGAGCTGAGCACCGCGGCACGACCGTCGACGAACTTCGCGGTCGAGCTCAGCCGCCCCAGCGAGCCGTAGAACACCTTGGCCCACGTCGCGGCCGAGACCTCCGCGGTGGCGGAGTCGGTCATCATCAGATAGGCCGCATGGCTGAAGATCGTGCTGTTGACGTGCTCACCGCCGTCGTCACCCTTGCCCGTGTAGCGCTCGGTGTACCGGTCGCGGTGCGGACCGTAGGACGTGCTGACCGCGCCCGGATCGGCGAGGTTGCGGACGATGCCGTAGTCGGAGTCCTCGGCCATCAGCCAGCGGCCCGATCCCGTGTCGGCTTCGACCAGCACACCGAAGATGTCGGCATAGGCCTCGTTGAGCGCACCGGGCTCGCCGGTGTCCAGCGCCGAGCCGCCGTTGCCGACGATGCTGGTGATCACCGCGTGGGTGTATTCGTGGGCGACGATGTCCACCGCGGCCTGCAGGTAACCCTTGTCGCCGAACGCGAACTGGCTGATCGTCGGATCCCAGAACGCGTTCGAATAGCCCTGCGGTGAGGTACCGGGCCGGTACCGGATACTGACGACGATCGGGGCGCCGGCGTCGTCATAGGAGACCCGGCCGAGAACGTTCTTGAAGTAGTCGTAGACGACCGCGGTGTTGGCGTGTGCCGAGACCGCGCCCGTGTCCCACCCGAACAGGCTCCGTGTGACCACCTTGCCCGGCAGCACCGGCTCCCCCGACCCGAAGAATCCGTAGGACGTCTTGTAGGTGGTGATGTTGCGGGTGCTGTCGAACATCTCGGTGGTGCGGAACCACAGTGACTTGCGCGTGTCGACGGTGATGGACCGCGAGTCACCGGACCAGTCCTTGGCGGTGGTCATCGTCGCGACGTCGTGCGCGTTGGAGACGGTGACGATGATGGCGCCGGCATCCTCCCCGTCGGCGTCGATCACATACGTCGCGCCCGACGGCGCCGGGTCGCCCGTGTCGAGGACATGGATGATCGCGCGCCACGCGAGCTGCGGATCCCTACCCTCGGCGAGGGTGTACACCACCAGCTCTTTCGTGAAACTGCTTGTCGCGAAGAACTTCTCGATCGATGCAGGATCGTCGGCGGACCTGAGGTAGGCCCTGCTCGCGATCAGCCGGACCTCGGCGTCGTCGTCGACCGAGGAGTCCGGGGTGACGTCGAACGAGTCGCCCAGGCCGCGGTAGTAGTTGAAGACGCTGGTGACGTCGCCGACTGCGTTCGTCACCAGGATGATCTCGCTGCCCATGACCGTCACGTCGCCCACCGTCTCGGTGTAGCGGTAGAAATGTTCGGCGTCGGCGCCGATTCCCGCCGTCGATGCGGTGACGGCCGCGCCGTCGGCGAACCCCGCCGGGGCACCGAGTGCGGGGGCCAGCATGTTCAGCACGGCTGCGGCGTCCGCGGCGTTGACGACCACTCGGTCGGTGAACGGTCCGGCGATGACGGCGGCCGCCCCGGACGGCGCGAGGGTCACCGGCACTTTCCGCGTCGTCAGGTCGTGGAGGTCGAGAAGCTGCGGCGCACCCCCGGCACCGGCCGCCGTCGCCGGGATCCTCACCGTCACCTCGGTGGGCCGCGTGACGCCGAGCAGGCCGAGCAGGCCGTGGACGTGGAACGGGTTGCCCGAGGTGTCGTCGATGCGGACCCGGAACTCGTCGGCCCGGCCGGCCGCCGCGGCCCCCGGCGTGTAGGTGAAGCCGCCCCGGTCGTCGAACACCACGCGCCCGAACGCGGGGCCGGTCGACAGGTGGTAGGTCAGCGACCTGTCGTCGTAGTCGACCGCGTTCAGATTCCCCGAGATCGCGCCGCCGGGCCCCGGGCCGTCCACCGTGACGTCGGCGACGGGACGCTGGTTGTTCCACGTGTATTGGGTCTGCCGGACTGCCAGCCACAGTGACTCGACGAGGGCGCCGACCGGGGCGGCGGGCTCGGGCACGTCCGGGGCGGTCGGGCGGCGCAACCCCACCCAGGTCATGACGTCCGAGACCATCGTCCGTGCGGTGACCGGACGCGCGCGGACGACGTCCCGCACGGTGGCGGCGGGCTCGACGGCGTCGGTTACCTCGTCGGCTTGGGCTGCTGCGTCCTCGGCCGCGTCGTCCTCGGCTGCTGCGGCGTCGGCCTCTTCGTTCTCGTCGGCTGCTGCGGCCTCGGCCTCTTCGTTCTCGTCGGCGTCGGGCTCGGGGGCGTCCTCACTCGTCGCCGGGCCTGCGTCGACGGTGCCCGGCGAGTCGTCGGACTGCGAGGCCGCCGTGTCGTCGGCGGGGCCGGCGGCAGCGACGCCCTGACCGACGACCATGCCGAGCCCGATGCCGACCAGGACGATCCCCGAATACATCCCGCGTCGTGCGCCGGACGCCGCGCGCGCATCACCGACCCACTCCACAATTGCCTCCCCCTGTGCCTCCCCCTGCAGCCAACGCTGGGCAGAACCTACCACCGCTCAGCAAACTCCCCCGAGTTTCCGGCCGGCCCCGGGCCGCGGACGCCGCTATACCTTTGACATATGAAATTCCTCGACGTCGACGGCGTGGGCCGCGTCAGCCGTATCGGACTCGGCACCTGGCAGTTCGGCTCCCGCGAATGGGGCTACGGAGACGACTACGCCGCAGGGCCGGCCAGGGAGATCGTGACCCGCGCCTTGGCATTGGGGGTCACGCTGTTCGACACCGCTGAGATCTACGGTTTCGGCAAGAGCGAACGCATTCTGGGCGAGGCACTCGGGGAGGACCGCGCCGACGTCGCGGTCGCCAGCAAGGTGTTCCCGGTGGCTCCGTTCCCGGCGGTGGTCAAGCAGCGCGCCCGTGCCAGCGCGAGCCGGCTCCGGCTCGACCGCATTCCGCTCTACCAGATCCACCAGGCCAACCCGGTGGTGCCGGATTCGGTGATCATGCCCGGCATGCGGGCTCTGCTCGACGAGGGCCTGATCGGCGCCGCGGGCGTCTCGAACTATTCGCTGGACCGCTGGCGCAAAGCCGACACCGCGCTCGGACGGCCGGTGATCAGCAACCAGGTGCACTTCTCGCTCGCCCACCCGGGGGCGCTCGACGACCTCGTTCCGTTCGCCGAGCGCGAGAACCGCGTGGTGATCGCCTACAGCCCGCTCGCGCAGGGCCTGCTGGGCGGGAAGTACGGGGTCGACAACCGGCCCGGCGGCATCCGGTCGGTCAACCCGCTGTTCAACGTCGAGAATCTGCGCCGGGTGGAACCGCTGCTGCAGACGCTCAGGACGGTGGCCGCCGACGTGCGGGCAGAGCCGGCCCAGGTGGCGCTGGCGTGGCTGATCGCGCTGCCCGGCGTCGTCGCGATCCCGGGCGCCTCCACCGTCGAACAGCTCGAGTTCAACGTGGCCGCGGCCGACATCGAGCTCGACACCTCTGCGCGCGACGCCTTGACCGCCGCGGCGCGCGCCTTCCGCCCGGTGTCGACGCGGCGCGTGCTCACCGACCTCGTCAGAGAACGACTCGGCCGCGCCTGAGCGACTACGGCGTTTCCGCGGTCAACACCCGCACGCCCGAGATGTCGTACTCGCTCACCGCGGCCGACACCAGCGCGAGCTGCTGATCCTCGCCGGGTCCGGCGCCGCGGAACTCGTCGACGGCGGCCTGCGATTCCCACCGTTCGAAGACGTTGATCCGGCCCTCGTCGATCAGGTCGGCGCCGATGGCGAAATCCAGGCAGCCCGGCGCGCGGCGCGCCTGCTCGACGACGGGCCGGCAACCCGCCAGATACGCCGCACGCGAATGCGGTTCGACGCTCACATGCCCCGAGACGATCACCATCGGCCGTTCCTTCCTCTGTGTCGGCAGTCCTGCCTGTAGACCGCGCCGAGCGTCCGGATTCATCGGTTACCGTCACCACCGTGACCGCGCTGCCGTGGCGTCATTCGTGTCGGGCCCTGCTCGTCGACGGCGACCGTATCCTGCTCGCGCAGCATCGCATCGAGGACGGCTACACCGTGTGGGCCAGCCCCGGCGGTGGGGTCGAGGACGGCGAGACGCTGCTCGGCGCACTGAGGCGGGAAGTGCACGAGGAGACCGGCTTGGCCCTGACGGCCGACCACGCACCTCCCCTGGTGTGGATCCAGACCGCCGAGATGGCCTGGATGCGGCCCCAGGGGTTCACCGGCATCGTCAACCACTACTTCCTCGTTCCGGTGGCACGCTTCGAGCCGTGCAGCGGTGTGAGCCCGGGGACGGCCGGCCACCCGGACGCCGAGGGGATCCTCCGACTGCGGTGGTGGGCGCTGCCGGAGATCGACGCCGCCCGTGGCGACGGCGTGCTGTTCTCCCCGCGGGCCCTGCCGAACCTGCTGCGCAGTCTGTTGGCCGAGGGGCCGCCTGCCGTCCCACTGGCACTGGGTCTGTAGTGCCCTAGGCTGGTTCGGTGACCCTCGTTCTCGGCCCGGTTCTGCGCCACGTCAGCGAAACAACCGCCATCGTGTGGGTGCAGACCGAGGCGTCGGCCGAGGTGGAGATCCTCGGCTGCTCGGCGAAGACGTTCGAGGTTCAGGAACGTCACTATGCGCTCGTCGTCATCGACGGACTGACCCCGGACTCGGTGACCGAATACCAGGTGCGCGTCGACGGCACCACGGTGTGGCCCGAGCCGGATTCGTCGTTCCCGCCGAGCGTGATCAGAACCCGGGGACCCGAGAGTGCCGACCAGCTGAAGGTGATCTTCGGGTCGTGCCGGTACCCGAAGACCGGTGACGCCAAGATCGACGACAAGCTCGGCCTCGACGCACTCGACTGCTTCGCCACCAGGCTGGAGTCGACCCCGGTGCAGGACTGGCCCGATGCGCTGCTGCTGCTGGGCGATCAGGTGTACGCCGACGAGCTGACCCCCGAGGCACGCCAGAACCTGTCCGGCCACCGGTCGAAGTCCAAGCGCCGCCCGCCCGACGAGGTCGTCACCTTCACCGAGTACGAGCGGCTCTACCGGCACACGTGGGGCGACCCCGAGATCCGGTGGATCATGTCCACGGTGCCCACCGCGATGATTTTCGACGACCACGACATCCGCGACGACTGGAACACCTCGGCGCCGTGGCGTGCCGAGGTGAACAAGATGCCGTGGTGGCGCGACCGCATCCACGCCGGGCTCGGATCGTATTGGGTGTACCAGCATCTCGGGAATCTGAGCCCCGACGAGCTCGCCGCCGACGAGGACTACCAGAAAGTGCTCGTCACCGAGGGAGACTGCTGGCCGCACCTGGTCGAGCTGGCCGACCGCGCCGACTACGAGGTCGACGGGGACAAGGGTCTGCGCTTCAGTTTCCGCTGGGACCTCGGCCGCAGCCGGCTCGTGATGGTCGACTCCCGGAACGCCAGAATTCTCGACAACGGCGATCGAAAGATGCTGGGCGACAAAGAGTTCAAGTGGGTCGAGGAACAGATCGGCGATTCGCTGGACTCGGTGGACCACATACTCATCGGTTCGTCGCTTCCCTGGCTGCTCCCGCCGGCACTCGGTGACCTGCAGATCATCAACGAGATCGCCGCCGACCGATCCGGGCTGCGCGGAACGATCGCCGAGAAGATCCGCCAGGCAGCAGATCTCGAACACTGGCCGGCATTCATGGCCTCGTTCATGCGGCTGTCGAAACTCATCGAGTCGGTCGCCCGGGAGGGCTCACCGGCCACCATCTCGGTGCTCTCCGGCGATGTGCACCACAGCTACGCCGCCCGGGCGATGTTCGACGGCACCGGTGACACCCGTGTGCACCAGCTGGTGTGCTCCCCCGTCCACAACTACGTGCCCGCACCGGTCAAACCGGCGTTCAAGTTCGCGTGGTCGCCGCGGGTGGCGCGGCTGACCCGGCGCTGGGCCCGGCATGCGGGTTCGCCCGCCCTGCCGATGACCTGGCAGAACCGCAGCGGGCCCCAATTCGGCAACACCATCGCCAGTTTCGAGGCACGGGGCCGCGAGGCGGAGGTGTTCTTCGAACAGCCCGAGGACAACGGCGAACTGTCGACGGTGGCCCGGGTCGACCTCAACGACTGACGGCCCGGCTCAGTGGACGCCCTCCATGTGGCGGCTGATCCACGGCGCCATCGCGAAGACCACCACGCCCGCGACGATCGCCACTGCACCGAGGATGCCGAAGTACGCGACCTCGCGGGACGGCTCGTAGTACCCCGCCAGGACACCCGACATGGACGTTCCGAGCCCGACGGAGAAGAAGTACAGGGCCATCATCTGCGCGCGGAACGCCTCGGGCGCCAGTTTCGTGGTGACCGACAATCCGATCGGCGAGAGCAGCAGCTCCGAGACCGCGAACACCCCGAGGATCACCAGCACGGCCAGGGCCGGCACGCCGCTGACGCCGGCCAGCGGGACGAAACACAGGAACGCCACCCCCATGCCGATGACGCCGTAGGCGAACTTGCGGGGAGTCGAGGGTGCGCGGTTGCCCAGGCGGGTCCACAGCAGGGCG
The DNA here is from genome assembly GCF_014190915.1 of Mycolicibacterium iranicum. Classification (GTDB taxonomy): domain Bacteria; phylum Actinomycetota; class Actinomycetes; order Mycobacteriales; family Mycobacteriaceae; genus Mycobacterium; species Mycobacterium iranicum_B. Next base: position 7,718 of record NZ_JACHVU010000009.1, read on the forward strand.
AACAGCGGTGACAGCGCAATGATCCAGATCGGTTCGATGGATCCGATCCAGCTCGACGGAGCCGTCCAGCCGAAGATCGACCAGTTCATCCGCTCGTCGGAGTACACGGCAAGCACCGTGAAGATTTGCTGGAACAGCGACCAGAACACGGCGTTGGCGACGAACAGCGGGATGAACGCCCGCACGCGCACCCGCTCGGGCGCGGTGACCTTGGCACTGCGCAGCATCACGGCGAAGTAGGCGATCGCGGCGAGCACGATCACGCCCGTGGTGACCTGCGACAAATTGGCCAGGGTGACCAGTTTGAGCCCAACGGCGGCCGCGACCAGTGCGATCAGGACGACCAGCGCGGCGGCCACCTTGCCCAAAGCGTTGCGCGGCAACGGGTTCGGCACATCGCGGCCGTGTTCACCCAGGTTGCGGCGGAACACCAGATACTGGATCAGCCCCAGCGCCATGCCGATCGCGGCCGCACCGAACCCGTAGTGGAATCCGACGCGGGTTTGCAGCAGGCCGGTGATCAGCGGGCCCACGAACGCGCCGAGGTTGATCCCGAGGTAGAACAACGTGAACCCGCCGTCGGCCCGGGCGTCGCCCTTGGCGTAGAGCGTGCCCAGCAGCGAGGAGGCGTTCGCCTTCAACGCGCCCGAACCCAGCGCGACGAACACCAGGCCGACCCCGACGCCGGCGAGCCCGGGAAGGACGGCCAGCGCGATGTGGCCGATCATCACGACCACGCCGCCGTAGAACACGGTGCGTTCCATGCCGAGCAGCCGGTCGGCGATCCAGCCGCCCAGGACCGTCGACAGGTACACGAGCCCGCCGTAGGCGCCCACGATTCCTGTCGCGGTGCTCTGCGGCAGTTCGAGGCCGCCGTCGGTCACCGAGTAGTAGAGGTAATACCCCAGGATCGTGAGCATCCCGTAGAACGAGAACCGCTCCCAGAGCTCCACGCCGAACAGGTTCGTCAGGCCGATCGGGTGACCGAAGAACGTACGCGCAGCATCCCGCTGGTGAAGGGTCATGGGGCTACCCTGCCCTGTGCGCACCCCTCACAGCGAGTTCCTAGGCTCAGCTGGAGTCCGGGCTCTCCTAGACTCGGGACCATGCCTGTGCCCGACAAGATCCGCCCCGGTCAGGAATCGGTATGGGACTACCCGCGTCCCCCTCGGCTCGAGGAGTTCCGCGGGTCGATCACCGTCGAGCTGGGCGGTCAGACCGTCGCCTCCACCGACAAGGCCTGGCGCGTGCTCGAAACCAGTCACCCGCCCACCTACTATTTGCCGCCCGGGTGCTTCGCCGACGGCGCGCTGCGGCCCGCGGCGGGCTCGTCGTGGTGCGAATGGAAGGGCCGGGCCAGCTATTTCGACCTGGTCACCCCCGCCGCGGTCGCAACGCGGGCGGCCTGGGCCTATCCCGCGCCGACCCCGCCGTTCGTCGACATCACCGGCGCCGTCGCGGTGATGGCGTCGCTGGTCGACCGCTGCACCGTCAACGGCGAGGAGGTGATCCCGCAGCCGGGCGGCTTCTACGGCGGGTGGATCACCAGCTGGATCGCCGGACCGTTCAAGGGTGTGCCCGGCTCGATGGGGTGGTAGCGGCCTATTCGCCGACGACCTGCATCCGGCCGTTGGGGTAGGGCAGGTCGATGCCGTTCTCGTCGTAGGCGCGCAGGATCGCGCGCCGCAGCCGCCGTTGCACCGCCCACTGCGCGTTCGGGCGCACCTTCACCGTCATCCGGAGCTTGATCAGATCCGGGGAGAGTTCCTGGACACCGAGCATCTCCGGCTCACCCAGCACCTTCCCGGCCAGAGCCGGGTCGGAGACCGCATCCTCGGCGGCCTCGACGGCGACCTGTTCGGCACGGTCGACGTCCGCGGTCAACGAGACCGGCACCTCGATCCGGGCGACGGCGTATTCCTGGCTCATGTTGCCCACGCGGGCGATCTCGCCGTTGCGCACGTACCAGAGGGTGCCGTCGATGTCGCGGACGGTGGTGATCCGCAGACCCACGCTCTCCACTTCGCCGACGGCGTCACCGAGGTCGACGGTGTCCCCCACGCCGTACTGGTCTTCGAGCAGCATGAAGACCCCCGTCACGAAGTCGCGCACCAGGTTCTGCGCCCCGAAGCCGATGGCCAGGCCGACGACGCCGGCCGAGGCGATGAACGGCGCGATGTTGACGCCGAGAACGTTGAGCACGGTCAGGACGACCCAGACCAGCAGCACGATCGACGCCGTCGACTTCAGCACCGAGCCGATGGTCTGCGCCCGCTGCTGGCGGCGTGCGACCACCTGTTCGCTGGTCGCCGACGACGGCACCCGGTCGCGGAGCCTGCGCACCAGCGGCGGCGTCTTGGTCACGCGCCCGTCCTCGGACGACACGGCGCCTTTGCGGGACTTCGTTTTGGCGGTGGTCGCCCGGTCGATCATCCGGTGCAGGAGGTAGCGGATGACGAGGGCGACGGCGATGTAGGCGACGATCCTGATCGGGACCTCGATGAGCCAATGCCGGCTGGTGTCCGTCCATTCGAAAGCCAAGAGGGAGACATCCATGTGTTCCCACCATACGGCCGCCGGCGGCCGTCCCTGACCGCGGCCGTGTGCACCCGGGGCCCCGACGGGAGGCGTGCGACGATCGTCGGGTGACGGTCGTCTTGGCGCTGCGGTGCGCAAACGGGGTTGTTCTGGCATCGGATTCGCAGATCACGGATCCGGGCCGCGGCCTGACCTACCCGGCACAGAAACTGCACACACTGGGGCGGCATGCGGCCTGGGGTGGCAGCGGGTCACGCGCGGTGCTCTACGACGTCGAGCAGGTCTTCACCGCTCAACCCGACGCGGTGCTGGAGGCCGCGAACGTCGGGCATGCGATCCAGGAACGGGTGCTGCCGATCCTCAAACACCACTACGCCAACTTCATCGGCGACGTGCCCGGTCAGGAGACCGGCGGGACCCCGGCCACCTACGTCCTGGCAGCCGGGTACGTCGGCGACGCGCCCTTCATCATCGACATCGATCCGAACGGGTTGATCGGCCATCACGAAGAGACCGGCTTCCAAGCCGTCGGCAGCGGCGCGGCGATGGCGCAGCAGGCCCACGCCCTGCTCGCCCATTTCGGCATGTCCGAACGTGACGTCGATTACGGCGTCGTGGCGGCGCTGCGCGTGCTCGACGCGCTCGACGCGTCGTCTCCCAGCGTCGGCGGCCCGATGGATTTCTGCCGGATCACCCCCGAGGGCGCTCATCACCTGAGCGCCGAGGAGGTGGACGAGGCCCGGCAGCACGTGACCCGCTGGGTCGAGCTGGAGCGGCGCGCCCTCGACGACCTGTTCAGCTGACGTGCACGGCCAGCACGGCGATGTCGTCGCGCTGGTCGAGCTTGGGAGCCAACGTGGTGATCTCGTGCATCAACGCATCGAAGCCGCCCCCGGCCCGCTCGGCGACGAAGTCCGACAGCGCGCTCTCGTCGAACGCCACTCCCCCGAGCCGGGCCTCGATCAGGCCGTCGGTGTAGAACAACAGGGTCTGACCGGGAGCCAGCGTGACGGTGCACTGATCGAAGACCGCGGTCGGTAGCGCGCCCACCAGCATCCCGTCGCGGGGCCGGACCGCCTCCACCCGGCCGGTCCCGTGGATGAGGAGCGCCGGCGGGTGGCCGCCGGTGGCCATGGTCACGACGAAGCCGTCGCCGGCCTCGGCGGGCTCGACGGTGCCGAACAACACGGTGCAGAACCGCCTCGGCGCGACTTCGCGCAGCAGCACGGAGTTCAGCTCGGCGAGGCCGTTGGTCGGGTCGGAGTAGTGCAGCGCGGCCGAGCGCAGCGTGTAGCGGATGAGCGAGGTGACCACGGCCGCATCGACGCCGTGACCGAGGACGTCGCCGATGAAGAATGCCCACCGCCGGCCCCCGAGGCTGAACACGTCGTAGAAGTCGCCCCCGATCTGGTGGGACGAGATGGGGCGGAAGTACGCCGCCACCTCGAGGCCGTCGATCCGCGGCAGCGACGGCGGCAGCAGGGTGCGTTGCAGGGCAGCGGCGTACTCCTCGATCGAGTCGCGGTCGCGCTCGGCGACCCCGCGGTCGACCTGGGCCTGGTCCCGTTCGCGACGCGCCTCGTCCCGGTCGCGCTCGGCCTCGCCCCGTTCCGTCTCGGCGCTGGCGCGGTCGCGGCGGGCGACGTCGCGGGCGGTCTCCGCATCGCCGCGCAGGCGGCGTTCCAGCGACACCGCGTCAAGCGAGGACAGCCGCAATTCGAGCTGTTCCATCAGGACGGCGGCGAGGTCTTCGAGGATCAGCAGGTGTTCGCCGACGACCTGCCGGGGTTCGGTGTCCATGACGGCGAGCGACCCCAGGCGGTGCCCGTCGAAGGTCACGATGGGCGCGGCCGCGTAGAACCGCACGGCGTGCTCCGCGAGCACGGCGCTGCCGGCTATCTCCGCTTCGGTGAGCACCTCGACGCCGCCGACGGCGACGGATGCCAGGACCGGGTCGTCGCGCGACACCGCACGCGCCGCCTCGCCGAGTCCGTGCGTGGCGATCAGTCGCACCTGGTCGTGGTCGACGATCGCCACCACGGCCATGGGGGCGCCGACGGAACGCGCCGCCACGTCGGCCATTCGGAGCAGCACCGAGCCCGGCGCCGAATCCTCGACGCGGTAGCGCTGCACCGCGGCGAGCCGGGCCTCTTCGGGGTTGGTGTGTCGGTTGTTCGGAATGTCGCGCTGTCCTCGGTCAGATCGCTCCTGACGAGCGACTCCGGCCCGAAATTCTGTCAGTGGGCTGCCACCGGGGCAACGCGCTCAGCGAAGCAACCGGTGACGTCAGAACTTCGTCAGACTTCCCCTCTACGGGTTCGCTTCTGCCAGCGCAGCTTTGAGGTCTGCCTGGGTGTCGGCCAGGAACGTCTGGAACTCCCCGCCGACCATGAACGTCGTGGTGAACTGATTGCGCTCGGCGATCTGCCGCCAGGTCGGCGTCTGGACCATCCTGCCGAGGGCGTTCTGCCAGTACGCCACCGCGACATCGGGCATGCCGGGCGGGCCGTAGAGCCCACGCCAGTTCGACAGGGTGACGTCGAGACCCTGCTCCCTGGCGGTCGGGATCTCGAGGCCGGGCAGCCGGTTCTCCGAGAGGACGCCGAGGGCCCGGAGCTCGCCCTGGGCGATCAGGTCCTGGAATTCGCTGACACCGCCGATCGCCACGCTGATCTGGCTGTTCAGCAGCGCGTCCGTCTGGTCGCCGCCGCCTTCGAACGGCACGTAGTTCAGCGCTGCGGGATCGCCGCCGGCGGCGGACACCAGCAGGTCGAACGGGGCCTGGTCGTCGGTGGCGGCCGCGATCTCGACGCTGCGCGGGTCGGCCTTGATCGCCGTCATCACATCGGCGAGGGTCTGATAGCGCGAGCCCGAATCGGTGACCACGACGTAGTACTCAGTGATCAGTCGCGCGATCATCGTGACGTCGCCGTACCCGTAGGGCGACAGTCCGCGCAGCTGGTTCATCATCATCGACAGCGAGGTGACCGACACCTGGTCGTCGCGGCCCCGGTACTGCTCGACCATGGTCGCCAGGAAGTCCGCGCCGATGTTGCCCGGCCTGTTCTCCACCGGCAGCGGCACTGCGACGATGTTCTCCTTCTGCAACGCGTCGACGACGGCGCGGAGGGTGATGTCGAAACCGCTGCCCGGGTTGGCGCCCGCAGTCATGGTGACCGGCCCGGTCGGATAGTTCGCCGCCTGCGCGCTCGGCTCGGAATGCTGGCAGCCGGTCAGCAGCAGGGACGCCGCCACCAGGGCGCCGAGGACGAATTTGATCATGACGAGGGCGCGCTCCTGAGTCCTTCGATTCTGCGGTCGTACGAATCTGCCGCAAGAAAGCTGTACACGCATTGCCGGCCGCTGTCCGCGGGTTACGGCAAATCGCACCGTCACGCACCGGCGCCGGCCAGACCGCGGCCCCGGGGATACTGAGCGGGTGAACATCGCCCTCGGGGTCGTCGTCGTGCTCAAGTCCGCGGGACTGATCGCCCTGGGCGTGTTGTTGATCGTGACGCGGCGCAGGCTCGCCGGGGCGCGAAAACAGTTGCAGCGCCGTCACCGTGAGGACGGCGGGCAGCTGCGTGAGAGCCGGCGCAAACCCGCCGGGGTGGCCGCGGTGGCGCCGCTGGCCGTGAAAACGGTGACGCAGACGCTCAAGAATGCCGACTCCCTCATCCGCCACGGGATCGTCGCCCCGATGCGCAGCTCTGTCGACGAACTCGCCGCGTGGGCCAGGGTGGAGAAGCCGGACCTCGCCCGCATCACCAGTGACGGCAGGGTCGTCCTGGTCTTCTCCGACATCGAGGGCTCCACCGCACGCAACGAGTCGCTCGGCGACGACGCGTGGGTCAAGGTTCTCGAACGGCACAACGCGCTGATCAAGAAGAAGGTCGCCGAGCACCACGGGTACGTCGTGAAGAATCAGGGCGACGGATTCATGATCGCGTTCGCCGATCCCGACGACGCCGTGCGGTGCAGCATCGCGGTCCAGCAGGCGTTGACGGCCGACCCCGACCGCTACTCAGGGGTCCGAGTTCGGATCGGGGCCCACGCGGGCTCGTCGGTACGGCGCGGCGATGACCTGTTCGGCCGCAACGTCGCGATGGCGGCGCGCATCGCCGACCAGGCCGGCGGTGGAGAGATCCTGGTCAGCGGCGAGCTGCGGGAGTCGCTGACCGATCCCGGGATCAGGCTTGCGAGCCCGGTCGAGCTGGAGCTGAAGGGTCTTCGCGGCGCACAGACGGTATACGGGGTCGAGGTGCGTCACGAGTGAGAAGTCTGGGCTGTGGATCGCTGCTCGATCGCAGCCCGGAATGCTATTCCGCGGCAGGTGCGGAGGTGTGGGGCGGGCGGGGCTCGAACCCGCGACCAAGGGATTATGAGTCCCCGGCTCTAACCAACTGAGCTACCGCCCCAGCGCGCGATACGCGGCCATCATGGTCGCACACGCCCGGTCAGGCGAAGATCGTCTGCCCCTGCTCGTCGACCTCGTAGCGCTCGGTGCCCTCGGCCACCCGCGGCGCGTCGGCGGCCATGGCGACCGCGATCTTGTTGGCGGCGTTGCGCATCACGTCGAGCGTCAACTCGAACATCTGCTTCTCCGAGAAGTGCCGACGCATGCCGTCGGCGATCCCGGCATCGATCCGCGAAGGCGACCAGACGAGGGCGTCGACGTACCTCAGCGCCGCTTTGTGCGCGTCCGTGAGACTGCTGGAAGCCTCGTAATCGGCGATCTGCCGATACATGTCCTCCGACCCGCCCGCGTCGAGAGCGTGGGTTTCGCGCAGCGACTTGCACAGCCGGCAGTTGTGCGCCTCGGCCCCGCGTAGCCGCACCACCTCGGTCGTCACCGGATCCAGATCGCGCAACCGCGCCACCGCGGGCACGAAGCCGCCCAGCAGTGTGCCCACCGGGTCGGTCTCCCGGTCCATCTCGACCTCGGCGTTCCAGCCCGGCTTGCCCAGGCCCAACGCGTCACAACCTGCCCACACGCGCGGCACGAAGTCCGCGATGAAGATCGCAACCACGACACGGAAGGCGTTGTCCCCGTACGCATCCACGAAGTGCGAGCGCTGATTGTCGCCGATTCCCGTCACGTCGACCGTGAACTGCTCGGCGAACGCGACCAGGACAGCCTCCTGCTCGGAACGCCCGTCGGGGACATCGACCGGCGGCGGCAGCGGCGGCAGCGACAGCGCCCGCCCGCACGTCAGCCGGATCAGCGTGTCGGCCCTGTCGTCGCCCGAGGACAGCGCAACCAGCCGTGCCAGCCGCTCGGGTAGCCCATTGGTCATGCGCCGATTATTGCGCCTGACTGACCGAGGACATGTGGAAGTCGGGGATCCGCAGCGACGGCATCTTCGCCCGAGTGGCCCAATCGCCCCACTCCCGCGGCAAGGTCACCTCGCTGATACCGGCCTCGGACGCCCGGCGCAGCAGATCCAGCGGGCTCTCGTTGAAGCGGAAGTTGTTCACCGCGGCCGTCACCCGGCCGTCCTCGATCAGGTACACGCCGTCGCGGGTCAGCCCGGTCAGCAGCAGCACCGACGGATCGACCTCGCGGATGTACCACAGCGTCGAGAGCAACAGCCCGCGCTCGGTGTCGGCGATCATGTCCTCCAGGCTTGCCGTGCCGCCGGTCATGAGCAGGTTGTCAGCGCCCACCGCGACCGGGGCGCCGAACTCGGCGGCCGCCGCCCTCGGATAGGCGAGAGCGTTCACCGTCCCGTCGCGGATCCAGTCGACCCGTTCGATCGGTAACCCGTTGTCGAACACCGACGACCGTTCCGACGAGCTGGCGGCGGTCACGAACGGCGTGCATTCCAGGCCGGGCGCAGCCGGGTCGGAGTACAGCGTCAGCGGCAGGGCCGTGAGCTTCTCCCCCACCCGGGTGCCACCGCCGGGCGCCGACAGCGCGCTGCGCCCTTCCTGGGCGCCGCGACCGCCCATCGTCCACGCCAGGTAGATCATCATGTCGGCCACCGTGGAGGGCGGCATGATCGTCTCGTACCGGCCGGCAGGTAGGTCCACGGTGCGGTCGGCCCAGGACAGCCGGGTGGCGAGGTCCTCGAGCATCGAATCCATGGGCACGTCAACGAAATCGGGGGTGCTGACCCCGCGCCATGCGCTGGCGCCGTCGCGTTTGGCGTTGATCTCGACCGAACCCGTCGGCTGCGTGTAGCGCCGGCGCAGGCCCGACGACGTGGCCACGAACGTGGTCTCCAGGACATGGCGCGCGTAGCCGAACAACGTGTCGCGACCCTGGAAACCCCGCGCCAGCGACCGGGCGACCCCGCTGAAAACGTCGGCCCCGGTCGCCGGAACCGGGGCGTCCCAGTCCGCCGGGGCGCCGTCGCCGGACAGGATCGGCGCATCGTCACGCGCGGCGGGTGCGGCCGCGGCGGCATCCTGCGATGCGGCCACCAGGTCGGTGAGGACGGTGGGTTCCACCGAGCTGGACCGCACCGAGCCGACGTGTGCGGTATCACCCTGTCGCGCAATCGATATCACGGTCGTCGTGCGACTGGTCGATTCCCCGTTGGTGGTCATCGTGTTGTTGGCCCACCGCAGCGCGGTGTCCCTGCGATCGGTGACGATGACGACCGTCTCGTCGGCCCCGCCCAGCCGCCGCGCTTCGGCCAGCGCGGTGTCGATCACCTTCTGCGCGCTGATCATGGTCTACCGTCCGCCTTCTTCTCGCGTGTTCAGCACGGTGATCTTCCGGAACAGCGCCGACGGGCAGCCGTGGCTGACCGCGGCGATCTGTCCCGGCTGGGCCTTGCCACAGTTGAACGCACCGCCGAGCCGCCAGGTCGATTGTCCGCCAACGGCTTCGAGCGCCCCCCAGAAGTCGGTGGTGGTCGCCTGATAGGCCACGTCGCGCACCTGGCCGTCGAGTCTGCCGTCCTTGATCCGGTAGAAACGCTGGCCGGTGAACTGGAAGTTGTACCGCTGCATGTCGATCGACCAGCTCTTGTCGCCGACGATGTACAGCCCGTCGGACACCCGGGCGATCAGCTCGTCGGTGCTGATGTCCTCGGGACCCGGCTGCAGCGACACGTTGGCCATCCGCTGAATGGGCACGTGGTGGGCGGAGTCGGCGTAGGAGCAGCCGTTGGACCGGGCCACCCCGAGCCGCGGCGCGAACACGCGATCGAGCTGGTATCCCACGAACAGGCCGTCGCGCACCAGATCCCAGCTCTGAGCCCGCACCCCTTCGTCGTCGAAGCCGACGCTGGCCAGACCGTGCTGGACGGTCCGGTCGGCGGTCACGTTCATCACCGGCGAGCCGTAGGTCATCCGGCCCAGCTTGTCCGGGGTCGCGAACGACGTTCCGGCATATGCGGCTTCGTAACCGATGGCACGGTCGTATTCGGTGGCGTGACCGATGGACTCGTGGATGGTGAGCCACAGGTTGGTGGGGTCGATGACCAGATCGGTGGGGCCCGCGACGACGCTGGGGGCCTTCGCCTTCTCGGCGAGCAGGGTGGGCAGCTCGGCGAGTTCGCCCGACCAGTCCCACACCTCGTCGCCGGCGACCGCCTCCCATCCCCGGCCCATCGGCGGGGCCAGCGTGCTCATGCTCTCGAAGGTTCCCGCCGCCGGGTCCACGCTGACCGCGTCCAGCCTCGGCAGCACCCGCACCCGCTGCTGGGTGATGGAGGACCCGAACGTGTCGGCATAGAACGTCTGCTCCTTGGCCATGTTCAGCCAGGCCGACACATGGTCGACACCGTCGGCAGCCAGCAGCCGGCCCGAATAGTCGTCCAGGACCGCGATCTTGTCCTGCGTCGCGATGCCGAACGGGTCGATGCCGTAGTCCGACACCCACGACACGTCGCGGTAGACCGGTTCGGGAGCCAGCTCGATGCGCTCGGCGTTGAGCGGGGCCAGGGTGGTCGCCACCCGCACGGCGCGGCGCGCGGTGTCGGCGGCCGCCGCGGTGTCGAGTTCGGCATGGGACGCGAAGCCCCAGGTGCCGTCGACGATGACCCGGACCGCCAGGCCGATCTCGTAGTCGGTGACCGCGGTCTCCAGCGCACCGTCGCGCATCTGCACGGTCTCGGTGGTGATGGCGTGGAGGCGGAGGTCGGCATAGCTCGCGCCGGCCTGCGTGGCCGCGGCCAGCGCCGCATCGGCGAGTGCATGGCGCGGGAGGGCGAGGAAATCGTCCTCGACGGTTCGGGTCGTCACGCCTTCACACCGTAGATCAGCGTTGAATTGCGCTCGTGCCCAGGATCGTCAGCTCCAGGGCCAGTGCGATGCCGCAGACCAGGATGACGACCGCGAAGGTCACCCAGTCGCGCCGCTTCGGGCCGGACGGCACCGCCGAGATCTGACCCGTTCCGCCGCGCGCGGTGATGGCGTCGCCCATCTCGTCGGCACGCCGAAGAGCGACGGTGATCGCCGCGGCCAGCAGGTCGATCATCTCCGACGCCCACTGGCGCCCCCGCGCCCGGCGGTTGCGGTCCACGTCGCGGGGCCGCAGCCTGCGTGCGGCGTAGAGCACGGTGAACTCGTCGATCAGCATCGGAAATGCCCTGAGCGCCAACGCGACCGCGACGGCCCAGTCGTCGACGGGAATCCGCAGCCGCCGCAGCGGACGGCCGAGTTTGGCGACGGCGGGGGCGACCTCGGCCACGTTGGTCGTCCACGACACCATGGCGCCGAGACCCAGCAGCACGATCGACAGCGCCGTGATGCGCAGGAAGTTGAGGAGTCCACCGAGGCCGACATGCACCGAACCGACGGCGAATTCGGGGCTGCCGCCGGCGAAGGTCGCGGTGACCCCGCCCAGCAGGAGCAGGAACCACAGCCACACCGGGATGCTGGGCAGCACGCCCCGCGGGATGTGCGCGATCTTCGCGGCCACGACCACCAGGATCGCCACCGCGGCGATCGGCACCCAGCCGGGGTAGAACGTCAGCAGCACCCCGATTCCGGCGACGATGATCAGCTTCGAGCCCGCCCACAGCTCGTGCATCACCGTCCGCCCGGGAACCGGGCGCAGGAGCACGACCTGCCGGCGAGGCTTGCGCGGGGCAGCCGATGTCACGACACACCCCCGGCCGCGGTGGGGGCGCTGGCGAGGACCCCGTTCTCCAGATGCAGCGTGCGCGGGCACAGCTCTTCCAGACCGGCGAAGTCGTGCGAGATGACGACCACGGTGAGCCGGGTGTTGCGGCGCAGGTCCTCCAACAGCCGCAGCAGTCCGCGCTGGGAGGCGGCGTCGAGCCCGGCCAGCGGCTCGTCGAGGATCAGCGCGCGCGGCTTGCGGGCCAGCAGGCCTGCCAGGACGACCCGTCTCATCTGGCCGCCACTGAGCTGGTCGATACGCCGCGTCGCCAGCCCGGGGTCGAGGCCGACGCTGCCGAGCGCGGCGACCACGCGGTCCCGGTCACGCACGGAAAAGCCGGCGGCCGAAGCGATCTCGTGGGCCACGTGGCTGCGCATCAGCTGCAGGCGGGCCGCCTGGAACGAGATCGCGACCGCACCGACCTGATCCGACACGGGCTTCCCGTCGAGCAGGCACTCGCCGACCGTGGGGACCGTCAACCCGGCCATGATCCATGCCAGCGTGGACTTGCCCGAGCCGTTGAGGCCGTGGATCAGGACCCCGTCGCCCTCGTGGACGGTGAAATCGAGGCCGCTGAGAGCTGTTTTCGCCCAGGGAGTTCCGCTGCCGTACTCGTGCGCCACCCCGCGCAGCTCCAGCACCGGCGCGCCGTCGGGGCTGTCGGCCGCAGCGGCCGGGGTCGGCACCTCGGCCTGTTCGACCATCTCCGTGTTGTCGGCGGCCGCCCCGTTGCCCGCCAGGGTGACGGCACGATCGGCGGCGTCGGCTTCGTTGTTGTAGTGCGTGATGTGCACCAGTGCGGTGCGGTGACGCTTGGTCAGTCCGGACAGCACCGTCATGAGCCCGTCGCGACCCTCCTGGTCGACCATGCTGGTGACCTCGTCGGCGATCAGCAGCGAGGGTTCCCGCGCGAGGGTGCCGGCGACCGCGAGCCGTTGCAGTTCACCACCGGACAGTCCGCCGGTGTCGCGTTCGGCGAGGCCCTCGAGACCCACCTCGGCGAGAAGCTGCTCGACGTCGATCGCGGTGCCCGGCGGAAGGCCCCACACGACGTCGTCGGCGACCCGGGTGCCGAGCACCTGGCTCTCGGGGTGCTGCATCACGACGGCGGTGCCACCGAGCTTGCCGAGCCCGACCGCACCCGGGCGTTCGACCGTCCCGCCGGTGGGTTCGCGGCCCGAGAGCACCAGCATCAGCGTCGTCTTGCCGGACCCATTGGCGCCCGTGACCGCGACGTGTTCCCCCGGCTCGACGGTCATCGACACCGGGCCCAGCGCGTCCTGGGTGGTGTTCGGGTACCGGAAGCGCACGTCGTGCAGCTGCAGCGGGATCGGGGCGACGTGGCCGGCGTCGGTGGAGGCCTCCAGCTTGTGCACGTCGGGGACGCCGACGAGGCGCTTCATCACCCGGGACAGGGCCCACCAGCCGACGAGGCTGACGAACGTGATGCTGAAGACGCCGGAGGCGAAGAACAGGAACGGCCAGTACTGCAGGGCGAGGCCGAAGTAGTGGGTGAGCCGGTCGGCCAGCGGTTCCATGCCGGGGACGCGTTCGATGATGGCGGCCAGGCCGGTGATGTTCGCGGTCATCGACTCGAAGATGAGGTGCCGCAGCCTGCTCAGAACGGCCAGGGCGGCGACGATCACGAGGCCGAAGAGCGCGCCGGCGACGAGGGCGCACGCGATGACCGTCGGCGTTCCGCGTCCGCGGCGCTTGACGATCCCGGTCAGGCCGCCGATGTAGGCGCAGTTGAGGACGGTCATGAAACCGCCCATGCCCGCGATCAGAAACGCGATCAGGCCGCCGGCGACGAGCGCGGCGAGCAGGACTCGCAGCCGGTAGCGGTAGGCGAGCAGGCCCATCGGCACGGTGCCCAGCAGTGACAGACCCGCGGCGAACGGCACGACCACCGCGATGATGGCGATGGCGGCGCACAAAGCGGCCATGACGGCGGCGTGGGCAAGCTCGACCGGTCTAAGGGGTCCAGTCCGTCGAGGGGCGCTCTCCGGGCCGGCCGAGGTCATTTCACGATTCTGCCAGCCGCCTGGGAACCGGCGGCCCGGCCGGGCTGTGACCGGCGCCACGGCGTGCCACATTTGGAATACATAGTAAAGCTATGTAACCATGGGCGGATGTCGTCGACGCTCGGTTCTGACCTGCTCTCCGTGGTGGCCCGGATCAATCGGCTCGCCAACCAACGGCTGCGGATGCCGGTCCCGTTCGCGCAGGCCCGTCTATTGTCCACCATCGAGGACAAGGGTGAGGCCAGGATCTCGGATCTGGCCGCGTTGGACCATTGCTCGCAGCCCACGATGACGACGCAGGTACGCCGTCTCGAGGACGCCGGAATGGTCACCCGGACCGCCGACCCGCACGACGCGCGCGCGGTGCTGATCCGCATCACCCCCGACGGCGTCGCGGCCCTGCGCCAGGCGCGGGCCGATCGCGGCGCGGCCGTCGACCCGTATCTCGAGCGGCTTTCCGAGGCCGACCGGGAGTGCCTCACCCACGCGGTGGTGATCATGCGGCGCATCGTCGAGGACGCCACCACTCCGAGTCCCGTGGGCCGCTGACCCGCCCCGGCGTTTGAGATCTTCCATAGTCCTTCTATATAGTTCTCCTATGCTTCGTTCCCAACCCAAGGCCGTCTGGGCCGTCGCGTTCGCCTCCGTCGTCGCTTTCATGGGAATCGGTCTGGTCGATCCGATCCTCAAACCGATCGCCGACAATCTGAACGCCTCGCCGTCGCAGGTCTCACTGCTGTTCACCAGCTACATGGCGGTCATGGGTGTCGCGATGCTAATAACCGGCGTCGTGGCCAGCCGCATCGGACCCAAGCGCACCCTGCTCGTCGGTCTCGTCATCATCATCGCCGGCGCGGGCCTGGCCGGCCTCAGCGACAGCGTGATGGGCATCGTGGGCTGGCGCGCCCTCTGGGGCCTGGGCAACGCCCTGTTCATCGCCACCGCGCTGGCCACGATCGTCAGCTCGGCCCGCGGCTCGGTGGCCCAGGCGATCATCCTCTACGAGGCGGCGCTCGGTCTCGGCATCGCCGTCGGTCCGCTGGTGGGCGGCGTCCTCGGCTCGATCTCGTGGCGCGGGCCGTTCTTCGGTGTCTCGGCGCTGATGGCCGTCGCGCTGATCGTCACCGCCGTCCTGCTGCCGTCCACCCCACGCGCCGAGCGCGCCACCACCCTGGCCGACCCGTTCCGCGCCTTGCGGCACCGCGGGCTGTTCGGGGTCGGCGTCACCGCACTGCTGTACAACTTCGGGTTCTTCACCCTGCTGGCGTTCACCCCCTTCCCCCTCGACATGGGCGCCCGCGAGATCGGGTTCATCTTCTTCGGATGGGGTGTGGCACTGGCGTTCACGTCGGTGGTCGTCGCACCTCGGCTGCAGCACCGCTTCGGCACCGTGCCCACCCTGCTGGTGAACCTGCTCGCGATGACCGCCACCCTCGTCGTGATGGCGCTCGGCACCGCCGACAAGGCGGTGCTGGCCACCTGCGTGGTGGTGGCCGGGCTGTGGATCGGCATCAACAACACGCTGATCACCGAGACCGTCATGAAGGCCGCGCCGGTCGATCGCGGCGTCGCGTCGGCCGCGTACAGCTTCATGAGGTTCGGCGGGGCCGCGGTGGCGCCGTGGCTGGCCGGCGTCCTCGGCGAGCAGGTGAGCATGCACCTGCCGTTCTGGGTGGGCGCGGGCGCTGTGCTGCTGGCCGCGGTCGCCCTGGCCGCGACGCGGAAACACCTGCGCCACATCGACGACGACGAGGCCGGCCTCGACGGACTCACCGACGAGGCGCGGGCGGTCACCGTCGGCAGCGACAGCTGAGCCGCCGGCCGGTCAGCCGCCTATGAGGTGTCCCACCAGATAGGTCGCGGCGACGGCGGCGGCCCCGAGGAACAACTGCCGCAACGCCGCCCACAGGACCGGCTGGCGGGTGAACCTGGCCGCCGCCCCGCCGGCCAGCAGCAGACCGACGGCCCCGCACGCCAGACCCGCGGCCAGCGACTCGAACGCGAGAAGGTAAGGGATCAACGGGATCACCGCGCCGGTGGCGAACATCAGGAACGACGAGATGGCGGCCACCCACGGCGACGGTTTCTCGCGCGGGTCGACGCCGAGTTCCTGGACGAGGTGGAAGTTCATCGCCTTGACCTCGTCGCGGTGGATCTCCTCGGTGGCCCTGGTGGCCGTCTCCGGCGTCATCCCCATGTCGGTGAGCATCGCCACCAGCTCGGCCCTCTCGGCCTGCGGATGTTTGCGGAACGAGCGCCGCTCGACCCGGACCTCGGACTCGATCTGCTCGTTGGCCGTCGTCACCGACGTGTACTCCCCCAGCGCCATCGAGAACGCGCCCGCGAGCAGACCGGCGATACCGCTGATGACGACGGTGTGGGCGCTGGCCGTGGCGGCCACACCGGCGATCAGCGCGGTGTTGCTCACCAGGCCGTCCATCGCCCCGAATGTCGCAGCGCGCAACCATCCTCCGGTCACGTCGGCATGCGTGTGGTCGGCGACGTGGGGCCTGCCGGTGGGCGAGAAGGGACCCTCGACTGGCTGCGTCATGATGCTGATTGAACACCCGGGCCGCGCGGCCCCGGAACTGAGGATGTCCTGGGTTTGCGACATCACAGTTTGCAAGACGTGTCCGAGGGCTACCGTGAGATATGACCACCACCGCCGAGCATCTGCGCAACTCGCTTGACGGCCGATTCCGGGACGTGAAGAACCGGATGCGCCGCGAGCTCAGCCACGAGATCTTCCGGCCGCACTACACGCCGAACACCGTCATCGCCCGCACGAAAGTGGGTGAGCAGATGAAGATCATGGCCGCCCGCGGTGCGGCCGAGGACGGATTCAAGAAGGAGCACGGCGGCAACGGCGATGTCGGCGCCGCCGTCACACAGATCGAGATGCTCGCCATGAGCGATCTGTCGCTCATGGTCAAGGCCGGTGTGCAGTGGGGCCTCTTCGGCGGTGCCATCGAGAACCTCGGCACCGAACGCCATCACGAGGCCTACGTCAAGAAGCTCATCGACCTGGAGCTGCCCGGCTGCTTCGCGATGACCGAGACCGGTCACGGTAGCGACGTGCAGTCCCTGGAGACCACCGCGACCTACGATCCGGCGACCGAGGAGTTCGTGATCGACTCCCCGACGCCGTCCTCACGCAAGGACTACATCGGCGGCGCGGCGCAAACCGCCCGTGTCGCAGCGGTTTTCGCGCAGCTCATCACCCCGGACGGCACCGTCCACGGCGTGCACTGCTTCGTCGTGCCGATCCGTGACGACGACGGCAACGACCTGCCCGGGGTCACGACCTCGGACTGTCACTACAAGGGCGGGCTGCCCGGGGTCGACAACGGGCGCATCCAGTTCGACCAGGTGCGCGTGCCGCGGCTGAACCTGCTCAACAAGTACGCCGACGTCGCCCCGGACGGCACCTACACGTCGCCGATCGAGAATCCGAACCGCCGCTTCTTCACCATGCTGGGCACCCTGATCCGCGGACGCGTCACCGTGGGCGGCAGCGCCGGCGCCGCGGCGCGGGTCGCGCTCGACATCGCCACGCGTTACGCCCTGGAACGCAGGCAGTTCTCCGACCCCGACGGCGGCGAGGTGCTGCTGATGGACTACCTCGTCCACCAGCGCCGGCTGTTCCCGCTGATCGCACGGTCCTACGCGCTGCAGTTCGCGCAGAACGAGCTCGTCGCCAAGTGCCACGAGCTGCAGACCGCCGACGACCCCGATCCCGAGGAGCAGCGGGAACTGGAATCGCGGGCCGCCGGGCTGAAGGCCGCCAACACCTGGCACGCCACCAGGGCGATCCAGGAGGCGCGCGAAGCATGCGGTGGCGCAGGCTATCTCGCGGAGAACCGGTTGATCGCGCTCAAGGCCGACACCGACGTGTTCACCACGTTCGAGGGCGACAACCACGTCCTGTTCCAGCTGGTGGCCAAGGAGCTCCTGACGGCCTACGCCGACGACATCAAGGGCATGAGCCCCGTCGAATGGGTCCGCTTCGCGGCCAGCTTCGCCGGTGAGCGCGTGATGAAACGTACTGCGGCGCAGACGATCATGCAGACGATCCTCGACACTCGCGAGGACAACGAGGAGGAGGGCAGCCTCTTCAACCGAGGCACCCAGGTGAAGATGCTGGAGGACCGCGAGGAGTACATGCTCGCCTCCGTCGCCCGCCGGCTGCAGAGCAAGTCCAAGGAGATGAGCGCGTTCGAGGCGTTCAACTCCGTGCAGGACCACGTGCTGCACGTGGCGCAGGCCCACATCGAGCGCGTCACCCTCGAGGCCTTCGTGGCCGGCATCGCCGCATGCGAGGACCGGCTCGCCCGCGAGATCCTCGGCATGGTGTGCGACCTGTACGCCCTGTCGGTGATCGAGGACGACAAGGCCTGGTTCGTCGAGCACCGGTTCCTGTCGACCGAACGCGCCAAGGCCGTCACCCGTGCCATCAACGACCGGTGCCGCCGGCTGCGGCCGTACGCCGAACTGCTCGTCGACGGCTTCGGCATCCCCGAGCAGCTGCGCTACGCCGAGATGCTGCACCCGGAGCACATTCCGGACGCCGACGAGCACATCCCGCAGAACGCGACGAGCGCGGGCGTGATCTGACGCCGGTCAGGAGTTCGGTATCGGGTCCAGCACGGTGAGCCGGCCCTCTTCGAGGGTCACCCGCGCGGTGCCGATCCCGGTCGGGCAGCAGGGCTGATCGGCGCCCTGGCGCCACTGGTACTGCACGACGGCGTCGTGCTCACCCTGCGCGGTGACCGTGATGTACGGCCGGGGCTCGATGGTCGGGGACCCCACCGCGGATGCGCCGTCGAAGAACAGCACCTGCTGCAGACTGTCGGGCTGGTCGCCGGAGGTGACGACGACCCACTGCAGGCGGCAGTCCGCGGCCCGGCCACGTGACGACTCGCGCCAGGGACCCGGGGGCAGCAGCGAGAACTCGGCCTCGACGTCCTGCGCGGCCGGTCCTGGGCCGCAGTCGGCGGCCGCAGCCGAGCTCGTCGGCGCCGGGGCGGGCGGGCTCCAGCCGCAGCCGGCCGTCGCCCCGACGAGGAGCAGGACCGCCGCCACGTGGCGAGGACGGGTGCGCGAGACTCGCATGCCCTCAGGATAGGGCGGCCGGTCCGCGGCTCAGCCGCAGCCGCCGCCGTCCCATACCGCGTCGACGCAGAAGCCCGGAGAGTGGACGTCAGGGGCGAAGGACGCGGTCTCCAGCGACGTCGCCGCCGGCGCGGGTTCGATCGTGGCGCCCTCTCCCCCGTCGTGGAACGAGCCACCCTTGGGGTAGGTGCCCGCCTGGGCGACGTCCACGCCGACGGCCCCCAGCAGGGCCGCGGCACCGACGAAACCGGCAATCAGCCTGAGTTTGAACGGCATTGCACTTCCTGTCCTCGGTCACGAGCTGGTTCGGCGATGAACACAGACGGGCGCGCGACGCGAAAACCCCTGACGTGAAAGGAGAATGAGGGCTGCGCGGCGTTCCACGAGCCTAACGAGGGGGCAGTCCGGAAGTACCGCCACGACAGCGGTCTCCCACGAAAACCACAGGACATCGTCACTGTGGTCGAGGTGGCTCCCCCGGCTGGACTCGAACCAGCAACCCTTCGGTTAACAGCCGAATGCTCTGCCAATTGAGCTACAGGGGATTGCCCTCCCGCGGTCTGCGCCGCGGGCCAGAGAGCACTCTAGCCTACGTCGGCTGGCCCGTGCCAATGCGTTGCCGGGTGGGTCGCCGGCGCCGGATTGAGGCAGGATGGAGCCAGACCTCGTCGATGACGTCATCGACCAATCGAGACCTCTGGAGGGCCCCTGTGATCGGCTATGTCGCCGCAGCTGCTGTCGGCTACGTGCTGGGTACGAAGGCCGGTAGGCGGCGCTTCGAGCAGATCTCGGGCACCTACCGCGCCGTCACCGCCAGCCCGGCGGCCAAAGCCGTGATCGAGGCGGGGCGACGCAAGATCGCCGAGACGGTGTCCCCCGACCCGGCGATGGTGAAGCTGACGCGCATCGACTCCGGCACCGAGGTTCTCGAGCCGGAGCAGATGGTGAAGAAGGACCGCTAGCCGATTCCGCGGCTGATGGTCGTGCCGGGCAGCAGCGGCGGGGTCTGGAAGTAGACACCACCCTCGCCCAGGCCGACCTGGGGCGTGCCGATGGTCGCGCCGCTGCCGTTGGAGTAGGACAGGCAGTTGCCGTCCTCCATGTTGCCGAACCAGGCCAGGCAGCGCGGAGCCGCGGTGGTCTCGGCAGCCGGGGTGGCCGTGGCCAGGGATGCGTAGAGCGGCAGGGCGACGGCGGCGGCCGCAATGGCCCCGGCGATCACCCGAGCCTTGTTCGTCTGGATCTTCACCAGCACTGGACGCTCACCTTCTCCCCGACGGATCACAGCAGCCATAACCATAACCCGCCTATCGCTGTCACGCAGTCAGGTCGTTACCGCTGGCCTGCTCCAGCAGGCTGCGCCGGTAGGCCTCCATCGCGACGAGGTCGCCGAACAGCGCGTGGTATTCGTCGCCCTGCTCCACCGGCGACATCCGTTGCAGCTTGGACTTGACCTCGGCGATCTGCCTGCCGATCCACACCTCCTGCAGGCGGGCCAAGACTCCGCCGATGTAGCGCGGCAGCCGCTCGTCGTCGGCGTTGATGGCCTCGACGCCGAGCTCGTTGACCAGGCTCGCCGCCTGTGCCGAGGCCGTCTGGTCACGCACGGCCTCGATCCACTGCGCCCCCGTCATGCCCGACGAGGTCCCGCCGGCCGCCTCGATCGAGGCCCGTACCGACGCATAGCCGGGATGGGTGAAGCTTTCGGCGGTGAGCGAGTCGAACACCGGCCCGGCCAGGGCGGGGAACTGCAGCGCCGACTTCAGCGCCTCGCGCTGCGGCCACAAGGTGGGGTCGGCGGGGTCGGGACGCGCGATCGCCGGTTCGGCGGGCGCCGCGGCGCCGCGCTGGGCCTGCCCACGGGTGGGCTCGGCTGCCGCGGCGCGCCGGCGGGTCTTGTCGGGCATCCCCCGCTTGGTCGCCTCCTCCCGGACCCGCGTCAGCACCTGGCCCTCGTCGCGCCACCCGGTCCACCCGGCGAGCCGGCGCGCGTACTCGTCGCGCAGTGCGTAGTCGCGGATCCGGGCGACCAGCGGCACACACTGCCGCAGCGCGTCGACCTGTGCCTGGGGATCGTTGTCGAGGACGTCGCCGCTGGGGATCAGGCTGCGCACCGCGAACTCGAACATCGGGATCCGGCGGGCGACCAGATCGCGCAGCGAGCCGTCTCCCGACTTGAGCCGCAAGTCGCAGGGATCCATGCCGTCCGCGGCGATGGCGACGAACGACTTGCCCGCGACCTGCTGGTCGCCGTCGAACGCCTTCAGCGCCGCGGCCTGGCCTGCCGCGTCACCGTCGAAGACGAAGATCAGCTCGCCGCGGTACCAGTTGTCGTCCATCATCAGCCGGCGCAGCAGCGCCAGGTGGGAGTCGCCGAACGCGGTGCCGCACGACGCCACCGCCGTCGTCTCCCCGGCCAGATGCATCGCCATCACGTCGGTGTAGCCCTCTACGACGACGGCACGGTGGGCCTTGGCGATGTCCCGCTTGGCCATGTCGAGGCCGAACAGCACCGACGATTTCTTGTAGAGCACGGTCTCGGGGGTGTTGACGTACTTGGCTTCCATTGGGTCGTCGTCGAAGATCCGGCGGGCGCCGAAGCCGATGACCTCGCCGCCGCTGGCCCGGATGGGCCACAACAGCCGACGGTGGAACCGGTCCATCGGGCCGCGACGGCCTTCCCGGGACAGACCAGCAGCCTCCAGCTCCTTGAACTCGAAACCCTTGCGCAGCAGGTGCTTTGTCAGCGTGTCCCACCCCGACGGGGCGAAGCCGCAGCCGAACTTGGCGGCCGCCGTGCCGTCGAAGTTGCGTTCGATGAGGTACTGGCGGGCGGGGGCCGCCTCGTCGCCCTGCAGCTGCTCGGCGTAGAACTCCTGGGCCGCGGAGTTGGCGGCGAGCAGCCTGCTGCGGCTGCCCCGGTCGCGCTGGACGTTGGTGGTCGACGCACCTGTGTAGGTGACGGTGTAGCCGACGCGATCGGCGAGCAGTTCGACGGCCTCGACGAAGCTGACGTGCTCGATCTTCTGCAGGAAGGCGTAGACGTCGCCGCCCTCCCCGCACCCGAAGCAATGGAAGTGGCCGTGGTTCGGCCGGACGTGGAACGACGGCGACTTCTCGTCGTGGAACGGGCACAGCCCCTTGAGGGAGTCCGCACCGGCGCGGCGCAGTTGGACGTAGTCGCCGACGACGTCGTCGATGCTGACCCGTTCGCGGATGGCGGCGATGTCCCGGTCCGGGATCCTGCCCCGTCCTCGAGTCACATCCGCTGCCACCCGGTCAGTCTAGAGGCCGGGGGGAGCGCGCCTCGTGCACTCGTTCCAGTCTGCTCTCGGTGTAGGAGGCGATCTGGTCGATCACGACCCGCAGCCGCTCGCCGTCGTCGGACGCCTGCGCGAACTCGGCCGCGAACTGGGGATCGAGGCTGCCCGGCGCCTGTCCCCACAGGGTCAGTGCGACCTCCTGGATCCGGTGGCGCTGGTCGGTCTGGATCTGCAGGTGTCGGTGGTCGGACATGATGAACTCCAGAGCGAGCGTCTTGAGCAGCACCACCTCGGCACGGACCAGGCTCGGCACCCTGAGGTCGGCCGCGAACCGGCTCAGCGGTCCGGGCCCGGCGACGTCGCGGGTGGCGCTGAGCGCGGCGTTGGCGAACCGCCCGACCAGCTCGCTGGTCAACGTCTTGAGTGCCACCGACGCGGCCAAGGTGCCGTCGAACTTCCCGACCGCGGCCACCACGGGCACCTGGGACAGCCGCTCGGCGGCCTCCACCAGATCGTCGGGCGTCAGCGACGGGAACGACCGGGCCCCGACCCGGGCGAGGGAGGCCGCGGCGTCGGCGTCGGCCAGCACCCGCAGATCGATGCGGCCCGAGATCACCCCGTCCTCGACGTCGTGGACCGAATAGGCCACGTCGTCGGCCCAGTCCATCACCTGCGCCTCCAGGCACGGCCGCCCCTCGGGAGCACCGTCGCGCACCCACTGGGCCGCAGAAACGTCGTCGCCGTAGAACCCGAACTTGCGCCGCCCCTCGGCCCGCGGCCACGGATACTTCGCCACCGCGTCCAGCGATGCCCGGGTCAGGTTCAGCCCCGCGCTGCGGCCGTGCTCGTCGAGCACCTTGGGTTCGAGGCGGGTCAGGATGCGGAAGTTCTGTGCGTTGCCCTCGAAACCGCCGAAGGCCTTGATGATCTCGTCGAGCGCGCGTTCCCCGTTGTGGCCGTAGGGCGGATGCCCGATGTCGTGCGCCAGACCCGCCAGATCGACGAGGTCCGGATCGCAACCCAGGCCGATCGCCATCCCGCGCCCGATCTGGGCCACCTCCAGCGAATGCGTCAGCCGGGTCCGCGGCGTCTCGCCGTCCCGCGGACCCACCACCTGCGTCTTGTCGGCAAGCCGACGCAGCGCGGCGCAATGCAGGACGCGCGCCCTGTCCCGGGCGAAGTCGGAACGGTGCTCGGAGTCGGTCCCGGGCAACGAGGCAGCCTTCGGCGATTCGACCACCGCACGCTCGCGGTCGAACTCGCTGTAGGGATCACGTTGCGTGAGATCGATGGACACCGACGCACAGTCTGCCAGGGCTGATGGCCTGGTCACCGCAGCCATGCTGGTGCGCCGCACTAGATTGGCGGTCATGCGCGTCGCCCGCCTCCTCAGCATGCTGCTCGCCGTCCTGACCGTCGGACTGCTCGTCGCGCCGGGAGCCTCCGCCGAGCCGCCCCTGCGGCTGCCCACCTACCTCACCGACAACGCCGGCGCCCTCGACGCGGCGGGCCGGAGCGAGGTGCAGGGGGCGATCGACCGGCTGTACAGCGAGAAGCGCATCAGGCTGTGGGTGGTCTTCGTCGAGAGCTTCTCCGGCCAGAGCGCCCAGACCTGGGCGCAGACCACGATCCAGCGCAGCGACCTCGGCGACCGGGACGCGATTCTCGCGGTGGCGACGGTGGACCGTGCCTATGCGCTGCTGGCCCGCACCGAGGCGCTCGACGGCGTGGACATCGACAAGGTCCGCCACGACCAGGTCGAGCCGCTCCTGCGCGACGGCAACTGGGCCGGGGCCGCCGTCGCGGCCGCGGACGGCCTGTCGAGCTCCGGCAGCTCGGTGAGCTGGCTGGGGCTGATCGCGATCCTCGGGTTCATCGCGCTGGCGCTGGCCATCCTGGTGCTCTGGCAGCGCCGCCGCAGGCGCAAGCGCCGGGAGGCCGCGTTCGCCGCCGCGCAGCGCGTCGACCCGTCGGACCCCAACGCACTCGCCTCAGTCCCGCTCGACGCGCTCGACGACCTGTCGCGCAAGATCGTCGTCGACGTCGACAACGAAGTGCGCACCAGCGAAAGCGAACTCGCGATCGCCGTCGAGGAGTTCGGCGAGAGGGACACCGCGGCCTTCACGCGTGCGGTCGCGGCCGCCAAGGCCACGCTGGCCCAGGCGCTCAACGTCCGGCACATCCTCGACGACGCGGTGCCCGAGACGCCGCAGCAGCGCCGCGACCTGCTCACCCGCGTGATCGTGTCGGCCGCCAACGCCGACAAGGAGCTCGAGGCACAGCGGGAGGCGTTCGCGTCGCTGCGCGATCTGGTGATCAACGCCCCCAGCCGGCTGGACACGCTGACCCAGCAGATGATCGACCTGACCACCCGGATCACGCCGGCCGAACAGACGCTCCAGCAGCTCAAGGCGCAGTTCGCCGAGACGGCGCTGGTGTCGGTCGCGGACAACATCGAGGAGGCACGGCAGCGGCTGACCTTCGCCGAACAGAGCATCAGCACGGCCCGCACCCTGGTGTCGCGGCCCGCCGACCGGCAGGGTGGGCTGGTCGACGCCATACACTCCGCCGAGGCCGCGCTCGGACAGGCCCGCACACTGCTCGACGCCGTCGACAGCGCGTCCACCGACATCAACCGCGCGGTCACCAGCCTGTCCGCGGTGATCGCCGACACCCAGAACGGCATCAACCTGGCCGGAGCCCAGCTGGCCCAGGGCAACGTCGCGGTCGCAACCGAGCTCAGCGACGCCAGAGATGCTGCGGTGCAGGCGGTCTCGCACGCCCAGAGCGCGGGCAGCACCGATCCGCTGGGTGCGTTCACCCGCCTGACCCACGCCGACGCCGAGCTGGACCTGCTGCTCGCCGACGTCGCGCAGGAGCGCGAGACCGCCGCGCGGCTGTCGCGCACCTTCGACCAGGCGCTGTTCAATGCGCAGTCCCGGGTGCGTGCGGTCTCGGACTACATCGACACCCGCCGCGGTGCGATCGGCCCCGAGGCGCGGACCCGGCTGGCCGAGGCGGTCCGTCAGCTGCAGGCCGCCCAGGACAAGCGCGCGACGAATCTGACCGAGGCCATCGCCCACGCCAACGGCGCGGCGACCCTGGCCGCGCAGGCGCAGTCGCTGGCCAACTCCGATGTCGCTGCGGCACAACAACATTTCAACGGGCCGTACGGGGGTGGCGGCGGAGGCGGCCAGATGGGCGCGGTCATCGGCGGCATCCTGATCGGCAACGTGCTCTCGGGGGTGCTGCGCGGCGGCTTCGGCGGCGGCGGCTTCGGTGGCGGTTTCGGCGGCGGCGGTGGCGGTTTCGGTGGCGGCGGAGGCGGCGGCTGGAGCGGAGGCGGCGGCCGCTTCTAAGAGAGCGCGCCCCCTCCTTGCGCGCGAGCGTGCGTGTCTGCGGGCGACTCGCCGCGCAAATCCCAAACTTCACGCACGCTCGCCGCGGCCCGTCCATCCCCAACCCGGACTTCGTCCACAGACGCCCGCGATGACGCAGGCCGGTCTCACGACTGACATCGACGATCGTCTGCATGACCGATCTCGAGGCGCTCGACGCACTGTTCCTCGCACAGGGCGGCGTCCTCACCACCGCGCAGTTGCTGACCTTCCACACCCGCAGCCGGCTGGACATCGAGATCCGCGACGGCAGGCTGCTCAAGGTGTGGCCCGGCGTGTACAGCCGCGACATTCCCGACATCCCGCTGCGGCTGCGCGGTCTGGACCTGCGGGCAGGCGAAACCGTGGCGATCTGCCTGGGAACTGCAGCCGCGGCGTACGGCTTCGACACCGAAGACACCCGCGACATCCATGCCCTCAATCCCGTGCGTCACCAACTGCGCAATTCCGACGGCCTGATCGTGCATCGGCGCGAGGGCGCACCTCTGGGTGTCGCCGACGGGCGGCCGGCCACCGCGGCCGCGTGGACGGCCATCGAGGTCGCGCGTTCGTTGCGCCGGCCGCGGGCGCTGGCGACATTGGACGCCGCGTTGCGCAGCGGGACCTGCGACCGTCGCGAGTTGATGCTCGCAGCGGACAGACAATCCGGCCGGCGGGGCATCGTCGCGGTGCGGGGCCTCGTGCCGCTGGCCGACGCGCTGGCCGAGTCGCCGATGGAGAGCGAAGCACGCCTGGCGATGCTCGACCGGGGCCTACCGCCGCCGCTGCTGCAGCACACCATCGTCGACAGGAATTGGCGCACATGGCGCCTCGACTTCGCCTGGCCTCAGTGGCGGATCGCCGTGGAGTACGACGGCTTCGACTGGCACAGCAGCCGGGAGCATTTCGCCAAGGACCGCCTCAAGCGTGCCGCACTCTTCGAGGTCGACTGGTCGCTGATCTCGATCGTGGCCGATGACGTCCGACAACACCCCGACGACATGGTGCGGCGCATCGAGCGGGAGATGGAACGGCGGCGGAGTGCGGCGTGAGCGTGCGTGAAGTTCGGTTTTTCCGCGGCGTGTCGGCCGCAGACACGCACGCTCGCGCCAAGGGGGCAAGGGGCCAAGGGGGTAAGGGGCCAGGCGCCGGGGGGTTAGGCGCCCTTGAGGCGGACCGCGAGGTAGTCGCTCACCGCGTCGAGGGCCACGCGCTCCTGGGTCATCGCGTCGCGTTCGCGGATCGTGACGGCCTGGTCGTCGAGGGAGTCGAAATCCACCGTGATGCAGTACGGCGTGCCGATCTCGTCCTGCCGGCGGTAGCGGCGTCCGATCGCACCGGCGTCGTCGAATTCGACGTTCCAGGACCGGCGCAGCTCGGCAGCCAGGTCACGTGCCTTGGGCGACAGGTCCGCGTGGCGGGACAGCGGCAACACTGCGGCCTTGACCGGCGCCAGCCGGGGATCGAGCCGCAGCACCGTGCGCTTGTCGACGCCGCCCTTGGCGTTGGGGGCCTCGTCCTCGTGGTAGGCGTCGACGAGGAACGCCATCAGCGACCGTGTGAGGCCGGCTGCGGGTTCGATCACGTACGGCACGTAGCGGGTGTCGCTGGCCTGGTCGTAGAACGACAGGTCGACACCGGAATGCTTTGAGTGCGTAGCCAAGTCGAAGTTGGTGCGGTTGGCGATGCCTTCGAGCTCACCCCAGGCGCTGCCCGCGAAGCCGAACTTGTACTCGATGTCGACCGTGCGGTCGGAGTAGTGCGACAGCTTTTCCTTCGGGTGCTCGTAGAGCCGCAGGTTGTCGCGGTCGATGCCGAGGTCGACGTACCACTGCAGCCGGGTGTCGATCCAGTACTGGTGCCACTCGGGGGCCGAGTCGGGCTCGACGAAAAACTCCATCTCCATCTGTTCGAACTCGCGCGTGCGGAAGATGAAGTTGCCCGGGGTGATCTCGTTGCGGAAGCTCTTGCCGATCTGGCCGATACCGAACGGCGGCTTCTTGCGCGCGGTCGTCACGACGTTGGCGAAGTTGACGAAGATGCCCTGCGCGGTCTCGGGCCGAAGGTAGTGCAGGCCCTCCTCGGTCTCGATCGGACCGAGGTAGGTCTTGAGCATCATGTTGAAGTCGCGCGGCTCGGTCCACTGGCCCTTGGTGCCGCAGTCCGGGCACACGATCTCGGTCATCGCCACCGAATCGGGGTCGACGGTGACGCCGCCCTTTTTCGACTGCTTCTCCGCGTAGGCCTCCTGCATGTGGTCCTGCCGGTGCCGCTTGTGGCAGTTCAGGCACTCCACCAGCGGGTCGTTGAAGACCTCGACGTGGCCGGAGGCCACCCACACCTGGCGCGGCAGGATGATGGCGCTGTCCAGACCCACGACGTCGTCGCGGCCGGTGACGACCGAGCGCCACCACTGGCGCTTGATGTTCTCCTTGAACTCGACGCCGAGGGGGCCGTAGTCCCAGGCGGATTTCGTCCCGCCGTAGATCTCGCCGGACTGGAACACCAGCCCGCGCCGCTTGGCGAGGTTCGCAACGGTGTCGATGATCGAGGTAGACGCCACGGGTTGACAGCGTAGCGAGGCCCGCCGCGCAGTCCGCGTCACATCCCCGGTTGACATGCACAAGGACGCATGTATCGTGACAACTAATGAAAACCGTTTCCAGTATGGCGGGGGCGTCGGACGTCCACGACCACGGCGGCACTCCTGCGGCCGACATGCCGCCGCGCGCCGTCCTCGACACCGCGGGCGACCTGCTGCGCGCGCTGGCCGCTCCGGTGCGCATCGCCATCGTCCTGCAGCTGCGTGAGCAGGCGCGCTGCGTGCACGAGCTCGTCGACGCCCTCGACGTCCCGCAGCCTCTGGTCAGCCAGCATCTGCGCATCCTGAAGTCGGCCGGTGTCGTCGAAGGGTCCCGGTCGGGCCGGGAAGTGATGTACCGCCTGGTCGATCATCACCTGGCCGACATCGTGGTCGCCGCCGTCACACATTCCGCCGAAGACGGGGATCCGGCGTGACGGGCGCGGTGCGGGCGACGCGTCAGCGCGCGGCGATCTCGGCGCTGCTGGAGAACATCGACGACTTCCGCTCGGCACAGGAACTCCACGACGAACTGCGCCGCCGCGGGGAGGGCATCGGCCTGACGACGGTGTACCGGACCCTGCAGCAGATGGCCGCGGGCGGGTTGGTCGACACCCTGCGCACCGACACCGGCGAGTCGGTGTACCGACGCTGTTCGGAACACCACCACCACCATCTCGTCTGCCGGGCCTGCGGATCGACGGTCGAGATCCAGGGCGGTCAGGTCGAGTCGTGGGCCGCCGAGGTCGCCCGCGACCACGGATTCACCGACGTCAGCCACACGATCGAGATCTTCGGCATCTGCAGCAAGTGCGTCTCCGCCTGACCGCTGGACCTCAGTGCCGTCGGCGCAGCCCGGCGATGGCCAGGATCACCCCGGCGAGGGCGATGACAGGGCCGAGCACCGACCATGTGGTGGTGCTGCTCATCGGGCTGCCCTGAACCGCGCCGAAACCCTGAAGCGCGAAGAGCAGACCGAAGAGCGCGATCACCACGCCGCCGATGACCATTGCGATGCGCATGGGGTCAGCCAATCATGGAGCGGCGGATGTCGGTACCGGTGGCCAGCACCATCAGCACCAGGGTGCGCAACGCGTCGTCAGTCAGACCGGCGGCCGGGAAGTTGTAACGAAGCAGGACGTCGCCGGTCTTCTTCGCGCTGCCCGACCCTTTCGGCGCAGCACCGATCTTCTCCACCAGCGACACGGTGCCGAGCAGCGTGTCGTGGGCGTGCTTGGCGACCGTGGCGCGAATCTTGCTGTCCAGCGGCAGATCCCACGCCAGCACCTGCGTCAGCGACACCAGCTCGAGATCCTCGGCGATCGCCACCACCCGCAGCGAGGCGAACGTGTCGTCGTGCTGCACGGTCAGCGCGCCGTCGTCCTCCCGCGTGACGGGCAGGATCTCCTCGAGGACCACCCCGAGACGTTCCGACAGTTCCATGCGCGGGCCTACGCGCGGCCGAAGCGCCGGTTGCGCTGGACGTATTCCTCGCAAGCCGCCCACAGGTCGCGACGGTCGTAGTCCGGCCACAGCTTGTCCTGGAACACGTACTCGGCGTAGGCGGCCTGCCACAGCAGGAAGTTGCTGGCCCGCTGCTCCCCCGAAGTCCGGATGAACAGGTCCACGTCGGGGATGTCGGCCCGGTGCAGGTGCTTGGCGAACGCCGCCTCGGTGATACGGCCGGGCTTGATCTTGCCGTCGACCGCCTGCTGGGCGAGTTCGCGTGTGGCCTCGATGATCTCGGTGCGGCCGCCGTAGTTCACGCAGTAGTTGATCGTGATGACGTCGTTGTCGACGGTCATCTGCTCGGCGATGTCGAACTCCTTGATGACGCTGCTCCACATCCGCGGCCGGGAGCCGACCCAGCGCATCCGCACGCCCATGTCGTTGAGGTTCTCGCGGCGCCGCCGCACGACCTCGCGATTGAAGCCCATCAGGAAGCGGACCTCCTCGGTGCTGCGCTTCCAGTTCTCCGTCGAGAACGCGTACACCGTCAGATGCTTGATCCCGAGCTCGATGGCCCCGCAGGTGATGTCGATCAGCACCGCCTCGCCCATCTTGTGGCCCTCTGTGCGGCCGAGGCCGCGCTGCGTGGCCCAGCGGCCGTTGCCGTCCATCACCACGGCGACGTGGTGGGGTACCTGGTCGGCGGGGATCTGGGGGGCGGCCTCTTTGGAAGTGTGCTGGGGCGGGCGGGCGAATTTTCCGTTGGTGCCGGCCGGGATCTCGGGGAAGACGACGGGCCAGGTCGACTTGTCCGGGAAAGTGGGATAGTCCTCAGGCGCCGGAGGCAGCTGTGGGTAGCTGTTCTTCCGCTTGGATGCCATGCGCAACATCCTGCCTGATGTCCCTGGCAACCTCTGCTCCACCCGGCCGCTCGACGAGCGGCAGGGTCCGCAGCTGGCGTTCCAGATGCCATTGCAGATGGGCGGCCACCAACCCGCTGGCCTGGCTGCGATGCGAGGAGGTGGAGATCTCGGCGTGCTCCCAGTCGCCCTCGTACAGAGCGGCCATCAGATCCAGCACACCCTGGGGCGGCGTCACCGACCCCGACGGCCTGCAGTGCACGCACACGCTGCCGCCCGCGGCGACGTGGAAGGCGCGGTGGGGCCCCACGGCGGCGCACCGGGCGCAGGCGGTCAGCGCGGGCGCCCAGCCCGCCACCCCCATCGCGCGCAGCAGGTAGGCGTCCAGGAGGAGTTCGCGGGGACGGGTGCCGTCGGCCACCGCACGCAGCGCGGCGACGGTCAGCTTGTGCAGGGCGGGCGCCGGGGCCCGCTCTTCGCCGGCGATCCGCTCCGCGGTCTCCAGCATCGCGCACGCGCAGGTGTAGCGGCCGTAGTCGCTGACGATGTCCGAGGCGAACGCGTCGATGGCCTGCACCTGGGTGACGATGTCGAGGTTGCGGCCCGGATGCAGCTGAACGTCGATGTGCGCGAACGGTTCCAACCGTGCGCCGAACTTACTGCGGGTACGCCGCACGCCCTTGGCCACCGCCCGGACCAGGCCGTGATCGCGGGTCAGCAGACTCACGATCCGGTCGGCTTCGCCGAGCTTGTGCTGCCGCAGCACCACCGCCCGGTCCCGGTACAGACGCATCGGACCAGTCTCCCACTGCCGGGGGACGTTTCCGATCCGCAGCGCCGATACTCTCGTAAGTGATGGTCGACTCTCCCCGCTCCCGCCCCCGCCGGCTCCCCACGGTCGGCAACCAGTTGTTCCAGCTCGCCAGCGGTACCGCGACCTCCGTCGACCTGGTGCGCCGCTCCCTGCAGGCCATCGAGGCCAGTCAGCCCACTCTCAACGCGTTCCGGGTGGTGCTGACCGAGCAGGCCCTGGCCGACGCCGCCGAGGCCGACCGTGTGCGCGCGGCCGGCGGCGACACCTCGAAGCGGCCCCTGCTCGGAATTCCGATCGCGGTCAAGGACGACGTGGACGTCGCCGGGGTGCCCACGCGCTTCGGCGCCACCGGCGAGGTCCGCGACGCCGAGGCCGACTCCGAGGTGGTGCGACGGCTGCGCGCCGCCGGGGCCGTCATCGTCGGCAAGACCAATACGTGCGAGCTGGGCCAGTGGCCGTTCACCAGCGGACCCGCGTTCGGCCACACCCGCAACCCCTGGTCCCGGGAGCACACCCCCGGCGGTTCGTCGGGCGGCAGCGCGGCCGCGGTCGCGGCCGGCCTGGTGGCCGCCGCCATCGGCTCCGACGGCGCGGGCAGCGTCCGCATCCCGGCGGCCTGGACTCACCTGGTCGGGATCAAGCCGCAACGCGGCCGCATCTCGACCTCGCCGCTGCCCGAGGCCTTCAACGGCATCACCGTCAACGGCGTGCTGGCCCGCACCGTCTCCGATGCGGCGCTGGTGCTCGACGCCGCGTCGGGGAACGCCCCGGGCGATCTGCACACGCCGCCGCCCGTGCAGGTCTCGGACTACGTGTCGCGCGCCCCGGGGCCGCTGCGGATCGCGATGTCGACGAAGTTCCCGTTCACGGGGTTCCGCGCCACGCTGCACCCGGAGATCCGGTCCGCGCTGGAGGACGTCGCCGCGCAGCTCACCGAGCTCGGGCACAGCATCGTCAAGGCCGACCCGGACTACAACCTGCGCATGTCGTGGAACTTCCTGGCGCGGTCCACATCGGGGATCCCGGCGTGGATGGACCGGCTCGGCCGCGGAGTGACCTGGGACAAGCGCACGCAGTCCAACGCCCGGATGGGATGGTTGCTGTCGCAGAACACGCTGCGCAAGGCGCGCGCCCAGGAGGCCCGGACGCAGCAGCGGATGGGGTGGATCTTCAACCTGGCCGACGTGGTGCTCGCCCCGACGACCGCACTGCCCCCACCGAAGGTCGACGCCTTCGACCGGTTGGGCGGCCTCGCCACCGACCGCATGATGATCCGGGCCTGCCCCGTGACCTGGCCGTGGAACCTGCTGGGCTGGCCGTCGATCAACGTGCCCGCCGGGTTCACCTCCGACGGTCTCCCGATCGGCGTGCAGCTGATGGGCCCGGCCGACAGCGAGCCACTGCTCGTCTCCCTGGCCGCCGCCCTGGAAGCCATGAACGGCTGGGCGATCCGGCAGCCCGACCCGTGGTGGGCGCCGCAGCCGCCGACCGTGCCCGACCCGAAGCCGGGCTTCACGCCGGATCTGTCCGCACCGGAGTCGATGACCAACCAGGTCGCGTAGTCAGCCCCGACCGGGCGCCGGCCGGCGGGCCTAGAAGCCCAGGCGCCCGAGCTGTTTGGGATCGCGCTGCCAGTTCTTGGCGATCTTGACCCGCAGATCCAGGAACACCTTGGTGCCCAGCAGCTTCTCGATCTGAAGGCGCGCCGTGGTACCGACCTCGCGCAGGCGGGCCCCGCCTTTGCCGATCACGATGCCCTTCTGCGAGTCCCGTTCGACGTACAGGATGGCGTGCACATCGATGAGCGGGTCGTCGTCGGGCCGGCCCGGCCGTTCCTCGACCTCGTCGATGACGACGGCCAGCGAGTGCGGCAGCTCGTCGCGGACGCCCTCGAGCGCGGCCTCGCGGATCAGCTCGGCCATGAGCACCTCTTCGGGCTCGTCGGTCAGTTCGCCGTCGGGGTAGAACGCGGGTCCGGGCGGAAGTTGTTGCACGAGAACGTCGATCAGCACGTCGAGCTGGGTGCCCGAGGTCGCCGAGACGGGAACGATCTCGGCCTCGGGTCCGAAGAGTTCGCTGACCGCGATGAGCTGTTCGCCCACCCGGTCCTTGGACACCTTGTCGATCTTCGTGACGATCGCGATCAGTGTCGTGCGCGGTGCGACCGCGCGGATCTGTTCGTAGATCCAGCGGTCCCCCGGCCCGATCTTCTCGTCGGCCGGGATGCACATGCCGATGACGTCGACCTCGGAATAGGTGTCCTTGACCAGCTCGTTGAGCCGCTGCCCGAGAAGGGTGCGCGGACGGTGCAGCCCCGGGGTGTCGACCAGCACGATCTGGAAGTCGTCACGGTGCACGATGCCGCGGATGGTGTGGCGGGTGGTCTGCGGCCGGTTCGACGTGATCGCCACCTTGGTGCCGACGAGCGCGTTGGTCAGCGTGGACTTGCCGGTGTTCGGCCTGCCCACGAAACAGACGAAGCCGGAACGGAACTCGGCGTCCGTCACAG
Organism: Mycolicibacterium iranicum; assembly: GCF_014190915.1. Classification (GTDB taxonomy): domain Bacteria; phylum Actinomycetota; class Actinomycetes; order Mycobacteriales; family Mycobacteriaceae; genus Mycobacterium; species Mycobacterium iranicum_B. The sequence continues at coordinate 41,324 of NZ_JACHVU010000009.1, forward strand.
CGTCTCTCTCGGCGTGCCGGCCCGGTCGGTCACGATGACCGCGGCGCCGGCCGACAGTTCCCGCACCGCCGCGACGCCGGCGTCCTCGGCCGTCCCGCCCACGAGGACGGCCGCTTCGAGCCCCGCGGCGCCGCTGGAGACCGCCGCGGCGACGGCGGCCTGCAGAGCGGTGAGAGGCAGCGCGTCGAGCGCGACGGGCGCCCCGGCGTAGGTGCGGCCGTCCAGGTCGCGCACCGCGGCACCGCTGCCGGCCTCGGCCCGGCCCATCGCGCCGCGGGCCAGCACGACCAGCTTCGCGTCCTCGTCACTCAGGGCGTCCAGCTCGCTCATTCGGGTCCTTCCCCGTCGGTGTGCACCGGCTCCACCGGGCTGACCAGCACGGTGCCGATCCTGACCCGGCCCCGCGGGTCGGGCCCGCCCTCGGCGCGGAGCCGCAGTCCGTCCCATTCGACCTCGGCGCCGGGCAGCGGCACGCGGCCGAGCTCCAGCGCGACGAGCCCGCCGACGGTGTCGACGTCGAGGTCCTCGTCGAACTGGCGGTCGTAGAGCTCGCCGAGATCTTCGATCGGCAGCCGGGCCGACACCCGGTACTGCTGGTCGCCCAGCTCTTCGACCGGCGCGACCTCGTCGGTGTCGTATTCGTCGGCGATCTCCCCGACGATCTCTTCGAGCACGTCCTCGATCGTCACGAGGCCGGCGATGGCGCCGTACTCGTCGACGAGCAGCACCATGTGCACGCGGTCGCGCTGCATCTCACGCAGCAGCGCGTCGAGCGGTTTGGAGTCGGGCACGAACGCGGCGTCGCGCATCACCTCGGTGACCGCGGTGTCGCGGCCACCGTTGTTGGAGTAGTACGTCCGCTGCACCAGGTCCTTGAGGTAGACCACGCCGATGATGTCGTCGACGTTCTCGCCGATCACCGGGATCCGGGAGTGCCCGCTGCGCACCGCGAGCGAGGTGGCCTGGCCCGCGGTCTTCTCGCTCTCGATCCACACCATCTCGGTGCGGGGCACCATGACCTCACGGGCCGGGGTGTCACCGAGCTCGAACACCGACTGGATCATCCGGCGTTCGTCGTCGGCGACCACACCCCGCTGCTGAGCCAGGTCGACGACCTCGCGCAGTTCGATCTCCGAGGCGAACGGCCCGTTGCGGAAGCCGCGGCCGGGCGTGAGCGCGTTGCCGATCAACACCAGCAGGCGGCTGATCGGCGTCAGGACCACCGAGATCGCCTGCAGCGGAAGGGCGGTCACCAGCGCGATCTGGTAGGCGTTCTGCCTGCCCAGCGTGCGGGGCCCGACACCGACCACCACGAAGCTGACCACCGTCATCACGCCCGCGGCCGCCATCAGACCCCGGCTGACACCCAGGTAGTCGTCGAGATATGCGGCCATCAGGACGGTGGCGCTGACCTCGCACGCCATGCGCAGCAGCACGATCAGGTTGATGTAGCGGGGCCGGTCGACCATGACCTGGATCAGGCGCACCGCGCCCGGCCGCTCGTCGCGCACGAGTTCCTCGACGCGTGCGATGGACACGGTGCTCAATGCGGCGTCGGTCGCGGCGAACAGACCGCCGAACGCGACGAGCACGATGGCGCCGATCAGCTGCCCGAGATTGGTCACGGCGCGTCGAAATCTCGTGACCGGTCGAGCAACCGGCGGTCCTTCTCGACCTGCCGGTCCAGGTGGTAAGCCTCGACCTGGTCGGCCACCCACTCCTCGAGCAGCTGGCGTTGCAGCGCGAACATCTCTTTTTCCTCGTCCGGTTCGGCGTGGTCGTAGCCGAGCAGGTGCAGCACGCCGTGCACCGTGAGCAGTGCCAGCTCCTGGCCGAGGGTGTGGCCCGCGTCGGCGGCCTGGGTGGCGGCGAACTCCGGGCACAGCACGATGTCGCCGAGCATCGACGGGCCGGGCTCGGGGGCGTCGGGACGCCCGCCGGGCTCCAGCTCGTCCATCGGGAAGCTCATGACGTCGGTCGGGCCGGGCAGATCCATCCAACGCATGTGCAGGTCGGCCATCGCGGCCGTGTCGAGCAGCACCATCGACAGTTCGGCGGCGGGGTTGACGTCCATCTTCTGGATGACGAACCGCGCGACGCTGACGAGTTCCTGCTCGGACACGTCGATGCCCGACTCGTTGGACACCTCGATGCTCATCGTTCTCCGGCGTTCATGTGTCTCAGTCCTGTCAGCGGCGCGGACGGCCGGGGCCCGAGGCGCGGCGTTGCGCCCGGTTCATCGCCGAATCGCCGAATTTCACGCCGTCGCGTTCGTAGGCGTCCACGATGTCGGCGACCAACCGGTGCCGGACGACGTCGGCGCTGGTGAGCTCGGAGAAGTGGATGTCGTTGATGCCGTGGAGGATGCGCATCGCCGCCTGCAGACCCGACGCCGCTCCCCCGGGCAGGTCGACCTGCGTGATATCGCCTGTCACAACGATTTTCGAGTCGAAACCCAGCCGCGTGAGGAACATCTTCATCTGTTCGGCCGTGGTGTTCTGGGCTTCGTCGAGAATGATGAACGCGTTGGACAGCGTGCGCCCGCGCATGTAGGCCAGCGGTGCGACCTCGATGACACCGGCGCTCATCAGCTTCGGGATGAGCTCGGGATCCATCATGTCGTGCAGCGCGTCGTAGAGCGGCCGCAGGTACGGGTCGATCTTCTCACTCAGCGTGCCGGGCAGAAAGCCCAGGCGCTCACCGGCTTCCACCGCGGGCCGGGTCAGGATGATGCGGCTGACCTGCTTGGTCTGCAGGGCGTTGACGGCCTTGGCCATTGCCAGGTAGGTCTTGCCGGTGCCCGCCGGGCCGATGCCGAAGACGATGGTGTTCGCGTCGATGGCGTCGACATAGCGCTTCTGGTTGAGCGTCTTGGGCCTGATCGTCTTGCCGCGCCGCGACAGGATGTCGAGCGTCAGCACCTCGGCCGGGGACTCCTCGACGGCGCCGGTCAGGATGGCCACGCTGTGGCGCACCGCGTCGGGCGTGAGGGTCTGACCGTTCGCGACGACCTCGATCAGCTCGGACACGGCGCGCTCGGCCAGGGCGACGTCGGCGGGCTCACCGGAGATCGTCAGCGCATTGCCCCGGGCGTGGATGTCGGCGGCCAGCAGGCGCTCCAGAGCGCGCAGGTTCTCGTCGGAGGACCCCAGGAGGCCCATGACGTACTCGGGCGGAACTGTGATGCTGCTGCGGACCGGGGATCCAGAGGGGCCGGCGGATGCGTCCGAGCCTGCGTTCTCGCGGGGCGCCACGTGTGGTTTTCTGCCTGCTTTCTGGTTCCGAGACGGTGTGCCAACAAATGCCCAGTTTAGCCCGGCCCGCCGTCACGGCCCAATGCTTATGCCCCCGGACCCGGTCCCACCGGGATCGGCTGTGTCGTCTCGGCCGGCTGCGTGCGCGGCGGCGGGGGGCGCAGCGGCCGCGAGCGCACCACCAGCGGCCACCAGAACCAGCGGCCCAGCAGGGTCGCGATCGACGGCATCATGAAGGCGCGCACGATGAACGTGTCGAACAGCAGGCCCAGCCCGATCGTGGTCCCCACCTGCGCCATGATCCGCAGATCGCTGACCACCATCGAGCCCATGGTCAGCGCGAACACCACCCCCGCGACCGTCACCACGCTGCCCGTCCCACCGATCGCGCGGATGATGCCGGTCTTGATTCCGGCCGGGATCTCCTCCTTGAACCGCGACACCAGCAACAGGTTGTAGTCCGAACCGACCGCGATCAGCGCGATGATCGACAGCGCCAGCACCATCCAGTGCAGTTCGATGCCCACGACGTGCTGCCAGATCAGGATCGAGATCCCGAACGACGCGCCCAACGACAGCGTGACGGTCCCGACGATGACCAGCGCCGCGACCAGACTGCGCGTCAGCACCAGCATGATCATCAGGACCAGGCACAAGGCCGAGATCACCGCGATCAGCAGGTCGTAGCGGGATCCGTCGGACATGTCCTTGAACGTGGCCGCGGTGCCACCGAGCTGGATGTTCGCGTTCTCCAGCGGGGTGCCCTTGAGCGCCTCGATCGCGGCGATCTTGATCGGTTCGACCCGCTGCAGCGCTTCCTCGGTGGTCGGGTTGCCGCGGTGGGCGATGAGCATGCGCACGGTCTTGCCGTCGGGCGAGAAGAAGCTCTCCATCGCGTTCTTGAAGTCCTCGTTCTCGAAGACCTCGGGCGGCAGGTAGAAGGAATCGTCGTTCTTGGCGGCGTCGAACGCCTTGCCCATCTCGGTGGAATCGCGGGTCAGCTCGTCCATTTGGTCGTAGAAGCCGCCCATCGTGGCATAGGTCGTCAGCATCATCTGACGCATGCTCTCCATGGTCTCGATCATGGGCGGGAAGGTCGCCAGCATCTCGGGCAGCAGCACCTTCATCTCGTCCATGTTCACCACGGCCTTGTCGAAGGTGTCGGTCATCGTGCTGATGCCGTCCATGGAGTCGAACAGAGACCGGAACGACCAGCACAGCGGGATGTTGTAGCAGTGCGGTTCCCAGTAGAAGTAGTTGCGGATCGGCCGGAACTGGTCGTCGAAGGTGGCGACCATGTCCCGCAGCTGATGCACGGTGTCGCGCATCTCGGTCATGTCGTCGATCATGTCGGTGGTGATGCCGGAGAACTTCGTCATCAGCGCCTGCATCGTCTTCATCGTGGCGATGGTCTCGGCGATGTCGTCGGCCTGGGTCCGCATGTCGGCGATGCGGTCCTTCATCAGCTTCATGTTCTGCTGCTGGCCCACCCCCTGCATGCTGATCAGGAACGGGATCGAGGTGTGCGCGATGGGGGCGCCGTCCGGGCGGCTCGGGGCCTGGACCCGCGCGACGCCCTCGACGCCGAAGACGCGTTTGGCGAGGCGGTCGAGGATGAGGAAGTCCGACGGGTTGCGCAGGTCCCGGTCGGCTTCGACGAGCAGCACCTCCGGGCTCATCCGCGACAGCGAGAAGTGCTCGGTGGCGGCCTGCAGTCCGGCGTTGGCCGGGATGTCGGCCGGGATGTAGCGGGTGTCGTCGTAGCTGGTCTGGTACCCGGGAAGGGCGGCGAGGCCGATCAGGGCCAGCGCCAGCGACGCGACCAGGATGGGTCCGGGCCAGCGGACGACCATGGTGCCGATGCGCCGCCACGCGCGGATGCGCAGGGCGCGCTTGGGTTCCAGCAGCCCGAACCGGCTGCCCAGAGTCACGATCGCCGGACCGAGCGTCAACGCCACGGCCACACCGGCGACGATGCCGACCGCGCACGGGATGCCCATGCTCTGGAAGTAGGGCATCCGGGTGAAGGAGAGGCAGTACATCGCGCCGGCGATGGTCAGGCCGGAGCCGAGTACCACGTGGGCGGTGCCGTGGAACATCTCGTAGTACGCCTCCTCGTGGGTGGCGCCCGAGGAGCGTGCCTCCTGGTAGCGGCCGACGAGGAAGATGGCGTAGTCGGTGCCCGCCGCGACAGCCAGCGACACGAGCAGGTTCACCGCGAACGTCGACAATCCGATCACCTGGTGGTGACCCAGCGCGGCGACGACGCCCCGCGCCACCGACATCTGGACGCCGACCATGAGCAGCAGCAGCACGACGGTGGTGATCGAGCGGTAGAAGAACAGCAGCAGCACGATGATGACCGCGAACGTGACCATCAGGATCAGCGCCATGCTGCTCTCGCCGGCGATGTTGACGTCGGCGGTCAGCGCGGCGGGCCCGGTCACGTGCACCCGGACGTCCGGCGGGGGCGCGACACCGTCGACGATCTCGCGGACCGCCGCGACCGATTCGTTGGAGTCCGTCTCGCCCATGTTCCCGGCGAGGTACAGCGTCACGTAGGCGGCGCGGCCGTCGGAACTCTGTGCGGCGGCCTGTGTCAGCGGGTCGCCCCAGGTGTCCTGGATGTCGCGGATGTGCTGGGGGTCGGCCCGCAGCTTGTCCAGAAGCTGGTCGTAGTAGGCGTGCGCGTCGTCACCGAGGGGTTCGTCGCTCTCCAGGACGATCAGCGCGATCGAGTCCGATTCGGACTCCCCGAACAGCCTGCCCATGTCGGACATCGCCTGCATCGACGGGGCGTCGCTGGGGCTCATCGACACCGCGTTCTGCGCAGCGACGATCTCCAGCTGGGGCACGAGCAGGTTCAGCGCGGCCACCACCAGGACCCAGCCCAGGATGATCGGGACGGCCAGACGGCGGATCCAGCGCGCCAGGAACGTCGGCTCCCGCAGGGACTGGCCGGTGTGCGTCGAGAGCCTCATGCGGACTTCGTGAAGCAGTAGACGTAGGCGGTGACGTTGTAGGCGGTGCGTTCGTCTTTCACGACGTCGTCGGCGGTGATGCGGCAGCCGATGAAGTCACCGTCGCCCTGGGCCACGACGTTGCCCACCATCGCCGGGGAGTTCGTCTCGACCTCGATCGACCAGGGCAGGGTGGCGCCGACGATCTGGTTCGGGTCCCCGTCGTCGTCGATGTAGTTGATGTCCGCGGTGGCGCCGGGGTCACCGAAGATCTCGTAGCGCACGACCTTCGGGTCGGTCAAGTCGGAGCCCTCGGTCATGTTCCCCGCGTAGGTCGGCAGTTGGTGCGAGCCGAAGATGTTGCGGATCCGCCAGACCGAGAAGCCGCCGACGATCAGCACGATCACCAAGACGAGCGGTATCCACGCTCGGGTCAGACGGGTGAGAATGGGGAATCCTTCGGTCCTGCAGAAAGTCGGTCAGGAGGGAAGGCTAACCTATCTAAATTGTGCCGGGCAGGCTACCCCCGGGGGGTGTGCCTACGACCAGCGAGACGTAAGAATTCCGAGCGCTCCGAGCGCGACCGCCGCCGCCGTCGAGGTCCGCAGCACGGTGGGCCCGAGACGCACGGCCACGGCCCCGGCCGCGGTGAGGGCCTCCAGCTCGTCGTCGGCGATGCCGCCCTCCGGGCCGACGATCAGAGTCAGCCGGTCGTGGGCGCCGGTCACGGCTGCGGCGAGGGGGCGGGTGGCCGACTCGTGCAGCATCAGCACGCTTCCCGGGGGCGCCGAGCGCGTCGTCTCGACCAGCCGGCGGGTGCCGACGACACCGTCGACGGCCGGGATGTAAGGCCGGCGCGATTGGCGCGCGGCGGCCCTGGCGACCGCGGTCCACCGCCGCAGCCCCTTGTCCGTCTTCGCCGCACCGTCCCACCGGGCGACGCACCGTGACGCCTGCCACGCGACGAATGCGTCGGCGCCGGCCTCGGTGGCGAGTTCGATCGCCAGTTCCGACCGCTCGGATTTGGGGAGGGCCTGCACGACGGTGACCGTCGGCGTGGGCGGCGCGACGTAGCGACGTTCCTGCACGCGGGCGGTCAGCCGGCCCTTGGTGACGTCGTCGACCACGCAGTGCCCGATCGTCCCCGCGCCGTCGGCGAGGTCGAGGTGTTCGCCGGGCCGCGTCCGGCACACGGTGGCCGCGTGATGGCCTTCGTCGCCGTCGACGACGGCGAGCTCACCGACCGCCGGCAGCGCGTCGACGTAGAAGAGACTGCGCACGGGCCCTCTGCCCGGTCAGCGCCCGGTGAACGTCTCGCGCAACCGGGAGAACAGGCCGCCGCCGTGGGAGCCGCCCGAATTGCCGTCTGCGGAACGCACTTCGGCGGTCGCACGGCTGCGCTCCTTGAACGTGCGCAGCAGTTCGACGTCGTCGTGGTCCAGTCGTGAGGGAATGACGACGTCGATGTGGGCGTGCAGGTCGCCGCGCACCCCCGATCGCAGGTGCGGCATGCCGTGGCCGCGCAGCGTGGTCACCGAGCCCGGCTGGGTGCCTGCGGCGATGGTGATCTCGGTGGGTCCGTCGAGGATCGCGTCGACCGACACGGTGGTGCCCAGCGCGGCGTCGACCATCGGCACGGAGATCGTGCAGTGCAGGTCGTCCCCTTCGCGGACGAACACCGGGTGCGGCTTCTCGTGGACCTCGACGTAGAGGTCGCCGGCGGGTCCACCGCCGGGGCCGACCTCGCCCTGGGCGGCCAGCCGGACACGCATGCCGTCGCCGACGCCGGCGGGGATCTTGACGCTGATCTCGCGGCGGGCGCGCACGCGCCCGTCCCCGGCGCAGCGGTTGCACGGGTTGGGGATCACCTCGCCGACCCCGCCGCAGACCGGGCAGGGACGCGACGTCATCACCTGTCCGAGCAGTGAGCGCTGAACCGTCTGGATCTCGCCTCGTCCGCCGCACGTGTCGCAGGCCACCGGCGTGGAGTCGCCGTGGGTGCCCTTGCCGTGGCAGAGGTCGCAGAGCACCGCGGTGTCGACGGTGACCTGCTTGGTCACCCCGGTCGCGCACTCTTCGAGGTCGAGCCGCATCCGCAGCAGCGAGTCCGACCCGGGCCGGACGCGGCCGATGGGTCCACGCGAGGCCGTGCCGCCGCCGAAGAACGCCTCGAACACGTCGCCGAGCCCACCGAACCCGGAGAACCCGCCGCCGCCACCGGCCGCGGATTCCAGCGGATCGCCGCCGAGGTCGACGATGCGGCGCTTCTCCGGATCGCTGAGCACCTCGTAGGCGGCGCTGATCTCCTGGAAGCGCGCCTGGGCGCCCTCGTCGGGATTGACGTCGGGGTGCAGCTCGCGAGCGAGCTTGCGGTAGGCGCGCTTGATCTCCGAATCACTCGCACCCTTGCTCACTCCGAGCAGCCCGTAATAGTCGCGTGCCACGCTCAACCTTTCCCACCCGACCGATCCGCCTAAACCCCGACAGGGGCGCGGATCAGCGGTTACCTAAGACTTCGCCAATATAGAGAGCAACCGCGGCGACATTGGCGATAGTTCCCGGATAGTCCATCCGTGTGGGACCCAACACTCCCATGCCGCCGAAAACCTTGCCCGAGCTGCCGTACGCGGTGCTGATCACCGAGGTGCCCGCCATCTGTTCGGCCTCGGTCTCGTGACCGATCCGCACGGTCACCTTGCCCGCTTCCTGTTGCTTGGCCAGCAGGCGCAGCACCACCACCTGCTCCTCGAGCGCCTCCAGCACCGAGCGCAGCGAGCCGCCGAAGTCGGCGGTGTTGCGCGTCAGGTTCGCCGTACCGCCGAGCAGGAGCCGTTCCTCGGTGTGCTCGACGAGAGTCTCCACCAGTACGGTGGCCGACCTGCCGACCGCGTCGGCGAGCCCGCCCTGACCGTTGAGGTGCGACGCGAGATCGGAGACGGCGATCGAGGCGGCCGTCAACGGCTTGCCCTCCAGCGCCTGGCCCAGCAGGTCGCGCAACTGGCCGAGCTGCGTCTCGTCGAGGCCGTCGCCGAGTTCGACGATGCGCTGGTCGACCCGGCCCGAATCGGTGATCACCACCAGCAGCAGTCGCGCCGGGGTCAGCGCGACCACCTCCAGCCGCCGCACCGACGAGGTGGACAGCGTCGGGTACTGCACGACCGCCACCTGTCGCGTCAGTTGCGCCAGCAGCCGCACCGCGCGGCGCAGCACGTCGTCGAGATCGACACCGGACTCCAGGAAGGACAGGATCGCGCGGCGCTCCGCACCCGACATCGGCTTGATGTCGTCGAGCCGGTCGACGAACTCCCGGTAGCCCTTCTCGGTCGGCACCCGGCCCGAGCTGGTGTGCGGCTGGGTGATGTAGCCCTCGGCTTCCAGGACGGCCATGTCGTTGCGCACCGTGGCGCTGGACACCCCGAGGTTGTGTCGCTCGACGAGCGTCTTGGATCCGATCGGTTCCTTGGTGGCGACGAAATCGGCGACGATGGCACGCAACACCTCGAAACGACGATCGTCTGCGCTGCCCATTGTTCACCCACCTGACGTAGACGCGACCCGGTCGCGTTCATTTTACGGGTGGTCATCGGGCTGCTTCGACCGAGCGACCCGACAGTGGCAAAGCAGGGTCGGCGCAGGCAGGTTAACCTGACCGGAACAGACACATATTGCGGGGGCAACGGGCAGCGAAGGCGCGTCGATGATCTTCAAAGGGGTTCGCGATGGCAGGCCCTACCCTGACCACGGTCTGTCGCACCGGCAGTGGGCCCAGATACCGCCGCGTCAGATCCGGCTCGACGAGTTGGTGATGACGACGACCGTGCTCGCCCTCGACCGGCTGCTGTCCGAGGACTCGACGTTCTACGGCGACCTGTTCCCGCACGCGGTGAAGTGGCGCGGCAATGTCTATCTGGAGGACGGGCTGCACCGCGCGGTGCGCGCGGCGCTGCGCAACCGCACCGTGCTGCACGCCCGTGTCTTCGACATGGACATGCCGGCCCCCCACCCCGGCTAGCCGGCGCGGGTCAGTCCGCGCTCATGGCCTCACGCAGGCTGCGCGGTCGCAAGTCCGTCCACGTCTCCTCGACGTAGGCGAGACAGTCGGCCCGGGTGCTCTCGCCGAACACCACGCGCCACCCGGCGGGGACATCGGCGAACGTCGGCCACAGGCTGTACTGCTCCTCGTCGTTGACCAAAACGTAGAAGGTGCCGTTCTCGTCATCGAACGGGTTCGTGCTCATCGCTTCTCCTCGTCGAAGGGTCATGCGCCGGACCGGTTCCCGGGTACCGGGCGCCCAGCACGCGGTCGGACAGCAACCCGAGACAGCTCAGGTTCGGGAAGCCGGGCCCCTGGGTCAGACCCGAGAGCCCCGGCAGGAACAGCTTCGGTGTCACGCCGCCCACGGACAGGTCGTGGGTGATCGACTCCTGCAGCGATTCACCGGTCAGCGGTGCCCGCAGTGCCAGCTCGATGACATCGCGGGCGTCCTGGCTGAACAGCGACTCGAACCACATCGAGTCGGCGCCGGAACCGTCGATCACGAGATCGAAACCGTGCACGGTCTCGAGCGCCTCACCGCCGCGATTGGAGTTCAGCGTCAGGCGGATTCGCTGATCCCGCGCCACGGCGTGGGCGACCCGCCCGCGGAGGTGCCGGATGCGGTCGTCGGCCAGCAGCGCGTCCTGCACGCGCGCCGAGAACACGCCGCGGTCGGTGCGGGCCAGCGCGTCGCGGCGTTCGGCCATCGTCAGGCTCGACCAGTCCGTCGGATCGGAGAACAGGGTGTTCTCGAAAAAGCTCTCCCCGCGGGTGAACAGTGTGACCTGCGGCGAGATCACCGTGATCGTCGAAACACGGTGCCGGAACAGCTCGTTGAGCATCGAGGCCGCGGTCTCCCCGCCGCCGATCACCGCCACCCGGTCGGCGACGATCAGGTCCTGCCGCGCGGCCCGCGCCCAGAACTGCGCGATCGAGAGCACCCGCGGGTCGTGGGGCAGGAGGGAGCGCTGCGCCTGTCCCGGGCCGGTGATCATCACACCGTCGGCGTGCACGGTCTGCTCCGGCGTGGACAGCGCCCACCGCTGGCCGTCGATCGAGATCCGTTGCACGTCACCGTGGATGACCGACATGCCGACGCTGTCGGCGACCCACCGCAGGTACCTGCTCCACCCCGAGTGGGTCGGTGAGGGACGGCCACGGTCCACCCATTCGGCGAACTGGGCGCTGGAGATCAGGTAGGACTGCCAGCTGTGCCGCATCATGCGGCTGTCGAGTTCGGCGTTGCGGCGAGGCACCAGCGACGAGCGGTACGGGAAGCCGACGTCCTTCTCGGGGCTGGTGCCGAGCCGGTGCTGGCCGTCGGTCCAGCCGCCGACCGCCTGCCAGTTGGCACCCACCACACTGCGTTCGATCGCCACCACGTCGGGCGCGTCGGCGCCCATGGCGCGCAGTTCAGCGGCCTTCGCCGCGACCGCGATCGCTTTGGGCCCGGCGCCGACGACGGCGAGGGTGGGTCGTGGCCGGGTGGTCATAGCGCTTCTCCCAGGACGATGACCGCCTGATGCCAGAGCTCGGTGAGCCGCTCCACATCCTCGGCGGTCGACAGCAGTGGACTCCAGCGCCAGCTGGTCCGCAGGCGGGGGCGGTCGTCGTTCTCACCCGCGGCGACCACCGAGATGACGTCGAAGGTGTACCGCAGCGGGAGTTCGGGTTCCGCGGCGGCGGGCATGTGGGCGTTGAGGGCGGAGTCGGTGATCAGCGACCAGGGACCCGCGCCCCGATCGCCGCTGAGGTCGTGACGGCCCACGTAGTTGAACTCGACCTGGGGATGCGGCAGCGCGCGCAGCGCATCGTCGGCGCACGTGTAGCGCAGCAGACCGTAGTCCAGTCCCCGGTTGGGCACCGCGGCGACCTGTTCGGCGACCGCCCGCAGCAGGGCGCGTGCCGCGGCCGGGTTGCGCCTGACGGTGTCGACGTCGACGGCCGCCTCCCCGGCGCCGAGGCGCACCGGGAACACCGAGGTGAACCATCCGACGGTCGCCGACGTGTCGATAGGAGCCGCCGTGTCGATAGGAGCCGACGTGTCGACGGGAGCCGCCGTCTCGACGAGCCCATCCTCGCGGCCATGCCCCTCCAGCGCGATCAGCGCGCCGTGGTGCGCAGGCTGGCCACGCTCGATGCGCCACGACGCGAGCGTCAACGCCAGTGCGGTGAGCAGGAAGTCGCGCATCTCGATCCCGGTGCCGTCGAGACGGTCGAGGATCGCACGGGTGGTCCGGGCGTCGGTGACGACGTCGGTCAGCTGCAACGACCCCCAGGTGTCGCGCTGCGGGTCGGGCAGGCGCGCACCGAGTTCGGGGTCGGGTGCCGAAAGCTGCGTGACCCAGAAGTCACGCTGCGCGGCGACCTCCGGGCTGGCGCTGCGTTGATGCAGCACAAGGGTCCACTCCCGGTAGGTGGTGAACTCGGCGGCCAGGTCCGGGGTGCGCCCGGCCGAGAGCTCGGCGTCGATGTCCGACAGGGCGCCGAGGATCACATACCAGGACACCACGTCGGTGGCGAGGTGGTGCACGCTGAGCATGAGCACCGGCGGCCCCTGCCGGAAGAACACCGCCGCCACCATGGATCCGGCGCAGGGATCGATGCGGTCCAGCGCCGCAACCACTTCCGCGGGTAGGGCATCGGTGGCGGGCGCATCGACGACCGTCAGCACGTCGCGTGCCGACACCGCGCCCGGCGGGCGGGTCGACACGATGTGGTGGCCGGCGTCGCTCCGGAGGACGGAGCGCAACATGTCGTGGCGGTCCAGCAGTACCTGCAGGACCGACTCGAGCCGGGCCTCGGTGATGTCCGGGGGCAGTGCGATCAACACGTTCTGGGTGAAGCGACGGAAATTGCCGTGCTCGTACATCCACTCCATGATGGGCGCGGGCGCCACCTCACCGAACCGGTCCGCGGTCACCGGTGTGGGCTGCCGGTCCTGCCCGCCGGCGTCCATCGCCGTGGCCAGCTCACGAATGTTGTTGCACTCCAGCATCAGTCGAGCACGCATATCGATGCCGCGACGACGCGCCGCCTGGACCAGCGCCAGGGCGACGATGCTGTCGAGGCCCATCTCCAGGAAATCGGTGGTGACGCCGATATCGCCGGTGTCGCCTCCGTCGAGCACCTCGGCCAGCAGCTCGACGAGCGCGGCCTCCGTCGCGGTCTCGGGCGCGACGGACGGCGCGTCCTCGGTGACGACGGCCGCCAGCGCGGCTTCGTCGATCTTGCCGTGGGAGGTCAGGGGCAACTCGTCGAGGACGACGATGCGCTGAGGGACCATGTAGTGCGGCAGCCGCGTGGCCAGCACGGCGCGCAGATCGGCGACCTCGGGCGGTGACGCCCCTCCCGCGACGTAGGCCGTCAGACGGGCGGCGCGATCGCGTTGCCGGACAGCGACATACGCATCGGCGACACCGGGGTGTTCACACAGGACGGCGGCGATCTCGCCGGGTTCGACGCGGAACCCCCGGATCTTGACCTGATCGTCTGCGCGGCCGAGGAACTGCAGGCCACCGTCGGCCCCGCGGCGCACCACGTCGCCGGTGCGGTACATGCGGCCGCCCGCGGAGAACGGGTCGGCGACGAATCGCGCTGCGGTCTCGGCGAACCGGCCCAGATAGCCTCGCGTCAGCTGCTGCCCCGACAGGTACAGCTCCCCCGCGACACCGGCCGGCACCGGGCGCAACCAGGCATCGAGCACATAGGCCCGCATGGTCTGGGTCGGGTGTCCGATCGACGGCCGGGCGTGGGCGTCGATCGCGGCCACCACCGCCTCCACCGTGGTCTCCGTGGGCCCGTAGCAGTTGAAAGCCGCCATCCCCGTGCGGGCGCACTCCTCGCCGATCAGGCGCCACGTCGACGCGCTGACCGCCTCGCCGCCCAGCGCGAGCACCGCCAGCGGCACGGTGCTGAGCAGGCCGACGTCGTGGAGCTGGGCGAACATCGAGGGCGTGGTGTCGAGCAGGTCGATGCCGAACCGTCCGACGGTGTGCACGAGAGCTTCGGCGTCGCGCTGGGATTCGTCGCCCACGAGGTGCACCGAATGGCCGTCGAGCAGCGCGGCCAGCGGCTGCCACGCGGCATCGAAGGTGAACGACCACGCATGCCCGACGCGCAGCGGGGCGCCGGTGCGCGCCGCCGCGGGCCGCAGCACGTGTGCTGCATGGTCTTCGGCGTACGCCAGGACAGCGCCGTGCGTGCCGACGACGCCTTTGGGCCGGCCCGTGGTGCCCGAGGTGAACACGATGTAGGCGGCCTGGTCCAGGCCGGTCTCGGCGGGCCGGTACGACGGTGCGGGTTCGGCGGGCAGGCCGGCCAGGTAGGCGTCGTCGATCAGCACGCGCGCCCCGGCCTGCTCCAGGATGTCGTCGATGCGCTCGGTGGGCATGCCGGGATCGAGCGGCACGATCGCCCCGCCCGCCTTGAGCACGCCGAGCATCGCCACCACGTAGTTCGGGCCCCGCGAAAGGCATACCGCCACAGGCGTTTCTGCGGCCACTCCCCCGTCGAGCAGCGCGGCGGCCACCCGGTCGGCCGCCTCGTCGAGTTCCCGGTAGGTCATGGACCCGGCACCGTCGCCGGTGTTCCAGGTCAGCGCCACCGAGCCCAGCCTGCTCCCGGCCACCTCGGTGAAGCGGGCATGGATACTGCGAGCGGTCGGCGGCTCGGACACCGCGGCCTCGGGCACGGCGGTCTCGTCGGGCAGCAGGACACCGACCTCGCGCAGCGGACGGTCCCAGCAGTCGATGAGCCGCAGCGCGGTGTCCAACACACGCCTCCCGAGTGCGTCGGCCCGAAGCTGCCCCAGCGCGCCGTCGATCACTTCGACGAACACGGTGAGCACGTCACCGGCCAGGTGCGCGGCGATGGTGACCGGGAAGTGCGACAGGCTCTCCAGCGCCGACGGGACGAACGTGGCCCCGTTGGCGTGGAATTCGGTCTGACCGACCAGTCCCCCCGGCGGGAAGTTCTCGTAGACCAGAAGGGTGTCGAACAGTTCGCCGACACCGGCGACCGCACGCATCTCGGAGTGGCTGAGATAGCCGTGATCGCGCAGTATCGCGGCCTCGCGCTGGAGGGCGCGGCACTGCTCGCCGGTGGTGGCGACCGGGTCGAGCCGGACCCGCAGCGGCACGGTGTTGATGAACAACCCGACCATCCGTTCGACGCCCGCGAGCTCACCCGGGCGCCCGGAGACCGTGACACCGAACGTCACATCGCGGCGATCGGTGATCACGGAAAGGATGTTCGCCCAGGCCATCTGGATGAGCGTGTTCACCGTGACGCCACGGGACCGGGCGGCCTCGACGAGCGCCAGCGTCCGCGTCGCGTCCAGCGTCACCTCGGTCAGCTGCGGCCTGCCCCCGGGCGCGCTGGACGTCAGGGCGGGCGTCAACAACGTGGGGGCGTCGACCCCGAGGAGGTGTCGCCGCCAGACGTCACGGCTGGCGTCGTGATCGACCCCGGCGAGCCAGCCGATGTAGTCGCGGTAGGGCCGGGGCGGTTCCGGCAGGGCGTCGAGGTCCCCCTCGGCGCGGTACAGCGTCAGCAGCTCGCCCATGAACAGCGGCAGCGACCAGCCGTCGATCAGGATGTGGTGCGCGGTGACCACGAACCGCCGGCGCTGCGGCGCCTCGATGAGCAGGAACCGGATGACCGGGCCGTTGGCCAGATCGAAAGCTCGTATGCGCTCGGCGGTCTCGGCGTCCCGGAGTTCGGCCTCCGAGGCGACCACGACATGACGCCACGGCAGCTCGACACGGGTCGGGACCACCTGCACCGCCCGGCTGAGGTTGCCGCGGACGAAGCTGGCCCGCAGGTTGGCGTGGCGGTCCAGAAGTCTTGCCGCGCACTCGCGCAGCAGGCCGGCGTCCAGGGCCCCGAACGCGTCGGCGGCCATCGCGATGACGTACGGGTCCGACGCTCCATCCTCGTCACCGGTGAGCGTCGCCATCGAGTAGAGCCCCTGCTGAAGCGGGCTCAGCGCCAGGACGTCTTCGATGGTCGGTGCGGCCGGCGCCGGCTCGACGCGCGTCACGGGACGTCCTTCATCGGGCATCGTCTCCGACGTTGCTCCAGGACGCGGTCAGCGCGGCGAGCTCGTCTTCGGACAGTCCGGAGGCCGACATCGGCGCGTGGTGGGTGTCCTCCCGCTGTCGGCCGGTCTGGTCCTCGGCGTCGAGAGCCGTTGCCAGTGCGGCGAGTTCGGGATGTTCGAACACCATCCGCG
The DNA here is from genome assembly GCF_014190915.1 of Mycolicibacterium iranicum. Classification (GTDB taxonomy): domain Bacteria; phylum Actinomycetota; class Actinomycetes; order Mycobacteriales; family Mycobacteriaceae; genus Mycobacterium; species Mycobacterium iranicum_B. Next base: position 57,809 of record NZ_JACHVU010000009.1, read on the forward strand.
CGGTCAGCTCCAGACCCGCGTCGCGCGCCCGAGCGGCCAGTTGCACGGCGAGCACGCTGTCGCCGCCGAGGCCGAAGAAGTCGTCGTACCGGCCGACCTCCTCGGCGCCGAGCAGGTCGACGAGCAGCGTGGCCAGCGCCCGCTCGGTGTCGGTCTCGGGGGCCGCGTAGTCGCGCGGGACGGCCGCTGGGGCGGCCTGCATCACGACGGGCTTCCCGGCGATGATCTCCAGCCGCCCGTCGTCGCCCCATCTAGCCCGGTCCCCGGTGCGGTAGGGCTGCGATCCCGGGAAAGGCCCACCGGTGAGGTACAGGTCGCCGAACACGCCGACGGGCACCGGCGCGAGGTCCTCGTCGAGCACCCGGACCTGCGTGCCGCTGCTCCATTCCCCCGAGATCCGCTGCTTCTCCTCGGGAGTGAGGATCTCGACGTCGCGCAGCGTGCGGTCGGGGTTCTCGGCGAAGGCCGTCACGACCAGGTTCAGCCACCCGGCCAGCCGCTCGATCGTGCGGCGGGCGTAGAGCTCGGGCCGGTAGATCAGGTAGCCGCGGTATCCGCCCTCACCGGCACCGGACTCCTCGGCTCCGTCGCCCGCCAGGAAGTTCAGCGACAGGTCGGCCTGGGCGATGTCGAACGTCGGCTCGATCGCGGTGAACTCGGTGTCGGTGTCGATCCTCTGACGCTGTGGAAGTTGCTCGCGCACATGCACGACCACCTGGAACAGCGGGTTGCGGGCCAGGGTCCGCGGCGGATTCACCGCCTCGACGATCTGCTCGAACGGCACGTCCTGGTTCGAATACGCCGACAGCGCCATGTCGCGGGCGCGGCTGAGCACCTCCCGCAGCGTCGGGTTGCCGCTCAAGTCGTTGCGCAGGACCACGAAGTTGACGAAGAAGCCGACCAGCTGTTGGAGTTCCGGCTCGGTCCGGCCTGCGACGGGGGTGCCGAGCGGAATGTCCACGCCGCCACCGGCTTTGTAGAGCACCACGGCCACCGCGGCCTGCAGCAGCATGAACTCGGTGATGCCGAGCTCCCGACACAGGGCCGCCAGCGTGTCACGGGTGCGCGCGTCGATGCTGAACTGCACGGCGTCACCGCTGCCGCTGGGGATGCGGGGACGCGGGAAGTCCAGCGGCAGCCCCGCTTCGGCGGGTGCGCCGGCCAGCTGGCGGGTCCAGTACTCCCGTTGCGGTGCGGCGATGCCGGTGTCGTCGCTCAGGAGCTCGGCCTGCCACGCACCGTAGTCGGTGTACTGCACGGGAAGTGGTCCCCAGCCCGGACGTTCCCCGGTCTTCCTGGCGCGGTAGGCGGTCACCAGGTCGGTGAACAGGACGCCACCGGACCAGTGGTCGCCGGCGATGTGGTGGATCACCACGGAGAGCACATGGTCGTCGCCCACGCCGAGCACCGCGGCACGGATCGGCCAGTCCTCTTCGAGGTCGAAGGTGTGCTTGCGCTCGCGGTCCAGCTCGGCCCGCAGCCAGTCCCCGCCATTGCCGCGGGCCCGCCGTACCGGCACATCGGCGGCGGGGTTCACGATCTGGTAGGGCACGCCGTCGATCTCGCGGTAGGTGGTGCGCAGGATGGCGTGCCGCTCCACGACGTCGCGGATCGCCGCGACGAACGCGTCGACGTCGCAGGGTCCGGACAGGCGCGCCGCGAACGGGATGTTGTTGATGGGGCTGCGCCCCTCGATGCGATATCCGAACCACGACCGCAGCTGTGAGGACGACAGCGGCGCGGGGCCGTCCTGTGCCGCGGCCACCAGGCGCGGTCGCCGGTTCCCCGCCTCTCCGGTGGTGAGGGTGTCGAGGTGGGCGGCCAACCTGGCCACGGTCGGATGCTCGAAGATGTCGCGGACCCCGACCTCGACGCCGAAGCGCGGGCGCAGTTCTGCGACCAGCTTGGTCGCGAGCAGGGAGTGCCCGCCCAGGTCGAAGAACGAGTCGTCGGCGCCGACGCGATCGTGGCCGAGCAGCTCGGAGAACACCTCCGCGAGTTGGTGTTCGGTGCCGGTCGTGGGTTCGCGGAACGCGTTGACCGCGGTGATCTCCGGTTCGGGCAGCGCGGCGCGGTCGATCTTGCCGTGCGCGGTGATGGGGATGTGGTCGACCACCACGTATGCGGCGGGGGTCATGTACTCCGGCAGCGCCGCGGCGACCCTGGCCCGGATGCGGTCGACGTCGACGCCGGCTCCGTCGGCCGGGGTCAGGTACCCGACGAGGCTCTTGCCGAGCGTGGGCAGGTCGCTGACCACGACCACGGCCTGACCGACGCTGGGGTCCACGGTGATGGCCGCGGCGACATCGCCGAGTTCGATACGGAATCCACGGATCTTGACCTGCTCGTCGGCGCGCCCGACGAATTCGACGTCGCCGTCGGCGTTTCGGCGGGCCAGGTCCCCGGACCGGTACATGCGTGCCCCGGGCGTGAACGGGTCGGCGACGAACCGTTCTGCGGTCAGCCCCGGCCTGCGGTGGTAGCCGTGGGCGACGTGCGTGCCGCCGATGTAGATCTCGCCGATCGAACCCACCGGCACCGGTTGCAGCGCGGCGTCGAGGATGTGGATCTGGGTGTTGATCTTGGGTTTGCCGATCGGGACGATGCGGGTGCCCTGGCGACCTTCGACCTTGAACCGGGTGGCGTTGATGACGGTCTCGGTCGGACCGTAGAAGTTGTGCAGCAGCGCGTCGAACGTGGCGTGGAACTTGTCGGCCACCTCACCGGGCAGCGCCTCGCCACCGATCGGTACCCGTTGCAGCGTGCGCCACTGGTTGACCCCCGGCAGGGACAGGAACAACCCCAGCAGCGACGGCACGAAATGCATTGCGGTGATGCCTTCGTCGCGCAGCAGGTCGGTCAGGTAACCGATGTCGTTCAGGCCGCCCGGACGGTGGATCACCAGGCGGGCCCCGCAGGCGAGGGTGCCGAACACCTCGGCGATCGACACGTCGAAGCTGGGTGAGGCGACCTGCAGGAGCCGGTCGTCGGCGTCGACCTGGTAGTCGTCCTTGAACCATACGAAGTACTCCGCGACGGGCCGGTGCGGCACCGGTACCCCTTTGGGCAGGCCGGTGGACCCCGAGGTGTAGATCAGATACGCGGTGTTGCCGGGGCGCAGCGGGCGGACCCGATCGGCATCGGACGGGTTGTGCGCGGGCTTGTCGTGGGTGCCGGTGATCGGCTCGCGCACCACCAGTTTCGCATCGCAGTCGCCGAGGATGAAGTCGAGACGGTCCTGCGGATAAGTCGGGTCGACGGGCACGTAGACGGCGCCGGCCTTCAGTACCCCGAGGGCGGTGATCACCAGATCGGGGGACTTGTCGAGCAGCACGGCGACGCGGTCCTCGGCGCCGACGCCCTGGCCGATCAGCCAGTGCGCTACTCGGTTGGCGGCCTCGTTGAGCTCGCGGTAGGTGAAGTGACGTCCCTCGTAGACCACGGCGGTGCCGTCGGGGGTGCGTTCGACCTGGGCCTCGACCAGGTCGGTGATCGTCGCGTCCGGGGTGTCGAACCGCGGCCCGCAGGACATGTCCCGCAGCCACGCGCTGTCCTCGGGGCCCATCATCGGAAGCGCGCTCAGCGTGGCGTCGGGCGCGTCGAGTGCACCGCCCAGCAACACGGCGTAGTGGTCGAGAAGCTGCCCGGCAAGGCGCGGTTCGATGATCTCGACGAGGTATTCGAGCTCGACGAGGATTCCCGTCTCGTCGAATTCCACCATGACTCCCAGCGGGAGGTGGGTCAGATGTGAACGCAGATCGGCACGTTCGCAGCTGACCCCGGGCGGCGTGAACCCGAAGCGGTCGGGGCCCCGGAAGCCGAAGCTCACGCGGGTCATCCGCTCTGCGCCGTGGCGGCGGTCCGGGTTGATCTCGCGCACCATGCGGTCGAGTCCCACGCGCTGGTGGGCGAACGCGCCGAGGGCCGTGTCGCGGGTCTGGGTCAGCAGCTCGCGGAAGGTCATCTCCGGCCGGGGCCGCAGGCGCATCGCCACGGTGTTGCCGAAGTACCCGATGACGTCCTCGGTGGCACCGGTGCGGTTGAGCACCGGTGTCGCGACGAGGAAGTCGTCGACGTGGCTGTAGCGGTGCACCAGCACGCCGAAGACCGCCAGCAGCAGCGCGTACGGGGTGGCTCCGGCATCCCCGGCCGTCGCCGCGACCCTTGCGGCCGCGGTGGCGTCCAGACGCAGTGTGGCGCGCTGCGAGCGCCAACTCGTCGGGATGGCCGACCCGGTGGGGCCCGGGAGCTCGAGCGGCTCGGGCGGGTCTTTCATCACCGAACGCCAGTACGTCACGTCGTCGTCGTCAGACCCCTGGACGGGCGCGGCCGCGCGGGGGGCGGGTGTCAGCTCCTGCCCGGTGTAGGCCCGGGTGAGGTCGCCGAAGAACACCTCCCAGGATCCGTCGTCCCAGGCGATGTGGTGGGCGACCAGGAGCAGGACGAGTTCGGTTGCGCCCGTTCGGATCACCGTGATCCGCAGCGGGGACTCCGAGCCGAGGTCGAAGGGTTTGGCGAATTCGCGCTGGGCCAGCACTTCGAGCCGGAGTTGGCGGGCGCGTTCGGACAGGTCGGAGAGGTCGTGGTCGGCCCACCCGGGTGTCAGGTCGGGGTGCACGGTGGGGACGGGCATGCCAGGCTCGCCCGAGTCGTCGGACTGCTGGGTGTAGGTCGTGCGCAGGATGCTGTGGCGCCGCGCGACGGCGTCGACGGCGTCGTGGAGTCTCGCCACGTCGACCTCGCCCGTGATGCGGTAGGACAGGCAGACGTTGAGCAGGGCACCGCTGGGGTCGGTCGCGTGGACGAACCACATGCGTAGCTGGCCCTCGGTCAGCGCGGTGTCGTCGACGGTGTCCTCGGCCCCGGCGGCGAGCCCGCGCTCCTGCAGCCGGCGGCGCAGCAGCTCGAGTCGCCGGTCGTCCAGCGTGTCGATGTCAGTCACTCGGAGATTCCACTCTCTCTGAAAGTTCAGCAATCAGGTCTGTTCCGGTGATGCCGCCCAGCAGTCTCGCCAGCCCGACGGTGCGGCCGGTGACCCGTTTGAGCCTCTTGCGCAGGTCCAGGGCGAGCAGCGAGTCGACGCCCAGGTCGAACAGCGACGAGTCCAGGTCGAGTTCGTGCGCGTCCACGTCGAGGACGACGGCGAGCTGGCTGCGGACCGCGGCAGGCGCGTCCATCGGCTCATCGCTGTCCTGTTGTGCGGCAGCGGCGACGGGCTTCTGGTTGCCGAAGAACACCCGGATCCGGTCGGGGTCTGCCGCGAGCACCAGAGGGTCGTACGCGAAGGTGCGCAGACTGGCCTCCACCGCGAGTGCGGGGTTCATCTGACGCAATCCGGTGCGCTCGACCCTGGCGATCTCGGCGGCGTCGACGATCCCGCTGCCCTCCCACAGACCCCACCGGATCGCGGTGCAGGTGCGCCCCTCTGCCCTGAGGCGGGCCGCCATGACGTCGAGCATCCTGTTCGCGGCCGCGTAGGCGGCCACCCCTTTGCCGCCCCACACCCCGGTGACCGAGGAGCACAGCAGAATCGGCGTCGTGTCGCGCAGGGGCCAGACCCGAATCAGGGATTCCAGGCCGCTGATCTTGGCGGCCGCCATGTCCTTCAGGTGGAGCCCGGTGATGTTCTCGCGGTCGGCGAACGTCGCCGTTCCCGCCGCGTGCACCACCAGCGTGGCTCCGTCGCCCCCATGCATGGCCGCGGCCTCGGCGAGCTGCGCGTCGTCGGTGAGATCACAAGCGGTGGAGAGGATCTCGGTACGGGAGCCGTCGAGGTGCAGAGGTTCGCCAGCCCGTCGGCTCAGGAGCACGATACGTTTGGCCCCCCTGGCGGCCAGGAACCGTGCGTAGCTTCTGCCGATGGCGCCCGACCCGCCGGTGATCACGACGTTGTCCAGGACACCGGAGGCGAGCTGCCACGGCGAGGCGAAGGCCGGCTCGTCACCGAGGGTGCGTTCGTAGAAGCCGCCGGCGCGGACCGCGTACTCGCCGGCGCCGCCGACGATCACCTCCAGGGCCGCGGTGACCTCGTCCGGTGTGGCGTCTGCGGCCAGGTCGAGGTGGTGGAAGTTCTGGTCAGGGTGCTCGAATCCGAGGCTGCGGTGCATCGCCGCGAGCGCGGCGTGCGCGAGCCCGGGAACCGGGTCACCGGGGCTGACCTGTTCGGCATCGGTGGTGAGCAGCCACACGTCCCGGCATCGGGGCCCGAAACCGCAGGCGTAATCGAGGAATCCGGAGTCGATCCCGTCGGCCAGCCCTGCGATCGCGTCGGCGACGCCGTCCCGGGCGGCGGCCGGGGCGACGGCGATCACGAGGTCGGCGTCGGACACGGTGGCCGGTGTGGCACCCGGATGGCGGGCCACGGCGTCGTGCACCGCCGCCGAGGTGGGTGACGGGCCGCCGACATCGACGACGGCGATACGGCGGGTGGCGGTGCGGCTCCCGTCCGGAACGACCGGTTTCCAGACCTCGGCGGTCACGGTCAGGCCCTGGATGGGCGGCAGGGGTTCGGGCGCGGCCCACAGGTGCTCCCTGCGCATCGCCGCGCCCGGGAAGCCGTGCAGCGACGTCCGCTCGGCGCCCAGCCAGTCGGCCCACCGATAGCCGGTGTCGGCGGCCGCCGCGGTGACGATGTTCGCCGAGAGAGTGTCCACGACCGGGCGATCGCGACGGCCCGACCCGACGAGCACGATCGGCTCGTCACGTCCGGTCCGCTCGACGCCGTCCTCGATGGCGAAGAGCAGCGACGGGTGCGCCGACATCTCGATGAAGCTGTCCGCGTGCATGTCGAGTGCGGACCGCACCGCCTTGTCGAACCGGATGGTGTTGCGCAGGTTGGCATACCAGTAAGACCCGAATTCGGTGCCCGGTGCGACCACCGACCCGGACGCCGACCCGACGAACTGCACGGGCGAGTCGGCGAAACGCGACGGGGGCAGAGCACGCAGCAGGTCCTCGCGGCGCGACTCCATCGCCGTGGTGTGCGCCGGGAAGCTCATCGCGAGCGCCCGCGCGAACTGGCCGCGGGCCTGCACCGCGGCGACCAGGTTCTCGATCGCCTGCCGCTCCCCCGAAACCGCCACGGACGCCGTGGCGTTGACCGCGGACAGTTCCAGCCAGCCGTCGACCTCGGTGAGCAGCTGCTCGGCCTGGCCCGCCTCGAGGCCGAGCACCGCCACCCCGTGGTCACCCGGGATGGACTCGATGGCGCGGGCCCGGGCCGCAAGGACGGCGATCGAATCGGCGAGCGTGATGGCGCCGGCCACGTAGGCCGCGGCGACCTCCCCCAGGCTGTGGCCGATGGTCAGGTCGGGCGAGATCCGGTGCGCGCGCCACACCGCGGCCAGCGCCAAGGAATGCACGAATTGCGCACCCTGCAGCTCGAACTGGGACACCGGGTCCGACGCGGCGGCGGTGGTCAGGAAGCGCAGCGGGGACGGCAGACCGGCCACGCGGAAAGCGGCGTCGAGCCGGTCCGCCTCGTCGCGGTAGGCCGGGAGCCTGCGGTAGGACTCGGCCCCCATCGACGGCCATTGGCCCCCCTGCCCCGGGAACACGAATGCGGTACGACCGGCACTGCGTCGCGACGACCGCTCCACCAGGGGATGGGGTTGTCCGGTGGCGACGGCGCGCAGGGCGTCGGCGAGTTCGGCGGCGTCACGGGCCCGCAGCACCGCGCGATGGCGGCGCACCCGCCGTGTGGCGGCCAGTTCGGCGGCGACCTGCGCGGGCTCGCAACGGCGCCTTTCGACGTAGCCGAGGATCGCCCGGGCCTCCTCAGCGAGGAGATCGTCGGCGTGCGAGGTGAGGACGACGGGCACCCGTCCGTCGGGCAGTCGTGCGCAGGACATCACGCCGCCCTGCCCGCGGCGGCCTCCGGCACGGCGACGACGACGTGGGTGTTCGTTCCGCTCATCCCGAACGCCGAGACCGCCCCGAGCCGTGCGCCGTCCGCGGCGGGCCAGGGCGTCAGCGTGGTCGCCAGCCGCAGACCGGTGGTGTCCCAGTCGATCTCCCGGCTGCGGGCGTCCACGTGCAGCGTCGCAGGGATCGCGCCGTGTTCGCCGGCCAGGAGCACCTTGGCCAGACCCAGCGCTCCGGCCGCCGCCTGGGTGTGCCCCACGTTCGACTTGACCGACCCCAGCAGCGGACCCTCACCGGGTGTCCCCGCGCCGTAGGTGGCGGTGAGGGAGTTCAGCTCGGTGCGGTCCCCGAGTCGCGTACCGGTGCCGTGCCCCTCCACCATGCCGACGTCGTCCACGCGGACCCCGGCGGCCGTGATGGCACGCTGGAACAGCCGCGCCTGCGCCCCCTCGCTGGGTGCGGTCAGACCGACAGACCTGCCGTCGGAGTTCACGCAGCTGGCGAGGACCTCGGCGAGGATCCGGCGGCCGTCCCGGAGGGCGGCCGACTTGCGTTGCAGGACGAACATTCCCGCACCTTCGGCCCACACCGTCCCGCTGGCGTCGGCACTGTAGGCCCGGCAGTGGCCGTCCTCCGACAGCGCGTGCTGCTTGGAGAACTCGACGAAATACCCCGGCGAGCCCATGACGCATACGCCACCGGCGAGCGCGAGATCGCTGTCCCCGGAACGCAGCGCCTGGACGGCGACATGGAACGCCGACAGCGCCGAGGAGCACGACGTGTCCACGGTCATCGCAGGACCGGCCAGCCCGAGCGTGTACGCGATCCGGCCGGAGATGACGCCGAGCGACGTGCCGGTGATCAGATGCCCGCTGTGGTGCGAGAACTCGTCCATGTTCGGGCCGTACCGCATGTCCGACGCGCCGACGTAACACCCGACGTCGTGCCCGGCGAGATCGTCGGGGTTGATGTGCGCGCTCTCCAGGGCGCGCCAGGACACCCGCAGCGCGACACGCTGCTGGGGGTCCATCGCGATCGCCTCGCGCCGCGAGATCCCGAAGAACTCCGGGTCGAACGAGCCGGCGTCGGTGAGGAATCCGCCCAGGTTGTGGATCTTCGCGAAGCCGTCGCGCTGCGACCCGTCGAACAGAGTGCGCAGCGACCACCCGCGGTCCTCCGGGAACGGCGTCAGGGCCTCGCGCTGCTCGGTGAGCAGAGTCCAGTAGTCGTCGACATCACTCACACCGCCCGGCGCTTCCACCGCCATCCCGACGACGACGACGGGGTCTTCGCGATCGGAACGCAGCGCACCGACGGGAGGAACCTCGTCGGTCATGTGCAGCTCACCAGCTCGGCGACCTCGTCGAGGTGGTCGTCGAGAAAGAAGTGGCCGCCGTCGAACTGCGTGAAGGTGAATGCGCCGTTGGTGTGGTACTGCCACTGCCGCAACAAGTCCGGGGCGACCCGGTGGTCATGCAGGCCGCCAAGGACGTGGATGTCGGGGTCGATGCGCACGGCGCGGTCGCAGGTGTAGCGGTTGAAGGCCTGATAGTCGGCGCGGACCGCGGGCAGGAGGAGTTCGAGGAAGTCCTCGTCCTCCAGCAGCCGGGCATCGGTTCCGCCCATGTCGACGATGTCGGCCAGGATCTCGCGATCGCCGGTGGGTGCGGGCCGTGAGCCCGCGACAGTCGACGGCGCCTGACTGGCCGACGCCCACAGTTCGCGCACGGTGACTCCGCGTTGCGCGGACAGCCGGGAGAACTCGAAGCCGACCAGGGCCCCCATGCAGTGCCCGAAGAGGCGCACCGGCCCCAGTTGATTCCAGTCGGCGGCGGCGAGCATTTCCGAGGCGAGCTCGGCGACGGTGTCCGGCGCCGGGTGCGCGAGCCGTTCGCCCCGCTGGGGGTACTGCACGACGTAGGTGTCGATTCCCCTGTCGGACAGCGTCTGAGCGAACGTGCGGTACGCCGCGGCCGCGCCTCCGGCATGGGGGAACACGAGCGTGGCCGTGCCGGGAGCACCCGGGAACCGCTTGATCCACGGGGCGAGCTCGGGCGCACGCTGTTCGCCGATCATGGCGCGGTTTCCAGCGCGGACATGACCTCCGCGCCGTCCATGCCCGTGACCTCCAGGTAGAGCTCGGCGACTTCGGCCAGCCGCGACCCGTCCGCTTCGTTCGCGGTCAACCGGGCGGCCAGGGATGCGACGGTGCGGGCGGCGAAGATGTCGGCGACGGCCACGGTCGGTGTGTCGAGCCAGGTGCGGATCCGCGCGACGACCTGGGTGGCCAGCACGGAATCGCCGCCGATGGCGAAGAAGTCGTCGTCGGCGCCGACCCGGTCACGGCCCAGCACCGAACCCACGATCGCACTGAGCGCCGATTCGAGCGCGGTGGCCGGGGCGCGATAGCCGATGCCGGACAGGATCTCCGCGTCGTCGAGCAGCGCTGCGACAGCCGCGCGGTCGATCTTTCCGCCGACGGTGTACGGGATCGCGTCCGTGGTGACGATGATCTGCGGGATCATATGCGGCGCAACGACTTCGGCCATGGCCACGGCGAGTTTGCGTGGTTCCAGCCCCGCGGCGCCGGCGTCGGCGCTGACCAGTGCGGCCAGGACGGGCCGGCCGCCGTCCACCGACACCACCGAGGCCACCGCCGAATCGACCCCGGGCAGTGCACGCAGGGCCGCCTCGACGTCACCGAGTTCGACGCGGTAGCCGCTGATCTTGATGCGGTGATCGAGCCGGCCCACGAACTCGATGACACCGCCAGGCCGATAGCGCACCAGATCGCCCGTGCGATACCAGCGCAGGCCATCGTGCTCGACGAAACGCTCGGCCGTCAGGTCGGGACGGGCGCAGTAGCCGCGCGCGATCCCCCGTCCGCCCACCCACAGTTCGCCGGGCACCCAGTCGGGGCAGTCGCGCCCGTCGGCACCGACGACGCGGCACACGTTGTTGGGTAGGGGCACGCCGAGCGGCACCGACGTCCAGTCGTCGGGGATGTCCGCGACTTCGCAGATGGTGTTGTGGGTGGCGGTCTCGGTGGCGCCGCCAAGTCCGGCGAACCGCATGTGCGGCGCGCGCTTGCGCAGCGTGCGGACCAGTTCGGGACGTACCCAGTCACCGCCCGTCGGGACGACCCGCACCGACGACAGGTCACCGTCGACCTCGGCGAGCATCTCCAGCCAGCCGGGCATGAAGTGCAGCACCGTCACGGCATGCTGTTCGATGAGCCGGGCCCAGGCGTCGGGATCGCGACGGTCCTGTTCGTCGACGACGACGATCGAGCCGCCCGCGCGCAGCATCCCGAACACGTCGAGCACGGAGAGATCGCATTCGAGCGTGGACAGCGCCAGGCACCGGTCGTCGGCGCCGATGCCGAAGTGGCCGTTGATGAATTCGACGGTGTTCATCGCGGCGTCGTGGGTCATCTCGACACCCTTGGGCTCCCCGGTGCTCCCGGAGGTGAACAGGATGTACGCCAACTCCGTGGGCTCGACCGCGGGCGGGGTGAATCCACTCGCGCGGCTGCCGACCCTGATCGCTTCGGCGACGGTAAGTGCGGGCAGGGTGGTGGGCGGCTCGTCGCCGCAGACCAGCGCCATCCGCACACCGCCGTTGGCCAGCATGCGGGCAGCCCGCTCTGCCGGATGGTCCACGCCGACAGGCACATACGCCGCACCGAGGGACGCGATCGCGAGCAGCGCGATGACCTGCTCACGGTTCTTGGGCCCCATCACGGCCACGGTGTCGGCTCGGCGGACACCGGCCACGTCGAGTGCGGCAGCGACGGCGAGAACCTGTTCCCGCAGCTCGCCGTACGTCAGCGTGCCTGCGCTGCTGAACACCGCGGGCGCCTCGGGGTGTGCCTCGGCTCGGCGGAAGAAGCCGTCGTGCAGTGCGTCGCCGCTGGGCACGTCGGTGACGGCGTTGACCACGTCGCGTTCGGCCTGCTGCTGGGCGGTCACCGCCGCCACATCCGGCCTCTCCCAGGCGGACTCGTCGGTGGCGAGCCTCTCCAGTTCGGCAAGGTGGTAGGCGAACATCGCGTCGGCGACACCCGGCCGGAACGCGTCCTCCCGGGTGTCCCAGTTGATCATCAGGCCGTCGGCGACAGGAGTGGCCTGGGCGTCGAGGAGCACCTGCGGCCCCTGGGAGATGGTCCACACCGGCCGCCCGAAATACTCGGCGACCCTGTCGGCGAACAGGTCTCCGAGGCCCAGCGCGCTGGTGTAGACGATCGGCGCGAGAATCGGGGTGCCGTGATGCCGGGTCAGGTCCCGCAGCACCGAGAGTCCCGAGTAGCTCGAATGCCGCGCGGTGGCATGCAGCGTCTCCTGCAGCACACGGGCACGTGCGATCGGGGTGTCGGCGCCGGTGAGGTCGACGTCGAGCATGAGCGACGAGGTGAAGTCCCCGACGAGCTTGTCGACGTCGGGGTGGAACTGTTCGCGACCGAACATCGGCAGATTCAACAGGAATCGGCGATTCGTCGACCACCGCGCCAGCGTTCCGGCGTAGGACGCCGCGACTGCCATCGCCGGCGTGATCCCCCGCCGGTGCGCCGCCGCGAACAGCGCGTCGCGGGTGGCGACGTCGAAGATGTGCCAGCGACGGGTGCCGCGCCGCGGATCGGCCTGCTCCGAGCGCGGAACGAGCGGCAACGCCGGCCCCTCCGGCAGTTCGGGAATTCGCTCGGCCCACCACTGCCGGTCCTCGTCGGTCTCGGCGGTGGTGGCCGTCAGCGCGGCTCGGTACTCCCGGTAGGTGTAGCCGAGTTCGGGAAGCGTTGCGCCGCCGTAGAGTTCGGCGAGATCGGACATGAAGTTGCGGTAGCTGACGGCGTCGGCGGCCTGCATGTCCAGATCGACGTGCAGGCGGGTGCGGCCGTCGGGCAGCAGTGACAGCGAGATCTGCAGGACCTCACCGTGCATGATCTGGTGCGATTTGGCGTCGCGGATCTCTTCGAGACGCAGTTCTGCCGAAGCCAGGTCGAGATTGCGAAAGTCGTGAACGGTGACGGGCAGCCCGCGGTCACTGATGCGCTGCGTCCCGTCGGGCAGGATCTCCACGCGCAGCATCGGGTGGCGGTCAGCCAGTTTCGCTGCCGCCGCGGACAGGCGCTCCGGATCGACACCCTCGCCGTCCAGTTCGATGTACAGGTGCGCCGCGACGCCGCCGAGTTGCTGATCGTCGTTGCGTCCCACCCACAGTGCGTGCTGGATCGGCGCCAGCGGAAAGGTGTCGCCGTCCGCGGCCGGCACTGCAGGGACCGCGACGTCCGGACCGGGCCCGGTGAACTCGCCGACGAGTTCCGTCCACGCCGCCACTGTCGGATTCGCGGCCAGCGCCGCGAAACCGACGTCGATGCCCTGGCGGCGCCACCGCCCGGACAGCGACATCATGCGGATGGAGTCCAGGCCCGAGGCGATCAGGTCGGCCTGCGGGTCGAGGTCGGTCGCACTCACGCCGAGAAGCTCAGCAACCTCTTCGCGCACGGACTGTGCAGTCGTCGACGTCACACCTACCTACCTCCTCGAACGGCCGGATTAAGTGCAGGCTGTCCTAACTTCGAGGAGGCTACCCTATATTCGGGTCACCGAAAACTCCTACCCAGAGCGGCGATTTTGACTGATGAGCACGGCATTCCTGCCCGAGCAGGGCAATGACCAAGAGCCCGTGACGGGCGACGGACCGGACCATGCGGACGTGACGCGAGGGTTCGTCCCCTTTCCAGCCGACCGGGCTGCGGAATACCGGCGCGTGGGCTACTGGACGGGCCGTCCCCTGGACTCGATCCTGAGCGACGCAGCAGCGATGTGGCCGTCGAAGCCGGCGATCGTCGACGCCCAGAACACCTACACCTTCGCCGAACTCGATGCCCTCGCCGATCGAGCAGCCGCCGGACTCGCCGACCTCGGCATCGCAGCCGGCGATCGGGTCCTGCTGCAATTGCCCAACTCGTGCCAGTTCGCGATCGCCCTGTTCGGCCTGCTGCGGGCCGGGGCGGTCCCGGTGATGTGCCTGCCTGGACACCGCGCCGCCGAACTCGGTCACTTCGCGCAGGTCAGTGGTGCGGTGGCGCTCATCGTGCCCGACAGCGCAGGCGGGTTCGACTATCGCGCGATGGCCGGTGCTCTGCTCGCGGAGCATTCGTCCCTGCGCCACGTCATCGTCGACGGCGACAACGGACCGTTCGTCTCCTGGTCCGCCGTCGCCGGGTTCGACGGCCCACCCGTGGACCGAGGGCCCGTCGACACGTCCCTGCCGGCGCTCCTGCTGGTGTCGGGCGGTACCACCGGACTGCCCAAGCTGATCGCGCGCACCCACGACGACTACGTGTACAACGCGGTGGCCTGCGCTGCGACCTGCGAGATGACCGCGCAGGACACGTACCTCGTGGCGCTGCCCGCAGGGCACAACTTCCCGCTGGCGTGCCCCGGCCTGCTGGGCTCGATGACCGTCGGCGCGCCCACGGTGTTCACCGCGGACCCCAGCCCGGAGAACGCGTTCGCCTTGATCGACAAGTACCGGATCACGGTGACGGGGCTGGTGAACGCACTGGCCAAGCTGTGGGCGCAGGCGTGTGAGTGGGAGCCGGTGCTGCCGACCTCGCTGCGCTTCGTCCAGGTGGGCGGCTCGCGCATGAGCCCCGACGATGCGCAGTTCATCCTCGACCGGCTGACACCGGGCATGTCGCAGATCTTCGGAATGGCCGAGGGGATGCTGAACTTCACCCGGCCGGGCGACCCGCGGGACGTCGTGGTGCACACGCAGGGCTGCCCGATGTCACCGCACGACGAGATGCGCGTCGTCGACGAGAACGGCGTCGAGGTCGCCCCGGGTGAGGAAGGCGAGCTGCTCGTGCGGGGTCCCTACACACTGAACGGGTACTACCGGGCCGAGGACGCGAACGCGCGGTCGTTCTCGCCCGACGGTTTCTACCGCACCGGAGACCGGGTCCGGATCTTCACCGAGGGGCCGCGGGCCGGGTACGTCGAGGTGGTCGGCCGCATCAAGGACGTCATCCACCGCGGCGGTGAGACGGTGTCGGCGACCGATCTCGAGGACCACCTGCACACCCATCCGGCGATCTACGCCGCGGCCGCGGTTGCCCTACCGGACGAGTACCTCGGCGAGAAGATCTGCGCGGCAGTGGTTTTCCGCGGCAAGCCGATCTCCCTGGCCGAGCTGAACGCGTTCCTCGACGAGCGGGGCGCCTCGACGCATGCCCGCCCCGACGTGCTCTCGCCGGTGCCGTCACTGCCGACGACCGCGGTGGGCAAGGTCGACAAGAAGAGGTTGGTCGCTCAACTCTCGCAGTGACTCTGCGGCGGCGGTGCGCTGCCGCACTATCCGTGACGGTTTCACCTGAACGCTCAGGGGCCGCCACAGCCGAAGCCGCCCCCGCGAGCGAGTGAACTCCCGAAAGGACAGACGAGCCGACTTGTCGGTGGTTCGAACTAGTGTTCGATGCATGGAGTTGGTGTCAGAGGCGGTCGCTGTGATCGGCGAGCAGCTCGCGGTGTTGGGCAAGGCGTCTGCGGAGCTGTCGCATCGGGAGCTGATCGGGCTGCTGGCCGAGCTGACGACGGTGCTGCGGTCGGTTCCGGCGCTGGAACATCAGATCCTGGCGCGGCTGCAGGCCGAGACCGAACCCCATCGCCTCGGCGAATCCTCGTGGAAACGGGTACTGACCACCGCGCTGCGCTGCAGCGACCGCGAGGCCCGGCGCCGCCTGGACCGCGCCGAGACGCTCGGCCCACGCCAAGCGATCACCGGGGAACCCTTGGCGGCGGTGTGGGAAGCCACCGCGGCCGCCCAAGCCGCCGGGGCCCTCGGTGAAGAGCACGTGACGGTGATCGCAGCGTTTCATGCCGCCCTACCGTCCTGGGTCGATGTCGATACCCGCGCCCAGGCCGATCGCCAGCTCGCCGAACTCGGCGCAGGTCTGGGACCCGAGGCGTTGCGCGCGGCGGCGCAGCGGTTGGGGGCGATGATCGATCAGGACGGGCCCGAACCCTCCGAATCCGAGCGGCTGCGCAAGCGCAGCCTCACCGTCGGCCCCCAACAACGCGATGGCTACTCCCGGCTGTCGGGGTGGCTCACCCCCGAAGCACGCGCGATGTGGGACGCGATCGCCGCCAAACAAGCCGCCCCCGGCACCTACCGCCCCGACGCTGACGCCTCTGGCCCTGAACCTGGCCATGAGCCTGATGCCCGGACCGCGGGCCAGCGCTACCACGATGCGTTCCAGATGCTGTGTCAGTCGGCCCTGGAATCAGGGATGCTGGGCTCCCATAACGGCCTCCCGGTGACGGTGATCGTGTCCACCACACTGCAAGAGCTGCAGAACGGCGCCGGGGTCGGGGTGACCGGCGGCGGCTCCCTGCTGCCGATGCCCGACCTGATCCGCATGGCCGCCCGGGCTCATCACTACCTGTACGTCTACGACGGCCACACCGGTCAATCGCTGTACCTGGGCCGAGCCAAACGCCTGGCCAACGCCGCGCAGCGCCTCGTGCTGCATGCCCGTGATCGGGGCTGCACCCGCCCGGGCTGCACCGCACCGGGCTACTGGAGCCAGGCCCACCACGCCGTCACCGACTGGACCGCCGGCGGGGAAACCAACATCGACGACCTCGCCTTCGCCTGCCCGGCCGATCACCGCCTCCCCGACACCACCGGCTGGACCACCGCCAAAAACACCACAAACCAGACCGAATGGATCCCCCCACCCGACCTCGACTGGGGCCAACGCCGCACCAACAGCTACCACCACCCCGAGAGATACCTCCTCGCGGACGACGTCTCGGAAGACGGCGTTTCGGAGGACGACGTTTGGGAAGACGGGGAGGACCCGTGAGTTCACACCTCGGCTTTCTCCGTGGCGTCCGCTGTGCGAGGAGTGAGCAGTTCGACGATGCGGTCGGTGACGGCCGCGGCGGTGGGGTGTTCCCACAGCAGAGTGGGCGGCAGCGCGAGGCCCGTCCGCTTCTCCAGAGCGCGTCGCAGCGCGACCGTCATGATCGAGTCGACTCCGGTCTCCACCAGCGGCACCCGCGGGTCGACGTCGCCGTGCGAGAGACCGAGTTCGGCCGCGACCGCCTCGGTGACCTGCTGTGCCACCCAGTCGTCGAGATCCGCGTCGCCGGGCCCCGTCGGAGCGGAGTCAGTGTCGTCACCCGACTCCCCCGACGGCGCGACGTCGGCCAGCATCGGAACGGCAGCAGCATCCGGAAGAACTGGCAGCACAACGACATTCGGTTCGTCACCGCGCATCGCGGAGTCCAGGGCCCGCATCGCGTCGTCGGCTCCGACCGTACCCATGCCCAGCGCTTCGAGCTGAGCGGTGACGAATCCCGACGTCGATCCCATGCCGAGGCCGCGCCACGCCGTCCACGCCACACTGACCGTCCGGTCGCCGAGACTCCACCGGTGCCGGGCCGTCGCGTCGAGGAACGCGTTCGCACACGCATACGCGCCCTGGCCGGGGAAACCGGCGAGATAGCCGCAGGACGAGAACAGCACCATCCAGTCCAGCTGCTCGGGCGGGAACATCTCGTGCAGTGTCAGCGTGCCGGCGACCTTCGGCGCCATCGCGGTGTGCAGGTCGGCGTCCGACGTGGCGAGCAGCAGCGCACCGGCTTCCACGCCCGCCGCATGCACGACACCGCGCACCGCGGGCATGTCCCGCAGCACCGCCCCGAGCCGGTCGGCGGCATCCGCCGCGCCGATGTCGATCGCCGCGACGTGCACGGTGACGCCGCGCTCCTCCAGCGCCGAGACGGCGCGGACGACCTCACTGCCCTCGGCCTCAGCCCATCGGTCCCGATGCGGCATCCCCGACCGCGACAGCAGCACCAGGCGGCGGGCGCCGAGATCGGCCAGGCGCTGGGCGATCCGCAAGCCCAGCGCGCCGGTGCCACCGGTCACCAGGTAGGTGCCGCCGGGCGTGCACCTCATCGGCGCCCCGCTCGCGGGCCGGGCGTGCGCCAGCCGCGCGGTCAGCGCCCGGCCTTCACGGACCACCACGACGCCGTGCCCGGCCAGCGAGGCGAGGGCGCCGACCGGCAGCGCTCCGTCGCCGATGTCCAGGACACCGCCCCACAGCTGTGGGTGTTCCGCGGCCGCGACGCGTGCCATACCCCACAGCGGGGCATGGGCCATGTTGGCGCCTTCGTGGACCCGCCGCGTCAGCACCCAGAGGCGGGACCGAGAGCCATTGTCGTGCAGCAGTTTCAGTGTGCGCAGCACCTGCCCGGCACTCGCCTCGGGCGTGGCGTCGGTTCGGGGCAGCAGGAGTACCACCGACCCCGCGTCGAGGTCGGCGGGCAGGTGTCCGGCGTCGGCGTACACCTGGTTCGGTACGCCCGAGACATCGAGATCACCGAGCACGGAACGGATGTCGTGGTCGTCGTCGCCGACCACCGCGACCGCGGTCGGACGCGCCTCTGCGGCATAGGAGGTCTCGTGCCACGCGACGTGGTGCAGCATGCGCGACAGGTCGTTGCCCGCCGGGTTCTCCAGTTCTTCGAACGTCATCGCGGTGATCGAGGCCCGCACCGCGCCGGACTCGTCGGCGATGACCACGTCGGTCGCGGTGCCCTCCCGCCGCAGCACATGGATCAGGGCGATCGCGGGTGGTTCGCCGCACACGTGCACGCGGTCGATCCGGGCCGGCATACGCAGCCGCGCAGGCCCGTCGAAGACCGTGGACGCCGCCGACGTCGCCGCGTCGAACAGGCCGGCCCACGTCGTCGGTGCGGATCCGTCCGCCTCTGCCGACACCCGGAGCAGCAGTTCGCCGTCGCCGCGGAACATGTCGAGCACCTGCCAGCCGAAACCCATCGCGGCCACACCCACCCCGGCCAGCGTGTCGACGACGTGCCCGGCCGGAAGCCGTTCGGCGCATCGAGCCCAGATGCGTTCGTCCACACCGCCGCCCGACAGCGAGCCGAGTTCACCGCCGAAGTCCTCGTCGGCGGCGACGACGGCGCTGCTGTGGGTGAGCCAGCCGCCGCCCTGGTCGGTCCCCTGGTCCGCGCCGTCGGTGTCGGCCAGCCTCGACGAGAGGCGCAGCGAGCGGTCCTGCAGGACGACCTGGATGTCCCGGGTCCGTCCCGGCGGCACCGGGGTGCGCAGCCGAACGTCGGTCAGGCCGCAGCCGGCGGCTTGCAGAAAGGTGTTGAGAAGTACTGCCGCGGGCACGATCTCGGTCTGCTGGACCGGATGTTCACCCGGGTACGGACGGTTGTCCATGCCGAGTCTGGTCTGCCAGACCCGGGCGGGCACTTCACCCGTCACGTCGACGACGCCGCCGAGAAGTGTGTGCGACGCCGGATCGTGCAGTGCGCGGGTGCCCGGCGGTGGCGTCGGCGTGCGCCAGAATCTGCGATGCTGCCACTGGGTGCCGGGCAAATCGGCCGCCCACCGTGTCGAGCCGGTGAAGCCGTGCCGCACCTGCGCCCCATGGCAGTAGAGGCCGGCGACGGCGGCCCCGATCGAGCGTCGCTCCGGCTGGTCGCGTCTCAGCACGGGAACCACCGCGTGCTCATCGATGCCGAGCGCCAGCAGTGTCTCGACGATCGAGTGCGACACCACCGGGTGCGGCGACACTTCGAGGAACAGTCGGTGTCCGTCCTCGGCCGCGGCGCGGACGGCTTCGGCGAAGCGCACGCGCCCGCGCAGGTTGACCACCCAGTACCCGGGTCCGCGCAGGGTCTCCGAGCGGGGGTCGTCCATCGCGGTCGTGTACAGCGGGATCACCGCCGAACCCGGGGCCGGGAGTTCACCGACCAGCCTGGCCAACTCGCCGGTGAGCGCGTCCATCGCCGGGCTGTGGAAGGCGACGTCGGTGTTCACGCGGCGCACGGTCATGCCGTCGGCGGTCCACGCTGCCACGACCTCGTCGACCGCGGCGGACGTGCCGGAAACCACGGTGGATTCGGTGGACGCGCTGATTGCCGCGACCACGTCCGTGCGTCCGCCGAGGAGCCGATCGGCGTCGTCGAACGGCAGTCGCACGAGCGCCATTGCACCGTCACCCATGACGGAGCGGAAACCTCGGGCCCGGTAGCACGCGACCGCCGCGCCGTGGGCCAGGTCGAAGACGCCGGCCACCACGCACGCGGCGACCTCGCCGACGGAGTGGCCGATCACGGCTGCGGGTGTCACACCCCGCTGCCTCAGCACCGCGGCCAGTCCGACCTGCATCGCGAAGGTCAGCGCCTGCACCTGATCGGTACCGCCGAGCTGTTCGGTGGTCATCGCCTCCCGCGCCGAGAAGCCGAGCTCCCGGGCGAAGACGGTGTCGACCTCGTCGATCGTCGCCGCGAAGACGGGTTCGGTGGCCAGCAACTCGCGCCCCATCCCCGCCCAGTGCGATCCGTGCCCCGAGAAGACCCACACCGCACCGGATTCCGCATGGGGAACGACCGATCCGAAGACCACGCGCGGGTCGCGGACCTGGGCGGCCATCGCGTCCAGCGCATCGACCGTCGCCGCCGGCGCCTGCGCGTCCGTCAGCCCGTCGGTGACGACGGCGCCCCTGACGGGCTCGTGCGCGCGGCGCGTCCACAGCGTCGCGGCCACGTCGTCGACTTCGAAGTCTCTGTCGCGCAGCGCGTCTGCCAGCGCACCCGCCTGTGCAGCGAGCCGCGCCTCCGAGCGTGCCGAGAGCGGCAGGAATGTGGCTGCCGCCGAGGGTGTCTCGGCGACCGAGGCGGCCGGGGGCGACTCGGGGTCGGTGGGCGCCTCTTCGAGCAGAACGTGGGCGATCGTGCCGCCGTAGCCGTAGCTGCAGACCGCTGCCCGGCGCGGCGCGTCACCGCGCGGCCAGGGCTCGACCTCGGTGGGCACCCGCAGGCCGCTGCGGGCCCAGTCGACGGCGGTGGTCAGCGTGCGCACCCCCGCAGTGGGGGGCAGCGTCTCGTGATGCAGGGCCAGGGCGGCCTTGATCAGGCCGACCACCCCGGCGCCACCCTCGAGGTGCCCGACGTTGGGTTTCACCGAACCGATCGCGCAGGGATAGGTCTCGCGGCCCGCGCCGTAGACCTGGGCGAGCGCTCCGACCTCGACGGGATCGCCTGTGGGAGTTCCGGTTCCGTGGGCTTCGAGGTAGTCGACGGTGGCCGGGTCGATGTCGGCGGCGCGGCAGGCGAGCCGGAACAGGTCGGCCTGGGCGTCGCCGTTGGGCGACATGATGCCGACGGTCCTGCCGTCCTGGGCGACGGCTCCGCCGCGCACCACCGCGAGGACACGGTCACCGTCGCGCACGGCGTCGGCTAGGCGCTTGAGCACCACCACGCCCGCGCCCTCGCCACGCCCGTAGCCGTCGGCACTGTCGTCGAAGGTCTTGCAGCGACCGTCGGGAGCCGTCGCACCCGCCACATCCAGGACCCGGGTCAGTCCCGGGCCGATGAGGGCGCTGACCCCGCCGGCCAGCGCCAGCGAGGTCTCGCCGTCCCGCAGCAGCTGGCAGGCCTGGTGCACCGCGACCAGCGAGGCTGCGCACGCGGCATCGAGCGCGACACTCGGTCCGCGCAGGTCGAGCAGATGCGACACCCGGTTCGCCACACCGCACAGCGAGGTGCCGATGCCCGTCCATGCCTCGATGCCGGCGAGGTCCTCCATCAGCAACTTGCCGTAGTCGTCGGAATTCACGCCCATCAGCACCGCGGTGTCGGTGCCGGCCAGCGAGCGGGGCGAGATACCCGCATGCTCCAGCGCCTCCCAGGAGACTTCGAGCGCGAGGCGCTGCTGCGGATCCATCAGCTCGGCTTCGCGCGGTGACACCCCGAAGAACTCCGCATCGAAGCCGGGCAGGTCGTCGAGGAACGTGCCCCACGGCGTGGTCTCGCGCAGCACCGCGGCATTGCGCGGGTCTCGGTGCAGGTAGGGCGCCCACCGTTCCTCGGGCACCTGCGAGACGGCGCTGCCCCCGGCGAGCAGGAAGGAGAAGAACTGCTCGGGGGTGGTGATGTCCCCCGCAAGCCGGCAGCCGATGCCGACGATGGCGATCGGGGCCGTGGGGGGGATGCCGTTCAGCTCCACGTCGGCCGTGCCGATGACGTGTGGATAGCCTTCCCTAACCCTGGCTGCGGCATGCCGGACATCCTGGCACAACGACTTTGCTCGCAGTGACCTACCCGGCCGGTTCTGTGCGAGCGCCGTGAGCGGTCTCGGTCACATCCGCGGCGGCGGCTGCGCCCCCGGGTCCTCGGGATCGACCTCGACGGCATACGACGTGATCGTCGTGATCTCCTCGCCGTCGAACTCGTACACCGCGCAACTGGCCACGGCCGTCACCCCGTCCGGGCGCACGTAGCGGACGACCGTGTCCACGGCGACGACGTCGCCTCCGGCCGCGGTCACGCACCGGTCGAACTCCACCGAGGTCCCCTTCAGGCTCTCCAGGGTGTCCTGACAGGTGGTGCGCACCGCGTCGGCGCCCTCGAGCACCATGCCCCCGACGATCGTCCACTTCACGTTCCTGGCGAGATGACCCAGCGCGTCGTCGAAGCGATGTTCGGAGAACGCGCGGGCCACGGCGCCGGAATCGAATGCCATGGGCACGACCGTAGCGTCCCGGGCGCGCGGCACGGTATGAGTAGACCTATGAAACTGTCGGGTGTCGGTCTGTGGAGTTCGCAACTGCGATACGGAAATCCGGAGGAGGCAGCCGACGCGGCCGCCGAACTCGACGGGCTGGGGTTCACCGCGCTCTGGATTCCCGACGTCGGCGGCCCAGTGCTGGACTCGGTCGAGAGCCTGCTGTCGGCCACCGAGAAGACGGTCATCGCGACCGGCATCCTGAACCTCTGGATGCACGAGCCCGCCGAGGTCGCGACCCGCTACGCGGCGCTGACCGACGCACACGGGGAGCGGTTCCTGCTCGGCATCGGCGTCAGCCACGCCCCGCTGATCGACTCGAAGGAGCCGGGCCTCTACCGCAAGCCGCTGGCCGCGACCGAGAAGTTCCTCGACGCCATCGACGCCTCACCCCAGCCGGTGCCCACGGCCAACCGGGTGCTGGCCGCACTCGGCCCCAAGATGCTGCAGTTGTCGGCCACCAAGGCCGGCGGCGCGCACCCGTACCTGAGCACGCCGACGCACACCGCGCAGGCCCGCGAGGTACTCGGCCAGGGCCCGCTGCTGCTGCCCGAACAGACGGTCCTGCTGACCGACGACCGCGACGAGGCCCGTCAGATCGGAACGGATTGGCTGCGTTCCTATCTCGCGCTGCCGAACTATGCGAACAACCTGCTGCGGCTCGGGTTCACCGAGGACGACCTGTCCTCGGTGAGCGACCGGGTCTTCGACGCGCTGATCGCGTGGGGTGACGAGGACGCCGTGAAGAGCCGCGTCACCGAACACCTCGACGCCGGGGCCGACCACGTGTGCGTGCAGGTGCTCACCGCCGACCCGCGGGAGTTCCCGCGCGAGCAGTGGCGCCGGCTGGCCGACGCGCTGCTGTGACCTCCCCCCGGTAGCGGCTCAGGTCAGCAGATCCCGCACCACCGCGTCGGCGAGCAGCCGGCCCCGGTCGGTCAGCACCAGGTGCGGGCCCTCGGCGCGCAGCAGTCCGTCGCGGACGGCCTGCGCGGCGCGGTCGCGCTCCTGGTCGGAGAGCGTCGCGGCGGGCAGGCCCGTGCGCAGCCGCACGCCGAGCATCACGTCCTCGACGTGTGCGGTGTCGGCGTCGAGCACCTCGAAGTCGGCGACGGGCAGTTCGCCGGCGTCCAGCACGGAGGCATAGGCGTTGGGGTGCTTGACATTCCACCACCGCGTGGCGTCGAGGTGGCTGTGCGCACCCGGCCCGGCGCCCCACCACTGGCCGCCGTTCCAGTAGCCGATGTTGTGCCGGCACTCCCCGCCGGCGCGGCTCCAGTTCGACACCTCGTACCAGTCGAACCCGGCGTCGCCGAGGCGGCGGTCGAGCAGTTCGTAGCGGCGGGCGTGGACGTCGTCGTCCGGGGCCGGGATCTCGCCGCGGCGCACCCGCCGGGCCAGCGCCGTCCCGTCTTCGACGATCAGCGCGTACCCGGAGACGTGGTCGACTCCGGCCTCGATGGCCGCATCCGCCGACCGCAGCAGGTCTTCGTCGCTCTCCCCCGGCGTGCCGTAGATGAGGTCGAGGTTGACGTGGTCGAAGCCCTCGGCGCGGGCCTCCCGCGCGGCGGCGACCGCGCGGCCGGGCGCGTGCACCCGGTCCAGGGCGGCCAGCACGTGCGACGCCGTGGACTGCATGCCCAGCGAGATCCGCGTATAGCCCGCGGCGCGCACGCCCGCGAAGAAACGCGGCGACGTCGATTCCGGATTCGACTCCGTGGTGACCTCCGCGCCGGGCGCCAGCACGAAGTGGTCGCGGATCCCGTCGAGCACGGCGCCGAGGCCGACGGCACCGAGCAGCGAGGGCGTCCCGCCTCCGACGAAGACCGTCTGCACCTCGGGTGGCGCGCCCAGGCGTTCGGCGGCGAGGCGCAACTCGGTGCGCAGCGCCGCGAGCCACCCGTCCGGGTTGGCTCCGCCGAGTTCGGCCGGGGTGTAGGTGTTGAAGTCGCAGTACCCGCAGCGAACCGCGCAGAACGGCACATGGATGTAGATGCCGAACGGCCGGTCCCGGTGGGCCCTGACCGGGGGCAGCTGCGTTCGCTGCCCGGCCTCCACGTGCGCTGTCACCGTCCCAGTCTCCCAGAACGGCGTTTCGCTCAGCGTGAGCGGAAAAATCGGCCGGTTAGGGCTGGTGCGGGTGTCCGTGGCACAATCGGTGGCGTGACTGCTGCCCACAGCTTCCCCCGCCGGGTCTCCCTGGTGGTGCGGCGTCATGTCGACTTCAAGCGCGTCTGTACCTGTTGCTGTCTTCGTTGACTTCGTAGACCTGCCATCAGCCCACAGCTGGCCGCCGGATCTGCGCCGCCGGACAGCCCTCCGGTGACGAGCGCGATCTGAACGCCGGCTCCGACCAGGAGCCCCTTCATGACCACAGCACAGAACAAGCCCGTGAAGCGCCCCCGCGGCGAGGGCCAGTGGGCGCTCGGCTACCGCGAGCCGCTCAACCCCAACGAACAGTCCAAGCGCGACGACAACCCGCTCAACGTGCGGGCGCGCATCGAGGACATCTACGCCAAGAACGGCTTCGACAGCATCGACAAGGGTGACCTGCGCGGCCGTTTCCGCTGGTGGGGCCTCTACACCCAGCGCAAGCAGGGTTACGACGGCACCTGGACCGGCGACGAGAACACCGACATGCTCGAGGACTCGTTCTTCATGCTGCGTGTGCGCAGCGACGGCGGATCCCTCACCACCGCGGCGCTGCGCACCCTGGGCACCATCTCGACCGAGTTCGCCCGCGACACCGCCGACATCTCGGACCGGCAGAACGTGCAGTACCACTGGATCCGCGTCGAGGACATGCCGGAGATCTGGCGGCGGCTGGACGAGGTCGGCCTGCAGACCACCGAGGCATGCGGCGACTGCCCCCGCGTCGTGCTCGGCTCGCCCCTGGCCGGCGACTCGCTCGACGAGGTCATCGACGGCACCCCGGCGGTCAACGAGATCGTCAAGCGCTACATCGGCAAGCCCGAGTACTCCAACCTGCCGCGCAAGTTCAAGACCGCGATCTCCGGCCTGCAGGACGTCGTCCACGAGACCAACGACGTCGCCTTCATCGGCGTCGTGCACCCCGAACACGGCCCGGGCTTCGACCTGTGGGTCGGCGGCGGTCTGTCCACGAATCCGATGCTGGGGCAGCGGGTCGGCGCGTGGGTGCCGCTCGACGAGGTCCCCGACGTGTGGGAGGGCGTGGTCAGCGTCTTCCGGGACTACGGCTACCGTCGCCTGCGCTCCAAGGCGCGCCTGAAGTTCCTGATCAAGGACTGGGGCGTGGAGAAATTCCGGGAAGTTCTGGAGACCGAGTACCTGAAGCGGCGGCTGATCGACGGTCCCGCACCTGATCCGGTGACCCGACCGATCGACCACGTCGGCGTCCAGAAGCTCAAGAACGGCCTCAACGCCGTGGGTGTCGCACCCATCGCCGGGCGCGTGTCCGGCACCATCCTGACGAAGGTCGCCGACCTGGCCGAGTCCGTCGGCAGCAACCGGGTGCGCTTCACGCCGTACCAGAAGCTGATCGTGCTCGACGTGCCCGACGAGAAGCTCGAGGAGCTGCGTGCCGGCCTCGACGCCCTCGGCCTGCCGTCGAGCCCGTCACACTGGCGCCGCAATCTGATGGCCTGCACCGGCATCGAGTACTGCAAGCTCAGCTTCGCCGAGACGCGCAGCCGGTCGCAGGTGCTGGTGCCGGAGCTGGAGAAGCGCCTCGAGGACATCAACGCCCAGCTCGACGTGCCGGTCACGATCAACATCAACGGCTGCCCGAACTCGTGCGCCCGTATCCAGGTCGCCGACATCGGGTTCAAGGGCCAGATGATCGACGACGGGGACGGGCCCGAGGAGGGTTTCCAGGTCCATCTCGGGGGAAGCCTGGGCCTGGACAGCGGTTTCGGCCGCAAGCTGCGCCAGCACAAGGTGCTCTCCACCGAACTCGGTGACTACATCGAGCGGGTTGTTCGCAACTTCGTGAAACAACGGGAGCAGGGTGAGCGTTTCGCTACGTGGGCTCTTCGAGCAGACGACGCGGATTTGAGGTAACGCATGACCGACACGATGAGTGAGATCGACCTGCAGCAGCTCGCCGAGCGCGGGGCCGCCGAACTGGGCCCGCACGCCACAGCCGACGAGCTCCTGCGCTGGACCGACGAGAATTTCGGCGGCGCCGGCGGGTCGGCTGATCGATCCGGTTACATCGTGGCGTCGAACATGCAGGACGCGGTGCTGGTGGATCTGGCGGCGAAGGTTCGCCCGGGCGTGGACGTGTTGTTCCTGGACACGGGCTACCACTTCGTCGAGACGATCGGCACCCGCGACGCGGTCGAGGCGGTGTACGACGTGAACGTCGTCAACGTCCGTCCCGAGAAGACCGTCGCCGAGCAGGATGCGCTCTTCGGCAAGAACCTGTTCGAGCGCAGTGCCAACGAGTGCTGCCGTATGCGCAAGGTCGAACCGCTGTCGAAGGCGCTGCGCGGGTACTCGGCGTGGGTGACCGGAATCCGGCGGGTCGAGGCGCCGACCCGTGCCAACGCCCCGCTGATCAGCTGGGACAAGGCTTTCGGACTCGTCAAGATTAACCCGCTGGCGGCGTGGACCGACGACGAGATGCAGGACTACATCGACGCCCACGGCATCCTGGTCAACCCCCTGGTCGACGAGGGTTACCCGTCGATCGGCTGCGCACCGTGCACCAACAAGCCCGTCGAGGGCGCCGATCCGCGCAGCGGTCGCTGGGCGGGCCAGGCGAAGACCGAATGCGGTCTGCACGCGTCGTGACCCCGACGCTCGTCCTGACGGCACACGGCAGCGCCGACCCGCGGTCCGCGGCGACGGCGCGGGAGATCGTCGCCTGCATCCGCCGGCTCCGCCCGGGCCTGGACGCCCGGATCGCGTTCTGCGAGCAGAATGCTCCGAACCTCCGCGACGTGCTCGCCGCAGTGCGGGGCGGGCGCGCCGTGGTGGTGCCGCTGCTGCTGGCCGACGCGTACCACGCCCGGGTCGACATTCCGGCCATGATCGCCAACTCCGGCACCGACGCCTGCCGCGCCGAGGTGCTGGGCGAGGACGACCGGCTGATCCACGTGCTGCGGCAGCGGCTGGAACACGCGGGCGTGTCGCGGCTCGACCCGCGGGTCGGGGTGCTCGTCACCGCGGTCGGCTCGTCGCGGCCCACGGCCAATGAACGCACGGCGACGGTGGCCCACGAACTCACGCTGACCACACGCTGGGCCGCGGCCACCGCGTTCGCGACCGGCCCGCAACCGACGCTCGCCGAGGCGGCCGACCGGCTGCGTGCCGGCGGCGCGACGCGGCTGGTCATCGCGCCGTGGTTCCTCGCGCACGGCCGCATCACCGACCGGGTGAAAGCTTTCGCCGAGACCCAGGGCATCGCGATGTCCGCACCGCTGGGCGCGCACCGACAGGTCGCCGAAACCGTCCTCGACCGGTTCGACGCCGCACTCGCGCTGCGCGCCGCGGCCTGACCGGCACCTGCTGCGGCACCCACACGAATACGGTGGGGCGATGAGATTCGACGAGTACCGCAGCCACGACGCGACCGGACTGGCCAAGCTGGTCGCCGACAACGAGGTGTCGGCGTCCGAACTGCTCGCTGTGGCCCGCGAACGGGCCGCCGAGGTGAACCCCCGCATCAACGCCATCGTCCGCGACATCCCGGCCTCGCCGTCCCCGGATCTCACGGGGCCGTTCGCGGGGGTGCCGTTCCTGATCAAGGACCTCGCTCAGGACTATGCCGGCCTTCCGTCTTCGAACGGCTCCCGCTCGCTGGCGTCCACCCCGGTCGCCGAGCACTCGACCGTCGTCCGACGCTGGCTCGACGCGGGGCTGGTGATCTTCGGCAAGACCAACCTGCCCGAGTTCGGCGCGAAAGGCATCTCCGAGCCCGAGCTGTGGGGACCGGCGCGCAACCCGTGGAACACCGACCGCACGCCGGGCGGATCGTCGGGCGGGTCGGCCGCAGCCGTGGCGGCCGGGATCGTGCCGTGTGCAGGCGCCAACGACGGCGGCGGCTCGATCCGCATACCGGCCGCGTGCTGCGGCCTCGTGGGCCTGAAACCCAGCCGCGGTCTGACCCCGACCGGGCCGCTCACCGGCGAGTCGATGCACGGCGCCGCGGTGCAGGGCGTGGTGTCGCGGACCGTGCGCGACACCGCCGCGATGTTCGACGTGATTGCCGGCGGCGAGACCTGGGGCCCCTACTCGCCGCACATGCCCGAGTCACCCCTGGCCTCGTGCGTCGGCGCGGATCCGGGCCGGCTCCGGATCGGGGTGCGGGTGCCTTCGGCCATCACACCGCAGCCGCACCGGGAAGCGGTCGAGGCGGTCGAGGCCACCGTGCGCGCGCTGACCGATCTCGGCCACCACGTCGAGGAGCTCCCGCAGGCGCCGTTCGACGACGCAGCACTGGCGCGCGACTTCCTGCTGACGTGGTTCGTCTACGTCGCCTGGCAGATCGACGAGGCCAAACGCGTCTCCGGTGCCGGCGACGACGCGTTCGAGCGCGACACCCTGATCATGGCCGCGCTCGGGCGCGCGACGAGCAGCGTCGACTACGTCGATGCCGTCGCCCGCCGCCACGAGCACACCCGCCGGCTCACGACATTCTTCGAGGACTACGACCTTCTGCTGACGCCCACGCTGGCCACCCCGCCCCCGTCGATCGGTGAGTTCGATCTCCCCGTGGCGCTGCAGCGGGCGTCGGACGTTCTGCTCAAGACCAGGACGGCGAGGTTCCTGCGCTTCACCAAGATCGTCGACGACATGGTCGACAAGAACCTGGGCTGGGTGCCGTACACGCAGTTGGCGAATCTCACTGGGCGACCGGCGATTTCACTCCCCCTGCACTGGACCGCCGACGGTCTGCCTCTCGGTGTCCAGTTCGTCGCGCCGTTGACGGGCGAGGCGCTGCTGATCACGCTGGCCGCCCAACTGGAGGAGGCACTGCCGTGGGCGGACCGGGTGGCTCCGCTCTGACAGCACCCTCCCAGGTTCGGTACTGTGGTTCTCGTTGCCCACCCCGGCCCGCTGCGGGCCCACTCACGAGCAAGGACTCGATGCAACCTCATAGACCCGAGGCGGTCTCATGCTGACCGCCGTTCTCGGAATTCTTCTCGGCTTTCTCGTCGTCCTGGCCATCACCGCGCTCACCGGTTACTTCGTGGCTCAGGAATTCGCCTACATGGCGGTCGACCGCTCCCGCCTCAAGGCACGCGCCGAAGCCGGTGACGCCGCCGCCGGGCGGGCGCTGACCGTCACCCGCCGCACCTCGTTCATGCTCTCGGGCGCCCAGCTCGGCATCACCGTCACGGGCCTGCTGGTCGGTTACGTCGCCGAACCGTTGATCGGGCGGGGCTTCGAAACCCTGCTCGGCGGCAGCGGGATACCGACCGCCGTGGCGGTGGCACTCGGCGGCCTCGCCGCGATCGGGATATCGACGATCGTGCAGATGCTCTTCGGTGAGTTGTTCCCGAAGAACCTCGCGATCGCGCGGCCCGAACCCCTGGCCCGGTGGCTGGCGCTGTCGACGACGCTGTATCTGAAGCTGTTCGGTTGGCTCATCTGGCTCTTCGACCAGTCGTCGAACCTGCTTCTGCGAGTTCTCCGTATCGAGCCCGTCCATGATGTCGAGCACTCCGCGACGCCGCGCGACCTCGAGCACATCGTCGCCGCCTCCCGCGACGCCGGTGAGATCCCCCGCGAACTCTCGGCGCTGCTCGATCGCATCCTGGATTTCCCGACCAGCACCGCCGAGCACGCGATGATCCCCCGGTCGCGCGTCGACGCCGTGGCCGGCGACGAGCCGATTGCCGCAGTGCTGCAACGGATGTCGACCGGGCACACCCGCTATCCGGTGACCGGGGCGACCGCCGAGGACATCATCGGCGTCATCCATCTGCACGACCTGCTGGGTGTGCCGTCCCCGTCCGGCACCGCGCGGACGCACTGCCGGCCCGCCGTCGTCGTCCCCGAGACGTTGCCGCTGCCCAACGTGGTCCGCGAACTGGAGCAGGGCAGCGACGAGATGGCCGTGGTGATCGACGAATACGGCGGCTTCGCGGGCATCGTGACCATCGAGGATCTCGCCGAGGAACTGGTGGGCGAGATCGACGACGAACACGACACCGCCACCGAGGCCGACGTTCTCGTCGACGGGGACGGTTGGCTGCTCTCCGGCGACCTGCCGCTGGACGAAGCCGAACGCACCCTGGACCTGACCCTCCCGCCGGGTGACTACGAAACGGTGGCCGGCATGGTCATCGCCCACGGGATGGGGTTGCCCGAGGTCGGTGACGAGGTCGTCGTGGAACTCCCGGCCGACCCGGCCGACCTCGTCGACGACGGGACGCCGCCCACGCGACGGCTGACGGCGCAGGTGCGCTCGATCGAACGCCGGGTTCCGGCAACGGTGTTCGTCACCGTCGAGGTCACCCAGGAGGACACCGATGGGTAACCCCTGGGTGATCGTCGCCGTCACCACCGCTCTCATCGGTCTCAGCGCGTTCTTCGTCGCGGTCGAGTTCGCGTTGATCGCGGCTCGGCGCAACCGGCTCGAAGATGCGGCGGCCACCAGCGCGGCCGCCCGTGCCGCGCTGCGCAGCGCCGGCGAACTCTCCCTGCTGCTCGCCGGGGCGCAGCTGGGTATCACGGCGTGCACGCTGCTGCTCGGCGCCATCACCAAACCCGCTGTGCACTACGCCCTCACGCCCTGGATCAGCGACCTCGGCGCCCCTCAGTGGGCGGCCGACGTCGGCGGCTTCGTGCTGGCACTGCTGATCGTGACCTTCCTGCACCTGGTGATCGGCGAGATGGCGCCCAAGTCGTGGGCGATCGCCCATCCGGAGCGGTCGGCGACCCTGCTCGCGATCCCGATGCGCGCGTTCATGTTCGTGACCAGGCCGCTGCTGCGGGCGCTCAACCACGCCGCCAACTGGTGTCTGCGGCGCGTCGGCGTGACGCCGGTCGACGAGCTCGCCGATTCCCAGGATCCCGATGCGCTGCGCCAGCTCGTCGAACACTCGGCGACCGTGGGGACGCTCGACGAGCGTTACCACGCGAACCTCGCCAGCGCGCTGGAGCTCGAGGCGCTCACGGTCGGGCAGGTGGCGCACCACGACGCCCGGTACAGCGACGTGCCGGTCGACGCCACCCCGGCGCAGATCCAGGACGCCGCGAAGGCCACCGGCCATCTGCGGCTCCTGGTGCGCGACGGTGCGGCGACCGTCGGCGTGGTGCACGTGCGTGACAGCCTCGCCACCGACTCCCCCGCGCGGGAGCTGATGCGGCCGGTCTTCACCCTGCCCGAGGACACCCCGGTCTACGAGGCGCTGCGCGTCATGCGCGAGACCCGCAACCACCTGGTGGTCGTCGACGGCCCGTCGGGACCGGGACTGCTGACGCTGACCGACCTGCTCTACCGGCTGCTGCCCACCGAGGCGGCGTGATCGTGCGCGGGCAGCGGTTGGTCGGAGGGTAGGGCCGGCACGCGGGTGGCCCGCACGTAGACCGTGTCGCCTTCCTTCAGACCGAGGGCCTCGGCGTCGCCGCGGGTGATCTGCGCAGTGAACGGCGTCTGGGTCGCCGCGTTCAACAACTCGACGCGGACCTCGAAGCCCAGCATCACGACCCGTTCGATCACCGCCCGCGTCACACCGGTCGCCTGGATCGAGTCGTCACTGGTCGCGATCGCCATGTCGGGGTTGCGGCCCACCCGAATGTCGTGCGGGCGCACCAGGACTCCGTTGAGGGACGACACCGCGCCGAGGAACGACATCACGAAGGCGTTGGCCGGTGCGTCGTACACCGTGCTCGGAGAACCGACCTGTTCGATCCGTCCCTTGTTGAGCACGGCGATCCGGTCGGAGATGTCGAGCGCTTCGGACTGGTCGTGGGTGACCAGCACGGTCGTGACGTGAACCTCCTCGTGGAGTCGACGAAGCCAGGCCCGCAGGTCCTCGCGAACCTTCGCGTCGAGCGCACCGAAGGGCTCGTCGAGCAACAACACCTCCGGGTCGACGGCCAGTGCCCGCGCCAAAGCCATCCGCTGCCGCTGGCCGCCCGAGAGCTGATTGGGATAGCGGTTCTGGAAACCCGCGAGCCCGACCACCTCCAGCAGGTTGTCGACCTTCTCGTTGACCTCGGTCTTGGGCTTCTTCCTGATCTTGAGCCCGAACGCGACGTTGTCGCGGACGGTCAGGTGCTTGAACGCGGCGTAGTGCTGAAAGACGAATCCGATGCCGCGACGCTGCGGTGGGACGCGGGTGACGTCGCGACCGTTGATGACGACCGTCCCGGTGTCGGGATTGTCGAGGCCGGCGATCGCCCGCAACAGCGTGGACTTGCCGGAGCCGCTCGGACCCAGCAGCGAGGTCAGCGAGCCCCTCGGCACGGTGAAGTCGACGTTGTCCAGCGCCGCGAAGTCACCGAAGTGCTTGTTGGCACCCTTGACCTCGATCGCAAAGTCAGTCATGGCGAATCTCCCCGCTAGTCTTCGGTTCTCGTGCGTTTGCGTTGTGCGTCGAACACGATCTGAGCGATCAGCACGGTGACGGCCACCGCCATCAGCACCGTCGAGATGGTGTACGCGCCGTAGTCGTCACCGCGGGTGTAGCGGTCGTGCACCAGCAGCGTGAGCGTCTGCGACTGACCCGGAAGGTTCGACGACACCACCAGCACGGCGCCGAACTCGCCGAGTGTGCGCGCGACGGTCAGCACCACGCCGTAGGTCAGACCCCACCGGATCGAGGGCAGCGTCACCCGCCAGAACGTCTGCCAGGCACTGGCGCCCAGCGTCGCCGACGCCTCCTCCTGGTCGGTGCCGATCTCGTGCAGCACGGGCTCGACCTCGCGGATCACGAAGGGCAGCGTCACGAAGATACTCGCGAGCACGATGCCGGGGAACCCGAAGATGATCGTGGCGCCGAAATCGTTCTGGACGAAGCCGAACAGTCCGGCGGTACCCCACAGTGCGATCAACGCGACACCGACGACGACGGGCGACACCGCGAACGGCAGGTCGATCGCCGCCTGCAGGGCGTTCTTGCCACGGAAGTTCCTGCGCGCCAACACCAGTGCGGTCGACACACCGAAGACCACGTTGAGCGGCACCACGATCGCGACGACGAGCAGCGACAGTGAGAGAGCCGCTTGCGCGGCCGGTGTGGTGATGGACGCCCAGAAGGCGACGAGACCCGGCTCGAACGTCCGCCACAGGATGGCGCCGAGAGGAACGACCAGCAGGGCCACGATGTAGAACAGCGCGACGCACCGCAGGATCAGCTTCGTGGGTAGCGACAGTGTCACGGCACGGTCATCGCGCTGCTGCCTCCCTCTTGGCGGCCTTGGCTCCGAAATACCGCAGAACGAACAACACGACGAAGGAGATGAGCAGCAGCACGATCGAGATCGCGGCCGCTCCGGCCGGATCGTCGTTCTCGATGAGCGTTCTGATCCACTGCGACGACACCTCGGTCTCACCGGGGATCGCGCCGCCGATCAGCACGATCGATCCGAACTCCCCGATCGCCCGGGAGAACGCCAGCCCGGCGCCGGACAGCAGCGCCGGCGCCAGCGCCGGCAGGATGACCGAGAAGAAGATCGTCGCGTTGTTGGCCCCCAGCGACGCTGCGGCCTCCTCGACCTCCCTGTCCAGCTCCAGCAGCACCGGCTGTACCGCGCGGACGACGAACGGCAACGTCACGAACGCCAACGCGAGCCCCACACCCCAGGCGGTGTGCTGCAGATGGATCCCGACCGGGCTGGCGGGGCCGTAGAGCGCGAGCAGCACGAGGCTGGCGACGATCGTCGGCAGCGCGAACGGAAGGTCGATGATGGCGTCGACGAATCTCTTCAAGGGGAAATCGTCGCGCACGAGAACCCACGCGATCAGCAGACCGAACACGAGATTGACCACCGTCACCACAACGGAGATGGTCAGCGTGACCTGGAACGACGCGAGTGCCGACGGCGACGTGACCGCGGAGACGAATGCGTCCCAGCCGCCCTTGGCCGAGATCCACAGGATCGCGGCCAGCGGAAGCAGCACGATCACGGACAGCCACACCACCGCGACCCCGACCTGCAGGGTCGATCCCCCGGGCCGGCGCAGCGCCCGTCCGCCGCCCGGAGCCTCGGTGAGCTCCGGGCGCACGGTCTCGGGTACGGAGTCGACCCCGCCGAGCGGAGACGTCATCCAGTGGCCTGCTTGTAGATCTTGGTGATCGTGCCGTTGTCCTTGTCGAAGAGTTCGCTGTCGACCTTCGACCAGCCTCCCAGGTCGGCGACCGTCCAGAGCTTCTCCGGTGCGGGGAACTTTTCGGCGAACTCGGCGAGCACACCCGGGTCGACCGGACGGAATCCGGCTTCGGCCCACAGCTTCTGGGCCTCGGGGGTGAACTGGAAGTCGACGAACGCCTGCGCCTTCTCCTGGTGCTGGCTGGTGTTCACCACGGCGACCGGGTTCTCGATCTTGAACGTCTGTGCCGGGTTGACGTATTCGAGGTCGAAGTTGAGCGCCTCGTTCTCGTAGGCCAGCAGCACGTCGCCGCTGCCCTGCCGGAACACGTCGGTGGCCTCGCGGCCGGAGCCGGGACGCAGTTTGACGTGTTCGGTGACGAGCTTGTTGACGAAATCGATGCCGGCCTGCGCATTCTGACCGCCGTTGCTGGCGTAGGCGTAGGGCGCCAGCAGGTTCCACTTCGCCGATCCCGAGCTCAGCGGGCTGGGCGTGATGACCTCGATGCCGGGCTTGAGCAGGTCGTCCCAGGTGCGGATGTTCTTCGGGTTGCCGGGCCGCACGGCAAAGCTCACCACGGAGCCGAACGGGATTCCCTTGTTGGGGCCCGCGGCCCAGTTCTCGTCGACCTTGCCGGCCTTCACCAGCCGGGTGACGTCCGGCTCGACCGAGAAGTTCACGACGTCGGCCGGTTTGCCCGACTCGACGCTGCGCGACTGGTCGCCGGATGCGCCGTAGGAGCCGGTGACCTCGACACCCTTGCCCTCCTCGGTCGCGGCGAACGCCGGGCTCACCTTCGACCATCCCGGTTCGGGAACAGCGAACGCGACCAGGGTGAGCGTGGTCTCGGCGGTCGAATTCCCGCCGCCGTCGCCGGCGACATCGCTGGCGCCGCCGCCGCACGCGGCCAGGACCGTCGCGGTCGCCGCGATCGCCGCGGCCGTGCGCCAACGGGACGCGGATTTCAGGAGGGTGTGCATCGAGGACCTTTCCGGGTGGGATGTTTTCGGGGAACACCGCTCACGGAAGGCGAGGTTGTTGCTTCGGCGCACTCACGCCGCAACCGTCACCGACACCAGACCGCGAACGGGTACGGAATCAGCGACAACAACAGACATCAGCGACGGCGGCAAAACCCACGGCAATGAGGGCCACGATGTGGCCGCTCTTGTTGCCGGACGCCGTTCGCATGGCGCGAACAATAACAGAGTCGCCGAGAACTTCAGCGCGTGAGCAGCCACATCACAAGGACGAGCACGATCAGCGCGATCAGGGCCAGCGTCACGCGGGACCGTGGCATGCCGCTCACAGGTCGCCTCCCTCGTCGTCGTCGGTGTGCCGGATGCGGTGCAGGATCCTGATGCCGTTGCCGAGCAGCCCGTCGAGCACCAGTGCCGCACCGTAGGCCAGCGCCAGCACCACGGGCATCACCACCACCGTCTGCACGATGAACGGCAATCCCGACAGCCACAGCTCCACCCCGTCCCACCAGTTGAGGAAGCTGCCCACCCGGCCAGACTATGCGTCCGGCAACCCTGCGAAACACCGGGTGTTCGAGTAGACGCCGAGGCGCCCGGCAGTCGATGATGAGCAAATGGTTGTGCAGCAGTCCGAAGCCGCCGGCGGGGTCTCGTCGAACGGGGAATCCGCGGCGTTCGCCCTGACCAGCCCCGGTGCGTACAGCACCGCCGGGCCGCTGCGGAACCCGTTCCCGCCGATCGCGGACTACGCGTTCCTGTCGGACTGCGAGACGCAGTGCCTGATCTCGTCCGCGGGATCGGTGGAGTGGCTGTGTGTGCCGCGCCCCGATTCACCCAGCGTGTTCGGCGCGATCCTGGACCGCGGCGCCGGTCACTTCCGGCTGGGCCCCTACGGGGTGTCCGTACCCGCCGCGCGCCGCTACCTGCCCGGAAGCCTGATCCTTGAGACGACATGGCAGACCCACACCGGCTGGGTGATCGTGCGGGATGCGCTGGTGATGGGCCCGTGGCACGACCTGGAGACCCGGTCGCGCACCCACCGGCGGACGCCGATGGACTGGGACGCCGAGCACATCCTGCTGCGCACCGTGCGCTGCGTGAGCGGCACGGTCGAGTTGGTGATGAGCTGCGAGCCGTCGTTCGACTACCACCGCACCAGTGCGCACTGGGAGTACTCCGCGCAGGCGTACGGCGAGGCGATCGCGCGGGCGACGAAGGATCCCGATTCGCACCCCACGCTGCGGCTGACCACCAATCTGCGGATCGGCCTGGAGGGCCGCGAGGCCCGGGCCCGCACCCGCCTGAGCGAGGGCGACAATGTGTTCGTCGCGCTGAGCTGGTCGAAGCATCCGGCGCCGCAGACGTTCGAAGAAGCCTCGGAGAAGATGTGGAAGACCAGCGAATGCTGGCGCCAGTGGATCAACGTCGGCGACTTCCCCGACCACCCGTGGCGGGCCTATCTGCAACGCAGTGCGCTGACGCTGAAGGGCCTCACCTACTCCCCGACCGGCGCGCTGCTCGCGGCGCCCACCACGTCGCTCCCGGAAACGCCTCAGGGCGAACGCAACTGGGACTACCGCTATGCGTGGGTGCGTGACTCGACGTTCGCGCTGTGGGGGCTCTACACCCTGGGTCTGGATCGGGAGGCCGACGACTTCTTCGCGTTCATCGCCGACGTGTCCGGCGCCAACAACGGCGACCGGCATCCGCTGCAGGTGATGTACGGCGTCGGCGGGGAACGCAGCCTCGTCGAAGAGGAACTCAACCACCTCTCCGGCTACGACAACGCCCGCCCGGTGCGCATCGGCAACGGCGCCTACAACCAGATGCAGCACGACATCTGGGGCACGATGCTGGATTCGGTGTACCTGCACACCAAGTCGCGGGAGCAGATCCCCGAGACGCTGTGGCCGGTGCTCAAGGAGCAGGTCGAGGAGGCCATCAAACACTGGCGGCAGCCCGACCGCGGCATCTGGGAGGTGCGCGGCGAACCGCAGCACTTCACCTCCAGCAAGATCATGTGCTGGGTGGCCCTCGACCGCGGCGCCAAGCTCGCCGACCTCGAGGGCGAGAAGTCCTACGCCCAGCAGTGGCGCGCGATCGCCGAGGAGATCAAGGCCGACATCCTGGAGCACGGGGTCGACGAGCGCGGCGTGCTGACGCAGCGTTACGGGGACCCCGCGCTGGACGCCTCGCTGCTGTTGGCGGTGCTGACCCGGTTCCTGCCGCCGGACGACCCCCGCATCCGGGCCACGGTGATGGCGATCGCCGAGGAGCTCACCGAGGAAGGTCTGGTGCTGCGCTACCGGACCGAGGAGACCGACGACGGCTTGGCCGGGGAGGAAGGCACGTTCACCATCTGCTCGTTCTGGCTCGTGTCGGCGCTCGTCGAGATCGGCGAGATCCACCGCGCGCGTCACCTGTGTGAACGCCTGCTGTCCTTCGCCAGCCCCCTGCACCTCTACGCCGAGGAGATCGAGCCGCGCACCGGCAGGCACCTGGGCAACTTCCCGCAGGCGTTCACCCACCTGGCGCTGATCAACGCGGTGGTTCACGTGATCCGCGCCGAGGAAGAGGCCGACAGCTCCGGCGGCTTCCAGCCGGCGAACGCGCCGGTGTAACGAGACCGTCGCAATTTTGCGTCTGCCCGCGCAGAACCCTCGTGCGCCGGCGGCGCAGTTGCGACCATCGGCGCCATGGGATTCTCCGGGACCGGCGAGACGTCTCGCCAAGCCATCGACATCGCTGTCGGCATTCTCATCGGGCTGCGCGGGTGCTCGCGCAGTGAGGCCTTCGACGAGCTGGTGCGCGTCGTCCACCAGACCGGTATCGGCCTCGGCAGCGTCGCATCGGGTCTGGTGGCGCTGGCCACCGGAACGTCGTCTGTCGACCACGCCGAGGCGTTCACCGCCTGGGGCGAACTGATCCGGGGGGCACGGCCGGCGTCGCTCGTCAGCGCCTCCTGACGGCTTTCCTCAGCGGGCGGCGTTCTCCACCATCGCGTCGGCCATCTCGGCGGCCTCGTCGGTGATGTCGTAACCGCAGGCCCACGCCTCCACGGTCACGTTCGACACCTGGGAGAGGGCGTGTTGGCAGGCCCACCCGTCGGCGCCCTCCTGCGTGGTGACCTGGGTGATGAGCGAGTCACCGACTTTGACGTCGTCGAGTCTCCAGAGGTACTCCCCCTCGCCGACGAGGATCGCGTCGTTCGCGCAGTCCTGCCACGTCGCCTCGGACTCGGCGAGGAAGTCCTGCGCATTCCGCGGTGCCGGGTACAGGACCGCCGTCTGTTCGACCCAGTGATCGCTGTCGACGTCGGGTTCGCGTGCGACCTGGTCGCGCAGCGCCGTCCAGGAAGTCCCCTCGTAGACCGGCGCTTCGGCGCCGTACACCGCCCCGAGACAGGCGGGGTCCGACACGTCGGCGGAATGGTCGGTCATCTCGTCGAGCTCGCTGGTGACCTTCATCCGCGTCGACCCGACGATGGTGTTGATCTCCTCGATGTTCAGCAGGACCCGGTCCAGCTTCGTCTCGTCCAGGGGTGGAACATCGAGCCGGCCGACGCCGTGGGCGCGCACCGCCGTTCCCTCCACGGTGCTGGAGCACCCGGCGATCACCGCGCAGACCGCGAACATCGCACCGCCGAGGCGGGCACGCTGCACCGCGACACTGTTGCTCACCGCGTCATTGTCCGTCATCGTCCCCCACCGACGCGGGGGCCTCGACGTCAGCGCACGGCGGCGATCTTGTCGAGAATCACGCCGGCGACGGCGACCGCACCCCGGGGACTCCCGGCGGGACGGGGGTCGGTGAGCTCGATCTCGACGATGCAGTCACCCGCCAGACCGATCGCGCGCAGGCCCGTCGGCGACCCGCTGCCGCCCGAGGCGTGCAGCACGCTCGCCGACACCACCCGTTCGTCGAAGGCGACGTCGGTGACCCTGCTCATCTCGCCGGCGCCGTTGCCGGGGATCTGGACGGCGACGGTCTCGCCGTTGCACCGCCGCCACTGTTCGCTGACCGAGGCGAAGAACTCCTGTGCCGCAGCGCTGCCGGCCATCTGCACCACGGCGGAGAACACCGACACCGGCGGACCGTCGAACCCGCCTCCGGCCCAGGTGACGCTCGCCACGGAGCGGACGGGGCTGGCCTGGTAGACGACGCTCTGCAGGCGGTAGGCGGCGCTGACGCATTCCGCGGGCGACGCCTGCGCCTCGGCGACACTGCGCAGCAGCATGTCGGCATCGCCCTCCACCGGGTCACCGATCAGGCCGGTCGGACCCGTGCCGAGAACGCCGGCCAGCTCGGGTGCCGTCGGCAGGAACCGGCCCAGCGGTATGGCGGGCGACGGCTGGGCGGCCTCGGCGATCCGGACGACGGGACGGTCCTCGGCAGGGCCGTCCGCACAGGCCGACACCGCACCTCCGAGGCACACGGCAGCAGCCACCACCCCCGCGACCCTCCTCGACATACCCCTTGAGTAGCACGCCGGAGCGCGGCGCGCAGCCCGGTTCGGCGAACCCTCAGTCCGCTGCCAAGGATTTCGGCTCACCGCGATCACAACCTCCGCGGCGGCCGCTGTGGTGGCGCAATACCGTCGCAGGCCGCGGTCGGCGCTGGTCAGCTCACCGTCGCGGCGGCGCAATGACCCACCGCCGGCGGCCGCGGCGACGCGGTGCGTTCGGCGGAGGGCGTCGACCGATTTAGCGTCGCCATCAGCACTTTCAGCACCCTTCGCAGCCGAGACGAGGTGACCCGGTGACCGATCCCCTGCCCACGCCCACGCCGCTGCGCCGCCCGCGGGCCGACCAGGCTCGACTCGTCGCCGACGTGGTGCGTCACCAGATCCATGCCGGCGGCTACCAGGACGGGCTGCCGACCGAAGCCGACCTCGCCGCGGAGTTCCTGGTGTCGCGCAACGCGGTACGCGAGGCGCTCGCGGTGCTCAAGGCCGAGGGCCTGATCGACCGGGAGCCGAAGGTAGGCACCCACGTCGCGATCCGCAAGTACGACCACGGTCTCGACGCGCTGGTCGGTCTGCAGGAGACGTTCAAGGGTTACGGCGAGATCCGCAACGAGGTGCGGGCGACCCTGACGGTGGCGGCGCCGCCCTCCGTCGCCCGCAAGCTCGAACTCGATCCGGGCGAGCCCGTCGTGTTCATCGAACGACTGCGCTACCTCGGCGGTCTGCCGCTCAGCCTCGACATGACGTACCTGGCCTGCGACGTCGGCGAGGCCGTCACTGAACACGCGCTGGAGGACAACGACGTGTTCTCCCTTATCGAACTCGTCACCGGGCAACGCCTGGGACGTGCTGCCGTGGCCGTCGAAGCCGTTACGGCGGATCCGCATTCGGCGGCGATCCTGCAGGTGCCCGACAACGCGGCACTGCTGCTGCTCGAGCGGCTGACCCATCTCGACGACGGCCGCCCCGTCGATCTCGAATACATCCGGATGCGCGGTGATCGGATCACCATGCGCAGCAATCTGATCAGGAGATGACCATGGCTCAGGTCACGCAGCGGGTCGACGTGCCCGTCACCATCGACGAATCGCTGTGCATCGAGGGATGCACGCTGTGCGTCGAGATCTGTCCGCTCGACTCGTTGGCGATCAACCCGGAGAACGGCAAGGCCTTCATGCACGTGGACGAGTGCTGGTACTGCGGGCCCTGCGCCGCCCGCTGTCCGACCGGCGCCGTCACCGTCAACATGCCCTACCTCATCCGTTAGCTTCCGAATGCCCGAGGATCCCTCATGAAACGCATTGCCGCCGTGCTGCTCACCGTCGCCACCGCCACATCGGTGGCCGGGTGCTCGCTGGACTCCCAGACCCGGTCCGAGGACACCGTCCGCGTCGTCGTCGGCTATCAGTCCAAGACGATCAACACCGTGACGGCAGGGACGCTGCTGCGCGCCAAGGGTTTCCTCGAACAGCGTCTCGGGGACCTGACGAAGGCAGGCGGCCCCGACTACGTCGTGGAATGGCAGGACTACGACACCGGGGCACCCATCACCGCCCAGATGGTCGCCGAGAAGATCGACATCGGGTCCATGGGCGACTATCCGCTGCTGATCAACGGATCCAAGACGCAGGCCAACGAGCGGTCACGGACCGAACTGGTGTCGGTCACCGGCTACAGCCCGACCGGCGCGCTGAACATGATCGTGGTTCCGCCCGGATCCGATGCCCGCACCGTCGCCGACCTCAGGGGGCAGAAGGTCTCGGCCAGCGTCGGATCAGCGGGACACGGCACGCTGGTCCGGGCCCTCGACAACGCCGGCATCGACCCCAAGACCGGCGTCGAGGTGCTGAACCAACAGCCGCAGGTCGGCGCCTCGGCGCTCGAATCCGGTCAGGTGCAGGCACTGTCGCAGTTCGTCGCGTGGCCGGGCCTGCTCGCTTTCCAGGACAAGGCCACCCTGCTCTACGACGGCGCCGAGGGTGATTATCCGACGTTCCACGGTGTCGTCGTACGGCGCGACTACGCGGGCCGCCATCCCGAGGTGCTCGACGCGTTCCTGCAGGCCCAGCTCGACGCCACCGGATTCCTCAACGACAATCCTCTGAAATCGGCGCAACTCGTGGCCGAGGGCAGCGGGCTGCCGCAGGAGGTCGTCTACCTGTACAACGGCCCCGGCGGCACGAGTTTCGACACGACGCTCAAGCCCTCGCTGGTGCAGGCTCTGAAGGGCGACGTGCCCTACCTCCAGTCCATCGGCGAGTTCTCACCACTGGACGTCGAGAACTTCGTGTCCGACACCGCGATCCGTAAAGCCTTCGCCGACCGTGGCCTGGACTACGAGGCCGCGCTGCGCAGCACCACCAACCCGTCGGCGCTCGGCGGGCACGATCCCGTCTGCGACGTCGCCGTGACCGATGCGAAGCTCGCCGGCGAAGTGTGGATCGACGGGACCGAATCGACGCAACCCGCCGCGAATCCCGACTGCCTGCTGCGTGCCGTGCGGGACGCCACTGCCGGCGGCGGAACCATCCGCGCCGCATACGTTTCCGACACCGAATTCGGTACCCGCTGGTTCGCCGACAGGTCGTTCTGGGTCCGGGACGGCCAACGCCACCTGCCGTTCGACACCGTCGCGGGCGCCGAACGCTACACCGCGGCACACCCCGGCGCGACGGTCGTCGACTATCAGCAGGCCCTGGCGGGTGCGGTGTGACGACCCCACCCGCGGTCCTGACGACCGACGCACCCGTCGTCGTCCCGCCGGTCGCACCTGCGAAACGACCCGCGCGGCGGCCGCACTGGGGGTCGTGGCTGGTGCGCCTCGTCTCGGTCGCCACTGCGGTGGCGCTGTGGCAGGTGTTGACCGCCAACGACGTCCGGCTGTGGCTGCGGTTCGACACGCTGCCCACCGTCGGTGAGGTTCTCACCGCGTTGTTGAACCGCATCGAAACCCCGGAGTACTGGCTGGATCTGGGGCAGTCGCTGATCCGCATCCTCACCGGCTTCGCGCTCGCCGGTGTGGCGGGGGTCGTCACCGGCATCGCGCTCGGGCGCTCCGGCAGGTTCGCGAACATCTTCGGGCCGCTGACCGAGCTCGCGCGGCCGATCCCCGCGATCGCGATCGTGCCCGTCGCCATCCTGCTGTTCCCGACCGACGAGGCGGGCATCGTGTTCATCACGTTCCTGGCCGCCTACTTCCCGATCATGGTCAGCACCCGCCACGCCGTGCGCGCGCTGCCCACTCTGTGGGAGGACTCGGTGCGCACCCTGGGCGGGAACCGCTGGGACGTGATCGTGCGGGTGGTGTTGCCCGGCATCCTGCCCGGAGTGTTCGGCGGCCTGTCGGTCGGCATCGGCGTGGCCTGGATCTGTGTGATCTCGGCGGAGATGATCTCGGGCCGGCTCGGCGTCGGGTACCGCACGTGGCAGGCCTACACCGTGCTCGCCTATCCCGACGTGTTCGTCGGGATCCTCACGATCGGCGTGCTCGGCTTCGTCACCTCCGCCGCCGTCGAATTGATCGGCAGGCGGGTGACGCGGTGGCTCCCGCGGGGCGAGGGGAATGGGCGATGAGCGCCGCCGGGATGACGCTGACGCTGCGCGATCTCGTACTGAGCTACGGCGGGGCACCGGTGGTGGACGGGCTGGATCTCGACGTGCGGCCCGGGGAGATCCTGGTCCTCACCGGGCCGTCGGGCTGCGGGAAGTCGACGGTGCTGCGGGCGCTCGCAGGCCTGCTCTCCCCCGACCGCGGTGACGTCCTGGCAGACGGCGTGCGCGTGACGGGCACGTCGCGGGACCGGGCGATGGTGTTCCAGGACAACGCATTGCTCCCGTGGCGAACCGTGCGGTCCAATGTCGAGCTCGCCCTCAAGCTTGCCGGTCATCCGCGCCCGGGACGGCGGGAGGACGCCACGAAGTGGATCGCCGACGTGGGGTTGTCCGGTTTCGAGTCGTACCTGCCGAAGAGTCTCTCCGGAGGTATGCGCCAGCGGGTGCAGTTGGCCCGCGGTCTGGCCGGCGCCCCCCGCGCGGTCATGATGGATGAGCCGTTCGGCGCGCTGGACACCCAGACCCGCGCCACCATGCAGCGACTGCTGATCGACAC
Organism: Mycolicibacterium iranicum; assembly: GCF_014190915.1. Classification (GTDB taxonomy): domain Bacteria; phylum Actinomycetota; class Actinomycetes; order Mycobacteriales; family Mycobacteriaceae; genus Mycobacterium; species Mycobacterium iranicum_B. The sequence goes on from NZ_JACHVU010000009.1 coordinate 102,091, forward strand.
CTGGCGGGCACACCCCACCACGGTCGTCTTCGTCACCCACGACGTGGACGAGGCCCTGCTGATCGGTGACCGGATCGCGGTGCTGGGGCGGGCCGGCAAGCCACTGCGCACCCTGATCGACGTCCCCTCCCCGCGCGATCCCTCCGCGTCCCGCGCCACACTGCGCACCGAAGTGATTGCCGCACTGAACTATTCGGAGCTGTTTTCCTGATGCAGATACCCACACTCGGCCCCGGTCTCGAAGGAGCCGTCCGCCTCGACTGCGATGTCCTGGTCATCGGCGGCGGCACCGCGGGGACGATGGCCGCCCTCACCGCAGCCGAGAACGGCGCCCGGGTGCTGCTGCTCGAGAAGGCCCACGTCCGGCACTCCGGCGCGCTGGCGATGGGGATGGACGGGGTGAACAACGCGGTCATTCCCGGCAAGGCGACGCCGGAGGACTACGTCGCCGAGATCACCCGCGCCAACGACGGAATCGTCAACCAGCGCACCATCTATCAGACGGCCACCCGCGGGTTCGCGATGGTGCAGCGGCTGGAACGCTACGGCGTGAAATTCGAGAAGGACGAACACGGCGAGTACGCGGTGCGCCGCGTGCACCGCTCCGGGTCCTATGTGCTGCCGATGCCCGAGGGCAAGGACGTCAAGAAGGCGCTCTACCGCGTGCTGCGGCAGCGGTCGATGCGCGAGCGGATCCAGATCGAGAACCGGCTCGTCCCGGTGCGTGTGCTGACGTCGGACGGAGACGACGGGACCCGGCGGGCTGTCGGTGCGGCCGCGCTGAACAGCCGCACCGGCGAATTCGTCGTCGTCGCGGCGAAGGCCGTCATCCTCGCCACCGGCGCGTGCGGGCGGCTCGGCCTGCCGGCATCGGGCTACCTGTACGGAACCTACGAGAACCCCACCAACGCCGGAGACGGTTACTCGATGGCCTTCCACGCCGGCGCCGAGCTCTCCGGCATCGAATGCTTCCAGATCAACCCGCTCATCAAGGACTACAACGGCCCCGCCTGCGCCTACGTCGCCAACCCCTTCGGCGGGTATCAGGTGAACGCCCATGGAGAGCGGTTCGTCGATTCCGACTACTGGTCGGGGCAGATGATGGCCGAGGTGAAGAGTGAGATCGAGTCCGCGCGCGGACCCATCTACCTCAAGGTCAGCCACCTGCCCGACGAAACCCTGACCGCGCTCGAAGGCATCCTGCACACCACCGAACGGCCGACCCGCGGCACCTTCCACGCCAACCGCGGACACGACTACCGGACCCATGACATCGAGATGCACATCTCGGAGATCGGTTTGTGCAGTGGCCATTCCGCGTCCGGGGTGTGGGTCGACGAGAACGCGCGCACGACCGTCCCGGGGCTCTACGCCGCCGGTGATCTCGCCTGCGTGCCCCACAACTACATGATCGGCGCGTTCGTCTACGGCGACCTCGCGGGGGCACACGCCGCCTCCTCGCTGGCCGATGTCCCTGCCCCGCAGGACCTTCCGGCCGACCAGGTCGCGGCGGCCCACGAGCTGATCTACCGTCCGCTGCGCAACCCGGACGGCCCGCCGCAACCCCAGGTGGAATACAAGCTGCGGCGGTTCGTCAACGACTACGTCGCCCCGCCGAAGACCGCGACGAAGCTGTCGCTGGCCGTCGAGACGTTCCAGCGGATGCGCGACGAGGTCGCGGGGATCGGCGCGCGGACACCCCACGAACTGATGCGCGCGGTCGAGGTGTCGTTCATCCGCGACTGCGCGGAGATGGCCGCGCGGTCCTCGCTGACGCGCACCGAATCACGGTGGGGGCTCTATCACGACCGCAGCGATCTGCCCGACCGCGACGACACCCGGTGGCGCTACCACCTCAACCTGCGCAAGACCGGCGAGGGGGACATGGAGTTCCTCAAGCGGCCGGTCGCGCCGTACTTCGTGCCGGTGCCGGGGCTGGACGGATTACCCAGTGGGGAAACCGAACCCGTGCCCGTCAGCGAGCCCGACCTGCAGGGTAGCCGGGCGCCGACCTCGGAGGTGTCCCGGATCGCGGCCGTCCCCGTCGCGCCGCCGTCGCCGCGGATCGCCGCGGTGCTGGCGCTCGACGAACCCTCGGTCGGCGACCTGATGCCGTATCTGCGCGACACCGACGCCGGCGTCCGCCGCACCGCGGTCGACGCCCTCACCGAGCACCTCTGCGACGGATACTCCGAGCCCCTCATCGCGGCGCTGGGCGACGACGACGTCGACGTGCGCCAGGTGGCCGCCGACGGCATCCGGGAGCTCGTCGAAGTGCTGCCCGACCTACAAACCCTGCGGCACTACCTCGATTCCACGGACCCCGTGGTCCGCGGCGCCGCCATCTACGTGCTGGCTTCGCGCCGTGCCGCAGACCCGGCCGACTACCGGCGCCTGGTCGCCGACCCGGACCACCGGGCCCGGATCGAGGCGGTGCGTGCGCTGGTGTCCGTCGACGACATCGACGGGGTCGCCGCCGCGCACGCCGACCCGAACCGTGAGGTCCGCATCGCCGTCGCCAACGGTCTCGGCACCCTGGGGGCCGGGGCGGCGACGGTGCGCATGCTCATCGACGACACCGACCCACTGGTGCGGGCCGCCGCGCTCGCGGCGATCGGCATGATCGGGTGGGGCGAGGCGGACGTGGCGACCGTCGAGAAGGCGCTGGCAGCGGGGGCGTGGCAGATCCGGCAGGGTGCGGCGCGAGCCCTGGCCGGGGCACCGTCGCCGTCGGCGGCGGTGCCGCCGCTGTCGCAGGCGCTGGCGGATCCGCACCTCGACGTCCGCAAGGCCGCCGTTCTCAGCCTCACCCGGTGGGCCTCGTCGGAGGATGCGGCGCGCGAGGCACTGACCGGTGCGCTCGACGACGGCGACGCCGATGTGCGCGCCTATGCCCGGCGCGCACTGGAGGCCGCCCCCTGATCCGACGGCGGCGTCGGCATTTCGTCAGAAGTAGCCGTTGGCAGGCGGCGCCGTGCCTTTGACCAGGTAGCTGCCCACGGCATGGGCCTTGTAGTCCAGCGGGTTGTGGCTGGCGACCGTCCTCGCATTGCGCCAATGCCGGTCGAGGTTCAGCGCCCGGGACGTGGCCGACGCTCCCCCGGTGTCGAACAGCCGTTGCGCCGACTGCAGCGTCAACCGCTCGGCGACCAACTGGGCCTGAGCGACCACGATCGCGACCTGTGCCAGCGCCTCCGGGTCGCGCGCAGATCCGCTGTCCACCAGCGTGTCCAGAGCGTCTGCCGCGGCCAGCACCAGCGCTTTCGCGGCCGCGGCCGCGGCACCGATCTCGCCGACGGCGTGCAGCACGAACGGATCGTCGGCGGCACGGCCGGCCAGTGAGTGCGACGCGGGCCTGGCGCGCGTCTGCACGTACTCGACCGCATCACGCCGGACCGCCGCCGCGATCCCCGCGGCCACCGCCGCCAGATACAACTGCAGGAACGTCGTGCCGTGCGCCAGATGGCTGCCGTCGGACACCGTCGTGACCTCCTGCGGCGCGATCTGTACGTCGGTGAAGTGTGTGGCACCGCTGGCCGTCATGCGCTGCCCGAAACCGTCCCAGTCATCGAACAGTTCGACGCCGGCCCGATCGGTCGGCACGATGACCTGGACGTCCCTGCCGTCGGCATCGACCGCCGACACCGCGATCGCGTCGGCGTAGAGCGTTCCGGTCGAATAGAACTTGCGCCCGTTCAGCCGCAGCACGCCGTCGGCGTCGGGCAGCACCGTGGTGTCGGTACTGCCCGGCGCCCGTCCCTTCGCGTCCGTGATCGCATTGCCGAGAACGAGGCCCGCGTTGATCCTCGGAAACCATTCCGCGCGTTCGGCGTCGGTGGCGCGGTTGCTCATCAGACGCTCCGCGAACCCGAAGTGCGCCCGCAGCGCCTGCGCCACGTTCGAGCTGCCGGACGCGAGGTGGATCACCGCCGCGAGCACGTCACGAACGCTGCCACCGGGACCGCCGTAGCGCCGGGGAACGCGCAGGGAGAGGATGCCTGCGCGCCGCAGCTCGGCGACGGCGTCGTGCTGGAGCACCCGTTCCCGCTCGGCGGACGGATCCGCGGCGCGCAGGGCGTCCACGATCGGCTCCAGGCGGGCCAGGCGCACGGCCGCGTCGGAGGTCGTTTCACCCAGATCGGTGAGGGTCATGGTCAGTCCTCGGAAGGTCGACGGAATCGGGGGATGAGGTGTTCGGCGAAGCGCGCGAGCTCGGCGTCGATCGGTTGGAACTGCAGCATGAACAGTTCGATCCCTGCGGCATGGAACTCCGAGATCCGTTCGGCGACAGTGTCATAGCTGCCGACCAGACCGGCAAGGGTGCCGCCGTTGGATCCGACGCGGCTGGCGCCGGCGAGCACCCGGTACATCTGCGTCTTCGGATCGGTGCCGCCGGAGATCTCGGGCCGAGTCTCGGCGTCGACCAACGCCTGCAGGTATCGCGCCTCGGCCTGCGCCTCGGCGTCGGTGTCACGCGCGATCACGAACGCCGACAGACCGAAGCGCAGCGGCGGGCCTGCGGTTCGCCGGGATCGGAGGTCGGCGATGACGTCGCGGGTGTCGCGCAACGGCCTGCCGTTGATGAAGAACACATCGGCGGTCGCGGCGGCCAGTGCCCGTCCGGGTTCGGACTCCCCTCCGACGTACACCGCAGGCGCGCGGCGCGGGATCGGGCGGATCAGTGCCGCCTGCCGCCCACCCGTGTCGACCTGCTTGCCGTCCCACAGCGCGGTGACGACATCGAGCCATTCCCGGGTGTGGGCGTAGCGGTCGTCGTGGTCGAGCAATCCCACCCCGAGTGCGTCCAACTCGGGGAGAAACCAGCCGCTGACGACGTTGATCGACAGGCGGCCCCCGGAGATGTCGGCGATGTTCGCCGCCATCTTCGCGAACACCAGCGGGTTCAGGAGCAGCGGCTTGATCGCCCCGATGAGCTCGATCCGCTCGGTGGCCTCGGCCAGACCCGCCACGGTCGACCAGGTTTCGAGGACGTCGTCTTCGACATCGCTGGGGTGAATGACGTGCTGGGCGATCAGCGTCGCGTCGAACCCGGCCCGTTCGGCAGCCACGATCAGGTCCCGGGTCCGCCGGTAGCTCGCGTCGGGGGCATCCCGGGGGTGGTGGCGTGCGCCGTGGTTTCCGTAAACCGGCGCCCAGACGCCGAACCGGGGCCCCGTCATGAGGTGGTCAGGTAGCGGTCACGTTCCCAGTCGCTGACGTGGCTGACGTACCGGTCCCATTCGCTGCGCGCGAGGGTCGCGAAGTCGAGCACGGACTGCTCGCCCAGGATGTCGAGGATGGTGTCGTCCTGGATGGCCAGCGCCACCGCGGTGCCGAGCGAATCAGGCAGCGGCTGTCCCTTCCCGTAGAGATTTCCCGTCGCGGCCCGCGGCGGCTCCCGGCGTGCCTCCAGACCGGCGATGACCCCGGCCAGAGCCGACGCGATCAGCCAGTACGGGTTCGAATCCGAGGCTCCGGAACGCAATTCGATGCGCGAGGCCTCCGGTCTGTCCTCGATCAGCGAACGGATCGCTGCGCTGCGATTGTCCCTGCTCCAGTTCACGGTGTCAGGGGCGAAGGTGTCGGGCGCGAAGCGCCGGTAGGCGTTGACCGAGTGCGCGCCGAACAGCGTGATCGAGGGCAGGTGTTCGAACAGCCCGGCGATGGCGTACCGCGCGTCGCGGCTCTCGGCGCCGTCCACCGCGGCGAACGCGGGCTGCCCGTCCTTCCACAACGAGATGTGGAGGTGCGCAGAGCTTCCCGAGTGTTCGGAAAAGGGTTTGGGCATGAAGCTGGCGAGCTTGCCGTGCCGTCGCGCCACCTCCTTGGCCGCGTACTTGAGCCGGGCGCTGTCGTCGGCGGCCGCCAGCGCATCGGTGTACACCAGGTTGGTCTCGACCTGTCCCGGCCCGTATTCGGTCTGGATCCCTTCCAGGCGGGTGAACGCCCCGAGGGTCTCGTACAGGTCGGCGATGAGCGGGTCCAGCGCGTTGGCGTTCTCCAGCGAGTACGCCTGGATCCTGTCGATGATCGGCGAACCGTCGTTCTCGAGCAGGTAGAACTCGAATTCGACACCCACCTTCGCGGTGTACCCCAGGCCCTCCAGCCGCGTCAGCACCCGGCGCAGCACACCGCGCGGATCCAGCAGCGACGGCGTCCGGTGGTGGGTGACGATGTCGGAGATGACATGGCCGACTCCCCGGCGCCACGGCACCGGCGTGAACGTCGAGAAGTCAGGAACCGCATAGACGTCCGGGTATCCGCCCTCCCAGTTGGTGAGGCGTAGCGAGTCGATCACGGTGCCGTCGGTGTTCCACCCCAGGGCGGCCTCACAGAACGCGAACCCGGCGCCGGTGGCGCGGTCCAGGAATTGCCCGGCCGGGATGCGCTTGCCCGCGGCGTGACCGAACGGGTCGCTCCACGCCACCTCGATCTCGGTGAGACTGCCGTCGGCGATGCCGCTGCGGAGTTCGTCGGCGGCCGGGCTCACGGCCGGTTCGGAGAGCTGAGTCATCGCGGGGCCCGTCGTCCGATCACCGCACCCACCGTGAAGGCGCCGGCGAGCAGACCGACGATCACCCACGCCAGCACGGCGGAGCCACCGACCAGGTCGCTGAGGTTGGCCAGGATCAACACCAGAGAGCCGAGCAGCCCGACCAGGCCGAGCGCCGGGGCGACCCGCACCCGCCACGGCGACTGCCCGCGACGGTCTTTGGCGAAGAACACCAGCACCGCCACGCTGGTCGCGATGAGCAGGAGGACGACACCCACGGTCGTGGCCCCGGCGAACCACGTGTAGAACTGTGCCGCCGGGTCGAGACCGAACGCGACGGCGAGCACCACGCTCACCGCGACGACACCCGAGATCCACAGCGAGGCCCGGTGGGGCGAACCGTGTTCGGCGTGCGGACGGCTCAGGGAGGCCGGCAGCACGTCCTTCTGCGCGAGCGCGAACAGGTATCGCGATGCGACGTTGTGGAAGGCCAGGATGCAGGCGAACAGGCTGGTGAAGTAAAGCACGGCGATGACGTCGGCACCGACGGCTCCGAGGTAGCGGGCCGCGGTGTCACCCAGGAACGTGCCACCGTTGGCCGTGGCCTGCGCGACGGCCTCCTCGTCGCCCCAGCCCGAGATCAGCGCCCAGCTCGTCGCCGCGTAGAAGAGGCCGATCAGCAGCAGCGAGGCATAGGTGGCGCGCGGGATGGTGCGCTCCGGGGTGCGGGCCTCGTCGCGGAAGATCGCGGTCGCTTCGAACCCGACGTAGCTGATGATCGCGAAAAGCAGTCCGATGCCCAGGGATCCCGAGAAGACGGCCTGCGGGTCGATGATGCCCGACGACAGCCCGTGGTCGCCGCCCCGGACGACGATCACGAGGTCCAGGATCACCACGATCGCGATCTCGGCGGTCAGCAGCACCCCGAGCACGCGGCTGGACAGTTCGATGTTGCGGTAGCCGAGATAGGTCGTCACCGCGAACGCGACCGCCGCGAACGCCCACCACGGCAGCGTGGGTCCGCCGAACTGTGCGAGGACGCCGGCACCCGCCGGGCCGAGAAGGCCGTACACCCCGGCTTCGAGGGCCACGTAGCTGACGATCGCCACGAAGGCGATCCCGATGCCCACCGGCAGCCCTAGTGACCGGCGGACGTAGGAGAAGAACGCCCCCGCCTCCTCGACATGCGGCGTCATGGCGGTGAAGCCCACGGAGAAGAGAAGCAGGATCACGGTCGCGACGAGGAACGTGGCCGGAAACCCGGCACCGTTGCCGTTGGCGAGACCCAGCGGCACGACGCCGCCGACCACCCCGAGGGGTGCGGCCGCGGCGACGACCATGAAGACGATGGACGCCGCGCCGAGATTTCCACTCAGACGGCGGGATCCAGGCCCGGGGGTGACGTCAGGGCCGGCTGCGTCCGCCGGCGACTCCTTCCCGGGCAGGGTTGTCTCAGACATGCGGGCCGTCCTTCTCGTGAGGGGTCGTGGCTGTGAGGCACAGCGTTGAGGGGACCGTAGGGTCGTCGCCGGTGGTGCTCAATCGTTGGAGTCAGCGTGAGTTCTTCTCCCCCCGGGGATGACTCGGCGGGATCCCGCGCTCGCGGGGTGTAGTGGCCCCCCAGATGCCGTAGCGCTCGGGCACGCTCAACGCGTGCTCCCGGCAGCGGAGCAGCACCGGGCATCCGCGGCAGATGTTCTTGGCCTGCTCTTCACGCGTGCGTCGGTCCGCGCGCCGGTCGTTCTCGGGGAAGAACAGTTCGGCCGGAAACTCCAGGCAGCGTCCGGACAGCTGCCAACTCCAGTAGTCGCTGTCGTCGAGGTGCTCCGCCGGCCAGACCGCTGTCATGACGTGATGCTCGCTCACAAAGCCGGGTTCGCCCAGAGATCGGCTCGCCGTGAGCTTTTCGTCGCGATCGCACGCAATCGGGGGTCGCGCCTCACCAGCAGACGAGCAGGGCGCCGAGCAGCACGACAGCAGACCCGAGCAGCACACCCGCCCAGGCCCACAGCGCCGGGAACGCCGACGAGGCCATCGCGTCGGCGATCAGCCAGGGCGTGGGCGTCTCTTCCATGGGGGCCACGCTAGGCCGGGCCGGGGTGCCCCGACGGCGGCCGGTTCCGGCCGACCACGAAATCCCCTGTAAGACAGTTCATTCGAACACTGCGGGATTGGAATCCCGGCGCGCAGAACTACCGCTGCGCGGCCTTGGCGAGCATCTCGGCCAGCACCTCGGCCCCCTGGTCGTCGACCCGCTCGGCGCACACCGACGCTTCCAGAATCAGGTTCGCCGCGGCGGCCAGGGTGTGCTGACACTGCCAGTCGATCGAGTCCACGGCGGTCGACTTCTGGGCGAGCACACCGTCGCTGCGCGTCACGTCGCCCAGGTCCCAGTCGTAGAAGTCCTCACCGTCGCTGATCGACACGGTGCGGCCGGCGCAGTCCTCCCACTGCCGAGCCGATTCCACGATGAACTGGTCGGCCGCCTCCACCGACGGCAAGACCACGGCGGTCTCCTCCACCCAGTGGTCGTAGTCGTCGCCGGGTTCACTGGCCAGGCGGGTCAGGACGGCCGTGTAGCCGGTTCCGGCGTAGACGGGTTCTTCCGCGCTGTACAGCGCGCCGAGGCAGTCGGTGTCGGAGACCCCGTCGGAATCGTCGGTCATCTCCTCGACCTCGCCGGTGATCTCGATGTCCGGGCTGCCCAGTACATCGCCCAGTTCGTCGTCGTCGAGCAGGATCTCGTCGAGGTCGCGCTCCCCCAGCACCGTCGTGGGCCGAGGCACCACGTCGTCGCCGCGCACCGCCGCGCCGTCGACGACGCTGGTGCAGGAGGCCGTGACCAACGCCGCCGCCAGCACGCCTATCGCCGACCCGACACGCATCCCCGACCTCACTGGACGCCCTACTTCTTCGGTTTGTCTGCGGCGGACTCTGTCGACAGCGCGGCGACGAACGCCTCCTGCGGGACCTCGACGCGGCCGATGGTCTTCATCCGCTTCTTGCCTTCCTTCTGCTTTTCCAGAAGTTTGCGCTTACGGGTGATGTCGCCGCCGTAGCACTTCGACAGCACGTCCTTGCGAATCGCCCGGATATTCTCGCGCGCAATGATTCTCGACCCGATCGCGGCCTGCACGGGCACCTCGAACTGCTGGCGTGGGATGAGTTCCTTGAGCTTGGTCGTCATCTTGTTGCCGTAGGCCGAGGCGCCGTCCTTGTGCACGATCGCGCTGAAGGCGTCGACCGCCTCGCCCTGCAACAGGATGTCGACCTTCACCAGATCGGCTTCCTGCTCGCCGGCTTCCTCGTAGTCGAGGCTGGCGTAACCGCGGGTGCGCGATTTCAGTGAGTCGAAGAAGTCGAAGATGATCTCGCCCAGCGGCATCGTGTAGCGCAGCTCGACGCGCTCGGGCGACAGATAGTCCATGCCGCCGAGCTCACCGCGCCGTGACTGACACAGCTCCATGATCGTGCCGATGAACTCGCTCGGCGCGATGACCGTGGTCTTGACCACCGGTTCGAACACCTGCCGGACCTTGCCCTCGGGCCAGTCCGACGGATTGGTCACGGTCAGCTCGGTGTTGTCCTCTTTGATCACCCGGTACACGACGTTCGGTGCGGTCGAGATCAGGTCGAGGTTGAATTCGCGCTCGAGGCGCTCGCGGGTGATCTCCATGTGCAGCAGGCCGAGGAACCCACACCGGAAACCGAAGCCCAGCGCCACCGACGTCTCCGGCTCGTAGGTCAGCGCCGCGTCGTTGAGCTGCAGCTTGTCCAGCGCCTCGCGCAGCACCGGGTAGTCGGACCCGTCGACCGGGTAGAGCCCGGAGTAGACCATCGGCCTGGGCTCGCGGTAGCCGGTCAGCGCCTCGGTGGCGCCGTGGCGCGCTGTCGTCACGGTGTCGCCGACCTTGGACTGGCGGACGTCCTTCACGCCGGTGATCAGGTAGCCGACCTCGCCGACGCCCAACCCGTCCGAGGCCTTGGGCTCCGGGGAGACGATGCCGACCTCCAGCAACTCGTGGGTCGCGCCGGTGGACATCATCTTGATCTTCTCGCGCGGGTTGAGCGTGCCGTCGACCACCCGAACGTAGGTCACCACGCCGCGGTAGATGTCGTAGACGGAGTCGAAGATCATCGCGCGCGCGGGCGCGTCGGCGTCACCGACCGGGGCCGGGATCAGCCGGACGACCTCGTCGAGCAGTTCCCGGACGCCGGCACCGGTCTTGCCCGAGACCCGCAACACGTCCTCGGGCTCGCAACCGATGATGTGGGCGATCTCCCCGGCGTAGCGGTCCGGGTCGGCGGCCGGCAGGTCGATCTTGTTCAGCACCGGGATGATGGTCAGGTCGCGATCCAGCGCCAGGTACAGGTTGGCCAGCGTCTGCGCCTCGATGCCCTGCGCGGCGTCGACCAGCAGCACCGCGCCCTCACAGGCCTCCAGGGCGCGGGACACCTCGTAGGTGAAGTCGACGTGGCCGGGGGTGTCGATCAGGTGCAGGACGAACTGTTCCTCGGTCCCGTCCTCGCCGCGGACGGTCCACGGGAGCCGGACGTTCTGCGCCTTGATGGTGATGCCGCGTTCACGCTCGATGTCCATCCGGTCCAGGTACTGCGCGCGCATATCGCGGTCGGCCACGACCCCGGTGATCCCCAGCATGCGATCCGCCAGGGTCGATTTGCCGTGGTCGATGTGGGCGATGATGCAGAAGTTCCGAATCTGCGCCGGCGCAGTGAACGTCTTGTCGGCGAAGCTGCTGATGGGAATCTCCTGGTGAGCGGGGTCTGGCGGCCTGATCAGGCCCGTCCAGAGTATCGAGCGCAGCCCCCTGCGGCCCAATCGAGCCCTGCGCGCACACCCTATGCTTGGCGGGTATGGCGTCATCGTCATGGAATATGAAGGCCTTTCAGCGCTTCCTGGTCAAGGGCACCGAGAACCTCGTCTTCAACGAGGCGCCCAAACTGGTGCGCCAATTGCAGAAGTCGGAGACCCTGCAGCGGGGAATCCAGCAGGGCATCCGCATCGGGCTCGACGTCCTGGCCGGGCCCCCGGAGACCAGCGCACCGGCGCTCCCCGCCGGACGACCGGTGTCCAGCAGCTTCGTTCCCACTGCCCACCGCGCGCGCCGGGTGTCCTACGCCCCGGACCTCGACGGCCGCGCCGACCCCGGTGAGATCGTCTGGACCTGGGTGGTGTTCGAGGACGACCCGACGCGTGGCAAGGACCGTCCGGTGCTCGTCGTCGGCCGTGACAGGAGCATCCTGCTCGGGCTCATGCTGTCCAGCCGGGACCACCACCGCGACGACCCGAACTGGATCGGCATCGGTACCGGCACCTGGGACTACGAGGGCCGCGCGAGCTGGGTGCGGCTGGACCGGGTGCTGGATGTGCCCGAGGAGAGCATCCGGCGTGAGGGGGCGATCCTGGAACGCGAGGTGTTCGACGTGGTCGCCGCGCGGCTGCGCGCCCAGTATTCGTGGTCCTGATTCCCGCCTCCGGCGGGGTGTCCTGACCACCCGGAGGTCTATGCGGGGCTGCGCCACATCTGCCACAGCGTCGGACCGCCGTCGGGAACCGTGATCTCGCCGGTGACCTCGAACCCGAAGCGCAGGTAGTAGGGCACGTTGGACTCCTTGCTGGACTCCAGATAGGCCGGGGCGCCCTCGGCGTCGCAGCGGTCCAGCCGCGAACGCATCAGCGCGTTGCCGAACCCGCCCCCGCGCACGTCGGGGTCGCTGCCGATCACCGCGAGATACCAGTGCGGTTCCTCGGGGTGGTGCTCCTTCATCAACTCTTCGATCGCCATGCCACGCCCCACGGTCCGGCCCATCGCCCACAGGAAGCTCGGCATCATCCGGAACTCCTCGCGCTGGGACTGCTTCCAGCGTCCGGGCGGGTCCCACAGCGCCGCGGCCCCGAGGACCCCGGCCCGCGACGCGGTCTGCGCCGCCCCGGTCCCCAGGAAGTGGTGCCGCGTCATCGCCCCGAAGATCCGCGGGAGGGCGCGCACCCGCTTGGCAGGGTCCGGCACCATCCACATCATCACCGGGTCGTCGAAGAACGCCCGCCCGAGGACCCGCGACAGCTGTTTCACATCCCGCTTCGCAGCGAAGCGGACATCCACGTCGGTCACCGCGGGATCAGCCCTGCGTGATGTAGGCCTGGAGATGCTCGTGTTCGCGTTCGAGCTCCTCCATGCGGGTCTTTACGACGTCGCCGATGCTGACGATGCCGGCGAGCCGGCCGTCGACCACGACCGGGACGTGCCGGACCCTGTTGGTGGTCATCAGCACGCTGAGGCTGTCGACCGAATCATCCGGCGAACACGTCGCGACCAGCGTGGTCATGATCTCCGACACCGGTCGGTGGAGAAGCTCGGCACCCATGGCGTGGAGCTTACGCACGACGTCGCGTTCGGAGACGATGCCGAGGAGCCCGTCGGGTGAGACGACCACCATCGCCCCGATGTTCAGCCTCGCCAGCTCGGTCAGCAGCGCCGCGACCGAGGTCTCGGGCGTGATCGTGGCGACCGTCGCCCCCTTGTTGCGCAGCACGTCGGAAATCCGCATCGACATCTCCCCTGGTGACGTAGCTCACACCAGGCTACTACTGCGCGGCTTCCCAGCGGAACAGATCACAGACGGACAGGGTTGCACCGACAAGTGTCCCCCACCCCGAACGAAAGGACGGCCATGACTGCCTCGACCACTCTCGGTGACGGATTGACGGTCAGCGCACTGGGTTTCGGCGGCATGGCGCTCACACCGGTGTACGGCGGCGCGGTCGACGACGCCGAATCGCTGGCCACGCTGCACCACGCGATCGACGTCGGGGTGAGCTTCCTCGACACCGCGAACGTCTACGGCTCCGGCGACAACGAGCGGCTGATCGCCCGCCTGCTCGCCGACCGCCGCGACGAGGTGACGCTGGCGACCAAGTTCGGAATCCAGGCGAACCCGGCCGAGCGCGGCGGGCGCGTCTCCCCGCGCGGCGACGCGGCCTATGTCCGGCAGTGCATCGACGAGAGCCTGCAGCGTCTGCAGACCGACGTGGTGGACCTGTACTACCTGCACCGGCGGGACCCGAACGTGCCGATCGAGGAGACCGTCGGCGCGATGGCCGAACTGGTGGACGCGGGCAAGGTGCGACACCTCGGCCTGTCCGAGGTGTCGGCCGCGGAACTGCGCGCCGCCCACGCCGTGCACCCGATCGCCGCGCTGCAGAGCGAATGGTCGATCTGGACCCGCGATATCGAGGCCGTCATCGTCCCCGCGGCCGCCGAGCTCGGCGTGGGCATCGTCCCGTTCTCGCCCCTCGGACGTGGATTCCTGACCGGCACGGTGCGATCCGCCGCCGACATCGGCGACAACGATTTCCGTCGGACCATGCCGCGCTTCGCCGGTACCGCGCTGGAGGCCAATCAGAGCGTCGTCGACGCGGTCGGCACGGTGGCCCGCGAGGTCGGGGCGACTCCGGCGCAGGTCGCGCTGGCCTGGCTGCGGCACCGCGCCGAGGAACTCGGCGTCACGTCGGTCCCGATCCCCGGCACTCGTCGCGCCGCGCGCATCGACGAGAACGTGGCGTCGCTGTCGGTGACACTGACCCCGGAGCAGGTCCGCACACTGGGCGCCGCCGGCGACGCGGTGACGGGCACCCGGTACGCCGACATGTCGTCGGTGGGCTCGCACCGCGAATAGCGCCCCGCCAACCGGCGATTACGCCGCGCGGAGCCGGGCCCGCCGGTATACCTGGCGACATGATCGAAGTCACGCTGCTCGGTACCGGAAGCCCGATCCCCGACGCGCGGCGCGCCGGGCCGTCGACGCTGGTGCGCGCGGGCGGGCAGACGTTCCTCGTGGACTGCGGACGCGGCGTGCTGCAGCGCGCCGCGGCGATAGGCGTCGGCGCCAATGCCATCACCGCGCTGCTCCTGACGCATCTGCACAGCGACCACATCGCCGACCTCGGGGATGTCCTGATCACCCGCTGGGTGTCGAACTTCGCCCCCGACCAGGCGCCGCTGCCGATCATCGGCCCGCCGGGCACCGCCGCGGTGGTGGAGAACATGCTGAAGGCGTTCAGCTTCGACATCGGCTACCGCATCGCCCACCATGCCGACCTGACCTCGCCGCCGCCGGTCGAGGTCGAGGAGGTCACCGGAGGTGTGGTGTGGGGCCGCGACGAGGTGTCGATCCGGGTCGGTCCCACCGACCACCGGCCGGTCGCGCCCACGCTGGGATTCCGCATCGAACACCGCGGGGCGTCGGTCGTGCTCGCCGGCGACACCGTCCCCTGCCCCGGACTCGACGAATTGTCGGTCGGCGCAGGTGCTCTGGTGCACACCGTCATCCGGCGGGACCTCATCGAGGCCATGCCGATGCAACGCATCCGCGACATCTGCGACTACCACTCCTCGGTGGAACAGGCCGCCGAGACCGCGGCGCGCGCAGGCGCCGGGATCCTGATCCTCACGCACTACGTGCCGACGCTGCAGCCCGGGCAGGAGGAGGAGTGGCGCGCGCTGGCGGCGACGAAGTTCGACCGCCAGATCGAGATCGGGGACGACCTGCACCGCGTCGAGGTGCACCCCGGGGTGTGCGCTAGGCCAGCCGGGTGATCTCCACGATCACGTCGAGGTCGGTCGACCCCTCGCCGGAGTAGATGCCCTTGAGCGGCGTGACATCCGAATAGTCCCGCCCCACCCCGACGCTGACGTACTGCTCGTTGATCTCCGCGTCGTTGGTCGGGTCGTAGTACCACCACTCGCCGGTCCACGCCTGGATCCAGGCGTGACTCTGTCCGTCGACAGTGTCACCGATCTTGGCGTCGCGCTGCGGATGCAGGTAACCCGAGACGTACCGTGACGGAATCCCCATGCTGCGCAACAGGATCAGCGTCAGGTGCGCGAAATCCTGGCACACGCCCTTGCCCTCGCGCAGCGCGTCGACTCCCGAGGTGTGCACGCCGGTGGTGCCTGCCACGTACTTCAGCTCGCCCTGTACCCAGCGCGCGGCCTCGATGACCGCCTCGTGCGGCTCGTTGTACTTGGCGATACGACGTCCGACCCGCTCGATGCGCTTGCTGCCCGGAACGTAATGGGTGGGGGCGAGCACCTCGTCGTAGCGGTCGATCACCGCCTCGCTCGCCAGATCCGTCCACGTCACCTTCGTCGCCGGCTCCTCGGGCCGGTCGGTCTCCACCACCGAGGACGCCGTCACCTCGAGCTCGGTGTGGGGCGCGTGCAGATCGAACGCCGTCACCGCCGTGCCCCAGTAGTCGACGTAGCGATAGGACCTCGTCGCCGGGACCGTCTCGACGCGGTTGAGGATCACGTTCTGGCGGTGATCCGATCGAGGCGTCAGGCGTGCCTCGTTGAACGACGCCGTAACGGGAGACTTGTAGGCGTACCCCGTCGAATGCACCACGCGCATGCGCCACATACTCAGATCTCCCCTTCTTCGATCACCAACGCGTTGCGGCCCGCATCGGTCCACGCCACCCACGGGGCCGAGTGGAAGTACTGCAGCGACAACGCTTCTCCGACGTCGAAGCAGGTCTTCTGCAGATCGGCGAGCCGCTCCTCGAGCGACTCCAGCAGCACACCCGGTTGCAGGAATTCCAGCTCGCTGCGTGCCCGGCCGAGCAGCCGCTGGGCCTCCGCGGTCGCCCCCAGGCGACTCTGCGGACGGTTCATCAGTTCGTCGAGGCTGTGCTCGGCCAACCGCAGCGAGTAGAAGATCGACCGCGGGAAAAGCCGGTCCAGCAGCATGAATTCGACCACCCTGCCGGCGTCGAGGACGCCGCGGTAGGTCCGCAGGTAGGTGTCGTGCGCACCGGCCGACCGCAGCAGCGTCACCCAGGCCGGCGAGGACGCGCTGTCCCCGACGCGGGACAGCAGCAGGCGCACGGTCATGTCCACTCGTTCCAGCGCCCGCCCCAGGACCATGAATCGGTAGCCGTCGTCGCGGCTGAGGGTCGAGTCGGCCAGGCCCGCGAACATCGCCGCCCTGCCCTCGACATAGGACAGAAACTCGTGCGGGCCCAGCCGCTTGGCGGCGCGTTCGCGTTCGGCGAGCGCGTTGTAGGTCGTGTTGAGGCACTCCCAGATCTCGGTGGACGTGACTTCCCGCGCCCCGCGGGCATTCTCGCGGGCCGCCGAGATCGCCTCCACGATCGAGCAGCCGCCGTAGGTGGCGCGGCTGAACGCCACGATGTCGGTCAGCGACCAGACGTCGAGCGGTTCGTCGGGCGGGTCGATCCCGAGGACCTTGAGCAGCGTGCGCGACGCCTGGTCGGGGTCGACGCTCGAATCCTCGAGCAGCTGGTGCACCGTCACATCGAGAATTCGGGCGGTGTCGTCGGCGCGCTCGACGTAGCGCCCGATCCAGTACAGCGATTCTGCGTTCCGTGCCAACATCGGTCGATCCCCGCCCTACTGCTGCTGCTGTTGTTGCTGCTGCTGATCCTGAGTGCTGTCCGACTTCCCGTTCTTGCTCGGGTGCTTGCTCGCCGGCGCCTGGGGCAGGGAACGCACCACCTCGGCAGCGGCCAGTTCGCGGTCGGCGACCGAGGTGCGGGAGGCCAGAACCCAGGTGTCCTTCGAGCCGCCGCCCTGACTGGAGTTCACCACCAGGGATCCCTCGGGAAGCGCCACCCGGGTCAGCCCGCCCGGCAGCACCCAGACGTCGTTGCCGTCGTTGACCGCGAAGGGCCGCAGATCGACGTGCCGGGGCGCCAGCTTGTCGTCGATCTGGGTGGGCACGGTCGAGAGCTGCACCACCGGCTGGGCGATCCAACCGCGCGGATCGGCGGAGATCTTCTTCGTGATGGTCGCGAGTTCCTTCTCCGAGGCGTCGGGGCCGAACACGATGCCGTATCCGCCGGATCCCTCGACCGGTTTGATGACCAGCTCGTCCACCCGGTCGAGGACCTCCTCGCGCTCCTCGTCGAGCCAGCAGCGGAAGGTGTCGACGTTGGCCAGCAGCGGCTTCTCGCCGAGGTAGTACTCGATGATCGTCGGCACGTAGGTGTAGACGAGCTTGTCGTCGCCGACACCGTTGCCCACCGCGCTGGAGATGACGACGTTGCCTGCGCGGGCGGCGTTGAGCACACCGGCCACGCCGAGCACCGAGTCCGGCTTGAACTGCATGGGGTCGAGGTAGTCGTCGTCGATCCGGCGGTAGATGACGTCGACCTGGCGCTCACCCTCGGTGGTGCGCATGTAGACGGCGTTGTCACGGCAGAACAGGTCGCGGCCCTCGACGAGCTCGACGCCCATCTGCCGGGCCAGCAGCGAATGCTCGAAGTACGCGGAGTTGTAGACGCCGGGGGTGAGCACCACGACCGTCGGATCGGCGACGTTGCTGGCCGCGGCGTTGCGCAGGGCGCGCAGAAGATGGGAGGAGTAGTCACCGACCGCCCGCACCCGGTGGGTGGCGAACAGGTTCGGGAACACCCGGGCCATGGTCCGGCGGTTCTCCATCACATAGGACACCCCCGACGGCGACCGCAGGTTGTCCTCGAGGACACGGAAGTTCCCCTGGTCGTCGCGGATCAGGTCGATGCCGGCGACGTGGATCCGCACGCCGTTGGGCGGCGTGATGCCGACGGCCTCCCGGTGGAAGTGCTCGCACGAGGTGACCAGCCGTCGCGGGATGACCCCGTCGCGCAGGATCTCCTGCTCGCCGTAGATGTCGTCGAGGTACATCTCCAGGGCCTGCACCCGCTGGCGGATGCCACGCTCCAGCCGAGTCCACTCGGCGGCGGAGATGACCCGCGGCACCAGGTCGAGCGGGAAGGGCCGCTCCTGGCCCGACAGCGAGAACGTGATGCCCTGGTCGATGAACGCACGCCCCAGCGCGTCGGCGCGCGCTTCGAGTTCCGAGACGTCGGCCGGGGCGAGTTCCTTGTGGATGCCTTTGTACGGGCCCCGGACGTTGCCCTGCGCGTCGAACATCTCGTCGAACGCCTGGGAGTACGACCCGAGCTTGTTGTAACCGCCGAAGACACCGTCATGCCGCTTCGCGGACTTCGCAGTGCTGCCCCGTACGGTCCGTACCGTTTCGGTCGCCAAGATGTCCCCTACTCTTTTCCATCCGTACGTTGCGCGAGCCTCGCGAGCCTGTGGATGCCATGCTGCAGCATCCCGGCCGTTCCGGCATGCCGGTGGCGCTCGCTTTGGGCCTTTTACCCACTCGCTGCTACCCTGAACAGTCGCTGCCCCCGTGCGGGCGCCCACAGACTCAAGCAATCCCGTCGAGCTTTAGAAGGAATACACGCGTGGCCAACATCAAGTCGCAGCAGAAGCGAATTCTCACCAACGAGCGTCGCAGGCTGCGCAACAAGTCGGTGAAGTCGTCTCTGCACACGGCGGTCCGCGGATTCCGTGCGGCTGTCGACGCCGGCGACAAGGACAAGGCCGGCGAGCTGCTCGTCGCGACCAGCCGCAAGCTCGACAAGGCCGCCAGCAAGGGCGTCATCCACAAGAACCAGGCCGCCAACCGCAAGTCGGCGCTGGCCCGGGCGCTGAACAAGATCTGACGCGCCCCAAGCTGTCCATGCCGGGCGACGTTCAGTCGCCCACCAGCTCGGCCACTTTCCGCACGGCCTTCTCCAGCGCGTAGTCCGCGTCGGCTGCCGCGCCTTTGACGTCGGCGTTCAGCGTGGCTACGACCCGCACCGCTTCGGCCACCGAGTCCCTGGTCCAGCGCCGCGCCTGCTTCTGCGCTTTCTGCACCCGCCACGGCGGCATCCCGAGCTCACCGGCCAGCCGGTACGGGTCCCCCGACAGCGGGCCGACCCGGGCGATCGTGTGCACGGCCTCGGCCAGGGCGTCGGCGAGTACGACGTGCGGCTCCCCCGACATCATCGCCCAGCGCAGCGCCTCGGCCGCGCCGGCGGCGTCCCCGAGCACCGCCTTGTCGGCGATGTCGAAACCTTTCACCTCTGCACGGCCCGAGTGGTAGCGGCGGACCGCCACCGCGTCGACGGCGCCGCCGGTGTCGGCGACGAGCTGCGAGCACGCCGAGGCCAGCTCGCGGATGTCGGAGCCGACGGCGTCGAGCACCGCCGTGACGGTGTCCTCGTCGACCTTCGTGTGCAGGGCCCGGAACTCCTTCCGGACGAAATCGGCGCGCTCACCGGCCTTGGCGATGCGCGCACACGGGTGCACCTGCGCGCCGAGCTTCTTGAGGTGGTCGGCGAGCGACTTCGCACGGCCGCCGCCGGAGTGCACGACCACCAGCAGTGTCCCGTCGGGCAGATCGGCCGCAGCGGTCTGGATCAACGACACGGCATCCTTGCCGGCCTCGGCGGCGGACTCCAGCACCACCACGCGCTCGTCGGCGAACAGGGAGGGGCTGAGCAGTTCGGCGAGCTCGCTGACGCTGACCTCGCCGGCCCGCATGCGGTCGACGGGCACGTCGTTGGTGCCGGCCGACGCACGGGCGCTCTTGAGGACCTCTGCCACGGCGCGCTCGACGAGAAGCTCCTCGTCGCCCAGGATCAGGTGCAGTCCGCTCACTTGGCTCACCGCACGATCGTGTCACGCCGCCCCGACACCGCCCAATGCCACAGCGCCCCGACCGCCACCGCGATCGCGCCGACGGTCAGCACGCCGGCGACGCCCGAGGGCACCGGCACCGACGCTGCCGGCATCCTGGCGGCCCACTGCGCCACGTTCAGCAGCCACCACACTTCCGGTCCGGAGAAGCGGATCAACAGCTCCGCGCCCGCCGGCCACACCGCACAGAGCGCCGCGGCTGCGGTGCCGATGACCGTGATCGGCGGAATAACAGGTGCCACAACAAGATTCGCGACGACCGACACCAGGCTCAGCGAACCGGAGATACCGGCGACCAACGGCGCGGTGACGAGCTGCGCCGCGACCACCACGCTCACCGCGTCGGCCAGCGGCTTGGGCCAGCCCCGTGCGGTGAGCCGCCTCGACCAGGCCGGCGCCACGGCGATCAGCGCCGCGGTCGCCGACACCGACAGCGCGAACCCGACGTCGACCGCCAGTTCGGGCGACCCGATCATCAGAGCGATCACCGTCGCCGACAGGGCGGGCAGGGCCTGGCGCCGACGGTGCGACAGCACGGCCAGCAGCGTGATCGCCCCCATCACCGCGGCTCTCAGCACGCTCGGCGACGGCTGCACCACGACGACGAACGCGAGCAGCGTGACCGATGCCAGACCCACGGCCGCCCGTGGCCCGACGAGCGCCGCGCTGAGCAACACCGCGCCGCACACGATCGTGACGTTGGCCCCGGACACGGCGGTCAGGTGCGACAGGCCCGCCGTCCGGAACTGCGCGGTCGTCTCGGCGCTCACCGCGGAGGTGTCTCCGAGGACGAGCGCGGGCAGCATCGCGGCCTCGGGCACAGGCAGGGTCAGGCGCGCCGATTCCGCGAAGCGGGCCCGCAGGCCGTGGGCCGCCCGGTGTACGGGCGCCGCCTCGCCGAGCGCGAGCTCACCCTGCGCGGCGAGCACCGCAACGCTGAGATCGCGCCGCTTCGGGCTGCTGATCCGCGCGCGGAACGCTGCGGGCTGCCCGGCCGAGAGCCGTGCGTACTCCGCGCCCGACGCGAAGACGAGCACCCGCCCCGAGGACGGCGCGCCGTCGAGCATCACCAGCGACCCACGGAACATCGTCCGGCCGCCGTCGAGAACCCGGGGCGTCTCCGCGGGCGTCACCGTGACCGACGCGACCGTCCCGACCTGGGCGGCCGCGGCGTGGTCCCGGACCCCGTCCACCCGCACCACCACCGCCACGGCGAAGCCGGCACCCACCAGGGCAACCGCCAGCACCGCCGCGACCGGCGCCCGCCGGCCGGAATCACCGGCCGCCGTGCGCCCCATCCACCAGCCCGCCGCGGCCGTCACCAGGACTGCGGCCACGGCCGTGGTGACAGCGCCGGCAACCCACCACAGGATGCCGGCGGCGGTCACCGCCCAGCTGGTCACCGCCGCAGGGACCAGGCGCAGGTCCACGGCCGTCACACCCGTACGAGCGGCCGCAGTTTGTCCAGACGGGCCGGACCGATGCCGTCGACATCGCCGAGCTGCTCGACGCTGTCGAACCGGCCGTTGGCGTCCCGCCACGCGATGATCGCGGCCGCGGTGACCGGGCCGATGCCGGGAAGCGTGTCGAGCTGTTCGGCCGTCGCGGCGTTCAGATCGAGGACACCTGCGGGCGCCGAACCGTTTCCGGCGGGCGGATCCACCCCGGGTGGCCCGGGTGCGGACACCACGGAGCTGCCCATCTCCGGCGCGTGCCCGGGAGGGGCCTCGATTCCCACCACGATCTGTTCCCCGTCGGCCACACGACGTGCCATGTTCAGGCCGAGCACGTCGGCGCCGTCGATCGCCCCGCCGGCGGCGTCGAGGGCGTCGGCGATCCGGGCACCGGGGGCGAGGGTGACGAGCCCGGGCGTGTGCACCAGCCCCACCACGCTGACCACCACCGGTTCATCCGGCCCCGGCGGCGCCGGCGCGGCGGCCGACGACGACACGTCCTCCACCGGCGGCAGTTTCGCCGACACCACCGCGGGCGGGCTGTCCCGGATCAGCGTGACCACGGTGACCAGCACCGCGACCAGTCCGACGACGCCGAGGGCGATCACCCCCGCGCGACCGGGGTCGGCACGGATCCTCGCCCACCAGGCCGTCGCCCCGGCCGGCGCCTGTTCCGGCAGCCACCGGGACAGGGAGGTGTCCGGTGGATCGTCGTCCTCGGCACCGACGTCCGCGGTGGCGCCGAGACGGCGGTGCAACCGGTCGGCGGGCAGTTCGGTGGACATGCGCCGACGGTATTGCGGCGCGACGACGCGACCGTGCTCCCCGCGGGGCTCAAAGGCCCGGCCTGTGGATGAACTCGGCATTGGGGACAACGGTGGTTAGCATGACGGCGATGAACCCCCGAGCCCCGAAGATCGCAGGTATCGCGTTCGCGGTGCTCTACGCGACCGCGGTGCTGGTGCTTCCGGCTCTGCCCGGACCCGACGCCGGCGTCGTCCGCATCCAGGGGCTGTTCCTGGCGTTCTCCGCGCTGGCGGTCGTCGTGGTGTTGGCCTTCGCCAGGGACCGCCTCGTCGGTCCCCCGTCGCATCTGTTCACGCTCGGCTCGGCACTGCTGGTGGCCCAGGTGTGCCTGGCCGTCTGGTTCACCGCCGGGCCTGCGCTGCGGCCGGGCCAGGTGACGGTCGGCACCGCCCGGGCGCTCGACGACATCGGTGCGATGTGGCTGCCGGTGGCCACGATCGCCAACATCCTGGTCGCGATCCCGATCCTGTTGAGCGCCAACGACGGTCACCTCCCGCGGTGGATGGGCACGGTGGCCGCGGTGTTCACCGTCGAGCAGCTGATCGAGACCATCACGATCATCGGGCCCGCAGGGAGCTTCATCTCCCCGGGAGGGCCCATGAACCAGTACCTCGGCGGAACCCTGACAGCGGCGTTCTTCCTCGCGCTGGGCATCGCACTCACGCCCCAGCACGTCGTCGCGGAGAAGCCGGTCGCGGTCGGCAACGAGACCAGCACCGAGACCGGCCCCGAAACCAGCACCGGGACCGGCCCCGAGAGCGACACCGAGGACGAACCCGGGGCCGAACCCGGGGCCGCCGCCACCCGCAGATCGCCGGGCGATGCGCCCGGCGCCGACGACCGCCGGACTCATCCGCTGTCCGCCACCGACGAACACCAGGGAGACTGATGGCACTGTCACGGCTGGTACCGCCGTCGAGTGTCGATGCGCCGCAGACCGACACCCTGCGAGCCGAGGTACGGGAATTCCTCGCCCAGCAGCGCGCAGCGGGCGCGTACACCCCGTCGCCGGACGCGTGGCTCAGTGGATGGGACGAGAAGTTCACGGCCGCGCTCGCCGAGCGGGGCTGGCTCGGAATGACGGTGCCCGTCGCCTACGGGGGTCAGGGCCGCAGTTTCTCCGAACGGTTCGTCGTCACCGAGGAGTTGCTGGCGGCGGGCGCACCGGTGGCGGCGCACTGGATAGCCGATCGGCAGATCGTGCCGTCGCTTCTGAAGTACGGCACCGAACGCCAGAAGAGCGAATTCCTTCCTCAGATCGCCCGCGGCCGATGCTTTTTCGGCATCGGCATGAGCGAACCCGATTCGGGTTCCGACCTGGCCAGCGTGCGCACCCGAGCCGAACGCGTCGACGGCGGATGGTCGCTGACCGGCACGAAGGTGTGGACCTCGGGCGCTCACCTCGCGCACGCGTTCATCGCCCTGGCCCGGACGGAACCCGTCGATCCCGCACACCGCCACGCCGGGCTCAGCCAGTTCATCGTCGATCTGCGCGGACCCGGCGTCGACATCCGCCCGATCGTGTCCATGAACGGCGCCCACCACTTCAACGAGGTGATCCTCGACGGCGCCTTCGTGCCCGACGACATGGTGTTCGGGACGATCGGCGACGGCTGGGAGCAGGTCACCTCCGAGCTGGCCTTCGAGCGCAGCGGACCCGAACGGTTCCTGTCGACCTTCGTGCTGCTCGATGCCTGCGCGGAAACTGCTGCAGGGCAACGGATTCCGCCCGGCGAAGACCTCGGACGGCTCGTCGCACGCGTGGCCGGGCTGCACCAGATGTCCTCGGCAGTGGCCGGCGCGCTGGAACGTGGCGAATCCGCGGACGTGGCAGCCGCGGTGGTGAAGGTGCTGGGAACGGCCACCGAGGGCGACATCGCCGAATTCGCCCACCTCGCCGTCGAGGACGCCGCGGACGACGAGTACTCGGCGATGTCCGACGCCGCGGTCGACCAGCGTCCCGGTTTCACCCTCCGTGGGGGCACGAACGAGGTGCTGCGCGGAGTCATCGCACGCGGGTTGGGGATTCGATGACGACACCGGGCGTCGAGCCCGCGCTCGCGCAGATGATGGATTCGGTGTTCGCCGAACACGGCGCAGACACCGACCTGTGGCAACGACTGGACGCGCTCGGGCTCGTCCGCCTCACCGGCGCCGAAGACGACGGCGGCAGTGGCGCGGGATGGCCGGAGGCGAGCGAGCTGCTGTCGGCCGCCGTGCGCCACAGCGTGCGAATCCCGGTCGCCGAACACGACCTACTGGCCTGCTGGCTCCTGGATGCGGCCGGCGTCGGCAGCGACGCGGCGGTGCGCACGGTGTGCGTCCTCGACGGGGACGGGCGGGCCGCAGGGGTGCCATGGGCATCGCAGTGCGACCGCATCGCCCTCGTCTGGCCCCGCGGCGGCGGTTACGCAGTCGCCGACGTCAGCACCGACGAGGTCTCGATCATTCAGGGCCTCAACATGATCGACGAACCTCGGGACGGCGTCACCGCGGACCCCACCGCGCACGCCGGTACCGACCTGGACCCCATGCTGGTCCGGCAGTTGCGGCTCAAGTCGGCGCTTGTGCGCGCGATCCAGATCTGCGCCGCGCTCGACAGGGCTCTCGAGCTCACCATCGAGCATGCCGCGTCGCGCGAGCAGTTCGGGCGCCCGCTGGCGAAATTTCAGGCGGTGCAGCACCAGATCGCCGACATCGCCGCCGAAGCCGCGCTGGCACGCTCGGCGACAGAGTCGGCCCTGGCGGCGGCCACCACCGACTGGAGCTCACCGCATCTGGAATTCCTTGTCGCATCGGCCCGGTCGTGCGCCGGGCACGCCGCGACGGTGGTCGTCCGCAATGCCCACCAGGTCCACGGCGCGATCGGCACGACGCGGGAACACCGCCTGCACGAATACACGCGCGCGGCGTTGGCATGGCGGTCGGAGTTCGGGTCGGTGCGGCACTGGGACGCGCGGCTGACGCAGATGGCGATGGACGCGGGCCCCGGGGGCGCGTGGCCCCTCATCTGCCCGTAGCGCTCAGCGCACGACCACCGCACTGGGAACCCGCGGCGCCCCCAGCATCTCCCGGTGCGAGCGCGGGGTGCGCCCGCCGACGTCGGTGATGCCGTACTGTTCCGCGACCTCCGCCGCGATCAGGGTGTGCCCGCTCACCTCGTCGATCGCGGGGTCGCGGTAGAGCGCATCGACCACCCGGCCGATGAACTCCGGGGTCTCGGTCTGCTCGGCGAATGCGCCCAGCGCCTCGTCGTTCCCGTTGAAGGCGGAGC
Source organism: Mycolicibacterium iranicum (assembly GCF_014190915.1). Lineage (GTDB taxonomy): Bacteria > Actinomycetota > Actinomycetes > Mycobacteriales > Mycobacteriaceae > Mycobacterium > Mycobacterium iranicum_B. Next base: position 127,681 of record NZ_JACHVU010000009.1, read on the forward strand.
GCAGCCTGTCGGTGAGCAGGATGCCCATCCACAGCGACACCGTCGTGACGCTCGTGCCGCGGAAGTCAACCGCCATGTCGGCGGCCATCTTGTCAATGCCGGCCTTCTGCGCTCCGTAGGCGGGTCCGTGCATGTAGCACACCGAACCCGGCGACGAGGTGAACACGATCAGGCCGCGGGGGGCTGTCAGCAGCAGCGGGGCGGCGTGCCACGACGCGACATAGGCCGAGCGCAGGCCGACGTCGAGCACGTCGCCGAGGTCGCGGGGTTTCTCCCAGAACGGCCCGCGGCTCACCAGATCCTCGGAGATCACCGCGGCGTTGTTCACCAGCAGGTCCAGCCGGCCCGTCTCCTGCTCGACACGCGCGAACAACCGCCCGACGGCGTCGTCATCCCGATGGTCCAGCCGCACACCGGTCCCCCACCCCGGGTCGTCGCCGACGTTGCGTCCGGTGCCGTAGACGCGCCACCCCGACGAGGACAGGGCGGTGGCGATCCCCTGTCCTGCGCCCCGGCTCGCCCCGGTCACCACGGCCACCGGCGCCATGTCGCTCATGCGGCCACCCTAGAGGCAGTAGCTTGCTGTAGTTGACGACACTCGACGAGGAGGACCATGTCCGTCATCTCCACCACAACCAGACCCCCTGCCGCCCCGCTGCGCGTCATCCAGTGGACCACCGGCAACATCGGCCGGCGTTCGCTGCACGCGATCATCGGCCGCGACGACATGGAGCTGGTCGGGGTCTTCGCCCACGGCGCCGACAAGGTCGGTGTCGACGCCGCCGAGCTGGCGGGCTGGCCGGAGCCGACCGGTGTGCACGCGACCGACGACATCGACCAACTCGTGGCCCTTCGTCCCGACGCCTGCTGCTACAACCCGCTGTGGCCCAGCGTCGACGAGCTGGTCCGGTTGCTCGAGTCGGGCATCAACGTGTGCTCGAGCGCGGCCTGGATCACCGGCGGCAAGCAGAACCCCGAGGATCTGGAGCGCATCCGGAAAGCTTGTGAGGCAGGCAATTCGACGATCTTCGGCAGCGGCGCCCACCCGGGGATGAGCAACCTCGTCGGCATGGTGCTCAGCGGCGCGTGCGAGCGCGTCGACGAAATCCGCATCACCGAGTCGGTGGACTGCTCCACCTATGAATCCGCAGGCACGCAGACCGCGATGGGGTTCTCGCAGGACCCCGACACCCCGGGGCTCGCCGAGAGCGTGCGCGTCGAGAGCGAGGTCTTCGCCGAGTCGGCGGCGATGATGGCCGACGCCATCGGGGCCACCCTCGACCGCATCACGTTCGACGTGACGTTCACACCGGCGACCGGGGACAGCGACCTGGGTTTCATGCAGATACCCGAGGGCACCGTGGCCGGTGTGCACGGCTACCACCGCGGTTGGGTCGGCGACCACAACATCGTCAGCGTCGGCTTCAACTGGATCATGGGCTCCCACGTCACGCCGCCGAAGCCGTTGGAGCACGGACACGTCGTGCAGGTGTTCGGCCTCCCGCATATTCATTCAGGACGTTTTCGATTCAAGCGGAGTCGGCGCGGTTTCGGTGGCTCATGGTGCGGCTCCTCCCAGCCAAGAACTTCGGCAAGCTTCATCACCCCCTCCTGACAGTTCTCGTGACATGCGTAGACATCAAGAGAGCTGAATTCCTCCGATAGAGAACGTAACTCGTCATCATCGCCATCCCACACGCCCGGTCCCGACGCCTTGATGGGCGCGATAATCTTCTCCTGTATAGCGAGCGCGTTTGTGAAGCGTGCGTAGAAGTCGTCTAGGTCCATGCGCAGTGTCATGCCAATTTCAAGAACTTCCGGCGAGGATTGCAACAGCGCTACCCGCATCATCGCCACCCGCAGCGACTCCCACTGTTTTAACAAAGCTTCGACTTGTACATCCGGGCTCCGGTACTGACGTAGCGCTTCTAGCCAGCCGTCTACCCCCACTGGCGGAGGCGGGAAGATGAAAGCAAGTACAGGGTTGCTGTCCATGAGCAGCGATAGCACGTTAGCAAAGACCTCCAGCGCATCCCTGCGGTCCTTCTCCAATTGCTCACGCCGACGTTGATTCGCGCCCAACCAGGAACTTAGGTAGACGCCACCCAAAGAGACGGCAGCACCAGAGAGGAAAGATATCGCAGGCGTGAGGCTGTCCAGTAATGCAACGATGTCCACAGGGTTGACCCTAGACATAGCGAAGCCCCCGCAGCATCAGTAACTACGAGGGCTGTCGGTACCCGTCTCTGTCAGGGCACCCCGGAAGGCTGGATAAGTTCCCCCGGTTGCTCATGTCGCCAGATACAACAAACGCCCCTGCCCGGAGAGTCGAGAGACTTAAGACAGAGACGATTGCTGCGCGCCAGGGCGAAACTGACGACTTCGCTACCCACCTAAGCCGGAAGGCGGGCGGCGCAAAATCTCAAGCAGATGCGGCGACCACATCAACCCAGTAGTAATCGGGCAGGGTTCCGGTCAGGGTGTTCGGGAAGTCCCACTGCCGCATCGACTGCACCTTCCACCACGAGCCGTCCAACTGGAGGGTGATCGGCAACAGCCCCGGCATGATGGAACCGGCAACAATCTCTAAGTAGTCACCCTGTCGGACGATGACACCCGACGCTTGCTGCCTACGGATACCGATTTGCCCTTCGGTTGAGATGACGCCGGGGAAGTTTCTGCCCATCGGTGACGCTGACTCGCCGCCCAGCACACAACCCTCAAGCTGCCCCAGGAGAGTGCGACTGTCGCGCTTTCTACCGTAGAAATCGGATTCCATGTTCCTGTACGCGTTGACGATCATCGTGCACGCTCTCGATACCTGTTGAGCACGAACAACTCTGGGACGCTCCATCCGGAGAACGCGCCGCGAAAGCTCACACTCTCAGGTCCGCGAGCCTCAGCCATGTCAATGCCGCGAGGGTTCGCCACCAGCCTGCACGCCGCCGACACAATCACCCCGGCGAGTTCCTCATTCGGAACACCGTCAGAAAAACCCTGATCGCGGGTGTACGCCTTCGCCATCACCGTCACGTTGCGCAGCGCCGCGTTACCGTGCACCTCAGGTACGGGACGGTTCAACAGCGCGGACAGATCCGCGACAGTAGGCGCAGCCATTGAATCACGCTGCCGTCAACAGGGTTACAGCCTTCGGCTGAGTCACCGCAACATCGAACCTAGCTGTGACGCGAATGCCTACTGTGTCGTAATCGCCGTATGTCTGATCCAAGATAGTTACGGTCGGATTCTCATCACGGGCAACAACGACCTTGCTGAAGTCCACCAACCCAACGCGGGCCTTGCCAGATACGTTAGGGATAAAGTCAGTCAAAATTACGGGAAGCCCAAAAAGCTGAAGCGCGGTCCCGTTTTGAATTGTCGTCGGGTCAATCAAGTATTGCGCTGAACTGCCGCCCGTCTTCAACTTGCGGATCGCCGCGAAGCTCTGAGACGTCATGACCCAATGAGTTGGCCGAACTTTATTTGCCATCGCCGTAGCCCAGCCATCAATAAGTGAATCAGCGTTAGTCAAATCAAGTGTGCCAGTAGCAATGTTGGTTTGACGCAGTACGCCCTTGATGGTGTCCGATGCCCCGGTGCCATCCCAAAGAGCTGCATCCAACACAGTCGCGGCGTCGGAAACCAACTTATTCTGCACAACCTTGTCAAGAGCGCCAACGGTGTGAGTAGCCTGACGAATAAGTTCGTTACTCAACTTCGAAAGAACCTTGATACCCTTCAAAGTGCTTGGCAGCATCTGAATTTCATCGAAGCTGACGTTGCTGTCCGGGATCTGAGCGCCAGCGGCAACGAAACCAGCAGAGGCACCCGAAGCGATACGCGGCACCCTCAACGGCCCTGCGGTGTCGATGATCTGGGGGCCTGCGGCAAGGAACGTTGATTCCTGCTCAAGAGGCTGAACTAGGAGATTTGCTACCTCAGCGGCGGTAAGTGTCGCATTGTTAGCGGGTGTCTGAATAGCCATACGATTTCCTTCAATTGACAACAAATGAAAACGTCGCCATCGAGGACAAACGTAGGAATGAGCTTCAGCTCAGAAAGTGTTCAATAGGCTGCAAATCAATTGCTTAACCTATATACATAATCATACCATTTAAACGCTTTGTTGCAGACGGCCTAATAGGGAGAACTTCTCGGTCTGCTTACCGGTCACACCCTGCCCCACATCGCCGCCCTTAATCTTTTTAGCTGCGTAATGCGGGCGCTTCTTCAACAACTCGTCAATAGCAGTGGTCAACGCATCATCGTCGTTCAACAACTCTTCGTTATATTCCAGGTCTGTGGGATCTGCGAGCTTGCCGGTTGCCCGTACCTGTGAGGTGAACAATGCGCGTTGCACCCTGTCTAGGGTCTGCTCGGCGGCTTCCGCGCGCTGACGGTTCGTCTTCGCTTCGGTGCGTAGCTGTTCGACGTAGGAGCGTGGGAAACTATCGCCGTCCTGCTTATCCTCTACATCGTTCGCGTCGTCGGACACCTCATCAACATCAACGTCTACGTCATCATCTACGGTCATTACTTCTCCAATAGGTCAAAATCAAGGCTGTACGCCACGTACAGCCACCAACACGGCACGGACGGGGAAACCTAATCCCAGCTGCTGAAAGCACGTCCCAGGCGGACATCAGCACCCAAACGCGCATCTGCTTTAACACGCTCCAACTCCACGGCAACCTCTTCGTCGTTCATTCCCATACGACGCAGCACCGCTTCGCGACTCAGCAAGCCACTGGTGAAGTACTTCACCGCGAGGTCAGCTTCAGCAGCCGGGGAACGCGTAGACGGATCAGCCCACTTCACCTGAACCCGAACGGAACCAGGGTCAACACCGTCGCGCACCGCCACAATCAACCGCGCCACCGTCTCAAACGCGCGCCCGAAACTGCGCTGCTTACCGAAAGCCTTAGCCGTCAACGAGCTTTCACTACTGCGGATCGCATCAGCGCTCGACGGGTTCTCACTGGTGATACCGACCATATGAGGACTCAGCCCCGACACCGCCAAAATCTGTTGAACCCAAATATCGCACGCAGCCTTATAGCCATCCAGGCGGGCACCTTCCCACTGACCGAACTTCGTGTTTTCGTTCTCAGACACCGCCATGCGGGCGGTTTCATCAATGGGATTAACCGTGTCCATGACAGGAGCGTTGGTCAGCGGATCAACAACAACGTTCCCATCACCATCAAGGCGGATCGTCTCTTTCAACTCCAAACCAGTCGCCCAACGACGCGGACGCGCTGAGTACTCAAGAGCCACCGCCAACCCAGCAAGAGCAGCATTCAAACCATCCACGAGGCAACGTAAATCAGCTATTTCGGAGTATCCGTCCTCATCCAACAATCGGTCATTGTTCGTCAAAGGAACTAGATTCACCACACCCAACGGATTCGGTGTCACATCCCGAAGATCAAAGCCGGCTCCTGCTGACGGGCTACCGGCGACGTAATAACGAATCTCATCCGGCAAGTAGACGTAGCAGTGCGTTTCCTTGTCGGTGCGGTACCGCTTCAACCCGGCGATCACTGAGCGGTCGGCGGGGTTCCTCAACACACAGCACTGCTCGGCGGATTCCACACTGATCGTCGGATTACCCGCGCCATCGGCCCACACGAGGAAGAACGACTGCCCCAACGTCAACGCCTCTTTAATCGCGGTCTGCGCTAGCTCCTCCATATCCTGCGAGGTCCACACATCCCACACGGCGGCACCGTCGAAACCGACCACCCGCAGACGTTCCGCGATGGACTGCACAGCCAAGCGGGGGATGTTGGATGCGATCCTGCCGAACCTGTTGTTGAGCGCGGCGCGGGCTTCCGGTGCCAGGAACGCGAGAGGTTGCTCACCACGCGAGTACAGGTTCAGCTCACGGTATCGGGCTGACGGCGAGTCCAACTTTTGAAGCATCGAAATCAGCAAGTCATCATCATTCATATTTTTCCTTTTAGAAAGAGGCAACGCGGTACTTCTTCACCGGCTTATTAACGTGAAAAGCCCTGCGGTCAAACGCAACAATCGCAGCGATAGCGGCGTCCACTTTGCGCGGCGAACCACGCTTGTCCTTCACGATCACGTCACCCTGAGTCGTCGGGCGGGCTACACAATGCGCAACATGGGAAGCTAGACGCGGGTCACCGTCATGGGTCAAAGTATGCTCAATGACAGCCTGGTAAAAGCGGTCTGTTGCCGGTGCCATGCGTCCTAGGAACCCGGTGTTCCATTCCACGACGCGGGTTTCTCCGTACCGTTTAGCCCACTGCTCAATCTCACTTCTCCAACCCCACGGATCGCAGCCCATAGACAGAACGTCGTATTGCAGGAACGCCAGATCCACGACGTTGCACACCTCTTCACGAGGAACACGCCAAGTCGGGTCACCAGGATTCTCCCAGAGCCCAATCAGAAACACATGCCCGTCGAGAGTGCAGCCCACGAGAGCGGTTGAATCACCGGACGCCGAACCATCGAAACCCAACGTGATCGGACCCTCGATAGGGTGATCATTCTTGCAGGCATCCCAGGCACCCCACGGAAGCCAAGAGTCCACACCGGTAACCCACTGCCCCAACCGAAGCTGACGAAAGACAGGTTCGCGCAACGTCTTTAGGACAGAAGCTAAACCATCCTCAGCCAAGAATGGATCATCACACGACAGTGCGGGGTTGGCGATCCTCCACGCTTCCCGGCTATCCACCTCCCAGCCATCAGGGGCGGCAAACTCTCTGAAATAGAAGCTAGTATCCGTCCCGCTGCGACCGTGCTCCACCAAACGCCACATGATCGAATCCGCAGAACTAGCCGGGGTTGAAATGGCTAGGGTCAAACTTTCAGGTCGCTTACCCGACATTGACGTGATCGCCTCCCACACCGCCTCAGTCACCACATGCAGCTCATCAACGATCAGCAGCGACGGGTCGTGACCGTGAAGGGCACCGGGCTCAGCGGGAAGCGGAAGCAAGGTCGCATCATTCTCAGGCACATACAACCGGTCCGCATAGACCTGGACCCGTTCGGCGAGTGCAGGATTCAACTCCACCATGCGCTTGGCGTAACGCAGCGTAATAGCCGATTGTCGGGCATCCGATGCAACGACCAAAACCTCAGCCGAAGGTGGCCCCACGAACAACTCAGCCAACGCCAACGCAGCAGCCAACATCGTCTTTCCATTCGCACGCGGAATCGACACCAAAGCCGTACGAACACCCGGAGCGAACGCACCCCGAACAATCTCCCGCTGGAAACCCCTCAACCGGAACGCTTTTCCGACACCATGCCCGCGCGGAACCTTCAAGAACGTCCGAATGAACTTTTCCCGGCGCTTGGCACGATCACGCGGCCAACCCACAAACGATAGCGGCGCAACCGCAACACTGCCTTTAGGGCCAGCACGCATGACAAACTCAATTCATGGATGAGACGTTAAAAGAGGACACCTCAGCGGCCATCGCCGTTGTAACAGCCGTCCTGAGCGAGCCCGGTACTGGCCGGAAGCCCTTTGCCACCCAAATTGCGAACGAATTCTTTGAGGAAAACCCCGACAACGGTGAGGTTCGCCTTGCGAATGGGCTAATCCAGCTCTGCATAATGCTTCTGGCCAAAATTCAGCTAGAAACTGAAATACTTCCCGCTGAAACCCTCCAGCTAGCTGCAGAAATCGTGAACTCCCCGGACGGCGACGAAGAGTAACTCGAACTATGCTATGCGAGTCCGTCCTGCCTGTGGCGAACGGTGGGGTTACCCCCAGGGGGTTTGCTTAGGCGTGGGTGATGCTTGCTCCACGAGCACGACCAGCGGCAATGTTGCAGCGAACACAACGGACGACCAACAGACCATCCCCAACATCCTTAAGGGTGAGGCGTTGACCGCTCTCCAACTTGCGCCACGACTCCACGCTGTGATCTAGAGTCAACTTCTCCGTCGTTAGGCAGTCAGTGCAGAAGCCCTGAAGGGCGATAGCAGCGCCACGGAGTCGTTGATAGTCGTAGCCGTATCCGCGCGCGCTGGCTGACGGTCCCCATCGTTTCAGCTTGTGGTCTGGGCATCTCGATTGCTGAGACGGTTCGCCGCATATCACGCAGGCTTTCAGCAACATGGAAAACTCCTGACTATGACGACTACAAGCACAAAGATTGACCCGCGTTCAGTTGTGCCAGGAGATGTAATCAGCGTGAATGGGTGGCATCGAGTGGTAGAGCTCTTGGGCGAAGAACCGGGCGGCATCCTGCGCGGTCGCAGCAGCACTTCGCAGCCAGGCGGTGGTCCCCCATCTATCGGACGCGCAGAACCCGAGACGGCGATCCTATTCGAGGTAGAGGGTGGCGCCGAGGTTCGCGTTGCAGCAACCGATCCAGTTGCGGTGCAGACCGACGAGGTGCCTCCCGAAAACATCGAAGTAGGGGATCTCATTTACGTCCCGCATCGGAGACGTTGGATCACCGTCGCCGAGAAACACTGTGATCCTCAACTCCCAGGTGATGACGATAGGTTCGACTTCAGCGAGGACGGAAGCGATGTAGGGCTGTCAGTTCGGAGAAGCGGACAGGTGACGCGACGGAAACGCTCTTAACTCAGATGGTGATTCCTAGGTCATAGAGTGCCTGGTCATCTTCAATCTCCGCGATCTGCAAATCCTGCGCCGTCTTACGCACGCCCTCAACAAGGTCACGGTCCATCGCCACATTCAGAATCTCGCCGTTGAGTGAGATGAACCGGAAGACGCGAAACACTGCTTCTGGTGTCCTTAGGATCTGGGCTCCTACCCCCACCGCGTGTAGGGCGGGTGCTGTCACGAAACCTGGTACGTCTTTACTCATGTCATGTTCCTAGTCGTTCATTTAGTTTGCGCCGCAGAAGGATTGCGAGGTCCTTCGGAAGGTTGACTACGGTCGCCGGAATGCGAGAACCACGGTCGAACACCAATGTGTAGATCGGCGCGTTCGGCAAACCGAGCATGTAGAGGCTGTGCGGGTTGATCGTTTCGTGTGTCATGTGTGGTCCTGATACATCTGCTCAATCCAACGGCGCGCGTGGTCGACTAGGAATGCAAGCTCATTGTCAAGATCATCACTGACCAATAAATCCGGCGCATACGCAATACCAAGCATCTCAGCTACAGGTTCCGCGTCTCCTACGTGCCAGCAGTACCGCACGAAATCCACTTGCCTATCCGACAACGCAACCGGTGTACTGGGGAACGTGGAGGAACCAGGGCACGTGTCGTTGTGGGGACCGTGACGGTTCAATGTTCCGGTGTCCGGTCGGATAGCGCAGCTACGTCCGCAGTAAGGGCAGATAGCGCGCTCTTGGGTTAAAGGCATCTCACACTCCTACAGGGGTCTTGTCACGGGCTGAGCTGTTCCGTGTGCGGCGATCTGCGGTGCGTGGTGGGATCACGTGCTTGATTGCGTACGGCCGGTCCTGAAGCTTCTTCTTGCCGGTTCGGATGCCATCGCAGTAGCCGCACAGTTCATCCGCTTCGCTCGTCTGACCGCCTCCGATGACGGCGTGGGGTGGAACGACAAGGCACCGAGAACACGAGCGGTTGTCCAGCAAGTCAAGTTCTTTCGCCTCAGCGATAAGGTTCGACACCTGGACACCGGAGATACCAAGAATGCGCGCAATTTCACCCATTTCGAAGCTGGCGTGACCGTTACGTCGATGCGTGCCTTTCGCTAGAGATTCCAGACGCCATAGCAGGGGAAAGCGTTTGTCACACGCCCGTTCTCGATACACCGACTGGTAGTGGATGGCGAACGGGTTGTCGTGACTCATCGAGCTGACGCCTTTAGGTTGGCTTCCCACTGCGCCACGTCCGATAGATCAAACACGCGGCGCTTATTCATGCGATAGGACACCGGAGCTACACCGTTGGAAACCCACGTTCGTACTGTGGATAGGGATACGCGTTCGCGGTCGGCGAACTCTTGCAACGTCAGGCGGGACGGCGGTGCCAGCGTGGATGTCATGGCGGGTGCTCCTATGAGAAAAAGGTGCGCCTCACGTCGGAGGCTAAAAGAAACCAAAGACAATAGTTGCTTTTTCTTACATAGTAATGATATCATGCCGATCCGGTCATCGACCGGTGTCACGTAAAGTAATTTGAAAGCTCCTACCGGATTTCAGAAAGCCGTGCGGCACAGAACGTTTCGCAGGTGGTTACCTTCTTGGAAGAGAAGGCTACGGATGAGACAAAGGGTGAATCAGGCACCCCGTGGGGCAAATGGACCTCTCTCATGTCCCAAGCCCCCGCGAAGCGGCTACGTTCCCCGACCACTTACCAGCCGCAGCAAGCCGTACGGCTCACCCCAACGCAACCACGACAAAGCACCTTATCTTTTCGAAAACTCTCGTCTGCCAACTCGGTGCGTTCGTCACGGTTCGCTCACTGCAAAGAGGTTCCCTCCACAGGTTCCGGGAACGCGGGCGGATGCCGGTGGTGTTGGTCGCAGGTAGTCCGGGTTACACGCAGAGCCTCTATATAGGGAAGCGTGTGATCGTCGCAGATAGAGACGCTATCGGGCAGCGGATTTTCACTTGTGGGGTGAAATGGTTTCACTTGTGGGGTGAAGAAATTGGCATTTTTGTTAAGACATTCGGACTTACGTCAAGCCCCCGGTTGGTGGAACAGATGTACTTCTACGGTTGTGAAAGTGACCGACGAAGAATGGACAGCTCAACAGGTGGCAGCCGCGCCGCCGCTATCCCGGACGCGCAGAAACAAACTCGCCTTAATCGTCGCCGGTCAACCACTCCACATCAACGTGACTCCGGTCAAACGGACGACCGCGACCCATCGGCTTCAGCGTCACCCTGAACAGCAACGGCAAGATTGCGCGCTGCCGGTCTAACCCCAAACCGTCCCACCAAGCACGCACTACACCCTTCGCTATCGCCTCTTCCAAGCCGTCGAACACCCGCACCCTGTTCGAATCCCTCATACCGCCGCGAACATCCTTCAGCCTGGCATTCAGCCGGTCATTAGCCGCCTTAAACTGCGCCGCACTCAAATCCACATCAGGGTCATAACGGTCAGCGGCAACCTTCTCCAACTGCTCCAAGATCGCCCGCTCCTGCTCGCGCAACTCAGCAGTATCCGTGCGTTCTTCTTTGATCAGCACCACGATGGAATCCGGGCGCGAAAGAAAACCAACGGCTAAATCCACTACAAGCTTGTCCACCGGACGCAGACGACGAGACAACCGATGGCACTGCTTGCACACATATGTCGGTGACCCATCGCTAGCCACCCCTGAGCCCATCGCCGAGCCGCAGCGACCACACTCCAAAATTCCGGTTAGCAGACGGCTACGGACACCACCGCCCCGGCGACGGTGCTCGTCAGTCAGGATGTCATGCACTGATTGCCACACATCAACGTCAACCAGGGGCTTCCACGCCGCTTCCGCGACCACATCACCCTTATAAGCACGTTTACCGGCGTATCTCGGATTCACCAAAACTTGGCGCACAGTGCTGCCCGTCCACGCGTTACCTACGGTGGTCTTGACCCCGGCGCTATTCCATTGTGCAGCAATAGAATACAAAGATTCTCCGGCAAGTATGGATGTATACGCTTTGCGGATGAGCTTCGCCTCATCCTTATCAATGAGGTTGTCACGTTTGGTGTATCCGAACGCTCTACGCCCACCCCATCCCCCACCACTCTCAGCATGTTGCTTAGCGGAACGTTGCTGACGTGCCGACTTCTGTTCCATCTCCATCCGGGCGAAAACACCCCTCATCCGGGCATTACCACGACCCGTAGGGGACGACAGATCAAAATCACCACCGACAGTTGCCAGCGCCAGACCGTGTCTATCGGCTATGTCTATGAAATCTTCAAGCTCACGCGGTTGCCGGGTGAGTCGGTCGGCGTCCCACGCAACAACTGCACCGATCTTGCCGTCGCGCACGTCAGCCAACATCGCCTCATAGACCGGCCTACGGCCCTTGCTCGCACTGACGTTGTTCTCTATGAATTCCACTGCGTCCCAACGGCGAGCGGCGCAGATCTTCCGGCAGTCCTCAAGCTGTCTCGACACGGCCAACTCGTTACCGGCTCTATCCTTGCTCTGACGTGCGTAAATTGCGGCGCGCATAGAATCATCCTAGATGAATCTTCGGCCTGCCCAACATGCGTACGGTGGTGCACTGCCTGCCGCCGAAGGACTGGACCGAGCCGGGGTTCATGGGGCTGGGCATGATCTACACCGCCCTCCCGGTGACGAACGCGGTGCCGGCGGTCGTCGCGGCCCGGCCCGGCATCGTGACGCTGGCCGACCTCCCCCCGATCACGGGACGCGCCGCGGTCTGATCCGGTGGGCAGGCCGGCAATGCGGTTGACGGGCCGGCGTATTCGGGGTTCGGCCCTACCCGACGTTGACCCAGACGACGTGAGCGATGACCACCACCGCGGCGAGGATCAGCAGCACACGGTCGGAAAGCCGTAGCCGCGGCGCGGACGAGGCCGGCAGCCGCAGCTCCCGGGCGATCAGGAACAGCGGGAAGGTGAACGCGATCGCGGTCGCGAGGCCGCCGACGATGTAGAGCCACACGAACCTGATGGCGTGGCGTCTGGCCTCGACCACCATGAAGATCACCGCGGCCAGGGTGAGCAACAGCAGGTCGCCGGTGTAGGACCGGGCCGCCGGCGTGACCGTGAGGTCGGTGAGGAAGTCGGGGAGAAAACGGTCGGGCAGGTACGCGAGGTTGTTCGTCCACGTCGCGATCAGGCCGACCACGGCAATCGCACCGTAGACGAGGCACAGGACCTTGCGGGACGTGGGGATCGACGGTTCCTGATCGATCTGGTCGGAGCTGCCCATACCTCTGCCCATACCTCTGCTCATTTCTAGTGGTGCGGCGCGACCTGCACCGCGACCCCGACGGCGCCGCCCCCGACGTGCACCGACAGCAGTGGCCCCATGTCGGCGACGGTGAGCGACGAGATCTGCGGAAGTCGTTGTGTCAGTGCGGCGCCGAGCTGGTCGGCGGCGTCGTGGTTGTCGACATGGTGGACCACGACGTCGGCGCTGTGGTCCCCGACCACCTCGGCGACACGCTCGACCATCGCCGCGTGGGCTTTCGTGACGGTACGGATCCTTTGGTCGAGCACCAGCCTGCCGTCGACGTCGAGGCACAGCAGCGGCTTGAGCGCCAGCGCCGTACCGAGCCACGAGGCGGTGGTGCGGATCCGTCCGCTGCGCCGCAGATTGTCGAGCCGGTGCACGACGAGGAACACGTGCGACCGGGCCATCGCCGACCGCGCGGCCGCCTCGACCCCGTCGAGGTCGGCACCAGAGCGCGCACAGCGTGCCGCGGCCAGCGCGATGAAGCCGACACCCATGGCCGCCGAGCGCGAGTTCACGACACGCACCGACGCACCGAATTCCCGTGCCGCCGTGGCCGCGGCACTGTAGGTGCTGGAGAGTGCGCCCGAAAGGTGCACGGCGACAACCCCGTCGCCGTCACTGTCGGCCAGCGCCCGGCGGTACGTGTCGACGAGTTCGGCAGGGGTGGCGCCCGCCGTCGTCACCTTCGGGCGGTCGTGGATGTCGAACGGGATGTCGTCGATGCCGTCGCGCAGATCGGCACCGTCGACCAGCACGTGCAGCGGTACCTCGCGGATGTCCCACCGCTGGCGCTCCCCGTGCTGCAGACGCGAGGACGAATCACTGACGACGACGACGGGCATCGGTCAGCCGCCCGGCGAGCTGATCTGCACGCCCGCCTCGGCCAAGCCCTTGATCATCAGGTCGGCGACCGCGCGGTGCGCCTCGAAGTTCCAGTGGATGCCGTCGGGATTGCCCCGCCCGCTCATCACTTCCTCGCCGACGGCGGCCTTCAGGTCGACCAGTGGCACCGCGTGCTCGGCGGCCCACCGGCTGATCGCGGCCACCGTTCCGGGCCTGCCGTGGTGGGCCATCCCGTAGGTGGGTGCAATGTGCACCGACGGCAGTGAGGCCACCATCGGGATTCCCGGCCGGTTGAAATCGATGGCAGCCCTGGTCATCTCGAGGTACTCGACCGTGAGGTGGGGAGGCAGCGCGGGACGCGCGATCGGCGAGAAGCGCGGCTGTGCCCAGCCGTAGCCGTCGCGCACCCAGCGGCGCAGCCGAGGCGGACGGACGTAGCGGATCATCTCGCGCAGTGCCGTCGGCAACGGCGAGGGCAGCGAATCCATGCCCGACGTCGCGAAGATCACCGCGCCCGCCTTCGGCAACGCCGCCCACGACCGCGGGTCCTGAGTCGCCGCCCACCACACGTCGCGACTGGTCCAGCCGATCCGCCCGATCAGCTCCACATCCCAACCCAGGTGCTCGGCAACGAGATTCGGCCAGATCCTGGGATCGTCGGACGGCAGGCCACCGGTCGGCCCGTAGTAGGACAGCGAGTCGCAGAAGACCAGCAGGGCCCTGCGGCCCGCAGGCGGCTCAGAGGACATCGCCGGCGACCTGCGCGGAGGCGTTCCACACGTCCAGCCGCCAGCGGATGTCGTCGAAGGACGCCGGGTCGCCGTCCGCGCGGGTGTGCCCGGCCAGTTGCACCCAACTCGCATTGCCCATGCCGCCCAGCACGGGCCAGTTGTCCACCGGCAGGCCCAGCAGGGCGGCGGTCAGCGCGGCGATCAGACCGCCATGGGCGACCAGCACCACCGGGCGGTCGGACCCGTCACCCCACTCGGGCTGGCGGGCCACCAGTTCCCGCACCAGCGGCATGCTGCGCTGCGCGACGTCCACGCGGCTCTCCCCGCCGTGCGGGGCCCAGCGGGCGTCGTCGCGCCACGCCAACCTGGCGCCGGGCGCCACCGCGTCCACGTCCAGGTGGGTCATGCCCTGCCAGTCGCCGAGGTGGGTCTCGCGCAGACGTTCGTCGATGCTGACCGCCTGACCGCACCGGTCGCCCAGGGCGATCGCGGTGTCGAGCGCGCGCCGCAGATCCGACGAGACGATCAGCAGCGGTTGACGTTTGGCGAGCGCCTCGGCGGCGGCGACCGCCTGCTCACGACCCAGCTCGCTGAGCTCGGTGTCGAGCTGCCCCTGCATCCGGCTGCCCGCGTTGTACTCGGTCTGGCCGTGCCGCAGCATCACCAGCCGGCGGATGGTCATTCCTGTTCCCCCGTGGCCCCGCCCCCCGGACCGCCGTCCCCCGAACCCTCGTCCTGCGCGCCCTCGAGGTCCACCGGCACCGTCGGGCAGTCCCGCCACAGCCGGTCGAGGGCATAGAAATTGCGCTCGTCCTGATGCTGGATGTGCACGACGATGTCGACGTAGTCGAGCAGCGTCCAGCGACCTTCGCGGGTGCCTTCGCGGCGGGCCGGTTTGTAGCCCGCCCGACGCATCTTCTCCTCGACCTCGTCGACGATCGCGTTGACCTGCCGATCGTTGTTGCCGGAGGCGATGACGAAGCAGTCGGTGATGACGAGCTGGCCGGACACGTCGATCACGACGACGTCTTCGGCGAGTTTGGCGGCCGCCGCGCGGGCGGCGACGCGGGCCATGTCGATGGCCTCGGCTGTGGCGGTCAGGTGCGGTCTCCTTCACAAGCGGGATGCTGGCTGCTGTACAGGTTGCGTTTGGCGACGTACTGGACGACGCCGTCGGGAACCAGGTACCAGATCGGTCGGGATTCTTCGGCGCGCCGGCGGCAGTCGGTCGACGAGATCGCCAGGGCGGGGACCTCGATCAGATGCAACGCGTCGGCGGGCAGTTCGGACATGGCCGCCGAGATGTGCTTGCCGTCGAGCTCGTATCCGGGCCTGCTGACTCCGACGAACCGGGCGATCGAGAACATCTGTTCCCAGTTCTGCCACGACAGGATGGACGCCAGCGCGTCGGCCCCGGTGATGAAGTACAGGTCGGCGTCCGGGTTCAGCGCGTGCAGGTCGCGCAGCGTGTCCTTGGTGTACGTCGGCCCGGCCCGGTCGATGTCGACGCGGCTGACCGAGAACCGCGGATTGGACGCCGTCGCGATGACGGTCATCAGGTAGCGGTCCTCGGCGGCGGTGACGGGTCGGCTCCGCTTCTGCCAGGGCTGGCCCGTCGGCACGAACAAGACCTCGTCGAGGTCGAAGCGCGCCGCGACCTCACTGGCGGCGACGAGGTGTCCGTTGTGGATGGGATCGAACGTCCCACCCATGACGCCCAGCCGCCGTCGTGATTGCACGAATAGCCAGCTTACGGGAGTGTCACCCGGGCCTCAGGCCGAGTCACACCCGCGACAACCGCTGAGAGCCGAGAGCCTCGGAAACCTCGAACGCGGCACGGTCGGCGCGGTAGACGTCGCGGGCGTACTCGACGCACCGTCCCGAGATGTCCTCGGTCCTGCGGGTCAGCAGCGTGCCGGCCGAACCGGCCCGCACACCGAGCTGGAGGCTTGTGGCGTCGTCGAGCACGATCGACTCGAGCACAGCCGTCGAGCGGGCCAGTTCGACGCCGTAGCGCGACCGCAACACCGCCCACAGGGAGCCGTCGTCGGTGACCTCGAGGATGCCGGGGGTCAACTCCGCGGGCAGGAAGGTCGTCTCCAACGCGAACGGCACGTCGTCGACGCTGCGGAGGCGGTGGAACACGTGGACCGCCGCGCCGTCGTCGAGCTCGAGTGCCCGGCGCACCGCAGGCGTCGCCACCTGGTGTTCGGCCCACAGCAGTTGCGCGGCCGGCCGGCGCCCCATCCGGGCCACCTCCTCGGAGAAGCTGCCGACGTGGAAGCGGACGCGCGGCTCGGCGACGAAGGTGCCGCGCGGCGGCTTGCGGTACACCACGCCCTCGCTCTCCAGCAGCGACAGCGCCTGGCGCGCGGTCATGCGGCTGACGCCGTGCGTCTCGGCCAGCTCCCGCTCCGACGGCAGCAACGTGTGCGGCCCCATCTGTTCGGTGACGATGCGGTCGCGAACGTCGGCGGCGATCGTCATGTACAGAGGGGTGCCTGAGGGCATCCCTGCAGCGTAGCGACGTAAGTCGACTTCGGTCGCCACATGTGCTGCGTTAACTCTGTGTGATTTCGTTGACGCCGCCGTGGTGACGCCCCATACTTTGGTTCAACCATATGGTCTATACCACTGCCCCACACCACCGCCGAGATGGAGTTGAACGTGTCCGATGGCTCACCGCGGAGCGATTCCGCCGACCTCGCCCAGTTCGGGTACCAACAGTCACTGGAGCGGCGGACGGGCAAGTTCGCGTCGTTCGCCGTGGCGTTCGCGTTCGTCTCGATCGCGACCGGGATCTTCACCACCTACGGCGCGGTGCTCAACAGTTCCGGGCCCGCGGGCATCTGGACCTGGCCCGTCGCCGTCGTGGGCCAGCTCGCGGTGGCCCTCGTGCTCGGCGCCCTGGCCTCGCGGATCCCGGTGACCGGCTACCACTACCAGTGGATGTCCCGGCTGGCCAACCCGATCCTGGGATGGATCATCGGCTGGATCTCGTTCACGTTCCTGGCGATCGTTGTCGTCGCGGTGGACTACACGATCGCCTCGACGATCCTGCCGGTCCTGCTGAACTACGAGAGCACCGCGACCATCGCCTGGATCATGACCGCCGCGGTGCTGACGGCGCAGGCTCTCCTGGTGGCCCTGTCGACCCCGTGGGCCGAGCGTGTCAACAGCAGCCTGGTCACCCTGGAACTGATCGGCATGGCCGCGTTGACGGTGCTGCTGCTCGTGGTGGCCGCGATCCGCGGCGACATGGACTTCTCCAACCTGTTCTCCACCGGCGCCGTCGACCCCGAGGGTTATTGGAGCTTCGGCGACCTGACCTCGGCCGGGCCCTGGATGCTGGGCTTCCTCCTGGGCGCGTTCACCATCGTGGGCTTCGAATCCGCGGCCAATCTCGCCGAAGAGACCCACGACCCCGAACGCGTGGTGCCGCGCGCCATGTGGCAGGCCGTGCTGGCCTCCGGCGTCCTCGGCTTCGTCTTCATCATCGCGGTCACGCTGGCCGCCGGGGACCCGGTCGCACTCGCCGAATCCGGCACCCCGATCGCCGACGTCATCGACAAGACCCTCGGCTCGGTCGTGGCCACGCTGTTACTGCTCATGGTGGTGCTGGCGATCTTTGCGTGCGGCCTGGTCATCATGATCACCGGTGTGCGGTTGACCTGGGCGATGTCGCGCGACCAGCGCTTCCCCGGCTGGCAGCAGTGGAACCAGATCTCCCCGCGGTTCCACACCCCGATGAAGGCGACGCTGCTGTACTTCTTCCTGGCCCAGCTGATCCTGGCGATCTTCGCCCATTCCGAGACCGCCCTGTTCACCCTGTTCAGTGCCGCGACGCTGCTCCCCGCCGTCATGTACGCCTCCACCGTGGTGCTGTACCTGGTCAAGCGCCGGCACCTGGCCGGTTCAGCACACGGCCCGGCGAAGTTCAGCCTCGGGGCGTGGGAGATCCCGATCCTGGTGGTCGCCATCGTGTGGTTGGCCTTCGAGCTGGCGCTGTTCCGGGACGCCGCGTTCAAGGAAGCGTGGACGTACGTGATCGTGATGGTCGCGATCGGTGCGGCATATCTGGCATATCTGCTCGTCCGGCGGGGCAAGCAGGGATTGTCGATGCCGGACATGCATTCGATCGACGCCGAACTTCGGGAATGACAGGACAACCGATGCACCACATCCTGGCGATCGACCAGGGCACCTCGGGCACCAAGGCCGTGGTGGTCAGCGCGGCGGGCCAGGTCGCCGCGACCGTCGAGGTGCCGCTGCGGCCGGTCTATCTGCCCGGCGGCGGCGTGGAACAGGATCCCGAGGCGCTGTACGAGTCCGTCGTCACCGCGGGCCGGCAGGCACTGGAGCAGGCGGGCGTCCCGGTCGCCGCGGTGGCGCTGGCCAACCAGGGCGAGACGGTCCTGGCCTGGGACCGCGAGACGGGCAAACCCCTGACACCGGCCGTCGTCTGGCAGGACCGCCGTGCCGAATCCCTCTGCGCCGCACTGTCGGAGCGGGCCGACGACATCGCGGGCCGGACCGGGCTGGTGCTCGATCCGTACTTCTCGGCGCCGAAGATGGCGTGGGTGCGGCAGAACCTCACCCGCGACGGTGTGGTGACCACGACCGACACCTGGCTGGTGCACCGGCTCTGCGGGGCGTTCGTCACCGACGCCTCCACCGCGAGCAGATCGCTGCTCATCGCTCTGGACGACGTCCGGTGGGACGACGAGCTGCTCGAGTTGTTCGGCCTCGCCGACGAGGAGTTGCCCACCATCGTCGGCAGCGACGACATCGTGGGCAGCACAACGGTCTTCGGCCCGACGCTGCCCGTCGCCGGCCTCATCGTCGATCAGCAGGCCGCGCTGCTCGCGGAGAGCTGCCTGGACGCGGGATCGGCGAAATGCACCTACGGCACCGGCGCGTTCCTGCTTGCTCAACTCGGGCACGACGCTGTGCGTTCGGCGGCAGGCCTGACCACCTCGGTGGCGTGGCGGCTGCGCGACGCGACGTCGTACTGCATCGACGGTCAGGTGTACACGGCCGCTTCGGCCATCCGGTGGGCCGTGGATCTGGGACTTGTGCCGTCGGCCGACCAGATCGATTCGGCTGCAGGCGATTCGAGCGACGGCGTGCTGTGCGTACCTGCGCTGGCGGGACTCGCCGCACCGTGGTGGGATTCGGCCGCGACCGCGTCGTTCTCGGGCATGACGTTGTCGAGTGACCGCGGCAACCTGGTGCGCGCGGTGATCGAGGGCATCGCCGCACAGGTGACGGCCCTGACCGACCTGGTGGCCGCCGATCTGGGCCGGCCGCTGACCCGGCTGCGGGTGGACGGCGGGCTGACCCGCTCGGCGGTCCTGATGCAGGCCCAGGCGGATCTCGCCAGGATGCCCGTCGACGTCTACCCGTCGCTGCACGCCACCGCACTGGGCGCGGCCGCCTGTGCCCGGCTCGCACTGGAACCGGGAACCTCCGTCGCCGACGCGGTGGGGACCTGGTTCCCGCAGCACACCTACGAACCGCGATGGTCTGACGACCGGGCCGAGGAATTCCTGACCCGCTGGCGCGGTGCCGCCGAAGACACGCTGTCACAGCACCATTCGCAGGAAAGAAGCACACCATGAGCACCGAGACCGTTTCCGACGTCGTCGTGGTCGGCGCCGGGATCGTCGGCTGCGCCATCGCCCGGACACTGGCGGGGACCGACCTGTCGGTGACGCTGATCGACGCACGCAACGACGTCGGCGACGGGACGAGCAAGGCCAACACCGCACTGCTGCACACCGGGTTCGACGCGACGCCGGGGACGCTGGAATCGCGGCTGGTGGCCCGGGGCTACCAGCTGCTCGGCGAGTACGCCGAGCAGACGGGCATCCCGGTGGAACACACCGGCGCGATGCTCGTCGCGTGGACCCAGGAAGAGGTCGACGCGTTGCCGAAGCTGCTCGCCAAGGCCGAGGCCAACGGTTACCGGCACTGCGGCATCGTGGATTCCGACGAGGTGTACCGCCGGGTCCCCAACCTGGGGCCGGGGGCTCTGGCCGGTCTGACCGTGCCCGGTGAATCCATCATCTGCACATGGACCACCAACCTCGCGCTGGCCACCGACGCCGTCGCCCGGGGTGCTGTGCTGCTGCGCGGCGCGAAGGTGACCCAGGTGAGCGCCGATGCGGACGGCACGACGCTGCACACCACCGCGGGAGACGTGCGCGGGCGGTGGATCATCAATGCCGCGGGACTCGGGGCCGACCATGTCGACGCTCTCTTCGGCCACCGGCGCTTCACCGTGATCCCGCGTCGCGGCGAGTTGTTCGTCTTCGACAAGCTCACCCGGCCGATGGTGCCGCTGATCGTGCTGGCGGTGCCGTCGTCGCGCGGCAAGGGCGTGCTGGTCAGTCCCACGATCTACGGCAACGTCATGGTGGGTCCGACGTCGGAGAACCTCGAGGATCGCAGCGCGACAGGCACTTCCGAGGACGGCTTCGAATTTCTGCTGTCCAAGGGCCGCGCCCTGATGCCCTCGCTGTTCGACGAGGAGATCACCGCGAGCTACGCCGGTCTGCGCGCCTCGACCGAACACGACGACTACCTGATCGACCTCGACAGAGAGCAGCGCTACGTGCTGGTGGGCGGAATCCGTTCCACCGGGCTGACCTCCGGCATGGCGATCGCCGAACATGTCGCGGGCCTGCTCGCCGAAGCGGGTGTCGACGTCGCCGAGCGCGACGACCTGCCGCCGCCGCCGCGGATGCCCAACATCGGCGAGGCGGGGTTGCGTCCCTTCGAGGACGCAGCGCTCATCGACGCCGACCCCGAATACGGCCGGATCGTGTGCTTCTGCGAGCGCGTCACCGCCGGCGAGATCCGCGACGCGTTCGACTCCCCCATCCCGCCCGCCGACCTCGACGGGCTGCGACGGCGGACCCGCGCGATGAACGGCCGCTGCCAGGGCTTCTACTGCGGCGCGCAGACCCGGGCCCTCCTGCAGGCGGGAGCACCGTCATGACCCACGTCGCTGTCGCCGTCGTCGGCGGCGGGCCGTCCGGGCTGACCGCCGCGAGCGCCCTGGCACCGCAGATCGACGGCGAGGTACTCGTGCTGGAGCGCGAAGCGCACACCGGCGGGATCCCGCGCCACAGCGACCATCTCGGCTACGGGATGAGAGATCTCCACCGGTTCGTCTCAGGGCCCGCCTACGCGCGCCGTCTGACCGACGACGCGGCCGCGGCCGGCGCCACCCTCGAGACCGAGGCGATGGTGACCGGCTGGAACGGCGAACGGACCCTGCAGGTCACCTCCCCGCGCGGAGTTCGCACCGTCACCGCCGACGCGATCGTGCTGGGCACCGGCGCACGCGAACGCCCCCGCCCCGCGCGGTTGATCCCGGGAGACCGGCCCGACGGGGTGTACACGACGGGGCAGCTGCAGAACCTGGTCCACCTGCATCACGCGCAGGTGGGCACGCGCGCCGTCATCGTCGGCGCCGAACTCGTCAGCTGGTCGGCGGCGCTGACCCTGCGCGAATCCGGCTGCCGCACCGTCGCGATGGTGACCTCCTATCCGAAGGCCGAGGCGTACGCCGCGTTCCGGGCCGCCGGACGGGTACTGCTGGACGGCCCGGTGCTGACCGGCACCCGGGTGGTCGGCGTCCACGGCAAGAACCGCGTCCGCGCAGTGACGGTGGAGGAGGCGGCGACGGGTGCGCGTCGCGAGATCGATTGCGACACCGTCGTCTTCACCGGCGACTGGATCCCCGACCACGAGCTGGCCCGCACCGCGGGGCTGGCCATGGACGCCGCGACCCGCGGTCCCGTCGTCGACACCGCGCTGCGCACCAGCCGGCCGGGGGTCTTCGCGGTGGGCAACCTGGTGCACCCGGTCGACACGGCCGACGGCGCCGCGCTCGACGGCCGCCACGTCGCGTCGGCGGTGCGGACGTGGCTGCGCACGGGGAATGAACCCCTCGCAGCACCGGCGTCGGCGCTGATCCGTGTCGAGGCGCCGTTGCGATGGGTGACCCCGCAGCTCATCCCCGCCGACGGCACCGCACCGGCCCGCGGGGATCTTCTGCTGTGGGTCGACGAGTACCACAGGTGGCCCAGGCTGCGGGCCGTCCAGGACGGCCGGGTACTGGCGACGAAGCGCACACCGTGGCCGGCCGCGCCGGGCCGGATCTTCCGCGCGCCGTGGTCGTTGGTGGCCGAGGCCGATCCGAAGGGCGGTGTGGTCACCCTGTCGCTGGCGTAGCGCCGGGTGAGGACTAGACGGGCAGCAACGCGTCGATCACAGCGGCGAGCTGCTTGGCCGAGCGGCATTCGTGCATCGTGATGATGTCCTGGTAGCGCGGCACCGCCGAATCGCCGCTGCCCCACAGATGCTTGGGTTCGGGGTTGAGCCAGTGGGCGTGCCTGCTGGCATTGACCATGTGGGCGAGCAGGTCGGTCTCGGGGTTGCGGTAGTTGTTGCGGCCGTCGCCCAGGACCAGCAGAGAACTGCGCGGCGAGAGCACATTCGGGAACTTGTCGAGGAACGACACGAACGCGTGGCCGTAGTCGGAGTGTCCGTCGCGGGTGTAGACGGCGGCCTCCCGGGTGATGCGCTGCACCGCGACGGCCAGGTCGGCCTCCGGTCCGAACAGCTCGGTGACCTCGTCGGTGGTGTCGATGAACGCGAACACCCGCACCCGCGAGAACTGCTGCCGCAGAGCGTGGACGAGCAGCAGCGTGAAGTGGCTGAAGCCGGCGACCGACCCCGAGACATCACAGAGCACCACGAGCTCGGGGCGTGCGGGGTGCGGCTTCTTGAGCACCACGTCGATGGGCACGCCGCCGGTGGACATCGACTTGCGCAGGGTCTTGCGCAGGTCGATCTCTCCGGCCCGCGAGCGCCGCCTGCGCGCCGCCAGCCGGGTGGCCAGTGTGCGGGCCAGCGGGCCCACGACGCGCCGCATCTGGCGCAGCTGCTCCCCCGACGCCCGCAGGAACTCGACGTTCTCCGCGAGCTGCGGCACGCCGTACATCTGGACGTGGTCGCGGCCGAGTTGCTCGGCGGTACGCCTCTTCGTCTCGCCTTCGACCATCTTCCGGAGCTGAGAGATCCGCTGAGCGGCAAGGGCTTTAGCGATCTGTTCCTGGGTCGGCGTCGGCTCGTCGCCGTACGGCGCGAGCAGGCCGGCCAACAGTCTGCCCTCCAGGTCGTCGAGGCTCATCGCCTTGAGCGCCTGATAGGACGAGTACGACGGGCCGCGGCTGGAGTTGTACCGCCCGTAGGCCTCCACGATCTGGGCGATCATCGCCGCCAGTCGTTCGTCGATGTCGGCGAACTCGGCGTTGTCGGTCAGCAGATCCACCAGCGCGCTGCGCAATGCCTCGATGTCCTCCGGCGGCAGGCCCTGCGCGTCGTCGCCGTCGTCCTCCAGGACCGTCCGCGCACCCAGCGCCGCCGGGAAATACAGGTCGAACAGCGCGTCGTAGGTCTCGCGGTGATCGGAACGCCGCAGCACCGCGCAGGCCAGTCCTTCACGCAACACGGCGCGGTCGGCCATGCCGAGCGTCGCCATCACCTGCCCGGCGTCCACCGTCTCGGAGGGGCCCACCGCGATCCCCTGCCCCCGCAGCGCTTCGACGAATTCGACGAGGTGGCCGGGGATTCCGTGCGGAGCCAGCGGCTGTGCCGGGCGCGTGCGGCGCGGGGGCATCAGTTGAGCCTCAGCTCCCCGGCCGCCTTCACCTGGTCGGACTGGTGTTTGAGCACCACGCCCAGCGTCGCGGCGATCACCTCGTCGTCGATGGTGTCCATGCCCAGGGCCAGCACGGTGCGGCCCCAGTCGATCGTCTCGGCCACCGAGGGCAGCTTCTTGAGCGCCATGCCGCGCAGCACACCGATGATGCGCACCAGTTCCTCGGCCAGGCGCTCCGGCAGTTCGGGCACCCGGGAGAGCAGGATGCGGCGCTCGAGCTCGGGATCGGGAAAGTCGATGTGCAGGAACAGGCATCGACGTTTGAGCGCCTCGGACAGTTCGCGGGTGGCGTTGGACGTCAGCACCACCAGCGGCCGGCGCTGGGCGGTGATCGTGCCCAGCTCGGGCACCGTCACCGCGAAGTCGCTGAGCACCTCCAGCAGCAGGCCCTCGATCTCGATGTCGGCCTTGTCGGTCTCGTCGATCAGCAACACCGTCGGATCGGTGCGCCGGATCGCGGTCAGCAGCGGTCGGGTCAGAAGGAATTCCTCGGAGAAGACGTCGTCGCGCGTCTGATCCCAGTCACCGTGCCCCGCCTGGATCCGCAGGATCTGCTTGGCGTGGTTCCACTCGTAGAGCGCGCGGGACTCGTCGACACCCTCGTAGCACTGCAGCCGCACCAGACCCGATCCCGTGGACTGGGCGATCGCGCGGGCCAGTTCGGTCTTGCCGACGCCCGCCGGGCCCTCCACCAGGAGCGGCTTGCCGAGCCGGTCGGCGAGGAACACCGCGGTGGCGGTGGCGGTGTCGGGCAGGTAGCCGGTCTCGGCCAACCGGCGCGCGACATCGTCGATGTCGGCGAACAGCGGCTCGACGCTCGCGGGCACACTCACTTCACTCTCCTAGGGCTCAGGCCGGACGGGTGTGGCCGTCGCCCCACACGATCCATTTGGTCGACGTCAAATCGGGCAGGCCCATCGGACCCCGGGAATGCAATTTCTGGGTCGAGATGCCGATCTCGGCACCGAAGCCGAACTGCTCTCCGTCGGTGAACGACGTGGAGGCGTTGACCATGACCGCCGCGGCGTCCACGCGCTCGGAGAACCGTTGCGCCGCAGCGTGATCCTTCGTGACGATCGCCTCGGTGTGGCCGGTGCCGTACTCGTTGATGTGGGCGATCGCGGCGTCCAGCCCGTTCACCACGGCCAGCGCGATGTCCATCGACAGGAACTCGGCGCGCAGTTCCTCCTCGGACGGATCGACATGCACGGTGACACCCGCCGCCTGCAGCGCGTCGGTGAGCCGGGGCACCGCCTCCCCGGCGATGGCCGCGTCGATCAGCACCGACTCCGCTGCGTTGCACACGCTGGGGCGACGCGTCTTGGCGTTCAACAGGATCCGTTCGGCCATGTCGAGATCGGCGGACTCGTGGACGTAGACATGGCAGTTGCCGACACCGGTCTCGATCGTGGGCACCTGCGCATCCCGGACGACGGCGTCGATCAGGCCCGCGCCCCCGCGCGGGATGACGACATCGACCAGGCCCCGGGCCTGGATCAGGTGCGTCACGCTGGCCCGGTCCTCGCTGGGCAGCAGCTGCACGGCATCGACGTCGAGGCCCTCGGTGGCCAGCGCCGCACGCAACGCGTTCACCAACGCGGCATTGGACCGTTTCGCCGACGAACTTCCGCGCAGCAGAACGGCGTTGCCCGATTTCAGCGTCAATCCGAAGGCATCGACGGTCACGTTCGGGCGGCCCTCGTAGACGATGCCGACGACGCCGAGCGGAACGCGCTGCTGGCGCAGCTGCAGTCCGTTGGGCAGCGTGCGGCCGCGCAGCACCTCGCCGATCGGGTCGGGCAGTCCGGCGACCTGGCGCAGTCCGTCGGCGATCCCTTCGATCCGGGCCGGGGTCAACGCGAGCCGGTCGAGCATCGCCTCGGGCGTGCCGGAGGCACGGGCCGCGTCGAGGTCGGCCTCATTGGCCTCCAGCACGGCGCGGGTGTTCATCAGGACGTGGTCGGCGGCGATCCGCAACGCGTGATTCTTGGTCTCGGTGCTCAGTGTGGCCAACCCGCGCGCGGCGCCGCGCGCACGCCGGGCGGCGTCGTGGACCTGCTCGCGCAAGTCGGGGGTGGCGGGGGCCTGCACACTCATCAGGCCAGCGTATCGAACGTCCCGGCGGTATTCGACACGCGTCGACCCGGTGGCCGCTAGGTTGACCGGTATGGCGACGCGGCTCTGCGTGGTGGGCAGTGTCAACGCCGACCTGACCTACACCGTCGACGCCCTGCCGAGGCCGGGCCAGACCGTGCTGGCGTCGTCGCTGGCCTTCGCGCCGGGCGGCAAGGGCGGTAACCAGGCGGTGGCAGCGGCGCGGGCGGGTGCGATCGTGCATCTGGTCGCCGCGCTGGGTACCGACGGGGCGGCCGACCAGCTGCGCACCCATCTGGAGCGCAACGACGTCGCGCTGGCCGGCGTCGTCACGGTGCCAGGTCCCAGCGGTTCCGCGGCGATCCTGGTCGACGCCGCCGCCGAGAACTGCATCGTGGTCGCCCCCGGCGCGAACGGCCACCTGAATTTGAGCTCGCCGGCGTTGCAGGCGGTGGTGGCGGACAGCGACGTCGTGCTGCTGTCCCTAGAGATCCCGCAGGAGACCGCGGTGGTGGCGGCCCGCGTCGCCCGCTCGGCCGGCGCGACCGTGGTCCTCAACGCCTCCCCCGCCCCGGACGATCCGTCGGTCTTCACCGGCCTGGTCGACGTCGTGATCGTCAACGAGGACGAGGCGCCGTGGTGGACCGCCCACGACGGCGCGGTACCGCACCTGATCGTCACGCGGGGTGCCCGCGGCGCGAGCCACATCGGGGATCCGACATTCGACACCCCCTCGCCCGCAGTCGAAGCGCTCGACACCACCGGCGCAGGCGATGTGTTCGCCGGCGTGCTCGCCGCCTCGTGGCCGCGAGGCGTGCCCGATGCCCTGGCGCGGGCATGTGCGGCCGGCGCGCTGGCGACACTCACTCCCGGAGCCGGCGACTGTGCCCCTTACAGTGAGGCCATCGAGGACGTCCTGAGCGCGTCCTGAGCCGACGGGAGGACCGCCCCATGACGACCGCACCCCGACCTCCCGACGGCGACTGGCTCGGCACGCCGTACCTGCACTTCACCCGCGAGGGGCCGTTCGGGGTCTGCCGGCTCGACAGGCCCGAGGCGCGCAACGCGATGACCCCGGCGATGTACTTCGGCATCAAGTACGCGGTCAAACACGTCGAGTCCGACCCCGATCTGGCCGGCCTGCTGATCACCGGGACCGGCGACGTCTTCGCGCCCGGGGGCGACATGGGTGGCGGCGGGGGCGACAACTGGATGACGTTCGGGCCGGCACTGGGGATGGACGCACTGCCGTTCGACACCCTGCGACAGTCGGCGAAACCGGTGGTGGCCGCGGTCAACGGACTGTGCCAGGGCGGTGGCCTGCAGATCGCGCTGTGCGCCGACATGGCGGTGGTCAGCGACCGCGCGACGTTCCGCGTGCCGGAGCTGTACCGCGGGATCGCCGACACCTACTACAGCCACATGCTGGCACGGCTGATCGGCCCGGTGCGTACGCGTGACCTGATGCTGACCGGCCGGACGCTGACCGCCGAGGAAGCCCACGACTGGGGCATGGTCGCGCGGATCGTCGCCCACGACGAGCTCGCCGACGCGGCCCGCGACGTGCTGGCGGCCTGCTGCCGGACCGCGCCGCACGCCCGGTCGGTGATCAAGTCGAGCCTGGACAACTACATCGGTCTGTACGACCGCATCGGCATGCAGGCCAGCCTCGGCGCGCCCGAATCGATCGAGGGGTTCATGGCGTTCAAGGAGCGCCGCTCGCCGGAGTGGGTGCACCCGGATCTGCGGACCGACGGTCGCCTCTGACAGTTCAGCTATAGCTGAATACAGAATCTGCTGTATCGTCCTGAGGATGCAGACGGTACTCGACAGCAGCGCTCTGGCCCGGTTCGGCTGCGCGCTGTCCGATCCGACCCGCGCCGAAATCCTGCTGATCCTGCGCGACGGGCCCGGCTACCCGTCCGAACTCGCGGAGCGGATCGGCGTCTCCCGCCAGATCCTGTCCAATCACCTTGCGTGCCTTCGAGGTTGCGGACTGGTGACGGTGAGCCCCGAGGGCAGACGCAGCCGCTACGACCTCGCCGACCCGCGGATCGCCCACGCGCTCACCGACCTCCTCGGCCTGGTGCTCGACGTGGATCCGGCCTGCTGTCCGGTATCCGACGACCAGGGGTGCTGCTGATGCCGGTCGATCTCGACCGTCGCGCCGTCCTGACCCGGCGGGTGCGTCTGCTGGTCGCCGCGACGATCACCTACAACCTCGTCGAGGCGGCCGTTGCCCTGACCGAAGGCGTGCGGGTCTCGTCGGCAGCGTTGATCGGATTCGGTCTCGACTCCCTCGTCGAGGTCTCCTCCGCGGCGGCGGTGGCCTGGCAGTTCTCCGCCCGGGACCCCGAGACCCGCGAGAAGGCGACCCTGCGGTTCATCGCGTTCACCTTCTTCGCCCTGGCCGCCTACGTCGCGGTCGATGCGATCCTCACCCTCGCGGGATGGCGCGAGACGCAGCCCTCACCCCTCGGCATCGTCGTCGCGGCGGCCAGCCTGGCGATCATGCCTGCGCTGTCCTATGCCCAGCGGCGCACCGGGCGTGAACTCGGATCCGCGTCCGCCGTGGCCGACGCGAAGCAGACGCTGCTGTGCACCTACCTGTCCGCTGTACTGCTCGGCGGCCTGGTCCTGCACGCCACGACGGGGTGGACATGGGCCGATCCGGTGGCGGCGCTGGGCATCGCCGCGCTCGCCGTGCGCGAGGGCGTGGAGGCGTGGCGCGGCGACCCCTGCTGCGGCTGAGGGCTATTCGGTGGGGATGGAGCGCTCGATCTCGTCGAGCCAGGTCCGCGCCGACATGTCCGACGGGGCACGCCAATCCCCCCGCGGGGACAGCGACCCCCCGTGGGACACCTTGGGCCCGTTCGGTAGTGCGGAACGCTTGAACTGCGAGAACGAGTAGAAGCGCTCCGCGAAGACCTGCAGCCAGTGCCGGATCTCCTTGAGGGAGTAGGACGGCCGCTTGTTGTCGGGGATTCCCGGCGGCCAGTCGCCCTCGGCCGCGTCGCTCCAGGCATGCCAGGCCAGGAACGCCACCTTCGAGGGCCGGAAACCGTAGCGCAGCACCTGGAACAGCGAGAAATCCTGCAGCACATACGGACCGACCTTGTCCTGGCTGCTCTGGATCTCCTCGTCCTCGCCGGCAGGGACGAGCTCGGGGCTGATCTCGGTGTCGAGCACCGACTGCAGGACCTCGTTGACCGCGTCCTCGAACTGTTCAGAGGAGATGACCCAGCGGATCAGGTGCTGGATCAACGTCTTGGGAACCCCGCCGTTGACGTTGTAGTGGGACATCTGGTCACCTACGCCGTAGGTCGACCAACCCAGTGCGAGTTCGGAGAGATCGCCGGTGCCGAGCACGATTCCGCCGCGCTGGTTGGCCAGCCGGAACAGGTAGTCCGTGCGGAGACCGGCCTGCACGTTCTCGAACGTGATGTCGTAGACCTTCTCCCCTCGGGAAAAGGGGTGGTCGATCTCGGACAGCATGATCTCCGCGGTCTGGCGGATGTCGATCTCGGAGAAGGTCACCCCGAGTGTCTCGCCGAGGCGCACGGCGTTGCTCTTGGTGCGGTCACCCGTCGCGAAGCCGGGCAGCGTGAACGCGAGGATGTCGCTGCGCGGACGGCCGAGCCGGTCCATCGCGCGCGCCGCGACGATCAACGCGTGGGTGGAATCCAGCCCACCGGAGACACCGATGACGATCTTCGGCGAACCGATGGCCCGTAGCCGCTGCTCCAGCCCCGACACCTGGATGTTGTAGGCCTCGTAGCAGTCCTGTTGCAGGCGTGAGTAATCCGACGGCACGAACGGGAACCTCTCCACCTCGCGCCGCAACCCGATGTCGCCGGGGGGCGGGTCGAGCAGGAACTCGATGCGCCGGTAGTCGTCGGCCTCGATCCCGTGGTGGACACGGTTGTCGTCGAACGTTCCCATCCGGATGCGTTCGGCCCGCAGGAGTTCCAGGTCGACATCGGCGACCGAGCGGCGCACCCCCGACGGGAAGCGTTCGGACTCGGCCAGGCAGACGCCGTTCTCCCAGATCATCGTCTGGCCGTCCCAGGCCAGGTCGGTGGTCGACTCGCCCTCGCCCGCCGCGGCGTAGATGTAGGCGGCGAGGCATCGCGACGACGCCGAGCGGGCCAGCAGAGTGCGGTCCTCGGCACGACCGATGGTGATCGGACTGCCCGACAGGTTCGCCAGCACCGTGGCCCCGGCCAGCGCCGCCTCGGCGCTCGGCGGGATGGGCACGAACATGTCCTCACAGATCTCGACGTGCAGAACCAGGCCCGGGACATCGGTGGCGCAGAACAACAGGTCGGGACCGAAGGGCACCTCCGCGTCACCGATGCGGATGGTCCCCCGCACGTCGTCGCCCGGCGCGAGTTGCCGGCGTTCGTAGAACTCGCGGTAGGTGGGCAGGTAGGACTTCGGCACCACACCGAGCAACCGGCCGCGGTGGATGACCACCGCGGTGTTGTAGACCCGGTTGCCGAACCTCAGCGGCGCGCCCACCACGAGCACCGGCATCAGGGCGGCCGACTCGGCGACGAGCCGCAGCACCGCCTCGTGCACGGCCTCCAGCAGGGCGTCCTGCAGCAGGATGTCCTCGATCGAATATCCCGACAGCGTCAACTCCGGGAAGACGGCGACGGCTACGCTGTCGGCGTCGCAGTCCCGCGCCACCTCCAGCACGGTGTCCGCGTTCCCCACGGGATCGGCGAGCGACACCGGCTGCGTACACGCAGCGACCCGGACAAAACCCTGCTGATACGCCGAGTAGAAATCCATGGCCCCATTGTTGCCCGTCCTCGCCCGCGATATTCCTGGCCCGTGCCGCCACATCCCGGCCGCACCTTCCTATCGCCGGACGCCACGGACATCCGTCGACGAGCTTCCGCGGGTGTCGGCCCGCTGACCAGCACCGACGCGGCCGCCGGACCCGATCACCTACATTCGTAGGGGTGGAAGCACCGGAACTGGTCGCCCTACTGCAGGGCAGACGCGTCGCGGTGCTGACCGGCGCCGGCATCTCCACCGACTCGGGCATCCCCGATTACCGCGGGCCCGACTCTCCTCCGAGCAACCCGATGACGATCCGCCAGTTCACCACCGACGCGCAGTTCCGGCAGCGCTATTGGGCCCGCAATCACCTGGGGTGGCGGCACATGGACCGGACGCAACCCAACGCGGGGCACCGGGCGCTGGCGACGCTGGAGCGGGCCGGGGTGGTGACCGGGCTGATCACCCAGAACGTGGACCTCCTGCACACCAAGGCGGGCAGCAGGAACGTCATCAACCTGCACGGGACCTACGCGCAGGTGGTCTGCCTGAACTGCGCGCGCACCATGCCGCGCGCCGCGCTCGCCGATCTGCTGGAGGCGGCCAACCCCGGTTTCGCCGAGAGGGCCGCATCGGTGGGCGGCATCGCCGTGGCCCCCGACGCCGACGCCGTGGTCGACGACACCGCGACGTTCCGGATCGTCGACTGTCCGCACTGTGGCGGCATGCTCAAACCCGACATCGTGTACTTCGGCGAGAGCGTGCCCAAAGGACGTGTGGACGAGGCGTATTCGATGGTGGACGCCGCCGACGCGCTGCTGGTGGCCGGATCGTCGCTGACGGTGTACTCGGGCTACCGCTTCGTCCGGCACGCCGCCGCGGCGAAGATCCCGGTCGCCATCATCAATCGCGGCCGCACCCGGGGAGACGATCTCGCCTCCGTCACGCTCGACAGCGGGTGCTCACCGATGTTGGCGCTGCTGGCCGACGAACTGCCCGCGGTCGCCACTACAGCCTGACCTCACACGGCGACGAGATCGTCGGCATGCACTGCGGGCCTGCGCATCTCGGCAGGAAGATCCGACGTGGACCGGCCCAGCATGGTCGCCAGCTCCGCCGCGTCGTAGGCGACGACCCCGCGGGCCACCATCTCGCCTTCGTGATCGCGCAGTTCGACGACGTCGCCCCCGTAGAACCTCCCGGACAGTGCGGTGATGCCGGCGGGCAGCAGTGAGCGACGCTGGCGCACCACCGCCCTGACCGCACCCTCGTCGAGGGTCAGCGCCCCGGACGCCTCTGCGGCGTAGCGCACCCAGAATCTGCGGGCGGACATCCGCTCCGGACGGGGTGCGAAAACCGTTCCCACGGAGGCGCTCTCGAGGGCAGCGGCCGCATCGGAGGCCGCTGCGAGCAGCACCGGCACACCGGCGTCGGCGGCGAGCAGCGCCGAGGACAGTTTCGACGCCATACCACCGGTGCCCAGATGGCTTCCCCGCCCGGCCGTCACCCCCTGCAGATCGTTCGGTCCGGAGACCTCGGAGATGAAGCGCGCCGGATTCTGCGGCGACGCCTTGCGCGGATCCCCGTCGTAGAGGCCGTCGATATCGCTGAGCAGTATCAGCGCGTCGGCCCCGATCAGGTGGGCCACCAGTGCCGACAGCCGGTCGTTGTCGCCGAACCTGATCTCGTTGGTCGCCACAGTGTCGTTCTCGTTGACGATCGCCACCGCGTGCAGCGCGCGCAGCCGGTCCAGGGTGCGCTGAGCGTTGGTGTGCTGCACCCGCATCGAGATGTCGTGGGCGGTGAGCAGCACCTGCCCCACCGTGCGCCCGTACCGTCCGAACGCAGCACTCCAGGAATTGACCAGCGCAACCTGTCCCACGCTGGCCGCGGCCTGCTTGGTGGCGAGGTCGGTGGGCCGTTTGGTCAGCCGCAGCGGCTCGATGCCGGCCGCGATCGCACCGGAGGACACGATCACGACATCGGACCCGGACTTCATCCGCGCTTCGATGGCGTCGGCCAGGTACTGCAGCCTGCCCGCATCGAACTCACCCGACGGATTCGTCAGCGCGGTGGTACCGATCTTGACGACGACCGACCGCGCGCCGCGGATGGCGTCCCGGTGCTCGCTCACTCTTCGTCGTCGCCCTGCCTGCGCGCCTTCCGCGCGGCCTTGCGTTCGTCGGCGCCGACACGTTCGGTCTGTTCGAGCCGGATGTCGGTGCCGCGGCCCGACATGTGCACGTCCACCCCGGCCGGTGTCTGGGGCTCCCAGTCGAACGTCATGTCCCCGATGGTCACCGCGCACCCGGGCCGCGCACCCTGCTTGAGGAGTTCGTCTTCGACGCCCAGACGCGCCAGGCGGTCACCGAGGTAGCCGACGGCCTCGTCGTTGTCGAAGTTCGTCTGGGCCACCCACCGCTGCGGCCTCGTGCCCTTGACGACGAACCCGCCGTCGCCGTCGGACTCGACGCTGAACGAGGTCTCGTCGACGGCGATGGGCCGGATGACGGCGCGCCGCGGCACCGCGGCAGGCTGGGTCGCGCGGTACGCCGCAACCATGTCCCAGAGGGCGAACGTCAAGGGGCGCAGCCCTTCCCGCGCCACGGTCGAGATCTCGTACACCGGCCAGCCGAACCTCTGCTCAACCTCGTCGCGGACGAAGTCGGCGAGCTCGCGCGCATCCGGCACGTCGATCTTGTTCAGCACGACCGCGCGGGGGCGCTCGGCCAGGTCGCCCAGTGTCGAATCCCCCTGTAGCGTCGGCACGTACGCCGCGATCTCGGCCTCCAGGGCCTCGATGTCGGAGATCGGATCGCGACCCGGCTCCAGCGTCGCGCAGTCCACGACGTGGACCAGCACCGCGCAGCGTTCGATGTGACGGAGGAAGTCCAGGCCCAGGCCGCGCCCCTCCGAGGCACCCGGGATCAGACCGGGGACATCGGCGACGGTGAAGGTGTGCTCCCCCGCCGAGACGACACCGAGATTGGGGGCCAGGGTGGTGAAGGGGTAGTCCGCGATCTTGGGCTTGGCCGCAGAGATGGCCGACACCAGCGACGACTTGCCCGCCGAGGGGAATCCCACCAGGCCGACGTCGGCGACCGTCTTGAGCTCCAGGGTGAGGTCGCGGCTCTCGCCCTTCTCGCCCAGCAGCGCGAAGCCGGGGGCTTTGCGCGCCCGCGACGCCAGGGCCGCGTTTCCGAGGCCTCCCCGGCCGCCGGCCGCGGCCTCGAACCGGGTGCCCGTTCCGACCAGGTCGGCGAGTATCTGCCCCTGCTCGTCGAGTACGACGGTCCCATCGGGGACCTTCACTTCCAGATCGGCTCCCGCGGCGCCGTCCCGGTTGCTGCCGGCGCCCTGCTTGCCCGACGGGGCCACCACATGCGGATGGAAGTGGAAGTCCAGGAGGGTGTGCACCTGGGGGTCGACGACGAAGACGATACTTCCGCCGCGCCCACCGTTGCCGCCGTCGGGGCCACCGAGGGGCTTGAACTTCTCGCGGTGTACCGAGGCGCAGCCGTTACCGCCGTTGCCCGCCCGCGCGTGGATGACAACGCGATCGATGAAGCGGGGCATCGGACGTCCTTTCCATGACGAAATCTACGTTTTGCAGGCCTGAGCGCGAGGGCCGTCGGTGCAAAACGTCGATCTCGGCGTCGAGGACCTCAGGCGTCGGTGCGCGCGACGCGGACGATGTTGACGAACTTGCGTCCGCGCTTGGTGCCGAACTCCACCGCGCCGGGGGCGGTCGCGAACAGCGTGTCGTCGCCGCCACGGCCGACGTTCACGCCGGGGTGGAAGTGGGTGCCGCGCTGGCGGACGAGGATCTCGCCGGCCTTGACGATCTGCCCGCCGAAACGCTTGACGCCGAGCCGCTGCGCATTGGAGTCACGACCGTTGCGTGAGCTGGAAGCGCCCTTCTTGTGTGCCATGTGTGTCGCTCCCGTCGTTACTTGATGCCGGTGACCTTGAGCACCGTCAACTGCTGACGGTGACCCTGGCGCTTGTGATAGCCGGTCTTGTTCTTGAACTTGTGGATACGGATCTTGGGGCCCTTGGTGTGCTCGAGAACCTCGCCGGTCACCGCGACCTTCTCCAGCGCCGAGGCGTCGGTGGTGACGTTCGCACCGTCGACGACCAGTGCGACCGGCAGCGAGACCGACGCACCGGGCTCGACGTCGAGCTTCTCCACCTTGACGATGTCACCGGCTGCGACCTTGTACTGCTTGCCACCGGTCTTGACGATCGCGTACGTGGCTGTATTCGCTGCCATCGCTTGGTCTTCCTCTGCTCTGCGTGCGGGCGCGCATCACCGGGGGTGTGCGTGCGGGTCTGGGTGGGGATCTCGTCCCCGTCTCCGGCCGGCTGTGGGCAGGCCCTGGAGACAACTGGTCAAGGGTACGTGACCAGCGGGGAGAGGGTCAAACCGCTCAGTCGCGGCTCGGCGGACCTGCGGGTCGCGCCGCGGCGCGCCGGCGCTGTCTGCCTACCGGGGCCGCGACGACGGGTTCGTCGTCCTCGTCCTCGTCATCGGAGTCGTCCTCGTCATCGGAGTCGTCATCCTCGTCATCTGAGAAGTCGTCCTCGTCCTCATCGGAGTCGTCGTCCTCGTCCTCATCAGAGTCGTCGTCCTCGTCCTCGTCGTCGAGCTCGTCGATGTCGTCCTCGTCGTCCTCGGAGTCGTCGTCCTCGGAGTCTTCGTCGTCATCGAGGTCGATCTCGTCCGTGTCGTCGTCGGAGTCCTCGTCCGTATCGTCGTCGGTGTCGTCGTCCTCCGACTCGTCGTCGGAGTCCTCGTCACCGAACTCGTCGTCCGTGTCGTCCGTGTCGTCCGAGACGACCGCGGCGGCGTCGGCATCGAGCTCGCCGACATCCTCGGCGACGGCGGTGCCCTCGTCGGTGTCGCCGTCCTCGTCATCCTCATGCTTGCCGTTGGCCGCGGCCATCGCCTTGAACATCGGATGCTCACCGGGCGAGTGCGCGGGCACCTTGACGACCGGGACTTCCTGTTCGGTCCGTCCGCCACGCTTGCCGCGCTTGCTGCGGCGTCCCCCGCCTCCGCCGCCGCCACCGCCGGCGCCGCCCGATTCGGCCTTGCGGCCGTTGGACGCCGACATCGAATCGACCGGATCGCCGTGCAACACGATGCCGCGCCCCGCGCAGTGCGAGCAGGTGGTCGAGAACGCCTCGACCAGACCCGTCCCCAGCCGCTTCCGGGTCAGCTGCACCAATCCCAGCGACGTCACCTCGGACACCTGGTGGCGTGTGCGGTCACGGGCCAGCGCCTCGGTCAGACGTCGCAGCACCAAGTCCCGGTTCGACTCCAGCACCATGTCGATGAAGTCGATGACGACGATGCCGCCGATGTCGCGCAGCCGCAGCTGGCGCACGATCTCCTCGGCCGCCTCCAGGTTGTTGCGGGTGACGGTCTGCTCGAGGTTGCCGCCCGATCCGGTGAACTTGCCGGTGTTGACGTCGACGACCGTCATCGCCTCGGTGCGGTCGATGACGAGCGTGCCGCCCGACGGCAGCCAGACCTTGCGGTCCATCGCCTTGGCCAACTGCTCGTCGATGCGGTGCACCGCGAACACATCCGGGGCCGTCCCGCCTTCGGAGTTACCAGCGGGCTCGTACTTCGTCATCCGCGGCAGCAGCTCGGGTGCGACCGCGTTGACGTAGTCGTTGATGGTGTTCCACGCGTCGTCGCCCGACACGATCAGGCCGGAGAAGTCCTCGTTGAACAGGTCGCGGATGACCTTGACCAGCACGTCGGGCTCTTCGTACAGCGCGACCGCGGCGCCGGCCTTCTTCTTGGTGATCTCGGCGGCCTTGGCCTCGATCTCGGTCCACCGCTGCTGCAGGCGTTCGACATCGCTGCGGATGTCCTCTTCCTTGACGCCCTCCGAGGCGGTCCGGATGATCACGCCGGCGTCCGACGGGACGACCTCACGCAGGATCTCCTTGAGCCTCTGCCGCTCGGTGTCGGGCAGCTTGCGGCTGATGCCGGTCGACGACGCACCGGGGACATAGACCAGGTAGCGCCCGGCCAGCGACACCTGGGTGGTCAGACGGGCGCCCTTGTGCCCGACGGGGTCCTTGCTCACCTGCACGACGACGTAGTCGCCGGGCTTGAGGGCCTGCTCGATCTTGCGCTGCGCACCCCCGAGACCCGCGGCCTCCCAGTTCACCTCGCCGGCGTAGAGCACACCGTTGCGTCCGCGGCCGATGTCGACGAACGCCGCTTCCATCGACGGGAGCACGTTCTGCACGATGCCGAGGTAGATGTTGCCGACCAGCGAGACCTGCGCCGCCGACGTCACGAAGTGCTCGACCACCACGCCGTCTTCGAGGACGGCGATCTGGGTGTAGCGGGCGCCCTCGTGGGGCGGTTCGGTGCGCACCTTGTCGCGCACGACCATCGTGCGCTCCACGGCTTCGCGGCGGGCCAGGAACTCGGCTTCGGACAGGATGGGCGGTCGGCGCCGTCCGGCGTCGCGCCCGTCCCGCCGACGCTGGCGCTTGGCCTCCAGCCGGGTGGAGCCGCTGATGCCCTGGATCTCGTTGTCCGACGACGACTTCTCCGACCGCCCGGACTTCCGGGGTTCGCGTTCGTGGACGACGGTGTTGGGCGGATCGTCGGGTGCGCCGTTGCTGTCGCCGTCCTCGTCGGAACCGGACTTGCGGCGACGTCGCCGGCGGCGGCGGCGGCTGTTTCCGTCGCCACCGGAACCGTCGTCCTCGCCCGCATCGTCGTCGGTGTCGTCGTCGGATTCGGACTTGTCGGTCTCGGCGTCGCCGTCGGTGTCACCGTCGGCACCCGGCTCGTCGCCGTTCTGCTCCCCGCGACCACGGCCACGGCCACGGCGGCCGCGTCGGCGCCGCTTGGCGGCCGGCCGCTCGGCGTCGTCACCGTCACCGTCCGCGTCGCCGGCCTCGGTGTCGCCGGCGTCGTCGACGTCGTCGCTGTCGGCGGTGTCCTCCTCGGCCTCGTCGTACGGCTCTTGGAATCGCACCGGCTGAGGCGCCACGAACAGCGGCAGGTAATCGGCGGGTTCGGTGGTGGGGCCGGACGCGGGCGCCTCCAGGATCAGCCGTGACTCCGGCTCCTCCTCGGCGGTCTCGCCACCGTTTGGCGCGTCGTCGGCATTCGCTGCCGGAGCCTCGTCCGGCGTTGCCGACGGCGCCTCGGGCTGCACAGCAGCCTCGGCGGCGTCGGTGGTGGGCTCATCGGCCGGTGCGGGGGCGGCGTCGGGCTCCGGGGCGGCCAGCACCTCGCGGACGCGGTCGGCCTCCTCCCGGCCCACGGTGGAGTGCGCACTGCGGGCGCGGCCGTCGACCTCGAGGAGCGCGTCGATGATGCGCCTGCTGGTGGTGCCGAGCACCCTCGCCAGCGAATGAACTCTCAGCTTCTCGGGCGCCGGAGCGGTCTTTGCTTCCGCGGGGGCGTCAGCCGGCTGCTGCGGCTCCTGCCCGAGGTCGTGAGTTGATGCGTCAAGATTCTCATTGTCGGCCACGTATTCTCCTCAAGCCCCCGGGCGCGTCAGTTTGCTAACGCGGCCACGCGAGGGCTTCCGATTATTCGTCCGAGCTACCTACGCCCGAACCTCTTATGGTCTCGCTCCGGGCGATCCCGAAGGAACGGTCCCGGTGCCGGTCTGAATGATGGCTGGACGGTCTGCGCCGCACCGCGGTAGCGATGGTCGCGCTCGTCGAAGTCTTCATTCGGGCGGCCGACCCGGGTTGTAAGGCCGGTCACCCGCGACCAGTATCCCACACCGCGGAGGCGGAACCGATAAGGCCGGGTTAGCTCGCGGCGCGAACCCTAGGAACCGGGGAACCAGAGGTCGATTTCGCGGGCCGCCGAATCTGGTGAATCGGAGCCGTGCACCAGGTTGAACTGGGTCTCCAGGCCCAGGTCACCGCGGATCGTGCCGGGGGTGGCCTTCTCCACGGGATCGGTGCCGCCGGCCAGCTGCCGGAACGCGGCGACGGCGCGAGGGCTCTCCAGGATCGCCGCGACCACGGGGCCCGAGGTGATGAATTCGAGCAGCGACGGGAAGAACGGCTTGCCCTCGTGCTCGGCGTAATGGGCACGTGCCAGCTCGTCGCTGACGTTCTTCAGCTCCAGGGCGGCGACGGTCAGGCCTTTGGCTTCGATCCGGCTGATGATCTCTCCGATGAGGCGGCGCTGGACGCCGTCGGGCTTGATCAGGACGAGAGTTCGCTCAGTCACGCCGGACAGCTTAATCGCCGGCCGGTCGCTGCCCCGGCAGCAGGCCCCGCTTCTGCCTGCGCAGCACCTCGGCCCGCAGGTAGACGATGAGCAACCAGACCACGACGAACAGCAGGCCGATGAAGCCGACGCCCGGGTAGACGACCCAGCCGGCGACCAGCAGCAGCTGAATGCCGAGATTGGCCCAGATGGCCCACGGGCGGCCCTGGATGCCGGCCATCAGCACCAGCAGCACGGCGACGCCGACGACGTAGCCCACGGAGAAACCCGTCAGACCGGGCCCCACGGCGCCGACCACCGGGAGGGCCAGCAGCACGACGATCGCCTCCAGGATCAGCGTGCCCGCCATCACCCCGCGGAAGCTCTTCCACGGATCCGGTGGCGTGGCGCCGGGACCAGGTGCGCCGGAACCGGGTGTGTCGGGACCGGGTGCGCCGGGCACCGCGTCGTCGCTCATGCCGGGTCCTTTCCGAACAGCGTGCGGGCGGCACCCGCGGTCACCACCGAACCGGTGATCACGATGCCGGCTCCGCTCATCCCCGCCCCGTCGGCATCGCTGCCGGACTCTTCGACGATCGCGGTGGCCGTCTCGATCGCATCGGCGAGCGTCGACGCGGTGATCACCCGCTCGGGCCCGAAGATCTCCTCGGCCTTGACGGCCAGCGCCGCGACCTCCAACGCCCGCGGTGAGCCGTTGTGGGTGACGACGATCTGATCCAGGGCGGGCTCGAGGGCGGCGAGGATCCCGTCGACGTCCTTGTCCCCCATGACCGACACGACGCCGACGAGGTAGCGGAAGTCGAACTCGTCGCGCAACGCCTCCGACAGCGCGGCGGCGCCCGCCGGGTTGTGCGCGGCATCGATGAACACGGTCGGCGCACTGCGCAGGCGCTCCAGACGCCCCGGCGACGTCACGGCGGCGAAACCGGCACGCACGGCGTCGACGTCGAGCTGGCGTTGCGCGCCGGCGCCGAAGAACGCCTCGACGGCGGCCAGGGCGAGTACCGCGTTGTGCGCCTGATGGTCGCCGTGCAGCGGCAGGAACATCTCCGGATAGACCCCGCCGAGCCCCTGCAGCTCGAGCATCTGACCGCCGATGGCCACCTGCCTGCTCAGCACCCGGAACTCCGAATCCTCGCGCGCCACAGCCGCATCCGCGCGCACCGTCTGCGCGAGCAGGACCTCCATCGCCTCCGGCACCTGGCGGGCGATCACCGCGACCGTGTCGGTGGGCACGAGGTCGTCTTCCTGCTTCGTGATGATCCCGGCCTTCTCGCCGGCGATCTCGGCGATCGTGCCGCCGAGGTAGTCGACATGGTCCACGCCGATCGGGGTGATGACGGCGACGGGGGCGTTGACCACGTTGGTCGCGTCCCACCGGCCGCCGAGGCCGACCTCGACGACCGCGACGTCGATGGGGGCGTCGGCGAAGGCGGCGAACGCCATCGCGGTGACCACCTCGAACTTGCTCATCCGGGGGCCACCGGACGCCTCGGACTGCTGATCGACCAGTTCGACGAACGGTTCGATCTCGCGATAGGTGTCCACGTAGGCCGCCGGACTGATCGGTCTGCCGTCGATGGAGATGCGTTCGACGGCCGACTGCAGGTGCGGACTCGTGGTGCGCCCGGTCCGGCGGTGCAGCGCCGTCAGCAGCGCGTCGACGATCCTGGCCACCGACGTCTTGCCGTTCGTCCCCCCGATGTGGATGGACGGGTAGCCGCGCTGGGGAGAACCGAGCATCTCCAGCAGCGCGGTGATCCGCGCGGTGCTCGGCTCGATCTTCGTTTCCGGCCAGCGCTGGTCCAGCAGGTGCTCGACCTGCAGCAGCGCGGCGACCTCGTCGGGCGTCGGTTCGGTCATGAGAGGGCGGCCAGGCGAGCCGTGATCCGCTCGACTTCCTCCCCGGCGACCTGCTGGCGGGCGCGGATCTTGTCGACGACCTCCGCGGGCGCCTTGGCCAGGAACGCCTCGTTGCCGAGCTTGGCCGAGGTGCCCGCGAGCTCCTTCTGGGCGACGGCGAGGTCCTTCTCCAGCCGACGGCGTTCCGCCTCGACATCGACCGTGCCGGAGGTGTCCACCTCGACCACCACGGTGGCCGACGACAATCTGACCTCGACCGACGCCGACGGGGTGAAGTCCTCGGCCGGCGGGGTGAGCCAGGCCAGGGCCGTGACCGCCGGCACGTGCGAATCCAGGCCGGCCGCGGCGATCTCCGACAGTCGCGCCGGCACCTTCTGCCGGTCCCCGAGGCCCTGGTCGCTGCGGAACCTGCGCACCTCGGTGATGAGCTTCTGCATGTCCGCGATCCGTTGCGAGGCAGCGGGATCGACGCCGTGGCCGGTGGGTGCCGGCCAGTCGGCGACCACCAGCGACTCTCCCCCGGTCAGCGCCTTCCAGAGCACCTCAGTGACGAACGGCATCACCGGGTGCAACAGCTTCAGCAGGGTGTCCAGCACCGCCGCCAGCACCGCGGTGGTATGCGAAATGCCCTCGCTCAATTGAACTTTCGCGAGCTCGACGTACCAGTCACAGAATTCGTCCCAGGCGAAGTGGTACAGCGACTCGCAGGCCCGGTTGAACTCGTAGGCATCGAGTGCGGTGTCCACGTCCACGCGCACCTCTTCGAGGCGGCCGAGGATCCAGCGGTCGGCATCGGTGAGCGCGGCCATCGGCGGCAGCTCGGCGGGGCTGGCGCCGTTGAGCAGTGCGAACCGCGTCGCGTTGAACAGTTTGGTCGCGAAGTTCCGCGACGCGCGCGCGTGGTCCTCACCGATCGCGAGGTCGCCACCCGGGCTCGCGCCGCGCGCGAGCGTGAACCGCAGCGCGTCGGCGCCGAACATCTCCACCCAGTCCAGCGGGTCGATGCCGTTACCGCGCGACTTGCTCATCTTGCGGCCGAACTCGTCGCGGATCAGGCCGTGCAGGAACACGTTCTCGAACGGAACTCGGGGGCGTCCGCTCTGTGTGCCGCTCGGGGCGAGGACCGGATCGTCACCGACGAACGTGCCGAACATCATCATCCGGGCCACCCAGAAGAAGAGGATGTCGTACCCGGTGACCAGCACGGTGGTCGGATAGAACTTGTCGAGTTCGGGGGTGTGGTCCGGCCACCCCATCGTCGAGAAGGGCCACAGCGCCGAGCTGAACCAGGTGTCCAGGACGTCGGCATCCTGCTCCCACCCCTCCGGCGGCGTCTCGTCGGGGCCGACGCACACGGTCTGGCCGTCGGGGCCGTGCCAGATCGGGATGCGGTGCCCCCACCACAGCTGGCGCGAGATGCACCAGTCGTGCATGTTGTCCACCCAGGCGAACCATCGCGGTTCCAGGCTCGCGGGGTGAATCACCGTGTCCCCGTTGCGGACTGCGTCACCGGCGGCCTTGGCCAGCGATTCGACCCTGACCCACCACTGCAGGCTCAGCCGCGGTTCGATCGGCTCGCCGCTGCGCTCGGAGTGCCCCACGCTGTGCAGGTACGGGCGCTTCTCGGCGACGATGCGGCCCTGAGCGGCCAGCGCCTCGCGCACCGCGACGCGCGCCTCGAAACGGTCCATGCCGTCGAACTGCGTTCCGGTGTCGGCGATCCGGCCCTTGGTGTCGAGCATCGTGGGCATCGGCAGCTGGTGGCGCAGGCCGATCTCGAAGTCGTTCGGATCGTGCGCGGGTGTGACCTTGACTGCGCCGGTGCCGAATTCGGGATCGACGTGCGAATCCGCGACGACGACGATGTCGTGGTCGAGGAACGGGTGGGGCAGCGTGGTGCCGACGAGATGGCGGTAGCGATCGTCGTCGGGGTGCACGGCGATCGCCGTGTCGCCGAGCATGGTCTCCAGCCGGGTGGTGGCGACCACGATGTGCGGCTCGGCGTCGTCCATCGAGCCGTAGCGGAAGGACACGAGCTCGCCCTCGACATCTTCGTACTTGACCTCGAGATCCGAGATCGCGGTCTCCAGCACCGGGGACCAGTTGACCAGCCGCTCGGCCTGGTAGATCAGCCCGGCGTCGAAGAGCCGTTTGAAGATCGTGCGCACCGCCCGCGAGAGCCCGTCGTCCATCGTGAAGCGGTCGCGGCTCCAGTCGACGCCGTCGCCGAGGCGGCGCATCTGGGCGCCGATGGTGCCGCCGGACTCACGCTTCCAGTCCCAGACCTTGTCGATGAACAGCTCGCGACCGAAGTCCTCCTTGGTCTTGCCGTCCACGGCGAGCTGCTTCTCGACCACGGTCTGCGTGGCGATGCCGGCGTGGTCCATACCGGGCAGCCACAGCACCTCGTAGCCCTGCATGCGCTTGCGCCGGGTGAGCGCGTCCATCAGCGTGTGGTCCAGGGCGTGGCCCATGTGCAGGCTGCCGGTCACATTGGGAGGGGGCAGCACGATCGAGTACGGCGGCTTCTCGCTGGTCGGATCGGCGGTGAAGTAGCCGGCCTTGACCCAGCCTTCGTACAAATCGCTCTCGACCGCCCCCGGATCCCAGGACTTGGGCAGGGCGTC
The DNA here is from genome assembly GCF_014190915.1 of Mycolicibacterium iranicum. Classification (GTDB taxonomy): domain Bacteria; phylum Actinomycetota; class Actinomycetes; order Mycobacteriales; family Mycobacteriaceae; genus Mycobacterium; species Mycobacterium iranicum_B. The sequence goes on from NZ_JACHVU010000009.1 coordinate 171,465, forward strand.
GAGCGCGGGGACGCTGTGTGCGTCACCGTGGGCGTGGGGCTGGGAGGTCACCGCGCCATTCTAGGAACCGGCCGCCGCCCGCCGCGTGCCGCCCAAGCGCGGCATCGGCGATCTGAGGGCGTCCGGCTAGTTCAGACGTGTGACGTCGAGCGACACCTGAGCCGCCGGGAAGCGGGCGAGCAGTGCGTCACCGATCGCCGCCGCCGGCGTCAGGATCCCGTGCAGGTCGGGCAGAGTGTCCCGATCGAGCGCCAGCGCCAGCCCGCTCTCGCCCAGCAAGACCGATGTCGCCTTGTAGCCAGGGTCGCCCTGCTGCGACATCCGCGCGACATAGCGCACCCCCTGCGACGTCGTGGTGTACGTCTCGACGGTGTAGTGCCCCCGCTCGCGGGTCTGTTCGCTGGGTCCGGTGCCCGCCTTGGGCAGCACCCTTTCCAGCGCCCCCTGCGGCACCCGGTTGATGAAGCGGCTGCCGAGTTCCATCGTCGCGACGTTCCCGGCGGTGGCCATCGCCGCCACCAGCGGTGCGCCGACGGAGCGTCCGGTACTCATCTGCTCGGCGTACTCGAACCTTCTGCCGTAGGCGAAATCGAGCAGCGCATTGCTGCGGCGCACGATCCGGGTGTTCGGCAGCGCCATCGCGAACGCCCCCACCCAATACCCGTCGAGCTCGGGGGCGATGTCGCGACCGCGCCGCCACCGCGCGTCGGGCTGGGCCCCCAGTTCCGGCTCGGCCCCGCGGTCAGGGGTCAACGTGTACGGGTCGTTGAGGAGCCGCCGCGCCTCGGGATCCAGAGCGGCCTCCCGGGCCAGCTCGGTCATCGATGCCACCGTTCCGCCGGAGACGCCGCCAGCGAATCGGCGCACTACGCAATTGGTGTCGCCCAACTGACCGGCGCCATCTTTCTCAGCCTGACGGAACAGCGCGAAAACGGTGAGATCGGAAGGGATGGAATCGAATCCGCAGGCGTGGACGATACGGGCGCCGGTGTCGGCAGCCTGCTTGTGGTACAGGTCGATCGCCTTGCGCACGAACAGGGTCTCGCCCGTCAGGTCGGCGTAATCGGTGCCTGCGGCCGCGCACGCGGCCACCAGCGGCAGGCCGTAACGCAGATACGGCCCCACGGTGCTGACGACGACGCGGGTGGTGGCGGCCATCGCGTTGATGGTCGAGGGCGCAGACGCGTCGGCGATGATCAGCGGCCAGTCCTGCGCCGCCTCGCCGAGGGAGTCGCGCACCGCGAGCAGCCGCTCCCTGGAACGTCCGGCCAGCGCGATGCGGGCGCTGCTGCCCGCGGAGGCCAGGTACTGGGCCGTCAGTTTCCCGACGAAGCCGGTGGCGCCGTAGAGGACGATGTCGTGTTCACGGTCGCTTGCGCTCATTGCGCCGACGCTACCCGAGCAGCTCCGGGGCTTCGATGTCCTGGCCGAGCACATGGCGGGCCAGGAACGCCTGGACAACCTGGTACCAGATCTTGGCGTGCTGCGGGCGCTGCACCCAGTGGTTCTCGGACGGGTAGTAGAGGAAACGGTGCACGGTGGTGCCGTCGGCGGCCGCGGGCAGAGCCGACCGGCTGAGCAGCTCGTACCACAGCCGCAGCGCTTCGCCGATCGGGACGCGGTAGTCCTTGTCGCCGTGGATCACCAGCATCGGGGTGTTGATGTCGGAGACGAAGAGGTGCGGCGAATTGGCACTGGTCATCTCCGGGGTCATCTCCCGGGCCCACCAGTAGCCACCGTCGGTGGTCGCGCCGAACTGGTCGAGCGCCCACAGGCTCGCGTGGGTGACGATCGCGGCGAACCGGTCGGTGTGCCCGGCGATCCAGTTGGCCATGTAACCGCCGAACGATCCGCCCATCGCCGCGGTCCGCGTCTCGTCGATCCGCGGATCGGCGCACGCCGCATCGGTGATGGCCATCAGATCGGTGTACGGTGCGAAACCCCAGGCACCCCAGCCGCTTTGGATGAAGTCCTGGCCGTAGCCGGTGGACAGCGCCGGGTCGGGCAGCAGCACCGCGTAGCCCTGCGCGGCCATCAGCCAGGGATTCCAGCGCCAATGCCAGGCGTTCCAGCTCGCCAGCGGACCGCCGTGGATCCACAGCAGCAGCGGCGCGGGCCCCTCCCCGCGGGGAAGGACCATCCAGGCCCGGACGGGCCGACCGTCGTCGGCGACGGTGGAGATCTCGGTCAGCGTGCCGGGAAGCTCCGGCAGCGCAACGCATTCGAGCGAGTGCACTGCGCCGTCGGCGTCGATGCGGACCGGATGGGCGGGTGTGGCGTAGGAACTTCGCAGAGCGAACAGCACACCGCCGGGTGCGCTGCGCACGTCGGAGTACGTGAAGTCGTCGGACACGATCGTGCGCACCGCCCCGGACCCGGGGTCGACCGCGTAGACGGGACCGCGGCCGTTGTCGTCGGCAGTCACGATCACAGACGAGCCGTCCGCCGACCAGGCCACCGACGTCGGCCATCGGTCCCAGTCGAGCGTCAGCTCCGTAGGTTCACCGCCGAGGCGCACGACACACAGCGTGATCCGTGGGGCGCGCTGCGGCGAGGAGATCGTCTCCCGGATGTAGGCCACCGTCTGCCCGTCGGGCGAGATCGCCGGCGTACCGACGTCCGCGCCGGCGTCGTCGACGACCGTGGTCCGCTCACCCGTGCCGAGGTCGATCCGCACCAGCGTGCTGCGGACGGCTGCCCCGGGGGCGGGCACACCCCACACGGCAATCACGAAGTCCCCGTCGGGACTGACATCGAAGCTGGTGTCGCGCAATGCTTCTCCGGGCGCCGGGGTGATGTCCCGGGGGGCGTCGCCGACGGCGAACAGATGCGTCTGCGCCGGGCCGAGATCATGGTCCCAGGCCCTGACCGGGTAGCCGGTGTGCAGCACCGCCGACACCTTGGCGTCCTTGCGCGCACGCCGGAGTTTCTCGTCGGCACCGAGATCGGTGGCCGACGGAAGCATCGAGGACGCGAACACGGTGGTGCCCCCCGAGGAGACGACTGCGTCCACTCCCGCGGGCAGCCTCGCGACCTCGAAAGCCTCTCCCCCCGCTGCGGGTAGACTCCACAGCGACTTCGGCGGTTTGTCGTCGTCGGCGGTCGGCCGTGCGGCCAGGAACAACAGGTCGCCCGCAGCCGTGAACTCCGGCGACGACTCCCCCGCGGGGCCGTGGGTGATGCGCCGGGCCGGCCCGCCATCCGTATCCAGTTCCCACAGCGCGCTGACGAACTCGGTTCGTGAGTCGTCGAGCCCGACGACGGTCGTCACCACCCGGGTTCCGTCGGGCGAGACGGCCACGCCGGACACACGCGGCAATGCCAGGAACTCGTCGAGGTCGTCGAAGGGCGTCGCCGACACGGGTACCGCGGCCATGCCCTCTTCGTAACACGGCCGGGGTTCGGGACCGAAGCCCGGCCGGGCTTCGGGGCCGCGACGGCCGGGCTTCGGGGCCGCGACGGTGGCCGCCCCGACCCACCACGTCGATAAGGTCGACGACATGCCAGCGCACATCACCGTCGTCGGCGCGGGTATCGCCGGCCTCGCCGCAGGCGTGGCGCTGCAGCGTGCCGGTCACTCGGTGACCGTCCTGGAGCAGCGCACCGACCTCGGCTCAGGTTCGGGAATCAGCATCTGGCCCAACGCTCTCGCGGCGCTGGACGAGATCGGCGTCGGCGACCACGTCCGGCAGGCCGGCGGACGGGTGACCGCGGGGGCGATCCGGTGGCGCGACGGCACCTGGTTGCGGCGACCGGCGACGCAACGCATCGTCGACGCACTCGGCGAGCCGCTGGTCGTGGTTCGGCGGTCCGCGCTGACCGACATCCTGCGATCCGCGCTGGCCCCACGCAGCCTTGACACGGGGATTGCGGCGACGGGACTGTCACTGGCGGGAGCATCGGTGCAGGTGCAGATCTCCGACGGCACTTCGCGCACCACGGATGCGGTGGTCGGCGCCGACGGGGTCAATTCGGTGGTGGCGCGGACGCTGAACGGCGCCTTGCGAACCCGATACACCGGATACACCGCCTGGCGCGGGGTCGCCCGGTATGCCCTGAACCCTGAGCTGGGCGGTGAGACGCTGGGGCCGGGAACCCAGGTCGGCCATGTGCCGCTGGGCCCCGACCACACGTACTGGTTCGCCACCGAGCGCGCACCCGAGGGGACGCGGGCACCGGACGGTGAGCACGCTCATCTGACCGCCAAGCTGGCCGGCTGGGCCGATCCCATCCCGGCACTCGTGGCGCACACCGACCCCGAGGACCTGTTGCGCAACGACCTGTACGACCGTGCCCTTGCGGGGCACTGGTCGCAGGGGCCGGCCGTGCTCATCGGCGATGCGGCGCATCCGATGCGGCCCCACCTCGGCCAGGGAGGCTGTCAGGGCATCGAGGACGCCGCGATTCTGGCCCGCTTCACCGAGCTGGCTCCGGACCTGCCGACCGCGTTCGACCGCTTCGGCGCGTTCCGCACCCGGCGGGTGCGGCCACTGGTCCGCGAGGCGCAGATGATCGGCCGGATCATCAACCTCCGGCCCGCGGCCCTGGGCGGGCTCGCCGGCCGTGCCACGGCGTGGATCCCGGAGCGCGCGGTGACGTCGCACCTCGCGTGGATCGCGGCGAGGTCGGCATTCGTCTTGCCGACCGCCACCGACGTCGCCGGCTGAAGGGCGAGTGAGGCGCCCGGCTCAGCGCGCCGAGCGCGGCACGAACAGAGCCGTGCACATCTTGCGGAGATCGACGATTCCGCCGAGCACCGAGGTCGGCATCCCTGCGCATCCGTTCGTGGCGACGGGCCTGGTGGCCGGCACCGGCGCCTGAGTGGCCGGGCTACCCCACACCTGGGCGGCCATGCCCTTGGCTCCGCACTTCGGCCAGGCTTTCAGACCCTGGGTGCGCAGCACGTTCTCGGCGACCCTGATCTGCTCGCGCCGCGGCGCGGCCGCCGGGTTGCCGATCCCGCCATTGGCCGACCACGTGGTCTGCTTGAACTGCAGTCCTCCGAAATGACCGTTACCGGTGTTGATCCCCCAGTTACCGCCCGACTCGCACTGCGCGATCGCGTCCCAGTTGACCGAGTCGGCGCGAGCCGTGGCGGTGCCGCCCTCCATCGCCATCGGAACAGCGGCGAGCGCTCCGGAGATCGAGGCGGCCATGAGGCCCTTGCTGACAATCTGACGAACATTCATCTCTGCGGTCCTTCCCCGACCGTTTGTGACACAAGGCCCGCAGGTGAAAAGTGCTGCTCTTTCACGGTGCGGCTACCTGCAGTGTCGAGTGATGCGGGTCACCTGTTACCGAAGAGGCGAAAGTTTTAGCAGTTGCTTATATGACGTAAGGGGCTTCTGAGAAGAAAGAGGTATTTGCCTCCGCAAAACCCAAAAGCGGCGCCGACCGAGGGTCGGCACCGCTTTTGTGGTGTGGGTGGCGTCAGCCGTGCGTGCCGCAGACGGGCCACGCACCGATGCCCTGCGTCTGCAGGACGTTGTTGGCGACGCGGATCTGCTCTTCGCGACTGGCGTTGTGCGGGGATCCCGAGCCACCGTTGGACTGCCAGGTGCCCATGGTGAACTGCAGGCCGCCGTAGTAGCCGTTGCCGGTGTTAATCCCCCAGTTACCGCCCGATTCGCAGGCGGCGACAGCGTCCCAGTTCACGCCGTCCGCATTCGCGGTGCCGGTCGCCAGGGCCATGGGCGCCACTGCGAGCGCTCCAGCGATGGTGGCCAGACCAAACGTTGTGCGGATGTTCTTCAACTTCGATCCTTTCGCCGAGCGCGCGCCGACGACACCCGAAACGACACACAGGTCGTCCGGGCGTGATGCCTGCAGGGCAGGCGGTGTTGTCGGTTCGTGCCGTCTCGGTCAGGCACGACAGGGGAGGTCGACTCGGACCTCACCGGGCCTCAGACCCGGCAGCCACGGGCGGCGCCTGCCGCCCGGGGTTCCCACTCACACGCTGGTTCGTGGTTTTGAATTATTTGCTCCGTAAGAAGCTGTTTGGGACCGTACAAACCCATTTCGGCAAAGTCATCTCGATCGAGAACGTGTCGCGAGCAGATCACGGAATGATCACGACGGATTATTTCTGTCTTTTGTGCAGGTCAACCGTTTGTTTGACGCGCCTGCCGGATCCAGGCGGGTACTTAGCCGAAGTGAGCCAAATCACCGGCCATTTGTGGCGTGCACCACGGTCCGCAGGCCGCCACCGGAGGGCGATTGCCCGGAACGAGACTGCCCCAGGGCAGAAGACGGCCTGAGAGCGCTCCGCGGTTCGCTGGGTGTCGCCCCCTCAGGCGCGGTGGTTACCCTTGTTTCGCTGCACTACACAATGACTTTCGCGCGGGCACGCACAACGTCTGTTCCGGTACACGATGTCAGACCCGGCGGCGGCTGCCCGAAGGTCCACGCGTGCACTGTGTTCGGCGCGCAGAACCTTCCACCCGCGGCAGGTGCGGGACGTGTCGACGAACTCCGGAACGTCAATGTCGTTGCGCAACAATGCCATCAGGGTGACATCTCCGCGCGGCACGGCGGAGTGTGTTCGTCCCGGGTCAAGAAAAATGCGTTATGCGCACCGGTTTCGCCCTGATGCTAATGAATTCGGTTCCCGCACAGGCGTCTTCATCACGTCGGGTGAAGCACACCTGCAAAGGTGTCGGCGGATTCAGCCCGGGCACCCGATCCGATCACGATCCTGCGCACCGATTCGCCGTCTTCCGATTGTCCGCAGAACTCACGGCATACCGCCTCTGCGTCGTATCGGTGTTTGCTAGCCCAATCGCGGGGGCACCACGGCATCCATATCGGCGGCGGTGTTGACGTTGGCGAGGGCGGGCTGCTCGGGGAGCACGATCCGCTGGGTGTCGACGACGTCCACCAATGCCCGCATGCTGCGCTGCCCGGCAGCGACGAGCTCGCCCACGACAGCGTGCAGTGAGGTCCGGTAGACACCGGCCAGGTAGTGGTCACGGCCGTCCCACGGCACCACCACGTCGACGTTCAGACGACGCGCCGGGTCGGCCACCAGATCGATGATCTCGGGCGTCAGCGCCGGCATGTCCACGGCGCACACGAAGGCGTAGGGAAGGCCGGCCTCGGCAGCAGCACGCAGGCCCCGGCCCGTCGCGAGAAGGGGCCCGACCCCGCCGACCTCGTCACGCAGCAGCACGGCGTCCAGAACGGGCAGTGCCTGGCCCGGCGCGGCGACGACGAAGACCGGCTCACACCGGGCGCCGACCACCTCGACCGTGCGTTCCACGAGCGTGGTCGCACCCCCGGGACCGTCGATCGGCAGGGTCGCCTTGTCGCGGCCCATCCGGCGCGAAGCCCCACCGGCAAGGACAACGGCGGCCAACGGCAGCGATGACGTCACACCGCGACGTTAGCGCAGCTACCTAGGCTGAGTCAGTCAACAGTCCAGGTGTCTTTGCCCCGCAGCAGGGACTGCAGGGCGGCGGTGTCGTGGGCCCTGGATTCCCGGGCCGCCGAGAGCTGCTGGCGGGCCGCGTCGTCGTAGGTCGGCTTGTTCACCTTCCGGAAGATTCCCATGACCATGTGGTCGAGGTTCTGCTCGGACAGGCGCGACAGCGCGAAGGCGTACGCCGGGTCCTGACGGGTGGCGTCATGGACGACGATCTGCCCGCTGGACACGTCGGCCGTCTTGGCGACCTCCAGCCCGTATTCGGACTTGACGACGCAGTATTCGCCGTCGGCGCCGAAGGTGATCGGCTCGCCGTGGGTGACGTTGATGAGACGTTCCTCGGCGCCCTCCTTACGGAGTGCGTCGAACGAGCCGTCGTTGAAGATCGGGCAGTCCTGCATGATCTCGACGAGGGCCGCGCCACGGTGTTCGGCGGCTCCCCGCAGAACCTCGGACAGGCCCTTGCGGTCGGAGTCCAGCGCGCGGCCGACGAACGTCGCCTCGGCGCCGAGCGCCAGCGAGACCGGGTTGAACGGGTAGTCCAGCGAGCCCATCGGCGTGGACTTCGTGACCTTGCCGGTCTCCGACGTCGGCGAGTACTGGCCCTTCGTCAGCCCGTAGATCCGGTTGTTGAACAGCAGGATCGTGATGTTGATGTTGCGGCGGAGCGCGTGGATCAGGTGGTTGCCGCCGATCGAGAGCGCATCGCCGTCACCGGTCACCACCCAGACCGACAGGTCTTCACGGGCGAGCGCGAGACCGGTCGCGATGGTCGGAGCGCGGCCGTGGATCGAGTGGAACCCGTAGGTCTCCAGGTAGTACGGGAACCGGCTGGAGCAGCCGATGCCGCTGACGAACGCGATGTTCTCGCGCCGCAACCCGAGCTCGGGCAGGAAGTTGCGGATGGTGTTCAGGATGACGTAGTCACCGCAGCCGGGGCACCAGCGGACCTCCTGGTCGCTGGTGAAGTCCTTGCCCTTCTGCGGCTGGTCTGTCTTGGGCACCAGGCTGGTCTTCGTCAGCTCGGCGGCCGTCAGCCCCAGGTCACTGCCGATCAAGTCAGTCATTTCGCCTCCTCGCGCGTGCGCTCGTCGGTCATGCGTTCACTGCCTCGACAGTGGCCGCGGCCAGCCGCGCGAACTTCGCCTTCTCGATTTCCTTCTCGGCCAGGGTGCCATCCAGGGCGGAGTCGATGATGCCCTCCACCTCGTCGGCCAGGAACGCCATTCCCTCGACCTTGGTCACCGACTGCACGTCGACCAGGTACTTGCCGCGGAGCAGCAGCGCGAGCTGGCCGAGATTCATCTCGGGCACGACCACCTTGCGGTACTTGGTCAGCACCTCGCCGAGGTTGGCGGGGAACGGGTTGAGGTGGCGCAGCTGAGCATGGGCGACCTTGATGCCGTTGCGCCGCGCGCGCCGGCACGCCTCGCCGATCGGACCGTAGCTGCTGCCCCAGCCGAGCATCAGCAGCTCGGCGTCACCGGTGGGGTCGTCCACTTCCAGGTCGGGCACGGCGATGCCGGCGATCTTCTCCTGACGCAGCCGCACCATCAGGTCGTGGTTCTTGGGCTCGTAGGAGATGTTGCCCGAACCGTTGGCCGACTCCAGACCGCCGATGCGGTGCGCCAGGCCCGGAGTACCGGGGACGGCGAACTGGCGGGCCAGTGTTTCGGGATCCCTGGCGTAGGGCTGGAACGGCTCACCCTCCTTGGCGAAGGTGTGCTCGATCGGCTCGTAGGTCGAGATGTCCGGGATCGCCCACGGCTCAGAGCCGTTGGCGATCGCGCCGTCGGACAGGATCATCACCGGCGTGTGGTAGTTGATCGCGATGCGTGCGGCCTCGACTGCGATGTCGAAGCAGTCCGAGGGCGAGCGCGGCGCGAGCAGGGCCACCGGTGACTCGCCGTTGCGCCCGAACATCGCCTGCAGCAGGTCCGCCTGCTCGGTCTTGGTCGGCAGACCGGTCGAGGGGCCACCACGCTGCACGTCGACGACGACGAGCGGCAGCTCGGTCATCACTGCCAAACCGATGGCCTCGGACTTCAACGACACGCCCGGGCCGGAGGTGCTCGTGATACCGAGCGCGCCACCGTAGGACGCGCCGATGGCTGCGCCGATGCCGGCGATCTCGTCCTCGGCCTGGAACGTCATCACATTGAAGTTCTTGTGCTTCGAGAGCTCGTGCAGGATGTCCGACGCCGGGGTGATCGGGTAGGTGCCCAGCACGATCTGCAGGTCGGCCAGGTGCCCCGCGGCGATCAGACCGTAGGCGAGCGCCGTGTTCCCCGAGATCTGGCGGTACTCACCGGTCTTGAGCTTCGCCGGCGACACCTCGTAGGTGGTCGCGAAAGCCTCGGTGGTCTCGCCGAAGTTCCAGCCCGCCTTCAGCGCCAGCACGTTCGCCTCGGCGACATCGGGCTTGCGCGCGAACTTCTCGCGGATGAAGGACTCGCTGTGCTCGAGCTCGCGGCCGTACATCCAGGACAGCAGACCGAGCGCGAACATGTTCTTGGCGCGCTGACCGTCCTTCTTGGTCGCGCCGATCGCCTCCACGGCGCCCAGCGTCAGCGTCGTCATCGGGACCGCCTGCACGACGTAGTCGGACAGCTCCTCGCTCTCCAACGGATTGGCGTCGTAACCGACCTTGGCGAGGTTGCGCTTCGTGAACTCGTCGGAGTTCGCGATGATCAGACCGCCGCGCGGGAGGTCGGACACGTTGGCCTTCAGGGCGGCCGGGTTCATCGCGACCAGCACGTCGGGACGGTCACCGGCGGTGAGGATGTCGTAGTCGGCGATCTGGATCTGGAACGACGACACACCGGGCAGCGTGCCCTGGGGGGCACGGATCTCGGCGGGGTAATTGGGTTGGGTGGCAAGGTCATTGCCGAACAGGGCCGCCTCAGAGGTGAAGCGGTCGCCGGTCAGCTGCATGCCGTCGCCCGAGTCGCCGGCGAATCGGATGACAACCTTCTCGAGCTTCTGCCGAGGGGCCCCCGCGGTGCTCCCGGCCACGCTGCCGTTCTCTCCCACTCGCCTGCCTTCCGTGTCGTCCCCGGGTGCTGTCGGGGCCCGCATCTGGCGAAGTCCCACCGAGTCGCAGTCACTGTGACGCGCCGCCAGTGGTCGTCCACCAAAGTTTGGTGTCACTGTCAGTACCGATTATTGCACTTCTCTTAGGTAGCCCTATACCGGGCGCGAAGGTTGCCTGCAGGTAGACGCCGACAGAACGCGCTGCTCAGCGCATCGCCGACCGCGACCATGAGACAAAAGTGTGTTGTTCGTCACGTTCACGAGACATGTCGCGGGGGTCGAGGATTCTTAGAAAAAGTTACCAATCAGTAGCAGCCAGCTAGCACTGCTTTGACCGATTTCGTCAGGGGATCGGCATGTTGTACGGCGTGATGACCTGAATGGGAACCGGCCGGGCCGGCTCGACGGGCAAAGCGCCCTGCTCCTGCAGGAGCAGACGGATCGCCTGGCGCGCGTCGGCACGCAGGTCGTTGTGCAGAACCGCCGAGATCCGGCCGTCCCTGAGCAGACGCCGGTTGTCGGCATCGAGGTCGTGGGCCACGAAGACCCGGCAGGTTCGGCCCAACTTCTCGAACGCCGACACCGTCGCCACGTTGCCGCCCCCGACGGAGTACACGGCCTCGACGCCCGGGTTCGCCGCCAGCGCATCGTGGACCAGGCGCTCGTTAGTCGCGTCGATACCGTCGCTCTCGCTGACCTCGACGACGGGTCGTCCGGACCCGCGCAGTGCCGACCGGAACCCGACCTCGCGCTCGCCCTCGCCGCGGAAGACCGTGCGACTCAGGGTGATCAGCACCCCGGACGGCGAGGCGCCGAGCCACTGCTCGACCAGATACGCGGCGGTGACGCCCGCGCCGTGGTTGTCGATACCCACGTATCCGCAGCGCGAACTGGCCGGGACGTCGGTGGTGTAGGTGACGACGGGGACGCCGGCCTCGGTGAGACGGTTGACGGCCTCGGCGACGTCGGGCTCGTCCTGCGCCTTGAGGACCACACCGTGGCTGCCCCGGATACGCGTCAGGGCATCGACCATCTGGGCGGTGGAGCCTGTCTCCCACAGGTGGAATCGCGCGCGCACCATCGCCGGGGCGAAGGCGGGCAGCTCGGCCTCGACCGCGGCACGGAAGGCGTCGGAGAAGCGCTGCGGGGTCTGCATCACCACGTCGACGAGGAAGCGGCGGCCGTTGAGACGCAGCTGCGCGCGCTGCTTGTCCAGATCGGCGATCGCCTGCCTGACCTCGGCCACGGTGTTCTCGCGCACCCCGGGCCTGTTGTTGAGGACGCGGTCCACTGTCGCTTCGCTGAGCCCAGACTGCTGGGCGATCTCGCGGACCTTGTAGCGGTGCGGCACGTCATCCCCTTCGGCCAGGGCCAGATTGTGAGGTGTTTTTGATGGTTTTCTGCGGTTGATTGCGGTCTCGATCACAGCAAGACTAGCGGGCATGGCAACACCTCTCGACATCGCCGGACGCATTGTGGCGGCGCCGTGGCTCGAGGAGTCCGACTTCGACCTCGACGACTTCCGGGCGCAGGTCGAGCGGCACACCGAACCTGCCGATCACCCCCACGCCGCCGAGGTGCGCGACAACGTCCCGGTGTACTCGGCGCCGGCACTGCTGCGGGCCGACGGCCGGCGAGCCGTCCAGGCCGAACTGATCCGGGCGCTGAGTGACGGCCCGGGCGTCGTGGTGCTCACCGACGCGTTCGACGCCGCCGTCGTCGACCGCGCCAGCGACGCCTTCTTCGCGCTCATCGAGGCCCAGCGCGCCGGCCGTGAGGTCGCCGGCGACCATTTCGGCCAACCCGGTGCCAATGACCGGATCTGGAATGCGGCGCAGAAACTCGCCCTCCACGACCCGGCGGTGTTCGCCGACTATTACGCCAACGATGCGCTGGCACTGGTCTGTCAGGCGTGGCTGGGACCCAGATACCAGGTGACCTCTCAGGTCAATGTCGTCAACCCCGGCGGACGCGCCCAGGTCCCCCACCGCGACTACCACCTCGGCTTCGTGCCCGAAACGCACCTCGCCGACTATCCGGCACACATCCACCGCACGTCGCCGACGTTGACCCTGCAGGGCGCCGTCGCACACTGCGACATGCCGGTCGAGAGCGGGCCCACCATGCTGCTGCCGCACTCGCAGAGGTTCCGCGGCGGCTACATCGCGTTCAACCGTCCCGAGTTCGTGGACTACTTCGCGGCCCACCACGTGCAACTCCCGCTGCAGAAGGGCGATGCGGTGTTCTTCAGCCCCGCCCTCTACCACGGCGCCGGCACCAATTCGTCGTCCGACGTCCGGCGCATCGCGAACCTGATGCAGATCAGTTCCCCATTCGGCCGGGCGATGGAGGCGATGGATCGCACGGCGATGGTCCGCGCGGTCTACCCGTCGCTGCTGGCGATGCAGGCCGCAGGACGTCCACACCGCGACATCGTCAACGCCGTCGTCGCCACCGCCGAGGGCTACGCGTTCCCGACCAACCTCGACAGCGACCAGCCCCTCGGCAGCCTCGCCCCGCCCAGCCAGGTCGACATCGTGCTCGACGCCCTCGCCCACGACCTCAGCCCCGCACAACTCGACAATGCGCTGCGCGCGCAGGACGAACGGAGAAACCCATGACCACCCTCGGCCTGATCGGGCTCGGCAGGATCGGCGCCTTCCACGCCGACACCCTGACCAACCTTCCGGAGGTCTCCGGCCTCGTCGTCACCGATGAACGGCCCGACGTCGTCAGTGCGGTTGCCGCGAAATACGGAGCCACACCCACGGATTCGGTGGAGAAGCTGCTGTCCTCGGGGATCGACGGAGTTGTCGTCGCCGCAGCCACACCGGCGCACGCGGAGCTGACCCTGGCCGCCGTCGAACGCGGACTGCCCACGTTCTGCGAGAAGCCCATCGCGGCGAGCGCAGTCGAGAGCGCCCGGGTGGCCGACATCATCGCGCGCTCAGGCGTTCCGGTACAGGTCGGTTATCAGCGCCGGTTCGACGCCGCATTCGCCGCGGTCAAGAACGCGGTGGACGGCGGCTCCCTCGGGCCCCTGCACACGGTGCGCAGCACAACGATGGATCCCGCGCCCCCGCCGATGGATTACATCGCGGGCTCCGGCGGCATCTTCCGCGACTGCGCGGTCCACGATTTCGATGTGATCCGGTGGGTCACCGGTCAGGAAGTCGTGGAGGTGTACGCGACAGGCAGCGTTCAGGGTGATCCCCTCTTCACCGAATACGGCGATGTCGACACCGCCGCGGTCGTCGTCCGCTTCGACGGCGGCGCCCTCGGGGTCGTCTCCGCGGCCCGCTACAACGGACGCGGTTACGACTGCCGGCTGGAGGTGCACGGTTTCGACGACACCGTCGTCGCCGGATGGGACCAGGGCGCGCCGGTGCGCAACGCGGACCCGGCGAACTCGGGTGCTTCCGGGTTCCCGTCGGGCATACCGCATCACTTCTTCATGGACCGGTTCACCGAGGCGTTCCGCACCGAACTGTCCGAATTCGTGAAAGTCGTTCAGGGCGGCCCTGTTCGGGGCGCCACGGTGGCCGACGCCGTCGAAGTGGCATGGATCGCCGAAGCCGCCGCCGAATCCCTGCGCACCGGCGCCCCGGTCCGCATCGATGCCGTCAAGGAGGCGACGAAGTGAAGATCGCCGGTGCCCCCATCTCGTGGGGAGTATGCGAGGTCCCGGGCTGGGGCCACCAGCTGAGCGCGGATCGCGTGCTGACCGAGATGCGTCAGGCAGGTCTGACCGCCACGGAACTCGGCCCGGAGGGCTTCCTGCCGACCGACACCACCGAGCTGGTGCAACTGCTCGACGGCTACGGCCTGTCGTGCGTGGGCGGTTTCGTGCCGGTCGTCCTCTACCGCGACGACCACGACCCCGTCGATGACCTCGCCGGCCCCCTCGAATCCCTGATCGCCGCCGGCGCACGCGTCGTGGTGCTGGCCGCGGCGACCGGATCCGAGGGCTACGACACGCGCCCCCGGTTGGACGACGCGCAGTGGCGGACACTGCTGTCCAATCTGGATCGGCTGTCCGATCTGGTCTCGGCCCGCGGGCTGACCGCCGTGCTCCATCCGCACGTCGGCACGATGGTCGAGACCCGCGCCGAGGTGGACCGCGTGTTGACGGGTTCGCGCATCGCGCTCTGCCTGGACACCGGACACCTGCTGATCGGCGGCACCGACCCCATGGCGCTGACCACAGAGGTTCCCGAGCGCATCAAGCACGCCCACCTCAAGGACGTCGATGCCGCGCTGGCCGCCAAGGTGCAGTCCGGCGAGCTGACCTACACCCAGGCCGTGTCGGCCGGCATGTACGTGCCGCTGGGCGCCGGCGACGTCGACATCGCGGGCATCGTGAAAGCGTTGGAACAGCACGGTTTCGACGGCTGGTATGTGATGGAGCAGGACAACATTCTCGACGGCGAACCCGTCGGTGAAGGTCCGCTGGGCGATGTCCTCGCCAGCGTCTCGTTTCTGCAGGGCGCGGTCGCCGGCGTCACCTCGTGACGCTGCGGATCGGCGTCCTGGGTGCCTCACGCATCGCGGAGTCGGCGATCGTCGGCCCCGCTCAGGAGCTCGGGCACCGGCTCGTCGCCGTCGCCGCCCGCGATCCGTTGCGCGCCCAGGCTTTCGCCGACAAATACGGCGTCGAGCGGGTGGTGCCGACCTACCGGGACCTGATCGACGACCCGGACGTCGACGTCGTCTACAACCCGCTGGCCAACGCGCTGCACGCGCCGTGGAACCTGGCTGCCGTGGCAGCGGGCAAAGCGGTGCTCACCGAGAAGCCCTTCGCCCGCAACCGGGACGAAGCAGCACAGGTCGCAGCGGAGGCCGAGGCGGCGGGCGTGACGGTGATGGAGGGTTTCCACTACCTCTTCCATCCCGTCAACCGTCGGGCACTGTCGTCGGCCACCGACGGGACTCTCGGCGAACTGCGCCGCATCGAGGTCCGGATGGGAATGCCCACACCGCAACCCGACGATCCACGGTGGTCTCTCGAGCTTGCCGGCGGCGCATTGATGGACCTGGGTTGCTATGCGCTGCACATCATGCGGCGATTCGGTGAACCTTCTGTCGTGCGTGCCTCCGCGGTCCAACGCTCCCCCGGCGTCGACGAGCGGTTCAAGGCCGACGTGGTGTTCCCGTCGGGTCTCACCGGCCTGACGATCAATTCCATGGTCGATGACGAGTACTCGTTCACCCTGCGACTGGTCGGGTCCCGTGGAGAAGCGTTCGTGCACAACTTCATCAGTCCCCGCGACGACGACCGGCTCACCCTGCGCACCGCGGAGGGCACGACCGTCGAACATCACGGCACCCGGGCCTCCTACACCTACCAGCTGCACGCCTTTGCCGACCATGTCCGCAACGGCACGCCCGTTCCACTCGACACCGCCGACGCCGTCGCGAACATGGCCCTCATCGACGAGGCCTATCGCGCAGCGGGTATGCAGCCCCGCTGAGTACGCGATCAGGCCCCCCGCTTCCGCGGGGGGCCTGATGCGTTGGGTTCCTACTCGTCGGACCCGCCGGAGGAATCGCCGCCTGCGGCGCCCGTGTCGTTCGACGGTTCGTCGGTGTCGGTGGTGCCGTCGGTGTCGCTGGTGTCCTCCTCCTGCGCACCGGTTCCGGCGTCCGCCCCGGACCCGGCCTCGTCCTGCTGGCCGTCGTCGACCGGGGCCCCATCGCCGTCCGTCGGCTCTTGGACGGAGCCGTCCGTCGGCTCCTCGACCGAGCCGTCCGTCGGCTCCTCGACGGGAGCGTCAGCCGGCGCCTCCTCAGCAGGCGTCTCCTCGGCGGCCGGCGCCGCCGGCACCTCGGCGGGGTCGGGCGAGACGGTGTCGGCAGCAGCAGTCGGTTCGGTTGTCGCCGAACCGGTTTCGGTAAGCGACACCGTGACGGTCGCGGCCGACGCAATCGTCGGCGACGACACCTCGTCGAGCACGCCGGCCTGGCGCGTCGTGGCCGGCTCGGCGCCGATCGCCGCGGCGATGGCCCGCGGGATGTTCACGAAGACCGCCTGAATCAGCCCTGCGCCGAACGGATTGTCGCTGACGGTCAGCAGGCCGGGCAGGGTGTTGCCGAGCTCGTCGGTGTAGCCGTTGAGCACGGCACCGATGATCCGCGCCGGCACGTTGATCACGGCGGTGAGCGCCTCGATGAGGTCGCCCGCGCCGAGGGCCTCGACGATCTCCTGCACCGAGGCGCCGAAAGCGTTGATCGGCGCGACGATGGGGCCCACCACGGCCGTGAGCAGCGGTACCGCGTTGGCGTTGTCGAACAGGGCTGCCACGGCATTCGCCAGATTCTGCGCGATCGCTCCGGGCACCTCCAGGAGCCCGGACTGCAGCAGCGGGAGTCCGATTCCGCTGATCACCGGGCCAAGGACGAGCGTGGAGGTCAGCGTCGCGACCCCGGCCGCGATGTTGCCCTGCTCGATCTGTGCGAACGCGTCCCGGATGCCCGCCTGCAGCCCGAAGGGGTTGTCCGGCGAGACGTAGTCCGCCAACCCCTCGATGATGCCCTTGCCCGCGGCGGCGACCGTCTGGAGATACCCGAACTGGTTCTTCAGGATCTGCCGCAGCACGGGCAGCGGATCGGACAGGACCTCTTCGCCGAGCCCGCCGATGTTGTCGATGGCCGCGCCGAACACCTGCGTCCACAGCGCGATGGGGTTCGGCTGCGCGGCGAGCTGGACCGCGGCGGACGAGACGGTCGGGATCTCGACCTCCGGCAGCGGCAGGTGAACGGGCGCCACCGCAATGGCTCCCGCCCCGACCAGCGCGACTCCTGTTGCCAAGTACGGCCTGACTGCAACGTGCATGGATCCTCCTTTGATGTGCACGCAAACACCTACGGGCCGGTAATTTACTCAGAAGTAAGTTGACATGTACAGCGAATTCGTCAAGAAACTCATTCGCATCGTCACAGAAGCGCAGGTCAGCAAATCGCGCGGAGCGAACGCATTCCGCAACGCCGGATACGCCGAGTGACGACGCGCCAATGACAGCAAACTCAAGACAGGTACCTGGGCGGCCAGATTATGGCACGGACGTTCCGATGTTTGTCATGACATCGCAGGCACCGAGACGTGGCGATGCCGCAGGTGATCGACGCGCACCCGGAGCTCAGGCCGGATTCAAGATCAAATGGTCGGTTTTCAAGATCGAGGAAGCGTCAGGGCCCGGCAACGGGCGGCGATCCGTGGCGGCGCGGTGTTTGTGTCCCTCGGACGGAGATCGGGCAAGGGGGTGACACGGCCGGACATTTCGGCCCCGGTCGGCGTGTCGCCGAGTGTGTCAGCGGCGACCGGAGCCGGCGTCACGTCGTTCGTGCCAGCGCAGGCGCAGCAGCAGCAGTCCGCGGTGCGCGCGCCATCCCGCCGACAGCGGATCACGCCACACGGGCGAATGGGCCCTCAGTACGCGGTCACTGTCCATGAGCCCCATTGTGCCGGGCGTCTGGACCGCGGACCGCGCGACGACGGTACTGACACCGTGTCGAGACGGTGAACGTTCCGTTGCGCGACGCGGGAAGGCGACCCGGTGTCGGCAGGGTCGCCGGCCCGCCGCGAGGCGTCAGTGGACGTCGAACTTGCTGGCCAGCGCCAACAGCGTCGACTCGATGCCGTCGGCGTTCTTCTTCTGCATGCCCAGCAGATCGATGACGAAGGGCACTTTGGCCGTCGAGTAGTCGAATGTCTCGGTGACCTTCGTCGCACCGGGGCCGACCTCGGCGAGTTCCCAGCGCCAGCGGTGACCGAGGGGGTGTTCCCACTCGACGACCTTGTTCTCCTCGACCGTGGTCGCTTTGGAGGTGATCTTGTAGGGCAGGCCGTACTGGGTCATCCCGACGGTGAACTTGTCCCCGGCACTCAAGCGGTGCGGCCCTTTGACCTCGACGTCCCGGACGGTTCCGGACCCGTCGATCTCGGGGTGACGATGCGGGTCGGCGATCAGGTCGAACAGGGTCGCGATCGGCGCGGAGACCTGGACGCTGCGGCTGACGGCCTTCGGGCCTGCGTCTTCTGTCTTGATGGTGGAGATGGTCATGGACCGTTGTTACCCGGCGGGCGACCGCATCAATCGGAGCGACGGCGGGCTGACCGCACACCACCGCCGCCGGCAGCCACCGCCGCCGCTGCCGCCGCCGCCGCCGCCGAACTGAGGTTCCCGGTCGTGGTCGCACGCGACATCACGACCGGGAACCTCAGTTCGGCGCAGGGCTCAGTTCTTGGCGGCCCGCAGTTCGTGGGTGAGCGCTTCGAGCTCGTCGCCGCCGGCCATCTCCTGGGTCAGGTGCTCCAGGGTGATGTCGTTGTAGGTGCAGTCGAGCTTCTGCCTACCGCGGTTCAGCAGCACGAAGTGGTCGCCGACCATGTGCGCGTGGTGCGGGTTGTGGGTGATGAACACGACGCCGAAGCCGGCCTCCTTGGCCGCGGTGATGTATTTCAGGACCACACCGGACTGCTTGACACCCAGCGCCGCGGTGGGCTCATCGAGGATCAGCACCCGCGCCCCGAAGAACACCGCCCGCGCGATCGCCACGCACTGGCGCTGCCCACCGGACAGCGAACCGATCGGAGCGTCGACGTCGGGCAGATCGATGCCCATCTTCGCGAGCTCGGTCAGCGTGGTGGCCCGCATGGCGTTGGCGTCCAGCGAGAACGGGAACGACTTCTTGCGCACCTCTTGGCCGAGAAAGAAGTTGCGCCACACCGGCATCAGTGAGACGACCGCCAGGTTCTGGTACACCGTGGCGATGCCCTTGCCCAGCGCGTCGGCGGGTGAGGCGAACTTCGTGGGCTCACCGTCGACCAGAAGCTCTCCTTCGGACTGCTGGTGCAGACCCGCGATGATCTTGATCAGTGTCGACTTGCCGGCGCCGTTGTCGCCCAGGATGCCCGTGACCTCACCGGCGTGCACGCGAAGGCAGATGTCCTTGAGGGCGGTGATGTTGCCGTAGGTCTTGCCGACGTTCTTCAGCTCGACCAGCGGCACCCGTCCCCCGGAGGGCGCGTCGCTGTTCGGCTTTTCCATGGAGATGGTCATCGGATCACTTCTTCGCTGCGTAGTTACGGAAGGCGTTGTTGGCGATCACCGCGAACAGGAGCATCGCGCCCAGGAAGAACTTGAACCAGTCCGGGTCCCAGCCCGCGTACACGATGCCCTGGTTGGTCATACCGAAGATGAACGCACCGATCGCGGCGCCGATGGCGGTGCCGTACCCGCCCGTGAGCAGGCATCCTCCGATGACGGCGGCGATGATGTAGAAGAACTCGTTGCCGATGCCCTGGCCGGACTGCACCGTGTTGAACGCGAACAGAAGATGCATCCCGACGAACCAGGCGCAGAAACCGACGAACATGAACAGCCCGATCTTCACCTTGGTGACGGGCACGCCGACGGCCCGCGCGCTGTCGGCCTCACCGCCGACGGCGAAGATCCAGTTCCCGATCTTGGTCTTGAACAGCACCCACGTGGCGATCGCGGTGAACACCAGCCACCACACCACCGTGATACGGATGCTGACCCCGAAGAGGGTGAACGACGATGCGAACACTTTCTGGGCCGAATCCCAGCCGGCCATGTCGCTCACGCTCTGGGTGGCCACCTGGCCGGCGACCAGCTTGGTGACCGCGAGGTTGATGCCCGCGAGCATGAAGAACGTGCTGAGCGTGATCAAGAAGCTCGGAATCTTGGTGCGCATTACCAAAAAGCCGTTGAAGAACCCGACGGCCAGCGCGAGGATCAGCGAAAGCAGCGCCCCCACCCACAGATTCAGGTGCAGGTTGTACGACAGCATCGATGCGGCCAGGGAGCTGAAGGTCACTGCCACACCGGCCGACAGATCGAACTCCCCGCCGATCATCAGCACCGCGACCCCGCAGGCCATGATGCCGATCGTGGAGCTGGCGTAGAGAACGGTCGCCAGCGAGGCGGCCTCGCGGAACGGCCCCGCCACGACGAGGAAGAACACGAAGATGCCGATCGCGCCGATCCCCGCACCCATCTCGGGGCGGATCAGGATGCGCTGCAGCCGGTTCCGTTCCTTCACCCGCTCGTCGCGCACCATCGTGTGGCCGCCGACGTCGAGAGCTTCTTGTGTCGTCATTGTCTTCTCCGGGCTCGCTATCGCGTTCCGGCCTTGGCCAGTTCGGCCACGGCGTCGATGTTGGACTTGTCGATGAAGGACGGGCCGGTCAGCGTGGCCTGGCCGCCACCGATGAGGTTCTTGTTGTTGAGGAACAGCCAGAGCGAATCGATGGCCAGGTAGCCCTGCAGATAGGGCTGCTGGTCGACCGCCCACAGGACGTCGCCGCTCTGGATCGCGTCGACGAGCGCGGCGTTGGTGTCGAAGGTGACGATGTTGGCGTTGCTGCCCGCATTGCTCTTGGACTGCACCGCGGTGAGGGCGATCGGGGCGCCCAGGGCGACGACGGTGTCGATCGACGGGTCCTGCTGGAGCTTGGCGGTGATGGTCGACTCCACCGACGGCATGTCCTTGCTGTTGACGTTGAGCAGCTCGGTGGGGCCTTGGAAGCCCTGGGTGACGCCGGCGCAACGGGATTCGAGGGCGACCTGCCCCTGCTCCTGGATCACGCAGAGCACCTTCTTGGCGCCATCGGCGGTCAGGCGTTCACCGGCGGAGATACCGGCCAGCTTCTCGTCCTGGCCGAAGTACTCCTGGACGCCCATGGCCTTCCAGTTGTCGTATCCGGAGTTGAAGGCCACCACCGGGATTCCGGCGGCTTCGGCCGCTTTGACGGCCGGGGCCATGGCATCGGGCTTGGCCAGCGTGACCGCGATTCCGTCGACGTTGCTGTCGATCGCGCTCTGCACCAGGTTGGCCTGGTTGGGCGCCTCGGGGTCGTTGGAATAGCGCAGCTCGATGTTGTCCTTCTTCGCCGCGGCCTCCGCGCCCTTGCGGATCAGGTCCCAGAACGAGTCACCCGGTACCTCGTGGGTGATCATGGCGACCGTCAGACGGGGGGTGTCGACGGTGCCGCCCCCGCCCCCACCCTCGCCGGACTGCTCGGGTGCGCCGCCGGTGGACGAGCACGATGCGATCCCCAGGGCCATAACGCCCACTCCTGCGAGCGCCGCGAGCCGCTTGAACGTCATTGGTTCTCCTTGTCTCCGAGACTGTCGGCGCCGCCCTCATCGGCCCCGTCGGACTTGTGCCGGGCGACACGCCTCACAGGTGATGTAATACGGCTCACACGCGAAAGTCAAGAGTTTGTCCTGACATTAGGACTGCAAGTCATTTAGGCCCAGCATTCTCGCTGTTCAGGCGGACCGGGGCGCAGTGGAGGACCGCACCACGAGAGTCGGCACCCGAACGATGTCGACCGCACCGGCGGCCGCTCCGCCGGTGCCGTCCAGCCGGTCCACGAGGCGTTCCATCGCCGCCGCCGCCAACCCCGCGGAGTCCTGGCGAAGCGTGGTCAGCGCGATGTGCGCCAGGCCGGCGAGCGGGCTGTCATCGAATCCGAGAACCGAAACCTGTTGCGGTACCTGAACTCCTGCGCGGATCAACACGTCCATCACCCCGAGGGCGCAGCGATCGTTGAAGGCGAAGACCGCTTCGGGAAGGTCGCCGCGGTCGAGCATCTCGGCCGCGGCGGCAGCCCCTTCCCGCTCGGTCAGCCCGCCGGGGCTGATCAGCTCCGACACCTGCGCCGCGGCGACCGCGCGCCGGTAACCCCGCAGCCTCTCCGCTGCGCCCGGCGCCCGCCCCCCGTCCAGGTAGTGGATGCGCCGATGCCCCAGTTCGAGCAGGTGTTCCACCCCCGTGACCGCTCCGGCCACGTCGTCGCTGCGCACCGCGTCCACCCCGCGCACGCGGCGGGTCACGACCACGACGGGCACGCGCTCCGCGAGTTCCGCGAGCCGGCGCGCCGGCAGCTGCGACCCGATCAGCACCAGGCCCTCACACCGGTCGTCGAGCAGCGTGCGCAGGGCCCGCGGCTCGTCGCGGTGCGGCGTCACCGCGCTGAGAACGACGTCGTAGCCGAGCTTTTCGGCCGCGACGTACACCCCGTCGACGAGGTCGGCATGGAATTCCTGCGCCGCGGCGAACGTCATCCCCACCAGCTTGGTGCGGTGCTGGCGCAACCGGCGAGCCCGGGGGTCCGGGCTGTACCCGATCTCCTCGGCCGCGCGCCGCACACGCTCGCGGGTACTGTCGCTGGCCCCCGCAACGTCTCGCATGACGATCGACACCAGAGCACGGGACACGCCGGCCCGATCGGCCACATCGGCAAGCGTCGGTCTGCGTTGCATCCGCACAGCCTAGAACGTTCTAGACACGCGATTGACGGCAACGCCCCGCAACCCCTAACGTACTAGAACGTTCTAGTTCCCAGTTCCGTTGGAGTCCTCTGATGTCATCCCCGCTGCCCGTCGGGCTCATCGGCGCCGGCTGGATCGGCAGCTTCCATGCCGAAACCCTGGCCCACCGACTGCCGGCCACCCGGCTCGTTGCCGTCGCCGACCCTGTACCCGGTGCTGCAGAACGGCTTTCGGCGCCGCGCAGCTATCAGGACCCGCTCGCGCTGATCGACGACCCCGCGGTGGCGGCGGTGGCGATCTGCTCTCCGGCGGCCACCCATGCCGACCTGGTGGTCGCGGCAGCGCAAGCCGGCAAGCACATCTTCTGTGAGAAGCCGATGGCGTTGACACTGGAGGACGCCGACCGTGCGATCGGTGCGGCGCGCGACGCCGGCGTCGCGCTGCAGGTGGGTTTCAACCGCCGCTTCGCCGGCGACTTCGCCGACGCCCACGACGGTGTCACCCGCGGGGCCGTCGGCACCCCGCAGATGCTGCGATCGCTGACCCGCGACCCCGGGATCGCCGCCGAGGTGGCCGCCCGGGTGAAGCCCTGGACGATCTTCAACGAGACGCTGATCCATGACTTCGACACCCTGTGCTGGCTCAACCCCGGCGCCCGCGTCACCGAGGTGTACGCGCAGGCCGACGCGCTGATCCATCCCCAGTTCGCCGATCAGGGGTTCCTCGACACCTCGGTCGTCCAGCTGCGATTCGACAACGGCGCATTCGCGACCGCCGAGGCAAGCTTCCAGGCTGTCTACGGGTACGACGTCCGCGGCGAGATCTTCGGCTCCGGCGGGATCCTGCAGGCGGGCCGCGCCCCCGAGCAGGCGGGGCGTAGCAACGTCGAGCTGTTCCATGACGCGTACGTGGCGCAGTTCGCGCACTTCGTGGACTGCGTCCAGACCGGAATCGCTCCGTCGGTGACCGGCGAGGATGCACGAGTGGCGCTCGAAATCGCCCTGGCGGCACGCGAATCCGTGGAACGCCGGGCTCCGGTGACCCTGAGCGGAGTGCTGCGGTGAGCTTTCAGCTGGCGGTGTGCGCGGAGATGGTCTTTCGCGACCTCCCGCTCGTGGACCGTGTCACGCGCATCCACGAGCTCGGTTTCGCCGCGGAGATCTGGAGCTGGCACGACAAGGACCTGCCGGCACTGGCGGCCACAGGTGCGACCTTCACGTCGATGACGGGGTATCTGCACGGCGATCTGATCGACCCGTCGACCTGTGACGACGTGGTGCGGACAGCCGAGCTCAGCATCGCGGCGGCGCAGACGCTGGGGGTCACCCGGCTGAACCTGCATACCGCCGAACTCGTCGACGGGCAGGCGGCCCGCCCGCGGCAGCGCAGCTCCGGCGCGATGTGGGTGACCGCGATGCGCACGCTCGGGCGGATCGGCGAGCTGGGTGCGGCGGCGGGTGTGACGTTCTGCGTCGAGAACCTCAACACCCTCGTCGACCATCCGGGTGTGCCACTGGCGCGAGCGAAGGACACCCTCGCACTCGTCGAGGGCGTCGGCCACCCGAACGTCAGGATGATGCTCGACCTCTACCACGCCCAGATCGGCGAAGGGAACCTGATCGAGCTGGTCCGGCGCTGCGGCGATGCCATCGGCGAGATCCAGGTGGCCGACGTTCCGGGCCGCTGCGAGCCGGGGACCGGCGAGATCAACTACCCCGCCGTCGCGACGGCACTGCGGGACATCGGCTACACCGGGACGATCGGCCTCGAAGCATGGGCAGCGGGCGCGGGTACCGCCGGGAGCGAGGCGGCACTGGCCGCGTTCGGGGCTGCGTTCGCGCCCGCCTGACGGGCGGTGCCGCCGCCCTCGCCGCGGGACGGGGTCAGCGGTCGACGAGCGTGGTGTCGAAGTAGTAGCGCGACGCGCGGTAACCGTGGTTGCCGAACTCGACAGCGGTACCCGAATCGTCGAAGGCGGTGCGCGCCATGGTCAGAAGCGGCGCGTTGGGTTTCTCGTCGAGCAGCTGAGCCTCGGCCCGCGTGGCGCTGCGTGCGCCGATCCGCTGACGGGCGAGCCGGATGTGCACACCCCGCGCGCGCAGGGACTGGTACAGGCCGTTGCTCTCGAGTTCCTCAGCGTCGGGGGCGATGTCGGCGGGCAGATGGTTGATCATCAGCGCGAGCGGTTCGCCGTTGGCGCAGCGCAGCCGGTGGATGGACGCGACCTCACGCCCCTCGGCGAGGTTCAGTTCGCGGGCGACCTCTTCGTCGGGCGGGCCGACGTGGTACTTGAGCAACCGCGTGGTGGGCTCCTGCCCGGCGCGGGCGAGATCGTCGAAGAGACTGGTCAATTCGACGCGGCGGTGCACCGGGTTCTGGACGACCTGCGTGCCGACCCCCCGCTTGCGCACGAGCAGACCCTTGTCGACGAGCTCCTGGATCGCCCGCCGGGTCGTCGGCCGTGACAACGTCAGCCGCTTGGCCAGGGCGAGTTCGTTCTCGAACCGGTCGCCGGGCGCGAGTTCGCCATCTCGGATGGCGGCCTCGATGGCCTGAGCGAGCTGGTAGTAGAGGGGAACCGGGCTTGACCTGTCGAGCTCCACTGTCAGGGGCACTTCGGCTCCGATCTCGTGAGGGGCGGGTCAACAGTAGCTGAATCCTAACACCGATTGAGATAAAGATAGAATGTCAGGACAAAGTATTGACAGGGCGCCGTGAGCCGGGGCACAGTCTTACTCAGCCACCCACACCTATCCGTCGGAGTGACTTTGATGATCAATCAGCCCCATGACGTCCTTGCGATCGGACGCTGCGGCGTCGACGTGTACCCGCTGCAGATCGGCGTCGGCCTCGAAGAGGTCGAGTCGTTCGGGAAGTTCCTCGGCGGCAGCGCCGCCAACGTCGCGGTCGCCGCGGCGCGACTCGGGAACCGCTCGGCACTGATCTCCGGTGTCGGCGACGACCCGTTCGGCCGGTACGTCCGCGCCGAGCTGGCGCGCCTGGACGTCGACAACCGCTACGTGGCGACCCACGGCGAGTTTCCGACGCCGGTGACGTTCTGCGAGATCTTCCCGCCCGACGATTTCCCGCTGTACTTCTACCGCAAGCCCAGCGCCCCGGACCTACAGATCCGTGCCGACGAGATCGACACCGAAGCGGTGCGGTCTGCTCGGTTGTACTGGTCGACCGTCACCGGGTTGTCCGAAGAGCCCAGCCGCAGTGCGCATTTCGCGGCATGGGAGGCCCGGGGGGCGAGAGCGGCGACGGGGGATGATCCGGCCCGCCGGCCCCTGACGGTGCTCGACCTCGACTACCGGCCCATGTTCTGGGCCACGCCGGGCGCGGCGACCGAACAGGTGCAGAAGGCGCTGGCGCACGTCACCGTCGCCGTCGGCAACCGCGAGGAGTGCCAGATCGCCGTCGGCGAATCCAACCCGCACAGGGCCGCCGACGCCCTGCTCGACCTGGGCGTCGAACTGGCCATCGTCAAGCAGGGGCCGCGCGGCGTCCTCGGCAAGACACGCCATTCGTCGGTCACCGTTCCACCGAACGACGTCGACGTGATCAACGGGCTGGGCGCCGGCGACGCATTCGGCGGGAGCCTATGCCACGGACTGCTCAACGGCTGGTCCCTGGAGAAGACGTTGCGCTACGCCAACGCCGCCGGCGCCATCGTGGCCGGCCGGCTCGAATGCTCGACCGCCATGCCGACCGCCGCCGAGGTCGCCGAACTGGCCGAACAGACCGCAGTGGAGGCCGTCAATGTCTGAGACACCGCGGTGCCGCGACTACGCCGAGATCACCGACGTGCGGGCCCATGACCCCGCCGCCGTCGGACGCGCCTGGCAGGAGCGCCGGACCCGATCGACCCTGCGCGGCAACGGAAGACTGATGATCGTCGCCGCCGACCACCCCGCGCGTGGCGCGCTCGCGGTCGGCTCACGGCCCACGGCGATGAACAGCCGGACCGACCTGCTGGACCGGTTGCGCGCAGCCCTGGCCGACCCCGGTGTGGACGGGGTGCTGGCCACGGCCGACATCCTCGACGACCTGGTGCTCCTCGGCGCCCTGGAGGACAAGGTCGTGTTCTCGTCCTTCAACCGCGGCGGCCTCGCGGGATCGACGTTCGAACTCGACGACCGCATGACCGGCGCCACCGCGGCGTCCACCGCCGCGGCGAAGATGAACGGCGGAAAGATGTTGTGCCGCATCGATCTCGACGATCCGGGCACGGTCGCCACGATGACGGCCTGCGCGCAGGCTGTCGACGAACTGGCCGCCCACGGCCTGATCGCCATGCTGGAGCCGTTCATGTCGTCGCGGGTGAACGGAAAGGTCAGAAACGACCTCTCCCCCGATGCCGTGATCAAGTCGGTGCACATCGGTCAGGGGCTCGGCGCCACGTCGGCCTATACCTGGATGAAGCTTCCGGTCGTCGATGAGATGGACCGCGTCATGGAGTCCACCACGATGCCGACCCTGCTGCTCGGTGGGGATCCGGCCGACCCGCAGGAGGCGTTCGCCAGCTGGGAGAAGGCACTGTCGCTGCCGTCGGTGCGCGGCCTGATCGTCGGGCGGACGCTGCTGTACCCGCCCGATGACGACGTCAGTGCGGCCGTCGCGACCGCGGTGGCGATGGTCCGATGAACTCGAAACTCTATATCCCCGCCCGCAGCGCGTCGGCCCCGTTCACGGTCGCCGTCACCCCCGAGGACGCCGGCTGGGCCGAATCATCGCTGCACGTGGTCGATCTCGAGACCGAAGGCACCGTGTCGCTGCAGACGAACGACACCGAGGTGATGATCCTGCCGCTGTCCGGCGGTGGGACCGTCGTGTGCGGTGAGCAGAGCTTCGACCTGTCCCCGCGTGCTTCGGTGTTCGACGGCCCGGCCGACATGGTGTACCTGGGTGTCGGACAGACCTACACCCTCTCCGGTCACGGACGCATCGCGATCTGCGGCGCCCGGGCGGCGAACTCGTTCCCGAACCGGCGGGTGGCCGCCGCGGACGTCGCGGTCGAACTGCGCGGCGCGGGGAACTGCAGCCGCCAGGTCCACAACTTCGGCACCGCGACGGCGTTCGAGGCCGACTCGCTGATCGCGTGCGAGGTGATCACCCCCGGCGGCAACTGGTCGAGCTATCCGGCACACAAGCACGACGAGAACACCGAGGTCGAGACGCAGCTGGAGGAGATCTACTACTTCGAGATCGACGACAGCCCAGCCGGCACACCGGGATTCGGCTACCACCGGGTGTACGGAACGCCCGAGCGGCCGATCGAGGTCCTCGAAGAGGTGCGCACCGGCGACGTGGTGCTCGTCCCGCACGGTTACCACGGCCCGTCCATCGCGGCGCCGGGTCACCACATGTACTACCTGAACGTGATGGCCGGTTCGGGCCCCACCCGCGCCTGGCTCATCTGCGACGATCCCGCCCACACCTGGCTGCGGGGCAGCTGGGAGCACCAGGAGATCGACCCGCGCCTGCCTTTCACTCCGTCTTCGCGAAAAGGGGAATGACCCGTGGTTTCCACCGCGCCGAAGTCGACCGACAAGCTCGTCGACGACGAAGAGACCGTGCGACTCACCGTCGCCCAGGCCACCGTGCGCTTCCTGGCCAACCAGTACGTCGAGCATGACGGCGACCGGCACAAGTTCTTCGCCGGCTGCTTCGGCATCTTCGGCCACGGCAATGTCGCGGGCGTGGGTCAGGCGCTGCTGCAGGACGAGGTCGAAGCCTTCGAGGCCGGCGTGGAGCCGGGCCTGAAGTACGTTCTGGGCCGCAACGAGCAGGCCATGGTGCACACCGCGGTGGCGTACGCCCGCCAGAAGGACCGGACCCAGGCGTGGGCCGTCACCGCCAGTGTCGGGCCCGGCTCGACCAACATGCTGACCGGGGCCGCGCTGGCGACGATCAACCGGCTGCCGGTACTGCTGCTTCCCGCCGACACGTTCGCCACCCGGGTCAGTTCACCGGTGCTGCAGGAACTCGAGCTGCCCTCCAGCGGCGATGTCACCGTCAACGACGCGTTCAAGCCGCTGTCGCGCTATTTCGACCGCGTCTGGCGGCCCGAGCAGCTGCCCGCGGCACTCCTGGGCGCCATGCGCGTGCTCACCGATCCGGTGGAGACGGGCGCGGCGACAATCGCTCTGCCGCAGGACGTCCAGGCTGAATCGTTCGATTGGCCGGTGTCGCTGTTCGCCGAACGGACCTGGCACATCGCCCGGCCGATGCCCGAGCGTTCGGTCATCGCCAAGGCCGCCGAGGTCATCCGTTCGGCGACCAAGCCGCTGATCGTCGCGGGCGGCGGTGTGATCTACTCCGGCGCCACCGAAGCTCTGGCCGCGCTGGTGGCGCACACCGGAATCCCGGTGTGCGAGAGCCAGGCCGGTAAAGGGTCGCTGCTGCACGAGGATCCACGCTCGGTCGGTGCCGTGGGCTCCACCGGGACGACGGCGGCGAACGCGCTGGCCAGCGAGGCCGACGTCGTCATCGGAATCGGCACCCGCTACAGCGATTTCACGTCCGCGTCCCGTACGGCCTTCAACAACCCCGACGTCCGATTCGTCAACATCAACGTCGCGTCGCTCGACGCGGTGAAGCAGGGCGGCATCAGCGTGGTGTCGGACGCCCGCGAGGCACTCGAGGCACTCGTCGAGCTGCTGGGCGACTACGCCGTCAGCGACGAATACGCCACGCGTGTGCGTGAACTGATGGCCGAGTGGAACGACACCGTCGATGAGGTGTACCGCACCGAGGACGGCGTGGCACTGAACCAGAACCAGGTGATCGGGCTGGTGAACACGCTGTCGGACGCGCGGGACGTCGTCGTGTGTGCCGCCGGTTCGATGCCCGGCGACCTGCACAAGCTGTGGCGGCTGCGCGACCGCAAGGGCTATCACGTGGAGTACGGGTTCTCCTGCATGGGCTACGAGATCGCCGGCGGCATCGGTGTGCGGATGGCCGCCCCCGATCGCGACGTGTTCATCATGGTCGGCGACGGTTCCTACCTGATGATGGCCACCGAACTCGTCACCGCGGTGCAGGAGGGCGTGAAGGTCATCCCCGTCCTGGTGCAGAACCACGGCTTCGCGTCCATCGGCGGATTGTCCGAATCGCTGGGATCGCAACGCTTCGGCACGTCCTACCAGTACCGCAGCGAGGCCGGACGGCTCGACGGGGGCCACCTTCCGGTCGACCTGGCGGCCAACGCCGCCAGCCTCGGCGCCGACGTCATCAAGGTGGGCACGGCCGCGGAGTTCGCCGACGCGGTCAAGGTCGCCAAGGCCGCCGACCGCACCACGGTCATCTACGTCGAGACCGATCCGCTGATCTATGCGCCCGACAGCCACTCGTGGTGGGACGTACCCGTCAGCGAGGTGTCCACGCTGGAGTCCACGCAGCAGGCCTATCAGCGCTACGCCGACTGGAAGAAAGTCCAACGCCCGCTGATCAATCCGTCGGATCGATGAGGTGTGCCGATGTCTGATCTGAGAATCGCCGTCCTCGGGGTCGGTGTGATGGGCGCCGACCACGTCGCCCGGATCACCTCACGCATCTCGGGAGCACGGGTGTCGGTGGTCAACGACTACGTCACCGAGAAGGCCGACCCGATCGCGTCGCAGATCGACGGTTGCCGTGCGGTGGCCGATCCCCTTGATGCCCTCGCGGATACCGACGTCGACGCCGTGGTGCTGGCCACCCCGGGCGCCGCGCACGAGAAGCAACTGCTGGCCTGCCTGGAACACGGCAAGCCCGTCCTCTGCGAGAAACCGCTCACCACCGATGTGTCGACGTCGCTGGAGATCGTTCGGCGCGAAGCAGAACTCGGACGCCCGCTGATCCAGGTCGGCTTCATGCGCCGCTTCGACGACGAGTACATGCGGTTGAAGGCGCTCCTCGACGGCGGCGAACTCGGCAACCCGCTGGTGATGCACTGCGTGCACCGCAACCCGAGCGTGCCGTCGTACTTCGACAGCTCGCTGATCGTCAAGGACTCGCTCGTGCACGAGGTCGACGTAACGCGCTACCTCTTCGAGGAGGAGATCGCGAGCGTGCAGATCGTCAAGCCCTCGTCGAATCCCGGTGCGCCACAGGGTGTCATCGATCCGCAGATCGCCATCCTGAGGACCGTCTCCGGGCGCCACGTCGACGTCGAGCTGTTCGTCACCACCGGCGTCGCGTACGAGGTGCGCACCGAAGTGGTGGCCGAACGAGGCAGCGCGATGATCGGGCTCGACGTCGGGATGATCCGCAAGGCGGCACCCGGAACCTGGGGCGGCCAGATCACCCCCGGGTTCCGCGAGCGGTTCGGCCGCGCCTACGACACCGAGATCCAGCGCTGGGTCGATGCGGTGCGGACCGCCGCCACGACGGGGACCTACATCGACGGGCCGTCCGCGTGGGACGGCTACGCAGCCGCGGCCGTGTGCGCCGCCGGCGTCGAATCGCTGGAAACCGGGCTGCCCGTGGACGTGCAGCTCGCAGACCGGCCCTGAACCACAACCATCAGCGACAAGAGGAAGACAAGAAATGACGAGCACGATTTCGCATTGGGTTGATAATGCTGTTTTTGCGGGTAGTTCGGCGGTGACGGCGCCGGTGACGAATCCGGCGACGGGTCAGACGACCGGTCAGGTCGCGTTGGCCAGTGTCGAGGATGCCCGGGTGGTCATCGATGCCGCGGCCGCGGCGTTCCCGGCCTGGCGGGACACCAGCCTGGCCAAGCGGACCCAGATCTTGTTCGCTTTCCGCGAGTTGCTCAACGAACGCAAAGGCGAGCTGGCTGAGATCATCACCGCCGAGCACGGCAAGGTCGTCTCTGATGCCCTGGGT
>NZ_JACHVU010000010.1:0-89626 GCF_014190915.1 Mycolicibacterium iranicum
TGGTGAGCGTTCCTAGACAGCTCGCACTCCACTCGGAGGTCTTCGTCTTGTCACCTCACCACGCCGTCACCAACGTCCGTGGTCAGTACAGCTAGTCGCCGGCCTGCAGGTAGGCCACCAGGGCGTTGGTCAGACCTCGCCGCGCGACGTCGAGGTCGGCGTAGGAGCCCAGCTGTCGCTCGGAGACCAGGCCGCGCATCGCGCCGGGGATCAGTGTCGCGACCTCGCGGACACGCTCCGGGTCGACGCCGAGGCCGGCGAACGCAGTGTGGCAGATCGCCAGCCAGGACTGGCCCCAGGAGTACAGCTCGGCGGCGGTCTGCGGATAGAGCCGTTCCAGTTCGGCGGGATCACGGGGCAGCGCGGCCCGCAGGTTCTCGATGGCGCGCGAATCCGGTGCTGCCAGACCGGCATACAGCGTGTCGATGATGCCCGCGACGCGCTCACGCAGCGAGGCGTCGGCATCGACGGTGGCGAAGACGTCCGCGCGGCGCTGGGCGGTGCGGTGCAGCACGGCCGCCCAGAAGCCGTCGGCGTCACCGAACTGATACTGCACCGCACCCCAGGTCGCGCCGATGTCCTTGGCGATCCGATTGGCCGACACCGATCCGGGATCTCCGGAGGCCAACGATCTGAGTGCGGCTTCGAGCATGTTCTCCCGCGTGGCCTGACCGCGGCGGTTGGTGCGCCGGGGCGGTGTGGCTGCCTGCGCGACGTCGGTCATCGCCCGAGCGTACCGAAAGTTTCGTAGAACCCACTATGTTTCTTTCATTGACTGTTCTATTCTTCTGCGCATGGCCAAACCGCCTCTGTCGATGAAGCCGACCGGCTGGTTTCAGGTCGCATGGTCCGACGAGATCCCGGTCGGCCAGGTGCGCACCATGAAGTACTTCGACCAGGAGATGGTCGCCTGGCGCGCCGAGTCCGGTCAGGTGACGGTGATGAACGCCTACTGCGAACATCTGGGCGCCCATCTCGGTTTCGGTGGCACGGTGCACGGTGAGGTGCTGCAGTGCCCGTTCCACGGGTGGCAGTGGAATCAGCAGGGCCGCAACGTGTGCATCCCTTACGAGGACCGACCCAACCGCGGCCGCCGCATCAAGACCTACCCCGTCACCGAGCGCAACGAATCCGTCTACATCTGGCATGACATCGAGAACCGGCCGCCGTTCTTCGACGCCCCGGACATCTTCGCGAGCTTCGGCGGCGACGCCGGTGTCGAGGACTACTACCCGCAGCAGCGGCTGTTCGAGCAGGGCCACGAGATGCATCCGCAGTACGTGCTGGAGAACGGCGTCGACTTCGCGCATTTCAAGTACGTGCACGGCACCCCGATCAACCCGATCTTCACGCGCCACGACTTCGACGACGCGGTGTCCTACGTGGACTTCACGATCACGTTCGAAGGGGACGACGGGCAGAGCATCGACGACGTCCGCAGCGGTGTCGAGGCCATCAACGGCGGCCTGGGCATCGCGGTGACGAAAAGCTGGGGGATGATCGACAACCGCACGATCTCGGCGATCACCCCGGTGGACGAGTCCACCTCCGACGTGCGGTTCATGGTGTACATCGGCAAACCCAGAGGCGATGTGCGCAATCCCGACCGCGCCCGCGTGAAGGCCGAGGAGTTCGGCGCGGAGGTCATCCGGCAGTTCCGCCAGGACATCCACATCTGGGCCCACCAGCGTTACTCCGACCCGCCGGCACTGGCGAGTTCGGAACTGCAGGGGTTCACCGCGATTCGCGAATGGGCCAAGAAGTTCTATCCCGACGGCAAGGGCGGCAGCGCCGCCGAGCTGGCCGCCCGGTCCGCTCACTGACCCCCAGGAGAGGTTCTCAATGACGATCACGGTATTCCAGGTGGCGACCGGCAACGTCGGCTCCGAGATGATCAAGCGGATCGCCGACCAACCCGACCTCGAATTGATCGGCGTGCACTGCTATTCGCCGGACAAGATCGGCAGGGATGTCGGCGAACTGGTCGGGCTCGCCCCCGTCGGCGTGACGGCGACCGGCACCGTGGAGGAAATCCTGGCCGCCAGGCCCGACGTGGTCACCTTCCACGGCGTGTTCCCCGACGAAGACCTCTACGTCAAGGTGCTCGAGGCGGGGATCAACATCGTCACCACCGCGGATTGGATCACCGGTTGGCACCGCGACCGCAACCATCCGCACCACTCGGGCAAGCCCGTGACGCAGTTGCTCCAGGAAGCCTGTGAGAAGGGCGGTTCCACGTTCTACGGCACCGGGATGAACCCCGGCCTGAACCAGATCCTCGGCGTGGTCTGCTCTGCTGACGTCGCCGAGATCGAGAACATCACGACGATTGAGTCGGTCGACGTGTCCTGCCACCACTCCAAGGACACGTGGATCGAGGTCGGTTACGGCGCACCCGTCGACGACCCCGAGATCCCGGGCAAGCTGGAGAAGTACACCCGGGTGTTCGCCGACAGCGTCTACATGATGGCCGACTGTTTCGACCTGCAGCTCGACGAGGTGAAGTTCACCTACGAGCTGGGCGCGTGCACGAAGGACGTCGACCTGGGCTGGTATCAGCTGCCGAAAGGTTCCCTGGGCGGCAACTACATCAAGTACCAGGGCATGGTCGACGGGGTGCCGCGGGTCGAGACCCACCTCGAGTGGCAGATGACGCCGCACACCGATCCGAGCTGGGACATTAAGGGCTGCTACATCACTCAGATCAAGGGCGATCCCAACATCTACAACAAGCACATGATCTTCCCGCAGCCCGGTGTCGACCTGTCCGACCCTGCGAGCTTCGCCTCCATCGGGATGACGGTCACCGGCATGCCCGCGCTCGCGTCGATCAAGTCCGTGGTCGCGGCCAGGCCGGGCATCATCACCTCGGCCGATCTGCCGCTGCGCGGCTTCGCCGGACGGTTCGCGCTCTAGGAGAAGCTCAGCGGAAGCTCCGCGAGCCGCCGAACCAGCAGGCTGGGCAGCCAACGGCCCGGCGCCGCCGCCTCGATCCAAGACGTCCGCGTGATGAGGTGCTCGAGCACGACCCGGCTCTCGAGTCGCGCCAGCGCCGCGCCCACACAGAAGTGCGCACCCTTGCCGAACGCGATGTGGCCCTTGCTGTTCGGGCGGTCCAGCCGGAATTCGTGCGGTGCCTCGAGATGGGCCGGATCCCGGTTGGCGGCGCCCCAGAGCAGGAGTAGCCGTGAACCCGCGTCGAGTGGGTGGCCGGCAAGATCGCAGTCGGCGACGACGTGCCTGTAGTGCGCGCGAAACGGCGGCTCGAAGCGCAGCACCTCTTCCAGGAACGCCGGGATGAGCGTCGGATCGTCGCGCAGACGCCGCTGCAGTTCCGGGCGTGACGCGATGATCTGGGTGGCCGAGCCGATCAGGGATGCCGTGGACTCACCGCCCGCGCTGAACAGCGTCACCAGCATCACCTGCGCGGTGATCAACTCCACTTCTCCTGTGCCGCAGGCTCGGGCGAGGTCGCCGAGCAGGGTGTGGCCGGGCTCGGCGGCCGATGCCTCCATCTGCTCTGCGATGTAGCCGGCCAGCTCCAGCGCTGCGGTGCCCGCGGCGGCCAGCTTCGGATCGTCGACCCGTCCGTCGAGGACCTGCGTACTGGCGTAGGCCCATTGGCCGACGCGATCGGTGTCCTCGCGGGGAATGCCGATGAGTTCGCAGATGACTTTCATCGGAAGGGGGTTCGCGACCGCGCTCATCCACTCGGTGACACCGACGTCGGTGACGTCCTGCCACAGCGCGGTCATCGTCTGGGCGACGAACGTCTCCAAGGCGCCGATGCGTTTGGCGGCCAGGTGCGGGATCAGCATCCTGCGGTGTGCGGCGTGTGCCGGATCGTCCGCAGTGGCCAGTGCCTGCGTCGGACTGCCGAGAGAATCCAGGGGCAGGAGGTCCACGGTGCCGTCGGGCATATATCTGATCGCGCCGGTCAGATTCGAAGAGAATGTGTCGGGGCGTGCCACCGCCTCCTCCACCGCGGCCCGTCCGCACACCGCGAAGAAGTCGGAGGCGCCGACCCGGTGTACGGCGCCCTCGGCCTGCATCCGGGCATAGAGCGGGTAGGGATCTTGAAGGAACTCCGCGTCGAGTAACGCCAGGCCCAGGTCGGTGTGTCGCGCGGTCATGACGTCAGGAAAGGCCGTCGCCACCGCCCGCGTCAACGGCTGCGCCAAGGTCGAAACCCCGGCCGTCGCGGCGGCCGCATCCGGGTCTCACGCGGCCGCAGGCGAGCAGCGAAAACAGTGAGAAACGCACCGCATTGTGTCTCACACTGAGATATTCGAGCAAGCCCATCTCAGTGAGGACAGCGGTGACGCGGAATGACTGGCTCGTCGGCGACCGGCGTGCGGAAGCGGCCGAGCGCATCTACGCGGCGGCGATCGATCTGATCGTGCGTGACGGCTTGGACGCCTTCGACATCGCCGCGCTGCAGGCGGTGGTGCACTGTTCGCGAGCGACGATCTACCGGCACGCAGGCGGCAAGAACCAGATCCGCGACACCGTACTGATGCGGGAGGCCGAGCGGATCGTGGCGACGGTTCGTACCGCCGTGGCGGGGCTGACCGGAGCGGAGCGCGCCACCACGGCGGTCATCGTCGCCCTCGAGCGCATCCGGGCCGACCCGATGGGACGCGTGCTGCTGAACTCGCTGCGCGGGGGTGAGCTCACCGGGATCGTGCGATCGCAGATTCCGGCCGCGCTGGCCGCCGAGCTGACGGGCGCCACCGACGACCCGCAGGCCGCACAGTGGACGGTGCGCGTGGTCCTTGCGTTGCTGTTCTGGCCTGTCGAGGACCCGGTCGTGGAACGCGAGATGCTGCAACGCTTTCTGACGTCCGGCGCCTGAAGGGCGCGGCGACGTGAGGGTTCGGCTATCCGGCGCCCTTGCCGTTGTCCACCCGGTACACCGCGCCGTGCACGGCGGCCGCGTCGTCGCTTGCCAGGAACGCGATGGTCTTGGCGACATCCTCGGTGGCCATGAACCCGCGCGGTGAGGCGATCCGCATGATGAGGTCCCAGTCGGCGTTCTCGGGCGCCTCGAACTCGGTGGTCTGCGCGGTCGGCATGCCGCCGGGGCAGATTGCGTTGACCCGCAGTCGCTCCTTGGTGAATTCCACGGCCAGCGCGCGTGTCAGGCCGATCAATCCGTGTTTGGCCGCGCAGTAGCCGGCGGAGTAGACCTCTCCTTCGACTCCGGCGATCGATGCGACGTTGACGATGTTGCCCGCGGTCTTTAACAGGTGGGGGAGCGCGGCGCGGCACAGGTAGAACGGGCCGTTCAGGTTCACCGACAGATCGGCGTCCCAGTCGTCGTCCGTCATCGACATGGTGTGGCGCATCTTGTGATAACCGGCGATGTTCGCCAGGACGTCGAGCCGTCCGAACTGCGCGACGCAGTCCGTGACGGCCTGTGCGCAGGCGGCGGGCGAGGTGACGTCCACCGACGAGAAGCGGCCGCCGGGGATGTCGGCGAAGACCTCGGCCATGCGGTCGGCGTCGCGGGCGATGCCGAAGACCGTCGCACCGCGTTCGGCGAACAGCTTCGCCGTCGCGGCTCCCAGTCCGGTCGACGCACCGGTGACCAACGCGACCTTGCCGCTCAGTTGACTCATGCCCATGACTTTCTCATGAGCTCTGCGGCTCTCAGACAGCGGCGCGGGGTGTCACCGGTGGTACCGCCGCCAGCAGATCGCGGGTGTATTGCTGCTCGGGCGAGGTGAACAGCTCCCCGGCCGGCCTGTTCTCGACCACCTCGCCGTTGCGCATCACCAGCACCTCGTGGCTGAGCTGACGGATGACGGCGAGATCGTGCCCGATCAGCAGGTACGTCAGACCCAGCTCGGACTGCAGGCGCGACAACAGATCCAGCACACGCGCCTGCACCGACACGTCCAACGACGCGGTGGCCTCGTCGAGGATCAGCAGGTCCGGTTCGGCGGCGAGCGCCCTGGCGATGCTGACGCGCTGGCGTTGTCCGCCCGAGAGCTCGTGCGGATACCTCTGGGCGAATTCGGCGGGCAGGCCGACGAGGTCCAGAAGTTCGTCGACCCGTCGCCGCCGGCCGCTCCTGCCGTCGGCCAGCTTGTGCACGATCAACGGCTCGGCGATCGATGTATCAACGCGCGCACGGGGATTCAGTGACGCGAACGGGTCCTGGAACACCAGCCCGATGCGGCGCCGCATGTCCCGCGCGGCCGCTCCCTTCACCGACAGGACGTCGTCGCCGGCGAGCGTGGCGGTGCCGGAGTCCGGCGTCACCAGCCCGGTCAGTGCGGCGGCGATCGTGGACTTCCCCGAACCCGACTCACCGACCAGTCCGAGCGTGGTGCCGCTGCGGATGCGGAACGAGACGTCCCTGACCGCGTGCACCGTCGTGCGACCGACCGGGCTGGTCACCGGGAAGCGCACGTCGAGGCCCTCCACCTTCAGGAGCGTCTCGCCGTCGGGGGTCGCCGCCGGCCCGGACCTGTCGAGCACGGGCCGCGCGGCGAGCAGATCGCGGGTGTAATCGTCACGCGGGTGGTCGAACACCTGCAGGATCGGCGCCTGCTCGAGGGCGACGCCTGCGCGCATCACCGTGACGTCGTCGGCGACCTGACCGATCACGCCGAGATCGTGGCTGATCCACACCACGGCGGTGCCGAAATCGCGCTGCAGGTCGCGGACCAGCTCGATGATCTGAGCCTGCGTCGTGACATCCAGCGCGG
The DNA here is from genome assembly GCF_014190915.1 of Mycolicibacterium iranicum. GTDB lineage: Bacteria > Actinomycetota > Actinomycetes > Mycobacteriales > Mycobacteriaceae > Mycobacterium > Mycobacterium iranicum_B. The sequence continues at coordinate 6,717 of NZ_JACHVU010000010.1, forward strand.
TCGTGGGTTCGTCGGCGATGAGCAGTTCGGGCTCGCACGCCAGCGCGATCGCGATCATCACGCGCTGGCGCTGGCCGCCGGACAACTGATGCGGATAGGCCTGCAACCGCATGTCGGGATCGGGCAGTCCGACCGCCTCCAGCAGCTCCAGCGCGCGTCCCGTCGCGGCGCGCCGGGTCATGTTCCGGTGTGTCTCCAGCGTTTCGGTGATCTGACGTTCCAGCGTCAGCAGCGGGTTCAGTGACGTTCCGGGGTCCTGGAAGACGAAACCGACCCGGGCGCCGTGGACGCTGCGCAGCACGCGCGGTGACGCACCAACCAGTTGGACCGGCTCGCCCGCATCGCCGCCGCCCAGCGTGCTCGTACCGGACACGCGGGCCCCGGGAGCGTCGAGCAGACCGGTCGCGGCGAGGACCGTCATCGTCTTGCCCGAACCCGATTCCCCCACGATGCCGACGGTCTTGTCGCGCTCCACGTCGAAGGACACGCCGTCGACGAGGGTGCGCGCGCCGATGCGCACACCGAGGTCTGTGACGCTCAGAACGGTCATCGCTCCCGCCTCCGCGCCTCGATTGTGGTGCGCTGCTTGGGATCCAGCACGTCGCGCAGTCCGTCGCCGAAGAGGTTGAAGGCCAGCACGATCACGAAGATCGCGGCGCCGGGGAACACCGCCATCCACCATGCCATGGTGACGAACCCCTGGGAGTCGAAGATCATCCGGCCCAGCGACGGCTGCGGCGGCTGAATACCCAAGCCCAGGAACGACAGTGCGGCTTCGGAGAGGATCGCGAACGCCAGGGACAGCGAGGTCTGCACGACCAGCGGGCCCGTGATGTTGGGCAGGATGTGCCTCCGCAGGATGTAGGAGTCTCCCGTCCCCATCGCCCGCGACACCGACACGTACGGCTCGGTCCGCACCCCGAGCGTGCTGGCTCGCGCGACGCGGGCGAAGATCGGTGTGTAGACGATGCCGATCGCGAGAATGGTCGTCGTGACGCCGGGGCCCAGGATGGCGACGACCGCGAGGGCGAGCAGCAGCACCGGAAACGCGAACATCACGTCGACGACGCGCATCAGGACGGTGTCCAGCCACCCCCCGCGGTAGCCCGCGATCACGCCCACCGCGACGCCGACGACTGCCGCGAGCGCGACGCTGACGACGGCGATGCGCATCGACGCCTGCACGGCCACCAGGACGCGGGAGAGCACGTCACGTCCGAGTTCGTCGGTGCCGAACCAGTGCGAACCACTCGGCGGCTGAAGGGCGTTCGGGACGTCGACGTCGTTGACGCCGTACGGGATGATCCAGTTCGCGGTGACTGCCACGACGGCGACGGCCACCAGCACCGCCGCACTCACCAGGGTGACGGGGTTACGTGCGAGCAGCCGCCAGGACGCCAGGCGGCCGCCGTCGGTGTCGTTCTCGGTGCTCGTCATCCCAGCCGGATCCTCGGGTCCACGACGGCATACAGCACATCGACGAGCAGGTTGATGAGAAGGAAGAGCGCCGCGATCACCAGGACCGCACCCTGGATCAGCGGATAGTCACGCGCGGCCACCGCGATGAACACCAACCGGCCCAGCCCCGGCCAGGCGAACACCACCTCGACGACGATGACGCCGCCGAGCAGCGTGGCCAACTGGATGCCGGTGATCGTCAGGATCGGGACGAGCGCGTTGCGCACCGTGTGCCGGAAGGTCACGACACGTGGCGACAGACCTTTGGAACGTGCCGTGCGCACGTACCCCATCGAGGCGACCTCCAGGACCGCCGCACGCACGTAACGGGTCATGATGGCCGCGGCGACCACGCCGACGGTGAGTCCGGGCAGGATGATGTGCCGCAGCCACCCGGCGGGATCCTCGAACAGAGGCCGGTAGCCCGAGGTCGGCAGCCACCCCAGCACCGTCGAGAACAGGGCGATCAACAGAATGCCCATCCAGAAGTCCGGGATCGACACGCCGAACTGACTCGACACCCGCACCAGCGCGTCGCTGAATCTGCCCTCCCGCAGCGCGGAGTAGATACCGGCGGGCAGCGCGATCACCAGCGCGATGACGATTCCCGCGAACCCCAGTGACAGGGTGGCCGGTAGCCGCTCCAGCAGAGTGACCGTCACGGGGTCGCCGTTGCGGAAGCTGACTCCGAGGTCTCCGGTCAGCGCGGAGCCGAGGTAGCCGAAGAACTGGGACACCAGCGGCCGGTCGAGCCCGCTGGCGGTGCGCAACGCCTCGTAGGCCTCAGGGGTGTAGCGGGTGCCCAGTGCGATGCGCACCGGGTCGCCGGGCACCAGGTGCACCAATGCGAAGACCAGCACCAGCACGCCCAGCATCACGACCGCCGAATACGCCAGCCGCCGGGCGACGAATTGGGTGACGGGGTGGGTCAGGATCGCGGGCGCCGGCACGGTCACACCCCGCCGTCGGGGTCGAGCGCGGCCGTCCGGAACCGGACCGCGCCGTCGCGGCGCGCCTCGTATCCGGTCAGGGCGGGGTTCCAGGCCTGGATGACCGACGAGTTGTACAGGTAGATGTAGCTGACCTCGTCGGCGATGAGCGTGGCGGCCCGGGCGTACACGTCCTTGCGGGTCGCCTGGTCAGTTTCCACGCGGCCGGCGTCGAGAAGGCGGTCGACCTCCGGGTTGGAGAACTTCTGGGCGTTGCTGGTGCCGTCGGTGTGGTGCTGGGCGTAGTAGAAGTCGTCCGGGTCGATGTTGCCGAGCCAGCCGAGCATCAGCATGTCGAAGTTCCCGGAGTTCTGTTCGTCGAGCCAGGTGGCGAAGTCGACGGTCCGGATGCCGACGGTGATGCCCAACGGGGCGAGGTTGTCGGCGACGATCTGGGCCGCGGTGACCGTCTCGGGATATTCGGTGGTCACCAGCATGTCGAGTTCGGTGGGCGCAGCGCCGGCCTCCTGCAACAGTTTTCGGGCGGTGTCCAACCCCTGCTCGCCGTCGTCGCGGTACCTGTCGTAGGGCGTGAACCACGGGTTGCCCTCGGGGATGGCCAGTTCGTTGACCGCAGCCGTGCCGTAGCTGGTGGCCTGCACGATCGCGTCCCGGTCTATCGCGTGGGCGACGGCCTGCCGCACACGCACGTCGTTCCACGGCTCCCGCGCCTCGTTGAGGGCCAGATACCAGTAGTCGTTGCTCGGAGTGACCGACAGCTGCAGTGATTCATCGTCACGCAGCTGCGCAACGCGTTGTGGCGGAACGGAATCGGTCCAGTCGATCTCGCCGGCCTGCAGCGCCGACAGCGCGGTCGAGGGCTCGGAGATGAACCGGAACGTCACCCCGGACACGCCGGGAGCGCCGTCCCAATAGTCCGGATTGGCCGCCAGCGAGATGGAGTCGCCGCTCTTCTGACCCACGAAGCTGAACGGTCCGGTGCCGACGGGGTGGGTGGCGATCCGTCCACTGTCGACATTGGCCCGCGACACGATGGCCATGCCCTTGAAACCGCCGATGTTGGTCAACATGTTCGGCGTCGGGCGGTCGACGCGGAGCACGACGGTGGCGGGATCGGGCGCCTCGACGGCGGTGACCGAGCTGAACTTGTCGGAGTTCGCCAACTGCTCGTCGATGATCCGCCGGTACGAGAAGACCACGTCGTCGGCGGTCAGCGGGGTGCCGTCGTGGAAGGTGACACCGGGCCGAAGACGGAACGTCCAGGTCAGCTGGTCGGGGCTGACCTCCCACGACTCTGCCAGCGCGGGTTTCATCTGCAGGTCCGCGTCCGGCTCGACGAGCGTGTCGAACACGTTCTCCAACACCTCGAACGAGAAGTAGGCCGTGGTCTTGTGGGGGTCGAGTTGGTCGGGCTCGCCGGCGATCGCCGCGACGAGTGCACCGGAGGTGCCGTCACCGAGATCGACGCTCTGGCCGGTGGAACAGCCGGTGAGGGCTGCCAGTAACGCGCAAATGACGAGGACAGCGGCATGCACCGCTGTCCTCGCCATATGCAACCACCCCGGGAACTCGAGCCTGCTTCACTCTGTCTACCCCGGCCTGCGGGCGGCAAAACCACGTGGCGCATCCCAGGCGACAAACCCGTGACTTTGTCCACCCGCGGCTGAAATACTGCGGGGCATGAAGATGCTGCGCGGCCTGGCCGCTGTCGCCGTTCTCGCCGGTGCCTCTGTCGGCGCCGCTGTGCCCGCGCAGGCCGACACCCCCGTGATGCAGGGCGTCTACAACTATGTGTCCGAGGGCAAGACCGGAACGTGGACCATCTACCCGTCCTGCGTCCCCGTCGTCGGCGATCTGCGCGAAGCCCTGTACCTGCCGGTCGGCTGCCAGCTGCACGTCGGCCCGTCCGAGGGCGTCACCGGGGGTGACGCGCGGCTTGTGGGCGGCCTCTGGTCGTTCACGACCCCCAAGCGGGAAGGCATGCAGTGCCCCGACGGCTCATGGGCGCCGACCATCGAGGACATCAAGTTCAGCGAGACCTCCGGTACCCGCAGCATCTCCCACAGCGGGGCGTGCGGGCTTCCTCCGGGCATCATCAAGGTCCCCTTCACGCTGTCGTTCAAGGAGCCGCTGCCGATCCCGGTCGACCAGTACCCGCTGATCTGCGAGCCCGGCGGTCTGCGACGCTGCTTCTGAGTGCCGGCACCAACCAGACGAGAGGCGGTGCGCGTGAGCGTTTCTGACGTGAAAAGGGTGGTCATCTGGGGCACCGGGTTCGTCGGCAAGATGGTCATCGCCGAGATCGTCGATCATCCCCGTTTCGAACTGGTGGGTGTCGGGGTCAGCAATCCGGACAAGGTCGGACGCGATGTCGGGGAGCTCTGCGGGCTCGGCCGCGATCTCGGCCTGACCGCGACCGACGACGTCGACGCGCTGATCGGCCTGAAACCCGATGCGCTGGTGCATTACGGCCCGACGGCGGCGCGGGCGGATGCCAACATCGAGTTGATCACCCGCTTCCTGCGCGCCGGCATCGATGTGTGCTCGACAGCGATGACGCCGTGGATCTGGCCCACCATGCACCTGAATCCGCCGAACTGGATCGAACCCATCACGGTGGCCTGCGAACTCGGTGAATCCTCGTGTTTCACCACCGGCATCGACCCGGGGTTCGCGAACGACCTCTTCCCGATGACGCTGATGGGTCTGTGCTCGGAGGTCCGCACCGTGCGCGCATCCGAACTGCTGGACTACACCAATTACGAGGGCGACTACGACCGGGAGATGGGCATCGGCAAGCCGCCGGAGTTCCGGCCGATGCTGGAGAACCCGGACATCCTGGTGTTCGCCTGGGGTGCAACGGTTCCGATGATCGCGCATGCGGCGGGCATCATGCTCGACGAGATCACCACCACGTGGGACAAGTGGGTCACCCCCGACGAGCGCAAGACCGCCAAGGGCATCATCGCGCCCGGCAACGTCGCCGCGGTCCGCTTCACCATCAACGGGATCTATCAGGGCGAGACCAGGATTGCGCTCGAGCACGTCAACCGGATCGGCAACGACGCCGCTCCGGACTGGCCGTCGGGCAACGAGAACGACGTGTACCGCGTGGACATCGAAGGAACGCCCAGCATCTTCCAGGAGACGGCGTTCCGGTTCACCGACGGTTCGGGGCGTGACGCCGCCGCGGCCGGATGTCTGGCGACGGGCCTGCGTGCGCTCAACGCCGTCCCCGCGGTCAACGACCTCTCCCCGGGCTGGGTGACCGCCCTGGACCTTCCGCTGATCCCCGGCGTCGGCACGATCCGCTAGCCGTGCCGGCGGCGGTCACGCGGCGCGTTTGACCAACACGAGGTGGGCGAGCGGGATCTGCGTGCGCTCCGGGGCCGCGGACAGTCGCGCGGCCACACCCGCTTCGAGACGGTCGAAGAACTCCGGGGCGCGCGCGTCGGCCGGACCGGCGGACAACGCCGCGGTCAGTGCGGGAAACACCGCGGCCCGCGCGAACCCCGCCCACCTGGCCCCGAAAGCGCGTGCGTCACCGTCGATCCGGTAGCGATCCCAGAAGCGGTCCTCGGCGTCGAACACCTCGATGTGGTCGATCTCCAGACGTTCGAATCGCCCGGACGGCGCGAACGGCGCCGTGAAGTCACTCGCGCGGCGCCCGACCGTCGGAATGCACATGCCCGCCACTTCGTCCTCGGTCACGATCCCGCCGCCCGCCAACTCGGCGAGGGCGTCGACGATCGCCGCCAGTAGCGGCCCGAACCCGAAGTCGCCGTCCTCGCTGATCGCCATCGTCATGACGACCAGACGGCCGCCCGGGCACAGTTCCCGTCCACGGAAGGCGACGAACTCGTGCCAGTCGTGGGCCGCCTGCCTGGTGTACGCCGCGCGCACCGCCTCGTCGTGGCAATGGTGGACATGGATGTGGCCGGCGATGCCGCCGGGGGTCTTGCGCAGCCAGTGGATCGCCCAGGCGCTCCATCCCAGGTTCACACTGTTGGACGGAAGGATCTGCGAATAGAAGGACCTACCGACCCCGGAGACGAACGTCGCCCGGTCCTTGCGCAGGTAGGAGTCTGGATCGTTTTCCAGGTTGTGGAACATCTGGGTGAAGTCGTTGTCGGGTCTGTCGGTGTGTGCGACCAGTATCGAGTGGTCCGGCCGGGTTCGGTTGCGCAGCACCGAGATCGCCGCACCCATCGGCAGCAGCGAATTGAGCCCGTTCGAGGCGCCGTAGTCGGCGACGACGATCGGCTGGGGCGGCTTGGGGATCGGCACCTCGGCGGCGGCCCGTTCGAACACGGCGATGGCGGGCGCGAGGCCCGCTGCCTGCAGTCGATTCGCGGCGCTGTAGGAGCCACTGTCCTCGGGCTCCGGGCGCACGACGATGCTCGACTCGGCCATGTTCCGACGGTAATACCGGCGCAGCGATCGCGCCGCCGAACTCCGCGCAGCGACCCGGTCGTGCGAGACTTCGGCTCATGAAGGGACGGGTGGGTCCGCGGGTCGCCCTCACCGGCGCCATCGTCATGCTGGTCGCCGGGGCGGTCGGCCTGATCGTGTCGCTGCTGATGAACGTGTTCGTCTTCGACGAGTTCGACGCCTACGGCGAGATCCCGATCCCCGGTTCGGAGCGCATCCACCTGCCGGCGGGGGAGGTGACGATCAACTTCCACACCTTCTCCACCGGCAGCAGCAGCGGCGGGTTCCCGGTGCCGCCGCTGAAGATCCGTATCGTCCCGCCGGAGGGCGCCCCCGACCCCGTCCTCACCGAGACGATGGGATCGACGACATCGGTGAACAACGATGTCCGCCTGCAGGTGTGGATCGCACAGATCGCCGAGGAAGGCCTCTATGAGATCGAGACCGGCGGCGAGGTCGACGGCTACATCAGCCCTCGGCTGGCGTTCGGGCGCGACACCTCGCCCGGATGGATGCCGTGGGTGTTCGGGGGGCTGCTGGCCGCGGGCATCGTCTCGCTGGTCGCGTCGATCCCCTGGTGGACCCGGTCGGGCCGGCGGCCCCAGCCGCTCCCGGCGCCCGTGAGCCTCGACGAGCCGACGATGCACACCTATCAGCCCACCGACGAGGGGGTGCGGCTCGAACAGCTCAAAACGTTGGCCGCACTGCGTGATTCCGGTGCGTTGACCGTCGACGAGTTCGAGTCGGAGAAGCGCCGGATCCTCGACGGTCAGTGACCCCGGGCCACCCATTCGTCGTAGTGCACGATCTCGTCGCCCACCGTGGTGGTGTCGCCGTGGCCGGTGTAGACCACGGTCTCGCCCGGCAGCGTGCCCAGCCGCCCCGAGATCGACTCGAGGATGGTCGGGAAGTCCGAGAACGACCGCCCCGTCGCGCCCGGCCCACCCTGGAACAGGGTGTCGCCGCTGATCACCGCGTCGAGTTCGGGCGCATGCCAGCACACCGAACCCGGGGAGTGTCCCGGTGTGTGCAACGCGCGCAGTTCCGTGCCCGCCACGCGGAGGGTCTCTGTGTCGGACACCGCCCTGAAGTCGCTGTCCGGGTGGGTCATCCGCCACAGCACCTCGTCGGCGGGGTGCAGGAGCACCGGCGCATCGAGCGCCCGTCCGAGTTCGGGTGCGACGGTCACGTGGTCGTTGTGACCGTGCGTGCACACCACCGCGACGACGTGCCGGCCCCCGACGGCGTCGATGATCGGCTCGGCGGTGTGCGCGGCGTCGAAGACGATGACCTCCTTGTCGTCACCGACTAACCAGATGTTGTTGTCGACATCCCAGCTGCCGCCGTCGAGTTCGAACGTGCCGCTGGTGACCAGGCGCTGGATCGCTCCGCTCATCAGATCACCACCACGGAGCGCAGGACTTCGCCGTTGTGCATCTTGTGGAAGGCGTCTTCGATGTCGTCGAGTCCGATGCGTTCGGAGACGAACTTGTCGAGGGGGAAGCGGCCTTGGAGGTAGAGGCTGATCAGGGTGGGGAAGTCGCGTTCGGGGAGGCAGTCGCCGTACCAGGAGGACTTCAGGGAGCCGCCGCGGGAGAAGAAGTCGATCAGCGGCATGTCCAGGGTCATGTCGGGGGTGGGCACACCGACGAGCACGACGGTGCCGGCCAGGTCGCGGGCGTAGAAGGCTTGTTTCCAGGTTTCGGGTCGTCCGACGGCGTCGATGACGACGTCGGCGCCGAAGCCGTCGGTGAGGTCCTGGATGGTTTCCACTACATCTTTTCCTGCGGAGAGCTCGCCCGCGTTGATGGTGTGGGTGGCCCCGAATTGGCGGGCCCAGTGCAGTTTCTGGTTGTCGCGGTCCACGGCGATGATGGTTTTGGCTCCGACCAGCGCGGCCCCGGCGATGGCGGCGTCGCCGACTCCGCCGCAGCCGATGACGGCCACGGTGTCGTCGCGCGTGATCGCGGCGGTGTTGATCGCCGCACCCAGGCCGGCCATCACCCCGCAGCCCAGCAGGCCGGCCGCGGCGGGGTCGGCGGCGGGGTCGACTTTGGTGCACTGTCCTTCATGGACGAGGGTCTTGTCGGCGAAGGCGCCGATGCCCAGGGCGGGGGTCAGTTCGGTGCCGTCGGTCAGCGTCATCTTCTGGGCGGCGTTGTGGGTGTCGAAGCACAGGTGGGGGCGGCCGCGTTTGCAGGCCCGGCACTGTCCGCACACCGCGCGCCAGTTGAGGATGACGAAGTCGCCCGGGGCGACGTTGGTGACGCCCTCGCCGACGGATTCGACGAGGCCGGCGGCTTCGTGGCCGAGCAGGAACGGGAACTCGTCGTTGATGCCGCCCTCGCGGTAGGTCAGATCGGTGTGGCACACCCCGCAGGCCTGGACGTCCACGACCACCTCACCAGGACCGGGATCCGGGATCACGATCTCGACCACCTCAACCGGTTGAGCCTTCGCCCGAGAAATCACACCACGCACAGTCTGAGCCATGCTTGAACCCTAATGGTTCCGACTTCTTCGTTCGATCGAAGATCCGGGCCGGGTCGTCGGCCTAGCGTCGACACATGACCTCATCAACCGACAACCCGTCGATCTCTGCCGAGACCACCGACGCGTTCGCCCACCGCATCGTCGGCGCCCTCGACGCCGCGAGCATCGCACTGCTCGTGTCCATCGGACACCAGACCGCACTGTTCGACACCATGGCCGCCCAGCCGCCCGGCACCAGTGCCCAGATCGCCGAAGCCGCCGGGCTGAACGAACGCTACGTCCGCGAGTGGCTCGGCGGAATGGTGGCCGGACGCATCGTCGAGTACGACCCTGCGACACAGGCCTATTCGCTCCCCGACCATCGCGCCGCGGTCCTCACCCGCGCCGCCGGACCGGACAACCTCGCCCGGGTCGCCCAGTTCATCCCGCTGCTCGCCGAGGTCGAACAGAAGGTCATCGACCGCTTCCACTACGGAGGCGGCCTGTCCTACGCCGAGTATCCGAGATTTCACACCCTCATGGCCGAACAGAGCGGCGAGGTGTTCGACGCCGCCCTGGTGGACACGATCCTGCCGATGGCCGAGGGACTGACCGACCGGTTGCGCGCCGGTGCCGAGGTCGCCGACTTCGGTTGTGGCAGCGGCCATGCGGTCAACGTCATGGCACAGGCGTTCCCGCAGAGCCGGTTCACCGGGATCGACTTCTCCGACGAGGGTCTGGCCGCCGGCGCCCGTCAGGCTCGCGCACTGGGCGTGACCAACGCCTCCTTCGTCGCGGCCGACGTCGCCACGTACGCCGCGGCGGAGGCGTTCGACGTCGTCACCGCCTTCGACGCGATCCACGACCAGGCGCACCCGGGGGAGGTCCTGAAGAACATCCACTCCGCTCTGCGCCCCGGAGGGACGTTCCTGATGGTCGACATCAAGTCCTCGAGCCGGGTCGAGGACAACATCGGCGTCCCCTTCGCGCCGTACCTGTACACCGTGTCGACGATGCACTGCATGAGCGTGTCGCTGGGGCTCGACGGAGATGGCCTGGGCACCTGCTGGGGACGTGAGCTCGCCACCTCGATGCTGACCGAGGCGGGTTTCGCCGACGTGCGGGTGCGGGAGATCGAGTCCGACCCGATCAACTTCTACTACATCGCCAGGAAATGATCGCTCGCTAGGCTCGGGCGCGATGACTGCTCTCGATGTCCTCGACGACTGGCCGGTCCCCACCGCCGCCGCTGCGGTGGTGGGCCCTTCGGGCGTGCTGGCCACGCACGGCGACACCACCCGCCGCTTCCCCCTGGCCTCGGTGACCAAGCCGCTCGTGGCCCGGGCAGCGCAGGTCGCCGTCGAGGAGGGCGCCGTCGACCTCGACGACGAGGCCGGGCCGCCCGATGCCACCGTCCGGCACCTGCTCGCCCACGCGGCGGGCTACGAGATGACGTCGGCGAAGGTGATCGCCGCGCCGGGCACCCGGCGGATCTATTCGAACTACGGCTTCACCGCGCTGGCCGAGACGATCGAGACCGAGACGTCGATCGCGTTCGCCGACTATCTGGCCGAGGCGGTCTTCGCGCCCCTGGCGATGTCCGACACCGCGCTCGACGGCGGTGCGGAGGCAGCCGGTTACGGGGTGACGTCGACCGTCGCGGACCTCGCGGCCTTCGCCGCCGATCTGCTGACGCCGACGACGGTCTCCGGGCAGATGCACGCCGACGCGGTCAGCGTCCAGTTCCCCGGACTGGACGGAGTGCTCCCGGGCTTCGGGGTGCAGCGCCCCAACGACTGGGGACTGGGCTTCGAGCTGCGCGGCGGCAAATCACCGCACTGGACCGGGTCGACGAACTCCGAGCGGACCTTCGGTCACTTCGGCCAGTCCGGGACGTTTCTGTGGGTAGACCCCGACGCGGTCACGGCCCTCGTGGTGCTCACCGACCGCAAATTCGGAGACTGGGCACACACGGTGATGCCGGCCCTGTCTGATGAAGTCCTAAGAGAGTACGGGGCGGACTAGCGCAACACGCGCCTCACGAGGCACAATAGACACGCAAACCACAATTTCATCGCACGACTCGCACATCGCGCCGCGCGCCGTTCGGAAACCACCAGGTCGTTGGGGAAGACGTCCCTCGTGGAACCGAAGGAGCAGGAGATGCGCGCAGCGAACCAATTCGCCGACGTGACGACGGGCGTGGTGTACATCCACGCTTCGCCCGCGGCGGTATGCCCGCATGTCGAGTGGGCGTTGTCGTCGACCCTCAATGCGAGGGCGAACCTGAAGTGGACCCCGCAGCCCGCCATGCCCGGACAGCTGCGCGCGGTGACCAACTGGGTCGGTCCGGTCGGCACCGGCAGTCAGCTCGCCAATGCCCTGCGCTCGTGGTCGGTGCTCCGTTTCGAGGTGACCGAGGACCCCAGCAGCGGCGTCGACGGGCATCGCTGGTGCCACACCCCGCAGCTCGGTCTGTGGAGCGGCGCGATGAGCGCGAACGGTGACGTGATGGTCGGGGAGATGCGGCTGCGCACCATGATGGCCTCGGGTGCTGACACGCTGGCCGCCGAGCTGGACTCCGTGCTGGGCACCGCGTGGGACGAGGCGCTCGAGGCTTACCGCGACGGCGGCGAGGGCGCGGAGGTCAGCTGGCTGAGCCGGGGAGTCGGCTAGGCCGGCCGCAGGATTCGCAGCGCGTTCGGCACCGCCGACACCTCGACCGGCAGCGGGCACACGAACTCGCCGTCGGCATAGGCGTTGATGCCCGGAGAGTCCACCGAGATCGTGCGGGCGCGCGCCGTCCGCACCTCATCCAGGGCGACGTGGGTGCCCTTGAACACCGTCGGGAACAGCCGGATCAACCGTGACCGCGAGGCCGAGGCCACCATCGTGGCGTCGAGCTGCCCGTCGCGGGGGTCGGCGTCCGGGCAGATCTTCATACCGCCGCCGTAACTCCTGGTGTTACCGAACGCCGCCAGCGTCAGCTCGGTGGCCACCTCATCGGCGCCGTCGAAGGACAACCGGAACGGCAGCAGCCGCAGTTTCGACAGCTCGGCGACCATCGCGAGGTTGTACCGCATCCGCCCGTGCGGCCACCGCATCCGGTTGGTGCGGTCGGTGACCAGCGAGTCGAAACCCGCGGCCATGACCGTGCCGAACCACCGGTCGGTGCCGTCGGCGCCCGCGATCCGGCCGAGGTCGACGGTGTCGACGATGCCGTCGACGATCACGTCGGCGGCGGCCTCGGGAGCCCCGGTGGGGATACCGAATTCGCGCGCGTGGTCGTTGCCGGTGCCGGCCGGGACAAGCCCGAGCGGGATGTCGCTGCGGGCGAGTACCTGCAGTGCCAGGGACACAATGCCGTCGCCGCCGACGACCACCAGGGCGTCCATGCCGCGTTCCAGAGTGCCCTCGACGAGCGCGCGGGCATGGGCGGCGTCGCGCCCGGCGATCGCCACCACGTCGACGCCGCGGCGGTGCAGCTGGGTGATCGCGCGTTCGGCGGCGTGCGGGGCGCTGCCGTGACCGGACGCCGGATTCGTCAACACCGTGACGCGCGCGGGCGGGTTCACGGAATCAGCTTGCCGGGGTTCAGGATTCCCGCCGGGTCCAGTGCCGACTTGACCGCCCGCAGCACCGCCACGCCGACGTCGCCGACCTCGTCGCGCATCCACGGACGGTGGTCGGCGCCGACGGCGTGGTGGTGGGTGATCGTCGCGCCGGTGCGCACCATCGCATCCGAGGCAGCGGCTTTGGCCGTGCGCCACTGCTTAATCGGATTCCCGCGCTGGGCGGCGACGACGGTGAAGTAGAGCGAGGCTCCGGTGGGGTAGACGTGCGAGATGTGACACAGCACCAGCGCCGGGGTGCCCGAGTCGGCGAGCGATCGGGTCAGCGCATCGGTGACCGCCGCCTTGAGAGCGGGCACGTTGGACCAGTTGGTCGCGGTCTCCAGCGTCTCGCACAGGGCGCCGGCGGACAGCAGCGCGTCCCGCAGGTACGGCGCATTGAAGCGGCCGTGCTCCCAGGCCCGTGCCGGTGCTTCGCCCAGTGAGGTACCGCCCTTGTCTGTCAGGAGGTCTCGCGTCTCGGCATGTCGGCTGGCCACGTGTGCCTCGGAGCCCTCGAACGCGGTGATCGCCAGGCAGCCGCCGGTGATCTGCTGCTCGCCGATGTTGTCGGTGGTCGCCAGGTTGACGCCGGTCTCGGCTTCGTCGGACAGCCGGATGACCGTGGGGCCCGTGCCCGTCTGCACGACCGCGCGCAGTGCGTCGGCGCCGGTGGCGAAATCGGGGAAGGACCACGCCTCGTACCGCGTGACCTCCGGAACGGGGTGGACCCGCACTCGGACGCGGGTGATGATCCCCAGGGTGCCCTCCGAGCCGAGGAGAAGGTGGCGCAGATCGGGGCCTGCCGCGGATGCCGGGGCCCGGCCCAGGTCGAGGACGCCGGCCGGGGTGACGGCCCGCAGGCCGCGGACCATGTCGTCGAACCGGCCGTACCCCGCGGAGTCCTGTCCGGAGGAACGGGTGGCGGCAAAGCCCCCGATGGTCGCGAACAGGAAGCTCTGCGGGAAGTGTCCCAGCGAGAACCCGCGCTCGCCGAGCAGCCGCTCGGCGTCCGGCCCGGACAGGCCCGCGCCGAGTTCCGCCTCGCCCGAGACCTCGTCGAGGGAATGCAGTTCGTCGAATCTGCGCAGGTCCACCGACACCACGGCCCTGAAGTCGCCGCGCAGCGGATCCAGCCCGCCGACCACGCTGGTCCCTCCGCCGAAGGGCACGACGGCGATGCTGCGGTCGGCGCAGAACCGCAGGAGGTCGGCGATCTCGTCCTCGGTACCGGGGCTCACCACCGCATCGGGGGCATCCTGCACGCCGAAGTCTCTGCGCCGCAGCAGGTCCAGGGTCGACTTGCCGCCGGCACGCAGCAGCCGCGCCGAGTCGTCGACCGTCAGATGGGCGGCGCCGACGATCGCGGCCAGGCCGTCGCGGTCGGCGGGCGACAGCGCCGAGGGCCGCAGGCGCACCTGCTCACGGGTCGGTTCGTCGGCAGCGGCCCCGTCGAGGCCGAGAGCCCGATCCAGCAGCGAGCGGATGCCGGGCGACAGCGGCTTGGCGGCAGCGGGGTCACCCCAGGCGTTCCACTGCATCGGCGGGTCGCTGGGTTGGGCATCGGCGCGCGTCATGCGTTACAGTATTACAGATGGTGTCAATCCGTAACACTGATGCGACCGTCGAGCAGCGGATCCTCGATGCCGCTGCCGCGTGCATCCTGGCCTACGGCGTCGAGCGCACGACGATGACCGAGATCGCGCGCCGGGCCCGGGTCAGCAGGCCCACCATCTACCGCCGCTGGCCCGACATCCGATGGGTGATCGCCGAATTGCTGACCGTCCGGATCTCCGGTGTCCTGGAGGCGGTCCCGCACACCGGGGTCGGCCGGGCAGATCTCGTAAATCGCGTGGTCAAGATCGCCGAACATCTGCGGGGCGACGAAATCGTCATGTCGGTGATCTTCAACGCCCCGACGCTGGCGATGGTCTACATCACCGAACGGCTCGGCACCAGCCAGCGCCTGCTCGTCGACGCATTGGCCGAGGCGATCACGGCCGGCCAGGACGACGGCAGCGTGCGCGACGGCGACCCCTACCAGATGGGCGCGATGTGCCTGCTCATCGCGCAGTCCACCATCCAGTCGGCTCAGATGGTGGAGAAGATCCTCGACCGCGACGCGCTCAACGTGGAGTTGGCGCACTCCCTGAACGGATACCTGAAACCGTGACCGCCTCAACAGCATTGAACGCCGCCCGGCGCGCCGCCGACCTCGCCGCGGTGGCCGACGGCCCGCCCGTCGACGTCGTCGTGATCGGCGGCGGCATCACCGGCGCGGGTATCGCGCTCGATGCCGCGACCCGGGGTCTGTCGGTCGTGCTGGTCGAAAAGCACGACCTGGCTTTCGGAACGAGCCGTTGGAGCTCCAAGCTGGTGCACGGTGGCCTTCGGTACCTGGCGACCGGCAATGTCGGCATCGCCAGGAGAAGCGCCGTCGAACGCGGAATCCTGATGACGCGCAACGCCCCTCACCTCGTGCGCGCGATGCCGCAGCTCGTTCCGCTGCTCCCCGAGATGAACACGGCCTCGAGGGCGCTGGTGCGGTTCGGCTTCGCCGCCGGGGACGGGCTGCGCAAGCTCGCCGGCACGCCGGCGTCGACCCTGCCCCGGTCGCGGCGCGTCGACGCGCGGAAGGCGATCGCGCTGGCCCCGACCGTGCGGCGCGACGGCCTCGACGGCGCGCTGCTCGCCTACGACGGTCAGCTCATCGACGACGCGCGTCTGGTCGTCGCGGTGGCCCGCACGGCCGCCCAGCACGGCGCGCGGATCCTGACCCGCGTCGCCGCGTCCGAGGCGGGACGTGACTCGGTCACGTTGACCGACACGCTGACCGGAGAGTCGATGCTCGTGAAGGCCCGGGCCGTCGTCAACGCGACCGGCGTGTGGGCCGGTGAGGTCGACGACTCGTTGACGTTGCGGCCCAGCCGCGGCACCCATCTGGTGTTCGACGCCGCGGCATTCGGGAATCCGACGGCGGCACTGACGGTGCCGATCCCGGGGGAGCTGAACCGGTTCGTCTTCGCGATGCCCGAGCAGCTGGGCCGGGTGTATCTCGGCCTGACCGACGAGGACGCGCCGGGCCCCATCCCCGACGTTCCGGAGCCGACCCCGGACGAGATCACGTTCCTGCTCGACACCGTCAACACGGCGCTGGACACGGCGTTGCGTCCCGAGGACGTCAGAGGGTCCTACGCGGGACTGCGCCCCCTGATCGACACCGGCGCGGGCCGCACCGCCGACGTGTCGCGGGAGCACGCCGTCACCGAATCGCCGTCGGGGGCGTTGAGCGTGATCGGCGGCAAGCTCACCGAATACCGTTACATGGCCGAGGACGTGATGGACCGTGCGATGCGCACCCGTGGCCTGGCCGCCGGTGTCTGCCGGACCCGCAACCTGCCGCTCGTCGGCGCACCGTCGAATCCGGTGGCGAGTCTGCGGTCACCGGTCGAGCTGCCGGGGTCCCTGGTCGCACGCTTCGGGGCCGAGGCGCCGAACGTGATCGCGCGGGCCACGTGCGGGCGTCCCACGGACGCGGTCGCCGACGGGATCGACGTCACGCGTGCGGAATTCGAGTACGCGGTCACCCACGAGGGGGCGCTGACGGTCGAGGACATCCTTGATCGCCGCACCAGGATCGGCCTCGTCGCGGCGGACCGCGAACGTGCCGCAGCCGCCGCGGCCGAAGTGTTGGCTACCGCGACCTGAGGCCGGTCAGAGCGGGATGTTCTTGTGGCGGCCGCGGCGTGCGGGTGCCTCGGCGAGCGCCTGCGTGACCTTCGAGCGGGTGTGCGCCGGGTCGATCTTCTCGTCGACCACGCCGATCTCGATCGCGGAATCCACACCGCCGGCGATCTTCTCGTGCTCGATCGCCAGCGCCTCGTGCAGCGCCTCGCGCTCCTCGGGGGCGGCGGCGGCCAGCTTCTTCTTGTGCAGGATGCCGACCGCGGCCTTGGCGCCCATCACGGCGACCTCGGCCTCGGGCCATGCGAAGACCTTGGTGGCGTTCAGCGACCGCGAATTCATCGCAATGTAGGCGCCGCCGTAGATCTTGCGGGTCACCAGCGTGACGCGCGGGACCGAGGACTCACCGAAGGCGTGCAACAGCTTGGCGCCGCGACGGACCACGCCACCCCACTCCTGATCGACACCGGGCAGGTAGCCGGGCACGTCGACGATGACGACCAGCGGGATCCCGAACGCGTCGCAGAGACGCACGAAACGCGCCGACTTCTCGGCACTTTCGGAGTTCAGGCAACCACCGAGCCGCAGCGGGTTGTTGGCGATCACACCGACGGTGCGTCCGGCGAGGCGACCGAGTCCTACGACGATGGACGGCGCCCAGCGCGACTGGAACTCCTCGAAGGGCACACCTTCGTCGAGCAGGGCCTCGACGAGCGGGTGCACATCGTAGGCGCGTCGCGCCGACTCGGGCAGCAGCGCCTTGAGGTCGGTGTCGCCGGCTTCAGCCTTGGAACGGTCGAAATGGCCCTGCTGGCAGAACAATCCGACGAGGCGGCGGCCGCGCTCGTAGGCGTCGAGCTCGTCGTCGGCGACGATGTGGCACACACCGGACTTCTTGTGGTGGGCCTCGGGGCCGCCCAGCGACACCATGTCGACGTCTTCGCCGGTCACGCTGCGCACGACGTCGGGGCCGGTCACGAAGACCTTGCTGTCGGGGGCCATCACGATGACGTCGGTCAACGCGGGGCCGTAGGCCGCACCGCCGGCGGCGAAGCCGACGACGACCGAGATCTGGGGGATGTAGCCGGACGCGCGGATCATCGCCTCGAACACCAGGCCCACCGCGTGCAGCGCCTTGACGCCCTCGGCCAGGCGCGCACCGCCGGAATGCCAGATACCCACGATCGGGCTCTGCTCCTCGATGGCGACGTCGTAGGCGTCCACGATGTGCTTGCAGCCGTCCACACCCATGGCGCCGCCCATCACGGTGCCGTCGGTGCAGAAGGCGACGGTGCGCACGCCGTTGACGGTGCCTGCGGCGGCGAGCACGCCGGACTTGTCGCGCTCGTGCAGCAGCTCGACGCTGTTGTCGTCGAAGAAGGTCGACAGGCGCAGCAGCGGATCGCGCGGGTCGAGCGATTCGTTCACATCGAGTGCGGGGCGGTTCTCAATCGTCGTCATGTTTCTCCTGCGTCCTAGTACTTGCCGAAGGCGAGTGCGACATTGTGCCCGCCGAATCCGAACGAATTATTGATGGCGTATTCGTAATTGCCTGGTCGTGGTCCGCCCGCGACGACGTCGAGGTCGATCTCGGGGTCCAGGTTCTTGAGGTTGCGCGTCGGCGGGATGACGCCGTCCCGCAGCGCCTGCACCGTGAGGATCGACTCCACCGCGCCGACGGCGCCGACGGAGTGACCCAGCGCCGACTTGGGCGCGTACACCGCGGGGCGGTGCCCGCCCATCGCGCTGTTGATGGCGCGGCCCTCGGCGAGGTCGCCGACGGTGGTGCCCGTGGCATGCGCGTTGATGTGGTCGATGTCGGAGGGCTTCAGACCCGCGAGCTCGATCGCGCGCGTCATCGCATAGGCGGCCCGTTCCCCGTCGGGGTCGGGGGCGACCATGTGGAAGCCGTCCGAGGTGATGCTGGCGCCCATCAGGCGGGCCAGGATCGTCGCGCCGCGAGCCTTGGCGTGCTGTTCGGTCTCGATGACCATCAACGCCCCCGCCTCGCCGAACACGAACCCGTCGCGGTCCTTGTCGAACGGGCGGCACGCCCCTGCCGGGTCGTCGTTGTTGGTCGACATCACGATGCGCATCTGGGCGAAGCCCGCGATCGGCACCGCCTCGATGCGCTGCTCCACGCCGCCGCAGATCGCGATGTCGGCCTCGCCGAGCACGATGTTGCGCCACGCCTGGGCGATACCTTCCGAGCCGGAGGCGCAGGCCGAAACCGGCGTGACCACACCGGCTTTGGCGTGGCGCTCCAAACCGACGACGGCCGACGGACCGTTGGGCATGTACATCTGCACGGACAGCGGGGAGACGGAGCGCAGCCCCCTCTCGCGCAGCCCGTCGTAGGCGAACACCAGGGCCTCGGCACCGCCGAGGCCGGTGCCGATCGACACCAGCAGTCGCTCGGTGTCGACCTCGGGCGAGCCGGCGTTCTCCCAGACACGCCGGCCCAGCACCGTGGCCATCTTCTGCACATAGGACATGCGGCGGTTCTCAACCTTGTTCAGTTGAGAGTCGAACTCTTCGAGAAGGTGCCCGCCGATGCGAACCGGCAGGTTGAACTCGTCGACGAAAGGGTCCTCGAGCCGGCGGATGCCGCTCTGGCCGTCCAGGAGGGACGTCCAGGTCGTCTCGGCATCCGCGGCCAGACTCGTGGTCATCGCGATACCGGTGACCACGACGTCCGGGAGTCCGTTCCCTGTCGTCGGCGAAGCCATACTCAGCCGCGCGTCCTTTCTGCCTTGCTACCGATCTGACTCAGTAGCGACCAAACGCCAGAGCCACATTGTGGCCGCCGAACCCGAAGGAGTTGTTGATCGCGTACTGGTAGTCGCCGTACCGAGGCTCACCCGCAACGACATCGAGATCGATCTCGGGGTCGGGCGTCTCGTAGTTGAGCGTCGGTGGGATGACCCCGTCGCGCAGCGCCAGCACGGTGAGTGCGGACTCGAGAGCGCCGACGGCGCCGATCGAGTGGCCCAACGCCGACTTCGGTGCGTACACCGCGGCGTGCTCCACACCGGCGACCCGGATGGCATTGGCCTCCGCGGTGTCACCGATCGGGGTGGCCGTGGCGTGCGCGTTGACGTGGCTGATGTCCTTGGGGGACAGGCCGGCCGTCTCCAGCGCCCGCTTCATCGCCTGACCGGCACGCGCACCGTCGGCCGCCGGAGCGACCATGTGGAACGCGTCGGAGGTGATACCGGCACCCATGAGCCGGGCCAGCGGCGTCGCGCCGCGGGCCTTGGCGTGCTCCTCGGTCTCGATGATCATCATCACGCCGGCTTCGCCGAACACGAAGCCGTCGCGGTTCTTGTCGAACGGTCGCGACGCCCCGGCGGGGTCCTCGTTGTTCGTCGACATCGCGCGCATCATCGAGAACGCCGCGATCGGCAGTGCCTCGATACCGCCTTCGACACCGCCGACGACGGCGAAGTCCGCGTCCCCCATGACGATCTGGCGCCAGCCGTGGGCGATGGCCTCCGACCCGGACGAGCACGCCGACACCGGGGTGATGACCCCGGCGCGGGCGCCCAGTTCCAGGCCGGCGACCGCCGCGGCACCGTTGGGCATGATCATCTGAACGGCGAGCGGGGACACCTTGCGGGGCCCGCCCTCGTTCATCGCGTCATAGGTTTCGACGATCTTCTCGCCGCCGCCCAGGCCGGTGCCGATGACGACCGAGAAACGATCCGGGTCAACCTCGGGCGCGCCCGCGTTGTCCCAGAGACGACGTGCCAACAACTTCGACATGCGCTGCACGTAGGACATGCGGCGCATCTCGATGCGGGTCATGTGGCTGTCGACGTTGTCGACGAGGTGACCGCCGATACGCACCGGCAGGTCCCACTTCTCGACGAAGTCGTCTTCGAGGATCCGGATACCGCTTTCGCCCGCAAGCAGACCCTTCCACGTGCTCTCGATGTCCGCAGCGAGGGCCGTGGTGGCCTCAATGGCGGTCACCACGACGTTAGGAAAACCGCCGTTGGCAGTGGAAGGTCTGGTCACTTGTCGCCCGTGATCTGTGCGCGGATGGCCGCAGCGGCCTCGGGGTTCTCTTCCTCGAGCTTCTGGATGTAGGCGACGACGTCACCGACGGTGCGCAGCCCGGCGAGGTCCTCGTCGGGGATCTTCACGCCGTACTTGTCCTCGGTCTGCACGGCGATCTCGACCATCGACAGGGAGTCGATGTCCAGGTCGTCGACGAAGCTCTTCTCGGGGGTCACCTCGGACGGCTCGATGCCGGTGACCTCTTCGATGATCTCTGCGAGACCCGAGATGATTTCTTCCTGAGTGGCGCCCACTGTGGCTCCTTCTATTTCTTGGTTACTTCAACTGGATGTGATCGCGCTGTGGATATTTGTCTGGTCAGGCGCGGAGCGCTGCTCCGAGTCCGTCCAGGTCAGCGGGGGACTTGACGGCGTGCGTCGGTGTTCCCCGAAGTTCTCGTTTGGCGATACCGGTCAGGGTCCCGGCGGGCGGGAACTCGACGATCGCGGTGACACCGAGTTCCTTCATAGCTTCGGTGCACAGGTCCCAGCGCACGGGGCGGGTCATCTGCGCGACGAGCTTATGCAGCGCATCCCCACCCGAGGACACCGGACGGCCGTCGGAGTTCGACAGCAGCGTGACCGAGGGCTCGGCCGGATTGATGCGGTCGGCGACGCGGGTGTACTCGTCGAGCGCCGAGGCCATGTAGCGGGTGTGGAACGCGCCGGCGGTGGCCAGCGGACGCACGCGGGCACGGGCCGGCGGATCCTCGGCGAGCTTCTCCAGCGCGGCGAGGGCACCGGCGGCGACGATCTGCCCGGCGGCGTTGCGGTTGGCGGGCACGAGGTCGAGTGCTTCGAGCCGGGCCAGCACCTCGGCTTCGTCCCCACCGAGCAGCGCCGACATTCCGGTGGGCTCCAGCGCGCACGCCTTGGCCATCTCCTTGCCGCGGGTGGCGGCGAGCGAGACGGCCTCGTCGGCCGAGATGACGCCCGCGATCGCATACGCGGCGATCTCGCCGACGGAGTGGCCCGCGGCCACGATCTCCTCGTCGCCGGTCAGCACGTCGCGCGCGGTGAGCTGTTCGTAGGCCAGCAGCGTGGCGGCCACGACCAGCGGCTGGGTCACCGCGGTGTCCGTGATCTCCTCGGCGGTGGCGGTGGTGCCCAGCCGGCTCAGATCGAGACCGCTGATCTCCGACCAGCCCGCGATGCGCTCAGCCGCGCCGGGGAGCTCCAGCCACTCGGCGAGCATGCCGGGGGTCTGCGAGCCCTGTCCGGGCGCGAGGAATGCGAGCACAGTCTTCTGAGGCACTTCTTAAGAGAACATTATGAAGACGGTTTTGTGCGGTGTAAGAGATTATGAACCTCGTCTTATGTTTTTGTAGGGAGTCCACAAATCCGCATGTGATGGGACTCCATCGAGATCTGGCCGCGATCTGTTACCCCTGGACAGGTACGGCAGGTGTGACCGGTGCAACACCGGTGACCTGCCCTGATCTTGTTCCTCCTGACGGCGCTATCTGCGCCTGGCGGGTCAATCGGCCCAGCGACGACGCGACCCGCAGCACGTAGGCATCGCGCGGAACGGTGGGGTCACGCCCGGTGAAGTCGGCGATGCGCTTCAAGCGGTACCGCACGGTATTTGGATGAACGAACAATTTGCGTGCGCACGCTTCGATCGCTCCCCCCGAGTCCAGATACGCGTCCAGAGTCTCCATCAGCGCCGGGCCTGCGTCCGAGAGGGGTCGCATGACGTCTGCCTCCAGCGCCGCGGCCGCCGTGATGTCGCCGAGCAGGGCCCGCTCGGGCAGCAGTTCGCGCGCCGACACGGGGCGCGGCGCGCCTGCCCAGCCGACCACGGCGTTCATCCCGGCGATCGCCTCGGTGGCGCTGCGGTGTGCCGCACCGAGTGTCGGAGCGGTCGGCCCGATCACGACGGGTCCGTCGGCGAAGACCTTCATCAGCTCCGACAGGAAGCGCTCGGTCGGCGACAGACCTCCGGAGAGCACCGTGACCAACCACGTGCCGTGGATGTCGGACAGCGCCGCGCGGCCGTTCCGGTTGGCGACGTCGTGGACGTCCTCGCCGGCGAACTCGATCCGGTCGGGCCGGGGCATCCCGACGATGACCGTCGCCGGAGCCGTGGCGTCCCAGTTCAAGGCCGCGGCCTGGGACTGCAGCCCGGGCCCGGTGTCGCCGCGGACGACCGCGTCGACGAGGTTGGCCTCCATCCTGGTGTCCCACGCGCCACGCGCCTCGGCCTGGTCGGCGTAGGCGGTGGCCGCGGCGAACGCGAGGTCGCGGCTGTAGCGCAGGATGCCGGCGGTCAGCGCGGTCAGCTGCTGCTCCGAGCGCGCCAGCAGCGGCACCACTTCCTCGAAGAACTCCATCGTGGTGCGCACCATCTCGACGGACTGACGCAGCGCGATCCGCCGGCGCAGATCCTGCGGGACGACCTCGAACGCCTGCGCGGTGTAGCTGACGTCGCTCTGCGGATTGCGCATCCACTCGACGAAGTTCACCACGGCGGTCTGCACCACGAGCTGCACGCTGGCACGCTGGGACGCCTCGAGCTCGGCGAAGAACGGCAGCCGTTCACCCATGGCCTGCACCGCCTCGGTGGCCAGCCGGCCCGAGTACTGACTGAGCCGGCGCAGCACCGAATCCGGGACGATCTCGAGCACGTCGACGGTCGACTTCGGCGGGATGTACCGATTGTTGTCGGTCATCCCTAAAATCTACGCCGGTTTTTGTGCGAACCCTCCAGCGCCCCGGTGGGTGCTAGGCGACCCCGGGATCCGAGGTCTGCTCCGGGGCGGCCATCACGTCGTCGATCTCGTACTTCCTGGCCGCCTCGACGGCTAGCGAGATGTCGATCTCGCCGTCGCGGGCCAGGCCTTCGAGCACCGCCACCGCGATGGATTCGCCGTCGGTGTTGTAGTAGCGCCGCGCGGCGGGGCGGGTGTCGGAGAAGCCGAACCCGTCGGTGCCCAGCGTCACGTAGGTCCCCGGCACCCACGGCCGGATCTGCTCGGGAACCGCACGCATCCAGTCGGACACGGCCACCACGGGTCCCCGCGCGTCGGCCAGGACCTCCGTGACGTACGGCGTCGCGGCGGGACGGTCCGGGTGGCGCAGCTTCTCCTTCTCGATGGCCACGCCGTCGCGGTTGAGCTCACCCCAGCTCGTCACCGACCACACGTCGGCGGCGACATCCCAGTCCTCGGCCAGCAGTTCGGCGGCTTTGAGCGCCGACGGCATCGCGACGCCGGAGACCAGGATCTGCGCGCTGTAGGTCTTCTTCGCCGGCGCCGCCTGATAGCGGTACATGCCGCGCAGCAGGCCCTCGACGTCGATGCCCTCGGGTTCAGCGGGCTGCACATACGGCTCGTTGTAGATCGTCATGTAGAAGTAGACGTTCTCCGGGTCCTTGCCGTACATGCGGGCCAGGCCGCTTTCGATGATGTAGGCGATCTCGAACGCGAACGCCGGGTCGTAGGCCACCACCGCCGGGTTGGTGGCCGCGAGCAGCAGCGAGTGCCCGTCGGCGTGCTGCAACCCTTCGCCGACGAGCGTGGTGCGCCCGGCCGTGGCCCCGAGTACGAAACCGCGGGCCATCTGGTCGGCCGCCGCCCAGAGCCCGTCACCCGTGCGCTGGAACCCGAACATCGAATAGAAGATGTAGATCGGGATCATCGGCTCGTTGTGGGTCGAGTACGACGTGCCCACCGCGGTGAACGACGCGGTCGAACCGGCCTCGTTGATGCCCTCGTGCAGGATCTGGCCCACTTCGGATTCCTTGTAGGCCAGCATCAGCTCCGCGTCCACGGCCGTGTACAGCTGACCGTTGCGGTTGTAGATCTTCAGCGACGGGAACCACGAGTCCATGCCGAACGTGCGGGCCTCGTCCGGGATGATCGGAACGATCCGCTTCCCGATCTCCTTGTCGCGCAACAGTTCTTTGAACGTGCGCACCGTCGCCATCGTGGTGGCGACCTCCTGCTTGCCCGAACCCTTCTTCAGTGCCTTGTACGCGTCGCGGCCGGGCAGCGGCAGCGGTTTCGCCTTGGTGCGGCGCTCGGGAAGGAAGCCGCCGAGGGCGCGGCGCCGGTCGAGCATGTAGCGGATCTCGGGTGCCTCCGGGCCGGGGTGGTAGTACGGCGGCAGGTACGGGTTGTCCTCGAGCTGCTCATCGGAGATCGGGATGCGCTGGGCGTCGCGGAAGTCCTTGAGGTCTTGCAGCGCAAGCTTTTTCATCTGGTGCGTGGCGTTGCGGCCCTCGAAGTGCTTGCCCAGGGTGTAACCCTTGATGGTCTTGGCCAGGATCACCGTGGGCTGGCCCTTGTGCTCCATGGCGGCGTGATAGGCCGCGTAGACCTTGCGGTAGTCGTGCCCGCCGCGCTTGAGATTCCAGATCTCGGTGTCGGTCATCGGTTCGACGAGGGCCTTGGTGCGCGGATCGCGGCCGAAGAAGTGGTCCCGGACGTAACTGCCGTCGTTGGCCTTGTAGGTCTGGTAGTCACCATCGGGCGTGGTGTTCATCAGGTTGACCAACGCGCCGTCGCGGTCGGCGTGCAGCAGGGCGTCCCACTCGCGGCCCCACACCACCTTGATGACGTTCCAGCCGGCGCCCCGGAAGAACGACTCCAGCTCCTGGATGATCTTGCCGTTGCCGCGCACGGGACCGTCGAGACGCTGCAGGTTGCAGTTCACGACGAACGTCAGATTGTCCAGGCCCTCGTTGGCGCCGACCTGGATCAGGCCGCGGCTCTCGGGCTCGTCCATCTCGCCGTCGCCCAGGAACGCCCACACATGCTGCTTGGAGGTGTCCTTGATGCCCCGGTCGTGCAGGTAGTGGTTGAACCGGGCCTGGTAGATCGCGTTCATCGGGCCCAGGCCCATCGACACCGTCGGGAACTCCCAGAAGTCCGGCATCAGACGCGGGTGCGGGTAGGACGGCAGGCCGCCGCCGGCATGGCTGTGCTCCTGGCGGAACCCGTCGAGCTGGTCGGCGGTGAGCCGGCCTTCCAGGTAGGCGCGCGCGTAGACGCCGGGCGAGGCGTGGCCCTGGATGAAGACCTGGTCCCCGCCGCCGGGGTGTGCCTTGCCGCGGAAGAAGTGGTTGAAGCCGACCTCGTACAGTGCGGCCGACGACGCGTAGGTCGAAATATGGCCGCCCACACCGACTCCGGGCCGCTGGGCGCGGTGGACCATGATCGCGGCGTTCCACCGGATCCAGGCCCGGTAGCGACGCTCCACGTCCTCGTCGCCGGGGAACCACGGTTCCAGCTCGGTCGGGATGGTGTTCACGTAGTCGGTCGACGTGAGCGCGGGGATGGCGACGCGCTGCTCGCTGGCGCGCTCGAGGAGACGCAGCATGAGGTAGCGCGCCCGCGCCGGCCCGGACCGCTCAACCAACTGGTCGAACGACTCGAGCCACTCGGACGTCTCGTCGGAATCGATGTCCGGCAGGTACGACGCGACGCCTTCCCGGATCACCCGGACTCGGTCGGGTTCGCTTGTGCTGGTGGAGTTTTGGGCCAGGTCTTGGCGCACGAACTCGGTGGTCAAACTTCCGCTCCTTGTTGTGGCGGTGGAAAGTGCGCACACGCGTCGGCCCAGTCGGTCACCGAGCGTTCGGCGTGTACGTTTCCATCCTTCTCTAATCCTGCCCGAAGTGCACGAGCGGGTGGGGGCAGTGCCGTCGAAGCGGCGAACGACGGCCGCAACGGGTGCCCGACCGGTAACGTCTGCAGGCTGTGCTGATCGGTTGGCGGAGCACCCGCATGGCGCGGCTCGTCCTGCTCGTCACCGGCACGGCCGCAGCGCTGGCGATGGTCGTGGTGGGGTGCACCAGCGTCACCGACGGCGACGCCGCGGTCGCCGAGGGGGAAGCGCCGCTATACCGGGCGTCGGTCACGGCGTCGAGCGAGGAGGCCGCGGCCAGCTCCAGCGCACGCGAAGCCGAGCGTCAGACGTCGTTGACGGTCGAGGCGGTGCGCACCTCGTGTGAGGCGATGAGTTCCAGCAGTGCGGAGGCCATCGGTGCGGTCAACAACTACGTCGACGCGTTCAACAACAATCCCGCCGACATCGGCAGGATGGCCGGACCTGCCGTCGATGCCCTCAATCACAGCGCCGACCTGGTGGCCGGCAGCATGTCCGACCCGCTCACGCAGGAGCTCCGCGATTCGCTGAACGCCTGGGTGGATTCGGCCCGCGCCGTCGCCACCGCGATCGCAGGCAACTATCCCGCGGACGAATTCAACGCCGCCATCGCGGGCCTGAACGAGTCGAAATCGACCGCCCTGGACCGCTGCGATGCGGCTTACCGATGAAACCTGCCGCTAGATGGCTTGCTGTGTGGCCTCGGCATGCGACGATAGGGCTGTCGAACGTGACCGGGCGCAGGGTGCGACCGAGTCGGCTGAAGGAGGACTGACCGTGGTGTCGGCGGGTGACCCCCCGAACTACGCCCGCAAGCTGGGCATCCAAAAAGATCAGGTTGTGCAGGAGTTGGGCTGGGACGAGGACTCCGACGACGACATCCGGGCGGACATCGAGGACGAGAGCGGCGGTGACCTGCTCGACGAGGATGCCGACGAGGTCGTCGACGTGGTGCTTCTGTGGTGGCGCGACGGCGACGGTGATCTCGTCGACAGGTTGATGGACGCCATCACCCCGCTCGCCGAGGACGGCGTCATCTGGGTCGTCACCCCGAAGACCGGCAAGCCGGGCCACGTGCAGCCCGCCGAGATCGCCGAGTCCGCGCCGACGGCAGGCCTGATGCAGACCTCGTCGGCCAATCTCGGGGACTGGATCGCCAGCCGTCTGGTGCAGCCGAAGGCCAAGGCCGTCACTAAGCAGCGATGAGCGCTCGCGCGAAGAGCAGACAGCCGCGATGAGCGCAGTCGTCGGTGACCCGGCGCCGGACTTCACGCTGAAGGATCAGAACAACCAGCCGGTCTCCCTCGCGAGTTTCCGCGGTCGCAAGAACGTTGTGCTGGTGTTCTTCCCCCTGGCCTTCACCGGCATCTGTCAGCGCGAACTCGACGACATCCGGGATCGGGTCTCGGATTTCGTCAACGACGACACCGCGACGCTGACCATCTCGGTCGGGCCGTCGCCGGCCCACAAGGTGTGGGCCACGGAGCGGGGGTTCACCTTCCCGGTGCTGTCGGACTTCTGGCCGCACGGCGAGGTGAGCCGGGCGTACGGCGTCTTCAACGAGGTCAGCGGATTCGCCAACCGCGGCACGTTCGTCATCGACCGCGACGGTGTCGTGCGTTTCGCCGAATGCAAGGAGCCGGGGGAGGCCCGCGATCAGGCGGTGTGGGTCGAGGCCCTCGCGGCGCTGACACGCTGATCGGATTTACTCTCGCGTGCGGAATCCGTGTAGCCTGCCCGGGATCGGGCGCGTAGCTCAGGGGTAGAGCTCTGGTTTTACACACCAGCGGTCGGCGGTTCGAAACCGTCCGCGCCCACCACGGTGACGTCACGCCGATGGGGCGCGAGCCCGTTGCGTCGGAATCGAATTCGAGAACGCGTGCGTCCGCGTTGTCGCCGCGTGCAGACCGATCCCGGCAATTTCGCCGGTGCCCGGCACGCATCCCTGCACATACCGTCTCCTCATCGACCACCCCACAGGAGGAGACGAGATGAACGTTCTGGTCACCGGCGGCACCGGCGTCCTCGGCCGCGAGGTCGTCAGGCAAATCGCCAACAGGGGTCACCGAGTGCGCAGCCTCAGCCGCACCGCCACGTCGCTGTCCTATGCCGATGTCGTCGCCGGCGATCTCGGCACCGGCGACGGCTTGGTCGCCGCGCTGCACGGAATCGACAGCATCGTGCACACCGCGTCCGACCCGAAGCGCCATCAGGAGGTCGACGTCGACGGCACCGCGCGGCTGCTCACCGCGGCCGCACACGCCGGAGTCCGCCACCTCGTCTACATCTCGATCGTGGGCGCCGACCTCATCCCGTGGCCCTACTACCGCGCCAAGGTCGCCGTCGAGGAGATGATCGAAGCCGCGGGGATTCCGTACACCCTCCTGCGTGCCACCCAGTTCCACGAGTTCACCGAGAAAACGCTCAGCCCGATGGCTCGGCTGGCCATCGCCCCCCGTGGCTGGCGGATGCAGCCCGTCGACGTGGGACTCGTCGCGGCCCGCCTGACGGACGCCGTCGACAACGGCCCCGCCGGCCGGCTGCCCGACCTGGCGGGACCAGAGGCGATCACGTGGGCCGACGCCGTGCGCGCCCTGCGCGTCGCGAGTGGCCGGGGGTCACGGGTGCTCAACGTCCCCATCCCCGGCGGCTTTTCCGCCGCATGGCGCAACGGCGCCGCTCTGGCCCCGTCCGCCGGCGGGCGCACCTTCGCCGAATACCTCGCCCAGCGCGTGAACGCGCCGTCCCGATGATCGTCGTCGTCACCGGGGCCACCGGTGCCCTCGGCAGGCCCACCGTCGCGCAGCTGACCCGAGCCGGGCACCGGGTGAGAGCCCTTGTCCGCAGCCGACAGTCTGCCGACGCGGCGCGCGCCCTGGGTGCGGAGGCGGTGCCCGCTGCGCTCTTCGACCCGGACTCGCTGCGCCGTGCGGTCAGCGGTGCCGACGCGATCATGCACCTCGCCACCCGCATCGTGTCGGCCGCGCGTGCCCGACACCGCGCCGCCTGGGCCGAGAACGACCGCATCCGTCGCGACGGCACCCGCCACCTCGTGGATGCCGCGCTGGCCGCCGGCGTCGGCGCCGTGGTGTACCCGAGCTTCGCGCCGGTCTACGCCGACGGCGGGGACCGCTGGCTGGAGTTCGGCAGTCCGCTCGACCCGACCGACATCCTCGTCTCGACGCTCGACGCAGAACGCGAGATCGACCGCTTCACGACCCACGGGGGACGTGGTGTGGTGCTGCGGATGGCCGCCATCTACGGGCCCTACAGCGCGGCCAGCGGCGACGTGATCGCGCTCGCCCGCAAGGGGATCAGCACCTTCGCCGGTCCGGCCGGTGCTCACCAGTCGCTGGTGTGGGACGAGGACGCGGCGGCCGCACTCGTCACCGCGCTACACGCCCCACCCGGCGGCTACGACATCGCCGACGACGAACCCCTCACCCGTGCCGACCTCGCCGCCGCTCTGGCCACCGCGGTCGGGCGGCGCTCGGTGTGGCGTCCCCCGACGCCTCTGGTCCGCGCCGCGCTCGGCGCCCGGATGGGATTCCTGTTGCGCAGCCAGCGGGTGTCCAACCGCCGCTTCGCCGCCGGCACCGATTGGCGACCGCGCGTGCCGGACGCCACCGTCGGGCTCGGCCGGATGCGGAAGGTCCTTACGATCTGAAGCGTGCTTGCCGGCCGCGACCAGGAACTCGACCACGTGACCACCACGCTGGCCGACGCCCGGGCCGGGGTCGGACGCGTGGTCCTGCTCCGCGGCGAAGCAGGCGTCGGGAAGTCCGCCATCCTGCGGGAGACCGTCGCCGTCGCCGCCGCCACCGACATGACCGTGCTCAGTGCGCGCGGTGTGGAGGCCGAAGCCGACCTCCCGTTCGCCGCCCTGCACCGCCTGTTGCGGCCCGTGCTCGGCCATGTCGATCGGCTCCCCCCGCCACAGGCCGGGGCGTTGCGCACCGCGTTCGGCATGGAGTCCGGCCGCTCCGACGACCGCTTCCTGCTGTCGCTCGCAGTCCTCACGCTCATCGGTGAGGTGGCCGAAGAACGCCCGGTGCTGTGCGTCATCGACGACGTCCACTGGCTCGACACGGCGTCAATGGACGCCCTGACCTTCGCGGCCCGCCGTCTCGACGCCGAGCCGGTGGCCATGGTGCTGGCCGTGCGTGAGGGCGCCGACGGACATCTGCGGCTCGGCGACCTCCCGACGCTGCACCTGACGCCGCTGGGGCTGTCCGCGGCCACGGACTTGCTGACCGCCGAGGTCGGTGCCGGTGTCCATCCCGACGTCTGCGTGCGACTGGCGACCGCGGCCGGGGGCAACCCCCTGGCACTGGTCGAGCTGGCCCGGGCTCTGCACCCCGAGCAGCTCGCGGGCCGCCAGCCGCTGCCCGCTCCGTTGCCGGTCACCGCGCAGATGGAAAGCACGTTCGGACAACAGGTTCGACGCTTGCCGTCGGACACTCAGCAGATGCTGCTCGTCGTGGCCGCGGATGACACGGGCCGGTTGTCGACCGTGCTGGACGCCGCCCGCCGTCTCGGCGTCGGCGACACCGCACTCGGGGCCGCCGAACGCATCGACGTGGTGCGTGTCACCGACGGCGGTCTGGAGTTCCGCCATCCGCTGCTGCGCTCGGCCGTCTACCACGGCGCCACATTCAGCGACCGGCAGGCGGCTCACCGCGCGCTCGCCGACGCTCTGGGCGGCGAGGCGGATCGCGACCGGCGAACGTGGCACCTCGCTGCGGCCGCCGTCGGGCCCGACGCGGACATCGCCGACGCGCTCGAAGAGGCGGCCAACGGCGCCGATCGACGGGGCGCATTCGGCACGGCCGCAACGGCGTTGGAGCGCTCCGCCGAGCTGACTGCGGACACCGACCGCCGTGCGATTCGCTTCGCCAACGCCGCGGAACGGGCCTGGCGGGCCAATCAACACGACCGGGCGGCGCTCCTGCTCGACCGCAGCCGCTCGCTGGCGACGTCGCCGGCGACCCGCGGCCGGGTCGAATATCTGCGTGGCATGGCGCAACTCGCGGCCGGGATGTCGACGGATGCCTACCGCATCGTGCGTGACGCCGCGGAGGACCTCGCGGCGACGGATCCGGCAGGTGCGCTCCAGCTGTTGCTCTTCGCCACCGAGGCGGCCGCGACCGCCATCGACACCGACGCCGTCGTGTCGCTGGGCGAGCTCGCGCTTCGGTTGCAGGTAGACGACGGCCCACGCGAACAGTTCTTCGTCGACGTCCTGGCCGGCACCGCGGATCTGTTCGCAGGCCGGGCGGGTGACGGCGTGATACGCCTGCGCCGAGCGATCACGGTCGCTGCCGACTTCACCGAGCCGACGCTGCTGATGGTTGCGGGACGTGTTGCGTTCTACTGCGGCGACGACGAGGCCGCCCACCGCCTGAGCGCCACCGCGGTGTCGCTGGCCCGCGATGCCGGAGACGTCGGCATCGTGCCGATCGCGGGCGCGCGGGCCGGGCTGGCCGACCTGCTGGCGGGCCGTTGGGCCCAAGGCGAGGCGGCCGCCACGGAGGCGGTGGGCCTCGCCGAGGTGGTCGGGCAGCCCACGATCTCGGGACACGGATTGGCGTGCCTGGCGGTGCACGCGGCGATGCGCGGACACACCGAGCGGTGCCAGGGATACGTCGACCGCGCGCTCGGTGTCGCCGCCGGCCGCCCGATGGAGTTCATCGAGGACTGGGTGCGATGGGCGCAGGGCATATCGGGCCTGGCCGTCGATCAACCTGACACCGCCTACGGAAGGCTTTACGAGATCCGGCATCCGGTCGTCGTCGTGCTGTCCGGTCTCGATCGCGTCGAAAGTGCGTTGCGCGCCGGAGAATTGGATACCGCAGTGCGGTGGACGTCCGAACTCGGCGACTACGCGAAAGCCGCCGCCCAGCCGTGGGCGCTCGCCCGCGCCGCGCACAGCCGCGCGCTGCTGGCCGACATGCCCGATGCCGAGCGGTTCTTCGACGAGGCACTCGACCACCACGCACGGGCCCACCGGCCGTTCGAGCGGGCCCGCGCCCAACTGGACTACGGCGCAACGCTTCGTCGGGCCCGTCGCCGCACCGCCGCCCGCGGGCACCTGAAGGCGGCGTTCGACACCTTCGACGCGCTGGGCGCCGACCCGTGGAGTGAGCGGGCACAGGTCGAACTACGTGCCTGTGGCCAGAGCGTCCGCAAGCGGGACGACAGCTCCCGTCGACAGTTGACGCCGCAGGAGAGCCAGGTGGCCAACTTCGTCGCGCAGGGCCTCAGCAATACCGATGTCGCGGCGAAGCTGTTCCTTTCGCGGCGGACCATCGACTTTCACCTGCGCAACGTGTTCACCAAACTCGGCGTCACCTCGCGCACCGAACTCGCCCGGGTGCTCGCCGAATCGGTCACTCACTGACGTCACGACACCATGATGGCGATCTTGCCGACCGTCCGGCCCGTCTCGCTCGCACGGTGCGCCGCGGCCAGATCTTCGAGGCGGTAGGTCGAGGCGGTGTGCGGCCGCAGCTTGCCCTCGGTCATCCAGCGCGCCAGCGCCGGCAACCCGTCTGCGGCGGGTAACCCGACCAGACCCGGGATCAACCGGTACCTACCCGTCGCGTACCGGCGGGCGAGCCGGGCGCCCAGGACCGCGCCGTCGCGAACTCCGACGTCTTCACCCGGTCGGCCCGGCCGGAAGCTGGGTAGCGCCGCGGTCACGTATCGGCCGGTGCTCTTCAGCAACCACGGCGCCAGCTCGGTGTAGTACCCGTCGTCACCCACGCAGTCGAGGATGAGGTCGAAAGTGCCTGCCCAATCCGGAAAATGGGACGGTATCTCGGTTGTCGGGATGCGGTCGTAGGGCACGACGGTGTGGGCGCCGAGGCCGGCGACGAAGGCCGCGTTGCGCGAACTCGACACGCCGGCGACGAGGCCGGCGCCCACGGCGTTGGCCGCGATCTGCACGGCGAGGTGGCCGACGCCGCCGGACGCGCCGACGATCAGGACCCGGGCGTCCGTGTCGCGTTCCCGGAGGCCGCCGTAGGTGACGAGGCCGGCGTAGGCGACCAGGCCCGCGAAGGGCACCAGCGCCGCTTCGGCGTGGGTCGCTCCGGCCGGCTTGTGGACGATCGCCGCGCGGCGACCGCGGGTGCGGACCGCGATATGTGTGGTGTCGGCGCCGGCGATCGGCATCACGCCCATGACCTCGTCGCCCACCCGGTAGGGAGTCGCGTCGGCTCCGGTGGCGACCACCTCTCCGGAGAAGTCGATACCGAGGACCATCGGCGACCCGATGAGACGGCGCCACAACCGCTTCGGCAGTCCCAGCCCCTGGCGCATCTTCCATTCGATCGGGTTGACACTGGTCGCCGACACCTGCACGAGGACGTCGTCGGGGTGCTGCAGGCGGGGCATCGGCAACTCGGTCATCGTGAAATCGGCGCCGTCGCCGAAGGTCTCCAATACCGCTGCGCGACGGGTTCTTTCGAGCGTGCTCATGATGTCGCCGCTCCCTTCCTCAATCGTCGTACATACAGCGCCGCGATCAGGGCCGCATCGCACACCAGCAATCCGGCCAGCGCAGGCACGGTCATCGCCCACCCGGTGCCCGAGCCTGCAGTCACACCCCAGAACAGCTTGCCGATGGCGATCAGATTCACAAGGACCAGGCCCCACCGCAGCGACCGTTTCCAGAACACTGCGCAGTAGACGGCCAGCAGCGCCGGGGCGAGGAGCGCCCATCCCAGCTTCGAGGCCGTCCAATCACCGGTCAACGATTCCCGCTCGAACGCAAGGAACTCGGCGACCCGCGGGTCCGGGGTGTCGGGCGCGGGGAACCAGAACATGCTGGTGGCCAACGCCACCAGGGTGGCGGCGATGCCCACTCCGCTGCGCCGGTAGGCGAACCACGCGAGCGGCAGCATGAACAGCGGACGGATGTACCAGCTCACGACGTTGTGGTGGCGTAGCCACACCCACTCGAGAATGTCTGCGGCGGTCATCGGTCACCTCCCGCCCGCGTAGGTCAGAGCCGGCGCCTTCGCCTCCGGGGACACCGGCAACCGGAACGCCAGAACGGTCAGCGCGACGGCGGTCACCGACACGAAGGACAGCGTGACGGTCTGCATGATCTGCTCCGTCACGGTGGGCAGGATGTCGATGTGCGCCTGGTGATAGATCTGGTGTGGGACGTTCGCGACCATGACCGCCATACCGGTGACCCTGGCCAACCAGACGCCCCCGATCAGCAGCGCGGTCAGCGCGAGCAGGCCCATCGCGACGTTGCCCTGGCCCACGTCACGTAACAGGTGCTCGTTGTAGGGCCCGTCGATGTCCACCCAGTGCAGTCCGAACCCGGGGAAGTGGTCGTAGAACGAGCGAGGGGCCGCTTGCTGCCAGACGCCGGTGGCCAGCAGATAGGTGGCGAACCAGGCCAGAAGCAGCGTGACGGCGCGATTCATGGTTCCTCCTTGAGCGCGATTGTTGTCGAGGCAATCGTGCGTCGGGGGGAGTGTGCTTCGAACCGGTCAAATTGCCGGGATCAGCGATCCGCTCCCCGATGACCGGAGCGGGTCAATGCGTTGCCAGGGCGCAGGAAACCCGGTTGTTCGAGGCGGCGCACCGCACGCAGCACTCCGGTCGGGACGACACCGGATCAGACCCTGGCTGACGTCGATGAGGTCGGCTCGCCGAACCGCCTCGACCAGCGGTGCGAACGGACGCTTCTGGCTGTAGGGCAGAAGCCGATGGTGTTGGGCGACAACGAGCGCCAACTCATCGGACCACAGTGCGCGGCCGGTCCTCCGCAGCCACGCGTCCTGCGCCTGGATCGAGGGCACGAGATAGTCCAGCGTGGTGAAGGAAGCCAGGTCGTGAAACGCCGCGCCGATCGCCAGCTTCTCGTCCCTGTCGGCGTCATCGGCACCGGAGGCGTCGGGTCCGAGCGCCCGAGCGAAGTTGATGACCCGGTAGACGTGCGCCCGGTATGCCCCCCAGCCGACCTCGTCGCCGCCCGCCCGGTCGCGGTGAGATGCGAGAATCTCCTCGGCCAGCGGCGAGTCGCGGACGATCTGCGGTAGCGGCATCACGCGATGCTAACTGCGAAGCGCTGATCGGAGGAGCACCCATGAACGGCGACGACCATCATCACGGCGCCGGCGGTGGCATCAACGCGATGGCCGTCAGCGCCACGTTGCACTGCCTCACCGGTTGCGCCATCGGCGAGATCGTCGGGCTGATGGTCGGAACCGCCCTGGGCCTGTCCAACGCGGTGACCATCGCGCTGTCGGTGGGCCTGGCCTTCCTGTTCGGGTACTCACTGTCGACGCTGCCGCTGCTGCGAGCAGGCCTGGCGCTGGGGGCGGCGCTGAGCGTGGTGCTGGCCGCCGACACCCTGTCGATCCTGACCATGGAGATCGTCGACAACCTCGTGATGGCCGTGATCCCCGGAGCGATGAACGCGGGACTGGTCAACAGCGTCTTCTGGATCGGCATGATGATCGCCCTGACGGCCGCCTTCCTGGCTGCCTACCCCGTCAACCGGTACCTGCTGCAGCGCGGCAAGGGTCATGCCCTCACCCACGAATATCACGGGGCCGGTGGGTCGGTGACCGGCCTGCGGCGCTTCATCCCCCAGCTGGGCACCGGCGCGTTGATCGCGGCGATCGCGGCGTTCCTCCTGGGCGGACTGGTCACCTCGATCGCCGCGGAGATCGGCGGCGCCGACATCGGCTCCACCCACACGCCATCGGCGTGATCAGCCTGCTTTGACGACCACCGCGACCTCGTTGCGCCGCCGGAACGGCAGCGTCCACGGCGGATCGTAGAACCAGGCGACAGGGTCACCCGCCGGCCGGAAATCGCTGCCGCCCACCGCCTCAAGCAACTCTGCCGTCTTGGCCGCAACGGCTTTCGGGCTGCGGTCGCCGCTGAAGCGCAGCACCGCATAGGTCTCACCGGGCACCTCGACCAACTCGACGCGCGAGTCGTCGGGCTCGGGTAGCAGCTCCATCGACCACTTCGACGGCATGAAGAACCGGATCACCGAGGCGCCGTCCGCGCTGCGGGACTGCGCGACGGGCGCAGTCATGGCGATCTTGTCGCTCTGCTGGGCCACCGGCGCCGTCATCGCGATGGTGGTCCGCCGGCGATTCCCTCCGAAGATGTAGCCGGCGAGTCGACGGAAACCGGCGTTGCGCGCCGCCTCCTCGTCGCCGTCGACCGACGTCTGCGCGGCGATGCGGGGGCCGTACCGACGGATCTCGACATCCCCGGACCCCGACGTGACCACGGCCTCGCGTACGAACATCGGTTCTTCGGTGCCGGTACGGATGCCGACGATCCCTCCGGCGCCTTCGGCGATCTGCGCTGCGGTTTCGGTGATCTTGGAGAACATGCCTCCGGGATACCCTCAGGTCCCCGAAAAATCAACGACGCCATTGTTAGGTTGAGGCCATGGCCGTGGCGCAGACAGTCATCGAATATGTCCTGGACCGGCTGTGTGACATCGGGATCACCGATATCTTCGGTGTGCCTGGGGATTTCGCATTCCCGATCAATGACGCAATCGTCACACATCCACGGGTGAACTGGATCGGCTGCTGCAACGAACTCAACGCTGCCTACGCCGCGGACGGGTATGCGCGGGTACGCGGTGTCGGGGCGGTCAGTACCACCTACGGCGTCGGCGAGTTGGGGGCCATCAGCGCGATCGCGGGGTCCTACGCCGAGAACGTGCCGGTGTTCCACCTGACGGGCATGCCCAACCTGGCGACCCAGGCGCACCGGTCGGTCGTCCATCACACCCTCGGCAACGGCGAATTCGACGTGTTCCGCAGGATGGCCGACGCCGTGGTCGGGGCGAGCGCGATCATGACCCCGGCCAACGCCGTGTTCGAGACCGAGCGTCTGATCGGCGAGGCGCTGTATCACCGGCG
Organism: Mycolicibacterium iranicum; assembly: GCF_014190915.1. Taxonomy (GTDB): domain Bacteria; phylum Actinomycetota; class Actinomycetes; order Mycobacteriales; family Mycobacteriaceae; genus Mycobacterium; species Mycobacterium iranicum_B. The sequence goes on from NZ_JACHVU010000010.1 coordinate 43,913, forward strand.
GCCGGTCTACATGGCGTTTCCCACCGACGTCGTCGATCAGCCGGTGCTCGGTCCGGGGGAACCGTTGCCGATGCCCACCAGCAACCCGGCGACCCTGCGCGCGGCTGCCGACGCGGTGGCCGGTGCGATCGCCGCGGCGAGCACGGCGGTCGCATTGCCGGGTCTCGTCGTCGACCGGCTCGGTCTGCGCGAGGACGCCCGTGCCTTCATCGAAGCCGCCGCCCTCCCGTTCGCCACGATGTTCGCCGACAAGTCCGTCCTCGACGAGACGCATCCGAACTTCATCGGCATGTACGACGGGAAGCTGATGGACGAACCCGCCCGGGCGTACATCGAAAGCGCCGACCTCGTGCTGTCCCTCGGAACCCTGCCCAGCGACTTCAACACCGGGGCCTTCACCGCGACGCTCGACCCACTGCGCACGGTCGGTATCGACGTGCACCGCACCACCGTCGGGGCGACCGTGTACCAGAACGTCGAGATGGGCGAGCTGCTCGGAGAACTCGCGCGCCGCGCCTACGGTGAGCGTGAGCTCCCCGACATCCCGCTGCCGACACTGGGGCCGGTGACCGGTGCCGGCGACGACCCGATCACCGCCGCCACGCTCTATCCCAGGTGGGCGAACTTCCTCCGCGAAGACGATGTGATCATCGCCGAAACGGGCACCGCCTCGATGGGCCTGGCGTTCACGACACTGCCGCGCGGGGCCCGCTATCACAACCAAACCCTGTGGGGCGCCATCGGTTGGGCGACGCCGGCGGCGTTCGGGGCGGCGATCGCCGACCGGCGACGACGGTTGGTGCTCATCACCGGAGAGGGGTCGCACCAGTTGACCGCCCAGGAGATCAGCCAGTTCGGCCGGCAGGGCCTGACGCCGATCATCTTCGTGCTCAACAACAACGGGTATCTGATCGAACGGCTGCTGTGCGCGGAGCCGGGCATCGAGTACAACGATCTGGCCCAGTGGAATTATGCCGAGCTGCCCCACGCCCTGGGCTGCCGCGACTGGTACACCCCGAGGGTCACCACGCTCGGCGAACTCGACGAAGCTCTGGAGACCGCGGGCACCGCGGAACGGGCGTGCTACATCGAGGTGGTCACCGGCACCTACGAATCGCCCCCGCTGCCGAAGCTGTTGCACGACAGCATGAATACGCTCTACCGCACCTGATCAGCAGCATTTCTTGGTGCTTCGTTCCGCCAGATGCGTGTGTTCGGAACCGTCGGCGCCTCTGATCGCGGCGAGGAATTCGTCCAGATCGATCCGGCGGCCGCCCAGCCAGGTACCCGTCACCTTCACGCTGTCGATCAGCGACGCAGGGTCGACCTCCCACGGGTCGGCGGTCAGCTCGACGAAGTCGGCCAGCTTGTCCACCTCGATCGAGCCCACCAGGTGCTCGCGCCGCAGAGTCCGCGCCGCATCGAGGGTCTGGGCGCGCCAGGCCTGACCCAGCGTGATGGCCTGATCGGGTCCGTGTACCCCGCCGTCGCGGGTACGTCGGGTGACGGTGGTGGCGATGTTCACCACCGGCGTCGGCGGCGAGACCGAGCCATCGTTGTGCAGGGACACGCACGCACCGGATTCCACGGCGTCGTGGAACGCGGCCCAGCGGGAGCCGTGCTCACTGTCGAAGATCGCGCCGTCGAGCAGATCGCCCCAGTAGTAGTACTGGAACGGCGACATCGACACGTGCACACCGAGGCGTGCGGCGCGGTCGAAGTGCTTCCGCGTGCCCGCGCCACAGTGTTCGAGGCGCCACCGATGGTCGGTGCCGAGCAGACCGTGCCGGGTCAGGGCGTCCTCGTAGGCGTCCAGTGCGAGGTCGAGGGCCAGGTCGCCGTTGGCGTGGAACGCCATCTGCCATCCGGCGGGCGCGGCGCGGTCGAGGATGGCGTCGAGCTGTTCGCGGCTGTAGTTCATCGAGTCCGCCCCACCGGCCGTCGCCGGGTTGATTCCCGCAGTGCGGGTGACCTCGGTGTCCAGATACGGGAACGAGATCGCGATGTTGCCGACCCACGGTGAACCGTCGGTCCAGAGCTTCACGCCGGTCTTGGTGAGCCATGAGTCACCGGCAGTGAATGTCGTTGGCTCCGAATAGGTGTCGCTGGTCGACACCTCCCACATGCTGATGCGCAGCGGGCAGGACGGCGCGGCGGCGAGGGCTTCGTAACCGGCGGCGAACTTCGGGTCGTAGGTCATGTCCGACGTGGAGGTGTAGCCGCCGCGCGACATGAGCGCGAAGTACAGCGCCCCCGACATCAGCGGGTTGCCCAACTGGGCCATCAGCGGCCCGGTCACCGCGGTCAGCACGGCGAGCTCGAAACCCTGACCGTTCAGCGATCCGTCGGGGTGGCGCCCGAATCGGGACGCGACGGGGTCGGCGGGCGGGTCCGTGTCCCACCCGCGGCTGCGGATCAGCGCGGAGTTGAAATACACCCCGTGACCGGAGTTGTCGGTCACCACCACGACGCGGTCACCGAAGATCGCGTCGAGCTCGGCCGCGTCGGGCGCCGGATGACGGTGCAGCAGTGCGTCGAATCCGGCGAACAGCAGCGGGGTGGTGGGATCGCTGCCGGCGATCGTGTCGGCGAAGACGCTCTGCACGTCGGCCCATGTCGGGCAGTCCCACGGCGCGATCGATCGGGCGGGAGCCTGGGTGGCCACCCCGCTGATCAGCGGATGACTGTGTGGTTCAACGAAACCGGGCGCAAGCGCGGCGGCGCCGGTGTCGACGACCTCTCCGCTTGGCAGTGCCGCGCGGCAGTCATCGAGGCTGCCCACCGCGACGATCCTGCCGTCCGAGACCGCGACGGCGCGGGCGCGTGGTGCGGCGTCGTCCATCGTGATGATCGTCTGTGCGGTCAGGATCACGTCACCCATGGGCACAGTGTGTCATCGCAACCTCGCCGCAACCGGGCGAATCGTGCTGTGAGACGCTGCCGGGGTGTTTGCTCGAGCAATGGGCATCGCCGCAGGCGCGGTGGCCGACCTCCTGTTCGGTGACCCGAGGCGGGGTCACCCGGTGGCCGTATTCGGCACCGGTGCAGCCGCTGTGGAACGCCGCACCTACCGCGACGACCGGGTGGCCGGGATCCTGCACTCCGCGGGGCTGCTGACTGCCGTCGGCCTGTTCGGCGCCATGGCGGAGAGGGCTGGTCGCCGGCGCGGCGCGGCGTCGGAAGCGGCAGCGGTCGCGGCAGCGGTGTTCGTCGCCTCGGGCGGGACGACACTGTGCCGCACCGGGGAGCAGATGGTGGCTCTGCTGCGCGCCGACGATGTCGAGGGGGCCCGGCGCCTGCTGCCGTCGCTGTGTGGACGCGACCCGTCAGCGCTGGACGGGCCGGGGCTGACCCGCGCCGCACTGGAGTCCATCGCCGAGAACACCTCCGACGCACAGATCGGCCCGCTGGTGTGGGTCGCAGTCGGTGGTGTGCCAGCGGCACTCGTCTACCGCGCCGCCAACACCCTCGACGCGATGATCGGGCGCCGTTCGCCGCGCTATCTGCGCTTCGGTTGGGCGGCAGCCAGATTCGACGATCTGGTCAACCTGATGCCGGCGCGGCTGACGGGACTACTGGTCGTCGTCGGCGCCCCCGCGGTGGGAGGCTCGCCGGCCGGAGCATGGCGGGCGTGGCGGCGCGATGCGGCGAAACATCCGAGCCCGAATGCCGGCGTCGCGGAAGCGTCGTTCGCCGGCGCGCTCGGAGTGCGCCTCGGCGGACCCACGCAGTACGCCCACGAGTTGGAGATCCGTCCGACGCTCGGCGACGGGCGAGATCCCGGCGTCGAGGACCTGGCGCGCGCCGTCCGGCTCTCGCGGGTTGTCCAGGTGCTGGCGGCGATCGCCGCGGTCAGCGTCGCTTCCCGTACCGGTCGGCGAGCTTCTGCTCGGTGGTGAGCGGTGCGGCGGACGCATCGTCGGTGTCGGCCGCCGCAGCCGCAGCCGCGGCCTTCTCGCGTCGGCGGACCTGGATCTCCGAGTACACGAAGTAGCCCACACCGATCGGGGCGATGATCCCGAACGCGATCCACTGGATGCCGTAGGACAGGAACGGCCCGGCGTCGAGGTGGGGGAGCGGGATCGTGCCGAGCCCGCCGGGCTGGCCGTCGACGAGCTGGAGATAGGACCCCGCCAGCGGAACTCCGGTCAGCGCGGAGATCTGCTCGATGTTGATCGAGTACACCTGCTGCACGCCGTCGGCGTCGAACGGGGCCTTCCCGGCGAGGCCTTCGGAATCCCGCAGCCGCGCCGTGATCGTCACCGGTCCGGTCGGGACCGCGTCGATGGGCGGGACCGCCGAACCCTCGACCGGGCGCACGTAACCGCGGTCGACGAGCACCGTGGGGCCGCCGTCCACCGCGAACGGCACGAGCACCTCGAAGGCGGGATCGCCGTCGATCAACCGCAGCCGCGCCAGGACCTGTACGTCGGGCACATAGCGCCCCGTCGCCGTCACCCGCTGCCACTGCTCCTGCGGCGCCGACGAATCCTGCTGCGGCAGAACAGACGTGACCGGCACCGGGTCGGCATCCAACGATCGCGAGATCTGGGCGTTCTCCCGCGAGGTCTTGGTGTTCTTGCCCAGCTGCCACGGTGCCAGCACCGTGAAACACAGGTAGGCGAACGCGAGTACGACGACGAACAGCGCCAGCCATTGCGGCCGCAGCAGAAAAGCCCAGCGCCGCATCGTCAGCCGGCCCGTCCGATGTCGGCGAGCCGCTCGTCGACCCAGCCGTGCAGGCCGGGCAGCGCCGCGTCGATAACCGAGTAGGTCTCCTCGAAGTCGTCCTGGGTTCCGTAGTAGGGGTCTTCGACGTCGAGAACGTGCGCGCCGGATCTGGGATCGAACGAGCGCAGCATCCGCAGACGTTCGGCGGGCACGCCCATGTGCTGCAGCATGCGCAGGTGGTTGCGTCCGAGGGCGACGATGAGGTCTGCGGCGAGATGGTCGTCGCCGATCTGCGCGGCACGGTGCTCGGTCGGGTAGCCGTGGGCCCGCAGGGTGTGGCCCGCCCGCCGGTCCGCCGGTTCACCCTCGTGCCAGTGGCCCGTCCCGGCGCTGGTGACGCGCACCACGTCGGAGAGTCCGCGTTCACTGATCTGGTGGGCGAACATCTTCTCGGCCATCGGGCTGCGGCAGATGTTGCCCGAGCAGATGAAGGTCACGTGCAGAAGTTCAGACACCGAGCACCTCGCGCAGTTCCTGCACGGTCGCGACATGGGCGAGTGCCCCGCCGTCGCCGTCGGCGAAGTCGCGGTGGCCGTAGCCCCAGCCCACGACGATCGTGCCGACCCCGTGCGCGGCGGCGCCTTCGACGTCGTGCGAGCGGTCCCCGATCATCAGGATCCGCTGCGGAAGCGGCGCCAGGCAGCTCAGCGCGTGCGCGACCACGTCGGCCTTGGCCGAGCGGACGCCGTCCGTGCTCGCGCCGGCGATGACCTCGAAGCAGCCGTCCAGGTCGAAGTGGGCGAGGATGCGTTGCGCGGTGGGTTCGGCCTTGGAGGTCGCCACCGCCAACCGGACACCGCCGGCCCGCAGGTCGTCCAGCAGGCCGGGGATGCCGTCGAACGGGCGGTTCATCGACCATCCGCGGGCGGTGTAGTCGGCGCGGTAGGCCGCAATCGCGGCGTCCGCGCAGCTCCCGAGACCCATCTGCTGCAGGGTGACGTGCATCGGCGGTCCGACGATGCGGCTGACGAGGTCACCCTCGGGGACGGGCGCACCGACGGTCTCCAAAGCGTGACGGAAGCTGGCGACGATGCCCTCGGCCGAATCGGTCAGGGTGCCGTCGAGGTCGAAGAGCACCAGATCGCCACGGCCGACCGGGGCGACGCGGCGGGTGCTGTCCAGCATGTCTGTCACAGCGTCCATTGTCCCTGAGACGGGTGGCTGCCTCGTCCGCAGGCCCGCGAGCACTACTGTCGTGATGTGGCAGACGTCCGGCTGGTCGACATCATCGACGTGCTCGAGGCCGCCTACCCACCGCGCCTGGCCGAGAGCTGGGATTCCGTCGGGCTGGTGTGCGGCGACCCGGCCGAACCGGTCGAATCGGTCACGGTCGCCGTCGACGCCACCGCCGACGTTGTGGCACAGGTGCCCGAGCGCGGGCTGCTGCTGGCGCACCATCCGTTGCTGCTGCGCGGTGTGGACACCGTGTCGGCCGGAACCGCCAAGGGCGCCCTGATCCACTCGCTGATCCGCACCGGACGGGCCCTGTTCACCGCGCACACCAACGCCGACAGTGCGTCGCCGGGGGTCTCCGATGCGCTGGCCGAGGCGCTCGGCCTGGAGGTGACCGGCGTGCTGTCACCCGCGAAGGCGCGACCGAATCTGGACAAGTGGGTCGTGTTCGTCCCGGTCGAGGACGTCGACGCGGTGCGGTCGGCGATGTTCGACGCGGGGGCCGGCCGGCTCGGGGACTACTCGCAGTGCAGCTGGAGCGTGACCGGCGGCGGACAGTTCCTTCCCGGCGACGGCGCCTCGCCGGCCATCGGCTCCGTCGGCACCGTCGAGCACGTCACCGAGGACCGGGTGGAGATGGTGGCCCCCGCAGGGGCGCGCGCAGCGGTGCTGGCCGCCCTGCGCCACGCCCACCCGTACGAGGAACCGGCCTACGACATCCTGGCCCTGCAAGCCCCGCCGGGCGACGTCGGCCTCGGTCGTATCGGAACCCTGTCCGAACCGGAACCGTTGGCCTCGTTCGTATCCCGGGTGCGTCGTGCGCTGCCCGCGACCTCCTGGGGGGTCCGGGCCTCCGGCGATCCGGAGGCGACGGTGTCGCGCGTCGCGGTGTGCGGCGGTGCGGGGGATTCCTTCCTCACCGACGTGGCCGCCGCCGGGGTGCAGGCCTACGTGACCGCCGATCTGCGGCACCACCCCGCCGACGAGCACCGCCGCGTCTCGGACGTCGCGCTGGTCGACGTGGCGCACTGGGCCAGTGAACACCCGTGGTGCGGGCAGGCGGCGTCGCTGTTGCGCCGCCACTTCGGCGCCGCGTTGCCGGTCACCGTCTCCGAAGTGCGCACAGACCCATGGAATGTCGAGGAGTGCTGACATGAAAGCCGCCGTGGCACAACAGCAGATGCTGGCCGAGCTGGCCGAGCTGGATGCCGAGATCAGCCGGGTCGAGCACCGGACGAAGAACCTGCCCGAGCAGAAGACGGTGGAGGAGGCGCAGGCCGCGCACCGCGAAGCCGAGGACCGCCTCGCCGCGCTGCAGATCGCCCTGGACGACATCGACGGCCAGGTGGCGAAGTTCGAGACCGAGATCGACGGGGTGCGGCAGCGGGAGGACCGCGACCGCGCGCTGCTGGAGGGTGGAACGGTGGATGCCAAGCAGCTCACCGACCTTCAGCACGAACTCGAGACCTTGCAGCGGCGCCAGGCCAGCCTGGAGGACGCCCAGCTGGAGGTCATGGAGAAGCGCGAGGAGCTGGCCGCCCAGCAGGCCGAGGCGCGCGCCCGCATCGAGGAGCTGCAGACCGTGCTGGCCGACGCGCAGCGGGCCTGCGATGACGCCCGCGCCGAGCTCGCCCGCACCAGGGACCACTCGGTGGCGCGTCGCGCCGAGCTGGCCGGAACCATCGACGAGGCCCTGGTGACGCTCTACGAGCGGCAGCGGGCCCGCGGCGGGGTCGGCGCCGCGGTGCTGCAGGGCCGGCGGTGCGGCGCCTGCCGGCTGGAGATCGACCGCGGCGAGTCGGCACGGATCGCGGCCGCCGCGGACGACGACGTGCTGCGGTGCCCGGAGTGTTCGGCGATCCTGCTGCGCGTCAAAGGGTTTCGGGCGTGAAGGTGCTCGTCGAGGCCGACGGGGGTTCACGCGGAAACCCCGGACCGGCCGGATACGGCGCGGTTGTGTGGTCGGCCGACCGCGGGTCGGTGCTCGCCGAGGCGAAGTCGGCGATCGGCACCGCCACCAACAACGTCGCCGAGTACCGCGGGTTGATCGCGGGCCTGGAAGCCGCGGCGCGGCTGGGCGCCACCGACGTCGAGGTGCTGATGGACTCGAAGCTGGTGGTGGAGCAGATGTCGGGCCGCTGGCGCGTCAAGCACCCGGATCTGACGCCGCTGAACCAGACCGCCCGCGACCTTGCCCGCAGATTCGAGCGGATCTCCTATGCGTGGATTCCGCGCGCGCAGAACGGCGTCGCCGACCGGCTGGCGAACGAGGCGATGGACGGCGCGAGCACGACCGAGGTGGTCACCAACCCCGCGGGGTGGACGGGCGCCCAGGGTGCGCCGACGAAGCTGCTGCTGTTGCGCCACGGTCAGACGGCCCTGTCGGTGGAGCGCCGCTACTCCGGACGGGGCAACCCGCCGCTCACCGAGCTCGGTACCCAGCAGGCCGGCGCCGCGGCGCGCTACCTCGGGGACCGGGGTGGGGTCGACGCCGTCCTCGCCTCACCTCTGCAGCGTGCCCGTGACACCGCCTCGGCCGCCGCGGCCGCGCTCGGACTCGACGTCGTCGTCGACGACGACCTGATCGAGACGGATTTCGGTGCGTGGGAGGGGCTGACGTTCCGGGAGGCCTCCGAGAAGGACCCCGAGCTGCATCGGCGCTGGCTGCGCGACACGTCGGTGCCGCCCCCGGGCGGGGAGAGCTTCGATGCGGTCGCGACACGGGTGCGCGGTGCGCTGCAGCGCATCCTGGCCGAGCATGCGGGGCAGACGGTGCTGGTGGTGTCGCACGTGACGCCGATCAAGACCCTGCTGCGGATGGCGCTCGATGCCGGGCCCGCGATCCTGTACCGCCTGCATCTGGACCTGGCGTCGCTGTCGATCGCGGAGTTCTACCCCGACGGTGCCGCGTCGGTGCGTCTGGTCAACCAGACGGCCTACCTCTGATCGGTGTGCAGGTGCACGCGCTCGCCGTGCAACCCGAACAGGGCGATCGCCTCCACCGGTCCGTCGACCACCCCGAACCAGTGTGGGGTCCATGTTGAGAACTCAACGGCCTCACCGGGTTTGATCGTGAAATCCCGGTCGCCGAGCATCAGTCGCAGTTGTCCTGACAGCACGTACATCCAGTCGTGGCCCTCGTGGACGGGGAGCTCGTCCGGAGGTGTGCGCCGACGCGCGCTGATGCGGATCTTGTAGGCGTGCAGTCCGCCGGCGGGGCCCTGCCCGGTCAGCGGCCAGAACGTGATCTGGTTGTGGGTGTGGGACTGCCCACGCACGCGGGGGTCCTCGACGTCGGGCGAGCGCAACAGCTCGTCGGTGCTGACCGACAGGGCGCCCGCCAGTCGCGGCAGATGGTCCAGCGCGAGCCGCCGCTTCCCGGATTCCAGTCGGCTCAGCGTCGAGATGTCGATATTCGACCGCGTGGCAACGTCTTCGAGCGTCATGCCGCGCTGGAGTCGTAGGTCGCGCAGCCGCCGGCGGACACGGGCGTCGACCCCCTCGTCGTCCTCATTTGCCTTCATGGCAAAACAGCTTGGCATGTATGAACGTGCGCGGCAAGGTGGGGTCATGGACAAGATCTGGGATTGCGTGGTGGTCGGCGGCGGAGCCGCGGGCCTGAGCGCGGCACTCGTGTTGGGCAGGGCCAGGCGGCACACGCTGGTGGTGGACGCCGGGGCGCAGAGCAACCTCGCGGCTCACGGTATCGGTGGCCTGCTGGGTTTCGACGGGGTCGCCCCGTCGGAGTTGTACGCCAAGGGCCGGCGCGAGTTGGCCGCGTACCCGACCGTCGAGGTGCGCGCCGGCGAGGTGCTGGTGCCGACCGTGGGAGAGGACACCTTCACCCTGGAACTGGCGGACGGCAGCGTCGTGCACACACGGCGGGTGCTGCTCGCGATGGGCATGCGCTACGAGGCGCCCGATCTACCGGGATTGGCTGCGCTGTGGGGTGATTCGGTGTTCCACTGTCCGTTCTGCCACGGCTGGGAAGCGCGGGACAAACCGCTGGCGGTGCTGGCGAACGGTGACCGGGGCGTGCACATGGCCACGATGCTGCAGGGGTGGAGTGACGATGTCGTCCTGCTGACCAATGGCCCGGCCGAGGTGACCGCCGACGCGCGGGCGCGGCTGACTGCTGCGGGGGTGCGCCTCGACGAACGCGCCGTCGCGGAGGTCGCCTCGGAGAACGGGGAGATGACCGGCGTGGTGTTCGCCGACGGGACGACCCTGGCGCGGGGTGGGCTGCTCGTCGCCACCACCTTGCATCAGCGGTCGGCGCTGGCGGCGAAGCTCGGAGTGGAATTCGCGGCGCCGGGACCGATCACCGCCGAGGCGATCCGGGTCGACGGCGCGTGGCGCACCTCGGTTCCCGGGGTCTTCGCGGCCGGCGATCTCAGCGTCCCGATGCCGCAGGTGGCCGCTGCGATCGCTTCGGGTTCGGCCGCCGCCGCGGCCGTGGTGGGAAGTTTTCTGGAGGAAGGATGACAATGTCTGAGGTCAAACAACATTGGGAAGAGCGCTACGCCGAGCGGGATCGCATCTGGAGTGGGCGGGTCAACCCCTGGCTCGCCGACGTCGCCGAACCGCTGCCTGCCGGCCGGGCGCTCGATCTGGGGTGCGGTGAAGGCGGGGACACACTGTGGCTCGCCGAGCGCGGCTGGCAGGTCGTCGGGGTCGACATCTCCGACACCGCACTGGGACGTGCGGCCGAGGAGACGGCCCGGCGCGGGCTGACGGACCGGGTGCACCTGGTGCAGATGAACCTGTCCGAGTCGTTCCCCGACGGCACCTTCGACCTGGTGTCGGCGCAGTTCCTGCAATCGATGGTCCACCTGGACCGCGAACGTATCTTCGCCGCCGCCGCCCGCGCCGTCGCACCCGGCGGGCTGCTCATCGTGGTGGATCACGGTGCGGCACCGCCCTGGGCGCCGCAGCACATTCTCGACCACGTTTTTCCCGGCGTCGACGAGGTGTTCGCGGCCATCGATCTCGGACCGGGGCGGTGGGAGCGGCTCCGGGTCGGGTCGGTCGAGCGCGATGCGGTGGGCCCGGACGGGCAGCCCGGTGTGCTGGTGGACAACCTGATCGTGGTGAAGCGGCTGTCCACGGACTAGTCACCATGGGTTGTCGGTGGGCGGCGGTAGCGTCGGGGCATGTTCGAAAGTATGTTCGAAATCGATGCCGCGGCGTCGCAGGCCGACCTGCGGGCGATGGTCGAGCGCTGTGAACGGCTCAAGGCCCGGGCTGCCGCCGCCCAGGCCCGCGCGACCGCCCTGTGGGCGGCACGGCGAACCGCCGCCGAGCGGGCCGCGGGTATCCGGGCCGACAAACGGGGGAGGGGTCTCGGTGCCGAGGTTGCGCTCGCGCGCGGCCAGGCGCCTCAGACGGGCGGGCAACATCTGGGCTTCGCCAAGGCATTGGTACACGAGATGCCCTGCACCCTTGCGGCATTGGAGTGCGGGGCGCTCACGGAGTGGCGGGCGACGCTGATCGTGCGGGAGTCGTCCTGCCTCAGCGTCGCGCACCGTCGCCAACTCGATTCCGAACTGTGCGCCGACGTCGCCGCGCTGAAGGGTTGGGGGAACAGACGGGTCGAGGCCGAAGCGAAGAGGATCGCCGCACGCCTGGACGCCGCAGCGGTGGTGGAGCGCATCGACAAGGCGGCCGCGGCTCCGCGGGTGTCTTGCCGGCCGGCGCCGAACGGCATGGTGTACTTCACCGCCCTGCTGCCGCTGGCCAAAGGAGTTGCTCTGTACGCGGCGTGCACGCGTGCCGCCGACACCACGTTCGACGAGCGCTCCCGCGGCCAGATCATGACCGACACCCTCTACGAACGCGTGACGGGACGTCCCGCGGGACAACCGGTGCCGGTCGAGCTGAACCTGGTGATGGCCGACACGACGCTGTCCGGCGACGACGAGGAACGCGGCTGGCTGGACGGCTACGGGCCGGTCCCGGCCGGGTTCTGCCGAACCCTGATCGGCGAAGCCGCCGCCGACGCCGAAACCAGGGCGACGTTGCGGCGGCTGTATCGCCACCCGCGGTCGGGTCAGCTGGTCGCGATGGAGTCGCGCGCGCGAATCTTCCCGAAGGGATTGGCCCGGTTGTTGGAGCGGCGGGACCAGACGTGCCGGACCCCGTACTGCGACGCCCCGATTCGGCATCACGACCACGCGACGCCCCACCGCGAAGGAGGGAAGACCAACGGGCGGAACGGGTTGGGTCTGTGTGAGGCGTGCAATTACGCCAAAGAGGCGCCCGGATGGGCGGTCGACACCTACTGCGAGGACGGCGCGCACACCGCGGCGTACACGACGCCGACGGGGGCGACGTATTACTCGGTCGCCCCGGCGCTGCCGGGACCTCCGGTACGCCGGCAGGTCAGCCTGATGGAGGGCAGGCTGAGCGTCGACCTGGTCACCTTCGACGCGGCCGCCTGACCGGCGGGCGCCGCATTCATTACGTATTTCGGCGCCGCACCCATTACCTTGTGAGTGCGGATGAGCTGGCTGGGCGGCCGCGGCACTCAGGTGTCGAGGAAAGTCCGGACTTCACAGAGCAGGGTGATTGCTAACGGCAATCCGAGGTGACTCGCGGGAAAGTGCCACAGAAAACAGACCGCCACCACCACGTCTTCGGACCGGTGGAGGTGAGGGTGAAAAGGTGCGGTAAGAGCGCACCAGCATCCCGGGTGACCGGGGTGGCTAGGCAAACCCCACCCGAAGCAAGGCCAAGAAGGCCGCAACCTGGTTGCGGCCGCGCAGGCGCCCGAGGGCTGCTCGCCCGAGCCTGCGGGTAGGCCGCTCGAGGCACCCGGCAACGGTGTGTCCAGATGGATGGTCGCCGCCTCGCTGCCAGTTATGGCGGTGAGGAACAGAATCCGGCTTACAGGCCGGCTCATCCGCCCCCGGCGACCTCAGGACTTGCTTCTCGCTACATGAGGGTCGGTGCCGTCCTCCGATGCCCACGTCTCGTCCGAGGTCGGGTCGACGGGCCCGCCGGCCGTCCGTAATGGGCGTCAAGTGAGCTGAACGTGTGCGAGTCTCATTATCTGCGCCATGTGGCCGAGCTGTGCTGTCGAAGCCGATGACTGATGTTGAAGCACGGATCCAACACCGGCACCCATCGCCGCGGGCAATTTGTATAAGGAGGGGGCATCAAACGGGAGACTGGATCGTCTTGAATTCTGTTCGCGCACAACGAGCTCAAATCCTCTCGGCGTCTTCGCCCCCTAGCTGCCCCGGGCTCTGAATGCCCATGTTGGTGATTGACTCGCATACTGAATAAGGGGTAGGCGAACGTCGTCGGCTGCTTCTTCTGATCATCGATTCGTGACGTGTTGGCGCCTTGGGGCCGGGCCGTCCGGATCGGTCAAAGGTCGCGCCCGAGGCGAGTTCATCTTTCGGCGCGCTCGTATGTATCCCGCCTGTTTATACGCACCGCCGCGACGTGATCCTTATCTAACTGGCGGTTCGTCGAGTTTCTTTCGAGCGGCGTAGTTGAGCGTGCCGGCACTGAAGATGATGTACCTAAGCCGGGTAATCAAGCTGCAACGAAGGTCTCAGTTAATCGCTGGACCACTGCGCAACGGTGGCCCGCGGTATTCGCCCATCGGCATTTCGGCGTTCGCAGCAAATATTCACGAATGCGTTAACCGCCGTCGTGAATCGTGATGCAATCGATGCACAATTGGAGGGGGAAGGAAAATGAAGGGTGTCTATACGGCTCTGACCACGGCGGCAGCGATAGCGAGCTCGGTCTCGATTGTGGGATTGGCCCCATCTGCCAACGCGCAACAGAACTGCTTCACCGACCAGGTGCGCCGAGGTATTTTCGGGCTGCAATTTTTGACGCGCACGATGTGCGATGGGCCGGTCCTGCCTGATGGCTCGTGGATGCGTCACCGTTTGATCGGGATTCCGGCGCACTACAGAAACGCGAGTTCAAGCTGCACAAGCGGCACGTACACCAGCAACTGCACCTACTACGAGGCCGGGTGGGTTCGCGAACAGATCTATGAAGAAGACTTCTACCCGGTGCGACCAGAAACTGTGCTGCCCGACGAGCCGGGCCACATTGGGTGATCACCTATGCAAGCGCCTTACCGGCCTAGTCCACGCAAGTCCTCGATTGGGATGCTCCGGCTTACAGGCCGGCTCATCCGCCCCCGGCGACCTCAGGACTTGCCGACGGATTTGTCCAGTTGCTTGAGCGCGTCCTCGATCTGCTCTTCGCACCGTCGCGCCAGATCGTCCTCGAGCTGGTACAGCAGCCCGTAGGTGAAGGTGTCCTCGCCTGCGGTGTGGGCCACCTCGGCCTGGCGACTGAGGTGGGTGCGGCTGACGACGCTGTCCTGGTGATCGCCGAGCAGTGACTGGATCGCCTTGGCGCGATCGGCCACCTTCGCATCCCCGGTGGCCGCCGCGGTGTAGCGAAGAGCCTTGGCGCGCTTGCGGATCCGATGCAGGGCCTCGTTCGACTCGTCCGCGTCGACCTCGGGATCGCCGGCGGCGACCCGCGCGGCCTTCGCTGCCTTACGGACCCTCTTGTAGGCGGAGTGAATGGTGAGCTCGGCGGGCTCCTCACCCGTGGCCGACTTCGGCGGCTCCGTGGCCACCAGCGCTTCGAGCGCGTCGAGCAGACGGAAGTAGCGCTGCGAGCGCATCGCGGTCAGCGACCGCCTCCATCCGGTCTGATAGCGCTTCTTAGCGCCCTCCACCAGGCGTTCCCGCACCGGACCGCGCACCGTGGCCTCGGGCAACCCGTCGAGCGCACGCTCGTAGCGTTCGGCGAGGACCTCGGCGTCACGCGCCACCCCCAGCACCGCCGCGAGCTCCCGCAGCTCGTCGAGCACCCACGCATGGGCGTCGATGTCGAACGATCCCTCGGAGGACTGCAGCAGGCTGCGTATCTTGCGGGTCGTCACCCGCATCTGGTGGACCGAATCCCACACGTCGGAGCGGACCGCCCGATCCCACTCGATGAGTTCTCGGACATGCTGCGCCACCGCGCGGCGCGCCGGGTCCTTGATCGCCCCGGGCCCCTTCCCGGAATCCCCGGCCGCCGGGGCGCTCGACAGCACGCGCGCGAGCTTCGACCCGTGGCCGGCCGGCTGCGCACCTGCGTCCAGCAGTCGGTTGGTCAACCGGTCGAACAGGTCGCCGTCGGCGCCGGGTCGCAGTTCGAGTTCCCATTCGCGCCAGCGCTGTTCGTCCCCGCCGACCGCGCTGGCCGTCACTTGGTCGTCGCAGAACTCGGCGATGACCTCGCCGTCGGACCCGTAGAGCAGCTCCACGGTCCTGGTCGTGTCGATGCGCGCGACCGGGGTCAGCGGCCGGTCCCGCACGATCGCGAGCACTATGTCGCGCAGACTCTCCGGCACCTCCGGATGCTCGGGGGAATCGTCGTCGGAGAGAGGGGCGTGGACCTCGGTGCGGGTCTCGCCGCCCTTGGGCAGCTTCAGATGCCACGCGGCGTCCGTTCCACCCGTGCGGCGACGCAGCGTGATCTTGTTGCGGGCCAGATCATGACCCGGGGTGTCGAAGTACACAGCGGCCAGCGACTGTGACGGCGGCCGCTCGACGCGGGCGACGGACGACAGGCCTTCGAAGGAGGGGGAGACGGTGGACTCGACCACCTCGAACTTCCGCTCGGTCTCGGTGTACCTGGAGGTTTCGGGCGATTTGGCGGCCATGGTCACCTTCGTCTCTGGCGTGATGCGGGGGACCATAGCCTGCCACACGGAGATGAATCTCCAGCCTGGCCAGGTCTCGGCCGTGCAGCGGCGGGGCCACGCTCGGGTGTCGCCTCCACCAAAAAGTAAAGATTTCTCTTAATATCGGCTCATGAGTCCAAACCAGAGGCTCGACGACTACCTCGACCGCGACGGTGCCATCGCCGTCCCGGCCGGGGTCACGCTGACCTCCTTCCTCGACAGCAATGCCGCCACCTTCGGCGACGCCCCCGCATACCGGTACCTCGACTTCGACGGCGATCGCACGATCGAGCTCAGCTGGACGCAGCTGCAGACGCGGCTGCGCGCGGTGGGTGCCCGGCTGCAACAGGTCACCCAGCCCGGCGACCGGGTCGCGATCCTCGCGCCCCAGGGCGTCGACTACGTGGTCGCCTTCTTCTCCGCGCTGCAGTCCGGGGCGATCGCGGTACCGCTCTTCGCGCCCGAGCTGCCCGGCCACGCCGAGCGCCTCGACGCCGTACTCGACGACGCCCGACCCACGGTGGTGCTGACGACTTCGGCTGCGGCCGAGGCGGTTCGGACGTTCCTGCGCGGGGTGCCGCGGCCGCGCCGCCCCCGTGTCATCGCGGTCGACGCCGTGCCCGATGCGATCGGCGCCGACTTCGTGCCCGCCCCGCTGCAGACCGACGACATCGCCTACCTGCAGTACACGTCCGGGTCCACCCGCGCGCCCGCGGGCGTCGAGATCACCCACCGCTCGGCGTGCACCAACGTCGTCCAGATGATCCTGTCGGTCGGTCTGAACCGCGGTATCCGCAGCGTCAGCTGGCTCCCGCTGTTCCACGACATGGGCCTGCTGATGATCATGTTCCCTGCGCTGGTCGGCGGGCACATCACGCTGATGTCGCCGGTGGCGTTCGTGCGCCGGCCCTACCGGTGGATCCGGGAACTCGGCGCCTCGGATCTCCCGACGTTCGCCGCGGCCCCGAACTTCGCCTTCGAGCTCGCGGCGCAGCGGGGCCTCCCGCCCGCCGGTGACGACCTCGACCTGAGCAACGTCGCCGGACTGATCAACGGCTCGGAGCCGGTGAGCATCGCCTCGATCGACGCGTTCAATGCCGCCTTCTCTCCCTACGGGCTGCCCGCCACGGCGATCAAGCCGTCGTACGGCATGGCCGAGGCCACATTGTTCGTCTCGACCATCGCTCCCGATGCGCAGGCCGGCGTGGTCCACCTCGACCGCGCACAGCTCGGCGCCGGGCATGCCGTCCCGGTCCCGCCGGACCATCCCGACGCCGTCGCGCAGGTCTCCTGCGGGCGGGTCGCGCGCAGCCAGTGGGCGGTCATCGTCGACACCGGCACCGAAGCCGAACTGCCGGACGGGCAGGTGGGCGAGATCTGGCTGCACGGCGAGAACATCGGCAACGGCTACTGGGGCCGTGCCGACGAGACCGAGCTGACGTTCCAGAACAAGCTGCAGTCCCGCCTGCTCTACGGCAGCCACGCCGACGGCTGCGCCGACAACGCGCTGTGGCTGCGGACCGGCGACCTGGGTGTCTATTTGGACGGTCAGCTGTACATCACCGGCCGCATCAAGGACCTGGTGATCGTCGACGGTCGCAACCACTACCCGCAGGACATCGAGGCGACGGTCGCCGCAGCTTCCACGGCGGTGCGCGCGGGCTTCGTGACGGCGTTCTCGGTGCCCTCGGGCGGCCGCGAAGAAGTGGTGGTCGTCGCCGAGCGCGCACCCGGAGCAGGCCGCGCCGACGCCGGTCCCATCCAGGAAGCGGTCCGCGCGGCGGTGTCGCGGCGGCACGCGCTACCGGTCAGAGACGTCAAACTCGTTGCCGCCGGGGTGATTCCGCGGACCACGAGCGGTAAGCTCGCGCGCCGGGCATGCCGGGCGGCCTATCTCGACGGCACGCTGTAGAACGGCGGACGTTACAGTCCGGGGTGTGACTGATTACCAGACCCTCTCCGTCGACCAGTCCGGAGCCGTCGCCCGAATCACGCTGAACCGGCCCGACGCCGCAAACGGCATGAACGACACCATGACTCGGGAACTCGCCGCCGCCGCCGCGCGCTGCGACACCCCGGCCACCAAGGTCGTCGTCATCACCGGGGCCGGCCGCTTCTTCTGCGCCGGCGGCGACCTCAAGGACTTCGCCTCGGCCCCGAGCCGGGGCCGGCACATCAAGGGCGTCGCCGACGACCTGCACCGCGCCCTCTCGACGTTCGCTCGCATGGACGCGGTCGTGATCACCGCCGTGAACGGCGCCGCCGCCGGTGCCGGTTTCTCGTTGGCCGTGACGGGTGACCTGGTGCTGGCCGCGCAGTCGGCGTCGTTCACGATGGCCTACACGCGGGTCGGCCTCAGCCCCGACGGCAGCTCCTCGTACTACCTCCCGCGCCTGATCGGCATCGCCAAGACCAAGGAGCTGATGCTGACCAACAGGAAGCTGTCGGCCGACGAGGCGTCGCGGTGGGGTCTGGTCACCGAGGTCGTCGCCGACGACGAACTCGCCGCCCGCGCCGATCAGCTCGCCGAGCAGATGGCCACCACGTCGGCCGGATCCAACGGGGGAGTCAAGGCACTGCTGCTCGACACCTTCGGCAACGGGCTCGAGCAGCAGATGGAGCTCGAATCACGGCTGATCGCCCAGCGGGCGGAGTCCGCCGACGGACGCGAAGGGGTCGACGCGTTCCTGGCCAAACGCGCTCCGGAGTTCCGCTAGTAGGAGTGCTCCTCGGCGGGGAAGGTGCCGGTGGCGACCTCCTGCGCGTAGTCGGTCGCGGCGCGCCGCAGCTCGTCGCCGACGGCACCGAACCGCTTGACGAACTTGGCGGTCCGGCCGTTGGTCATGCCGGCCATGTCCTGCCACACCAGAACCTGGCCGTCGCAGTTGGGTCCCGCGCCGATGCCGACGGTCGGGATCGTCAGCTTGCCGGTGATCTGCGTGGCCAGCTCGGCCGGCACCATCTCCATGACGACGGCGAAGGCGCCGGCTTCCTGGACGGCGATCGCGTCGTGGATGGTCTGCTCCGCGGCGTCGCCACGGCCCTGGACGCGGAAGCCACCGAGGCCGTTGACGCTCTGCGGGGTGAAGCCGATGTGGGCCATCACCGGGATGCCGGCGGCGCTCACCGCGGCGATCTGGGCGGCGACGCGCTCGCCGCCTTCGAGCTTGACGGCGTGGGCGCCGGTCTCCTTGAGCATGCGGGTCGCGGTGGCCAGGGCCTGCTGGGGGCCGGCCTCGTAGCTGCCGAACGGCAGGTCGGCCACGACGAGTGCGTGCGGGGCGCCGCGGACGACACCGCGGACGAGCGGGATCAGCTCCTCGATCGTGACCGGGACGGTGGTGTCGTACCCGTAAACGACGTTGGCGGCGGAATCGCCGACGAGCAGCACAGGGATCTGCGCTTCGTCGAACACTGCGGCGGTGGAGTAGTCGTAGGCGGTGAGCATGGCCCACTTGTGCCCTTCGGACTTCCACTTGTGGAGATGATGAGTGCGTACTTTCGTCCGCGGCTTGATCTCAGCCGCAGCACCGTAGACGGTCTGCTCAGACATCGTTGTCCCCTCAGAGGGCTTCGTCGTTTCGAATCCTCGTGGCCGTACCGGTCCCCGGGTTCGCTGACACGACAAGTGTGCCACCGCGTCACCGGAAGTTGAACAGTGCGTTAAGTGGATTTCCTCACACCCGTCACCGCCGGGCATACGATCGCGGCATGCAACGGCTCAGCGGACTCGATGCCAGCTTCCTCTACCTGGAAACCGCCGCTCAGCCGCTGCACGTCTGCTCGATCCTGGAGCTCGACACCTCCACCATGCCCGGTGGTTACTCCTTCGACACCCTGCGTGAGAACCTGCGCCTGCGCATCAGGGCGATGCCCGAATTCCGTGAACGCATCGCGGATACCCCGTTCAATCTGGACCACCCAGTGTGGGTGGAGGACAACGACTTCGACGTCGACCGGCACCTGCATCGCATCGGTCTGCCCTCGCCGGGCGGCCGCATCGAACTCGGCGAGATCTGCGGGCACATCGCCTCGCTGCCGCTGGACCGCACGCGTCCACTGTGGGAGATGTGGGTCATCGAGAACGTCGGCGGCACGCACGACGGGAACACGGCACCGACCGGCGGCCGTATCGCGGTGATGACGAAGGTCCACCACGCCGCCGTCGACGGCGTCACGGGGGCCAACCTGATGTCGAAGCTGTGCACCACCGAGCCGGATGCGCCGGCACCCGATCCCGTCGACGGGCCCGGCGGCGGCAGTGATCTGGAGATCGCGCTCAGCGGGGCGGTGCGGTTCGCGACCCGGCCGCTCAAGCTCGCCAACGTGGTGCCGGCGACGGTGTCCACGGTCGTCGACACCGTCCGGCGCGCCCGCTCCGGCCTGACCATGGCGCCGCCGTTCACCGCCCCCAGGACCGCGTTCAACGCCAACGTGACGGGTCACCGCAACGTCGCATTCGCCCAGCTGGACCTCGACGACATCAAGAAGGTCAAGAACCACTTCGGCGTGAAGGTCAACGACGTGGTGATGGCCCTGGTCTCGGGAGTGCTGCGCACCTTCCTCCTCGAACGCGGGCAGCTGCCCGAGAACTCCCTGGTGGCGATGGTCCCGGTGTCGGTGCACGAGAGGTCGGATCGCCCGGGGCGCAACCAGGTGTCGGGGATGTTCGCCAAGCTCGAAACCGGCATCGAGGACCCGGCCGAACGACTGCGCGCCATCGCCCAAGCGAATTCGGTTGCCAAGCAACATAGTTCGGCGATCTCGGCGACCCTTCTGCAGGACTGGACGCAGTTCGCGGCCCCGGCGGTGTTCGGCACGGCGATGCGCGTCTACGCGCGTAGCCGCCTCAGCGGCGCCCGGCCGGTCCACAACCTCGTCGTCTCCAACGTGCCCGGCCCGCAGGGCGAGCTGTTCCTGCTCGGCTGCGAAGTCAGGGCGATGTACCCGCTCGGCCCGATCTTCCACGGTTCCGGGCTGAACATCACGGTCATGTCCCTGTCGGGCAATCTCGACGTCGGCATCGTGTCCTGCCCGGAACTGCTGCCGGACCTGTGGGACCTCGCCGACGACTTCGACGTCGCGCTGCGCGAGCTGCTCGACGCGACGACGTAAGAACCCCCGCTCACGCGCCTCGCCAGCGCAGATCGGCGTCCATGGCAGCATGTGGTCCCATGAAGCTCAAGACCGGTGTCGTGCGACCCGGCCTGCTCCTTTCGCTGTCGGCGCTGCTGGTGGCCGGCTGCAGCCAGGTCGTCGAGGGGCGTGCGGAGATCTCCGTGCCGCGGCCCGGAACGCCCATCGCCTGGGAGGAGTGCGAAGCCGGCGCATCGGACCAGACCGGCATCCCGCCCGGCGCGGAGTGCGGCATGCTGTCGGTTCCCGTCGACTGGGACGACGCCGACAACCCCGACGGTGACATCGCCCAGATCGGGGTGCTGCGCATCAAGGCCACCGGCGAGAAGATCGGGTCTCTGGTCATCAACCCCGGCGGACCGGGCAAGTCGGGCAAGGAATCGGCGGCCCTGATGGCCGCGACGCTGCCCAAGGAACTGCGGGAGCGGTTCGACCTCGTCGGCTTCGACCCCCGCGGGGTGGCGAGTTCGACGCCCGCGGTCTGGTGCAACAGCGACGCCGACCGCGACCGGCTGCGCGCCGACAACGTGGTGGAGTACACGCCCGAAGGCGTTGCGCACCTGGAGAAGCTGACCAAGGAGTTCGTGCAGCGCTGCGTGGACAAGATGGGCGTCGACTTCCTCGCCAACGTCGGGACCGCCGATGTGGTCAAGGATCTCGACGCGCTGCGGGCCGCTCTGGGCGACCAGAAGCTGACCTATCTCGGCTACTCCTACGGCACCCGCATCGGCGCCAGCTACGCCGAGGCCTTCCCGCAGAACGTGCGGGCGATGGTGCTCGACGGAGCCATCGACCCTAACGCCGACCCGATCGAGGCCGACGTGCGACAGGCCGCGGCATTCCAGAAGGCGTTCGACGACTACGCCACCGACTGTGCGATCGACCCGGACTGCCCCCTGGGCACCGACCCGGCCAAGGCCGTCGACGTCTACGAATCCCTGGTCTATCCGCTGGTGGACACACCCGCCGACACCAAAGACCCCCGCGGACTGAGTTACAACGACGCCGTCGTCGGCACGATCCTGCCGCTGTACTCGCCGGGATTGTGGCGCCACCTGACGCAGGCGCTCACCGAGGTCAAGGAAGGCCGCGGTGACACCATGCTCGCGCTGGCCGATCTCTACAACGGCCGGGACGCGCAGGGGCACTACAACAACGAGGTCGACTCACGGATCGCGGTGAACTGCGTCGACAAGCCCCCGGTCACCGACCGCGCGAAGCTGGTGGAACAGGACCGCCGCGTCCGCGAGGCCGCCCCGTTCATGTCCTATGGCGAGTTCACCGGCCTGGTGCCGATGCCGACGTGCGCGATGTGGCCGGTGCCGCCGACGACCACGCCCCACGAGATCAACGTCGACGGGCTGCCACCCATCCTGGTGGTCTCCACCACGAACGACCCGGCCACGCCGTATCAGGCCGGTGTCGACCTGGCGCGCCAACTCGACGGCACCCTGGTGACCTTCGAAGGCACCCAGCACACCGTGGCGCTGCAGGGCGACGCCTGCGTCGACGACATCACCACGCGCTACCTCGTCGACGTCACCGTGCCTCCCGCGGACACCCGGTGCTGACCATCGCCGTCGTGGGCACGGCCGACCTGCCGGAGCTCGCACCGCTGATGCGGGGCTACTGCGATTTCTACCGGGTCGACCCGTCCGACGACGAGCTCGCCGCCATGTCGCGGGCGCTGATCGCCAACCCCGACGAGGGTGTGCAGTTGATCGCCCGGGACGCCGCGGGGACGCCTCTGGGATTCGCGACCATCTTCTGGACCTGGCAGACCCTCTACGCGGCCCGTGTCGGCGTCCTCAACGACCTCTACGTCACCCCGGAGTCCCGCGGCACCGGCACCGGCCGGGCTCTCATCGCCCACGGCCTGCAGCTCTGCCGCGACCGGGGCGCTGCGAAACTCGTGTGGGAGACAGCGCCGGACAACGCGACGGCGCAACGACTTTACGACGGGATCGGCGCCGAGAAGTCGACCTGGCTGACCTACGAACTCGACGCCTGATAACAGCCCGGTCACCTTTGCGTCCCGGGGGCGACCGTCGCCGGGTTCCCGTGCAACGATGTTCGCCATGCTGCGCGCCGGACGGATGATCGCGGCGCTGGCCCTGCTCCCGGCCGCGCTGTGCCCAGTGGCGTCGGCGGCGCCGGCTGCGGTCGACGAGCCGTATTCGGCTGCGCCGGTGTGGAGTTCGTGTTCGACCTTCGTCGACACGTCCGCCGTCCCCGCCGCGAGGTGCGGGACGGTCGCCGTTCCCGTCGACTACGCGAAACCCGATGGCGCGCAGGCACAGTTGGCCGTCATCAAGGTGCCCGCCACCGGTCGGCGCCTCGGCGTCCTCGTCGTCAACCCCGGTGGCCCCGGAGCCTCGGCGGTCGACACCGTCGCCTCGATGGGCGCCGCGCTGGCCGACACCGAGATCGGCCGCAGCTTCGACCTCGTCGGCATCGACCCCCGCGGCGTCGGGCACTCCACACCGGAGCTGCGGTGCCGCACCGACGCCGAGTTCGACGCCTACCGGGCCGAACCGCTGGCCGACTACAGCCCGGCCGGCGTCGCCCACATCGAGGACGTCCTGAAGCGTTTCGCCGCGCAGTGTCTGGACCGGATGGGGGCGGACTTCCTGGCCAGTGTCGGCACCGCGAACGCGGCACGGGACATGGACGTCGTCCGCGCTGCGCTCGGCGAGGCGCAGATCAACTACCTCGGGTTCTCCTACGGCACGCAACTCGGCGCGGTCTACGCCGCGCGTTATCCCGACCGGGTCCGCGCGATGGTCCTCGACGGCGCCGTCGATCCCAGCCAGGACCCGATCGCCGAGAGCCTCGACCAGATGGCCGGCTTCCAGAAGGCGTTCGACGACTACGCCGCCGACTGCGCCGAATCCGCAGGTTGCCCGCTGGGCACCGACCCCGCCCAGTTCGTCGCACGCTTCCAGCAGCTCGTCGACCCCCTCGTCGCCCGCCCCGCGGCGACCACCGATCCGCGCGGGCTCGGATACCAGGACGCCATCACCGGCACGGTCAGCAGTCTGTACTCCCAGCGGTACTGGCCGTACCTCACCAGCGGGCTGCTCGGCCTGCAGAGGGGCACCGACCCCGGGGATCTGCTGCTGCTGGCCGACGACTACCAGCAGCGGGACCGCAACGGCCACTACAAGAACCGCCAGGACGCCTTCACCGCGATCCGCTGCGTCGACGCGGTGTTCCCGACCGACTCCGCGGCCTGGGTCGAGGCCGACCGCCGCTCCCGCGAGATCGCCCCGTTCCTGTCCTACGGCTCGTTCACCGGTTCCGCGCCCCGCGATGTGTGTGCGATGTGGCCGGTGCCGCCCACCTCAGTCGTCGGGCCCGCGACCTCCCCGGGCCCGGGCAAGGTCGTCGTGGTGTCGACCACCGGCGACCCCGCGACGCCGTACGAGGCGGGGGTCGAACTGGCCCGGCAGATGGGCGCCGGACTGATCACCTTCTCCGGCACCCAGCACACCGTCGTCTTCAACGGCGACGCGTGCGTCGACACCGCCGTCGTCGCGTTCCTGACCAACTCGACGCCACCGCCCGCCGGATTGCGCTGCTAGCAGCGCCGTAACACAGAATTAACAGGCGGAACCTAGGCTTCGATCATGGATCGGCAGAAGGAATTCGTGCTGCGCACGCTGGAGGAACGCGACATCCGCTTCGTCCGGCTGTGGTTCACCGACGTGCTCGGATACCTGAAATCCGTCGCCATCGCCCCCGCCGAACTCGAGGGCGCCTTCGAGGAGGGCATCGGCTTCGACGGCTCGTCGATCGAGGGCTTCGCCCGGGTGTCCGAGGCCGACATGGTCGCGCGCCCCGATCCCTCGACCTTCCAGATCCTGCCGTGGGCCGACGGCTCCGGAAAGCCCCACTCGGCGCGCATGTTCTGCGACATCACAATGCCCGACGGTTCACCGTCGTGGGCCGACTCGCGCCACGTGCTGCGCCGCCAGCTGTCGAAGGCCAGCGACCTCGGCTTCTCCTGCTACGTGCACCCCGAGATCGAGTTCTTCCTCCTCAAGCCCGGCCCCGACGACGGCACCCCGCCCGTGCCGGCCGACAACGGCGGCTACTTCGACCAGGCCGTGCACGACTCGGCGCCGAACTTCCGCCGGCACGCGATCGACGCCCTGGAACAGATGGGCATCTCGGTCGAGTTCAGCCATCACGAAGGCGCCCCCGGCCAGCAGGAGATCGACCTGCGCTACGCCGACGCACTGTCCATGGCCGACAACGTCATGACCTTCCGCTACCTCGTCAAGGAGGTGGCCCTCGGCGACGGCGTCCGGGCGTCGTTCATGCCCAAGCCGTTCGCCGAGCATCCCGGGTCGGCGATGCACACCCACATGAGCCTGTTCGAGGGTGAGACCAACGCGTTCCACAGCCCCGACGACCCGCTCCAGCTCTCCGACATCGGAAAGTCGTTCATCGCAGGCATTCTCGAGCACGCCAACGAGATCAGCGCCGTCACCAACCAGTGGGTGAACTCCTACAAGCGGCTGGTGCACGGCGGTGAGGCGCCGACCGCGGCGTCCTGGGGTGCGGCCAACCGCTCGGCGCTGGTGCGGGTTCCGATGTACACCCCGCACAAGGTGTCCTCGCGGCGCGTCGAGGTGCGCAGCCCCGACTCGGCCTGCAACCCGTACCTGACCTTCGCGGTCCTGCTCGCGGCCGGACTGCGCGGCATCGAGAAGAACTACGTGCTGGGCCCGCAGGCCGAGGACAACGTCTGGAGCCTCACGCCCGAAGAACGCCGCGCGATGGGCTACAAGGAACTGCCGGGCAGCCTCGGGGTCGCGCTGTCGGACATGGAGAACTCCGAATTGGTCGCCGAGGCGCTCGGCGAGCACGTCTTCGACTTCTTCCTGCGCAACAAGCGCAGCGAGTGGGAGAACTACCGCAGCCACGTCACGCCCTACGAGCTGAAGACCTACCTGTCCCTCTGACAGGGCTGTGTCCCTGGCGGGCCGGGGCCCGCGCTACCTTGATGGCGTGGCCAAACCCGCGACGCAGCGACCCAAGCTGCCCGGCGTCGGTCGACTCGGGCTCGTGGAACCGACGGCGCAGGCCGACCTCGACGCACTCGGGTGGAACACCGACGCCCACGTCGAACTGCTGTGGTCACTGTCGCGCGCTCCCGACGCCGACACCGCGCTGAAGGCGATCGTGCGCCTGTCCGAAGCGCTGGAGTCCGGTTGGAACGACCTCGACACCGCGCTGCGTAAGGATCGCGGGCTGCGCGGACGCCTGTTCGCCGTCCTCGGATCGTCGTTGGCCCTGGGCGACCACCTGGTCGCCAACCCCGACTCGTGGCGACTTCTCGCCGGCGACGTCAGGCTGCCCGACCCTCAGCAGCTGCGCGACATGTTCGCCGAACGGGCCGACAGCGCAACGGGTCCCACGAGCGCGGCGGTCCCGCCGCTGCGCACCCTCTACCGCGACCGTCTCCTCGTGCTGGCTGCTCTGGACGTGGCCTCCACCGTCGAGAACGAACCGGTGCTGCCGTTCACCGTCGTCGGCGAACACCTCTCCGACCTCGCCGACGCGGCGCTGGCCGCGGCACTGCGGGTCGTGACGGCGTCGGTGTGCGGCGACCAGCCCGCGCCCACCCTGACCATCATCGCGATGGGCAAATGCGGTGCGCGGGAACTGAATTACGTCAGCGATGTCGACGTCATCTTCGTCGCCGACGACGACGCCCACAGCAGCCTCGCGCTGGCCACCCGGATCGCCGGCGAGATGATGCGGCTGGCCTCCGATGCGTTCTTCGAAGTCGACGCCGCGCTGCGCCCCGAGGGCAAGCAGGGGCAGCTGGTGCGCACCCTGGAATCGCATGTGGCCTACTACGAGCGCTGGGCCAAGACGTGGGAGTTCCAGGCATTGCTCAAGGCCCGGCCCGCCGCCGGTGACGAGGACCTCGGGCGGCGCTACATCGACGCGCTGATGCCCATGGTGTGGACGGCCTCCCAACGCGAGGACTTCGTGCCCGAGGTGCAGGCCATGCGCCGGCGCGTGGAGGAATTGGTGCCCGCGGGTGTACGGACCCGCGAGATCAAGCTGGGCACAGGCGGTCTGCGCGACGTCGAGTTCGCCGTGCAGCTGCTGCAACTCGTGCACGGCCGCACCGACGAGTCACTGCACGTCGCCTCGACGGTGAACGCGCTGACCGCGCTCGGCGACGGCGGGTACATCGGGCGCGACGACGCCGCGAACATGACGGCGTCCTACGAATTCCTGCGGCTGCTCGAACACCGGTTGCAGCTTCAACGCCTCAAGCGCACCCACATGCTGCCCGAGGCCGACGACGAGGAGGCGATGCGCTGGCTCGCCCGCGCCGCCCACATGCGACCCGACGGCCGCCACGACGCGCTCGGCGTGCTGAGGGAAGAACTCAAGCGGCAGAACCACCGGGTGTCGCGCCTGCACGCGAAAATCTTCTACCAGCCGCTGCTGGAATCGGTCGGTCAAGCGTCCCTGGGCATTTCGGACGTGATGAGCACCGACGCCGCCGAACGCCAGCTGGCGGCACTGGGGTACGAAGGGCCGCAGAGCGCGCTGACACATCTGGCGGCGCTGACCGGCGGGACGGGCCGGCGGGGCCGGGTGCAGCAGGTGCTGCTCCCCACGCTGCTCGACTGGCTGTCCGACACCCCCGACCCGGACGCCGGGCTGCTGAACTACCGCAGGATCAGCGACGAACTCGCCGAGCAGCGCTGGTTTCTCGCCACCCTGCGCGACGAGGGGGCCGTCGCCAAACGGCTGATGCACGTGATCGGCACCTCCGCCTACGTCCCGGAGCTGTTGATGCGCGCACCCGAGGTGATCCAGATGTATGCCGACGGCCCCAACGGGCCCAAGCTGTGTGACGTGGACACCGAGGGTGTCGCGAAGTCTCTGGTGGCCTCGGCGGCGCGCCACAGCGACCCACTGCGGGCGATCGCGGCGGCGCGCTCCCTGCGCCGCCGTGAGCTCGCCCGGATCGCGTCGGCCGACCTGCTGGGCATGTTGGACGTCACCGATGTCTGTAAGCAGCTGACGCTGGTGTGGGTGGCGGTCCTGCAGGCCGCCCTCGATGCGATCATGCGGGCCAACGCCCCGGACGGACGGGCCCCGGCGCGCATCGCGGTCATCGGCATGGGACGCCTCGGCGGTGGTGAACTCGGGTACGGCTCGGACGCCGACGTGATGTTCGTCTGCGAACCCACAGCGGGCGTCGAGGAGTCGGTGGCGGTGAAGTGGGCGGTGACGGTGGCCGAACAGGTCCGCGCCCGGCTCGGAACGCCCAGCGCCGACCCGCCGCTGGAGGTGGACGCCAACCTGCGACCCGAGGGGCGCAGCGGCCCCCTCGTGCGCACCCTGGCGTCCTACGAGGCCTACTACGCGCAGTGGGCGCAGGCCTGGGAGATCCAGGCGCTGTTGCGCGCGCACCGGGTGGCAGGTGACCTGGAGCTGGGGGAGCGGTTCCTGCTGATGATCGACAAGACGCGCTACCCCGCCGGGGGCGCATCGGCCGAGACGGTGCAGGAGATCCGCCGGATCAAGGCGCGCGTCGACGCCGAACGGCTGCCGCGCGGCGCCGACCCCAACACCCACACCAAGCTGGGGCGTGGCGGCCTGGCCGACATCGAGTGGACCGTGCAGCTGCTGCAACTGCGCTTCGCCCACAAGATCTCGGCGCTGCACACCACCTCGACGCTGGACACCCTCAACGCCATCGGTGCCGCCGAGCTGATCGCCGAGGGCGATCTGGAGCTGCTGCGCGATGCGTGGCTGACCGCGACGAAGGCCCGCAACGCGCTGGTGCTGGTGCGCGGCAAACCGACCGATCAGCTGCCCGGCCCGGGCAAGATGCTCAACGCCGTCGCGGTGGCGGCGGGCTGGCCCAACGGCGACGGCGGCGAATTCCTGGACAACTACCTACGGGTGACACGCAGGGCAAAAGCCGTGGTGCTGAGAGTTTTCGGAGGCTGAGGGTGCAATTTCCGTTCGACGTCATCAGCGCCGAGGAATACGACCGGCAGCGGGAGAGCTATGTGCCGCTGACCGACGCGCTGCGCCGCCTGATCGACGCGGGCATCCACACCGCCGTCGACGAGGCGACCGTGGCGCAGGCGCTCGCCCACCTGTCGGCGGCGACGGAACTGCTGGAAGGCGAACAGCGCACCGCCACCTCGACGCTGCGGCACGCGGACACCGGGCGCCCGCTGGCGTGGGCGAATCCAGCTGTGGGACTGCGCAATGCGATCGCCCCACCGATGATCATCCAGCACGAGGCCGACGGGACCTGCTGGAGCGAGTTCACCCTCGGTCCGGCGTATGAGGGTCCCCCCGGATGGGTGCACGGCGGAATCTGCGCGTTGCTGCTCGACCACATCCTCGGTGAGGTCGCCAGCGAGGGACTGAACCAGCCGAAGTTCACCGGCACCATCAGCGTGAAGTACCTGCGTGGCACACATCTCGGACGGGTGCGCGCCGAGGCGTTCGTCGAACGCTCCGAAGGCGTGAAAACCTATGCGCGCGGCTACCTCAAGGACGACGAGGGCATCACCGTCGAGGCCGACGGCGTGTTCATCAAACCCGCCTGGGCGCGGGACGCCGGATGAGGTTCTACATCTCGACGGCGTTCCTCGACACCCGCGAAGCCGTCGAGATCGCCCGCGCCGCAGACGACCTCGGCTACTACGGGATGGCGATCCCCGATCACGTGATCAACCTCGAGACGCTGGCCACGCCCTACCCGTACACCAAGGACGGGGCGAGGCGCTGGGAGGCGTTCACCGATTGGCCGGACCCGTGGGTGATGATCGGCGCCGTCGCGCTCGCCACGACGCAGCTGCACTTCGTCACCACCGTGTACCTGCCCGCGATGCGGGACCCGTACTCGGCCGCCAAAGCGATCGGCACCGCGGCGGTGCTCGCCGAGGGCCGGTTGCAGCTCGGCGTCGGCGTGGGCTGGTGCCGCGAGGAATTCGAGCTGCTGGGCCAGCAGTTCGAACGGCGCGGCAAGCGCACCGACGAGATGCTGGAGCTCATGAAGGCGCTGTGGTCGCCGGGCTGGACGGAGTTCGCCGGCGAGTTCTACACCGCCCCACGGCTGGAGATGGAGCCGACACCGCCGCCCATCCCAATCTACGTCGGCGGACTGTCCGACATCGCCCTGCGTCGCGCTGCACGCCACGACGGCTGGATCGGCGACCTCATCAGCCTGGACCAGGCGCTCGAGCGGGTGGCCACCGTGGGCCGGCTACGTGCCGAAAAGGGCCTGACGATGGACGATTTCGAGGTCATCACGCCGCTGACCGATGCCTTCCTGCCCGAACACTACGAGCGTGCGGCGGCCGGTGGGATCACCGGCATCATCACGATGCCGTGGATGTTCTACAGCGGCCCCGACGCATCCCTGGACCAGAAGATCGACGGGATGCGCCGGTTCCGTGAGGATCTCGGTCTGTGAACTAGACGATCACGCCCGAGGCCCCGGCGATGGGCACTGTGACCGTGATCGGCAGGGTGCCGCCGTAGCCGTCGTCGACGATGATCGTGAAGACGTCCCGCTTGTCGTTCTCGGTCGCGCCCGGAGCCCCCGCTGCAGCGCGGGCGGCGTCGGTCGGGGTGTAGACGAACGCGCCTGTCGCACCGACGAAGACGGTGCCCCTGGGCGTGCCCCCCGGGCCGGCGTAGGTGATGACGTCGCGTTCGGGGTCGGTCACCGACACGGTGCCGGCGACCTTGCCGCTCCCCGGTGCCGGGGTGCCGACCGTGACCGCGCCGTCCTTCGGACCCTGGTTGACATGCCCCAAAGGTGCGATCGTGGCGCTGACGAGCACCGACGTCGTGCCGCCGTGGCCATCGTCGACCGTGACCCGGAACCGGTCGATCCTGTCCCACGACGGCGCGAAGCGCTCGCTCGCCTCCGCCCGGGCCTCGGCGGTGGGGGTGTAGGTGAACGTGCCGTCGGGGTTGACCGTGATCGTGCCCTTGCGCGTGCTCTCCGGCGCGCTGAACGTCAGGGTGTCTCCGTCGGCCTCGTCCGCCGTGATCTTGCCGGTCACCAGACCGCTGTTGAGGTTGGTGAACTGGTCGGCGACATCCACCCCTGACGGCCTGCTGTTGAGCGGTTTGATCCGGACGGTCACCGCGACCGTCGCGGTGCCTCCGTGGCCGTCGTCGACGACGATGTCGAAGGTGTCCACCTTGTCGTCTGCGCCGGCGCCGGCTGCTGCGGCGGCATGGCGGGCGGCCTCGGTGGGCGTGTAGGTGAAGCGGCCACGCGCGCTCATCACCACCACGCCGCCCTTGTCGGTGGCCGACGCCGTGTAGGTCAGGCCGTCGCGGTCGAGGTCACGGGCGGTGACCCGGCCGTAGACGTCGGCGCTGAACCACGAAGGGCTCGTGCTGACCGTAGCCGACGGAGAGTTGTTGCCCGGCTTGACCTTCACCGTCACGGTGATGGTCCGCACCCCGCCGTGACCGTCGTCGACGACCACGTCGAAGGTGTCCTGCTTGTCGGCCGCGGTGGCGCCGGCCGCCGCGGCGGTGTGCCTGGCCGCTGCGGTGGGGTTGTAGGTGAACCTGCCGTCCTCGTCGATGACGACCGTGCCCCCCTTCGCGGTGGGCGACGCGGTGTAGGTCAGCGTGTCCCTGTCGGTGTCCCGGCCGGTGACGGTGCCCCGGACCGTGGCGCTGAACCACGACAGGCTCGACCTGACGGTCGCGGTGGGCGCGGCGTTGGCCGGGGCGATGGTGACCACGACGGGCACCGTGATGACCCCGCGCCTGCTGTCGCTGATCGTCAGGACGAAGGTGTCCTGCTTCTGGTCGGCGGTCGCGCCCGTCGCGGCGGCGGCATGCCGCGCCGCAGCGCTCGGGGTGTAGGTGAACGTGAACCCGTCGCCCGACCGCGTGACGGTGACGGTTCCCTTGCCCGGCCGCGACGCCGTGGCGGTCAACGGGTTGCCTTCGGGGTCGGTGACGCCGACCGAACCGGTGACCACCCCGGATCCGTTGGGCGCGTTGACGACCGGCGCCCCGGCCACCGGGTTCTGATTGGGTCCCGTCAGCGAGATCAGGTGGACCTTGTTGTTGCTGAAGTCGGCCCAGTAGAGCTGGGTGCCGTCGGGGCTCACCGCGATGGCGGCGGGGCCGTCGACGAGGTACGGATTGGCGACCACGGTGGTCAGTTCGGCCTTGCTCGCGATGTCGTAGACCGACAGCTTGCCGTCCCCGCTGCGCGCCACGAAAAGCGTTGTGCCGTCCGGACTGACTGCGACGTCGAAGGGCGTGCCCGCCCCCACGGCGATGCTGTCGACGATCTCATGTGTCGCGGTGTCGATGATGTGCACGCTGCCGCTGGGGTCGGAGAGGTAGACCCGCGAACTGTCGGCCCCGAAGGTTAGACCCAACGATCCCGGCGTGACGGACGCGATGGTCGTGGCGACGAGGGAGAACGGTGAGAAGTAGGACACGTCGCCGGTGTCGCTCGTGGTGTAGATCTTCAGTCCGTCGGGGCTGACCGCGATCGTCGACGTGCCCTCGGGCACACCGAAGATGGTGCCCGTGACGGTATTGCTCAGGGTGCTGATCCGCGACACCGTGCCGTCTTCGCCGTTGACGACGTACACGCTGGACCCGTTCGGGCTAATGGCGATACCGGTCGGAGCCTTGCCCACCCGGATGGAGGCGACCAGGGAGTTCGTCGCGGTGCTGATGACCGAGACCCGACCGGACGCGACGCCGGTGACGTAGAGGCGGCTTCCGCCGGGTGTCAGCGCCATCATCGCCGGGTTCGAGAAGAGGGTGATGGTGTCGATCACCGAGCCGGTCAAGGTGTCGATGACCGTGATCGACTTGCTGCCGGAATTCGCCACGTACGCCCGGGTGTCGGTGGCGACCACGTCGGTCGGCTGCGTGCCGACGAGCACCTCACCGAGACGACTGATGGCGGCCGCCTGTTCCGGCGTCAGCAGTGCGGTGGCGATGGCGTTGCCCGACGCTCCGGTGAGCTTGGTCGAGTCGGGCAGGCCGAGCTGACGGCGTGCCGCGCCGGCGAGCACCCACCACAGCGGCGACTCGGTGGGCGCTTCGGGTGCACCGGCGGGGCCGAGCAGCGACGCGAGAATGCTGGACAGGGTGACCGAGGCCGACGCAGGAGCGGGGGACTGATCGGCGGGGGCCGGCGGCGCGGCGGGAACGTCCTCGGCCGCGGCCGGTTCGGCTGCCGGCACCTCGGGATCGGCGGCGGCCGGCGCGGCGACCGGCTCTTCGGCCGCGGGCTCGGGATCGGGCGTCGTCTCGGCATCGGTCCCGAGATCGGCGTCGTCACCGGCGACCTCTTCGGGGGCTGGGGTCGGCGCGGATTCCGAGCCGGCGCTGTTCCCCGAACCGTCCGACCCGGTCTCCGGGGCGGGGTCCTCGTCCTCGGACTCCTCGTCCGCCGGGAGCTCCTCGTCCTCGGGTTCGACGTCGGCAGGCTCCTCGTCTGCGGGGGGCTCGGGATCACCGGTGTCCCCGTCGGACGGGCCGGGGTTCTCGCTACCCAAATCCTCGGTCGTCGTGTCGCCTGCGGGGCTTTCGCTCACCGAGTTCGACGCGCCGGCACCGTCATCGGCTAACGCGATTCCCGGAGATCCGGCGAGGCCGAACCCCACCCCCAGAGCAAATGCCAACGCGCCGATACGCCCGACGTAGTGTGAATGCCGCACGGCATTCCTCCCCCCGAAGAATTTCTACCGCTGTCAATTAAGCGAGATCCTAAGGGGGCGAGCGCGCGGATCGCGGCGCATTCCCGAATATTCACGTACGCGTCGGCGACGAGTCGTCCTCACGCACTGCAAACCCGGTTGCCATCGGTGCGCCTTGATGGCAACCGGGTTGTGAGCAAACGTGGTTTTGCGTCAGCGGCGACGGGCGAAGCGATCCCGCAATCCGGCGATCCCACGGCGGCGCGGCACGGCGGTCGTGGTGGCGGATTGGGTGTAGCCGGCACGTGGTGCGACATAGCCCGTGCCGACGCGACGACGTCCGTCCACCGACCACACGCCGGCGCCGGTCGTCGCCAGAAGCAGGAACGCGAAGCAGAACAGCAGCGAGGCCTCACCTCCGTTGCCGCCTGCGGCCGCGTCGTAGGGCCAGAAGCTGGCAGGCGTGCCACCCAGGATGCCCCAGTGCTGCCACAGATACGCCACGGCCATCTCGCCCGAGGCGATGAACGCGGCGATGCGCGTGAAGAACCCGATGGTGATCAGGAGCCCGAGGACCAGCTCGAGGATGCCGGCGAACCAGTAGGGCCAAGTGCCGACCGGCACGGCTTGACCGAGCGGCCAGCCGAACAGCTTCATCGTGCCGTGCAGCATGAACACCAGACCGAAGACGATCCGGAAGATGCTCAGCACGGGGGAGGAGTAACTCGCGAGACGGGCGTCGAGGTTCGCAGTCATGGGGTCAGCCTATCGCGGCGGACCGCGGTCCGGATATAGCCGGCGTCAACGTCGATCAGTGGGCCGGACGCAGAAAAGCCCACCCGCGGGAACGGGTGGGCTTCTCTGCGATTCGACTTACACGTCGTAGTACAGCGAGAACTCGTACGGGTGAGGACGGATCTGGATCGGCATGATCTCGTTCTCCCGCTTGTAGGAGATCCACGTCTCGATCAGATCGGTCGTGAACACCCCACCCTCGGTCAGGTATTCGTGATCCTGCTCGAGCTTGTCGATCACGGCCGCCAGCGACGTGGGCGCCTGCGGGATGTTCGCGGCCTCCTCGGGAGGCAGCTCGTAGAGGTCCTTGTCGACCGGGGCCAGCGGCTCGATCTTCTTCTTGATGCCGTCGATGCCGGCCATCAGCATCGCCGCGAACGCCAGGTACGGGTTGCCCGAGCTGTCCGGGCAGCGGAACTCGAGGCGCTTGGCCTTCGGGTTGTTGCCCGTGATCGGGATACGGACGCACGCCGACCGGTTGCGCTGGCTGTAGACCAGGTTGATCGGGGCCTCGTAACCCGGAACCAGACGCTTGTAGGAGTTCACCGTCGGGTTGGTGAACGCCAGCAGCGACGGGGCGTGGTGCAGGATGCCGCCGATGTAGTGGCGGGCCATGTCCGACAGGCCGGCGTAGCCCGACTCGTCGTGGAACAACGGCTTGCCGTCCTTCCACAGCGACTGGTGGGCGTGCATGCCGGAGCCGTTGTCACCGAACAGCGGCTTGGGCATGAAGGTGACGGTCTTGCCGTTCTGCCACGCGGTGTTCTTGATGATGTATTTGAACAGCAGCACATCGTCGGCCGCGTGCAGCAGCGTGTTGAACTTATAGTTGATCTCGGCCTGACCGGCGGTGCCGACCTCGTGGTGGCCGCGCTCCAGGGTGAACCCGGCGTTGATCAGGTTGGTCGACATCTCGTCGCGCAGGTCGACGTAGTGGTCGTACGGGGCGACGGGGAAGTAGCCGCCCTTGGGGCGGACCTTGTAGCCGCGGTTCGGGCTGCCGTCGGCCTCGAGCGGCTCGCCGGTGTTCCACCAGCCCGACTCGGAGTCGACCTCGTAGAAGGTGCCGTTGATCCGCGAGTCGAAGGACACCGAGTCGAAGATGTAGAACTCGGCCTCGGCGCCGAAGAAGCACGTGTCGGCGATGCCGGTGCTGGCCAGGTAGTTCTCGGCCTTGCGGGCGACGTTGCGCGGGTCGCGCGAGTACGCCTCGCGGGTGAACGGATCGTGCACGAAGAAGTTCAGGTTCAGCGTCTTGGCGGCACGGAACGGATCGATGCGCGCGGTCGCGGGGTCGGGCAGCAGCATCATGTCCGACTCGTGGATGGACTGGAAGCCACGCACCGACGAGCCGTCGAACGCGAGGCCGTCCTCGAACACGCTCTCGTCGAACGCCGACGCAGGGATCGAGAAGTGCTGGACGACACCGGGCAGATCGCAGAACCGGACGTCGACGTACTCGACGTTCTCGTCCCGGATCAGCTTGATGATGTCGTCTGCGGTCTGTTCTGCCACTGATTGCTCTCCTTTTGACTTTGTAGCCCGCCGGTGACGCTATGGACACGATGTTGCACGGCAGTCAACCGCATGTTGCGTAGACGTTACGCATGCCCGCCGACGCGGCCGCGCCGAAGCGGTCCCGGCCGACACCTATCCTTACAGCATGGCCCGAACCATTGGGTCCTGGCTGTCGGGACCGTCGCAATCGGACGATCCCGGCGCCCGGTCCACGTATCCAGGCGAACGCCTCGGCCTGCCCGCGACAGGTCCCGGCTCGATCGCACGCTTCGGACGCCGCATCGCCGCCCTGCTGGTCGACTGGCTGATGTGTTACGGCGTGACCGCCCTGGCGGTCTCTGTCGGCTGGATCAGCGAGGGATTCCAGTCGACCGCGGTGCTGCTCATCTGGCTCGTCCTCGGCGTGGTGTCCGTCCGGCTGTTCGGGTTCACCCCCGGTCAACTGGTCCTCGGGTTGAAGGTCGTCTCGGTCGACCATCGCGCGCACGTCGGCTCCGGACGCGCTGTGGGCCGCGGCCTGCTGATCGCCCTGGTGATCCCGGCCTTGTTCACCGACTCCGACCTGCGGGGCCTGCACGACCTGGCGACCAAGACCGCCGTCGTCAAACGTTAGACCTGGTGGCGGATCCGGCCGTTCATCATCGTCATCGTCACGGTCGCGGCATGGATGTCGTGCGGGTCGATCTCGAAGATGTTGCGGTCCAGCACGATCAGATCCGCCAGTTTGCCCGTCTCCACCGAGCCGACCCTGTCGTCGAGTCTGATCTGGTAGGCCGCGCCGAGGGTGTTGGCGTGGACCGCCTCCGCGACGGTGAGCACTTGATCGGCCGGGGCGAGCACCGCGGCGGCGGGGTCGCCGACGAGCTGGCGGGTCACCCCGATCTGGATGGAGTCCAGCGGCTTGTACGTGGAGAAGTACCCGGCCGCGGGCCAGTCGGTGCCCAGCGAGATGCGCCCGCCGGAGCGCAGGACGTCCTGCGGCCGGTACATCAGGTCCTTGCGGGGTGCGCCGTAGCGTGCGGCCATGTTCTCGAGCGTGTCCGGGTCGGCGGACATCCAGTTGGCTGAGAACTGCGCGGTGACCCCGAGTTCGGCGAACCGCGGCGCGTCACTGTCCTCGACGTAGACGAGGTGCGCGATCGCGTGGCGGCGGTCGCGCGGCGGGTTCGTGGCGATCGCGCGTTCGACGGCGTCGAGTCCGACGCGGGCCGTCCGCTCCCCGCACGCGTGGATGTGCACATCGAAACCGGCGGCGTCGACGTCGCCGACCAGCCGGTGCCACTGCTCCTCGCTGAACGGGGACGCTCCGGTTGACGACGGTTTGTCGGCGTAGGGCTCGATCAGCCACGCGGTGTACCCGCCCTGGGTGCCGTCGCCGATGATCTTCACGACGCCGACGGACACCAGGTCGCCGGCGACCTCGTCCCGGACCGCCGTGAACTTCTCGACGGTGCCCTCGATCGGCGTGGTGCGCACCGAGTACGACGCGACCACCCGGAACGGCAGCAGGTTGCGCCGTTCGGCGTCGGTGTAGAGCCGCAGGATGGCCGCCTGGTCGTCGCCGATGGGTGGCACACCCGCATCGAAGACCGACGTGATGCCAGCTGCCGATGCCTTCGGCAACCACCCCTCGACCAGCGTGCCCATCGTCTCGGGCGAGATGGGCTCGACGGCGTCGACGAGGCCGAGCACGGCGTTGACCTCGAGGACGTAGCCCGTCGGTTCGCCGTTCTCGTCGCGGGCGTAGTAGCTGAACCCGGGGACCGGGTCGGGGGTGTCCTTCCCGACGCCGGCCATCTCAAGGGCCTTGCTGTTGGCCCACAGGCTGTGCCCGTCGATGGCGAAGAAGAAGCCGGGACGGTCGGGCAGCACCCGGTCCAGATCCGCGCGGGTCGGACCCTGTGGCCCGAACATGTCCACGCGCCAACCGAATCCGCGCACCGCGCCGGTCGGGTTGGCCTTGGCATAGGCGTCGATGGCGTCGAGTGCCTCGGTCAGCGTCGGCACCTGCAGGTCTACTCCGGACGTCAGGAACGCCCCGAGGAACGGGTGCGTGTGGCCCTCGACGAAGCCCGGCATCAGCAGCTTGCCGCCGAGGTCGACGACCGTCGTGTCGGCGCCGGCCAGCGCCATCGCGCCGGACTCGTCGCCGACGTAGGAGATGGTGGAGCCCGTGACGGCCACGGCCTCGGCCCACGGGGTGTCGCCGGCCACGGTGTACACGCGACCGTTGCGGAACACGAAGTCGGCATCGGCCGACGCCGACGGTGTGGTGGCGGTGTCAGGGGCCGGGTCCGTCGCGCAGGCGGCCGCGGTGGCGGCGACCGCGGTCACCGCGGCCACACGCAACAGGGACCGCCGGTCCAGAGATCGGCGACCGAACGCCGCGAAGTGCGGCGCCCATTCACACGCAGTGCACATGTGGCCATCCCCCCGGGCCGCGCGGCGTACACCCGCGCACAGTGTCGGTCAGCGCCTGCGGACGGTGCGCTGCACGCCGCGCATCTTGGCCTGCGCCGGCAGCGGGCCCTTGGGCATGGCGGCGGGGCCGACCTTGGTTCCGAGTGCCGCCAGGCGCGACTCCAACGAGTCCATCTGCTTGGCGGTGATGT
This sequence comes from Mycolicibacterium iranicum, assembly GCF_014190915.1. GTDB lineage: Bacteria > Actinomycetota > Actinomycetes > Mycobacteriales > Mycobacteriaceae > Mycobacterium > Mycobacterium iranicum_B. The sequence continues at coordinate 82,297 of NZ_JACHVU010000010.1, forward strand.
TGGCGGGCAGCTTGTTGAGGTGGCGCTCCAGCTTCGACAGCGGAACCTCGCCGTCACCGTTGCCGATGATGATGTCGTAGATCGGGACGTCGCCGATGAGCCGGGCGGTGCGCTTCTTCTCCTGCGCCAGCAGCGGCTTGACGCGGTTGGCCGCGCCTTCGCCCACGAAGATCACGCCGGGGCGGCCGATCACGCGGTGCACGGCGTCGAAGTGTCCGGTCGCGGCGACCCCGGGCGTGACCCGCCATTTGCCGCGCAGGTTGTCCAACGCCCACGCGGCGGCACCGGTCTGTCCCTCGGCCTTCTTGTAGACGGATTTCTGGGCGCGGCGGCCGAAGATGATGAACGCGACCAGCGCGCCGAGCACCACGCCCAGTGGGATGAGCATGTACATCGTGAAGCCGCCGGCGACGACGCCGCCCACCACGGACAGCGCGACGATCAGCACGAACGCGCCGATCATGTACGGCAGGAGTCGCTTGTCCTCCTTGCGCTGGATCTGGAACGCCTGCCACAGCTGACTGCGCCGCTGCTTGGACGCCGCCTTGCGGGCGGCCTTGGCTTCGGCCTTGGCGGCCTTATCCTGCGCGGGGTTACGCGATTTCGCCATTGGATCAGGATACTTCGCCGACGATCACGACGATGTCGGCGTCGGCGCCGCTGCGGCGGGTCGCGCCGCGACCGCCTGGGCGTACAGCTTCCCGGCCCGGTAGGACGAGCGGACCAGGGGACCGGCGAGCACTCCGGCGAAGCCGATCTCGGTGGCGTAGCGCTCGTGCTCGACGAACTCCTCCGGGTGCACCCACCGCTCCACGGGATGGTGGCGCGCCGACGGGCGCAGGTACTGGGTGATGGTGACGATGTCGCAGCCGGCGTCGTGCAGGTCGTGCAGCGCGGTGCGCACCTCCTCGGGTGTCTCGCCCATCCCCAGGATCAGGTTGCTCTTGGTGACCAGACCGAACTCGCGGGCCATCGTGATGACCGACAGGCTGCGCTCGTACCGGAAGCCCGGCCGGATCCGCTTGAAGATGCGGGGCACGGTCTCGACGTTGTGGGCGAGCACTTCCGGTCGTGTCCGGAACACCTCGTCGAGTTGGTCGCGGTCGGCGTTGAAGTCGGGGATCAGGAGTTCGACGCCGGTGTTCGGGTTGAGTGCCTTGATCTGGCGGACGGTCTCGGCGTACAGCCAGGCGCCGCCGTCGGGCAGGTCGTCGCGGGCGACGCCGGTCACCGTCGAGTAGCGAAGGCCCATCGCCTGCACGCTCTCGGCGACGCGGCGCGGCTCGTCGCGGTCCAGCTCCGCCGGCTTGCCCGTGTCGATCTGGCAGAAGTCGCAGCGGCGGGTGCACTGCTCGCCACCGATCAGGAACGTGGCCTCGCGGTCCTCCCAGCATTCGAAGATGTTGGGGCAACCGGCTTCCTCGCACACCGTGTGCAGGCCCTCGCGGCGCACCAGGCCCTTGAGCTCCTTGTACTCCGGACCCATCTTCGCCCGGGTCTTGATCCACGGCGGTTTGCGCTCGATGGGCGTCTCGGCGTTCCGTACTTCGAGACGCAGCAGCTTGCGGCCGTCAGGAGCGATAGTCACTGTGCTGATTCTACGCTCGCCGCGCCGACCGCTCCGATCGCGATGCGACCGTCGAGCGAGTCCAGAACGGCGTCTGCCACGCGGTCGATGGCGTCGGCCACGGCGACGGTGTGGCCCAGCTCGGCGGTCAGCGAGGTCACCCCGGCATCGGCGATGCCGCACGGGATGATCGAATTGAATGCGCCCAGGTCGCAGTCGCAGTTGAGCGCGAAGCCGTGCAATGTGGTCGCCCGGGCGACACGGATGCCGATCGCGGCGATCTTGCGGTCCGGACGTCCGCCCCGGCCCGCCACCCACACCCCGGAACGTCCCTCGACCCGGCCCGTCTGCACCCCGAAGGACGCACACACCGTGATCAACGACTCTTCCAGGCGCCGAACGAAGTTGACCACGTCGAGGGGTTCGGCCAGCCCGATGATCGGATAGCCGACCAGCTGCCCGGGCCCGTGCCAGGTGATCTTGCCCCCGCGGTCGGTGTCGATGACCGGTGTGCCGCCGGCGGGCCGCTCCTCGGGCAGGGTCCGCCGGCCTGCGGTGTAGACCGGCGGATGCTCCAGCAGCAGCAGCGAGTCCGGACCGCCGGCCACCCGTTCGTCGGCCAACTCGCGCTGGAGGTCCCACGCGGACTGGTAATCGATCCGGCCCAGCCACTGCACCCGTACCGGCTCGGATGCGGAGCGGATCGACGGCGCCATGCTCTCGACGCTACTCACGGTGGGGCGCGGTGGCGAACGTCAGCGCTTCGCCGATCGTGTTGTGCTGGAATTCGAAACCGGCCCGCTCCAGCGCCGCCGGGATCGCCCGCTGGCCGCCGAGCACACCTTCTTCGGCGAACTCCCCGAGCGCTGCGCGCAGCGCGAATCCCGGAACCACCAGTGGCGTGGGGCGTTTCACCGCGCGGCCCAGCGCGGCGGTGAACTCCGCGTTGGTGACCGGGGCCGGGCCCGTCAGGTTGACCGGTCCGGAGAGGTCGTCGTGCTCCATCGCGAACAGCAGGGCCCGGATCTGGTCCTCCATGCTGATCCACGACAGGTATTGGCGCCCGTTGCCCAGCCGGGCGCCGAGACCCAGCGAGAACAGCGGTTTGAGCCGGCCGAGCATGCCGCCCGACTGCGACATGACCAGGCCGGTCCGCGTCAGCACCACGCGCGCACCGGACTCCGCCGCCGCGGCCGTCGCGGCTTCCCAGTCGATCGTCAGGCGTGCCAGGAAGTTGTGGCCCGGCCCCGCCGTCTCGTCCACGGGCGTGCTGCCGGTGTCGCCGTAGTAGCCGACAGCGCTGGAATTGATCAGCAGCGGCACCCCGGCCTCGGCGACGGCGTTGGCCAGCACCTCGGTGGGTTCGATCCTGCTGTCGCGCAGCGACTGCTTGAACGCCCCGGACCACCGCTTCTGCCCGACGTTGACGCCGCACAGGTTGACCACGGCGTCCACCCCGCGCAGCACGGTGGAGTCGAACGCGCCGGTGTCAGGGTTCCAGAACACCTCGTCGGCGTTGGACGGCGCGCGGCGCACGATGCGGATCACCCGGTGATCGGTGGCGCGCAGCGCATAGACCAGCGCCGTACCGATCAGACCGGACGATCCCGCTACCGCGACAACCGATTCCGCAGGTATCGACACCGTGGTCTACAACCCCAGGTCGGCCTCGAACGCGCCCTCTTCGAGACGGCGCTTGATGGTGGAGACGAACCGGCCCGCGTCGGCACCGTCGATGAGGCGGTGATCGTAGGTCAGCGGCAGGTAGGACACCGACCGCACACCGATCGACTCGTTGCCGAACTCGTCGACGATCACCCGGGGACGCTTGACGATCGCGCCGGTGCCCAGCATGGCCGCCTGCGGCGGCACCAGGATCGGGGTGTCGAACAACGCGCCCTGGCTGCCGATATTGGTGATCGTGAACGTGCCGCCGGACAGTTCGTCGGGCTTGAGGTTGCTCGACCGGGCCCGCGCCGCGATGTCGGAGATCGCCCGCGCCAGCCCACCCAGCGACAGATCGCCGGCGTTCTTGATCACCGGGGACAGCAGCCCCTGCTCGGTGTCGACGGCGAAGCCCAGATGCTCGGCGTCGTAGTAGGTGATCTCCTTGGACTCTTCGTTGTAGCTGGCGTTGATGTTCGGATGCAGCTTCAGCGCGTCGATGACGGCCCTGGCGATGAACGGCAGGTACGTCAGGTTGACGCCTTCGCGCTCGGCGAAGCCGGCCTTCGCCTTGGCCCGCAGGGCCACGATCTTGGTCATGTCGACCTCGTGGACCTGAGTGAGCTGCGCGGTGGCCTGCAGCGACTCGCGGGTCTTCTTCGCCGTGATCTGCCGGATCCGGTTCGCCTTCTGCGTGGTTCCGCGCAGATGAGCCAGCGCGCCCTCGGGCGGGGGCACGGGCGCCGAAGGCTTGCTCGGCGCCGACGCTGCCGGCGCGGATTCGGTCTTCGGGGCCTTGTTCGCCTCCGCGGCGGCGAGCACGTCCTGCTTGCGGATGCGCCCACCGACGCCGGTGCCCTTGACCGACGTCAGATCGACGTTGTTCTCGCTGGCCAGCTTGCGCACCAGCGGAGTGACGTACGGGCTCTCACCCGTCGACTCGGCAGCGGCCGTCTCGGGCTGGGGCTTGGAGTCGGACTTGGAATCGGCCTTGGGCTCGGACTTGGGCTCGGCCTTGGGCTCGGACTTGGGCTCCGGCTTGGCCTCTTCGGACGGCTTCGCCTTGGGCTTGGTCTGCTCGGGCTCGGGCTCCGGTTCGGGCTCGGGCTCAGGCTCCGGCTCGGGCTCGGGTTCTGGCTCCGGTTCGGGTTCTGGTTCCGGCTCGGACGAGCCCTCGGCGCCCTCGTCGCCGATGGTGGCCAGCTCGCCGCCGACCTCCACGGTGTCGTCTTCCTCGGCGGTGATCGACAGCAGGGTCCCCGCGACCGGAGACGGGATCTCGGTGTCCACCTTGTCCGTGGAGACCTCGACCAGAGGCTCGTCGACCTCGACGCTGTCGCCGACCTTCTTCAGCCAGCGGGTGACCGTGCCCTCGGTGACGGACTCGCCCAGTTCGGGCATCAGGACCGGCTGGGACTTGCCCGAACCGCCGGACGATCCCTTGGACGTGGGCTTCGACTCGGGCTCGGGCTCGTCCTGGGAGTCTTCCTCGGGCTCGGGCTCGGGCTCGGACTCTTCGGCCTCGTCCGCGCTGCCCTCGTCCGCGCTGTCGCTCTCGTCGTCGGCGCTGTCGTCGCTGTCGCTCTCGTCGTCCGAGCCCTCGTCGCCGTCGCTGTCGTCGGCGTCCCCGATGACCGCGAGTTCACCGCCCACCTCGACGGTGTCGTCCTCCTGGGCGACGATCTTCTTCAGCACACCCGCGGCGGGGGAAGGAATCTCGGTGTCGACCTTGTCGGTCGACACCTCCAGCAGTGGCTCGTCCTCCTCGACCGTGTCTCCCTCTTGCTTCAGCCAGCGGGTGACTGTCCCCTCGGTAACGCTCTCTCCGAGTGCGGGCATCTGGACGGAGATGGCCATAGGTCGTGGCTCCCTTGCACGTTCATCGCAGGTGTCTGAGGTCTCGCAACCCATCCTGTCACGTCCGACGGGACCTTTCGTCGCGGACGGGCCGACTGATCGCTCTGGCACTATCGAATCAGGAGAGATGGCTAGGGGATGCCCGGAAGGAGCAAGCCCAGGTGGGACTGTTCGACAAGCTTCGCGGCCGGCGCCGCGGAAGCGGTGCGACCACGCGCGACCCCGCGGCGGATCTCCGCTACCTGCAGCAGTGGGTCGCCGAACACCAGGGCGTCGAAGCCTTCATCGAGCCGAAGACGACCGTCACCGAACTCACCGTCGTGCTGGTCGCCGCCGACGGAGAGTGGACCCGGCGCAGGACCGGTGGTGACGCGGGCGCCCGCAAGCTGTCCGACCGGCTGAAGATCCCCGTCTACGACGTGCAGAAGGTCGGCTACCCGCAGCGCATGCGTGACTACGACGCGCGCAGACGGGCCGAACGCAAGCGGGCCGCCCGCGAGGAGCTGGACCGCTAGGCGGTTTCGGTACTGTCCGCTCGTGGAGAACGAGCGGTGTGTCCAGAGCAGCGGCGGCGTCCTGATCGACGTACACGAGCAGGGTGCGCAGGCGGGGCCGACCATCCTTGCGCTGCACGGTCACCCCGACACCTCCCGGGTGTGGGATTCCGTGGTCTCCCGACTGCCTGACCGTTACCGGGTGGTGCGCTGCGACGTGCAGGGGACAGGCCGCTTCGGCGCCGACGAAGTGGCGGCGGTGCTCGACGCGGTGGGCGGCGACGCCGTTCACGTCCTCGCGCACGGCTGGGGGTCCGCGGCGGTATGGCAGTACCTCTCGCGCCCGGGTGCGCAGGACCGCATCGCCTCGTTCACGTCCGCATCGGGACCCAGCCGGGAACAGATCTCCCGATACCTGCGCGGTGCGCTCAGCAGACCGCAGAACCCGCGCCGGTTCGCCGGCGGCGTCGGCCAGCTGGCCCGGCTGGCCGCCGCGGCGCCGCGGTCGGTCACCGACAGGGCCGTGCGGGCCCACCTGCGTTCCGCCGCTGCCGACACCGCGACCGTCGACATCCCCGTTCAGCTCATCGTCGCCAGCGGCGACCGGTATCTCGCCCCGCGCTTCTACGACGAGATGGCGGCCTGGGCGCCCCGGCTGTGGCGACGCGACCTCACCGCCGGCCACGACACACCGCGCTCACACCCGCAGGCGCTGGCCGACGCGGTCACCCAGCTCGTCGACCACCTCGGCGGCGCCCCCGCCTCCCGGGAGTTGCTGCGGGCCCAGGTGGGCCGTCCCCGTAAGGCGTTCGGCGACACCCTCGTCTCCGTCACCGGCGCCGCCAGCGGCATCGGCCGCGAAACTGCGCTGGCATTCGCCCGGGAGGGCGCGGACCTTCTGATCAGCGACGTGGACGCCGACGGCCTCGACGAGACCGCGCGGCTCGTCGGGGCACTCGGCCGGCAGGCCCACACCTACACCGTCGACGTCGCCGACGCCGCGGCGGTCGAATCGTTCGCCGCGCAGGCGTGCGCCGACCACGGGGTCCCCGACATCGTGGTGAACAACGCCGGCGTCGGGCACGCGGGATTCTTCCTCGACACCCCCGCCGAGGAATTCGACCGCGTGCTCGACATCAACCTCGGCGGCGTGGTGAACGGCTGCCGGTCGTTCGGCAAGCGGCTCGCCGACCGCGGGACCGGCGGGCACATCGTCAACGTCGCGTCGATGGCGTCCTACACGCCGGTCAACGTCATGAACGCCTACTGCACGTCCAAGGCCGCCGTCTACATGTTCTCCGATTGCCTACGCGCAGAACTGGATTCGTTCGGCATCGGGTTGACGACGATCTGCCCCGGCATCATCGGCACCAACATCGTCAACACCACCCGCTTCTCGCTGCCCGACGAGCGCAGCTACGACGCGGAGACGATCCGGCGACGGGTCCGGCGAGGCTTCGCGGTGCGCCACGTCGGGCCCGACAAGGTCGCTGCGGCCATCGTCTCGGCGGTCAAAGCCAACAAGCCGGTGCGGCCCGTCACCACGGAGGCCTACCTCGTGTACGGCGTGTCCCACGCGTTGCCGCAGGCGATGCGCAGCGCGGCCCGCGGCGGAAACATCATGTGATCAGCCGCTCGCGGCTCCAGCCCGATCAGCCGCTCGCGGCTCCAGCCCGATCAGCCGCTCGCGGCTCCAGCCCGATCAGCCGCTCGCGGCTCCAGCCCGATCAGCCGCTCGCGGCTCCCG
>NZ_JACHVU010000010.1:89722-195006 GCF_014190915.1 Mycolicibacterium iranicum
CCAGCCCGATCAGCCGCTCGCGGCGATATCCTCCAGGACCGCGAACATCGTGCGCGTCGGCACGCCGGTGCCGCCCTTGGGGGTGTAGCCCCACGGCCCGCCCGAGTTGTACGCCGGGGCGGCGATGTCGATGTGGGCCCACTCGACACCGTCGGCGACGAACTCGCGCAGATACGTGCCGGCCACCAGCATCCCCGCGTACCGCGAACCGCTGACGTTGGCCAGATCGGCGACCGAGGACTTGAGGTCGTCCTTGAGTTCCTCGGGCAGCGGCATCGGCCAGGCGTTCTCGCCGACACTCTGCGAGATCGCGGCCACCCGGTCGCGGAACTCGTCGCTGCCCATCACACCGGGGGTGCGCGCACCCAGCGCGACGGTCTGCGCCCCGGTGAGCGTCGAGGTCTCGATCAGGTAGTCCGGCCCGTCCTCGCACGCGCGCACGATCGCATCGGCGAGGATCAGCCGGCCCTCGGCGTCGGTGTTGAGCACCTCAACGGTGATGCCGCCGTACTGGGTCAGCACGTCGCCGGGCCGCTGAGCGGTCGCCGAGGGCATGTTCTCGGCCATCGGCACGTAGGCGACGACGTCGATCGGGAGCTTCTGGCGCGCGGCGAGCACCACCGTGGCCACGACGGCCGCCGCCCCGCCCATGTCGGAGGTCATGTGGTGCATGTTGGCGGCGGGCTTGATCGAGATGCCGCCGGTGTCGAATGTGATGCCCTTGCCGACGAGGGCGACCTTCTTGCCCTTGCGGCCGCCGCCTCGGTGGGCCAGGCGCACCAGCCGCGGGGGCCGCGACGAGCCCTTGCCGACCCCGATGATGCCGCCGTAGCCGTCCTTGGCCAGCGCCTTCTCGTCGAGCACCTCGACATCGAGACCCGCATCCTCTCCCAATGCCTTTGCGCGCTTGGCGAACTCGGCCGGGAAGAGGTGGCTGGGCGGGGTGTTGACGAAGTCGCGGGCGGTCGCGACCGCTGTGGCGATGGACTCGGCTCGCGCCGCGGTGTCCTTCGTCGCGGACTTGGTGTCGGGGGTCAGCGCGGTGATCTTGCGGACCCCCGAATCCTTGGGTGCGGTTTTCTCACTGCGGAATTCGCTGAACCGGTAGGCGCCCAGCACCAGGCCCTCGATCGCCGCCTCCAGGTGCAGATCCGACAGCGTGGTGAATACGTTCTCGGTGCCTGACAACGACCGCGCCGCGACGCCGGCCGCCCGGCGGATCGCCTCAGGGGACCACTCGTCGCGCACCTTCCCCAGCCCGACGGCCAGCACACTGCCCACCGGCAGCGACGGTGCGACGACACGGGTCAGCTGCTCGTTACCGCCTTTGGCGCCGAGGGCCTGAAGCGCGGTCTCGATCTCGGCGACCGCGTCGGCACCCAGGTACTGGCCGGCCACGACGGTGGCGCGCTCGCCGTCCTCGGTCGCCGAGACGACGGGGACGATCAGCACCGACGACTCGACCCGGCGCTTGGGAAGTGCGCCGGCGACCGTGACGGCGGGGGACTGGTAACCGACTGAGATGCTCACGGGATATCACCCTAGCCATTGAGATCAGCGGGGCGCGTTGAGCGCCGGCGCCATGACCTCCTCGATCGACCCCGAGAGGTACCGGGCGTACCGACCCGTGATGTGGTACTTGCCGGCGTAGACGAGTTGGTCGGCGATCACTGCCGGGCAGACCTCGGTGCAGAACCATGGATCCACGTCCACGTAGGTCTGACCGGTCAGCTCGGCGGCGCCCGACCAGCCCGCCTGGTCCGGGACGATCTCGGCCGCCGGCTCCGCGCACCTCGTCAGCTCGGTCGGATTGGTGGCGGCGCACTCGGCCGGGCTCTCCGACGGACGCGGAATACTGCCGAGGATCACGGCCCTGGCCCCTGCGGGGAGTTCGCCGATGGTCTTCACCAAGGCGTCTCGCCAGACCTCCGGGGTGGTGTCACGACCGGGCCCCTCGTTGCCGCCGTCGTACCAGCCGGTCATCACGACGACCTCGGCCTTCTCCCTGGCGATGACCTCCATCCGCCAGTCCTGCCAGTCGTCGCATTCGGTGTAGGCGCGCTTGAGCTGCCACTGGTAGTAGGTCAGCGACGCCGGTCCGCAGTTGCTCTTGGTCAACGCGATCACGCGCCACCCGGTCCGCTTGCCGACGAGATCGAAGGCCCCGTGCCACATGGCGGCGGCGGAGTCGCCGATCAGCACCATGGTCCGCTCACCGGTGGTGTCACCGAAGGTGCACGGCTCGATGTCGTCGAGCCGGCTCACCTCCAGTGCCGGATCGCAGCCCTCGATCGACCACTCGTCGGCGTAATCACCGCCGGCTGCCAGCAGCTCCTCGGTGGTGATGTTCGGGGGTAGGTCACGCAGGCTGGTCGCGGCCTGCACCGCGCCCAGCACCTCGGCCTGGGGCACCGCCGCCGGGGCGAGCGCGGACGCAGAGGGTGACCCGGGGTCCGGTGCCGGGCTCGGCCCGTCGGGCACCGCCCGGCATCCGGTCAGGATCAGGGCTGCGCACAGGGCAACGCCTGCAACAGATCTGGCGGTCAGGTACAGCGCCATCCAAAGATTCCTCTCATCGTCAGAACAACTGCTGAACGAGGGGCACCGGCAAGGCCCATCGGTAACGTTCGAAGGCCGCGACCGCGAACACGATCGCGATGCCGACCGGGACGATCGCCAGACTCGCCCACGGGCGCGTCGCCAGGGCGCGGGAGCGACGGATCGGATCCTCGAACCCGTGGTACATCGCGGCTGAGGCCGCGAAGGTCGCACCGATGAGGAGACCCTGCGTCAGCGGCGAGAAGTCCTCGCCGATGAGGGCGGCGGCGAGGATGAGCACCGGCCAGTGCACGAGATAGAGCGAATAGGAGATATCGCCTACATAGGTGAACGCGGGGCTGCCCAGCACGGCGGTCGGGGCCGTGCCCTGTGCACGCAGCCCGGCGACGAGAACGGCTGCGGCGCCGAGCACCGGCACCGCGGCCACCCAGCCCGGGAAGGCGGTGGTGTGGTCGAAAACCACGACCGACCACGCGATCGCCCCGATGCCCGACCAGGCCAGGATGCCGGCTGCGAACGGTCTCGCCGCGAGCGCGGCCAACGCGGGCTGCGCCACCGCGACCAACGCGCCGACCGCCAACTCCCACGCCCGGGTGAAGGGGGAGAAGAAGGCTTCGACACCGTTGACGGGCGTCACCACCGTCGACCACAGGTAGCCGGCCGAAACGACTGCGACCAGAAGCCCGAACAGCATGTGGCGCAGCGAGACCCGGCGCCAACGGGCCGCGATGACGATCGCGGCCATCATCACCGGCGGCCACACCAGGTAGAACTGTTCCTCCACCGCGAGCGACCAATAATGTTGCAGGGGAGAGGGATCGGCGCCGAGTCGGGCGTAGTCGGTGCCGGCCTCGATGAAATGCATGTTCGCAAGGAACAGGGACGCGGCCGTGGCGTCCGGCAGTAGCCGCGCTCCTCGCAGGAAGCTGGTCAGCTCGAAGGTCGCGATCAGGGTGAGGGTGATGATCACAGTGGCAGCGGGGACGATGCGGCGGGCGCGCTTGGCGTAGAAGTCGAGGAACCATGCGCTCCGCGATGAGGGGGACTTCCGCAGGAGCATCCGGGTGATCACGTATCCCGAGATGACGAAGAAGACGTCGACGCCGACGAAGCCGCCGGCAAATCCCGGTACGCCGGCGTGGTCGAGGATGACGACGAGTACCGCGACAGCGCGTAGACCCTGGATGTCGGGGCGGCGGTCTCGGTGGGCGGGAGCCGCGGGATCGGGCCGTTCGCCGCGAGCGGAACCGAGTGCCACCGCCACCTGGCCCCGCCTTTGCTCTCGCTGTGAACTTCCTGTGGCCTCTCGCCGGGCGCAGTATAGCGGTCAGGTTAGCCTACCCTCAATTCGATGGTGTCCGTCGGTCGAGGCCTCCGCCGCCAGACGGATTAGGCTGGGCGATCGTGAGCGACAACTTGCTGGCCGGCCCCTTGGAAGACCGTCACCGCGAGCTCGGTGCGACGTTCGCGGAGTTCGGCGGCTGGTCGATGCCGGTCTCCTATGCGGGCACGGTCGCCGAGCACACCGCCACGCGCACGACCGTGGGTCTGTTCGACGTCAGCCACCTCGGCAAGGCCCTGGTGACAGGCCCCGGCGCCGCCGAGTTCGTGAACTCGGCCTTCACCAACGACCTGCGCCGCATCGGACCGGGCAAGGCCCAGTACACCCTGTGCTGCACCGACGACGGCGGCGTCGTGGACGACCTGATCGCCTACTACGTCTCCGACGACGAGATCTTCCTGGTGCCCAACGCCGCCAACACCGCGGCCGTGGTCGCGGCGCTGCAGGAGCGCGCACCCGACGGTCTGACGGTCACCGACGAGCACCGCTCACGCGCGGTGCTCGCCGTGCAGGGGCCCGCATCGGCCGAGGTGGTCGGCGGCCTCGGGCTCCCGACCGACATGGATTACATGGGATACGCCGACGCGGTTTTCGGCGGCGTCGAGGTCCGCGTGTGCCGCACCGGATACACCGGCGAGCACGGGTACGAACTGTTGCCCCTGTGGGATCAGGCCGAGGTCGTCTTCGACGCCCTGGTGGACGCGGTCAAGGCGGCGGGCGGGGAGTTGGCCGGCCTCGGCGCCCGCGACACGCTGCGCACCGAGATGGGCTATCCGCTGCACGGTCACGAGCTGTCACTGGACATCTCGCCGCTGCAGGCGAGGTGCGGATGGGCTGTCGGGTGGAAGAAGGATGCGTTCTGGGGCCGCGACGCGCTGGTCGCCGAGAAGGAGACCGGCCCGCGGCGGACCCTGCGCGGGTTGCGTGCCGTCGGACGCGGTGTGCTGCGGCAGGGCCTGACCGTCCTCGACGGCGACCGCCCGGTCGGTGTCACCACCTCCGGAACGTTCTCGCCGACACTGAAAGTCGGCATCGCGCTGGCGCTGATCGACACCGACGCCGATGTGGCCGACGGGGCGCGGGTGAACGTCGACGTCCGAGGCCGTCACGTCGAATGCGAAGTGGTCAAGCCGCCGTTCGTCGACACCCGCACCCGGTAGGTCAGCGTAGCGAAAAACCGCTAGCCAGCGGGTTATACAATCGCGTGCATGACTGATGGCCTCGAGTTCACCGTCGATCGCACTGCGAATCCGGCGGGCGACGAGGTACGCGCCGGGATCCTGGCCAATCCCGGCTTCGGCAAGTTCTTCACCGACCACATGGTGTCGATCGACTACTCCTCCGACAGAGGCTGGCACGACGCCAGGGTGACGCCCTACGGTCCGATCGAACTCGACCCGTCGGCGATCGTGCTGCACTACGCGCAGGAGGTCTTCGAGGGTCTGAAGGCCTATCGCTGGGCCGACGGTTCGATCGTGTCGTTCCGGCCCGAATCCAACGCCGCGCGGCTGCGCACCTCGGCACGTCGCCTGGCGATCCCCGAGCTGCCCGACGAGGTGTTCCTGGAATCGCTGCGCCAATTCATCGCCGTCGACGAACAGTGGGTGCCGCCGGCCGGCGGTGAGGAGTCGCTCTACCTGCGGCCGTTCATCTTCGCCACCGAGCCCGGCCTCGGTGTCCGGCCGGCCGACGCGTACCGCTACATGGTGATCGGTTCGCCGGCCGGTGCGTACTTCCCGCGCGGCATCAAGCCGGTCAGCGTGTGGCTCTCCCACGAGTACGTGCGGGCCTCACCCGGCGGGACCGGCGCCGCGAAGTTCGGCGGCAACTACGCCGCCTCGCTGCTGGCGCAGGCCGAAGCCTCGGCGCACGGTTGCGATCAGGTGGTCTGGCTGGACGCGATCGAACGCCGCTACGTCGAGGAGATGGGCGGGATGAACCTGTTCTTCGTCTTCGGCAGCGGCGGCACAGCGCGTCTGGTGACCCCGGAGCTGTCCGGGTCGTTGCTGCCCGGCATCACGCGGGATTCGTTGCTGCAGTTGGCGATCGATGCGGGTTTCGCGGTCGAGGAGCGCAAAATCGACGTCGACGAATGGCAGAAGAAGGCCGCTGCGGGCGAGATCACCGAGGTGTTCGCGTGCGGCACCGCCGCGGTCATCACCCCCGTGTCGCACGTCAAGCACGGTGACGGCGAATTCACCATCGCCGATGGCGAACCCGGCGAGATCACGATGGCGCTGCGCGACACCCTGACCGGGATCCAGCGCGGCACGTTCGCCGACACCCACGGCTGGATGACGCGGCTGTCCTAGCCGACCGCGAGCCCCAGCGCCGCGATGGTCGTCGTCACCTCGACGGCGGCGCCCAGCACGTCGCCGGTGATCCCGCCGAACCTGCGCACACAGTGCGCGACCAGCGCGACGCTGCACGCCACGGCGACGACCACCACAAGTGGTCCCTGCCACGGCCGTTCGCCGACGAGGACGGCCGCGCCCGCAGTAGCGATCCACCATGCGGCGACCACCCAGAGCGGCTGGGTGCCCGCGGCCAGTCCGCCCAGCGAGCTGCCTGCCGCCGCGGGCACCCCGCGGCGGCACGCGGTCACCACAGCCACGCGTCCCGCCAGGACGGCGACGATCACCGCCGCCCAGCCGGCCTGGGTGAACGCCAGCGACTGCACCAGCACCGTGACCGCGACCGCCGCGACGCCGAACGGACCGGCCGGGCCGTCGCGCATGACGGCCAGCGCTCGTTCGGGTGGGCCGTAACAGCCCAGGGCGTCGGTCGTGTCGGCCAGCCCGTCGATGTGCAGACCGCGCGTCGCCAGCAGCAGGACCGCGACGGACAGTGCTCCGGCCAGCACGCTGCCGTCGCCGAAGGCCCCCGCGCCGAGCCACCACACGCCCGCGGCCAGCGCGCCCAGCGCCGCACCGACGACGGGGAGCGCCGTGAGGACTCCGCGCCCGACGCCCGCGGTGCGGCCCGCAGGCATGGGCGCCACCGTCGCGAACGCGAAAGCGCCTGTCAGTGAACGGATTCCGGTACGGATCACCGCCTAGCCCCCGCTGATCCCGGCTTCCTCGAACGTGGCCATCGACGCCAGGGTGGCCACGGCCGCGCGCAGCACCGGTAGCGCCACCAGGGCGCCGGAGCCCTCGCCGAGTCGCATGCCGAGCTCGACGATCGGTTCGAGATCGAGGTGGCGCAGCGCCAGCGTGTGTGCGGGTTCGGTGGAGCGGTGCCCTGCCCGCCACCACAGCCTCGCTCCGGGAGCGAGCGTGTCCGCCGCGAGCGCCGCAGCCGTCACCACCACGCCGTCGAGCAGCACCGGCGTGCGCCGCACCGCGGCCTGGGCGAGGAATCCCGCCATCGCGGCAAGATCCGCCCCGCCGCAGATGCGCAGCAGGGCAACGGGATCGGCCGACAGCCGCCGTGTCCGGTACAGGGCGTCGCGGACCGCGGCCGTCTTGCGCATCCAACCGGCGTCGTCGATGCCGGTGCCGCGGCCGACGACCGTCACGGGCTCCGAATCGGTCAGTGCGGCGATCAGCGTCGTCGCCGGTGTCGTGTTGCCGATCCCCATGTCGCCGGCGATCAGCAGGTCGGCTCCCGAGTCGACCTCCTCGTCGGCGATCGCACGGCCCGCATCGAGGGCGGCCACCACCTCGTCGGGGGTCAGTGCGTCCTCGATGGCGATGTTGCCGCTGGCGCGCCGAATCCGGTGTCCGCCGATGGCCTCCGACAGCGGCTCGTCCGTGTCGACCGCGATGTCGGCGACCCGCACGCCGGCGCCCGCCACCTCGGCGAGTACGTTCACCGCCGCCCCGCCCGCCGCGAAGTTCGCGACCATCGCGGCCGTCACCTCCGCGGGATACGCCGACACACCGGCCGCCGCGACCCCGTGGTCGCCGGCGAACACCACCACCCTGGCGCGTTCGAACTGCCTGGGGGGACAACTGGACTGACACGCCGCCACCCAGACCGACAGCTCCTCCAGGCGGCCGAGCGCACCGGCCGGTTTGGTCAGCAGCGCCTGACGATCCCGCGCCGCGGCAGCGGCATCGGGATCGGGAGCGGGGATGTCGGGAAAGTAGGCCACCTGCGGCGTCACGCCACGCGGGTGCCGCGTTCGACCTGGGGCCGCGGGGCGCGCATCCGGCGCAACTGGGAGGCACGGCTGGCGGCGTAGAAGCCGAGCTTCCAGCCCGTCTCGGTGTTGTCCGGGAACTTCTGGTCGGCAAGCCTGTTCACCTTGCGGCCGAGGAAGAACCCGTCGACGACCATGATGAGCACCAGCACCAGCATCGCCGGCGAGATGAGCGCCTGCACCTGCACCGACGGCACCGCCAGCATGATGAAGATCATGCCGAGGGCGGCGGGCATGAAGAGCCCCAGCAGATTGCGCCGCGAGTCGACCAGATCGCGCACATACCGGCGCACGGGCCCGCGGTCGCGGGGCAGCAGGTAGGCGTCCTCCCCGGCCATCATGCGCTCGCGGCGCACGCTCATGTCGGAGCGGCGTTCGGCGCGCTCGGCCTTGCGTTCTTCACGGGAGAGCTTCGGGCCGCGCAACTCCTTGCGGCGCTTGCGGGCCTCGGCCGTCGTCATCGGCGCGGGCGCGACGGGACCGCGCCTGCGGTTCGACTGATTGCGCTTCGGGGTGGGTTTGCCCTTCGGTGCCGTGGCCGAACGCTCGACGGATGCGGCGACCTCCGTCGCCTCGTCGGCGGGTACGGGATCGCCGGCGTTCCCGGCGGCAACGTCCTTCTTGCGGCCCAGCAGCTTCACACCTGCCAGGTTACTTCTCCGGGCACGGCGGACCCAATCCGCGCGGGTTAGTCTGCCGTGGTGACAGGCACCGACCCCTCCGCGAGAACCGTGCTGATCGCGCCGGATTGCTTCGGCGACAGCCTGACCGCGGTGCAGGCCGCCCGATCCATCGCGCAGGGGTGGCGGTCGTCGCGTCCCGCTGACACGGTCACGCTCGCACCGCAGTCCGACGGCGGGCCCGGGTTCGTGGAGGTGCTCGGCAGCCGGCTCGGCGAGATCCGCACGATGACCGTCAGCGGTCCGTTGGACGTCGAGGTCGAGGCGCGGTGGGTGCTCGACTCCGATGCACCGGTCACCGCGTACATCGAATGCGCCCAGGCGTGCGGACTGGCGCTGCTCGGCGGTCCGCCGACGGTGCGCACCGCGCTCGACGCGCACAGCAGGGGAGTGGGCCAGCTCATCGCCGCGGCTCTCGACGCCGGCGCCGGCCGCATCGTCGTCGGGCTCGGCGGCAGTGGGTCCACCGACGGCGGGCGCGCCATGGTCGAGGCGCTGGGTGGGCTGGCCGCCGCGCGCGACCTGCTCGACGGGGTCGAGCTCATCGCCGCCAGCGACGTGGAACACCCGCTGCTCGGGACGATGGGCGCCGCCACGGTCTTCGGGCCGCAGAAGGGCGCCGACGCCGAAACGGTCGCCGTCCTCGAAGAGCGGCTCGCCGCCTGGGCGGAGGAACTCAACGCCGCGGCGGGCCGCCCGGTCAGCGACGAGCCCGGGGCCGGGGCGGCCGGCGGGATCGGCGCCGCCTTGCTGGCCCTCGGCGGCCGTCGCGAATCCGGCGCCGCGATCATCGCCGAGCACACCGGGCTCGCCGCGGACGTCGCCGCGGCCGACCTCGTCATCACCGGCGAGGGGCGGTTCGACGACCAGTCGCTGCACGGAAAGGTCGTCAGCGCCCTGGCCGCGGGCGCCCGGTCCCACGACATCCCGGTGCTGGTGCTCGCCGGGCAGGTCACCCTGGACCGGCCCGCGCTGCAGGCCGCAGGCATCGCGTCGGCGTATTCGATCACCGAGCACGCGGGTTCGGTCGAGAAGGCGATCGGTGACGCCGCCAACCAGCTGACCGGGCTGGCCACCTCCGTCGCGGCGAGCTGGCAGTAGCTCGCGGTAGATGGGGAATACGGTCGAAACCAGGTACCGTTGACAGTGTGGAGCCACCGGGGAGACCGGCTTCACCCACATACATGACACGGGAGATTCCATGACTGTTCAGGACGAGTCGGCTGTGCAGGCTGGCCAGACCACCGAAGCTGCGCACGGCGTGACCCTGTCGGATGCCGCGGCGGCCAAGGCGAAGGCCCTGCTCGACCAGGAAGGTCGCGACGACCTGGCACTGCGGATCGCCGTGCAGCCGGGCGGCTGCGCCGGACTGCGTTACAACCTCTTCTTCGACGACCGCTCGCTCGACGGCGACCTCGTCGTCGACTTCAACGGTGTCGAGCTCACCGTCGACCGCATGAGCGCTCCCTACGTGCAGGGCGCCACCATCGACTTCGTCGACACGATCGAGAAGCAGGGCTTCACCATCGACAACCCGAACGCCACCGGCTCCTGCGCCTGCGGCGACTCGTTCAACTGATCTAGTACTGCCCTGCCGCCCGCGGCAGGTAGGAACACACCAGGATCTCGTCGTCGACGGAGATCAACTGTGCGACGGCCTGCTCGTCGACTTCCTG
Source organism: Mycolicibacterium iranicum (assembly GCF_014190915.1). Taxonomy (GTDB): domain Bacteria; phylum Actinomycetota; class Actinomycetes; order Mycobacteriales; family Mycobacteriaceae; genus Mycobacterium; species Mycobacterium iranicum_B. The sequence goes on from NZ_JACHVU010000010.1 coordinate 100,127, forward strand.
CGGCTGGTTCCGGGTGGAACCGCTAGCGGGCAGGACCCGCATGGTGAACAGCACCTGAGCCTGCGTCGGCGACGACAGCACCATCTTGTCGATCGACGACACCTCAGCGCTGTCGTACTGCTTGCGGAACGCGTCACTGGACAGGTTTGCCAGCGCCAGGTCGGAACGCTTCTCCTTCACTGCGTCGAAGAGCCCGCACAGCGTGTGACGCGCGACCTGTTCGACGTCCCCGTTGGACAGCGCGTCCACATAGTCCTGGATCGCCGCGCTGGCCGACTGCTCCGTCAGGGCGCCCGCGGTGGGCTCCTCGTCCCGCCCGCTGCCGACCGCCACCGCGGTCACCAGCCCGCCCACCACCAGGATCGCCACCACGACCGCCAGGATGATCCACGGTGCGCGCCTGCGTTTCGGATACTGCACCGGAGGGGGCAGTGTGCCCGGGTAGGACGCGTTCAGACCGCCCTCGGGATACGGCTGCGCCATCGGCGGGTACCCCTGCTGCGGGTACGGTTCCGGATACATCTGGGGGCCTGATGGTCCAGCGCCGTAAGGGGGCGGATATGGACCAGTCATCGATGTGCTCCCGGGAACGTTGATCGGATCCTGCGGCATCTACAGTGGCCGAGCAGGCACTTATAGGCAGGTTAGCGCACCTCCGGGAGGCGACCCCGCCGGTGACCGTGCCGCCCGCGCGCGTGCGACGATGCCTGGAAAGGCCTGAAATGCCGAAAACGACGAAGGGTAGGACTGCGTGACCATCGCGGTGACCGGATCGATTGCCACTGACCATCTGATGCGTTTCCCGGGGAAATTCTCCGAGCAGCTGCTGGCCGACCATCTGCAGAAGGTCTCGCTGAGCTTCCTGGTCGACGACCTCGTGATGCACCGCGGCGGCGTCGCAGGCAACATGGCGTTCGCGATGGGCGTGCTCGGCGGCAACCCGACGCTCGTCGGCGCGGTCGGCGAGGACTTCGACGACTACCGCCACTGGCTCACCACCCACGGCGTGAACTGCGACAGCGTGCTCGTCTCCCAAAGCGCCTACACGGCCCGCTTCGTCTGCACCACCGACGAGGACATGGCCCAGATCGCGTCGTTCTACCCCGGGGCGATGTCGGAGGCCCGCAACATCAAGCTGGCCGACATCGTCGAGCGGGCGGGCACGCCCGATCTGGTCATCATCGGCGCCAACGACCCCGAGGCGATGTTCCTGTACACCGAGGAGTGCCGCGCGCTGGGGCTGGCGTTCGCCGCGGACCCGAGCCAGCAGCTGGCCCGGCTCTCGGGCGAGGAGATCCGCAAGCTGATCGACGGCGCGACCTACCTGTTCACCAACGACTACGAATGGGATCTGCTCCTGCAGAAATCCGGGTGGTCGGAGGCCGAGGTGATGAGCCAGATCGAGATGCGCGTCACCACGCTGGGCGAGAAGGGCGTCGACCTCGTCGGGCGGGACGGCACCTTCATCCACGTCGACGTCGTGCCCGAGACCCACAAGGCCGATCCGACCGGGATCGGCGACGCGTTCCGTGCGGGCTTCCTCACCGGCCGCGACGCCGGCCTGTCGCTGGAGCGGTCTGCCCAGCTCGCGTCGCTCGTGGCCACGCTGGTGCTCGAGGCGCCCGGCCCGCAGGAGTGGAGCTGGGACAGGGACTCCGCGGTGGAGCGCCTCTCGGAGGCCTACGGCGCCGAAGCGGGCCGGGAGATCGCGGCAGCCCTCTAGAGCTGCACCGGGTAGGACGGTTCGCTGATCGTCGGCGTGACGCTCTGGTCGACGAAGATCGAGTACCAGAGCATGAAGATCAGCACCGTCCACAACCGGCGGCTGTGATCAGACGTCCCCGCGCGGTGCTCGTCGAGCATCGCGCGGACCGCCGCGAGGTCGACGAAGTCGCCCGCGCCCGAGGTGGCCACCGTGTCGTAGGCCCAGTCGAGCAGCGCACCGGCGCGCAGCCAGTGCCTGATCGGGACGGGGAACCCCAGCTTCGGCCGGTTCAGCACGTGGGCGGGCACGATCGGCGCCAGGGCGCGGCGCAGCGCGTACTTCGTCGTCGTCCGGGTGATCTTCTGCTCGTACGGGAGGCGGGAGGCGACCGCGAAGACCTCCGGGTCCAGGAACGGCACCCGCAGCTCCAGCGAGTTGGCCATCGTCATCTTGTCGGCCTTGACCAGGATGTCCCCACGCAGCCAGGTGAACAGGTCGATGTGCTGCATCCGCGCCACCGGATCCCAGCCCTGCGACTGCGCGTAGACCGGTGCCGTGACGTCGGTGTGCACCCAGTCCTGCCGGAAGTTCGGCAGCACCGCCCGCAGGTGGGCGTCGGAGAAGCTGCGCGCGTTGCCGTAGTAGCGCTCCTCGAGCGTCAGCGATCCGCGGTGCAGCAGGCTCTTGCCGCGCATGCCCTCGGGCAGCGGGCCCGCCATCCTGCCCACGGATTTGCGTAGCCCCCGCGGCAGATAGTCGAACGGCTTGAGCGACAGCGGTTCCCGATAGATGGTGTAGCCGCCGAACAGTTCGTCGGCGCCTTCGCCGGACAGCACCACCTTCACGTGTTTGCGAGCTTCGCGAGCGATGAAGTACAGCGGCACCAGCGCGGGGTCGGCGACGGGCTCGTCGAGATACCAGACGATCTCCGGGAGCGCCTCGACGAACTCCTGCTGGCTGACCACCTTGGTCACGTGCCGCGCGCCGATGGCCTCCGCCGACGCGACGGCGACGTCGACCTCGGAGAAACCTTCGCGTTCGAAGCCGGTGGTGAACGTGATCAAGCGCGGGTTGTGGCGCATCGCCAGCGCCGCGATCGCCGTGGAGTCGATGCCGCCGGACAGGAACGCGCCCACCGTCACATCGGCACGCATGTGCTTGGCCACCGAATCTTCGAGCGCGGCGGTGATCTCGTCATAGCGGCGCTGCTCGTCGCCGGCGGTGAACGGGACGGCGTCGAAGCGCGGCCGGAAATACCGCGTCACCTCGGGGGCGGCGCCGGCGCGGATACGGGCGTAGCTGCCGGACTCGAGGCGGCGGATGCCGCGGTGCAGGGTCTCGGGCTCCGGAACGTACTGCAGCACGGTGTAGTGCTGCACGGCGCGCTCGTCGATCGTCATGTCGACACCCAGCCGGCCGGCGACGTCGAGCAGGCACTTCTTCTCGCTGCCCACCGCCGTGCCGCCCGGGCCGGTCGCCATGTAGAGCGGCTTGATGCCGAACGGGTCCCTGGCGCAGAACAGTTCCTGCTCGACGGTGTCCCACAGCGCGAACGCGAACATGCCGCGCAGCTTCGTCAGCGCCTCGGGGCCCCAGTGGTGATAGGCCGCCAGGATCGCCTCGCCGTCACCGTCGGTGTGGAAGACGGCGCCGAACTGCTCGCGCAACGCCTCCCGCAGCTCCAGGTAGTTGTAGATCTCGCCGTTGAACACCAGCATGTAGCGCTCGGGCGCGTCGCTCGGTCCCCATCTCAGCGGCTGATGGCTGTGGGCGATGTCGATGATCGAAAGCCGGTTGAAGCCGAGCACGACGCGGTCGTCGTTCCAGGTGCCCGGCTCGTCGGGTCCGCGGTGACGCATCTGCGCGGACGCTCCCGACACGGCGTCCACGACGGCGGGGGAGACCTCAGACGACGCGTCGGTTACCAGCGCAAGCAGTCCACACACCGCGCCAGTATGCCTAATCGCGGCGGTCGCTTCGCTCCTGCCCACCGGCCACATTCCCCGGTCGCTTCGCTCCTGCCCACCGGCCACATTCCCCGGTCGCTTCGCTCCTGCCCACCGGCGTGGTCTACGCTGCGTAGTATTCAGTGCAGCCGTTGACCGGCCACCGGTCAATCGACTTTGTAGGAGGCGCCAACGTGTCCGCTCGCGGCCTGAAGTTGGTGGCATTGTCCCTGCTCCTGGGCGGGACCACGGTGCTACTCAGCGGATGCAGTTGGTCGGAGGTGCTCGGTCTCGGATGGCCGAACGGCATCACCCCCGAGGCACACCTCAACCGTGAGCTGTGGATCGGCTCCGTCATCGCGGCGTTCGTCGTCGGCGGGATCGTCTACGTGCTGCTGTTCTGGACGATGGCGTTCCATCGCAAGAAGAAGCACGAGACGGAACTGCCGCGCCAGTTCGGCTACAACATGCCGCTGGAGCTGACGCTGACGGTGATCCCGTTCATCATCATCTCGGTCCTCTTCTACTTCACCGTCGTGGTGCAGGAGGAGATGCTGAAGAAGGAGCCGAACCCCGAGGTCGTCATCGACGTCACGGCGTTCCAGTGGAACTGGAAGTTCGGCTACCAGAAGATCGACTTCTCCGACGGCACACTGACCTACGACGGTGTGGACAACGCTCGCAAAGAGTCGATGACCTCGCGCCCCGAGGGCGAGGACAGCCACGGCGAGGAGCAGGTCGGCGCCATCGCCGGCAAGAATCCCGAGGATCGCACCTACCTGAACTTCGACAAGATCGAGACGCTCGGTTCGTCGACCGAGATCCCGGTGCTCGTCGTCCCGTCCGGCAAGCGCATCGAGTTCCAGATCGCCTCCGCCGACGTCATCCACGGGTTCTGGGTTCCGGAGTTCCTCTTCAAGAGGGACGTGCTGCCGAACCCCAAGGAGAACAACTCCGACAACATCTTCCAGATCAGCGAGATCTACCAGACCGGCGCGTTCGTCGGCCGGTGCACGGAGATGTGCGGCACCTACCACGCGATGATGAACTTCGAGCTGCGCGTCGTGGAGCCCAACGACTTCAAGGCCTACCTCGACCAGCGCGAGGCCGGTAAGACGAACGCCGAAGCGCTGCAGGCGATCAACCAGCCGCCGCTGGCCGTCACGACCAAGCCGTTCGACAGCCGCCGCGGAGAGCTCGCACCTCAGGCCCCGCAGGCAACGAGGTAAGGACAGCACATGCACATCGAAGCCAGGTTGTTCGAGTTCCTGACGGCGTTCTTCGCGCTGTCGACCGTCGTCTACGTCGTGCTGACCGCGATGTTCGCCACCGGCGGCACCGAGTGGGCCGGTGCGACCGCGCTGGCGCTGACCACGGGCCTGACACTCATCACCGGTACGTTCTTCCGCTTCGTCGCGCGTCGTCTGGACACCCGGCCCGAGGACTACGAGGACGCCGAGATCGCCGACGGCGCGGGCGAACTGGGTTTCTACAGCCCGCACAGCTGGTGGCCGATCATGATCGCGCTGTCCGGTTCGATCACCGCGGTCGGCATGGCGATGTGGCTGCCGTGGCTGATCGTGGCGGGCGTCTGCTTCATCCTGGCGACCGTCTCCGGGCTGGTCTTCGAGTACCACACGGGCCCCGAGAAGCACTGACCCTTTTCAAGGTCACAATCAGGCATGACTTCGCCTGGAACCCGTGCGCGGGGATCCGATCCGGTGCCGCTGTTGGGTAGTGTTGCCGAGGCGCCATGAGCCGCCACGGCCACCGCCGGCGCCGAAGAAGCAGGCGAAAAGGACAGACGTAGATGAGCGGGCCGAATCCTCCCGGGCGGGACTCTGGCAGCGCTGACCTCCCAGGCGAGGAGCCGGGTGGCGCCTCCGACGATGCGACGCGCGACGTCGCGGGCGGCAGCGGCGACAACCCCGACACCGGCCAGACGGACTTCTACTCGCGTGCGTACTCGGCGCCCGAGTCCGAGCAGTTCGTCAGCCCTCCGTACGCGCCGTCGGAGATCGCCCTCTACGACTACGACACCTACGACCGTCCCGACGAGGCCACCGATTTCGCACCGCCGCCGCGCTGGCCGTGGGTGGTCGGCGTGGTGGCGATCGTGGCGGCCATCGCCCTGGTCGTCTCGGTCTCGGTGCTGGTGACCCGCACCGACACCGACAACCTGGCCACGCCGGAGACCACCACGCGCTCGGTACCGCCGGTGCAGGACGAATTCACCACGACCACACCGCCACCCCCACCTCCGCCGCCACCGCCGACGACGGAGCCGCCGCCCCCGCCGCCACCGGAGACCATCACGGTGACCGAGCCGCCGCCACCGCCGCCCCCGCCGCCCCCGCCGCCGGCCGAGGCCCCGCCCCCGCCACCGCAGACGACCGAGGCCCCGCCGCCCCCGCCGACCACCACGACGCGGGCCGGGCCACGCCAGGTGACCTACTCGGTCACCGGGACGAAGGCGCCGGGCGACATCATCACCGTCACCTACATCGATGCGTCCGGGCGTAGCCGTACCCAGCGCAACGTGTACATCCCGTGGTCGCTGACGGTCACCCCGATCTCCCAGTCCGAAGTCGGCTCCGTGCAGGCGTCGAGCCTGTTTCTGGTCAGCCGGTTGAACTGCTCGATCACCACCAGCGACGGAACGGTGTTGTCCTCCAACACCGGAAACGCCGCCCAAACCAGCTGTTAGGCCACCACACCGCCGATGACATACCTCACCGACACCTCATCTCTGGACCGCACCGACCGACTCCTTCTCGGAGGCTGCACGGCCGTCTGGCTCGCCGCCCTGGGGGCCGGGGTCGCAGCGACCGTCGCGCTCGTCGACCTCGCCGATCGCGCGGGGGAGAGCACCGCCGATTCCGGCACCCCGTGGATCCTGTACACGATCATCGGCGTCTCCGCGGCGGTTATCGTGGCCGCCGTGCCGCTGCTGATGCGGGCGCGGCGCACCCCGGACGAGGAGCTGACGCCGGTCGAGAAGCGCATGGCGCAGCAGTCGGCCACCAGGGTGCCCGCTCCCGCGCGGGCGGTCGATGCACCCACCGAGAAGCTGCGAGTTCCGCCGCCGGCCGATTACACGAACAGCGGGCGCCTGCCGCGCATCCTGCAGTCACCCGGGGCGCCGTCGGTGACCGATTCGCCGGCCGTGGACCGGGTCTGGCTGCGCCACACGGCGTCTCTGGCCGCGGCGATGGGCGCTGCGACGCTTCTGGTCTCGGTGGCGACGTACCTGCTGGCCGTCGACCGCGAGGTCGCGGCGTGGGTGTTCTACGGCCTCGCCGGCGTCGTCACGGTCGGCATGGTCGCGATCCCGTGGTACTTCCTGCGCGAACTGCGCACGGTCACCGCGGCCTGACCTTCCCGGCTCGCCGGACCAGTCCACACAGCAATCCGCCCCAGCCGGTCGGCTGGGGCGGATTGCTGTGTGCGGGTGCGGTCAGTGGTGTCCGTTGGCCGAACCGTTGCCGTTGCCGTTCCCATCGCCATGGCCGTTGCTATGGCCGTTCGCGTGGCCGTTGCCGTTGGCGTGGCCGTTGCCGCTGTGGCGCTCCTGGTGCTCGCGCAGAGCGGTCAGCGCCCTGTGCTCGGCGGCGTGGGCCGCCTCGTTGAGCGCCAGGTTCTCCGACATCGGATCAGCCTTGAGGAAGCTGCCGCTGCCCGGCGCACCGCTGGAACCCAGCTTGTTCATGCGCTTGGGCAGAGCTGCACCCTGGTACTCCAGCGCCAGCGGGTGGCCGTGGTCGTCGACCGGTCCCAGCGGCTGGTGCAGTTCGACATAGGCACCGTGCGGAAGCCGCTTGATGATGCCCGTCTCGATGCCGTGCTCCAGCACCTCGCGGTCGCTGCGCTGCAACGCCACTGCCCAGCGGTAGGCCACGAAGTAGACGATCGCGGGCAGCACCACCATGCCGATGCGGCCGATCCAGGTCGTCGCGTTCAGCGAGATGTGGAACTTCAGCGCGATGATGTCGTTCATGCACGCGAAGGTCAGCACGATGTAGAACGCGATCGCCGCGGATCCCACCGCCGTGCGGGTCGGTGCGTCACGCGGACGCTGCAACAGGTTGTGGTGCGCGTCGTCGCCCGTGAGCTTCTTCTCGATGAAGGGATACATCGCGAGCAGACCGAAGATCAGGCCCATGCCGACGGCGACCCAGACACCCTGCGGGATGGTGTGCCCGAATGGGTAGAACTCCCACGCCGGCCACAACCGGATCAGGCCGTCCGTCCACATCATGTAGAAGTCGGGCTGGCTGCCCGCCGACACCTGCGACGGCTTGTACGGCCCGAGCACCCAGATCGGGTTGATCTGCAGCAACCCGCCCATCAGGCCGAGGATGCCGACCGTCACGGCGAAGAACGCGCCGGACTTCACTGCGAACACCGGCATGACGCGGACGCCGACGACGTTGGTCTCGGTGCGGCCCGGTCCGGGGAACTGCGTGTGCTTCTGGAACCACACCAGCGCGAGGTGAACACCGATGAGCGCCAGGATGATTCCGGGGATCAGCAGGATGTGCAGCGCGTACAGGCGCGGGATCAGGATCTCGCCGGGGAAGTCCCCGCCGAACAGCGCCCAGTGCATCCAGGTGCCGACGACCGGGATGCCCATCGTGATGCCCGACAGCGCGGCGCGGATACCGGTGCCCGACAGCAGGTCGTCGGGGAGCGAGTAACCGAAGAAGCCCTCGAACATCGCGAGGATGAGCAGCAGGGAGCCGATGACCCAGTTCGCCTCACGCGGACGGCGGAACGCGCCGGTGAAGAAGATGCGCGCGAGGTGGACCATGATCGACGCCGCGAACAGCAGGGCCGCCCAGTGGTGGACCTGGCGGACGAACAGCCCGCCGCGGACCTCGAAGCTGATGTCCAGCGCGGTCTCGTAGGCGCGGGACATGCCCACACCGCGCAGCGGCTGGTACACGCCGTCGTACGTCACGTGCGCCATGGACGGGTCGAAGAACAGCGTGAGCCACACACCGGTCAGCAGCAGCACCAGGAAGCTGTACATGGCGATCTCACCGAGCAGGAACGACCAGTGCGTCGGGAAGACCTTGTTGAGCTGACGGCGGACCGCGGCGGACGGGTGGTAGCGCGAATCGATCGCGTCACCCTGTTTACCGGCGATCTCACCTGCGGCTAGACGTGGGCTCATGACTTCCGCTCCCAAAATGCCGGTCCGACAGGTTCGATGAAGTCGCCGTTGGCGACCAAGTAGCCGTCCTGGTCGATCGTGATCGGAAGCTGTGCGAGCGCGCGCGCCGCCGGGCCGAAGATCGGCTTGGCGAAGTGCAGCGCATCGAACTGCGACTGATGGCACGGGCACAGGATTCGATAGGTCTGCTGCTCGTAGAGCGACGACGGGCAGCCCAGGTGCGAGCAGACCTTCGTGTAGGCGAACAGTTCGCCGAAGTTGAAGCTCTCCTGGCCCCTGCGCTTGACCACGCGCGCCATGTCGATCGGCCGGATACGGATCAGCATCACGGGGTTGCGCACGCCCATGGCAATGTCGAAGAGGTGGTGCTCGGACTCGACGGTGGTGCCATCGCCGTCGGACTCGCGCCACGGGTAGACGGTTTCCATACCGCCGGCGTCGAGGTCCTCGGGGCGCATCTTGACGAACGGGGACTCACCCGGCCTGCCGGTGGCGCGGGCCAGGAAGATCGTCTCGCCCTTGAAGCGCGGGGTCCATCCCGAGGTCCACAGCACCGCCTTCATACCCTCGGCGGTCGGGACGACAGGCTTCCACGGGTTCTTGATCAGACCGCCGATGAAGGCCACCAGCGTGCCGAGGCCGAACGCGCCGAAGCTGATACCGAGCGACAGCCCGATCATCTTGCGCCGCTTCAGCGTCGAACCGTCCAGTGCGTCGCCGAGGTTCGCCGCGACCGTCCGGCGGTGCAGCTCGGGGGAGCGCCCGTCGTGGCGGTCCTGGATCGAGATCTCTTCGGGGATGAACTTCTTCTGGTAGAGCACCGCGCCGACGCCGATCGCCAGCACGGACAACCCGAAGGTCAGACCGTAGAGCGGGGTGGTGAGCGCGTACAGCCATTCACCCTCGGAGCCGAACGGCTTGTACTCCCAGGGCCAGAACAGGAAGATCAGCAGCAGGGCCAGGCCCGAGAAGCCGCCCAGCAGGAACCAGTACGACACCGTGCGCTCGGCCCGCTTCTCGGCTTTGGTGCCGGGGATCGGCCAGCGCGGTTCCTTGTAGACGATCTCGACACCGTCGAGCTTGCCGCCGAGTTCGACGAGTTCTTCCTGCGTCATCTTCGCCAGTTCGGCATCGGTGGGCTGACCCGGCTCACCCTTGTGGCCCGGGACGTCGGTGCCCTTGACGTCGCCTCCCGCGCCGCCCCTGATGTCGTCGTGTGCGTCGCTCATGCCCGTGCTCCGATCCAGAGGGCGGCGGCGATGATGGACACCATGCCGACGATCCACGCGACCATGCCCTCAGAGGTGGGGCCGAAGCCGCCCAGCCCGAGGCCGCCCGGCGTGGGCGTCTCGGCCGACTCGCGGACGTAGGCGATGATGTCGCGCTTCTCGTCCGGCGAGAGCTGCCGGTCGGAGAACTTCGGCATGTTCTGCGGGCCGGTGGCCATCGCGGTGTAGATGTGCGCGGGGGTCGCGGGACCCAGGTCGGGCGCGTACTTGCCCGACGACAGCGCGCCGCCCTTGCCGGTGAAGTTGTGGCACGACGCGCAGTTCAGGCGGAACAGGTCACCGCCGCGGGCGACGTCATCGCCGATCAGCGACTGCGAGGCGATCTGGCCGTTCTCGTCGCGGGGCACGACCGGGCCGCCGCCGTTGGCCTGGATGTAGGCGCCGAGGGCGTCGATCTGCGACTCGTCGAACGCGGGGTCCTTGCGCTGGGCCTGGGCCTCGTTGCGCATCGCGGGCATGCGTCCGGTCGACACCTGGAAGTAGACGGCGGCTTCGCCGGCGCCGATCAGGCTGGGGCCGCGGTCGGCCACGCCCTGCAGGTTGACGCCGTGGCAGGACACGCAGGACGTGTCGTAGAGCTGCTGACCAGTGCGCAGCATGGCGGAAGCCGACTCATCGGCGACGGCCACCTGCGGGGACGGCGTCAGGGTGGCCGCCAGGCCACCGGCCATCACCAAACCGCTCAGCAGCAGCAGTGCTGCGGTGACCCGGCGGCGTAGCCGTCGGCGCGACTTGCTGGTCATCGAACCCCTTCTCGAGCCGGTCATCGGACGAAGTAGATAACGGCGAACAGTGCGATCCACACGATGTCGACGAAGTGCCAGTAGTAGGACACGACGATCGCGGCGGTGGCCTGCGCAGGTGTGAACTTGCTCATCCGGGTGCGGACCAGCAGCAGGATGAACGCGATCAGACCGCCGATGACGTGCAGGCCGTGGAAGCCGGTCGCCAGGTAGAAGACGGTGCCGTAGGCGCTGCCCGGGATGGTCGTGCCCTCGTGGACCAGGTGGTAGTACTCGTACGCCTGTCCGAGGACGAAGAAGAAGCCCATCGCGAAGGTCAGCGTGTACCAACGGCGGAGCCCGAACACGTCACCGCGCTCGGCGGCGAACACACCCATCTGGCAGGTGAACGACGACGCGATCAGGACCAGCGTCACCGGCACAGCCAGGGCAAGGTTCAACTCGGTGGGCTCCGGCGGCCAGTCCCCATGGGCCTGCGCACGTGCCGTGAAGTACATCGCGAACAGTCCAGCAAAGAACATGAGTTCACTGGAAAGCCACACGATGGTGCCGACACTGACCATGTTGGGTCGGTTCAGCGAATGCACGCGCGACGTGATTGCGGTTCCCGACGTCCCTACAGCGCTCGTCACAGAAGCAAGTATGACGCTTTGTAGTTGTTGAACTCCACCCGGGTTGGGCAATTCGTCATAATCCTGTTCGTGACTACCCTTCCGCCCCAGTCCGTGTCGCCTCAGAACGCCGCCGGAACCACGTCCACCTGGCCGGTGATCCTCGGCAGATTGACCACCACCCAGGGGCTGCTCCCGGGGCAGGCGGGATGGGCCATGGACCAGATCATGACCGGCGCCGCGACGCCGGCTCAGATCGCCGCGTTCGGGGTGGCCATGAAGATGAAGCGCCCGACGTCGGCCGAGGTGGCCGAGCTCGCCGACATCATGCTCAAGCACGCCCGCCGGGTCCCGACCGACACCATCGGCACCGCCACCGTGGACGTCGTCGGCACCGGCGGTGACGGAGCCAACACGGTCAACCTGTCGACGATGGCCTCGATCGTGGTCGCCGCGGCCGGGGTGCCGGTGGTCAAGCACGGCAACCGGGCCGCGTCGTCGCTGTCGGGCGGCGCGGACACCCTGGAGGCACTCGGCCTGAAGATCGATCTGGGCCCCGCGGAGGTCGCCCGCTGCGTGGCCGAGGTCGGGATCGGTTTCGCGTTCGCTCCGCAATTCCATCCGTCCTACCGGCACGCCGGTGTGGCGCGCCGGGAGATCGGCGTGCCGACGGTCTTCAACCTGCTGGGCCCGCTGACGAACCCGGCGACCCCGCGTGCCGGCCTGATCGGCTGCGCCTGGGGCGACCTGTCCGAGGTGATGGCCGAGGTTTTCGCGACCCGCGGCGCCAGCGTGCTGGTCGTGCACGGCGACGACGGGCTCGACGAGTTGACCACCACGACGACGAGCACGATCTGGCGGGTGCAGGCGGGCACGGTCGAGCGGTTGCGGTTCGATCCCGCGGCCTTCGGGTTCGCCCGGGCCGACATCTCGGAGCTCACCGGCGGCGACGCCGAGGCGAACGCAGCGTCGGCCCGCGCGGTGCTCGGTGGGGCGCCCGGTCCCGTCCGGGACGCGGTGGTGCTCAACGCCGCGGGCGCGCTCGTGTCGCATGCCGGGCTATCCAGCGACGCCAAGTGGGTCCCGGCCTGGGAGTCCGGGCTCGCGAGGGCGAAGGACGCGATCGATTCCGGGGCGGCCGAACAGCTGCTCGCGCGTTGGGTGCGGTTCAGCCAGGGAGTCTGAGCCGCTGAGCTGTTCGGCGGCGAGCCGCGCCGACCGGGCGGTCGCCGCCCACCCCGCCCAGCGTCCTGCCGCGCCGATCGGCGAGCAGTAGCCGGTGTCGGTGCGCACGATCCGCACGCCGGGCGTGGCAAGCCAGCGGGCGATCAGCGCGGTCTCCTCGACCAGAGCCCCGCCCAGCGGCCCCGAGGTCGGCAGGACGGCCTGCGCCGCGGCCGTCAGCGCGTCCACCACGGGCATGGGCGGAACCCCGCGGGTGGCCACCCCGGCCGCGGCGAGCTGGCCGTGCCGGACCACCGCCAGGTGCCAGCCGCGGTCGCCGTCGGGTTTGGCCGCCACCAGTTCGGAGATCGCCGACAGCGCACGCAGCCGCTGGCCTCGCCACAGCACGTCGATCGTCGCGGCGGTGTGGTCGCGCAGCCGCGCGGCGGTCTCGTACCGGTTGCGTTCGGCGAGATCGGCGATGTGGGCCATGGCCGCTTCCAGGGGTCGGCCGCAGCGGCCGTCGATCAGGGCCAGCGCTGCCTGCGCGACTGCGGCGTACCCGGCCGCGTCGGCGCCCCGCACAGCGGGGCACGGCGAGACCTCCCGCTCCGGGCAGGTCGGGCCGTGGACGGTGGTGCGGCCCAGCCGGTTGGTGCACGTGCGCACGCCGGTGAAGCGCGCCATCAGCGCCGCGGCATCGGTCGCGTCGGCGCGGGTCCGGAAGGGCCCCACCGCGCTGTCGGTGCGGGGGTTGCGCACCGCGGAGAAGCGCGGAAAAGGCTCGTCTGTCAACGTGATCCACCACCACCGGTGCGGGAACTTCGAACGCCGGTTGTAGGGCGGGGCGTGCGCGGCGAGCAGTCGCAGCTCCCGCACCCCGGCCTCCAGGTCGTGCGCGCACTCGACGTGGTCGACGGCCGTGGCCAGCGACGTCATCTCCTTCATCCGCGTGCGGGGGTCGGCGCCGTTGAAGTACTGGGCGACGCGCCGCCGCAGGTCCACCGCGGTGCCGACGTAGAGCACCTCGGCGGACGGCCCGCGGAACAGGTAGACGCCCGGGCTGCGGGGCATGGCGCGGGCCAGGTGTCGCTTGCTGCGCTGTGCCGGCGTCACATCGGGCAGGTAGGCGCGCAGTTCGGTGTAGGTGTGCACGCCCTGGTTGCCCACGCGTTCGATGAGCCCGTGCAGCACGTCGACGGTGGCCTTGGCATCGTCGAGGGCGCGGTGCGTGGGCGTCGTGGTGGCGTTGAACAGCTGGGCCAGTGCGGACAGGCGCACGCTCGGGGCCTCGTCGCGGGTGAGCACCCGACGCGCGAGCGTGACCGTGCACAGCACCGGCGGTTTCGGCCACGGCACGTGGTTGCGTTCGGCTGCCGCGCGCAGGAACCCCACGTCGAACCGCGCGTTGTGCGCCACGAGCACGGCCCCGCGGGCGAATTCCAGGAACGACGGCAGGACGGACTCGATGCGCGGTGCGTCGTAGACCATCGCCGAGGTGATGCCTGTCAGCGCGACGATCTGCGGAGGGATCGACCGACCCGGACCGACCAGGGTGGCGAACTCCCCGAGCACCTCGCCCCCGCGCACCTTCACCGCACCGATCTCGGTGATCGAGTCGTGGTGCTCGCCCGAGGGGCGACCGCCCGTGGTCTCCAGATCGACCACCACGAACGTGGTTTCGCGCAGAGTCGGGTCGGCCTGCGGATCCACGTCCGCGAAGCTGAGCTGACCCATGCGCTGAACGTAAGGCCCGCCGGTGACAAGTCGGCGGAAGCGGCGCCGGACGCCGCGCACCCGGACATGTCGGTGGCCGTCGATACCGTGCGGACGACTGCAATCGAGAGGACAGGTGCGATGGCACACAATCAGCCGCCACCGGGGGACGGATCCGACATGGGGACGGTGACGATCGACTGCGACGACTGCGCGGTCCGCGGCCCCGGATGCCAGGATTGCGTCGTCAGCGTGCTGCTCGGCGTACCCGAGACGCTCCACGTCGACGAGCAGCGGGCCCTGGAGGTGCTGGCCGATGCCGGCCTGGCGCCCCGGCTGCGTCTGGTGCCGATCCACCGGCAGCGGGATACCGGCGTGGCCTGACGACACGCGTCAAAACTTCGTTCCCCGTTCCTCAGGGAAGGCTGTTAAATTTGCCTCTTCTGTTGGACAAGGCCGATGCCGTTTCGTAACCTGTCTGAGACCTAAGTGAGTTCGAGGCGGCTCGTTACGGCAGTTTAAGGACGCGAAATCTTGAGGCTCGACCACGCGCGCAGGAACACCCGCCGTTACCGGCAAACCCTCGTCAGCTTGATGGCAGGTCTGGCTGTCTTCGGCGCGGTGTTGACGGGGCAGGCCTTCGCCGACCCGGCCGAAGACGCACTGGCAAAGCTGAACGACCTGTCGCGGCAGGCCGAGCAGACCACCGAGGCGATGCATTCGGCGCAGCTCGATCTGGACAACAAGCTGGCGATTCAGCAGGCCGCAGAGACCAAGCACGCCGGTGACCTGGCGGCCATGGACGCGGCGAAGACGAAGCTGTCCGACTTCCAGGGCAAGGTCGACCACCTGGCCGCGGCACAGTACATGGGCGGCCGCACCTCCGGCTTCGACGCGATGCTGACCGCGTCCTCACCGCAGGGCCTGATCGACCAGCTATCGGTGCAGCGCGTGATGGCGGGCGAGATGCAGGCCCAGATGACCGCCTTCCGCGACGCCGGCAAGCAGGCCGAGATCGCCGAGCAGGCCTCGGCGGCGTCTGCGGCGGAGGCCAAGACGGCTGCCGAGCAGGCCGCCGCAGTGCGCGCCGACCTGCAGTCCAAGCAGAGCCAGCTGCAGACCCAGATCGCCATCGTCAAGGCGCAGTACGAGGCGCTGACCCCCAACCAGCGCCAGGCCCTCGCGGCGGCACCGCCGCCGCCCCCCGCTGCCGCGCCCGGTCAGCTGCCGCCCCCGCCGGGACAGGATCCCGCGATCCTCGCCGCGCCGCCGGCACCTGCGATCCCCGCCGCGCCGCCCGTGCCCGGCGCCATCCCGCCCGGTGACATCGCCGCGCCGGGATCGCCCGCGGCCACCACCGTCATCCAGGCCGCGCTGAGCCGCATCGGTTCGCCGTACTCGTGGGGCGGCTCCGGCCCGAGTGCCTTCGACTGCTCCGGCCTGGTGATGTGGTCGTTCCAGCAGGCCGGGATCTCACTGCCGCACTCCAGCCAGGCGCTGGCCCGCGGTGGGCAGTCGGTGTCGATGGACCAGATGCAGCCGGGCGATCTCGTCACCTACTACTCCGATGCGTCTCACGTCGGCATCTACATCGGTGACGGCATGATGGTGCACGCCTCGACCTACGGCACACCGGTGCGCGTCGCCCCGGTGGACAATGCGCCGATCTACAACGTCCGTCGCTACTGACGCTTCCGGGCGGCGCCGCTCCGCAGACCGGCGCAGGATCGGCGCGGTGCTCGGAGCAGAACTGCTCTGCGCGGTGTTCGTGATCAGTGGTCCGCAGGTCGCCGACACGGGTCCCGCGATCGCCGCGCCGGTGTCCGGCAGCAGCGCCACCACGTCGGCCGCCACCCGCTCGGTGTCCACGCCCGACGGACGCACCGCACAGCTGATCGATCTCGGCGCGGCCGGTGGTGCGGCACTGCTCGATCGCCTCGCCGCCGAGTTGCCCGGGGCGACCGCGGCGGTCACCGCGTTCTGGGGACCCGACTGGCGCCGCGACATTACGATCGTCGCCGCCGGGTCCGCCGACCAGTTCCGGGCGCTGGCCGGCGGGGGACCCGACATCGCCGCCACCACCACCCCGCAGCGCATCACCTTCTCACCCGCGGCGGCGGCCATGAGCCCGGACGATCTGCGAATCGTGTTGCGCCACGAACTGTTCCACTACGCCGCGAGAGCCGACACCGCAGCCGATGCGCCCATCTGGCTGACCGAGGGCGTGGCCGATTTCGTCGGCCGACCGCCGGCGGCCACCCCGGTCCCGGTGCCGGCGACCGTGCCGACCGACGCCGAGCTGGCCGAACCCGGACCCGCGCGGTCGGGCGCCTACGACCGGGCCTGGCAGTTCGCCTCCTACATCGCCGAGACCTACGGCACCGATGAGCTGCGCGAGCTCTACCTCGCCGCGTGCGGACACGGCCACCGCGATGTCGCCACGGCCGTGCGCGCCGCGCTCGGGGTCGACCTGCCGGCGGTACTCGCCCGGTGAAGCGACTCCTGCTCGTCACCAACGACTTTCCGCCACGCCGCGGCGGCATCCAGTCCTATCTCGAGGCGCTCGTCGGACATCTGGTCGCTTCCGGGGACTACGCGCTGACCGTCTATGCGCCGAAATGGAAGGGCGCCGAGGACTACGACTCCGTCGCGGCCGCAACCGGGTACGACGTCGTGCGCCATCCCGGCACGCTGATGGTGCCCGAACCGACCGTGGCGCGGCGGATGCGCCGGCTCATCGCCGAGCGCGACATCGACACCGTCTGGTTCGGGGCGGCGGCACCGCTGGCGCTGATGGCGCCGCTGGCCCGGTCGGCCGGCGCACGGAGGGTGATCGCCAGCACGCACGGCCACGAGGTCGGCTGGTCGATGCTGCCGCTGGCGCGAACGGCGTTGCGCCGCATCGGCAACGACACCGATGTCGTCACCTACATCAGCGACTACACCCGGCGCCGGTTCGCGTCGGCCTTCGGCCCGGACGCGGCACTGGAACACGTGCCGCCGGGCGTCGACACCGAACGTTTCGTGCCCGACGAGGTCGCCCGGGCCGAGCTGCGGGCCCGCTACCGCTTGGGGGGCCGGCCCGTCGTGGTCTGCCTGTCCCGCCTGGTGCCGCGGAAGGGCCAGGACATGCTCATCCGCGCGCTGCCCGCGATCCGTCAGCGGGTCCCCGGGGCGGCGCTGGTGATCGTCGGCGGGGGACCGTACCGCACTTCGCTGCACCGGCTGGCCCACGATTTCGGGGTCGCCGACCATGTGGTCTTCACCGACAGCGTCCCCGGCGACGAATTGCCGGCCCACCACGCGATGGCCGACGTCTTCGCGATGCCGTGCCGGACGCGGGGCTCCGGACTCGACGTCGAAGGACTGGGCATCGTCTACCTGGAGGCATCGTCGACCGGGGTGCCCGTGGTGGCGGGACGTTCGGGCGGTGCCCCCGAGACGGTGGTCGACGGCGAGACGGGCCATGTCGTCGACGGGTGGGACGTCGGCGCGATCGCGGCCACCGTCGGTGAACTGCTCGCCGACCCCGCCCGCGCCGCGGCGATGGGTGCCGCGGGCCGACAGTGGGTGATCGACAACTGGCGCTGGAGCCGGCAGGCCGGCCGCCTCGCCCAGCTGCTCTAACCCTTGCTGTAGAGCGCCTCGATGTCGGCGGCGAACTTCTCCGCCACCACCTTGCGCTTCACCTTCAGCGTGGGGGTCAGCTCTCCGGTGTCCTCGGTGAAGTCGACGGGCAGGATGCGGAACTTCCGGATCTGTTCGGCCTTCGACACGGCCTGGTTGGCCTCCTTGACCGCCAGCTCCACCTCGGCCCGCAGATCGGGATCGTCGGTCAGATCGGCGACCGAGGCCCCGGTGTCCTTGCTGTTGCGCTCTTTCCAGCCGGGGAACGCCTCCGGATCGATGGTGATCAGCGCAGCGATGAACGGCTGCTGGTCACCGACGGCCATCGCCTGGCTGATGAGCGGGTGCGCGCGCAGCCGGTCTTCCAGCAGCGCCGGGGCGACGTTCTTGCCGCCCGCGGTCACGATGATCTCCTTCTTGCGGCCGACGATCGACAGGAAGCCGCCGTCGTCGATCGCGCCGAGGTCACCGGTGTGGAACCAGCCGTCGGTGAAGACCGCTCTGGTCTCCTCCTCGTTGCCCCAGTAGCCGTTGAAGACCACACCGCCCTTGACCAGCAACTCGCCGTCGTCGCCGAGGCGCATGCTGTTGCCGGGCAGCAGTTTGCCCACCGAGCCGACGCGCAGGTCACCCACCCGGTTGACGGTGATGGCCGCGCTGGTCTCGGTCAGGCCGTAGCCCTCGTAGATCGACAGGCCGACGCCGCGGTAGAAGTGTCCGAGCCGCGCGCCGAGCGGAGCGCCACCGGAGATCGCGGCGTGGCAGTGCCCGCCGAGGGCGTCGCGGAGCTTG
Organism: Mycolicibacterium iranicum; assembly: GCF_014190915.1. Lineage (GTDB taxonomy): Bacteria > Actinomycetota > Actinomycetes > Mycobacteriales > Mycobacteriaceae > Mycobacterium > Mycobacterium iranicum_B. Next base: position 118,896 of record NZ_JACHVU010000010.1, read on the forward strand.
CCGTAGACCAGCCGGTCGAACAGCGCGTGCTTGAGCCGCAGCACGAGGCCGGGGCCGCCGGTGTCCTGCGCCTTGCTCCACTCGATGGCCGTGTCGGCGGCCGCCGCGAAGATCTTTCCCTTGCCGCTGCTCTCGGCGTTCTGCTCGGCGGTGTTGTAGACCTTCTCGAACACCCGCGGCACCGAGACCACGAGCGTGGGCTGGAACACCGCGAACATCGGGACCAGGTTCTTGATGTCACTGGTGAACCCGAGCGTGACCCCGTTGGCGAACGCCCCGATCGTCAGTGCGCGCGCCAGCACGTGGGCCAGCGGCAGGAACACCAGGAGCTTCTCGCCCTTGGCGAGGTGGTCGGGGAAACAGGCCTTGGCGCCGCGGATCTCGTAGAGCAGGTTGGAGTGCGTCAGCTGGCAGCCCTTCGGGCGCCCCGTGGTGCCCGACGTGTAGATCAACGTCGCGGCGTCAGAGGACCGGATTCCGGCGACCCGCTGGTCGACCGCGCCGGCCTCGATGTCGCGGCCGGCCTCGGCCAGCTCGTCGAGGGCCGGGGTCCCCGAGCCGTCGATGACGTACACCTTGCGCAGCTGCGGCAGGGTCTCTCGCTGCGCCTCGATACGTCCGGCGTGGGCGTCGGTCTCGGCGATGGCGGCCACCGCGCCGGAGTCCTGCAGGACGAACTGCACCTGCTCGGCCGAGCTGGTCTCGTAGATCGGGACCGTCACCGCGCCGATCGACAGGATCGCCAGGTCCAAAATCGGCCATTCGTAACGGGTGGCCGACAGCAGCGCCACCCGGTCCCCGGGCTCGACGCCCAGGGCGATCAAACCCTTTGCCGCCGAGCGGATCTGCTCGGCCGCCTGCCAGGCCGGGACATCGACCCACGACCCGTCGACGAGACGCTGGAAGATCACCAGGTCGGGGTCGTCGCGCTCGTGGAGGTAGACGGATTCGACGATGCTGTCGTGCTCGTCGACGGTGAACGGTGCCGGAACGCTGAACTCGCGCGCAGTCATCGGAGGTGCCCTCTCGCTTTACAGGCCGCAATGCTGTGTACAGCGTAGTCGTCCCCGATCGGCCGGCTGCCCCGCATGTGTGAAGCTTGTCTGTCATGAACAGCTTCCAGATCGCCGACGAGACGTTCATCGCCGCCGATCCTGTCGCCGTCGGCCGCGCCGTGGCCGATCCGGCGAGCTGGTCGCGGTGGTGGCCGGATCTGCGGCTCACGGTGGTCGAGGACCGTGGTGAGGTGGGGCAGCGCTGGACGGTGACGGGCGCGCTGACCGGCACGATGGAGGTCTGGCTGGAGAAGGTGCTCGACGGCGTGATCCTGCACTACTTCCTGCACGCCGAGCCGTCAGGCGTCGCGGCCTGGGAACTGGCGAAGATGAACCTGCCCAAGCTGAACCACCGCCGACGCGTCGCCGGCAAGGAGATGGCCTTCGAGGTCAAGCGCACGCTGGAGGCGGACCGTCCGGTCGGGGTGTCCCGGCTGGCCTGAAGCGTCACGCCCGTACCCGGGCCGGAAGGGTAGATTTCTGGCCAGCGACCAGACCACAGTGGGGAAGGTTCCAGTGGCAGACAAGACCGCGCAGACCATCTACATCGACGCCGATCCGGCGACGGTGATGGATGTCATCGCCGACATCGGCTCGTACACCGATTGGGTCGCCGAGTACAAGGAGGCCGAGGTCCTCGAAGCCGACGAGGCGGGCTACCCGAAGAAGGCCCGGATCGTCCTGGACGCGGCGGTGCTCAAGGACACCATGGTGCTGGCCTACGAATGGCCCGCCGAGCGCACCTCGGTGACATGGTCGCTGGTGTCGAGCACCCTGCTCAAAGCCCTCGACGGGGCATATCGCCTGACGCCGAAGGGATCCGGCACCGAGGTGACCTACGAGCTCTCTGTCGACCTGATCATCCCGATGATCGGTCTGCTCAAGCGCAAGGCGGAGCGGCGCCTCACCGACACCGCGCTCAAGGACCTGAAGAAACGAGTCGAGGCTGACTGAACGCATGGACGCCGCCGACGCGGGTACTGCGCCCAAGGTGACGCGCATCAGCCTGTTCGTCGGTAAAGGCGGCGTCGGCAAATCGACGCTGGCGACCGCGACCGCAGTGCGTGCCGCACGCACCGGGGAGCGGGTCCTCGTCGTGTCGACCGACCAGGCGCACTCCACCGGTGATGTGCTCGGGGTCGACCTGGTGCCCACGGGACGCCGGGAGCCCACCCGCGTGCTCGCCGATCTCGACACCGCGGACACCGGTGGCGGGTCACTCGACGCGCTGGCACTCGACACCCTGGCGCTGCTCGCCGAGCGATGGCGCACGGTGGCGGGTCCCCTGGCGCAGCGCTTCCCCGACTCCGATCTTGGAGACATTGCCCCAGAAGAGCTTTCGGCCCTGCCCGGCGTGCAGGAGGTGCTGGGCCTGCACGAGGTCGGCGAGCTGGCGAACTCCGGGCGGTGGGACCGCGTGGTGGTCGACTGCGCGTCCACCGCCGACGCGATGCGGATGCTGACGCTGCCCGCCACCTTCGCGCTGTACCTGGAACGGGCCTGGCCCCGCCATCGCCGGCTGTCGAGCGCCGACGATCCGCGGACCGCGCTGGTGGTCGGGGTGCTGGAGAGCATCGCCGCGGGCACCGACCAGCTCGGCAGCATGCTCACCGACGGTGCGAGGGTCGGGGCGCATCTGGTGATGACCCCCGAGCGCGTGGTGGCCGCCGAGGCGGTCCGCACCCTGGGCACGCTGTCGCTGATGGGAGTCCAGGTCGCCGAGTTGATCGTGAACCAGGTTCTGGTGCAGGACGATTCGTTCGAGTATCAGAACCTGCCCGCGCATCCGGCCTTCGACTGGTACTCCGAGCGCATCGGCGAGCAGAAGACCGTGCTCGACGACCTCGACCACGCCATCGGCGATGTGCAGCTGGTGCTCGTGCCCCACGTCGCCGGCGAACCCATCGGGCCCAAAGCGCTGGGGGAGCTGCTCGACAGCGCCCGCAGGCGGGACGGCGCACCGCCGCCGGGCCCGCTGCGGCCCATCGTGGACCGCGAGTCGGGCAGCGGCCTGGAGGCGGTCTACCGTCTCCGGCTGGAGCTCCCGCAGGTCGACCCCTCGACATTGTCGTTGGGTAGGGTCGAGGACGACCTGATCATCGGCGCCGGCGGCATGCGGCGCCGCGTTCGCCTCGCATCGGTGTTGCGGCGGTGCGTCGTCCTTGGCGCCCAGCTACGCGGCACCGAGTTGACGGTGCGATTCCGACCGAACCCGGAGGTGTGGCCGCGATGAACGGGGCGCACTCCGATCTCGGACCCGAGCTGCGGCAGCTGGCCCAGTCGATCCTGGAGAAACTCGATCCTGCGGTCCGGCTCGCGGCCGCGCGGGCGCAGTCGGCGCCGGGCGGCGCCGGTCGCTGCCAGCAGGTGTGGTGCCCGGTGTGTGCGCTGGCGGCGCTGATCGCAGGGGAGCAGCACCCGCTGCTGGACGTCGTCGCCGAACACAGCGTGGCGCTGCTGACCCTGGTCAAGGCGATGGTCGACGACATCAACACCGCAGACAGCAGCGCCGACACCGGCAACGCTGACACCGGCACACCGGCCGGCCCCGATCCGGACGACACCCCGCCACCCGAGGACCCGCCACCGTCGTCGCCGGGCCGGTACCAGCACATCCCGGTCAGCATCGACGAATAGGCAAAGTAGAACTACTCGGCCTCCTGTGTGGTTGCGGGCACAGCCCGTGGGTAAAGTTGTCGCAGAGCATCTTGACCGCGCCGCGGTCGCCTGATCCGGAGGGCCCATGTGGTATTGGCTGTTCAAGTTCATCTTCATGGGGCCGCTGCTGACCATGCTGGGTCGGCCCAAAGTCGAAGGGCTTGAGCACGTTCCGCAGTCCGGAGCGGTGATCCTGGCGAGCAACCACCTCGCGGTGGCCGACAGCTTCTACCTTCCGCTGGTCGTGAGCAGGCGCATCACATTCCTGGCCAAGGCCGAGTACTTCACGGGCACCGGGATCAAGGGCTGGTTCACCCGCTGGTTTTACACGGTCGCCGGTCAGGTGCCCATCGACCGCACCGACGCCGACAGCGCGCAGGCGGCGCTGACCACCGCGCAGCGCATCCTCGCCGAGGGCAAGCTGCTGGGCATGTACCCCGAGGGCACCCGCTCGCCTGACGGCAAGCTGTACAAGGGCAAGACCGGGTTGGCCCGGCTGGCGCTGGAGACCCAGGTTCCCGTCATCCCGGTCGCGATGATCGGGACCGACGTCGTGAACCCGCCCGGAAGCAAGATGTGGCGGTTCGGACGGGTCCAGGTCAAGTTCGGGGCGCCGATGGACTTCCGCCGTTTCGAAGGGCTGGCGGGCAATCGGTTCATCGAGCGGGCCGTCATCGACGAGGTCATGTACGAGTTGATGCGCCTGTCGGGCCAGGAGTACGTCGACCTCTACGCGGCCGACATCAAAGAGGGAAAAGCTGAGGCGGCGGGCAAGCCGCCGACCCGTCTTCCCGACGCCGCCGCCGGCTGACGCTAGGCCTTCAGGACCTTCGCGGCGGGCTCCGCGGCGTCGGCCTCGGTCGGGCCCTGACCGCCGGCGCGCCACGTCGTCGCGCCGATGACGACGATGACCGCCAGCGCCCACCAGAGGTAGGAACCGCCGGCCAGCTGGCGCCACAGCGAGGCGGTGGTCTCGCGATGCTCGGGCAGCAGCGTGATCGGCGACCACACCATGAGCGCCAACCCGATCGCCGACACCGCGCCGAGGGCGACGTGGCGCAGACGCACCGCCAGCACGGCGGTCACCAGCACGGTCGGCAACATCCACACCCAGTGATGCGACCACGACACGGGTGAGACCGCCAGGCCGAACATCGCGACGCCGATCAGGGCCGGGACGGGCTGGTCGCCTTTCAGGGCACGCCGGGCCGCCCAGACGGTGAGCGCCAGGACCGCGAAGCAGAGCAGCACCCACAGCACGAACCGCTCCGTCTCGCCGAGGCCCAGCCGGGCCAGCGCACCCGCGATGTTCTGGTTGGTGTTGAGCGTCGCCGTGCCGATGCGGTCGGTGTTGCGGACCGTCTCCGTCCAGTACTGCCACGAGTCGCGCCAGGCGAATGCGAACCCCGCCAGCGTCGCGACCACGGCGGATGCCGCGGTGACCACCAGCGCGCGCGTGTCGCGGCGCAGCAGGAAGTAGAGCAGGAACACCGCGGGCGTCAGCTTGACCGCGATCGCCACGCCCAGCAGGACCCCTCGGGGCCACGGCGTGCGCCGCGGCACGCAGTCGGCGATGACGAGCGTCATCAACACGACGTTGATCTGGCCGAAGTCGAAGTTCGCGCGGATGGGTTCCAGGAAGATCACGGCGGGCGCCACCACCGCGGCCGCCAGCCAGCACCGGCGTGCCCAGGCCGGCTCACCCGTGATGCGGGTGGTGGGCCAGACGTCGAGCCGGGTCAGCACGATCAGCGTCGACACCAGCAGCAGCACCAGTGTCGTCGCGGTGATCGCCACGCTGGCGGCCTCCAGCGACAGCAGGGCGAACGGGGAGAACGCGACCGCGGCCAGCGGCGGATAGGTGAACGGCAGCTCGAGGCCGCCCTGCGTCTGGAACATCCGTCCGTCGGCGTAGAGCGACGTGCCGTCCAGCCAGGCCCGCCCACCCATCCGGTACACGTCGATGTCGATGCGGTAGGGGACGTGGCCCAGCAACCGCCACGCCGCCGCGGCCAGCCCCGCGAGCGTCAACGCCTGGAACAGCCGCCACGCCAGCGTTGGCTTCCAACCAGCCCCGCCGGGCGACCGCCGATTACTCATGTCCGGGACAGACTATCGGTGCCGACCGGCGAGTCGTCGGGTATCCCGGCCGCGACACACGCAGGTCGGCGTAAGTTTTCTGCGTGCGCACGGACCTGGACCTCCACCTCGGCTTCTCCACGCACATTCCGCTGTCGCGGCTGCCGCTGGTGTGCTGCCTGGTCGCGTTCATCCTGACGTTCTTCATCACCCGCACGATCGTCCGGTACATCCGCAGCCACGCAGGCAGCGATGCGCCACGCAAATGGTGGCAGCCGCGCAACATCTCCGGCGGCGGCGGTCTGCACATCCACCACGTGGTGATCGGTGTCGTTCTGGTCATGGTCTCCGGGGTGACGATGGTGACGCTGGCGGTCGACGGAGGAGTACCCGAGTTCACAGCGGCCTCCATCGTGTTCGGCGTCGGCGCAGCGCTGGTCCTCGACGAGTTCGCGCTGATCCTGCACCTCTCGGACGTCTACTGGGCCGAGGACGGCCGCACGTCGGTCGACGCGGTGTTCGTCGCCGTGGCGGTGGCAGGCCTGCTCGTCCTCGGTTTCAACCCGCTGTCGTTTTTCGACGTCGGCATCTGGCAGAGCGATCATTCCGTGGTCGCGCGCACCACGGTCGTGGTGGCCGCGCTGCTCACGCTGGGCCTGGCGGTGATCGTGCTGCTCAAGGGCAAGGTGTGGACCGGCCTGATCGGGATGTTCATCACGCCGCTGCTGGTCGTCGGCGCCGTCCGGCTGTCGCGGCCGCACGCGCCGTGGGCGCGCTGGCGCTACACCTCGCGGCCCCGCAAGATGCACCGCGCGCTGGAGCGGGAGCGCTGGCTGCGCAGACCCGTCGTGCAGGCCAAGCTGTGGCTGCAGGACGCCATCGCCGGCATGCCCAAGTTCCCCGACGACGCGCTCGTCGACCAGCAGCTCGACCGGGAGATCCACGCGGCCCCGGCGCCCTCCGATCGCGAGCCGGCCACACAGAAAGCCTCATGAGTTGCGGTACTTCTACGACACGGAGTTCATCGACAACGGTCGCACGATCGAGCTGATCTCCATCGGCGTCGCCGCCGAGGACGGTCGCGAATACTATGCGATCTCCACCGAATTCGACCCGGAGCGAGCCGGTCGCTGGGTACGCAAGAACGTCCTGCCGAAACTGCCGTCACCGGCCTCGCCGCTGTGGCGCTCGCGCAGGCAGATCCGCACCGAGCTGGAGGATTTCTTCGGCATCGACGGCGACGAGCCCATCGAGCTGTGGGCCTGGGTCGGCGCCTACGACCACGTGGTGCTGTGCCAGCTGTGGGGGCCGATGACCGACCTGCCGCCCGCGATCCCGCGGTTCACCCGTGAGCTGCGGCAGTTCTGGGAGGACCGGGGATCGCCGCGCATGCCCCCGCGGCCCCGCGACGCCCACGACGCGCTGGTCGACGCCAAGCACAACTTGGTGCGTTTTCGGCTGATGACGGGCCAGTAATACCATGAAAGCGTGAACTGGACCGTCGACGTACCCATCGATCAGCTGCCGGCGCTACCGCCGCTGCCCGAGGACCTGCGCCAGCGCCTCGATGCCGCGCTCGCGCGCCCGGCGCTGCAGCAGCCGTCGTGGGACGCCGGCCAGGCCGCAGCCATGCGCAAGGTGCTGGAGAGCGTGCCCCCCGTGACCGTGCCGTCGGAGATCGAGCGGCTGAAGGGTCAGCTGGCCGAGGTCGCGCTCGGCAAGGCGTTCCTGCTGCAGGGCGGTGACTGCGCCGAGACGTTCGTCGACAACACCGAACAGCACATCCGCGCCAACATCCGCACGCTGCTGCAGATGGCGGTCGTGCTGACCTACGGCGCGAGCACCCCGGTCGTCAAGGTGGCCCGCATCGCCGGCCAGTACGCCAAGCCCCGCTCCGCCGACGTCGACGCCCTGGGGCTGAAGTCCTACCGCGGGGACATGGTCAACGGGTTCGCCCCGGATGCCGCTGTGCGACAGCATGACCCGTCGCGTCTGGTGCGCGCCTACGCCAACGCCAGCGCCGCGATGAACCTGGTGCGGGCGCTGACCTCCTCCGGGATGGCGTCGCTGCACCAGGTGCACGACTGGAACCGCGAGTTCGTGCGGACCTCACCCGCCGGGGCGCGCTACGAGGCGCTGGCCGGGGAGATCGACCGCGGGCTGCGTTTCATGAGCGCCTGCCGGGTCGACGACCGCAACCTCGACACCGCCGAGATCTACGCCAGCCACGAGGCGCTGGTGCTGGACTACGAGCGCGCCATGCTGCGGATGGACTACGACGGGGCCGAGGTCGACGGGTCCAGCCCGAAGCTCTACGACCTCTCGGCCCACTACGTGTGGATCGGGGAGCGCACCCGCCAGCTCGACGGCGCCCACGTCGCGTTCGCCGAGGTCATCGCGAACCCCATCGGCATCAAGATCGGCCCGAGCACGTCACCCGAACTGGCCGTCGAGTACGTCGAGCGTCTCGACCCCGACAACGAACCCGGCCGTCTCACCCTCGTCAGCCGGATGGGCAACCACAAGGTGCGCGACGTGCTGCCGCCGATCATCGAGAAGGTGCACGCTTCGGGCCACCGGGTGATCTGGCAGTGCGACCCGATGCACGGCAACACCCACGAATCCTCGACCGGTTACAAGACGCGGCATTTCGATCGCGTCGTCGACGAGGTGCAGGGGTTCTTCGAGGTGCACCACGCCCTGGGCACCCATCCGGGCGGCATCCACGTCGAGATCACCGGCGAGAACGTCACCGAGTGTCTCGGTGGGGCGCAGGATATTTCGGACACCGACCTGGCCGGCCGCTACGAGACCGCGTGCGATCCGCGGCTCAACACCCAGCAGTCGCTGGAGCTGGCGTTCCTGGTCGCGGAGATGCTGCGCAACTAGAGCAGGTTGGGCAGGTTCGCCCCGAGCGTCCACGCCCCGGCGGCCGCCAGTCCGGCCGCGGTGATCACGGCGATCACCCAGAACAGCAGCACCCGGCGGGCGCGCTGCCGGGCCCAGTAGAACTGCTCCAGGTCGATTCCTGCGAAACGCCCTGTGCCGGATCCGTATTCGGCGTCGTCGAATTCTTCGGGGTCGCCGGAGCCGTGGTCGGGGCCGTGCTCGGCGTCGGGAAGTTCGTCGCGGGTGAAGACCTTGGTGTGCCGGCTCACCGCAGCCGTGGTGTCGTGCATGCCGTGGGAGCCGGAGGCCGTGCTCGCCGTGCTGTGGGCCGCCGAGTTCTTCGGGGCCGGGACGCGGAAGTACGGCAGGTCGAGTTCCTGGGCGATGGTGTCGAGCTGCTCACCCATCTCCGCGGCGTCGGCGAAGCGCTGGTCCGGATCGCGAGAGGTCGCACAGTGCACCAGGTCGTCGAATTGCCTTGGCACACCGCGGATCACGGTGCTCGGCGGGGGGACGTCGCGATCCATCCGCTGGTAGGCGACCGCGAGCGCGGTGTCGCCGGTGAACGGGGTCACGCCGGTCAGGAGCTCGTAGACGAGGATGCCGACGGAGTAGACGTCGCCGCGGGGATCGGTCTCTCCGGTCGCGACCTGTTCGGGGGACAGGTAGGCCGCGGTCCCCAGGATCACGCTCGTCGAGGTGATCTTGGCTTCGGCGACGGCCCGGACGAGACCGAAGTCGGCGATCTTGACGTCCCCGTCGTCGCTGATCAGGACGTTCTCGGGTTTGATGTCGCGATGCACCAGCCCGGCGGCGTGGGCGGCGGCCAGTCCGCCGAGCACGGGTCGCAGCACCGCGGCCACGGCGTGCGGGGGCATCGGACCGCGTTCGCGCAGCAGCTCGCGCAGCGTGCCGCCGTCGACGAGCTCCATCACCAGGAACGGGTGCCTGCCGTCGAGTCCCTGGTCGTACACCGCGACGAGGCCGGGGTCTTTCAGCCGGGCCACCGCGCGGGCCTCCCGCTGGAAGCGGATCATGAACTGCTCGTCGCCGGCGTAGCGGGAATCCATGATCTTCAGCGCGACCGGCCGGTCGAGCCGCAGGTCGAGACCGCGGTAGACACCCGACATGCCGCCGGTGGCGATCAGCGCGTCGACCCGGTAGCGACCGTCCAGCACGGCCCCGGTCAGCGGGCTCGACTGCTGGTAGGTCTCCATCGAGATCATGGTACGAGCCGTGCCGTGGGCAGCCGGGCACGCGACGCGCAACGTGGCGTCGAATCGAGACATCTGGACCTAGACTGTGTGCGATGAGCAGCATTCCGACTGCCGATGACGTTCTGCCCGCCGACGAGGCCGTCTACGACCTCCCCGAAGTGGCGAAGCTCCTTCGCATCCCGGTGACCAAGGTGCACCAGCATCTGCGCGAAGGTCACCTGGCCGCCGTGCGCCGCAACGGCACCGTCGTGGTGCCGAAGGCGTTCTTCGACGAGACCGGCCACCTGGTCAAGAACCTGTCCGGCCTGCTGGTGGTGCTGCACGACGGCGGTTACACCGAAACCGAGATCATGCGGTGGTTGTTCACCCCCGACTCGTCGCTGACCATCCGCCGGGACGGGTCCAACGAGGGGCAGGCTAATGCGCGCCCGGTCGACGCGCTGCACTCGCATCAGGCTCGTGAGGTGGTTCGCCGCGCGCAGGCGATGGCGTACTGAGCGCGTCCGCAGCGGCGTCTTTGGAGCCGGCGTCCCCCGGGCCGGCGTACTTGGTGATCCAGTACCACGCCCCGGCGGCGCACAGGCCTGACAGCGCCACGTGGATCCACGAGTACATCCCGTGTGCCCCGTCGGGCCGCCAGATGACGGTGATCCAGGTGGAGAAGCCGGCGACGAGGGCGATCGAGCGCGGTGACTGCGCCAGGGCGGCCACCACCGCCAGCGGCCAGGTGTAGTACCAGGGCAGCGCGGCGGGGACGAACAGCACCACCACGACCATCACCCACGCGATGCCCATCAGGGCGTCCCGGTCGGTGTGCCGGTAGCGCCACCACAGCAGCGGCGCCGAGATCGCGATGATCGCGATCCCGATGATGCGGGTGGTCTCCAGCACCGCGTAGAAGTTCACCGGCACGATCAGCCCGACGAGCACGTTGGCCAGGTTCGCGATCGCGGTCGGCACCGTCAGCCAGTTGATGATCTTCACCGACCCCGCCAGTGCCGTGAGCCACCCCAGCCCGACCCCCGCGGCCAGCGACAGCACCGCGAAGACCACGACGAACACCAGCAGTGAGCCGGCGGTGGCCGCGGCGAACGCCTTCAGCGGAGTCAGCTTGCGGCGGTCGCGGAGGCGGCGCGCCCACACCCACACCATGAACGGAAGTGCCAGCCCCGCCGTCGCTTTCACCGCCACGGCCACCGCGATCAGCGTGACGCCGGCGATGTTGCGCCCGCCGAAGCACAGGGCGATCCCGGCCATCATCAGGCCGACCATCAGCATCTCGTTGTGCACCCCACCCATCAGGTGGATGATCACCAGCGGGTTGAGCACCGCGATCCACAGCGCGGCCGCGCCGCTGGCCCCGATGTGGCGGGCCACCCGCGGCGCCGCCCAGATCAGCAGCGCGAGGCCGGGCAGCATGCACAGGCGCAGCAGCATCGTGCCCGCGACGACGTCGTTGCCGACGATCAGCGTCACGAATTTGGCGACCAGGATGAACGCCGGCCCGTACGGCGCGGTCGTCGTCGTCCAGATCGGGCTCACGTTGTCCAGCAACGAGTTCGGGTTGTCGATCGGGCCGACGAGGTACGGGTCGAACCCGTCGCGCAGCAGCGCTCCCTGGGCCAGGTAGGAGTACGTGTCGCGGCTGAACAGCGGAACGCTGAGCAGCAGCGGGGTCAGCCAGAACGCGGTGGTGGCCAGCATCGTGTATTCGGTCGCGGTCCGGTCGACGACCCGGCGGCCCAGCCACAGCCATGCCATCAGCATCAGCGCCACGCCCGTCCACAGCAGCAGCGACGACACCACCAGCCCGTGCCCGAAGCGCAACCAGGACAGGTGCATCGACTCCAGCAGCGGGTCGTGCAGCCGGGTGCTGCCCGCGCCGAGGCCACCGGCCGTCAGCAGCGTCGCCCCCAGCGCACCGACGAGGGCCGGCCGCGCCTCGGGGGACCGGGCGAAGTCTCGGAGGCGGCGCAGGTGGTGGCCCGCGGCGGGCGTCGTCATGCTCGAGGTCATGCTCAGGCGGACCGGTTCGCGGCCAATCTGGCGAGCTCGGTGAGCCCGGCCTTGGCCTGCGCGTCGATCGGCGCCGCGTTCAGGATCTCGAGAGCGCGGCGGGTCAGCGTGTCGATCCGGGCCTCCACGGCGGCCAGCGCGCCGATGGCCTCGATCGCCCGGCAGACGTCTTTGACCTCGGCGTCGCTGAGGTCGGTGCCGATCGAGGTGCGCAGCAGCGTGGCCGCAGACGGGTCGTTGCGCTCGGCGAGCTCCAGCGCCTCGGCCAGCAGCACGGTGCGCTTGCCCGACCGCAGGTCGTCCCCGGACGGCTTCCCGGTGACCGCCGGGTCGCCGAAGACCCCGAGGACGTCGTCGCGCAGCTGGAACGCGATGCCCAGGCTGGTGCCGACCTCGTGGAACGACTCCAGGATCTCCGGGCAGTCGGCGGCCGCGGCGGCGCCGAGCTGCAGGGGCCGGGACACGGTGTAGGACGCGGTCTTGTAGGTGTTCACCGTGAGCGCGGACGCGACAGTCTCGCTGCCGCTGGACTCGTTGACGATGTCGAGGTACTGGCCGCCGAGGACCTCGGTGCGGATCGCGGCCCAGACCTGCTGGACGCGCCGCTTCGCGTCGGCGTCGATCTCGGCGGTCGCGACGACGTCGTCGGCCCACACCAGCGCGAGGTCGCCGAGCAGGATCGCCGCGGACAGACCGAACTGCTCGGAGGAGCCGTGCCAGTTGTTGGCGCGGTGACGTTCCGTGAAGATGCGGTGCACCGTCGGCAGGCCGCGCCGTGTGGCCGAGGCGTCGATGACGTCGTCGTGGACCAGCGCACAGGCGTGCAGCAGCTCGAGGGCCGAGAACAGCCGCAGGACCTCGGGCCCGGGTTCGGTTCCCGCGACGGCCCGCCAGCCCCAGTAGGCGAACGCGGGCCGCAACCGCTTGCCCCCGCGCAGGACGAACTCCTCGACGGCCTCGGTCAGGACGGCGTAGTCGGTGCCGATGTAGGCGGCATCCCGACGGCGCTCGCCGAGGTAGTCACGCAGCTGTTCGGTGACGGCCGCTGCCAGCTCGACGGCTGACGGTGCCGATGCATCCACGCTCAGCGGGCGCCCCTTTCTCTGGTCACAGCCCCCGACTGCTCAGCGTAGAGCCTGCTGCCCGGGACAGAGCAATAAGCGCTAGTGCGCCTGTTCCTGTGGTTCGCCCGGGCGGGGGGAGCGGTCCCGGCTCGTGTAGGCGAGCCAGCCGACGATGCCGGCGACGACGAGCGACGCGACGCCGAGCCAGATCGCGGCACCGGTGAACGACCGCGCGCTGGGGTCGGTGTAGCGCGCCTGGGCGTTCATCGTGCTCACCACGCCGGGCCGCAGCTTCCACTCGACCACCGACGACGAGATCTCGTCTCCGTTGGTCGACGTCACCTCGCCGGGGAACGCCACGGACAGTGACACGTCGGCCTCGGAGTCGCTGAGCGAGGTCAGATCGGCGCGGCCCTCCAGGATGACGAGGTCACCCGCGCGCCGCAGCGAGATGTCGACGCCGGCGGCATCCCGGTTCATGCTCGCCAGCTGGGGCAGCTCGGCGAAGGTCAGGTCGGAGAAGACGGCCTGCGACCCGACGTAGTCGTCGCGGTCGTAGTCCGAGATCGCGACCTTCTGCGCGAACGGCAGATTGTTGAGCAGCTGCGGACCCTTGTCGTTGTCGTCGCGGGGTTTGGCCGCCGCGACGATCTGGCCCGACACGCGATCGTCCGGGGACACGGTGATCGACGCTCTGACCCGTACGCAACCGATCAGCGACGGCGCGACCACCAGCAGCAGCAACACCATCGCGAGCAGGCGCCGGCGGGTGCGGTGACGGTTCGGCACCCGGTCATCGTGCCAGACCGTTCCCGTCTTCGAGTTCACTGCCGGGTACGTGTTCACCGCCGCTGCTGCCTTCAGAGAGGCAGGGAACGGCCGAGAATCGCAAAGGCGCGCGGGTCGCCCGCAAAGTGGTAGTCGCGGATGACGTCGGTGAAACCGAGGCGGCGGTACAGGCGCCAGGCCCGGTTCGCCTCCCCGTTGATCTCGGGGGTCGACAGCAGCACCTGGGCCTCGGTGCGGTCGTCGAGGAGGCGGCGGATGAGCGCTTCGCCGAGGCCGCGGCCCTGGGCCCGCGGGTGGATGTGCAGCTCGGTGAGCTCGAAGTAGCTGGCCATCAGTTCGGCGATGCGCGCCCGGTCGGCCCCGCTGCGCCGCAGACCCGACACCACCTGCTGCTGCCACCACTGGTCGGGGGCGCCGCAGTAGCCGTAGGCGATACCGAGCAGCGGCGCCGACTCGACGGGGGTGCCGGCCGCCTCATCGTCGGGCACCTCGATCGCGGCGACGGCCTTCCACCCGCGCCGGCGGATGTGTTCGAGCCACATCGATGCCCGCTGGTCCTCGGTGCCGCGCGGATAGCGCATGGCGTCGACGTAGACGGTCAGCGCGTCGCCGAGACGCTGCTGCATATCGCTCGGCGACAGATCGATCAGACGTGTCGCCAAGTGTCTGCCCCTCCCGAAAGTGTTCGTGCGGACGACCTCCATTATCGGGAAGCCGAGGTGTTGCCTCCCAACAGCGGTGCACGTCATAGAATCGAGCCGCGAACAAGGTGGTACGGCTCAGATTCAGCTCGTATCATCATCGTTAAGTGTCCGTACATGCGGGCACCCCCGACTTTGAATGACTGCGACGCCCCCACGGCAAGAGGGAGGGACGAATGCCACTCTCCGATCATGAGCAGCGCATGCTCGACCAGATCGAGAGCGCGCTCTACGCGGAGGACCCCAAGTTCGCGTCGAGCGTTCGTGGCGGCAACCTCCGCGCGCCCTCCACGCGGCGCCGCCTGCAGGGCGCGGCGCTGTTCGTGCTCGGGCTCGCGATGCTCGTGGCCGGGGTGGCGTTCAAGGCGACCATGATCGGAAGCTTCCCGATTCTCTCGGTGATCGGATTCATCGTGATGTTCGGCGGCGTCGTCTTCGCGATCACCGGACCCCGCGTCGCCAAGGGCGACCGGGTTCCCAACGACCTGTCGGCCCAGCGCCAGAGGCGGGCGAAGGGATCCGGCGGATCGTTCACCAGCCGGATGGAAGACCGGTTCCGCCGGCGGTTCGACGAATAGGTCGACACCCCCACCAAAGGGCAGCCCGATGGGCTGCCCTTTTTCTTTGCCCCACTCGGCCCCACTTCACTCCGTTCTGTAGCGTGAACTGGGCTTTCTCGGCCAGCTGTGTCAATCCGGGACACCGACGGCCACTCCTGTGCGCGCGGTTCGCCCTGTTGGTGGGGCGCCGGTGCGAAACGCGCGACACGATATGGCGCGAAGTGGGGGATTGTGGGGTAAAGTGGCGGACAACGGAGCGACCGGGGTTCCGTGCAAGCAAGGCTTGAGCAAGGTCTGCGAGGTGACGAGATGTTCTTCGGCACCTACACGCCCAAGCTCGACGACAAAGGGCGGCTGACGTTGCCCGCGAAATTCCGCGACGCGCTGGCAGGAGGGTTGATGGTCACGAAGAGCCAAGATCACAGCCTGGCTGTCCATCCGCGGGCCGAGTTCGAGGAGATGATCGCCGAGGTCTCCGCGAAGGCCAAGCGCGGCAATCCCCAGGCGCGTGCGTACCTGCGCAACCTGGCCGCCAGTACCGACGAGCAGTACCCGGATGCACAAGGCCGCATCACCCTCTCACCGGAACACCGCCGCTACGCGAACCTCACCAAGGAATGTGTGGTGACGGGTTCGATCGACTTCCTGGAGATCTGGGACGCCCAGGCGTGGCAGGAATACCAGGAGCTTCACGAAGAGAACTTCTCCGCGGCCAGCGATGAAGCACTCGGCGACATTCTCTGATCTGGCCACCGGCCCGCAGGCCCGTGCAGTGCGGCCTCTGCCCGAACCGGCCCTGACGTACTTCCCCGACGTCAGGTTCGCGTACTCGGGCAGGGACCTCACTGCAGGGGCCGCCCCAATCCCTCAGGGTGCATCGATGGTGGATGACGAGCCCCACGTCCCGGTTCTGCTCGACCGATGCGTCGACCTGCTCGCCCCCGCCCTGACGCGTGTGGAAGCCGACGGACAGGGCGCGACGCTCGTCGATGCGACGCTGGGTGCCGGCGGCCACTCCGAACGCTTCCTCACCCGCTTCCCGGGCCTGCGCGTGATCGGCCTCGACCGCGACCCCGACGCGCTGCAGATCGCCGGAAACCGTCTCGCGCCGTTCGCAGATCGCATCACCCTGGTCCGCACCCGCTACGACGGCATCGCCTCTGCGGTGGACGACGTGCTCGGCGGCGGCTCGGTCGACGCGATCCTGTTCGACCTCGGTGTGTCGTCCATGCAACTCGACCGCGTCGAGCGGGGCTTCTCGTACAGCGCCGATGCGCCGCTGGACATGCGGATGGACTCCGGGTCCGATCTGACCGCCGCGCAGATTCTGAACACCTACGACGAGAAGGCGCTGGCACGTGTGCTGCGCGAGTACGGCGAGGAGAAGTTCGCCGGCCGGATCGCGTCGTTCGTCGCGCGGCGTCGGGCAGAGACGCCGTTCACCACCACCGGGGAACTCGTCGAGCTGCTGTACCAGGCGATCCCGGCGCCGGCCCGGCGCACGGGTGGGCACCCGGCCAAGCGGACCTTCCAGGCGCTGCGCATCGAGGTCAACGCGGAGCTGGAGTCGCTGCGGCTGGCCATCCCCGCCGCGCTGAACTCGCTGCGACCGCATGGACGTATCGCGGTCATGGCCTACCAGTCCCTGGAGGACCGGATCGTCAAGACGGCCTTCACCGCTGCCACGGCGTCGCGGACGCCCCCCGGTCTCCCGGTCGAGCTCCCCGGGTACGGACCGGAATTCGTCGCGCTGACCAGGGGCGCCGAGCGCGCCGACGCCGAGGAGATCGACCGTAATCCGAGAAGCGCCCCCGTCCGGTTGCGCGCGTTGGAAAAAGTTGGGGGAGAGCAGCGATGAAGGCGAAGAAGCCGGCACGCAACGGCAGCAGGGATTCCGGTCGCAGGGCCGCCCGCTCGCGCGACACCGCGACGACCCCGCAGGCCCGCGCCGCGCGCAGGGGCGCCCGCGAAGCCAAGCGCGCGGCCGTCGAGGCGCCGCCCCGCGGTG
Source organism: Mycolicibacterium iranicum (assembly GCF_014190915.1). Taxonomy (GTDB): domain Bacteria; phylum Actinomycetota; class Actinomycetes; order Mycobacteriales; family Mycobacteriaceae; genus Mycobacterium; species Mycobacterium iranicum_B. The sequence goes on from NZ_JACHVU010000010.1 coordinate 135,932, forward strand.
GTCGCAAGGCCACCCGCGACGCGCGCCCCCAGCGCTCGGCGCCGCGCGGCACGCCCAGCGCCCGGCCGGTCGACGTCCCCGCCCGCCCCAAGAGCGCCAGCCAGGCCAAGGCCCGGGCGAAGGCGCGCAAAGCCAAGGCGCCCAAGGTCGTCCGGCCGCCACTGCGTGAACGGCTGCTGGTCCGGCTCGCCTCGATCGAACTCAACCCGAAGCGCCTCGTCGCCCGGGTACCGTTCGTCGTCCTCATCATCTCGGCGCTCGGTGTCGGACTCGGGGTGACCCTGTGGCTGTCCACCGACGCGGCCGAGCGGTCCTATCAGCTCGGCAGCGCGCGCCAGACCAACGAGGCGCTGATGCAGCAGAAGGAAGCGCTCGAACGCGACGTCCTGGAGGCCCAGGCCGCACCCGCGCTCGCCGAGGCCGCGCGCAACCTGGGCATGATCCCGTCGCGCGACACCGCGCATCTCGTGCAGGATCCGGCCGGGAACTGGGTCGTCATCGGCACGCCCAAACCCGCGGAAGGTGTTCCGCCGCCTCCGCTGAACGCCCCGCTGCCGCCGCCGGTCCCGCCGGCACCTCCGGCGCCGCGTGTCCAGGAACCTCGCGAGGTCCCGGTGCGGATGCCGTCGGCAACGGCGCCGCTCGCTCTGCCCGGCGCCCTCCCGCTGCCCGGCGCTCAGCCGGTCCCCGGCGCCCTGCCGCTGCCCGGCGCCGTCCCGGTCCCCGCGGCGCCGGGAGCCGAAGTGCCGCATGCGGTCTCGGGTCAGCTGACAGCCCCCGGACCCGTTGCCCCCGGGCCCGTCGCACCCGCACCGGCACCGCCCGTCGTGGCCGCTCCGGTTCCCGGGGCGCCCGCATGAGCCGCGACGCGGGCCGGCGCTCGAAGGCCGCGACGACCTCGAAGGCCGTAAAAGCCACGAAGGTGCCGAACCAGGAACGCTCCGCGCGCGCCCGGCGCACCCGCCAGGCGGCCCCCCAGAACGGTTTGCGCAGCGCCTCTTTCGTGTTCCGGCATCGCGCAGGCAACGCGGTCATCTTCCTTCTCCTGGTCGTCGCCGCCGCTCAGCTGTTCACCCTGCAGGTCCCGCGCGCCGAAGGCCTGCGCGCCGAGGCCGCGGGCCAGCTGAAGGTCACCGACATCGACCCGGCGCTGCGGGGGTCGATCGTCGACCGCAACGGCGACAAGCTCGCCTTCACCATCGAGGCCCGGGCGCTGACATTCCAGCCGGTGAAGGTCCGCAAGCAGTTGGAGGAGGCGTTCCAGAAGGCCGGCGAGGAGTCCGAGGAGGCGCCGGAACCCGATGCGCGCCTTCGGGAGATCGCCGCCGATATCTCCGGGCGCCTCGGCAACAACCCCGATTCGGCGACAGTGCTCAAGAAACTGCGCAGCAACGAGACGTTCGTGTACCTCGCCCGCGCCGTCGATCCCGCCATCGCCGACGCCATCACCACCAAGTTCCCCGAGATCGGCGCCGAGCGCCAGGATCTGCGCCAGTACCCCGGCGGGGTGCTGGCCGCCAACATCGTCGGCGGTATCGACTGGGACGGTCACGGCCTGCTGGGGCTGGAGGATTCGATGGACTCGGTGCTCGCCGGCACCGACGGCTCGGTCACCTACGACCGCGGCTCCGACGGCGTCGTCATCCCCGGCAGCTACCGCAACCGGCACGACGCGGTCAACGGGTCGACGGTCACCCTCACGATCGACGACGACATCCAGTTCTACGTTCAGCAACAGGTCCAGATGGCCAAGGACGCATCCGGTGCGAAGAACGCCTCGGCCGTCGTGCTCGACGCCAAAACCGGTGAGGTGCTGGCCATGTCGAACGACAACACCTTCAACCCGGCCCAGGACATCAGCCGCCAGGAGAACCGCCAGCTGGGCAACCTGTCGGTGTCCTCGCCGTTCGAGCCGGGCTCGGTGAACAAGATGATCACCGCCGCCGCGGTCATCGAGAACAAGCTGACCACCCCCGACGAGGTGCTGCAGGTGCCCGGGTCGATCAACATGGGCGGTGTCACGGTCGGCGATGCGTGGGAGCACGGCGTGATGCCCTACACCACCACCGGCGTGTTCGGTAAGTCGTCGAACGTCGGCACCCTGATGCTCGCGCAGCGGCTCGGCCCCGAGAAGTACTCCAAGATGCTGCAGATGTTCGGTCTCGGTCAGCGCACCGGCGTCGGGCTGCCCGGTGAGAGCTCGGGCCTGGTCCCGCCGATCGACCAGTGGTCCGGCAGCACCTTTTCCAATCTGCCCATCGGACAGGGCCTTTCGATGACCCTGCTGCAGATGACGGGCATCTATCAGACGATCGCCAACGACGGTGTACGCGTTCCGCCGCGCATCATCAAGGAGACCGTCTCGCCGGACGGCAGCCGCACCGAGGAGCCCCGGCCCGAGGGCATCCGCGTGGTGTCCGCCGAGACCGCCCGCACGGTGCGCGACATGTTCCGCTCGGTGGTGCAGCGCGACCCCCGCGGCATTCAGCAGGGCACCGGCCCGCAGGCGGCCGTCGAGGGTTACCAGATCGCCGGGAAGACCGGCACCGCCCAGCAGATCAACCCGGCGTGCGGCTGCTACTACAGCGACGTCTACTGGATCACCTTCGCGGGGATGGCGCCGGCCGACGACCCGCGCTACGTCATCGGCGTCATGCTCGACGCCCCGCACCGCGCCGCCGACGGCTCGCCCGGGTCGTCCGCTGCGCCACTGTTCCACAACATCGCCTCGTGGCTGCTGCAGCGGGAGAACGTTCCGCTGTCGGCCGACCCGGGTGCGCCGCTCACGCTGCAAGCAGGGTGACTCGGGCGGGCGAACTCCTGGCGGTCGGTACTGTGTCAACGCCATGAACCTGCGTACCAACCACCCCGTCGGTCTCCGTCTCGACTCGCTGTCCGACCTGGTCGGTGCGGGTTCTGCCGGGGCCGGTCCGGTCCCCGGCATCGACATCACCGGCGTCACGCTGCGGGGGCAGGACGCCCAGGCCGGTGACCTGTTCGCCGCGCTGCCGGGAACCCGCGCGCACGGCGGCCGCTACGCCGCCGAGGCCGTCGACCGGGGGGCTGTCGCGGTCCTCACCGACGCCGACGGGGTGTCCGAGATCGCCGCCTGCGGAGGGCTGGACGTGCCGATCCTGGTCCATCCGCATCCGCGGGGGGTCCTCGGCGAAACCGCGGCGGCGGTGTACGGGCGGCCGTCGGAACATCTGCGGGTCATCGGCGTGACGGGAACCTCCGGCAAGACCACCACCACCTACCTCGTGGAGGCGGGACTACGCGCCGCCGGCCGGGTTGCCGGGCTGATCGGGACCGTGGGCGTGCGCATCGACGGGCGTGAGCAGCCGGGCGGGCTGACGACCCCGGAGGCGCCCGCGCTGCAGGCGCTGCTGGCCGCGATGCTGGAACAGGGCGTCGACACCGTCGTCATGGAGGTGTCCAGCCACGCGCTGACCCTCGGCCGCGTGGACGGGGTCGCGTTCGCCGTCGGCGGGTTCACCAACCTCTCCCGCGATCACCTGGACTTCCACCCGACGATGGAGGACTACTTCGAGGCGAAGGCCCGGCTCTTCGATCCGGGGTCGATCACCCGCGCCGCGCAGTCGGTGATCTGCGTCGACGACGAATGGGGCCGCGCGATGGCGGCCCGGGCCGAGCGTCCCGTCACGGTGAGCGCGACCGGGGATGCGGACTGGTGGGTGCAGGAGGTCCGCTCGCTGGACGGCGGCGTCCAGGACTTCCTCGCCGTCGACCCGGCCGGGGTGCACCACGCAGTGGAGATCGGGCTCCCCGGCAGCTACAACGTCGCCAACGGTCTGCTCGCGGTGGCCCTGCTGGACGCCGTCGGAGTGTCCCCGGAGCAGGCGGCGCCCGGGCTGCGCAGCGCCAGGGTTCCGGGCCGGCTGGAGACCGTCGACCGCGGGCAGGGGTTCCTGGCGCTGGTCGACTACGCCCACAAACCGGGCGCGCTGGAAGCGGTCCTGCAGACGCTGCGGCAGCAGACCGGCGGCCGGCTGGCCGTGGTGTTCGGCGCCGGCGGCAACCGCGATCAGGGCAAGAGGGAGCCGATGGGCCGGGTGGCCGCCGAACTCGCCGACCTGGTGGTGGTGACCGACGACAACCCCCGCGACGAAGACCCGGCCGTGATCCGGGCCGCGATCGTGGCGGGCGCCCGGGGCGACGCCGAGGTGGTCGAGATCGGTGACCGTCGCGCCGCCATCGGCCACGCGGTGGCGTGGGCCCGCGACGGCGACATCGTGCTGATCGCCGGCAAGGGCCACGAGGCCGGGCAGACGAGCCGGGGCGAGACGCGACCGTTCGACGACCGCGAGGAACTGGCCGCCGCGCTCGAGACACTGACCGCCCGGAGGTCGACGCTGTGATCGAACTGACCCTGGCCCGGATCGCCGAGATCGTCGGGGGACGCCTCACCGACATCACCGCCGAGGAGGCCGCGACGACGACGGTGACCGGCACCGTCGAGTTCGACTCGCGGGCGGTCACGCCCGGCGGGCTGTTCCTTGCGTTGCCGGGTGCCCGCGCCGACGGGCACGAGTTCGCCGCCGCGGCGGTGGCCTCGGGGGCGGTCGCGGTGCTGGCCGCCCGCCCGGTCGGCGTTCCCGCCATCGTCGTCGACGCGCCCGCGAGCGACCCCGGCGCAGCCGGCACCGCAGGCGTGCTCGAACACGACCTCGGCGGCGCCGGTGCGGCGGTGCTCGCGGCGCTCGGCACGCTCGCCGCCGCGGTCGCCTCGGAGCTGGCCGACCGCGGGCTGACGATCATCGGCATCACCGGGTCGTCGGGCAAGACCTCGACCAAGGACCTGATCGCCGCCGTCCTCGACCCCCTGGGGGAGGTGATCGCGCCGCCGGGGTCGTTCAACAACGAGCTGGGCCATCCCTGGACCGTGCTGCGGGCCACCGAATCCACCGACTACCTCGTGCTGGAGATGTCGGCGCGCCACCGCGGCAACATCGCGGCGCTGGCCCGCATCGCGCGGCCGTCGATCGGCGCAGTGCTCAACGTGGGCACCGCGCACCTCGGCGAGTTCGGTTCCCGGGAGGCCATCGCGGAGACGAAGTCCGAACTGCCGCAGTCGGTTCCGGAGTCCGGCGTGGTGATCCTCAACGCCGACGACCCCATCGTGGCCGCCATGGCCGAAAAGACCTCGGCCAGAGTGGTGCGCGTCGGCCGCGGCCCCGACGCCGACATCCGCGCCGACGCGGTCACCCTCGACCCGCTGGCGCGGCCCAGCTTCACCCTGCACGCCGGAGGGGAGCAGGTGCCGGTCACGCTCGCCGTGCACGGTGACCATCAGGTGTCCAACGCGCTGACCGCCGCGGCCATCGCGCTGGAGTGCGGGGCGACCCTCGATCAGGTGGCGAGCGCGCTCGCGACCGCGGGCCCGGTGTCACGGCACCGGATGCAGGTCAGCACCCGCGAGGACGGGGTCACCGTCGTCAACGACGCCTACAACGCGAACCCGGACTCGATGACGGCCGGCCTCAAAGCACTGGCGTGGATGGCACGGCAGAACGCCGGCGCGGGCCGGAGCTTCGCCGTGCTGGGGGAGATGGCCGAGCTCGGCGAGGACGCGATTACCGAGCACGACCGCATCGGCCGGTTGGCGGTGCGATTAGATGTGTCTCGACTCATCGTCGTCGGATCGGGGAGGCCTATGAGCGCCATGCTGCACGGGGCGGTCATGGAAGGGTCGTGGGGATCCGAGGCCACCCAGGTCGACGATGCCGACGCCGCGCTGGAATTGCTGCGCGCCGAGCTGCAGCCCGGCGACGTCGTCCTGGTGAAGGCCTCGAACTCCGCGGGCCTGGGCGCGCTGGCCGACACGCTCGCCGCGGAGGGCACGCCATGAGGCAGATCCTGATCGCCGTCGCGATCGCCCTGGCGGTGTCGATCCTGCTGACTCCGATGCTGATCCGGCTGTTCACCCGCCAGGGCTTCGGGCACGAGATCCGCGAGGACGGCCCGCCCAGCCACCACAAGAAACGCGGCACGCCGTCCATGGGCGGCGTCGCGATCGTGGCCGGCATCTGGGCCAGCTACTTCGGCACGCACCTGGTCGGCATCGTGATCGACGGCAAGGGTCCGTCGGCCTCAGGTCTGCTGGTCCTCGGTCTGGCCACGGCACTGGGCGTCGTGGGTTTCCTCGACGACCTGATCAAGATCCGCCGGGCGCGCAACCTCGGCCTCAACAAGACCGCCAAGACCGTCGGCATCCTGGTGGCCGCCGTGCTCTTCGGAGTGCTCGCGCTGCAGTTCCGCAACGCCGACGGCCTGACCCCGGGCAGCGCCGAACTGTCCTACGTCCGCGAGATCGCAACCGTCACCCTGGCTCCCGGGTTGTTCGTGCTGTTCTGCGTGGTGATCGTCAGCGCCTGGTCGAATGCGGTGAACTTCACCGACGGGCTCGACGGCCTGGCGGCCGGAGCGATGGCGATGGTCTGCGCGGCCTACGTGCTGATCACGTTCTGGCAGTTCCGCAATGCGTGCGCGACCAGCCCCGGCGTCGGCTGCTACAACGTCCGGGACCCGCTGGACCTCGCGATCATCGCCGCGGCGACCGCGGGCGCGTGCATCGGATTCCTGTGGTGGAACGCCGCGCCGGCCAAGATCTTCATGGGCGACACCGGCTCGCTGGCGCTGGGCGGCGTGATCGCCGGCCTGTCGGTGACCAGCCGCACCGAGATGCTCGCCGTCGTCCTCGGCGCGCTGTTCGTGGCCGAGGTGACCTCGGTGGTCGTCCAGATCATGGCGTTCCGCACGACGGGGCGCCGGGTGTTCCGGATGGCGCCGTTCCATCACCATTTCGAGCTGGTGGGCTGGGCGGAGACCACGGTCATCATCCGGTTCTGGCTGTTGACCGCCATCGCGTGCGGGCTCGGTGTGGCGCTCTTCTACAGCGAGTGGCTGACGACCGTCGGTGCGTGACATGGACGCGCTGTCCGGCGCCAGGGTTCTGGTCACCGGCGCCCGGGTCACCGGCCGGGCCATCCTGGAGGCGCTGACCTTCCTGGGCGTCCGCGCCACCGTGACCGACGACAGCCCGGCGGCGCTGGCGACCTTCGCCGACGACGGTGTCGACACCGTCGCGCCCGCGGACGCAGTGGCGCGCATCGCCGACTACGACCTGGTCGTGACGAGCCCGGGCTTTCCGCCGACGGCGCCGGTGCTGGCTGCCGCGGCAGCCGCAGGCGTTCCGATCTGGGGTGACGTCGAGCTGGCGTGGCGGCTGGACCGGTCCGGCCGGTTCGGCACACCTCGGCAATGGCTGGTGGTCACGGGGACCAACGGCAAGACCACGACGACGTCGATGCTCTACGCGATGCTGCAGGCGGCCGACAGGCGGGCGGTGCTGTGCGGAAACATCGGCGATCCGGTCCTGGCCCTGCTCGACCAGCCCGCCGACCTGCTCGCCGTCGAGCTGTCCAGCTTCCAGCTGCACTGGGCGCCGTCCCTGCGCCCCGAGGCCGGCGTGCTGCTGAACCTCGCCGAGGACCACCTCGACTGGCACGGCTCGATGCAGGCGTACGCGCACGACAAGGCCCGGGTCCTGACGGGCCGGGTCGCGGTGGGCGGACTCGACGACGACCTCGCCGCGCGACTGCTGCGCGAGGCGCCCGCGGGAACGAAGGTCGGGTTCCGGCTCGGCGAGCCGGGTCCGGGCGAACTCGGGGTGCGTGACGGCGTGCTGACGGACAACGCGTTCGCCCCCGGCCTGGCGCTCGCGGCGGCCGGCGACATCTCGGTGGCGGGTCCGGTCGGTGTACTGAATGCGCTCGCCGCCGCGGCGCTGGCCCGTGCGGTGGACGTACCGGCGCCCGCCATCGCCCATGCCCTCGTCACGTTTCAGGTGGGCCGGCACCGCGCGGAGGTCGTCGCGGTGGCCGACAGCATCACCTATGTCGACGACTCCAAGGCCACCAACCCGCACGCCGCCCAGGCGTCGATCACCGCGTTCCCGCGCGTGGTCTGGGTGGCCGGCGGTCTGCTCAAAGGCGCCTCCGTCGACGCGCTGGTCGCAGAAACCGCGAATCGCCTGGTCGGGGCCGTGTTGATCGGCCAGGACCGCAGGGCGGTCGCCGATGCGTTGGCGCGACACGCACCGGATGTCCCCGTCGTCGAGCTTGTGACGGGGGAGGATTCTGTGGTGCATGGGAACGATGTGTCAGGTGTTACTCGTGTGACTCGAGTGGTCCCCTCGGGGTCGCAGCCGCTCGGGGAGGCCGTCATGACGGCCGTCGTCGACGCAGCCCGGGGTCTGGCACACCCCGGCGACACCGTCCTGCTCGCACCCGCCGGTGCGTCGTTCGATCAGTTCACCAGCTACGGACACCGCGGTGACGCCTTCGCCGCCGCGGTGCGCGCGGCGCTGCGGTAGCGGGCCGAGTGAGCAACATCCTGAGCCGGTTGCGCCACCGCCGCGCCCATCCGGCCGCCGATCCGCAGGCCGTCACTGCCGCCGACGCCGCCCTCCCGGTCCCGCGCACCCGCGTCGGCGCCTGGCTCGGCCGGCCGATGACGTCGTTCCACCTGATCGTCGCCATCACCGCACTGCTCATCACCATGGGCCTGACGATGGTGCTGTCGGCCTCGGGGGTCTACTCCTACGACACCGACGGCTCGCCGTGGTCGGTGTTCGCCAAGCAGTTGCTGTGGACCGGCGTCGGGCTGCTCGCGTTCTACATCGCGCTGCGCACGCCCGTCGCCCTCATGCGTCGATTCGCCTTCTCCGGCTACGCGTTCACCGTCATCCTGCTCGTCCTCGTGCTGATCCCTGGAATCGGCAAAGTGGCCAACGGTTCCCGTGGATGGTTCGTGGTGGCCGGATTCTCGATGCAGCCCTCCGAGCTGGCGAAGATCGCACTCGCGATCTGGGGCGCCCACCTGCTGGCCGCGCGGCGCATGGAGCAGGCCTCCCTGCGGGAGATGCTCGTGCCGCTGGTGCCGGCCGCGGTGGTCGCGCTCGCGCTCATCGTCGTCCAGCCCGACCTCGGACAGACCCTGTCGATGGGTGTCATCCTGCTCGGCCTGCTCTGGTACGCGGGTCTCCCGCTGCGGGTGTTCCTGACCTCGCTCGGCGCCGTCCTGGTCTCCGGTGTGGTCCTCGCACTCGCCGAGGGCTACCGGTCGGCCCGGGTGCAGTCCTGGCTCAATCCGAGCGCCGACGCGCAGGGCTCGGGGTATCAGGGCCGGCAGGCCAGGTTCGCGCTGGCCAACGGCGGCGTGTTCGGCGACGGCCTGGGGCAGGGCACGGCGAAATGGAACTATCTGCCCAACGCCCACAACGACTTCATCTTCGCGATCATCGGCGAGGAACTCGGGTTCATCGGCGCCGCAGGCCTGCTGATCCTGTTCGGGCTGTTCGCCTACACCGGGATGCGGATCGCGCGCCGCTCCGCCGACCCGTTCCTGCGGCTACTCACCGCGACGGCCACGTTGTGGATCCTGTCCCAGGTGTTCATCAACGTCGGCTACGTGGTGGGGCTGCTCCCGGTGACCGGTCTGCAGCTGCCGCTGATCTCCTCGGGCGGCACGTCGACGGCGACCACGCTGCTGATGATCGGCATCATGGCCAACGCCGCGCGCCACGAACCCGAGGCGGTGGCCGCGCTGCGCGCGGGCCGGGACGACAAGGTCAACCGGCTGCTGCGGCTGCCCCTGCCCGCGCCGTACGTCCCGACCCGCACCGAGGCGCTGCGCGACCGGCTGCGCCGGCGTCCCGGCCGCCCCGACAAGCCCGCCGAGAAGAAGCCGCGCCCCCGGGCCCGGCAGCAGCCCCGGCACCCGGTGCGCTCCGGCCGGCCGTCCGGCGGTTACGGTGAAGCGCAGCGAAATCAGGGCCGGCGGGCCCGCACACTGGAAGGTCAGCGTTACGGGTGACGGCGTTCTCGGTCCCGGCGGGGCAGCAGCGGAGCGACCGGGGAATCTCGGTGGTCCTCGCCGGCGGCGGCACGGCCGGCCATGTCGAACCCGCGATGGCGGTCGCCGACGCGTTGAGAGCGCTGGAACCCGGGGTGCGGATCACCGCGCTGGGAACGCAGCGCGGCCTGGAGACCCGGCTCGTCCCGCAGCGCGGCTATGACCTCGAGCTGATCACCCCGGTCCCGCTGCCTCGCAAGCTCTCCGCCGACCTCATGCGTCTGCCGATGCGGGTGCGCACCGCGGTGAGGCAGACCCGGGCGGTGCTCGACGCGGTGTCCGCGGATGTCGTCATCGGTTTCGGTGGATACGTCGCCCTTCCCGCGTATCTGGCCGCACGCCGCCGGGTGCCGGTGGTGGTCCACGAGGCCAACGCGAGCGCCGGCTGGGCCAACAAGGTCGGCGCGCGCGTGGCGCAGCGCGTGCTCTCTGCGGTCCCCGACCCCGGACTGGGCCCGGTCGACGTCGTCGGGGTGCCCGTCCGGGAGGCGATCACGTCACTGGACCGGCTTTCGCTGCGGGCCGAGGCGCGTGAGTATTTCGGCTTCGACCCGGACGCCCGGGTGCTGCTGGTCTTCGGTGGTTCGCAGGGGGCGCAGTCACTCAACCGGGCGGTCTCCGGCGCGGCCGAAAGCCTCGCGGCGGCCGGTATCTCGGTGCTGCACGCGCACGGTCCGAAGAACACCCTCGAGCTGCGCACACCCGCGCCGGGCGATCCGCCGTACGTGGCCGTGCCCTACCTGGACCGGATGGACCTGGCGTATGCGGCCGCCGACCTGGCGGTGTGCCGGTCCGGGGCGATGACCGTCGCCGAGGTCAGCGCCGTCGGGCTGCCCGCGATCTATGTCCCGTTGCCCATCGGCAACGGCGAACAGCGTCTCAACGCGCTGCCGGTGGTGGAGGCGGGCGGCGGCCTGGTGGTCGACGACCGTTCCCTGACCTCGGAATACGTGGCGGGCACGGTCCCCGGCCTGCTCAACGACCGGGACGGGCTGGCGGCGATGACCGCGGCCGCGGCGCTGGCGGGTCACCGCGACGCGGCGCGGCGGGTCGCCGAGATCGCCCTCGGCGTGGCACGGGACGGACGGACGACGCGGTGAGCGCGTACGACGGCCCGACCGACCTGCCGCCCGAACTGCAGCGGGTGCACATGGTCGGGATCGGCGGAGCGGGGATGTCGGGAATCGCCCGCATCCTGCTGGACCGCGGGGGACAGGTGTCGGGGTCCGACGCCAAGGAGTCCCGCAGCGTGATCGCGTTGCGCGCCCGCGGGGCAGACGTGCGGATCGGGCACGACGCGTCTGCGCTCGACACGCTGGCCGGCGGACCCACCGCGGTGGTGACCACCCACGCCGCGATCCCGAAGACCAACCCCGAACTCGTCGAGGCGCACCGGCGCGGGATTCCGGTGATCCTGCGGCCGGCCGTGCTGGCCAAGCTGATGACGGGCCACACCACGCTGATGGTGACGGGAACGCACGGCAAGACCACCACCACCTCGATGCTCATCGTCGCGTTGCAGCACAGCGGTTTCGACCCGTCCTTCGCGGTCGGCGGCGACTTCGGTGAGGCAGGCACCAACGCCCACCACGGCAGCGGTTCGACCTTCGTCGCCGAGGCCGACGAGAGCGACGGATCGCTGCTGGAGTACAGCCCCGACGTCGCGATCGTGACCAACATCGAGGCCGACCACCTGGATTTCTACGGCACTGTCGAGGCGTACACCGCGGTCTTCGACCACTTCGTCGAACGCATCAGACCCGATGGCGCACTGGTGGTCTGCGTCGACGACCCCGGCGCGGCGGCCCTGGCCGAGCGCAGCACGGCACGCGGTGTGCGGGTGGTGCGCTACGGCAGCGCCGACGGGCTGGACGCCTCCCTGCTGACGTGGACGCAGCAGGGCACCGGCGCGGTCGCCGAGATCAGGCTGCGCGGCGAGGACCGCACGCGGACCATGCGGTTGTCGGTGCCGGGCAGGCACACCGCGCTCAACGCGCTGGCCGCGCTGCTGGCGGCCCGGGAGGCCGGCGCGGAGGTGGACACCGTGCTCGACGGGCTCGCCGGATTCGACGGTGTGCGACGGCGTTTCGAGCTGGTCGGCACGGCCGGCGGGGTCCGGGTCTTCGACGACTACGCCCATCACCCGACCGAGGTCGCCGTCACGCTCGCCTCGGTGCGCGCCGTGGTCGAACAGCAGGGCCGGGGTCGCGCCGCCGTGGTGTTCCAGCCCCACTTGTATTCGCGCACCGCGGCTTTCGCCTCGGAGTTCGGACAGGCGCTGAGCGTCGCGGACATGGTCTTCGTGCTCGACGTCTATGCCGCCCGGGAGCAGCCGCTCGCCGGGATCAGCGGAGCCACCATCGCCGATGCGGTGTCCGCTCCGGTCACCTACATCCCGGACTTCTCCGCGGTGGCCGCACAGGTGGCCGCAGCCGTCGCGCCCGGGGACGTGGTGGTGACGATGGGCGCCGGCGACGTCACGCTGCTGGGCCGCGAGATCCTCGCCGAGGTGCAGGCCCGGACATGAGCGAGCCCACCGAGGATCCGCCGCAGGAGCCGGCCGAGTCGGAGCCGGCCGAGGATATCGAGGGCCCCCGGCGGCGGGCCCGCCGGGAACGCGAGGAGCGGCGGGCCGCCCAGGCCAGGGCCACCGCGATCGAGGAAGCCCGCCGCGAGGCCAAACGCAAGGTGCTCGGTGCGCCGCAACCGCAGCCCAAGACCCTGGGGCGGGGCACGGTCCGCGGTCTGAAGATCCTGATGTGGACGGCGGTGCTGGCCGTCGTCGTGGTCGGCCTGGGCCTGCTGCTGTACTTTACGCCGATCATGTCGGCGCGCAGCATCGTCGTCACCGGGGTGGGGGCGGTGCCCCAGGAGGAGATCGTCGCGGCCGCCGCGATCGCGCCCGGAACGCCGCTGCTGCAGGTGAACACCGACGCGGTCGCCGAACGGGTGGCCGGAATCCGGCGGATCGCGTCGGCCCGTGTGCAGCGCCAGTACCCGTCGACGCTGCGGATCACGATCGTCGAACGCGTGCCGGTGGTCGTCCGGGACTACCCGGACGGGGTGCACCTGTTCGACAAGGACGGGGTCGACTTCGCCACCGGCCCACCGCCGCCGGGAATCCCGTACCTCGACACCGAGAACCCGGGGCCCAACGACCCGGCGACCGAGGCGGCGCTTCAGGTGATGACCTCCCTGCGGCCCGACGTCGCCAGCCAGGTCGGCCGGGTGTCGGCCCCCTCGACGGCCGCGATCACGCTGACCCTGATCGACGGCCGCACGGTCGTGTGGGGGACCACCGACCGCACCGAGGAGAAAGCCCTCAAACTCGCCGCGCTGCTGACCCAGCCCGGCCGCGTCTACGACGTGTCCAGCCCGGACCTGCCGACCGTCAAATAGCCGCGCGCTCGACCGCACGAAGGACTCACAAGAATTTGTCGTGTCGTTTCGGCGCGCCTGCCCGGCATGCATGGCGCCCGGCCCTACCGTTCTGTTTGCGCGGAACAACTTGACATAACTCTAAGCCTCTTGTTGAGGTTGAGGGTTTGCTCCAGCGGTTATCCGTTACCAGACAGGCAATCCAGGCAGGAAGGGCTTTCCATGACCCCCCCGCATAACTACCTCGCTGTGATCAAGGTGGTCGGCATCGGCGGCGGTGGCGTCAACGCCGTCAACCGGATGATCGAGCAAGGTCTCAAGGGCGTCGAGTTCATCGCGATCAACACCGACGCGCAGGCGCTGCTGATGAGCGACGCCGACGTCAAGCTCGACGTCGGGCGCGATTCCACGCGCGGCCTCGGCGCCGGCGCGGATCCCGAGGTGGGCCGCAAGGCCGCTGAGGACGCCAAGGACGACATCGAGGAGCTGCTGCGCGGCGCCGACATGGTGTTCGTCACCGCCGGCGAGGGCGGCGGCACCGGTACCGGTGGCGCACCCGTGGTCGCATCGATCGCGCGCAAGCTCGGCGCGCTGACCGTCGGCGTGGTGACCCGGCCGTTCTCGTTCGAGGGCAAACGCCGCAGCAACCAGGCCGAGAACGGCATCCAGTCGCTGCGCGAGAGCTGCGACACCCTGATCGTCATCCCGAACGACCGTCTCCTGCAGATGGGCGACGCCGCGGTGTCGTTGATGGACGCGTTCCGCAGCGCCGACGAGGTACTCCTCAACGGCGTGCAGGGCATCACCGACCTGATCACCACCCCGGGTCTGATCAACGTCGACTTCGCCGACGTCAAGGGCGTCATGAGCTCGGCCGGCACCGCCCTGATGGGCATCGGCTCGGCACGCGGCGACGGACGTGCGCTCAAGGCGGCCGAGATCGCGATCAACTCCCCGCTGCTCGAAGCGTCGATGGAAGGCGCACAGGGCGTGCTGCTGTCGGTGGCCGGCGGCAGCGACCTGGGACTCTTCGAGATCAACGAGGCCGCCTCGCTCGTGCAGGACGCGGCGCATCCGGACGCCAACATCATCTTCGGCACCGTCATCGACGACTCCCTCGGTGACGAGGTCCGCGTCACGGTCATCGCCGCGGGCTTCGACGCCGCCGGGCCGGGGCGCACGCCGGTCACGGGGGAGGCCACGCAGGCCGCGCCGGCCGCAGCGGCGCAGCCGATCGCCCCCGGCAAGGCCGGACGGGTGAACTCGTCGATCTTCGAGCCGTCGGATCCCGCCAGCGTGCCCGCCGGGCACACCAACGGTGCGACGGTGCGGATCGGCGGAGGCGATGACGGGGGTATCTCCGACGACGATGTCGACGTCCCCCCGTTCATGCGCCACTAGTCCGCAGGGTCGCGCTGTGACCGATGGTGCGCCCTCGGGCCGCACGACGAGGTTCCGTGTCAGGCGTGTGACCACCACTCGAGCCGGTGGGGTGTCCAAACCACCGTTCGCGACGTTCAACCTCGGCGATCACGTCGGCGACGACCCCGTTGCGGTCGCGGCGAACCGCCGACGGCTGGCCGACGCGATCGGGCTGGGGGAGGGCGGTGTCGCGTGGATGAACCAGGTCCACAGTTCCACTGTCGCCGTCGTCGATCACGGCGGCGGGAGCGTCGACGACACCGACGGGCTGGTGACGACGCGGCCGCGGCTGGCGCTGGCCGTGGTCACCGCGGACTGTGTGCCGGTGCTGATGGCCGACGCGCGGGCCGGGGTCGTCGCCGCGGTCCATGCAGGCCGGGTGGGCGCCGCGGGCGGGATCGTGGCCAGGGCGCTGGAGACGATGACCGATCACGGGGCCGACGTCGCGGACGTGTCGGTGCTGCTCGGCCCGGCGGTCAGCGGCGCCAACTACGAGGTGCCCGAGGCGATGGCCGCGGAGGTGGAGCAGGCGCTGCCGGGGAGTCGGACCCGGACGGGCCGGGGCACCCCGGGCTTGGACCTGCGCGCAGGGATCGCTGCGCAGTTGCGCTCGTTGGGCGTCCGGTCGATCGACGTCGACCCGCGGTGCACCGTGGCCGACCGCAACCTCTTCAGCCATCGTCGCGACAACCCGACCGGGCGACTGGCGTCGCTGATCTGGCTGGAACCGGCGTCATGACCGATAGTCGGGATGCCGAGCTGGGCCACGCCCTCACGGCGCTGCGGGCGCGCCTGGAACGGGCCGCCGCGGCGGCCGGGCGCGATGTCGCCGGCATCGAGCTGCTGCCGGTCACGAAATTCTTTCCCGCATCCGATGTGGTGGCGTTGCACCGGCTGGGGTGTACGGCCTTCGCGGAGTCGCGCGATCAGGAGGCGTCGGCCAAGGTCGAGGAGGTCGGCCGCATCCTCGGGCCGGTGCCGATCCGTTGGCACATGGTCGGGCGCATCCAGCGCAACAAGGCGCGGTCCGTGGCGCGCTGGGCGTACGCCGCACATTCTGTCGACAGCGCCAAAGTCGTTGCGGCGCTGGACCGCTCTGCCTCCGAAGCGCTCGACGAGGGGCTGCGCCGGGAGCCCCTGCGGGTGTATCTGCAGGTCAGCCTCGACGGCGACGAGGCCCGCGGCGGCGTGGATGTGGACGCCGTGGACCGGATCGACGAACTGTGTGGCGCGATGGACTCCGCGGCGGCGTTGACCTTTGTCGGCCTGATGGCCGTGCCACCGATCGGTGCCGATCCTGGCGAATCCTTCGCCCGGTTACAACGCGAGCGTGAGCGGGTACAGACCGCTTACCAGCAACGCATCGAGTTGTCCGCCGGCATGTCCGGTGACCTCGAAGCGGCGGTCCAACATGGATCGACGTGTGTGCGTGTCGGTACCGCGCTATTGGGAGCGCGACCGCTAACGTCACCGGAAGTAGTCACACCAGTCACACCTTCATCACAGGCACCGCCAGAAGGGTCCTCACAATGAGCACACTGCACAAAGTCAAGGCCTACTTCGGTATGGCGCCGATGGACGACTACGAAGACGACTATTACGAGGACGACGACCGCGGTCCCGCGCGCAGCGGCTACCGTCGTCCCCGCGAAGATCGCTTCGAGGACGAGGGTTACACCCGCGGCTACGACAGCCATCCGGAAGACCGTCGCCGTGAATACGACGAGCCGCCCGCCTACCGAGGTGGCATGGCCGGCGGTTTCGACGACGCCCGCTTCGAGGCCCGGATGCGTACCCCCCGCGAATTCGACCGCACCCCACCGCGTTTCGGCGCCATGCGCGGATCGACCCGCGGCGCACTCGCGATGGACCCACGCGGCATGGCCGAGCTGTTCGAGGCGGGGAGCCCACTCGCCAAGATCACGACCCTGCGCCCGAAGGACTACAGCGAGGCCCGCACCATCGGCGAGCGCTTCCGTGACGGCACCCCGGTGATCATGGACCTCGTCTCGATGGACAACGCCGACGCCAAGCGGCTGGTGGATTTCGCGGCCGGGCTGGCCTTCGCGCTGCGGGGCTCGTTCGACAAGGTGGCGACCAAGGTCTTCCTGCTCTCGCCGGCCGATGTGGACGTCACCGCCGAGCAGCGGCGCCGCATCGCCGAAGCGGGCTTCTACGCCTACCAGTAGGCAGGTCCGTCAACCCGGGTAGGCTGACGAGGTCGCAGTCTCCGCGGCCTGTTGTCAAAGTCACACTTCTGCCTGAGTGAGGTCGGCTCCGTTGGCGCTCTTCTTCGAAATCCTGGGTTTCGCGCTGTTCGTTTTCTGGTTACTGCTCATTGCCCGGGTCGTCGTCGAGTTCATCCGGTCATTCAGCCGGGACTGGCACCCGCGTGGCGCGACGGTCGTCGTCCTCGAGGTGATCATGACGCTGACCGATCCGCCCGTGAAATTGCTGCGTCGGATAATTCCGCAGCTCACGATAGGTGCCGTGCGGTTCGATCTGTCGATCATGGTGCTGCTGCTCGTCGCGTTCATCGGCATGCAGCTGGCGTTCGGCGCCACTGCCTGACCGTTGTCCGGCCTGGGCGGTCGCGTCTCGGCGAGGCGCGGTACGGGGAATTCCGCATTTCCTGCCCGCCTGGCGGAATGTTGAGTTTCGGTATTAATTATCGGCCTCGCCTGCAACCGCCGGGTCACGTGTGACAGGATGGACGCCAGTTACGTTTCAGTAAGGCTTTACACTTCGTGATCAGTTGACGGTCCAGACTCAAGGGGGCAGACAATGCCGCTCACTCCTGCCGACGTGCACAACGTGGCATTCAGCAAGCCACCCATTGGCAAGCGCGGCTACAACGAGGACGAGGTAGACGCCTTCCTCGATCTCGTCGAGAACGAGCTGTCCCGTCTCATCGAGGAGAACACCGACCTGCGCCAGCGGGTCGCCGAACTCGATCAGGAACTCTCGTCGGCCCGTGCCGGCGGGGCCGCGGCCCAGCCGACGCAGACCATCCCAGTCTACGAGCCGGAGCCCGAACCCGCACCGGCGCCGACCCCGGCACCGCAGCCCGTCTACGAGGCTCCGCCCGCCCAGCAGTCGGCCCCCGCGACCGAGGACCAGCACCTGCGCGCCGCGAAGGTGCTCAGCCTGGCCCAGGACACCGCGGATCGCCTGACGAGCAGCGCGAAGGCCGAGTCGGAGAAGATGCTCGCCGACGCCCGCGCTCAGGCCGATCAGCTGGTCACCGAGGCGCGGCAGACCGCCGAGACGACCGTCACCGAGGCCCGCCAGCGCGCCGACGCGATGCTCGCCGACGCGCAGAGCCGGTCCGAGACGCAGCTGCGTCAGGCACAGGAGAAGGCCGACGCCCTGCAGGCCGACGCCGAGCGCAAGCACTCCGAGATCATGGGGACCATCAACCAGCAGCGCACGGTGCTGGAGGGTCGCCTCGAGCAGCTCCGCACCTTCGAGCGCGAGTACCGGACCCGGCTCAAGACCTACCTGGAGTCCCAGCTCGAAGAGCTCGGCACGCGCGGATCTGCGGCGCCGGTGGACAACGGCGTCAGCAACGACGGCGGCGTCAACCAGTTCAACCGGGGCAACAACTAGTCGCGTGCCCCTAGCGCCTAGGGTGGGCCCATGCTGATCGTCGCGCTCGTGCTCGCCATCATCGGTCTCGCTGCCCTGGTGACGGCTGTCGTCACCAGCAACGCCTTGATCGCCTGGGTGTGTATCGCGGCCAGCGTCATCGGCGTGGTGCTCCTCATCGTCGACGCGATCCGCGACCGCTCCGAGGGCGACAGCGATGAATCTGCCGCTGCGGCAGACGATCTCGACAACACGGAGTCCGACTACGAGGACTATCCGGACGAAGCCCCGATCGCCGAGGACTACGACGAGACGACCACCGACGACACGGTCGCCGTCGATACCGAGGCCCGCGCGACCGAGTCAGACCGGGTCGACGGGGAGACCCCGAAGAACTGATCCACACCGCACGAGCCGCACCGCGTCAGCCCGGCGCGCGCAGCAGTTCGCGCACCTCGTCGTCGCTGACCTGATGGAAATCGGCGAACACCTGGCCTACCGCCTGGAAGTTCGACGGTGTGGTGGAACAGACGACCTCGTCGGCCTCCTCGCGCAGTGACCGGCAGACCGACGCGGGACCGACCGGCGCGCCGACGATCACGCGGGCGGCACCCGCCTCCCGGACCGAACGCACCGCAGCGATCATGCTCGCTCCGGTGGCGATGCCGTCGTCGACGAGGATGACGGTCCGTCCGGAGACATCGAGCGGCCCTCGTCCGGCGCGGTAGGCCGCTTCCCGGCGACGGAGTTCGGCGGTCTCGCGGGTGACGGCGTCACGGATCGCGCCATCCCCGATATCCAGGCTGCGCAGCAGATCGGTGTTCAGCACGACACCCCCGCCGGTCGCCACCGCACCCATGGCGAGTTCGGGCCACTGCGGCACGCCGAGCTTGCGGACAATGCAGACGTCCAGGGGTGCGCCGAGCGCGCGGGCGACCTCCCGCCCGATGGGCACACCGCCGCGGGCGAGCCCGAGAATCTGCAGCTGGCCGCGGCCCAGGTAGGCGGCCAGATCCCGCGCGAGCACCTGACCGGCCTCGCGGCGGTCCCGGTAGGTGCGCGTGATGTCGTTCATGGGACGGTCAATCGGGAGTACCCGAGACGATAAATGGGCAATCCACTTCGCGAAACGAGGAGGGCCATGGGCATCGAGTACGAAAGCGTCGTCGACCATCCGCGCGAGGAGGTGTGGGACTGGTTCGGCCGGCCCGGCGCCATGCCGCGACTGGTACCGCCCTGGCAGCCGATGACCGTGGTGTCCGAGGCGCAATCGCTGGCCGACGGTGTCGCGGTCCTCGGACTCCCCGGCGGGCTGCGCTGGGTGGCGCGTCACGACCCGTCGGCGTACGTGCCCGGCAGCCGGTTCGTCGACGAGCTGTCCTCCGACGGCCTGACCTCGTATCCGCCCCGGGTCATCGGTGGCTGGCGGCACACCCACACGTTCGCCGATGCCGGCGGGCGCACCCGGGTCCACGACCGGGTGGACACTGTGGTGCCCGCGGCGGGTCTGCGCGCGACCTTCGTCTACCGGCACCGGCAGATCGCAGACGACCTCGCCGCGCACCGTCGCGCCGCCATCGCCGGGATGAAGCCCATGGTCATCGCTGTCACCGGCGCGTCCGGTCTGGTCGGTTCGGCGCTGTGTGCGTTCCTGACCACCGGCGGACACCGCGTGATCAGGCTGGTGCGCGGTACGGCACAGGGTGATGACGAGCGGTGGTGGGATCCCCAGGCGCCGACTCCGGACCTGCTGTCCGGGGTCGATGCGGTCGTGCACCTCGCAGGCGCGTCCATCGCCGGGCGCTTCACCGACGCGCACCGAAAGGCGATCCGCGACAGCCGCATCGAGCCCACCCGGCTGCTGGCCGAGGCGGCCGCATCGGCGCAGGACGGGCCCCGCGTGTTCGTGAGCGCATCGGCGATCGGCTACTACGGGTTCGATCGTGGCGACACCCAGCTCACCGAGGACGGCAGCCGCGGAGACGGTTTCCTGGCCGACGTCGTGACCGACTGGGAGGCTGCGACGGTGCCCGCGTCCGACGCCGGGCTGCGGGTGGTGAAGGTGCGCACCGGGATCGTGCAGGCGGCCGCCGGTGGCACGTTGCGTCTGCTACGTCCGCTCTTCGCCGCAGGTCTGGGCGGACGTCTCGGCAGCGGCAAGCAGTGGTTGTCGTGGATCGGACTCGACGATCTGATCGACATCTACCATCGCGCGCTGTACGACGAGCAGCTCAGCGGACCCGTGAACGCCGTTGGCCCGGAACCTGTTCGCAACACCGAGTACACCGAGGAGCTGGCCCGCGTGTTGCACCGCCCGGCCATGCTTCCGGTGCCGTCACTCGGGCCGCGGATCCTGTTGGGACAGCAGGGGGCTCGTGAACTCGCCGAGGCCAGCCAGCGCGTGGTGCCGTCGAAGTTGTTGAGCGTGGGCCACACATTCCGGCATGCCGACGTGGCGGACGCGCTCGCCCATCAACTCGGGCGGGAGTGACCGGCGACCCGGGTCAGGAATCCGTGCACGAGGCCCCGGATCCGGGTGGCGGCGTCGTCTGCGAGAGCCGTTGTGCGGGCGAGGATGTCCTCGTGTGTCAGCCCTACGCCGGCAACATCGCCGTGCTGGTCGGCTGCCAGCCAGATGTTGAGCAGGTCCGCGTTCACCTCCGGGTGGAACTGCAGGGCGAGCGCCCGGCCGAGCACGAAAGCCTGCGATGCGTGCGGGCTTCGTGCGATCTCGGTGGCACCGGGCGGCAGCGTCCAACGGTCGAAGTGCCACTGGAACCACGGGCCACCGGGCACGATGTCGGGACGGTCGGTGGCGACGTCGCACCAGCCGATCTCCGGGCGCGGTCCCCGCGCGACTGTTCCGCCGAACGCCTGCGCGAGCAGCTGGCCTCCGAAACACACTCCCAGAAGCGCGATTCCGGCGTCGGCGGCGTCGCGCATCATCTGCATCTCGGTACCGACCCACGTGTCCCGCAGGGCTTGGTCGTACACCGGCCAGGTCGCCCCCAGGGGGACGATCACGTCGTAGCCGGCGGGGTCCGGGAAGTCCACCGGACCCGCGGGGTTGCCTGCTTTCGCCGCGGGCACCACCGCGAAGGTGTCGACGTCGAAACCCTGCTCGGCGAACGCGTCGCCGAGCAATGCCTGCGTCGCGATGTACTCGTTGAGGAGGAACAGAACCTTGCGTGCCACGTCGGCAATTATCAGTGCGTCCGCCGGCTGACATGCAACAGGGCCACCTCTGCAGAGGTGGCCCTGTTGTTGAGGGAAGTTACTTCAGGTGGCGCCGCTCAGCGGACGTCGACGTAGTAGACGTGGCCGGTGATGGTGCCCTGGTAGGTGTTGTCGCCGAAGTGGTCTTGGACGGTGCTGCGGATGGCGCCGCCCTGGTTGACTCCGACGACCTCGGCCTGGGAGAGCGGGGTGTCGGAGAGGCGGTTGACCACGACGCGGTTGCCTTGGGCTTCGAGTTGGCTGATGGTGGTGCGGGCGTCGCCGCCGCTGGGGGCGGCCAGGGCGGGGGCGGCCAGGCCGAGGAAGGCGGCGGTGAGGGTGGCGGCTGCGGTGGTGGCGATGGTGAGGTTCTTCATGATCGTGCTCTTCCCTTGTGTGGGTCGTAGCCGTGGAGCGGATCGCGCGGTGTCGACTGTGTGTGGTTGTTCGATCGTGGTGATCTGACCGGTTCAACCCGGGGTGGTGGCGGTTCATTTCGGTTGGCAGTGATTGATCGCCGCCTGGCAGAAACCGGCGCCATCACCCGAAAGTTCAGGGCTGGCGGTGGATGGTCAGACGTGGTTGGGACAATCGGTCCATGAGAAAACTGTTGGTTGCGAGCCTCGCGTCACTGTCGCTCCTGTTCGCGGCATGCGGTGACGAGACGCCCTCCGAACAGTTCGGCTTCGCGGAAGTCGGGAAGTCCGCCCGCGACCGCATGGAAGCCAACGGCGGGATGTCGGTCCAGGATGCCTGCCAGGCTGAGGTCGACGCGCTGTCCGCGGACCGCCTCAAAGACCTCGTCGCAGCCGAAGTGGTGGACGGCTGCATCAGGGCGAACACCGGCGACAAGTAAGCCATCACCTCGTATCTGTCCGGGGACTTCGACAACAACGGCGCCACCGACATCCCAGCGGGGCGCGGGACATGTCGTGGACGTTCTGGTCGTGGAATCCGAATTTGCGCGGTACGGGCGGGATCCTGGCCGGCGACTGGAACACCGTGAACACGAACAAGCTGGCCCACCTGGAAGCACTCCAGTTCGACGTCGACGCGACCAGCCCGGGGGTTCCCGCGCAGTTCGTGGTGTCCCTCGCTGCGCCGTCCAGCCAGACCGTGACGGTCGGTTGAATCACCGGCAACGGCACGGCGACCGGGGGCAGCGACTATGCCGCCACCGCAGGGACGGTGACGTTCCTTCCCGGCGAGACGAGGAAGACCATCTCCGTGGTCGTCTTCGGCGACCGACTGCTGGAAGGCACCGAGAGTTTCGTGGTCACCCTGTCGAGCCCGACGGGAGCCACCCTCTCCGACGCGACCGGTACCGGAACGATTCCCACCGGACGGTCCTCTAGACCACGATCCGGTACCGACGCTCCGGGCGGCCGACGCCGTACTGCAGACGCAGCTCGACAGCGCCGGTACCGAGGTAGTGCTCCAGGTAGCGTCGAGCGCTGACCCGGGAAATCCCCACCAGGTCAGCGCATTCGGCGGCCGACACCTCGCCGGCACGTCGGACCGCGGCGAGCACGAGGTCACCGGTCTCGGCGCCCAGGCCCTTGGGCATGACCTTCACCGGTGCCACGGACGGCCCGCCGAACAGGGTGTCGATCAGGCTCTGGTCGGCACCGCCGGCCGACTGCAGCGCGTCCGCCCGTGCGGCGAAGGCGAGCATCTTCGCCTCCAGCTGGGGAAACTCGAACGGCTTGATCAGATAGTCGGCCGCGCCGCCGTCCAAAGCCCCTCGCACGGTGTCGAGTTCGCGGGCCGCGGTGATCATGATGACGTCGACGCGGTCACCCTCGGACCGGAGGCGCTGCAGCACATCGAGTCCGGTCATATCGGGCAGGTACACGTCGAGCAGGATCAGCTGGGGCCGCAGGTCCCGGGTCGCGGTCAACGCCTCGGCGCCGTTGCGCGCGACCCCGACAGCCCGGAAGCCCTCCACGCGGTCGACGAATCGGCGGTGGATCTCGGCGACCATGAAGTCGTCGTCGACGACCAGGACGTCACGCATGACTCGGTACCGCCTTGAGCCGCACCAGGAATCGCGCGCCGCCACCCGGCGCGTCGTCGACCTCGATCGTGCCGCCGTGCTGCGCGGTCACCAGCCGCACCAGAGCCAGTCCTATGCCGCGCCCGCCGGGCACCTCCGGTTTGGACGTCACGCCGCGGGCGAAGATCGACTCTCGAAGATGCTCGGGAACCCCCGGACCCGAGTCGAGTACCGAGATCGTCAGGCCGTCCTCGTCGTCGATCCGGACGGTCACACCGGCCTCCGGCGCACCCACGGACACGTCGACGGCGTTGTCGATCAGGTTGCCCAGCAGGGTGATCACGTCCGTGGCCAATGCCGGGTCCAGGGCCTGCAGGCGTGACCGCGGGTCGAGCCGCAGCGCGACACCGCTCTCGGCGGCCAGTGAGGTCTTGGCGATCAGCAGCGCGGCGACGGCGGGGTCGGAGATGCGTTGCGTCACCGCATCGCTGATCTCGGCGCGGCGCCGCGTCAACGTGCCCACCAGGTCACGCACCGCATCGTACTCACCGAGCTGTACGAGCCCGGAGATGGTGTGCAGCTGGTTGGCGAATTCGTGGGTCTGTGCGCGCAGCGTGTCGGTGACGCTCTTGTGCGAGGACAGCTGCCCCTGCAGGGCGGCGAGCTCGGTGCTGTCGCGCATCGTGGTCACCGTGCCGATCCGGGTGCCCTGGCTGGTCGCCGCGCGCCGGCTCAGTGCCAGCACCCGGGTACGCGTGGCGATCACCGCATCGTCGGCAGCGCGGCCGTCGGCGTCCGACAGCAGCAGCGACACCACCGCGGGATCGATGCCCACCGAGTCCACCCGTCGGCCCACCGCGCTGCCGGGAACTCCGAGAAGGTCCTGTGCGCCGTCGTTGAGCAGCGTGATCTCGCCGTCGTTGTTCACGGCGATGACCCCTTCCCTGATGCTGTGCAGCAGCGCTTCGCGATGATCGGCCAGGCTGGCGATCTCGGCGACCTCAAGCCCGCGGGTGTGGCGTTTGATGCGCCGCGACAGCAGCCACGACGCCACCAGACCCAGCGCCGCGCCCAGCCCGAGGTACACCAGGAGACCTTCGCCGGCACCGCTGAGCAGCGCCCACACCGACGGATACTTCTCGCTGACCGAGGCCACGGCCATCACCTCACCGTCGGTGGACAGGATCGGCACCTGCCCGACCAGGCTGTGCGTGCCGTCGACGTCGGTGTCGCCGAACCAGGCCCGGCCCTCGTCGGCGCGGCTCGGGCCGAGGTCCACCCGCGCACCGATCCGCGACGGGTCCGACGACGCGCGCACCACTCCGTCGGGGCCGAGGATCTCGGCGAGGCTGGCCCCCGACAGTGCCACCGCGCGGTCCACTTCGGGAGCCAGCGTGCGGGCGACGAAGGCGTCCGGCGGGTTCTGTTCGGTGCGCTCGCGCACGATCGGCGTGGAGGCCATGTTCTCGGCCACGGCGATCATGCGCTGGCCGCGGACCTCACGGAACTCGCCCTCGGACTGGGCCACCGACACCGCGGCGACCGCGATGAGCACGACGGCGACCACGACGAGCTGGAACACCAGGAACTGGCCGGCCAGGCTGCGCCCCCGCAGCAGGCCGACGATCGTGGTGCCCGTGTTCTTAATGACCACTACTTCCTTTGCGTCCACATGGGTGACGTGGGTCACTGTCGGGGTCCAGTATTGCTGAGCATCACAACCAAGTGATTGGGGACGACATGTTCGTAAGCGGCAGACACCGAAAAGGCTTCCGGCCGAGCCTCGGTCTGGTCCTCGCCGTCATCGCCGCGCTGCTGGTGTCGGCCTGCGGGGTGACCCGCGGCGAGGACACCAGCCTGCACCGTCTGCGGATGATGGTGCCCAACAGCCCCGGCGGCGGGTACGACCTCACCGCGCGCACCGCAGTGAAGATCATGGAAGACGACGACATCACCGGCCGCGTCGAGGTGTTCAACGTGATCGGCGCCGGCGGCACGGTGGCGATGGCGCGACTGATGAACGAACACGGCAACGGCGATCTGATGATGATGATGGGCCTCGGCGTCGTCGGCGCGACCTACACCAACGGTTCCAAGGCACGCTCGTCGGATGCGACCGCGCTGGCCAAGGTGGTCGAGGAGCAGGAGGGCATCCTGGTCCCCGCGGACTCGCCGTTCCGGACCGTCCAGGACTTTGTCGACGCATGGAAGGCCGATCCGGCCAAGGTGACCATCGGCGGCGGATCGAGCCCCGGCGGCCCCGACCACCTCTTCCCGATGGAGACCGCCAAGGCCGTCGGGGTCGACCCCACCAAGGTCAACTTCATCTCCTACGACGGCGGCGGTGACCTGCTGACGGCGCTGCTGGGCAACAAGATCGCCGCGGGCACCTCCGGCCTGGGCGAGTACGTCGACCAGATCGAATCCGGTCAGGTGCGGGTGCTCGCGGTGTCGGGCAAGGAACGCGTCGAGGGCATCGACGCACCGACGCTGACGGAGGCCGGTGTGGATCTGACGTTCACCAACTGGCGCGGAGTGCTTGCCCCGCCGGGCATTTCGGATGAGGACCGCACCGCGATGATCAAGGTGCTCGAGGAATTGCACGCCACTGATGCCTGGAAGGAGGCGCTGGTGAAGAACGGTTGGAGTGATGCCTTCATGACCGGGGAACCGTTCGAGGCGTTCCTGGAGGAACAGGACCGGCGCGTCGAGACGACGCTGAGCGATCTGGGGCTGCTGTGAGCACCACCGAGAGGCCCGAGACCCCCGTGCGCCCCGATTACGCCCAGTACGTCGTCTGTGCGGTGATGGTGGTCGTCGGAGCGTTCCTGCTCTATGACGCGCTGTCGATCCCCGACGGCTACGCCAAAGTCGATCCCGTGGGGCCGCGGCTCTTTCCGATCGTGATCGGCGCAGGGCTGCTCGTGATGGCGGTGATCCTGGCGATCGCCATCCCGCGCGGATCGCGGGGCGAGGCGGACGCGGGGGAGGACATCGACCCGGACATGCCGAGCGACTGGCGCACGGTGGGGCTGCTGGTCGGACTGTTCATCCTGCTGATCGTGCTGGTGCAGCCGCTGGGCTGGGCCATCGCCGGGGCGCTGTTCTTCGCCGGATGCGCGACCGTCCTGGGCAGCAAGCACTACGTGCGCAACATCGCCATCGGCGCCGTGCTGGCCGTCGCCAGCTTCTATGCGTTCTACTCCGGGCTCGGAATCCCGCTGCCCGCAGGCATTCTGGATGGGATTCTGTAAATGGAGAATTTCGACTGGCTGCTTCAGGGCTTCTCCGAAGCCGCGACCCCGATGAATCTGCTGTACGCGGTCATCGGCGTGCTGCTGGGCACCGCCGTCGGCGTGCTGCCCGGCATCGGCCCCGCGATGACCGTCGCGCTGCTGCTGCCGATCACCTACAACGTCAGCCCCAGCGCCGCGTTCATCATGTTCGCCGGCATCTTCTACGGGGGTATGTACGGCGGATCGACCACCTCGATCCTGCTCAACACCCCGGGTGAATCGTCGTCGGTGATCACGGCCATCGAGGGCAACAAGATGGCCAAGGCGGGCCGCGCCGCCCAGGCGCTGGCCACCGCGGCGATCGGTTCGTTCGTCGCGGGCACCATCGGCACCGTTCTGATCGCGGCGTTCGCGCCGGCGATCTCACGGTTCGCCGTCACACTCGGCGCCCCGTCCTACCTGGCCATCATGCTGTTCGCGCTGGTCGCCGTCACCGCCGTGCTCGGTTCGTCGAAGATGCGCGGCATGATCTCGCTGCTGCTGGGGCTCGCCATCGGCATCGTCGGCATCGACTCGCTGACCGGGCAGCCGCGCGCCACCTTCGGCATCCCGCTGCTCAGCGACGGCATCGACATCGTCGTCATCGCGGTCGCGGTCTTCGCCGTCGGCGAAGCCCTCTGGGTCGCTGCACATCTGCGCCGCCGCCCGGCCGACGTCATCCCCGTCGGACGCCCGTGGATGAGCAAGCAGGACTGGGGACGCTCCTGGAAGCCATGGCTTCGTGGCACGGCGTTCGGGTTCCCGTTCGGTGCGCTCCCGGCAGGCGGCGCCGAACTCCCGACCTTCCTCAGCTACATCACCGAGAAGCGGCTCTCCAAGCATCCCGAGGAATTCGGCAAGGGCGCCATCGAAGGTGTCGCCGGTCCCGAAGCGGCCAACAACGCCTCGGCCGCAGGCACTCTGGTGCCGATGCTGTCGCTGGGCCTGCCGACCAACGCCACCGCGGCGGTGATCCTCACGGCGTTCGTGTCCTACGGCATTCAACCCGGGCCGACCCTGTTCGACAAGGAACCCCTGCTGATCTGGACGTTGATCGCGAGCCTGTTCATCGGCAACTTCCTGCTGCTGGTGCTCAACCTCCCGCTCGCGCCGCTGTGGGCCAAGCTGTTGCGCACCCCGCGGCCGTACCTGTACGCCGGCATCCTGTTCTTCGCCACCCTGGGCGCCTTCGCGGTCAACCTGCAGCCGCTCGATCTGGCCCTGCTGCTGATCTTCGGTCTGATGGGGCTCATGATGCGTCGCTTCGGACTTCCCGTGCTGCCGTTGATCATCGGCGTCATCCTCGGGCCGCGCATCGAGCGTCAGCTGCGGCAGAGCCTCCAGCTCGGCGGCGGCGAGTGGGGGAGCCTGTTCACCGAACCCGTCGCGATCGTCACCTACGTGCTGATGGGGCTGCTGTTGGCGGCGCCGTTGGTCCTGCGGCTGATGCACCGCAGCGAAGAGACGCTGCTGGTGGTCGAGGACGACAAGGACCAACGGGAGAAAGCGGGTCAGCAGTAATGATCGTCATCGGTTACACCGCAGACGCCTTCGGGCACGCGGCGCTGGAGCACGGCATCGCCGAAGCGGAACTGCGCGGCACGGACCTGCTGGTGGTCAACGCGACGTCGGGGGAGTCCTACGTCGACGCCCGCTTCGCCGACGAGACCGAGGTGCACGACGTCGAGGCCCGGCTCGCCGAGTGCGGCATCGCGTTCGAGCTGATCCAGCCGGTCGGGGTGGATCCCGCCGAGGAGCTGCTCGCGGCGATGGACCGCCCGGAGGCCCAACTGCTCGTCGTCGGCATCCGGCACCGCAACCCGGTCGGCAAGCTGCTGCTGGGAAGCGTCGCGCAGAAGCTGATCCTGGAGTGTCCCAAGCCCGTACTGGCGGTCAAGCCCGCCGACACCTGACCCGATGTGACAGCCTGAGGGCATGGGACGGTACGCAGGCGCTTTCGGACCGCACGCACCGGAGGCCACCTATGTGCGGCACAGCTTTCCGGAGTTGCTGTTCGATACCGGTGAGGTGCAGCTGAACTACGCGGTCGCCGGTCATCCCGACCGGCCCCCGCTGCTGCTGATTCCCGGCCAGTCGGAATCCTGGTGGGGCTATGAGGCCGCAATGCCGTTGCTGGCCGAGCACTTTCACGTGCACGCCGTCGATCTGCGAGGGCAGGGCAGATCCACGCGCACACCGCACCGGTACACGCTCGACAACGTCGGAAACGACCTCGTCCGGTTCCTCGACGGCGTCATCGGCAGACCGGCCTTCGTCAGCGGCCTGTCGTCGGGCGGATTGACCAGCGCCTGGCTCTCGGCCTACGCCAGGCCGGGGCAGGTGATCGCCGCCTGCTGGGAGGATCCGCCGTTCTTCAGCTCCGAGACCGCACCGCTGGTCGGGCCCGCCATCACCGACAGCATCGGCCCTCTGTTCGGGATGTGGGCACGGTACCTGGGCGATCAGTGGAGCGTCGGCGACTGGGACGGCTTCGTCGCCGCGGTGCCGCGTGAGCTGGCCGACTGGCAGGCGCACGTCGCGCTGGTCGTGGGCACGGCCGAGCCGGCGCAGAACCTGCGCGAATACGATCCCGAGTGGGGAAAGGCTTTCATCACAGGCACATTCGCGGCCAGCTGCCCGCACCATGTGATGCTGAGCCAGGTGAAGGTGCCGGTGCTGTTCACCCACCACTTCCGGATGATCGACCAGGATTCGGGGGGCTTGATCGGCGCCTGTTCGGACATCCAGGCCGGTCGGGTGACGCAGCTGGTCAAGGGCGGCGGCGCGCCCCTGACCTACAGATCGTTTCCGATGATGGGCCACTCCATGCACGGCCAGGACCCGGCGCTGTTCGCCGAGACGGTCATCGAGTGGTTCACGGCCTTCACGCGGTGACCACCTCCCGGGTCAGGCGCCGGCTCTTCGTCACGACCGCGGTCAGGCACAGGACCGCGACGGCGAAGCACACCACGGTGTACCAGAGGCTGCCGGTGGGGTCCCCGGCGGCGGTCACGCCATCGGACGCGCCGAGGTGGGCCGGCAGGGCGCCGGCCCAGAGCGCCGCCATCACGGCCAGGTAGACGGCCGCGTAGCCGAGGATGACCCTGCTGTAGACGGGCGCATCGTCGTCGCGGCGCCACTGATTCACCAGGACGGGTATCGCCACCACGGCGATGACCGCCAGCTCCAGCGCGTACACCACACCACCCACGGTCGTACTGCCGGAGATGCCCGCCGCAGCCGTGGCCGGCAGCGGCAGTATCGCGGTGCCGATCGAGGCCAGCACGCCGATCACGAGGGTGCGCCCCACGATCTGAGTCCCCGTGAAGGTCCGGCCCCCGTCGACGTGGCGACCGACGAAGAACTGCACGCACAGCGCCAACGACATCGGCCACAGCGCCGCGAACACCACGACACTGGGAAGCGGGACCGAATCGAAGAAGGGTTGATTCATCGGATGGTCCAGCGTCCACTCCCACCACCGCAGTTGCGGTCCGAGATGATCGAAGATCTCGTAGAACGCATGGTGGACGAACCCGACGCAGACCGCGCCGACCAGCGTGCCGTACCGCCGGAACACCCCCAGGCTGCGCACGATCTCGAACGCGACCGTCGCCATCATCGGGTAGATCGCAACGATATACAGGGGCAATCTGCCCCAGAGGAATTCGACGGTGAACACGTTGTGGGCGAACATCGTGTCGACGTACTCCGAGATGCCGAAGGCGCCCGGGAAGTACAGCGGCGGCTCGATGATCAGCAGGTAGGCGATCGCCCCGAACCACAGCACGATGTTCGTCGGGTCGTGGTGCTTGCGCAGCCGCACGACGGAATACCAGAGGGCCAGGACGGCGCCGACGATCACCGTGAGCTCAAGAACCGGCAGCGTCCAGTTCTCCAGAGCGAACGGGTTGCGGAACTCGATCAGGCCGCCGGCAGTATCGCACGAGAAGCCAAGCCGGGCAGCGAGATCGGCGAAGGTGGGGGTGCACAGGTCAGACATGGGCGGCACTGCTCTCCGTGCTCGTGTACCACTGGGTCACGTCGTAGCCGGCGTCGTAACGGTCGAACCACTCCTGTGCGAGGGCGGGCAATTTCTCGTGGGTGGGGTCGTGGCCGGGGATCTGGCTGCGCACGACGCCGGCCAGCGCGACGAGCTGCTCGCGCAGGGGCAGGTGGCCGAACGCGTTGGCGAACGGCCCGTCATAGGGCGCGTTTCCGAACGGAAGCCGTTGCCGCAGAGCCTTGGTGCGGCGATGGATCCGGAAGGTGGACATGGCGTCGACCTGGCGCTCCTCCAGCGGGATGACCCTGTTGAAATCCTCGGAAGCCATCCGGATGATTCCCATCACGTGCTTGAAGATCGACGGGGCCACGCGCATTCGGTACCACGGGTCTTCGACGACCGCGTCGTAGATGGTCAGGGCGGAGCTGCGATGCTCGACCTCTTCGACGAAGTGCCACAGGAACAGTGACGCCACCCGGTCGTCGCCGGTCGCGAACAGCGTGTCGTCATGGTCGAGCATCAGCTTGAACACCGGGGTGAACGTCGCCTCCAGGTCCGCGGTGTAGGCCAGGCGATACTTCAGCGGCGTGTTCGCCGTCATGTCGTCATAGGCGCCGATGACCTTGTCCAAGGTCTCTTTCAGAGCGGGGTAGGCCTTGATCAGCGCCTTGGCGTGCTGCCGGTGGGCCATCGAGTGCTGACCCTCCTGCCGGACGAACGCGTCGGCCTCCTCGGCGACGGCGGGGTCGGCGATATGAGGAATGGCCTCGGGGATCATGCCGCCGATCATCTTCTCGAAGCCGATCGCCAGAAACGACACGGCGTTCGCCATCGCGGAGAACGCCGGGTTGGTCTCGTTCCACACGAACGGGACGGGATGGCTGGCGAACGCGAAGCGCAGCTTGCGGACGATCAAGTCGGACATGGCAGGTCCCTCGGCGGTCGGTAATCATACAAACAAATGAGTCCATGTATGATTACTGCATCGCCGGTCCGGCGTCAACGCCTGTGCTACGGTCGGCAGCACCATGGCACGCAAACGCCGAGGTTGGGGCGGTGATCCACCCGCCGACGACGATGAGGCCGCACGACGTATCGTGAGCGCCGCGGTGGACCTGATCGCCGAAACCGGCTCTGCGATCACCATCGCCGACGTCGCCGAGTCGCTCGGCGTCATCCGTCAGACCGTCTACCGCTACTTCGCGACGGCCGACGCCCTGATGCGCGCCGCCGCAATCGCCTCGGTCGACGGGTTTTTGGACCAGCTGGCAGACCACGTGCGCGGTATCCACGACCCCGCCGACGCGATGACCGAAGGCGTCCTGTTCACCCTCGACGCCGTGACGACCATCCCGCACCTTGCTGTCGTGCTCGCGGAGCCGAATGCCTCGTCGGGCCCCAGCGAGGTCACCTCCGCGCTCGCCCGGGACGTCGGCATGCAGATGATCGCCCGCTTCGACGTCGATTGGGCGGCATACGGTTACGACGACGACGCGCTGCGCGATCTCGTGGAGTTCACCCTGCGCACCATGCTGTCCTTCTTCGTCGCGCCCAACCACCCCGAGCGGACCGCCGACCAGCTGCGGGCGTTCCTGCGGAGGTGGCTGGGCAGCGCCATCCTGGCCCAGCCCGTCCCCTCCGACCTCAGTCGGTGACGAGGTCCATCTCGGCAGGGCCGGATCCGGCGATCGGTTGCGACACGAAGCTCTTGGTGGTCAGCGGCCCGCCGAACTGAGCCAGCAGCCCACCCTCGCCGTTGCGGCCGAGGTCGACGGGTTCGAAGCCGAACCCCGAAATCAACTGTGCCACCTCGGCATTGGCGTCGGAGTGATTGCCGGAGAGGAACAGCACCCGGCGGCCGCCATGCCCGTCGCCCGGCTCGCGGGCCAAAACCTTGGCCCACGTGTGCCCGAACGCCTTGACCACGCGGGCGCCCACGGCCCATTCCTCGACCAGGTCCGACGACGCCCGCCCCCCGAGGTCAGCGGGGGAGAAGTCGCTGTAGTCGATGGCGTTGGTGGCGTCGACGATGATGCGGCCCGCCCAGTCCGGCACGCTGCCCACGAGCTCGCGGATCGCCTCGTGCGGCACCGCGAGAATGACGACGTCAGCGCCCAGCGCGTCGGCGACATCGACGGGAATCGCCTGCGGCCCGATCTTTTCGGCCACGCCGCGCACCGCGTCCACTCCGCGCGAGGCGGCCACGCCGACCTCGACGCCGGTGCGCGCGAAATGGCCGGCCACCGCCGTACCGATGTTGCCTGCTCCGATGATGGCGTACCGCATGGCGTGCTCCTCTGATCTGGGACTCGGTTCCGTCGAATCTGTGATACGTCACCTAACTGCGGGCGCACGGCACCTATTCCCGGTACTCACCCCCACGCCGCCCGGGGGTCCGCGTACTCACGTAGTCCACTACGCACGCGCCGTGATCCCCGGTCCCCGACGATCGGACGATGTCTCCGCCCGGAGGCCACAGGAGAATCAACCGAAGGAACTGCGATGAACACCAACCCGTTTCACCTCCGCACCGCATTGACCCGCGCCGCCGTCGTCGCCACCGGCGCCGGCGCCGTCGCCCTGTCGGTGGTGGGGGCGCCCGCCGCCTCCGCCTCACCGCAGGACGACCTGTGGCGCATGATCAACGACCGCCACGTCGCCGCGGGCTGCGCGCCCTACGGTGGCTCGCAGGCGCTCGTCGACACCGCGGTGTCCATCGCCAAGACCATGGTCAACCCGCCCGGCGGCATCGCCGGCAACGGCCGGGTCCCGGCCGACAGCATGCTGGCCGGCCGCGGCTACCACGTGACCAGCTGGGGTGAGGCGGACTACATCATCAACGGTCAGGGATCGCCGCAGGCAGCCCTGGACTTCTGGATGAACAACCCCACCAGGGACATCTTCCCGAACTGCAACAACAGGGATCTGGCCACCGCCGTGTGGATCCAGAACGGCAAGTGGGCAGCCGTCGCACTGGCGGCATCACCCGGCGGCACCCCCGCCGCACCGCCCATCGTCCGCTAGCCGCCCGGCACGGCCCGGCTCACGCCGATCAGGACAATGAGCCGGATCGTGCCGTCCACGTTCTCGACCGGGAAGCTGCGTACCGCCGTGTCCGCCCCGGAAACCTCGCTCGCCGCGCCTCACCGCGAGTGGACACGCGATGTGAGGGTGAGTTTTCACCGTGGTCATCGACGTGCAACCGATGCGGAATGACCTGCGCTTTCACTGGGGCCATGGCAAGCACGCTGAGGCGCGACCGCGACATCGAACACTGGGATCCCGAGGACGTCGAAGCCTGGGAGGGGACCGGGGGCAGCCCGGCCGGGAAAGACGTCGCGAAGCGCAATCTGATCTGGTCCATCGTGGCCGAGCACGTCGGGTTCTCCGTGTGGTCGATCTGGTCGGTGATGGTGCTGTTCATGCCGCAGGACGTCTACGGCATCGACGCGGCGGGCAAGTTCTACCTCGTCGCCGTGCCCACGCTGGTCGGCGCCTTCATGCGCATCCCGTACACGATCGCCCCGGCCAGGTTCGGCGGACGCAACTGGACGATCGTCAGCGCACTGCTGCTGCTGATCCCGACCGCACTGACGCTGTACTACATGAAGAACCCCGCCTCCTACACCACCTACCTGGTGGTCGCCGCGTTCGCGGGTCTCGGTGGCGGCAACTTCGCCTCGTCGATGACCAACATCAACGCGTTCTACCCGCAACGGCTCAAGGGCTGGGCGCTGGGCCTCAACGCCGGCGGCGGCAACATCGGCGTCCCGGTCATCCAGCTCATCGGCCTGTTCGTCATCGCCACCCTCGGCAACGCGCGCCCCGAGATCGTCTGCGCCGCCTACCTGGTCGCGATCAGCGTCGCGGCCGTCGGCGCCGCGCTGTACATGGACAACCTGCGCAACCAGAGATCGAACCTCGGGGCATTGGTGGAGGCCATGCGATTCAGACACTCCTGGGTGATGAGCTTCCTCTACATCGGCACCTTCGGCTCGTTCATCGGCTTCTCGTTCGCCTTCGGACAGGTCCTGCAGATCAACTACCTCGCCGCCGGTGACACCCCGGCGCAGGCATCTCTGCACGCGGCCCAGATCGCTTTCCTGGGGCCGCTTCTCGGCTCGATCTCGCGCCCGATCGGCGGCAAGCTGGCCGACCGTGTCGGCGGCGGCAGGATCACGCTCTACGTGTTCGTCGCGATGATGTTCGCGGCGGGCATCCTGGTGGGCACCGGGGTGAGGGACGACGCCCTGTCCGGGGCGCCGACGAGCGGTCAGATGATCGGCTACGTGGCGGGTTTCATCCTGCTGTTCGTGCTCTCGGGCCTGGGCAACGGCTCCACGTACAAGATGATCCCGTCGATCTTCGAAGCCAAGGCGCAGGGACGCGACGACCTCGGCCGCGAGGAGAAGGCGGCGTGGTCACGGGCGATGTCAGGTGCGCTGATCGGTTTCGCGGGCGCGGTCGGCGCACTCGGCGGTGTCTTCATCAACGTGGTGCTGCGCGCGTCCTATGTCAGCGACGCCAAATCGGCCACGATGGCGTTCTGGGTGTTCCTCGGGTTCTACGTGGTGTGTGCGGTCGTGACCTGGTTCGTGTTCCTGCGGCTGCAGGAACACCGGACCCACGCCGGTGAGAACATCGGCCGCGCGTCGGCCCCGGTCCCCGTCGGGTAGGGCATGACCCGCACCGCGTGTTCCTACTGCGGGGTCGGGTGCGGCATCTCGGTCGAGACCCGCACCGACCCCGCCACGGGCGTGCCGGTCATCGCCCGCGTGTCCGGAGACACGTTGCATCCCACCAACTCCGGACGGCTCTGCACGAAGGGCGCCACCCACGCCGAGATGATGGCCGCCACCGACGGCCGGCTGACCACGGCGCTGCTGCGGCCCTCGCGTGACGCCGACCCGGTGGCCGTCGACGTCGACGACGCCGTCGCGGAAGCGGGAACGCGGCTGCGCGCGATCGTCGACGAGTACGGACCCGACGCGGTGGCACTCTACGTGTCGGGGCAGATGTCGATCGAGGCGCAGTACCTGGCCACCAAGCTGGCCAAGGGCTTTCTGCGGACGGTGCACATCGAATCGAACTCCAGGCTCTGCATGGCCAGCGCCGGAACAGGTTTCAAGCAGTCGCTGGGCGCCGACGGCCCACCGGGCTCCTTCACCGACTTCGACCGCACCGACCTGTTCTTCGTCATCGGCTCCAACATGGCCGACTGCCACCCGATCCTGTACCTGCGCATGGCGGACCGGCTCAAGGCCGGAGCGAAGCTCATCGTCGTCGACCCGCGTCGCACCGCGACCAGCGCCAAGGCGGACCTTTATCTTCCCATCCGCCCCGGCACCGATCTCGCGCTGCTCAACGGCATCCTGCACCTGCTCGTCGAGAACGACGCCATAGACCGGGGTTTCATCGCCGAGCACACCGAGGGCTGGGACCAGATGCCGGCGTTCCTGGCCGATTACCCGCCCGGACGTGTCGCCGACATCACCGGTCTCGCCGAAGCCGACATCCGGGCCGCCGCCGACATGATCGCCGACGCCGGCGACTGGATGACCTGCTGGACGATGGGACTCAACCAGAGCACCCACGGCACCTGGAACACCAACGCGATCTGCAACCTGCACCTGGCCACCGGCGCGATCTGCCGCCCCGGCAGCGGGCCGATGTCGCTGACCGGTCAGCCCAACGCCATGGGCGGGCGCGAGATGGGATACATGGGCCCCGGCCTGCCCGGTCAGCGGACGGTCCTGTCCGCCGACGACCGTGCCTTCGTCGAAGAACAGTGGGGCGTTCAGCCGGGCACCCTCCGCCCGGACGTGGGCCCGGGCACCGTCGAGATGTTCCGGCAGATGGGTTCCGGTGACATCAGGGCGGTGTGGATCATCTGCACCAATCCGGTTGCCAGCGTTGCGAACCGGGACAGTGTGGTCGCAGGTCTGAGATCCGCGGACCTGGTGATCACCCAGGACACCTACGCGGACACGGCGACCAACCGCTACGCCGACATCGTGCTGCCCGCCACGCTGTGGGCAGAGACCGATGCGGTCATGGTCAACTCCGATCGCACGCTGACACTGCTGCAGCAGTCCGTCCCCGCCCTCGGCGACGCGCGGCCCGACTGGGAGCTGATCTGCGGGGTGGCCCGCCACCTCGGGTTCGGCGACGACTTCGACTACAAATCCAGCGAGCAGATCTTCGACGAGATCCGCCGGTTCCACAATCCGGCAACGGGTTACGACCTGCGCGGCATCACCTACGAACGGCTGCGGGAGACACCGGTGCAGTGGCCGTGCGCCTCCGACGAACAGCCCGACCGCAACCCGGTCCGGTACGTCAACGACGGTGTCTCGCAGACCCTGCACACCGGACCGGACGGCGCCGTCCCGCGCCTGGCGTTCGCGACCCCCTCGCGGCGTGCGGTCTTTCTGCCCCGCCCCCACAGGGAGGCCGCCGAACTGCCCGACGAGGATTACCCGCTGGTGCTCAATACCGGTCGGTTGCAACACCAGTGGCACACCATGACCAAGACGGGCAGGGTCGCGGCGCTGAACAAGCTGAACCCGGGACCGTTCGTCGAGGTGCACCCCGACGACGCGGCGGCGCTCGGCATCGTGGAGGGCGCCGATGTCGAGCTGGTGACCCGCCGCGGTCGCGCGGTCCTGCCTGCCGTGGTCACCGAGCGTGTCCGGCCCGGCGACACCTGGGTTCCGTTCCACTGGAACGACGAACACGGTCCGCATCTGACGGTCAACGCCCTCACCCACGACGCCGTCGACCCCGATTCCCTGCAGCCGGAGTTCAAGGTGTGCGCCGTGCGCCTGACCCCGGTGCCTGTCGAGTCGGCAGCCCCGGAGCTGACCGACGACGAGAAGACGTACCTGGCCGGATTCCTGGCCGGCATCGAGAACGGCCTGCCCGGCGTGCCGGTGCTACCGGCGAGCGCCCCGGTCGGCCCACGCGCCAGGCTCTGGATCGATGGGATGCTCGCTGGGCGCTGTTCGCGTCTCGAGACAGCGGGAGCGCCCGCCGCACCTCAGACGGGCCCGATGGTGTTGTGGGCGTCCCAGACCGGCACCGCCGAGGAGTTCGCGAGCAGGCTCGGCGAGCGACTCAGCGGTGCCCGCCTCCTCGCCATGGACGACGTCGACCCGGTCGATCTGACCGGTGCCGGGGAGGTCGTCCTCGTCACCAGCACCTTCGGCGACGGCGGCCCGCCGGACAACGGTGCCGGGTTCTGGGAACGCCTGGAGTCCCCGGAAGCCCCGTCGCTGGAGGGCGTCCGGTTCTCGGTGCTCGGCATCGGGGACCGTTCCTACGAGGACTTCTGCGGCCACGCGAAGGCCCTCGACACGCGGCTCGCGGAACTGGGCGCCACCAGGGTCCTCGACCGGGCCGAGTGCGAGGCCCACGACGAACAGCCCATGACCCGGTGGGCGGACACCGTCGCGGAACTGGTGACATCGCCCGCACCGCGCGACATGTCTGCCACGTCCACAACGCCCGCGACACCCACACCGCGGCCCGAGACCTCCACTGCGGCCGCGCTGTTCACCCGTAACCATCCCGTCGACGCACCGCTGTGCCGCAACATCCGGCTCACCCCGCCGGGCGCCGCCAAGGAGGTGCGGCAGTTGGGATTCGACATCAGCGCACACCAGATCACCTACTCCGTCGGAGATTCGCTCGGCGTCCGCGTGCGCAACTCCGGGTTCGTCGTCGAGAGTTGGCTTGCCGCAACCGGGTTCACCGGCGCGGAAGCCGTCGTCGTCGACGGGGAACAGATGACGCTGGGCGAGGCCCTGAGCGCGCACTACGACATCTGCAAGGTCACCTCGAACCTGATGAGCTTTGTCGCCGAGCACTGTCCGGATGCAGGCACCGCCAAGCGGCTGCGCCGAGACCGCGGCACGCTCGACACCTGGTTGACGAACCGCAACGGGCTCGACGTGGTCCGGGAGTTCCCCGTGCGGGCCGAGGTCGAGTCGTGGCAGGAGGTGCTGGTGCGTCTGACGCCGCGCCAATATTCGATCTCCTCCAGCCCGTTGGTCAGCCCCCATGAGGTGCAGTTGACCACCGCGGTCGTCCGCTTCCGCGGCGCAGACGGCGGCCCGCGTGGCGGTGTCGCCTCGACGTATCTGGCCGACCTGCCCGACGGCACGCCGGTTCCGGTGTTCCTGCAACGCTCACCGCACTTCCGGCCGCCGGCCGATGCGGACACCCCGATGATCATGGTGGGCCCCGGCACCGGCATCGCCCCGTTCCGCGGTTTTCTCCAGGAGCGGCGGGCGCTGGGCCACCGCGGACCCAACTGGCTGTTCTTCGGGGATCAGCACCGCGAGCAGAACTTCTACTACCGGGAAGACCTGCAGGACATGGTCGACGACGGTTTCCTGAACCGTCTCGACCTCGCGTTCTCCCGGGACCAGCCACAGCGGGTCTACGTGCAGCACAAGATGCTCGACTACGGGGCCGACGTGTGGCGCTGGCTCGACGACGGTGCCCACTTCTACGTGTGCGGCGACGCCTCGAGGATGGCCAGAGACGTCGACGAGGCACTCACTGAGATTCTCCGCACCCACGGACGAATGAGCTCCGATGCCGCCCGTGACTACAAGCGGGACATGGTGGCCGAGAAGCGGTACGTGCGCGACGTGTACTGAGTCACCGCAGCGCAGCAGGCACCCGCGGCCGCGCCCCGACCAACCCCGCACCGACGACGAACAACGCCACCGTCGCCACCGGGAACTCGCCGCGCGGGGCAAAGCCGTTCGCCGACAACAGACTCAGCGCGAGCGCACACGCGGCGGTGCCGGCGTAGAGCAGGGCCTCCGCGACCGCGCCGGACACCGGCACGCCGAAGGTCGGTGCGGATGCCGCGAAAAGCCGTCGCTGCCAGAACAACACGCAGACCAGGGCCGCCGTCACGACCGCCAACACGAGCTCCCACTCGAGGCGGCCCAGCCACCAGGCGCCCGAACCCAGCGGAGGCTGGGGCAGCAGACCCGCCGGGTAAGCGACCACGGTCACGACGATCACCGGCATCATGTGCCACAGGTACAGCGCCATCACGTTGTTGTTCGCCACCGCGAGCAGCCGCGGCCATGCGCCCCGTGCCAGCGCCCGATTGAGAAGCGGGACGATCGCGAACAGCACTCCGATCTGGACGGTCGCCAGAGCCAGCAGCGCCACCGACGGCGGCGCCGAGTTCTCCACCCGGTCGCCCGGCACGCCGATCATCGCGATCGGGTACGGGCCCCACCTCACGAGCAGGGGCAGCGCGGCCGCGGCGGCGACAGCCATCGATATCAGGATCCGCCGGCCGACAAGCCCACCGTGCCAGGCGATCCCGAGCTGG
Organism: Mycolicibacterium iranicum; assembly: GCF_014190915.1. Classification (GTDB taxonomy): domain Bacteria; phylum Actinomycetota; class Actinomycetes; order Mycobacteriales; family Mycobacteriaceae; genus Mycobacterium; species Mycobacterium iranicum_B. The sequence goes on from NZ_JACHVU010000010.1 coordinate 176,110, forward strand.
TAGATCGCCGCCCAGCAGAAGAAGTAGTTCGCCATCCGGATTTCCTGGTGTCCGGTCGCGATGCCGACGATGTCGACGACGACCAGGCAGGCGGCCAGCGCGGCGGGCACGGCCAGTCCCCAGCGCCGGTGGGCGGCCACGGCGAGGGGAGTCAGTGCGACCACCATCAGGTACACCGCCAGGAACCACAGGTGCATGGCGACCGCCCACCCGCCGAGCTCGAGCACCTCCCCGCTGATGCCGGCGATCTTCAACACGCCCATGACGACGAGCACGAACCCGCCGTAGACGGCGGTGGGTCCCAGGGTGCGCGCGACGCGCCGGCGGACCCAGTCCTGGCGCGACGTCGTCGCGTCCCGTCGCCCCCACGACACCGCGCTCGCGTACCCGGCGACGGCGAAGAACACCGGGACCACCTGGAAGCCCCACGTGAGCCATTGCGTCCAGGGCAGCAGGACCAGAGGGTTGTCCCGGCCGAACTCGCCGTCGCGATAGGTCATCACCGACAGGAGCCAGTGCCCGATCACGACCAGCATGACCGCCGCCGACCGGTACAGGTCGAGCGCGATCTCGCGTGGGGGAGAAGAAGCCGCGGTTGCATCCATCGCGTCCCATTCTGGGGCTCACGACGCCGCTGATGCGGTAGGTGAGAAGAGTGTCCGAGGGGGGACTTGAACCCCCACGCCCGTTAATAGGGCACTAGCACCTCAAGCTAGCGCGTCTGCCATTCCGCCACTCGGACCTGCTCTGCGGCAGCTAAGGCTAACGGATGAGCCGCCCCGGGCCCAAACCAGCCGAGCCGCGCAGTGTTAGAAAGGGACCTGTGAGTGCGAGCGGGAGTGGTCTGGGCAGTGGCGCGACACCGGCCGGCGAGGTGGTCGAGCTCGTCAGCTCGCTGATCCGCTTCGACACCTCCAACACCGGCGACCCCGCGACGACCAAGGGCGAGGCCGATTGCGCCCGCTGGGTCGTCGATCAGCTGACCGAGGTCGGCTACACCTGCGAGTACATCGAGGCCGGTGCGCCCGGCCGGGCCAACGTGTTCGCCCGCCTCGAGGGCGCCGACCGGTCCCGGGGCGCGTTGATGTTGCACGGGCACCTGGACGTGGTGCCCGCCGAGGCGTCCGACTGGAGCGTGCACCCGTTCTCCGGTGCCGTCGAGGACGGCTACGTCTGGGGCCGTGGCGCGGTCGACATGAAGGACATGGTCGGCATGATCATCGCGGTCGCCCGGCACTTCAAACGCTCGGGCACCGTGCCGCCACGAGACCTGGTGTTCGCGTTCGTCTCCGACGAGGAGGCCGGCGGCAACTATGGGTGCAAATGGCTCGTCGAGCATCGCCCGGACCTGTTCGAGGGTGTCACCGAGGCAGTCGGCGAGGTGGGCGGGTTCTCGCTGACGGTGCCCCGTCCGGACGGCGGTGAACGCAGGCTCTACCTCATCGAGACGGCCGAGAAGGCGATGCTGTGGATGCGGCTGACGGCCAGGGCCCGGGCCGGGCACGGCTCGATGGTGCACGACGACAACGCCGTCACCGCCGTGGCCGAGGCCGTCGCCAAGCTGGGCAGGCACCGCTTCCCGATCGTGCTGACCGAATCGGTGGAGCAGTTCCTCACCGCCGTGGGCGAGGAGACCGGGTACGCCTTCGATCCCGCCTCCCCGGACATCGAGGGCACCGTCGCCAAGCTCGGCGGTATCGCCCGGATCGTCGGGGCGACCCTGCGTGACACCGCGAACCCGACGATGCTCAAGGCCGGCTACAAGGCCAACGTGATTCCGGCGACGGCCGAGGCCGTCATCGACTGCCGGGTGCTGCCGGGGCGCCTGGCCGACTTCGAGCGCGAGGTCGACGAGATCATCGGCCCCGATGTGAAACGGGAATGGCTGACCAACCTGCCGTCCTACGAGACGCCGTTCGAGGGCGAGCTGCTGGAGGCGATGAACGCCGCCATCCTGGCCACCGATCCCGACGCCCGCACCGTGCCGTACATGCTCTCCGGCGGCACGGATGCAAAACACTTCGCGCGCTTGGGTATTCGGTGCTTCGGTTTCGCCCCGCTGCGCCTGCCGCCCGATCTGGACTTCGCCGCCCTGTTCCATGGCGTCGACGAACGGGTACCTGTCGATGCGTTGAGGTTCGGCGCGCAGGTCCTCGAGCACTTCCTGCTGAACTCGTAATCGACACGACAAGAAGGAGTCGCCTCCATGGCTTTTGACTACGACCCGTACTCGTTTCTGCCTGAGCTGCCCACGTTCGAGCTGACCTCGCAGACGTTCAGCGACGGTCAGGCGTGGGGCGACGACCAGGTGAGCGGGATCATGGGGGCCGGCGGGTCCGATGTGTCACCGCAGCTGAGCTGGTCCGGGTTCCCGGAGCAGACACGCAGCTTCGCGGTCACCGTCTTCGACCCCGACGCCCCGACCGTGTCGGGTTTCTGGCACTGGGCCGTGTTCAACCTGCCCGCGACGGTCACCGACCTGCCCGAAGGGGTCGGCGACGGCAGCAGCCTGCCCGGCGATGCCGTCACGTTGGCCAACGACGCCGGGCTGAAGCGATTCATCGGCGCCGCCCCGCCCGCCGGACACGGCCCGCACCGCTACATCGTCGCCGTGCATGCCGTCGACGTCGAAAAGCTGGAGATCCCCGCCGAAGCCACCCCGGCCTACCTGGGCTTCAACCTCTTCAGCCACGCGATCGCCCGGGCGCTGATCACCGGGACCTACGAGCAGAACTAGCGCGCCGCCGACCCGACCGCCTCGGAGAGGCTGGCGAAGCCGTTCGCGTGCAGGCGGCGGGCGATGCCGTCGTTGATGGTCCTGGCCCACAGCCCGCCGCCGTACACGAATCCGGTGTAGCCCTGCAGAAGCGACGCGCCCGCGGTGATGCGGTCCCACGCGTCGTCGACGGTTTCGATGCCGCCGACGCTGATCAGCACCAAGCGGTCGCCGACGCGTGCGTACAACCTCTGCAGCACCTCGGCCGCGCGGCGGGCCACCGGCGGCCCCGAGATGCCACCGGCGCCCAGAGCGTCCACCCCCGGCGTCGCCAGACCGTCCCGGGAGATCGTGGTGTTGGTCGCCACGATGCCCGCGAGGCCCAGTTCGACTGCGAGGTCGGCGATCTCGTCGATGTCGCCGTCGGCGAGGTCGGGCGCGATCTTGACCAGCACCGGGGTGGACGTCTCGGCCAGCACGGCGGACAGGATGGGCCGCAGCGACTCGACCGACTGCAGATCGCGCAGCCCGGGGGTGTTGGGGGAGCTGACGTTGACCACGAGGTAGGCGGCCAGCGCGCCGAGCAGCCGGGCGCTCTGCGCATAATCCGCGGGAGCGTTCTCGGCTGTGGTCACCTTGGTCTTGCCGATGTTCACCCCGATCGGCACCTCCGAGACGCTGCCCGCCAATTGCTGTGCCAGCGCCGCGGAACCGTGGTTGTTGAAGCCCATGCGGTTCAGCAGCGCCCGGTCGGCGGGCAGCCGGAACATCCGGGGCGCCGGATTCCCCGGCTGGGCCTGTGCGGTCACGGTGCCGACCTCGGCGTAGCCGAATCCGAGGGCGCCCCAGGTGTGCACGCCCAGACCGTCCTTGTCGAAACCGGCGGCGAGCCCCATCGGCCCGGGGAACCGCACCCCGAATACCGTGCTCGCCAGCACGGGATCCTGCGGCGCCAGGCTGCGGGTGAGGCGCCGGCGCAGCGGTTCGGGAGTGGTGGCCGCCCGCAGACCGGCGAACACCCAGGTGTGGATGCGTTCGGGCGGGACGAGGAAGAGTGCCTTGCGCAGCGCCGCGTACATCACAGGCCCGGCTGGTCCGGACCCGGCGGACCGTCGGCGCGCTTCTTGCGGCGCAGCAGCACCCGGCGCGATCCGTCGGTGTAGAGCCGCACGCGGTTGAGCTCCCAGCCGCGGTACTCCGCCTCGATCGACAACCGGATCGACGCCGTGACGCGCGTGACGTCGGGTGGCAGCCGCAACGGGATCCATTCGTAGTCCGACGAATCCTCCGCGACCGCCTTGCTCCACGCAGCCGGCATCCGGCTCCGCGATCCGCCGCTCACCGGCGCCCTCTGCTCTTCGCGCAAGCGCTCATCGCGCGGCCTCCGGGATCACCTGGACACCAGCACCCGAACCCGACACCACGAACAGGGTGCCGGAGTCGTCGTCGTATGCCAGGGAGTTCGGTTGCTGCACGGTTCGATATCGCACCTTCTCGACGGGAATGCCGGTCGCCAGATCGTAACCAACGACGGTGTTGGTCGCCGTCTGTGCAACCCATGCCAACCCGGTTTCGTTCCCGGAACCGGCGAGGCCGTACGGGGCGTCCGGCACCGGGTAGCGCTGCCGCAGGATCAGCGGGTTCACCCCGTAGACCAGCAGTTCGTCGCCGCGGGTGTCGGCGACCAGCACCCGCCCGGCTCCGTCGGCGGCCATCGTGGTCGCACCCTCGCCTGCTCGAAGCGCGTGCTCGGAACCGGTGCCGTCGTCGTTCAGGCTCGTCACCGAGGTCTGCCCGCGGTCGAGGACCACGGCCGTATCACCCTGTGTGACAAGGGCATCGACACGGGCGAAGATCTTCAGCTGTGCGCCGACCGCGGTATCCGAGGACAGCGTGTAGACCGCCCCGTCGGCGCTGCCGAGCACCAGTCTGCCGTCGGCCCGGCGTCCGATCGCGGTGAAATCGACCCCGCCCTGCCCGTCGACGTCCACCCGGGTGACAGCGCCGCCGGCGATGTCCATCCGGAGGTAGCCGCCCCGCGCCGCCAGGTAGACACGCCCCTCGTCGTCCCCGGCCAGCGCCGAGGCGACCGTGTCCAGCGGCACCGGGGTCTGGGTACCGTCCTCGGCGATGACCGTGACGGTGGAGCGGTCGGCGTCGCCGGTCGACAACACCACGAGCGACGAGGTGGCCGCGTCGAACACCGCGGCCTCCGCAGGCCCCGCCAATGGACGGACGGTCCCCGGCAGCGGCTGTGTCACCGGGGGAGAGTCGGCCGCCCGGGCCGGGGTGATCGTCGGCGGCGGCGCCTCGGCCGGATTCGACGAACATCCCACGATCAGCACCAGCGTCAGCGCAGCGAACCCCCGGCGGGGCAGGTGACCTGGCACGTTTAGGTGTGGCGGCAAGGGGTAGCTCTCGACTCGAACGGGTGGAACTTCGACCGGGGAGCCAGTCTATGCAACGCGGCAGCATCCAATCGCGACGTCCGCGACGCCTGCCCGCCCCGGCGGCGGTATGGTACATACCATGACGCTCGCGGCGGATCGTGACGTGACCGGGCAGGGTTTCCTCATCGAGGACATCACCACCGGGCTGCACGCCAGCGGATTCGGTCAGCTCGGAGACGGGCGCAGCTTCTCCTTCCGCTCTGCCCACGCGGACCGCCAGGTGTCACTGATCGTCGAGGTGTACCGCCCCCGGCTGCGCGGACCTGTCCCGCAGGACGAGGACATCGTCGCCCTGGCCAGCCGCAAGCTCACCGACATCGACATGAGCGACGAGCGTTCCGTGATCGCCGCGGTCCGCGACGCCATCGCCGACGCGCACCCGGTGGCCCGCAACAACCGTTAGCCGCCCCCGACGCCGCCTCACGGTACGGTCGTCGTCGTGACGGGGGTTCTTGAGATGTCGTGGCTGCAGGTCGTGGTCCTGTCGGTCCTGCAGGGGCTCACCGAATTCCTGCCCGTGTCCTCCTCCGGACACCTGGCCATCGCCTCGCGGGTCTTCTTCGACGACGATGCAGGCGCCTCGTTCACCGCGGTCAGCCAGCTCGGCACCGAGGCCGCGGTACTGGTCTTCTTCGCCCGCGACATCGTGCGGATCGTGAAGGCGTGGTTCAGGGGCCTGTTCAGGTCCGGACAACGCGACGCCGATTACTGGCTCGGCTGGTGGGTGCTCATCGGCACCATCCCGATCAGCGTCATCGGCCTGCTCTTCAAAGACGAGATCCGTACCGGCGCACGCAATCTCTGGCTCGTCGCCACCGCGATGATCGTGTTCTCGTTCGTCATCGCCGCGGCCGAGTACGCAGGAAGGCAGACCCGCCGCGTCGAACAGTTGACGTGGAAGGACAGCGTGATCGTCGGCTTCGCCCAGTGCCTGGCCCTGGTGCCCGGGGTGTCGCGGTCCGGAGCGACGATCAGCGCCGGGCTCTTCCTGGGGATGGAGCGCGAACTCGCCGCACGGTTCGGCTTCCTGCTGGCCATCCCCGCGGTGTTCGCCTCGGGGCTGTTCTCGCTGCCGGACGCGTTCGACCCGGTCGGCGAAGGCATGAGTGCGACCGGTCCGCAACTGCTCGTGTCGACGGTGATCGCGTTCGTCGTCGGCTATGCCGCCGTCGCGTGGTTCCTGCGGTTCCTGGTCCGGCACAGCATGTATTGGTTCGTCGGGTACCGGATCATCCTGGGCACGACGGTCCTGATCCTCCTCTCCACGGGAACGGTGGCCGCGATATGACGGTTCTGCTGGTGCGCCACGGTCGCTCGACCTCGAACACCGCTCACACGCTGGCCGGTCGGTCCGAGGGTGTCGACCTCGACGACCGTGGCCGCGAGCAGGCTGCCGCCCTGGTGGACCGGCTCGACGGGCTGCCGATCCGCGCGATCGTGCGCTCGCCGCTGCTGCGGTGTGAGCGCACCGTGGAGCCGTTGGCGGCCGCACTGGACCTGCAACCGGTGGTCGACGACGGCATCACCGAGGTCGACTACGGTTCCTGGACCGGCTGCAAGATCGCCGACCTGGTGAAGGAACCGCTCTGGGCGGTCGTCCAGCAGCAGCCCAGCGCGGCCGTGTTCCCCGGCGGGGAGGGGCTGGCCGCCGTCCAGGCCCGTGCCGTCGCCGCGGTCCGCGAACACGACCGCCGGCTCGCCGAGGAGCACGGCGCCGACGTGCTGTGGGTCGCCTGCACGCACGGCGACGTCATCAAGTCGGTGCTGGCCGACGCGCTGGGCACCCACCTCGACAGCTTCCAGCGCATCAACGCCGACCCCGCCTCGGTCAGCGTGATCCGGTACACCCCGATGCGCCCATTCGTGATTCACGTCAACCACACCGGCGCGGCGCTCAACGGCGCATTGTCGGCCCCACCGGCGCCGCCGGCCGACGAGAAGACCCAGGACGGGAGCGTTCCGGCCGGTGACGCGGTGGTGGGTGGGTCCACCGAATGAAGCGATCCTGACGTCTCCCGGTATTTTGGACACTGCCATGGCCCGCGAAATCCACGTCTTCCGCACACCCGACCGCTTCGTGGCCGGGACCGTCGGCCAACCGGGAAACAGGACCTTCTATCTGCAGGCGGTCCACGACAAGCGCGTGGTCTCGGTGATCTTGGAGAAGCAGCAGGTGGCGGTGCTCGCCGAGCGGATCGCGGCGCTGCTGCTGGAGATCAACCGCCGCTTCGGCACCCCCATCCCACCCGAAACGGGCGAGATCGACGACCTGAGCCCGCTGATCACCCCGGTCGACGCCGAGTTCCGGGTCGGCACCATGGGCCTCGGCTGGGACTCGGAGGCCCAGACCGTCGTCGTCGAACTGCTGGCCGTGTCGGAGACCGAGTTCGACGCCTCGGTCGTGCTAGACGACGCCGAGGACGGCCCCGACGCGGTGCGGGTGTTCCTGACCCCCGAGTCGGCCCGCCAGTTCGCCGCCCGATCGAACCGGGTCATCTCGGCGGGGCGCCCGCCGTGTCCGCTCTGCGAGGAGCCGCTGGACCCCGAAGGCCACATCTGCGTCCGAACCAACGGTTATCGGCGCGGCGAGCTGGCCGGGTCCGACGATGACGAGCTCTGAGGTTCTGCAGCGCGGCGACCTGACCGTGCTCGGGCGGATCCGCTCCGCGAGCAACGCGACGTTCCTGTGTGAGGCCACTTTGGGGGAGCACAGCGAGCACTGCGTGTACAAACCGATCCGCGGCGAGGCGCCGCTGTGGGACTTCCCCGACGGCACGCTGGCCGGACGGGAGCTGGCGTCGTATCTCGTCTCGGCCGCGCTGGAGTGGAATGTCGTGCCGTACACCATCATTCGTGACGGGCCCGCAGGACCGGGAATGTTGCAGCGGTGGGTGGACCAGCCCGGTGACGAGGATCCCGACGACGACGCCGACCGCGGCCCCGATCTGATCGACCTCCTTCCGTCCGGGCACATCCCCGCCGGCTTCCTGCCGATCCTGCAGGCCTACGACTACGCCGGCGACGAGGTCACCCTGGTCCACGCCGACGACGAGCGGTTGCGCCGTATCGCGGTGTTCGACGTGGTGATCAACAACGCCGACCGCAAGGGCGGCCACGTGCTGCAGGGTGTCGACGGCGGCGTCTACGGCGTCGACCACGGGGTCACGCTGCACGTCGAGGACAAGCTGCGCACCGTGCTGTGGGGGTGGGCGGGCAAGCCGGTCGACGACGAGACCCTCGCCGACGTGGAGAAGCTCCGCGAGGCGCTTGGCTCCGATCTGGGCGCCGAGCTGTGCAACCACATCACCCCCCGCGAGGTCGCCGCCCTTCGGTCCAGAGTCGTTGAGCTGCTGCGCAATCCGGTGATGCCGACACCCGAGCGCAGTCGGCCGATACCGTGGCCGGCATTCTGACGTGATCTACTGACCGGGTGACCCTGACCGACGCCGCACTGGCCGCCGCGGTGGCCGAGGAGGCCGGTGACATGCTGCTCGCGCTGCGCGAGCAGATCGGGTACGGCGACTATTTCGACCCGTACTCCCTCGGCGACGCCGGGGACATGCGGGCCAACACCTTGATCATGGACCGGCTGCGCGCCGCGCGTCCGCACGACGCGATCCTGTCCGAAGAGGCCGTCGACGACCTGACGCGGGTGGACGCCGACCGCGTGTGGATCGTCGACCCCGTCGACGGCACCCACGAATACTCGATGCCGGGGCGCGCCGACTGGGCCGTCCACATCGCGCTGTGGCAGCGCGGCGGAGCCGACGGTCTGGGCACCCTGACCGACGCCGCCGTCGCCCTGCCGGCCCGCGGCGAGGTGTACCGCAGCGACACCGTCACCCCCCCGCCCCCGCGCGCCGACGGCCCCATCAGGATCACGGCCAGCTCGAATCGGCCCCCGCCGGTGCTGTGGCGGATCCGTGAGCAACTCGACATCGAGCTGGTCCGCATCGGGTCGGCGGGCGCCAAGGCGATGGCCGTGGTCCGCGGCGACGTCGACGCCTACCTGCACGCCGGTGGGCAGTGGGAATGGGATTCGGCCGCACCGGCCGGGGTGCTGTGGGCCGCGGGTATGCACGCGACCCGCATCGACGGATCCCCGCTGATCTACAACCGGCGCGACCCCTACCTGCCGGACCTGCTGATGTGCCGTCCCGAGCTCGCCGACGTCCTGCTGAAGGCCATCTGGTCGGCGTACGGACACCGCTGACGTCGACGCGTCGGGAATGAAACAGCCGTCGGAGTTGTCCCACACGTCGATGTCTAGAGTCGAAGCTATGCAATCGTGGTCGGCGCCGAGCGTTCCGGTGCTGCCTGGGCGTGGACCGCAGCTGCGGCTCTACGACAGCGCGGATCGGCAGGTGCGTCCGGTGAGCCCGGGGGCGACCGCCTCGATGTACGTCTGCGGCATCACCCCCTACGACGCGACACACCTGGGCCATGCCGCGACGTACCTGGCCTTCGATCTCGTGAACCGGTTGTGGCGCGACGCCGGACACGACGTGCACTACGTGCAGAACATCACCGACGTCGACGACCCGCTGTTCGAGCGCGCGCAGCGCGACGGCATCGGCTGGCGTGAGCTCGGCGACCGGGAGACCGACCTGTTCCGTGAGGACATGGCCGCGCTGCGGGTGCTGCCCCCCCGTGACTACATCGCCGCGACGGAGGCGATCGCCGAGGTCATCGAGGTCGTGGAGAAGCTGCTGGCCTCCGGCGCCGCCTACGTCGTCGACGACGCGCAGTATCCCGACGTGTACTTCCGCGCCGACGCGACGGTGCAGTTCGGCTACGAGTCGGGGTACGACCGGCAGACCATGGCGACGCTGTTCGCAGAACGCGGCGGTGATCCCGACCGGCCCGGCAAGGGGGACCCGCTCGATGCGCTGCTGTGGCGTGCCGAACGTCCCGGCGAGCCGAGCTGGCCCTCGCCCTTCGGTCCCGGCCGCCCCGGGTGGCACGTCGAGTGTGCGGCGATCGCGATGAGCCGGATCGGCACCGTGGTCGACATCCAGGGCGGCGGGAGCGACCTGATCTTCCCGCATCACGAGTTCTCCGCCGCCCATGCCGAATGTGTCTCGGGCGAACGGCGTTTCGCCCGCCATTACGTCCACGCCGGCATGATCGGCTGGGACGGTCACAAGATGTCGAAGAGCCGCGGGAACCTGGTGCTGGTGTCGCAGCTGCGCCGCGACGGCGTGGACCCGGCGGTGATCAGGCTGGGGTTGTTCGCGGGGCACTACCGCGAGGACAGGTTCTGGAGCCCCGCGGTGCTCGACGAGGCGCAGCAGCGATTGCACCGGTGGCGCACCGCGACGGCACTCGGCGGCGCCCCCGACGCCGCCGACGTGATCGCCCGGGTCCGGCGCTACCTCGCCGATGACCTGGATACGCCGAAAGCCATTGCCGCACTGGATGGTTGGGCCACAGATGCGCTGTCCTACGGAGGTCACGACACCGAGGCCGGCCGCACGGTGGCGGCGGCGGTCGACGCGCTGATGGGCGTTGAGCTGTAAACAGTCGCCCGTAGAGTAGGTTTCGCCTGTGAGCTCAGCGGGATCGATCGCCGGCAAGACAGTGTTCATCACCGGCGGGGCCCGCGGCGTCGGCGCCGAAGTGGCTCGACGCCTGCACGCCAAGGGCGCCCGACTGGTTCTGACCGACCTCGACGAGGCGCCGCTGACCGAGATGCGCGACGTGCTCGGTGCCGACCGGGTGCACACCGTGGTCGCCGACGTCCGCGACCTCGGGGCCATGGAGACCGCTGCTGACGCCGCCGCCGACCGGTTCGGCGGTATCGACGTCGTGATGGCCAACGCCGGGATCGCCACGTATGGATCTGTGCTGCAGGTCGATCCGCAGGCTTTCCGGACGCTGATGGACGTCAACGTGCTCGGGGTGTTCCACACCGTGCGCGCGACGCTGCCGTCGGTGCTCGACCGTCGTGGCTACGTCCTGATCGTGTCGTCCCTGGCGGCCTATGCCGCAGCGCCCGGCCTGGCGCCCTACAACGCGTCCAAGGCCGCGGTCGAACAGTTCGCCAACGCGTTGCGGCTGGAGGTCAGACACCGCGGCGTCGATGTCGGGTCGGCGCACATGTCGTGGATCGACACCCCGCTGGTGCGGGACACCAAGAGCGATCTGCCGACGTTCACCGAGATGCTGAGCAAGCTGCCGTTCCCCCTCAACAGGACCACCTCGGTCGAAGCGTGCGGGGCGGCGTTCGTCACCGGCATCGAGCGCCGACGACGGCAGGTCAACTGTCCCGGGTGGGTGGGTGCGCTGCGCTGGATCAAGCCCGTGCTGTCCACTCCCGCCGGTGAGCAGCAGGTCGTCAAGTTCGTCCCCGACCTCCTACCCCGGATGGACGCCCAGGTCGCCGCGCTCGGCCGCTCGATGAGCAGCAGGACCCAGGACCTGGAGGAGCGGTGATGTCGACACGTCCCGGGCTACGCCGACTTGCCGCGGCCGCTGCCGCCGTCCTGATGCTGGGTGCCTGTTCGGGCACCGCATCGCAGGACGCCGACACGTCCACCTCGTCGACGCCCGCCCCCGCTGCGCAGGTCACGCCCGAGCAGGCCCGCGCGATCGCGAAGGAGGCCTACATCTACGGCTTCCCGATGGTGGACAACTACCGGGTGCAGTACAGCTACTTCGTCGACAAGCAGGACCCCGAGTACAAGGGCGGCTGGAACCAGATCCACAACAGCGCGCAGGTCTACACGCCGCAGGACACGACCATCCAGACGCCGAACTCGGACACGCCGTATTCGACGGTCGGCGCCGATCTGCGCACCGAGCCGCTGGTGCTCACCGTCCCGCCCATCCAGCAGGACCGCTACTACTCGCTGCAGTTCGTCGACGGCTACACCTACAACATCGCCTATGTGGGCAGTCGCACCACCGGCAACGGCGGCGGCAGGTATCTGCTGGCCGGCCCGAACTGGCGGGGCGAGAAACCGGAGGGCATCGACGAGGTCATCCGGTCGGACAGCCAGCTGGCCTTCGTGCTGTACCGGACCCAGCTTCTCGGGCCCTCCGACATCGGCGAGGTCGAGAAGATCCAGGCGGGCTACCAGGTGGCGCCGCTGTCGGTGTTTCTGAACCAGCCGTCCCCGGAGCCGGCGCCGGCCATCGACTTCGTCCCGCCGCTGACCCGCGAGCAGCAGCGCACGTCGCCCCAGTTCTTCGAGACCCTCGACTTCCTGCTCGACTACGCCCCGCAACAGCCCGGCGAGGAGAGCCTGAGGTCACGATTCGCCACTCTCGGCATCGGTACCGACAAGGGGTTCGACGCCGACTCGCTCAGCCCGCAGATGCGTGCCGCGGTCGAGGGCGGAATGGCCGATGCGTGGGCCGAATTCGACACGTTCAAGAAAACCGAGATCGACACCGGCAAGGTCACCTCGGCACAGCTGTTCGGCACCCGCGAGGACCTGAAGGGCAACTACCTGTACCGGATGGCCGGCGCCGAGCTCGGCATCTACGGCAACACCGCCGCCGAGGCCCTGTACCCGGGCATGCTCACCGACTCCGCCGGGGAACCGCTGACCGGGGCGAACAAGTACACGGTCCGCTTCGCCCCCGACCAGCTGCCGCCGGTCAACGCGTTCTGGTCGCTGACCATGTACGAACTGCCGGCCAGCCGGCTCGTCGAGAACCCGATGGGGCGCTACCTCATCAACTCGCCGATGCTGCCGAGCCTGGTCCGCGACCCCGACGGCGGTTACACGTTCTACGTCCAGAACGAGTCGCCGGGCATCGAGAGGGAGTCCAACTGGTTGCCGGCGCCGACAGGACCGTTCCAGATGGTGCTGCGGCTGTACTGGCCGAAACCCGACGCGCTGAACGGCACCTGGAAGGCCCCGGCACCGGTCAGGGTCTGACCCCCGCGCCAGCAGCTCACCCCGCGAGCGTGCGTGTTTGCGGCCGACACGCCGCCAAGAAAACCTACTTCGCGCACGCTCACGGCGCATGAGACGCCCGGCACAGCCGCACCCACGGCGCCGCTCAGCCGCAGACACGCACGCTCGCGCAGGGTGCGCAGGGGTGCCGAGGGACACGCACGCTCGCGGCAGGGGGCTTGCTACCGCCCTCGGCGCCTCAGGTAGCGCTCGAACTCTGCGGCCAGCGCGTCGCCGTCGATCTTGCCCAGCGCGTCGTTCAGGTCGACCTCGGCGTCGCCGCGTTCCTCCAGGGACTGGACGTATTCGGCGATCTCGTCGTCTTCGGAGGTCATCTCGGTGACGGCCTGCTCCCACTCCTCGGCCTGGGCGGGCAGGTCGGACAGGGGCACCTCGATGTCGAGGACGTCCTCGACACGCCGCAGTAGCGCCACGGTGGCTTTCGGGTTCGGCGGTTGCGACACGTAGTGCGGAACCGCGGCCCAGAACGTGACCGCGGGGATACCGGCCTGCACGCAGGCGTCCTGGAAGACCCCCGCGATGCCCGTCGGTCCTTCGTAGCGGGTCTCTTCGAGCCCGAACGTCTTCGCCGAATCGGGGGAGTAGGCCGCCCCCGAGACCGGAACGGGGCGGGTGTGCGGCGTATCGGCGAGCAGCGCACCCAGGATCACCACGGTGTGCACGCTGAGCTTGTCGGCGATGGCCAGCAGCTCGGCGCAGAACGTCCGCCACCGCATGTTGGGCTCGACCCCGTGCATCAGGACGATGTCGCGGTCGCTGCCCGGCGGACGGCAGTGCGAGATGCGCATCGACGGCCACACCAGCTCCCGCGTCACGCCGTCCACCTGGCGGATCACCGGGCGATTGACCTGGTAGTCGAAGTAGGACTCGTCGTCGATCTCGACGATCGTCTCCGCCTCCCAGATGGCGTCGAGGTGCTCGAGCGCGTCACTGGCCGCATCCCCGGCGTCGTTCCAGCCCTCGAACGCCGCAACGACGATCGCGTCGTGCAGATCAGGCAGGTCGGGCCGCTTCGGACCGCCGAAATCCGAGGGTGTCACCAGGCCAGCGTAAGCCCTGGGCGGGGCAGATGACGGGCATCGACCCGCGCCCTGGGGCAAACGTTCTGGTCGGCGGCGGTATGGTGGGGCCCCAGCGGCAGGCCGACGTCGTCCTCCTCACGAAATACGTTTGGCTGCACGCAGGTTGACAGTGGGACGACGACAGCGCCGGCAATATCCATGCCGGGGTCGGTCGCAGTGACGACATGGCGTCCAGACGTCGATCGGGCGACGACGTAGACTTTTCACCGTCGAGAGGCGTTGCAACGGCTTCCGGGGGTTCTGGTCTTCCGGTTTCCGCCACGCTCGGCAGAGTCAAGGACGCCTTCCGCAATGGAAGGAGTGCACGTGACCGCCGTGGATTCGAGCATCCCCGAGTCGAAGGACTTCGCCCCGAACGTCCGCCCCGACTGCACCGAAGCACTGACGGGTGCCCTGCGCGAGCGGATCATGGTCATCGACGGCGCCATGGGCACGGCCATCCAGCGGGACCGGCCCGACGAGGCCGGCTATCGCGGCGAGCGGTTCAAGGACTGGCCGAGCGACCTCGTCGGCAACAACGACCTGCTCAACCTCACCCAGCCGCACATCATCGAGGGCATCCACCGCGAGTACCTCGAAGCAGGCGCGGACATCCTCGAAACCAACACGTTCAACGCGAACGCGATCTCGCTGTCGGACTACGACATGGCCGACCTGGCCTACGAGTTGAACTACGTCGGCGCCGCGCTGGCCCGCAAGGCCGCCAACGAATTCAGCACCCCGGAGAAGCCCCGGTACGTCGCCGGCGCCCTCGGTCCCACGACCCGCACGGCGTCGATCTCGCCGGACGTCAACGACCCCGGCGCCCGCAACGTGTCCTACGACCAGCTGGTCGCCGCCTATCTCGAAGCGGCCAACGGCCTCGTCGACGGCGGTGCCGACCTCATCATCATCGAGACGATCTTCGACTCGCTGAACGCCAAGGCCGCGGTGTTCGCCGTCGAGACGCTGTTCGAGGAGCGCGGACGCCGCTGGCCGGTGATCATCTCGGGCACCATCACCGACGCGTCCGGGCGGACGCTGTCCGGGCAGGTCACCGAGGCGTTCTGGAATGCGATCCGGCATGCGAGGCCCCTCGCGGTGGGCTTGAACTGCGCCCTGGGCGCGCCGGAGATGAGGCCCTACATCGCCGAGGTCGCGCGCATCGCCGACACCTTCGTCTCCTGCTACCCGAATGCGGGCCTGCCGAATGCGTTCGGCGAGTACGACGAGTCCCCGGAGGCACAGGCGGGATACATCGCCGACTTCGCCGAGGCCGGATTGGTCAACCTGGTCGGTGGGTGCTGCGGAACGGCGCCGCCGCACATCGCCGAGATCGCCAAGGTCGTCGAGGGCAAGACGCCGCGCGCAGTGCCGGAGATCCCCAAAGATCAGGTAGCCACCCGGCTCTCAGGGCTGGAGCCGCTGAACATCACCAACGACTCCCTGTTCGTCAACATCGGTGAGCGCACCAACATCACCGGCTCCGCCCGGTTCCGCAACCTGATCAAGGCCGAGGATTACGACACCGCGCTGTCGGTGGCCCTGCAGCAGGTCGAGGTCGGTGCACAGGTCATCGACATCAACATGGACGAAGGCATGATCGACGGCGTTGCCGCGATGGACCGCTTCACCAAGCTGATCGCGGCCGAACCGGACATCAGCCGGGTCCCGGTGATGATCGACTCCTCGAAGTGGGAGGTCATCGAGGCGGGCCTGAAGAACGTGCAGGGCAAGCCGATCGTCAACTCCATCTCCATGAAGGAGGGCGAGGAGAAGTTCATCCGCGAGGCCCGGCTGTGCCGCAAGTACGGCGCCGCCGTCGTCGTGATGGCCTTCGACGAGCAGGGGCAGGCCGACAACCTGGAGCGCCGCAAGGAGATCTGCGGCCGGGCCTACCGGATCCTGACCGAGGAGGTCGGTTTCCCGGCCGAGGACATCATCTTCGACCCGAACTGCTTCGCGCTGGCCACGGGCATCGAGGAGCACGCGACCTACGGCATCGACTTCATCGAGGCGTGCGCCTGGATCAAGGAGAATCTGCCCGGGGTGCACATCTCCGGCGGTATCTCGAACGTGTCCTTCTCGTTCCGCGGCAACAACCCCGTCCGCGAGGCGATCCACTCGGTGTTCCTGTTCCACGCCATCAAGGCCGGTCTGGACATGGGCATCGTCAACGCCGGCGCACTGGTGCCATACGACTCGATCGACCCCGAGCTGCGGGACCGCATCGAGGACGTCGTGCTCAACCGTCGCGAGGACGCCGCCGAACGGCTGCTGGAGATCGCGGAGCGCTACAACAAGAAGGACGAATCCGAAGAGCGTGGCGCCGCCGAGTGGCGATCGCTGCCGGTCCGCGAGCGGATCACCCACGCGCTGGTCAAGGGCATCGACGCCCACGTCGACGACGACACCGAGGAACTGCGGGCCGAGATCGCCGAGGCCGGGGGGCGCCCGATCGAGGTGATCGAGGGGCCCCTCATGGACGGCATGAACGTCGTCGGCGACCTGTTCGGCTCGGGCAAGATGTTCCTCCCGCAGGTGGTGAAGTCGGCCCGCGTGATGAAGAAAGCCGTCGCGTACCTGCTGCCCTATATCGAGAAGGAGAAGGAGCAGAACGGTACGGCTGCGGCCAAGGACACCAACGGCACGATCATCATGGCCACGGTCAAGGGCGACGTCCACGACATCGGCAAGAACATCGTCGGAGTCGTGCTGCAGTGCAACAACTTCGAGGTCATCGACCTCGGCGTGATGGTGCCTGCCCAGAAGATCCTGGACGCGGCCAAGGAGCACGACGCCGACATCATCGGGCTATCCGGGCTGATCACCCCGTCCCTGGACGAGATGGTGAACTTCGCCGTCGAGATGGAACGTCAGGGTCTGGAGATCCCGCTCCTGATCGGCGGCGCGACCACCTCGCGGGCGCATACGGCCGTCAAGGTGGCGCCGCGACGGAGCGGGCCGGTGGTCTGGGTCAAGGACGCGTCCCGGTCGGTGCCGGTGGCCGCCGCGCTGCTCGACGACAAGCAGCGGCCCGCCCTGCTGGAGGCCACCGACAAGGACTACGCCTCGCTGCGTGAACGGCACGCCCAGAAGAACGAGCGGCCGATGCTCACCTTGGAGAAGGCCCGCGCCAACCGCACTCCGATCGAGTGGGAGGGGTATACGCCGCCGGCTCCCGCCCAGGGGCTCGGCGTGCGCGAGTTCAACGATTACGACCTCGCCGAGTTGCGTGAGTACATCGACTGGCAGCCGTTCTTCAACGCGTGGGAGATGAAGGGCCGATTCCCCGACATCCTGAACAATCCGGCGTCGGGCGAGGCGGCTCGCAAGCTCTACGACGATGCCCAGGAGATGCTCGACACCCTGATCAAGGAGAAGTGGCTGACCGCGAACGGGGTCATCGGCTTCTTCCCGGCGAACGCGGTCGGCGACGACATCGAGGTCTACACCGACGACTCCCGGACCGAAGTGCTGACCACGCTGCACAACCTGCGTCAGCAGGGCGAGCACCGGTCCGGCATCCCCAACCGGAGCCTCGGCGACTTCGTGGCCCCGAAGGACACCGGGGTCGACGACTTCATCGGCGCGTTCGCGGTCACCGCGGGCCTCGGCAGCACCGAGAAGATCGTCGAGTTCAAGGCCGCCCACGACGACTACAACGCCATCCTGCTGGAGTCGATCGCCGACAGGCTCGCCGAGGCGTTCGCCGAGCGGATGCACGAACGGGTCCGCAAGGAGTTCTGGGGTTACCAGCCCGACGAGCACCTCGACAACGAGGCGCTCATCGGCGAGAAGTACGTCGGGATCCGTCCCGCACCCGGCTACCCGGCGTGCCCCGAGCACACCGAGAAGGCGACGCTCTGGGAGTTGATGGACGTCAAGGAGCGCACAGGCATCGAGCTGACCGAGTCGATGGCCATGTGGCCCGGGGCCGCCGTCAGCGGCTGGTACTTCTCGCACCCGCAGTCGCAGTACTTCGTGGTCGGCCGACTGGCCCAGGACCAGGTCGCCGACTATGCCAAGCGCAAGGGCTGGACGCTGCAGAAAGCCGAGCGCTGGCTCGCGCCCAACCTCGGCTACAACCCCGAGGACTGACGTCGGGCGGACTTGTCCGGACCCCGCTGTCATGATGGGGTCATGTGTTCGGCGGCAACGTCTTTGGCTGCTCATCCGGGTGGGCGGTTGGAGGCGTTGTTCGGCGAGTTGGCGGAGCTGACGGGTCAGCGTAATGCGATCGATGGCCGGATCGTGGAGATCGCGGCGCAGATCGAGCGTGATGAGTTGTGTGGGATGACCGGTGCGCGGTCGGTGGCGGCGTTGATGGCGTGGAAGACCGGGTCCTCGCTGCGTAACGCCGAGACAATCGTGGCCGTCGCGGCGCGGGTTGACGAGTTCCCGCGGTGTGTGGCCGGGCTGCGGGAGGGCCGGTTGTCGTTGGATCAGGTCGGGGTGATCGCCCAGCGCGCCGGCGACGGCTCGGACGCCCATTATGCGGAGTTGGCGGTCAGCGCGACGGTGGCGCAGTTGCGGACCGCGGTCAAACTCGAACCCCGCCCCGACCCGGCTCCGAAACCTGCGCGCGACCGGGGGTTGTCGAAAACCGGTGACGAGGAATCCACGACGTGGCGGATCACCCTGCCCCATGCCGAGGCGGCGGTGTTCGACGCCGCGTTGCAGTCGCATCTGGATGCGTTGGTCGCTGACTGGAAACGCCACCACACCACCCCCGGTCAGGC
>NZ_JACHVU010000011.1 GCF_014190915.1 Mycolicibacterium iranicum
GACCTGATCGCCGCCGTGGACGCCGACCTGGCCGCCGAGATCCTGACCTGGGGCGCCCGATCAGCCAAGAAAACCGAAGCCGCCGTCGATGCGGTCGTGGCCCGCCACGACCCCGACGCGTTGCATAAGTCCCGGGAGAGCGAGGTGGGTCGCAGCGTGGACTTCGGTCAACCCGGCGACGCGCCGGGCTACACCACCGTCTACGCGCGCATGTTCGCCGGTGACGCTGCTGCCGGGGAGCGCACCCTGACCGCGATGGCCTACAGCGTGTGCGAAGCCGACCCCCGCCCCATGACCGAGCGCCGCGACGACGCCCTGGCAGCCCTGCTGGCCGGGATCACCACCCTGGCCTGCCAGTGCGACACCCCCGACTGCGACGTCACCACCAACCCCCGCCCCCTGCGCGAGATCACCCTCTACACCCTCACCGACCACACCACCACAGCGGCAGCCGTGGGCACGGCTGTGGAGGACGCTGCCGCGAGAGAGCCTGCCGTCGCCGCCAGCAACCCCGTAGGGGAGTCACCCGCCGCCGCCGTACCGGCCGCCGACGCCGAGCCCACCGAACCCATCCCCAACCGGTCGGCATCGAAGCCGGCATCAAAGCAGGGGGCGACGCCGCAGAGTCGGCCCGGCTACATCTTCGGCGCCGGGTTCATACCCGGCCCACTGCTGACCGAGATGCTCCACGGCGCCCGCACCACCGTGCGTGAACTCATTCATCCCGGCCACGCCGGACCCGAACCCCGCTACACCCCCTCGCGCGCACTGGCCGACTTCATCCGCTGCCGCGACCTGACCTGCCGCTTCCCCGGCTGCGACACCCCCGCCACCCACGCCGACATCGACCACACCATCCCCTACCCCGTCGGCCCCACCCACGCCTCCAACCTCAAAATCCTCTGCCGGTTCCACCACCTACTCAAAACCTTCTGGACCGGCCCCACCGGCTGGCGCGACCGCCAACACCCCGACGGCACCATCGAATGGACCTCCCCAACCGGCCACACCTACACCACCCACCCCGGCAGCCGACTGCTCTTCCCCACCCTCTGCCCGCCCACCGCCACCCTCTGGACCAGCGACCCACCCGATGTCCCCACCACCCCACAGCGCGGCGCCAAGATGCCCCGACGCCCACACACCCGCGCCCACAACCGCACCCGCTACATCACCACCCAACGCCAACACACCGCCAACCAACGCGCAGCTGAACGCGCATCAGAAAATCGCGGAATTGCCACGGCGCCAGGGGGTTACGTCGGAGACACCACGGAGTACGGCAGCGATCCGCCGCCGTTTTAGTGAGGCCCCCGGTCAGCGACTGGGGGGAAACCGCCTACTCGCCGGAGCTGCTGCCCCCGCCGGAGCTGTCGCTTCCGCCAGAGCCCTCGCTGCCGGAGCTGTCGGCACCGGAATCGGTCGAGGTGTCCGCCTTGGCGGTGTCGTCGCTCTTGCGGTGCTTGCCGCCGGTCGTCGAATCCTCCGCTGCGGCATCGGAACCCGCGTCGTCGGCCGCCTCGTTGCTCTCGGCCTCTTCAGTGGCATCTACGTCGGTGTCGGTAGCGTCCTGTTGCACCGACGCGAACTTGTCCTTCAACACGTTCGTCGCGGTCTCCACGATGGACGCTGGCGCCGAGGTCTCTTCGGAGACAGTCTCGTCGACACCCGAGGTTTCATCCTGCGGGGCTGCGTCGGACGCCGGCGCTTCCACGCCGCCCTCAACCGTCGACTCCTCGGCCGCCGCCGTACGCAGCGCACGCACCTGCGGGGCGGGGGACAGGCCGACCAGCGCGTCCTCGTCGGCCACGGACGCGGTCGACACCAGCGCCAGTTCGGACGTGTCCACGGCGTCACCCGACGGCGTCTCGGCCTCCTCGGCCGGCGGCTTCAGGAAGTGCTTGAAGAACGTCTCGATCTCGCGCACCGCGATCCAGTCCGGCATGTGGCCTGTGATCTGAAGTGCCGCACTGAGATTCGCGACCGCGGTGACGACCTCCCACCAGGTGGTCGTCTTGATGCCCGTCGGCTCGGCGGTCCACGAATCCCACAGCGACTTCATGGGTTCGGCCGGGTCGAGCTTGACGTTCTGCTCCGACCACGGCGTCGGTTCGCCGTTGAACGGGGTCTTCACCACGGGGAAGGTGTAACCCTCCTCGCTGTAGAAGGCGCTCATGGGCACCTTGAACATCTTGTCGAGCATGCCGGCCAGATCGGGGCAGTCGTAGTTGCAGCCCTCGTGCATCGGCAGGTTCGCGGTGGCCCACCAGTTCAGGTGACGCCCCCAGGGTTCCGAGAAGGCGGGAAACGGAACCGCCATGTTGATGAACTCCATCAGCATCGCGGGGTTCGCCTCGTCCCAGCCCCACTGGTTGTTCGCGTGGTTCTCGTTCCAGCTGCCGCTGATCACGAGCGCGGCTGCCAGTCGATCCATCGCGGCGACCATGTTGGCCGGGGCACTCAGCGCCTGCTCGATCATGTTGATCGGCACGTAGGCCAACGAGGACGCTGAGAGGCTGACGTCGGATTCGACGGCGCGAAGAGTCGGCGTAGAGGCCTGAATCGGGGTTACTGCGATGACGCTGGCACCAACCAGAGCCACGCTGGTCGTGATGACCGGTTTGACAGCTACTCGCATGACACCCAACTTCTCCCCGACAGTTACATCGATTGACCGGAGCACCATACCCCGCCCGGGCCGCGACAGCTCACACCTTCGGCAAACATCGACGATTTGTCACACCTGATCATCCACCCATCGGTCGCTCCGACCCTGGCAGAACCCTGTGAGCAGCCCGTCGCGCTCGTCCGAGAAATCTTCGAACCCATTGCCGGTGCAAGAATTATTGACGCTTGTGCGAAATACATCGTGGTGGGCGGCCTCAACGTGCCGGATCAGCAGTGACTCGCCCAGGCACCTGCGGATGGACACAGCAGCACCTGCCAGCGACCGACGGATACCGCTGTCGCGAATCCAGCCCTCGGCGCCTGCGCGCAGCCATGCGTAGCGGGACGAATCGAGCAACGTCGCCGTCCTGCGAATGAGGCATCTGCCGCCGGGGCCGAGAACTTCCCAGGGCAAACACGTATCCGATCGTCAGAGTTTCTTCAGACCCCGGAGGACGTTGGTGTAGGGCAACGTCGCGGCGGCACCCTTGCGCAACTTGGGGTTGAGCTGGCTGCCATTGATGACCAGTAGGTAGCGCAGACCGTGGTCACGCCACTCGGCAACCTGATCCAACACCTCGTCGGCCGTCCCCTGGAAGCAGATCTCCTTCATCAACGACGCCGGCACCCGTGCCGTGTAATCGAGCGCCGTCTGCTGGTCGATCATCTGGGGCACCAGATCCTGAACTCCAGAGAAGGTCGACCCCAACGGATGCTCGACGCCATGGCGGGCCCACGCCTCGGCCGGCGCCGCCAGTGCCACCGACTTCACGATCACCGAATCCAGCGCCTCGTCGACGTCGGCGCGCGTACGACCCGTGACGACCGTCCTGTTGACCGCCGGGGTGATCGACATCGGATCTCGACCATTGTCCGACGCCGCGGTCCGGACCGCCTCCAGTGCCCGGGCGTAGTCCGCGGGTCGCGAGATCACGAACGGCACCCAGCCATCGGCGTACCGGCCCGTGGCCCGCAACATCCGCGGCCCGTGGGCGGCCACCCAGATCTCCGGCCACGCGCCCTTGTACGGCGGCAGGTCGAACACCGCATGCCGCAGCGGGAAGTACTCCGATTCCCGGGAGACCGGGTCGCCACCGGACTCCCACAGGGCCCGGATGGTCGCCAGCGCCTCGACGAAGCGGGCCACCGGCTTCGTCCACTCCACTCCGTAAGGCTCGTTGCCCTCGCGCTCCCCGACGCCGATCCCGAGGATCGCGCGCCCGCGCGTGAGCAGGTGCAGCGTCGCTGCGGCCTGGGCCGTGACCGCCGGATGCCGTCGGCTGGCGTCCGTCACGCACACGCCGAACCTCAGGCGCCGCAACCGGTTCCGCGCGGCCAGATGGCCGAGCATCGTCCAGGGCTCCAAGATCGCATCGACCTTCGGGACCAGTTTGGCTGCCAGGCCCAGATGCTCGGGGGTCGCCACCGAACGGGGCACCAGCGAATTGATGTGATCGCCGACCCAGAACGAGTCGGCGCCGGTCGCCGAGGCGGTCAGCATGCTGGCCGACGGCAACAGCGTGGGGGAGACCCGGGTGTTGACGATGCCGTCGAGCAGTCCGAACTGAAAGCGGGAGCCGGCGGACCGGGATCGGAGCATCATGATTAGCGACCGTACTACCGCCGAGCGACACCGCATTCCGCGCGAGGCCCGGTGGTAGGTTGCACCTGCTCGTTCCGCAGCGCAGAACCCCACACTCGATCGAAAAGGTTGTAGGTCTTTCATGGCGTCCGGCCCGCTCGAGGTGATCGACAGGGGAAGCAGCATCACACCTCGTGTCCCGCTGCTTTTCGTTCACGGCGCCTGGCACGCTGCCTGGTGCTGGGACGAACACTTCCTGAACTTCTTCGCCGACAGGGGCTATCGGGCACTGGCCCTGAGTCTGCGGGGCCACGGCAACAGCCCCTCCGACAAACCGCTGCGGGACCTGTCGATCCATGACTACGTCGACGACGTCGCCGCCGTCGCCTCGACCCTGCCGGCGCCGCCCGTCGTGATCGGCCACTCGATGGGCGGCTTCATCGTGCAGAAGTATCTGGAGTCGCGCGATAACCCGGCCGGCGTCCTGATGGCCTCGGCTCCGCCGCGGGGTTATCTCGGTTCGGGAATTCGGTGGTTCCGCCGTCATCCGTGGCAGTTCCTCAAATCCTCGGCCACCGGGGAATCGCTGCGCTACGTGAACTCTCCGCAGGCGACCCGCGAGCGCTTCTTCTCCGCGCAGACGCCCGAGCCGATCGTGGCGGCGTGTGCGGCGAGACTGCAGGAGGAGAGTGCACGGTCCGGTCGCGACGGAGTCCTGGCTTTGCCGCGTCCGAAGCTGGTCCGCGCCCCGATGCTCGTGCTGGGCGCCGAGGAAGACGGCATGGCCGTCACGCCGGCGGAAGTGCGCGCGACCGCCCGCGCGTACCGCACCGAGCCCACCTTCTTTCCGGGAATGGGGCACAACATGATGCTCGAACCGGGGTGGGAGACCGTCGCCTCGCACATCGATTCCTGGTTGACCGCGCGGGGTCTGTAAGCGTCCCGCTGAGGCCGCTGCGACACGTGTGCATCGGTGTGATCTGGCGCACTGGAGCTAATTGACGCCGCTAGCAAAACCGTCTGTAACACATTTGGTATGGCAACCGATGTTGCTGGGAGGTGAGGGTGGCACCCTGCCGAATGCGGCGAGCCCGCGTTCGCAACCGCGCCGTCATCTGATGGTCACATCGTGTCACCACAGAGTAGCTGGAGGCTGCGCCTGGGAAGTTTCCTGCTGGCCATACGGCCCTTCGAGGACGTTCGGCGCCTTGCCGTCTGCGCATCGGCAACGCCGTCAGGTGATTTCAACGCGTCGTCCAGCAAGCGATATGCGCACCGACAGCCGGGCTGACATCGGCCCGAAACCGGTTTTCTCCGGGGGGTTTCGACCCTCGCCGAGATTTCCTCCAGCAATTACTTGCGTTCGGTCAATATGTGATAATCTCCGCACACCTTGGCCGTGATCTGATCGTCATCACATTGCAACGACCTGGAAGGTTGGCACATGCATTCAGCGCTTCGCCCGTACGTTACGACGGGCCTTGCCATTGTGGGCACGAGCGTCATCGCGCTCGCGCCCCTCGCGCCCCCGGCGCCGGCATTCGGAGCGGCCACCACCGCCAAGCAGGTCACGCAGGAGGTCACCCTCTCTGCGCGCGTGGTGACGATCAACCCGACCCCTGACGCTCTCGACATGAGCAAGCAGCTCCAGGGGACCGTCTGCGACGGTGAGGGCAAGCCCTGCGTCGAGCTCGAGTACCGCCCGGTGTGGAGCCTGCCCGGCCAGTTCACCGAGGGTGTGGAGGCGCTGAAAGCGGCGCTCGCAGCCAAGCCTGGCGAGGACACCACGATCTTCGCCTTCAGCGAGGGCGCCGTCGTCGCCTCGCAGTGGCTCGAGAAGCACCTCGACGACCCGGAGGCCTACCCGGCGCCGAACAATCTGACGTTCGTCGTCATCGGCAACCCGTCGCGCAAGTACGGCGGCTCGGGTGTGCCGTGGGGCCAGACCTGGCCGGAGAGCGATTACAAGGTCATCGACGTCGCCCAGCAGTACGACCCGACCGTCGACATGCCCACCAACCCGTTCAACGTCCTCGCGACCCTGAACGCCGCGATGGGCTTCTTCACCAACCACCTCGGTAAGGGCTACTCGGACGTCGACCTCGACGACGAGGCCAACACCAAGTGGACCGAAGGCAACATCGAGTACGTCTTCGTCCCGGCCAAGACGCTGCCGATCCTGTCGCCGCTGTACTCGATGGGCCTCGACGAGCTCGCCGACCAGCTCACCGGCCCGCTGCAGTACATCATCGAGCAGGGTTACGACCGCGACGATCGCATCAAGACCAATCCGATCGCCGATCCGAACGAGAAGAACCCCTTCTACGCGCCGATCAACCTGGCCGAGACGATCGCGAACATCCCCTATTACGCCGTGCAGGGCACCAACCGGTTCGCCAACGCGATGCGTGCCAGCGGCAGCTGGTGGGTCTACACCCCGGTCAACGTGCTGGGCTGGGATCCGGCCAACCCCGAGATGACGCGGGCGTTCGTCGACTTCCTGATCGCGATCCCGTCGATCTCCGGCCCGATGGGTGAGATCGCCGATTACTGGGCGCGCGCCAACCTGCCGATGAACGCCGGCTGCACCGGCTTCCCGCCGTGCGAGGACCCGTCCGCGATCACCGACCAGATGTTCAAGGTGATGTTGTGGGACCTGTTCAACCCGAACGGCTTCACCTTCACCGATCCGATCACACCGCAGTACAACCCGATCAGCGCGGTCGAGGGCTACTGGGGCCAGGAGCTCGGCCTGCAGGGTGACGAGGTCGAGTGGTACGGCGACACCATCCATCTCGAGCCGTTCGCCGAGTCGAAGTCGTTCTGGGATCACCTGCAGTCGACGCCGGAAGGCATCAAGTCGGTTTCGCTGAAGGATCAGATCGGTTCGTTCACGAACCTGCTGGATGCGCTGAACACCACGTGGAACCCGTTCGTGCCGGTGAGCTACGTATGGAATCCGAAGATGACGCCGTTCGCTTACCTGGCGCGGCCGTTCGCCAAGCTCCTGTGCCCGCAGTGCAACAAGGTCGACCCGTTCATGCCGGCCGACTGGAAGGTCGGGCGCGACATCTACCCCGGCGCGTACATCCCGCCGTCGGTCAAGGACCTGTACGACGCCGAGACCGGTAAGTACATCGGCCCCGCGGTGCCCGGTGTCACCGACGTCGATGACACCGAATGGCGCGAGCAGGCGGGCCTTCCCCCGAAGGACGCCGAGGAGGACGCCGCCAGCACTCCGTCGACGCTGCGCGCACAGCTGGTGTCCGACACCGAGGAGGCCACAGACGAGGCCACCGCGGACGAGAGCAAGGCCACGTCGGGTACCAATGCCGACGAGACCACCGAGGAGCCGAAGAAGGACGTCATCTCGACTGCTGTCCAGGACCTGCTCGACAAGTTCGATCAGGCCCCCGCCGAGGAAACCCCCGCCGAGGAAACCCCCGCCGAGGAAACCCCGGTGGAGGAGACCCCCGCCGAGGAGACCCCGGCTGAGGAAACCCCGGTCGAGGAGACCCCCGCCGAGGAGACCCCGGCAGAGGAAGCCCCCGCCGAGGAAGCCCCCGCGGCTGACGAGGACGAGGCCGGAGCCGACGAGGAAGCGGCCGGCGGCAAGCACCGCGCGACCGAGACCGAGACGGCCTCCGAGACCAAGACGGAGACCAAGACCGAGACGAAGACCGAGTCGAGCGACAGCTCCGACAGCGGTTCCGCAGGTAGCTCGGGCAGCGGTGGCGGCAGCAACGGTGAGTGAGAAGGGCCCGCGAAAGGCCCGTAGTATCGCCCCG
This sequence comes from Mycolicibacterium iranicum, assembly GCF_014190915.1. GTDB lineage: Bacteria > Actinomycetota > Actinomycetes > Mycobacteriales > Mycobacteriaceae > Mycobacterium > Mycobacterium iranicum_B. The sequence goes on from NZ_JACHVU010000011.1 coordinate 8,038, forward strand.
TGAGCACGGAGCAGTTTGACGCCGTCATCGTCGGTGCAGGATTCGGCGGCATGGGCGCCGCCATCCAGCTCAACAGGCTCGGCTACCAGAACATCGCGATTCTGGACCGTGAGGACGATCTCGGTGGAACGTGGCACGTCAACCGTTACCCAGGGCTGACGGTTGACGTCCCGTCCACCACCTACTCCTACCGGTTCGAGCCGAACCCGTACTGGTCGCGGCTCTACGCCCCCGGCAGCGAGCTGAAGACCTACGCCGACCACGTCGCCGAGAAGTACGACCTGCGCCGGTACATGCAGTTCGGTGTCACGGTCGAGAGCGCCCGCTGGGACGAGGAGAGCCAGAGCTGGCTCGTCTCGCTGGTCGGCGGACGCACCCTGCAGGCACAGTTCCTCATCCTGGCGACGGGGTACCTGTGCCAGCCCCGGCGTCCCGACATCCCGGGTATCGACGACTTCGCCGGCACCGTGCTGCACGCCCAGGACTGGGACGACGACTACTCCCTGAAGGGCAAGCGGGCGGCGATCATCGGCACCGGATCCACCGGTGTCCAGCTGATCCCGAAGCTGGCCGACGATGTCTCGGAGTTGACGGTCTACCAGCGCACGCCTATCTGGGTGATGCCCAAGATGGACTTCGCGTTCGGTCCGGCGGCTCAGCGGATCTTCGCGAAGTTCCCTGCCACGCAACGGTTCCTGCGGGTGTCGAGCGACATGTTCATGGACTTCATGGTGACGATCGCGATGTGGAAGTTCCGGCAGTTCCGCCCGGTCAACCGCGCCGCGGCCGCCATCGGTGGGCTGCACCGGTTCCTAGCGATCCGCGACAAGACGCTGCGCCGCAAGCTCACTCCGTCCTACGACTTCGGTTGCAAGCGGCCGACGTTGTCGAACACCTACTACCGCACGTTCACCAAGCCGCACGTGCACCTGGAGACCGCGGGGATCGAGCGGATCGAACCGGACGGGATTGTCGACCGGAACGGCATCAAGCGCACCGTCGACACGTTGGTGCTCGCGACGGGCTTCGACGTGTGGGAATCGAACCTGCCCGCCATCGAGGTGATCGGGCGGCAGGGCCGCAACCTCGGAAAGTGGTGGCGCGAGAACAAGTTCCAGGCCTACGAGGGCGTTACCGTGCCACAGTTCCCGAACATGCTGACCCAGGCGAGCCCGTACTCGTGGGTGGGCATGTCGTGGTTCGACACGGTGGAATGCCAGATGCGCCACATGGAACGGCTTTTCGGTGAGCTGCAGCGTCGCGGCGCCCGGACGTTCGAGGTCACCGAGGAAGCCAACGCCGAATTCCTCGACCGGATGCTGACGCTGCTCGACGACACGGTGTTCGTCCTCGGCAACTGCGCCAACTCCCGGTCCTACTGGTTCAACAACACGGGTGAAGCGCCGCTGTTCCGCCCGACGTCGATCCGTCAGGCTGTCAAAGAGCAGGACAGCTTCCCTCTCGATCACTACGAGATGGCCTGACCCACCACAGCATGAAGGGGTGACGAAATGGCTACGGCCACCACCGATCCCGTGCGGCTGCCGCCCGGCCCGCGGATTCCGAAACTCATCCAGGGCGCCGTCGTCCTGGCCGCCCGCTACGGCTCGATCGCCGCACTGGGGCGTCGCTACGGATCGACGTTCACACTGCAGCTGCCCGTGTTCGGCGAGACCGTGGTCATCAGCGACCCGGTCCTGGTCAAAGATCTCTTCAGCACCAGCCGTGAGCTCGTCGGGCGTCCACAGAACAACCTGGGCGGCGACGTCCTGGGCCCCGGCTCCATCTTCAACCTCGAAGGTGACGAGCTACTGGCCCGCCGGAAGCTGTTGCTGCCGCCGTTCAACGGCAAGAACATGCGCGCCTACGAGGACATCACCGAACAAGAGGTGATGCGCGAGATGGAGTCGTGGCCCGAGGGCGTCGAGTTCGAGACGCTGGAACCGATGATGCGGATCACGCTCAACACGATCCTGCGCGCTGTCTTCGGCGCCAAGGGCGCCGAACTCGACGAGCTGCGGATCGTGATCCCGGCCGCGGTCGAATTCGGTTCCAAGATCGCGCTTCTGCCGTCCGTGGTGCGCCGCGACGTCGGCGCGTGGAGCCCCGGCGGAAAGTTCGCACGCTACCGCCGCCGGATGGACGAAGTCTGCACCTCGCTCATCGCCGATGCCAGGGCCGACCCGAACTTCGCCGACCGCGGTGACGTGTTGTCGCTGCTGCTGCAGGCACGCTACGACAACGGGGAGCCGATTCCGGACTCGTTCATCGTGGACGAGCTGCTGACGATGCTCGTCGCCGGGCACGAGACCACGTCCACCCAGCTGGCGTGGACGATCGAGCGGATCCGTCGGCATCCCGAGCTGCTCGCCCGCCTGTCCGACGAGGTGGACGCCGGCGGATCCGAGCTGATGGCGGCGACCATCGCCGAGTCGCAGCGCACCCGTCCGGTGCTCACAGCGGCGCTCCGTCGTGCTCGGACGCGGATCCGCCTGGGGGAGTGGGTCATTCCCGAGGGTGACACCATCATGGCGAGCACGCAGCTGGCGATGGCCGCCGAGCAGAGCTTCCCCGACGCCGAGAAGTTCAACCCGGACCGGTTCGTGGGCAACCCGCCCAACCCGTTCGCGTGGATTCCGTTCGGCGGCGGCATGATGCGCTGCATCGGCGCGTCCTTCGCCACGATGGAGATGGACGTCACGCTGCGCACCATGCTGCGGGAGTTCCGGCTCGAGCCGACCACCGAGCCGGACGAGAAGCCGCACAGCCGCGGGGTCACGGTGACGCCGGGGCGGGGTGGCCGCGCGGTGGTGCGCCGCAGACGCAAGGAAGCACCGCGCAAAACAGGCTCCGTGTCGGTGGCCGAAACCTCGAGCTAGAAGCGGTACTGCAGTATTCGGGCCTTGCGCGCGATCGACGGCACACGGCGCGACAGTCTGCTCGCCACCCGCAACCCGGCGGGGAACAGCCGGGTTTCGGGTCGGTGCATCGCGCTGGACTCGTCGATCAGGTGCAGCGCCGGGTTCCAAGACTCGGGCACCCGGGCGTCCTTGAATCCGGGGAAGTTCCACTGACGGTGCGGTGAGTTCTTCTTGCCCGACGTCACCAGTCGTCCGAACAACTGGTTCGCCTTGCTGACCGGGCCGTAGTCGTTGAAGGCGACGACGCCGGAGGTGAAATGCGCGCTGACGCTGCGCAGAATGCCGATGACCGCGTCCTCGTCGAGGAACGCGAACAACCCGTCGGCGACCACGATCGCCGGCCGGTCCGAGGGGATACCGGCGAGCCAGCCCGGTTTCAGCACATCGGCCGCCACCGAGTGGGCGCGGTCGTGGGCGGGCAGGAGCGCATCGCGCAGCGCGATCATGCCGGGCAGATCGACACTGAACCAGTCGACGGTGCCGGGTGGTCGAACCCGGAACACGGCGCTGCTGAGGCCGGCGCCGAGATCGACCACCACGGCGGACGGATTGGCCGACACGAAGTCCCGGATCCGCTCGTCGAGCATCTTGGCGCGCAGGGCCACCAGCGACACCACGCTGGGTGTCGCGCCGAGAGCGGAGAAGTCGTGCTCTATCCGACGCACGGTGTCGTCGGCACGCTCATCTCCGAGAATCGGTTCGGCGGAGCGAGAATCGAGTGCGCGGCAGTACTCGGTGAGAAGCGCAGTCTGTTCGATGGGGGCTAGGCCGCTGACGTCCATACGGCCAGCCAAGCACATCTACTCGTCGCCGGAGTCTCCGCCGTCGCTCGGGGCCGAGTCCTCGGTCTGGGCCGCGTCCTCGTTCTGCGCCGAGTCCTCGTCGCCCGCCGCGGCGGTGTCGTCGGTGGTCTCGTCAACGGATTCACCGGTGTCGAGGTCGGCCTCACCGGTGTCGAGGTCTGCTTCGTCGACCACGTCGGGGGTGTCGGTCGAGCCCCCCTCGTCAACGGCCGAACCGGTGTCGCCCGAGGCATCGGTCGCATCGCCGGCATCGACGGGCGCGTCACCGCCGGCCTCCTCGACCGTCTCGTCGTCGATCGGGGACGACTTCTGCGACGAAGCCCCGGCGTAGGACACGGACTGCACCGTCGGGTCCTGCGCCCCCAGCTCCTCTTGCGGCTCTTCGGGTTCCGGCGCCGGGGTGGTGGGCAGACCGGGCGCGGCGGGCAGGTAGGAGCGGTCGTAGGCCTTCTCGATGATCTCCTTCAGGGGCGTGTTGAGCGCGTCGGCCAGCGCGCTGAGACCCAGCCAGCGCAACGGCTCGAGCAGCGGCAGGTTCTCGGTGGGCACGAACACGTACGTGATGTTGCCTTCGGTCCACACATAGTTGGCCTCGTCGTAGATGTCGACGGTCTCGTAGTTCTGGTGGGTGATGAAGAATCCGGCGTTGGCGTTGAGCAGCGCCAGCAGGTTGAACGGGTTGTCGGGAAAGTCCGAGGCCATGTCGTACTGCTGGGACACGTCGATGACGTGGTAGTCGCTCTCGGGGAAGGTGGTCTCCCAATCGCGGTCCGACCCACCGTATTTACGCGCGGGGTTCCCCATCAGGACGAAGCTGAGGTCCTGCGCAGTCGGGGCGCCCTCGGCGCCCTCGTTCTCGAGGATCCAGCGCCCGACCACACGGGCACCCTGGCTGTAGGCGAAGACGATCTGCTTGCCCGTGGTGCCGTCGCGCAGCGCCTTGTTCAGGGTCGACACCGCCGCACTCGACGACGCGCGGGAGTAGGGCACGTTCTGACACGTGCGGGGCGTCTGACACATCACCCCGCTGAGGTCGTCGTCGTTACCCCCGGGCAGCAGGCTCAGCGTGAGAACGCGCGTCGGTTCGGTGGGGAAGTAGTTGAAGGGCTCGGCTGACGCACCCGGCATCCCGCCGGCCGGGATCGCGATCAACGGAACCGCTGCCGCCGCGGCCACCGCCAGTGCTTTCCGCCGCACGCGCGTCACCTTCGCCATGTCTCCCCTTGCCATCGAATCCCCGAATCGCCGCATCCCGCCAGCACCGTTTGCTGACCACATCATCGTACGCGTGCCGTCACGGTGCTCAGCGGATTTACGCGTCACGAATCGGATCCGTAACAACCTTCTTTTCGCTCATCAAGGGCATCGACGGGCGCCCCACCGCCGCCTGCGCGATGTGGATACATAGGTTTGCTAGTTGAGGAACGGCTCCACTACCGGAGTCGGCCGGCCACGAAGTTCGCGGCTTCCTCCACCATCCCGTTCTTGATGTAGGAGAAGTGTGCGGGGAAGTTGAGGCCCGACGAGCAGAACGGATCGTCGAGACCGCACAGATCGATCGTCCTGGGGCCGTAGACGCCGCTCATCTGCGGCAGCGGTCCGCCACCGTCGATGTTGCGCAACGGATTGCCGAAAACGGCGACAGCCGCCACCCGGTCGGCCAGATGCGCGGGCAGCGGTGTCGGGGTGAACCGGCCGAGCGGTCGCGGATCGACGGTGATGAGGTCGATCACCCCGGCGCCCTGGGAATTCCCCCCGAGCACGAGCTTGGTGCCGGGGCAGTTGTCGGCCATCCACTGAACCCGGCCCGCCGCGTCGCGGGCGCCCATCGGCGCCGACGCGTCGAAGTCGAAGCTGGCCGGGTAGTTCACGCCGTACGCACCGACCGATCGCCCACCCATCTTCGCGCGCAGCGAGTCGACGAAAGCATTACCCAGCCAACCCAGCCCGGGCGGCGCACCGGTCCCGCGGGCGAAGATGACCTCCACATCGGGACAGGGCTGCGCGGCCGCCGACGGCAGACCGACTGCCGTCTGCACCGCTGCCATCACCATCAGAACCACCGCACCCAGCGCGCTCGACATCCGCCTCACCAGCATGTGATCCATGCTGTCACAACACCGTGAGTGCTCGGCTCACACCGGCCCTGAGCTGGTGATTCAGGCGATCGAATAATCGCTGAGCGGAAAGTTGTCGTTCTCCCGGTTGGTCTGATTGGTCGATGCCGGGCGCACCAGGGTCTCACCGCTGGGGCTGAAGTAGTACGAGCGGGACCGCGCACAGTCTCCGAGACCGAACACCGTCTTGCCCAAGAGCTTCGACATCCGCTCGCGGAACCGGGCATTCGCCTCGGGCGTCACCTCGAAGGTCACTGCGTCGCGCCGTTTGACCTCGCCGAACAGGCGGTCCATGTGGCGCATCTGGTACTCGACGGTGTTGAAGAACGACAGCCCACTGGAGGCGTAGGGACCCGCCAGGCTCAGGAAGTTCGGGAACGCCGGGATGGAGACGCCCTGATAAGCCTGGAAGCCGTTGTCACGCCACCACTTCCCGAGGTTGCGGGCATCGCGGCCGATGATCTCGATGGCCGGGATGTTGGCCTCCCAGAGGTCGAATCCCGTGCACAGGACCAAGGTGTCGATCTCGGTCTTGGTGCCGTCGCACGAAACGATGCCGTCCGCCTCGACGCGTTCGATGCCTGCCGCCTGCAGGTGCACGTGAGGTTTGGTGAACATGCGGTAGTAGGAATTCGAGTAGGTCGGACGCTTGCAGCCGAACTCGTACTCCGGGGTCAGCTTGGCGCGCAAGGCCTTGTCGCGGATGGAGACGAACCGCAGCGCACTCGACGTGAGGTTCGCGACGGTGTTGAGCTGCCGGAAGTACTTGAAGTTCAGCACCGACAGAATCATCATCGCTTCGAGGTTGACGTCGCTCGTCCACCGGAATGCCCGCTGCAGCAGGGGCAGCCGGGCGAACAACCGCCGGAGGAACGGCGGAATGGGGAAGTCGATCTTCGGCACGACGTGGATCGGCGTGCGCTGATAGACCGTCAGTTCGGCGGCCTCTTTGGACAGTTGGGGGATCAACTGTACGGCGGTCGCGCCGGTGCCGATCAGACCGATGCGTTCGCCGGCGGGGGAGTAGGTGTCGTCCCAGTCCATGCTGTGCAGGATGCGCCCGGCGAAATCCTCGATGCCCGGGATGTCGGGCTTCCGCGGCTGCGAGAGGTATCCGGTGGCGGTGATCAGGAACCTCGTGGTGAGGGTCTCACCACTCGACAGGGCGACGTGCCATGCCTTGGCGTCCTCGTCCCAGTGCGCGCCGTCGACGGGGCTGTTGAACCGCATGTGCCGGCGGACGTCGTACTTGTCGGCGACGTGATCGGCGTATTGCTTCAGCTCGTTACCCGGCGCATAAAGCCGCGACCAGTAGGGGTTTGGCTCGAACCAGTAGGAATAGGTGGGCGACGGGATGTCCACCGCCAGCCCCGGATAGTGGTTGACGTGCCACGTCCCGCCCAGATCATCCTCGCGGTCGACGATGAGAATGTTCTCGTAGCCCATTTTCTTGAGCTGGATGGCGGCCCCCATACCGCCGAAGCCAGCACCGACGACGATGACGTCGTACTGCGGATCACCCATGGACAACAACGCTACCTCACAGCAAATGGTTCATCAGCCCGCGAATCCTAGGCTGGGAGTCCTCTGACCGCCCGCTGCGAACAGCTGCCGACACCACGAAGCCCCGGCGTATGCCGGGGCTTCGGGCGGGCGTCCTACGTCGGCAGCCTCGAGTGTTCGGGGAGGCTACTCCGAGGAGCCGGAGTCAGACGACCCAGATCCATCGGACGACGAGTCCCCTGACGAGTCCGATTCCGTTGCGCCGGAATCGCTCTCGTCCTCGTCGCCCGTCTCGGCCGCGTCGGAGTCCGTGGTGTCGGCTTCCTCTTCGGCCGCAGCTTCGTCGTCGTCGGCGGTGGACAGATCGGTGTCCTCGTCCACGACGTCTTCCTTGTCACCCGTGTCGCCACCGGTGGTCGAGTCCGACGCATCCGACTCGGCGGTATCGCCGGCGGCGGCGTCGGTGTCAGCCACATCCGTGGTCTCTTCGACGTCGGCGTCGTCCTCGACGACCGCGGCGGTCTGCTGCACCGACACCGGTGCGGCAAACGAACGCGAGGCCGTCGCGGTCTTGACGTCGTTGCGGGTGTAGCCCGCATCGATCTTGGCCTTCAGCTCGGCTTCCCGCGGAGCCAGGAACGGCAGGAGTTGCACGATCGGCAGCTTGGCGGTGGGCACGAGGTAGGTGGTCGTCGTCCCGCCCAGGCTGTTGGTCACCCGCGTGATGTTCCCCTCGGGCGTGACCGCCTCGTAGTCGGAGAACATCATCGGCACGTGGACGAAGATCCCGCCGGCGATCGCGTTCGCCACAGCGAGGAAGTTCCACCACCGGTCCGGCAGGTCGGCCGCGCCGTCGTACTCACCCGTCACGACGTCGATGTCGTAGATGGTCTGCGGGGCAGGCCGGTAGGTGTAGTCGTACTGCGGGTTGTACTTGCTGGTGTCGTTGAGCAGCTTCTGACGGCTCGAGTCGGCCACCAGGATGAACTTGACCTGGTCCTTGGTCGGCGCATTGGGATCGGCGGCCAGTTCGCGCATGAAGTCGTTGACGACGAGCGAACCGGCGGAGAACCCGACGACCGTGAACTGCTCACCGGCCGCGAGGCGGTCGTAGGCAGCGTCGAAGTGGGTCGTCAGGTTGGTGATTCCGACGCTGATCGACTGCCCGAGAGTCTGACCGCTTCCGGGGCGCTTGGCCTCGGCCGGCCACTCGACCCCGTCGAGGATCTCGTTCTCGCGGGCCAACTTGCCACCGAGCAGCGGCGAGATGACGATCTCGTGCATGTCGGGCGTTCCGAGCCCGCCGACAGCAACAGCCGTTGTCACGGCTGAGGCACCGGTCGACGTGGACAGCGCCAACGCCGCTGAAGCAAAGGCCGTACCGCAGGCGACCCCGGCTTTTCGAATGCTTCTGCGCATCTTGATCTCCCCGATTAGTAGCAGTGAAGCGCGTGCCGTGACCGGCGCGAGCTGAAGCATATTGCGCAGGCGTCAACCTTTGCCTAGCAAAATCAAACAATTTCTAATATGCGAAATCTTGGCAAAGGGTAGTTATATTGCTGTTACACAGCGTTTATGAAATCTCTACAGTGGTAGAGAATTAGCCGTATGCATTGCGAGGTGCTAACTGACGCAAGGACTCTGTTGTTATTATCGCAGTTCATAGACGCAGAAAGCTGCTCGGGCCGCGTCGCTGTATTCGCAGAGTGCATAAAACTACATTCACGTTATTTCCTATAACGCGGCTTCGGGCGGGCTCATTAACGCTGTTGCTGCTGGCTGCGGCGCTAAAAAAAATACTTGGTCCGTACCATCGCCAACAGCACACCTTTACAGGGCGGCAACGCCCGGGTGAACGCCCGGGGGCCGAGACCGGCTGGTGTCCGGGCCGTGATCGGCGCACCCGCCGCCGCGAACTGACTCGCCGGTAAGTCCAGCCGAGGTGGCTGGCAAACCCCTGTGGGGCCGGGATCCGGACGCGTGCCGGGTGGGTCGGCGCGCACCCCGTCAGCGGGCGGCCGGACCCGTCCGTCACGGGCCGTCAGGCTCGCTCGGGAACGGCACCGAATCGGGCCGTTATCCTTCCCGGATGGCATCCAAAGGCGCAGCGGGACTCGCGGGGAAAGTCGCATTCATCACCGGCGGGGCGTCGGGGATCGGCGCCGCGCTGACCGAGAAGTTGACCCTGTCGGGAGCTCAGGTGTGGATCGCCGACCGCCAGATCCAGGTCGCCGAGGAACTCGCCCAACGCCTGCGGGGCGCCGGAGCCGTCGCTCACGCCGTCGAACTCGACGTTCGCGACCCTGCGGCGTTCGACGAGGCGATCGGTGCCGTGGTCGACACCGCCGGCAGTATCGACTACCTGTTCAACAACGCCGGTATCGGGATCGGCGGCGAGGTGGACACCCTCACCCTCGACGACTGGACCGACATCATCGACGTGAACCTCCGCGGCGTCATCCACGGTGTCCACGCTGCCTACCCGGCCATGATCCGTCAGGGCAGCGGGCACATCATCAACACCGCCTCGATGGCCGGCCTGATCACCACCTCGGCCCAGGGGGGCTACTCGGCCACCAAGCACGCGGTGGTGGCCCTGTCCAAGACGATGCGCGTCGAGGCAGCCTCCCACGGCGTCCGGGTATCCGTGCTGTGCCCCGGGGTGGTGCGCACCCCGATCCTGACCGGCGGCGAGTTCGGCAGGAACAAGATGGTCAGCCGGGAGGATCAGCAGAAACTCGGCGAGGCGCTGCGCCCCATGGATGCCGGCGTGTTCGCCGAGAAGGCGCTGCGGGGAATCGCCCGCAACGAAGCGATCATCGTGGTTCCGCGCTGGTGGAAAGCACTGTGGTACCTCGAGCGGCTGTCGCCCACCCTGTCGATGCGCACCGCGGGTATCGCTCTCAAGCGCACCCGCGAGGTGGCCTCAGCCGTACCGCTTGAGTAGCTTGCGTTCCTTGCGGGGGCTCAACGCCGCGAGCCGCACGTTGCCGTTGTAGTGCTCCAGCACCCGCCGGTCCATGACCCGGCGCCACAGCGGCGGGAAGAGGGCGAGCAGCACCATCGTGGCGTACCCCGACGGCAGTTGGGGCGCCTCGTCGGCGTGGCACAGCGCCTGATAGCGCCGCTGCGGGTTTGCGTGATGGTCGGAGTGCCGCTGCAGGTGGAACAGGAGCACGTTGGAGATCACCGAGTTGCTGTTCCAGCTGTGCGAGGCGCGGACCTGCTCATAGGAACCGTCGGGCCGCCGTTGCCTCCGAAGGCCGTAGTGCTCCAGGTAGTTGATCGATTCCAACAGACAGATCCCGACCACCGCCTGGCCGATGAGCCAGGGCAGGACGTCGACACCGAACGCGGCGATCAGCACCGCGAACAACACCGCGGTCATCGCCCAGGAGTTCAACACGTCGTTGTGCGGGCTGAACACCGACTTGTGTCGCCGGGCGAGGCGCCGGCGCTCGATGCGCCACGCCGACCGCAGACTCCCGAAGAAGGACCGGAACTGGAACGTGTAGAGACTCTCCCCGAGACGGGCGCTGGCCGGGTCGTCGGGGGTCGCGACCCGGACGTGGTGGCCGCGGTTGTGTTCGACGTAGAAATGTCCGTAGCCCGTCTGCGCCAGCGCGATCTTGCTGAGCCAGCGCTCCGACTGGGCCCGCTGATGGCCCATCTCGTGAGCGGTGTTGATCGCGACGCCCGCGATCCCGCCGACGGTCAGCATCAGGCCGGTCTTGTCGAGTTCACTCATGGGGATGCCGGCGGACCCGCTCCAGATCCAGCAGGCCAGGACCAGCGAGAGGTATTGCGCGGGCAGATAGATGTAGGTCGCCCATCGGTAGTACCGGTCGTTCTCCAGCCAGGCGAGGGCGCCGTCAGGCGGATTGTCGGCGTCGGGCCCCACCAGATAGTCCAGCGCCGGAATGATCACGAACATCAGCACCGGACCCGACCACCAGAACAGGCTCCAACCGGTCAACTCCGCCGCCAGACCCGACATGGGCACCAGCGTCGGCACCACCAACCCGAGCAGCCACACGTACCGCTTCCGGTCGTGCCACTGCTGAGCAACCGTGTTCGGCTCCCTGTTCTGCCTCAGCGCACGCTGCAGAGTTGGCATCAATTGATGTGTCCCCCTCTTAGCCGGACGGTTCCGCAATCATCGCAGCCGTAAGCGTCATTCTGGTAACGCCGTCATACCATTGAAGCCCTGTACCTGCAATCGTGTCAGCGAACCCGCCCCTTTGGTTCGCTTTCTGTCCGACTCTGACGCGTCATTGCTGGGCAGACGCTCAGGCCGACCTTCCCCGCACGCCCGCAACCCGCTGCCGGTAATCCCGATAGCAAATATTGGAACGTCCCTTCACCCTACAGCGCGAGGCTGACGGTCGGGACGAGCGACTCACCACCGAGGTTGCGTCGCACGACGTCGCCGAGGGTCTTCGTCGCGTCGATCGTTGCCAGCCCTGCTTTGGAGAACGTGTCCGCGGTGTAGAGGTTGGGGTCCAGAAGCGGGTTGGTCAGCGCCTGCGAGAAGGCGTCCACGGCCACCATCGTCGTCATCAGCGGCGGGAGCGTCGCGCCGGCGCGGACATCCTCGGCGAACAGGCCGGGGTACAGCTCGACCTCGTCGATCGACCCGTAGCAATCCTCGAGTGCTTTGCGCACATCGCCGTCCGACGACAGATCGCCGAAGCCGCGCAGCGCGGGATAACCGCACGCCTTGCGGTAGGCATTGAACGACGCGAGCTGAGCCGCCCGGGCGGTGTCGATCGACTTCGTCTCCAGGGGCAGCAGCCAGTCCGCGGTGTTGAGCAGGCTGATCGTGCTGCAGGGCTGGCGCGAGGCCTCGTCGAACAGGGCCGCCAGACCGTGGCTCGTGACCGGCCGGGTGTCCCATTCCAGTGAGTGGAACGCCCGCCTCTGACCTCCGACCGTCACCTCGGTCGGGATGAGGGTGTGCCAGCGGTACAACAGGTTGAACTCGGTCGACATCCAGTTCTGCCGGTGCCAGCGCTCGTCGACGCCGATTCCCGGCTCCACGAACAGCGGGAACCTGATCGGGGTGATGTGGTTGATGTAGTCCTCGATGACGATCTTGATGAGGAGCACGATCATCGCGTTGCGCGTCGTCTCGAAGATCCGGTCGTCGTCGCCGGATCCGAGCTCTGCGGCCACGAGCGCCGCGACGCGGTTGTGTTCACGCAGGAACAGCGTGCTCATCATCGCGAAGCCGTAGTGGATGTTGCCGCGCGGGATGCCCAGTGCGAACAGGTGCGGGCGGAGGTCGTCGCCGACGTCCTCGATCGCGCGCGCCTTCACGTCGGCGCCCCGGTAGACGGTCGGGAGTTCGGCGAACTCGTCGCGCACACCGTCGTCGCCGAACAGGTGACACGGGAATTCACGGCCGCCGATCTGCTGACTTCGGAGCCGCCCGCCCACCCCGGAGCGCAGCATCCTGGTCACGTCCCGGGTCTGGCCGTAGAGCTGACTCAAATCGATGTCGTGCGTCGAGGTGTTCTTCAGGGGGTTCGTCGGGTCCGTCCGCAGGAAGCCGTCGACGAACCACTGCGCGAACAGAGGAAAGAGCAGCGTCGACTTCTCCGACGTCAGCGTCCGGCCGGCGGGGCGGCGGAACAGTTCGGTCACCGCGGCCGAGGTGGGGCTGCCCGCGCCGACCAGCGCGGGATCACGTCCGAGGTACCGCCGGTTGTAGGTGCGGTCCCGTAGCGACTCCCACGACGTGTAATCGCCCATGGTGCTCAGCGCCCCGGGCCGCGTCTTCATCGTGTAGACGGCGGAGTTGATCATCCACCGGTTCACCGCGGACCTGATCACGGGCAATCGCCGCAGCAGCAGCCAGACCGCGGCGCTACGGGTTGTCGCAACGATGCGCACGCCGTTCCTGACGCCGTACGTGCGCCAAAAACCCCCGGTCACGGGCGTAAGGATACGTCCGAGTGGGCGTGAATGCGGGTCAGGACGTCATTTCGGTGATCGCCGAGGCGAGGTCCGGTGACGCCGAGCTGGCGAGGTTGCGGTACTGGCCGCCGGTGATCTGCGTGACGGCCTCCCAGGTGGCCCGGTCCGCGTCGTCGCCGAAGTCGATGACGTTCACCGCGACCGGCCGGTCGGGCTTGAACGCGCCGCGGATGTAGTCCTGCAGACCCGCGGCCCCCAGGGACTGATCCGTGTGCGGGCCCGTCGTGATGACCAGGACCGAGTTGTTCTGCCCCTCACGGAATTTCGACGAGGCATCGGTGTAGGCGAGGCGCAGCGTCGTGAACGACACGGCGCCGCCACCCGATGCCGCCTGCCTGTCCAGCGCGGAGTCGAGCGCCTGTGGACGCGGCGTGCCGTTCAGGGCGTCCGACAGCGGACCCAGGGCCACCTCGGAGCGCCCCTGCACGCCGTCGAATGTCCACAGTCCCACCGCGGAATCGGGTGGCAGCACCTGGATCCGCGCCTTCAGCGCGTTCGCGACGTTGGCCAGCCGCGTGGCTCCGCCCTCGCCGAGGGGCATGGACTGGTCGAGCATCACGGTCACGGTCGGGCTCTCGACCGGCGCCGTCAGCGAGTCGGCGATGGTGGTCCGCAGCTGGTTGTCGCCGACGTTCAGCGGCGCCGACACCGGGGCGAAGTCCACGACCTCGCTGGCGGGGGGTTCCGTGCCCTCCACCCGGAAGCCCGCCTTGGCGAGCTCGCCGAGCTGTTCGGGCTTGCGCATGAAGCGTGCGAATTCACTTGCCGCGGTGACCTGCTCCTGGGACAACCAGTCGCCGGCCAGCAGCACGGTCGGGAAGTCGGCGGTCGCGGTGGGTCCCGGAGGGATCCAGGCGGCGAGCTTGCCCTGCGCGTCCTGCATCCCGGATCCCTGCGCGAACACCCGTTGCTCGGTGCTGACCACGGCGTGCACCGGGGCCGACGCCGGGTCGTCGGCGCCGACCAGTGCGTCCAGCGCGGTGCTCGCATCGGTGTCGGCGAGTTCGGGGGCGCCCGACATCAACCTGCCGACCGCTCCGAGGCCGGCGTTGACCGGGGATCCCTGCGGCGCCGCGGCGCTCGCCACCGCCTCGGCAGCGAGGTAGGACGCATCGCTGTCACCGGCGAGCGGCATGGCCATCCGCAGCCCGCCCCAGCCCTGCAGCCCGAGTCCGTCCAGCGAGGTGGGGTCGGTCTGCAGCCCCGGCAGCGTGCCCCAGTTCTGTTCGGCCAATGCTTCTTTGAGCTGCGGTGCCACGGCGAGCACGACCGGCGAGCTGACCAGCGACCGGCTGTCGCTGACCGTCTGCGGGCCTGCCGCGGTTTCCAGGCGGGCTTCCGACACCGAGCTCGCCGGGATCCACAGGGCGGGCTTCTCGCCGAGTTCGGAGGGCCATGCCTCACCGAACCCGTCGATCACCCGGTCGGAGTCGGCAGGGGTCACCGAGATCTTCACGCAGCGGTCACCGACCGGATCCGCCGTCTGGTTGTACTGCTCGGCCAGGGCCGAGACCGGTTCGGAGATCGCGGGATCCGCTGCCACCGCAACGCCGACCTCGCCCTCGACGCAGCGCGCAGAGGCCACGTCGGACCGGTCGGACAGGGCGTCCCCGACGAAGCGCCACACGATGACGACCGCCACCACGACGACCACGGACACGAGCGCGACGATGACGGGGACGCTCACCCCGCGCCTGCCGGGCGTGACCGCCCGGTGGCTCCCTGTCCACTCGCCGTTCTCCCAGCCGCCGCTGCGCTGCGGGCCCGGCTCCGCGGGGTCGTCGAAATCTCCTGCGGGAGAACCGGATTGGTCACCGGAACCGCGTTCACCCCGTCCATCCGCGCCGAATCCGATGCGTTCGGTCTGCGGTTCGTCGGACGCCTTGTCGCGGGACTCGTCGGGATCGGGGAGGCTGTGTCTTCCCATGCCGTCCTAAGCTCGTCGACCGGTCAGTGCTGCTCGTCCTGCGTCAGCCAACGTTACTAGTCGCCTTGAACTCCCGGCGCCTGCGGTGCAGGATCGGCTCGGTGTAACCGTTGGGCTGGGCGCCGCCGTCGAGGATCAGCTCCTGGGCGGCCTGGAACGCGATGCTTCCCTCGGGATCGGTCGCCATGGGGCGGAAATCCGGGTCCTCGGCGTTCTGCTCGTCGACCACGGCCGCCATCCTGCGCAGGCTGGCCTTGACGTCCTCTTCGGTGATGACGCCGTGACGCAGCCAGTTGGCGAGCAGCTGGCTGGAGATCCGCAGCGTCGCACGGTCCTCCATCAGCGCGACGTCGTGGATGTCGGGCACCTTCGAGCAACCCACGCCGGCATCGATCCAGCGCACCACGTAGCCCAGGATCGACTGGCAGTTGTTGTCCACCTCTTCGCGGATCTCCTCGGGCGCCCAGGCCAGTTCCTTGGCCAGCGGGACCGTCAGCAGCTCGTCGATGGTGGACCGGCGCGTGCCTGCCAGTTCCTTCTGCACCGCGTAGACGTCCACCTCGTGGTAGTGCATCGCGTGCAGGGTGGCCGCGGTCGGCGATGGCACCCACGCCGTGGTCGCGCCGGCCTTGGGCTGACCGATCTTCTGCTCCACCATGTCGGCCATCAGATCGGTCATCGCCCACATTCCCTTGCCGATCTGGGCCTTGCCGGACAACCCGGTCTCCAGGCCGATGTCGACGTTCTGGTTCTCGTAGGCGGCGATCCAGTCGGTGGACTTCATCGCACCCTTGCGGATCATCGGACCCGCCTCCATCGAGGTGTGGATCTCGTCGCCGGTGCGATCCAGGAAGCCGGTGTTGATGAAGACCACGCGGTCGGCGGCGGCCTTGATGCACGCCTTGAGGTTCAGCGTGGTGCGCCGCTCCTCATCCATGATCCCGACCTTGATCGTGTTCTGCGGCAGGCCGAGGACGTCCTCGACGCGGCTGAACAGCTCACAGGTGAACGCGACCTCGTCGGGGCCGTGCATCTTGGGCTTCACGATGTAGATGGAACCGGTCCGGCTGTTGGCCAGCGGGCCGTTGGCCCCGTCGTTGTCGTCGCCGGTGCGCAGGCCGTGGATCCCGATCAGGCTGGTGAACAGCGCGTCCTGGATGCCCTCGGGGACCTCGGCGCCGTCGGCCCCGTTGTCGTCGACGACGATCGCGTCGTTGGTCATGAGATGACCGACGTTGCGCACGAACAGCAGGCTGCGGCCGGGCAGCGTCACCTCGGACTCGCCGTCGGGGGCGGTGTAGCTGCGGTCGGCGTTGAGCACGCGGGTGAACGTCTTGCCGCCCTTGCTGACGTCCTCGGACAGATCGCCGCGGTTGAGCCCCAGCCAGTTGCGGTACCCGAGCACCTTGTCGTCGGCGTCGACCGCGGCCACGGAGTCCTCGAAGTCCATGATCGTGGTGATGGCCGACTCCAGCACGACGTCCTTGATGCCGGCCTTGTCGGTCGAGCCGATGGGGGAGTCGGCGTCGATCAGGATCTCGATGTGCAGACCGTTGTTGACCAACAGCACCGCGGTGGGCGCGTCGGCATCGCCGAGGTAACCGACGAACTTCTCGGGGGAGGCCAGCGCGACGGAACCGCCGTCGTCGAGCGATGCCGCGACGCGGCCGTCCTCGATCTTCAGGCCGGTGATGTCGGACCACGATCCCGATTCCAGCGCGACCGCGCCGTCGAGGAACCGGCGGGCGTAGGCGATCACCTTGTCGCCGCGGACCTTGTTGTACGAGCTGCCAGGCTCGGCGCCGCCCTCTTCGGAGATGACGTCGGTGCCGTAGAGCGCGTCGTAGAGCGAACCCCAGCGCGCATTCGCGGCGTTGAGGGCGAACCGGGCGTTGAGCACGGGAACGACCAACTGCGGTCCGGCGGTCGAGGTGATCTCGGCGTCGACGCCTGCCGTCGTGATCGAGAAGTCACCGGGCTCGGGCTCCAGGTAGCCGATGTCGGTGAGGAACTGCTTGTAGTCGGCGGGCTCGAAGCCGCCGATCACCCGCGCGCGGTGCCACCGGTCGATCTGGGCCTGCAGGTCGTCGCGGCGGGCCAGCAGTTCTTCGTTCTTGGGGGTCAGGTCGGCCACGACCTTGTCGACGCCCGACCAGAAGGTGTCGGGATCAAGGCCGGTTCCGGGTAGCGCCTCGTTGTTGACGAAGTCGTACAACACGGGGGCGACGCGCAGGTTTCCCACCGTCACGCGTTCGGTCATGGTTCCTCCCTCGCTTGCACGCACGCCTCGGGCGCCATGCCTTCTACTTTGTCGTCGAACCAGCTTACCCACCGGTAACAGGCGCTATACGCCGGTGGCGATCTCCTGCAGCGCGGTGCAGCGGTGTAGAAGTCGGGCCCGCAGCGGGGCGGCCCGCTCGCTGATCGCCTCTTGGGCGCGGGCGTATTCGCGGCGCCCATCAGGCGTTTCGACGCTGATCGGGGTGAAGCCGTAGGCCCGCAGGTCGTAGGGACTGGCCCGCATGTCCAGCACGCGCGCCTCCGCGGCCAGCTCGAGACAGTCCAGCACCAGGTCCGACTCGATCAACGGCCCCAGTTTGAAGGCCCACTTGTAGAGGTCCATGCCCGCGTGCAGACACCCCGGTTGCTCGGTGGCGAGTTGAGACTCCCGGGTCAGGGGCTGCGCATTCCGTGGCGCCGCCGCGTCGGTGAAGAACCGGTAGGCGTCAAAATGGCTGCAGCGCAACGGCATCGACTCGACAACGGTATCCGTGCCCTCGGCCCCGAGGCGCAGGGGGACGCGACCGTGCCTCACCTCGGGCGTGCGGTAGACCATGGCCCATTCGTGCAACCCGAAACAGTTGAAGCGCGGCGGCCGGGAGCCGGTGGCGCGAAGCAGGTCGGCGATGAACGTCACAGTGCCGGCGCGAGCCCGCAGATGATCACGCCCGACGGTGACACCCTCGTCGGTGCGGACGTAACCGGCCCGGTCGAGGTAGCGCAGCGCGGCCACGCCGTCGAGGGTCACGCCGTACCCGGGGTGCCAGACTCGCAGCTGGCGCGGCCGCAGGCTGTAGTAGGTGAAGAGGAAATCGTGGACCGGATGCGGCTCCCCGGCCCGCCGGCGTCGCAGATGCGGCTCCAGGAAGTCGTCGGCGCGGCGCTGATGTGCCAGCGCGCGGTCCAGCCAGCGCTCAGCCCCCACCCGCGATCACACCCGGTGTGTGCTGTCGCGCACCGTTCCGACGAGGTCCTCGACCAGGTCTTCGAGCGCGATCATCGCGGTGGCGGTGCCGTCGGCGTCGGTGACGAGCGCGAGGTGGCTGTTGGTCCGGCGCAGCCGCGTCAGCCCGTCGGGGAGCGGCAGGGACGCGGGCACCCGCGGCAGCGGGCGGACCATGGCGGACTCGACGACCGCGGCGGCGTCGTAGTCGCCGTTCACCAGCGGAAGCACGTCCTTGATGTGCAGGTAGCCGATGTAGGCGCCACTGCCGTCGGCGACCGGGAACCGGGAGTACCCCGTCTCGCGCAGAGCCTCCTCCAGCGCGCCGACGGTGGGGCCCGTTCCTTCGTGGGCGACGGGCACGGCGCGGATCTGATGCAGCGGCATGGCGACGTCGTTGACCACGCGGTTGCGGATCTGCAGCGCGCGGGTCAGGCGCGTGTGCTCCTCGGGGTCCAGCAATCCCTCGGAGAGGGATTCGGCGATCATCTCCGACAGTTCGACCGTCGACACCGTCACGTCCAGTTCGTCCTTCGGTTCCACACCGAACGCGCGCAGCGTCGCGTTCGCGCACCAGTTGTAGAACGCGATGAACGGGCGTGCGATCCGGATGTACACGAGATAGACCGGGATGAGCAGCATAGCCGTCGATTCGGGCCCGGCGATGGCGATGTTCTTCGGGACCATCTCGCCGAGCAGGACGTGCAACGTGACCACGATCGACAGTGCCACCAGGAAGGACACCGTGTGCAGCAGCGCGTCGGGGATCCCGACGAGGTCGAACGGTTTCTCCAGCAAGTGCGCCACGGCGGGTTCGGCGACGCGACCCAGCAGGATCGAACAGATCGTGATGCCGAGCTGCGATCCGGCCAGCATCAGCGACAGGTGCTCGCCGGCCCGGATGACGGTCACCGCGCTGGATTTGCCCTGCTCGGCGAGGGCTTCGAGCCGGTCACGGCGCGCGGAGATGAGCGCGAACTCGGAGGCGACGAAAAAGGCGTTGGCGCCCAGCAGGACGAAGGTGAGCAGCACCCCGAAGATGTCACCCACGGTCGTCCACTCCTTCCGGGGCTTCGCTGCTGCGGCCCAGTTCGGTGAGCCGGAGCTGGTCGATGCGGCGGCCGTCCATCCGGACGACCGTCGCCAGCCAGCGCACCGGATCCTCCACCGGGCCGTCGGGATCGAACGCCGTGAGTTCTACGGTTTCGCCCTCGTCGGGGATGTGGCCGAGCTTTTCGAGCACGAGACCGCCGATGGTCTCGTAGTCGCCCTCGGGAGCGCGGAAGGCGGTGCCCTCGGCGACCTCGTCGATGCGCAGCAGACCGGACACCTGCCAGCCCTGACCCGCCGCGACGACGTCCGGCGGCTCGACATCGTGCTCGTCGCGGACGTCTCCGACGATCTCTTCGATGAGGTCTTCGACGGTGACCATCCCCGCGGTGCCGCCGTATTCGTCGACGACCAGCGCCGTCTGGAGCCCGTTGGCGCGCACCTCGGTCATCACGGCGTCGCCGTCGAGGGTGGACGGCACCTTGGTGACGGGAAGGACGAGGTCGGCCAGCCTGGTGGTCGAGCGCTCGGCGGCCGGCACCTCGAAGACCTGTTTGACGTGGACCATGCCGATGGTCTCGTCGAGGTCGCCGCGGATGACGGGGAAGCGGGAGTGGCCGGTGCTGATCGCGGCCTCGCTGAGGTCGACGACGGTGTCGTCGGCTTCGAGGGTGTCGATCTTGGAGCGGGGTGTCATGAGTTCCTCGGCCGTGCGATCGCCGAACTGCAGCGAACGGTCGACCAGGACGGCGGTGACCGGATCCAGTGAGCCGCTCTGCGCTGACGAGCGCACGAGTGACACCAGTTCCTGGGGGGAGCGGGCGGACCGGAGTTCCTCGGCGGGCTCGATGCCCAGACGACGCAGGATCCAGTTCGCGGTGCCGTTGGTGAGGCGGATCAGCGGCGTGGCCAGGAACGAGAACGTCAGCTGGATCGGGGCTGCCCAGCGGGCCGTCGGCACCGGCTTGGCCACGGCGAGGTTCTTGGGGACCAGTTCGCCGAACACCATCGAGATCGACGTGGCGATCAGGATCGCCAGTGCCAGCGCGATCCCCGAGGCGAAACGCTCCGGAACGTGCAGGGCGGTCAGGCCCGGATGGATGAGGCGCGCGACCACCGGTTCGGCCAGAAAGCCCGTCGCCAGCGTGGTGATCGAGATGCCCACCTGGGCCCCGGAGAGCTGAGTCGAGAGGGTGCGGTGGGCGCGCTGCACCATCTGGTCGCGACGGTCACCGGAGCGCACGTTGGCTTCGACGGTGCTGCGCTCGAGTGCGGTGAGGGAGAACTCCGCGGCGACGAACACGGCGGTGCCCGCGGTCAGCAGGACGAAGGCCAGCAGGGACAGCAGCGACATCGCGAGGTTCATCGCATCGCTCCGGGCGCGTAGCGGCCGGTCGAAGAGCCGGGTCGGGGGCCCGGCCACCTAGGGGACGGCTCGGCCTCGCAGGGTTCGTGGTCGGCCCGCTCGGCGGCTGTGGCCGGCTCGGATGGGCTTCCACCCAGTGCCTGCGGCACCTGGTCCCTTTCGTCTGAGTGGCCGTCGCGCACAGACAGATGCGCGAAATCGGCTGATTGTCAACATATGTTAGCCGACTATCGGCGACGTCCCACCGAGCCGTTTCAGTTAGTCACACTAAATTCACAGGAATGGTAGTTTCGTGCGCACACCGAGCGAAAGGCACCAGATGGCGATCTCGATCACCCGGTTGGCGGGGGCACTCGGAGCGGTGGCCGCGATGGTGGCGTTCAGCGGCTGCGGATCACAACCCGAAGCCGACAGCGCCGACAAGATCGTCGTCTACTCCGGCCGCAGCGAGGATCTCATCAAGCCTCTGATCGAGCAGTTCAGTGCCGACACCGGCATCCAGGTGGAGGCCCGGTATGCCAGCTCGGGCGAGCTGGCCGCCCAGTTGATCACCGAGGGCGACAAGTCGCCCGCCGACGTGTTCCTGTCCCAGGACGCCGGCGCCCTCGGCGCGGTGTCCAAGGCGGGCCTGCTCGCACCGATCGACGCCGAGACGCTGGCCGTCGTTCCGAAGCAGTACTCGGCCGCCGACGGAACGTGGGTCGGCGTCTCGGGCCGGGCGCGCGTCGTCGTCTACAACCCCACGCTGGCGCCCAATCCGCCCGACACCATCGACGGACTTCTCGCCCCGGAATGGAAGGGCAAGATCGGTTTCGCCCCGAGCAACGCGTCGTGGCAGTCCTTCGTCACCGGGCTTCGGGTGGTGCGCGGCGAGGACGGCGCAGAACAATGGTTGCGCGCGTTCAAGGCGCAGGATCCGCAGGCCTTCGAGAACAACGTCGCCGTGCGCGATGCCGTGGACTCCGGTCAGGTCGCACTCGGCCTGGCGAATCACTACTACCTCTACGAGCTGATCCACGCCAAAGGCCCCGACGCCGTGGTGGCCGAGAACAAGTTCATGGCCGCCGGCGACCCCGGCGGGCTGGTCAACGTCGCCGGCGTGGGCGTCCTGAAGACGGCGCCCAATCCCGAAGGCGCCCAGCGGTTCGCCTCCTACCTGGTGGGGGAGTCGGCGCAGAAGTACTTCGCCGAGGAGACGATGGAGTACCCGCTCATCGCGGCGGTGGCCCCGTCGGCCGAGATGCCGCCCCTGGCCGACCTGCAACCCCCCGCGGTGGATCTCTCACAACTCGACGACATCGAGGCCACCCAGGAGCTGCTGGTCGACACCGGCTTGTTGACGAACTGACCCGGTGACCGGCACCGCCGGGCCGGCCCCGGGTCGTCCGCCCGCCTCACTGCTGCTGCCGGCCCTGGCAGTGTCGGCATGCACGCTGATACCGCTGGTCTATCTCGTCGAACGAGCACTGGAACGCGGCTGGTCGTTCGTCGCCGCCGAGGTCCTCCAGCCCCGCACCGCGGATCTGGTGGCGCGGTCCCTGCTGCTGGTCGGCGTCGTCACCGGCGCGTGTGTCGTGCTCGGCGTCGGCCTGGCGGTGCTGGTGACCCGCACCGACCTGCGGGGCCGGCGCGTCCTCGCGGTCGTGCTGACGCTGCCGTTGGCGATGCCGAGTTATCTGCTCGCCTACCTGTGGGTGTCGGCCTACCCGGGCGTCGCCGGATTCTGGGGCGCGGCCCTGGTCCTGACCCTGGTCAGTTATCCGCTGGTGCTGCTCACCACGATGGCGGCGCTGGCCCGGGTGGATCCCGCCCAGGAGGAGGTCGCGCGCTCACTCGGGCTCGGCGGTGTCGCCGTGCTGTTCCGGGTGACGCTGCGCCAGAGCCGCGCCGCGATCGCCGCGGGCGCACTGTTGGTGGCGCTGTACGTGCTCAGCGACTTCGGCGCCGTCGCCGCCATGCGATTCGAGGCGTTCACGTGGGTCATCTACGGGGCGTACCGGTCCGGGTTCAACCCGTCACGCGCGGCCGTGCTGTCGCTGGTGCTGATGGTCTTCGCGGTGATCCTTGTGGTCGCCGAACACCGGGCCCGCGGGTTGGCCGCCGCGTCGCGGATCGGGGGCGGCGCGCCACGTCCCGCCCCCCTCAACCGGCTCGGCCGATGGGGGTGGGCCGCGATGGCGGTGCCCGCCGCGGTGGTGGCGGCCGCGCTCGTGGTCCCCGGCGTCGAGCTCGCCGAATGGCTGTCGGCCGCGGGCGCCCGCTGGGACGTCGGGGAGTGGGCGAGCGCCCTCGGGTCGACGGTCTGGCTGTCGGTCGCCGCCGCGGTGGTGTCCACTGCGGCGGCACTGCCGCTGGGCGTGCTCGCGGCGCGCCACCGCGACCGGGCCACCCGGGCCCTGGAGGGTGCGAGCTATGTCGCCCACGGCCTGCCGTCGATCGTGATCGCGATCTCGATGGTGTCGCTCGGCGTCCTGTTGTTGCGGCCGATCTACCAGCGCGAGCCGCTGCTGATCCTGGCCTATACGGTGCTGTTCGTGCCCATGGCGATCGGTTCTCTGCGCTCGGCGGTCGAATCTGCGCCCATCCGGCTCGAAGAGGTCGCCCGGTCGCTGGGCCGCGCGCCCGTGCGCGCGTTCACCACGGTGACGGCCCGGGTGGCCCTTCCCGGTATTGCCGCGGGTGCGGCGCTGGTGCTGCTGACCTGCATGAAAGAGCTCCCGGTCACGCTGCTGCTGCATCCCACGGGCACCGACACCCTCGCCACCCGGCTGTGGGGGTACAGCGCGATCAGCGACTACTCCGCCGCGGCCCCCTACGCCGTCGCGCTGCTGCTGTTCGCGGCGGCCCCCACCGCCGTCCTGGGCATGTGGAGCTCGAATACCGTGAGGGCGCACAGTGACTGAGCCGACCACCGCGTCCGTCACCGCCCGCGGGGTCAGTAAGTCGTTCGGCGGGCGGGCCGTGCTGCAGGGCATCGATCTCGACATGCCCGCCGGCTCGCTCACCGCGGTGCTCGGCCCGTCGGGCTGCGGAAAGACCACGCTGCTGCGCATCCTGGCCGGGTTCGAGAACCCCGACGCAGGAACCGTCACCATCGCCGGGGAGACGGTGGCCGCGCCGGGGGTGAGCGTCCCGGTCCACCGGCGCCGCGTCGGGTTGATGCCGCAGGAGGGCGCGCTGTTCCCGCACCTGAGCGTGGGCGAGAACGTCGCGTTCGGACTGGGCCGTTCCGCCCGCCGGGGGTCCGGCGCGGAGGTCGCGCACTGGCTGGACGTCGTCGGGCTCGACGGCCTGGCCGAGGCCCGGCCCCACGAGATCTCCGGGGGCCAGCAGCAACGCGTGGCGCTGGCGCGGGCCCTGGCCGCCAGGCCGCGGGTGCTGTTGCTCGACGAGCCGTTCGCCGCCCTGGACGCCGGGCTGCGCACGCGGGTGCGCGAGGACATCGCGTCGATCCTGCGCGATGCGGGCACCACGGCCATCCTGGTCACCCACGACCAGTCCGAGGCGCTGTCGCTGGCCGACTCCGTCGCGTTGCTCACCGGCGGCGTCGTCGCCCAGCACGGCACCCCCGCCGATCTGTACCACCGCCCCAGCACGCTGGCCAACGCCCGATTCGTCGGCAGCACAGTCGAAGTCGCCGGTATCGCAGACGCAGGCGCCGTGCACACGGCCCTGGGTGCGTTACGGCCCCGGCTGCCGGTTGCCGACGGGCCGGCGGTGGTGGTGCTGCGTCCCGAACAGCTGCGGTTCGGGGTGGCAGGGTCGGGGTCGCCGGCCCGGGTCACCGCCTGCCGCTTCTACGGCGCCGACACCGTCGTGCACGTCGCGCTCAGCGACGGCACCGCGCTGCAGCTGCGCAGCCCCGGCTCGACGAGCCTCGACGACGGCACCCAGGTCGCAATCGAGATAGCGGGTGACGTGCTCGCCTACCCATCACCAACCGGTGGGCAGCGGGTGTCCCTCAGCGAAGCCGGCAGCTGACTGGACCCCGAGCACCACCTTGTCGTGCAGCTCGGGAAGCGTCGTCGCCCCGACGTAGGTGCAGGTGCTGCGCACCCCGGAGGTGATGTGGTCGATGAGGTCCTCGACGCCCCCGCGTGAGGCGTCGAGAGCCATGCGCGAGGTCGAGATGCCCTCTTCGAACAACCCCTTGCGCGCGCGGTCGAACGCACTGTCGGCGGCGGTGCGCGCGGCGACGGCCCGCTTGGAGGCCATCCCGTAACTCTCCTTGTAGGGCTGGTTCTCGCGGTCGTGCATGAGGTCGCCGGGTGATTCGTAGGTGCCGGCGAACCACGATCCGATCATCACGTTGGACGCACCGGCGGCCAGGGCCAGCGCCACGTCGCGAGGGTGTCGCACACCGCCGTCGGCCCACACATGACCGCCGAGTTCCCGTGCTGCGGAGGCACATTCGACGACCGCCGAGAACTGCGGCCGGCCCACGCCGGTCATCATGCGGGTGGTGCACATCGCGCCCGGTCCGACGCCGACCTTCACGATCGTCGCGCCGGCGTTGATCAGGTCGCGGGTGCCCTCGGCCGAGACGACGTTGCCCGCGGCCAGGGGCAGGCCGAGGTCCATCGCCGCCACCGCCTCGATCGCGTCGAGCATCTTGCGCTGATGGCCGTGGGCGGTGTCGATGACGAGCAGGTCGGCGCCCGCCTCGGCCAGATCGCGGGCCTTGGCCCCGACGTCGCCGTTGATGCCGACGGCGGTCGCGATGCGCAGACGGCCCTTGGCGTCGACAGCCGGTGTGTAGATGCCTGCGCGGACCGCGCCGGTGCGGGTCAGCACACCGGCCATCGAGCCGTCGGCCTCGGTGAGCACCGCGACGTCGACGAGCGCGTGCTCCAGCAGGTCGAACACCTTGCGGGGCTCGGTACCGACGGGCGCGGTGACGAAGTCCGAGAGGGCGACGTCGCGCACCCGGGTGAAGCGGTCCACCCCGTGGCAGGCGGCCTCGGTGACGAGCCCGACGGGACGGTTGTCGGCGACGACGACCGCCGCACCGTGGGCGCGCTTGTTGATCAGCGCGCACGCGTCGGACACGGAGTCGTCGGGGGACAGGATGACCGGGGTGTCGACGACGGTGTCGCGGCTCTTGACGAAATCGACGGTGTGCGCGACCGCGGACAGCGGCAGGTCCTGGGGAAGGACCACGATGCCACCGCGGCGGGCCACCGTCTCGGCCATCCGGCGGCCGGCCACCGCGGTCATGTTGGCCACCACGACCGGGATCGTCGTCCCCGAACCGTCGACGGTGGACAGGTCCACGTCGAAGCGCGACGGCACGTCCGAGCGTCCCGGGACGACGAAGACGTCGTTGTAGGTCAGGTCGTACGGCGGCCGGTGGCCATCGAGGAACTTCACGACCCCGAGTCTAGTGGCGTCGCCTCACCCGCCGAGCAGACGCGAACCCGTGCGACACGCGGGCGACACGCCGGAGTGGCGGTGAGATCAGGCCTCGACCTCGCTGTGGTCACCGCTCCACAGCGTGTGGAAGCGCTTGTCGCGGTCGGTGTCGATGCGGCCGTAGGTGTGCGCGCCGAAGAAGTCGCGCAGCCCCTGGGTCAGCGCCGCCGGCAACCGCTCGGTGCGCAGGCCGTCGTAGTAGGACAGCGCGGACGAGAAACCCGGGATCGGGATGCCGAGTTCGGTGGCCTTGACCACGACGCGGCGCCAGCTGTCGATGGCGGCCTCGATGGCGTCGCGGAAGTACGGCGCCACGATGAGCGTCGGCAGGTCGGCGTCCTCGTCGAACGCGTCGGTGATCCGGTTGAGGAACTTGGCCCGGATGATGCAGCCGCCGCGCCAGATCCTGGCCATGTCGCCGGGCTTGATGTCCCAGTCGTACTCGGCGCTGCCGGCCTGGATCTGGTTGAAGCCCTGGGCGTAGGCGATGATCTTTGATGCGTACAGCGCCTGGCGGATGTCCTCGGTGAACTGCGCGGCGTCGCTGGGCTTCTCGCCGAGATCACCGGCGGCGAGACCGGTGGTGGCCTTGCGCTGGGCAACCGAGCCCGACAGTGCGCGCGCGAACACGGCTTCGGCGATGCCCGTCACCGGGACGCCGAGGTCGAGGGCGGACTTGACGGTCCAGCGACCGGTGCCCTTCTGCTCGGCCTCGTCGAGGATGAGGTCCACCAGGGGCTTGCCGGTTTTCGCATCGGTCTGGCGCAGCACCTTGGCGGTGATCTCGACCAGGAAGCTGTCCAGATCGCCCTTGTTCCACTCGTCGAAGACGTCGGCGATCTCGCCGGCGGTCTTGCCCAGCCCGTCGCGCAGCAGCTGGTAGGCCTCGCCGATGAGCTGCATGTCGGAGTACTCGATGCCGTTGTGCACCATCTTCACGAAGTGGCCTGCGCCGTCGGGGCCGATGTGGGTGCAGCACGGCACGCCGTCGACGTGGGCCGAGATCTCCTCGAGCAGCGGCCCCAGCGACTCGTAGGACTCCTTGGGGCCACCCGGCATGATCGACGGCCCGTTGAGCGCCCCCTCCTCGCCACCGGAGATGCCGGCGCCGACGAAGTGCAGGCCCCGCTCGCGGATCGCCTTCTCCCGACGGATGGTGTCGGTGTAGAGGGCGTTGCCGCCGTCGATGATGATGTCGCCTTCCTCCATGGCATCGGCGAGCTCGTTGATGACCGCGTCGGTCGCCTCGCCGGCCTTCACCATGATGAGCACCCGCCGCGGCTTCTCCAGCGCGTCAAGGAATTCGGCGATCGTCTCACTGCGGACGAAGTTGCCGTCGGAACCGTGTTCGGCCAGCAGCGCGTCGGTCTTGGCGATCGAGCGGTTGTGCAGTGCCACGGTGTATCCGTGTCGCGCGAAGTTGCGCGCGATGTTGGACCCCATGACGGCAAGCCCGGTCACGCCGATCTGGGCGGTACCCGTGGTTCCAGACGAGCTCATAGACGAAACCCTTTCGATCTCCGATAGCGGCACAGCTTCTGGCGGTGAGACACACTTCTACATACGCGCAGTGGCACCGATTCGAGTCCCGGCCTACGCGACGAACAGCCGGTGCAGCTCGGTGAGCCACGGAACGGCGAAAGCGACCGTCGGCACGACGAGCACCGCGGCCGCGGCGG
This sequence comes from Mycolicibacterium iranicum, assembly GCF_014190915.1. GTDB lineage: Bacteria > Actinomycetota > Actinomycetes > Mycobacteriales > Mycobacteriaceae > Mycobacterium > Mycobacterium iranicum_B. The sequence goes on from NZ_JACHVU010000011.1 coordinate 36,018, forward strand.
CGTAGGCACCGGCCGCCAGCAGTCTGCTGTTGGGCTTGCCGCCCAGCCGGCGCACACGCACCACCGTGGTCGGCCCGCCCGCGGCGAGCGCCCCCCGCGGCGCCCGGGCCGACGCACACGCGACCAGGGCGCGGGCCAGGGGAGTCGGGCCCTCGGCCCGTACCGCGGCGTCGTCGGCCAGGAGTTCGATGAGCAGGCGCACGGCGTTCAGCGCATGCGCACTGCGAACGAGGCGGGGGAAGGCGGCGTGCACCGCGGTGAACATCTCCAGGACGAGGTCGTGGCGCGCCCGCAGATGGGCGTGTTCGTGTTCGAGGATGGCGCCGACCTCGCTGTCGGAGAGCGTCTGCAGCGCGCCCTCGCTCACCACGACGCGGCTGCGGACTCCGGGGAGGCAGTAGGCCAGCGGTTCGGCGACGTCGAGGACGCGCAGCCCGGTCCTGGCCCGCGGCCGGGACCGGTGGGCACCGACGAGGTCGACCACCATGCGGTGGTGGGCACGACGGCGCCGCGTCGCGATGGCTACCCGCAGGATCGCTCCGACCAGCCGGGCGCCGATGATCAGCGTCAGGATGAACACGACGACGTAGGCCGCCCACAGCGGCCAGCCGAGCACGGCGATCTCACTGGTGATCGTCGAGGTGGGTCGTCCGTCAGGCCCGGGAACGAACAGGCGGCTGGCGATCGCGATGCCGGCGGAGAATGCCGAGAGCACTGCGGCCAGCGCGATGGACTGCCACAACACGATGGCGGCCCGCGGTGCCCGCAGCGGCCACGTCGCTCGTGCCAGCAGCGCAGGCACCGGCCCTGACAGAATCAGGGCGACGATGGTGAAGGCCAGCGCGGACACACTGCCAGTGTCCCTCAGGCAGGGCCTGATTCGCCAGCGGGTCCGCCGAGTCGGTGCTTGTCCTCCAACTCGGCGAGTGCGCGGCGCAGCGCGGCGGCCTCGTCGGCTCCGACACGTTCGACGAAATGCACGAGCGCGGCCTCCCGACTACCGGAATCGGCAGCCTGATCCAGCGCGTCCACCATCAGTCCGGCGACCAGTTCGTCGCGGCCGTGGGTGGGGGCGTAGCGGTGCGCGCGGTCGTCGCGGTGCTGCACGACCAGGTTCTTCTTTGCGAGCCGCTGCAGCACGGTCATGATCGTGGTGTAGGCCAGGTCGCGATGGGCGGACAACGCCTCGTGCACCTGACGCACGGTCTGCGGCTCACCGGCGGACCACAGATGGTCCATCACGGAACGTTCGAGCTCCCCGAGTCGAGTCAGCTTCGCCATCTTCCGTTCACCTCCTACCGGCAGTAGGTCAAAGGGTACTACGGGCTTACTACCGCGTGTCGTATCAGTTCGCCGCGCAGGTCGGTCGACACGAACGACGTCTCCCGAGATGCCAACGCCGGCAGATCGACTGGCGCGTCCGTCCGGCCTTGTGAGTCCAGTCACAGGGTTTCGCTCCTTCGGTGCTCGTGCCTATAGTAAGGCTAACCTAATTCAGGCGTACCTAAGTAGATCGGAGGCTCCGTGACCGTCGTCGTCGAGGATCCGCTCATCGCCAGCATGGTCATCGGGCGGACGCTGCCGATCCACGAATCCAGCCGTCGCCTTCGTGAGCTCTATCCGGAATGCCCCCGCGTCTACGGGGTGGCGGTGATGGGCGATCTGAGCCGGCGGCGCTGGTGGCCTCTGGCCGAGATCCTTTCGACCGGGCGCCTGGAGTCGATGTTCGAGGCCGGGGTCGCCGAAACCGACAGCAAGGCGGCGGTCGCCCAGCAGCTGGCGGCGACGTTCGCCCATGTGGTCGTCGGACGGGTGATCCCGCTGCTCGTTCTCGAAGGACGTGCGTGGGACACCGGCCTGGAGAACCTCTGGGTGCATGTGGATTCCGAGGGCGCGATCGACTGGGTCGGCGTCGTGGACCCGACGATCCGTGCGCTGCACGACGACCCGTTCTTCCACGGACGCCGCACCATCGCCGGCCGGACCGGACAGACCGGGATCGTGGCGTTGCCCAGCGAGGCCGCGCTGACCACCTGGATCGCCCACCGCAGCCACCGCGCGCTGGGCCCGCTGTTCAACAAGCTGGCCGCCGTGAGTGACGGCGCGATGCCGGTGGCGTCCATGTGGCACATCGTCGGCGGGGCCGTCGTGAGCGCGGCGACGCAGATCCCGCTGCTGGCGGGCTCCAGTGAAGTCACCAGCATGCGGCGCGGCCAGGCGGTGCTGGACGCGCTCGTCGGCTTCGGCCTGCCCGTGCGGGGCACCTCGCGGATGAATATGGGGAAGGTCTTGATTAATTAGGGCAGCCTTGCCTATCCTTCAGAGGTCGGGTTCGGAACCCACTTCGGGAACCAACGGACCGTGCCGGAGTCCTGAGGGCTGCAGAGACCCCCGGTCCGACCGAAGGAAGGGCCCCACGCCATGTGCGTGGGGCCCTTCTGCATTTCCGGTACACGGCGGCGGGCGTGTAGAACTCCAAGCGTGAGCGAAATTCCCAGTGGCCTCGGCGACGGTTTCGACAAACAGCTCGGACTGACCTACCTGGAGATGACCCCCGACGGCGGCCGCGCGCAGCTGGAGATCACCGAGAAGTTGTTGCAGCCCTGGGGAATCGTGCACGGCGGCGTGTACTGCGCGGTGATCGAGAGCATGGCCAGTGTCTCGGGGCACGTCTGGCTGACCGAGAACGGGGGCGGCACGGTCGTCGGCGTCAACAACAACACCGACTTCCTGCGCGCCATCCGGTCGGGCACGGTGACCGCGACGTCGACCCCGATTCACCGCGGGCGGCGTCAGCAGCTGTGGGTCATCACGATCACCGACGAGGCGGACAAGATGGTGGCGAGGGGTCAGGTCCGGCTCCAGAACATCACCGACGCGTGAGCGTCGGGTAGCAGTCAGGTAGCCGCGGGAGCGCTGCTGACTGCCGCGAGCCGTGGCAGTATCGCCCACTATGCGTTTGACGCCGCATGAACAGGAACGGCTGCTGCTGTCGTATGCCGCCGACCTCGCGCGCCGCCGTCAGGCGCGCGGCCTGAAGCTCAATCATCCCGAGGCGGTCGCGGTGATCACCGACCACATCCTGGAGGGAGCGCGCGACGGCCGCACGGTTGCGGAGCTGATGGTCAGCGGCCGTGAGGTTCTCGGCCGCGGCGACGTGATGGACGGCGTGCCGGAGATGCTCGACGACGTGCAGGTCGAGGCCACCTTCCCCGACGGGACCAAGCTCGTCACCGTCCACCATCCGATTCCGTGACCGGGGGCATGTCGTGATTCCAGGCGAGATCGTCTTCGGCGACGGCGACATCGAGCTCAATCCGGGTGCCGAGCGGCTCGAGCTGGAGATCGTGAACACCGGCGACAGGCCGGTGCAGGTGGGCAGCCACGTCCACGTGCCGCAGGCGAACAGCGCCCTGCAGTTCGACCGCGGTGCCGCACACGGTCACCGGTTCGACATCCCCGCCGGTACCGCGATCCGGTTCGAACCCGGTGTGGCGCAACGGGTCGTCCTCGTCCCGCTGGCCGGCAGTCGCGAGGTGCACGGCCTGAGCCTGGATCCGCCGGGCAGATTGGATGCAACGTGACCCGACTCTCCCGGTCCCGCTACGCGGCGCTCTACGGTCCGACGACGGGTGACCGGATCCGGCTGGCCGACACCGACCTGTTCATCGAGATCACCGAGGACCGCAGCGGTGGCCCGGGACTGGCGGGGGAGGAGGCGGTGTTCGGCGGCGGCAAGGTTCTGCGCGAGTCGATGGGGCAGTCACGGGCCACCCGCGCAGACGGAGCTCCCGACACCGTCATCACCGGCGCGGTGATCCTGGATTACTGGGGAGTCATCAAGGCCGACATCGGGATTCGTGACGGCCGCATCGTCGCGATCGGCAAGGCGGGCAATCCCGACATCATGTCGGGTGTGCACCCGGATCTGGTGGTTGGGCCGTCGACGGAGGTCATCGCCGGCAACGGGCGCATCGTCACCGCCGGCGCCATCGACTGCCACGTCCACCTGATCTGTCCCCAGATCATGGAGGAGGCGCTCGGCGGCGGCATCACCACCATCGTCGCCGGCGGCACCGGACCGGCCGAAGGCAGCAAGGCCACCACGGTGACGCCCGGGTCGTGGCACCTGGCCAGGATGCTCGAGGCGCTCGACACGTGGCCGCTGAACGTAGCCCTGCTCGGCAAGGGCAACACCGTCAGCGCCGAGGCGTTGTGGGAGCAACTACGAGGCGGCGCAGCGGGTTTCAAGCTGCACGAGGACTGGGGCACCACACCCGCGGCCATCGACGCCTGCCTGACAGTGTGTGAGGCCGCGGGCGTGCAGGCCAACATCCACACCGACACCCTCAACGAGGCCGGCTTCGTCGAGGACACGCTCGCCGCGGTCAAGGGCCGGTCCATCCACGCCTATCACACCGAGGGTGCCGGCGGTGGCCACGCTCCCGACATCATCACCGTCGCCGGAAAGCCCAATGTGCTTCCCAGCTCCACGAATCCGACGCGACCGCACACCGTCAACACCCTCGACGAGCACCTCGACATGTTGATGGTGTGCCATCACCTCAACCCGAGCGTGCCCGAGGATCTCGCATTCGCCGAGAGCAGGATCCGCCCGTCGACCATCGCGGCGGAGGATCTGCTGCACGACATCGGGGCCATCTCGATGATCGGCAGCGACGCGCAGGCGATGGGGCGCATCGGCGAGGTCGTGCTGCGCACGTGGCAGACCGCGCATGTGATGAAGACCCGGCGCGGCTTCCTGGCGGGGGACGCCGGCGCGGACAACAACCGCGCCCGGCGCTACGTGGCGAAGTACACGATCTGCCCGGCGGTGGCGCACGGTCTCGATCACGAGATCGGTTCGGTCGAGGTGGGCAAGCTCGCCGACCTCGTGCTGTGGGAGCCGGCCTTCTTCGGTGTGCGCCCGCATGCGGTGGTGAAGGGCGGGATGATCGCGTGGGCGGCCATGGGGGATGCGAACGCCTCGATCCCGACGCCGCAGCCGGTGTTGCCGCGGCCGATGTTCGGGGCGGCGCACGCGGCGGCCGCGGCCACGTCGGTGCACTTCGTGTCGCCGGCCGCGCTCGAGGACGGGCTGGCGGACCGGATCGCGGTGAACCGCAGGCTCGTTGCGGTCGGGAACGTCCGCGGGGTGGGCAAGGCCCAGATGCCGCTCAACGACGCGACACCCGATATCGAGGTGGATCCGGACACCTTCACCGTGCGCATCGACGGCGAGGTCTGGCAGGAGCAGCCCGCCGAGAGACTGCCGATGGCGCAGCGCTACTTCCTGTTCTGATGTCGAATCTCACCACCTTGCTGACGCTGTCGGACTCCCGTCTTCCCACCGGCGGCCACGTCCATTCCGGCGGTGTCGAGGAGGCGGTGAGCAGCGGACTGGTCGTCGACCTGGCGACGCTGCGCGCCTACCTGAGGCGCCGCATCCGCACGACGGGTCTGGTGACCGCCTCGCTGTCGGCCGCGGTCCACCGCGGGGCGCTGGACCCGGTGGCCGGGGGAGCCGGGGACACCGAAACCGATGCGCGCACACCGTCTCCGGCTGCCCGGAAGGCGTCCCGCGCCCAGGGTCGTGGTCTGATCCGGCTGGCCCGTCGCGCCTGGCCCGCGCACGGATGGGACGGGCTGGGGGCCACCCCGCATCTCGCGGTGGCCGCCGGCGCCGTCGGGCAGGCGGGCGGGCTCACGGCCGAGCACACCGCGCTGTCGGTCGTCTACACGACGATGACGGGGTCGGCGACGGCGGCTCAGCGGCTGCTGGCACTGGACCCCGGCGACGTCGCGGCCGTGACCTTCGAACTGTCCGAGCTGTGCGAGCAGACCGCCGGTGACGCCGCCACGGCGGTGGCCGACCTGTCGGATCCGCTGCTCGACGTGCTGGCCCAACGCCACGCCGAACGCGACCGACCGTTGTTCGCGTCCTAGAGAAAGAGCAGACATGCCACCGCATTTCCTCGCCGCTGATTCGGCCGGCCGGCCGCACACCCACATCGGTCGTCCCCGTCGCGTGCGGCAGCCGGGGGAGCCGCTGCGCATCGGCGTCGGGGGCCCGGTCGGCTCGGGGAAGACGGCCCTCGTTGCCGCACTGTGCCGGCAGCTGCGCGACGAGTTGTCGGTGGCCGTGCTGACCAACGACATCTACACCACCGAGGACGCCGACTTTCTGCGCCGCAACGCGGTGCTGCCCGACGACCGGATCGCGGCCGTCCAGACCGGCGGCTGCCCGCACACCGCCATCCGCGACGACATCACCGCCAACCTGGACGCGATCGACGACCTCATCGCCGGGCACGACCATCTGGACCTCATCCTGGTCGAATCCGGCGGCGACAATCTGACCGCGACGTTCTCCTCGGGTCTGGTCGACGTGCAGATCTTCGTCATCGACGTCGCCGGCGGAGACAAGGTGCCACGCAAGGGCGGACCCGGCGTCACGTTCTCGGACCTGTTGGTGATCAACAAGACCGACCTCGCCCCGCTGGTCGGCGCCGATCTCGACGTGATGCGCCGCGACGCGGCGACCGTGCGCGACGACCGCCCGTTCGTGCTGATCTCGCTGACCGCGGATCCTGCGGCGAGCCTCGTGCTGAGCTGGGTCCGCGAACAGCTGTCGGTCGCACAGGCGTTGTGAGCGCACAACCGGGCGGGGGTGCGTGGTGCGCTCGGAGGTCGTGATCATCGCCAAGGCCGACGGTTCGCACCGCATCGAGTGCCGCGGTGGGATCGCGGCCCGACGGACGGGCCCCGAGACGGTGCACCTGGTGTCCTCGGTGGCCACTCCGCTGGGCGGGGACGTCATCTCGATGCGGGTGGTGGTGGAACCCGGTGCGAGGTTGACGGTGCGTACCGTCGCGGCCACGGTCGCGCTGCCGGGTCCGACCACCACGGAATCACAGGCGGTGTGGGACCTGGACGTCGCGGGCGAACTGGACCTCGACCCGGAGCCGACCATCGTGGCGGCCACGTCGCGTCATTTCACCTCGACGCGGCTCACACTGGCCCGCACCGCGGCGCTGCGCCTTCGTGAGCGTGTCCAGATCGGCAGAACCGGTGAGCGCCAAGGGTTCTGGTCGGGTTCCCTGCACGCCGACGTCGACGGCGCCGCCCTGCTGCGCCACCGGGTGGAGCTGGGCAGCGGCTCACCCGCCGACGACGAGATCGCCGCGCCCCGCGCGTCCGTCAGCGAGATGCACTACCCGCGTACCGATGTCGCCACCACTGGAACGACGCTCGCGCTCGCCGGCGGAGGGTGTCTGACGACCTGGCAGGGCGACAGGCTCTAACTCGCCGCTTTCTCCGTGTCCTGCACGGTCGAGGCGATCTCTTCGAGTTCCTCGATGCGTATTCGCGCATACGCCTGCTGCTCGGTGATCGTCAGCTGCCCGCGTTTGGTCGACAGGAATGTCACCGTCCACGACAGCAGCGTGGCGATCTTGGTCTTGAAGCCCACGAGATACACCAGGTGCAGCACGAGCCACGACAGCCAGGCGATGAAGCCGCCGAACTCCAGCGGGCCCACCTTCGCCACGGCGCTGAACCGCGCCACCGTGGCCATCGAGCCCTTGTCGAAGTACTTGAACGGTTCGCGCTCGCTCGGCTCGGCACCCTTCAGCCCGGCCTCGATGGCCTTCGCGGCGTACTTGCCGCCCTGGATGGCGCCCTGCGCCATGCCGGGCACGTTCTCCACCGCGGCCATGTCGCCGACGACGAAGACGTTCGGATGCCCCGGAATCGACAGGTCGGGCAGCACTTTCACCCGGCCGGCACGGTCGAGTTCGACGCCGGACTGGTCGGCGAGGTCGCGGCCCAGGGGGCTGGCCGACACGCCGGCCGACCACACCTTGCACGCCGCCTCGATGCGCCGCATGGTCCCGTCGGGGTCTTTGACCGTGATGCCGTTGCGGTCGACGTCGGTGACCATCGCGTTGAGCTGGATCTCGACGCCCATCTTCTCCAGGCGGGCCTGGGCCTTCTTGCCGAGCTTCTCGCCCATCGGGGGCAGCACGGCCGGAGCGGCGTCGAGCAGAATGACCCGCGCCTTGGTCGAATCGATGTGGCGGAACGCGCCTCTGAGGGTGTGATCGGCCAATTCGGCGATCTGACCGGCCATTTCGACGCCTGTCGGACCGGCGCCGACGACGACGAAGGTCAGCAGCTTCTCGCGCCGCGCCGGGTCACTGGAGCGCTCTGCCTGCTCGAACGCGCCGAGGATGCGGCCACGCAGCTCCAGCGCGTCGTCGATGGACTTCATGCCCGGCGCCCACTCGGCGAAATGGTCGTTGCCGAAGTAGGACTGGCCTGCGCCGGCCGCCACGATGAGGCTGTCGAACGGGGTCACGTAGGTGTGGCCGAGCAACTCGGACCGCACGGTCTTGGTCGCGAGGTCGATGCGCGTCACGTCGCCGAGCAGCACCTGGGCGTTCTTCTGCTTGCGCAGGATGACGCGGGTGGCGGGGGCGATCTCGCCCTCGGAGATGATGCCCGTCGCGACTTGGTACAGCAGCGGCTGGAACAGGTGGTGGGTGGTCCGGGCGATCATCTTGATGTCGACATCGGCCCGCTTCAACGCTTTGGCAGCGGTCAACCCACCGAAACCCGATCCGATGATGACCACCTTGTGGCGATCGGACGGAGTGGCTCCGGGATGGCTCATTGCGACTCCTTGTCGAGGTGCTTGACGGACCTGCCTCGGTTCCTCTTTACCCATTCAGAACAACGGAAACTCTAGTCGTTGCACTTCCTGGGGGCGCGGTGACATACCCCACCGCGTCCCGAGGCCGGCCCGCCGCACGCCGCGTCGCTGAAAGTCAGCCCGTGACCAGGGGTTTGAGGGCTTCACCCAGCGCGGTGATCTGCCCGGGCTGGTAGCCCACGGTCTGGGTCGGGACGAACAGGATCACCCCGTCGATCCCGGCATCGAGGACCTTCTCCTTGACCTGTTCGGCGATCTGCTCGACGGTGCCCGCCACCATGCGCTGCTTGAAGTCGTCGGGGACCATGTCCACGCTGAGACCTTCACCGACGAGGGCGCCGACCAGCATGCTGGTCTCGAGGGTCGCCGGATCGCGGTCGATCTCCTCGCACTTCTGCTTGACCACATCGAGTTTCTTGGACAGCTCGTCGAAGCCGGCGATCACGTTGAGGTGGTCGAAGTGGCGGGCGGCCAGCGGGATGGTCTTCTTCTCGCCGCTGCCGCCGATCATCAGCGGAATGTGGTCGCGGAAACGGGGATTGGCCATCGCCTCCTGGACGCGGTAGTACTTCCCCGTGAAGGTGGGCCGTTCGCCTTCGATCATCGGCAGGATGATCTGCAGCGCCTCGCCCAGCTTGTTGAAGCGGTCGGTGAACGTCCCGAACTCATAGCCGAGCTGGTCGTGTTCGAGTTCGAACCAGCCGGTGCCGATGCCCAGGATCGCCCGCCCCTGGCTGATCACGTCGAGCGTGGTGATGTTCTTGGCCAGCAGCGTGGGGTTGCGGTAGGTGTTGCCGGTGACCAGCGTGCCGAGCGCGACGTTGTCGGTGGCGGTCGCCAGCGCCCCGAGCGCGGTGTAGGCCTCCAGCATCGGTTGGTCCGGAGAGCCGATGCCGGGCAGTTGATAGAAGTGGTCCATCACGAAGACGGAGTCGAAGCCCGAGCTGTCCGCCTCGTGCGCCTGCGAGATGACAGTGGGGAAGAGGTCGGCAACGCCGGTGCCGTAGGAGAAATTGTTGATCTGGAGCCCAAGTCGGATCGTCACGTGTCGACCCTACGCAGAACGCCCGCATCGCCGTCGCGCGTTTCACCGGACGCGAAGTCAGGAATAAATGGCGGCGTCTTCGTCGACGCGAGCCGGAAACCTAGGCGAAGTTGGCCAGCGCCCCGTGCGTGACGTGCAGCGTCTGGCCGGTGATGTGCCGCGCGGCCGGGGTCGTGAGGAACAGCGACAGCCGCGAGATCTCGGCGCTGACCGACGGTGCGGTGGTGCCCAGACCGTCGTATCCCGGATCGATGCCGCGGCCGACGGCCACCGCGTTGACCGTGATGCCGCGGGTGCCGAAGTGGTTGGCCTGACCGGCGGTCCAGTCGGAGACGGCGGCCTTCACGGCGGCCGCGGCGCTGCCTTCACGCGGCGGGTCCGGGATGACCGTGATGATCGACCCGCCACTGCGCATGTGGTCGCCGAGCACCTGGATGGTGAGCATGGACGCGACCAGTCCGGCGTCGAACAGGCTGCGCCATTCGGTGGCGTGGTCGTCGAGGGAGTAGGCGCGGGGATCGCCGGCGGTCCACGCCGGAGCGGGGACGTTGATGATGGTGTCGAGGTGCGCGGGCACCTGTCCGTGCAGGTCCGCGACCGACGCGGGATCAGTGTTGTCGAACACCAGGGCATCCACCTCGAGCTCCTTGGCCAGGACCTCCAGCTCGTCGCGGCGGCGCCCGCCGAGGTACACCTTGTGGCCGGCCTCGCAGAAGCTCTCGGCAATCGCGCGCCCCAGATCGGTGTCGCATCCTGTGATCAGCACATCCATCGACGGACCCTCCTGTTGTGTTCGACGCTGAACCCCAGCGAGCGCGCCCAATGTTACTGGACGGTAGCTAGATCGGGAACTCGGCACGCCGCCGGCCGGGCGCGTCCGTAACGACACCGCAGGTCACGTCGATGAACAGATGAGGCACCACACGGCCGGACAGACCCCCCGGACGCACCGCCTGCGCGACGCGCGGGCGCTGACGTGTGTCAGCAAACTTCTTCAAGCTGTTGATCTGCTGCGACCTCACTGGCAGCAATATAACAATCCGGCACATTTTGACCACCCCGCACTTGCGTCACGGCTGCAACACGGTAGTTTCTTCCCCATGGATCAGCCGGATGTGCACCCTGAACGCCGCAAGGGCGTGCCGACGTCGTTTCGGCGCTCGGTACTGACGGGCGCGACGACCGTCGCGTTGGCAGCCGCGTTGACGCTGCCTGCGGTGGCCAACGCCCAGCCAGCACCCCCGCCGACGCCCACCCCGCCGCCGCCCGCGGCGGGCGCACCCGCCGCTCCGCCGCCCCCGGCGGACCCGAACGCGCCCGTTCCGCCGCCCGCGGCACCGAACGCACCGCCTGCCGCTCCAGCTCCGGCCGCACCGCCGGCCGACCCGAACGCACCGGCGGTCGACCCCAACGCGCCGGCCGCTCCGGCACCTGAGCCCGGCCGCGTGGACAACGCTGCCGGTGGCTTCAGCTACGTCGTTCCCGCGGGATGGAAGGTCTCCGACGCGACCCAGCTGTCCTACGGCCAGGCGCTGCTGACCAAGCTTCCGCCCGAGGGGTCACCTCCGGATGCGCAGCCGCCGAACGACACCAGCGTGCTGCTCGGACGCCTGGACCTGAAGCTGTTCGCCGGCGCCGAGGACGACAACACGAAGGCCGCCCAGCGGCTGGCGTCCGACATGGGCGAGTTCTTCATGCCGTTCCCGGGCACCCGCGTCAACCAGCAGACCATCCCGCTGGAAGCCAACGGCATGACGGGCGTCGCCTCCTACTACGAGGTGAAGTTCACCGACACGAACAAGCCCAACGGCCAGATCTGGGCCGGTGTGGTCGGCAATCCCGTCGCGCCGGGGACGCCGCGCGGTCAGCGCACCCCGGAACGGTGGTTCGTGGTGTGGCTCGGGACGGCGACCAACCCGGTCCCGCAGGCCGAAGCAGTCACGCTGGCGAACTCGATCCGGCCGTGGAGCCCGCCTCCGCCGCCCCCGCCGGCCGACCCGAACGCACCGGTGGCGGCCGATCCGAACGCACCTGCGCCGGATCCCAACGCACCGCCGCCGCGGCCCGCCGTGGGCGTCCCGGTTCCCGTCGACCCGAACACGGCGCCCGGGATGCTGCCTCCCGCCTGACACCCGTCAGGCCGGGGCGGGCAGGGCCGGTGGGCACATTGCGTCCGGTTTTGCGCCCGTTTGCCTAGCCGTTTCGTTACCTGCGGTGGGTATACCTGAGCTCATGGCCCGGGTGCGGCCGCACCGGGGCTGACTGACGACAGGAGACCCTGATGGACGTCCTCGCGGCAACCGAGATTCTGGCCCGCTCTTCGACGCTGACCAGCGTGGGCTGGATCGGCTACATCATCATTGGCGCGATCGCGGGGTGGATCGCAGGCAAGATCGTCAAGGGTGGCGGCTCCGGCATTCTGATGAACATCGTCATCGGCATCGTCGGCGCGCTGATCGGCGGCTTCCTGTTGTCCTTCTTCCTCGACACCGCCGGCGGCGGCTGGTGGTTCACGCTGTTCACCGCCATCCTCGGCGCGGTGATCCTGCTGTGGATCGTCGGCAAGGTGCAGGGCAGGTCGCGCGTCTGATCGCACCCTGATGCGTGTATGGCAGGTGCGCCGGCCCGGCCCGATGGCGTCCGCGCCGTTGGGCCTGGCCGGCCTGCCGGCGCCACGGCCGGTGCCGCTGTCCTGACGGTCTGACCGTCAGGACAGATGCCAGACCAGGGCGGCGGCGAGGGCGCCCAGGCCGTTGAGCGACCAGTGCAGCGCGATCGGCGCGATGAGGCTGCCGCTGCGGCGGCGCAGCCAGCTGAACACGAATCCGGCGGCGGCGGTCGCGATGACCGCACCGACCACGCCGGCGACCATGCCGAACACGCCACCGCCGAGCACCCGGGTGAAACCGACGTTGCTGGCGGTCAGCCCCAGCGACGTCGCGATGTGCCACAGCCCGAACAGCAGGGACCCGGCGGCGGCGACGCCGCGCCATCCCCACGCCCGGTCCAGCGCGCCGTGCAGAACGCCGCGGAACGCCAGTTCCTCCGGGATGACCGTCTGCAGCGGGATGATGATCATCGACGCGATCAGCGCGCCCGAGAGCGTCGCGTAGTTGTCGTTCAAGAACATCGGCCGCGTCCAGGGCAGCAGCGCGCCGATCGCGATCACCGTTCCGACGAGAGCGACCGCCCCGACCGCATAGCCCGCCCCGGAGCGCCAGTGCTCGCGCCCCAGCCCGAGTTCGCTCCAGCCCAGCCCCCGGGAACGCACCAGCAGCACCAGCCCGACGGCCGCCGCCGGCACGACGGCGAAGTTCGCCCACGGGGTCGTGAAGTGCGCGACCAGGTTCGCCGCGACGAGCACCACGACCACGATCGCGATGTCGACGTAGACGCGGAAGTGGTCCAGGACCGCGAGCGGCCCCAGCACAGGGCCGGGTTGCGGCGGTGCGGCGGCGACGTCTGACATAACCGCACCAGGTTACCGGCTATTCGTTGTCGCCCCCGGTGGCCGACGTGGCGTCGGCCCCGGCCGTCCCGAAACCGGATTCGCGCGCCGCCGGCCAGACCCAGTCCTTGACCTCGGGGATGTCGTCGCCGTGCGCGCGGGTGTACTCGCGGGCCGCGATGCGCTTGTCCGCCATCTGCTGGCGCAACGTCGCGCACGTCGAACGCAGGGACGGCACCCGGTCGATCACATCCATGACCAGGTGGTAGCGGTCGAGGTCGTTGAGCATGACCATGTCGAACGGCGTCGTGGTCGTGCCTTCCTCCTTGTATCCGCGCACATGGAGGTTGGCGTGACCCGCGCGCCGGTAGGTCAGCCGGTGGATCAGCCACGGATAGCCGTGATAGGCGAAGATGATCGGCCGGTCCGTGGTGAAGATCATGTCGAAGTCGCGGGTCGACAGCCCGTGCGGATGCTCGGTGTCGTCCTGCAGACGCATCAGGTCGACGACGTTGACGAACCGCACCTTCAGGTCCGGCAAGTGCTGCCGGAGGATGTCCGCGGCCGCGAGCGCCTCCAGCGTCGGGATGTCACCCGCGGAGGCGAGGACGACGTCGGGGTCGGTGCCGAGCACCTCCGAACCCGCCCACTCCCAGATGCCCAGCCCGCGGGTGCAGTGCGCGACCGCCTGCTCCATCGTGAGGAAGTTGGGCGACGGCTGCTTACCCGAGACGACGACGTTGACGTACTGGCGCGACCTCAGGCAATGGTCGTAGGTCGACAGCAGCGTGTTCGCGTCCGGCGGCAGGTAGACCCGCACCACCTTGGCGCTCTTGTTGATCACGTGGTCGATGAACCCCGGGTCCTGGTGGGAGAAGCCGTTGTGGTCCTGGCGCCAGACGTGGCTGGACAGCAGGTAGTTCAGGCTTGCGATAGGGCGCCGCCACGGGATGTGGTTGGTCACCTTCAGCCACTTCGCGTGCTGGTTGAGCATCGAGTCGATGATGTGGATGAACGCCTCGTAGCAGTTGAACAACCCGTGCCTGCCGGTCAGCAGATAGCCCTCCAGCCAGCCCTGGCACTGGTGTTCGGACAGCATCTCCACGACCCGCCCCACCCGTTCGAGGTGCTCGTCGACCTCGGGGCCGACGAAGTCGGCGTTCCACTGTTTGTCCGTCGCGTCGTAGACGGCCTGCAGCCGGTTGGAGGCGGTCTCGTCGGGGCCGAAGATGCGGAAGTTGTCCGGGTTGAGGCGGATCACCTCGGTGAGCCACTGCCCGAGGACGCGGGTGGCCTCCGCGACCGTGGCGCCCGGGGCGGGCACGTCGACCGCGAACGACCGAAAGTCCGGCAGGCGCAGATCCTTGAGCAGCAGCCCGCCGTTGGCGTGCGGGTTGTCACTCATCCGGAGCTGGCCCGTGGGGGCGAGCTCGGCGATGTCGGTCAGGAGCTTCCCGTCGTCGTCGAACAGCTCGTCGGGGCGGTAAGAGTTCAGCCACTCGGTCAGCACCGCCAGGTGTTCCTTGGTGTCCCGGGCATTCGACAGGGGCACCTGGTGCGCGCGCCACGACCCGGTGGTTCTCTTGCCGTCGATGTAGTCCGGGCCGGTCCACCCCTTCGGTGTGCGGAAGACGATCATCGGCCACGCCGGGCGGGACTGGTCGCCCGCGGCCGCCCGGGCCTTGATGTCGGCGATCTCGTCGAGGACGTCGTCGAGCAGCGTCGCGAACCGCCGGTGCGCGTCGGCGTGCCCGTCTGTGTCGCCGGAGGCGTCGGGGTCGTCGGGCACCTCGAAGAAGTACGGGTGGTGCCCGTAACCGACGAGCAGGCTGCGCAGTTCGTCCTCGGGAATGCGGGCCAGCACGGTCGGGTTGGCGATCTTGTACCCGTTGAGGTGCAGGATCGGCAGGACCACGCCGTCCTGTGCGGGGTTGACGAGCTTGTTCGAATGCCAGCTGGTGGCCAGCGGGCCGGTCTCGGCCTCGCCGTCGCCGACGACCGCGGCGACCAGGAGGTCGGGGTTGTCGAACGCCGCACCGTAGGCGTGCGAGAGCGCGTAGCCGAGTTCACCGCCCTCGTGGATCGATCCGGGCGTCTCCGGGGCGACGTGGGACGGGATGCCGCCGGGGAACGAGAACTGGCGGAACAACCGCCGGAGGCCTTCGGTGTCCTGGGTGATGTCGGAGTAGATCTCGCTGTAGGTGCCGTCGAGGTAGGCGTTGGCCACCAGGCCGGGTCCGCCGTGGCCCGGACCGGTGAGGTAGATCGTCGACTGGGAGCGCTCGGCGATCGCGCGGTTGAGGTGCGCGTAGAGGAAGTTCAGGCCAGGGGTGGTGCCCCAGTGCCCGAGTAGCCGCGGCTTGACGTCCTCCCGGGTGAGGGGAGTGCGCATCAGCGGGTTGTCCAGCAGGTAGATCTGACCGACCGACAGATAGTTGGCGGCGCGCCACCACCGGTCGATCCGCTCGATGTCGGCGTCGCCCAAGGGCTGCCGCTGCACGGTCTTCCACGAGGTGGTCGCGAGGTCGTCGGCTGTGGTCGTGGTAGTCATCTCTTCATCCAACTCCGCATCGGGGTGAGGTCAACTCGTACCCGATGGCGTGCGCGTTAATCTTTCGCCCACCGCTATCGTGTTCCGATGGCCGAAGGAGCGTTGTCGACGTCCCTTCGTGTGCTCGATCTGTCGCTCGGCGACGCCGACGCGGTCGGCCGCATTCTCGCCGACCTGGGGGCCGACGTTCTCAAGATCGAACCGCCCGCCGGGTCCCCGTCGCGTGGCGCCACCCCGTCGGTGGCGGGGGTCGGCATCCCGTTTCTGCTGGGCAACGCCAACAAGCGGTGCGCGCAGCTGGATCCTGGGGAGCCGCGGGACCGGGACCGGCTCCTGGAGCTGGCCTCGGACGCAGACATCGTCATCGACTGCGGAAACCCAGGTGGCGCAACCGCATTCGGCACGTCGGCCCGCGAGTTGGCCGCCCGCTTCGCCCACCTCGTGGTGTTGTCGGTCTCGGATTTCGGCGCCACGGGTCCCCGTGCGTCGTGGCAGGCGACCGACGCCGTGCTGTACGCGATGTCGTCGGCCCTCTCGCGCACGGGGCCGACGTCGGGCACCCCGGTACTGCCACCCGACGGTGTGGCCTCCGGCACGGCCGCTGCGCAGGCTGCGTGGGCGACAATGGTCGCTTACTACGACCGTTTACGTTGCGGCATCGGGGAATTCATCGACTTCTCGCGTTTCGACGGTGTCGTGCAGGCGCTGGATCCGCCGTTCGGCACCGAGGGCCAGGCCGCAGTCGGGCTGAAATCGCCGGGGCAGTTGTGGCGGGGCAGGCCACGCAACCAGCAGATCTACCCCATCTTCGAATGCCGGGACGGCCACGTCCGCATCTGTCTGCTGTCCCCCAAACAGTGGCGCGGGATGCGCGCCTGGCTCGGTGAGCCCGCCGAATTCGCCGGGCCCGAGTTCGACACCATCGCCGCACGCTATGCGGCTTCGCAGGCACTCAACACCGCGATGGCGGCGTTGTTCGCGGCGCAGACCATGGCCGACCTGGTGGCGGAGGGGCAGGCTCGCGGGGTTCCCGTCGCGGCGGTCCTGACACCGTCAGAAGCGTTGTCGGCGGGACATTTCGAGCAGGTCGGCGCGCTCCACGAAGAGCGCCTGTCGCCGGCGGCGTCGATCACCGTCCCCGTCGGCCCGTTCGTCGTCGACGGCCTTCACCGGGGGTACCGCGCGGCACCGCCGCCGGCCGGCGCCGACCTTGCCGAGTGGGCGCCGCGACCGTCGACTGGAGCGCCCCGGGGAGAACAAGATTCGCGCCCGTTCGCGGGACTGCGCATCCTCGACCTCGGGGTGATCGTCGCGGGCGGCGAGCTGGGCCGGCTGTTCGCCGACCTCGGCGCCGAGGTCATCAAGATCGAGAGCCCGTCCTACCCGGACGGTCTGCGCCAGGCGCCGCCGGGTGCGCAGCTGAGCCGGTCGTGGGCGCTGGCGCACCGCAACGAGTACAGCCTCGGCCTGGACCTGCGCAACGCCGCGGGCGCCGAGGTGTTCGCCGACCTGGTGGCCGGCGCCGACGCGGTGTTCGCGAACTTCAAACCCGGCACGCTGGCCGCGCTGGGCTTCTCCTACGACCGGCTGCGCGAACTCAACCCCGCCCTCGTGCTGGCCGAGAGCAGCGCCTTCGGCGACCGCGGGCCGTGGAGCGCCCGCATGGGTTACGGACCGCTGGTGCGGGCGGCGAGCGGCGTGGCCCGGCTGTGGACGTCGCCGGACGCCGAGCCGGGCGCCTTCTTCGACGCGACGACGGTGTTCCCCGACCACATCGTCGGAAGGCTCACCGCGATCGCCGCACTGGCCGTGCTCATCCGGCGCGTCCACGAGGGCGGTGCGCGCGGCGGGCATGTCCACGTCTCGCAGGCCGAGGCCGCCATCGGTCAACTCGCCGGAGCCTATGCGGTCGAATCGGCCCGGGCCGCAGGGATTCCGGTCCACGGCATCGACAGCGACCACGCCGTCGACGCGGTCTTGCCGTGCGCCGGCGACGACGAATGGTGTGTCGTCTCGATCCGGATCCCGTCGCACCGGGTGGCTCTGGCCGGCCTGCTGGGGCGTGCGGAGCTTCCCGTGGACCGTGCCGGGCTGATCTCCGCGATCGCGGAATGGACCGCGGCACAGGACAAGTCGGCGGTCGCCGAATCGCTGCAGCGACGCGGGGTTCCTGCGGCGCCGATGCTGCGCGCCGTCGACCTCCTCACCGACCCTCAGGTGCTGCACCGTGACCTGTTCTCCGAGATGACACATCCGCTGCTGACCGACGCCATCCCCGCCGAGACCGCGCCGGCCCGGTTCGACAGGATCGCGCGCGCGGAGATGCGTCCGGCACCCATGCCCGGGGAGCACACCTATGAGATCTGCCAGAAGGTGCTCGGAATGAGCACAGCCCACGTCGACGGTCTGATCCGTGACGGCGCGTTGTTCGCCAGTCACACGACGACCGCGCATCAGCACGAGAAGTAGGAGGCTTTCCCGCCATGCCCATCGACCCCAGGACGCCGGTGCTCGTCGGCTACGGCCAGGTGAACCAGCACGACGAGAACCCCGATGTCGAACCCGTCGACCTCATGGTGGCCGCTGCCCGCCAGGCCGCGGACCCCCGGGTGCTGGAGGCCGTCGACGCAGTGCGCATCGTTAACCTGCTGTCGTGGCGCTACCGGGACCCCGGACTTCTTCTGGCACAACGCCTCGGGGCCGAGAAGGCTGCAACGCGCTACACCGGCATCGGCGGCAACGTTCCCCAGACCCTGGTCAACCGGGCCTGCCTGCACATCCAGCAGGGCCGCGCCGACGTGGTGCTGATCGCCGGGGCGGAGACGTGGCGCACCCGCACCCGGATGCGTGCACAGGGCCGGAAGCAGCAGTGGACCCGCCAGGACGAGTCGGTGCCGCTGGCCGAGGGTTCCGACGAGAACATGCCGATGGCCGGCCCCGGTGACCTCAAGATCCACCTCGACCGCCCCGCGTACGTCTATCCGATGTTCGAGCAGGCCGTGCGCATCGCGGCCGGGGAGACGCCCGACGAGCACCGGCGTCGCATCGGTGAACTGTGGTCCCAGTTCTCGGCGGTCGCCGCGACCAATCCGCATGCGTGGAGCCGGGAGGCGCTCACTGCCGAGGCGATCTACGAACCGTCGCCCAAGAACCGGATGATCAGCTGGCCGTACACGAAGCTGATGAACTCCAACAACATGGTCGACCAGGGCGCAGTGCTGGTGCTCGCTTCGGCCGAGAAGGCCCAGAACCTCCAGATCCCCACTGAGCGTTGGGTGTTCCCGTATGCGGGCGCCGACTCCCATGACACCTACGCCATCGGCGAGCGCGCCGAATTCCACACTTCACCGGCGATCCGCATCGCCGGAGCCCGGGCGCTCGAACTGGCCGGCGTGGGCGTCGACGACCTCGACTTCGTCGACGTCTACTCCTGCTTCCCGTCGGCGGTTCAGGTCGCCGCGCGGGAACTGGGACTGCCGGTGGGGGATCCGGACCGTCCGCTGACGGTGACCGGCGGGCTGACCTTCGCCGGTGGGCCGTGGAACAACTACGTGACCCACTCGATTGCCACGATGGCCGAGCGGCTCACCGCTCAACCGGGCACCCGAGGCCTGATCACCGCGAACGGCGGTTATCTGACCAAGCACAGCTTCGGCGTGTACGGCACGGAACCGCCGGCACGCGAATTCCGTTGGGAAGACGTTCAACCCGAGGTGGATGCGGAACCGACCCGCACCGCGGTGGTGGACTGGAGCGGGCTGGGGACGGTCGAATCGTGGACGACGCCGGTGGACCGCGACGGACGGGCGGAGAAGGCGTTCCTCGCCGTGCGCACCCCCGAGGACGCGCGGGTGCTCGCGGTGATCACCGATGCCGCCGACGCCGAAGCGACGGTGCGCGACGACATCGCCGGCGCACAGGTCCGGGTGCACGACGACGGCACCGCGTCGTTCGGCGACCGGTAGGCGACGTCCGGCCGGCGATCAGAGGAGGCCGAGTTCGGCGACGGCGTCGCGCTCGGCCCGCAGTTCGTCGACGGAGGCGTCGATGCGGGCCCGCGAAAACGGGTTGATGTCAAGGCCTTCGACGATCTCCCAGCGTCCTCCGACCGACCGGCACGGGAACGAACAGACCAGGCCCTCGTCGACGCCGTAGGCGCCGGGGGAGGGCAGGGCCACCGACGTCCAGTCGTCGGCCGGAGTCCCGTGCACCCAGTCGTCGACGTGGTCGATCGCGCCGTTGGCGGCCGACGCCGCCGAGCTCGCGCCGCGCGCCTCGATGATGGCGGTGCCGCGGCGGGCGACGGTGGGGATGAACTCGTCGGTGAGCCACCGGGTGTCGGCGGCGAAGTCGGCACCGGCGCGCCCGCCGACGACCGAGTGGAAGATGTCGGGATACTGCGTCGGCGAGTGGTTGCCCCAGATGATCATGCGGCTGATCTCGGTGACGGGCACGCCGGTGTGGCGGGCCATCGCCGCCACCGCGCGGTTGTGGTCGAGCCGGGTGAGCGCGGTGAACCTCTCGCGCGGGATGTCGGGCGCGTGCGCCGACGCCACCAACGCGTTGGTGTTGGCGGGGTTGCCCACCACCAGCACCCGCACGTCGGCGCCGGCCCCTTCGTTGAGCGCCTCGCCCGCCGCGGCGAAGATCTGGGCGTTCGCGCCGAGCAGGTCGGCGCGCTCCATGCCCTTGGTTCGCGGCTTCGCGCCGATCAGCAGCGCGACGTCGACGCCGTCGAACGCCCGGACGGGGTCGTCGAAGATCTCCGTGCTCGCCAGCAGCGGGAACGCTCCGTCGTCGAGCTCCATCACCACGCCCTCGGCGGCCCGTACGGCGTCGGGGAGCTCGAGCAGACGCAGCGCGACCGGTGTGTCGTGGCCGAGCATGGCCCCGGCGGCGATGCGGAACAGAGCGGCGTACCCGATCTGGCCTGCAGCGCCGGTGACGACGACGGTGACGGGGGATGTGCTCATGGAGCCAACCCTAATCAGGGCGCGTCGGCCGGCACGTCGGTGTAGGCGGTGGTGAACCCCTCGGCGGTGAAGGTGAAGCCCTTGCCGGTGAGCTCGGACAGGCACGAGATGCCCGTCACTTCCTGCACATTGCAGCGGAAGCCCGCGACCGCCAGGATGCGGTTGAACGGGAGCTCGACGGCGGGCCCGGGCTCCAGCGCCAGCCCCGGTGGCGCCAGCGCGGCGAAATGCGGTTCTCCGGTGCGGTCGATGACGAGGACGGTCGGGGTGGTCGGTTCACCGTCGGGCCCCGGCACCTCCTCGGGAGCGCCGTCGATGCCGATGCTGCCCGTCGACTGCGAGTCCTGACATCCCGCGCTGATCCGCGGGATGATGGCGCACTCCCAGCGACCGCTCGGTGAGGTGAAGTAGTAGTTCGTCTGCCCGGCGACAGCGGCGGCGTAGTCGAACGCGTTGGCCAGGTGGGCGTTACTCGGCGTGGTCGTCGTCGGGACAGGGGCGGCGACGCTCTCGGCCGGCGGAGCCGCGTCCTCGGTGTTGACGACGGTAGGACCCGAGCAGGCGGCAGCCGTCAACGCCACGGCCGGCAGGGCGACGCGCAGGAGGTTTCGCATGCGCCCATTGCACCATCCGGCTAGGACGAGACCTTCTCCCGCAGTGCGGTGTCGAGCGAGACACGGACCAGTGCGGCCGCCAGGGGCGCGCAGTCGCCGTCGGTGAGCTTCGCCAGCTCGGCGGGCTCCGCGGGCAGGCCGAGGTCCCTGGCCGCACGCCGCGCGCGGTCGTCGAAATGCGGGCGCACCCAGGTCCAGACGTCCTGGACCTCGCGAAGGAAGATGTCCGACCCCGTGTCGCCGATGCCGGTGAACTGCTGCAGAAATTTCCTGGCCCGGTCGACGTCCTGCTCGGCGCGGGTGGCCAGACCGCGCAGGTCGCCGTCGTAGACGTCGCGGACCGTGGTGGCGATGTCGACCAGCCGGGTGGCCGAACTCTCGTCGTAGCGGGCGTAGCCGGCGCGCCCGAAGGCGCGGATCATCGTGCGCCGGTCGGCCTTCAGGACCGCGTCGGGGGTGCGGAGCTTCTCGTGAAAGATCTCCTTGGCGGCCCTGGTCGCGATGGTGGCGTCGATCGGCTTGCTGGCGAGCATGCACAGCACCAGCAGCTCGAAGAGCGGCATGGGTTTGTCGGCCAGGGTGATGCCGGCTTCCTCGGCGTAGGTGGTGCCTGCCTCGTCGAGGAGTCGGCGCACGGTCTCGGTCCTGCTCATCGCCCTCGGCTACCCGGGCGCCTGCGCGTCGAATCCGCTATTTGGCGGGGAGACTCTTCGCGTAGTCGACACCGCGGGCGACCCAGGGCGAGAGCTGCCGCTTCGTACCGAGGCCGTCCGCGCTGACCCGCAGCCAGCCGCGTGTCTCCCGGCCCGCCATGATCATCGGCCCGACGTGCTCACGGCTGAGGTACGCCGCGGTCTCCTCCGGAGGAACCCGCACCATCAGACCGCCTTTGGAGCTGACGGCGACGGCCATGTTGCCGTTGATCAGGAACGCCAATCCGCCGAACATCCGCTTCTCCTCGACCCCGCGCTCGGGGGCGACGAGTTCGCGGACGCGCTCGGCGAGATCGGCGTCGTAGGCCATGGGTGAACGCTAACGACCCACACGCGACGAGCGCGCGCATCTGTCCGTGACACGCCGGTCACCTGCGGACAGACACGCGCGCTCGCGGTGTGGGTCTCGTCGGCCCTAGGCCGCCGCGGTCACCGCCTCACCGGCAGGCTCGAGGGCCTGCGCGACGATCGCCGCCACGTCGGTCATCGGCTTGACCTCCAGTGCCTCCAGCACCTCGGCCGGCACCTCGTCGAGGTCGGCCTCGTTGCGCTGCGGGATGAACACCGTCGACAGCCCGGCGCGCTGGGCGGCCAGCAGCTTCTGCTTGACACCACCGATCGGCAGGACCCGCCCGTTGAGCGTCACCTCGCCGGTCATGCCCACGTCGGAGCGCACCTGCCTGCCCGTGGCCATCGAGACCAGCGCGGTCACCATGGTCACACCGGCCGACGGCCCGTCCTTGGGCACCGCCCCGGCGGGAACGTGCACGTGGATGCGACGGTCCAGCGCCTTGGGGTCCACACCGAGCTCCGCGGCGTGCGAACGCACGTAGGACAGCGCAATCTGCGCGGACTCCTTCATCACGTCGCCGAGCTGACCCGTCAACTGCAGCCCTGCGTCACCGTCGGTGGCCCCGGCCTCGATGTAGAGGACGTCGCCGCCGAGGCCCGTGACGGCCAGGCCGGTCGCGACACCCGGGACCGCCGTGCGTTCCTCGGATTCCGGCATGAACCGCGGGCGGCCCAGATAATCGACCAGATCCGGCTCGTCGATCGTGATCGGTGTCGGGTCGGCGTCGAGCTTGGTGGTCGCCTTGCGCAACGCCTTGGCCAGCAACCGCTCGAACTGACGCACTCCCGGCTCGCGGGTGTAGTCCGCGGCGATCTTGCGCAGCGCGTCGTCGGTGACCGAGACGTCGTCGGTGGTCAACGCCGCCCGCTCGGACTGCCTGGGCAGCAGGTAATCCCGGGCGATCGCCACCTTGTCGTCGGCGGTGTACCCGTCGATCTGGATCAGCTCCATGCGGTCCAGCAGCGCCGACGGGATGTTCTCGATGACGTTGGCCGTGGCCAGGAACACCACATCGGACAGGTCGAGATCGAGCTCCAGGTAGTGGTCGCGGAACGTGTGGTTCTGCGCCGGGTCCAGCACCTCGAGCAGCGCCGACGACGGGTCACCCCGGTAGTCGGAACCGACCTTGTCGATCTCGTCCAGCAGCACAACGGGATTCATCGATCCCGCCTCGCCGATGGCACGCACGATGCGGCCTGGGAGCGCGCCGACATAGGTGCGCCGGTGGCCACGGATCTCGGCCTCGTCGCGCACGCCGCCCAGGGCCACGCGCACGAACTTGCGGCCCAGTGCACGCGCCACGGATTCACCCAACGACGTCTTGCCGACGCCGGGAGGGCCGGCCAGCACCATCACCGCACCGGAGCCGCGACCGCCGACGACGGCCATGCCCCGCTGCGCGCGGCGCGCACGGACGGCCAGGTATTCGACGATGCGGTCTTTCACGTCCTCGAGGCCGTGGTGGTCGGAATCCAGGATCTCCCTGGCGGCCTTCAGGTCCGCGGAATCCTCGGTGGTGACGTTCCACGGAAGATCCAGGACGGTGTCCAGCCAGGTGCGGATCCAACCGCCCTCCGGGCTCTGGTCGTTGGCGCGTTCCAGCTTGCCGACCTCGCGCAGTGCGGCTTCGCGCACCTTCTCGGGCAGATCGGCGGCCTCGACGCGGGCCCGGTAGTCGGCTTCCTCCGCGGCGCCGTCCGGACCCAGTTCGCCGAGCTCCTTGCGGATCGCCGCCAGCTGCTGGCGCAGCAGGAACTCCTTCTGCTGCTTGTCCATTCCGGCGCGCACGTCTTCGGCGATCTTGTCGGTCACCTCGACCTCGGCCAGATGGTCGCCGGTCCAGTCGATCAGCAGCCGCAGACGGGCCGCGACGTCCTCGGTCTCGAGGAGTTCACGCTTCTGCACGTCGGTCAGGTACGACGCGTAGCCGGCGGTGTCCGCCAGCGCCGACGGGTCACTGATCTTGTTGACGACGTCGACGATCTGCCACGCCTCGCGACGCTGCAGCATGGCCAGCAGCAGCTTCTTGTACTCGGCGGCAAGGGCTTTGGTGTCCTCTCCAGGTGCCACCTCGACTACTTCGTCAATGAGCACCCACAGCGCGGCACCCGGTCCGGTGGTTCCCGAGCCGATGTGGGCGCGCTTCTCGCCCCGCACGACGGCGGCGGCACCCCCGCCGGGCACGCGTCCGACCTGGACGATCGACGCGAGCACGCCGTAGGTGGGGTAGCGGTCGTCGAGCCGCGGTGCGATCAGCAGCTTGCCGGCCTCACTGGCCTGCGCGGCGTCGACGGCAGCGCGTGCTGCGTCGTCGAGCTCGATCGGGACGACCATGCCGGGCAGCACGATCGGTTCGCTGACGAAAAGGATGGGCACAGCACGTTGCGCTGCGTTGGCTTCAGGCATCGATCCTCCTGTGATCAAATCCAACCCAAAGTTGAATCTGATGCGCTCAACCTTGCCCGCGGGGCGTTTGTTCCCGATCGCCTTTTCGCCGCGGGCGGAACAGGAGGCGCGCCTTTCGCCGAACTGGGATTCCCGGTCGTGATGTCGGCCCGAACCACAGCCGGGAACCCCAGTTCGGCGAGAAGGGGGCGGGCGAGAAGGGTGCAGACAGCAGAGAGCCTGCCGCTCGGGGGAAACGGCAGGCTCTCTGAGTGTGGTGGGTTACGCGGTGGCCTGGGCCCCGAGCACCCGCTGGATGTCAGGCTTCATCTGCTGAAGCTGCTGACCCCAGTAACCCCAGCTGTGGGTACCGGCGGTGGGGAAGTTGAAGACACCGTTGGTACCGCCGGCGGCGATGTAGTTGTCGCGGAAGGCGACGTTGGTCCGCAGCGTGAATCCTTCGAGGAACTGCGCGGCCATCAGGTTCTGGCCCGGGGTGCCGGTGTCCAGATCCGACGGGGTGCCGGTGCCGCAGTAGATCCAGACGCGGGTGTTGTTCGCCACCAGCTGATTGATGTTGACCATCGGGTCGTTGCGCTTCCACGCCGGATCCGAGGACGGGCCCCACATGCTCTCGGCGTTGAACTTGCCGGCATCGTTCATCGCCAGACCGATCAGCATCGGCCACCATCCCTCGGACGGGTTCAGGAACCCGGAAAGGGAAGCAGCGTAGATGAACTGCTGCGGGTGGTGGATGGCGTAGGTCAGCGAGGCGCTGCCCGCCATCGACAGGCCGACGACGGCGTTGCCGAGCCGCGACACGCCGCGGTTGGCCTCCAGCCACGTGGGCAGCTCCTGGGTCAGGAACGTCTCCCACTTGTAGGTGTAGTCCTGCCCGTTGCCGCGTGACGGCTGGTACCAGTCGGTGTAGAAGCTCGACTGACCACCCACGGGCATGATCGTCGACAGGCCGGACTGGTAGAACCACTCGAACGCCGGGGTGTTGATGTCCCAGCCGTTGTAGTCGTCCTGTGCGCGCAGGCCGTCGAGGAGGTAGACGGCGTGCGGGCCGCCACCCTGGAACTGCACCCGGATGTTGCGGTTCATCGACGGGGAGAACACGTCCAGATACTCGACGGGCAGCCCGGGCCGGGAGAACGCCCCCGCCGTCGCCGAGCCCCCGGCGAAGCCGATCAGCCCGGGCAGCGTCGCCGCGGCCAGGGCGGCAGCGGCCACCCGTCGGCCCCAGCCCCACTTACCCGAGAACTTCTCTTTCCACTTCATAACGGCAATCCACACCTTTCTCATCACGTCGCCTGGTTCGCAAACATGCCGTCGCGTTTCACGAGTAATGCAACACCGCCGGACCAGGTGTTCTGCGGCCCGACACAGCGAATGACGGTCGCGGTTGGCTAACGATTGCAACTCGGCGCGGACTCGCCGCCGGCCGGATTCAGCCTGTGACCAGTGTGAATGAAGTGAATCCTGAGGTTATGACGCATGGCGCGTCGGAAGATCGCCGCCGCGCGGCGCGTCCGGATACCCTGACGCGGGGGGTGGTGACCGATGACCGACGAGACCTTCGACCTGGACCGCTTCGTGGCGGCGCAGGAGGGCGTCTATGACACGGTGCTGGCGGAGCTGCGCGCGGGGTCGAAACGGACGCACTGGATCTGGTTCGTCTTCCCGCAGGTGCGCGGTCTCGGCCGCAGTTCGACGGCACAGCACTACGGCATCACCTCACTCGACGAGGCCCGGGCGTACCTCGCCCATCCCGTGCTGGGGCCGCGCCTGCGGGAGTGCGCACGCCTGCTCGCCACCCATACCGGGCGCTCGGCGACGCAGATCCTCGGCTATCCCGACGATCTGAAGGTGCGGTCGTCGATGACGCTGTTCGCCCGAGCCGCCGACGACCCCGCCGACTTCCGGGCCGTACTCGACGCGTTCTACGGCGGCGAGGAGGATCCGGCCACCCTCGACCTGCTGGGCTGAGCGGTCAGCGCGGCGCCAGGATCAGCCAGCCGTGCGCGGGCACGACGATGTCGGGGACCACTTCGATCGGCGGCGCCCCTGAGCCGGCGACGATCTCGGCATGGCCCAGCCCCAGGCCCGCGAGCGCCAGCGGCAGGGGTTCGTCGTCGACGTTGAGCGCGACGACGAGTGCGTCGTCGCCGTTGCGGGTGATGTAGACGTAGGAGCTGTTCGTCACCGACAGCGCAGTGGTCCTGGCGGTGAAGAGCCATGGGTGCCGGCGGCGCAGCCCGACGAGGTGCTGGTGTGCGCGGAAGACCTGGTGGCCGTGCTCGCCGACTCCGTCGAAGGGAGAACCGAATTCGGGCCGGACGGCGTCGTCGCCGCCGAAGCGCTCCTCCTTGACGCCGCGGTAGGCGACCTCGTCGCCGGCGTAGATGCTCGGGGTGCCGCCCGTCGTCAGCAGGATCACCAGTGCGTGTTCGACGTGCTCGGGATCGGTCAGCTGGCTGGCGATGCGGGTGACGTCGTGATTGCCGATGAACGTCAGCGGCGCAAACGATTCCAGGAACTCGTTGTGCCGCGTCAGCGCCCAGTCCAGCTCGTGGAAGTTGGTGTCGTTGATGCTGCTCCAGATGGCCTTCCACAGTTCGTACTGCGTGACGGAGTCGAATCCGGAGTCGTGGACGCGGGCCTGGTAGTCACCGTGGATGACCTCGCCGACGAACCACGCGTCGGGGTGCTTGTCCCGGACGCGGGGGAGCACCTGGGCCCAGAAGCTGTCGGGCACGGCGTAGGCCGCGTCGAGCCGCCAGCCGTCGGCGCCGCGGTCCAGCCAGTGACACATGACGTCGACGGTGTAGTCGACCACCTCGGGGTTGCGGTGGTCGAGCGCGATCAGGCCGCCGTGGCCCTCGAACGTCGCGAACTCGTCTCCGCGCGTCCGGAACCAGGACCTGTCACCGCCGTCGACGGCGTCGCGGTAGCGCCCGAAATCGGTTCCCACGTGGTTGAACACACCGTCGAGCAGGATTCGCAGTCCCCGCTGGTGCGCCTCGGCGACGAGGTGGTCGAAGTCGCCGTCGTCGCCGAGCCGGGGGTCGATCCGAAGGTGGTCGGTGGTGTCGTAGCCGTGCGTCTGCGACTCGAACACCGGCCCGAGGGCAAGCCCCGACGCGCCGAGTTCGACGGCGTAGTCGAGCCAGTCGACGATGCGGCGCAGCCGGTGTTCGTCGGCGGCGGGCGCAGGGTCGGCCGGATACGCCCCGACGAACCCGAGCGGATATACCTGCCACCAGATGGCGTGCTCAACCCACGCAGGCGCGGTCACGGACGAAAGGCCTTCGCGTACAACGCTTTCATCTCCTCGGTCAGCTGTTCGGCGGGGCCGTCCACCGGCACACCGGGGGCGACGGCCGTGATGGGCAGCGCGGCCACCGGAGGTGGCGTGGCGTTCCACTCGTCGAGCCACCGCGTCAGTTGCGCTGACGAGGCGGCGTAGACGACGCGTCCGAGTCCTACCCACGCATGCGCGGCGGCACACATCGGGCAGTGCTCGCCGGAGGTGTACACCGTGCTGCGGGCACGGTCGGCGGGGCTGAGGTGCTCGACGGCCCACTTCGCGATCGCGAACTCCGGATGCCGGGTCGAGTCGCCGTCTTTCACCCGGTTGTGGTCCTCGAATCGGACCGCCCCGTGCGGGTCGAGCAGCAGTGATCCGAAAGGCTCGTCTCCACCGTCCACTGCCTCGCGCGCCAGTTCGACACATCGACGCAGGTGAGCAAGGTCGTCATCGGTGACTGCCACAGCCGGAGTCTACGCAGCCGCCGCTCCGGCGCACCGGGCGCTCAGTCGCAGCAGTGCGTCTGCAGCCTGCAGGCGCACGAGGCGCCGATCGGCACATCGGCGCGGGCCGAGGCCAACTCGCGC
The DNA here is from genome assembly GCF_014190915.1 of Mycolicibacterium iranicum. GTDB lineage: Bacteria > Actinomycetota > Actinomycetes > Mycobacteriales > Mycobacteriaceae > Mycobacterium > Mycobacterium iranicum_B. Next base: position 64,712 of record NZ_JACHVU010000011.1, read on the forward strand.
TGTTTACCGATGATCGCGGCTTCGGCGTCACGTCCGAGCCGTGTCAGGCATTCGTGGTAGCCGTGCAGGCTCCACACGTTGCCCGGGTGCTGACAGGAACGCGCCAGGGTGGGGTCGAGGCCGAGGTCGGCGGCGTAGACCCCGGCCGCTTCCTCGACCCGGCCCTGCTCGAGCAGCAGCGCGCCCAGCGCATGGCGGGTGGGCTGCATCCAGCCCCAGGGTTCGTCGTAGGGCAACGAGTCGTCGAGTTCCACCGCTCGGCGCAGGTGAGCGAAGGCGCTGTCGAAATCCTCTGCCCGATAGTCGATTTCGCCGTCCAGCATCGCGGCACCGACGGCGAGGATGTCGCGGCTGGTGTTGTTGAACAGATAACGGCTCTCCGGGATGCGCGCATGGGCCGCGGTGAACAGCTCCCGTTCGGCGCGCGCCTGGTCGAGATGTCCGAGCGCAGCGTGCGCGACGCCGCGTCCGTAGTGGATGGTCGCCGTGGTGGTGCAGTACAACTCGGTGTCCGACGGCAGCGGCGTCGCGATCAGCTCCTCCCACCGGCCGAAGCGCACCAGCACGTGAACACCCAACGGCACGAACGCTTCCAGCCAGTCGGCCATCGGCGGCGACTCGATACGCAGCAGCTCGGGTGTCAGCTGGGCGGCGAGCTCGTCGGCTGCGGCCAGCGCCGTGGCCGAATGACCTTCGAACATGGCCGAATACACCACGAAGTGCAGATTGTGTGCGCGGTAGAGCGAATAGAAGTTCAGCGGGCCCTGGTGTTCGACGAAGCGTCGGTCCACCGCCACCGCGGACAGGTTCGCCACGACCGAATCGCGGTAGTTCCCGCACAGCACGTCGATGTGACTGGGCATGTGCTGGAGGTGACCCGCGTCGGGCACCAGTCCACGCAGCAGGTCGGCCGCGGGCAGCGCCTCCTGCGGCGTGGTCGACATCTCCATGGCGTGGATGTAGAGGTGCAGGATGCCCGGGTGCGCGCGGCCGGCGTCGGTGGCGAGCGCCGCGTCGAGGATGCGCTTGGCCTCCACGACGCGGGAGCCGGGCGCCGGTTCACCGGTTCGGCTGTCCCACAGCGCCCACGCCGTCACGTTGACCAGCGCGTCGGCGGCCAGGGCGGCGACGTCGACGTCGTCGGGGTACGCGTCGGCCAGCGCGGCCATCGCATCGGCGTAGGCACGGTGTCCGGCGGCGAGCGCCTCGGCGTCGCCGGGATCCTCGGTGGGGAACCGGGCGCTCAGGGCGTCGATCAGGCCGCGATCGACGGCAGAGGCCCGGCCGTCCGCGGCGAGACCGAGCTCCATCCTGGCCCTGGCCAGGGTCGCTGCCAGATCGACCGGGTCGAAGGCGTCCCAGCCCTTGTTGTAGTTGGGCCCGATCGCGTAGGCCACACCCCAGCGGGCGAGGGCGAACCCCGCGTCGAGTTCCAGCGCGCGTTCGAAGCAGTGGACCGCTTCTTCGTGGTTGAACGCGTAGGCCCACACCATGCCGCGGTCGAACCAGAGCTGCGCGGCCTTCGACGGGGTGTCAGTCGGCCGATGATAGGAGCCCAGGTCGTAGTAGGGCTCCGTGGCGCCCGGCGCGGCGTTCATACAGGGCACGATAATTCACCCGGGCCGCCGTGGCGACGACTGCGAGAACACAGCCCGCCGCGGCCCAGATCGCCAGCGTGACCAGAGGTGTCGAGGCGCCGTGGCCGTCGAAGTAGGAGATGCTGCGCAGGAGCGAGACCCCGGACCCCTGCGGGACGATGCCCGAGAACGTCGCGTAGAAGCTCGACAGCAGCGGACGGCCCACGGGGCCGGCCGCGGCGGCGTTGCCGACGACGACGAGGAACAGCCCCAGCACCACCGATGCCGCCGTGCCGAAGGCTGCGGCCACACCGGTGACGGCTCCTCCGACGGCCATCGCATACAGCCACAGCACCGCGAAGACCTGCCCCGGATGGCCGGTCAGCGCGCCGAGCACCGGGTCGACGTAGGCGGTGACCGCACCGGCGAGCACCGCGGAGAACGCCGCCAGGGACATCGTGCGCAGTGCCAACGTCGCCGGTGTCCGGACGCTTCCCATCAACCGGCCGAGCAGTGCGGCGCCCAGGGAGGCGCCGATGGACAGGAAGATGACGGCGTAGAACTCGACGGTGCCCGAGGGGTCACCTGCGGTCGTCGGTGCGACGTCCTCGACGACGGGGGTCAGGCCGGCCTTCTCGGCGGTCGCCCGCCCGACGGTTTCGGCGGCGGCAGCGACGCTGTGCCCGCCTCCGCCGGCGACGTAGATCGTCATCTGGCGATCGGGGGTGACCGCGAACGCGGTGTCGGCGGCGCGGTCGAAGACCTGCGCCCTGGCGCCGGCGGCGTCGCCGACGGCGTTGACCGACAACGAGTTCTGCTCGCGCAGACCGTCGACGAGTTGCGCGGGTCCGGACACCGCGACCGTCATGTGGTGCAGCATCGGGTTGGCGAACGCGCCGGAGTAGCTGGCCACCATCGCCAGGACGAACACCGTCAGTCCGGCCAGGGCGAGCACGGTGGTCCGGACGGCGGAGCGGTTGCGGATGGCGGGACGGTCGGGGGTGTGGTGCTTACCCATGGTCGGGTCCTTTCTGAGCAGAGGTGAGGCCGAGCAGCGCGTCGACGGTGTCGAGCGCGGCGCGGACCCTGGAGTGCAGATCGGTGTCGGCCGGGTCTTCCATCCAGGACCGCAGGACCTCCATGAAGCCGCCGACGAGAAAACGGGTGACGGCGTCGGCGGGGATGGGCGAGACGGTGTCGAGCACGGCCATCCCCTGTGCGGCGATCTGTCGGCACGGGGGGAGCAGCGCGGCGCGGTAGGCGCCGAGGACGTGCTGGTGCACGGTGCTGGGGACGACGTTGCGATACAGCGTGGGGTGATCTTCGGCGAACGCGAAGAGTTGCAGAATCCGGGATCTCGCGCCATTGGTGTCGGTGACAGGACTGTCGCTGTCACCGCTGGGGGCCTCGCGGACGACGTCGGCGAACACCTCGCTGAAGGCTGCCGCGACCGCGTCGTCGCGGTCGCGGAAGTGCCGGTAGAAGACCTGCCGGCTGACCTCGGCCCGTTCCACCAGGTCACCGACCGAGATGCGGTCGAGGGGCGCCTCGTGCGCGAGGTTGAACGCGGCCCCACGGAGCTGGGCACGGACCCGCTCCGCACGGGGATCGGCGCTGCGGCCGCGGTCGGTCATGCTCTGAGACTAGAAGGATTCGTTTACAGTTGTCCACGAAAACTTAGGTAATCTATGCCACGTCATCGGACCGGTGTGACGTCCACCCCTCGGAGAAGGCCGCCTCAGTCTGCGGAGGTGAACCAGCGCGCCAAGACGGCGTCCAGCGCCGCGGTGTCGCCCGGCGCGCCGGCCGCCGCGAGATAGCCGTCCGGGCGCACCAGCATCCAGCCCCGGCCCCGTCCGGGACGGACCGCCACCACGCCGCGCCGGCGACGCGCCACCTCGGCCGCCGCACCGTCGTCGGTGAACAGCGTCAGGGCGCCCAGGTCGAGCTCGTCGTAGAGGCCGTCCGAGTCGGGCACCCGCTCGCCCACGCCCGGCCCCGGCACCCCGGCGGCCATGCCGACGTCGCGGTATCCCGCCGACAACTGGCCGAACATCGACGCAGCGGCATTCTGAACCCGTTCGCGTGCAAGTGCTTTGGGCGCCATGCGGATCCGCAGCCCATGCACCAGGGGGTTCGTCGAGTTGAACACCCGGGTACCGATCTCGGTGAGCCGGATCAGCTTCCTGATCACGGGGAGGCGTTCCGCCGAATAAGTGTCGAGCAGTTCGGGTTTCGCGCGCCCGTCGAGAACCATCGCGATCTTCCAGGACAGATTGATCATGTCCTGGACACCGAGGTTCATCCCCTGCCCCCCGGCCGGGCTGTGCACGTGGGCGGCATCGCCGCCGAAGAACACTGCGCCCGAGCGCAATTGCTTCACATGCCTGCTGTTGATGCGGAATCGCGAGCTCCAGTTCATCGTGTGCAGACGGGCGGGCACATGCACCACGCTGTCGAACAACCGCTGGATGTGGTCCACCCCGACGTCACCGGCCGCGTCGGCCATCCCGTCGGGGTCGGTCGCCATCAGGCGGAACCGGCCGTCGCCCATCGGGAACACCGCGACGAAGCCACCGCCGGCCAGGAAGATCGACACCTGGTCCTGCGGGAGTTCGCCGTCGACGTGCAGGTCGGCGAGCACGTAGTTGTGGGGGAGGGTGCGACCGGGGAACGGTACCCCCAGCGCCTTTCGCAGCGTGCTGTGCGGACCGTCGGCCGCGATGACGTAGGTGGCCTGCACGACCTCGGCCCCGGCGCCGCCGCGCAGCGTGACCTCCGCGCCGGCGCCCGTCTCGCGTACCGACGTGACCTCGAGACCACGCTCGACCTTCACCCCCTGACGGGCGAGCTGTTCGGTCAGCAGTCGCTCGGTCTCCGACTGCGCGAGCATCAGGATGAAATTGAACTGCGAGGGCATTCTGTGCAATTCGATCGGCGCCAGGCGCCGCCCCGAGGCATACAGCGCCGCGGCGCGCGCCCGGTTTCCCAGGTCGAGCATCTGCGCGCCGACACCACGTACCCGGAGGAGCTCCACGGTGCGCGCCTGCACCGCCAGGGCCCGTGACTCCGGGGACGGCGCGAGGGCCCGGTCGACGATGCGGACGGACACACCCAGGCGGGAGAGTTCGAGCGCGGCCGTCAGACCGGTCGGGCCTGCACCGACGACGAGGACGGGGACGGGTTCTGCGGACGACAGCTCGGGCATGTTCGGGCCCTTCCCGGATAAGTCAACACTTGGTGACTAGAACGATAGTCCGCCGGTCTGATATGTCAACAGTCGTTGAAATCGCGCCCGGGCGTGGGGACGTCTCACCCGGAGCCCGACGCGCGGGGTCCGCGGACCACCCCCGCTGTGACACCGGAGTTGACACGTGTTCTAGTCGAGGGGTGCTGGACTACACCCACGTCGACGGCCTCAGCGCCGCCGACATCGAACGACTGCGGGCCCTCTACGAACCGCTGACCGGGTCGGTGCGCGATCTGATCGACGCGACGATCCGCACCGAGGTGGACGCGGACGCCGTGGCGCTGGCGAAAGCCGAGATCGAGTCGGCGACGGCGCGGTTGCGGGCCCACCAGTGCGACGGGGCCTTTGGAATCCAGTACGCGACGAACGGGGATTCGATGCCGTGGGGGAACGCGGTCATCGGCGTCCGCAATCCGACCGCACCACCGCTGGTCATCCACAAGGAACCCGACGGCTCGGCCAGGAGCGACTTCTACCTCGGCGCCGCGTTCGAGGGTCCGCCCGGGCATGTGCACGGTGGGGTGTCGGCCAAGATCCTCGACCATGTCCTCGGCGATGCTGCGAGCAAGCCGGGCGTCCATCGGCTCACCGGCACCATCACCGTGCGCTACCGCCGGCTGACCCCGCTGGGGAAACTGCACTCCGAGGCGCGCGTCACCCACACCGACGGGTTCAAGACCTACGCCGTCGGGCACATCGCCGACGCCACCGGCATCACGGTGGAGGCCGAAGCCGTGTTCATCGAACCGAGGTGGGCCCGGGGCTGACCGCGATGGCGGTCAGCGTGCGGGTGATCGCACCGACCTCGGCCACCAGGACACGCGCGGGACCCTCGTCGAAGCCGCCGCGGGGGACGGCTTCGCGCACGCGCTGCTCGGCGGCGGCCAGCTCCGCGGCGTCCACCGTCCACGGCGAGGCGGCCGTCGGCGGGTCGCCGCACAGTGCCTCGACGAACTCGTCGACGGTCAGCGCGAAATTGCGGTCACCGGTGGCGGTCGGGCGCGCGGGCAGATGCGCCTCCAGAGTCGCGCACGAGTTCGTCACCGCGTTGAGCGCGGTGCGGTAGCTGCGCAGCCAGTGCCGCAGCTCGCGCGACTCGATGCGCATCGCCCCGGTCGTCGCCTCGAACGCCGCCCGGGCCCGGAACGCACGCTGCCACGCCGCCGTCATCGCCTCCGCCGGGTTGTCCACCTCGTGCACGTACCCCTTGATGACCGTGGCGGCATAGTCGATCTCGGTCTTGAGCAGTTCGCCGGCGCGCTGCGCGAGCCTTGTCAGCTCGTCGTCGGGGAGCACGACGTGGGCGATGAGCGCGAGCGCGCCGCCGACGAGCGTGGCGAGCACCGGGTCGCTCATCGCCGGCGCCTCACCCGCGCGACCGATGTCGATCAGGAGGACCGCGGCGGCGGCGACCGCCGCGGACATCGCGATGTACCCGACACCCGACACCGCGTAGGCGACGCCGACGGCGGCGACTGTCAGGATCGCCGACACGGGGGCGGGCGGATGCAGCACCACCAGGACGCCGGCGACCACGGCCAGACCGACCACGCTGCCCCCGACCCGGCCCACGCAGCGGGTGTAGGTGTGCGCCGTCTCCGGGCGAAGGACCATCAGCACGGTCAGCGGGATCCAGTAGCCGTACGGGGCGTCGGCGTACAGGTCGATCGCACACGCGACGCCGACGGCGATGCTGACCCGCACCGCGTGCCGCAACACGGGGGAGTGCCAGCGCGACTGGTCCCGCACCCCGCGGATCGCCGAGCGGACCGACGTCGGCAGTTCCGGGCGCCGCAGCCGCACGGCGTCCGGTGTGGACGGGACGAAATCGCCGAGCCGCATCGCGATCGCTTCGTGCAACAGGGCCGAGAGACGTTGCACGACGCCTGCTTCGGGACCCGTCGCCTCCTGCGCCACGCTGTCGAAACGGCTGATGGCCACATCAGCGGCCACCCTGCCGGAGCGGCTGGTGTCGGCCACGGCGGCCATGGTGTCCGCGGCTTCGGCGAGCACCCGCGACAGGTTCTCCGACCAGGGCACGCCCGCGATGTCGGCCAGCGTCGCAGCGATCCTCTCCGGCAGTGCATACCAGCCCCGGTAGACGGCCGAGCGGCGCCGGTTGGGCCCCTCCTCGGAGGTGAACGCTTCGCGCAGTGCCACCAGCGGCCCGCTGTCGACCACCCACCCGTGGCCCTTGCAGACGTCGAGTTCGCGGGTGTCGGCGGCCAATGAGCGATAGGCCCCGACGAGCGCGTCGCGCTGGGCGCGCCAGCGCTGCGGCGGCCACAGCGCGAGGATCAGCGCCTGCATCAGCCCTCCGGCGACGGCCAGGGCCGCCGTACCGAGGACCGCCGACGCGGTGTGGGCCAGGGGCGGCGTGCTGACGAGCAGGGCGGTGGAGGCGGCGCCGACGAGCCCGGCGTTGGGGCCGTGTGACCACAGCATCGCCGCGCCGAAGCACCACAGGACCGCGGCGGCGACGAACAGCGCGGGCACCGCCGAGGTCACTGCACCGAGCGTCACGGCCACACCCGAGAGGCCCGAGACGAGGTACACCAGCGGCACCCGCGACCGGGGGCTGTCCTGGAAGGCCGTCGCCCCCGCGACGGCGGCGGTGCCGACCGCTGCGGTCGCCGAACCCGCCGGCCCCCACTGGACGGCGGCCACGGCGATCACGGCCACCCCGGCCAGGCTCCGTGAGGCCGCGGCGGCGTCCGGCAGCACCGGACGCAGCCCCAGACCCTTGATCACCCGTCCATTCTGACCCGGCTATGTTCGCGGAGTGGAGAAAGTGGTCTTCGCGCTGCGTGGCGCGCCGGGTGACGAAGGCTGGTGCACACGGTTGCGCACCGAGGTGGCACAGGCCCTGCTGGACACCGGCGCACCGGGCCTGACCGTCCACGTCCGCGACGCGCCGGTGACCGATTCGCTGATGACACTGACGACGCTCGCGCCGCCGGTGGTCGCGTTGGTCAGCGTGTGGACGTCGCAGTACTACGGGCCTCAGATCGGCGCCGCGGCAACGGTCTTGACACCCGAGTGCGACGAGCTCGCGGCCTACCTGGTGACCGAGTCCGTCCCGATGGCCCCCCCGCGCACCGAACCGGGGGAGCGCACGCCGGGCCTGGCGAACATGGCACTGCTACGCAGACCCGACGACCTCGACGAGCAGACCTGGCTGCGCCGCTGGCATCTCGACCACACCCAGGTCGCGATCGACACGCAGTCGACGTTCGGCTACGTCCAGAACACCGTCGTGCGCGCGCTGACCGACGGCGCTCCGCCGATCTCGGCCATCGTCGAGGAGCTGTTCCCGATCGAGGCGACGACCGACCTGCACGCGTTCTTCGGCGCCGCCGACGACGCCGACCTCAGCGACCGGATGACCCGGATGGTCGCCAGCACAACGGCGTTCGGCGCCAACCAGAACGTCGACACCGTGCCGACAAGCCGCTACGTGCTGCGGGACCCGTTCTCCGGGGCCGCTGCGCCGGAAGCCGCCGCCGGCCGCGATACGCTGCGCCGGTGACTCTGCAGATCAGCGACGAGAACCGGGTCCGCACACTGACCCTCGACCGGCCCGAGGCGCTCAACGCGTTCAACCAGGAGCTCTACCTGGCGACGGCGACCGCGTTGCGCGAGGCGGCTGACGACCCGGACGTCGCGGTGGTGCTTCTCACCGGCGCGGGCCGCGCGTTCAGTGCGGGCAACGATCTCAAAGAGATGCAGGCCGGCATCGCCGACGGGTCGCTGACCACCGGCGGCAGCCACTTCACGACGATGATCGACGCGCTGACCGAACTGCCCAAGCCGCTCATCTGCGCGGTCAACGGTGTCGGTCTCGGGATCGGCGCCACCATCCTCGGTTACGCGGACCTGGTGTTCATGTCCACCACCGCGCGGCTGAAATGCCCGTTCACCAGCCTCGGTGTCGCACCCGAGGCCGCGTCGTCGTATCTGCTGCCGCAGCTGATCGGCCGGCAGAATGCCGCCTGGCTGCTGCTGTCCTCGGAGTGGGTCGAGGCCGACGAGGCCCAGCGCATGGGTATCGCCTGGAAGGTGTGCGAACCGGAGGACCTTCTGCCCGAGGCGCGCAAGCACGCCGAAATCCTTGCCTCGCGCTCCATTCCGAGCCTCGTCGCGGTCAAGAAGACCATCGTCGCCCCGTTCCGGGCCGAGATCGCCGCAGCCACCGAGCGCGAGAACGCGCATTTCCAGGAATTGCTCGGCGGGGTCGCGAACGCGGCAGCGCTGGCGGAGTTCACCGGCCGGGGCTGATCAGCCGACGCTCTCGCGCCTGCAATCGACCGCCTTGAAGTGGGCCTCGATGATCGCCCGCAGCGTGCGCCGGCACCGTCCGCAGTCGCCGCCTGCGCCACAGGCTTCGGCGATCTCGCGGGAGGTCCGCGCCCCCTTCGCCACGACTTCGTTGACCACGTGGCTCGTGGTCCCGGTGCACAGGCATACGAACATCAGCTACCCCTGCTCGTCCACGCTCATCAGGTGGGCGAAGCGGCCCACGAAACGGGTCGGATAGGCGCCCATCCCGGCGTGGGACATCCACTCCGCGGCGGCGTCGGGATGCTCGATCCACTGCCTGGCGCTCTTCTCGTCGGCGATCTCCTGCAGGATCAACACCTCCTGCCCGTCGTCGAGCGCGCGGTACACCCAGATCTTGCGGACGCCACCGCGCTTGAAGCGCTCGACACCGTCGTGGATCTTGACCATGAGTTCACCGACGTCGACGACGGAGGACATCACCCCGACCACGACGCGCCCCACATGCTCTTCGGAACTGGGTCCGTCCAGGTCGATCTTCTCGACGACCTCGCCGCCGAAAATCGGCGGGATATCGTCGGCGCCGGAAATACTGAACCATTCGAAAATCGCCGGCGAACCGAGGACGTCCCGAATGGAGCGCGCCTGGCGGATCCCGATGGTGACCAATACCCGGCGGGGCTCCCAAATGGATTCGTACAGAACGACGTGATGGGCGCCGATCGAGGAAAGGCCGTCGCGGTGTTTACCCAGCCATTTCCACATCACGTCGATGTCGTCGACCTGGAAATCGCAGGCAAGGATGAATGAGTGCAGGTCGTACTCACCCATTGGATACCCTTACCTTGTTCGCAGCCAAAACAGTTAGCGCAGTCTAACCTTACTTAGCCTAGGCAGTCCAGAGTAGGGGGCTGATCTGGGCTCGACGCGTTGCGAACATCGCGGAAACACCAGCCCGACACCGGCTTTCTGGGCGATTTATGCCGTTGCCTGCACTAGATTGAGACGTGCTCGCACGCAGCCCGTGCAGTTATCGCACGCACCAGTCCACATAGCTTTGAGGAGCACGTCATGCAAGGCGATCCCGAAGTTCTGAAATTGCTCAACGAGCAATTGACGAGCGAATTGACGGCGATCAATCAGTATTTTCTGCATTCCAAGATGCAGGACAACTGGGGATTCACCGAATTGGCTGCGCACACGCGGAAAGAATCATTCGAAGAAATGGTTCACGCCGAGGAGATCACCAATCGAATTCTGATCCTGGACGGCCTACCCAATTACCAGCGGCTGTTCTCCCTGCGGGTCGGGCAGACGGTGCGGGAGCAGTTCGAGGCCGATCTGGCGATCGAGTACGAGGTCGTCGCACGCCTGAAGCCGGGCATCCTGCTGTGCCGGGAGAAGGGCGACGCGACCTCGGCGAACCTGTTCGAGAAGATCCTCGCCGACGAGGAATTGCACATCGACTACCTGGAGACCCAGCTCGAGCTGATGACCAAGTTGGGCGAGGAGCTCTACCTGGCCCAGTGCGTCTCGCGCCCGCCGCAGTAGACGATGCGGTAGCGGTTCAGCACCCGTAGTCCCGGGAACCTCCTCGCTGGGTACCGTAACTTTCATAGGTCATCTAACGATGTCCTGAGAAGTCCTCACGGTCGCCCAGAAAGGCAGGTATGACAGCGTCGCCCCCGGCATCGTCTACTCAACCGGCATCGTCTACTCAACCGGCATCGTCCACGGAACCGGCGGCCCACGCCGAACCGGCCCCGGTCGGTTCCCAGCGCCGCAACGTCATCTTCGTCGCGGTGGTCCTCGGGATGCTCTTGGCGGCGCTGGACCAGACGATCGTCGCGACCGCGCTACCGACCGTGGTGGCCGACCTGGGCGGTGCGGGCCACCAGTCCTGGGTGGTCACCAGCTACCTGCTGGCCTCGACGATCTCCACGGCGATCGTCGGCAAGCTCGGTGACCTGTTCGGCCGCAAGGTCGTCTTCGCAGCGGCCGTGGTGTTCTTCCTGGTCGGTTCGGTGCTGTGCGGCATCGCGTCCTCGATGGAGATGCTCGTCGCGTCCCGTGCGCTGCAGGGGATCGGCGGCGGCGCACTGATGGTCACCGCCACCGCCCTGATCGGCGAGGTGATCCCGCTGCGTGATCGCGGTCGCTATCAGGGCGCACTCGGCGCCGTGTTCGGCGTGACCACGGTGATCGGCCCTCTGCTCGGGGGCTACTTCACCGACCATCTGACCTGGCGCTGGGCGTTCTGGATCAACGTCCCGATCGGCATCGTCGTGCTCGTCGTCGCGCTGGCGACCATCCCCGCGCTGGGGCGGCGGACCCGTCCGGTGATCGACTACGCCGGCATCGTGCTGATCGGGCTGGGCGCTTCGGGGCTGACCCTGGCGACCAGCTGGGGCGGCAGCACCTATGCCTGGTCCTCGCCGGTGATCATCGGCCTGTTCGTCGGTTCCGCCGCGGCGCTGGCGCTGTTCGTGCGCGTCGAGTTGCGCGCCGAGGAGCCGGTGCTGCCCATCCGGCTCTTCGCGAGCCCGGTGTTCACCGTGTGTTGCGTGCTGTCGTTCATCGTCGGTTTCGCGATGCTGGGCGCGTTGACGTTCCTGCCGACGTTCATGCAGTTCGTCGACGGCGTCTCGGCGACCGAATCGGGTCTGCGCACCCTGCCGATGGTGGGTGGCCTGCTGTTGACGTCCATGGGCAGCGGCGTCCTGGTCAGCCGCACCGGCCGGTACAAGATCTTCCCCGTCGTCGGCACCGCGGTGATGGTGCTCGGTTTCGTGCTGCTCTCGCAGATGGACGCCACCACCCCCGTCTGGCAGCAGAGCGCCTACCTGTTCGTGCTGGGCACCGGCATCGGCATGTGCATGCAGGTGCTGGTCCTCATCGTGCAGAGCACCGCGAGCTTCGCCGATCTCGGCGTGGCCACCTCGGGCGTGACGTTCTTCCGGACGATCGGCAGTTCGTTCGGGGCGGCGATCTTCGGATCGCTGTTCGCCAACTTCCTGGACTCCCGCATCGCCGGCGCGCTCGCCGCGGCCGGGGCGCCCCCGGCAGCCGCGCAGTCCCCGCAGGTGCTGCATCAGCTGCCCGACGCCGTCGCGGCACCCATCGTCACCGCCTACTCCGACTCCCTCGGGCTGGTGTTCCTGTGCGCGGCGCCGGTGGCGGCGGTGGGTTTCCTCGTCGCCCTCACGCTCAAGCAGGTGCCACTGCGCGACATCGAGACGACCACCGCTCTCGACATGGGCGAGGGCTTCGGCATGCCGTCCAACGACTCCTCCGAGCAGATGCTGGAGACCGCGGTCTGGCGGCTGGTCCGGCACTCACCGGAGATCAAGCTGCGCAGTATCGCGGGCACGCACGGCTGCGAAGCCGACATCGCGCTGCTGTGGGCGCTCATCCAGATCTACCGGCAGGGTCAGGTCTTCGGATCGGCGCGCCTGACCGAGATGGCCGAGCGCCTGCGGGTGCCGCCCGAGGTGCTGGAGCCGACGTTCGACCGGCTCGTCGAACGGGGCCATGCGCTGCGGACCGGCGATCAGCTCTGGCTGACGCAGTCCGGCGCGCGTCAGGTGGAGGCCGCCACGTCGGCGCTGAGCAGCCGCATCGTGCAGAAGCTGGAGACCTCCCCGACCTTCGAGGGCCGCCCGGACCGCGGCGAGGTCGAGGCCGCCCTGGAGCGGATCGCCCAGCGACTCCTTCTCCAACGCGAATGGAACGACGATCGGGCCGAACTCACCACAGCGCAAAAGTGAAACACGTTACACTTTTGCACCATGAGCCGAATCGGAGATTTCGCTGACGACGACGTGACGGGCTTCGCGGTGAAGTCGCCCGAATTGGGTTCTGCGATGGCGCAATTCACCAACGCCGTGTACACCAAGAACCGATTGCCGATGCGGACCAGGGAAGCCGCGCGCATCGTGATCGCCTACGCCAACGAATGCGTCGTCTGCCAGAACACCCGCGACGCCGAGGGGGAGTCCCACGGCATCACCGAGGAGTTCTACGACTACGCCACCCAGTGGCGCACCTGGCCGGGTTACAGCGACGCCGAGCGGATCGCGATGGAATTCGCGCACCGGTTCGCCACCGACCACACCGCGCTGCGTGACGACGAGGACTTCTGGGAGCGCGCCGCGGTGCACTTCGATGACGAACTGCTCACCGACCTCGCCATCTCCTGCGCCATGTGGGTGGGCATGGGCCGGATGCTGCGCACCCTCGACATCGGCCAGAGCTGCAAGATCACCCTGTAGGGCAGGCTGATCGCCTGCAGAATGGCTTCATGGCCGCCAAACCGCTCGCCGCCGCAGCCATCGCCCAGCTCGAGGCCGACGGAGTAGCCACCCTGATCGGCACCGTCGTGAACCCCGCGGGGCTCATCCACGCCAAGACCGTGCCGTTGCGCCGGATGGGGTCGTTCGCCGATCCCGGGCTCGGCGCGAGCCCCGTCTGGCACGGGTTCACCATCGACCAGTCCGGCATCGCGTTCGGTGAGAACATCGGCGTCGTCGGAGACCAGCGGATCCGCATCGACCTCTCCGGACTGCGCATCCTCGGCGACGGATTCGCGTGGGCTCCGGGGTCGTTCTTCGACCAAGACGGCACGCCGGATCCGCGGTGCGCCCGCGGCACCCTGCAGCGCGTGCAGGACAGGCTGTCCGGTGCGGGAATCGACGCACTGGTCGGACACGAGCTCGAGTTCGTCCTCGTGGGGCCGGACGGCGCGCAGCTGCCCGCACACCTGTGGGCGCAGTACGGGCTGGCCGGTGTGCTGGAACACGAGGGGTTCGTGCGGGATGTCACCGCCGCCGCCACAGCCTCGGGCGTCGCGATCGAGCAGTTCCATCCCGAATACGGCGCCCACCAGTTCGAGATATCGCTGGCGCCACAGCCCGCCGTCGTCGCCGCCGACCAGGTCATCCTGATGCGCATCATCGTCAGCCGGGCCGCGCGCAGACACGGCATGAGGGTCAGCCTGTCGCCGGTGCCGTTCGCCGGCGCCGTCGGTTCGGGCGCCCACCAGCACTTCTCGCTCACCCGGCACGGCGTCCCGCTGTTCTCCGGCGCCGACGGACCCGCCGGGATGACCGCGGAGGGCGCGGCCGCGGTCGCCGGTGTGCTGTCCGGGCTGCAGGACGCCCAGGGCGTGCTGAGCGGATCGATCCTGTCGGGCCTGCGGATGCAACCGGGGCACTGGTCGGGCGCCTACGCCTGCTGGGGGACCGAGAACCGGGAGGCCGCCGTGCGTTTCGTGGCCGCCGGTGAGGCCAACCCGCACGGCGCCCATGTCGAGGTGAAGGTCATCGACCCGTCGGCGAACCCGTATCTGGCCTCCGCAGCCGTCCTCGGGCTGGCCCTCGACGGCCTGGAGAACACCGCGGCCCTGCCCGCCGAGATCGCCGTCGACCCGTCGACGCTGAGCGCCGAGGCCCGGGCCGAAGCGGGGGTCACCGTGCTGGGCGCCGAACACGCCGGGATCCTGGACGCTCTCGACGGCTCGGCCAGGATGCGCGCCGTCCTAGGCGATCCGGTGGTCGACGCCGTGGTCGCGGTGCGCCGCTACGAACACGAACACTTCGCAGGGCTCGACGCCGGTCAGCTCGCCGAGAAGTTCCGCCTGGCCTGGAGCGTGTAGGTGAGCGCTCTCGGCGAGCACGCCGACGTGGTGTCACTGGTGGACCACCACGTGCACGGCTGCTGGCTGGACACCGCCGATCGCGCGCATTTCGAGAACGCACTCAACGAGGCCAACACCGAACCTCTGGCGTCTTTCGACTCCGGTTTCGACACTCAGCTCGGATTCGCCGTGCGCGCGCACTGCGCACCCGTCCTCGGTCTGGAGCGCCACGCCGGCGCCGACGCGTACTGGCAGACCCGCAGCGGCCTGGACGAAATCGAGCTCGCGCAGCGGTTCCTCGGCGCCGCGCACGTGTCGGACTGGCTCGTCGACACCGGCTTCGCCGACGGAGTGGCCGGTCTCGACGAACTGGCCGGACTCGGCGCCGGCCGGGTGCGCGAGGTGGTGCGGCTGGAGGCGGTGGCCGAGGAGGCCGCCGCCGCGACGGGGGAATACGCCGCGGCGTTCGACGAGATCCTGTGGCGCAGAGGGCGAAGCGCGGTGGGCACCAAGTCCGTCCTGGCCTACCGCGGCGGATTCGTCGGCGACCTGTCCGAACCCACAGCGGATGAGGTGGCCGTCGCCGCGGCGCGCTGGCGCGACGCCGGCGGCACCCGCCTGCTCGATCGCGTGCTGCTGCGCTTCGGTCTGCACCGGGCGCTCCGGCTCGGCAAACCCCTGCAGTTCCATGTCGGGTTCGGCGACCGCGACTGCGACCTGCACGCCGCCAACCCGCTGCATCTGCTCGACTTTCTGCGCGTGAGCGGCGAAACCCCGGTGATGCTGCTGCACTGCTATCCCTACGAACGCGAGGCCGGCTACCTGGCCCAGGCATTCAACAACGTGTACGTCGACGGCGGGCTGTCGATCAACTACCTCGGGGCCCGCTCCGCCCCGTTCATCGCCCGGCTGCTGGAGATGGCGCCGTTCCGGAAGATCCTCTATTCCTCCGACGGGTTCGGCCCCGCTGAGCTGCACTTCCTCGGAGCGCGGTTGTGGCGCAACGGAATCGCCGCGGCACTGCAGCGCTTCGTGGACGCCGGCGACTGGAGCGAGCCGGACGCGATCCGCGTCGTCGATCTGATCGCACACGTCAATGCCCGCCGGGTCTACGGGCTGGACTGACGCGAACCCTTGACAACGTACAACCATTTGGTTGTATGTTGGGGGAGTGATCGAGCAGGACGAGGAACGGGCCGACGCGCTGTTCCACGCGCTCTCCGACCGCACGCGGCGCGACATCATGCGCCGGGTGCTCGCGGGCGAGCACTCCGTCTCGACACTTGCCGCGAACTACGACATGAGTTTCGCGGCGGTACAGAAACACGTTGCCGTGCTGGACAAGGCCGGCCTCATCACCAAACGGCGCCGCGGCCGCGAGCAATTGGCCAGTGGCGACGTCGCGGCGGTGAGGTCGGTGGCGTCCATGCTCACCGAACTCGAGCAGATCTGGCGCGGCAGAGTCGCCCGTATCGACGAACTGATCGCCACACACCAGGAGGAGTGACCATGCCCGTGACCGACGTCCACCACGACCTCGACAACCGCACCCTGACCATCATCGCCGACTTCGCCGCGCCGGTGCAGCGCATCTGGCAGGTCTACGCCGATCCGCGTCAGCTCGAAAAAATCTGGGGCCCACCGGAATACCCGGCCACCGTCGTCGACCACGATCTGCGGCCCGGCGGCCGTGTCACCTACTTCATGACCGGGCCCGAAGGCGACAAACATGCCGGGTACTGGGACATCAAGACCGTCGACGAACCCACCGGGTTCTCCTTCGACGACGGCTTCGCCGATTTGGAGTTCACCCCGAACCCCGAGATGCCGGTGTCGGCGAACGTGTTCACCTTCACCGAGCACGACGGCGGCACCCGGGCCACCTACGTGAGCACGTACGCCACGGTCGAGGGCCTGCAACAGGTCCTGGACATGGGTGTGGTCGAGGGAGCGTCCTCGGCGATCAATCAGATCGACGATCTCGTCGCCGGTTAGCGGACACCCCGCAGGAGGCGCCCGGGCCGGGCACCGGTGTCCATGCCGTGGCGTCGGGTCACCACGCCGCTGACGACCGTCGCGTCGTAACCCGCGGCACCCTGGATCAGGCGCCGGCCGCCGGCGGGCAGGTCGTAGACCATCCGGGGGACGTCGAGGCGCAGCGCGTCCATGTCGATCACGTTCATGTCGGCCTTCTTGCCGACCTCGATGACGCCGCGGTCGGACAACCCGAAAAGCGTTGCGGTGTCCAGGGTCTGCTTGCGCATCACGTACTCCAGGGAGAACTTGGGGCCGCGGTGGCGGTCGCGGGCCCAGTGCGTCAGCAGGAAGGTGGGGTAGGACGCGTCGCAGATCAGCCCGCAGTGCGCGCCGCCGTCGGAGAGCCCCGACACCGCCGCAGGGTGCGTCATCATGTCGTAGATCGCGTCGTGATTGCCTGCGGCGTAGTTGAAGAACGGCAGCATCAGCATGGCGGTGCCGTCGGATTCCAGCATCAGGTCGTACATCGCGGCCAGCGGATCCTGTCCGCGCCGCGCAGCGATCGCGGCGACGGTCTGATCCGGCGTGGGCTCGTAGTCGGGCGGGTCGCCGATCGGGAAGATGCGGTCCGCGCTGTGCTGGATCAGCGCGAACAGACCGTCGAACAGCGGCACCGGCTGCGCCGGCAGGTCGGCCTCGGCGAGGATCGCCTGCCGGACCGCGGGGTCGGCGAGGCGGGCCGTCAGCTCGCCCTGTCCCAGTTCGGCTTTCAGTGCCCGGTACGTCGGCCGGTGGGTGAACGCGTGATACCCGGGGAAGCCGAACAGCATGCCGAACGGGCGCGCGGCGAACTGCGCGTACACCTCGACACCGTTCTCCAGCGCCTTGCCGGCACGATCGAGCTGTTCACGCCACAGGTCGGGCGCCCCGCCGGTCTGGATCATCGTGAACGACACCGGGCGCTCGATCTCGGCGGCGAGTTTGGTCATCCAGTCCATCTCGCGCATGGTGGCCTCGGCGGGGCTCTCCCCGGCGGTGCCCTGTGGCGACACTTCGAACACCGCGCGCCCGCCCGCGGCCATCGCCCGGCCCAGCCCGAACAGCTCGGCCTCCGCGGCATAGGTGCCGGGCACGGGCTCGCCGTCGATGGCCCGGTGCGCTTCGGTGCGCGACGTCGAGAAGCCCAGCGCGCCGGCCTCGATCGCCTCCTGCACGATGCGCGCCATCGCCGCGATGTCCTCGGCGGTGGCCTCCTCGTTGCGGGCGCCGCGCTCGCCCATGGCGTAGCCGCGGACCGCGCCGTGGGCGATCTGGGTGCCGTAATCGACGGCCAGGGTGCGCTTCTCGATCGCATCCAGGTACTCGGGGAAACTCTCCCACTGCCACGTGATGCCCTCGGCCAGTGCCGATCCGGGGATGTCCTCGACGCCCTCCATCAGCTCGATGAGCCACTGTTCGCGCCCGGGCCGCACCGGGGCGAACCCGACGCCGCAGTTGCCGCTCACGACCGTCGTGACGCCGTGCATGCTCGACGGCTCCAGCGTGTCGTCCCAGCTGACCTGTCCGTCGTAGTGGGTGTGCACGTCGACGAAGCCGGGTGCGACGATGCGCCCGGTGGCGTCGATCTCGTGCGCGGCCTCGGTCTGCAGTCCCGCGTCGTCACCGGCGCGGCGACGGACCTCGACGATGCGGCCGTCCTTGACCCCGATGTCCGCGCGGAAGCGGTCGGCGCCGGTGCCGTCGACGACGGTGCCCCCGGTGATTTTCAGATCCAGCATCGTTTCTCCTCAGACCAGTCCGGTGGCGTCGAAGACCCAGGACATGTCGGCGTCGGCGAAGTCCGCCAGCCAGGTCGGTGGGGCGTGGTCGGCCAGGGCGCTCATGTCCCAGTAGTCCTTCCACAGCGTGATCCTGCCGCCCTCGACCCGGTGCACCGTGACGAACTGCAGAACGGCGGATTCCCCTGTGGCCCAGCGCCATTCTTCGTGATGCTCGTACATCACGTCGGCGCCGTTGCTGACCATGAGGCCGGTGAAGTTCTCATAGGAGGCCAGCGGCTCCAGACCGATCTTCAACCGCTTCACGATGTCCTCCGGGCCGCGCGCGGCCGCCGCCGGACCGACCGGCATGTCCAGGTAGATGCAGTCGTCCGACAGAAAGGTCTTCATCGCCTCCCAGTCGCGGGCCGACAGCGCCTCCCACATGCCGTGCACGGCCGCCTCGACCTCGCCGGTGTGCTGTACCTGCTCAACCGACACGGGCCAGGTCCTCCTGATTGGTGACCGACGCGGGCGCCTTGTGCGCGGCGCGCAGGAAGCGGCCGGTGCGCTGGACGCCCACCAGCGGCGTGGGCGCGCCGTCGAGGAAGACGGCACGGCCGCCGACGAGCACCGCGTTCACCGTGTCGTCGTTGCGGTTCACCATCCGGGACAGCCCGCCGTACTGGTCGACGGTCTCCTCGGCGTAGGCATCCAGGGTCGCGTCGAGCCGCTCGGGGTCGAGGACGACGACGTCGGCGCGATCGCCCACCCGTAGGTGCCCTGCGTCGATGCGGTACCAGTCGGCGAGTTCGCCCGTCAGTCGATGCACGGCCTGTTCGATCGTCATGAAGGGCTGCCCGGCGCGGGCCGAGTCCTGGACGTGGCGCAGCAGCCGCAGGCCCATGTTGTAGAACGCCATGTTGCGAAGGTGGGCCCCGGCGTCGGAGAACCCCATCTGGATGCCCGAGTCGGCGGCGAGTTTCTTCAACACCTCGGGGCGGTGGTTGGAGATGGTGGTGCGCCATCGCAGCGCGGCGCCGTGTTCGAGGACCAGGTCGAGGAACGCATCGACCGGGTGCAGCCCACCGCGGTCGCGTCCGACCTGCCCGAAGGACTTCCCGATCACGGTGGCGTCGGGGCACCCCACGATCTCGGCGTCGAAGAAGTCGCGGTGCCACACCCGCATGCCGAACTTGGCGTCGTAGTCCTTGCGGAACGCCCGCCGGTAGTCCTCGTCGCGCAGCAACGCGTTGCGCTCGACCTCGTCCCTGAGGTGCAGCGCCGCCGCGCCCGAACCGAACTCCTCGAAGATGACCAGGTCGATGCCGTCGGCGTAGACCTCGAAGGGCACCGGCAGGTGCTGCCAGCGGAAGTTGCCACCCAGCCGATTGGCCAGCCGCGCCAGCGGGCCCAGGAGCTTGACCGCGACGGGGTTGGACTTCACGTCGGCCGCCGAGAGCAGGCTGGTCTTGAGCGGGTTGCGCACGAAGCCCAGGGACTGGAAGACCTGGGAGCCGATGTTGAAGGGGTTCTGGATGTCCGGTCCCGACTGCAGGATGCGGTTCGAGCGGCGCAGCAGCGACTTCAGTCGGCGCAACTCGCGGGCCTTGGCATAGGTGGAGGGCAGCGTGCGCGACCTGCACACGTCGCCGTCGAGCTTGTCGAAGAGAAGCTGCTGGGAGGACATCCCGACGAAGCCGGCGCGCAGGGCCTCGATCAGCATCCGCTCCATCTGCGCCTGTTCGCTCTTCGTCGGCCGCTCGTCGTCGCGGGTGGCGCGGTCCAGTCCCATCGTCGCCGCCCGCATGTCCGAGTGACCGAGGAATGCGGCCACGTTGGGGCCCAGGGGTCGCGCCTCGAGGGCCGCGATGTACTCCTCGCCGTTGGACCACGTCTTGTGCTGACCCACCGCGGCGATGACGTGTTCGCGGGGGATGGCCTCGACGCGGCCGAAGATGTCGCCGGCGTCGGCGCCGTCGACGTAGACCGTCGACAGTGAGCACGACCCGAGCATCACCGTCGTGACGCCGTGCCGCAGCGACTCCGCGAGCGAGGGTCCGCCGAGGACCTCGACGTCGTAGTGCGTGTGGATGTCCAGCATGCCGGGCAGCACCCACTTGCCCGTCGCGTCGATCACGTGCGGGCAGCCGGTCTCGTCGAGGTCGCCGTCGGTGATGACGGCGACGTGCCCGTCCCGGATGCCGAGGGTGCGCACCGCGGACGGCGCGCCGGTGCCGTCGAACCAGCGGCCGCCGCGGATGATGGTGTCGTAGCTCACACCGTCATCGAACAGCCCCACTGGTCACGTGTCAACGAAATCGGTGAACAGATTTGTACGAGTGTCTACTCGTGGCCGCACCTGGGCCGAAGCGCATAATCGGGGCTTGTGACACCCCTGCAGCGCTACATCGCCGAAGAGATCGCCACCGACCACGTCGACGGGCTGCTCTCGCGCCGCGAAGCGCTGCGCCGACTCGCACTGCTCGGGATCGGCACCGCCGCGGCCACGACCCTGATCGCGGCCTGCGGGCAGGACGGGCAGCAGGCGCAGGGCACCGCCACCTCCTCGGGGTCGCCCCCGCAGTCCCCGCCGGCGGGCACACAGCCCGCGACGCCGCCGCCGGGGATGGACAAAGCGCTGCCCACGGCGCCCGTCACCTGGGCCGGGCCCCGCGGTGAACTGCAGGGCGCCTGGGCCGACGCCACCGCAGGGGACCTCGCGGCGCCGCGGGGCGGGGTGCTGGTGATCCACGAGAACAAGGGACTCAACGACTGGGTGCGCTCGGTCGCGGGCCGCCTGGCCGGCGCGGGCTACTCGAGCCTGGCCATCGACCTGCTCTCCGAACAGGGGGGTACGGCGACCTTCACCGACCCCGCCGAAGCCACCGCCGCGCTGGGCAGGCGCGCACCGGAGGACATGGTCGCCGATCTCGATTCCGGGATCGCCGAGGTGAGCCGACGGACACCGGGCGGCAAGGTGGCATCGATCGGCTTCTGCATGGGCGGCGGCCTGCTGTGGCGGCTGCTGGCCGCGGGCACCCCGGAGCTGGCCGCCGCGCTCCCGTTCTACGGGCCGACCCCCGACAACCCGGACTTCTCAGGCTCGAAAGACGTTGCGGTGCTGGGCTTCTACGGTGAACTCGACCAGCGCGTCAACGCTACCGAACCCGTCGCCCAAGCCGCGCTGACGAAGGCCGGGCTCGTCCACGAACTGGTCACCGAACCCGGCGCCAACCACGCCTTCTTCAACGACACCGGAGACCGCTACGACCCCCGCGCCGCCGCGGATGCGTGGACCAGGACGCTCGACTGGCTCGCCGCCCACGTCGGATAGGGAAGCCGACCGGAAACCTGCTGTTCGGCAACCCGCCTGCCCGCCGTTGCGTTGCGCACACACGCGCACGCTGTGATGCAGCCATGCGGGTCGTCCAGGTAGCGAATTTCTACGGCCCACGCTCGGGCGGCCTGCGCACCGCCGTCGACCGCCTCGGCGCCGAGTACTGCGCCGCGGGCCACACCGTCTTCCTGATCGTGCCCGGCCGGCATCACGAACAGACGACCCTGACCTCGGGCGTCCACCGCATCAGCCTGCCCGCAGTGCTGATCCCGTTCACCGGCGGATACCGCGCTGTGCTTCCGCGCCCGGTGACCGATCTGCTGGAACGGCTGCGCCCCGACGCCCTCGAGGTGTCCGACCGCTTGACCCTGAGATCGCTCGGCCCGTGGGGACGCCGTCGCGGCGTGTCGACGGTGATGATCTCCCACGAGCGCCTGGACCGGCTCGCCGGACAGATCCTGCCGATGCCGGCAGCGCGTGCGGTCGCCGACGTGGCCAACCGGCGCACCGCGGCCAACTACGACGCCGTCGTGTGCACCACGGCATTCGCGCGCGAGGAGTTCGACCGGATCGGCGCGACCAACCTGATGACGGTGCCCCTCGGCGTCGATCTCGACCAGTATCACCCGCGGTGGCACTCGGCCGCCGTCAGGCGACAGTGGGTGGGTCCCGACCAACTGCTGCTCGTGCACTGCGGCCGGTTGTCGGTCGAGAAGCATCCCCACCGCAGCATCGACGCCCTTGCCGCGCTGCGCGCTTCGGGCCTCGACGCGGAACTGGTCGTCGTCGGGGAAGGCCCGCTGCGGCCCCGGCTGCAGCGGCAGGCGGCAGGGTTACCCGTCCACTTCACCGGCTTCGTCGGCTGCCGCGACACCGTCGCGGGCATTCTCGCCAGCGCCGATGTGGCGCTGGCGCCCGGTCCCCACGAGACGTTCGGGCTGGCGGCCCTGGAGGCGCTGGCCTGCGGGACGCCGGCGGTGGTGTCCCGGACCTCGGCACTGGCCGAGATCCTGACCCACGACAGCGGGGCGACCGCCGACAACGACGCAGACTCCGTCGCCCGCGCCGTCGCCACCGTGCTGACCCGCCCGGAGCACCACCGTCGCCGCTCCGCGCGCCGCCGGGCCGAACAGTTCACCTGGCCGCGCTCGGCCGCCGGGATGCTCAGCGCGCTGCAGGTGCGCTAGGGCCCGTTCGCGCCGGTAGCCCCCACCGCGACGGTGTGACCACGGTTTAGGGCACCCACCCTCCGGGCATCCGACCAATCAACGGGCCCGTCAACACGACCTGCCCCCGACATCGAGGAGCCGGCATGGACAACAACGTCGTGTGGATCGTCATCGCCGCCGTCGTCGCGATCATCGTCATCGCCGCGATCGTGATGGCCGCCCGTAAGAGCCGCAACCGCCGCCGCGCCGAGGAGGCCGACCGCATCCGGCAGGAAGTGCACCAGGACACGCAGCGCGTGGAACGCCAGGCCTCTCTGGTCGCCGAAGCGGAGGCGAAAGCCCGTGCCGCACAGGCCGAAGCCGACGCCAAGGCCACCGAGGCCGCCCGGCTCGCCGACACCGCGTCCACCCGTCGCGATGCGCTGTCCAGCTCGCAGCAGCACATCGACGCGCGCCGTGAGCACGCGGACAAGCTGGACCCCCGCGTCAAGGACAACGGCCGTGGCGGCGATGCTCGAGACGGTGACGTTCGAGACGGTGACGTTCGAGATGGGGGTGTCCGAGATGGGGGCCTTGCCCACGACGACGGCAGGCACCGCGACCACACCGACCACACCGACCACGGCCCCCTCGGTGGCCCCCTCGGCGGCGACCACGCGCCGGGCCAGCACGGCGTCGTGGGCGACCGCGACCCGCGGGGCGGCCCCGCGGACCGGATGAACCCGGACGTCCGAAGCCGCTGACCCGGCTCAGCGGTCTGGCGCTGCCCCGCCCGGCGGCGTCCAGGCCACCGGCAACCGCTTGATGCCGTGGATGAACGCCGAGTGCAGCATGTCGGGTTCGTCCACGGCGCGGATGTCGGGAACCACGCGGTGCAGTTCCTCGAAGGCCACGGTGATCTCGCGGCGGGCGAGGTTGGCCCCGAGGCAGAAGTGCGCTCCGCCCCCGCCGAACCCGACGTGTGGGTTGGGGTGGCGGCCGACGTCGAACATCCACGGGTCGGCGAACTTCGTCTCGTCGCGATTCGCCGAGCCGTACCACAGCGACACCTTGTCCCCGGCCGCGATCGTCACGCCGCCGAGTTCGACGTCCTGGGTGGCGGTGCGCCGCATATAGGCCACGGGCGACGCCCACCGCACGACTTCCTCGACCGCCGTCGGCGCCAGCGCGTGATAGTCCGACCACCACCGCTGCCGCTGCTCGGGGAACCGGCTCAATGCCAGGACCCCGTGGCTGATCGCGTTGCGGGTCGTCTCGTTACCGGCCACCACCAGCAGGATGAAGAAGGACGCCACCTCCGCGGAGCTGAGCCGCTCCCCGTCGAGTTCGGCCTGCACCAGAGCCGTGGTCAGGTCCTCGCCCGGGGTGCCGCGGCGGTCGTCGGCGAGTTCCGAGGCGTAGGCCCCGATTCCCATTGCCGTCGAGACGAACTCGTCGAAATCGGTGGCGATGTCGGGGTCGCCGAAACCCAGGATGACGTTGGTCCAGTGGAAGATCTTCTGGTGGTCCTGCTCGGGGATGCCCATCATGTCGCAGATGATCTGCAGGGGGAGCGGGCCGGCGAGCTCGGCGACGATCTCGCCGCGGCCGTCGGGGTGCGAGGCCACCATGTTCTCGACGAGGCTGCGCGCACGCTGACGCACCGAGTCCTCGATGAGGGCCAGCACCCGCGGGGTGAACGCGCTACGGACGATGTTGCGCAGCCGGGTGTGCCGCGGATCGTCCATCGCGATCATCGACCCGAAATATTCGGCCAGCTCCGGACTTTGGTCGCCGACGGTGATACCCAGGGCCGAGCTGAACAGCTCGGGATGCCTGCTGGCGTAGAACACGTCGTCGTAGCGCGTCAGCGCCCAGTGCCCGGCGACCTCCGAGTCGGGATCGGCGACGTAGGACCGGTGGAACGAGATCGGCGCCTCGCGGCGCAGCGTCGCGAAGGCGCCGTCGCGCACGTCGTCGGCGAGACCCCAGAAATCCCAGGAGCCGAGGTCGACGTCGGCCAGCGGCACATCCGGGGGAGCCGTTCCGTTGCTGCGCGTGAGGCCGCCGAGATCCAGGGTCATGCAGCCCAAGCGTAGCCTCAGGGCCTGCCTTCGTGACCCTTTCTGCCCTGTGTGCGGCGGTCCTCTTTCATCCTGGCCTCGTGCACGTGCCGGACCCCGCCGACGAGCTCGTCACGCACCCGGCGCTCGTGCTCGCGAAACGGCGTCCAGTAGGTCTCCTCGAACTCCTCGATGACCTGAAAGGTCCACCGTCCGTAGAGCACGTTGCGGCCGACCAGGTCGGTCTCCAGGCGCTCGGCCACCGACTCGTGGCCGGCCTCGCGCAGTTCCTCGGCCGCCTCGCCGACCAGCAGGTCCGCCCGGCCCATCAGCTGATGGAACGAATACAGGTGGCCCCGGGCCCGCTCCAGATACTCCAGTGCTTCCGTCACTTTGCCGACGGCGTCCACCGTCTCGTCACTCGCATCAGTCACCGAGCCGAGATACCCGCGGTCAGGGCCCGGCAATCTCCGCGACCGCTTTGATCCGTTCCAGCGTCGTGCGCATGTCACGCAGATTGCGACGCCGCCGCAGTTGGCCGCCGACCACGGAGTAGACGGCGATCAGCGGGCTCTGGTTGAGGCGGAAGGACTCGGTGACGTCGGTGCCCGCCGCCGTCGGATCCAACCGGTAGTGCCAGTTGTTCACCGCCCGGTCGCCGAGCAGCACCTCGAAGCCGAACTCCCGTCCTGGTTCGCAGGCCGTGACCCGGCACGTCGTCCAGTACACGGGGCCGATCTCGTTGCGGCGCACGTGCCCTCGGAATCGCGCACCCAGTGCGGGGCCGTCGGCACCGTCGAGCCACTCCGCCTCGAACGTCTCGGGCGAGAACTTCCCGATGCTGCCCACGTCGGTGATGACCTCCCAGATCCGTTCCGGGGGAGCCGCCATGGACACCGTCACCGATCCCTGCATCGCCTGCACTCCTTCTCGGTCATCCGATCTCGTACACGTGGTCGGGTGTCAGTTCGGTGGTGATCGCCGTCGCGAGCAGCGTGCCCGGGTCCGCTCCGTCGACCGTGATGTCGGTGTTGACGAACACGACGAGCCCGATCCGCCGTTCGGGCAGGTACACCGACACGGTCTGGTAGCCGGGCAGGCTGCCGTTGTGACCGATCCAGCCGCCGAGGTTGAACAGCCCCAGACCGTAACCGTGTGGCGCAGGCGCGCCGTCGTCGTCCACGGTCTGCAGACGCTCCTGCTGCATGCGGGGGGTCAGCAGCTCCCCGGTCGCCAGCGCGGGGGCCCACACCCGCATGTCGTCGAGGGTGGAGATCATGCTGCCCGCCGCCCAGGCCCACGACGGGTTCCAGTCGGTGGCCGTCGTCTCCCCACCGTCGAGCGTCTGCTTGGTGTAGCCCGCCGCATGGGGTTTGGGGAATGCGTTGTCGACCGGAAAGCTGGTGTGGCGCATGCCCAGTGGCCCGGTGATGCGATCGCGCACGAAGTCACGCAGTGGTTGGCCGCCGACCTTCTCGACCACCAGGCCGAGCAGGATGGTGTTGGTGTTGCTGTACTGGAACCCGTCGCCAGGGTCGAACACGGCGGGCTGGGAGAACGCCATGTCCAGCAGTTGGCGCGGGGTGAACACCCGCTGGGGGTCGGTGAACAACTGCTGGGCGAAGGCCGGGTTCGCCGAGTAGTTGGGCAGGCCGCTGCGCATACCGGCCAGCTGGCGCAGCGTGATCTCGCCACCGCGGGGCACCCCGTCGACGTAGGCGCCGATCGCCTCGTCGAGGCCCACGCGGCCCTGGTCGGCCAGCATCAGGACGGCGGTGACCGTGAAAGTCTTGGTCTGGCTTCCGATCCGGGTGTAGAAGTCGGTCTTCATCGGCGCGCGCGTCTTCTTGTCGGCCACGCCGAAGGCCCGGACGTAGTCACCGTCGGGTCCCCAGATGCCGACGATCGCCCCCGGCACGTCGGCGTCGCCCAGGACGCGGTCGACCGCGCCGTCGAGGCGGCGGGTCAGTTCGGCGTCCATCGTCGTGGCCGGCGCCGTGGTGCTCGAGGTCTGCGCGCGCTCGCTTCCCGGGCCGTCCGCCGTGGGTCCGGCGCATCCGGTCGCCGCGACGAGCAACGCGAGCAGTGCGGGCCAGACGCGAGTAGTCATCGCATTCACAGTATTCGCCGCGTGACCCGCGCCGGGCATGCTCGTCGACCCCGGCCGGGGCCGGACCTCAGCGGTCGAAGTCGGAGTCGTCCTCGGGGACGGCGATCGCCTGTTCGACGAGGTCGGCCTCACTGGCCTGCCAGTCGCGGTCGGCGCCCACCTGGGCGGCGTCGGGCCAGGTCTCGTCGTCGGTGTCGATGACAGGGATGCTCTGTTCGGCCAGGTCGGCTTCTGAGGCGTCGCCGAGCGGGCTTCGGTCAGGTGTCGTCATGGCGGTCTCTCTCCCGGCGGGTCGGTGACATGCAGGCGGCACGTCCACGATAGGTGCGTTCGGTCGGCCCGCCGAGTACCCACTCGGCGGGCAACCACTCAATTCACGGGTTCGCAACGCTCTCGGGTACGCTGCGTAAACTGCGCGAACAGCGAGACCGGGCCCTCAAGCTGGGTGGGGCCCCGTCAACTGACCAGTAACCAGAACCTCAAAGGCCGGTACTTTGCCAGAAACTTCGAGCGGCTCTCAGGATCTGCAGCCTCACTTCGAGGACGTCCAGTCGCACTACGACCTCTCAGACGACTTCTACCGTCTGTTTCTCGATCCCACGCAGACGTACAGCTGCGCATACTTCGAGCGCGATGACATGACGCTCGAAGAGGCGCAGCTGGCCAAGATCGATCTGTCGCTGGGCAAACTCGGACTCGAGCCGGGGATGACCCTGCTCGACGTCGGCTGCGGCTGGGGCGCCACCATCAAGCGGGCAATCGAGAAGTACGACGTCAACGTCGTGGGCCTCACCTTGAGCCGTAACCAGCAGGCGCATGTGCAGAAGGTGCTCGACGGGCTGGACAGCCCGCGGACCAAGCGCGTGCTGCTGCAGGGCTGGGAACAGTTCCACGAGCCCGTCGACCGCATCGTGTCCATCGGCGCTTTCGAGCACTTCGGGCGCGACCGCTACGACGAGTTCTTCAAGATGGCCTACGAGGCGCTGCCCGCCGACGGCGTGATGATGCTGCACACCATCGTCAAGCCCGACGACGAGGAGTTCGTGGAGCGCAAGCTGCCTGTCACGATGACGAAGATCCGCTTCTTCAAATTCATCATGGACGAGATCTTCCCCGGCGGTGACCTGCCCCAGCCCGTCAAGGTCAAGAGCCACGCGACCAAGGCCGGTTTCGACGTGAAGCTGGTCCAGCCGCTGCGGCTGCACTACGCGCGGACCCTCGACCTGTGGTCGGCCGCGCTGGAGAAGAACAAGGACGAGGCGATCGCCATCCAGTCCGAAGAGGTCTACGACCGGTACATGAAGTACCTGACCGGGTGCGCCGACCTGTTCCGCGAGGGCTACACCGACGTCTGCCAGTTCACTCTGACGAAGTGACGCCGCGGTCCCGGTAGGACTTCGCCGGCTGACCGGGTTCGGCCGCGGCGGCGTCACGCCGCCTGGCCGCCATCCCCGCCAGCGCCTCGAACACCACCCGGTGCGCGGCATTGACCGTGAGCTCGGCATGATCGTAGGCGGGGGAGACCTCGACGACGTCCACGCCGGCGACGTCGTGCTCGTAGCAGAGCTGACGCACCATCCGCAGCAGGTCCGCGCTCGTGATGCCGCCCGGCTCCGGGGTTCCGGTGCCGGGGGCGTGCGCTGGGTCGAGTACGTCGATGTCGACGGACACGTACAGCTTGTCGGCCTTGGCGAGCGCTTCGCCGACCGCGTCGGCCATCACGGCCTTGAACCCGCGCTCCCAGATCTCCTGCATGGTGTGCCAGGTCATCTTCTGTTCGAGCATCCACTCGAACGTGTCCTGAGGCGGCCAGTAGCCGCGCAGCCCGACCTGGACGAAGTGCGACCCGGGCACCGCGCCGGATTCGATGAGCCGCCGCATCGGCGTGCCGTGGCTGGCGAGGTTGCCCTCGATCTCGTCGGCGGTGTCGGCGTGTGCGTCGAAATGGACAATGCCGACGTTGCCGTAGCCGTGCACGTCGGCGACCGCGGTCGCGGCCGGCCACGTGATCGAGTGGTCGCCGCCCAGCACCACGGGCACGATCCCGCGCGAGGCGATCGCATGGACACGTTCCCGAATGTTGTTGTGAGACACCTCGGTCTGGCCGTGGGGGCAGTACGCGTCGCCGAAGTCGACGACCTCCAGCCAGTCGAAGATCTCCAGCCCGAGATCCATGTGGTAGGTCCCGGGTTCGTACGCGGTGGCGCGGATCGCCCTGGGCCCGAAGCGGGCGCCGGGCCGGTTGGTGGTGGCGATGTCGAACGGCGCCCCGACGATGGCGGCGTCGGGTTTCCACGAGTCCAGCTGGGACACCTCGGTCAGGAAGGGCCGGTGACCGAAGGACGCCACACCGGCGTAGGCCAGGTCGAGCTGCTCGGCCATACCCGGAGGAAGTTCCCTGTGGTGTCCGTGATCTTCTCGGTCATGGCTGCCCATGGGCTCGACCGTACCGTTCACCGAGACCGGATACGGGTCAGTCGGGCATCAGCGCCGAGCGCACAAAATCGGGCACCGGCCGCTTCGCCCAGTCCTGCGTGGAGACCACGACATAGACCGTGCGGCCCCGCACGGCGACCCGCTCGGCACCGCCGGCGGTCGTCGCTCGCACCGTGAACGCGATCGTGAAACTCGTGCTCCCCACCCGCTCGCACTCGGCCGTCACCCGCACGCTGTCGCGCCACCGCACCGGGGCGGCGAAATCGATCTCGGTGTGGACGACCTGGAAGTCGTGGCCGCCGGCCGTCAGCTCGGGGTAGGCCACGCCGAGATGGTCGAACAGGCCGGTGCACGCCTCGTCGAACCACGTCAGGTAGTGACCGTTGAACACGACCCCCTGCTGGTCCACCTCGGCATAGCGCGGCACGAGGGGCATCGAGAACGGTTCCACGGCAGACACCCTAGACATCGAGGACCGCCGCCCTCGACGTCAGGCGTTCCGCCGCCGCACCCGCGGTGCGCCAGACTTGACCCATGAAGCTGGTGACGATCGACGACGTCCGGTCCGCGGCAGAACGCATCCGCCCCTTCGTGGTCCGCACCCCGCTGCTGCCCGCGCGGTGGGGGAACCCCGATCGACCGCTGTGGATCAAACCGGAGAACCTGCAGCCGATCGGCGCGTTCAAGGTGCGGGGCGCCTTCAACGCCGTGGCCGCGGTCCGGGACACCGCCGCCGATGTCGTCGCCTACTCCAGCGGAAACCACGCCCAGGCGGTGGCCTACGCGGCGGCGACGTTCGGGATCCGGGCACACATCGTGATGCCGAAGGAGACGCCGAATGTGAAGGTGCAGGCGACCCGCGACCTCGGCGCCCGTGTCGAGCTGTCCGAGGCCGGCGGGCGCGAGATGCTCGCCGCCGAGATCCTCGCCCAGACCGACGGCGTCCTGATCCCGCCGTTCGACCATCCCGACGTCATCGCCGGCCAGGGCACCATCGGCATCGAGATCGCCGAGGACCTGCCCTCGGTGCGCACGGTGCTCGTCCCCGTCAGTGGCGGGGGACTGGCCTCGGGGATCGGCACCTCGATCCGCGCGCTGTGCCCGAACGCCGAGATCATCGGCGTCGAGCCGGAGCTCGCCGCCGACACCGCCCAGAGCCTGCGCGAGGGGCGTCGCGTGGACTGGTCCATCGAGGACCGCAACCGCACCGTCGCCGACGGTCTGCGGTCACAGCCCTCGGAACTGACCTTCGCGCACCTGCAGCATGTCCTCGACGGCATGATCACCGTGTCGGAGTCGGAGATACGTTCGGCGACAAGGGAACTCATCTACCGCGCCCGGTTGGTCGCCGAGCCCAGCGGGGCGGTCGCGCTGGCCGCCTACCGGCAGAACGCGACACCGCCGGGCCAGACCGTGGTGGTCCTGTCGGGAGGCAATGTCGAACCGCGCATATTGCAGGAGATCCTCGCCGAACCGGCCCCCGCCTGATTTGACAGGTGTGCAATTCCGCGGGGGCAGCGGGTAGGGTCACCCGGGATTGTCGAAGGAGTGTTGCGTGGACGCTGTTCTCGGCTTGTCGGTGACGCCGTCCACCGTCGGTGTCGTGCTGGTGGAGGGGCAGGACGACGACGGGGTGACCCTCGACGGTGAGAGTTTCGACGTCGGCGGGAGAGGCCGCTCGACGGCTGCGCAGACCTCGGAGCAGGCCGCCGCTGCGGTGCTGCGCACCGAGGCCGTGGCCGCCGACCTCGGCCGCCGCGTGCATTCCATCGGCGTCACCTGGAGCGACGACGCCGGCACCGAAGCCTCGCTGCTACTGAAATCGCTCAGCGAGTCGGGCTTCGAGAACATCGTGCCGGTGCGCCTGTCCGAGGCCACCGATGCGCTGGCCCGCCAGATCGCCCAGGTGCTCGGCTACCGCACCACCGCGGTCTGCGTCATCGAGCCCGAGCAGCTCATCGCCCTGGTCGTCGCGCTCGGCGACGACGGCGACGGTGCGGGGGCGGTGCAGACCGCCGTCAACCACAGCGTGGTGACCGAGGACGATCTGGTCGGCTGGCTCAGCTCCGTGTTCGCCCGCGCCGACTGGGAGCCCGAGGCGCTGGTGCTGGTGGGCTCGGCCGAAGACCTCGACGGCCTGCTGCCGGTGCTGGAGGACGCCCTGGCGGTACCGGTGTTCTCACCCGACGAGGCACAGCTCGCGCTGGCCAGGGGCGCCGCGCTGGCCTGCACCCAGCCCGCCGAGGTCGACGCGTGGGACGTGGGCGACTGGGACGGCCCGGCCGCCACGTCTGCCGGAGAATCCTCCGCGCAGCGGGTGGCGAGAGTCGGTCCCGTGGCGCTGCTGGCTGCGGGCACGGTCGCGTTCGTGGCCTCGGTGTCTGCTGCGGTGGCACTGCATCTGGCCCCCGAACCGGCGCAGCCGCGCCCGGCGGCCGAGTCGGCGACACAGACCCCGGCCCCTCCGGTGCGGCCCGCGTCGCCGCCGGCACCGCCACCCCCGCCGCCCGCCGTCGACGAAGCGCCCGCGATCGCGCCGGACGCGCCCGCGCCGGTTGCCGACGAGCCGGCCGCCGAGATCGCACCGCCGGTGGACACGCCGCTGCCCGAGGTCGCGCCGACCGACCCCGCCCTACCGGTGGCACCACCGCCCGAGGCGGCGCCGCCACTCCTCGACGCCCCGCCGCCGGTCCCGCCGGCGGCTGTGCCGCCCGTGCCGCAGGAACGGCCCGGCATCCTGCAGCGGATCCGCGATCGCCTGTCCGGCATCGGCGACAACGACGTCCCCGCACCCGCTCCCGCGCCACCTCCCGCGGCACCGCCACCTCCCGCGCCGCCGCCACCGCCACTGCCGTAGCGCGGGTCACGTTCGAGGCAGCCACGTTCGACGGCGCATATCCTCGCTGTGGTGAGCCTGCCTGCCGCCCCGTCCCGGCCGACATTTCTGCGCACCGGGCTGCGACTCGCGATCATCGGGTGCGTCGCGGCTGCACTGCTGCTCGTCGAGTTGACGTCGCACCGTGGCGTCGGCTGGCGGCTCATCACGTTCACCTACCAGGCCAACCTGCTGGCCGCGGCCTTCTACCTGTGGACCCTGCTGTCGCCGCGCGCCGACTCCCGCATCGGCGTGCGCGGCGCCGTAGTGCTCTACGTCGTGATGGCCGGCGTCATCTGGAATCTGTTCCTCACCGAATACAGCATGGGATACACCCCGGCGAACTTCCTGCTGCACGTCGTGGTGCCCGCCCTGGCGCTGGCCGACTGGCTGCTCGTCGGGCGCGGCGTCGTCCCGGTGTCCTGGTGGCAACCCGTGGCCTGGTTGGCCTATCCGGCCGCCTACCTCGCCCTGGCCCTGCTGGTGCTCAACCATGCGGGACGACGGGCACCGTATTACTTCCTCGACCCCGGCAGCGTCGGCGCGCCGGCGGTCGCTCTGAACGTCGCTGCTATCGCCGCTTCCGTGCTCGCGATGGGCTATGCGTTGCTGGCCTTGAACCGAGGTGCGTCGACGGTGCGCGGCGAGCTGCCGTGAAACGTTCCGACGGCGCACGCCGATAGGCCCATCGAGGCCGGACCGCATTTGCCGCCATGCCGATCGGCGTGGGCGGAACAGGAGACGAACTAGGATGGCACCATGCTGAGACCCCGTCGGCAGCACACCCGACCCCGGGTTGGCCGGCGCATCGCCGCCGTCCTGGGAAGCGCTGCGCTCCTTGCCGGTCTGACTGTGGCCGGGCCGGTTCCGACCGGCGCCGCGGCGATCGGAGCGGCCGTCGCCACGGTGTCCCCGGCGCCCGGCCAGACCGTCGGCGTGGCCCATCCGGTGACCGTCCGCTTCGCTACGCCCGTCACCGACCGGACCGCCGCACAGCAGGCCATCGCTGTCGTCCCCGAGGGTGCGGACGCGCCCCGCGCCGGGTCCTTCACCTGGCTCGACGATCGCAGTGTGCAGTGGCAGCCCGCCGAGTTCTTCCCCGCCCACACGCCCGTGACCGTGTCCGTCGGCAGCTTCGCGACCGGCTTCCAGACCGGCTCGTCGGTCGTCGGCGTCGCGGACCTGAGCGACTATTCGTTCACGGTCAGCATCGACGGGGTCGTCGCCCGCGAGATGCCCGCCTCGATGGGCAAGGCGAAGTACCCGACCCCGATCGGGCAGTTCACCGCGCTGGAGAAACAGCGCAACGTCACCTTCGACTCACGCACGATCGGCATTCCGCTCGACGACCCGGAGGGCTATCTCATCAAAGGGGAGTACGGCGTCCGGGTGACGTGGGGCGGCGTCTACGTGCACTCGGCTCCGTGGTCCGTCGGGTCACAGGGGTACGCCAACGTCAGCCACGGCTGCATCAACCTCAGCCCCGACAACGCAGCCTGGTACTTCGACACCGTCCAGGTGGGCGACCCCATCGTCGTCCAGGCCTGACCGGGCCGGTTCAGCAGTTCGTCTGGATCCGGAACTCCGCGGTCACCTTGTCGCTGGGCTTGTCGTCGAAGCTGCCGTCGGCGGTGCCGGTGATCGTGTAGCTGCCGCCCTGGCCCGACACCTCGGCGTCGCCGATGTTGTCCGCCCAGAACGTTCCGGTGAACCCGCCGAAGTTGCGGAACTGGACGGAATCGGCTTTGACCTCAGCCCCGGTGGAGAGCACCGCGGCGAACCCGTTGTCCTTGTCCGGTGTCTCGATGAACCAGGACCAGCCCGACTGATTACAGCGCACGGCGTGCGTCCCACCGGTGTCGTTGCCGTCGATCGACACGGTCGCGGTCTTGCCGCCGAGCGCGGGCTCCGGTGTCGAGCACCCGGCTACGC
The DNA here is from genome assembly GCF_014190915.1 of Mycolicibacterium iranicum. GTDB lineage: Bacteria > Actinomycetota > Actinomycetes > Mycobacteriales > Mycobacteriaceae > Mycobacterium > Mycobacterium iranicum_B. The sequence goes on from NZ_JACHVU010000011.1 coordinate 99,090, forward strand.
CGAGGACGACGACGCTGCCGGCGGCGGCCGCCATGATCTGTCGGGTCTTCATGGCGCACGACTCTATTCGGTCGAGCGGCCCCGTCCGGCCGGAATGCCGGTGTAGGTGGTAATCGGCGCGCCGACATCGCGTGCGGCTCAGCGCAACGCGGCGGCGGTCGCGTCGTCGGCCGGCAGGAACGCCTCGATGCTGAGCTCGGCGGCGGTCAGATCCAGGGCGGTGCCGAACGTCGTCACCATGCTCAGGAACCGCAGGTGACGACCGTCGGTGGTGGTGAGCTCCAGCGGCACCGCGACACCGCCCAGGTCCGCCGACTCGTCGAGTCCGCCGGGATAGCCCTCGATCTCGGCGAGCAGGTCCCGCAGTTCGCCGGCGCCGGAGGCGACTTCACGGCGCAGCCGCTCGACGAGACGGGTGCGCCACTGCGCCAGGTTGCCGATGCGCGGCGCCAGCCCGTCGGGGTGCAGTGCGATACGCAGCGCGTTGGGCTGCTCCAACAGGTGCCCCGCGACACCGTCCAGAAGCACGCCGGCGCCCGAGTTCGCCTGCAGCAGCGACCATCCGCGATCCACGACCACACAGGGGAACGGGTCGTAGGCGTCGAGGACCACAGCGATGCCGGAGCGGACCGCCGCCATGTCCGGAGCATCCAGCGAACGTTCGGTGTACGCCGGCGCCAGGCCGGCGGCGACGAGCATCCGGTTCTGCTCCCGCTGCGGGATGTCGAGCACCCGGGCCAGACGCAGCACCATGGCCCGACTGGGGGTCGATCGCCCGGTCTCGATGAAACTGACGTGGCGGGCCGACACGTCGGCCTCCAGGGCCAGATCCAGTTGGCTGAGGCGGCGTCGCTGCCGCCAATCACGCATCAACGACCCGAAGGTCGCCCGGTGGTCGAGTGCCGTCACACCCTCAGTGTGCGTGCCACCTCCGCCGCAGGCCATTACCCGGCAGGTAATTGCCCGCCTTACCTCCACCGAGGACGCTGAGGGCGAGGTTCCCCACCAGAGAGGCGGCCATCATGGCATCGACGACGTCGGCCCCGCACCCTGCCGAAGCTGCGGTTCCCCGCTGGTTGCGATTCGTGCTGCGGTGCGACCGGGCGGGATCGTCCTGGTACATCGGTACCGGATTCTTCTTCGCGCCGGTGTTGACGATGGTGTCGCCGTGGCCGGCGCTGACCGCGGCCCTGTGGGTCTTCATCGCGGTGGCCGGCTTGTGGCTCGGACTGCTCGGCATCGCGATGGCGACCGGACTGGCGCTGGTTCTGCGTGCCGACACCGAGATCCCTGAGGACTATTGGCGTTCGATCCTCGACTATCCGCAGCTCACCCGTTGAGCAGTTGCCCGTGCAACGTCCCCGCCAGCCACGCCGTGAAGCGCTTGATCGACCAGCGGCGTGCGCCGACCAGACGGCGATGGAACACCGGGTCGGCGAACAGGCACGCCACGTCGACCGCCTCGGCCCGGGTCAACCCGTCGTCGAGGGCGCCGAGCGCGGCCAGCGCGTCGACCACCGCCCGGGCACCCTCACGTCGCTGAGCGTTCAGGGTGGTGAGCAGCGCGCGGGCGACCTCGTCGGTCGTCGCAGCGTGCTCGAGCGCCGCGAAGAGCTCACCCACGCGGGCGTCGACACCGACCAGGACCTCGACCCACCCGTCGATCAGCGCGTGCGGATTCTCGCGGGCCAGCAGCTCGCGCACCTCGGCGCGGTCGGCGAGCGGCACGGGTTCGTCGTCGCCGGCGACAGCCCAGTTCAGTGCTGTGGCAAGTAGTTCGGCCTTTCCGCCGACCGCACCGAACACCGTCTTGCGACTGACCCCTGCCGCCTCGGCGATGGCATCGACGGTGGTGCCGGCATAGCCCCCGGCGACGAACAGCTCCGACGCCGCCGCGACGATCCGCCGCCTCGTGTCGCGTGCTTGATCCCGCCGCAGGTCGGATCGGTACGCACGCTTGACATCCTCAGCCATTTCGGGTGACCCTCATACTATTCATTACACCATAGGTAACTCGAATTGAGGGCGTCATGCACACGATCGTCGTCGGAGCCGGGCCGGCCGGGCTGTTCACCGCGATCAGCCTCGCCCGCCGTGGGCGATCCGTCCTGGTCGTCGACCGGGACCCGGGCCCCACGGGCCCCGACGAGTGGCGGCGCAGAGGCGTCATGCAGTTCGCTCACTCTCACACCTTCCGCGCTCCTGCGATCGAGGCTCTGCAGCAGGAGATCCCGGACGCGCTGGTGGCGATGCGTCGGGCGGGCGCCACCATCGCCACCGCGACCGACGGAGCTGCCGCGGCCCTGAGGATCCGGCGCGAGGTCTTCGAGCGCGTCCTGCGTGACGTCGCGTCGGCGCAGCGGCGGCTCACCATGGTGACCGGGCATGTGGACGCGGTTCTGACGAGTGCAGGGCGCGCCGTCGGTGTCAGGGTCGGCGGCGCCGAGGCGCACGCCGGCCTCGTCATCGACGCGTCGGGGCGCACAGGGCGGGCGTTGCGCGACGGACGCGTCGGCGACGGGACCGGCCGCAGGGCAGTGGGCATGGTGGAGGGCAGCCCGTGCGGAGCCGCGTACGTCAGCAGGCAGTACCGCCTCCGCGACGGGGCCGACCCCGGCCCCGTCAACTCGCCCATCGGGCTGTCGCTGACGCTGCGGGGCTATTTCGCCGTGATGTTCCTGCACGAGGGCCGGACCTTCTCCGTCACGATCACCCACGGCGGCACGGATTCTCGCCTCCACCGGCTCCGCCACCCCGCGCTGTACGAGGCCGCGGTGCGTGCCATCCCGGGCCTGGCCGAATGGATCGACCCCGCCCGGGCGGAACCCCTGACGCCCGTGCTGCCCGGCGGTCGCCTGTACAACACCTACCGCGCCCAGGTCGACGGGTCGGGGCAGCCGGTCCTGCCGGGCCTGGTCGCCGTCGGCGACGCGGTGTGCACGACGACACCGCTGGCGGGTCGCGGGGTGTCACTGGCTTTCCTGCAGGCGCGGCGTCTGGTCGAGATCCTGGCGGCCCACCGGGACCCGGCGGCCGCCACCGTGGAGTTCGACGCCTGGTGCCGCACCGACATCCGGCCGTGGTATCTGGATCACGTCGCCGCCGACGGCGACAGACTCCGACGGTGGAGCGGCGGCGACGTCGACCTGACGAGACCTCTTCCGTCGGATCTCGTCGTGGCCGCGGCCGCGGCCGACCCCGGTCTCGGCCCTGCGGTGGCTCCGTACGACCGGATGTCGGCGCTGCCCTCGAGCCTGGACGCGCCGCAGGCACGGGCCCGCGCGGTGTACGCATCCGGCTGGCGCCCGCCGGTGGCCGACGGACCCACCGCCGAGGACCTCGCGCAGCTGTGCGGCGAAGCCGACGACCGTGGCCGGTTGCCCGCGGCGCTCTAGTGGGCGACCGGGCAGCCGGATCCGGTGTAGTCCACCTTCCAGTGCTTGATGCCGTTCAGCCATCCGGACCGCAGCCGGTCCGGGGTGCCGGCCGACATCAGATCCGGCATGTGGTCGGCGATCGCGTTGAACATCAGGTCGATGGTCATCCGGGCCAGGTTCGCCCCGACGCAGTAGTGCGCCCCGGTTCCGCCGAACCCGACGTGGGGGTTGGGGTCCCGCAGGATGTCGAACGTGAACGGGTCGTCGAAGACGTCCTCGTCGAAGTTGGCCGAGCGGTAGGACATCACGACCCGCTGACCCTTCTTGATCTGGACCCCGGACAACTCGTAGTCGACGACCGCCGTGCGCTGGAAGGAGGTGACCGGGGTCGCCCAGCGGACGATCTCGTCGACGGCGGTGGCGGGCCGCTCCCGCTTGTAGAGCTCCCACTGGTCGGGGTGTTCGGTGAACGCGATCATTCCGTGGGTGATGGAGTTGCGGGTCGTCTCGTTGCCCGCGACGGCCAGCAGCACCATGAAGAAGCCGAACTCGTCGTCGGAGAGTTTGTGGCCGTCCACGTCGGCCTCGATGAGTTTGGTGACGATGTCCTCGCCGGGGTTCTCGGCCCGGATCGCCGCCAGCTGCATGGCGTACATGATGAGTTCGGTTGCGGCATTGCGGTTGTCGTAGTGCGCGTATTCGGGGTCGTCGTCGCTGACCATCTGGTTGGACCAGTCGAACAACTTCTTGCGGTCTTCGATCGGCACACCGAGCAGCCCCGCGATGGCCTGCAGCGGCAACTCGCACGACACCTGCTCGACGAAGTCACCCGACCCTTCGGCGGCCGCGTTCTTGGCGATCTCCTGGGCGCGGGCGTTGAGGTCGTCACGCAGGCGCTCCACGGCGCGCGGGGTGAAACCTCGCGAGATGATCTTGCGCAGGTGGGTGTGACGGGGCGCGTCCATGTTGAGCAGCACCAGGCTGCCGGTCTCGATCTGCTCGCCGGTCGAGCCCGCGGGGTAGCGGGGGAGGGCCGTTTTGTCCTGGCTGGAGAACACGTCGCTGTGTTTGGAGATCTCCTTGACGTCCCGGTGCTTGGTCACCACCCAGTAGCCGCCGTCGTCGAAGCCTCCGTGGCCGATGGGCTGTTCGTTCCACCAGATCGGTGCGCTGCGCCGCAGGGCCGCCAGCTCCTCGACCGGGAGGCGCTCGCAGTTCAGGTCGGGGTCGGTGAAGTCGAATCCGGGGGGAAGAGTGGGAGTCGCCATACGTTGGCTCCTAAACGTCACGTGGGCCTCCCGCATTGCTACACCACATGACGTCCGCGGCGAGCCGAGTTCGGCGAAGAACGGGGAATTGGCCGGCCTCGTTCGGTAGTTGTAACGAAACCGGGCGCGCATCTGATGCATTCTGTGACAACACAGGGTCCGGGAGGGTGCATCGTGAGGTTCGGTTTCCGCGCAAGGACAGCGTCCATCGTCGGTGCCGCGGCGTTCGCCGCGCTGGTTGCGGCCGCTCCGACGGCCATGGCCGAACCCACTGCGCCGCAGCCGGTGCCGACGCCGGTACCGGGCCCCGTGCTCCCGGCCCCGGTGGCTCCCGCCCCCGCCCCGGGCGAAGCGGCCGTCGTCCCGCTCGCCGCGGGTCCCGTCGCCCCGGCCGAGCCGGCAGGCGTACCGCATCTGGCGAGCCCCGAGAACTTGCCGCCCGGCACCAGCGTCACCCCGACCCAGCAGGGCCGCCTCGGCTACTTCCGCGACCTGTGGCACGCGATGCGGACCCAGGAGGTCAGCGGTGGCGACGCACTCCTGCTGCTCACCCAGCGACCGATGAGCGCGTCGCCGTCGGGCGGCATGCCGGCCGGCCCGCAGCCGCAGGGTCCCGCGGCGCCGCCCGCCGTTCCCGCGGGCCCCGCACCCGTCGCGCCCCCGGTCGCCCCCTAGCTCGCCGCGCCGGCCAAAGCGCCGGCCACGCTGTCTATCCGCGCGGGGACGTGCTTGTGCCACGGAGTCCCGGCATAGGCGTCCCGCCAGGCCGACGAGGTCAGCGCGTTCGGGGCGACACCGGGTGTCTGGGTCGTGCCGTCGGCACCGGCGAAGTCCAGGCCGAATCCGTTGGGCAGTGAGGCGTGCCCGGGCAGCATGGCCTCGCTGATCTCCACCGTCGCCTCGGCGACGCCCGCCGCCGTGGTGATGCGCGCGCGTCCGCCGTCCACGAGACCCAGCGCCTCGGCATCCTGCGGGCTCACCCGCAGTGCTCCGTCGCTGTCCCGCTGCCGCCACGACGGATCCCGGATGATGTCGTTGGCGGTGAAGGCCCGCCGCTCACCCGCCGACAGCACGATCGGGAATTCCGGGCTGGTGAGCCCGGCCGGCGCGTCGGCCAGGGCGCGGACGTCGGCGAGCATCTCGGGGATCTCCAGCGCGATACGCCGGTCGGGATGGGTGATCAGCGCGAAGTCCTCCTCGTACTCGTGGACCGTGAACGTGACGCCCGACTTGCCCTCCAGGATCGCGGTGAAGAGCGCGTTGCCGTCGGCGTGCCCGGCACGGCGCATCGCATCCGGGTAGGTCATCGCGGTCTTCTGCGCCAGGCCCCACAGCGCTGCCGCGCCGGAAAGACCCTCGGGCAGTGCCGGACCCAGCGTCTCGTACAGGACGAAGGGCAGCACCTTGCCCAGCCCCGGGTTCGCGCCGACGGCTGCCAGGAACGCGTCGGTGAACGCGGCCAGACCCTGGTCGGCAGCGCGCCGCAGCGGGATCAGCTCACTGTCGTCCACCGCCCCCAGGGCACGCATCAGGCGGGCCCAGATCTCGGGCTCGGGGAGGGTCCCCGGCAGCGGTTCCATCAGGGGGTGCCGCAGATGGAAGGTGTTGTGCGGGAACTCCAGGTTGAAGAACGTCGCCTCGACTTTCTCGAACTGGGTGGCCGCCGGCAGCACGTAGTGGGCCATTCGCGCCGTCTCGGTCATCGCGACGTCGATGACCACGAGCAACTCCAGTTCGGCGAAGGCCCGCCGCACCGCGTCCGAGTCGGCGACGGAGTGGGCCGGGTTGCTGCTCTCGACGATCATCGCGCGGAACCGGTCGGGGTGATCGGTGAGAATCTCCTCCGGCACCACGTTGCTGGGCATCAGCCCGCCGATGATCGGGGCGCCGGTCACCGGGGTGCGGCCCACCCCGCCCGGGCGGAACAGCGGCGCGAACGACGAATGCAGGTGCTGGCTTCCGCGTTTGGCGAAATTGCCGGTCAGGATCCACAGCATCTTGTTCAGGTACGAACACAGAGTGCTGTTGGGCGACTGCTGGATGCCGAGGTCCTCGAACACCGCGACGCTGCCGGCCGCCGCGATCCGGCGGGCCGCCTTACGGATGAGCTCCTCCTCCACGCCGCAGCGCACGGCGTACTCACCGATCGGAACCTCGGCGAGCACCTGCCGCACGGCGTCGACGCCGGTCACGTGCTCGGCGAGAAACCGCTCGTCACAGAGCTTCTCCCGAACCAGCACCCCGGCCAGCGCGGCCAGGCACCAGGCGTCGGCCCCCGGACGGACCCGGAGGTGGAAGTCGGCCATCTTCGCGGTGTCGGTGAGCACGGGGTCGATCACCACCATCGACCGGCCGGGGTCCTTGGCGATCTCGTTGAGCACCACGCGGGCGCGGGGGAAGCTCTGCGACATCCACGGGTTCTTGCCGACGAACACCGACACCTCGGCGTGCTCGAACTCACCGCGGGTGTGGTTTCCGTAGAAGTGCGCGTCGACCCAGTGCTCACCGGTCTTCTCCTGCGCCAGGGCATTCGAGCGGTGATGGGAACCCAGCGCCTTGAGGAAGGCGCCACTGTAGGCCCCGCCGAGGTGGTTGCCCTGGCCGCCGCCACCGTAGTAGAGGATCTTGTCTCCGCCGTGGTCCGCGGCGATCTGCGCGAACCCGTCGGCGATCTCGCGGACGGCGGTGTCCCAGTCGATCGGCTCGTAGCTCCCGTCGGGAAGCCTGCGCATCGGGGAGGTGAGACGGTTGCGGTTGTTCTGGTAGTGATCCAGGCGCAGCGCCTTGTTGCACGTGTATCCGCGCGACGCGGGATGCTCCTTGTCGCCGCGGATGCGCGCAAGCCGGCGGTCCTCGACCTGGACGACGATGCCGCAGTTGCATTCACAGAGAATGCAGGCGGTGGGCTGCCATTCCGTGGCCGGTCCTGTCATCGCGAACTCACTTTCCTGCAGCGGGGGTGATCTGCGCGCCGATCAGGGAACGCAGTTGTGCCTGAACCAGATCGAGCGGCTCGACGTTTCGCGATGCCCGCGCGACCACGATCGCACCCTCGAAGGACGTGAGCACCAGCATCGCCAGTGCCTCGGCGCTCTCCGCAGCGACACCGTCGGCGACCAGCCGCTGCTCGATCACGTCCTGCCAGCGCGAGAACGCCGCGGCGGCGCGGTCGATCACCGGGTTGGGCGGGTCCGCCTTGGTGGGGTCGCCCGACTCGACGGCGACCGCAACGACCGGGCAACCCGCGCGGAAGTCACTGCGCTGCAGCTGCTTTCGATAGCTATCGAAGAGGCCGTCGAGCACCTCGAGGCTCGACGACGCGCCGGCGAGCCGGTCTGCCATGAATTCTGCGGCGTAGTCCACCGCCTCGCAGAGCAGTTGCGTGCGCCCGCCGGGGAAGTAGTGATAGGCCGATCCGCGGGGCGCACCGCTGTGCGCGAGGACGTCGGCGATCGCCGTCGGGTGCGCGCCACGCTCCCGGATCAGCAGGGCCGCCGACACGACCATTCGTTCGCGGGGACTCGTCACGGTGCAGGCTCCTCGACGCGCAGGATTCTATGTATGTCACCCTACATAATCGGCGGCGCCTGCGGAACCCCGTCGTACTATCGGCGGGTGCCCAGGAGCTCACCTCGATGACCCACCCGGCTGACACCCACGACCTGATCCGCGTGACCGGCGCCCGGGAGAACAACCTCCGCGACGTCAGTATCGAGATCCCCAAAAGGCGGCTCACCGTGTTCACCGGGGTGTCCGGGTCGGGCAAGAGCTCTCTGGTCTTCGACACGATCGCCGCGGAGTCGCAGCGGCTGATCAACGAGACCTACAGCGCGTTCGTGCAGGGGTTCATGCCGTCGCTGGCACGGCCCGAGGTCGACGTCCTCGAAGGACTCACCACCGCGATCATCGTCGACCAGCAGCGGATGGGCGCCGACCCCCGCTCGACCGTCGGGACGGCCACGGACACCGGCGCGATGCTGCGAATCCTGTTCAGCCGGCTGGGCGAACCGCACATCGGGTCACCCCAGGCGTTCTCGTTCAACGTCGCGTCCCTCAGCGGGGCGGGCGCGGTGACTTTCGACCGGGGCGGCAAGACGGTCAAGGAGCGCAGGGATTTCGCGATCGTCGGCGGCATGTGTTCACGCTGTGAGGGCCGCGGCGCCGTCAACGACATCGACCTCACCGCGCTGTACGACGACACCAAGTCGCTCAACGAGGGTGCGCTGAGCATTCCCGGCTTCTCCATGGAGGGCTGGTACGGCCGCATCTTCAACGGCTGCGGGTTCTTCGACCCGGACAAGCCCATCAAGGACTTCACCGACCGGGAACGCGACGCCCTGCTGCACAAGGAGGCCACCAAGCTCACGATCGACGGGGTCAACCTCACCTACCTGGGCCTGATCCCGCAGATCAAGAAGTCGTTCCTGGCCAAGGACGTCGAGGCGATGCAACCGCACATCCGGGCCTTCGTCGAACGAGCGGTGACGTTCACGACCTGCCCCGAGTGCGGCGGGACGCGGCTGTCCGAGACCGCTCGATCGTCGAAGATCGACGGCAAGAGCATCGCCGACGTGTCCGCGATGCAGATCGCCGATCTGGCGCAGTGGGTCGGCTCGGTGCGCGACACGACGCAGGCGCGGACGGTCGCGCCGCTGCTGAGCGCGCTGCAGCACACCCTCGACTCGTTCGTCGACATCGGGTTGGGATACCTGTCGCTGAACCGTCCTGCGGGGACTTTGTCCGGGGGAGAGGCCCAGCGCGTCAAGATGATCCGGCATCTGGGCTCGTCGCTGACCGACGTCACGTACGTGTTCGACGAACCCACCATCGGCCTGCACCCGCACGACATCACCCGGATGAACACCCTGCTGCTCAGACTGCGCGACAAGGGCAACACCGTGCTGGTGGTCGAGCACAAGCCCGAGACCATCGGCATCGCCGACCACGTCGTGGACCTCGGGCCCGGCGCCGGCAGCGCCGGCGGCGAGGTCGTCTTCGAGGGCACCGTCGACGCGTTGCGCCGCAGCGACACCGTGACCGGCCGTCATCTCGACGACCGCGCCGCCCTGAAGGACTGGGTGCGAGATGCCCGCGGCACGTTGCCGATCCGGGGCGCCGACACCCACAACCTGGCCGACGTCGACGTCGACATCCCGCTGGGTGTGCTGGTGGTGGTCACCGGTGTGGCGGGCTCGGGCAAGAGTTCGTTGATCGACGGCTCGGTGGCCGCGCTCGACGGCGTGGTGTCGGTCGATCAGAGCCCGATCCGGGGTTCGCGCCGCAGCAACCCGGCGACCTACACCGGCCTGCTCGACCCGATCCGCAAAGCCTTCGCGAAGGCCAACGGCGTCAAACCCGCTCTGTTCAGCTCCAATTCGGAGGGTGCGTGCCCGGCGTGCAACGGCGCCGGGGTGATCTACACCGAGCTGGGCGTAATGGCCACGGTGGAGTCCACCTGCGAGGAGTGCGAGGGTCGCCGCTTCCAGTCCAAGGTACTGGGCTACACCCTCGGCGGGCGCAACATCTCCGACGTGCTGGCGATGCCGGTCTCCGAAGCCGCCGGGTTCTTCGGCGCCGGGGAGGCCAGAGTCCCTGCCGCACAGAAGATCCTGCAGCACATGGCCGATGTGGGCCTGGGCTACCTGACGCTGGGCCAGCCGCTGACCACACTGTCGGGCGGGGAGCGCCAACGGCTAAAGCTGGCGGCTCGCCTCAGCGACAAGGGATCCGACGCGGGCACCGTCTACGTCCTCGACGAGCCCACCACCGGGCTGCACCTGGCCGACGTCGAGCAGCTGCTGGGCCTACTGGACCGCCTGGTCGACGCCGGCCGGTCGGTGATCGTCATCGAGCATCACCAGGCCGTCATGGCCCACGCCGACTGGATCGTCGATCTCGGTCCCGGCGCCGGCCACGACGGCGGACGCATCGTCTTCGAGGGCACGCCCAGGCAGCTCGTCGCCGACGCGAGCACCCTGACCGGCCGCCACCTCGCCGAGTACGTCGGGATTTCGGTGTAGTTCGTCAACGCCGGCGTGACCAACTACACCGAAATCGCTCTCAGACGCTGGCGGCTTCGTTGAGCTCGTTGAGCGTGTTCGTCGCCTCGAGGTATTCCTGCACCCAGCGCTCGATGACCGTCGCGGTCTTCTCGACCTTGGTGAACTGGCCGACGACCTGACCGACGGGGTTGAACGCGACGTCGACGGACTCGTTCGGATACTTGTGCGTGGCCGCGACCGCCATGCCGGAGACCATGTACTGCAACGGCATTCCGAGCGGCTTCGGGTTGTCGGGGTTCTCCCACGCCTCGGTCCAGTCGTTCTTGAGCATCCGCGCCGGCTTGCCCGTGAAGGAGCGGCTGCGCACGGTGTCGCGGCTGGTGGCCTTCGCGTAGGCGGCGTGCTGGACGGGGGTGTGCTCGGACTCCTCGACCATGACCCACTGCGAGCCCGTCCAGGCGCCCTGCGCGCCCAGCGCGAGCGCGGCGGCGATCTGCTGGCCGCTGCCGATACCGCCGGCGGCGAGCACCGGAACGGGCGCGACCTCCTTGACCACCTGCGGCCACAGCACGATCGACCCGATGTCGCCGCAGTGACCGCCGGCCTCGCCGCCCTGGGCGATGATGATGTCCACGCCCGCGTCGGCGTGCTTGCGCGCCTGGTACGGCGATCCGCACAGGGCGGCGACCACGCGGCCCGCGTCGTGGATGTGCTGGATCATGTCGGCCGGCGGGGTGCCCAGCGCGTTCGCGATCATCGTGACCTTGGGATGCTTCAGCGCGACCTCGACCTGCGGGGTCGCGGTGGCCTCGGTCCAACCCAGCAGCTGCAGCGCGTCGTCGTCGCTGTGGTCGACGGGCACGCCGTGGTCGGACAGGATCTTCTTCGCGAAATCGATGTGCTCGTCGGGGACGAGGTCGTTGAGGGTCTTCTTGAGGACTTCCGGATCCATATCGGTGGCGTCCATGCCCTCGTACTTGTTCGGGATCACGATGTCGACGCCGTAGGGGTGGTCGCCGATGTTCTCGTCGATCCAGTTCAACTCGATCTCAAGTTGTTCGGGGGTGAATCCGACCGCGCCGAGCACGCCGAAGCCGCCCGCCTTGCTCACGGCGACGACGACGTCGCGGCAGTGGGTGAACGCGAAGATCGGGAACTCGATGCCGAGCTGGTCGCACAGGGGAGTATGCATAGTCCGCTCCTGGTATGGCCATGGGTGGTACACGATTCAAAACTGAAACGTGTTCTACTTTAGTACACCACGCAGGCCGCCGTATTTGCCTTTGCCCGGGTTCACCACCGTCAGCACCGGCCATCCCTGCGCCGCGGCCATCGCGGCGAGCTTCTGGCGGGGGTTCACCGGACGGGGATAACCGACCAGCGACATCAGGGCGATGTCCTCGTTGCCGTCGGCATAGAAGTAGCTCTCCTGCAGGTCGATACCTCGTGCGGCGCAGAAGTCCTGCACGGCGTCGGCCTTGCGTGCCCCCCAGATCACCGGTCGGGCGATCCGGCCCGTCAGCCGGCCGTCGTCGTCGACCTCGAAGTGATTGCACAGCACGTGGTCGATCTCCAGGTAGCGGGCGACGGGCTCGGCATGGATGGTCAGCGCCGACGAACTCATCACCACGGTGTGGCCGCGGCGTTGGTGCGCCAGCACCACCTCGTGCATGGCGGGGAAGACCCGGGAGCGCACCCGTTCGCCGAACAGTCGCTCACCCACCACGTCGAGGTCGGTCAGCAACTCCCCGCGCAGGTAGCCGGCCGCCCGCTCCAGTAGTCGCGCGAAATGGACCCGGCCGAAGCGGTAGCGCATCGCGGCCTCGATGACCCCGGTGACCTCCCCGATGCGGGCCTGACGCCGACGGATGCGGTCACCGGCGTGCGCGGTGGCGGTGAACCCGTCGACGAGGGTGCCGTCGAGGTCGAAGAATGCGCCGATCGCGGGGCCCGCCGGAGCGGCGTCGATCTCGGCGACCGGATCCGGCGCGCTCACCGAGCGCTCCCGCCGACCGGGCGCACCTGGTCGCTCCTCACGTCCGCGGGCACATTCCGCTCCTCGTATCACGGTGCAGGCACGGGGCCCCTGACGTGCCATGCTACGGGCGTTGCCACCGCTCCTGGTTTAATCTGTGGCCTGGTCGCCGGAAACGGCAACGGTAGTTTGGTCTTGCCGGGTTCAGGATGCAGCCTGCGTGAGTTGCACTGGTGTGTGCCCTCGCAGTATGCGATGAGCGGCCTGACATGGAAGGTGAACTTTGGACGAGCAACCAGCCGACGGCACGGCAAGCGGAGGCACAGCCTCTTCTACGTGCGTCGTCACTGAACGATGGGTCGACGGAACGGCCGTCGTCGCGGTGGCCGGCGTGGTCGACATGCTCACCTCGCCCCAGCTCGAGACGGCGATCGACTCCGCGCTGGAGCAGAAGCCCGGCGCGGTGGTGATCGACTTCACCGACGTCGAGTTCCTGGCCTCGGCCGGCATGGGCGTCCTGGTGGCCGCCCACGACAAGGCCGGCTCCGACGTGGCGATCAGCGTGGTGGCCGACGGCCCGGCGACGAGCCGTCCGCTCAAACTGGTCGGGATCGCCGATATCGTGAAGCTCTACGCAAGCCTCGACGAGGCGCTTGCGGCGCGCGACACATAGAAGACTCGCTTAAGAACGTGCTTGGTGGGGTAGCCAGCGACTGCCATGATCGATTCCATGCCTCCGGCTGAGGTAGCCAATGCCGAACGCTTCGAGCGATTCGGCCTCGCTGCGGATGCGGGCGCTGTCGCGCGCGTGCGCCGCGAGTTCACCGAATGGCTCCGGCAGTTCTTCGCGATCGACGACGTCCGGTGCAGCGACATCGTCCTGGCGATCAACGAAGCCCTCGCCAACGCCGCGGAATTCGCCTACCGACTGTCCGACCGGCCCGGCACGATCGACATCCAGGCGACCTACGACGCCGAGGAGCAGACGCTCGAGGTCTGCATCGAGGACCGCGGTACGTGGCGCAAGCGTCAGATCGAGCCCGCGCCGCGCACCCGGGGCCGCGGGATTCCGCTGATGGAGACGCTGTCGGACTACGCGACGATCGAGCCGTCGACCAGCGGAACCACCGTCAAGCTCGAATGGCGCGGCATCAGCCGCATCTGATCACGCCGGCCGGTACGTGCCCTTTCCCGTCGCCAGCGGCAGGTCCAAGGTCGTCCGGATCCCCGGGGCGGCATCGATCACATCCGGGATGGCATTCACGATCCGCCCGGCGGCCGCCAGGATCGCCGCATAGTTGTGGTCGCCGTTGCGGCTGGTCGGGCAGATGTCCATCACGTACGACGGCTCCCCGCTGATCTCGACGCGGTAGGACCCGCCCTCCTGGGCCGGCTGCGCCCAGTCGGGCCGCAGATCGCCCCTCAGACGCGTGATGTGTTCGACGACGATGACGGGCTCGCCACCCACCATGCCCTCGATCACGAACCGCACGGCGGCCACGGTGCCCTTCTTGATGGTTCCCACGGCCACCTCGAAATCCTCGGGTGCGGGCTCCTGCTCCACGGAGTCTCTGATCTCGTCGACCTGCACGCCGAGCCCGGCGGCCAGCTGACGGATGCCGACACCCCACGCCGCGCTCAGCATCCCGGGTTGGTACAGGAACGGCAGGTCACCGATCTCGTTACCGAAACCCATCACGTCGAACATCACCGTCGCCCCGTCGTAGGAGGCGTAGTCGGCGATCTCCATGGTGCGGATCTGGCTGATGCTCTGACAGGTGCTCGCCAGGGCGAGCGGCAACAGGTCGGTCACGAACCCGGGATCTACCCCGGTGATGAAGACACTCGAATTACCTTGTCGCGCCGCAGTTTCGACCTTCTCGATAGTGTGATCCGGGATGACACCCCACGGATACTCGAGAAAGCCGGGGGAGGAGCCGACCACATCGATGCCCGCCTCGAGCAGCGCGCGCACGTCGGCCAGGGCCTCCCGGGGCCGGATATCGCCCATCGCGCAGTAGACCGCACAGTCGGGCCCGGCGGCGATCACGGCGTCCCGGTCGCTGATCGCGGTCACTCCCGTCGTGACGTCCAGACGCGCGAGTTCGCCGGCGTCCTTGCCGATCTTGTCCTTCGACGACACCCACACGGCGACGAGCTCGAACCGGTCGTCCTCGATGAGCTGACGCAGCGCGAGGCTGCCGCAATTTCCGGTTCCGAGGAGCGCCACACGAATAGCCATGGCGAGCAGTATGCGTGGTGCGGAACGAAATTGGAACAGGTTCTAGTTTGCGTCGGGGCGTGAGGTAACCTGTCGCCCCATGGGACGCGTGGACGGAAAAGTGGCACTCATCAGTGGTGGCGCACAGGGGATGGGCGCCGAGGACGCACGGGCGCTGATCGCCGAGGGCGCCAAGGTCGTCATCGGCGACATCCTGGATGACAAGGGTCAGGCACTGGCCGACGAGATCAACGCCGCCACACCGGACTCCATCCGCTACGTCCATCTCGACGTGACCCAGGCCGACCAGTGGGAGGCCGCCGTGGCCACCGCCGTGAACGATTTCGGCAAGCTCAACGTGCTGGTCAACAACGCGGGCACCGTCGCCCTGGGCCAGATCGGTCAGTTCGACATGGCCAAGTGGCAGCGCGTGATCGACGTGAACCTGACCGGCACCTTCCTGGGCATGCAGGCCTCGGTCGAGGCGATGAAGGCCGCCGGCGGCGGGTCCATCATCAACATCTCGTCGATCGAGGGTCTGCGCGGCGCCGTCATGGTGCACCCCTACGTCGCGTCCAAGTGGGCGGTCCGGGGCCTGACCAAGTCCGCGGCGCTGGAACTCGGCGCCCACAACATCCGCGTGAACTCGGTGCACCCCGGCTTCATCCGCACCCCGATGACCAAGCACTTCCCGGACAACATGCTCCGAATTCCGTTGGGCCGCCCCGGGCAGCCCGAGGAGGTCGCCACGTTCGTGGTGTTCCTGGCCAGCGACGAGTCCCGCTACTCGACCGGGGCCGAGTTCGTCATGGACGGCGGCCTCACCAACGACGTCCCGCACAAGTAGCGGCGCGTCCCGGACCGGGTCTCGCCCACCCCGGGCGCACCGTCGGGCCCACCGGCCGGTGCGTAAGGTCGGGTGTCGTGAGCGTGAGGGCCGGAATCGTGGTGACGGGGACCGAGGTCCTCACCGGACGCGTCCAGGACCGCAACGGCCCCTGGCTCGCCGACCGGCTGCTGGAACTGGGTGTCGAGCTGGGCCACATCACCCTGTGCGGTGACCGGCCCGCCGACATCGAGGCCCAGCTCCGCTTCCTCGCCGAGCAGGGCGTCGACCTGATCATCACCAGCGGCGGCCTTGGCCCGACCGCCGACGACATGACCGTCGAGATCGTGTCCCGGTTCTGCGGCCGCGAACTGGTGCTCGACGCAGGTCTGGAAGCCACGATCGGCGACATCGTCACGCGCCTGATGGCCCGGTTCCCGGATGTGGACGCCGAGGCGGTGATCGCGGCGAACCGCAAGCAGGCGCTGGTGCCGGCGGGCGCTGTCATCCTCGACCCGGTCGGAACCGCGCCGGGTGTGGTGGTGCCCGGCACCCCGACCGTCGTGGTGCTGCCCGGCCCGCCGCGCGAGCTGCAGCCCATGTGGCAGACGGCCGTGGCGACCCCGGAGGTGCAGGCCGCGATCGCCGGCCGCACCCACTACCGGCAACAGACGATCCGGATGTTCGGCCTACCCGAATCCGGACTCGCCGAGACGCTGCGGGACGCCGAGCGCAGCGTCGCCGGCTTCGACCGCCTGGAGATCACGACGTGCCTGCGGCGCGGTGAGCTCGAGATCGTCACGCGGTACGAGCCCGAATCCGAGGAGGCTGCGGCGGCCTACGCGGGTCTGCTCGACGTCTTGCGCGAAAGGCACGGTCGCGCGCTGTTCTCCGAAGACGGAGCGCTCGTCGACGATCAGATCGCCGGCCTGCTCGCCGGGCGCCGCATCGCGACCGCCGAATCCTGCACGGCGGGGCTGCTGGCGGCCAGACTCACCGAGCGCGCCGGGTCGTCCGCGTACGTCGCCGGCGGCGTGGTCGTGTATTCGAACGCCGCCAAGACCGACCTGCTCGGTGTGGACGCCGCACTGATCGACGAGCACGGCGCCGTCTCCGAACCGGTGGCCGAGGCGATGGCCGCAGGAGTGCTGCAGCGGTTCGGCGCCGACACCGCGGTGGCGATCACCGGCATCGCCGGGCCCGGCGGCGGGTCGGAGGCCAAGCCGGTCGGCACCGTGTGCTTCTCGGTGGCCCTGACCGAGGGCGCCACCCTCACCCGCACGATGCGGCTGCCCGGCGACCGATCCGATGTCCGCGAGCGGTCGACCACCGTGGCACTGCATCTGCTGCGCCGGGCACTCACCGGCGACAGCTAGGGTGGGTCCACCACCAGCCAGAGATCTATGGAGAAGCACACCGATGGTTGACACCGACGAACGACAGGCGGTCTCGGCGCTTGCCGAAGCGGCCGGTTGGAATCACCGCGTCGCCGACCGCAGCGACTACTTCGACAAAGGCATCGTCCGCATCCACGTGGTGTGGCAGGGCGAGACGACCATCAGTGGCGGCACGCTCTACCACGACGATTTCATGCAGACCTACAGCAGGGATCTCTCGACGGTGCGGGGCTGGCTGAAGCGCTAACGCTGGTCTTTGGCGTCCCAGAGGTCGCTCATGGCCTGCATGATGGCCTCGGCCTCGCCCAGGCCGCCCAGGTGGCTCTCGCCGGGCAGGGGGTAGAACTCGGCATCGGGCAGCAGTGCCACGACGTGCTCACCGTGTTCGAACGGCACGATGTGGTCGCAGTCGCCGTGCCACCACCGGACCGGCACCTTGACCTCGTCGAGCCGGAAGCCCCAGTCCCGGGCGAACACCACGACGTCGGCGAACGGGGCGGCCAGCTGTTTGCGGCTGCCGTTGAGCAGATCGTCGAGGAACATCGCCTTGAACTCGGGGCGCACCAGCAGCCGGCGATCCCCTTCCGGGGAGATGCTCGCGTACAGGTACAGGGCGGGCTCGGCGACCGGCTTGATGAGGCGGATCAGACCGGTGGCCACGAAGCTCAGCGACGTCCCCACATGCTCGAGGAGCGGCGCCACCGGGAGTCCGACCTTGCCCATGACGCCCCCGCCGATGCCGTCGGGGCCGCGGGTCGGGGCGACCCCGCCGAGGATGCCGACGGCGACGACACGGTCTGGCATCGCCGCCGCGCAGCCCAGCGTGTAGGGACCGCCGCCGGACAGTCCGATGATCTCCATCTTGTCGATGCCCAGGGTGTCGGCGATGACCCGCAGATCGTCGGCGAAGTCGATGACCTTCTCGTACTCGTGCGGCGACGACGAGCCGATGCCGGGACGGTCCACGCCGATGAGCCGGATGCGGTTCTGCTCGGCGAACACGCGGGCCTCCACCGGGATCTGACGCCGGGCACCCGGGGTGCCGTGCAGCCAGAAGACCGCCCGCCCCTGCGGGTCGCCGAACTCGGCGAAACCGAGCCGACGGTCGGACCCGACCAGGACGTTGCCCTCGAGTTTGGGGCGCGCGATCTCCAGTGCCATGCGCGAAAGTGTCGCACGCCTCGGTGGGGCGCTCGATCGGCTCGGGCGAAGATGCGGGGCACCGATGCACAGCGTGACGATGGTGCGAGCGGGCCGGCGTCAGCTCACGGATGTCGGAGACCGTGCGCAGCCCGTGTCGGTCACGGGCCGCCGACCCATCCCGGAGGGCGACGGTCGGCCCACGGTAGCGCCGTTTCGAGTTGCGCAGCCAGCGTCAGCAGGATCGCCTCGTCGGGAGCCATCAGCTGCACCCCGAGGGGCAGTCCGGCGTCGCTGACCCCGAGCGGCAGCGACATCGCGGCCCAGCCGGTGACATTGGCCAGCGACGTCCAGCCGGTGGTCGCGAACTCGACGTCGAAGAACGCCCGGGTGCTTCCGCGCGGCTGGTCCAGCAGGCCGTAGGGCGGCGGCCCCGTCAGCAGCGTGGGCACCAGCAGCACGTCGGCCCCGGCCATCTGCGCGGCGAACCGGCGCGTCTGTGCGTGCACGGTCGCGATCGCGCCCGCATACTCCGTGCCCGTCGTCGTGAACCCTTCGCGCATCATCTCCCAGGTGCTCGGCTCGAACTCGTCCTCGCGCGGCTCCCTGCCCAGGACCTCGCAGGCGAGCTCGTAGAGCTGGGCGTTGCTGACCGTATGGAGCACGGCGATGGCCTCGGCCACCGCATCCGCGTCGACGGTGGGAGTGCCCGGCTCGACACGGTGGCCGAGGTCGCCGAGCACGGCACCGACCCGTTCGACCGCGGCCACCACCGCGGCATCGGTGGCCGGGCCCGGGAACGGCGACCCGGTGGCAAGCGTGATCCGTTGCGCCGCAGGCACTTCGGCAAGTGCATTCAGAAACGGCCCGGAGGGCATCGGAGCCGAGTAGGGGTCGCCCACGCCGACGCCGGTGACGGCGTCGAGCAGCGCAGCGCTGTCGCGCACGGTCCGGGTCAGCGCGTGCTCGTTGACCAGACCTTCCAGTCCGTGGCCGGCGGCGGGGCCGAACGAGGTGCGGCCCCGTCGCGGCTTGAGGCCCACGAGGCCGCAGCACGCCGCGGGCACGCGGATGGATCCGGTGCCGTCCCCGCCGGACGCCGCGGGCACGATCCCGGCGGCCACCGCGGCCGCCGAACCACCGCTGGACCCGCCCGGGGTGACCGTCGGCGACCACGGGTTGACGGTCGGCCCGAACAACGACGGCTCGGTCGTGCAGTGGTTTCCCCACTCGGGGGTGTTGGTCTTGCCGAAGACCACCAGTCCCGCCTCCAGGTAGCGGTCGACGATCCAGGCGTTCTCGGTGGCGACGTGGCCGCGCAGCGCCCGCGAGCCCATCGCCTCGGGCGCTCCGCCGAGCGAGGCGCCGAGGTCCTTGAGCAGAAAGGGAACTCCCGCCAGTGGTCCCGCCTGCCCGGAGCGCAACCGGCCCGATTCGTCCAGCGCGGCGGCCTGCTCCCGACCCCTGTCGAACAGGTCGGTGATGACGGCGTTCAGCGCGCGACCCGCCTCGAGCCGCAGAATGGCCGCCTCCAGCAGTTCGACCGCGCTCAGGTCACCGGCGGCGAGCAGGGCGCCCTGTCCGAGCGCATCGATGTCTGCCAGTTCCAGGGCCGCAGAGGTGTCCATGACGCGGATCATGCTGCCCGGGTGCGGGCACAGGCAACCCGGGCGCACGCCGAGGCCGTCAGCCGACGGCGGCCGAATACGCCACGACACCCACCAGGATCGCCGCGGCGCAGAGCGCGAAGGTGCCGACGGCGAAGGGCCAGGCGGTCTTGCGCCGGATCAACTGGACCACCGTCACGATCAGCCCGATCACGCCGATGCCGGCTGCGGCGAACAACGAGGTGAACACCGCCTCGACCGCGCCGTAGACGCTGCAGCTGGCAGGCGGGCAGTGATCGAGGAATGCCAGCGAGAACAGCCCCAGGAACGACGCCGCGGCCCCGAGGAGCACCGTCAACACGAGCGCGGCGACGGAGATCGCGATGTCCACGCCGGAACGCCCGCGTGGTGCGGGAGGCTGTGCGAAGCCCGGATACGACACGGGTCAGGCCTCCTGAGCCCGGCGCTTCTCGGCCGCTTTCTGCAGGGCCTTCTCGGCGACCTCCTGGTCCTTGGCCACCACCCATTCGGTCATCTGCAGCGCGATGAGGATGTCGGCGGCGGTGATGAACAGGCCCCACCAATACATCCACCGCAGCGCAGGATCCGGCGCCGAGGCGAAGTAGCCGATCAGGAAGATCGGGCCGACGATGCCGAACACGAACATCATCAACTGGATTCGCACATACACCCACAGTGTCGACATCGGGGCGAAGTCTCCCGTGTCGGAACCACGGCGTCAACGGCACGGGGCCGAAGGGTTACGCGCAGCCTGATCGGGCATCTAACCTGTGCTTGAGCGTCGGCATCCGGTGCTGGCCGCACCACACAGGACAGGGGAACCACGACATGCGCACAACCGCTCTGGCCGCCGCAGCCTTCGTCGCCGTCTCGGGGGCCCTGGCCGCGACTGCGGGTGTGGGGCCGGCGGCGGCCGCCCCGGGCGCGGGGCCCACGCCCCTTCCGTTCCAGCAGACGTTGCGGCGCTGCGATTTCACCGAGTTCCAGTACTTCGGACCGGCGTTCTACGGCCGCCCGTCCGGAAGTCTGCGGGTCGAGGGCGGCGAGGTGGTGGCCGACATCCTGTTCGCCACCGGGGCGGCCAACACCCGCTACGACCTCAAGCTGATCCAGGTGGATCGACCGTCGGCGCAGCCGTGCAACCCCGGGGACCCGGGGGTGGCGGGCACGACGCTGTTCACCGATGCCGCCGGGGCGGGGTCGGCGACGGTGCGTGCCCCGAAAGCGCCCGGCGCGACGGGGGCCTGGGTGTCGCTGACCCGGCCCGGCCAGTTCTCTCAGCTTCCCGAGGAGTTCTACACCACGAACTTCGTGGTCCCCATCTAGTTCAGGCGGGCACCACGACGGTCAGGTGATCGCCGCGTCGTTCGACGCGCATGTCGGCCCGCCGCGCCACCGTGGCCACCGCGGCCGCATCACCCGGTTCGGCGCGGGTGGAGGCCAGGGCACGCGCGAGGCGACCCTTGTGGGCTTTGTTGAAGTGGCTGACGGTGCTGCGTCGCCCGTCGGGATGCTCGGCCGTCACGTCGACGGTGACGGCTCCGGGCACCTTGCCGAGGGCGGCGTAGGACCCCGACCGCAGATCCACGACCAGTTCACGGCCCGCCAGTTCGGCCAGGACGGGCTCCAGGCTCGGCTTCCAGCGGGCGGCCAGCGTCGGTCGGCCCGGAAGCTTCGATCCGGCGGACAGCCGGTAGGCGGGGATCTGGTCGTCGGCGCGGACCAGACCGAACAGCGCCGACACGACGGCCAGGCGGGCCGCGGCCCGGGCAACGGCCGCACCCTTCAGCGACCCGACGTCGAGCGCGTCGTAGAGCACGCCCGTGTAGCGGTGGATCGCGGGGAGCGTCGGCGCCGCGCGCAGCGCCGCGTTGCGGTCGATCTCCCCGTCCTGCGAGGCGGAGATGCCGAGGGCCTTGCGGCTGGCAGGACGATCGGCGGCGAGCCGGACGAGGTCGTCGACGAGTTCTGCGCGGGTCGCGGTCAGGGCCGGGGAGCTCAGGATGTCCAGCGCCAGCGGCGGGCCGTCACCGCCGGGGCGCTTGGTCTCCGACGGGGGGAGCAGCACGATCACGGCGCAACGCTATCGCCCGGAGGTCGGAGTCAGGCCGGCGCTCCCGGCGGCGGAGGCGGCAGCGGCGCGCCCGGCGGGGGCGGCGGGACCGGCATCCCGGGGGGCGGGGGTGGGATCGGCGCGCCGATCGGGGGCGGGGGCAGCGGACCGCCCGGGGGCAGGACGGCGTCCTGGCCCATCTGGACGACCGGAGCACCCGGCGGCGGGGGCGGCGGAAGCGGTGCCCCCGGCGGCGGAGGCGGGGGAAGCGGCGCCCCCAGGGGAGGCAGCTGGTTGATCGGCGGGGCCAGCAGCGGGTCGAGCGCAGGCGCGGCGTTGGCGGGCATGGGCAGGAACATGTGGTTGGTGAACTGGTCCTGATAGGCGCCGCCGCCGCCGACCTTGACACCGCCCCCTTCGCCCGAGGACACCGGGGTGCCGTCCGGCAGGGTCACCGCGGTGTGCCCACCGTTCCAGCCAACCACGAGAGCACCCGGTTGGGTGCCGTACTGGAATCCGCGCGCCAGCAGTGCGCTCTCGATGTTCCCGGTGTGGAACCTGTCGCCGTAGACCGGCCTTCCGGTGGCGGCGTTGGTCACCCACGACACCAGGCCAGAACAATCCGTTCCCGACGGGGAGTCCCCGCCGGACACGTACGGAGTTCCCGAAACCTGGTTGACAAGCGTCAAGAGAGTTGCGAGAGCAAACATGCGGCCGGACGTTAACAGAGGGTCTCTAATACGGTCAAAATCTGTGACTGCGGGCACAATTCGCATGTCAGCCGCGGTGACGTCACGAAAAGAGCCGTCCATGAGACTGATTCGACCGTCGCACCCGATTCCCGTCACTACGATCCGAACCGCCTGAGCCGCAAAGCATTCGGACCACAACACACCTGAATTGGCGACGTTCCGCCAGTATCTGCCAGGAGTTTGCCGACACGCGGCCGTATGTCAGGCCGCCGCGGGCGCGCGGTGGGCGATCAGCAGAGGGATCCGCTGCTCGGCCGAGGTGAGCGAGCCATGCTGGCCTACCAGCGAAGACTCGACGGGCTCGGTGCCGCGTCGGAGCATGCCGGCGCGTCCCCTCGCGGCCGCGATGACGTCACCGATCCTCGGGCGGACGGCGTCGCTGACGCGTTCGCCGAACCAGCCGGCGTCGATCGCCTCGTCGCGGGTGACCACCCAGGCCCGCTCGCCCAGGACGGTCTGCCAGGTCGCCAGCACATCCTCCAGCGCGCCGTCCCGGGTGTAGATGTGGCGGGCTCGCACCTCGCCTCCGATGGCCTCGGTGCCGTCGTGCAGCGCCTCGGTGACGTCGAGATCCACGACGTTCTCGTCGAGGGCCACCATTCCGTGGTCGGCGACGACGGCGAGCAGACCTCCGCTCGGCAGCCCCTCGACGATCGATTCCACCAGCTTGTCGACCTGCCGTAGCTGCAGCCGCCAGGCCTGCGACCCCGGGCCGTGCAGGTGGCCCACGAGGTCGAGATCTCCGTGATAGCCATAGCAGAAGCCACGGTCGGCCAGCACGGAGCGGACCGTCGAGGCCAGGTCTCCCATCGTGTGGACGCCCACATAGGTGCCGCCGCGCAGCACCGCCCGCGTCAACCCGGACCCCGCGAAGTGGGCGCCGGAGATGACGCTCACGGCGACCCCGGCGGCCGCCGCCGTCTCGAACACCGTCGCCCGGGGCTGGACCTCCTCCGGTTTGGCCCGTTCGCGCAGGTCCACCGCACCCGGATGGGGAGACCACCTCAGCGCGTTCACCACCCCGACGTCCGGCAGGCGGAACGTCATCCCGACCATGCCGTGTTCACCCGATCGGCACCCCGTGCCGATGGCCGCCAGGCCGGCAGCCGTGGTCGCCGGGAAACCGACCTGCAGGGAGATCCCCCGCAGGGAGGCCAGCACGGGGGCATCGGCGGCATAGGTGTCGAGGAGGTCGGCGCCCAGCCCGTCGACGAGCAGCACGCACGCTCCCGCCACGTCGTACGGGAGGGGGATCCGCGGCGTGAATCCCGCTGTCCCCATCGCGGCCAGCACCGACGGGGCGACGTCGGCCAGGTGCGCAACACCCGGATCCGGGCGGGGGAGGTCCACGTCAGAACTGGGGGAGACGGACCACCTGGACGAAGAACTCGTCGATCTGGCGCACCGCGTTCATGAACTGATCGAGATCGACGGGCTTGGTGACATAGGCGTTGGCGTGCAGCTTGTAGCTTCGCAGGATGTCCTCTTCCGCCGAGGACGTGGTGAGCACGACGACCGGGATGGCACTGAGGTCGGGATCGGACTTGATCTGCTCCAGCAGCTGGCGGCCGTCGTACTTCGGCAGGTTCAGGTCGAGCAGGATGAGGTCCGGTCGCGGTGCACCCTCGTAGGGACCCCGCT
The DNA here is from genome assembly GCF_014190915.1 of Mycolicibacterium iranicum. GTDB lineage: Bacteria > Actinomycetota > Actinomycetes > Mycobacteriales > Mycobacteriaceae > Mycobacterium > Mycobacterium iranicum_B. Next base: position 123,370 of record NZ_JACHVU010000011.1, read on the forward strand.
TGTACAGGAAGTCGAGGCCTTCCTCGCCATCGTGGGCCACATGCAGGGTGTTCTTGATCTTGTTGTGCTCGAACGCTTCGCGGGTGATGAGCTCATCACCGGGGTCATCCTCGATGAGCAGGACGTCGATGGCGCGTTCAGCCGGTGTCATGAAGCCGATCCTTCCAGGACGGTGTCGGTCGTGTCATTCACCGCGACCGGAAGGGTGAACCGGAACCGGGTGCCTTCGGTGTAGGCCGTGTCGATCCAGATGGTGCCGCCGTGGTGTTCGACGATCTTCTTGCACAGCGCGAGCCCGATACCCGTTCCGCTGTAGGCGTCGCGCCCGTGCAACCGCTGGAAGATCACGAATACCTTGTCGCTGAACTCGGGGGCGATGCCGATGCCGTTGTCGGTCACGGTGAACGACCAACTCTGCTCGTCGGGATCCTCGCTGGGAACACAGTCGACCGTGATGTGCGGCGGCACGCCCTCGCGACGGAACTTGACCGCGTTGCCGATCAGGTTCTGCCACAGCATCGTCAGCAGCGTCGGGTCGCCCTTGATGGTCGGCAGGCCGTCGGCCGGCAGGTCGATGACCGCACCCGACTCGCCGACGGCGGTGGCCAGGTTCGACAGCGCGGCGTCCACCGCGGCGCCGAGGTCGACGTGGTCCTCGGTGGCGTTGAGCCTGCCGACCCGGGAGAACGTCAACAGGTCGTTGATCAGCACCTGCATCCGCTTGGCGCCGTCGACCGCGAAACCGATGTACTCGATCCCGCGGTCGTCGAGCTTGTCGCCGTATCTCTTCTCCAGGAGCTGACAGAACGACGCGACCTTGCGCAGGGGTTCCTGCAGGTCATGAGAGGCGACGTAGGCGAACTGCTCGAGTTCGGCGTTGGAACGGCGCAGCTCCTCGGCGTGGATGTCGAGCGCTTCGGCCGCCGCCCTCGAGGCGTCCAGCTCTTCGACGATGCGCAGCCGCATGTACTCCACGTCGGCGGCGATACCGCGGATGTCCTTCGGGCCCTGGGGCTCGATGCGTTCGGAGAAGCTCCCGCCGGCGATCCGCCGGCACGCTGCGGCCAGGGCCGACAGGGGACGCACGAGGGCGCGGCGGGTCAGCACGGCCAGCCCGACGATCGTCAGCGCGAACGCGAGCAGCATCGCGGTCAGCACGGCGTTGCGCACGGTGCGGATCGAGTCGAGCTCCGCCACGGCTTCGTTGCGCGCTTCGACGAGGTGGGCGTTCTGGGTCTGGAACAGCGAGCGCAGCCGGTCGAACTCGGTCTTGCCGATGGCCGTCAGCTCGGGGGGCACGACCGCGGGGCGCCCCGGCGTCACCGACGCGATGACCGGCTCGGCGTAGTTCGTGCGCCAGGATCCGGAGGCCTGCTCCAACGCATCGAGATCGTCCAGCAGGTCCGGGCGGTCCTGCTCGTGCACCCGCAGATCGGCCGACACCTGCTGCTCGGTGACCCTGCCGTCGTCGTAGGGCTGGAGGAACTGACGGTCCGCGGCGATCGCGTACCCACGCACGGCCGTCTCCTGGTCCCGCAGGGCAGCCTGAAGTTGATAGGCCGCAACGCGCGCCGGCCCGAGGTGGTCGATGAGCTGCGCGGTGACCTGGTCGGTGCGGTTCAGCAGCACGGCGACGGTGATACCGCCGATCAGCACGACCAGCCCCATCACCGACAGCACCACGTACTGCCAGCCCTGCACGGTCAGGCCCGCGGCGACCCGGCGGCGCCGCTGGTGATCCTCGCTCACGAGTGCGTCACCCGTTCGACCCGCACCACCGCGATGTCGTCGCTGATGCCGCCGTCGGACGCCGCGCGCTCCTCCACGGCGTCGATCAACGCGTCCACGAACGCCCGGCCCGGCAGGTGCGCGAGGGTGCGGGCGAGCTCGAGCAGCCCGGCCTCGCCCAGACGCTCGTTGCCGCGGCCGATGTGACCTTCGAACAGTCCGTCGGTGAGCAAGACCAGACCTTTGCCTTCGGGCAGCTCGACCTGCTGCGGTGTCCAATCGCGGCCGTGCAGCCCGAGCGCCGGGCCGCCGGCGGGCTCCACCCATTCGACCGTGCCGCCGCCGTGCAGCAGCATCCCCGGGTGCCCGGCACGCACAGCGGTGATCACGGACCCCTCCGGCGGGATCCTCAGGCTGAGCACCGTGGCGAAGATCCCCCGGCCCGCACGCTCGGCGCGCAGGATGCGTTCGAGCTGGTTCATCCGGTCAGAGCCGTGCAGACCCGCGAAGGTCAGCGCCCGCCAGGCGATGCGCAGCGCCACCCCGAGGGCCGCTTCGTCGGGTCCGTGGCCCGACACGTCGCCGATCATCACGTGCACGGTGCGGTCGGGGGTCTGGACGAAGTCGTAGAAGTCGCCGCCGAGCAGCGCGTTCTCGCGACTGGGCCGGTACTGGCTGACGATCTCGACGCCCGGGTTGTCGAGCAGGAGCGGCGAGGGGAGCAGACCCCGTTCCAGCCGGGCGTTCTCGCGGGCCCGCAGCTGGCTGGCCTGCAGGTCGACGGAGGTGAGCTCGGCACGCTTGCGTTCGATGGCGTACAGCACGGCGCGCCTCAGCACCTCGGGGTCTACCCGGTCCTTGATCAGGTAGTCCTGCGCTCCGGCCGATACCGCGGACACCCCGACGTGCTCGTCGTTCAACCCGGTCAGGACGACGACCGGGATGGTGTTGTCCTGTGTGGCGATGCGGTTGAGGCCGTTGATCCCGTCGGTGTCGTGCAGATGGAGATCGAGCAGGATGCAGTCGGGCCGGGCGAGGGCGATCTCCTGTTCGGCCTTGGCCATCGATTCGGCCCACACCACGTCCATCGGGACGCCGGCATCGGCGATCAGTTCCTCGACCAGGATGGCGTCTGCCCGATCGTCTTCGACCAGGAGCAGCGACAGCGCCGCGCTGTTACTGGGGGCAAGCATGATTCCCGGCACCCTTGCCGGCGCGCGCGCAGTGCGCGGGCCTATATGTTCGATTGACAATTCTCAGGAGAATACCTGGGCCCCTTACCGTGTGGACAACACATCCGCGGCGTTGCGTGCCGCCGTTGCCGAACCGGCGCTGGTAATCTCCGACCGGTCGCCGGCCACGACGGGGAGGTGGTCCTGCCGTAGCCGATGCCTCCACGGAGGCCGGTCTGCCGAGCGTCGCTGACGAGCCAACCCGATGACTGCCGCCCGAAAAAGACGATCGAACAATTTTGACGAAATGAGTTGTGTGCGCAGCGGAGAGATCAAAGCCTTGTCCGGCTTGCGCATCGTCGCCGCTCTCTGGGTCGTCCTGTTCCACTTCCGGCCGCTGCTGGCCGAAGCCGCCCCGGGTTTCAGCAGTGCGTTCGCCCCGATCCTGAACGCCGGCGCCCAGGGTGTCGACCTGTTCTTCATTCTCAGCGGGTTCGTCCTGACGTGGAACTATCTCGACCGCATGGGCGAATCGTGGAAGACCCGGGACACCCTGCGCTTCCTGTGGCTGCGGCTGGCCCGGGTGTGGCCGGTGTACCTGGTGACGATGCACCTGGCGGCCGCATTCGCCGTCTTCACGCTGTATGTGGGCGGCTTCCCCCTGCCACCTCCGGTCATCGAGTCGCTGAACGCGTTGAGCTGGCTCAAGCAGGTGTTGCTCGTCCAGCTGTGGTTCCAGCCCTATTTCGACGGGTCGAGCTGGAACGGCCCGGCGTGGTCGATCAGCGCGGAATGGCTGGCCTACCTGCTGTTCGGCGGGCTGGTGCTGATCATCTTCCGGATCGCGTCGGCCACCCGGGCGCGCGGTCTGATCTGGCTGGCCGTCGCGGCCGCGCTGGCTCCGACGCTGCTGCTGCTGGCTCACGGGGTGTTCTACACGCCGTGGAGCTGGCTACCGCGCATCATCATGCAGTTCACCGCGGGCGCCCTGGCCTGCGCGGCAGTGCGCAAACTGGTGCTCTCCGAGCGGGCCAGGAAGACCGCGGGCCTCACCTCGCTGGCGATCTGCGCCGTCATCGTGGGTGGGCTGTACCTCCTCGACGCCTACCCACCCGGGGACATGCTCGACGCCGGCGGTCTCGTCGACGTCCTCTTCGTGCCGTTCGTCGTCACGGTGTCGGTCGGGGCGGGCACCCTGCCCGCATTGCTGTCGACGCGGGTCATGGTCTACCTCGGCCACATCTCGTTCGGCCTCTACATGGTCCACGAGATCGTGCACACGGCGTGGAACTGGGCGGTGCTGCAGTTCGACATCCTGCTCACCCCGAGCTGGTGGGCCAAGCTCGTCGTCCTGGGATTGATCGTGCTGGCCGGCGGCGCAGCGGCCGCGCTCTACCACGGGGTGGAGGAGCCGGCCCGGCGGTGGATGAGGCGCATGGTCGAGCCGGCGCCCACCCGGGTGCCCCAGCCTCTGGAAGCGCCCGCGAGCAGGCTGCAGTCGGTCGCCGCGAGGGCCGGCTGACCGTCGCGAGCGGCGAGTCGACGGGGCAATGAAGTCGGCCGACCCTAGGCTGGTCCAGTGAGTCGCGTTCTGACAGTGGTGCTTTCCCTCGTGGTGCTTCTGGGCTCCGCGTCGGCGCCCGTTCCCCAGGTTGCGCACCATGACGTGCGATTCGCCGATTTCGAGCGCAACCGCATCGCCGTGATCGGCGATTCGTACACCACCGGCAGCGATCAGGGCGGTAACGGCCCGCAGGGCTGGACACCCCAGGTCTGGAGGGCACTGGCCCAAGGCGGCATCGCCGTGACCCCGACGGTGGCGGCCGAGGGTGGGGCCGGCTACTGCACCCGCGGCAACCGCGGCGGAGTCTTCGAGGACCTGACCGTGCGCGCGGTGAAACCCGACGACGTGCTTGTGGTCTTCTTCGGGTCGCGCAACGACATGAAGGTCGATCCGACCCGGTTGTCGATCGCGATGTACGGCACCCTGCGACTGGCACGCCAGATCGCACGCTCGGCCGACTTGCTCGTCATCGGCCCGCCTTGGACGGACGCCGATCCGCCACCGGAGATCCTGCGGATCCGCGACGTGCTGAGCTACCAGGCCGACCTGGCGGGGGCGACGTTCGTCGACCCTCTCGCCGCGCGCTGGTTCGCGGGTCGGCCCGACCTGATCGGCAAGGACGGCGTCCATCCCACCGACGCCGGGCACACCTACATGGCGGAGAAGATCGCCCCGTTGATCAGCGCCCGTCTGCACCCGTTCTGACGCCCCAGTGCGTTCACCAGCCCTGTTATGGTTTTCCGGTGATCCGCAACGTGGTTCTGGCCAAGCTGACGACGGGCTACGACGCCGCCGAGGTGGCGGCGATCCAGGAGGGCCTGCGGAATCTCGATTGCCCGGGTACGGTCCGCTACACCGTGGGCACGGATGCGGGACTGCGCGACGGGAACTGGGATTTCGTCATCGTCGCCGACTTCGAGGACGTCGCCGCCTACCGCGGATACGACGAGGATGCCGCACACAACGAACTGCGGGCACGGTTGGCGCCCTTCGTCGACCAGATCGCACGTGCCCAGTTCGACATTCCCTGATTCGGCATCGCCTGAATCGGCATCGCCTGATTCGGCGCGGCTGGTCCTCACCGCCCGTACAACCCTGCGGTGAGGACACGTTTACGCGTTCTCAAAACGGCGCGATGCCGGGTGTTACCGAGGACGGCCACTCTGTCGAGCGTGGGCATCTACGACCAGATCGGCGGCTCCGCGGCCGTCACCGCGGCGGTGGACGACCTCTACCGCAGAGTGATCGCCGATCCCGGGCTCAGTCACTACTTCGACGGCGTCGACATGAAACGTCTGAAGGCGCGTCAACGCTCATTCCTGGCGGCCGCCCTCGGGGGACACGAACCCGCACTCGTCCAGGACATGCGAGAAGCCCACTCCCATCTCGACATCGCCCCGCGTCATTTCGACCGGGCCGTCGACCATCTCGTGGAGACGCTCAGCGACCTCGGGGTCCGCGGGTCAGTCCTGGACCGGGTCGGCGCCCGTCTGGCTCCGCTGAAGGCCGAGGTCGTGGCCGGGCGGGCCGCGCGCGCGGGCTGAGGCGTCAGAGCGGGCGCGAGTAGCGGCGCACGAAGGTCCGCAGAATCTTCATCGGGTGGCTCACCCGGTATCGGCGTGCGGCATCCTTGAGCTGCTCGGCGGTCTCCGGCGCGAAGTACCCGTGGCCCTTGTACACATCGATCCTGGTGCAGATGCCGTCGAGGTCGAGCTCGGGATGGAACTGCGTCGCATAGACATTGGCTCCCACGCGGAACGCCTGCACCGGGCAGTGCGCCGAGGTGGCCAGCCGGGCAGCACCCGAGGGCAGCGACGCCGCCGACTCCTTGTGGCCGCCGAATGCGTCGAAGGTGTCCGGCAGCCCGGCGAAGAGCGGATCACTGCGCCCTTCCTCGGTCAGTTCGACGGTGAGTCCGGCGACCGGCTCGCTGTGGGAGCGGTCGATCACCGCGCCGACGGCGGTCCCCAGGGTGCCGATGCCGTAGCAACAGCCCAGGAACGGGAAATCGCGGGCGAGGATGTCGGCGAGCAGGTCGGCCAGCTCGGCCTCGACCCTGATCTGGGTGGGCGATTTCGAGGCCGGGTCGTCGCTGACGTTGTACGGGCCGCCGCCCAGAACGATGCCGGACCAGTCCGCGAGGTCGAGGCGTCCGAGTTCGCGGTGGGTGAGCCGGATCCGCGGCATGCTCGTCTCGTCGAGACCGGCGAAGCGCATCATCGCGCGGTACTCGTCGTCGGCGGCTTCGTCCTCGCCGCGGATCGACAACAACAGAAATGGGGCGTCGGCCACGGTTGAACCCTAGCGACGGGCTAGCTTTATCGGTCAGTGAGAACGCTCATCGATTTCGACAGTGCCCCCGTCTTCGCCGTCCCGACCCGCCATGGCGTCCGGGAGGGCGTCCTGCTCGACGGCCCGCAGGGGTGGGGGGAGTTCAGCCCGCCCGCCGACGCCGACGACGCGCTGGCGGCGCGATGGCTGACCGCGGCGATGGAGCCGAGCACCGTCGGTTGGCCCGATGCGGTGCGGGGCAGGGTGGCGGTCGCCGACCCGGCCGCCCGCGCCGTCGTCTCGGTCGTGGACGTGGACGCGGCGGTGACGCGGATCGACGGCCTGGGTACCGCGGTCGATCTGGTCGAGTTGGTGTGTGCCGACGCCGGGGACGTGGCCGCGGTCCGGCGACGCGTCGACGTGCCGGTGGGGGTGGATGTCGAGCTGCTGGAATCCGATCCGCACTGCGCCGATGTCGCGGTTCTGCGGTGCGGGGCCCTTGGGGGCGTGCGTCGCGCGCTGCGCCGGTTCGAGAGGCTCGGTATGCCCGCGGTGGTGCACTTCACCGGGACGACGAGCATCGGGCTTGCCGCCGACGTCGCACTCGCCGCAGCGCTCCCGGACCTGCCGTTCGCGTGCGGGCCGGCGCCGGAGTGGTTGCCCGAGGGCGATGTGGTGTCGGCGGCGCGCACGCTGGTGCCGGCGCAGGGCTACCTGCCCGCCGCGCCGATGCCCGCCGCACCTGACCCGGTGAAGCTCGCACAGTTCGCGGTGTCGGACCCGCAGGCCGTCGCCCGGTGGCGCGCGTGGCTGCATCGCGCGGCCGCCCTGCTCTGAGCCGCCCGAAAATCGGTTGCACCACGAATCCACGGTGGCGTTGACTGGGCTCGTGAACCCGTCAGGCGCATCGTGGGATCGATTGCAGTACAACGCAATCGGTGGTGCGTTCGGCCGCGACCGTGATGTCGCGGCCGCGCGGGCTCAATCCTGCTTGCTGATCAACCGGGTCAACGCCTCCCGGTCGGGAGCGAGGAGTTCGTCGATGCGCGGCTGGTTCACGTCGGCGACGATGATCTCCCCGACCTCCTGGTAGACGTCGCTGAAGATGCCGTGGGACTTCATCTTGTCGGTTTGGTAGATGTTGTCCTCGGTGGGCGTCACGTAGTAGACGATCTCGGCCTTGAACCGGTGGATCAGCCACAGGTGGATGACGTCCATCAGGCGCTTCTGCCGCAGGTGCTCGGCAAAGGTGTTCTGGTCGCGGACGGTCAGGATGCTGCGGCCGTGCCGGTCCTTGATGGGGTCGACCACGACGTTGGCCAGCGGCGCCGCACCCTCTTCGGCGCCGGCGCCGAGTATCTGGAGGTCGAGGACGTCCGAACCGGCGCGGCGGGGACGCAGTTGCACCCGCAACCGCTCGGGCAGCTCATAGTGCTCGCTCCACAGCGCCAGCCATTCCTCCAGCAGCTTCTTCGGCACCTCGGTCTGGACGAGGTGCTGGTGCTGGGTGGAACCCTTGCCCATCGACTTCGTCGTCGCCGTCCGTCCCGACGACGCCGCCAGCGCGGCATCGCTGCGCGGCCCGCCGACCAGGGTCTGCGGTGTGCGGTACGGGGATTCGACGAGGCGCATCTTGCGCTGCAGCCGCGCCAGCGCGAGCATGCCCTCCTGCCGCAGCGAGGTGGCGAACTCCTCGGAGGCCACACCGTCGACCTGGTGCCCGCCGTAGGTGATGAAGTTGAAGACGAACCCCATCTTGCCGATCTCCTCCGGGAACGCCCGCATCTCCTCGTCGGACATCCCCGTGGTGTCCCAGTTGAACGACGGCGAGAGGTTGTAGGCGAGCATCTTGTCCGGGTAGACGTCGTGGATCGCGTCGGCGAACTGCTTGGCGTCGGCCAGATCGGCCGTCTTGGTCTCCATCCACAGGATGTCGGCGAACGGCGCGGCGGCCAGCGACTTCGCGATCGCGTACGGGATTCCGCCGCGGACCTGGTAGTAACCCTCGGGGGTCTTGACCCTCTCGCAGTCCCAGGCCACGTCGGCACCGAGTTCCTTGGCTTTCTCGCGGGCGTTGTAGAGCGGCGCCCGCTCGGCGAACGCCCGCCATTCGGCCGCGCTCATCGACGGCGGTTCCCCCTCGCGCTCACGGAACTCCAGGAGCTCGGCGACGGCCTCGCCATAGGTGTTCAGGCCCGCGTCGTCCTGCCAGGCATCGACGAACCGCGATTCGACCTTGTCGAAGGCGGCGTCGATCGAGGCTTCGGTTCCGTCCTGCCAGGCGGTCGACGTCTCGTCGATCAGCGCGATGAGCCCCTGCCGCTGCAGCCACGCCTCTGCCGAGGCGTACTCCCCGTCGGGGAGGGCGTAGAGCAGATGCCCGTTGAGTTCGGTCACTCCCTTGTCGTAGAAGCGGCGCACCATCGCCAGGAAGCACGACTTGTACGACGGGATCTTCAGATTCGTGGCACCGAGCAGGAACGGCTGGTCGCGTTCGTCGGCCCGGCTGTCGATCAGGCTGGCCGCCTCGGCATCGGTGCGGGCGACGATGATGCCGGGCACGCGCATGATGTCCAGCTGGAACCGCGCGGTGTTGAGGCGCTTGATCTGCTCATCGGACGGCACCAGCACCTTGCCACCCTGGTGTCCGCACTTCTTGGTGCCGGGCCGTTGGTCCTCGATGTGGTAACCGGGCACACCCGCCTCGACGAAGCGCCGGATCAGGTTGCGTACGTGCGGATCTCCGCCGTGGCCGGTGTCCGCATCGGCGATGATGAACGGCCGGTAGTCCACGGGCGGTTGCGCGGCCCGTTGGTCGTCGGTCATCTGCAGGCGCAGGTACTGCTGGTTGCGGTCCGCGGTGAGCAGGGCCCGCACGATGCCCGCGGCCTCCTCCGGCACCTGGCTGAGTGGGTAGCTGGCCAGGTCGGGTCCGGGATCCTCGGAGATGGAACCCTTGGCCGAGGTGGCCCAGCCGCCCAGGTAGATGCCTTCGATGCCCATCCGCTTCATCACCACGGCCTGGCCGGGGGAGTAGGGGCCGAAGGTGGTGATGCTCCTGCCCTTGGCGAACAGCTCGCGCAGGTGCGGATGGAAGGCGGTCGCGGCCTCGCGCGCGACCGGATAGTCGGCGGGGATGGTGCCGCGTTGTTCGGCGACCTGCCGGGCCGTGTAGAGGCGGATGATCCCGTCGAATCGCGGGCTGTCGAAGTAGCTCTGCGTCTCGGCGACATCGCGCTCGAACGGCGTCTGGGGCTGAAGTTCAGCTTCGATGATGGCCATGACTCACCCTACGGCGGTGACGGCGTCCCCGGTGGTCACTTCGTGCCGAAGATGCGATCGCCGACGTCGCCGAGCCCGGGCAGGATGTAGCCCCGCTCGTCGAGTTCCCGGTCGATCGCCGCGGTGTAGATCGGCACGTCGGGGTGGGCCCGCGTCATCGCGGCGATGCCCTCGGGACAGGTGAGCAGGCAGACGAACTTGATCGACTTCGGGTGGCATTCGCGCAACCGGTCGACGGCCGCCACCGCCGAGCTGCCGGTGGCCAGCAGCGGGTCCACCACGACGACGTCGCGCTCACGCAGGTCGCCCGGCATCTTGAAGTAATACTCCACGGCCACGCGGATTTTCGGGTCGCGGTACAGACCGATGTGCCCGACGCGGGCCGAGGGCACCACGTCGAGCATCCCGTCGAGGATCCCCGTCCCGGCCCGCAGGATCGACACGAACACCAGCTTCTTACCGTCCATCACCGAGCCGGTGGTCGTCTCCATCGGCGTCTGCACCTCGATGTCCTGGACGGCGACGTCGCGCAGCACCTCGTAGGCCATCATGGCCGACACCTCACGGACCAGGCGCCGAAAGCTGTTCGTGGACGCATCCTTCCGCCGCATCAGCGTGATCTTGTGCGCGACCAGCGGATGGTCGACCACATGGACCCCGCCGCCCTGTACGGTCATCAGAACACCGTCCCGTCGCTGGTCACCGACAGCGGCGGCAGGCCGGCACGCAGCCGTTGCGCCGTGGCCCGGCCCGCCGCCCACGTGCCGCCTTCCAGGATTCGGGCCAGCGGCATCGCCTGCTCGTCCACCCCGAGCCGGCCCCGGACGAGCGGGGCCAGTTCGTCGAGCAGCGCGACCGTCAGCGCCCGCCACTCGATCACCATCTCGTCCGACGGGCTCCACGTCCGGGCCGCCAGCTGAGGGTCGCGCAGGGTCAGCACTCCGGAATCCAGGAGGAAACCGCCGTTGCGGTACTCGGGCAGGCCGGTCAGCGCGTCCACGCCGACCACGTCGACCCCGGCCCACTCGAACGGCTCGATCAGCGAATACGTCATCCACTGGGAGAGCTTGTGCAGCGGGACCCAGCCCGCCGTCAGGCCCGGCCCCGCAACGGCCTCGTGTCGCCAGCAGTCGCCGAGGGCGATGTCGCCGATCATCGTGCGCGACGGCCAGATCGGTGACAGCGCGGTGAGCAGCAGCGTGAGGATGTCGTGCGCGGCGACGGTGCCGGAGCCGGCCAGGACGTCGAACAGCCCACCGGGTCTCCCGCGTTCGCCGAACATGGCCGGCTGCGACGCGAGCACCTCGCCGAGGCGGCGCATCAAGGTGACCCGTCCGGCGAGGCCGACCAGCGGGTTGTCCTGCGACACCTGGAACGCGGTGGCCAGCGTGTCCTCGGTCAGCCCGCGCAGCCCGTCGGCATCGACCTGCAGCGGTCGTTCGCGGTCCGCCGAGAACGTGCCGGCGAGAAACGCATGGAAGCTGGCGATGCCGAGTCCCTCGGAACGGGCGTACCGGATCTGCCGGCCGTCGCGGATCTCGTCGTACCCCCAGTCCGGACCGGCCCCGGCGTCGAGCAGGACGCTGACGACCGTCAGGTCGACCATCGCGCGGGCGCGTTCGCTGCCGTCTGCGGTACCGAGCAGACTGTCGAGATCTGCGCGCCGGTCGATTTCGCCGGCGCCGAAGTGCCGCCACCGGCTGTGGTAGGGGATGTCCAGATCCGGGAACCGCGCCTTCGTGAGCGCCGCGACCTCGTCGGCCGCGACGGCCAGGGCGCCGTCGTCGACACCGAACCACCGCGAGTCGCCGCGGCGCGCCCGCTCCAGCAACTGCCCTGAACGATGCCGCACCGCGTCGGCCGTGCGCAGCAGCGCGGCGGCCTGCGCCGCGGTGCCCGCTCCGACGCCTGTCTCGACCGTCATGCGTTCAGGCCCCTGCCCTTGGCCTTCTTCAGCTCGACCGTGTCGGGGACCTCGCCCGCCGTGTAGTACCCGGCGGCGGTCTTGGCGTCGATCTCCACCTGCGCGTCGGCCGGTATCAGCTCGTCGGGGATCGAAACTCGTTCGCCCACTGCGATACCCGACCCGGTGATGGCGTCGTACTTCATGTTGCTCATCGACACCAGCCGATGGATCCTGCGGATGCCCAGCCAGTGGAGCACATCGGGCATCAGCTCCTGAAAACGCATGTCCTGCACGCCCGCCACGCATTCGGTGCGCGCGAAGTACTGGTCAGCCGTGTCACCGCCGGTCTGACGCTTGCGGGCGTTGTAGACGAGGAACTTGGTCACCTCGCCCAGCGCGCGGCCCTCCTTGCGGGAATAGGCGACCAGGCCGACGCCGCCGCGCTGGGCGCCCTGGATGCACTCCTCGATCGCATGCGTCAGGTACGGCCGGCAGGTGCAGATGTCGGAGCCGAACACGTCCGAGCCGTTGCACTCGTCGTGCACCCGGGCGGTCAGCTCGACCGAGGGATCCGCCAGCGCGCGCGGGTCGCCGAAGATGTAGAGCGTCTGACCTCCGATGGGGGGAAGGAACACCTCCAGGTCCGAACGCGTGACCAGTTCGGGGTACATACCGCCGGTCTCTTCGAAAAGCACACGGCGCAAATCGGATTCGCTGCAACCGAACCGGCGGGCGACGCCGGGCAGGTGCCAGACCGGTTCGACGGCGGCCTTGGTGACCAGTGCCGCGCCGGTGGGCAGCAGCACCCGGCCGTCGGGGACGAGCCGGCCCCGGGCCAGCGCGTCGTGCACCTCGGGGAGGATGACCTGCGCCTTGGTCACGGCGATCGTCGGGCGGATGTCGATGCCGCCGGCGATCTCTCGGTCGAAGACCTCGGCGACCATGGCTCCCCAGGGATCCAGGCTCACGATGGCCTCCGGGTCACCCCACTGCGGATGCGGACCGATGACGTCGGTCGGCGAGGTGTTGGTCAGGTCGGCGCGGTGTTCCCGCGACAGCGTGCCCGCCGCGACGGCCAGCGCCCGGTACACGCCGTAGGCCCCGCTGTGCGTGCCGACGACGTTGCGATGCCCCCGCTCGGTGGTGGTCCCGACGACCGGCCCGCGCTCGGCCGCGGTGGGCGCCCCCCAGCACAGCGCCGGTGCGTCGCTGCCTCCGCTGTGCGACGTCAACCTGATGTGTCCGCCGGACATCTCACTCCTCGCTCAGAAGGAAGCCGCCAGCATAGTCCGGGATCCGCGCCGGCGCCGGTCCGATCAGACGGGCCACACCTCCCGGCGGTATGCGGCGTCGAAGAACATCCACTCATACCGCGACGTCACCACGAAATGCTCTCGGGCGGTCGCGTCGTCAGCCGGAGTCAGCTCCGGTCCGATGCGGTCGGCCAGCGCCAGCACCTCGGTGACGGTGGCGGCGAACTCGTCACCGCCGTAGCTGTCGATCCACCGCTGATACCGCGCGTCCGAGGACCCCCGCTGCAGCAGTTCGGCTCCCACCTCGGCATAGATCCAATAGCAGGGCAGCACGGCCGCCAGGCCGTCGGCGAAGCTGCCGCCATACGCGGTGGCGAGCAGATAACTGTTGTAGGCCAGCGTCGTCGGAGCCACCGGCACGGCGTCGACGGCCTCGGTCGACAGGCCGAGTGCGGGCAGCAGCTCGCCGTGCAGGGACAGTTCGACGTCGAAGACCTCGGCGGCGTGGCGGGCGAACATCGCGGTGTCGGCCAGGGTCGGCGCCTTCGCGGCCACCACGGCCAGCGCCCGGGCGTAGGTCCGCAGGTAGTGGACATCCTGCGCCACGTAACCGGCGAAGGCGTCGGCGGGCAGCGTCCCGTCGGTGAGGCCGGTGACGAACGGATGAGCGATGATCGCCTCGAAGGTCGGGGCGATCTCGTTCCACAGCGACGACGACCACGAACCTGCGACGTTGGGGCCGATGCGCGGGGCGGTGGTGGTGTCGCTGGGCATGCCGGTGTCCTTTCGACGATGAGTTTCCGGGCGCGCGATGGTCTCAACATCGACGAGCACGACCGAACCGAGCTTCCGGAGGGTGACTGTAATGACCGAACCGAAGTCCCTGCCGCCTGTGGTCGACGCCGGCGCGTGGCGACAGGCTCTCGACGAGTTGCGGGTGCGCGAGAAGGCCGCGACTCGTGAACTCGACGCGATCGCCGCCCAGCGTCGGCGCCTGCCGATGGTCGAGATGCCGGACTACACGCTCATCGGGCCCGGCGGGCCGATCCGTCTCGTCGACATCTTCGACGGGCGATCGCAACTCATCGTCTACAACCACATGTGGAACGACGGCGCCGAATGGCAGTGCGGTGGGTGCACCGGGTACACAGCGCAATTCACCAGACTGGACTTCCTTGCCAACTACGACGCCCGGTTCGTGATCGTCACGGCGGGCCCCATCGACGAAGCCTTGGCCTATCGCGACAGGGTGGGCAACCGGATGGAGTGGTACTCGTCGTCGGACAGTCCGTTCGCCGCCGATGTCGACGCCGCCCCGGGAACCGGCTTCGGGGTGAACGTCTTCCTGCGCGACGGCGACACGGTCTACCGCACCTGGCACACCAATGGCCGTGGCACCGAACAGCTCAGCCACACCTTCCCGCTCGTCGACGTCCTGCCCTGGGGCCGGCAGGAGGAATGGCAGGACTCACCGCAGGGCTGGCCGAAGAGTCCGACGTACTCGGGCTGGCTCGATTCGCCGGACGTGGCACGCCTCTACGGGAGCGGGTGACCCCGGCGCGACCAAAGGGCCGGCGCTTGGCAGACTGTGCCCCATGGCACAGATAACTTTGCGCGGAAACCCGATCAACACCGTTGGCGAGCTGCCCGCTGTCGGATCTGCGGCACCGGGCTTCTCGCTCACCGGCACGGATCTCGGCACGGTCGGCGACGATCAGTTCCGCGGCAAGCCCCTGCTGCTCAACATCTTCCCGTCGGTGGACACGCCCGTGTGCGGGGCCAGCGTGCGCGCGTTCAACGAGCGCGCGGCCGAAGACGGCGTGACGGTGCTGTGTGTCTCCAAGGATCTGCCGTTCGCGCAGAAGCGTTTCTGCGGCGCCGAGGGCATCGAGAACGTGACGACCGCGTCGGCGTTCCGCGACAGCTTCGGCGAGGACTTCGGCATCACCATCACCGACGGTCCGATGGCCGGCCTGCTGGCCCGCGCGGTCGTGGTGGTCGGGGCCGACGGCAACGTCACCTACACCGAGCTCGTCCCGGAGATCGGACAGGAGCCCGATTACGACGCGGCGCTGGCCGCGCTCAAGGCGTGAGGCGCGACACACCCTAGAGGGCGACGCGCCGATATAGGTCACCGTTCGATTCCGGTCCGGCAACTGTCTCGTGCACGGTCCTGCGACGACGTAAATACGCCGCTGTGCGTGGTGTAGAAGTGGTCATAGTGACTGTTGTTAATTGAGATGTCCGGTGCCGTCAGGCGCCGGCGGCGGGAAAGCGGTGGAACTGCAATGCGACGCGTCTTCGTCTTGGTGATCGGGCTCGCCCTCCTGTTGGCGACACCGGGTCTGGCGACGGCTCAGCCCGCGCGGTCGGCGACCAACCAGAAGGCGGTCGACGCCGTGATCGCGCGGGCGTTGTCACAGCGGGGCGTCCCGTTCGCCTACGGCGGCGGCGGCGCATCCGGGCCCAGCAAGGGCACCGTCGCCGCCCCGGAGCAGCCCGGCCTCCCGGACCAGGCGGCGATCGACGCCCAGTCCTCGGGCCTGACACCCGGCCTGAACCTGCCGACCGTGACCCCCGGGGCGACGCTGCCCGCGCCCGCGCCCGCCCCGCGCGTCGAGGTGGTCGGCTTCGATGCATCCGGCCTCATGGTCTACGCGTACGCCGGTGTGGGAGTGAAGCTTCCGCGGTCCTCCGGTGAGATGTACAAGGTCGGCCAGAAGGTGAGCCCGGCGCTCGCCCTGCCCGGCGACCTGCTGTTCTACGGACCGGAGGGCACGCAGAGCGTGGCGCTCTTCATCGGCAACGGCCAGATGGTCGAGACCACGGACACCGGTGTCGCGGTGTCACCCGTGCGCACCAAGGACATGACGCCCTACCTCGTGCGCATCATCTCCTGACGCTAAGGCTGGACGGCCCCGGGAACTTTGTAGGCGTACGACTTCTTCTGACGTTCCTTCATCTTCTCCAGGCACCTGTGGTGCTTGCGGGCGTGGTAAGCGAGCGGGAAGTAGGTCAGACGGTCGGGCAGGACGCGGTAGGCGAGGCGGATCATCCGGTAGATGCGCATCAGCTGCCGCTGTTCCTCCGGGCTCCAGGTGACGCCGAGCTTGACCCTCAGACGCGGATCGAGCAGACCCACCACCGACAGGTAGTTCAACCGGATGCCCGGACGCGCGAGCGCGCGGGCGACGGGGTGCAGGATCCTCGGCAGTGAGTCGGGCAGGTCGACCCTGCCGGTCCTCATCTCTTCGATCAGCTGCAGTGCCTGCGGTGTGCCCTCCAGCTTGTCGACCCAGGACTCGAAGTAGTCGTCCATCTCGGCGATGGTCTCCGGATATCCGCGCATCGGGACGTGCAGCAGGCGCGCCAGCCGGCGGTTGTCTCGGAGCAGCTCCTCCTTCTCCGCCTCGGTGAAATCCCGGCCGATGAGCAGCCTGCCACCCTGGGCGGTGACGATGTACCCCGTCGCGATGACCCACTGGTAGGACTGCGGATTCAGCGCGCTGATCTGCTTGCCCGACGCGGCGCTCCTCATGGTGATCGGCTGGTGCATCGCGCGCACCCGGTTGCCCTCGGCCACCGCCTCGGTTCCGCCGTAGGTCCACCGCAGCACCGAGTCGATGGAGCGGATGGCGCGGCCGCCCGGGTCACCCTGGAAGGCCGCGGAGTAGCGGCCGGTGACCTCGGCGATCACGGGTTCCATGGCCTGCATCATGAACGCGGCCCCGTCGACGATCAGGAACGTCCACCGGCCGGTGTGCTCGGCGGTGAGGGAGTCCAGAGGGACCAGTTCGGGCGCAGCCGGCTCGTCGTCACTGGGCAGGACGTCGACGTCCGTGATGGCGGTCATGGGTGTGTCAAACCTCCGGTGGTAGGAATGCCGAACGCTAATATGACCGAAAGGTCGCATTCAAGTCGCATCAGGAGTGCTTGTGAGTGCCGATAGACGCACGTCAGCGCGCCGAAAGGCGCCACAGCAGGAACGGTCCCGCGAGATGGTCGCAAAAATCGTGGGCACCGCCGCCGAACTGCTGCTCAAAACTGACCCTGAACAGCTCACCACGAACCTGATCGCCGACAAGGCCGGTGTGAGCAAGGGCTCCATCTATCAGTACTTCACCAACAAGGAAGAGATCATCAACGCCGCAATCGAGCGGCTGGCGGCCCAACAGGCGCCGGCGATCGAGGACATGCTGCGGTCGGTCACCCTCGATCAGCCCGAGAAGGCGATGGAATCGTCCATCGACATCCTGATCGACTTCACCATCGCCAACCGGCGCCTGATCCGATACCTCGCCGAACGTCCCGATCACGTCCGCACGTTCGAGAACATCTCGGGGCTGAACGCGACCCTGCTCGCCATGGCCACGCTGCACATGGGCCATTACCGCGATCACTACCGCCACGAACTGAGCCCGCGGGCGCTGGCGTGGCTGTTCTTCAACATGGCCGTCGCCACCACGATGCGCTACATCGAAGCCGATGATCCGATCAGTCTCGAGGAATTGCGCAGCGGGCTGAAGTTCGCCTCCACCGGCCTGCTCGCAGGCGCCCAGGACTAGACCCGCGGCGGCGGTGAAAGCGATTCCGCAACAACGGATTTGACGGCACTGTCGATTGCCGTTCACCTCCTTGCCACCGGCTCGGCAGCAAACGATTGCATGCGCGTGCCATAGCGCGTCGTAGGACGCCGCGAAGATTAACTGAACACCCGTGCTCCATTTCGGCTGCCGTGCGCCCGCGGGTGGGCGAGGTGCTATCTGCTGACCAGCTGTGCCGCACCGACGAGGACGTCGATGGACGCGCCGTTGTCGAGTTCTCGTTAAATATTGTGAGATTGACGGGCGTCCATTAATCTCATCTCGCCGGACCACCCGCCTTCCAGCCCGCCTGGATCGCCCCACCCGAAGGACGTACGTGCGCGGAATCCTCGCTGCGGCTGGCGCCGCAACGGTTGCTGCCTTGAGCGCGGCCACCCCCCAGCCCCCCGCCCTGGCAGCAAATGTCCTGACGGTGACGGGTTATACCTTCGGGGGCACCATCGAATGGGACATGGCCGAGATCTTCCAGGGCGCCTACTGCTCGGAGGCGTCCGGCAACACCTGCTCCGCGGTCCGTTATCTGTCCGGGCTGCCGGTCGGCGGCGAGGCAGACGGTCTGCGGGCCCTGCGGGCGGCCATCAACACGACTGCGTCGCCGACCACTGTGGTGGGCTTTTCGCAGGGCGCCACGATTTCGACGCACTGGATCAGGGAGAACGCCGGCGACGACGACGCGCCGTCGCCGGACGAGCTGTCCTTCGTCCTGGCCGCCAACCCGCTCCGCAAGTACGGCGGAATCCGCAGCCGTCTCGGGATCGACCAGCCGACTCCCGGCAGCGAGTACAACGTCCTCGACATCGCGATCCAGTACGACGGAGCCGCCGATTTCCCCGACAACCCCCTGAACATCCTCGCGGTGGCCAATGCCATCGCCGGTTTCCAGTACGTGCACATCTTCGGCTACCAGGACATCGACCTGGACTCTTCGGAGAAGCTGGTGTGGACCGAGGGGAACACCACCTACGTCCTGCTGCGGCGCGAGAACCTTCCGCTGCTCGAGCCGCTGCGCATGCTCGGGCTCGACGAACTCGCCGACCGGCTGAACGGCCCGCTCAAGGAGATCATCGACTCCGCCTACGACCGCGACTATCCGGGCCTGGTGGATCCCGCCGACCACGACGAAGTCCTGCAGGACGCGCTGTCCGGTACGACCGGCAAGCATGCGCTGGGCGGTCCGCGCGCGTCCCGCTTCTCGCTGGTCGCCGACCAGCAGGTCGACGGCGTGAGCGGCGTGGGCCGGCATTCGGCACCGGACGCCACGGTCGACACCGGATCAGCGGTCGACGGCGAGTCCGACTCCACCCCGGTGACCTCCGACGGGGACGAGGCCGCTGAGGACACGGACGTCGCAGACACTGACGACACCGGCACCGACGACGCGGCCGCGGACGACACCGACGATGCGGCCACGGACGACACCGAGGACACCGACGACACGGCCGCGGACGACGCCGACATCGACGACACCGACACGGACGACGCCGGCACCGACACCGGAAACACCTCTGCTTCAAGCAGCGACGCCGACTCGTCGTCGGGCGATTCGCAGACCTGACCCAGAAGCACTGCTACGCAACGGTCCAGCGCACCTGGACTGAGCTGATGGACCGGCACCCGGCGTTACGCTCACGCCGTGGGAGCCGACCTGATCGGATCATGGCTTCGCATAGGCGATCTGGGATTCTTTCTGGACGGGCATCGAGGCGTCTGTCGCGCAGGCGTCGCCCCCGGTGCGGCGTGGCTGTGTGGTGGCCTTCGCGCCGAGGACGCCGAGAGCGTGGTGATCGTGGCCGGGACGAGTATCTCGCCGGGGCATTCGACGCAGCGGTCAGGCCGCCGGCAGAGCACCGGCCACGGTGAACATGAGCACTAGGCCCGGCAACAGGTTGGTCACCTGGTGGGCGACCACACCGGCGGTGAGGTTGTCGGTGTACAGGCGTGCCAGTCCGATCGGAACGGCCACCACCAGAAGCAGAGGTATCCGAGTCCACTCGAAATGGGCGACGGCGAAGACGACGGTGGTGACCGCGAACGCGACCCACCGCCCCCACCGCTGATCGACGGCGCCCCAGAGCAGGCCGCGATAGACGATCTCTTCACAGATCGGTGCGACGATGGCGATCAACACGAAAACGGCGACGGCCCAGGCCCAACTGCCTCGCGCTCCTCCGAAGACCTCACCGGCTGCCGAGGTGGCCTCGTCCCCGACCACGCTGGTCCACAGCAACGACGCCGGAATCGTGATCGCGAGGCCGGCGATGCCGAAGAGCAAGCCGATTCCTGCCGCGTGCCAGGAGAATCGCATCCGGAGGTCGACGCGTGGGCCGTTGCCTCGCAGCCTCGTCACGACGATCGCCAGCACCGCCGCGAGCACACTCGGAATGCCCACGGACAGCAGGATCGTGGAGACGGATTCCGGCCCGGGGCCGGCCAGGGCGAGCGCGAGGAGTACCGACGACGCCAGGTACGCGGTCTCGACGACGACGAACGCGCCGAGGCCCCATCGATGCCGGCGCGCGCTCTGCTGGGCCGTCACCACCGAACGCTCGCGCACGTCAGGTGACGGCGATGAACGGACTGATGACGTCCCGGACGAACTGGGCGACGTTCACCGACGGATTGTTGTCGGGAAAGCTGACGGTCGCCAGAATGTTGCCACCGGCATCGGCGAAGTTGCCGTCAGCGCGGTCCTGGTGTGACGACGAGGTCACCAGGATGATTCCGGACGTGTCGGCCTGCTGTGCCAGCGGCACCGAGAAAGCCGCGTTCTGCACAGTGCTGTTGGCTCGGTCCTCGACGATGATGCGTTCCTCGGGAATCCCGTACAGCCGCAACATCTTGCGCATCTGGCCGGCCTCGGTGTTGCCGTTGCGGGGATTGCCGCCGGTGACGATGATCGGCGATTGCGGAAACATGTGTCCCACAGCCATACCCGCGAGGACCCGCGTGTGCAGGATCAGGCGCATGGTGCCGTCGGGTTTGAGGCCGTAGCCCAGGATGACGATCGCCGGCCTGCTGAAGTCCTTGGCCACCACGGGTGGCGCGGCGTGAGCGGTGCCGACCGCCGCGCCGCCGGCGACCGAACCGAAAGCCATGACCGCGGCGAGCACCACCGCAGCGCACCGGGACGTCAGACCGCGGCGGACCCCTGCGGGTCGCAGCGCCGATCGCCGCGCCGATCTCAGAGCAGGTCCCCGACCAGGTCTCAGTGTCATCAACCCGTTCATCGCCACGGGGACCGAACTCATTACGGTCGTGTCTCGAACGGCCAACGATGCGCGCTCATCGGTTCCTGACATTCGCGTAGTCCGCCGGCACGTGGTCTGGTGGAAGATGATGTCTTCCACCAGCCCACTCCCGCGCCGCATCACGATCGCCGGGTCCGCTGCGCTCGCGGCGGCGCCCCTGATCCTCATCGCCGCGCCCGGCGCGTCGTCGGCCCCCGCCTACGACGGCCGGGGCTACCTCGATTCGACCGCCCGCTGCGCGGCGCCGGACACCGCGGTCGTCTTCGGCAGCACCGCGAGCTCCCGCATCGCCGTCTGTGAGGACGCCGACGGCGACCTCGAATACCGCGGCGTGCGGGTTCGCGACGGCGCCCGGTTGATCCTGCCCGCAACGAATTCTGCCGACGGCGCGTTCACCGCGACCAACGACGGCATCGATTACATGGTGACCGCCGACGCGCTGGTCATCAGCGAGCAGGAGAAGGTTCTTCGGGACGAACCGATGGTCGACTTCCACCGCCCAGGGTCCTCGGGCAGCTCCACGGGCGGTTCCACCGAAAGCCCCTCGGCGACCGAGGAACCCGCACCGACGACGCCGCTGCCGCCACCGCTGCCCGCCGAGGTCGGTGGTGACGAGGGCGGCTGACCTCAGCCCTGCGGGACCTCGACGTGGTCGCCGACCCTGATCGGACCGGATGTCAGCACGCGGCAGATCGAACCTCCGCGCCGGCTCATGGCCCGCGCCGCACCCGGCGCGATCCAGTCGTCGAGGAGTCGGCACGGCGCGGCGACACGCACCACCTCCAGCTCGACCTCGCCGATCCGCAACCGCGAACCCGGGCGGGTGGGAATGACGCCGCCGTCGACGGTCACGTTGCGCCGCGTCGCGCCCGGGTCCACGGCGAGACCCAGCTCCGCGGCCGCGTGTTCGAGCATCTCCTGGGACTGGATGCTGACGTGCCGGTGCTTGGTGCCGTGGTAGCGATCCCCGACGAGACCACGGCCCGCCTCGGCCTCGACACAGGTGACCGAGCGGGTCGGCACCTTGCGGCCGGGCGCGAGGTGAATGGCGACGATGTGCACGGCGCGTCAGTCTATTTCGGGCCGAGGGGGCGGGGAAGCAGCGAGATCTTCTGCCAGATCTTGCTGGACAGCTCCGTGGTCAAGGTCTCGATGTAGGAGATGGTCTCGAGCACCACTGCGTCGGTGCTGTACTGGGCGCACAACGCCGCGGTCTTGGCGGTCAGGCTGAGAAGTTCGGAGCAGTAGTCCAGGTAGTGGTGCAGTTGCTCGGCGTCGAGCCCGTGGATCACGCTCTCGGAGGTGGCCGTGTAGCCCGGTCGGAGCTGCTCGGGATCTTTGGACAGCTGATGCATGTCGATGACGTGGGCGAAAGAGCGCATGCCGTGCAACAGCCGCAGAAGCGAACGGCGCTCCAGACGTTCGGGGAAGGCCCACAGGAACACGACCGCGATCGCGGCGAACACCAGGTCGTTGATCACGCTCTCGACCAGCGGCACCCAGTCGGAGCTGTGCTCGAGCCCGTCGGTGACCGCGGTGCGCATGCTGACCACGAGCGCCACGACCGTCGCGACGATGATCACGATGCCGGCCGTCCGGGCGATCAACGTCATCCGGCGTAGTCGCGCGTGTGACTGCTCGGCCTCGGTGGCGACCGAATCCACCAGGCGACCGAGGTCGCGCGCGGCCTTGGTCAGGCCACGTTCACCGAACCGGGCGTGGATGCGGCGTTCCAGGTGGGTGACGGTGTCGCCGACATGCCCGGAGGACAGCTGAATCCGGTCCCCGGCCGGGCTGGCGTTCGTCACGTCCTGACTGTAGGACCGCCCCGCGGGGAACGGCCGCCGATTCGAAACGCACCAGCGCACACAGCGAAGTCACACGGATTCCGCAGCGAAACAGCATTTTCTTTGCTGAGCCGAGTCGCCGCTTTAACTGACGCCGCCGTTAGCAAATCATTCGATCATGAGAATTTGTCTCATTGAGCTAGACAGGAGGTCACTTTCCGGATATTTTTCCAGCGGTCGGGGCCACTACAGCAACATGGAGGGGCTCGTCATGCCCAAAGCAGCACGTACGTATGTGACCGCGGGGGTCGCCCTGATGGGCGCCGGTGTCATCTCCGCGACACCCATCACCAGCCCGCAGTTGTTGCAGCAGCGGGCGAGCATGGACGTGGCCCTCATGGCTGCGACCCAGGCGTGCGGTCCCGGTGACGGTGGGGCGCTCTGCGACAGCGCCGCCGCGCTCCCCGATACCACTGCGTTCACCCCGACCGCCGACAGCACGAACGTCTTCAACATTCCCGCAAACC
Organism: Mycolicibacterium iranicum; assembly: GCF_014190915.1. Taxonomy (GTDB): domain Bacteria; phylum Actinomycetota; class Actinomycetes; order Mycobacteriales; family Mycobacteriaceae; genus Mycobacterium; species Mycobacterium iranicum_B. The sequence goes on from NZ_JACHVU010000011.1 coordinate 146,712, forward strand.
TGTTCATTGCGTTGGCGAATGTGCCGTACAACGTGCTGCTGGCGATGGGGGAGGGCAACGTCCAGCTGGGCTCCGATCCCGAGGGTGACTTCAGCTTCCAGCCGACCTTCGAAGGTGTCACACTCACCCAGCCCGAGGGCAGTGTCGTCGGCCTCGGGCGCAACCTGCGCTACACCGGCAACTGGTGGCTCTACAGCCAGACCAACATCCTGGGCACCGATCCGGCAGATCCGTCGCGGTACCAGGCGATCACCAACATCCTGGTGCCGTTCCCCGCTCTCTCGGTGCCGCTGGGCAACATGTTCGCCGCCATCGCCGCATCACAGCTACCGATGGATGTCGGCTGCTCCGGCACCGGACCCGGGGCATGCGACAATGTGGCCGGAATCCTCAGCAAAATGTTCGATATTCGTCACATCGCTGCGCTGTTTTCGCCTGAGGGATACACATTTCCCGAGACCCGGGCGCCGATCACGTGCAGTGAGGACGGGCAGTGCTATGTCAAGGACGAGAAAGGGCCCGAGGTGCCTTGGTCGGGCGAAACGGTCAAGCTGGACCCCGCAGCACCGTTCACCAGCTTCTACAACAGTCTGACCAAGACCCCTGACGCGGACGACATCAAACCGGTGACACCGGAGTTCGCCGTCGGGAACATCTCCAGCCTCGTCAACGGCATCAACACGGCCTTCAACCCGTTCGTGCTCGGCACCCAGTGTGCGATCTGCGCGCCGTTCGTCCCCAACCCGGACAACCTGCCGATCCCGGGCCCGGTCTTCGAGGACCCCGACACCACCGCGGGCACCGCGGCGACCGCGGCGGTTCCCACGACGGCCGCCACGACGGCTGCCGAGGCACCGGCGCCCACCGCCGAACCCGCTGCCGAGCCCGTCGCCGAGCAGGACATCCTCCCCGAGGCGCCCAAGTCGACCGGCGGCAAGCACCGCAAGCCCACGGCGACCGGCGACGCGGTGAAGAACGTCCGGGATTCGCTCAACAACACCGTTTCGAAGATCACGAACGGGTTCAAGAAGGACTCGGCGTCGACGTCCACGAGCACGGATTCGGACGCCGGCTCAGGCAAGAATGCTTCCGGCGACGGAGGCGATTCCTAGACCCACCCGTACCGCCGAGCGGGCCCGCCGCGGATGCCGACGACTGCAAGTCGTCCCGCATCCTCGGCGGGCTGCTCCGGTGCGGCACGTCCCGAAGAATTCGTCAGAGGTACGGATCGGCCCACGCGCTGATGATGCGGGCTGCGCGCGCAGCCTGGTTCTTTCCGGTGAGCAGGTGATCGGCGCCCTCGAGAGAGACGAAACTGCGGGGATGCCGCGCCGCGCGGAAGATGTCGCTGGCGTTGCCGATCCCGACGGTGTTGTCGGTGGGCGAGTGCATGACAAGCAGCGCGCGGCGAAGGGTCTTGATGCGCTCGCGCAGATCCGTCGAACGCACATCCTCGATGAAGTGGCGCCGCAACGTCAGCGCCTTACCCCCGATCAGGAACGGCGCCTCGCCGTCGGATTCGATGCGCGTGACGAGGGCGTCGTAGTTGTGCTCCACGTGCGCCGGCTGGTACGGCGCGCCGATACTGGCCAGGGCGGCCACCGACGGGCAGCCGTGAGCGGCCGCGACCGCCGCCGCGCCGCCGAACGAGTGCCCGACCAGCAGCCGGACCTCGTGTCCGAGTCCGCCCATGAACTCCACCGCGCGAATCGTGTCCTGCACTTTGTGGGAGAACGAGCCGTCGCCCCAGTCTCCCTCGGAGTCACCGAGGCCCAGGTTGTCGAACCGCAGCATTCCGATGCCTTCGCTGGCGAGCTGCTTGCAGATACGGCTCGCCGCGGGGCTGTCCTTGCCGAGGGTGAAGCCATGGGCGAACACACCCCACCCACGGGTCTCGCCCTGGGGGAGGTCGATCAGCCCGGCCAGAGTCGGCCCGCTGCTACTGGGGAAGGTGACGCGTTCTGCCACGCGCTCATCCTGTCACCGTCTCGGGCACAAAGGCGGGAGGGTGTGCGTTGCCTACCTCGAGGCGACCGTCGCCGGCGGGGAGGATGCACATGAAGATCCGGTTCGGGGTGGGTCTGGGCCCCGAGGTGGCGCCGCAGCAGCTGCCTTCGCTCGTCGATCGGCTGGAGGAGTCCGGTGTCGACTCCCTGTGGCTGTCCGAGCTGGTGTATTCGTCGGCGGTCGAACCGTTCGTCGGTATGAGCTGGGCGCTGGCGCGAACCTCCCGGCTGAAGGTGGGCACGTCGGTCGCGGTGCTGCCCGGACGTCACCCGGTGCTCGTCGCCAAACAGCTGGCCTCGCTGGCGGCGCTGGCCCCCAAACGCGTACTCCCCGTGTTCGGGCTGCGTTCGGCGCTGCCTGCCGAGCGGGACGCCTTCGTGGTGCCCGACGGACAACGCGCGGCGGTCTTCGACGAGTCGCTGCGTCTGCTGCGGACGGCGCTCGACGAACGGGACGCGACCTTCGAAGGCGAGTTCTTCGCGGTACGGCACATGGATGTATTGCCGAAACCCGCTTCGCACCTTGATATCTGGCTGGGCGGAGCGAGCGCGGCGGGCTTTCGGCGCATCGGTCGGTACGGCGACGGCTGGCTGGGGAGTTTCGTGACCCCTGACGAAGCGGGTCGTGCCGTCCACGCGATCCGCGCGGCCGCCGACGCCGCCGGACGGGAAGTCCCCGACGACCACTACGGCATCAACCTGGCGGTCGGGGACGGCGTCCTTCCAGCGCCGGTCGTCGACGCCATCCGCAAGCGACGGCCCGATCTCGATCCCGCCGAATTGGTGGCACAGGACTGGGCGCAGCTGCACCGCCGGCTCGATGCCTACATCGACGCCGGGCTGACAAAGTTCGTGATCCGGCCGGCAGGGTCTGCCGATGTCGACCGTTTCCTGGATGCCTTCATCACCGAACTCCTGCCTCGGGAGAACTGACGAACCACTGCCGCAACGACTTTCGATCGAGCTTGCCACTGGGCAGCGTCGGGATCTGTGCGCTCGTCGCGGTCATCCACCGCGTCGGCACCTTGTAGCCCGACAACGCCTGCCGGGCCTGGCCGGCCACCGCCTCGACGTCGAGGCCGCCGCGCGCCGGCACGATCACCGCGCAAACCTCCTCGCCGCGCTCCGGGTGATCGACGCCGACGACGACGCACTGCGCGATGTCGTCGAATTCCTCGATCACCGCCTCGACTTCCAGCGGTGACACATTCGCTCCGGCAGTCTTGATGAGCTCGCTGGTGCGGCCCACGTAGAAAAGGCGCGGGTCACCGGACCGGCGGTAGACACGGTCGCCGGTGTGATACCACCCGTCGGCGTCGAAGGTCTCGCTGCGTTCGCGCTTGTTGTACCCGGCCATCACCCCGATCCCGCGGACGAGGAGCTCCCCGACCTCACCCTCGGCGACCGCGGCGCCGGATTCGTCGACGATCTTCATCTCGGTGTAGGCGAACCCGCCCGCGGTCTCGGACATGGTGCGGTGCACCGGGAATCCGTCGGGCACATTCGTCATGGCGATGTCGAGGGGGCCGTCGCGAAGCATCGGCGCCGACGTGAGATCGCGGTCGGCGAAGCTGGGGTGTTCGCGCATCCGTTGCGTGAAGGCCGGCCAGCCGACAACCCCTGTGGCGCGCTCGTTCTCGACGAGATCGAGCGCGGTGCCCGCGTCGAGCCGCGGCAACACCAACAGGGTGACGGTCTGGTGCACGGCGCCCATCACGGCGAGCACTCCGCCGATCCAGAAGAACGGCATCGCGCACAGGATCACCGGATCGGCCGACGAGCCGGTGACGGTCCGGATCGCCGCGGGCCACCCGGACGTCTGCCGCACGAGGGTCCCGTGCGTGTGCAGGACGCCCTTCGGATCGGCGGTCGATCCCGACGTGTGCACCATGATCGCGAGGTCGGCGGGGGACACCGCCGCTTCGGCGGCCGCCAGGACGTCCTGGGACACCGCGTCGGAGAGATCGACCGGCGTCGCCCACGGTGCCGGACTGTCACCGGTCAGGACGATCGCCCGAAGATAAGGAGCCGCAGGGATTTCGAGTCGAGGGGCGGTATGACGTGCCAACCCGGGGAGGGCAGCCTCGAAGCGCTCGGCCACGTCGATGCTCAGGACATGCGATGGGGCGACGAGCAGGGCGAGGTCGGCCAGCCGGACCACCTTGGCGATCTCGGGTGCCTGGTACATCGTGCTCAGCGGCACGGCGATCGCACCGATGCGCGTCACGGCCAGCCACCAGGTCACCCATTCCACCCCGTTGGGGAAGAACAGGCCCACGCGACTTCCTTTCCCCGCACCGCGTGCGAGCAGCCAACGAGCCTGGGCGGCCGAGCGGCGTTCGGCGTCGGCGTAGGTGAGCCGGTCCGTGGGCGTCACCACATAGTCGCGGTCTCCGAACGCGCCGACGGCGCTCGAGAACAGGGCGGGGACGGTCAGGGGAAGGTTCTCCACCCGGCGATCTTCGCGGATGGGCGGCCTGTCGTGTCGGATTCCGATGGCAGGATGACGCCGGTGACCATGAATGCGCGTTCGATACCGCCGATGAACGGCGACGAACGCACCACGCTGGAGGCCTGGCTGGACTTCCAGCGGCAGACGCTCGCGGGGAAGTGCGAAGGCCTCGACGAGGTCCAGCTGCGGACGGCCTCGGTACCGCCCTCGCCGCTGACATTGCAGGGGCTCGTCCAGCATGCGGCGGAGGTGGAGCGCAACTGGTTCCGCCGCGTCCTGGCTGCCGAATCCGCGCCGCCGATCTTCGGCCCGTCCACGGACACCTCTTCCGACGCCCATGACGGCGGGTTCGACGTCGACAGTGGCGTGCGTTTCGACGACGCGCTGGCCATCTGGCACCGCGAGGTCGGCGCCGCCCGGGCCCACTGCGCGCGGTACTCGCTCGACGACGTCCGCCCGTTCAGGGGCACCGACGTGTCCCTGCGCTGGATCTATCTGCACATGGTCGGTGAGTATGCGCGCCACAACGGACACGCCGATCTTCTCCGAGAGCGCATCGACGGCGCCACCGGCGTCTGATCTTGCGCCGGATCGCTACGGCGGGTGGGGGTATCGGCGTAGGGTCCGCGCATGGCCGTGGACCGCGCAGCCGTCGTCGTCGGCGGGATCCGACTGGCGTCGGGCGTTCAGTTTCTCGTCGATCCTCTTCGCGCCAACAGACTGTGGGGCGATCCGGACGAACCGCCACCCACCGCGCGACTGCTGCTGCGGTCGATGGGCTATCGGGACGCCCTGATCGGCGGAATGCTGCTCGCCGCCGGCGTGCAGGGACGCGACACCCGCGGCTGGTTCCTCGCCTCCGGCGGGGCTGATGCGTCCGACCTGCTGGGCGGGTGGAGCGTGCATGACCAGATGCGGAGATCCCAGAGGCTCATCGGCCTGGGCGGGGCCGTGGTCGGTATCGGCGTTGGCCTGTGGGGGACGACCAGAAGACCCCGGAAACCGAGGCACCCCCGCACATCTGCATAGAGCCTGTAGTGACTGCGCGGGAAGCCGGCGTCACCCCTTTCGTGCCAGCACCCACGCCCGCCCGTCGGCCTCGTCGGCCGCGATCGGCTGGAGACCCCGGAACGCCCGGAGAAGTTCACCCGGTCCGGCCCGGAACGGCCCGGGGGAGGCGCCCACCTCGCTCAGCGCACTGGCGGCGAGCAGACCCCCGGCCGCGAGGCGCTCCACGAGTGCGTTGTCGAGCCGAGGATCACGGAACATGTTGCACAGCAACACATCTACCGGCATTCCCGGCGGCAGCCCGGCGTCGAGATCCCTGACCTCGAAATGACAGCGCTCGGTCTGTGCGTGATCCTGGGCCAGATGGGTGGCGCGCGCGATGGCCACCGGCGACACGTCGCACGCCCACACCTGCAGTCCGCGCTGCGCCAGCCACACAGCCGCTTCCCCGGTACCGCAGGCGATCTCGACCGCCCGTCCGACGGTGGGGAACAGGTCGGCGAACGGCCGGAAGAGCGGGGGTAAGGCAATGTCGGTGCCCGCCGCGGGTGGACGCTCGGCGTAGCGCCGATCCCAGCGCACCCGGTCTCCGTCGGCCATCAGGTGCGCCTCGGGCGCGCGTGCCGGGCACGCCGCATCTCACTGACGACCACGGGTGCGGATCCGGATCGGTCCTCGCCATTGCCCCTGCGGGTCAACCGTTTTCCCGTGCTGGGTGATCTCGACGTCGCCCTCGGCAGCGAGCTCGCGGGCGACCTCGCGGGCATCGTCCATCAGATCGCGCCACTCGGCCCCGCCGATGGCGCGCGCGGCGTCAGAAGGGCAGGTGCTGCTTGCCGGCCCGCGATGATCGGCGAGGGCGCTGATGGCGGCACGGAGTCGCTCGCGCAGAGGGCTGTCACCGAGGGCGGTGCGGGCCGCGGTCGCTCCGGGGCCCTCGGCGTCGGCGATGCGGACCAATTCGGTGTGCGGGGTCGAGGCCACGCCCCCCAGTGTGCAATAGGCCCCAGTGTGCGATAGGCCCGTGTGTGCAATAGGCCACAGTGGTTTATCGCCGTGCGGATCCGGATAATTCTTAGCCGTACTCATCAGCTGCGGGTTCTGTCACCCGGGATTGGAGTTCTCACGATGAAGTTGAGCCAGGTCCTTGCCAGCGCCGCCGTGTTCGGTGGCCTCGCCGCAGGTGCGATGGGCGTCGCGTCCACCGCGGCCGCCCAGCCGGGCTGGACACCGCCGCCCGTTCCGCCCGCGGGCCCGAATGTCGGTCAGGCACCGGCTGGGGCCCCGCCGAAGCCGGTCGACCCGATCTGGGCCAACGGCCAGCCCCAGGTGTGGGATGAGGGTTGGCAGCACTGGGGTGTCTGGCTGAACGGCGTGTTCGTGCCGACCTACTGACACAGTTGATACAGGCCACCGCGGACCATGGTCCGCGGTGGCCTTGTCATATCCGCACGAAGTCATATCCGCACGAAGTCATATCCGCACGGAGTCATATCCGCACGGAGCCTTTCCACACCGAAGGCGGGGCCGCTTCGCACCCGGCACTCCGGGTGGTGACGGCCCCGCTTCGCGGTGTCAGGCTCCCAGCACGCGCTGGATGTCGGGCTTCATGGCCGCGAGCTGGGATCCCCAGTAGCCCCAGCCATGGGTGCCGTTCGACGGGAAGTTGAAGACACCGTTTCCTCCACCGGCCGCCTGGTACTGCCGCTGGAAGTTCCTGTTGCTGTCGAGGGTGATGGCCTCCAGCAGCTGTCCGGGAACATCACCGCCGCCACCCAGCTCACCGGGTCGGCCGGTTCCGCAGTACACCCAGATGCGGGTGCCGTTGGCCACCAGTCGTCCGACGTTCACGGTCGGGTCGTTGCGCTGCCACGCCGGGCCGCCGCCGAGGCCCCACATCGCCGTCGAGCTGAAGCCGCCGGCGTCGCGCATCGCGATGCTGACCAGCAGCGGCCAGACTCCCTCAGAGAGGTTGAGGTAGCCCGACAGTGAGGCCGCATAGCTGAACTGGCCCGGGTGATAGGCGGCCATGATGAGCGCCGCGCTCCCCGACATGGACAGGCCGACCACGGCGTTACCGGTAGGGGAGATGCCCTTGTTGGCGGCCAGGAATGCGGGGAGTTCCGAGGTCAGGAACGTCTCCCACTGGTAGTTGTAGGTGGTGCCGTTGCCCACTGCGGGTCCCTGCCAGTTGGTGTAGAAGCTCGACATGCCACCGACCGGCATGACCACCGAGAGCCCGGATTCGAAGAAGTTCTCGAACGCCGCCGTCTCGATGTCCCAGCCGCTGTTGTCGTCGCGGGCACGCAACCCGTCCAGCAGGTACACCGCGCGGGGCCCGCCCCCTTGGAACTTGACCGGGATATCGCGTCCCATCGCCGCCGAGGGCACCATCAGCGTCTCGACCGGCAACCCGGGGCGCGAGTAGGCGCCCGCTGTGGCCGATCCGCCCGCCACCGCGATGAGACCCGAGATCAACAGCGCCACCACGGCCCCCACCGAAAGCCGGCGCCCCACTCTTCGCGTCAGATTCATTCGAAAGCCCGTCCTTGATCGAGCGCGTCCGCCGACGCGCATACCTGGATGCGTGCGGACCGACACCCCCGCAGTCGTTGTGCCGCATGGTGTACTTCGTCATGTGACGATTCGTCGTTACCGACGGGAGTCTCCGGCCCGGAGGCGCCGGGTGTGAAGCGGGGCAGACCGGGCATATCCGAGCCATGACGATTTCAGCCGACGACGTCCGCAAGCTCCTCGACGCCGACGATCAGTCCGCCCTGGTGCTCATCGAGGGCCGGGCCGAGGTGATCACCGCGGAACAGAAATCCAGCGACGACTACCGGGGCGCGTTCGAGGTGATCTCCCGGGACGAACTCCTGCAGCGGACGGGCGGGGAAACGCAGCTCGCCGACACCGACCTGTCAGCTCAGGCCGCAGCCTTGGACACCGCGGTGTCCGAGCTCGGCGGCTGACCGGCGTCACCCCCGGGGGGCCGGCCCCGCGGTCGACCGTCGTGCGACCCACGGCTGTTCATTGCGTTCCCGGCGGGCCTGCTCGTCGGCGCGGTCCTTGACCCAGAAATCCTCGAACCGCTCGCCGGGGTGCACGTTGGGGACTTTGTTCATGAGTCGACTGAGCCACTGCGGCGGCCTGGCCGGCTCCCATTGCAATAGCACGAAACTCAGCGACGCCAGACTCTTCAGGACGACGAAAAAGCCGAACAACGCCTCGGTGGCCCCCGTGATCGCGACACCGAACATGCCGAAGATCAATGTCAGGTGCACCACGATGACACGGCTGAACCCACGTTGAGCGGTCTGCTCGATCTGCCAGAACGACCAGTGCCGCAGCGTGGCGAGGTCGACGAGGAAATCGACCAGCAAGAGTCCCAGCACGGCGAGGGCCCCGTTCTGCACACTGCGCCAGCTGATCTCAGCGAGCTCTGCCTGCCCGTTGCGGCCGAGGAGGAAGACGATAACGGCCAGGAACACCCCGTGTGCAGCTGTGAAGGTCAGGCTGACCATCAAGAACCCGGACATGAACGACGAACTCGACGGGCTGCGCTTGTTCGCGTTCGATGCCTCGTAGCGGAAATGCCCGCGCCGCGGCGACCAGCGGCGGTGGAAGAAGATCCGCCCGGCGATGAACAACGAGCCCGCCAAGGTCTCGAACCAGTACACGACGAGTGTCGTGGCTCCCGACCAGCCCGCTGCGAACCAGCCGAATGCCGGCACGGCGATGACGGCGAGCACCGCCAGCACGTGAGCTATCCGGGTCATCGGCGGGGTTCAGCCCTGACCCGCGCGCCACTTGTCGAGCATTCGCCTGTCCCGCTTCGTCGGCCGGCCGGCCCCGCGGTCGCGCACCGCGACGGGAACGGAGGCGCTGGGCGGCGGTGGCGGGGTCCGGTCGAGATAACACGTCACGGCGTCGGCCGCGCCGACGCGCTTCTGGATGACCCTCGCCACGTGGACGACCCTGGTCGTCTCGCCGACGCGTGCGCGCACCTCGTCACCGGGTGCGACCATGGTCGACGGCTTGGCCTGCCGCCCGTTGACTTTGACCTGCCCACCCCGGCACGCTGCGGCGGCGTCGGGGCGGGTCTTGCTCAGGCGGACCGCCCACAGCCACCGGTCGACTCGCGTGGACTCCATCGCACCATCATGACGGGGCGACGGTCTCATGCGCGCAGGTGCTCATCGAGAAAAGTGAGCAGCGTGTCGAACGTCGGGGCGGGGTCGACGCCGGTGGTCACCACCCCGCCTCGGGTGTGTGTGACGATCCGGCCGGGGGAGTAGTTGGGGGCGTAGAGGTATGCGTCGGTGTGGCCGACCCCGGGCAGCAGGGCCAGCGTCGCCGTCGCGCCGGCCCGCACACAGGCCTGGAAGAGCAGCTCGGACTGATTGGCCGGCACGAGCGGATCGGTGGTGCCGTGGGTGATGAACAGCGGGGGACTGTCGACCCTGACATAGCTTGCCGGATTGGCCTTTTCGACGGCGGCGCGGTTGGTCTGAATCGGGAACCCCATCAACTGCGATTCCGGTGATCCCGGCTCGTCGTGCACTTGACCGTCCGGAAGCCGGTGAGCGTCCATTGCCAGGAAGTCGGTCGGACCGAACAGGTCGATGGCGGCCTGCACGGCACTGGATTGGTCCCGATTACCCAGATCGCCTTCGAGATCGGCGATTCCGGAGGTCGTCGCCGCCATGGTGGCGACCCATCCGCCGCTGCTGTTTCCCATGGTGGCGAAGCGGCCCGGGTCGAGACCGTACTCCCCGGCGTGGGCCCGCAGGAACCTGATCGCGGCTTTGATGTCGTGGACCTGTCCCGGGAAAGTGACCTGGCTGCTGCTGCGGACATTCACGCCGGCGACGGCATAACCGCGCGGCACCCACTGGGCAGCCAGCCGGGGGGCATCGATCATGCCCCCGGCCGTCGGACGGTCGTCGGGCTCGACCCCGTCCCCGTCGCCGAGCGCCTTGCCTTTGGTGTCGTCGTTTCTGAACGCCGAACCCATGATGAAGAGGACCAGGGGAACCGGGCCTGCCGCAGCGAGGGGTACATAGAGGTCGAGCAGGTGGCCCCGTCCGGCGGCGGCCGCGTACTCGAGGTTCGTGTGCACCAGGTAGTGCTCGGCGATGTGCGGTTCGCGCTGCGGCGGACGGGCCCCGAGCTGAGGTGCGGCGCAGGCGACGCCGGCCAGCCCCGCCACGACGGCAAGCCCGCTCTTGAGGAATGCGCGTCGGCGCGGCCCGGCCGTCATCGCGATCCCTCCTCTGCGTCAGTGGTCTGAGCCGCCATAATTCTGAGCCGCCCTGGTTCTGAGCGGCCATGGTATTGGCACGTTGTACAGGGCAGGGGAGTAGGCCATCCGGTTTTCTCCGACCGCCATTCCGAGCGGGCCACGCCGGTTAGGATCTCGGCGTGTTCCGAATCGACGGCATCGACGGCGAGAGCATCGTGGTGGACGGCAACTGGGTGGAGAAGCTTCGCACCGGCACCTCGCGCGGACGCAACCCCGCCGACCAGTACTCGGGCACCAAGGTCGAGGAATTCAGCCGGCGCAAGAAACTGTTCGGTGGCGAGAAGGAGCACCTGCTGCAGGTCATCGTCAGCCTCGGGACGTTCTTCTCGCTGAAGGTCCCGGCCGAACGACGCCACGAGGTCGACGCGCTCATCGCCGAGCTGGAACGGGCGCGCGACCGCGCGTCCTCGTAGGGTTCGGCGGCGCCACGCCCGCCGGTGACACGGCCGGGCAGCCGATCGAAAAGTTGGGATCGGTAGCCCCGCCGGGGTTGTGCACTCACAGACGTCGCGAGGGCGGCCGGCGAGGCGAAAATGCGGTAAACACCCGCCGGCACAGGTCGTCCACGCACACTCGGCGGTGGGCGCTGCTCATCGCATGGCGGCCCGGGTGCAGCACGCCCTCGACAGGTCGCGCTCCGTCAGTCCACGGCCAGAAGATAGGGAATCACGTGTCCAAGAACCGTCAGATCAACCGACCCTCGCGCACCGCGAACCGCCAGGCGATCACCCCTCGCCACCTTCTCGCCGCCGCTGCCGGCGGTGCGGCCATGGTGGGTGCGGGCGTACTGCTGGCGCTGACTCCGACGTCGGCGCCCGCGCCCGTCCAACTCGACATCGCGCTCACATCAAGCGAATCCGCGCTCCTACCGCAGGGCCCCGCGCTCAGCGACCCGTGGTGGCTCGTCGGCAACGCGGCGGACGTCAACGGCGGCGGCAATCACCTCACCGCGGCACAGACCACCAAGGTCGCGGCCATCTGCGGACTGATCTGCAACGGCGTCGACGGCACCGAGGAGAACCCCAACGGTCAGCACGGCGGGCTGCTGTTCGGAAACGGCGGCAACGGCTGGGATGCCAACGCGATCGGTGTCGCGGGCGGTAACGGCGGCAAGGGCGGCGTGTTCTCCGGCAACGGCGGCAACGGCGGGAACGGCGGGGCCGGAGCGGCGGGGGGCACGGGCGGCAGCGGTGCCTGGGTGTTCGGCAACGGCGGCGCGGGCGGTGACGGCGGCGACGGAGCAGGGACCGACGGTGGAGCCGGCGGCGCAGGCGGCCACGCGGGCCTTTACGGGAACGGCGGCGCCGGCGGCAACGGCGGGAGCAGCGTCAAGTCCGGGGACGCGACCGGCGGCGACGGCGGCAAGGGCGGAAACGGCGGCATCGTCGGCGACGGCGGCAAAGGCGGCGACGGCGGTTTGGGCCACGGGAAGAACCTGACGTGGGGCGGCCGCGGGGGCGACGGCGGCGTGGCTCTGGGTACCGGCAACGGCGGCGACGGCGGAAACGGCGGCAATGCCGGCGACGGTGTCAACGACACCGGCGGCGTGACCATCGCCGGGGCCGGCGGCAAGGGCGGGAACTCCCTGGGCAACGGCAATGGCGGCAACGGTGGTGACAGCGGCGATGCGGTCGGCGCCAACACCACCGCAGGCAACAGCGGCGGCGACGGCGGCCACGGAGGCGCGTTCGGGGGCAACGGCGGTCACGGCGGCGCAGGCGGCGACGCCACCACCGACTCGATCGCACCCGCATCAGCGGGGTACGGCGGTCACGGCGGCCACGCCGGTGCCGGCGGTCTCGGCGGCGACGGGGGCGACGGCGGCGACGGAACATCCACGGACGGTGAGGGAATCGGCGGCCAGGGCGGCGACGGGGGCGACGGCGGATCGACCGGCACGGGCGGCGACGGCGGCGACGGCGGCGACGGCACGTCGACGACCGGCACCGGATCCGGCGGCAACGGCGGCAACGGGGGCCACGGCGGTGACGGTGGCGGCGCCGGGGGCAAGGGCGGAGAAGGGTCGACGAGCGACGGGCAGGACGGCAACTGAACAAGGGACGGTCGAGGGCTCGCGCGTCCCCTGTGGACGCCGGGCCCTCGCCCGCTCGCTCACCGACTTGTTGGGATCGGTAGGCACGCCCTGCTGGTGCACTAGGACATGCAGGGCGGCGCAGATCGCGCAGCCCGCGGAAACGAGGATCTGCAATGAAGAAGTCGATGCGTTTCACCGCAGCGCTGGCTGTCGCCACGGGCCTCGGCCTGTCCGGTGCGGCGGCGCCGGCGGCCCTGGCCCAGGGACCGAGCTACCAGGGCGGCAACTGCCCGGCCGGGATGACATGCACCCACTGGTGCCCGGGCGACCCGGCACCGCCTGGCGGACAGGTGCTTTCGTGGGACTGGAACGTCTGCCACGACTGGTACTGGGATTCCTACGGCATCACCGACGTCACGACCAACACGCTCTTCCCGTGGTCGGGGACTCCGCGTCCCGCGGTCGCGCCGCCACCCCTGGCTCCCGCACCGCCACCGCCCCCTCCGGCGGCGCCGATGCCGTTCTGCAGCCCGCGGGGATCGTTGATCATCATCCCGCCGATCTGCGATGAGATCGGTGTGGACATGCCGCCCGGCTCGGTGCGGCGCGGCTGAGTCAGCCGACCTCCAACGGCACAGCCATCTCCCGGCCACCCGCGCGGGAGGCCCCGATACCGGCGGCGACGACGGCGGCGATGCCGAGAAGCCCTGCGAGACCTGGGTTCTGATCGAGGAGGAGGAAGCCGATGAGCACCGCGAAGGCAGGCTCAAGACTCATCAAGATGCCGAACGTCGCCGTCGTCAACCTGCGCAGCGCGAGGAGTTCGAGCACGTAGGGGATGACCGGCAGCAGCAGCGCCATCCCGACGCCGATCAGGAGCAGTTCGGGCGTGATGAGGGAGAACGCCTTGTTGTCTACGAAGAACGTGGCCACCAGGCCGGCGACCGGCATGGAGATGGCAAGCCCGTTGACCCCGGAGACCTCGTCGCCGACGCGTTGGGTGAGCAGGATGTACACGGCCCAGCAGATCCCCGCCGTCACCGCGAGCAGCACGCCCTTGGCGTCGATGCCGCCGCCGAACGGCTGGCTGAGCAGCACGACACCGACCGCGGCGAGGGCCGGCCACAGGAAGCGGTGGCGCCCACGCCCGTGGATGATGGCCAGGGCCAGCGGCCCCAGGAACTCCAGCGCTGTCGCGGTTCCCAGCGCGAGCCGGTCCAGCGAGGCCATGAAGAACAGCGTGATGGCGGCGCTGACGGCCCCGAGGACCAGACACATCCCGAAGGAGCGCCACGTGAACGCCGACGGCCGCGGGCGCACCACCACCAGAAGGATGATGCCCGCCAGAGAAAGTCGAAGCCACGCCGTGCCGTCCGACCCGATCTCATCGATCAGGCCGACGGCGACCGCCATCCCCAGCTGAAGAGAGATCTGGGCAGCGATCGCCATCAGGACGCCGGTGCGCGCTTCGTGTGCTGTCACCGTTGCATTCAAAATGAACGGAGGTCGCCGCGTCTTCCCTTGCGGCGAAGTCGCCGGCGACCGGCGGTCAGGATGAGGCTCAGCCGGATGCGCCGAGGATCTTGATCGCGAAGATCAACGAATCCCCGGGCAGGATCCCCGCTCCCGGCTGACCCTGCGGATACCCGTCCGCCGAGGTCATGGCGACGGCGACGGTGGATCCGACGGTCTGCCCGGCGATGGCCTTCTGGAACCCGGGCACCACGCCGTCGAGCGGGAAGTCCACCGGGGCGCCGCGTTCGTAGCTGCTGTCGAACACGGACCCGTCACGGCCGTTCACACCCATGTAGCAGACGGACACGGTGGCCGTGGGGGACACCACCGGGCCCTCGCCGGCCTGCAGCGTGTGCACCTGCGTCTCGGTCACGCTGAACGGTGCGGTGACGTCGATCATCGGCGCGGTGGTGTCGGTGGAACCGCTCACCGCCACACTCCCGGTGGCACCGGGCTGCGTCCACTCTGCGGTGGCACCGGCTTCGGGCAGCGCGGTCGGGCAACCCAGGCTGGGGGCGGGCGTCTGCGCGACCGAGGACGGGACCGAGGTCGACCCGCAGGCCGTGGCCGCGATGGCGAAGGCCGCAGCTCCGGCGGCGAATGCGACAGAGGACGGGCGGCGGAGGGTTCTCATCGGCGCCACGCTACCGCGTGCGCCGCTGAGGTCAGGAACAGGTAGACGGGTCGGGCGCGCTCACCGCCGCGGGTCCCGACGCGGCCCGCGGAGCCCCAGGGTGCGTCGCCCTGCGGCGATCAACTCGCTGCGTAGTGCCTCCTCGTCGGCGTCGTCGTAGTCGACGCCGGCAGCCGCCGCGATCCCCGACATCACCAGTGCGGCCTTCACCTGTCCGCCCAGCCCCGGCTCGACGCCGGCGCACAACGCGAGCTGACGATCGACGAGGGCACCCCAGTGCGGGCGCGCGCGCAGCATCTCACCGACGACCGGATCGCCCGTCAGAAGAGGGAACACCTGCCGGTGGCGCACCGCGAGCGCCGCATAGCCGACGAGCAGGCGCTCAGCGCGTGCCTGCGCACTGCGGGGGAGCGATGCGGCGTCGACGAGCGACGCCACCTCGGAGATGATCGGTTCGAGTACTGCGCTCAAGAGTTCTTCGCGTGTCCGAAAGTGGTGATAGATGGCGGATTTCGTCAAGCCAAGCTCATCGGAGATTATCTGCAGCGATGTTCCCGCGACACCGCGGTGAGTGAACAGTTCGACGGCGACGTCGATGAGTCGCCGGCGCGTGGGCAGGTCGGACCCGCTGCCGTCCACATCCCCGCCTCTCCGGTCGACCGCGTGGCGGCGACCAACTCCGACTGACCAATCGTACAGTTCCGTGCTGTACGATCGGTCAGTAGTTAGCACAGCGAACTATCACCGGATACGCGTTCAGGCTCCCGGGCGTCGGCGGCAACGACGTCGCCCCCAATCCTCCTGCTGCGCAACACTTTTGATGAGCACACGAAGGGATCGCCATGCCGACCGACTTCGATCGCCCAGGGCGCACGGCTCTCGACCTGTCCGACAAGGTCGTGGTGGTCGTGGGCGGGGGACAACAGCCGGGCCCGGGTATGGGCAACGGCCGGGCCATCTGCATCATGGCGGCACGTCACGGTGCACAGGTGGTCGCCGCCGACCGCAACATCGCGGCGGCCGACGAGACGGTCGCGATGATCGCCGCCGAAGGCGGCCGGGGCTACGCCATCGAAGCGGATGTCACCGAGGTGGAGGATTGCCGGCGCATCTTCGATGAGACCGTCGCGAGGAGCGGACGCGTCGACGGCATGGTGTACAGCGTCGCGACGAACCCACCGTTCGACAGGGAGACCAACACCATGACGGTGAAGGACTTCGACTACGGCATCAATGTGAACATGCTCGGCTGCTACCACTGCAATCTGTTCGCTGCGCAGTGCATGGAGCGCAACGGCGGCGACACGACCGGCAGCATCGTGAACCTGTCGTCGATCGCGAGCCTGAAGAACGAGGTCGGCCTGAACATCGGCATCATGCCGTACGCCCTGGGAAAGTGCGGCCTGAACTACATCACCGAGCTGACGGCCGTGCAGTTCGCCGAGGCCGGCGTGCGGGCCAACACCCTCATGCTCGGACCCATCGATTCGGTCATCGGCAATCACGACTCTCAAGAGCTGTTCGGGTTCGAACCCGTCGAGGTGGAACAGGCATATGCCGACGTCGTCAGGCTGAAGATGGGCCGGGGGACCGTATGGGAATCGGCGTATGCGGCCGTGTATCTGCTCGCCGATGAATCCCGGTTCATGACCGGCCAACAGATCCGCCTCGACGGCGGCGCGGCACTGGTGCGTTGAACCGGTTCGCCTTCACCCACGCTTCCGGTGGGCCCGCTCGACGTTTCCGGTGGGGCGAGTTTGGGCACCGTGAGGGGTATGAGCGACAACAACAAGGTCACTGTCGAACGAACCATCGCAGCGCCCGTCGACGCGGTCTTCGACGTCCTCACCAACCCCCAGCGTCACGTCGCGCTCGACGGGTCCGGGTTCGTCCGCGGCGTGGACCACGCTGATCGCATCCAGAAGGTCGGCGACGTGTTCACCATGAACATGCAGGGCGATCACATGGGCGGCGAGTACAAGACGGACAACCACGTGTCCGGGTACGTCAAGGACAAGCTGGTGGCCTGGAAGACCGCGCCCGCCGGCACCGAGCCCCCCGGCTGGGAGTGGATGTGGGAGCTCGAAGCGCAGGGACCGCACGAAACCCTGGTGCGCCACACTTACGACTGGTCCAAGGTCACCGACAAGAAGTTGCTGGAGAAGGTCAAGTTCCCTCTGGTCACCGAGGATCAGCTCTCCGACACCCTCGCGCGACTTGCCGAGGAGAGCGAACCCACCTAGGGAATCGCCTGTCCGCCCGGCTCCGGTCGTGCGGGGACCAGGAGTATCGATACCGACTTTTTCCTGAGCGCAGCCGATGAGGCGTGGTCCAATGGCATTGCCGGTGAATAGGCAGGGTTGAGGTTGGACAGGGGGACCCTCGTGCGGCGTGGTGGTCTGGTTGCCGCTCTGGCGAGGTGGTGGCGCGACCCGGGTCGGTACGACTGGCTGGTGCAACTCGTCGAGGCGAACGGTTACGGGCGTATCACACGTCTGGGTGTCGCACTGGCATGCCTGGCGATCGGGGCGTGGCCCCTGCTGATGGTGTTCAGCCCCGACTACGTGTCAGGGACGGTCAGCAGGGTGATCACCGTTGGGTCCGGGGTGCTCGCGCTGGTCTTCGGCGTGTGGTGGCTCATCCGCTGGCCCACCCACCAGCAGTCGAAATTCATTGTCCTCACGCTCAATACCAGCATCGCCCTCAACTGTGCCGCCTACACCGTCGAGGGCAAGTACGCGGCCGGCAGTCTGGCATTTGCGCTGACAGCGGGCTACGTGGCCTGCGTCCACACCTTGCCCCAGCTGATCGCCATACTGACGCTGGCCTCCTCCATCATCCTGTACGGGACGGTCACCGTCGGGATGGCCGCCGACCCCGCGGGCGGTCTGGCCGACGGCCTGCTGCGTTTGGCGTCGGTCACCGTCCTTCCCATGACCATCCGCACGCTGGTGGACCTACTGGGTGAGGCTGCCGTCGTGTCCGACATCGACCCGTTGACGGGACTGGCCAATCGGCGGGGCCTGGTCCGCGCGGTTCGTCAACTCGTCGGGGCGGCGCCCGGCGAGGACGTGACCCGTGTGTGCGCCACCATGATCGACATCGATGATTTCAAGACGATCAACGACACCCGCGGCCATGCCGCCGGCGATCAGGTGCTGGTCGATCTCGCCGAGATGCTGAGCGAGGTGAGCTCCGAACGGTCGGTGATCGCGCGGATCGGCGGGGAGGAGTTCGCGATCGTCGATCTCTGCGACACCGATGGTGCGGTGCACGTCGCCGAACGTCTTCGTGCGGCGCTCGACGCCGCGCACGCGGAGTTCACCGCCAGTTTCGGCGTCGCCACTGTCGCTCTGCCGTCTCGCGTCGCGATCGACACCATCGGCCTCACCGAACGTCTCCTCGACGTCGCCGACCACGCGATGTACCTGGCGAAACGTGCCGGGGGAGACCGCATCGAAGTCGCCGACTCCCGGCAGAGGTGATCGTCTGCATTCCGCGGTGGAGCTTTGCCGCACCGCGGTCAACCGACTCCACACCGGGACGGCGGCAGCGGCATCGCGCCGCGAACGCTAGAGATCAGGCTCATTGTGCAGTCCAGCGATTCCGTTGACCGTCCCCAGGCCGTGGCCGATCGGATAGGCAGTGCGGATGCACTCGGTCACCCACAGCTTGCCGAACGCGACCGCGTCGGGTACCGAGAGTTGGTGCGCCAGTGCAGCAGTGATCGCCGCTGCCAGCGTGTCGCCGGCGCCGTGGTCGTTGCGGGTGTCCACCCGAGGGGCGGCGAACTGGTGGAACTCCGAGCCGTCGAAGAGAAGGTCAGAACTGACGCGTGAAGTTCGCAGATGTCCGCCCTTGACCAGGGCCCACCGTGGCCCGAGCGCGTGCAGTGCGCGGGCCGCATCGCGCTGGGTCGCGTCGTCCACGACGTCGATGCCGACCAGCAGTCGCACTTCGTCGAGGTTCGGCGTCACCAACGTGGCCATCGGGAACAGATCGTCGCGGAGGGCGGCGAGTGCGCTGACGTGCAGCAGGGGTTCGCCGTTGTTCGATGCACATACCGGATCGACGATCAGCGGGACCACGCCGTCGAGCTTCTCGCCCCGCCAGGTCGTCACGATCGCCTCGATGATGTCCTTGGAGGCCAACATTCCGGTCTTCGCCGCCTCGATCCCGATGTCGGACGCGACCGCGCTGATCTGCCCGGCGACGATGTCGATCGGGACCTCGTAGAACGCCCTGACGCCCAACGAGTTCTGAACGGTGACCGCGGTGACCGCGGCGGACCCGTGCACACCGAGCATCGCGAAAGCACGCATATCGGCTTGCAGGCCGGCACTGCCGCCGGAATCGGAACCGGCGATGGTCATGACCCGGCGCGGGGTGTCCCCGGGTGCGGCCAGCGGCAGGACGCGCGTCATGTCGGCACTGTAACGGCTGCGGTCACACGGGGATCGGAGCCCGACGGTTGGGACGGGTGCGCCCCGATCGCCGGCATGCGATCGGGGCGCCCGAATCTCCGCCGCCCGCTCGGCTTCGCGGCGTTCGCGCCTTGAGTCAGCCGGCCCCGTTGCCGTCACCGGGATGGGGGACGTTGTTCTCGTCGACATAGGCGCGATCGGTATCGGTACCGCCGTCCTCGCGCGGGCCCTCGTTGGATCCTTGCGATTCGATCGCTTCCGCACCGTCGCTGGGCATCGTCATGGGGCACTCTCTTCCGGTCGCAGATGTTTCTCTGAGCCGCCTGAATGCCCCGTCTACTCGGTGCTGAACCACGTCGGCGACGACGGAGTCGTCATCCGTTGTCCCGCCACGTGAGCACCTGCTTCAGGGATGTGAGGTCGTAGCCGTTCTCGGCGGTCAGCTCGGTCTGGAACAAGGTGACGCCCGCCTCCCGGAACGCATCGGCGCTCTCGGCGTTCTGCCACAGCGTGGAGCGTTCGATGTCGGCGCCGTTGCGACCGAACGACGCCGCCAGTTCGTCGACCCGGTCGCTCGACTTACGGAACGAGTCGAGTTCCTGGAACGCGTGCCAGATGTCGGCGTGGCGGGCGATGGCGGGCAGCGAGCGCTTGGGGCCCGTGCCGCCGATGAGGATCGGCAGCTTACGCACGGGCGGCGGAATCAGTGCAGCGAGCCGGTTCTCGATGCGGAGCAGGCTCTCGTCGAACAGATCGAAGCGGGAGCCGAAGGTCCCGAATTCGTAACCGTAAGTGGTGTAGTCCTTCTCGTACCACCCGGCGCCGAGACCGAGGATGAGCCGACCGCCGCTGATGTGGTCCACGGTGCGCGCCATGTCGGCGAGCAGGTCCGGGTTGCGGTAGCCGACCCCGGTGACGAGGAGGCCGATCTCGGCGTGGGACGTGATCTCACCCCAGGACGCCAGGGCGGTCCAGCCCTCGAAGTTGGACACGTCGGGCTGCTCGTCGGTCAGCACGGGCTTGCCGTCGACGATGGCCTCCATGGCCGGGCGGTGGAAGTGGTCGTAGCCGAAGATCACGTCGACGCCGAGGTCGTCGGCGGCCAGGACGGCCTCGCGCCAGGTGCGGTAGTCCGGGGTTCCGCCGGGCTGAATCTGTACGGCAACGCGAACGGGACGGGTCATGATGCTCCTGAGTCGGGGAACGGGCGACTCTTGAGCCAAGCGCACGGGGTCCGCGTTTATTCCGGCGCGACGGCGCGGCCCCAGGCGAGGGGGTTCAGATGCCGGAACGGGTCCGTCTCCCGTACCTGCTGCAGATCGTCCAGCGTGCGCGACAGTGCCGTGTGCGCGCGTTGCTTGACCGTGGCGATCCACGGGTCGTCGGCGACGTGCCGCGGCCTGGCGGTGTCGACGGGCGGCGCGAACCGCAGATACATCCGCTGGGGGCGGGGCAGCAAGGTCGGGCCGATCCCGCGCACCAGCGGAATGCCCACTCCCGGAACGCCGTGTACGCGTTCGCCTATGGTGCGAGTTCGCCGTTCCCACGCTCCGCCACGCGCGACGCAGCTCTGGTACACGTCGTCGCCACCCACCAATCCCACGGGGACGATCGGGTACTCATGCGCGACGGCCAGACGCGCGAAACCACTGCGGCGTTCCCACTGCAACGTGTACTCCTCGTTGAGGAACTTGAGCATGTCCCGACCGCCGCCAGGGAAGACCAGCACTGTCTCGCCTTGTCTCATCAGCTCCGCACACGTGTCCGGATGACCCGGCACGGCGCCGGCTGCCTCGAGGATGTCGCGGGCGAGGCCGCGCGTCTCGGTGATCTGCTTGTTGGCCAGACCGCGGACCCGTACACCGATCTCCCGGTGCACGAAGTAGGGGATCAACACGATCTCCGCCGAACCCGACACCGTGTGATTGCCGACAAGAAGGAAGCGACCGTCGCGGGGCAGGTTCTCGAGACCGTCGACGTAGATCTTCCCGGCGTCGACGACGGGGGCAAGTCTGTCCGCCATCGCAAAGATGCCCCGGCGAAGCGCCCCGACCCGTGCGGGCTCGTTGACGAGGCGGTCCACATCGACAGTGTGGGGAGCGGGGCGAGTCGCCGGCTGTGTATCCATGTCTGCCCATTTCGATCCGGTGAGGCGAGACCCCCACTATAGCGCCATACTGACCAACTGACGATTCTGGTCAGTCGGTACCGACACGGCTCGTGCACCGATACCCTCGGCAGGTGACCACTGCGATCGACGGGCTGCCGGAGGCCAGTTCTGCGACGGCGGCGCGAATCCTCGCGGCGGCTAATGACCTTCTGATCGGCCACGGGGTGAAAGGCTTCACCGTCGCCGACGTTGCCACCCGGGCCCACACGGGCAAGGGCACCGTCTACCTCTACTGGCCGACCAAGGAGGACCTGCTCATCGGCCTGATAGGCCGCGGATTCCTTAGCATCCTCGACGACCTCATCGAAGCATTCACCGACCATGCGGACCTTGCACGCCCTTCGCGCTTCTGCTCGGCAATGCTGCGCGCCGCGCTGGGGCAGCCTCTGATCGCCGCAATGCAGCGCCACGATGGTGACCTCCTGGGCATCCTGGCCGACCACCCCCGCTCCGTGGCACTCGACGAGGCGCTCGGCCCCGCCGCTGTTCTGCATGCGGCGCTTCCGCTGTGGCGTGCCAACGGGATGGCGCGCACAGACTGGGATATTGCCGATCAGACGTTCGCACTGCAGGCGCTCGTCACCGGCGTCACGGTGTCGCTGGTCCAGGATTCCAGCGCCGCAGACCATCACCTGACGGTGCTCGATGCCGCAACCACGGCGTTGCTCGGCCCCGAGCGAGCCAACCAGAAGCGTTTGCGCGCCACCGCCTCGGGCATCATCGAGTTCCTGCGAGAGGGCAGAACGGCTGCTTTAGGCCTCCTCGCGATGCCGACGCAGTGATCATGTTGAGCCACAGCAGCTTCCGTGATGCTCGCGGTCCCGTCCGCGTGTGGGAGTCTGCATGCTAAGGGAGCGGCGATGCTGCTGATTACCGGCCCGACGGGGAATGTCGGCTACGAGCTGTGCGAGACGCTGCAACGGCATCACCGGCCGAAGTGGCGGGTGGGCAGCCGTCACCCGGAGCGGCTGACGGTGTGGCCGCGCGCCGAGGTCGTGCACCTCGACTTTTTCGACCCTGCGACGTGGGGTGGCGCGCTGAACGGTGTCACCGAACTCTTCCTCTTGTTCCCCCTACCCGGGAACCGGGCAGCACGGCAGGCGATCATCCCGTTCCTTCGCGCCGCCGAACGCAAGGGCTGCCGGGCGGTGGTGTACGTGTCGGTGTTCGGCGCGGACCGTGCGCGCTACATTCCGCACCACGCCGTCGAAGACGCTCTGGGCAGATCCGGTATGTCTGCCACGGTGTTGCGGTGCAGCTTTTTCATGCAGAATCTGCATCGCGCCATCTCCACCCACGGCGTCGATATCGCCGAACGCGGGGAGCTGTTCGTTCCCGCCGGCCGAGGTGCGACGACGTTCCTCGACGCCCGCGACGCCGCCGAAGTGGCCGCCGCCGTGCTGAGGGATCCGGGCAGTATCCGCGACCGGGTGTACCACCTCACCGGCCCGGAGCCACTCACGATGGCGCAGGTGGCGGCTGCATTGTCCGACGCACTCGGTCGTCCCATTCGGTACACCAACCCCGGGTTGGTGCGTTTCGCCGCTCGCCTGCGCTCCCGCGACGTGGGTTGGGACAGCATCGTTTTCATGGCGGCGGTCTACACCCTGACCAGGCTGGGCCGGAATCAACCCGTGACCGATGACGTCGAACGGCTTCTCGGGCGCCCCCCACGGGCACTGCCTGAGTTTCTTGCAGATTCGGCATGGCGCTGGCGGCAACACGCGTGGACGTGACCACTCGGTTACGCACCCGCTGCGTGCGTGACCACGAAGTCACGAATACACGCGTTCACTTCGGACGGCGCGACTGCGGGGAGTGAGTGAGAAGCAACGGGCCATAGACGATATCGCCACGTTGGCACCACCGAGCGGATGCGATTGATTGCCTCAGCGGAGTTGTGAATGGTGTTGCCTGCCAGCAGAACCTGGGCGGGCAGCTTCACCGAGCGTAGGACATCATCGGAAGCAAAGACCAGGGGAGCGGTTCGGCGCGGTGGCCCGAAATGAGCAAACCCGGCCAGGAAGAGTCGCGTCAGTTCATCGATGGCGCTACCTGGCTGCGGGCCACCTGTCACCCATTGCGCCCCGCACTGAGCCCTCGTCGAGCTTGGCCGAGCCAACAGCAGAGCGAGGTTCTTCCAGAACGTGAACGAGAGTCGAACCAACGTGTGTGCGGGATCGATGAGTGTCAGGGTGCTCAGCCGACCGGGCGCGGTCGCTGCGGTGTGGGTGGCCAGCCAGCCACCGTAAGAGTGTGCCACCAGATGGACGTTCCTCAGACCGAGATTCTGCAGCACAGTGTCAACACAGCGTGCACAATCTCTGGGGCTGAACAACGCCTTTGACTGCATGCTCGCTCCGGGCTGCCCGGGCATATCCAGTGTGTAGATCGTGAAATCGTCAGCCAAGCCGACGATTTGCTCGCACCACATAGCCGACGTGAGGAAAAACCCATGGATCAGCACGAGCGGCACACCGCCGTCTGGTCCATGCTGATAGACGCGAACGAGACCGAAGTCGGTAGGAACGTCGTGAACGGCATCGGGTTGCGGACTCAGCCGGCGCACGTCGTCGTAAACAGCCAGGTACGAACGCCTGTCGTGTGCGCTCTTGAAGCCGCCGTCCCTGATTCCCATGAGGCCCCTATCGCAACCGCCAGGTGATGTGTCAGGTCAGGGTAGGCCGACCGCTCTACTACAGGGCGGGCCCGCTTCGATTCGGTTCAGGCGGTCGTCTGGCAGAAGCGGAGGGTGTTCGAGAACGGGTCGGTGACTTCCATGGTGGGTCCACCCGGAGAGTCGACATCGATGCCGGGGTTGATGCGCGGGTACCCGGTGGCCTGGAGTTCTCGATGCAGTGCAGTGACGTCGCCGACCGGTACCCACACCGTCGACCCCGGTGTGCCATCGCCGTGGTGTTCGGACAGGTCGAGGACACACTGGTCGCGGCGCAGTCGCATGTAGAGGATCGACCGTGCGTAATCGAAGCGGTGTTCCCATTCGACGGTGAAATGCAGGTAGTCGAGGTAGAACTCGCGAGCTCGGGTCTCGTCGAGGCTGCGGAGGACGGGTACGGGCGCGCTGATACCCCGAGCTCCGGGAAGGCGCGCCGACGCAGTGTTCCAATCGCGAAAGCCCAACTGTCGGGCCACGATCTCCAACGCCTGGGAATGACTCAGATCGGCGTCGCGGAGTTGCTCGCGCAGGACTCGCGCGGCACGTTTGGCGTCGTCGAGGGTCAGGTCCATCACATCACCTACGTTCCGGTGCCGGTGTGCAGTTTCAGTGCCCGCGTTGCTGAAATGTCTGGGCACCGTTGGTCGCAGATGTGCGTCGTGGTGACCGATCCAAATGTGTTCACCATGCCGAGGATTCGGCGCGGGCGGCAGGTCACATCAAACCCATCGTGCACGCTACGCCACGATGAGCCAACCCTCAATGGTTGGCGCCGGTCACACGCTGCGCGTAACGAAACGCTCTGGTCGCGGGGGACTGATCAACGAGGGGCGCCCGCCATCGCCGTGAGGAACATCTTCCAGTACTGGAGGAAGTGCGGTCCGTTGCGACGGTCCAGGATGTCGTTGGTGACGTGCTGGCCCCATCGCCCGCGGAAGTTCGACTTCACATCATCCGTAGGTCACGAAGCTCGTCAGCCGTCCAGGCTCATACATCCGCAGCCACCGCGTCACCAAATGTGTTGCAATCCTGCAGGTTTCCAGGCCGCGGGACCGTATAGAACGCAGCGATGACGAACTACTCGGCGAGCACGATCGGCCCTTTTCCGGGACGGCTCGGGGAGGACCGCATCCGATCGCTTCATTCCCTGCAGGCGTCGCGGCCTCAGCTCGTTGCTTTGCCAGAAGGGCCGTCGGCAAATCCTCGTCCGCCAAGCGCGACGACTCCGAGGCCGGCGAACAGTGCTGCCCCACCACCAGCGACGAGGGCGCCCGTTGACGACAAGGTACGCGCCCGGACTCCGCGTACGGCTGCGATGACGTCCAGGACATCGGTGAGGAGGCCGAGTTGCAGCGCACGAGTTTGCAGCTGCGGCGACACGGTGTCGGTGATCGCAACTGCCAACGTCAACTCCCGCGAGCCGAAAAGCTGAGTCGTGAACGGCTGGTCGCGGCCAGAATTGAGTCCGATCAGCCGACCCGTCGCATTCGGCGCGAGCCAGGCGGCGACGCCCGTTGCGAACCGTAAGGCGGCGAAGGTTCGGATGATTGCGCCACGTTGCATGGCCCTACCCTCCAGGAAAGTCTCGAGCCGTTCAAGAGCCTTCGCGTCGAGCGGCCTTGCTGTGCGGCGCGGAAAGCGCTGAAGCACCGGGGAGTCAGCTCAGAATGGCTCGCGCGGCGCGCTCTGCGATCAGCATGACCGGTGCGTTGGTGTTGCCGGACGTGATGGTGGGCATGGCCGACGCATCAACTACCCGCAGCCCCGCGACGCGGTACACCCGACAGTCGGTGTCGAGGACCGTTGCAGCCGAACGCGGTAGGCCGCTGGCATCGAAGGCTCCCATCGCGCACGTACCCACCGGGTGAAAGATGGTGGTGCCGAGTTCAGCCGCGGCCGCTTGCAGGTCGTCGTCGCTCACCACGTTCGGGCCGGGGAGCAGCTCCTCTGGACGGTAGCGGGCCAGAGACGGAGACGCCATGATCTGGCGTGTCATCCGCAGGCCGCGCACGGCAATCTGGCGATCGGCGTCAGTCGACAGGTAGTTGCACGCGATCTTCGGGTAGACCAGGGGATCTGCACTGGTCAGGCGCACATGGCCGCGCGACGTGGGTCGCAGATTGCACACCGACGGCGTGATGGCCCCGAAGCGGTGCAGCGGTTCGCCGAACTTCTTCAACGACAGGGGCTGGACGTGCCACTCCAGGTCGGCACTGGGTAATTCGGGGTCGCTCTTGGCGAAAGCGCCGAGTGTGGACGGCGGCATGGTCATCGGACCCGATCGCATCATCAGGTACTGGAGCCCCATGCCCGCGCGCGTTATCCAGTTGCGGTACAGCGTGTTGACGGTGCGGGCGCCCCGCACCCGGTAGACCGTCCGCAGCTGCAAATGGTCTTGCAGATTTTCGCCGACCCCCGGCAGATCGACCGCCACCGGCACGTGATGCCGGCTCAGGAGCGCGGCCGGGCCGAGACCCGAAGCCTGCAGGAGATGGGGCGAACCGATCGCGCCGGCGCTCAGGATCACCTCCCGGCGAGCACGGACGTCGATGATCTGGCCGCCTTTGAGCAGCCGCACACCGGTGGCACGATGTCGGGCCGATGTCCAGGCGCCGACGCGTTGATCCTCCTGCACCTGATCGTCCATCAGCAGCTTGACGGCCTGGGTCTGCTCGTAGACGGTGAGGTTGGGCCGGTGGGCGACGGGGTGCAGGAAAGCGTCGGCCATCGACCAGCGCCGGCCGCGGCGCTGGTTGACGTGGAAGTACGCGCTTCCGGCGTTGTCTCCGCGGTTGAATTCCTCGATCGGGCAGATGCCCGTCTCGGCAGCTGCGGACTGCCAGGCGTCCAGAATCTTCCAGCGCACCCGCGGCCGCTCGACGATGATTTCGCCACCGGCACCGTGCCATTCGTCGGCGCCGCCGAAGTAGTCCTCCAGCTGCTTGTAGATCGACAGCGTGTCGCCGGGACTGTCCGGACCACCCCAGAGCCACCGCTGGTCGCCGGTGGCCTGCGCCCACAGTTCGTAATCGGAGGCTTGCCCGCGCATATGGATCATGGCGTTGATCGAGGAGCTACCGCCGATCACCCGGCCTCGCGCGTAATGGATGCTGCGGCCGGCCAGGCCTGGGTCGGGTTCGGTCGTGAAGCACCAGTCGGTGCGAGGGTTCGCAATGGTGTACAGGTAGCCCACGGGCACCTTGATCCAGAACCAGTTGTCTTTGCCGCCCGCCTCGATGAGCAGCACGCGGTGATTCGGGTTGGCGCTGAGCCGATTGGCGAGCAGGCAACCAGCACTGCCTGCTCCCACGATGATGTAGTCGAATTCGGCCGCGGGGCTCAATATTCCTCCATGACGTGGGTGGGGCGTTTCTTTGCGCCTGACCGTTCGGCGCTCAGACGTCCCGATGCGTGGGGTCACAGCCCCTGGAGGCGAAGAGCCTCAACATGTCTGGCGTGCCCGATGTGCGTCGGCTCGGGACGCGGCGCCTCGATCCGACTATGTCAATCGGGAGAGCGGTCTTCCTCCTTGTTGCGACGGCGCGCGGCCTCGATGATGTCAGGCGGGGCCGGCTTCTGTAGCCAGGCCCGTATCCGCAACAAGCCGCCGGCGGTGATACCGACGGCAAAGACAGCGACCAAGATCCAGAGCGCTGTGGACATACGTCAATCATCCACCTCCATCCGAACTCTTCGCATCGATATGCCATGACACACGGAAGACGCTGCACGTCGGCAGGGGAGCGTTCCCCCTGTCGCGTGCTTCGATAGCGGCATCGCGGTGACCTTCCTCCTGGCGACCGGAACCGGTCAGCCGCTCGGTAGCACTGCGCCGAGTCCGCCGCATCCCTCTAAATCCGGGCGGGGGTAGGTCAAGACGTGGCAGGGGAGAGGTGCCCCGGCAAATGGCGCCCGGCTCCGCTGTACGGCGCTGCAAGCCCGCCGCGGGTTGTGGCAAGTGGTCGCGACGAATCGTGTTGTCGTTCCGAACTCCCTGTACCGGCGGCGTCTTTCACCGCTCGGATCTGAGCAATGTCGGTTTCTAGGGACCAGAGAGACAGAAGTGATTGTTTTCGGGATCGACCAGCGCAGTCAACGATTGTGTGCAGATCGAGCAACTGACTGCCCCGGACATACCAGCCGGTGGGTCATGAGAAGCACGTAGTCGCAGATGTAGCTGCCCCTGCCGCTGTGGCGGGCTTGGATTACGGACGAATTCCAGCCCAAGGCCTCCCTGGTGGCGTAATGAGACGTACCCAGGGTGCGTACGGACCAGTGGGGCGTTCACGGCCGAAGACCAGAACCGGCTGACAGATAGGGGATCTCTCGCATCGGTCACTACAGCGGCGACCGGACCGCATTCCTTGTACTCCTCGCGCGGCTCAAGGACGCAGAATTCGTTCCCTTCGGGATCAGCGAGAACAATCCAGGGCACTGAACCCTGCCCAATGTCCACCCGTTCGGCACCAAGAGCGCAAGCTCGCTCGACCAACGAGGCCTGATGCTCCTCGGACTTCGAGGTGAGATCCAGATGCTGTCGGTTCTTTTCAGCCTTCGAGACGGAGGCTGGGACAAACTCCAGGACAGCGCCGCCGCCAATCTGTACGACCTCGCCACCCGAAGTCTTCGCGCCGGTGGGGAGGCAGCATCCCAGCAATGTCGCCCAGTACAGGCCCAGCCGCAGGGGATCCCGAGATTCCACAACCACGACGGCCACGTTGTCGGTCACACCACCAAGGTAGTTCCGAGTGCAGATCCGATCGACACGACCGCCGCGCCGAGGAGATTCAGCACGGAATCCTCGTCCTCCGGATTCATGCGATCGCCACCTGATTCACCGCGGCCGGATAGAAGCCATACGCGGCTTCTCTACGTCACTCGCCATATTCGATGGCTGCCCGCTGCACCCGCAAACGGCGGACGACAGGGGAATAGTGGCGAGCCGATGTTCATCCAGATGCTCTGACGTACGGTGCCACCGCGGGCCGGTTCGACAAAATTGGGACCGGTAGGCGCTTGGACGGTATTCACTCAACGCCATGAACAACATCGTCTTCGGCGCCATCGTGACGGGCTGCGCCGCCGTCAGCCTCGGCCTCGCGGCACCCGCCAACGCGGATCTCGCCCCGGGCAACTACCACCACCGCAGCATCATGGCCAACGGGATCGTCACCGACAACCTGATGCGGGTGACGAGCTGCGGCCCCGGTTGCATCTCGATCTTCAACCTCACGTCGAACACCGACCAGGGACAGGCGCGCATCCAAGGCAACCAGTACGTGCTCGACCAGTTCGTTCCCGGGGGCGCATTCTGCCCCGACGGCCGTCCGGTCGACGTGATCACCCGCTCGACCTTCGACCTCAACGGTACGAACGGTCTCGCTACTCTCAACGGGCCGAATCCCTGCGGCACCATCGGCCCGGTGGGCGAGACGCGATTCTGGTTCACTCCCGCGTGAGCGACTCGCGCATTCCGTCTGGTGCACAAGGGTGACGCGTGTGGCTGGGTGCGTCGAGCAGGAGGTGCCTCGTAAAGGCCGTGCGCAGGCTTACATGCTCACTTCAAGAGTTCGGGCGTGAAGGTGACGTTGACTTCGCCCACCGTCATCGTCACCTCACCTTCCATCACCATCACTTGCGCCGAAACCCGTCGATCGATCGTCTGGGCCAGTTGCTGTACCGGCGCGTGCGGTATCTGCATCACCGACAGGTGCTGCAGTCCTGCCACTTTGGGTTCCACAGCGCGCCACCAGGTGGCCGCACCGGCGGCGAACGGGAACAGCATTACCTGGTCGGCCTGGCCGGCCGCCTTGCCCAAGGCACGTTCATCGGGTTGGCCGACGCTGATCCACTCCAGGATTCGGCCTGTGTAGTCCGCGAGCCGCAGGTCCGGTACGCCAGGGGTGGACAGGCCAGCTCCGAACGTCAACTCACCGTCGACGTCGCCAAGTCGGTGCGCGCGCAGCCCAAACGCCAACAGCCGCACAACCATCCGCTCGTCAGTCTCACTGGGGTGTCGGGCCACGGTCAGCGTGTGATCGGCGTAGTAACCATGGTCGACATCGGAGACGCCGAGTTCGACTTTGAACACTGTTGCAGAAAGGGCCACGACATAGTGTCCACCCTGGCGGCGTGGCCCGAGCAGCGAGCCACCCGACTCTTCGATTAGAAGGGGCAGGAAAGGTGTGCCGCGATTGCGCCAGTTCTCGACAACGAGGGCGTCGTTTAGATAGTGGCGGCCTCGTGGTTAGGCCAGGGTCCAGCACCGTGGTCTGTCGCGACTGCTCTTACGTGATCAAATTGATCGATCGCAGAAAACTCAGTGACGAGGCCAGCTCGCAGCTGCACGTCCATCACGGTGAGCTTGTCGCTCCCCGCGCCGGAGATGACTTACCAGTCTCGCGATTGACTCGTTAGGGGCCGTCTGATCCATCCGCGCTGCTACCGTCGCCGCCTTCACCGCCTTCACCGCCGCGACCACCACCGTCGCCGCCAGACCCGCCGACACCGGCGACGCCGCCCCGTCCTTGTCCACCGGCGCCCCCATCATCATTGCTGAAGTCGCTGGCGTCGCCGCCGTCGCCACCGTCGCCGATACCGGTCGCCGGGTTTGACGTGCCGTCGCCACCGTCGCCACCGTCGCCGTCCCGGGACCCACCCGCACCACCGTCTCCACCGATGCCACCATAAAGCCCAGAACCGTCGCCACCACGCCCGCCTCGGCCGTACAGACCGGCAGCACCACCGGCGCCGCCTACCCCAACGCCACCCGAATAGCTTGTCGCAGTGCCGTTTCCGCCGGTACCGCCGTCCCCGCGACCGCGTGCGCTGCCGCCGTCGCCGCCCCACCCCACAGAAGCGCCGACGCCGTCGCCACCGCGTCCACCGTCGCCCGTGTGCACGCCACCGCTTCCACCGACGCCACCGAACCCACTGTCAACAGTGGACGACCCGCCCTGTCCACCGTTTCCACCGGCGCCGGCGGTAATGGCGTCCCCACCTTTGCCACCGCGCCCGCCATCGCCCGTAGCGTCGCCTCCTGCGCCACCGTTGCCGGTGATGCGTCCGCCGTTGCCGCCGTCACCGCCGCTGCCGCCGGCGACCGACGAGGTTCCGCCTTTGCCGCCGTTGCCAATACCGACGGCGTCACCGCCGCGGCCGGCATTGGTGAAGGCGGTACTGGAAGCGCCGCCCGTCCCGCCGTCGCCGATCAGCAATCCACCGCGGCCACCGACGCCGGCCGCAATGTCATCAGTTGCGTCGCCGCCGCGGCCGCCCCGGCCCAAAAGCCCGGCAGCACCGCCTGTTCCACCATTGGCACCGTCGCCACCATTGCCCCAGATCAGTCCACCGCGGCCACCATTACAGGCATCACCGAGACAGTCGACACTGGCATCGACGCCGTCTCCGAACAAACCGAAGAGCGGACCGTACGGACCGTGATTCACGGGAGGCACACTGCGGGCGGTTGACCAGGGGGAGCGCGGAGGCCGGCCGAAAGACCCGCAATTGTCTGCCGGGCCGACACAGATGAACCGGCGCGTACCGGCGATCTGTGACTGGTAATCGTCTGCCTGTACGACGATTTCGTTGTATGTACCTGTGACGAAGATGTTGATACGCGCCCCGTAGAGATACACGTAATTGTTGCTACCTGTGGTGACCAGTGCGCTGCTCTGGTCACCCTCGACAACCAATCTGCTGGTGGCGTCCGTCCGCGCCCGAGCGGATGTGCCCTTCACTTCGACGACGCCGCCCGACCTGCCCACCTGCTCACCGTAGGCTGAGTCGCCGATCACCGTCATCCGGCCGTCGTTCGTGTTTATCGCCCGCGCACCTGCTCCCACCGCCATGGCGTTCACACCAACGGCTTCGGCGTCGCCGTACTGTTCTAGGAGTCCGCCGTACATATCGCGGATCGCCAGATGGCCGGGCGTCGGCGGTGTCGGCGGTGTCGGTGCGGCCAGGGCAGCGAGGGGTGTACCCACACTGACTCCGAGTGTGACGACCCATGCGCCCAAACCACCAGTGAATCGGCTCAACGCCATCTGTACCCCCGCGGTGTCGAACCAGCTCGGCAAATACCGGGGAGAGTACACATCCGTTGTGCCGCACCCCGGCTGATTACCACATTCGTCACGAACGGGACCGGTTGCCGATCGGTCGCCTCACCGGCTTCGTCTCCTGCCCGAGTGGGGCAGTGCTCGCCGATGGCGCGTTTGCGGCGTCTCCTTTCCCCAGATGTGAGACAGACTGCCGCTATGCGCAGCGGCGACGCGCTTCGAGGTGAAACCGGCCGACGGCCATTCACCGAGAGCCACCCGTTGGGGGCTGCGCCCACATTCGACCCGCCGACCCGGTCAGCTCACGGTGAGAACTGCTGGCCGGGGTCGGCGTGCTCGGGCGGGCAGACTAGGTGGGGAAGTCCGCGCTGCGAGAGAGGGTTTCGCTCGCCCGGATGTCGATCAGGGTCTGCTCCAGCGCATCGATCACGGCGTCGAACCCGCCATTGCCCAGAACAAGTCGACGGGGAGGCGGGTCTTGGGCCATCGCTGCGATCACCGCACGGGCACCGCGGCAGGGATCGCCGGGTTGCACCCCGTCCGCCTCGACGAAGGTGGCGCGGACCTGTTCCAGCATGTCGTGGTACTCGGGAATGGTCTCCGTGACGGGCTCATTCGCGAAACCGGCATAGGCGTTGGTGCGGAACGCTCCCGGCTCGACCGCCAGCACCGAGATTCCCTGCCCGGCGACCTCCTCGCGCAGCGCATCGGTGACGGCTTCGATCGCGTACTTCGTCGCGCTGTAGTAGCCGAATCCGGGTGCCGCTAGAAGCCCGGCCACAGAGGACACGTTGACGATCCACCCGTTCCCGCGGGCGCGCATCCCCGGCAGCACCGCGCGTGTCACGGACAACACCGCGAAGAAGTTCAGCTCGAACATTGCTCGCATCGAGGACTCGTCCATCCCCTCAATCGATCCGTACCAACCGCGGCCGGCGTTGTTGAGCAGTATGTCGATTCCGCCGAAGTGCTCCTCGGCCGCACGCACTGCACGTTGCACCTGGGCTGCGTCGGTGAGTTCTAGCGGTACAACGAGGACACGGTCGCCGTACTGCTCCGCCCATGTCGTCAGTGCGTCGGGTCGCCGGGATGTGAGCGCCACGCGGTCCCCGATCTCCAGGGCCGCCTCGGCGAACGCCATCCCGAAGTTGCCGGGCGTGCCTCCTGTGATGAACCAGCGCCTGCTCATGGCTCGATCACCAGTCGGCTGATCAGCGCGCCGTCGAGGGTGAAGCGGTAGTGCAGGTCGGCGACCCCGCCGGGGAAGTTGCCCTCCAGGTGCTGTCCGACGTCAATGGTGGTGTCGGTCGTGGTCGCGCCGGTGAATTCGGTGGTGTAGGTGAACTCGCTGGCTGCGGTGGCGAGCCAGGCCCCGATGTCCTCGTGGCCGTGGTAATCGCGGCCCTCGTCGGTTACCACGGCATCGGGGGTGAGCGTGGCGAGCGCTCGGTCGCTTTCTCGGCTGTCCAGGGCGGTCATGAAGGTCTTGATGTTGTCCGGGAGTGCATCCCATTCGGTGGTCATGACCCCACGGTGGCGCTTCCCCCAAGGGGAAGGTCAACCTCGGGCCGGGTGAATTAGAGCTTGTCAAGATTTCTGTGTATGAGCAGCGGTTGATTAGTAGATGTAGGGCTCTAGTCGGTCTGGATAGTTGAGTACGAGGGCTGCCAGTGCG
>NZ_JACHVU010000012.1 GCF_014190915.1 Mycolicibacterium iranicum
AAACTTACAACAACAACAAAACCTCGCAACCACACCACAACCACAAACACACCCCGGACCCACAAGTCCGAGACACACCCCACCACCAAAAAACACAGGGACACCCAAAGATTTCCCCCCACACCACGGGGACACTCAAAAACGAGTGAATAAAGTTACGGCGGTAATAGCGGCAGGGAAACGCCCGGACCCATCCCGAACCCGGAAGCTAAGCCTACCAGCGCCGATGATACTACCCACCCGGGTGGAAAAGTAGGACACCGCCGAACACACATTGGAATCGCCCCCCACCTTGCGTGGGGGGCGATTTCATTTGCATTTTTTTAATATCCATTTCGGGCGGATATTCGCACGGGAATTCCGCTGAATCGTGCGGATTTCTACAGGTCGAATACGACGGCATCCGCCGGCGTCGCGATACAGAGCAGTGCAGTGCCGTCGGTCGGCGGTTCCAGCGGCTCCAGCGGGTAGGACACGGTGCCGGAGAGCACGGCGGTCTCGCACGTGTGGCAGACGCCGGTCCTACACGACCAGCGAGTCGGCACATCGCAGGCTTCCGCGAACTCCAACACGCTGGAATAGGCGCCGTCCCACGGCGCAGACACCCCGGACCGGGCGAACTGCACCTCAGGACCCGGGCCGGGTTCGCCAGGCGGCAGGTGGGGCGTGGCCGCGACGGACCCCACGACCCCGGGATTGATCCCGGCTCGCGCGCCGAACGTCTCCGAATGAATTCTGTTGGGCTGCAAGCCATAGTCGGTCAGCGCGGCCGTCATGTCCGCCATGAAGCCCGTGGGTCCGCACACGTAGGCGTCCGCGTCGACGGGGAGGCGTAGCGCGTCGAGGGCGGTCTGATCCAGCCGCCGACCGACCTCGCCGGGGCCTGAGGGTCGGCTGTAGAAGATCTCCGTGCGACCGCGGGGCAGGAGGTCCATCAGCCGGGCCGCCTCCTCGGCGAGGGCGTGCTCGGCGTGGCTACGTGTGCTGTGCAGCCACCATACGGGCCGGTGCGAGCCGGTCTCGGCGAGCCGGTGCAGCATCGACAGCACCGGCGTCACCCCGACGCCGGCCGAGACTAAAACGACCGGTCCGTCCCCGTCGACGAGCGTGAATTCTCCTCGTGGGGCTGCCGTCTCGAGAACGCCGTGAACCTTCACCTGTTCATGCAGGTAAGCGCTCGCCACGCCGTGCGGTTCCCGCTTGACCGAGATCCGGTAAACGTCCGAAGAGGGTCCGTTCGACAACGAGTAGTTGCGGACGACCGGGGCGGAACCCGGCACGGTGACGCGCACCGTGATCGACTGACCGGCCCGCCGCGGCGGGAGCGGCTGTCCGTCGGGGTCGGCGAGGGTGAACGACGTGATGCCCGGGGTTTCGGTGTGCACGTCGACCACCTGCAGCGGCCGGAAGCCCCGCCACGCGGGCGGATCGGCTGCGGCACCGGTCAGGCCGGTGTTACCCGACGCCCCGCTCTCACTCTGTTCGAGCAGGCTCCGCAGGGAACCCTGCCATCCGGGGCTCAGGGCGGGAATCCGCAGAGCGCTCTCGAGGCGGTCGCGCGGATGCCCGGGCAGGTAGAGCAACGCGTCGATCTCCGCAACGGAGACGCGTTCGGGTCCGTCGCCGACCTTGACGATCTCCTGCCCGGGTTCGACCTCACCCTCCTGCAGCACGCGACAGTAGAAGCCGGGTCTGCGATGGCTCACCAGCAGGGCGGCCATCCGAGGCTCACCGAGACGCAGTCCCACCCGGTAGCAGGTGACCCGCGGCTGCGTCACCTCGAGGACCACGTCGCCGATGCGGTAGCGATCGCCGATGCACACCTCATCGTCGGGCAGACCGTCGACGGTGAGGTTCTCCCCGAATGCGCCGGGGGCGAGATCGTCGCGGCCGAGCTCTGCGGCCCAGTGCCGGTAGGAGTCCGTCTGGTACACGAGCACGGCGCGGATCTCCCCGCCGTGGCCGCCGAGATCGCCCTGGCCGTCTCTGTCGAGATTCATACGGCGCACCATGGTCGGCCCCGCGACCGGGGTCTTCCACGCCCCCGTGTGCACCACGCATCCGTGCCAGTCGACGTCGCGCGGCATGCCGACGTTGACCGACACCACCGCGGCTATGGCTGCCTCCCCGCCGGGATCAACTCGGCGCAATCGGCGAGTTGGGCACGGAGCACGGCGTTTTCCGCCTCGAGTGCTTTGAGGCTGTCGTTGTGTGCCTTCAACGCAGGCTCCAGTTCGGCGAGCGTGTACCGCTGTGGGATGTGCTGAGGGCAGTTCCAGTCGTAGGCCACCACCGTCACCACGACAGCACGCTCCACGACGGCGTCGTAGGTGGGGTCGACCAGTTTTCGCATCAGCTCGGGATTTTCCTCGGCGCTGACCACCGTCGCATGCCCGAACAGCTTGAGCCGGGCGCCGCGGGGATAGTCCAGGGCGATCAGAGCAACCCTGTCGTCGCCGCCGAGATTGCCGACGCTGATGTACTGCAGATTGCCCCGGAAGTCGGCCCAGGCGATGGTGTGGTCGTCGAGAACTCGCACGAAACCCGGTGGGCCGCCTCGGAATTGAACGTACGGCCACCCGGTCTCGCTGACGGTGCTCAGGTAGAAGCCGTCCCGATCGGCGAGAAAGTCCTTCTCCGCGTCGGTGAGCGCGTCCGGACCCTCCTCGGACTGCGCCATCCGGCGCTTCCTGCCGTAGAACGTATCGCTGCCGTGGTTGTGTTGGACCCGCTCGACGGCATCGGTGAAGCCGATCGCCGGATAGTGTCTGCTCACGGATCCCCCATGCAATCGGGTGGCGAAGTGGGTGCCGTGATTGTCGCGGAGCCGACCCCCGTCGCGTCGGCGAATGGCCGTATCCTCATGGCCGTGCCCCAAGACAGTCAGGGCGGCCGCGGCGAACGTCGACCCAGCCGCGCCTCGAACGACAGCAGACAGCGCCCCCGCCGTGATCAGCGGTCGGCCCCGCGTGCCTCCGGGCCGCATCGTGCGCGCACTGCGCAGCCGAGGCCCGACGGCGCGGATGCGCGTGCGAACGGGCCGGCGATCCCGCCCGGTGTCGAGGCCAAACAGCTCGCACCGGAGATCCGCGGCGAACTGACCACACTCGACCGTGCCACCGCCGACGCGGTGGCCCGCCACCTCGTCGCCGCCGGAGAGCTTCTCGACGAAGATCCTCAAGCCGCGCTGGAACACGCCCGGGCCGCCCGCGCACGGTCCGGACGCATCGCCGCGGTGCGCGAGGCCGTCGGCATCGCGGCCTATCAGTGCGGTGACTGGGCGCAGGCGCTGTCGGAGTTGCGCGCGGCACGCCGGATGGGCAGCCGCTCACCGCTTCTGGCTCTCATCGCCGACTGTGAACGCGGCGTGGGCCGCCCGGAGCGCGCGATCGAGCTCGCACGCTCGCCGGAAGCCGAGGCGCTGACCGGCGACGACGCCGATGAACTGCGCATCGTTGTCGCCGGAGCGCGCTCCGATCTGGGTCAGCACGAGCAGGCACTCGCGGTGCTGTCGAACCCCACCCTCGATCCGGCCCGGAAGGGTCAGACGGCGGCACGACTGTTCTACGCCTACGCCGAAACCCTTCTCGCACTGGGCAGGACAGACGAGGCGCTGCAGTGGTTCCTGCATACCGCCGAAGCCGACGTGGAGGGCGTCACCGATGCCGAAGAGCGGATCACGGAGCTTTCCTGACGTGGGAACCCTTGCGCAGCACCACGACTGTCTGCTGCTCGATCTCGACGGCACGGTGTTTCGCGGGCACGAGCCGACCGAGGGCGCTGTCGAGACGCTCGCAGCGATCGAGTCGCGGGTCCTGTTCGTCACCAACAACGCCTCTCGCGACGCCGGACAGGTCGCCGACCATCTCTGCGACCTCGGCTTCTCGGCCGCCGCGCAGGACGTGGTCACCAGCGCCCAGAGCGCGGCCCGGCTTCTCGCCGAACAGCTGCGACCCGGCGCCAAGGTGCTCGTCATCGGCACCGAATCGCTGGCGAACGAGGTGCGCGACGTCGGTCTGGACCCCGTGCGGGAATGGTCGCAGAACCCCGTGGCCGTCGTGCAGGGCCACAACCCCGAGACGGGGTGGCAGAACCTCGCCGAGGCGGCGCTCGCCATCCGCGCCGGCGCGCTGTGGATCGCGGCCAACGTCGACAAGACGTTGCCGTCCGAGCGCGGCCTGCTGCCCGGCAACGGGTCGATGGTCGCCGCGCTGCGTACCGCGACCGACACCGAACCCCAGGTCGCGGGGAAGCCTGCGCCGGCGCTGATATCGGATGCGCTGTCACGCGGGGACTTCGACACCCCACTGGTGGTCGGGGACCGGCTCGACACCGACATCGCCGGGGCCAACGCCGCCGAACTGCCCAGCCTGATGGTGCTGTGCGGGGTGAACTCCGCCGAGGACGCGATCTGGGCCGAGCCCGGCCAGCGACCCGATTTCCTCGCCGAGGACCTGCGCGCCCTGACCGCGCACGACGCCGACGAGCTGCGCATCCAGGCCCATGCGGGCTGGCAGGTCGAGCTGGGCGGCTCGGCAGTCACCGTCACCGCCACAGGCTCGGACCCGGGCGATTCGCTCGCGATGGTCCGGGCGGTGGCCGCCGCGGTGTGGGAGGCCGGAACAGACCGTTGCCCCGTCGTCGGGGGTGACGACGCAGCGCGACAGGCCGTCCAGCGCTGGTCCCTGCAGTCCACCCCCATCGACTAGCGTGAACCCCGACATGAGTAACGATCCCGACCAGATCCACGCGCAGATCGTCGAGCTCGTCGGCGAACGCGTCGAGCTGTCGGCGTCAGACCTGGACTCCGTGGCGGCGCGCCTCGAGGAGGCGCACGATCTGCTGGTGCGCGCGCTGGAATCCGTCGAGAAAGGCTGATCCGCGTGACGCGTCGCGCACGTGTGGACGCCGAGCTGGTACGCAGGGGTCTGGCCCGGTCACGCCAGCAGGCGGCCGAACTCATCGGCGCCGGGCGGGTCCGCGTCGACGGAATGCCCGCCGTCAAACCCGCCACCGCTGTCGCGGTCACCGCCAACCTGACGGTCGACGGCGGGGAGGAAGATTCCTGGGTGTCGCGGGGCGCCCACAAACTGATCGGCGCCCTGGACGCGTTCGGGCTCGCCGTCGCCGACCGCCGCTGCCTGGACGCGGGCGCGTCGACCGGCGGGTTCACCCAGGTACTGCTGGACCGGGGCGTGCGCGAAGTCGTCGCCGTGGACGTCGGCTACGGCCAGCTGGCCTGGCCCGTGCGCACCGACCCCCGCGTGATCGTCCGGGAACGCACCAACGTCCGTGACCTCACCGCCGACGCCATCGGCGGCCCGGTCGACCTCGTCGTGGCGGACCTGTCGTTCATCTCGCTGGCCACCGTGCTGCCCGCACTGACCGCCTGCGCGTCGCACCACGCCGATATCGTTCCCATGGTGAAGCCGCAGTTCGAGGTCGGCAAGGACCGGGTCGGCGCCGGAGGAGTGGTCTCGGATCCGCTCCTGCGGGCCGACGCGGTGCTGTCGGTGGCGCGCCGGGCGGCCGAACTGCACTGGCACGCGGTGGCGGTGACAGCCAGCCCGCTGCCGGGGCCGGCGGGCAACGTCGAGTATTTCCTGCATCTGCGGGCCGACGCAGACGTGAAGCCGTCCGACGAACTCAAGGCTGCAGTCCACCGGGCTGTGGAAGAAGGGCCGCAATGACTGAGACTTCGCCGGAGCGCACCATCCTGCTGGTCGTGCACACCGGACGTGCGGAGGCGACGGAAGTTGCCCGCCGGGTGGAGAAGGTGCTCGCCGACCACGGCATCGGGCTGCGACTCCTCTCCGCCGAGGCGGTCGATCGGGGGCCGGTCCAGCTGGCGCCCGACGACATGCGGGCGCTCGGAGTGGACATCGAGACCGTCGACGCCGAGGAGCGGGCCGCCGAACGCTGCGAGCTCGTTCTGGTGCTGGGCGGGGACGGCACATTCCTGCGGGCCGCGGAACTGGCGCGCAACGTCGAGATCCCGGTGCTGGGGGTGAACCTCGGCAAGATCGGCTTCCTCGCCGAAGCCGAGGCCGAGGCCATCGACATCGTGCTCGACCACATCGTGCGCCGCGACTACCGCGTCGAGGAGCGGATGACGCTCGACGTCAAGGTGCGCGCCGGCGGCGACGTCCTCGACCATGGCTGGGCGCTCAACGAGGCGAGTCTGGAGAAGGGGCCCCGGCTCGGCGTGCTCGGCGTGGTCGTCGAGGTGGACGGCAGGCCCGTGTCGTCCTTCGGGTGCGACGGCGTGCTCGTCTCGACGCCGACGGGATCCACCGCCTACGCATTCTCCGCGGGTGGACCGGTGCTCTGGCCCGATCTCGAGGCGATCATCGTCGTACCCAACAATGCCCACGCGCTGTTCGCCCGCCCGATGGTGACCAGCCCGGAGGCCTCCATCGCGATCGAGATCGAGGGCACCGGGCATGACGCGCTGGTGTTCTGCGACGGCAGGCGCGAGATGGTCGTTCCGGCGGGCGGGCGACTCGAAGTGACCCGGTGCGGAACCCCGCTGAAATGGGTCAGGCTCGACAGTGCGCCGTTCACCGACCGCCTGGTGCGCAAATTCCGGTTGCCGGTCACGGGGTGGCGCGGTCAGTAGTGCTAGCTGAGATCCGCATCGAGGCGCTGGGCGCCATCAGTGCCGCGACCGCCGAGTTCGACGGCGGTCTGACCGTGCTGACCGGTGAGACCGGCGCGGGCAAGACGATGGTCGTCACCGGCCTGCACCTGCTCGGCGGGGCGCGCGCCGACGCGACGAAGGTGCGTTCAGGCGCCGACCGCGCGGTGGTCGAAGGCCGCTTCACGACCAAGGACGTCGGCGACGAGGTCGCCGCGCTGGTGGACGAGATCCTCGATTCCTCGGGTGCCGAGCGCGACGATGACGGCAGCATCATCGCGGCGCGCTCGGTCAGCCGCGACGGGCCGTCCCGGGCCTACCTGGGTGGGCGCAGCGTGCCCGCCAAATCGCTGAGTGGTTTCACCAACGAGTTGCTCACCCTGCACGGGCAGAACGACCAGCTGCGCCTGATGCGACCCGACGAGCAGCGCGGGGCACTCGACCGCTTCGCCGACGTGACCGGCCGGTTGCAGCGCTACCGCTCGGCGCGCGACGCGTGGCTGGAGGCTCGAGGCGATCTGGAGGACCGCCGGCGCCGGGCCAGGGAGCTCGCGCAGGAGGCCGACCGGCTGCAGTTCGCGCTCAACGAGATCGAGGTGGCATCGCCGGAGCCGGGGGAGGACGAGGCCCTCGTCGCCGACATCCGCCGGCTCTCCGAACTCGACGCGCTACGCGAAGCGGTGCAGACGGCGCGCGCCGCGCTGGCCGGGGACGGCGACGACGCCGGGACCGACGGTTTCTCGGCGGCGACCGCCGTGGGCCAGGCCCGCGCAGCGCTGGAGAA
Organism: Mycolicibacterium iranicum; assembly: GCF_014190915.1. GTDB lineage: Bacteria > Actinomycetota > Actinomycetes > Mycobacteriales > Mycobacteriaceae > Mycobacterium > Mycobacterium iranicum_B. The sequence goes on from NZ_JACHVU010000012.1 coordinate 7,422, forward strand.
CACCGACGACGCCCCGCTCAAGGCTCTGGCCGAGCAGCTGGGGGCAGCGCTGGCCGTCGTCGTCGACGTGTCCGGCGAGCTGGGCCATTTCCTGTCCGAATTGCCCAGCGACGCCAGCACTTTGGAATCGAAGCTGGCGCGCCAGGCCGAACTGCGGACGCTGACGCGCAAGTACGCCGCCGACATCGACGGCGTGCTCGCCTGGGCCGCGGACGCGCGCGATCGCCTGTCGCAGCTCGACGTCTCCGAAGAAGCGTTGTCGGAGTTGCAGAAACGGGTCGACGAGCTGGAGGCCAAGGTCGCCGCGGCGGCGCAGGACGTGACCAAGGCGCGGGTGAAGGCCGCCAAGGGACTGTCCAAAGCGGTCACCACAGAACTGTCGGGACTGGCGATGTCCGGGGCGCAGTTCGCGATCTCGGTCACGCCGTTGGCCGCCCGTGCCGACGATGCCGCGCCGCTGACCCTGTCGCCGGGCACCGTCGTGCATGCCGGACGCGACGGTGTCGACGCCGTCGAATTCGGCTTCGCCGCGCACGGTGGCTCGGATCTGCTGCCGTTGAACAAGAGTGCGTCCGGCGGTGAACTGTCCCGGGTCATGCTCGCGCTCGAGGTCGTCCTGTCGGCCTCCTCGGAAGGCACGACGATGGTGTTCGACGAGGTCGACGCGGGCGTCGGCGGCAGGGCAGCCGTGCAGATCGGTCGGCGGCTGGCCAGGCTGGCCCGCACCCACCAGGTCATCGTGGTCACCCACCTCCCGCAGGTGGCGGCCTATGCCGATGCGCACCTGGTCGTCGAGGGTGTGGCCGCCCGCGACGACAGCACGCGGACCCGCGCGAAATCCAGCGGTGTGCGCCGGCTCGACGAGGAGGACCGCGTCGCCGAGCTGGCCAGGATGTTGGCGGGGCTGGGCGAATCGGACAGCGGTCGTGCGCACGCCCGGGAGCTGTTGGATGCGGCCCGCAAGGATCGTCACGACCCGTCCTGACGGTGTGACAGATGTGAAAGTAGATAACTTCTGAGGCTGGTGTTACGGCGCGCCTCCGACGGATTGCGGTGTGGGCTGTCCAGAATCGGCGCATGAAGATGTCAGCGCTGCTGTCTCGTAATGCCAGCTCACGGCCAGGTATCACCGGCACCGCCCGCGTGGACCGCGACATCGATCGTCTGCTCAGACGCGTCACGCCCGGCGACATCGTCGTCCTCGACGCCCTCGACCTCGACCGTGTCACCGCCGACGCTCTCGTCGAGGCGAACGTGGCTGCTGTCGTCAACGCGTCGCCCTCGATCTCGGGTCGCTACCCGAACCTCGGGCCCGAGGTGCTGGTGGCCAACGGCATCGCGCTGGTCGACGAGACGGGTCCCGAGGTCTTCAAGAAGGTCAAGGACGGCGCCCGCATCCGCCTCAACGAGGGCGGCGTGTACTCCGGCGATCGCCGGCTGGTTCTGGGCACCGAGCGCACCGACGCCGACATCCACGAGCTGATGCAGGAAGCCAAGGGCGGGTTGGTCGCCCACCTCGAGGCCTTCGCCGGAAACACGATCGAGTTCATCCGCAGCGAGAGCCCGCTGCTGATCGACGGCATCGGCATCCCTGACATCGACGTCGACATGAACCGGCGCCATGTGGTGATCGTGGCCGAGGAGGACAACGCGGCCGCCGATCTGAAGGCCCTCAAGCCGTTCATCAAGGAGTATCAGCCGGTCCTGGTCGGCGTCGGCACCGGCGCCGACATCCTGCGCAAGGCCGGCTACCGGCCGGCCCTGATCGTCGGGGACCCGGACAAGATCAGCACCGAGGTGTTGCGCTGCGGTGCACAGGTCGTGCTGCCCGCCGACGCCGACGGGCATGCCGCAGGACTGGAGCGCATCCAGGACCTCGGGGTAGGGGCGATGACGTTCCCCGCCGCGGGTTCGGCTGCCGACCTCGCGCTGCTGCTCTGCGACCACCACGGCGCGTCGCTGATCGTCAGCGTCGGCCACACGGCAAGCATCGAGGAGTTCTTCGATCGCACCCGCCAGCAGAGCAACCCGTCGACATTCCTGACCCGGATGAAGGTCGGGGAGAAGCTCGTCGACGCGAAAGCCGTTGCGACGCTGTACCGCAGCCGCGTCTCCGGCGGTGCCATCGCGCTGCTCGTGCTCGCGATGCTCATCGCGGTGATCGCCGCGCTGTGGGTGTCGCGCGCCGACGCCGCGGTACTGGAGTGGGTCTCGCAGTACTGGAATCAATTCCTGCTCTGGGTCCAGGGCCTCGTCTCGTAAAGGACTGACGGTGATCTCGCTGCGCTCGCATGCCATCTCGCTCGCTGCAGTGTTCCTGGCCCTGGCCATCGGTGTGGCCCTGGGGTCGGGGATGCTGTCCAACACGGTGCTGTCCGGCCTGCGTGACGACAAGCAGGAGATGCAGCAACAGATCGACACGCTGACCGACGATCGCAACGCTCTCAACGAGAAGCTCAGTGCCGCAGGGGACTTCGATGCCCAGATGGCGCCGCGCATCCTGCAGGACACGCTGGCCGAGAAGTCGGTGATCGTCTTCCGCACTCCGGACGCCGCCGACGACGACGTCGAGGCGCTGACGCGTCTGGTGTCCGCCGCGGGCGCCACCGTCACCGGCACCATCGGCCTCACCCAGGAGTTCGTCGACGCGAACTCGGCCGAGAAACTGCTGTCCGTCGTGAACTCGCCCATCGTCCCGGCAGGGGCCCAGTTGAGCACCACCACGGTGGACCAGGGTTCCCAGGCCGGCGACCTGCTGGGTATCTCGGTGCTGATCAACAGGGATCCGAAGGTGCCCCCGGTCGACGACGTCCAGCGCGGCACCGTGCTGGCCGCGCTGCGCGACACCGGTTTCCTGACCTACGGCGCCGACCGCATCGGCGCGGCCGACACCGCACTCGTGGTCACCGGCGGACCCCTCGGCGACGACGCCGGCAACCAGGGTGCCACCGTCGCGCGATTTGCCTCCGGCCTCGCCCCGCACGGCTCCGGCACCGTCCTGGTCGGACGTGACGGTTCGGCCACCGGCACCTCCGCGGTGGCTGTCACCCGCTCCGACGCCGCGCTGAAGAACGCCGTGAGCACCGTCGACGACGTCGGCAGCGAATCCGGACGCATCACGTCGATCCTTGCCCTCAGCGCGCTCGTCAACGGCGCCGGGCCCGGCCAGTTCGGCATCGGCCCGGGAGCAACGGCGGTCACCGTCGGGCAGTGACCTCGGAGCCGATCGGTTTCCCCACGCTGCGGCGCGCCGGAGACACGGTGTCGGCGCTGGTGTTAGGGTGAGATTCCGTGGGTCGGCAGGCCCCAACCTGGGCCCGAGAGCACGTGGAAGGCCCGACCGAACGAAGCCCTGCCCGGTCATCACGGAGGTATTACTTGCCTGGCCAAACGAGGCTGTTACGCAAGCACCCGCAAACGGCCACCAAACACCTCTTCGTCACCGGTGGCGTGGTGTCGTCGCTCGGCAAGGGGCTCACGGCGTCCAGCCTCGGTCAGCTCCTGACCGCACGCGGCCTGCAGGTGACCATGCAGAAGCTCGACCCGTACCTCAATGTCGACCCGGGCACGATGAACCCGTTCCAGCACGGCGAGGTGTTCGTGACCGAGGACGGCGCCGAGACCGATCTCGACGTGGGCCACTACGAACGCTTCCTCGACCGCAACCTGTCGGGGTCGGCCAATGTGACCACCGGACAGGTCTATTCGTCGGTGATCGCCAAGGAGCGGCGAGGTGAGTACCTCGGCGACACCGTCCAGGTGATCCCGCACATCACCGACGAGATCAAACGGCGCGTCCTGGAGATGGCCGAACCCGACGAGGACGGCAACCGGCCCGACGTCGTCATCACCGAGGTCGGCGGCACCGTCGGCGACATCGAGTCGCTGCCGTTCCTGGAGGCCGCCCGCCAGGTTCGCCACGAGGTCGGCCGTGAGAACTGCTTCTTCCTGCACTGCTCGCTGGTGCCCTTCATGGCGCCCTCCGGTGAGCTCAAGACCAAGCCGACCCAGCACTCGGTGGCCGCGCTGCGCAGCATCGGTATCCAGCCCGACGCGCTGATCCTGCGCTGCGACCGCGACGTTCCCGAGCCGCTGAAGAACAAGATCGCACTGATGTGTGACGTCGACATCGACGGCGTGATCTCGACCCCCGACGCCCCGTCGATCTACGACATCCCGAAGGTGCTGCACCGCGAGGAACTCGACGCCTACGTCGTGCGCCGGCTCAATCTCCCGTTCCGCGACGTCGACTGGACCCAGTGGAACGATCTGCTCCACCGCGTGCACGAGCCTCGGGAGTCGGTCCGAATCGCCCTGGTGGGCAAGTACATCGACCTCTCCGATGCGTACCTGTCGGTGGCCGAGGCGCTGCGGGCGGGCGGCTTCGCCCATCACGCGAAGGTCGAGATCCGCTGGATTCCGTCCGACGACTGCGAGACCGACATCGGTGCCTCGACCGCACTGGCCGACGTCGACGGTGTGCTGATCCCCGGTGGTTTCGGCATCCGTGGGATCGAGGGCAAGGTCGGCGCGATCCGCTACGCGCGCAAGCGGGGGCTGCCGGTGCTCGGGCTGTGCCTGGGTCTGCAGTGCATCGTGATCGAGGCCGCCCGGTCGGTCGGTCTGACCGAAGCCAGTTCCGCGGAGTTCGATCCGGACACCCCGGATCCGGTGATCTCGACGATGGCCGACCAGCGTGACGCGGTCGCAGGCGAGGCCGACCTCGGAGGCACGATGCGGCTCGGCGCGTATCCGGCTGTCCTGCAGAAGAATTCGTTGGTTTCCAAGGCCTATGAGGCGACCGAGGTGTCCGAGCGGCACCGGCACCGCTACGAGGTGAACAACGCCTACCGCGAGCAGATCGCCGAGAGTGGACTGCAGTTCTCGGGAACCTCGCCCGACGGCCACCTCGTCGAGTTCGTCGAGTACCCGGCCGACGTGCACCCGTTCCTCGTCGGCACCCAGGCCCACCCCGAGCTCAAGAGCAGGCCCACCCGACCGCATCCGCTGTTCGTGGCGTTCATCGGGGCCGCGGTCGAGTACAACAACGGCGAACGGTTGCCCGTCGAGATGCCCGAACACGAACTGAAGGCCAACGGGGCCGAGCACGCGTTGCAGGACGCCCCGGCCCGTGGCTGAGGACGATCCGGGCAGTCACGAGTTCTCGATCGCCGATTCGGAGACGGTCTACGTCGGCAACATCCTGGCGCTGCGCGCCGACGTGGTGCGCATGCCGGGCGGCGGCACGGCCCGGCGCGAGGTGGTGGAGCACTTCGGCGCGGTCGCGGTGGTCGCCCTCGACGACGAGGGTCGCATCGTCCTCATCCACCAGTACCGCCACCCGTTCGGCAGGCGGCTGTGGGAACTGCCGGCCGGGCTGCTGGATTTCGGGGGTGAGGAGCCCCACGTGTCGGCGGCCCGGGAGCTGGTCGAGGAGGTCGGGCTCGCTGCGGAGTCCTGGCGGACGCTGGTCGATCTCGATTCGGCCCCCGGCTTCTGCGACGAGAGCGTGCGGGTGTTCCTGGCCACCGGCCTGACCGAGGTGGAGCGACCGGAGGCGCACGACGAGGAAGCCGACCTGACGGTGCGACGCTTCGCGCTGTCCGATGCCGTCGCGAAGGTGTACTCCGGCGAGATCTGCAACTCGATCTCGGTGGCAGGCATCCTCGCCGCACATGCAATGCCCCACCCGGACTCCCTGCGGCCGGTCGACGCCCCCTGGACGGACCGACCGCAGGCGCTCGCCCGCCGCAAGGGACATCTGTGACGGCGGGAGTCGGATCGACAGCACTGGACGACCAGTTCCAGGGCTACCTCGACCACCTCGCCATCGAACGCGGGGTCGCGGCCAACACGTTGAGCTCCTACCGACGCGATCTGCGCCGCTATGCCGACCATCTGGCGGCGCGTGGGGTCGGCGACCTCGCCGGAGTGGCCGAGGCCGACGTCAGCGAGTTCCTGGTGTCGCTGCGCCGTGGCGATCCCGACAACGGGGTGGCGCCACTGTCCGCGGTGTCGGCGGCCAGGGCGCTGATCGCCGTGCGTGGGCTGCACAAGTTCGCCGCCGCCGAGGGAATCGCCGCGCTCGATGTGGCCCGTGAGGTCAAGCCGCCCACCCCCAGCCGCCGACTGCCCAAGAGCCTGAGCCTGGACGAGGTGCTGGCGCTGCTGGAGGCCGCGGGCGGCGACAGTGAGTCCGATTCACCCTTGACGCTGCGCAACCGTGCCCTGCTCGAAATGCTGTATTCCACCGGCGCCCGCATCTCCGAAGCGGTCGGACTCGACGTCGACGACGTCGACACCCAGGCGCGATCTGTCCTGCTGCGCGGCAAAGGCGGCAAGCAGCGGCTGATCCCGATCGGCCGCCCCGCGGTGAGCGCCCTGGACACCTACCTGGTCCGCGGCCGGCCCGACCTGGCCCGTCGAGGCCGGGGGACGCCCGCCATCTTCCTCAATGCCCGCGGTGGCCGCCTCTCCCGGCAGAGCGCGTGGCAGGTGCTGCAGGATTCGGCGGAACGCGCGGGGATCACCGCGACGGTGTCGCCGCACGTCCTGCGGCACTCGTTCGCGACCCATCTGCTCGACGGCGGCGCCGACGTGCGCGTCGTGCAGGAACTGCTCGGACACGCCTCCGTCACGACCACGCAGATCTACACCATGGTCACCGTCAACGCGCTGCGCGAGGTGTGGGCGGGGGCCCACCCGCGGGCCCGCTGACCGCCGGGTTCTACCCGAGGTACTCCGACTCCAGGACCAGGTCGGGCAGCAGGGACTGATACTCCACGTGGGCCCTGTGCTCGACGGTGTCCCACAGCCGTCCCTGGTTGCCCCGCAGGTAGGCCCGGTAGGCGGGGGCGCCGGGGATGCCGACGTTGTCGGCGACCACGATCGAACCGCGGTGCAGCCACCGGCGCTGAAGGATGCTGCGCAGGTCGGACAGATAGGCCCGCTTGTCGTGATCGATGAACACCAGGTCGACCGAGCCGTCGGTGAAGCCGTGGTGGTCGGCGAGGGTGTCGAGGGTGACGCCACCGTCGCCGAGGGTGCCGACGATGCAGGAGATCCGGTCCGCAACCCCGGCGTGTCGCCAGATACGTTGTGCCACCTCGGCATTGGCCGCCGAGAACTCCACCGAGCAGATCCGCGCGGACGGGGCCTGCCGGGCGATGCGCAGCGCGCTGTAGCCGCAGTAGGTGCCCAGCTCGAGCACGAGGCCGGGCGCGGCGCGGGTCACCGCGGCGTCGAGCAGCCGGCCCTTGCTGTCGCCGATGTTGACCAGCGTCGCCTTCTCGTAGGCGAACGCGTCGATCGCGTCGAGGACCCCGTCGAGATCACCCGGCGCGACGTTCGCCTCGACATGCGCCGCACAGGCGGCTTCCCTGCCGTCACCGATCTGGCCGGTGCGCACGAACGACGGCATCCCGACCAGGAGCCGAGCCCAGGACCACATCACCGGCTGTTTTCTGTCGCCCATGCCGCCAGACTAAGCAGGGTTGCGGGCGTGTTGCCTGCGGGTCTGCCTCACGGGCGCGTCACACACCGTTAAACTTGCCCGGATGTCCGCCACGCCTGAAGGTTGCCTGACCAGCGACGGTCCGGCATGACCGACGACACGGCAGTGGACCCCGAGCCCACACCGGGCCTGACCGGCCGTCTCCCGCGCCGCATCCCCGAGCCGGCACCACGGTATTCGCACGGGCCGGCCAAGGTCATCGCGATGTGCAACCAGAAGGGCGGCGTCGGGAAGACGACCTCGACGATCAACCTGGGCGCCAGCCTGGCCGAATACGGCCGACGGGTGCTGCTGGTCGACCTAGACCCGCAGGGCGCGCTGTCGGCGGGTCTGGGCGTGCCGCACTACGAGCTCGAGCACACCGTGCACAACCTGCTGGTGGAGCCGCGGGTGTCGATCGACCAGGTGCTCCTGACCACACGGGTGCCCGGGCTGGACCTCGTTCCCAGCAACATCGACCTGTCGGCCGCGGAGATCCAGCTGGTCAACGAGGTGGGCCGCGAGCAATCCCTGGCCCGTGCGCTGTATCCGGTGCTGGACCGCTACGACTATGTGCTGATCGACTGCCAGCCGTCGCTGGGCCTGCTCACCGTCAACGGCCTGGCGTGCAGCGACGGGGTGATCATCCCGACCGAGTGCGAGTTCTTCTCGCTGCGCGGCCTCGCGCTGCTGACCGACACCGTGGAGAAGGTGCACGACCGGCTCAATCCGAAACTCGGCATCAGCGGCATCCTCATCACCCGCTACGACCCGCGCACGGTGAACTCCCGCGAAGTGATGGCCCGCGTCGTCGAGCGTTTCGGCGATCTGGTCTTCGACACGGTGGTGACCCGGACCGTGCGCTTCCCCGAGACCAGCGTCGCCGGCGAACCCATCACCACGTGGGCGCCCAAATCGGCTGGCGCCGAGGCGTATCGGGCGCTCGCGCGTGAGGTCATCCACCGGTTCGGCGCGTGAGCGGGAATGCGACCCCGGAGGAGCCCGACGAGGCGTCGGCCCAGGTAGGTTTCCAGGTCCGGCTGAGTAACTTCGAGGGCCCGTTCGACCTGTTGCTGCAGCTGATCTTCGCCCACCGCCTCGACGTCACCGAGGTGGCGCTGCACCGGGTCACCGACGAGTTCATCGCCTACACCAAGGAGATCGGTCCGCAGCTCGGTCTCGACGAGACGACGTCGTTCCTGGTGGTGGCCGCGACGCTGCTCGACCTCAAGGCCGCCCGGCTGCTGCCCGCCGGCGAGATCCACGACGAGGAGGACCTGGCGCTGCTGGAGGTCCGGGACCTGCTGTTCGCCCGGCTGCTGCAGTACCGGGCGTTCAAGCACGTCGCGCTGATGTTCGCCGAACTGGAGGCTGCGGCGATGCGCAGCTATCCGCGCGCGGTGTCGCTGGAGGACCGCTACGCCGAACTGCTGCCCGAAGTCATGCTGGGTGTCGACGCCGCGCGCTTCGCCGAGATCGCCGCGGCCGCATTCACGCCCCGGCCGGTGCCGTCGGTCGGCCTGGATCACCTGCACCAGGTGTCGGTGTCAGTGCCCGAGCAGGCCGCCAACCTGATCTCGCTGCTCGAGCAGCGCGGGGTCGGGCACTGGGCGTCGTTCTCCGACCTGGTCGCCGACTGCCAGATGCCGATGGAGATCGTCGGACGGTTCCTGGCGCTCCTCGAGTTGTACCGGGCCAGGGCGGTAACATTCGAGCAGCCAGAACCGCTGGGGGTGCTCCAGATCTCGTGGACCGGGGAGCGGCCGAACAGCGAACAGTTGGCCACCGCTGACGCGGAATAGAAAGACTATGACAGAAGACATTTCGACGGATGCCGGGTCTGAACCGACGACCGTGTTCGACCCGACCGCCAAGGACGCAGACGATACGGGCGCTCCCGAACTCGACGACTCCGAACTCGATTCCGTCCTCGAAGCGCTGCTTCTGGTCGTCGACACCCCGGTGACGGTCGACACATTGGCGAGTGCCACGCAGCAGTCAGCGTCTCGGATCGCCGACAGGCTGCACGTCCTTGCCGCCGGGTTGACGGCGCGCGACAGCGGCATCGATCTGCGTGAGGCCGCCGGGGGGTGGCGCATGTACACGCGAGCCCGGTACGCGCCGTTCGTAGAGCAACTCCTGCTGGACGGCGCCCGGTCGAAGCTGACCCGCGCAGCCCTGGAGACCCTGGCCGTGGTGGCGTACCGGCAGCCGGTCACCCGGGCGCGCGTCAGCGCGGTGCGCGGCGTCAACGTCGACGCGGTGATGCGCACCCTGCTGGCGCGGGGCCTGATCACCGAGGCGGGCACCGATCCCGACTCGGGCGCGGTGACGTTCTCGACCACCGAGCTGTTCCTGGAGCGGCTCGGATTGACCTCGCTGACCGACCTTCCGGACATCGCGCCGCTGCTGCCCGACGTCGACGTCATCGACGACCTCAGTGAAACCCTCAGCGAAGAGCCGCGTTTCATGAAACTCAACGGGTCGGCGGCGCCTGAGGCGCCCGCGGCCATCGACGTGGATCGGGATTGACATGACGGACAACGACGGCGTACGCCTCCAGAAGGTGTTGTCACAGGCGGGAATTGCGTCGCGCCGGGTCGCCGAGAAGATGATCCTGGACGGACGCGTGGAGATCGACGACCGGATCGTCACCGAGCTCGGTACCCGCGTGGATCCGTCGGTCTCGGTGATCCGGGTCGACGGCGCCCGCATCACCGTCGACGACACGCTGGTGCATCTGGCGATCAACAAACCGCGCGGCATGCATTCCACGATGTCCGACGACCGTGGCCGACCCTGCGTCGGCGACCTAGTCGAGCACCGGGTCCGTGGCAACAAGAAGCTGTTCCATGTGGGGCGCCTCGACGCCGACACCGAGGGCCTGCTGCTGTTGACCAACGACGGCGAGCTCGCCCACCGGCTCATGCACCCCTCGTTCGAGGTGCCCAAATCGTATGTGGCCACCGTGATGGGAACGGTGCCGCGCGGACTGGGCCGCAAGCTGCGCGACGGGATCGAGCTCGACGACGGCCCGGTTCGGCTCGACGACTTCGCGGTGGTCGACACGGTCCCGGGCCGCACCCTGGTGCGGGTGACGCTGCACGAGGGGCGCAAGCGCATCGTCCGGCGCCTGTTGGCCGAGGTCGGATTCCCCGTGCAGGAACTGGTGCGCACCGACATCGGCGCGGTCACGCTGGGCGACCAGCGGCCGGGCAGCATCCGTGTGCTGACCCAGAAGGAGATCGGCGAACTGTACAAGGCGGTGGGCTTGTGAGCCATTCCCTGGTGATCGCGATCGACGGGCCGGCGGGCACCGGAAAGTCCTCCGTCGCACGGGGTTTGGCGTCGGCACTGCAGGCCGGTTACCTCGACACGGGTGCGATGTACCGCATCGTCACCCTGAGCGTGCTGCGTTCGGGGATCGATCTGGCCGACCCGGCGGCTATCGCGGCCGCGGTCGACGGTGTGGAACTGGCGGTGGGACATGAGCCCGGGGAGGACATTTCCTTCCTCGCGGGCGAGGATGTGTCGGCAGAGATCCGCGGCGACGCGGTCACCAAGGCCGTCTCGGCGGTCTCGGCGGTGCCCGAGGTCCGTGCGCGGCTGGTCGACCTCCAGCGCGAACTCGCCTCCGCGCCGGGCAATGTCGTCGTCGAGGGACGCGACATCGGCACCGTCGTGCTGCCGGACGCGGACGTGAAGATCTTCCTGACCGCCTCGGCGGAGGTGCGCGCACAGCGGCGCCACGACCAGAACATCGCCAGAGGGCTTGCCAGCGACTACGAGGACGTCCTGGCCGATGTGCGGCGCCGGGATCACCTCGACTCCACCCGCGCGGTCTCTCCGCTGCGGGCCGCCGACGACGCGGTCGTCGTCGACACCAGTGACATGAGCCAGGACGAGGTCGTCGCGCACCTGACCGAGCTGGTCGAACAGAAAGTTGGTGCGCCCCGATGACCGAAGAGAACAGCGCCGGCGCCGACGGCGTCTGGTTCGACGAAGGCGACTGGGAGCAGTGGTCGGAGGACGCAGACGTCGCCGAGGCCATCGACGAAGCGGCGGCGCCGCCGCCGGTGGTGGCCGTCGTCGGCCGTCCGAACGTCGGGAAGTCCACTCTGGTGAACCGGATCCTCGGCCGCCGGGAGGCGGTCGTCCAGGACATCCCCGGGGTGACCCGCGACCGCGTCTCCTACGACGCGAGCTGGTCGGGGCAACGCTTCGTCGTGCAGGACACCGGCGGGTGGGAACCCGACGCCAAGGGCTTGCAGCAGCTCGTCGCCGAGCAGGCTTCGGTGGCGATGCGGACCGCCGACGCCATCATCTTCGTCGTCGATTCCGTGGTCGGGGCGACCGCGGCCGACGAGGCGGCGGCGAAACTGCTCCAGCGCTCGGGCAAACCGGTGTTCCTGGCCGCCAACAAGGTCGACAACGAGCGGGGCGAGGCGGACGCCGCGGCCCTGTGGTCACTCGGCCTCGGGCAGCCGCACACGATCAGCGCCATCCACGGTCGCGGGGTGGCCGACCTGCTCGACACGGTCATCGAGGCGCTCCCGACGATCTCGGAGGTCGCGGGCGGCGGCGGGGGAGGGCCCCGTCGTGTCGCGCTGATCGGCAAACCGAACGTCGGCAAATCTTCACTGCTGAACCGACTTTCGGGCGACGAGCGGTCAGTCGTCCACGATGTGGCCGGTACGACCGTCGACCCCGTCGATTCGTTGATCGAGATGGACGGCAAGCTCTGGCGGTTCGTCGACACGGCGGGCCTGCGCCGCAAGGTCGGCCAGGCCAGCGGCCACGAGTTCTACGCCTCCGTGCGCACCCACGGCGCGATCGATTCGGCCGAGGTCGCGATCGTGCTCGTCGACGCCTCGCAGCCGCTGACCGAACAGGACCAGCGCGTCCTGTCGATGGTCATCGAGGCGGGCCGAGCGCTGGTACTCGCGTTCAACAAATGGGATCTCGTCGACGAGGATCGCCGCTACCTGCTCGACCGGGAGATCGACCTGCAGCTCGCGCAGCTGCAGTGGGCTCCCCGGGTGAACATCTCGGCCAAGACCGGCCGCGCCGTGCAGAAGCTCGTGCCGGCGCTGGAGACCTCACTGGCGTCCTGGGACAAGCGCATCACCACAGGCCAGTTGAACAACTTCCTCAAAGAGGTCGTCGCCGCCACACCACCGCCGGTGCGCGGCGGAAAGCAGCCACGGATCCTGTTCGCCACCCAGGCGACCGCCCGCCCTCCGACCTTCGTACTCTTCACCACCGGCTTCCTCGAGGCGGGTTACCGCCGGTTCCTGGAGCGGCGGCTGCGCGAGACGTTCGGCTTCGAGGGCAGCCCGATCCGGATCAACGTCCGGGTGCGGGAGAAGCGGGGCCCCAAGCGCCGATAGGGTCGGTCGAGTGTCTGCACTCGACATGGTTCTCATCGCGCTGGCCGGTGTCGGGGCGGGGGCGATCAACGCCATCGTCGGCTCCGGCACGCTCATCACTTTCCCGACCCTCGTGGCGCTGGGCTTCCCACCGGTGACGGCGACCATGTCGAACGCCGTGGGTCTCGTCGCAGGCGGGGTGTCGGGCACGTGGGGCTATCGGCGCGAACTGCGGGGGCAGTGGAGCCGCCTGCGCTGGCAGCTCCCGGCGTCCTTCGTCGGCGCCGCCGGCGGGGCATGGCTGCTCCTGCACCTGCCCGAGCGGGTGTTCATCCAGATCGTCCCCGCACTTCTGATCCTGGCCCTGGTGCTGGTGGTGGTCGGCCCGAGGATCCAGGCCTGGGCGAAACGCCGCGCAGAGGCCTCGGGACGCGCCGCCGACCGGGTGTCCGCAGCGCGGATGACAGCGCTGGTGGCGGGGACCTTCGCCGTCGGCGTGTACGGCGGCTACTTCACCGCCGCACAGGGCATCCTGCTGATCGCGGTGATGGGCGCACTTCTGCCCGAGGACATGCAGCGCATGAATGCGGCGAAGAACCTGCTGTCGCTGGTCGTCAACATCGTGGCCGCGGTGGCCTACACCGCGGTCGCATTCGACCGCATCAGCTGGGCTGCGGCGGGCCTCATCGCGGTCGGGTCGCTGCTCGGCGGATTCGTGGGTGCGCACTACGGTCGGCGCTTATCGCCGAATGTGCTGCGGGCCGTGATCGTGGTGGTGGGATTGATCGGGCTCTATCGGTTGTTGACCGTGTAGGCTTTCGAAGGTTTCCGGGTAAGTCTCGACGATGGGTTCACGATGGCAGATCGCGTGCTGGTCACGCCGGCGCCGTCTGACGTGTCCGCGCTCGAGCCCTTCTGGCCGTCACGCCGCCTGATGGCGTTCGACGAGTGGTGTCGTCCGCGTCCCTGACGCTCCCCACCCGTCCGTCCGGTCGCGCTTGCTGACCGCAGCCCCCGAAAGCAGCCATGCGTTCGCTCCTCATCTTCACCCTCGTCGGCGTCGGAGCCCAACTCGTCGACGGCGCGCTCGGGATGGCGTTCGGCGTCACCGCCACCACGCTGCTGGTGCTTTCCAATGTCGGCGCCGCGCAAGCCAGCGCCGCGGTGCACCTCGCCGAGGTCGGCACCACCTTCGCCTCGGGCCTGTCGCACTGGAAGTTCAAGAACATCGACTGGGCGATCGTCGGCAAGCTCGGTGCACCCGGTGCCGTCGGCGCGTTCCTCGGCGCGACGGTGTTGTCGTCTCTGTCGACCGAGCATGCCGCGCCCCTGATGGCCGCGATCCTGGTCGCGATCGGTACCTACGTGTTGCTGCGGTTCTCCTTGCGCACACCGCTGACCATCGGCACGCGGGGCAGCAGCCACAGCGCGAAATTTCTGGCACCCCTCGGCCTGTTCGGCGGATTCATCGACGCCTCCGGCGGCGGCGGGTGGGGCCCGGTGACCACCAGCACGCTGCTCTCGCAGGGAAAGACGGCCCCACGGACCGTCATCGGGTCGGTCAGCGCCTCGGAATTCCTTGTTGCGGTGTCGGCGTCGCTGGGCTTCCTCGTCGGACTGCGGGAGGAATTCCTGCAGAACTGGCCGGTGGTCGTCGGGCTCATGGTCGGCGGCGTCATCGCTGCGCCGCTGGCAGCGTGGCTGGTCAGCCGGATCAGCCCGGCCCTCCTCGGCACCGCGGTCGGCGGCGTGATCGTGCTGACCAACAGCCAGAAGCTGGTGCACTTCTTCGACATCCACTGGCCGTGGTCGACGGCCATCTACTTATTGATCGTCGTGGCGTGGGTGTCTCTGGTGGTCCACGCGTGGCGCGTCTCGCGGGCACCGCGGTTCGCGCCGGCGACTGCAGATCCGGTCGACGCAGCGCAGACCGACCCGGAGTCAGAACCGGTCGCGCGCTGATTCCTGCTCCAGCACCGCGTCGAGGTCGCTGAGACGTTCCATCGACGACACCGCGCGCCGGGTGCGCATGTTCTTCGAGAGCCGGTCACGGTGGCGATGTGTGAAGGCCCAGTAGCCGGCGGTGAACGGGCAGGCGTCCTCGCCGACACGCTTCTTGGGGTCGTAGGCACAGTCGCCGCAGTGGTCGCTCATCTTGTTGATGTAGGCCCCGCCCGAGGTGTAGGGCTTGGTAGCGAGGAGTCCGCCGTCGGCGTGCTGGCTCATGCCGACCACGTTGGTGGGCATCACCCAGCGGAAGCCGTCCACATAGGCGGTGGCGAACCATTCGGTGAGTTCGTCGGGGCGGTAGCCGCGTTGCAGCGCGTGGCTGCCCAGGATCATCAGGCGCTGGATGTGGTGGGTCCAGCCGCGATCGTGGACGCCCTTGAGTGCGTGGTGCAGACACTGCGCGGTGACCGCGTCGGCGTCGAGGTCGGCCCACCAGTCGGGCAGCGGAGTCCGGGCCTTCAGCTCGTTGTTCTCGCCGGTGTAGTCGGGACCGAAATGCCAGTAGAGGTGCCACATGTATTCGCGCCAGCCCAGGATCTGCCGGATGAATCCCTCGACCGCCGACAGCGGGGCCGCGTTGTCGCGGTAGGCCTGCTCGGCAGCCTCGACGGCGTCGAGCGGGTGGAGAACGCCCAGGTTCAGCGGCACCGACAGCAGCGAGTGCGCCATGGCCCAGTCTTCGCTCATGATGGCGTCTTCGTAGCGGCCGAAGGTGGGTAGGCGCTGATCGATGAACCGCGTCAGTGCCCGCTTCGCCTCGCCGGGGGTGACGGCGAACAGGCGGGGTCCGTCGGCACCGACGGTGTCGAGGTCCATGGCGTCCAGGTCGCGGCGGACCTGTTCGTCGATGTCGTCCTCGCGAGGTTTGTAGGGGGCGGGCACATCGAGTCGCGCCTGCTTCTTCGGCGGTGGCTCCCGGTTGTCCTCGTCGAAGTTCCATCGATTCCCGACGGGGTCGGCACCGTTCATCAAGACGTCGAACCGGCGGCGCTGGTCGCGGTAGAAGTCCTCCATCCGGAAGCGGGTCCGTTCCCCGGCCCAGGTCTCGAAGTCCTTGCGGGGCAGCGCGAAGGTGGGGGTGGGGAGGACCTCGGCGACGAGCCCCCGCTCCTGAAGTCGGTTGACGAACGCTTCGGCGGCATGGGACGTCGGTTGATGGACGAGCACGGGACGTCTGATGCGGTTCAGGCCCTCGGTGTAGGTGGCGGCCTTGATCAACGTGGCGCGGTCTCCGAGGTCGCGGTCGGCGTGGCGCAGGGCGGACAGGACCAGGTGCAGCTTCTGGCGGTGGTAGCGGCGCTTCGCCAGCGCCGACGTCGCTTCGATGAGAACGACCTCGCGGTGGGCGTGCTCGCCGCCGTACACGGCCGGCCCGAGCTGGTCGGCGAACAGCCACAGGGGAGTGTCGTCGCGCGTCGTCGTCACCATGTGGAAGTACCCGTACCGACGCCGTCGACGCGGTTGGGATCTAGCGGTAAGCCTGCTGTAAGCTTTCGACCGCCGCCGGCGATCCCGGAGGCACCGCGGGCTGTGGCGCAGCTTGGTAGCGCACTTGACTGGGGGTCAAGTGGTCGCAGGTTCAAATCCTGTCAGCCCGACGAAGGTCAGAGGCACTTTCCGAAGTTTGGAAGGTGTCTTTTTCCGTCCTTACCCAATCCCTGTAACCCAAACCGAGTTCACGACGGAAGTTTCGCGATGCGGCGGAAGTCTGTGATCAATGCACGATGTAGCTCATCGAGGCCGCTGGCCGACAGCACCTTAAGTTCCTCCATAGGATCGACCTCTTCTTGAAGCGAGGCGTAGTCCCACTCCGCATCCGCATGGGCTTTCCATACGGCTTTTGCGCTTTCCGCGAGTTCATCGTCTAACAGCCGGATCTGCTCCACGATCAACTCCATCTGCCACACGTGCTGCTTGGTCTTTCGCTCCTCTCGGCCGGGCAGGCGTGAGCTGAAGTTCGATACGTACGCTTCGTATTCATCCCCGAGGTCACTCTGACGGTCTCGAGACAGCTGGAGAAGATTACTTACGAGCTTCTGCAGCTCTTCGCGCCGCCACTTAATTGTGTCCCTGCGGGTTATCGCCCACTGCGTATAAAGGAAATTTGTGACAGTGCCTGCGACTGCCAGACCCGCGAATACTGTTGCCCACACGAAGCGCAGTATGCGCTAAGCATGAGCTCAGAGGCCAAGTACGGTCCCTAAACCGTTGACCGCAGCTCGCGCGGTGTCGTCCGAGGTAAGGCCGTAAAGATCGTCGGTAATGCGGATTGAGGAATGTCCGAGTAGATCGGCCGCGGCCGTGATGTGCACGCCTGATTCCAGCCAAGCGACCGCTGCGCTGTGGCGCATCGTGTGAGCGCCGACCTTCTCGATTCCGGCCTTCGCGGCCGCGAGTTCGACGGTGCGCAGGAGATTGCGCGGATCGACCATCGTGCCTAGCTCCGTGGCGAATACCATTTTGGCGTCGGTCTACCGATCACCCGCCGCGAGCCGTTCGGCCACTTGCTGTTTGCGCCAGGCCTTCAGTTTGGCAATAGCTCTTCTCCGTCCCGGTAACGGATGTCGTCTCGGAGTGTTAGGAACGCGATCATGAAGTTCGGCGGTTGCGCTCCAGGGTTTGGGTTGAGTTGCTCGAGAACCATCAGGCCAAAGTTCTCGAATCCCATGAGCAGCCAGAGTGCCCCGTCGGCCACCGGGGTTGACCCTGCTCGCCTTGCCTAGGCGGGAAGTTCGCTCCCTCAGGTATGGGCAGACGATCGAGGAATACAGCGCACAGGAGAGATGGAGTGGGCCTGCAGTGTCGTGGGTGTGGTCGCTCTGTTCTATCCGGATGTCAGCAGCATCGCCTTGGGAGAATGTTCGATAGACGCGGTGCCCCTCTGCCATCTCGAAGCCGCACAACGCGCACGCCCGGTTAATTGCTAAAGCAACCGTCCGGTCCATGTCGTTCCTACTGAAGGTGGGTTTTCCACTGAGGTAACCAGCCTCCGCTAAGACATAGAATCCACGCTCATCTTGAGGTAACCCCTCGACCCAAGGTGGTGGCGGCGCCATCTCCATAGTCGTTCCCCCTGTCTTGTGTTAGCGCTCACCTAAGTAACAGACCCGCTAGGGCTACCCCGTGCCAGTTTCGCCAGCCATGGCCCGAATGGCCTCTGCCAGGTGGGTTTACCCGTTCGCCAACTCCCGCGTGGAAGCATTCTGGGTGCTGCGAGCGACAGCCCGGAACTCGTTGGCTGCGGTGGTGGCCCACTGTGCGGCGGTGTCGTTCATGGCCGAGAAAGTAGCGGATGTGTCTGACACGAGGTGCGGCGATCCACCGTCACCGCCGGTGACCCTAGGGGAGTGCTGCGTGCGTGCGCTGGGTCCAAGCGGACGTAATCTCACAAATGATGGTTACCAATCTGCTTCTTGATGACCCATACCTTCCGCTGGCTTTCTCTCTTTTTTCAAACCCTGGCGCTTACGCAGTCTTAGCCGGGGCTGGTGTTTCCCGAGGAGCCGGGCTCCCAACAGCCTGGGATATCGTCGTCGACCTCGTTGCGCAGATTGCGCAGCAAAGCGATGACGGCTACGAGATAACGCCTTCGACGGCGGCGCCGTGGTACGAGGAGCGGTTCGGGAAGACACCGAGCTACAGCGAGATCGTCGAGCGCCTAGCCCTCACGCCTACCGAGAGGCAGAGCCTCTTAAAGGGGTATTTCGAGGCGTCGTTGGAGGGGGACAGTCCCGCTCCGTCGCTCGCCCATAGATCCATTGCCAGACTAATGGCGGGAGGTGCAGTGCGCGTCGCTGTCACCATGAACTTCGACCGCCATCTTGAGCGAGCCTTAAGGGAGCTCGATATTGAGCCGACGATAGTCGCTACAGAAGCAGACGCCGAAGGGCTCACGCCCCTTCATACCATCGATCAGTGCGTAATTCACCTCCATGGCGACTACCTGAACGCCGCTTCAATGAAGAACACTATTGTCGAGCTGAGCGGCTACGGCCCAAGCATGACGGCACTTCTCGAGCAGATCATCTCCGATTACGGGCTACTAGTCGCCGGCTGGTCCGCGGAACACGACCACGCGTTACGGGATGCCGTATCCGCCAAATACCGCTCGATCTACACGATGGGTTGGATCTCGCCCGGACAGCTATCGCCAGCTGCCCAAGGACTGATTACAAGCAAGAAAGCGTTGAAGCTAGACGCGAAGGCTGACGATGCTTTCGGGCGGCTTGCCGATCAGGTCCAGTCAATGCGGGAACGCGTTGCGCGACATCCACTCTCGTTGGCTGTCGCCGCCAGCAGAATCAAACGCGAACTGTCCGAACAGTTCCCCGCCATTTCTTCGCACGATATGCTCGCAGCCGAATTTGACGAGCTGCGCGCCAATCCTGCGCTCAATTTGGACAAGTATATGGACGACGACAATGCCCGGTATCAAACCCATCTCGACGGGGTGTTTGAGGCCAGCCGTATCGCCGCCGGCAGCGTGGCCGTTCTCTGTTACTGGGGGCCGGACTCGGCTTTAACTTGGTGGAGATCGCCGGTTGAGAAGTTGGCCCGGACCCGATTGCTCAGCGGCACAATTCGACTTATAGAGCTTCCCCTGATTCCTGCATCGATCGTCTTCTACTCCGCGTGCCTAGGTGCGACTGCCCATGGGCGGTACGGGCTGCTCGCGCAGATCCTTGAACTTCGCGGCCACAGGACAGACCGAGTTCGTCGACCTTTCTACGAGTTGCTCACAGCTGCAACCCTTCTCGACGATCAGCGGGTAGGCAAATTCCACGCGGTAATCAGATCTATTGGCGAGGAAGGCTTGGGGCTCAGCCGAGGTGTCATCGACGAGGCGCTCCAGACGTTCGAGGTGTTAAGACTGTGCAGAGAGATACTCGCACATCCCGATTTCGCCGATGAGATGGACGAATACGAACTCCCATCAACTCCAACAGAAGATTCTGCGTTGAGGACACCCACCGAGGTTTATCTCCGTAGAGAACGAAACAAAACGTTGAAAAGGATTGGGCACCTCTGTGATCCCCGTGGCGCTTATCTCTTGGCGTCAGGACGCATACTTGATCACGAGCCGACCGGTACGAAGTGGGGCTGTGCAGTAGCTGAGAACCTCGCCGAAGACGTCCAACGAGTCGGCGCACAGCACCCGGTCAGCTCCGGCTGGAGTATTCCACCGCTGAAGCTTTTCGTAGCCCTTCGAGCTGTCAGCGCGGCTGCCGGCCATCAGGGCCGTCAGCTGCAGTTCGCTGCGACGCCCGTCAACACAGCAGGATTTGTTCCATCCGCTTTCTGGCTGGACACCGGCAAAGCAGGTCCGGACGAGTAGATACTGCCTGCGGCAAATCCACCTAAGCAGCATGCAACCCTTCGCGCGTCTAACTAGCCTTATTTTGTATGACGACCCCAGATGACCGCGACGAATACGAGCAACGAGTGCTGCCCGCAACGGCGAGCTTGAGCCGCTTCGTGGAGAAGCTCGTGAGCGAGCTAGATCTTGAGAACGGCGCCTTCCCGTGGTGGTCAGGTCATTCCGATTGGAAAACGCTGACCCTGTTGGCTGACTACTTGCTCCAGTCGCTACAGGGGGCAGAGGACGCTCTATTGTCAGCGTCACTTTCCGCTCAGATTCACCGGCAATCGATGTACGCCGAGGAGCACTCCCTTCGGACTGTTTGGAGAGCCGCAGCCCAGTCGAAACGACAGAACGCGCAATCTCTCATGGCAGTGCTGCCTCAGGACGCGCAAGCTCGGCGACGGCGCATGACGATCACGTCTTCGGCTGAAAACTGCTTCTTTCACCTCGGTCAGTCGCTGGACCGGTTGGCGGCAGCGGCAATGATTGTTGGAGGTTTTGAGATTCCAGGCGAAATAACCGGCATCTATTGGAGCACGCTCGAGCAGTACGCCGAGATGCTAAAGGCGGGGAATCAGAGAAGTACGGTTCTGCAGCCGGTTGAGACGGCTGGGCGTGCAATTCAGGAAGCACTTGTGAAACCCGTGCACGAGTGGCAGCAGTTCGGCCCGACTGATTGGTTCCCGTGGATGCGAGCTACTCGC
The DNA here is from genome assembly GCF_014190915.1 of Mycolicibacterium iranicum. Classification (GTDB taxonomy): domain Bacteria; phylum Actinomycetota; class Actinomycetes; order Mycobacteriales; family Mycobacteriaceae; genus Mycobacterium; species Mycobacterium iranicum_B. The sequence continues at coordinate 28,359 of NZ_JACHVU010000012.1, forward strand.
AACGCGATGTCGCATCGAGCGGTGGGGACGAAGCTCAACGTTACGGCGGGCACAAGACTGACCCGGTTGTTCTACCGCGCTCCAAAGTGGAGCGAGCTTCAGTCGCTTGTTTTCGGCGGCAGGCCTCCTAAGAAGCCGTTCTTCGATGCTTTCATCCCGGTTGGTTCGCAGGAGATCCTGGAGGGGTTGTGCGATTCGACCACCAAGATGATCGAAGCGGTGGTGCAAGAAATGGTCACGTGCTGGGACGCGCGGCGGGCGAATCCTGAGGCGATCGTGCAACATGGCGCTCAGTGGCCCACGGTCGAGCCATCACAGTCGGCACCCGCCTTTCCCGGTTATGGTCCCCCTCTGTCGATCTCTGGCAAACAGTTGGTCCTCCATCCGTTGGACGCTCGCAGGTGGGAAGCTGCGCGAGCAAGCGATGACCGGGTGGCGGATTGGTACCGATAGAGGCGTGCCTCAATGCCGCATCTCAATACCCGGGTACGGCAGGGGTCTACGCGGATAGTTCGTGCGCGACGGCTCGTGCGGAGTGCTGCGCATCCATGCATCGACATCCTCGGCAGTCAGCCAATACGACCGTCCACCGGTACCCACTGCGGGACCAGAGTCAGAGCGGGTTTTATGTATTTGGTGCCGCTGCTCGTACCGTCGGCCATACCGGAGGCGGGGTGCAGATTTCTCTTCCGGCTGGGTTGCTCCCTACTTCAGCATGCTTCCTGCGTCGACCGTCACGGGCAGACCCGTGACATAGCGTGATTCGTCGGACGCGAGGAACAGCACGGCATTGCTGATGTCGACCGGCTCCACCCAGCCGACAGGAAGCACATGCATCATCTGCGCGACGACGGCCATGTCGTCCGGTCCCGGATTGTCCAGGTCAGGGCGGAACAGCTTCATCGTGCCCTCATTCATGAACATCGGCGTGTTCACGTTCGTGGGACAGACCGCGTTGACGCGGATCGAGTGTTGGCCGAGCTCGACGGCGAAAGTACGCATCAGGCCGATGACGCCGTGCTTGGCGGCGATGTAGTGGCCGGTGTGCGGGTAGGCCTTGAGGCCGCCGACCGAGCTGGTGAGCACGATCGAGCCACCGTCGCCGCCGGAGATAATATGCGGGACAGCCGCTTTCACCGATTTCCACACGCCGGAGAGATTGATGGCGAGCATGTCATCCCAGTCCTCCTCGCGGGTCTTGTCCAGCGTCTGCCCCCCATTGCCGATACCGGCGTTGGCCACCACGATGTCGAGACGCCCGAGTTGCTCGACTCCGCCGTCGACGGCGGCCTTGAGCGCGTCGTAGTCGCGGACGTCGACTTCGGCAGTGACGATGCGCCGATCAAGACCTTTGATCAGATCGGCGGTCCCAGCCAGGTCGCCAGGCGTGGACGGGGCAATCTGCGCGTCCTCGCTGATCGGGCCGCAGATGTCCACCGCGATGATGTCGGCGCCCTCTTGGGCGAGCCGCACCGCGTGACTCCGGCCCTGACCGCGTGCTGCGCCGGTGATGAAGGCAACCTTGCCCTCGACTCTTCCAGCCATATGGCAACTCATTTCTTCTCGGAGAACTAGGTGTTGGTCGGTCGATCAGGAAGAGTTGCACCGAAATGAAGCGCCGTCAACCGCAGGTTTCAGCCCAGCGGTGCGTCTCTGCGGCTGAGAAACCCAGCGGAAAGGTGGATCAACGGATATCTGCGCATCCCGCAGGCCCGCCATCTCAGGCGACTCCATTGACCGTCAGCCACCGAAATGATAAGCATGGCCCGTACAATCGAACTGGTCGATCGATCAAGAATGGGGAATCGATGCGTCAGATGGACGGCAGGTCATGACGACGCCCAGGCGCTTGCGGGTGGACCGGCGGCTGTGCGAAGGGCACGCCCTCTGTCTCCAGTCAGCGCCGGAGATCTTCATTCTGTCCGACGACGACGTCGCAGAATGCGTTGCGCAACCCTCCAACGATCAGTGGGATCAGGCCGCCGCCGCCATCGATGCCTGCCCACGGGGAGCCATCGCCCTCGTCGAAGACTTGAAAGGACAGCCCGTCCGATGACCGACCTCGCCTCCGTGAACTTCTTCGCCGACCCGGACGTCAGCCAGAGTCCTTACGAGTATTGGGATTATCTGCGTGAGCAGGGCCCGGTCACCCGGGAACCGCATTTCGGCGTCTTCGCGGTGACGGGCTACCAGGAGGTGATGGCCGCCTTCAAAGATCATGCATCGTTCTCAGCGGTGAACGCCATCGGCGGCCCCTTCCCCCCGTTGCCTTTCACCCCGGAGGGCGACGACATCAGTGATCAGATCGAGGCACACCGACACCTGTTCCCGATTCATGAGCACATGGTGGTCATGGACCCGCCGGCTCATGAGCGTGCGCGTTCCCTGCTCGCAAAACTCCTGACGCCACGACGGTTGAAGGAGAACGAGGACTACATGTGGCAATTGGTCGACAGCCAGCTCGACGCCATCATCGGTAAGGGCCGCTGCGAATTCCTGTCCGAGTACGCGAAGCCCTTCGCGACTTCCGCCATCATCGACCTGCTGGGGGTTCCCCAGGAGGACCGGCCGGAATTCCTGGCAGCGCTCGGCGCAGAACGTCCCGAGGGCAACCGCGTCGGCGCGCTCGACGGCGAGCCCGTCGGGCTCGACCCGCTGCAGTACCTCGACGACAAGTTCTGCGGCTATCTGGCTGAACGCAGACGGGAGCCACGCGGTGACGTGCTGTCGGGGATGGCGACCGCGCTTTACCCCGACGGATCCACTCCTGAGATCCTTGAGGTGGCCAAACCCGCGACCTTTCTGTTCGCCGCCGGGCAGGAAACTGTCACCAAGCTGCTGAGTGCTGCGGTCCAGACTCTGGGCGACCGTCCCGAGTATCAGCAGCAACTGCGTGCAAATCCCGAGGGCATACCGACGTTCATCGAGGAGTCACTGCGGATGCACTCACCGACCAAAATCGACTTCAGACTGGTGCGGCGCACCACCTCACTGGGCGGCGTACACCTGCCCGCAGGCAGCGTCGTGATGCTGTGCCTGGGTGCGGCCAACCGAGACCCCGCCAAATTCGAGGATCCGCACGAGTTCCGGCCCGATCGAAAGAACGTCCGCGAGCACATTGCTTTCGGTCGCGGAATCCACACCTGTGCCGGCGCACCCCTGGCGCGCGTCGAAGGACAGATCACTGTCCGGCGGATGTTGGATCGCCTGGCTGACATCCGGATTGACGAGTCGGTGCACGGCCCAGCCGGTCGGCGCGACTACACCTACGAACCAACGTTCCTGCTACGGGGTCTGACGCAGTTACGCATCGAATACACCCCCGCGTCCTGAACGCGTGCCGGTGGGCTGGCGAGAACACCTGAGCGCATCGCCGACGCAACGCGACGGGCTACGTGCACGACGGGCGGCTAGTCACCGAGCTCCTTCAAGCGCGCCTCGACAAAAGCGCGCATCTCGGCATGCCCGAGATTGACCCCGACGGAATCCTCGTTGCACAGGCTGCGTGCTATTTGTGCGATGAGCATCGAGATCGCCACCGGCGGATATTTGTCGGTGTCCAGGCCCCGTGCGCGCATCGCAACGGTGACCGCCGCGGATTCGATGTCACGAACCCGTTCTGCGTACGCCCGTAACTCTGCACGAATTGCTTTGCGGTGGTTCGCAAGTGCCATGAATTCGGTGTTGAGCGCCGTCAGGCGGGAGTCACTGTTCATGTCCCACAACGTCCGCAGCGGATCGTCAGCCACGAGGGCGGCGCGCATCCGTTCGAGCGAGGCATCGGCTCCGGCCCGCAGCACCTCCACGAACAGGTCGTCCATGGTGGGGAAGTAATAGTAGACAAGGGCTTGCTTGACGCCGGCTTCCGCAGCCACCCGGCGCGAGGTGGCGGCCGCGTAACCCTCGTCCCGCATCACTCGCGCTGTCGCCTCGATCAGCCGGTTCCGCGCGTTGGTGTCCGGTGCACTGGGCTTTCGTGCCGGCGTCATCACGCACGCTCCATCGGCAGGCCGGGTGACCATGAACAACACACCACGATGGGCATGACGAATGCTAACAGTCTGGTCTATCGACCAGTTCGACGGAGACGGTCAGTCCAGCCCGAGTCGGATGTTCTTGACCTGTAGGAATTCATACAGACCCTCGACGCCGCCGGTACGCCCGAAGCCGCTCTGTTTGTATCCGCCGTACGGTCCTTGTGGCGAGATCCGGCTTATCGAATTGATCCACACCGAGCCTGATTCGAGAGCCCGGGCCACGCGGTGGGCGCGCCGCAGATCCCGCGTGTGCAGGAAGGCATTCAAGCCGTACGCCGTATCGTTGGCGATCCGTACCGCCTCGCCGTCATCACCGAATCGGATGAGGGAGACCACTGGGCCGAAGGTCTCGTGCTGCGCGATCGGCGATGTGTTGTCCACGTCGCCGAGGACCGTGGGCTCAAGGTAATAGCCCTGTGCGAGCGGCCCTCCGATGCGTCTGCCGCCGGTGAGCAGGGTGCCGGCGCCGCTGCCGGCGGCAGTGTCCACTGCATCGAGAATGCGTTGCAGCGACGCCTCGGAGATGACCGGCCCAAACCTCGTCGACGGATGCATCGGGTCGCCCACGACCGCTGAGTCGATGACCGCGAGGAATTTCTCGACGAAGACGTCATACACGGATTCATGGACCAGCAGTCGGCTGGCACAGGCGCAACTCTGCCCGGACTGCATCAACGGCCCCTGATGCGCAGACAGCACTGCGGCTCGATCCAGGTCGGCGTCGGCGAATACGATGTTCGCCGACTTGCCACCTAGTTCGGCGACCACCGGCGTCAGATTTGTGGCTGCAGCCCGCAGTACAGCGCGAGCCGTTTCCCCGCCTCCCGTGAAATGCACCTTACGAACAGCCGGGTGACGCACCAGTGCGTCGCCGCCCTCGGCACCGGCCGGCACGATGTTCACCAGGCCGGCGGGCAGGCCTGCCTCCACGCAGAGCTCACCGAAGCGCAGTGCGGCCAGCGGTGCCAACTCCGACGGTTTGAAGACGACCGCGTTTCCGGCAGCCAACGCCGGAGCCACACAGGAACCCGCAACAACCAGAGATCCGTTCCACGGGGCGATGATGCCGACGACCCCATAGGGTTCACGTTCGACGAGGTTGACATCGAAGCATCCGCTCACCGGGGTGCTCGCGCCGCAGACTTTGTCCGCATACCCGGCGAAGTGGCGCAGGAAGCTCTCCAACAGAGTGGCGGTGCCGGCAAGTGACAGCGGTACGGCGTAGTCCTGGACATTCAGTACAGCGAGTTCGTCGAGGCGCTGATGCACGACGTCGGCGAGGTCGATCAGCAGATCACGACGTACGTCCACGGTCAGGGAAGCCCATTCACGCTGAGCGTCTCCTGCGGCGAGGACGGCCCGATCCATCTCCGCGGCCCCCGCCAACGCAACCGAGGCATTGGGCTGACCGGTCGCGGGGTAGATGTGATGATGCACAGTCTCCGTCGAGGTGATGCGGTCTGTGCCCACCAGAAGGCCGAGGGTGTCCGTCACGAGCGCGCAGCCTCCTGTGCCCACTCGCCCAGCACCCGGATCTTCTGCTCGCCGATCACCTGATTCAGATGTGACGCTTTGGGCCAACCGTAGTAGGCCGCGAAATGCAATGCCAGTTCGTCCATTTCGTCGAACGTCAGATCGCGGCTCTTCAGTGCGGCGTACACATGGCTGACGATGGGATAGGGGGCATCTTGAAAGGCCACACACGCGACCGTGATCAGTCTGCGCTCTTTCCTACCCAGGCCGGGGCGCAGCCACATCTCGCCGAACACGAAGTTGAGGATGCCGGCGCCCTGAAAGGGATTGTCCCGGGTCGGCGCGTAGGGAAGGCAGTTGATGTCCATGAACGATTGCTCACCGACTGCAAGGCGGGCCTCTGGATCGCTGGGTGTCTGCAGCGGAAGGAGCGGCACCGGGGGCGGCGGTTGCTCACCCCGTTCACGGTGGATGCGATCCCACTGCTCGTCGACCACCATGTTGAACCGCGATGCCTTGGGCCACCCCCCGTACACGGCGAAGTGCAGCACGGCTTCCTGTATCTCGGTGATGTCGATGTCCCCGCTGTTGAGGGCGGCATACACGTGATCGCGCAGGGGCCCTTCAGCATCCGAGGCGGCGACGCACGGCAGCGTGATGAATCGGCGGTCCCGCCGGGTCAGGACGGGCCGTTGCCAGACATCGGCGAAGACGAAGTCGAGCATGCTTGCGGTCGTCGGGCTTCCGTCCTCGGGTGCGGGGAAGGTCATCACGTCGCGGAATGCTTCACGGCCCCGGTCGCTCATCGAATCGTCACTCCCGCATCGACTTTGAACTCGAGACCGGTCACGTACCGGGATTCGTCGGAGACCAGGAACAGCACCGCGTTGCTGATGTCGGCGGCCTCGGCCATCACGATGGGCAGGGCGTTCTGGAAGATCGGCGCCAGGTCCGGACGCTTGTCGACCAGCAGCGAGTGCAGTGACGCGGGCTGCATGCCGGTCTCCACGCCGGTGGGATGCACGGTGTTCACCCGGACGCCGACCGCGGCGAGCTCATTGGCCAGTGCCTTGCTCATACCGACCACGCCATGTTTGGACGCGGTGTACGGAGTGTGCAGCGGACTGCCTTTGATACCTGCCGCCGAGCTGATGTTCACCAGGCTTCCGCCTCGCTCGACCAGATGCGGTAGCGCCGCGGCGCAGGTGTTCCAGGTGCCGATCAGATTGACGTCCACCACGGTGCGCCATTGCTCGGACGTGGTGGTGTCCCATGTCCCGGCGGTCAGCACGCCGGCGTTGGCCACCGAGGCGTCCAGTCCACCGAGTTCGGCGACCGCGGAGTCCACGGCCGCTGTGAGCGCTTCGGCGTCGCGGACATCGACGATGTGGGTGATCGCGCGGCGGCCGAGACCGGTTATCAGACGGGCGGTTTCGGCGAGGTCCTCTGGGGTCGACAGGGGATACTCCACGTCGGGCAGGGACGCGCAGATGTCGACGAGGATGAGGTCCGCGCCCTCCTCTGCCAGCCTGACGGCGTGGCTGCGCCCCATGCCGCGGGCCGCGCCGGTGATGAGGACCCGTTTGCCGGCGATGCGACCGTTCACAGCTTGTTGCAGAATCCGGCGTCGACGGGGAAGGTGACCCCGGTGACGTACTTGGCAGAGTCGGAGACCAGGTAGGCGATCGCCGCGCTGATGTCCTCGGGTTCGAGCAGCGACACCGGCATCGGGTTCTGCAGATGTGGCCCGCCGTCGGGGTAGTGCTCCAGGAAGGCGGTCATCGCCGGATTCACGGCCATCATGGTGTTCACAGCGGTCGGGTGCACGGTGTTCACGCGGATGCTGTGCGGGGCAAGCGCATTGGACAATGTACGCATCAGTCCGACGATGCCGTGCTTGGAGGCTGCATAACCCAGACCACCACCTTGTGAGCCGCCGAAGCCCCTCAGGCCGGCGGTCGAACTGGTGAAGACGATCGCGCCCCCGCGCCCGCCTGCGATGAGATGCGGGATCGTCGCCTTGGCGGTGTGGAAGGACCCGACGAGGTTGACGTCGATCGCCGCCGACCACATGGCGAGGTCTTCTTCGACGCTGGTTTCTCGGAATGCAGTCGGGGCGATGCCGGCATTCGCACAGACGATGTCGAGGCGACCGAATCGATGTACCCCGGCGTCGACCGCCGCTTTGACCGCGGAGAAGTCACGGACATCGGCGACCGTTCCGAGCATCCTGGCACCCGTCGATTCCACCAGCGCGACGGTTTCCTCGAGCTCGCCACGGCTCGCCAGTGGGTAGCCGTTGGCCGAGATGTCGGCACAGATGTCGATGCCGACGATGTCGGCGCCGTCGTTGGCCAGCCGCACCGCGTGGCTGCGTCCCTGACCTCGTGCCACGCCCGTGACGAACGCGACCTTGCCGCGCAAAGAGTCCATGAATCCTCGCTCCGTGCCATGAGTAACTTGGTTACTGCGGGTACGGTAACCGAGTTACTGCACACAGGCAAGGGGTGTATCGGATGTCGGACGTAGAGGATCGTCTGCTCGCGGCGGTCATCGAAATCCTCGAGACCGAGGGCTACGACGCCGTCCAATTGCGTGAGGTCGCGCGCCGCGCCCGTTCTTCTCTGGCCACCATCTACAAGCGATACGCCACCCGCGAGGATCTGATCCTGGCCGCGCTGGAAGTGTGGCTCGACACGTACCGCTACTCGGAAGTGTCGCCGCATCGCCGGGCCGCGGGGGAGTCTCTCTATTCGGCGCTGATGGCGCTGTTTCGCACCATTTTCGAACCGTGGGAGCGCAATCCGGGCATGCTTGTGGCGTACTTTCATGCTCGAGCGTCGTCGCGCGGGCAGCAGTTGTTCCGCCGTGGCTTGGATATCGTCGCGCCCGCGGGGTTGGAGCTGTTGGTAGATGTCGACGACGACTTTGTCGCCGACCTGAACACAATCATCTCCAGCGTGGTCTATGGACTGCTGGGTCGCTTCGTTGCCGGGGAGATCGAGGCCACCGACATTCTGCCCGCCTTGGACCGCACGGTGTACTGGCTCACGGCGGGATACGAGGCGACGAAAAGTGGCGCGGCAGAATGACGGTGAGGGAGTCGCTCGCCAGCTGAGGAATGTCGCTGACCACTCGATCAGGCGCGTGCCCACTGGCATCCACAACCGGGCAGGCGCCACGCGCGGGGCATCCTCAACCCGATGTGTGTTCCAGGTCGGCGACCCGGCCCGAGCGCCTGCCTTCGTCGTCGGCGTGGTGTCCGGCGTTCGAGCCCCTCTGCCTCCATGCTGGGCAGATGTCGAAGCGCGCCGAGTACATCTACGCCCTGTACGAAGGTTCGCTCGCCGAGCCCGGCGATCGCAATCCGTACGCCGGCGACTCGCTGATCCTCGCGAAGTTGTGGCTGCGCGGTTACCAGCGGATGCTCTCCGTGCGGATCGACACCGGGCCGGCGATGCAGCGCTACCGTGCGGCGCAGGCCGAGGAAACGCAGCGGCCCGACTGACGACAGCGCTCTCCGGTCACGCCGCCGGCCTACCCCGGGCATCCGGGGCGGACACTAAAACTCTCAACGTATGACCTGGCGGGACCTTCGGTGCCATACGAAGGAGCTTTCATTGACGAACCGCCGTCATGGTCATACGCTTCGACACAATATGTCGGCACCGCCGCCCGCCGCTACGCAGTGAAAGTCGAGACATCGTGGTCGTGACCAGCACCGCCCCCAGCGTCTTCGACGCTGACCTCCCTACGTTCACCTACGGCCTCACGGCCACGCCGCACGACATCCTCGATGATGTCCGCGAGGCGCAGGCGCGGGCGCCCATCGCGATCGGCCCCTTCGGTCCGGAGATCCTGTCCTACGAACTCGCCCGCGAGATGTTGCGCGACAACAGGTTCCGTCTTCCACCCGGCATCACCCTCGCCGCCCAGGGCATCACGTCAGGTCCACTGTTCGACAAGATCACCACCAGCCTGCTCGGCTTGGACGGCGAACCGCACACCCGGCTGAGGAAACTGGTCTCCAAAGCGTTCACACCCCGCGCCACGGCGCGCCTCCACGACACGATCCACGAGGTGGTGAACGGGCTGATCGACCGGGTGCAGGACGCCGGACACTGCGATGTCGTCACCGCTATCGCCCGCCCGTACCCCACTCCCATCATCTGCGCACTCATCGGCGCTCCGAGCGACGACTGGCAGCTGTTCGCCGACTGGACCGAACAGGTCTTCACCGCTTTCAACTTCCAACCGGGGGCCGACTTCGACGAGGCGGAGATCATGCAGGCGTGGGGTGAACTCGACGCCTACGTCGACGGCATGGTCGCCGACCGCCGCGGCACGCTGACCGAGGATCTGCTCTCCGAACTCATCCGCGCCGAAAGTGACGGCGAACGGCTGACTCTCGACGAACTCCGCATGCTGGTGGCAGGCTTCCTGATGGCAGGGACGGACACCACCCGCAACCAGTTGGCCGCATCGGTACAGGTGCTCAGCGAGCATCCGGATCAATGGGCGAAGTTGGGCGAGCACCCCGAGTTGGCGATGCAGGCGGTCGAGGAGAGCATGCGTCACTCGCCGGCGGCGTCGATCGTCCCGCGGGTCGCCACCCAGGACGCCGAGTTCGGCGGTTACACCTTCCCGGCGGGCACCTTCGTCTTCGTCAACACCTTCGCCGCCAACCGTGATCCCGCGATCTACGGCGATGCCGACCGCTTCGACATCGCGCGCAGGGACGCCCCGGCGATCCTGACCTTCGGTGGCGGCGCCCACTACTGCCTCGGCGCGAACCTCGCGCGCCGCGAACTGGCCGAAGCGCTCACCGTTCTCACCCGGCGACTCGCGTCACCACGTCGCACCGGGCCGGCCCCGTGGAAGCCCCTCCTCGGAATGACCGGGCCGACAGCACTTCCCATCGAGTTCACCACTCGCACGCCGGTGGCCGCGGATGCGTAGCCGCGGCTGGGCCGGGGCCACACCGGACACCGACGAGGAGGCCATCGGCCGAATCCTCGATGCGGTCGACGACGTGGTCGCCGAGCACGGACCGGCCTTACGTCTGGCCGACGTGGCCCGCAGGCTCGGAGTGACCCGTCAGACCGTGTACCGGTACTTCCCGAACGCCGACGCGCTGCTCATGTCCAGTGCGATGCGTGCAGGCAACGGATTCATCGACCAGATCGTCGAACACGTTCGCGGGGTCGAGGACCCGGTGATGGCACTGGTCGAGAGCGTGTCCTTCGGAATCGAGAATCTCGCGGGCGACCCCCAACTGGAGAAGCTGCTGACCGGGCGGCAGGACGGCGAAGCGCTCACCTCGCTGACGTCCGACACGGCCACCACTTTCTGCCTGTCGGTCTTTCAGCGCTTCGATGTGGACTGGCGGCAGCACGGATTCGACGACATCGCGCTCGGTGAACTCGTCGAAATGACCCTTCGCAGTGTGCAATCGCTGCTGATCGACCCGAGGCACCCCGCCCGCACAGGAGTCGAACTACGCCGATTCATCGCCCGCTGGCTCGGTCCCGCGATCGTCTACCCACGGATGGCGTCCCTGTTCACCCTGGGGGAGGCCGTCAGGGCCTGACGTCGGCCGGCCACCGCCGGGTCAGTGCCGACGGTGTCCACTGCGGCCAGGTCGGTGATCCGATGGCGTAACCCGCGGCCATCTGGGCGACGATGCGCGGGCCCCGCGAGGCGCTGTTGTCGTAGAACGTGGCCGATGTTGAACGCGAAGCCGCCGTGGCGACCAGGCTCCAAAGTCGTTGATAGCGTTCGCGGATCTTCTCCTCCGGTACGTGGTGTCCGCCTGCCCGGACCCGGTGGCGCACCCGTTCCACCGCCAGCTTCTCGGGGATGAGTAGGGCGTGCAGGACGACCGTGTACCCCGCGGCGTCGGCCGCGTCGATGAGCTCGAGTTTCGACGGGTGCGAGAAAACGGTCTCGGCGATGAACGATTCGCCGAGTTCGATCAGTTTCGTGCGCGTGCGCGCGGCGATCTGGGCTGCCTCATAGCTGTGCTCGGCCGCGGCGTCCGGCCACTGCCGCTTGGCGATCTCGTCGGCGTTGACGAACATGCTGCGGGGCAGCAGGGGAGCCAGGGTCAGCTCCACGAAGGTGGACTTGCCGGCGCCGTTACAGCCGACGACCAGGTCGAGTCGGTTCACCGGTCATCGGCGCGGTGCAGCACGGTTGAGCTGCCGTCGGGCCGGTATTGGACGATCTCTCCGTCGGCGTTGAGCGCCACGGCGGTAACACCGCGCGCGGCGAGCGTCTTCCCGTAATCGGCACCGGCCAGACTCTCTTCGATGGCAACCGCCACCTCCGCGTTGAACACGATTCCTTCCTCAGCGGTGAGGTCGCCGAGCCCGGTGTCCCCGGACAACGCAGCCTCGACCCGGCGGCGGGCGGCGCTCTGCTGGCTGGAGACTGCGCGGCCCACACGGGCCCAGTGGTCGAGTTGCTGCTTGGCCGACCGGCTCTGCCGAGAGCCCTCGGCAGCGGCGCTGTCCATCAGATCTGCCGCGATACGCGTCACGCGGTCTGTGGTGTCCGGCATCAGCACCCTCCTGTGTAGCAGTGTGCTACCACTGTAGCAGGATGCTACGTGAGCGAGAGGCTGCCACAATGGCATCTCCTCCCAGGCGGGTTTGTGGGCACACATGCAGGGATACACCGATGACTATGACCGAGCGCGAAATCCTCGCGGGGCGCTACGAACTGCGAGGTGTTCTGGGCTGCGGGGGAATGGCCGAGGTCCGTGACGGCTGGGACATGCGCCTGGACCGGGCCGTGGCCGTCAAACTGCTGCATCCGGCGCTGCTCGCGCAGCCCGACCTCCGCCGCCGCTTCGAAGACGAAGCACGATGCGCCGCGGCTCTGACCCACCCGAACATCGTGAGTGTGCACGATTCGGGGGAGGACGACGGCCGTCCCTTCATCGTCATGGAGCGCCTCCCCGGGGACACTCTGCACGACCACATCGCCCAGGGACCCCAGGCGCCGCACCGGGTCCGCGCAATGCTCGACGACGTACTCGCCGCGCTGGCGGCCGCGCACGGCATCGGCCTGCTGCACCGGGACATCAAACCGGGCAACATCCTGGTGGCCGCGGACGGTGTCAGCATGAAGGTCGGCGACTTCGGCATCGCCAAGTCCGCCGGGACCGCCCACACCATGACCGGCCAGATCATCGGAACCATCGCCTACATGAGCCCCGAACGGATCGGCGGCGCCCCGGCATCGGTGGCAGACGATCTGTACGCCGTGGGTGTCGTCGGCTACGAGGCGCTCACCGGCCGCCGGGCCTTCCCCCAGGACAATCCCGCCGCGCTCGCGCACGCGATCATGTCGTCGGGCCCGCCCTCGCTGCGCGCGGAGCGCCCCGACATCGACCCGGCGATCTCCGGTGCGATCGAGCGTGCGATGTCCCGTGACCCGCGCCAGCGGTTCGCCACCGCGAACCAGATGAGGGCCGCCCTCAACGGAGACCACACGGCCCTGCTCGCAGGGGCGGGTGTCGCCCCACCTGGGCCGCGGCCGGCCACCAAGGTCCTCGCCCAGCCCGTGCCCGCGCAACCCGACTACTTCGCAGGACCCGCGTCGGTGGCGTATGTGCCGCCGCGGCGCCGGGCGCCGATGAGCCGGCCAAAGAAGATCCTCGCCGCGGCAGGAGCTCTGACGGCGATCACCGTGACCGCCGTGGCGCTGGCTTCCGACCCCTCCAGCACGACCACCACCCCCGAACCTGTGGCGACCAGTACCGCCCCGCCGCCACCGCCGCCGCCACCGTCGGCTCTTCCACCACCGCCCCCTCCCACCTCGGCGCCGGTCACCGCGACCTACCAGGAAGGTCAGGACAGCGGTGGGCCCGGTGAGTCGAAGAAGAAGGGCGGCAACGGAAATGGAAAAGGCAACGGCAAGCGCGACTGACCGGTCGGCCGTCACAGCCCGAAAGCTCCGCCCTCGGCCAGGATCGCCACCCCGAGACCGATGAGGACGACGGGCAGCACGATGTGCCCCCACGACACGAGCACCGCAGCGACGGGACGGCGGGTCGCGAGGAACCAGCCGACGGCGCACCACAGGGCGACCCCGACCAGGAACACCACGGCATAGACCGGGATCTCCTCGGCGCCGGAGACGGCGAACACCGGGACGTAGACGCCGATGTTGTCGCCGCCGTTGGCGAACGTGACGGCAGCGACCTGAAGCATCCCGGCCGGCGACGCGCCCTCGACGTCATCGAGATCGGCATCGGTCGATCCGCGGCGTCGCCAGACCTCCCACGCCGCACGCACACCCAGGATGAGCGGTAGGAGACCGAGGTAGGGGATGGCCGCCTCCGGCAGGAGTTCGGCACCCAGCGCGCCGAGGACCGCAACCGCCACGATGGCCGTGAAGCCGATGTACTGACCCGCGGCGATGCGCCATGCTGCGGAGCGCGAGCGTGCGGCCTGACCGAAGAACACGGCCAGGACGAGGAGGTCGTCCACGTTCGTCACCGCGAACATCGCGACGGCCCTGCCGGCCACCGTCCAATCCACAGACGCTGCGTGCGCTAGGCGGTGTGGCCGGAAGCGGGCTTGTCGCCGGACCGGTTTCCCTGATGCACCGGAGATTCCCAGGTGTATGGCTCCTCGGGATGGCCCGAGCCGCCGAGGATGAAAGTCCGGTCGCTGCGGTTGGCCCGCGCGATGGTCGCCATCCACGTGCCGACGGTGCTGAACCGGTTACGCACGCCGGTGAGGAACGCGATGTGGATGAAACCCCAGCCGAGCCATCCCAGAGCTCCGGTGAGCTTCACCGGACCGGCTTGAAGCAGGGCGTGCCCTCGGCTGATGTACGCAGCCGACCCCAGATCGCGGTAGCGAAATTTCTTGCGTCTGCTGCCCGCAAGGTCGCGCCGGATGGACGCGGCCGCGTGGAGCCCGCCCTGCATGGCGTTCTCCGCAACCCCGGGCAGCCCGTCGCGCCCGGCCAGGTCACCGATCACGAACACCTCGGGGTGCTGCGGGACCGACAGGTCTTCGTCGACCGCGATTCGGCCCGACCGATCGGTCGTGGCGCCCAGCATCTCGGCGGCGTGGCGGGCGAAGGGGACCGCCTCGACGCCGGCGGTCCACAACACGGTGCGCGTCGCGTAATCCCGGGATTCTCCGGCGCCTTTGGGCTTCACGGTGATGCCGTCGCGGCGGACGTCGCTGACGTGGACGCCGAAGTGCAGTTCCACGCCCAAGTCCTCCAGCACGCGGGAGGCACGCTCCGACAAGGCGGGGGCAAAACTCTTGAGTACACGATCGCCGCCGTCGAACAGCAGCACCCGCGCGTCCTGGGGCTCGATGCTGTGGAACTCGTTGGCCAGCGCCCTGGTGGCCAATTCCCTGATCTGCCCTGCTAATTCGACACCTGTCGGACCCGCGCCCGTCACCGCGAAGGTGAGCCACTGGTCGCGTTCAGGGCCGGGCGGGAGCGTCTCGGCGATCTCGAAGGCGGCGAACAGGCGCCGCCGGATGCTCAGCGCGTCGTCGAGGGTCTTCATGCCCGGCGCCCACGCAGCGAAATCCTCGTTGCCGAAGTACGACTGGCGCATGCCGGCGGCGATGACGAGGTAGTCGTAGTCGAGTTCGAAGGTGGAATCGTCGGGGCGGCGCGCCGTTACGCGGCGCTGCTCGACATCGAGGCGAACGGCCTCACCGAGCAGCGTGGTGACATTGCGGTGCTCGGAGAGCTCTTCGCGCAGCGAGCGGCTGATCTGGCCGATACTCAGTGTGCCGGTCGCACACTGGTAGAGCAGGGGCTGGAAGACGTGGCACGCCGCGCGGTCGAGCAGCGTGACGTCCACGCCGACGCGGCCGAGCCGGCGGGCGCAGAACAGCCCGCCGAACCCGCCGCCGATGATGACGACCTTGGGCCGTTGCTCATCCATGTGCTGACAGGCCGGCCGCGGTCAGCCCTGCTGACCGGGCCGCTCCGCATCGACGATCTTGCGCTCGTGCTCGGTGCGACGTTCCAACTCGTCCTCGTCGAGGTGCTTGGACTCCTTGGCGTGCTCGCGGTGGTCGGGGTGCACCTGCTCGGTCGGCACCATCACATCGTTGAGGTCTGCTGCATCGTCGGTAGCCATGCACAAGCCGTACCCATTCTGGCCGGAATTGCACCTGGGAACCGGCCGGCCCCGATCCGGATCAGGTGCAGCAGTTCGGATCGAGTGCCGTGCACAGCGCCTGCAGGGACTCGGGACGCACCCGGTGGTAGACGTTCATGCCGCGCCGGTCGGAGACCACCAGCCCTGCTCTGCGCAGCTGTCCCAGGTGATGGCTGACCGTCGACTCGCTGAGCTGCAGGACGGCGGCCAGTTCACCGGAGACCTCTTCCCCCGTCGGGGAACTGAACAGATGGGACACGATCTTCACGCGAACCGGGTCGGCCAGTGCCTTGAGCCGTAACGCCACCTCGAGGGCGTCGGCGTCACTCATCGGTCCTGAGGCCACGGGCGCACAGCACACCGGGGCGGTGGTGTCGATCACCGGCAGCGCTTTGGGCATGGTGCCATCATGCCACAAGAATTGACATATATCGAAAAGGTGGGCCATCATGGGTCAGCACGAATTCGACATATATCTCAAGCCCTGGAGGCGACACCATGTCCCGTGTGCAACTCGCGCTCAACGTCGACGATCTCGACGAGGCAATCGCGTTCTACCGCAAACTCTTCGGCGTGGAACCCGCGAAGGTCAAACCCGGCTACGCGAATTTCGCGGTGGCCGATCCGCCACTCAAACTCGTCCTGCTGGAGAACCCCGGTTCCGGCGGGACCCTCAACCATCTCGGCGTCGAAGTCGGTTCCAGCGACGTGGTCCGGTCCGAGATCGAACGCCTCACCGAGCAGGGGATGTTCACCGAAGAAGAGATCGGTGCGACGTGCTGCTTCGCCACCCAGGACAAGGTATGGGTGACCGGCCCCGGATCGGAGAAGTGGGAGATCTATACCGTGCTCGCCGATTCCGACACGTTCGGCACGACGCCCACGCTGCTCTCACCTGACCCGGCCGCGTCCGCGTGAGCGGACAGGCAGCCGTCGAACGACCCTCCACCGCAGGGCTTTCGACGCTGGATCGGTGGTTGCCGCTGTGGATAGGCCTGGCGATGGCAGCGGGTCTGCTGCTCGGACGCGCGGTGCCCGGCATGGGTTCACTCCTCGACGGCATCCAGGTCGACGGCATCTCGCTACCCATCGCCCTCGGTCTGCTGATCATGATGTATCCGGTGCTGGCCAAGGTGCGCTACGACCGGATCGGCACCGTGACCGGCGATCGCCGACTGCTGCTGAGCTCGCTCCTGCTGAACTGGGTGGTCGGGCCGGCGCTGATGTTCGGACTGGCCTGGCTGCTGCTTCCCGACCTGCCCGAGTACCGCACCGGGCTGATCATCGTCGGACTGGCCCGCTGTATCGCCATGGTCATCATCTGGAACGACCTCGCCTGCGGGGACCGCGAGGCCGCCGCGGTCCTGGTGGCGTTGAACTCGATCTTCCAGGTCGTCATGTTCGCCGTACTGGGCTGGTTTTATCTGTCGGTGTTGCCCGGCTGGCTCGGGCTGGAGCAGGCCAGCATCTCCGCATCCCCCTGGGAGATCGCGAAATCCGTCCTGATATTCCTCGGGGTCCCGCTGCTCGCGGGCTACCTGACGCGGCGGTTCGGCGAACGCGCCCGGGGACGCGCCTGGTACGAGACCGCCTTCCTGCCCCGCATCGGTCCCTGGGCCCTGTACGGGCTGCTGTTCACGATCGTCGTTCTCTTTGCCCTGCAGGGTGACCAGATCACGAGCAGGCCCTGGGACGTGGCCCGGATCGCGGTGCCGCTATTGATCTACTTCGCGGTCATGTGGGGCGGAGGTTATGCGCTCGGGGCGATGATCGGCCTGGGGTACGAACGCACCGCGACCCTGGCGTTCACCGCGGCCGGCAATAACTTCGAACTCGCCATCGCGGTGGCCATCGCGACCTTCGGGGCGACCTCGGGGCAGGCGCTCGCCGGGGTGGTGGGCCCGTTGATCGAGGTTCCGGTCCTCGTGGCTCTGGTCTACCTGTCCCTGGCGCTCAAACGGCACTTTCACCGAATGCCGTCGAAACCTGTTGAGAGGTAGACCATGTCAGGTACACCAACGGTCCTGTTCCTGTGCACCCACAATGCCGGGCGTTCGCAGATGGCACTCGGGTACTTCAGGCACCTGGCCGGTGTCCGTGCCGTCGGGTGGTCGGCCGGATCTGAGCCCGCCGACCAGATCAACCCGTCGGCCGTCGCGGCGATGGCCGAGGTCGGCATCGACATCACCGGTGAGTTCCCCAAGCCGTGGACCGACGAGAGCGTGCGCGCCGCGGATGTGGTCGTCACGATGGGTTGCGGCGACAACTGCCCGTTCTATCCCGGGAAGCGTTACGAGAACTGGGAACTCGCCGACCCCGCGGGGCAGTCGGTCGCTGCTGTCAGGCCGATCCGCGACGAGATCGAGAGCCGCGTGCGCGGGCTCCTCGCCGAGCTCGATGTCCTGAAAGACGGACCGGGTTCTCAGCCGGTCTGATCGGGTTGCGCCGGTACCGATTTCGCGCGCACTGCGAGCAGGCCGCCCCCGATCACCAGCGCCATGCCGAGGTAGGTGAACAGCGTGGGGCGGTGACCCCACACGATCCAGTCGATCACGGCGGTGAAGACGATGACGGTGTAGATGAACGGCCCGAGTTTTTCCGCCGAGGCGTAGCGGTAGGCCGCGACGATCAGGATCTGCGACAAGAGCTGGGTCAGTCCGAGCCCCACGAGCCAGGGCCACGCCGCGGGCTCGGTGGGTTGCCAGTCGGCGAGCGCGATCGGCACTGACAGCACGGTCGACAGCAGGAAGTAGTAGAACAGGATGCGCAGCGCCGGTTCCGTCCTGCCCAGCCAACGGACCGACATCATCGCGACAGCCAGAAGCAACGCGCCCGCCAGAGCCGAGAGTTCGCCGGCCGAGAAACCGCGCCCCTGGGGCTGGAGCACCAGCAGCACTCCGACGAAACCGACGCCGGCGCCCAGCCAGGTGGCAGCAGCCACCCGCACCCTGGTGACAGCCCACGCGATGAGGGGCATCCACAGCGGAGCGCTGTAGGTGAGCAGGGTCGCGTTGGCGAGCGGGATCTGGCTGATCGCGAAGAACAGGGCATACCAGCACCCGGTCCCCATGACCGCGCGCAGCAGGTGTAGCCCCACCACTTGGGTACGCATCGACCGCCACCCGTCGCGCCACGCCGCCGGCAGCAGGAACAGCAGGCAGACGGCGTTCTGGAACAGCAGCAGGACACCGGTCGAGGTGTACTGGCCCGAGACCTTCGCCAGAGTGCCGACCAGCGCTACGCAGAAGAAGGCGGCGGTGGTGAGAAACGCTCCCACCCTGAGGTTCTCGCTGCGGTAACCGGCAGTCGCCTCACGCACCGGTACCGCCGACCGACTGCGCCGGGCGGGGCGTCGACCGCTTCATGACGCCGTTGAGCAGGCGCGGCGACACGAGGTCCAGTGCCCGCAGCGGCAGCATCTTGCGGGGCGCGATCCGTACCGGCCTCGTCTGCGCGGCGACCACCATCCACTCGGCGGCCTCGTCGGCGCTCAGCGCGGCCAGGCCGTCATAGGCCCGCGTCGGCGCGATCATCGGCGTGGCCACCAGGGGGTAGTAGATCGTCGTCGAGTGCACGCCCGAGTCGGCCATCTCGTTGTCGATCACCCGGCTGACGGCGCTCAGCGCCGCCTTGGAGGCGTTGTAGACGCCGAACAGCGGAGAGGATTCCGGCATCACCCGCCAACTCGAGATGTTGATGATGTGACCGTCTCCGCGCTCGACCATGCCCGGCGCGAGTCCGCGGATGAGCCGCAGCGGCGCGTAGTAGTTGAGTGCGATGGTGCGTTCGACGTCGTGCCACCGCTCCAGGGATTCGAGCAGCGGCCGCCGGATCGACCGGCCCGCGTTGTTGATCAGGATGTCCACCGCGCCGACGCGCTGCACGAGGTCGTCGACGGCGTCGAGGTCGGCGAGATTCGCGGCCATCGCGATCGCATGACCACCCCGGGCGCCGACGCGTTCGACGAGTTCGTCCAGCAGCGGTGCGCGCCGAGCCACCACGATGACCGTCGCCCCCAGGGCGGCCAGCCTCTCCGCGGCGACCTCGCCGATGCCCGAGGATGCCCCGGTGAGCAGTATGCGCTTGCCCCGCAGGGCGATTGGAGCTCGTGCCGCCCGGCGCGGCAGCGGACGCATGCCCGCCAGCCGTAGCGCCCGACGCAGGTCGGCGGCACGGTTCTCGGTCATGGGCCCGCTTTCGTGGTCGTCGGCCCCGGCCAGGGCGCGAGGGCGCGAGCGCCTGCAGCGATTGTGGCGGATCCGAGGCCGGCGGACCGCCGAACGGGGATCTAATTTCCGCAACCGTCATTTTTGGTGGGCGCCCGCGCACCCGGCCCCGCGGCATTGCGGTGCCAACTCGTTCAATCGTGGACAGCGAACCGCTCGCAGGGCGTAATTTACGGGCAGAACAACCGTGTTCCTGTCGGGCGACGCCTGCGCGCGCCGGCCGCGGTGTCCCCGAGGTAAGGACTGTGATGGGTTACGCCAACAACATTGGTCGTGTCGGAGCGCTCGCCGTGACACTGGGGGTCGGGTGGGCCATCGCCTCGGCACCCGGAGTCGCGTACGCCGACACCTCGGATTCCTCCGCGTCGAGCGAATCCTCGTCGAGTGCGTCTGCGGATTCCGACGCGCCCTCCTCGCCGTCGTCGCAGACTGACGACTCCGGGGCCGGCGGTTCCTCGTCGGCACACGACGAGACCGAATCCGACAGCGACGAGCCGAACGATACGGATCCCGACGCCGGGGATGCCGACGTCACGGACGCCGGCGAGACAGACACGGACGCCGACGAGGTAGCCGCCGAGGCAGCCGCGGACGCCGAGGCCGGGCAGCAGACCGGCACTTCCGAAGGCCCGGCTCCCGAGGACGAGAACGCCCCGGAGAAGGAGACCGCAGCCGGGGACACGGGACAGGCGTACGCGGCCAGTGTCGATGCCTCCGAGCCGCAGCCCGGGCCGGCCCGCGCAACAGCCCGGACCACGCTCGTCACCGCGATCTCCGAGGTGGTGACATCGTTGTTCCAGCCGCGGCCGGAGCCGGCGCCCGTGACACCGCTGCAGGGATCGACGATGCTGGCCTCGCTGGCTGCGGTGCGGGATCAGTTGGAGCGCAGCACGAACCGCCGTGCCGCACCCTCACAGACCGTCGGCCTGCTGGCCGACACCCCCAACGTGCTCGTGATCGGCGTCGACGGCACGAACCTCAGCCGCGTTCTCGCCGACCCCGCCAACGTCAACTTCTTCAGGCTGATCCAGGGCGGTACCACGGCGGCGTCGTCGATCGTCGGGCACACCACCGTCTCCAACCCGTCGTGGTCGTCGATTCTGACGGGGGCGTGGGGCGAGAAGACGGGTGTCATCAACAATGTCTTCACCCCGTGGACCTACAACAAATGGCCGACGGTGTTCACCCAGTTGGAATCGCTCAACCCCGACATCGAGACCACGTCGATCGCGAACTGGAACGTCATCTCGGCGATCGCGAGCTCGGGGCTCGGCGTCGACAACCTGTTCAACGTCCCCGAGCTCGCCGACGATCCGCGATGGTTGAAGTCCGACGACCTGGTCGGCGACCTCACCGAGATCGCGATCGCGAATGCCAGCTCCGATGTCGCCAACCTGATGTTCAGCTACTTCGTCGGCGTGGACGAGAACGGCCATCTGTACGGCGGCGATTCCCCGGAGTACGCCGAGGCCATCCGGAACTTCGATCGCAACCTCGGCGAAATCATGCAGGCCGTCGACACGTGGGAAGCGGCCACCGGCGAGCAGTGGACCATCCTGATGGTGACCGACCACGGCCATCAGCCGCAGCAGGGTCTCGGGCACGGGTTCCAGTCACCGGACGAGACTTCGACCTTCGTCGTCGCGAACAACCCCGATCTGTTCACCGCGGGTGGGGTCAATCTGAAGTACTCGATCATCGACGTGACCCCGACCCTGATGGACCTCTTCGGTTTCGAGCCTTCCCCGGACTCGGACGGGGTGTCCCTCACCGACCTCGGTGGCAGCACCCTCACCCCGGCCGATGACGATGCCGCGTTGCGTGCCGCGCTGCAGGACGCCATCGCGATGAACGGCTATCCCGACATCGCCACCAACATCGCGCTCAGCATCCGCACCATCGCGGCCACCATTCCGTACTACGTCGACAACATCGTCAACGGCATCACCTCGGGTCTGCAGTCCCTGGCCGACGACGGCGTCTTCCTGATCAGTCCGCTCGCGGCCCTGGCCATCGTGCCGGTCAAGTTCTTCGGCGATCTGGCCTACGTCGCGACCAACATCGTCGCCCAGATCGTCGCCCGCCTGACCGGCGTGACCGGGGCGAGCATCTTCCCGCTGGTCCGACCGGAGCCGCCCACCTTCCCCGAGACACCCGACGGCGTCTCGACGCCCGACCTCGTGGCTGTCGCCTGCACAGGGGGGCGCGTCTCGAGCGCGGTGTTCGCCTGCGGGGCACCGGCAATCGCGGTCTGAGAATGGGTGCCAGCAGGAATGCCCGCGGCGGCATCCGTGCCTAACGTGTGACGTATGCCGACCTACCGAGCCTTCCAGGTCACCGGCCAACGCCGTTTCGAGTTGGTCGAGCGTGACATCGTCGATCCCGCACCCGGTCATGTCCGGGTGCGGGTGCTCACCTGCGGGGTGTGCCACAGCGACTTCCTCGCCGTGGAAGGGGAGCGTCCCGACCCCGACCGGCCGGTCGTGCCCGGTCACGAGATCGTCGGCGTCGTCGACGCGGTCGGTGACGGGGTGACCGGTTGGCAGCCCGGCGACCGGGCCGGGATCGGATTCCTGGGCGGGCATTGCGGCCAGTGCGAATGGTGCCGACGTGGCGACTTCGTGAACTGCACGGATCAGCCGCTGCCAGGTACCTCGATCGACGGCGGCTACGCCGAGATGGTCACGGTGCGCGCCACCGGTCTGGTCCGGGTCCCTGCGCAGTTCGACCCGCTGTTGGCCGCGCCGCTGCTGTGCGCCGGCATCACCACGTTCAACGCGCTGAAGGCCGCCGACGCCGCGCCGGGCAGCCTGGTGGCCGTGCAGGGTCTGGGGGGCCTCGGCCATCTGGGCGTGCAGTACGCCAAGAAGCTCGGATACCGGGTGGCGGTCATCGCCCGCGGTTCCGAGAAAGCGCAATTGGCAACCATTTTGGGTGCCGATCACTACATCGACAGCAGCGCGGCGGACGCCGCCGAGGCGTTGAACGGCCTCGGCGGCGCCGCGGCCGTCATCGCCACGGCGTCCAGCGGATCGTCGATGACCCCGTTGCTCGCGGGCCTACGCCCACGCGGTCGCCTCGTCGTGGTCGGCGCGGCGCCCGATCCGATCGAGGTCGCGACCCCGGGTCTGATCTTCGGCAGCCGAAGCATCGTCGGTAGCCTGACGGGCTCGCCGATCGAGAACGAGGACGGCCTGAATTTCAGTCTCGCGGCCGGGATCACCCCGATGATCGAGCCCATGCCGTTCCTGGACGCGCCTGACGCGTACGACCGCATGATGTCGGGTGCCGCGCGCTTCCGCGTCGTGCTCCAGATCGGTACTTCGCCGGATCCCTAGCCCTGCCGGATCCCTAGCCCTGCCGGATCCCTAGCCCTGCATGGAGGCGATGTAGTAGGTCTCGTCGCCGTCGGGATATCCGCCACCGTCGGTGGCGATGTGGACGTGGTCGAAGTGGTTGAGGGTCTCCGAGCCGTAGTCGGCCGTCCAGCTCGGCGCGCCGATGCCCGGATAGAACCCCTGGCGCCAGATCACGTGGATGACGCCCATCCGCTCGGCGTTGGCCAGCGCGTAGCCGGCGATCTGGTTGCCGAGATCGATGCCTTCCTTGCTGTTGTGATCGGGAATCATCACGTCGATGGCAAGGCCGTTCGGATGCCATTTCAGCGCGTCCTGCCGGTAACCGCCGATCGTGGTGATCTGCGGGAACATCGCACTGATCGCCCGCGCGATCCAAATGGTGTGCACCTGGAGTCCACCCTCGGGAGCGATCCCCTTGGCCAGGGCGAAGTCGAAGACCCGCGCGTCGGCGGGGGCGCTGGCCGCGAGCAGTTCCGCCTGGGACGGCACCGGTGTGGTGGGAGGCTCGGCGGAGAAGGCCGGCATCTCGGCGACCGGCGACGGTGGCTGCTGGGCGACGGGAGGCTGGGTCTGCTGGGCGTACAGCATGGCGGCCGACAGCGCGATGGAGGCGCCGATCGCCATCCATCGCCCTCGGCCGTTGGCTAACAGGTTCCTGCCCATTCAGAGCACTTTAATGTCCGTACCGGACCACTACTGGCAATTACGGCCAACGCGTCGCGCCGGATTCTCAGGCGATCGCGGGGGCGTTGACGGCGATCTCGGCGATCTCGGCGCGGTGGGCCCCGGCCGTGTCGCCGAGGCCGGTGATCCAGACCAGCACCGTCGACGTCTGGGCCGCTGCGCCGAGCGGGATGCGGTTCGGCCCGGGTTGCAGCGGCACGGGCGGACCGAGCTCGGTGGTGTCGGCCAGCGTCTTGGGCTCGGCAGTCGCGGCGCTGCGGATCTGCACCGTGGTGCCCGAGCTTCTCGTCTCGACGCTGACCGCGCCGACCTTCGTCGGTTCGGGGAGCACCAGCAGCACGCCCAGGCCCTGCTTGAAGGCAGGGAACGGGTTGGCGTCGTAGTAGCGGTCTGTCGACCACACCGTCGCGGGATCGCCGTCGATGACGTTGCGTGCGGTTTCGGGATTGTCGGGTGACCCGTCGGGGGAGAAGACGGCCGCGGCGACCGGGACGACCGCGGGATCGACGGCACCCTGCTTGAGGACCTTCGGCGGCGCCGGGGCCGTCGTGGCGGGGTCGGGGCTCAGACCCAGCTGGGCAGGATCCATGGCGACCGTGTCGTCGTGGGCGTCGAGCACCCGGTTGACGGTCGAGCCGAGCCCGGTGAGGGCGACGAGCATGACCGCCGCGGCGACCCCCAGGACCGTGTAGGTCAGCTGTCGTCTCGCCCGCTTTCTCTCGCCGGCGTCGTCCCGGGTGCGGAAGACCGCATAGCCTCCGCGACGGGCAGGCGCCGGTGTGGTCGGCGGCGGGCGGTGCTCGGCGGGTGTCGGGTGCTCGGGTGTCGGCCCGGCGTGCTTGAGCAGGGCCAGAAGGGTGGACGTGCTCTCGACGCCACCGTCGGCGCGGAGCAGACCGGCTGCGGCGCTGGAGATCAGGAACGGGATACCTGGCGTGATCGCGGCGGGTTCGCGCGCCCAACCGGCCTCGTCGAGATCGGCGGGCACCCACCCGTCCGGCATCGGATCCTGTGGCGGCCACCTGTTCAGGAGCAGCGCATACAGGACGCCGCCGAGGCCGCGGAGGTCGTCTGCGGACGTTGTCTGCGCCAACGGCGCCGGGAAGGCGAGGACGGCTCGGCCGTCGGAGCTGATGCGGACCCGCCCGGGATGGTCGATGCCCAGGACCAGACCGGCGCGGTGGGCGGCGTCGGCGGTGACGACGAGGGATTTGAGGGCCGCGGCCGACGCCGTCGGAGACGGGGCGGTGTCGGCGACCTCGCGCAGCGTGCCGCCGGGCACCCATTCGGACACGACCACCCCGACGTCGCCGACGGTGAACGTGTCGACGAGCGGCGCCAGCCCGGACATTTCGAGGGCGGACAGTCTGCGGGCCCGATCCAGAATGTCGCGGATCGCCCCGACCGACGTCGCGGGGCCCGGCGGAATCAGGGTGACCCCGACCGGCCGGCCGGAAGCGAGGTCGTGGCCCTGCCAGAACTGCAGCGCGCCGCTCACATCCTGCACAGCGATCAGCCGGAAACGTCCGGCCAGTCGCGCGCCCGCGCCGATGCCGGCCGCGGCCGGGGCGGTGGGCAGCACCTGCGTCGCGCGTTCGTGGATGCGGGGCAGTGGCGCGGTGTCGTCACCGACCGGGTCGGTCATCGTCATCGCCCACCCTCAGTTCGCCGGTCTCGCCATGTTCAGCGCAGAGATTGCCCCGCCGCGACGGGGTCAAACTCGCCGTTTGACCGCGTGGCTATCCGGGAACCCCGGGGCTCTCGTGCGGCGGGGCACGTCACGGCACTCAAGAGAGGGTTGGGCGATGGGTGGAGGCGAAACGCTGGGCACGAGTCTGAAGCCCAGGCACATCACCATGATCTCGATCGCCGGGATCATCGGCGCGGGCCTGTTCGTCGGCTCTGCGAACGCCATCGAGGAAGCCGGCCCGGCGGTGATCCTGTCGTATCTGATGGCGGGCACCCTTGTCGTTCTGGTGATGCGGATGCTGGGGGAGATGGCTGTCGCGAACCCCGACACGGGATCGTTCTCCGTCTACGCCGACCGCGCGCTGGGCGGATGGGCGGGCTTCTCGATCGGCTGGCTGTACTGGTGGTTCTGGGTTCTGGTCATCCCCGTGGAGGCGACGGCGGCGGCAGAGATCCTGACCAGTCTGATCGGTGGGGCGCAATGGTTCTGGGCCCTTGCGGTGACCCTGCTCCTGACCGTCACGAACCTGATCAGCGTCGGCAACTACGGCGAGTTCGAGTTCTGGTTCGCGCTGATCAAGGTGGTGGCGATCGTCGCGTTCATCGCGATCGGCGTGGCCGCCATCTTCGGGCTCATCCCCGACTCCCAGGTCAGCGGCGTCGAAAGCCTCTGGCAGCCCGACGGATTCATGCCCAACGGGTTCGGGGCCGTGGTCGCCGCGATGCTCATCACCATGTTCTCGTTCATGGGCACCGAGATCGTCACGATCGCCGCCGCGGAGTCGCCGAACCCCGAAGCCGGGATCTCCAAGGCCGTGAACTCGGTGATCTGGCGGATCTCCCTGTTCTACGTCGGCTCGATCTTCGTGATCGTGGCGTTGATGCCGTACGACCAACTCGACGACGGCTCCTACCAGTCGACCCTGCAGGCCATCGGCATCCCCGGCTCGAAGCTCATCATGGACATCGTCATCCTCACGGCGGTGGCGTCGTGTCTGAACTCCGCGCTCTACACCGCGTCGCGGATGCTGTTCTCCCTGGGCGAGCGCCGCGACGCCCCCCAGGCGGTGAAGAGCCTGACGCGCAACGGCGTTCCGTGGGTGGCCGTGCTCGCCTCGATGGTGGTGGGGTTCCTGGCCGTCATCGGCAACTATCTGCTGCCGGAGAAGATCTTCGGCTATTTGCTCGCCACCAGCGGCGCGGTCGCGCTGTTCGTCTACCTTGCGATCGCGGCGAGCCAGTTCGTGCTCGGCCGGGCGATGCGGGCGGCCGGAGAGAAACCGGCCGTCCGGATGTGGCTGTTCCCGTATCTGACCGTGGCCGTGGTCGTCGTGATCGTCGGCGTGCTCGTGCTCATGGCCTTCGACCCCGATCAGCAGCAGGCGATCGGACTCTCGGTCGTGTCCGCGGCCATCATCGTCACCGCGGGCGTGGTCGTCCACCGACGGCACGCGAAGAGCCGTGAGGGCGTCCCGCGCTAGCGGAGGTCCCACGTCGCGGCGACACCCGCGACGGCGACCGCGCTCAGCCCAGTTTCGCCACGGTCAGCAGCAGCGCGGAATCCGCCAGCGCGAGCAGCGAGTGCCTGCTGTCGGGGAGAAGCAGCAGATCGCCGGTGCGCGCGTCCCACTGCTGCCCGCCGGCGGACAATCGCACCGAGCCGCTGAGAACGTAGAGGGTCGCCTCGCCGGGGTTCTCGTGTTCGCCCATCTCCGAGCCGGACGTCATGCCGATCACGGTTTGACGCAGAACCTTCTCGTGGCCACCGACGACGGTGTCGGCTGCGTTGCGACCGCTGGCGGCTGCCTGGGACAGCTGCTGACGGGCCAGGGCTTCGAGCGACACCTTTTGCATGTGTGCCATTCCATGCCCGAGAGCGCGGACCAGTCAACCCACGAGATGATGACGGCGCCGACGCACGCTCTCCCCGGCGCGGCGAATCGGGTCTCGCAGGCACGATCGCAGGCCGGGCACAGCTGACCGATCCCAGACGTCACGCTTTCGATAGGCTTCGCCAGAAGGGTGCCTTCGAACTGACCGAAACTGAACGCGGGAGACCACACATGAGCGCCGAGCAGCCGTCCATCATCTACACGCTGACCGACGAGGCGCCGCTGCTTGCGACCTATGCCTTCCTGCCCGTGGTCCGCACCTTCGCCTCCGCGGCCGGTATCGACGTGAAACCCAGCGACATCTCGGTCGCCGCGCGCATCCTGGCCGAGTTCAGCGACCGGCTCACCGACGAACAGAAGGTGCCCGACAACCTCGCCGAGCTCGGCGAGCTCACCCAGCTGCCCGAGACCAACATCATCAAGCTGCCCAACATCAGTGCCTCGGTGCCGCAGCTCCTCGCGGCGATCAAGGAACTGAAGGCCAAGGGCTACGACCTGCCCGACTGGGTGGGCGAGCCGAAGAACGACGAAGAACGCGAGACCAAGGAGCGGTACGCCAAGGTCCTCGGCAGCGCCGTCAACCCGGTTCTGCGCCAAGGGAACTCCGACCGGCGCGCACCCAAGGCCGTCAAGGAGTACGCCCGCAAGCACCCGCACAGCATGGGGGAGTGGTCGCAGGCCTCGCGCACCCATGTCGCCACGATGAAGCACGGCGACTTCTACCACGGCGAGAAGTCGATGACCGTCGACAAGGACCGCAAGGTCAAGATGGTGCTCGAGACCAGGGGCGGCGAGACGCTGGTGCTCAAGCCCGAGGTGGCGCTCGATGAGGGCGACGTCATCGACAGCATGTTCATGAGCAAGAAGGCGCTCTGCGAGTTCTACGAAGAGCAGATCGAGGACGCCTACAAGACCGGCGTCATGTTCTCGCTGCACGTCAAGGCGACCATGATGAAGGTGTCGCACCCGATCGTGTTCGGCCACGCGGTCAAGGTCTTCTACAAGGACGCCTTCGCCAAGCACCAGCAGCTGTTCGACGAACTCGGTGTCAACGTCAACAACGGTATGTCCGACCTCTACGACAAGATCGAGGCGCTGCCCGCCTCGCAGCGCGAAGAGATCATCAACGACATCCACGCCTGCCACGAGCACCGTCCCGAGCTCGCGATGGTCGACTCGGCGCGCGGCATCACCAACTTCCATTCGCCCAGCGACGTCATCGTCGACGCGTCGATGCCCGCGATGATCCGGCTCGGCGGCAAGATGTACGGCGCCGACGGCCGCACCAAGGACACCAAGGCCGTCAACCCGGAGTCCACCTTCTCCCGCATCTACCAGGAGATCATCAACTTCTGTAAGACCCACGGCCAGTTCGATCCG
The DNA here is from genome assembly GCF_014190915.1 of Mycolicibacterium iranicum. Lineage (GTDB taxonomy): Bacteria > Actinomycetota > Actinomycetes > Mycobacteriales > Mycobacteriaceae > Mycobacterium > Mycobacterium iranicum_B. The sequence goes on from NZ_JACHVU010000012.1 coordinate 57,249, forward strand.
ACCACGATGGGCACCGTTCCCAACGTCGGGCTGATGGCGCAGAAGGCCGAGGAGTACGGCAGCCACGACAAGACGTTCGAGATCCCCGAGGACGGCACCGCCAACATCGTCGACCTCGACACCGGCGAGGTGTTGCTGAGCCAGGAGGTCGAGACCGGTGACATCTGGCGTATGCCGATCGTCAAGGACGCCGCGATCCGCGACTGGGTCAAGCTGGCGGTCAACCGCGCGCGGCAGTCCGGGATGACGACGGTGTTCTGGCTCGACGACGAGCGCCCGCACGAGAACGAACTGCGCAAGAAGGTGAAGGCCTACCTCAAGGAGGAGGACACCGACGGCCTGGAGATCACGATCCTGCCGCAGGTGTGGGCGATGCGCTACACCCTCGAGCGGGTGATCCGCGGTCAGGACACCATCGCGGTGACCGGCAACATCCTGCGCGACTACCTCACCGACCTGTTCCCGATCCTCGAGCTCGGCACCAGCGCCAAGATGCTCTCGATCGTCCCGCTGATGGCCGGGGGCGGTATGTACGAGACCGGTGCGGGCGGGTCGGCCCCCAAGCACGTCAGCCAGCTGCTGGAGGAGAACCACCTGCGCTGGGATTCGCTGGGCGAGTTCCTGGCCCTGGGCGCCTCGTTCGAGGACATGGGCGCCAAGGCGGGCAACAAGAAGGCCGAACTGCTGGGCAAGACGTTGGACTCGGCGATCGGCAAGCTGCTCGACAACAACAAGAGCCCGTCGCGCAAGGCCGGCGAACTCGACAACCGCGGCAGCCAGTTCTACCTGGCGATGTACTGGGCCCAGGAGCTGGCGGAGCAGACCGACGACAAAGAGCTCGCCGAGCACTTCGCTCCGCTGGCGAAGACCCTGGCCGAGAACGAGTCGACCATCGTCGACGAGTTCAACGCGGTCCAGGGCTCGTCGGTCGACATCGGCGGCTACTACTACCCGGACCGCGAAAAGACGACGGCCGTGATGCGCCCCAGCACGACCTTCAACGAGGCCCTGGAGGCCGCCCAGAAGTAGGCCACTGGCAGCAACCCCGGGCCTTTCGCCGACGGCGGAGCCCGGGGTTTCGCCGTCTGACCAGAAATCACTGGTGTGGCGCGCGTAACATTCGTCACAGAGGCGCCGATAACTAGCCAACACCGGCCGTCGTCTGGGGGTAGTAATGCGCGTGGTAATGGGTTTGTCTCTCACCGCCAACAGTGCGGTCTGGGTGCTCGTCGACACTTTCGACGGCAGCATCATCGCCGACGAGGTGGTGCCGCTCGAATCGGTCAACGAGATAGCCAGGGCGGCGGCACGCAGTGTCCAGACCTTCGCCCTGCAAAGCGAGCGCGACATCGACGGTGTGCGTCTCGTCTGGGATGACGACGCACGTCAGCACGGGATCCGACTGCGCACCAAGCTGCGCCTGTTCGGCTTCGACACGATCGAGACGGTGTCCGAGGACGCCGCCCGCGAAGGCCGGAACCGCACCGCGCGTCATATCGCGCCCCACATGGTGCTGGCCTACGGGGCCGCGCGCGCCGACGCCGACGACGCGGCGGACCGTGGGGTGCTGCGCCGCCTGGTGGCCCGCGTCCCGAGACGTGTGCCCGTCGGTGTGCCGATGCACCTGACCGCCGCCGCGAGCGTTGCCGCGCTGGCCGTCGTCGGCGTCGTGCTCTACGCGTTCATGGGCGGGTCACCGGCCTCGCACGAGGTGCCGGAGACCGCGGTCGCCGAAGCCGTCATCCCCGCGCCCCCGGTGCCGGGTCCCGCTGCGCCGCTACCGGCCGCGCCGGCACCGCAGGCCGTCGACACCGCCCCCGCCGGCGCCGTCGACGCATCCCCGATGCCGGAGTACTCCGTGGCGGTGCCGGAAGCGTCCGAGGACACGGGCGCCACCGATCTGGCCACCGTCACCGATGTCGCCGGACTTCCCGCCGACGCGTCCCCCGACACCTCGGCCATCCAGGGAGTGGGTGCGATTCTGCCCGCAGACGCGTCGGACGCGCAGACACTGCCGTCGGAGAGCACGCCGTCCGGGGCCCTGCCGTCGGGGACCTCGGTGTCCACCACGGGTCAGCCCCACCTGACCGGAGTCGGGCCCACTGCGGGACCGGTCCAGGCCGTGGCCGTTCCGACCGCGCCGAGCGCGCAGGCAGTCCCCGGCGCCACCGCTCCGGGCGCCGGCGCGCCGCCTGCTGCAGGCGGCCCTCTCGGCGCGCTGTTCCGGGCGCTTCCCTAGGCCCGCTCTGCGGCCCTCGCCGTCCCTCGGGCCGGTAGTACTACTCATGCCGGGCGGGCTTCCGCCCGGCATGCTGGGCTCATGACGCAGACCACGCGCGACCGTGCCATCGACGTCGCCCGTCTCGCCGCGCTCGTCGTGGTGATGTTCGGACACTGTGCCCTCCTTCTCGCCACCATCGACGACGGCGGGGTGCGTATCCGCAACCTGATCGGCGAGGCCCCCGCCGTCGCGCCGCTCACCTGGGTCGCCCAGGTGATGCCGTTGTTCTTCCTCGCGGGCGGCGCCGCTGGAGCGCTCAGTTTCCGTCCTGGAACTGCCTGGGGCACATGGCTTTTCGGCAGGGCGCAGCGACTGTGCCGACCGGTGTTCTGGTACCTGGCGGCGTGGTCGGCGGGACTGCTGGCCGCCCGGCTCATCCTCGGGGCCGAATCGGCGGCCGGCCTGGGCGCCGAGAGCGTGGCGCTGCTGTGGTTCCTCGGCGTGTACCTGGTGACACTGGCCTTCGTGCCCGCGCTGGTGACGCTGACGACCGGACGCGGCGTCGCGGTGCTCGTGGCCGCCCTGGTCGCGGCCGCAGGCGCGGTCGACATCCTCAGGTTCGTGACGGGCACCCCTGCCGCCGGCCTCGGCAATTTCCTGATCGTCTGGCTCATCCCGATGGCCCTCGGGGTCGCCTACGCCCGGGGCCTGCTTCACCCGCGCACGGCGGGCGTCATCGCGGTGGCGGCGGTGGCGGTACAGGCACTGCTGGTCGCCGTCGGCCCCTACGAGATATCGCTCGTGGTCACCGGATCAGAGAAGGTGTCGAACGTCTCGCCGCCGACGCTGGTGCTCGCGCTGCACTGCGTGTGGATGTCGTGCGCATTCGTCGTGCTGGCCCCCGCGATCCGGCGATGGGCGCAACGACCGGCGGTGTGGCGCGCGGTGGCGGCCGGAAACGCCGGGGCGATGACGATCTACCTGTGGCACATCGTGGCGATCGCCATCGCCACCTTCGGCCTGCATGCGTTGGATCTGGACGCCTACGACGTCGACGCACCCGACTTCCTGCTCATGCTGGGCCTGCGCGCGGTGGTGTTCGCGATCATCATGCTGGCGCTCTTCCGGTTGCTGTCGCCGCTGGAACGCCGGCCCCTGCCGTGGTGGGATGCGCCGCCCGCCGCGACCGGAGCACGGGCCACCACCGCGGGCATCCTCGTCTGCACGGCAGGCGTTCTGCTGGTGCTGATGGCCAAGTTCGGACTGGGGGATCCGGCCGGTTGGACGGCGCTGGCGGGTTTCCTGGCGGCCGTCGCCGTCGCGCATCTCTGCGCTGTCGTGCCGCGCGGTGTCAGCGTCCCTGCGGCGCCGAGATCAGCCGGCTCCCGGCTGCCTTGATCGGGTCCGGCAGCACCCGCAGTGCGGCGCCCATCAACTTGGAGGACACCGACGACGCGACGACCTGACGGTCACCCCGCATCAGCGCTGCATAACCCTGCTGCGCGACCTTCGCGGGATCGTCTTTGGGCAGCCGACCGATCGGCGCGTCCATCAACTTCGCCCGCTGGAAGAAATCGGTGTCGGTCGGACCCGGCAGCAGCGCGGTGACGGTGATCGGGCTGTTGCGCAATTCGTCCTGCAGCGCCTTGGTGAACGACTGGATGAACGACTTCGAGGCGTTGTAGACGGTCTGGTAGGACCCGGGCATCATCGAGGCGACCGACGACGTCAGGAGAACGCGACCACGGTTCCTGTTGGCCATGTCGCGCAGGACGAGCTTGGACAGGTGGACGGTCGAGCGCACATTGAGGTCGATGATGCTCAGGTCGTCGGCGAGCTCACTCTTGAGGAACATGTCCCCGCGGCCCACGCCGGCGTTCAGCGCCGCGCAGGCCAGCTCCCGCCCACCCTCGACGACGCTGTTGAACAGATGCTCGACCCCGTCGGCGGTGCGCAGGTCCACCTGCACCGCCTGGATCGCGACCCCGAACTCGGAGAGCCGGTCCGGCACGTCGTGGATCGCGTCGTCCTCGGCGGCGACGACCAGGTCGTAACCGTTGCTTGCGAATTGGCGGGCGAGCTCGAGGCCGATCCCGCTGGACGCTCCCGTGACGAGAGCCAGGCGTGCTTCACTCATGCCCGGCGCGTACCCGCCGCGGCTTCCGGAAAACGAGCTTCGCCGCCGGGGTCGACGGTCCGTTCCGCGAACATCTCGACGATTTTCGCCGATTTCTTGATTTAATCCAGAAAACGGTCCAAGATCGAAGAGATGGCCGAGGATCACGACTACTCAGACGTGCTCAAGTCGGCGGCTCTACGCGTCACCCGACCCCGGATGGCGGTATTGCACGCCGTCGGGCACCACCCCCACGCCGACACCGAGCTGATCATCCGCGCTGCGCGCGAAAGTCTGCCCGACATCTCCCGGCAGACGGTCTACGACGCGCTGAACGTCCTGACCGCAACGGGTTTGGTGCGCCGCATCCAGCCCGCGGGCTCGTTGGCGCGCTACGAGACGCGCATCGGCGACAACCACCACCACATCGTGTGCCGGTCCTGCGGAGTGATCGCCGACGTCGACTGCGCCGTCGGCGAGGCGCCCTGCCTGACGGCATCCGACGCCGACGGCATGCTCGCCGGTTTCGAGATCGACGAAGCCGAGGTCATCTACTGGGGACTGTGCCCCGACTGCTCGGCCTCACAGAGTTCCTGATCACAACCGTGATCACAGCCCCACCCATCCAACAGATGTACGGAACATGAAGGGAAACACCGTGTCGTCAGATACCTCCGATGCCCGCCCACCTCACTCTGACACCGAGACCCACAGCCACAGCGAGTCCGAGAACCCGGCGATCGATTCGCCGAAGCCCAAAGCGCACGCACCGCTGACCAACCAGGATTGGTGGCCCGAGCAGGTCGATGTCTCCGTGCTGCACAAGCAGTCGGAGAAGGGCAACCCGCTCGGTGCGGACTTCGACTACGCCGCCGAATTCGCCAAGATCGACGCGGACGCGCTCAAGGCCGATGTGCTGTCGGTGATCACGACCTCGCAGGACTGGTGGCCCGCCGACTACGGCAGCTACGCCGGTCTGTTCATCCGGATGAGCTGGCACGCCGCGGGCACCTACCGCATCTTCGACGGCCGCGGTGGCGGCGGCCAGGGCGCCCAGCGCTTCGCCCCGCTGAACAGCTGGCCCGACAACGCGAACCTCGACAAGGCGCGCCGCCTGCTGTGGCCGGTCAAGCAGAAGTACGGCAACAAGCTCTCGTGGGCCGACCTGCTGGTGTTCGCGGGCAACGTCGCGCTCGAGTCGGCCGACTTCAAGACCTTCGGCTTCGGCTTCGGACGTGAGGACATCTGGGAGCCGGAGGAGATCCTCTACGGCCAGGAGGACACCTGGCTGGGCACCGACAAGCGTTACGGCGGCACCAACGACAGCGACAGCCGCGAGCTGGCCGAGCCGTTCGGCGCCACCACCATGGGCCTGATCTACGTCAATCCCGAAGGCCCCGAAGGCAAGCCGGATCCGCTGGCGGCGGCCCACGACATCCGCGAGACGTTCGGCCGGATGGCCATGAACGACGAGGAGACGGCCGCACTGATCGTCGGCGGCCACACGCTCGGCAAGACGCACGGCGCCGGTGACGGCGACCTGGTCGGCCCCGAGCCCGAAGGCGCCCCGATCGAGCAGCAGGGTCTGGGCTGGAAGTGCGCTTTCGCGTCGGGTAAGGGCAACGACACCATCACCAGCGGTCTCGAGGTCGTGTGGACCGACAAGCCGACCCAGTGGAGCAACCGTTACCTGGAGATCCTGTACGGCTACGAGTGGGAACTGACCAAGAGCCCCGGTGGCGCGTGGCAGTTCGAGGCTAAGGACGCCGAGGAGATCATCCCGGATCCGTTCGACTCCACCAAGAAGCGCAAGCCGACCATGCTCGTCACGGACGTGTCGATGCGGGTGGACCCGATCTACGGCGAGATCACCCGCCGCTGGCTGGATCACCCCGAGGAGCTCGACGCGGCCTTCGCCAAGGCCTGGTACAAGCTGCTGCACCGCGACATGGGCCCGGTCAGCCGCTACCTGGGACCCTGGGTCGCCGAGCCGCAGCTGTGGCAGGACCCGGTGCCGGCGGTGGATCACGCGCTGATCGACGAGTCCGACATCGCCACCCTGAAATCCACTGTGCTGCAGTCGGAGCTGTCGGTTCCGCAGCTCGTGAAGACCGCGTGGGCGGCCGCCTCGAGCTTCCGTGGCACCGACAAGCGTGGCGGCGCCAACGGCGCGCGACTGCGCCTGCAGCCGCAGCGGAACTGGGAGGCCAATGAGCCGTCCGAGCTGGACAAGGTGCTGCCCGTGCTGGAGCGGATCCAGCAGGAGTTCAACGCCTCGGCCGCCGGCGGCAAGAAGGTGTCCCTGGCCGATCTGATCGTGCTGGCCGGATCCGCAGCGGTCGAAAAGGCCGCCAAGGACGCCGGTTTCGAGATCGACGTGCATTTCGCACCCGGTCGCACCGACGCCTCGCAGGAGGACACGGATGTGGAATCGTTCGCGGTGCTCGAGCCCCGCGCCGACGGCTTCCGCAACTATGTGCGCCCCGGCGAGAAGGTCCAGCTGGAGAAGCTGCTCGTCGACAAGGCGTACTTCCTGGACCTCACCGCACCGGAGATGACGGCGCTCATCGGCGGTCTGCGGGTGTTGGGGGCCAACCACGGCGGCACCAAGCACGGCGTCTTCACGCAGACGCCGGGCGCGCTGACCAATGACTTCTTCGTGAACCTGCTCGACATGGGGACACAGTGGAAGTCGTCGGAGAACGCCGAGAACGTCTACGAGGGCCACGACCGCGTCAGCGGTGAGCTCAAGTGGACGGCCACCCCGAACGACCTCGTCTTCGGTTCGAACTCGGTGCTGCGCGCGGTGGCCGAGGTCTACGCCCAGGACGACAACAAGGGCAAGTTCGTCGAGGACTTCGTGGCGGCCTGGGTCAAGGTCATGAACAACGACCGGTTCGACCTGCGCTAGATCGACCGAGCCAACGGAAACCGGCTCTGAGCGATTCGCTCAGAGCCGGTTTTCCGGTCCCAGGACCGCCCACACCGTCTTCCCCTCAGCGGTGGGATTGCAGCCCCACGACCGACTCAACGCCGCGACGATGGCCAGGCCCGAGACCGTACGTGTACACGAAAGCTCTTGGCGGGCAGCGAGTTCGCGGCTCTCGTCGCAGACGACGACCATCACCCGGTCGTCGATGGCCTCGACCAGCAGCACGGGGCGGCTGGTGGTGTGCTCCAGGACGTTCTCCAGGAAGACGGTGGCCACGGTCGACGCCGCGATCACCATGTCGGCGTGCGCCCACTGTGTCAGCCATTTCGCCATCAGCGTCCGCGCGCTGCGCAGGCACCCGCGGTCGGCGTCCAGTCCGGCCGTGGCACGCCGACGTGAACCGCGCGGATTCCGGACCGCCTGTGCCGCCGCTCGTTCGTCCCCGTGGACCGGGACGTGGCGGGCGGCGCCGCTGCGTTCGATCGCAGCGCGGCCGGCCTCGTGATCGCACACCAGCACGACCGGGATGTCGGGCCAGCGGCTCACGTGCCAGCGCGCACTGGTGAACGCTGCCCAGGCGCTCTCGGCCGGGGCGTGCAGCTCGCTGACATCGACGACGACGGCCTCGGGTTCTTCGATGGCCGCGCTGATGACACTGTTGCGCGCCTGGTGATACGTGGAGCTGTCGAGTGTCCCCGAGATCTTCAGCCGCGTGCTGCCTCCGATCGGCGTCGCCGCTGAGACGCTGAGGCCGCTGCGCTCAGCCATCCGCGCCGATGATCACGCGACACCGCGGGGCCGTCTCGACGCCGCGCGGTAGAGGGTGGGGGGAGCACAGCACCCGACTGACGTACCCGCACCGCACGTGCTGAACCCAGCAGGCGCTATCCGGCATGCGAATGGGCTGGGACAGACGGCGAAGGGGTGACCGCCGTGCGGTTTTGAACCTCTCGTTCCGGTCCTTACTACCCACAGGTGGGTGACGCCTGCTACGACGAAGGGACCTTATGAAGATCGCCATGGTGGGGGACCTGGGTCGCGGCAACGGCTCCGACATGGCCGGCACCGGCCGGTACGACCTCGCCAGCCTCGCCGGTGCGTTGACCCGCCACGGCCATGAGGTCACCCTCTTCTCGGCGGTCTCCGACGACGCGCCCGGCCCGGCAGACATCCGCGTCGAACGGATCCCCGTCGACCGGATCCCGGCCATCGGTGACGCCGACCGCTCGGAGGCGCTGATGCCCGCCGTCGGCGAGATCGGCCGCCACCTGATCGACGCGTGGGGGCAGGACCTGCCCGACGTGGTGCACTGTCACGGCCGTTCGTACGGGATGGCCGCCCAGCTCGCGGCCAAGAGGCTCCCCGTGCCCACCGTGCAGAGCTTCGACGGACTCAGCACGACCGCACGACGCCTCTGTGGCGCACAGACGGTCTCCGAGACGGCCCTGAAGGTCGAGACTCTGCTGGCCCGCAACGCCACGACCGTGACCGCCGCGTGCAACGACGACATGGGTGAACTGATCAGGCTGGGTTGCCCGCGCGCCAGGGTGGCTGTCCTGCCGCACGGAGTCGACGTCGACGAGGACGCGACCGAGGAGGACGTCTCGCGCGGCGGGGCCGTCTCCCGGCGGCTGGTGGCCGTGGCCCGCGACTTCTCGCCCCAGCAGAACCTCGCCCAGGTGCTGCGGGTTCTCCCGTCGCTGGGAGCTGCCGAACTGGTGCTGGTGGCCACCGACCCCGGGGACGTGACCGACCACCGCCGCCTGGTCGACATGGCGCGCGACCTGCGCGTGGCCGACCGTGTCCGCGTGGCCGCCGGCGTCCGCAGGGAGTCCCTGACCGCGGAGTTCCGCGCCGCCGAGGTGATCGTTCTGCCGGCGCCCTACGAATCCTCGTGTGCCACCGCCCTGGAGGCCATGGCCTGCGGGGTCCCGGTGGTCGCCACCGCAGCCGGAGGCGTGCGGGACGCGGTGATCGCCGACGTGACCGGACTGCTCGTCGAGCCGGGGGACCCTCAGGCGCTGGGCCGCGCGTTGCGATCCATCCTGGGACAGACGGTGCTCCGCCAGGGCATGGGCCTGGCCGGACGATCCAGGGCCCGTTCGCGGTACAGCTGGGATCGCATCGCCACCGATGCCGAGGTGGTCTACACCGCCGCCGCGGCGCGTCACGGGCGCGCGGTTGCACCGGTCGCGGGGCATTAACCGCCGGCGGTGTCCCCGCCGCCGCTGAGCTGCTCGCCGGTGACCTGGAAGTACACCCGCCGCGCGATCTCTACCGCATGGTCGGCGAACCGTTCGTAGTACCGACCCACCAGCACCAGATCCGCCGCCGCCGCGGCGCCGTGCTGCCACCGCGGTTCGATGAGCCGGGCGAACAGCTCGCGGTGCAGGTCGTTCATCCGGGCATCGCCCTCACACACGAGACGGGCCCGCTCGGGGCTGCCGCTCTCCACGGTGGACCGAACCAGGTCCGCCAGGTCCACGGCCGTGACAGCCATGTCGGCGAACAGGTCGTGGACCTCGGCAGGCACCGGCGGGTCGGGGTGGCGGCGCCGTGCCGCCCGCGCCACGTGAGAGGCCAGCGCACCCATGCGGTCCGCGTCGGCGGCGATGTACAACGCCGAGACGACCACGCGCAGATCGTGGGCGACGGGAGCCTGCAGTGCCAGCAGCCCGTAGGCGCGTTCGTGAACGGCATGGCCCAGCGTGGTCAGATCTTTCAGGTCGGCCGCCACACGGTCGGCGCCGGAGAGGTCACCGCTGAGCAGCGCGGCGGACGCCGTCTGCATCAGCTCCGAGGCCCGGCCGCACATGCCGGCCAGATCCGCGGTCAGGGAATCGAGGGTCTCGTGAAACAGGTTGCGCATGGCTCTTCCGAACTGCGTCGATGTGCTCAGCCGTTACCCACGTCGCTGCGGACCCAAACTCAGCCGTCCAGCACCTCACGGGCGAATCTCAGGTCGGCGACCAGCGACCGGAACGATTCGTCGCGCGCCTCGGGCGGCCCGCGCAGCACCGACGACGGGTGGATGGTCGCGACGACCCGCGACTCGCGCACGGTGGCGGGAACCTCGTCGGCGGGCAGCGACAGGACCTCACCGCGGTGCTCGGTGAGCCGAAATGCGTTGCCCAGGAGCGCCTTTGCCGCGGTCGCGCCGAGCAGGACCACCACCTCGGGCTCGACCGCCTCGAGCTCTGCGAACAACCAGGGACGGCAGGCCACGACTTCCGTACGGCTCGGCGTCTTGTGGATCCTGCGCTTGCCGCGCTCGGACGGCACGAACTTGAAGTGCTTCACCGCGTTGGTCACATACACCGGCGTGCGCTCCACTCCGGCCTCGCCCAGCGCCTTGTCGAGAAGCCGTCCGGCGGGACCCACGAAGGGTTCCCCCGCAAGATCCTCCCGGTCGCCGGGCTGCTCGCCGACGAGCATCATCCTGGCCCGCTCAGGCCCGGACCCGAACACGGTCTGGGTCGCCTTCTCGTACAGGCCGCAGCCGCGACAGGCCTGCGCGGCGGCGGCCAGCGTCTCGACGTCGTGCACGGGAGGGACGAAATCCGCGGCGGTGGCCATGGCTACCGGGTACCCGTCTCAGCCCCCGTCATCGCGGTCGGCGCTGAGCAGGAAGTGGTCGAGTCGCGCCCGGGCGTCGGCAGACAGCGGAGTCGCCGAGACGTCGGCCACCAACCGCTCGGCGATGGATCTCAGCTTCACGTTCCTCTCCTGCGAGCGCCACTTGAGCACGTCGAAGGCGCGCTCGGACGACACGCCGTACGCCATCCGGATCATGCCGACCGCCTGCTGGATCGTCGAACGTGTCTTCTCGATGGCCGTCACGTGCCGGGTCACCGACCTCTGCACGTCGGCGTCGAAGCTGTCGGTGATGTCGACGTAGAAGCCGCGGGTCCCGACGGCGACCCCGCCGTCGTCGACCATGCGCTCGCCGATCACCACGACCACGCGCGTCCTGCCCTGCACGTCCACGATGCGGTGACGGCTGGAGAAGACCGCCCCTTCGGCGCGCACCCGGTCGATCAGTTCGGTGACCGTCGCCCTGTCGTCGGGGTGTTTGTGCGCCAGAACGAGGTCGGTCGTGGGCTCCACCGCGCCCGGGGCATACCCGTGCATGGCCGCGACCGCGTCCGACCACACCCAGCGGTCCTGGGTGTGCACGTAGGTGAAGCTGCCGACCGTCACCCCACCGTCGCCGATCGGCGGCTCTGCTCTGGTCATGGTGCGACATCATGAAGTGCGTGCGACGGGCCGCATGACTGCGAATCGCGGTCTGCCCGTAATTGGCCGCAGCGCGCAAACTGTCGGTCCGAATCGCGAAAGGCTAGCGGGCCAGTGTCTCGTGCGGGCTCTCCCCGTACGTCTGCCGATACAGCACTGCGAACCGACCGGTGTGGCCGAACCCCCACCGCGCCGCGGTGGCAGTCACCGTCGTGGCCGAGCGATGAGACGTCAGAAGTTCCTGGCGCGCCGCGGCCAGCCGGACCCGCCTTAGATACGCCGTGGGCGTGGTGTCGAGGTAGCGCCGGAACAGGTATTGAACCGTCCGGGGCGTCGCGTAGGCCTCCGCGGCGACATCGGCCAGCGAAATACGCCGCGACGCATTGGCTTCGATGTAGGCCAGCGCTGCGCGCAGGGTCGCAGGGAACGCGTCGGCCGTGCTGCCTCCGTCCTCCCCGCCGACGTGGTGGGGGAAGACGGCCGACGCCGCGGCCGAGAGCAGATCCGACATCGCGCCGGCCAGCACCTCGGCCGCTGCGGTGTCGGCGGAGTTCAGGACATCGGTGACGTAGGCGATGGTCCGCTTCACCACGCCCGCTGCCGCCCGGTTGCGGGGCGTGAGCCAGTCGGGCGGTGCGTCCCGCGGCGCCGCGCCGAGGTGCACGACCGTGATCCGGCTGTCGATCGACTGCAGCGCCACCGGGCCGACGCCCGCCCTCAACAGCCGCACTTCTCCCTGGGCGGCCTTGTCGGTGACGTCGCCGCACCGGAACAGGACCGTGCCGGCGTGCACCCACAGGACGGCATCGCGGCGGATCTGCTCGAGGCAGAGGGTGGCGTCGCCGGCATGGTCGATCTGGTCGACGTGGAACGCGGTCGAGGAATGCCGGATGTGGCGGTAGCGGGCGGGCTCGGAACTGTCCGCACACTCGACGGTGGTCTGCGGGCCGAACATCTCGTGCAGCCGGCCGCGGATCCGCGCGGGATCGTCGTCGGAGAACTCATAGCGCGCCAGCGGGCGCGGTTGATCGTAGGCGGTCACGAAGATGGGGGAGTCAGGAATGCGACAAGGCCCCGGCAGGCCGAGTCCGGCGCATGGCCAGCTCATCCCCAGCGGGCAGAATCCTCAACTCCACCAGCACCTTTCGCGTCGCGCAGCAATTTCGTCTGGCAGATGCTGCCACAGGCGGGCAGGTCGGCACAGCGCGAAAAACGAAAAGATGCTGGCTGCTCGGTCCGCAAAGCGAACGCGGCGTGCGCGCGGGTGCTCAGGATCGGGTGAAGAGCTCGGCGGCCTTGGTCTTGATCGTCTGGTACACGAGATGGCGTGCATTCGGGTCGCCCTTGGCCACGGCCTGTGTCATCTTCAGCATCTCGTCGAACGTGACGTGCGGCGGGATCGGCGGCACTTCGGGATCGCAGCGCACATCGATCAGTGTGGGTCCTGGCGTCGACAGCGCCCAGTCCCACGCCGTCGCGACGTCGGCCTCACACTCGACGGTCATCGCGTCGAGACCCATCGCCCGGGCCACCTCCGCATAGCTCACCGCGGGCAGACTCTGCGACTCCTCGAACTTCGGGGCGCCGCCCATCGCGCGCAGCTCCCACGTCACCTGGTTCAGGTCGCCGTTGCCGAACACGCAGATCACGAACGGAAGCTCGTCCCACTCTCCGCGATAGCGGTTGATGGTCAGCAGCTCCGCGAGCCCGTTCATCTGCATCGCCCCGTCGCCGACCAGCGCGACGACCGGCCGGTCCGGGTGGGCGAACTTCGCCCCCAGCGCATACGGGACCGCGCACCCCATGGTCGCCAGCGTGCCGGACACCGACCCACGGACGTCCCCGCTGAACTGCAGGCAACGCGCGTACCACGTGGTCGACGATCCCGAGTCCGCGGTGACGATCGCGTTGCCGGGCAACCGCTTCGACAGCTCCCAGGCCACGCGCATCGGATTGACCGGCTGCGCGGCGAGCATGCTTTGCTTCTCCAGGGTCCGCCACCAGTTCTCGACGTTCGACTCGATGGTGTCCCGCCACCCGGAGTCCGACTTCGGCTGCAGGTGCGGTTGCAGGGCAGCCAGAGTCACCTTGGCGTCGGCGACGATGTTCAGTTCGGTCGGATAGCGCATCCCGATCGAGGTGCCGTCGTTGTCGACCTGGACGGCGCGCGCCTGGCCGAACTCCGGAAGGAACTGCGTGTACGGGAAATTGGACCCGACAATGAGCAGGGTGTCGCAGTCCCGCATCAGCTCATAGCTGGGCCGGGTGCCCAGAAGCCCGATCGCGCCCGTCACGAACGGCAGGTCGTCGGCCAGAACGTCCTTGCCCAGCAGCGCTTTTGCCACACCGGCGCCGGTCAGACGGGCGACTTCGGCGACCTCGGCGGCGGCACCGCGCGCCCCCTGCCCGATCAGGATCGCCACCCGCTCACCCTCGTTGAGGATGTCCGCGGCCAGGCGCACCTGAGCGTCGGACGGCGTGATGACGCCGACCACGTCACCGGGGTCGCTGGACGGGACGTGCTTGAACTGGTGTCCGGGCGGCTCGTACTCCTCCTCCTGCAGGTCCGACGGCACGATGACCACGGTGGGCGCGCGCCGGGTGCGGGCGGTGCGGATCGCGCGGTCCAGGGTGGCGGGCAGCTGCGCCGAGGCGTTCACCTCCACGACGTAGTCGCTCGCGACGTCGCCGAACAGCGCCTGCAGGTCGACCTCCTGCTGGTAGCTGCCGCCCATCGCGGTACGCGCCGTCTGGCCGATGATCGCGACCACCGGGACATGGTCGAGCTTGGCGTCGTACAACCCGTTGATGAGGTGGATGGCGCCCGGGCCGGAGGTCGCCATGCACACGCCGACCTCACCGGAGAACTTCGCGTAGCCCACCGCGGCGAACGCCGCCATCTCCTCGTGCCGGGTCTGCACGAACTTGGGGTCGTTGTCGGCACGCCCCAGCGCAGAGATCAGGCCGTTGATCCCGTCGCCGGGGTAGCCGAAGATGTGGGTCACGTTCCACTGTCGGAGGCGGTCGAGGATGAAGTCGGCGACATCGGTGCTCATGCAGACGGCGGCTACCCCGACGCGGGTTGCTCAAACTCGGCGGGCGGCCGTGTCCCGGACCGGTCCTGTCCGGCCGGTTGGGTAGGGTTCCGCGCGTGATCAAGTCCGGCGCGCTCGAATCCGTAAATGCCCGTCTCGCTGAGGAACTGGCCGTAGGGGAGAACCAGGTGGCTGCGGCCGTGCGGCTGCTCGACGAGGGAGCGACGGTCCCGTTCATCGCCCGCTACCGCAAGGAGGCCACCGGCAGCCTCGATGACGGGCAATTGCGCCTCCTGGAGGAACGTCTCGGCTATCTGCGGGAGCTCGATGATCGCCGCAGTGCGGTGCTGGCCTCGATCAAGGAGCAGGGCAAACTCACCGCCGAGCTCACCGCGGCGTTGATGGCCGCCGACACCAAGGCGCGGGTCGAGGACATCTACCTGCCCTACAAGCCGAAGCGGCGGACCAAGGCGCAGATCGCCCGGGAGGCGGGGCTGGAGCCGCTGGCCGAACAACTGCTGACCGACCCGTCGCTCTCACCCGAAGCCGCCGCGGCGCCGTTCGTCGCCGGTGAGGTCGCCGATGTCGCGGCGGCGCTGGAGGGGGCGCGGCACATCGTCGTCGAACGCGCCGCCGAGAACGCCGAGCTGGTCGGTGGGCTACGGGAGCGGTTCTGGGAGACGGGGACCATCACCGCGAGGCCCGCCTCCGAGGCCGCGCTCACCTCGGAGAAGACCCAGAAGTTCCGCGACTACTTCGACCACGCCGAACCGCTGGCGGCGATGCCGTCCCATCGCGTCCTGGCCGTGCTGCGCGGCGAGAAGGAGCAGGCCCTGTCCCTGTCGCTGGACGGCGGCGAGGACGACACGTATCAGGCGATGATCGCGACGGCGCTCGGGGTGGACCTCACGGCGGGCGCGCCGGCCACGCCGTGGCTGGCGGCCACGATCGGTTTCGCGTGGCGCACCCGGCTCTCGGTCTCGGCCTCGGTGGACGCGCGCGTCCGGCTGAAGCTCCGTGCCGAAGAGGACGCGGTGACAGTCTTCGCCAAGAACCTCAAGGACCTGCTGCTGGCGGCCCCCGCCGGTAACCGCACCACGATGGGCCTGGATCCGGGGTTCCGCACCGGGGTGAAGGTCGCGGTCGTCGACGGGACGGGCAAGGTCCTCGACACCTGCGCGATCTTCCCGCACCAGCCGCAGAAGCAGTGGGACTCCGCCAAGGCCACGCTGGCCGCACTCGTCGCGCGTCACGGCATCGAGCTCATCGCCGTCGGCAACGGCACCGCCTCGCGCGAAACCGACGCTCTGGCAACGGAGTTGATCGCCGACATCCGGGCCGCCGGTGCTGCCGCGCCGAACAAGGCGATGGTCAGCGAGGCCGGGGCGTCGGTGTACTCGGCCTCGGCCTACGCCGCACACGAGCTGCCGGGTCTCGACGTCACGCTGCGCGGGGCCGTGTCCATCGCGCGGCGCCTCCAGGACCCGCTGGCCGAACTCGTCAAGATCGAACCCAAGTCGATCGGTGTGGGCCAGTACCAGCACGACGTGACGCCGGGAATCCTGGCCAAGAGCCTGGGCGCCGTCGTCGAAGACGCGGTCAACGCCGTCGGCGTGGACCTCAACACCGCCTCGGTGCCCCTGCTCTCGCGAGTCTCGGGGATCACCGAGTCACTGGCGGAGGCGATCGTCGCCCACCGCGACAAGGCCGGCCGTTTCCAGAACCGCCGCGCGCTGTTGGACGTTCCGCGGCTGGGGCCCAAGGCATTCGAACAGTGCGCCGGCTTTCTGCGTATCCGCGACGGCGAGGATCCCCTCGACGCCTCCGGCGTCCACCCGGAGTCCTATCCCGTGGTGCGGCGCATCCTCGACCGCGCGGGCCTGACATTGGCCGAGATCATCGGCGACGAACGAGCCCTGCGGGCACTGCGCCCCGGTGATTTCGCCGACGACCGGTTCGGCATCCCGACCGTGACCGACATCCTCGGTGAGCTCGAAAAGCCCGGACGGGATCCGCGGCCGGCATTCACCACCGCGACTTTCGCGGCGGGAGTGGAGAAGGTGGCCGACCTCAAGGCCGGGATGGTGCTGGAGGGGGTCGTCACGAACGTGGCGGCGTTCGGCGCGTTCGTCGACATCGGGGTGCACCAGGACGGGCTGGTCCATGTGTCGGCGATGGCGGACCGCTACGTGTCGGACCCCCACGAGGTCGTGCGGTCCGGGCAGGTGGTGCGCGTCAAGGTCGTCGATGTCGACGTCGAACGCCGGCGCATCGGCTTGACGCTGCGACTCAAGGACGAGACCAAGCCCGCGCGTGGTCCCCGCAGGGACGAGCGACCGCGGACCACAGCGCGGAAGCCGCAGCGGCCCAACGCCTCCGGTGCCACGACCGGCGCCAGGGCCGGCGGCTCGATGGCACAGGCGCTACGGGACGCGGGCTTCGGACGATGATCGTGACGGCGCGGCGGGGTACGGCGGTAGGCGCCGTGGCCCTCGCGCTGCTCTGCGGTTGCACCCGCCACGTCGACGATCCGCGGGGCACGCCGGAGTCGATGGCGGCACCGATCACCACCCAGCAGGTCGTGGACCTGCTCAGCCCGGCCGTGATCGGCGAGGACGGCAACCTGTTCGTCGTCGCCGAGCCGGCGGGGTGCGCGGGACTGGCCCGTGAGGTCGACCCGCCGTTTCTCGACGAAGGACGGCCGCTGGCCACCGACGGAGGTCACTGGACCACCGACGACGGCCAGTTCTTCATCGAGGAGATGGTCGCGGTGTACCGCTGGGACTTCGATCCGGCGGGCGCCCTCGACTCGGTGCGGGCGGCCATCGCCGACTGTGACGGGGACACGGTGACCGTCACCACCATGCAGGAGCGCACCTACGAGTTCACGGTGCAGCCGGCCGCCGCGGGGCCCGAGGGCAGCGTGCTGTGGTCCCTGCGGGCGGTCGACTGGAACTGCGACAACCTGTTCGTCGCCGCACACAACGCGGCGATCGAGATCACCACGTGCGGAACGAATCCCGGGTTCGACGTGCCAGGACTGGCAGCGGATGCGCTGGAGCGGATCGAGCGACTGGCCAACACGACGGCGTAGTCAGGCCCCCAGGTCGGCCCGCGAGGTGTCCTTCAGGTCGACGCCGGAACGGCCGAGCCGGCGCGCGCCGGCCACCAGCCGCACCGCGATGCGGGCAGCGGCCCGATAGCCGAGGCCGTCGGGCGGGTGGATGTTGGAGATGCAGTTGCGGTCGGCGTCGGTGCGCCCCGGCCGGGGCAGATGCGTCAGGTAGATACCGAGACTGTCGGCGACGGTGAGCCCGGGGCGTTCGCCGATGACCATCAACAACGTCGAGACACCCAGCGCCGCACCGACGTGGTCGCCGAGGGCGACTCGGGCCTGGGTGGCGATCACCGGCGGTGCGACCCGGTAGGCACCGCAGAACTCCTCCGCCAGCGCCGACAGCAGCGGAGCGCCGTGATCGGCGAGCGCGCGCGGCGACAGGCCGTCGGCCAGCACGATGCCGATGTCGGCCTCCGAACGCGGCAGCATCTCCAGACCGTCCGGCGTGCGACCGAGATCGGGTCGCCGCAGATACTCGCCCCGGGTGGTCGCCATGCTGCGGACGTGCCGCGGTGCCCCCAGGCCGACCGCGTCCACCTGGGAGGTGAGCATCTCAACGTCCAACGGCACATGGACCGCGTCGCGGGCAGCAGAGTGCGCGGCCTTGAATTCCAAAACACGGTGCGAGGGAAGGGAATTGCCTGCGCGCCCCAGGCCGATGCGGGCCTGCGTCGTGCTGCGCAGCGGGGCCCACACGTCACCCTCGACCGGGACCTGCGCGCTCATCCGCCGGCCGCCAGCGCGAGCAGCGGAGAGCGTGCGGGATCGACCGGCAGCACCCTGCCGTCGCCGTCGGCCATGCCGAGCCGGGCCAGCCAAGCCTCGAACTCGGGCGCCGGACGCAACCCCAGTGCCTTGCGTACGTACAGCGCATCGTGGAACGCGAGGCTCTGATAGCCGAGCATGACGTCGTCGGCGCCGGGCACCGTGATCACGAACGCCGCCCCGGCGACCCCGAGCAGGGTCAGCAGGGTGTCCATGTCGTCCTGGTCGGCTTCCGCGTGGTTGGTGTAGCAGACGTCCACGCCCATCGGCAGTCCGAGAAGTTTCCCGCAGAAGTGGTCTTCGAGACCCGCGCGCACGATTTGCTTACCGTCGTAGAGGTATTCGGGGCCGATGAAGCCCACGACCGTGTTGACCAGGAGAGGATCCAGCGCGCGGGCGACCGCGTACGCCCTGGTCTCCAGCGTCTGCTGATCCACCGGTCTGCCTCCGGTGCCCAGGTGCGCGCCGGCCGACAGAGCCGACCCCTGCCCGGTCTCCAGGTACATGATGTTGTCGCCGACGGTGCCGCGGCCCAGCGACCGGCCCGCCTCGTTGGCCTCCTGCAGCATCGGCAGCGTGATGCCGAAGCTGCGGTTGGCGCCCTGTGTTCCGGCGATCGACTGGAACACCAGATCCACCGGCGCCCCGCGCTCGATGAGGTCCATCGTGGTGGTGACGTGGGTCAGGACACACGACTGCATCGGGATCTCGAAGCGTTGCCGGATCTCGTCGAGCAGCTGCAGCAGATCCGAGGTGGCCTGCGGTGAATCGGTCGCCGGGTTGATACCGATGACCGCGTCCCCGCATCCCATGAGGAGACCGTCGAGCGTCGCCGCGGCGATACCGCGTGCGTCGTCGGTCGGATGATTGGGCTGCAACCGCGTCGCCAAGGCGCCCGGAACCCCGATCGACGTGCGGAAGGCGGAGCGGACCGTAGCGGCTGCGGCGACGGCGATCAGGTCCTGGTTGCGCATGATCTTCGACACCGCGGCGACCATCTCCGGCGTCAGCCCCGGCGCGACCGCGGCGATCGTCTGCGCGCTGTCGTCACGGGATGCGGTGTCCAGCAACCAGTCCCGGAACCCTCCGACGGTGAGGTGGGAGACGGGGCCGAAGGCCGGCCGGTCATGGGTGTCGATGATCAGTCGTGTGACGTCGTCGGTCTCGTAGGGCACCACCGGCTCTTCCAAGAAGGTCGCCATCGGTAGGTCAGCCAGAACCCATGCCGCGGCGGCTCTTTCGGCGTCCGAGGCGGCCGCGCAGCCCGCGAGTTCGTCTCCGGAGCGCTGCGGTGTCGCTTTGGCCAGGACGTCGACGAGGCTGTCGAACTGGTAGGTGTGCCCCGAGATCTGCTGGCGGTAGGTCATCTCAGTTCGTCCTCGGCGGCCGCCAGCGCGGCGAACTCCTCGTCGGGGGAGTTGGCCACCAGGTGGTGCCTGCTGTAGAGGCCGAAGTACGCCATGAACGCGGCGAACACTCCGAGGCAGCACAGCGCGGCGACATGGTCGACGAGGAATGTCGCGATGACGGCGAGCACTGCGACGACGAGTGCGAATCCGGTGGTCGCGACGCCTCCCGGGGTGCGGTAGGGGCGGGCCATGTCGGGTTCGCGCCGGCGCAGCACGATGTGGCTGACCATCATCAGCACATAGCTCAGCGCAGCGCCGAACACCGCCATGTTCAGCAGCAGCGCTCCCTGACCGGTCAGGGACAACGCGAAGCCGATGGCCCCGGGCACGATCAGCGCCAGGGTCGGCGCCTTGCGCGAGTTCGTCACCGAGAGCACGGTCGGCAGGTAACCCGCCCGCGACAGCGCGAACAGCTGGCGCGAGTACGCATAGATGATCGAGAAGAAGCTCGCGATCAGCCCCGCGAGGCCGATGTAGTTCACCACCTTGGCCCACACGCTGTCGCCCAGCGCCTCGACGAGTGGATTGCCCGACTCCGACATCGCGGCGGCGCCGCCGGCGCCGGTGGTCAGCACAAGGACCGCCACGCAGGTCACCAGCAGCACTGCCATCGCGGCGATGATGCCGCGGGGCACATTGCGCTCGGGTTGGTCGGCTTCCTCGGCGGCGAGCGGAACGCCTTCGATGGCCAGGAAGAACCAGATCGCGAACGGGATCGCGGCCCACACGCCCAGCAGGCCGAACGGCAGTAGCGGCGACGCGCCCGCCGCATCGGTGACCGCGATGTCGGTCAGGTTGGCGGTGTCGAACTGACCGACCGCGGCGACGGCGAACACGATCAGGCCGACCAGCGCGATACCGGTGATCACGAACATCACCTTGAGCGCCTCGCCGACGCCGGACAGGTGGATGCCGATGAAGATCGCATAGGCGGCGAGGTAGACCCACCACCCGTCGGTGATACCGAACAGGCCGAGCGACTCGACATAGGCCCCGATGAACGTCGCGATCGCCGCGGGGGCGATCGCGTACTCGATGAGAATGGCGGTGCCCGTGGCGAATCCACCCCACGGTCCGAGGGCGCGGCGCGCGAAGGTGTAGCCACCTCCGGCCGCGGGCAGGGCCGAGGACAATTCGGCCATCCCCAGCACCAGTGCCAGATACATCGCGGCGATCACGACCGCGGCGATCGCGAGGCCGCCGAACCCGCCCTCGGCCAGGCCGAAGTTCCATCCGGAGTAGTCCCCGGACACCACGTAGCTGACGCCCAGGCCGGCGAGCAGAATCCACCCCGCGCTGCCCTTCTTCAGCTGTCGCTTCTGCAGATAGGCATCGGATTCCCGATGAGTGCCGACCCCGCTCATGGTGGAGCTCCCTTCATGCTGTGACCTAGCACACTAGCCCACGCCGAGTTGCAACAACGTTGCACCTACAATCCAAAGTTGTTGACGCACAACGAAATACACACAAAAGACGCATGCGAAAGGCGAACGCGACGACGGCGTCGCACCCCGGACGGCGCGCGGGAACCGCACGATGGCGATACGCTCCAGCCGGTCCGCCGGACAACCCCGGGACGGACTTAAAGGTCGGCTGACCGACCTTTAGGGGAGCCTAAGGGCTCGGCAAGTCGGTGTCCACCCCTGCGCACGTTTCACCCCACCTGTAACAGCAGTTGCACAGTGTCCGATAGATCACACACACCGGTGACGGAAGGGGACGGCGTGGGCATGACGCTGGGGCTGGCCTTGACTTCGGACGAGGTCGTCTGGGTTCTGGTCGACGAGTCCGACGGCACCGTCGTCGACCACGACGTGATCGAGGTGTGTTCCGACACCGAGATCGCCGGCGCCGCGGCGCGCGGGGCGCACGCGATCGCCGCCAACGGCGGTTTCGACATCGGCCACATCCGCCTGACCTGGAGCGAGGACGTCGCACGCGACGGCCTGAGGCTACGGACCCGGCTCGGCTGCCTCGGCTTCGACGCCATCGAAGTGGTGCCGTTCCGGTGTGCCGGCGCGGTGATGGTGCACCCCGACCTGGATCCCGGCCTGGCGCTCGCCTACGGCGCTGCCTTCGCCGATGTCGACCCGCGCGAGGCGCTCACCGAACCGATCACCCGCCCACGGTCCGTCCGCCGCCGGTCCGCCCGTGCGCGGATCGCCGTCGCCGTTCTCGGCGCGGCGGCGGCCGCCGCCGTCGCCGGCCTGCTGTCGACGTCGGGCACCGGGCCGCAGGTCGAACAGACTGCCGCCGCCGCGGCGCAACCGTCGCGGTCCGATTCCGGCTGGGTCGCCGTTCCCGCCCCGTCGGACGCGACGGCCGGTGTCGTCCGCAAGGTGGTCGAGGCGCCCTCCCCAGCCACCCAGGAGACCGAGACGTCCACACCTGCCCCGCTGCGGGCAGCCTCGACCGTCGCCACGCAACCCGTGCCGTCCGCGCCCGAACCCGCCCCGGTCGCGGTGGCGTCGGTAGCGCCCCTCGATCTGCCCGGGGAGGCCGGTGGTGTGCCGCATCTACCCGACGGCGTCCCGCACCTGATGGCCATGCCCGAGGCGCCGGCGCCCGTCGCTGCCACCGCGCCGGAGTCCGTGCCGGCCGAGCAGCCCCACCTGCCCGGCGATCAGCTCGCGGAGGGATCGACCCCCGAGATGACAGATCTGGCGAATCTGTTCACTGCCCTGCCCTGAGCCGCTAACGTTCACGCCGTGACGGCGGTGGATCTTGCCCTGGGTTTGCGCGACGTGGTTCGTGAAGGGGCCGCCGAATCCGAACAGTTGCGCACGATGAGTCCCGCGATCGTCGAGGCGATGTGGACGAGCGGACTGATGACGGCCTTCAACCCGGCAGCCGGCGGTGGCGTCGAACCGTCCTTCGCCGAGATGATCGACACCTGGATCGAGATGGCCTGGCAGGACGGGTCGTTCGGCTGGGTGGGGATCGCGAACCTGCCGTCGTCCTTCGCCGCGGCGACCTACCTGCCCGACGCGGGATTCGCCGAGGTGTTCACCGCCAACGGCAACCGCGTCACGATGGGTGGGCAGTTCTTCCCGAACGGTCAGGGAGTGGCGGTCGACGGCGGCTACCGGCTGAGCGGATCCTGGAGTTTCGGGTCGGGAACCGGTCACGCCGAGTACGTGGCGGCCGGCTTCATGCCGATGGACGACGGTGAGATCCGGTGGGCCGCCGAGGGTGTGCCCGACATGCAGGTCGCGGTCGTCCCGCGGGACCAGGTCGAGTTCAAGGACGGCTGGCACGTCCAGGGGCTCAAGGGCACCGGGTCCTACGACTACGCCATCGCCGACGTCTTCGTACCGCAGGAGCGCACCTTCGCGCTGTTCACCCGGGAACCCCGGCGGGGGAGTTCGCCCGCGACGCGGATGGGGATGATGCCGGTGACGGCCGCCGGTCATGCGGCCTGGGCGCTCGGTGTCGCCAAGAGCATGCTCGACGACGTCGAGGAACTGGCCGCGACCAAGTACCGGATGAGCGATATGGCGGCCCTGGCCAGCCGACCGACGTTCCAGAAGGGGCTCGCCCATCACGTCGCGGCCTGGCGGGCCGCACGACTGCTCGTCCACGACGCGTTCGGCACCGCCGAAGCCGCTGTCGCCGGGGGAGCGGAGCTCACGCCAGGGCTCCGGGCCGACATGCGGGTCGCGGCGGTGTTCGCCACCGACACCGCACGGGCGTGCGCCGAATGGGCCCATCTCGTCGCCGGAACGAGCGCGATCCGTGAAGGGACCCGCCTGGAGCGGGCCTTCCGCGACATCTACACCGGAACCCAGCATGCGTTCATCAGCGAGAAGGTGGCCATCGACGCCGCGCAGGTGTGGCTCGGCATCGTCGAGGACCAGTTCGGGCTCTGATCGCCGCCGCCTGCCCGATCGCGCCCGTCACGAACGGTCCGACCGACCCGGCCGACCTCGCCGAGCAACGTCCCGCGGGCACGCCTCAGGAACGCCGGCGCGAAGGTCGTGACCGCATACCCGGCCACCGAGATCGACGCCGCGCCCGCCCATTCCGCAGACCCTGAGTGGCCGCGACGGCCGCTGGTTATATATGCTAATTATCCGGCTCATCATCGACGCGGGAGTGATGCGATGACCTCGTACAAGACCACCTTGACCGGCGCCGTCGCTGCGTGCGGACTGGCCGTGGGACTTCTCGGTGGCGCGATCGCGCCCGCGCTCGCGCAACCCGCTCCGCCGCCACCGCCTGTCCACGGCGAACCAGTCCCGGCCTGGGCGCCGCCGAAGCCTGCGGAGACCTGGATCGGCCAGCCGGTGGTGTGGAACTCGGGTTGGGGTGGACGCTGGGGCGTGTGGATCAACGGCGGATGGATCTCCCTGACGTCGAACCCTGTCACCGGCGGCGGCTAGCCACAGGCGAGATCGACCAGCTGTCTAGCTGCGCTATATAGTTACGGAAACTACGAGGCAGGAGCAACGATGAGTGGACTGAAGAGTCGCATCGCCCGCGTGGGACTGTCAGTCATCGGCGCCGCCGCGGTCTGCCTCAGTGCGGCCGGCCCGGCGCTCGCCGACTCGACCGAGGATTACCCGATCCCGCGCCGCATCATCCACACCACCTGCGACGTCGAGCAGTACATGGCAGCAGCACGCGACACCAGCCCGGTCTATTTCGAGCGGTACATGATCGACCGTAGCAACCGGCCCCTCGACGTGCAGCAGGCCGCCTTCGACCGCATCCACTGGTTCTTCTCGCTCGATCCCGTCGGACGTCGCCAGTACTCGGAGAACACCGCGACCAACGTGTACTACGAGCAGGTCGCGACCCGGTGGGGCAACTGGGCGAAGCTGTTCTTCAACAACAAGGGCGTCGTCGCCCACGCCACCGACGTCTGCATGAACTACCCGCGCGGCGACATGTCGGTGTGGAACTGGGTCGTCCGCTAGTCGGCGCGTTTCACGCCGACGGTGATCAGATCGGAGATCGGCGTCCACACCGGACGCCGCACCCGGTGCTGATCCTCGACGTCGAACCCGGCGTCGCCGAACAACGTCCGCATCTCCGACGGCGCCGGGCTGTGCGACGGGTTCAGCTGGTCGGCAGAGAGCAGCCGTAACGCCAGACCGGACCACTGCTGTCGCGGGCTGAGCGTCGCCACCGCGGCGAACCCGCCCGGTGACAACACCCGGTGGAATTCGCGCAGCGCGGCCGGCTGATTGAACCAGTGGAACGCGGAGGTCGTGACCACCGCGTCCAGGCTGGCGTCCTCGAACGGCAACTGCTCGGCCGGTGCCGTACGCCACTGCACGTCCTGCGAGCGATTCGCCGCCTGGGCGAGCATCCCCTCGGACAGATCCACGCCGAACACCGCCTCGGGCGTGCGCTCGCGTGCGATGCGGTCGGCGAGAATCCCTGTGCCACAGCCGACGTCGGCGATCCGCCGGGAACCGTGGGCGGTCAGCAGCGCGATCATCTCGTCCTGGGCGGGACGGTACACCCACTGCTGCACGACCGCGGTGTCGTAGATCGGCGCAGCGAATCCCCAGAACCCGGTGACGGCGTCGTTGAACCGCCTGCGGAGGGCCACGGCTGGGGCTAGCGGGCCACGTCGATGATCGGCAGCTTGTCCGGGCAGTACGTGCGCAGCGCCGCGGCCAGGAACTGCCAGGCCTGCTCGGTGGTGGCGCCCTTCTGCAGCTGGTCGTGCACGAACTCCGCGGAGGCGAACGCGTCCCGGTCCACACCCATGTGCGAACGCTTGCAGGCGATCTTGCCGATCCAGGCGTTGTAGTCCTTCTGCCCGTAGATGCCGTAGGTGTTCAGCTCGTTGGCGAAGGCGGTGTCGGGGTCGGCCGCCGCGGGTGCAGCGAAGCCCAGGCTCACGACCACCGCGGCGGCACCGATCATCAGCGACTTCATACCCTCACTCCTTCTGATGGATCCGATTGCAGCCCACCGGGTCTCGGCCACGGCGCGGGGACGGGACGGGTGCGCACCCGCTGCGGCCACCAGAACCACGGCCCCAGCAGTGCGGCGATGGACGGGGTCATGAACGCGCGGATGACGAGTGTGTCGAACAACAGGCCCAGGCCTATCGTCGTACCGACCTGCCCGATGACGGTCAGTTCACTGACCGACATGGACATCATCGTCAGCGCGAACACCAGCCCCGCGGCCGTCACCACCGACCCACTACCGCCCATCGCGCGGATGATGCCGGTGCCGATACCGGCATGGATCTCCTCTTTGAGCCGGGAGACCAGCAGGAGGTTGTAGTCGGCGCCCACCGCGAGCAGGATGATCACCGCCATCGCGAGCACCATCCAGTGCAGCTCCTGGCCCAGGATGTGTTGCCACAGCAGCACCGACAGGCCGAACGAGGCGGCCAGCGAGAGCACCACCGTGCCCACGATCACCGCGGCCGCGACAACGGCCCGCGTCAGGATCAACATGATGATGAAGATCAGGCCCAAGGCCGAGATACCGGCGATCAGCAGGTCGTAGTTGTTGCCGTCCTGCATGTCCTTGAACGTCGCAGCGGTACCGCCGAGGTAGACCTTGGACCCCTCCAGCGGGGTGCCCTTGATCGCCTCCTTGGCCGCGGTCTTGATCTTGTCGATCTTGGCCACGCCCTCGGGGCTCAGCGGATCGCCCTCGTGGGAGATGATGAACCGCACCGCATGTCCGTCGGGGGACAGGAACTGCTCCAGGCCGCGCTGGAAGTCCGCGTTCTCGAAGATCTCCGGCGGCAGGTAGAACGAGTCGTCGTTCATCGAGTCGTCGAAGGCCTCGCCCATGGCGTCGGCGTCCTCGGACATCGCCGCCATCTGATCCTGCTGACCCTTCTGCGACTGGTACATCGTCAGCATCATGGTCCGCATCGTCTTCATGGTCTCGATCATCTCGGGCATCAGCGCGACCATCTGGGGCATCAGGGTGTCCAGCCGCTTCATGTCCGGCAGGATCGCCCGGAAGTCGTCGGTCATCACGTTGATGCCGTCGAGGGTGTCGAACACCGACCGCAGCGCCCAGCAGACCGGGATGTTGTAGCAGTGCGGTTCCCAGTAAAAGTAGTTGCGGATCGGGCGGAAGAAGTCGTCGAAGTTGGCGATGCTGTCGCGCAGGTCCTCGATGTCGGTCAGCATGTTGTCCATCTTCGAGACCATGCTGTGGGTGATGTCGGCCATCTGCGCGGTCAGGCCCGACATCTTCTCCATGGTCGCGATGGTGTTGGCCATCTCGTCCGCCTGCACCAGCATGTCGGCCATGCGGTCCTGCATGTACTTCTCGTTGAGCCGCTGCGTGGTGCCCTGCATGCTCATCTGGAACGGGATCGACGTGTGCTTGATCGGCTTGCCGTCGGGCCGGGTGATCGCCTGCACGCGCGCGATGCCCTCGACCCGGAACAGCGCCTTGGCGATCTTGTCGATGACCAGGAAGTCCGCCGAGTTGCGCATGTCGTGATCGCTTTCGATCATCAACAGCTCGGGGTTCATGCGCGCCTGGTCGAAATGCTCGTCGGCGACGGCGTACCCCTCGTTGGCGGGCAGATCGGCCGGCAGGTAGTCGCGGTCGTTGTAGTTCGTCTTGTAGCCCGGCAGCGCGAGGAGGCCGACGAGGGTGATGGCCATCGTCGCGACCAGGATGGGGCCGGGCCAGCGCACGACGGCCGCGCCGATCTTGCGCCAGCCGCGGATCCGCATCGCGCGCTTGGGTTCCATCAGTTTGCCGAACCGGGTCGCCAGGCTGATGATCGCGACCATCAGCACGACACCGGCCATCACGACCACGAACATGCCGATCGCCAGCGGCACACCCATCGTCTGGAAGTACGGCAGCCGGGTGAAGCTCAGGCAGAACGTCGCACCGGCGATGGTCAGGCCCGATCCCAGCACGACGTGGGCCGTGCCGTGGAACATCGTGTAGTACGCGGTCTCTTTGTCCTCACCGGCCGACCGGGCTTCCTGATATCGGCCTATCAGGAATATCGCGTAGTCGGTGGCAGCGGCGATCGCCAACGTCACCAACAGGTTCGTCGCGAACGTCGACAGCCCGATGATCTCGTGGTGGCCGAGGAACGCGACCACACCGCGGGCGGTCGCCAGCGACAGCACGACCATGACCAGCGTGATGAGCACGGTCACGATGGATCGGTAGACCAACAGCAGCATCACGATGATGACGGTGAACGTGGCGGCCTCGATGAGCCGCATGCTGCGGTCGCCGGCAATGTGCTGGTCAGCGGCCAGCGCCGCCGGTCCGGTCACGTAGGCCTTCACGCCCGGCGGCGCCTCGAGGCTGTTGACGATGTTCTGGACGGCCTTGACCGACTCGTTGGCCAGCGCCTCGCCCTGGTTGCCGGCCAACTTGACCTGAACGTAGGCCGCCTTGCCGTCGTTGCTCTGGGACCCTGACGCGGTCAGGGGATCACTCCAGAAGTCCTGCACGGACTGCACGTGCACGGTGTCGGCTTCGAGGCGCTCGACCAGTTCGTCGTACCACGCGTGGGCTTCGTCGCCGAGGGGCTGCTCGCCCTCGAAGACGATCATCACCGAGCTGTCCGAGTCGCCTTCCTCGAACAGTTCGCCGACCTTCTTCATCGAGATCATCGACGGCGCATCGTTGGGGCTCATCGACACGGCCTGCGCCTCGCCGACGGCCTCGAGTTGGGGGACCGTGACGTTGACGACGACGATCAGCGCGATCCAGCCCAGGATGATCGGCACCGCGAACATCCGGATCATCCGGGGGATGAACGGGCGGTGCTGCCGGCGCGCCGCGGGGAACTCGTCGGTTCGGGCGTCGGAAACGGGCGTACTCATGCGGATTTGACGAAGCAGAAGGTCTGGGCGTTCAAGCCGTCGGTCGTTCTCTCGTCCTTGAGTTCGTCGTCGACGAAAATGCGGCAGGTGATGGTCCCGCCGTCACCCTGGGCGACGATGTTTGGTGCGGCGGAGGGCTCGGTGGTCTCCAGCGTCAGCGACCAGGGCAGTGCCGCGCCGTCGACCCGCTGCGGCTTGGCGTCGAGGTCGAGGTAGTTGACGTCGGCATAGCTGCCGGAGCCGCTGATCTCGTAGCGAACGACCTTGGGATCGAAGGGTTCTGGGAGGTCGGCGAAGTTGCGAGGGGTCTCGATGATGCCCTCGGCGCCGAAGAACGTCCGGATGCGTGCGACGGTCAGTCCTGCGATCACCACCACGGCGATGATGAGCAGCGGCAGCCAAATCTTCTTGCCGATGGCGATCACGACTGCCGACCCCGATTTGTGGCGCGCATTTGACCCCTGGAACTCGTATCTAATGTTGTGCTGATCGTAACTTAGCCCGTATAAGTTCTCACCCGGCCACAGATTAGCTCAAGCGATTGTGTCGCTGCTAACTCGTTTCCGGGCCCGCGGTGCAGGTCACTAATTGACGCCTACGACAGTACCCTTGACCGTCCCGCAATTGCGCTGCTAGACATAGCGACAGCGAATGCTGAGCAGTCGCACAGTCTGGCGAGGAGAGTGCACGGATGACGGTGTCTTCTGAGTCTTCTCCACCGGCCGACGTCTATTACGACCCCTACGACGTCGACATCACCGCCAACCCGTATCCCACCTACGCACGACTGCGCGACGAGGCGCCACTGTATTACAACGGGCGCTACGACTTCTGGGCGCTGTCGCGTCATTCCGACGTCGAGAAGGCCCTGCTCGACTGGGCCACGTTCTCCAACCGCCGCAGCGACATCCTGGAGCTGGTCAAGTCCGACTTCGACATGCCCAAAGGCGTGATGATGTTCGAGGACCCGCCGGAACACACGATGCTGCGCGGGCTGATGTCGCGGGTGTTCACCCCGCGCCGCATGGCCGAGATCGAAGACCAGATCAGGCGGTACTGCGTGCGGTGCCTGGACCCGCTCGTCGGCTCGGACGGCTTCGACGTGATCTCCGAGCTCGCGGCGACGATGCCGATGCGGGTGATCGGCATGCTGCTCGGCATCCCCGAGTCAGAACAGATCTCGGTGCGCGACGCCAACGACGCGAACCTGCGGACCAGGCCGGGCGCGCCGATGAAGGTCGCCGACGCCGACAGGATCGCCGACGGGCGCATCTATGCCGACTACGTCGAGTGGCGGGCGGCCAACCCGTCGGACGACCTGATGACGGCGCTGCTGAACGTGGAGTTCACCGACGAGGCCGGGGTGCACCGCAGATTGACCCGCAAGGAGGTCCTGCACTACACGCAGGTCGTCGCCGGCGCCGGCAACGAGACCACCGGCCGGCTCATCGGCTGGTTGGTCAAGGTGCTGGCCGAACATCCCCGGCAGCGTCGCGAGATCGTCGAGGACCGGACGCTGCTCGGCCGCACGATCGACGAGACGCTGCGATTCGAACCGACGGGACCTCACGTGGCCCGATACCTGGCACGGGACTTCGAGTACGACGGCACGACCGTGCCCGCCGGCAGCGCGATACTGCTCCTCTTCGGCGCGGCCAATCGCGACGAACGCCGCTACCGGGAACCCGACACGTTCGACATCCACCGCGACAACATCAGCCACCTGACCTTCGGCAAGGGGCTGCACTACTGTCTGGGCGCCAACCTGGCGCGTCTGGAAGGCCGCGTGGCCCTCGACGAGCTACTCAACCGCTGGCCGGAGTGGGACATCGACTACGCCAGCGCGCGGCTGGCGCCGACCTCCACGGTGCGCGGCTGGGAGCATCTGCGGCTCCTGCCGCGCTGACGGGCCCGCTCTAGGAGCCGGTGCCGCCCATCGTGCCCGTCTCGGTGTCGCTGTCCTGCCCGGTATCGGTGGCAGCGGTGTCGAGCACGCTGACCGCGATGCCGTACGGCAGGAATCGCACGCGCCGCGTCGGATCGGTGTTGTCCTTGTTGGCCCGCAGCGCATCGAGTTCGGTCGGGTAGACCTGTTCGATGTGCGCGCCGCCGGCCTCGTCAAGGGTGTAGATGGCCCACACCCCGTCCCCGGCCTCACCGGTGGTCTCGGGCCGGGAGCGGGGCCGGGTGGTGCGGGAGAACTCGTCGAACAACGTCGACCAGCCCGCCTTCTCGCCCGGGGTGCTGATGAATCTGCCGAGCCCGTCGAGGGCGTCGCGCAGACCCTCGCCCGCTTCGCGGACGACGCGGTCGAGATCTTCGGGGTCGAATCCGAACGGGCCGTTGCTCCTGCTCATGATGGTCCTCCTGCTGGATGCGCCGTCAACACGGGCGGTTGACAACCAGTGTGCCCGCGTCGGCAGGTCCAGTCGACTGTCGCCCGCCGAGGTGGTAGGCATCCGTATGCCCTTCACACGCGCCGACGTGCTGACCGCCGCGCAACGGTCCCTGACCGCCGCGGGTGCACACGACCGCGACGGCTGGCTGAGTCTGTTCACCCGCGACGGCCGCGTCGAGGATCCGGTCGGGTCGGCACCGCACCAAGGGCACACGGACCTGGGGCGGTTCTACGACACGTTCATCGGGCCGCGCACCATCACCCACCGCCTCGACGGAGACATCGTGGTCGACACGACCGTGATCCGCGATGTCGAACTCGAGATCGACATGACCTCGGCGCTGACGATGCGGGTCCCCACCTTCATCCGGTACGACCTGCGCACGGAGTCCGACGAACTCAAGATCGGGGCGCTGTCGGCGTACTGGGAACTGCCGGCGATGATGGCCCAGTTCGCCCGCGGCGGCGTGGGGGCAGTGCCCGCGGGGGTGTCCCTGGGCAGGGCGATGTTCACCAACCAGGGACTGACCGGGACGCTGGGCTTTCTCGGCGGTTTCCGCGGGCTGGGCAGCGGCGGCAAGGCCGTGTTCGCGCGCTTCCTCGACAACGCCTGCGCCGGGGACGAAGTCGGCATGCGGCGGGTCGTGTCCGACACCCCCGTCACGGTCGGCGACACCGATCCGCTGACGGCGTCCGATCTGCTCAAGCTGCTCGCAGGCGGGACGTGGAGCAAGCTGATTGGCTCGGGACGCTCGGTGTCCGCCCGCGTCGAACGCGAGGGGCACCGGAGCGTGGTCATCGGCGAGATCGGCGAGGGTGGGGGCCGCAACCGCGCCGCGCTGCGCCGGATCCGGTACTTCGGCGAGATCAACTGACCACGGCGACCCGGCAACGTTTCGGTCGCGGTGTCGCGCAGCGCCCGGCAGACGTGAGAACGTAGCAACACCATGTCCGCTTCCTCGTTCGACCCGACCGAGCCGTCGCACCCGACCCCGTCTTCCGCGACAGGGCCGTCCACAGCGGGGCCGTCCGCAACGGGGCCGTCCGCAAAAGGGGCGTCCCGCCCGACCGACCCGTCCGATCCCGACTTCCTCATCCCCACGGACTATGTGTCCTACGAAGAGTTCGGCCGACGTTTCTTCGAGGTCGCCGTCTCCGAGGAGCGGGTGGGCGCGGCCATCGGTGAGATCGCGGGCGACGCGTTCACGATGGGTCCGATCGCCCAGGGCCCCGGGCGGATCGCCAAAGTGACCGCCAAGGTGCGGATCCAGCAGCCCAGAGTGAGCCGACAGCTCGGTGAGCTCATCACCTTCGCGATCCGCATCCCGCTCGAGATCGACATGGTCGTCGACCTGAAAATCGACAAGCCCAAGTTCATGGTCTTCGGTGAGATCTCGCTGCGGGCCACCGCCAAGGCCGCCGAGCCGCTGCTGCTGATCCTCGATGTGGAGAAGCCCCGCGCGTCGGACATCACCATCCACGTGACATCGCAGTCGCTGCGCGCCGAGGTGGTCCGCATCATCGGTGGCATCGACGCCGAGATCAAGCGGTTCATCGCCATGCACGTCGCCGGCGAGATCGACAGCCCGGAATCGCAGAAGGCCAAGATCATCGACGTCGCCCAGCAGCTCGACGAGACGTGGACCGGTATCTGACCCTCAGGCGCTGAGCGCCTCGAGCTCCGGGCGGCGCGGGTCGCGGCCGTCTCCCACCGCCTTGCCCCGCAGATGTGTCCACAGGTACGGCATCAGCATGTTCTGGGTCCACAGGAACTGCGAGTACATGCGCGACCGGAACGACGGCAGCGCTGCGCCGGGATCCGCGTCGGCCCAGTCGTGGCTGCTGCCCGGCAGCCCCAGCGCCTCGGCGGCCGCGGCGGCGAACAGCGCATGGCCCTTCGGTGACCCGTGCACCCGGTCCAGGCTCCAGGTGTCGGGCTGGGTCATCGACGGCGCGGCGAACAGGTCGACGAGACGGAACCCGTACGCGGCCGCCGCGTCCCGGATCTGCGCATTGATGGTGACCAGCCGCCGGGCCAGCACCCGGCCGATCGGCAGGATCCGGGCCAGATCGGGAAACGTCGTCGTGACCACCGTCGCCCCCGAGGACGCGAGCCGCACGTGCATCTGGTCCAGCTGCTCCAGTGCGCGTTCGAAGCCGGCGCCGGGCCTGGTCATGTCGTTCATGCCGATGCACACCGTGATGAGGTCGGCCCGCATGTCCAGCGCCCGCGGCAGCTGGTCGTCGAGCACGTCGCGGATCTGCCGGCCGCGGATCGCGAGGTTGGCGTACTGCAGGCCCGGCCGCAGGTCGTCGAGCATCACCGCCAGCCTGTCGGCGAAGCCGGCGAGGCCGGACGCGTCATCGCCGTCCCACAGCCCCTCTGTCTGACTGTCGCCCAGCGCGACATACCGGGAGTACCCGATCACAGTGGGGACTCTAGTGCCGCGATGTCGTGTGCACCTGTTGTGCCGCGGTCGGCGCTACAGCAGGTCGGCGCGCCACTCGGGCAACCGGCCCGACACCCGCACCACGCCCGGCGCGAAGGTCAGCGACGTCAACTGCAGCCCGTGGGCCATCTCGGGGAGCTGCACCGGATACGCCGGTATCCGCGCAGGCAGTTGCCAGCGCCATCTCCCGAGACCCGCACGGCGCGCGGACAACCACAGGGTGGAGCCGTCGAGCCTGGCCTCGACTTCGAGATGGCCCAGGCGCGGACGCCGGGCCAACCGCACCCGCGCCACCCCGTCGGCGCCGACCGCTGCCGAGATTCTCGGCGCCGCGGCACGCCGCAGGTCGTCCACCGCTGCCGCGGGGACGTCCAGCATCAGGTCCACGGGTGCTGCGACGAGGACCGGAGGAGCACCCGGCCGGACGCGCACGTTGCGCATCGTGACGCGGGCGCGGTCGAAATGGCTTGCACGCCATGTGATCCGCTCCACGGTGGCGGTGAAGTCCTCGACATGACCCGTGGCCAGGCCCCGGGCGTCCAACCGGGAGCTCAGCTCGGTCACCGTCATGGTGAGGTCGGCGCCGTCGAGACGCAGGGTGAGCCGGCGGCCGACCACGAAACGCCGGACGGGCACCATCGCGGTCGCCGACCACAGAGAGGTCAGCAGGTCGACCGGCCGGAACGGATCGAACCGCCGTGGACGGGTCATGATGGCGCCCATACTATCGTCGGACGATGCCCAAGCTCAGCGCCGGCCTGCTGCTGTTCCGCGAAACCGACGGTGCTGTGGAAGTGCTGATCGGCCACCCCGGTGGGCCGTTCTGGGCGCGCAAGGATGACGGTGCGTGGTCGATTCCGAAGGGTGAGTACCTCGAGGGGGAGGATCCGTGGACCGTCGCTCAGCGGGAGTTCGCCGAGGAGATCGGCAAACCCGCACCGCGCGGCCCACGGATCGAGTTCCCGCCGGTGCGCCAGCCTGGCGGCAAGATCGTGACCGCGTTCGCGGTGCGCGGCGATCTGGACCTCGAAGGCACCGTCAGCAACACGTTCACTCTCGAATGGCCCAGGGGCTCCGGCACACTCAGGGAATTCCCGGAGATCGACCGGGTGGGCTGGTTCGACGTGGGGGCGGCGCGGGAGAAGCTGCTGAAGGGCCAGCGCCCGCTGCTCGACCGGTTGGCGGAGGCACTCGCACGCGGCGAACCGGACGGGTCTCGATGGCATTGATCGTCAACGCGCGCCCGTGGAACCGCCAGCCCCGCGGGGTCCGCAGGTACTCGTCGTCGTAGCGCAGGTGCCACACCAGGTCGGTGGCCACACCCGCGCCGTCCACGCTCCAGTGGTGGGCGACGCATGTGATGCGGCCCAGCGCATAGTCCCTGTCCTCGGCGCGCGCATAGACCTCACCGACGATCGCATGCTCGGTGCGCGTGACGTGAGCCAGAGCCGTCATCGCCGAGCGCACACCGTCGTGGCCGTGGTGACAGTGCGTGGGCTCCAGCGAGCGCGGCGGGTCCGGAACCCGGAATTCGGCTGTGTCGGTGAACAATTCGAGAACGTCGTCGAACCTGCGGTCGTCGACGGCGGACGCGTAGAGGTGCACGAGGTCGCTGACCGCCAGCCGGTCGGGGACGTCCAGGGTCACGGCAGCGGCGGCGAACTGTTGCTGCGGCGGATGTCCTCGCGGCATTCCCGGCGCGTCTGACCGGTCTGCGCCATGCAGGTCAGCACCGGGAACGCCTCCTCGGTGGGCAGCGGCGGCTCCGTCGGGTCGGGAGGCGGTGTCGAGGTCGGACTGGGCACGTCACCCTGGGTCAGCGACCAGATCGTGGTGTCCGATCCGGGGATGGACGCACAGTAGGCGGTCGCACCGCTGTCGGTCGTCGCGGTGCTGTCCTTCGTCGAGCAGTTCGCGCCGATGACGACACCCGCAGGGGCAGCCGAGGTCGTGACGGTATCCGTGACGGTCTCGGTGGCCTCGACCGTCGTGGTGGGCGTGGGGGGCGGCGGGGCGACACTGCTTTCGGCCGTCGTCGCGCTCGTGGCCGCGCTCGGGGCGGGCGGGCGCGCCGCCGGAGACTCCTGCGTCCGGTCGGCGCGCAGGAATTCGACGGCGGCCACCGCGACCGCCACGACGAGGAGCACCGCGAGCACGGTGGGCACGAGCACAGCCGGCCGCAGCCGGCGAGCGCGTGGCTCGGAGGATTCGGCCGGCACCGCCGAAAGACGTGTGACGCCCGAATCGGCCCCGGCGGCTCCGGATATGCGATGCCCGAGAGCTCGGGCGAAGTCCGCGCACCGTTCGTAGCGGTCGTTGGGGTCCTTGGCCAGCGCCTTGGCGAACACCTCGTCGGCGCCCGAGAGGTCGGGGCGATGATCGGCGATGGCCGGCGGCGTGGCCGACAGGTGCTGGCTGATGACCACCGCGGGGTTGGCATGGGAGAACGGCGGCGAACCCGTCAGCAGATGGAAGGCCGTTGCCGCCAGGGCGTATTGATCTGCCCGGCCGTCGAGGTCGCGGGCCATCAACTGCTCCGGGGCCGCGTAGGACACCGTGCCGACGGTCATGTTGGTGGCCGTCA
Organism: Mycolicibacterium iranicum; assembly: GCF_014190915.1. Taxonomy (GTDB): domain Bacteria; phylum Actinomycetota; class Actinomycetes; order Mycobacteriales; family Mycobacteriaceae; genus Mycobacterium; species Mycobacterium iranicum_B. The sequence goes on from NZ_JACHVU010000012.1 coordinate 93,308, forward strand.
GGCCGCTGATGTCGTCGTCCCATCTCGCTATGCCGAAGTCGGCCAACAGAATTCGCTGATCCGGCGAGCCGGGCCCGGCCAGCAGGATGTTCGCCGGCTTCACATCGCGGTGGAGCAGATGACGTTCATGGGCGTAGTCGAGCGCCTCGGCGACCGCGCCGACGATCTCGGCGACCTGAGGTGCCGGCATTCCGCCGCCGTGCTGTTCGGCGAGCAGACGTGCGGCATCGGTGCCCTCGACGTAGTCCATCGAGATCCAGATCTGACCGTCGAACTCGCCCCGGTCGTGCACGCCGACGATGTGCGGATGCCACAGCGTGGCGGCGATGTCGGCCTCCCGGTTGAACCGCTGCCGGTACTCGGAGTCGGCCGACACCGCGGCGGGCAGCACCTTCAGCGCGTCCCGGCGGGGGAGCCTGGGGTGCTGAGCCAGGTACACCTCGCCCATGCCCCCCGAACCCAGCAGGTGCACGATCGTGTACCCCGCGAACGTCTCACCTGCGGCCAACGGCATGGCCGCATCGTACCGACGGGGTCAGCGATCCCGGGTCAAAGATCCAGGGTCAGAGCCGAACCCTGAGCGGCCCGGGACACGCACGTCAGCATCAGCCCCGCCTCGCGTTCGGGATCGGTCAGCAGAGCGTCCCGGTGCTCGACCTCGCCGCCGAGCACGCGCGTGCGGCAGGTCCCGCAGAAACCCTGCTGACACGAGTACGACGCGGGTACCCCGGCCCGCCGCAGGGCGGCGAGCAGTGTCTCCTCCGCCCCGACGTCGACGCGCGCGCCGGTCGATCCGATCGTGACCGGGAACGGGTGACCGTCGACGACGGGCGGTGCGGCGAACCGTTCGAAATGCAATTCGACGTCCTCGCGTCCGACGAGCGCGGATCTGATGGCGCCGAGCATCGGGGCCGGACCGCACGCATAGACGGCCGTGCCCGGCTCGCACGCGCCGAGCAGGTCCGAGGCCGACGGCAGCCCGCGCCGGTCGTCGGTGCGGATCTCGACGGCCGCGCCGTGGGCGGCGACGTCGTCGACGAACGGCAGGCTCTCCAGGGACCGGCCCGTGTAGATCATCGACCAGTCGATGCCGAGGCGGCCCGCGAGGGCGATCATCGGCAGGATCGGCGTGATACCGATACCGCCTGCGATGAAACGGATTCGGCGTGCGGGGGAGCCGTAACCGGGGACCGTCAACGGGAACGCATTGCGGGGACCGTGCGTGTGCACCGTGGCGCCCACCGGCAGCGCGTCGTGCACCTCCAGGGATCCGCCGCCGCCGTCGGGGATACGCCGGACCGCGATCCGATAGTGGTCGGAAGCGCCGGGGTCACCGCACAGCGAATACTGGCGCACCCGCCCGCTGGGCAGGTGCAGATCGATGTGAGCCCCGGGAAACCATTGCGGCAGAGCCGAATCCGACGCGTCGCGGAATGTCACCTCGACGACGTCCTGGTCGAGTGCCACCGTCCGCCGCCCCGCGACGGTCAGCGCGAAGGTGTCGGGCGCACCGGCCGGTGGCCGGATGCGGCGCACCGCCGCCGATGCGGCGAAGAGTCCGGAGATCGCGGCGTCGGCGAAACTCAACGTGACGTCATGGCGCAGCCGTCCCGAGGCGCTCGGCGGCGTCTGCCGGTAGCGGTCGAAGAGACGCATCAGGTGTGGGCGGCGCGGGCGGCGGGGGAGGTCGCCAGGTAGGCGACCGCCTGCGCGGTCGATCCGAGCTGCTCGGGGGAGTAACCGGGCCGGAAGTAGCCGAGCGTGGTGGATCCGAACAGCGTGCGATACAGGGGGAGCAGCCCGAGCTTGGAGTCGCGCATCCGCATCCGGTTGAACTTCCACCAGGTGGCGTCCACGGACGGATCGTTCTTGACCAGGTACCACGCCGCGCGCTGGAAGAACACGAACAACATCGTCGCCGACACGGCCATCGCCCGGATCCGGGCGGGATAGCTGTCGTGGAAGTACACCGCGACATCGTGGGCGACGCTGCGATGCTCGACCTCTTCGCTGCCGTGCCACCGGAACATGTCGACCAGCGTCGGATCGGCTCCGTGATCGTCCCAGGTGCAGTTGAGGGCGAAATCGCCCATGACCGCGGTGTAGTGCTCGATCGCGGCGATCAGCCACAGGCGGTCGCAGAGGTGGTTCATCCGGCGGGCTTCGTCGGCGCCGTCGTCGAGCGGGGCCAGCGAATTGGAGAACAGGTGCTCGATCTGGGCGAGGACGGGCGACGGGTCCACCCCGTGGCTGATCATGAACTCGTGCAGCACCTGATCGTGCACATCGGCATGGGTGGCTTCCTGACCGATGAAGCCACGGATGTCGTCGGCCAGCTTGGGGTCCTTGACCAGCGGGAGTGCCTCGTTGAACGTCTCGACGAACCAGCGCTCACCGGCGGGCAGGACGATGTTGAGGACGCTGACGACGTGGGAGGCCACCGGATGGCCCGGGATCCAGTGCAACGGGACGTCGGCGACGTCGAAGTGCACTTTGCGGGCCTGGATCTGGACTGGGCCCGGGTCGATCTCGGCGTCGAATCGGCGCGGTCGCAACATCTGCGGCTCCTGTTCGTCGTGACTCCGGTGGAGTTTACGACGATTTAGTGGGAACGCAGGTATCGACTAGGCGATCGAAGGGGCGCTCGGGCCTGTCGCTCAGGGGCGCGGTGAGGTGTTCGCGATGATCGGAGCGCCCTGACCGGCGGGGACGCTCTGGACGATGCCGGGCTGCGGCGGTGCGACGCCGGCCCCCGGAGCGCCGGCGATCGGAACCATCGGGGTCGGGGTGACCGTCGTGACGCCGTTCGCGCCGACGGTCGGGCCGCCGGTGGGGCCCATCGCGGCGATCTGGTCGGCCGCGGCCTGTGTGCAGTCGAGCATCAGCAGCATGCGACCTGCGCTGGTGACCTTCTGCTGTCCGACGAGGCACGCCGACTGGGGCAGCGCACTGCCTGTCGCGCCACCGAAATATGCCTTCACACCTTGGCTTTTGAGGATCGCCAGCGCACGGCCGTACTGCTCACCCACGACGTTGTACGGGCTCGGCTGCGCGGCCGGCTGGGAGATCGCGACGCCCGCACCGATCAGCGCAGCTGTTCCGGCGGCGACCAGTCCGCCGCTGAGCACAACGAGCTTGTTCACGACAACTCCCTCGGGGTTCGGTATGCGGAGCGAACATATCGCAGCAGTGACGAATGTGAAACCGCTGCAGAAGGCCGTGGCGTTACATCGCGCGGCGCGGGTCAGCCCCGTGGCGCGACCGCGGCACGCATCGCTTCACACAGTTCACCGACGCGCGGGTCGTCGACGATGTCTTCGACGAGTACCTGCCTGCCTCGCGAATCGGCAAGCGGTATGCGCCAGTTCGGGTACTCGTCGACAGTCCCGGGCTGATTCTGCGTCCGGACCTCGCCGACGGCGTCGGCCAGCGACAACGACAGCAGCCGCGACGGCGTGCGACCGAGGTAGCGGTGCAACGCCGACACCACGCGGTCGACCTCGTCGTCACCGTCGGCGAGAAGGCCGACCCGGCGCAGCTCGGCCATCCACGCGTCCTGATGTGCCCGGTCCCGGGCCAGCTCCTCCTCGGCCGGGCGGGTGAGCAGGCCCAGCCGGTCGCGCAGCCTCACGTGCTCGCCGGCCAGATAGCCGGCCGTCGGCGGCAGATCGTGCGTCGTGACCGCTGACAGGCAGTGTTCGCGCCACCGGTCCGCCGGCAGCGGTGACCCGTCGTGGTCGGTTTCGAACCACAGAATCGACGTGCCGCACAGTCCCCGGTCGCGCAGATACTCCCGCGCCCACGGTTCCACCGTGCCGAGATCCTCGCCGACCACGAGGGCGCCTGCCCGCTGGGCCTCCAGGGCCACGATGCCGATCATCGCCTCGTGGTCGTAGGCGACATAGGTGCCCTCGGTCGGCGATGCGCCCTTCGGAATCCACCACAGCCGGAACAGACCGATGATGTGGTCGATCCGCACCCCGCCCGCGTGCCGCAGCGCCGCCCGGACCACCGCGCGGAACGGTTCGTACGCCGCGTCGGCGAGGCGATCGGGTCGCCACGGCGGCTGCGACCAGTCCTGACCCAGTTGGTTGAACTCATCCGGCGGCGCGCCCGCGGTCACGCCGAGCGCCAGAACGTCCTGCAGCGCCCAGGCATCGGCGCCGTCGGGATCGACACCGACGGCCAGGTCGTGCATGATCCCCAGCTCCATGCCCGCCCGCATCGCGGCGTCCTGCGCGCCGGAGAGTTGCTCGTCCGCCAGCCATTGCAGCCACCGGTGGAAATCCACCTCGGTGGCGTGCTCTTCGGCGAACGCCGCGACCTCGTCGGTGTTCGGGTGCTGTAACGCCTGCGGCCATCGATGCCAGTCGGGTCCGTGGTGCTCGGCCAGGACACACCACGTCGCGAAGTCGTCGAGGCTGCGCCCCTGACGTTCCCGGTACGCCTGGTAGGCGATGGTCCGGCCGGCCGAAACCGTCACCGAATACAGCGCTTCCAGTGCCGCCCGCTTGGCCTTCCACACCCGGTCGCGATCGATCTCGGTGGCCCGCTTCGCCCGCGCCTGAACCTGTGCCTGCGCCTTGCGGATTCGGCTGCGATGGCGGACATGGGCGTACTCCGGCACCGCCTCGACCCGCAGATAGACGGGGTTGACGAAGCGGCGCGACGTCGGCAGATACGGAGAGGGCTCCATCGGGGCGACCGGGGCCCCGGCATGCAGAGGATTGACCAGGAGGAAGCCCGCGCCGTGGCGGGCTGCCGACCACACCGCCAGGTCGGCCAGATCGGAGAGATCGCCCAGACCCCACGAGTGTCGTGACCGCACGCTGTACAGCTGGGTCGACAGGCCCCACGCACGACCTGTGGCCAGCGGAACCGGCCGTTCCACCCTGTCCGGTGCCACGATCACCGCGGTGCTGACGTCGGAGGATCCGACCTGCAGGTACAGCCGGTGGTATCCGGCCGGCAGGTCGGCGGGAAGCTCGAAGGTCGCCTCGCCGACCAGGCGGCCGTCGAGATCGTAAGGGGGGCGGTTGTTCTCGAGCTGCCGCACGCCCGTCCGGACGCTGCCGTCCTCCAGGCGCAGCCACAACCGCGCGGGGTCGCCGTGCGTGACGTGCACCCAGAACGGCGTCGCCGTTCCGCTGCGACCCACGATCGTGGGAGGCAGATCCCTGGCCCAGTGGTCACGCTCGTGGTCGGCGAGGGCCTGCGAGCGGTCGTCGTCGCCGGCCGCGGCGATGCCGAGGGCATCGAGCACCGAGATCAACGTCGTCTCGGGCACCTGCACCGGGCGGCCGGTCCAATCCGTGTACTCGCTTGCCACCCCGTGCCGCCGCGCGAGCTCACGCAGCGAGGGGGATACACCGGTGTCTTCGGGCATGCCGCTGATCTTGCCCTGCGCAGCGCCGGCGCACCGGCCGGCGGTAGGCTCGACCATCATGGCGTCTGAACCGCTGGTCGGTGGCGACGCGCGAAACACACGGGCCCGGGTCGCCGCTGCGGCGCTGTTCCTCACCAACGGCGCGCTGTTCGCCAACCTGCTGCCGCGCTTCCCCGAGATCAAGACCGACCTCGCGATGTCCAACGCGGTGTACGGCGCTGCGGTCGCCTCGTTCTCGGCGGGCGCACTGATCGCCGGACCCACCGCGGGGGCGCTCGTGCGGCGCTTCCAGTCGGCGCGGGTCGCCGTTGCCACGACCGTCGCTCTGGCGACGCTGATCCTGCTCGCGGGCATGGCATCGACACCGCTGATGTTCGCGGCGGCCCTCTTCGCCGCGGGCGCCTGCGACTCGGTCACCGATGTCGCGCAGAACGTCAACGGCCTTCGGCTGCAACGCAACTACGGACGCTCGATCATCAACTCCCTGCACGCGATCTGGGCAGTCGGCGCGATCATCGGCGGTCTGATGGGTGCGGGCGCGATCGCTCTCGACATCCCACGCGGTGTCCACCTCGGTGTCGCGGCGCTGATCTTCTGCGGCGTCGTCGCCGTCGCGTACCCGTCACTGCTGCACGGCCCCGACCACGACGACCACCCGTCCACCCACGACCGCAGCGGAACCAAAGCCGGCCCGATGATCTACCTGACGTTGCTGGCGCTGGTCGGCATCGCCATCGCCGGGGCCACGGTCGAGGATGCCGGGAGTTCCTGGGCGACGCTGTATCTGCGCGACAGCCTCGACGCCCCGGGGGCCGTGGCCGTGTTCGGGTTTGTGGCGCTGGTCGGTTTCATGTTCCTCGGGCGGATGGCCGGCGACCGCCTCGTGGACCGGTTCGGCGAACGGGCCGTCGCACGCGTCGGCGGCGTCATCACCGCCACGGGCATGGGCATCGCCCTGGCGTTCCCATCGGTGCCCGGCACCATCGCGGGCTTCGCCGCGGCGGGGCTCGGCGTGGCCACTGTGATCCCTGCGGCGATGCGCGCCGCAGACGAACTCCCCGGCCTGCGCGCCGGGACCGGTCTGACCATCCTCACGTGGCTGATGCGCGCCGGCTTCCTCGGTGCGCCGCTGCTCGTCGGAGTGGTCTCCGATGCGACGGACCTGCGGACGGGTCTGCTGATCGTGCCTGCCGCCGGTGTGCTCGTGATCGTGCTGGCCGCAGTGCTGGGCACCCGGCGGCGTCCCGCGACCTGACGGGCGCGAACCGACGGGCCGCCGCATCGTGCATTTCCTGCGTGACCTCGACGTGAGCAGCGAGAATGATCCTCGGACGCCGCAGCGGTACAGTGGTGTACCAGAGACGAGACCGCCACCGATCGAAGGAGTTCGGCATGACCACGGAGGCAACCGCGCGCAGTGGGGCACACGGCAGGCCTGTCGTGGACACCACGAGCGGGCCTGTGCGTGGCGTCGACGACGGAATCGTGCAGTCCTGGAAGGCCGTTCGGTACGCCGCGGCCCCCGTCGGTGAGCTGCGCTGGCGCGCTCCGGAGGTACCCGAACCGTGGACCGAACCCTTGGACGCCGCCCGCGTCGGCCCGGTCTGCCCCCAGCCCACCGACCCGAAGATCCCCCTGGAGCTCGGCGCCCCGCAGGGCGAGGACTTCCTGACGCTGAACGTGTGGGCACCGTCGGGCACCGAACCCGGCGACGGCAAGCCGGTCATGGTGTGGGTCCACGGCGGCGCCTACGTGCTCGGATCGGCCAGTCAGCCCCTGTACCACGGACGTGCGCTGGCCACCGGAGGCGACGTCGTGGTGGTGACCGTGAACTACCGCCTCGGCGCACTCGGATTCCTTGAGCTGTCGACCCTCGGCGACGACTCCGGGCGGTTCGCGACCAACACCGGCCTGCGCGATGTGCTGGCCGCGCTGCGCTGGGTGCGCGAGAACATCGCGGCCTTCGGCGGCGACCCCGGACGCGTCACGCTGTTCGGCGAGTCGGCCGGCGGCGGCATCGTCACCTCTCTGCTCGGCAGCCCCGCCGCGGCAGGCCTGTTCTCCGCCGCGATCGCCCAGAGCTCTCCGGCGACGTCGACCTACGACCTGGGTCGCGCCGGACGGGTGGCCCAACGTTTCCTCGACGTGCTCGGCCTCGGCCGTGACGAGCTGGGGAGCCTGACCGAAGCGCCGATCGCCACCCTGGTGGAGGCATCCCGCACCGTCTTCAACGAGGTCCCGGTGCGCAGCCCCGGAACGCTGGCCTTCGCGCCCACCGTCGACGGCGACCTGCTGCCGGACTACCCGGTGAACCTGGCGCGCAACGGCAGGACCCACCCGGTGCCGCTCGTCATCGGTACGAACAAGAACGAGGCGGCGCTGTTCCGGTACATGAAATCGCCGTTGATGCCGATCGCGCCGGAGTCCATCAAAGCCATGTTCGCCGACATCGCCGCCGAACAGCCCGGCCTGCAGCTGCCGGACGAGGCCGACCTCAACGGCACCTACCGAGGTCGCGGAAAGACCAAGGGCCTCGGGCTGACCAGCGATCTGGGCTTCCGGATGCCGTCGCTCTGGTTCGCCGAGGGTCATCGCGCCACCGCGCCCGTGTACCTCTACCGCTTCGACTTCGCCACGCCGCTGCTGCGGCTCGTGCGTCTGCACGGCGCCCACGCCACCGAGCTGCCCTTCGTCTGGGGCAACCTCGGCTCCGGACGCAAGGATCCGACGTTCGCCCTCGGGGGCCGCAAGGCCGGCACCGAGGTGTCGAGGCGGATGCAGGCCCGTTGGACCGGTTTCGCCGCCACCGGTGACCCCGCCGCGCCCGGCGCCCCGGCCTGGCGCCCCTACGACGACGACCGCGCCACCCTCGTCATCGACGCCCAAGATTCGGTGGTGGACGACCTGGACGCCGGGGTCCGTCGCGCCTGGGGCGATGACGTCCTGAGCTTCCTGTAGCGCCGTACACTCACCTCGGAGGTGCTCACCGTGGAGTTCCTGAACGTCCTCCCGCCGCAGATGCGCGATCCCGTGCTCTTCGCGATCCCGTTCTTCCTGCTGCTGCTCGTCGTCGAGTGGACGGCCGCGCGCAAGCTCGAAGACATCGCCCCGGGGGAGGGCAGCGACCGGCCGGCCAGCGGCGCCTATCACGCCCGCGATTCGTGGACGAGCATCTCGATGGGCCTGGTGTCGATCGCCACGATGGGGGCGTGGAAGTTCCTGGCACTGCTGGGTTATGCCGCGATCTTCGCCTATGTCGCGCCGTGGCAGCTGTCGGCCACGCAGTGGTACACGTGGGTCATCGCGATCCTCGGCGTGGACCTGCTGTTCTACGCCTATCACCGCACGGCGCACCGGGTTCGGCTGATCTGGGCGACCCATCAGGCCCACCATTCCAGCGAGTACTTCAACTTCGCGACCGCGTTGCGACAGAAGTGGAACAACAGCGGGGAGATCCTGATGTGGCTCCCGCTGCCGCTGCTCGGCGTGCCACCGTGGATGGTGTTCGCCAGCTTCTCGCTGAACCTCATCTACCAGTTCTGGATCCACACCGAACGCATCGGAAAGCTGTGGCGGCCCTTCGAATTCGTGTTCAACACACCGTCACACCACCGTGTGCACCACGGCATGGACCGGCTGTACCTGGACAGGAACTACGGCGGGATACTCATCCTCTGGGACCGGCTGTTCGGCACCTTCCAGGCCGAGGAGTTCCGTCCGCACTACGGACTGACCAAGCCCGTCGACACGTTCAACATCTGGAAGCTGCAGACGCGCGAGTACGCGGCCATCGGACGGGACGTGCGCACCGCCCGCGGCCTACGCGCCAAGCTCGGCTACATCTTCGGCCCGCCCGGATGGGAACCGGCCGCGGCGACGAGCGTCGGGACGCAGGCGCATGCCGGCCCGTAGTGTGCGCCGTGTGGAGACCGTTTTCGACGCTGCCGTCGACCCCGCGCTGATCGATCGCTCGCTGGCCGCGACGAGGCTCGGATCGGTGTGGCTCGACATCCCGCGGCCGGACTTCCCGGCCACCTCCGGGCCCGTGACCTGCGACCTGCTCGTGATCGGCGGCGGTTACACCGGGCTCTGGACGGCCCTGCACGCCGCCCGGCGGCATCCGGACCGTCGCATCGTGCTCATCGAGGCCGACCGGATCGGTTGGGCCGCGTCGGGCCGCAATGGCGGATTCGTCGACGCCAGCCTGACGCACGGCTACGAGAACGGAAAAACCCGCTGGCCCAACGAGATCGACACGCTGGAGGCCATGGGCGTCGAGAACCTCGACGGGATGCAGGCCGAGATCGAGGAACTCGGCCTCGACGTCGAATGGGAACGCACCGGCATGCTGGCCGTCGCCACCGAGCCGCACCAGGTGAGCTGGCTGGAGGAGGCGGCGGCCGACGGCCACGGCAAGCTGCTCGATCTGCACCAGGTGCGCGACGAGGTGCGGTCGCCGACCTATCTGGCCGGTCTGCTCGAACCGGATTCGTGCGCGATCGTCAACCCGGCGAAGCTCGCCCTCGAGCTGGCCAGGGCCTGCCGCGACGCCGGCGTCGAGATCTTCGAGCACACCACAGCCACCCAGATCGAATCTGGCGGCGCGGCGCTGCGCATCCACACCGACGGATCCGCGATCACCTGCCGGCAGGTGGTGCTGGCCACCAATGTCTTCCCGAGCCTGCTGCGGCGCAACAGGCTCTACACCGTCCCTGTGTATGACTACGTGCTGGCCACCGAACCCCTGACCGCCGAGCAGCTCGGGCGCATCGGATGGCAGGGCAGGCAGGGGATCGGCGACTCGGCCAACCAGTTCCACTACTACCGCCTGACCAAGGACAACCGGATCGTCTGGGGCGGCTACGACGCGGTGTACCACTTCGGCAGGCGCGTCGACTCGGCCTACGAGGACCGTCAGGACACCTACCGCCGGCTCGCCGCCCACTTCTTCCTCACCTTCCCGCAGCTCGACGACGTCCGGTTCAGCCACCGGTGGGCCGGGGCCATCGACACCAACACCCGTTTCTGCGCGCACTGGGGGTTGGCCCGCGAGGGCCGGGTCGCCTACGTCAACGGCTTCACCGGGCTGGGCGTCGGCGCGGCCAGGTTCGCCGCCGACGTGTGCCTCGATCTGCTCGACGGAACACCTACGCCGCGCACGCAATTGGAGATGGTGCGGCGCAAGCCGCTACCGTTCCCGCCCGAACCGCTGGCCAGCGTCGGCATCCAGGCCACCCGGTGGTCGCTGGATCGCGCCGACCACTCCGCGGGGCGCAGGAACCTGCTGCTCCGGGCCCTCGATGCGGCGGGGCTCGGGTTCGACTCCTGAGATAGCCGTCCGACAACCGTCGTGTAACGCCGCTTTATCCGACCGCGATGAGCCAGTTACACCAGCCGTCTCAACGGGTACTGGTGAACTGAACCTGAGGGGTCGGAGGGGCTGTGTCTGATCGGTCGTTGTCGCAGTCGCCGTCGCGGCTGGTCCGCCTGTTGCTCGCCCTCTCGGCTCTGCTGCTGGCGCCGGCTGCCGCCGTCGCACTGCAGGCTCCCACCGCGCAGGCCCAGCCCGGTGTTCTCGTCTTCCCCGGCATGGAGATCCACCAGGACACCGTGCTGTGCACGCTCGGCTACGTCGACCCGGCCACCCGGATCGCCTACACCGCCGGCCACTGCCGCGCCTCGGGAACCGTCTCGGACCGGTTCGGGACCCCGATCGGCACCCAGGGCACGTTCCGCGACAACACCCCTGACGGCATGACCATCGACACCAATCACCAGATCACCGACTGGGAGGTGATCCACCTCAACCCGAACGTCGCGGTCAACAACGTGCTGCCCGGAGGCAAGGTGCTGGTCACCGATCCCGCGGTGCTGCCCGTCAAGGGAATGCCGGTGTGCCACTTCGGCGTGGTGACCGGCGAGAGCTGCGGAACCATCGAATCGGTCAACAACGGCTGGTTCACCATGACCAACGGCGTGGTGAGCCGCAAGGGCGACTCGGGCGGGCCCGTCTACACCCCGACCGCCGACGGCCGCACCGTGCTGATCGGTCTCTTCAACAGCACCTGGGGCACCCTGCCCGCGGCGATCTCGTGGCAGGTCGCCAGCCAGCAGGCGCAGGCGGACACGATCTCGGCGGCGTCCGCGGTCATCGCCCCGCAGCCGGTCGCACCCTAATCGAGCACCTCGAAGACCGGGATCGACGGCGCGACTCTGCGCATCTCGTCGCGGCTGGACTGCGGCGTCAATCCACCGATGTGTCCCTTCACCTGCCAGAACCAGCGGTCGATGTAGGGCTTGAGCAGGTCGGGCTTGTCCTCGTCGGGCATCTCGACGATCCGGTGGCCGCGGGTGCGACCGCGCGGTCCTATCTCGATCTCGCCGGCAGCACGTGCGTTGCGCGCCCACTGCGTGTTCCCCCGAGGGGAGATCAGGAACCGGCGACCGTCGACGGCGAGCAGGTTGACCACCACCGGGCGCAGCCGTCCGCTGGTCCGTCCACGGACCCGAATCGCTGTGCTGCCCTGGATGGTCAGGCCGGCCTCGGCGAGCCGGCGGATCGCTCCGTTGACAATGCGGGCGCCGAGACCCGGTACGTCATATCGCTGCGTCATCGTGGTTCCCTTCGTTGTTCGAGAGCGGTGCTCACTTTTCGACACTGTCACGATGACGTCCTGAAATCAAGAGCGGTGATCTCTGTTTGTGCCAGACTGGGGCCGTGGGCAAGAGGCAGGATTCCCGGGAGCGCATCGAACGCCAGATCGTGCAGCTCGGACGGCAGCATCTGATCACGGACGGCGCCGCGGGCCTGTCGCTGCGCGCCATCGCCCGTGACCTCGGCATGGTGTCGTCGGCGATCTACCGGTACGTGGTCGACCGCGACGAGCTGCTGACGTTGTTGCTCGTCGACGCGTTCACCGAGCTCGCCGAGGCGGTCGAGACGGCCCGCGGCGACGCGACCGGACATTGGCGCGATCAGTTCGCGGCCATCGCGCACGCCGCCCGGTCCTGGGCCCTGGAGCAGCCCGCGAGCTGGGCCCTGCTCTACGGCAGCCCGGTGCCCGGTTACCACGCCCCGCGCGACCGGACCGTCGAGCCTGGCACCCGGGTCGTCGGAGCGCTGTTCTCCGTGGTCGCCGCGGGCGTCGTCGCCGGCGAGGTCCGGCCCACCGATCCATCGGTGCCGGAACGACTTTCGTCTGACTTCGACGGCCTGCGTGCCGAGTTCGACCTCACCGCCGACGACGCGGTCCTCGGCCGGTGCCTGACGGTCTGGGCGGCACTGGTCGGCGCCATCAGCCTCGAAGTGTTCGGACAGTACGGTCCCGACACCTTCACGGACCCCGCCGAGGTGTTCGACACCCAGATCGCTGTACTGACCGCACTGCTCTGCCTTTGACGTCGAGCGGGACGTCGAATTAGAACACGTTCTAGCTTGCGTCGGCGGTGAGCGATATTCTGCTAGCGATGCTTGACCAGACACCTGTCCAGATTGCGTGGGTGACACAGGACCTCCCCGCGACCGAGGGCGCCCTCACGGCGCTGCTCGGCGCGAAGAAGTGGATCCGGATGCCCGGTGTGCACTTCGGGCCCGAGGCCTGCACCTACCGCGGCCGGCCCGCCGATTTCGTCGCCGACATCTCGCTGAGCTACGCCGGCGACACCCAGCTGGAGCTGATCGCACCGGTCAGCGGCACCAGCATCTACACCGAGTTCCTCGACGGCAACGGCCCCGGTCTGCACCACGTGTGCGTGGCCGCCGCCGACGCCGCGAGCTTCGACGCGGCCCTCGCGGACGCCGAACGCGACGGCCACCCCGTCGTCATGGCGGGCACCATGCCCGGCGGGATGCGCTTCGCCTACGTCAGCGCCGAGCAGGCAGGCGTTCCGTTCATCGAGTACGCCTACATCCCGCCGGAGATCCACGCAATGTTCGACCACATCAAACAGGAGCAGAAGTGACCATGCAGCCCACCCCGGACACGGTGCACGCCGACGACGTCACCTCCTGGTCGGACGAGATCGACGTCGTGGTCATCGGATTCGGCATCGCCGGCGGAAGCGCGGCGGTCAGTGCCGCGGCGGCCGGCGCACGCGTGCTGGTGCTGGAGAAGGCGGCGGCCGCCGGCGGTACCACGTCGATGGCCGGCGGCCACTTCTACCTCGGGGGCGGAACGGCCGTCCAGCAGGCCACCGGCCACGACGACTCGCCGGAGGAGATGTACAAATACCTCGTCTCCCAGTCGCGCGATCCGGAACACGACAAGATCCGCGCGTATTGCGAGGGCAGCGTCGAACACTTCAATTGGCTTGAGGCGCTGGGCTTTCAGTTCGAGCGCAGCTACTACCCGGGCAAGGTCGTCGTCCCGCCCGGCACGGAGGGGCTGTCCTACACCGGGAACGAGAAGGTGTGGCCGTTCTGCGACCAGGCCAAGCCCGCGCCGCGCGGCCACTCCGTGCCGGTACCCGGCGAACTCGGCGGCGCCGCGATGGTCATCGACCTGCTGGTCAAACGCGCCGCCGACCTGGGTGTGCAGATCCGCTACGAGACCGGCGCGACGGCGCTCGTCGTGGACGACAGCGGCGCAGTGGTGGGGGTCCGGTGGAAACACTTCACCGAATCCGGTGACATCAAGGCGACGTCGGTGATCATCGCCGCCGGCGGCTTTGCGATGAACGCCGACATGGTGGCCGAGTACACCCCCGCGCTCGGCCAGGAACGCAAGACCAAACATCACGGCATGGTCGCCCCGTACATCCTCGGGAACCCGAACGACGACGGCCTGGGAATCGGCCTCGGCGTGTCCGCCGGGGGAGCGACCGACAACCTGGACCAGCTGTTCATCACCGCGGCGGCGTACCCGCCCGAGATCCTGCTGACCGGGATCATCGTGAACAACAACGGCGACCGGTTCGTCGCCGAGGACTCCTACCATTCCCGCACGTCGGCGTTCGTCCTCGAACAACCCGACCAGACGGCGTATCTGATCGTCGACGAGGCGCACATGCAGATGCCCGAGATGCCCCTGATCAAGTTCCTCGACGGTTACGAGACGATCGAGGAACTGGAGAAGGAGCTCGGCATCCCCGCCGGGCGTGTCGCCGCCACCCTCGAGCGCTACAACGCCAACGCCGCCGCCGGCGAGGACCCCGACTTCCACAAGCAGCCCGAATACCTTGCCCCGCAGGACCAAGGCCCGTGGGCGGTGTTCGACCTGTCACTGGGACGGGCGATGTACTCCGGCTTCACGATGGGTGGGCTCACGGTGTCCCTCGACGGCGAGGTGCTCCGTGAGGACGGCACCGCGGTGCCGGGTCTGTACGCAGCCGGGGCGTGTGCGTGCAACATCGCCCAGGACGGCAAGGGCTATGCCAGTGGCACCCAGCTGGGCGAGGGCTCGTTCTTCGGGCGGCGGGCGGGAGAACATGCCGCGCGGCGGGCGGGAGAACACGCCGCGAGGGGGTGAGGCTCAGCGTCAGGGCTGATCCTCGCCGCGCGGCCCGTAGCGCCATTCGCCGCCACCGAGCAGCGCCAGCTCCTTCTCGCACTGCCTGATGACCGTGCCGCGGTGGGCGACGCTGACGAGGATCGTGTTCGGCAGCTCGTCGCGCACCAGCTGGTAGAGCATCGTCTCCAGGCCCACGTCGAGCGCCGAGGTGGCCTCGTCGAGGAACGCGGCCTTCGGTCGGGTCAGCAGGATCCGCGCGAAGGCGACGCGCTGTTGCTCACCGGGGGAGAGCACCTTGGCCCAGTCCTGCTCCTCGTCGAGGCGATCCACCAGATGGGGCAGGGCGACCTTGGTCAGCGTCGCCGAGAGATCGCCGTCGGCGATGTCACCGGACTGGCGCGGGTAGGACAGCACGGTCCGCAGGTCGCCGAGCGGCACGTACGGCATCTGGGACAGGAACATCGTCTCGTTCGGGCCGTTGGGGCAGCGCAGGGTGCCCGTGGAGTACGGCCACAGCTGCGCGAGGCTGCGCAACAGCGTGGTCTTGCCGGTTCCCGAGACACCGGTGATGGCGAGAGTGTCACCGGCCTCCAGCCGCAGGTCGATCGGGTTGATCAACTGGGTGCCGTCGGGTTTGCGGACCTCGACGTCGTCGAACTCGATACCGCCCGTGCTGGGTGCGACCGCGAGGGTCGGGAGCTCCCGGCCCTCGTCGTTGGCGACGACCAGGCCGTGAAGACGGATGATCGCTGCGCGGTACCCGGCGAAATTGTCATAGGCGTTGCGGAAGAACGAGAGTCCGGTGAGGATCTCGCGGAACGCCGCGGCCGTCTGGGACAGCTGGCCGAGGGTGATCTCGCCGCTGTAGAACCGGTTGAACTGAACGACGTACGGGATGAGCTCCTGCGCCTGGGTGATCGAGATGTTCCAGCCGAAGAATCCCGTCATCCGGTTGACGTACTTCTTGTAGTTGGTGATCACGGGTGCGAACCGGCGCCGCAGCCCGGAACGCTCGGCGGCTTCGCCGCGGTAGAAGGCCACGGCCTCGGAGGCGTCGCGCAATCGGACCAGCGCATAACGGAACGCGGCGTTGAACCGTTCGTTGTTGAACGACAGCCGGATGATCGGCCGGCCGATCCAGAACGCGATCACGGTGGCGAACACGACATAGACGATGCCGATCACGAACATGGCCTTGGGCAGCGTCACTCCGACCAACGGCAGCGTCACCGGCCCGGAGAGATTCCACAGGATCGCGGTGAACGAGACCATCGACGCGATCGAGGAGACCGCCCCGAAGAGCAGTGTCGCCGTCGAGGTGTTGCCCGGAGTGTTCGGTAGCGAGCTGACACCTGCGGTGAAGATGTCGATGTCGGCCTGGATGCGCTGATCGGGGTTGTCGATCGTGTCGTCGATGAAGCGCGCGCGATAGAACGCTTTACCGTCCAGCCAGTTGCCGGTGAGTTCGTCTGTCAGCCAGGCGCGCCACCGCAGCATGAACCGCTGTGCCAGATAGAGGTCGAGCATCACCTGGACGATGTTCGCCAGGGCCAGGACGCCGAAGATCCCCAGCGACATCCAGAAACCGTCGCCCCCGGATTGCCGGACGGCGTCGTCACCGCTGAGCAGACCGCCGGCGACCACCTGGAAGCTGGTCGACATGTCGCTGCCCTGATAGGTGAACAGCACCGAGAGCCGCACCCCGATCATGACCGACAGCAGCAGCACACCGAGCCAGGCCCAGACGATGATGCTGTCGCGACCCACGAAGTAACCCCGCGTGACACGCCAGAACTGCCTGCCCCAGACGGTGAACTTGGCGATCAGAACCAGGGCCAGCAGGGTCGCGACCGCGGCGATCACCCACGCTTTGGCGATCCACCACAGTGAGATCCAGAGCTCGTTACCCCAGTCCAGGGTCGGCACGAACGTATCCACCCGGGCAACGTACCGTGACAACCCGGACGCAGCCTGTTGCAGGGGCTAAGGCGGGGGCGCGAGTTGCTCCAATCGCCACTCGCCGCCGCCGACGAGCTCGAGCCGCCGGGTATGGAAGGGCTGCACCGACGGGCGATGGCTCACGCTGACGACGATGGTGTCGGGCAGTTCGGTGCGCAGCAGTTCGTAGAGGAGCTGTTCGAGTCCCTCGTCCATCGCCGAGGTGGACTCGTCGAGGAACACCGTCTTGGGGCGGCTCACCAGGATTCGGGCGAAGGCGACGCGTTGCTGCTCGCCGACCGACAGCACCTTCGCCCAGTCCTGGGCGTCGTTGAGGCGCAGGACGAGATGCTTGAGCGCCACGCCGAGCAATGCCCGCTGGATGTCCTCGTCGCCGAACGTGCCGGGCGGTCGCGGATAGCTGACGACGGTGCGCAGGTCGCCGAGCGGAAAGTACGGCAGCTGGGGGACGAACATCGCCTCGTCGCGGCCGTCGGGCAGCCGCACCTCACCCGACGCGTACGGCCACATCCCGGCCAGGCTCTGCACCAGCACGGTCTTGCCGATGCCGGACGGTCCCGTGATCACCAGTCCCTCACCGGTTTCCATCTGCAGATCGAGCGTGTGCACGAGCGCAGAGCCGTCGGGCTTGCGCACCTCGACGCCCTCCACCTCGAACGCGCCGCGGCCGGATACGCCGGCACGCACGGCGGTGAACGCGCCGGCGCGGGTGTTCTGTTCTGCCAGCCCGTCGAGGCGGATGATCGCCGCGCGGTAGCTCGCGAACTGGTCGTAGGCGTTGCGGAAGAACGACAGGGCGTCGTGGATGGCGCCGAAAGCGTTGGAGGACTGCCACACATCGCCGAACGTGATGCGCTGGGCGAACAGGCCCTGCGCCTGCACCAGCCACGGCAGCGGGTTGATGGTCTGACTGACCGACACGTTCCACCCGAAGAACAGCATCATCCGGTTCAGCCAGCGGCGGTAGTTTCCCATGACCGCATCGAGCCGGTCCTTGAGCACGGACCGCTCGGCGGGCTCACCGCGATACAGCCCGATCGCGGCACCGGCGTCGCGCACCCGGACCAGCGCGTAGCGAAAACCCGCGTTGCGCAACTCGTTCAGATAGCTCAACCGGATCAAGGGCCGCCCGATGACGAACGCGACGACGGTGGCGACCAGCACGTAGACCACGACGATCCAGAACAGCGCCCGCGGCAGGGTCATACCGCCGAGGGTGACCGGCTCGGACAGCCGCCACAGGATGGGTCCGAACGACAGCACCGACAGCACCGCCTCGACGGCGCCGAAGAGCAACGTATTGCTGGAGTTGTAGATCGGGTTGTTGGTGTAAGACCCCACGTTCGCGGTGAAGATGTCCACGTCCTGCTGGATGCGCTGGTCCGGGTTGTCGATCGGCCTGCCCGCGAACTGCGCCCGGTAGTAGGCGAGGTCACCCAGCCAGTCGTCGATGTAGCGGCGGCTCAGCCACACCCGCCACCGCATCATGAAGCGCTGGGTGAGGTACATGTCGAGCAGCAGTCGCACGACGAAGCACAGGGCCAGCACCGCGAACACACGCATCGACGCCCAGAAGCCGGCGACGCCGCTGCCCATCCCGCCCTGGAAGGCCACCTGCAGCGAGGTGAACAGGTCGTTGACGTAATAGGTCAGCAGCACGTTGATGCGTACCGAGACGATGACCGACACCAGCAGCAGGGCCAGCAGCAGCCAGGTGGTGGCGCTGCGGCGGCCCCGGAAGTAGTCGCCGGTGATGCGCCAGAACTGACGCCCCCACTCGGTGAAGCGCGCGAGCAGGACCAGAATCAGCAGCAGCGCCAGCGCCGTCAGCGCGAAGGTCGTTGCCGCCCACTGCAAAGAGTGGAAGAACTCGCGTCCCCAGTCGAGAGTCGGCCGGAACGTCTGGGTGTCCACCGTTTCCACCGCCGAGCGTCCTCCCCTCCGCACGCGTCTGCGGCGAAGCTACCCCAGGTGGCCGACCCACGGGGAGACCCGGTCAGACGAACGTGGTGCGCAGCGCCGACACGGGCCGCGAGCGGGGTTTCAGGGCCGGGTTGTGCACGTCCTGGATTCCGGTGTCCATGCCCTGCGCGCCGGTCGGCGGACGAATGGGGGTCAGCACGCCCATTCTCCCGCGTAACCCCGGTGTGCGTCGTTGCACGCCAACGGCTCTGGCGTACTTCGGCGGATCCCACGATGGCCGCGCTCACACCGACCGGGCCGGCACCCGCGATCGGCACCGAAACAGCGCGGGAGGAGGAGGTCACGGGGTGGTTGTGGTGCGCTCGTCGCCCGCAATGGGGCCGCGTACCGTGATCCTGTGGCTCGTACCTCTTCGAAGACATCTCCGGAAACGGCGGCGAAACCCGCCAAGGCCAAGACCGGTCGCCTGTCCGGCCGGTTCTGGAAGTTACTCGGCGCCAGCACCGACAAGGACCAGTCCCGCTCGATGGACCAGGTGCAGAAATCGGCCGACTTCACCTCGAAAGCCGCCGAGCTCGACGACGAGAAGCTGAGCAAGGCCGCCGAACTGCTGGAGCTCGACGATCTCGCCGATTCCGCAGACGTCCCGCAGTTCCTCGCCATCGCCCGCGAGGCCGCCGAACGGGCCACCGGGCTCACACCGTTCGACGTGCAGCTGCAGGGCGCGCTGCGCATGCTCGCCGGTGACGTCGTCGAGATGGCCACCGGTGAGGGCAAGACCCTGTCGGGCGCGATTGCGGCGGCGGGTTACGCCCTGGCCGGACGCAACGTGCACGTCATCACGATCAACGACTACCTGGCCCGTCGCGACGCGGAGTGGATGGGCCCGCTCATCGAGGCGATGGGCCTCACGGTCGGCTGGATCACCGCAGAGTCCACCCCCGAGGAACGCCGCAAGGCCTACATGTGCGACGTCACCTACGCGTCGGTCAACGAGATCGGATTCGACGTGCTGCGCGACCAGCTCGTCACCGATGTGAAGGACCTGGTCTCGCCGAACCCCGACGTGGCGCTGATCGACGAGGCGGACTCCGTGCTCGTCGACGAGGCCCTGGTCCCGCTGGTGCTGGCGGGCACCAGTCACCGCGAGACCCCGCGGCTGGAACTCATCCGCCTCGTCGGCGAGCTGGACGAGAACCGGGACTACGCGACCGACAACGACAGCCGCAACGTGCACCTCACCGAGGAGGGCGCACGCAAGGTGGAGGCAGCCCTCGGCGGCATCGACCTCTATTCCGAGGAGCACGTGGGCACGACGCTGACCGAGATCAACGTCGCGCTGCACGCGTATGTACTCCTGCAGCGCGATGTGCACTACATCGTGCGGGACGGCGCGGTGCACCTGATCAACGCCTCGCGCGGGCGCATCGCCACGCTGCAGCGCTGGCCCGACGGCCTGCAGGCCGCGGTCGAGGCGAAGGAGGGCATCGAGACCACCGAGACCGGCGAAGTCCTCGACACCATCACCGTGCAGGCGCTCATCAACCGCTATCCCCGGGTGTGCGGGATGACCGGCACGGCCCTGGCCGCGGGCGAACAGCTGCGCCAGTTCTACAAGCTGGGCGTCTCGCCGATTCCGTCGAACAAGCCCAACATCCGCGAGGACGAGACCGACCGCGTCTACGTGACGATCGCGGCCAAGAACGACGCCGTCCTCGAACACATCGCCGAGGTGCACAAGACCGGCCAGCCGGTGCTGGTGGGCACCCGCGACGTCGCCGAGTCCGAGGAGATCCACGAACGCCTGGTCAAGGCCGGCGTGCCGGCGGTGGTCCTCAACGCCAAGAACGACGCCGAGGAAGCCGCGGTGATCGCCGAGGCCGGCAAGCTCGGCGCGGTCACGGTGTCCACGCAGATGGCGGGCCGGGGCACCGACATCCGGCTGGGCGGATCCGAGGAGGAGAGCCACGACGAGGTCGCCGAGCTCGGTGGTCTGCACGTGATCGGCACCGGACGCCACAACACCGAACGCCTGGACAACCAGCTGCGCGGCCGCGCGGGACGCCAGGGCGACCCCGGCACTTCGGTCTTCTTCTCCAGCTGGGAGGACGACCTCGTGGTCAGCCACCTCGAGGACAGCAAGCTGCCGCTGGAGTGCGACGAGAACGGCAAGGTGCTCAGCCCGAAGGCGGCCACCCTGCTCGAACACGCCCAGCGCGTCGCCGAGGGCCGGCTGCTCGACGTCCACGCCAACACGTGGCGCTACAACCAGCTCATCGCCCAGCAGCGCGCGATCCTCGTCGAACGACGCGACAAGCTCTTGCGGACCACGACGGCCCGCGACGAATTGGCCGAGCTCTCTCCGCAGCGGTACGAGGAGGTCAGCGAACGACTGGGTGAGGACGCCGACGCGAAACTGGAGAAGATCTGCCGGCTGATCATGCTCTATCACCTGGACCGCGCGTGGGCCGATCACCTGGCGTTCCTGTCCGACATCCGCGAGAGCATCCACCTGCGCGCCCTCGGTCGCCAGAACCCGCTCGACGAGTTCCACCGCATGGCCGTCGACGCGTTCGGTTCGCTGGCCGCCGACGCCATCGAGGCCGCCCAGCAGACGTTCGACACCGCACCGTCGATCGAGGACGAGCCCGGTGTCGACCTGTCCAAGCTGGCCCGGCCGACGTCGACCTGGACGTACATGGTCCACGACAATCCGCTGGCCGACGACACGTTGTCGGCACTGAGCCTGCCCGGGGTCTTCCGCTAGGTTGAGCGCATGGCCCGCGGGTTGAATCCAGGGCAGGCGTCGGTGCCCCGTGACCGGGTGCTGACGGTGCCCAATGCCCTCTCGGTGATCCGCCTCGTGCTGGTCCCGGTGTTCCTCTACCTGCTGCTGGTGGCCGATGCGACCGGATGGGCCGTCGCGATCCTGATGTTCAGCGGCGCGTCCGACTGGGCCGACGGCAAGATCGCGCGCCTCTACGCCACCCAGTCGTCGCGGCTGGGGGAGCTGCTCGACCCCGCCGTGGACCGCATCTACATGGTCACGGTGCCCATCGCGATGGCCGCGGCCCACGTCATCCCGTGGTGGGTCGTGATCGCGCTGCTCGGACGCGACGCGGTGCTGGCGGCCACCCTGCCACTGCTGCGCAGCCGCGGCCTGTCCGCGCTGCCGGTCACCTACCTGGGCAAGGCCGCGACGTTCGCCCTGATGTCCGGGCTGCCGCTGGTGCTGCTCGGCCAGTTCGACGGGCAGTGGAGCAGGGTGGTGCTCGCGATCGGGTGGGGGTTCCTGATCTGGGGCACCGCACTGTATCTGTGGTCGGGAATCCTGTACCTGATCCAGGTGTCGATGGTGATGCGTGCCATGCCGAGACGCTGACATGAGCAGCCTGGGGGGGTACGACTCAGCCGCGGGGCGCAACGCGCACGAGGCGGATGCGCCGACGCGCATCCCCGTGCCCTCGCTGTTGCGCTCACTGCTGTCGGACCATCTCGACCCCGGGTATGCGGCTGCGGCACAGGCGAATCGGCCTCGAGGCAGGTCGTCGGCGATCCTCTGGCAGCTGCTCGCGGCCGTGGTGGTGGCATCGGTCTTCGCGCTGGCCTGGTCGCAGGCCAGGGACACCGCGCCGGGCGTGCGCGAATCCCAGCAGGTCCTGGTGGGCAGTGTCCGCTCGGCGCAGACCGCGACCGACGGGGCCGCCGAGCGTCGGGACAGCCTGCGCGCCGACGTCGACGCCGAACGGCGCAGCAGACTCGACGGGGACGCCGCGGGCCGCCAACTGCTGACCGACCTCGACGGCGCGGACTACGCGGCCGCGGCGACGCCGGTCATCGGGCCCGGGCTCACGATCACCGTGACCGACCCCGGGATGTCGCGCGACCTGACCGACGTGTCGAAAGAACGCGTCGAAGGCAGCCAGCAGGTCATCCTCGACCGCGACCTGCAACTGGTGGTGAACTCCCTGTGGGCCAGCGGCGCCGAAGCCATCTCGGTGGGCGGGGTGCGCATCGGCCCGAACGTGACCATCCGACAGGCCGGCGGCGGCATCCTGGTCGACAACCAGCCGATCACGAGTCCGTATGCCATCCTCGCCGTGGGCCCGCCGAACTCGCTGGGGGACGGCTTCACCCGCAGCGCGGGCCTGCAGCGCCTGCGGCTGCTGGAGACGTCCTACGGTGTCGGGGTCACCGTGGCCGCGGGTGACGGACTGGCGCTGCCCGCCGGTTCCGTCCGGGAAGTCAACTTCGCCAAGCAGATTGGGCCCAGGTGAACGAAATCCATCGGTTGATCGGCGGCCTCTGGTGATAGGGATCGTCGCCCTCGTCGTGGGCATCGTGGTCGGGGTGGTGTTCCACCCCAGCGTTCCGGAGTTCATCCAGCCCTACCTGCCGATCGCGGTGGTGGCGGCCCTCGACGCGGTGTTCGGCGGGCTACGCGCCTACCTGGAGCAGATCTTCGACTCCAAGGTGTTCGTGGTGTCGTTCGTCTTCAACGTGTTGGTGGCGGCGCTGATCGTCTACGTCGGCGACCAGCTGGGGGTCGGCACGCAGCTGTCCACGGCGATCATCGTCGTACTCGGCATCCGCATCTTCGGCAATGCCGCCGCGCTGCGGCGCAGGCTGTTCGGGGCCTGACGATGACCCCCGGGAAGAATGCGGAGGAGGACGGGCAGGCTCACCACGGCAGGCACGAGCTGCCGCCCGACGCCCCGTCTCCCCGGCGGAAACGATCCGTGTTCGGCGTCCTGGCGGTGTTGCTGTGCCTGCTGCTCGGGATCGCGATCGCCACCCAGGTGCGTCAGACCGATTCCGGGGACGCCCTGGACACGGCCCGCCCCGCCGATCTGCTGGTGCTGCTGGACTCGCTGCAGCAGCGCGAGGCCGCACTGAACACCGAAGTGGCCGATCTGCAACGCACCCTGACCCAGCTGGAGGCGTCCGGCAGCAGCGACCAGGCGGCGATCGAGAACGCGCGGGCCCGCCTGGCGGCGCTGTCGATCCTGATCGGCACCGTCGCGGCGACCGGCCCCGGGGTGACGCTGACCATCGCAGACCCGGCGAACGGGGTCGCGGCCGAGGCCATGCTCGACGTGATCAACGAGCTGCGCGCCGCGGGCGCCGAAGCGATGGAGATCAAGGGCCAGGACGGCGATCGACAGGTCTCGGTGCGGGTCGGGGTGGACACCTGGATCGCCGGTGGCCCCGGCGCGCTGATCGTCGACACCACGACCGTCGGCCCGGTGTATTCGGTTCTCGCGATTGGGGATCCGCCGACGCTGGCGGCGGCGATGAACATCCCGGGCGGTGCGATGGACAGCATCGAACGCGTCGGCGGCACGATGGTGATACAACAATCCGACCGGGTGGACGTCACCGCCTTGCGGCAACCGAGAGCGCGCCAATACGCTCAGCCCGTCAAATAACCTGCCCCGACCGCATCATCTAGGAGCACCGTGAGCGAGATCCCCGCCGACCTGTCCTTCACCGCCGAACACGAGTGGGTGCAGCGGACCGGCGACAACACGGTGCGGGTGGGCATCACCGACTATGCGCAGGCAGCGCTGGGCGACGTCGTGTTCGTCCAGCTCCCCGACGTCGACTCCGAGGTGGCCGCCGGGGAGTCCTTCGGTGAGGTCGAGTCGACCAAGTCCGTGTCCGACCTCTACGCCCCCGTCACCGCGAAAGTCGTTGCGGTGAACGGGGAATTGGAGAGCAACCCCCAGCTCGTCAACTCCGACCCGTACGGGGAGGGCTGGCTGGTCGAACTGCAGGCCGACGCGGACGCCCTGCAGGCGAGCCTGGCCGATCTGCTCGACGCGGAGGGCTACCGCGCCCACGTCGCGGACTGAGGTGTTGTTAGGGTCGTTCGGACAGACCGGGACGCACCGAGCGGATCCGGCAGTGGTGGACACAACGCGGTCGGATGCGCGGTACGGTCGACACCAGCGGCGCGACAGCTGGAGTCCGACCGCTTATCGCCATGGCAGCCAGTGAGGAGCAGCGGGTGACGGACAAGGACTTCAACTCTGGGGCCGACTCTGACGAAGTCACCGTGGAAACCACTTCGGTATTCCGCGCCGACTTCCTCAACGAGCTCGACGCTCCGCCCGCCGCAGGCGGCGACAGCGGGGTCTCGGGTGTGGAAGGACTTCCGGTCGGCTCGGCGCTGCTGGTGGTCAAGCGCGGCCCCAACGCCGGGTCGCGGTTCCTGCTGGACCAGCCGACCACGTCGGCAGGCCGCCATCCCGACAGCGACATCTTCCTCGACGACGTCACCGTCAGCCGCAGGCATGCCGAATTCCGCCTCGAGAGCGGCGAGTTCCAGGTCGTCGACGTCGGCAGCCTTAACGGCACCTACGTCAACCGCGAGCCGGTCGATTCGGCCGTGCTGGCCAACGGTGACGAGGTCCAGATCGGCAAGTTCCGCCTGGTGTTCCTGACCGGGCCGAAGGGCGACGACGGCGCCACCGGCTAGCCCGTACCCCGACCCTTCGAGCCCGCCCGGATGCACAGATGACGCAACCCGACACCCCCGCAGTAGCCGGGATGTCGATCGGGGTTGTCCTCGATCTGTTGCGGGGCGATTTTCCCGACGTCACGATCTCCAAGATCCGGTTCCTGGAGGCCGAGGGACTGGTCACGCCCGAACGGACCGCGTCCGGCTACCGGCGGTTCACGGCCTACGACTGTGCGCGGCTGCGCTTCATCCTGACCGCCCAGCGCGATCAGTATCTGCCGCTGAAGGTCATCAAGGCCCAGCTCGACGCGCAACCCGACGGCGAGTTGCCCCAGAACGTGCCGGCCTATCAGGCGCCGCGACTGGTGTCGGTGAGCGAGGAGGGCGCTGCTGCGCCCGCCGGCCCGACACAGGTGCGGCTGAGCCGTCAGGACCTGCTCGACCGCTCGGGGGTCGACGACGACCTGCTGACCTCCCTGGTGAAGGCGGGCGTCATCACCCCGATCTTCAAGGGGGCCGGCACGGCGTTCTTCGACGAGCATTCCGTCGTGATCGCCCAGTGCGCCCGGGCATTGGCCGACTACGGGGTCGAGCCGCGGCATCTGCGCGCGTTCCGTTCCGCGGCCGACCGCCAGTCCGACCTGATCGCACAGATCGCCGGGCCGGTGGGCAAGGGCGGAAAGGCCGGTGCGCGTGACCGAGCCGACGATCTGGCCCGCGAGGTCGCGGCGCTGGCCATCACGCTGCACACGTCGCTGATCAAGTCAGCCGTGCGCGACGTTCTGGATCGCTGAGGACTAGACTCGCAAAGACGGGATCGTCGGCGTGCGGAGGGTAGGCACACATGGGTGAGGTTCGTGTGATCGGCATTCGAGTTGAGCCGCCCCAGAACCAGCCTGTCCTGCTGCTGCGGGAGTCGAATGGCGATAGGTACCTGCCGATTTGGATCGGGCAGTCCGAGGCCGCGGCGATCGCACTGGAGCAGCAGGGAGTCGAGCCGCTGCGCCCGATGACCCACGACCTGTTCCGTGATGTCATTGCCGCACTCGGACATTCGCTCAAAGAGGTCCGCATCGTGGATCTGCAGGAGGGCACCTTCTACGCCGACCTCGTCTTCGACCGCGACATCAAGGTGTCGGCCCGGCCGTCGGACTCGGTGGCGATCGCGCTGCGCGTCGGGGTGCCCATCTACGTCGAGGAAGCGGTGCTGGCCGAAGCGGGCCTGCTGATCCCCGACGAGGGCGACGAGGAATCGACCGGCGGCGCCGTGCGTGAGGACGAGGTCGAGAAGTTCAAGGAGTTCCTCGACAGCGTGTCACCCGACGACTTCAAGGCGACCTGACGGGATTGTCACGGATCCGTCTCGTCGTGCTCGACACGCGGGTCGGGTTTTTTCAAACCTCGAATCGGGCAGCCATACTTGGTCCCGACGGGCAGTCACGGTACGCCCTCAAGCGTATGCTCGAACAAAGCTCGGGCAGGGTGGATGTGCGCCCACGCAGGTCAAGGACGCGGGTTCGATCGGCGAGAGGATTCGACAAGTGGGAGACACGCCACGCCAGGAGCAATTGGACCTAGGCACCGGCTCCTCGCAGGCGGACACTCT
The DNA here is from genome assembly GCF_014190915.1 of Mycolicibacterium iranicum. Classification (GTDB taxonomy): domain Bacteria; phylum Actinomycetota; class Actinomycetes; order Mycobacteriales; family Mycobacteriaceae; genus Mycobacterium; species Mycobacterium iranicum_B. The sequence goes on from NZ_JACHVU010000012.1 coordinate 120,094, forward strand.
TCCCCGGGTGGCCAGTGAGCCTGTCCAGGCCGGTCTGTTCCCCGACGACTCCGTGCCCGACGAGCTCGTGGGCTACCGGGGTCCCAGTGCCTGCCAGATCGCCGGCATCACCTACCGCCAGCTCGACTACTGGGCGCGCACCTCCCTCGTCGTCCCGTCGATCCGGGGCGCGGCGGGGTCGGGCAGCCAGCGGCTGTACTCGTTCAAGGACATCCTGGTCCTCAAGATCGTCAAGCGCCTGCTCGACACCGGCATCTCGCTGCACAACATCCGGGTCGCCGTCGACCACCTGCGCCAGCGCGGCGTCCAGGACCTGGCCAACATCACGCTGTTCTCCGACGGCACCACGGTCTACGAGTGCACCTCGGCCGAGGAGGTCGTCGACCTGCTGCAGGGCGGCCAGGGTGTCTTCGGCATCGCGGTCTCCGGCGCCATGCGGGAATTGACCGGCGCGATCGCCGACTTCCCCGGCGAACGCGCCGACGGCGGCGAGTCGATCCCGGCTCCCGAAGACGAGCTGGCCTCGCGCCGCAAGACCCGGGACCGCAAGATCGGCTAGAGCTCTCCACGGAAGGGGTCGCCGAGGCGGCCCTTTTTTCGTGCCCGTCGGCAGCCCGACGGCGGCGCCCGACCCGGCCGAACGGTAGTATCGCTGGCGCATCGCCCTTGCGCGGGAGAGTTCTGTGGCCGCCAGCCACGGACGCCGAAGGAGCAACACCTCTCCGTCAACCTCTCAGGCACCCAGGACCGCACCAGGCCCCGATGCCTCTGGAAAGCGGTGCGCGCACCCGCCCATGGGGAAAGGCCGGCAGGCCGAATCTCTCAGGCAGCCCGACACGGGTCGACGACAGAGGGGGAGGAGCCGCTCGCCCGCGTCCCCCTGGAGAAGCCGCCCCGTGTCTGATCAGCCCCACTCTCCGTCCGTCCCGGCCTTCGTCGACCGGCACATCGGCCCCGACGCCGAGGCCGTCGAGACGCTGCTGCGCACGATCGGCGTCGAGTCCCTGGACGAACTGGCCGACAAGGCCGTGCCCTCGGTGATCCTCGACCGGCTCGGCGCCGACGGGATCGCTCCGGGACTCGAACACCTGCCACCGGCGGCCTCCGAACACGAGGCCCTCGCCGAACTGCGCGCGCTGGCCGACTCGAACACCGTCGCCGTGTCGATGATCGGCCAGGGGTACTTCGACACGCTGACCCCGCCCGTGCTCAAGCGCAACATCCTGGAGAACCCGGCCTGGTACACCGCGTACACCCCGTACCAGCCCGAGATCAGCCAGGGCCGCCTCGAAGCCCTCCTAAATTTCCAGACCATGGTGACCGACCTGACGGGGCTCGAGGTCGCCAACGCCTCCATGCTCGACGAGGGCACCGCTGCGGCCGAGGCGATGACCCTGATGCACCGCGCCGTGCGCGGACCGGCGAACCGGCTCGCGGTCGACGCCGACGTCTACGCCCAGACCGCGGCCATCCTCGCCACCCGCGCCGAGCCGCTGGGCATCGAGATCGTGACCGCGGACCTGCGCCAGGGCCTACCCGACGGCGACTTCTTCGGCGTGATCGTCCAGCTTCCCGGCGCGAGCGGAGGCGTCCACGACTGGAGCGGCCTCATCGCCGAGGCGCACGACCGCGGTGCGCTCGTCGCGGTCGGCGCCGATCTGCTGGCGCTGACGCTGATCGCCCCGCCCGGAGAGATGGGCGCCGACGTCGCGTTCGGCAGCACGCAGCGCTTCGGTGTGCCCATGGGGTTCGGCGGTCCGCACGCCGGCTACCTCGCCGTGCATTCCAAGCAGGCCCGTCAGCTGCCGGGCCGCCTGGTCGGGGTGTCGGTCGACGCCGACGGGTCGCCCGCCTACCGGCTCGCGCTGCAGACCCGCGAACAGCACATCCGCCGCGACAAGGCCACGAGCAACATCTGCACCGCGCAGGTTCTGCTGGCGGTCATGGCCGCGATGTATGCGAGCTACCACGGACCCGACGGCCTGGCCGGCATCGCCGCCCGGGTGCACGGGCACGCCAGGTCGCTGGCGGCGGGCCTCTCCGCGGCCGGGGTGGAGGTCGTCCACGAATCGTTCTTCGACACCGTGCAGGCCCGGGTGCCGGGGCGCGCCGAGGAGGTGCGGGGCGCGGCCAAGGAGCGTGGCATCAACGTGTGGGTGTCCGACGCCGACCACGTGTCCGTGGCGTGCGACGAGGCGACCACCGAGGCCCACATCGCCGACGTGCTCGCCGCGTTCTCGGCCTCTCCGGTTCCGGTCGGCCCGGCCGATTCTCCTGTCGCGACCCGGACCTCGCCGTTCTTGACCCATCCCGCGTTCGCGAAGTACCGCACCGAGACCGCGATGATGCGCTACCTGCGGTCGCTGGCCGACAAGGACATCGCACTGGACCGCAGCATGATCCCGCTGGGGTCGTGCACGATGAAGCTCAACGCCGCGGCCGAGATGGAACCGATCACGTGGTCGGAGTTCGGCCGCCAGCACCCGTTCGCGCCGGCGTCGGACACCCCGGGGCTGCGCAGGCTCATCGCCGACCTGCAGTCGTGGCTCACCGGAATCACCGGCTACGACGAGATCTCGCTGCAGCCCAACGCCGGCTCGCAGGGCGAGTACGCCGGCCTGCTGGCGATCCAGGCCTACCACAACGCCCGGGGCGACCGGGAGCGCACGGTGTGCCTGATCCCGTCCAGCGCACACGGCACCAACGCCGCGTCGGCGGCGATGGTCGGGATGAAGGTCGTCGTGGTGGCCTGCCGCGCCAACGGCGACGTCGACCTCGACGATCTGCGGGCCAAGGTCGCCCAGCACGCCGACCGCCTGTCGGCGCTGATGATCACCTACCCGTCCACCCACGGGGTCTACGAACACGACGTGGCCGACATCTGCGCGGCGGTCCACGACGCCGGCGGGCAGGTCTACGTCGACGGGGCGAACCTGAACGCGTTGGTCGGCCTCGCCCGGCCCGGCCGCTTCGGCGGCGACGTCAGCCACCTGAACCTGCACAAGACGTTCTGCATCCCGCACGGCGGCGGCGGCCCGGGTGTGGGCCCGGTCGCGGTGCGGTCGCACCTCGCCCCGTACCTGCCGGGGCACCCGCTCGCCGAGGAGCTGTCCGACACCCACACCGTGTCGGCGGCGCCGTACGGGTCGGCATCGATCCTGCCCATCACCTGGGCCTACATCCGGATGATGGGGGCGCGGGGCCTGCGGTCGGCCTCTCTGGTGGCGATCGCGTCGGCGAACTACATCGCCCGCCGTCTCGACGAGTACTACCCGGTGCTCTACACCGGTGAGAACGGCATGGTCGCCCACGAGTGCATCCTCGACCTGCGCGGCATCACCAAGGCCACCGGCGTGACGGTCGACGACGTCGCGAAGCGCTTGGCGGACTACGGCTTCCACGCCCCGACGATGAGCTTCCCGGTGGCGGGCACGCTGATGGTCGAACCGACCGAGAGCGAGTCGCTGGCCGAGGTCGACGCGTTCTGCGACGCGATGATCGCGATCCGCGCCGAGATCGACAAGGTGGGTTCGGGGGAGTGGCCGGCCGAGGACAACCCGCTGCGCGGTGCGCCGCACACCGCGGAGTCGCTACTGGTCGACGACTGGAGCCACCCTTACACCCGCGAGCAGGCGGCGTATCCGCTGGGCAAGGGCTTCCGCCCCAAGGTGTGGCCGCCGGTGCGGCGCATCGACGGCGCGTACGGCGACCGCAACCTGGTCTGCTCATGCCCGCCCGTGGAAGCCTTCGCCTGAGCGATAGGGTGACCGCATGACAGATGGGGAGAACCAGGCTCAGCCCAAGCTGTTCATCTTTCCGCACGCCGGCGGGACGCCGCAGTACTACGTGCCGTTCGCCAAGACGTTCACGACCGACATCAAGCGGACCGCGGTGCAGTATCCGAGACAGGGCGGCAAGCAGGATTTCGGATCGTTCACGAGCCTGCCTGCGGTCGCCGACGAGATCTGCACGATGGTCTCCCCGGACAAGGACCACGGCGGGCCGGTGGTGTTCTTCGGCCACAGCATGGGCGGGCTGCTCGCGTTCGAGGTCGCACGGCGCTTCGAGGCGGCCGGACGGCCCATCGCCGCGTTGTTCGTCTCGGCGGTGGCGGCCCCCGGCCTGGTGGGTTACGACGACATCCCGGACACCGACGAGGGCCTGCTCGCGGCGGTCAGCACGATCACCGGCGCGGATCCCGAGTTCATGAAGAACCCGGAGTTCGCGGCCGCGATCCTGCCGACCCTGCGCGGACTCAAGGCGATCGCCAATTACAGCTGCCCGCCCGAGGTGACCCTGTCGTGCCCCATCCACGCGTACTACGGGGACGACGACGAGATCGCCACGCAGGATCGCGTGCTGCCGTGGGCGCAGCGGACCACGGCGGGTTTCACCGTGCGTGATTTCAAGGGACACCACTTCTACCTCAATGACCACCTCGGGGAGCTCGTTCCCGATCTCGAGGAGAAAGTGTGGTCCCGCCTGCGCGGGTAGTCCGATTTCGTGTGGTCTTCGCCACACTCGCCGGTCGCTGAGATCCCCGCCGAGCACACGGTTCGCGCTCCGTCCGCTGCCGTACAGCGGCCGGGGAAGACGCCGCCGGACCTGCAACTTACCGGTGAGTCAGGTATTTAATTGACGCGCGCGTGCGATCTGGGCAAACCCCTTACGAGCGCGTCAAGACGAGGGGAGCACTGTGTTCGGTGGTCGCGACCGCGTACTCGCTCACCCGGCAGTCGCACCCCTGAGCAACCCGAAACCCATGGATTATGTGGGCTCTTTCATTAACTGGCAAAACCCTGTGGTCCGGATAAGGAACAAGTTGGGCACGCACGTGCGCACAGTTTCGGCGAAATTCGCCCTCAACTGCCAGCTTCCCTCTGGCAAGCAACTCGTGATGTAATCCTTCGTCGGATTAGACGACATTATTGACGGGTCGGTGCTAGCCTTCCGGCGAGCGGGGGAATGCGCGGCCTAGAGCTGCGATCTGGTTTGCCACTCCACGGCAATGAAGCCGGGGCGCAGGATTAAGTGAAAGGACGACGTCGCCATGCCGTTGCTTGAGTCGACCATTCCTGGCTTGCTCGCTGATCGCGCGCGTACCCAGCCCGATGATGTCGCATACACCTTCCTCGACTTCGACGTGGACCCCTCGGGCTTCGCCGAGTCCCTCACGTGGTCCCAGGTCCACCATCGCGTGCAGGTCGTCGCCGCCGAGTTGCTGCGCCACGGCAGCAAGGGCGATCGCGCCGCCATCCTCGCGCCGCAGGGCCTCGAGTACATCGTCGCGTTCTACGGTGCGATGGCCGCCGGCATGATTGCGGTGCCGCTGCCGGTCCCGGCCATGGGCCAGCTCGACGAGCGCGTCAGCGGTGCGCTGCGCGACTGCCAGCCGGTGGCCGTCCTGACCACCTCCGCCGTCGTCGGCGAGATCCTGAACTACGTGGGCGGCCTGCCTGGCGGGAACCCGCCTGCCGTCATCGAGGTCGACGCACTGGACCTCGACTCGCCGGAAACGCCCGAGGTCAATGTCGGCCCGCTGCCGAAGACGGCCTACCTGCAGTACACCTCCGGCTCGACCCGCGCCCCGGCCGGCGTGATCATGACGCACGCGAACGTGATCGCGAACGTCAAGCAGGTCTTCGACGACTACATGGAGCACCGCAACGGCGTTCCCCCGCGCGACATCACGATGGTGTCGTGGCTGCCCTTCTACCACGACATGGGCCTCATCCAGGGGGTGTTCGCCTCGCTGCTGACCCCGAACGAGGACGAGGGCGGCGCGTTGCACGGCCGGCCCGCGGTCGTGATGAGCCCCGTGGCATTCCTGCAGAAGCCGGCCCGCTGGATCCAGCAGCTCGCGCTGAACCCGTGCGCCTGGTCGGCAGCGCCGAACTTCGCCTTCGAGCTGTCGGTGCGCCGGACGACCGACGCCGACCTCGAGGGCATGGACCTCAGCGACCTGCTCGGCATCATCAGCGGCAGCGAGCGCATCCACGTGGCGACCATCCGCCGGTTCAACGAGCGCTTCGTGAAGTTCGGCATGCCCGAGACCACGGTGCTGCCGTCCTACGGCCTCGCCGAGGCCACCCTGTACGTCGTGTCGGCCCCGATGGGTCATACCCCGGCCACGGTGCGCTTCGACTACGAGAAGCTCGCCGCCGGCCACGCCGAACGCTGCGGTACCGATGCCGGCACCGAGCTGGTCAGCTATGGCGCGCCGCGCTCGTCGACCGTGCGCATCGTCGATCCGGAGAGCTGCATCGAGAACCCCGACGGCAAGGTCGGAGAGATCTGGGTGCACGGCGAGCAGGTCGCGATGGGCTACTGGCGTGACCCGCAGAAGACCGAGCGCACCTTCGGCGGCGAGATCGTGAACCCGTCCGACGGCACCCCGGTCGGCCCGTGGCTGCGCACCGGCGACCTCGGCGTGATGAGCGAGGGCGAGATGTTCATCATCGGCCGCATCAAGGACATGCTGATCGTCGACGGTCGCAACCACTACCCGGACGACATCGAGGCCACGATCCAGGAGATCACCGGCGGTCGCGTCGCGGCCATCTCGGTGCTCGACGACACCAGCGAGCAGCTGGTCGCGGTGGTCGAGATGAAGAAGAAGGGCACCTCCGAGGAGGAGGCGCTCGACAAGCTGCGCGCCGTCAAGCGCGAGGTCGCCTCGGCGATCAAGAAGTCCCACAGCGTGCGCGTCTCTGACCTGGTTCTTGTGGCACCGGGCTCCATCCCGATCACCACCAGCGGAAAGATCCGGCGCTCGGCCTGTGTCGACCGCTATCGCCTCGACGAGTTCAGCCGCCTGGACGTCACCACATGACCTCTGAGTTCGACGAGGACTCAATCCGGCACTGGTTGGTCGACTATCTGGTCACCAACATCGGATGCAGTCCTGATGAGATCGATCTCGATGCCCCACTGAACGATCTCGCCGTCGGATCCAGCGACGCCGTCGTGCTCACCGGAGAGCTGTCGGAGTTGCTGGGCCGCACTGTGTCTCCGGTCGAGTTCTGGCAGTACCCGACGATCAACGCGCTGGCCAAGTTCCTGACCGGCGGTGAGGTCGACACGGCCGTCGAGGTGACCCCGACACACCGGATCGCCGAGGACGCGATCGCGGTCGTCGGTCTGGGTGTCCGGTTCCCGGGCGACAGCGCAGACATTCACGGCCCCGACGAGCTGTGGGATTTCCTGTCCGACGGTCGCTCTGCGGTCAGCGAGGTGCCGCCGACGCGGTGGTCCTGGTACGACGACGGATCCCCCGAGGGCGCCGCCGCACTCGCCGGCACCACCCGCTGGGGCTCGTACCTGTCCGACATCGACCAGTTCGACGCCGACTTCTTCGAGATCTCGCCCAGCGAGGCCGACAAGATGGACCCACAGCAGCGGTTGCTGCTGGAGGTCACCCACGAGGCGCTCGAATACGCGGGAATCCGACCGAGTTCTCTGCGCCACACCCAGACCGGTGTGTTCGTCGGCGCCTGCCTCGGCGAGTACGGCGTCATGGCCTCCAAGGAACTCTCCGAGGTCAACGCGTACTCGGGAACCGGTGGCGCACTGAGCATCATCGCCAACCGGGTGTCGTACTACTTCGACCTGCGCGGCCCGTCGGTCACGGTCGACACCGCGTGTTCGTCGTCGCTGGTCGCGATCCACCTCGCCTGCCAGAGCCTGCGCACCGGTGACTCCGACGTCGCGCTCGCCGGCGGTGTCAACGTGATCCTCTCACCCGCGGTGACCCGCAGCTTCGATCAGGCCGAGGCCATGTCGCAGTCGGGTCGCTGCCACGCCTTCGACTCGCGCGCCGACGGCTTCGTCCGCGGCGAGGGCTGCGGCGTCGCGGTCCTCAAGCGTCTCTCCGATGCGATCCGCGACGGCGATCGTGTGCTGGCGGTCGTGCGCGGTTCGGCGGTCAACCAGGACGGCCGGTCCAACGGCCTGATGGCGCCGAATCCGGCCGCCCAGATGGCCGTGCTGCGCTCGGCCTACGCGGCCGCGGGCGTGGAACCCCGCGACGTCGACTACATCGAGGCCCACGGCACCGGCACCCTGCTCGGCGACCCGATCGAGGCGCGCGCGCTCGGCACGGTGCTCGGCCGCGGCCGTCCGGCCGACTCGCCCCTGCTTCTCGGCGCGATCAAGTCCAACCTCGGTCACACCGAGGCCGCGGCCGGCATCGCCGGCTTCGCCAAGGCCGTGCTCGCGCTGCAGCACGCGCGCATCCCGGCCAACCTGGACTACCAGTCGCCGAACCCCCACATCCCGTTCGACAACCTGCGGTTGAAGGTCGTCGACGAGCCCACCGAGTGGGTCCGGACCAAACATCCACGGACCGCCGGTGTGTCGTCGTTCGGCTTCGGCGGCACCAACGCCCACGTCGTGCTCGAACAGGCACCCGACGGTGTCGGCAGGGGCCAGGACCTCAACGGCGCCAGCGCCGGCTCCGCCGTGACGACGCTGGTGGTCTCCGGCAAGTCCGCGCAGCGTGTCGCGACGACCGCCGGCGCCCTGGCGGAATGGATGACCGGCGCGGGCGCCGAGGTACCGCTCGACCAGATCGCCCACTCGCTGAACCACCACCGGGCCCAGCACTCGAAGTTCGCCACGGTGTGCACGCGCGACCGCGCCGGGGCGCTCGCCGGGCTGCGCGCACTCGCCGAGGGCCGCACCGCCCCGGGTGTGGTGACGCCGCACCAGGGTTCGTGCCGTCCGGGCACGGTGTTCGTCTACTCCGGGCAGGGTTCGCAGTGGACCGGCATGGGCCGGCGGCTGCTGGCCGAGGAGCCCGCGTTCGCCGCCGCGATCGCCGAGCTGGAACCCGTGTTCGTCGAGCAGGTCGGTTTCTCCCTGCAGCAGATCATCGCCAACGGCGAGACGGTCACCGGCATCGACCGCATCCAGCCGGTGCTGGTCGGCATGCAGCTGGCGCTGACCGAGCTGTGGCGCTCCTACGGTGTGCACCCCGACGCCGTGATCGGCCACTCCATGGGTGAGGTCGCCGCCTCGGTGGTCTCCGGCGCACTGTCGGTCGCCGACGGCCTGAAGGTCATCGCCACCCGGTCGTCGCTGATGAAGCGGCTGTCCGGGCAAGGTGCGATGGCACTCATCGAACTCGACCCCGAGTCGGCCGAAACGCTGATCGCCGACTATCCCGACGTCACCCTCGCGGTGTACGCATCGCCGCGGCAGACCGTCATCGCCGGCCCGCCGGATCAGGTCGACGCCGTCATCGCCGCAGTGTCCGCACAGGACCGCCTCGCCCGGCGCGTCGAGGTGGACGTGGCCTCGCACCATCCCACGATCGATCCGATCCTGCCCGAGCTGCGGGAGGCGCTGCAGGGCCTGCGGCCGGTGTCGCCGAACATCCCGATGATCATCACGACCCGCGACCACGAAGGTCCGGAGCCGGCGCTCGACGCCGACTACTGGGTCGACAACCTGCGCAACCCCGTGCGCTTCGAGCAGGCCGTGTCGGCCGCCGGCGCCGAGATGGGCACGTTCATCGAGGTCAGCCCGCACCCGCTGCTGACCTACGGCATCAGCGACACCCTGGGCACCGCCCATCACCACAGCGTGCCGACGCTGCTGCGCGAGACCGAGGACAAGAACGACGGGGCATCCGACGAGACGCTGTCCTTCCACACGCATCTCAACAGCACGTACACCAGCAAGCCGCCGGTCACCGACCACGCCCCCGAGCCGCACCCGTCACTGCCGCTGACGCCGTGGCACCACACCCGGCACTGGGTCGAGGCCGCGAAGACCGATCGGCGCGGCCCGGCCGCCCCGCGACTGGGCACGCTGCTGGGAGATCTGACGTCGGTGGCGACGAGCCCTCCGACCCACCTGTGGCAGGCCCGGCTGGTGCGCGAGGCCAAGCCCTACCCGGGGTTCCACCGGATCCAGGGCGTCGAGGTCGTGCCCATGTCGGTGCTGCTGCGGACCCTGACGCTGGCCGCTGCCGAGTCGGGCGCCTCGGCGCTGTCCGACATCAGCTTCGAGCGGCCCGTCGTCGTGGGCCAGGCGCAGGTGATCCAGGTCGTCGCCAACGGCGACACCGTCACCATGGCCTCGGCGCCGAGCGCCGACGCCGCGGCGAACCGCTGGGTGCGCCACGCCACCGCCCGGATCTCCACCGGGCAGGCCGTCGCGGACACTCCCCGGGTCGACGTGACCGGCGCGACGGACTACGACCGGTCGACCGTCGAAGAGCTGCAGGCCAAGTGGGGCATCGAGGGACAGCCGTTCCCGTGGACGATCGACTCGTGCCGCGCCACGACCGACGGCGTGCTCGCCGAGGTGCAGTGGCAGGACGCCTCCGCGGTCGCGCTGCTCGACGCGGCCGTGCAGGTCGCGCGTCTGGCCGACATCACCGACACCCGTCTGCTCGTACCGGCGGGCGTCGAAAGCCTCTCTGCGACAGGTGATCTGGCGGACCGATCCGGCACGGTCGCGGTGCACCGCAGGCAGACCGCGGGAGACGACCTCGTCCTCGACGTCACGGTCACCGTCCCCGACGGCAGCACCCGCGTCGACATCCGCGGCCTGCGCTACGTCGACGTGCAGGCGGGCCCGTCCGGGTCGGATCCCGTGTCGGCGCCTGCCGACCCGCGCACCGTCGCCCACGCGCTCACCTGGCAGCCCTGGGACGCCCCCGCGGCGACCACCACCGGCGCGACGCTGGCCGTCGCCGGAAGCGGTGCCACCGCCGTGGCGCTGCGTGACGGACTCGTCGCGGCGGGCTACCGCCTGACCGACGAGGCGACCGCGCAGTGCGTCCTGTACGTGCCCGACACCGGCGCCTCCGACGGGGACTCCGGCCGGGGCTCCGACGACGACCTGGCCGTCGCGGCTCGGCTGTCGGGTGAGGTGGCCGCGCTGGTCGGCCGGCTCGCCGCCCGCACCGATCGCGAGGACCCTCGCCTCTGGATCGTCACCGAGGGAGTCCGCGACGCCGAGTCGGAGGACTCGCTGCGCCAGAGCTGCCTGTGGGGCATCGCCGGTGTCGTCGGCGCCGAACAGCCCCAGCTGTGGGGCGGCCTCGTCGACCTCCCGGCCGCGGCCGACCTCGGCGCCGCCGCCGCATCGCTGGCGGGCGTGCTGCCCACCCCCGCGAAATCCCTCCTGTCCCTGCGCGACGGTGAGTTCTTCGCACCGGCGCTGGCGCCCATCGCCGCCGAGCCGGTCCGGGAGGCGCTGCGGTGCCGCCCGGACGCCGCATACCTGATCACGGGCGGTCTGGGTGCACTGGGCCTGCTGACCGCCGGATGGCTGGCCGACCGTGGCGCCCGCCGCGTCATCCTGGCCGGCCGGACGGCACTGCCGCCGCGCCGCCGGTGGGACGACGAGGATCTCGACGCCGACACCCGGCAGCGGATCGCGGCGGTACGCGCGCTGGAGGTCCGTGGTGTCGCCGTCGAGGTGGCCTCGCTCGACATCGGCTCCCACGATGCGCTGACGGAGTTCATCGACCGCCGCGACGACCAGGGCGCTCCGCCCATCCGCGGCGTCGTGCACGGTGCCGGTCTGACCGACAGCCAGCTGCTCACCGACATCGACGACGAACGGCTGCGCCGCACCCTGTGGCCGAAGGTCGCGGGCGCCCGGGCACTGCACGAGGTGTTCCCGGTCGAGCAGGTCGACTTCCTGTACCTGACCGCATCGGCGGGCACCGTGTTCGGTGTGCCGGGGCAGGGCGCCTACGCCGCGGGCAACGCCTACCTCGACGGGCTCGCGCGCGCCCGCCACCGCCAGGGTGGCGTGACCGCCAGCCTGGACTGGGTGGCCTGGCACGGGCTCGGCTTCGGCTCTGACGCGCAGGTCGTCATCGACGAGCTCGCCCGGCAGGGGTCGCGACCGGTCAACCCGGCCGAGGCGTTCGCCGCATGGGAGTACGCCAGCACGTTCGACGTCGCCCACGTGGTGATGGCGCCGACCCTGGCCGACGACGCCGACTCCGACGAGTCGGAGCCGGCCCGCGGACCGGAACGTGCGTGGTCGGAGATGGCGCCCGGAGAGGTGCTGGCCGAGCTCGAGGCAGGGCTGCGGGCCATCCTGGCGACCGAGCTGCGGATCTCCGAGGACGAGGTCGACTCGGACCGTCCGCTGGCCGAGATGGGACTCAACTCGGTCATGGCGATGTCGATCAGGCGCGAGGTGGAGAAGCTCGCCGGTATCGAGCTGTCGGCCACGATGCTGTGGAACTACCCGACCATCGGCGCGCTGGCTGCACACCTGGCCGAGAAGGTGGCTCCCCAGCAGACCTCGGCGGCCGACGACGAGGGCGCGGACGACTCGGGCGACAGCCTGCTGGACTCGCTGTTCGACAGCGTTGAGAACTGATTTTCCAAATCGGCCCGCAAGGGGAGACCATGTCGGAAGGGGTCCGACAGGGTTGAGTGACGTCGAGTGTGAAGGTTGGGTTGGATGTTGGGAGTGATTCTGTGATGGCCGGTTCTGTGACAGCACTGTCGGAAACCACCATCCCGGCCGTACTCGCCGATCGCGCGCAGAAGCAGCCGGACGACACCGCGTACACCTTCGTCGACTACGAGGCGGACCCGGCCGGCGTCACCGACAGCCTCACGTGGTCCGAGGTGCACGAGCGGGTGCTCGTCGTCGCCGAGAAGCTCGCGAAGATCGGCTCGCCCGGCGACCGTGCGGTGATCCTGGCCCCACAGAGCCTGGAGTACATCGTCGGGTTCCTGGGCGCGATCCAGGCCGGTTTCATCGCGGTGCCGCTGTCGATGCCGCAGACGCGCCATCACGACGAACGCGTCACCGGCGCGATGGCCGACTCCACCCCGGTCGTGGTGCTCACCACCTCGGCGGTGGTCGACGAGATCCGCAGGTACGGGCAAGCCGATCCGAAGCAGCGTCCGCCGAAGTTCCTCGAGGTCGACACGTTGGACTTCGACTCGCCCGCCAAGGCCGCCCCACAGGCGTCCGTGCCGAAGACGGCCTATCTGCAGTACACGTCGGGCTCGACCCGCAACCCCGCCGGTGTGGTGGTCAGCCACAAGAACGTGGTGGTCAACCTCGAGCAGCTGCTCACCGACTATTACGAGACCTACCCCGACGGCCCGCCCGCCGACACCACGATCGTGTCGTGGCTGCCCTTCTACCACGACATGGGCCTGATCGTCGGGGTGTTCATCCCGATGATGCTCGGCCGTCCCGCGGTGCTGATGAGCCCGGTCGCGTTCATGATGAAGCCGTCGCGCTGGATGCAGCTGCTCGGCTCGAACCCGAGCGCGTTCACCGCCGCCCCCAATTTCGCGTTCGAGCTGGCCGTCAAGCGCACCAGCGACGAGGACATGGCGGGCAAGGACCTCAGCAGCGTCGTCGTGATGATCAACGGGGCCGAGCGCGTGCACGGCGCGACGGTGCGCCGATTCAACGAGCGCTTCGCCGCGTTCGGTCTGCCCGACTCCGCGATGCGGCCGTCCTACGGCCTGGCCGAGGCCACCGTGTACGTGGCCGCCTCGGCGGGCGGGCGCCCGCCGACGGCCGTGCGGTTCGACTTCGAGAAGCTCGCCGCCGGCCACGCCGAGCGCTGCGACGGGGAGGACGGCGCGGAGCTGATCGGTTGCGGCGCTCCGCGGTCGACCACCGCGCGCGTCGTCGACCCCGACACCCTCGTCGAGAACCCCGCGGGCAAGATCGGCGAGGTCTGGCTGCACGGCGAACACGTCGCCGGCGGCTACTGGCACAACCCGAAGCTCTCGGAGCTGTTCGCCGCGCAGCTGAGCGAACCGGCCGCGGGCACGCCCAAGGGGCCGTGGCTGCGCACGGGCGACCTCGGCGTGATGTTCGACGACGAGCTCTACATCATCGGCCGCATCAAGGACCTGCTGATCGTCGACGGCCGCAACCACTACCCCGACGACATCGAGGCCACGGTCGCCGAGTTCACCGGCGGCCGCGTCGCCGCGGTGTCGGTGCCCGACGAGGCGACCGAGCGGCTCGTGGTGATCGCCGAGCTGAAGAAGCAGGTGGACCCCTCGGTGGTGGACACCATCAAGCAGCAGGTCACCTCGGCCATCTCGATGACCCACAGCGTGCGGCTGTCCGACTTCGCCCTGGTGCCCCCCGGCTCGCTGCCGCTGACCACCAGTGGCAAGGTGCGCCGCGCGTCGAGCGTGGAGTTGTATCGCACCGGCAAGTTCAGCCGTCTGGACGCCACTACATGACCTCAGCTTTCGACGAGGCTGCTGTTCGTCGCTGGTTGGTCGATTACCTGGTCGCGAACAACGGTTGCAGTCCGGAGCACATCGAGCGCGGCGCGTCGATGCACGACCTCGGCGTCGGTTCGCGCGATGCGGTCGTGCTGACCGGGGTGCTCTCGGAGTTCCTCGGGCGCACGGTGTCGCCGGTGGACTTCTGGCAGTACCCGACGGTCGACTCGCTCGCGAAGTTCCTCACCGGCGGTGATGTCGAGCCCGTCGACCCGGGGCCCGATCAGGATCGGCTCCCCACCCTGGACGAGCCGATCGCGGTGATCGGCCTGGGTTGCCGCTTCCCGGGCGGGCCGGACCTCGACGGCAACATCGAGGGACCCGACGCCTACTGGCAGTTCCTCACCGAGGGCCGGTCCTCGGTCCGCGAGGTGCCCGGCGACCGCTGGTCGTGGTTCGACGACGGCACGCCCGAGGGCGCCGCGGCGCTGGCGAACACCACCAAGTGGGGGTCGTTCCTGCGCGACCTCGATGCGTTCGACGCCGAGTTCTTCGAGATCATCCCGCGCGAAGCGGCCCGGATGGACCCGCAGCAGCGGCTGCTGCTCGAGGTCACCCACGAGGCTTTGGAGAACGCCGGGATCGCGGCCGATTCCCTCGCCGAGACCCGTACCGGCGTGTTCGCCGGGGCGAGCGCCGGTGACTACGCCCAGCTCGGCTCGACGGATCTGAGCGGCGTCGACGCGTGGTACGGCACCGGCGGTTCGATCAGCATCATCGCCAACCGCGTCTCGTACTACTTCGACCTGCGTGGCCCGTCGGTCACCATCGACACCGCGTGCTCGTCGTCCCTGGTCGCCATCCATCTCGCGGTGCAGAGCCTGCGCACCGGCGACTCCGACCTGGCGCTGGCCGCGGGGGTCAACCTGCTGCTGTCGCCCGCCGGGACGCGAAGCCTCGACCAGGCCGAGGCCATGTCGCCGACGGGGCAGTGCCACGCCTTCGACGCCGCCGCCGACGGTTTCGTGCGCGGTGAGGGCTGCGGCGTGGCCGTGCTGAAACGACTCTCGGACGCCCAGCGCGACGGAGACCGCGTGCTCGCCGTGGTCCGCGGCTCCGCGGTGAACCAGGACGGCCGGTCCAACGGCCTGATGGCGCCGAACCCCTCGGCGCAGATGGCTGTGCTGCGGGCCGCGTATGCCGCCGCCGGGGTGAACCCCCGCGAGGTCGACTACGTCGAGGCCCACGGCACCGGCACCCTGCTCGGCGATCCGATCGAGGCACGGGCGCTGGGCACCGTGCTCGGTAAGGGCCGCCCGGCCGACGCGCCCCTGCTCGTCGGCGCGGTCAAGTCCAACCTCGGCCACCTGGAGGCCGCCGCGGGCATCGCCGGTTTCGCCAAGGCCGTGCTGGCGTTGCAGCACAACGAGATTCCGGGCAACCTCGGCTATCAGAGCCCCAACCCGCACATCCCGTTCGACAAGCTGCGACTCAAGGTCGTCGCCGAGCACACCGACTGGGCGCCTGCGGGACGGCCTCGCCGCGCGGGTATCTCGTCGTTCGGTTTCGGTGGCACCAACGCGCACGTGGTCGTCGAGCAGGCGCCCGTCGCCGCGCCCTCCCGCGACGACACCTCCGCCGACGAGCCGCCGTCCGCGGTGACGACGCTGGTGGTGTCGGGCAAGACCCCGGAGCGCATCGCGTCGCAGGCCGCCGTCCTGACCGAGTGGCTCGCCGGGCCCGAGGGCTCCCAGGCCGCGCTGGCCGACGTCGCACACAGCCTGAACCACCACCGCTCGCAGCACGGCCGCTTCGCGACCGTCGTCGCGCGCGACACCGCCCAGGCCGTCGCGGGACTGGCCGCACTGGCATCCGGACAGTCCGCACCCGGCGTCGTGCCGGCCGCCGTGTCCGCGCCGAAGCCCGGCACGGTCTTCGTCTACTCCGGGCAGGGTTCGCAGTGGCCGGGGATGGCCCGGCAGTTGCTGGCCGACGAACCCGACTTCGCGCGCGCGGTCGACGCGATCGAGCCCGTCTTCGTCGAGCAGGTCGGGTTCTCGCTGCGCGACATCCTCGCCGAGGGGCGGGAGATCAGCGGTGACGCGCAGGTACAGCCGGTCCTGATGGGCCTGCAGCTGGCGCTGACCGACCTGTGGCGCTCCTACGGCGTGCACCCGGATGCCGTGATCGGCCATTCGATGGGTGAGGTCACCGCCGCGGTGGTCGCCGGGGCCTTGAGCGTCGCCGACGGGCTGAAGGTGATCGCCCAGCGGTCGTCGATCATGTCGCGCCTCGCCGGTCAGGGTGCGGTCGCGCTGCTCAACGTCGAGGCCGACGAATGCGAGGCCCTGATCGCGGGCCACCCGAGCGTCGAGATCGCGGGCTACCTGTCGCCGCAGCAGACGGTGGTGGCCGGGTTGCCCGACGAGGTGGATGCCGTCATCGCCACGGTCACCGGGCTGAACACGTTCGCCCGCCGGGTCAACATGGTCGTCGCGTCCCACACCGCGCTGATGGACCCCGTCCTCGACGACATCCGCAGCGCGCTGGCCGACATCGAGCCGAACATCCCGACGCTGCCGTTCCTGTCGACGGTCACGGAACCGTCCACCTCGCCGGTGCTCGACGCCGAGTACTGGGTGGCCAACGTGCGCCAACCCGTCAGGTTCAGCCAGGCGATCGCGGCCGCCGCCGCCGACCACGGCACGTTCATCGAGATCAGCCCGCACTCGACGCTGGGGCAGTCGATCAACGACACGCTGGGCCTCGGGTCCGATGCCTCCGAGTACCGCACGCTCGGCACGCTGGCCCGCGACGCCGACGACACCGTCGTCTTCCGGGCTCACGTCAACGCGACCCATACGTCGCGGCCGCCGCAGACACCCCACGGTGCCGAACCGCACCTCGTGCTGCCGACGACGCCGTGGCACCACACACGCCACTGGGTGGATGTCCGGCCGTTGCGCCGCGCCGGCGCCGCCCGCCCGGGCGCGCTGCCCCCGGGCAGCCAGGTACCCGCGGAGTGGTTCTGCGAGCTGACCTGGCCCGTCAAACCCCTTGCGGTGCAGGATGATTCGCCCTCTGGATCCGAGACCTGGCTGGTCGTCGGCGACGACGAGCTCGCCGAGGCCCTGCGCGGAGTCCTCGGCCGCGACGTCGCTACCGGCGGACCCGCGGACCTCGCCGGCGCGACCCATGTGCTGTACGCGCCGTCGACGAGTGACGAGCTGGGCTACGAGCTCTTCGAGACGGGCCGCGCCCTGGCCACCGCCGCGGCGGGTGCGGATGCGCCGCCGAAGCTCTACCTGTTGACCCGCAACGCGCAGCCCGTGAGCGTGGGGGACCGGGCCGACTCGGCGCAGGCCGTCCTGTGGGGCCTGGGTCGCACGCTGGCGCTCGAGCACCCCGAGATCTGGGGTGCGGTGATCGACGCCGACGCTTCAGTGCCGGCGTCCGTCGCGGCCCGCTGGGTGCTGGCCGAGGCGCACGGCGACGACGGCGAGGACCAGATCGTCTACCGCGCGGGAACCCGCCACGTGGCCCGGCTCGTGCACGCGTTGCCCGCGGCTCCGAGCGGCCCGGAGACCCTCGACGCCGACGGCGCCCACCTGGTCATCGGCGCGACCGGCAACATCGGCCCGGGCCTGATCGACCAGTTGGCCGCGATGGGCGCCAAAACCGTCGTCGCAGTCTCGCGCAACCCGGGATCCCGCCTCGACGAGCTCACCTCCCGCCTGGCCGCCTCGGGCACCACGGTCGTGACCGCGGCCGCCGACGCGGGCGACGAAACCTCGATGCGCGCGGTGTTCGACCGCTTCGGCAAGGATCTGCCACCGCTCAAGGGCGTGTACCTGGCGGCGATGAGCGGCGGCCCCGTCACGCTGACGGAGATGACCCACGACGACGTGGTCGCGATGTTCCGGCCGAAGATGGACGCCGCCGCCGTGCTGCACAGGCTGTCCCTCGCTCACGAGCTCGACCAGTTCGTGCTGTTCTCGTCGATCTCCGGCGTGCTCGGTTCGCGCTGGCTGGCCCACTATGCGGCGACCACGACGTTCCTGGATACCTTCGCGTTCGCTCGGCGGGCGGCCGGGCTGCCGGCGTGCGCCATCGACTGGGGCCTGTGGAAGTCGCTGGCCGACGTGCAGACCGGGTTCGAGCGTCAGGCGACGCTGGAGTCGGGTTTGGAGCCGATGGAGGACGCGGTGGCGATCACCGCGCTGCGGTCGTTCATCGGGCCGCAGGCACCGGCGCGGGCCACCGTCGTCGCGGCGGACTGGCCACGGTTGGCCGCGGCGTACCACACACGCGCGCAGCTGCACATCCTCGACGACCTGCTCGTCGGAGAAGCGGCGTCGGCGCCCGCGTTGACCGGTGACACGAAGTTTCGCCAGGAGCTGAAAGACTGCGAGCCCGAGCGGCGCACCGAACTGCTCACAGACTTCGTGATTGCCCAGGTCGCGGCCGCAATGGGGTTGGCTTCGGCGCACACGCTGGACCCGACCGTCGGATTCTTCCAATTCGGAATGGATTCGCTGATGAGCGTAACGTTGCAGCGCTCCCTGAGCGAAAGCCTGGGGGAGGCGCTTCCCGCGTCGGTGGTGTTCGACTACCCGACGGTGGAGGCGCTCGCCGATTATTTGGCGTCGGTTCTTCCTGAGATAATCGAGATCGCCGGTACCGAGGGTGGGGGCGACGCTGTCAGCGACGGGGCTGACGGCGTCGACGCAGATGCGTATGACGACCTGGCCGAGGAAGAGCTGCTGGCGAGACTGTCGGAAAGATTGAGTTAGAAGAGATGACCCAAGCGTCCTCCGCGTCACCCGCCACACCCGATCGCAGGGCGATCATCACCGAGGCGCTGCGCAAGATCGACGACCTGACCGCCCGGCTGGCGGTGGCCGAGAAGGCCGAGACCGAGCCGATCGCCGTGGTCGGCATCGGCTGCCGGCTGCCCGGTGGAGTCGGCGACGCCGACCGGTTCTGGGAGTTCCTCTCCAACGGGGAGAACGGGGTCATCCGCGTGCCCGCCGACCGGTGGGACGCCGACGAGTTCTACTCACCCGACCACACCGTGCCCGGCACGATCTGCAACCGCGAGGGCGGCTTCCTGACGTCCTGGCAGCCCGACGAGTTCGACGCCGAGTTCTTCTCGATCGCCCCGCGGGAAGCCGCGGCCATGGACCCGCAGCAGCGCCTGCTGCTCGAGGTGGCGTGGGAGGCCCTGGAGCACGCCGGCATCAACCCGCGCACGCTGCGCGGCTCGGCCACCGGCGTCTTCATCGGCATGACGACCAACGACTACTACCACTCGGTGGTCGGCAAGCTGCGCCCCGAGGACATCGACCCCTACATCCCGTTCGGCAACGCGCCGAACTTCGCCGCCGGCCGGCTGTCCTATTTCCTGGGTGTGCGCGGCCCCGCGGTCGTCAGCGACACCGCGTGCTCGTCGTCGCTGGTGTCGATCCACCTCGCCTGCCAGAGCCTGCGCCGCGGCGAGAGCGACCACGCGCTGGCCGCCGGGGTGAACCTGATCCTGTCGCCGGAGAACAACATCGCCTGCTCGCGCTGGGGCATGCTGGCCCCGGACGGCCTGTGCAAGACCTTCGACGCCGACGCCAACGGCTACGTCCGCAGTGAGGGCGCCGGCGTGGTGGTCCTCAAACGCCTCAGCGACGCCCAGCGCGACGGCGACCGCGTGCTGGCGGTCGTGCGGGGCTCCGCGGTGAACCAGGACGGCGCCAGCAGCGGGCAGACGGTGCCCAACGGCCCGGCGCAGCAGGAGCTGATGCGCAAGGCGCTGGAGACCTCGCGGCTCGCGCCGTCGGACATCGACTACATCGAGGCGCACGGCACCGGCACCTCGCTCGGCGACCCGATCGAACTCGACGCGCTCGCGGCCGTCTACGGCGACCGCAAGGAGTCCGATCCGCTCGTCCTGGGCTCGGTGAAGACCAACATGGGCCACCTCGAATCCGGCGCAGGCGTCACCGGGTTCATCAAGACCGTGCTCAGCGTGCACCACGGGTCGATCCCCAAGCAGCTGCACTTCAAGAAGCTGACCCCGCAGGCCGGCGAGGCGGCGTCGAAGTTCCGCATCGCCTCCGAACACCTGGACTGGCCCGCCGGCGCGGAGACCCGTCCGCGCCGCGCCGCGGTGTCGTCGTTCGGCGTCAGCGGAACCAACGCCCACATCGTCATCGAACAGGCTCCTGACACCGAAAGCCCTGGCGCACACCAGGACCCGCCGGTCTCCACCCTCGTCGTCAGCGGCAAGACGCCGGCGCGGATCGCCTCGCTGGCCGGCAGGCTGGCCGACTGGCTGCAGACCCCCGGCGCGGCGGGCGTGAGCCTGGCCGACGTCGCGGAGACCCTGAACCACCGTCGCGCTCAGCACACCCGCTTCGCCACCGTGGCCGCCGCCGATCGCGACCAGGCGATCGCCGGTCTGCGCGCACTTGCGGGGGAGTACCCGGCCCCCGGCGTGGTGGGACCGAACGATCCCGCCCTCGGCACAGGCACGGTGTTCCTGTACTCCGGCCAGGGTTCGCAGTGGGCGGGCATGGGCAAGCGGCTGCTGACCGAGGAGCCGGCGTTCGCCGCCGCCGTCGACGAACTCGAACCCGACTTCGTCGCCCAGGCCGGGTTCTCCCTGCGCGACGTGCTGACCTCCGGTGAGACCGTCGTCGGGATCGACCGCATCCAGCCGGTGCTGGTGGGTGTGCAGCTCGCGCTGACCGCGCTGTGGCGGTCCTACGGCATCAAGCCCGACGCGGTGATCGGCCACTCGATGGGCGAGGTCACGGCCGCGGTGGTGTCGGGCGCGCTGAGCCCCGCCGACGGTCTGAAGGTCATCGCCACCCGCTCGCGGCTGATGAAACGGCTGTCCGGGCAGGGCGCGATGGCCCTGCTGGAGCTCGACGCCGAGGCCGCCGAGAAGCTGATCGCCGGCTACCCGGGCCTGACCGTCGCGGTCTACGCGTCACCGCACCAGACCGTGATCGCCGGCCCGCCGGATCAGGTGGACGCCGCGATCGCCGTGGTCGACAAGCAGGACCGGCTGGCCCGCCGCGTCGACGTCGACGTAGCCTCGCACCACCCGATCATCGACCCCATCCTCGACGACCTGCGCGCCGAACTGGCCGACCTGCAGCCGCGCACGCCGAGCATCCCGGTCATCGTGACGACCGACGAGCGGCCCACCGACGGCACCTGCGTGTTCGATGCCGACCACTGGGTCGCCAACCTGCGCAACCCGGTGCGCTTCGCCCGCGCGGTCGCCACCGCCGGAACCGACAAGTCGATCTTCGTCGAGGTCAGTCCGCACCCGCTGCTGGGTTATGCGATCAAGGACACGCTCACCGGCCCGCACCGCAGCATCGGCACGCTGCAGCGCGACGCCAACGACACCGTCACCTTCCACACCAACCTGAACGCGGCGCACACGGTGCGTCCGCCGAAGACGCCGCAGCGTGGCGGGCACCGCGTCCAGCTGCCGCCCACCCCGTGGCACCACGCACACCACTGGATCCACACCGCGTCGTCGGCCACCCAGGAATCCCTGCAGCACGCGGGATCCGAGGTGCGGGCGGCCGAGGGCGAGAAGCACGAGTGGTTCCACCAGCTGAGCTGGCCAGTCCGCGATCTGCCGCAGGGCGGGCCCGACGTGTCCTGGCTGGTCCTGACCGACGACGCGGGCGCGGACCTGGCCGAGCTTCTCGGCCCCGGTTCGACGGCGCTGCCGCTGTCGGTTCTCGACGACGCCG
This sequence comes from Mycolicibacterium iranicum, assembly GCF_014190915.1. Classification (GTDB taxonomy): domain Bacteria; phylum Actinomycetota; class Actinomycetes; order Mycobacteriales; family Mycobacteriaceae; genus Mycobacterium; species Mycobacterium iranicum_B. The sequence continues at coordinate 142,049 of NZ_JACHVU010000012.1, forward strand.
ACGCGCTGCGCGCGGCCCTGCCCGGTGTCGACCACGTGGTGTACGCCCCGGCGGTGACCTCGCGGCGCTTCGACGCCGAACCCGGCTACGCGGTGTTCCATCAGCTGCGCCGGCTCGTGGTCGCGCTGGCTGCCACCGCCGACGCGCCGAAGCTGTTCGTCGTCACCCGCAACGCACAGCCGGTGGCCGACGGCGACCGCGCCAATCCCGCACACGCGGTGCTGTGGGGCCAGGGGCGCACGCTCGCCCTCGAACACCCCGAGTTCTGGGGCGGCATCGTCGATGTCGACGAGGCGCTGCCCGACGAGCTGCTCGCGCAGTACCTGCGCTCCGAGGCCGCCGCGGTCGACGCCACCGACCGGGACGACCAGGCGGTCTACCGCGGCGCCGAGCGCCGGGTGCCGCGCCTGGAGCCGCGCCCGCTGCCATCGGTGCCGTTGACGCGGCTGGAGAACGGCACCAGTCACCTCGTCATCGGCGCGACCGGAAACGTCGGCCCGTACCTGATCCGCCAGCTCGCCGAGATGGGCGCGTCGACGATCGTCGCGGTGTCGCGCCGCGGCGGGGGACAGCTCACCGAGCTCGCGTCCGAGCTGGCCCCGGGGGGCACCACGCTGGTCGAGGTGGCCGCCGACGCGGCCGACGAATCCTCGATGCGGGAGGTGTTCGCGCGGTTCGGCGCAGATCTGCCCCCGCTGGAGGGCGTCTACGTGGCGTCCCTGGCCGGCGGCGAGGCCCTGCTGTCGGAGATGACCGAGGACGACCTGAACCCGATGTTCCGGTCGAAGGTCGACACCGCGGCGGTGCTGCACAAGCTGTCGTTGCGCACCCCGCTGCGCCGGTTCGTGCTGTTCTCCTCGATCACCGGCCTGCTGGGTTCGCGGGCCGTCGCCCACTACACGGCGGCCAATGCTTTCGCCGACGCGTTCGCCTACGCCCGGCGCGCACTCGGCCTCCCGGCCACGGTCATCGACTGGGGCCTGTGGAAGTCCTGGGCGGATGCGCAGCCGCAGATGAAGGCGGCCGGCCTGGACCCGATGCCCAACGACATCGCGATCCGGATGCTGCCCGCGCTGCTGAGCCCCGAGGCCGCGGTGCAGACCGTGGTGGCCGGTGCCGACTGGGCCCGCCTGGCCGATGCCTACCGGATGCGGGCCGCGGTCAAGGTCCTCGACCACCTGGTGAACGCTCCGGGCGACGGCGCCGATCTCGACCGCCTTCCGGCCCCGGCCTGGGGCACGGTCCTCGGGGATGCGGTCGACGGCACGGCCCACGACCACCTGTGGCGGGCCCGCGTCCTGCCCGGCGAGCGGTCCTACCCGGTCGCGCACCGGGTGCGCGGCGTCGAGGTCGTGCCCGTGTCGGTGCTTCTGCAGACCCTGGCCACGGCCGCAGACCGCCTCGGCGGCGCGGTGACCGACGTCCGGTTCGAGTATCCGATCGTGGCCGATCAGCCCAAGGCGATCCATGTGGTCGCCGACGGCACGGCGCTGACCGTGTGGTCGAGCACCGGCCCCGATTCACCCGAGCAGCGCTGGACGCGCCATGCCAGTGCCACGCTCGCCGACGCACCGGCGGCATCCGCCCCGTCGGGGGATCAGACCCCCCGCGGCAAGGCGTTCGACCGGGCGTCGATCGCCGAGATGCAGAGCGCGTGGGGCGTGGAGGGCCAGCCGTTCCACTGGACGGTGAGCGACTGCATGGCCACCGCTGCGGGTGCCCGCGCGGACGTCGAGCTGCCGGAGTCCTCGGATTCCGCGGCCGCTGCCCTGGTGGATGCCGCGGTGCACGTGGCGCGCCTCGCCGACGCCGACAACGCGCAGCTGCTGCTTCCCGCCGGCGCCGAGAGCCTGGTGGTGGACGCATCGGCGGGCACCCGGGGCGTCGTCGAGGTGTACCGGCGGGACGGCTCGGGCGACGCCCTGGTCGTCGACGTCCTGATCAGCGGTCCCGAAGGTGCGACGTGGGTCGACATGCGCGGCCTGACCTATGCGCCGGTGGAGTCCGCACCCGCCCCGGTCACCGGCGAGAGCGCTTCGCAGACAGCCGAATTCATCGACTGGTCGACGATGAACCGTCAGCAGACGGTCGCGGAGCTGCGGACGCGGCTGCGTAGCATTCTGGCCCGTGAACTCGGGATGCCGGACGACGCCGTCGATTTCGACATCCCGTTCCCCGAGCTGGGTCTCGACTCGATGATGGCGATGAACCTGCTGCGGGACGCCAAGGCGCTGGTCCGTATCGACCTCTCCGCCACGATGCTGTGGAACCATCCGTCGATCTCGCAGATGTCGGACTTCGTCGCCGACCTGCTGGCACCTCAGCAGCAGGCCGTCGAGGAGGCCGAACCCGAGGTGCCCGAGGACGACGAATCCGACTCGTTCGGGCTGCTCGACGAGCTGTTCGACAGCATCGAATCCTCTTCCGTGGAGTCGGCCAATGCCGGCAGTGAGGGCTCACTGTAGATGAAAACGACCTTCGACAGGATCTCGGCGATGTCGGCCGAGCAGCGCGACAAGCTCTCCGAGCAGTTCGAGAAAGCCTCTCGGGTCGCCGGCGCGGAGCCGATCGCGGTCGTCGGGATCGGCTGCCGTTTCCCCGGCGGGGTGACCGGGCCCGACAGCTACTGGACCATGCTGGAATCCGGCACCAACGCGGTGACCGAGGTCCCCGCCGACCGGTGGGACGGCGACGCCTACTACGACCCGGACCCGATGGCGCCGGGCCGGATGCCCTCGAAGTGGGGCGCCTACATTGACGACATGCAGGGCTTCGACGCCGAGTTCTTCGGCATCACTCCGCGCGAGGCGGCGGCGATGGATCCGCAGCAGCGCGTCGTGCTCGAGGTCGCCTACGAGGCCCTGGAGAACGCGGGGCTGGCGCCCGACACCGTCGGCGAGATCCGCGGTGCGGTGATGCTGGGTGTGTACTACAACGAGTACCAGAGCGCATCGGCCGGCAACCCGGACACGATCGACGCGTATTCGGCGACCGGTAACGCCCACAGCGTCACCGTCGGCCGGATCGCCTACCTGCTGGGTCTCAAGGGTCCCGCGGTCGCCGTCGACACCGCGTGCTCGTCGTCGCTGGTGTCGATCCACCTGGCGTGCCAGAGCCTGCGGATGCGCGAGAGCGACCTCGCGCTGGCCGGCGGTGTCAGCCTCAGCCTGCGCCCGGAAACCCAACTGGCGCTGGGCAAGTGGGGCATGCTGTCCCCGCACGGCAAGTGCTACGCCTTCGATTCGCGCGCCAACGGCTTCGTGCGCGGCGAGGGTGCCGGCGTGGTGGTGCTCAAGCGCCTGACCGACGCCGTACGCGACGGGGACCGCGTCCTCGGCGTCGTCCGCGGCTCGGCGGTCAACCAGGACGGCCGCTCCAACGGGCTCACCGCACCCAACGCACCGTCGCAGCGTGACGTCATCGCGCGCGCCCTGCGCTCGGCCGACGTCGCCGCGGGCACCGTCAACTACGTCGAAACACACGGCACCGGAACGTCTCTGGGTGACCCGATCGAGTTCGACGCCCTCGCCGCCGTCTACGGCAAGGGCGAGAGCCCGTGTGCGCTCGGCGCCGTCAAGACCAACATGGGCCACCTCGAGGCCGCCGCGGGCATCGCCGGGTTCATCAAGACCGTGTTGACGCTGCAGCACGGTGCGATCGCGCCGAACCTGCACTTCGAGAAGTGGAATCCGACGATCGACCCGTCGTCGACGCGGCTGTTCGTGCCGACCGAGAAGGCCGACTGGCCCAGGACCGAGCATCCGCGCCGGGCGGCCGTGTCGTCGTTCGGCATGGGCGGCACCAACGCTCACATCGTCCTGGAGCAGGGCCCCGAGCCTGTCGACGCCCCCGCCGCGGCACCCACGGTGCAGACGCTCGTCGTGTCCGGCAAGACCCCGGCCCGGGTCGCGGCCTCCGCGGCGTCGCTGGCCGACTGGCTCGACGGGGCCGGCGCCTCCGCGCCGCTGCGCGACGTCGCGTTCACGGTCAACCACCACCGCAGCCGCCACCACACCATCGCCACCGTGAGTGCGCGCACGAACGCCGAGGCCGTCACCGGTCTGCGCGCGCTGGCCGCCGGCCAGCAGGCCGCCGGCGTGGTGGGCGCCCACGACGCCAAGGTGGGCAAGGGAACCGTCTTCCTGTACTCGGGCCAGGGTGCGCAGTGGGCCGGGATGGGCAAGACGCTGCTCGCCGAGGAACCCGCCTTCGCCGCGGCGGTCGACGAACTCGAACCCGCCTTCCTCGACAAAGTCGGGTTCTCGCTGCGTCAGACCCTGGAGGCCGGCGAGCCGGTGACCGGCATCGACCGGATCCAGCCCGTGCTGGTCGGCATGCAGCTCGCGCTGACACAGCTGTGGCGGTCCTACGGGGTGGAACCCGACGCGGTCATCGGTCACTCGATGGGGGAGGCGACCGCGGCTGTCGTCGCGGGCGCGCTGACCCCGGCCGAGGGCTTCGACGTCATCGCGACCCGGACACGGCTGATGAAGCGGTTGTCCGGACAGGGCGCGATGGCTCTGCTCGAACTTGACGCGCAGGCGGCGGAGAAGCTGATCGCCGACCGTCCCGACGTCACGATCGCGGTGTACGCCTCGCCGAAGCAGTGTGTGGTCGCCGGCCCGCCCGAGCAGGTTGACGAGCTGATCGCGATCGTGGACGGCCAGGGCAAGCTGGCCCGCCGTGTCGAGGTGGACGTCGCCTCGCACCATCCGACGATCGACCCGGTGCTGCCCGAGCTGAAGGAGGCGCTGGCCTACCTGCGTCCGGCCGCGCCGAAGATCCCGCTGGTGTCCACGGTCGCCTACACGGGGTCCGCGCCGCTGTACTCGGCCGACTACTGGGCGGCCAACCTGCGCAACCCGGTCCGGTTCAGCCAGGCTGTCCACGAGGCGAGCGCGGAGAACAGCAACTTCATCGAGATCAGCCCGCATCCGCTTCTCGCACACGCGATCTCGGACACGCTGGCAGCGCAGTCGACCAACCGCAGATTCCACGTCGGCGCCACGGTGAACCGCGACCACCCGGAGACGCTGGCGTTCCACGCCCAGCTGGCCGCCGTCGCGCCGCCGGCGGCGAAGGCCCCCGAGGGTGCCGAGGGCCGGCTGGTGTCGGTGCCGGCGACCGCGTGGCAGCACACGGCCTACTGGATGGCCGATCGCTCCGCCAACCAGCAGTTCGCCGGTGCGCACCCCCTGCTGGGTCTGCATGTCGAACTGCCTTCGGGCAGCGGCCACGTCTGGCAATCCGACGTGGGCCTGGACGCCCACCCGTGGCTGGCCGACCACATCGTGCACGGCCTGCCGGTGATGCCGGGCGCCGGTTTCGCCGAGATCGCCCTGGCCGCGGCCCGCGAGGCGCTCGACCTGCCCGCGACCGGGGTCGAGGTGGCCGTCGAGGTGCAGGAGATGCTGCCCCTCGACGAGCACACGAAGCTCACCACCCAGGTGTCGCGCGGAGAGGACGGCGCGCTGAGCGTCGAGATCCACTCCCGCTCCGAGGCCGGTACGTGGACCCGGCACGCGGCGGGCACCCTCCGCGCAGCCGAGCCGGCGACCCCGGCCAAGCCGGGACCGCTCGGCGACGGCTCACCCGTCTCCCCGTCGGACTTCTACACCGCGCTGCGCCGCACCGGCGCTCATCACGCCCATGCGTTCGCCGCGCTGACACGGATCGTGCGCGCCGACCGCAAGGCCGACACCGAGATCGTGCTGCCCGACGAGGCCACGCCGCACCGCGGGGTCGCCTTGCACCCCGTCATGCTCGACGCGGCCCTGCAGGGCCTGGCCGCCGCGATGGGCGACGAGACGCTGTCGGACTCCAACGACGTCACCTATCTGCCGGTCGGCTTCGGGTCGGTCCGGGTGTTCGGGGAGATCGGCCGGCGGGCCAAGTGCCGCGCCGAGCTGGTCAGCGTGGCTGAGGACAGCGGAGACGCCGTCGGCCGGGTCACGCTGACCGACGAAACCGGCACGGTGCTGGCGCAGGTCGACAACGTGGCGCTCAAGCGCATCCAGCGCCGGACGGTGCCACTGCCGTTGTCGCAGAAGATTTTCGATTCACGCTGGGCCGTCACGCAGGCGCCGTCGGGAGGCACCGCGACCGGCAGCTGGCTGGTGCTGGCCGGGGGTGCGGACAACCTGGCGGCCGCCCAGCGGTTCGCGCAGAGCTTCTCCGGTCCGCAGCGGCACGTCGAGACGGCCGACCTCGCCGACGAGACCGCCGCGCGCGACGGCTTCGCCGCCGCGACCTCGGATGCGGCACTGCCGCCGGCGGGCGTCGTCGTGCTGGTGGACGTGCCGGAGTTCGACGGAACCGGCGCCGACGCGCACCTCACCGCGGCACAGGACGCGATGTGGGAGATCGCCGCGACGGTCCGCACGATCGTGGGCAGCTGGCACGGCAAGCCGCCGCGGTTGTGGGTGGTGACCCGGGGCGGTCTGGTCGTCGGCGATTCCGACGGCGGCGGCAATCCCGGCGTCGGCAGCCTCAAGGCGCTGATCCGGGTGCTGGCCTACGAGCATCCCGACCTGAAGACGACGCTGCTCGACGTCGGTGCCGACGGCGATGTCGCCGCGATCCTGGCCGCCGAGATCGAGGCGTCCGGGAGTGCCGCCGGGACCGAGGACGTCATCGCCTGGCGCGACGGCGCCCGTTTGGTCGAGCGGCTGTCGCGGGCGAAGCTGCCCGCCACGCCCGGCAGGCTCGTGGTGCGCGGCGACGGCTCCTACGTTGTCACCGGCGCCCTGGGCGGCGTCGGTCTCGCGGTGGTGCGCTGGCTGGTGGACAACGGCGCGGGCCGGTTGGTCCTCAACGGCCGCAGCGCCGCCTCGCCGGAGGCCCAGGCCGTGCTCGACGAACTGTCCCACCGTGCCGAGATCTCCGTCGTCACCGGCGACATCGCCGTGACGGGGACCGCCCAGCGGCTCGTCGCGGCGGCCGAGGAGACCGGCAGGCCGCTGCGCGGCGTGATCCACTCGGCGGCCGTGCTCGACGACGAACTCGTCGTCGGCCTGACCCGGGAGACCGTGGAGCGCATCTGGGCGCCGAAGGCCGCCGGTGCGTGGCGTCTGCACGAGGCCACGGTCGGTAAGAACCTCGACTGGTGGGTCGGCTTCTCGTCGGTCGCCTCCCTTCTCGGATCGCCCGGCCAGTCCGCGTACGCATGCGCCAACGCATGGCTGGACGCGCTGGTGGCCTGGCGTACCGCGGCCGGGCTGCCCGCGATCACGGTGAACTGGGGTCAGTGGGCCGACGTCGGTCTGGCCAGCTCGCTGCGGTTCTCGGTGCTGGACCCCATCTCGCCCGACGAAGGCGTGGACGCTCTCGGCGGTGTGCTCGCCGCCGGCCTGTCGCGGGTGGGCATCGCGCGCCTGCGCCTCGACCGTGCGGCAGCGGCGTTCCCGGAGATCCGTCAGATCGGCTTCTTCGCCGACCTGGTGGGGGAGCTGGACGTCGACGACGCCGACGACGACTGGGAGGGCGCCGAGGCGCTCAAGGGCATGGACGCCGCCGAGGTGAACCGCGTGGTGGTCGCGCGACTGCGCCGCCGCATCGCCGGTGTCATGGGCTACTCCGACGACAGCGCCGTCGACACGGCCAAGCCGCTGACCGAGATGGGCCTGGACTCGCTGATGGCGGTGCGGATGCGCAACACCATCCGGGGCGACTTCGGGGTGGAGCCGCCCGTGGCGCTGCTGCTGCAGGGGGCCACACTGAGCGATGTGGCACTGGACCTGATCCGCCAGCTCGGTCTCGCCGAAGAGGACAGCTCCGAACGTCCGAACGCACTGCGCGATCGCGCACAGCAACGTGCCGCGGCGCGTCAACGAGCCGCATCGCGGCGGAAAGTAGGACCACGATCGTGACGGGTTCACAGGCCGACGCCGCCTCCGACACCGACGTCCCCGACAACGCCATCGCGGTCATCGGCATGGCCGGCCGGTTCCCCGGCGCCGAGTCGGTGTCGGCGTTCTGGCGCAACCTGCGCAACGGGGTCGAGTCCATCGTCGACCTGTCCGAAGGCGACCTGATCGCCGCCGGCGTCACCGAGCGGACGCTGGCCAACCGTTCCTACATCCGCCGCGCCGCGCTGATGACCGGCATCGAGGAATTCGATGCGGAGTTCTTCGGCTTCACCCCGTCGGCCGCCAGGGCGCTGGATCCGCAGCACCGGCTGTTCCTGCAGACGGTGTTCCACGCCTTCGAGGACGCCGGCTACGACCCCAAGGAGCTCGAGGCCACGGTCGGTGTCTTCGGGACGAGCTCGACGAGCGGCTACCTGCTGCACAACCTGATGTCGAACTACGACCCGATGATGGTGATCGGGCAGGGCGCGAGCTTCGACATGGTCAGCCTGTCGCTGTCCAACGACAAGGACCACCTGGCGACCCGCGTCGCCCATCACTACGACCTGCGCGGTCCCGCGCTGTCGGTGGCGACCGCGTGCTCGTCGTCGCTGGTCGCCGTGCACCTGGCCTGCCAGTCGATCCTCAACGGCGAGTGCGACATCGCTCTGGCCGGCGGGTCGTCGCTGCGCATCCCGAACCGCGTCGGCTACTGGTACGAGCAGGGCTCGATGGTGTCGCCGACCGGTCAGTGCCGGCCCTTCGACGTCCGTTCCGACGGCACCGTGTTCGGCAGCGGCGTCGGTGTCCTGGTGCTCAAGGCGCTGCCCGACGCGATCGACGACGGCGACCGCATCCGCGCCGTGATCCGGGGCTCCGCGCTGAACAACGACGGCGCCACGAAGATGACCTACGCGGCCCCGAACGCGCTCGGTCAGGCCGAGGTGATCGCCGAGGCCCACGCGATCGCGGGCGTCGACGCGTCGACGATCACCTACGTCGAGACCCACGGCACCGGGACCCCGCTCGGCGACCCGATCGAGATCGAAGGGCTGCGCCAGGCGTTCGACCTGTCGGAGGAAACCCGCAGTGCGCCCTGCTATCTGGGCTCGGTGAAGTCGAACATCGGCCACCTGGAGACCGCCGCGGGCATCGCGGGCCTGATCAAGGCGATCCTGTGCCTGGAGCACAAGGCCATTCCGGCCACGCTGCACTACACCAGCCCGAACCCCGAACTGCACATCGACCGCGGACCGTTCCGCATCCGCAGTCAGGACGGGCCGTGGGAGTCCGACGGCATCCGCCGCGCGGGCGTGAGCTCGTTCGGCGTGGGCGGCACCAACGCCCACATCATCCTGGAGGAGGCGCCGGCGACGAGCACGGCGCCGGCCCCGCCCTCGTCCCGTCCGCAGGTGCTGGTGCTGTCGGCGAAAACCGAAGAGGCACTGGATCAGTCGCGTGCGTCGCTGGCAGCGGAACTCGCCGAGGTCGACGAGGTCAGCCTGCCGGACGCCGCGTACACGCTGACCCGCAGGCGCAAGGACCCGATCCGGCTGGCCGCGGTGGTCCACGACCAGCAGAACGCCGCGACCGTGTTGTCGGCCACCGAGACCGACAACGTGTTCATCGGTCAGGCGGTCCCGGACGGGGAGCGCTCCGAGGACCGCATCGCCTTCCTGTTCCCCGGGCAGGGCGCACAGCACCTCGGGATGGCGCGCGGTCTCTACGACAGCGAACCGGTCTTCGCCCGGTACTTCGACGAGTGCGTCGCGGCCTTCAACGACGAGATGGGCAGGGACGCCAAGGGTTACGACCTGCGGGCCGAGATCTTCGACGGCGTCGGGCGCAACCTCGAGCACACCGACCGGGCCCAGCCCGCCCTGTTCACCGTCGAGTACGCACTGGCCGAACTGATCCGGTCCTACGGCATCGAGCCCGCGATCATGGCCGGGCACAGCATCGGGGAATACCCGGCGGCGACCGTCGCGGGGGTGTTCGACCTCGAGACCGCGGTGAAGGTCGTCTCGATGCGCGCCAAGCTGATGCACGCGGCGCCGCGAGGCGTCATGGTCGCAGTCCCGCTGAGCGCCGACGCGGTCGCCGAACACCTCACGGCCGACGTCGATGTCGCGACGATCAACGACCCCGGCAGCTGTGTGGTCGCGGGCAGTGACGAGGCGATCCGGACGTTCCAGGCGGGTCTGGCCGAGAAGGGCGTCGCGGCCCGTCGGGTGCGCACCTCGCACGCGTTCCACTCCCGGCTGATGGATCCGGTGGTCGCCGAGTTCGGCGCGTTCCTGTCGCGGATGACCCTGCGCGAACCGCAGATCCCGTTGCTGTCCAACGTCACCGGCACGACGATGTCGGCGGCCGAGGCCACCAACCCGTCGACGTGGGCCCGCCAGATCCGCGCCACGGTGCGCTTCGCCGACGAGCTCGACCTGCTGTTGAGCACCCCGGACCGCGTGCTGGTCGAGGTCGGACCCGGCGGCACGCTGACGTCCTCGGCGGGCCGCCACCCACGTTGGTCGGAACGCCACCGCGCGGTCCGGCTGATGCGGCACCAGGCGCAGAACCGCAACGACCACGACACCTTCCTGCTCGCGCTGGGCCAGCTGTGGGCCGCCGACGTCGACGTCGACTGGGATCAGGGTGACCAGGACGCCGCCGGCGGGCACACCCTCGTCACGCTGCCCGGCTATCCGTTCGCCCGGCAGCGGCACTGGGTCGAGCACAACGCCGGCGCGGCATGGGCCGGCAACGGCGCGAACGGCTCCGGGCCCGCCGCCCCGGGTTCGGCGGCGGCGGCACCGGCCACCGCGGGCGGAGCGTCGGCGGTGGAGACGTCGCTGCAGCGCATCTGGGCGCAGTGCCTCGGCGTCGGCAGCATCGACCGCAACGCGAACTTCTTCGAGATCGGCGGCGACTCGCTGATCGCGATCAGCGTCGCGATGACCGCCGGCCACGAGGGTCTCGACCTCACCCCGCAGGACCTCTACGAGAACCAGACGGTGGCGTCGCTGGCCAAGGTGCTGACGGCCCGCTACGCCGAGGGCGGTCTCGCGCGCCAGGTGCTCGACGACACGGTCAATCCGCCGGTGCCGCCGAACGTGGCGTACTTCCTGGAGCACGGCCTGCGCGACATCGGCCGCTGGCGGATCCCGGTCATCCTCGGCCTGCGGGCCGATGTGGGCGAAGACGACGTGCGCGCGGTGCTCACCGCCGTCACCGAGGTGCACGACGCACTGCGCGTGCACCTGGTCGAGCGGGCCGGGACCTGGGACCAGAACATCGGCGAGCCCGGCGAGTTCACCGAGCTGGTGACCCGGCAGCTGCCTGCCGGCCTGGCGGTGGGCAGTCCGCAGGAGCGCGAGGCGGTGCTGGGCTTCCTCGACGAGCAGGTCCGCGAGCACCAGATCGTCGTGCCGCTGACCGCGACGTTCATCCGCGGCGCGTCCGGCGCCCCGTCGTACCTGGCGTTGAGCCTGCACGGCGTCGCCGGGGACATCGCCGGCGATTCCGCGTCCCGCGACGTGCTGCTCACCGACGTGTTCACCGCGTTCAACCAGCGCATGGCCGGCGAGGAGATCGCGCTGGCGCCGGTCGGCGCATCGTGGCGGGAGTGGTCGCAGCGGTGCGCGGGGCTGGCGAGCCATCCGGCGGTGCTGGAGAGTCGCGACTACTGGCTGCAGAGCGCGACGACGCCGACGCTGAGCATCGCCGGTGGCGAGCAGGTGGGGCGTCCCGGGTCCGAGGACCTGGTGCGCCTCTCGGTGTCCCTGTCGGCCGCCGAGACCGGCGAGGTCGACGACGCGCGGCGCCGGCTGCGGCTGCCCGTCGAGGAGATCTTGCTGGCGGCGCTGGCGCGGACCGTCGCGGCGACCGTCGGCGAGGGTGCGGTGGCCGTCGATCTCGGCGGGCGCGGACGTTCGGTGCTCAAGCCCGACGTCGACCTGCAGCGCACGGTGGGGCTGTTCGCCACCCTGCACCCGGTGGTGCTCAACGCCCGCAGGAACGACGGCGCGGCGCAGGCGCTGCAGGAGGTGCACGACACGCTGGAAGCGGTGCCGCACTACGGCATCGGCTACGGCCTGCTGCGTTACCTCTACGCGCCGACCGCGCGGACGCTGGGCGCGAACCGGCCCGCCGACATCCTGTTCTCGCACGTCGGCACCATTCCCGACCTGCCGGCCGAGCAGCCCGACGACGCACCCGTGCGGTTCGACGCCGACACGGCGATGCCGATCCGCGATGCGCTGCCGGGGTTGGGTCACGCGATCGAGGTCCGGGTCTACCGCACCGCGGGTGTACTGCATGTCGATTGGTGGTACGACAATCGGCGGCTCGGGCCCACCGATGTGGAATCCTTTGCCCGGCAATACTCGGCGGCGATCCTGGACGTGACCAGGGAGGCGCTCGCCGAGGAGGACAGCGACGCGGCCGGCGACGAGCTGGCCCTGGTCGATCTGTCATGAGCGGTTAGAGGGGAGCGCATGTCCAGCGTGGGCAGGGCCGGCGAGAAGCCGGGCCAAGACAAAGCGGTGGTCGTCGCCGGGATCAAGAAGTCCTTTGGCTCGGTCGCGGCGTTGCGCGACGTGAGCTTCGAGGTGGAGCGCGGCGAGGTGCTCGGACTGCTCGGGCCCAACGGCGCCGGCAAGACCACGACGGTGAACATCCTCTCGACGCTGATCAAGCCCGACAGCGGCCGCGCGCTGATCGCGGGCCACGACGTGGTCAGCGACCCCGCCGGCGTGCGCCGGGCGTTGATGCTGACCGGTCAGCACGCCGCCCTCGACGACCTGCTGACGGGCCGGGAGAACCTGCTGATGTTCGGCCGCCTGCAGGGGCTGAAGAAGAAGGTCGCCAAGGAACGCGCCCAGGAGCTCCTCGAGCAGTTCGACCTGGTGCACGCGGGCGACCGCGCGGTCGGCAACTACTCCGGCGGCATGAAGCGCCGCATCGACATCGCGTGCGGGCTGGTGGTCCGTCCCGAGGTCGTGTTCCTCGACGAGCCGACGACGGGTCTCGACCCGCGCAGCAGGCAGGCCATCTGGGAGCTGGTCACCGATTTCAAGGAGGCCGGGATCGCGACACTGCTGACCACGCAGTATCTCGAGGAGGCCGACCTGCTCAGCGACCGCATCATCGTGATCGACAAGGGCACCGTCATCGCCGAGGGCACCGCGGACCAGCTCAAGGAACGCACCGGCGGCACGTACTGCGAGATCGTCCCGCGCCACATGGGCGATCTGCGCGAGGTGGCCCGCGTCCTGGGGCCGCTGCTGCCCGACGCGAACCGGGCGGCGATCACCGACACTTCGGACCGCATCTCGATGCCCGCCCCCGACGGACCGAACACGCTGATGCAGGCGCTGCATCTGCTCAGCGAGGCCGACATCGAGTTGATGGACATCGCCCTGCGGCGGCCGTCGCTGGACGAGGTGTTCCTGGCGCTGACCGGGGACCACCCGAAGCGCATCGAGGACGACTCGGACGACCGCGTCGCCGCGGACGCGTACGCGTGACCGAGCAGTCCGTGGTGACGGCCGCCCCCCGGCCGACCGCGATACCCCACGGTGTCCGGCCACCGGTCTCGGCGATCCAGCAGTGGTGGGTGCTGACGATCCGGATGATCATCCCGACGCTGCGCAACGGCGAACTCGCCACCCAGATCGTCGGGTCGATCGTGTTCACCATCGGCTACTACCTGCCGCTCAAGCAGATGATGGGCGCGGTCCAGCCGCTGAGCAGCTACGCGCAGTACCTGACGCCGCTGATCGTGCTGCAGGCGATCTGGTTCGCCGCGATCTCGGCGGCGTTCCGGTCGGCGACGGACTCGGTGCAGGGCATCAACCGGCGCTTTCGTGCCATGCCGATTCCGGCGATGACCCCGCTGGCGTCGCGGATGACGGCGAGCATGTACCGCTGCTGCATCGCGCTGGCCGTCTCGGTGGCCTGCGGCTACGTCATCGGGTTCCGCCTGCACGGCGGCGTGGTCGAGACCGTCGGGTTCATCGCGCTGGTCCTGCTGATCGGCGCGGCCCTCGCGGTCATCGGCGATCTGATCGGTGTCGCGACGCAGAACCCGGAGGCCACCGCGCCGATGATGCTGATCCCGCAGCTCACCCTCGGGCTCGCGTCGGTGGGCCTGCAGCCGGTGGAGCGCTTCCCGGACTGGATCCAGGGCTTCGTGCGCAATCAGCCGCTGTCGCAATGGGTCTACGGCCTGCAGGCGCTCGCCGGCGACACCACCGACGCCGCCCCGGCGGCGACCTGGTCGGTGCTCGGCCCCGGCGTGCTCTGGGCGCTCGGGTGCATCGTGGTGGCGCTGGCGCTGCACGCGGTGGTCAGCAGGAGGCGGCGCTCATGACCGTGCAGTCCTCGGTGGGCGCGCCCTACCGCCCCGGCGGCAGACACCGCCGCGAGAAGATCTGGGAGAACTCGCCCAAGCAGCTGATCCCGCAGGTCGCCGTGCTCACCGCGCGGATCCTGCGCCGGTGGAGCCGCGATCCGGCGACGCTGGTGCAGTCGCTGGTGATGCCCGCGGTGTTCCTCGCCGCGCTGGACATCGTCCTGGGCGACGTCATCGAGCAGGTCACCGGGCACAGCGGGCTCTACGGCCAGGTGCCGCTCGTGGCGCTGGTGGGTGGCATGACCGGCGCGATCATCGGCGCCGTGGGCATCATGCGGGAACGCGAGGTCGGTTTGCTGTCCCGATTCTGGGTGGTGCCGGTGCACCGCGCATCCGGGCTGCTGGCCAGGCTCACCGCGGACTTCGTCCGCATCGTGGTCATCACCCTGGTCGTGATGTGCGTGGGGCTGGCCCTGGGGTTCCGGTTCGAGCAGGGCGTGCCGGCGGCGATCGCGTGGGTGTTCATGCCGGCCATGTTCGGGGTGGCGCTGTCGGCGGCGGTGCTCACGCTCGCGCTGTTCAGCTCCAGCACGATCGCCCCACAGGCCACCGAGATCGTGATCGCGATCCTGATGTTCTTCTCGATCGGGTTCGTCCCGCTCGACCAGTATCCGGAGTGGCTGCAGCGGTTCGTGGAGAACCAACCCGTCAGCACTACGATCGAGGCGATGAAGGGCCTGTCCCTGGAAGGCCCGATCGCCCAACCCGTGCTGCTGTCGGTGCTGTGGGCGGCCGGTATCGCCGCGGTCTGCGCCGTGCCGCTGGCGATCGGTTACCGCAGGGCCAGCAAGCGCGGCTGACACACCACCCATACCTCGACCCCTGGGAGTCTGGCACTCATGTTTCCGTCATCGGGCATCCGAAAGCTGGCACGCAGCGAGGAGATGTTCGCCGAGACGCAGAACTTCGTCGGTCTCGCCGCGCATGTCCGCGGCACCGTCGACGTCGACGCGCTCTCCGATGCGTTCGACGCGCTGCTGCAGGCGCATCCGGTCCTCAACGGCCACCTGGAGCAGACGCCCGACGGCAAGTGGGAGATCGTGCTCGACGACCTGATGCACCAGGGCCTCGAGGTCGTCGAGCTGACCGGTGACGCGGCCCCGCCGCCGCTGCTGTTCGACCAGACGGCCGCGCTGACCCACCTGCGGCTGACGCGCCGCGACGACGAGACGCACCTGACGCTCTACATCCATCACAGCCTGGCCGATGGCCACCACCAGTTCAGCCTCGTCGAGGAACTGTTCTCCACCTACACCGACCTCGTGACGAACGGGACGTCCCGGCCGGCGCCGGTGTCCTCGGCGCCGGTGTCCCTGGAGTCCGTGCTCGCCGATCGCGGGGTGGAGAAGAAGCTGCGGTCCGGGCTGGAGCGGCTGCTGGCCGCGATGTTCGCCTATGAGCTGCCGCCCTCGCGCCGCGCCCCGGCGGAGCAGAATCCGGCTCTGCCGCAACGTGTTCCGATGGAGTTCTGCAAGCTCTCCGAGGCGGAGACCGAGAACATCATCGCGTTCTGCCGGGCCAACAAGCTCGGCCTGAACAGTCTGCTGTCGGCGGCGATCCTGATGGCGGAGTGGCAGCTGCGGGAGTCACCGAACGTGCCGGTGCCGTATGTGTATCCGGTCGACCTGCGCTACCTGTTGTCCCCGCCGGTCTCGGCGACCGAGTGCACGAACCCCGTCGGGATCGCGACCTACCTCGCCGAGATCGCGCACGACACCGACGTTGTCGACCTCGCACGCGACATCAACGACACGTTCAAGAAGGACATCGCCGAAGGCGTGATCCAGCAGAGCTTCCTGCACTTCAGCCCGCAGTACGTCGGCAACCCGCCCGGGCTGCCCGACGTGGTGATGTTCACCGACAACGGCATCGTGCCGCCCATGCGCATGCCCGCCGACATGGAGCTCTCGGCCAGCCACGGCGAGCTGTACTTCGCGGTCGGCGCCGGCATCGAGATCTACACGAGCAAGATCTTCGCAGGCCGGTTGATGATCGAATACCACTCGCACGGACCGGAGCCCGAGAAGTCGGTGCAGGCGATCGAGACGCTCCTCCGCGGGATCGCCGCCCGTCAGGCCTCCACGCGTGTCAGTTGACGGGCCCGTGTCAGCTGACGGGCCCGAACCCGTAGCGATGGTATTGCAGCGCGTTGCGCAGCGGGCGCACGCCGCGAACCGCGCGACCCAGCACCTTGAACCGCTTCGACGCGCGGGATGCGGTGCTCGCGTCGAACAGCGTCGCCGATGCCAGCAGCCGGGTGCCCGGCACGTTGGACAGGATGTCCTGGGGGCTGTTGACCGCCCAGTACAGCGTGGAACCCGTTTTGCGGACCAGGGTTTGGGTTTTCTGCGACCGGATGGGCACCCAGTTGTAGAAGTCGATCTGCAGTTCGCCGGACGGGAAGCGCTCGACGACGCGGCGCAACAGCGCGATGCCCTCGTCCTCGGTCAGGTACATGCTGATGCCCTCGGCCAGGAACAGCAGCGGCTTGTCCGCCGGGATCTGGTCGAGCCAGGACAGCTCGGTGGCCGGAGTCGGCAGCAGGTGGTAGTTCGGCCGCGACGGGTAGACCTTCTCGCGCAGCGCGGTGACACCGGGGAAGTCGACGTCGTACCACTGCACGTCGGGGCCCGGGTCGACCCGGAACACCCGGCTGTCCAGCCCGCAGCCGAGGTGCACGACCGTGCACTCGCCGTGGGCGGCGATGAACTGCTTGGCCCAGATGTCGTACTGCGCGGTGCGCACGGTGACGATCGGCGCCCAGCTACCGGTGACCCCGAGGTCGTTCCAGTCGTAGTCGATGCGCTCGATCGCCTCTTTGGCGAAGCGGTCGCCGAGCACCGGACGTTCGAAGTCCGCGTCCAGGGCTTTCAGATAGAGGGTCGTCAGCATCGTCTGCGCCGGTCCGGTCAGATCGATGGAAACCTTGTCCGTCATGCCACAGAGGCTATGCGCAAACGCCGCCAGGGAACAATCAGGCCCACATCAGAAGGAGCAGAAGTGTATTCAGCGGGTGAGTCGAGAGGGACGTCGCGATGAGCCGGGTTCTGTTCGTCTACTACTCCTACACCGGTCAGACCCAGAAGGTGCTCGACGCGGCGGCCGATACGCTGCGCGAGCGTGGGTGCGAGGTGCACATCGCACCGATCGAGTTCGTCGATCCCCAGTACTCCGAACCGTTCACCCGTTTCCCGCTGCGCAATGTGTGGCCTGACATGTTCAGCGTATTCAAGGCGCAGGGCCGTGGCGAGACCGGGGAGATCCGCACGCCCGACGAGGTGCGCGCGGGGGAGTACGACCTCATCGTGTTCGGCTCTCCGACGTGGTGGCGCACGGTGAGCATGCCGTTGCGGTCGTTCCTGGAATCGAAGGAAGCGGGCCCGCTGCTCGACGGGAAGCCGTACGCGGTGTTCACGGTGTGCCGACGCTACTGGCGCGAAAACCTGGAGGCCGTACGTGAACTGGCCGACAAGCAGGGCGGACGCTTCGTCGACAGCATCCACTTCGAGTACCCGGGGGGTCAGCTCCAGTCGATGCTGTCCCTGACCAGCTACCTGGGGTCGGGGGAGTACCGCGATCGCTACCTGGGCCTGAAGATCCCGAAGACCAACATCAGTGCCGGACAGGTCGATCAGGCCCGTGCGTTCGCAGGCAGGCTCGCGGACCGGTTGTTCGGCGGGCGTTGAGGAGGACCCGTCATGCCGCGTCCCTTTGACGTGCAGACCGACTCACCCGCCGGGGTCGACGAGATCTTCGCGGCCTTCGGCGACAAGAACTACTGGCATGCCCGGATCGCCGAGTTCGGCGGTGGGGCAACGACGTTGGACACATTGGATGTCGGTGCCGACGGGTCGGTGGCCGTGGCCACGACCCAGGATCTCCGGCACGATCTGCTGCCGGGACCGTTGACCAAGGTGTTCCGCGGCAATCTGTCGATCCGGCGCACGGAGGCCTGGCGTCGCAGTGAGACCGGTGAAGTCAGTGGTGCCGTGACCATCTCGGCGTCCGGCGTACCCGGTTCTGGGGCGGGGGACGCCGCGCTGGTGGCGCTGCCGGACGGGTCACGGTTGACGCTCCGCGGGACGGTGGAGGTGAAGATTCCTCTCGTCGGGGGGAGGGTCGAGAAGGTCATCTGCGACCAGATCGTCGTCGAGATCCCGCAACTACAACGTTTCACCTCGGATTGGATTGCACAGCATGGCTGAGATGCCCCCGTCGACACCCGAAGCGCTTGCCCGGCTGGATATGTCGCTGATCGACGTGATGATGACCCAGCGCGCGGTGCGGCGGGTCTATCCCGATCCGATCGACGACGAGATCCTGATGAAGTGCATCGAGGTGGCTCTGCACGCCCCGACCGGCGCGAACGGTCAGAACTGGGAATTCATCGTCATCAAGGACTACGAGACGAAGAAGAAGCTCGCCAAACGGTACCGCCAGGCGTGGAACCTGTACTACCAGGCGGTGATTCGTCGGGTGTCGAAGAAGGACCCGTCGATGGCCAAGACCGCTCGGGCGGTGCAGTGGCAGGTGGACCACTTCACCGAGGTGCCCGTCCTGATCGTGGCGTGTCTGCGGCTGAGCGCCAAGGAAGGCCGCATCCCGTTCGTCCCGATGCCGCACGCCGCGCTGTCGGGCTTCTTCGGTTCGATCTACCCGAGCGTGCAGAACCTGCTGCTTGCTGCGCGCGCGATGGGCCTCGGCGCCTCTCTGATCACGCTGCCGCTGTGGAGCGTCACCTCGACCCGCCGGACGCTGGGATTGCCCACATCGGTGACGCCTTGCTGCGTCGTGCCGCTCGGGTGGCCGCGCGGGCGATACGGCCCCACGACCCGGCGACCGGTCGCCGAGGTGATGCACCTCAACACCTACGGCAACCGTCCCTGGATGGGCACGGGGTAGTCGCCGCGCGGGCTGAACAGGGGATTGTCGCCTGGCAGAAACCGGCGCCATTACCTGAAAGTTCGGGGCTGTGGGTGGGTTGTCCCCAGGTTTCCCGTGGGTCGGGGGTTATCCACAGGCGGGCTGTTAGTCCTGCTCAGAGGCGTCTTGAATCGGTAGTATCGTACGTATGTTCGATGAATCGGTGCCGGGGCCTGAGCAGTACGCAGGGCTCTCTGATGCCGATCTCATCGATGCTGCCGGGGTGATCAGCCGCGCCGAGAACGCCGCGTGGGCGTGTCAGATGGTTTGTGTATGAGCTGCATGAGCCAGATGGAGCACGATAATGTCCGTGGTTGTTCGGCAGGACAGTCAAGCCGGTGACGGC
>NZ_JACHVU010000013.1 GCF_014190915.1 Mycolicibacterium iranicum
TTCGAACGTCACGGCCAGCCGATCGGGTCGGGGCGGGAGACCCGCACGATCAGCCGCCGGCTGCGCCGCGCCCTGGAGCATCGCGACCGGTGCTGTGTGGTGCCCGGTTGTGGGGCCACGCGCGGGTTGCATGCCCATCATCTGGTGCATTGGGAAGACGGCGGGCCCGCCGAGTTGGACAACCTGGTGCTGGTCTGTCCCTATCATCATCGTGCTCATCACCGCGGTCTGATCACCCTCACCGGACCCGCGCACCGCCTGGTCGTCACCGACAGCGACGGCGACCCCCTGCCGCCGGGTGCGCTGGCCCGCCCACCCACCACGCCACCACCGGCGGTCGCCCCCTACCGCGGACCCACCGGCGAACATGCGCAGTGGCGCTGGTACGAGCCGTACCGGCCGCAGTCCCCACCGGCGACCAACTAGCCCGCCCGGGCTTCGGTTAGCGCCACATCACCGACACGTGACAGAATGACGGCGTGCGAGCGGTGCTGTGGGACATGGACGGAACGCTCGTGGATTCCGAAAAGCTGTGGGATGTGTCACTTTCCGCGCTCTATGAGTCCTACGGCGCGGAGATGAACCGTGAGACCCGCACCGCGCTCGTCGGCGCTTCCGCCGAGGAGACCATGGTGACCGTCTACACCGAACTCGGTCTGGAACTGGAGCCCGCGGCGATGGCGGAGTCGATCCACTGGCTGCACGAGCACACCGCCGGGCTCTTCGACGAGGGCCTGCCGTGGTGCACCGGGGCCCGCGAGATGCTCGAAGCGCTTGTCGCCGAAGGCACTCCGATGGCGCTGGTCACGAACACCAATCGAAGCCTCGCTGAGCGTGCGCTCAACAGCATTGGGCGACACTACTTCTCGATCACCGTGTGCGGCGACGAGGTCCCCAACGGCAAACCCGCCCCCGACCCGTATCTGCGGGCGGCGGAACTACTCGACGTCGACCCCGCCGACTGTCTGGCCGTAGAGGACTCGGTCACCGGAACCGCTGCCGCCGAGAAGGCGGGCTGTGCGGTCCTCGTCGTGCCGAACGACGTCCCGGTCCCCGGTGGTCTGCGTCGGCGCCACGTGGGTTCGCTGGCCGACCTCGGCGTGGAGGACATGCGCAGGATCTATGCCGAGATCGATCGGGAAATGCGGGAGCGCAGCGCCTGATCACCAACCGGTGACGGTTTGAGCGCGTATAAGCGCCCACTTTTGGGAACACCCCCGACGGCAAGAAGCGAGTGCTTGAATGTGACTCGTATCACGCAACGGTGCGGAAAGGTC
The DNA here is from genome assembly GCF_014190915.1 of Mycolicibacterium iranicum. Classification (GTDB taxonomy): domain Bacteria; phylum Actinomycetota; class Actinomycetes; order Mycobacteriales; family Mycobacteriaceae; genus Mycobacterium; species Mycobacterium iranicum_B. Next base: position 1,278 of record NZ_JACHVU010000013.1, read on the forward strand.
GTCGCATGGCCGGTCAGGGTGGTCCAGTCGGGGAGAGTCCCGAAATCTTCGAAGAGGGCCAGGATTTCTCCTCAGGCCGAACGGCGGTGCGGATCGCCTCCGTGGCCGCGCTCGGCGGCCTGCTCTTCGGCTACGACAGCGCGGTGATCAACGGGGCCGTCGACTCCATTCAGGAGGACTTCGGCATCGGTAACGCCGAGCTGGGTTTCGCAGTCGCGTCCGCGCTCCTCGGCGCCGCGATCGGTGCGATGACGGCGGGACGGATCGCCGACAGGATCGGGCGCATCGCGGTGATGAAGATCGCCGCGGTGCTGTTCCTGATCAGCGCGTTCGGCACCGGCTTCGCCCACGAGGTGTGGACCGTGGTGCTGTTCCGCATCGTCGGCGGCGTCGGCGTCGGCGTCGCGTCGGTGATCGCACCGGCCTACATCGCCGAGACGTCGCCCCCGGGCATCCGCGGCCGGCTCGGCTCGCTGCAACAGCTGGCCATCGTGTCGGGCATCTTCTTGTCCTTCGCGGTCAACTATCTGCTGCAATGGCTGGCCGGCGGTGCGAACGAACCTCTGTGGTTCGGGCTCGACGCCTGGCGGTGGATGTTCCTCGCGATGGCCCTCCCGGCGATCCTGTACGGCACGCTGGCGTTCACGATCCCGGAGTCGCCCCGCTATCTCGTTGCCAGCCACAAGATCCCGGAAGCCCGCCGGGTGCTGACCAAGCTGCTGGGCCAGAAGAACCTCGAGATCACCATCACCCGGATCCGCGAGACCCTCGAGCGCGAGGACAAGCCGTCGTGGCGAGACATGCGCAAACCCACCGGCGGCATCTACGGCATCGTCTGGGTGGGCCTGGGCCTGTCGATCTTCCAGCAGTTCGTCGGCATCAACGTGATCTTCTACTACAGCAATGTGCTGTGGCAGGCCGTCGGCTTCAGCGCGGACGAGTCGGCGATCTACACCGTCATCACCTCGGTCATCAACGTCCTGACGACGCTGATCGCCATCGCGTTGATCGACAAGATCGGCCGCAAGCCGCTACTGCTGATCGGCTCATCCGGTATGGCCGTCACGCTGATCACGATGGCCGTCATCTTCGCCAACGCCACGGTCAACCCGGACGGGACGCCGAGCCTGCCGGGAGCATCCGGCGTCGTCGCTCTCATCGCCGCGAACCTGTTCGTCGTCGCGTTCGGCATGTCCTGGGGCCCGGTGGTCTGGGTGCTGCTCGGTGAGATGTTCCCGAACCGCATCCGCGCCGCGGCGCTGGGCCTGGCCGCTGCGGGGCAGTGGGCGGCCAACTGGCTGATCACGGTCACGTTCCCGGGTCTGCGCGAGCACCTCGGTCTGGCCTACGGCTTCTACGGGTTGTGCGCGGTGCTGTCGGGCCTGTTCGTGTGGCGGTGGGTGATGGAGACCAAGGGCGTGTCGCTGGAGGACATGCACGGAGAGATTCTGCAGCAGAACAAGACCGCGGCCGGCTAGCTTCGTCCGGCCGCGGGCGGGGGGTCGTGCGTCCGGCCGTCGGCGATCGCCCGTGCGAAACCCGATCGCGGCGGCGTGGCCCGGCGTGACAGAATTGCCCAACGTGAAGACCTTCGATGCGCTGTTCGCCGAGCTGAGCGAACGGGCACGCACCCGCCCGGCCGGTAGCGGCACCGTCGCCGCACTCGACAGCGGCGTGCACGGCATCGGCAAGAAGATCCTCGAAGAGGCCGGTGAGGTCTGGCTGGCCGCCGAGCACGAGAGCGACGACGCACTGGCCGAGGAGATCAGCCAGCTCCTCTACTGGACCCAGGTCCTCATGCTCTCGCGGGGCCTGTCCCTCGACGACGTCTACGGGAAGCTCTGACATGCTGCGCGTCGCGGTGCCCAACAAGGGGGCGCTCAGCGAGTCGGCCTCGGAGATCCTGTCGGAGGCCGGCTACCGCCGCCGCAGCGATCCCAAGGATCTGACCGTCGTCGACCCGGCGAACAACGTCGAGTTCTTCTTCCTGCGCCCCAAGGACATCGCCATCTATGTCGGCTCGGGGGAGCTCGACCTCGGCATCACCGGCCGCGACCTGGCAGCCGACGCCGACGCACCCGTGCGGGAACGGCTGGCGCTCGGCTTCGGCTCGTCGACCTTCCGCTACGCCGCCCCCGCCGGCCGGGACTGGCAGATCGCCGAACTGGCGGGCAAGCGCATCGCGACGGCGTACCCGAATCTGGTCCGAAAAGATTTGGCCGACAAGGGGATCGATGCCACCGTCATCCGTCTCGACGGTGCTGTGGAGATCTCGATCCAGCTCGGGGTGGCAGATGTCATCGCCGACATCGTCGGTTCGGGACGAACCCTCGGGTTGCACAACCTGGTGGCCTTCGGCGAATCGCTGTGCGACTCAGAGGCGATTCTGATCGAGCGCGCCGACTCCGATCCGGATCCCGCACGCGATCAGCTCGCGGCCCGGGTGCAGGGCGTGGTGTTCGGCCAGCAGTACCTGATGCTCGACTACGACTGCCCCCGCACGGTGCTCGAGAAGGCCACCGCGGTCACACCCGGTCTCGAATCGCCGACCATCGCGCCGCTGGCGGATCCGGACTGGGTGGCGGTGCGAGCGCTGGTGCCACGCCGCGACGTCAACGCGATCATGGACGAGCTGGCGGTCATCGGCGCGAAAGCCATTCTGGCCTCCGACATCCGGTTCTGCCGCTTCTGATCTAGATCGCTCGTCGCGCCCTGAGGCGTGTTAGCGTCCGGATGTCCCACCACCGCACGGAGGTCCGATGACGCACGTTCTGGTTCTGGTTCTGGCCCTGCTGATCGGTGCGATCGCCGGCCTCCGGGCGATGACCGCCCCCGCCGTGGTGGCCTGGGGCGCGATGCTCGGATGGATCGACCTCACCGACAAGTGGTCGGAATGGATGGCGCACCCGATCACCGTGACGGTCTTGACGATCCTCCTCATCGGGGAGCTCATCACCGACCAGTTGCCGAAGACGCCCAGCCGAAAGGTGCCCCCGCAGTTCATCGCTCGGTTGGTCACCGGCGGCTTCGCCGGTGCCGTCATCGGCAGTGCGTTCTTCCACACGTTCAGCGCGACCGGCGCCGGCATGGTGGGCGCCGTACTCGGCACCCTCGCCGGCGCCGAACTGCGCACCCGGCTGGCGAAGTCGAACAACGGCAACGACCGCCCGGGAGCCTTCATCGAAGACGCCATCGCCGTCGGCGGGGGCCTCCTCGTGGCCTTCCTCGTCAGCCTCGTCTAGGCGATCCGATGTCCCAGCGATTCGACGCGATCATCATCGGTGCCGGGCAGGCCGGCCCCCCGTTGGCGGGACGGCTGACCGAAGCCGGCCAGACCGTCGCGGTCATCGAGCGCAAACTCGTCGGCGGAACCTGCGTCAACTACGGCTGTATCCCGACCAAGGCCCTCGTCGCGAGCGCGCACGCCGCCCACCTGGCCCGCCGCGGCGCCGACTTCGGTATCGGCACCGCCGACGTCACCGTGGACATGACGGCGGTGAAGGCCCGCAAGGACCGCATCAGCGGCGACGACCGCGAAGGCCTGGAAACGTGGTTGGACGGTATGGAGGGCGCCACGTTGATCCGCGGGCACGCGCGGTTCGAAGGCCCCCACACCGTCCGCGTCGACGACCAGGTGCTCGAAGCCGACCGCATCTTCCTCAACGTCGGCGGCCGCGCCGTCGCCCCGGACATGCCGGGACTGGGCGACGTCGACTACCTCACCAACGTCGGCATCCTGGACCTCGACGTCGTCCCCGACCACCTCGTCGTCATCGGTGGCAGCTACATCGCGCTGGAGTTCGCGCAGATGTACCGCCGCTTCGGCGCCGAGGTCACCGTCGTCGAGAAGGGTCCGCGCCTGACCGGTCGCGAGGACGAGGACGTCTCCGCAGCCATCAAGGACATCCTCGAAGCCGAGGGCATCACCGTGGTGGTCGGCGCCGATGCGATCAGTTTCGCCAAGTCCGGCGACGGCGTCGCGGTCACGCCGCGCGAGGGGGCCGAACCTATCGTCGGGAGCCACTGCCTGGTGGCGGTCGGGCGGCAACCGAACACCGACGACCTAGGGCTCGACGCGGCCGGGGTCGAGACCGACGGCCGCGGGTACATCGTCGTCGACGATCAACTTCGGACGAACGTCGACCACATCTGGGCGATGGGCGACTGCAACGGCCGCGGCGCCTTCACCCACACCTCCTACAACGACTTCGAGATCGTCGCCGCCAACCTTCTCGACGACGATCCGCGCCGCGTGAGCGACCGCATCACGACCTACGCCCTCTACATCGATCCGCCGCTCGGACGCGCAGGAATGTCGGTCGACGAGGTTCGCAGATCCGGCCGAAAAGCGTTGGTGGCCAAGCGTCCCATGACGCGCGTCGGGCGTGCCGTGGAAAAGGGGGAGACACAGGGCTTCATGAAGGTGGTCGTCGACGCCGAGACCGAGGAGATCCTCGGGGCCGCGATTCTCGGGGTCGGTGGCGACGAGGTGGTGCACTCCCTGCTCGACGTGATGACCGCCAAGCTGCCCTACACCGCGATCTCGCGGACCATGCACATCCACCCCACGGTGAGCGAGCTGGTGCCCACGTTGCTGCAGGACCTCAAGCCCCTCACCTAGCGAGACCCCCTTGACTGTGGCTTGCGTCACAGTAATATGACCACTGGTCACATCAAGCCTTGGAGGCGCGATGCCGACGGTGACATGGTCTCGTCTCGGTGCGGATCGACGCACGGCGGTGATCGCTGCGGCCGAGGCGGAGTTCGCCGCGCACGGGTTCTCGGCGGGCAGCCTGAACGTGATCGCCCGGCGCGCGGGTGTCGCGAAAGGCAGTCTGTTCCAATACTTCGCGGACAAGCGGGACCTCTACGCCTTCATCACGGACGTCGGCAGCCAGCGGGTGCGGGCCCACATGGAGGACCAGATCGCCCGCCTCGATCCCACCCGGCCGTTCTTCGAATTCCTGACAGATCTCCTCGACGTGTGGGTCGCCTACTTCGCCGAGCACCCCCGTGATCGCGCATTGCACGCCGCAGCCAGTTTCGAGGTCGACACCGACGCGCGGGTCAGCGTGCGCGCCGTGGTGCACCGGCACTATCTGCAGGTGTTGCGTCCCTTGGTCCGCGACGCCCAGGTCCGCGGCGACCTGCGCGCCGACGCCGACACCGACGCGCTGCTCTCGCTGCTGCTGATGCTGCTGCCGCACCTCGCGCTGGCGCCCTACGTGCGCGGCATGGACCCGCTGCTGGGGCTCGACGACATCTCGCCGGATCAGCCTGCCCTCGTCGTGCGCCGTTACGTCGCCGTGCTCGCAGCGGCATTTGCTTCACGGACCGGGGACGCCCCGCAGGCCGTGACACGGAAGAACACCGAAGGAGTGAACACATGAACAGAGCACGCTCGGACTCGCTGGCCGCGGGCGGCCTGAACTGGAACAGCTTGCCGCTGAGGCTGTTTGCGGGCGGCAACGCGAAATTCTGGGACCCGGCCGACATCGACTTCTCGCGCGACCGCGCCGACTGGGAGTCGCTGTCGGAGGTGGAGCGGCACTGGGCGACGCGGCTGTGTGCCGAGTTCATCGCCGGCGAGGAGGCGGTCACCCAGGACATCCAGCCGTTCATGGCGGCGATGCGGGCCGAGGGGCGGCTCGGTGACGAGATGTACCTGACCCAGTTCGCATTCGAGGAGGCCAAACACACCCAGGTGTTCCGGATGTGGCTCGACGCGGTGGGGATGACCGAAGATCTGCAGGGATACCTCGACGATCTGCCGGCCTACCGGCAGATGTTCTACGAGGAGTTGCCCGCCTCGCTGGACGCACTGAGCGGCGACCCGTCCCCGGCGGCACAGGTACGGGCATCGGTCACGTACAACCACGTCATCGAGGGGATGATGGCGCTGACGGGATACTATGCGTGGCACCGCATCTGCGTGGACCGCGGCATCCTGCCGGGGATGCAGGAGCTCGTCCGCAGGATCGGCGACGACGAACGTCGTCACATGGCGTGGGGCACCTTCACGTGCCGGCGCCACGTCGCCGCCGACGATGCCAACTGGGCGGTGTTCGAGTCGCGGATGAACGAGCTCATCCCGCTGGCGCTGCGCAACACCGAGGACGCGTTCGCGTTGTACGAAGAGATTCCGTTCGGTCTGTCCATGGACGAGTTCCAGCAGTACGCCGCCGACAAGGGGATGCGCCGGTTCGGCACCATCAGCAGTGCGCGCGGTCGCCCGCTGGAGGAGATCGATCTCGACTATTCGCCGCTGCACCTGGAGGACGCCTTCGCCGACGAGGACCGCGCGTCGCTGGCGTCCTCGGCGTGAGGGCTCAGCGGCAAGCGGCGCGCAGCAGCCGCAGCTGACCGATCTCGGCGGCGTTCTTCGTCAGCTCGACCGTCACCCACAGCACGGTGTCAGCGACCGTCCTGCCGCTCGACTCCGGCCAGGGGAAGCCCGTGGGCGCGGCAAGGTCGTCAGACGTCAACGCCGACATCGTGTTTCGCCACTGCGCGGCCAGGTCCCGCACCCTCGCCGTGGCCTGCTCGCCCGTCCCGGCCCACCGTATCGACGTCGGCTCCGGCAGTTCATCGCCCGCCAGCGTCGCGATGGCCGCGCTCCACCAGAAGTCGATGTGCCACGTCAACCACGCGATCGTCGGCACCGGCACGGGGTCGGGTTCGACTTCGGCAAAGTCCGCGACCCAGGTGCCGTCCTCGCCGCGGTGGACCGTCCAGCACAGATCGGCGGGCTCCCAAAGGAAGTCGGCCTCGGTCAGCGCATCGAGGTGCAGTTCGGTCAGCGCCCACGCGAGGTCGAACTGACGACGCACCTCGTCGAGCATCAACGCCGTTGCACCAGAAGTGTCTGTGCGCATGTGCCGATGAAGCCGTCACGGTCGAAGATCTCCGCGGTGGTCACCCCGACCCCGTCGGGGCCGATGGACCCCCGCGCCCGCAGCGCGAAGTCGCGGCCCTGCGGCAGCCGATGCAGGTGGACCGTGGTGTCGGTGTTCATGAACACGAAGCGCTGCGGATCGAGGGCCGCGCCGATCCCGTTGGCGGAATCGACGACCATCGCCAGCCGTTGCAACGCTGTGGTGGGTTCCGAATCCACCAGAGGCACAAGCGGTGTCAGCCAGGCGACGGCGGCGCCGTCCTGGTCGGGCTGGCTGCGCCAGCTCACGGTCTCGAGGTAACCGGGCGCCCCTTGCCACGCGTGCGTGGCATCGGCCGCCTCACCTTCGGTCAGGGGAGGGTAGCGGTCGGTCGCGGCGTCCTGGGTGTCGCTCGGCGCCAGCAGCCATGCGGTGGCACGGGCGACGGCCCGACGCGTCCCATCGGGGCGTTCGACGAGCATCTCGGCCGACATCATCGAGATCCGGGCGCCCGGGCGGTCCACCCAGGCACGCACGCGCAGTGTCGTCACCGGGATGGCGCCCAGGATGTCGAGTGTCACGCGACCGACCCGCAGACCCGTGCCGTCTGCCAGGTCTTCGATCGCGCGGGTCAGCAGCGCCAGCGGCGGCGAGCCGTGCTGGATCTGCGGATCCCAGTTGCTGCGGGTCCCGTCGGTCGACTCGAACACGTCGTAGTCGCCGTCGCGCCCCACACGACGGAACAGGCAGTCGATCACGCGGCGGGCTCCGCCTGCAGCACTGCGTCGGGGTCGCCCTCGTCCAGGACTTGCGGCCAGCCGGGGTACGGCGGGGGAGTGCCTCCGTAGACCGGGCACAGCGACCGGTGTGCGCACCAGTCGCACAGCCGCGACGGGTTCGGACGGAAATCGCCTGTGGCACCGGCGGTCTGGATGGCGCGCCAGATGGCGGTCAGGGTCCTCTCGAAGCGTTCGAGCTCGTCGAAATCCGGGGCGTAGTCGAGCACCTGCTGGTCTGCGAGGTAGAGCAGTCGCAGGCGCGTGGGCAGCACGCCCCGCGCTCGCAGCAGGGCGACCGCGTAGAACTTCATCTGGAACATCGCCTTGAACTCGGCCAGCGCGCGGGCCTCCGGGGGAGCCTTGCCGGTCTTGTAGTCCACGACGCGCACCTCGCCGGTCGGCGCGACGTCGATACGGTCGACGAAGCCGCGCAGCAGGGTGCCGTCGGCCAGCTCGACCTCCACCCGCTGTTCGCAGCTCTGCGGATCGAATCGCGTCGGATCCTCCAGCCGGTAGTAGCCGGACAACAGTGTCCGTGCCTGCTCCAGCAACTCGGCCTGCAGTTCCGGGGGGATATCGGAGGCCAGCTCGGGGCGCTCGGCGACCAGACGCTCCCACGCGGGCTCGATCAGGCCGGCCGCGATCTCGGGCACCCGCTCCGGGGCGGGCAGCGCGTACAGCTGCTCCAGCGCGGCGTGCACCACCGACCCGCGCACCTGGGCGGCCGACGACGGCTCGGGGAGCCGGTCGATGGCCCGGAACCGGTACAGCAGCGGACACTGCTTGAAGTCCGCGGCGCGCGACGGCGACAACGCGGGGCGTCGCACCGGCTCACTCATGGCTTTCACCCTAGGACCGGGGTCGGACATACCGCGGCAACCCGGACGCGAACGGCGGCGCGTCTACTGGCAGGCTGGTCAACCGTGCGTAGAACCGGTCCGTTTGCCGTCGGTGACCGAGTGCAGCTCACCGACGCCAAAGGCAGGCGCTACACCATGCTGCTCAAGCCCGGCGGCGAGTTCCACACCCACCGCGGCATCATCTCCCTCGACGAGGTGGTCGGCCTGCCGGAGGGCAGCGTGGTGAAGTCCACCAACGGCGACCAGTTCCTGGTGCTGCGGCCGCTGCTGGTCGACTACGTGATGTCCATGCCCCGCGGCGCCCAGGTGGTCTACCCGAAGGACGCGGCGCAGATCGTGCACGAGGGCGACATCTTCCCCGGGGCGCGCGTGCTGGAGGCCGGCGCCGGTTCCGGCGCGCTGACGTGCTCGCTGCTGCGCGCCGTCGGCCCCGAGGGCCGGGTGACCTCCTACGAGGTGCGCGAAGACCACGCCGAGCATGCCCAGCGCAACGTCACGACGTTCTTCGGGGACCAGCCGGCCAACTGGGATCTGGTGATCGCCGATCTCGCCGACCACGACGGCAGCGAGGTCGACCGGGTCGTGCTGGACATGCTGGCGCCGTGGGAGGTGCTCGGACCGGTGGCCGACGCCCTCGTCGCCGGCGGCGTGCTCGTCATCTATGTCGCCACCGTCACCCAGTTGTCCAAGACCGTCGAGGCGCTGCGTGAACAGCAGTGCTGGACCGAACCGCGGGCGTGGGAGAGCATGCAGCGCGGGTGGCACGTCGTCGGGCTGGCGGTGCGTCCCGAACATTCGATGCGGGGGCACACCGCGTTCCTGATCAGTGCTCGCAAATTGGCGCCCGGCGCGGTGGCGCCGACGCCTCTGCGGAAGAAGCGGCTGCCCAGCTAGTCGTCGTCGGTGCTCTTGCGCAGGCCGCGCCGCGCGGAGAGCAGCTCGAGCTCGGGTCGTGCCGCGACCAGACGCTCGGCGGCGTCCAGTACGTCGACCACGTGGGAGCGGTCGGCGGAGACGACGCCGATGCCGATGCCGGCGCGGCGATGCAAGTCCCGGGAGCCGGTCTCGGCGGCCGACACCGCGAATCGACGGGTCAGCTCGGCGACGACAGGACGGATCAACGAGCGCTTCTGCTTGAGCGAGTGGACGTCGCCGAGGAGGACGTCGAACTCCAGCCAGCCGATCCACATGGTCAGCGGGGTGGTGTCGGCGCCGCCGGAGCGGGCGCCGCGGCGCCGGTGTCGAGCTGCAGCAGCAGGTCGGCGGTCTGGCGGGTCAGCTGCCACGCGCCGGCCGCGGGGGCGAACTCCATCGGGTAGACGAACTCGCGGGCCGGTGGATTGGCCGGTCGGATCACGATGGTGGCCACGACGTGACCCGGGGCCGACTGCGACCAGCCGAGGTCGCGGGCCTCGAAGGTGAGGGGCAGAGATCCGTTGTCGCGCAGCGCGACTGCGAAGCGATCGAGCCCGGCTGCCTCGGCCGGGGCGCCCCCTTCGATCAGCGTGATTTTCTGCCCGCCGGGAACGGCGGGGTCGGCCAGTCGGGCCATCACATCGGTCAGCGCGTCCGCGGGGGGCAGGGGTGGTCCACCGGGAGAATCGGGGATGGGCGCCGGAATCCCCACCGACGGCTCCGCGGACGGCGACGACGTCGGAGTGGCGGCGGGATGCTGGGGCTGACTGCACCCCACAAGCCCGAGCGCCGCCACACAGAGTGTGGCGGCGCTGCGGACAATGCTGGGCTGCGGGATCAGCCGACCGCGCTGAGAAGTGCCATCGCGGACTGCTTCGAGATCTGCCAACCGGTCGGGCTGGGCCCGGCGACGAACGTCACGTTCTGCGTGGCGGCGGCGCCGGTCTGGGCCGTCGCGGTCACCGTCGCCGTGGCGATGGGGCCGTTCTGGTCGATGTTGTTCACCGCGAAGTTCAGCGGGAAGTAGCCCTTGGCGGCGGCGTTCGCGTAGCCGTTGTCGGCCACCCTGGCCTCGATGCGGCCCAAGCCGCCCTGCACGTACGCCGACTTGCCGCCCGTGAACGATCCGGGTCCCGACAGCGCGCTCAACGTGGAGACCAGCGGTCCCTGCAGGTCGGGCGCCGGCGCTGCGGGCAGCGGCGCATCGAGGACGGCCGGTGAGGCCCCCGCGACACCGGCGGTGGCAATCGAGGTCACACCCGCGGCTGCAGCACCGACGAATGCGGCGGCTGCTGCCCCAGCGGTCAAGCTGGTAACGAGGGATTTCAGGGTCACGGCTGTCCTTCCGTTGGCCGAACTGATCTATAGAGGCTAACAGTGTTGCTGGTGTGTCGAATTCCTAGAGCACACACAAAGACTGAATCGCCGGTAGCGTTGAAGGTGTTACTGCACCAACATCGGGTGTGGGAAAGGAGCTCAGCATGAGTGAGTCCGAGCGTTCCGAGGCGACTGACGGCTTCGGAGCATCCCCCAACAGGCATCTGTCCAGCGAAGATGCGGCAGAGCTGGAACAGTTGCGGCGCGAGGCGGCCGCCCTGCGGGAACAGCTGGAAAACGCTGTCGGTTCCCAGAGCGGTTTGCGCAGTGCACGCGATGTTCACCAGCTCGAGGCACGGATCGACTCGCTGGCGGCGCGTAACGCCAAGCTGATGGACACCCTCAAAGAGGCGCGGCAGCAGTTGCTGGCGCTCCGCGAAGAGGTCGATCGCCTCGGTCAGCCGCCGAGCGGCTACGGCGTGCTGCTCTCGGTGCAGGAGGACGACACGGTCGACGTGTTCACCTCGGGTCGCAAGATGCGGCTGACGTGCTCGCCGAACATCGACACCAAGGAACTGAAGAAGGGCCAGACGGTGCGCCTCAACGAGGCACTGACCGTCGTGGAGGCCGGGCAGTTCGAGTCTGTCGGTGAGATCAGCACCCTGCGCGAGATCCTGTCCGACGGCCACCGTGCCCTCGTCGTCGGTCATGCCGATGAGGAGCGCATCGTGTGGCTGGCCGAACCGCTGGTCGCGGCCGAGCACCTGCCCGAGGGGTCGTACGCCACCGAGGACGACTTGGACGACGACCGGCCGCGCAAGCTGCGCCCGGGCGACTCGCTGCTCGTCGACACCAAGGCGGGGTACGCGTTCGAACGGGTCCCCAAGGCCGAGGTCGAGGACCTCGTCCTCGAAGAGGTGCCCGACGTCAGCTACGGCGACATCGGCGGGCTGACCCGGCAGATCGAGCAGATCCGCGACGCGGTCGAACTGCCGTTCCTGCACAAGGACCTGTACCGCGAGTACGCGCTGCGGCCGCCCAAAGGCGTGCTGCTCTACGGCCCTCCCGGCTGCGGTAAGACGTTGATCGCCAAGGCGGTCGCGAACTCGCTGGCCAAGAAGATGGCCGAGCTGCGCGGGGAGGATTCCCGGGAGGCCAAGAGCTACTTCCTCAACATCAAGGGCCCCGAGCTGCTGAACAAGTTCGTCGGTGAGACCGAACGTCACATCCGGCTGATCTTCCAGCGGGCCCGCGAGAAGGCCTCCGAGGGCACCCCGGTGATCGTGTTCTTCGACGAGATGGACTCGATCTTCCGGACCCGCGGCACCGGTGTGAGCTCCGATGTCGAGACGACCGTCGTCCCGCAGTTGCTGTCGGAGATCGACGGGGTCGAAGGCCTGGAGAACGTCATCGTCATCGGCGCCTCCAACCGTGAGGACATGATCGACCCGGCGATCCTGCGGCCCGGCCGCCTCGACGTCAAGATCAAGATCGAACGGCCGGACGCCGAATCGGCGCAGGACATCTTCAGCAAGTACCTCACCGAGAACCTCCCGATCCACACCGACGATCTGTCGGAGTTCTCGGGGGACCGGTCGCTGACCATCAAGGCGATGATCGAGAAGGTCGTCGACCGGATGTACGCCGAGATCGACGACAACCGCTTCCTGGAGGTCACCTACGCCAACGGTGACAAAGAAGTCATGTATTTCAAGGACTTCAACTCCGGCGCGATGATCCAGAACGTCGTGGATCGGGCGAAGAAGAACGCGATCAAGTCGGTGCTGGAAACCGGCCAGCCCGGCCTGCGAATCCAGCACCTGCTGGATTCGATCATCGACGAGTTCGCCGAGAACGAGGATCTGCCGAACACGACCAACCCCGACGACTGGGCGCGGATCTCGGGCAAGAAGGGCGAGCGGATCGTCTACATCCGCACGCTCGTCACCGGGAAGTCGTCCAGTGCCAGCAGGGCGATCGACACCGAGTCGAACCTGGGCCAGTACCTGTAGGTCGGGTTCAGGCACTGCACACCGCCGGCACCGGCGGCGTTCACTTCGGCGACCCCCGCGCGTCAGCACCCGGGCGTAGTTTTCCTGCGTCCCCAGGTCTGCGAGTCAGGGAGTCCCATGAAGATCCACGCCGCGAAGATCCACGCCGCCCGCGTGTGCGGTGCGACCGCTGTGCTGTTCGCCGTGGCGACGGCCGCCGCGATCCCGGCGTCGCGGACGTCTACGCGATGCCCGATGTCGAAGGGGCGGTGTTGCAGGATGCCTGGGACGCCGTCGTCTCGGCGACCGACGGCACGCTGGAACCCCAGACGTCCACGGCCGAAGGACCGCCGTTCGAGCAGATCAACCTGACGAACTGGGAGGTCTGTTCGCAGTCGCCGGCCGACGGCGAGGAGATCTCCGCGGACTCGCCGCCCGAACTCGAGGTGGCGCGCCCCGGCGCCTGCTGATCAGCTCGACAGCGAGTAGCTGTTGGCCAGATCGTCCTGTAGGACACTGGCTTTCTGCGCCGTCGTGTCGATCCGCAGCGGACGCTCCAGGGTGCGCGCGCGGTAGCTCCAGCCGGCGGGCAGGGTCAGCCGGGTCGCCAGCCCGGCCAGGTCGTCGAGATGTAACTGCGGATCGACGGTCTGGCTGAAGGTCTGCATCACCCAGCGCCGGCCGTCGGGATCGGTGAGCTCGAAGACGGGCGTGCCGGCGTCGTAGAGGAACGCCGCCCGGCGGTCGACCTGGTTGACCGAATAGGGCGCCGGGTTCATCGACGACAGCTCGACGGTCGCCTGCCGCAGCATCTCGATGCCGCCGAAGGTGCGCCGCTCGGTCTCGGTACCGCCCGCCTTCTCGATGTGGCTCATCAGCCAGTACCTCGGCCCGTTCAGCAGTGCGGCTGCGGCGCTGTGCTCGGCCGCGATGGCCTGGGCGTCGAGCTGCGACCACAGTTCCGCCGGACAGTCGTTGAGCGGGTAGGTGTTGTAGACGGTTGCCTGCGGCCCGGTTTCGCCCATGTGGACGAGCAGCACCTCGCCGTACCGCTTGCCGAAGACGTCGGTCATCGTGCCGGAACCGTGGGAAGGGACAGCGGCAGGACCGTGAGCGCCGGGGCGCGTGTCAGGTCCGCGACGGTGTAGCGGTCGAGCTCGGCGTAGAACGCCTCCTTGGCGGTGGCCAGCGCACGCCGCAGCCGGCACCCGGCCACCAGCGGGCAGGGACTGCCGCCCTCGCAGTCGATGACCTCGCGGTCGCCTTCGAGTTCGCGGATCAGCCAGCCGATCGACGCCGTCCGCCCCGCGTCGGTCAGAGACAGCCCGCCGACCCGGCCCCGGCGGGCCTCGACCAACCCGAGTTCGACGAGACGGGACACGGCTTTGGCGATGTGGTTCTCCGAGGCCGCCGCGCTGGCGGCGATGTGGCGCGTGGTGACGCGCTGGTCGTCGAACTCGCCGGCGCTGAGCAGCATCATGGCGCGCAGTCCGAGGTCGGTGAACCGCGTGAGCTGCATGGATCCACGCTACGCCGGGCGATCCCGGGTCGGCGCGGTAACCGTGCGATAGCGATCCCGTGCCACCAGGGTCAGGCGCAGGTCGTCGATCAGCGGGTCCAGGAACTGGGCGCGGTAGCCCCTGTCGCCGACCGCGCGGGCGGCCAGATACATGAACGTGAGCGCGGTCAGGAACATCGAGATCTGGATCAGGGCGTCGGGCACCGGAAGGGTCATGCCGAAGATGTGGCCGTCGCTGGGTCCGCGATCGGTCAACGCCGCCAACAACTCCGGGCTGATCAGGATCAGGCCGAGGAGGAAGAAGAGCAGACCTGTCACCACCGACACGGTCAGCACCTGGACGATCTGCGACATCGCCAGGACGAAGACGACGTTGGAACGCTCGGCCCGCGACAGCGGCACCCGTCGCGGCCGGTCCGGCATGGACGCGAAGGGGGTGCCCGTCAACCGGGCGGCATCCTCGGGTTGTTTCGCCTCGGGACGCAGGATGGGCCGGACGCTGCTCAGCGTGCCCGACACCAGGAACGCCGAGGCGATCAGCATGAGGAACAGCAGCGCGCCCCAGAGCCGGAGGCGACCGATGGTCGAGGCCATGGTCCACACGGGGCCGTTGAAGAACACGAGGACCGTCAGCAGCATCACCGGCAGGGCGCCGAGCAACAGGTTGCCGATCGAGGCGAGGTTGGCCAGCATCATCCGCACCGCCCAGCCCAGGACGGCCCCGACTCCCGTTGCCGTGCAGACGAATATCGCCGCGACGAGCGCCAGCGCGACGATCGTGTCGACCAGGACGCGCGGAGTGGGGCCTGCGTAGAGGCCGCCGAGCACCTCGATCGCCAGGCAGAGCCCCGAGACCGCGGAGCGCGCGCGCAGGTCGTCGATCCGCGACACCCGGCGTCCCACGAGTGCCGCCGACGGCAGCACCAGTACGACAGCGCCGAGGATGAACCATTCCGTCCGCGTCGGGCTGCCGTCGATGTCGATCGTGTGCTTCCCGGTGACGGTGACGACCAGGACCGAGAACACCATCGTCACCGCCAGCGCCGCCAGCGCGGGGGCCGAGCGGGTCCACACCCGCTGCACGAGCACTCCGGGCCGCAGCACGGCGGGCAGTCCGTGCTGCAGGAACCACCGCTCGGCGGCGCGGCGCTGTTCGGTCTCGGGGGCCATGGCGGATAGATCTCACCATGCGGCCGGGTCCCGCGCGGGTGATCGCCGAGAGCCCGCGATCCGGTCCGCAGCGGTTCCCCTACGCTGGGCGGTATGCAACGGATCATCGGAACAGAGGTCGAGTACGGCATATCGTCGCCGTCTGATCCGACCGCGAATCCGATCCTCACCTCCACCCAGGCGGTGCTCGCCTACGCGGCGGCGGCGGGCATCCAGCGCGCCAAGCGGACCCGGTGGGACTACGAGGTCGAATCGCCTCTGCGCGACGCCCGCGGTTTCGACCTGAGCCGCTCGTCGGGGCCGCCTCCGGTCGTCGACGCCGACGAGGTCGGCGCGGCGAACATGATCCTCACCAACGGGGCACGGCTGTACGTCGACCACGCCCACCCGGAGTACTCGGCGCCCGAGGTCACCGACCCGATGGATGCCGTGATCTGGGACAAGGCCGGTGAGCGGGTGATGGAGGCCGCGGCACGCCACGTCGCCAGCGTGCCCGGAGCGGCCAAGCTGCAGCTCTACAAGAACAACGTCGACGGCAAGGGCGCGTCCTACGGCACGCACGAGAACTACCTGATGAGCCGCCACACGCCGTTCTCGGCGGTCATCGCAGGGCTCACTCCGTTCCTGGTGTCGCGGCAGGTCATCACCGGCTCGGGGCGCGTGGGCATCGGCCCGTCCGGCGACGAGCCCGGGTTCCAGCTCTCGCAGCGGTCCGACTACATCGAGGTCGAGGTCGGCCTGGAGACCACGCTCAAGCGGGGCATCATCAACACCCGCGACGAACCGCACGCCGACGCCGACAAGTACCGCCGCCTGCACGTCATCATCGGCGACGCCAACCTCGCCGAGACCTCGACCTACCTGAAGGTCGGTGCGACGGCGCTGGTGCTGGATCTCATCGAGGAAGGCCCGCAGCTGGGCCTGGACCTGTCCGATCTGGCCCTGGCCCGTCCCGTGCACGCCGTCCACGTGGTCTCTCGGGATCCGTCGCTGCGGGCGACGGTCGCGCTGGCCGACGGCCGCGAGATGACCGCGCTGGCGCTGCAGCGCATCTACCTCGACCGCGTGGCCAAGCTGGTGGACAGCCGGGACCCGGACCCGCGGGCGACACATGTGCTGCAGACGTGGGCGCACGTGCTCGATCTCCTCGAGCGCGATCCGATGGAGTGCGCCGACCTGCTCGACTGGCCCGCCAAGCTGCGGTTGCTGGAGGGTTTCCGCAACCGCGAGAACCTCAGCTGGAACGCGCCGCGACTGCACCTGGTGGACCTGCAGTATTCGGACGTCCGTCTGGACAAGGGCCTGTACAACCGGCTGGTGGCCCGCGGCTCCATGCAGCGGCTGGTCACCGAACAGCAGGTGCTCGACGCGGTGGACAATCCGCCGACCGACACCCGCGCCTACTTCCGCGGCGAGTGCCTGCGCCGCTTCGGGGCCGACATCGCCGCCGCGAGCTGGGATTCGGTGATCTTCGACCTGGGCGGTGACTCACTGGTGCGCATCCCGACCCTGGAACCGCTGCGCGGCAGCAAGGCTCACGTCGGCGCCCTGCTCGATTCCGTGGACAGCGCCGTCGAACTGGTCGAGCAACTGACGACCTGACCCGGCTATCCCCGGCAATCGCGGGTCCGCCCGGTAGTGTGGTGAGACCGGCGGGACGTCGGCCGGGTGCCCGTGCAGACGGGTTCACTGACGCAGGAGGCAGCGATGGCGCAGGAGCAGACCAAGCGTGGCGGCGGCGGCGGCGAGGACGACGACCTCACCGGCAGCACGGCCGCCGGCCAGGAGCGCCGCGAGAAGCTGACCGAAGAGACCGATGACCTCCTGGACGAGATCGACGACGTCCTGGAGGAGAACGCCGAGGACTTCGTCCGTGCGTACGTGCAGAAGGGTGGACAGTGACCTGGCCGGATCGAGATAAGTCCGCCTTTCCGTCCGCGCTACCCGGGGCCTTCAGCGCCCCGTCGGCCCTGTCCCACGGCGGGGTGAACCCGTCGTCGTTCTCGGATTTCCTGCGCCACCAGGCGCCGCACCTGCTGCCGGCCGGCAGCGGTCCCGTCCCCACGGACGCCGTTCCGCACGGCACGACGATCGTGGCGCTCAAGTACCCCGGCGGTGTGGTGATGGCCGGTGACCGGCGCGCCACCCAGGGCCACATGATCGCCAGCCGCGACGTGCAGAAGGTCTACATCACCGACGACTACACCGTGACCGGCATCGCCGGGACTGCGGCGATCGCGGTCGAGTTCGCGCGGCTGTACGCCGTGGAGCTCGAGCACTACGAGAAACTCGAAGGCGTCGCGCTGACGTTCCCCGGCAAGGTCAACAGGCTCGCGACCATGGTGCGCGGCAACCTCGGCGCTGCGCTGCAGGGATTCGTGGCGCTGCCCCTGCTCGCCGGCTACGACCTCGACGACCCGAATCCGCAAGGCGCAGGACGGATCGTGTCCTTCGACGCCGCCGGCGGACACAATCTCGAAGAAGAGGGCTACCAGTCGGTGGGGTCGGGTTCGATCTTCGCCAAGTCGTCGATGAAGAAGCTCTATTCGCAGGTCTCCGACGCCGACTCCGCGCTCCGGGTCGCCGTCGAGGCGCTCTACGACGCCGCCGACGACGACTCGGCCACCGGCGGACCGGATCTCGTCCGCGGCATCTTCCCGACCGCTGTCGTGATCGACGCCGACGGCGCCCGCGAGGTGCCCGAGCAGCAGATCGCCACGGTGTGCCGCAGCATCATCGAAAGCCGTTCCCGAGCAGACACGTTCGGGCCCGACGCCGAGGCCGTTCGAGGTGACGACCAGTGAGCTTCCCGTATTTCATCTCACCCGAGCAGGCGATGCGCGAGCGCTCGGAGTTGGCGCGAAAAGGAATCTCGCGCGGCCGCAGCGTGATCGCGCTGGCCTACGCCGACGGTGTGCTGTTCGTGGCCGAGAACCCGTCGCGCTCCCTGCAGAAGGTGAGCGAACTGTACGACCGCGTGGGCTTCGCGGCCGTGGGGCGCTTCAACGAGTTCAACAACCTCCGCAGTGGCGGGATCAGGTTCGCCGACACCCAGGGCTACGCCTACTCGCGACGTGACGTGACGGGACGCCAGCTGGCCAACGTGTACGCACAGACGCTCGGCACGATCTTCACCGAGCAGGCCAAGCCTTACGAGGTCGAACTCTGCGTGGCCGAAGTCGCTCATCACGGGGAGACGAAAGCCCCTGAGCTGTACCGGATCACCTACGACGGATCCATCGCCGACGAGCCCCATTTCGTGGTGATGGGCGGCACCACCGAGCCGATCGCGGCGGCCCTCAACGAGTCGTACGCCGAGAACGCCAGCCTGGCCGACGCGGTGTCCATCGCCGTCAGTGCCTTGAGCACAGGCGGAAACGGCGCCGAACCCAGGACGTTGGGACCCTCGACGCTCGAAGTCGCGATCCTCGACGCCAACCGGCCGCGACGGGCATTCCGTCGTATCACCGGCAGCGCCCTGGAGGCGCTGCTGCCGGTCGCCGAACCTGCCGACGACAGCGCGCCGTCCGAGGGCAGCGACTCCTAACGCTTCTTGGCGCCGACGTCGGCGCCGGTGTCGGTGTCGCGCACCCGCGCGGATCTGAGCGGGCACCCGTGGATCCATGGCGTCCCGGGCTGGGGCACGTCGTTGTTCCCAGTTTCCCTTCAGCGTGTTGGCCTTGCGCTGCCCTGCCAACGGGTGGATGATTTGTTGCGTATAACGCATCGCGTTGCGTAGTACGCAACAACTAGATGCGGCAAAAATCATCATCCTGAATCGAAAGCGGTCGAGGCATGCCCAAAGTCGTCGTGATCGGTGCCGGCATCGTCGGCACTTCGCTGGCCGACGAACTGACCGCTCGCGGATGGACGGACGTCACGCTCGTCGATCGCGGACCGCTGTTCGCCACGGGAGGCTCCACGTCCCACGCGCCCGGCCTGGTCTTCCAGACCAACCCGTCCAAGACGATGACGGCGTTCGCCCGCTACACGGTCGAGAAGTTCTCGGCGCTCCAGCATCCCGACGGCTGGGCGTTCAACCCCGTCGGTGGCCTGGAGGTGGCCACCACCGCTGAACGGCTCGCCGACCTGCACCGTAAAGTCGGATGGGCACAGTCCTGGGGGATCGACGGTCATCTGCTGAGCCCGGCCGAGTGCGCCGCCCTGCACCCACTGATCGACACTGATCGGATCCTCGGTGGGTTCCACACCCCGGCCGACGGTCTCGCCAAGGCGCTGCGCGCCGCCGAGGCGCAGGCCCGGCGTGCCGAGGCCCGCGGCGCCACCCTGCGGCCCCACACCGAGGTGCTCGGTGTGCTTGACAACGGCCGCCGCGTCACGGGCGTCCGCACCGCAGACGGCGTCCTGGAGGCCGACGTCGTGGTGTGTGCCGCCGGTTTCTGGGGCGCTCAGTTCGCCCGCCAGGTCGGTCTCGTCCTGCCGCTGGTACCGATGGCCCACCAGTACGCGCGCACCGGACAGATCGCCGAGCTCGTCGGCCGCAACACCGAGCGCACCGAGGCGGGGCTGCCGATTCTGCGCCACCAGGATCAGGACCTCTATTTCCGCGAGCACGTCGACCGCCTCGGTATCGGCTCCTACAGTCATCGGCCCATGCCGGTGGACATGACCCACCTGCTCGCCGACACCGCGGGTGAGCCGATGCCGTCGATGATGCCGTTCACCGAGGAGGACTTCGCACCCGCCTGGCGGGCCGCCGCCGAACTGCTACCGGCGCTGGGGGATGCGAAGGTCGAGGAGGCGTTCAACGGCATCTTCTCGTTCACCCCGGACGGGTTCTCCCTCATGGGCGAGCATCGCGAGCTGCCCGGATTCTGGGTTGCCGAAGCTGTCTGGGTCACCCATTCGGCCGGCGTCGCCAAGGCCACCGCCGAATGGATCATTGACGGGACACCCTCGATCGACACCCACGAATGCGACCTGTACCGCTTCGAAGACGCCGCCCGCAGCCCGGAGTTCGTCCTGCAGACCAGCACGCAGGCCTTCGTCGAGGTCTACGACGTGATCCACCCGCACCAGCACCGCACCGCGCTGCGCGGACTGCGCACCAGCCCGTTTCATCACCGCCACACCGAGCTCGGCGCGTACTTCTTCGAGGGCGGCGGCTGGGAGCGACCCGCCTGGTTCGAGTCGAATTCGACGCTGGCACAACGGCTTTTCGACGACGGACTGGCCGTTCCCGATCGGGACGAGTGGGCGGGCAGGTTCTGGTCACCGATCTCGGTGGCCGAGGCGCACTGGACGCGCCAGAGCGTCGCGATGTATGACATGACGCCGCTGACCCGGTACGAGGTCTGCGGTCCGGGCGCCGCGTCGTTCCTGCAACGGATGACCACCAACAACGTCGACAAGAGCGTCGGATCGGTCACCTACACCCTGCTGCTCGACGACGCCGGGGGGATCCGCAGCGACCTGACCGTCGCCCGGCTGGGTCCGGACACCTTCCAGGTCGGCGCCAACTCCCCGATGGACCTCGACTGGCTTTCCAGGCACAAGCCTTCCGACGTGATGTTGCGTGACATCACCGGTGGCACGTGCTGCCTGGGGGTATGGGGGCCGAAGGCCCGCGAAGTGCTCGCCCCGCTGTGTCCCGACGACCTGTCACACGGCGCCTTCGGCTACTTCCGGGCCCGCCACACCCATCTGGGTGCCATCCCGGTGACGATGATGCGGGTGTCCTACGTCGGCGAGCTCGGCTGGGAGATCTACGCGAGTGCGGAGTACGGGGCCGCGTTGTGGGATCTGGTGGCCGAGTCCGGCGCGCCGCACGACATCATCCCCGCCGGGCGCATCGCCTTCAACAGCCTGCGCATCGAAAAGGGTTACCGCAGTTGGGGAACCGATATGACGGCCGAGCACCGACCGGCCGCAGCCGGCCTGGACTTCGCGGTTCGCTTCGGCAAGGACACCGACTTCGTGGGCAAGGAGGCGCTGCAGACCGCGGCTGCGCCCGCAACGACGTTGCGCAGCATCGTGTTCGACGACCCTGACGCCGCCGTCCTGGGCAAGGAGCCGGTCTCGCTCGGCGGCACCTGCGTCGGCTACATCACCAGCGCCGGCCATTCCGCGACGATCGGCCGCACCATCGCCTACGCCTGGCTGCCGTCGCACGTGGCGGTCGGCGATGTCGTCACCGTCGCCTACCGGGGAGCCACCCATGCGGCCCGGGTGCATGCCGAACCGGTCGTGGACCCCGAGATGACCCGGATCAAGAGGTAGCCGTGACCTACGACGTGATCGTGATCGGGCTCGGCGGCATGGGCAGCGCCGCGGCGTATCACCTTGCCGCCCGCGGACAGCGGGTGCTCGGGCTGGAAAAGTTCACCCCGGCGCACGACAAGGGGTCCAGCCACGGCGGGTCGCGCATCATCCGGCAGTCCTACTTCGAGGACCCCGCCTATGTGCCGCTGCTGCTGCGCGCCTACGAGCTGTGGGACAGACTGGCCCTCGACAGCGCACGCGAGGTCTACCGGATGACCGGAGGCGTGTTCATCGGACCCCCGGACAGCCTCACCGTGGCAGGCAGCCTGCGTGCGAGCCGGCAGTGGGATCTGCCCCACGAGGTGCTCGAGGACGCCGAGATACGGTCGCGCTTCCCGAATTTCACGCCGAACCCCGGTGACGTCGCACTGTTCGAGGCGAAGGCCGGCTTCGCCAGGCCGGAGCTGACGGTGCAGGCCCATCTCGACCTCGCCGAAAAAGCAGGAGCCACACTGCGGTTCGGTCACGAGGTGCTGGAATGGTCGGAGACGTCCGGGGGGGTGACGGTACGGACGGCCGAGGGTACCTTCACCGCCGGGCAGGTCGTGATCTGCCCGGGAGCGTGGGCGCCGCAGCTGCTCGCCGAGTTCGGCATCCCGATCACGGTGGAACGGCAGGTGCTCTACTGGCTGGACCCCGTCGGCGGCACCGCGCCGTTCGTCGATCACCCCATTTTCATCGACGAGAACGACGCCGGGGCACAGATCTACGGGTTCCCTGCCATCGACGGACCTCGCGGCGGGGTCAAGGTCGCGTTCTTCCGCAAGGGCGTCGAGTGCTCCCCGGACACCATCGACCGCACCGTGCACGACCACGAGATCCGCGAGATGCGCGAACGGGTCGCCGACCTGCTGCCCGCCCTCGACGGGCCGTGCCTGCACTCGGCGACGTGCATGTACGCCAACACCCCGGATCAGCACTTCGTGATCGCCCGCCACCCCGAGAGCGCGAACGTGACGGTGGCGTGCGGATTCTCGGGGCACGGCTTCAAGTTCGTGCCGGTCGTGGGGGAGATCCTCGCCGACCTGGCCACCACCGGTGCGACGGCGCACCCGATCTCGCTTTTCGACCCACGCAGATTGGTGACGACGACATGACGGCACTCCTGGCCACCCTGGCCGGCCGCTACTACACGAGCACCGAGGCCTTCGCCGCGGAGCAGGAGACCATCTTCGAGACCATGTGGATGTGCGCGGTGCGGTCCTCGGACCTCGCGCGCCCCGGCGCGTTCCGGAAGGTCCAGGTGGGTCGCGAGAGCGTGCTGCTGGTCCGCGGTCGCGACGGTCTGCTGCGCGCATTCCTGAACGTGTGCCGACACCGGGGGGCGCAGCTGTGCACCGAATCCGAGGGAGAGGTGAAGCGGACGCTGCGGTGCCCTTACCACTCCTGGACCTACGCTCTGGACGGCAAGCTGGTGGCCGCTCCGAACATCGGGACCCTCACCGAGGACGGCGGCGCCCCGATCGACCGCTACCGGTACGGTCTGGTGCCGGTCGCCTTGACCGAATGGCTCGGCTACGCGTGGGTGTGCCTGGCCGACACGCCACCGCCGTTCGAGGATGTGATCGCCGAAGCAGCCAGAACCCTCGGTGACGACGACGCGATCGACCGCTACGGCATCGGCGGCCTCGATGTCGGCCACCGCGTCGTCTACGACGTGGCGGCCAACTGGAAGCTCATCGTCGAGAACTTCATGGAGTGCTACCACTGCAGCTCCATCCACCCGGAGCTGGTCGGGGTGGTGCCGGAGTTCGCCCAGGGTCTCGCCGCCCAGGCCAACGTGGGCCTCGGCGCGCAGTTCGGTTCGGACGTGGCCGGATTCACCGTGGACGGCGCGGCCGGTTTCGACCGGCTGCCCGGGATCACCGACGCCCAGGACAGGCGCTACTACGCCATCACCGTCAAGCCGACGGTCTTCATCAATCTCGTGCCCGATCACGTCATCTTCCACCGGATGTACCCGATGGCGGTGGATCGCACGGTGGTCGAGTGCGATTGGCTCTACACGGGCGACATCGTCGGTTCCGAGCGGGACGTGTCGCGGTCGGTCGAACTGTTCCACCGCGTCAACGTCCAAGATTTCGAGGCCTGCGAACGCACCCAGCCGGCCATGTCCTCACGGGCCTACCGGCGCGGCGGTGTCCTCGTTCCGGCCGAACACCACCTCGCAGAGTTCCATCACTGGGTAGTGTCCCGGCTGGCGGCTCCGATGTAGACGAAGCGAGGGGGCACGAGAAGCCATGGACGGCGAACCCGATCTCTGTATCGGCGGCACCTGGCGTCATGCCTCCGACGGGGGCACCCGCTACATCGTCAACCCCGCCCACGGCGGGATCGCGGCCGTCGTCGACGAGGCGACGCCCGAGGATGCCGCCGCAGCCGTGGCGGCCGCCAGGGCCGCGTTCGACGAGGGCAGCTGGCGGGCGACGCCGGTCTCCGAGCGTGCCGCCGTGCTCGACCGCGTCGCCGACCTGCTCCAGCGCGACAAGGAGTCACTGGCCCATCTCGAGACCATGGATACCGGCAAGACCCTCGTCGAGAGCCGCATCGACATCGACGACGTCACTTCGGTTTTCCGCTACTACGCCAAGCTGGTCGGCGCCGAGGCCGACCGTGTCGTCGACGTCGGTGACCCGGCGGTGATCAGCCGCGTGATCAGGGAACCCATCGGCGTCTGCGTGCTGATCGCGCCGTGGAACTATCCGCTGCTGCAGATGTCGTGGAAGGTGGCCCCGGCCCTGGCGGCCGGATGCACGATGGTCGCCAAGCCCAGCGAGGTGACCCCGCTGACGACGATCGCGTTCGTCCACCTGCTCGACGAGGCCGGCGTGCCGGCGGGGGTGGTCAACCTGATCCAGGGCAGCGGCGCCACGCTGGGCCCGGCGCTCACCGGCGACCCCGCCGTGGACTTCATCTCGTTCACCGGCGGTCTGGCCACCGGGCGCAGCATCGCCAAGACCGCAGCCGACAACGTCACGAAGGTGGCGCTGGAGCTCGGCGGCAAGAACCCGCACATCGTGTTCGCCGACATCGGATCCGGCGTCGCCTTCGACAACGCCGTCGATCACGTGCTGACCGGGGTGTTCCTGCACTCCGGCCAGGTCTGCTCGGCGGGTACCCGGTTGATCGTCGAGGACTCCCTCGCCGCTGACTTCGTCGCGGCGCTGGCGGCTCGGGCGGCGACCATCAGAATGGGCGACGGGCTGGATCCGGCCAGCGAGACCGGGCCCCTGGTCTCCGAACAGCACCGGGACAAAGTGGAAGGCTATGTGCAGCTGGGCATCTCGGAGGGCGCGAAGCTGGTGACCGGCGGCGCCCGGCCTGCCGACCCGGCGCTGAAGGACGGCTACTTCTACCTGCCCACCATCTTCGACAGCTGCGACCGGTCGATGCGGATCGTCACCGAGGAGACGTTCGGTCCGATCCTGACCGTCGAACGGTTCAGCACCGAAGCCGAGGCCATCGCGCTGGGCAACGACACGGAATACGGTCTGGCCGCCGGAGTCCGGACATCGGACGCGGCGCGGGGCGAACGGGTGGTGCGGGCGTTGCGACACGGCACGGTGTGGCTCAACGACTTCGGCTACTACACGGCGGCCGCGGAGTGGGGCGGTTTCGGCAGATCCGGCAACGGCCGCGAACTGGGTCCCACGGGGCTCGCGGAATATCAAGAGATCAAACACATCTGGCACAACACCGCTCCCGGTGCCGCGGGCTGGTTCAAGGGATAGGACATCACATGGTCGTCAAAGAGCCCTCCGGGGCGAGCGGAAGGGTCCATGCCGACAGCGGCATGGAGGATTTCGGTTACCGGGAATCCCTGGATCGCAGTATCGGCAAGTTCGCCAGCTTCGCCGCCGGCGTCAGCTACATCTCGATCCTGACGGGCACATTCCAGCTGTTCTACTTCGGATTCGGCACCGCGGGCCCGGCCTATCTGTGGTCGTGGCCGCTGGTGTTCGTCGGTCAGATGGCGGTGGCGCTGTGCTTCATGGAGCTCGCCGCCAAGTACCCGGTCGCCGGATCGGTCTACAACTGGAGCAAGAAGCTCGCCAGCAGGCTGGTCGGGTGGACATCGGGCTGGCTGATGCTCACCGCGTCCATCGTCACCATCTCGGCGGTCGCGTTGGCCTACCAGCTCAACCTGCCCAGGCTGTGGAGCGGGTTCCAGATCATCGGCGACGGCACCGGCCCGTACGACTACGCGGCCAACGCGGTGCTGCTCGGCTCGGCGCTCATCGCGTTCACCACGCTGGTCAACGCGCTCGGGGTGCGCCTGATGGCGATGATCAACTCCAGCGGCGTGTTCATCGAGCTGATCGCCGCCGTGCTGATCGTCATTCTGCTGGCCGTCAACGCCGAACGCGGCCCCCAGGTGTTCTTCTCCACCAACGGCTACGGCACCGACGAGAGCCTCGGGTTCCTCGGCGCCTTCCTCATCGCGTCACTGGCGTCGGGCTACGTGATGTACGGCTTCGACACCGCGAGCTCGCTGGGCGAGGAGACGGTCGAACCGCGCCGGACCGCCCCCAAGGCGATCGCCCGCGCGATCCTGGCCTCCTTCGTCATCGGCGGCGGCATCCTGGTATTCGCGGTGATGGCCGCGCCGAACCTGGAGGACCCCGCGCTGGGGGAGAGCAGCGGCGGCCTGCAGTACATCGTCCAACAGGTGATGTGGGGCCCGCTGGGCAAGATCTTCCTGGTCTGCATCGTCATCGCGGTCACGGTGTGCTGCCTGGCCGTTCACACCGCGGCGATCCGCCTGTCGTTCGCGATGGCCCGCGACAACGCGCTGCCGTTCGGTGAGAGGCTGGCCTCGGTGCATCCGAAGACCCAGACCCCGATCGTGCCGGCCGTGACCATCGGGATCATCTCGATCGTCATCCTGGTCGTCAACATCACGAACCCGCAGATCTTCACGGTCCTGACCTCGATCGCCATCATCATGATCTACCTCGCCTACCTGATGGTGACCGGGCCGATGCTCAAGAAGCGGATGCGGGGGGAGTGGCCGCCCAAGGACCTCAAGGAGGGCGGCTACTTCACCATGGGCCGTTGGGGCCTGCCGGTCAACATCGTCGCGGTCGTCTGGGGTGTCGGGATGGCGCTGAATCTGGCCTGGCCGCGCGCCGCCGTGTACGGCGAACCCTGGTACAACACCTGGGGTGCGTTCGTCTACATCGGTGTCATCCTCGGGGCCGGTCTCCTGTGGTATTTCGCCAAGGGCCGCAACCACATCGGGACACTGAAGTCGCACGCCGCCGAGACCACCGCGGGCGCCGATGGCTGAGCACGGCACGTTCGACTATGTCATCGCCGGCGGCGGCACCGCGGGCTGCGTGCTGGCCGCCAGGCTCTCCGAGAACCCCGACGTCACGGTCTGCCTGATCGAGGCGGGGCCCAGCGACGTCGGTGACGACGCGATCCTGGTGCTCTCGGAGTGGATGCACCTCCTGGATTCCGGGTACGACTGGGATTATCCGGTCGAGCCGCAGGAGCGCGGAAACTCGTTCATGCGTCACGCGAGAGCCCGGGTGCTGGGCGGATGTTCGTCGCACAATTCGTGCATCGCCTTCCATCCGCCCGCCGAGGCGCTCGACGACTGGGTCGCGATGGGGGCCACCGGATGGGGCGCCGCCGACGTGCTTCCGCTGGTGCGCCGCCTCACCGAGACGGTGCTGTTGCGCGACGTTCCCCCCGACGACCCCTGCGGCACAGCGGTTCTCGAAGCCGCCGCGATGGTCGGGATGCCTACCGTGGCGTTCAACAGAGGCGAGACGGTGCGCAACGGCGCCGGCTGGTTCCAGATCAACGCCGGCGAGGACGGTATCCGCAACTCCACGTCGAAGGCATTCCTGCATCCGATCCTCGGAACCCGCAAGAACCTCGAAGTCCGCACGGACTGCTGGGTTTCGGAGATCCTGTTCGACGACGCGCTGCGCGCCACCGGCGTCCGCTACCAGCGGCCGGACCTGACCGGCTACGACACCGTCTCGGCACGCCGCGAGGTCGTCGTCACCGCCGGGGCGATCGACACTCCGAAATTGTTGATGCTCTCGGGCATCGGGCCGACCGCCCACCTCCGCGAGATCGGCATCGAGGTCCGCGTGGACTCACCGGGCGTCGGCGCCAATCTCGACGACCACGTCGAGGGCCTGGTGTTCTGGGAGGCGTCGCGGCCGATGGTCACGACCTCGACGCAATGGTGGGAGATCGGACTGTTCACCACGATCGACGAGGGTCTGAACCAGCCCGACCTGATGATGCACTACGGCTCCGTCCCGTTCGACATGAACACGCTGCGGCGTGGATACCCCACCACCGACAATGGGTTCTGCCTGACGCCGAACGTGACCCAGGGCCGGTCGCGGGGAACGGTGCGGCTCCGGTCGCGCGACTTCCGGGACCGCGCCCGCGTCGACCCCCGCTACTTCACCGACCCGGACGGCTACGACGACCGCATCATGCTCGCGGGCGTGAAGCTCGCCCGTTCCCTCGCCGAGCAGGCGCCGCTGGCGCCGTGGGTGGCGCGCGAGCTGGCTCCCGGGCCGGAGGCGACGACCGACGACGAACTCCTGGACTACATCCACCGGTGTCACAACACCGTCTACCACCCGGCCGCCACGGCGCGGATGGGCGCGGTGAGCGACCCGATGGCGGTGCTGGACCCGCAGCTGCGGGTGAAGGGCGTGACGGGCCTGCGGGTGGTCGACGCGTCGGCGATGCCGAAGCTGCCCGCGGTCAACCCGAACATCACCGTGATGACGATGGCGGAGAAGTGTGCCGACCTCATCAAAGAAGCCTGAGAGCTTCGATCTCGCAGCCTTTCTGGCTGAACACACCCCGTTTCAGGGGTCGACGGAGGCCGAACTCGCCGAGCTGGCCGCCGGCGCGGCGATAGAGGAGTTCCCCGCCGGGCACGTCGTCGCCGACTACACGGACCGGGCGCCCGACGAGATCTGGATGGTGTGCGACGGAGCGGTGGCCTTGCGCTCCAGCGGCGACGGCACCCTGATCGACGTTGTCGCCGCCGGCGGGATCTTCGGCTACATGCCGTTGCTCACCGGCGCGGGAATGGACTTCCAGGCCCGCACCACGGCCCCAAGCACGTTGATCAGGCTGCCGGGCGCATCGGTGCGGGCGCAGTTCGCCAAACCGGCCGGCCTGGCGTTCCTCGCCTCGTCGAGCTGGTCGGCCGGCGCCGAGCGCCCGGCGATCGCCACAGCCACCGACAGCAGACCCGTCGCCGAACTCCTCCACGGCGAGGTGCTCGTGGTCTCCCCGTCGGAGTCGGTGCGCGACGTGGTCGTGCAGATGACCGAGCGCCACGTGTCCTACGCGCTCGTCCGGCTCCGCGACGGCGGCCTCGGGATCTTCACCGACCGCGACCTGCGCACCCGGGTCGTGGCGGCGGGCCTCGCCGTCGACGTGCCCATCGAACGCGTCATGAGCGCGCCGGCGCGCACCGTGCCCACGGATCTCACCGCCGACAGCGTGCTCGTGGAGATGCTCGACTGCGGGCTGCGGCACATGCCGGTGGTGACGCCCCGCGGAGAGGTGGTCGGTGTCCTCGACGACGCCGACCTGCTCGCCGCGTCGGCCCGGCAGAGCTTTCTGCTCCGTCGCTCCATCGCCGCGGCGAGCACCCCCGCGCAACTGCAGGAGGTCGGACGCCGGGTCACGGGTACGGCCGTCGACCTGTTCCGCAACGGGACCAAGGCGGCGGCCACGAGCGCGATCCTGTCCGTCGTCATCGACAGCCTGGTGCGCCGGGCCCTGGAACTCGTTCTCGCACAACAGGACCGCGGCGGAACCGACGGCTTCGCCTGGCTGATCCTCGGCAGCGTGGCCCGGCGCGAGGCGATGCCGTCCTCCGATGTCGACAGCGCGCTGTCCTGGCGCGACGACCACCCCGCCGCCGACGCCGTGGACCCCGCCCGGCTGCGGTCGATCGCCACCGAGGTGCACGCCATCCTGGACGCCTGCGGGCTGCCGTCGGACCGCAACGGCGCCACCGCTGCCACCGCGAGATTCGCACGGTCGCAGGCGGACTGGCTGCAGGCCGCGCTCGGGTGGCTCGAGGATCCGTTGCGCGACAGCGGGATCATCATGTCCTCGCTGCTGATCGACGGCCGGGTGGTCTGGGGCGATCCCGGCCTGCATTCGGTGCCCGCCGCGTTCCGCACGATCGGCGACCAGCATCCCGACGCACTGCGATTGCAACTGCTCGAAGCGCTTTCGGGCAAGGTTCGCACCCGCTCGCTGCGTGACGTGCTGTCCCGTCGTGGCGGCACGTTCGACCTCAAGAGCCACGCCGTCACGCCGATCGTCAACCTGGCCCGCTGGGGTGGTCTGACCGCAGGGGTGACCTCGGCGACCACCCCGGTGCGGTTGGAAGCCGCCGCGCAGGCGGGGGCGCTCAGCGACCCGGACGCGCGCACTCTGTCCGAGGTCTACGCGATGTTGCAGCGGCTGCGGATGGCGCACCAGGTGGAGCAGGTCGCCGCCGGCCACACACCGGGAGACATCATCACGATGTCGGAGTTGTCGCCGCTGAATCGCAGCCTGCTCGGAGACGGGCTGCGGGAGATCGCGGCCGTACGCCGACGTGTCGGCAGCGCCGGGCGCACGGGCCTATAGGCTGGCTGCCCGATGGTCAAGCCTGACAACCCGTCACCGGGCGACCCGCCTGCGGCGGTGCAGTCGGTCGACCGCGCGCTGACGGTTCTGGAGATCATCGCCGGGCTGGGTCAGGCGGGCGTGACCGAGATCGCCGCCGACCTGGGCGTCCACAAATCCACGGTGTCACGCCTGATCGCCGTGCTGGAGGCGCGCGGCTACGTCGAGCAGGTCTCCGAACGGGGCAAGTACCGGCTGGGGTTCGCGATCTCGCGGCTCGCGCATGTCGCCGGCGCCCAGAGCGACCTGGTGAAGCTGGGGCAGGAGGCGTGCGACGCGCTGAGCGCCGATGTGGGGGAGACCGCCAACCTCGCCGTGCTCGATCAGGACCGCATCGTCAACATCGTGGAGGCCATCGGTCCGTCGGAGATCACGTTGCGCACCTGGGTGGGGCAGACGTGCCCGGCCTATGCGACCTCCAGCGGCAAGGTGCTGCTGGCCGGACTGGATCCCGGTGAGGTCCGCTCCCGCGTGCGCCCACCGATGACGTCGTTCACGGACACCACCGCCCGCAGCGTGGCAGATCTGCTCGACGAACTCGCCGCGGTGCGCGAGCGCGGGTGGGCCAGTGTGCGGGAGGAACTGGAGGTGGGGCTGAACGCCGTCGCGGCCCCCGTCTACGACGCGCACTCGCAAATCATTGCGGCACTCAGTGTTTCGGGTCCGTCCTACCGGCTGGCCACAGACCGCTTCGACGAGGTCGCCGCGCGGACGATCGCCGCGGCCGATCATGTCAGCAGGCGGCTCGGCTGGACTCCACGCCGCTGAGCCGCTCGCGGTTTAACGGAGCCTGCGGCAGGCAACGCGTCTGACATGCAGCTGGCATCTGCGGCCGTCACCCACAGAACGGTCGACGTGGACGGTATCGCGACGTTCGTGCGGGAGGCCGGACCGCCGGATGCGCCGATTGTGTTGTTGCCACACGGCTATCCCGCATCCTCCTTCGTGTACCGGGGCCTGATGGCCGCGCTCGGCGACAGGTGGCGTCTCGTCGCCCCGGACCTCCCCGGGTTCGGCTACAGCGCCACACCGCCGGCCACGGAGTTCGGCTACACCTTCGACGCCTATTCGGCCTTCCTGCAACGGTTCGTCGACGTCGTCGGTCTCGATCGCTATGTGATTTGGCTGCACGACTACGGCTCTCAGTTCGGGTTCCGCCTCGCTCTGCACGCACCGGAGCGGGTCGCCGGACTGGTCATCCAGAACGGCGACATCTACGAGGACGCCTTCGGGCCGAAATACGAGTTCCTGCGGCGATCGTGGGACGACCCGGGCCCGCAGGCGCGGCGACGGATCGCCGACCACGTCACCCCGGCCGGGTTCCGCAGCGAGTTCACCGGCGAGCTACCCCCGGATGTCGCTGACCGGGTCAGTCCCGACCTCGCCACACTGCACTGGACGTTGATGAACACCCCGGAGCGCATCGCCAATCTGATCCGGCTCCTCGAAGACCAGCCCAGCACACTGGCCTGGTTCGCCGAAGAGCAGCGCTATCTCAGAGAACACCGTCCGCCGACGCTGATCGTGTGGGGTCCGCATGACGGGTACATGCCGCAGGAGTCGGCCTGGGCGTACCGTCGCGACCTCCCCGACGTGCCCGTCCACCTGCTCGGCGGCGGCCACTGGCTGCTGGAGACCCACCTGCCCGAGGTGGTGTCGTTGGTCTCGGCGTTCCTGTCCGAGATCCACCCGCCTCACGGAGGTGGACCCGACGCGGCCTGAGCGATGGTCTGCGCATCTCCGGTGATGACCGCCAGGATGGTGCGCCAGGAATCGGACGGCCGGTTGAGCATGCCGCTGTGGGCTTCCCAACCGGCGACCCGTCCGCCGTCGTCGTAATACCCGGTGTCCAGCGCGATCACGGTCGGCATCTCATCGGGATCGACGCCGTGCGGACCGCCCGGGATGCCCTGCACCAGCTCGATGAAATCGTCCGGCGCGGTCATCGAGTAGCGCTGCACCGACGGGTTCCTGTTGTGCCAGTCGCCCGGATCGTCCACGCCGACACCGGCGCCCGCCGCGGCGAGGAACAGCGTGCGGTCCGACGTCAGACCCCGCGCCTCGGCGGTCCCGACGATCGATCCGCCGTAGGAGTGCCCGATGACCGTCACCGGGACGTCGTCGCCGACCCGCCGGTCCACGTCCTCGGTGAACGCGACCAGGCGCGGCGCCATGTCGAGTGCGTAGCGCGCATCCGCGGCGTTGCCCACCGCGGCCGGATCCCGCACCTGGGGGAAGGGACCGCCCAGGTAGGTGATGACCGCGACGTCGCCGCCGCTTCCGGACACGAACCGCCTCGCCGTGGCCGCGTTCGCCGCGGAACCCTCGACGGTGGTGTTCACCCCTGGCACCAGCACCGCCACGCTGCGGGCCGCCGTGAGGTCACCGTGCAGTTCGACGAGCGAGGCCCGGGCCGGGTCGAACGCGAGGATCTGCCGCGGAACCCGCGGCCCGCCGGCCGGATCGTCGATCTCGCTCAGCAGGCCGCGATAGAACGCGATCCGGCGGCGCGACAGGTCGTCGGCGCCCGTCTCGGCCAGGATCGCCGCGGCGATGTTGATTCGGTTCGCGGCCACCCGCATGTCCCACGGGATCCCGTCGGTATTGCCCACGCGCTGCGGGAAGTCGGCGACCAGACGGGCGCGCTGCTCGGCGGTCATGGCCGCGATCTGGCCGGCGATGCGGTCCTGGCTCATCACCGGCCACGCGTCGACGACGTCGGCCGCACCCACCGGCCACGTGCCGGCGGGAACCGTGGCCGCCGGCTCCGGCGCGTCGCCGGGACCGGCCGACAGCGCGGCGGCGATGTCGCGGGCCGCATCCGTGTCGGCGGCGTCGAGGCGGCCCAGGGCGTCGGCGATCCGCTCACTCAACTCGGCGGCGCGTGCGTCGAGGAGCTCCTCGGCGACGGCCTCGTCGCCGCCGGCGAGCAGGATCAGCAGCGGCTCGGGGCCCGCGCCGACCCCGACCGTCCCGTCGTCGGAAACCACGAAGCCGTCGCGCCGCGCCTGCGTCACCTCGGCGAGCACGTCGTTGCGCGCCGAGGTCAGCTGTTCGGCGCCGTCCTGGGCCGCTGCGGACGCGCCCACCAGACGGTGCGCCACCGCCGCTGCCGCCTCGGCGATGCGGCGTGCCCGCGCACGGCCCGCGTCGGCGGCGTTCCCGGTCCAGAAGTCCCGGCTGCGGTCACACTCGTCGACCGCGCTGTCGACGCGGTGCCGAAGCCACCGCGCGGCGTGGTCGAAGTCGCGGGCCAGCTGGCGCAGCCCCTCCGGCCGCCACTGCTCGGTCAGCGACACCGAGGGGCGGGTCACTTCACCGCGAGCCGCTCGCCGAGGGCGGCGTCGGCGTGAACGAAGGCCTCGGCAGCTTCGCGCGCCGCCGCCACCCACGCGATCAGGTCGGCCACCACCTCCGCCACCTGACCGCCGACCACATCGGCAATCGGTAGCGCGGCGACGGCAGAGTCCGGTAATGCGCCGGCGTCGAGCGCCGGCCACCTCATCTGTGCCACGGCGTCGCCGGCGGCGGCGACGCCGTCCGCTGTCGCCCTCAGCCGCTCCAGGTCGACGTGTGCGATTTCCCCCATGGGCTCATGCTGACAGGCCCCAACAGCCCAGAGCCGAGTTATCCACAGGCACTTTCCTCGGGTGTCGCCCGTCGTGTGAGCCGGACAACTTGTAGTCTCGATGAGGTGCAGCGACGAATCATGGGCATCGAGACCGAATTCGGTGTCACCTGCACGTTCCACGGTCACCGCCGGCTCAGCCCGGACGAGGTGGCGCGGTACCTGTTCCGCCGGGTCGTGTCGTGGGGCCGTAGCAGCAACGTCTTCCTCCGTAACGGAGCCCGCCTCTACCTCGACGTCGGCAGTCACCCCGAATACGCCACCGCCGAATGCGACAGCCTGACCCAGCTCGTCACCCACGACCGGGCCGGTGAACGCGTGCTGGAGGACCTGCTCATCGACGCCGAGCAGCGCCTCGCCGACGAGGGCATCGGCGGCGACATCTACCTGTTCAAGAACAACACCGACTCCGCGGGCAACTCCTACGGCTGCCACGAGAACTACCTCATCGTGCGGGCCGGCGAGTTCTCCCGCATCTCCGATGTGCTCCTGCCGTTCCTGGTCACCCGCCAGCTCATCTGCGGTGCGGGCAAGGTGCTGCAGACCCCCAAGGCCGCGACCTACTGTCTGTCGCAGCGCGCCGAGCACATCTGGGAAGGGGTGTCCAGCGCGACCACCCGGTCCCGCCCGATCATCAACACCCGTGACGAACCGCATGCCGACGCGGAGAAGTACCGCCGTCTGCACGTCATCGTCGGCGACTCGAACATGAGCGAATCCACCACCATGCTCAAGGTCGGTTCGGCGTCGCTGGTGCTGGAGATGATCGAGGCCGGCGTCGCGTTCCGGGATTTCTCCCTGGACAACCCGATCCGTGCGATCCGCGAGGTGAGCCACGACCTGACGGGTCGCCGGCCGGTGCGGCTGGCCGGGGGCCGGCAGGCCAGCGCGCTGGACATCCAGCGCGAGTACTACGCCCGCGCGGTGGAGTACCTGCAGTCCCGCGAGCCCAACACCCAGATCGAGCAGGTGGTGGATCTATGGGGGCGTCAGCTCGACGCCGTCGAGAGTCAGGACTTCGCGAAGGTCGACACCGAGATCGACTGGGTGATCAAGCGCAAGCTGTTCCAGCGCTACCAGGACCGCTACAACATGGAGCTGTCCGACCCCAAGATCAGCCAGCTCGACCTCGCCTACCACGACATCAAGCGGGGTCGCGGCGTGTTCGACCTGCTCCAGCGCAAAGGTCTGGCCGCCCGCATCACCACCGACGAGGAGATCGAGGCGGCGGTCAACACCCCGCCGCAGACCACCCGCGCCAAACTGCGGGGGGAGTTCATCAGCGCCGCTCAGGAGGCGGGCCGGGACTTCACCGTCGACTGGGTTCACCTCAAGCTCAACGACCAGGCGCAGCGCACCGTGCTGTGCAAGGACCCGTTCCGCTCGGTGGACGAGAGGGTGAAGCGACTCATCGCTTCGATGTGAGCTCACGCCTCGCGGTGGCGGGCCGGTGCACCGAGACCGCATAGTCGCCACCCTCGTAGGGCCGGCGGTCCCACGTCGCCCACCGGTTCACCAGTTCCAGGCCCGCTGCCGCCGCGACCTCGTCGTAGCGCGCCAACGTCAGCCTGCCGGTGGTCAGCTGAAACCCGGCGACCAGAAGTCCGGTCGGCGTCAATCGCCGCGCGAGTTGGCTGACGACTGTCGCCTCGGTGCCGCGGTCGAGGAAGATCATGACGTTGCCCGGCATCGCCACGACGTCGAAGGTGTCCTCGACCCGGCTGTCGGTGTCGACGAGGTCGGCCTCGACCCAGCGCAGATCCGGCGCCTTGGCCCTGGCGGCGCCGAGCATGGCGGGGTCGGCGTCGAGGCCCACCACGGAGAACCCGCGAGCGGCGAGTTCGATTGCGACCCTTCCGGTTCCGCAACCGGCGTCCAGCACGCTCGTTCCGTCGATGCCATGCAGCAGCTGTTCGATCAGACCGGCCTCGCCGTGGATACTCTGGCCGGCGGCGGCCAGCTTCTGCCACCGCGCGTCGTAGTCGTCGCCGCGGGGCCTGTCGGACTGCTGCCAGCGGGAGCTCACCGCACCCCTCGGTTCTTCGCGCAAGCGCTCATCAGGTACCTCGGTTCTTCGCGCAAGCGCTCATCACGTGAATGGTCGCAGACGCGCCGCGATGGCCGTCGGACGGGACCAGCCCCGCGCCTTAAGCTCGTAGCCGTGGCGATCTCGAAAGTCGAACGGTTGATGAACCTCGTCATCGCGTTGCTGTCGACGCGGTCCTTCATCACCGCCGACCGCATCCGCGAGACCGTCTACGGCTATTCGGGGGAGGCCAGCGACGAGGCCTTCTCGCGGATGTTCGAACGCGACAAGAACGAACTGCGCGATCTGGGCATCCCGCTGGAGACCGGGCGCGCGTCGTCGTCGGATCCGGCCGAGGGCTACCGCATCAACCGCGAGGCCTACGCCCTTCCGGCCGTCGAGCTGACGCCCGACGAAGCCGCCGCCGTCGCCGTGGCCACCCAGTTGTGGGAGTCGCCGGAGCTCATCACGGCGACCCAGGGCGCGCTGCTCAAGCTGCGTGCGGCCGGAATCGACGTCGACGCGCCCGACGATGTCACGATCACCTCGACCGCGGCACTGCCCGGTCTGCGCGGCTCGGAGGAAGTTCTCGGAATCCTGTTGTCCGCCATCGATTCCGGTCAAGCAGTGCAGTTCCCGCACCGGCCGTCCCGCAGCGAACCCTACGTCACCCGCACCGTCGAACCGTGGGGCGTCGTCACCGATCAGGGTCGCTGGTATCTGGTCGGCCACGACCGCGACCGCGACGCGATGCGGACGTTCCGGCTCTCGCGGATCGGCGCCGACGTCAGGCCCGTCGGACCTGCCGGCGCGGTGACCAAACCGCCGGGTCTCGATCTGCGCGAGATCGTCGCGCGGGTGGTCGGGGACTGGCCGGCAGCCGGTCAGGCCACGGTGTGGGTGGCGCAAGGGCGCGCGACCGCACTGCGCCGCCGGGGCACCGTCATCGGCGCGCGCACGATCGGCGGCCGCGCCGGGGACGAGCTCGCCGTCGACATCGGCATGTTCGACAGACTGGCCCGGGAAGTGGCCAGCTACGGCCCCGACGCGGTGGCCCTGGAACCCGAATCGCTGCGCAAGGACGTCATCGCGCGGCTCGAAGCGCACCTGGCGCCGGTCGAACAGATGAAGGAGGCGGATCGCCTGTGACGGCCATCAGCGCCCGGTTGGTGCGCCTGCTCAACATGGTCCCGTACTTCCAGGCCAACCCGAAGATCACCTATGCCGAGGCCGCGACAGACCTCGGGGTGAGCGTCACCCAGCTTCGCGAAGATCTGAACCAGCTGTGGATGTGCGGGTTGCCGGGGTACGGCCCCGGAGACCTCATCGACTTCGAATTCTCCGGCGACACCATCGAGGTCACGTTCTCCGCCGGCATCGACCACCCGCTGCGGCTGACCTCACCGGAGGCCACCGGCGTCCTGGTGGCGCTGCGATCCCTGGTCGACGTGCCCGGGATGGTCGACCCCGAGGCGGCCCGCAGCGCGATCGCCAAAATCGAATCCGCGGCGGGCACCGTCGGCCACGGCGTCGAGGGTGCGGCGGTCGAGGAGCCCGCACCGGTCGAGAGCGAGGCCGCCGCGGCGGTGCGGACGGCCGTGCGCGACGACCGGGCGCTGGCCATCGAGTACTACACGGCATCCCACGACACGCTGTCGAGCCGCATCGTCGACCCCATCCGCGTGGTCCTCATCGCCGACCACAGCTATCTGGAGGCGTGGTGCCGGTCGGCCGAGGCGGTCCGGTTGTTCCGGTTCGACCGCATCGTCGACGCCCGGGTGCTCGACGAGCCGGCGGTGCCCCCGCCGCCGGCAGTGCAGGCGGGGCCGGACACCTCGCTGTTCGACCCGGACACCGCCGACCCCGCACTGCCGACCGCCACCCTGCTGATCGACCGGTCCGCGGGGTGGATGTTCGACTACTACCCGCTGCGGGTGCAGCGGGAGTTCCCCGACGGCTCGTGCGAGGCGGCGATGACCTACGCCTCCGATCAGTGGATGACCCGCTTCGTGCTCGGTTTCGGTTCCGCGGTGCGCGTCCTGGCACCGGCCGAACTGGCCGAGCGGGTGCGGGAATCAGCGACCGCCGCGCTGCAGGCCTATCGGGTCGGCATCGATTCCCCCGGCGGGTAAGCTGGGCGCAGACGTCTGGAGGTAACCAAATTGGGTGGTCTACAACCCTGGCACTGGGTCATCGTGATCGCTGTGTTCGTGCTGCTCTTCGGTGCCAAGAAGCTCCCGGACGCAGCGCGGTCCCTGGGTAAGTCGATGCGCATCTTCAAGTCCGAGATCAAGGAGATGCAGGCGGATTCGAAGTCCGAGACGGCCGACCGTCCCGAGGCGCGCACGCAGATCGCGTCCGAGCGCGTGCAGGATCCCGCCGCTGCGCCCCACGTCACGGAAACGCCGGCTCAGCCGACTCAGCCGACTGTCGTAGATTCGTCGGCTCAGCCGACTGTCGTAGATTCGTCGGCTCAGCCGACGTCGGACAGACGCCCGGCCTGACCGGACAGCTCACGAACGCGGCCTCGGGCCGCGTTCGTGATGTCGCGCCGGTGAGCAGCATCTAGGCAGACCTGTGCAGATACCTGGCCTTCTCAAGAAACTCGACCCTCGGCAACGTCGGGCGCGGGTCAATCCCGACGGCACGATGTCGCTGGTCGACCACCTCACCGAGCTGCGCACCCGGCTGCTGATCGCGGTCCTCGCCGTGCTGGCGACAACCGTCATCGGTTTCCTCTGGTACAGCCACGGCGCGTTCGGGCTGCCCAGCCTGGGCGACTGGCTTCGCGGGCCTTACTGCTCGCTGCCCGCGTCGGCGCGGGCGACCATCGCCCCGGACAACGAGTGCCGCCTGCTGGCGACCGCCCCGTTCGACCAGTTCATGCTGCGCCTCAAGGTCGGCATGACCGCCGGCGTGGTGATGGCGTGTCCGGTGTGGCTCTATCAACTGTGGGCGTTCATCACCCCCGGTCTCTACGCCAAGGAGCGCCGGTTCGCGGTCGCGTTCGTGATGGTCGGGGCCGCCCTGTTCATCGCGGGCGCGATCCTCGCCTACGTGGTGCTGTCGAAGGCCCTCGGGTTCCTGCTGACCGTCGGCAGCGACGTGCAGGTGA
Organism: Mycolicibacterium iranicum; assembly: GCF_014190915.1. GTDB lineage: Bacteria > Actinomycetota > Actinomycetes > Mycobacteriales > Mycobacteriaceae > Mycobacterium > Mycobacterium iranicum_B. The sequence goes on from NZ_JACHVU010000013.1 coordinate 40,434, forward strand.
CCGCGCTGTCGGGTGATCAGTACTTCGGGTTCCTGATCAACCTGCTGCTCGTCTTCGGGATCAGCTTCGAGTTCCCGTTGCTGATCATCATGCTGAACCTCGTCGGCATCCTCACCTACGAGCGGCTCAAGGCGTGGCGTCGCGGTCTGATCATGGGGCTGTTCGTGTTCTGCGCGTTCGTCACACCCGGCTCGGACCCGTTCTCCATGCTGGCGCTGGCGTTGGCGATGACCCTGCTGATGGAGGTCGCGATCCAGGTCGCGCGGATCAGCGACCGGCGCAAGGCGCGGCGTGCCGCGGCCGAGGACATCCCGGACGACGAAGCGGCGCCGATCGGTCACGCCGAGAGCATCGAGGCGCCCGCCGCGGTACCGACCCCGTCGCGGCTCGTGGTCGATGACGACGCCACCTGAGTCGTCGCCGGCGCTGGCGGACTTCGCCGCACAGCTGCCGTTCGCGCTGGACGGATTCCAGCGCCGCGCCTGCGAAGCCCTCGCCCAGGGGCACGGCGTCCTGGTGTGCGCGCCGACCGGCGCCGGCAAGACCGTGGTGGGGGAGTTCGCGGTGCACCTGGCGCTCGCTGCGGGCCGCAAGTGCTTCTACACCACACCCATCAAGGCGCTGAGCAACCAGAAGCACAACGACCTGGTGCGCCGCTACGGGCCCGAACGCATCGGTCTGCTGACCGGTGACCAGGCGATCAACGGCGACGCCGACATCGTCGTGATGACCACCGAGGTGCTCCGCAACATGCTGTATGCGGATTCCCGTGCGCTGCAGGGACTCTCGCACGTCGTCATGGACGAGGTGCACTTCCTGGCCGACCGGATGCGGGGTGCGGTGTGGGAGGAGGTCATCCTGCACCTGCCCGAGGACGTCCGCCTGGTGAGCCTGTCGGCCACCGTGAGCAATGCCGAGGAGTTCGGCGGCTGGATCAAGACGGTGCGCGGCGACACGACCGTCGTGGTCGACGAGCACCGGCCCGTCCCGCTGTGGCAACACGTGATGGTGGGCAAACGCCTGCTCGACCTGTTCGACTACCGCGCGTCGGGCCCGTCTGCGCGGGACCTCCTCGTCGACCCGGAACTGTTGCGCCACATCGCCCACCGGCGCGAGGCCGAGCGTCTCGCCGACTGGCAGCCGCGGGGCCGTAGCCGGACCGGACGCCCGGCGGGCCTCTACCGCACCCCCGGGCGTGCCGAGGTGATCACCGCGCTGCAACACGACGAACTGCTGCCGGCCATCACGTTCATCTTCTCGCGCGCCGGCTGCGACGCCGCGGTCAAACAGTGTCTGCGGTCGTCGCTGCGCCTGACCACCGGCGAGGAACGGGCTCGCATCGCCGAGATCGTCGACCGGCGCACCGCCGACCTCAACGAGGCAGACCTCGTCGTGCTCGACTACCACGAGTGGCGAGAAGGTCTGCTGCGTGGACTGGCAGCGCACCACGCCGGGATGCTGCCCGTCTTCCGGCACACCGTCGAGGAGCTGTTCACCGCGGGCCTGGTGAAAGCCGTCTTCGCCACGGAGACACTGGCTCTGGGCATCAACATGCCCGCCCGCACCGTCGTGCTCGAACGCCTGGTCAAGTACAACGGCGAACAACACCTGCCGCTGACGCCGGGGGAGTACACGCAGCTGACCGGCAGAGCCGGCAGGCGCGGAATCGACGTCGAGGGCCACGCCGTCGTGCTGTGGAACCCCGACGTCGACCCCGCCGAGGTCGCCGGGCTGGCCTCGACGCGGACGTTCCCGCTGCGCAGCTCGTTCGCCCCGACCTACAACATGACCATCAACCTGGTCAATCAGATGGGGCCCGAGCAGGCGCACCGACTGCTGGAGCGCTCGTTCGCCCAGTACCAGGCCGACCGTTCGGTCGTCGGCCTCGTGCGCGGCGTGGAACGCGGGGAGCGGATGCTCGGCGACCTCGCCACCCAGATGGGCGGGCCCGGCGCCCCGATCCTCGACTACGTGCGCTTGCGCGCCCAGATCGCGGAACGCGAACGTGCCCAGTCCCGCGCGTCGCGGCTGCAGCGGCGGCAGGCCACCAACACCGCGCTGGCCGGCCTGCGGCGCGGGGACATCATCGCAATCAACCAGGGCAAGCGGGGCGGCCTGGCGGTCGTGCTGGAACCCGCCCGCGGCGACGAGGACCCGCGCCCACTGGTGCTTTCCGAACACCGGTGGGCCGGTCGCATCTCGTCGGCCGACTACTCCGGCGCCGCCGGGCCGATCGGCAGGATGACCCTGCCCAAGCGCGTCGAACACCGCAACCCGCGGGCCCGCCGCGACCTCGCGTCGGCATTGCGGTCCGCCGCGGCCGGGCTCGACGTGCCGTCGGGCAAGGGCCGCCGCAGCGGACCGGCGCCGGACGGGGACGTCGACCCCGAACTGGTGGTGCTGCGCGAGCGCGTGCGGGCACACCGCGCTCACGGCCTGTCCGACCGCGAGGAACGGGCCCGGGTCGCCGAGCGCTATCTGCGCCTGGAGCGGGACAACGAGCAACTGCGCACCAAGATCGCCGCGGCGACAAACTCCCTGGCGCACACCTTCGACCGCATCGTCGTGCTGCTGACCGAACGTGGATTCATCGCCGCCGCACGCCCCGACGAGGACGGGGACACCGGTGCCGGGCCCACCGCCGACACGCCCACCGTCACCCCGGACGGCCGCCTGCTGGCCCGCATCTACAGCGAGAGCGACCTCCTGGTCGCCGAATGCCTGCGCGCCGGAGTCTGGGACGAACTCGACGCGGCCGAACTGGCCGCGGCGCTGTCGTCGGTGCTCTACGAATCGCGGCGGGACGGGCACGGGCCCGGCGACGGATCGGAGATCCCGACCGGCCGGCTGCGCCGCGCGCTCAACCAGACACGCCGGCTGTGGTCCGAACTGCGCTCCGACGAACAGCGCCACCGCATCACCCAGAGCCGCGAACCCGACGACGGCTTCGTCAGCGCGATCTACCGCTGGGCGAGCACCGGAGACCTGGCCGCGGCGCTGGCGGCCGGCGACACGTCAGGGTCGGGCACCGGATCGTCCATGTCGGCGGGCGACTTCGTCCGCTGGTGCCGCCAGGTGCTCGATCTGGCCGATCAGGTGCGCAATGCCGCCCCCTCGCCTGCTTTGCGGGCAACCGCGAAACGCGCCATCAACGACGTTCGGCGCGGCGTCGTAGCTGTTGACGCCGGGTAGTGTGTTGTCGCAGCGAGCCACGACCGAGGAGTGAAATGAGCGGACCGCAGGGATCTGACCCGACCCAGCCGTGGCCGGGTCAGCAGCCTGAGCAGGGGACAGACCAGTCGGCGGGCGATTCGGCGGCCAACCAGGGGTGGCAGCCGCCGTCGGGTGCGGGCCAGACCCAGGGTGGCGAGCAGCCGGCGTGGCAGCAGCCCCCGGCCTACCAGCCGCAGCAGTATCCGCAGTACCAGCAGCCGACGCAGCCGCCCACGTACTCACCTCAGCAGTACCCCGGGGGCGATCAGTACGGCCAGCAGACCTCTGAATACAGCCCCACCGGATACACCCAGCCCGGTCAGTACGGCCAGCCCGGCGCCTACGGTCAGCCGGGCCAGTACGGACAGCAGCCGGGTCAGTACGGACAGCAGCCCGGCCAGTACGGACAGCAGCCGGGCCAGTACGGCCAGTATCCGGGTGCGCCCGGCTTCGCCCCGTCGGGATCCGACGGCGGCTCGAAGCGGTCGATGGCCCTCATCGGTGGCATCCTCGGCGCGCTCGCCCTGATCGTCATCGCCGCCGTGCTGGTGATGGGCTTCTGGAAGCCCGGGTTCTTCGTGACCACCAAGCTCGACGTCAACGCCGCCCAGACCGGTGTGGAGCAGATCCTTACCGACGAGACCAACGGCTACGGCGCCAAGAACGTCAACGACGTCAAGTGCAACAACGGCGAGAGCCCGACGGTCAAGAAGGGCGACACCTTCAACTGCGAGGTGAGCATCGACGGCACCAAGCGCCAGGTCACCGTCACGTTCCAGGACGACGACGGCACCTACGAGGTCGGACGCCCCAAGTAGGCCGGCCCGTCAGGGCCCGTCAGAGCTTGTCTAACGCGGCCTGCAACCGAGCGATCGACGACGACACGCCGTAGCGTTCCGCGAGTTCGGCGACTTTGCGGGGGTGCCGCGCCGCCAGCGGCAGCTCGTCCCCGTCCGTCGACCAGCTGATGTCGGCATCGGTGGCCACCCGCACGACGGGCTCGGCCTTCTCGATGTACTCGGCCGCGGCCAGGATCTTCTTGCGGTGCGCCTTGGCCAGCGTCGAGGACGGGTCCGCAGCGGCGGCCAGGATGCGCTCCAGTGATCGATGCTGGGCCAGCAGCGTCGCCGCGGTCTTCTCACCGATGCCCGGCACGCCGGGCAGGCCGTCGGACGGGTCACCGCGCAGCAACGCGAGCTCCGCATAGGCCGGCCCGGCACGCTCGATCGGCACCCCGTACGTCTCGGCCACCTCCTCGGGCCCGTACGTGATCGCCTTGGACAGACCGCGGCCCAGATAGAGCACGCGCACCGGCACCGGCTCGTCGCGCACGAGCTGGAGCAGATCGCGATCGCCGCTGACCACCACCACGGGGTCTTCGGTCTCGGCGCCGGCGAGGGTGCCCAGCACATCGTCGGCCTCGCAGTGCGCCGCACCCGCGGTGGCGATGCCGAACGCGTCGAGGATCTCCATGATCATGTCGACCTGGGGGGTCAGCTCGTCGGGCACCACCTCGATGTCGGGCTGCTCGTCGGGGTTCTCCTCGGCCACGCGATGCGCCTTGTAGGACGGGACGAGGTCGACCCGCCACTGCGGACGCCAATCGTCGTCGCGGCAGACCACCAGGCGGTGCGGACGTTCCCGGGTGATGACCGTCGCGACGGCGTCGAGGAAGCCGCGCAGGGCGTTGACGGGCCGACCGTCCGGTGCGGTGATCGACGACGGGACACCGAAGTACGAGCGAAACCACATGCTCGCCCCGTCGAGTAGCACCAGCGGCGCGTTCTTGCTCATGCGCGCCATCCTGCCAGGTCACCTCGCGTCCCTCTGCGCCTCGCTACTAGCCTGGAATCCATGACGGACACCCGTTCCAGCGCGCGCTTCGACACCGGCGTCTACGCCCACCGGCTGCGGGCGGCCGCGGCGGCCGCCGCCGACGCCGGTCTCGCCGGCCTGGTGATTACGCCGGGATACGACCTGCGCTACCTGACGGGGTCGCGGGCCCAGACATTCGAGCGGCTCACCGCGCTGGTGTTGCCCGCGGACGGAGACCCTACGGTCGTCATCCCGCGCCTGGAACTGGCCTCGCTAAGGGAGTCGGCGGTGCCCGACCTCGGTGTCTCCGTGCGGGATTGGGTCGACGGCGAGGACCCCTACCGCCTGGTGGCCGACGCCCTGCCCGGCGGCGCGCCCCTGGCGGTGGCGGTCACCGATTCGATGCCCGCCCTGCACCTGCTGCCGCTGGCCGGCGTCCTGGGCACGGTCCCGGTGCTGGCCACCGACGTCCTGCGCACGTTGCGGATGATCAAGGACCCCGCCGAGATCGACGCGCTGCGCAAGGCGGGCGCCGCCATCGACCGGGTGCACGCGCGGGTGCCGGAGTTCCTGGTGCCGGGACGCACCGAGGCCGACGTCGCCGCCGACATCGCCGAAGCGATTGTGGCAGAGGGTCATTCCGAGGTCGCGTTCATCATCGTCGGCTCAGGCCCGCACGGCGCCGACCCCCACCACGAGTGCTCGGATCGCGAACTGCAGGCCGGGGACATCGTCGTGGTCGACATCGGCGGCCCGTACGACCCCGGCTACAACTCCGACTCGACCCGCACGTACAGCATCGGCGAACCCGACCCGGAGGTGGCGCGCCGCTACGCGGTGTTGCAGCGGGCCCAGCAGGCCGCGGTCGATGTGGTGCGCCCCGGGGTCACGGCCGAGGAGGTCGATGCGGCGGCCCGCGACGTGCTCGCCGGCGAGGGACTGGCCGAGGCGTTCGTGCACCGCACCGGACACGGGATCGGGCTGTCTGTGCACGAAGAGCCCTACATCGTGGCGGGCAACGCGCTACCGCTGCAGGAGGGGATGGCGTTCTCCGTCGAGCCCGGCATCTATTTCCCCGGGCACTGGGGCGCGCGCATCGAGGACATCGTGATCGTCACCGCCGACGGCGCGCTGTCGGTCAACGAGCGACCGCACGACCTCGTCGTGGTGCCGGTCGCCCAGCACGGCTAGCCTTCGCCGCGGTCCAGCAGACCCGAGGAACCCAGGACACGCTCGATGCGGACCTCGATCACCACCCGCTTGGGGTTGGGGCGAGGTGTCCGGTAGCGCTGCGCGTACCGCAATTCGGCGTCGCGGACGGCCTCGATGCCCTTGTGCACCGTCGCGGTGCCCTCCAGCGAGAGCCACCGGGCGCCGTCCACCTGGCTGAGCACCGCGACGCCGCGTTGCTCGGCGTTGACGGCCTTCTGCGACCCGCCGGTGGTGATGACGCGGGCGATGTGTGTCGTCGGGTCGAACGTGAACCCGACTGCGACGACGTGCGGGGACTGGTCGGAGCGCAGCGTGGTCAACATCGCGAGGTGGCGCTCGGTGAGGAACGCCAGCGCATCGTTGGTCAGTCGCGTTGTTGCCTTGGCCATCGGCGTCCACGCTAGCGCAGGACATAATCAGGGCCGTGAAGGACACGAGTCTGGTGGTCGTCTTCGGCGGCCGCAGCGAGATCGGGCTGGAAGTGGCGCAGCGACTGGCGCCGGGAGCCACGGCGGTGCTCGCGGCCCGCAGGCCCCACGAACTGGATGCCGAGACCGCCCTCCTGGAGCGGGCGGGCGCGGCGGCCGTACACACCTACGCCTTCGACGCCGACGACCTGACCTCCCACCGCGGCCTCGTCGCGACGATCGTCACCGAGCACGGCCCGATCGACACCGCCGTCCTGGCCTTCGGCATCCTGGGCGATCAGTCCCGCGCCGAAGCGGACGCCGCACACGCGGCCGCCATCGCCCACACCGACTACGTGGCCCAGGTCAGTCTGCTCACCGTGCTGTCCGAGGCCATGCGCTCGGCGGGCTCCGGCGCTCTCGTGGTGTTCTCCTCCATCGCCGGTGTGCGCGTGCGCCGCGCCAACTACGTCTACGGATCGGCCAAGGCGGGTCTGGACGGGTTCTGCAACGGGCTCTCCGACGCGCTGCACGGCTCGGGGGTGCGTCTGCTGCTCGTTCGGCCGGGCTTCGTCGTCGGCCGCATGACCGAAGGAATGTCGCCGGCCCCGCTGTCGAGCACACCCGCCCAGGTGGCCGAGGCCACGGTGCGGGCGCTGCGCAAGGGGCGCACCACCGTGTGGATCCCCGGATCGCTGGCCGCCCTGGCCTTCGCGTTCCGCAGCATGCCGCGGTGGATGTGGCGGAGGTTGCCGCGGTGATCGTCGTCGTGGGTATCGGGGCCGACGGTATGGCCGGGCTCCCTGCCGCATCCCGCTCCGAGTTGACAAGGGCCACGGTCGTTTACGGATCACCACGGCAGCTGGAGCTTCTGGACGCCACGGTCACCGCCGCGCGACGGTCGTGGCCGACGCCGCTGCTGCCCGCCCTGGACACGCTTCTCGACGGCGCCGACGGCGACGTCCACGTGGTCGCCAGCGGCGACCCGCTGCTGCACGGGATCGGCAGCACCCTCATCCGCCGCTTCGGCGCCGACCTGGTCGCGGTGCTGCCGCACGTGTCCTCGGTGACGCTCGCCTGTTCACGCGTGGGATGGTCGGTCCAGGACACCGAGATCATCAGCCTGGTGACACAGGACACCGTGGCCGCGGTCCGCCGCGGCGGGCAGGCGATCGTGTTGTCGCGCAACGGCTCCTCGCCGGCGGAACTGGCCAGGCTGCTGGCCGACACCGGGCGTGGCGATTCGGAGTTGACGATCCTCGAGCAACTCGGCGGACCCAGGGAACTGCGACGCACCTCGACGGCGCAGGAATGGTCCAACCGGCCTCCGGGCGACGTCGACGACCTCAACGTGATGGCTGTGCGCTACCTGCCGGACGCCCGGCAGCTCGGCATCCTGCCCGACGATGCGTTCGCCCACGACGGTCAGATCACCAAGCAGATGGTCCGCGCCGCCACGCTCGCGGCGCTGGCCCCGAAGCCGGGCGAGCTGCTCTGGGACGTGGGCGCGGGATCGGGCAGCGTCGCGATCCAGTGGTGCCTGTCCGGGCCCGGCTGCCGCGCGATCGCCTTCGAACGCGACGAAGGTCGGCGGGCCCGGATCGTCCACAACGCCACCGCCTTCGGTGTGCGGGTCGAGGCGACCTTCGACGCTCCCGAGACGTTCGCGTTCACCCCGCCACCCGACGTGATCTTCGTCGGGGGCGGTGTGAGTCAGCCGGGGCTGATGGACGCCTGCTGGGACGCGCTGCGCGCGGGCGGGCGGCTCGTCGCCAATGCCGTCACCGTGGAGTCTGAAGCCGTTCTCGCGCAACACTATTCTCGACACGGTGGCGAGCTGCGGCGATTCCAGCACTACGCCGGGGACGCCGTCGGCTCCTTCACCGGCTGGCGTCCCGCGATGCCCGTCACGCAGTGGTCGGCGACGAAGACCGGTACGTCCTGACCAGGTCGATCGCGTCCAGTTCGCGGATCGCCCGGCAGCCCCGGTGCAGCATGGTCAGGATCATCTCGTCGCCCCGCTCCGTGGACGCCGCGAACGCGTAGCCCAGCGCGGTCAGCAGCGGCGCCTGCAGAACGCCGAGTCGATAATCGTGCCAACATGTTTCGAGGTCGTATCCGCTCACGCCGTGGCCGAGGAGCGTGGAGTGGTACCGCTCGACGAGGTCGCGCTCGGACTCGGCGCGCTGCTCGGGGAGCAGGCTCGTGGCGGTGAAATAGGCCAGGTCGCGGGTCGGCAGCCCGATGCCGATCGTCTGCCAGTCGACGACGGTCACCCGGGTGCGGTCCGGGTCGTAGAGCAGATTGTCGAGCCGGTAGTCGCCGTGCATCAGCGAGAAGCGCTCCGGCACAGCCAACAGCCATGGGGTCACCAGGCCCATCGACGTCAGCAGGGTGTCACGGTCCTCGTCGCTGACCGATCCTCCGAGCTTGTCCAGCGTGATGTCGGCGGCCATCACGGCCACGTCACCCATCCCCTTGGCCGCCGCCTCGTCCCCGGGTTTGGGCATCACGATGCAGGGCAGGTCGAAGAAGCGCCGTTCGCCCCAGCTGGGCCCGTGCAGACCGGCGAGGGCCTCCACGGCCAGGGCCGCCTCGGCCGGGGTGCACCCCGCGATCTGGTCGCCCTGCTCGGCCGGGGCCATGTCGGCCAGCACCAGAACGAAATCGGTTCCGTCGGGGGATATCTCGCTGTGAAAGCACCCCGGCACCGGGATCGCGACGTCCCGGGCGACCGCCGAGTAGAACTCGACCTCCGAGAGGTATCCCAGCGCCACCCGTTCCCGCACCGCGTCGTCCTGGGCGGGGAGCTTGACCGCGAAAGTGGCGGGCGGAGTGGGGGACTGCGCCGTGGGCGGGTAGGTTGCGCGCACCCGGTAGGTGGCCCCGGTCTGCCCGGTGCCGATGGCGGTCACCTCGACGTCGCCCACCTCGGTGCCCAGCACCGAGGCCAGCCACTGAGGGGTGAGGTCTGCCGGGCCGCGGGGAATGCTCACTGGGTCGCCTTTCGGTATGTTCTGCTCTTCGCGGAAGCGCTCATCGGTGTGTTCTGCTCTTCGCGCAAGCGCTCATCGGTGTGTTCTGCTCTTCGCGCAAGCGCTCATCGGTAAGCGCCGTCGTCGGCATAAATCGTGCGCAGCCACACGGTTTCGGCCGCGGTCAGCAGTTCGTCGCGGGTCAGCCGGCCGCCGACGGTGTAGCGCTCAAGGAGACGGTCGTTGAACTCCAGCAGGATGCCGGCGAGGAGCTCCGCCTGCGGACCGCCCGGTGCGCGCCCGCCGTCGCGTTCGGCGGCGATCATGCCCGCGACCGCCGGGACGAACGACTCGCGGGCGTCATCCCACACGTCGCGGATCGAGGCGTTCGTCGCCCGGGCTTCGAGCATCGCCTGCAGCAGATACCGGTGCGCATCGACGGTGTCGAGCAGTGCCACCAGCATCGCCCGGATCCTCTGCTGCGGTGGACGGTCGGTGCTGGTGAGCAGATCGCCGGCCAGGAAGCCGTCGTCGTACATGGGTTCCAGCAGGGCGGCCACCGCGGCCGCCTTGTTCTCGAAGTAGAAGTAGAACGCGGACCGGGTGACGCCCGCGCGCCGGGTGACGTCGGCGATGTTGAGCGCGTCGAAGCCGGATTCGCGCAGATGGTGGTCGAGCGAATCGAGGATGGCCACCCGCCTCAGGTCGCTCTTCTGAGGCTGGCGACGGTCGGTGGGCGACCGCACCGGGAGTCCTCGCTGCACGCGCGAGGTTAACCCGCAGTTCTGACGAGTGTCAACGATGCGCGACGCGCGTCAGGCCTCCGGATAACGCCGCAGCGTGAAAACCCGATCGGCGCCGTCGGCGCGATGCCAGCGGGTCTGCGACGACCCGATGATGAGAAGGCAACGCATGTCGACGTCGGCCGGGTCCAGCTCGCCCAACGGAACGACGCGTACCGACTCGCCCGGCCCCGCGACGTCCCGGCCGATGACCACCGGCGTGGCCGGGTCGCGGTGCTCCAGCAGCAGGTCACGCATGGCCGCGACCTGCCAGGTGCGGGTCTTGGACGCCGGGTTGTAGATGGCCAGGACCATGTCAGCGGCCGCGGCGGCCGACACCCGCCGGGCGATCACCTCCCACGGCTTGAGCCGATCGGACAGCGAGATCACGGCGTAGTCGTGGCCCAGGGGCGCGCCGACGCGGCTGGCCACCGCCTGCGCGGCGGTCATCGCGGGGATGACCCGGACGTCCACGCCCGGCCACTGCTCGGCCTCTTCGAGCACCGCCGTCGCCATCGCGAACACCCCGGGGTCGCCCGAGGACACGACGGCAACGGTGCGGCCCTGCTCTGCCAGCTCGCAGGCCAGCCGGGCGCGCGCGGGCTCGTCGGTGTTGTCGCTGGGGTGACGGTGCTGCCCGTCCCGGACACCGACGCGGTCCAGGTAGGGCCCGTAGCCGATCAGGTCGGTGGCCGCCGCGAGCTCGTGGCGGCTCTGCGGTGTCATCCAGTTCGAGTCGCCGGGGCCCAGCCCGACCACCGCCACCGACCCGGTGCCGCGCGGGGCGGGCCGGTCGCCGGCGAGCATCGTGATGGCGAAGTACGGCACGGAGTCGTCGTCGACGTCCGCGGCGGGCAGCACCCGCTGACGCTCGGTGCTCGCGCGCTCGACGTAGTACGCGTCACCGAGGCGGCCCGAAGCTGAAAGCGCCTGACGTACAGCAGGATACGAGCGTCCCAGTTTCATGATCACCGCGGCGTCGGTGTCGGCGAGCCGGCGCTGCAGTTCGTCGGCGGGCAGCGTGCCGGGCAGGATGGTCAGTATCTGATCGCCCTGGACCAGCGGCGTCGACACCGCTGCCGAGGCCGCGCTCACCGAGGTCACCCCCGGCACGATCACGGCGTCGAAGCGCTGCGTCAGCCGGGTGTGCATGTGCATGTAGGAGCTGTAGAAGAGCGGATCGCCCTCGGCCAGCAGCGCGACGTCGCGCCCGGCGTCGAGGTGCGCGGCGATCCGGTCGGCCGATTCCCGGTAGAAGTCGTCCATCGCCCCGGCGTAACCACCGGGGTGGTCGGACGTCTCCGTCGTGACGGGGTAGACCAGGTGCTCTTCGATCTGCCCGTCGCGCAGGTATGGCTCGGCGATGCCGCGCGCGATGCTGCGCCCGTGCCGCGCGCTGTGGTAGGCCACCACGTCGGCGGCGGAGATCACCCGCGCGGCCTTGACCGTCACCAGTTCGGGGTCACCGGGCCCGAGTCCCACGCCCCAGAGCGTGCCCACCCGGCCGGTCATTCTTGTTCTGCCGCAATCGCGTTGACGGCGGCAGCGGCCATTGCGCTACCTCCGCGGCGGCCCGTGACCACGAGATATGACATGCCGCGGTCGTTGTCGATGAGCTCCTGTTTGGACTGGGCCGAGCCGACGAACCCGACGGGGCCGCCGAGCACCGAGGTGGGCGGGGCGACGCCGTCGTCGAGGAGCTCCAGCAGCCGGAACAGGGCGGTGGGGGCGTTGCCGATGGCGAAGACCGCCCCCGGGATCCGGTCCACCCACAGGTCCACCCCGGCCGCCGAGCGGGTGCTGCCGAGGCGGGCCGCCAGGTCGGCGGCACGCGGGTCGGCCACCAGGGACACGACCTCGTTGTCGGCGGGCAGACGCATCCGGGTGATGCCCGACGCGACCATCGAGGAATCGCACAGGATCGGCGCACCGGCCGCCAGGGCCGCGTGCGTGCGGGTCACCACATCCGGGGTGAACTCGACATGCTCGGCGACGTCGACCTGTCCGCAGGTGTGGATCAGCCGGACGACCACGCGGGAGACGTCATCGGGGAATCGGGCGAGGTCCGCCTCGGCGCGAATGGTCGCAAACGACTGCCGATAGATCTCTGCGGCGTCGCGGATGTAGTCGAGCACCCGCCCACCCTACGGGTGCGGTTCGCGGGCCCGGTAGCCGTCTCCGGTAGCCACCAGCACCTGGCCGTGGGCCGGGCTCCCGCATGCCCGCTCGCAGCCGACGAAGTGCCGATGCGAGGTGATCGCGGGGTCGACCGCCGCGGCGGCGTCGGCCCGGACGTCGGCGATCGAGTGTGCGCATCCGGGGCTGCCGGTGCATGCGGACAGCGCCAACCAGGGGGAGTCCTCGTCGAAGACCAGGCCCAGCGGTGCGAGCACGCGCAGCGCGACGTCGGCGACCCCCTCGTCGAGATCGAAGAGCAGGACCGACCGCCACGGAGTGACGGCCAGCGGTGCGCCGACCGCCGCGAGGTAGCGCGCCAGCTGGGCGTCGAGGACCCCGAGGGGGATCGCCGCGCCGAGGGTGATCAACCCGTCGTCCTGCTCGATCCACCCCACCGGGGGGCGGGTCTGCGCGGCCCAGGTCGTACCGGGCGGCGCGGTGGGTGTCCGGGTGCCCAGCAGCACCGCGGGATCGTCGAGTTCGCCCACACGCCAGTGCTTGTCGCGGATGTCGAGGAAGCGCCCGGCGATGTCGAGCAGTTCGTCGACGGCCTCGCCCAGGGCGATCCGCACCCCGGTGTCCCGGCCGGCGAGCAGCAGAGCGGCGCGGGATCCGTCGAGCGCGTGCACCCCGACGTCGGCGCCCAGTCCCGAGATGTCGGCGCGGCCGTCGTCGATGCCGAACAGGAACCGGCCCGGCAGTGCCGCGAGGCGGGGGTCGCGGCGGATGGCGGCATCGAGATCGGCCACCAGGCCGCGGACGTCGGCGAGCCCTCCGTGCCGGCCCGACAGCGGCGACGCCACGATGTTGCGCACCCGCTCGTGGGTGGGCGTCGGCAGCAGGTCAGCCGCGGCGAGACGGCCGGCGACTGCCGGGGCGTCGTGGACGCCCCGGATCTGCAGGTTGCCGCGGGACGTCAGCTCCAGGGTCGAGGAGCCCAGTTCCGAGGCGGTCTGTGCGAGCGCCTCCAGCTGCGCGGCGGTGATCGCACCTCCGGGCAGTCGAACCCGGGCGAGCTCACCGTCGGCGGCCCGATGTGTCTGGAGTGCACCGGGACACGCGTCGTCGTCGCGAACCCTGGCCATCCGTCCACGGTACCCGCCGGCACCGCTCGGTCAGCTCGCGAGCCGGACCGGTTCGACGACCGCGGAGTAGGTCGACGCGTCGCCGGCGACCACCCGGCTGCGTTCGCCGTGGACGTCGACGGGGATGTCGCCCGCCAGGGTGACGCGGCTGAGACGCCGGAACTGGTCGTCGTAGTCGGAGACGGCGTAGTGCTGGGTCGCCCTGTTGTCCCACACCGCGATGTCGCCCAGCTCCCAGCTCCACCGAATGGTGTTCTCCAGCTTCGTGATCCGGTTCTGCAGCAGCTGGAACAGCGCCGCGGACTCGGACTGGCCCAGGCCGACGAAATGCTTGACGAAGTGGCCGAGCAGGAGCACCTTGCGGCCCGTCTCCGGGTGCACCCTTACCACCGGATGCTCGGTCTCGTAGTAGTCGGAGACGAACTCCTCGCGGTACTGCCGTTCGGTGTCGGCGAGGTGCTCCAGGCGCGCGTCGACGTCGCCGGCGTAGTCGTAGGTGTTGGTGTGTACCGCCCACAGGCTCTCCGCGAGCGCCCGCAGGGGTTCGGGCAGCCTGTCGTAGGCGGCTTCGGTCGAGGCCCATGTGGTCGTCCCGCCGTACGGCGGCAACGTGATCGCCCGTAGCAACGACGCCTTGGGGATGCGGTCGACGAACGTGACGTCGGTGTGCCAGCTGTTGGCCTTGTCGTAGCGCGAGTCGATCGGCAGCACCTTGGCGCCGCGCGACGTGACCGTCGGATGCGCGGTCGTCGGCGTGCCCAGCATCCGGGCGAACGCCAACTGGCTGTCGTCGTCGAGGCCGTGCTGCCCGCGCAGGAAGATCACCTTGTGCTCCAGCAGCGCGTCGTTGATCCGGTCCGCGGTCGCGGCATCCACGCCGCGGGCGAGGTCGACCCCGTCGACGCGCGCACCGATCCGAGCGCCGAGCTTGACCACCTTCACCGATGACACGTTCCCACCTCCATAGCGTGAGCTCAGTTGCTGGGCTCCCGTGCCACTGTGTCGCGGATCGGCGCGCGCTCACACCCTTAGATTCACCGCGAATCGAAACCGCGCCGTTTCAGCGAAGTCAAGATCGGGTAAGGGAGATCAGCGCCAGTCAACGGATCGTGCATAGCGCGGGAAAGTCGAGAGCAGTGAGCTCCCTGTGGGAATACGTCTCTGCGCACTATCCGCAGTTGATCTTCGATTCATACCAGCACGTCAGCGCGGTCGTGCAGAGCGTGCTGATCGCCACCGTGCTCGGCGTGCTGATCGGGGTCCTCAGCTATCGCAGCGCCCTGGCGGCCAATCTGGCCACCACCACCTCCAGCGTCATCCTGACCGTTCCGTCGTTCGCGCTGCTCGGTCTGTTGATTCCGCTGTTCGGCCTCGGCGTGATCACCAGTGTGACCGCCCTGGTGCTGTACTCGCTGCTGCCCATCGTGCGCAACACGATCGTCGGTCTCAACGCCGTCGACCCCGCGCTGACCGATGCCGCCCGCGGTATCGGGATGAGCAGGCTGGACACGTTGCGCAGGGTGGAGCTCCGGCTGGTCTGGCCGGCCATCCTGTCCGGCATGCGGCTGAGCACCCAGATGTCGATGGGGGTGCTGGCGATCGCGGCCTACGTCAAGGGGCCCGGGCTGGGCAACCTGATCTTCGCGGGCCTGGCACGGGTCGGCAGCCCCACCGCGCTGCCGATGGCCTTGAGCGGCACCTTGCTCATCGTGACCCTCGCACTGGCGCTCGACGCCGTCCTGGTCCTCATCGGGCGGCTCACGACCTCGAAAGGCATTCGGTGACAGAGCAATTAGACCCTACCGGGGTGCGCATAGAACTCGACCACGTGTCGAAGGTGTATCCGGGAGCCAGGCAACCGGCCGTCGACGACGTATCCCTGGAGATCCCCGCCGGGGAGATCGTGATCTTCGTCGGCCCGTCCGGGTGCGGGAAGACCACGACGATGCGGATGATCAACCGGCTCAGCGAGCCGACGTCGGGCCGCATCCTGATCGGCGACAAGGACGCGCTGTCGATCAAGCCCACCGAGCTGCGCCGCTCCATCGGCTACGCCATCCAGCAGGCGGGACTGTTCCCGCACATGACGATCCGCCAGAACGTCGGGCTCGTTCCCGGCCTTCTCGGCTGGGACCGGGGCCGTATCGGCGACCGGGTCGACGAACTGCTCGACCTGGTCGGCCTCGAACCCACCCAGTACGCCGACCGTTACCCACGCCAGCTCTCCGGCGGCCAGCAGCAACGTGTCGGTGTGGCCCGGGCCCTGGCGGCCGACCCGCCGGTGCTGCTGATGGACGAGCCGTTCGGCGCCGTCGATCCCATCACCCGCAGCACGCTGCAGGACGAGTTGCTGCGGCTGCAGACCGAGCTTCGCAAGACCATCGTCTTCGTCACCCACGACTTCGGGGAGGCGGTGAAACTCGGCGACCGGATCGCGGTGCTGGGACAGCAGTCCAAGGTGCTGCAGTACGACACCCCGCAGAACATCCTGGCCAGCCCCGCCGACGACACTGTCGCCGGCTTCGTCGGCTCCGGGGCGTCGCTGCGTCAGCTCGGGCTGCTGCGCGTCAAGGACGTCGCGCTCGAGACGCGCCCGTCGGTGCACCGCGGCGACAGCGTCGACCACGTCCGCTCGGTGATCGCCGGCAGCGAATGCGACTGGGCGGTGGTCCTCGACGACCGCGAGCGTCCCGTCAGCTGGGTGCGGGAAGGCCGGCTCCGGCATGCCGATTCACTCGCCGACGCCGTGGAGACGCTGGACCTGGTGAGCACCCAGTCGACGCTGGAGGACGCCCTGGAGGCGATCCTCGCTGAGCAGCACGCGTCGGCCGTCGTGGCCGGGCCGGGCAACCGCTACATGGGGGTGGTCACCCTGGACACCCTGATCGACACGATCACCAGCCTGCGCGCCGACGCCGAGGCGTCCACCGCCGCCGAAGGCCCGTCGTGACGACGGTGACCGACACGGCCGCGGCGTCCGGCACACCCTCGGCGACGCGGGCTGAGCGGCTGCGCCTGTTCGTCCAGCCGGTGCTGGTGCTGATCGTCGCGGCCGCCGTGGTGTTCTGGGCGTTCCACCGCGAGCTGACCGCCACCCAGCAGGAGAACATCAACCCCGCCAACGTCGCCACGCTGATCTGGCAGCACCTGCTGATCACCGCCGCCGTCACCGCGATCGTGCTCGTCATCGGTGTCCCACTGGGCGTGTTGGTCACCCGCCCGGGCGCGAAGGTGTTGCGGCCCTTGTTCGTCGGTATCGCCAACGTGGGGCAGGCCGCACCCGCGATCGGCTTGCTGGTCCTGCTGTTCCTGCTCACCGCCAAGACCGGCTTCTGGATCGGTGTGCTGCCGATCGCGCTCTACTCCCTGCTTCCGGTGCTGTCCAGCACGATCCTGGGCATCGATCAGGTGGACCGGCCGCTGATCGACGCCGGTCTCGGGCAGGGCATGTCGCGGCGGTCGCTGCTGGTGCGCGTCGAGCTGCCGCTGGCCGTCCCGTACATCCTCGCCGGGCTCCGTACCTCGCTCGTGCTGGCCGTCGGCACTGCGACGCTGTCGTTCCTGGTCAACGCCGGCGGTCTCGGCATCCTGATCGACACCGGCTACAAGCTCCAGGACAACGTGACGCTGATCCTGGGCAGCGTGCTGGCGGTCTGCCTTGCGCTGCTGGTGGATTGGCTGGGCGGGCTGGCCGAGTACTTCATCAGCCCGAAGGGGCTGCGGTGATGAGGCTGCGTTCGACACTGGCCGTGGCGGCGACGCTCGTGCTGACCCTGTCGGGGTGTGGGCTGGGGTCGGGCAGCACGGTGCCGCTGGAGGTCGGTCCCGGTTCGGTGCAACCGAACCCCGCCCTGGAAGGCGTCCGCATCACGGTCGGCTCCAAGGAGTACACCGAGCAGGTGATCATGGGTTACATCCTGGAGTTCACACTCGCCGCGGCGGGGGCCGAGGTGCGTGACCTCACCGGCATCGTCGGATCCCGAAGCACCAGGGAGGCACAGCTTTCCGGGCAGGTGGACGTCGCCTACGAATTCACCGGCAACGCCTGGATCAACTACCTCGGACACGAAAAGCCCATCCCCGACACCAGGGAGCAGTACGAGGCCGTCCGCGACGAGGATCTCGAACGCAACGACATGGTGTGGCTGGAACCCGGCCCGATGGACGACACCTATGCGCTCGCGGCGAGCCCGCAGACCGTCGAACGTACCGGCGTGCGCACTCTGTCGGACTACGCAGCGCTGGTGCTGCGCAACCCCGCCGCGGCGCGCACCTGCGTCGACACCGAGTTCCGCGCCCGCCAGGACGGCTTCCCGGGGATGGCCGCGGCCTACGGATTCGATCCGGCCCGCGCGCAGACCCCGATCCTGCAGGTGGGCATCATCTACCAGGCCACCTCCGACGGCACCGAGTGCGACTTCGGCGAGGTGTTCACCACCGACGGCCGCATCGCCGCGCTGAACCTGACGGTGCTGACCGACGACAAGCAGTTCTTCGCCCACTACAACCCGTCGGTGACCATGAAACGCGAGTTCTTCGAGGCGCATCCGGAGATCGCCGAGGTCACCGCCCCGGTCACGGCCGCGCTGACCAATGAGGCGATCACCGAGATGAACAAGCAGGTCGATGTGGAGGGCCGCGATCCCAGTGCCGTGGCCCGCGACTGGATGGTCTCGGAAGGCTTCGTCACCGCCGACTAGTGGTCTGCGCCGTTTTGGGCGACCGAGTGGACCGCCCAGCGCGCAATCTGTGACCGTCGTCACTTCGGCGCGAAGCTGGTTCCGTCCGGCACAGAACGCCCGCTCAAGGTGATACCGGCGGTACCGTCCTGCTTACTGAATCCGTGTCGAACACGATGTCCGCCCGGATTCGCCACGACTTTCGGAGGTATCCATGTTCGCACTCATCGTGTTCGCCGCAATCATCGCGCTGCTGGTCACCGCGATCGGCATGCCGTACCGGCAGACCTGGTACGGCCGCTGGCAGGGCTGACCATCACCGGGCCGCGCTCGGGCGGTAGGTGCCGAAGCTCCAGATGTTGCCGTAGGGATCGCGGGCCGCGAACTCATGGGACCCGTAGTCCTGGTCGGTGACCGGCATGACGATCTCCGCGCCGGCCGCGCGCGCCCTGTCATGGAGCGCGTCGACCCCGGCCGGGGTCTCGATGACGACGTAGACGACGACCGGACCCGGCAGCGCGAAGATGCTGTCCCGGTCGGCGTCGTCGACCATCACCAGGCCGGTGCCGATCGCCACCTCGGCGTGCTGGAGAGGCTGGACGGGGTCGGGCGGTACGAGAAGCGTCGGTTCGGCCCCGAAAGCCTGGACGAGCCAGTCGATGGCCTTGCGTGGCTCGGTGAACGGGACGATCGGCACTGCGCCGAGGAAAGTCGGGTTCGAAGTCATGACCCGACGGTAGGGGGCTCAGACCGTCACGTCTTGTACGGAATTGACGGTGCGCATTTCGCCCGGTGTGAGACCGGACAACTCGCGCACCTCCCGCGACAGGTGTGCCTGGTCGAAGTAGCCGCACTCGGCGGCGGTCTCCGTCAGATCGGCCCCGCGTTCCAGGTGCAGGCGGGCCCGCTCGAACCGGATGATCCGCGCCACGGTCTTGGGCGGCAGTCCCACCGCGTCGCGGTAGCGGGCGATGAGCCGCCGATGGCTCCAGCCGAGCTCGGCGGCCAGGGACCCGATCGTGGCGGCGCCACCGCTGGCCACGATCTGCCCCAGCGACCACGCCACGCCGGCGTCCACCTCGGGTGCCTCGCACAGCCGGTCGGTGAGCGCGGCATCCACGATCGCGAAGCGCTGGGGCCAGCTGGGGGCGTCTCCGATGCGCTGCACCAGATCGGCGCCGGAGGGGCCGAGCACCGCCTCGATCGGTACCGACCGGTTGGCGAGCTCGGCCAACGGGACCCCCAGCACACGTCGCGCACCGAGCGGGGTCAGATCGATCTGCAGGCACTGCACCGAGCCCCGGTGGCCGACCAGCACGGGTCCGTCGGTGAGGCCGGCCACGAACGACCGCAGCCGCAGCGGGGCGGAGCCGACATGTTCGCGGTGGGCCACGGTCCACGCGTCGTCCAGAGTGATGATGACCGGGACGAACGAGCAGGCGAGCTCGCGGAAGACGCCGGGGACCCCGTCACGCGCGGTGAAGCCCTCGTAGCGCAGCACCACCCCGCGCAGCGACGGATCCGGGGTGCCTACGGCGACGCCCGCGCTCATGGCGTCCACCGTAGTCCGGTACGAATGTGGGGTGAGTGAACCCGCCGCCTCGCCGACCGTGCTGCTCCTGTCGACGTCGGACACCGACCTGATCACCGCCCGCGCCAGCGGCGCCGCCTACCGCTGGGCCAACCCGGCGCGGCTGGTGGAGGGGGAACTCGACGAGCTGCTCGACGGCGTGGACGTCGCCATCGTGCGCATTCTCGGTGGATACCGGGCGTGGGAGGACGGCATCGACGCCGTCGCGGCCAGCGGTATCCCGACCGTCGTGGTCAGCGGGGAGCAGGCTCCCGACGCCGACCTGATGAACTACTCGACGACGCCCGCGGGCGTCGCGCTGCAGGCGCACATCTACCTCGCCCAGGGCGGCGTCGAGAATCTCGGGAACCTGCACGCTTTCCTGTCGGACACCCTGCTGATGACCGGCTTCGGGTTCGCCGAGCCCGTCGCCACCCCGAGCTGGGGTGTGCTCGAACGCCCCGCGCGCGCCGGCGCCGACGATGGCACCGACGACGGCGACCGGGGCCCCACCGTGGCCGTGCTCTACTACCGGGCCCAGCATCTGGCGGGCAACACCCGCTACATCGAGGCGCTGTGCGACGCGATCGACGACGCCGGGGGAACGGCGCTCCCGGTGTTCTGCGCGTCGCTGCGCACCGCCGACGACGCGCTGATCGAACTGCTCGGCACCGCCGACGTGCTCATCACCACCGTCCTGGCTGCGGGTGGCGCCACGCCGGCGGCGGTCGGCGCAGGCGGCGCAGACGACACGTGGAACGTGGCACACCTTGCCGCCCTTGATGTTCCGATCCTGCAGGGGCTGTGCCTGACGAGCTCGAAGGCCCAGTGGGAGGCCAACGACGACGGGCTGTCGCCACTCGACGTCGCCACCCAGGTGGCGGTACCCGAGTTCGACGGCCGGATCATCACGGTTCCCTTCTCGTTCAAGGAGATCGACGACGAAGGTCTGATCTCGTACGTGCCCGATCCGGAACGGTGCGCCCGCGTCGCGGGTTTGGCGGTGCGGCACGCGCGGCTCCGCGCGATTGCGCCCGCCGACAAGCGGGTCGCGATCGTGTTCTCGGCCTACCCCACCAAGCACGCCCGCATCGGCAACGCGGTGGGCCTGGACACCCCGGCCAGCGCGATCAGACTGCTGCAGGCCATGGGCGAGCGCGGCTACCACCTCGGGGAGCCGGGCGAGGTGCCGGGGCTGGAGGCCGGCGACGGCGACGCCCTCATCCACGCGCTGATCGAGCGCGGGGGACAGGACCCCGCCTGGCTGACCGAGGGGCAACTGGCCGGGAACCCGATTCGCGTGTCCGCCAAGGACTATCGCGCCTGGTTCGCGACGCTTCCGGCCGAGCTCACCGATGCCGTCACCGAGCACTGGGGCCCCGCTCCCGGCGAGCTGTACGTCGACCGCAGCCGCGACCCCGACGGGGAGATCGTCATCGCGGCGATGCAGTCGGGCAACGTCGTGCTCATGGTCCAGCCGCCGCGCGGGTTCGGAGAGAACCCCGTGGCCATCTACCACGACCCGGACCTCCCACCCAGCCATCACTACCTGGCCGCCTACCGGTGGCTGGGACGGGGTTTCGGGGACACCGGCGGCACCACGTTCGATGCCGATGCGATCGTGCATCTCGGCAAGCACGGCAACCTGGAGTGGCTGCCCGGCAAGACCCTCGGCATGTCGTCGGCGTGTGGCACCGACGCCGCACTGGGCAACCAGCCGCTGATCTACCCCTTCCTGGTCAACGACCCGGGCGAGGGGACCCAGGCCAAGAGACGGGCCCACGCCACCCTCGTCGATCACCTGATCCCGCCGATGGCCCGGGCCGAAAGCTACGGCGACATCGCCCGGCTCGAGCAGTTGCTCGACGAGCACGCCAACATCTCCGCGCTCGACCCGGGAAAGCTGCCCGCGATCCGCCAGCAGATCTGGACGCTGATGCGCGCAGCGAAGATGGACCACGACCTCGGCCTCGAAGACCGGCCCGACGAGGATTCGTTCGACGACATGCTGTTACACGTCGACGGCTGGTTGTGCGAGATCAAGGACGTCCAGATCCGCGACGGCCTGCACATTCTCGGTGAGACGCCGTCCGGCGACTCGCAGATCGACCTCGTCCTGGCCATCCTGCGCGCCCGCCAGTTGTTCGGTGGCGAGCAGACGGTCCCCGGGCTGCGCGAGGCGCTGGGCCTCAAGGAGAACGGCGAGGAGGGCCGGCTCGACCGCACCGCGGTCGACGACGCCGAAGCCCGCGCCCGCGAACTCGTCGTCGCCCTCGCCGAAACCGGTTGGGACGCCGCAGCGGTCGACTCCCTGACCGACAACGCCGACGTCGCGGCCATTCTGCGCTTCGCCGCCACCGAGGTGGTGCCCCGGCTCGCCGGCACGGCGGGGGAGGTCGAGCAGATCCTGCGGGCCCTCGACGGGCGGTTCATCGCGTCGGGCCCGTCGGGTTCGCCGTTGCGGGGACTGGTCAACGTCCTGCCGACCGGACGCAACTTCTACTCGGTCGACCCCAAGGCCGTTCCGTCGCGGCTGGCCTGGGAAACCGGTGTGGGCCTGGCGGACTCGCTGCTGGAACGCTATCGCAGTGACTACGGCCGCTGGCCGGAGTCGGTGGGGCTGTCGGTGTGGGGCACCTCGGCGATGCGCACCTCGGGCGACGACATCGCCGAAGTCCTTGCGCTGCTGGGCGTCCGGCCGGTGTGGGACGACGCGTCGCGGCGGGTCGTGGATCTGGAGGCGATCCCGCTGGCCGAACTGGGTCGCCCCCGCATCGACGTCACCGTCCGCATCTCCGGGTTCTTCCGTGACGCCTTCCCCCACGTGGTGGCCATGATCGACGACGCCGTCCGCCTGGTCGCCGATCTGGACGAGGCGGCCGAGGACAACTTCGTCCGCGCGCACGCCCACGCAGACCTGGCCGACCACGGTGACCACAGGCGCGCCACCACAAGGATTTTCGGATCCAAGCCGGGAACCTACGGCGCGGGCCTGCTGCAGCTCATCGACAGCAGGAACTGGCGCGACGACGCCGATCTCGCCGAGGTGTACACCGCCTGGGGCGGGTTCGCCTACGGGCGCGGCCTCGACGGGGCCCCCGCGACCGACGACATGAACCGGTCCTACCGCCGAATCGCCGTGGCGGCCAAGAACACCGACACCCGCGAGCACGACATCGCCGACTCCGACGACTACTTCCAGTATCACGGCGGCATGGTGGCCACCGTGCGCGCCCTGACCGGCAAGGACCCCGCCGCCTACATCGGCGACAACACCCGGCCCGAATCGGTGCGCACGCGCACCCTGTCCGAGGAGACCACCCGGGTGTTCCGCGCCCGCGTGGTCAACCCGCGCTGGATCACGGCCATGCGCAGGCACGGTTACAAGGGCGCGTTCGAGATGGCGGCCACGGTCGACTATCTGTTCGGCTACGACGCGACCGCCGGGGTGATGGCGGACTGGATGTACGAGCAGTTGTCGCAGAGCTACGTGCTCGACGACGAGAACCGCAAGTTCATGAACGAGTCCAACCCGTGGGCGCTGCACGGTATGGCCGAGCGGCTGCTCGAGGCCGCCGGACGCGGCATGTGGGCCGCGCCGGAGAAGGCCACCCTGGACGGGCTCAAGCAGGTGCTGCTGGAAACCGAGGGCGACCTGGAGGGGTGACACCGGCCCTGAGGCCGGCCTCAGGACCGGCCTGAAGAACCTGACTAACCTGACAGCATGTCTGTCACGTTCGCCGAAGTCGCCAAGTCCGAATACATCCTGCTGACGACGTTCACCAAGGACGGCCGGCCCAAGCCGACCGCCATCTGGGCGGCGCCGGCCGGCGAGGCCCTGATCGCCATCACCCAGGAGAAATCCTGGAAGGTCAAGCGCATCCGCAACACCCCGCGCGTGACCATCGCCGAGTGCGATCGTCGCGGCAACCCCAAGGGAGAGCCCGTCGAGGCCACTGCGGCGATCCTGCCCAAGGCGCTGAACGCCAAGACCTACGATGCGCTCGGCAAGCGCTACGGCCTTCTCGGGAAGACGTTCAACTTCTTCTCCAAACTGCGCGGCGGCATGGACAACAACGTTTCGATCGAGATCAAACCGGTCAATTAGAGGGTTCATGGCGAACTCCGCGACCCAGCACCCGACGTTCGAGGACGTCTACCGCGAGAAGTATCTGCTGCTGACCACGTTCACCAAGGACGGGCGGCCCAAGCCCACCCCGGTGTGGGGCGTCCCGCATGAGGGCAAGCTGCTGATCAGCACCGACGACGGCTCGTGGAAGACCAAGCGCATCAAGAACACGCCGCGGGTGACCATTCAGAAGTGCGGTGTCCTCGGCAAGCCCAAGGGCGAGCCCGTCGAGGCGGTCGCGCGCAACCTGCCGAAGTCCGAGACGCGCCGCGTCTTCGACATGGTCACCCGGCGCTACTGGTGGCATGCCTGGTGGTGGGTGCCGCAGGCCATCATCCGCGGCGGCGTCGACAAGGTGCACGCCGCGATCGAGGTCGAACCCGCCTCGTCGTGACCCGCGCCTGAACATCGGCTGAGGGTCTGTGGGCAGCGGAACCGGGGACATCCCCCCGGCGTTGTCACACTATGGCGATGAGGCTGTTCCTTCTGTACGCGGTCGTCGAGCTGGCCGTGCTGGTCGCGCTGGTCTCGACGATCGGTTTCGGCTGGACCCTGCTGCTGGTGGCCGCGGTGTTCCTGCTGGGTCTCGCGCTGGCCGGCTCGCAGCTGCGCCGCCATCTCCAGCGCCTGCGGGCCGGACTGAGCCTGGCCGATGCGCAGGGGGCGGTCACCGACAGCGTGCTCGTCGCCCTCGGTACGGTTCTGGTCGTGATTCCCGGCCTGGCCAGTTCGGCTCTCGGCGCACTGCTGCTCCTACCGCCCACCCGCGCGGCTGCCCGTCCGCTCGTCACCGCGCTGGCGGCCCGGCGGGCCCCGCTGATCGTGGGCGTCGGAACGATGGGTTCGGCAGCGGCACGTTCCCGCATGCGCGGTGAATACGTCGACGGTGAGGTGATCGACGTCCACGACGTCGGCGACCCGGTCGTCTTCGACGACGGCGCGCCCGGACGCCGAGACGCTGCCGACCCGGTCGTCTTCGACGACGGCGCGCCCGGACGCCGAGACGCTGCCGACCCGGTCGTCTCGGAGGACGGTGTCACCGGACGGCGCGAACTGCCCCGCTCACCGGAGTGACCGAGCTCCTCCTCAACGGCCGGGTGCACAGCCCGGCCATGCCCGACGCCACCGCCATGGCCGTGCGTGACGGGGTGGTCGCATGGCTGGGCAGCGACGACGTGGGCCGCGCGCAGTTCCCGGAGGCGACCGTCACCGACCTCGCCGGAGGATTCGTGGCGCCGGCGTTCGTCGACAGCCACGTGCACACCACCGCCACAGGTCTGACGCTGACCGGCCTGGACCTCCGGCCCGCAACCTCGCTGCCGCACTGCCTGGAGCTGCTGACCGCCCACCTGCGGTCGCATCCCGACGGCGTCGTCTGGGGACACGGCTGGGACGAATCCGCCTGGCCGGAGGGTATCGCTCCGAGCACCGCGGACGTCGACGCCGTCGCCGGTTCCCG
Organism: Mycolicibacterium iranicum; assembly: GCF_014190915.1. Taxonomy (GTDB): domain Bacteria; phylum Actinomycetota; class Actinomycetes; order Mycobacteriales; family Mycobacteriaceae; genus Mycobacterium; species Mycobacterium iranicum_B. Next base: position 65,938 of record NZ_JACHVU010000013.1, read on the forward strand.
GCTGGTCTACCTCGCCCGCGTGGACGTGCATTCCGCGGTCGCGTCGACAGCCCTGCGTCATGTCGCCGGTGTGACCGACGGGGCGCCGCTGATCGCCGACGCCCACCACCGGGTCCGCCGCGCGGCCCGCGAGCGGCTCGACGCCGCACAGCGCGCCGACGCCAGGCAGGCCGCCCTGGACATGGCCGCGGCGCACGGCATCGTCGCCGTCCACGAGTGCGCCGGCCCGGACATCGGCGGCCTCGACGACTGGCGGGAGTTGCGGGCTCATGTCCACGGCGTCGATGTCGTCGGCTACTGGGGCGAACAGGTCAGCACCGCGGCACAGGCCACCGAGCTGATCGAGGCGACCGGTGCCCGCGGTCTGGCGGGCGACCTGTTCGTCGACGGCGCGATCGGGTCGCGCACCGCATGGCTGCACGAGCCCTACACCGACGTCGGCGCCGATGCCCACCCCGGCTGCGGGGCGGCAACCGGGAACAGCTACCTCGACGTGGACGCCTGCACCGCGCACCTGGCCGCCTGCACCCAGGCCGGCGTCACCGCCGGTTTCCACGTGATCGGCGACGCGGCCGTGGCCGCCGTCACCGCAGCGCTGCAGGCGGTCGTCGATCGCTTCGGCGTCCCCGCGGTGGCGCGCTGCGGGCACCGGCTCGAACACCTCGAGATGGTCACGCCGGAACAGGCCGCGTTCCTGGGCAGCTGCGGTGTCATAGCCAGCATGCAACCGAACTTCGATGCGCTGTGGGGCGGTGCGAACGGCATGTATGCCCAGCGTCTGGGGGCAACCCGCGCCGCGGAACTGAATCGCTTCTCGCTGTTAGCATCCCAAGGCGTGCCACTCGCTTTCGGTTCGGACAGCCCCGTCACCGACATGAATCCCTGGGCGACCGTGCGCGCGGCCACGGCTCACCGGACCCCGGGCAGCGCGATCTCGGCACGTGCCGCGTTCGCCGCCGCGACCAAGGGAGCGTGGCGGGCCGGGGGAGTCCGCGACGGTGTGACGGGCACGCTGGTGCCGGGGGCCCCGGCGAGCTACGCGGTGTGGGACGCCGACCGTTTCGATGTCAGCGCGCCCGCCGACGCGGTGCAGCGATGGTCCACCGATCCGCGGTCACGGGTGCCGGTGCTGCCCGCTCTCGACGGTGAGCTGCCCCGCTGCCGGCAGACCGTGCACCGAGGTTCTGTCCTCCATGGCTGACACCGTCGACACCGCAGCCGAGACCGGGACCGGCGCCGACGCCCCGCCGGCCGCGTCGCGGTGGCGCCGCCTCGGTCAGGGGATCGTCGACCGCCTCGCCCTGGTGAGCGTGGCGATCGTCGCCGGTCTGGCGCTCTGTGTGAGCTTCCCACCGTTCGGATGGTGGTTCACCGCGATCCTGGCGCTCGGACTGATGGGCTGGGTGCTGACCCGGCCGTCCACCACCGTCATGGGGGGCGCCGGCTACGGGCTGCTGACCGGCCTCGCCTTCTATGTGCCGCTGCTGCCATGGATCAGCGGTCTGGTGGGAGCGGCGCCGTGGCTCGCACTGTCGTTCGCCGAGGCGCTGTTCACCGCGTTGTTCGGTGCGTTGGCCGTGGTCGTCCGCCGGGTGCCCGGCTGGCCTGTGTGGTTCGCCGGCCTGTGGTCGGCCCAGGAGTGGCTGAAGTCCACGGTCCCCTTCGGCGGTTTCCCATGGGGAGTGGTCGGGTTCTCCCAGACCGACGGACCCCTGCTCCCGCTGGCATATCTCGGGGGAGCACCACTGGTCTCGTTCGCGGTGGCGCTGACCGGCTTCGGCCTGGCCGCGCTCGTCCTCGAGATCGCCGGATGGTGGCGCCGCGACGCTGCGACGCGGGCGACCCGCCCGCCGGCCGTGGTGATCCCGGGCCTGTGCATCACCCTGGTGCTGCTGGGCACCGCCCTGGCCTGGCCGCACGTGCGCAAGGCCGGGCTCGGCGCCGGGGACGAACCCCCGGTGACGGTGGCCGCCGTGCAGGGCAACGTCCCGCGACTCGGCCTGGAGTTCAACGCACAACGGCGAGCGGTGCTGGACAACCACGTTCGCGAAACGCTGCGGCTGGCCGACGACGTGCGGTCGGGGCGGGCGCCGCAACCGATGCTCGTGATCTGGCCGGAGAACTCGTCGGACATCGATCCCATCGCCAACGACGATGCAGCGCAGGAGATCTCGAAGGCGGCCGCGGCGATCAACGCACCCGTCCTGGTGGGCGGCGTGGTCGCGGCGCCCGGGTACAGCCGGGACAATCCGGTGTCGAACAACACTGTCCTCGTGTGGAACCCGGGGACCGGGCCTTCCGACCGGCACGACAAGCGCATCGTCCAGCCGTTCGGCGAGTACCTTCCGTGGCGCGGCTTCTTCAGCAAGCTCTCCTCCTACGCCGACCGGGCCGGGTACTTCCTCCCCGGCGACGGGGACGGAGTGGTCCAGGCCGCGGGGGTGCCCGTCGGCATCACCACCTGCTGGGAGGTCATCTTCGACCGCGCGGCACGGGAATCGGTACGCAACGGGGCGCAGCTGCTGGCGGTTCCCAGCAACAACGCGACCTTCGACCAGGCGATGAGTGAGCAACAGCTGGCGTTCGGCCGATTGCGTGCCGTCGAACACGACCGGTACGTCGTGGTGTCGGGCACCACGGGGATCAGTGCGGTCATCGCCCCGGACGGGCACGTGATGGCCCGGACCGGCTGGTTCGAGTCCGCCTACCTGGACAAACAGGTCCGGCTCAAGACTGCGCTGACGCCCGCGACCCGGTTCGGGCCTCTCATCGAGGCGGTCCTGGTGGCCCTCGGCGTTTCGGCTGTTCTCGGGGCGATGCTGCACAATGGTGCATTCGTGCCCACCAGATGGAGAGGTCGGAAACCGACCAGCGACGACGGCGAAGGAGCCCCATGAGCGTCCCCGGTGGCTTGACCGGTGAGGGCAGACCTGCCGGGCGGCCCAGCGCCCGCACGTTGGTGATCATCCCGACGTACAACGAGCGCGACAACCTGCTGACGATCGTGTCCCGCGTCAACGACTCGACACCCGACGTCCACGTGCTGATCGTGGACGACGGCAGCCCCGACGGCACCGGTGAGCTCGCCGACGAGCTGGCGCTGGCCGATCCCGACCGCGTCCACGTCATGCACCGCACCTCCAAGGACGGTCTGGGCGCGGCCTACCTCGCCGGGTTCGCCTGGGGCCTGAACCGGCAGTACTCCGTGCTGGTCGAGATGGACGCCGACGGGAGCCACGCCCCGGAGGACCTCTACCGCCTCCTCGACCAGATCGACGCGGGCGCCGACCTGGTGATCGGATCGCGCTACGTCGACGGAGGTAACGTCCGCAATTGGCCGCGACGCCGGCTCGTGCTGTCCAGGACGGCCAACTCGTACTCGCGCATCCTGCTCGGCGTCGACATCCACGACATCACGGCGGGCTATCGCGCGTACCGCCGCGAGGTGCTGGAGAAGATCGACCTGGCCGCCGTGGATTCGAAGGGCTACGGCTTCCAGGTGGATCTGACGTGGCGCACCATCAACGCCGGCTTCACCGTCGTCGAGGTGCCGATCACCTTCACCGAACGCGAGCACGGGGTGTCGAAGATGGACGGGTCCACCATCCGGGAAGCGATCGTCAAGGTCGCCCAGTGGGGCATGCGGGCCCGCATCGACCGGGCCCGTGGGAGCGCGCGCTAACTATCCGCGGCGGCGCGTCTTGACGATCTCGAGACGTTCCTTGAGCAGCTCTTCGAGTTCCTCGACGGAACGACGCTCCAGCAGCATGTCCCAGTGGGTGCGCGGGGGCTTCACCTTCTTGGGCTCGGGGACATCGCCCTCGATGAGGGTGCCCTCCATGCCGTTGCGGCACAGCCAGGTGCCGGGGATCTCGGCGTCGTCGGCGAACGGGACGTCGAACTCCTCGCCGTTGTCGGTGCGGTAGCGGGCGACCTGACGCGGCGCCAGGTCGTGGTTGCGGTCCGTCTCGTAGCTCACTGCTCCGAGGCGGCTGCCCCTCAAGACACGATCAGCCATCGTCAACTCCTCTGTGAAAGCTCGTGGTCCGGGATTGTCAACGCGTACACACAGCGAAGAGTTCCCGACTCGACCGTCGATGATACCGGGATATCGCGGTCGTCCCGTTTACAGTCGGGCGGTGACCTCGCTGAGCCCCTCGACGGGTACCCGTCGGCGCCCTCAAACCTGCCGGTGGTGCGGTCGCGAGGTGGCCGATGCGGGGATGGGGCGGCGGCGCCAGTACTGCAGACAGTCCTGCAGGCAACGGGCCTACGAGCAGCGCGCCCAGGTAAAGGGCACCGCCCTGCCGCCCGATGCGGTCGTGCTGTCCGCAGATGAGGCCTCGGACCTCTCGGATCGCGTGTACGAGGTCCGCTGCGCCGCCGAGGACATGGCGACCGCCATCGAGGAGGGCGCCGGAGCCGCCGAACTGCGCGAGCTCTGCGACGCGGTGATGAGGGCGGCGCGCGCCGCCGACGGCTGGCGCTGACTCCTTCCAGACGACGCGGCCGGTAGTCCGACGGTCGCGCCTGCCCAGCGGTACCCTTGGCGCGTGACCAGCGCCGATCCCGCGCTTTCTCCACCGACCCGTGTGTGGCGCTGGGACGATTTCTGTCTCGACGCGGCCCGCTACGAGCTGCGGCGCGCCGGTGCGGCGATCCGGGTCGAACCCCAGGTGTTCGACGTGTTGACCCAACTGGTGAGCAACTCCGAACGGTTCGTCAGCAAGGAGGAGCTCTTCGATTCGGTGTGGGGCGGGCGGTTCGTCGGCGAGGCTGCGCTCACCAGCCGGATCAAGGCGGCGCGCCGGGCACTGGGCGACGACGGCGAATCCCAGCGCTACATCCGCACCGTGCGCGGGCGTGGGTACCAGTTCGTCGGCCGGCTGCTCGCCGACGGCGTCGCTGCGACTCCCGAGCCGGAGGCGCCCCGGCAGCACATCGCCTTCACCCGCGCGTCCGACGGCGCACGGCTGGCCTACGCGGTGTCGGGAGAGGGGCCGCCGCTGGTGCGGGCCGCCAACTGGATGACCCACCTCGGCTATGACATCGAGAGCCCGGTGTGGCGGCACTGGGTCAGGGAGATGTCGTTGCGCAACACGTTCATCCGGTACGACGAGCGCGGGTGCGGACTGTCGGACTGGGACGCCGGCTCGTTCGACTTCGACAACTGGGTGACCGACCTCGAAACGGTCGTCGAGGCCGTCGGTCTGCAGCGGTTCCCCCTGCTCGGAGTGTCGCAGGGAGGCGCGGTGGCGGTCGCGTACGCCGCCCGGCACCCGGAGAAGGTGAGCAAGCTCGTGCTGTGCGGCGCATACGCGCGGGGCCGTGCGGTGCGAGCCCTCAACGACGACGAAAGACGGGCCGCCGCACTGGATCTCGACCTCGCCCGGGTCGGATGGGGTCGTGACGATCCGGCCTTCCGTCAGGTCTTCGCCGCGCAGTTCCTGCCCGACGGGACGCGGGCGGACTGGGCGGCGTTCGATCAGTTGCAGCGCCGCACCACGTCGCCGGAGAACGCCGTGCACTTCCTGGAGGAGTTCGCCCGCATCGACGTGCGGGAGTCCTGCGCCCGGGTGCAGTGCCCCACGTTGATCCTGCACTCCCGCGACGACCATCGTGTGCCGATGCGCTACGGAGAGGAATTGGCGGCGCTCATCCCCGAGTCCCGGCTGGTGGCGCTCGCGAGCAACAACCATCTGCTCACCGGTGCCGAGCCCGCGTGGCGGGTGTTCTGCGACGAGGTGGCCGCGTTCCTCGGCGCGTGAGCAGGGATCTCCACACAATCTCCACGCAATCTTCATGTGCGCCGCCGGGCGGCCGATCATGCTGATGCCATGAGAAACCACACGCGTTCACTGCTCGCCGGGCTCAGCGCGCTCGTCGCGTTCGGAACGTTGTCGGCCTGCACGAGCAACTCCACCCCCGAGGCGACCTCACCGTCGCAGCCGGCGCCGGAGACCTCCTCGGCGGCACCGTTTCCCGAATCCGCCCGCTATATGGCCGACATGGCCGCAGCCGACGGCAAGCCCATGACCATTGGGATCAGCGTGGACGGCAGCTCCGTCGCCGCCTACGCCTGCAACGGAACAGACGACGAGGCATGGTTCTTCGGCGACCAGACCGGCGGGGCGCTCGACCTGAAATCGCGGTTCCGGGACACCCTCGCCGCGCAGTTCACCGGCAGCGACGTGACCGGCGAGGTCACGATGAACGGGGTCGGGTACCGGTTCACCGCAGCGCCCGTCTCCGGCGTCGCGGGCATGTACACCGCCGACGCCGACGGGGTGCGTGCTTCCTGGGTGGTGCGTCCCGACGGATCCGCCACCGGCGTGCAGTTCAGCGGATTCCAGAAGGGGGACCGCAACTTCGACGTGTTCAATCTCGATGAGCTAAGCGACTTCGACGTGCGCAACGACGTGCGCAACAAACGCAATCTCGGGCCTGCGGGGCCCATCGAGTTCCCGCCGGGCGCTGCGCCCCGCTCCACGATCAACGGGGTCAGCGTGAACCCGACGCTCGTGACCGGCACATTCCGGCTGAACTGACGAATCGCGGTTCACCTCACGCAGAATCAAACCCTTCGGCGCCGGGACGGTCGGGCGTAGCGTCGCCTCACCGTGACACCTTCCACCGACCCGGCGCCGCCGTTGGCACCGGCCGCCCCCGCCCCCGGCGCCCGCCGTCCAGACCGCAGATGGGGTCTGATCCGGCTCGCGTCCCCGTTCGCGTTCCTCGCGCTCTGGCAACTCGGCAGTGCCCTGCGCCTGATCCCGCAGGAGGTGCTGCCCGCCCCGTCGCTCATCGTCGAAGCGGGCGTCGAACTTCTCGAGAACGGCCAGCTCGTCGACGCCCTCACCGTGTCCGGGATCCGGGTGCTCGAAGGCCTCGTCCTCGGGGGCGTCGTGGGCGTCGCGCTGGGTACGGCCGTCGGCCTGTCGAGGTGGGTCGAAGCCACCGTGGACCCGCCGATGCAGATGGTGCGCGCTCTGCCGCACCTCGGCCTGATCCCGCTGTTCATCCTCTGGTTCGGCATCGGTGAGCTGCCCAAGGTGCTGCTGGTCGCGCTCGGGGTGAGCTTTCCGCTCTACCTGAACACCTTCTCGGCGATCCGGCAGGTCGACCCCAAACTGTTCGAAACAGCGCAGGTACTGGGTTTTTCGTTCTGGCAGCGCTTCCGTTCGATCATCGTGCCGAGCGCCGCGCCCCAGGTTCTGGTCGGCGCGCGCCAGTCGCTGGCGATCGCGTGGCTCACCCTCATCGTCGCCGAACAGATCAACGCCGACAAAGGCATCGGCTTCCTGATCATGAATGCGCGCGACTTCCTGCGCATCGACATCATCATCTTCGGCCTGATCGTCTACGCCCTCCTCGGGATCGGCACCGACGCGATGGTCCGCGCCCTGGAGCGCCGAGCCCTGAGGTACCGCTCATGACCATCACCTCACCTGCCGCGCAGCATGTTTGCGATCCAAGGCCCGTCACGGCCGGCGAGCTGCGCCATGTCGACAAGTGGTACGGCGAGCACCATGTGCTCGCCGACGTGTCGCTGCGCATCGACCGCGGCGAGATCGTCGCGCTGATCGGGCGCAGCGGCTCGGGTAAATCGACCGTCTTGCGGGTGCTGGCCGGGCTGTCCGCCGACCACACCGGCGAGCGTGCCGTCGCCGGCGCGCCGGCGATGGCCTTCCAGGAGCCCCGGCTGTTCCCGTGGCGCGACGTGCGCACCAACGTGGCGTACGGCCTGACCCGCAGTCGCCTGTCCAGAGCAGAGAAGGCGCGACGCGCCGAGCACGCACTGGCCGACGTCGGTCTCGCCGAGCGTGCCGGCGCCTGGCCCTTGACACTGTCCGGGGGTCAGGCACAACGGGTTTCACTGGCTCGCGCCCTGGTGGCCGAACCGCAGCTGCTCCTGCTCGACGAGCCGTTCGGAGCGCTCGACGCGCTGACCCGGCTGTCGATGCGCCACCTGCTCCTCGACCTCTGGCGCGAGCACGGTTTCGGCGTCCTGCTCGTCACCCACGACGTGGACGAAGCCGTCGCCCTTGCCGATCGCGTGGTCATCCTGGAGGCCGGTGAGGTGGTGCACACGCTCGACATCCCTGATCCCCGCCGCGGGCCGGGGGAGGGCCACACCGATCGCCACCGGGCCGAGCTTCTCGACAAGCTCGGTGTCCGACTCTGACCGACGTTCTCCGGAAAGGATCTTCGATGTCTCGACTCATCGTGGTGCTCGCACTCCTGACGGTGCTGCTCGCCGGCTGTGTGACCAGGGAAGACGCCGCGGGTGCTGAGCAGGCCCCCGATCTCGTCCCCCTGACCGAACTGTCGGACCTCACCCTGCAGGTCGGCGATCAGAAGGGCGGCACCGAAGCCCTGCTGACCGCTGCGGGCGCCCTGAACGGGCTGCCGTACACGATCGCGTTCTCGACCTTCACGTCCGGACCGCCTCAGATCGAAGCCGCCACCGCGGGCAGGATCGACTTCGCCGTCACCGGCAACACGCCGCCCATCTTCGGCGCCGCCTCGGGAGCGAAGGTCAAGGTGGTCTCGGCCTACGACGGCAGCGGTCGCGGCGACAAGGTTCTGGTGCACCGGGATTCACCGATCCGGTCTGTCGCCGAGCTCCGCGGCAGACGCATCGCACTGGCCAAAGGCAGCTCCGCACACGGCAATGTCCTCGCCCAACTCGATCGCGCCGGCATGACACCCGCCGACGTCTCCTTGGTCTTCCTGCAACCGGCCGATGCACTCGGCGCGTTCGCCCAGCGTCAGGTCGACGCCTGGGCGGTCTGGGACCCCTATACCGCGCAGGCGGAAGCCGACATCCCGGTGCGCAGCATCGCGCAGGCCACCGGCGTCACGAACGGAGCGGGTTTCGGCGTCGCCTCCGACCGGGCGCTGGCCGACCCGAAGCGCAACACGGCGATCAGCGACCTACTGGTGCGCTATGCCAAGGCGGTGCAGTGGGCACATGACCATCCCGAAGAATGGGCCGAGAAATATTCGGCCGCAGTGGGTCTCGACCCCGCGGTCGGGGCTGCCGCGCAGGACCGCAGCCTGCGTCTGCCCCTCCCGCTGTCCGACGAACTCGTGGCGTCCGAGCAGCAGTTGACCGACCTGTTCGCCGAATCCGGACAGATCGCCGAAGCCCCGGAGTTCGACAAGTGGGTCGACCGCCGCTACGCCGAGACACTGGCGCCTCTGTCGGTCGCTCGTACCTAGGAGACATGATGACCGCACTCACCACCTCGACATCCAGCGTCCCGGCATCGGCTGCCTCGGCACGGTTCCACTGGTTCCTCCCCACCGCCGGTGACGGCAGGTCGATCGTCGGCGCCTCGCACGCCTCCGCGCAGCTCACCGAACCGGCGGGTTACCGACCGCCGACCCGCCGCTACCTCGCCGAGATCGCCCGCGCCGCAGACCGCCTCGGATACGAAGGAGTGCTGACGCCGACCGGGACGTGGTGCGAGGACGCCTGGCTCACCGCGTCGGCTCTGCTCGCCGAGACCGAACGACTGAAGTTCCTCGTCGCGTTCCGGCCCGGCCTGGTGCCTCCGACGCTGGCGGCGCAGCAGGCCGCCACGCTGCAGCGGTTCTCCGGCGGACGCGTGCTGCTCAACATCGTCAGCGGCGGCGACGATCTCGAACAGCGCCGGTTCGGTGACTGGGTGGGCCACGACGAACGCTATGCGCGCACGGGCGAGTTCCTCCACATCGTGCGCTCCGTGTGGACCCAGGAATCCGTCGACTTCACCGGCGACTTCTACGAGGTGGCCGACGCCCGGGTCTCCGCGCCGCCGAACCCGTTGCCGCAGATCTACTTCGGGGGGTCCTCGGCACCGGCCCTGCCGATCGCGGCCGACCACGCCGACGTCTACCTCACCTGGGGCGAGCCGCCGCAGGCCGCCGCGGCCAAGATCGAGACGGTGCGCGCCCTGGCCCGGCAGCGGGGACGCACCGTGCGGTTCGGCATCCGGTTGCACACCATCAGCCGGGACACCTCCGAAGCGGCATGGGCGGTGGCCGACGAGCTGCTGGCCACGCTCAGTCCCGAACAGATCGCCATTGCCACGCAGCTGCACGCGAAGTCGGAGTCCGAGGGCCAACGCCGCATGACAGCACTGCACGGGGGGCGCACCGACCGGCTGGAGATCTACCCCAACCTGTGGGCGGGGGTGGGTCTGGTGCGTGGTGGCGCGGGCACCGCGCTGGTGGGCAGCCACGAGGAGGTCGCGAACCTCATCCTGGAGTACCACGGCGTCGGGTTCGACGAGTTCATCCTGTCGGGCTACCCCCACCTGGAGGAGGCGTACTGGTTCGCCGAGGGTGTGCTGCCGATCCTGAGACGCAAGGGCGTCGCCTGAGGCCCCGACTCGGGTAAAGCTGTCGGCGTGGATGAGTGGTTCGAGCGCAGCCCGTTCATCGGTTTCGTCCCGTGGATCATCTACTGGGTCGTGGCCGACGGTCCGAGCACCTAGATGTTCGGCGCCCTCTGCGCCGTCATCGCCACGCTGATCCTCGGAATGTCGGCGGGCTTCGCCGGGGTGCGGTTGCTCGACGGGGTCACGGTGGCGTTCTTCGCGGGCGTGACGATCGTGGGCCTGGTCATCGGTGCCCAGGACCGCGACTGGATGGACACCTATGCCACGACCCTGTCCAGCGGCGTGCTCGCGTTGATGGCGCTGGTGTCGCTGGCATTCGAACCCTTCACGGCCCAGTACGCGCCTGCCTCGGGCCCGCGTCAGGACTGGGAGGAGGCAGCCTTCCGGCGCACCAACCAGGTGCTGACGCTGATGTGGGCCCTTGTGTTCGCCCTCATCGCGGTGCTCGGCTACCTCGCGGTGGCGGCGCCGTCGACCGTTCACCTGACCAAGGCGGTCATCCCCGTGGTCGTCATCGTCGGGGCCGCGGGCATGACGCTCACCTACCCGGCCAAGGCGCGGGAGAAGGCACGCCAGGGCGCCGGATGACCCCGGTCAGCACCCGTACAGTGCCGCCGACTCCGGGGGCGGCGCCAGCGCCGCCAGGCATCCGAACGGCACGACGCCGGCTGCGGCGATGCGTACCGCGGCACGGTGGGCGTAGTTGACGCAGTAGAGGCCCGAACTGTCACTGCGACACCGGTTGTCGCCGAACGCCAACGACTGCCCGGCGGCCAGCTCGGTCCCCGTGCCGGCGGCGAACGGGCCGGGATCTCCCCGCAGCGCGCCGACCGACAGGGTCGTCCCAGTGAACTCGGTCCACCCCGGCTTCCAGACACCCTCGGCCTGCGCCGGGCGCGGCGCGGGCGCCGTCGGGTCCAGCAGACACGTCAGGGGGCCGGTGGTCGTGATGCACTGCGTGGTGCTGTGCGGCGGTCCGGACGGTGCGACGAAGGCGACGGCGTCGCCGAGCCGGGTGGTGACGCCGTCGCGGAACGCCACATGGAATGAGCCGGGATCGACGGGCGTGCCCGCCTCGATGAAGTCGATGACCTCGTCGATCGGGGCCGCGGCCGCCGGCGTCGGAGTGGACGGCGCCTGCGGGGAAGCCGCCGGTGACGTCGCTGTCGGCGCAGGCGTCGGGGATCCCGGCGACTCCGCCTGACCGCCCACGGACTGAGAGCAGGCCGCCGCCAGGGCGCTGACCGCGACCAAGGCAGCAAGACGCATCTGACCAGGCTATCGACCCGACACGGATCCCACGGTGAGGCAGGCCGGCACAACGTTCGCTACCGTCGACAGAATGCACGAGCACACCGTCCGGGTGAACACCGCTGCGGGCACCGTCGAGGGCTTCACCCGGGACGGGGTCGATCGATGGCGGTCCATCCCCTTCGCGCGACCCCCGGTGGGAGCGCTCCGGTACCGCGCACCCCAGCCGGTGCAACCGTGGCGGGGCGTCCGCCACTGTCACGGCTTCGGTTATTGCGCTCCCCAGCAGAAGATGTACACCCTCCTCGCGCCGGGCAGATATCAGCCGATGAGCGAGGACTGTCTGACGCTGAACGTGGTGGCCCCCCAGGGCGCTGGCACGCGCGCCGACGGCCCGCTGCCCGTCATGGTCTTCATCCACGGCGGCGGCTACCTGCTGGGGAGCTCGGCCACCCCGGTCTACGACGGCGCCTCGCTGGCCCGCAAGGGATGTGTCTACGTCTCGGTGAACTACCGGCTGGGGGCACTGGGGTGTCTGGAGCTGTCGTCACTGTCGACCCCCGAGGTGACGATCGACGACAACCTGTTCCTGCGCGACCTCGTGATGGCCCTTCGCTGGGTGCGCGACAACATCGGTGCCTTCGGCGGTGACGCCGACAACGTCACCATCTTCGGCGAGAGCGCCGGGGCCCATGCCGTCGCGACGCTGATGGCGACCCCCGATGCCAAGGGCCTGTTCGCACGGGCCATTTCCCAGAGCCCGGCGAGCGGCATGATCAGCAACGCCGACATCGCCGAGGACTACGCGGTGCGCTTCGCACGACAGCTGGGGGCCGACCGTGCCGGTGCGGGCCGGGCCCTGCTGGCCGCGCGCCCCGCCGAACTGGTGAACGCGCTCGACCGGTTGGTCGTGGAGGGGCAGCGCGACATGCTGGGCGCCTTCGCGATCGGACCGACCTTCGGCACCGAATACCTGCCCGAGGACCCCGTCGAGGCGATGCGGGACGGTACGGCACATGCGGTGCCGCTGATCGTGGGCACCAACGCCGACGAGGGCCGGTTGTTCACCCGGTTCCTGAAACTGCTGCCGACCAACGAGCAGGCGATCGAACGTCTGCTGGCACACATGGAACCCGAAGCGCGCCAACGCATCCTGGCCGCGTACCCCGGATATCCCAGTGCGCAGGCGTGTGTGCGGTTCGGTGGCGACTTCATCTTCGGATCGGCGGTGTGGCAGATCGCGCACGCACACTCCGCCCACGCCCCGACCTACGTCTACCGCTTCGACTACGCGACCGCGGCGCTGCGGCTCTCCGGCATGGGCGCCACTCACGCCACCGAACTGCTCGCGGTGTTCGACGTGTACCGCTCCCGGTTCGGCCGCCTACTCACCGCAGGCATCGACGCGCGCAGCGCCCGCAAGGTCACCGACGACGTGCAACGGCGCTGGCTGTCCTTCGCCGGCCGGGGCGCGCCCGGCGCCGACTGGCCGCAGTACACCCGCGACGACCGCGCGGTCCTGGTCCTGGACCGTCGCCGACGCGTCGAACTCGACCCGCACTCGGATCGTCGCCTGGCGTGGGAGGACTTCTTCCTGGCCGCGCGGTGACGTCGCCGACTTGCGCGATTCAACCCGCCCCGGAGCGGCCGATGTGATTGCGTTGATTCGTGTCTCAGCCCGCTGATCCGTCCGCGCAGCCGTTCCCCCTCGACCCGCTCACCGCTTCCGAGATCTCGGCGGTCGCCGACATCCTGCGCCGCGAGCGCGGCGTGGTGCCCGGTGCGCCGGGGGCGCCGGCGGGCTGGCGGTTCGCATCGATCGAGATGCTCGAACCCGGCAAAGCCGAACTGGCCGACTTCGAAGCGGGCGGGGCCAGGCCGGCGCGGCGGGCCGAGATCGTGTGCTTCGACCGGTCGGCCAACGCGACCTACAAGGGTGTGGTGTCCCTGGGTGATCAGCGTGTCGAGAAGTTCGAGCACATTCCGGGCGTCCAGGCGAACTTCACCGTCGACGAGTTCGCGGAGTGCGACCAGTTGCTGCGCGCGCACCCGGAGGTGATCGCCGCACTGCGTAACCGGGGCATCACCGACCTGGACCTGGTTTTCTTCGACACGTGGACCTACGGGGACGCGGTCGCCCCGCCCGAGTACCGCGACCGGCGGATCGGTTGGTCGGACAGTTGGCTCAAAGCCGCTCCCGGCGCCAATCCCTATGCGCGGCTGGTCAGTGGCCTGCACTGCGTCGTCGACCTCAACGCCATGGAACTGCTCCGGGTCGAGGACGAGGGGGCGTTCGCCGCGGGTGAGCCCGCGCCCGCGGTGATGGGTGAGTACGTACCCGCCCACATCCCGGAACGGATTCTGGCCGCGTCGCGCCGCGAACCGCTCAAGCCCCTGCACGTCACCCAGCCCGAAGGGCCGTCGTTCACCCTGGAGGGCAACCTGCTGCGGTGGCAGAACTGGTCTCTACGAGTGGGTTTCAACCACCGCGAGGGCATGACGCTGCACACGGTGCGCTACCGCGACGGTGAGCGCGAACGGTCGATCGCGCACCGGCTCTCCTTCGCCGAGATGATCGTGCCCTACCGAGATCCGTCGCCGGATCACTTCCGCCGCACGGCTTTCGACATCGGTGAGTGGGGCCTGGGTTTCATGACGACCTCGTTGACGCTCGGTTGCGACTGCCTGGGCGAGATCCGCTACCTCGACGCCGTGCTGCACAACAGCCGAGGGGAGCCCTACACCATCGCCCAGGCGATCTGCATCCACGAAGAGGACGACGCGGTCCTGTGGAAACACGTCGATCACGACATCGGCGCCGAAGTGCGACGGATGCGCCGGCTCACCGTCTCGTTCCACGTCACGGTCGCAAACTACGAATACCTGGTCTACTGGCGGCTTTACCAGGACGGGAACATCGAATGCGAGGTGCGCGCCACCGGCATCATGGTGACCACACCACTGCCGGCGGGCGCACCCAATCCCAACGGCACGCTCGTCGACGAGCGCACCTACGCCCCGTTCCACCAGCACTTCCTGGTCGCTCGCCTCGACATGGACGTCGACGGGCCACGGAACACGGTGGTGGTGTCCGAATCGTTCGCCGAACCGATCGGGCCCGCCAACCCGCACGGACTGTCGCTGGTGGTGACCAACACCCCGCTGCGCACCGAAGGTGAAGCCCGACAGGATGTGAACTTCGCAACCCAGCGCGCCTGGAAGGTGGTCAACCCCAACGTCGTGACCGGGATCGGTGCTCACCCGGCGTACAAGCTCGTTCCCAGCGGTGCCATCCCGCCGATGTTCGAACCCGGTTCGCCCGTCCTCGAACGCGCCGGGGTGATCGCCCACACGCTGTGGGTGACTCCCAATCAGCGTGACGAGCGTTGGCCGGCAGGGGAATTCGTGAATCAGTCCGCCCGCGACACCGGCCTGACGCGGTGGACGGCCGCCGACCGTCCGATCGAGAACACCGACGTCGTCCTGTGGTACGTGTTCGGTATCCATCACATCACCCGGGCCGAGGACTGGCCGGTGATGCCCGTCGACGTGGTGTCGTTCTGGCTCAAGCCGTTCGGGTTCTTCGACCGCAACCCCGCGCTCGACGTCGCCGGCAGCCCGCCCGACGCGTGCCACACCCCCGTCGCCGGCGCCCACCACTGATGGCACGCTGAAGGGCGTGGTGCTCAGATCCGTCCTGCTGTTCGTCCTCGCCGCCGTGCTGGAGATCGGGGGCGCCTGGCTGGTGTGGCAGGGTGTGCGCGAACATCGCGGGTGGCTGTGGGTGGGCGCGGGACTGCTCGCCCTGGGCGCCTACGGCTTCGTCGCGGCGTTCCAGCCCGATGCCAACTTCGGTCGGGTGCTCGCCGCCTACGGGGGCGTCTTCGTCGCCGGATCGCTGCTTTGGGGGATGGTCGCCGACGGCTTCAGGCCGGACCGATGGGACGTCGGGGGCGCGCTCGTCTGCCTCGTCGGCGTCGGCCTGATCATGTACGCGCCGCGCTGACCCGTCGTCAGGACAGATGCGCGCCGGCGTCGTCCAGGTCCTTACGGCTCAAACCCATCGGTGTCCCGTCAGGAAGATCCTGTGCGGCAACAACTTTGCGGGTGATGGGAGTGAGGACGCCGAACAGTGTCTCGACGGCGGCGTCGTCGATCCCGGCGAGCGCGGACAGCGCGAGCGCATCCGTGCGGTCCTCGATGTGCTGTTTGAGCGCGCGGCCTGACGGTGTCAGCTCACCTTCGTCGTCGAGCAGTCCCCGTTCCCGGAGTTCCCCGTGGTGCCGAGCCCATTGGTCGTCGTCGTAGTCGCGAGCACGTTTGATCATCTCGGCGGGAACCCGGCCGGCCGCGGCGTGCAGGATGTTGCATTCACGGCCGGATACGCCCTCGGCGGTCAGTACGGCCACGTGTCCGTCGCCGCGATGCTCCCGCAGCAGCGTCGAGGCGTGCCACAACCGGGCCAGCGGTTCATCCGGCCACGCCAGTGCGTGGTTGGCCGCGTACAGCGCCCGCCCACCCACCTCGCACCGCGCGACCGCGTCGGCGACGAGGTCGGCGACGGTGCCCGCCTCGTCATCGGTGACGCCGTAGCGCCGCAGCGCGGCTGCGGCGGCGTCGCTGCGGATTTCCAGCGCCGCAGCCGGGGGAGCGATCTGCCAGGCTGCCGGCAACGCCTTGGCGACGCGTTCGGGGGTGAAGTTGTAGAACGCGGCAGTGACGACATCGACCGGCACCGGGCCCAGCGGGGCGGAGCGGGCCGCGAAATAGCCCATCCAGAACCCCTTGTATCCGAGCCCGTCCAGTGCCGACCGGGCTTCAGGCGCGAAGTAGGTGACGGCGTGCACCGGTTCGATGCGGTCGTGCAGGCGGCGTGCGACAGAGTGGGGTCTGGACATCTCGGCAGTCAATCATCACACCGACGGGGCCTGCTAGGGTGCCTGCAAACTTCCTGACTGCGACGGGATCACACCCATGAGGAAGGTCTTCGGTCCGCTCACCGCGCTGGCGGCAGCGAGCGCGGTGGTGTCCGGTTGCCACGTCCAGCTCGCCGACGGCCTACCGGTGGTCACGACCGAGGATCTGCAGTCCGACATCGCGCAGCGTTTCGGTGATGCCGGGCAGCGGCCGCAGTCCGTCTCGTGCAAGGAGCCCCTCGTCGGCGAGGTCGGTCAGGTGGCGCGCTGCGATGTGGTGATGAGCCCGACCAACAGCTTCGCGCCGATCGTGACCGTCACCAGCGTGGAAGGCGCCACGATCGACTACGAACTGGTGCCGGCACTGTCAAAGGAGCAATTGGAGCGGGCCGTGGTCCGGTTGATCGACGAAGCCGGTGGGCCACCGCCGTCCGAGGTGAGGTGTCCGGGCGGGCTCACGGGCCGGATGGGGGAGGCCGCACAGTGCGACGTCGTCACC
Source organism: Mycolicibacterium iranicum (assembly GCF_014190915.1). Taxonomy (GTDB): domain Bacteria; phylum Actinomycetota; class Actinomycetes; order Mycobacteriales; family Mycobacteriaceae; genus Mycobacterium; species Mycobacterium iranicum_B. Next base: position 82,992 of record NZ_JACHVU010000013.1, read on the forward strand.
TCAGGTGTCACGTTGCGCCGGACTGTGGAAGTCACCAGCGTCGAGGGGTTGATGATGAACTTCGACCTGGTCCCGATCCTGACCAGGTCCGAGGTGGAGAAGTCGCTGCTCGACGATCTGTCCCGTCATCTGAGCCGGCGGCCCGACTCGGCGACCTGCACGGGCGATCTGGAGGGCAAGCCGGGCAACACGGTGGACTGTGCTGTGGTCGCGGGCCCGGAGCGCGCGGCTTTCCTTCTCACGGTGACCGCGGTCGACGGCACGAACATCGATTACAGCTACGCCCCGCGGTGATGAAAAGGGTTGCGGCACCGACTTTCTGACGACATAGAGAAAGACAGAACCGCGGCGCCGACACTCTGGTCGGCGCCGCGGATCGGTGTCCAGCGTGCGGCCCACAGGGCCGCGGACGCGATCAGCGCACGCGGCGCTTCTGCTTCTTGGCCTGCTTCTTGGCTTCCTTACCGGCGGACTCGGCCAGCAACGCCGCCCGGTCGCGAGCGAGCTCGGCACGGTCGCGCGCCAGCGCCGCCCAGTCGGTACCGCGGTCGCGCGCCAGCTCGGCCAGTTCCGGGGCCCGGTCACGGGCGCGGTCGGCGAGGTCACCGCTGCGGTCGCGGGCGATCTCGGCGAATTCGCCGCCGCGCTCGCGGGCGATCTCGGCCAGCTCGGCGCTGCGCTTCTGGGCGATCTCGGCCAGTTCACCGCCGCGCTCGCGGGCGACCTCGGCCCACTTCCCGCCGCGGTCCTTGGCGACCTCGGCCAGTTCCGAGCCGCGTTCACCGGCGATGTGCGCCAGTTCGCGTCCGCGCTCGGCCCCGACCTGCAGGCCGTGTCCCACCTTCTCGGCGAGCGCGCTGTCCGACAGCGAGCTGCCCGCGGCCGCGCCGGCCGGCAGGGCGGCGGTGACCGCCCCGGAGACCTTGCGCGCCGCACGGCGGCCGCGCCAACCCAGCGACGGCTTGCCCTCGGTGTCGACCGCAGCGATGATCAGACCGCCGATGAGGCTGATGTCGGTGATGAACGCCCGCCGCTCGTCGGCCTTGCGCTGCGGATCGACCTCGCTCCAGAAAGCATGTCCGCCAAGGGAACTGGGGACGACACTAAGCGCCAGTGCGGCGGAGGCCAACCGGGGGAGTTTTCCGGTGGCCAGCAGCAGGCCGCCGCCGATCTGCACGCCGGCGGTGACCTTCGCGACGGTCTCGGCGTCGGAAGGCACGTTCGTGCCGACCGGGTCGGGCAGCTTGCTCAGTCCTTCGAGGGTCTGGCGAGAGGCGTCGGTCGCTGGTTTGGGGCTTCGGAGAGCCTCAATCCCACGCGAGATGAAGACTGCGGACAGCATCGGGCGCGCAACACGTCGGATCAACATGCGGCCTGTGTTCCCACGCGCACACGGCTGCAAACCCGCCGTATCGCGCCGGCGTGTGCACGCCGTCGGGTCCCTGTCACCGGGCCGGACCCGCTTCGGGGCGGGGCCACTGCGGGTGCCGCCGATCGGTCGACGCCTGTCGCATCCTGTCCAGAACGGCGCGCAGGGGGGACCAGTCCGAACGACGCCTGCGGGTGACCGCATACGCGGTCAGCGTGACGTCGGGGTCGCGCAGGGCCAGCACGCTGACCCCGGGCCCGGTCGGTCTGCCCAGTGGGAGCAGTCCCACGCCGAACCCGGCCACGATCAGGTCCTCCACCAGGTCCAGGCTGTCGATCTGGTGCGCGATGCGCGGGGTGAACCCGGCCAGTGACGCCAGGGTGCGCACGGCCGTCTCGTCGGCGGTGTTGCGGGAGTTCACGATCCAGGTGGACTTCGCGAACGCCGTCAGCCCGGTATCGGGTGGCGTCCCGGCCGGGACGCCCAGGCCCCACCCGATCGACCACAGCGGGGTCACCTCCATGCTCGGACCGGGCGAGGCGGGAGCCAGGTTGTAGTCGTAGGTCAGCGCAAGGTCGAGGTCGTCGCCGGTGAGCAGCGCGAACGCTTCGACGGGTTCGTACTCGCTGATGACGACATCCACCCCGGGATGCCGCGCGGTCAGGCCGCCGATGATGGGCAGCAGGGAGACCCGGATACCGGTGGCGAAGCCGCCCACGCGCACCGTCCCCGCCGGTTCCGCGTCGGGGTCGAGGTCCAGCCTGGCCGCGTCGACGGCGGCAAGGATGCTGACCGCGTGGTCTGCCAGCCGTCGACCCGCCGGCGTCAGCCGGACACGGCGGCCCTCGGGCTCGATCAGCTGCGTGCCCGTGTCGCGCGCCAGCGCCGCGATCTGGGCGCTCACCGTCGAGGTGGTGAGGCCGTGCTCGTCGGCCACGGCGCGCATCGATCCGAGCCGGGAGAGAGCGAGCAGCAGTCCCAGGCGCCGTGTGTCCATCCCACGATTGTCTCCAGTGGTCGGCCGCGCAGTCGGTAAGTTCGCCGCATGGCCGACCTGACCGTCACCGTCAGCGACGGTGTCGCGGTGCTGACCCTCAACCGCCCGCAGCGACGCAACGCCTACACCTCCGAGATGGGAGACCTGCTCAACGGTGCGTACCGGGACTGCGACGCCGACGACGGTGTGCGGGCCATCGTGCTGACCGGTGCGGGTGAGGCCTTCTGCGCGGGAGCGGATTTCGGGCAGGGAGACCCGTTCGCATCCGCCGGGGACGCGTTCACGGCCTCGCCGACGGACCCTGCGGCGTTCGAACTGCGCACCCCGGTCATCGCGGCGGTCAACGGCCATGCCATCGGAATCGGGTTGACCATCGCGCTGCACGCCGACATCAGGATCATGGCCACCGACGCGAAATACGCGGTCGCACAGGTTCGTCGGGGGGTCGTCGGGGACTGCATGTCGCACTGGACGTTGCCCCACCTCGCGGGCGCGGCCGTGGCAGCCGACCTCCTCCTGACCGGGCGCACATTCGACGGCACCGAGGCCGCCGCCCTGGGAATCGCCAGCCGCACGCTGCCCGCGGCCGAGGTGTTCGGCGCTGCGATGGCCGTCGCCCGCGACATCGCGACCAACGTCGCGCCGATGTCGGCCGCTGTGAGCAAGCGACTGCTCTGGGACACGATGATCGAGGGCCTCAGCGCCCGCCAGGTGGCGGCCCGGGAGACCGCCGCGCACCGCCGCCTGCTCGGCGGGGCCGATGCCCGCGAGGGAGTGGCCGCCTTTCTCGAGCGCAGGCCACCGCGCTGGACGGCGTCGGTGTCGCGGGAGTGGGAGGCCTGATCAGGGCCCCGCGGTTCAGCGGCCCCCGGCGGGGTACACCGGCGCGGCAACTGTCGACCGACGTGGACGGGATGTGGCGTGGCCGAACTGACCCTGCTGATCGTGTTGTTCGCCGCAACCGCGGTGCTCGCACCGATCGCCGAGCGCATCAGCATGCCGTACCCGGCCGTGCTGCTGATCTTCGGCATGCTGCTGGCGCCGATCCCCGGGCTGCCGCTGCCCGCGGTGGATCCGAAACTCATTCTGCCGCTGATCCTTCCGCCACTGCTGTTCGCCGCGGCGCGCCGGACCTCCTGGCGCCAGTTCCTGGACAACCGGCGCGCCATCGGGCTGCTTGCGATCGCGCTGGTCGCGGTGACCGCGTTCACCGTGGGGGCCACCCTGGTCGCGATCGTGCCCGGGCTGCCGCTGGTTGCCGCGACCGCGGTCGGTGCGGCGGTCGCCCCGCCGGACCCGATCGCGGCGACGTCGATCGCGGGCAAACTGCATCTGCCGCGCCGGCTGCGCACCATCCTGGAGGGCGAGGGGCTGTCCAACGACGCGACCGCGCTCGTCCTCTACGAAGTCGCCGTCGCGTCGGCGCTCACCGGCGCGCTGTCGCCGGGGCCGCACGGCGACCACTCTGGGGGTGGCCATCGTCGTCGGCGTGCTGACGGGCCTGCTGGTGGCGGTGTGCGCGCGGTGGGTGCTGACCAGGCTGCCGGCGCACCCGGCGGGAACCGCGCTGGTGCTCGTCTGCCCCTTCGCCGCGTACACCGCCGCCGACGCGGTGCACGGCAGCGGAGTGCTGGCGGTCGTCACCCTCGCCCTGTCGTTGAGCCGCTACAGCGATGCGGAATCCGCACAGACCCGGCTGGTGAGCCTCACCACCTGGGAGGTCGTCGAACTCCTCGTCACCGGCGCCGCCTTCGCGTTCGTCGGCCTCGAGCTGCGCGCCATCATGCAGAGCACCCCCGGCTCGTTGACCACACTGATCGTGCAGGCGCTGGCGGTCACCGCGGTGGTGATCGTGCTCCGGTTCGCATGGATCTTCCCGGTCGCGACCCTCGACGAACGCCTGCACCGGCGGCGAGGCGCCGTGGCCGAACCGATCGGGTGGCGCGAGATGACGGTGTCCTCGTGGGCGGGGATGCGCGGTGTCGTCACCCTGGTCACCGCTCTGGCTCTGCCTGCGGCCTTCCCTGAACGCGACCGGCTGGTCTTCATCGCGTTCGTCGTGGTCATCATCACCCTCCTCCTGCAGGGACTCACCCTGCCGGTACTGGTGAAGGTGCTGCGGGTCAGCGGGGACGACGCCGCGCTCGACGACCTCGAGCAGTCGCTGATCCGTCGCGCCCAGGACGCGGGGATGCGCCGACTCGACGAGCTCCGTGCTGCCGGAGACGTCGCCGACGACGTCGTCGATCATGTCGAGGAGAACGCGGCCCGAATGTGGCACGCCATCGGTCTGCGCGACGGTGACCGCGAGCCCCACGGTGCACCGGCCTCGGACCGTATCGGGGAGATCGACGTGGTGCGGGACTCGATGCTCGCGGCGGCCCGTGAGGTGGTGCTGGCGGCGCGGTCGGAGTCCGGGACCGATCCCGGAGTCGTCGACGACGTCCTGCGGCGACTGGACGCCCGCGGCACGATGCCCTGACCGCCTGCGCGAGGGCGACGGTCAGGGCATCGGTCGGACGTGTGCTGTGGTGACTACCGGATGCTGCTGTGGCTACGGGGCCGGGACAGTGCCACAACCCACACCGGGGATGCAGCCGGAAGCGCCACCGGGGCCTGCGGCACCGCTGGGTCCGCCGGGGATGGCGCCCGCGGCGCCGCCGGGTCCTGCGACACCGCCGGGTCCGCCCGGAATGGTGCCCGCGGCTCCCGCCGGTCCTGCGGCTCCGGCAGGTCCGCCGGGGATGGCGCCCGCTGCGCCGCCGGGTCCTGCGACACCGCCGGGCCCGCCGGGGATGGCGCCCGCTGCGCCGCCGGGTCCCGCGACACCGCCGGGCCCGCCGGGGATGGCGCCCGCTGTGCCGCCGGGTCCTGCCACACCGCCGGGTCCACCGGGCACCGCGCCTGCCACACCGGGGGCGGGCGGGGGCGGAGGAACGGCGCCGCATCCGGTGCCGGTCATGTCGTAGCACCCGGGCGGGCCGCCTGCCGGAACCGGCAGGAGGGACGCACCACCGAGAGGTGCGGTGGCGATCGCCGTGGCGGCGGCCGCGGTGAACATCAACGGGGAGTATCGCTTCAGAGTCCTCAGCATGACGCGCCTGTACCACGCTTCGGAGATCTCAAACATCGGCGGCGGCGATTGTTCGCTTTTTCCGAACGGTATGTCCGTCGAAAACGCGTGGACCGCGACGGTGGCCGTCCCGTTCAATGCAGACATGGCCAGCGATCAGGTTCGCACGGGCGCCTTCATGGCGGTGGGCTCGATGCTGTGCGTACAGCTCGGTCTTGCGATCGCCGTCACGCTGATCGACGACATCGGCGTCGAGGGCGTGGCGTGGCTGCGGCTGGCCTGGGCCGGCCTCCTGTTCCTCCTCATCGTCCGCCCCCGTCGAAAAGCATTCACCCGCAACAGCTTTCTGTTGAGTGTGCTGCTCGGGGTCATCACCGCGGGCATCACGCTGCTGTTCATGGCGGCCCTCGACCGCATCCCGCTGGGGACCGCGAGCGCACTGGAATTCCTCGGGCCGCTCGGCGTCGCGGTCGCCCGCGGGCAGGGGCGGGGCCGCTGGATGTGGCCGGCGCCCGCCGCGGTCGGGGTGCTGCTGCTGACCCAGCCGTGGGATGCGGCCGTGGACCTCGTCGGCGTCGCCTACGCACTGAGCGCGGCGGCGTGCTGGGGGGCCTACATCCTGGTCACCCAGAAGGTCGGCGACGCGGTCAGCGGGATCAACGGATTGGCCGTGTCGATGCCGGTGGCCGGTCTGGTCGCCACCGTCACCGTCGGTCCCGGTGTGATCGCGGAGATGACGCCGCACGTGCTCCTCGTCGGGCTCGGGTTGGCGATCCTGCTGCCCGTGGTGCCGTTCGCCTTGGAATTCCTGGCCCTGCGGCGGCTCACCACCGCGGCCTTCGGCACGCTGATGGCCCTGGAACCGGCCTTCGCCATGCTGCTCGGATTCGTCGTGCTCGACCAGCGGCCCGGCACCCTCGGCATCATCGGTATCGGCTTCGTCGTGGCGGCGGGCATCGGGGCCGCCCGCACCGGGGCCCGTGCCGCTCCGGTCCCTCTCGAGGTGGGGTAGACCCGGCTAGCGTGAACCCATGTCCCGAGGAATCTTCGACTCGCCGGTGGTCGGTCTCATCAACGCCGGTGCGGCTCGTGTGATCGACGCGCCCATCATCGGCTCGCTGGTGCGACGCAGCATGGTGGTCATCCGCTACACCGGTAGGCGGTCCGGAAAGACGTTCGAGACTCCGGTCAACTACCAGCGCCGCGGCGGCGCCGTGGTGATCCGCGTGATGGCGCCGGACAAGAAGACCTGGTGGCGCAATTTCACCGGGGACGGCGGGTCGCTGACGCTCCGCGAATTCGACGGCGCCGACCGCACCGGACATGCCGTCGCCCGTCGTGATGATCGTGGACGGGTGACGGTGACCGTCACGGTCTAGGCGCCGCGGGCGCAGGTGCCGCTGCTCAGCTCTCGAACCTCCTGCGGCGGTACAGCGTTCCGATACCCAGCAGGACGAGACTGACCACCAGGATGGCGGTCGCGAGCACGTTGATCTGCGGCGGGACGGCCGCCTTCACCGCCGCGTTCACGTACAGCGGGTAGGTCACCTCCGAGCCGCTGACGAAGAACGTGATGATGAAGTCGTCGAGCGACAGGGCGAAGGACAGCATCGCCGCCGCGACGATGCCGGGCACGATCAGCGGCAGCGTCACCTTGAAGAAGGTCCGGGCCGGGCCGGCGCCCAGATCCAGAGAGGCGTCCTCAAGGGTCCAGTCGAATCCGCGCACCCGGGCGCGCACCGTCATCGCGATGAAGCTGACCTCGAACGCGATGTGCGACAACACGATCGTCAGGTAACCGGCGGTGGTGTTGAAGTCCAGGAACAGGGTCAGCAATGCCGCACCCATCACCACCTCGGGGGCGGTCAGCGGCAGCACCAGGAAGGTGTCGACAGTCCGCTGCCCACGCCACCGCTGCCGCACCAGCGCGATCGCGACGAGGGTGCCCAGCACCAGCGCGACCGCCGTCGACACCGCCGCCACGTTGAGGCTGAGTTTCAGCGCCTCGGTCAGCGGCGGATACTTGAACGGGTCCAGCCAGTTGTCGAGCGTGAAGCCCTGCCAGGTGTAGTTGAACTTGCCCGCCGGTTGGTTGAACGAGAACAGCACGATCACGAAGATCGGCAGGAACAGGTACAGCAGTACCAGTACGGCCACGAGGCGCAGCAGCACGTCGCCCCAGTTGCGGCGTGCGCGAACCTTCTTCGGTTGCGGATCCTGCTGCGCGGCGGTGGCGATCGCGGCGCCGGCCTGCATGGTCATACGAGATCCTCCGTGCCCAGTGCGCGGGTGTAGAGCAGGACCCCGATCAGGATCAGCAGCATCAGCCCGAGGCTCAGTGCCGCCGCGGCAGGGTAGTCCTTGACCACCAGGAACTGCTTCTGGATCACGTTGCCGATCATCGTGGTCTGGGTACTGCCGAGGTAGTCGGCGTTGATGAAGTCACCGACAGCGGGGATGAACACGAGCATGCTCCCCGCCAGGACGCCGGGCATCGCCAGCGGCAGGATCACCTTGCCGAACGCGCGCGGAGTCGAGGAGTACAGATCCTTGGACGCCTCGATCAACCGGGGATCGATCTTCTCCAGGCTGACGTAGAGCGGCAGGATCATGAAGATGATCCAGTTGTAGGTCAGACCGCCGATGACCGCCCAGCTGGTCGATAGCAACCGGCCCTCGTCGGGCAGCATGCCGATCGCGCCGAGCGCGCTGACCACCCACCCTTCGTCGGCGAGGATCGTCTTCCACGCGATGGTGCGGATCAGGAACGTGACGAAGAACGGCAGGATCACCAGTCCGAGGATCAGGTTCTTGAATCTGCCTGCCTTGAACGCGATCACGTACGCCAGGGGGAAGGCCAGGAGAAGGCACAGCAGGGTGGCGACGAACGCGTATCCGAACGACCGGAAGATCTGCTCGCGGTAGAGCGTGAAGGCCTCGGCGTAGTTCCCGAAATCCCAGGCGAACGACAGGGTCGGCATGAACACCGACCCGCCGGTCTCCGAGAGCGAGGTGCGCGCCAGGGAGAAGAACGGCACCACGAAGAAGATCGCGAGGTACGCGAGTGCCGGCAGAACCATCAGATACGGAGCGACCTTGCTCCGCTGGCGGCTGCTGGAGGCAACACCGGCCATGGCGTCAGCCGCCGGTGACGGCGGCGTACGCGGTGTTGTATTCCTGCGTCTGCTCGTCGGTCAGTGGTGCCCAGCCCTTGGACTTGGCCAGCACCTCGGGGGACGGGTTGATCAACGGGTTCGCCGCCGTGGCCGGGTCGATCTTCTCCAGCTCGGCGGTCATGTCCGACAGCACCGGCACGTACTGGACGTAGGCGACCAGCTTGGCGTAGTTGGCCCTGTCGTAGACGTAGTTGATCCACGCCTCGGCGGCCTTCTGGTTCTGCGTGGTGTACGGGATCACCATGGTGTCGACGAACGTGGTCGCACCCGACTCCGGGACCACGAACTGCAGGTCGGGATTGTCGGCCTGCAGCTGCACGACGTCGCCCGAATACGCCTGTGCCACAGCGATGTTGCCTGCTGCGAGGTCGTCGGCGTAGTCGTTGCCGGTGAAGCGGCGGATCTGGCCCCGGTCGTTCTGTTCGCGCACCAGGTCGATGGCCTTCTGCACCGACTCCGTGGAGGGGTTCTCGGGCGAGCTGCCCTGCGAGAGCATGATCATGCCCAGGCCGTCCTGCGCATCCGAGAACAGGCTCACTCGGCCCTTGAACGCCGGATCCCACAGGTCGTCGATGGTGCGGATGTCGCGCCCGGTGGCGGCGCGGTTGTAGGCGAGTCCGACGAGACCCGACATGTAGGGCGCGGTGAACTTGCGGCCCGGGTCGACGCTGGCCTCGATGAGGTCGGGACGGATGTTCTTCTTGTTCGGCACACCCTCGTCGCTGATGTCGTTCAGCCAGCCGAGCTGGTGCAGCCGGGTCGCCAGGAACGTGGTGGGGACGGCGAGGTCCGCGCCGATGTCCTGCTTGCGCGACAGCGGTTCCTTGACCTTGGCGAACCACTGCTCGTTGTCGTTGAAGTCTTCCTTGTAGTCGACGGTGATCCCGGACGCGGTCTGGAACGCCGCGACGAACCCGTCCGCCATGTACAGCGGCCAGTTCGAGATGCGCAGGGTGCCGCTGGCCGGGCCCGCAGATTCCGAGCTGCTGGTCGACGAGCCGGTGTCGGAGGAACCGCAGGCGGCCAGGAACGACGAACCGAGCGTCAGGCCTGCCGCCGCCGCGGCGCTACCGCCGAGGAAGCGCCGCCGGGACGTGCGGCTGGCGGTCATCCGGGCCAGCAGGGTGGGATCGATCTCTCGGGACATGGCGGGGCGTGCCTTTCGTCGGCTCCGGGGAGGGGGTGGGGGCGAGGTGGGCTGGGTGTGCCCGACACAGCGTCAGGAGTCGTCGAGCATCTCTTCGAGATCCTCGGTGGTGGGGATGTCGTCGCCCGGCAGGACCAGCGACGCCTCGGGCGCCCAGCTCACATACACCTCGTCGCCTGGCCTCAGCAGAGGGAGTTGCTGCTCGGGGCCGACGTGCGCGATGACCGTCGACCCGTCGGGGGCGGCCAGCGACAGCCGGACGACGGGGCCCTGGAACGTGAGGTCGGAGACGGTGGCGCGCACGCCTGCGGCGTCTCCGGCGGGGGCGTCCATCGACACGTGGATCCGCTCGGGGCGCACCATCAGCGTCGCGTGCCCACCCGGTTCGATCGTGGTGTCGCCGGCCCGCGCCTGCAGCGTCGAACCCAGGACGTCGATCTCGACGAAGTCCCGGTTGGCGCGCCCGGTACGGCGGCCGGCCCACAGGTTGGCCTGGCCGATGAAGCTCGCCACGAACACCGTCGACGGTCGGTCGTAGATCTCGGTCGGCGTGCCGATCTGCTCGACGTTGCCCGCATTCATGACCGCGATGCGGTCACTCATCGTCAGGGCTTCTTCCTGATCGTGGGTCACGTAGATGAACGTGATACCCACCTCGCGCTGGATGCGCTTGAGCTCGAACTGCATGACGTGGCGCAACTTGAGGTCGAGGGCGCCGAGCGGTTCGTCGAGCAGCAGTGCGCTGGGGTAGTTCACGAGCGCGCGTGCCAACGCGACGCGCTGCTGCTGGCCGCCGGAGAGCTGGGCGGGTTTGCGTTCGGCGAAGTCGCTCAGGCGCACGATCTCCAGGAGTTCGTCGACGCGCTTGCGGACTTCTCCTTTTCCGATCTTCTTGCTGCGCGGTCCGTAGGCCACGTTGTCCCACACCGTCATGTGGGGGAACAGCGCATAGTGCTGGAACACCGTGTTGACGTTGCGCTTGTTCGGCGGAGTCTTGGACACGTCCGCGCCTTCGAGGCGGATAGCCCCTTCGGACGGTGTCTCGAATCCGGCGATCATCCGCAGGGTGGTCGTCTTCCCGCAGCCCGACGGGCCCAGCATCGAGAAGAACTCTCCCGATGCGATGGAGAAGTCGGCGTCGGCGACGGCGATGTAGTCGCCGAAGCGCTTCGTGACATGGTCGATCTCGATGACCGGGCCGCCCGTGGAACGGGTGGCCGCGGATGCCGCCGTCTGATCTGCAGCGGTCGTATGTGTGCCGGTCAGGGCAGGTCCTCCTCGGTTACGGCTGCGTGGCCGTGGGTAAACCTTCGCGGATGACGCGGCCCTTCGCAAGTGATTCCGCAACGAATTTACATTTCCACAATGGATTCCTTCGCCCAACCGGCCGTTCGGCACGAGAATCCGCGTAAAAAGTCGCGTCGGACCGATGCCGGTCCCCACCGGTCGGCATCGCGGTCGGTCGCGTCGTCAAGTGTGTCAGTCGCTTCGCGGCCCGCGAGGCTGTTTACGCCCGCGTATACCCGGGGTAGGGAGTAGGGCATGGCGACAGTCGATGTGTCCGTGACGTCCGATCTGAGTCCCGAGCGAGCCTGGAAGCTGGCCTCCGACCTGCAGCGGTTCGACGAATGGCTGACCATCTTCGGCGGATGGAAGAGCCCGGTGCCCGCCGAGATCGACGTCGACACCCAGGTGTCGTCCCTGATCAAGGTCAAGGGCTTCCGGAACGTCATCCACTGGCGGGTCACGCGCTATGACGAGCCCAAGGAGATCGAGCTGGTCGGCAACGGGCGCGGCGGCGTCTGCATCGCCCTGACCCTTCAGGTCGAGCCCGCCGGAGCAGAAGGTTCGTCGTTCCGCGTCGTGGCCGAGCTCACCGGCGGTCTGCTGTCCACTCCGGTGGGCAACGTCGTCGCCAAGGTCATCAAGGGTGACGTGAACCGCTCGGTCTGCAACCTGGCCGAACTGCGCTGAGCGATCCCGCAGGAGGCGCCGGTCAGCCCCACTCGTGGTTCATCGCGCGCTGCTCGCAGCGGGCCTCCTCGGATTCTGTCGCCCGGTGCCGGGGCCGCGATATCGCGATGAGCGTCATGGCCAGCACCGCAGTGCCGGCGCCGGCCAGGAAGATCGCGGTGAAGCTGCTCTCCAGCGGCACCCCTGATTCCGAGGTGCGCGCCAGCAGCACGGCCACCACCGCGGCAGCCATCGACCCGCCGACCGTTCGGGCGATGGCGTTCATGCTCGTGGCGACGCCTGTCTCACCCGCGTCGCTGTCGGCCACGACGAGCGCGGGCAGCGCACCGTACCCGAGGCTGATGTAGGCGTTGGCGAGGATGTTGGCGACGATGACCTGCCATGGCGAGGCGTGCAGGAAGGCGATCAGCAGGAAGCCGGCGATGCCGACGAGGGCGGCGACGACCAGCACCGGCCGCGCGCCGAACCGGTCGATGAAGCGACCGCTGATCAATGCGACGACGAATCCGGTGAGTGCCCCGGGCAGCAGGTAGACGACGCTGGCTTCGAGCACGCCGGCGCCGAAGCCGAACCCCGCGGTCGCGCGCTCCACCTGGACGAACTGGGTGAGTCCCAGGAACGCGAAATACAGCCCCATGCCGACGAAGATGGTCGCGAGGTTCGTGAACAACATCGACCGTTGCGCCAACATCCGCGTCGAGACCAGCGGCCGTGCGGTGCGTTGTTCCCACCGCCACCAGGCCACCAGCACCGCGACACCGCCGACGGCACACGCGAGCGTGCGCGGGGACGACCACCCCCACGCGTTGGCCTGGGTGATCGCGAGCAGCAGGGCCGACAGTCCGACGGCCAGACCCGCAGCGCCCAGCCAGTCGATCGAACCCGCGGTGCTCCGTGGCCGGTTCGGGACGAGCACCACGACGATCAGGATGACGACGACCGTGAACGCGGTGGTGAGCCAGAAGACGCGGTGATATCTCGCGTCGCCGTTCATCAGTAGCCCGACGACCACCAGTCCGGTTCCGCCGCCGAAGCCGAGGGTGCCCGAGAGCACCGACATGGCCGACACCATGCGCTCCGGCGGGAGCTCTTCGCGCAGGATCGCGATGCAGATCGGGTAGAGGGCGAACGACGCCGCCTGCAGGACGCGCGCGACGATCAACAATGCCAGCGACGTGGTGGTCGCGGCCAGCACCGAACCGATCAGGACCACGGCGAGCACGCCGAGAAGCACCCGTCTCTTGCGGTACAGGTCGGCGAGCCGCCCGATCAGTGGCGTCGCCGCCGCGGCCGCCAGCAGGTTGGCCGTGACCGCCCAGCTGACCCCGACCGGCGAGGCGTCCAACTGCTCGGCGATGACGCCCAACACCGGAACCACGGCGGTCTGGAGCACCGCGACCGTCAGCACCACGATGCTGAGCCCGATAACCAGCAGCCGCGGCCGTCGGACCGTCTGGCGCACGCCCACTCCTGTCGTCAGCGAAGACCCCCAGTTCGTTAGCTCATCTTCAGTTCTCGTCGATTATGGCGCGTGCGACCTCAGCACAGCCAATCGGTGAGGGCGCTCCGGGCCGACCCCGCGCACCGTGGTCGAATATGGCCATGGCGCAACGAACCTCGGATAACGTGTTCAGCGGCCGTCGGCCGTCCGGTGCGGGCGACCTGTCCGTCGAGACGCACGGCATCGCGCCGATCCCGGAAGCGCACCGCTACGGGACTGCGGGGCGCTTGTTCACCGTGTGGTTCGCCCCGCAGGTCAACATGACGGGTGTCTTCACCGGAACGCTGGCGATCGTGCTCGGCCTCGGCTTCTGGCTGGGTCTGCTGGCGATGGTGATCGGCACGGTGCTCGGGGCCCTGGTGGTCGGATACCTGTCGACCTGGGGCCCGCGGACCGGCGCCGGCCAGCTGCCCAACGCGCGCATGGCCTTCGGTGGCACAGTCGTCGTTCCGGCTGCGCTGCAATGGGTTTCGTCGGTCGCCTGGGACGCGCTGGTCGGGTTGTTCGGCGGCGAGGCGCTGTCGGCGCTCCTCGGTATCCCGTTCTGGTCGGGTGTGCTGATCGTGCTCGGGGTCCAGGGCGTCGTCGGCTTCTTCGGCTACGAGTTGATCCACCGCCTCCAGGCGGTGCTCACGGTGGTCCTGTTCGTCACGTTCGTGGTCTTCGCCGTCAAGCTCGTCGGCGGTCACGAGATCGCGGTTCCGGCGACGGCAGCCGGCGCCGACCTCGTCGGGGCGTTCGTGCTGGAGGTGACGATCGCGTTCAGCCTGTCCATCTCCTGGGCGACCTATGCCGCCGATTTCAGCAGATACCTGCCCGCCGGGGTGTCGGCGCGCCGCGTCTTCGCCTTCACCACCGCGGGTTTGGCGGCCGGCTACGTCTTCGTCCAGGGCGTCGGTATCGCGGCGGCCAGTGTGGTGGGGGAGCACACCGTCGAGGGTGTGCGCGCGGTGATGGGTGGCGGTGTGATCGGCGGACTCGCGCTGCTGGTGATCGCGGTGGCCTCCATCGGGTCCGGGGTCATGAACGACTACAGCGGATCCCTGGCCCTGCAGACGATCGGTGTCCGGGTGCGCCGCCCTCTGTCCTCGATCATCGTCACAGTCCTGGCCTTCATGCTCATCCTGTGGCTGCACGCCGCCGACACCGCGACGCGCTTCACCGACGTACTGCTGCTGATCAGTTACTGGATCCCCGCCTTCGTCGCGGTGGTGGTCATCGACTGGCGTATCCGGTCGAAGGGTCGCCCCACCGTCGATCCCGGCTCGGAGACGACGACGGGCCGCGACGGCCTCGCGGCGCTGGTCGTCTTCCTGGCGGCCTATGCCGTCGCCGTCCCGTTCATGAACACCTCGCTCATCCAGGGTCCCGTCGCAATGGCATGGCACGGCGCCGACATCGCCTACTTCGTCAACGGACTGGTCGCTGCCGCGCTCTACGGCGGCTATCGCGCTCTGAGCCGCCGCGGCCGCTGATTCGTCCGGCGCAGCACGGGGTACTGACACTGCCGCTAGCGTCACAGCTGACACTGCCCGAACAGGCAGCGTCCGCCGGAAAGGACACCACATGCGCCCATCCACCCTCGCCAAGACCGCGGCCGGATCATTCGCCGCGGCTGCCGCAGGCGCGCTGGCGACGCGGCCCGCCGTGCAGTCGCCGTGGTACGGGCGGCTCAAGAAGCCGGGGTTCCAGCCGCCCCGCCAGGCGTTCCCGATCGCGTGGAACATCCTGTACTCCGACATCGCCGGCGTGTCGGCGTCGACGCTCGACACCCTGTCCGACCGTGGGGACAGCGAGCAGGCACGCGCCTACACCCGGGCGCTCGGCCTGAACCTGGCCCTCAACGCGGGGTGGAGTTGGGTCTTCTTCAATCGGCGTCAGCTCGGAGCAGCGTCACTGCTGTCGGGCGCGTTGACTGTCAGCAGCGCCGATCTCACCCGCCGCGCCGCCGCAGTGAATCCCAAGGCCGGCGCAGCACTTTCGCTGTATCCCCTGTGGTGTGCGTTCGCGACGGTGTTGTCGACGCGCATCTGGCAACTGAATCGCTGAGGCACGCGCGTGACCGAGAAGTCGGAGGAGCCCGAAGAGCGTCAGCGCCTGGCCGACCGCATTCTGAGCGCGCTCGAAGACGCGATCTACTGGGCCATCGCGGTGATGCTCGTCATCGGTTCCGGTGCGCTGCTGGTGAGTCAGTTCAACACGATGCTGAGGCTGCGCAACACCCCAGCCAACACGATCATGCTGGAGATCCTCGACGGACTACTGCTGATCTTCATCTTCGTCGAGCTGCTCTACGCGGTGCGGACATCGCTGCGCTCCCACGAGATCGTCGCCGAACCGTTCCTCATCGTCGGGATGCTCGCGGGAATCAAGGAGATCGTCGTGCTGTCGGTCGAGGCCGCGACGCTGCTCGACAAGGGCCCCAACTTCGCGCGCGCCGTCGTGGAGATCGGCGTGCTCGGGGGTGTGGTTCTCGTCCTGGCGCTGGCGGCGTTCATCCTGCGAGGGCGGCGCCCGGGCCAGGACACGGGAACGAGGGTCAAGGAAGAAGAGTCCGAGGCCGCCTCGGACCGATAGTCGGGATGATCGCCGACCCCGGCGCGGCAGCCCGGGCGTCGTCACGGTCTACTGGATGTGTGCAGCAGCAACCGAGCGACGCCGGCGAGATCGCGGCGCACTTCACCGAATCCGAGGGCGGGTTCACCCCGACGAAATACGCTCAGAGCCATTGGGGCGAGGACCATCTGAATGGTCCGGCCGTGGTGGGCCTCGCGGCGCGGGTTCTCGAACAGCAGACCGGATCGGCGGAGTTCCTTCCCGCCCGTCTGACGGTCGACCTGTTTCGGGCCGCTCGCAACGTCCGCACCACCGTGGAGGTTCGCGTGGTCCGTGACGGACGCCGGGTGCGCAGCGCCGAATGCGATGTGGTGCAGGATGATCGGCCTGTCGCGAGGGCGACCTTGATCCAGTACCGGCCTTCTGCGCCGCCGCCGGGCGAGCTCTGGCACGCGGATCAGGCGTTTCCGGACGCCCCGGGCCCCGACGGCACGATTCTGCCGTTCGTGGGCAGTGACGACGCAGGCTGGACCCGGTCCCCGGGCGAACACCAGAACGCCTCGCGCAAACGGTTCTACAACGACGGGATCGCTGTCATGCGGGGCGAGGCGAACTCGCCGTTCGTGCGAGCGGCGATGGTCGCCGAGGCGACAAGCCTGGTGACCAACCTCGGGACGGCCGGTGTCGGTTACATCAACGGTGACCTGACCGTGGCGCTGTCGCGGCTGCCGGTCGACGAATGGATCGGAATCCAGGCCGACACCCATCACGCCGCCGCGGGCCTGGCCGTCGGCACGGCCACGCTCTTCGACAGCGCCGGCCCATTCGGCGCCGGGCTCACGACGGCCATCGCCAACCCCGCCGCGCAGATCGACTTCTCCACACGCCGGTTCGGGGTCGGCGACATCGACTACGAATAGGGGTCAGCCGGCCGCGGGCGGCTCCGCTGCACAGCGACGTCCAGCGACGTCCCTAAATGCACCCGCTGACCGAGACTCGCCGTCCGATGTTCGCGCACACGCTCACATTCGGCGGTGGTGGGGGCGGTGGCGGCGGTGCCGCGCTGTAATCCTCGGGCAACGGCGCGTACGCCGCGGGCGGCGGAACCCAGGGTGCGATGGCGTCGGCGACGTTGCCGCACGCGTTGACCGACACATGCCGTCCGCCTACCGAACCGCAGACATCCGCCGACGCGGCCTGTGGTTGGGACAGCGCGGCCAGACCGAGTGTCACGAGAGAAAACCCGATCGACGCCATGGCCCGCGTGGTCCGCACGAAGGGGATCGTACCGCTGGGGACGCGGACGCGAAGCAAATCGCCGGCCCCGTGACAGCACGCCGTTCCCCCTCGTCAACGGCCTGTTCGGTCCCGCTCGCGCAGCACCGTTCGGTAGTAGTGTCGCTGCCATGCCCACGGTCACCACCAGCGACGGCGTCGAGGTCTTCTACAAGGACTGGGGATCGGGCCAGCCGATCGTGTTCAGTCACGGCTGGCCGCTGTCGGCCGACGACTGGGATGCGCAGATGATGTTCTTTCTCGCCCAGGGGTACCGCGTCGTCGCCCACGACCGCCGAGGGCACGGTCGCTCCAGTCAGGTGGCCGACGGCCACGACATGGACCACTACGCCGACGATCTGGCCGCTGTCGTCGAGCACCTCGACCTCCGCGACGCCATTCACGTCGGCCATTCCACGGGAGGCGGCGAGGTCGTGCGTTACCTTGCGCGCCACGGCGAGAGCCGTGCGGTCAAGGCGGCGATCATCGCGGCGGTCCCGCCGCTCATGGTGCAGACCGAGACGAATCCCGGTGGGCTGCCCAAAGCGGCGTTCGACGATTTCCAGCATCAGGTCGCCACGAATCGCGCCGGCTTCTACCGGGATGTTCCGGAGGGCCCGTTCTACGGCTTCAACCGCGACGGCGTCGAGCCCGTCGAGGGAATCATCGCCAACTGGTGGCGTCAGGGCATGCAGGGCGGCGCGAAAGCACACTACGACGGCATCGTCGCGTTCTCGCAGACCGATTTCACCGACGATCTGACGAAGATCCGGCTTCCGGTGCTGGTGATGCACGGCGACGACGATCAGATCGTGCCGTATGCCGATGCCGGGCCCCTGTCGGCCGAACTCCTGTCCAACGGAATCCTCAAGACCTACAACGGATTTCCGCATGGCATGCCCACCACGCACGCCGACGTGATCAACGCCGACCTCTTGGAGTTCTTCCGCTCCTGACGTCTCGTGCCGGGCGCGGGCCGGGTGATGTCTCGGCATATCGGTGATAGTTCTGCATCAGGACTTCGGTGATGCCGAGCGGAGCCTTTTCGGTGATTGGCGACGAGCCACACTGGCTTTCGCGGAAAATGCGGGCCAGCGCCGCCGTAGAGGGATGTGCTGCAGACCCATCGCGGGTACCGCTACGGCCTGAGTCTTGACCTCGTTGCTCGATTTCACGCTCGACATCGGTCGCGAGTCCTGGGCTCGAGCACCGCCGCCAGCCCCTCGGTTTGCGCTCGCCTGGGCAGCACGTAGAACGACTTTCGGGAGATGCCCTGTTCGAGGCAAACGTCGAGACGGCCCGCGGGGCGCGTCATCGGGCCACTGAGAAATCGCCAGACGCACGACAGGCTCAATGGGTTGATTGACTGCCACGACCGCAGCCTCGGGCCAGAAGTGTTACCAGCAAGGACAACCGAACAGTCGCCGACGTCCCGCTTCAGAACTGTCAGCGATGTCCTAAGAGAAGACACTTCGATGCTAGCCGACTTGTCGGTGGTTCGAACTAGTGTTCGATGTATGGAGTTGGTGTCGGAGGCGGTCGCTGTGATCGGCGAGCAGCTCGCAGTGTTGGGCAAGGCGTGTGAGGAGTTGTCGCATCGGGAGCTGATCGGGCTGCTGGCCGAGGTGACGACGGTGCTGCGCAGCGTGCCGGCGCTGGAACATCAGATCCTGGCGCGGCTGCAGGCCGAGACCGAACCGCATCGCCTCGGCGAGTCGTCGTGGAAACGGGTGTTGACCACCGCGCTGCGCTGCAGCGACCGTGATGCCCGGCGCCGTGTGGACCGGGCCGAGACGTTGGGCCCACGCCAGGCGATCAGCGGGGAACCGTTGGCGCCGGTGTGGGAGGCCACCGCGGCCGCCCAGGCTGCCGGGGTGTTGGGTGAGGAGCATGTGGCGGTGATCGCGGCGTTTCATGCGGCCTTGCCGTCGTGGGTTGATGTCGATACCCGGGCTCAGGCTGATCGCCAGCTGGCCGAACTGGGCGCGGGTTTGGGGCCTGAGGCGTTGCGCGCGGCGGCGCAGCGGTTGGCGGCGATGATCGATCAGGACGGGCCCGAACCCTCGGAGTCAGAGCGGGTGGGCAAGCGCGGCCTCACCGTCGGCCCCCAACAACGCGATGGCTACTCCCGGCTGTCGGGGTGGCTCACCCCCGAAGCGCGAGCGATGTGGGACGCGATCGCCGCCAAAGCGGCCGCCCCCGGCACCTACCGCCCCGACGCTGACGCCTCTGGCCCTGAACCTGGCCATGAGCCTGATGCCCGGACCGCGGGCCAGCGCTACCACGATGCGTTCCAGATGCTGTGTCAGTCGGCCCTGGAATCGGGGATGCTGGGCTCCCATAACGGCCTCCCGGTGACGGTGATCGTGTCCACCACACTGCAAGAGCTGCAGAACGGTGCTGGGGTCGCGGTGACCGGCGGCGGCTCCCTGTTGCCGGTGCCGGATCTGATCCGGATGGCCGCGCGGGCTCATCACTACCTGTACGTCTACGACGGACACACCGGACAGTCGCTGTACCTGGGTCGGGCCAAACGCCTCGCCAGCTCCGCGCAGCGTCTCGTGCTGCATGCTCGCGATCGGGGCTGCACCCGCCCGGGCTGCACCGCACCGGGCTACTGGAGCCAGGCCCACCACGCCGTCACCGACTGGACCGCCGGCGGGGAAACCAACATCGACGACCTCGCCTTCGCCTGCCCGGCCGATCACCGCCTCCTCGACACCACCGGCTGGACCACCGCCAAAAACACCGCAAATCAGACCGAATGGATCCCCCCACCCGACCTCGACTGGGGGTACCGCCCGCTTGCGGGGGACGGCCAACGCCGCACCAACAGCTACCACCACCCCGAGAGATACCTCCTCGAGAGAGACGACGAACCGCCCGAGGAGCCATAGCGCTCGGACGCTGCATTGTTGTGTGCCCCAGTGGTTCTCACCGCGAAGTTACGTATGTGTCCGGTGAGAGCATCGGGGTCAGTCGCTGCTTTCCAGCGCTTCCCGCTGGATGCGATCGAACTGGGCGCCCATCGCTTCGGCCAGTGCGGTGGCCCCGGAGAGCGGGCGGACCATCACCATCAGGTCGTCGATCAGGCCGTCGTCGTTGACATGGATGAAATCGCAGCCGGTGATCCGCTTGCCCGCCACGGTGGCTTCGAAGACCAACGCATGGTCGTCGCCGTCCGTGATCTCGCGTAGATAGCGGAAATCCTCGAACACCCGCATCACTGCGCGCAGGATCGCCGCGGTGATGGGTTTTCCGGGGTAGGGCTTGAACGCCACCGGGCTGGTGAACACGACATCGTCGGCCAGAAGTGCCTCGATCGCCGAGCTGTCTCGTGCCTCGACGGCTTGCCGGAATGACTGCATCTCCCACCTCATCTGATCGACAATTCACTGTCCTGGTCACGACGGTATCGTCCTCGCCCCGACCCGGACCACCGACGGGAGTTGTACCGACCGCTGCTACGTAGCCCGCCATGCAACGCGGGCATGTTTTAGCGTGTGGCCATGGCACGTGTGGCAGGGGCTCTCAAGCTCGATCCAGCGTTGGGATTGTTCATCTTCCGTGTGGTGGTGGGTTTTCTGTTCACCCTGCACGGCACGGTCAAGATCTTCGGGTGGCCGAACGGCGGGGGAAAGGCTGCCGAGTTCGCAGCGTGGCCGTCCTGGTGGGCGGGTCTCATCGAGCTGGTGGCGGGCTTGCTCGTGATGTCCGGATTGTTCACGCGCGCAGCGGCTTTCCTCGCCTCCGGCACGATGGCGGTCGCTTACTTCTGGAAACACCAACCCGACGGCCTGTTCCCGATTCAGAACGATGGCGACTCGGCTGCTCTCTACTGCTTCGCTTTTCTGCTGCTCGTCTTCACCGGCGGGGGTGCGTTCGCGCTCGACACACTGCGCGTCAGGCGCGCAGCAGGTGCAGAGCCGTCCGGCCACGTTGATGCCGATGCCGACCGCAGTACGGCACCCGCCGGCGCCAGTTCTTGACTCAAGCAACAACTTTGGCGGGCAGGATGTTCGACCCCAGCTGACGCTCTGCGATTCGGTACGCGGCGTCCCGCGCGAACTCAGCAAAGACGGCGGCCTCTGACAGGCTGAACGGCTTCGCGTCGACGGAGAACGCCAGCAGGTAGCCGAGTCGTCGCTCCTGCGTCTTCAAGACCGCGGTGAGCACCGATCCGACACCGAGAGCGCGCGCCTGCCCCAGCCATTCCGGCCAGGCGCCGAGATGCGGCATCGTCGTGGTGGCGATCGTGGCGCCACTCCTCCACGCGTGAGCACCGGGGTTGTCCGCGAAGCGGTCGTACAGGGCATTGAGCCGCTCACCGACGCCGTCCGAGGATGCCGAGGTGATCCTCCTGCCGTCGGTGGTCAGCAGGTTCACGCCGCACCCTGCGGCGCTGGGCAGGGAAAGCGTGCACCGGCGGACGAGACCGTTCAGGACCTCAGGCAACGTGCATGCCGTCGCCGGCTCTCGGGTCATCGCCGGCTCTCGGGTCATTGTGGTCTCTCGGGTGATGGTCGCCATTGCGCCCCATTTCGCGCGATTGATTGGATGACGCCGCGATACCCGGCCCGACAGGTGTCAAACGCAGGATGCCGGGGTGGGCGTCGACTCGGAAATCCATGTCGTGATCAAGGTTTAACCGCACGAGTGGGGGTATCTCGCTCGAGCCGCCGCTGAGCAGATGCCGCGACACCTATTCCAGCAAGATCCGTATCTAGGCCATGTCTGGGGAGTCCATGTTCCGCCATACCGATTACATGCAATTCGACGTCAAGCCCGAACAGCCCGATCCCGTATATGCCCGCAAACTCCAGGAACTGCTCGGAGGCGCGTTCGGCGAGATGACAGTGACCATGCAGTACCTGATGCAGGGCTGGAACTGTCGTATGAAAGGCAAATACAAAGACCTGATCATGGACGTGGCCACCGAAGAGATGGGTCACGTGGAGATGATCGCGACGATGTGTGCGCGGTTGCTCGAGGGCGCACCGGCCACCGACGCCACCCAGAATGCGCTCGGCGATCCCGTCGTGGCCGCGGTGATGGGCGGTATGGATCCCCAGCAGGCGATCATCTCCGGTGGCGCCCCGACGCTGTCGGACAGCCAGGGATCACCGTGGAACGGCAAATACGTTGTGGCGTCGGGAAATCTGCTCGCCGACTTCTATGCCAATGTCGCGGCCGAGGCGCAGGGCCGCGTGCAGACCGCACGCCTGTGGCACATGACCGACGATCCGGGCGTCAAGGCGATGCTGAAGTTCAACCTGGCCCGCGACACCTACCACCAGAACATGTGGCTCGCCGCGATCGAGGAGCTGCAGGCCGACGGGTTGGAGGGCGTGATCGCCCCGAACGATCTCTTCGACGAAGAGTTCGACGAGCATGCCAGCACCCTGTGGCACCTGTCCGACGGAGCGGATTCCGACAAGGGCCGGTGGGCCAACGGTCCGCTGCCGGACGGCCGCCACACCGGTCGCTTCCTGGCCGACCCACAACCGTTGGGCGACCTGCAGTCCGGGCCGCCGCCGGACCCGAAGCTCTACTGCACCTATGACGGTGCGATGGGCGAGCCCCGCACTCCGGCCTTCGGTACGGAAAAGGGTCTGGTGGGCAAGCTCAAGGACGCGGTGGATCCCGACAAGACGTAACGGACATCCCCCCGAGGGGCGGGGCGCCGTCATTGGTCTGCACGGCGCCTCGCCCCGCCTTGTCCCTCCAGCTCAGAGAAAGACGACTCAGATGAAAGCGATGACCTACCGCGGACCGTATCGGATCCGGGTGGAGGACAAAGACATTCCTCGCATCGAACACCCCAACGATGCGATCGTCCGTGTGCATCGCGCTGCGATCTGCGGTTCGGATCTGCACCTGTACCACGGCATGATGCCCGATACGCGGGTGGGCCACACGTTCGGTCACGAGTTCATCGGCGTCGTGCACGAGGTCGGTCCCTCGGTGCAGAACCTCGTCCCCGGCGACCGGGTCATGGTGCCCTTCAACATCTTCTGCGGCTCCTGCTACTTCTGCGCCCGCGGGCTCTATTCCAACTGCCACAACGTCAACCCGAACGCCACCGCGGTCGGCGGCATCTACGGCTACTCGCACACGTGTGGCGGATATGACGGCGGCCAGGCGGAATTCGTGCGTGTGCCCTTCGCCGACGTCGGACCCGTGACGATCCCGGACTGGCTGGGCGACGACGATGCCCTCATGCTCACCGACGCGCTGCCGACGGGATACTTCGGCGCGCAGCTCGGCGACATCACCGAGGGCGACACGGTCATCGTGTTCGGTGCCGGCCCCGTGGGCCTTTTCGCCGCCAAGTCGTCATGGCTCATGGGCGCGGGGCGGGTGATCGTCGTCGATCACCTGGATTTCCGACTGAAGAAGGCGGCGTCGTTCGCGCATGCGGAGACCTTCAACTTCGTCGAGTACGACGACATCGTCGTCGAGATGAAGAAGGCCACCGGTTATCTGGGCGCGGACGTGGTGATCGATGCGGTGGGTGCCGAGGCCGACGGCAACCTACTCATGCACGTGACCTCCGCCAAGCTCAAATTGCAGGGTGGGTCGCCGATCGCGTTGAACTGGGCGATCGATTCGGTGCGCAAGGGCGGGACCGTGTCGGTGATGGGGGCCTACGGCCCGATGTTCAGCGCCGTCAAGTTCGGCGATGCGATGAACAAGGGTCTGACGATCAACGCCAACCAATGCCCCGTCAAGCGCCAATGGCCCCGTCTGCTCTCCCATATCCAGCAGGGTTACCTCACCCCGAGTGACATTGTGACCCACCATATTCCGCTGGAGGAGATCGCCGAGGGCTACCACATGTTCTCCGCCAAGCTCGACGACTGCATCAAGCCGGTCGTCGTATTCGATACAGACTGACGAAGGGTCGCACACACTCATGCCTACGCCTGCCGACAATCTGCCCGTCTACACAGCAGCCCACCCGCCGACACCCGACAGCGCGCTGCTGCGGGCGAGCATCCCGGGCTGGGGGGCCGACCTCGATCCGCGCGACCGGCCGTCCGTCCCGAAACTCCGCCACGATCTGGAGTCGGGTGCGCACTGGGACTTCCCGGAGCGGCAGTCGGAATCTCAGCCGCGGGAGCGATCGATCGAACACCGTTTCCTGACACCGGTGTTCGGCACCGCGCAGCCCCTGGGGGGTCTGTCGGGGGTCATCCGGCGCGCGGCATACCGGTACAGCGAGGGCAGAGCGGCGCACTGGCTGATCCTGCTGGGCGCCGATCGGGTCGACGTCGTCGAACACCGCGTTTCGGCGCTGTTCTCCCGTTCACCCGACAACCCGATCGCCGAGGCGGGCCTGCGCGCCGAGCTGACGCGTGGTGGGCGTCAGTCACGGATCGGGCGGAAGCGCACCGACGTCAAACACATGTGGATGGACCCCGTCATCACCACGGGGCCCTGGTTGATCCTTGGCGCGATCGTCACCCGTCTCGTGCGACGGCGCAGGGGCTGACTCAGCCGCGCGTCTCGGTGGCGTCGTCGTCGCCCTCGGCCTGATCGGGCTGTTCCTGTCCGGATGTCTTCATCTCGGGGTCGGCATCGGGGTCCTGCCCGCCCGATCCCTGTGAACTGCTCACCGGTCCCGTCATGGGTCACCTCCATCTGTACCGCCGCCATACCCACCCCACCGCCGTCTACGCCCGGGTTTAGCGATTGTCTCGGCGGCTATGAACCCGGTGAACGAGACGGACAGAAGGAGACGACTGTGAGCACCGACGACGCCGGCGCGACCACGGCCAACGACCTGGGTGGAGCCGACGACATGCTCAGCCCGATGGAAGCCACCGATTCCGACGACCTCCGCAACGCCGATGGCGACGATGTGGTGGATCCGCCCGACGACTGGAGCGGCGCCGACAAGTTCGGCATGTCGAGCGAAGAGGAGCGCCAGGGGGAATCGCTCGACCAGCGACTCGCCGAGGAAGTGCCGGATGTGACTCCTGACGACATCGATCCCGACGATGCCGACGGCCCCTCCGCCACCGACGGGCCTGCCCTGGGATCCGACCCCGCCGACGTGGGTCCGGGTGTGCACCAAGGTCAGGTCGACGGCACCCCAGAGGACGGCGAATCGCTGTTCCCGGTGGTCGAGTAGCAACTCAGAGAAGGTGAACCGATGACAGATTCGAACGACCTCGCCCTGCCCGACTACGACCAGATGACCCTGGGCGATCTGCAGCACCGCATCCGCTCGCTCAGCAACGACGAACTGCAGGCGGTGCTCGTGTACGAAGCGGGCCACGCCGCCCGCGTGCCTGTGCTGGAGATCCTGGAGGCCCGGGCGCGCGAACTCGACAGCGGCGCCGAGCCGTCCTCCGGCGATCCCCGACGGGCTCCCGGCATAGAGTCGACCCCCGGTGGGTCCCGGGTGCAGGAGTCCACGGCGGCCGAAGCCAACACGCCGCTGCGGCACGGCGTCGCGGAGCAGACGCCGAACCGTGGACTGCCGTGACCCGGGGTCAGCCCACGAGCAGCCGGGAGGCTGCGCGGTTCAGCCGTCGGCGGGGCCATCCCAGAGGCCCGTCGGCGGCCAGCGCCGCCCGCGCTGCGTTGCGACCGCAGATCCCGTGAACTCCGCCCCCCGGCGGGGCTGCGGCGCTACCGAGAAAGACGTTGTCCAGCGGTGTCTGTGCCCGCCCCTGTCCGGGAAGGGGTCGAAAGATCAACTGCTGGAACAGCTGTGACGTGCCGCCGTTGACGGCACCGGCATGCAGGTTGGCGTCGCTGCGTTCCAGATCCGAGGGGCGCTGAATGACCTTACCGACGATATGATCGGCGAAGCCGGGGGCATGACGAGCCACCACGTCGTCGACCGCCTCCGACACTATGGCGGCCGAGGCGTCGTCGGTGAGGCCGCGGGGTAGATGCGTGTACGCCCAAGCGGATTCGGTGCCCGCCGGTGACCGGGTCGGATCGGCCGTCGTCATCTGACCGAAGAGCAGGAACGGATGTCGGGGCAGCGTGCCGGTGTTCAGGTCCGCCATCCATCGGATGAGCCCCGCGTGGTCAGCGCCGAGGTGCACCGTCCCGGCCTCGTTCAGACTCTTCGAGCGCCAGGGGATCGGCGCGTCGAGTGCGTAGTTGATCTTGAGTACCGGGGTGTCCCAGACGAACCTGTCGAGATCGCGGGACCGGTGGGGTAGCACGTCGGGGGGAAGCAGTTGCTGATACAGCTGTGGGGCGGAGGTATTCGCGATCACGGCGCGTCGGCATCGCACCACGCTGCCGTCCGCGCACCGGACCGCGGTCGCGCGGTGTCCGCTCACGTCGATGCGCTCGACCCGTCGGCCGCAGTCGACGCGTGCGCCAGCGCTGGTCGCGCGGTGGACGAGGGCGCGCGTCAGTTCGCCCGCCCCGCCGACGGGAACGGGGAATCCTCCGTCCTGGGCCAGCATCATCATCAGGTAGCCCATGACCCCGCTGCCCGGCGCGTCGACCGGGACGTCGGCATGCATCGCGTTGCCCAGCAGGAGGAGCTGCGCGGCTTCGCCGTCGAAGAGGTGGCGCGCGAGCTCCCCGGCAGGTAGGAGCAGCAGGTGGGCCAGGCGCAGCGCCTCGGCAGATCCGATGCGGCGCAGCAGATCCGCAGGGCCACGCACGGGCGGGAACGGGGCGAACAGGGTTTCGAGCAGAGGCCTCTTGATCCGCTGGAACAGCGCGCAGGCTTCGACCCAGCGATCGCCGTCGCCGGGCTGGCGCCGTTCGAATTCCGCTGTGGTGCGGTCGATGTCGCGGTAGATGACGGGTGCGTCGTCGTCCTCGGCGGATGAGGCGTGGCCGACGACGGCGGGCGCATGGGTCCACCGCAGCCCGTGGTCCTCCAGGGACAGGGACGCCAGCGCGGGCGAGGCCGCCGAGAGCGGGTAGAACGCGCTGTAGAGGTCGCTGACGAACCCCGGGACCAGTTCGGCGCTGCGCACGGCGCCCCCGGGCTCGTTCTGCGCCTCCAGCACCACGACGTCCCAGCCCGCGTCGGCGAGCAGGGCTGCGGCGACGAGTCCGTTGTGGCCCCCGCCGATCACGACGGCGTCGGCTGTTTCGCTGCCGGCCCCGTTTACGGTGCCGGGGGTGTCAGACGTCATTCGAGGTGCGGCGCTCGGCCATGGCGGCCAGCCGCCAGGTGGTCTCGCGATTGCGGGGGAAGACCGCGGCCAGGGACAGCGAGTGGGGCAGCCACTTCATCGGCGCGGACACCGGCACCTCGGACATCTCGATGACGCACCCGCCGTTGTCGAGATCCTGCAGTCGTAGCGTGATTCGGGCCTTGCCGAAAGGCCGGCCGTTGGCGACCAGCACCAGTTCGCGCTCCGGAACCGAGGATTCGACGACGGTGTTGTCGTTGATCACCGCGGGCCACACACCGATGGAGTGGTGGATGGTGCTCCCGGGCTGCGGCCAGTTCGGGTCGACGGCGCGCATTCTGCTGTTGCCGACGACCCACTGCGAGTAGGTCCAGCCGTCGGCGATCACGTCCCAGACACGCTGCCGTGATGCAGACGTCTCGCGCCGGACGATGGGTGTGTCGTTGATCTCGGGCGGTTCTGTCGTCACCCGACGCGGCTACCCCGCGTGGCGTCCGGCAAACACCAGGACGGGCACGGATCACGGCCGGGGTCGTGCGTGCTTCGATGAGGCGTCCAACTGCAGGAGGTGACACGGTATGGCGCAGCGCTCTGAAGCGGTCTGGCTGGCCGACGTCCTGCGCGCAGAAGGCGTCGAGGTCGTCGAGTTCCCCGGCTGGCGGCAGCGGGGGCACGGCGATTTCAAGGACATCCGCGGCGTGATGGTGCACCACACCGGCTCGGACAACGCGACCGCAGCATCGATCGCCCACGGCCGCCCCGACCTGCCCGGCCCGCTGTCTCAACTGCACATCGCACGGGACGGCACGGTGACCGTCGTCGCGGCGGGCGTCGCGTGGCACGCCGGGGTCGGCATGTATCCGTGGCTGCCCACGAACATGGGCAACTGGCACACCATCGGCATCGAGTGCGCCAACTCCGGGACATCACCGACTGCGCCGCATCGCCGCCATTGGCCCGACGCGCAGTACTTCGCCATGGTCGACAGCTGCGCGGCGATCAGCCGCCGGCTCGGTATACCGGCGAGCCGCACCATAGGTCACAAGGAATACGCGGGACGCGCGCAGGGCAAATGGGACCCCGGTGCGATCGACATGGACCGGCTGCGCCTTGACATCGCGGCGCGAATCGGTGCTGTCCCAAGCGGTCCGACCCCCCGCCCGCCGGTTCCGGTGGGGGAGTACGCCGACGTCCTGCTGTCCCGGGGATCCACCGGCCCACAGGTCGCCGAACTGCAACGGCGCCTCAAGTTCGCCTATGCCGCGTACGCGGGAGAATTGGACATCGACGGTGTGTTCGGCCCGCTGACCGAGGCCGCAGTCCGCGAATTCCAGCGCCGGACACCTGGATTGACCGTTGACGGTATCGTCGGGCCGGCCACCGCGGCGGCGTTGCGACTGCGTCTCGTCACACCGATGTGACCTGAACGGGGATTCCGTTGAGTGCGCCGTTACCCGACGGTTCGTCGAGAAAATCCGGGGGGGACAGGACGTTGGTGTTCACCCCCGGCGCCTCGTTCGCCACGGCGAGGCGGGTGCCCTCCTTGCCGTGGCCCCACCCGTGCGGCATCGACACGACGCCCGGCTTGATGGCCTCGGTGACCTCCACGGGCACCTCGATGCACCCGCCGGACGACCTGACCGCGGCCATGTCCCCGTCGGTGAGACCGCGGCGCCGCGCGTCGTCGCGGTGAATCAGCAGCGTGCACCGATCCCGGCCTTTCATCAACGGTCCGACGTTGTGCAACCAGGAGTTGTTGGAACGCAGGTGGCGACGACTTACCAACACCAACTCTTCGGGTGCGCGGGTGAGCCGGCTCGCGAGCCGCGGCAGATCGTCGAGAAGATAGCGCGGCGCCAGCCGGATCTTGCCGTCGGCGGTCCCGAGGACCTCGGGGACCCGCGACACCATGGGGCCGTAGTTGATCCCGTTCGGCATCGACTTCAGCTTCGTCAGGGTCAACCCGTCGGGGTTGTCTCCGTAGCGGTCGCCGAACGGGCCGGTCCGAAGCGTCAGGTCCAGGGTCCGCTCGGGCCCGCCATGGTCGTAGTGGGCGCGGATCTCGGCTCCGTCGAGGCCCTGGGTGAAGCACATGTAGTCGAAGAATCCATCGTCGATGGCCGCGATATCGACCTCCTCGGCCGGTGTGCCGGTACACAATCCGGTGAGCCGGATCAGGATCTCCCATTCGTCGGGCGCCGCCGGATCCGGCTTGGCGAACACCGGCGGCGAATAGTTCGCGATGCTGTTGATCGCGAAGTTCAGGATCAGATCGTCATGGTGCGGCTGTTCCAGCGGTGAGCATCCCGGCAGGATGACATCGGCGTGCCGCGTGGTCTCGTTGAGCCACAGGTCGACCGAGATCATCGCTTCCAGACCGGGCAGCGCCTCGTCGAGCCGGTGACCGCCGGGCGTGGACAGCACAGGATTGCCGGCGACGGTGATCAGCGCCTTGATCTGGCCCTCGCCCGGGGTGGCGATCTCCTCGGCCAGGCAGGAAACCGGGACCTGGCCGAGCACCTCCTTGGCGCCGCGGACGCGGGTCCGGTAACGGCCGAAATCCGGTGCGCCGTCCTCCAGTCCGGGGATCGGCTGCGCCGTGATCGTCCACGCGGCCGGCGTCGGGAACATCGCACCGCCCGGCACGTCGAAATGACCTGTCAGGATGTTGACCACGTCGACCAGCCAACTCGCCAGGCTGCCGAACTCCTGGTTGCACGTACCTATCCGGCCGTAGACGACGGCGCGGGGAGTTCCTGCCAGTTCCCTGGCCAGTGCCCTGATGCGTTCGGCGCAGATGCCGGTCGCGTCGGCGACGCGCTCCGGTGGCCAGTCGGCGACGACATCGCGCACCGTGTCCAGGCCGTCGAGGTGCGGTGCCAGTGTGCCGACGTCGACGAGGTCTTCAGCGAACAGGGTGTGCGAGATGGCCAGCAGCAGTGCAGCATCCGAGCCGGGGGTGATCGGTAGCCACTCGTCGGCGCGCTCTGCGGTGGCGGTCCGCACCGGATCGATGACGATCACCCGCCCGCGTGCGCGGATGGCCCCGAGGAGACCCATGATGTTCGGCGCGGCCAGGAGCGATCCCTGCGACGCTGCCGGGTTGGCACCCATCACGACGAGCAGATCGGTGCGTTCGATGTCGGGCACCGGGAACGTCCACCAGCCGCCGTACATCAGATGGGATGAGAGGTTCTTCGGCCACTGGTCGACGGTGCCGGGCGAATAGGTGATCGGCATACCGGACAGACCGAGGAGGATTCCGGCGTATCGGGCCAGCGAAAACGAGTGTGCGAGCGGGTTTCCGGTGTACGCGGTCACCGCGCCGATACCGTATGTGTCGATGACGGGGGCGAGCAGCTCGGTGCACCGGCGAAACGCGGTGTCCCAGTCCACCTCATACCATTGCCCGTCGACCTTGATCATCGGCCGGCGGATGCGATCGGGGTCCTCGTGCAGTGAGCCCAGAGAGGCGCCCTTCGGGCAGATGTGACCGCGGCTCCACGTGTCGTCCCTGTTCGGGCGGATGCCGGCGACGTGACCGTCTCGGACCTGAATCTCCAGACCGCACATGGCTTCACACAGGGGGCAGGTGTAGAGATGGAGCCCGTCTTCCCCGACCGCTGCCAGCTGCCTGGTGTCTTCTGTCATCGAGCCCACCCCGTCCGCCGCAGTAGTTACCGGCTGTAACGACAATTGGTATGCCACACTGTAACGACCTCCGGGGCAGAAGGGAACGGCAATGGAGCACAGATCCCGCACATCGCCGCTCCGCGACACCGATTCGCCGTCGCTTCGGAATGCCGGGCGCCGGCACCACGGTTCCCGCCGCGACCCTGCGATCAACGACGCAGTCCTCGAAGCCACGCGCACGCTCCTGGTGACCCGTGGTTACTCGGCGACGTCCATCGATCTGATCGCGGCGACGGCCAAAGTCAGTCGCCCGGCGATCTACCGGCGGTGGCGGTCCAAGGCCCACCTCATCCATGAGGCGGCGTTCCCGGATCTGGGTCCGGCCCCGTGCGAAGACGACATCGCCGCCGAGGTCGCCAGGCTGTGCCGGGGAGCGCTCATGATGTACGCCGATCCCGTTGTCCGCGAAGCAGTTCCGGGTCTACTCCACGATCTGCGTCTCGAACCTGCGATGCGCAGGCTGATCAACGACCGTCTGGAGGCCGCCGCGCGGCGCCAGCTCGCCGAGCAATTGGCTCACGGAGTCGACTCCGGTGAGGTCCGTCCCTCCGTCGACGCGGATTCGGTGATGGACGTGGTCGCCGGCGCCGCGTGGTACGCGGTGTGCGTGCGGAAGGTGACGGACATCGAGTCCGCCGCAGAGCGCATGGCCGATCTGGTCCTGCGTGGCGTGCTCGCCACGCCGGAGAATGACTAGAGCCTGCCGACGTCCCGCAGGCCTTCGAGGGTGTCGGTGATGGTCTCGGCGGGATCGCGCTGGATCAGCCCGAAGTCGCGCTCGCTCGGCCCGTCGTCGGACGCGGGCATCTGCGTGTAGTACTGCATCGCAGCCGAATTGATCGGCGTCTCGAACGGCAGGTACGGGCCCACCACGTCGAACAGACGTCCCGCACTGCGCAGGGCCACATCGGGGACCGGGATCACCGCCAGTGACCTGCCGGCCGCGGTGCCGATCATCGATGCCAGGTCGGACACCGGAACCCGCCGGCCGCCGGCCATGTACCGGCGCGGGCCGCGGCCCGGCTCGAGCAGGGCGACATGCAGCGCGGCCAGATCGCGGACGTCGATGACGATCCACGCGGCGCTGCGCCCGGGAACCGCGAACATCTTCACCGATGCCTCGACGCCTTCGGCCGCCTCGCCGAACTGGTCGCCGGCCGGTGGGCCCAGCACCATTCCGGGGTAGGTGATGTTGACCGGGGCGCCAGCGTCCTGCAACCCGCGGGCGTAGGCCTCGACGGCAGCCTTCGATCGGCCGTACCCGTCGCTGCCGCCCACCACGGGAAGGTCGGCGTGCAGCACGTCGAGGTCCGGCCGGAACAACGCCGTGAAGCTGGACACGTGGACGATCGGGTCGATGCCTGCTTTGACGGCGCCCCCCAGGATGTTGCGGGCCCCTTCGAGGTTGGTGTGCAGCATCTCGTCGGCGCGACTGGGGTCGGTCGACACCATTGCCGCACAATGGATCACGGCGTCGCAGCCGTCGAGGGCAGCCGCTGTGGCCTCGCCGTCGGCGATGTCGCCGACCACATGGTCGGTGATGTCGGCGTCGATCTGCGCGGCGCTGGTATTCAAGCGGTCGGGATTGCGGACGAGAAAGCGAACGTGGTGTCCGGCGTCCTGGACCGCCTTGGCCGTCCACGCCCCGACGAACCCTGTGCCACCTGTGATCAGTACTTTCATCTGCCCCTCCGTCGACGCCGAGTCGCAGGCTACCCGCAGTCGGCGCCGGGTACACACAGCGCGAATCGCGGTTAGTTGACGGCCGTCAAGAAATTTCCTCGATGTGCGCGTCGGCGGCACTGCGGTGCTATACGTTGGCCGGGTGTGCCCGTCGACGCGTCCACAGCTGATGGAGAAGCCCGCTGATCTGACTGCCGAGTGGCTGACGTCGGCGATCGGAGAGGGGACCGTCGGGGACTTCACGGTCGACCGGATCGGCACCGGACAGATGAGTGAGTGCTACCGCGTCACGCTGAACTACCTCGACGGCGCAGGACCGCCCTCGGTGGTACTGAAGGTCGCGGCGGCCGACCCGAGCAGTCGGCAGACCGGGTTGGCGATGGGCCTCTACCAACGGGAGGTCGGCTTCTACACCGACATCGCGCCGGGTCTCGGCGGACCGGTCGCACCCTGCCACCACGCCGCGTACGACCCGGAGAGCGGCGCGTTCGACCTGCTGCTCGGGGATGCTGCCCCCGCGACCGTCGGCGACGAGATCCGCGGCGCCACAGTGGAACAGGCGCGGCTGGCACTGACTCAGCTCGGCCTCGTGCACGGGCCGCTGCTCGGCGACCCGGCGATGGAGGGTGTGGACTGGATCAACCGGGAGTCGCCGGTCAACCAGGGGTTGATCACCGCGCTGTACGCCGGCTACATCGACCGCTATCAGGACCGCATCGCACCACAGCACCGTCATGTCTGCGAGCGACTGGTCGAGTCGTTCGACGCGTACCTCGCCGCCGAGGCGGACAGCGGCGGAGTCCGTGGGCTGATCCACGGCGATTTCCGCCTCGACAACATGCTGTTCGGCCAGGACGGCGCGGACCGCCCACTCACGGTGGTGGACTGGCAGACCGTCACCTGGGGCCCGGCCTTCACCGATGTCGCGTACTTCCTAGGTGGGTCGCTCCCCACCGAGCAGCGTCAAACGCACTACGCAGAACTGCTCGGGGCCTATCACGAAGCGCTCGGGCCCGAGTCGGGTGTCACCGTCGAGGACGTGCGCGAAGGCGTTCGTCATCAGAGCTTTTTCGGTGTGCTCATGGCGATCGTGTCCCCGATGCTCGTCGAGCGCACCGACCGCGGCGACGAGATGTTCATGGCCATGATCGCCCGGCACTGCCAGCACGTTCTCGACACCGATGCGCTTTCCATCCTCCCGGCGCCGACGACACCGGAGCCCCTGCAGCCCGGCGACGAGGACGAGGGCCGGCATGCAGCGACCGACGAGCCGCTGTGGAGTGAGAGCTGGTACTTCGACTTCGCCGACGCCGGGCAGGGCGTCGGCGGCTGGATCCGGCTGGGGCTCATCCCGAATCAGGGTCACGCCTGGATCAATGTGCTGCTGTGCGGCCCCGGTATGCCGACCCTGGCTGCGGTCGACGTCGCCGCGCCGCTCCCGGATGACCACACCCGCGCACAGGGGGACGGGATCCAGCTGGTGCAGGAGGCGACCGCTGCACTGAAGACCTACCGGGTCGCTGTGCAGGCGCACGCCCAGGAGTACGACGATCCCGGTGCGCTGCTGCGTGGGGAGAAGGGGCGGCCCGCCGACCTCGTCATGGACCTCACGTGGACCACCGCCGGGCAGCCTTACCAGTACCGGGTGTCGCCCCGGTACGAAATCCCCTGCACGGTCACGGGATCCGTCACTGCCCAGGGCCGCACCTGGGAACTGCAGGACGTGCCCGGTCAGCGGGACCACTCCTGGGCGGCGCGAGACTGGTGGAGCATGGACTGGGTGTGGAGTGCCCTGCACCTCGACGACGGCACCCACGTCCACGGAGTCGAGATCCTCATCCCCGGCGCGCCGCCGCTCTCGGCCGGCTACGTCCAACGCGACGGGGAAGCGCTGGTGGAACTGTCCACCGTGCGGGCGCGAACACTGTTCGGCGACAACGGATTGCCGGTCTCCGCCGAACTCGACTACCTCCCGGCGGGTGTCACGGCGGCCATCGACGTGCAGGGCCACGCCCCGGTCGGACTCACGTCAGCGGACGGGCGGGTGAGCCAGTTCCCGCGGGCCTGGGGAAGTGTCACCACCGCCGACGGGCGCACCGGGATCGGTTGGATCGAATGGAATCGGAACCAGCCCGACCGCGACCCGGGCTGACCGGTTGTCACCGCCGATCTGCGGTGCTCTGGATCTGAACGAGGTTCCCGCACGTGTCATCGAGCACCGCGGTGGTGACAGGCCCCATCTCGGTGGGTGGCTGGGTGAACTGAACACCCAGGCCGCGGAGGCGCTCGTATTCGGCCGCGACATCGTCGACGACGAACGCGGTGTAGGGGATACCGTCGGCCACCAGCGCGTCCTTGAACGGCTTCACCGCCTGATGCTCGTCGGGTTCCAGGGTGAGCTCGGTGCCGTCGGGGTCCTCGGGGGAGACGACGGTGATCCAGCGGGCCTCGCCCATCGGCACGTCGTGCTTCACGGCGAACCCGAGCACCTCGGTGTAGAACCGCAGTGCTCTGTCCTGGTCGTCGACCAACATGCTCGCGTAGCTGATTCTCATGGCGCTTCCCTTTCTCCTTCGGTGCTCGTCAACCACCGCTCGGCGATCTGCGCCAGGGGGGCGGTGTTGACGTGGTGGAACTTGTAGCGGCCCTCGCGGCGGGTCTCGATCAGGCCTGCGGCCTCCAGTACGTCGAGATGCTGCGACGTCGCCTGGCGCGACGAGCTGATGCCGTGTCTGGTCGTCAGCCGGCCACAGATCTCGAACAAGGTCTGTCCGTCACGCTCCACCAGCTCGTCGAGAATCGTGCGGCGCGTGGGATCGGCCAATGCCTTGAACACGTCGCCCACGCGGACAACATTAGGCAAGTCACTGCTTGCATGTCAACGGGAGTCAACCGCGCGTGGGATTGACGTAAAAGACAATAATGCCCGTGCAGGTGAGGCGGATCTGCAAAAATCCTGGCGGTTCGACGCGGATCGCAGATGCCATCGATGGCCGTCGCTGGGAGGGGGCCGGTGCCGATGAGTCGTCGTCGATCGCGTCTCGTCCTGTCGAGTCTGGTGATCCTGTGGGCGATCATGAACGCGTTGGCCCCGTGGGGTCACAGCGCGGCCGCGCAAGGCGAGACGATCCTGCGGGTGGGCACTGCGGTCGGCACGCTCGTCGGCGGCCTGATCGCTGCGGGCCGGGTGGACGGACTGTCCCGTTGGTGGCGCCTGGCCTACGTCGCGTCGTTGGCGTCCTATCTGATCGCCGAAGTCCTGCGGCTGACGAACACTCTCGGCGGTGACAACCGGTGGGCCGACGTCGTGGCGACCCTGGCCTTCGTGTTGTGCCCGACGCTGACGCTGGTGGCCCTTGTCCTGCTGTGGCGTTGCAGCGGTTCGGCGGCCAGCCGGCGGTGGCGGCAACCTGCCCTGACGAATGTGCTGGACGGATTGGTCGCCGGCTTGTCGTTCCTGATCCTTGCGGCCATGGGCGATTTCGTCCATCAGCTGACGGCCTCGTCTCTGAGCCATGCCGGTGCGGTCGTCACCCTGGTCTTGTTCACCGGCGAGCTGGCCGTCGTGGGCACCGCCGTGGTGATCGCGATCGTCTACGACATGGACAGGCCGTTCCGCTACAACTATCTGTTGTTCGCCGGCGGTGTCGTGGCCATGGCCGCGTCGTACCGGGTCGCCGTCTATCTCCGGTTCATCGGTGCAGAGGCCGGTGTCGCGTGGGCCAACGTCGGATTCATCGTGGGTCTGCTGATGATCGCCAACGCGATGCTGGATACGTCGGAAACCCCGCGGCAGGCGCACCGGGACCGCCACGACGGACGCACCGACTGGGTACAGCTGGTCCTGCCCTATGTCGGATTCCTCGGGCTGGCGGTGCTGTTCGCGTTCCATGTGTTCACCGGCCGTCCGCTCAGCCTGGTCGCCGTCTGCGCGGCTGTCGTTCTGGTAGCGCTCGTCGCCCTGCGGCAGGTGGTGGCCATGCGCGCGCAGTCGCAGCTCACCCAGCGCCTGTACTGGGCGCTGCGCCACGACACGCTGACCGGGTTGCCCAATCGGATCCTGTTCTCCCAGTTGCTCGAAGAAGCCACGCAGGCGGGGGAGGCCGTGCTGATCCTGATCGATCTGGACGACTTCAAGGACGTCAACGACCGCTACGGCCATGCAGCCGGAGACGAAGTGCTGCGCGCCGTCGGGGGCCGGTTGAAAACGTGCCTCGCAGAAGGGGACACGCTGGCACGCATCGGCGGAGACGAGTTCGCGGTGCTGACCCGCGAGGGCGACCAGCTCGCGGCCGTCGCCGATCGTCTGCGCGTCGCCCTGCGCGGGCCGTTCGCAGTCCACGGGTCCTCGGTGCGGGTGCGCGCCAGCATCGGCGTCGTCGGGCCGGGTGCGCCCGGGCTTCTGCAGACCGCCGACGATCTGTTGCGGCAGGCGGACATCTCGATGTTCGCCGGAAAGCAGCAGGGCAAGGACACGACGGTGGTCTATCGACCGTCGACCGGCGCCCGCGTGGACTTTCCAGCTGCGCTGCGCGCCGCCAAAGGTGCTGCACCCGACGGGTTTCGACTGCTCTACCAGTGCGTCGTCGGACTCGCTGACGGTCGACCGGTGGCGTTCGAAGCACTGTCGCGGTGGACGGCGCCCAACGGGATGCAGGTATCACCGGAGACGTTCGTCAACGCTGCCGAAGCTGCCGGACTGGGCGCGACGCTGGACGCGCTCGTCCTCGACACGGCCTGCCGCGAAGTCGCCTCGGTCGACGGCAGCATCGACATCCACGTCAACGTCGGTGCCGCAAGGCTCGGGAACACGGGCTTCGACGAGACGGTGCGCGAGACCCTGCAACGTTACGGGATCGAACCGACACGGCTCGTCCTTGAGATCACCGAAACCGTGCCGATCGTCGATCTGGACGACGCCGCCACCCACATCGGCGGGCTCAGCGCACTCGGAGTGCGGTTCGCCCTCGACGATTTCGGCTCGGGCCACAACTCGCTGACCTACCTGCACTCGCTGCCGATACAGATCGTCAAGCTCGACCGCAGCCTGGTGGGTGGAGCCCAACCGGAGCGTGAGAGGGCGCTCTACCGGTCGGTGATGAACCTGTGCGACGACCTGGGGTTGACGGTCGTCGCCGAAGGAATCGAGACGGACGCCCAGGCGACCATGGTTCAGGCCGCCGGTTGCCGCTTCGCGCAGGGCAATCTGTACGGGCGGCCGACACCCATCGGCGTGGCGCGCGGCGCCGTGCCGACGAAGTGAATGCTCGTTCGCAGACCGCTCAGCAGTCCAGGTTCACGGTGGCCGTCAGCACGATCGTGGCGGCGGTGTTGACACCCACCCCGCGCTTGTCGGCCAGCATATCGGCCGCGACGGAGCCCGGCTGTCCCTGGCCGATGATCGAGCACGCGTCATAGCCCAGGCTCAGGAGCTCGTCGGCGCTGAGGAACCGTAACTGCTCCTGAAGCGAACCGAGATAGGCGGCTTCGTCAGCTGCGGCGGTGGGCGCGAATGCCGCCAGGGCCGCCGACGCCACGAGCACCGGAGCAAGAAATCGCCCGGCGCGGACGGCGCCGCACGTGTTCGTCGAGCGAGCAGCCGGCTGCCCCGGTCCGGTTTTCGTCACCACGGCCTCACTGTACTGCAAGTGAACAGGCATTTCCGAGGCTGGTTCAGCCCAGGATGCGCTGCAGCGCACCGCGCGCGACCTCCTCAGGCCGGTACTGCTCACTGGCGTAGGCGCCGATGGCGACCAGAGCGCCGGTGGTCGCCGGAACGATCCACTGCAGCGCCTTGAGCTGCTTCTGTGCCGCCGCGACGTCCGGCGGGGTCGATGCCGCGGGCGTCGTGCCGTCCTCCGCGGGCACGGCATGGTGCTGGGAGACCTTGCTGCCGAGCATCCGGCTGTATCCGGTGACCCCGAGAGCCACCAGGGTGAGGCCGGTCTTCACCAGGGCCATCGTCGGTACGCCGCTCTGCGCCTTCATGCGGCCGAGGTCGTGTTTGACGAGCCCGGCGGCGCCGACGAGATGCACGCCGATCGCCGCGGCGTTGACCGGCGTCCAACGGTCCCATCCGGCGTTCGCGACCGCACCGACGTTCTGTGCTCCGCCCGCAGACGATGCGGCCGGGTTGAGCGTGACGGCGTTGGCGAGGGTTCCTCCGAACCAGGCCGCCAGGCCGAGGTCGTGCATCTGGTGTACGAGGGTTGCGCGAGCCATGTCTTCTCCTGAACTGAGTGGTTTCGCCGCAGGTACCCGGCGGACCAGCGGGCAAACAGCGGCGTTGGTGACGTCGGGCCGTCGAATCGTCAGAATTTCGCCGCGGGCCAGGGGGTTTCGGACGGCTCCGGCCGTGTATCCGTTCTCCGAACTCTTCGTGCACCCGCCCCGATTCGGAGGAGCCCATGACACTGCGAGCCGTCGGCGACGCCCCGGCCCGATACCGGTCGAGTCATGTCTGAACAGCGCCGCCGGATCGTCGTCACCGGTGCGTCGGGCAATGTCGGCGCCGGGGTGCTCAGGGCCCTGGCGCGACACGAACCCGACGCCGAGGTGGTCGGGGTGTGCCGGAGACCGCCCGAGAGAACCGGCATCTACGAAGGTGTCCGCTGGCACTCGGTGGACCTCTCGTCTGCCGATGCCGCGGCACAGTTGGGTCCGGCGCTGCGCGACGCCGACGTCGTCATCCACCTGGCACTGGCAATCCTGCCCGTGGACGACGAGGACTATCTCTACCGGGCCAATGTGCTTGGCACCCGGGCGCTTTTGGACGCCATGGCGGACGCCGGCGTGCAGCACCTGGTCTACGCGTCGAGTCTCGGCATCTACGCACCGGGTCCGGGCAGGCCGGTGACCGAGGACTGGCCGACCACGGGTCAGGAGTCGTCCACCTACAGCAGGCACAAGGTCGCGGTCGAGTCGATGCTCGACGACGTCGAGGCGGCCCGGCCGGGCATGGTCGTGGGCAGATTCCGGCCGACCGTCGTGGTGCAGCGTGACGCGGCGGCGGAGATCCGGT
Organism: Mycolicibacterium iranicum; assembly: GCF_014190915.1. Lineage (GTDB taxonomy): Bacteria > Actinomycetota > Actinomycetes > Mycobacteriales > Mycobacteriaceae > Mycobacterium > Mycobacterium iranicum_B. The sequence continues at coordinate 122,581 of NZ_JACHVU010000013.1, forward strand.
CGCTGTACCTCGGGCCGTTCGTCCCGAGAGCCGCCCTGAAACTCCTGCAGCGCCGTGCGCTGCCGGTCCTTCCGCTGCCGAACGATCTGTCGCTGCAGTTCGTCCACGCCGACGACGTCGGTGACGCCGTGGTGCTGTTGATGCAACGCCGCGCACAGGGCTCGTTCAACATCGCGTCCGACGTCATGGATCGCAACCGGTTGGCCGGCCTGGTCGGGGCACGTCCCGTGGCCGTGGACCCCACGATGATGAGGCGCGCGGTCGTCGCACTGCACCGTCTGGGTGTCGTCGCGGTGACGCCGGGCTGGTACGACGTGGCGACGCGCTCACCCCTGATGGACACCGCCAAGGCGCGCCGGGAACTGGGCTGGAGCCCGACCTGGCCGTCCACCCACGCGGCCCGCGAACTGATCGACGGGCTCGCCGACGGCGCCGTGGGCGGCAGCGCGGCGATGGGGCAGAACGGGCAGGAGGCGGCGGCGCCGCGCTCCGTGCAAAGACTGCATGACGCGACCCTCCTGCTCTGGTGTGCCACCGCCATCGCCCGCGCGGCGAACCCCGGCCGGCCCGGGCCCCTGCACGCGGCGCTCATCGCCATGAACCTTTTGTCGGGCATCCCGGCGGCGCTGGCGCGGGTGCGCCAGCGGCGCCGCGACCCCGTGGCGCTCGCCGCACCGCCGGCCGTGGCCGCGGCCGTCCTGGCCAGCGTGCGCGGCGGCCGCCCGGCTGCGGTGGCCACCACAGTTCTCGGCGCACTCGGTATCGCGGAGCGCCGCCGCACCGAAGGAAGGGGCCCCACATGACGACGCAGAGGGCAGGCGACACCGGCCAGGTCGTGGTGATCACGGGCGCATCGAGCGGCATAGGGCGGGAAGTGGCACTGCAGTACGCACGACGTCGCGCCCGCCTGGTGCTTGCGTCGCGGTCGGAGGACTCGCTGCGCGAGGTGGCGGAGGAATGTTCGGGCGCCGGCGCGGCCGATGTCCTGGTCCAAGCCACCGACATCGCCGAATGCGACGACGTCCAGAAGTTGTTCGACGTCGCGGTCACGACGTTCGGGCGGGTGGACGTGACCGTGCAGTCCGCGGCGATCACCGCCTTCGGCCGGTTCGAAGACGTCCCGGCAGACGTCTTCGAGGCGATCATCCGCACGAACCTCCTCGGTTCGGCGAACGTGGCACGTGGCGCGCTGACCCACTATCAGCAGCGCGGCACCGGGCATCTGATCCTTGTCGGTTCCCTGCTCGGCGCCGTCGCCGTTCCCTACCAGTCAGCCTATGTGGCAAGCAAATTCGCGCTCTGCGGCCTGGTTCGCTCGCTGCGTCAGGAGAATCGGAACCTGCCGGGCGTGCGGGTGCACGGTGTCTATCCGGGCCCGGTGGACACGCCGGTGTACGGCACGGCGGAGAACTACCTGGGGCAGACGCCCCGGGTGCCGCCGACGGCGGACACGGCGGCCACGATCGCGAAAGTTATTGTGCGGGCCTCGGATCGAAAGAAGTCCACCGAACGTCAGATCGGGTGGTTCAATCTGCCGGCGATCGCGGCCTACCACCTTCTGCCGAGAGCCTTCGACGCCGTCATCGGACCGCTGGTGCGGGCCACGACGTTCACACCTGACGACAGTCCTGCGGCGCGGTAGACCGCCCCGGAGCTCAGGACCGGCCGAGCCTGGTGACCACACCTCGGTCACCGTCGACCCGCACGCGGTCACCTGTAGTGAGCGCCTGGGTTCCCACCAGGGTGTTGACGACGCAGGGTAGCCCGTACTCGCGGGCGATGACCGCACCGTGGGACACCGAACTGCCGATGTCGGTCACCAGCGCGCCGATCACCGTGAAATACGGCGTCCAGCCGACGTCGGTGACCGGCGCGACCAGGATCTCGCCGCGCTGCACTTCTCGCGCATCCTGGATCGACTTCGCTACGCGCACCGTGCCTTCGACGATCCCGCGGCTGGCCGGACGGCCGACGATGTGCTCGTCGGTGAAAGTACCGGGCGCTGCCGCCACGATCGGCCGCGGCCGTCCCACCGAGACGTCGTCGAACTCCAGTGAATCCTGAAAGGGCAGCGCCTCGCGACGCCGGACGGCTCGGTGCACCAGGTCGGAGATGTCGTCGTCTCCGACGACCCTGGGGAGCTCGTCGCGATCGAAGAAGAACACGAGGTCGGCGTCGGGAAGTCGACCTGACCGCGCCAGCACCTCTCCGAGGTGCCGATAGCCACGTTTGAGGGAATGGGCCATCAGCGCCATTTTCGACTTGGTCTCCTCGCGCCCGCGGGCGCCGCCCTGGGCGAGCCGCGCGAGGTATCTGATCGCAGGTGATGCCGAGACGTCGGGTCGGCGCTGATCCGGACCCCGGTCGACCGGATCGAGTGCCGCGCCGACCATCACCTGCATCATCGTTCCGAGGCCCGCAGGGTCGTCGGCCCACGACGGATCCCGCATGCACAGCTCCCGGTAGCCGCGGTGACCGTGCTGAGTCAGGAAGCGGCGCAACGCGACTCCGCCGGCATTATCCGCCGCCCGCAGCTCGTCGACCGCGGTTTTCGGGTCAGCGGCCAGGAACCGCTGCGCCGCCTCGGCGTCGGCGGCGACGGTATGGGCCACCGAGCTCAGTTCACCCACCATCTCGGCACTTTCGACGTCGCTGGCCCCGGCCATCAGCCGCATCGCCTCGGCCTGGCCCTCTTCGGCGGTGCGGCCGTTCTTGACGGCCTGGCGGACCAGCGTGCTCTCCAGGACATTGGCCGCCACCGCCGCGCGGGAGGACGACCGCACGTGGGTCAGCGTCACGTCGCAGTAGAGCTCGACACCTGATTCCAGCTGCCGCAGGACAGCGCGCGGATCCTGGCTCGCCGGAACGGCGAACCCGGCGATCTGGTCGCCCAGTCGACGGATGGCCGGACCCGCGGAGAGCGCATGCGAGGTGAGCCGAATGGTGTTGACGAGCTTGCGCCGGAACGGTTGTGGCGGCGCGGCCTCCAGTTCGTCGACCACCCGCCCACAGATCGACATGGAGAACTGCTCCCGGGAGTTGCCGAGGATGCCTGAACTCAGCGCCGTCCCTTCGGTCAGGTTCAGGAACATGTGTCCGTAGAAGTAACCGACCTGCAGCCAGGGTTTCTCGTAGCGTGGCTGGGCTCGGGCCACCACCTGGGTCATCTGCATCGCATAGTCGATGGCGTATCCCGACACCGAGGCCGTCAGAGGGCAGAACGCGCCGGGCATCATCTCGCCGATGTTGCAGCGGGTGTACACGTGGTTGTCGCCGGCGACGGGGGAGTCCATGTCGTTGAGATCGCCGGGCAGGGTGGTGATGGGCCGCGCCTGCAACCACCAGAGCGTGCCGGATCGGTCGATCGCCCATTCCAGGTCCAGGGGCCTACCCCAATGGCGTTCGGCGCGTAGCGCACCGGACCGGATGGCCGCGATGTCCTCAGGTGTGAGGACCGGGACGGGACCGACCTCGTGTACCGCGGTGCTGCCGTCGGCGTTGAGCACGACGTGGTCCGGGGACGCGGAGCCGTCCACCAGCGCTTCGCCGAGACCGGCGACGGCATCGATGACCATGAGATCGCGGCGCGCGGTTGCGGGGTCGGCGGTGAAGACAACACCGGCTGCACGCGCGTCGACCATCTGCTGGACGACGACGTGCATGGTCGCGGTGACGTGCCCGCTGTAGGACGAGGCGCGTTGGGACGTCACCGATTCGGCGCAGGTGCGCACCGCCGCGGTGAAACTCTCGACGGAGTCGACGCCGAGCACGGTGTCGTACTGGCCGGCGAAGGAGTGGTCGGCTCCGTCCTCGCCGACGGCCGAGGACCGGACGGCGACAGGCGTGGTGCCGGCGGCGGCCATCCGGCGGAATCTGTCGACGGCGTCGTCCAGGGCGCCGTCTGCGGACGCGTCGGCGATGACGAAGCCGACGGGCACATCGAGGCCCAGGCGGCGGAGGGTGGCCAGACCGGCGGCCTTCCCGCCGAAGCGGTCGTCGGTGACGTCGTCGAATTCGATTGCGGTGGGGGTCATGTCGTCAGCTCAGTGCATCCACGATCTCGGCCAGGGCATCGATCGGGATCGGACCTGGCTGGTACAGGCAGATGCGGTCGGACACCCCGTCGACACGGTCGCGGATGTGGTCGGCGATCTCGGCCGGGGTGCCGCACGCGGCGATCGTGTGCAGGACCTCGTCGTCGATCAGGGTGGCCATCTCCCGCCAGCGACCCTGCTTGGACATCGCATTCAGTTCCGGCTGCAGATCGCCCCAGCCGTGGGCGTCGAGCACCGGACGGTAGGCGGGAGTGGAGCCGTAGAAGGCCAGCAACATGCGTGTCGACGTGTGGTCCTCGCCCACCGACACGATGATCTCGGGGATCACCGCGAAATCGTCCTCGCCGCGCCCTGCGGCACTGAGACCCTCGCGCACCGCGGGCATGGTCGCCTCGTGCAGGAACCGCTTCGATCCGAACGGCATGACCAGCAGGCCGTCGGCGACCTCCGCGGTGGCCCGGGTGAGGCGCGGGCCGAGCGCACCGAGGTAGATCGGCGGAGGACCGAACGGGTTCGGACCCGGATTGAAGGTCGGGGTCATCAGGGTGTGGCGGAAGAACTCTCCGCGGAAATCGAGCCGTTCGCCGTCGTTCCACGCGGCGAAGATGGCCCGCAGCGCACCTACGAGCTCCTTCATCCGGGCGACGGGTTTGTCGAACGCGGTGCCGTATCGTTTCTCGACCTGGGCGCGCACCTGGGTGCCCAGACCGAGGATGAAGCTCCCTTCGGCGAGCAGTTGCAGGTCGTTGGCCTGATGGGCGAGTTGAATCGGGTTGCGCGGGAACGCGATCGCGACGTTGGACATCAGGTCGAGGCCCTTCACCGTCGATGCCAGCACCAGCGGGGTGAAGACGTCGAAGGGGCCCTCGAATGTGAACACGCCGGAGGCCCCCGCCTCGCGCAGCAGCGCCGCCCGTTCGACCGCGTCGGTGGGCCCGTAGAGGGCCGTCATGACTTTCATCTGCTTCCTACTTCGCGACGTCGGTCCAGTCGGAGAAGCCCGACGGGTGGTGCGGGCCGATCACGGCGTGCTCGAACAGCCCCGCACCCCGGCGGGCAGTGCCGTCGGGCTCGGTGCACACCGCGTGTGCGACATGGTCGATGAGGCTGAACGGGGCGCGCGCCATCACGGCCGGGTCGGTCAGGTCGAAGTCGACCCGTTCAGAGAAGGCGCCGTCCTTCCAGGTGCCGTGCGCCCAGGTGGAGTCACCGCCATAACCGGAGCCGAAGGCGATGGGCGCGAACAACTTCGATTCGACGTCGAGCCGGATCCGATCACCCGCCCGGTTCATGAACTCGACGCGGGCGCCGTGGGGGATCCGCGTACCGGAGGTGTAGTGGATCGTCGCGCGGACTCCGTCGAGCTGTTCGACCCTGCCGTCACGCCATCGCCGTGTGCAGTCGTAGAGGCTGCGGTGGCCGTCCGGATCCTCCTGCAGGATCAGGAACAACTGGTAGTCCTCGAATGCCAGCGGAAGATACAGCCACCACATTCCCTGGAAGGCCGAGTCGGGCCGACCAGCAGGCTCCGCCTCGCCGACGGGCCGGATGCCCCAGGACCGGTCGCGGCTCGCCACGCTGGTCGTGTGATCGACCTCCAACCGGTCGCCGTCGATGTCGATCCAGCCCTCCCACGAGCCGACCTGGGCGAAACGACAGGCCTGCAGCGTGACCCGCCGCTCGGTGAGCATCTCGTGTGGACGCTCCAGCGCCGCGGGGAACACGCCGCGCCAGGTCAGGTCCGCGGCGATGCCCTCGGTGGGTTCGACCGTCAGGTGGAGCTCTTGGAGGGGTTCGACGACGTCGAGCCGATAGCCGTTGACGTTCTGATGGAGTCGGTCGTCGTCGAGCGCATCGCTGAAGTGCACCGCGGACTGGGTGTCGCCCCGCCGCACGAGGAAGTAGGCATCCTTGACGCCGAGGCGCGGGTAGTAGCCGATACCCGTGAGCGCCATGAAGCGGCCGTCGCGGTCCAGCACGTTGAAGTAGGACCGATCGTAGAAGTTGCGGTCCGAGGTTCCAGGTGTGCCGACGGGCGCGGGTACCTGGTGGATCGGGTACTCGTCGAGAGGGCTGAGGTTCACGAAGTCTCCATTAAATACGATGCGCGCTGTATCGAAATTACACTAGCAACATGACAGCAGATCGGTCCGGAGAAGGCAAGGCGTCGGAGCGCCCGGCGCCCGGGCGGCCACGTGACGGCAGGATCGATGCCGCGATCATCGCCGCCACCCGGGATTTGATCCTCCAGACGGGATACTCCGCGCTGTCGCTGTCGGCGATCGCCGCCCGCGCCGGGACGACGACGGCAGCCATCTACCGCCGGTGGTCGAGCAAGGTCCACCTGGTTCACGAAGCGGTCCTGTCGGATGCGACGGTGACCGTACCGCCCGGGTCCGACGATGTCCGTCAGAACATCAGAGCCCTTGTCGAGACGACTCGGGCGATGTTCGACAGACCCGAAGTGCGCGTCGCACTACCCGGCCTGATCGCCGATACGGTTGCCGATCCTGATCTGCACGCCATGATGATCGCGCGACTGGCCGGCAATCTGGCGGAGTTCGAGACACGTATCGGGCAGGAACGTCGTGGGGGAGACGAGCTCCCGATGCTGGCCGAGGTCGTTGCCGGCAGCGCGATCTTCCGCCTCCTTATTCGCAACGACGCGGCGCTCGACGACGCCTGGGTCACCGCGATGACCGACCTGATCACGGAGCGTTGGCCGCACGGCCAGGGGTGAACGCAGGGGCGGGTCACCGGGATGCGGGTAGAGCGGTGGCGATGAGCCGACCCAACTGGGCGGCGACGTGGTCGAGAGGCGCAATGCTGCGCTGGGCGCGGCAGATGGCGACGGTGCCCTCCACGGCCGCGACGACGAGGGTGGCTATCTGCACGGCGGCTTCGCAGTCTGCGCCGGCGTCGACGAGCGAGTCGGCGAGGACGGTCGTCCACCGTTCGAAGGCCGCGGCGGCGGCCAGCCTCGGCGCCGGATGTTCCTCGGGCAGATCTTCCACCGACACCGCCAGCACGGGGCATCCGGCGTGGAAGTCACTGTCCAGAACCACTTTGCGCCACATCGACAGGAACGCCGCCAGTCCTGCCTCCGGGCCGGCGGTGAGTTCTTCGGTCAAGACGTCCATGGTGAGGTCGTCGGCCCAGCGCACCGCCTCGGTCGCAAGGTCGTACTTGCCGCCGGGGAAATAGTGGTAGGTGGAGCCGAGGGGAGCCTCGGCGTGCTTGGCCAGTTCGCGGACGCTGGTCGCGCTCAGGCCGCGGCGACTGATCATGTCGGCGGCGCCGGCGACCATGCGTTCGCGTCCGGTTGATCCGCTGCCCATGTCGCTGCTCTTTGCTATGACGATCGTTATAGCCTACCGTCAGGTGCGGCAGAGGGCGACCGCTGCCCGAAACTCTCCGGGGTTGAGCGCGAAAGGAGTTGCCAGATGGCCGATTCGGCGCAATTCACCGGTATGTCCCAGGTGCTCGGCGCCCTCGACCTGACCTCGATCGTCGACTTGCACACCCACTTCATGCCCCAACGCGTGATGGACAAGGTGTGGGCGTACTTCGACGCGGTCGGGCCGCTCACGGGCCGTGAGTGGCCCATCGAATACCGGCTCGACGAGCGGGCCCGGGTCGGCGTCCTCCGCGAATTGGGCGTGCGCGCGTTCACCTCGCTGGTCTATCCGCACAAACCCGGTATGGCCGCATGGCTGAACGCGTGGGCGACCCAGTTCGCCGGCGACACCCCGGACTGCCTGCACACCGCGACGTTCTACCCGGAACCGAGCGCCTCTGACGATGTACGCCGTGCGATCGCCGAGGGTGCGCGAGTGTTCAAGGCGCACATCCAGGTGGGCGAATACTCGCCCGCCGACCCTCTGCTGCACGGCGTCTGGGAACAGTTGGAGCAGCAGGAGATCCCGACGGTGATCCACGCCGGTTCCGGCCCGGCCCCCGGACGTTTCACCGGCCCAGGCCCGGTCGCCGAAGTCCTGCGGCGGCACCCTCACCTGAAACTGATCGTCGCTCACATGGGTTTGCCGGAGTACCGGGAGTTCCTCGACCTGGCACATGCCTATCCCGGCGTGTACCTCGACACGACCATGGTGTTCACCGACTTCACCGAAGAGAGCGCACCGTTCCCGCATTCGGCGCACAGCGACCTGCTCGCATTGCAGGACAAGGTGCTCTTCGGCAGCGACTTCCCGAACATCCCCTACCCGTACCACCATGCCGTGGAGGCGATCACCAGACTCGGGCTCGGTCCGCAATGGTGTCGAAAGGTGCTGCACGACAACGCTGTCAGGTTGTTCGACCTTTCCGCATAGCCCGATTCCGGGCCGAGATCACGACAGGGGTCACGATGCTCGACCTGCAGGATGTCCGCAACGCCGTGCGCGCGAAGGGGCCGGCGGCGCAAGCAGCCGCGTGACGGGTCAACTGCCGGTATCCGACGGGATGGGCGCGAGGAGCAGCGTCGTCTGTTGAAAGACGCTGTCACCGGACCCTACGGTGGCCACCGTCGTCGCGGCTACCCGTCCGACCACCACGGCGTGCACGCCCAGGCTCGGGTCGGGCGCGGCAGGGAGGTCCTGGATCGTTCCGGACCGGTAGCCGTCGAGTCTTCGGAAATGCCAGTCGGTGCCGAACATCACGCCGGTGTCGAGGTCGATGATCAGCGGTTCGTCCGGTCTCGGCTCTGGATCGCCTCTGCGCTTGTCGCGCAGCAGAATACGAACCTCCACACGATGGCCGACGGGGATGGCCACGGATCCCAGGGTGCGGACGGTGACCAGATTCGCGTCCATCGCAGGAGCATATCTGTCGGGCGTCCTCAGGGCGCCAGGCTGCGCTCCACGAACTTCGCCGTCTCCCTCGACACGTCGGCGATGGCGATGTCCCGCGCCGTGGAGATCGCCAACATCGCCGTGCCCCGTAGCGCTCCGATGATGGTCAACGCCACCATGTCCGGCTCCACGCCCGCCCGGACTGAGCCGTCTGCCTGACCATCCCGGATGTAGTGGGCGAGAAGGTCCCGAAACGCGGCGTCGCGCTCGGCGAACAGCGGGGCGAGCGTGGGTTCGGCGGCAGCAGACTCGCACCACAGTTTGAGGAACGCCTCCGACCGTGGCATCCGGTCGTGCAGACCCCCCAGGTAGGTCTCGACGAACTGCGTGAGGCGCGCCAATCCGTTGGCTGCGCCGGTGGGCACGTCGAATTGCTGGGTGTGCCGAATGAGAGCCTCCAGGAGTCGCGTTTTGCTCCCGAAGTGATGGTTGACGATGCCTCGGCTGTACCCGGCGGCCTCGCCGACCGCCGCCAGAGACGCCGCGCGGGATCCGTGGCGGGCCACCAGCGCCGTGGCCGCCTCCAGCACCCGCTCTCTCGTCTCGGCACGTCGTTGCGCCTGGGTACGTCGTTGTGCCTGGGTACGTCGTTGTGCCTGGGCCGGCCGCCGGGCCTCGTCCGGCAGCTTCGGATGCCCGTCTGACATACCTGCCCCTTTCTCCAAGCCTGGTTGTCAGTACCTCACATTATGTTGTGTGTTGTATAGCAACTATGTGAGGAGACACGCATGTCACTGTTGGACAGGTCGATGCTGCAGGATTTTCTGGCTCAGGGCGCCGACGAGCCCGTGGTGATGCTCAACCTCGTACGCTTCGCGCCCGGTGGCGCTGCGAGATACCAGGAGTACTTCGAACACTTCTCCGCGTCCGGGGTCAGCGAGCGTTACGGCGTGACGGTCGTCTACGGGGGAGCCGGTCACGATTCGTTGGTGTCGCCGCGGGAGGGCGATTGGGACATGGTGGTGCTGGTGCGTTACCCGAGCCGCCGACATTTTGTCGACATGGTCAACGACCCCGATTATCAGAGTTTCGAACACCTACGCGCGGAAGCCGTGGCCGAGGCGGTGCTGCAACCGACGACACCGGCCATGTAGCCGGCGTCCGTCAGTCCCGGATCCACGCCGCGACTGTGAGTATTGCGTCGGCGAAGTCGGCGGCGCTCTCCTGTGGGAGATTGTGTCCGACGTCGACGACGCGGTGTTCGTGACGGCCGGTGAACATCGGCGCGTCGGAGGCGGTGCCGCCCGGTTTGAGGGGGTCGCGCGATCCGTCGAGGGTGACGGTCGGCACCGCGATCCGGGGCCTTGCCGCCAAGGCTTCCCGGATTGCCGCTAATCGTGAATCCCCTTCGGCGGTACCGAAATTGTGCCGGTAGGCGTGGACGACCACGTCGACGAAGTCGGCGTTGTCGAAGGATTGTGCCGTCGCCGCGAAAGTGGTCGCGTCGAAGTTCCAGGTGGGGGACCACTGTCGCCACAGCATCTCGCACAGATCGCGGCGGTGTGCGCTGAGGGTTTCGTAACCCCGGGATGTCTGGAACAGGTGCTGGTACCAGACGACGTGTTCCATCGACGGTGGAAAGCCGTGTCGCTGGCGGTCATCGATCACGTCGTAACCTGCCATCGAGACCAACCCTGAGATCATCTGTGGCCACACCGCGGCCACCCCACAGCACGCCAGCCCGCCCCAGTCGTAGCCGGCTATCACCGGTCGGTCGAGTTGCAAGGCTTCAATGAGTTGACGCAGATCGTCGGCCAGTGCGGCCTGCTCGCCGGAACGCAGCGCGCTGGAAGACAGGAAACGCGTGGGCCCGAAACCCCGGGCCCACGGCCGGATCACGCGGGCGCCGCGACTGGCCAGGCGCGGGGCGACATCGTCGAAAGCCCGTACGTCGTAGGGGAATCCGTGACACAGGACCACCGGCCAGCCGTCGGCGGTACCGTCTTCCTCGTAGCCGATACGAAGCGTGTCGGTGTCGACGAATTTCACCGGATCACCGGGAATCCAGCGTCATCGCCCCATGTCCTCGGCGATGGCGTCGAGGCAGCCGTCCATGAAGTCCCGACGGTTGTACTTGTTCTTCTCGCCGATGGGCGTACTGAGCGTGAACTGGCCGTCGCAGTAATCCTCGGGATCAGCGCCACCGAACTTGATCATCGTGCTGGCGGAACCGGCGGCCGAGCGCCCCGCTTCGTAGGACTGTTCGTCGCGCGGACCGAGGATCGGCATGAGCACGACGGCGCACAGAATGATCACCGCGATCACGGCTCCGGTGATCACAACCCACAGCGTCGTCGACCGTTTCGGCTTCCCGGGCTGCGGCATGCCGGGCCCTGGGTAGGGGGACCACGCCGGATGCCCGTACGGGGGAGGCGGCGGTGGACCCGGCGGCCGAGGGGTTCCCGGCCACGGGGGGCCGGCCCCGTGGGTGGGCTGCTGCCAGCCCGGCGGTGCCTGCGGGGGCTGCTGGGGGTGCTGCCGGCCCGCGGGCCGACTCGGGGGTTGCCGCGGGTCCCATGGAGGTGAACTCATCTGTCGCCTTCGGCCGTTCCGGATGGTTCGATCACCTTAGCCCGCGTGAGGGTCAGAAATGTCGACCTCAGGCGGTAGCCGCCACCGCTGTCGGTCGGCAGAAGAAAGGTCGCTACCAAAGTCCGGTGCGGTCGGTTTCAGCGGGGGCCGTGCCGGGCTGAGCAACAACCTGGGGCCCGCCTCTCCATGTGTTTCGCCGATGACCGCAAACTTCGTGCGACGCTACGGACGGGTGCGGCAGCCCGGATTCGCCCTGCCGCACGCGCGAAACAAAATGAGACGCTGCTAACAACTGCGTGCAATTGCTAGCGCTGGTGGGAACAGTTTCAGCAAGGCCCGAGACCGCACATGCAGCACCGCCGAGGGGCCAGGCAAGCAGTTCGCGGTGCGCGCAACGGAAGGATTGACCATGGCAGACAGCAACAGTGGCCCGATCGCAGCCCTGCGTGCCCTCGTCGACGGCAGTGTCGGCGTGGCCAAGCAGGTCATCGGCATCCTGATCGGCAACGACCGTCTCCAGGAGCAAGGCAAGGCCCAGCAGGACAAGGCCGAGGCCGAGAAGGACGTCGCCAAGAAGGAAGCCGAGGCCGAGAAGGCTCGCGCCGAGGCCAAGACTCAGGAGTCGCGCCAGAAGGCGGCACAGAAGTCCTGACGCGGAGTACCACGAAGCGCGCCCCTCATCGAGGGGCGCGCTTTGCGTTGGTAGAGGGGCTCGCGACGACGGGGGCGTCGGCCGCGAGCTACGGGCCGGTGCCCGCGGCTACTTGGGCGGCATCCGAATTCCGCCGTCGACGCGGACGACCTCGGCGTTCATATAGGAGTTGGTGATGAGCTCCACCACCATCGACGCGAGCTCCTCGGGCTTGCCGAGACGCCGCGGGTACAGCACCGATTCGCCGAGCTTGGCCTTGAACGCTTCCGAATCCGGCCCTTCGCCGTAGATCGGCGTGTCGATCAGGCCGGGGGCAACGGTGTTCACCCGGATTCCGACAGCCGCGAGGTCGCGCGCCACCGGCAGGGTCAGCCCGACCACACCACCCTTGGAGGAGGAGTAGGCCGCTTGGCCGATCTGGCCGTCGAACGCCGCCACGCTGGTCATGTTGACGATCGCGCCGCGTTCACCGGAGTCGGTGAGGTCGAGCCTGCTCATCGCGGTCGCGGCGAGCCGAATGCAGTCGAAGGTGCCCACCAGGTTGATGGCGAGGACCTTCTTGTACGCGTCGAGGTTGTGGGCGGACGCGAACTCGCCGTCCTTACCGATTGTCCTTTGCGCCCAACCGATTCCGGCCGAATTGACGAGCGCGCGCAGCGGACCGAGATCGACGGCGGTATTCACCGCGTCCTCGATCTGAGAGGTGTCGGTGACATCGACACTGACGAATGCGCCGCCGATCTCATGGGCGAGTTCCTGACCCCGTTCGGCTTGCAGATCGGCGACGACGACACGAGCACCCTGAGATGCCAGTAGTCGCGCGGTCGCCGCGCCGATTCCCGATGCTCCGCCGGTGACAATCGCGCTGGTTCCGTTGACGTCCACAGCGAGAGTGTAGATCGGGTCCGACCGCCTGCAGCAGAGGCCGACGGGAAACGCGACGTGGAGCCTGAGCGACGAGACCGGCTGGCTACACGCCGCCGCGGCGCAGCATCCGGCCGTGCGGGGTCGTGAAATCGATCTTCTTGCCGCGCAACCAGGTACTCGTCACGACGCCGGCCAGTGCACGCCCATCGTATGGGCTGATGGGGTTCTTGTGGTGCAGCTTGTGCACGTCGACAACCTGCGCGGACTCGGGCTCGAAGATCGCGAAATCGGCGTCGTAGCCCAGCGCGATCTTGCCCTTGGTGTTCAATCCGGCGAGCGCAGCGGGTTTAGCCGCCATCCACTCGAGCACCTGCGTCAGCTCGATACCCCGGCGCTTGGCCTCGGTCCAGATCAACGACAGGCCGAGCTGCAGCGAGGCGACGCCACCCCACGCCACGCCGAAGTCGCCGTTCTCGACGTCCTTCAGGTCGACCGTCGACGGTGAGTGGTCGGACACGATGCAGTCGATCGTGCCGTCGAGCAGGCCCTGCCACAGAAGTTCTCGGTTCGAGGCCTCGCGGATCGGCGGACAGCACTTGAATGCGGTGGCGCCGTTCGGGATCTCCTCGGCGAGCAGTGTCAGATAGTGCGGGCACGTCTCGACGGAAATCCTGACGCCGTCGCGCTTGGCAGTCGCAAGCATCGGCAGTGCGTCCGATGACGACAGGTGCAGGATGTGCGCACGAGCACCGGTCCACCGAGCGCGCTCGATGACCTCGGCGATCGCCACGTTCTCGGCGCCACGCGGCCGTGACGCCAGGAAGCGGCTGTAACGGTCGCCCTCGGCGGTGGGGGCGTGATCGATGGCGCGTGAGTCCTCGGCATGCACGATCATCATGGAGTCGAAGCCGGCCAGCACGGCCATGTCCTTCTCCATCTCATCGGCGTCGAGGTGCGGGAACTCGTCGACGCCGGAGTGCAGGAGGAAGCATTTGAAGCCGAATACGCCATCGTCGTGCAGACCGCGCAGATCACCGGTGTTGCCAGGTACGGCGCCGCCCCAGAAGCCGACGTCGATGTGGGTCTTTCCCTGTGCCGCCGCGCGCTTGACGTTGAGGGCTTCGACGTTGACCGTCGGGGGAATCGAGTTGAGCGGCATGTCGATCAGGGTCGTTACGCCGCCCGCCGCCGCTGCGCGGGTGGCGGAATCGAACCCCTCCCATTCCGTGCGGCCCGGCTCGTTGACGTGCACGTGCGTATCGACCAGGCCGGGGATCATGACCTGATCGTCGGTGAGCTCGACGATCTCGGTGCCGGTGAGGCCGCTTCCCAGCGGCTCGATTGCGACGACGCGTCCGTCGCGGATGCCGATCTCGCGGGCGACGATTCCGGCCGTCGTCAGCGTGCGTTGGCCGCGGACCACCAGGTCGAAATCGGGCTGGTTCGACTGCTCGGGGGGGTTGGCGATCATGGGCCCTACTCCGTTGCTGCGCGGAAATTCCTCATAGTGGAACTAGAAATCCACTCTTTGAAAAAACTGTAGATGTGAGCGCTGGCACAGTCAATCACCGCAAAGTCTTGACAGGCGGTGTGTGGATGCGACTTACTTGACGCCATCGGAAGTTTACTTCCGCACAGTGGAATTTTGCGGCGGCGCTGTGCGTCGGCGCTCCGACCGTGACAGGCGTATCCATGAGCACAGAGTCCACCGGGCTCATCGGCGACTCCGGTCGTAACGATCCAGCACCGTTCACCGGCGTGAGCCCGTCGTTGTACAACCCCGAACTCGCGCCCACGAAGCGCGAAGGTCGGCGGTGGAGTGCCTACAACATCTTCACCCTGTGGGCGAACGACGTCCACAGCCTGGGCAACTATTCGTTCGCCATCGGACTGTTCGCTCTCGGCCTCGGTGGGTGGCAGATCCTGTTGACGCTCGGACTCGGTGGGGTCTTCCTCTTCCTGCTGCTCAACCTCTCGGGGTTCATGGGGGAGAAGACGGGTGTCCCGTTCCCGGTGATGAGCCGCATCGCGTTCGGCACCCGTGGTGCGCAGATCCCCGCTCTCATCCGCGGCGCGATCGCGATCGCCTGGTTCGGTATTCAGACCTACCTGGCCTCAGTGGTGCTTCGCATCATGATCATCGCCCTCGCACCGTCGGCCGAGAGTCTCGACTCCAACAGCTTCCTGGGGTTGTCGACGCTGGGCTGGATCTCGTTCGCCGTGCTGTGGGTGATTCAGGTGATCATCGTCAGCTACGGGATGGAGATGATCCGCAGATACGAGGCGTTCGCCGGTCCGGTCATTCTGTTCACGATGGTCGCGCTCGCGATCTGGATGCTCAGCAATGCCGACTGGAGCATCGCCTGGACGACGCCCGACTCGCTGACCGGCGTCGATATGTGGCTGCAGATCATCGGCGGCGCCAGCCTGTGGGTCGCCATCTACGGCACGTTCGTGCTCAACTTCTGTGACTTCACCCGGAACGCCACGTCGAAGCGTGCCATCGTGACGGGTAACTTCTGGGGCATCCCACTCAACATGCTGGTGTTCGGTGCCATCGTCATCACACTGGCTGGCGCTCAGTTCCGGATCGACGGGCGTGTCATCGAAGCACCCGCCGACATCGTTCAGGAAGTGCCGAACACCCTGCTGTTGGTGCTCGCGGCGCTCGCACTGCTGATCCTGACCGTGGCCGTGAACCTGATGGCGAACTTCGTCGCCCCGATCTATGCGTTGAACAACCTGTTCCCGAAGCAGCTGAACTTCCGCCGCGCAGCATTCATCTCGGCCGTGATCGGACTGGTGATCCTGCCGTGGAACCTGTACAACTCGCCGGCAGTCATCAATTACTTCCTCGGTGGACTCGGTGCCGTTCTCGGACCGCTGTTCGGCATCGTCATGGCCGACTACTGGCTGGTGCGGCGTTCCAGGATCAACGTTCCGGCTCTGTTCACGACCGATGCGAACGGCGAATACCACTACGTCCGGGGCGTCAGCACGCGTGCTGTGATCTCGCTGGTCATCACGGCGGTAGCGGCACTGCTGATGGCCTTCGTGCCGGCATTCAAGATCGTCTCGGAGTTCTCCTGGTTCATCGGCGCAGGACTCGGTGCGATCGTGTACCTCGTGATCGCAGACCGCCGCGGACCGTTCAACGATGTCTCGGGTGAGCCCATCGCCGTGGCGAGCACCCACTAGTAGGGGTTGTCGTGAGAATCCTCGTAGCCAACGTCAACACGACAGCCTCGATGACCGAAGCGATCGCCGAGTCGGCCCGCGGCGTCGCATCGCCGGGAACTGAGATCATCGGCATCACACCGCGTTTCGGCGCGGACTCGTGCGAGGGCAACTTCGAGAGCTATCTCGCGGCCATCGCTGTCATGGACGCGATCACGTCGTACCCCGAACCGTTCGACGCGGTGATCCAGGCCGGATACGGAGAGCACGGCCGCGAAGGTCTCCAGGAGTTGCTCGAGGTCCCGGTGGTCGACATCACCGAAGCGGCGGCGTCGACGGCGATGTATCTCGGGCACAAGTACTCGGTCGTCACCACGCTCGACCGCACGGTCCCGCTGATCGAAGACCGTCTCAAGCTCGCAGGCCTCGACGCTCGGTGCGCGTCCGTACGGGCCTCGGGACTCGGTGTACTGGAACTCGAATCCGATCCCGACCGGGCGGTCGAGGCGATCGTGCGCCAAGCGCGCGAGGCGGTCGACGACGATCACGCCGAAGTGATCTGCCTGGGCTGTGGCGGCATGGCCGAACTCGAAGAGAAGGTGTCGGCTGCGACCGGCGTGCCGATCGTCGACGGAGTCCGCTCGGCGGTCACCATTGCCGAAGGTCTGGTACGGATGGGTCTGTCCACGTCGAAGGTGCGCACCTACGCGACCCCACGCGAGAAGAAGGTCACCGGCTGGCCGTTTCGCTTGTAGGCCAAGCGAATCCCGTTAGAGCATGATCTGGCGGTTGACGTCCTTGTACAGCAGGTAACGAAAGTTCGACGGGCCCCCCGCGTAGCACGCCTGCGGGCAGAAGGCGCGCAGCGCGAGGAAGTCGCCCTCCTGAACCTCCACCCAGTCTCCGTTGAGGTGATAGACGGCCTTGCCTTCGAGCATCAGCAGGCCGTGCTCCATCACGTGCGTCTCGGCGAACGGGATCGTGGCACCGGGCTCGAACGTGACGATGTTGACGTGCATGTCGTACGCGAGGTCCTGCGGGTCGAGCATGCGGGTCGTGCGCCATGTGCCGTTGGTCCCGGGCATGGCTGACGGTTCGATGTCCTGTTCGTTGCCGAACGTGACCGAGGCGGTGTGGCCCTCGACGGCCTCGTAGCGTTTGCGGATCCACACGAACGTGGCGTCGGCGTCGCCGTCGTTGTGGGCCGACCAGTCGGTGCCTGCCGGCAGGTAGGCGAAGCCGCCCGCGGCGAGCACCTGTGACTGGCCCGCTGCGTTCACGGTGAGTGCGCCGGAGGTGACGAACAAGAAGCTCTGCACCTCGGGTTGCGGTTCGGGTCGCTGTGCCCCGCCGCCCGGTTTGACCTCGACGATCGCCTGGAAGTAGGTGGTCGCGCCCCCGGCGACCGGCCGGTTCAGAATCCACGCGCGGGTATCGGTCCACTCCGGGAACACCGAGGTGACGATGTCGGAGAGGACGCCGCGCGGGATGACCGTGTACGCCTCGGTGACGATGGCGCGGTCGGTCAGCAGATCGGTCTGCGGGGGCAGGCCGCCGCGGGGCGTGTAATACGACGCTGCGGACACTGGAGTGGTCACTGGTTGCTCCTGGTTGGGCGGCCGAGCGCGATGTCGCGCACGGTGGATAAGGGGAGATCTAGGGCCGTCTCGATCTCCTCGGCGGTGAGGGCGCCGCACACGCTGCCGCGACGGATCACGCTGGCGAGCGCGCGGGCGGTGGCCGGCTCGTCCATGACGGTCGAGTCGTGACGGTGGACATAGTTGCGCAGCCGCGTGGCGGCGGGCGCGAAGGCGCCGCGATAGAACGCGTAGGTCGCCAGGTACCGGGTCACGAGTTGGGCAGGGTGCATGTCCCAACCCTGATAGATGCCACGCTCCAGGTGCCGCCGAACCAGTCGCGCGTGCAACTTCCAGGCCATGGCGACATTGTCGGGGTCGCCGACAGGCAGGATGTTGGTCGAGCCGTCGGACATGTGCACACCGGTGCCGGCCACGGCGAGTTGC
Organism: Mycolicibacterium iranicum; assembly: GCF_014190915.1. Lineage (GTDB taxonomy): Bacteria > Actinomycetota > Actinomycetes > Mycobacteriales > Mycobacteriaceae > Mycobacterium > Mycobacterium iranicum_B. The sequence goes on from NZ_JACHVU010000013.1 coordinate 140,738, forward strand.
ATCACGTTCTTGGCGTGGTCGGCCGCCGGATGCTCCATCGACTGGTAGGCGGCCGCGATACCGAGGGATGCCGAGTAGTCGTAGGTCCCGTAATGCAGTGAGCTGACGCGTCCTTGGCCCGCATGGATGAACTCCGCGACAGGCGCCCGACCATCAGCGCTGAGGATCGCCTGGGGTGTCTCGACCTGAACTTCGAATCGAATGCGATGGGCGGGCAGATCATTCGCACGTTCCAGGGCGCTCGCGACCGCGACCATGGCGTCGACCTGGTCCACCGACGTCACCTTGGGGAGGGTGAGGGTCAGACCGGCGGGGAGGCCACCGGACGCGACCAGTCCACTGATGAACATGTCCAGTGTGCGCAGTCCCCGCGCGCGGGTGCTCGCTTCGAGGCATTTGAAACGGATACCGACGAACGGCGTCGAGGTGCCGGCGTCGAGCGCGACGCGCAGTGCCGCGGTCGCCTGAGCGATATCGCTGTCCTCGGTCGCGTCGTCGACGGTGCCATCCGAGGGGGAGTAGCCGTCCTCGAAGTCGATGCGCAGGTCTTCGACCGGCTCTGTGGTCAGCTTGTGCTCGACGAGAGCTGCGAGAGTTTCTGCTTCGCAGTCGGTTTCGTTGCTCGCACGCACGAGTGAGGCCACAGCGTCGAGCCCGCCGGCGTCGTTCGCCGCGGCGAGAGCGGCAGATCCCCACTGCGCCGGCATCGACGCCGAGTACTGGTCGCCCGGGATGTAGACGGTGTGGATCGGCTGCCGCCGGCCGTCGTCGCCGGGGTAGTGCGCGGCCAGGTGTGCGTCGGCGGCAGAGAGGCGCCGGTCGACGTCGGTCAGCACCGCATCGTCGAGCCGTCGTGTCACAGGTGCCCCTCTTCCGACTGAGAATCGTGTGGAATACAGAATTCCACATTGTGGAGTTTAGCGCGAGGTCCTGGTGGTGCCTCGGGTTTCAGCCACACTCGGTTTGCGCTATTCCGTATTGCGGAATCGATAATGGAGCTGTTGAATGAGGCAAATATTGTGAGCCGGAAGTGGATCGAATGGCGGAGAAATCGAACGGCGTGCAGTCGGTGGAGCGTGCGTTCGAGTTGATGGAGTTGATCGGACGAGCGGGAGGGGAGTGCTCGCTGTCGGCGCTGTCGGCCGAGTCCCCGCTGCCACCGCCGACCATTCACCGCCTCCTGCGGACGCTCGTCGGACTGGGCTATGTGCGCCAATTGCCTAATCGCCGCTACGCGTTGGGACCGAGATTGATTCGCCTCGGCGAAGTCGCGAACCGTCAGTTGGGTGCGGTGGCCGGCCCGGTACTGCAGTCGTTGGTCGACGAGCTGGGGGAGACCGCGAGCCTGGCGGTGCTCGACGGTGACATGGTGATCTGCACCGGGCAGGTCCGGTCTTCGGTGACGACGCGCAGTGACATCGAGGTCGGCAAGCGGGTGGGTCTGCACACGGCGGGTGTGGGCAAAGCGGTGTTGAGCGATCTGGACGACGCGCGCATTCTGAAACTGGTCAAGCAGTCCGGGCTTCCGGCGCCGACGAAGAACAGCGCGTCGACACTGTCTGCGGTGTTCGCGAATGTCGAGCGTGTGCGCGCCGACGGCTACGCGATCGATGACGAGGAGTTCGAGATCGGTCTCCGCTCCGTCGCGATGGCGGTACCCGGTGCCCCGACGCCGATGGCGATCGGTATCTCCGGCCCGTTGGCGCACATGACCAAAGACTTGATCGCCCGCGCAGTTCCCGCGCTGAAACAGGCGACCAACGTCATCTCCGAAGCGCTGATCGGGGCGAAAGAGCGTTAACTCGTCGGCGGCGCTCCTCGCCGAGTGGCGACGGGACACTGCGGGGGCTGGGCCGGTAGGGCACACGGGCGACGCAATGATGATGCACTGTATAGCTGCCCGGCGCTCAACCGCGAAGGAGAACGATGTCGTCGTCACCGCGGGACACCGCCGCGCTCACCCCCCTGGCCACGCACGGGGCGACTCGCGCGTGGGCCGCGGTCGTCGTTCTCGCCGTCGTCGGCACCATGAACTACGTCGACCGTTTCCTGCCGGGTGTGCTGGCCGAGCCGATCAAGCAGGAATTGGCGTTGTCCGACACCGCGATCGGTGTGATCAACGGGTTCGGGTTCCTCATCGTGTATGCGGTGCTGGGCATCGTGATCGCGCGTTTCGCCGATCGCGGGCTGTTCGGCGCAGTCATCGCCGGGTGCCTGACTCTGTGGGGGTCGATGACCATGCTAGGTGGCGCGGTCCAGTCCGGTCTCCAGCTGGCACTGACCCGCGTCGGCGTGGCCGTCGGCGAGGCAGGGAGTACTCCGGCAGCGCACGCCTATGTGGCTCGCAACTTCGTTCCCGAGAAACGCTCGGCGCCTCTGGCGGTCATCACCATGTCGATCCCGCTGGCCAGTGCCGCCAGTCTGCTCGGCGGCGGTCTGCTCGCCGAAAGCATGGGCTGGCGGATGGCTTTCGTCGTGATGGGCGGGGTCAGCATCCTGCTGGCGCCGCTGGTGCTCTGGGTGGTCGGTACCCGCCAGAGGCTGCCCACTCCGCCACCGCAGGAGCGCTCCGCCGCGCCGAACTGGTGGGACCTGTTGCGTAAACCGAGCTTCCTGGCCATGGTGGGGGGCACCGCGTTGGTATCGGCGGCCGGTTACTCGCTGACCACTTTCGCCCCCGCGTTCCTGATGCGCACCCGTGGGATGTCGATCGGCGAGGTCGGTGTCGAGTATGGCCTCGCCACCGGTCTGCTCGGAGTTCTCGGGCTCCTCATCGTCGGACGGATCGCCGACCGCCTGGCCACCCGCGACCCGCGCTGGCTGCTGTGGATCGTGGTCATCCTCATCGCAACCCTGTTGCCGGCCTCCGCGCTGGCGTTCGTCGTGGAGAGCCGCACGTTGTGCGTATGGCTGCTGGCACTGGCCTACGTCATCGGCACCGCGTATCTGGCGCCGTCCATTGCGGCCATCCAGCGTCTGGTGCTCCCGGAGCAGCGCGCGACGGCGTCTGCCATCTTCTTGTTCTTCAACGCCACGTTGGGCGCGGTCGGGCCGTTCCTGACCGGTGCGATCAGTGATTCACTGACCGCGGAGCTCGGTCCGCAGGCGCTGGGCCGTGCACTGCTGATCCTGGTGCCGAGCATGCAGTTGGTCTCGATCGCCTGCTATGCCCTTGCCGCCCACCGCTATCGCCGCGACATCGTGGAGGAGCCGCGGGGGACGCCGTTCGCCTGAGCGACCTGGAGTGGTTGCAGATGTAGTGAAAAGGTTTGTCGCTGAGTCGAACTGCTTCAGTACCTGCAGGCCTTTCGTCGACGTGAGATCAGGTCTGGCACCGGCTCTGACGGAGCCCGTCGCTCGCGCGTGCGCCCGGAGAGTGCCAGCGTGCCGCAAGTTCGACGTCAGGGCGTGGTAGCGGTGGCACCTCAGTGCAGGCCTCGTGCGATTCTGCTCGTTTGGGATAGGATCCGGGCTGGGGCCGTACTGCAGTAACGGGGCTATCTGATAGCAAACTGCGCGACTCCGGTCGGGGGCGACGGGTTTCATCTACTGGGGGGGTCTAACAATGATCGGTCGTACAGAGCTGCCACACAGGTCGACGCATCGGGGTCTGCAGTCAGCCGGCGAATCCAGCAAGCAAGCGAAAAATCGCTGTCGAGAATCGTCGCCGGCTGCGCGGAAGGTTTGGCCAGGCTTCCTACCGCACCGGCGCGACGACCGCTGCAAGCGAACAGCGACAGGTTTGGTGGCGACTGCAGCCGTGGTTGCGCTCCTCGCCGTTCCGACCGCCGGTGCGGCCACTGTGCCCGCGGTGCCGAGTCCGGCGACAGTGCTGACGGTCTTCCCCTGGGAAGGGTCGATGAAAGACGAACTGCAGGGAAGACTGTGCCAAGCGCCGAACAACTGCGTCCGGATCGATCAATTCCTCTGGGATCCAAACGGAGTCGCGACCATCGAAGCAACCATCGATGCCACATCCGGCACGAAGGTCGTATTCTCTTACAGCGAAGGGGCCCGGTCGGTCACGGACTGGTTGGCAAAGCACGCCGACGATCCCGATGCGCCCCCGCCTGCCGAGTTGTCGTTCGTCGTGATCGGTAATCCCACCCGCGCCTACGGTGGCGCGGACAGCGACGTCATGCCACAAACTCAATACCAAATAATCGACATATCGCGTCAGTACGACTTCGCATCCGACTTTCCTGACAACCCCGCCAACCTTCTGACGCTGTTGAACTCCTTGATGGCGTTCACGATCATCCACACTGAGTACGAAGACGTCGACATGTACGACCCCGCCAACATCGTGTGGACGGAGGGCAACACCACGTATGTCTTCGTGCCGACGGAGAACCTTCCCCTGCTTGAGCCCTTGCGCCGGTTGGGGTTCAGGGCCTTGGCGGATGCACTCAACGCGCCACTGAAGGAGATCGTCGAGCGGGGATACGACCGGTCGTACCTGCCCGCGGTCGAGAAGCAAGCAGCGGATGTGGCGGGGCTGTCTGTACCGGTGCCTTCTGACACAGCCGCGCGGGCTGACGGCAACACGGAAGGACTGCACGATGCCGACCCCGACGGAGCAGGTGAATTCAACGCAGACGCGTTAGCATCACATGCTGAAGACGGCGCCCCTGGCGATGATGATCCCGTCGCCGGGGACGGGGCCATCGACGACGGCATCGAGGGCGCGGACGAACCGGTAGTACGTTCCGTGGGTGCAAATGAGCCGGCGGGGGCGCCCGGGGGCGGTGGTCATGCAGAATCGATCGTTGACGAGAACACCACGGACGAGACGACCGACCGTGACGATCCAGAGGCTGAGGACGCCGCCACAGAAGGACAGGACCGGGAGGCCGACGGACCATCCGATGACGGCGACGACGCATAGTCGGGCAGGCGGCTGACCGTTTCTTCGAGATCCAAGTTGCTCGAACAGACTGACGCCCGGTGCAGACGGGTCCCGTTGGGTACAGCGTGAGGTTGACGACCTATGCGGACGACCCGTTCATCGCGACCTCAGCCTGCGCCGCCACATCCTGATCGCCGCCGCCGATCAAAATGGCTTGAACAGGGGTTGCGCGGACGTCAAACGTCACAGCGACGAATTGACCGCGATTGCCGGTGTTCGAGGCCGCCGGCGTCCGTCCGATCCGGCGCCAGTCGCGGTCCAGGCGCGGCGCCATGGGTTCGCCGGTCGACAACGCCGGTGCTTGGGTGGAGGACCGGAGCTAATGCCATCGCCAGATAGTTACAGAACGCGGGGCGGAACTCGGACAGCTCCCAGCGTTCCTAGTCGCACGCAACTAAATCCCGGTCGGACACCTGCTGGGTGGCGTAGCGGCAGGTTCCCGCAGAGAATTGTGTCGACAGCCTCCAACGGTTGTTTTGTCACTGTGACGATTTCCTGGTGACGGGCCCGCCGTCAGCAGGAGGTAGAGCCCATACGTGCCAGGTGCTTCTCGGCGTACTTCAGTGCCGCCGTAATCCCGCTGCGCTCCAAGACGCCGCCGCCGGGCGGGTGGCAGTGTCAGATAGCTCTGGAACGCAGGGCGAGGAGTTGGACGGCCTCCGGGTTCTTCCCGGATTACTCCCAACTAGTTCCGGATCGGACACACGCACAGTGCGAATTTCGGCGTCCGATAACGGTCCTGGGATTTACCGATAAGCCACATTATGTCAGTTCACTCACTGCATATTGCATCGGATGAATCGACACCCTTGCCTTCTTCGTAATCCCCCGATTGGACACAGAAGCTGGCGCTTCCCCGCATCGGACCGCCGGATTGCCTGAGGCCGAACATTCACGCTCTACTGTCGTGCTCCATTGCGATGCAGTGTTCTGTGTGAGCTCGAAAGGCGTCAACTCAACGCGTCGCCATCCTCTTCGACGATCCGCTCGACCTCTCCCGCGAACTGCGCGAGCTGCTCGCGTTCCTCGTCTGTGTAATCGCGCGCTCGGTCGTCGAGCACACAGACAGTTCCGACGACGTTGCCTGCGCCATCGTGCACCGGCACACCGAGGTAGTTGCTCAGACCGAACTCCACCTCATCTTCGTTTCCGGCGAAGGTTGTGTCGTCCCGGGAGTCACGGACGAACAACGGACTGTCGCTGTCGACCACCCGCTCGCAGTAAAGCGGCACCCTCGTTCTTGGTCCAGAGCCTTCTGTCCGGCCGCACCAACCGTGTAGTGCTGCGTGGCCTCCCCGGCGGTCGCCGCGACGACCATCGAATCTGCTTCCGAACGCATCACCAGAACCGACTTGACCCCGAGTCGCGCGGCGATCGTTTCGAGATGGTTGGCCAAGGGCGCGAGCCCCGCGGTGGTGTCCGTTTTGTGGGGTTCAGAATCAGGCATGCCACCACTGTCCCGACGCCCGCAACAGATCGCAACCGTTTAGTTCACCCGAAACGCATGCCGCCGGCAGGCCTCGCCAGCCGCACTCTGCCAGGCGGACACCTTATCCCGACGGCGGTTCATATAGTTGGAGGTCGTTGCCTTCTGAGTCTTTGAAGGACGCGATGCGGCCCCATGAGTGATCACTGATATCGCCGACGAACGACACACCTTCGCCCTTCAGTCGAGAAACCTCATCCTCGATGCCACCGTCTGGTTGAAAGGTGAGCAGCGCGCCACCGCTGCCGTCAGCCCCGGACGATTCGCGCGCGTTCAGGCCGACCATCAATCCGTTGGCGTCCAATTCCGACCACTCGTCTGATTCTTTTTTGACCTCGAGTCCGAGGGTGTCGCCATAGAAGCCCAACGCCCGCTTCATATCCTTCACCGGTAACCACACGGTTGCTACGCCTGATGCCATTCCGCCTCCTTGGTCTAAGTGTTCGAACACTGGTGCGGTACCCCTCGACGTCGTTTCGAGACTTGAAAATTTGTGACGTCTGAATTACCCCTGCGGCCAGTGTCGCTACGTCACTGCTCATCGAGTTCACGCCCCTGACGAAGCGAGGCTTCGTGATCGGTGCTTCAGGGCGGTCTGTGCTTATGACGTTCCATGTCGACACCCGGTTTGTCATCGACTGATCGACGACATCAGGGCTCGGATCGCCAGATGAGCGGTGCTGCCGCTGGCGCCACGGCCCCGGTCTCGACTGGAAGGTTCGGTATGGTCACGTCCACGCCCTTCGCGGGCGAGATAGCCTGCAGATCAGAACAATTCGCGCATAACACGGAGACCGCTTCCGGCGAGCGCTGAGCTAGCCGCGGCGGGCCGGTGTCCGCGTTCGGGTTGGTGTCGGGTCGAATTGATGGTGTGCGTCAGCACTACGCTTCGTGGGATGACCAGGCCCAGGGTTGCCTTCAGTCGGGCGGTGGCGCGGTGCTGAAGATGGGCCAACAGATCTCTGTGGCGGTGAACGTTGTTGGTTCTGACAGTGTGCTGCCGAGATAGTGTTCGCGAATGGGTCCCTGGTGGCTGATCAGATGCTCGTTTGCGTATATTCCCAGAGCCCCATAGCTGCGGTCGATGCCGTCATGACCGCCGGAGTGGGTGAGCACCGCGAAATCGGCCTGAGGTAGGACCTCGGCGCGGATGCCCTCCGGGGGCTCCCCCGATTCCGGCGCCGCGATGAACATCGTGGCGTGGCCGCGTGATTCGAGGAACAGTGCTCGGTCGTAGAGTCCACCCGGCACGACCGCCGAAGGCGCGCCTGCCGCCGTTGCCGCTGCGTCTCGTAATCTCTTCAGCGACGCCGCAAACCAGCTGTCGATCTCGGCTGTCTCGATGGTGGCGCCGATGGTCCATACAGCGAGCGCAGGTTCACGGCGCACCTCCACGTAGGCCGGGGTGTGCACGGGCGAAAGCAATTCGCGCAGCGCGCCGACGGTGTCGCGAGTGTGCTGCAGCTGCACCTCCATCTGTTCGAGATGGGCGGTGATGATGTTGGTGCGGGCGCCGGCGTCGTCCGTGCTGAGCAGCGCCTTGATGTCGGGAATGGACATGCCCAGAGCCCGGAACCTGCGGATGATGTGCGCATGGTCGACCTGGCTGGTGTCGTAAAAACGGTAGCCGGTGTGGGAGTCGACATGGGCGGGTTCGAGAATGCCGATGTCGTGATAGTGCCGTAGCGCCTTCCTGCTCAGGCTGGTCATCACGGCGAAGTCACCGATCGAGACCTGTGTGCCCATGCGCGTCCTCCTTCGCGTTTCCGCTGCCCGCGTTATCGGGTGGTGAAGCCATCGTGCAGTCTCCCCCAAGGGGAAGGTCAATGTTGCGCGTGAGTCCGACACTCCCGCTGGAAGACCTTGCGCCCGGCGCGGCACCGACGAACGAAGAGCTCTATCGGGGACGCGTGAGAGACCGTCTCCTAGCTGCCGGGAACACGGACACTAATTCACGGGCGTGTCAGATGGTTTGTGTATGAGCTGCATGAGCCAGATGGAGCACGATGATGTCCGTGGTTGTTCGGCAGGACAGTCAAGCCGGTGACGGC
>NZ_JACHVU010000014.1:0-52762 GCF_014190915.1 Mycolicibacterium iranicum
TGGTGAGCGTTCCTAGACAGCTCGCACTCCACTCGGAGGTCTTCGTCTTGTCACCTCACCACGCCGTCACCAACGTCCGTGGTCAGTACAGCTAGGAATCGACGAGACCGCCCTGCCGCAGGTGCAGGACGCGGTTGACCCCGATCGACTCGACGAACGACGCGTCATGACTGACGACGAGAAACGCACCCCGGTACGCCAGCAGCGCGCTTTCCAGTTGCTCAACGCTGACCAGGTCGAGGTTGTTGGTCGGTTCGTCGAGAAGCAGAAGCTGCGGCGGTGGTTCGGCGAACAGCACGCACGCCAGCGTGGCGCGCAACCTCTCCCCACCGGACAGCGCCCGCACCGGGCGGTCCACCGCGTCACCGTGGAACAGGAACTGCGCGAGCAGATGCCGGCGCCGGGTCGTGGTCATGGCGGGGGTGAACGCCGCGAGGTTGTCGGCGACGCTCCGGTCGTCGTCGAGGAGGTCGAGACGCTGGGACAGGTACGCCACCCGCCCCTGGGCGACCTCGACGGTGCCCGCATCCGGCTCGAGCTCACCGAGCACGGCCCGCAGCAGCGTGGTCTTCCCGGCTCCGTTCGCACCCGTCACCGCGATGCGTTCGGGTCCGCGGACCGTCAGGTCGACACCGTCGAGCACGGGTCGACCGGAGCGCTGCAGCCGTAAACCCTTGACCTGCAGCACCGTTCGCCCCGGGGGGACGTCGGTGTCGGGTAGGTCGAGGACCACGTGGTCGTCGTCGCGGAGGGCACGCTCGGCGTCCGCCAGCCGCGACCTCGCCTGGTCGATCCGCTTGGCGTGCACATCGTCGGTGCGGCCGGCGGTCTCCTGCGCCCTGCGTTTCATCGCACCGGAGACGATCTTCGGCAGGCCGGCGTCTTTGAGGGTGCGCTGTGCGTTGCCGGATCGGCGGTCGGTCCGCTCCCGCGCCTGCTGGCGTTGCCGTTTCTCGCGTTTGAGCGTCTGCTCGGCGGCGCGCACCGCATCTTCGGCGGCCCGTCGTGACTCGTCGACGGCGTCCTGGTAATCACTGAAATTGCCGCCGTAGAAGGACATCTCGCCGCGGTGGAGTTCGGCGATGCGATCCATCCGGTCCAGCAGGACGCGGTCGTGGCTCACCAGCAGCAGGCACCCGCCGAAGTCGTCGAGGGCGTCGTAGAGCCGGTGTCTGGCGTCGGCGTCGAGGTTGTTGGTGGGTTCGTCGAGCAGCAGGATATCGGGGCGGCGCAGCAACTCTCGGGCCAGACCGAGGGTCACCACCTCGCCGCCGGACAGCGAGGTCAGCGGACGGTCGACGGCGAGATGCCCGAGACCGAGGCGGTCGAGCTGGGCCCGGGTCCGCTCTTCGACGTCCCAGTCGTCACCGATGGCCGCGAAGACCGCGTCGCTGGAATCGCCTGCAGCCAAGGCGTTCAGCGCGTCGATCACGGGCGCCACACCGAGCACCTCGGCGACGCTGCGGTCATCGAGCAGCGGCAGCGTCTGGGGTAGGTAGCCGACGAGCCCGTCGACGGTCACCGTGCCGGACGACGGTGACAGCTCGCCGGCGAGCAGGCGCAGCAGCGTGCTCTTGCCGGCCCCGTTGGGGGCGACGAGGCCGGTGCGGCCGGGCCCCACCGTGAACGACAGATCGGTGAACAGCGGGGTGTCGTCGGTTCCGGTGTCGAAGGAGAAGGTCAGCTGGGTGCAGGTGAGTGACGGCATGCAGAAGCTCTCGAAGTCGTGCGGACAGAGACCGGAGGTCGTCAGCGCGAGAGCATGCGTTCAGGTTATCGGCGTGGTCAACCGATTAAATAGTGGCGCAGCACGTCGGTGACCGCGGTGATCTGCTCGACCTCGACGTGCTCGTCGACACGATGGGCGAGGTTCGGGTCGCCGGGGCCGTAGTTGACCGCCGGAATGCCCAGCGCGGCGAAGCGGGAGACATCGGTCCATCCGTACTTCGCCCGGACCTGTCCTCCGGCGGCGTCGACGAGCGCCGCCGCCGCGGGCCGGGTCAGCCCGGGCAGTGCGCCCGCCGCAGAATCGGTGAGCTCGATGTCCACGTCGAGCCCGTCGAACACGTCCACCACATGGGCATGGGCCTGCTCGACGGTGCGGTCCGGCGCGAAGCGGAAGTTGACGGTCACGCGGGCGGCGTCGGGGATCACGTTGCCTGCGATGCCGCCCTCGACGCGCACCGCCGACAGGCCCTCGCGGTAGACGCAGCCGTCGATGTCGACGCTGCGGGCCCGGTAGGACGTAAGCCGGGCCAGGACATCGCCGAGTTTGTGAATGGCGTTGTCCCCCAACCACGATCGGGCCGAATGCGCCCGGGTGCCCGCGGCGCTGACGACCACCCGCAGTGTGCCCTGGCAGCCGGCCTCGATGAATCCGCCGGACGGCTCCCCGAGGATCGCGACGTCGGCGGTGAGCCACTCCGGCAGCTCGCGTTCGATGCGGCCCAGACCGTTCGCCGACGCCTCGATCTCCTCGCAGTCGTACATCACGAGCGTGAGGTCGTGGGCAGCCTCGGTGACCGTCGCGGCCAGATGCAGGAAGACCGCGTCGCCCGATTTCATGTCCGAGGTGCCGCAGCCGTGCAGCACGCCGTCGGCCAGCCTGCTGGGCAGGTTGTCGGCGGCGGGGACCGTGTCGGTGTGGCCGGCCAGCAGCACACGCGACGGCTTGCCGAAGTTCGTGCGCGCCAGCACCGCATCGCCGTTGCGGATGACCTCGAAACCGGTCGTCTGCTCGCGCAGCGCGGTCTCGATCTCGTCGGCGATGCGGGTCTCGTGGCGTGATTCGCTCGGAATGTCCACCAGGGCGGCGGTCAGCGCGGTCGGATCACCGTGTAGGTCCAGCACACGACCACGGTAACCCGCTGGCACCGACCGCCTCCGGCGACCTCAGTACCGGATGGCCTCGATGAGCGGGCCGGGCTCGTCCATCAGCGCCCAGAACCGGTCACGGATCGCGACGGTCACCGGCCCGGGTTCACCTGCGCCGATCGGCTCTCCGTCGAGAGAGTTGATCGGTGTCACGCCACCGGCGGTGGTGACGGCCATGAGCTCGTCGGCGTCGTAGAGTTCGTGGCTGGTGACATCGCGCAGCGTGGCCTCGATCCCCATCGCGTCGGCGAGCTCGAACACCGTCTTGCGGGTGATGCCGGGCAACGCATTTCGTGACGGCGACGCCAGCTTGCCGTCCTTGACGATGCACACGTTGAAGCCGGGCCCCTCGGCCACGCAGTTGTCGGAGTCGAGCAGGATGGCGGTGCGGGCACCCCGGTCCTTGGCCTCGAAACTCGCCGCGGTGAGGTCGCCCCACTGGTAGTTCTTGATGGTGGGGTCGACGGTGTTGCGTCCGGCGCGGCGCACGTGTCGGGGTACCACGGCGGTGGTGCCGAAGATCTGCTCGGCCGGCGGGAACGCCCACAGATACGGGATCGCGTAGATGTAGACCTGGTGGGTGAGCTTGGACAGGTCCTTCTCCCCCTTGCGTTTTCCGTAACCGCGCGTGACCGTCAAGTTGACGAACGACTCCCGCAGCTGGGACATCGAGACACAGCGCTTGGTGATCTCGGCCAGCTCCTCCTTGCTGTAACCCGGGTCGAGCCGCAGCTTGCGGGCGCCGTCGAGCAACCGGTCGAGGTGATCGCCGAGCCGGAAGATGTTGCCGTGCCAGACGTGGGCGACGGTGTAGGTCAGGTCGGAATGCCCGAAGCCGGTGTCGAAGATCGAGATCTTGGCGTCCTCGGCGGGAATGAACTCGTCCTCGATCCAGGCGACGCCGCCGGCGAACGGGCTGGAGTAGTCGATCTCGTAGTCGCTGTACTGGATCACCGAACCCGCGGGTGTGTCCTCCCGGATTGCTCCGGGCTCGACGGCGACGAGGTTCGAGGTGCCTTGCTGGATGGTGTGGTGGATGGTGTTGTGGTCGGTGACGGTCATGTGCTTACAGTCCTTTTCGTTGCGAGGTTCGAGAGAACGGGGCGGGGCGACCCGGTTCACACACCGTGGGTCCTGGCATAGTCGGCACCCGCGTCACCGCGGCGCAGCCGCGCCTTCAGCCCGGTCGCCCACCAGATGCCGGCGAGCACGACGATGCCGAGGAACACCCATTTATTGCTGGTGAACTGGGGCAGGAACAGCAGCGCCACAGCCACGCCCAGGAACACCACCAGAGCGGTCACGTACAGCGGCAACCTCCAGCGTCCCAGGTCGAAGGTCCCCGGTTCGGCGACCGGGATGGTGCCGTTGCGATATCCGACGAGCAACCCGACGGTCTGCAGGATGTAGACGAAGAAGAACAGCAGCGACGCGATGCCGATGATGTAGTTGAACGCCTTCTCGTTGACCAACGCCGACAACAGCAGAAGCGTTGAGAGGCAACCCAGCCCGATCACCGCGAACGTCGGGGCCTTGCTCTTGGGCGAGACGTGACGCCACACGTGGGAGAAGGGCAGCATGTTGTCGCGGGCCATCGAGTAGGCGAGCCGGGTGGCGACCAGGATGTTGGCCAGCAGGCACGCCAGGATGTTGGTCAGGGCAATGGCCACGATGACCTTGGTGACGACGGGACCGGCCTGCTGGGTGATGATCTCCTCGATCGGTGCCGCCGAATAGGCCTCCACCGCAGCGGGATCCTTGATGGCGAGCACGTACACCACGTACATCAGGAACTCGATGACGATCGAGGTGATGAGCGCGTAGAACATCGTCCTGGGGACCACGCGGCGGGCGTTCTTGGTCTCCTCGGCGACGTCGGCGCCGGATTCGACACCGATGAGCCCGAAGAACGGCCCGAGCGCGGCGGCCAGCCAGGCCAGCATGTAGGAGTCCTTGTCGCCGGACTCGCCGCCGGTGAACAGGGTCGAGATGGGCTGGTGGTTCTCGGGCGCGGAGAACGCGATGACGGCGATCAGTGCAGTGGCACCGACGGTGATGACGAGCTCGAGGCTGACACCGATGTTGTTGACCATGGTCGCGAAGCGGACACCGTAGATGTTGATCAGCACGCAGACGAACACCACGGCGATCGCGAGCAGGATCTGGGTGGTCTGCGTCATGCCCCAGCCCAGGAGGCCGCCGAGGTAGCCGGACAGGATGAAGCCGACCCCGGTCATGCCGCAGACCCAGCCCATCAGCGCGATGAAGCCGGTGAACCACGCCAGGTTGGGCCCGTTGATGCGGCTGATCCACTGGTAGGAGTAGCCGGCCAGTGGGAGCTTCGCAGTCAGGTCCGCGGCGATGAACGTCCACAGCGCGAACACTGCGCCGGCCAGTAGCAGCGTCCAGACGAACGGTGCGCCGGCGGTGAAATAGCCCGCGCCGAATCCGGTGAACACGGCAGTGGTGGCGCTGATGGTGGCGAAGCCGATCGCGAACGAGGCCAGCGTTCCGACGGAGCGGTCGAGTCTCTGGGTGTAGCCCAGTTCGGCGAGCTTCGCGTCCTCGGCGCCCAGCGCGGGGACGCGCTGTTCTGAATGAGTCGGTGGGGTCATTGCTTCGGTCATGGTCACTCCAGGTCAAACCAGTGAGAAGAACACGTGCTGACAGAAAACCGCCATCGGCCCGACACCGGAAGTTTCTTGTTCTGATCGACTTATAAACTGCGGTTATCAGTGGCGTTCGTGCCCTGCGTCAGCCGGGGGCGTCACCGAAGCTCCACTGCGACTGCACATGCCTGACCAGTGCGTCTGCCTGTGGTGTGAGGTCGGTCGGGTTCCATGCCAGCGCGGTGTGGCTGGGCGGCCGGTCGCTGATCGGGACGTAGACGATCCCCGGGCGGTCGTAGAAGCGGGCCACCGACGACGTCGTGAAGCTGATGCCCAGGCCGCGGGCGATGGCGGTGGTCTCGGCCTCGTAGGTCGCGGCGACGGCGGCGATGGTGGGTGGCCGGTTGCCGCGCACGTCCATCGCCAGCCAGTAGTCGCGCCACGTCCCCGCCGTCAGCGGCGCGCACACGATGGGATCGTCGAGAAGCTCGGCGATCTCGACCTCGGTGCGCTGGGCCAGCGGGTGGTCGCGGGGCAGGCAGGCGACCCACGACTCGGAGTCCAGGATCAGCATCCGGTGCTCGGGCAGGTCCACCGGGGGCCGGATGATCGCGACGTCGGTGGTTCCGTCGGCGAGCCCGGCGGTCGGGTCCGCGAAGTCGAACTCCAGCGGTTCGACGGTGACGTCCGGGTAGGCCGCCTCGAAATGGCGCACCAGGCGGAACAGCAGATCCGCGCCGGTGCCGATGAGGTAGCCGACCCGCAGCACGCCGCGTCTGGTGCCGGACAGCATGATCAGGTTGTCGACGATCGCGGTGACGCCCGAGAGCGCCTGCTGCACCTGGGGCAGCCAGGCCGCACCGAGGTCGGTCAGCGCGACCTCGCGGGTGTTGCGGTGGAACAGCACGACGCCGAACTGGTGCTCGAGCTGCTTGATCGCCGTCGACAGCGCCGGCTGGGTGATGAACAGCTTCTCCGCGGCGCGGCGGTAGTTCAGTTCCTCGCCGAGCATGGCGAAGTAGCGAAGCTGACGCAAGGTCACATCCACGGTGGTGGCGCGCCTCCTGGCCTGATCGGGACCCCGTGAAGCGATGCTAGGCCCACCGGTAGCCTGAAGCACCGTGACTTCTGGAGCATCAGGCATCGGCGTGGCGACGATCGCGGCCGACGGAACGGTTCTTGACGCGTGGTTCCCGGCCCCGGAGCTTTCCGACGAGGCCGAGGCCGAGGCGGGGACGGTGCGGATGTCGGTGGCCGAGGTGCCCGCCGAGCTCGCCGAACTGGCCACGCGCGACGAGGACCGCGGCGTCGACGTCGTCGTGATCCGTACCGCGATCGCCTCGCTGGACGACAAGGCCGTCGACGCCTACGACGCCTATCTGCGGCTGCATCTGCTGTCGCACCGCCTGGTGGCGCCGCACGGACTGAACGCCGACGGCTTCTTCGGTGTGCTGACCAACGTGGTCTGGACGAATCACGGCCCCTGCGCGGTCGAGGGTTTCGAGACCGTGCGGGCACGCCTGCGCCGGCGCGGGCAGGTCAACGTCTACGGGGTGGACAAGTTCCCGCGCATGGTCGACTACGTGCTGCCCGCGGGCGTGCGCATCGCCGACGCGGACCGGGTGCGGCTCGGCGCGCACCTGGCGGCGGGCACCACCGTGATGCACGAGGGATTCGTGAACTACAACGCGGGCACGCTGGGCAGCTCGATGGTCGAGGGCCGCATCTCGGCCGGCGTGGTCGTCGACGACGGCTCCGACATCGGCGGTGGCGCGTCGATCATGGGCACGCTGTCGGGCGGTGGCACGCAGGTGATCTCGGTCGGCAAGCGATGCCTGCTGGGCGCCAACGCGGGCCTGGGTATTTCCTTGGGCGACGACTGCGTGATCGAGGCCGGTCTGTACGTCACCGCGGGCACGAAGGTGACCACAGCGGATGGGGAGACTTTGAAGGCGCGCGAGCTCTCCGGCGCCAACAACCTGCTGTTCCGGCGTAATTCGGTGACCGGCGCGGTCGAGGTCGTCAAGCGCGACGGCACCGGCATCACGCTCAACGAGGCACTGCACGCCAACTAGCGCACCTGGGCTTGCACCTGGCCCTGGACCTGCACCTCGCCCTGCACCCTGGACTTGCACCGCGAGCGCGCGTGTCTGCACACCGACGCGCCGCAGGTCCTGGCACTTTGCGCGCGCTCGTCGTGCTCCCCGGTGCTCGTCACGCGCCACCGCGCGCTACCCCGAGGCGTTCGGCTTGAGCGGTGGGCAGTTGCCCTGGGCGTCGACGGCCAGTTCGAAATGCCAGATCTCGTTGGCGTAGATCTGGCACAGCCCGAACTGCCTACCGTTGGCGATCAGCCAGCGATCCGCTTCGGGCGGACCGATGTCAATGGCCTGCCCCATCACATGTTTGGACACCTCGGGTGTCGCGACGAACTCTGCGGCCCTCTCGACGCTGCCGTAGGTGCGCACACCGTCGTCGAACAGTCGCTGTTGAAAACCCTTGGACCGCCAGCCCGATGTCACGAGGAGCTGGACGCCTTGCGCCTCCGCCGCCCGGGTGGCGTCTTGCACGGCCTGCAGCAGAGCTGGATCCAGTTGCGACAGAATGGGATTGGCGGTATCGAACGGCGAGAGCATGGTGCCGTCGGGCAACCAGCCGCCCGTGGTGTCGACCGCGGACGCGCCGATCGACAGTGCGTCGGCGGGCGGGGCCGGTGGGATCGGCGGTGGCGGGGGCAGGGTGATGCTGGTCTGCACGAGCATCACCTCCGGCGGTTGCCCGCACGCCGCAAGCAGCGTGGCAAGCAGCGCACCGCCGACGGCGGCGAGCGCGCGCGAAAAGCCAGGGTGCGCGGCGCGTCGGCGGGCAGACACGCGCGCTCGCGGGGCGGGGGGACCCCCTCGGGTCGTCACCCTTCGGCCGCCAGGATGCAGAACTCGTTTCCTTCTGGGTCGGCGAGCACCACCCAGGTCTGCTCGCCCTGGCCGATGTCGACGCGCCGGGCGCCGAGTGCGATCACCCGCTCCACCTCGGCGTCCTGGTCGTCGGGAGTGAGGTCGAAATGGATCCGGTTCTTGACGGCCTTGCCCTCGGGGACCCCGAGGAACAGCCAGTCCGGGCCGACGCCGCCGGGCGCCCGCAGGATCACATCGCCGTCGTCGGCGTCCTCGTCGGGCCAGCCGAGCACCTGCGACCACCAATCCGCCAGCGCGCGGGGGTCGTTGGCGTCGATGCAGAGGTCGGTGAATCTCAGACCCATTGCGCAAGCTCCTTTTTCAGCACCTTGCCCATCGCGTTGCGGGGCAGTTCGTCGACAATGCGCACCTCACGTGGGCGTTTGTGCACCGAGAGTTGCTGTGCCACATAGTCGATGAGCTCGTCGGGCTGCGCGTCGCCGACGACGAACGCGACGATGCGCTGCCCCAGGTCCTCGTCGGGCGCGCCGATCACCGCGACCTCGCGCACCCCGTCGTGCCCGAGCAGCACCGTCTCGATCTCCCCCGCCCCGATCCGGAAGCCACCGCTCTTGATCAGGTCCACCGACTCCCGGCCGACGATCCGGTGCATGCCGTCGGCGTCGACCACGGCGACATCGCCGGTGCGGTACCAGCCGTCGTCGCCCAGCACCTCGGCGGTGGCATCGGCACGGTTGAGGTATCCGTCGAACAAGGTCGGGCTCTGCACATGCAACTGGCCGATCGACTCGCCGTCCTGGGGCACCGCGCCGCCGTCCTCGGCGACCAGCCGCGTCTGCACCCCGTCGAGCGGCAGCCCGACCCAGCCCGGTCGCCGCTCCCCGGAAGCCAACGTGCTGAGGGTGATCAGCGTCTCGGTGCTGCCATACCGTTCGACGGGCTGGTGCCCACTCAACGCCGACAGCCCGTCGAAGACGGGCACCGGAAGCGCCGCACTTCCCGACACCAGCAGCCGCGCCGGCGCCATCGCCCGGGCGGCTCCGCCGTCCTCGACGATCCGCGACCACACCGTCGGCACCCCGAACACCAGCGTGCCGCCCAGCTCGCTCACAGCCTGGGCATACAACTCCGGTTTCGGTTTCCCGGTGTGCACGAAGCGGTTTCCGAGACGCAGCGATCCGAGGAGCCCGAGGACGAGGCCGTGGACGTGGTACATCGGCAGGCCGTGGACCAAGGTGTCCTCGGATGTCCACTGCCATGCCCGCGCCAGCATGTCGATGTCGTCGGCGATGGCCCGGCGGCTGAGCACCACCCCTTTGGGCAGTCCGGTGGTGCCGGAGGTGTAGATGATCATCGCCGCGGCGTGCGGTGGCGGCTCGGCGTAGCGGTGCCACGAACGCGCATGCATCCGCACCGGGATGTGCGGCAACCCCTCGGCGTCGTCGGGCCGCTCGCCGAGCCAGCCCTGCGCGCCGGAGTCGGTGAGGATGTGGCGACGTTCAGCCGCGCCGACATCGGCCGGCACCGGGACGAACGGCACGCCGGCGATCAGGCAGCCGGCCACGGCGAGCACCGTGGACGCGGTGGGCCGGGCCAGGATCGCGACGCGCGACGCGCCGCCCACCCGCTCGGCGACCGAGGTCGCCGCTCCGACCAGATCACCTCGGCTCAACGACACGCCGTCGATGCGGACCGCGTCGGCGAGGTCGGCCCCCGCCGCCACGGCCGCGGGATTCAGGGACGCCAGCAGCACAGGAAGTGAGGCTACTCCGCGGCGTGGTCATACTGGTGGGCGTGGATTACATCCGGGCCGTGGGGACGCGCGAGGTGTACCGCAACCCCTGGTTGACGATCCGCGAGGACGACATCCGCAGGCCCGACGGCAGCCCCGGCGTCTACGCGGTGGTGGACAAACCGACGTATGCGCTGGTGATCCCGAAGGACGGCGACCGCTTCCATCTCGTGGAGCAGTTCCGCTATCCGATCGGGCTGCGCCGCTGGGAGTTCCCGCAGGGCACCGCTCCGGATCGGGCCGAACTTGACGCCGCCGAGCTCGCCGCACGCGAGCTGCGCGAGGAGACCGGGCTGGTCGCTGGGTCGCTGACCGAGATCGGGCTGCTCGACGTCGCGCCGGGGATGAGCAGCCAGCGCGGCCGGGTGTTCCTCGCCACGGACATCACCGAGGGCCCGCACGAGCGCGAACACGAGGAGCAGGACATGCGCAGCGCGTGGTTCACGCGCGCAGAACTCGAGACGATGATGCGCGACGGCGTGATCACCGATGCGCAGACACTCGCCGCGTGGACACTGTTGCTCCTGACGAAGGCCTGATCGCGTAGGCACCCTGAGCACCGTTCCGCGCAAACGGGTTTCGCACCTGCGACCGGGCTGCAGGCCGATACCGACTCGTGACGCAACCGTGCCCGAACAGGCCGTGTCGGTAGGGCAGTTTGACGAGTAGGGCAATTACGTTGCTACTGCCACACCGCCACAACCCAGCGAGGAAACCATGTCCGCCCGAGGGGCCCGCCACGCGCTTGCATCCGCGACCGTCGTCGCGGCCGCGTGTGTGTGTGGCGAGGCCACCGCGCTGGCGGCACCGACGGACTGGAACGGCCGCTACACCGTGGTGACGTTCGCCTCCGACAAGATCGGGACCAGTGTCGCGACGCGTCAGCCCGAACCCGATTTCAGCGCTCAGTACACGTTCACGACCACGTGCGCCGGGTCCTGCGTGGCCGTGGCGTCCGACGGCCCGGCACCGACGAATCCGACGATCCCGCAACCGACGCGCTACACCTGGGACGGCAGGCAGTGGGTGTTCAACTACAACTGGCAGTGGGAGTGCTTCCGGGGCGACGACGTGCCGCGCGAATACGCCGCGGCGCGCTCGCTGGTGTTCTACGCCCCCACCCTGGACGGCTCGATGTACGGCACATGGCGCACCGAGATCCTCGAAGGCGTCTGCAAAGGCACCGTGATCATGCCGGTCGCCGCTTATCCGGTGTGACCGCCCGGTCGCAGCGGAGGATCAGTCGAACAGACCCTCCACCAGTGCGGTCGGCGAGCCGAACCGGTGCGCGGTGACCGAGACCGCCTGCTCGCGCAGGAAGGTGAGCAGCTCGACGCGGCCCGCCTCGACCACGGGCTGAGCGTAGAGCGCGACGTCGGCCCTGCCTTCGCTCGCCTCGGCGAACGCTGTTCGACTGCCGCCCAGCAATCGCACACGCGCGGGAGCGTTGCCGCGCAGCGTCATTCGCCATGCCTGCGCATCCTCCGCGCGGCACGTGACGCCGTGTGCCCTCAGCAGCTCGGCCGTCGGCGCGGTCAGAGGCGCCGGGATCGACACGATGACGTGACTTCCGGCCAGCACCCCTGCGCCGACCACCCGCAGCAGCGGCGCGGTACGTCCGTCCTCGGCGCGCACCGTCACCGGGACCGACCGGTAGCGCAACACGTTCTTCTCCGCCTGCAGACCCGACACGTCACGGACGACGCCGAATTCTTGTTCCCACGCGTAGGCGTCGGACTCCAGGGAGCGTTCCAGGAATGCACGGTCAGCGACGTCGAGGTCGAGTGTCGTTGCGGCGTCGAGGAATCGACGCAGCGCCGGTGTGAGGGCGCCCGCTCTCGTCGCGGGCGTGGAGGTCCAGTCGCACAGCCCGACAAGGTAGTTGGGTCCGCCCGCCTTGGTGCCGGCACCCACCGCGGACTTCTTCCACCCGCCGAACGGTTGCCGTCGCACGACAGCGCCGACGGTCGACCTGTTGACATAGGCGTTGCCGGCCTCGACCCGGGCTGTCCAGCGTTCGATCTCGTCGCGGTCGAGGCTGTGCAGCCCCGCCGTGAGCCCGTAGTCGACCTGGTTCTGGATGGCGATCGCGTCGTCGAGATCAGCGGCCTCCATGAGACCGAGGACCGGGCCGAAGTATTCGGTCAGGTGATACTCGGATCCGCGCCGGACACCGGTCTTCACACCCGGTGACCAGAGCCGCCCGGTCTCGTCGATACTGCGAGGTTCGACGAGCCACTGCTCGCCGGGGGCCAGCGTGGTCAGCGCCCGCAGGAGCTTGCCGTCGGCCGCCTCGATCACCGGACCCATCTGCACGGTCGGGTCGGCGGGATAGCCGACCTTGAGCGAGGTGACGGCGTCGACGAGCTGCTCGCGAAACCGCGGCGACCGTGCGACCGACCCCACGAGGATGCCCAGCGAGGCCGCCGAACACTTCTGGCCGGCATGCCCGAAGGCCGAATACACCAGGTCCTTGACCGCGAGATCGATGTCGGCGTGCGGGGTGATGACGATCGCGTTCTTGCCGCTGGTCTCGGCCAGCAGCGGCAGGTCGGGGCGGAAGCTGCGGAACAGCGCCGCGGTGTCGAACGCACCGGTGAGGATCAGCCGTCCGACCCGCGGATCCGAGACCAACCGGGTGCCCAGATCGCTTTCGTCGACGTGCGCCAGCTGCAGGACGGTGCGTGGGACCCCGGCGTCCCACAGCGCCTGCACCATCACCGATCCGCATCGGCGGGCCTGTGTCGCGGGTTTGACGATCACCGCGCTGCCGGACGCCAGCGCGGCCAGCGTCGACCCCGCCGGGATCGCGACCGGGAAGTTCCACGGCGGCGTCACGACGGTCAGGCCGACGGGCACAGCGGTCGCGCCGTCGACGTTGTCGAGCTCCTCGGCAAGGGAGGCATAGTAATTGGCGAAGTCGATCGCCTCGGAGACCTCGGGGTCACCCTGATCGAGAGTCTTGCCGGTCTCGGCGGCCATCACTTCGAGAAGCACCGGACGTGCGGCCTCCAAACTCGCGGCTGCACGCCGCAGGATCGCGGCCCGCTCGGCACCCTCCAACATCGACCAGTTCGCGCCGGCCGCAACACCTTCGGCGATCATGGCATCCAGGTGTCCGACGCTCGTGACGGTGGTGTCGTCCACCAGCGCCACCCCGGCCGTCGACTCCGCGATGCGTTCGGTGATCGCGCGGCCCCATGCCCGGTTGCCCGGCAGCGAGGGATCGGTGTCGGCGACGTTCGAGAACGTCTGCCTCGCGGAACCGGCCGGATCGTCGACGCGTCGGTCCTGCCTGCGATTGGGCTGCGGCACAGTGTCGTCGACCTCGGCCAGCGAGGCGACGAACCGGTCCCGCTCCCGTCGGTACAGCGCATCGTCGTCGTGCAGGTCGAACACCGCGGACATGAAATTGTCCGTGCTCGCACCCTCCTCGAGCCGGCGCACCAGGTAGGCGATCGCGGCGTCGAAGTCCTCGGGGTGCACCACGGGCACATACAGCAGCAGCCCACCCACCGTCCGGCGCACCGCCTCGGCCTGGGCTTCGGCCATCCCGAGCAGCATCTCGAACTCGATGTGGTCGCGCACTCCGCGGCGGCCGGCCAGGATCCACGCGTAGGCGACGTCGAACAGGTTGTGCCCGGCCACGCCGATCCGGACGTTCTCGGTCCGATGCGGGTGCATCGCATAGTCCAGGACCCGCTTGTAGTTGGTGTCGGTGTCCTGCTTGGTCGGCCAGGTCGCCGGTGGCCAGCTGTGCAGTTCGGCCTCGACGTGCTCCATCGGCAGATTGGCCCCCTTGACCAGCCGGACCTTGATCCCGGCCCCTCCGCGCTCCCTGCGGGCACTCGCCCAGTCCTGAAGTCGGGTCATCGCCGAGAGCGCATCGGGCAGATAGGCCTGCAGCACGATTCCGGCTTCCAGACCCAGCAGCTCGGGCCGGTCCAGCAGCCTGGTGAACACCGCGATCGTCATCTCGAGGTCGCGGTACTCCTCCATGTCCAGGTTGATGAACTTCGGCGTCGGCGACTCTGCGGCCAGGGTGAACAGCGGGAGCAGGCTCTGTTCCACCTGATCGACCGCTTCGTCGAACGCCCAGGCGGAATGCGGCGGGACGGTCGCCGAGACCTTGATGGACACGTAATCGACGTCGGGACGGGCCAGGAGACGCTCGGTGCCCCGCAGCCGGCGCTCGGCCTCGCCCCGACCCAGCACCGCCTCACCCAGCAGGTTGATGTTGAGCCCGGCACCACGGTCCCGGATACGCGCGATGGAGCGGCCGAGGCGCCGGTCGGAGGCGTCGACGAGCAGGTGACCCACCATGGCGCGCAATGCTTTGCGGGCGATCGGGATGACGAGGCCGGGGACGGCGACCGACGACGCCGCACCGAGCGCGATCATCGTGCGCAGGTGCCACGGCAGGAATGCGGGGGCGGTCTGCGCGAGGCCCCGGAGGTTGGCAGCGGCGACGCGGTGATCGTCCGGGCGGATCACCCTGTCGACGAAGCCGACGGTGAACTCGAGGCCCGCCGGGTCCCGCAGGACATCTGCCAACCGGCGCGCAGCAGGAGCGACGGGCTGGCCGGCAGCGTCGTCAAGCCAGTGACGAACGAGATCTTCGACCTCCGCCAGCATTTCGTCGTCGATCACCCGCAGCGTCATCTGTCCATGGTCCTCGCAGCGGGACGGGAAGGAAAGCACCGCGCCTCAGCTCAATCGCTGCACCGCAGCCTCACCCCAATCGCTGCACCGCAGCCTCACCCCAATCGCTGCACCGCAGCGGTGACCCTCTCGTCCGTCGCCGTCAACGCCACCCGCACATGCGACGCCCCGCGTGGCCCGTAGAACTCCCCCGGCGCCACCAGGATTCCGCGCTGCGCCAGCCACGCCACCGTCTCCCGGCACGGCTCGCCACGGGTGGCCCACAGATACAGCCCGGCTTCGGAGTGGTCGACGGTGAAGCCCGCCGACAGCAGCGCGGGCAGCAGCGCCTCGCGCCGACGCGCGTACCGCTGTCGCTGGTCCTGCTCGTGGGCGTCGTCGTCGAGGGCGGCGACCATCGCGGCCTGGATCGGTGTCGGCACCATCATCCCGGCGTGTTTGCGCACCGCCAGCAGTTCGCCGACCACCGCCGGGTCTCCCGTCACGAATCCGGCCCGGTAACCCGCCAGCGACGACGTCTTCGACAGCGAGTGCACCGCCAGCAGCCCGGTGTGGTCGCCGTCGCACACGTCGGGGTGCAGCACCGAAACAGGGGCGGCGTCCCAGCCGAGACCGAGGTAGCACTCGTCGGAGGCGACCAACACGCCACGTTCGCGCGCCCACTGCACGACCTTGCGCAGGTGATCGACGCCCAGCACCTTGCCGGTGGGATTGCTCGGCGAGTTCAGGTAGATCAGCGCCGGCACCGACGGACCCAGCTGCGTCAGCGAATCGGCACGCACGATCGCAGTGCCGGCCATCAGCGCGCCGACCTCATAGGTCGGGTAGGCGAGCTCCGGGACGACGACCGTGTCGCCTGCACCCAGCCCGAGCAGGGTCGGGAGCCACGCGATGAGCTCCTTGGTCCCGATGACCGGGAGCACCGCCGCGGGCGTGAGCCCGGTGATGCCGTACCGGCGCTGCAGCGCGGCCACCACGGACTCCCGCAGCGCGGCGGTACCGTGCGTCGTCGGATAACCCGGGGCGGAACTGGCAGCGGCCAGCGCGTCCCGGATGACCGGAGCGACAGCATCGACGGGCGTGCCGACCGAGAGGTCGACGATCCCGCCCTCGTGGGCGCGCGCGGTCGCCGTCACCTCGGCGAGGGTGTCCCAGGGGAACACCGGAAGGGACGCCGACCTCATCGGCCGGCGGGAGCGTTCAGACGTCGCTCTCAGCCCTCACCCTGCGGCGGCATGTCCTTGACGGCCTGCGGGTCGTTGTCGGTCTGGCCGACCTTCGACGCGCCGCCCGGCGAACCGAGCTCGGCGAAGAAGTCCACGTTGTTCTGGGCGTATCCGCTCCACTGGTCGGGCACATCGTCTTCGTAGTAGATCGCCTCGACGGGGCACACCGGTTCGCAGGCGCCGCAGTCGACGCATTCATCCGGGTGGATGTACAACATGCGGGCGCCCTCATAGATGCAGTCGACAGGGCACTCCTCGATGCAGGCTTTGTCCTTGACATCGACGCAGGGCTCGGCAATGACGTACGTCACGAACTTCTCCTCAAGTCCTCTCGAACTACCTGTCCAGTGGGCTGTTGACCAGGCAGGGCTCGCTGATGGCGCAACCAATCCCAGCAAGTATCCCTGCCGTTAGTTGGACGCGTGTCTCAGTGTGCCCTAACTTCGCTCAAACCCGGTTAGGGGTTGCGCGTGGTTACAGATACTAAACGTCTCACTTACTCCGCGCCTAGTACCCACGCGGGAGGCGCATTCACTTTTCGTTCTCTGGCTGTTCGTAGCCGACCCGACGCACGCGCAGGTGCGGTATGTGCTCACCCGGACCGTCGCGCTGCGGGAAATCGAACACTCCGAGGAACAAGAACATCGGGTAGTCGGGGGCCTGGTCACAGACGCGCGTCGTGACCCCGTCGATGAGGAATTCGACCGACCCCGGCTGCCAGCGCACGGCGTAGGTGTGCTCGCGCTCGACGTCGAGATCGCGCACGTCGGCCGAGAAGTCCTCGCGCAGTGCGGGATCGCGAAAGCGGTGGATTCCCTGACCCACTGCGGCGCGTCCGGCGGCCACGGTGTCGCCGAAGACCTCCACCACGCAGATCTCCCCACACCGGTCCGGCTGGTCTTCGAGTCCCACCATCCACGCCGAGAACATCGAGCGTGGGCTCAGCTGCGCCGAGCAGGTGACCGACACGGTGCCGAAGTGCGGCACGAACCCGAGGACGGTCGGCTGCTCCTCCCGCACGACCAGGCCGTCCCGGAACGGCTGCGGGGCATCGATACTGCCCACCGGTCCGGACCGGTTGGCGCTCTGAACGGCGGACACACGCAGCGGGCCGTCGTGCAGGTCGGGACACCACAGGCCTTGAGACGGCGGTATGGACAGGTCGAGACCCTCGGGGCCGATCGCATACGTGGCCGCCGCGGCCGCGCGGGAACTCCACGCAGGCAGATAGGACGCCGTCCAGATCGCCGGGTCCAGCTCGGAGAAGCGCTCGTCGAACGGCCGCTGCGTCATAGCGGGACCTTAGCGGGAATGAATTCGGACTACGGTCCGTTTAGTTGGGATGTCCGGCCGGACCCTCCGGCGACCGTTCGAGAAAAGAGACGATCATGACCACCGCCACCACCGCACTGCCCACCGGAACCTGGGTCATCGACCCCGTGCACTCCTCCGTCGGTTTTTCGGTACGCCACCTCGTGGTGAGCAAGGTCCGGGGCACCTTCGACACTTTCAGCGGCGCGATCACCGTCGCTGACGACGGCACCCCGTCGGTGCGCGCCGAGATCTCCGTGGACTCGGTCAACACCCGCAACGAGCAGCGCGATGCCCACCTCAAGGCCGCCGACTTCTTCGACGTGGCGACCTACCCGGTCGCGACGTTCAGCGCCACGGGTGTGCGTCAGGACGGTGACGGCTATGTGGTGGACGGTGACTTCACGCTCAAGGGTGTCACCCGGCCGATCTCGCTGTCCCTGGAGTTCAACGGCGTCAACCCCGGAATGGGACACGGTGAGGTCGCCGGCTTCGAGGCGTCGGTGGTGCTGAACCGCAAGGACTTCGGCATCGACATCGACATGCCGCTGGAGACCGGCGGCGCGGTCGTCGGTGACAAGGTCACGATCACGCTGGAGATCGAGGCCCTCAAGCAGGCTTGAGGCCCCGTCGTGACGCCGCCGCTGCGCGAGGGCGGCGGCCTCACGACGTGATGCGGTGGCGGATCTCGCCGACCCGGTCGAGGATCAGCGTCAGCTCGTCGCCGGGCTGCAACCAGTGGCCCGTCTCCATGCCACTTCCGCCCGGAAGCGTTCCGGTCGCGAAAAGCTCACCGGGATACAGCTTCTCGTCGCGCGATGCATGCGCGAGCATGTCGCCGACAGACCATTGCGCACCCGCACTCGACACCGTGCTGACGCGTCGGCCGTTGATCGCCACACTGCCGTTCAGGCTCTCGATGTGGGGCAGAATCTCGTCGGCGGTCACGGTTACCTCGGACATCGACGACGCGAAGTGCTTGGCCTTCTGCGGGCCGAGGCCGGTGGCCATCTCGGCACGCTGCACATCGCGGGCGCTGAAGTCGTTGACCACGACGAAGGCGCCGATCGCCGCCAGCGCCTCGGTGGCCGTGGCGTTGAACAGCGGTGCCTTCAGGACGAATCCGAGCTCCAGCTCGAAGTCCAGCGCGGCCGTGTACGAAGGGAACGCCACCGGCGTGCCGGTGGGTAAGAAGCTGAGGTGGTTGGACATGTAGTAGATCGGTTGCCGGTAGAACAGCGGCTTGGGTCTGAAGAGCGGGAACGGTTTCCGTGTCAGCTTTTCGATCGCCTCGGCGGCACGCGACTGCCCGGGATGAAATCGCCGCACCAGCCCGCGTGCGGCGTCGGTGGCGTGGCGCTCGTAGAGCATGAAGTCACGGAAGGACGCCGGCTGGAACGGCAGCACACGTCCTGCGAGTTCGTGATGGCGTTGCGCCACAGCGAGTTCCCACTCCCCGCTGTAGACGGCGCCGCCCAGCGGTGACGCATCCCGCTCCGGCGCCCACGACGCGTCGGCGTTCTGAGACTGCAGTTCGAGCCGGCCCTCGGTGTACACGCGTCGCAGCTTCATGCATCCGTCCTACCAGCCAGGCGTACCGACGGGCGCGCCCGATGCGCGCGAGCGCGCGCGAAATGCCGCCCGGCGCGGCGCGTCGGCGTGCAGACACGCGCGCTCGCGGTGCAGGTCAACGGGGCAGGGTCAGCGGTGCAGGTCAGGCCGCGAGTGGCGAGTAGTCCGTGGACCGCTGACGCGCTGGGCGGCCGATGCCCTCGGCGATCGCGACCAGCTCGGCGGCCGTCTTCGCCGAGCCGTTCTCCGAACCCGCCATCCGCGAGATCGTCTCCTCCATCAGCGTGCCGCCGAGATCGTTGGCGCCGCCGTTGAGCATCACCTGCGTGCGTTCGGCGCCGAGCTTGACCCAGCTGGTCTGGATGTTGGAGATCCTGCCGTGCAACATGATTCGTGCCAAAGCGTGCACGGCGCGGTTGTCGCGGTGCGTCGGCCCTGGCCGCGCGCCACCGGCAAGGTACAGCGGGCTGGACTGGTGCACGAACGGCAACGGCACGAACTCGGTGAATCCGCCTGTGCGGTCCTGGATGTCGCGCAGGACGTTCAGGTGCCCGACCCAGTGGCGCGGGGTGTCGACGTGGCCGTACATCATCGTCGAGCTCGACCGCAGCCCCACCTCGTGTGCTGTCGAGACCACCTCGATCCACATCGAAGTCGGCAGCTTGCCCTTGGTCAGGACCCAGCGCACCTCGTCGTCGAGGATCTCGGCGGCCGTGCCGGGGATGGTGTCGAGCCCGGCCTCCCGCAGCGCGGTCAGCCATTCGCGGACCGAGGTGCCGCTGCGGGTGACGCCGTTGGCGATCTCCATCGGCGAGAACGCGTGCACGTGCATCGACGGGACCCGCGCCTTGACCGCGCGCACGAGGTCGGCGTACCCCGTCACCGGCAGCTCGGGGTCGATGCCGCCCTGCATGCACACTTCGGTGGCGCCGGCGACGTGGGCCTCCCACGCCCGGTCGGCGACCTCGCTCGTCGACAGCGAGTATGCGTCGGCATCACCCTTGCGTTGCGCGAACGCGCAGAACCGGCAGCCGGTGTAGCAGATGTTGGTGAAGTTGATGTTGCGGTTGACGACGAACGTCACGTCGTCGCCGACGACGTCGCGACGCAGCGAATCCGCCAGGGCGGTCACGGCTTCCAGAGCCGGCCCGTCGGCGGTGGCAAGCGCGAGGTACTCGTCGTCCGAACATCCCGCAGGGTCGCGTTCGGCGGCACGCAACGCGGCGAGCACGTCGGTGTCGATGCGTTCAGGAGCGCGGGCAGCGAGCTCGTGCACCTTCTCGCGGATCGACTCCCAGTCGCCGAACGCGCTGCCGAGGTCACTGCGGGTTTCCGTGAGGCGACCCTCGGAGTCGATCGCCGAGTGCAGATCGGTGCGGCCCAGCGACTCGGTGGCCTCGTCGGGCTCCTGCCAGGGACGGCCCTGCGGGTTCACGTCGCGCGCCAAGCCGGTGTCGGGATCGGCCAGCGCCGCCACGTGCCCCATCACCCTGGGATCGATCCAGGCACTTCCGGCCTGGACGTACTGCGGCTGGGCCGTGAGGCGCTGCACCAGGTCGTAGCCGGCCTCGGCGGTCACCTCGGCCAGCTCGTCGAGCGCCGGCCACGGCCGCTCCGGGTTCACGTGGTCGGGCGTCAGCGGGGACACCCCGCCCCAGTCGTCGACACCGGCGCCGATCAGCGCCAGGCATTCGGCCCGCGACACCAGGTTCGGCGGGGCCTGGATCCGCACCTTGGGCCCCATCACCAGCCGGGTGACGGCGATCGTGGCCAGGAAGTCCTCCAGGCCCGCGTCCGGGGTCGCGGCCATCGCGGTGTGGTCCTTGGCCCGGAAGTTCTGCACGATCACTTCCTGGACGTGCCCGAACTCCTTGTGCGACCGGCGGATCGCGTGGACCGTCTCGGCCCGCTCGGTCAGCGTCTCGCCGATGCCGACCAGCAGACCGGTCGTGAACGGAATCGACAACCGACCCGCGTCGTCGAGGGTGCGCAGGCGCACCGCGGGGTCCTTGTCGGGGCTGCCGTAGTGGGCGAGCCCCTTGGTCTCGAAGAGCCGCCGCGACGTGGTCTCCAGCATCATGCCCATCGACGGCGCCACCGGCTTGAGCCGGGACAGCTCCGACCACGACATCACGCCGGGGTTCAGGTGCGGCAGCAGGCCCGTCTCCTCCAGCACCCGGATGGCCATGGCGCGCACGTAGTCCAGGGTGGAGTCGTAGCCGCGCTCGTCGAGCCACTGCCGGGCCTCGTCCCACCGGGCCTCGGGGCGGTCACCGAGGGTGAACAGCGCCTCCTTGCAACCCATTTCGGCGCCCGCTCGGGCGACCTCGAGGATCTCGTCGGGCTCCATGAACATGCCCCGGCCCTGCGCGCGCAGCCGGCCCGGCACCGTCACGAAAGTGCAGTAGTGGCAGGTGTCGCGGCACAGGTGGGTGACCGGGATGAAGACCTTGCGCGAGTAGCTGACGGGCAACCGGCCCGCGGGGCCGCGCCGGCCGGCGGCGTCGAGCCCGGCATCGCGCACCCGCGCCGCGGACGCACACAGATCGGCCAGGTCGTCTCCGCGCGCAGTCATCGCGATCGCGGCCTCGTCGACGTTGAGAGCCACTCCGTCACGAGCTCGCCGCAGCACGCGCCGCAGGGCGGCCGGGCTGGGCGCGTCGGATTTGGGGGGG
Organism: Mycolicibacterium iranicum; assembly: GCF_014190915.1. Taxonomy (GTDB): domain Bacteria; phylum Actinomycetota; class Actinomycetes; order Mycobacteriales; family Mycobacteriaceae; genus Mycobacterium; species Mycobacterium iranicum_B. The sequence goes on from NZ_JACHVU010000014.1 coordinate 21,637, forward strand.
ATCACCGGGCTGGGCAGATCAGCGCCGCGCTGGGTGTTCAGAGCCACTTCCCTGTAACCCCGGCGTCGTCGCGGATCATCCGCGCGTCTCACTATCTGAAACAGCTTCGCCTGGCATAGGGGCCACAGTAGTCACCCGGCACGCCGGCCGGAGTCCGCCCCGGTCCTGGCGTCTCGCCGGACGGGCGCCTCGGCGGGGTGACGCATCAGCAGCCAGGCCGGCGGCAGCCCACCGAGGGCCACGAGCAGCACCGGACCGAATTCCATGACCCCGGTGCCGCCGAACACCAGGTCGTCGCCCGGACCGACGGTCATCAGGAGGGCGACCGTGGCCAGCCAGGTCCACATCGGCAGCGCCGCGAGACGGGGTGCCGACGTCCACTGCAGCGCCGCCCACACCATGGCCGCGTTGAGGACACCGCTGAGCAGCGCACTGATCGGGAACGGAACGGATCCGATCCGCAGCGGGAGGAAGAAGACGGCCATCAGGGCCGAGAGCACGCCGTCGACGGCGAGCAGGGTCAGCAGGAGGACGCGGAACCGGTCCCCCGCGGGGGCAGCCGGCGCCGTCAGGTCGGGATGCTGTCGAGCAGCGAGACGAGCGAGCCGACGACCCACTGGTAGCTGTCGAGCCGGTCCTGCCAATGCTGCAGGTTGGGATCCAGATCCGGGTCCATGTGCTGCCCTTCCGCCGCGGTTGGCCGAAGCTTACCCGGTCGGCTCGGCGTCAACCCAGGTTCAGGCCCGACAGCAGATCGGTTTCCCAGCCCCGCGCGTCGCGTTCGCCGGCGGTTCCCTCGGCGAGCACGTAGTACTCGGTGGAGTCGACGGGCAGGGCGACGTTGTTCGACAGCGCGAAGCTGCGGCCGTCGGCGGCCACGGTGATCTGTGTTTCGTGGGCCCGCATCGCGGCCACCCGGGCCGCGTTGTGGGCCGAGAGCTCCAGTGCCGCGTCGATCGCGTCGTCGGTGTAGCCGACCAGCGGCAGATCGTCGGCGGGCAGTGTCACCCACCCCTCGGGGACCTCGCCGAGGTCGGCAAGGCCGGCCACCAGCGCCGACTGCGACGTCACCGTCCAGTACAACTTCGGCACCTCCCACGTCGCGGCCGCCACCGCCGCGGTCGTCAGCCGGTGGGTGTGGATGTGGTCGGGGTGGCCGTAGCCGCCGTCCGGGTCGTAGGTGACGACGACGTGCGGGCGCAGCTCGTCGATGGCGTCGGCCAGCACCCGGGTCTGCTCGGCGAAGCCCCCGTCGACGAAGCGCTGCCGGTGCCGCGCCGGGGTGCCGTCCATTCCGGAGTCCCGCCAGCGTCCCGCCCCGCCGAGATAGCGGGGACGGTCCACGCCGAGCGCGGCGAGTGCGGCCGTGAGCTCGCCGATGCGGTAGCCGCCGAGCTGGTCGGCCTGGTCGACGGCCAGCTGCGCCCAGCGCTCACCGATGACCTCACCCTCTTCGCCGAGGGTGCACGTGATGACCTGGACCTGCGCGCCGAGGGCGGCGTAGTGCGCGATGGTCGCGCCGGTGGTGAGGGTCTCGTCGTCGGGATGGGCGTGGACGAACAGCAGTCGCGCGGTCTCCATCCGACCAGCTTGCCTTCCGTGCCGACGGCTCCCCGGAGCGCCCCTGCCGGCTGTCGCTACTGGGGCAGCCTGACCCAGGTGCCGGCGTCCCCGACGATCCCGACCGGGACGGCGCCGGTGAGACTCACGTGGTCGACGCTGGGCCCGGCCGCCACGATCGTGGTGTCCTGCAGGATCGGCAGCACGGTCGACATCTCCCACAGGCGCGGCTCGACCTCGTCGATGACGTCGGCGATGTCGGCCGTGCCGTGCAGCGCGGCATCGATTCTGGGCTGGATGCCGCGATCGCAGATTCCGGTGATGTTGCTGGGCGCCTGGACGAGCTGGCCGGATTCCGGCACCGGAGGCGGTGCCGTGGCCGTCGTCGGCGGAACCGGTGTGGGGGTGCGGGGCTGCTGAGGGGTGCTCGGTTGCGGCGGCGTGCTCGGCTGCTGGGTGGCGCCGCCCGGGGTGGTCTCGACCGCGGTGGCTTCGAGCGCGGGGCATCCGTAGCGCGACGCCAGGGACGTGGCCAGGTCCCCGCCGGCGGGATGCCAGCCGATCACCGCGTCGACGGCGTTGTCGACCATCGCCTCGCCGTAGAGCGTGACGGGGTCCAGGGCCGACACGGTCGCGGCGATGCCGACGTTGCGCAGCTGGTCGGCGGCGGTGTTCGCCACGGCCACCGACGTCGGGTCGTTGGCGGCCACCCCGAGCACCAGCGCGAGCGGTTCGCCGTCTTTGACGAGCCGGCCCCGGCCGTTGTCCGGTGGTGCGGCAGCGGGCGGCTCCGGCATCTCGACCGGCTCGACCTGATAGCCCGCCGACCCGAGCAGCGCCATGGCCTCCTCGCGGGTCATCGCGGGGGGCGCCGTGGGCACATAGCCGGGGTCCGACGGCGACCGCACCTGGGCCTGCGCCAGCGTGACGGTGTTGTCGTCACCGGCCCCGACCGCAGCCAGCAGGTCGACGTCGAGGAGTCCGAGGACCGCCTTGCGGACCGAGATGTCGGCCAGCGCGGGCTGCCGGGCCCGCAGGGTCAGCTGCATGACGCGGGGGGTGACGATGCGCGCGGTCCGGACGTCCGGGATCGCGGAGAGTTGGGCGAACACCGCCGACCCGCCGTGTACCTGCGCCACCTGGGTGTCGCCGTTGCGGATCGAATCGGCCAGCGCCGCCGGCGTGCCGGCGCGGCGGAACAGCACCAGGTCCGGAACCGCCGGCGTGCCCCAGTAGCGGTCGTTGCGTGCCAGCAGGATCTCATCGCGCTGCGGATCGATGGTGTCGACCCGGAACTGGCCGCCGGTCACGGGCAGCGCCTGGGCCAGCCCCGCCGAGAACCCGCCCGGGACGTCCTTGACGATGTGCGCGGGCAGGATGTCGTTGAACAGTTCCCGCCACGCCGGATACGGCCGCGCGAACGTCACGACCGCGGTCTTGCCGCCTTCGACGGACTGCACGCCGGTGATGAGGTCGTAGCCCGCCGGGTCGACGGCCCCCGGCTGGCTGACCATCTGCCGCCACAGGTACCAGAAGTCGTCGGCCGCGATCGGGGCGTTGTCGGTCCACTGCGCCTCAGGCCGGATCTTGTAGGTCACGGTGAACGGCTCCTGGCTGGTCACCTCGGCCGATTCCAGCAGCGATGTGTCCATCTCCCACCGCGAGCCCGTCGGCGTGCGCGAGTCCGGGATCGGCCGGAAGGTGCTGGGCAGCACCAGCGAGCTGATCGCCGCGTTCACCGGCGACTGATCGGACAGCAGATGCGAGTTGAAGCCGGGCCCGATCGAATCGATCGCCACGATGATCTGCGTCGCCTTCATCGGCGGCGGCGGCGTGGACTCGGTGGTGTCGGTGCTCTGCGGCGCCGGGGGCGGGCTGACGGTGCACCCGGTCACCAGCGCCAGACACAGTGCGAACGCGAGCGCGACCGACCGGGAGCCGGCGCTGACGCGGCGCAGAGTCGTCGGCACGCTGTACAGGGTAACGACGGTCAGCCGCGAGCCTTCGCGCGCGCTTTGGCCCGCGCCCGCAGCGACGCGGTCAGCTCGACCTTGCGGACCCGCACGATCTCCGGGGTGACCTCCACGCACTCGTCCTCGGCGCAGAACTCCATCGCCTTCTCCAGGTCGAGTTCCAGCGGACGGGCCAGCGTCTCGATCACATCGGCCGTCGAGCTGCGCATGTTGGTCAGCTTCTTCTCGCGGGTGATGTTGATGTCGAGATCCTCGGCGCGCGGATTGATCCCGACGACCTGGCCCTCGTAGGTCTCCTGACCCGGCTCGACGAAGAACTGGCCGCGGTCGGCCAGCTGGATCATCGCGAACGGCGTGATCTGACCGCTGCGGTCGGACACGAGCGATCCGGTGTGGCGGGCGCGGATCTCGCCCGCCCACGGCCGGTAGCCGTCGAACACGGCGTTGGCGATGCCGGTGCCGCGGGTCAGCGTCAGGAAGTCCGTGCGGAACCCGATCAGGCCGCGGCTGGGCACGATGAAGTCCATCCGGACCCACCCGGCGGCGTGGTTGGTCATCTGCTCCATGCGGCCCTTGCGGGCGGCCATCAGCTGGGTGATGGCGCCGAGGTGTTCTTCGGGGCTGTCGATGGTCAGCGCCTCGAAGGGCTCGTGCAGCTTGCCGTCAATGGTCTGGGTGACGACCTGCGGCTTGCCGACGGTCAGCTCGAAGCCCTCGCGGCGCATCTGCTCGACGAGGATGGCCAGCGCGAGCTCACCGCGGCCCTGCACCTCCCACGCGTCGGGGCGGCCGATGTCGACGACCTTGATGGACACGTTGCCGACGAGCTCGGAATCCAGACGGCTCTTCACCATTCGCGCCGTGAGCTTGTGCCCGGACACCTTGCCCGCGAGCGGCGAGGTGTTGGTGCCGACCGTCACCGAGATCGCGGGCTCGTCGACGGTGATGCGGGGCAGCGCGTGCGCATGGTCGGGGTCGGCGAGCGTGTCGCCGATCATGATGTCCGGGATTCCGGCGACGGCGACGATGTCACCGGCGACGGCCTCCTCGGTGGCGGTGCGTTCGACGCCCACGGTGACAAGCAGCTCGGTGATCTTGGCGGTCGTGATGACGGGGTGGCCGTCGACCTCGCGCATCCATGCGACCTGCTGGCCCTTGCGGATGCGGCCCTTGTAGATGCGGATCAGCGCGAGGCGGCCCAGGAAGGCCGAGGCGTCGAGGTTGGTGACGAGCGCCTGCAGCGGCGCCTCCGGATCGCCCTGGGGCGGCGGGATGTGCTCGAGCAACACGTCGAACAGGGGGTCGAGGTTCTCCCCGTCGGGGTTCTCACCGTTGGCGGGCTGGGTGGTGCTGGCGATGCCGGCACGCCCGGACGCATACAGCGTCGGCAGGTCGAGCGCCTTCTCGGCGGCCGCCTGCGCCTCCTCGTCCAGGTCCGAGGCGACGTCGAGGAGCAGGTCGTGGCTTTCCTCGACGACCTCGGCGATGCGGGCGTCGGGGCGGTCGGTCTTGTTGACGACGAGCAGGACCGGCAGGTGCGCGGCCAGCGCCTTGCGCAGCACGAACCGGGTCTGCGGCAGCGGGCCCTCGGACGCGTCGACCAGGAGCACCACGCCGTCGACCATTGACAGGCCACGCTCGACCTCGCCGCCGAAGTCGGCGTGTCCCGGGGTGTCGATGACGTTGATGATCGTCATGCCGCCGTCGGGGTGGTGTCGGTGCACCGCGGTGTTCTTCGCCAGGATCGTGATGCCCTTTTCCTTCTCCAGGTCACCCGAATCCATGAGGCGCTCGATGGCGTCGTCGCCGCGGTGGCTCAGCGCACCCGACTGACGCAGCATTGCATCGACCAGGGTCGTCTTGCCGTGGTCGACGTGAGCCACAATGGCGACGTTGCGAAAGTCCGGACGCGAATTCACGCCGGTAAGTGTCGCAGTGCAGTGCACCGATTGCGAAAACGAGAGATTCCCGTCACTTGAAAGCCAACAAGCTCGCCGGCGTGAAGCCGAAGAAGAAGTGCTGCCGCAGCAAGCCCCGCTGCAAACGTTGTCCGCTCGTCCTGCACAAGGTGCACAAGGCCGAATTGCTGGGCATTCGCGGCAAAGAGCTGGAGAAAGTGTTCAAGCGGGCACGAAAGGCCTGATCGGAGCCCGTCGTGCGGCGTATTCTCGAAGCCATCCGTGTGGCATTTCTCGGAGGTCGACCATGACGGTCTACTCGGTGCTCACCATCGCCCTCATCACTGTTCTGGCCACGCTCACCACGGCGGCCATCCTGGTGGGGCTGGCCAATTGGATCGGCGCGTTCTACGTCGTGCGATGCAGTGAATGTCGCCATCTGACGTTCAGCTCCGCCGACCGCAGCCAGGCGTCGTGTCCGCAGTGCAGGCATCCGGTGCTGACGCACCCGATCCACGCGCTCGTCCACCCGTCCGCCCGCACCGACGTGCGGGTGGTCGGGGACCGCCTGCGGTTCTAGCCGAGCGCCAGCGCCAGGAACGCGGTGGCTGCGAAGGCCACCGCGAAGAGCGCGGCTGCGAGCGCGCCGTCGGCCATGTCGACGAGCCGCCGCGAGTGCCTGCGCGTCAGCACCGACGCGAGGACGAGGGCTCCCGCCACCAGGGTCGGGACCAGCGGGGCGAAGAGCCAGTAGTACAGCGCGTAGGCATTCGAGATCGTCAGCACGCCCAGTGCGAATCCGAGCACCGTCCATGGAGACCCGGCGCGGCGGCCGAAGCGCCGGCGCGCGGGCCGTTCCGGTACCCAGGACTCCTCTGTCTCGAAGGACATGCTCACAGCGCCCAGAGGGCGAAGCCCGCGATGCCACACAGCCCGCTCGTGGCGCTGACCGTCAACGCGATGCCCAGACTCCGCACCACGATGCTGCGGGCGACCGCCGCCGTCCACGCACCCAGGACGAGTTGGGCACCGGCAGCGACGATCACCGGCACCCATCCTGCGGACGCCACAGCGCCTGCGGCACCGTCCGTGTGTGCCAACCAGGACGCCCCGATCATCGCCCAGGACACGCCACCGAAGAGCGCACCGAGGTGGACGGCGAGCCGCCAGTTGACGTCGGCCCGGCGGATCGGCCCGCCCCTGCCGTTCGTCGTCACATCACACCTCCCCTGGCCCGGTGACTGCGACCACCATCGTCACACGCCACACACGCGGTGCCGCACGGCAATTCGCCCGAGGAGGTCACGGGTACGACAGCAGCACCATCACCCGCCCGTCGTCGGAAACCGCGGGAAAGTCGTCGAGGTCGAACCCGTAGTACTCGATCTGGTCGTCGGTGATGTCGTCGATCACCTTCCCCTGGGTGTGCACCCTGTCGTCGCGAACGTCGTTCATCGCGCCGACGAAATCGGGCACAGACAGCGATTCGGCGAGCAGCAGTACTTCACCACCGGCCGAAAGATCAACCAGCACACCGGCTCCGGCGTAGTTGTTCCCTCCCCGCCCGGTGCCGTGGGGCGCCCAGTAGACAGGGTCGGTCGCGAGTCTCCCCTCGACCCGCCGGTATTCGCCGACGTGGGCGCTGTCGGCCACGGCGACCACCGGTAGCGCATCGACGGCCCGCTGCTGTTGCCAGAACATCGCCGCCAGCGGAATGCCCGCGATGCCGTAGACCATGACCATCAGCATCACCACGGGCTTCCACGCGATCTCCCAGGTCAGTCTGCGCGTGGACAACCCGGCCTGCGCGGTCTGCGCATCCAGTCGGCGGCGTCCGAATCGGAAGACGTACCACGCCAGCAGACGGGCCAGCGCCATGAGGGCGAGCACGACGAGACCGATGATGCCGGCGACCCGGAAGTAAAACGTGCTGTCGCCGTGGTTTTCGGTGGCCAGCACCATCACCGCGGGGATCGGCGCGGTCAGCAGCAACAGCAGCGCATAGGACGGATGGCTCGTCAGGTAGACGTACTGCGTCGTCCATGCGCGATTGCCCGCCGCGACGGTGTAGTCGCCGACGTCGACGCTGACCATCGGCGTCCAGGACCCCTGCACCACGCGCGGACGCACGAGGCTGCGCACGAAGAAGAACCCGGCGATTAGCGAGACGACGAGTGCACCCCAGAAGACGCCGGGAATGGGACCGCCCGTGCCCGGGACGCCCATGGCGCCGCGGATGTCGACGAGTTTGGCGAGGAAGAAAGTCAGAGGCAGGGCGAAGAACAGCTCTATTAACCACATCTGGAGCAGTTGCGGGATGCGCGACCCGACCCTGTCGAATGCCAGCACACCTCGCCACAGGAACTGCAGTACGCGCATGGACCGGGACGATAATGCGCGCCGGACCGCCGGAGTTGCGTAAAGCCATGGCGAAAATCAACGCCCGCGGACGCCGTGGCGTTACGTAACTTCCCCGGCGCGCAGCGTGCTCGCCAGAGCCGGTATCCACCCTCGGTCGGCGGGCACCCAGGGCAGGTCGTCGAGTTCCTCGGCGCGCACCCACCGCAGCCCGCGATGGTCGTGGGGGTGCAGCACGCCGCCGACGCGGGCGACGGCGTAGGCGCGCAGCACCATGGTCGGGCTCAGGGCGACATCATCGCCCAGGCGTTCGCCGACCGCCACCTCCACCCCGAGTTCCTCGTGCAGTTCGCGGGCGAGCGCGGCCCGCTCGGTCTCCCCCGGCGCCACCTTGCCGCCGGGCAGCTCCCAGAGCCCGGCAAGCTCCGCGGGGCGGTCACGCTGGGCCACGAGCAGCGCGCCGTGCTCGATCAGCGCGCCGGCCACCACGATCAGGTTTGGCATGGGCGCAGACGGTATACCTTCTGGATCATGGCTGTGTTGACGGATGACGAAGTGGACGCCGCGCTGCCCGACCTCGACGGCTGGGAGCGCGCCGACGGCACGCTGCGCCGGTCGGTGGAGTTCCCGGGCTTTCTCGACGGGATCGACGCCGTGCGGCGCGTCGGCGAGCACGCCGAGAGCAAAGACCATCACCCCGACATCGACATTCGTTGGCGGACAGTGACTTTCGCTCTCGTGACGCACTCCGAGGGCGGTATCACGCAGAAGGATCTGGAGATGGCTCGCGATATCGACGGGATCCTCGCATAGCGATCCACGCCAGCGTCACCACTGTCGCGACGATGTAGACCAGACCCGCCCACGCGAGATACCAGGGCCGGGGGATCACCCAGATCGTCGGCTGGGCGAAACTCAGCAGCCACGGCACGCCGATGAGGATGAGCGCCAGCCAGCCCCAGCCCAGTACCCGCGCGCCGACCTGCGCGCGCAGCGGTCCGCGCAGAAGCCAGATCATCAGCGGTATCAGCCACACCCAGTGGTGCGTCCACGAGATCGGCGAGAGCAGCAACCCGAACAGTTGCACCACGACGATCCCGCCCAGCCGATCGCTGGCGCCACCGATGGCACGCCACGCGAGCACCGCCAGCACGCCCGTCACCACGACACCCGCCACCACGGCCGGCCCGTAACCCGCGTCGTGGCCCAGGATCCGCGAGACACCGCCACGCCAGGACTGGTTGAACGACGTGCCGACGGGACCGACCCGGTCGGCGTCCCCGAGTAGTTCGGTGAAGTAGTAGCGCGTTTGACCGCTGACGAGGAGCGCCGACAGACCGACGGTCAGGAAGAAGACGACGGCGGAGAACGCCACCGCGGCCCACCGTCGCGCGCCGAGGAAGTACAACCCGGCCACCGCCGGGGTCAGCTTCACCCCGGCGGCCAGCCCGACGAGCAGACCCGACAGCCACCACCGCGACGTGTGGACCGCGTAGAGGATCGCCAGCACCAGCAGGACGTTGACCTGGCCGTAGTCGAAGGTGCTGCGCAGAGGTTCGGTCCAGATGCCCACGGCCGTCCACACCATCGCGACACGCCGGTCCCCGGGGTCCGAGCCCACCGGCAGAAGGCGCTGACTCAGCCGCACCACGCCGTAGAGCGCGGCGATGATGCCGACCTGCCACGCGAACGCCACCACGCCGAAGGGCAGCACATGCAGCGGGTAGAAGACCACGGCGGCGAACGGCGGGTAGGTGAACGGCAGCGGGAAGTCGGGGGTCTGCTCGCTGTAGACGAAGTCGTACAGCGTTCCCGGGCCGTCCAATTCGGCTGCGCCGCCCACGTAGACATGCAGGTCGACGAAGTTGGCGCCGTTGGGAACGAGGTACGTCCACGCCAGGCGCGCAGCGATGCTGACGAGCAACAGCACGGGTGCGACGGCCCGGAGGCGCGCGGCGGCGGAGGCGGTGGTGTCTATCGGTCCGACTCTAGCGACCGGTCACCATCGGCCTTCACTCCCGTAACGGTTCCATAAATGCCACACATGTCACTTGAGTAACTCTAGTAACAGGCTAGCTTCGGGTGCAGGCATGCCATGGATGTCATTTAGGGCCGACCAACGATTGGGAGATCTCATGCACCGCACCCGGAAAATGTTCGCCACCACCTTGATCGCAGCGGCGGGGGCGGTGTCGGCGGCCGTCGCGTTCAGCGCCACCGCCACCGCGCAACCCGCGCCGGCCCCCGCTCCGGCGCCCGCGCCCGGGGTCCCCGGCCTGCCGTTCCTGCAGCAGCTCGCCGCCAACCCCGCCGCGGCCACCCAGCTGATGCAGGGCTTCGCCAACCTGATGGGTACCGCGCCGGCGACCACGGCCACCACGACACCCGCCACCCCGGTCTCGGGCCCGGGCGCCACGGCCTCGATCAGCCTGCCGCAGCCGGTCAACGCGCTGCCCGCCACGACGCCGGCACTGCCCGGCATGACGCCCGCGATGCCCGTCGGCAACACCACTACCGTTCCCGCGACGGCGCCCGCCGCCACGCCCGCCTCACCGCTGACCGGCCTGACCGACTCGCTCGGCGTCCCCGGCGGCCTGGCCTCGCTGCTGCCTGCCGGCACGCCGCTGGCCAGCCTGCTCCCGGCCGGCGGTGCGGCACCTGCTGCGGCCGCGCCGGCCGCCGCCCCGGTGGCCGCGCCGACGCCGCCGCTGTTCACCCCGCTGGCCGCCCTGCCGTGACGCGCTGAGCTGTCGGCACCTCCTCACAACAACCAAATCCGCTGCACCACTGATGTATTGGGGAATCATGACAAAGACCGGGCTCATGGCAACGAGGAAGACGATGTTCACCACCGCAATGGCGGTGTGCTCCTCTGTCGCACTGCTCTCGGTCAGCGTGACCGGCACTGCGCACGCGCAACCGGAGGCGCCGCTGCCGATCGACGGACTGCAGGCCCCCGGGCTCCCGGCGGTGCAGAGCCTGGGGCCTGTGATCCAGCAGGCGGCGTCTGATCCCACCAATGCCGCATCGATGCTGATGGCCGCCGCCGCGGTGTTCGCCGGAGACATGGCTGCCCCCCAGCCCTCCCGCGACGTCGCGTCGGCGGTCAACACCTTCGTCGCCCAGCCGGTCGCGCACGTGCCCGCGACCGGCGCGGTGCCGGGGGCCGAGGCGCACCTACCCGCCGGCGTCAATCCCGCCCACGCCGTGGGCCCGGCACCCGACGCCGTCGCTCAAGCTCTTCCCGAAGTGGCCCACGCCCCCGCCGCGGCCGCCGTCCCCGGCCCCGCTCCGGCACCGGGCCCTGTTCCTCCGCCCGCGCCGGGGCCGGAGGCCGCAGTCCCCGCCGCGCCGGTCGCCGCTCCCGCTGTTCCGGCCGGACCCGGGGGCGCTCCGGCCGCACCCGGGGCAGTGCCTGCTGCCGCGCCGGGAGGCGCGCCTGATTTCGGGCCGAACGCCCCGGTCACGCAGGACTTCCTGTACCCGTCGATCAGCAACGGCTGCCTGTCCGACGGCGGCAACGTGCTCGCCACGGCCATCTCGGTGGCGGGTCCGGCGACCATCCCGCTGCCCGGACCCGGTCCCGGCCAGACCGCATATGTGTTCACCGCGATCGGCACCCCGGGCCCCGCGGCCGAGCAGAAGCTCCCGCTGAATGCCACCTGGGTGAACCTGACCACCGGCAAGTCGGGCAGCGTGACCCTCAAGCCGCGGCCCGACCTCAACCCCAACGGCCCGACCACGCTGACAGCCATCGCCGACACCGGATCGGGCAGCATCATGTCGACCGTCTTCGGCCAGGTCACCACGACCGAGAAGCAGTGCCAGTTCATGCCGACGATCGGCTCGACCGTCGTCCCCTGACCCGGCACCCCTCTCGCCACGCCCCCTTTACGCCGAACTGGGATTCCCGGTTGTGAATCAACGGAGATTCACAACCGGGAATCCCAGTTCGGCGCGTATGTAGGGGTCAGTAGGCCATGAAGAGGATGGCGTCGCGGTCGTAGTCGCGGCCCGGGTGCACCTCGGACAGGTGGGCCTGGGCCTTCTCGACGAGGTCGTCCTCGTCCTTACCGGTGATGGCTTCGCCGCACGGGCAGTTCAGGTGAGTCTTCATGTCTTCACTTTGGCACAGCGCCGGGCGCGCCATCCGACAAGATCGTCAACATGGACATCTACGACGTCATGCGCACCACCGGCGCCGTCCGCAGGTTCACCGGCGATCCACTGCCCGACGACGTGCTGCACCGCATCCTGGACAACGCGCGCTTCGCACCGAGCGGAGGAAACCGCCAGGGCGTGCACGTGATCGCCGTGCGCGACCACAGCACCCGCGAAGCCCTCGCCGGCCTGTCCGAGACGGGAGCGCGCCGCTACATCGCGCAGAAAGCCAACGGCGAAGGGCCGTGGAACCCGTTGCATCCCATGCAGGTAAGCCCGGACGAGCTGGCGTCGACCGCGGTGCCCGCCGACATGACCGCGCCGCTGCTGACGTGCGCCGTCGTCCTCGTGGTGTGCGTCGATCTCGGCGTCGTGGCCGCGCTCGATCAGGACCTCGACCGGATCGGGGTCGTGTCCGGGGCATCGGTCTACCCGTTCGTGTGGAACGTGTTGCTCGCCGCGCGTAACGAGGGCTACGGCGGTGTGTTGACGACGATGGCCGTCGCCGAGGAGCCCGGAATCAAGACCCTGCTCGGCATTCCCGACGACTACGCCGTGGCCGCGGTGGTGCCGCTCGGGCGACCTCAAAAGCACGCAAGGAAGCTCACCCGCAAACCGGTGTCGGAGTTCGTCACCCGCGAGAGATTCGACGGCGAGTCTCTATGACGGCACGTCGACGCCGTGAGACCTTGGAAAGGTGTCGGTCACGCTGGGTTATGCCACAGCCGCCGGCGGCTGCGACAACCTCGACGAGCAACTCGCCGAGCTGACCGCCGCCGGGGTGGATCCCCGCCGGGTCTTCACCGACAGGGCCACGGGTTCGACGGACAAGATGCGCAGCGGCCTGCTCGCCCTCTTGAGCTACGCCCGAGCCGGTGACGTCGTGGTGGTGGTCGCCCTCGACAAGCTGGGCCGCTCAGTGTCGGAGGTGACCCGCACCGTTGCCGACCTCACCACCCGCGGGATCACCCTGCGCTGCCTAGGCAACGGCCTCGACACCGCCACGGCCACCGGCCGCGTCGTCGCGCAGGTGCTCACCGACCTCGCCGCCCTCGACGCGCCCAGCGAGGTCAGGCCCTAGGGGCTATGGCTCAGGCCCTAGCGGCCTTCGCCCCATCCATGGCTCAGGCCTTGACGGCCTTCGCCCCATCCATGGCTCAGGCCTTGGCGGCCTTCGCTGCGGCCTTGGCTTCCTTCTTGTACGCCCGCACCTTCTGCAGCGTCCCCGGGTCCTTCACGTCCGCCACGGACATGTGCGTCCCGGCCTTGCCGTAGTCCCCCGCGGCGGCCCGCCAACCCTTCGGGTCGACGCCGTACTGCTTGCCCAGCAGCGCCAGGAAGATCTTGGCCTTCTGCTCACCGAAGCCCGGCAGCGCCTTCAGCCGGCGCAGCACCTCGGGGCCGTCCGCACCGTCCGACCACAGCGCCGCCGCATCGCCTCCGTACTCGTCGACGATCACCTGGGCCAGGGCCTGCACCCGCTTGGACATGGAGCCCGGGAAGCGGTGCACTGCAGGCGTTTGCGAGCACAGCTCGATGAAGGCGTCAGGGTCGTAGTCCGCGATCACCCGGGCGTCGAACTCGCCGATGCGGTCGGCGATCTTCTTCGGCCCGCCGAACGCGACCTCCATCGGGATCTGCTGATCGAGCAGCATCCCGACCAGCAGCGCGAACGGGTTGGCCTCCAGCAGCGCATCGGCCTCGGGTTCCTGGACTAACTGCAGTTTCGCCACGCGGCCAGTCTAAAAGGTGCCAGCCGGGCCGCGGAGTACGCGGCACCGGGGTCTCGCTGGCACACGACTACAGGAAATCCACGATTGCCTGCCGAAGCAGTGTGCGACAGTGAAAGCACAGTCGGGATCGCATCCGGGGGGATGACATGACACGTCTACTTGCAGCTCTTGTCGCAGCAGGGGCCTTTGCGCTCACCTTCGCGGCCGCGGCGCATGCGATACCGGACCAGGGCACGCCGGAGTTCGACGCCTATCTTCAAGGCTTGCAACGCAACGGCTACAACCTGAACCCAGACACCGCGTGGCGCGTTTCCCACCAGGCATGTATCGGCGGCATCCCGGGATACATCGGCTTGGAACTGGCCGCACAAGGGGTCATCGGCCCAGGCGCCCAGGAACGGGTGATGGATGTGGCCAGGACGTACGCCTGCCCGATCCAGTAGGGAAACGCCACGGGCCGAGCCGGCTCAGAACCCGACGGCACCGGCCCCGCGCCCGCGCGTCGGTGTGTCACCGCCGTAGATCGGGTCGGCGACCCGACCGTTTAAGGTGGGGCCCACCGCACGCGAGGAGCGTGAACAGATGTCCGTCGAGCTCGCGATCGCACTGACGGCCGCACTGATCCTGCTCGCCGTCGCCGCCGTCGTCGTGGCGGTCCGCACCCGGCGCGTCGTCGCCACCCCCACCGAACGCGCCGTCCATGCGGCGCTGCACACCGCATCCCAGGCCGCCCGCGCGCTGCGCCAGGGCCTCGACGCCGAATCGGCGCGCACGGCGGCGCCGTTCCTGCGCGGACTCACCGGCACCGACGGGCTGGCGCTCTACGACGCCGACGGCGACGTCCTGGCCCAGGACCCCGAGGACGCGCAGACCTGGTCGGACGACGTGCTGGAGGCGTGCGGCTGGGCGGCCCGCCACTCACTGTCCGGCGAGCGCCGGACGCTGACACACGCCCGAACCTGCGCGGTCGTCGCACAACCCATGCTCACCGAGGCCGGCGACATGCTGGGGGTCCTCGTGGTGGTGACGACCCGCTCCCCCGGACCCGGGATGCTCGGCGCTGTCGGCGAAGTCGCGCGCTACGCAGCCGGCCAGATCGAGCTCGCCGAACTCGACGCGTCCCGCGCCCGTCTGGACCGCGCCGAGGTGCTTGCGTTGCGCGCCCAGATCAGCCCGCACTTCATCTACAACGCGCTCAACACCATCGCGTCGTTCGTCCGCACCGACCCTGATCGAGCCCGGGAGCTCATCCTGGAGTTCGCCGACTTCACCCGGTACTCGTTCCGCGCCGCAGGCCAATTCACCACTCTGGCCGACGAACTGCGCAACATCGACCGCTACCTCACCCTTGAGCGGGCCCGCTTCGGCACCGCACTCACGGTCACGCTGCGCGTGGCACCCGAGGTGCTCAACGTCGTCGTGCCGTTCCTGGCGCTGCAGCCTCTGGTCGAGAACGCCGTCCGGCACGGCTTCGCCGGGCGCGGCAGCGGTGCCATCGAGCTGATCGCCCGCGACGAGGGCTCGGACTGCGTGATCACCGTCGAGGACGACGGCGTCGGGATGGACCCGGACGCGTTGCGCTCGGGCCCCAGCGACGCACTGGCCGACGGCGTCCCGGACAACGAACGCGCCGGTGCCCACGTCGGGTTGACCAATGTCGACCATCGCCTGCGGGCGGCGTTCGGCAACGACTACGGTCTGGTGGTCGAAACCGCGATCGGGGCAGGCACCAAGGTGGTCATGCGAGTGCCCAAATTCCGGTCGGGCGTGCGGGCCAGCGGAGGTAGAGCAGGTTTGGGTCGAAATGAGTGAGCTGTGACCAGGGCGTTGACGGTGCTTGCCGTCGACGATGAGGCCCCTGCTCTCGACGAGCTGGCCTTCCTGCTCGGCAGGCACCCGTGCATCGGCGAGGTGTTCCGCGCCGGCGACGCCACCTCGGCACTGCGCGAACTGAACCTGCGGACCATCGATGCGGTGTTCCTCGACATCAACATGCCCGGACTGTCCGGTATCGAGCTGGCCGGCGTGCTGGCCAACTACGCCCACCGGCCCGCGATTGTGTTCGTCACCGCCCACGACGACAAGGCCGTGGCCGCGTTCGACGTCGGCGCGGTGGACTATCTGCTCAAGCCGATCCGCGAGGGCCGCCTCGACGAGGCCGTCCGCCGCGCCGCGGCCCAGACCGTCGCCCAGACGACCTCCCAGACGACGACCACCACGGCCCCCGTCGACGACAGCGACGCCACGGAGCACGAATCCGACGTCATACCTGCCGAATTGGGCGGTGTCACCCACCTCGTGCCCCGCGACAGCATCGGCTGGATCGAGGCCGAGGGTGATTACGCCCGGCTGCATTCGGCGTCCGGATCGCATCTGGTACGCATCCCGCTCAGTACCCTCGAAACCCGTTGGCGCGACCACGGTTTCCAGCGTGTGCACCGGTCCTACCTGGTTGCGCTGGGTCTCGTCACCGGGCTGCGCACCAGCGACGGCGCGGTGCTGGTGCGGTTGCGGGCGAACGGAGCCTCCCCGGCCGTCGAACTCCCGGTGAGCCGGCGTCAGGCCCGCGAGCTCCGCGATCGCCTGGTGCGCAACCCCATGCGCAGCCTGCGGCCGACCGGTGGCCCCGATGACCGATAGCGAACGCCCGCAACGGCAGCGGGTGGTGCTCGCGCACCGGCGCGGCGCGCGAATGGTGCGCACGCGTGTCGAGGTGCAGGAGCAGACCCAGGTCGGCGACGCGCTCGTCCGCGGCCTCGTGCGCGCGCAACTGGGGCTCGCGCTACGGCTGGCCGCTGTCGTCGTCGGTCTGATCGGCGCCATCCCGCTGCTCAACGCCGTGTTCCCCGACCTCGGCGACGTCACCGTCTTCGGAATCCGGTTGAACTGGCTCGTCCTCGCGGGGCTGGTGTACCCGCTGCTCTACGGCATCGGCTGGTTCTACGTACGGCTCGCCGAACAGGGCGAGCGCGAATTCGTGCGCGTGGTCGACGCCGAACCATGACCGGCACCGCCCTGACGGCAGCCGCACTCCTCGCCGCGGCCGTCGCCACCGTCGCGATCGGCGCCTACGGTGTCCGCTTCTCACGCACCACGTCCGACTTCCTGGTCGCGTCGCGCACCGTCGGCTCGCAGTGGAATGCCGCGGCGATCTCCGGCGAATACCTCTCGGCTGCCTCCTTTCTCGGGGTCGCCGGCTTGATCGCGAAGTACGGGGCCGACGCACTGTGGTACCCGGTCGGCTTCACCGCCGGCTACCTGGGGCTGCTGCTGTTCGTCGCCGCGCCGTTGCGCCGCTCCGGGGCTTACACCGTCCCCGACTTCGCCGAGTTCCGGCTCGGGTCGGTGCGGCTGCGCAAGGTCGCGATGCTCGTCGTCGTGGTGGTGTGCATCTTCTACCTGGTGCCGCAGTATCAGGGCGCCGGCCTGGCGCTGAAAACCCTTCTCGGCATTCCGGTCTGGCTCGGTCCGCTGGCCGTCGGCGCAATCGTCATCACCAACGTCGTCGCCGGCGGGATGCGCTCGATCACGTTCGTGCAGGCCTTCCAGTACTGGCTGAAGCTGACCGCGGTCGCCATCCCGGCACTCGCGCTGGCCGGGCTGTTCTTCGCCGACCGCGGCGGCGAACTCGGCGGGCCCCTGCCCCCGACGGTGCAACAGAACACCACCGTGCAGATCGAGACCGACGTCGTGGTGCAGGTCGCCGAACCGGCCGGCATCACCGTCACCGGCACACTCGACGGCCGCCAGGTCGACGCCGCGACGATCGCCACCTCCGGCGAGCACACCCTCGGGGCCGACAGCACCTTGACTCTCGCCGCGGGCGCCGCCACTCCGGTCGTCGCCGGAACCCCCAGTGCAGGAAGCGATTGGATCGCCTCCGGCGGAGGCTTGGGCGGAGGCCACCCGCTGTATCAGGTGCTATCGATCATGGTCGCGACGTTCCTGGGCACGATGGGCCTGCCGCACGTGCTGGTCCGGTTCTACACCAACCCCGACGGTCGGGCGGCGCGTCGCACGGCGCTCGCGGTGATCGCCCTGCTGTCGCTGTTCTACCTGTTCCCGACACTGCTCGGGGTGTTCTCCCGGCTCTATGTCCCACAGTTGCTGATCACCGGAACCGCCGATGCCGCAGTGCTTCTGGCGCCCGGTTCGGCCATCGCCGGCCCCGTCGGACAGTTGTTGGCCGCGCTCGTCGCCGCGGGGGCGATCGCCGCGTTCCTGGCGACGTCGTCGGGGCTACTCGTGAGCTTCGCCGGTGCGCTCGCCACGGATGTGCTGCCCGGCCGGGTCCGCGACTTCCGGCTGGCGGCGGTGGTCGGCGGTCTCATCCCGATCCCGTTGGCGCTGGTGGCATTCGGCGGCTTGGAACTGTCCCGCAGCGTCGGGCTCGCGTTCGCCGTCGCAGCGTCGACGCTGTGCCCGCTGCTGGTGCTCGGTATCTGGTGGCGCGGTCTGACCGCGCGCGGTGCGATCTGCGGTCTGGTCGCCGGCGGGGTGCTGTCCGGCGGGGCCGTCACGGTCGCCGTGGCGGGCGGCATCGCCGAGGACGCGCTGGGCGGCTGGCCCGCCGTGCTGATCGGCTATCCCGCGGCGGTGAGCGTGCCCCTGGCCTTCGCGACGATGATCGTCGTCAGCCTGCTCACCCGGTCGACGGTGCCGTCGGACGTCGCGCAGACCTTCGCGCGGATGCACCTGCCCGAGAATCTCGGAATGGTCGTCGAACGCATGCCGCGGGCCTAACCTGTCAGGTCAGTACACCTAGGCGCCGTTCGTCGCCGGCGACAGACCGCTCACCGCACGCTCACCCGGCCTCGCCGCCCCACCCCCGCCAACGCTGTCACTGTGACCTGCATCTCAACTACGGTCACCGCAAAGCCCGGTCCACAGCAGTCAGGAGCGTGAGAGCAAGGTGTCCGACACAGATCTTCCGATTCGACCGGAAGCCATCAGCGGCGAACGATATCTGGAGGTGCAGGCGAGTCCGGAGTTCCAGGAACTCCGAAGCAGATTGCGCCGCTTCGTGTTCCCGATGACCGCCGTCTTCCTGGTCTGGTATGCCACCTACGTCATCCTCGGCGCCTTCGCCAACGACTTCATGGCCACCAAGGTGTGGGGTGACATCAACGTCGGCCTGATCATCGGCCTCGGGCAGTTCCTGTCGACGTTCCTGATCACTGCCCTCTACGTCCGGTTCGCCAACCGCGAGCTGGATCCGCGCGCCGAGGCGCTGCGCGCCGAACTGGAAAGCGAGATCCGATGACCACCACCGTGCTGGCCGCCGAGACCGTCGGCAACCCGCTGGCCAACATCGGCATCTTCAGCCTGTTCGTCGTCGTGACCATGATCGTGGTGATCCGGGCGAGCAAGAAGAACGCCACCGCCGACGAGTTCTTCACCGGCGGCCGCGGATTCTCCGGCCCCCAGAACGGGATCGCGATCGCGGGCGACTACCTGTCGGCTGCGAGCTTCCTCGGTATCGCGGGGGCCATCGCCGTCTACGGATACGACGGGTTCCTGTATTCCATCGGCTTCCTCGTCGCGTGGCTCGTCGCGCTGCTGTTGGTGGCCGAATTGCTGCGCAACACCGGCAAATTCACGATGGCCGACGTGTTGAGCTTCCGGCTCAAGCAGCGGCCGGTACGCCTGGCGGCCGCGACGAGCACCCTGACGGTCTCGCTGTTCTACCTGCTGGCCCAGATGGCCGGTGCCGGTGGCCTCGTCGCGCTGCTGCTGGACGTGACCAGCAAGAGCGGCCAGGCGATCGTCATCGCCGTCGTCGGCGTGCTGATGATCGTCTACGTCCTCGTCGGCGGCATGAAGGGCACCACCTGGGTGCAGATCATCAAGGCCGTCCTGCTCATCGTCGGCGCCGGGTTGATGACCGTGATGGTGCTGGCCAAGTTCGGCCTGAACTTCTCCGAGATCCTGGGTTCGGCGCAGTCGGCCATCAGCGGCAGCACCTCCGAGGCCGTCGCGGCCCGCGACGTCCTGTCCCCCGGCGCGCAGTACGGCGGATCGTTGACCTCGCAGATCAACTTCATCTCGCTGGCGTTGGCGCTGGTGCTCGGCACCGCGGGCCTGCCGCACGTGCTGATGCGCTTCTACACCGTGCCCACGGCCAAGGAAGCCCGCCGCAGTGTGGTGTGGGCGATCGCCCTGATCGGCGCGTTCTACCTGTTCACCCTGGTGCTGGGCTACGGCGCGGCCGCGCTGGTCGGGCCGGACCGCATCCTCGGCGCCGCCGGCGGCGTGAACTCGGCAGCCCCGCTGCTGGCCTTCGAGCTCGGCGGAGTGATCCTGCTGGGCGTCATCTCGGCGGTCGCCTTCGCGACGATCCTCGCGGTGGTGGCCGGCCTGACGATCACGGCGTCGGCGTCGTTCGCCCACGACATCTACGCCTCGGTGCTGAAGTCGCACAAGGTGACCGAGGCCGAGCAGGTGAAGGTCTCGCGGATCACCGCGGTCGTGCTGGGTGTGTTCGCCATCGGGCTCGGCATCCTCGCCAACGGTCAGAACGTCGCGTTCCTCGTCGCGCTCGCCTTCGCGGTCGCCGCGTCGGCCAACCTGCCGACGATCGTGTACTCGCTCTATTGGAAGAGGTTCAACACCCGCGGCGCGCTGTGGAGCATGTACGGCGGACTGCTCTCGTGCATCGTGCTGATCGTGTTCTCCCCGGCGGTGTCGGGAAGCAAGACCGCGATGATTCCCGGGGCGGACTTCGACTTCTTCCCGCTGGCCAACCCCGGCATCGTGTCCATCCCGCTGGCGTTCATCCTCGGCATCGTCGGGACGCTGACGTCCCGGGACCGGGGCAACCCGAAGGTCAACGCGGAGATGGAGGTGCGCTCGCTGACCGGCATCGGCGCCGAGAAGGCGATCGCCCACTAGTCCCCGCCGTCCCGCGAGCGCGCGGATCTGCACACCGCCACCCGGCGTGTCCTGTGCAGACCCGCGCGCTCGCGGTGTGAGGTGAGGCGCGGTGTGAGGTGAGTGGTTCTACTCAGAGGACGGGCCGCCGGGGCACCCGAGAATTGATCCATGAGCACAGCCACGCTGTTCCCCCGCCCGGCCGAGGTGGAGGCCAACACCCCACCCGGGCGTGACCGGCCCATCGACGTCATCCGGATCACCGCCCTGATCGGCGTCGTCGTCGGCCACACCGTGATGGCCACCAGCACGATCCGCGACGACGTCTTCCTCTGGAGCAACCTGCTCACCGAATCGCCGATCTTCCAGGCGCTGACGTGGGTGTTCCAGATCATGCCGCTGTTCTTCTTCGCCGGGGTCGCGGCGTCCGTGCAGTCGTGGCAGCCGGGCGGCAGCTGGGGCAACTGGCTGATGCGGCGTTGCACCCGGCTCTACCGTCCGGTCTTCTACTACCTCGCGTTCTGGGCGGCGACGCTGACGGTGCTGAAGCTCCTCCTGCCCGTGCACGTCTACGAACCCGTCGCCGGCATCTCCACGCAACTGCTCTGGTTCCTCGGCGCCTATGTGCTGGTGCTCGCCGCAGTGCCGCTGCTGGCCCACCTCACCACCACCCGCCGGTTCGTCGCGGCGGTCGCCGGCGCCTATGCGTTCGTCGCGGTGGTCGACGCAGTCAGGATCACCACCGAGATGCCGGTGATCTTCGGCTATCTGAACCTGTCGATGTGGTTGATCCCCGGCATGTTCGGGGTCGCCTACCGTCGCGGACTGCTCACGGCGCGCCCGGCTCTCCTCCTCGGTGCCGCGATGTTCGCCGTCAATGTCGCGCTGGTCGCGTACGGCCCGTACGAACTCAGCCTCGTCGGCATCGAGACCCAGCAGCTGAAGAACATGTCACCGCCGTCGCTGCTGCTGACCGGGCACGCAATCATGATGTGCGCGTTGGCCATTGCCGCGGCCCCCGCGATCGCCCGGTGGGCGCGGCGACCCCGGGTGTGGTGGCTGACGGTCATCGGCAACACCGGGGCGATGACGCTGTACCTGTGGCACATCCCGCTGCTGCTCGGCATGCACCTGGTGTTCGCCCACCTCGGCTACCCGCGTTTCGACCCCGCCGCCCCGGACTTCGTCGCCCTGTCCGTGCTGCAGATGCTGCTGATGGCGCTCATGGTCGGCGCCGCGTTCCTCGTGCTGCGTCCCCTGGAGAACGATCCGCTCCCGTTCTGGGACGGCGGATCGGTGGCCGGGCCCGGCCTGCGCAGCACCGCCGTCGGCCTCCTGCTGTGCGTGGCCGGTGCGGCCACGCTGGCCTCCGTCGGCTGGGGTCTCAAGGACCTCGGTCTGTACCTGACCGCGGCGCTGGTGGCGGCTCTGGTCGGCGCCCGGGCGCTGGCCCGCTGACGCCGGTGTCGACCTATCCGCTTTTGCGGCGGAACTCCCGGCGGCTCTCCAGTGGACCGTGCGCACCCCGTGACTTCTTCGCGCCGCCGTCCTTGTGCGCGGAACCGCTCACGGCCTTGGCGTTCTTGCGCTCCAGCGCCTCTCGGAACCTGCGCTTGCTGTCGTCCTCGCCGGACTCTGCGGACTCATTCGACGCCATGAGCGCAGCCTAGTCCGCCCGGCACGAATTTCGCGTGCGCTCAGCGCCTGCCCGGAGGCATGCCGTACAGATGCGCGATCGGCAACGTCATCAGCACCCGGCGATCGTCGACCATCGCCCGGCGGTAGTCGTCCCAGTCGGGGTGCTCACCGGAGATCTTGCGGTACAACTCCACCAGACCTTCGACGGTGTCGTCGGCCGGATTCGCCGCAGGCGGGGTCAGCACGGCGTCCCCCTCGGCGACGGCGTAGGACCACCCGTCGTCGGAGCTGACGTGGATCGCCGCGCGAGGGTCCCGGCGCAGGTTGCGGGTCTTGGCACGCGGCTCGGTGACCGACACCGAGATGGTCAGGGCGCGCGCGTCGAAGTGATAGGAGACGTTCGACAGCTGCGGTCGTCCGTCGCGTTTGAGGGTGGCCAGCACACCCAGCGAGTTCCCTGCGATCAGCGCCAGCAGCTTGTCGTCGAAGACATCGCGCGTCATGCCACGAGCCTACGACTTCCGGGCGTCGGTCAGGATCGTCGTCGTCTGGAAGGATTGCCGAGTGGGCCGATTCACCGCGATCGACGGCAACATCCTTGAGGGCGTCTCCGCCACGACCCTGTGGACGCTGCGCAACCGCGCCGTCGAGGCCACGCGTTCGGACGGAGTGATCCGCGACCCGTGGGCCGTCACCGTCTTCGACGGCATCGAGTACGACTACGGCAAGTTCGGCCGGCCCGGTCAGGCCCATGCGCTGCGGGCCCGCGCCTTCGACTCCGCCACCCGCGACCACCTGGCCCGGCATCGCGGAGCATCGGTCGTCGCACTCGCCGAAGGTCTGCAGACGTCGTTCTGGCGGCTGGATCGCGACGGCGCCCTCGCCGAAACCCGGTGGTACTCGGTGGACCTGCCGCCGGTGACGGAGCTGCGCGCCCAGTTGCTGCCCGACGACGGCCGCATCGTGACGCTCGCGCAGTCGGCCCTGGACCTGAGCTGGATGGACCGGGTGCACGCCGACGCCGGCAGCGCCGGGAGCAGAGCGGTGTTCATCACCGCCGAGGGCCTGCTGATGTATCTACCGCCCGACGAGGCGCTCGGGCTGATCCGCGACTGCGCGCGCCGATTTCCCGGCGGGGCCATGATGTTCGACGCGATCCCGCACTGGTTCAGCGCCCGCACCCTGCGGGGCATGAAGCTCTCCGATCGCTATGTGGCCCCGCCGATGCCGTTCGCGATGACCGCCGACGAAGGTGCGGCCCTGGCCGGCCGCATCCCCGGTGTGGCGTCCGCGCGCGAGGTGCCACTGCCGCCGGGGCGCGGCCTGTTCGCCCGGGCAGCGTCACCCCGCCTGGACCGCGGCCTGGTGCGCCGCACCCGGCCCAGCATCATCCTGCTCGAATTCGCCGACGACGAGGAGACGACCGATGACCCCAGCCGGTAAACACACCGCCGATCTGACCGGGGTGCCCGAGACCGCTCTGATGACCCTGCTCGTGCGCGCCACGGATGCCAGAAGGCCCGACTCGCTGATCGACGATCCGATGGCCATCCAGCTGGTGGACTCGATCGACTTCGACTTCGCCAAGTTCGGTTTCGTCCGGCGCCAGGATATGGCGTTGCGCGCCAAGGCATTCGACAAGCAGATCCGCCGCTACCTGCTCGACCATCCGCGAGCGACGGTCGTCGCGCTGGCCGAGGGCCTGCAGACCACGTTCTTCCGGCTGGACGCCGACAGCCCGCAGAACCGCGGCGTGGGCCACGAATTCAGTTGGGTCAGCGTGGACCTACCGCCGATGATCGAGCTGCGGCGCAAGCTGCTGCCCGAGTCCGAGCGCGTGCGCATGATCGCTCAGTCGGCCCTGGACTTCAGCTGGATGGATCAGATCGACGCCGGCGAGGGCGTGTTCGTCACCGCCGAGGGGCTGCTGATGTACCTGCAGCCCGAGGAGGCGATGGCCATCATCACCGAGTGCGCCGCGCGGTTCCCCGGCGGGCGGATGATGTTCGATCTGCCGCCGTCGGGATTCGCGGCGCTGACCCGCCGGGGTATGCCGGCCTCCCGCCGGTACCGCGTGCCGCCGATGCCGTTCACGCTGTCGGTCGCCGAGGCCGCCGACCTGGTCAACACCGTGCCCGGCGTGCGTGCCGTGCACGACGTGCCCGCCGAACGGGCCCGCGGCCGGCTGATCAACGCGCTGCTGTGGACCTCGCAGCGCGTCCCGCTGCTCGACCCGATCCGCCCGACGATGACCCTGCTCGAGTTCGGCTGATCAGCCGAAGGCCTTCTCCACGTACTGCAGCGCCTCCGTCTTGTCCACCCCGAGGGCGCGCGCCGCGGCCACGTAGTTGTGGGCCGCCGTGGCCATCGCGGCGTCGGCCGGGTCGGCCCGCGCCACGAAGGTGCCGAAGCGCCCCCTGGTCTCCAGAATTCCGGCAGCTTCCAGCTCCCGGTACGCGCGTGCCACGGTATTGACTGCCAGGTTGATCTGACCAGCCAGTTCGCGGACCGTCGGGAGCCGGGTGCCCGGGGCGAGCTCGCCGTCCCGGACACCTGCGATGATCTGCGTTCTGAGCTGGTCGAACAGCGGCCTGGCAGCGTGCGGATCAACGCGTACCCAATCCCCCAACTCGGCCACGTGCCCAGTATCACCTACAGCCGCTAATTTAGTGGTGTGCAGGTGACGGTATTCAGCGGTGCGGGGATCTCCGCCGAGAGCGGTGTCCCGACGTTCCGCGACGTCGAGACGGGTCTGTGGGCCAAGGTCGATCCGTACGAGATCTCCAGCGCCGACGGTTGGCGGGACCACCCGGACCGGGTGTGGGCGTGGTACCTGTGGCGCCACCACATGATGAGCGGGGTCGAACCGAACAACGCCCACCGCGCCGTGGCGGCATGGGAGGACTACGCCGACGTCCACGTCGTCACCCAGAATGTCGACAACCTGCACGAGCGGGCGGGAAGCACGAAGGTCTACCACGTGCACGGCAGCCTGTTCGACTTCCACTGTGATCACTGCCGTTCCGCGTTCCGCGGCGCGGTGCCCGACATGCCCGAACCGGTCGAGTCCGTCGACCCACCGAGCTGCGAGGGCTGCGGTGGCCTGATCCGGCCCAACGTGGTGTGGTTCGGGGAGGCCCTGCCCGACGACGCCTGGCAGGCGTCCGTCGAGGCCGTCGTCAATGCCGACCTGGTCGTGGTGGTCGGCACGTCGTCGGTCGTCTACCCCGCTGCGGGCCTGCCCGAGCTGGCGGTGTCGCGGGGAACGCCGGTCATCGAGGTCAACCCGGAGCCGACGCCGCTGTCGGCGAGCGCGACCGTGACGTTGCGCGAGCCGGCGGCCGCGGCGTTACCGGGGCTGCTGCAGCGCCTTCCGGCGCTCCTGAACTGAGCGCGTCAGGAAGGGCGCACGGCCACACCGATCGCGAACTCCGCGACCGGCAGCGGCACCCAGGCCGGGAACGTCCACTCCCTGCGGGCGCCGGTCAGCCGAAAGCCCGCGGCGGTGAGGGTGTCCTCGGTGTGGCGGTGGGTGTGGCAGTTGCCCAGCAGCCGGGGCCACACCGTGGCGTCGGCGAACCGTTGCAGGCCCGCGCGGGCGCCGCTTCCGGCGACATGCTCCAGGTAGCGCAGCTGCCCGCCGGGTTTGAGTCGTGACCTCAACTGCGCGACAACGACTTCGGGGTCGTCGACCGAGCACAACACCAGCGAGCACACGACCGCGTCGAACGGCTCGGCATCGGCGAACTGCTCGACGGTGTCGGTGCTGACGGTCACGGGCACGGCGGCGCGCGCACCGGCCTGCCGGGCCAGCGCCGCCAGGCGGCGTTCGGGTTCGACGGCCACCACCTCGGTGACGGTGTCGGGATAGAACTCGAAGTTGGTTCCGGTCCCTGCCCCGACCTCCAGCACTCGACCGGTCAGGCCGGCCAGGTTCTCCCGGCGCAGCCGCGTCAACGACTCCGGCTCCCTGGACGACATCGCCGTCCAGAGCCGGGCGAAAAACGGGTTATCGACGTTGTCGGTCATCGACGGCCTCCTTCAGCCAGTTCACGATCGTCTGCGGGGTGTCCTCGGGGGTGACGGCGCCGGAGGCGATGTGGCCCAAGCACATCGCCCGCAGCACGCGGTCGGCGAACTCCTCGACATCGCCCCAGGGCAGGTAGGGACGCGAGATCAGTTGTGCGGCCACGCCGTGGGCGGCGGTCCAGAGCTCGAGGGCCAGTGTGGTCGGATCTCCGGCCGGGTAGCTGCCCTCGGAGATCAGCGCTTCCACCGAGGCGCGCATGTGCACGAATGCCGAGCTGTTGAGGGTGAGGTCGACGCCGCTGCCCGGATCGCCGTGGACCATCGTCGCGATGCGGTACAGCTCAGGGGTTTTCAGTGCGAAGCGGACGTACGCCAGCCCTTGGGCGCGCAACATGTCGATGGGCGACTCGCACGCCGCCGCGACCGCCTGCATCTCCTCGTCGAGCTTCTCGAAGTAGCGACCACACACCGCATCCAGCAGTGCCGTCTTGTCGGCGAAGTGCAGATAGATCGACGGCGGGGTCACCCCGACCCGCTGGGCCACCGATCTGATCGACACCGCCTTCTCGTCGCCGCTGTGCAGCAGCAGATCCGTCGCCGCGTCCAGGATCTCGTCGTGCAGCTGCTCGCCCGCCCCACGGGGTGCGCGGCGACGACGAGTGACGCTGTCAGACACCTTCTTTGACCGTCTCGCTGATCCCGACCCGCTCGTGCAGTCTGCTCAGCGGCTTCGGCGCCCACCAGTTCCAGCGGCCCAGCAGGCGCATGAACGCGGGCACCAGCAGCATTCTCACCAGGGTGGCGTCGGCCAATACGGCGAGGGTGAGCCCGACACCGAACATGCGCATGAACGACACCTGCGCGGCGATCAAGGCGCCGAACGAGATCGACATCAGCAGCGCCGCCGCGGTGACCACCCGGCCGGTGCGGGCCAGACCCAGAGCCACGCTCTCGTCATTGTCCCCGGTCGCCAGCCAGTATTCGCGAATGCGCGACACCAGGAACACCTCGTAGTCCATCGACAGCCCGAAGGCGATGCAGAACAGCAGGACCGGCATGTTCGCCACCAGCGTCCCAGTCGGTGTCGTGCCCAGCGCGCCGAGGTGGCCGTCCTGGAAGATCCAGACCAACGCGCCGAACGCGGCGGTCAGCGACAAGACGTTGAGCACCAGAGCTTTCAATGGCAGCACCACGCTGCCGGTCAGCAGGAACAACAGGACGAAGGTGATCACCGCGATCACACCGAGTACCAGCGGCAACCGCGAGGTGATGGCGTCGGCGCTGTCGCGGTTGATCTGAGCGAGCCCGGTGATCAGAACCTGCCTGCCTTCGGGTGTCGTGACCGCATGCAGCCGGTCGAGCTGCGTCTCGGACGCGTCGGTGAACAGAGGCGCCGTGCTCTCGATGGTGAAGAACACGCTGTCGTCCACCGATCCCGTTGCTGCAGAGGGGGGTCCGACCTTCGCGCCGTCGACGAACGCGCCGCCCGGCGCGGACACCGAGGCGACGTCGTCGACACCGGACAGCGCAGCTGCGTACATGTCGAGCTGCTCGGGGGCGATGTTCTGCACATCGGGCAGCACGACGACAACGTTGGTGGACGAATCGACGGCGAAGTCCTGCCGCAACTCGTCGCCGACCTGACGGGCCGAGGACGAGTCCGGGAGCACCCGGTCGTCAGGGAAGCCCCACTTGGCTCCGACGAACGGGGCACCGAGGATCAGCAGCAGGGCGACCACACCAGCTGCGATCGGAACGGGGCGCCGCATCACGAATTTCGTCGAGCGGTACCAGAACATCTGCTCGACAGGCTTGGCCTGCGGCTCCGGCCTGCCGAAGATCCGGCGGCCCAGCTTGCGCACGTCCAGCGAGTCGAGCCGGTCACCCGCGAGCATCATCGCCGCCGGGGCGACCACGATCGCCGCCAGCGCCGCGAAGCCGACCACCGCAATGCCCGCATAGGCGAACGATTGCAGGAAGTACATCGGGAAGATCACCATCGCCACCATCGACAACGCCACGGTCAGCGCCGAGAACAGCACCGTGCGTCCGGCGGTGACCATGGTCCTGACCAGTGCGGTGTCCCGCTCGTGGCCCTCGGCGAGCTCGTCGCGGTACCGGCTGATGATGAGCAGCGTGTAGTCGATGGCCAAGGCCAGGCCCATGGCGATCGACAGGTTCAGCGCGAAGATCGACACGTCGGTGACCAGGGTGACGGCGCGCAGCACCGCCATGGAGCCCAGGATCGCGAACGCTCCGACGGCCAGCGGCAGGGCTGCGGCGAGCAGGCCACCGAAGACCCAGACCAGCACGACGAAACTCAGCGGAATCGCGATGGACTCCATCATGAGCAGGTCTTTCTCGGTCTGCGCATTGATCTGGACGTAGGTCATGGCGACGCCGCCGGCGCGCACGGTGACACCGTCGCGATCGTGGACGAGTTCGTCGGTCAGGGTCTTGGCGTGCTTCTGCGCGCCGCTCTCGCCGCCGGTGATGCCCGCGACGATCAGCCCGGTCCTGCCGTCCTCGCTGACCAGCGCGGGCGCCGCCGACGCCGGTGCCGACCACGCCGAGGTCACGGTGCCGACGTGGGGCGACTCCGCCAGTCGGGCGGTGAGGTCGTCGCCGACGGCGCGGGCGGCCGGACTGTCGAACCCGTCGGGCGAGGTGACGCTGAGGATCAGCTCCATGTCGCCCTGGCCGAACTTGTCGACGAGGAGCTGAGTGGCGCGCGCGGACTCCGAGGTCGGGTCCTGGAATCCGCCGGCGGAGAGATGCCCGACGACCGGCACCCCGAACACCCCGCAGCCCACCATGACGAGCAGCGCGACGGCAAGTACGCGGCGCGGGGCCGCGATGGCGAGCAGTGCGATCCGGTGCAGCACCTGACGGCCCCTTCGTGAGATATCGCCGCTAAGTTATCAGCGATAACTCAGCGGCGCCACCGAGGCAACCTCCCACGCGCCACACCGATGACTTTCGCCGCCGGCACAAGTCGAACCGATCATGGTTGACATGACGTCCCCGACACCTCTGCGCGAACGCACCGCTGACTCCAGCGTGAGCATCGGTCTACTCCTCCTCCGGCTCGGCATCGGCGCGGCCACGCTGCACGCCGGTCTGCTGAAGGCGTCCGACTTCGGCATGACCGTGGCGTTCATGGGCGACGCCGGGTGGCGACTGCCCGGCTTCGCAGCATTCATGGTCACCGCCACCGAGACGGTGGCCGGCCTCGCCCTGCTTCTCGGCGTTCTCACACCGCTGGCCGGCTGTGCCGCGCTCGGCGCGATGCTCTGCGCGTGGGCGGTCAACGTCTCCGGCGGACCGTTCTGGTCCGATCCGTTCAACGTGCCGTTCCTCTTGGGGCTCGGCGCGGCGGCGCTGCTGTTCGCCGGGGCGGGGCGGTTCTCCGTGGACGCCCGCCTGCACGACCGGATCGCCTGGTCACCGCGGGTGAAGACGGCGCTCGTGGTGCTGGCCTTCGTGACCGCGATCGTCACGTGGGTGGCCCTGTACGGCGTCAATCCGATCCACTTCGACACCCCGCCGACCACGCCGGCGACGTGAGGGCTACTCGCCGGTAGGCACGCGAACCTACCCGGCGGTAAGAATTGCCACAGTTCTCCCAATCGAGGCTCAAAGAACTCTTAGAGCCCGTGGTTACTGTTCAGTACATGTGGATCGACGACACCAGTGCTGATGTCATCAAGGTTGATTTCGACGCTCTCTACCACGGCGATGTCCTGGTCGAGGGTCTGACGTCGGAACAGCTCGACGACGACCAGGTTCTCCCAACCGCAGTGTGAAAGAACGCGCGCCCCGAGGGGCGCGCGTTCCTCCGTGACTGCTTTGCCCGGCGACCGGGCTAGACCGGCTGTGCCGCGGGCGCGAGCATCCCCGCGAGCCGGCCGCTGATGATCTCCTCTGCCTCACCGACGATCCGGGCCACCAGGTCCCCGACGGTCGGAATGTCGTTGATCAGGCCCATGGCCGTTCCGACAGTCCAGATCCCCGCGTCAATGTCACCGTCATCGAACACCTTCCTGCCGCGCACGCCGGCCACCAGGTCCTTGACGTCCTCGAACTGACCGCCGTCCTTGAGGATCTGCACGACCTCCCGAGACACCTCGTTCGACGCCACCCTGGCGGTGTTGTGCAGGCTGCGGAAGATCAGCTCCGTCCCCCGCTCGTCACCGGCCACGATCGCTTCCTTGACGTTCTGGTGGATGCAGGACTCGACGGTGCACATGAACCGCGACCCCATGTTGATGCCGTCGGCGCCCAGCGCCAGCGCTGCCACCAGCCCGCGGCTGTCGGCGAACCCGCCCGAAGCGATCATCGGGATCTCGATCTTGTCGGCCGCCGCCGGGATCAACACCAGGCCCGGCACGTCGTCCTCGCCGGGGTGACCGGCGCACTCGAAGCCGTCGATACTGATGCCGTCCACCCCGAGCGACTGCGCCTTCACGGCGTGCCGCACCGAGGTGCACTTGTGCAGCACCTTGATCCCGTTGTCGTGGAACATCGGCAGATGCGGCGCCGGGTTCGAACCTGCGGTCTCGACGATCTTGATGCCCGCGTCGACGATCACCTGCCGGTACTCGTCATACGGCGGCGGATTGATCGCCGGCAGGATCGTCAGGTTCACACCGAACGGCTTGTCGGTCAGGTCACGCGTCTTGGCGATCTCGTTGGCCAAATCCGCCGGCGTCGGCTGGGTCAGCGCGGTGATGAAACCCAGCGCGCCGGCATTCGCCACGGCCGCAACCAATTCGGCGCGACCGACCCACTGCATTCCGCCCTGGGCGATCGGATGCTCGACACCGAACGCCTCGGTGAACTTCGTCGTAATCGTCATCAGATCACCGCTGTCCTTTTCTCTTCGCGCAGGCGCTCATCTGTGCTT
>NZ_JACHVU010000014.1:52855-145405 GCF_014190915.1 Mycolicibacterium iranicum
TGTGCTTTCTCCTCTTCGCGCAGGCGCTCATCTGTGCTTTCTCCTCTTCGCGCAGGCGCTCATCTGTGCTTTCTCCTCTTCGCGCAGGCGCTCATCTGTGCTTTCTCCTCTTCGCGCAGGCGCTCATCGGGGCGCCATGCGGATCGCGCCGTCGAGGCGGATCGTCTCACCGTTGAGCATCGGGTTCTCCACGATGTGGACCGCGAGCGCACCGTACTCGTCGGGATCGCCCAGACGCGCCGGGTGCGGCACCTGCTTGCCCAGCGAGGCCTGCGCCTCCTCGGGCAGCGAGCCCAGCAGCGGCGTCTTGAACAGACCCGGAGCGATCGTGCACACACGGATGAACTCACGCGACAGGTCACGCGCGATCGGAAGGGTCATCCCGACGACGCCGCCCTTGGAGGCCGAGTACGCGGCCTGGCCGATCTGACCTTCGAACGCAGCCACCGAGGCGGTGTTGATGATGACGCCGCGCTCGCCGTTGATGGGCTCGGTCTTGGCGATCCGCTCCGCCGAGAGCCGCAACACGTTGAACGTGCCGATCAGGTTGACCTGGATGACCTTGTTGAAGCCGTCGAGCGGGAACGGGCCGTCCTTGCCCAGCGTCTTGATGGCGTTGCCGATGCCGGCGCAGTTGACGTTGATCCGCAGCGGTCCGAACTCCTCGGCGGCATCCAGCGCCGCGCTCACCTGCTCGGGATCGGTGACGTTGGCCTCGACGAACTTCGCGCGCGGTCCGAGCTCGGCCACGACATCGGCACCCTTGAGGTCGATGACGACGACCGAGGCGCCCCGGTCCAGCAGTCGCTTGGTCGTCGCGAGACCGAGGCCCGAAGCACCTCCGGTGACGACGGCGGCGGCATCTTTGATCTCCACAGGCGGTTTCCCTTCTTCGTTGTTGTGCTGAAAATGTCGTGTTCGGGGTGGGATGTGCGAGCGGTGCCGGACCGGCCCGTCAGACCCATTCCCGCAGAACGGCTTCGGTGTCTGCCCCGGGAACACCCGGCGCCTTCGGAGCCGACGGGGCGGTGCGCGAGAACCTCGGCGCCGGCGCCGGGTACTGGAAACCGTTCTCGGTGTAGAAGGTTCCGCGTTCGGTGTTGTGCGGCTCGGACTCGACCTCGGCGAACGACAGCACCGGCGTGACGCACGCGTCGGTGCCGGCGAACACGCCGGCCCAATGGTCACGGTCGTGGGCCGCGAACGCCTCGGTGAACTCGGCGCGCAGTTCCGGCCAGCGGGCCATGTC
This sequence comes from Mycolicibacterium iranicum, assembly GCF_014190915.1. Lineage (GTDB taxonomy): Bacteria > Actinomycetota > Actinomycetes > Mycobacteriales > Mycobacteriaceae > Mycobacterium > Mycobacterium iranicum_B. Next base: position 54,105 of record NZ_JACHVU010000014.1, read on the forward strand.
GTTCTGATCGGGCAACTCGGCGCCGTCGAGACCGATCCCCTTGAGGAGTTCGGCGTAGAACTGCGGCTCGATCGCCCCGACCGCGACGTGGCGGCCGTCGGCGCAGGTATAGGTGTCGTAGTACGGGGCCCCGGTGTCGAGCATGTTCACGCCCCGCTCGTCGCTCCACATGCCCATGCCGCGGAACGCCCACATCATCATCGACAGAACGCTGGACCCGTCGACCATCGCGGCGTCGACGACCTGGCCCTTGCCGGAGCGCTCCCGTTCCCACAGCGCCGAAAGGACGCCCACGAGAAGGAACATCGAGCCGCCGCCGAAGTCACCGACGAGGTTGAGCGGCGGCACCGGGCGCTCACCGGCACGGCCGATGGCGTGCAGGGCGCCGTTGAGCGAGATGTAGTTGATGTCGTGGCCGGCCTGCTGCGAGCGCGGACCCTCCTGCCCCCAGCCTGTCATCCGGGCGTAGATCAGCTTCTCGTTGACCTTCGCGCAGTCCTCGGGGCCCAACCCCAGGCGTTCGGTGACCCCGGGCCGGAAGCCCTCGATCAACACGTCGGCCTTGGCGATCAACTGCAGGACCATGTCGCGGTCCTCATCGCTCTTGAGGTTGGCCGCAACCGACCGGCGGTTGCGCAGCAGGTAGTCGCCACCGGGCTTGGTCGCAGGCCCCGGCCCCTTGCCGGGCCGCTCGATGCGCACCACGTCGGCGCCGAGATCGCCCAGAATCATCGCCGCGTGGGGGCCGGGCCCGATACCGGCCAGCTCCACAACTCGTAGTCCCTGCAGTGGTCCAGCCATGCCTAGCCGCCCTTCGTCAGTTTCGCTCGGTTGACCGCGACATAGCTTACTTGTATAACCAAGTCGACCGGCCGCGGGGCATCGAGGTCCCCGGTGGTCCCACCAACCGAAGGGTGCGCACATGACCGTCGAGTCCGGCGCGGACGTCGAGACCAGCGAGTATCAGGGCATCACCGATCTGGAGGTCGGCCTCGATGGCGGCGTGCTGAGCGTGACGCTGAACCGCCCGGACAGCCTGAATTCCCTGACGGCGCCGATGTTGCGCACCTTCGCCGAGGCACTCGAACGTGCCGCCACCGACTCCCGGGTCCGCGTGGTGCGTATCAGCGGTGCGGGTCGCGGGTTCTCTTCCGGCGCCGGCATCAGCGAGGAGGACCACGCCAACCCCGGGGCGGCCGGCACCCCCGCCGATGTGCTCGACGCCGCCAACCGCTGCATCCGCGCGATCGTGAACCTGCCGCAGCCGGCCGTCGCCGTGGTCCAGGGCGCCGCCGCCGGTGTCGGCGCGTCGTTGGCTCTGGCGTGCGATGTCGTACTCGCCTCGGAGAAGGCGTTTTTCATGCTCGCCTTCACGAAGATCGGCCTGATGCCCGACGGCGGTGCGTCGGCACTGATCGCCGCAGCGGTGGGACGCATCCGCGCGATGCGGATGGCACTGCTGGCCGAGCGCATCTCGGCCGGCGAGGCGTACGGCTGGGGCCTGGTCAGCGCCGTGTACCCCGTCGAGGAGTTCGACGCCGAGGTCGACAAGGTTCTCGCGACGCTGGTGTCGGGTCCCGCCGTGGCGCTGCGCAAGACCAAGGACGCGATCAACGCCGCGACGCTCACCGAACTCGAGAGTGCCCTCGAGCTGGAGAAGGTCGGCCAGCTCTCGCTGCTCGACTCGCACGACTTCCGTGAGGGGACCAAAGCTTTCCAGCAGCGCCGGACAGCCACCTTCACCGACACCTGACGAACGTGGGCCCTGTGCACGCGATCTCGTGATGTCGCGTGCACAGCACCCATGGTCGACGGGCTCCGAGGCCTGAAAATCATTCGACCGCGCGGGGGATGGTCGGCGACCATCGAGCGGTGAGCACGCAGATCGACACCGAGCAGCCGGTGGCACCCGGCCGCTGGCGCGTGCTCGCCCCGTTCCGGTTCCTTGAGTACCGCCTGCTGATCGCCGCGGTCTCACTGTCGATCTTCGCCGAGGGCATGTGGGCCGTGGTGATGGCGCTGCAGGTCATCGAGCTGTCCGACGACCCGACGTCCCTGTCCCTGGTCGCGACGTGCCTCGCCGCAGGCCTGGTCGCGTTCGTCCTGGTGGGCGGCCTGGCGGCCGACAGGCTCAGCCAGCGGGCCATCATCATCGTCGTCGAAGCGGTGAACACCGTCGTGGTGACCGCGGTCGCGGTCCTGGGAATGCTTGGCGCGCTGGCCATCTGGCACATGGCGGTGGCAGCCGCCGCACTCGGCATCGCCGCGGCCTTCTTCTTCCCCGCCTACAGCGCGATCCTGCCCCGCATCCTGCCCGCCGACCAGCTGCTCGCGGCCAACGGCGTCGAGGGGATGGTGCGTCCGGTCTTCCAGCGGGCCGTGGGCCCGGCCGTCGCCGGGCTGCTCATCGGCGCGACGTTCCCGGCAGCGGGCGCGGTCGTCGTCGCCGCGCTGTTCGGCACCGGCCTGATCCTGCTGATCGCCAACAAGCCCACCTCGGCGAAACCTCCCGTCGCAGAGCAGGAATCGACGCCGCACCTGCTGCGGGACCTCCGTGACGGGTTCGGCTTCGTGCTGCACACCCCGTGGCTGTTGTGGACACTGCTGTTCGCGAGCCTGTTCGTGCTGGTCGTCCTCGGGCCCATCGAGGTGCTGCTCCCGTTCGTCGTCTCCGACCGGTTCACCGACGGCGCCCAGACGTACGGCTTCGTGCTGGCGTTCTTCGGCGCGGGCAGTGCACTCGGCGCGCTGGCCGTGTCGTCGCGGCAGCTGCCGCGCCGGTACCTGACGGTGATGATGACCATGTGGAGCGTGGGTTCCCTACCGCTGGCGATCGTCGGTATGACGTCGTCGTTTCCGCTGATGGCGTTCGCTACCTTCATCATCGGGGTCACCGACGGTGCCGGCATGGTCATCTGGGGCACGCTGTTGCAGCGCCGCGTCCCGCCGCAGATGCTCGGCAGGGTGTCGAGCCTGGACTTCTTCGTCTCCCTGGCGTTCATGCCGGTGTCGTTCGCGATCGTGGGTCCACTGTCGAAAGTCGTGTCGATGGAGGCGATCTTCCTCGCCGCCGGCGTGCTACCCGTACTGCTGGCCGCGATCGCCGTGACGGCGGCCGGCATGCGCCGCGACGAGCTGGCGCACCCGCTGCGTTAGACCCCGAAGATCGGCGGCAGCGCCAGCACCAGCACCAGGCCCCAGAAGAAGTGCACGAGCATCGGCGCCAGCACACCCCCGGTCGCCCGGCGCAGCAGGGCGCAGACGGTGCCGAGGATGATCGCCGCGAAGCCGAGCATCGGGTTGCCCGTGGTGGCAGCCGTGGCGATGACGTACAGCACCGTCGACACGATGATCGGGTGGTGATTGCGCAGGGCGGTGTACACGGCGCCGCGGAAGAACATCTCTTCGGCGAGGCCGTTGATGACCGTGATGAATGCGATCAGGTAGATCGGACCGTTGTTCGAATACTCCAGAACCTGGCGCACATAGTCGTTCACACCGGGGATCTCGCGCACGATCAGACCGCCGACGACGAATACCGCGCCGAGACCGAGACCGATTGCGGTGCCGGTGATCACGGGCCGCTGGTTACGTCCGCGGAAGCAGACGTACCCCATGTGCAGCGGGCCGGAGATGAACGCCCCGGCCGCCCACACCCCCGCCAGCGCCAGGGTCAGCCAGATGAAGGTCGAGTCGCCGGGGGGCCGGCTGAGCGAGTAGCCCAGCAGCGCGGCGCCGATCAGCAGGACGATGGACACGACGAACTTGCGCCGGGTGACCACCCCGGGAGGCTCGTTGTAGGGCGGGGCCTTCGTGCGTGCGATCCGCACCATCTCGCCGGTCCAACTGGTGGGGGTGGAGGTATTCACGCGGGAATCACCTTGGGTAGCAGTCCGAGGACGTGGTCGAGTCCGTCGCGCACCGCTGCGGCGACGGGCCGGGGAACGAAGCCGAGCAGCCCCAGGACGGGACGCACGACGGGCGGGGTGACGGCGCTGGCGAGCTGACGAAGCCGCAGCGTGTCGCCGCCGGCCCAGTCGGGATCGGTGTCGGCGAGGTGGTGCAGGTCGCCGAGTTCGTTGACCGGGCGTCGCGGCGGACTCGTCACCGCCCGCCGGATCGCGTCCTCGATACCCACGGGGCCGTCGGGCGGGTCGGCCACCAGGTCACCGAGGTCGTTCGAGGTGGCGATCATCGGATAGTCAAGCGACTCAACGAGATCGGCGGCCAGGCCACCCGGCACGGGCAGCACCAGGCCGGTCACCTTCGACACCAGGCTGGTGTCGATGCCGTACACGGCCAGCGGTGTACGCCAAATTCCGGCGATGCGCGCATAGCTGCGCAGCAGATCGCCGTAGGTGGTGGTCTCGGGACCCCTGATGTCGTAGGCGCCGGCGGGCACCCTCGGATCTGCCGCCGCCACAAGGTAATGCACGACGTCGGTGATCGCGATCGGGTCGATCGGATTGGCCGACCATTCCGGCATCGGCAGCACGAGGAACCGGTCGGCGACGTAGCGCAGCATCTCGAACGACGTCGATCCGGCGCCGATCACGATGGCCGCACCGAGCCACACCACGTCGGGGCCGCCGTCGATGGTCAAGGCCGCAGCCACCTCCGCGCGGCTGGTGAGGTGCTCGGAGAGCGAGTCGTTGTCGGGCACGAACCCGCCGAGGTACACGATGCGCCGCACGCCGGCCGCCTTGGCCGCGGTCGCGACGTTCGCCGCGGCACGGTTGTCGGCCTCGCGGAAGCCCGGCTGTCCGATGCCGTGAACGAGGTAGTACACGACGTCGATCGGGCCGGCTTCGGTGAACGCCAGCTGCGTGGAGTTCTCGTCGTGGGCGTCGAGGGCCACCGTCGACACGTCGTGGTACCAGCCGAAGTCGGCGAGTCGGCCGGGGTTGCGGCTCGCGGCGACGACCTGGTGGCCGCCGTCGAGCAGTGCTGCGACGAGGCGGGAACCGATGTAGCCGGTCGCGCCGGTGACCAATGTGCGGACGGGTTTCACCGTACGGCTGTACCCCGCCGTGCCGATTCAGAATCCGGGTCAGGAGTTGGCTGCATCACGATGCAGTTTGACCAGCTCCTGGTACAGCTGTGCGTTGGTGCGGATGCCGGCGATCTCTTCGTCGCCGAGCTGGCGGCGCACCTTGCCCGGCACGCCGGCGACCATCGACCCGGGCGGGATCACCGCGTTCTGCGGCACCACCGCGCCCGCCGCGATCAGCGAGCCCGCGCCGACCACCGCGCCGTTGAGCACCACCGCACCCATGCCGACCAGGGAGTCGTCCTCGATCGTGCAGCCGTGCAGGACCGCGTTGTGCCCGACGCTGACACCCGCGCCGATGCGGGCCGGGAAGCCGGGGTCGACGTGGATCGTCACCCCGTCCTGGATGTTGGTGCCCGCACCGATCTCGATCGGCTCCACCTCGGCGCGCAGGATCGCGCCGTACCACGCACTCGCCCCGGCGGCGAGCACGACCTGTCCGATCACGGTGGCGTTGGGCGCCACCCAGCTGTCGGGATGCAGTTGGGGGGAACGTCCGGCGATGGACAGGATCAGTGGCTCGGCCATGGGCGTCATCGTAGGACGGCCCGGCCCGCGCGGGGCCGGGTGAGGGAACAGGCGGCCGCCCGTGCGATCCTCACCTCGTGACAACGACGTCAAACCCCACCGCGCTCGACATCGTCGACGGTGTCGACCTGAGCGGCAAGACCTGCGTCATCACGGGGGCCTCGTCGGGGCTGGGCCGTGAGTCGGCCCGGGCGCTGGCCCGAACCGGCGCGCACGTGATCCTCGCTGCGCGCAACACCGAGGCGCTCGCCGAGACCGAGGCCTGGGTGCGCGGCGAGGTCCGCGACGCGCGGCTGTCGCTGGTTCACCTCGACCTCACCTCGCTGGCCAGCGTGGCTGCCGCCGCATCGGAGATCAGCGAGCTCACCCCCGCCGTCCACGTGCTGATGAACAACGCCGGCGTCATGTTCACCCCGCTGGGCCGCACCACCGAGGGTTTCGAAACCCAGTTCGGCACAAATCATCTCGGTCATTTCGAGCTGACCAGGCTGCTCTTCCCGGCGTTGGTGGCCGCGGACGGCGCGCGCGTGGTGGTGCTGTCGTCGGCGGGTCACCGGATGGGTGACGTCGACTTCGACGACCCCAACTGGGAACGCCGCGACTACGACAAGTTCGAGGCCTATGGCGCCTCCAAGACCGCCAACGTCCTGCACGCCGTCGAGCTGGACCGGCGCCTGCGCGACGCCGGGGTGCGCGCGTTCGCGGTCCACCCGGGAATCGTCGCGACAGCGCTGGCACGGCACATGACCCGCGACGACTTCGACCAGCTCAGCTCTGCCGGCGCCTCGGCCGATCCGACGAAGCCGTCGACGGATGTGCGGATGACCTTCACCTCGCCCGACTACGGCGCCGCCACGCAGGTGTGGGCCGCGGTCAGCAGCGACCTCGACGGGCAGGGCGGGGTGTATCTCGCGGACTGCCGGATCCGGACCGCGGCACCGTACGCGGTCGACGAGGCCAGGGCGCTGGAGCTGTGGGCGCTCTCCGAACAGCTCTGCACATCGGGCGCATCGCGCCTAGGCTCGACTGCGTGACCTCGTCTGCGAAGGTGATCTACCTTCGCTCTTACGGTGACCGCGATCGCGACGACCATGACGTGGTGCGCCTCGTGCTCGACGCCACCGTCGACCTGTTGCGCACCGTGCCCTTCGACGAGCTGACCACGCGACGGATCGCCGATCGGGCCGGCGTGGCACACAAGGATCTGTGTGTGTTCTTCCGGTCCAGGGACGCGATCGTCGCCGAGGTCTATCTGGGGTTGCTGCGGGAGGCGCCTCTGTCGGTCGACGTCGACGAACCCTCCCCCGTACGGGTGGCGGCGCTGTTCCGTCAACTGGTCATGCTGCTGGCCGATCAGCCGGCCCTGGCCTCGGCATGCTCGAGCGCGATGATCTCCCAGGAGCCGTCGGTGCAGGCGGTCCGCCGCCGCATCCATGCCGAACTGCACCGCCGGGTGCACACCGTGCTGCGCTCGGGCGCGTGGCCGGAGGTCGCCGAGACGCTGCAGTTCGGACTGGTGGGCGCGATGGTCCAGGCGAGTTCGGGGTCGACGACGTTCCAGGACGCGGCCGACGATCTGGCCCGCGTGGTCGCGACTTTGTTGCCCGACGGTTCCTGACCGCATCACCGCAGTTCAGGACGGTGTCCACGCTGCGGGCGAGGCTCCGGATGGGCGTTCTCGACTTGGCCGTTACCAATTCGTGCACATAGCATGCCTTGCGACTTGACATATGTAAGGAGTCCACCGTGAAGACCCGCACCAGCAAGGCCCTCGGCGTCGCCCTCAGTGCCGCCGCGCTCGCCCTGTCTGTTCCGCTGGCCGTCAACGCCTACGCCGAGCCGACCACCACGGTCAGCGAGATCCCCGACCCGCAGGGACCCGAGTGCGGGGCCTTCAAGGAGGCCCTGCCGAACTGGAAGGGCCTGGCGAACATGCCTGTCAGCACCGTGCTGGCGAGCGTCCCGAACATCACGACGTTCAACTCCGCGATCTCCGGGCAGCTGAACCCGGCGGTCAACATCACCAGCGTCCTGGACAACGGCCCGTACGTGGTGTTCGCGCCGACCAACGAGGCCTTCGCCGCGCTGCCGCCCGAGCAGCAGGAGATGCTGCGCACCGATCCGGCCGCGCTGACCACGCTGGTGTACTACCACGCGTTCCTCGGCCTTCTGGGCCCCGACGACGTCAAGGGCCAGCGGCCGACGCAGGAGGGCACCGAGATCGAGGTGACCGGATCCGGCGGCGACATCCAGGTCAACGAGACCGCCGAGGTCGTATGCGGTGGCATCCAGGCGCAGAACGCGCGGATCTACATCGTCGACGCGGTGCTCAACCCGGCCGACGCGCCTGCTCCGATCTCGCCGACGGGAACCAGCACCAGCGAGACGAGCACCACCACGACCACGTCGACTCCGGCGCCGACGCTGCCCGCCGAGGCCCCGACGACGACCGCCGCGCCGCTCACCCCGGCGGCCGAAGCCCCGATCGGCTGATTCTCCCTGCGATTTCGGTGTAGTTGGTCAACGCTGCGTTGACCAACTACACCGAATTCGCTTACAGGCCGAGATCGCGGCCGATGATCTCCTTCATGATCTCGGTGGTGCCACCGAAGATCGTCTGGATGCGCCCGTCCACGTAGTCACGGGCCACCCGGTATTCGAGCATGTAGCCGTAGCCGCCGTGTAACTGCACGCACTGGTCGACGACCTTCTTGGCGACCTCGGTCGCCCACCACTTCGCCTTGGCCGCCTCGACGGCGGTCAGCTCACCGTCGACGACACCCTGCAGGCACCGATCGATGTACTGCTCGGTGACCTCGAGCTCGGTGTCCATCTCGGCCAGCAGGAACCGGTTGTGCTGGAAGCTGCCGATCGGCTGGCCGAACGCCTTGCGGTCCTTCGCGTATTGCAGTGTCTGCCGCCAGGTTTCGCGCGCCCCGGCGATCGCGGAGATGGCGATCGAGAGCCGCTCGGAGGGCAGGTTGGTCATCAGATGGTAGAAGCCGCGACCTTCCTTGCCGAGCAGGTTGGCGCTCGGGACCCGGACGTTCTCGAAGTGCAGCTCCGAGGTGTCCTGCGCGTGCAGGCCCATCTTGTCCAGTTTGCGGCCCCGGGTGAAGCCTGGCATGTCGCGCTCGACGACGAGCAGCGAGAAACCCTTGTGGCCGGCCTCGGGATCGGTCCGGGCGACGACGACGACCAGGTCGCTGTTGATGCCCGACGAGATGAAGGTCTTGGATCCGTTGACGATCCAGTCGTCACCGTCGCGCACCGCGGAGGTGCGGATGCCCGCCAGGTCGCTGCCTGCACCCGGTTCGGTCATCGCGATCGCGATGACGAGCTCGCCGCTGGTGATGCCGGGCAGCCAGCGCTGCTTCTGCTCGTCGTTGGCGAGTTCCTTGAAGTACGGGCCGACGACGTCGTTGTGCAGGCTCAGCGCCGGTGCGGGCACGCCCGCCTTGGCGATCTCCTCGTCGATGATCGCGTTGAAGCGGAAGTCGTCGGTCCCGCCGCCGCCGAACTCCTCGGGCATGTTGAACCCGATCAGGCCGTGCTTGCCCGCGGCCACGTAGGCCGACCGGTCGACCAGGCGGTCGGCTTCCCACTTCTCGGCGTTCGGAACGAGCTCGCTCTCGATGTATCCGCGCACGGTGTCGCGGAATGCCTCGTGCTCTTCGTCGTAGATGGTGCGCTTCACAGGTATCCCTACTTTGCTTGTCTTACTTGGCTTTCCAGACCGGCTCGCGCTTCTGGGCGAACGCCAGCGGTCCCTCTTTGGCATCCTCGGACGTGAAGACGACGGCGACTTCGCGCCTCGTGCGTTTCCACCCGGGCTCGTCGTCGGCGACGACGCCCTCGTCGGCACCGACCGCGACCCGCTTGCTGGCCTGCACGGCCAGCGGAGCGTTGACGGTGATCCGCTCGGCCAGCTTCAGAGCGGCCTCCAGCACCGCGCCTTCCTCGCCGTCCGGCACGACCTCGTTGATCAGGCCCCACTTCAGCGCCTCGGCCGAAGTGATCGGCTCACCGGTGAACATCATCTCCAGCGCGACCTTGCGAGGGATCTGATCGACGAGCCGGAAGACCCCGCCGGCCGCGGCGATCAGGCCCCGCTTCACCTCGGGCAGACCGAATTTCGCGCTCTCCCCGGCCACGACGAGGTCGCTGGCGAGCGCGAGCTCGGTGCCACCGCCCAGCGCGGTGCCGTTGACCGCCGCGATGGTGGGCTTGTCGATGAAATGGCGGACGTAGCCGGCGAATCCCCACTTCGGGTGATCGGGATGTCCGATGTCCTCCCCGCGCGACAGCGCCTTGAGATCGGCTCCGGCGCAGAAGGATTTGTCGCCGGACCCGGTCACCACGACCACCCAGACGTCGGGGTCCTGCTGCGCCTCTTCCAGTGCGTCGCCCAGCGCGATCGACACCGACGAGTTGATGGCGTTGCGGGCCTCGGGCCGGTTGAGCGTGATGACCATGACGTTGCCCCGGCGCTCGACGAGAGCGCCGGCGGGCGCAGCGTGGGTTTCGGTCACAGCAGTTCCAGGATGGTGGCGTTGGCCTGGCCGCCGCCCTCGCACATGGTCTGCAGGCCGTACTGAATCCCGTTGTCGCGCATGTGGTACAGCAGCGTGGTCATGATGCGGGCACCGGAGCCGCCCAGCGGGTGGCCCAGCGCGATCGCGCCGCCGTTGGGGTTGAGCCGCTTCTCGTCGGCGCCGATGTCCTTCAGCCACGCCATCGGCACGGGCGCGAACGCCTCGTTGACCTCGAACGCGCCGATCTGGTCGATGCTGAGGCCGGAACGCTTGAGCGCCTTCTGCGTCGCCGGGATCGGAGCGGTCAGCATGATGACCGGGTCAGCGCCGGCCAGCACCGCGGTGTGCACCTTGGCCAGGGGCTTGAGGCCGAGTTCCTTGGCCTTCTCGGCGGACATGAACAGCAGCGCCGCGGATCCGTCGGAGATCTGAGAGCTGTTGCCCGCGTGGATCACACCGTCCTCACGGAAGGCCGGCTTGAGCTGACCCATCTTCTCCAGGGTGGTGCCGCGGCGGATGCCCTCGTCCTTGAGCACGGGGTTGCCGTCCTGATCCTTGATCGCCACGATCTGGTCGTCGAACGCGCCGGCATCCTGTGCCGCGGCGGCCTTCTCGTGCGAGTCGAGCGAGAATTGGTCGAGCTGGGTGCGCGAGAGGCCCCACTGCTCGGCGATCATCTCCGCGCCGATGCCCTGGTTCGGGGTCTGGTTGTAGCGCTCCTTGAAGCGGCCCGGGTACGGGTTGCCGCCACCGGCCAGCGACGAACCCATCGGGGTCCGCGACATCGACTCCACGCCACCGGCGACCACCACGTCGTAGTGGCCTGCGACCACACCGGCCGCCGCGAAGTGCACCGACTGCTGGCTCGACCCGCACTGCCGGTCGATGGTCACGCCGGGCACCGACTCGGGCCATCCGGCCGTCAGCAGGGCGGTGCGGCCGATGTCGAGTGCCTGCTCGCCGGCCTGCATGACGCAGCCCCAGATGACGTCCTCGACGAGACCGGGGTCGACGCCGGCACGCTCGACCAGACCGTTGAGCACCTGGGCGGACAGTTCCGCGGGGTGGACACCGGACAGACCGCCGTTGCGCTTGCCGACCGGCGACCGGACAGCCTCGACGATGACGGCTTCAGCCATGGGGATACTCCTTCATAGAACGGGTCTTCCCTCGAACGTAAACGAACAAGGTTTACTAGGTCAACCTACTGGTTGGTAGGCCCGTTTCCTCGCGCGGGGCCAGCTCACACGACGGGCGAGCGACCCTTCGCGGCGCGGTCTGCGGCGGCCCGCAGTTCGTCGCGGAACTGCGGGTGGGCGATCTCGGCGAGCGCATGTCCGCGTTCGCGCACCGTCCTGCCTTCCAGTTCCGCCGTGCCGTACTCGGTCACGATCACGTCGACGTGGTGGCGCGGCGTCGTGATGACCGCGCCGGGGCCGAACCAGGGCACGATGCGCGACTGCAGCGCGCCGTCCTTCTCATATGTCGAGGGCAGGCAGATCAGCGAGCGGTCCGAGAGCTCGAGACCGGCGCCTGCCACGAAGTCCTCGGCGCCTCCGATGCCGCTGAACTGGGTGCCGTTGATGGTGTCGGCGACGACCTGTCCCTGGATGTCGACCGCGAGGGCACCGTTGATGGAGACCATGTTCTTGTTGGCGGCGATCACCTCAGGCGAGTTGACGACCTCGACGGGCAGAAAGGCGACATCGGCGTTGCCGTCGAGCCACGCATACAGATCCGTGGTGCCGAAGGCGAACGTCGTCACGCTCACCCCTTCGTAGAGGCCTTTGGCGACATTGGTGACCTTGCCGGCGCGGTGCAGTTGCATGCAGCCGTCGGTGAACATTTCGCTGTGCAGCCCGTAGTCTCCGCCGTCCCCTTCGGCGAGCAGGGTGGCGATCTGGCTCGGGATGGAGCCGATGCCCGTCTGCAGCGTCGCACCGGAACGGATGAACGACACCGCGTGTCGGGCGATCTCCTTGTCTGCGTCGGTCGGCGGAGGGCCGGGGAGGGCGAGCGGCGCTTCCGTGGAGGGCACCAGCACGTCGATCTCGTCGACGTGCAGCGCGTGCCGGTACTGGTCTCCGAGACCGAAAGTCCTTGGATAGGAATCGGATATCTCGACGATGAGCAGCCGCTGCGGGTCGGCGCCCGCGCGACGCAGCTCGTCGACCGTGCCGCCTGCGTGCAGGGACAGCGAGCACCACCCCTCCGCATCCGGCGGGGTCGCGACCGTGCACATGACCCGGGGCGACTGGCGCTGGAGCAACGGGCCGAAGCGGCGGAAATCTGCCGGCGTGAATTCGATGTCGGCGCCTGCGCCGCCGAGTGCGCGCTCCAGCGGGCCGAAGAACCCCGACAGGTAATGGACGTTCGCCCGGGAGAACAGCTCGGTGCCGACCGCCAGAAGTGCGCCGTAGACCCGCAGATCGGTCCAGTCGGTGCGTTGCCCCAACGCCTTCAGGAACGCCGGCGGCTGCCCCGGCCCCAGGGGAATCCCGAGTGTGTCGGCAGGATTTAGACGCGCAGCGGCCTCGTCGGCGGTCAGCTCGGTCGACATGGCCGTCACCCTGCCATGCCGACCGCGACCGTCCCCGCGGATTCGCCGAGCCGGCCGGGCGATGGCCCCGTACCCGCTGCGGCGTGTCCTGGCAGAATCACTGTCCTGCTGCGCGGGGCCGCCAGACCGTTCGGATGCTCGGCACATGGTTTACTGAGTTGCACAGCTGAGTCGACCGTGGAGGAGGTGACGTGGCTCGCAGCACTCCCCTGGCCCCGATGATCGGGCCGGACGCCGTCGCGTCCCGTGCCGCCGTCCGCTCCCCCAAGACCGCGGAACTGGTCGCCGGGACGCTGCGCCGGATGGTCGTCGAAGGACAACTCGAAGACGGCGACTTCCTGCCCAACGAAGCCGAGCTCATGGCCCACTTCGGGGTCAGCAGGCCCACGCTGCGCGAAGCCGTGCGTGTCCTGGAGTCCGAGCGTCTCGTGGAGGTGCGCAGGGGATCGCGCACCGGCGCCCGCGTCCGGGTTCCCGGCCCCGAGGTCGTCGCCCGGCCGGCAGGGCTGCTGCTCGAACTGTCCGGCGCCACGATCGCGGACCTGCTGACGGCGAAGTCCGGCATCGAACCGATGGCGGCGCGCCTTCTTGCCGAATCCGGTTCCGACGCAGCGTTCGACGAGCTCGAAACGATGCTCGAAGAGCTCGTCGCCGACGGATACCAGTCGGTCCGCCTCGCTGAGGCGACCGGAGCGTTCCATCTACGCGTCGTGCAACTGTCGGGCAACGCGACCCTCGCGATCGTCGCGGGCATGCTGCACGAGATCACGGTCAGGCACACGGCTTTCGTGTTCAACGAACGGCGTCCGGTCTCGAAGGCCGACTACGAGAAGCTGATGCGCTCCTATCGCAAGCTGATGCAGTATCTGCGCGCCGGGGATGCCGCCGGCGCAGAGGCGCACTGGCGCAAGCATCTCGACACCTCGCGCGAGCTGTTGCTGACGGGTCTGGAAAGCGTCCCCGTCCGCGACGTGATGGGCTGACCCTCCGGCCTACGCGTCGGCGCCGTCCTTCTGCCAGGTCACGTGCACCGGCACGGTGTCGTCCCACGGCTGGCGGGTGACCATGTCGGCCACCATCACATAGCCGCGCTCGAATTCCCCGGTGGCCGCGTCGACGAGTCGGTACTCCTGGCGCTGCTTGTGGATCGGCTGCGCGTCGAGCATCAGCACCCGCACCTCGCCCGGTTCGAAGTGACACCGCTTCTGCAGGGCGGCGATCAACTGCTCGTTGTGCATGTGGCCGTCGCCGAAGTTCCACCCGATCGCGGTGCTGCAGATGCGTTCCCCGTCGGTGAGTACGTACTCGTCCTCGTTCACCTCGGCGGAGCCGGGAGTGCCGCCGGGGCCGGCCATTGCGCGGTGCGCGAGGGTGAACATCGCGCGGCCGTGGGTGTTGAACGACCGGAACGCATACCCCATGTAGAGGTACATCTCGGCGGTTTCCTTGCTGCCGTAGAACTTCTCCATCTGCGCGGCGGGCATGCTCGCGATCGCGACGATGCCGTTGGTGATCTTGTCCGACGCCGACGGCTTCACACACCACAGCGAGGTGTCCCAGTTGCCGGCGTAGTAGCGCATACCCGGCAGGAACGACACCTTGCGCGGGAACAGGTTTCCGATCACGACGGTGCCCGCGACGGCGACGAACAACACGATGGGCCAGGGGCTCTGCAGATCGGACAGGCCGACACCGGCGTTGCCGACGAACAGCGCCAGCACGCTGAACATCATGAACACGTTCCACTCCAGCGGCACTCCCATCGGGATCGCCGAGAGGATGCCGAAGTGGAACACCAGCATCACGAAGGCTGCGATCGTGGTGGCCCACCCGCCGTGCGAGAAGAACAGCACCAGCGGCACCAGCATCTCGATGGCCGTGGAGAAGTGCGCGAGCACCCGGGAGGCCCGGCCCGGGCGCAGGTCGTCGGGGAAGTGCTCGAAGAACTTCCGCTTGATCCACCGCGGCCGCATCACGGGGTTGTTGCTCATCATCGTCGAGATGACGAACGGGAAGTGCTTGTTCAGCTTGGAGGTGGCGGCGCCGGTCCAGATGACCAGACACACCAGCTTGGCGGCGATGATGATGTCGGCGCCGGAGAACAGGAAGCACACCGCCAGCGAGCCGTAGACCTCGCCGCGGGCAGCCAGGAAGATCACCTTGTCCCGCAGGCCCGCCACAACGAGCAGGCCGATGATCGTTGCGGTCTGCCACACCGGCAGGACGCCGACCTCGGATCCGATCTCGGGGATGGGTCCGGTGCCGTCGGAGAACAGCGCGACCACCAGCATCGCCAGCAGTGCGCCGTACAGAACCGCGTCGAACGGGGTCCTGGTGTCACCCGCGGTGAGGGGCACCCGGTTCGGCCACGGTGGGAGACGAATGGTCTTCGGCCGCAGCCAGTACAGGATCGACCCCATCGGCGGGAAGAACCGGTTGTTCAGCGGCCCGAAGCCGCAGCCGAGGCCGACGACCTCGAAGAGCATCGTGTAGAAGACGACCTTCTGGTAGACGATCGGCTCGTGGTACCACTGCGCCACCTCGGTGAACCCGTCCACGCCTGCCGTGGAGAGCACGATCAGCCACGCCACCAGCACATACAGCAGGATCTTCACCACGTAGAACAGGTGCATGACGACCGGCGTGCCGAAGCCCACCTCGGCCCAGTGCCGGGCCATCGGTTTGATCCGCTCGGCCCTGCTGCCCTTGCTCCACTGTGCGTAGTCGACGACGGGCGCGTCCTGTTTCAGAAAACCCATGCCGGACAGATTAGAACGTGTTCCAATTCGGCTGGGCGATTCGGGTGTAGTTCGTCGCGCCGGCGTTGACCGCCGACACCGAAATCGCTAGGTGGTCTGTTTGGCCGGGGGGCGGTAGAAGATCGCCAACTGCCCGATGCCGCCGGCGAGGCCGAGGACCAGCGCGATGGCCAGACCCCACCATCCGTGCAGGTAGTCGTAGAAACCCGAGTCCTTGAACAGGGCGTGGTCCAGACTCAGCGCGCCCGGGCCGGTGGTGGCGATACCGACGGCCGACGCGGCCAGCACCAGGTTGTACTCCCAGCCCTCCTTGACGATGAAGAAGCCGTTGGCCTTGTGCACGGTCCATGCGGCGACGAACATCAGGGCCACGAAGCCCGCGGCGGGGACGGGCGTCAGCAGACCGACGGCCAGGCCCAGGCCGGCTGCCATCTCGGTGGTGGCGGCGACCCGGGCGTGGAACATGCCGGGCCTCATCCCCATGCTGTCGAACCAGCCGGCGGTGCCCTTGAGCCCGCCCTTGCCGAAGAACTTGTTGTAGCCGTGCGCGGCCATCGTCAGGCCGAGGACGACGCGCAGGATCAGGAGTCCGACATCGTAGGCAGTCATGTAACAAAACTTAGAACATCTGTCACGCCGACACGTACCCCCGGGCCCCCGAAATGCCCGCGCTATCCGCCGGCGCCGAGCTCCGCGCGCAACCGGTCGACGTACGCGTCGATGTCCGCGACCGCCGATTCGGCCGCGTGCACGCTGACCGTGACCGTGTCGCCGATGCCGTGCACGCCGTGCGTCAGGCCCATCATCGGCGACAGTGTCGGCAGGGCGGTGGTGAGCAGGACCGGCGCGGCGCCGAAATGCAGATCCTTCGGCCCGCGGTTGACGCTGGACACGACGGTGTTGCCGAGGACGGTGCCCGAACGGACATCGGGGTCGAACTGTCGGACTCCCCACCGCAGCAGCGGCGCGGGGATGGTGGCCGATGCGGCGCTCTCGGCGCTCGTCACCGGGTGCGCGGCCCGCCTGCGCCGACGGGCCAGGTCCGCGGCGATCGCGGCGGTACGACGCTCGGGCTCCTCGTCCGGGTAGAGCCCCACCCCGACGTTGCCGAAGTGGTTGTTGCTGTGCCGCAATCCTGTTCGGGCCAGCGGCACCTCGGCGCCCAGCTGCGCAGGGTCGTCGCCGAGGGCACGGAGATGGCCGGCCAGCGCCGCGGACAGCGCGCTCAGCACCGCGACGGTCACGGTCGGGCCCGACAGGCTCCGCCGGTCACACAGCACCGTCCTCAGCCCCCGCGGCCCCTCGGGACGGGCGTTGGTGCGCAGCGGGGTTCGCAGAACGGCCGGGGGCGGAACCAGTCCCGCGCGGGTGTCGCGGGTCAGACGTCGGTGGGCCGCGCCCGCCCGCAGTGCGTGCACCGGGAACATGCGTGGCCGCACCGTGCTGTCGTGGGCGCGGGGCACATCGCCGCGGCGTCCGAACAGGTGGCCCGCGAGCGCCGCACCGCGGACACCGTCGGCCAGCGCATGGCAGATCTGCAGCGCCGCGACCGTCCCCGGACCCGCCGCGCCCGGTATCCCCCGGATATCGGCGAAGACGTGCAATCGCCACGTCCGTACGCGTGCGTCCAGCTGATCGCCGGCCATCGCCGCCAGTGCCGCGCAGAACTCGGCCCAGGTCGCGCCCGCGAGGTCCTCGTGCACGACGAACTGGTCGGCGCCGACGTCCCGCGGCGCCCACTGCGGGTACGTCCAGAAGCCGGAATCGTCGACGCGGACCCCGAGGTCCGGGCATGCGCGCGCGCTGTCGCGCACCGTCTCCAGCGCCGGGCCCAGCGCACCGGCCGGGCCGTCGAAGGCATAGACCATGAACTCGTCGCTGGGGATCGCGGCGGACATCCAGAGGGACTGGGCGTCGACCCCTGTGAGCCGCCGCGCCGCCATACGCCCCAGGCTAGGCTGTGCCGCATGCCGACGCTGCCCCCTCCCTCCCGGTCCGGGGCAGCTCTGGTCACCGGGGCCTCGTCGGGAATCGGCGAGGAGATCGCGCGTGAGCTGGCCCGCCGTGGTCATCAGCTGATCCTGGTGGCGCGACGCGCCGAGCGGTTGCAGTCACTCGCCGATTCGCTCGGCGGCGGCCACCACGTGATCCCGGTCGATCTGGCCGATGCCGGCGAGCGCGCCACGCTGCCGGATCACGTTGCCGCACTGGGCCTTACGGTCGACATACTGGTCAACAACGCGGGCATGTCCAATCTCGGCGGCGTCGCGACGGTGGACGTCGCCGCCGAGCTGCGTCTGGTCGAGGTCGACGTCGCCGCGATCGTCGACCTGTGCACCCGCTTCGTTCCGGGCATGGTGCAGCGCCGCCGTGGCGCGGTGCTCAACGTGGCGTCCGTCGGCGCGTTCGGACCGGTGCCGTGGCAGGCGTCCTACGGGGCGGCGAAGGCGTTCGTGCTGTCCTACACCGAGGCCATCAGCGAGGAGCTAAAGGGAACCGGCGTCGCCGCCGCGGTGGTGTGTCCCGGGCCGGTGCGCACCGGATTCGGCGAGGCCGCAGGCATTCCCGACGACGAGGCGGAGAAGATGCTGCCGAAGTTCCTCTGGGAGGAAGCCGACGCGGTCGCCCGCACCGCCGTCGACGGGCTCGCGCGGGGCCGGCGGGTCATCGTGCCGGGCACACCGAATCGTGCGGCGGCGATGGTGAACCGGTTGGCGCCCCGCTGGATGCTGCTGCCCGTGCTGGCGCGCAGCCACCCCGGCCGCAAGACCTGACGGGCCTTTACACCGGGTCGAATTCCGAGATCAGCCAGCGGTCGCCGTGCCGTTCGAGCGTGACCCGCACGCTGGAGGCGTTGTCGGTCGGTGCGTCGGACCCGACGGTGACCGTCTGGTTCACGAACAGCAGCACGACGGCCCTGTCGGGCGTCGCCGACACCGAGGCCGCCGCGGGCACCGACGCGATCGCCGAGATCTGCTGCTCCTTGGCACCCGGGACGATCACGTCGTTGGTCAGCGTCGTATAGGAATCCAGGAACTCACCGGTCAACCGCTCGCGGGCGGCGCCGAGCTGCTGCTCCACCGTGTCGGGCGCATAGGACAGCAGGGCGATCGCGGTGTCGCGGGCGGCCTGCACCGAGGTGATCGAGGCGACTTCACTGTTGCGGACCGAATTGTCTTGCCACTTCAGGTATCCCGCGCCTGCCGCGAGCAGCAGCGCCAGCGCGGGCAGGACGATGAACGCGACGACGCGGGACCAGTCGACGCCGCGCTGCGCCGGCCCGGCAGCGACGCCGGCGGCGGTCTCCCGCGTGGTGTCGGCCTCGAGCTCGGTGGCGTCGGACTCGACGTCCGTGGCGCCCGTCGCGAGGTCTGCGTCGTCTCCGCCGGTTTTCACCATCGTCGTCTCGCCACCTTCCACATTCTCGGTCACGGCACGAACTCCACGTTCGACACCTTGGCCTGGCCGTCGACCTCCTGCACCGTGACCCGCATCCGCCACCTCCGTGGCTGCTGTTCGGGCGTTCCGGCATTCGTCGTCTGCACCATGACCGCCACGAGCACGTCGGCCTCGGTGTCGCTGGACGATTCCAGACCCGCCTCGGCGACGGTGCCGACCGACTTCGACTGTGCCTGCTTGACCACCTGGACGAACGGCTCGGCGCGCCGCTGGAAATCGTCGTAGAAGGTGCCCGTGGCCGAGTCGAGGATGCGCTGGACGTCGGTGTCGGCGCTCTCCCAGTTGATGGTCGTCAGGTTGAGCGCACCCTGGCGGCCCGCCTGGAGGAACGAGTTTCGCTGCTGCTCGGCGCGCTGGGACTCGTAGGTGCGATACCCGAGCCACCCGGTCAGTGCGGCGAGTGCGACGACGCCGGCAAGGCCGGCCAGCAGGGCCAGCTTGACGTGCGACATCGGGCGTCTGACCGCCGCGGGCTCGGTCTCGTCGCTGTCCCTGTCGCCGTCGCCGTCAGTGTCCCCGTCGGCTTCTGGGTCGGCCGCGGCCACCTCGGTGGTGTCGTCGACGTCGGTCAGCTCGACGGCCTCGGGCTCGACGTCCGTCGCGCTCGATCCCGCCCTCCTCAGTTCCCCGTCGGGGGCAGCAGGCTCGTCTGCCATGTTCGCTCCTCTTCGGCGCACGCGCGGCCGGGTGAGACTGTGTGCACACCCCTCCGTCGGTCCAACGTACGTGCCGTTCGCGGGATCGTATTCGGCGGCCGCGCACTCCGGGGTCGCCGGGCCCGGCGTTACCGAAGGCTCCGCGGGCGGTTGACCGGGTCGCAGCGGCGGGACGCTCGACCGGACAGCCCAGCTCACACCCCCGCGACGGCCTCCTCCAGCTCGGCGACGACGATCTTGCGCATCCCGAGCAACGCGCGGGTGGCGGCCGCCGCCCGGGCGGGATCCGGATCGGTGGTGAGTTCGGTCAGGCGGTCGGGCACGATCTGCCAGCTCAAGCCGTAGCGATCCTTGAGCCAGCCGCACTGCGACTCCTCGCCTCCCTCGACGAGCCGGTCCCAGTAGTGGTCCACCTCGTCCTGGTCCCGGCATTCGACGGTGAACGACACCGCCTCGGTGAACGGGAACTGTGGGCCGCCGTTGATCCCGATGAACCGCTGACCGTCGAGCCGGAACGTCGCCGACACCACCTGGCCGGGAGTGCCCGGGCCGGCGTCGGTGTACCGCTCGAGTGAATCGAGGGATGAGTTCGGGAAGATGGACAGGTAGAACGCGACGGCGTCTTCCAGGTTGTCGTCGAACCACAGCGACGCGACGATGGCAGGCATGCGATCCCTTTCGGTCGAAGGTTGTCCTCACCGTTGAGACCGCCGACAGGCGCCGAAGTCATCGGCGTCGTCAGCGCCGGCTGGTCGCACCGACCGCGCGCAGCGCGAAAGATACGACCGCGACGTGGGCTTTCTTCCACACCTCGGGGTCGGCGGTGGTCTGGCCACCCAGCACACGGCTGACGATCGCGTTAATGGCGACGGCGTCGGTGTCCGGCTCGGCGAGTGGGAAAGACCCGTCGTCGAGGCCCCGGCGCAGGATCTCCGACAGTCCGCGCTCGCGCGCGGCGTGCAGTCGTTCGCGGATCTCCCTGTACCCCTTGGCCGCCCGCACCTCCTCGGAGTCGATCACCGTCAGCTTCATCCGCTGACCGGGGTCGACCATCAGATCGAACAGTGCGGCGATCCACGCTTCGAGCTGGTCGACCGGCGAGCCGGCCGCTTCCGCGGCCACCCGGTCCACCCCGCCGATCACCGTCTGACCCTCCTGTTCGAGCAAAGCCAGGAACAGGTCGTCCTTGGACATGAAGTGGCGGTAGAACGCGCGGCTCGACACCCCGGCGATCCGCAGGATCGTCGCGACCGGCACCGGCCCGGCGTGCGGGTCGGCCAGGCACACGTAGGCGGCCCGCATGATGCTGCGACGGTCGTCGTCGTGGTCATCATGAGCTTGCACAGCCGTCAATAATAATGACACCGCACCCCCCGGGACCCGGGATGGGGTGAACTGGTGCGCTGGGTAACGTGATCACCCGGGGTGAGCGAGAGGACGCCGTGAGTACTGGCCACAGCGAACCGAGGACAGCGACGTTTCGCGGCGCCGAGGATCTGGCCCTGGTCGCCGACGAGTGGAACAATCCGGCCGAGACCGTGGGGTTCGACGAGACCAGGCCCTCGGTGCTGATGATGCACGGCGGCGGCCAGAACCGCTTCTCCTGGAAGAAGACCGGCCAGATCCTGGGTGACCGCGGGCTGCACGTGGTGGCGCTCGACAGCCGCGGGCACGGTGACAGCGACCGCTCCCCCGATGCCCGGTACACCGTCGAGGCGTTGTGCGAGGACACCCTGAACGTGCTCGACCGGATCGGGCGGCCCACGGTGCTGATCGGCGCCAGCATGGGCGGGCTCACCGGCATCCTGGCGGCCCGTAAGGCCGGCCCCGAGGTGGTCACCCGCCTGGTCCTCGTCGACGTGGTGCCGCGCTACGAGAAGGACGGCAGCGCGCGCATCCGCGAGTTCATGTTCAGCCACGTCGACGGCTTCGACACCCTCGACGAGGCCGCCGACGCGGTGGCCGCCTATCTGCCCCACCGCACGAAGCCCCGCAGCCCCGAGGGGTTGAAGAAGAACCTGAGGCAGCGCGACGGGCGGTGGTACTGGCACTGGGATCCGGCGTTCCTGACCAAACCGTCCGAGGACCCGTTCGTGCGGGTCGAACTGCTCGAACAGGCCGCCATCGAGCTGACCATCCCGATTCTGCTCATCCGCGGCAAGCTGTCCGACGTCGTGAGCGAGGAAGCGGTGCAGGACTTCCTGGCCAAGGTGCCCAACGCCGAGTTCGCCGAACTGACCGGCGCCGGGCACACCGCCGCCGGTGATGACAACGACGCGTTCTCCGACGTCGTCAGCGACTTCGTGCTGTCCCGATGAGCGCGCAGCCCACCGCGGGATTCAACTTCCTGGAGCAGCGCGAGCTGCCCGCACCTCAGGTCAGCGAAACCCAGGCACAGGACATCCTGGCCACGCACTACGGGATCAGCGCCCGGGCCACGTCACTGGGCAGTCAGCAGGACAGGAACTTCACCGTCTCGGACGCCGACGGAGCCGTGGTGGGGGTGCTGAAGATCGCCAACCCGGCGTTCACCGCCGAGGAACTGGCCGCGCAGGACGCCGCCGCCGAACTGATCGCCGCGGCGGAGCCGGATCTGCGGGTGGCGGTGCCGCTGGCCAATTCCGCGGGCGAGAAGTGCACGGCCGTCACAGGTCTGGTGGAGGGCACCGCCCATGTGCGCCTGCTGAAGTACCTGCCCGGCGGGACCCTGCTGGAGTCCGGCTACATCGCCCCCGCGGCCGCCATGCGCCTCGGCGAGGTCGCGGGCCGAGTGAGTCGGGCGCTCGCGGAGTTCGCCCACCCCGGTTTGGACCGAATCCTGCAGTGGGACCTGCGTTTCGGCATGGACGTGGTCGACGAACTCAGTGCGCACGTCGAGGATCCGGAACTGCAGGCCCGCCTGCAGACGGTCGCCCGCGACGCGTGGGCGAGGATCACCGAACTGGACGACGCGCTGCCGCGGCAGGCGGTGCATCTCGACCTGACCGACGCGAACGTGGTGGTGTCCGCGCGCCACGGCGCGGTGCGCCCCGACGGCGTCATCGATTTCGGCGACCTCTCCCACACCTGGGCGGTGTCGGAGCTCGCGATCACCGCCTCGTCGTTGCTGGGACATGCCGGCGCACAGGTGACCTCGGTGCTTCCGGCGATCCACGCGTTCCACGGCGTGCGTCCGCTCTCTGCGGCGGAGGTCGAGGCGGTGTGGCCGATGGTGGTGCTGCGCACGGCGGTTCTGATCGTCAGCGGCGCCCAGCAGGCGGTCCTCGACCCCGACAACGACTACATCACCGACCAGGCCGACGGCGAGAGGCAGATGTTCGAGCTGGCCTCCTCGGTGCCCGTCGACGTGATGACCGCGGCGATCAGGGCCCACCTCGGAATGGCCGTACCCGCCGCGCCGTTGCGGACCCAGTCGCAGATGGTCGCAATGGACCGTACGGCCGTGGTGACGCTCGACCTGTCCACCACGTCCCCGCTCTACGACGACGCCTTCGACGGCACCGGTGTGCTGCCCGCCGAGTTCGACGAGACGTCGGCCCTCGCTGCGCTCGATGCCGGCGCGCCGCTGGTCGTCACCCGGTACGGCGAGGCGAGGCTCTGCCGGGCGCCGCGGCTGAGCCAGGACGCCCCCGAGGTGGTCGCCACCGGTCTCGACCTGTGGCCGGCCGGTGAGCTGGAGCTGGCGGCACCGTGGGACGGCGAGGTGAGCGAGGACGCCGCCGGTCGAATCACTGTGCACTCCACCGAGTTCGAGGTCACGATCACCGGCGCCCAGGGCACCGTGCGTGGCCCGATCAGTGCGGGCGACGTCCTGGCGCGTGCCGCAGCCCGGCAACGGGTGGGGCTGTCCGTGCGCCCAGCCGGCGCGCCCGTCGCTCCGTCGTTCAGCCGTGCCGACCTCGCACCGGGATGGCTGGCCCAGACGCGCGACCCGCGTCCCCTGCTCGGGCTGGCCGGCCTGAACCACGTCGACCGTGATGATCTGCTGGCCCGCCGGGACGCGAGCTTCGCTCCGGTGCAGGAGTTCTACTACCGCACCCCGCCGCAGATCGAACGCGGCAAACGGCACTACCTGATGTCCACCGAGGGCCGCAGCTACCTGGACATGGTCAACAACGTCACCGTTCTGGGGCACGCCCATCCCCGGATCGCCGACACCGCGTCCCGGCAGTTGCGGAGGCTGAACACGAACTCGCGCTTCAACTACGAGGCCGTCGTCGAGTTCAGCGAGCGCCTTGCCGCCCTGCTGCCCGACCCGCTGGACACCGTGTTCCTGGTGAACTCGGGTTCTGAGGCCAGCGATCTGGCGATCCGGTTGGCGACCGCTGCGACCGGGCGCCGGGACGTCGTCGCCGTCCGCGAGGCCTACCACGGGTGGACGTACGGCACCGACGCGGTCTCGACGTCGACTGCCGACAACCCGAATGCCCTTGCCACCCGCCCGGATTGGGTACACACCGTCGAGTCGCCGAACAGCTTCCGGGGTAAGTACCGCGGCAGCGACGCCGGCCGTTACGCCGCCGACGCGGTCGCCCAGATCGACGAGCTGATCGCTTCGGGACGGCCGCCCGCCGGGTTCATCTGCGAGAGCGTGTACGGCAACGCCGGCGGCATGGCGCTGCCCGACGGCTACTTGCAGCAGGTCTACGCGGCCGTGCGCGCCGGCGGCGGCCTGGCGATCTCCGACGAGGTCCAGGTGGGTTACGGCCGTCTGGGCGACTGGTTCTGGGGCTTCGAGCAGCAGAACGCGGTACCCGACATCGTGTCGGTCGCCAAGTCGGTGGGCAACGGATATCCGCTCGGGGCGGTGATCACGAGCCGGGCCGTCGCCGAGGCGTTCTCCAGCCAGGGTTACTTCTTCTCCTCCACCGGTGGCAGCCCGCTGTCCTGCGCTCTAGGCATGACGGTGCTCGACGTGCTGCAGGAGGAACGGCTGCAGGACAACGCGGTTCGCGTCGGCGGATACCTCAAGGCTCGCCTGGAGGGGTTACGCGACAAGCACCCGCTGGTCGGTACCGTGCACGGCTTCGGGCTGTACCTGGGAGTCGAGATGATCCGCGACCCGCAGACGCTGGAGCCCGCACCGGAGGAGACGACCGCCATCTGCGACCGGATGCTCGAACTCGGGGTGGTCATCCAGCCCACCGGTGACCATCAGAACATCCTGAAGACGAAGCCTCCGCTGTGTATCGACACCGAGGCGGCCGACTTCTACGTCGACGCACTGGACCGCGTCCTGACCGAGGGGTGGTGATCCGGCGATGTCACGCTCCCCCGCCGACGTGGTGACCGAATTCTGCGCGCTGTGGTCCGCACCCGACCCGGACGTGCTGGCCGGGCACTTCACCGAAGACGGTGTGTACCACAACATCCCGATGGAGGCGGTGGTCGGCCGAGAGGCGATCAGGGCGTTCATCGCCGACTTCACCGCCGCCGTCGACGGCATCGATTTCCGGATCCACCGCCAGGTCTGCGCCGGCGACCTCGTGTTCAACGAGCGCACCGACGTGATGCGGTTCCGGGACGGCCGCCGCCTCGAGCTCCCGGTGGCCGGGGTGTTCGAGGTCGCCGACGGCCGGATCGCGTCCTGGCGGGACTACTTCGACATGGCCACGGTGACCGCGGCCTGGGGTTAGACCGACAGCGGAACCGTGTCGAGACGGTCGTCGGTCAGGATCTCGAACATGGCTCTGCCGCTGGTGAGTTCCGCGCGTTCGAAGGCCTTGCCGGCCAGCTGTATTCGGCAGCTCGCGATCGCCGAGTTGTAACAGTGCTTCACCCCGCCGTGGGTATCGGAATACGTCAGCCCGAGGACGTCGGCGGGCTCCGCGACGATCTCACCCTCGATCATCTGCTCGCCCACCCGCGCCCCGAACGTCCAGCGGAACGGTGCGTAGCTGCCGTGGGACTGCAGACTGCCGCGGATCGAGCGCACCGCGAACTCCTGGCCCTCGTGCCGGAAGACGAACAGCGTGACCCCCGGCAGCAACAGAGACCCGAGGGCGGCACGGGCCGTGACGATCTCCAGCGTCGACTCGGGTGCTTCGTCGAACCCGCACACCTGCCCGTAGGCGTAGGCCGGGGTGTGGCGGGTCCCCCAGTTGTGGTTGACGCTGCCGATCCAGTCGTCGACGTCGACGACCAGACCGGCGACCTCGACGCGGCCGTCGAAGCGGGCGAGCGGGTGGCGGACCATCGTCTTGGCCGTCGGGAACTTCCGCGCGTAGGCCCGGTCGGTCAGTATCCGCACCGGCTCCTGCCCCGCCGGGGCGATCGTGAGGTCCCACCGGGCCGTGGGCAGCGTGCCCGTCGCGGCGTGATCGTCGAGGGCGGTGGTGGCGATCCGCGCGGTCCAGTCCGCGTCGGCGAAGTCGGCATCGTCGAGGGCGTACCGCTGTTTGACGGCCCGGTGACCCGACGGGTCGAAGAGCATCACCCACACCTCGGCGACCGGATCACCTCCGACGGGCAGCAGCAGGGTTTCCCGTAGCCAGACCGCCCTGCGTGCCTCCGGATCGTTGGCGCGCAGGAAGCGACTCTCGTAATAGGGGGCCTTCGCGATCGTCACGTGCCCAGCATCCAATACTGGGGGGATGACCGGAACACTGATCGCGGTGTATGTGCTCGCCGTGCTGGCGGCGGGCCTCGGAGTCGCGGTGGCCGTGCAGACCGTCAGACTGCGGGACGCCCGGGCCGAGGCCGACGAGCTGCGCGACCGCCTCGACACCCGGCAGCTGCTGGTGTCCGGAGGCACCAGGGCGGTCAAGACCGTGTGGGAGACCGCCAACATCCTGCGCAAGGACGGGTTCGGCGCCGCGGTCCGCTCCTCGATCGAGGAACTCGCCGACTGGGCCGAGGTGGAGCGACCCGACCTGGCACGCCTGGCGCCGAGCGGCAAGGTGGCGATCATGTTCTCCGACATCGAGGAGTCGACCGCGCTCAACGAGCGCATCGGCGACCGCGCCTTCGTGCGGCTGATCGGCAAGCACGACAAGTCGGTGCGCAAGCTGGTCGGCAAGCACGACGGCTACGTCGTGAAGAGCCAGGGCGACGGCTTCATGGTCGCGTTCAGCCGGCCCGAGCAGGCCGTGCGCTGCGGCATCGACATTCAGCGTTCACTTCAGAAGCGGCCCAACGGCATCCGGGTCCGCATCGGCATCCACGCGGGCAAGTCGGTGCGGCGCGGCGACGACCTGTTCGGCCGCAACGTCGCGATGGCAGCCCGGGTGGCGAGCGAGGCGGATGGCGGCGAGACGCTGGTCAGCAGCACGGTCTACGACGCGGTGCTGGACTGCGACGACTGCGACGACCTCGTGTTCGACGACGGGCGCGACGCGAAACTGAAGGGTTTCTCGGGCGCCCACACGCTCTACGCGGTGCGTTCGGAGTCGGCGAGCCGCTGATGCAGGCGCGCCCGGATGTCGTCCGGGGTATAGGCGTTGCGGCGCCGTTGATCCCGGGCGACGAGGGCGCCGCCGGCGACGACGCCCGCGACACCGGCCAGACCGACCCACTTCCAGATGCCACGCATGGCGCCCAGTCTGCCTAAGCTGCGGGGGTGAATCCAAGCACGGTGTCACTGCAGCGGGCCCTGGAGGAGACCCGCACCGGCGATATCTGGCTGTTCCGGGGACATTCGGGCCCCGACCGGGCCATCCAGTCCCTGACGAACAGCCCGGTCAACCACGTCGGGATGACCGTCGCGATCGACGACCTGCCGCCGCTGATCTGGCACGCCGAGCTGGGCGACAAGCTGCTGGACATGTGGACCGGCACGCACCACCGTGGCGTCCAGCTCAACGATCTGCGCCAGGCCGCCGAACGGTGGATCCACACCTACGACCAGCGCTGCTGGCTGCGTCAACTGACCCCCTACGCCACGCGCGAACAGGAGGACCGGTTGCTTCGGGTCATCGCCAGGATGGACGGGACCCCGTTCCCGACGACCGCGCGGTTGACGGGCCGGTGGATGCGGGGCCGCATCCCGACGGTCAGCGACTTCACCCGCGGAATCCCGTTCCTGCACAATAAGGTTCGAGAATCGGCGGAACGCCGCAAGGCGGAGAGATCGAAGGTCGGACTGGAGACCGCCTACTGCGCCGAGACGGTGGCCATCACCTACGAGGAGATGGGGCTGCTGCAGACCGAGAAGAATTCGAACTGGTTCGACCCGGGATCGTTCTGGAGCGGCGACGGGTTGCCCCTGGCGCAGGGCTACCGGCTCGGCGACGAGATCGCGGTGATGCCGTAGCCGGTGCGGGCAGCCGAGCGGCGAAACGCCGACCCGCCTCGCGCGTTTACGCAGAAGTCGATGGTTTGCTGATGCACAGCAGCTCATCCGGGCGCGACAAGGAGCCGGCATGCCGACGCCAGACGACCACGATCCGCCACGCCGCGGCCTCTTCAGCGCCCGCGGCTCGGCCATCTCGATCGTCGTCGCGTCTCTGGCCACGCTCGGGGTCGTCGTGGTGATGGTGAACTCGGCCGACGACACCCTGCACGTCCAAACGATTCCCGCGCAACCGAATTCGACTTCGCCGTCGGCCGCCACGCCCGCGACGTCCCTGCCGCCACCGACCGCCGCTCCCCGGGCGCCCGCCGCTCCCCTGCCTCCGGCCGCTCCCCGGGTGCCGGCAGCCGCATCCGCTCCGCCACCTGTGCCGGCGTTCGCCATCGACGCGCAGGGGTTCGTCGACTCCGCCCGCTGCAGCGACGATCAGCGAGCCGTGGCCATCGCACGCACCGAGCGGTCGACGATGGTGGTCTGCGAGGCGGCCGACGGGACGCTCGAATACGAGGGTGTCCGCCTGGGAGACGGGGCGACACTGCGCCTCGACGACGTACGGCCCATCTCCGCGGGCTTCGAGGCGCGCAACGGGGGGACCACCTACCGGCTGTCGCCGACCGAACTCGTGGTGATCACCGGGGAGTCCCTGTACAGCCGGGACGCGATCGTGGAGTATCGCGCCGGCTGAGAGCGCAGGTCAGGAACCGGCGAGGAAACGCGCCAGGTTGTCCAGCGACGAGGTCATGCCGGCGACGTGGTCGGCGGCGGAGATGCCCTCGGGGACGTCGTCCGCCCGGATGTCGACGCGGGTCCCACCCTCGACGTCGGAGAGGCTCCAGGTCATGGTCATCGTGCCTGCGAACGCGGGGTCGCCGGACGTGAAGTCTCCGGCCTGCACCACGCGGACGTCGGGCACGATCTCCAGAAAGCGGCCGTCGACGACGTCGGAGTCGGCTGAGCTCTTACCGCCCCCAGCAGGGATTTCGGTGTAGGTCAACGTCATTCGATACGAGCCGCCCGGCCGGACGTCGATGTGCTCGAAGCGGCCCGTCATCCCGGCCGGCGGCAGCCATTCGAGCAGTGACGCCGGGTCGATGAGGGCCGAGAACACCCGCCTACGGGCAGCGGCGATCACCCGCGATGCCGTGTCGGTGCGCCCCATGCTGAGAAAGGTACTCAAAAGCCGCACCTCCCGGGCGCCAGGTCATCGAGCTCCCGTCGCCGAAATCCGACAGCATCGCGATCACGGGACCGTGCAGGCTGTCGGCCGGAGGCCGCACGGTCACGGTGGCCTCGGCGAAATGGACCTGCAGGCCGCCGGCGGCGTTCTCCCGGGTCGCGACCACGTGATGACCGATGAGCGACCGTATCGCGTCGGTGTAGCCCGGTTGACCGTCCGTCAGAGGTCCGTTCGCCGTCTCGATCGTCGGCAACACCTCGCAGGTGAGCACCGGCAGATCGGGCGACGACAAGGACGTGAACGCGAATTGGAGATATCCGCCGTTGAAATGCACGGATTGCACGTGAAAACCGTTCAGGCGCGCGAGCAACGCGTTGTATTCGTAAGCCATGTCGTCAGTGGGAAAAGTGCTGACCTGAATTCGATGATCGCCGCGCCGGGCAGATCGTCGTCGTCAGCCGCATCCCTCGCCTCACTCGTCGGAGTCTCTGTATTACTACAGTAAGTTAACGTGCACCGATGCGGGCGCGCTAGGTCTACCCGTCACGGTCACGTCATTCGGGCGACGCCAATTCCCCCTGCGCGGTCACGGCAATCGCGACGAGGTGTGGCCGCGCTGTGATCCCGTCGCAACCGCGACCGGGAAAGCTCGACGCCATGACCGTCCTCGCGCTGCTGGCCGCACTGAGTGTGGCGCTGTGCGTCGGCTCCGTCCTGGGATATGTCGTCGGCCACCGCCGCGGCGCGCGCACCCCGACGTGGAAACAACGCACCAGCCGGGCCTATCTCGGACGCGAAGCGGCGGGGCTGGTTGCCTTGCTCACCGTCAGCCGGCTCCAGCGCGCGGCGAGGCGGCGGCTGCCGCGGGCCGTCAGGCGTTGACGGACTCCGACGACCGTCGCGGTAGGTTGCGGTAATGCCGCTGCGCTACGTCGACCCGCACCGCCGCCGCGGACGTCGGTACGAACAAGGTGTCCGTTTCGGCCGGTCCGCGGTCGGTCAGTTCCTGGCGCGCCACGTCGCCCGCCGCACCGACCCGATTCTGTTCCGCCTCACCGGCGGCCGGGTCAACATGGGGCCCATCGTGAACGCCCCGCTGAGGTCGACCGGCGCGAAATCGGGCAAGACCCGCGAGGTGCAGCTCACCTATTTCCACGACGGGTCCGACGTCATCCTGGTCGCGTCGAACTTCGGGGGCGACAAGCACCCGCAGTGGTACCACAACCTCAAGGCCAATCCGGAATGCACGTTCGGGCTGGAGCCGTTCACCGCCGAACAGGTGACCGACCCCGGCGAATACGAGCGGCTGTACGACCTCGCGAAGGGGGTCTACGCCGGGTACGGCGACTACCAGGAGAAGACAGCCGACTCGGGCCGCCAGATCCCGATCTTCCGACTACGCCCACGCTGACCGCGGCGCGGACACTCGGTGCTGTGGCCGTCGACCCCCCGCGCTACATCGACCTGTCGATGCCCGAACTGCGCGAGGTCACGCGCTTCGCGGCCCTGAACGCGGCGGACGTGCTGCCCCTGTTCGAGCGGACCCATCCGGGCGACACCCGGCCACGGGCCGCGCTCGACGCCGCCCGGCAGTTCTTCGAAGGCGAGCCTCGAAGCCGCCTCCAGCGGGTGACGGCCCTCGATGCGCACCGTGCCGCCAGGGACGCTGACACGCAGGCTGGCGGACATGCCGCACACTCCGCGGCCGCCGCGGCAGCGGCGGCCTACCTGCATCCCCTCGCCAGTGCCGACCAGGTCGGCCACATCCTGCGCTCGGCCGCGCACGCCGCCGCGGCGGCGGAATTGGCCGCGGACGACCCGGAAGCCGCTGTGGCGCAACTCGATCGGGCAGTCACCAGAGCCACACCGGTGCTGATCGAGGTGTTGCTGCGCTACCCGCCGGCCCGCCCGGGCCGCACCCGTGTGCCCGTGCTGATGCGCCGACTGGACACGCGCCTGCGGGCCATGCGCTAGCGGGATCGCCGAACGTGGGCCCCTGTGGACGCATTTCGCGCCGATCGCGTACACGACCCCCACATTCGACGCGTCAGACGTTGAAGCGGAACTCCACCACGTCACCGTCGGCCCGGCGCTTGGCGCAGCTCAACGCCTTTGCAACTTGTTGAGTGCCGGTGGTGCCCACCGTCCCTCCACGATCTCCGCCCTGGGGCGGTAAAGCCTGATGAGGTAGTTCCACCCGTCCGGGGTGATGATCGCGTTGGCAGGGGTCTCCCCGTCAGTCGCGCCGACAAAACGGACGGTGACCGAACCGTCTGCGTTGGGTCGACCGGTGACGCTGTTGACGGTGTACAGGTTCTTCTCGTTCGGCTCGAAGAAGCCCTGCGCGTTGTACACCGACACCGACCAGAAGGCGTCGACGGGAACCTCGGTGAACACCAGCTCGTAGTCGCCAGGCGGGACACCCGGGTCCACACCGATATACACCGCCTCCGAGGTCGGAAGCCCGCCCCACCCCGCTGCGCAACCGATCAGGTGGTGAACCTGATCGACTTCGTCGGGCGTCCCGAATGTCCGGTCGAATTGACCCAGTCCCCGGGCCAGCTGCAGCAGCGCATCGCGGGTCGCGTCCAAGCTTTCAACGTCATAATCCGGCATCACGAACGGCTCCTGCGGGCTGGCCTGGATGCTCAGGGCATCCTGAAGTCTTGACACGGCCCCCACGTCGTCGGGGTCATCCGGATTGACCAAGATGCGCACCGCCACGAAGACATAGCGGGTCCCGTAGTCCTCGGCGGTGAGAATGTGCTCGCCGCGTTCGTGCAGGACGCTGTTTATGTAGTGGTCCTCGTTCACGATCATCGCGGACAGATAGCGGCTACCGGCCTCTGGCAAGGTCAGACGTGCCGGGCTATCGAGGTCCACGACCGCGAAGCTGTAGAGCGTGTCACGGTTGAGTCTGATGACCGTCTGCTCGTCGATGCGGACTGGCGTTCGATTGTGCCTGAACTGCCCGACCCCTCCGGCTTCTGCCTGATTGACCGAGAACATCCGGTGTGTTTCTGCCCGGACGAAGTTGTCGACGTTCACCCTGATCGGCATCACACACACGGTAATTGACGTGGCGGCCCGAGTTGCACGTGAAGCGGAGAACCAGGGATCTGCCCCGACGCGCTGCCGGCTACGCCTTGGCTTTCGATGTAGACGTTGCTCCGAACCGGAACTCCACCACATCCCCGTCGGCCATCACGTAGTCCTTGCCCTCCATGCGAACCTTGCCCGCAGCCTTGGCCGCCGCCATGGAGCCGGCCTCGACCAGGTCGTCGAACGAGACGATCTCGGCCTTGATGAAGCCCTTCTCGAAGTCGGAGTGGATGACCCCGGCGGCCTTGGGCGCGGTGTCGCCCTGCTTGATCGTCCACGCCCGCGCCTCCTTCGGCCCGGCCGTCAGGTAGGTCTGCAGCTTCAGCGTGTGGAAACCGGCGCGCGCCAAGGCATCCAGGCCCCGCTCGGTCTGACCGATCGATTCCAGCAGCTCCGCTGCGGACTCCTCGTCGAGCTCCTGAAGCTCCGCTTCGATCTTCGCGTCGAGGAACACGGCGTCGGCCGGGGCGACGAGGTCACGCAACTCGGCCACCCGTGCCTCGTCGGTGAGCACCGACTCGTCGGCGTTGAACACGTAGAGGAACGGCTTGGACGTCATCAGGTTGAGCTCGCGCAGCAGCGACACGTCGGTTCCCGCCGAGAACAGGGTCTTACCGGTGTCGAGAACCGCGCTCGCGGCCAGCGCCGCGTCGTGCACCGGCTTGCGGTCCTTGTGCGTGCGCGCTTCCTTCTCCAAGCGGGGCAGCGCACGCTCCAGGGTCTGCATGTCGGCCAGGATCAGCTCGGTCTCGATCACCTCGATGTCGGACTTCGGGTCCACCCGGCCGTCGACGTGGACGACGTCGTCGTCGGCGAACACGCGGACCACCTGACAGATCGCGTCGCTCTCGCGGATGTTGGCGAGGAACTTGTTGCCCAGCCCCGCGCCCTCGGACGCACCCTTCACGATGCCCGCGATGTCGACGAAGGTCACCGGCGCCGGGACGATCTTCTCCGACCCGAACATCTCCGCCAGCCGGGTGAGCCGTGGATCCGGGAGGGCCACGACACCTTCGTTCGGTTCGATCGTCGCGAACGGGTAGTTGGCTGCCAGCACGTCGTTGCGTGTCAAGGCGTTGAACAAGGTCGACTTGCCGACGTTCGGGAGTCCGACGATTCCGAGATTGAGGCCCACGGAGACCACAGTGTAGGCAATGTGATCGCCACGCCACCCTTCGCTGGCGACGAGCGGTCGTCGTAGCCGGTACGGTCGACCTGTGTCAGGACAGCGCACGCGGCCGGCAGTCGCGGCCGATCACCGCTCTGTGCACCCCAATGTCACCGGGATTCCGTGGTGGGGTGCCGTTCTGACCGCTGTGGTCGCGTCGGCGATCGGCTTCGCCTTCGACGCTGGATCCGGCGGCGGTCAGCTCACCGCGGCCTTCTCGACGCTCTACGTCCTCGGCTGCCTGATCGCGGTGCTCGCCGTCCAGCAGCGCGGGTTGTTCACCGCGGTGATCCAGCCACCCCTGGTGCTGTTCGTCACGGTGCCGGGCGCGTATTTCCTGATGCACAGCAGCGAGATCCAGGGCCTCAAGGACGTCCTGATCAACTGCGGCTATCCGCTGATCGAACGCTTCCCGCTGATGTTCTTCACCTCCGCGGCCGTGCTGCTGATCGGCCTGGGCCGCTGGTACTTCGGCAAGGCCGCCAAGCGCGCGGCCCCGGAGGCCGCCGAGGAACGCGCGGCCACGCCGGGCCGCAGCGCCGGGCTGTCGTCGAAACTGTCGTCGCTGCTCGGCGGCAGGACCGCCGGGGACGACACCGATGTCGATGATGCCGAGGACGGCGATCCGCGTGCGCGGCGCGCCGCCGAGCGTCGCCGTGCCCGCGACGCGAAGCCGGCCGCAGGCCGCTCCTCCCGGGGCGCACGGCCCGTCAAGCGGGCCCCGTCCCGGTCCCGGCACTCCCGGGCGCCCGAGACCGAGATCATCGACGCCGTCGTCGACGACCGTCCCCGCCCGCGCCGACCGCGACCCACGGACGACTCCGCAGGAGAACCCCGTCGCCGGTCCCGCTCGTCGGCCACCCGATCCTCGCGTGAATCCCGGGAGCCCCGCGAGCCGCGGACGTCGCGCTCGTCCCGGTCCTCCCGCGAGGGGCGCGAGCCTCGCGAACCCCGTGAGCGCCGCACACGCTACGAGTCCTACGACCGGCAAGACCGCTATGAGCGGCCCGTCCGGGAGCGTCCGCAGCGGCGCAGCAGCTACGAAGACCGCCGGTTCGACGACGGCGGCAGGTTCGGCGAGTACGACGCGTTCGACGGTTACGGGTCCGGCTCACATCACCCCGTGTCCCGGGTGCGCTACCGCGGCGAGGACGCCGAGGACCGGACCGAGTCACGTGCCCGCAGGCGCGCCCCGCAGCGCGACGTCGACGCCGATCGCTGGGAATACGACATCTGACCCCGGTCAGGGGACGGCGCGCAGGAAACGACCCGCCGCCTCGACCGCCGGGCCCGAACTGCCCGCATCGCTGACGAACACCGCCAGCGCGAGATCGCCCCGGATGCCGACGAACCAGCCGTGGGCGTGCTGATCGTCGATGTACTCGGCGGTGCCGGTCTTGCCGAGCAGGCCCGGGATGTCCTGCAGCGCGGTGGCCGTACCCCCGGTGATCGTCTCGCGCATCATCGCCTGCACCTGCTCGTCGACGGTCGGCGGCAGCGGCTCGGGCTGACGGTCGGGTAGACCCGGCTCCCCCTCGACGATCGCGGGGGCCGGTACCGAGCCACGTGCCAGCGTGGCCGCGACCAGCGCCATGCCGAACGGTGTCGCGGTGACCTTGCCCTGCCCGATGCCCTCCTCGACGCGCAGCGCCGAGGTGTCGGCCACCGGCACCGATCCGGTGACGGTCGTCATCCCCGGCGACACGAAGTCGATGCCCAGGCCCAGCTGCGCGGCCGCCTTGGTCAGCCCGTCCGGCGGCAGGTTCACCGCCAGCCGCCCCATCGTCGTGTTGCAGGAGCGGGCGAACGCCGTGTGCAACGGGACGTCGCCGAGCTCGAAGTTGTCGTCGTTCGGGATCTGCCTGCCCTCGATGTTCTCGGTACCCGGACAGCTGACGATGCTGTCGGGGGTGACCTGACCGGCCTGCAGTGCCGCCGACACCGTGACCGTCTTGAACGTCGACCCCGGCGGATACAGACCGGTCAGCGCGATGGCGCCCTGCGCGTCCGCGGGGGCGTTCTGGGCGACGCCCAGGACGTTGCCGGTCGACGGCTGCAGCGCGACGATCGCGGCAGGCGTGGTCAGCGGGGCGAGGGCCGACTCGGCCGCGAGCTGCATGCCGATGTCGATGGTGCTGGCGATGTCGCCGACGGGGGCGGCGTCCTGGCCTCCGACGCGTCGCGCGCCGCCGGCCGTCTGGGCGGTGACCGCCCACCCCGCGGCGGCATCGGTGCGCTGCTGCCAGAGGTCGGACAGGCCGGCGAACGTCGGCGACGTCAGCGCGCGGTCGGTCGCGAGCAGCCGGGTCTGAGGTCGCAGCGTGACGCCGGGCAGCGTCGACAGCTGCTCGCGGATCGGCGCCAGGTCCTCCTCCCGCAGCGTGATCGCGGTGACCGGCTTGCCCGCCGCAGCGGCGAGGTCACCGCCGAGTGACTGCGGGGTGATCCCCGGCGCGATCGGGTTGAGCAGTGCGGCAACGGCATTCACGTCGGCACCGGCGGCGACGTCGACGAGGGTGACCACGTGCTGGGTGAGGAGTTCCCCACCGGTGCGGTCGAGCACCCGGGCGGCGGGCTGCGGGACGAGGGTGCTGTAGGTCAGCGGGCCCTCGTCGAGGCCGGGGGCGACCGTGGCGGGATTCCACTGGATGGCCCAGTCGTCGCCGGCGGCGTTCGCGGTCCCCTGCGTCGTATACGTCCATTCGGTGCGCTTCTCGGGACCGAACTTCCACGTCGCCGCCAACGTGAAGCTCGCCGCGCTGTCCTCGGCGCGGCGGTCGCGGACCTCGAAACGGACATCCTTGCCGAGGCTGTCGAACAGCGCGGTCAGCGTGTCGGCGGCCGCGGCCTGGTCACTGGTCAGAATGGCGGCGGCGTGCGCATCGCCGCGCCCGAGGGCATCAGCGAAGCTCTGCAGAGTCGAACTCAGTCGGTCTTCGGCGTCGCTGCACCCCGCGAGCACGAGGACGGCGAGCAGGACGACTGCGAGGGCGCGGCGCACACGGGTCACGTTCGCCGAACGTACCGGCTCAGCTTCGGGCGGGGCGGATCTCGCGCGGCAGGGCGAAGACGAGTGTCTCGTTGGCCGTCGTGACGGGCTGGACGGTGCCGAAGCCGTGCTCGGCGAGGCGGTCGAGCACGCCGCGCACCAGGATCTCGGGCACCGACGCGCCCGAGGTGACACCGACGGTGGTGACACCCTCCAGCCACGCGGGGTCGATGTCGTCGGCGTAGTCGACCAGATGGGCGGCTTCGGAGCCGGCGCCCAGAGCCACTTCGACCAGGCGCACCGAGTTCGACGAGTTCTTCGACCCGACGACGATCACGAGTTCACACTCGGGCGCCATCGCCTTGACCGCGACCTGCCGGTTCTGGGTGGCGTAGCAGATGTCGTCGCTCGGCGGGTCCTGCAGCGTCGGGAACTTCTCCCGCAGCCGGCGCACCGTCTCCATCGTCTCGTCGACGCTGAGCGTGGTCTGGGACAGCCAGATCACTTTGTTCGGGTCGCGGACGGTGACCTTGTCGACGGCGTCCGGGTTGTCGACGACCTGCACGTGGTCGGGTGCCTCGCCGGCGGTCCCGACGACCTCCTCGTGACCCTCGTGGCCGACGAGCAGGATGTCGAAGTCGTCGCGGGCGAAGCGCTTGGCCTCGTTGTGCACCTTGGTCACCAGCGGGCACGTGGCATCGATGGTCCTGAGGTTGCGGGCGGCGGCCTCGACGTGCACGGTCGGCGCGACGCCGTGGGCGGAGAAGACGACGATGGCGCCCTCGGGCACCTCGTCGGTCTGCTCGACGAAGATCGCACCGGCCTTGGCCAGCGTGTCGACGACGTAGCGGTTGTGCACGATCTCGTGGCGGACGTAGATCGGGGCGCCGTGCTTCTCCAGGGCGCGTTCCACGGTCTCGACGGCGCGATCCACCCCGGCGCAGTACCCGCGGGGCTCGGCGAGAAGGACTCGTTTGCCCGCCGTCCGTTCGACGACCGAGCTGGCGGCACCCGGGATGCCCATGTTCACAGTCGGCGGCATGACTCCAGGGTACTTACCTGCCCCCCGAACCGCCCAGTCGTAGGCTGTGGCCATGTCAACTGCACCGTATGGCGTCCGTCTGCTCGTGGGTGCGGCCGTGACCGCCATCGAGGAGACGCGCAAGCTGCCGCAGACGATCCTCATGTACCCGATGACCGTCGCGAGCCAGATCGCCCAGCTGGTCATGAAGATGCAGCAGGACGTCGCCGTCCTGGTCATCAAGGGGGACGAGACGCTGGAGTCCATCTTCCCGCCCAAGGACGAGCAGCCCGAATGGGCGACGTTCGACGAGGACGTCGACGGCGCGGACAGCGACACCGCCGATGTGGTGGAGCTGCCGGTGCGCGACGGCGAGCGCCTGACGGAAGGACGCTTCGCGCTGTTCAGCGGCGATCCGGAGGTCCCGAAGGCGGACACGCCCGCCGAGACGCCCGCAGCGGACGCCGACGCTCCCGAGATCGTCGCCGAGATCGAGTACGAGTCGCTGACGCTGGCCCAGCTGCGGGCCCGCCTGACGTCGCTGCGCGTCCCCGATCTGGAGGCGCTGCTCGCCTACGAGGAGTCGACGAAGGCCCGGGCGCCCTATCAGACGCTGCTGGCCAACAGGATCACGCGCGCCTCGGCGAAGTGACCCCGGCGAGCGCAGCAGACGGAGCTGCCCCGGGGCAGTCCGCGGACAACCCGTTTCCGGTGCGCGGCGTCGCGATCCGCGTCGCCGGGTGGATCGACAAGCTCGGCGCGGTGTGGGTCGAGGGCCAGATCGCCCAGCTGACCCTGCGGCCCAACTCGAACACCGCCTTCATCACCCTGCGTGATCCCGCGGCGGACATGTCGCTGTCGCTGACGTGCCCGCGCGACCTCGTCGCCAACGCCCCGGTTCGGATGTCCGACGGGACCCAGGTGATCGTCTACGGGAAGCCGAACTTCTACACCGGTCGCGGCACGTTCTCGCTGCGGGTGTCGGAGATCCGGGCGGTGGGCATCGGCGAGCTGCTGGCCCGCATCGACCGGCTGCGCAGGCTGCTGGACGCCGAGGGGTTGTTCGACCCGCGGTTGAAGCGCCCGATCCCGTTCCTGCCGGGCACGATCGGGCTGATCACCGGGCGGGCGTCGGCCGCCGAGCACGACATCACGGCCGTCGCGTCCAGCAGATGGCCGGCCGTGCGGTTCGCGGTGCGCAACACCGTGGTGCAGGGCCCCAACGCCGTTCCCCAGATCGTGGAGGCGCTGCGCGCCCTCGACGCGGACCCGCAGGTCGACGTCATCGTGCTCGCCCGCGGCGGCGGCAGCGTGGAGGACCTGCTGCCGTTCTCCGACGAGACGCTGTGCCGCGAGATCGTGCGGTGCACGACGCCGGTGGTCAGTGCCATCGGCCACGAGCCCGACAACCCGCTGTGCGACCTGGTCGCCGATCTACGCGCCGCGACCCCGACCGACGCCGCGAAGCGGATCGTGCCCGACACCGCGGCCGAGCAGGCCCTCGTCGGCGATCTCCGGCGGCGAAGCGCACGCGCGCTCCGCAACTGGGTGAACCGGGAGGCCCACGCGGTCGCGCAGCTGCGCAGCAGGCCCGTGATGAGTCGGCCGCTTGCGGCGATCGATGTCCGCGCCGACGAGATCCACCGCGCGCGGGCAGCGGCCCGCCGTGACGTCACGCGATTGCTGACCCGCGAATCCGAGCGCGTCGGGCACCTGGCGGCCCGGCTGACCACGCTGGGCCCCGCGGCCACCCTGGCCCGGGGATACGCGGTGGTGCAGGCGATCCCGGACGTCGGCGCTCCGCACGTCCTGCACGCCGTCGCCGACGCGCCGGCCGGCACGAAGCTGCGCATCCGGGTGTCCGACGGCGCGGTCACCGCAGTCAGCGAGGGGGAACAGTGAAGCCTATTAGTCAGCTCGGCTACGAAGAGGCCCGCGACGAGCTCATCGAGGTCGTCGAACGCCTCGAACACGGGGGCCTGGACCTCGATGCGTCGCTGAAACTGTGGGAGCGGGGCGAAGAGCTGGCCAAATGCTGCGAAGCCCACTTAGCCGGGGCGCGCGAGCGCGTTGAGAAGGCACTGGCGGCCAACGACGAGTCGGACGACTGACGACGGAACGGGATTCCCGCCGGCATCTCGAAATTGGAACACGTTTCAGTTATTCTGCCCGGCATGGGTGATGCAACGTTGCAGACGGAACTCGGCCGGGTCCTGGTCACCGGGGGCTCCGGCTTCGTGGGCGCCAACCTGGTGACCGAACTCCTGGACCGCGGCCTCGAGGTCCGCTCCTTCGACCGCGTCCCGTCGCCGCTGCCTGCGCACCCGCGACTGGAGGTGTTCCAGGGCGACATCACCGACCCCGATGACGTCGCGGCCGCCGTGGACGAGATCGACACCGTGTTCCACACCGCGGCGATCATCGACCTCATGGGCGGGGCGTCGGTCACCGAGGAGTACCGCAAGCGCAGCTTCGCGGTAAACGTCACCGGCACGCAGAACCTCGTCCATGCCGCGCAGAAGGCCGGTACGAAGCGGTTCGTCTACACCGCCTCCAACTCCGTGGTGATGGGCGGTCGGCGCATCGCCGGCGGCGACGAAACACTGCCCTACACCGACCGTTTCAACGATCTCTACACCGAGACCAAGGTCGTCGCCGAGAAGTTCGTGCTGTCCCAGAACGGGGTCTCGGGCATGCTGACGTGTTCGATCCGCCCCAGCGGCATCTGGGGCCGAGGCGACCAGACGATGTTCCGCAAGGTCTTCGAGAGCGTGCTCGCCGGGCACGTCAAGGTGCTCGTCGGGAACAAGGACGTCAAGCTCGACAACTCCTACGTGCACAACCTCGTGCACGGTTTCATCCTGGCCGCCCAGCATCTGGTCGAGGGGGGAACCGCCCCGGGGCAGGCGTATTTCATCAACGACGGCGAGCCGATCAACATGTTCGAGTTCTCCCGGCCCGTCGTGCAGGCGTGCGGCCAACCGTGGCCGACGATCCGGATACCCGGCCGGCTGGTGTGGTTCGCGATGACCGTCTGGCAGTTCCTGCACTTCAAGTTCGGCCTACCCAAGCCCCTGCTCGAACCGCTTGCGGTGGAACGCATCTACCTGGACAACTACTTCTCGATCGCCAAGGCCGAACGCGATCTCGGCTATCGCCCACTGTTCACCACCGAACAGGCACTCGAACAGTGCATGCCCTACTACGTGGACCTGTTCCACCGGATGAAAGCCGAAAGCGCCCAGCCGGTCGTCCACG
The DNA here is from genome assembly GCF_014190915.1 of Mycolicibacterium iranicum. Classification (GTDB taxonomy): domain Bacteria; phylum Actinomycetota; class Actinomycetes; order Mycobacteriales; family Mycobacteriaceae; genus Mycobacterium; species Mycobacterium iranicum_B. Next base: position 94,657 of record NZ_JACHVU010000014.1, read on the forward strand.
CGGCCGCGCCCGCCCCGCCCAAGGGCTGATGTCGACGTTCGCCTACGCCACCGGTGGCGACGCGCGGCTGCGCTACCTCGACTCGGGAGGCGAAGACCGCGGCGCCCCTGTCGTTTTCGTGCCGGGGTTCACCTGTGTCGCCGACGACTACCTCCTAGCCCCTACGTCCTTCGGCCGGCGCACGGTGATCGCCGAACTGCGCGGACACGGCCACAGCGACGCCCCCGACGGCCGGTACGACTCGGACACCCTGGCCCGCGATGTGGGGGCGGTCGTCGATGCCGTCACCGACGGCCCCGTGCACCTGGTGACGTTCTCGCGCGGGACGCCCTATGCCTTGATATGGGCACTCGCCCACCGTGACCGCGTGCGCTCCCTCTCGATCGGCGACTACGTGCCCGAGGAGATCGAGCTGACCGACGACATCATCTTCGGCCTGCTCGACGGGCGATGGCGCGGAACGCCGGTGGCGCACCGGGTGGACCGCGACGCCGCCGTCGCCACGTTGCGATCGGCACGCACCCAGTCGTTCTGGGAACCGCTGTCGCAATGGCAGCCTCCGCTGCTCGCGGTGCGCGGCCTGAACAGCCCGATGGTCGACGACGCGACCTGGGCCCGGTACCGCACGCTGTTCCCCGAGGCGCGGCTGCACGAGTTCGCCGACTCCCCCCACGACATCTTCCGGCCGGACCGCGGCCGCTTCCCCGCGTTGGTGGGCGAGTTCATCGATACTCTGTGAATCGGTGCTGAAAATTGTTGTGGTGCAGCAGCTGCGGCGGCCGAACGTGATTACTACGCCGGTCCGATCGACAGCCGCCCCAGATCGGGGACGTCGCCGGCATCGATCGGCTTGCCGAAGTAGAAGCCCTGGCCGATGTCGCAGCCGCTGTCGCGAAGCCAGTTCGCGGTCGTGACATCCTCGATCCCCTCGGCCACCACCGTCATCCCGAGCCCGTGCGTGAGCTCGATTATGGCGCGCACCACGACGGCCGCCCGCGGGTCGGAAGTGACCGACCCGATGAAGTTGCGGTCGAGTTTGATCTCGTCGATCAACAGGTCCCGCAGGTAGGACAGCGCCGAATAGCCGCTGCCGAAATCGTCGATGGCGACCCGTATCCCGTGTTCGCGCAGCTGCCCCAGCACGCCCGTCACCAGGTCGAGATCCTTGATCACGAGGTCCTCGGTGATCTCGACGGTCAGCACGTCGGCGGGCAGGCCGCGCCGCTGAAGAGCCTCCCGCAGCCTCGAGGGCAGCTGCGTGTCGCGCAGCGACGGGGCGAACAGGTTGAGGGCGACAGGCATGTGAGCTCCGCCGGCCACCCACCGCGCGGCGTCGTCGAGCACCTTCTCGACGACGAGGTCCGTCACCGGCCGGATCAGCTTGTGCTCCCGCACAAGCGACATGAACATTCCCGGGTGCAGCAGCCCCAGCTGGGGGTGCGGCCACCGCAGCAACGCCTCGACACCCACGACCTCACCGCTGCCGAGATCGACCTTCGGCTGGTAGGCCAGTTCCAGTTCGCCCTTGTCGACCGCGCGGCGCAACTCCCCGAGGAGGCGGACCTTCGCCGCTCCGGCAACGGCGACGCGGTCGGTGCTCACATCGCCGCCCTCGCCCGAATCCGGCTCCGCCTGCTCCATGTCCTCCTCGAAGAACCGCACGCGCGGAAAGTGCGATTGCTTGGCGGCCCGCACCGCCATGTCGGCACGGGCGAGCATCGTGTCCGGGGTGACATCGGGTTCGTCGGCGAACACCACTGCCACCCCGACGCTGCATCGGATGGTCACCTGCTGCCCGTCGACGTCGAAGGGGTCGTCGAACCCGTCGACCACGCGCTGCAGGACGCGCTGCGAATCGTGCACATCGCCCTCGAGCAGCAGGGCGAACTCGTCTCCCCCGACCCGACCGACGGTGTCACCGGGCCGCGCGCAGCAGGCGATGCGACGCCCGGCGTGGACCAGCAACCGATCGGCGACGGGATGGCCCAGGCTGTCGTTGACGAACTTGAAGTCGTCGAGGTCCAGGGACACCACCATCACCGGCCGGTCGTCGTGGGACCGCAGCATCATCGCGTGGGTCAGCCGGTCGTGGAACAGGGTCTTGTTCGACAGCCCCGTCAACGGATCCTTCAGGGAATGCTCGGCCGCCGCCTTGACCCACTGCCGGTTCTCCCACGCCGCCACGAACTGACGGAGACACACCGCGACGACGATGACGGGCGCCACATAGCGTTCGAGGCCCTGGGTGACCAGCGGCGGCCCCACGGTGCCGACGAGCAGCAGGGGCAGGTACGGCGCCCACAGCGCGGTGGCCGACGGCACCGCCACCGACGCGGCGCGCGGAGGCGGTGTGTGCCGGCTCCACAGTGCGGCGATGCCGATGGCGACGGTGGCGACCGCCCACCCGACGTCGATCAGGCTGCCCGTGACGTAGCTGTCCTCGGCCACCGCGTAGGCGAACGCGCTGTCGGTGATCGTCATGACGCCGAACGCGAAGACCAGCAGCGCGAGCACCACGCGCTGGCTGGTGTCGACGCGCGCCAGGACGGCGACCGACACCGCCAGGATCACGATGTCGGCGGCGGGATAGAACAGCGCCAGACCCAGCGCGAGTTTGTCGTCGCGGTAGGCCTCGTAGACGCTGTCCAGCGCGAGCAGCCAGGCCAGCAGGAACGAGCACAGCGCGACCGTGACCCCGTCGAGGGTGATGCGCAGCTTGGCCTGCCGTCGCGACCACACATCGAACGGTGCCATGCTGAGCAGTGCCGGGACGGCCAGCACGCTGAACGCGAGATAGAAGAGGTCGGCGGGCGACGGGAACGGCTCCACCTGGAACACGTAGTCGCACAACAGCCAGATGAGATCGGCGAACGCCCACGCCCCCACCGCAGCCGCCATGACCGCCCAGGCGGTCCGCATGCGCCCCACCGCCGACATTGCCGCCAGCGCCGCGCACACCGCGGCGTACGTCGAGAGCCCGAGAATGATCAGGTCGTCGATCACGGGCACCGTCGTGCTGCCGTCGTCGACGGCGAGCAGCACGGTCAGACCGATGCACAGCGCTACCGGCACCGCGATCGCCGGCCCGGCCAGAGGCCGAAAGCGGCCAAACCCCATGGCGCTCCTGCCTCGAGTCGGCAAACCCCTGCTGCGCGACGCTAACGCATATCGGTTCACGGCACGCCCGAATGCCCCACGCGTCGGCCGGGCCGGTCCGAGGTCACTCCGCTGCTTCTGCGAACCGCGGTAACACCGCAGCGCTCAGGCGCCTTCGGCCGTCGACTTGATCGCGGCGAGCGTGGCCGGGATACCGTCGCGCGCGGCGTCGCTGCGTTTGGCGATCTCGGCCTCGGCGGCATCGCCGAACCGTTCGCCGAAGCCTTCGATCCCCTTGGGCAGGAACTCCCAGGATTCGGTGAGCCTCGTGCCGTCGCCCTCGGGTTCGAGCGTGTAGCCCCAGTGCACCCAGCCGTTGTTGACCTCCCAGGCGAAGGCGCGTCCGGGGTCGGCGGCCACTACCTGGCTGCGCGTCTCCCACGTCCTTTCCGGGGTTTCGTTGCGGCCCGTGAACCAGGCGCCGACCTGCGGCCCGGCTCCCTCATCCCACCAGCAGGCCTTGCAGACCGGGCTCCATTCGCCGGTGCGGGTCACATCCGACACCAGCGCGTACAACTCGTCGGGCGGGACGGCGACGAAAATCGACTCGGATCGCTTCAGTTCGGTCACGCCGCCGAGTCTGCCATCCGATATTGCGCTTTCGGTGTGCGAGTGTGACCTTGGAACGCGTTCCACTTCCTCGTCGAAAGGCCAACGGGATGAGCAACGGTAACGGGCGGGCCGCCAGGGAGGCGATCGTCATCGGCGGCGCTTCTGGCATCGGGTGGGCCACCGCGCGGGCGTTGGCCGCCGAGGGGTGCCGGGTGACGATCGCCGACCTCAACGGCGACGGCGCCCGCGCGCGGGCCGCCGAACTGGGCGGCGAGCACGCCGCAGCGGTCGTCGACGTCACCGACGAGGACTCCGTGGCACGTCTCTTCAAGACCCACGGCCCCCTCGACGTCGCGGTGAACTGCGCGGGGTTCAGCAACGTCGGCCTGATCACCGACATGCCCGCCGACGACTTCCGCGCGGTCATCGACGTGTGCCTCAACGGCGCGTTCCTGGTCGCCAAGCATGCGGGCAGGCACTTGCGTGAGGGCGGTTCGCTGGTGCAGATCAGCTCGCTCAACGGCAGACAGCCCGCGGCCGGGATGAGCGCCTACTGCGCCGCCAAGGCGGGCCTGTCGATGCTGACCCAGGTCGCTGCGCTGGAGATGGGGCCGCGCGGCATCCGGGTGAACGCGGTCGCGCCGGGCTTCGTGCACACACCTCTGACCGCGGCCGCCGCGTCGGTGCCCGGCGTCGTCGAGGACTACGTCGAGAACACCGCGCTCGGTCGCGCCGGAACCCCCGAGGACATCGCCGAGGCCGTGGTGTACCTGTGTTCGCCGGGCTCGTCCTGGCTGACCGGCGAGGTGCTCGACATCAACGGCGGCGCACACCTGAAGCGCTATCCCGACATCATGGGCCACGTGCGGCGCCTCATGGAGCAGTCGTCGTGAGCGTCGGCGGTCGCCCACAGCCGCACAGGTACAGCGGAAAGCAGGCCATCGTCACCGGCGGCGGATCGGGGATCGGCGCCGCGCTGTGCCGGGCGCTCGACGACGCGGGCGCCGATGTGCTGTGCACCGACATCGACGCGGACGCCGCAGCGCGGGTGGTGTCCGGGCTGAGTGCCCGCGCCCGCTCGGCACGCCTCGACGTGACCGACGCCGCGGCGGTTCAGGGTGCGGTCGACGACGTGGTCGCGCGGTCCGGGCGGCTGGACCTGATGTTCAACAACGCCGGCATCGTATGGGGCGGCGAGACCGAGCTGCTCACCCTCGATCAGTGGAACGCCATCATCGACGTCAACATCCGCGGTGTCGTGCACGGTGTGGCGGCGGCGTATCCGTTGATGCTGCGGCAGGGCCACGGCCACATCGTGAACACCGCGTCGATGGCGGGCCTCGCCGCCGGCGGGCAGCTGACGAGTTACGTCGCGACCAAGCACGCGGTCGTCGGGCTGTCGATGGCGCTGCGCGCCGAAGCGGTCCCCCGCGGTGTCGGCGTGCTCGTGGTGTGCCCGGCCGCGGTGGAGACGCCCATCCTGGACAAGGGCGCGGTGGGCAGCTTCGGTGGTCGCGACTACTTCCTGCGCGCCCAGGGCGGCAAGGCCTACGATGCCGACCAGCTCGCCCGCGACGTCCTGCGCTCCATCGACCGAAACAAGGCCATCCTCGTCAAACCTCGTGTGGCGCATGCCCAATGGCTGCTGACCCGGCTCGCTCCGGTGACGCTGAACAGACTCTCGATGCGGTTCCTCGCCGCGCAGGCACCGAGCACCGCCGACACGGGATAGGGTGCGCCGCATGAGGGACGAGTTCACCGTCACCCAGAAGCGCGCCCTGGCCGTCCTGACGGTCGTGGCGCTGGGTTTCGGAGCGTACTTCCTGCGCGGTTACATCCTGTTGATCGCGGTGGCCGGTGTGCTGGCCTACCTCTTCCGCCCGCTCTACGACCGACTCCGGCGCTCGATGAACGTCGGACTGTCGGCGACGCTGACCCTGTTCGCGGCCATCGCCACCGTGGCGCTGCCGCTGACCGGTGTGGTGTTCCTGGCCGTGCTGCAGATCAGCCAGGCGGTGACCAGCATCGGCCACTGGGTCGACCAGACGGACTTCACGGCGCTGGCCCAGCGACTGCTGGACTCCGCCAACGGGATTCTCTCCCGCGTGCCGTTCATGAACATCACGCTGACCCCCGAATCGGTGCGGGACGCGGCAACATCCCTGGGCCAGAACGCCGGACAGGTCGCGCTCGGCTTCGCCCGCGACTCGGTGGGCGGTATCGCCGCCACGGTGACGGCACTGGTGATCTTCCTCTACGTGTTCCTGGCGCTGCTCACCAACGGCGACCGGGTGGTGGCCCTGTTCCGGGACCTGAACCCGTTGGGAGAGCAGGCTTCCGACATCTACCTCGCCAAGGTGGGGGCGATGGTGTCGGCGACGGTCAAGGGCCAGTTCATCATCGCCGTCTGCCAGGGCACCGCCGGCGCCGTCTCGATCTACCTCGCCGGATTTCACGACGGCTTCTTCATGTTCCTGATCTTCCTGACCGCGCTGTCGTTCATCCCGCTCGGCAGCGGCATCGTGACCATCCCCGTGGGGATCGTCATGGCGGTGTTCGGCAACGTGGCGGGCGGCATCTTCGTCGTGCTGTTCCACGTGGTCGTCGTGACGAGTATTGACAACCTGTTGCGGCCGTTCCTGGTTCCCAAGAGCGCACACCTGCATCCGGCGCTGATGCTGCTGGCGGTCTTCGCCGGCCTCAAGATGTTCGGCTTCTGGGGCATCGTGCTGGGCCCGGTCCTGATGATCGTCATCGTGACCACGGTCAGCGTGTACCTCGTGGTCTACAAGGGCGCGTCCCCGGAATCGCTGACCGGGACGGCCGCCGACCCCGACCCCGACGACGCCGAGGCCGAGGCCGAACGCCGCACACCGTGGTGGCGCCGGATCCTGCCCGGCACGCCGAAACCCCGGCCGCGGCCTACCGAACCCGCCCCGGATTCGGCTAAACCAGCCGCTCCCTGAGGAATTCGACGACGCGCTTGCGGGCCTCGTAGGCAGGATGGCCCTCGACCTCGCGGACCTCCAGGGTCAGCACCGAGTGCGCCATCTTGCCGAACTTGTGCTCGTTGCCCTTCTTCGAGTCGATCTCGATCACTTCGAAGGCGTCACCGAGGCGCTTCTTCAGCGTGGTGAACCGAGCGGCCGGCGACAGCGGATCCTCGCTGAACCGCAACCCGAGCGCGCACAGGCCCTCCTCGGCGACACGGCGCTCGATGACCTTCAGTTCACCGTCGGACAACCCGGGGTCGGCGCGGTGGCGGGCGGTCAGGCCGAGGGGCAACGACGGCTGGCTCAGCACCGGCGCGAGCACGCTGTCGTCGACGGCGGCCGCCAGCGCGAAGCCGCCGCTCCAGCACTCGCCGATCACCCCGACGCCCTTGCCCGGAGTCCATTCGTTGAGATCGCGGGCCAGCGCACGCAGGTAGTGCGCGATGGGGCGGTCCGCATTGGTCGCGAACGCCGCGAATTCCTTTGCCACACAGCCACGCACCATCACCGCCACCGCGCCGGGGCGGATGCCCGGCGCTTCGGGGGTGCCGTACAGCGACGGCGCGGCCACCGTGAAACCGTTGTCCACCAGGTGATTGCCGAGCGCGAGCACGCCTGGGTGCAGGCCGGGCATCTCCGGGATGAGCACGACGCCGGGGCCCTCGCCCTTGCGGTAGACGTCGTAGGTGAACCCGGCGGCGCTGAACGGCGCCGAGGTCCACCCGCTCAGGTCTGCTTCTGGTCCGCTCATGGCGTCTCCCGGGGTTAGGTGACCGTCAGCGGCGGCTGGGATTGCGTCGCCGCGGCCAGCGTACGGTACTCGTCCGTACCCGCGGCACCGGAAACCGCAAGTTGCGCCGGCCCCGTGGGCCCGTCCACCTCGGTCGTCCACACCGGTTCGTTCGGCTTGCCGTCGCTCTCCCCGCCCTCGTAGACGACCCAGCGGACTCCGTCGACCTCCTGCGTGCCGGTCGGCACCAGGTCCGGGCTGAACGATGCGATGAGCTTGTCCTCATCGGCGTTGCTCTGCGTGATGCCCAGGTACATGCCGCTCGGAGTCAGGTACCCGACGACGGTGCCGACGGCACGCACGGCCTGTCCCGTGACCGGGTCGGTGCGCCCGCCTTCGATGCCTTTGCGGCTGCCCGAATTGGCCTGCCAACCCTCGGGCAGCTGCGGCACCCGCACCGGGAACCGTAGGGCGTTCGCGTCGGCCTGCAGGGCCGCGGGTGCGTCGTACTCGGGTGCCGGTCCGCGGCCCGGACCCGTGGGGGCGAACGAGCACATCCCGAGCAGTCCGGCGAGCACCACGCAGACCACCACCAGCGGCGCCATCGACCAGAACATGTCGCGTCCGTCCTGGAGCAGGCGCGACTTGGCAGGCTTGGGGCCCGGCACCGCATAGCCCACGTCGGGGTCACCGGTGACCTCGTGGCCCGGCTCGGGCGGCGTAGTCATGCCACCCAGTATCCCAGCTCCCATTTCCGATTCCGCTAATGGGAGAATCTGGCCATGAGCGCCCCGCGACGTGAAGCACCGGACCGAAATCTCGCCCTTGAACTGGTGCGGGTCACCGAGGCCGGAGCGATGGCCGCGGGCCGCTGGGTCGGCCGCGGGGACAAAGAGGGCGGCGACGGAGCCGCTGTCGACGCGATGCGCGAACTGGTCAACTCCGTGTCCATGCGCGGCGTCGTGGTCATCGGCGAGGGCGAGAAGGACAACGCGCCGATGCTCTACAACGGCGAAGAGGTCGGCAACGGCGACGGACCCGAATGCGATTTCGCCGTCGACCCCGTCGACGGCACCACGCTGATGAGCAAGGGCATGCCCAACGCGATCTCGGTGCTCGCGGTCGCCGAACGCGGCGCCATGTTCGACCCGTCGGCGGTGTTCTACATGCACAAGATCGCCGTCGGTCCCGACGCCGCCGATGTCATCGACATCAGCGCGCCGATCGCTGAGAACATCAAACGCGTCGCGAAGGTCAAGAACTCCAGCGTGCGCGACCTGACGGTCTGCATCCTCGACCGTCCCCGCCACCAGCAGCTGATGGCCGACGTCCGCGAGGCAGGCGCCCGCATCCGGCTGATCTCCGACGGCGACGTCGCCGGCGCCATCGCAGCCTGCCGCCCGGGGTCGGGCACCGACATGCTCGTCGGCATCGGCGGCACCCCCGAAGGCATCATCGCCGCCGCGGCGATCCGCTGCATGGGCGGCGCGATCCAGGCCAAGCTCGCCCCCACCGACGACGACGAACGCCAGAAGGCCATCGAGCGCGGTTACGACCTCGATCAGGTCCTGAGCACCGAAGACCTCGTCTCCGGCGAGAACGTCTTCTTCTGCGCCACGGGCGTCACCGACGGCGACCTGCTCAAGGGCGTGCAGTACTACGGCGGCGGCTGCACCACCCAGTCGATCGTCATGCGCTCGAAGTCCGGCACGGTCCGCATGGTCGAGGCCTATCACCGTCTCTCGAAGCTCAACGAGTACTCCGCCGTCGACTTCACCGGCGACAAGAGTGCCGCCTACCCCTTGCCGTAATCACCCCACTCACACCAGAACACGAACAGGGAGCCAATGACTGCCGACAACGCCGTCGACAAGAATGCCGGTGACGACACCGAATACCGCATCGAGCACGACACCATGGGCGAGGTCAGGGTGCCCAAGAACGCGCTCTGGCGCGCTCAGACCCAGCGTGCGGTGGAGAACTTCCCGATCTCGTTCCGCCCGCTGGAGCGCACCCAGATCCGCGCGCTGGGCCTCCTCAAGGGCGCCTGCGCCCAGGTCAACAAGGACCTCGGCCTGCTCGCGGCGGAGAAGGCCGATGCGATCATCGCCGCGGCCGCCGAGATCGCCGACGGCCGCCACGACGACCAGTTCCCGATCGACGTGTTCCAGACCGGCTCGGGCACCAGCTCGAACATGAACACCAACGAGGTCATCGCCTCGATTGCCGCGGCCAACGGTGTCACGGTGCACCCGAACGACGACGTCAACATGTCGCAGAGCTCCAACGACACCTTCCCCACGGCCACTCACATCGCCGCGACCGAAGCCGCCGTGCGCCACCTGATCCCGGCGCTCGAGGTGCTTCACGAGTCGCTGGACGCCAAGGCCCGCCAGTGGCGCACGACGGTGAAGTCCGGCCGCACCCACCTGATGGACGCCGTCCCGGTGACGCTGGGCCAGGAGTTCGGCGGGTACGCGCGCCAGATCCAGGCCGGCATCGAAAGGGTCAAGGCGACGCTGCCCCGCCTGGGCGAGCTCGCCATCGGCGGCACCGCCGTCGGCACCGGCCTCAACGCCCCGGACGGGTTCGGCGCGAAGGTGGTCGACGTCCTGGTCGACCAGACGGGGATCGCCGAACTGCGCACGGCCGTGGACTCTTTCGAGGCCCAGGCCGCCCGCGACGGCCTCGTCGAGGCGTCCGGTGCGCTCAAGACCATCGCCGCCTCGCTGACCAAGATCGCCAACGACATCCGCTGGATGGGCTCCGGCCCGCTCACCGGCCTCGGCGAGCTGCAGCTACCCGACCTGCAGCCGGGCAGCTCGATCATGCCGGGCAAGGTCAACCCCGTCATCCCCGAGGCCGTGACGCAGGTCGCCGCGCAGGTGATCGGCAACGACGCCGCCGTCACCGTGGGTGGTCTGTCGGGTGCCTTCGAGCTCAACGTCTACATCCCGATGATGGCCCGCAACGTGCTGGAATCGTTCACGCTGCTGGCCAACGTGTCCAAGCTGTTCGCCACCAAGTGCATCGACGGCCTGGTGGCCAACGAGGACCGCCTGCGGGAGCTCGCCGAGTCCTCCCCGTCGATCGTGACGCCGTTGAACTCGGCGATCGGCTACGAAGAGGCCGCCAAGGTCGCCAAGCAGGCCCTCAAGGAGAAGAAGACGATCCGGCAGACGGTCGTCGACCGCGGCCTGATCGGCGACAAGCTCTCCGAGGAGGAGCTCGACAAGCGCCTCGACGTGCTGGCGATGGCGAAGGTGAAAGACGGGAGCTAGCACTCGGATTCGTTCCTGGAGATCTGTCGAAAACCCGGCGGATCGTCGGCGACGGGCACAAGATGGTGGCGTCCCACCCCCAGGTATGAATCAGGAGTTGCGGTGACCGCCACCCTCGACGCCACGACCACGTCCCCGTCCGCCGCGCTGGTCACCACGGCCACCAGCCAGCCGGCGCTGCGCACGGGTTTCGTCATGCTCGGACTGGCATCGCTGGTCGACCTGTCGAAGGCCAGACACGGCTGGGGAGCCGACCGCATGCTGGCGGTGTCCGGGGCGGCGGCCGCGGGATGGTTCCTCGTCGAGGGTCGTCGCCGCCAGTAACAGGTCGCGCCTGTCACGCGCGGTCGCGGGTCCCGTACAGGCTCCCGGGTGCGCGCGGTCCGAGCAGCTGCGACGCCGTCACCAGGTGGTAGCCGTCCGCTCTGAGCGCGGGCACCAGGTGGGTCATCGCCTCCACGGTCGACCACACGGTGTCGTGGAGCAGCACCACCGCATTCGGGCGGATCTGGGCCCTCAGCGCGTCGCGGACGATCGCGGGGTCGCTGATCTCCCAGTCCCGCGGGTTGATGTCCCAGTTGACGGCGCCCAGCCCCTGACGTTCGGCCTCCGCGAGCACGGAGTCGTCGATCGCCCCGAAGCCGGTGCGCGTCAAGGCCGGCCGTTGTCCCGTCGCGGCCTCGATGGCCTCCGTGGCGCGGCTGAATTCGGACGCGACGTCGGCCCGCGTGAGCGTGGTCATGTCGCGGTGCGCCCAGGTGTGGTTGCCGATCTCCATGCCCGCGCCGGCGATCCGGCGGGCCGCGGCGGGGTCGGCGGCGACCCGCTCCCCGATCAAGAAGAACGTGGCCCTCGCATCATTGGCGCGCAGTATGTCGAGCAGCCGGTCGGTGTGGGCGCCCGGCCCGTCGTCGAACGTCAGCGCCACGCACCTGACCCGCGCGCAGTCGACCGTGTCGGCGGCGGCGGGCGTCACTGAAGCGACCAGACCGAGGACGAGCCCCATCACCACGGCCCACAACCTGCGATTTCGGTGTACTTGGTCAACGTGGCGTTGACCAAGTACACCGAAATCCCGCGTCACGGCAGGGCGCCGGGGCTGAATTCCTCCAGCATCTCGGTGACCAGCGCCGCGATCGGCGAACGCTCGCTGCGCAGCAGCGTGATGTGAGCGAACAGCGGGTGACCCTTGAGCTTCTCGATGACCGCGGCGACACCGTCGTGGCGGCCCACGCGCAGGTTGTCCCGTTGCGCCACATCGTGAGTCAGCACCACCCGCGACCCCGCACCGAGCCGTGAGAGCACGGTCAGCAGCACGTTGCGCTCCAGCGACTGGGCCTCGTCGACGATCACGAACGAATCGTGCAGCGAACGGCCACGGATGTGGGTCAGCGGCAGCACCTCGAGCATGCCGCGCGAGAGCACCTCCTCCAGGACGGCCGGGCTGGCCAGGCCTTCGAGGGTGTCGAAGACCGCCTGGGCCCACGGACCCATCTTCTCGCTCTCGCTGCCGGGCAGGTAGCCGAGATCCTGGCCACCGACGGCGTAGAGCGGACGGAAGACCACGACCTTGCGCTGCGTGCGACGCTCCAGCACGGCCTCCAGGCCGGCGCACAGGGCGAGCGCCGACTTGCCGGTGCCGGCTTTGCCGCCCAGCGAGACGATGCCGACCGATTCGTCGAGCAGCAGATCGAGGGCGACGCGTTGTTCGGCTGACCTTCCCCGGAGGCCGAACACTTCGCGGTCCCCACGGACCAGCTGCACCTTCTTGTCGGCATTGACCCGGCCGAGCGCGTGAGAGTTGCTGCCCAGCAAGCGAATTCCGGTGTGGCACGGTAAGTCGCGGGCCGCCTCGAGATCGATCTCCCCGTCGGCGAACAGGGCGTCGACATCCTGGCTGGGCACCTCGACCTCGGCCATCCCGGTCCAGCCGGAGGTGACGACGTCCTGGGCGTGGTACTCGTCGGCGAGCAGGCCGACCGCGCCCGCCTTGACGCGCAGCGGGATGTCCTTGCTGACCAGCGTGACGTGTTTGCCCTCGGCGGCGAGGTTGGCCGCGACGGTGAGGATGCGGGCGTCGTTGCTGTCGTTGCGGAAGCCCGCCGGCAGCACCGTCGGGTCGCTGTGGTTCAGCTCGACATGCAGCGTTCCGCCTTCTGTCCCAACGGGTATCGGCTGATCGAGCCGTCCGTGTTCCAGCCGCAGATCGTCGAACATGCGCAAGGCCTGCCGGGCGAACCACCCCAGCTCGTGGTGGTGGCGTTTGGCCTCCAGTTCGCTGATGACCACCAGCGGAACCACCACGTCGTGCTCGGCGAACCGCGTGATTGCCCAGGGATCGGACAACAACACGGACGTGTCGAGAACGTAGGTCCTCAGGCCGGATTGCCGGCTGGGCCGGCCCTGCGAATCAGTCACGTAGCACTCCTCGAGGCTGCGCGAGTTCCTGCGACCCCACACGAACTTCTCGGTGGACACACAAGCGATCTCAGGACCGGGGCCGGTCCTTTCGAATCGGGACCGCCCGGACAGCGAAGCATGTCGCTAGCCATCGAAAATGACGCTACTCCCGCCGCGGCGATCGCGCCGTGGAGGCGCGCCGAGTCCGGGAGTCGCGTGCGTTACGAGCTGATGAACTGCGCGAGGCGTGGCTCGTCGACCAGGCCCCACGCGGTGATGCGATCGGCGATCACGGTGCGGAGAAGGTCGCGGTCGAAGATGCCGGCGTCGGCCATCGCGGCCACCTTGTCCTGGTAGGCGTCGATGTCGCCGCCGATGACGTCGAGGCCCTCGGCGCGCCGCGCGATGGCCTCGACCGTCTCGTCGCGGGAATAGCCCAGACAGTGGCTGATGAGGTTGGCGAAGAACTCCTCGTGGCGCTCCTCGTCCCTGGCGATCCGGCCGACCAGTGCCTTGAGGACCGGTTCGGCGATCTGCGCTTCGAGGTTGCGGCAGAACACGGCGTGGGCACGCTCCCACAGGGCCATGAAGGCCAGCGTCTCGATCTGGCTGTACGTGTCGGCGCGGTAGCCCTTCATCACGTGTTCGACGCGGACGTCCTCATTGGCGGACGGGTCGATCTCACGGGTGACCACCAGGTAGTTGCGCAGCGCGACGGCGTGCAGGTGCTCCTCGGCGGTCCAGCGCCCCATCCAGCGGCCCCACTTGTCCTCGAGCAGGAAGTGCTCGACGAGCTCGCGGTGGTACCCGGCGAGGTTGTCCTTGGTGATCAGCAGGATCTCCAGGGCGTCGGTGACGGTCTTGGGCAACGTCACGTCCGACGGTTCCCAGTCCCGGCCACCCAGGAACGCGAAGTTCTCGCCCTGGTCGAACGGGACGTAATCGTGGGCGTACCAGATGTCCTCGCTGTCGATATGACGTCGAAGCTCCTGCAGCACCACGGGCTCGAGTTCGAGTGTCAGCGCATTAGCGACAGGTTTCTGTGCCATGCGGTTACAGTAACCCAATTCTGTGGGAATCGTAAAATTCCCACGCCGACACTCCGGGCTAGAGCGTCAGGCCCGGGTACAGCGGATTGGCGTCCAGAAGCTCGGCCGCGGCGGCCCGCACGCGCTCCGCCGTGCCGTCGGCGAGGGTGTACTTCGCCTTCGACGGGCCGTTCGGTCCCGCGGCGGGCTGCGTGTTGCTGAGCACCTCGACGACCAGCTCGGCGACCCGGTCGAATTCGTCGGCGCCGAACCCGCGCGTCGTGAGCGCCGGTGAGCCGAACCGGATGCCGCTGGTGTACCAGGCGCCGTTCGGGTCGGCCGGAATCGCATTGCGGTTGGTGACGATGCCGGAGTCCAGCAGCGCCGACTCGGCCTGCCTGCCGGTGAGGCCGAACGAGGTGACGTCCAGCAGGACCAGGTGGTTGTCGGTGCCGCCGGTGACGAGCGCTCCATCGCGCTTGACGAACCCGTCGGCCAGCGACTGGGCGTTGTCGGCGACGGCCTGGGCATAGGTGCGGAACTCGGGCTGACGGGCCTCGGCCAGCGCGACGGCCTTGGCGGCCATCACATGCGAGAGCGGTCCGCCCAGCACCATCGGGCAGCCCTTGTCGACGGCGGGCGCGAACTCCTCGGTCGCGAGCACCAGGCCGCCGCGCGGGCCGCGCAGCGACTTGTGCGTCGTCGTCGTGACCACGTGGGCGTGGGGCACCGGGTCCTCGTCGCCGGTGAACACCTTGCCCGCGACCAGCCCGGCGAAGTGCGCCATGTCGACCATCAGCGTCGCGCCGACCTCATCGGCGATCTCGCGCATCTTGGCGAAGTTGACCCGCCGCGGGTAGGCCGAATAGCCGGCGACCAGCACCAGCGGCTTGAACTCGCGGGCGGCGGAGGCGACGGCGTCGTAGTCGAGGAACCCGGTCACCGGGTCGGTGCCGTACTGGCGCTGGTGGAACATCTTGCCCGAGATGTTGGGCCGGAAGCCGTGCGTCAGGTGCCCGCCGGTGTCCAGCGACATGCCCAGCAGCCGCTGGTTGCCCATCTTGGCGCGCAGGGTCTCCCAGTCGGCCTCGGAGAGGTCGTTGACGTGCTTGGCGCCGAGCTCGGCCAGGCCCGGCGCCTCGACCCGGGTGGCCAGGATCGCCCAGTAGGCGACCAGGTTGGCGTCGATCCCGGAGTGCGGTTGGGCGTAGGCGTACGGGGCGCCGAAGAGCTCGCGGGCGTGCTCGGCGGCCAGCGCCTCGACGGTGTCGACGTTCTGGCACGCGGCATAGAAGCGGTGCCCGACGGTGCCCTCGGCGTACTTGTCCGAGAACCAGGTGCCCATCGTCAGCAGCACAGCCGGCGAGGCGTAGTTCTCGCTGGCGATCAGCTTCAGCGAACTGCGTTGATCGGCAAGCTCTTTGCGGGTCGCGTCGGCGATGCGCGGCTCGACGGACTCGATCACCCGCAGTGCGGCCTGATAGGCCTCGCTCGAGGTGGCTGCGTAGTCGGCACCCTGGCCTGAGGCAGACGTGGAAGTCATGCCCAGAAGCCTATCGGGCCTGCTGTTCGCCCACTTCTGCACCATGGCCGTAGCGGGCGCCCGGGCACGACCCTGACGCAGAAGTCGATCGTCAGGCGGCGCGCAGCGACGACGGGATCAGGGGTTCATCGAGCAGCGTGCCGAAGCGCTCGGTCAGGGTGACGGTGTCGGGCCGGGCGTCGAGCCACCCGCGCAGCAGCCGGTAGCCCTCCACATAAGTACTCGTGTAGGCCCGCCACAGCGGTGAGGACAGGAACCGCAGCATCTGGCGCGCCCGCTCGTCGTTGACCAGCAGCCACCGCTTCAGGAAGTCGACGACGTCGTCGACGTCGCGGTGCTCGTCGTGCAGCATCAGCGCGGCGTCCTGACGGACGTCGGCGAGCGCGGCCGTCGCCTCCGAGATGGTCGCGGCCCGTTCCCCGTCGAATCGCAGGCCGAGGTCGGCGTAGATCTCGCCGGCCCAGCTTCCCCACTGCGGTCCGACCGCTGCGTAGAGCGCCAGGTCCGCCAGCCCCTCGGCCATCAGGCACTGCGGGGTGTTGACGAGGAAGATCGTCTGCTCGGCCTGACCTTTGCCCTCGACCAGGCCGGCCTCCTTGCGGCAGTGCTCGGTGTGGTGCCCGGGATAGGACTCGTGGGCCACGAGCCGCGGCAGGTTCGACATCTGCTGCTTGAGGTCGGCGTTGACCGCCACGGTCGACTGGTAGTCGCCGCGGTAGTAGTTGAAGCCCGACCACGGCTTGTCGGTGACCACCTCGTAGGTGATGGTCTCGCGGGCCGGCAGCGGGAAGGTGGCGCGCACGCGATCGCGCAGCGCGCTGGAGAACGCGTGGATGGCCTCCTTCAGGCGGGCGGGCGGGATCTCCTCCGACGCGCGGTGGGCCTGGATGCGCTCGGCCAGGGAGCCGGAACCGCCGAGAGCTTCGTCGAGCTGGACATGCGCCTCGCGGTACCGCTCCGGGTCGCCCTTGCTGATACGGACGTCGAAGTAGGCCAAGACCTCGTCGACGAAACCCACCTCCTCGCCGGCGAACTTGCGGCCTGCGCAGGCCAGCGCGCGCAGGTGCGAGCCCACGAACGCCGCGCGGGCCTCGTCGAGTCCGGCCGGCAGTTCGGTCA
Source organism: Mycolicibacterium iranicum (assembly GCF_014190915.1). Classification (GTDB taxonomy): domain Bacteria; phylum Actinomycetota; class Actinomycetes; order Mycobacteriales; family Mycobacteriaceae; genus Mycobacterium; species Mycobacterium iranicum_B. The sequence goes on from NZ_JACHVU010000014.1 coordinate 111,459, forward strand.
GCAGCCGCTCGGCCTGGCGCGCCAGATCGGCGGGGTCGGGTTGCGGTTCGGACTGCACGGCTTGGCGCAGCGCGGGGTCGCCGGTGAAGGAGTCGACGTAGCCTTCCTCGACCCTGTCGAAGCGCAGACCGAGCATCAGGTATTCACGGATCAGGGTGCCGGGCTCCATATGTACAAAGCTAACTGCAAGACTGTGCCCATGGCGCGGCTGAGCGACCCCAGCCCCTACGTGGAGTTCGATAGAACCCAATGGCGGGCGCTTCGCATGTCGACGCCGCTGAAGCTGACCGAGGACGAGTTGGTCCGGCTGCGGGGTCTGGGCGAGAAGATCGACCTCCTCGAGGTCGAAGAGGTCTACCTGCCGCTGGCGCGGCTCATCCACCTCCAGGTGGCGGCGCGGCAGGCGTTGTTCGCGACCACCGCGCACTTCCTCGGCGATTCGAACGGCGAGCCGAGCCAGAACCCGGACCGCCCGGTGCCGTTCGTGATCGGCGTCGCGGGCAGTGTCGCGGTGGGCAAGTCGACGACGGCCCGCGTGCTGCAGGCGCTGCTGGCGCGTTGGGAGCACCACCCCCGCGTCGACCTCGTCACCACCGACGGCTTCCTCTACCCCAACGCCGAGCTGTCACGACGTAACCTGATGCATCGCAAGGGTTTTCCGGAGAGCTACGACCGCAGGGGTCTCATGCGGTTCGTCACCGCGGTGAAGTCGGGGTCGGATGCGGCCTGCGCCCCGGTGTATTCGCATCTGCTCTACGACATCGTGCCGGGTGAGAAGCAGATCATCGAGCACCCCGACATCCTGATCCTCGAGGGCCTCAACGTGCTGCAGACGGGTCCGGCGCTGATGGTGTCCGACCTGTTCGACTTCTCGGTCTACGTCGACGCCCGCATCGAGGACATCGAGAACTGGTACATCTCGCGGTTCCTGTCGATGCGGGCCGGGGCGTTCGCCGACCCGGCCTCGCACTTCCACCACTATTCGACGTTGACCGACGAGCAGGCCGTGTTCGCCGCCCGCGACATCTGGCATTCGATCAACCGCCCCAATCTGATCGACAACATCCTGCCGACCCGGCCGCGGGCGACGCTTGTGCTGCGCAAGGACTCCGACCACTCGATCAACCGGCTGCGGCTGCGCAAGCTCTGAGGGCAGGGGCGCGCTCTCAGAGTCGTCGCAGGCCGATGTACTGCACCGTGCCGATCACCGCGGTGTAGAGCGCACCGCCGAGCAGCAGCGCCACCCCCCAGCCGGTCAGCGGCCAGATGCCGGCCACCTCGGCTCCAACGAAGCCGACCGTGAACAGTGCGTTGGCGGTGATGGTCGCGATCGCGCCGGGGCGGACCCGGTCGCGACCGGCCAGCCAGTACACGACGACGCCGTAGACCAAGAAGAACACGCCGAGGGCGTACTCGACGGCCACCGGCACGCCCGTCGCCGAGGAGAGCCAGCCCGCGGCGGCGACGAACGGCACCCCGGTGATCCCGACCAGGACGGCGTCGAGGCGCATCGCGAAGCGGACCAGGGAGTCCCTGGTACCTGTCGTGGAGGCGGTCACTGCGGTCATCGTGCGTTCCCTTCTGTTGTGGGTGAGGTGACCGGTACCGGAGTCGACGCCACGACCTCTTGTGACGGCGACTCCGGACCAGTCATGCGGGGGTGCGGCGCACCCCGAGGTACTGCAGGTAGGCGAAGCCCACCGTGACTGCGGCGAACGCGACGGTGGCCGCCGCGCCGAACGGGGTCAGCGGAAGCCACCCGGCAGCGAGCACGACGGCCACCGCCACCGTGAACATCACGTTGCCGATCAGCACGGCGACGCCGACGCGGCGGATGTTGCGCAACCGGGCCGCGCTGTAGAGCAGGGCGCCATACGCGACGAGCGCCGAGCCGGAAAACCATTCGGCCGTCGGGCTCAGACCGGAGAGCTCTGAGAGGGGGTCCGCGGCCATCGCGACGAACAGACCCAGCCCGGCACACAAGGTGGCGTCGGCGCGCATCGCGACGCGCAGCAGCTGCGTGTCGGTGGGGGTGGCCCGTGGGTGCCGGGTGGTGATGGCGGTCATGTCACCGAGCGTGCTCGCGCAGCACTGCCAGGTCTGCACCGACTACTGCCAGTTACTGCCAGCCGCAGGTCAGCGGGCCGTGACGAGGTTGCTGCGCAGGTCGGTGGCGATGACGCGGGCGGCCGCGTTCTGCCAGTTGTGCAGCGACCGCTGCGGCACCTCGGTGACGAACCACTGCCAAGCCTGTCGGGCGAGCGGGTCCAGCCCGGCGGCCGTCGCGTTCTGGGCATAGGCGCGCACGCCAGCGACGTACGGGAAGTACAGCGAGTTGTAGTGGCGCCACTGTTCGGTGGTGCCGAAATCCGCGCCGTCACGTGGCTTGAGACCGGCGATGCGTTCGGCCAGCAGGGCCCGCAGCTCGTTGGCGCGTTCCAGCGGCTGGTCCGGGGCGCCGCGCAGCGCGAGGCGCTCGTCGATGACGGGCAACGCGGTCAGCGGGCTGGCGACGAGCTTGGACAGATCGCCGTAGTGCCCGAGCGCGCGGCGGGTGACCCGCACGAACGTCTCCTCGTCCATGCCGTCGAGCGGGCTCGCCGAACGCAGGGGCAGCGCGGCCTCGGTGCTGCGCAGGGCCGCCCGGTCGGCGCGCAGGTCCGGCGACCGGGAGAACGCCAGCCGGTCGAGCAGGCCCGCGAGGGGGTCGGCCAGCACGTTGATGGCAATCGCGACGGCCAGGCTGGTGAACAGCAGCACCGCCAACGTGGTGCTCTGGCCCGCCACCGCCAGGCCGATGAGCACCTGCGCACCGAACAGGACGGCCACGACCATCGTGCCGACGAAGGACCTCAGCATGTCCTTGCGCAGCGCCTGGCCCTCGTCGAACGCGTCGCCGATCGCCACCGCGACGCCGAGCAACGCGACGTCGAAACCGGTCGACGCGAGCGCCAGCCAGCTGGGCACCAGACCCAGCGGGATCACCAGGATCGCGTTGCCCAGGGCGAAGAACAGCGTCGCGACGACGACGAAACCGACGACCGGGCCCGGCTGGGAGCGTCGCACCACGGTGTTGATCATCGCGCCGACGGCGGGTATCGACACCGCCGCGAACATCACCCAGTGGCCCAGCCGCAGCGGACCTTCGACGCCGCCGGCGAGCGTCGCGCCGAGGAACGCGACCGCGGCCACGGCGGCCACCACCCCCGCCTCTCCCGCTCGGCTCCGCAACGTGTCGTGGGACCGCGAGAGCTCCAGCAGCACGGCGAACCACGCGATACCCGGCACCGCGACGAGGTAGATCTCGACGCGGCTGAGCATCTCGGACCCGCTGATCACCCGGACCGCGTCCAGCGCGACGACCGCCGCGAAGCTCGTCAGCCCGATCGCGGCGAGCACCAGCGTCGGCTTGCGCGGGTCACGCGCCAGCAGGTAGAGGCCCAGCCACCAGCTCAGCGCGAACACCAGAGCGGAGAGAGTAGCCATGGCCGGCAGTCCTAGCGTCCGTAGCGTCGGTGCCTGGCGCTGTAGTCGCGCAGCGCCCGCAGGAAGTCCACCCGGCGGAACTCCGGCCAGTACGCCTCGGTGAACCACATCTCCGAATACGCGCTCTGCCACAGCAGGAACCCGGACAGCCGCTGCTCCCCCGATGTCCGGATCACGAGATCGGGGTCCGGTTGGCCCGAGGTGTAGAGGTTCTCCGAAATGGCTTCGGCGGTGACCGATTCGATCAGTTTGTCGCCGCTGACGCCGTTGGCGAGTTCCTTGCCCAGCAGTGCGCGCACGGCGTCGACGATCTCCTGGCGGCCCCCGTAGCCGACCGCGACGTTGACGTGGAACGAGCCGCCGTTGCCGTCGGTCGACCGGACGGCATCGCGAAGCCGACGGGCCGACTCCTCGCCGATCAGCTCGAGGTCCCCGACGGTGCGGACGCTCCACTGGTTGGCCGGCGCGCAGATCTCCTCGACGACCTCGGTGATGATCTCGATCAGCGTGGCCAGCTCGCCGCGGTCGCGCTGCAGGTTCTCGGTGGACAGCAGATAGACCGTGGCCATCTCGATGCCGGCTTCGTGGCACCAGCGCAGCATCTCGGCGATCTTGCCGGCGCCGACGCGGTAGCCGTAGCTGACGTCATCGTGGCCGAGCTCACGTGCCCACCGCCGGTTGCCGTCGCACAGAACGGCAATATGACGGGGAAGGTCGGATCGCTTGAGTGACAACCCCTGACGCAGCCGCATCTCGTAGAGCCGGTACATCGGCTCCTTGAGTCGCCGCGGAATGAGGTCCACGATGTTCCAGACTACTGTGACGCGAGGAAGCCCCAAGGGCAGTCAGCGGAGGTGAAATGCCGACATCGCTCGAACCGTGGTACTCGGCCGATTCGTCGCGAGGACCCGAGGACCTTCCCGAAGCGGTCGCCGAAGGCGTCGCCCAGTTCCTGGGCAAGCCGCGGCTGCGCGGATGGATCCACGTGTACTCGGCGGTCATCGCGGTCATCTGCGGTGCCACGCTGGTCGCGGTGTCGTGGTCGGTGGTCTCGACGCGCGCCGGCATCGCCACGCTGATCTACACGCTGACGATCGTCGCCATGTTCGCCGTCAGCGGCACCTATCACCGGGTGAACTGGACGTCGGCCAACGCGCGCAAGTGGATGAAGCGCGCCGACCATTCGATGATCTTCGTGTTCATCGCCGGCAGTTACACGCCGTTCGCGCTGCTGGCGGTGGGCGACGACGGCATGGTGCTGTTCTGGATCGTGTGGGGCGGCGCACTGGCCGGGGTGGCGCTGAAGATGCTGTGGCCGTCGTCGCCGCGCTGGCTCGGCGTGCCGCTCTACATCCTGTTGGGGTGGGTCGCGGTCTGGTTCATCGGCCCGATCATGGAGGGCGCGGGCGTCGCGGCGGTGGTGCTGCTGATCGTCGGCGGCGCGCTCTACAGCATCGGCGGCGTGCTCTATGCGCTGAAGTGGCCCAACCCGTGGCCCACCACGTTCGGGCACCACGAGTTCTTCCATGCGTGCACTGCCGTCGCGGCGATCTGCCACTACATCGCGATGTGGTTCGCCGTCTTCTGACACCCCGCCCCTTGCCACCCCTCACCGCTCACCGCGAGCGTGCGTGTCTGCAGCCAACACGCCGCGCCAATGCGAGAGTTTGCGCACGCTCGCGAGGCGCGCTCGACACACTCCACGCACGCTCGCGACCGCAGGCCCGGCTTATTCCACGCACCCTCGCGACCGTAGGCCCACGCGGGGCCCGACGCGCTCAAGACACCCCACGGAACCTTCCCCGCGACGCCCACACCGTCTCGCCGCGAGCGTGCGCGAACTCCCGTTGCTGACCGGCGAGTTGCCCGCAGACACGCACGCTCGCGGACAACGAAAGGGGCTAGGGGGAAGGGAGAAGGGGAAGAGAAGAGAAGAGCTCAGGAAGACAGCTGGGTGATGTTCTGCGGGCCCCAGTAGGCCTTCATCGACGTGATCTGGCCTTCGCCGTTGAACGTCATCACCTCGATGGGCTCGATGCGCATCGCGCCGCCGACCGTGATGGCGAAGACGAACGCCGCCTCGTGTCCGCCCGCGCGGAACTCACGCAGCTCGGTCGTGATCTCGCCGCCCTCCACCATTTTGTAGAAGCCGGCGATGGCCTGACGACCGATGTGCACCTCGCCGCCGCCCACGGGATCTTCGAGCGTCGCGTCCTCGGCGTAGAGAGCGGCGACGGCGTCCGCGCTGCCGCCGGCGACGGTGTCGAGGTAGCGCTGGACGAAACCTTGCAGGACATCGGGCTCAAAGCTCATGTGCGGCAGGCTACACGGAGGGTGCGAGCGCGGCGGCGAGATCCTCGACGGTCGTGACGGGCAGGTCGCAGACCCGTCCGCGGCACACGTAGGCCGCGTCGGCGCCCCCGACCCGCGGCCGGTCCCGCAGCAGCTCGGCGGAATCCGTCGCCCCGCCCACCACGACGGCCCCGCCGGGGGCGAGGGCACGCGCGGCCGCCAGCAGTTCCGAGTCGGGGCCCTCGCAGGAGACGGCGATCTGGATCGGCCCGCGCACAGCCGCCTCGGCGACGGCGAGCCAGTGCCCGGCCGAGCGGGGAACCCGGGCCGGCAGCACCGTCGCACCGGCCAGCGTGGCCTCGGCCGCAGCCGAATACCGTTGCGCCGCAGCCTCGGGCGCGAGGTGCGCCGCGAGTAGCAGCGCCTCGGCGACGAGTGAGGCGCCCGACGGTGTCGCCCCGTCCATCGGATCCGACGGCCGCAATACCAGCTGCTCGGCGTCATCGGCGGTGTCGAACCAGCGGCCCTGCTCGTCGGGGTCGGCGAAGTGGTCGAGGGCCACGTCGAGCAGCCCGAGGACGTCGTCCAGCCATTTGCGCCCGCCCGTGGCCTGGTAAAGGGTCAGCAGTGCGGTTGCCAGGGCCGCGTAGTCCTCGAGGATCGCCACGCTGTCGCCGACCACCCCGCCGAGGCTCGAGCGTCGGAGCCGGCCGTCGACGAGATGCAGGTCCAGTAGCGCGCGGGCGCAATCGATTGCCGCGGTGAGATATTCGGGACGACCCAGTACGAATGCCGCGTCGGCGAGGGCGGTGATCGCCAACCCGTTCCACGCTGTGACGACCTTGTCGTCCCGTGCCGGCTGGGGACGCGCCCCGCGCGCCTCGCGCATCGCCGACCGGACCCGCTCGTAGCGGTCGATGTCGTCGGGGTCGCGGCGCAACTGCAGCACCGAGGCGCCGCGCTCGAACGTCCCCTGCGTGGTGACGCCGAAAAGGTCTGCGGCCCAACGGCCGTCGTCATCGCCCAGCACCTCGGTCAGCTGTCCGGGCGTCCACACATACGTGGCACCCTCGACCCCGTCGGTGTCGGCGTCCAGCGATGAGACGAACATCCCGTCGCGCCGGAGATCGGCGAGCAGGAAGCGGGCGGTCTCGTCGGCTACCCTGTGCGCCAACGGGTTTCCGGTGCGGCGCGCCCAGTGCGCATACACGCCGAGCAGCTGTGCGTTGTCGTAGAGCATCTTCTCGAAGTGCGGGACGACCCACGACGCGTCGACGCTGTAGCGCGCGAAGCCGCCGGCGAGCTGGTCGTAGATCCCGCCACGCGCCATCGCGTCGCAGGTGCGGGCGACGGCCCCCAGGGCTGCGGGCGACCCGGTGCGCTCGTGGTGGCGCAGCAGGGCTTCCAGCAGCGCCGACGGCGGGAACTTGGGTGCGCCGTTCGGCGACGTGGAGAACCCGCCGTTGACCGTGTCCTCGTCCCGTAGGACTGCAGCGACCGCCTCATCGCACGTCTGAGCATGCACCGGCGGGCCCCCACCGGGCAGACCCGACGCCATCGACCGCAGTTCCCCGGCGATGTTGTCCGACGTCTGCTCCACGTCGGCCCGCCGGGTCCGCCACGTGTCGGTGACCGCGTCGAGCAACTGCAGGAACGTGGCCTTCGGGTAGTAGGTGCCGCAGAAGAACGGCCGGCCGTCGGGGGTCAGGAAGCAGGTCATCGGCCAGCCGCCCTGTCCGGTCATCGCGACGGTCGCGCTCATGTAGACCGCGTCGAGGTCCGGACGTTCCTCGCGGTCGACCTTGATGCAGACGAAGTTCGCGTTCGCGACCGCTGCGACGTCGTCGTCCTCGAAGGACTCGTGGGCCATCACGTGACACCAGTGACACGCGGCGTAGCCGATCGACAGCAGGATCGGCACGTCGCGCCGGGCGGCCTCGGCGATCGCCTGCGCCGTCCACTGCTGCCAGTGCACGGGGTTGTCGGCGTGCTGCCTCAGGTACGGGCTGGTGGCGTCCGCGAGCCTGTTCGACGAGCTCTCAGCTCGGCTCACGCTTCGATCCGTCGGCCGGGTTCTCGGTGGACAGGTCGGGGTCGGCGTCGGGCGCACCCTCGACGCCGTCGTCGTCGAACGATTCCGGCAGCTTGCGCAGGTGCCGGTTCATTGACCAGACCAGGAAGAACACCGCGATCAGCAGCAGCACGATGATGATCAGCCCGACCGGGCTGGCCTTGCCGAAGTCCGGGCCGGTCTGGCGCGGCTCGTCCTGGGCCAGTACGCCCGTCATCAGTTCCAGGCCGAACATCATCGTGTCGGTCATGTCAGCGTCCTTCGATGCCGGCGAACAGGTCGGTCTCGGGCAGCGACACCGGCACCCGGGAGCGGGCCAGCTCGAACTCCTCGGTCGGCCACAGCCGCTGCTGCCACTCCATGGGGGTGGTGAAGAAGAAGCTCTTCGGGTCGATCTGCGTGGCGTGGGCCAGCAGTGCCTCGTCGCGTTGCGCGAAGTACTTCGAGCATTCGATGCGGGTGGTCACCCGCTTGTCGAGCACGTCGTCGTCGGGATCCCACGTCTCCAGCCACTTGGCGAACGGGCCCTCTTCGCCGTTCTTGGCGAACTCGTCCTGCAGCACCTGCATGCGCTGACGCAGGAATCCGTGGTTGTAGTACAGCTTCGCCACGCTCCACGGCTCCCCCGCGTCGGGGTAGAGCAGGTGGTCGGCCGCCGCCTCGTACGCCGCGACCGACACCTGGTGGCACTTGATGTGGTCGGGGTGCGGGTAGCCGCCGTTCTCGTCGTAGGTGGTCATCACATGCGGCTTGAACTCGCGGATCACGCGGACCAGCGCCTCGGTCGGCACCTCCAGCGGTTCCAGCGCGAAGCATCCCTCGGGCAGCGGGGGCAGCGGATCGCCCTCGGGCAGGCCCGAATCGACGAACCCCAGCCAGTGGTGCTCCACACCGAGGATCTCGGCCGCTCTGGCCATCTCGTCGCGGCGGATGTCCGGCATCCGGCCGTGGACCTCGGGGATGTCCATGGCCGGGTTGAGGATGTCCCCGCGTTCTCCGCCGGTCAACGTCACGACCATCACGCGCACGCCTTCATCGACGTAGCGCGCCATCGCCGCGGCACCCTTGCTGGACTCGTCGTCCGGGTGCGCGTGCACGGCCATCAACCGCAGTTCGGTCAACCTGGTCCTTCTCAGCTCTTCGCCTACTCGATCGCTCACGCAGAAGTTCAACCACGGGAGTGGCCCTATAGTTCCAGGTCTAGTAGACCCATCCGACCGACGGGCATGCAAAACGAGATGATCGACCGCCCCACCGCCCGCTACGGCGGGCAGCGAATCGACCGCCGCACCGGCAGGCGGATCGCCATCGGCCTCACCGCGCTGGTGGCGATCCTCGGCGTCGCCATCGCCGCCGTGGCGTTCTCCCGGTTCGGTTCCAGCGAGGTCAAGGGCGAGATGGCCGGGTACGAGATCGTCGATCCGCACACCGTCGACGTCACCATCAGCGTGACCCGTGACGATCCGTCGCGCAGCGTGGTCTGCATCGTGCGCGCCCGCTCCAAGGACGGCGAGGAGACCGGCCGGCGCGAGGTGCTCGTCCCACCGTCGCAGGACACGACGGTCCAGGTCACCACCCCCGTCACGTCCAGCAGGCCGGTGGCGATCGGCGACGTCTACGGGTGCGGAACCGAGGTCCCGGGATACCTGATCGCCCAGTAGCGGGCAGACGCGCGACGAACGCTCGCCTGCGAAATCGTGAAATTCCGATGGCCCGCCGGTGGTATGCTGGGCCGATACACGGTTCCTGCTGGGGCCGTGTATTGCTGCATTTTGGAGCTCAGAACCGACGCTCGATCGCGGCAGTACACGTCACGACAGATCCCGGCGCCGTGCCAGAACCTTCGACCTTCTGAGGCGACATCGCACGGAAGCAACGACGACAGGAGTGCGACATGACCGACACCCAGGTCACCTGGCTCACCGAAGAGTCCTACGACCGACTCAAGGCCGAGCTCGACCAGCTGATCGCCAACCGCCCCGTCATCGCCGCCGAGATCAACGACCGACGCGAAGAGGGCGATCTGCGCGAGAACGGCGGCTACCACGCCGCCCGTGAGCAGCAGGGCCAGGAAGAAGCCCGCATCCGCCAGCTGCAGGAACTGCTGAACAACGCCAAGGTCGGCGAGGCGCCCAAGCAGTCCGGTATCGCCCTGCCCGGATCCGTCGTGAAGGTCTACTACGACGACGACGAGAACGACACCGAGACGTTCCTGATCGGCACCCGTGAGCAGGGCGTCAGCGACGGCAAGATCGAGGTGTACTCCCCCAACTCCCCGCTCGGCGGCGCGCTGATCGACGCCAAGGTCGGCGAGTCCCGCTCCTACACCGTGCCCAGCGGCAACACCGTCAAGGTCACGCTGGTCAGCGCGGAGCCCTGGCACGGCTGATTCTGTGGGCCCGGCGGGCCCGGGTTAGTCTCCAGCGCATGGCCCAGATCGCAGAGGACCTTTTTCTGCTCCTGGTCGACAACGCCTCCGCGCAACCCGGGCTCGACGATCCACGCCGCGGCCGCGCGCTCGCGGCAGCCTCACTGCTCGATCTCGCGCACGCGTGCCGGGTGCGCCCCTCCGTCGACGGCGAACCCGTCCCCGCGGGGCGCCTCGTCGCGCTCGACGCGCCCGGACCGATCGACCCGGCGGTGGCTCCGGCGTTCGCGCTCCTGAAGACCCGGCCGCTGCAGCCCGGGGCGGCGATCAAGAAGCTGGGCCGCGACGCACAGGGCCATCTCGTCGGACATCTGGAGCAGGCCGGGCAACTTCAAAAAATCAACTCCGGCAGGCTCTTCGGGCGCAGCCAGACGTTCCCGCTGACCGGGCGGGACCGCGTCGCCACGGCTCGCGCGGCGTTGATGGGGGCGCTGTTCGAACGTCGGCCGCCCGCGCCGGCGACGGCGGGCATCATCACCGTGCTGCACGCGGTGGACGGGTTGGGCGCACTGCTGAGCCTCAACGACCGCGGCTGGCGCTGGGTGCATGCCCGCGCGGGCGAAATCGCCGGCGGCAGTTGGGTCGACGAGGCGCCGGCGGGACTGCCCGAGGTGAACCTGGCGGTGACCGCGTCGGCGGTGCGTCAGGCACTCGCCCAACTGAACTAGCGGGCCGCCAGGGCCTGCTCGACGTCGCCCAGCAGGTCGGCGACGTCCTCGATGCCCACCGAAAGCCGCACCAGGTCGTCCGGCACCTCCAACTGCGAACCCGCCGTGGAAGCATGCGTCATCGCGCCGGGGTACTCGATCAACGACTCGACCCCGCCGAGGGACTCGGCGAGGATGAAAATCTCTGTGCGCGCGCAGAAGTCGCGCGCCGCCTGTGGGCCGCCCCGCAGGCGCACCGAGATCATCCCGCCGAAGCCGCTCATCTGCCGCGCCGCGACGTCGTGCCCCGGATGCGAGGGCAGACCGGGGTAGAGCACAGAGTCGACGGCGGGGTGTGCGTCGAGGAACTCGGCGACGGCGGCGGCGTTCTCGCTGTGCCGCTGCATCCGCAGCGGCAGCGTCTTGAGACCCCGGATCGTCAGGTACGCGTCGAACGGGCCGGGGACGGCCCCTGCACCGTTCTGCAGGAACGCGAACGCGTCGTCGAGCGCCTCGTCGTCGGTCAGCAACGCTCCCCCGACGACGTCGGAGTGGCCGCCGATGTACTTCGTCGTCGAATGCAGCACCACATCGGCGCCCAGCGCCAGCGGCTGCTGCAGCGCCGGGGAGGCGAATGTGTTGTCCACCAGCACCGTCACGTTGCGCTCGGCACCGATCGCGGCGATGCCGCTGATGTCGGCGATCGACAGCAGCGGGTTGGTCGGGGTCTCGATCCAGATCAGCTTGGTGCGGTCGGTCACGGCGGCGCGGACCAGGTCCAGATTCGACAGCGCGACCGCGGTGTAGCTGATGCCCCACTGGCTGAACACCTTGTCGATGAGGCGGAACGTTCCGCCGTAGGCGTCGTCGGGGATCACGACGTGGTCGCCGGGACGCAGCACCGCCCGCAGCATGCAGTCGGTGGCCGCCATCCCGGAGCTGAACGCGCGGCCGAACGCGGCGCCCTCGACCGCGGCCAGCGCACCTTCCAGCACGGAGCGGGTCGGGTTGCCCGTGCGCGCGTACTCGAACCCGCCGCGCAGACCGCCGACGCCGTCCTGGGCGAACGTGGAGCTGGCGTAGATCGGCGGGTTGACGACACCGGTGGCCGGATCGGGCCGGTAACCCGCATGGATGGCCTTCGTGGCGGGGCCGTAGGCCCGGTAGTGGTCGGCCGCACTTCGCTGCTCGCTCATATTCGCAAGGCTAGCGGTGTAGAACTTGACCATGCCCGCCCACCAGCGTCCGTCGACGACCACCACGATCGAAAGCCTCCTCGACCTCGACTCCCTGCTGAGCGCCGAGGATCGTGACCTGCGCACCATGGTGCGTGAATTCGGGGAACAGCGGCTGCGACCGCACATCGCCGAATGGTTCGAGGACGGGCAGGTCCCGGTCCGTGAACTCGCACTGGAGATCGGCAAGCTCGGTCTGCTCGGCATGCACCTGACCGGCTACGGCTGCGGCGGGTCCACCGCGACCGCCTACGGTCTGGTCTGCCAGGAGCTGGAGGCCGTCGACAGCGGGCTGCGCAGCCTGGTGTCCGTGCAGGGGTCGCTGGCGATGTTCGCCATCCACCGCTGGGGCAGCGAGGAGCAGAAGGAGCAGTGGCTGCCCGGCATGGCCGCCGGCGAGCTGATCGGCTGTTTCGGCCTCACCGAGCCCGACTTCGGTTCCAACCCCGGCGGTATGCGCACCACTGCCCGCAGGGACGGATCGGACTGGGTCCTCAACGGATCGAAGATGTGGATCACCAACGCCTCACTGGCGGATGTGGCGATCGTGTGGGCCCGGTCCAAGGAGGGCGTCGTCGGCTTCGCGGTCCCGACGTCGACGCCCGGATTCAGCGCCCGGGAGATGACGCACAAGATGTCGCTGCGCGCCTCGGTCACCTCCGAGTTCACGCTGGAGGACGTGCGGCTGCCCGAGGACGCGAGACTGCCTGAGGCGCAGGGGTTGAAGGCCCCCCTGAGCTGTCTGTCCGAGGCGAGGTTCGGGATCGTGTTCGGCGCGGTCGGGGCGGCGCGGGACTGCTTGGAGACGACGCTGGACTACGTCGGCACCCGTCGGGTCTTCGACAAGCCGCTCGCGGGTTATCAACTGACGCAGGCCAAGATCGCCGACATGGCCGTCGAACTGGGGAAGGCCCAGCTGCTCGCACTGCATCTGGGCCGCCTCAAGGACGACGGCCGGATCAGGCCCGAGCAGGTCAGCGTGGGCAAGCTGAACAACGTGCGCGAGGCCATCAAGATCGCACGGGAATGTCGCACGCTGTTGGGCGCCAACGGGATCACGCTGGAGTATCCGGTGCTGCGGCACGCCAACAACCTGGAGTCCGTGCTCACCTACGAGGGCACCTCGGAGGTGCACCAGCTCGTGATCGGCGAGGCGCTGACGGGCGTCAGCGCCTTCCGGTGAGCCGGGCGTTCGGTACACACACCGTGCCCGTCAGCTTGTCGGCCAGCGTCTGACGTCGCGGATCCCACAGCGGGAACAGATAACCGATCCCGCACGGGAGCGCGTCGATGAGGTGGACGGCCTGACGCAGCACCGAGGCCGCGAAACCGACGGCCTGCCCGGTCTTCTGATCGACCACCCGGAATCCCATCACCGACTTGCCGATGCTGGCACCGCGCACGCCCTGGCGGCGGCCGAAGTTCCACAACAGGTAGGCGACGGTGAGGGCGGCAGCCACCACACCCGCGATGTCGCCCACGGGTGAATGCACCGCCGTGCACGCCACCCCGCCGTTGTCGTAGGTGATGCACTCCGTCGGCGCGGCGCCGATGGCCACGGATCCGGCGACGGTCCACAGCGCCACGAGCGGCGCCGCGTCGATCAACGAGGCCGCCACGCGCGTCCGCCACCGCGTGTACGGGTTGGCCGTCATATCGCCTGTGGCACAACGGGAAGTCGGCGTGCCCGGAACTCCGAGCACGCCGACATCCGGGACGAGCGACTACGGGGTGGCAGGTGCGACGTACCCACCGTTGAGGGTCCGGTAGGTGTACACCATGATCAGCATCGCCAGCGGCGCCGCGACCAGCAGGCCCACGAAGCACAGCACGACGCCGACGATGATCACCGCGACGCAGGCCAGCCAGGTGAGCAGGGCCGGTCCGACGTTGTTCTTCGTCGTCTCGAAGCTCGACTTGATGGCGTCGATCGGCGACAGATCCCGGTCCAGCACCGCGATGGTGGTGAACATCAGCAGGAACGCCGCGATCACACCGGGCACCACGCACAGGAAGATGCCCACGGTGGTGATGACGCCGGTGATCAGGCCCGCGATCACGACGTTGCCGACATTGCGGGGCCGGAAGAACGACCCGACGGTCACCTGCTGTCCGTTGGCGATGTCGAAGATGCCGTTGAGGAACGCCGACTGGATCGCCGCGGAGACGATCAGGGACAGGAACCAGCCGACGATCGCGACCAGGATGCCCGCGACGCCGGTCGCGGCGTAGGAGAAGGACAGTCCGCTGTCGTCGGCGACGTAGCTGGTGTCACCGGGTGAGACGAGCATCTGCACGAGGTTGATGAGACCCTGCAGCACGATGAGGACGACGGCGAACACCAAGGTCGCGACGATCAGCGGTACGGCGTTCTTGCTGAACTTGTTCCACGCCCACCCGAACGCGTCCCCGACGTTGAAGGCCGGCGCGCCGCCGAATTGCGGATGGCCCTGCCCCGCCGGGGGAAAGCCACCGCCGAAGCCCTGCGGCGGGAAGTTGCCCGACGGCGGCGGCGGATAGCCGCCCGGGGGCGGAGGCGGGTATCCCCCGGGGTCCTGCGGCCCGAAGCCACCCTGCGGCCCGTAGCCACCCGAGGGCGGAAAGCCGCCGGACGGCGGGAAGCCTCCGGAGGGAGGGAAGCCCTCGGACGGAGGCGGATAGCTGCCACCGCCGGGCGGCGGCGGGAAGCCGCCACCGGACGGCGGCGGGGGCGGGTAGCCGCCGGGGGGCGGAGGCGGATAGCCGCCGGGCGGCGGATTCTCGGTCATCGGTGTCTCCTGATCTCGATCGCGGTCAAAGCGGTACGCACACCGTGGTGGAAATCTGGTCTGCCCTGGTGTGACGCTGACGTGTAGCACATGGCCCCGGCTGCACACGGACGCGTCGACGACGGTGCGACGGAGCGAAAGCTGTTGCTTGCCAACATTTCTCGCTCGATCCCGGAAACTGCGTCGTCGACCTGTCCGTACGGGAACCTGACGCGCCCGGTGACGGCCGAGGTTCCAGCTGTGGAACGTAATCGACGGCGCTACGGAGATCAACAGCATTCCGCGGCCTGTCGAGCGGCAGCCGACGTGCCATGCACACCCCTCCGGTCACCGCGAGCTGGGAACGAGCGTGCTCACCCTACCCGAGGCCGGGCCGCGGTCAGCGGATTCGCGCCGGAAGCGTCGACGGCGGCGTCACACCGGCGACGTTTGCCAAATCCGCCGGCGCGGTTCAGCGTCGGGGGCTGCTGTCGGAGAGGTAGCCGAGCAGGTCGTGCCGGGTCAGTACGCCGGCGGGCTTGCCCTCCTCGACGACCATCACCGCGTCGCATTCGCGCAGCGTCTTGGCCGCCGTGCTGACCGCTTCACCGGCGCCGATCAGCGGCAGCGGCGGGCTCATGTGCTGCGACACGGCGTCGGCGAGCTTGGCCCGTCCCTCGAACACCGCCGAGACGAGCTCGCGCTCGGACACGCTGCCCGCGACCTCGCCGGCCATCACCGGGGGTTCCGCGCCGACCACCGGCATCTGCGAGACGCCGTACTCGCGCAGGATCCCGATGGCGTCGCGCACCGTCTCCGACGGGTGGGTGTGCACGAGGTCGGGCAGCGCGCCGCTCTTGCCTCGCAGCACGTCGCCGACCGTGGACTCGGCCACCGAACCGTCGAGCCTGCTGCGCAGGAACCCGTAGGACGACATCCAGCCGTCGTTGAAGATCTTCGACAGGTACCCGCGGCCGCCGTCGGGCAGCAGCACGACCACCACGGCGTCCGGGCCCTCGCGTTCGGCGACCCGGATCGCCCCCACCGCGGCCATCCCGCAGGATCCGCCGACCAGCAACGCCTCTTCGCGCGCCAGCCTTCGGGTCATCTCGAATGAGTCGGCATCCGAGACGGCGATGATCTCGTCGGGGATGGTGGGGTCGTACGCCGACGGCCAGAAGTCCTCGCCGACACCTTCGACCAGATAGGGCCGCCCGGTACCTCCGGAGTACACCGACCCCTCGGGGTCGACACCGACGATCTTGACCTTTCCGCCCGACACCTCTTTGAGGTAGCGGCCGGTGCCGGTGATGGTTCCGCCCGTGCCCACCCCGGCGACGAAATGGGTGATCTTGCCTTCGGTGTCGGCCCAGATCTCGGGTCCGGTGGTCTCGTAGTGGCTCTCGGGACCCATCGGGTTGGAGTACTGGTCCGGCTTCCACGCGCCGTCGATCTCCTCGACGAGGCGGTTGGAGACGCTGTAGTAGCTGGCCGGGTCGTCCGGCGCGACCGCGGTCGGACACACCACGACCTCGGCGCCGTAGGCGCGCAGCACGTTCTGCTTGTCCTCGCTGACCTTGTCGGGGCAGACGAAGATGCAGTGGTATCCGCGCTGCTGGGCGACGATGGCCAGGCCGACCCCGGTGTTGCCCGAGGTGGGTTCGACGATGGTGCCGCCCGGCTTCAGTTCACCGCTGGCCTCGGCGGCATCGATCATCTTGATCGCGATGCGATCTTTGGAGCTGCCCCCGGGGTTCAGGTACTCGACCTTCGCAGCGACCATGCCCGCCCCCGAGGGGACGACCGAGTTCAGCTGCACCAGAGGGGTGTTTCCGATGAGCTCACTGATGTGCCGGGCGATGCGCATGGGTCCATCGTGTCAGGCCCGGCGCAGAGTAACCAGGCGGCCTCCGGCCGCGCCTGCTACCAGGTTGCTTCGCGGATGTAGTCGCCGATCTGCTTGATCGACCGGCTCGCCTCGGACACCGCAGGCGCCCCCAGCTGGAACACGTGCATCTGACCGGGCCAGATCCGGACCTCGACGGGAACTCCGGACGCCGCGAGCAGCCGGGCGGCCTTTCGCGCATCGCTGAGCAGAACCTCGGATCCGGACACGTGGATGAGCGTGCGGGGCAGGCCCGGCTCGATGTGGTCGAGCGGCTCGTACACCTCTTCGGGCTTGCCGTCGACGACCCGGCGCGACGCCGCGTCCTCGATCAGCTCGACGAGGGCGTGGAATGCCTTCGGCGGGAACATCGCGTCGGTGCGGGCGTTGGGGTGGTCGGCGCGCCCCTCGTTGTCGATCTCGAACAGGGGCGACATCGTCACGATCGCCGCGGGCGTCTCGCCGACGTAGCCGTTGATGCCCTCGACCTGCAGCCGCTCGGCCAGGGCCAGCGCGAGGTAACCGCCCGCCGAGTCCCCGGCCAACACGATCTGCTCGGGCTCGTAGCCCGTCTCGCGCAGCCACTTGTAGGCGTCGTAGCAGTCATCCAGGGCCGTGCCCACGGAGTGCTTCGGGATCATCCGGTAGTTGACGACGAGCGCGGGGGCGTCCGCGCACTTCGACAGCGCCGTGACCAGACGGCCATGGGTGTTCACGCCGCACGTCAGGAACGCCCCGCCGTGCAGATACAGGATCACGGTGCGTTTGCCGTCGGCGGGCAGCACGCCGGCCGCGCGGACCAGTTGCGCCGTGCAGTGCGGCAGCGCGATCGTGGCGCGCACGGTGCCGGGAGCAGGCTTGAGCACCCGGGCGGCGAAATCGACCACTCCCCACGGCCACGGCAACTTGGGGGCGTAGCTGCCGACCGTCAGGAACGGCTTGATCGTTGCCATGGCGGCCAGCCCCAGCAGGCGTCCGGCGACGCTCGGCCCGTCCTCCACGACCTCGACAGGTGCGCCGTCGGAGACCGGGAACTTGCGATTCTTACGCCCGCGAGCTGCGGTGATCGCAGCATGGGGAGTCACTGGAACCTTGCTGGGTGCCGTCATCGCCACCACTTCCTACGCCGATGTAGAGCCGGGATAAGCCAAGTTACTCAGACAACCTCGTAACTTAGCTTCGCACTTGTAACCATTATCACAATTGGTTAAACACTTTTGGTACACCAGTTGATACCGCACTGTGATCGCCGATCGGGGTTGCGACGCGGCGCGGGCGGGCGGCTCCGGCCTAAACTGGCGCCGTGGGCATACGCGCATCGCGTCGGTCGGTCGCCCTGGCGGCGGCAGCCACCTTCGCCTCGACGGGCACCGCCTATGTCGGGGCCCGCAACCTGCTCAGTGGGCAGGCCGATCAAGCCCGTCAGGTCATCCCGAAGTCCTGGGACGTCCCTCCCCGCGCCGACGGCATCTACACGCCGGGCGGCGGGCCCGTGGAGCGCTGGCATCGCGGCGTGCCGTTCGATCTGCACCTGATGATCTTCGGCGACTCGACGGCCACGGGGTACGGCTGTGTGGTCGCCGACGAGGTGCCCGGCGTGCTGATCGCCCGAGGCCTGGCCGAGGAGTCCGGCAAGCGGATCCGGTTGAGCACCAAGGCGATCGTCGGTGCGACGTCGAAGGGCCTGTCCGGGCAGATCGACGCCATGTACGTCGCGGGGCCACCCCCGGACGCGGCGGTCATCATGATCGGCGCCAACGACATCACCCAGCCCAACGGCATCGGTCCGTCGGCGCGCCGCCTCGGCCGTGCGGTGCGGCGGTTGCGCGGCAGCGATGCGGTCGTCGTCGTCGGGACCTGCCCGGACTTCGGTGTCATCACTGCGATCCCCCAGCCGCTGCGCTGGGTGGCGCGCAGCCGCGGGCTGCGGCTGGCCCACGCGCAGGCGGCGGCCGTCCGCGCCGCCGGCGGCATCCCCGTCCCGTTCTCCGACCTGCTGGCCCCGCACTTCTACAAGACCCCCGAGCTGTTGTTCTCCCCGGACATGTTCCATCCGTCCGCCGCGGGCTACGAGCTGGCCGCCAAGCAGCTGCTGCCCGCGCTCTGCGAGGCGCTGGGAGAGTTCATCACCGGGCAGCCGCGTGAGGCGGCGCTGGAGTCCAGAACCGGCGAGGGCGCCTCACTGCTGTCGCGGGTCAGCGGCCTGAGCCGGCTGTGGCGCCGCTCGACCGGGGTGCCCGCGCCGATCGTTGTGGCTGCGAGCTAGGTTTCTTGGAACACGTTCTCTCAGCGAGGAGCTCTTTCATGCCCGAAGCCGTCATCGTCGCCACCGCACGCTCGCCCATCGGCCGGGCCAACAAGGGCTCCCTGGTGTCCATGCGTCCCGACGACCTCGCCGCCCAGATGGTGCGCGCGGTGTTGGACAAGGTGCCGGCGCTGGACCCCCGCGAGATCGACGACCTGATGATGGGCTGCGCCCAGCCCGCCGGTGAGGCCGGCTACAACATCGCCCGCGCCGTCGCGGTCGAGCTGGGCTACGACTTCCTGCCCGGCACCACCGTCAACCGCTACTGCTCCTCGTCGCTGCAGACCACGCGGATGGCCTTCCACGCGATCAAGGCCGGCGAGGGTTCGGCGTTCATCTCGGCCGGTGTCGAGACGGTGTCGAGGTTCGGCAAGGGCGCGGCCGACGGCGCGCCGGACTCGAAGAACCCGGTCTTCGCCGACGCGCAGGCCCGCTCGGAGCAGGCCGCCGCCGGCGCCGACGAGTGGCACGACCCGCGCCAGGACGGCTCGCTGCCCGACGTCTACATCGCGATGGGCCAGACCGCCGAGAACGTCGCGAACTTCACCGGCATCAGCCGCGAGGACCAGGACCACTGGGGCGTGCGGTCGCAGAACCGCGCCGAGGAAGCCATCAACAGCGGCTTCTTCGAACGGGAGATCTCGCCGGTCACGCTGCCCGACGGCACCGTCGTCTCCACCGATGACGGCCCGCGGGCGGGGACCACCTATGACAAGATCAGCCAGCTCAAGCCGGTGTTCCGGCCCAACGGCACGATCACCGCGGGCAACGCGTGCCCGCTCAACGACGGCGCCGCGGCGGTCGTCATCATGAGCGACACCAAGGCCAAGGAGCTGGGGCTGACCCCGCTGGCGCGCATCGTGTCCACGGGCGTGTCCGGTCTGTCCCCGGAGATCATGGGCCTGGGCCCGATCGAGGCCGTCAAGAAGGCGCTGGCGAACGCGAAGATGTCGATCGGCGACATCGACCTCTACGAGATCAACGAGGCGTTCGCGGTGCAGGTGCTTGGCTCTGCGCGCGAGCTCGGCATGGACGAGGACAAGCTCAACGTCTCGGGCGGCGCGATCGCGCTCGGACACCCGTTCGGCATGACCGGCGCCCGCATCACGGCCACGCTGCTGAACAACCTGGCCACCCACGACAAGACCTTCGGCATCGAGTCGATGTGCGTCGGCGGCGGGCAGGGCATGGCCATGGTCGTGGAGCGCCTCAGCTAGCCCCCTACAATCGGCGTTCCTATGACCACCATCGGAACGCCGCTGTCACCGCGCGCCACCAAAGTCATGCTGCTCGGCTCGGGTGAGCTGGGCCGCGAGGTGCTGATCGCGCTGCAGCGACTCGGCGTCGAGACCATCGCCGTCGACCGCTATGACAATGCGCCCGGCCAGCAGGTCGCCCACCATGCGCGGACCATCGCGATGACCGACCCCGATCAGCTGCGCGGGCTGATCGAGGCCGAGCGGCCCGACCTGGTCGTGCCCGAGATCGAGGCCATCGCGACCCCGGCCCTCGAAGCGCTGGAAGCCGAGGGCGTGGCCACGGTGATCCCGACCGCCCGCGCCGCGCGCCTGACGATGGACCGCGAGGGAATCCGGCGGCTGGCCGCCGAGACGCTGGGTCTGCCGACCAGCCCGTACCGGTTCTGCGATTCGCTGGACGAATTGCAGGCTGCCATCGACGACGCCGTCGGATACCCGTGCGTCGTCAAGCCGGTGATGAGCAGTTCCGGCAAGGGACAGTCGAAGATCGACAGCCCTGAGGACGTCGCGCCCGCCTGGGAGTACGCGATGTCGGGCAGCCGGGTGAGCAACACCCGCATCATCGTCGAGGGGTTCGTCGATTTCGACTACGAGATCACGCTGCTGACCGTGCGGGCGCGCGGCACCTCCGGCGAGATCGAGACGCAGTTCTGCGAGCCGATCGGGCACCGGCAGGTCAGCGGCGACTATGTCGAGAGCTGGCAGCCCCATCCGATGCCGGCGACCGCGCTGGATCGGGCCCGGCAGATCGCGACGGCCGTGACGCAGGATCTCGGCGGGCAGGGCATTTTCGGTGTGGAGCTGTTCGTCAAGAATGACGACGTCTGGTTCAGCGAGGTCAGCCCGCGCCCGCACGACACCGGCATGGTCACGATTGTCACGCAGTGGCAGAACGAGTTCGAGCTGCACGCCCGCGCGATCCTCGGCCTGCCGGTGGACACCACGCTGAAGTCCCCCGGCGCCAGCGCCGTGATCTACGGCGGGGTCGACGCCAAGGGCGTGGTGTTCGACGGCGTCGATCAGGCACTCGCGGTGCCGCACAGCGACATCCGGCTGTTCGGCAAGCCGGAAAGCTTCGTCACGCGGAGGATGGGCGTGGCGCTGGCTTACGCCGACGACGTCGACACCGCGCGCCGCAACGCGACGGAGGCCGCGAGCCGGGTCACGCCCCGCGCGGTGTAGCCGCCTTCGGTGTAGCCGCCGCCGCCGCGTTCGCCGACAGTGCGCTCAGATCACCGATCCGCGGGAAAGCAGGCGCTGAGCGCACTCTCGCGGCCTCGTAGGCGCGCGCGACCCGCCTGAGGATGTCGCCTTCGGTATTCGCCTTCACGACGCGGACCCGGGTCCATTCGATCTCGTCAAGGTCCTCTGCGCGCCGGATGTCGTGCGCGAACTGCACAGGGTCGACGCGGTGTTGGTCGCCGTCGTACTCGACCGCGAGCTTGAGGTCTTCCCAGCCCATGTCGAGGTAGTAGCGCCGTCGGCCGTCGGCGCTGACCACCGGGATCTGCGACGCCGGGCGAGGGAACCCGTCGCGAATCAGCAGCAGTCGCAGCCAGGTCTCACGCGGGGACTGCGCGCCCGGGTCGTGAAGGTTCAGCGCCGCGACCAGTTGCCGCATCCCCGCTTCCCGCCGTGCCGCTCCTGCGCCCACCGCAGCAGCTCCGCGGGGTCGAACCGCGTGGCATCACCCAGCGCATCGAGCCGGGCGACCGCCGCGCCGAGCGGCCCGCGGCGGCCCAGGTCGAAGGCGGTGCGCTGCACGGTGGTCACGGGCAGGCCCCGGCGCCGGGTGATCTCGTCGGCGGCCAGGTCCTGCTTGTGGATCCAGATGCCCTGCGGCGGGCGGCCGTTCGGCCAGACCAGTTCGATCGGGTGCGAATCCTCGACGTATCGCGCCCCGTGCAGTGCCGCGGCGGTCAGGCCGGCCAGGACGCCGCCGCGCCGGGACCACAGCCACGCGGCGGTGGCCCGGTGCTGCAGGCTCAGCTCGGCGCCGGGGCGGGTGTACACGTCGGGGTGCAGGGCCACGAACCCGGTGCGCAGCCGGTGCTTGGCGACGACCCCGGCCGAGACCGCTTCGCTTCCGAGGAACGGCACCTGCATGGAATCGAGACTCGCCGGTCCCCTGTGTGCTGCGCACCCCTGCGTCTGCGCCCTGTGGACAACTCCGCGACAGTGCGCTCAGATCGCGAATCCCGCCGAATCCCTGCGCTGAGCGCACTCTCGCGGCGTCGCGACCACCCGCCAGACGCGAAAAAGGGCGCCCGTACGAACGGACGCCCTTTCTCTGGCGGTACTGCTAGTCGTTGTTGAAGTAGCTCAGCAGGCGCAGGATCTCGAGGTACAGCCAGACCAGGGTGACGGTCAGGCCGAGCGCGATGCCCCAGGCGGCCTTCTCCGGAGCGCCGGCGCGAACCATCTGGTCGGCGGCGTCGAAGTCGATCAGGAAGCTGAACGCGGCCAGCGCGATGCACAGCAGCGAGAAGCCGATGGCGATGGCGCCACCGTCACGCAGGCCGAGGCCCGCTCCGCCGCCGACACCGAAGAGGCTCAGCACCAGGTTGAGCAGCATGAGCGCGACGACGCCGAACAGGCCGGCGACGATCATGCGGGTGAACTTCGGGGTGACGCGGATGGCGCCGGTCTTGTAGACCACGAGCATGCCGAAGAACACGCCGAGCGTGCCGACGATGGCCTGGGCGATCATGCCCACGCCGCCGACCGAGGCGATGTTGGCGATCACGAACGACACCGCGCCGAGGAACAGGCCTTCCAGCGCCGCGTAGGTCAGCACGATGCCCGGGTTGTCCTGCTTGCGGCCGAACGTCGCGATCATCACGAGCGCGAAGCCGCCGAGCCCGCCGATCAGCGTGAACGGCATGGCCAGCGACGGATTGCCCGCCGTCAGGACGTAGGAGACCGCCGCGACGGCCGTCAGGACGGCCAGCGTCATGCCGGTCTTCATCACGACGTCGTCGATGGTCAGCGCGCGGGAGACCCCGCGCTGCTGCTGATCCGGATACTGCTGCGCGACGTACGGATCCGCGTGGACCGCTTGTGCACCGTAGCCGGCGGCTCCGGTACCGAATTGCGCATAGCCGCCCTGCTGCTCTTTCGGCAGTGAGCGGAATACCGGGTTGCTGCTTTCGCGCACCGTCGGTTCCTTCCTGTTCTCGTGTCTCAAGTGGTTACGACCTGTGACGATCACACGGTCAACGTTCGAGCTTCCCGGCCGGTTCCCGCCGTGTCGCGGCTGTCACCTCCCAGGCCCTTCACAGGAAACCTTACCCGGGCAGCCCTTCACCCGGGAGACGATCTAGATTGCATTCCGTGGACGAAAACGAGGATGTCCTAGTAACCGTCAGCGGGGGCATCGGGCACATCACGCTGAACCGGCCCAAGGCCATCAACTCCCTCACCCATCAGATGGTCGGCGCCCTCGCACGCACCCTGAAGGCCTGGGAGCACGACGACGCGGTGGACGCCGTCCTGCTCACCGGTGCGGGCGATCGCGGGTTGTGCGCGGGCGGCGACGTCGTCGCGATCTACCACGACGCCCGAGCCGGCGGGTCTGAGACGCGACAGTTCTGGCACGACGAATACGTGCTCAACGCCTTCATCGGCCGCTACCCGAAACCGTATGTCGCGGTGATGAACGGCATCACGATGGGCGGCGGCGTCGGGGTCAGCGCGCACGGCAGTGTTCGGGTCGTCACCGACACCACCAAGATGGCGATGCCCGAGGTCGGCATCGGCTTCATCCCCGACGTGGGCGGCACGTACCTCCTGGCGCGAACCCCGGGTCTGCTCGGTGTGCACGCCGCCCTGACCGGGGCGCCGTTCTCCGGGGCCGACGCGATCGCCATGGGCTTCGCCGACCACTTCGTGCCGCAGGACAGCATCGCGGCGTTCACCGATGCCGTGGCCGCCGACGGTGTCGACGCCGCCCTGGCCGCCCATGCCCAGGAGCCACCGCCGAGCGCGCTGGTCGCCCAGCGCGACTGGATCGACCGCTGCTACGACCGCGCCACAGTCGCCGACATCGTGGCGGCGCTGCGCGAGCACGGCGGTGACGCCGGCGACGCGGCGGACCTGATCGCGTCGCGTTCACCGATCGCGGCCTCGGTTGCGCTGGAAGCGGTCCGCCGGGCGGCGGAACTGCCCACACTGGAAGACGTGCTGCGCCTGGAGTTTCGGACGTCCTGCGCGGCCCTGCGTTCCCACGATCTGGTCGAGGGCATCCGCGCGTTGCTCATCGACAAGGACAAGAACCCCCGGTGGTCACCCGACTCGCTGGCCGCGGTGACCCCGGCAGACGTCGAGGCGTACTTCGTCTCGGCCGATCCCGACCTGCAATTCGACGAGGAGTAACCATGAGCTACGAGACGATCCTGGTCGACCGCGACGGCCGCGTCGCGACGATCACGCTGAACCGGCCGAAGGCACTCAATGCGCTCAACAGCCAGGTGATGGACGAAGTCACCAGGGCTGCAGCCGAACTCGACGCCGATCCGGAAGTCGGCGCCATCGTGCTCACGGGTAACGAGACGGCGTTCGCCGCCGGGGCCGACATCAAGGAGATGGCATCCCTGTCGTTCGCCGAGGTATTCGCCTCGGACTTCTTCGCGGGGTGGGGGAAGTTCGCGGCCACCCGCACTCCCACCATCGCCGCCGTCGCGGGATACGCCCTCGGCGGGGGCTGCGAGCTCGCGATGATGTGCGACATCCTGATCGCCGCCGACACCGCCAAGTTCGGCCAGCCCGAGATCAAGCTCGGCGTGCTGCCCGGCATGGGCGGCTCGCAGCGGCTGACCCGCGCGATCGGCAAGGCCAAGGCGATGGACCTCATCCTGACCGGGCGCACCATGGGCGCCGAGGAAGCAGAACGCGCGGGCCTGGTCTCCCGCGTCGTCCCCGCCGACACGCTGCTGGAGGAAGCCAAGTCCGTCGCCGCGACCATCGCGGGGATGTCGCTGTCGGCATCGCGGATGGCCAAGGAGGCCGTGGACAGGGCCTTCGAGACGACGCTGTCGGAAGGCCTGCTCTACGAACGCCGGCTCTTCCACTCGGCGTTCGCCACCGACGATCAGACCGAGGGCATGAACGCGTTCACCGAGAAGCGTTCGCCGAACTTCACACATCGCTAAAGTTCGTGCGTGACCACCGGTGAAGCCCCCGCCGAGGCGATCGAAGAGACGCCTGCGCCTCCGCGCGAGGCCGTCCCGCGCCGCAACTGGTGGGTTCGTCGGTACACCTTCACCGGCACCGCGGCCGGTCTGGTCTTCCTGTTCCTGTCACTGACGCCGTCGCTGTTGCCGCGCGGCCCGCTGTTCCAGGGGCTCGTCAGCGGTGGCGCCGCCGCGATCGGCTACGCGATCGGCGTGTTCGCGGTGTGGCTGGTGCGGTTCATGCGCTCGCGGGACACCAGCCCGCCGGCGCCGCGCTGGGCGTGGCCGGGGCTCGTCGCGGTGGGGCTGGTCGGCATGGTCCTGATGATCATCTGGTTCCACCACTGGCAGGACGACGTCCGCGACCTGATGGGTGTGCCCCGCCTGGGTTTCTGGGATCACCCGCTGGCGGCGGTGATCTCGCTGGTGACGCTGTGGGTGCTCGTCGAGATCGGGCAGCTCGTCGGACGGTTGGTCCGCTTCCTGGTGCGGCAGGTGGACCGCGTGGCACCGCCCCGGGTGGCCGCCGTCGTCGTGGTGGCCCTGCTCCTGGCGTTGACCGTCGCACTGCTCAACGGCGTGGTGGTGCGGTTCGCGATGAGCACCATCAACAAGACGTTCGCCGCGGTCAACGACGAGACCGACCCGGACAACGCCGCGCCGGAGTCCGTCCTGCGGTCCGGGGGGCCGGGGTCGCTGGTCACCTGGGAGTCGCTGGGCCACCAGGGCCGGATCTTCATCTCCGGCGGCCCGACGGTCGAAGAGCTCACCGAGTTCAACGGGGCCCCGGCGATCGAGCCCATCCGCGCCTATGCCGGCCTGAACTCCGCCGACGGCATCAAGGCGACCGCGGCGCTGGCCGCCCGGGAGCTGCAGCGCACCGGCGGCCTGAACCGTGCCGTGGTGGCGGTCGCGACGACCACGGGCACCGGCTGGATCAACGAGGCGGAAGCCTCGGCGCTGGAGTACATGTACAACGGCGACACCGCGGTGGTGTCGATGCAGTACTCGTTCCTGCCCAGCTGGTTGTCGTTCCTCGTCGACAACGAGAACGCCCGCCAGGCCGGGCAGGCGCTGTTCGAGGCGATCGACGAGCTGGTGCGCGAGATGCCCGAGGCGCAACGGCCGAAGCTGGTGGTCTTCGGCGAGAGCCTCGGTTCCTTCGGCGGCGAGGCGCCGTTCCTGGCGCTGAACAACCTGATCGCCCGCACCGACGGCGCGCTGTTCAGCGGGCCCACCTTCAACAACACGATCTGGACGGACCTCACGCGCAACCGCGATCCCGGATCGCCGGAGTGGCTGCCGATCTACGACAGGGGCGCCAACGCCCGGTTCGTCGCCGAGCCGCAGGATCTGCAGCGTCCGGCTGATCCCTGGTCACAGCCGCGCGTGGTGTATCTGCAGCACGCCTCGGATCCGATCGCGTGGTGGAGCCCGGATCTCCTGTTCGCCAAACCGGATTGGCTGCGGGAGACGCGTGGATACGACGTGTCGCCGAACATGGAGTGGATCCCGGTGGTCACGTTCCTGCAGGTGTCGGCCGATATGGCTGTGGCGGTCAACGTCCCCGACGGGCACGGACACGTCTACGTGCGCAACGTCGCCGACGCCTGGGCGTCGATCCTGTCACCGCCGGGATGGACACCGGCCAAGACGGAGAAGCTGCGCGGGATGTTGCGCAGCGACGAGAACTCCTAGACCAGAACGCTTTTCAGTGCGTGATAGCCGCCAATGACGTCGGTGGAGCGATGCAGCCCGAGGTCTTTCAGCGACGCGGCCGCCAGACTCGAGGTGTAGCCCTCGGAGCACAGCACGACCCACTCGACGTCGTCGTCCACGGCCTCGGCGATGCGGGCGTCACTCGTCGGATCACAGCGCCATTCCAGGACGTTGCGTTCGATGACGAGCGCGGCGGGGACCTCTCCCTCGGCCGCGCGCTGCGCGGCGGGCCGGATGTCGACGAGGATCGCCCCCCGCTCGAGCGCCGCGGGAACGTCCTCCGCGGAGAGCCGGGTCAGCTTCGCGCGGGCGTCGGCCAGCACGGCGTCGATTCGGCTCGGCATCAGTCCCCCTCCGGTTTGTCGGTCAGCTCGGTACGGTTGCGGTGCAGTGTATTCCGGTCGGTGACTGCGTAGTAGGACATCGTGGTGAGCGGTGGCGAATACGCGTGCACGCTCAGGGTGGGCGCGGGCGCCGACACGCCACCGGCCGTCACGGACTCCCGCGCCCAGACGACGTCGTGCACCCATCCCAGCGGGAACGCCGCCTGGTCGCCGGCGACCAGCCGGCGATGGCGCAATCCGGTTCCGTCCCAGCGGGTTTCCTGCAGCGCACCGGACACGACGGTCAGCGCACCGAGCGAGTCGCCGTGGTCGTGCAGTTCGGTGGAACGGTCGGGCACCCAGCTGATCAGCCAGACGTCGAGATCGTCGTTGCCGTGCAGCCGGGTGAACCAGCGCTCGTCGGTGGGCGGTCCACCGACCGGTAGGAGGTGGTCGTAGTCGCCGCCGAGGACGTCGTCGGCGAAACGGTCGGTGACGTGCAGCAGGTCGGCGGAACGCAGGCGGGTAGGGGCCAGGGCCATGAGGACTCCAGGGGAATGACGGATGAGACGGTCAGGGGGCAGGCGTCAGGCCTGACAACACTCCTGGGTGCGCGTCACATCGGTCACGCAGGCCAGTGTTCCACGCCGTCGCGGGGTCTGCCAGCCTCGGCAATTAACCTCACGGTGAATCTGGAAAAGCCCATGTCGCGGGGCAGGTGGCCGCATCTTGGTCGTCGCGGTGGGTCTCCGCCCAGCCGTCGCTCGGTTCGGCGATCCCGGACCCGGGCACCTCCGAGCAGACGGTGTGAGGGCCGGGTGAGAGCGGCTTGTCGAGCCCGTCGGAAGTCACGATCCGGACGTGCCTACATTGGCAGGATGCGCAGGCTTTTCCTCGGCGCCGCCGGCGTCGCCGCGGTGACCGTGATCGCGACCGGGTGTTCCTCCGGCGACGACGCCCCTCCCGCGACGTCCACCTCCGACGCCCCGACGACGTCCTCGACACCCGCGGCGGCGCCGTCGCCCGTTCCCCCCGGCGAGGTCGGGGTCTCCCCGGGCGGCGTGACGACAGCGGTCGGGGCGCCCGCGGAGTCCACCGAGGACGATTACTTCCAGGCCTGCCGGGCCGCCAAGACCTGGATGGACCAGCAGGGCGGTGACCCGAAGTCGCAGATCGAGCCGTACCTGAAGACGGTGCAGTCCGCGCAGTCGGTGGGACCGGGGACCTTCGACAAGCGGTGGTCCGACCTGTCTCCCGGGCAACAGTCCGCGGTCATCGTCGCCGTCGAGGCGGCCGCCGACGCGCTGTGCGGGTAGCGCTCGGCCACGTCGCGCAGGGGTTGGCGTACCTGCCCGGGTCCCACACGCCAGAATGAACCCATGCGGGTCGCACTGGCTCTGGGCAGCGGCGGCGCGCGCGGCTACGCCCACATCGGCGTCCTCAACGAACTGCGCGAGCGGGGCCACGAGGTGGTCGGTATCGCGGGCTCGTCGATGGGAGCTCTGGTCGGCGGGCTGGAGGCGGCGGGCAAGCTCGACGAATACACGCTGTGGGCGAGCTCTCTGACCCAGCGGGCTGTTCTGCGGCTGCTCGATCCGTCCATGACCTCGGCGGGGGTGCTGCGCGCCGAGAAGATCCTCGACGCCGTCCGCGAGATCCTCGGCGATGTCACCATCGAAGAACTCCCCATGCAGTACACCTCGGTGGCGACCGATCTGATCACCGGGAAGTCGGTGTGGATGCAGCGCGGCCCGGTCGACGACGCGATCCGCGCCTCGATCGCGATCCCCGGCGTGATCACGCCGCACATCCTGGACGGCCGGTTGCTGGCCGACGGCGGCATCCTCGATCCCCTGCCGATGGCCCCGATCGCGGCGGCGCCCGCCGACGTGACCATCGCGGTGAGCCTCTCGGGTGAGGATCCCGACGTGGGCCACCGGATGCGGGATGCTCGGCAACCCACGTCGGACTGGTTGACCCGGATGTGGCGCAGCAGCTCCTCGCTGCTCGACACCAAGGCCGCACGGTCGCTGCTGGAGACCCCGACCGGTCGTGCGGTCCTGGGACGCTTCGTGGCCGCCGACGACGAGCCGCTGGAACCGCTGGAGGAACTGCGTGAACCGAGCGTCCCCGAGATTCCCAAGCTCGGTGGTTTCGAGGTGATGAACCGCGTGATCGACATCGCCCAGTCCGCCCTGGCCCGCCACACGCTGGCCGCCTACCCGCCCGATCTGCTGATCGAGGTTCCCCGCACCGTGTGCCGCAGCCTCGATTTCCACCGCGCCAACGAGGTCATCGACATCGGGCAGGAGCTGGCGAGCGTCGCCCTGGACTCGCTGGAGGGCAAGACCTCAGAGGCGTGACAGGAACTCGGCCACCCGCGGCGCCTCGCGGCGGCCCTGCGCGCGTCCGGCCTGCGCGGCGGGTGGGCGGCACGCGGGGTCGAGCGGGTTGGGACCGAAGGCGGCCAGCGCGTCCTCGTCGGCGAACACCGCGAGTGTCTCCCCGGGGAAGGCGTCGATCTCTGCCACCGTGCCGCTGCCCCACGG
This sequence comes from Mycolicibacterium iranicum, assembly GCF_014190915.1. GTDB lineage: Bacteria > Actinomycetota > Actinomycetes > Mycobacteriales > Mycobacteriaceae > Mycobacterium > Mycobacterium iranicum_B. The sequence continues at coordinate 141,576 of NZ_JACHVU010000014.1, forward strand.
CGACGGGCTGTTCGCCGGCGACGGCACCAGCGCCACCGCGGCCGCGCAGTCCTGTACCGCGGACATGTTGACCGTGCTGCCCACGCCGCCGTCCATGAACCGGCGCTCCCCGATGGACACCAGCGGCCACACCCCCGGCACCGCACAGCTCGCCGCCACAGCATCGACGAGGGCGACCCCCGACGAGGCGTCGAAGACGACGAGTTCGCCTGTGGCGCTGTCGATCGCGGTGATGCGCAGGGAACGCTGCGGCCACTCGTGGGACGGCAGGCGGTGCTCGATCACGGCGCGGCGGACGGCTTCGGGCACGGTGTCGGTGCCGGCGGCGACGGCGCCGATCTTCTGCAGCTTCTGCTCTCTGGTCGCACCCGGCGTGGCCATGGAGCTCAAGAACAGCTCGCTGATCGATTCGATCGACACGCCGGGATGGATCTCGTGGGCGCCGTGTTCATCGGAGAGTTGCCGCGCGAACAGGTCGTCGAGGTCCGCGCCGCCGGCGATCTGCGCCGCGACCGCCGAACCCGCCGACGTGCCCAGCAGGACATCGGCGCTCAGAAGATGGCGCCCGGCCTCCGGATTCTCGTCACAGATACCGAGCAGAACGCCTGTCTCCCAGGCTATTCCGGCGAGTCCTCCGCCTGCGAGCACCAGAGCGCGCACGTCGTCCACCTTTCCCGTCGCCTTCGGCCGGCTACCGGGCGCGGCCCGGCGCGGTCAGCCCACTGACCGTCGATGTGGTCGACCGACGTGCGGGCAACCTCGTCCTCGTCCTCGACCGCCACCGCGTCCTCGACCGCGACCTCGATGCTAGCCGCGTCAGCTCCCGGTGCGCGCCTTGCCCGGGGCGGCCTTCCCGCTGATCAGCGGCAGGTCGAGATAGGTGGCGATGCCCGGCTCGGCCGCGCACACCGCCGGCACGGAGTTCACGCAGTGCGCCGCGGTGCCGACGACCCCGTACTCGGGACCCTCACCGCCGACATCGGACTGAAAGCCCTTGACCGACACCGTGAAGTCGGGATTGCCCCGGACCTCCATCTCGTAGCGCTGACCTTCGGGTCCGAACGACCACGGCGGGTCCAGGTTGTCCTCACCCATCAGCCAGTTCACGGTGACCCGGACGACGGGCTCGTCGTCGACCAGCGCCTCCCAGTGGAACTTCCGGCCGGCGACCTGGCCCGGCTCGATCGCGCCCATCGGCGAATCGATGGGCGCGGTGGCGACGGCGATCTCCTGTGAGGCACGCACTTTCGGGTCGGCCGCGAAACCGAGCTGGTCGACGCACATCCGTACCGCCTGGATGAAGCCGGAATCGAGCATCTTCTGCATCGGTCCGGTCAGCGCCTTGTCCGGCGTCTCGCCGAACCCCATCACGTGGCGCAGCACGTCGGGCGCCTCGTAGGTGCGCAGATCGGAGAACTCCTCGGCGCGTACGAACGTGACGCCGGTGGACATCGCCGAGAGCATCAGCGGGAACTTCTCACTGATCCCGCCCGGGGCGATGCCGGTGCCGTGCAGCGTGGCGTTGCCCGCGAGTGCGGCGTCGCGCAACGGCGCGCCGCTGCGCTGGCTGGGATACAGCCAGCCGACCGGGGTTACCACGTTCTTCCCTGAGCGCAGCAGCGCCACGACTTCGTCGGTGTCGGCGATCAGCGGTGTGTAGATGACCGCGTCGGCATCGAGTGCCAGGATCTCCTCGGCGCTGGTGGTGGCCACGACGCCGACGGGGTCGACGCCGGCGATCTCCCCGGCGTCCCGTCCGGCCTTAGCCTCCGAATGCACCCAGCAGCCGACCAGTTCGAGCTCGGGGTGCTCCAGCACGCCCCGGATCGCGGCCACGCCGACTCCGCCGGTCGCCCACTGCACGACGCGCAGTGCCATGTCGTCTCCTCTCAGGAGCCCCCGAACTAGAACACGTTCTACTCACATCTACACCAGGAGGCGGCACGTTCGGACGCGAATGCCCCCGACTGGGTTCCGGCCCGCCGGTTGCGGCTGTGCGGCACCGCCTGCCGCATTAGGGTGTGTTCGCCGGACGCACCACCGACCCCCGAGGAGCCACGATGACCGATCCCCAGCAGGGTTCCCGCGTCGGCTCCCAGATCGGGCCGTACCGGCTGCAGCGGCTGCTCGGCAAGGGCGGCATGGGCGAGGTGTACGAGGCGCACGACACGGTCAAGGACCGCGTCGTGGCCCTGAAGCTGTTGCCCGAGGGCGTGTCCCACGATCCGGTGTTCCGCACCCGGTTGCAGCGCGAGGCGCACGCGGCCGGCCGTCTGCAGGAACCTCACGTCGTCCCGATCCACGACTACGGGGAGATCGACGGGCTGCTGTTCGTCGACATGCGGCTGATCGACGGCAGAGATCTGCGCGCACTGCTCAAAGAGCAGGGACCCATGGCGCCGGCCCGCGCGGTGGCGATCGTCCGGCAGATCGCCGCAGCGCTGGACGCCGCGCACCGCGCGGGCATCATGCACCGCGACGTCAAACCCGAGAACATCCTGCTCACCCGCGACGATTTTGCCTATCTCGTCGACTTCGGCATCGCGAACGCGGCCACCGACCAGGCTCTGACCGAACTGGGAACCGCGGTCGGCACCTACGCCTACATGGCCCCCGAGCGGTTCACCGCCGGGGAGGTGACACACCGCGCCGACGTGTATGCGCTCGCCTGCGTGCTGCACGAATGCCTCACCGGCGCACAGCCTTTCCAGGGCGACAGCGTGAGCGTGGTGATCACCGCCCACCTCAACCAGCCTGCCCCGCGGCCCAGCGAGCTGCGCCAGGGCATCCCGCCCGGCCTCGACGAGGTGGTCGCCCGCGGCATGGCCAAGCGCGCCGAGGACCGCTACGGCTCGGCCGGGGAGTTGGCCTCGGCGGCCACCGACGCGCTCACGCGCGCCGAGCAGGACCAGGCCGCCTCGATCCTGCAGCGCAGCCAGGCCGCGACGATGATGGCGCCCCTGCCGCCCCCGCCCCCACCGCCGGGTCCGCCACCGGCGTACGCGTCGGCCCCGCCGCCACCCGGGCAGGGCTCCGGGTACTACGCCCCGCCCCCTCCGCCCGTTGCGCCGCCACCGGGGTGGGCCCCGCCGCCGTCGTCCGGCGGCAGTTCGAAGGGGACGGTGATCGCGCTTCTGGGGGGCGCGGCGGCGATCGTCCTGGTGCTCGGCGCCGTCGGGGTCTGGCTGGTGACGCGCTCCGACGACTCCGCGTCCCGACCCTCCGCCTCCGGCACGTCGTCGGCGACCACGTCGCCGTCCCGCGAGACGACGCGGCGCTCACGCACCACGACGACGCCGCCGCCGCAGACCGAGTCCTCCGACGAGCAGTTGATGGCCCTGTTGGCGCCGGGGCACGACAGCGCGAACTGCCGACCGGCCGACCCACCCGCGGCCGGGGCCCTGGCCACCGTCGACTGCGAGCAGAACACCAAGCCCGGCGGACCGGCGTTCACCCGGTACTCGCTGTTCGGCGACAAGGCGACGCTGAATGCGGCGTTCCAGGAGGCGATCGAGGTGAACTCCGAACTGCTGCAGTGCCCCAACAGCGGTCTCGAGTCGCCGACCACGTGGCACTACACCGAGACCCCCGACCAGATCGCGGGCCAGATCGCCTGCGGAACCTACAACGAGAACCCCGACGTCGTCTGGACCAAGGACGAGAACCTTCTGCTCGCCGACGCCCAGGGGCCCAACCTGGAGGACCTGCACAACTGGTGGCTGGAGTTCGGCTAGTTGTACTGACCACGGACGTTGGTGACGGCGTGGTGAGGTGACAAGACGAAGACCTCCGAGTGGAGTGCGAGCTGTCTAGGAACGCTCACCAATCTC
>NZ_JACHVU010000015.1 GCF_014190915.1 Mycolicibacterium iranicum
CGCACTGGCAGCCCTCGTACTCAACTATCCAGACCGACTAGAGCCCTACATCTACTAATCAACCGCTGCTCATACACAGAAATCTTGACAAGCTCGGCTTCGCAGTGTCGCCGAGCGCCGCAACGATGCCCTGGCAGCCCTGCTGGCCGGGATCACCACCTTGGCCTGTCACTGCGACACCCCCGACTGCCACGCCACCACCAACCCCCGCCCCCTGCGCGACATCACGATCTACACCCTCACCGACCACACCACCACAGGCATTGCCGCGGCTGTGGGAGACGCTGGTGTGGGAGCCGGTGCCGAGCTTGTTGAGACTGCCGTAGGAGAGCCCGCAGCCCCCAACCCAATCGGCGACACGGCCACCCCTGCCGGCTCGACCGCGGGGGAGACCGCCGCCGCTGCTGAGCCCGGCAGCTCCGCCGCAGCCGCATTACCGCCCGCCGATGCCAACCCCGACCGGTCGGCATCGGACCAGGGGGCGACGCCGCAGAGTCGGCCGGGCTACATCTTCGGCGCCGGGTTCATGCCCGGCCCACTACTGACCGACATGCTCCACGGCGCCCGCACCACCGTGCGTGAACTCCTCCACCCCGGCCACGCCGGACCCGAACCCCGCTACACCCCCTCGCGCGCACTGGCCGACTTCATCCGCTGCCGCGACCTGACCTGCCGCTTCCCCGGCTGCGACACCCCCGCCACCCACGCCGACATCGACCACACCATCCCCTACCCGATCGGCCCCACCCACGCCTCCAACCTCAAAATCCTCTGCCGGTTCCACCACCTACTCAAAACCTTCTGGACCGGACCCACCGGCTGGCGCGACCGCCAACACCCCGACGGCACCATCGAATGGACCTCCCCCACCGGCCACACCTACACCACCCACCCCGGCAGCCGACTGCTCTTCCCCACCCTCTGCCTACCCACCGCCACCCTCTGGACCAGCGACCCACCAACGGCGCCCACCACCCCACAGCGCGGCGCCATGATGCCCCGACGCCGACACACCCGCGCCCACAACCGCACCCGCTACATCACCACCCAACGCCGACACACCGCCAACCAACGCGCAGAGAGCATGTCGCCCGGCGAGCAATCCCCATCCGGCTACGGCAATGACCTACCGCCGTTCTGACAGCGTGGGCCGGCGGGCCGACCCCGTAAGCTGCCCGGGTGGCCGAGCCTCCGATGTCACCGCAGCTGAGCCTGACGACGCAGGTTTTGCGTTTCGTCGTCACGGGCGGGCTGTCCGCGATCGTCGACTTCGGTCTGTATGTCGCTCTGCTGGCAGCGGGCCTACACGTCAACATCAGCAAGACGCTCAGCTTCATCGCCGGCACCACGACCGCGTACCTGATCAACCGGCGCTGGACCTTCCAGGCCCCGCCCAGCAGGGCCAGGTTCATCGCGGTCTGCGCGCTCTACGCGGTCACGTACGCCGTCCAGGTCGGCATCAACTACCTCTTCTACATGCAGTTCGAGAACCAGCCCTGGCGCGTACCCGTTGCGTTCGTGATCGCGCAGGGCACCGCGACCGTCATCAACTTCATCGTGCAGCGCGCGGTCATCTTCCGGCTGCGGTGACCGGCGACCCGCGCGCGGTACCCTCTGTGACGATGTTGAGCACCGAGTTTTCGACCACCGCCAAGCGGCTGACAGGCTGGGGCCGCACCGCCCCATCCGTCGCGCAGGTGCTGTCGACGCCGGATCCCGAGGTGATCGCCAAGGCCGTCGCCCGCGTCGCCGACGCCCCCGGCGGGTCCGGTAGAGGCGTCATCGCACGAGGTCAGGGCCGCTCCTACGGTGACAACGCCCAAAACGGCGGCGGTCTCGTCATCGACATGAACGCGCTCAACCGCATTCATTCGATCCAGGCGGACACCGCACTCGTCGACGTCGACGGCGGCGTGAACCTCGACCAGTTGATGCGCGCCGCGCTCCCCCTGGGCCTCTGGGTTCCGGTCCTGCCCGGCACCCGCCAGGTCACCATCGGCGGCGCCATCGCCTGCGACATCCACGGCAAGAACCACCACAGCGCCGGCAGCTTCGGCAACCACGTGCACTCGATGGACCTCCTGCTGGCCAGCGGTGAGGTCCGCACGCTCACCCCGTCCGGCGGCTCCGCGGAGGACACGGCCCTGTTCTGGGCCACCGTGGGCGGCAACGGGCTGACCGGCATCATCCTGCGCGCGACCATCCGGATGACGCCCACCGAGACCGCGTACTTCATCGCCGACGGCGACGTCACCCAGACCCTCGACGAGACCATCGCCTTCCACAGCGACGGCACCGAGGACAACTACACGTACTCCAGCGCCTGGTTCGACGCGATCAGCGCACCTCCGAAGCTGGGCCGCGCCGCCATCTCCCGCGGCTCACTGGCCACGCTGGACCAGCTGCCCAAGAAACTGCAGAAGAACCCGCTGAAATTCGATGCGCCGCAGCTGCTGACGTTCCCGGATGTGTTCCCCAACGGGCTGGCCAACAAGTACACCTTCGGCCCGATCGGCGAACTCTGGTACCGCAAGTCGGGCACCTACCGCGGCAAGGTCCAGAACCTGACGCAGTTCTACCACCCACTCGACATGTTCGGTGAGTGGAACCGGGCCTACGGCTCAGCGGGATTCGGCCAATACCAGTTCGTCGTGCCGACCACCGCCGTCGACGAATTCAAAGCCATCATCGTCGACATCCAGCGCTCCGGCTACTACTCCTTCCTGAACGTCTTCAAGCTGTTCGGCCCGGGAAACGAAGCGCCGCTGAGCTTTCCGATTCCCGGCTGGAACGTCTGCGTCGACTTCCCGATCACCCCGGGCCTCAACGAATTCCTCAACGGGCTCGACAAACGAGTCCTGGAGTTCGGCGGACGTCTCTACACCGCCAAGGACTCCCGCACCACCGCCGAAACCTTCCACGCCATGTATCCGCGGATCGACGAATGGATCGCCGCGCGCCGCAAAGTCGACCCCGACGGCGTGTTCGTCTCGGACATGGCCCGACGCTTGGAGCTTCTCTAGATGGTTTTCGATGCCACCGGCAACCCCCAGACGATCCTGCTCCTCGGCGGTACGTCCGAGATCGGGCTCGCGATCTGCCAGCGCTACCTGCGCAATGCGCAAGCCCGCGTCATCCTCGCCGATCTGCCCGGGCACCCCCGCAAGGAAACAGCCATCGAGCAGATGCGGGCCGCAGGCGCGAAGTCCGTCGACTGGGTCGACTTCGACGCCCTCGACACCGACAACCATCCGGCCGTCATCGACGCCGCGTTCGCCGGCGGGGACGTCGACGTGGCCATCGTCGCCTTCGGCCTCCTCGGTGACGCCGAAGAACTCTGGCAGAACCAGCGCAAGGCCGTGCAGATCGCCGGAATCAACTACACCGCAGCCGTTTCCGTCGGCGTCCTGCTCGGTGAGAAGATGCGCACACAGGGCTCCGGGCGCATCATCGCGATGAGCTCGGCCGCCGGTGAACGCGTACGCCGGTCGAACTTCGTCTACGGCTCCACCAAGGCCGGGCTCGACGGTTTCTACCTCGGCCTCGGAGAAGCGTTGCGCGAGTTCGGTGTTCGCGTACTGGTCATCAGGCCCGGCCAGGTGCGCACCACCACGACGATCGAGCACTGGAAGGCCACCGGAGCCAAAGAGGCACCGTTCACCGTCGACAAGGAAGACGTCGCCGAACTCGCCGTCACCGCCTCGAACAAGGGCAAGGACCTGATCTGGGCGCCGGGCCCCTTCCGGTTCGTGATGATGGTGCTGCGCCATATCCCGCGGCCCGTCTTCCGCAAGCTGCCCATCTGACGGTGGGTACACGCGTCCTGGCCACGGCGAGCCAGATGGTGGTCGCCGCGGTGATCGCGGCTGCGATCGCCGTCGTGTCCCTGGCCGCCATCGCCCGGGTCGAATGGCCGGCCTACAACTCGTCGAACCAGCTGCACGCCCTAACCACCGTCGGACAGGTGGTCTGCCTGCTCGGCCTGCTCGCCGGGGGATGGATCTACCGTCGTGGCCGCGCCCATCTGGCCTGGCTGACGTCCACGGTCTTCCTGGCCGCGTTCTCCGTCGTCACCCTCGCGATGCCGTTGGGCGCCACCAAGCTCTACCTCTTCGGCATCTCCGTCGACCAGCAGTTCCGCACCGAGTACATGACGCGGTTCGCCGACCAGCCCGGCCTGCACGACATGACCTACATCGGGCTGCCGCCGTTCTACCCGCCGGGCTGGTTCTGGATCGGCGGCCGCCTGGCCGCGCTGACCGGGACCCCCGCCTGGGAGATGTTCAAACCCTGGTCGGTCATCTCCATCACGATCGCGATCGTGCTCGCACTCGTGTTGTGGGCGGCCATGATTCGCTTCGAGTACGCCCTGGTGGTGTCGACGGCCACCGCTGCGGCCGCGCTGGCCTACTCCCCCGCCGAGCCGTACGCGGCCATCGTGGCGGTGCTGCTGCCGCCGGTGTTCGTCCTCGCCTGGTCGGGTCTGCGCGGCCGCACCCGCGGCGGGGGCTGGGCCGCCGTCATCGGCGTCGGCATCTTTCTCGGCATCACCGGCCTCTTCTACACACTGCTGCTGGCCTACGCGGCCTTCACGCTGACCGTCATGGGCGTGCTGGTCGCAATCGCCCGCCGACACTGGGATCCGCTACTGCGCCTCGTCGTCATCGGCCTGATCTCCGGTGCGCTCATGCTCATCGGCTGGGCGCCGTACCTGCTGGCTGCCGTGCGCGGCACCCCCGCCGAATCCGGCACGGCTCAGCACTATCTCCCGAAGGACGGCGCCGAGCTGGCCTTCCCGATGCTGCAGTTCACACTGCTCGGTGCGCTCTGCCTTCTCGGCACGGTGTGGCTCGTGGTCCGCGCGCGCAGTTCCAGGAGGGCGGGCGATGAGCGCCTGCGCGAAGAGAGTCCGGCGCCGGCACTGGCCATCGGCGTGCTGACCGTCTACGCCTGGTCGCTGCTGTCCATGCTGACGACCCTCCTCGGGACGACGCTGCTGTCCTTCCGGCTGCAACCCACCCTGACGATCCTGCTCGCCGCCGCGGGCGCGTTCGGCTTCCTCGAAGCCACGCGCGCCGTCGCCGCGCGCGTCCAGGCGCCCAACACCCGCCGTGTCGTCGCGGTCGCCACGGCCGTCGGCGCGCTGGGGGCCGTCACCTTCGCCCAGGACATCCCCGACGTACTGCGTCCCGACATCGTCGTGGCCTACACCGACACCGACGGCTACGGCGAACGCGCCGACCGCCGCCCGCCCGGCGCCGAGCAGTACTACCGGGAGGTCGACGCCCGCATCCAGGAGGTGACGGGCCGGCCCCGCAACGAGACCGTCGTCCTGACCGCCGACTACAGCTTCCTGTCCTACTACCCGTACTACGGGTTCCAGGGTCTGACCTCGCACTACGCGAACCCGCTCGCCCAGTTCGACCAGCGCGCCGGCGCGATCGAAGGGTGGACGATGCTGACCAGCGCAGACGAGTTCGTCGAGGCGCTCGACGCGATGCCGTGGGAGCCGCCGTCGGTGTTCCTGATGCGTCGCGGCGCCGGCGACACCTACACCCTGCGCCTGGCCGAGGACGTCTACCCGAACCAGCCGAACGTGCGCCGCTACCACGTGGCCCTCGACGACGCGCTGTTCGACGATCCGCGGTTCGACGTGTCCACTGTCGGGCCGTTTGTCCTGGCCATCCGCAAGCCATCTACCATCTAGCCCCGTGGTCCAGCCGGGGAGAGGTGCTAATCACCGCACCGCGCGCCTGATCGCGATCGTTGCCGGGCTTCTCGGCACCCTGCTGGCGGTCGCCACGCCGCTGCTGCCGGTCAACCAGACCACCGCAGAGCTCAACTGGCCGCAGAACGGCGTGCTGCAGAGCGTCAACGCACCGCTGATCGGCTACGTGGCCACCGACCTCGAGATCACCGTGCCCTGCAGTGCCGCCGCGGGGCTCGACCGGCCCGGCCGCACCGTGCTGCTGTCGACGGTCCCCAAGCAGGCGCCCAAGGCCATCGACCGCGGCCTGCTGATCGAGCGGGTCAACAACGACCTGCTCGTCATCGTCCGCAACACCCCGGTGGTCAGCGCGCCCCTGGATCAGGTCCTCAGCCCGCAGTGCGAGCAGCTGCGCTTCACCGCGCACGCCGACAAGGTGACCGGCGAATTCGTGGGGCTCACCGACGAATCCTCCCGCCGTGACCAGACCGACCCCGACGCCGCGGCCGAACCGCTGCGCGGCGAGCGCGGCGGATACGACTTCCGCCCGCAGATCGTCGGCGTCTTCACCGACCTGTCGGGACCCGCGCCGCCGGGCCTGGAGTTCTCCGCGACCATCGACACCCGCTACAGCACGTCGCCCACGCTTCTCAAGCTGCTCGCGATGATCCTGGGTGTCGCGATGACGATCGTGTCCCTGGGCGCGCTGCACGTTCTCGACCGCGCCGACGGGCGACGCCACAAGCGCTTCCTGCCGCCGCGCTGGTGGTCCCTGTCGCCTCTGGACGGCCTCGTCGCCGTCGTGCTGATCTGGTGGCACTTCGTCGGGGCGAACACCGCCGACGACGGCTACATCCTGACCATGGCACGGGTGTCCGAGCGGGCCGGCTACATGGCGAACTACTACCGCTGGTTCGGCACCCCCGAGGCGCCGTTCGGGTGGTACTACGACCTGCTCGCACTGTGGGCGCACGTCAGCACCGCCAGCGCGTGGATGCGGCTGCCGACCCTGCTCATGGCGCTGGCCTGCTGGTGGGTCATCAGCCGCGAGGTCATCCCCCGCCTCGGGACGTCGGTCAAGCACAGCCGCGCCGCCGCCTGGACGGCCGCAGGCCTGTTCCTGGCGTTCTGGCTGCCGCTGAACAACGGCCTGCGCCCCGAACCGATCATCGCGCTCGGCATCCTGCTCACCTGGTGCTCCGTGGAGCGCGGCGTCGCGACCAGCCGGCTGCTGCCGGTCGCCATCGCGCTGATCATCGGCGCGCTCACCCTGTTCTCCGGCCCCACCGGCATCGCCGCCGTCGGCGCGCTGCTCGTCGCCGTCGGCCCGCTGAGAACGATTGTGGCCGCCCATACGTCGCGGTTCGGCTACCTCGCGCTGCTGGCACCGATCGCCGCGGCCGGCACCGTCACGATCTTCCTGATCTTCCGCGACCAGACGCTGGCCTCCGAGTTGCAGGCCAGCAGCTTCAAGTCGGCTGTCGGCCCGAGCCTGGCCTGGTTCGACGAACACATCCGGTACTCCCGCCTCTTCACGACCAGCCCCGACGGTTCGGTGGCCCGCCGGTTCGCCGTGCTGACGGTGCTGCTCGCACTGGCCGTGGCCGTGGCGATGACACTGCGCAAGGGCCGGATTCCCGGCACCGCGACGGGCCCCAGCCTGCGCATCATCGGCATCACCGTCATCTCGTTCCTGGCGATGATGTTCACGCCCACCAAGTGGACCCACCATTTCGGTGTGTTCGCCGGCCTGGCCGGGTCGCTCGGCGCACTGGCCGCTGTCGCGATCGGCGCGGCCGCGATGCGTTCGCCACGCAACCGATCGGTGTTCACCGCCGCGGTGCTGTTCGTGACGGCGCTGTCCTTCGCGACGGTCAACGGCTGGTGGTACGTCTCCAACTTCGGTGTCCCGTGGGCGAATTCGTTCCCCGAGTGGAAGTTCGGCTTCACCACGGTTTTGCTCGGGCTGTCGCTGCTCGCCCTGCTGGCCGCCGCGTGGTTCCACTTCTCCGGACGCGACAAGCCGACACCGGCGGGACCGTCGCCGGTGTGGAAGCGAATCGCGCAGTCGCCGCTGGCGATCGCCACCTGGGCGCTCGTCATGTTCGAGGTGGTGTCACTCACCGCGGCGGTGGCGGGCCAGTACCCGGCGTGGACGGTCGGCCGGTCGAACCTGCAGGCACTCACGGGCAAGACCTGCGGCATGGCCGAGGACGTCCTCGTCGAGCAGGACGTCAACGACGGCCTGCTGCTGCCCGCGGGAGGCATCCCGGTCGGCGAGGCACTCGGCGACGCCGCCGCAGAAGGGTTCAGCCCCAACGGTATTCCGTCCGACGTGTCCGCAGACCCGGTGATGGAGCAGCCCGGGTCGGACAACTTCGCCGACAACGAGAGCGGTGTCGTCACCGGCAGCGAGGCGGGCACCGAGGGCGGCACCACCACCGCGGCCGGCGTGAACGGCTCGCGGGCCCGGTTGCCCTACGGCCTCGACCCGGCCCGCACCCCCGTGCTGGGCAGCTGGCGCTCCGGCACCCAGAGCCCGGCGTTCCTCCGGTCGGCCTGGTACCAGCTGCCCGAAGGCTGGAGCGAACAAGACCGCTCCGACTCGCTGCTCGTGGTCGCCGCCGCGGGCCGCTTCGATCCCGGCGAGGTCGTCGTCCAGTGGGCCGGATCCGACGGCCAGCCCGCCGGCAGCCTCGGCTTCGGTGACGTCGGCGCCGCCCCCGCGTGGCGCAACCTGCGGGCGCCGCTGTCGGCGATCCCGGCCGACGCCACCCGCATCCGACTGGTCGCCACCGACGACGATCTGAGCCCTGAGCACTGGATCGCGATCACCCCGCCCCGGATCCCGGCGCTGCGCACCCTGCAGGACGTCGTCGGCTCCACCGATCCGGTGCTACTGGACTGGCTGGTCGGCCTGGCGTTCCCGTGCCAGCGCCCCTACGGCCACCAGAACGGCGTCACCGAGGTCCCGCGGTGGCGGATCCTGCCCGATCGGTTCGGTGCCGAGGCCAACTCGCCCGTCATGGACTACCTCGGCGGCGGCCCGCTCGGCATCACCGAGCTGCTACTGCGCGCGACGACGGTGCCGACGTACCTGAAGTACGACTGGTTCCGCGACTGGGGTGCGCTGCAGCAGCTGACGCCGTTCTATCCGAACGCCGAACCGGCGCGCCTCGATCTGGGCGAGGCCGAACGCAGCGGCCTGTGGAGTCCGGCGCCACTTCGGTTGAGTTAACGGCTTGGTCGCGGCGCGGCACGCCGGAGTTCCGGCCATAGGAACGTCGCCTACCATCGAGCCTCGTGTCTGCACCGTCCGCCCGCCTCGTCGCCGTGATCGCGGGGCTGGCCGGGCTCGTACTGTGCGGGCTGGCTCCGCTGCTCCCGGTCAAGCAGACGACCGCCACCATCGTGTGGCCCCAGTCCGCCGGTGCCGACGGATTCGTCAGCGACATCACCGCCCCGCTGGTCTCCGGTGCGCCGCGCGCCCTCGACGTCACGATCCCGTGCCGCGCGATCGGCGCCCTGCGCGGTGACGACGGGGTGGTGCTGTCCACCAACCCCGCCGGCGGCATCGACGCGGGGCGCAACGGGCTGTTCGTGCGCGCCAACGCCGACGTCGTCTACGTCGCGTTCCGCGACACCGTCGCCGCGGTCGCGCCCCGGGAGGCCGTCGACTCCGGTGCCTGCACCGAGCTGCGTATCTGGGCCAATGTGGGCGCGGTCGGCGCCGATTTCGTCGGTATCCCCGGCGCCACCGGCACACTCCCCCCCGACAAGCGTCCGCAGGTATCCGGGGTGTTCACCGACCTGCAGGTCGGACCCGATGCCGGCCTGAGCGCCCGCATCGACGTCGACACCCGGTTCATCACCACGCCGTCGGCGCTGAAGCTGGCCGTGATGGTGCTCGGCGTCGTCTGCGTGCTCGCCTCGATCGTGGCGCTGGCGGTGCTCGACCGCACGGCGGGCCGGCGCATCCCCCGTGAGCTGCGCAGGCGTCGCCGCGGCGGGCTGTGGACGTGGCTGACCGACGCCGCCGTGATCGGCGCTCTGCTGATCTGGCACATCGTGGGCGCGCAGTCGTCCGACGACGGGTACAACACCACCATCGCGCGGGTGTCCGACGAGGCCGGTTACCTCACGAACTACTACCGCTACTTCGGCGCGTCCGAGGCGCCGTTCGACTGGTACCAGGACGTGCTCGCCCACCTCGCGTCGATCAGCACGGCCAGCGTGTGGCTGCGGCTGCCCGCCACCGCCGCCGCGATCGCCACCTGGCTGATCCTCAGCCGCTGCGTGCTGCCCCGGCTCGGCAGGCGCCTGGCGCACAACCGGGTCACCGTCCTGACCGCGGGCGCGGTGTTCCTGGCCGCATGGCTGCCCTTCAACAACGGGCTGCGGCCGGAACCGCTCATCGCCTTCGGCGTCGTCGCAGTGTGGATGCTGACGGAGAAGTCGCTGGCGACGCGGCGTCTGTCGCCGTATGCGATCGCGATCGTCGTCGCGGTGTTCTGCGTGACGCTCGCCCCGCAGGGTCTGGTCGCCGTCGCGCCGCTGCTGGTCGGCGCCCGCGGCATCACCCACATCGTCTCGGTGCGCCGTGCGGCCGACGGGCTGCTCTCGGCGCTGGCCCCGTTCGCGGCGGCCGCGTCGCTGCTGTTCGTGGTGGTGTTCCGTGACCAGACGCTGGCGACGGTCGCCGAGTCGGTGCGCATCAAGTACGTCGTCGGGCCGACGGTTCCCTGGTACCAGGAGTTCCTGCGCTACTACTACCTGACCGTCGAGGAGAGCGTCGACGGCTCGCTGACCCGCCGCTTCTCCGTGCTGGTGCTGCTGCTCTGCCTGTTCGGCGTCATCGCGGTGCTGCTGCGCCGCGGCAGCGTGCCGGGCGCGGTGAACGGACCGGTCTGGCGGCTCGTCGGCACCACCGGCATCGGGCTGCTGCTGCTCACCCTGACCCCGACGAAGTGGGCCGTGCAGTTCGGCGCGTTCGCGGGACTGGCCGGAGCGCTGGGCGCGGTCACCGCATTCGCCTTCGCACGGGTCGGGTTGCACAGCCGACGCAACCTCGCCCTGTACGTGACGGCGCTGCTGTTCGTCCTCGCGTGGGCGACGTCCGGCATCAACGGCTGGTTCTACAACGCCAACTACGGGGTGCCGTGGTTCGACAAGCAGCCGGTGATCGTCGGGTACCCGGTCACCACGATCTTCCTCGTGCTGGCGATCGCGGGCGGGCTGCTCGCGGGCTGGCTGCACTTCCGCATGGACTACGCCGGGCACACCCAGGTGGCCGACACCGGCCGCAACCGGGCGCTCGCGTCCACACCGCTGCTGGTCGTCGCCGTCATCATGGTGGTGCTGGAGCTCGGCTCGATGCTCAAGGCCACCGCCGGCCGCTACCCCGTCTACACGATCGGCGCGGCCAACATCTCGGCGCTGCGCTCGGGCCTGTCCGGGTCGAGCTGCGCCATGGCCGACGACGTGCTGGTCGAGGCCGACACCAACGCGGGCATGCTGCAGCCCGTTCCGGGACAGCGCTTCGGCGAGTACGGCCCGCTCGGCGGTGAGGACCCCGTGGGCTTCACGCCCAACGGCGTCAACGACACCCTGGAGCCCGCCGAACCGGTGGCCGCCAACCCGGGCACCGTGAACTCCGACGGCCCCGTCGACAAGCCGAACATCGGCGTGGGCTACGCCGCGGGCACGGGCGGCGGCTACGGGCCCGAGGGTGTGAACGGGTCGCGGGTCTTCCTGCCCTTCGGCCTCGACCCGGACACCACGCCGGTGATGGGCAGCTGGGACGAGAACACGCTCGCGGCCAAGGCGACCTCGTCCTGGTACCAGCTGCCCCCGCGCACCCCCGAGCGGCCGCTCGTCAGCGTCGCCGCGGCCGGGGCGATCTGGTACTACAACGAGGACGGCTCGTTCAACTACGGCCAGTCGCTCAAGCTGCAGTGGGGTGTGCACCGGCCCGACGGCTCGTACCAGCCGCTCAACGAGGTCGACCCGATCGACATCTTCCAGCAGCAGGCGTGGCGCAACCTGCGGTTCCCGCTGAGCACCGCGCCGCCGGAGGCCAACGTCGCGCGCATCGTCGCCGACGACCCGAACCTGTCGGAGGACCAGTGGTTCGCGTTCACGCCGCCGCGCGTGCCGACACTGCAGACCGCCGGCGAGTTCCTCGGCTCGCAGACCCCGGTGCTGATGGACATCGCGACCGCGGCGAACTTCCCGTGCCAGCGCCCGTTCTCCGAACACCTCGGGATCGCCGAGCTGCCGCAGTACCGGATCATGCCGAACTTCAAGCAGATCGTGGTGTCGTCGAACCAGTGGCAGGCGGCCGAGGACGGCGGTCCGTTCCTGTTCATCCAGTCGCTGCTGCGCACCGAGTCGATTCCGACCTACCTGCGCGACGACTGGTACCGCGACTGGGGTTCGCTGGAGCGCTACCTGCGCGTGGTGCCGGCGGACGAGGCGCCCGACGCGGTGATCGAGGAAGGGTCGAGGCGAGTGTTCGGCTGGAGTCGCGGCGGACCGATCAGGGCACTGCCGTGAACGGCACAACGGCAGATGCCATGAACCGGGATGTGAGGATCGCGCGGCTCGTCGCGACGGTCGCGGGCCTGCTCGGGTTCGTGATGGCGGTCGCGATCCCGCTGCTGCCGGTCACCCAGACCACCGCCACGTTGAACTGGCCGCAGAACGGTCAGTTCGGCAATGTCACCGCACCGCTGATCTCACAGGCCCCGGTGAGCCTGACCGCCTCGGTGCCGTGCGAGGTGGTCCGCGACATGCCCGCCGACGGCGGCCTGGTGCTCGGGACCGCCCCGGCCGAGGGCCGCGATGCCGCGCTGAACGCGATGCTGGTCAACGTCACCGACGACCGGGTCGACGTGATCGTGCGCAATGTCGTGGTGGCCAGCGTCGAGCGGGACCGGATGGCGGGCTGTTCGCGCATCGACATCACCTCATCGCTGGACGGCACCTACGCCGAGTTCGTGGGCCTGACCCAGGAGTCCGGCGACGACGCGGGTTCGCCGCAGCGCACCGGCTACCCCGACCCGAATCTGCGGCCCGCCGTCGTCGGCGTCTTCACCGACCTGACCGGTCCCGCGCCGCCGGGCCTAGAGTTCTCGGCCGACATCGACACCCGCTTCACCACGCACCCGACGGCGCTGAAACTGGCGGCGATCGTGCTCTCGATCGTCTGCACCGTGCTGGCGTTGCTCGCCCTGTGGCGCCTGGACCGGCTCGACGGCCGGCGGATGCACCGACTGATCCCGACCCGGTGGCGCCGGCTGACCGTCGTCGACGCGGCCGTGCTCGGCGGGTTCGCGATCTGGTACGTGATCGGCGCGAACTCCTCCGACGACGGCTACATCCTGCAGATGGCGCGCGTCGCCGACCAGGCCGGCTACATGTCGAACTACTTCCGCTGGTTCGGCAGCCCCGAGGATCCGTTCGGCTGGTACTACAACCTGCTCGCGCTGATGACCCACGTCAGTACGGCCAGCATCTGGATGCGGCTGCCCGACCTCATCTGCGCGGTGGTCTGCTGGATGTTGCTCTCGCGCGAGGTGGTGCCGCGCCTCGGCCCGGCGGTGTCGGGCAGTCGCGCCGCCCTGTGGGCCGCCGGTCTGGTGCTGCTGGGCGCCTGGATGCCGTTCAACAACGGCCTGCGCCCCGAGGGCCAGATCGCCACCGGCGCACTGATCACCTACGTGCTGATCGAGCGCGCGATCACCTCCGGCCGGCTCACGCCGGCCGCGCTGGCGATCACCTCCGCGGCGTTCACCCTCGGCATCCAGCCGACCGGCCTGATCGCCGTGGCCGCCCTGCTGGCCGGCGGCCGGCCGATCCTGCGCATCGTGATGCGGCGCCGCCAGGCCGTGGGTCTGTGGCCGCTCCTCGCGCCACTGCTCGCCGCAGGCACCGTGATCCTGGCGGTGGTGTTCGCCGACCAGACCTTGGCCACGGTGCTGGAAGCCACCAAGATCCGCACGGCGATCGGCCCCAGCCAGGAGTGGTGGACGGAGAACCTGCGCTACTACTACCTGATCCTGCCGACGACCGACGGGGCCATCGCACGCCGGGTGGCGTTCCTGTTCACCGCGCTGTGCCTGTTCTCGTCGCTGTTCATCATGTTGCGGCGCAAGCGCGTTCCCGGGGTCGCCCGCGGGCCCGCGTGGCGGCTGATGGGCGTCATCTTCGCGACCATCTTCTTCCTGATGTTCACCCCCACCAAGTGGATCCACCACTTCGGCCTGTTCGCCGCGGTGGGCGGCGCGATGGCCGCGCTGGCGACCGTGCTGGTGTCGCCGGTGGTGCTGCGGTCGGCGCGCAACCGGATGGCCTTCCTTGCCGGGGTGCTGTTCATCCTCGCGCTGTGCTTCGCCTCCACCAACGGCTGGTGGTACGTCTCGAACTTCGGTGCGCCGTACAACAATTCGGTGCCCCAGCTCGGCGGGGTCACCGCGAGCGCGGTGTTCTTCGCGCTGTTCGGCGTGGCCGCGCTGTGGGCGTTCTGGCTGCACCTGCGCGCCAGGCAGCAGTCCCGCGTGGTCGACGTGCTCACCGCGGCGCCGATCCCGGTGGCCGCCGGTTTCATGGTCGTGTTCATGGTCGCCTCGATGGCGATCGGCGTGGTGCGCCAGTACCCGACCTACTCCAACGGCTGGGCCAACATCCGCGCCTTCACCGGGGGCTGCGGCATGGCCGACGACGTTCTGGTGGAGCCGGATTCGAACGCCGGGTTCCTGCAGCCGATGCCCGGCGGCCCCGGTGCGCCCGCCTGGGGACCGCTGGGCCCGCTCGGCGGCACCGACCCGACCGGCTTCTCGCCCAACGGGGTTCCCGACCGCATCATCGCCGAGGCCATCCGGCTCAACAACCCGCAGCCCGGTACCGACTACGACTGGAACCGGCCGATCAAGCTGTCCCGTCCGGGGATCAACGGCTCGACGGTGACGCTGCCCTACGGCCTCGACCCGGCCCGCGTCCCGGTCGCCGGCACGTATTCGACCGGGCCGCAACAGGAGAGCACGCTCGCCTCGGCCTGGTACGCGCTGCCGCCGGCAGACGACGCACACCCGCTCGTGGTGATCACCGCCGCCGGCACCATCACCGGCACGAGTGTGGCGAACAACCTCACCACGGGGCAGACGGTCGACCTCGAATACGCCACCCGCGGACCCGACGGCGCCCCGGTGCCCGCGGGCCGGGTCAGCCCCTACGACATCGGCCCGACCCCGTCGTGGCGGAACCTGCGCTACCCGCGTGCGCAGATGCCGGCCGACGCGGTCGCGGTGCGGGTGGTCGCCGAAGATCTCTCACTGGGGCAGGGGGACTGGGTCGCCGTGACGCCGCCGCGGGTCCCCGAGGTCCGCTCCGTGCAGGAGTACATCGGCTCGCAGGAGCCGGTGCTGATGGACTGGGCGGTGGGCCTGGCCTTCCCGTGTCAGCAGCCGATGCTGCACGCCAACGGCGTCACCGATGTCCCCAAGTTCCGCATCTCCCCCGACTACTTCGCGAAGTTGCAGAGCACCGACACCTGGCAGGACGGCATCAACGGCGGGCTGCTCGGCATCACCGATCTGCTGCTGCGGGCCTCGGTGATGTCGACCTACCTGTCCGACGACTGGGGTCAGGACTGGGGATCGCTGCGCCGCTTCGACACCCTCGTCGACGCCCGGCCCGCCGACATCGAGCTGGGGTCCGCGACGCACTCCGGGCTGTGGTCACCGGGGCCGATGCGCTACCAGCCCTGACGAACCGACGCCCCGTCTACCCGGCGGGGTTGTCGTTCGCGCCGGGATCGGTGTTCTCCTGCAGGATGTCGTCGTGGCAGTCGACCTGGCTCTGCCCCGTCTGCTCCATGCAGACCAGCACCGGGGCGTCGGCGCCCGCCGTGCTCGCCGGGTCCGGTGTCGTGCTGGGGCGCGGGATCTCGCCCGGATACAGCGACCACAGCGGCTGGCCGGACGACGTGAGCCGGGCGCAATAGGCGGGTTCGCCCTTCTCCGTGACACCGGCCGCGCCCAGCGTGGCGCAGTCGGCGCCGACGACGACCACCGGCAGCGTGATTCCCGCGGTGGTGGGCGGCGCGGCCGTGCGCGTTGTCTCGGAACGTAATTCGTCACGTTCGAACAGCGCCAGCAGGACGACCGCGGCGACCGCGACCACCGAGAGCACCAGCGCGGCGGCCACCAGGATCCGGCCTCGTGACCGCGCCGGGCGCCCGGGCGTGGCCGCCGGCTTCGCGTGCCGCGGTCCCGCGGCGGCGCCGGCATACTGGGTCGCGTCCGGATCGTGGGTCGCCGCGCTGCGGTTGGCCAAAGCGCGCGCGAAGTCCACACACCGGTCGAAACGCTCCGCCGGCGATTTCGCCAGCGCCTTCTCGAAGACGTCACCGAGGCCGGACAACTCGGGGCGGTGCACCGCGATCGACGGCGGCTGGGCCGTCAGGTGCTGGCTGATCACGATCGCGGGATTGGAGTGCTGGAACGGGGGCGTGCCCGTCAGCAGCTGGAATGCCGTGGCCGCCAGCGCATACTGGTCGGCCCGACCGTCGATCCCCTGGTCGGCCATTAGCTGTTCGGGCGCCGAGTAGGCCACGGTGCCGACCGTCATGTCCGTACCGGTCAGCGCGCTCACCTCACCGACCCTGCGCGCAATCCCGAAGTCCGCGAGCATGATCCGCTCGTTCTCGGTCTCGGGGTCGGCGATCAGGATGTTGGCGGGCTTGACGTCGCGGTGCAGCAGGCCGCGCTGGTGGGCGTAGTCCAGTGCCTCCCCGACAGCGGTGACGAGCCGGATCACCAGCGCCGGCGGCATACCGTCGGGATAGCGTTCGGCGAGCAGACGCGCGGCGTCGGTGCCCTCCACGTGATCCATCGAGATCCACAGGCGGCCTTCGTGTTCGCCGCGGTCGTGAACCTCGACGATGTGCGGATGCCACAGAGTGGCCGCCATGTCGGCCTCGCGGTTGAACCGCTCCCGGTATTCGCTGTCGGTCGAGACCGACGCCGACAGCACCTTCAGCGCGTCGTAGCGGGGCAACCTCGGGTGCCGGGCGAGATAGACCTCGCCCATACCTCCCGACCCCAGCAGCCGCGCGACGGTGTAGCCCGCGATGACCTCGCCCTCGCGCAGCGGCATGTCAGGAGGGTGCGCCGAGGTACGGGAATTCGGGGAGCAGATCGGTGGCCGTGTTCAGGCCCGCGAGCCCCTTCTGGCCGTTGGTGAGGAACCGCGAACGGTAGTCGGCGACATCGTCGGTGAGGGTGCGGCCGTTGGGGTACTTCGCCGGCTTGGACGGGTTGTAGGTCAACACATCCGGGAGCGTGCCCTCGGTCTCGATCGCGGCGACCGCCTCGTCCCGGGTGTAACCGCCTGTCTCGGACATCAACTCGATGAGATGGCCCATCCAGTGCGCCCGGTCCCGGTTGGGCTCCCCGGAGTTGAACTCGGCGAGCACGTCGTCATCGCTGAAGAAGCCGCTCACCCACGGGTGGGCGACACGGTCGGCGTGCACCCACTCGCCGTCCTTGACCAGGCTGCAGCGCGCCCAGATCCGCACATCGGGTGCCGCGCCGAGGTAGCTCGTGGGCAGCTCCACCGCCATCGCGATGATCTTCGACCCCGGGAACGCGGCGTCGCTGCGGGCGCCGGCGAAGAAGGAGAACGATCCCGATCGCGACCGCCACAGGTGCGGCTCGTCGTCGAACGACACGTCCATCCCGCCGAAGATCTCCGACCCGGCCGCGGCGTTGACCCGGGCCTCGGACTGCAGCGCCAGGCGGACGTCGACCTTCTGCCTGCCGTTCACCGGCTCGGTGAAGACGAAGTTGAACGCGATGTCGTTGCGCAGGTCGCCGTCGTTGTCGATGCTGATCCGGTACACCGCGTCCGGATGCATGGCGTCCGCGTTCGGGTTGGCCGTCAGGATCAACGCCGTCCGGGCGGGGTCGACCGGTGACGGGAACACGTACAGATCGCACAGATCCAGACGGGGATCACCCAGCGGAGCTCCCCGCCTCAGCCCGGTGAAATCAATCGACACGGCAAATACTCCTCGCGCAGGCACTCGTCGGTGGCTCCATCCAACCGTAGAGCGGGCGACCGAGTGCACCCGGCCTAGATCGGCGTCAGGCCGTGCTTGCGCTGAACGCGGTTGATCTGCTTGTCCCGCAGGATGTGCATGCACCGGCGCAGCAGCAACCGGGTCTCGTGCGGCTCGATCACGCCGTCGATGAAGCCGCGCTCGGCGGCGATCCACGGCGTGGCCAGGCTGGTGTTGTAGCCCTCGATGAAGTCCGCCCGGATCTTCTGCACCTCGGGCGCGGTCGGATCGGGGAACCGCTTCACCAGCAGCTGCGCTGCGCCCTCGGCGCCGATCACCGCGATGCGCGCTGTCGGCCAGGCGAAGTTGAAGTCGGCGGTCAGCTGCTTGGAGCCCATCACCGCGTACGCGCCGCCGTAGGACTTGCGGATGGTGATCGTCACCTTCGGCACGTCGGCCTCCACGACCGCGTTGAGGAAGCGGCCGCCGCGCTTGATGATGCCGCCCTTCTCCTGCTGCACACCGGGCATGAAGCCGGGGGTGTCGACGACAAACACGATCGGGGTGTTGAACGAGTCGCAGAACCGTACGAAGCGGGCCGCCTTGTCGGAGGCCTCGTTGTCGATCGCGCCCGACATGTACATCGGCTGGTTGGCGATGATGCCGACGGGGCGGCCGTCGACGCGGGCGAACGCGGTGATGATCGCGGGGCCGGACTGCTCGCCGACCTGGAACACGTCGCCGTCGTCGAAGATCCGCAGCAGGATCTCCATCATGTCGTAGGCCTGGTTGTCGGCGTCGGGCACGATGGCGTCGAGCTCCAGGTCGTGGGGGGTGACCTCCGGCTCCAGACCCGGGTTGACGATCGGCGGGTCGTCGAAGGTGTTGCCGGGCAGGAAGCTCAGATAGTCGCGGACGTACTGGAACGCGGCGGCCTCGGAGTCCACGACCTGGTGGATGTTGCCGTACCGGGCCTGGGCGTCGGCCCCGCCAAGTTCGTCGAGCGACACGTCCTCGCCGGTGACGTCCTTGATGACGTCGGGTCCGGTGACGAACATGTAGCCCTGGTCGCGGACCGCGACCACGAGGTCGGTCTGGATGGGCGAGTACACGGCGCCGCCGGCGCACTTGCCGAAGATCAGCGAGATCTCGGGCACCAGGCCGCGCAGCAGTTCGTGGCGGCGGCCCAGCTCGGCGTACCAGGCCAGCGACGTCGCGGTGTCCTGGATGCGGGCGCCCGCCGAGTCGTTGATGCCGATGATCGGGCAGCCGACCATCGCGACCCACTCCATCAGCCGGGCGACCTTGCGGCCGAACATCTCGCCGACCGAACCCTGGAACACCGTCTGGTCGTGGCTGAACACGCCGACTGGGCGGCCGTTGATCGTGCCGTGCCCGGTCACCACGCCGTCGCCGTAGAGCGCGTCGGGGTCACCGGGCGTCTTGGCCAGCGCGCCGATCTCCAGGAAGCTGCCCGGGTCGAGCAGCGCGTGGATACGGGCGCGGGCGCTCGGGATGCCCTTCTTCTCGCGCTTGGCGACCGCTTTCTCGCCGCCGGGCTCCTTGGCCAGCTCCAGCTTCTCGCGGAGCTCGGCAAGGAGTTGCGCAGTCGTGCGTGGCGGGTGGGGGGCGGGAGATGTCTCGGTCACTTGCTCTCGCTCTCAGCCTCGATGGCGGTGATCGCCTCGCTCATGTGGGCACCGACCTTTGCAATGTACGGCTCGTCGATGGCCTGGATGTGTTCGCCCCCGATGGGCACGACCTCCAGCTCGGAGACGAATTCGCCCCACCCGCCGTCAGGCCGGCGGACGCCGTAGCGCGGCTCGAAGTAGATGGCGTCGTCGTGGTAGCGGTCGGCCATGTACAGGGTCACGCGTCCGTCGTAGTTCTTGATCTCGGCGGTGTCGATGGCCCGCTGATCCAGATACGACGTGCGCTGGTGCTCGATGATCCCGCCCGGGATCTGCACGCCGCTCTGACTGACGACGTCCAGGACGAACCGCACCTGGCCCTCGTCGTCGAGCTTCTCCAGCTCCTCGTAGGGGATCTCGGGCACCTCGACGTTGAACGTGCGCTCGGCGAAGCGGGCGTAGCGGTCCCAGCGGGCGCGGGTCTCCTCCTGCGTCTGCGGGATCTCCTCCCCCGGCCGCACCGCGTCGATGAGGCCGACGAAGCGCACGTCGGCACCCGCCTGCTTGAGCCCGATGGCGCACGCATAGGCCAGCACCCCGCCCAGCGACCAGCCGGCCAGGATGAACGGTTTGCCCCGCTTCTGCCCACCGTTCTCCCAGCCGTTGAGCTCCAGCAGCTTCGGCACGTATTCGGCGGCCCGCTCCTCGATGGAGCCCTCGACCCGCTCGATGCCGTACATCGGGGTGTCGGCAGGAAGGCGCTTGAGCAGCGGTTCGTAGACGACCGTGGACCCGCCGGCGGCGTGGAACACAAACACCGGGATTCGGGTGGAGCCTTCCTGCGGGGCCCGGATGATCCGCACGAAGCCGTCGATCTTGCCGCCCTCGAGGTACTCGCGGACAGTCGTCGCGAGCTCCTCGATGGTCGTGGCGGTGCGGACGTCGTCGGCGGTGATCGTGCCCTCGTCGACGCGTTCGGTGAGTCGCTCGGCCATCTTGGCCGCGGTCGCCTCGTCCACCTTCGGCAGCTCGTTGAAGATGCCGCCGGGCGACTTGCCCGTCACGATGGCCCACGTCGCGAACGTGACCCGCTCGGCGGCGTCGCGCGGCGGGACGTCGGCACCGAGCGCCTCAGTGACGGCCTCCTGGCTGAGCACTTTGGCTGCGGCGGCGACGGTCGATTGGGAAGGACCGGCCTGGGACGGACCGGACGGACCCGAAGGATCGGTCGGCGGCGGCGGCGGCGGCGGGGTGGCCGGGGACGGGCCCGACGGGTCGCTCGGCGGCGGCGGGAGCTGCGTCAGATCGGTCTGCGCCTCGACGGCGTCGGTGGCGACCTGCGTCGGATCAGCGGCGATCGGATGCCCCGCCTCGGCAAGCTTGGCCTCCAGCTCGGCGACCGTGCTGGCCCCGCCCATCAGCTCGGCCTGCTCGGCGGCGATCTGCTCGGCCGTCTTGCCCTTCTGGGTCTCGGCGAGCTGGCCCACCTCGTCGCGGTGCTCGACCGCGTAGGCGATGAGCTTCTCGACGGCGTAGAGGTTCGCGTCGCGCACCGCGGTGAGCTGGATCGGCGGCAGGTCGAAGTCGTACTCGACGCGGTTCTTGATGCGCACCGCCATCAGCGAATCCAGGCCGAGCTCGATCAGCGGCACCTCCCACGGCAGATCCTCGGGCTCGTAGCCCATCGCCGCGCCGACGATGGTGCCGAGCCGCTGCCCGATCGTCTCGCCCGACTCCGGCGACCACTTGGCGAAGTTCGCGCCGAGATTGGCTCCTGCGGTGAGGTTGTCGGCTTCGAACTCCGGCGCCTGCGTCTGCTCCTCCACGGCGGTTGCGGCCACCGTCTCGGTGACGGTGCCGGTGCCGACGGCCGTGGGCAGTGCGGTCTGCTGACCGCCGCGCGTGACGATCGCGTCGTAGACGAGAGTGAACGACTCCTCGATGCGGGCGTGCACCTGCACGCTCGCCCCGCCGGGATGGCGGGTCAGGGTCGTGACCAGGCGCGAACCGTCCGCCGGCACCGCGCGCTGCTCGGAGGCGGTCAGCGTGGCGTCCGGAAGGATCGCGGCCGCAGCGGCTTTCACCAGCCCGGCCAGGTCCGCCTGGCCCTTACCGCTGTACTCCCAGACGTGCCTGCCGTCGGGCATCGCGACGTGGTTACCCGGCATCACGGCCGAGCTGTCGCCGGTGAAGTTGGCCTCCAGCCAGTGCGGCTTGCGCTTGAACCGGGTGGGCGGGATGTCGGCGTAGTCGGTGTCCGGGTTCTCCGCCTTGGGGAACAGGGTGCGGAAATCCAGATCGTGGCCGTGGACGTAGAGGTGCGCCATCGCCGAGGTCATCGAGTCGACCTCGTCCTGCTTGCGCGCCAGCGTCGGAATCAGTTGCGCGTCATGCAGACCCGCATCCGCGGTGGTCAGGCCGACCTGCATCAGCGCCACGGGATTCGGGGCCAGCTCCAGGAACGTGGTGTGGCCGTTCTCGACGGCGTTGCGGATGCCGTGCGTGAAGTACACGCTGTGGCGCAGGCCCTTCTTCCAGTAGTCCACGTCGTGGATGGGGTCCGAACCCGCACGGATCAGGCTGCCCTCGTGCACCGTCGAGTAGTACGGAACCTGGACCGGCTGCGCCTCGATGCCCTGCAGTTCGGCCGCGAGCTCGCCGAGCAGCGGATCCATCTGCGAGGTGTGGCTCGCACCCTTGGTCTGGAACTTGCGGGCGAACTTCCCCTCCGCCTCGGCACGGGCGATGATCGCATCCACCTGGTCCGGGGGGCCGCCGATGACCGTCTGGGTCGGCGCGGCGTAGACGCACACCTCAAGGTTCTTGAAGTCCGAAAAGACCGTCTCGATCTCCTCGGCCGAGTACTCGACCAGCGCCATCAGACGGATGTACTCGCCGAACAGCATCGCCTCGCCCTCGCCCATCAGGTGCGAACGCGAGCAGATGGTGCGGGTGGCGTCCTCCAGCGACAGGCCGCCGGCGAAGTAGGCGGCGGCCGCCTCGCCGAGCGACTGCCCCACCAGCGCACCGGGTTTCGCACCGTGGGCCTTGAGGAGCTCGCCGAGCGCGACCTGGATCGCGAAGATGACGAGCTGCACCTTCTCGATCGGGAGCTCGGTGGTCTCGTCGGTATAGTCGATCGCGTCGTCGAGGATCAGCTCGAGGATCGAGTGACCGCGCTCGTCCTGGACGAGGCTGTCGACCCTGTTGATCCAGTCGGCGAAGATCTCGTCGCGCAGGTACAGGCTCTTGGCCATCTTGCGGTGCTGGGCGCCGAATCCGGCCAGCACCCAGACCGGCCCGTTGGTCACCGGCCCGTCGGAGCTGAGCACGATCGGGTTCGGTTTGCCCTCGGCGAGCGAGCGCAGACCCTTCACAGCCTCGTCGTGGTCGTGGGCCAGCACCACCGCGCGCGACCGGCCGTGGTTGCGGCGAGACAGCGAACGGCCGATGGCCTCCAGCGACGTCGCGCGGCCCTCGGGGCTGTCGACCCAGTCGGCCAACTCGGCGGCGGTGGCCCGCTTGCGGGAGGTCAGGAATCCCGAGACCGCCAGCGGCACAACCGGAACCGAGGGGTTCTCGGCCTCGGCCGCCGCCATCTCTTCGCGGGCGACCTCGAGCAGGCGCAGCGCCTCGTCGGTCAGGCCGGGCAGTTCCGGCTCGTCGTCGAGCGCCACCGGCGGCGCATCCAGCGCGTCGTCCTCGTCATCGTCATCGTCACCGTCGAGGAACTCGCCGTACTCGTCCATCCGCACGCCGCCCACATAGACGGCCTTCGCGTCGTCGTTGGCCGGGGTCACCACGGCCACATCGGGTTCCGGCTCGGGCTCGACGAGATCGGTGGGCAGCACCTCGCGCAGCACCAGGTGGGCGTTCGCGCCGCCGAAGCCGAAGCCGGACACCCCGGCGATGGCGTGCCCGCTGTAGCGCGGCCACTCCGAGAGCGTGTCGGCGACCTTCAGGTGTTCCTTGTCGAAGTCGATGTAGGGGTTGGGCCCCGTGTAGTTGATCGACGGCGGGATCTTGCCGTGGTGCAGCGACAGCGCCATCTTGGCGAGGCTGGCCGCACCGGCGGCCGACTCCAGGTGTCCCACATTGGATTTCACCGCACCGAGCAATGCGGGCTTGTCGGCCGCGCGGCCGCGGCCGATGACCCGGCCCAACGCGTCGGCCTCGATCGGATCGCCGAGGATGGTGCCCGTGCCGTGCGCCTCCACGTAGTCGACGCTGCGCGGGTTGATGCCGGCGTCCTTATAGGCCTTGCGCAGCACCGCTTCCTGCGCATCGGGGTTCGGGGCGAGCATGCCGTTGGAGCGGCCGTCGTGGTTGACCGCACCGCCGGCGATCACCGCGAGGATCTGGTCGCCGTCGCGGCGGGCGTCGGCGAGACGCTTGAGCACGATCATGCCGCCGCCCTCGGAGCGGGCGTAGCCGTCGGCATCCTTGGAGAAGGACTTGATCCGGCCGTCCGGTGCGAGCACGCCGCCGACCTCGTCGAAGCCGACGGTCACCAGCGGGGTGACGATCGCGTTGACACCGCCGGCGATCACCACGTCGGCGTCGCCGGCGCGCAGCGTCTTGACGCCCTCGTGCACCGCGACCAGTGATGACGAGCACGCGGTGTCGATGGCCATCGAGGGTCCGCGGAAGTCGTAGAAGTACGAGACGCGGTTGGCGATGACCGCACTGGAGTTGCCGGTGATCGCGTACGGGTGCGCGACCGACGGGTCGGCCACCGACATGAACATGTAGTCGTTGGTGGAGCTGCCGATGAAGACGCCCACACTTTCGCCGCGCAGGCTCGACGCCGGAATCCTGGCGTGCTCCAACGCTTCCCACGTGAGTTCCAGGGCCATACGCTGCTGCGGGTCGATGTTGTCGGCTTCCATCTTCGACAGCGCGAAGAACTCCGCGTCGAAGCCCTTGATGTCGCTGAGGTACCCGCCGCGGGTGCGCGCCTTGGCGACCCGCTCGGCCACCCTGGGCTCGCTGAGGAACTCAGACCAGCGGCCCTCGGGCAGGTCGGTGATCGCGTCCCGGCCTTCCAGCAGCGCCTCCCACATCTCGCTCGGGGTGTTCATGTCGCCCGGGAAGCGGGTTCCCACACCGACGATCGCGATGTTGGTGAGGCCCTCGTCGACGTCGCGCGACCAGTCCTCGGCGTCGAGCGCGGCGGTGTCCTCTTCCGGTTCGCCCTCGATGATCACGGTCGCCAGCGACTCGATCGTCGGGTGCCGGAACGCAACCGTGGCGGTCAGCGTGACCCCGGTCAGGTCCTCGATGTCGCTGGCCATCGCCACCGCGTCCCGCGAGGACAGGCCGAGCTCGACCAGCGGCGCGGTCTCGTTGACCGAGTCCGGCGACTGGCCGGTCGCATTGCCGACCCAGTTGCGCAGCCACTCGCGCATCTCCGCGACGGTCAGGTCGGGGCCGCCCTTTGGCGCCGCCGGTGACACCGAATCTTCTTGTGGGTCAGTCATGGTCACACAACCTCACGATCGACAGTGACCCTGCGGTCACTGTTGCGTTGTTCTCGCCGGACGTTCAGTCCGATTCGTCGGGGAAGGCGTTGGCCACCTTGCCGGTGCGCAAACTGCCGTCCAGGTATGCCGAGCGGCAGGCGCGACGCCCGATCTTGCCGCTGGAGGTTCGGGGGATCGCACCGGCGGGCGTCAGCAGCACGTCGCGCACGGTCACCCCGTGGCGCACGGCGATCGCGGCGCGGATGTCGTCGGCGATCGGGCCCATGTCGAGCTTGTGCGCACCGGGTGCGCGCTCGCCCACGATGACGAGCTGCTCGGACGTGTCAGAGGGATCGCGCTTGAGCCCGGCGTGGCTGTCGGCGAACACCTCGTCGGGCAGCTGGTTGGCCGGTACGGAGAACGCCGCGACGTAGCCGGTCCGCAGTGCCTTCGAGGACTCCTGCGCGGAGTACTCGAGGTCCTGCGGGTAGTGGTTGCGGCCGTCGATGATCACCAGGTCCTTGGTGCGGCCGGTGATGAACAATTCGCCGTCGTGATAGGCGCCGAGGTCGCCGGTGCGCACCCAGGTGGCGTCGTCGGTCGCGCCCTCGGCGTGGGAGGGCTCCGTGCGGGACTTGAGGATGTTGTGGAACGTCGCGACCGTCTGCTCGGGCTTGCCCCAGTAGCCGGTGCCCATGTTCTGGCCGCTGATCCACACCTCGCCGATTTGGCCGTCGGGCAGTTCGGTGGCGCTGTCGTTGTCGACGATGACGGCCCACTCGGCGACGCCGATCTGACCGGCACCGGCCTGTGCGACCGCCTTGGGCGAGTCCGCAGGCACCTCGACGAAGCGGTGGTTGTTCAGCTCGTCGCGGTCGACGTGGATGATCCGCGGCTCGGCGTTCATCGGGGTGGTCGACACGAACAGCGTCGCCTCGGCGAGACCGTAGGACGGCTTGATCGCCTGCGGCTTGAACCCGTAGGGGCTGAACGCCTCGTTGAACCGCGCCACCGTGGCCGCCGAGATGGGCTCACTGCCGTTGAGGATGCACTTGATGTTGGACAGGTCCAGCGGCTCTTCGCCCTCTTTGGGTGTCCCGCGCGCCGCGGCGTGGTCGAAGGCGAAGTTCGGGGCCACCGAGATGGCGCCACCGGTGTCGCCCTCCTTGCGGGCCATCTCCCGGATCCAGCGGCCGGGGCGACGCACGAACGCCGCGGGCGTCATGAACGTGATGTAGTGGCCGAGCATCGGCGACAGCAGCACCGTGATCAGACCCATGTCGTGGAAGAACGGCAGCCACGAGACGCCGCGGTCGCCTTCCTGGCCGTCGAGCGCCTCGATGACCTGGACGACGTTGGTCGCGAGGTTCAGGTGGGTGATCTGCACACCGGTGGGGACGCGGGTCGAGCCCGAGGTGTACTGCAGGTAGGCGATCGTGTCGTGCTGGACGTCGATCTGCTCCCAGGTGGCGCCGACCTCGTTGGGCACGGCGTCGACGGCGATCACGCGCGGACGCTGGTTGGCCGGGCGGGTGCGGAAGAACTTGCGCACGCCCTCGGCGGACGCGGTGGTGGTCAGGATCGCCGTGGGCTGGCAGTCGTCGAGCACCGTGTGCAGGCGCCCGACGTGGCCGGGCTCGTTGGGATCGAACAGCGGCACCGCGATGCGCCCGGAGTACAGCGCGCCGAAGAACGCGACGAGGTAGTCGAGGTTCTGCGGGCACAGGATCGCGACGCGGTCACCGGGCTGGGTGACCTGCTGCAGGCGCGCACCGACTGCACGGTTGCGGACCCCGAAGTCGGCCCAGTTCAGATCGCGTTCGACGCCGTCGCGCTCGGTGGAGAAGTCGATGAAGCGGTAGGCCAGTTTGTCGCCACGAACCCTCGCCCATCGTTCGACGTGTTTGACCAAGCTTCCGTTGTCCGGGAACTTGATCAATCCGTCCTTGATGAACGGGTTGTGGAAGGCCATCTGTCAACTCCAATCGAGCGGGATCTCCGTCCCGGGGACCCCGCAGATCGTACCGGGAAGAAGGCCCCCCACCCCTCAGCCGCCGGCGACCGCTCTTAGATTTTCCTTAATCTGACGCAATGCTAGGCGACCTGCGCGGTCGGGGCCAAATCATTCCGGTCACGAGTCAGCCATGTTTGGGCTGCGGCGCATTCGCGATCAGCCCCTGCGCCCAGTTCAGTGTCCACCCTGTCGCGGGCAGACCATCGAGATTCCAGAACTGCGGCGTGGCGTACATCGCATGGACCGGCTGTCCCGCACCGCCCGAGAGCACCTGCAGGGTCTGCGGGAGCTGGGTGATGTTGAACGCCGATTCCGGCGCCGCGCAGATCAGATCGCCGCGCGCGCAGATCTCGTTGGTGCGGTCGTTGAGCGCGCCGAAGCCGCCGGGACGCGGACCCGTCATCGACAATCCCAGCGCCGAGAGTGTGGGGACCTCGTGCAGCGTGATCTCCGCGCCCTGGCCGGGTGGGTTCGGACCCACGTCCAACCCGACGCCCGCCTGCCGGCGCCCGTCGGCGATCAGCGTCACCCCCAGCACCAGGTCCTGGTCGACGGGGCCGCGGCCGTTGCCGATGTCGGAGGCGATGTCGCCGGCGATCACGGCGCCCTGCGAGAACCCGACCAGCACGTAGCTCGTCAGCGGGCACCGGTTGTTCATGTCCGTCATCGCCTGCACCGCGGCGCGGGTTCCCTCGGCGCGGCTGTCGTTGTACGACATCTGCCGGTCGGCCGACAGCGGATTGTGGAACTGCGCGGTGTACGGGACGGTGAAGACCTCGAGGCGCTGGTTGTCGAACTGGCCGCGGATCGGGTTCGTCACCCGCAGCAGCAGCGCCGCCGGGAACTGGACCGGGTTGAACGGATCCAGCGCCACCGACGACTCCCAGGTGCCCGGGATCGAGACCAGCTGCACGTCGGGGCAGCTGGCGTCCTGGAACTCGGGGCGGGGCTTGGACGGCGCGGTCCCGGAGGGCCCGGCCGGCGGCACCGCCGAGGGGGGCACCGCGGTCGGGGGCGTGTCGGGCCTGCGCAGCACCACGACCACGATCGCGACGATGAGCACCACCACGAGGCCGACCGCCCCGGCTGCGAACAGCGCGAGGATGCGATGGCGTTTCCGCCGGTTGGTTTTCGCCATGGTGTGTGAGGCTCCTGCTAACAGAGTCGTTCGGTTGCGATCCGAATGTAGTCGGCCGTCGCGGTCGTGATGTCTCCCGCCGACGGTGTCTCGGCGAGCGCGCCGTCGGGCTCTTCTTCCAGGTCGTTGCGCACCAGGGGCTCCACGTAGTCCCACACCGCCTGGTCGGTCTGGCGGGCCGCACGGGCCTGGCACACATAGGAGCCGATGCTCAACGCGGACAGCTCGCTGGACGGATGCACCCCGGAGGCGTGCAGCGCGTCCAGATAGGACTGCTGGTGCGGGGTGACGACGAGCTCGTTCGACGTGGCGGACGGATCACCGGGGCCGGGCAGCTGCGCCGTGGACTCCCCGTGCGGGGGCGCCGTCTCGACCTCCGAGCCCATGCCCGCGATCATGTCGCCGCTCAACGAGCATCCGGTCAGCCACGCGGCGGGCAGGGCGACCAGCGCGGACAGACCTGCCATCCCTGCCATCGCCGAATGTGAGCCGTGGTGCACGCCTCCAAGGTACCGGGCGTGCGCTCGGCGCCCGTTCTATCGGATCGTGGTGACGAGTTCGCCACTCATCGCGGCGAGCTGCCCGCTCCACGAACCCCAGTCGTGGTTCCCCGAGCTCGGGAAGTCGAAGTGGGCGTTACCGCCGCCGAGCGAGCGATAGTGCTGGTAGAAGCCGCGGTTGCTGCCCTGGGCCTGGTCGCAGTAGCCGATCATCGCCGGCACGTCGGTGCACGTCGTCGTCGCCGGGCTGTAGATCCACAGCCGGGTGTTGTTGTTCACCAGCAGCTGCGCGTGCACGTCCGGGTCGTGCCATTTCCAGCGGCCGAGCTGTGGCAATCCCCACATGTTACGGATGTCAGCGCCGCCGAAGCGGGCCAGCCCGTCGGTGATCGCGCCGTTCATCGTGGTGGCCGACGGCGTCAGGAAACCCGAGAGGGACCCGGCGAACCGGTAGCGGTCGGGGTGAAAGGTTGCCATCGTCAACGCGCCGGTGCCGCCCTGGGCCGCGCCGACGATGCCGTGCCCGTTCGGGGCGAGGCCCTTGTTGGCGGCCAGCCAGTTGGGCAGCTCGTCGGCCAGGAAGGTCTCCCACTGCTTGCTGCCGTCGGCCTCCCAGTTGGTGTACATGCTCCAGGCACCACCGGCCGGTGCCGCCACCGAGATGCCGCGGCCGGACAGCGTGCCCATCGCATTGCCCGCCGTCACCCAGTTGCTGACGTCCGGGGCGGCGTTGAAGGCGTCGAGGAGCACGACGGCATGCGGACCACCGCCCTGGAACGCCACCGGGATGGCGCGGCCCATGGCCGCCGAGGGCACCATCAGCATCTCGACGCCCTGCGCACGGGCCGTCGGCATACCGACCGGATGCGGCGTGACGCCCGTCGACCACAACATCGCGGCCATCGCCACGACGGTCACCGCTCGAAAGATCGCCCGCACTGCCACCCTCTTTTCGCCGTCTGTTCTTCGCGTCTGTCGTCCCCTACCCAGCAGTAGTGAATCACATCACTGCGACGGGCCGGAGGCTAAAACGATTGACGGCGGTGACCCCGATCAGGGATCACCGCCGTCAATGACGTGGTGCTGTTTAGCCGCCGGAAGCCGGTGCCGCAGCAGGCTGCGCCGGAGCGGACGGCTGCGGGACCGCGCCGAGCACACGCTGGATGTCAGGCTTCATCTGCTGAAGCTGCTGACCCCAGTAGGGCCAGTCGTGCGTGCCGCCCGAGGGGAAGTTGAACACACCGTTCGACCCACCGGCCGCGATGTACTCCTCCTGGAAGGTCTTGTTGGTCCGCAGCGTGAGGCCTTCCAAGAACTTCGCGGGCAGGTTGTCACCCGCGACGTTGCCGTTGACCTCGGCGGGCTTGCCGTTGCCGCAGAACACCCAGATGCGGGTGTTGTTGGCGACCAGCTTGGCCATGTTGACCATCGGGTCGTTGCGCTTCCACGCGCTGTTCGGATCCTCGGTACGGCCCCACATGTCGTTGGCGTCGTAGCCGCCGGCGTCACCCATCGAGATGTTGACCAGCGCGGGCCACCAACCCTCGGACAGGTTCAGGAAGCCCGACATCGAGCCCGCGTACTGGAACTGCTGGGGGTAATAGATCGCCAGCGTCAGCGCGGCCGAACCGGCCATCGACAGACCGACGGCCGCGTTGCGGTTGGGGTTCACACCCTTGTTCGCGGCGAGGTAGGCCGGGAGCTCCTGGGTGAGGAAGGTCTCCCACTTGTAGGTGCTGCAGCCGGCCTTGCCGCAGGCCGGGCTGTACCAGTCGCTGTAGAAGCTGGACTGGCCGCCGACCGGCATGATGACTGCCAGACCGGAGTCGACGTACCACTCGAACGCCGCGGTGTTGATGTCCCAGCCGTTGAAGTCCTCCTGGGCGCGCAGACCGTCGAGCAGGTACACGCCGGGGGCATTGGGCCCACCGCTCTGGAACTGGACCTTGATGTCGCGGCCCATGCCGGCCGAGGGCACCATCAGGTACTCCACCGGCAGACCGGGGCGCGAGAACGCGCCTGCGGTGGCGGAGCCGCCCACGGCGCTGATCAGGCCGGGCAGCACGATCGCCGCGAGCGCGACCACCGTGAGCCGGCGGGTTGCCGCGCGCAGCTTCCCAACGAGCTTCATGCTTGTGTTTTTCCCATCTGTCGTTAAACGGCAGCAGGCCGCCGCTCTATCAGAGCGATCCCCGAGTGCGGCCCGAACGCTCTGTAGTCAACCACACCTTTGTGGTGATCTCTCCATCCGTGACTCCGCACGAGCACCGCTCGCGTGGTCCGTCACATGCCTTATCTGACCGACATGGCTGCAGCGTTACGTAAGCAGAAAACCTTGCCTGCCAGCAAATCGCCTGCGGCTCAGGGCCAGCAAATCGCCTGCGGCTCAGGGCCGGCAAAATCGCCTGCGGCTCAGGGCCCCGTCGGTGGAAGTCCCGTATACGGCGCATTGACCGGCTCGGGTATCGGCAGGCCGCAGCGTCGCAGCTCATAGAGCGGCACGCGGTCGATGCGGTAGCGGGTGAACTCGGCGGCGTGCAGCAGGTTCGACAGGAAGCGCCGCGCGCCCATCGGCGCGCGGATCGCTGTCAGCACGGACTCGGTTTCGGGGCATTTCAGCGCGGCCTCGGCCTGCCGGATCCAGTCCTCGTCGAGATAGCTCGGAATGTACGGCTTCTCCTTGAAGAAGGGCCCCTCGGCCACGGCCCAGTCCGGAAACAGGTTCTTGTCGTGCCCGATACGGCCGTCCTCGATCCGAGCGGTGTGTGCGGCAAGCGGATTCGCCAGACCGATCTGGTCGATCACCCGCACGTCGAGACCGACGTTCATGCCCAGCATCCCGAGGTTGGTGAAGAACACGGTGTGCGGGCCCACGTAATCGGGCGGCGCGTCCGGCGGCGGCGGATAGGCGGGCACCACGTCCCACATGTCGTAGTTGCCCGACGGAAGCAGCAGTGCGCCGTCGGGGGTGTTCTCGATCGCGGTCACGACCGCCCTCATCCGGGGATAGTCGAGATAGTCTGCGGCCGTGAGGGGATGGGCATGGCCCGTCGCCTGGGCGTAGAAGCGCCGCTCGTCGACGATGCCGGTGTAGGTGACGCGGGTGGCGTCCGATCCCATGCCGGGCGAATTCGCCGTCCACAGCGACCATCCGGCGACCGCGAGCCACAGCACGCTGGTCGCGCCGGCGTAGAGATAGCCGGCACCGCGCGCCATCCGGCGGCCGTCGGGCAGCATCAGCGGGATCACCGCCACCGGCGCGAGCAGACAGAACAGTGGGGTGAGCAACACGCGGCCGTGCATGAAGTCACCGCCCTGCCGAATCCAGTACGCCGCCTGCAGGATTCCGCTGACGAGGATGAATACGACCACGGCCGTGGGGCTTTGCACCGCGCGGGCCGGCCAACCGGTGTCCCGGCGCACCGGGCGCACGCCGCGCGACGGCCGCCCGCAGAGCAGGAGCACCATCACGGCCAGGCCGATCAGCAACACCGCCGGAGCCCACAGCAGATAGGGCTGGTTGAAGTTCGCG
Organism: Mycolicibacterium iranicum; assembly: GCF_014190915.1. GTDB lineage: Bacteria > Actinomycetota > Actinomycetes > Mycobacteriales > Mycobacteriaceae > Mycobacterium > Mycobacterium iranicum_B. The sequence continues at coordinate 32,046 of NZ_JACHVU010000015.1, forward strand.
AGGTAGGTGAACCCCTGCTGCCACTTCGCGCCCGTGGCGTCCTTGGCCAACGCCGTTCCCGGGAACAGCAGGCCGTAGTAGCCCATCCGGAAGATCTGGTACGCGACCGGTAGCAGACCGCCCGCGACGACGATGAGTGCGCGGCGGCGCCAGCCCTGGGTCGCGACCAGCACCATCACCAGCGCGAGGCCGCCCACGAGCGCGAGTTCCGGTCGCACCAGCACGCTGAAGCCGGCGACCCCGGCGAGCGTGAGGTCGAACGCACGCGAGGTGCGCTGCCCGCGTGGCGCCTGCGACCAGCACACCATCATCCACCACAGCAGCCCGAGATAGGCGAGCACCAAACCGTTTTCGAGCCCCGAGGTCGCGAAGTCGCGGGCAGGCGGCACAGCGATGTAGACGAGCGCGCCCGCGGGCAGTAGCAGCGCCTGCCTGCCCCGCAGCGTCGGCGCGTAGAGCCGCGCGGTGCCCAGCATCACCAGGACGATGCCCAGGACGCTGAGCAGCAGGGCGAACGTCAGCGCGACGTACTCCAGACGGGCCGACCCGGAGACCAGCCCGCCGAGGTACATCAAGTACGACCACGCCGTCGAGGTGTTGGCCTCCACCCGCTCGCCGGCGTTGAAGACGGGACCGTTGCCCGCCAACATGTTCCGGGTGGTGCGCAGCACGATCAGGCCGTCGTCGGCGATCCAGCGGCGCTGCCAGGCGCCCCAGCCGAACAGCACGGCCACCACGGTGACGCTCGCCCACAGGCTGACCCGCACCCACACGCCGTACGGGAAGGCGGGCCAGCGGGTCAGCCGGCCCGCGACGCTGTCAGCCGAGGAATACTGCGGCACCAATGGTCCCGATCCACGCCAGCAGCAGCAGCTGCAGCACCCGGTCCTTCAGCGCGATCTCCTCGGGCTCCCCGGCCAGCCCGCCGTCGACGTCGACGGCGTAGCGCAGGATCGCGATGGTGATCGGGATGATCGTGACCGCATACCAGGAGGCGTTGGCGCCGTCGCGCTCGAAGGCCCACAGGCTGTAGCAGACCACCATGGCGGTGGCCGCCACGGTCCACACGAAACGTAGATAGGACGCGGTGTAGCTCTCCAGCGACTTACGGATCTTGGCACCGGTGCGTTCGGCGAGTTGCAGTTCGGCATAACGCTTTCCGGCGACCATGAACAGCGACCCGAACGTCATCACCAGCAGGAACCACTGTGACAGCGGGATGCCCGCGGCCGCGCCGCCGGCGATCGCCCGGATCAGGTAGGCCGAGGAGACGATGCAGATGTCGAGCACCGCTTGGTGTTTGAGGCCGAAGCAGTACGCCAGCTGCATCGCGATGTACACGGCGATCACCACCGCGAGGTTCGGCGACGCCAGCAGCGACAGCGCCAGGGCGACCACCCCGAGCACCACCGCGAGGGTGTAGGCCAGCCACTGCGGGACCACGCCGGCCGCGATGGGCCGGAACCGCTTGGTCGGATGCTGACGGTCGGCCTCGACGTCACGCGAGTCGTTGACCAGGTAGATGCAGGACGCCGCCAGCGAGAACGCGACGAAGGCGATCAGGATGTTGATCGCCATCTCGTCGTAGTCGTAGCGCACCTCGCCGCCGAACGCGGCGATCGGGGCCGCCAGCACCAGCAGGTTCTTCACCCACTGGCGAGGGCGCAGCGCCTTGATGATGCCGGTGGCGAGGTTCTTCGGCGGACCTGCGGCCGAACCGGTGTCGCGGGCTACTTCGGACGTGCTCATGTGTTTCCCACTCTTTCGACTGCCTTTGCCACCACCGCCCCGACGGCCACGCCGGTCAGCACGTCGGTCGGGTAATGCACGCCGAGCACCAGGCGGGACAACGCCATCGGCGGGACCAGCACTGCGGGCAGGGGCAGCCCCGTCGGCCTGGCGAGCAGGACCGCGGCTGCGGTGGTGGACGTCGCGTGCGCGGACGGGAAACTCAGCCGGCTGGGCGTTCCCACGTTGACCGCGATCGCCGGGTGATCCGGCCGGGTCCGCTGCACCACGCGCTTGATCACCACCGCGGCGGCGTGGGCGGCGAACGCCCCCGCACCCGCGGCGAGGTAGTCGCGCCGGCGACGCGGCGACAGCAGCGCCCCCAGCGCGGCCAGGGCGAGCCAACCCAGGCTGTGCTCGCCGAAATGCGACATCCCCCGGGCGATCGGAAGCACACCGGGGCGGCCGGCCAATGCCGACTGCACCGTCACCAGGAGCGCGTCCTCGCCGCGTGGGCTCTCAGCCATGGCGCGATTCCGCGGGGTCTCCCACACCGGTCCCCCGGTCGCTGCGCTCCTGCCCCGCCGGAACCAGCACGCTCTCCCACTTCTCCTTGCTGGTGAGCGTCGGGAGCGCCGCGCGGTACACCTTGCGCATGCGGTTGAACTTGCGGGCCAGCTGCGCCTGGCGTTTGGCCGACTCGCGCAGCAACTCGAACATCCTGTCGCGGTCGCGCTGCCGGTAGACCACACCGCGCCCGTCGGCCGTCGTCACCGTGACCCCGTCGACGTTGCACAGCGAGAACCAGCGCGCATCCTGGGTCGCGACGTTGATCTGCGGGCGCTCGTGGTGGGCGGGATCGTGGGGCTTCAACTGGTGCACCACGCCGCGGCCGAGGCGCAGCGAGATCGCCAGCGGATTGGTCGGGATGTTGACCTTCTTGCGCCACCGCTTGTCCGACGGCGCCGGAAGCACCGTTGCGCTCTCCAGCACGACCGCGTCGGGGAACTCCTGGCGCATCTTGCGGACCTCAGGCAGTGCCGATTCCAGGATCGAGAAGATGTGCTCGGGGCCGGCCAGGAAGTCGTCCATCGCCTTGTTCTGGATCGCGACGGTCGAATACTCAAGGCAGAGAAGGTGTTTGAGCGTGGCCTTCATGTGGCTGGCCAGCAGCCCGCTGATCTTGCCGTCCCAGTGCAGCGCGGCGACGACGAGCCGGTTGCGCAGGTGGAAATAAGCCTGCCAGTCGATGGCGTCGTCCTTGTCGCTCCAGGCCATGTGCCAGATCGCCGCACCGGGTAGCGTGACCGTCGGATACCCGTGCTCGCCGGCACGCAGCCCGTAGTCGGCGTCGTCCCACTTGATGAACAGCGGCAGCGGCTGACCGAGCTCCTCGGCGACCTGCCGCGGGATCATGCACATCCACCAGCCGTTGTAGTCGACGTCGATGCGGCGGTGCAGCAGCCTGCTGCGGTATTCCTCTTCGTCGTTGAGGGGGTACTTGGCGAAGTTGTGGTCGTACTCGGTGTTGACCGCGCCGGTCCACATGAAGTTCTCGGCGTCGACCATCTCGCCCATCACGTGCAGGTGTGAGGGCTCCTGCAGGTTGAGCATCTGTCCGCCGACCAGCGTGGGCACCTTGGCGAAGCGGTTGAAGGCCAGTGCGCGCAGGATCGAGTCCGGCTCGACGCGGATGTCGTCGTCCATGAACAGGATCTGCTCGCAGTCGGTGTTCTTCAGCGCCTCGTACATGACGCGGCTGTAGCCACCGGAGCCCCCGAGGTTCGGCTGGTTGTGAATGGACAGCCGATTGCCCAGGGCTGCCGCCGCGTCCTCGAAGCCCGGATGATCTTTGGCCTTCTTGGTGCCCTGATCGGAGACGATGACGGCGCTGATCACCTCGTCGACCAACGGATCAGAGGTCAGGGCGGCCAGCGCGTTCACGCAGTCCGAGGGGCGGTTGAACGTCGGGATGCCGACGGCGACGTTCGCGCGGCCCGGCGCGGGGACCGGTGCGTACCAGGCGGCGTGGTGCAGCGTGGACGTCGCGTCGGTGGTGATGTCGAACCAGATCCACCCGCCGTCCTCGAACGGGGTGAGTTCGATCTCGAACTCCAGGACCGCGGGTTCGCCCTCGCTCGCGCTGACGACCGGGGCGCCGCCGACGGTGATGCGGGCGCCGGTGGCCTTGGACCGGTAGACGTCGACACGGGCACTTCCGGTGAGCTCGACGCGCAGCACCACCGATTCCAGGATCGACCAGCGCCGCCAGTAGCTGGCCGGGAACGCGTTGAAGTACGTGGCGAAGGACACCTCGGACTCCGCACCGATCTCCAGCGTGGTGCGCGTCGGGGCGTGGGCCCGCCGGGCGTTGGTGTCGGATTCCTCTATATAGAGCTTGCGCACGTCCAGCGGTTCGCCGGGCCGCGGCAGGATGATGCGTGCGAGGGGGCTGACCGCGCGTGACTGCCCGGTCTCCAGCGCACCGGACGGAATGTCACTCATGCTCCACTGCTTTCTGTATCGGGCTCGGCCAGCGGCGCACCGTCGCGCAGATGGGGCGCGAGGGTGTTGTCGTACATATTCAGCGCGCTGGCGATCGCCATGTGCATGTCCAGGTACTGGTAGGTGCCGAGGCGGCCGCCGAACAGGACCTTCGATGACGCCGTCTCGGCTTTGGCCCGCGCCCGGTAGGTCGCGAGCACCGCACGGTCGGCATCGGTGTTGATCGGATAGTAGGGCTCGTCGTCGTTCTCGGCGAACCGCGAGTACTCCCGCATGATCACCGTCTTGTCCGTCGGGTAGGCCCGCTCGGGGTGGAAGTGCCGGAACTCGTGGATGCGGGTGTACGGCACGTCGGCGTCGTTGTAGTTCATGACGGGCGTGCCCTGGAAATCCCCGCAGTCGCTCAGAACCTCGAGCTCGAAGTCCAGCGTGCGCCAGCCCAGCCGGCCCTCCGAGTAGTCGAAGTAACGGTCGAGCGGACCGGTGTAGACCACCGGCGCCGACGGCGACTCGGCGCGCAGCTGGTCCCGCACGTCGAACCAGTCGGTGTCCAGCCGCACCTCGATGCGGTCGTCGGCGGCCATGTTCTCCAGCCACCGGGTGTACCCGTCGACGGGCAGACCCTCGTAGGTGTCGTTGAAATAGCGGTTGTCGAACGTGTAGCGCACCGGCAGCCGGGTGATGTTGCTCGCCGGCAACGTCGTGGGGTCGGTCTGCCACTGCTTGGCGGTGTAGTGCTTGACGAACGCCTCGTAGAGCGGGCGCCCGATCAGCGAGATGGCCTTCTCTTCCAGGTTCTGGGCGTCGGCCGTCTCGATCTCGCTGGCCTGCTCCCTGATCAGCGCACGGGCCTCGTCGGGGGTGAAGTACCGGCCGAAGAACTGGCTGACCAGGCCCAGCCCCATCGGGAACTGGTAGGCCTGGCCCTTGTGCAGCGCGAAGACGCGGTGCTGATAGCCGGTGAACTCGGTGAACTGGCGGACGTAGTCCCACACCCGCTGGTTGCTGGTGTGGAACAGGTGGGCCCCGTACTTGTGCACCTCGATGCCGGTTTGCGGTTCGGCCTCGGAATAGGCGTTGCCGCCGAGGTGCGGGCGTCGCTCGATCACGAGGACGCGCTTGTTGAGCTGCGTCGCCGCCCGCTCGGCGATCGTGAGGCCGAAGAACCCGGAGCCCACGACGAAGAGATCGAATCCAGAGTTCATCGGCAGCAAGGGTATCCGACCCGGCCCCCCACACCCGAGTTGGCCGAGCGGGGCAGGTCGCGATTCGCTCACGATTCAATATCGTCACTCTAGACACACGCGTCACATCAGTACCATCAGTCACGTACGACTAGTCAGATCTTCACTTGTCCATCGTTAGGGAGACTTCCGTGCCGAACCGACGTCGCCGCCGGCTCTCGACAGCCCTGAGCACAGTCGCCGCTCTGGCAGTCGCGAGTCCGGTTGCAGTAATCGCCGTTTCCGAGTTGTCCGCATCTTCTGCCGGCCAGGGCCAGGACGGGCCGCAGCATCGCGAGTTCGTCCAGGCCGCCACCATCACCGATCTTCCGGGTGAGCTCATCACCGCCCTGTCGCAGGGCCTGTCCCAGTTCGGCATCAACCTGCCCCCGATGCCGACCGGGCTGCTCACCGGTACGGGCGCCGCGACGCCCTCCACGCTCACGCCCGGGCTGGGAAGCACCGGCCTGACCTCACCGGGCCTGATGCCCGGGTTGTCGGCCGCCCCGTCGCTGACCGACCCCAGCCTGGCCAATCCCGGGCTGACCAGCCCCGGGTTGACCAGTCCCGCGGCCGCGACACCCGGCCTGACCGACCCGGCTCTGGCGTCGCCGGGGCTGACCACGCCGTCGCTGACCGATCCGGCGCTGGCGGCGCCCGGCCTGACGACACCCGGTCTGACCACGCCCGGTCTGACCACACCGGGTCTGACCACGCCTGGTCTGACCACGCCTGGTCTGACCACGCCTCCGGCACTGACGGACCCCGTGCTGGGCGCCGTGCCGATCTCGACGTCGGGCCTGCCCGCCACGGGCGAGATCCCGATCTCGGCCCCCATCGGTCTGGATCCGGCTCTCGGCTCCTACCCGGTGCTGGGCGATCCGTCTCTCGCCGCGACCCAGCCGGTGGCCTCCAGCAGCGGGGGCCTGCTCGGCGATCTGACCAGCGCCGCCAACTCGCTGGGCGCCGGTGAGGCCATCGACCTGCTCAAGGGCGTCCTGATGCCGGCGATCATGTCGGCGGTCAAGCCGCCGGTGCCGGCGGCGCCCGCAGCGCCGGTGGCCACGGCGGCGGCCGACGCGGCCGCGGCACCGGTCGAGGCCGGGCTCGGCGCCGCCGAGGCCGCGATCGAACCGGGAGCCTGATCGCCACAGTCCTGCCACCGAACGGCACCGCAGAAGCGCCACCGCGCTCTGCGGTGCCGTTGTGGTGACCGTGATGACCTGACGCCGACTTGCACGCCCGGGCGTGTCGCAACACAAGTCTCATTCGGCTCATACGTAACATCAGTCCGTGCTGTATCGCCCCGCACCGTCGATACTGTTCACCGCGCTCGCGGCGACAGTGGTGCTGCTCCCGTGGGCGATCTCCGGCGTCCCGGGAGAGGACGACACCTCCGCGGCGGCAGAAGCACCTCATCTGGTCCAGCAACCGCTGACCGATCTCGGTGGCGGCGAGACGATCCGCGAACTGCACCAGGACACCCCGTTCTCGCTGGTCGCGCTGACCTCCGACGACCTCGCGGGGACGTCGGCCCGGGTCCGGGCCAAGAAGGACGACGGCTCGTGGGGCCCGTGGTACGAGGCCGAACCGCTCGAGGGCGTGGGAGCCGATCTGCCGGGTCCGGCCGGCACCGAACCGGTGTTCGTGGGACGCACCAACACCGTGCAGATCTCGGTCACCCGCCCGCCCGATGCCCCGGTCACCGCACCTGCGAAACCCGCCGAGCCCGAAGCCCCGCAGCTGGGCTACGTGCCGGCCAACGTCGAGCAGTCGTTCGGACAGAACGTGACCGCGGTGCTGATCAGCCCGCCCCAGGCGCCGCCCGATCTAGTGCCGCTGCCCAACGCCGCCACCCCGCCGGGCCAGCCCCCGCACATCATCAACCGCGCCGCATGGGGCGCCGACGAGGGCATGCGCTGCGGAGAACCTCGCTATGACACCAAGATCCGCGCCGGCGTGGTCCACCACACGGCCGGGAGCAACGAGTACAGCCCGGGCGACTCCGCGGGCATCATCAGGTCGATCTACGAGTACCACACCCGCACGCTGGGCTGGTGCGACATCGCCTACAACGCGATGGTGGACAAGTACGGGCAGGTCTTCGAGGGCCGCGCCGGCGGCATGACTCGTCCCGTGGAGGGCGCGCACACCGGCGGCTTCAACCACAACACGTGGGGCGTGGCGATGCTCGGCAACTTCGAGACCGTTCCGCCCACGCCGATCCAATTGCGGACCACGGCAAGGCTTCTCGGCTGGGTGCTGGGCCAGTCCGGCGTCGACCCCCTCGGCACCGTGGTGCTGCCGTCCGAGGGCGGTTCGTTCACGAAGTTCCCGTTCGGCGCGTCGCCGACACTGCCCACGATCTTCACCCACCGCGACGTCGGCAACACCGAGTGCCCCGGTGCCGCGGCGTACGCGCTGATGCCCGAGATCCGCGACATCGCCGCCCGTTTCGACGACCCGCCGGGTCCCGAACAGCTTGCCGAGACGTTGCGCGGCGGGGCGATCTTCGCCAAGTGGGACTCGCTCGGCGGGATGAACAGCTACCTGGGCAGGCCCACGTCGCCGGAAGCCTCCGGTCAGGGCGCCGCCCGCTACGTGACGTTCGAGCACGGGGCGGTGTACTGGTCGCCCGAAAGCGGCGCCGAACCGATCACCGGGGAGCTGTACCGCGCCTGGGGTGCGCTCGGATTCGAGCGTGGCGCACTGGGATTGCCGACGAGCGCCGAGATCTCCGAGCCCCTCTGGATCAAGCAGAACTTCCAGCACGGCACGCTGAACTTCGACAGGGAGAAGGGCACCGTGACCCGGGTGACCGACGGCGTGCCGGTGGAACTGCCGCCCGCCGATCCGAACCCGGTGCAGCTGGAGCGGTTCACTCCCCCGAGCAATCCCGTCTAGGACTCGGTCGCCGCGCCCAGCCGGGTGCCGAGCTGCGCCCTGGAGCGGATGCCCAGTTTGCGGTAGGCCCGCGTGAGGTTGGTCTCGACGGTCTTCACGCTCACGTACAGGGTCTCGGCGATGTCCCGGTTGCTCATGCCCGCCGCGGCGAGTTCTGCCACGCGGCGCTCGGATTCCGTCAGCCGCGGCGCCGATGGCTGAGTCGATGCCGGTGCCGAACTCGCCTTGCCGGACAGTGCTTTCCGGGCCCGCGCCGACCACAGCGGAGCCCCCAGCGCGTCGAACTGCCGCAGCGCCTCTCGGGCGGCCTCGGCGCCTGCATCGCGGCGTCGCAGAGCGCGCAGTGTCTCGGCCAGAACGAGCTGCGTGCGGGCACGCTCGAACGGCATCGGCAGCCTGTCGTGCTCGGCCATCGCGCATTCGAGCGCATCGAGGGCGGCCGCGTGATCGCCCCGCGCCGCCGACAGCAGACCACGGCAACGGTTTCCGACGGCGAGCATCCACGGCCGATCCAGCGCGGCGCCGTTGCGCTCGAGGGCGGCGATCATCGGCTCCGCGTCGTCGAGACGGCCCAGCGCGACATAGGCCTCCACGGCGTCGGGCAGGAAACAGGACGTCATCAACTCCGTTCCCGGATACGGGCGGTAGAGCGCCACCAGCGGCTCGGCCGCCTCGGCCGCCTGCCGGTAGTTGCCCAGCGACACTTCCAGGAAGGCCAGCGACGCGCTGGCCCACACGGTCAGCGGCGGATACCCCGCCCCCTGGGCCAGCGCCGCCCGGGCGCACTCCCTGGCCCGGCGTTCCCGCCCGCGATGGCCGGCGGCCGCGGCACAGATGCTGAATGCGATCACCATCGACCCGCCCAATTGCTCGGCCCGCTCCAGCATGTCGGCGGCGCGCCGGTCGGCCTCGTCGTACTGCCCGCGCCAGAGCGCCACCAGCGTGCGGTAACCCATGACGGCCATCAGGTCGTGTTCGGCGCCCCGCTGCAGGCACCTCTCGGCCACCTCGGCGAGCTGCTCGTCGGCCTCGGCCAGCCGCCCCGTCATTGCGAACATGAGCCCGCGGGTTGCCGTGGCACGGAACGGGATCGGCGTGTCGTCGTCTCTGTCCTCCAGCGCCACCGCACGTTCCAGGCTCTGCAGGTCGAGCCCGTGACCTGCCTGGCAGCTGACGTGGACCCACATCGCCAGGGCCCGGCTGACGAGCGACGGCACCCCCGTCGACTCCGCGATCTGCAGCGCCTGGCGCGCCGTCTCCAGTTGCTCGTCGAAGACGCCGACCATTCCCTGCGAGAACGCCAGCGACAGCAGCGTGGTCACCATGACGGCATCGTTGCCGGCGGCATCGAGGCGGGCCTGTTCCAGCAGGTCGACCGCCCCGGCGTAGTCGTCCTCGAAGGTCCGCAACCCCGCGAGCAGGTTCAGCGCGACGGCGCGCAACACCCCCGGCCGCAGATCGGTCAGCACACCGTCCAGAAGCGCTGCCGCGCGGTGCATGTCGCCCGCGACGTAGTGGTGCTCGGCGGCCCGGATGCGCCGCGACACCCCGTTGCCGCCCAGCCGGAGCGCCAGTTCGAGGAACTCCGCCGCCGCGGCCGGGGCGCCGCGCGAGCGTGCGGAATCCGCCGCGGCGTCCAGCGTCGCCACGGTCGCGTCGTCCCCACGGGTGGATGCCAGGGCGAGGTGGCGGGCGCGCAGTTCGGGCTGGGTCTTGAGGTCGGCGAGCCGCCGGTGGATCTCGCGGCGCCGTTGAGGCTCGGCGTTCTCGTAGATGCCGCTGGCCAGAAGCGGATGGGTGAACCGGATCCGGTTCCCCTCGATGACGACGATCCCCTCGACCTCGGCGGCCTCGAGCACCGCCGTCACCTCGGCCGCGGTCGTGCCGGCGGCCGCGGCGAGCAGATCGACCGTCGGCACCGTGGCCGAGGCCGCGACCAGCAGCGCGTCGCGCACCTCGTCGTGAAGGCCGTCGACCCGCAGGCGAACCACCTCGGCCAGCGTCTCCGGCAGACGGGTGTCGCCGCTGCCCACCACTCGCGCCAATTCCAGTGCGTACAGGGGGTTTCCACCCGAGACCTCGGCGATGCGGACGATCGCGGGGCGGGAGAACCTGCGGCCCAACCGCGCGGTCAGCATGGTGTGCAGGGCGCCCAGACTCATCGGAGCGACCCGCACCCGCACCAGCGCCGACGTCCCCACCTGCAGCCACGCCGAGGCGGGTGGCGACGCGTCGTCGCCCGAGCGTTCGGTGACGGCCACCCCCACCGGCCCCCTGACCCGGCGGGCCACGAACGCGAGCACGGCGAGGCTCGAAGGGTCCAGCCATTGCACGTCGTCGACGGCGAGGAGAACCGGCGCGGTCTCGCTCAGCGCGTGGACGGCACCGAGCAGCGCCGCTGCGGTGACCCGCTCGTCGGTCGGGCCGCCCACGCCGGGGTCGCGCAGCAGCACCCGGTCGGCCGCCAACCGTTGCACGTCGGGCAGCGCGGCGAGCACTGCGGGATCCACGGCGGCCAGCAGATCGGCCACGGTCCCGTGCGCCAGACCTGACTCCGCCTGTTCTGCGCGTGCCGACAGGACGTGGAAGCCCCCGGTCGTCCCCCGGTCGACCACGCCTGCCCACAGCGTGGTCTTGCCGATGCCTGCCTCACCCTCGATCAACAGGCCCGCGGGCCGGTGACGCGCCCACGACAGAAACCGGTCCAGCTCATCCCCCACACCGCCATCATGCCAGCGGGCAAATCGACACCCGCGTCAGTTCCGTCGATGCACTGCACAGTTGCCGGGATTGTGCTGCTACAGCCACCACCGTTCGAGGACGCGCGCCACCCCGTCCTCGGCGTTGGTCGTGGTCACCTCGTCTGCGGCCGCCACCGCATCGGGGTGGGCGTTACCCATCGCGACGCCGAGCCCGGCCCACCCCAGCATCGGCACGTCGTTGGGCATGTCGCCGAAGGTGACGACATCGGCCGCCTCGATGCCGAGCGGGCGGGCCACCTCGTTGATGCCGGTGGCCTTGCTGACCCCGAGCGGCACGATCTCGATAAGACCGTTGTTGGTCGAGTAGGTGATGTCGCCCTCGATGCCGATGTGGCGTGCCAGGGCGGCGGCCATGTCGGCGCTGCGGGCGCCTGACTTGCGGATGAGCAGTTTGACCGCGGGGGCGCTCAGCAGATCCTCGACGGAGACCTCCGTGTTGTCGGGGTTCAGCCAGGCATGCTCGTAGCCCGGCGAGCTGACGAACTGCGGGGTGGCGGCGTCATGGGCACTGCGGCCCACGCGCTCGACGGCCAGCCCCGAGCCCGGGATCACGCGGGTGGCGATCTCGGCGAGCTCGCCCAGCACGTCGGCCGACAGGGTGCGCGCGGACACGATCTGGTCGGTCGACGGGTCGTAGATCACCGCCCCGTTGGCGCACACCGCCATCGGCGCGAACCCCAGTTGGTCCACGACCGGCTGCACCCACCGCGGGGGCCTGCCCGTCGCGAGGATGAACTGGGCGCCGGCATCGATGACGGCGCGCACCACGGATCGTGTTCTGGGGCTGACGTTCTCGTCGTCGTCGAGAAGAGTGCCGTCGACATCGGTCGCGACCAGCAGAGGTGTCATCTGCGTTCTCCCCGCCTGCGTGCACGCTCAGCCAACTCGGCCTCCTCCATCTGTCTGGCTTCCTCGGGCGTCGGTGCGCCACCGCCGAGGCGGCGGGGCAACCAGAACGCTCCCTGTGGTCGTGGGTAATCGGCCTGCACCTCGTGCAACAGGCGGGTCATGTGTGTGCGTACGGCCGCATCGATCTGCGAGGCCTCGCCGTCGGGCGGGATCGGCGCGCCGACGGCCACGGTGACGGGAATCTTCTTGCGGCCGAGCGCTTTCGGGTGGTCCTTCGTCCAGAGTCGCTGGGCTCCCCAGACGATCACGGGCACGATCGGCACCCGGGCCTCCCGGGCCATGCGGACCGCACCGGACTTGAACTCCTTGAGTTCGAAGCTCCGGCTGATCGTGGCCTCGGGGTAGACCCCGACGATCTCCCCGCGGCGCAGCGCGTCGACCGCCGCCGCGTAGGCCCCTGCGCCCGCGCGCCGGTCGACCGGGATCGTCCCGGTGTGTTTGATGAGCCAGTCGACGATCATCACGTCCTGCATCTCGGCCTTGATCATGAACCGCATCCGCCGGCCCCGCGCGGTGGCCGCGAGCGCGGCCGGAAGGAAGTCCACGTATCCGGTGTGGTTGATGGCGATCACGGCGCCGCCGGCCGCCGGCATGTTCTCCAGCCCGCGAAAGGTGATCTTCGTCCCGGTGGCCCTCACCAAACACCTGGCGGTGATCTCCAGCGCGCGGAAGACCGGTTCCATCGGGCCTACCCCGGCGCCCCGGCGGATCCGTCGTCCAGCCCCGGAGTCCCGGACCTGCGGGCGGCCTTCTCGGCGGCCTCCTCGGCGTCGAGCCGATTGGCCTCCGCCAGTGTCGGCGCGCCGCCGCCCATCCGGTGCGGCACCCAGAACTCGCCCGGCGGGTGCGGCCCGTAGGCGTCCTGGACCTGTTCGAGGAGATGCTGCATCCGCGAGTGCAGGACGGTGGTCAGCTCGGCGGCCGGCAGCGTGGGCTCGATCGGCTTGCCGACGGCGATCGAGATCGGCACCTTGGGGCGCTTCATGTTCTTGGGGTGGCCCTTGGTCCAGACGCGCTGCGCGCCCCAGACGATGTGCGGCACGATCGGCACGTTGGCCGCGATGGCCATGCGTGCGGCGCCGGACTTGAATTCCTTGATCTCGAAGCTGCGGCTGATCGTGGCCTCGGGGTAGACCCCGACGAACTCGCCGGCCGCCAGTCGGCGGCATGCCTCGTCGAACGAGGAGGCGCCGCTGGCGCGGTCGACGGGGATGTGCCGCATGCCCCGCATCAGCGGGCCCATGATCTTGTGGTCGAAGACTTCCTTCTTCGCCATGAACCGGACCTTGCGGCCGAGATACTGCTGGTAGGCGGGCAGGCCGGCGAACGTGAAGTCGAAATAGCTCGTGTGATTGATGGCGATCACCGCCCCGCCGGTGCGGGGGAGGTTCTCGACCCCGGTCACGGTGAACTTCAGGCCCTGAACGCGCCACACCAGCCGGGCGAGCTGGATGGCGGTGCCGTATACCGGTTCCACAGGCGCAAGCGTAGTGCGCGGCGCGGTTGCCGACGGAGGCGGACGCGATGAGCGCGGCGCGGTTGCCGACGGCCGGGCTCGCTGGGACGAAGAGCCGCCGCCGCCCCGCTAAACTGCTGGGCGGGCGCGAAGGTTCGATATCGCGCCCGGAAGGGATATCTGTGCAGGTCACGAGCGTCGGGCACGCCGGCTTTCGCATCGACACCGCGGCCGGGAGCATTCTGTGCGACCCGTGGGTCAACCCCGCGTACTTCGCGTCGTGGTTTCCGTTCCCGGACAACAGCCGATTGGACTGGGCGGCGCTGGGCGCCGTCGACTACCTCTACGTCTCCCACCTGCACAAGGACCACTTCGATCCGCAGAACCTGAGCGCCCACGTCAACAAGGACGCGGTGGTGCTGCTCCCGGATTTCCCGGTGCCCGACCTGCGCCGCGAGCTGGAGAAGCTGGGATTCCACCGCTTCTTCGAGACCACCGACTCGGTCAAGCACCGGGTCAGCGGACCCAGGGGCGACCTGGACGTGATGGTCATCGCGCTGCGGGCACCGGCCGACGGCCCCATCGGTGACTCCGGTCTGGTCGTGGACGACGGGCAGACCGTCGCCTTCAACATGAACGACGCCCGGCCCGTCGATCTGGACATGGTGCACGCCGACTTCGGTCAGATCGACGTGCACATGCTCCAGTACTCGGGGGCCATCTGGTACCCGATGGTCTACGACATGCCCGCCCGCGCCAAAGAGGCGTTCGGCACCCAGAAGCGGCAGCGCCAGATGGACCGCTGCCGGCAGTACATCGCGCAGGTCGGCGCGACCTGGGTGGTGCCGTCGGCGGGTCCGCCCTGCTTCCTCGACCCCGAACTTCGTCACCTCAACGACGACCACGGCGACCCGGCGAACATCTTCCCCGACCAGGTGGTCTTCCTCGACCAGATGCGCAGCCACGGCCACGACGGCGGCCTGCTCATGATCCCCGGGTCCACCGCCGATCTGACCGGCTCACAACTGAATTCGCTGACCCACCCGATCCCCGACGCTGACGTCGAGGCGATCTTCACCACGGGCAAGGCCGATTACATCGCCGAGTACGCCGAGCGGATGGCACCCGTGCTGGCCGCCGAGAGGGCCGGCTGGGCCCCCGCCGAGGGGGAGCCGCTGCTGGAGCCCCTGCGCGAACTGTTCGAGCCGATCATGCTGCAGTCCGACCAGATCTGCGACGGCATCGGATACCCGGTCGAACTGCGGCTCGGGACCCCGGAACGGCCGGAAGTCGTGGTCATCGACTTCCCCAAACGTGCGGTGCGCGAAGCGATTCCGGACGAGAAGTTCCGCTACGGCTTCGGGATCGCCCCCGAGTTGGTGCGCACCGTGCTGCGCGACCGCGAACCCGACTGGGTCAACACGATCTTTCTGTCCACCCGTTTCACGGCCTGGCGCGTCGGCGGCTACAACGAGTACCTCTACACGTTCTTCAAGTGCCTGACCGACGAACGGATCGCCTACGCCGACGGCTGGTTCGCCGAGGCGCACGACGACAGCGCGTCGATCACGATGGACGGCTGGGAGATTCAGCGCCGCTGCCCGCACCTCAAGGCAGACTTGTCGAAATTCGGTGTGGTCGAGGGCAATACGCTGACGTGCAACCTGCACGGCTGGCAGTGGAACCTGACCAACGGCCGATGCCTGACCACCAAGGGCCACGCGCTGCGCTCGGCCAAGGCGGACTGACGCGATGATCTCGGACACCCGCTACTACGACGACGGCCTGATTCAGTTGGATCAGGAGGCACTGACGTTGCGGCGCTACCACTTTCCGTCGGGGACGTCGAAGATCATCCCGCTGCGCGACATCCGCGGCTACCACGCGAGCCCGCTGGGCATGGTCCTGCAGCGCTTCCGGCTGTGGGGCAGCTCGGACCTGCGCCGGTGGTTGCCGCTGGACATCCGCCGGCCGCTGAAGTCGACCCTGGTCACCCTCGACATCGGCGCCACACCGGAGCCGGCGTGCACCCCCGAGCGGCCCGAGCAGTTCCTCGCCCTGCTCGAGGAGTTCCTGCAGACCCCTCGCTGACTACCCCTTCGGGGTCAGCACCTCGGCGCCGACGAACGGCACCAGCGCCTCGGGGATCCGGACGCTGCCGTCGGCCTGCTGATGGTTCTCCAGAATCGCGACCAGCCACCGTGTCGTGGCCAGCGTGCCGTTGAGGGTGGCCGCTGTCTGCGGCTTGCCGTTCTCGTCGCGGTAGCGCACCGCCAGCCGGCGCGCCTGGAACGTCGTGCAGTTCGACGTCGAGGTCAGCTCCCGGTAGGTCTGCTGAGTGGGCACCCACGCCTCGCAGTCGTACTTGCGCGCCGCCGAGGACCCCAGATCTCCCGCGGCGATGTCGATGACGCGGTAGGGCACCTCGATGTGGGCGAGCATCTGCCGCTGCCAGCCGAGCAGGCGCTCGTGCTCGGCCTCGGCTTCCTCGGGACGGCAGTAGACGAAGCCCTCGACCTTGTCGAACTGGTGCACGCGGATGATGCCGCGGGTGTCCTTGCCGTAGCTGCCGGCCTCCCGCCGGAAGCAGGACGACCAGCCGGCGTAGCGCAGCGGCCCGCCGGCCAGGTCCAGGATCTCGCCGGAGTGGTAGCCGGCCAGCGGCACCTCGGACGTTCCGACCAGGTAGAGGTCGTCGTCGGCCAGGTGGTAGATCTCGTCGGCGTGTGCGCCGAGGAAGCCGGTGCCCTGCATGATCTCGGGTCGCACCAGCACCGGCGGGACCACGAGGGTGAAGCCGTTCTCGGTGGCGGTGCGCACCGCGAGCTGGAACAGGCCCAGTTGCAGCAGCGCGCCGAATCCGGTGAGGAAGTAGAAGCGCGAGCCCGACACCTTCGCGCCGCGCTCCATGTCGATCAGGCCCAGCGACTCACCGAGCTCGAGGTGGTCCTTCGGGTTCTCCAGCGCGGGCGGCTCGCCGACGACGTCGCGGACCACGAAGTCGTCCTCGCCGCCGGCCGGGACACCGTCGATGATGACGTTGGAGATGGCCATGTGCGCCGCGGTGTAGGCCGCCTCGGCCTGCGCCTGGTCGGCCTCGGCGGCCTTGACCTTCTCGGCGAGGTCCTTCGCGGCGGCGAGCAGGTTCGGGCGTTCCTCCGGTGTGGCCTTGCCGACCAGTTTGCTCGCCGACTTCTGTTCGGCCCTGAGATTGTCGGCGGCGGAGATGGCGGCCCGCCTCGCCGCGTCGGCCTCGGAGAGGGCGTCGACGAGGCTGGGATCCTCACCCCGGGCGCGCTGCGATGCCCGGACGGCATCGGGGTTCTCCCGCAGCATCTTCGGATCGATCACGCGCCAAACCCTACGGGGTCGCCCCCGGCGCGGCTCAGCTGCATAACGTTACAACTGCATCACTTGTCACAGCACCCGACACGCCTGTCACAATGGACCGGATGTCCGAGATAACCGGTCCGTCGTCCGGTACGACGCTGGACGGCGGCACGCGCCGCGCGTCCCCCTGGTGGCGCAGCCTCCAGTCGTCGGGAACCCGTCGCGCCCTGTTGCTGACCGCGCTGGGCGGGCTGCTGATCGCCGGCGTGATCACCGCCCTGCCGCAGACCGATCCCGCGGGCGGGCTGACCGCCAACGCGATCTCGCTGGGCCCCCGCGGCAACGACACGTTCGACCACGCCAAGAGCGGGGACTGCCTCACCTGGCCCGACCGCACCCCCGATGCCGCCGAGATCGTGGACTGCTCCGGCGAGCACCGGTTCGAGATCGCCGAGTCGGTCGACATGCGCACCTTCCCGGGCAGCGAGTACGGCCCCGATGCCGCGCCGCCGTCGGCCGCGCGCATCCAGCAGATCAGCCAGGAGCAGTGCTCCGCGGCGGTCAAGCGCTACCTCGGCGCCCGATTCGACCCGAACAGCCGGTTCACCGTCAGCATGCTGTGGTCCGGCGACAAGGCGTGGCGCCAGTCCGGCGAGCGCCGGATGCTGTGCGGCCTGCAACTGCCCGGTCCGAACAACCAGCAGCTCACCTTCCAGGGCAAGGTCGCCGAGATCGACCAGTCCAAGGTGTGGCCGGTCGGAACGTGCCTGGGCATCGACCCCGCGACCAACCAGCCGACCGACATCCCGGTCGACTGCGCGGCACCGCACGCGATGGAGGTCACCGGCGCGGTCAACCTGGGCCTGAAGTGGCCTGCCGCCCTCCCGCTGGAGGCCGATCAGGACACCTTCATCAAGGACGAGTGCACGAGGATGACCGACGCCTATCTGGCGCCGATCAAGCTTCGCGACACCACGCTGACGCTGGTCTACAGCACCGTGTCGCTGCCGAGCTGGGCTGCGGGCAGCCGCCAGGTGTCGTGCAGCATCGGCGCCACCCTCGGCAACGGTGGCTGGTCCACGCTGCTCAACAGCGCCAAGGGCCCGCTGATGATCAACGGGCAGCCGCCGGTGCCGCCGCCGGACATCCCGGAGGAGCGCCTCACCCTGCCGCCGATCCCGGCCCCCGCGGCGGGCGAGGAGTCGTCGAGCTCGTCGAGCAGTTCATCGGACTCGTCGGACTCGTCGAGCAGTTCGACCTCCGACGACTCGAGCCAGTCGACGGTCCACGGACCGCAGCAGACGACCGCGCCGACCCAGACCGACCAGACGCCCGCCGACCAGGCGCCGCCCGCGGGCGCGCCGGGGCAGGGCAACACGTTCCTCAACGGGCCGCCACCGCCACCGGGCGCTCCGCCGGCCGACCAGTTGCCGCCGCCGCCCGGCGCGGCGCCCCCGCCCGCGCCGGCACCACCTCCGGCGGCGGTTCCGCCTCCGCCGCCCGCTCCGGTGCCGGGTCCCCCGGTCGAGCAGCTGCCGCCGCCCCCGGTTCCGTAGCCGCGTGACCGTGCGGATGAGCCCGCAACGGTTCGAAGAGCTGGTCGGCGATGCGCTGGACCTGCTCCCACCGAGGCTGGCGTCGGCGATCGACAACGTGGTGATCCTGGTCGCCGACCGCAACGACGAGGAGCCCGATCTGCTCGGGCTCTACGAGGGCGTCGCGCTGACCGAGCGGGATTCCTGGTACGCCGGGTCCCTGCCGGACACGATCACGATCTACCGCGAGGCGCTGCTCGATGTCTGCGGCAGTGAGCAGGAGGTGGTCGACGAGGTGGCCATCACCGTGATCCACGAGATCGCGCACCACTTCGGCATCGACGACGACCGGCTGCACGAACTCGGCTGGGGTTGAGCCGTCAGCGAACAGCACCGCGCGGCAACCGGATGTCGTCACCGGTGAGTGCTAAGAACAGGGCATGACCACCCAGTGCCGCGCCTGCCGTCTGGGCTTGGAGCACTGCCACGGCGCGCTGATCCACCATTCCTTCACCTATGCGTTCGCTGCTGCCGAATGCACCGAGGACGACTGCTTGGTCGCCGCGAGCGAGCACGAACTGCACCTCGACTGCACCGCGGTCGGCTGCACCTGCGACGAGACCGCGTCCGGCTCAGCCCATCGGGTCGGCTGAACCGACCGTCACCGGCGCTTCGGGGCCGAACGGCGGCGTCAGCTTGCCCCACTGCAGGCAGCTCCAGCGCCCGTCGGTGATCGGGGCCAAGACCACCGCCTCGGTGTTGGCCAGGTGGTGGTCGATGGCGAATCCGCTGTCCACACCGGCCAGGATCGCCGAGACGAGGCGGATCGCCGCACCGTGGCTGACGACGACGATGTCGCCCTGCCAGGCGGCGTCGTCGAGGTAGCGCATCCGCAGCTGGTCGAGCACCGGGACGTAGCGGTCCAGCACCTGCCGGGCACTCTCGCCACCGGGGAGCGCGGCGTCGAGTTCGCCGCCGTGCCAGCGCCGGTAGACGGCGTTGAACTCCTCGTGGGCCGCGTCGTCGGCCCGGTCCTCCAGCGCGCCGACCTGAACCTCGTGGATGCCCTCGAATTCGTGGGTGTCGCCCCCACCGAACTCCGCGGCGATCTGGCCCGCGGTCTGGATGGCACGGGTGGCCAGGGAGTGCGCGATCATCGCCGGCGGACGTTCCAGCCCGCGCGCGAAGTTCCGGGCCTGCTCACACCCCAGGTCGGTCAGTTCCGCGCCGGGAGGCCGGGTGTCCAGCCTGCGGTCGACGTTGGCGAGGGACTGCCCGTGCCGGACCAGCACCAGACGTCCGCTCACGACCTGCCCTCACGGACCCGGTCCAGCCATTCGGCCGCCTCGTCCAGGGGTGGCGGGGCGGCGCCGACGACGTCGCCGGTCGGCCACGAGCCGAGGTAGCGCACGTCGGCGCAGCGTCGGTGCAGTGCGCGCAGCGCCTCGGCCACGGAGTCGTCGTCGATGTGCCCGACGAAGTCGAGGAAGAACTTGTACGTGCCGAGGCCCGTGCGTGTCGGCCTCGATTCGATCCGGGTCAGGTCGATGTCGCGGACCGCCAATTCGGTCATCGCGGCCACGAGCGCCCCGGGCACGTTGTCGAGCTGCAGGACGACCGAGGTGCGGTCGGCGCCGGTGCTCTTCGGCGGCGCCCCGGGGCAGCCGACGAGGACGAACCGGGTGCGGGCGTTGGGCTCGTCGACAATGCCGGCAGCCAGGGTGGCCAGGCCGTAGCGTTCGGTGGCCAGCGCGGTGCTCACGGCGGCGTCGGCGCGTCCGGCCGCGACGTCCTGAGCCGCGGCTGCGTTCGAATTAGCAGGCACGATAACGGTTTTCGGCATGTTGTCGGCCAGCCACCGCTTCACCTGGGCCGCGGCCACCGGGAACGCCGCGACGGTCTGCACGTCGGCCTCGGCGGTGCCGGGGCGCACCGCGATCGTGAACGACACGTCCAGGGTCAGCTCGGCGTAGATCTGCAGCGGTGTCCCGGCCGCGAGGCTGTCCAGCGTCGGGATCACCGACCCGTCGATGGAGTTCTCGATCGGAACGCACGCGAAATCGGCGTCACCCGCGCGGACGGCGGCCAGTGCCGCGACGGTGCTGTCGGTCGGGATCGGCGTCACCGGCCCGGCGTCGGGGCTGCCGGGAGACGGGATCAGGCCTCCCTCGGCGAGTGCGCGCAGGGCTGCCTCGGTGAACGTTCCCTCGGGTCCGAGGTAGGCGATTCCGGGCACCGCACCACCCTATCGGTTGCCCCGGTAATCCCATTCCGCTGCGGGAAAGCCTTGCGCTTCGTCCGTCGGCCTAGTTAAGTTAGCCTCACCTTACCAGCGAAAGGGTTGGCGCGATGGCATCTCCGGCACTGACTGCAGCTCCGACGACCGCGGAGCGGATCCGCAGCGCGTGCGCCCGGGCCGGCGGCGCGATGCTGGCCGTCGAGGGCCTCGACCCGACGGCCACCCCGGTACACCACCTGCTCGACGACGGGTCGTTCGCGATCACCGTGCCCGTCGACGGCGCGGTGGCCGCGACCGTCGTCTCTGCGGGCAACGCCGGCGTCCAGGCCGTGCTGGAGATGACCGACTACGCGCCCCTGCCGCTGCGCGAGCCGGTGCGGTCACTGGTCTGGATCCAGGGCAGGGTGCGCGACGTCCCGATCGCCGAGGTCCCCGCGCTGCTGGACCTGATCGCCGCCGCGGACCCCAATCCCGCTCTGCTGCAGGTGAATTCGACGTCCTCGGAACCCGGCGGCGACACCCGCTATGCGCTCATGCGCGTCGAGATCGAATCCGTGGTGGTCGCCGATTCGACCGGCGCCGAGTCGGTGCCGCTGGGGGCGTTGCTCGGGGCCCGCCCGGACCCGTTCTGCGCCATGGAGTCCTGCTGGCTGCAGCACATGGAGTCAGCCCACCGCGACGTCGTCGACCGCCTGGCCAACCGGCTGCCCAGCGCGCTGCGGCGCGGCCGCGTCCGGCCGCTGGGCCTGGACCGCTACGGCGTGCAGCTGCGCGTCGAGGGCGAGGACGGTGACCACGACGTGCGACTGCCGTTCGCCAAGCCCGTCGACGACGTCACCGGCCTGAGCCAGGCGATCCGGGTGCTGATGGGCTGCCCGTTCCTCAACGGGCTGCGCGCACGCGGCGTCTGACGCCCTGGCGGCCCACTACCGTGGCTGCGGTGAGCGCGCCCGATGACGACCTGACCGCCGCGCAGCGCCGCACCCTGCGCCTGGAGATCGCGGTCGGCCTGGCGGTCACCTTCGGCCTCAGCGCCTACACGGCTCTGCTCAGCCTCATCGAGGCCGTCCTGCTCGGCCTCTCGGGCCAGACCGTCGCGCTGAACCCGAAGCGCTCGCCGTTCGACCTCATCGACCTCGGCCTCAACCTGGCCGGCCTGTTCCAGTTGATCTCCTGGGGTGCGCTCGCGCTCTACCTGCTCTGGCGTGGCGGCGACGGTCCCGCGCGGATCGGGTTGCCCCGGATCCGCTGGCGACGCGAGATGCTCGGCGGCGTCGGGCTCGCACTGCTCATCGGCGTGCCCG
Source organism: Mycolicibacterium iranicum (assembly GCF_014190915.1). Classification (GTDB taxonomy): domain Bacteria; phylum Actinomycetota; class Actinomycetes; order Mycobacteriales; family Mycobacteriaceae; genus Mycobacterium; species Mycobacterium iranicum_B. Next base: position 53,941 of record NZ_JACHVU010000015.1, read on the forward strand.
GGCTGGCGCTGTACCAGATCGCCCGCATCATCGGCCTGAACGCCTCCGTCGAACCCGCAGAGCTCAACGACACCTGGTGGCGCATTCCGGTGCTGTTGCTGCTCGCGTTCGGCAACGGCTGGGCCGAGGAGATCGTCGTCGTGGGCTTCCTGCTCACCCGGCTGCGGCAGCTTCGGGTCAATCCGTGGCTGGCGCTGCTGATCTCCAGCCTGCTGCGCGGCGCCTACCACCTGTACCAGGGTTTCGGAGCAGGCCTGGGGAACATCGCGATGGGGCTGGTGTTCGGTTACTTCTGGCAGCGGACCGGACGGCTGTGGCCGCTGATCATCGCCCATACGCTGATCGACGTGGTGGCCTTCGTCGGATACTCGCTGCTCGCGGGTCGGCTCGGTTGGCTTCTCTAACGCGTACATTCTTGACGTGACCGACAAGCGGCCGCCGTTCCCCGGGCCGGTGCCGCCGCCTCCGCCGCGGGGCACCCCGGGCCGCCGCGAACCGTCCCAGGTGATCCGCCGGGACCCGAACCACCGGCCGGCGTGGCCCCCCAATCCACCGACGCCGCAGCGCAGGCCCGCCCCGCCGCCTCCTCCCCCGCCGCAGCGCAGGCCCGCCCCGCCGCCATCGCCGCCACGGGCCCGGCCACCGGCACCTCCCCCACCCCCGCCACCGCCGCGGCAGCGCCGTCCCGTCCCACCCGTTGCATCCGCACCGCCGGTACGCCCGAAGCCCCGGCGCGCGCGGCGCTGGCTGCGCATCGCGCTCGTCGTCGTGCTGCTGATGTTCGTCGGCGCCGTGGGCCTCGGCGCATGGGTCGACTCGTCGCTGACCCGCATCCCGGCGCTGGCCTCCTATGCCGACCGGCCGGCGCAGGGAGCCGGCACCACCTGGCTCCTCGTCGGCTCCGACGGCCGCGAGGGGCTCACCCCCGAGCAGCAGGCCGAACTGACCACCGGCGGCGACCTCGGCGCGAGCCGCACCGACACGATCCTGCTGGTGCACCTGCCGGGCCTCGGATCCTCGACGCCCGCCACGATGGTGTCCATCCCGCGCGACTCCTACGTGCCGATACCCGACTACGGAAGCGACAAGATCAACGCCGCTTTCTCCGTCGGCGGCCCCCAGCTGCTCGCGCAGACGGTGGAGCAGGCGACCGGAATGCGTATCGACCACTACGCCGAGATCGGTTTCGGCGGCTTCGCCGGTCTGGTCGACGCCGTCGGCGGGGTGACGATGTGCCCGGCCGAACCGATCTCCGATCCGCTGGCGGGCATCGACCTGCCCGCGGGATGCCAGCGCCTCGACGGCCCCTCCGCGCTCGGGTTCGTCCGGTCGCGCGCCACCCCTCGCGCCGACCTCGACCGCATGGTCAACCAGCGGCAGTTCATGTCGGCGCTGGTCGATCGCGCCTCCAGCCCGGCCGTCCTGCTCAATCCGCTGCGCTGGTACCCGATGGCCGCTGCCGCCTCCGACACGCTGACGGTCGACGACGGCGACCACGTCTGGGATCTGGCCCGGCTGGCGTGGGCGCTGCGGGGTGACATCACGACCGTGACCGTGCCGATCGGCGAGTTCACCGAGAACGGGTCCGGGTCGATCGTGGTCTGGGACAGCGAGGCCGCGACCGAGTTGTTCTCGGCGCTCACCACGGATTCAGCGATCCCCCAGAGCGTGCTCGACGCCGCCAATCAGTGACACGCAGCAAATATTGTTCAGTGGGTCACACTGGTGAGCCTTACTTAGGGTACGCTCGCCTGCGTAAGGTTGACCTTCGATGACAACCGCCTTTGACCTGGCATATCCTCGTGCCATGACGACGACACTGCCGACCGACAACACCGAGACCAAGTTCCACAGCCTGCTGGGCGACCAGGTCCGCAGCGAACTCGGCGCGTCGCAGCAGTACCTCGCGATCGCCGTGTACTTCGACGGCGCCGATCTCCCGCAGCTGGCGAAGTTCTTCTATCGCCAGTCGGTCGAGGAGCGCAACCACGCGCTGATGCTCGTGCAATACCTGATCGACCGCGACGTGCCCGCCGAGATCCCGGCCGTCGACCCGGTCCGCAACTCGTTCGAGACCCCGCGGGACGCGATCGCCCTGGCGCTCGATCTGGAGCGTTCCGTCACCGAGCAGATCAGCCGGCTCGCCGGTACCGCGCGTGACGAGGGCGACTACCTCGGCGAGCAGTTCATGCAGTGGTTCCTCAAGGAGCAGGTCGAAGAGGTCGCCCAGATGACCACGCTGGTCCGCATCGCCGAACGCGCAGGTGCCGACCTGTTCCACCTGGAGGACTTCGTCGCCCGCGAGATCTCCACACCCGCCGGCGACCCCGCGGCTCCGAAGGCCGCCGGCGGCGCGCTCTAGTCCCGGCCCGCGCCGGTCAAACCGTTCTGCAGCCACGCCTTGGTGCGGCCGGGGTGGTTCGTCGCGATCCAGGCCACGCCCAGGTCCCGGCAGAACTGGACGTCCTCGTAGTGGTCGACGGTCCAGCAGTACAGCGCGCGGCCCTGTGCGGCGGCGCGGTCGACGAGTTCGGGATGCTCCCGCAACGTCGCGATGGACGGCCCCACCGCGGTCGCGCCGACGGTGGTGGCGGCGCTGCCGCCGAGATAGCGCGACGTCTCTCCGAGCAACACGGTCGGCAGCATCGGCGCCGCGCGCCTGATCCGCCACACGGCGGCCGCCGAGAAGGACATCACGACGGCCCGTGACATGTCCGCCGACGCCGGCGAGGCGATCCCGTAGCGGTGCAGCAGCGCCAGCACCTTGCTCTCCACCAGCGCGCCGTAGCGCACGGGATGCTTGGTCTCGATGAACATCTTCACCGGCCGGTTGCAGTCCAGCACCAGCGTGACCAGGTCGTCGAGAGTCAGCAGACCGGTGTCCCCCTGGGCCGCCCCGTCGCGGCGGCTGGGATGCCACGCGCCGTAATCGAGTTCGCGCAGTTCCGCCAGCGTCCGCTCGCTGACCAGCCCGCTGCCGGTCGAGGTGCGGTCCAGCCTTCGGTCGTGCACGCACACCAGGTGGCCGTCCTTGGTGAGCCTGACGTCGCATTCGACGGCGTCGGCGCCCTCCTCGAGGGCCAGCTCATACGCCGCCCTGGTGTGCTCGGGCAGATCCGCCGAGGCACCTCGGTGGGCGACCACGAAGGGATGGCCGCCGAACGTCTCGCCGGAGCTCATAGGGCTATGCTGCCGGGTTCTGCCCGTCCGGCTCAACCGCACGCGCGGGTTCCGTCATATTCGCGTCGCCGTCCTCGGCCTCGCGTCGGGCCCCGTCGCGGGTTTTCTCGCCGGTTTCCTGACCGGCCTGGACCATCACCCAGCGCCGGGTCGGCCGTTCGACCGGCTGGCGCTCGAAGCCGAGAAACACCTGAAGGACCAGCATCAGCGCCGCGGCCGCGAACAGGTACGCCACGATCGTGGTCACGGTGTTGTTCGCGATGCCCTGCGGATCGGTCGTGAAGCTGGTCGCCATCGAGAAGACCGACAGCGCGGTGCTGACGACCCACACGACCCACCACACGACGATCGAGCGGTGCAGCCAGCGCAGCCGGTGTTCGGTGTCGGCGAGCTCGATGACGTACACCGGTGCCCACAGCAGGTTCGCGAACGGGATGAGGCACCCCGCCCGCAGGACCCAGGCCGAGCGCGGATCTTCTCGTCCCCGGTGTGCGAAGGCCGCCGCGCGGCGTGCGATGAGCCAGTTCGTCAACATCACTGCACTGGCGACGACCAGGAACACCGCGATGACGCTGAGGGCCACACCACCCCACGTCGCCCCGGCGGCGACCCACGGGTTGAGAAGGGTCGTGCGGTTGACGATGAGCAGGATGTAGCGCAGCAGATGGATGAACGCCGCGGCCCCCAGGGCCGCGATGGTCAGGACGATCGTGGTGCGGACCGCGGTCGGTGACGGCCCCTTGCGTACCGCGGCCTGTTCTGCGGGCGCGTCGAAATGTTCGACCAGGCCCCAGCGCGGAACGCTGGTGTAGCGCGGGGTCGGACCCAGCTCGCGACGCCCGCGACGCGGCCGCGGCGGAGCGCCGGGGCGCACCGCGACCCAGCGGTAGCCCGACGGGAGGGGCTGGGCGGGCCTGCCCTGACCCTGCGGCGGCGGCGCCTGGCGCTGGTTCCAGGCCTGCGCCGGAGCGTGGCCCGACGGGGCAAGCAGCGTGCCGCGGCAGCGCGGGCACCACACCCGCTGGCGATCGCGCACGTTCCACCGCGTCCCGCACTGGGAACACACTTGGATCATCGGGCCGGCCTCACGAGAACAGGGTAGGTCAGACCGTTCCGGCGCCACCGCCGTCGGTGACGACGGGGCGTCCCGCCCCCGCCCAGGCCAGCATGCCGCCGGTCACGTTGACCGGGTCGTAGCCGTTGCGCGCCAGGTACTGCGCGACGCGCTGTGAGCGCCCGCCGGCGTGACAGACCACGTACAGCTGGGCCTCGGTGTCGATCTCGGCGAGCCGGGCCGGGATGTCGCCCATCGGGATGTGCTGGGCGCCCGGTGCGTGCCCGCGCTGCCATTCGTCGTCCTCGCGCACGTCGAGCAGGATCACCGCATCGTCGAAGTCCGTGGGAACGTCGCCGATCGCGACCTGCGGCACGTCGGTGTCATCCATGACCACATGCTGACACGTCCGGGCGACCGCACACCAGACAGCAATATCGGCGACCTGTGGGGGCTATCCACAGATTCCACAGGTTCATCCACAGGCCGACGCCCACTGTCGAACGGTTTTCGGCCAAGTTATCGGGCGGAGCTGCCCGCGCGCTGTGGATAAGTGGTCTGCGCCCCGCGCCGGCGATCAACAACCCGCACTCCGCGCTGAGCGAAATGTCTCGCACGGCTAAGCATCTCGGGTCCCACGGCGGCGATCCGCCGTCGATTTCTCCGCAGCGAACATCACGCGTTATGATCGCCGTCACAGGAGTGGTTTTGTGACCGATCTCACTGAGGCCTTGTGTCGGGGGAGGTATCAGAGCGTGCAGGTGAGGAGCAGCTGATGGCGTCATCGTCGATGGGTTCGGGGTCCGCATTCCCGCCTTCCGAGTGGCAGTCCTCGGCGCGCGTCTACACCCGCAGTCAGCTGATGGCGTGCCTGCGCGCCGGCGTCATCGCACTCGTCCTGCTCGGCGTCCTGGCGCTCATCGTTCTCTACTGAGCGTCCACACCACCCGGTAGGACCCTGCGACAGGCACCCACCCGAATTCGTGGGAATCCGTCGCGCCCGGCGCCCGCGCATTGTCGGACCTGGCCTCGAACACGGTGCCGTGCACACCGCCGTCGTACACCTCGCCCACCCTCTTCACCAGCCACCGCGTCGACTTGTGCGGATGGCGGAAGACACGCAACTGGCCCACGCGAGCCCCGTTGTCGCGCACCGTGAACACGACGTCGCCCGGCGAGAGCGTCGGACGCATGGAGTCTTCGACGACCGTGAACACCCGCGCCGGCAGGCGGTCTGCCCACCGAGACGGCCTCTGGTTACGCCGCATCGCCTAAGGGTAAGTTAGGCCCATGCTGCATCGACTGTTCGCCAACGCAACCCCCGCCCACGCCCACTGCGACCTGTACTGCGGCGTCTACGATCCCGCGCAGGCCAAGATCGAGGCGCTGTCCTGCCTCAAGACGATCCAGAAGTACCACGACTCCGACGACGAGCACTTCAAGACTCGCGCCATCATCATCAAGGAGCGTCAGGCCGAAGAGGTCAAGCACCACCTGATGGTTCTGTGGGCCGACTTCTTCACCAAGGACCACTTCGAGCAGTTCCCGAACCTGCACCAGCTCTTCTGGGACGGCGTGCACGGAGCCGGCGACGTGAAGAAGTCCCTCGACGCCGCCGTGGCCGAGAAGCTGCTGAAGACGATCGACGAGATCTCCGACATCTTCTGGCAGACGGACAAGGGCAAGCAGATGGGCGTGTACCCGCCCGCCTGATACGGCTCAACCACTCCTGGCAGTCACAACCCGGCTCGGTCCTCGGACCGGGCCGGGTCTGTTTCGTTACCTGCTGGCAATCGTGTCCTATTGCGTGCCAACGGCTCTCTCCCGCATTCTGAGCGGATCGACCCACGGGCGTGTCGGGCACTGCGTCGAGGACACCGGGAGGCGACATGGACTTCGGTTCCGGCCGGGCGATCGAGATCGCGCCGTTCCATTCTCGTGGGTCACTGAAGGGCTTCGTCGTGTCAGGCCGGTGGCCGGACTCCACGAAGGAGTGGGCCCAGCTGCTCATGGTCGCCGTCCGGGTCGCCTCCATGCCGGGCCTGCTGTCGACGACCACGATCTTCGGCGTCCGTGAAGAACTGCCGGACGAACCCGAGCCGGGCACCGTCGGCCTGGTCCTGGCCGAGGGAACTGTCGTCGGAGACGCGGCGGTGCCGCCGGGCCACTTCGCCGATCGGCAGCCGCCGGCGCTGATGATGCTGCATCCCCCCTCGGAGACGACGCCCTCGCTGCCCGAGTGCACCGGAGCGGCGTCGGGGTGCGTCCTGCTGCCCGGCCTGCCGCATCTCGGCCTGGAGCATCGGGCCGCGTGGGTGGAGGCCGAATCCGACGGCACGGTCACGTCGATGGTGAGCCGGGTCGGGGTCGATCCGATCAGCCACCCGGACACCGCGATTCTGGCCATGCTTCTGGCCGCCTGAGCGCGTCACCTCGGGGCCTGCCACTGGCTACTGACAGTTTCACAGGCTGTCCTTTCCTGGGCGCTTGCTCGAGTTTGCACTTTCACATGGCGTGCAGCGGGTCCGCCGGCGTGGTGAGCTCGGCAGAACCGGGTTTCCTCAGCAAACGCTCAGGGGCATGAGGTAGACCAGAGGGCATCGTTGCCAGCGGTAACAAATGGGGCTGCTGTGACTCGCGCCATCGAAAGTGGCGCGAGTATCGTTACAACGGTCGCGTTAGTATTTGCTTAACCGCACCGTACGATCGCTGTACAAAGTGCGAGTGTTTGCGCCGTTCACGCCAGCAGCGGCGCACCGCTTCCGCGAACCGAGTTCACTTTTACCCGGTTTGCACTTGGTTGTGGCCACAACTGTCGCTACGATGATCAGCAAATACGCCGCCCTATGAAACCGCTCGCTTGTCTGTGGAGGTCAATACGATGAGCAACACGTTTGCCGCTCGCCTCAATCGCCTGTTCGACACCGTCTACCCGCCAGGACGTGGCCCGCACACCTCGGCCGAGGTGATCGCCGCGCTCAAGGCCGAGGGTGTCACCATGTCGGCCCCGTACCTGTCGCAGCTGCGTTCCGGCAACCGAACCAACCCCTCCGTGGCAACCATGGCGGCGCTTGCCAACTTCTTCCGCATCAAGCCCGCGTACTTCACCGACGACGAGTACTACGAGAAGCTCGACAAGGAGCTCACCCTGCTCGCCGGCATGCGGGACGAAGGCGTTCGCCGGATTGCGGCCCGCACGGTCGGTCTCTCGGCGGAAGCCAAGCAGGACATCGTCCAGAAGGTCGACGAACTGCGTCGTCGCGAGAACCTCGACGATTAGCCCGCTGTCGGTGCGTGCTGGGCGGTCGGCAACGGCACCTACTCGGCCTCGTCGACTGCGGCCGGAAAACCACTGCTGAGCAGTCGGTATTGGCGGGCGATCTCGAGAATCCACTCCCGGTCGGAATAGCTTGCAGGCTGGCGCAGCCATGCCAGCCCGGGGAACTTCTCCCGGCCGCCTCCGGCGGCGTCGTCCCTACCGTCGAAGATCCATTCGGCGACGGCGCGCGCCTGCTCGGTCGGTGACGCATCGGGAGCTTCCAGCTCCGCGCGTTCCACGAGTTCGTCGAGGTCGGTGATCTCGACCCCGGCGGGGTCGACCGGGCGCAGCGCGCCGTCGGCGGCCGTGGCCTCCAGGAACAGCGCGTCGGAGATCAGGGACATCCGCTCGGCGACACGGAAGACCAGCGGTCCCCTCGGCCGCACCCCGATACCGACGTCGGGATGGCGGCGTCCGAGCTCGTCGAGCAGCGGCTGGATCACCCTCAGCTCCCGGCGCGCACCGAACCAGTCCTCCAGGCTCGGCAGCAGGGAACCGGCCGCGACGATCAGCATCGCGCAGCCGAGCAGGGTGGCGGCCGCGCCGACACCGACCAGGCCGGTCGTGCCCGCCACGCGCAGCAGGAAAAAGGCCAGCGCCAGCACGATCAGGACGATGCCGATCGTGAAGACGAACAACGCCCTTCCGCGCCGGGTCCGATTCGAGTGCCGTAGGCCCGCCCAGGCCACCAGGCTCAGCGCCAGCAGCACGTAGAGCAGCGGGAGCAGCCACGGTGCGGCGTTGCCGCCGGCGCCGAGATTGCGCCGCAGGTACTCCTCGGGCGCCATCTCCGGCTGCTGGCCCGCGAGCAGGAACAGGGCCAGGCTGACGACGGCGATCACCGCGGCGACGGCGTACTGCGCGAGGGCGATCTTCTTGGCGGCCGCCGGTCTGCGGTTCGACGAGACCGTGGTGATCATCACGCAGCTGCCCGCCGCACACCCGATCAGCGCGACCTGGCTGAGCCCCATGGAGATGTTCGGCCAGCGCAGCATGGTGTCGATGAGCAGGGTCAGCGGTTGCCAGTTGAGAGCCGCGACCACGCCGAGGCTGCCCAGCGCGAGGATCATCGCGGTGCTCACCAGCGACTGCTTGTTCACCAGCGCCCAGCCGATCCGCAGGCCGGTCGCCAATCCGAGGAGACCGGCGATCACCCAGACGATCAACCAAACGCCTCTCCGAGTCGGACCTGCACGATCGACGAACGGTCCGACGGTAGCCGCCCCAGCCGGTAGATCAGCAGCGCCGCGAAATCCTCGGCCTCCTGCTCGGCGTCCTCGCCGCTGGGGCCCATGCATCCGGTGCGCTGATTGAGCATGTAGCCGATCAGGTCGGAGCTGGCGAGCTCCGTGCTCTCCCTGGCCGCCTGCACGACCGGAATGCCCTCGTGCCCGAGGACGAGGTGGCCGAGTTCGTGGGCGAGTGTGCGGTCCCACGCCGGCAGGCCCTGCTGGATCAGGAAGACGTCGCGGTCGGCATATTGGCGCCACTGGCCGGACACTCCGGGCGGCAGTTCCGCGGTCGTGAGTTCGATGGGACGGCCCCGGCTCTCGCTGACGGCCTCGACCAGACGGGGCAGCGACACCTCACCCCGTCGTGGAGCCAGATCGAGCACGTCACTGACTGCGCGCGTGACGCTTCGGCTCGCAGGCATGATTTCCCCCTCTCGATGGTTTCCACTATGCGCCGCCCACCCTTGCCCATGGGCGGTTCTCTAGTTCATGAAGCGCGTTCTCCCGCTTGTGCGCACGCCGTGCGCCGCCTTCGCCTGCCGATAGCCGAGCAGCCCGCCGGCACCGGTCAGAACCAGGATCCCTGCCAGACCCGGCAGCGCCAAGACGGCGATCTGCGGGATTCCCGCCGTGCGCAGGTACTCGCCGTAACCCGGCCGGCCGACCGACACCGGCATCCCGAGGCTGCCCCCGGCGGCCGCCGCAGGCACGGGCTCCGGGCCTGCCGGCGAGGGCGCTGCCTGTCGCGGGGCCGGGGGCCCGGGTTCGACGCGCCCGCCGCCCGAGGCAGCACCGGGTGTTCCGCCGGGTGCCGCCCCGGGGGTGACGGCGGGGCTGAGCGCGAGCGGGGCCGGCAGGACCAGCGGCACGCTGATCGGGGCTTCGGCCACCTCACTGCCGGCGATGTCGCTGCCCAGGATGTCGATCGGCACGATGTCGATCACATCCGATCCGCCCGGGCGCCCACCGGCGGGCAGCCCGGTCTGGGGCCCGCCCACCGGGCGGTCGTCGTCGGGCCCGTAATCGTTGTCGTTGTCGGGACGCTCCGGGCGCTCGGGCCGAGGCCAGGGCCACGGCCAGCCCGGGTCGCAGTCGTCGCCGCCGTCCTCGCAGCAGGGGGGCGGGAGCACGGGCTTCTCCTGCGGCTCCTCCCCCGGCTCGCGGCCTGCGCCGCCGTCGGCGTCCGTGTCGACAGCGGTCGGGACCGGCTCCTCGGCTGCGGCCTCGCCCCTGCCTGCGGCCTCGTCCTTGCCGGCGGCCTCGTCCTTGCCGGGGGCGTCGTCCTTGCCGGGGGCGTCAGATGCGCGGTCGGCGGGCACCTCGGTGGGGTTACCCCGTTCGCCGCGTTCAACCGAACTGTCGGGATCCGCCGGCCCCGGGTCGGCCGAAGCGGTCGCAGCACCGCCGCCGCCGGCCAGTAGTCCCGAGGCCAGCAAGCAGGTCGCCGCCGCGACACGCGCCCGCGAACCCACGTCGTTACCACCCTCCGACGGACCTGGCCCGTCTGACCCCGATGTGCGTCGATTGTTGCACAAACCCCCTTTTCCGTTTGCTGGGAAGGGGAAACCACCCGTGCACCGGGGAGCGCGACACCTGCGGTGCGCGGCGAACGATAGGGTTGGGCGTCACCGCCCCGTTCCGGGTGGTACGTGCCGATGAGAGAGCTGGGAGGCCGCAGGGATGGCCCTGTTCAAGCGACGCAAATCCCGCGCGACCCGCAAGGCCGAGGCCCGCGCGATCAAGGCCAAGGCCAAACTCGAAGCAAAGCTGTCGGCGAAGAACGACGTCCGCCGGTTCAAGTCCGAGCAGAAGGCGCAGACCCGCGCACTCAAAGCCCATGTGCGGGCGCAGCGCGAGAGCGACCGCGCCGCACTCAGAATCGCCGAGACGCAGCTGAAGGCGGTCCGGGAGGGCAAGCTGTTCTCCCCCGGCAAGGTGCGCAGGGTGCTGACCATCACCCGTTTGCTGGCGCCGGTGGCGGTGCCGCTGGTGTACCGCGCCTCGATCGCCGCCCGCGGCCTGATCGACGAGCGCCGGGCCGATCAGCTCGGCGTGCCGCTGAGCCAGCTCGGGCAGTTCTCCGGGCACGGCGCGCAGCTGTCGGCCCGCATCGCCGGCGCCGAGCAGTCCCTGCGCATGCTGTCGGAGAAGCGCCCCAAGGACGCCGAGACCAAGCAGTTCGTCACCGCGATCACCGAGCGTCTCAGCGATCTCGGTGCCGCCGTGGCCGCCGCCGAGAACATGCCGTCGGCCCGCCGCCGTGGCGCGCACGCGTCGATCGCCGAGCAGCTCGACGGCATCGACGCCGACCTGATGGCGCGCCTGGGCGTCGTCTGACCCGTCGGTGAAAGCCCCTGCGCGGCTGCGCGGTTCGGCGGTGGGGCTGCTGACCGCAGCCCTCACCCCGGCGGCGCACGGCCTCGGCGGAGGCGGCGGCCCGGCCGGACCGGTCCTGCTCCAGCTGCTGGTGACGGCGGCGGTGGCGGGCTTCGCGGCCGCCACCCTCTCCCGTGCGCACGACGTGCGGGTCCTCGCCGCTGTGCTGACGGTCGGGCAGCTCGCCGGCCACGCGCTGCTGGCCGCCCAGCCCCACGACCACGGACACGGCGACGCCCTCGCCGTATCGGCCATGGTGGTCGCCCATGTCGCGGCGATCGCCGTCGGCGCCGCGCTGATCAGCGTCGGCGACCGGCTCGGCCACGCGCTCTCGCGCGCCGTGCGGGCCGTCACCCGGCTCACGTGCCGGCCCGCGACCAAGCCACCCGCCGCGGCATTGCCCGCCTCGCATCACCCTCGGCACGCGACGCTGATGGTCGCGTCCTCGATGCCTCACCGGGGTCCGCCGGCGCTCGCCGCCCGCTGACACACCCCGACCCTCTCTGAAGAAAGCATCAAGCAATGACGTCACTTCAGCGTGCGCTGCACGCTTTGCTCGTGGCGGCGATGACCGCGGGCCTGCTGGCCGGCGGGCTCGGCGCCGCAGGATCCGCCTGGGCGCACGCCGCCCGCATCGCCAGCGACCCGGCCGAGGATGCGACGCTGCCACGTCCACCGGCGAGCGTCAGCGCGACGTTCAACGAGGCCATGCAGGCCCGGTTCGCGGCGATGACGGTCATCGGACCCGACGGCGAGCAGTGGTCCGACGGTGACCCCGGCGTCGACGGCCCGGTCATCCGCGTCGCCCTGAAACCGGGGGGACCCGCCGGCACCTACACGGCGAACTACCGCGCCACGTCCGCGGACGGACACGTCGTGACCGGATCGTGGTCCTACGAGGTCGCTGCGCCCGCGCCGGCGAACGGGCCGGCCGCTGCGCCCACGCCCCCCTCCTCGTCCGCGGCGCCCGACACGGCGTCCGGCACGTCGACGGGGTCGCCCGACAGTGCCCCGGACGGCCCGCCGGTGTGGCCATTCGTGGCCGCCGCGACCGCGATCGTGGCCGCGGGCGCGCTGTGGGCGGTCCGGCGCAGGTCGTGACGCACCGTCGCGCGGTGGCCGGCGGCGTGCTCGTCACCGTCGCGGCGTGCGTCCTGGCGTGGGGGCTGGCCTATCCGGCGAGCGCTCTGGGCCCGGCTCTCGTGCGGGCCGTGGCAGACGCAGCGGCAGTCGTGACGCTCGGCCTGACCGTGGTTCCGGCACTCGACGGACCCCGGTATCGCGACGATTTGGTCCGCCGCCGACGCGCACCGCTGGTCCTGTCCTCGGCGGCCTGGCTGATCGCCGAGCTGGTGCGGTGGGTGCTGGCCGGCGCCGAAGCCGCCGGCACCGCCGTCACCGGCCTGGGCCTGCGGACCGCCGCGGAGTTCGCGCTGCAGACCTCTGCAGGGCGGGCAGGGGTCCTGACCGTGGTGGCCGCCGCCGTGGTGTGCGCGCTCGCCGCGGTGGCGCCCCGGCACGGGGCCGCGATGGCCGTCGCGGCCGGATGCGCCGGTATCGGGGTGCTCGGATATCCGATGACCGGGCACCTGTCGGACAGTGCGGTGGGTGGCATCGCCGTCGCCGTGCACGCGCTCGCCGCCGCGCTCTGGTGCGGTGTTCTGGCAGCTCTGGTGCTGACGGTCGATCACCGCGGCCAGTGGGCGCGCGTGCTGCCCCGGTTCTCCCAGCTGTCGCTGGGCTGCGTCGTCGTCCTGCTCGTCGGCGGGCTCGCCGGCGGTGCGGCCGTGCTCGGATCGGCGACCGAGCTCTTCGCGACGGGATACGGGCGCGTGCTCTCGGTCAAGATCGGACTGACGGCCGTGCTCATCGCGCTGGCGTGGCGCAACCGGGAGATCTGGCTGCCGTCGGCGCGGGCGCACCGCAGCACCGCCGCGGTCTCGCGCACCCGCGCCCACGTCGAGCTGGCCTTGATGGCGGCAGCGCTGGCCGCCGCGGCCACGCTGTCGGTCACCGGGTGAAGCGCGGGATCCGCTCGACCCGCGACCTGGCATGATGGTCCGCATGGCAGACCAGCCGGATCGGACCGACGAAAGTCCGGATAGCGCAACCCCACCGGCTCAGCCCCCGGTGCCGCCCGCGCCCCCGGCGAAGAAGGCTGCGGCGAAGAAGGCCCCCGCCAAGAACACGCCCGCCGAGAAGGCGCCGGTGAAGAAGGCCCCCGCGAAGAAGGCGGCGGCCACACCGGCGAAGAAGGCGGCTCCCGCCAAGAAGGCGCCCGCCGACAAAGCGCCCGCCGACAAGGCACCGGCCAACAAGGCACCGGCCAAGAAGGCCCCCGCGAAAGCAGTCCCACCGGCCACAGCGCCACCGGCCACCCCGCCCACCGCGCCACCCACAGCGCCACCGGCCACCGCGCCGGATTCACGCGCGGCCGTCGTCTCGGCCGCCGAAGAGGCTGCTGCGCAGGCGAAGTCGACGGTGGCCACGGCCAGCACCGCCGTCACCGCGCCCGTACCCGCGCCGCGTTCCGCGCCGAACGGCACCAGACTGCCGATCGCGGCGGCGGTCGTCACGGGAGTCCTCGCGATCCTCGTCGTGCTGATCGCTGCCCGTCGCGGCAACAGCAGATGACCCAATTCACTTGACCCTCACGCCACGTCAGGGTCGATAGTGGGGGCATGACCACCACGCACTCCGTCGGCGCCGTCGCCGAACTCACGGGTGTGTCCGTGCGCACCCTGCACCACTACGACCACATCGGCCTCGTGGTGCCCAGTGTCCGGACCGGCGCCGGTTATCGCGGGTACACCGATGCCGACATCGAGCGCCTCCACCTGGCCCTGGTGTACCGGTCCGCCGGGCTGCCCCTCGACGAGATCCGGCGCGTGCTCGACGATCCCGGCGCCGACGTGCAGACCGTACTCACACATCAACACGCTCTCCTGCTGGCCCGGCAGGAGCAGCTGACAGCGACGATCCGGGCAGTGGAGGAACTGATGAGCGCGCACGGCAAGGGAATTCAACTGACGGCCGCCGAACAGGCGGAGATCTTCGGCACCAACGCCTTTCACGACGAGTACGCCGAGGAGGCCGAGCAGCGCTGGGGTGACACCGACGCGTGGCAGCAGTCACGACAACGCACGTCATCCTTCACCAAGCAGGACTGGATCGACGTCAAGGCCGAGGGCGACGCGTTGCTCACGGATCTGGCGCACGCCAAGCGCGACGGCGTGACGCCGGGCTCGGCGCGGGCCGAGGAACTCCGCGAGCGCCATCGCCGGTCGATCCACCGGTTCTACGACTGCGACGAGCACATGCAGCAGTGTCTGGCCGAGATGTACATCGCCGACGAACGGTTCACCCGCTACTACGACGACGTCGAGCCCGGCCTGGCCCGGTATCTGCACGACGTCATCATGGCCGGGCGATCGGGCGGCTGAGATACTGACGGGGTGACTGTGACGCCGCGCCCCACCGCAGACCTGGTCGACGAGATCGGCCCCGACGTCCGCAGCTGCGATCTGCAGTTCCGCCAGTTCGGTGCCCGGTCCGAATTCGCCGGACCGATCACGACCGTGCGGTGCTTCGAGGACAACGCACTGCTCAAATCCGTACTGTCCGAACCGGGTAACGGCGGCGTGCTCGTCATCGACGGGGACGGGTCGCTGCACACCGCCCTGGTCGGCGACCTGATCGCCGAGCTCGGGCGCTCGAACGGCTGGTCCGGCCTGATCGTCAACGGCGCGGTCCGGGACGCCTCGACCCTGCGCACACTCGACATCGGCATCAAGGCGCTGGGCACCAATCCGCGCAAAAGCACGAAGACCGGTGCGGGTGTGCGCGACGAGAGCGTGGAGTTCGGCGGCGTGGTGTTCACCCCGGGCGACATCGCCTACAGCGATGACGACGGCATCGTCGTCACCGCTGCAGGCTGAGTCGTACGGGGTGGGTCAGGCGGGCCGGGTCAGGCTGACGCCGCCACCTGAGCGCGCTCGGACGTGAATTCCAGCGTGTCGTCGTCGATCTTGCCGTTGCGGATCACCCGCAGGTCGACCAGGTAGTTCTGCTTGAGCCGCCACGGCGCCTTGGATCCGGACTTCGGCAGGCGATCCAGTGCCCGCTTGATGTAGCCGGAGGTCAGATCGACGAACGGCCGGCGTTCGACATCGCTGCCGGGTTCGCGGGGCACGACGCTGTCGTAGCCGTTCTCCTCCATGTAGCGCAGCAACCGGCTGACGTACTCCGACGTCAGGTCGGCCTTCAGGGTCCACGACGCGTTGGTGTAGCCGAAGGTGAACGCCATGTTCGGCACGTCGGACAGCATCATGCCTTTATAGGCCACCGAGTCGGCGAGGTCCTGGGGCTTCCCGTTGCGCAGCACATCGGCTCCGCCGAAGAACTGCACGTTCAAACCCGTTGCGGTGACGATGATGTCGGCGTCGAGATGCTCACCGGAGCTCAGCTGGATGCCGGTGGCCGTGAAACGCTCGATGGTGTCGGTGACGACGTCGGCCTTGCCCTTGCGGATGGCCTTGAAGATGTCACCGTTGGGCGCCAGACACACCCGCTGGTCCCACGGCTTGTAGTCGGGCGCGAAGTGGCGGTCGTAGTCGAATCCCTCGGGCAGACGCCGTTCGGCCATGGTGCGCAGGGCCTTTCGGAAAACGTTCGGCAGCGCACGAGCGAGCTGGTACTGCGCGGTCGCCTGCAGGATCGCCTTCCAGCGCACCGCCGTGTAGGCCGTCTTCTCCGGCAGCATGCGGTACGCGCGCGCGGCGAACGGGTCCTTGTCCGGCAGCGAGCCGATGTAGGTGGGGGTGCGCTGCAGCATCGTCACGTGGCCGGCGCCACTGTCGATCAGCGCAGGGATCAGCGTGATGGCGGTGGCACCGCTGCCGATCACGACCACCTTCTTGCCCTGGTAGTCCAGGTCTTCGGGCCAGTGCTGCGGGTGCACGACGGTGCCGGTGAAGTCCTCGGCGCCGGGGAACTCGGGCGAGAAGCCCTCGTCGTAGTTGTAGTAGCCGCTGCAGGCCCACAGGAAGCCGGTGTTGAGCTGGATGCGCTCGCCGTCGCGGTCGATCGTGAGCTCCCAGTGCCGCTCCTCGTCGGACCAGTTGGCCGACACCACCTTGTGGCTGTAGCGGACGTGCTTGTCGATGCCGTTCTCCCGGGCCGCCTCGTCGATGTAGTTCCAGATCGAGGGTCCGTCGGCGATCATCTGATCGGTGGCCCACGGCTTGAAGTGGAAGCCGAGGGTGTACATGTCGGAATCCGAGCGGATACCGGGGTACTTGAAGAGGTCCCAGGTACCGCCGAGACGCTCGCGCCGTTCCAGGACGGCGTAGCTCTTGCCGGGACAGTTCTGCTGGAGGTGCCAGGCGGCGCTGATGCCGGAGATGCCGGCCCCGACGATGACTACGTCGACAAATTCGGTCATGGCGTAAAGCTATCAACGCTGTGTCGAGCGAGTCAACACCCTGTTGAATCTTTCGACACCGTGTAAAGTCTGACGGGTGTCGACAGCTGTGACCCCCACGAATCAGCCCCGGTCCGCGCGAGGCCGCCGTGCCGCCCGCCCGTCGGGCGACGACCGGGAGCTGGCGATCCTGGAGACCGCCGAACGTCTGCTGCAGGACCGGTCGCTGGCCGAGATCTCCGTCGACGACCTGGCCAAGGGGGCGGGTATCTCGCGGCCCACCTTCTACTTCTACTTCGGCTCCAAGGACGCGGTGCTGCTGACGCTGCTGGAGCGGGTCATCGCCGAGGCGGATGCCGCGCTGGAGGACCTGATCGCCAACCGTCCGGCCGAACGGCGCGCGATCTGGCGACGCGGCATCGACGTCTTCGTCTCGACGTTCGGTGCGCACCGCGCGGTCTGCGCGGCCACCGTCGGCGTCAAGAACAGCCACTCCGAAGCGCGCGAACTCTGGTCGCGCTCGATGCAGCGCTGGATCGACCACATCGCGGCGGTGATCGAGGCCGAACGGGCCGACGGGGCGGCGCCCGTGACGCTGCCCGCGGTCGAGTTGTCCACGGCGCTGAACCTGATGAACGAGTCGGTCATGACGGCGGCCTTCGCCGGCCACCAGCCCTCCATCCCCGATCACCGCGTGCTGGACAACCTCGTCCACATCTGGGTGACCAGCATCTACGGCGAGATGGTCTGATCTGTCGGACCGGGATGCGAACATATGTTCGTGTCCGCTCCAGTCCGGCCGGCAGCCCGGTCGGCGACGATCCTGCACGCTGATCTCGACTCGTTCTACGCCTCGGTCGAGCAGCGCGACGACCCTTCCCTGCGCGGTCGGCCGGTGATCGTCGGCGGCGGGGTCGTGCTCGCCGCCAGCTACGAGGCGAAGGCCTACGGGGTGCGGACCGCGATGGGCGGCCGGCAGGCCCGCGCACTGTGTCCGCAGGCGATCGTCGTGCCGCCCAGGATGTCGGCGTACTCGGCGGCCAGCGACGCAGTCTTCGAGGTCTTCCGTGACACCACACCCGTCGTGGAGCCGCTGTCGGTGGACGAGGCCTTCCTCGACGTGTCGGGGCTGCGCCGGGTGTCGGGCACCCCCGTGCAGATCGGGGCCCGGCTGCGCGAGCGGGTGCGCGACGAGGTCGGCCTGCCGATCACGGTCGGCATCGCCCGCACCAAGTTCCTGGCGAAGGTGGCCAGCCAGGAGGGCAAACCCGACGGGTTGCTCCTGGTCCCGCCCGACCGCGAGCTCGCATTCCTGCATCCGCTGCCGGTGCGGCGGTTGTGGGGAGTGGGCGCCAAGACCGCCGACAAGCTGCGCGTGCACGGTATCGAGACCGTCGCCGACGTGGCCGAACTGAGCGAGGCGACCCTCGGGTCGATGGTCGGCGGGGCGATGGGCCGCCAGCTGTTCGCGTTGTCGCGCAACGTCGACCGGCGCCGGGTGGTGACCGGGCAGCGCCGCCGATCGGTGGGCGCGCAACGCGCACTGGGCCGGGCGGGGAACTCGATGTCCGCCGACGAGGTCGACGCGGTGGTCGTGAACCTCGTCGACCGGATCACCCGGCGGATGCGCACGGCGGGGCGGTCGGGGCGCACCGTGGTGCTGCGGCTGCGGTTCGACGATTTCGGCCGCGCCACCCGCTCGCACACCATGCCCAGGGCCACGGCGTCGACGGACCAGATCCTCGGGGCAGCCCGGCGACTCGTCGACGGCGCGGCGCCGCTGATCGCCCAGCGCGGGTTGACGTTGATCGGTTTCGCGGTGTGCAACATCGACCGCGACGGCGCCCAGCAGCTCGAACTGCCCCTCACGCACGGCCCCGATCCCCACGATTCCCTGACCATCGACCTCGCCATCGACAAGGTGCGTGGACGCTACGGCAACACGGCGCTCACGCGGGGCGTGCTGGTCGGCCGCGACCCGGGCTGGGAGATGCCGATGCTGCCCGACTAGATCAGGAGCTCGTCCAAGCGAGCAGCTTGTCGGCGCTCCAGGTGTTGACGATGCGTTCGGCGTCCAGCCCGGCGTCCACGGCACGCTGGGCGCCGTAGCCGAGGAACTCCAGCTGGCCCGGGGCGTGGGAGTCGGTGTCGATGGAGAACACGCAGCCGATGTCCATCGCGAGCGTGAGCAGGCGCGTGGGAGGGTCCCGGCGTTCGGGGCGGGAGTTGATCTCTACGGCGGTGCCGGCGTCGCGGCACAGACCGAACACCTTTTCCGCGTCGAACTGCGACTCCGGGCGTTGCCCGCGGCCGCCGGTGACCAGCCGCCCGGTGCAGTGACCGAGCACGTCGGTGTGCGGGTTGGCGACGGCCTTGAGCATCCGCCGGGTCATCGACGGCGCATCCATCGCGAGCTTGGAGTGGACGCTCGCGACCACGATGTCGAGGCGTTCGAGGAGCTCGGGTTCCTGGTCCAGCGAACCGTCTTCGAGAATGTCGACCTCGATGCCGGTGAGGATCCGCATCGGGGCGACCATCTCGCGGATCTCGTCGATGACGTCGAGCTGCCGGCGCAGACGTTCCGGCGAGAGCCCGTTGGCAATCCGCAGCCGCGGCGAATGGTCGGTCAGCGCGCAGTACTCGTGGCCCAGGTCGCGGGCGGCCATCATCATCTCTTCGATGGGCGCCGATCCGTCCGACCAGTTCGAGTGAACGTGCAGATCGCCGCGCAGCGCGGCCCGGATGTCTCCCCCGCCGAGATCCTGGGCGTTCTCCCGCAACTCGACCAGGACGTCGGGTTCCTGGCCGGCCCAGGCCTGCGCGATGACCCTGGCCGTCTTCGGCCCGATCTTGGGCAGCGACTGCCAGCTGTTGGCCGTGCCGTGCTTCTCCCGCTGGGCGTCGGTGAGCCCTTCGACGACATCGGCGGCGGTGCGGTAGGCCATCACCCGCCGCGGGTCCTCGCGGGCACGGTCCTTGAAGTACGCGATCTGACGCAACGCGATGACCGGGTCCATGCGTCCAGTGTGCCGCTTAGCTGCTCCAGCGCGGGTCGCGTCCGGTCAGGGCGATGGTGCGACTGAGCAGCGGTGCGTCGTCGGAGACCGGGACCGGCGCGCCGAACAAGCCCTCGATGGGCTCGCCTGCGGAGAACGCGGCGACGTGGTCGCCTACCGCGGCGAGCGTCGTGCCGTCCACCTCGTACGGGAGTCCCGCCGCCACCGCGACGTCCCACCCGTGCACGACGACCTCGGTCAGCGCGATCATGCCGCCGACGTCGGCCGGGAAGTCGACGCCGCCGGCCCGCGACATTCCCTCCCACGCGGCGGGGTCTCGCCATGCGTCGGCCAAGCGGGCGAGATACTGCGGATACGACACGCGCCAGCCGTCGTGCACGCCGCCGCCCATCTCGGGCGGCGCGTCGGTCAATTCGCCGAACTCCTTTTTCGCGGCGGCCTCGAACGCCAGGGACAGTCCACCGATGTGCGCCAGGACGGCATCGAGAGTCATGTCGCCACACGGCGTGGCGGCGGCCAGCTGGTCATCGCGCACCAAAGCGATCAATTCGGCGGTGCGTGCGCACGCCTCGGTCATATCGATCATGGGTGTACTGACCCTATGAGCACGACGAAGTCATCACCGCAGATCGGCCTAGAGTCGATCGGGTGAGATTCGCATTCAAGACCTCCCCGCAGAACACGACCTGGTCCGACATGCTGGCCATCTGGAAGACCGCCGACGACATCGACGTCTTCGAGTCCGGCTGGACCTTCGATCACTTCTATCCGATCTTCTCCGACTCGACCGGCCCGTGCCTGGAAGGCTGGATCACCCTGACCGCGCTGGCGCAGGCCACGACGCGTCTTCGGGTGGGCGTGCTGGTCACCGGGATCCACTACCGGCACCCCGCCGTGCTGGCCAACATGGCCTCCGCACTCGACATCGTCTCCGACGGCCGGCTCGAACTCGGGATCGGCGCCGGGTGGAACGAGGAGGAGTCCGGCGCCTACGGCATCGAGCTCGGCACGATCAGGGAGCGGTTCGACCGGTTCGAGGAGGCCTGCCAGGTGCTGCGTGGCCTGCTGAGCCAGGAGACCACCACCTTCGACGGCACCTACTACCAACTCAAGGACGCCCGCAACGAACCGAAGGGGCCCCAGCAGCCGCATCCGCCGATCTGCATCGGCGGCAACGGCGAGAAACGCACCCTGCGCATCACCGCCCAGTACGCCGACCACTGGAACTTCGTCGGTGGCACCCCGCAGGAGTTCGCGCGTAAGCGCGACGTGCTCGCGCGCCACTGCGTGGACGTCGGGCGCGATCCGAAGGAGATCATGTTGTCGGCCCATGTCCGGCTCGGTGAGGACCGCGATTACGGCGCGGTGATCGACGAGGCCGCTGCGCTGGGAGCCGAGGGCCTCGATCTGGCGATCGTGTACCTGCCGCCGCCCTACGACCCGGCCGTATTGGAGCCGCTGGCGGACAGGATCCGCGCATCCGGGCTGCTCGACAGCAAAGCCGAATGACGATCACGAAACGATAACGGTCAGGCAAACAAACCGTCACGGCCCCCGGGGCGGCGCAGCCGACCGAGGAGGAGTTCGCTAGATCCCGTAGCGGAGGAGCTCGTCGGCGGTGATGAGCCGCTCGGCCTTCGCGGGGAATTCACGGCTCTTGACCGGGTGACGGAACAACGTCCAGGCGATTCGACCCACCCGTGACCGGGCAATCGGGTTGAGGTACATGGCGATTACTCCTGCGGTGTGCAATAGCTGAACCGGGGAGAAACCTTACCCCAGCTCTCTCACCAAGTCATTAGATACCTGGGCGTCGGCAAACTCCTGCAGGCACGCCGAACAAAGATCGGATGTTTTTGGAGTGACTGGTGTTACTGGAGTGACACAGCGAGACCGGCCCGAGACATCAAGATCACCGAATTGCGACGCACAACGCACCGAGACCGCGCACAGATCGCCGATTGATTCAAAAAAGCGATCTGTCGCGGTCTCGGTGTGCGCGACGGTCCGTGGACTCAGCGCTGCGGCGCGGCGGTGGGGCTGATCGGGACCGGCAGAGCCGACTGTCCCATCAGGTAGGTGTCGACCGCCGCGGCCGCGGCGCGGCCCTCGGCGATGGCCCACACGATCAGCGACTGGCCGCGGCCCATGTCGCCGGCGACGTAGACCCCGGGCACCGACGTGGCGAACGCGGCGTCCCGCGTCACGTTGCCCCGCTCGTTGAACTCGACACCCAGATCGGTGAGCAGGCCCTCGCGCTCCGGACCGGTGAAGCCCATCGCCAGCAGAACCAGGTCGGCCTCCATCTCAAAGTCCGAGCCCTCGACCTTCTCGAACTTGCCGGCGTTCATCACGACCTCGTGGCCGCGCAGACCCGTCACCCGGCCGTTCTCCCCGACGAACTGCTCGGTGTTCACCGAGTAGACGCGCTCGCCGCCCTCTTCGTGCGCCGAGGTGACGCGGTACATCATCGGGTAGGTCGGCCACGGCGTCGAGTCGGCCCTGGTCTCCGGCGGACGCGGCATGATCTCGAATTGGTGCACGCTGACCGCGCCCTGGCGGTGCGAGGTGCCCAGGCAGTCGGCGCCGGTGTCGCCACCGCCGATGATGATGACCTTCTTGCCCTTGGCGGTGATCGGCGGCTCGCCGTCCTCACCCAGAACGGGGTCGCCGAGCTGCACCCGGTTGGCCCACGGCAGGAACTCCATGGCCTGGTGGATCCCGTCGAGGTCGCGTCCCGGAATCGGCAGGTCCCGGCGCGCGGTCGCACCACCGGCCAGCACGACGGCGTTGAACTCCGACCGGAGCTGGGCGGCCGTGATGTCGACCCCGACGTTCACACCGGCGCGGAACTCGGTGCCCTCGGCCTCCATCTGCGCCAGCCGGCGGTCGATGTGGCGCTTCTCCATCTTGAATTCCGGGATGCCGTAGCGCAGCAGCCCGCCGATGCGGTCGTCGCGCTCGAACACGGTGACCTTGTGGCCGGCGCGGGTGAGCTGCTGTGCCGCGGCGAGTCCCGCCGGACCCGAGCCGATGACGGCGACGGACTTGCCGGTCAGCTTGGTCGGCGGCAGCGGCACGACCCAACCCTCGTTGAAGGCATTGTCGATGATCTCGACCTCGACCTGCTTGATCGTGACCGGATCCTGGTTGATGCCCAGCACGCAGGAGCCCTCGCAGGGCGCCGGGCACAACCGCCCGGTGAACTCCGGGAAGTTGTTGGTGGCGTGCAGTCGCTCGATGGCTTCGCGCCAACGGTCGGTGCGGACCAGGTCGTTCCACTCGGGGATCAGGTTGCCCAGCGGACAACCGTTGTGGCAGAACGGGATACCGCAGTCCATGCAGCGGCTGGCCTGCACCTTGAGGGTGTCGTGGGAGAAGTCCTCGTAGACCTCTTTCCAGTCCTTCAGGCGCAGGTCGACCGGCCGCCGCTGCGGGGTCTCGCGGTGGGTGTTCTTCAGGAAGCCCTTCGGGTCAGCCATTTGCGGCCGCCATGATCGCCTCGGCAATCTCGTCCTGGTTCGCGCCGCGGCCCTCGGCGTCCGCGATCGCCTGCAGCACGCGCTTGTAGTCGCGCGGCATCACTTTTCTGAAGTTCGCCAACTCACCGTTCCAATCGGCCAGAATGCGTTGTCCCACCGCGGAATCGGTGGCATCGACATGCGCCTGGAGCATGTCGCGGACGAACACGGAGTCCTCGGACTCCGCCCCGCCCATGTCCTCGATCTCGACCATCTCGCCGTTGAGATTGCCGGCCAGCGCGCCGTCGGGGTCGTAGACATAACCGATGCCGCCCGACATGCCGGCCGCGAAGTTGCGCCCCGTCGGCCCGAGGATCACCACGCGTCCGCCGGTCATGTACTCGCAGCCGTGGTCGCCGACGCCCTCGACGACGGCGTGGGCACCGGAGTTGCGCACCGCGAACCGCTCGCCCACCTGGCCGCGCAGGAACATCTGTCCGCTGGTGGCGCCGAAGAGCACGACGTTGCCGGCGATGATGTTGTCCTCGGCGACATAGTCGCGGGGCGCATCGTCGGACGGCCGCACGACGACCCGCCCGCCCGAGAGTCCCTTGCCGACGTAGTCGTTGGCGTCGCCGTACACCCGCAGCGTGATGCCCTTGGGGACGAACGCGCCGAAGCTGTTACCGGCCGAGCCCTCGAACGTGATGTCGATGGTGCCGTCCGGAAGACCCTGCCCGCCATAGGCTTTCGTGACCTCGTGGCCCAGCATGGTGCCGACGGTGCGGTTGACGTTGGCGATCGTGGTGGAGAACCGGACCGGCGAACCGGAGTCGATGGCCTCGCGGCTCTGCGCGATGAGCTGCTGATCCAGCGCCTTGTCGAGCCCGTGGTCCTGCCGCGAGCTGCAGTACAGGTCCTGGTTCATGAACGCCGACTCGGGCTCGTGCAGCACGGGCGCCAGGTCCAGCTTGTGAGCCTTCCAGTGCTCGGCGGCCTTGGTGGTGTCCAGCGCCGCGACCTGTCCGACCATCTCGTTGATGGTGCGGAATCCCAACCGCGCCATGAGCTCCCGGACCTCTTCGGCGATGAAGAGGAAGAAGTTCTCCACGAACTCGGGCTTGCCGTTGAACCGCTTGCGCAGCACCGGGTTCTGGGTCGCGACGCCGACGGGGCAGGTGTCGAGATGGCAGACGCGCATCATGATGCACCCGGTCACCACCAGCGGCGCGGTGGCGAAGCCGAACTCCTCGGCGCCCAGCAGCGCGGCGATCACCACGTCGCGGCCCGTCTTGAGCTGGCCGTCGACCTGCACGACGATACGGTCGCGCAATCCGTTGAGCAGCAGCGTCTGCTGGGTCTCGGCCAGGCCGAGCTCCCACGGTGCGCCGGCGTGCTTCATCGACGTCAGCGGGGTCGCGCCGGTGCCGCCGTCGTGGCCGGAGATCAGCACGACGTCGGCGTGGGCCTTGGACACACCCGCCGCGACCGTGCCGACGCCGTTCTCGGACACCAGCTTCACGTGCACGCGGGCCTGCGGGTTGGCGTTCTTGAGGTCGTGGATCAGCTGCGCGAGATCCTCGATCGAGTAGATGTCGTGGTGCGGCGGCGGCGAGATGAGGCCGACGCCGGGTGTCGAATGCCGCACCTCGGCCACCCACGGGTACACCTTGTGACCCGGAAGCTGTCCGCCCTCACCGGGTTTCGCACCTTGGGCCATCTTGATCTGGATGTCGGTGCAGTTGGTCAGGTAGTGGCTGGTCACGCCGAACCGGCCCGAGGCCACCTGCTTGATCGCACTGCGGCGCCAGTCGCCGTTCTCGTCGTACTCGAAGCGGTTGACGTTCTCGCCGCCCTCACCCGAGTTCGACCGGCCGCCGAGGCGGTTCATCGCGATCGCGAGCGTCTCGTGCGCTTCGGCCGAGATGGAGCCGTAGCTCATCGCGCCCGTCGAGAAGCGCTTGACGATCTCGCTGGCGGGCTCGACCTCCTCGATCGGCACCGGGGGACGTGCGCCGTCGCGGAACTTCAGCAGCCCGCGCAGCGACGCCATGCGCTCGCTCTGGTTGTCGATGAGCTGCGTGTACTCCTTGAAGATCGAGTACTGCCCGGTGCGTGTGGAGTGCTGAAGCTTGAACACCGTGTCCGGGTTGAACAGGTGGTATTCGCCCTCGCGGCGCCACTGGTACTCGCCGCCGACCTCGAGCTCGCGGTGCGCCCATTCGTCGGGACGGTCCAGGTAGGCCAGCGCGTGGCGGGTCGCGACGTCGTCGGCGATGTCGTCGAGGTCGATGCCGCCGACCGGGCAGGACAGCCCGGTGAAGTACTCGTCGAGCACCTGCTGGCTGATGCCGATGGCCTGGAACAGCTGCGCGCCGGTGTAGGACGCCAGCGTCGAGATGCCCATCTTGGACATCACCTTCAGCACGCCTTTGCCCGCGGCCTTGACGTAGTTGGCCTTGGCCTGGTCGCTGCTGATGTCGGTGATGACACCCCGGTCGACCATGTCCTCGATGGACTCGAACGCCATGTACGGGTTGATCGCGGCGGCGCCGAAGCCGACGAGCGCGGCCATGTGGTGCACCTCGCGCGCATCGCCGGCCTCGACCACGAGGCCGACCTGGGTGCGCGTGCGGTCCCGCACCAGGTGGTGGTGCACGGCCGAGACGCTGAGCAGCGACGGGATCGGCGCCATCGACTCGTCGGACTCGCGGTCGGACAGCACGATGATGCGGGCGCCGTCGCGGATGGCCGAGGACACCTTGGCGCGGACGTTGTCCAGCGCCTCCTTGAGGCCCTGCCCGCCGCGGTTGACGGGATACAGGCAGCGGATGACCGCGGCGCGCAGCCCGTGCTTGTGGCCGCGGATCTCGTGGTCGGGGTCGACGCAGATCAGCTTGGACAGCTCGGCGTTGCGCAGGATCGGGTTGGACAGCACGATCTGCCGGCACGAATCCGCGTTCGGGTTCAGCAGGTCGCCTTCCGGGCCGACGGTGCCGTTGAGGCTGGTGACGACCTCTTCGCGGATGGCGTCCAGCGGCGGGTTGGTGACCTGGGCGAACAACTGCTGGAAGTAGTCGTAGAGCATCCGCGGGCGGGCCGACAGCACGGCGATCGGTGTGTCGGTGCCCATGGAGCCCAGCGCCTCGGCGCCGGTGCGGGCCATCGGGGCGACCAGCAGGTTCAGCTCCTCGTAGGTGAAGCCGAAGATCTGCTGGCGCAGCACCACGCGGTGATGCGGCATGCGCTTGTAGTCGCCGGGCGGCAGCTCGTCGAGGTTGAACAGTCCGGCGTCGAGCCACTCCTGGTAGGGCTGCTCGGCGGCCAGCTGGGCCTTGATCTCCTCGTCGGAGACGATCCGGCCCTGGTCGGTGTCGACGAGGAACATGCGGCCCGGCTGCAGGCGCATCTTCTTCACGACGGTGCCGGGGTCCAGGTCGAGGACACCGGCCTCGGAGGCCATCACGACGAGGCCGTCCTCGGTCACCCAGATCCGCGACGGGCGCAGCCCGTTGCGGTCGAGCACGGCGCCGATGACGGTGCCGTCGGTGAAGCACACGGCGGCCGGGCCGTCCCAGGGCTCCATCAGCGACGCGTGGTACTGGTAGAACGCCCGTCGGGCGGGGTCCATCGTCTCCGCACGCTCCCAGGCTTCCGGGATCATCATCAGCACTGCGTGCGGCAGGCTGCGGCCGCCCAGGTGCAGCAGTTCGAGCACCTCGTCGAACCGCGCGGTGTCGGAGGCCCCCGGCGTGCAGACCGGGACGATCTTGTCGAGGCTCTTGCCCGAATCGCGGCTCGCCGCGGTGCCCGATTCACGGCTCCCCGCGGGCGTCTTTCCGAAGACGTCGGTCTTGATCAGCGCCTCGCGGGCCCGCATCCAGTTCTCGTTGCCGGTCACGGTGTTGATCTCGCCGTTGTGGGCGACACGGCGGAACGGGTGCGCCAGCGGCCAGGATGGGAAGGTGTTCGTCGAGAAGCGCGAGTGCACGATGCCCAGCGCGCTGGTCAGCCGCTCGTCCTGCAGATCGAGGTAGAACGCCTTGAGCTGCGGCGTGGTGAGCATGCCCTTGTAAACGAACGTCTGTCCCGAAAGACTTGGGAAGTAGACGGTTTCG
This sequence comes from Mycolicibacterium iranicum, assembly GCF_014190915.1. Classification (GTDB taxonomy): domain Bacteria; phylum Actinomycetota; class Actinomycetes; order Mycobacteriales; family Mycobacteriaceae; genus Mycobacterium; species Mycobacterium iranicum_B. Next base: position 81,120 of record NZ_JACHVU010000015.1, read on the forward strand.
CGGCCGGGACCGTCCTGGCCGGGGCCTTTGGTGCCCAGTTCGTGCTCGGCGCGCTTGCGCACGACGTAGGCGCGGCGCTCCAGGTCCATTCCGGAGGCGCCACCGAGGAACACCTGGCGGAAGGTCGGCATCGCATCGCGGGCCAGGGCGCCGAGCGACGAGTCGTCGGTGGGGACCGCACGCCAGCCGAGCACCTGCAGACCCTCGGCCTCGGCGATCTTGCCGACCGCTTCGCACGCGGTGGCGGCGTCCTTGGACGACTGCGGGAGGAACGCGATACCCGTGGCATAGCTGCCGGGCTCGGGGAGATCGAAGTCGACGACGGCCCGAAGGAACTCGTCCGGGACCTGCAGCAGGATGCCCGCACCGTCACCGGTGTTGGGCTCGGCGCCCTGCGCGCCGCGGTGTTCGAGGTTCAGCAGCGCCGTGATCGCCTTCTCGACGATGTCTCGGCTCCGTCGGCCGTGCATATCGGCCACCATCGCCACGCCGCACGCGTCGTGCTCGAACGCGGGGTTGTACAGCCCTTGACGACTGGGCGCCATTCCCACCTACCTTTGAGTGCACACAACTCGACATGTCAGTTACGGACGGCAACCGTTGCCGAGAGTGTTAGCCGGTGTGGCGGAAGAGGCACCTTCGTGCAGCACTGAACGACGGCCCTTTTTCCACGCGCCACAAGTGCTGAAAACGATATGACAAAAGGGCCCTGACATGCCAACTTAGTACGACCTAACTATGTTCGCCGGCCGCCACGCCGCGGCAACGGCGCGATGCGCACATCACGAGTGAATAACGTTGCCACTGCGCCTATTTCGGCTACACGGCCGCCGACCGGGCACAGTGAGGGCTACGTCACACCCCCCGGCGTGGGTGCCGGGCAGTTTGCTGCAGCCGGGTTCTCACCGGCCCTGTGCTGCAGCGATGGCGCCGCCACACTTTGCACAAAGCCTTTCCGGATTCTTAGACATGCCCACATGACGACCGGATCCGCCGCCGGTGGGCCTGGCAAACTTCACCGCCGCCCGGCCCGAGGCGACCGGAGCGGGCGCTTCCGTCGAAACACCCTCGGCTGCAACGGCTTTCACGTAGGCGCCGCGGGGACGGACCCGCGCAGCGTGCGCGCAAGTACCCCAGAGGGGTATCCCGCCGGGCGGCGGGCGTCAGAGTGCAAGGGTGCCGTATCCGCTGAACACCCCCCTCGGACGCTTCGGCGTCGAGACCGACGAGGAGGGCCGCGACCGCTGCGTGGCGACGATTCCGACCGCCGGTCTGGTCAACCCGCTCACCGGTGCGCCGACGATCGCGCCGCTGGCGATGCTCGTCGACCACATCGGGGGCCTGATCAATCACGCCCGCCGCGGCGAAAACGAGTGGACCGTGTCCAGCGAACTGTCCGTGGAGGTCGCGCCGGACGCCGCGGAGACTATTGCAGCCGCGCCCGAGGTCGCTGTGCGCGGCATCGCCCGTCCTCTGGGCCGCAAGGGGAACGCCGCACTGGGGCTGTGTGAGCTCGCCGTCGACGGCGATGTGATCGCCACCGCGACGGTGCGTTCGTTTTACATCACCGTCCCGGCGTCGCTGGCGTCCTGGCCCACCGAGCCCGGCGGGACTCTGCCCGGGTCCAGCCTGGGCGAGCTGATGGCAGTCGAGGTCGCCGAGAGCGGAGGCGCCACGGCGGTGCTGCTGCAGCGGGACGACGCCGTGCTGAACAACAGCGTCGCCGCGGTGCACGGAGGAGTGTCCTCGATGGGACTCGAACTAGTCGGCTCGGCCGCGGTGAACAGCGACCCCGACGCCGCGCCGTACCGGACGGCGTCGCTGCGGGTGAACTTCCTGCGGCCTTTCCACGGCGGCGGCGAGGCGCACTACCGGGCCACGCCGTTCCACGTGGGCCGCAGCAGCGGCGTCGCCGAGGCCGAGGCCGTGGGCAGCGACGGCCGGGTGGCGTTGATCGCCCGGCTCACCGCCTACCGCTGACACAGAACCGCCGGAGAGCGTGCCGTCCACCCGGTAAGGGACGGTGTGCTCCCCGGCGGCGGTCCTACGGACGCCTAAGAGGCGACGTCAGACCTAGGACTTCTCTTTGGCCTGCGAGGCAGCGGCCTTCTCACTCGTGGCCCCCTCGTTGGCGAGCTGGCCACCGGAATTCTCCAGGTGGGCGCGGACGAACCACTGGAACTTCTCCAGCTCGGCGGCGTGCCCGATGAGCATGTCCTCCGACACCGGGTCGAGTTCGCCGAGACGCTCGATGCTCTTGCGGGTGTCCTCGATGACCCCGACGTAGACCAGGTCGAGTGCCGCGAGGTGCGCCTGCACGGTGTCACGGTTGACCGAGTAGTCGTCCCAGGTGCGGTCGGCTTCGATCGCACCGGGCGTGCCCAGGGGTGACTGTCCCAGCGCGGCGATGCGCTCGGCGGCCTCGTCGGCGTAGCCACGGACGAGCTCCACCTGGGGGTCGATCATCTCGTGGACGCCGATGAAGTTGGGCCCCACGACATTCCAGTGGACATGCTTGAGGGTCAAGTGCAGGTCGTTGTACCGGCTGAGCGCCTTCTGCAGCAGCTCGGCGACTTCGGCTCCCTGCTTGTCGGACAGGCCGGGAATGGTAAACGCAGTCATTGCTAGCTCCTTCGCACGATCGACTGTCCCGCGACGTGTACCCGGGTGGGTGCGCAGGCAATCACCGGTGACACCCAGGTCACAGATCGGCGAGATTGGGGATCGAGAGCCTCGGCCCGAACCGCGGGTTGACCGTCATCCCACTGACTTCGAGGTGGCGCACCGCGCGGTGCCGGTGCGGCTGCAACGGCGCGAGCAGCTCGACCATTCCCGCATCGTCGATGGGATGCCCGAGCAACGTCCAGCCGATGATCTTGGCGAGGTGGTAGTCGCCCACCGACAGCGCGTCGGCGTCGCCGAACGCGCGCTGCGCCGTCTCCGCCGCGGTCCAGATCCCGATCCCCGGCAGCGACATCATCGCCGCCCGGGCGTCCTCGGCGGAACGGCTGACCAGACGTTCCAGCGCGTCGGCCCGCTGGGCACACCCGACGATGGTGCGCGCCCGCCCCGGGTCGACGTTCGCGAGGTGGAACTCCCAGGACGGGACGCGCCGCCACGCCTCCGCCGTCGGCGGCACGCGCAGCCGGGCCGGCGCCGGGCCCGGGGCGGGCGCGCCGTACTTGGTGACCAGAAGCCGCCAGGCGCGGCGGGCGTCCTTGCCGACGACCCGCTGCTCCAGGATCGCCGGGATCAACGCTTCCATCACGCGTCCGGTCCGGCCCAGCCGCAGATGCGGTGATTTCCGGTGGGCGGCCGCGACGGTCGGCTCCCGGGGGTCGAAGCCCTCGCACGAGTCGTCGGCGCCGACCAGCGCCGGCAACGTCTCCAGGAACTCCGCGGCGCCCGGGCCCCACGCTTCGCACTCCACCGTGCTCTGCCTGCGGGTCCCCTCGGCGGACGTCGCCTCGGACACGCTGCGGCTGATCCGGGCCGTCACCGGCCCGCTGCGCATCAGGCTGGTGCGCCAGATCGATCCGTCGGCGGCGTCGTGATGGCACGGATCGGCGCTCCCGCGACGCAGCGGTGCCAGTGTCCACGCCAGCCTGACCGGCCCGGCGAACACGACGCTGGCCGTACTGCCCATGGGGCCAGCCTAGGCGTCGACGGTGACGTCGGCCTTGTCCGGATAGAACGCGACGTGACCGGCGATCTGCGCCACCGCCGGATAGGGCTCGCGGTAGGTCCAGACGGCGTCGGCGACGGTTTCCCCGCCCGCCTGGACGTCGAAGTAGCCGGCGTCGCCCTTGAACGGGCAGTAGGTGGCGGTGCCACTGGGGCGCAGGTGGTCGGCCGCCACATCGGCGATCGGAATGTACTGCACTGCAGGGTAACTGGCTTCCTGCAAGGTCAGCGCGGCGTCGGTCTCGGCGACGATGTCGCCGTTCACGCGGACCACGACGTGCCGGCCGGTCGGCGTGACGGTGATCGGATGCGAGGCGGAGGGCTGGAGAACGGGGCGGTCGGTCATATGCCCATTCAACGCCGCGTGCGCCGCCGGCAGTCCCGGTCAGTGCGGACGGCCGGCGATCTTGTCGGCCACGACGGCGATCGGCGACGTCCTGGACGTGCCCCGCGCCTCGTGCCAGTCGGCCGCCTTGTAGGCCAGGTACATGCCCCGCACCCCGATCCATCGCAGCGGTTCGGGCTCCCAGCTCTTCGACGCGTGACCGACCCAGGGCAGCCGGGTCAGGTCGGTCTCGCGCTTGAGCACCATGTCGGTCAGCGTCCGGGCGGCCAGGTTGGTGGCGGTGACGCCGTGCCCGACATAGCCGCCGGCCCAGCCGAGGCCGGTGGCCGCGTCGAAGTGCACGCTGGCCTCCCAGTCCCGCGGCACCGCCAGCACGCCGCACCAACCGTGCGCGATCGGGACGTGGGAGACCTGCGGCAGGATCGCGTGCAGTGTCGCGGTCAGGCGTTTGATGGTGCGTTCGGGCACCCGCCCGTCGCGATCGGTGCGGGAACCGAACCGGTACGGCACGCTGCGCCCGCCGATCGCGATGCGGTTGTCGACGGTGCGCTGTGCATAGAAGAAGCCGTGCGCGGTGTCGCCGAGGGTCTCCCGCCCGGCCCATCCGATCGAACTCCACACCTCCTCGGGCACAGGGTCGGTCGCGATCATGGAGCTGTTCATCGGCAGCCAGCGGCGTTTCAGGCCGGGCAGGGCCGCGGTGAACCCTTCGGTGGCCCGCAGCACGACCGGCGCACTCACGGTGCCCCACGGGGTGATCGCGCGGCCGGCGACGATGTCGGTCACCGGGGAACGTTCGTAGATGACCACGCCGAGCCGTTCGACGACGTCGGCCAGGCCTCGCGCGAGCATCGCCGGCTGGATCCGCGCGCAATGGGGATTGTGGTAGGCCGACACCACGCCGTCGAGCGTAATGCGTTGCGCGGCTTCGTCTCCGGTGAGTTCCTCGATGCCGTCGACCTGCCAGCGGCGCTCCGCCTCGACCGCGGCGGCCAGCCGGCGGGCCTGCGCGCGGTTACGGGCGATCTCCATCGTGCCGCCCTTGACGATGCCCGCGTCGACACCTTCCTCACGGGCGACGTCGATCACCTCGTCGACGGCCTCGTTGAGGGCCCGCTGCCAGGCCACCACCCCGTCGCGGCCGTACTGACGGGCCATGCGCTCGCGGTCGCCGGGGACCAGACCGGACAGCCAGCCGCCGTTGCGACCCGAAGCCCCGTAGCCGGCGAAGCGCGCTTCGAGGACGACGATGCGCAGCGACGGATCCGCACGCTTGAGGTAGTAGGCGGTCCACAGCCCGGTGTAGCCGGCGCCGACGATGCAGACGTCGGCGTCACGGCTGCCGGGCAGCGGTCCCCGGCTGATCGGCAGCCCGTCGAACCAGTGGGACACGTGACCGTTCACCGGCGTTCGAGTAGGCACCCCGAGATTGTCGCAGCCGCCGTGACGCGTCCGTCAACCGGCGGTTTTCGCGGCGCGCTTGGCGTCGCGCAGACCGACCCAGAACCTCGCGGCCTCGCGGATCGAATCCTCGACGGGCCGCGGTTCCCAACCCAGCTCGCGCCTGGCCTTGCTGCAGTCCACCGGGGCCTCGGCCCGCATCAGCCGCAGCGAGTCCAGGGACAGACGCTCGTCGGTACGTTGCACCCGCGCCTTCAGACTGCCGAGCGCGGCCATCGCATAGGAGAGCGGCAGCGGGATCGTCGTGGTCGGCGCGGGGACGCCGGCAGCGTCGGCGGCGATCCGTACGACCTCGGCATTGGAGATCATCTTCTCCGAGATCAGGTACCGCTCCCCGACGCGACCCTTCTCCGCAGCGAGCAGCATCGCCTGCGCCGCATCGTCGATGCCGACGGCTTCCAGCTCGATCCCGGACATCACGAACGGCAGCTTGCCGAACGCCGCGCCCGCGATGATCGCTCCGTGCGGGGTGCGTCCCCAATCGCCGGCGCCGTACGTCGTCGACACACACATCGCCACCGCGGGCAGCCCGCGATTCCGGGCGTACTCCAGGACGAGGTTCTCCGCCTGCACCCGGGAGCGGACATACGGGGTGAGCTTTTCCAATTCGGCAGCGGTGAGGCAGTCGTCCTCGGTGGCGACGTGCCCGCGCCGGCGCCCCACCGTCACATAGCTGCTGGTGAACACGAACTTCTGCAGGGTCTCGGCGATGGCGGGTTCGACGGCGACGTCGAGGACGTTGCGGGTGCCCTCGACGTTCGTCCGGAACAGCGGCGCCGGGTCACGCAGCCACCCGCGGGTGTCGACGACGCAGTAGTAGACGACGTCGCATCCGTTCATCGCCTCGCGCAGCACGCCGTCGTCCCAGATGTCGCCGACGAAGCGGGTCACCTCGAGGTCGTCGATGCCGATGGTCTTGGCGCCGTCGCGGACCATCACCCGGACGTCCCGGCCCGCGGCGACGAGCCGGCGGGTGACATGGCTGCCCAGATATCCGTTGGCGCCGATGACGAGGACCGGGGCGGGGGAACCGGCGGGGGGATGGTCCGTCATCGCTTGCCCCCGTAGGTGGCCATCCACTCGGCGGCGACGTCGGGCAGGGTGCCGAGCTCCTCGGCCTTGCGGCACCACTTCACCGTCGCCGCCACGAACCGCAGCGGGTTGTAGATGTCCTCCTGGCGCTTCCACTTCCCGTCGCCGGCGTAGGTGACGATGGAGATGTTGGTGGCGCTGATGATCGTGCCGTCGCCGGGGTCGCGCATCGGGTTGTCGAGCTCGCAGATGATGCGGCCGGTCGGCTCGTCGATGACGCTCCACCGCGACGGGAACGACGTCATGTAGCTGCCCGGGAAGGTCTCCATGGTCTTCCAGATCCACGGCCGGACCTCGTCGCGCCCGCGCATGGTGCCCGCGGCGTGCTCGATGTAGAGGATGTCGTCGCTGTACTGGTCAACCCACGGATCCCAGTCCCGCGTCTGCGCCGCGCGGTCGACCGTCTGCTCGAATTCGGCGAACGCCGCGGCGAGCTCGTCGCGAGTGAAAGTGTTGCCCGTCACACCGCAGAATAGAACACGTTCTACCCGCCGTTGTCGAGGCGTCAGGTCAGACTGAGCACCCGGCGGTTCCCGAGGGGCTGCGCCAGCGGCACGTCGACGGCGCCGAACACCGCGATCGCGATGCACGCGCGGTCGACCGCCCCGGGCAGCGTCCCGGTACGCAGGTCGACCACGACGTCGGTGGCGCTCTCCTGCACCGTCGCCGACACCCCGTAGCACTCGGGCGTCCCGGTGCTGAAGTGCAGCCGGACCATGCGCTCGTCGGCGACGCGGCTCCAGAACTGCGGGCGGGTGGGGTAGGCGTTCACGATCGCGGGGTCGTCGGCGAACATCAGCGCGGGGGTCCCGGGCGGCGTCTCGGGCACCGCGACGGGGGCCTCCGGCGGCTGCGCGGACGCCGGCCCGGCCGCACCCGAGAGCACGACGCAGAACGCGGCGAGGAGGGCGAAGGCACGCATGCCGAAAGCCTAGCCACGGCATGGCCCGGAACGGATTAAATGCCCGGCCCCAACGGTTATACGAACGCCATGACACAGCAATATCTCAAGAATCCCGCCGCTGTGAACGCGTTGTCTCCCGAGCAGTACCACGTGACTCAGGAGAACGGCACCGAGCGGCCCTTCACCGGTGAGTACTGGGACAACCACGAACCGGGCATCTACGTCGACGTCGTGTCGGGAGAACCCCTCTTCGCCTCCGTCGACAAGTTCGAGAGCGGGTCGGGGTGGCCGAGCTTCACCCGACCCATCGACAGCGACAACGTGCTGGAGAAGCGCGACTTCTCGCATCTGATGATCCGCACCGAGGTGCGGTCGTCGGCCGGGGACAGCCATCTGGGCCATGTCTTCAAGGACGGCCCGCGCGATCAGGGCGGCCTGCGCTACTGCATCAACTCCGCAGCTCTGCGCTTCGTCCATCGCGACGACCTCGAGGCCCAGGGGTACGGGCAGTACCGTGGGTTATTCACCGAATCGGCTCAGAAGGAGCAAGCGTGAGCGATTACCAGCGGGCCGTCCTGGCCGGCGGCTGTTTCTGGGGCATGCAGGATCTGATCCGTCGGCAGCCCGGCGTGGTGTCCACGCGCGTGGGCTACACCGGCGGCCAGAACGACAACCCCACCTACCGCAACCACCCGGGTCACGCCGAGGCGATCGAGATCGTCTACGACCCGGCGCAGACCGATTACCGGGCGCTGCTGGAGTTCTTCTTCCAGATCCACGATCCGACGACGAAGAACCGGCAGGGCAACGACGTCGGTTCCAGCTACCGCTCGGAGATCTTCTACGTCGACGAGGATCAGCGCCAGGTCGCGCTGGACACCATCGCCGACGTCGACGCTTCGGGGCTGTGGCCGGGCAAGGTCGTCACCGAAGTCAGCCCCGCGCCGGACTTCTGGGAGGCCGAGCCCGAGCACCAGGACTACCTGGAGCGCTACCCCAACGGGTACACGTGCCACTTCCCGCGGCCGGGCTGGAAACTGCCTCGGCGCGCCGAGGTCTGATCCGGCGAGCTCGTCTGCCGGGCTGACTTGTCGGACCCCGCTGTCATGATGGGGTCATGTGTTCGGCGGCAACGTCTTTGGCTGCTCACCCGGGTGAGCGGTTGGAGGCGTTGTTCGGCGAACTGGCCGAGTTGACGGGTCAGCGTAATGCGATCGATGGCCGGATCGTGGAGATCGCGGCGCAGATCGAACGTGATGAGTTGTGTGGGATGACCGGGGCGCGGTCGGTGGCGGCGTTGATGGCGTGGAAGACCGGGTCCTCGTTGCGTAACGCCGAGACGGTCGTGGCGGTCGCGGCGCGGGCGCAGGAGTTTCCGCGGTGTGTGGCCGGGTTGCGGGAGGGCCGGTTGTCGTTGGATCAGGTCGGGGTGATCGCCGAGCGCGCCGGCGAGGGCTCGGACGCCCACTATGCCGAGCTCGCGCAGTCGGCGACGGTGGCGCAGTTGCGGACCGCGGTCAAGCTCGAACCCCGCCCCGACCCGGCTCCGAAACCTGCGCGCGACCGGGGTTTGTCGAAAACCGGTGACGAGGAATCCACGACGTGGCGGATCACCCTGCCTCATGCCGAGGCGGCGGTGTTCGACGCCGCGTTGCAGTCGCATCTGGATGCGTTGGTCGCTGACTGGAAACGCCACCACACCACCCCCGGTCAGGC
>NZ_JACHVU010000016.1 GCF_014190915.1 Mycolicibacterium iranicum
AAAAAAACATCGCGCCCCCAAACGGGAAAATGCGGACACGACAAAAAAACAACAAACAAAAACCACCAAACACACTATTGAGTTCTCAAACAACAGAGCCTGTTTTAAGGCAACCTCACCAGCCTATATTAGCTCTGGAAGGTAGTCAAGCTGCCGATGTCGGTTCCTTGCGGACCCGGCCGGGCTGCTGAAAGAAATACTACGCGCTGTCGGCGCGTGTCCCAAATCGCCAGCACAGAAGGCTTTTTCGGCCCTCCAAGCCTAGTGGACCCGCTCGATCTCCGCTCCCAAAGCGGCCAGATTTTCCACGAACTTCGGATACCCGCGGTCGATGTGAAACACGTCGTGCACCTCCGTGTCACCATCGGCCACCAGACCGGCCAGCACGAGGCCGGCGCCGGCACGGATGTCCGACGACCACACCGGGGCACTAGACAACTGCGGGATCCCCCGCACGACGGCATGGTGACCATCCGTCCGTGCGTCGGCGCCGAGCCGGATCATCTCCTCCACGAACCGGAACCGTGCTTCGAACACGTTCTCGGTGATCATCGAGGTCCCGTCCGCGACCGCCGCCAGCCCGATGGCCATCGGTTGGAGATCGGTCGGGAAACCCGGGAACGGGAGCGTCGCGACGTTGACCGCTTTGGGCCGCTCGTACTGGACCACCCGGAACCCGTCGTCGGTCTGCGTGACGGTCGCGCCGGCGTCGTGCAGCTTGTGCAACACCAACTGCAGGTGGGCGGGGTCGACCCCGGTGACCGAGATGTCGCCGCGGGTCATCGCGGCCGCTATCCCCCAGGTCGCCGCGACGATCCGGTCGCCGATCACCCGGTGTTCCGTCGGGTAGAGACGGTCGACCCCGGTGATCGTCAGCGTCGACGACCCGGCGCCCGCCACCTGCGCGCCCATCTGATTGAGCATGGTGCACAGATCGACCACGTCGGGTTCGCGGGCGGCGTTGTGGATGGTGGTCACCCCGTCGGCCAGAACCGCTGCCATCAGGATGTTCTCCGTGGCACCGACCGAGGGGAACTCCAGCTGGATCTCCGCGCCGTGCAGATGATCCGCCTCGGCGACGACGCAACCGTGCTCGATGTTGCACCTGGCGCCCAGTTGTCGCAGGCCGGCCTGGTGCATGTCCAGCGGGCGCGATCCGATCGCGTCGCCGCCGGGAAGGGCTACCCGCGCCTTCTTGCACCTGCCCACCAGGGGTCCGAGCACACACACCGAGGCGCGGAACTGCCGGACCGCGGCGAAATCGGCGTCGTACTTCGGCTCGTCGGGAGACGTGATCCGGACGACGTCGCCGTCCAAGTCCACAGTCGCGCCGAGCCCGCGCAGGACTTCTGCCATCAGGGGGACGTCGAGAATGTCGGGGCAGTTGGTGATCGTGCTGGTCCCCTCGGCGAGCAACGCGGCCGCCATCAGCTTCAGCACGCTGTTCTTGGCACCGCCGACAGCCACTTCGCCCGATAACCGACTACCGCCGGTCACCACGAAACGCTCGCTCACGCCGGTCAGTGTAAACAGCCCGCCGAGCCATGTCAGGCTGCCAAGCCGAGCGGCCGGTGCCCACCCCGGTACCGTTTGGGCCATGGCAGTCCACCTGACTCGGATCTACACGCGGACCGGCGATGACGGCACCACCGGGCTCAGCGACTTCAGCCGGGTGTCTAAGAACGACGCACGTCTTGCGGCGTACGCCGACTGCGACGAGGTCAACGCGGCGATCGGCGTCGCGGTCGCGGTCGGAGCGCCCGAAGGGTCGCTGCTGCAGGTCCTGCGCCAGATCCAGAACGACCTGTTCGACGCAGGTGCCGACCTGTCCACCCCGGTCGTGGAGAACCCGGAGTATCCACCCCTGCGGATCAAGCAGGACTACATCGACCGACTCGAGAAGTGGTGCGACGAGTTCAACGAGCCGCTGCCGGCGCTGAATTCGTTCATCCTGCCCGGGGGCACGGCACTGTCGGCGCTGCTGCATGTCGCGCGCACGGTCGCGCGCCGGGCGGAGCGTTCGGCATGGCTGGCCGTCGACGCGTACGGGGAGTCGGTCAGTGTCCTGCCGGCCAAGTACCTCAACCGGTTGTCCGACCTGCTGTTCATCCTGTCTCGCGTCGCCAATCCCGACGGTGACGTGCTGTGGCAGCCGGGGGCTCAGAGCACGTAAGACTCAGTACGAGCGCCGCCGCGCGCGGGGCGAGGGCCGTGACTCCAGCCAGGACGTGAACGCGGTCAGCGCGCCGCGATCGAGGGCGATCTCGTAGCCCCGTCCCCGCTCGGGGCCGGTGTCCCGCAACTCGAGAACGACGATCTCGGCGGTCATGATGTCGAACTCGTCGCCGCGTGGCGCACGCCGCGACACGATCTCGAGGCCACGACGGGTCAGCGTCCGATCCGGCCACCACCGCATGCTGGAAAGCCGGTAGAAGCCGGCTTCGCCTCCGCGGTAGCGCATGACGCCGTGCCGCCAGCCATGTCCGCCGACAGCCGGTACATCACGCAGAATCGCCGCGGTCCCCCCGACCTGCCGCAGCTTCCAGAGCCGGTAGGTGAGGGCGACGACGACGAGGAGCAGCACACCGACGAGCGCGGCCATGAACAGCATGGACGCGCTCATCGGCGGTCAGTCCAGTTGGCCGAGGGCGCGCAGGCGCGCCCGACCCCATGCCGCGGTCCGCTCGTCGTCAGACTCGGAATCCTGCTTCGCCTCGTCGGCGTTGATCTCGTTCTCGAACTCGGCGTTCTCGACCAGGATCCGGACGGCCTCCTCGGTCACGGACAGGAACCCGCCGTCGACCGCGATGCGCAGATCGTCCTCACCCTCGCGTTCGACGCGGACCATGGCGTCGTCGACGAGCTGCGCCACCAACGGGATGTGCCGCGGCAGGATGCCGATCTCGCCCGCCGTGGTGCGGGTGAACACGAACGTCGCGTCACCCGCCCACAGCTCGCGCTCCACGGCCACGATCTCGACGTGCAGATCGGCCATGTCACACCACCTTTCGGTTGGAAGGAGCGCTCATCACAGCTTGGCGCCGAGGCTCTCGGCCTTCTTTGCCAGGTCGTCGAGACCACCGATGAGGAAGAACGCCTGCTCGGGCAGGTGGTCGAAGTCGCCCTTGGTGAGCTTGTCGAACGCCTCGATGGTCTCCTTGAGCGGTACCGTCGAACCGGGCTGACCGGTGAACTGCTCGGCGGCCATCATGTTCTGGCTCAGGAAGCGCTCGATGCGGCGGGCGCGCTGCACCAGCTGCTTGTCCTCTTCGGCCAGCTCGTCGATACCGAGGATCGCGATGATGTCCTGGAGGTCCTTGTAGCGCTGCAGGATCCGGATGACTTCCTGCGCCACGCGGTAGTGCTCGTCGCCGACGACCGACGGGTCCAGGATCGTCGAGGACGAAGCCAGCGGATCCACGGCCGGGAAGATGCCCTTCGAGAACACGGTACGAGAGAGCTCCGTGGTCGCGTCGAGGTGCGCGAACGTGGTGGCCGGGGCCGGGTCGGTGTAGTCGTCGGCGGGCACGTAGACGGCCTGCATCGAGGTGATCGACTTGCCGCGCGTCGAGGTGATGCGCTCCTGGAGCTCACCCATCTCGTCTGCCAGGGTGGGCTGGTAACCCACGGCGGAGGGCATACGGCCGAGCAGCGTCGACACCTCGGAACCGGCCTGGGTGAACCGGAAGATGTTGTCGATGAACAGCAGCACGTCCTGGCCCTGCTCGTCGCGGAAGAACTCCGCCATCGTCAGCGCCGACAGCGCAACGCGCATACGGGTGCCCGGCGGCTCGTCCATCTGACCGAACACCAACGCGGTGTCCTTGAGCACGTTGGCGTCCTCGAGCTCGACCCACAGGTCGTTGCCCTCGCGGGTGCGCTCACCGACACCGGCGAACACCGAGGTACCACCGAAGTTGCGGGCGATGCGGTTGATCATCTCCTGGATGAGCACCGTCTTGCCCACGCCGGCGCCGCCGAACAGGGCGATCTTGCCGCCACGCACATACGGCGTCAGCAGGTCGACGACCTTGAGGCCGGTCTCCAGCATCTCGGTGCGGGGCTCCAGCTCCGAGAACGGCGGCGGCTTGCGGTGGATCGACCAGTGATCGAAGTCCTTGCCATAGCCGGGCTCGTCGAGGCAGTCACCGAGGGCGTTGAACACGTGCCCCTTGACGCCGTCACCGACGGGCACCGAGATCGAGTTGCCCGTGTCGGTGACCTCGACGCCGCGGACAAGTCCGTCCGTCGGCTGCATGGAGATGGTGCGCACCAGGTTGTCGCCGAGGTGCTGCGCGACCTCGAGGGTCAGCGTCTTGGACAGCTCCTTGTAGGAGATGTCAGCGTGCAGCGCGTTGAACAACTCCGGGACGGAGCCGCGCGGGAACTCCACGTCGACCACCGGACCGGTGATGCGGACCACGCGACCGGTGGTCTCCTTGTCTTTGGCTGGTGCACTCATGTTCTTTGGCTTCCTAACGGTGCGTTCTGCTGAAGGTCACTTGGCGTCGGCCAGCGCGTTCGCGCCGCCGACGATCTCGCTGATTTCCTGGGTGATCTGGGCCTGGCGTTCGCGGTTGGCCGCCAGTGTCAGGGACTTGATCAGATCGTCGGCGTTGTCGGTGGCCGATTTCATCGCGCGTCGTCGGGCAGCCGATTCCGACGCCGCCGCCTCGAGCAGCGCTGCGTACACCCGGGTGGCGACGTAGCGCGGCAGCAGCGCGTCGAACAGCGTCTCCGCGTTGGGCTCGAACGAGAACAACGTGCGGGGCCCGTCTTCGGGCTCGTCGTCGCCGACGTACTCGACCACCATCGGAGCGATCCGGCGCGCCACCGCCGACTGCGACAGCATCGACTTGAACTCGGTGAAGACGATGTGCAGTTCGTCGACGCCGAGGACACCGTCATCGCCCGGATTGTCGCCCTCGTCGTCCGCGCCGGACATGAACGCCGACACCAGGGTGTCGGCGATCTCGCGCGACTGCTCGTAGGTGGGCCGCTCCGAGAAGCCGGTCCACGACTCGACGACGTTGCGCTGGCGGAAGTTGTAGAAACCGAGCGCCTTTCGGCCGACGGCGTACAACACCGGATCTTTGCCCTCTTCGCGGAGCAGTGAGTACAGCTCCTCGGCCTGCCGCAGCACGTTGGCGTTGTAGGCACCGCACAGTCCGCGGTCGGACGACACCACCAGCACCGCAGCCCGCCGCGGGTTCTCCCGGGCGACGAGCAGCGGATGGTCCAGCGCGCTGGCGCTCGCCAGCTCGGTGAGCATGTTGGTGATCTCCGTGCTGTACGGCCGAGCGGCTTCCACTCGGGCCTGGGCCTTCGCGATCCGCGAGGTGGCGATCATCTCCTGGGCCTTGGTGATCTTCTTGATCGACCCGGCGGAACGGATCCGCCCGCGTAGCTCACGCAGTGTTGCAGCCATCTAGCTCTCCAGAACCTTTCGGGTCCTACTTCTTGGGGGCCGGCTTGCGGACCTTGACGGACTCTTTCTCGACGTCCTCTTCGTCCATCGCCTCGGCCTCGTGCTCGTTGACCGCGACCGAGCTTCCGTCAGAGGCCGAGAACCCCTTCTTGAACTCGTTGATGATGCCCGTCAGCTTCTCCTGCTCCTCTTCCGGGAACTTCTTGCTCTCCCGGATGCCCTCGAGGATCTCCCTGTGCGAACCCTTCACGTGCTCCAGCAGCTCCTGCTCGAAGCGCGCGACGTCCTCGACGGGAACCGAGTCGAGGTGACCGCCGGTGCCGAGGAAGATCGCGATGACCTGATCCTCGACCGCGTACGGCGTGTACGCGGGCTGCTTCAGCAGCTCCACCAGGCGCGCACCGCGGTCGAGCTGTGCCTTCGAGGCGGGGTCCAGGTCCGAGGCGAACGCGGCGAACGACTCCAGCTCGCGGTACTGCGAGAGCTCCAGACGCAGCGAACCGGCCACCTCTTTCATGGCCTTGATCTGCGCGGCGCCACCGACGCGCGACACCGACACACCGACGTTGATGGCCGGCCGCACACCCTGGTTGAACAGGTCGGACTCCAGGAAGCACTGACCGTCGGTGATCGAGATGACGTTGGTCGGGATGAACGCCGAGATGTCGTTGGCCTTGGTCTCGATGATCGGCAGGCCGGTCATCGAACCACCACCGAGCTCGTCGGACAGCTTCGCGCAACGTTCCAGCAGACGCGAGTGCAGGTAGAACACGTCACCGGGGAACGCCTCGCGGCCCGGCGGGCGGCGCAGCAGCAGCGAGATCGCGCGATAGGCGTCGGCCTGCTTGGACAGGTCGTCGAACACGATCAGCACGTGCTTGCCGTCGTACATCCAGTGCTGGCCGATGGCCGAACCGGTGTACGGCGCCAGCCATTTGAAGCCGGCGGCGTCGGAGGCCGGCGCCGCGACGATGGTGGTGTACTCCATCGCGCCACCCTCTTCGAGGGCCCGCTTCACCGACGCGATCGTGGTGCCCTTCTGGCCGATCGCGACGTACACGCAGCGCACCTGCTTGCTCGGATCGCCGGTCTCCCAGGCCTCGCGCTGGTTCAAGATCGTGTCGACGCAGACCGCGGTCTTGCCGGTCTTGCGGTCGCCGATGATCAGCTGGCGCTGGCCGCGGCCGATCGGGGTCTGGCTGTCGATGGCCTTGATGCCGGTCTGCAGCGGCTCGCCGACGCCCTGGCGCTGCACCACCGACGGCGCCTGCAGCTCGAGAGCGCGACGGGTGTCGGACTCGATGTCGCCCTGACCGTCGATCGGCTGGCCGAGCGGGTTGATGACGCGACCGAGGAACGCGTCGCCGACGGGCACCGAGAGCACCTCGCCGGTGCGCTTGACCTGCTGGCCTTCTTCGATCTTCTCGAATTCACCCAGGATCACCGCGCCGACGCTGTGCTCGTCGAGGTTCAGCGCGACGCCGAGGACGCCGCCGGGGAACTCGAGCAGCTCCTGCGTCATCACCGAGGGCAAGCCCTCGACGTGGGCGATGCCGTCACCGGCATCGATCACGGTGCCGATCTCCTCACGATCGGAATCGGCGGTGAAGGAGGAGACGTAGTCCTCGATCGCGCCTTCGATGTCAGAAGCCGAGATTGTCAACTCTGCCATGGCTTTTCGTCTTCCTGCCTTTGTGTTTCTGTTGCTGTCGAGTTCGGGGGGTCAGTCCGGGAGCCCTGAGCGGGCCGCGGCCAACCGCGATGAGATGGAGCCGTCGATGACCTCGTCACCGACCACGATCAGAAGACCACCGAGTACCTCGGGGTCGACATCGAGCTGAATCGACACCGGCGTGCCGTAGATCCGGCTGAGCACCTCGGTCAGCCGGTTCCGTTGCTCGTCGGACAGTTCGGCAGCCGCGGACACCTCCGCGACGGACTCGCCGCGACGGGCGACGGCCAGCTCGGCCAGATCGTTGACCGCGGCGTCGGCGACCTCACCGCGCAGCAGCTCGATCGTCTGGGTCAGCAGTGCCGCGACGGTGGCGTTCACGCCGCCGCTGCTGTCGAGCACCTTCTTGAGCAGCTCGACGCGCTTGTCGGCAGGGACCGTGGTGTCGCCGAGCAGCCTGCTGAGCTCCGACTCGGAATCGAGCACGCGACCGAAGCGGAACAGCTGATCTTCGACCTCTTCGCTCTGTCCGTCACGCTCGGCACGCGTCAGCAGCGCCAGGCGGGCGACATGCTCCACCGCGTCGACCAGGTTGCCTTCGCTCGACCACCGCTGTGACACAGCGGTTTTCAGTACATCGAGGGTGAGGCCGTCGACCTTGCCGTCGAACAGTCGCTCGACGAGCTGCACCTTGGGGTCCGGCTCGTCGGTCGGTTCGGCGAGATGCTTGTTCAGCGTGGGCTCGGTGAGCAGGAGCTTCGCGACCGCCGACAGGTTGTCGGCCAGGGAGGTCAGGGCGTCGGCGTCGGCACCGTCGGTGGCCGACTCGAACTTCTTGACGACCTCGGCCAGCGCCTCACGGCTCGCGGCGCGCAGGTTCAGCGACGCCCCGGCCTCCAGGACGCTCGGCGACGGAGCCATCTGGTCGAGCTCGTCGAGGAACCGGTCGACCGTGGAGGCCTGCGCGGCGGGATCGGAGACGTAGTTGCGGACGAGCTCCTCGGCCTTCTGCACCGACTCGACGCCGAGGCCCGACCGCAGCTGACGGATCAGCTGCTGTCGCATGAGCTGAACCTGCTGCGCGCCCTGGCTCTTGATGCGCTCGGCTTCCGCGTCGGCCTGCTCGGCCAGCTGCGCCGTGATCCGCTCCGAATCGTGGCGAGCCTCTTCGGTGACCTTCTCGCCCTCGGACTTCGCGTCCTCGACGGCCTTGGCATGCATCGCGTCCGCGTCGGCCAGCTTCTTGCTGGCTTCAGCGCTCTCCTCCAACGCGGCACGGACCGCTTCCTGCTGCTTCTTCATCATGGACCGTACGGGCGGCACGACCCACTTGACGATGATGAAGACGATGACGGCGAAGCCGATCAGCTGTCCGATGAATGTCGACATCTACTGGTTCCCACCTGATTTCACGTCGACACCCAGGATCCGGCTGGCCAGCGTCGCCGACAGTCCGTCCACCGACGACTGCAGCTCCGACTGGGCGGACGAACCCTGTTGTGACAACTGCTCGTCGGCTGTCTTGACGGTCTCGGCGACCTCGCCGCTTGCCGCTGCGCGCTTCTCGTCGACCACCTGCCGGCCGGCGGTGCGGGCTTCGTCGCGGATCGAGGACGCCTCACCGCGTGCTTCGGCCAAGGTCTTGTCGTAGTCCTCGCGGGCTGCGGCGACCTGTTCGGCGGACTTGCGGTTGTCAGCGGCGGTCTTGGCCAGCATCGCCTCCCGCTCGGCCAGCACCTTGCTGATCGGTGGCACAACCCACTTCGCGATCACGCCGAGCACGATCAGGAAGATGAGCAGTACGGCGAAGAAGGTGCCGTTGGGGAGCAGGAAGTTACTCGTCCCGCCCCCCTCCTCCGCCGCGAGAATGGCGGAGGCGAGGTTCGTCGATGTCAGTTCACCCATGTCGCTGAATTAGCCGACCGGTGTGGCGAAGACGAACAGTGCCATGAAGGCGAGGTTGATGAAGTAGGCCGCCTCGACCAGACCGACGGTGATGAAGAACGGCGTGAACAGCCGACCCTGGGCCTCCGGCTGCCGGGCGATACCCGCGATCAGCGCGTTACCGGCGATGCCGTCACCGATACCGGCGCCGATGGCACCGCCGGCCATGATCAGACCACCGCCGATGAGTGCGCCAGCAGCGATTGTGGGGTCCATTTCCTATCCTCCTTGATATCTGACAGAGGGTCTCTGCCAGGGGTTTCTGTGGTCCTTACGTACTAACGACTGGTGGTATCGGGTGGCTCAGTGGTCGTCGTGCTCCAGCTCCATCGACTGGCTGAAGTACAGGATCGTCAGCAGCGAGAAGATGAAGGCCTGGATCAGGCCGACGAACAGGTCGAACGTCTTCCAGACCGCGTTCGGGAGCCACTGGATGTACCAGGGGAACATCGCGATCAAGGCGACCAGGATGCCGCCGGCGAAGATGTTGCCGAAGAGTCGCAGTGCCAGCGAGATCGGCTTGGCGAGTTCCTCGACGATGTTGATCGGTGCGAGGAAGGCGACGTGGCCCTTCACGACCTTGATCGGGTGGCCGATGATGCCGCGGCGCCAGATGCCGGCGGCGTGGTAGCAGATGAACACGAACAGGGCGAGGGCCAGCACGAAGTTGATGTCGGAGGCCGGCGCCTTGTAGAGCTCGGCGGCTGCCCCGTCGGCCCCGCCGTACTGCAGCGGGAACACCGCGAGCCAGTTGGAGATCAGGAT
Source organism: Mycolicibacterium iranicum (assembly GCF_014190915.1). Taxonomy (GTDB): domain Bacteria; phylum Actinomycetota; class Actinomycetes; order Mycobacteriales; family Mycobacteriaceae; genus Mycobacterium; species Mycobacterium iranicum_B. The sequence goes on from NZ_JACHVU010000016.1 coordinate 9,810, forward strand.
GAACACGAAGATGGTCACCGCCAGAGGCAGCACGAACGGCGCCACCTTCATGCCGATGGCCTGCTCGATCTGCTGGCGCATCTGGATGGTCAGCGCCTCCCAGAACAGCTGCACGCCTCCGGGCACGCCGGTGGCGGTCACCTTGGACTTCAGGTAGAAGGCCAGGCCGATGACGATCACCGCGGTGATGGCGGTGGCGAGGATGGTGTCCCCGTTGAACGTCATACCGAACAGCTCGAATACCAGCGTGTGATGCCCGACGTGGATCGGGGCACCACCTTCCTCGGCGGCGAGGACAGTCTCGAACATCTGCGTCATTGGGGTTAGCTCAATCCTTCGCTTCCGTGTCTGCCACGTTGAGCCCCTCGCTGCGAATCTTGCGCAGCACCGGGATGCTGGTGCTCATGACCAGCAACGCCTGGAAAATCGCGAGCCCGAAGAGCACCGCGAGGCCGCCGTTGCCCCTGAAGATGAAGGCGACGGTCAGCGCGAGCGCGGTGATGACGAGCAGGCGGGTGGCCGAGTTCAGCGCCATCTTCTTCTTCAGCGGATGATCGTCGGCGGTGATGCTCTCGACCGCACGGCGCACCAGGAGGGCGTTGATCAGGCCGAGTCCGAGGCCGAGTCCGAAGAATGCTCCGTAGAGGACGTTGCCTCCGAATGCGGCCGCCACCATCGCGAGGGCGGTCAGGGCAACGCACACGATGAACAGGCGCACAGGCCTGAAAGCAACGGACGGAAACACCAACGGCGCGTCTTGCGCTGGCGTCGTCACTGCTTCACCTCAATCCCGCGGTCGTTATCTGGGGACTTCCCCCGATGATCCTGTGCGTGGCGCCCGTAGCGTATCGGAGGGCGTCGCGCGCGCTGGAATCACCCAAGGGGCAGCTCCCTGTTTCGGTCAAAATGTCGGTCGTTGTTCCGCTTCGGACGGCGCCTGAATCGAGGGCACCGAACGAACCGGGGGCCGGCAACCCGCGAGGTCTTTTCGGGTTCTCACCGAACCCTAACACATGGTGAGGGCCACAAAAGAGGGCCTACTACTTTTTGTCGTATATCTCGTCGGAAGCGCCGTTTCGGCGTCTCAACAGCGGGATCAGTGTCACCACGACGGCGACGACGATCGCGCCGGCCATGACCGCCGCGGTGTGCCGGGGGTCGAAGAAGATCGTGCTGGCGGCACCGAGCGCGACGATCCCCACCCACAGGTAGATCAGCAGGACGACCCGCCGGTGTGAATGGCCGATCTCCAGGAGCCGGTGGTGCAGATGCATCTTGTCGGGGCTGAACGGGCTGAGCCCTTTGCGCGTGCGACGGATGATCGCGAGCAGCATGTCCAGCGCCGGCACGAACACGACGGCGACCACCAGCAGGAACGGCGACAGCAGTGCGAACACGTCGCGGGCTCCGTAGGCGGTCTGCGAGATGGGGCCCGCCGCGGTGGTGGACGCGGCGGCCAGCATCAGGCCGATCAGCATGGACCCGGAATCGCCCATGAAGATCCGGGCCTTGTGGAAGTTGTGCGGCAGGAATCCCAGGCACGCGCCGGCCAGGACGACGGAGATGACGGCCGGCGGGTAGAACAGCACGTCACCGCCGTGGTCACGCAGCAGCCCGACCGAGAAGATACAGATCGCCGACGCCGTGATCAGGCCCAGCCCGGCGGCGAGGCCGTCGAGGCCGTCGACGAAGTTCATCGAGTTCACCAGGGCGACGGTGAAGGCCAGCGTCAGCAGGATCGACGCCACCTGATCCAGCACGATGGTGCCGACGCCGCCGATCGGGATGTAGAGGACGCTCCACGCCACACCCATCGTCACGAGGACGCTGGCCGCGGTGATCTGCCCGGCGAACTTGGTGAGCGCGTCGAGGCCCCAACGGTCGTCGATGAGTCCGACGACCATGATCAGGCCACCGGCGACGACGACCGCCGGGAGGCCCGAGGAGTACACGAACCCGCGTGTCAGGGCTGGCAGCTGGGAGGCGAGCAGGACGGCCGCCACCACGCCGATGTACATCGCGAGCCCACCCATGCGCGGGATGGGCTGCAGGTGGACGTCGCGTTCGCGCGGGTAGGCGACGGCGCCCCACTTGATGGCGACGACGCGTACCCAGCCGGTGGCCGCGTACGTGATGATCGCCGCGGTGAGGCCGACCAGCGCGAGCTCACGCAACGGCACACCGGCGCCGCGGTCGGACAGCGCCAGCAGGGTTTCCAGGTGCACGGTCTGCCCGCTCACTCGGTCTGCGCGGTGAGGGTCACCGCCTCCACACCCAGCACCTCGGCGATCGCGTCGACCGTCACCGGGCCCTGGCGCAGCACCCTGGGGTGGGCGCCGGTCAGGTCGACGATCGTCGATGCGGCCTGCTGTTCGGCCGGGCCGCCGTCGAGGTAGACCTCGACGAGGTCGCCCAGTTGCTCGCGGGCCTGTGCGGCGGTCACGGCGGCGGGCCGGCCGGAGATGTTCGCGCTGGAGACCGCCATCGGGCCCACCTCGCGGAGAAGCTCGATGGCCACCGGATGCAGTGGCATCCGCAGCATCACCGTGCCGTTCGCGTCGCCGAGGTCCCACTGCAGCGACGGCGCCTGGCGGACCACCAGACTGAGCGCCCCCGGCCAGAACGCGCGGATGAGCTCCTTGGCACTGTTGGGGACCGTGTAGACGAGCCCCTGGATCGTGTGCCAGGACCCGACGAGCACCGGGACGGGCATGTCGCGTCCGCGGCCCTTGGCGGCCAGCAGCGCGGCGACGGCCTCGCCGTCGAACGCGTCGGCGCCGATGCCGTAGACGGTGTCGGTCGGCATCACGACGAGCCGGCCTCCCTTCAGGGCGCTGATCGCCGACGCGATGCCGGTTTCGCGCTGCCCGGGGTCCGAGCAGTCGAACATCTCGGTCATTCGCGATCTCGCACGTTCACGATGGTCAGCCTCTCACCCGGTCCGTACCGCGGTCACGAAGCGTGCACGGCCGGCGAGGTCGTGTCGTGCCGTGACGTCGACGAAGGCGCCGGAGCGTACGAAGCTGTCCACGGTGCGGTCCGACGTCGTGTCGTCGTGCTCGACGGCGCACCCTCCCCCCGGCCGCAGCAGTCGCGCCGCGACTCCGACGAGCCGGTCGATCACGGCCATCCCGTCGGGCCCGCCGAACAGTGCGTGGGCGGGGTCATGGTCGGCAACTTCGGGTTCCAGCTGCGCGCTCTCGGGAATGTAGGGCGGGTTGGAGACCACGAGGTCCACTGTGCTGTCGAGCTCGGTGAGCAGGTCCGGCGCGGTGGCGTCGGCACGGATCACCTCCACCGGACTGCCGACGGCGTTGCGCCGCGCGTAGGCCAGGGCCTCCTCGGAGTCGTCCACCGCGATCACCCGCGCTGTGGGGAACGCGCTCGCCAACGCCAGCGCCAGCGCCCCCGACCCGGTGCACAGGTCGACGATCACTGGGTCACCCGAAAGTGGTTGCGCGAGAGCCCATTCGAGCAGAGATTCGGTCTCGGGACGCGGGATGAACACCCCCGGGCCGACATGTACGGTCAGCGGACCGAAGGCCGCGGTGCCGGTGAGATGCTGCAGCGGGACGCGCGCGGCGCGCCGGGAGATCAGGTCGTCGTATGCAGCGACGAACGCCGCGTCGGCGTCGGCGAACGCGACCCGGCCCCGCTCGATGCCCAGTACGTGCGCGGCGAGCAGCTCAGCGTCGACACGCGGCGATCCGACCCCCGCGGCAGCCAGCACCTCAGCGGCGTCATGGATCACCTGCCGCATCGTCGTGGGCCGGTCGGCGACGGTCACGTGCTCTGCAGCCGCGTTTGCCTGTCAGCGGCGGCGAGAGCGTCGAACAACGGATCGAGATCGCCGTCGAGCACCTGGTCGAGGTTGTGCGACTTGTAGTTGATCCGGTGGTCGGCGATGCGGTTCTCCGGATAGTTGTACGTCCTGATCCGCTCACTGCGGTCGACGGTCCTGATCTGGCTGGCACGGTCGGCTGAGGCGTCGGCCTGTGCCTGCTCCTCGGCCAGGGCCTGCAGCCGCGCGGCGAGCACCTGCAGCGCGCGAGCCTTGTTCTGCAGCTGAGAGCGCTCGTTCTGGCAGGTGACGACGATCCCGGTGGGCAGATGGGTGATGCGCACCGCCGAGTCGGTGGTGTTGACGCCCTGCCCGCCCTTGCCCGAGGAGCGGTAGACGTCGATCCGCAGATCGGATTCGTCGATCTGGACCTGCTCGACCTCTTCGGGTTCGGGATAGACCAGCACGCCCGCGGCCGAGGTGTGCACCCGTCCCTGGGATTCGGTGACCGGCACGCGTTGCACGCGGTGCACGCCGCCCTCGAACTTCAGCCGCGACCAGACGCCGTCGGCCGAATCGCCCTTGCCGGCGATCGAGAGGGTGGCGTCCTTGTAGCCCCCGAGATCCGAGGTGGTCTCGCCGAGCATGGTGACGGTCCAGCCGTGGCGCTCGGCGTACCGGATGTACATGCGCGCGAGGTCGGCGGCGAACAACGCGGACTCCTCGCCGCCCTCCCCCGACTTGACCTCGAGGACGATGTCGTCGGCGTCATGCGGATCGCGCGGCGCGAGCAGATCGGTCAGCTGGGTCTCGAGTTCGGCGACCGTGGCCGTCAGCTCGTCCACCTCCGCGGCGAACGACGCGTCGTCGGCGGCGAGCTCGCGGGCCGCTTCGAGATCGCCGCGCGCGGCCTCGAGCTTCCGGTGCGTCGCGACGATCGGGGAGATCTGCGCGAAACGACGCCCGACCCTTTTGGCCGCTGCCGCGTCGGCATGCAGTTCGGGGTCGGAGAGCCGCTGTTCGAGCTCGCCGTACTCAGCGAGAATCGCGTCGATCGCCGGTGCGGTCTCGGTCATCTCGCCTCCTTTGCTGCTCTACCCAGATGCGCGAAACGGCGCCCGGCCTGCACGCGGAGCGGCAGAGCGGGCGCCGTGGCAACAGTTATTTGCTGCGCTTGCCGTAGCGCTTCTCGAAGCGCGCGACGCGGCCGCCGCTGTCGAGGATCTTCTGCTTGCCGGTGTAGAACGGGTGGCACTGCGAGCAGACCTCGACGGTGATGTTGCCGCTCTTCTTGGTGCTGCGGGTGGTGAAGCTGGCACCACAGCCGCACAGCACGGTGGTCTCTACGTAGTCAGGGTGAATGCCTGTTTTCATTGGGTCCTCTTCGATCGTGGGATCCGGGTCGCCCTCCCGCCCGACATGTTCGGGTGGAAGCGTGCGGCGTGAACCGGAACCGAGGTGACGGCACCCGGCCGGAGGCCGGAAGGCTGGCCCAGATTATGCCAGGTCAACCACCAACAGCCTAAACGCGCATCCCGTGACAGCTATTCCGCGCCGGCGGCGGTGTGGGACACCTCGACATAGGACCGGCCCTCGCGTTTCCACAACGTCCGGCCCGCCGGGTCGGTGCCCATGGCGACGAGTTCGCGCTTGAGCACCTTGTTGGTCGCGGTGCTGGGCAGCGCATCGGCGATCCACACGTGGCGCGGCCACGCCTTGGGTGACAGATCCGGTTGCGCGGCCAGGAACCGGCCGAACTCCTCGGGGGTCAGGGTGGCGTCGTCCTGCAGCACGATCGCGGCCATCACCTGGTCGCCGACGTGCTCGTCGGGCACCGGGTAGACGGCGACGGTGCTGACCGCGGGCAGCCGGATCAGAATCCGCTCGATCGGCGCCGAGGTCATGTTCTCGCCGTCCACGCGCATCCAGTCGGCGGTGCGGCCGGCGAGGTAGATCCAGCCGTCGGCGTCCCGGTAGGCCAGATCACCGGTCCAGAACATGCCGTGGCGCATCCGCTCGTCCGTGGCCCCCGGGTCGTTGTAATAGCCGGCGAACATGCCGGCTCCCTGGGTGTTGACCAGTTCGCCGATGGCGTCGTCCCCGTTGGTCAGCGCGCCGGCCTCGTCGAACTCGGCCACGGCACATTCGTTGAGCGTCTCGGAGTCGTAGATGGCGACCCCGGGAAAACCCTTGCCGATGGAGCCGGCCGGGCAGCCGTCCTCACGCGTGACGGTCACCGCGTTCTCGGTGGAGCCGAAACCGTCCCAGACCTCACAGCCGAACCGCCGGGCGAACTCTGCGATGTCGCGGTCGCTGGCCTCGTTTCCGAACGCCACACGCAACGGGTTCTCGATGTCGTCCGGTTTCTCCGGTCCAGCCAGGATGTAGGCCAGGGGCTTGCCGACGTAGTTCATGTAGGTGGCGCCGTACCGGCGGATGTCGTCGAGGAAGCCCGACGCCGTGAACTGGGCGGGCGCCATCGCGGCACCGGAGTTCAGGGCCACGGACCAGCCCGCCAGCACGGCGTTGCTGTGGAACAGCGGCATCGAGAGGTAGCAGACGTCGTCGGGGGTCAGCGCGTAGCGGCCCGCCAGCGCCGCGCCGGCCAGCAGCACCATGGCGTGCATCATCTTGACGGCCTTAGGGTCGCCGCTGGTGCCCGAGGTGAAGATCAGCATGTAGGTGTCTGTCGCCGACACCTCCCGGTAGGGCGTGAGCTCCCCCGCCCCGTCGAGAAGTTCTTTCCACTCAGGGCTGCCGACCACGAGCACGGTCGTATCCGCGAGGTCGAGCCCGTCGAGCAGTCCCCGGTGCGTCTCGTCGGTGACGACGATCTGGCAGTCCGCCCGGCGGATGTCGCGGGCGAGGGCCTCTCCGCGGCGGGTGTTGTTGATGCCGCACACCACGTAGCCACCCAGACCGGCCGCAGCCATCGCGGTGAGCATGTCGGGAGTGTTGCCCAGCAGCACACCGACGTGGAGCGGACGCCGGGAGTCGGCCGCGCCGATCAGGGCCGCGGCCTGGGTTCCGGCCTCGTCGAGGTGTTCACGCCACGTCCACGTCCGGTCGTGGTACTTCATCGCGATGCCCTCGTCGCCCGCACGCTCCCGCAGGAGCTGCTGAACTGTCTCGGCCAACCCGCCCGCCTTCCCCATAGTGAACAGATTCGGACATGTGTCTACTACCCGAGTCCGCGAAGCGTACCTCAGCCCAGACGAGCACTTCATTTGCGAAGATATGTCGATGAGCGTGGGCGCCGTTGCCAATCCAGTGCCGAATACCTCGGCTGATCCGGGAGCTGACCCGGGAGCCGACCCGGCGACGAAGCCCGGGAGCCGATCCGTGCGGGATCGGTTGATCGACGCGGCGGAACAGTGCCTGACCGCGAAGGGGATCCGCGCCACCACGGTGTCCGAGGTCGCCGAGGTGGCCGGGGTGAGCCGTGGCTGGCTCTACCGTCACTTCCCGGACAAGTCCGAGCTGCTCGGGGCAGCCATCGTCCGCCTCAACGACGCATTCTGGACCGAATCGCGGACGCGACTGGATGGGCTGACGCGGCTCGACGAACAGATCGCCGCCGGAGTGGCGCTCGCGCGCAGAGAGTCCGAAACCCCCGGCGCACTGGTGCTCAAGCTCCGCCAGGAAGAACCCGAGGCGTTCACGGCCTGCGTCGGACTGGGCGTGCGCGGGTTGATCCCGGAAATCGCCGCGTTCTGGGAGTCCTACATCCAAGCGGCCGTGGACCGCGGAGAAATCCACCCCGGCACCGACCGCGCCGAGGCCGCGGAGTGGATCGCGCGGATCATGATGAGCCTGGCCACCGTTCCCGGCGAGCAGTGCGACGTCGACGATCACGGCTCGGTGCTGCGCCATGCGCGCCGCTACATCGTGGCCGCGCTGCGCAGCGATCCGTCCGGCAGCTGATCACGGCGTGAGCGTGACGGCGGAGCGTCGCCCTGTCATGGCCATCAACAGGTCGGCGATCGGAGCGGCCACCTCACGCCCGTCCCCGACCGCGAAGTCGACGTCGGTTGCCACCAACCTGATTGGGCCGAACCGCTTCCGGGCGTGAAACGGAAACCCCATCGCCCACACGCGCTGCGCGGACACCGCGGCGTCCTCGACCGGCATCGGCGAGTCGATGCCCAACGGAACGCAGATGTCCTGGGTGTGCACGAGGACGTCGGTGAGCGGTTCGATCTCTGTGGTGCCGGGTGGATGACGCCGGGATCCGGCCATCGCACGGAGATCCGTCGCGATCTGGGCCGGCGAACGCGCGTCCGTGACGGCCATGCGATGGATGGCGGCGTTGAAGCGAAATCCGCTGCGGGCAGCGGCCGTCAGCAAGCGCGGCATGCCGATTCCGGAGTGCGTCACGTGCGCGGCCACATGTCGCACCGTCCATCCGGCGCACAGCGACGGGGTGTCCCACACCCCCGCGCCGCGCGCATCGATGCGTTCGACGAGGTCGGCCAACTCGTCGCGTCGGCGGTCGATGTGCTCCCACACGGTGTCGTGGTCCATCCCTGCCTCCGAGGCGTTTAGTCAGCTTTCCTGACGAAATATAGTCAGGTCCCCGTACTAAAGTCAAGGCATGGACGACCAGCCGAATACCGCGGTGTTGATGTTCATCGCCCACCGCGACGTGGAGAGCCGGGTGATGGCGGCGCTCGCAGAATCGGGCGCCGAGGATCTGACCATCGCCCAGTCACGGCTGATGCAACGCCTGGACCCGGGCGGGATGCGTCTGACCGACCTGGCCGAACAGGCCCGCGTGACCAAGCAGACCGCGGGCGCCCTCGTCGACCAACTGGAGCGCGCCGGCTACGTGACGCGCCGACCCGACCCCACCGACGCCCGCGCACGGCTGGTCACCCTCAGCGACACGGGCGTCGAGGTGTGCCGACGCGCAGGCGCCGAAGTACAGCGTGTCGAGGTCCGATGGCGAGAACACCTGGGTGACACAGCGTTCGACGCGATGCGCGCCGCGCTGATCTCACTTCGCGAGATCACCGACCCGTATCGGTGACCGCAGCCGCCTAGTCGTGGTCGTTGCCGCCAGGGGTGTTCTTCGAGACCTGGACCAGGAACTCGTAGTTGTTCTTGGTCTTGCGCAGCTGGCTCATCAACAGATCGATGGCCTGGTGCGGATCCAGCCCCGAAAGGACGCGGCGCAGCTTGTGCACGACCGCGAACTCGTCGGTGGACAACAGCAGCTCGTCCTTGCGGGTGCCCGACGGGTTGACGTCGACCGCGGGGAACACCCGCCGCTCGGCGATCTTGCGGTCCAGCTTGAGCTCGGCGTTGCCGGTGCCCTTGAACTCCTCGAAGATCACCGTGTCGCCGGTCGATCCGGTCTCGACCATGGCCGTGGCGATGATCGTGAGCGAGCCACCCTCTTCGATGTTGCGTGCCGCGCCGAGGAACCGCTTCGGCGGGTACAGCGCGGTGGAGTCGACACCACCGGACAGGATGCGGCCCGACGCCGGGGAGGCGTTGTTGTAGGCGCGGCCCAGGCGGGTGATGGAGTCGAGCAGCACGACGACGTCCTTGCCCTGCTCCACGAGGCGCTTGGCGCGTTCGATCGCGAGCTCGGCGGCCTGGGTGTGGTCTGACGGCGGACGGTCGAAGGTGGAGGCGATGACCTCACCCTTCACCGAGCGCTGCATGTCGGTGACCTCTTCGGGACGCTCGTCGACGAGCACCACCATCAGGTGACATTCGGGGTTGTTGCGGGTGATCGCATTCGCGATGTCCTGCATGATCGTGGTCTTACCGGCCTTGGGCGGGGACACGATCAGGGCGCGCTGGCCCTTGCCGATCGGCATGATCAGGTCGATCACGCGCGTGGTGAGCTTGTCGCCGCTGGTCTCCAGCCGCAGACGCTGGTTCGGGTACAGCGGCGTGAGCTTGGTGAACTCGGGCCGCTTCTTGGCCTCTTCGACGGCCTTGCCGTTGACGGTGTCCAGGCGAACCAGCGGATTGAATTTCTGCCGCGGGTTCTTGTCGCCGCCGTCGGCCTCTCGGGGAACGCGCACGGCGCCGGTGACGGCGTCACCGCGGCGCAGGCCGTTCTTGCGGACCATGTTCATCGACACGTAGACGTCGTTGGGTCCGGCCAGGTAGCCCGAGGTCCGCACGAACGCGTAGTTGTCCAGGACGTCGAGGATGCCCGCGACGGGCTGCACGACGTCGTCCTCGCGCAGTTCGGTGTCGCGCTCGCCGCCGCCGGATCCGCCCTCGCCACCGCGCTCGCGGCGCCTGCGATCGCGGAACCGCCGGCCGCGCCGGCCCTGGCGGCCGTCGCCGTCGTCATCGTCGTCGTTGCGACCGCCACCGCCACCGCCCCCGCGATTCTGGCCACCCTGCTGGTTGCCGTCGCCGCGGTTGTCGGAGTCCGAATCGTTCCTGGAGTCATTCCGGGAATCGTTTCGGGAGTCGTTGCGCGAATCGTTCTTCGCGTCGTTCCGGTTGTCCCGGTTGCCCTGGTTCCTGGACTCGCGGTTGTCGTCGCGGCCGCCCTGGTTGTCCTGCTGCGTCTTCTTGGCGCCGGACTCGGGATCGTCGCTCCGGGTGTTCTCGCCCTTGTCGGCGCGGTCCCTGGCCTGGTTACGGTCCTGGCCACCGTCGTTGGACCGGCCACCGTCGTTGGACCGGCCACCGTCGTTGGACCGGCCACCGTCGTTGGACCGGCCACCGTCGTTGGACTGGTTTGCGTAGCCGTCCTGGGCGGCGGCCTGCTCGCCGCTGTTGGGTCCGCCCTGCTGGCGGGAGGCGCCCCGGCGTTCGCGGCGGCGCTGCTGCGGCTGGCCGTCGGCGGCCTGCTCGGGCGCGGCGGTTTCGGCGGGTGCAGCCGCGGTCTCGGCGGGTGCAGGCGCGGTCTCGTTCTTGGCTCCGGACGAGCCGTTGGATTCACCACGGCGCTCACGGATGGCGGCGATCAGTTCGCCCTTGCGCATCCCCGAGGCGCCTTCGACACCGATCTCCTTGGCCATCGCCCGCAGTTCGGGCAGGACGAGGCTGGTCAGCGCGCCACCGCGACGTGCGGGGGCAGCCGCCGTCGGGGCATCGTCCGCCGCGGGGGCGGATGCGGGGGTGTCAGTGCTCACGGAGGTGGGCTGCTCAGTGTTTTCGGCGCCACCAGCCGTGATGAGGTCCGTATCAGTCACGGATTTCCTTTCTTCCCTCGCTGATCGAGTCACGCGGGGGTTCAGTGCGCTCAGCCAATCTGCTGAACGCCTAGGTCACACCATTGCCATCGCAACGATGATCACCGGGTTTCGCCGGGATACGGCGAACCGTCAGTCCACAAATTTGAACACCTGAAAGAAGAGTCGTCCTAGTGTCGGCGCAGGCAGAAGCTGCGATTGCTGGACGAAAGCGAGAATAACCCGCATCTGGGTCGGAAGCAAGAAACCCTGCGATCCGCATGTTGCAGGTATTACTGCACCAACCGGCTCTCGACGCCGACTCCGGACGCCCAGGTGACACCGTGTCCCACGGTCATCTTCAAGACCGCGAACCCGTTCCGCTCGCCGTGATCGACGGCTTCGGCGGGCAACTCGGGCTCGGTGCTCAACGCGAGTACCGCAGGCCCGGCGCCTGACAGCACTCCTGCCACGCCACAACGCCGCAATACGTCGAGGTATTCCGCCGAGGCCGGCATCGCCGCCGCGCGCTGCGGCTGGTGGAGCACGTCCTCGGTGGCCACCATCAGCAGGTCCGGCCGCTCCGTCAGCGCTACGACCAGCAGCGCGGATCGGCTCAGATTGAACCGGGCCGACGCGTGGCTGACCTGTTCGGGCAACAGCACCCGGGTCTCCGCGGTCGACGAGCGGACCTGCGGGATGCCGACGAACACCGTGATGCCGGGGTGCAGCGCAATGGGTGCAGCCGCATAGCGGGACTGGTCCCCTTGCCGGTCCCCCTCGGCCTCGGTCCAGGCCACCACCGCGCCACCCAGGACTGCCGCGGCCGCGTTGTCGGGGTGGCCCTCGAACTCCGAGGACACCTGTACCAGCCGCTCGACCGACATGGTGTCCGAATCAACCTGCGCAGCAATGCCGTTCGCAACCGCAAGGCCTCCGACCACTGCCGCCGCCGATGACCCCAGCCCCCTTGAGTGCGGGATGGCGTTGCGGCAGCGCACGATCAGGCCGGCCGCAGCCACCCCGTTCTCTCTGAGCCCACGTTCGATCGCCCGCACCACCAGATGCGAACCGTCGAGCGGAACCTGTCCCGCACCCTCGCCCTCCACCTCGACGACGAGACCCGATTCGGTTGTCTCTACGACGATTTCGTCGTACAGGCTGACCGCCATGCCCATGCTGTCGAAGCCGGGACCGAGGTTGGCGCTGGACGCGGGGACCTCGGCGGTCGCCGTCAGGCCGGGCGGCAGGATACGGGTCACGTTCTCAGACCAGGCCGAGTTTGGCGACCACGGCCACGGGGTCGACCGGAACCGGGATGACGGCGGGCATGCCCTTGAGCGCGGTGTCGGGATCCTTCAGTCCGTTGCCCGTGACGGTGCAGACGACGGTGGATCCCTTCGGCACCCAGCCGTCTTCGATCGCCTTCAGCAGGCCGGCGATGCTGGCCGCAGAGGCCGGCTCGACGAACACACCCTCGGCGCGGGCGACGAGGTGATACGCGGCGAGGATCTCCTCGTCGGTGGCGGCCAGGAAGCGCCCGTCGGACTGCTGCTGGGCCTCCACCGCCGAGCTCCACGACGCCGGCGACCCGATGCGGATCGCGGTCGCGATGGTTTCGGGATCGCTGACGGGTTCACCGAGGACGAGCGGCGCAGCGCCGGCGGCCTGCGTGCCCAGCATACGCGGAAGCCGGGAGGCCAGGCCGTCGCGGTGGTATTCGGTGTAGCCCTTCCAATAGGCCGTGATGTTTCCGGCGTTGCCGACGGGCAGCGCGTGGATGTCCGGCGCGTCGCCGAGTGCGTCGACGATCTCGAACGCCGCCGTCTTCTGCCCCTCGATGCGGAAAGGGTTGACGGAGTTGACGAGTGAGACACTCGGGAAGTCGGCGGTCAGCTTGCGCGCGAGTTCCAGGCAGTCGTCGAAGTTGCCGTCGATCTGGATGATCTTGGCGCCGTGCATGACCGCCTGCGCGAGCTTGCCCAGGGCGATCTTGCCCTGTGGCACCAGCACGGCGCAGGTGATCCCCGCGCGGGCGGCGTAGGCCGCGGCCGAGGCCGAGGTGTTGCCGGTGGACGCGCACAGCACCGCCTGCTGGCCCCGCGACACCGCTTCGGTCACAGCCATGGTCATGCCGCGGTCCTTGAAGGAACCGGTCGGGTTGAGCCCCTCGACCTTCAGATGCACTGTGCACCCGGTGTATTCGGAGAGCCGGGGCGCGGGCAGCAGCGGCGTGCCGCCCTCGCGCAGCGTGATGGTGGTCCAGCTGTCCTCGACGGGGAGCCGGTCGCGGTAGGCCTCGATCAGGCCCGGCCAGGGCTGGTGCACGGCTCGGGTGGTACTCACTCTGTGGTCCCTTCCATTCTCAGGACGCTGTTGATGTTCTGCACGACCTCCAGGTCGGCAAGCGCGGCAACGGTTTCCGACAGCGCCGCATCCGTGGCCTGGTGGGTGACGACGACGATCCGGGCGCCGCAGCGCTGCCCGCCCTCGTCGACCATGCCCTCCTGGCGGACCTCGGCGATGCTGACCTCCCGCTTGGAGAACTCCGCGGCGACCGCGGACAGTACGCCGGGGCGGTCGGCGACGTTCATGTTCACGTAGTAGCGGGTCGGGATCAGACCGATGGAGGCGATCGGCAGCTTCGCGTACTTCGACTCGCGTGGTCCGCGGCCACCCTGCACCCGGTTGCGGGCCGCCATCACGAGATCTCCCAGCACCGCGGAAGCGGTCGGGGCACCGCCGGCGCCCTGCCCGTAGAACATCAGCCGGCCGGCGGCCTCGGCTTCGACCACGACCGCGTTGAACGCACCGTTGACCGACGCGAGCGGATGCTCCAGTGGGACCAGCGCCGGATAGACGCGCGCCGAGACCTTCTGCTTGCCCTTGGCCGTGGTGAGTCGCTCGCAGATCGCCAGCAGCTTGATCGTGCAGCCGAGCGCCCGCGCCGACGCGAAGTCCGCCGCCGACACCGCGGTCATGCCCTCGCGGTAGACGTCGTCGGCGGTGACGCGGGTGTGGAACGCGATCGAGGCGAGGATCGCCGCCTTGGCCGCGGCGTCGTATCCCTCGACATCGGCGGTCGGGTCGGCCTCGGCGTAGCCGAGCGCACCGGCGTCGGCGAGCGCACTCTCATAATCCGCACCGGTGCTGTCCATCTCGGACAGGATGTAGTTGGTGGTGCCGTTGACGATTCCGGCGACGCGCAGCACCGTGTCGCCCGCCAGGGACTGGGTCAGGGGGCGGATCACCGGGATCGCCCCGGCGACAGCGGCTTCGAAGTACAGGTCGACCTGCGCCTTCTCCGCGGCTTGCGCCAGCTCCCCCGCCGACACCGCCATCAGCGCCTTGTTGGCGGTGACGACGGACTTGCCTTGTTCCAGGGCGGCCAGGATCGCCTTGCGCGCCGGTTCCACCGGCCCCATCACCTCGACGACGATGTCGACGTCGTCGCGGGACACGAGCGCGTCGATGTCGTCGGTCAGCAGTTCCGCGGGCACGCCGCGCTCGCCCTTGACCTTGCGGACACCGATGCCACGGATCACCAGCGGAGCTCCGATGCGGGCGGTGAGGTCCGCCGCACTCTCCTCGATGATGCGGACCACCTGGCTGCCCACGTTGCCCAGCCCCAGTACGGCTACTCCGATTTCGTTGCTCTCGGCGTAAGTCACCGCGTCACCTCACTTCCAGACTCAAGAGATCGTCGACCGTTTCCCGGCGCAGGATCAGGCGGGCCCGCCCGTCGCGCACGGCCACCACGGCCGGCCTGCCGATCAGGTTGTAGCGGCTCGACATCGAATAGCAGTATGCGCCGGTGGCGGCGACGCCGAGCAGGTCCCCCGGGGTTGTGTCGCCGGGCAGCCAGGCGTCGCGGACCACGATGTCGCCGCTCTCGCAGTGTTTGCCGACCACCCGGCACAGGGTCGGGGCCGTGTCGCTCGTCCGCGACAGCAGGCGGACGTCGTATTCGGCACCGTAGAGCGAGGTTCGGATGTTGTCGCTCATTCCGCCGTCGACACTGACGTACCGGCGGTGCGCGGTCGAGCTGACGGCCACGTCCTTGACCGTGCCGACCTCGTAAAGGGTGATCGTGCCTGGTCCGGCGATCGCACGTCCGGGTTCGACGACGAGGTTGGGGGTGGGCAGGCCGACAGCCTCGGATTCGCTGCGCACGATCTCCTGGAGCTTGCCGGCCAGTTCGGCCATCGGCGGCGGGTTGTCGCCGGGCAGGTACGAGATGCCCAGTCCTCCACCGAGATCGACGATGTCCATCTGCGAGGTCTTCTCCACGCCGAACTCCGCGACGACGTCGCGCAGCAGCCCGATGACGCGGTGCGCGGCGATCTCGAAGCCGGCGACGTCGAAGATCTGGGAGCCGATATGGCTGTGCAGGCCGACGAGTCGCAGGTGGTCGGTCTCGAACACCCGGCGCACCGCGGTCATGGCCGCCCCGCTGGCCACCGAGAGGCCGAACTTCTGGTCCTCGTGCGCCGTGGAGATGAACTCGTGCGTGTGGGCCTCCACACCGACGGTGACCCGGACCAGCACGTCCTGCACGACCCCGGCCTCACCGGCGATCCGGTCCAGGCGTTCGATCTCGGCCATCGAGTCGACCACCACGTGGCCGACCCGGTGCTTGACCGCCGCGGTCAGCTCTGCGATCGATTTGTTGTTGCCGTGCAGGGCCATTCGCTCGGCCGGAAAGCCTGCGTGCAGCGCGACGGCCAGCTCTCCCCCGCTGCAGACGTCGAGAGCGAGTCCCTCGTCGTCGATCCAGCGCGCCACCTCCGAGCACAGGAACGCCTTGGCGGCGTAGCGCACGTGTTCACCTCCGCCGAACGCCGAGGAGATGTCGCGGCAGCGGGCGCGGAAGTCGGCTTCGTCGATGACGAACACCGGGGTGCCGTATTCGGCGGCGATGTCGGCGACGGAGACCCCGGCGATCGACACCACGCCGTCCTCGCCGCGAACCGTGTTCTGCGGCCACACGTTCGGGGCGAGCTGCAGCACCTCGGCCGCGTCGAGCGGCCGCTCGGGCGCCGCGGCCGACGGCACCTCTTCGGCATGCCGCGGACCGGCCGGATGGGCGATCACATGCGCTCCGGAGCGCTCACGCCGAGAATGCTCAGCCCATTGGCGATCACCTGGCGGGTCGCCGCGCACAGCGCGAGGCGCGCGGCGTGCAGATCGCCGGGCTCCTCGTCGCCCTGCGGCAGCACACGGCAGGCGTCGTAGAACCGGTGATAGTCGCCGGCCAGGTCTTCGAGGTAGCGCGAGACACGATGCGGCTCACGCAGATCCGCCGCGGTCTTGAGGATGCGCGGGAACTCGCCGATGTTGCGGATCAGCGCACCCTCCTTGTCATGGGTGAGCAGATCCAGGTGCGCGGTGTCGGGTGCGATTCCGAGCTCGGCCGCATTGCGTGCCAGCGCCGACAGCCGGGCGTGAGCGTATTGCACGTAGTAGACCGGGTTCTCGTTCGACGCCGAGGACCACAGCGCGAGGTCGATGTCGATCGGGGTGTCGACCGAGCTGCGGATCAGCGAGTAGCGGGCGGCGTCCACGCCGATGGCCTCGACGAGGTCGTCGAGCGTGATCACGGTGCCGGCACGCTTGCTCATCCGGACCGGCTGCCCGTCGCGGACCAGGTTGACCATCTGACCGATCAGTACCTCGACGGTGTCGGGGTCGTCCCCGAGCGCCGCTGCGGACGCCTTCAGCCGCGCGATGTAGCCGTGATGGTCGGCGCCCAGCATGTAGATGCACAGGTCGAAGCCGCGCTGGCGCTTGTCGAGGAAGTAGGCGAGATCGCCCGCGATGTAGGCCGGCGCTCCGTTGCTCTTGATGACGACGCGGTCCTTGTCGTCACCGAAGTCGGTGGTGCGCAACCACACTGCACCGTCGTTCTCATAGGCGAAGCCGGTTTCGCGCAGTTTGGCGATGGCCTGTTCCACCCGGCCCGAGGTGTGCATCGAGTCTTCGTGGGTGTAGACGTCGAAGTCCGTGCCGAATTCGTGCAGCGATTCCTTGATGTGGTCGAACATCAGGTTGACGCCGATGGCGCGGAACGTCTCCCGCATCTCGTCGTCGGGCAGGCTCAGCGCGTCGGGCTCCTTCGCCAGAACCGCCGCCGCGATGTCGGCAATGTAGGTGCCCGCGTAGCCGTCCTCGGGCGTCGGCTCCCCCTTGGCGTTGGCGATGAGCGAGTTGGTGAACCGGTCGATCTGTGCGCCGTGGTCGTTGAAGTAGTACTCCCGCACGACCTCCGCACCCTGGGTGCTCAGGAGCCGGCCGAGGGCGTCGCCGACGGCGGCCCAGCGGGTGCCGCCGATGTGGATGGGCCCGGTCGGGTTCGCCGAGACGAACTCCAGGTTGACCTTCTTGCCGCTCAGCTCGCCGGAGCCACCGAAGGCTGGGCCGGCGTCGATGACATTGCCCACGATGACGTTCTGGGCCGAGGCCTCGATGCGCAGGTTGACGAAACCGGGCCCGGCGACATCGGCGGCGGCGATGCCGTCCTCGGTGACCAGCGCGGCGGCCAGCCAGCCCGCGAGCTCGCGCGGGTTGACGCCGACCTTCTTGCCGAGTTGCAGCGCGAGGTTGGTGGCGTAGTCGCCGTGCTCGGGGTTGCGCGGACGCTCGACGGTGACGGTCTCGGGCAGTGCGGCAGAGTCCAGGTCGTGCTCGGCGAGCACCGCTGCTGCGGTGGCCTTGAGCAGGTGGGCCAGATCGGCGGGGGTCACGGGGGTCCATCCTATGGTCTGCGCTGTTCACGACCGAATCCGTTTCCACGGGCGGGATGCGCTACGCTATCCACGCCCGTTCGGCGCAGCATCTCTGCAGCGCCCCCGTAGCTCAGGGGATAGAGCGTCTGCCTCCGGAGCAGAAGGCCGCAGGTTCGAATCCTGCCGGGGGCACACCGTCACCACAGGCGATTCCGTCATGACCAGGCGTACCGCTCCAGCGCTGGAAACTCACACCTTTTTCGTCGTTCCGTAGTACCCCAGGATCGAGTCCGACTGGTCGGTCGCATGCGTCAGCACCGCGTAGGACCTGATGAACGACTCCCCCACGCAGCCGTCGATCTTGACGTTGAAGCCGCTGATCGAGACCCACGGGTCGTTACCGGTGAACTCCTTCCGTCCCACCGGGACGGTGTTGATGAGGCCAGGCCGCAGACCGACCGCGACGCCGCCGAGCACCGGTGTCGACAACACCGGCGCGATGCCGTCGATGAACTCGCCTTCCCCGTCGAGTCCGAGCAGGCCCAGCGAGGGCGTGGCACCTGCGGAACCTGTGATGGTGACGCCGTTGGCGCCCATGTCGATACCGCAGCCGATCTGATAGCCCACTTCCAATACGCCCCGCGGCGGCACGGAGCCTTCCGGTCCGCGCAACGAGCCGTTGAACACGCCGCTGACCTCGTAGTTTCGCGACGACAACGCCGTAGTCAGCGGGTTGATGTTCCGTATCACCTCGTCTCTGGCGCCCACGGTCAGCGCCCACCCGTCGGGCGCCGTGGTTGTCGACGCCGGCGCGGAGACGATCAGGGCGTCCGCGCCCGGCGCGATGACCCCTGCTGCGTGGGCAACGGGTGCCGCACCTCCGGCGGCCGGGTCGAGCACCGGTGCACCGACATCGGGTGCAGGATCGGCGGCCGCGGAGACAGCGGACGCCGGCAGTAGGACCCACACGATGCTGAGTGCACCGAGCCACCTCAGCTTCACGCTAGGAAACCTACTGTCGGATACGGCGGAAGCGACCCGGCCAATATCAACTTGTGATGCGCCGCAAGCATATTGTGATGTGCGGCCAACCACCTCTGTCGGACTGTAGGCACGCTGATGCGGGAGGATCATGTACCCATGAAGCCGAGCAACGCGTGCAAAGGCGGCGGGAAGAGCTGGTCGGTCAACAAGGACGGCAAGCCGATCTGCCCCGGCTGTCACCGCGCCTTCAGCACGATCGCCGGCTACGGGAAAACGGTGCGCGACACACCGATCATCCCGCGACACGATCGCCGCGGTTCCGGGGACGCCCAGAAGCCGCGACGAAACCGGCGCACGGAAGGGCCGTAGTCCACGCCGCGCCCTGGGTGCGCACCCGCGTGCCCCGTACGGTGGGCCGGTGACCAACGGTGCAGTCGGCGAACCCCCGGAGGAGCCCTCGATCGAGCACGTGCCGGGTGCCCCGAACCTTCTGCTCGGCGCCTACGACCTCGCGACGGTCGGGTACGTGGCGCAGGAGTTCTTCGTCTCGGGCTCGGCGCGCAGCTACGTACCGCACGGCGACACCGCGGCCTACACGACCCGCATCGTCGTCCTGACGCCGACGGACCCGGATCGGTCCAGCGGAACGGCCGTCGTGGAATGGCTCAACGTCAGCGGCGGGATCGACGCGCCCGCCGTGTGGTTGATGGCGCATCGCGAGATCCTCCGGGCGGGGCACGTCTACGTCGCCGTCTCTGCCCAACGCGTGGGTATCGAGGGTGGTGCGAGCATGGGCATGGACATGTCGCTCAAGACCCTCGATGCGCCACGCTACGGGGCCCTGCGCCATCCCGGCGACGCGTACTCCTACGACATCTACAGTCAGGTCGGCGGGCTGGTCCGGCAGCAGATGCCCGAACTGTTGCGCGGATGCCGGGCGGAAAGTGTTGTGGCGGTAGGCGAATCGCAGTCCGCTCTATTCCTGACGACGTACGTCAACGCCGTGGACCCGCACGCGCGGGTTTTCGACGGGTTCCTGGTCCACTCGCGGTTCGGCCCAGCCGCACCCCTCGACGGCGCGTCGATATTCGCGGATTCCGGCGAGCCGGAGCCGGTGCGTTTCGTCGAGCATCTACGGGCGCCGGTCATGACCGTGATCACCGAGACCGACCTCGTCGGCGGGGTGCGGGCGGGCTACCACCTGGCCAGGCAGCCGGAGACCGACCTGCTCCGCGTCTGGGAGGTCGCGGGCACGGCGCACGCCGACAACTACACGATCAGGGTCGGGTTCATCGACTCCGGATCGGCGCCCCTGGCCGACCTCGTCGCCGCCTACGCCCCGACCACCACCCTGATGGGCCAGAAACTGCGGCATTGCATCAACTTCGGGCCGCAGCACCACTACGTGCTGCAGGCAGCGCTCGCGCACCTCGTCACGTGGGCGCGCGGCGGCGCGGCGCCGCCGGTCGCACCGCCCATGGATCTGACCGACGACGAGCCACCGCACCTGGTGCTCGACGCCGACGGGGTTGCCACCGGCGGGGTCCGCACCCCGTGGGTCGATGTGCCGTCGGCCACGACGTCGGGCATCGGGAGCGCCGACCATGTGTTGGCGCTGCTCTTCGGCTCCGGGGAGGTCTTCGACGCCGATCGTCTGGCGCAGCTCTATCCCGGCGGCCCCGACGACTATCTCCGCCGCTTCACGTCTTCTCTGGATGCGGCGATCGGGGCGGGCTTCCTGCTCGATGCCGATCGCGAGGAGATCCTGGCTCTGGCTGCCGCGACGTATCCGGCACGCTAGGGACGTTCTTCCTCCCCGGCCGGGTTCACGTCCACTCCGCGAGCACCCGCGCCTTCGAGGCCTTCACCGCAGCGTCCCGCCGCAGCTTCCTGAGCTCCGCGGCGAACGCGTTCCTGTCGTTGTTCTGAATGTTCAGCGGCAAGTCGAGCGCCTTGACCAGTTTGGCTTCGAGATACCAAGGCTCGGGGTGCAGCACCCACGACACCGCGGCGTTCTCGGCCATCCACCGAGTGAGCACGGCTTCGCCGCCGGCGAAGGTCTGCCGCTTGCCCGATCCGATTCGACGGAGAGCGAACCCGAGCTGGTCACCGAGCAGCACCCCCAGCGACTTGCGCAGGGTGGAGCCGTCCGCGCTGGCATTGCCCGCCCCGAAGTGATAGCGGATGCGCTTGCGCAGGTCCTGCGGAGTCTGCGGTTTCCCGTCGGCCCGCGGTGGGCCCGGGCTGACACCGACGTAGAGCAGAGTCCAACCGTCCTGCTCTACGCAGCCGGAAACGTCGATCGCGCCTGGGATCTCCCGGAACCACCACCCGTGTGCGCCCGGCGAAGCGGGGACGGATTCGAGATCAGCGAACACCTCGTCGCGCGTATACCGCTGAGCAGCAAGGAATTTCGCGACCACGTCAGCATTGCGCTTCGCAGATATCGACTCGGCCATGCACCGAGCGTAGTCGCCGGTCCGGCCCTCAGCGACGCCCGCGGGCGGGTGTCAGATCCCCGTGCACAGCGACACGAACGGGATCGGCGCGCAGATGCCGATCGAGAAGCCCGGCGTCGGGTCCCCGTTCCACGGGGGCGGCGGAGGTGGCGGTGGGGGCGGCGGCGGTGGGGGCGGTGCGGCCGGCGCCACCACGCAGGTGTTGGTGGGCGCGTCGTACACGGTGCCCGGCCCGCATTCGGCGGCCTGCGCCACCCCTGGGCTCAGCACCACGAGGAAGGCCGTGGGCGCGAGCGCCGCCGCGACCACAGCTGCTGGTCGATATGTTGTGCCCCGCATGGGAGGGCCTCCCTCGGTGAGATCCCCCGACCTCGTCCGTAGGTCTCATCGTAGGCCGGGGTCCCCGCGTCGCCAACGCGATTTGAGCACGGTCACGGCGCGGTGGCGCCGGTGTCGGACGTCGCACTGTCCCCGGTACCGGACGTACCGGTGTCGCCGGTGTCCGTCGGCGCCTCGGCGCTCTGCGTGGCCGGCGCGGCGGTGGTCGCCGAGGGCTCCGGTGTCGCGGCGACCGTCGCGCCCGTGGTCGTCGGATCGGCGACGACGGTCTCCTCGGCGGTGACCTCCGCCGTTGCCGACGGTGTGGGTTCGGGCGACGTCGTCGCACTCGACGTCGTGGTCGGCGTCACCGAGGTCGACGTCGTCGGCGGCGCACTCGTCGTCGTGGTCGCGGCGACCTGCGTGCCGGTCGTCGTCGGCAGCGCCCCCGGTTGGTCGGCGCGGACGATCGCCACGATCTGCTCGGTGTAGGCGTCGAGCCGCGCCTCGATCTCCTCGCGGTCGAGCCTGCCCGATTCGATCTCCTTCTCGAACTGGGCCATATTGCTCCACACCGCGTCGAGCTCTCTCATCGCGCCGTCGGAGAGCGGCTCGTCGAGCGTGACGAAGAGCTGGCGGGCCAGCGCATACGTCAGGCAGTTCGCGCACTCGTAATTGAGTGCGCCCGCGAGGTTCTGCGGCGCGACGACGTTGTCGTCGGCGTCGTCGCTGTCGATCACGAAGACCACCTGGTAAGCCACCGCCACCGCGGTGCACGAGGTGCACGAGGCGTAGGCCTGGGCTTCGTTGACGTTCATCGCATCGGTGTTGTCGGTGACCCACACCAACGCGAACGCGGCTTCGTACACCGCGGTGCCGTCGCGGGTGTTGATCGCCAGCGCCTGTGTGTCGCCCGGCTCGGGCGCCAGCGGCCGGTCCACCGGGAACACCCAGCCGTCCGCCGGAACCGCGGAGGCCGTCTTCACTGGCCCGGCGCCGCTCCCGTCGGCGTCCGTCGACTGCGGTGCCAGCACGAGAGCGAGCTGCGGCTGCGCCTTCGTGGGCATCGGCATGCTGGTGTCCCACACCGCCTGCATGACACCCTGCTGCCCGTTGACCAGTCGCGGCGACGCGATGCGACGCGCGTCTGCACCGGACGCGCGGTCGCTCGCCGTCGACATCCAGTCGGTCTGCAACGCGTAGGCGATGTCGCCGATCGTTCCCCGCTCCGACGGCTGGATCGGTCGGTAGTTCGTGTCGTTGGGCCACCACGCGAGCGCGACCCCGCCGCTGATGGCGAGACCCGCGGTGACCGCCAGCAGACGCATCAGCGGTTTGCCCGCGGTTTTCTTCCACGCGCCGACCGAGGTGCGGCGCACCAGGCGGGTCAGCATGTAGAGCACACCGGCCACCGGGATCACGATCGCGATCATGGCCAGCACCCGGGCGACCATCTGGATGAAGTCGCCGTCCGCCCACGCGGTGACCAGCACGTCCTTCTGCGTGTTCAGGCTCGCCCAGGCACTGCCGAGGACGCGGGGCAGCGCCCACACCGCGATTGCCAGCGTCGCGAGCAGCAGCGGAACCACCGTCAGCACCCACAGCGTCACCACGATCCGCGCCCACGGTTTGAGTAGGCGCGCCTGCGGGTCGCCCCACCGCCACGGCAGGGCGCCGAGCAGGGTCGGCTTGATTCGCGAGTACAGATCCGGCACACCCGTGAGGTCGGCCAGCACGTGGTAGCCGTCGAAGCGGACCAGCGGGGCGAGCTGACGCAGCATCTGCAGGATCTGGGTGGCCACGATCAGCAGCAGAGCGTCGTAGTCGAGCCAGAGCCACAGGCCGGTGATCGCTATCGCGACAAGGGCATTGAAGTACAGACCGCCGAGGTCGGTGCGGATCCGGCCCCACCGGCCGAGCCGGTAGGAGTCTGTGACATCGGTGTAGAACGCGGGCCACACGAGGTACACCCCGAAACCCATGACACCCGGGGTCGACCCGCCATATCGCGCTGCGGCGGCGTGACCGAATTCGTGGAAGCCGGCCGAGAGGATGGTGACCACGAAGACGAGGATGAGCAGCCCGGGACGTTGGAACGCGTCGTGGGCCGCCGAGGCCAGGCCCTTCTCGAAGAAGACCCACCAGCAGACGGCCGCGAACGCCGCCAACGCCGGAACGACGACCCACCAGCGGAACAACACCCGGAACGGGTCGGTGAGGTGGCGGGTCCGGTCGGGGTCGGTGACCGCGTAGCGGAACTTCAGCCCCAGCAACGGATCACGCTTCTTGACGCTCGGCTGGCTGCCGTCGGGCCGGGTCAACAGCCCGAGCGGCCGCAGTTTCTGGTCGACCAGGGTCGAGACGTTGTCCTCGTTGACATCTCGCCCGGTCGACGCGGAGACTGCGGCGGCCACCTCTTCGGCGGAACGGTGCCCGTCGATCTCGTGGAGCACTGAATAGAGCAGCGGTGTCAACTGCACGGTCTGTCCGTCGCCGCGCCGCACCAGCGCCGGGGGGTTGCGGTATCCCGAACCCGTCATCTCGCCGATCAGTTCGACGCCGTCGGCGCGCTGAAGCCCGACCTGCGTAGGCTCCGCACCCGTGGTCGTCACGACACCCGCTCCGCTCCCGGCCCGGGTCAGCCGGCGGTGCCGCTACCGGCGGAACCGGAATCCGTTGCGCCACCTGAGGAGTCGGTGCTGCCGCCGGTGTCGGCTCCGGCGTCGCTATCCCCCTGGGTGATCGACGACGTCTGGTCGGCCTCGGCGACGGCCTCGCCGATGACGGTCTGCTTGATGATCGCGTCCTGCTCGGCGACCGAGATCGCGTCGGAGTCGATCGAACCGATGTTGGCCGAGACGCCCGCGTTGATCGGCGCCGCGACGTTGGCATTGGCTGCAACCGCGCCGCTGATCGGCGCCGCGAGGTCGGAGTCGAGGTCGACGTTCACGTTGACGTTGAGCAGATTGCCGTCCAGGAGCGCCCCGGGTCCGGTGTCGACCGTGGCACCCGTGCCGTCGTCCGTGGTTCCGCCATCGGTGGTTCCGGTGCCGTCGGTGGTTCCGGTGCCATCCGTGGTGCCCGTGGGCGTCTCGTCGGTGTCGGTGTCCATGCCACCCTGATCGATACCGCTGACCTGGGTCGACGTCGCGTAGGCATCGGCGTCGAGCATCTGCTCGATCGACGTGCCCTGGTCGACGGTGGCCTGGCTGCCCGAACCGTAGGCCAGCACGTTGGCCCCGGCTGCGGCGTCGATCGGCGCCGCCACGTTCAGGTTCGCCGCAGCGGCGAGGTCAATGGGCGATGCAGCGTCGATGGCGACATCCACATCGGCGTTGAGGTCGAGAATGGATACGACCTCTTTGTCCGGCAGCGCGATCGCGCTCTCGGCCAACAGCTCTTCGGGGGTCAGTCCCTGGGTGCTCATTTCCGACTCGCTTCCCTCGCCCGGCGTTGCTGCTGGACGAAACCGTGCTCCGCAGTTGTGTCGACCGGAGTACCCACCGGCCCTCAGCATCAACACAGAAATGCTGGAAAAACCTGCGACGGCGGTAATTTCCCGAAGCATCACCCGGGACGGTGCGTTTGCCGAACGGTTCTGCGCAGGTCCTGCCGTTGCTTTGCCGAACTAGCTATTACGCCTCAGGGGTGACCCAAGCCGGGGTCCGGCCCCGGAGGAGGTCGTCCACGTCGAATCGGCCCTGTCGGAACCGGCCGGGATCACTGCGGATGCGTGCGCAGATAGTCCGAGACGGGTATGGGTGCGGTCGTGTCGTATCCGGCGGGCAGAACGACGTCGCCGGCCGTCGAGTTGTAGTACACGTCCCACCGGTAGAAGCCGGCGAAGGCCGCGGGATGCGTTGCCATCAGCGTCGCGTACTGGGTGATGGCGCGGACGTACCGGCGCGAGTTGTTGTAGCGGTAGATCGCCTGGTCCCGGTCGCGGGCGAACCCCTGGGCGGCGAGGAAGCGTCCGGCCGCCATGATGCTGTCGTGCGGCGACCGGATGTCGGTGCCGGCACCGTAGACCGCGAACGTCGAGGGCATGAACTGCATGGGCCCCTGCGCGCCGGCGGTGCTGACCCCGGAGATCCTGCCGAAGGCCGTCTCGACGAAGTTGATCGCGGCTAGATAGTTCCACCCCACGCCCGACGCCGCCTCCGCCGCGCGGTAGTAGCCCAGCAGTTCGTCCGCCGGTGGCGGTGCATGGACCCGCCACGCCGGGAGTGCGGACTTGCCCCGGCCCATGGCGCTGAGCTGGCGGCGGGCATCGATATTGCGATCGAACACCTCCAGGAGCGGCCGCGGCACCCTGGGGCGCGTGACGGTGTCCCACTCGGGATGAGTGGCCAATACGCGGTAGGTCTTCTGCTGCCGCCGAGCCGCCGCCAACAGCGCGGCAGGCGTGGCGGCGGGGTCCCGGAGCACCCGCTCGTCGTCGACGAGGTCATCGGCCATCGTGGCCGGGTCGGCCGCCAGGACGGGCTGTGCGCGCTGCGGGGCGGCCGGAGGTCGAGGTCGACTGCTGTGCGGCGCCGGAGTGGCGGCACCGGTCTCGACCCGCGGCGCGTCAGCGGCCGGCGGCGGGGCGGGCGTCGAGCACCCGGCGACAGCGGCGACGAGCAGGGCGGCGACGCCAACACGGTTGCAGCTCAATGCCTTCCTCTCCTCGGTGCGGCAGGCGGGCGGGCGCTCTGGTTCCCGCGAGGCCTATTCCAGTGTGACAAACGCGGCCGGCGCCGCGACGTACAGTGGCCGGATGTCCACGTGTGGCGACAAGGTCCGGTCCCGGCTCGCGCGGGTCGGCGTCGTGCTCGCAGTACTCGGCGCGCCGTCGCTCGGGGCGGCGCCCGCACAGGCCGCGCCCGCGCCCCAGATCAGCGCCGAGAGCGAACAGATCCTGGCGTCGATGCTCACCGCAGTCGCCGAGGTGCCGGACACCGACGCCGGGGCGCGGTCCGACGCCGTCTCGCGGCAGTTCCTCGGCACGCCTTACGGCGCACACACGCTGATCGGTTCGGACACCGAGCCCGAGCAGCTCGTGGTGGACCTGCAGCAGGTGGACTGCTTCACCTACGCCGACTATGTCGAGGCCCTGAAGAGGTCCGACGACCGCGATGAGTTCCTGGCCCGTCTCGTCGACGTCCGCTACAAGTCGGGTGACGTCTCGTTCGAGAGCCGCAAACACTTCTTCACCGACTGGGCGGCCTCGGCGCCCGCGGTCGCGACCGACGTCACGGCCTCGCTCAGCGACGCCGCCGTCGAGACGGAGAAGAACCTCAACGCCAAGGACTCCGGAGGCGTATATCTACCCGGACTTCCGGTCGTCCCCCGGACGGTCACCTACATTCCGAGCGACCAGGTGGACTCCGGAGTCCTCGACCGATTACGAACCGGTGACTATGTCGGGGCGTTCGCGCGCGACGGCGGGCTCGATGTCACCCATGTCGGCATCTACATCGACGGGCCCGACGGACCCGTCTTTCGCAACGCTTCGTCGCTGACCTCGCAAAACAGAGTCATCGACAGCCCCCTGACGGATTATCTGGAGACCGTGCCGGGCATCGTGGTGCTGCGCCCCGTCGTGTGACGCGTGCGCAGGCCCCCTGTTTGACTCCCAACCAAGTGGTTAGTCTGGCCGGGGGTCCATCGATGAACCAGGAGGCCGCACATGCAGCTGGCGCTGACGCCTGAGGAAGCCGCGTTCCGCGACGAGCTTCGCACCTTCTACCGGACCGAGATCCCCGAGGAGATCCGCGAGCGCACGCGTGTCGGGGCCGAGGCCAACCGCGACGACATCGTCACGAGCAACAAGATCCTCAACGACCACGGGCTCATGGTGCCGAACTGGCCCGTCGAGTGGGGTGGCAAGGACTGGACGCCGATCCAGCAGCAGATCTGGCTCGACGAGATGCAGCTGGCCTGTGTCCCCGAGCCGCTGACGTTCAACGCGAACATGGTCGGCCCCGTGATCGCCGAGTTCGGCTCGCAGGAGATCAAGGAACGCTTCCTGCCGCCGACCGCGGCGGTGGACATCTGGTGGTGTCAGGGATTCTCCGAACCGGAGGCGGGCTCCGATCTGGCGTCGCTGCGGACGACCGCTATTCGTGATGGCGACAGCTATGTCGTCAACGGCCAGAAGACGTGGACGACCCTCGGCCAGTACGCCGACTGGATCTTCTGCCTCGTCCGGACCGATCCGAATGCCCCGAAGAAGCAGGCGGGCATCTCCTTCCTGCTCATCGACATGAACACCCCCGGCATCACGCTGCGGCCGATCAAGCTGATCGACGGCAGCTACGAGGTCAACGAGGTCTTCTTCGAAGACGTCCGGGTTCCCGCCGATCAGCTCGTCGGCGAGGAGAACCAGGGCTGGACCTACGCGAAGTATCTGCTGGGCAACGAGCGCAACGGCATCGCCCAGGTCGGACGCACGAAGCTGCGGCTGTCGGAGGTCAAGGAGCGCGCCAAGGCCTCCGGGCTGATCGACGATCCGCTGTTCGCCGCCCGCCTCGCCGAGGCCGAGAACGACATCCTGGCATTGGAATTGACGCAGATGCGTGTCGCGTCCGGCTCCAAGGCCGGAAAGCCCAACCCCGCGTCCTCGGTGCTGAAGCTGCGGGGAAGCCAGCTGCAACAGGTCGCCACCGAACTTCTCGTGGAGGTCGCCGGCGCCGACGCGTTGCCGTTCGACGGTGACGGCATCTCCTCGGCCGGCTGGGCCCAGCACAGCGCGCCGCGGTACCTCAACTACCGCAAGACCTCGATCTACGGCGGTAGCAACGAGGTTCAGCGCACCATCATTTCGTCGACCATCCTCGGATTGTGAGATAGGGCCCGGACATGGATTTCCAACTCAGTGAAGAGCAGGTCCTGCTTCGCGACACCACGCGCGACATGCTGTCGCGCACGTATGACATCGAGAGTCGCCTCAAGGTCCTCGACAGCGATCTCGGCTGGAGCCGAGACGTGTGGAACCAGCTCGCCGAAGTGGGCGTCCTGGGTCTCGGATTCGAGGAGGACGCGGGCGGCCAGCTCGAGATCCAGGTGGTGCTGACCGAGGTCGGCCGCCGTCTGGCACCCGAACCGGTTCTGCACGGCGCCCTCGGCCCGGGGGCACTGATCGCCGAGGTCGGATCCGAGAAGCAGCGGTCGATCCTCGACGACGTCGCCGGCGGGGAGCGGCTCCTGGCGTTCGCGCACCTCGAGCCGGGAATGCGCCGCCCCGGCGCCGCGGTGACGACCAAGGCTGTGCGAGAGGGGGACTCGTGGTCGTTGTCGGGCACGAAGAATCCCGTGCTGGCTGGCGACTGCGCCGACACGCTCGTCGTCAGCGCATCGCTGCCGGATGGCGGGACGGGCTTGTTCCTGGTCAATGCCGATGCGGCGCAACGTAAGCCGTACCGGACCTTCGACGGACAGCGTGGCGCCCAGATCGACTTCGACTCGGCACCGGCCGAGCCGCTGGGTGACGCCGTCGACGCTTCCGAGGCGATTTCCCGTGCCCTGGTGCGTATTTCGTCCGGGTTGTGTGCCGAAGCGCTCGGCGCCATGGAGGAGTCGTTGCGGCTGACGTCGGAGTACCTGACGCAGCGCAAGCAGTTCGGAGTGACCCTGAGCAAGTTCCAGACGCTCACTCAGCGCGCTGCCGACATGTACGTGTCGCTCGAATTGGCCCGCAGCATGGCGCTGTATGCGGCGATGTCGGTCGCCGACGGGAACCTCGACGAGACGATCGCCGCGCGCGCCAAGTTGCAGATCGGCCGCTCCGGCCGCCACATCGCCCAGGAGTCGATCCAGTTGCACGGCGGCATCGGCGTGACGGCCGAATACCCCATCGGGCACTACGCGGCGCGACTGACGGCGATCGAGAACACGTTCGGCTCGACCCAGGACCAGCTGCATGTGCTGATCGGCCAGCTCGACGACTACGAGGTCATCTCGGTCAGCACCACCGCGTAGGCAGCTGGTGTGACCTGGTAGACCCTTTCGGCTGTGTTGTTTGCTGCCGCTCGGATCACACCAGGTGAAACCACGGTGCGACGTAGCCGCCGGGTCCGTGCCGCGTCCCCGCGTTCGAGAAATGGGCGCTCGCCGGGTAATACTTCGGGCACAAAAAGCGATACAACATAGGTACACCCTGAAACGAGCATCCGATCAGGCAAGGAGCGCACGATGCAGGTGAAGAAGTTTGTTGTGGCGGCCGCGGTGACCGCGGGCCTCGGCACCGGAATGTTCCTGGGCGCCGGCCAGGCGTCGGCAGACCCGAAGTGGTGGGAGCCGCTGCCTCCCGGGCATGTGGGTCAGATCGTCGATGTGCCGCCCGGCCATATCGGCCAGTGGGTCGGCGTCCCGCCCGGTCACTGGGACAAGCCGTGGAAATGGTTCAACTAGCACCACCCGTTCACTCGGCGCTGCTGTACGCGTCGTGGAGCCGGAACCACCCGTAGGGTGGCCCCTGGGGCCACCCTACCGGTGAATCCTCCCAATCCTCCTGCCGCCCATAGGCGGTCAGGTCGAGTAGGTCGAACACCATCATGAACGTTTCCTCCCCGCGGTCGAAGGTCTGCCACGTGTGAAACACGCGGTCGCCGTCACGCAGGAACGCACTGATCGAATGGCGCTCCTCGCCGTCGACGGTGGCGCCGAAGTCGTCGTTGAACGTGGTGGTGCCCGAGGACACCCACGGTAGGTCCCAACCCATGCGGTCTTTGAACGCGACCAGCTTGCCCACCGGCGCCCGGGACACCAGCACCAAGGACGTGTCCCTGGCGTGCAGATGGGACAGGGGACCTACGTGGTCGGCCATCATCGAACAACCGCTACACCCTTCGTCCCAATCCGGCCCGAACATGAAGTGCTGCACGATCAGCTGGCGGCGTCCGTCGAAGAGGTCCCCCAACGTCAGGGGGCCCGCCTCGGTGTCGAACACGTACGGCGTGTCGATCTCGACCATCGGCAGCCGGCGACGCGCCGCGCTGACAGCGTCTTTGAGACGGGTGAGTTCCTTCTCACGGACGAGAAGAGCGGCGCGGGCCTTCTCCCACTCGGCGCGCGACACGATCGGCGGCAATGCTCTCGGGGTCTCGTCGGCTGCGGCGGTGTCCATGCCCCCGAGCTTGCCACCGCACACTCAACCGAAGTCGGTGATCAGCTCCGCCACCTGTCGCACCTGATCGATGTCCGAGTTCGTCGGGATGAGGTGGATCTCATCGGTGCCGACGGACGCGAAGCGCTGCAACACCTCTCGAAGCTCCTCGACGGTGCCGGCGAATCCGGTGGTGGGCGCCATCGCATCGACGAATTCCGACGGAATCCAGTTCATGTAACGCAGCAGGTGGCGGTGCACCTGCGCCCGAGGCGTGTCGCCCTCGCCGATCGCGAACCAGAACGACGTCGCCAGATGGGGTGCGCCCTTGCCCGCCTGCTGCCAGGCGTCCCGCGCCACGTCGAACAGTTCAACCTGTTTGTCGACGTCCAGATCGAGCGTGGTGCCGGCCAGGCCGTCCGCCCAGGCGGCCGCGCTGCGCACCGTCTTCGATCCGAGCGTGCCGACATGCAGTACGGGTCCACCCGGCTGCGCCGGCGGCGGACCCACCGGCAGCGTCGATTCGGTGATCTTCTCGCCCGCCCAGACCCGCTTCATCACCGCGACGCGGTCGGCCATCTGACGCATCGTCTGCGTGGCGGGATCGGCGCCGACGGCGCGGTAATCCTCGTGTCGCCCACCGACTCCGATGCCCACGGTCAGCCTGCCCTCGCAGAGCATGTCGCCGGTCGCGAGCTGTTTGGCGAGCATCACCGGATCATGCAGCTGTGGGATGACGACGGTGGTCACCAACCGGACGCGCTCGGTCCAGGCGGCGAGCGCCCCCAGCAGCGTCAGGCTCTCCGGATTGTCGAACGCGATCCGCTCACCCCAGCACAGCGACGAGAAGTCGGCGCCGTCGACCAGCTGCGCCCACGATTTCAAGGTCTGGCGGTCGAGGCCGGGTTCCATCACCGGCATCGTCATCCCGATACGCACGTCGGCGATTCTGGCAGGTGTCAGCGCGCCGCGGCGGGCGGGTCCTTGTATGCCCGGATCGGGTCGGTGCCGGGCGGCGCGAACAGGCCTCCCCGCAGACCGCCGCGGAACGTGCGTACCGCCACCAGCAGCCACGTGGACAGCAGGCCGAGGTAGGCGACCGCGGCGGCATAGCGGAACGCCGGCAGTGACGTGTGCACCGCAAGCTGGGTGGTACCGGTGACGAACGTGCCCACCGGGAAGGTCAGGCTCCACCACGTCAACGCGAAGGGCATTCCGCGTCGCAGGGTGCGCACGGTCAGCGCGGAGGCCAGCGCGATCCACAGCACCGCGAACCCCCACACGGGCACCCCGTAGAGCACCGCGAACACCCGCATCCCGTCGGCCAGCTTCTCGTCGACGGCCAGCGCCGCGTCGGTGCCGAGAAGTCCTGCCACAGTGATCGATTGGCCCAGCGGACCGAGGACGATCCAGAGGGTGGGCACTCTGGCCGTGCCCGAGGTGCCGAAGTGGGCGAGGCGACTCCACACCATCGTGATGATGATCAGGGACGCGATCAACGACAGGCCGAACATGGCGTAGCAGCCGTACAGCATCGTCGCCCGGCCCGGGCCGGGCGCCATGTGCGGGATCAGCAGGCTTCCCGTGGCGGCGGCCACCATCGGCGGCACCACCG
This sequence comes from Mycolicibacterium iranicum, assembly GCF_014190915.1. Taxonomy (GTDB): domain Bacteria; phylum Actinomycetota; class Actinomycetes; order Mycobacteriales; family Mycobacteriaceae; genus Mycobacterium; species Mycobacterium iranicum_B. Next base: position 41,928 of record NZ_JACHVU010000016.1, read on the forward strand.
GCATCAGCCAGCCGCCGAACGCGGCATCGGGCTCGACGCGGTACTGGGTGAACATCAGGTACGGGATGCTCATCGCCGTCACCAGCCCGCCCAGCGTCCCCGCCACCCACAGCGCCCACGCCAGGTCGACAGCCAGTCGTGCACCGATCAGGTCATGGCCGATCAGCAGCGCGCCCGATGCGACGGTCAACAGGGCCATCGGGGCCGCCCCGTAGAAGTGCGCCATCGTCGGGTTGCGGGCGTGACTGCGCGCCACGGTCGGGTTGCGCAGCCAGTGCGCGAGCATGGCCAGCATCAGCACCACCAGCCACAGCGCCGAGACCACCCAGACCACCAGCGCGAAGGCCCGCAGGCCCGGTAGTACGGGGAGGGTGGCGCCGGCGGTCGCGACGATGCCGGTGCCCATCACCGAGGCGAACCAGTTCGGCCCGAGATAACCCAGGATGGTCGGCCGGCGCTCCGGTGTCTCCGCGGTCATGCCGCTCAGTATGGCGACCGCGAGCGCGCGCGAAATGCCGGCTCGGGGCGGCGTGTCGACGGGCAGACACGCGCGCTCGCGGTGCAGAGGGGGCACGTATAGGGCCGTATGGAGTCGCAGGGAGGGGTGGTTTTCCCCCGGGGGATTCTCGGGAAAACGTTGTGTCGCCGCGGCGTGCCGATCCATAGGTTGGTTTCATGCCTGCAGTCACCGAGACAGATGCCGTCGACACCGCACCGGTGGACGTACCCGAGTCGGCCGATGCTCCCCCGGCACCGCGCCGCCGAATGCTCGGCGTCCCGGCCAGCGCGTCGCTGCTCGTCGGAGGAGCCTTCGCGGTGGTCTGGTTCTGGATTCCGTTGGCCCTGTTGGTCATTGCGGTCTCGTCGATCCCGAGCATCATCGGATTCGTGATCGCCGGCGTGGCGTTCATCTACGTGATGCGCGGTGTCGACCGCGTCGAACGGGTGCGCTCCGAAGCCATCTTCGGTATGGGCATCGGGGTGCCCGCGCGCCGGTTGTCGCCCTACACCGGCTTCCAGCGGTGGGCCCATCAGCTGTGGCTGGACGTGAGCAGCGCCCGGTTCTGGAAATCGGCGGCCCACCACTACCTGCGGATGATCTACGACGCGTCGGTGACCGCCCTCGCCGTCGCACTGCTGGCGTTCGCTTTCCTGGCCCCCGCGGCCGCGATCGCCGTCGGGCACAGCGATCCCGACGCCGGATTGTCATTCCTGCCCACACCGCTGGCGTGGCTGCTGGCGCTGGTGGCGCTGGCCGCCGCCGTGGCGCTGGTGGTGTTCGCGCCGGTGCTCGACGCGACGATCGACCGTTGGCTGCTGCCGGCGTCGCCCACTGCGGCGCTGCAGCACGAGGTGAGCGCGTTGGCCGATGCGCGCCAGGGTGCGGTGACGTCGGCACAGACCGAACGGCACCGCATCGAACGCGACCTCCACGACAGCGTGCAGCCGCGACTGGTGTCGCTGGCCATGACGATCGGGCTGGCGCAGACGAAGCTCGACACCGATCTGCCCGCGGCCAAGGAGCTGATCGCCGAAGCGCACGACGACGCCAAGAGCGCGCTCGTGGAGTTGCGCAACGTGGTGCGCGGCATCGCGCCGACCATCCTGTCCGACCGCGGCCTCGACGCCGCCCTGTCGGCGGTGGTGCAGCGCGCGGCGAACTCAGGTGTTCCGACGACGCTGAGCGTGCACCTGCCGCGCCGGCTGCCCGAGGAGGTCGAGGCGTGCGCCTACTTCGTCGTCGCCGAGGCGCTGACGAACGTCAGCCGCCATTCGGGGGCCACCACCGCCGCGGTCACCGTGCGCCTCGACGAGACCGCTCAGCAGTTGCACGTCAGCGTGTTCGACGACGGGAGGGGCGGTGCGCGCGTCGTAGAGGACCACGGTGACGGGGAAGCCACCGGCCTGCGCGGACTCGACGAACGGGTGCGTGCGGCCCGCGGGACGTTCTCGGTGAGCAGCCCGGCCACCGGACCGACGATCGTCAGCGCGGTGCTGCCGTGCGCGTAGTGATCGCCGAGGATTCGGCCCTGCTGCGGGCCGGCATCGAACGGATCCTCACCGACGCCGGCCACCAGGTCGTCGCCGGGGTGCCCGATGCGACGAACCTGCTGCGCCTGGTCAACGACGAGCGCCCCGACCTGGCCATCCTTGATGTCCGGATGCCGCCGACATTCACCGACGAGGGCATCAGGGCCGCGGCGCTGCTGCGCAGCCAGAATCCGGAATCACCGGTGCTCGTGCTCTCCCATTACGTGGAGGAGCGGTATGCGGCCGACCTGATCGCCTCCGACACAAGGGGTTTCGGCTACCTGCTCAAGGACCGGGTGGCCGACGTGCCGGCATTCCTGGATGCGGTGCGGGTCGTCGGCTCGGGCGGGACGGTCCTCGACCCCGAGGTGGTGTCCCAGATCCTCGTGCGCTCGCACCGCCGCAACATCCTCCACGCGCTGACCCCCAGGGAACACGAAGTGCTGCAACTGATGGCCGAGGGCAAGACGAACTCGGCGATCGCCTCGGGCCTGCACATGTCGGTCGGCTCGGCCGAGAAACACATCGCCTCGATCTTCTCGAAACTGAACCTCGCGCCCGACGAGAGCGAGAACCGCCGCGTGCTCGCGGTGCTGCGCTACCTCGAATCCTGACGCCCGATTCCGCAATCCTGAAGGCCCGGAAAGGTACCCCGTGACCACCACCCTCGCTCCCGCACCCACCTCGCCGCCCCCACCGCTGTCCCCCGGCGGCCGCACGGCGGTCCGCGTGCTCCTCACCCTCGCCGCGGCGCTCATGATCGTCGGACTCGTCGTGTCGTTGAGCACCGCCGCGTGGGGAATCAGTTCCTTCCGCGTCGTGAAGGACTCCACCGCGCTGCCGGCCACCCTGACCTCGGTGACCGTGGACACCGGCTCGGTCCCGGTGGCGGTGCGCATCACCGCCGACCGCGAGGCCCGGGAACCCAGGGTGGACATGCGGATGGTGAACTCCGCCCGTGCCGGCGCCGATCCGCTGGCCGTCACCGCGGACGGCACCACCGCACGGGTCACCATCGACGCCGAGCCCTCGCAGTTCCTGCAGTGGGGCCGGGCCGGGGAGATCACCGTCGTCCTGCCTCCCGAGCTGGCCCGCCGCGTCTCGGTGACCACCGAGCAGGAGACGGGCGTGGTGTTCGCCCAGGCCGACATCGACCAGCTGACGGCCCGCACCGTCGACGGCGCCGTCATCCTCAGCGGCTCGGCACGGCGGATCGAGATCGTCAACCAGCACGGCGACGTCACGACGCGAGAGCCGATAGCGGTGAGCGAATCATTCAGTGCGACAACGACGAACGGTGACATCAGCGTCGACTTCGCCGAGCCCCCGCGGACAGTGGACGCCGCCACCGAACACGGTGACGTCGTCGTGTCGCTCCCCCCGCCGGGGCCCTACTACGTCGACGCGGTCACCGAGATGGACCAGGGCAACACCGTCGTCCGGGTCCCCCGCACGCGGGACCGCGACAACGCCGCATCGGTGATCACGGCACGCGCAGACACCGGCGATGTCGTCGTGAACGACCTGGACTGACCCGCCGTGTGGTCACGCCCCGGCGCTCACCGCGGCGATGATGTCGGCTGCGGACCCGCCACGGATCTTCGGGAAGCCCGTTCCGGCCCAGATGTTCACCGCGTCGGGGTCGCCGGCGCCGATCGAGGCCTTACGCACCGGGCTGGTCAGATAGTGCACCTCGGGGTAGCCGAGCGGCGCCTGCGCCTCGTGCTCGTCGATGAACCGGTTGCGCAGCCCACGGGCGTACCGTCCGGAAAAGGCTCTGGTGACCACGGTTTCGGTGTATTGGCCCTCGACCAGCGCGGCTCGGTGCACGGCGCTGCTGCCGGCCTCGTCGGCGAGCAGGAACGCGGTGCCCAGCTGCGCGGCGACCGCCCCGGCGTCACGGACGCGGCGGACGTCGTCGGCCGTCATCAGCCCGCCGGCGGCCACGACGGGGATGTCGAGGTGGGCGGTGAGCGCGCCGAGCAGGTCGTCGAGCGACTCGGTCGCCGGGTCGGCGGACGGGTCGAACGTGCCGCGGTGCCCGCCCGCCGACGGGCCCTGGGCGACGAGCACGTCGACGTCGATCGCGGCGGCGGCGCGTGCCTCAGCCAGGGTGGTGACCGTCGCCGCGACGGCGATGTCCGCCGCGCCCAGACGGCGCCGCTCGTCGGCGCTGGGCAGTCCGAAGGTGAACGAGGCGACGGCCGGGCGCAGATCGAGCAGCACCTCGATCTTGGCGGCCCAACCGTCGTCGTCGAACCTGGGCTCGCCGAGATTCACGCCGTACCGCTCGGACTCGGCGGCCAACGCACGGGCATACTCCTCGATCGCCGCCGGCGCGGCTGCACTGGGTTGCGGCACAAAGAGATTGGCGGCCACCGGCGAGGTGGTGAGCGCCTGGGCCCTGGACAGCGCGTCGGCGAACGCCTGCGCGGTGAGGTACCCGGCGGCGACGAATCCGAGCCCGCCTGCCGCTGAGCCGGCAGCTGCGAGCTCGGGGGTGGACGGACCGCCTGCCATCGGGGCGACGAGCACCGGTGCGCTGAGTTCACGAAGGTCGAACATCACGTGCCTTTCGTATCATTTTCCGTGGTCGTTCCTACTGGAACAGCGGACGCGGCCCGTTCTATCCTCGACGCGATGGCCATCACCCTCAACCACACCATCGTCGCCGCCCGGGACAAGCGAACGTCGGCGGAGTTTCTCACCGGCCTGTTCGGCCTGCCGAGCCCGAAACCCTTCGGGCCGTTCCTGGTGGTTGCCGTCGGCGAGGTCAGCCTCGACTACGCCGACGTCGGCGACGACGATGCGATCGCCCCGCAGCACTATGCGTTTCTGGTGTCCGAAGACGATTTCGATGCCATCTACGGCCGGATCCGCGAACGGGGATTGCCGCACTGGGCCGATCCCCGTGGCGCGCACCCCGGCGAGATCAACCACAACGACGGCGGCCGTGGCGTGTACTTCCAGGACCCGGGCGGGCATTACCTGGAGATTCTCACCCGCCCGTACGGATCGGGCTCCTAGCTGACCGAGTGGCCGCGCGCCTCTTCCTGGCCTCGGTAGTCGTCGGCCATGACCCGGACATGGTCGGGCAGCTCACCGAGGGCGACATCGGCGAGGCTGGTCTGTTCGAGGACCGAGCGCATGCTCGCGCGCAGGGCGCGCCAGACGTCGGTGAGAGCGGTGGTGGGCCCCGTGTACGGCAAGTCGCCCAGACCGATGTCGCGCACGCTCGCCAGCGGGCCGTCGATACAGCGCAACACATCGGCGATGCTGATGTCCGCGGCAGGCCGGGCCAGCTCGTAGCCGCCGTCACGTCCCCGGTGACTGCGCACAAGCCGATCGGTGCGCAGGTCCGACAGGATGTCGACGAGGAACTGGGCCGGAATGCCCTGAGCTTTCGCCAGGTCTTCGGTCTTGACCAGCGCACCGTCGTCGACGGTCGCGAGCTGGACCATCGCGCGGACGGCGTACTCCGCCTTCGCCGACATCCGCATGGGGCCAGGCTAGCCGGGAATGTCCTCCTGGCCGGGCACCACCACGGCGAACAGGTCGGCGACCGCGGCCAGGCTGGCGTTGTGCAGGGCCCGGGCGGGCACCGCGTCGCCGTCGAGTCCGGGCAGAGTCCGGGTGGCCGTCGCGGCGGCGACCACGGTCGGCGCGTACCCGAGGTTGAACGCGCCGCGGGCGGTGGAGTTCACGCACATGTGCGTCATGAACCCCGCCAGCACCAGATTCGACGCTCCGGATGACTTCAGGATGTCGTCGAGATCGGTGTTGACGAACGCGTTCGGATAGTTCTTGACGACGACGGGCTCCCCGTTGCGGGGGGCGACGCGGTCGACGATGGCCCCGCTCTCCCCCTCGATGTCGTAGAGCGAGCCGGGTCCGTCGTCGTGCTGGATGTGGACGACCGGGATGCCCGCGGTGCGGGCCCGATCGAGCAGCGTGGCGGCTTCGTCGAGCGCCTGCTGCACTCCGTCGAGTTCCATCACGCCTCGGGTGTAGGTGTTCTGGCAGTCGATCAGCACGAGCGCGGAATCGGCGAGGCTCACCGGGGCGAGGGGCAGGCCGGCCAGCGCCCGCAGGGTGGTGGGATCAGACACGCTCGCAGCCTAACCGTGCGTGGACCGGCGCGGATTTACCGGTCGGCACCCCTGCCCGCGGCCCCTAGACTCGATCGGGTGAGGGCGCGACTCATCATGCTTGCCGTGGCGGTCATCGTGATACCGGCCTTCGCGCTCATCATGACCTTGACGGACCGGGACTCTGAGCCCGAGCAGTTGACCGCGGACTGTGCACAGGTCGACACCGCGCTGCGCATCGCGGTTCCCGCCCGCGCGGAGACGGTCGCGGCCATGCCGGGCACGTCGCGGGACCCCGCCGAGTCCGCTCGATCTGCCGCCGCTGAGGCGAAGGTGGCCGACGACATCCGGGCAGTGGCCGCCACCATCGAATCCCCCGCGCTGCGCGCCGACGTCGACGAGATCGCCGACGATTTCGACGCGTTCAGCCAAAGCCGCAGGGATGCAGCGGATCTGAACGCCTTGCCGGACAAGGAATTCATGGGCGCACTCGACGGCATGATGACCACCGTCGGCGAACTCGTCAAAGCCTGCCCGGGTGTCGGAGACCCCGCGGTCAGCGGGCAGTGACGGCCAGCACCGCGTCAGCGAGTTCAGGGCGGCACACGATCAGATCGGGGAGCTTCGAGTCCCGCTGGTTGTAGACCAGCGGTGAGCCGTCGATGCGGGACGTGTGCAGACCTGCCGCCCGCGCGACGGCCACGGGGGCGGCCGAATCCCACTCGTACTGGCCGCCCGCATGCACGTAGACATCCGAGATCCCCTGCACGACCGACGCCACTTTGGCTCCGGCGGAACCCATTTCGACGAGTTCACCACCGAGCGCGTCCTTGACCTCCAGCGCGACGGCCGGCGGTCGGGTCCGCGACACCACGACGCGCGGCGCACCCGGGGCCGCTGGGGGCACCGGCACCGTCGGCGTGGCGAGTGTGACCCCCTGTGCAGGCAGCGCGACCGCACCGGCGACGAGCTCACCGCCTTCCCAGAGCGCCACGTGCACGGCCCAGTCCGTGCGGCCCAGTTCGGAGAACTCTCGTGTCCCGTCGAGTGGGTCGACGATCCAGACGCGCCGGGCCGACAACCGCACCGGGTCATCGACACCTTCCTCCGACAGAACGGCGTCGTCGGGTCGCTGCTCGGTCAGGGCCGCGAGCAGGAAGTCGTGGGACCTCTGGTCGCCCGCGGCCTTGCGGTCCTGCGCACTCGCCTCGGCGAGTTCGGCCCGCACGTCGAGCAGGAGCGCGCCGGCCTCGGTGGCCAGTCGCGCCGCCAGCTCGTGATCGCTCATCGGCCCCGGCTTTCCAGCAGTGCGATCACGGCCTCGGCGTGCTCGTCGGGCGTGCGGTCCGGCGTCAGTCGCAGGTCCGGGTTCTTGGGCCGCTGGTAGGGGCTGTCGATACCGGTGAAATGCGTGATCTCGCCCGCGCGGGCCTTGGCGTACAAGCCCTTCGGGTCGCGACTCTCGCAATCCTCGAGCGGGGTGTCACAGAACACCTCGAAGAAGTCGAGACCCTGCTCGTTGGCCACCTTGCGGGCCAGCTCACGATGCTCGGCCAGCGGGCTGATCGCCGGGACGAGAACCACCTGACCGGAGTCGGCCAGGATCGACGCGACGTAGGCGAGCCGGCGCTGGTTCTCGGCACGGTCGTCCATCGAGAACCCGAGGTCGGCGTTGAGCCCGTGGCGCAGGTTGTCGCCATCGAGAACGTAGGCGGGAACACCCTTTTCGAGCAGCTTCTGCTCGACGAGCATCGCCACCGACGATTTGCCCGACCCCGACAGACCGGTGAACCACACCGTCCGGCCCTTGGTGAGGCGGTCCTCCGACGTGCACAGCGACTCGTGCCGCACCGTGTTGGGGCTCGATGTGCGCGCTGAGACGTACGGCAGAATCATGCCCGCCGCGACGGTGCTGTTGGTGTTCGGATCGATCAGGATGAACGAACCCGTAGCGGCGTTGCGGCTGTACTCGTCGAGCAACAGCGGCACCTGGCTCCGTAGCGAGATACGGCCCAGCTCATTGAGTTTCAGTGCCGTCGCTGTCTTGTCGCGGTGCAGCGTGTTGACGTCGAGGCGGTAGTCCAGGCCGGTCACCTTCACGCGGGTGGTCCGCGTGGTGTGCTTGATGATGTAGTCGCGGCCCGGTTCCAGCGATTCGGCGTCGGCCATCCAGCAGACCGTCGCGTCGAAATCCTGGGCCACACGCGGCTGGTTGTTGGGCCGCGCGATCATGTCGCCGCGGGAGATGTCGATGTCGTCGGCGAGGCTGATCGACACCGCCATCGGCGGGAACGCTTCCTTGACCGGCCCACCGGGTCCTTCGATCTCGGTGATGCGCGACGTCAGGCCTGCGGGCAGGACCGTCACCTCGTCGCCGGGACGCATCACGCCGCTGGCCACAGTCCCCGCGTAGCTGCGGTGGTCGGCATGTTCGCGGGTCTGCGGCCGGATCACGTACTGCACCGGGAACCGGACGTCGACGAGGTTGCGGTCCCCGGCGATGTAGACCTCTTCGAGGTGGGCCAGCAGCGACGGTCCCTCGTACCACGGGGTGACGTCGGACTTGGTCACCACGTTGTCGCCGTTGAGCGCCGAGAGCGGGATCGTCGTGACGTCGTGCACGTCCAGACGGGCGGCGAAGTCGTGGAAGTCGTCGCGGATGCTCTCGAACCGCTCCCTGTCCCAGTCGATCAGGTCCATCTTGTTCACGGCGAGCACGATGTGCTGGATGCCCAGCAGCGACGCCAGGAACGCATGCCGGCGGGACTGCTCGAGCAGCCCGTGGCGGGCGTCGACGAGCACGATCGCCAGCTGCGCGGTCGACGTGCCGGTGACCATGTTGCGGGTGTACTGGATGTGGCCCGGCGTGTCGGCGATGATGAATTTCCGCTTGGCCGTGGCGAAGTAGCGGTAAGCGACATCGATGGTGATGCCCTGCTCGCGCTCCGCGCGCAGACCGTCGGTGACCAGTGCGAGGTCGGTGTAGTCGTTGCCGCGCTCCTTGGAGGTGCGCTCGACGGCGGCCAGCTGGTCTTCCATCACGGCCTTGGAGTCGTAGAGCAGCCGGCCGATCAGGGTGGACTTGCCGTCATCGACCGAACCGGCGGTCGCGATGCGCAGAAGTGTGGTCGACGAACCCATCAGAAGTACCCCTCACGCTTGCGATCTTCCATGCCCGCCTCAGAGATCCGGTCGTCGGCGCGGGTGGCGCCGCGCTCGGTGAGCCGCGAGATCGCGGTCTCGGCGATGACCTCCGACACCGTCGCCGCGGTGGACTCCACGCAGCCCGTACACGTCACGTCACCGACGGTGCGGAACCGCACGGTCTTCTCGATGATCGGCTCGTCCTTGCGCGGCTGCAGGAACTTGTGCACCGCCAGCAGCATGCCGTCGCGTTCGAAGACCTTGCGCTGGTGTGCGTAGTAGATGGACGGCAGCGCGATCTTCTCGGCCCCGATGTAGGACCAGATGTCGAATTCGGTCCAGTTCGACAGCGGGAAGGCGCGGATGTGCTCGCCCTTGCGGTGCCTGCCGTTGTACAGGGTCCACAGCTCGGGTCGCTGGTTCTTCGGATCCCACTGGCCGAATTCGTCGCGGAAGCTGAACACCCGCTCCTTGGCTCGCGCCTTCTCCTCGTCCCGGCGGGCGCCGCCGAAGGCCGCGTCGAACTTGTTCTCCCGGATCGCGCGCAGCAGCGTGAACGTCTGCATCGGGTTGCGCGACGGGATGGTCTCCACCACGCGCCCTGCGTCGATGTCGTCCTGCACCTTCGCGACGACCAGGCGCACGCCGGACTCGGCGACCAGGTCGTCGCGGGCCTGCAGCACCTCGTCGAAGTTGTGCCCGGTGTCGACGTGCATCACGGGGAACGGCAGCCGTCCCGGCCGGAAGGCCTTGATGGCCAGGTGCAGCATCACGATGGAGTCCTTGCCGCCGGAGAACAGCAGCACCGGCCGCTCGAACTCCGCGGCCACCTCCCTGATGATGTGGATCGCCTCGGCCTCCAGCGCACGGAGGTGGCTCAGCTCGTAGCGCCCCGCGTTCTGCGTGAGCTCATCGGTCGCGGTCATCATTCCTCGTAAAGTTGGTAGATTTGACCATCTTTATGGCCATAACCCGGAATTGTGCCGGATGTCCTTTCCGGCTGTCAACGTTCTGGCCGGGACTGGACGTGCAGGCGCCCGCACGTCCAGTCCCGGCGCGTTCAGTCCTGCAGGTCGTACACGGTCGCCCCGCCGATGTCGGCCGGGGTGTAGTTCTGCTCCACCCACGCTGTGATCTCGGCGGCCGATCCCGAGTCCCCGCCCGGGCCGCGATGGCCGCCGGCGATGAAGTACCGGACCTGACCGCCGGCGACGTACTCCTGGAACTGCGGCAGGGTCGGTGAATCGTCGCCACCGCTGAACCCGCCGATCGCCATGACCGAAGCACCGGTCTGCAACTCCAGGTCGCCGGCGGTCATGGATCCGACGGCCGCAGCGGCCCAGCGGTTGTCGGCCGCCGACACGAGCTCCTGCAGCGCGGCGTTGTCGGACACCGAACCCTCGGCCCCACCGATTCCACCCGGGCCGACCGGAGCGTCCAGGCCGCTCGGGCCGCCGAAACCGCCCGGGCCCATGTCGGTGCGTGCCGGGCCCGACACCGCCATCGGGCCGTTGTGGGGGTGCAGCGCGGTCTCGATCGCGTAGGCGGCGGGGGCTGCGGCACCCACGACGAGCGCCACGGCGGCCGCAGCGGCGGCGGCCCGTCCCAACCGGTGCGCCCCCACCGCGAGGACCGCGGCCACGACCACCGATGCGGTGACGACGGTCCAGCGCAACCACGGCAGCCAGTCGGGCGTGCGGTCGAGCAGGATGAACGCCCACACGCCTGTTGCCGCCATCATCAGCGCAAGTACCGCGCGCGGCCCCACATGGGTTCGGCCACGCCACATTTGGACCGCACTGATCCCGAGCAGCGCGGCGATGCCCGGCGCCAGGGCGACGGTGTAGTACGGGTGGATGATGCCGTCCATGACGCTGAACACGGCTCCGGTCACGAGCACCCAGCCGCCCCACAGCAGCAGGCTTGCCCGCACCGCACCGGTGCGGGGCGCGCGACGGGTGAACCACAGCCCCGCCGCCAGCCCGATCAGGGCCGCGGGCAGCAGCCATGACGCCTCCGTGCCCATCGACGCGCCGAAGAGCCTGCCGATGCCGGGGTCGCCTCCGAAGAACAGGTTCGCCCCCGCCGGGCCACCCGAACGGCCACCGGGGCCGCCCTGTCCACCCGGGCCGCTGTCTCCGCCCATGACACGCTGAATTCCGTTGTAGCCCAGCGCCAGCTGCAGCAGGCTGTTGTCGGTGGAACCGCCGATGTAGGGGCGCGAACCGGCGGGCCACAAGCTCACGATCGCCAGGAACGAGCCCGCCGTGACGACCATCGCAAGCCCGCCGGCCAGCAGCCTGCCCAGGCGCTGCCACATCCCCACGGGCGCCGCGACGAGGAAGGCCAGCGCCAGGCCCGGGACGACGAGGAACGCCTGCAGCATCTTGGTCAGGAACGCCATCCCGAGCACCACCCCGACCAGGACGACCCAGCGGGTCCCGCCCGTCTGGATCGCCCGCACCATGAGGTAGGCCGCGACGACGAGCAGGAACACCAGAAGCGCATCGGGGTTGTTGTAGCGGAACATCAGCGCCGCCACCGGGGTCACGGCCAGCGCAGCACCGGCGATCAGGCCCGCGCCCGGACCGCTGACCCGCCGGACCGCGGCGACGAGCACCGCGACCGACGCCACCCCCATCAGCGCCTGCGGCAGCAGCATCGTGAACGGGCTGAACCCGAACATCCGGCCTGACAGCGCCATCAGCCACAGCGCGGCGGGCGGCTTGTCGACGGTGATCGCGTTGCCGGCGTCCAGGGATCCGAACAACCACGCCTTCCAGTCCTGGGTGCCCGCCTGCGCCGCGGCCGCGTAGTACTGGTTGGCCCAGCCCGACGACCCCAGCCCCCAGAAATACAGTGCGGCAGTGGCGGCCAGCAGCGCCGCCAGCGCGGGCCTCACCCAGCGCGGTCGTTCTGTGACGACGGGCCGGGAATTCCGAATCGGTGTCGCGGACGTGTGGGCGAGGGCGGTCATCGGAGGTTTCCTTCGGTGGTGGAGCGGCGAGGGTGGAACACCCAGCCGCGGAGCAGAACGAAACGCACCACGGTCGCGAGCAGGTTCGCCCCGACGAGTACCGCGAGTTCGACCATGTGGTGCGGGGATTCGGCGGTGGCGTGCAGGAGCGCGAGGGCCCCGCTGGTGATGGCGAGTGCGATGCCGAAGACGATCAGGCCCTCGACGTGGTGGCGCGCCAGGCGGGCCCGCCCGGCGACGCCGAAGGTGAAGCGCCGGTTGGCGGCCGTGTTGCCCACCGCGGTCAGGAGCAGCGCGACGAGGTTCGCCAGCTGTGCGCCCGCCCACCCCTGCAGGAGCATGAAGAGACAGATGTAGGCAGCGGTGGACGCGACCCCGACAGCGCCGAACCGGACGACCTGTCGGAGCAGTGAGCGGGGCGCGCTGACGTCGGCCGTCGGCGCCAGCTGCGCCGCGATGGCGTGTACCGGGATAGTCCCGGTGGCGAAACCTCGGAGCAGCCGGCCGATTCCTTTCAGGTCCGCCGCAGCGGTGGCAGCGATGTCGACGCGGCTGTCGGGGTCGTCGACCCAGTCCACCGGCACCTCGTGGATGCGCAGCCCGCTGCGCTCGGCGAGGACGAGCAACTCGGTGTCGAAGAACCAGCCGGTGTCCGCGACGTGAGGCAGGAGCCGGGCGGCGACGTCGGCGCGGATCGCCTTGAATCCGCACTGGGCGTCGGAGAACCGCGCGGAGAGCGTGGATCGGAGGATCAGGTTGTAGCAGCGGGAGATGATCTCCCGCTTGGGTCCACGCCGGACCCGCGCTCCGTGGGCGAGCCGCGTGCCGATGGCCAGATCGGAGTGGCCCGAGATCAGCGGTGCGACAAGGGGTGCGAGGGCTGCGAGGTCGGTCGACAGGTCCACATCCATGTAGACCAGCACGGCGGCGTCCGATCCGGTCCAGACGTGGTGCAGGGCGCGGCCGCGGCCCTTCTGCTCCAATCGGACCACCCGCACATCGGCCATCTCGGCGGCGAGCTGTGTCGCAATGACCGGGGTGGCGTCGACGCTGGCGTTGTCGGCGATCGTGATGCGTGCGCGGAACGGCACCGACTCGCTGAGATAGCGGTGCAGTCGACGTACCGAGGCGGCCAGCGCGGTCTGTTCGTTGTAGACGGGAATCACCACGTCGAGCACTGGCGCACCCGTGTCACGCGCCGCTCTGGCCACGTCAGGGCGCGCCTCGAAAGGGCGCCTGCCACAACCGAATCGGGGGCCCAGGACGGTGTCTGTCATGTCATCCATGCTGCGGGGCTCAGGTGTGCTCATCGTGGGCCGGAGCTATGTGCCGGCTGTGAGGTGGTGAGCGGCTTAGTCAGGTCGTAGACGACCGTCCCGTCGACGGTCAGCTCCGGGTAGCGCGCCTCGACCCACTCGCGGATGGCCGCGGAGTCCCGGGTGATGTCACCGCTCTGATGCCCCATCATCACGGCCGGTCCCACGATGAAGTAGTGGATGCGCCCCTCGTGGACGGTACGGATGAACTCGTCCGGGGTCGGCGACGGATCGGTGCCGTTGAACCCGCCCACCGCCATCACCGGCGCCCCGGTGGCCAGCTGATAGCCGGCCGCGTTGTTGGACCCGACGACTGCTGCGGTCCAGGTGAAGTCATCGGCATTCGCGGTCAGCAGCGCGATCAGATCGGGGTGCGGCGTGGGCGCGCTGAGCAGCCCGCCACCCCTGAAGCCGCCGCTGCGGGCCGGACCCACCGACGGAAGGGCGCCGGTGTGCGGGGACGCGGCCGTGGCCAGCGAGATCGCTGTCGGCGCGGCCAGGCACGACACCGCCGCCAGGGCGGCAGCACACCGGGCCGCCCGCTCCGGCAGCCTGCCCGCGACGACGAGCAGGACCGCCGCGCCCACTCCCCCGACGGCGACGGCGCCCCGCAGCCACGGTGCCCACTCGCCGAAGCGGGTCAGCAGGACCGCGGCCAGGATCGCGGTCACCGCCACGGTCGCCGACAGGGCCGCCGCGGCACGAAGGTCGGCTCGCCGCCGCCACAGCAACGTGGCACCGACGGCCGCGCCGGCCGCGACGGCGGGTGCCAGCGCGACGGTGTAGTACGGGTGCACGATCCCGTTCATATAGCTGAAGACCACTGCGGTGACGAGCAGCCAGCCGCCCCACAGGATGAGTGCGGCCCGCGTGGCGTCGGTGCGCGGCGCACGGCGGGTCAGGACCAGACCGGCGGTCAGGCAGATCACCGCCGCCGGCAACAGCCAGGCGATGTCCGATCCCATTCCGAAGCCGAACAGTCTGGCCCAGCCGACGTCGTGGTTGAGGTTGCCCAGGCCGCCGGGCTCGTCGCCGGTGAGCCTGCCGATGCCGTTGTAGCCCAACGTCAGTTCCAGGATGCTGTTCGTCTGCGAACCGCCGATGTAGGGACGCGCATCCTTGGGCCACAGTTCGACCAGCGCCACGTACCAGCCCGCCGACAGCGCGACGGCCACCGCTGCGCCGACGAGGTCGACGGCCCGCCGCCGCAGTGGCCGGTGACCGGCAACCAGATAGGCGGTGGCGAATCCGGGCAGCACGAGCAGGGCCTGAAGCATCTTGGTCAGGAACCCCAACCCGACGGCGATGCCCGCCGCGAGGAGCCACCACCGGCTCGCGTCCTTCTCGCACGCGCGCTGGGTGCAGGAGGCGCCGACGACGAGGAGCAGCACCAACAGCGCGTCGGGGTTGTTGAAGCGGAACATCAACGCAGCCACGGGCGTCAGCGCCAGAACGGCACCGGCCAGGAGTCCGGCGCCCGCCCCACTCACGCGCCGTACCGCAGCGGCGAGGACCGCGACGGCGGCGACGCCCATCAACGCCTGGGGCACCAGGATGCTCCACGGGTTGACACCGAACAGCCGCGCCGAGAGGTCCATCACCCACAGCGCGGCCGGTGGCTTGTCGACGGTGATCGCGTTCGCGGCGTCGCTGGATCCGAAGAACATCGCGGACGCACTGTGCGACCCGGCCTGCACGGCCGCCGAGTAATACGCGTTCGCCCATCCGCTGGCGCCGAGATTCCACAGATACAGGCCCGCGGTCGCGACGAGCAGCACTGCCAGCGCGGCGGTCGAGGGCGAGCAGACGCGGACTCGCACGCCCGAGCGCTCGGGCGTGCGAGTTCGTGTCTGCTCGCGGGAGACAAGCAGGGTCACCCCACGATGATGGAGAGCCCCGCTAGGCGTCCGATTGGTCCGGACTGTGGCTGCGCTGTGAATCGGGGGGCAGGCGCACGGTGAACTCCGTTCGGCCCGGGACGCTGTGCAGGTCGATGGTCCCGCCGTGGGCCCGCACGACCGCGGCCACGATCGCCAGCCCCAGTCCGGTGCTGCCGCCGGGCCGAACCTGCGTGCTCTCCCCGAGGCGGGAGCGCGACGTGTCGCCGCGCGCGAACCGTTCGAACACGTCGGGCTGCAGCCAGGCCGGGATGCCGGGCCCGTCGTCGAGCACGCCGAGCACGACGTCTCCGTCGTCGGCTACGGCCAGCGAGGTCGTCACCGTCGTCCCGGCCGGAGTGTGCGTGCGCGCGTTGGCGAGCAGGTTGGCGAGCACCTGATGGAGCCGGGCTTCGTCACCGGGAACGGTCACGGGCGCCTCGGGCAGGTCGAGTTCCCACACGTGGTCCGGGCCTGCGATGTGGGCGTCGCTGACGGCGTCGACCACCAGGCGACTCAGATCGACGCTGTCGCGCTGCAGGGGGCGTCCGTCGTCGAGGCGGGCCAGCAGAAGCATGTCCTCGACCAGTTGGGTCATGCGGTGGGTCTCGGATTCGACACGGTTCATGGCGTGGGCGACGTCGTCGGGTAGCTGAGCCCGTTTCCGTTGCGCCAGTTCGGTGTAACCGCGGATGGCGGCCAGTGGCGTGCGCAGTTCGTGGCTGGCGTCGGCGACGAACTGCCGCACCCGCGTCTCGCTGGCGTGCCGCGCCGACAGCGCCCCGGCGATGCGGTCGAGCATGCGGTTGAGGGCCGACCCCAGCTGGCCCACCTCGGTGTGCGAGGCCGCCGGGTCGACCTCGACGATCGGGGTGGGCAGGCGTACCTCCCCGCGGTCGAGTTCGAGGTCGGCGACCTGCTGCGCGGCGGTGGAAACCCTTGCCAGCGGCGCGAGTTGGCGCCGCACGATGAGCACGCCGCCCGCACCCGCAGCCAGCAGGGCGACCGCGGCGACGGCGCAGAAGATCACCGCGACCCAGAACAGCGTGTCGTCGACGTCGGAGGTCGGCAGCCCCGCGACGACGTCCTCCCCGGGCAGGTGGGACGGGAACGCGACCACGCGGTAGCGGCCCAGGCCGGTGAGGTCGACGGTCTGAGGCGGGTCGCCGACCGCGACCGACGTCAGCTGCTGGGCGGCGGCCGCGGAGATCTCGGCGCGTGATCCGTCGGCGGTGATGATGCCCGCTTCGACGGCGCGGCCGTCGGCCACCACCGCACCGACGGTGAGGATGGCCTGGCCGGGGGCGTTGAGAAAGGCCGGGCCGGGTCCCTGGTCGTCGCGGATCATCATCCGGTGGCCGCGAGGCGGCGGAAACGGTAAGGCCGGCATCAGGGGCGGGCGGACTCCGGGCGGTACGGGGAGCGCGATGCCGGGCGGCGGGGGTGGGCCGAATTCGAAGATCACCGACGAGCGGCGGCCCGCCTCGATCACCTGTTCGTCGAGCTGGTTGATCAGAAACCGTTGCAGCGCATACTCGGTGGCGACACCGATGCCGGCGCAGACCACCGCCAGCAGCACCACCTGCGTGACGATCAGACGGGTGCGCAGCGACCAGCTGCGCGGGGAACGCAACGCCGACCGCGGCGCGTGCTCACCGCGGGGGTTTGAGGACATACCCGGCACCGCGCAGCGTGTGAATCATGGGCTCCCGCCCGCTGTCGATCTTCTTCCTCAGATACGACACGTACAGCTCCACGATGTTCGAGCGGCCACCGAAGTCGTAACTCCAGACGCGATCCAGGATCTGGGCCTTGCTGAGCACCCGTTTCGCGTTGCGCATCATGAAGCGGAGAAGTTCGAACTCCGTGGCGGTCAACGTGATCAACTCGCCGCCGCGGGTGACCTCGTGGCTGTCCTCGTCCAGTACGAGGTCTCCGACCACGATCTGCGCGCCGCCGGCCTCGGTGCTGACGCCGGTGCGGCGCAGGAGGGCACGCAACCGCAGCACGACCTCTTCGATGCTGAACGGCTTCGTCACGTAGTCGTCGCCGCCGGCGGTCAGACCGGCGATCCGGTCTTCGACCGAGTCCTTCGCGGTGAGCAGCAACAGCGGAAGGCCCGGTGTCTGCTCACGCAGTTTGCGCAGCACCTCCAGGCCGCTCATGTCGGGAAGCATCACGTCGAGCACCACGACGTCGGGTGGATTCTGTTTGGCGATCGCGATGGCCGAGGCGCCGTCCCCGGCGGTGGAGATGTCCCAGCCCTCGTACCGCAGCGCCATCGACACCAGCTCGGCCAGCACCGCCTCGTCGTCGACGACGAGCACATGGATCGGGCTACCGTCGGCCCGACGCATCACGACCCGGGTGTCCTCCGGGGTGCTCTGCGGGGTGGCCATCACCCCATTATCGGCGGGTGCGCTAGGCGCCCCCTGTGCCGTTCCTATGCGCGCGCTGTGAAAGCGGGTCACATGCCCCGCTGAACCTACCCACAGCCGGCACACATTCGGCCCGGCCACAGTGGATCGCATGGACACCGACCACCACGAGCCGGCATCGGGTGACCAGCCCACTCGGACACGCCCGTGGGGGCTGCGCGAGACCGTGACGGCCGTCGGCGTAGCCGCGGTCATCGCCGGGTTGGGCGGCGCCGCCGCCTACGCCGCGACCGGCGCCGCGTCCCCGCAGTTCGGCGGCCCGCCGGGGCAGCACGCCGCAGCTCCCGGTGGCGTCGGCCCCGGTCCCGGCGGCCGGGGCCCGCAGCAGGGGCCGCCGGTGCACGGCACGGTCGTCGTCGCCGACGGCTCCGGCGGTTTCGTCACCGTCGTCAGCCAGACCGGGATCGTCACGGCGACCGGTCCCGGTTCCCTGACGGTGCGCAGCGAAGACGGGTTCACCCAGACCTGGACGACGACGTCCGGGCAGGGCTCGGGCGTCGGCGTGGACGACAGCGTCATGGTCGAGGGCAGGCAGGAGTCCGGCGCCGCAGCGCGGAGCGTCACGCAGGTGTTCGACCCTGTGCGGGCCCCCGGCCGGTGACCGGCGACGCCCCGCACCCGGCACGTCGGCGGGCTGTAGCAACACACATCTCCTAACCTGGGGCGCATGCAGCCCCGAGTCGGAAGCACCGCATGACCCGCTTCCTCGCCCGCCGGCTGCTGAACTATGCCCTCCTGCTGGGGCTGGCGTCGTTCCTGACGTTCACCCTCACCTCGTTGACGTTCGCCCCGCTCGACAGCCTGCTGGAACGCAACCCGCGACCGCCGCAGGCGGTGATCGACGCCAAGGCCGCCGAACTCAACCTCGACGAGCCCATCCCGATCCGGTACGCCGACTGGGTGGGCGGTGTGGTGCGCGGGGACTTCGGCACCACCGTGGCCGGCCAGCCCGTCACCGACGAACTGTGGCGCCGCGTCGGGGTGAGCCTGCGGCTGGTGATCATCGGATCGATCGTCGGCACCGCCCTGGGCGTCGTCGTCGGGGCCTGGGGGGCCATCCGGCAGTACCGACTGTCCGACCGGGTCATCACCACGCTGGCGCTGCTGACGCTGAGCACACCGACCTTCGTGATCGCCAACCTGCTCATCCTGGCTGCGCTGCAGGGCAATTCGATTCTCGGAGTACAGATCTTCGAGTACACCGGGGAGACGTCGACCGACGCCGTCGGCGGGACGTTCAGCCAGCTGGTGGACCGTCTGCAACATCTCGTGCTGCCCACGCTCACACTGGCGCTGGGCACCATCGCGGGCTTCAGCCGCTACCAGCGCAACGCGATGCTCGACGTGCTCGGCCAGGACTTCATCCGCACCGCCCGCGCCAAGGGGCTGACCCGGCGGCAGGCGTTGTTCAAACACGGCCTGCGCACCGCGCTGATCCCGATGGCCACCCTGTTCGCCTACGGCGTGGGCGGCCTGTTCACCGGCGCGGTGTTCGTCGAGAAGATCTTCGGATGGCACGGCATCGGTGAATGGTTCGTGCAGGGCATCACCACGCAGGACACCAACATCATCGTCGCCATCACGGTGTTCACCGGTGCGACGGTGCTGCTGGCCGGGCTGCTGTCCGACGTGCTGTACGCCGCCCTCGACCCGAGGGTGCGTGTCTCGTGACCGTCGAACGCTCCCGGGACGAGGCCGTCGCCCCCGAACACCGGTTCGTATCGCGGCGCACGCTGGTGTGGCGGCGATTCGTCCGCAACCGGCCCGCGGTGGTGTCCCTGTTCGTGCTCGCCGCGCTGTTCCTCAGCTGCTACGCGCTGCCGCCGCTGCTGCCCTTCACCCACACCGAGCTGGACTACTACGCGCTGCAGCAACCCCCCACCACCACACACTGGTTCGGCACCAACGCGCTCGGCCAGGACGTGCTCGCCCAGACGCTGCGCGGCATGCAGAAATCCATGCTGATCGGAGTGTGTGTGGCGTTCCTGTCGACGCTGATCGCGGCGACGGTGGGGGCGATCGCGGGCTACTTCGGCGCGTGGCGCAACGCCACGCTGATGTGGATCGTCGATCTGCTGCTCGTCATCCCGGGCTTCCTCCTCATCGCGATCGTCACACCTCGGCTGCGCGACTCCGATACCGAGCTGTGGCTGATCGTGCTGCTGGCGGGGTTCAGCTGGATGATCAGCGCCCGCATCGTGCGGGGGCTGACGATGAGCCTGCGGGAACGCGAATTCGTGACCGCCGCACGGTATATGGGCGTCAGCAACTGGCGCATCATCGTGCGCCACATCGTGCCGAACGCAGCCTCGATCCTGATCATCGACACCGCGCTGAACGTCGGCCTGGCCATCCTGGCCGAGACGAGCCTGAGCTTCCTCGGGTTCGGTGTGCAGCCGCCGGACGTGTCGCTGGGCACGCTGATCGCCGACGGCACCCGGTCGGTGACGACCTTCCCGTGGGTGTTCCTGTTCCCGGCCGGGGTGCTGGTGCTGATCGTGTTCTGCGCCAACCTCGTCGGCGACGGCCTGCGCGACGCGCTCGATCCCGGGGTACGTCCGGCCCGGCGCCGCCGACGCCGGAGGGCGGCGGCATGAGCCTGCTCGAGGTGCGCGGATTGCACGTCGCCTTCCCCATCGACAACCCCACCGGCCCTGACCGTGTCGAAGCCGTGCGCGGCTTGGACTACCACGTCGACGCCGGCGAAGTCGTAGCCCTGGTCGGTGAATCCGGGGCCGGCAAGAGCGCGGGCGCGATGGCGGTGGTCGGCCTGCTGCCCGAATACGCCGAGGTGTCGGGCTCTGTGCGGCTGCACGGCGACGAACTCCTCGGGCGATCCGACCGGGACATGTCGCGGATCCGCGGGGCCTCGATCGGCACCGTCTTCCAGGATCCGATGTCGGCGCTCACGCCGGTGTACACCGTCGGCGATCAGATCGCCGAGGCGATCCGCATCCACCACCGCGACGTCGACGCCCGCTCCGCGCGCATCCGGGCGGTCGAGCTGCTCGAGCTCGTCGGGATCGCGCAGCCTGCGCAGCGGGCCCGGGCGTTCCCGCACGAGATGTCCGGCGGGGAACGGCAGCGCGTGGTCATCGCGATCGCGATCGCCAACGATCCCGATCTGTTGATCTGCGACGAACCGACGACCGCCCTGGACGTCACCGTGCAGGCACAGATCCTCGACGTGCTGCGCACCGCACGCGACGTCACCGGCGCCGGGGTGCTCATCATCACCCACGACCTCGGCGTCGTCGCGGAGTTCGCCGACCGCGCGCTGGTCATGTACGCCGGCCGCGCGGTGGAGACCGCACCGGTCGCCGATCTGTACCGCAGCCGCCGGATGCCCTACACCGCAGGGCTTCTGGGGTCGGCCCCGCGTCTCGATGCCCCGCAGGGGGCTCGCCTGGTGCCCATCCCCGGCGCGCCGCCGTCGATGACCGCGCTGCCGCCGGGCTGCCCGTTCACCCCGCGCTGCCCGCTGGCGATCGACGAGTGCAGCGCCGCCGAGCCCGCCCTGGAGCCGGTCGGGCCGGGCCACCTCGTCGCCTGCATCCGCCACGAGCACGTCGTGGGACGCAGTGCGGCCGACATCTACGGGGTGTCGACGGCGCCCCCCGCGGCACCGGCGGAGCCGTCCGAGGCCGTCGTCCTGCGCGTCACCGACCTGTCGAAGACCTACCAGCTGACCAAGGGTGTGGTGTTCCGGCGCCGGATCGGTGAGGTGAGGGCGGTCGATTCCGTCAGCTTCACCCTGGCGGCGGGCCGCACGCTGGGCATCGTCGGCGAATCCGGATCGGGCAAGTCCACCACGCTGCACCAGATTTTGGATCTGGCCGCACCGCAATCCGGCACGATCGAGGTGCTCGGCCACGATGTCGCAACACTGGACCGCGCCGGCCGTCGCGCCCTACGCGGGGATCTGCAGGTGGTGTTCCAGGACCCGGTGGCGTCGCTGGACCCTCGGCTGCCGGTGTTCGACGTGCTGGCAGAACCGCTGCAGGCCAACGGGTTCGCGAAGAATGCGATCCGCGACAGGGTGGCCGAGCTGTTGACCGTGGTCGGGATGCGCCGCGAGGACGCGAGCCGCTACCCGGCGGAGTTCTCCGGTGGGCAGAAACAGCGCATCGGCATCGCGCGGGCCCTGGCGCTGCAGCCCAAGATCCTCGCCCTCGACGAGCCGGTGTCGGCGCTGGACGTATCGATCCAGGCCGGCATCATCAACCTGCTCCTCGATCTGCAGGAGCGTTTCGGGCTGGCCTACCTGTTCGTCTCTCACGACCTGTCCGTGGTGCGCCACCTCGCCCACCGCGTCGCGGTCATGCACAAAGGCGTCATCGTCGAGCAGGGCGACAGCGAGCAGGTGTTCGCCGACCCCACCCACGAGTACACCCGGCGACTGCTCGCCGCGGTACCGCGTCCCCAGCCTGATCACAGTTAGAGTCAGTCCGCATGACGTACCTGAGCCACCGAACAGGGACCCCCGCCACGCCCCGGCGAGCAGACACACAATCGCACGCCACGCCGGTGAAAAGGGCGATGATGCGTCTGCTCGCGGCGGGAACGGTAGCGGCGGTCCTCGTGACGGGGTGCTCCAGCGGCAGCAATGAGGTGCCGTCGGCGGGCGGCAACGCCGAACTCGGCGCCTCGGCCGACATCAATCCGCAGGACCCGGCCACGCTCCAGCAGGGCGGCAATCTGCGGTTGGCG
Source organism: Mycolicibacterium iranicum (assembly GCF_014190915.1). Taxonomy (GTDB): domain Bacteria; phylum Actinomycetota; class Actinomycetes; order Mycobacteriales; family Mycobacteriaceae; genus Mycobacterium; species Mycobacterium iranicum_B. The sequence continues at coordinate 64,509 of NZ_JACHVU010000016.1, forward strand.
CTCACCGGCTTCCCGCCGAATTTCAACTACCTGCACGTCGACGGCAACCTCGGCGAACTGGGCAGGATGCTGCGGGCCACGCTGCCGCGTGCGTTCGTGATCAAGCCCGACGGGGAGATGACGGTCAACAGCGACTACTTCACCAGCGTCGAGCTGACCAGCACCGAACCCCAGGTCGTCACGTACACGATCAACCCGAAGGCGACCTGGTCGGACGGCACGCCGATCACGTGGGAGGACTTCGCCGCCCAGATCAACGCCACCAGCGGCAAGGACAAGCGGTTCCTGTTCGCCTCACCCAACGGCAGCGAGCGCGTCGCATCGGTCACCAAGGGCGTCGACGACCGGCAGGCCGTCATCACCTTCGCCAGCCACTTCGCGGACTGGCGGGGCATGTTCGCCGGCAACTCGATGCTGTCCTCGAAGGCGGTGACGTCCGATCCCGAGGCGTTCAACAAGGGCTTCCTCAACGGCCCCGGCCCGTCGGCCGGCCCATTCACCATCACCACCGTCGACCGCGGTGCGCAGCGAATCGTGTTGACCCGCAACCCGAAATGGTGGGGCACCCCACCACTGCTGGACTCGATGACCTACACCGTGCTCGACGATGCGGCGATGATCCCGGCGCTGGAGAACAACGCACTCGACTCGGTCGGCCTGGCCACCCTCGACGACCTGGAGCGCGCACGCCGTGCGCAGGGCGTCTCGATCCGCCGGGCGCCCGCACCGAACTGGTACCACCTCACGATCAACGGGGCACCGGGAGCACTGCTGTCGGATCCGGGTCTGCGCATCGCGATCACCAAGGCGCTGGACCGGCAGGCGATCGCCGCGGTGACCCAGCGTGGCCTCACCGACAACCCGGCGGCGCTGAACAATCACATCTATCTGGCCGGCCAAGAGGGCTACCAGGACAACAGCATCGCGTTCGATCCCGAAGCGGCCAAGCGGGAACTCGACGCGCTGGGCTGGACGCTCAACGGACAGTTCCGCGAGAAGGACGGCAAGCGGCTCACGATCCGCAACGTCTTCTACGACGGGCAGAGCACCCGCTCGGTGGCCCAGATCGCGCAGAACCAGCTCGCGCAGGTCGGTGTCGACATGGAGCTCATCCCGGCCGCCGGCGGCAGCCTGTTCCCGGACTACGTCACGCCGGGTAACTTCGACATGACCCAATTCGCTTGGGGTGGTGATGCCTTCGCGTTGACCAGCCTCACGCAGATTTTCGCGTCCAACGGGGAGAGCAACTACGGCAAGATCGGCAGCCCGGAGGTGGACGCCAAGATCGAGGAGACGCTGTCGGAGCTCGACCCGGCCAAGGCCCGCACCCTGGCCAACGAACTGGACACGATGATCTGGGAGGAAGGCCACAGCCTGCCGCTGTTCCAAGCCCCGGGCAACGTTGCCATCCGCAGCAATCTGGCGAACTACGGTCCCACCGGCATCGGCGACATCAACTTCTCGGCGATCGGCTTCATGAAGTAGCGGGGGCGTGTGCGGCTGCTGGTGCGGCGACTTCTGCACCAAGGTCGTGCGCACGCCCGCCTAGCGACCCAGGCGCAGAACTCGCGTGGCTCGCGTGCGCGATCGCGTGCTCGCGGGAGTGCGGGTGCGGCGACTTCTGCACCATGGTCGCGCGCACGCCCAACTAGCGACCCAGGCGCAGAACTCGCGAGGCGCACGCTCCCACGTCGCGTGCTCGCAGGGCTCCTGGGGTGCTAGTGCGTCGACTTCTGCACCATGGTCGCGCGCACGCCCATCAAGCAGCCCAGGCGCAGAACTCGCGAGGGCACACACTCGCGACCGCGTGCTCGCAGGGCTCGCGGGGGTGCTGGTGCGTCGACTTCTGCACCATGGTCGCGCGCACGCCCATCCAACAGCCCTAGCGCAGAACTCGCGAGGCGCACGCTCCCAAGTCGCGTGCTCGCAGGGCTCCTGGGGTGCTGGTGCGGCGACTTCTGCACCAAGGTCGCGCGCACGCCCAACTAGCGACCCAGGCGCAGAACTCGCGATCGCGTGCTCTAGGTCGACTGGCCCGCAATGTCGCGCACGGCTTTCGGCACGGCGCCGGGCACCGCTGATTCAGCACGAGCCGCCGCGGCCAGCGCCCGCACCAGCAGGCGCACCGTGAGGTTGGCCGGCAGCGCGTCGAGTTCTGCCGAGCGCGAGGCGAGCTCGTGGACCTTCCCCGCGGCCATCGCCGAGCAGATCTGCAGCGCCGCCTGCTCGCGGGTGTCGAGAATGCTGTGGCCCGCGGTCGGCAGTTCGACCAGCACCGAGTCCGGGATCAGACCGGCGACCCGGCGAGCGATCTGGGGCGGGGTCGTCAAGTCCCGGCCTCCCGAGATCACCGCGGTCGGCCAGGTGAAGCCGGGCATCGCCGCCGGCAGATCGTAGGGCTCGGCGACGAATTCGACGTCACCGGAAGCCATTTCGCGAAGTGCGATCGCCGGGTCCAGCGGTCGGCCGTCGGGAACGGCCCCATAGTTCAGCTCACGGTAGGCGATGCGCTCCACGAGGTCCGGTTCGTTGTGGTAGGCCGTCTTGCGTTCCAGCAACTCCCGATTGCCCAATCCGACCGCCGCCCAAAGCACGTCGCGTCCGGCCAGCAGCAGGTCGAGCTGGCGGCGCAGGACATCAGGGCCCGCCGCCCCGTACATGTCGCCGATCAACTGCACGTCCTTGGACGAGAGCACGCCCTCGGCGGCCAGCCGGCGCACCCGCGACGCCAGATCGGCGCTGCCCGGCTCCGTACCGTCCCACAGCACCCTGCGCGTTTGCTTCCGGACCTCCTCGATGTCGTCGGCCGACAGCAGCGGTGAGTCCAGCACCATCGAGTGCACCCGCCCCGGGTACCGCACCCCCACCCCCGCGGCCAGATAGGTGCCGTACGACGTGCCGTAGACGATGGCGCGCTCGACCTGGGCGTCGTCGAGGACGGCCGCGACGTCGTCGACCGCGGCCTCGACGGTCAGCGCTTCCGGCGGCAGGTCCGCGCCGGCATCGTCGTGACGGGACAGGCCCACGCCGCGGTGTTCGACCATGATGACGTCCAGCCCGGCCACGGCGGCACGGCGCCGGAACGCCCGGTACAGCGCGACCGAGGCCGCGCCCGGCCCTCCGGGAATGACGACGAGCGGATGGGTCGATTTCCGGCCGGTCCGTACATAGAAGACGTCGAACTGCTCGCCGCCGTCGCGGCGGATCGGTCTGCGAACCGGACGCACACCCGGCAGCGCCGCAAGCCTGTCGTGCGCCCGGCGCCGCTTGGCATTCATCGTCATCACCGCTCATTGTGCCCCGCACCGGCACCGCACACACCTGACGCCGTCGCTGTTCTGTTCCGGCTGATCGTAAGCAGTGCGGACAGACCGGGCAGATCAGTACAACCGAGCCATGACCTCAACGGATCACGTGACGACGGTTCTGCCGGGCTCGGCGGAGTTCACAGCTCTTCTGCAGCAGATCGGAAGCGGAGCCCGGGACCGAGACCTCCACGACGAGAACCCCTTTGATCAGGTGGCCGCCCTGAAACGGGCCGGCTTCGGCACACTCCGGCTACCCGGTGGCCTGGGCGGGCCCGGGTTCACCATCCCCCAGCTGTTCTCCGCGGTCATCGATGTCGCGCGGGCCGATCCCATCGTCGCGCACATCTTCCGGACCCACTTCTGGTTCGTCGAGGAGCGGCTGCGCACCGCGAACACGCGGGTCGCCCAGGACTGGCTCGGCAAGGTCGCCGCGGGCCGCACCTTCGGCAATGCGTTCAGCGAGAAGGGGGCCAACGCCGTCGGCAGCCTGGTCTTCAACACTCGCCTGCTGCCAGGGGACGGCGGCTACCGCCTGACCGGCGAGAAGTACTACAGCACGGGCACGCTGTTCTCCGACTATCTGACCGTCACCGCGACCACCGACCACGACTCCGTGGCCCTCGTGGTGGTCCCGGCCGACCGGAACGGGGTGCGGGTGATCGACGACTGGGACGGCTTCGGGCAGCGCAGGACCGGCACCGGAACCACGACGTTCGACGAGGTCGCGGTCAGTCCCGACGAAATACTCAGCGACACCCCGTACGACGCCGAAGCAGCGCCGACAGTGCAGTACGCCGCCTTGCAGCTGTACATCCACGCGGTCGTCGCGGGCATCCTCGAATCGGTGGTCGACGACGGGATCGCGCTGCTGCGTTCGCGGGAGCGCAGCTTCAGCCATGCCGTCGCCGAGCGGCCCACCGACGACCCGCTGCTCCAGCGCCAGCTCGGCGAGCTCGCGAGTACCGCCTACATCGCCAGGGCCGCCGTGCTGGATGCGGCCGCAGCGATCGCCGAGGCCACGGCCTCCGAGCACGACGGGGTTCCGGACGCCGAGCTGGCGGCCGCGGCGCAGCTCAAGGTCGCCAAGGTGAAGGTTCACCTCGACGACGTCGCCCCTGCGGCCGCGACGCGGCTGCTCGAACTCGGAGGCGCGAGCGCCGCCAGCCGGCGGCTCAACCTCGACCGGCACTGGCGCAACATCCGCACGATCACCCTGCACAACCCGGTGGCCTACAAGGCCCGACTGATCGGCCAGAACCTGCTGCACGGCACCGCCATTCCGGCCAACGCGTACTTCTGAGCTCGGCACCACAGGAAAGAGACACACGAATGACCCGACAACTCCACCTCGGCGGATTCCAGATCGCCTCGCAGGTCACCCATTCGCACGCCGCGTGGCGGCACCCGGCCAGCGACACCAGGTTCACCACCCCGGACTACTACCACCGCATCGGTCGCATCCTGGAACGCGGCAAGTTCGACTTCGTGTTCTTCGCCGATCTGCTGGCTGCCCCCGGCCGGTTCGGCGACGACATCACCGAACCCCTGCGCCGCGGCACACAGGCTACCGCCACGCTGGACCCATCAATCGTGGCTGCCAGCATCGGCGCGGTGACGTCGAAGCTGGGCGTCGCGATCACCAAGTCGGCCACATACTTTCATCCCTACGAGCTGGCCCGCATCTTCGCCAGCCTCGACCACATCACCCAGGGCCGGGTGGCGTGGAACATCGTGACCTCCCTGTCTCAGGGTGAGGCGCAGAACTTCGGTCACGCCGAGCATCTCGATCACGACTTCCGCTATCAGCGTGCAGACGAGTTCGTGCGGACGACGTTGGAGTTGTGGCAGAGCTGGGATCCCGACGCGCTGGTCCTCGACAAGGCCGCCGGGGTGTTCGCCGACCCCGACCGGATCCGCCGCATCGACCACGAGGGTGAGTACTTCCGCACCCGCGGACCGTTGAACGTTCCCCATTCGCCGCAGGGCCGGCCGGTGCTGATCCAAGCGGGGGCTTCGGCGACGGGCAAGGATTTCGCGGCGCGCTGGGCCGAGGCGATCTTCGAGATCGACCCCACGCCCGAGGGCCGACGCGCGTACTACGACGACATCAAGTCGCGGGCCTCGGATGCGGGCCGCGATCCCGACCAGGTGCTGATCTTCCCGGCGTTCATCCCGTTCTTCGGCGAAACCGAGTCGATCGCCCGGGAGAAGCAGGCATTCCACAACGATCTGGCCGACCCCGTCTCGGGTTTGATCACCCTGTCGGTGCACACCGACCACGACTTCTCGCGCTACGACCTGGACGCGCCGGTCGAGGATGTCACCGTCAGCGGGACGCAGGGACTGTTCGACACCGCACGGCGGGTGGCCAACCGCGACAACCTCACCTTGCGCGACATCGGCAAGTGGTACGCCCAGGGCGTGCTGCTACCCCAGTTCGTCGGCACCGCCGAACAGGTCGCCGATCAGATCGAGGAGTCGTTCACCGCCGGGGAGGCCGACGGGTTCATGGTGTCGGCGGCCCAGACGCCGGGCACGTTCAACGATTTCGTCGACGCGGTGGTCCCGGAACTGCAGCGGCGCGGACTGTTCCGCACCGAGTACACCGGCTCCACCCTGCGCGAGCACCTCGGTCTGACGCGGCCCGCATTCGATACCTCCGCGGGTCTGCAGTCGGTGAGCTGACGCGACGTCAGCCGGCGACCAGCTCGATGTGGCGCGCGCTGCGCACGTCGGCGTAGCGCTGCGGGCTGCAGGTCAGGATGATGACCTGCCCGTCGCCGGCCACGGCGTCGAACACCTCGGCCATCTTCGTCAGCCTTTCGGCGTCGGTGAAGCCCAGCGCGTCGTCGATCACGACCGGCACGCTGTCTTCCTTGGCCACCAGCGCCGCGCCGGCCAGGCGGGCGACGATGCTCAGCTGTTCCTTGGCTCCTCCGGACAGCGAGTCGTAGGGGACGGTACGCCCGGACAGTGTGCGATGCCCGATGCTCAGCGTGCTGTCGACGTCGACTTCGAAGCTCTCGCCGAACACGATGCGGCCCAGCCGCTCCACCTCGCCGCGGAACGGGTCGACGTAGCGCTGCCGCACGGCGTCCCGATGCCTGCCCATCACCGACCGCAACAGATCCGCCGCGCGGGCGCGGCGCTGCACCCGCACGAACTCGGCCTCGGCCCGTTCGCGCTCGGTCTCGGCGGCGTCGAGCTCGCCTTTGCGGCCCTCGGTGCCGAACACCTTCAACTGCGCGGCAACATCTCTCAGCGATTCGGTGACCGCGTCGCGGCGCGCCGTGACCGCGGCCAGGTCCCGCTCGGCGGCCGCCAGAGCTGCCGCGACGGCGGCCGGCTGGTGAGCGGCGACGTCCTCGGCCAGCTGCGCGACCAGAGCCTCGGCCTTGCGCGCCGCCTCGGCCTCCTCCTCGGTCTTGACCGCCAGCTCGTCGTCGCCGACGGCCGCCCGCTGCTCGCTCAGCCGCGCGCCGGCCCCGACCAGTTCGCTCTGAGCCGCCTGCAGCTTGGCGGTGAGACGCGCAGCGTGTAGCCCGCGCTGCGTCAGCAGCTTGCCCGCCTCCTCGGCGACCTTCCGATGTGTTTCGCAGTCGCGGACGGCCTCCTGGTGCGCCGCGGTGGCTTCGATCAGCTCCAGACGCTGAGCTGCGGGATCCAGCGTCGCGGGGCCCGTAGGGTCGAACAGGGCGTCCTCGGCGGGCAGTCGTTCCTGCAGCGCGCTGATCCGGGTCCGCAGGTCGTCGATGCTGTCGTCACCGGTCAAAGCGTCGAGGATGGCGCGCACCTGCTGGCGGGCGGCCCGCAGTTCGTGGCGACGCCGGTCCAGCGACCTGGCGGCCTCGACATCGGCGACGCCGGCGTCGCGCAACGCCTTCGTCAGCGCGTCGGTGGCGGCGTCGAGCCCGGCCTGGGTCGCGGTCGCCGATGCCCCCGGCGACACCCGCAACGACAGCACGCCGGGCACGTCGACGCCGGTGGCCGCCGAGATCCCGCCCGCCCATGTGTCACCGGCACGGAGGGACACCACCTGTCCGTCGACGCTGAGCTGCACGTCGGACATCGCGGCCAGCTCCAAGTGGGCTGATGTCTGCTCGACGGCGGCGGCGGCCCGCTCGACGGCAGCGGCAGCGTGCTCGACGGCGGTCATCAGCCGGTCGGTCAGTGTGATCGTCGCGAGTTCGCGCTCTATGACTTCGAATTCGCGGTGATGACGCTCCAACGTCGCGAGCCGGCCGGCGACGCGGTCGAGCTCTTCCCGGTCGGCCAGCCGCTGCACGGCACTGCGCGCGGCGTCGAGCCGCTGCTGACTGGTGCTGACCGCGAGCCGCGCCGATTCCGCAGCCTCGTCGGCGGCCAGCTTCATCTGCGTGGCGGTGTCCAGGTCGTCGGCGGCGACCTCGGACTCGGCGTGCAGGCGAGCGATCGTGGCGGTCCGCTCCTCGATGTCGGCGCGGATCCGGCGCCGCTCGGTGAGCGCGGACCTCGACGCCGCATAGGTCGAGACGGCTACCTCGGCGCGGGCGGTGGCCTGGTCGAGCTCGGCCTGCAGCAGGGCTACCTGCTCGGCCGCCTTGGCGGTGACCGCCAAAGCCGCAGTGGCCGTCGACGTCTCCTCCGCGGTCGCCGCCAGCTCTGCGGTGAGCGCGGCATGCCTGCGGACCGCCTCGTCGACCTCGGCGATCGCGGCCGCGCACCGCGCCACCTCGCCGTCTGCGGCGCGCAGCCGCGCCGTGGCGGCCGCCCACTCGCCGGTGGGGCGTCCGGTCGACGTGAAGTACCGGCGGTACTCCTCCTCGATCCGGTCGATCAGCAGGGTGTCGACCGCACCGCCCGGGGTGGGATCGTCGTCGACGGCCCCGGCCACCACATCGAGTGCCCGCGACAGCGCATCGCAGCCGGACAAGTCGGCCGCCGTGGTCGGCGCCGACTGCAGAACCCGCTGAGCCTGCCAGAGATCCAGGTCGACGGTTTCGGCCAGCATGGCCCGAACCCGTTCGTGCGCTTCGTCTCCCGTGAGTTGCTCCCGGCGCGGCGCCGACACCGTCAGCTCCGTCTCGGGCTTCTTGTGGAAGCGCTTGCGGTACACGAAACGGTAGGGGCCGGCGGAGATCTCGGCGGTCACCTCGGCGCCGACGTCGGCGTGGGTGGGCTTGACCTGTTTGATCTCCTTCTTGGTGGAGCGGTCCTTGGCCTCCAGCAGCAGGTCGAGTGCCTCCAGCATCGAGGATTTGCCGACCTCGTTCGCACCGCTGATCACGACGACGCCGCGATCCGGGAATTCGATGTCGCGGTGCGTGATTCCGCGATAGTTCGTCAGCACGAGCCGATGCAACTTCATGCCGCCCCTCCTTCGGTCAGCCGCAGCAGCAAGGCCAGCGCCGCGCGGGCGTCCTCGGCGTCCTCCCCGGCGGCTCTGGCGGTGTTGACCAGCTCGTCGACGGCGGCGGCGGCGAAGCCCCCGATACCGAGGTCGTCGAACTCCCCGTCGGCCGGCATCACCGCGAGGTCGGTCTGCTTGTCCCACGGCACCAATGCGGCGAACAGCCGCGCGTATCGGTCCAGGCAGGCATCCAGCGCCGCGCGGTCGGTGACGGTGAGCGACCCGGTAAGACCCAGCCGGATCACCGTGCGCTCCTTGTCGGGCATCTGGTCGAGGTTGATGTCGAGGTCGGCCACGTCGCGGTTGTTGTCGACGGTGTGCTTCAGGGACATGAACCGCCAGGCGCCGATCCGGTGGGAGTCCACGCGTACGGTCCGGTCGCTGTCGTCGATGTCGACGGCGAGGACCATCCCGGGTTCGGGTTCGATGTCGTCGTAGTTGGTGACCTCGGGCGAGCCCGAATACCAGACGCGTCCGGTGGATCCGACACTCATGCGAGAGTGCTTGTCGCCCAGCGCGACATAGTGCACCGCACCCCGGGCGAGGGCGGTTTCGAGCGCCTCCAGCCCGATCAGCGACGGCCGGTCCTTGTCCGGCACCAGGATGTCGACGGCACCGTGTCCGACGACGATGCGCGTGACGTCGTCACCGGCGGGCAGCGCGTCCAGGACCGCCGCGACGAGGTCGGTGGTGGGCGACTTGGAGTACCAGGGAGCCGCCACCAGCTCGAGACCGGGCCGGACCTCATGCACACCGGGACGGTCGAGAACGACGACATTGTCGGGCCGCTCTGCGGTGAACAATGGGCTCGTGTACACCGACGAGGCGTCGAGCGGGTCGTGGTTGCCGGGCAGCAGATAGACCGGAACGGTAATGGCCCGCATGGCCTCGAGCGCGGTGCTGATCTCCTTCGGTGCGAGCTGGTTGTGCTCGAAGACGTCGCCGGCGACGACGACGAACTCCGCGCCGACCTCGGCAGCCAGCGGTCCGAGCGCGGCGACCGCACCGCGGCGCGCCGCCGAATACCGTGGCTGCGCATCCCCGTTCAGGTAGTGGCGGGTCATCCCGAGCTGCCAGTCAGCGGTGTGGAGAAAACGCATCTCAGCCCGTCCTTCCCGTCGGTTTCCTTCGTGGCATCGCTACTGTAGGTCCGGGCGCCGACAAGTCCGTGGACGCGCACCGGCATGCCCTACCGTTGATGGGATGAGCGACATCCGATACCGCACCCTGCTGCTCCTCCGTCACGCCAAGTCGGACTATCCGGACGGCGTCACCGACCACGACCGCCCGCTCGCCGAGCGGGGCCTGCGCGAGGCCGCCCTGGCCGGCGAATGGATCCGGGCGAACGTCGATCCGGTGGACGCGGTGCTCTGCTCCTCGGCGACACGCACGCGACAGACACTGGAGCGCACGGGGATCACGGCCGCGGTGGAATTCGTCGACCGCATCTACGACGCAAGCCCCGGCGTCGTGATCGAGGAGATCAACGGCGTGCCGTCGCGATTCGGCGACGAGGTGTCGACGCTGCTCGTCGTGGGGCACGAGCCGGTGATGTCCGCGCTGGCTCACGGGCTCGCCGACGAAGAATCCAGCAACGGGCCGGTGGCCGAACGCTTCTCGACGAAGTACCCGACGTCGTCGGTGGCGGTGCTGCGCTCGGCGCAGCCGTGGGACCGGTGGGCGTCGCGGGGCGCGGAACTCGTCGACTTTCACACCGCGCGCTGAGCGCGAAGTTCAACAGGGGCGCGCTGAGCGCGCAATCAAACAGGGGCGCGCTGAGCGCGCAATCAAACAGGGGCGCGCTGAGCACGCAATTCAACAGGGGCGCTACGCGCGGGTGGCGAGCGTGAGCTCCATGAGCTTGATGGCCATCCCGCAGGCGTCCATGCCGGGTGTCTGCGGATTGACCCACCACCCGACGACACCGGCGGCGTCGCTGGCCACGCCGCACGCGCCATTGGGGTCGTTGGGCCGCATCACGAAGGACTCGATGCCTGCCACCGAACGGTTCTCGATCTGATACTGCAGTTGCTCGGCGACACTGCGCTCGTTGTCGAGGCTGCCTGTCTCGAACCAGAAGCGGGTGATGTCGACCAGCCCCGCCGGGTTGGCGGCCTGCCAGCGGCAGATCGCCCCGACGAAGGTGCTCTGGATGTCGAGCGGATCGGCCCCGACCGTCTCGGCCAGGATGTCCTCGGTGAGGACCTCGCACTCCTTGAGCAGGTTCGGGTACTTGCGCTCGGAGTTGTCGTTGCGCGGCACGTCCCCGGAACCCGACTTGGCGGCGGTGCCCTCGACGGTCTGGGTGCAGCCGGTCAGTACGACCAGTCCGGCCATCGCGGCGACCACGCCTCTGACCACGCGTCGGCTCATTTGGAGTTCACAATCGACTGGCGGGTGAGTTCCTTGGCGACCTCGCACGCGTCCGGATACGGCGGCTGGGCGTAGCTGATCGACCATTCGATGAAGTCGTCGCCGAACTGGATGCCGACCTCGCACAGGTTGACACCGATCTTCGGGTCGGGGTCCTGGTTGATCCCGATGAATCCGTCGTGGCCTTCGATGTTGAGGTCTTCGACGCTGGTGCGTGAGAGCTCCATGGTCTTGCGTTCGCGGCCGATGGGGCTTCCGCGGAACCACGAGAACGAGAAGTGCGGCCCCAGGATGGAGCCTCCGGACAGCCACTGGCATCCGACCGAGGTGCGCGCCGTGTTGACCAAGCCGGGCACCTCGGTGAGCCGGGCGATCTCCTCGTCGCTGATGCCGCCGCACTCAGGGAAGAACGGGCCGTGGGCGACGTTCTCCTGCGGCGCGTCGCTGGACGGCATCGCCGGGCTCTGCGGTTCGGAGTCCGAACAGGCGGCGAGCACCGGAAGCATGGCCGCAGCAGCAATGGCCAGCGCCCCGCGCATGCGGGGAGCAGAAACCGACACCGCCGATCGGCGTTGTCCGCGAGAGCTGTGGGTCACGCCATGCACTGTAGCGGCAGCCCTCCCGGTCAACCACCGACATGCCGACTGACCAGCTCATTTATCCGATTCTCAGGCGCGACAGCCGAACAGCGGCGCCGTCGGCGGCGTGTGCGACAGTAGCGGGATGCTCTGGGAGCTGCTTCGACGGTACGCACGGCCGTACCGGCCACTGCTCACGGTGGTGGCGGCGCTGCAGGTCGTGAGCACCCTGGCGACCCTGTACCTGCCGACCGTCAACGCCGCGATCATCGACGACGGTGTCGCGCAGGGCGACCTGCGGCGCATCGTCGAACTCGGCGCCGTGATGCTCGCGGTCACGGCCCTGCAGGTGCTGTGCGCGGTCGGCGCCGTGTACTTCGGTTCGCGCGCGAGCATGAGCGTGGGCCGCGACCTGCGCTCGCATCTGTTCCACCACATCACCGGGTTCTCGGCAGAGGAGACCGCCCGCTTCGGCGCTCCGTCGCTGCTCACCCGCACCACCAACGACGTGCAACAGATTCAGCTGTTGGTCCAGCTGACGTGCACCATGCTCGTCACCGCACCGATCATGTGCGTCGGCGGCATCTTCATGGCGGTCCATCAGGATGCGGGTCTGTCGTGGTTGCTGGTGGTCAGCGTGCCGGTGCTGGCGCTGGCCAACTACTGGATCGTCTCGCACCTGCTGCCGATCTTCCGGCGGGTGCAGCGTCAGATCGACGCGATCAACCGCGTCATGCGCGAGCAGCTGACCGGTCTGCGGGTGGTCCGGGCGTTCGCGCGAGAACCGTTCGAGCGCAGCCGTTTCGCCGAAGCCAACACCGCGCTGGCGGGCAGTGCCCTGGAGGCCGGCCGCTGGCAGGCACTGATGCTGCCGGTGACGACGCTGGTGATCAACGTCTCGAGCGTGGCCCTGATCTGGTTCGGCGGCATGCGCATCGACGCCGGGCAGATGCAGGTCGGGTCGCTCATCGCGTTCCTGTCCTACTTCATGCAGATCCTGGTCGCGGTGTTGATGGCGACGTTCATCCTCATCATCATTCCGCGTGCGTCGGTGTGCGCCGAGCGGATCACCGAGGTGCTCGGCACCGAGGCGGCGATCGTCTCCTCCCCGACCGCGGCGTCACCGGAGACGATCCACGGCGAGATCCGGTTCGACGGCGTGACATTCAGTTACGCCGGCGCCGACAGGCCCGTGCTGCAGGATGTCTCGTTCACGGCGCGACCCGCCACCACGACGGCGATCGTCGGATCCACCGGGTCGGGCAAGTCCACCCTGGTGTCGCTGATCTGCCGTCTCTACGACGTGACCGGCGGATCGGTGCGCATCGACGGCATCGACGTGCGCGACCTCGACATCGAGACGCTGTGGAGCGCGACCGGGGTCGTGCCGCAGCGCGGATATCTGTTCTCCGGCACCGTCGCCGAGAACCTGCGCTTCGGCAAGGCCGACGCGACCGACGAGCAGATGTGGGACGCGCTGCGGGTGGCGCGCGCCGACGACTTCGTCGCCGCGCACCCCGACGGGCTCCTGATGCGCGTAGCTCAGGGCGGGCTGAACTTCTCCGGTGGGCAGCGTCAACGGCTGGCCATCGCGCGCGCGGTCATCCGCAAGCCGGCTCTCTACCTGTTCGACGACGCGTTCTCGGCGCTGGACGTGCACACCGATGCCGAGGTGCGGGAGCGGATCAAGCAGGCGTCGGCCGGGTCGACGGTCCTGATCGTCTCGCAGCGCATCTCGACGGTGGCCGGAGCCGACCAGATCGTCGTCATCGACGACGGCCGCGTGGTCGGCATCGGCGCCCACGACGACCTGGTCGAAACGTGCGACGCCTACCGCGAGTTCGCGGATTCGCAGTCGGTGCGGACAGGGGAACGATGACCGGACCCATGGGCCGGGGGATCCGGATGGCCGAGCCCCCGCAGGTGCGGTCCCGCGATTTCCGCGGATCGGCGATCCGGCTCTTCCGACGGCTGACGCCACAGCGCGGGATGACCGTCGCGGTGATGCTACTCGGCGTCGGCGGCATCGCGATCGGGGTCATCGGCCCACGAATCCTCGGCCACGCCACCGATCTGCTGTTCAACGGCGTCATCGGCCGGCAGCTGCCGGCCGGGCTGACCAAGGCCCAGGCGGTCGACGCGGCCAGGGCCAGAGGTGACGACACGTTCGCCGACCTCCTGTCGGGAATGAACGTGGTGCCCGGGCAGGGCGTGGACTTCGCCGCGGTGGCCCGCACGCTGGCCTTGGCGCTGGGCCTGTATCTGGTGGCCGCGTTGATGGTCTGGCTGCAGGCCCGTCTGCTCAACGTCGTCGTGCAGCGCACCATGGTCGCGCTGCGCGCCGACGTCGAGGACAAGATCCACCGGCTCCCGTTGCGCTACTTCGATTCCCGGCAGCGAGGTGAGGTGCTGAGCCGGGTCACCAACGACGTGGACAATCTGCAGCAGTCGCTGTCGATGTCGATCACGCAGCTGCTCACCTCGGTGCTGACCGTGGTGGCGGTGCTGGTGATGATGCTGACGATCTCGCCGCTGCTGACCTTGTTCACCGTGGTGACGGTGCCGCTGTCGCTGTGGGTCACGCGGTCGATCGCGAGACGCTCGCGCACCCTGTTCGTCGCCCAGTGGACGAACACGGGCCGGCTCAACGCCCACATCGAGGAGACCTACAGCGGGTATACCGTCGTCAAGACCTTCGGCCACCGCGCCCGCGCCGAGGAGGAGTTCCGCACCCTCAACGACGACGTCTACCAGGCCAGCTTCGGAGCCCAGTTCCTGTCGGGTCTGGTCTCGCCGGCGACGATCTTCATCGGCAACCTCAGCTATGTCGCCGTCGCCGTCGTCGGCGGCCTGCAGGTGGCGACCGGTCAGATCACCCTCGGCGGGATCCAAGCGTTCATCCAGTACGTCCGCCAGTTCAACCAGCCGCTCACCCAGATCGCGGGCATGTACAACACCATGCAGTCCGGTATCGCCAGCGCCGAGCGGGTGTTCGACCTGCTCGACGCCGAGGAGGAACCCGCCGATCCCAGTCCTGGTAACCGGGCGGCGCTGCCGGCCGACGACGGACGGGCGGGCGGGCGTGTGGAATTCGACCGCGTGTCGTTCAGCTACCAGGCCGGGTCTCCGGTGATCGAGGACCTGTCCCTGGTCGCCGAACCCGGCTCCACGGTCGCGATCGTGGGTCCGACCGGGGCAGGCAAGACGACGCTGGTGAACCTGCTGATGCGCTTCTACGACGTGGACTCGGGGCGCATTCTGATCGACGGCGTCGACATCGCCGGCGTGCCCCGCAGTTCGCTGCGCTCCCGAATCGGCATGGTGCTACAGGACACCTGGCTGTTCGCCGGGAGCATCTACGACAACATCGCCTACGGCCGGCCCGACGCCGGTCACGACGAGGTGATGGACGCCGCGCGGGCGGCCTATGTGGACCGCTTCGTGCAGACGCTCCCCGACGGATACGACACGCTGATCAACGACGGCGGCACGAACATCAGCGCCGGCGAGAAGCAGCTGATCACCATCGCGCGGGCCGTGTTGGCCCAGCCGCAGCTGCTCATCCTCGACGAGGCCACCAGCTCGGTGGACACCCGCACCGAGGTGCTGATCCAGCAGGCGATGGGGACACTGCGCCGCGACCGGACCAGTTTCATCATCGCCCACCGGCTCTCGACCATCCGTGACGCCGACATGATCCTGGTGATGGAGGCGGGCAAGATCGTCGAACGGGGAACGCACAGCGAGCTTCTCGACCGACACGGCGAGTACTGGACGATGATCAACCGCTAGCCGATCAAGCAACCTGCTCATTTGGATTCCGCGGACGCTCACACCGCGCTCGGGCACCATGACGGCATGACCCGCACCGTCCACACGTTCTGCCGCTACTGCCTCGCCTCCTGCGGCATCGAGGTGACGGTCGAGCAGAACCGCGTGGTCAAGATCTCCGCCGACAAGCAGAACCCGCACAGCTGGCACGACTTCTGCGCCAAGGGCCGCACCGCCGCCCAGCTCGTGGAGCATCCGCGGCGCATCCTGGCGCCGATGCGCCGCGTGGGTGACAGCTACGTCGAGGCGACGTGGGATGACGCGATCGCCGACATCGCCGCCCGGATGAACGCCGCGATCGAGGCCGACGGTCCCGACGCGATCGGTGTCTACTACGGCAATCCAGCCGGCTTCTCGTCGTCGAACATCATCTTCATGAACGGCTGGCTCGACGCGGTCGGCACCCGCAGTCGCTACTTCGTCGGGTCCATCGACCAGAACGCGATGCACGTCGTCGCCGAGGCGATGTACGGCTCGATTCTGATGGCCCCGGTCTCCGACATCGACAACTGCGACTACTTCCTGCTGGTCGGCACCAACCCCGCCGTCAGCGCGTGGAACTGGCTGGAGACGGTGCCCGGCGGGTGGCGGCGGGCGCTGGCGCGCCAGGCGCAGGGCGCCACGCTCGTCGTCGTGGACCCGGTGCGCACCGAGTCGGCCGCCAAGGCCGACGTGCACCTGGCGGTTCGTCCGGCCCAGGATTGGGCGCTGTTGCTCGCGATGGTGAAGGTCATCCTCGACGAGGGGTTGGAGCACCGCGAGGACTGCAGCGAACTGGCCGCCGGCATGGAGGGGCTTCGGGCACTCGTCGCCGATGCCGACCTCGACGACCTCGCGCGGCGGTGCGACATCGACAGGGCCCGGATCGAAACGGTGGCAAGGGATTTTGCCGCGGCGCGCGGCGCGATGGTCGTGACCCACACGGGCGTCTCGATGCACCTCACCGGGACCGTCGCCGAGTGGCTCGGCCATGTCCTGAACGTGATCACCGGGCGGATGGACCGACCCGGCGGGCGTCGGTATGAGCCTGGTTACGTCGACGCGATCCGGATGTCGGGCATGGTGAAGACGAGTCCGCACCGCAACCGGCTGTCCGGTCGCGAGATGGTCGCCGGGGCGCATGCGCTCTCGGAACTGCCCGACGAGATCACCACACCCGGCCCCGGCCAGATCACCGCGATGGTGATCAACTGCGGCAACCCGGTGGTGTCCGGACCTGACGGCGCCCGGTTGGACGACGCGTTGGCGCAGCTGGATCTGCTGGTCGCCATCGACTTCGTGCAGCGCGAGAGCCACCGCCACGCCCACTGGCTGCTTCCTGCGGTGCACTGGCTGGAACGCGACGATCTCCTGGCCTTCACCAGCAACATGCACGACGAGCCCTACCTGCACTATGGCGCGCAGGCCGTCGAGCCGCCACCGGGCGCACGACAGGAATGGCGGATCTTCGTCGACCTCGCGATCGCCATGGGAAAGCCCCTGTTCCGCGCCAAAGGCCTGAACACGTTCATCAAGGCGACCCGCCGCGCCGCCCGCCTGACGGGCCGGCCGGGCCTGGAGTTCACCCCGCAGTGGGTCAACCGGCTGGTGCTGGCCACGGGACGAAAGTTCAACGGCCGCAGGATCTCCTGGCGTGAGGTGCTGGCGCACCCGCACGGCTGGGTGCTGGGCCCCCGCGAATTCGGCCACTTCCGGGATGCGCTGCGCACCCCCGACAAGTTGGTGCACGTGGCCCCGCCCGAGTTCGTCACGCGCACACGCGAACTGCTGGCCGAGGCAGCGCCTCAGGCGCCGACCGGATATCCGTTCCAGCTGGCGAACCGACGCCACCGGCATTCGATGAACTCGTGGCTCAACGACCTGCCGGGCCTGCATCCCTCCGGCAAGGGCAGCGAGGTCGTCATCCACCCCGAGGACGCCGCTCGGCTGGGCATCGGCGACGGAGACCAGGTGCGGGTCCACTCCCCCGTCGGGGAGATCGAACTGACCGCTTCGGTCTCCGACCAACCCCGGCCGGGCGTCGTCATCGTCGACCATGGCTGGGGCTCAAGGGTTTTCGATCCCCGCAACGGGTCGGCACCGCAGTCGTTCGGCGTCAACCGCAACCTTCTGGTCGATGCCGGGCCCGTGGACCCGCTGTCGCAGACATCGGCGCTGAACTCCGCCTATGTGGCGGTCACCCCGGCGTCCGGTTAGAGCGCCGGGCCTTCGGACCGCAGGTCGTCGACCTCACGCATCGCGGCCCGCAGCTTGCCGAGCCACTCGTCGGCGTGCTCGCCGACCAACCGGACCGACCACACCAGGGCATCGGAGCGCGAGCGTGCCACCCCGGCGTCGACCAGGGTGTCGAGGACCTGACGCTCGGGCTGGCGCAGGCGCGTCATCACCGGAACGGCCAGGTGGGTGAACAGGATTCGCTCGGTGGCGTCGTCTTCTCCCGATATGTCCACACCCCAGGCGACCTTGCGGCCGTAGCGGGCCTCCGCTTCGTCGGCGATCTGCATGCGCTCGGCGCGGGTCTGCTCCCGGAATCGTGCAGCCCGTCCCGATGCTCGCGCCTCGCTCTCGGGATTCTCCGGCGCCGGAAGACGGCCGACGACGGTGATCTCTTCGCGGTCGACGACGACGTCGGGGTCGCCGGCGAACCAGTTGTCGGGAAGTCGCCCAGCGAACCAGTCGGGGGCGTCGGTGGCATCGGGTTGATCGGCCTGCTGCCAGCCGCCGGAGCGGTGGGAGCGGCGGGGGTTATGTCGCATGATTACATAATTACACCGTTACACAGGGGAGGGGGCATGGTTCGCCGACGGTGAAACCCGCGGCCGGCTTCAGCGCTTGAGCAGCACCGCGGCTCCGCCGGCCAGCACCGCTGCGAGGAACAGCACCACCGCCCAGCCCGGGCCCAGTAACCACCACACGAGTCCGATCACCAGCAGCGCGGGTGACAGGACGAACAGCACCATGCCGGGATGCTGCCGAAGGACTGCAAGCGCGCCCTGGGCGCGCTGCCGGTCGATTTCCTTGGCCATCGCCCCAGAATGCCAGCTGACCCGGCGCGCGGCGCCGCATAGGGTGAAGCGCGACAAATCTCGCTAAAGGAGGCGGCGTGACAGGACCTGGACAAGGAAGTTGGCAGCCCGACCCCGAGGGGCGCTTCGACTACCGCTGGCATGACGGGCAGCAGTGGACCGACCAGGTGTCTCAGCAGGGCCAGGTGCATCGCTCCCCGCTGGGCGGCGGCGCGCCCGGCCCGCAGCAGGGCCAGCCGCACGGCGGCCAGCAGCAGGCGCAGGCGGGCCCGGGGCAGCAGCAGGCACAGGCGGTTGCCGGCGGTGGCGACGGATTCACCGGCATCAGTGGGGATCTCGTGGACGGGCGCTTCAGCGAGAAGGAAGCCAAGCCCATCGCCAACCAGAACACCAAGCTGCTGCGCGTGCGCCTCGGCGAACCGTTCATGGCGCGGCAGGGTTCGATGGTCGCCTACCAGGGCAACGTGGACTTCGCCTTCGAGGGCGGCGGGGCGTCGAAGTTCCTCAAAAAGGCGCTGACCGGCGAAGGGCTCCCGCTGATGCGCTGCCAGGGGCAGGGCGACGTGTTCCTCGCCGACCGCGCCTACGACGTCCACCTGCTCAACATCACGAACTCGGGCCTGTCGATCAGCGGCAAGAACGTGCTGGCGTTCTCGTCGAGCCTCGACTGGAACATCGAGCGGGTCAAGGGCGGGAGCATGGTCGCCGGCGGCCTGTTCAACACCACGCTGCGCGGCACCGGCTGGGTGGCGCTCACGACCGACGGTCCACCGGTGGTGCTCAACGCCGCCGAGGCGCCGACGTTCGCCGACACCAATGCGGTGGTGGCGTGGTCGGCGAATCTGCAGACGCAGTTGAAGACGAGCTTCAAGGCCGGCGCCCTGATCGGCCGCGGCTCGGGCGAGGCGATGCAGGTGTCGTTCTACG
Organism: Mycolicibacterium iranicum; assembly: GCF_014190915.1. Taxonomy (GTDB): domain Bacteria; phylum Actinomycetota; class Actinomycetes; order Mycobacteriales; family Mycobacteriaceae; genus Mycobacterium; species Mycobacterium iranicum_B. The sequence continues at coordinate 83,941 of NZ_JACHVU010000016.1, forward strand.
GCAACGGCTTCGTCATCGTGCAGCCGTCAGAGGGGATTCCGGTCACCACGGCCCAGTGAGCTTCACAACCGGCGCATCTCGCGTTTCATCGCCGCGTCCTCGATGAAGGCCTCGCGTCGCCGCGGCGGATCGACGTGCCGCCGCGGTGGCGGGTGACCAGGTCCATCCGCTGCTGCGGTGTCGAACAACCAGTCGAGGAACGGGAACCGAATTCGTCTGTGCGCGCCCAGGATTCCGGCGCGGGCGTGGATCGCTGTCATATCTCGACGCTACGAAGACGCTCGGGCCGGGGCATCGTGCCGAAGTCCGATCTTGTGCTACGACCGTGGTAGGACCCGCTGCTCCGCCGGTGGACGGTGTCGCTACAGCTCCAGCAGGACGGTCACCGGACCGTCGTTGACGAGTTCGACCTGCATATCGGCGCCGAAGACGCCGGTCTGCACGTCCGCGCCGAGGCGCCGCAAGGCCGCGGCGAAAGCATCCACGATCGGTTCGGCGACCACACCGGGAGCGGCGGCGTTCCAGGTGGGCCGCCGCCCCTTCGTGGTGTTGCCGTACAGAGTGAACTGACTGACCACCAGGATCGGCGCCGCGATGTCGCTCGCCGACTTCTCGTCGTCGAGAATCCGCAGCGCCCACAGCTTTTCGGCCAGGCGCTGCGCCGTGGCTGCGTCGTCGTCGTGGGTGACACCGACCAGCGCGAGCAGGCCCTGCGTCTGCGGGGCGATCTGGCCGACCACGTCGCCGGCGACCGTGACGCGGGCTGAGGTGACGCGCTGCACGAGGATCCGCATGGGCCGAACCTACAGCGAACCGAGAATGCCCTTCATGGTGTCGATCTCGCGCTGCTGGGTCTCGATGATCTGGCGTGCCAGCGTGACGGCGTCCTCGGCCTGTCCGGTGTCGACCTCCGTCTGGGCCATGTCCACCGCACCCTCATGGTGGGCGATCATCCCGGTGAGGAACTGCCGGGCGGCGTCGACGCCCTGGGCCTGCCGGAGCTGTTCGAGCTGCGCTTCGGTCATCATGCCCATCGCGGCGTGCGCCGACGGGTCGCCGCCCATCCCGCCGCCCATGTCGTGGCCCTCGTGTCCGGAGGGCGCGGAGGCGCCCCACTGGGTCAGCCAGCCCTTCATGGTGGCGATCTCGGGCCCCTGAGCGTTCTTGATCTCGGTGGCGAGTTGGGTGACCCGCGGGTCGATGCCCTGCTTGCCGAGAATGATGTCGCTCATCACGACGGCCTGCTCATGGTGGGGAACCATTTCGCGGGCGAAGGTGACGTCGGCCTCGTTGTGGGCCTGTGCCCCGTCGGCGGGCTGAGAGGTCGGCTCGTGCTCATGGGTCGCGTGGTCGTGCTCGCCGGCCTCAGTGCCGACGTCGCTGCACCCGGAGAGCAGCAACGACAAGGTGGCGCCCACCGCGCCGGCTCCGGCCACCAGACTGCGTTTCGACAACATCTTCTCCTCCTTTGATCGGGTGCGGGACTTCTTGAATACCCTAGGGGGGTATGGTACATATGAGTCAAGTGAACGGGAAAGGAGCCCCATGAGCACCACCACCATCTCCGTCGAGGGTATGAGCTGCGGCGGCTGCGCGAATTCGGTGCGTGCCGAGCTCACCCACATTCCGGGCGTCACCCAGGTCGACGTCGACGTCTCGAACGGCACGGTCACCATCGCCAGTGATTCCCCCGTCGACGGTGAGGCCGTCCGGGCCGCCGTCGAAGAGGCCGGCTACACGCTGGCGGGGTGAACGTCGTGACCGCTCCGGTGAAGATCGCCGCATTCCTCGCCATGCTGGTCGTGGTGTTCGCGGCGTCGCTGTGGGTGGGGAAGGCCTTCGGCCCCAACCCCGACGTGGCCGTGCCCCACCCCGCGACCACTTCGCATTCGGACCCGCTGCACGGGAGTGGGCAGTGAACACCGTCGAGCTCACGATCGACGGGATGACCTGCGCGTCCTGCGCGGCCCGGGTCGAGAAGAAACTCAACAAGCTCGACGGCGTCGTGGCGACGGTCAATTTCGCGACGGAGAAGGCCCGGGTCGAGTTCGGCGGCGACATCTCCCCCGACCAGCTCGTCACGGCCGTCGAGTCGGCGGGCTACCGGGCGTCCCTCCCGGAGCCGGAGAGGGCCTCTGACACCGCGGTGGTCGACGATCCGACTGCGGCGCTGCGCCGGCGTCTGCTGATCTGTGTGGCGCTGTCGGTACCGGTGATCGCCCTGGCGATGGCGCCCGCTCTGCAGTTCACCTACTGGCAGTGGCTGTCGCTGACGCTGGCGGCGCCGGTCGTCATCTGGGGCGCTTGGCCGTTCCACCAGGCCACGTGGACCAATCTGCGGCACGGCACCGCGACCATGGACACGCTGATCTCGGTCGGCACCCTGGCCGCGTTCGGGTGGTCCCTCTACGCACTGTTCTTGGGTACCGCGGGTATGCCCGGCATGACGCATGCGTTCGCGCTGACCATCGCCCGCACCGACGGCAGCGGCAACATCTACCTCGAGGCCGCGGCCGGCGTCACCACGTTCATCCTGGCCGGACGGTACTTCGAGGCGCGAGCCAAGCGGCGGGCCGGCGCGGCGTTGCGCGCGCTGCTGGAACTGGGCGCCAAAGAGGTCACGGTGCGCAGATCTGGCGCTGAACAACGCATTCCGATCGACCAGCTGCGCATCGGCGACGAATTCGTGGTGCGGCCGGGCGAGAAGATCGCCGCCGACGGTGAGGTGGTCGAGGGGGCGTCGGCCGTCGACGCGTCGATGCTCACCGGCGAGTCCGTGCCCGTCGACGTACAACCCGGCGACCGGGTTGTCGGCGCGACGGTCAATGTGGACGGCCGCCTGGTGGTGCGGGCCGATCGCGTGGGCGCCGACAGCCAGCTGGCGCAGATGGCACGCCTGGTCGAGGACGCCCAGAACGGCAAGGCGCAGGCGCAACGCCTGGCCGACCGGATCTCGGGGGTCTTCGTCCCCATCGTGATCGCGCTGTCGGTCGCCACGCTGGGGTTCTGGATCGGCAGCGGCTATTCAGTGTCTGCCGCGTTCACCGCGGCGGTAGCCGTGCTTATCATCGCGTGCCCGTGCGCGCTGGGCCTGGCGACGCCGATGGCGCTGATGGTCGGCACCGGGCGCGGCGCCCAGCTCGGCATCTTGATCAAGGGCCCCGAGGTGCTGGAGTCGACGCGTGGCGTGGACACCGTCATCGTCGACAAGACAGGCACCGTGACGACCGGGAGCATGACGCTGGTCGACGTGTTCGCCGTGGACGGGGAACAGCCGGACGAGGTCCTGCGGCTCGCCGGGGCCGTCGAAAGTTCCTCGGAACACCCGATCGCGCAGGCCATCACGACGGCGGCCCGGGAGAAGCTCGGTGAGTTGCCCGCCGTCGGCGCCTTCACGAACCTGCGAGGCCTCGGGGTCGAGGGCAGCATCGAGAACCGCACAGTGCTGCTCGGGCGGGTGCGGCTGCTGGCGGATCGGTCCATCGTGGTTCCGGACGAGCTGGCGCAGGCCATCGCGCGTGCCGAGTCCGACGGCAGGACCGCCGTGGCGATCGCATGGGACGGGACGGCGCGCGGCGCGTTGATGGTGGCCGACGCGGTGAAACCGACCTCGGCCGACGCGATTGCACTGCTGAAGGGGCTCGGACTGACGCCGATCATGGTGACCGGCGACAACGAAGCGGTGGCCCGTGCGGTCGCCGCCGAGGTCGGCATCGAGCAGGTGGTGGCGGGCGTCCTGCCGCAGGACAAGGTCGACACCGTCACACGGCTGCAGGGTGAGGGCAAGGTCGTCGCGATGGTCGGCGACGGCGTCAACGACGCGGCAGCGCTCGCGCAGGCCGACCTGGGCCTGGCGATGGGCAGCGGCACCGATGTGGCGATCGAGGCCAGCGATCTGACGCTGGTGAGCAACGACCTGCGCGCGGTGCCCGATGCGATCCGCTTGTCCCGCAAGACGTTGAGCACGATCAAGAGCAATCTGTTCTGGGCGTTCGCCTACAACGTCGCCGCGCTGCCGTTGGCTGCGGCGGGGTTGCTCAACCCGATGATCGCCGGCGCAGCAATGGCTTTCAGCTCCGTGTTCGTGGTGACCAACAGCCTGCGCCTGCGCGCGTTCACACCGTCGCGCTGATCACGGATCGTCGTCTCCGTCGAGGAGGTATCTCTCGGGGTGGTGGTAGCTGTTGGTGCGGCGTTGGCCCCAGTCGAGGTCGGGCGGGGGGATCCATTCGGTCTGATTCGAGCGGTTTTTGGCGGTGGTCCAGCCGGTGGTGTCGAGGAGGCGGTGATCGGCCGGGCAGGCGAAGGCGAGGTCGTCGATGTTGGTTTCCCCGCCGGCGG
>NZ_JACHVU010000017.1 GCF_014190915.1 Mycolicibacterium iranicum
AAAAAAACATCGCGCCCCCAAACGGGAAAATGCGGACACGACAAAAAAACAACAAACAAAAACCACCAAACACACTATTGAGTTCTCAAACAACACGCCCAGCCTGACCGCGCAACGATCCCTCGGCTGAAAGCCGATGTCTCTAGAGCGGACAGTTGAGGACTCCCGCCGAAGCGGACTTTCCTCCTGGAGGCCGCCGCGCTCTCCGGGTTTTTGGCCCGTGTCGCGGCGACTCCGATAAGTTACGCCAGGGATAACTCTGAGTCAAATGGCCTGCTAGATCGCGGTTTTGGGTCCGGATCCAGCGCGCGCACCGACAGATGCGTCGACTCGTACAACCGCCAACGGCGCGGCCCCGTCGTTTGTTCCCGAGGCGCGGGAGCGACTTCTGACCAGAGCATTCACTGCGACTCCTCAGCCCACACGCTCGATGCCGGCGATGTTCCGCTTCCCGCGCCGCAGCACCAACCACTTGCCGTGCAGGAAGTCCGACGGCTGCGGAACCCACTCGTCTGTGGTGATCTTCACGTTGTTGACGTAGGCGCCGCCCTCGGCGACGGTCCTCTTGGCCGCTCCCTTACTCACCGACAGACCGCTTGCGACCAGAAGATCGGTCACGGAATCCGGTCCGCCCGGCCTGAGTTCGGCAACTGAGGCTTCCCGGAGCGCCGCGGCCAGCGTCGGCTCGTCGAGTCCGGACAGCTCTCCCCGGCCGAACAGGGCCTGGCTCGCGTGCTCCACCGCCGCGGTCGCCGCCTCCCCGTGGACCAGGTCGGTGAGTTCGCGGGCCAGCCGCCGTTGGCCGGCGCGTTCGTGCGGCCGTTCCGCCGTCGCCTGCTCCAACTCCGCCAGTTCCTCAGCGGACAGGAACGTGAACCACCGCAGATACGGCATCACATCCGCATCGGCGGTGTTGATGAAGTACTGGTACCAGGCGTATGGGCTCGTCATCTCCGGGTCGAGCCACAGGCTGCCGCCTCCGGTGGACTTGCCGAACTTCTTTCCTTCGGAGTCTGTGACCAGCGGCGTGGTGAGCGCGTGCACGGTCGCGCCCGCCTTCTGCCGGACCAGACGCACCCCGGCGATGATGTTGCCCCACTGATCGGAGCCGCCGATCTGCAGCGTGCAGCCGTATTGCCGGTTCAACTCCACGAAGTCGTTGGCTTGCAACAACATGTAGCTGAACTCGGTGTAGGAGATGCCCTCTCCCTCCAACCGGCGGCGCACCGTGTCCCGGTCCAACATCACATTCACCGAGAAGTACTTACCGACGTCACGGAGGAACTCGATCGCCGACATCTGGCTGGTCCACGTCAGGTTGTTGGCGACGACGGCCCCGGTCGGTGAATCGTCGAACTCGACGAAGCGCTCGAGCTGTCCGCGGATCCGGCCTGCCCAGTCCGCCACGGTGTCGGCGGTGTTCAGCGTGCGCTCCCCCACCTCGCGCGGGTCTCCGATCATCCCGGTGGCGCCGCCGGCGAGCACGATCGGTCGATGCCCGGCCTGTTGGAACCGGCGCAACGTCAACAAGGGAATGAGATGGCCGGCGTGCAGGCTCGGCGCGGTCGGATCGAATCCCGAATATATGGTCACCGGCCCTTCGGCCAGCGCGTCGGAGAGCGCATCGCGGTCGGTGGACTGTGCGATCAGCCCACGCCATTCCAATTCATCCAGGATCGACATGCCCATGGCTCGATCTTTCCGTACTAGTCGCTGTCTCCCGGAGCCGGTGCCCGCGGGCTGCGCCGGTAGGCCGACACCTCGCGGTATCCGGGCAGCCACATCCGCCAGGGCCGGTCCGCGGCCTTGCTCACGCCGACCCGTGGGCCGGTGTCGCCGACCCGGAGGTCGTTCAGCGTGAGCCCGAGGGGAGCGGACGGGTCGAAGAGGTCGGTGCCGTTGTCGTCCATGGTGATGCCGAGCGCCGAGCACAGGTTGCCGGGACCGCGCGCCAGGGCGGGTTCGGCGACGGTGACGCCGCGCCGGGCCCACGCCGTCTCGAGGCCGGTCTCGATCACCGCGGCCCGCAGCAATACCGCTGCCGCCACCCCGTCGTCGGCGCAGGCGACGTTGGCGCAGACATGGATGCCGTGGCTGCGGTAGGTGTACAGCCTGCCGGGCGGACCGAACATCACGGAGTTGCGCAGACCGGGCCCGCGGAACGAGTGGGCGGAGGCATCCGGCCACGGGCCGTCCGCCGGACCTCCGTAGGCCTCCACCTCCACGATGGTCGCGGTCACGCCTCGGCCTGCGAGCTGCGCACCGAGAAGCAGGCGGGCGGCGCTGAGCGGGTCGACGCGGAGAAGCTCAGCCGACATGCCGAAGTCCGAACGCGGCGGCAGTCGCCTCAACTGCGCACGCCGGGAGCTGTCCCGGATTTGATTCCTCCCGGATCCGGCGCGGCGACTCTTCCACCGTCGACATCCTACGGATGCGGTTGACACGGCTCGCCGCTGCGAGCAATATTCATCGCATGATGAGTTCATCTGTTGATGAATTACAGGCGCAGTCCCGACCACCGGCGGTCGAAGTCAACACTCTGCAGGTCCGACGCGGCCCACGGGTCGCTCTGGACGGTGTCGACGCGCGGGTGGCGCGGGGCTGCATCACCGGACTCCTCGGGCCGTCGGGCTGCGGCAAGACCACCCTGATGCGCAGCATCGTCGGTACCCAGATCCTGTCGGCCGGGTCGGTGACCGTGCTGGGCCATCCCGCCGGCTCCCCCGCGCTCCGCCGGCGCGTCGGCTACGTCACGCAGGACGCCACGGTCTACGCCGACCTGCGGGTGCTCGACAACGTTCGCTACTTCGCCGCGCTCTACGGTGTCCCCGACACCGCCGCCGACGAGGCCGTATCCGCAGTCGGGCTGGATGACCATCGGAAGGCACTGGCGCACAACCTCTCCGGTGGGCAACGCGCCCGCGTCTCGTTGGCGTGCGCGCTGGTCGCGCACCCCGATCTGCTGATCCTCGACGAACCGACCGTCGGACTCGATCCGGTGCTGCGGGCCGATCTGTGGGAGCGCTTCGCCCGGCTCGCCCGCGCCGGCACGACGCTGCTGGTGTCCTCGCACGTCATGGACGAAGCCGATCATTGCGACGACCTGTTGCTCATGCGAGACGGACGGATCCTCGCCCACACCACTCCGACCCGCCTGCGAAAGGACACGGGATGTCAGTCTCTGGAGGAAGCATTTCTGTCGGTCATCACGCACGGCATCGGAGCCGGGCCGGCCTGACACCCTCCGCCGTCCGTCCGTACGCCGCCACCACGGGCCGCATTCTTCGACAGCTGCGGGGCGACCATCGCAGTGTGGCCATGATCCTGGTGGCGCCGAGCCTGATCATCGTCCTGCTCTACTTCATGTTCAGGGACGTTCCCACACCTCCGGCCGGCTCGGCGTCCCCGTTCGACAACGCCTGCCTGATCATGCTGGGCGTGTTCCCGCTGATCGTGATGTTCCTGATCACCTCGATCACGATGCAACGCGAGCGGGTGTCCGGAACGCTCGAACGGATCCTGACGACGCCGCTGCGCCGGTTCGACCTGCTCGCCGCCTATGGCACCGCGTTCTCGGTGGCCGCCGCCGCGCAGGCCAGTCTCGCGTGCCTGGTGTCGTTCTGGCTGCTGGGCCTGGACACCGCCGGCAGCGCCGTCTGGGTGTTCGTCATCGCGATCATCAACGCCGTACTCGGCGTCGGGCTCGGTCTGCTCTGCAGTGCGTTCGCGCGTACCGAGTTCCAGGCCGTCCAGTTCATGCCGCTGGTGATCGCCCCGCAGCTGCTGCTCTGCGGCATCATCGTGCCGCGCGGCCAACTGCCGGACTGGCTGCAGTGGATCAGCAACGTGATGCCCGCGAGCTACGCTCTGGAGGCGCTCCGAGAGGTCGGCGCGCACCCGCAGCTCACCTCGGTCGCGGTGCGCGACATCGCGGTCGCCCTCGGGTTCGCGGTGCTGGCGCTGGGCCTGGCCGCGGCAACCCTACGGCGAAGGACACCTTAGGCACCGTGACGACCACACCGGACCGCAAGCGGCCGGGGCGACCACCCGGCCCTTCGGACACCCGCGATCGCATCCTCGCCTCAGCCCGAGAATTGTTTGCGCGCAACGGAATCGACAACACCTCGATCCGATCGATCGCGTCGGGCGCCGGGGTCGACCCCGCCCTGGTGCATCACTATTTCGGCACCAAGACCCAACTGTTCGCCGCGGCGATCCACATACCCATCGACCCCCTGACGATCATCGGCGCCCTGCGGGAGGTGCCCGTCGACCGGATCGGGCATGTCCTGCCCACGCTGCTGCTCCCGATCTGGGATTCCGAGCTCGGCAAGGGATTCATCGCGACGCTGCGCTCGATGCTGGGCGGCAGCAGCGCCGACGTGTCGATGGTCCGCTCGTTCCTGCAGGACATCGTGGTCGCCGAAGTGGGCAGCCGCGTCGACAGTCCGCCGGGCACCGGACGGGTGCGGGTGCAGTTCGTCGCGTCTCAGCTCGTCGGCATCGTGATGGCGCGCTACATCCTCGAGCTCGAGCCGTTCAAGTCGTTGCCGGTGGAGCAGATCGCCGAGACCGTGGGGCCGAACCTTCAGCGGTACCTCACGGGCGACCTACCCGATCTGACCTACTGACCCGCTGCGGCGACAAGACGGCGATGCTCGTCATCGTCGACCGCGACGGCCTCGTCGACCAGCAACACCGGGATGTCGTCGTCGATGCGGTACTTGCGCTGAAGGCGGGGGTTGTACAGCGATCCATCGACGAACAGCAGGGGTCCGCGGTCCTGCGGACAGACGAGGATCGCGAGCAGCGTTTCGTCGAGTGCCATCAGGTCAGCGACCGGGCATCGGGAAGATGGTGTCGCCGTCCTGCTGCATCGGGTTGCCCGGGCCCCAGGCCGGACCCATCCCCGCATTCGGGCTGCCCGGCGTCGCGACCGGGGGCGCACCGCCACCGGTGGGCTGCTGCTGGGACGCCTGCGCCATCGTCTTGCGCTGGTAGGCCAGCGTGCCCTGCAGTGCCTCGATCAGCGGACCCTGGTTGGGCCTGGCGTCGAGGCCGGCCTGCAGCGCCTGCGCGTTGGCGATCGACGGCCGGATACCGCGCTGACGCATGTTCATCACCTGCTCGATCAGCTTGGAGACCTGGCCGCCACCGCGGCCCACCTGGTACTCCTGCGAGATCATCATCAGGATCTGGTCGGGATTGATCCGCGGGGCGGGCGGCTCCTCGGCCTTCGTCGTGGGTTGCGCGGATGCCGACGGTGCGACGCCGACGATCAGTCCGACGCCGAGTGCGGCCCCCATCAGGGCTCCCGCGGCCACGCGATACAGCGGCGAACCGTTGGTGCTCTGCGACGTCATCTCATCCTCCAGCGCATGTGGCGCGGCCGACCCGACCAGGCGACGACCTGCCGCCAGCGCGAGCCTAACAGTGCGCCTCGAGGCGGGCATCACTGCTGATCGCCCACGATCTCGCTGCGCACGGCAACGGTCAACCGCTTGTACCGATGGGTATCGGGGTCGAGATACCACGCGTTACGCGAGGCTTTCGGCACGCCTTTTTTCTGCAGCGGACCGGCCAACGGACGGAAGGTTGCGGTCAGCGTCATGTCGGGGACCACGTGCACGATGTCGGGCGCATGGCCGACCGGGAGATCGGCCAGTGCCTCCGACAGGTCCGCGGACGGAACGCTGCCGCCCGGCCGCAACGCCAGCGCCGTGACCGCCACGGTCTGTCCGCCGGCGCGCACCCCGTAGGTGACGGCCATGTCGACGGCGCCGAGCCGGCCCACGGCGTCGTTGACCGTTGCGGCGAACACGACCCCGCGGGGCGTGTGGATGACGGCGTCGCGGTTGTCCACCAGCCAGTAGTCGCCGTCCTCGTCGCGCCGGAAAAGGTACTCGGTGGACACCCACGTGTCCGCAGGCGCGAACACGCCTCGCTTGACCGACGCCAGCGGGTCGACCGGGCCGCGCGGATGGGCGAGCAGCACCCCGACCTCGCCGATGTCGGCACGGCGGACGAAGCCGCGGTCGTCTTCCAGGATCAGGTTGTCCTCGGGGTCGTAAGCGGCCAGCGCTATCTCGCCGCCGCCGGGCAGGGGTCTGCCCTTGCTGCCGATCTTGGCGCCCTTGACGTTGGCGAGGACGGCCTGTCCGTCGGTGGTGGCGAAGAACTCGACGACGTGCGCCGGTTCGAAGACGTCGATGACGCGCTCCCACAGACCGGCGGGCATCCCCGAGCCGATGAACAACCGCACCGGGTGGCTGCCGTTGAGGGAGAAGGCCGGATCGTCGATGACCTCGCGCAGCATCGCCCACGTGTAGGAGACGACGGTGACGCCGTACTGCCGGATCTCCTGCACGAAGCGGTCCGGGCGCAGTCCGCGCGACAGCGCGATGCGAGCGCCTCCGACGACGGCGCCGCCGAGGCTGACGAGCAGACCCGACTGGTGGTGCAGTGGCGTCAGGCAGTACACGGTGTCGTTGCGGCTCAGGTTGGCCGCCGAGGCCGTGCCGAACGCCGACAGTGCCCACCGGTAATTCGTGATCTGGCGGGCGACCAGTTCCCCGCTGATCGTGCTGAACCCGATGAACGCGAGATCGCGGGCCAGGCCCGGGTTGGGCCGGTACCAACCCGGCAGCGCGACGAGGTCCGGGTCGATCTTCTCCATGTCGATCACGTCGGCGTCCTGCGGGAGGTGCAGATCGCGGGACTCACCGCCGCCGAGCACCAGCACGCGGGTGTCCAGAGCGCGCGCGGCGTCGAGGCTGCTGGGGTCGGCGATGATCTCGGTGACGCCACCCAGCCGGGCGGCCTCGGCCAGGTCCGCGTCCGGCGGCATCAGGACCGCCACCGCCCCGAGCCGGGACAGTGCCGCGATGGCCACCAGCGCGCTGGGGCGGGTCTCCATCAGCAGGCCGACGCGGGCACCCTGGCGCACGCCGACCTCGATGAGGCCCCGCACCACGTTGTTGATGCGGCGGTCGACGGCCTCGTAGGTGTGCACCCGCCCGTCGAAGAGCAGCGCCTCACCGTGCGGGAGATCCCGCGCCTGCTCGGACATGATGCGCCCCAGCGAGATCCGGGTGTGGTCGTTGACCTGACCCAGTCGCGCCAGGCGTGGCAGGGTGCGGGCCGTCTCGACGGCCAACGTGCGGGCCGATCTGTTGGCGGCGACGAACGCGTCGGCGGCGGACTTCGCCAGGGTCAGCGCCATCTCGGTCGCGGCCGCGGTGCTGTGGGCCAGCCGTGAGGCCAGGGTGACGCCGCTCTCGGTCGGCTCGGCGGGCTGCAGGGCCATCGGCGTCACGCCCTCGGGCATGTCTCCCCCGCCGTCGAGCCAGCGCACCCACTCGGCCACCGTCGGCCAGGTCTGCGTCGCCGCCTTGGAGCCGACCACGAGGCCGAAATGTCCTGCGCGAATGAGGAACTCGTAGACATCGGCCTGGGGTGCGGCGCGCTTGATGCCGCGCACCGAGGCCGGTTGACCGATGTCGTCCACCTCGCCGATGACCGCCAGCACCGGGCAGTCGATGTCCGACAGGGTGACCAGGTCGCCGTGAATGGAGAAGCCGCCGGTCATCATGCGGTTGTGCGCGATGAACTGCTTGAGCAGTTCGGAGATCGCCGGTCCGGACCACGCGATCCAGCCCTCGGAGGCCAGGAACCGCCGCTGCTGCTCGCGGGGCAGCAACGCCTCGCGGTCGTGGAGTTGGCGGAGGAAGTCGACGCGCGACTGCGCGGTCTTGATCGGGTCGAGCATCTGAAAGCCCGTGCGCGCCAGCCACCCCGGGATGTCGATGCGGCTGAACACATGGTCGGCCATGAAGTCGGCCGCCGCGGGAGCCAGGCTGGCGGGCAGGTTCATCGGCAGTGCCGCCAGCGTGTCCACCGGTGAACCGAAGCCCACGATGCTGGCGAGGTCCTTCGACCTGCGGTAGGCCGCGGCCTGGTAGGCGAACATGCCGCCCTGCGAATAACCGGCCAGGTGGACGTCGCGGCCCGTGACGGACTTGACGGTGTCGATGGCTTCGCTGAGCGCCACCACGTGATCGGCGAGGTTGCGCTGCATGCCGCCCTCGACCTTGTCGGGCGAACCGAAGTCGATGACCCAGGGATCGACGCCGGCCTTGTGCAGGATGCCGACCGCCCCTTCGTCGCGGGTGACGTCCCACATGTCGGCCGACATCATCATCGGATGCACCATCAGCACCGGCGGGCCCGCCGGCCTCGCGCCGGGCCGCGTGTCGGGCGGGAAGTAGCGCCGGAGCCGGTACATCGGGACGCTCTCGATGATCTGGAACGGTGACGGCACGGCGCCGGTCTCCAGTCCGCCGTAGCGCAGAACCTCCAGACCGTTCTGGGCGGTGGCGACCAGCCGCCCCACGGGTCTGGTGATCGCCGAGAGGTCCACCACCGAGTCACTCCCCTATCACGCGTTGTGCCTGTTCGTTCCCCCGACTGCCCCGCGTGGTCATGATCGCACAGGCGCAATCGGCGGTTTCTGGTAATCACGGCGCGCCCACTAAGGTCGGCTGACGATGGCACACCTGCTCGGGGGCGAGAACCTCCACCTGGAGTACCCCACCGGAGTGGTGTTCGATTCGCTGACCGTCGGCGTGAGCGAGGGTGACCGCATCGGCATCGTCGGGCGCAACGGTGACGGCAAGTCGACCCTGCTCGGCCTGCTCACCGGCCGCATCGCACCGCACGCCGGACGGGTGACCCGACGCGGTGGGCTCCGGGTCGGCGCCTTGGACCAGACCGACACGCTGGATCCGGAACGCACCGTCGGGTGGTCGCTGGTGGGCGACCGGGCCGACCACGAGTGGGCCGGCGATGCCCGCACCCGGGACGTGATCGGTGGCCTCGTCGCCGACATCGGGTTCGACGCCCTGATCGGCACGCTGTCCGGCGGGCAGCGCCGACGGGTCCAGCTGGCCGCACTGCTGATCGACGACTGGGACGTGATCGCGCTCGACGAGCCCACCAACCACCTCGACATCCAGGGCATCACCTGGCTGGCCGAACACGTGAGGCAACGTTGGGCGCGCGGGTCGGGCGGGCTGCTGGTGGTCACCCACGATCGCTGGTTCCTCGACGAGGTCGCCACCATGACGTGGGAGGTGCACCCGCAGGGCGCCCAGGGCCGGGGCAGCATCGTCGAACCGTTCGAAGGCGGCTACGCCGCGTACATCCTGCAGCGGGTGGAGCGCGACCGCCAGGCCGCGGCCGTCGAGGCCAAACGACAGAACCTGATGCGCAAGGAGCTGGCGTGGCTGCGCCGCGGGCCGCCGGCGCGGACGTCCAAGCCCAAGTTCAGGATCGACGCGGCCAACGCGCTCATCTCCGACGTCCCGCCGCTGCGTAACAGCGTCGAGTTGTCGCGGGCGGCCATGGCGCGGCTGGGCAAGGACGTCATCGATCTTCTGGACGTGTCGGTCACCTACGGCGACCGCGACGTGCTGCGCGATGTCGAATGGCGCATCGCTCCGGGCGAACGGACCGGGGTCCTCGGCGCCAACGGCGCGGGCAAGTCCACCCTGCTGGGTCTGATCGCCGGGACGGTCACACCCACCGCCGGGCGGGTGAAACGCGGCAAGACAGTGCAACTGGCCGTCTTGGACCAGGAGTCGCGCGAGCTCGACCCGCTCGCCGGCGACATGGTGCGCGAAGTGCTGGGACGTCTGCAGACCAGCTATCAGATCGACGGCAAGGACGTGACGCCCGCACAACTGCTCGAGCGACTGGGCTTCGGTCGCGAACACCTGTCCGCCCGCGTGGGAGAACTGTCCGGCGGGCAGCGGCGCCGGCTGCAGCTGATGCTCGTGCTGCTCTCCGAACCCAACGTGCTGGTGCTCGACGAGCCGACCAATGACGTCGACACCGACATGCTCACCGCGACCGAGGATCTGCTGGACTCCTGGCCGGGCACGCTGATCGTGGTGTCCCACGACCGCTACCTGCTCGAGCGCATCACCGATCAGCAGTACGCCATCCTCGACAGTCGTCTGCGACACCTGCCCGGTGGGGTCGAGGAGTACCTGAAGCGGGCGGACAAGGGGTCCGGCGTGGCCACCCCTGCGGCGAAACCGGTTGTCGCCGAGGGGATGTCAGGCGCCGAGCTGCGCACTCTGGAGAAGGAGATCGCGTCCGTCGACCGGTCGCTGGCCAAGCTCGCGGAGCGCATCGCCGCCAAACACGAGGAGCTGGCTGCTCACGACCAGTCCGACCACGTCGGCCTGGGCCGCCTGAGCGGCGAGTTGCGAGACCTGGAAAGCCAGGTGGCCGAGCAGGAGTCGCGCTGGATGGAGCTTTCCGAACGCCTCGAGGGTTAGGCGCGCAGTCGCAGGCGCAGCCGGTCGGCGCGGTCCCGCACCACCCCGAGCTGTCTGGCCACCTGCACCGGCGCTGTGCCACCGCGGGCATCACGCGAATTCACCGACCCGTCGACGGTGAGAACCTCGCGCACCTCGGGGGTCAGGTCGGGGTGGATGCCGGACAACTCGGCGTCCTCCAGATCTTCGAGCCCCACCCCGCGTGCCTCGGCCGCGCGCACCGCCGCACCGGCGGCCTCGTGCGCCACCCGGAACGGCACGCCGCGCCGGACCAGCCACTCGGCGACGTCAGTGGCCAAGGTGTACCCCAGCGGAGCCAGTTCGGCCATCCGGTCGACGTCGAACCGCAGGGTCGACACCAGGCCCGCCATCGCCGGCAGCAGCAGTTCGAGCTGGGCCACCGAATCGAACACCGGTTCCTTGTCCTCCTGCAGATCCCGGTTGTAGGCCAACGGCTGTGCCTTCAACGTGGCCAGTAGACCGGTGAGGTTTCCGATCAGCCGGCCCGACTTGCCACGCGCGAGCTCGGCGATGTCGGGGTTCTTCTTCTGCGGCATGATCGAGCTTCCGGTCGACCAGGCGTCGTGCAGCGTCACGTAGCCGAACTCGGTGGTGCTCCACAGGATCAGGTCTTCGGCGAGGCGGGACAGGTCGACCCCGATCATGCTGAAGACGAACGCCGCCTCGGCCGCGAAATCGCGCGATGCGGTGGCGTCGATCGAATTGTCCGCCGCAGCATGGAAACCGAGCTCCTCGGCGATCGCGTCGGGATCCAGCCCCAGCGACGACCCGGCCAGGGCCCCGGACCCGTACGGCGACACCGCCGCCCGCGTGTCGAAGTCGGCCAGCCGGTCCACGTCGCGCAGGAGCGGGTGTGCGTGTGCGAGCAGATGGTGGGCCAGCAGCACCGGCTGCGCGGATTGCAGATGGGTCTTGCCCGGCATGATCGCGGTGGGGTGCGCTGCGGCCTGGGTCGCCAGCGCCGACACCACCTCGAGGGCACCGTCGGCGACTCGGCGGATCGCGTCGCGCAGCCACAGCCGGAAGAGCGTGGCCACCTGATCGTTGCGGGAGCGCCCCGCGCGCAGGCGGCCGCCCAGCTCGGCACCGACCCGGTCGATCAACCCGCGTTCGAGCGCGCCGTGGACGTCCTCGTCGGTCACCAGCGGCCCGAAGGTGCCGTCGGCGACATCGGAGCCGAGGCTGTCGAGCCCGGCGAGCAGGCCGTCGCGCTGCTCTTCGGTGAGCAGTCCGGCGCGGAACAGGACGCGGGCGTGCGCTCTGGACGCCGCCACGTCGTAAGGGGCGAGCACCCAGTCGAAATGTGTCGACTTGCTCAGCGCAGCAAGGGCTTCGGAGGGTCCGTCGCTGAACCGGCCGCCCCACAGGGACCCCTCGTTGGTGCTCATGGGAAATCCTTCCGCGAGCGTGCGTGAACTCCGGTCTGGCAGCGGCGCGTCGCCTGCAGACGCGCACGCTCGCGGAAGAGTGGGGTCACGAACCCAGGTCCCGCTTCGCGGCGATCTTCGAGGACAGGCCGTGCACGTGGACGAAGCCCTTGGCGCTGGACTGGTCGAAGGTGTCGCCCTCGTCGTAGGTCGCGAGGTTGAAGTCGTAGAGGGATTCGGCACTGCGACGGCCGTTGACCGCGATGTGGCCGCCGTGCAGCACCAGGCGGATCTCGCCGGTGACGTGCTCCTGGGTGTGCTCCACGAACGACTCCAGCGCGCGCTTGAGCGGCGAGTACCAGAGTCCGTCATAGACCAGCTCGCCCCACTTCTGATCGGTCCCCCGCTTGAAGCGGCCGAGTTCACGCTCCAGCGTGACGTGTTCGAGTTCGGTGTGGGCGGTGATGAGCACCATGGCGCCCGGGGCCTCGTAGATCTCGCGGCTCTTGATGCCGACCAGCCGGTCCTCGACCACGTCGAGCCGTCCCACGCCCTGCGCGCCGGCACGCCGGTTGAGTTCCTCGATGGCCTGCAGCACCGTCACGGGCCTGCCGTCGATCGAGACCGGTACGCCCTTCTCGAAGCCGACGATCACCTCGTCGGGGGTGCTCCAGTTGACCGTCGGGTCCTCGGTGTAGTCGTAGACGTCCTTGGTCGGGGCGTTCCAGAGATGCTCCAGGAAGCCCGTTTCCACGGCACGGCCCCAGACGTTCTGGTCGATGGAGAACGGCGAGCGCTTCGTGACGTTGATCGGGATCGCGTTCTCCTCGGCGAACGCGATGGCCTTCTCCCGGGTCCACGCGTAGTCGCGGACCGGCGCGAGAACCTCCAGATCGGGCGCCAAGGACGCGAATCCGACCTCGAAGCGGACCTGGTCGTTGCCCTTGCCGGTGCATCCGTGCGCGACGATGCCGCCGCCGTGTTCGCGTGCGGCGGTCACGAGATGTTTGACGATGAGCGGCCGGCTGATCGCCGACACCAGCGGGTAGCGGTCCATGTAGAGCGCGTTGGACTTGATCGTGGGCAGGCAGTACTGCTCGGCGAACTCGTCGCGGGCGTCGACCACGACCGCCTCGACGGCGCCGCAGTCGAGGGCACGCTGCCGCACCACCTCCATGTCCTCGCCGCCCTGTCCGAGGTCGATGGCCACGGCCACCACCTCGCGGCCGGTCTCCTTGCCGATCCAGCTGATGGCCACGGAGGTATCCAGGCCGCCGGAATAGGCGAGGATGACGCGCTCGGACATGTGGGAACTCCTTCTTGTGGTACGACTTCGGGTCTTCAGGTCTTGGAGAGGTTCTCGATGGTCACGGCCAGTTCGGCGCCGGTCATCGGTTCGCGCGCGATCACCAGGATGGTGTCGTCGCCGGCCACGGTGCCGACCACGTAGGGCAACGCCGCCCGGTCGATGGCGCTGGCCAGGTAGTGCGCTGCGCCGGGCGGGGTTCGGAGCACCGCGAGATTGGCGCTCGCGTCCGTGGACACGAGGAGGTCGCCGAGCATCCGCGACACCCGCTCGGTGCCGCCGGTCACGCCGCGCACCGGGCTGCCGTCCTCGGGCACGATGTACACACCCACACCGCCGTCGGCGCCACGCAGCTTGACCGCGCCGAGTTCTTCGAGGTCGCGCGAGAGCGTGGCCTGCGTGACATCGATTCCTTCGCCGGCCAGCAGGGTGGCCAGCTCGGTCTGACTGTGGACCGACTGCGCCGACAGCAGGGCCACGATGCGGGCCTGCCGTCCTGCGCGGGTGGTGGCGGCTGTCATCGCTCGACTCCCGCTCGCGGAGTCACGCGCGCTCCAGCAGCCACACCAGCAGCGCCTTCTGGGCATGCAGCCGGTTCTCGGCCTCGTCCCACACCGCACTCTGCGGGCCGTCGATGACCTCGTCGGTGATCTCGTGACCGCGGTGGGCCGGAAGGCAGTGCAGCACAATCGCTTCGGAATCGGCGTGGCCGAGCATCTCGGCGTTCACCTGGAACGGGCGGAAGGGGCGTACCCGGTCCAGGCCGTCGTTCTCCTGACCCATCGAGGTCCACGTGTCGGTCACCAGGACATCGGCGCCGGCGGCGGCCCGCACCGGATCATCGGTCAGCGTCACCGTGGCACCTGTCTGGTGCGCCCTGGTCTCGGCTGCCGCGATGAACATCGGATGCGGGGCGAACCCGCGCGGCGCGGCGATGGTCACGTCGATGCCGGCGGTGACGCCGCCGAGCATCAGCGAGTGCGCCATGTTGTTGGCCCCGTCGCCGAAGTAGGTCAGCCGCAACCCTTTCAGCGATCCCTTGCGTTCGGCCAGGGTCTGCAGATCGGCCAGGACCTGGCACGGGTGGAACTCGTCGGACAGGGCGTTGATGATCGGCACCGTCGACCCCGAGGCCATCGCGGTCAGCCGCTCCTGGGCGAAGGTGCGCCAGACGATCGCATCCACATAGCGGGACAGGACCTGACCGGTGTCCTCCAATGTCTCCTCGCGGCCCAGCTGGGTGCTGCGGCCGTCGACCACCACCGCGTGCCCACCGAGCTCGGCGATGCCCATCTCGAACGAGAAGCGGGTCCGGGTCGAGTTCTTCTCGAAGATGACGGCGACGCCGCGCGGCCCGTCGAGGGGGCGCCTGCTGAAGCGGTCCTTCTTCAGCGCGGCCGCCAGCGCGAGCACCTCGGCCTGCTCCTCTGGAGAGAAGTCGTCGTCGCGAAGGAAGTGGCGGGTCATCCGGCGTTCTCCTGTGTCGCGTGGTCAAGGATCTGCGGCAGCGCCGCGAGGAAGGACTCGACCTCCGCCTCGGTGATCACCAGCGGCGGTGCGAGGCGGACGACGTCGGGAGCGGCCGCGTTGACCAGGAATCCCGCGTCGCGCGCAAGGGTCTCGACGGGTTTGGCCGCCCCGGAGGTGAGCACGATCCCGCGCAGCAGTCCCCGGCCCCTGACATGGTCGACCAGCGGATGGTTCAGCGACTCCACACCGTGGCTGATGGTCTTGCCGAGCACCTCGGCGCGCTCGATCAGACCCTCGTCGCTGAGGACCTTGAGGACCGCCAAGGCCGCCGCCGTGCAGACCGGGTTGCCGCCGAACGTGCTGCCGTGCAGACCGGGTGTCAATAGGTCGGCGGTGTCGCCGACCGCCAGGCACGCGCCGATCGGAAGCCCGCCGCCCAGCCCTTTGGCGAGGGTGACGATGTCGGGGGTGATGCCGTCGTGCTGGTGTGCGAAGAAGGCGCCGGTGCGGCCGACCCCGGTCTGGACCTCGTCGACGACGAGCAGAGCGCCGTGCTGCGCGGTGAACTCGCGGGCGGCGACCAGATACCCGGGCGGAGGTACGACGACGCCGCCCTCCCCCATGATGGGCTCCAGGAAGACCGCCGCGGTGTCGCCACCGACCGCGTCACGTAGTGCGTCCACATCGCCGTAGGGCACGTGGGTGACATCCCCCGGCAGTGGCTCGAACGGCGCCTGCTTGGACGGCTGCCCGGTCAGCGCCAGGGATCCCATGGTCCGGCCGTGGAAGGCGTTCTGTGCGGCAACGATTTTCGTCCGGCCGGTGAGGCGGGTGATCTTGAAGGCCACCTCGTTCGCCTCGGTGCCCGAGTTGCAGAAGAAGACCTTCGCGGGCGCCCCCAGCAGCCCGACGAGTTCCTCGGCCAACGCGACACCCGGTTCGGTGGCGTACAGGTTGGAGGTGTGCCCGAGTGTGTTCATCTGACGGTTGACCGCCTCGATCACCGCGGGGTGGCGGTGGCCGAGCACGTTGACGGCGATCCCGCCGAGCAGGTCGATGTAGGACTTGCCGTCGACGTCGGTGACGACGGCGCCCTGACCGCTGGCGAGCGCCAACGGCGGTGTGCCGTAATTGTTCATCATCACCGCAGACCAGCGGTTCAACAGCTCGGTCATGAGCTCACCACCTTCGTACCGGCGCCTTCGTCGGTGAACAGTTCGACGAGCACACAGTGCTCGACCCGGCCGTCGATGACGTGGGCGCTCGGCACCCCTGCGTCGATCGCACGCAGGCAGGCCTCGATCTTGGGCACCATGCCCTCCTCGAGCGTCGGGAGCAGATCGGTCAGGTCGGCCGAATTGATCTGGCTGACCAGCGAATCGCGGTCCGGCCACCGGGTGTAGAGGCCTTCGACGTCGGTCAGCATCAGCAGCTTCTCGGCGCCGAGTGCCCCGGCGAGCGCCGCCGCGGCGGTGTCGGCGTTGATGTTGTGGACGACGCCGGCGGAATCGGGAGCGATGGTCGACACGACCGGGATCCGGCCCGCGGCGATCAGATCGAGCACCGCAGCGGTGTTCACCCTGTGGACGTCACCCACGAGACCGATGTCGGTCGCCACCCCGTCGACCATCACCGTGCGTCGCACGGCGGTGAACAGGTGGGCATCCTCACCGGTGATCCCGACGGCGTACGGGCCGTAGGCGTTGATGAGATTCACCAGTTCCCGGCCGACCTGACCGAACAGCACCATGCGCGCGACCTCGAGCACCTCGGGGGTGGTGACCCGGAACCCGCCCTTGAATTCCCCTGCGAGGCCCAGCTTCTTGAGCATGGCCGAGATCTGGGGGCCGCCGCCGTGCACGACGACCGGATGGATGCCGCAGTTGCGCAGGAAGACCATGTCGGCCGCGAACGCCGCCTTGAGCCGGTCGTCGGTCATCGCGTTGCCGCCGTACTTGACCACCACGATCTTGCCGTTCAGCGCGGTCAGCCACGGCAGCGCGTCGGCGAGGATCTGCGCCTTCTCGGCGGTGCTTGCACTCATGAGCTGTAGGCCGAGTTCTCTTCGACGTAGGCGTGGGACAGGTCTGTCGTGCGGATGGACGCCGAGCCGGAGCCCACACCGAGATCCACGACGACGGCGATGTCCTCCCCCGTGAGGTCGACCTCACGGGCCCCGGGGGCGCCGACGCTGTCGATACACACCGGAGACCCGTTGAAGGACACCGTGATCCGTTCGGCGTCCAGTTCCACCGGGGCCATCCCGACCGCGGCGAGGACCCGGCCCCAGTTCGGGTCGGAACCGAAAAGCGCCGTCTTGACCAGGCTGTCCCGGGCGATCACCCGCGCCGCCGTCAGCGCGTCGTCCTCCCCGGCGGCGCCGGTGACGGTGACGGTGATCCGCTTGGTGACGCCTTCGGCATCGGCCTGCAATTGCGCGCACAGGTCGTCGCACACCCGCAGCACCGCGTCGTCGAGTTCCTGTTGGCTCGGGGTGATCTCGCTCGCGCCGGAGGCCAGCAGCAACACGGTGTCGTTGGTGGAGCAGCTGCCGTCGACATCGAGCCGGTCGAACGTGCGCGACGTCGCCTTCCTCAGTGCCGCCTGCAGCGCCTCCGGGCTCGCGACCGCGTCGGTGGTCAGCACGCTCAGCATGGTGGCCAGGGACGGCGCCAGCATCCCGGCGCCCTTGGCCATTCCGCCGACCGTCCAGTTGTCGTCGTGATGCAACGCGACCTGTTTGGGCACGGTGTCGGTGGTCATGATGGCGCGCGCGGCCTCTTCACCCCCGCTGAGGCCGCCGGCCATCTCCTGCACGATCTCCTTCACCCCGGTGAGGACCTTGTCCATCGGGAGCCTGTCGCCGATGAGACCTGTCGAGCAGACGGCCACCTCGATCGCTCCGGTCTCGGTGCCCCAGCCCGACATCGCCTCGGCGACGGCTTCGGCGGTCGCGTGCGTGTCCTGGAACCCGCCAGGCCCGGTGCACGCGTTGGCGCCGCCGGAGTTCAGGACGACCGCCCGCAACCGGCCGGTGGTCAGCACCTGCTGGGACCACAGCACCGGTGCCGCTTTGACCTTGTTGCGCGTGAAGACGCCCGCGGCGCCGTGGTCGGGACCTTCGTTGACCACCAGCGCGAGATCGAGCGCCCCGGAAGCCTTGATGCCGGCGGCGATCCCGGTGGCCCGGAAGCCCGCGGGCGCGGTGACGCCCTGGGTGCGCAGGAGACGGGTCACGGCGCGACCCCCACCGTCGAGAGACCCTCCGTCTCCGGCCAGCCCAGCGCGAGGTTCATCGACTGCACCGCTGCTCCTCCCGTCCCCTTGGCAAGGTTGTCGATGGCGGCGATGGCGACGAACGTCGACGCGTCCTCGTCGACCGCGATGGCCAGTTGCGCCGCGTTGCTGCCGATGACCGACCCCGTCCTGGGCAGCTGACCGTCGGGCAGCAGATAGACGAACGGTTCTGCCGTGTAGGCCTTTTCGTAGGCGGCGCGCAGTTCCGACAACGGAGCTCCGGTACGTGCCGTACAGGTGGCCAGGATGCCCCGCGAGGTCGGAATCAGCACCGGGGTGAAGGAGACCGTCACCTCGGAGTCGGTGACGCTGCGCAGCCCCTGGGCGATCTCGGGCGTGTGCCGGTGCTTGCCACCGATGTTGTACGCCCGCGCCGATCCGAGGACCTCGGCGCCGAGCAGGTCCACCTTGGCGGCGCGTCCCGCACCGGAGGTGCCGCTGACCGCGACGACGGTGACCGCGGGCTCGATGAGCCCCTCGGCCAGCGCAGGCCACAGCGCGAGCAGCGCGGCGGTGGGATAGCAGCCGGGCACCGCGACACGCTTGGTCCCGCGCAGGCGATCGCGCCCACCGGGAAGTTCGGGAAGCCCGTAGGGCCAGGTTCCCGCGTGCTCGGATCCGTAGAACCGCTCCCAGTCACCGGCGTCGGTCAGACGGAAGTCGGCGCCGCAGTCGACGATCAGCGTGTCGGGACCCAGTTGCTCACCCAGGGCGGCCGAATGGCCGTGCGGCAGAGCCAGGAACACGACATCGTGCCCCGAGAGCACGTCCACCTCGGTGGGCTCCAACATCCGATCCGACAGTGGGAGAAGATGCGGATGATGTTCGGTCAGTGGTGTGCCGGCGCTGGACGCGGCGGTGAGCGCGCCGATGCGCAGACGGCCGTCGGCGTAGGCCGGGTGGCCCAGAAGCAAGCGGAGGATCTCTCCTCCGGCGTAGCCACTGGCACCGGCGACCGCGACGGAAGTCATACCGCGATCATGCATGGTTATGCAGAAACATGCAAACCCATTATCACGCCCGATGCGCACCTCACACCGACCTTGACGCGCCCGCACGACCGCTGCGAATGTCGAGCCACACCGTCACGCGCCGCGCCGAGCCGACGCACCACTGAGAGGGTGACCGATGGGCCCACGTGTCGCAGTGATCGGTGGCGGCATCCTCGGAGTCGCGGTGGCCCGTGAATGCCTGCTCCGGTGGCCCGACGCCGCGGTGACCCTCTTCGAGAAGGAGGACCGCCTTGCCGCGCACCAGACCGGCCGCAACAGCGGTGTGGTGCACGCCGGGCTCTACTATCCGCCGGGGTCGGCGAAGGCCGTGCTGTGCCGGCGCGGCGTCGGCCTGCTCGAGGCCTACTGCGCACAGCGGGGCATCACACGGATCGCCTGCGGCAAGGTGCTGGTCGCACGGGACGAGGTCGAACGCAGCCGCCTGGACGACATCGTGGAGCGGGCCCGCGCCAACGGGGTCCCAGGGGTGCGTGTCGTCGGCGCGGCCGAGCTGCGTGACCTGGAACCCCACGTCCGCGGGATCGCGGCGTTGCACTCACCGTCGACGTCCATCGTCGACTTCGCCACGGTCACCAGGTCCCTGGCCTCAGACGCCACAGCGTGCGGCGCCGAGATCCTGCTGGGGCACGAGGTCACCGGCATACGCGTGCAGGGTGACGAGGTGGTCCTGGCCACGCGGACCGCGGACGGATTCGGTGAGGCTCCCTTCGACCGGGTGATCGTGTGCGGCGGTCTGCAGAGTGATCGCCTGGCCGACATGGCCGGGGACGGTCCGGATCCGGTGATCATGCCGTTTCGAGGCGAGTACTACGCCCTCCGGCCGGAACGCCGGGGACTGGTCAACGGGCTGGTCTACCCGGTGCCCGACCCGCGCTACCCGTTCCTGGGGGTGCACGTCACACCGCGGGTCGACGGTGAGGTGCTCATCGGCCCGAACGCCGTGCTGGCGCTGGCCCGTGAGGGATACACGTGGAAGACGGTGTCGCCCTCAGATCTTGCCGGCGTGGTCCGCTCGCCGGCGTTCTGGCGGTTCGCTCGACGGCACTGGCGCACCGGGATCGAGGAGATGTACGGCTCGCTCAGCAGGCGACGCTTCATCGCCGCCGCCCGGGCCTACGTGCCGGAGATCGACGACGACGACGTTGTTCCCGGCCCGGCGGGTATCCGGGCCCAGGCGCTGGACATCGACGGCGGCCTCGTCGACGACTTCCGGATCAGCGTCCGCGGTCACGTCGTGCTGCTGCGCAACGCACCGTCGCCGGCCGCGACGTCTGCACTGGCCATCGCCGAACAAGTCGTCACAGGACTCAGCGACCGGGTGTGACCCGTGTGCGACCCGTGCAGGCACTCGGGTCGATAGGTTGGCAGGTGTACTCGCGGCACCGCGTCGCGGAACGCGACTTCGGGGGCCTGATGGACTGGTTCTTCTCAATCGTCGGTGTCCTGATCGTGCTGACCGTGGTGCGCGACGTGTTCCACACCCTGTTCCACCCGGTGGGCAGCGGCAACATCGCACCGGTGGTCATGAGGGCTGTGTGGCGGACCCTGCGGCTGTTCCATTCCCGGCGCCGGATCGCGTCACTGACCGGCCCCCTGGGCGTCGCGGCCGTGATCAGCACCTGGCTGCTGGCCTCGGTGGTCGGGTGGGCGCTGATCTACGTCGCTCAGATGCCCGGCGGGTACACCTACGGCAGTGAGTTGGACCCCGCGGGGCGCAACGAGTTCATGGACTCGCTGTACCTGTCGCTGGTGACCGTGGCGACCCTCGGTTTCGGCGATGTGGTGCCCTCGTCGCCCTGGCTCCGGGTGGTGGTGCCGCTGGAAGCGCTGTTCGGCTTCATGCTGGTGACCGCCGCCGTGTCGTGGGTCCTCCAGATCTATCCGGCGTTGCACCGCCGCCGCGTCCTGGCGCTGCAACTGTCCACGCTGGACCAGGCGCGGAGGTCCTGCGACGCCCGTATCGAGAGCGTGCCGGTCGACGTGCTGACCTCCCTGGTGACGCTCATCGTCGAGTCCCGCAACGACTTCACCCAGTACGGAGCGACCTACTATTTCCGCGACCTGGAAACGGATGCCTCACTGGCTGCGTCGCTGCATTACGCCGACGACCTCGCCGCGGAAGCCGCGGGCAGCGAGGACGCCACGGTCCGGTTGGCGGGCGCCATGCTGTCTGCCGCGGTCTCGCATTTGGCGGGTCTGCTCGCCCGGGAGTTCCTGAGCCTCGGCGAGGACAGCGACACCGCATCCATCGTGGAGGCGTACGCCACCGATCACGGGTTCGGCGCCGAGGAATCTCAGCGACGCTGAACGGCGCCGACGCGCTCCTCGGCCACCGCGACCGCGGCATCACGGGCGGCGCTGGCCTCTTCCTCGGTCAGCGTGCGGTCGGGGGCCCGGAATCGCAGTGCCAGGGCCAGCGACTTGCGCCCGTCACCGATCTGCGGGCCGGTGTAGACGTCGAAGATGCGGACATCCTCGAGCAGCGCACCCGCGCCGCTGCGGACCGCGTCGACCACACTCTGGGCGGCCACGTCGTCGTCGACGATCAGCGAGACGTCCTGGAATACGGCGGGGAACGGCGAAACATTGGGCGCCGGAAGCGTTTCGACGAGAGGCACGGCGTCGAGATCGACCTCGACGGCGCACGTCCCCTTGGGCAGGCCGGACCGCTCCACCACCGCCGGATGCAGCTGCCCGGCGTGTCCGACCACGACCTCGCCGATCAGCACCTCGGCACATCGTCCCGGATGCCACGGAAGTGTCTGCGCGGCACGGAAGGTGAACTCCACACCTGCCGCGCGGCCGATGACCCGCACCGCCTCGAACGCATCGGCCGCGTCCACCGGGCGACCCGCACCCCAGGGGCCCGAGGGCTCCCTCAGTCCGGTCAGCACCGCTGCGACGTGCTGGGGCTGACGCGGCAACGACGCATCGAGCGTGGCGATCTCGTCATCGGTGGGTCTGCGGTCGTTCGGGATCCGCTCGACCGCCCGGGTCTGTGTCGTCGGCTCGACCACCTGGGCGATGGCGAACAACGCGGTGTCCACCGCTCCTCGGGACACGTTGCGCGTCAACGCTTCCAGCAGACCCGGCAGCAGGGTCGTCGCCAGGCTGGGCCGGTCCGATTCCAGCGGGTTGAGCACCGTGGTGGTGTCCCGCCGTGGGTCGTCGGCGGCCAGACCCCACTGGTCGAAGATCCCGGCAGGCAGAAACGGCGTCGGCAGGATCTCGACGAAACCGCTGAGCGCCAACGACTTTCCGATGGCGCGTCGGCGTTTCTGCGTCGCGGTCAGACCGCGGCCGGCGGGCGCGGTCGGCAGCACGGAGGGAATGACGTCGAGGCCCTCGAGCCGCATGACCTCTTCGACGAGGTCGGCGGGCTGCCGGATGTCGGGCCGCCAGCTCGGCGGCGTGGCGGTTATCCGGTCGCCGTCGACCTCGACGTCGGCGCCGATCTGGCGAAGGCGCTTCTCGGTGGCGCCCTGCGGGTACCCGACACCGGCGGTACGGTCGGGAAGCTCGAGCGGCATGCTGACCGCCGGATGCGACCAATCGTCGCGGGGCGGCGCGCCCCGCCAGTCGGTCAGGGTGTTTTCGACGGTGCCACCGGCGATCTCGGCCAGCAACGTCGCGCAGCGGTCGAGCGCGGCGACGGACACGGCGGGGTCCACGCCGCGCTCGTACCGGCGCCCGGCCTCGCTGTGCAGGTGCAGCCGGCGCTGGGTGCGGGACACGGCGGCGGGATCCCACACAGCGGCCTCGAGCAGCACGTCGGTGGTGGTGTCACGGACCTCGGTCGTTCCGGCGCCCATCACGCCACCGATGGCGGCGGTGGCGACGTCGTCGACGATCAGGACATCCGCGGGGTCGAGCGTGCGCTCGACGTCGTCCAGGGTGACCACGGTCTCCCCCGCATCCGCGAACCGCACGCGGAACCCGCCGGTGATGAGCCCGCGGTCATGGGCGTGCATCGGGTGGCCGAGCTCGAGCATCACGTAGTTGGTGACATCGACGGCCGGGGAGATGGCGCGGATACCGCTGAGCAGCAGCCGGCGCTGAAGCCACCACGGCGACACGGCGTTCGGGTCGATCCCGGTGACCGGGCGCAACCCGAAGCGTTGCACACCGGTGCCCGGATCTATCGAGACAGGCAACGCATCACCGTCGGCGGGCAGGGGTGCGACATCGGCCGGGTCGACGTAGTCGAGGTCGAAGGCGTTGGCGACCTCGCGCGCCATGCCGCGCAGCGACAGGCAATAGCCCCGGTCCGGGGTGATGGCGAGGTTGAAGACCACGTCGTCGAGCCCCAGCACCTCGACGCCCGAGGCGCCGGGCTCCGCGGTGCCCGGTGGCAGCACCAGAATCCCGGAGTGGTCGGAGCCGAGGTTCAGCTCCGAGACCGAGCAGATCATGCCGTCGGAGGTGCGGCCGTACGTCTTACGTGTCGCGATGGTGAAGTCACCAGGTAGCACAGTGCCCGGAAGCGCCACCACGACGAGATCGCCGACCGCGAAATTGGATGCCCCGCAGACGATGTCGCGCGGCTGCCCGTCGAGGTTCTGCGGCCCGACATCGACCTTCACCGCCCGGATCGGCTTCTTGAACTCGATGAGCTCCTCGATGGCCACGACAAGGCCGACCGTCAGCGGCCCGGCCACCGGCCCGACGGGGATGATCTCCTCGACCTCGTGACCGATGCGGATCAGCGCGTGTTCGAGCTCTTCGGGGGACACATCCCAGCCCGGCGCCCCGGCCTGCACCACCTCGCGCAGCCAGCTGTAGGGAATGC
This sequence comes from Mycolicibacterium iranicum, assembly GCF_014190915.1. Classification (GTDB taxonomy): domain Bacteria; phylum Actinomycetota; class Actinomycetes; order Mycobacteriales; family Mycobacteriaceae; genus Mycobacterium; species Mycobacterium iranicum_B. The sequence continues at coordinate 23,607 of NZ_JACHVU010000017.1, forward strand.
GCATCAGGCGCCCACCCCGAACGGCAACGAGAACCGGACATCTCCCTCGACCATGTCTCGCATGTCAGGAATGCCGTTGCGGAACTGCAAGGTACGTTCCAGGCCCATGCCGAACGCGAAGCCGGAGTGAACCTCCGGGTCGATCCCGCAGGCGCGCAACACATTCGGGTTGACCATGCCGCAGCCGCCCCATTCCACCCAGCCGGGCCCGCCCTTCTTGTTCGGGAACCAGATGTCGACCTCGGCGGAGGGTTCGGTGAACGGAAAGAAGTGGGGCCGGAACCGGGTGCGACCCTGCGGCCCGAACTGGGCTCGTGCGAACGCGTCCAACGTGCCCCGCAGGTTCGCCATCGTGAGGCCCTTGTCGACCGCGAGCCCCTCCACCTGATGGAACACCGGGGTGTGGGTGGCGTCGAGCTCATCGGTGCGGAAGGTGCGGCCGATCGAGATGATGTAGACGGGGAGTTCCCGCTCCAGCAGCGCCCGGATCTGCACCGGTGAGGTGTGGGTGCGGAGCACCTGCCGCGACCCGTCCGGCGCGACGTGGAAGGTGTCCTGCTCGCTGCGCGCGGGATGGTCGGGCGGGAAGTTGAGCGCGTCGAAGTTGAACTGCTCGGTCTCGACCTCGGGGCCTTCGGCCAGCTCCCAGCCCATCGCGACGAACGTGTCGGCGACGTTCTCGGCCAGGATCGTGATGGGGTGGCGCGCCCCGACGGGCTGGCGCGTCGACGGCAAGGTCACGTCGATCCGTTCGGCGACAAGGACGGCGGCGTCGCGTTCGGCGCGCAACACCGCAAGGCGTTCGTCGTAGGCCGCCTGCCCCTCGGTGCGTGCGACGTTGACCCTTTTGCCCGCATCAGCGCGCTCCGCCTTGGGCAGCGACCCGAGCGCCTGCCGAGCCGTCGCGATCGCGGAACGGTCACCGAGGTGGTCCGTCTTCGCCTTGGCCAGCTCATCCAGTGTCGACGCCGCATCGAAGGCACGCCGGGCTGCGCTGACGGCTTCGGCCAGCGCTACGTCTGAGAGGTCTACCGGCTGCTCAGCCACCCGGCGATCATAGGCGATCCTCCCGAAACCGCTTCCCGGCAGGTCCTTCTGCGTTCAACCGCTCACAGAACGCGCTCGCGGCCGCAGGAGCCCCAGACCCGCGACCGCGCCGAGGACGCCCCAGGCCGCGGTGAACGGCATCGCGGCGCCCTCGGTGAGCACCATGAAGCCGAACGCCGCGCCGAGAACCGACACCACCACCCTCGGCACGGTCCACGGCCGCGAATGTCCGAAACGCGCGGAGACCGCCATCCCGAGCGTGAGCGCGACGACGTGACCGACATCGGTGAAGTCCGGCCCGGACGCGACCACCATGATGGCGGCCGCCACCCACCACCCGGTCCATGCGGCACGCCACCGTCGCGGGACGGCAGCGGTCAGCGCGCCGAGCGCTGCCATGGCGACGTAGCTGATGCCGACGTCGGAGGCGTGGACCACCGCCGGCGCCACCCACCCCCACCGCAATGCCGCGACCAGTCCCGCCGCGACGATCAGCGACGCCCCCACATGACCCGCCACGATGCTGATCACGGCGCGCAGACTCCCCCAGGCGAGCTCGACGGCCGCGAGGAGGCACATTAGCCCCGGCAGCCAGAGGTAGACGGGACCGGCGTCGGCGACGAACGCGCTGCCCAGAAGGGTCCCGATCCGGCCGTGGCCGAGGTTGTGCAGGTTCGTGCTGGCGTGTCTGATCACGGCCGCCTGCACGCCGGGTGTCATCTGCACCATCGCCCACGAGACCGCGCCGACGAGCAGGGCATAGCCGAGCGTCACGCGAAGGGACCAGACGCGGGCGAGCCATCCGGACGACACCGTGCCCACTATCCGCCGGCTGCGGCCTCGTCATCGTCCTCGTCGGCTGGCAGTTGCCTGCGAGTACGCAGCCGGTACATGCCGAAATCGGCCGGAACGCCCTCCTGCCGAGGCGCGAACATCTGCTTGCGGAGCTTCTTGGCGGTCACGCCGAGGGTCTCGAAGTCCTCTTCGGGGATCCGTTCGAGGGTGGCCTCCGACACCACCAGTTCGCCTCGGGTCGCCCTCTCCATCACCCTGGCGGCGAGGTTGACATCGATGCCGAGCCAGTCCGATCCGATACGTTGCGGCCGGCCGGTGTGGACTCCGACCCGCATGCGTGGCGTATACCCGTCCACGACAAGCGATTTGACCGCCTCGCGGGCCTCGATCGTGGCGCGCACCGCGGTGGTCGGATCGGCGAACACCGCCATCAGCCCATCGCCCATGCGCTTGACGATGTGCCCGCCCGAGGCGAGCAGCGGGGGCTCGACGACCTGGGACACCCGCCGTAACAGTCGCAGCGTCGCGTCGTCGCCGGCGCTCAACGACCAGGAGGAGAATCCGACGAGGTCGGTGAAGACCAGCGTGACCTCGGCGTTGGCGGGCCGTCCCGAAACCCGTTCCGTGAGCGCTTGCCACACCTGCAGCGCCCCCAGGCTGACCTCCCGGGTCACCGCCTCGCGTTCCAGGAGACGGTCGGCGGCACGCGCGGCGGCCGACGGGCCACCCACGCCGCTGACCGAGAGCGGATCCCCGAACTCCGGGTCGCCCGGCAGGGCTCGGCGGGCCCGACGCAGGAAGGCGATGACACCGTCGTGGTGGTTGGCATCTCTGAGCCACCCCAGCGGTCCTGCGGACCGACCGCCTACTGGCTCGCCGGGCGGGTCGTCGTCCACGTGGCCAAGCCTAATCGAGGCGTATCCCGGCAATAAATTGGCAGGTCACGGCCCAATGGCCGCCAGGTGGAGTCTGCGTAACGCCCGCGCCGGCCACTGCTCGATTCATAGACAACGACTGTTGTCAGCCCCTATCGTGGGGAGATGCGATCACCGGCGATGGCACACTCCTCCCCACGCCCGTCCTCCTCCTCTGCGCCGTCTGCGGCCTCCGGCCGGATGCCGTCTGCGGCCTCCGGCCGGATGCCGTCCGCGGCCTCCGGTCGCGCGCCCCACCCGCTGGGTCCGGACTCGCTGACGTGGAAGTACTTCGGCGACGTGCGCACGGGCATGCTGGGTGTCTGGATCGGCGCGATCCAGAACATGTATCCCCAGCTCGGCGCCGGGGTCGAGGACCACTCCGTGTTGCTGCGGGAACCGCTGCAGCGCGTCGCACGGTCGGTGTACCCGATCATGGGCGTCGTCTACGACGGCGACCGCGCCGCGGACACCGGGGCACAGATCCGCGGCTACCACACCACCATCAAGGGCGTGGACGCCGAAGGTCGCCGCTATCACGCGCTCAATCCCGAGACGTTCTACTGGGCGCACGCGACCTTCTTCATGCTCATCATCAAGACCGCGGAGTACTTCTGCGGCGGGCTGACGGAGAACGAAAAGGAGCAACTCTTCGACGAACACGTCCAGTGGTACCGGATGTACGGCATGAGCATGCAACCCGTCCCGGAGTCGTGGGAGGCGTTCCAGGCCTACTGGGACCGGCAGTGCCGCGAGGAGCTGGAGATCAACCAGGCGACGCTGGACATCTTCTCCCTGCGCATCCCCAAGCCGTGGTTCGTCCTGATGCCGACGCCGCTGTGGGATCAGATCTTCAAGCCGATGGTCGGAGCCCAACGATGGATCGCCGCAGGCGTTTTCGATCCGGTGGTCAGGGAGCGCGCCGGGATGCGCTGGACACCGGGCGACGAGATCGTCCTGCGTCTGTTCGGCAAACTCGTCGAGATCGCGTTCACGGCCGTCCCCGACGAGATCAGACTGCACCCCAGGGCGGTGGCGGCCTATCGCCGCGCCGAGGGCAAGATTCCGGCCGATGCCCCGCTGGTCGAGGCACCGGCGTTCATGGCGCCGCCGCGGGACCGCCGCGACATGCCCATGCACTACCTGCCGCCGCACAGGTCACTGCTCGACCGCGTGGGGTCGCTCGTCCACACCACCTTCTCGCTGGCGGGGGTGCGCCCGGGCGCCCGCAACCGCGGCAAGGCAGCCTGATTGCATGCTCGAATGGTCTGATGTCGATATCGCTGTGCGCGATGCAGTGCGCGAATTCGTCGACAAGGAAGTCCGCCCGCACGTCGACGCTCTCGAAAGCGGCGACATGGCGCCCTATCCGATCATCCGCAAACTATTCGCCACCTTCGGCATCGCCGACATGGCGCGGGAGTCGCTGACCAAGCGGCTGGACCGGTTGCGCAGCGGTGCCGCGGCGACGTCCTCGGGCGGCGGGATGTTCGGCGGCGACGGCGGCTCGGCCGGAATGGGATTCGTCGTCGTCAGCGAGCTGTGCCGGGTGTCGATGGGCGTGGTCACCGGCATGGGTGTCAGCCTGGGCCTCACCGTCCCGACGATCATGGGCCGCGGCACAACGGCGCAGCAGGAGCGCTGGCTGCCCGACCTGGTGACGTACGACAAGGTCGGCGCCTGGGCGATCACCGAGCCCGACTCGGGTTCGGATGCGTTCGGCGGGATGACGTCGTCTGTGGTCCGCGACGGCGACGACTACATCCTCAACGGGCAGAAGACGTTCATCACCAACGGCCCCGATGCCGACGTCGTGGTCGTCTACGCCAAGCTGGACGAGGGAGATCCCAGCGTCGACAGACGCGACCGGAAGGTCCTGACGTTCGTACTGGATCGCGGCATGGAGGGTTTCGTCCAGTCGAAGCCGTTCCGCAAGATGGGAATTCACTCCTCGCGCACCGGCGAGCTGTTCTTCGACGACGTCCGGCTCGGTCGGGATCGCCTGCTCGGTGAGACCGAGGACGCCGCCGGCGGCGACGGCCGCGACAGTGCCCGTGCGAACTTCTCCGCCGAGCGTCTCGGCGTCGCCGCAATGGCGCTCGGGGTGATCGAGGAATGTCTGCGACTGTGCGTCGATTACGCGAAGTCACGCACGTTGTGGGGTCGGGAGATCGGGCAGTTCCAATTGATCCAGCTCAAGCTCGCCAGCATGGAGGTGGCTCGAATCAACGTGCGCAACATGCTGTTCCGGGTGATCGAAGCGGCTCAGACCGGCACCCCCATCTCGCTGGCGGAAGCCTCGGCGATCAAGTGGTACTGCTCGCAGGCCGCGACCGACGTCGCCATGGAGGCGGTCCAGGTCTTCGGCGGTAACGGCTACATGACCGAGTACCGGGTCGAGCAGCTCGCGCGCGATGCCAAATCCCTGATGATCTATGCCGGCAGCAACGAGGTTCAGATCACCCACGTGGCCAGGGGTCTGCTCAGCGGTTAGCCTTGGGGCGCCGACGAAGGAGCCCCAGGTGGAATTCGACAACCTCACCGCAGTGGTCACCGGAGCGAGCGGGGGCATCGGCGAGGAGTTCGCCGTTCAGCTCGCCGCCCGCGGATCCCATCTCATCCTGGTCGCCCGCCGGGCCGAGAAGCTGGCCGCATTGCGGGACACCCTCACCGCACGACACCCCGGCATCGTCGTCGATGTCATTGCCGCCGACCTGGCGACACCCGGTTCGGGCAGCGAACTCGCCGCCGAGGTGCGGCGGCTCGGCCGTTCGGTCGATGTTCTGGTGAACAATGCCGGCGTCGGCGTCCACGGACGGTTCGTCGACCAGGAGCCCGAAGCGAACGCGAACCAGATCCAGCTCAACTGCGGCACCCTGGTGGACCTGACGGCGCGGTTCCTGCCGGCGATGGTGGAACGGGGACGCGGAGTCGTTCTGAATGTGGCATCGACGGCCGCGTTCCAGCCGACGCCGGGCATGGCCGTCTACGGGGCCACCAAGGCGTTCGTCCTGTCCTACAGCGAGGCGCTGTGGCAGGAGTGTCGAGGCACCGGTGTCCGGGTGCTGGCCCTGTGTCCCGGTGCGACCAAGACGGAGTTCTTCTCCCGCACCGGAAAGGAGTTCATGACAGACGGTCGGCAGACGTCCAAGCAGGTGGTGGACACCGCCTTCGCCGCGCTCGACCGGTCGACTCCGACCGTGGTCTCGGGGCTGCGCAACACCCTCCTGGCCTCGGGCTACCGGGTGGCGCCGCGCAAACTGCTGCTGGCCGTCTCGGAGCGGATGTTGAAGGCCAGCCACTGAAGGCAACCTGCAGGTTGCGCTTTTCGGCGGTCGGTGGTGGAGTATAAGGCAACAGAAAGGTTGCCTATGTCTGTCGACCGTATCGAGAAGCAGGCCCTGCTCGACGCACCCCTGGAACGGGTGTGGGACGCCCTCATCGATTCGTCGAAGTTCGGCACGTGGTTCGGCATGCGCCTCGACGGACCCTTTGTCGAGGGCGCGACCGTCTCGGGTGAGATCACCGAGACGCAGGTCGACGACGAGATCGCCGCCAGGCAGCGACCCTACACAGGCGCCCCGGTGACCCTGTGGATCGTCGCCGTCGAGCCGCTGCAGCGGCTCGCATTCCGCTGGAATCCGTTGCCAGACAGCGACTTCGCCGAACTCACCACTCTCGTCGAGTTGACGCTCAGCCGGCAGCCGGACGGAACCCTGCTCGAGATCGTCGAATCCGGGTTCGAGGCACTGCCCGACGACCACCGCGACCGGACCCGCGACGGCAACAGCGAGGGTTGGTCCCTTCAGCTGCAGCTCATCGCGAAGTTCGTCGCACTCCACGCCGCCCGATGACGTCCGTTTCCTCGACGGCGTCGGTGTTCGACGCGCTGGGTGATCCGCACCGGCTGCGGATGGTCATACGGCTGTGCGAGGCAGGGCCGAGTTCCACTCTGCGACTTGCCCAGTCGATCGACCTGTCGCGGCAGGCAGCGACGAAACACCTCGAGATCCTGCAGGCCGTCGGGGTGGTCAGCAGCGCCAAACGCGGTCGCGAGCGGATCTGGAACGTGGAACGACACCCGCTCACGTCGGCCGGCGATTATCTGCAGCAACTGTCGCTGCGATGGGACAGGGCCATCGGGCGTCTCAGGACACTGGTCGAGGAATGACGATGTTGCCCGGCGTTCAGCGGGAACGCCGCGCGCGTGCCGTCTGATACAGGCAGATGGCCGCTGCGGCGGCGACGTTGAGGCTTTCGGCGCTGCCGCTCATCGGGATGCGCACGGTCGACGTGGCCAGCGTGACGACCTCGGGCGCCAAGCCGTGTGCCTCGGGTCCGAACAGCCATGCCGCGGGCGGCGACAGGTCCACGTCGTCGAGGCTGACCCGGCCGTCGAGCACCGTCGCGAGAACCTGCAGGCCGGCATCCCGGACCTGCCGCACGGCGTCGACCGCATCACCGTGGGTGACCACGGGAAGGGAGAAGATGCTGCCCGCAGAGGCGCGCAGGCACTTCCCGTTGTAGGGGTCCACACTGTCACCGGCGAGCACCACCGCATCGGCGCCCATCGCATCGGCGACGCGGATCAACGTGCCGGCGTTCCCGGGCTCGGAGATCTCGACCGGCATCGCCACGAACGTCGGGCCGGTGGCCAGCACATCGTCGAGCCGCGTGTCCGGCATCGCGCACACGGCGACCAGGCCGACGGGAGTCACGGTGTCCGACAGGACTTTTGCGGCCTTCTCCGTGACGAGGTGCACCTCGGCACCGTCCAACAGCGCGCCGAACTTGTCCGCGGCGCTCTCGGTCGCGAAGACCTCGGAAACGAGTCCGCGCCGCAGCGCGGCCTCGACGAGGTTGGGACCTTCGGCGAGGAAGCGTGCGGCGCGGCGGCGCCCGGTGTGGCGGTGCAGCTTCGCTGCGGCCGCGACCCGGGCAGAACGCTCGGTGAGGGTCAGGCAGCCTCGCCCGACGGAGCATTCACATCGGCGGGCAACGCAGCCTTGGCGACCTCGACCAGGGCGGCGAACGCGGCAGCATCGCTAACGGCGATCTCGGCCAGGTTCTTGCGGTCGACCTCGACACCGGCGGCCTTCAGGCCCTGGATCAGCCTGTTGTAGGTGATGCCGTTGAGGCGGGCCGCGGCGTTGATGCGTGTGATCCACAACTTGCGGAAGTCGCCCTTGCGCGCCTTGCGGTCACGGTAGGCGTAGGTCAGCGAGTGGAGCTGCTGCTCCTTGGCCTTGCGGTACAGGCGCGACCGCTGGCCGCGGTAGCCCTTCGAGGCCTTCAGTACTGTGCGCCGCTTCTTCTGCGCGTTGAGTGCGCGCTTCACGCGTGCCATGGGGGTAGTCCTATCTCAGTGGGGTCAGGTTCAGGCTTCGGTGTGCCGGCGGCTAGCCGTTCAGCATCTTGGCGATGCGCTTGGCGTCGTTCGGCGCCACCACGGTGCGGCCGTCGAGACGACGGGTGCGCTTGCTGGGCTTGTGCTCCAGCAGGTGCCTACGGTTGGCCTTCTGCCGGACGATCTTGCCGGTTCCGGTGCGACGGAACCGCTTCGAAGCGCCGCTGTGGGTCTTCGCCTTGGGCATGTTTCCTCAGTTCTGTGGTGTATCGGTCGGTGCGTCGGCGGGCTGCGCAGTGGCGCGCTGGGCCGCCGGGGCGTCGGCATCGTGCGCCGCCTTCGCGCGAGTCTTCGCGCCGCGGTGCGGTGCCAGCACCATCGTCATGTTGCGTCCGTCCTGTTTGGCGGACGTCTCCACGAAGCCGTAATCGGCGACGTCGGCGCCGAGGCGCTGCAGGAGTCGGAAGCCCAGTTCCGGTCGCGACTGTTCGCGCCCGCGGAACATGATCGTCACCTTGACCTTCGACCCCGCCTCCAGGAAGCGGATGACGTGACCCTTCTTGGTCTCGTAATCGTGCGGGTCGATCTTGGGACGCAGCTTCTGCTCTTTGACGACGGTCTGCTGCTGGTTCTTGCGAGACTCGCGCGCCTTCTGTGCCGTCTCGTACTTGAACTTGCCGTAGTCCATGATCTTGCACACCGGAGGCTTGGCATCCGGGGCCACTTCGACAAGGTCGAGATCGGCATCCGCGGCGACGCGGAGTGCATCTTCGATGCGCACAATGCCTACCTGTTCACCGCCCGGTCCGATCAGGCGGACTTCAGGTACGCGGATGCGCTCGTTGACGCGGGTCTCAGTGCTGATGGGGCCTCCTATGTTGTCCTCAGGAGTCCCTCACGCCGTCGGCACACTGTTCTGACAGAACAGATAAGCCCTGCTCAAGGCAGGGCCCACAGCCGACCAGGACAGACATCGTCGATGTCTGTGACCGGACCGCTGTACCTTCGAATGAACGTCGGTCAGCGGTGGGAGCGGGACTCCACTTGCTGTCCCTGGCGTAAGCCGGGACGGTCGCGCATGCCAGTCTAGCAGGCATGACGGATTTCCCGACATCTGCCGAACCGGCGGATCAGCCGCCCGTGCGCGAACTGGCCGAGATCCCCGCTGTCGAGGTCATCACCCGGTCGGCCCTCATGCTCATGAGCGCCGCCGCGGAGAAACTGGGGCTCTCCGACGCCGACCCCGACGACAGCCCGTATCGGGACCTCGACGAGGCGCGGCGACTCATCACGGCGCTGGCCGGGCTGGTGACGGCCTCGGTGGAGTATCTGGGACCCCATGCGGGGCCGGTGCGCGACGGACTGAAGAGCCTTCAGCTGGCGTTCCGCGAGGCCAGCGCGGCGCCCGACGAGCCGGGGCACGGTCCGGGAGAGAAATACACCGGGCCGGTCTGGTAGCGCCACTCGGCGCAACCGAACATCCCCGCGAGTAGGCCGCCGAGCGAATATCCTCGCGGCCTATGACCCCCACCAGCCTCGTCAGGGCACATCCGAAGTCGGGCTACCGGTGGGTGCCCGCGGCCGCCGGCTGGATCGTCGGCGTGATCGCGACCCTGTCGCTGCTGGCAAGCCTGTCCCCGCTGGTCCGCTCGATCATCCGGGTCCCCCGCGAGTTCGTCGACGACTACATCTTCAACTTCCCCGACACCAGCTTCGCCTGGGCGTTCGTGCTCACCCTCCTTGCCGCGGCGCTGGCCGCGCGCAAACGCATCGCCTGGTGGATCCTCGTCGGTTACATGGCGGCCGCGGCCGTCTGGAACATCGCCGATCTCGTCGAAGGCGGGGAGCGATGGTTCCAGGAGATCGGGGAGGTCATCGGCCTCGGCTTCCACGTGGCCGCGGTCGCTTTCCTGCTGCTGGCGCGCAAGGAGTTCTGGGCCCGCGTGCGCCGCGGGGCTCTCGTGAAGGCCGCGGCGACCCTGGTCGCCGGCATGGCCGTCGGCACCCTCATCGGGTGGGGGTTGCTCGAGCTGTTCCCCGGCAGCCTCGCCAGGCCTGACCGCTTCTGGTACGCCCTCAACCGGGTCAGCGCGTTCGCCGGAGCCGACGCCGACTCGTTCAGCGGCCACCCGCACGTTCTCGTCAACGCCGTGCTGGGGCTGTTCGGCGCGCTGGCACTGATGATCGCCGCGATCGTGCTCTTCCAGTCACAGCGCGCCGACAACGCGCTCACCGGCGAGGACGAATCGGCCATCCGCGGCCTGCTCGAGCAGTACGGCAAGAACGACTCGCTCGGCTACTTCGCGACCCGCCGCGACAAAGCGGTCGTGTTCGCCCCCAACGGCCGCGCGGCCATCACCTATCGCGTCGAGGTCGGGGTCTGCCTGGCCAGTGGGGATCCCGTCGGCGACCCGAAAGCGTGGCCGCTGGCGATCGAGGCATGGCTGAAACTCTGCGAGACCTACGGCTGGGCCCCGGGGGTGATGGGCGCCAGCACGACGGGCGCCCAGGCGTTCCGCGAGGCCGGCCTCAACGCGCTGCAGCTGGGCGACGAAGCGATTCTGCACCCGGACGAGTTCCGGCTGTCGGGGCCCGACATGCGCGCAGTGCGGCAGGCCGTGACCCGTGCGCGGCGTTCCGGGGTCTCCGTGCGTTTCCGCAGACATCGCGAGCTGACGAGCGAGCAGATGGCGGAGGTGGTCAGGCACGCCGACGCGTGGCGCGACACCGAGGACGAGCGGGGCTTCTCGATGGCACTGGGCCGCCTCGGGGACCCGGCCGACGCCGACTGCCTGCTGGTGGAAGCGATCCAGGACGACGCGGGAGGGCAGGGCGGGAGCGGCACCGTCGTCGCGATGCTCTCGCTGGTGCCGTGGGGCAGCAACGGGGTGTCGCTGGATCTGATGCGGCGTTCCCCACAGTCGCCGAACGGCACCATCGAGCTGATGGTCAGCGAGCTGTGCCTGCAGTCCGAGGACGTCGGCATCACCCGGATTTCGCTGAACTTCGCGATGTTCCGGTCCGCCTTCGAGCAGGGCGCCCAACTCGGCGCAGGCCCGGTGGCCCGGCTGTGGCGCTGGCTGCTGGTGTTCTTCTCACGCTGGTGGCAGTTGGAGACCCTGTACCGCTCGAACATGAAGTATCAGCCCGAATGGGTGCCTCGCTACGCCTGCTACGAGGACGCGCGACTGGTGCCCAGAGTGGGCGTCGCCTCGGTCATCGCCGAAGGCTATCTCGTCCTTCCGTTCTCGCGTCGTCACGAGCAGCCGCACACCGGCCACCACATCGCGGCGCCGGGGTCTCTGGTGGCGACCGGGATGCTGCACAGTGACGGGACCGCACCCGACTCCGACGGTCTCGGCACCGACCGCGACGACGACAACCCACCTCGGAAGCTGCCCGAGCAGGAGCGGGTCCGGATGGCCAAGCTGAAAGCGCTGCAGGCCGACGGCGTGGACGCCTACCCGGTGGGCGATCCGCCGAGCCACACCGTGGCCGAAGCGCTGGCCTGCCAGGAGGGCGCCGAGGTGACCGTCGCGGGCCGCATCCTGCGCCTGCGCGACTACGGCGGTGCGCTCTTCGCCCAGATGCGCGACTGGTCCGGCGAAACCCAGCTGCTCCTCGACAATTCGGTGTTGACCGAGGGCAGCACCGCGGACTTCACCCGCACCATCGACCTCGGTGACCTCGTCGAGGTCACCGGGACCATGGGTCACAGCCGGTCGGGCACGTGGTCGGTGCTGGTCACCCGCTGGCGGTTGACCGGCAAATGCCTGCGTCCGCTGCCGGACAAGTGGAAGGGTCTCACCGACCAGGAAGCCAGGGTCCGGGCCCGTTACGTGGACCTCGCGATCAACACCGATGCCCGCGAGCTGATCCGGGCTCGCAGCGGGGTCCTGCACGCGATCCGGGAAACGCTGGTCGCGAAGGGTTTCCTGGAGGTCGAAACGCCGATCCTGCAGCAGATTCACGGCGGGGCGAACGCGCGTCCGTTCCTGACCCACATCAACGCCTACGACCTCGACCTCTACCTTCGGATCGCCCCCGAGCTCTACCTGAAGCGGTTGTGCGTCGGCGGCGTGGAGCGGGTGTTCGAGCTGGGCCGGGCCTTCCGCAACGAAGGTGTGGACTTCAGCCACAATCCGGAGTTCACACTTCTGGAGGCCTATCAGGCGCACGCCGACTACAACGTGTGGATCGACGGGTGCCGGGAGCTGATCCAGAATGCGGCGCAGGCCGCAAACGGCGCCCACGTCTTCCTGCGCCCCCGCAAGGACGACCCCGGCGTACTCGAACCCGTCGACATCTCCGGGCAGTGGGCGGTCAAGACGGTGCACGGCGCGGTCTCCGAGGCACTAGGCGAGGAGATCGGCCCCGAGACGGACCTGGCGACCCTGCGCAGGCTGTGCGACAAGGCCGCAATCCCCTACCTGACGCACTGGGACACCGGTGCGGTGGTCCTGGAGCTCTACGAACGTCTCGTCGAGGACCGCACCGAGGAGCCGACGTTCTACAAAGACTTCCCGACGTCGGTGTCACCGCTGACCCGCCCGCATCGCAGCATCCCCGGTGTCGCGGAACGCTGGGACCTCGTCGCCTGGGGCGTCGAGCTGGGCACGGCCTACAGCGAGCTCACCGACCCGGTGGAACAGCGGCGCAGGCTCGAAGAACAGTCGCTGCTGGCAGCGGGCGGCGATCCCGAGGCGATGGAGCTCGACGAGGACTTCCTGCAGGCGATGGAATACGCCATGCCCCCGACCGGGGGGCTCGGCATGGGTGTCGATCGCGTCGTCATGCTCATCACCGGCCGCAGCATCCGCGAGACACTGCCCTTCCCGCTCGCCAAACCGCGCTGACACCGGTCCCCCACCTCGTTGGCAGCCTGCTCACAGCGCCCGCCAAGGAACCCCGGCCATCCTGGTCCTCGTGACGTTGCCCGGCACTGTGGCAGAGGCTCTGCGCCACAACCTTTCGCTGATGCACGGTTGGCTGCCGCTGACCGTGCAGTGCCTCGCCGCGGCCGCGGTCGTCCTCGCGCTCGGGTGGCGCACCGGGCGCTGGCGGCGGGTATGGCTGCCGTGGTCGGCGCTCATCGGCGGGGCCCTGGCGATGGCGACCTACTGCTACATCGAATCCGCCGGCGTCGCCGACGACACCAACCCCGCACCGCACACCCTCTGGCTGTGGATCGCGCTGTCGGGGTTGTCGATCGGGGTGCTGGTATCGGGGTGGCGGGGCAGCCGGTGGCGACCGCGGGTGGCCGCGTTGATCGCCGTGCCCCTGTGTGCACTGTCGGCGGCACTGGCCCTCAACCTGTGGGTCGGGTACTTCCCCACCGTGCAGACGGCGTGGAATCAGATGACCGCCGGACCGCTGCCCGATCAGACCGACGCCGTCACGGTCGCGGCGATGCAGAAGCAGCACCGGGTGCCCATCAAGGGCAGCGTGGTTCCCGTCGACATCCCGTACAGCGCCTCGGGATTCAAGCACCGACAGGAGTTCGTCTACCTGCCGCCCGCGTGGTATGCCAGCGACCCACCCCCCGCACTGCCGACCGTGATGATGATCGGCGGCGAGTTCAACACCCCCGCGGACTGGTTGCGCGCCGGGGGCGCGATCAAGACGCTTGACGACTTCGCTGCGGCACACGGCGGCTACGCACCGGTGTTCGTGTTCGTCGACCCCGGCGGCACGTTCAACAACGACACCGAATGCGTCAACGGAACCCGCGGCAATTCGGCTGACCACCTCGTCAAAGACGTTGTCCCCTACATGAAGTCGGCATACGGGGTGAGCGCGGGCAGCGCGAACTGGGGCGTGGTCGGCTGGTCGATGGGCGGCACCTGCGCGGTCGACCTCACCGTGATGCATCCGGACACGTTCAGTGCCTTCGTCGACATCGCCGGCGACGCGGCGCCCAATGCCGGCGACCGGGCCGAGACGATCGACCGGCTGTTCGGCGGCAACCAGGCGTCCTACGCCGCGTTCGATCCGGCGGCAGTGATCACGCGGCACGGTCCCTACCAGGGCGTCGCCGGATGGTTCGACGTGAACAGCTCCGGCGCCGCCGGGAGCAGGCCGAATGACCAGGCGGTGGCCGCCGGGTCCCTGTGCGACCAGGGCAGGCAGGCGGGTATCGACTGTGCGGTGGTCAGCCAGCCCGGCAACCACGACTGGCCCTTCGCCTCCACCGCGTTCACGGCCGCCCTGCCTTGGCTCGCCGCGCAGATCGGCACACCCGGGGTGGCTCAGGTCGGCTTCCCCGAGGCCTTGCGCGGGTAGCGTGACCGTTATGTCGGACGAACCCACCAGCGCCCCCGAGAGCGGGTACTCCTCTGACGGCGTGCCCACGTTCGAATCCGTCCGCGAGAAGATCGAGACCCGCTACACGACCTCGATCGGGTCGGCGGAACTGGCGTCCGAGACGACCGAGGGACGCACGATCGAGCAGCAGTACGACGCCCGGCAACGCGCTGCGGCCGAGCGCCTCGCGCAGATCCGTGAATCCATGGGCCCGAAACCGGACGCCGGTCAGTAATCGGATTCGGCGGCCCGCACCTCGGCCAGGAACGCGTCACCACCGGGGCGCTGCAGCCGCGCCCGGGCGAAAGCGCGGACCCGGTCCCGGATCTCGGGCGACTCCGCGACCTCGGCCCCCACGGACACCGCCGTATCAGTCCAATCCCGGCCCCAGGCAGCAGTTTCGGAGATCGACGCGCGACTCCGGTCGACCAATGCGATGGTGGCCGTCCCCGCCGCGTCCAGCGAGCCCGCACCGCCGATGTCACCGGAGCTGACACGCACGGCGATGCCCGTGGGCGACGCAGGTCCCGACAGCTCGGCCTGCACCACGGCGGTGGCAACCTCGCAGTCGGATTGGACCCGCCAGCTCACCGTGCCCTCGGCGGCGTCGAACACCCGGGGCGGCACCGCGGTCCAGTTCACCGACGCCACACCTGCGGCGATGGCCTGGCCGGCACGCGGACCGGCCGCGCCGGCGACGAGCGCATAGCCGTCCCGTGACGCCGGTGTCGCGTCCTGCACCGGGGCAGCGACCTCAACACCCACCTCATCGGCCAGGTCGGCGCAGGCACCGACCAACTCCCCCACCCGCGGATCGCCCTGACGCGCCAGCGTGCCGAGGACCCCGGCGTGGGGCCGCAGGAGCTCCGCCACGTCCGAATCGAACGTGTCGTCGGTGAGATAGGCCTCGGCGGCGGTGGTCAGCAGCGCCACCTCGCAATCCAGGATCGTGTC
This sequence comes from Mycolicibacterium iranicum, assembly GCF_014190915.1. Lineage (GTDB taxonomy): Bacteria > Actinomycetota > Actinomycetes > Mycobacteriales > Mycobacteriaceae > Mycobacterium > Mycobacterium iranicum_B. The sequence goes on from NZ_JACHVU010000017.1 coordinate 38,967, forward strand.
GTCCAGTTCGGCGATCCCGTCACGCTGGCTCGCCGGCCACCACCGCCGCAGCCAGTGTCCGAGCGCCAGTCGGCGCAGCGGCTCCAGAGATTCCATCCGCACCGTCGCACCGCCGACCTCGACGACAGCGCCCTCGGAGACGCCCAGGAGTGCCCGCGTCACCGCGTCGTGACCGTCCTCTCCCAGGATTCGCCAGAGCCAGTCCGCACGGACCGGATCCGTGAAGGTGATCTGCGGGCCCGCGGTGGGATCGTCGACCGTCCACGACAGCACCGCCCCGGACACCTCGAGGACCGCTGTCACCTCTGGGGCATCCGGTGTGGGACCCGTCGTCCACAGCCCCGATTCGATCGTGAATCTCATTGTGCCACCTGCGCTTCGAGCATCGCTTTGATGCGCTGCCGGTGGTCCAGACTCACCGAGCGGGACACGCCCTCCAGGAGTTCACGCACCTCGTCGACGTCCGAGCACGGTTCCTGCCAGACGTCGCGACCGTGCAGCCTGGCCCACAGCCGGCTCAGGTAGGGCCGCCGGAACGCGGCGAGTTCGTCGACGATGTGTTGCTGTCGGGGATGCACCGCGGCACCGTCGGCCAGGTACCGCCGTGCGTGCAGGACGTAGGCCTCCTTGCGCAACCGGGCCTGGATCTGGCGGGCGAGATCGGTGCGGCACTGCGCCGTCTCGTCGAGCGGCGCGAGGTCGACCGCCACCTCGATACCCGCGATCAACGTGGCCTGTTTGTCCTCGCCGAGCAATCCCCAGGGAGCGCAGGACCGGTCGACCTCTTCGGCGCACAGCAGCGGGACATCGGGCAGTTCGTCGCGCGCCAGCGCCCGGCGCAGCGTGGCCCGCACACGGTCGACCACACTGCGGTCCAACGGTCGGTCGCCCTCGCCCGCCGTGATGGCCGGAGGTCGTTGCGGCTCACTGGAACTCAAGCCGAGGCCGACGATCGACCACGGCAGCGCCGGCTCGGCGCCGCGCGCGGCCGCACCGAGGTTGTACGGCGTCGCGTCGGCCACGAGCGCCGACCACACCCGCTGGCGGGCCACCGTCGCTTTGTGACCGTCGGCGCGCCCCAGCACCGTGGTCAGCCCGGTGAGGAACGGCCCGGTGATCTCGGCTCCGGCCCGCACATCGAGCCAGCTGTCCAGGACCTGCGCCGACAGCGCCTCGACGACGTCCTGATCGGTGACATGCCGGTTCAGCACCTCGATGGCGGTGCGGTCGCGGTCGGAATGGATCTCCTGGAGGATCGCGGTCGCCGCGTCGTGGTCCTCATCGGCCGGCGCCCCGCGGGTCACCGCGAGCTCGAAGCACAGCGGAAAGTACAGCTCCTGAGCGTTGCCGGTGGTGATGCGTAACCGGCGACGGCCTCGTTTGAGCAGGTCGAACCAGCCGGCCGTGGCGCGCAGGTCCTCGGCGTGGCCGAGGATGGCGTCGTGCATCTCGGCGGCGACGTCGGGGGGCACACACGGCGCCGAGAACTTCGTGTTGGAGCGCAGCCGCAGAACGAGCGGATCGATGATCCGTTTCACGGTGCGGCTCAAGGGACCACCGTCGTCGGCGCTGAGCACCTCGACGCCCGGGCCGATCGCGCGCCAGGCGCGTTCGATCACCGCCCGGCGAGGCTGTCGCACGGCCACCGTGGTCTCGGGTCCCGCAGTCACCGGAACAGAATAGAAGTTGGGTTCGGTAGCCGTGGCGATCATCGACTCTCTTCGCATGCCCAGCCTGTTGACCCTGATGTTCTTCAGCTTTCTGATCGCCGGCACCGCCGCTGTGCTGCTCGTCCCCAGCCACGCGGTGGTCAGGTCGCGCGGCGTGGTGGTCGGGCTTCGCCTGACCGGTGACTTCACCGCGGACTGCCATGAGGTCGAGCTCGACGTCATGGTGAGCCGCCCCGAGGGCGGGCAGTTCCCGGCCCGCGAGACCACGCTCATCCCGGAAGCGTCTCTGGCGCACTTCACGCCCGGCAGCATCATCGACATGTACTACCGTCCCGGTGACGAGTCGTCGGTCGCTGTGCGCGTCCCGCGCCGCGGGCACTCGTGAGCCTCACCGCGCACCGTCCACCGCGAAACTGACCAGCGCCGCCCAGTACAGCGGGCTGGCGCCGAGATCCCCTCCGCGCCAGCGGGTCAGCTGCTCCCGTTGCCAGGCGTTGACGGCGCGGCCCGCGTCCGGCGCCTCGTGTGCGACGTCGACGGCGATGACGGCGTCGGCCATCGGATCCGCGTCTGCGGTCGCCGACCGGCAGAACTGGCGGTACCCCGCCGCGGTGGGCAACGACCACAGGGTGGCGGTCACCAACACGGCTCCGCCGAGGATCAGCGCGGCGACCAGGCCCGTGGCCTCGTCGAACCGGTAATCGCTGCCGGAAGAGCAGGCCAGCAGTGCCGCACGAGGGGGTATGGGCAGCTGCGCGGCCATGAGATCGCCTGCCGCCAGCGGAAGCTCGTCGGCGAGGTGCACGGCGGCCCGATCGGCGTGACCTTCCTCCCCGTCGGCGGCGGTGGCGTGGCCGACGAACAACAGCCGAGCGGGCGCCCGGGACAACTGGGCCGCCAGCCAGCCTCGGTCGGCTTCTGCGGACCGGAACAGCTGCACCGGCGCCGCCACCTCGGGCAGCACGTCGCGCCGGGCGCGGACCTCGGCGAAGTGGCGGGTCAGCTGCCCCTCGGGGTCGGGCCTGCCCAGGACCGACCCCAGTGCCGAATCGGGCCGCTGCCCGGGTACACGCGGATCGAGGATCAGCAGCGCCGGCCGGTCGCGGCGCTCCGTCCACTGCACGGCCGAGCGGGGCGCGTTCGCGATGTTCGGCGGTGCCGCGAACAGGACGTCAGCGAGGTCGATCAGGCGCTCTCCCGAACCTTCGGGGTGTTCCAGCATCACCCACGGCACCTGCGCCAGTCGTCCCGTCGGAGCGACGAACACCGTCGGATGCGGGTGTGAGGTGATCAATTGCCAACCGGCGGCGGGGATCAGCGTCTCGCCGAGAACGCGCGCGAGGTGTTGCTCGGCGGCCGGAGCCGAGAAGGAGCCCGCGGTGAGGGCACGTTCGAGCGCCTGCCGCAGGCTTTCCGACGGTTTCGGATCGGGGAGGGCGTCGGCGAGAAGACCGCCCACCATTGTCAGCGCGGACTCCTCGACCACCCAGGTGACGGTCGCCTCGGGCCGGCCGACGACCCGCAGGCTGGCGTAGGTGGCTACGCCGACATCGGCGAAACGCAGGATCAACGTCGCGGCGGTCACGGCCAGGTGCTCCATTCCGGTTCCGACGAGGTGACCCGGCGGCCGTACCGCAGATGGGCCAGATCGCGGTAGTGCACCAGGACGTGTTCGGCCTGTGGGTCCATCCGCAAGGGAGGCAGGGCGCCGAGTGTCGTCAGGATCGCGCCGGTCGTCGTCGCCGGACCCGAGGCCACGAGCGCGTACTCCTCGGCATCGTCGACCGGGACCGCAGCCGTCGCGGTGTCCGCCCAGTCTGCGCCGTGCGGCGACTGCGGAACACTGAAAGTTCCTCGTGCACAGTGGTATTCGATGAGCTCACTGACGAGGGCGGTATTGCCCCACTCCCAGGCGACCGCGAATGCGCCGGCAAGCAGGCGCGACGACACGTGGGTGGCCCAGCGCATCCGGGCATCGGCATCGTTGAGTGCATGGCGGACCGAGTCGACGGCGAGCGCGGCGGGCACTTTCAGATCCGCGGCGCGGGCGAATTTCTCCTCGGCCCCGTCCGGGTTCGCCAAGGCGTCTGCGCGCAGGATCGAACCCAGGTGGTCGTCGAGCCGGGCGTACTGCAGCCAACTGTGCCGGGGCCAGGCGTCGAGGAGTTCGCGGGCGCTCGTGACGCGATCGGTGGCGGCGGCGAAGTCACCGCGCAGGATGTCGACCCAGCTGCGTTGCAACAGGATTCGGTGGATGTGCAAGGGTTTGTTGATCTCACGCCAGTGTCGCTCGGCGTGGCTGAGCCTTTCGTCGGCGTCGTCCAGCGCCCCTACCGAAATGCTGATCAGACCGAAGTACAGCCAACTGCGCGACACGTCGTGGGCCCGGTTGCCGTCGGCGATCGCCGGGTAGGCCTCGTGGACAAGGTCTTGCGCACGGGCCCGGTCACCGGCCGACCACGCCGCGGTCGCGCGTTCCAGCTGCGTTCGGGCGGTCGCGAGGCGCCAGTTACGTGCCTGCGCCCGGGCGCCGGCGCGCCGCAGCCACGGCTCGGCCTCGGTGAGCCGTCCGGTCTCCACACAGAACCTGCCGTAGCCGGTCCCGGCGAGCACGCGCAGGTTGTCGTCGAACTCGCTGCCGTCCCCCGGCCCCTCGATGGCCGCGAACACCTGCTCCCACAGCGGAAGTGACTGCACATGGAGGTCGTCGTCGCAGAGGGCGACGGCGCTGAGGATCCTCGCGTAGGTGATCAGGTACGCGTGCTCACCGGTGAGGTCATCGAACATTCCGGGCTCCTCGATGAGTGCCCGCAGATGCGCAGCAGCCGCTTCGTGTTCGCCGTGAGCGGCCGCGAGTCCTGCCCGCAGGAAAAGCGAACGCCGGCCGTAACGGCACACCATGTGGTTGACCTCGGTCGCGGTCAGCGTGACCTGCGGGACCAGATCCGGCCGACGCCCCGCCTGGATGTCGCGGTAGATCTGCAGGCAGTCCTCGATACGTTTCAGACATTCCGTCACCCCGTCGTAGGCCGTCCTGACCAGATAGAGGTCCCCGAGCTGTGCGTACACCTCCAGGAGCAGGTCGTCGCGGTCCACCTCTTCGATGCGTGGCATCAACGCCAGCAGGACGTCCTTGGCCGTGTCTTCGTCGGCGGAAAAGGCGAGATGTCGCGCTCGTTCGAGCTCCTGCTCGATGTCGCGATGACCGGGAAGTGGGGTCACCGCGCAATCATAGGAAGCGGCGGGCGTGTCGGGAACGCCCGCCGCTCCGGGCAGCGACATAGGTCAGCTGCAGGTGACCGCGACGGTGAAGGGCTTGGTGATCATGCCCGCCATCGGGTTGCTCATGTCGGCGCCGACGGCTTCGCCCGTGATGGTGTAGCTCTCACCGTCGACCGTGACCTCGGCCGCGCCGGACTTGGCGCCCATCGCGTTGGTCACCGCCAGTGCGTTGCCGTCGACGACCATGCCCAGCGATTCCACGACCGGTGTCGCCTCGTCGGTCATCACGATGCCCAGCCCCTGCTGGCCACCGATGGCGCCGCTGGCGACGTTGATCTTGCCGCCCTGCTTCACGCAGGTCACGGAATTGAGGTCCAGACCGGCCAGGTCGGCGCCGTCCACCTTGACCTCGGTCTTACCTCCGGAGGACGCTTCGGCGGAGGCCTGGGTGTTCTCCGACGACGAGCTCGCAGCAGTGGAGCCCTTGTCGTCGGAGCAGCCCACCACGAGGGCGGCGCCTGCGGCCAGACCGATCATGCTCGCGACAACTCGGTTCATCGCCTTCTTTCCCTCCACGGGAGTTTCCCTTCGTTCGTGCGTCGCCTCTGTGGCGTCGTCTGAACGAAGTCAAACCGTGCGGTGTCGCTACCGATCCCAACTTTCGGCCGCTGTCGGCGGGCGACGGTACGGTTCCCCACGCAGATGCGCGCCCGCGTGGAGAGTGGAGAGCGGAGAGATGACGATGCGGTCCTTCACGGCCGACGAACGACGTGCCCGGCTCGCGAGGCGCCACCAGCTGGCAGCCGGCGACGTCGGTTCCGCGGAGGACATCACCGGCCGGCTGGTGGGGCTGCACGCCACCGATCCCGCCACGCCGTATCTGAGCCTGTGGGCGCGGCTGCCAGATTTCACCGTCGCAGACCTGAATTGCGCGCTCTACGAAAACCATTCGCTCGTCAAACATCTCGCGATGAGGCGCACGCTGTGGATCGTGCGGCCGCTGGACCTGCCGTCCGTGCAGGCGGCGGCGAGCGACCGGGTGGCCGTCAACGAAACCCGGCGGCTGGCCGCGGACGCCCAGAAGGCGGGTGTGGCCCCTGACGGAGAGTTGTGGCTGGAGACCGCCTGCGAGGCCGTGCTGAACCATCTGCGCGGCTCCGGCCCGTGCAGCGCCCGAGAGCTGCGCGAGGCGCTGCCGGAGCTGACGGGCACTTACGACCCGGCCCCCGGCAAGGCCTACGGCGGCGAGGGCCATCTGGCCCCCCGAGTGCTGACCGTGCTGTCCGCCCGGGGACACATCGTGCGTGGGCCCAACGACGGCGGGTGGACGACATCGCGACCCCGCTGGGCCGCCGCGGCGCACTGGCTGACACCCGCGGCTGCCGTCGACGCTTCCCAGGCCCGCGCCGAGCTGGTCCGGCGCTGGCTGTACGCCTTCGGGCCGGCAACGGTAAACGACGTCAAGTGGTGGTTCGGCAACACGCTGGGCTGGGCCCGGCAAGCGCTGGCGGACCTCGACGCGATCGAGGTCGACGTCGACGGCGCACCCGCGTTCGTGCTGCCCGGGGATGACGAGCCCGAGCCCGAGGTGGAGCCGTGGTGCGCGCTGCTGCCGGGGCTGGACGTGACGACCATGGGCTGGGCCGACCGAGAGTGGTACCTCGGCGCGCACCGCAGTCAGGTCTTCGACCGCAACGGCAACGCGGGCCCCACGGTATGGGGGGATGGCCGGGTGGTCGGCGCGTGGCGTCAGGACGCCGACGCGCGCGTCGAGCTGATGCTGCTGGAGTCGATCAGCCGCGAAGCCCAGGCCGACCTGACCGCCCGCGCCGAACGACTGACGTCGTGGCTGGCTGGTGTGCGGATCAACCCGAGGTTTCCGTCACCGCTGAGCAAGAGCGGGTGACTGGCTGACAGCAGACTTGGTCAGGTCAGGCACTCACTTTGCGGCGGGTCCGGGCTTTGGGTTTCGGCCGCTGCACCCCGAGCGTCTCGGCGAGGAAGTGGCCGGTGTAGCTGTCGGGATCGGCCGCAACGTCCTCCGGGGTGCCGGTGGCGACCACGGTGCCGCCGCCCGATCCGCCTTCGGGGCCCATGTCCACGATCCAGTCGGACGTCTTGATCACGTCGAGGTTGTGCTCGATGACGATGACGGTGTTGCCTTTGTCCACCAGGCCGTTGATCACAGCCAGCAGCTTGCGGATGTCCTCGAAGTGCAACCCCGTCGTCGGCTCGTCGAGAATGTAGATCGTGCGGCCGGTCGAGCGCTTCTGCAGCTCGGACGCGAGCTTCACGCGCTGCGCCTCGCCGCCGGAGAGCGTCGGGGCCGGCTGTCCCAGCCGGACGTATCCGAGCCCGACGTCCACCAGCGTCTTCAGATACCGGTGGATCGAACTGATCGGCGCGAAGAAGTCGGCGGCCTCTTCGATCGACATGTCCAGCACTTCGGCGATGGTCTTGCCTTTGTAGTGCACCTCGAGGGTTTCCCGGTTGTATCGGGCCCCCTGACACACCTCGCACGGGACGTACACGTCGGGCAGAAAGTTCATCTCGATCTTGATGGTGCCGTCTCCGGAGCACGCCTCGCAGCGGCCGCCCTTGACGTTGAAGGAGAAGCGGCCCGGCTGGTACCCGCGGACCTTGGCCTCCGTGGTGGCGGCGAACAGCGTGCGGATCTTGTCGAAGACGCCGGTGTAGGTCGCCGGGTTCGAGCGGGGGGTCCGGCCGATCGGTGACTGGTCGACGCGCACCAGCTTGTCGAGGTGGTCGAGCCCGTTGATGCGGGTGTGCCTGCCAGGCACCAGACGGGCCCCGTTGAGCTTGTTGGCCAGCACCGAGGCGAGAATGTCGTTGACCAGCGTCGACTTTCCGGACCCCGAGACCCCGGTGACCGAGGTGAGCACGCCGAGCGGGAACGCGACGTCGATCTCGCGCAGGTTGTGTTCCCGGGCTCCCACCACGGTGAGCTGGCGCTTCTTGTCGACGACCCTGCGCATGGCCGGGACGTCGATCTGTTCCTTGCCGGACAGGTAGGCGCCGGTGATGGATTCCGGGTTCGTGAGCAGATCTTCGTAGGTGCCGCTGTGCACGATCTGGCCGCCGTGCTCGCCCGCGGCCGGACCGATGTCGACCACCCAGTCGGCGTGCGCGATGGTGTCCAGATCGTGCTCGACGACGATCAGAGTGTTGCCGAGGTCGCGCAGCCTCACCAGCGTGTCGATCAACCGGCGGTTGTCACGCTGGTGCAGACCGATGGACGGCTCGTCGAGCACGTAGAGCACGCCGACGAGACCGGAACCGATCTGGGTGGCCAGCCGAATACGTTGCGCCTCACCGCCGGACAGTGTGCCGGCAGCCCGCGACAACGACAGGTAGTCGAGTCCGACATCGAGGAGGAAGCCGAGCCTGGACTGGATCTCCTTGAGCACCTGTCCGGCGATCGCCGCCTCACGGGTTCCGAGCGTCAGGGCGTTGAGGAACTCCGCGCAGTGCGCGATCGACAGCTCGGCGACCTCGGCGATCGACTTCGCGCCGAAGTTCCCCGCGGTCATCGTCACGGCGAGGATCTCGGGCTTCAGGCGGGTGCCGTCACACTCAGGACACGGGACGTCGCGCATGAAGCCCTCGAGCCGTTCCTTCATCTGCTCGGAGTCGGTCTGCTCCATCCGCCGCTGCAGGAAGGCCATGACGCCCTCGAAATCGGCGTAATAGGAGCGTGTGCGGCCGTAGCGGTTCTTGTACCTGACGTGCACCTGCTCGTCGCAGCCCTCGAGGATGGCCCGGCGCGCCTTGGCGGGGAGCTTCTTCCACGGCGTGTTCACGTCGAAGCCCAGCTGATCCCCCAGACCCGACAGCATGCGGGTGAAGTACTCGGCCGTGTGGCCCATGGACCACGGTGCGATGGCGCCCTCGGCCAGGGTGAGATCGGGGTCGGGCACGACGAGGTCGGGGTCGACCTCCTTCTTGATGCCCAGCCCCACGCACTCCGGGCACGCGCCGTACGGGGAGTTGAACGAGAACGACCGCGGCTCCAGGTCATCGACGGCCAGCGGATGGCCGTTAGGGCAGGCGAGTTTCTCGGAGAAGCGCTGCTCGCGGTGCGGATGGTCGTCTTCGCGGTCGACGAACTCCAGCACGACGATCCCGTCCGCCAGGTTGAGGGCAGTCTCCACCGAATCGGTCAGCCGCTGCTTGGACGACGCCTTGACCGTCAGGCGGTCGACGACGACCTCGATGTCGTGCTTCTCCTGCTTCTTCAACTTCGGCGGCTCGGTGAGCGGGTACACCACACCGTCGACGCGCACCCTGCTGTAGCCCTGGGTGTTGAGCTTGTCGAACAGGTCGACGAATTCACCCTTGCGGGTACGTACGACCGGCGCGAGCACCTGGAAGCGCAGTCCCTCGTCCATCGCCAGGACCTGATCGACGATCTGCTGCGGGGTCTGCTTGGCGATCCGCTCACCACACACCGGGCAGTGCGGAGTTCCTGCGCGGGCATAGAGCAGCCGCAGGTAGTCGTAGACCTCGGTGATGGTGCCCACCGTGGAGCGCGGATTGCGGTTCGTGGACTTCTGGTCGATCGACACCGCGGGCGACAGGCCCTCGATGAAGTCGACGTCGGGTTTGTCCATCTGCCCGAGGAACTGGCGCGCGTAGGCCGACAGCGACTCCACGTAGCGGCGCTGGCCCTCGGCGAAAATGGTGTCGAACGCCAGCGACGACTTGCCGGAGCCCGACAGCCCGGTGAACACGATCATCGCGTCACGCGGCAGGTCGAGGTCGACGCCGCGCAGATTGTGCTCCCGGGCACCCTTGACAACTAGGCGGTCAGCCACCGATGCCCCTTCTGCTTCTTTCAGTCACAGTCCCCGCCCACCCCAATTCTTCGGGTGGGCGCAGTACAGACCCATGCTAGGTGCGCCCACCGACAAGTCCCCCACGAGATTGGTGATGGCCCCGACGACCGCGTCACCTCGGGAAGTAACGTGAGTCAGCATGACGGCGGTCGACGACAACTACACAGGCCATGTCGAGCCCCATACGGCAGCCCGACGCGTACTTCCGGGTGCGTCGATCGTCAAGGTGTCGGTAGGCCCCATGGACAACAACGCGTACCTCGTCACGTGTTCCCAGACCGGCGAGACACTACTCATCGACGCCGCCAACGAACCGGCGATTCTCCTGGAGCTCGTCGAGCAGTACGCCCCCACGCTCTCGCTGATCGTCACCAGCCATCAGCACCAGGACCACTGGATGGCGCTCAAGGAGGTGGCCGGATCCACGGGCGCCCCGACGGCGGCCCACAGCCTCGATGCCGGGCCGCTTCCGGTCACGCCCGACCGGCTTCTCGCCGGTGGCGACACGGTCACCGTCGGAAAACTCGACTTCGACGTCATCCACCTCCGCGGGCACACCCCGGGCTCGGTGGCGCTGGCATTGGGCGGCGCGGCCACCGACGAGCGGGTGCACCTGTTCACCGGGGACTGCCTGTTTCCCGGAGGTGTCGGAAAGACCTGGAGAGACGGGGACTTCGAACAACTGCTCGGCGATGTGAGCAGCAGGGTGTTCGACGTCTTCGCAGATCGAACCGTCGTGTATCCAGGGCACGGCGACGATACGACGCTCGGGACCGAGCGCCCTCACCTGGGCGAATGGCGTGAGCGCGGTTGGTGACCCGCGGTTAATCGAAGAAAATCGGAAAGGGAACATGAGCAGCGATCAGTTCAACAAGGCGCAGCGCGGCGCCGGGTTCATTGCGGCGCTGGACCAGAGCGGTGGCAGCACGCCCAAGGCGTTGAAGCTGTACGGCATCGCCGAGGACGCGTACTCGGGCGACGAGGAGATGTTCGATCTGGTGCACGAGATGCGCACACGCATCATCACCAGCCCGAGCTTCGACGGCGACCGCATCCTCGGGGCGATCCTGTTCGAGGACACCATGGACCGGCAGATCGAGGGCCGCGACACCGCCGACTACCTGTGGAACGTCAAGCAGGTCGTGCCGTTCCTGAAGGTGGACAAGGGCCTTGCCGACGAGAAGGACGGCGCGCAGGTCATGAAGCCGATCCCCGGCCTCGACGACCTTCTCTCCCGGGCCCGGGACAAGGGTGTCTTCGGCACGAAGATGCGGTCGGTCGTGAAGATGCCCGGCGCCGGTCTCGACGAGGTCGTGGCCCAGCAGTTCGAGGTCGGCAAGCAGATCCTGGCCGCGGGCCTGGTGCCGATCATCGAACCGGAGGTCGACATCCACAGCCCGGAGAAGGCCAAAGCCGAGGATCAACTGAAGGCCGCGATCCTGTCCGAACTCGACAAACTCGGCGACGGCCAGGACGTGATGCTCAAGCTGACGCTGCCCGACGTCGACAACCACTATCGCGAGCTCGTCGAATATCCGAAGGTCCTGCGGGTGGTCGCGCTCTCCGGCGGATACAACCGCGACGATGCCTGCGAGAAGCTCGCCGCCAACCAGGGTGTCATCGCCAGCTTCTCGCGGGCGCTGACCGAGGGTCTCACCGCCCAGCAGAGCGACGAGGAATTCAACGCCGCGCTGGATTCCGCGATCACCGCGATCGCGAAGGCTTCGAACTCCTGACAGTCGAAAACCCTGGGTCGGCTGCGCGCCGGCCCAGGGTTTTTCGTCGGTGAACCTCCGTCAGGAGGTGTGCACGATGAGCACGTCGGTCTTGGACCGCCGGGCCACATTCGCAGGCACAGAGCCCAGGAGCCGACCGGCGATCGTGCTCAGGCCGACATTGCCGACGACGAGCAGGTCCGCGTTGACCTCTTCGGCCAACTCGACGAGCGCGTCGACGGGCGCGCCGACGACAGCCTTCTCTTCGATGTTCTCGGCACCGGCGGTCTTGGCCCGCTCCTTGGCCTCGCGCAGGATCGCGTAGATCGGCGCGTTGCCGGACATCTTGTAACCCTCGTCCTTCAGCACGTCCGCGGCTCGGGAATCCTCGCTCTGCGGGAAGTACGCTGTCGCGACGATGAGCCTCGCGTGCGCTCCGGCAGCGATCTGACCGGCGCGGTCCACGGCACGTAGCGACGAATCAGATCCGTCCGTGCCAACCACCACCGTCTGATAGCCGGTCATTCATAACCTCCAAGGTCGGTTGCAACGCCAACCGAGACATTAGCCCGGTCTGAGGCCGACAGGGGTGCGATTCAGCACACAGGCATCGCATTTGCCCAGGATCCACTCCTCCACGCGCCGGAAGGATCACGCCGAGGGCCACGACGTGACGAAGCCGACAGCTCCGCAAAAATAGGCTGCGACAACTGAAGTGAGGGAGTCGGGGCGACCCTCACCGCCAGTCCTCGCGCCGCGGGTCCGCAGGAATCGCCGTCCCCGCAGAGTTTTCCGGCTCATCGCCCGCGGCGGACCACGCGGTGCCTTCGCAGACGAGGTCTGTCGGGATGGGCAGCGAGGCCGGAAGGAACGGCAACGCGGGCATGGGCAGCGACGGAGGGGCCGCTGCCGGAGCAGTCGCCGCCACCGGGACCGCGGGAATCGGCACGACGGGCACCGGGGCACCGACGGGGACGACCGGAACCACCGGGCCGGGGAGGGGTGGCGGCAGCGCCGCAGCATGCTGCACCAGAGCGGATTCGGCCGGCGCCGCGGCAGCGAGGGGCGCGGGGGCCGGTGGTGCCGCCGCGATTGCTTCTGGCGCAACCACTTCCACGGGTGGTGGTGCGGCCGATGCGGGCACGGCGGGCGCCGGAGCGGGCGGTTCGGCAACCGGGACAGCTGCCATGGACTCCAGCGGTGCCGGCGCAGCTGGGGGCGTCGGCTCAAACGCAGGTGCGGCCGGGAGCGGCGGTGCCGGAACGGGAGGAGGCGCGGCAACGGGCGGTGCGACCGGGGGCATCGCGTCCGGCACGGGCGCCGACGCCTGGACCACCGGCGCCGCCAAGGGCGGCGAGGCGACCACCGGTACCGGTGGCACGATCGGCAGCGCAGCCGGAACAAGCGGTGCGGCAACGGAAATGGGCGCCGGCGCGGGGACTGGCGCGGCCGCCTGGACAAGCGGCGCCACCGCCGGCGAGGTGTCGAGGGGCACAGGGGCGGGCCCTGGGGCCGCGAGCGCGGAGACGCCGTGCACGACCTCGGCCACAGGGATGGGTGGCAGAGCCGGAGGTTGTTCCGGCACAACGCTGTTCAGGGCGCTCGCCGCGGTGTCCAGTGTTTCGGGAACGCTGGGCGGCGCGGCCGCCAGCTGCTGAACCATCTCCAGACAGGGGACGCCGGGGCTGGGCTCGGCAGATGCCGTCGCCGCGACGGCGAACCACGGGAAGATGCCGAGAATCACCACCGACGTGGCGCCGACTCGATTCATCTTGGGTGGCATCGCTTTTCCTCGAACTCTCGAACCGGCGCCCCCACCTGTGGAGAAACCTAGCCGGTCGGCGGCCCCTCCTGCGAGAAGGTTACCGAACCGATACCGCGCGGCGGTGTAGCGGCGAACGAAAGTGGGGATGTGCCGAGAACAACTGCAGAGGAGGCGGATTCAGGTCAGTTCTGCCGGCCGAGCACCCGAGCTGCGGCGAAGGTCGCCGCCTCGTCGACCATTCCATTCCAGGGATAGGAGAAGTGGGCGAGGAAATTGTTCCCGCGCGAGCAGTACGGATCGCCGTCAGCGCAGAGGTCGATTGCCTTGCTGCCGTAGAGCGGACTGATCTTCGTGAGAGGCCCGAGGGTCGAGACGTCCCGCGACGGATTGCCGAAGACCGCGATCGCCGCCACGTGCTTGACCATCTCGTCGGGTAGCGGTGCCGGCTTGAAGAACCAGATCGTTCTGTTGCCTATCGTGATGAGATCGATCACGCCCGCGCCCTGCGACATGCCACCGAGCACGATCTTCGTCGCCGGGCAGATGGCAGCGACATAGCGGACGTGCTTGTTGGCGTCGACGGCGCCTTCGGTCGTGGACTTCGAGAAGTTCCAGCTGGCCGGGTAGTCCACGGCGTACACCGAGATGTTCTTGCCCAGCAGCTTGCGTTTGAGCGAGGTGACGAACTGCCTGCCGGTGAACCCGATGCCCGGTTTGTCGGCGGTGCCCCGGGCGAAAACGACCTCGACATCAGGGCACGTCTCAGCCACAGCAACGGGAGCGACGGCGGCGGAGTACGACAGCGCCCATGCTGTCACCGCCGCACAACCTAGGACGCGGGCTACCTGGCGTGCGAGCACGCACCCACGCTGACACAGTTTCAGCAAAGTTGAACCGCGCAGCGATGCAACGGTGACCCATTAGTTGCCGTTCCGTGTTGCAACAAAATGTGCGACGGCGTCAGCGCATGGATAATCGCGCGGATCGCTCAGTGGGCGGCGCCGATCTCGACGAGCAGGACCCCGACGGCGATCAGCACGATGCCGCCCACCATCCTTCGCGTCAACGGCTCGTCGAAGAGCAGGCGCGATGCGACGGCGGTGATCGCAACCCCCGCCGCGGCCCAGATTCCGTAGGCGACGCCCAGCGGCATCCCCTGCCGCAGGGAAGCCCACAGCAGAGTGAACGCCAGCACATATCCGACGATGACCGCGATGTAGAAGACAGCGCGACCCCGCGCAGCAACGCGGAGGGCCAGAGTCCCCGTCACCTCGCTGGCGATCGCCGCGGCGAGAAGTAGGTACTGGATCATTCGTCGTCCACATGGGATCCGGTCTCGACCAGCACGACGCCGGCGATGATGCAGCCGAGGCCGACGATCATCGTGGTGGTCAGGTTTTCTCCGAAGACCAGCGCCGACAGCACGGCGGTGAGGGCGACGCCGGTGGCGCCCCAGATGCCGTACGCCACGCCCAGGCCCATTCCGCGCTTGAGCACCAAAGCGAGGAAGACGAAGGACGCCAGGTAGCCGAGTACCACGACGACGTACAGCGCGGGGACGTCGGCCGACCCCTTCAACGACAGCGTGGCCCCCACCTCACTGGTGATGGCCAGGGCGAGAAGGAGCCAGGTCATGACGACTCCTCCCCCAGCAGCTGCAGAGCCACCGAAAGCACTTGGGGCCGTTCGTCTTCACTGAGCGGGAACGTGCGCGACGAATCCGCCAGCCACGCCCCGTCGGCCAATAGCCGCGCGGCGTGCAGGCGCGCCTTCTCGACCGCGGGGACTTCGGGCGGCACCTGGACCCACTGATGAAAACGGTGCGTCCACCGCGCCAGCATCCGATCTGCCAGCTTCGGATCGCTGAGCATGACCAGATCCGAGCGCCGGTGGTGGCTCTGCAGCGCCCAACGCACGTACGCCCCGAGGCGCTGCAGAGAGGTGGCCTGGTCCACCTCGACGTCGAGGTAGGTGGACAGCTCACGTTCCTGGGAATCGACCACATGGTCCACGAGCGCTTCCATGAGTGCCGATTTCGTCGGGTAGTGATACATGAGCCCCGGTTTCGTCAGACCCGCCGCGTGGGCGACCGACTCGAGGGAGACGGTGACGCCGTCATCGAGCAGGGCGCGCGCGGCGTCGAGGATCGCGGTCGCCGACGACGGACGCCGGCGCGAGACGGTGGACGGCACCTAGTCACTTTACCTTCCGGTCGGTAAAGTTTTAGGACCCCGGCGGGTCGCCGAGTCCGCCGAAAGGCCCCTTATCGGTTGCTGAAGACAAAGCGTTACAAGGTTTCGAAAGTCCACAGCAAATGGTCAATACCGCACAGAGACTACCTAACCCCGCCTATCTGCAGGGATGAGATTTTTTCCAATTAGCCTGTCTTACTGTGGTTTAGGTCCGAAGATCAACGGCCATAGTTCTTCGCGACGGGGGTCACGGCCAGACCGCAGAGCGAGTGCGGCAATGGCCATGGTGTAACGACACTTCCAGCTGACGCCGTACGGGTGATAGCTCGGAAACAACCGAGGAGGAACACGTCTATGGACATGAAGAAGATGACCGCCAGCGTCGCGGCCGCAGGCCTGCTGGGCCTCGGCGGCTTGGGCATGGCCGCAGGGCTCGCACAGGCCGATCCGCCGGCGAATCCGGGCAACGGCCAGGGTCAGGGGAACGGCCACGGCAACGGCAATGGCAATGGCCAGGGCAACGGGATCGGCAATACGCCCCGCCCGGACATCGTGACCGGCCCCGGCGTCAACGCCGGCGACCCGGGCAACCCGCTGCCTCCGGGGCTCGGCTACCTGCCGCCTCCCGGACACGGTGGCCCGATGCCCGCGGACACCATCGTGCTGCCGGAGACCCCGTCGTGGGTCATCACACCGGTGCTCCCGCCCGAGGGTGCGCCGCTGCAGCCGGAGCTCCCCGACTGGGCCGAGGGTCTGTCCGTCGTGTGGAACCCCGATCTTGAGGTCTGGGGCGTCTACAACGAGGACACGGGCGTCTTCGTCAGCTTGTAAGGGACCTGTCCTCAGGAACCTGGGAAGCCGCCCCACCCACCGGGTGGGGCGGCTTTCCGCTGCCATGGATGCGGCCCATGCGAGCGAGTGACGGGATTCGAACCCGTGTAGACGGCTTTGCAGGCCGGTGCCTAGCCACTCAGCCACACCCGCACGTACCCACCATCTCAGAGCCGGTCACCGGCGGACAGGGTTCGGATCGTGCAGATCTTTACCCGGGGGCGGCCCGCCCACTGCGCGTCGATGCCACTGCAGCCACCGCCGCGAGCACAGCGAACGCGCCGAAGAGCCAGCGAGCAGCGGTCGCGTCGCCGGTATCAGCGACGTTCACGATCACGCCGGCCAGGGCTGCCCCGAATGCCGCGGAGATCACCTGCACGGTGTTGATGGCCGCCGCCGCTGCCGGTCCCTCGGTCGGATCGTCGACCTTGCTCATCGCCCACGCAGACAGATGCGGCCACGCGATACCGACACCGGCGCCGGTGACCACCAGCCCCAGCGCCCAGGCCGCCACCCTCACCCCCGAGGCGTCCACCTGCTGGGTCAGCGCGCCGACGGTCAAACCCGCCGCCATCACCAGCGGAGCCACCGCCACCGTCCGGACGATCACCCGCTGTCGGCTCAGTGAGGCGCTGCTGATCTCCCCCACCGTCCAGCCGATGGCCAGGCCGGCCCCGAGGAATCCCGCCGCCACCGGCGTGAGATGAGCGAGCCGCTGACCGAACAGCGGAACGTACATGTCGACCATGGTGGCCGCCATCAGCGCCCCCAGCGTGAGATAGATCCACTTCAGTGGGCCTGGCCCGAAGGCACTCGGCGGGAGGACCGAGGCTTCGACCCGGCGGTCGACCACGACGAACAGCAGCACCAGGCCGACACCGACCGCGACGAGCCCGGCGGTGGCCCGACCGTCGTGCGGCACACCGGCCATACTCACCGACAGAGCGGCCGCACCGAGGAGCAGGAGTGACCACACCGGGATCTTGGCCACGCCGGGGTCGGCGCGAGCGGTGTCGCGACGGGCCGGGAGCGCACACGGAACCAGCGCCGACATGGCGACGACCATCAGGACCAGTACCGCGAAAGCCCAACGCCACGAACCATATTGGGCGAACAACCCGCCGGCAGCGGGCCCGAGGAGCGTGCCGACGCCCCACATGGCCGAAACCAGGGCCGAGGCCTTTGTCCACAACGCGCTAGGCAGTGCGGTGTTGATGACCGCGTAACCGAGTCCGGCCAGCAATCCCCCTGCGGCCCCTTGGACCGTTCGGCCGACGAGGAGCACCTCCATGCTGGGCGCGAGGGCGCAGCCGAGACTTCCCAGCCCGAACACGGTCAGTCCCAACAGGTAAGCCCCTCGTGGACCCAGCCGCATCAGCGTCGCATGCACCGTCGTGGCCGCCATCACCGAGCCGACCAGATAGACCGTCGTGACCCACGCGTAGAAACGGTGGCCGCCGATGTCGGCGACCGCGCTCGGCATCAGGCTGATGGTGAGGAACTCGTTGGTCGCGTACAACGCCACGCCGCCGGCCAGCACCGTCGCCGCACCCAGGTTCTTCGGCCCGAGGAGCTCACGCCAGCCGCCGGCGGCGAGGGGCGGACTGTCGGTTCCCGTGTCGGTCACGGCCTCGACGCTAGGACCTGAACCGGGGTTGAGATCAAGTCACTTGATCCCGGCGGCATCCATGCCGCGGAGTTCCTTCTTGAGGTCCTGGATCTCGTCGCGGATCCGTGCCGCGAGCTCGAACTGCAGATCGCGGGCCGCCGCCATCATCTGGGCGGTCAAATCCTTGATCAGGTCGGCGAGCTCGGCACGGGGCATGTTCTTGGTGTCCCGGCCCTCGTAGACCCCTGCGCTGACCGCACGGCCCGGCTCGCCCGGAGCGCGCCTACCCCGCGACGCGTTGCGGCCGGACCCCCCGACCTCCACCGCCTCGGTGTCGTCGGCCTCGCGGTACACCTGGTCGAGGATGTCGGCGATCTTCTTACGCAGCGGTTGCGGGTCGATGCCGTGCTCTTTGTTGTAGGCGACCTGCTTGGCTCGACGCCGTTCGGTCTCGTCGATGGCCTGCTTCATCGAGTCGGTCATCGTGTCGGCGTACATGTGCACCTCGCCCGAGACGTTGCGGGCGGCGCGGCCGATGGTCTGGATCAAGCTGCGCGGCGAACGCAGGAAGCCTTCCTTGTCGGCGTCCAGGATGGCCACCAACGACACCTCCGGCAGGTCGAGGCCCTCACGCAGCAGGTTGATGCCGACGAGCACGTCGTACTCCCCCAGCCGCAGCTGGCGCAGGAGTTCGACCCGTCGCAGCGTGTCCACCTCGGAGTGCAGGTAGCGGACCCGGATCCCCATCTCCAGCAGGTAATCGGTGAGGTCTTCGGCCATCTTCTTGGTCAGCGTCGTGACCAGCACACGCTCGTCGCGATCCGTGCGCTTGCGGATCTCCCCGATCAGGTCGTCGATCTGCCCCTTCGTCGGTTTGACGATGACGTGCGGATCGACCAGGCCGGTCGGGCGGATGACCTGCTCCACGAACTCACCGCCGGTCTGGGCCAGCTCGAAATTGCCCGGCGTCGCCGAGAGATACACGGTCTGGCCGATGCGGTCGGCGAACTCCTCCCAGGTCAGCGGCCGGTTGTCCACCGCCGACGGAAGCCGGAAGCCGAAGTCGACCAGGTTGCGCTTCCGCGACATGTCGCCCTCGTACATGCCGCCGATCTGGGGCACGGTGACGTGGGACTCGTCGATGACGAGGAGGAAGTCTTCCGGGAAGTAATCCAGCAGCGTGGCCGGAGCGGACCCGGCCGGACGCCCGTCGATGTGGCGCGAGTAGTTCTCGATGCCCGAGCAGAAGCCGACCTGGCGCATCATCTCGATGTCGTAGTTGGTGCGCATCCGCAACCGCTGTGCCTCGAGCAGCTTGCCCTGACCCTCCAGCTCGGCCAGCCGCGCTTCGAGCTCGGCCTCGATGGTCGAGATCGCGTGGGCCATGCGCTCGGGCCCCGCCACGTAGTGGGTGGCCGGGAAGATCCGCAACGAGTCGACCTTCTTGATGATGTCGCCCGTCAGCGGATGCAGGTAGTAGAGCTCCTCGATCTCGTCACCGAAGAACTCGATGCGGACGGCCAGCTCCTCGTACGACGGGATGATCTCGACCGTGTCGCCGCGCACCCGGAACGTTCCGCGGGTGAAGGACATGTCGTTACGGGTGTACTGCACGTCGACCAGCAGCCGTAGCAGGGAGTCCCGCGGAACCTCGTCGCCGACCTTGAGTTCGACGGAGCGATCCATGTAGGACTGCGGGGTGCCCAGGCCGTAGATGCAGGACACCGACGCCACCACCACGACATCGCGACGCGACAGCAGGTTCGACGTGGCCGAGTGCCGCAAACGCTCGACGTCGTCGTTGATCGAGCTGTCCTTCTCGATGTAGGTGTCGGTCTGCGCGATGTACGCCTCGGGTTGGTAGTAGTCGTAGTACGACACGAAGTACTCGACAGCGTTGTTGGGCAACATCTCTCGAAGTTCATTGGCGAGCTGCGCGGCCAGCGTCTTGTTCGGTGCCATGACCAGCGTGGGGCGCTGCAGCCGCTCGATGAGCCAGGCGGTGGTCGCCGACTTGCCCGTTCCCGTCGCCCCGAGCAGCACCACGTCACGCTCCCCGGCGCGGATCCGGCGTTCCAGCTCGTCGATGGCGGCGGGCTGGTCGCCGGCGGGCTCGTACTCGCTGACCACCTCGAAGCGCGCACCACTACGCACCACCTCGTCCACGGGGCGGTACTCCGAGTGCGCAAGCACGGGGTGTTCGGTCGCGAAAGCCATGTTCACCAGGTTAGAACCCCGCGCCGACATGTTCTGTTCCGTGCCCGGCCCCACCGTCGCCACCAGGCTCTATCCTGAGCGCATCCACCCTCCCAAACGCGAGACCTTCGACGTCGCCGCCCGCACCAACACCGATCCGAAGGGCATCGTGCGGGCCGTCGACACGTATGTCGCCCGACCGTGGGGCCTCTACATGGCCCGCCCCACCCCGGGCCGCGCGCAGTTCCACTATCTCGAATCGTGGCTGCTGCCCTCCCTGGGGCTGCGGGCGACCGTGTTCCACTTCAATCCCGGCCACGAGCGCGACCAGGACTTCTACCTCGACGTCGGCCGGTACACCCGAGACGGGCAGCGCTGGCACGGCGAGGACCACTACCTCGATCTCGTGCTGCGCACGGGTCGTGACGTGCAGATCACCGACGTCGACGAGCTGGTGGCCGCGGTCAGCACCGGCGTCCTCGACCCCGGAGACGCCGAACGCGCCATCCGCGTCGCGGTGGCCACGGCCGAGGCGCTCGCGCGCAACGACTACGCCCTCGACAGATGGTTAGCCGGTATCGATATGGCCCTGACGTGGCGTGACGCTTAGACTCTGCCTGTGAGTTCGAGGAGACGGACACGTACCGCCGGTGCGATGGTGGCTGCCGGGGTCGTCGCTATGGTCGCCGGGCAGCTGTCGCCCGCGATCTCGGCGGCGCAGCCGGACCCGCAACCGGAGGTCGAGACGCAGGCCCCGGAGCTCCTGCACAACGTCACCTACCGGGCCCGGGTCGACGGGGTGTCGCGCGGCGCCTCGATCACCTACAAGGCCGAGGACGACCGGGTTCTCAGCGCGAACCCGACGATGGTGCCCGGGCGGGTGTTCGAGGTGATGACCGTCCTGCCGGCCTCCGGCATCGCAAACCTGCGGGTCTCGATCGAGTGGCCGTACTCGGCAAACCTGCACTGCGAGATCCTGGTCGACGACGCTCTGGTGGCGCAGGCCGACGACTTCATCGCACCTCGTGTCCTACCTCAGCGAGACGACCCCGATTACGGGGCCCTGACATGCGAGGCGCCGGTCACCGGGGCGCCGCAGGCCGCTCCTGCCGATCCTGCCGCCCCGGCGCCGGTCGACGCTCCAGCCGCCGAGCCACCGCCCGCCTAGCGGGCTGGGCCGGGCTTCCACTCTGTGCTGTCCGCCCACTCCCAGGCCCTGCGGTAGGCGTCGAGGAGCCACGGCTCCTTCGCCTCGGCGTAGGCACCCGTCGTCTCGTGCCCCTGAGCGGCTACCCGCCGCTTGAGCCCGAGGTACTCGTCGCGCACGCCGGGGTTGGCCGTGACCCAGCTGACGAAGAGCAGGGCGAACTGCTGATTGGGCCAACCGTCTACGCGCACATGCACATTCGTCGGACGTCCGGGATCGGCCGAACAGAACAGCCGTTTCTCCCAGAGCCCCTCGTCCCCGCTGTGGTCGAACTCGGCCACCGTACTCCGCGCGTCGGGCTTGGCGACGTCCGCGGTGATCGACGTCGCCACGTACCCCGCCGCCGGCAACGCAGCGGCCAGTTCGTCCGCGACGTCCAGTGAGGCGACGGTCACCTGGATGTCGATGACGTCCTTGGCGTCCATACCCTCGATCGCCGTCGAGCCGACGTGGTCGACCCTGGACGCGCGGTGCCCGCACGCGGTCCGCAGTCGCGCCAGAATCCGCTGGGCCTGAGCCGGCCAGGCGGGGTCGGACGGCACCAACCGCGCCTGCCCCGGCGCGGCCTGACCCGCTTCGAGGTTGCGGGCGAACGGTTCGATGCGGTCGTGCCACAGCGCGCGGGCCTTCTGCACGAGCTCCTCGGCGCTGCCCGAGTTGTCCAGCCACACGTCGGCCACCGCACGCCGCTGTTCCTCGCTGGCCTGCGCCGCGATGCGGGCCCGCGCATCCTCCTCGGTGAAGTTGCGGTACTCGATCAACCTTCGGACTCGCAGTTCCGCGTCGGCGTTGACGATGATCACCAACGGGAACATCGGCGCCATCTGCGATTCCACCAGCAGCGGAATGTCCTCCACGATGACCGGGTTCTCCCGGTCGCGCTGGGCGCGTTCGATGAGTTCCGAACGTCGTTGCCCGACAAGGGGATGCACGATCCCATTCAAGGTGGCACGCTTCTCGTCGTCACTGAATGCGATTCCGGCGAGCGCCGGGCGGTTCAGCGAGCCGTCGGCGTGCAGGATCCCGTCCCCGAAGGCGTCGACCAGCTTGGCCAGTCCCGGTGTGCCGGGTTCGACGACCTCACGGGCGATCACATCCCCGTCGACGACGATGGCACCCAGTTCGCTGAACGTGGCCGACACCGTCGACTTTCCCGCCCCGATTCCTCCGGTCAATCCAATGCGCAGCACCGCACCAGTCTGTCAGGGCTGCGTGCGGCCGGAGCAACAGGACACGGAAACGACGCAGGCCCCGGCTCTGGTGAGCCGGGGCCTGCGATCGTTGAGCGAATTACGCGTTGCCGGCGAGCTTTTCGCGCAGCGCGGCCAGCTGGGCGTCGCTGGCCAGCGATCCACCGGCCGACTCCTCAGAGCGCGACGAACTGGCGGACGACGCGGGCTTGGCAGCCTCGGCGGCCTCAGCAGCGGCGAACTTCTCCATCTGCGCAGTGTGCATCTTGTGGCGGCGCTCGGCCTCGGCGTAGCGCGCCTCCCACTCGTCACGCTGCTTCTCGAAGCCTTCGAGCCACTCGTTGGTGTCGGCGTCGAAGCCCTCGGGGAAGATGTAGTTGCCCTGATCGTCGTAGCTGTCGGCCATGCCGTACTTCCAGGCCTCGAACTCGTCGGAGTAGTCCTCGTTGGCCTGCTTGAGGCTCAGCGAGATCCGGCGACGCTCCAGGTCGATGTCGATGACCTTGACCATCGCGTCGTCGCCGACCTGGACGACCTGGTCCGGGACCTCGACGTGACGCTCGGAGAGCTCGGAGATGTGGACCAGGCCCTCGATGCCCTCTTCGACACGGACGAACGCACCGAACGGCACCAGCTTGGTGACCTTGCCCGGCACGATCTGACCGATCGCGTGGGTGCGGGCGAAGTGGCGCCACGGATCTTCCTGAGTCGCCTTGAGCGACAGCGAAACCCGCTCGCGGTCCATGTCGACGTCGAGCACCTCGACGGTGACCTCGTCGCCCACCTGGACGACCTCGGACGGGTGGTCGATGTGCTTCCAGGACAGCTCGGAGACGTGCACCAGGCCGTCGACGCCGCCGAGATCGACGAACGCGCCGAAGTTGACGATCGAGGACACGACACCCTTGCGGATGGCGCCCTTGGTGAGCTGATTGAGGAACTCGCTGCGGACCTCGGACTGGGTCTGCTCCAGCCACGCGCGGCGCGACAGCACCACGTTGTTGCGGTTCTTGTCGAGCTCGATGATCTTGGCCTCGATCTCCTTGCCGATGTACGGCTGCAGATCGCGGACGCGACGCATCTCGACCAGCGACGCGGGCAGGAAGCCGCGCAGGCCGATGTCGAGGATCAGGCCGCCCTTGACGACCTCGATGACGGTGCCCTTGACGGCCTCGTCCTTCTCCTTGAGCTCTTCGATGGTGCCCCAGGCGCGCTCGTACTGCGCGCGCTTCTTGGACAGGATGAGGCGGCCTTCTTTGTCCTCTTTGGTGAGAACCAGCGCTTCGACCTCGTCGCCGACGGACACAACCTCATTGGGGTCGACGTCGTGCTTGATCGAGAGTTCGCGGGAAGGGATGACGCCTTCGGTCTTGTAGCCGATGTCGAGCAAGACTTCGTCGCGGTCGACCTTGACGATGGTCCCTTCGACGATGTCGCCATCGTTGAAGTATTTGATGGTCTTGTCGATGGCGGCGAGGAAATCCTCCGCGGAGCCGATGTCGTTGAGGGCTACTTGCGGAGACGTGACGGAGGGACTTGGCATGTGGTGGGTTGCTCCGGACAGGTTTAATCGTAGGGACAGAATGTTTTGTTGATCGCACCCGCGAACAGCGCACACAGGTACTGATCAAGGCTACTCGACGGGGTCCATGCAGGACAAACCCACCTCCCCTACCGGCTAACCTGCTTGCGTGTCCTACACAGGCGCTCCCGGGGGGCCGCACCGATTCCATCCGTACGGGGCGCCGTTCGTGCGCCGGATCCGCACGGTGGGTGTGCCGTTGGGCGTGCTCATCGCGCTGGGGACGCTCGCCGGGTTGCTCGTCATCCTGCTGACCCTGGCCAATCCGGTCGGTACGGCGATCGGTTTCGTCCTGTCCAGCCTGGCGATGACCGTCGTCGTCCTCGCCTACCTGTGGCTGGACCGGTGGGAACCCGAGCCCCCGCGCCTGTTGCTGTTCGCCTTCATCTGGGGGACGTCGGTCGCGGTCGTCGTGTCCGCGCTCCTACAGGTGTTCCTCGACGCATGGCTCAATCCCGCGGTCGAGACCGCCGACACCGGGGTCAGCGCTTTCACCCTGGTCCTGGGCGCGCCGCTGACCGAAGAAGCGGCCAAAGGCCTGTTCCTGCTGCTCATGATGACCGGCGCACGCCGCAACGAGATGAATTCGTTGACGGACTGCCTGGTCTACGCCGGGCTGGTCGGTGCGGGATTCGCATGGCTGGAGGACATCCTCTACATCGCCAACGGGGAGTCGCTCGCCGAATCGCTGTTCACCGCAGCCCTGCGTCTGATCATGGGCCCGTTCGCCCACAGTCTTTTCACCACGATGTTCGCGCTCGGAGTGTGGTTCGCGCTGAACAAGCGCGGTGCACTCGCCAAGACCGGCTGCGTGCTGCTCGGCTACCTCGCCGCCGTGGTGTTGCACGCGATGTGGAACGGATCCTCGCTGCTGGGCACCGGCGCCTATTTCGGCACCTACGTGTTCTGGATGATGCCCGTCTTCGGGCTGGCGATCGCGATGGCCGTCACCAGCCGGCGCCGGGAACAACGGATCGTGGCGTCGAAGCTTCCGGGGATGGTCGCTGCGCAGATCATCTCGCCGAACGAAGCATCGTGGCTCGGCGCGATGCCGGCGAGGAAGCAGGCGATCGCGGAGGCCACCCGGTTCGGCGGCAAACACGCCGGTGATCAGGTCAAACGGTTCGCGCAGCAGGTCTCTGAACTGGCCTTCGTCCGTGACCGCATCGACCGCGGCTTCGTCGATTCTCGCGTCACGGCGTTGCTCCACGAGGAGACCTACGCGCTGTACGCGGCGCGGGCGTCGTCCCCGGCACTGCAGCAGATGGCGGGCTACCGTGCCTACACCCCCGGTCCGCAGTGGCGGTGATCGCCACGGTGATCCCACGGCTGCGGCTACGTCTTGAAATACACCAATTGATGACTGGTCACGAGCAGTTCCCCTGCGCGACTCCAGATCTCGGCTGACTGGTCGAAATAGCCCCGGGCGAAACGATTCGCGTGCGCGCGGCACAGCAGGAAGTCATCCCCCACCGCGGACAGTTCGGCCGCATCGGCGTGAAAGTACGTGGTCAGCGAGATGGTGCCCGCCGGGCACGGTGCGCCGCGCCGCAGGAACACCCGCGGATAGAAGATGTCGCTCAGAGCGGTGAGAGACGCGAAGTCCGGCGGGCGCCCCAGACGGTCGCGCGCCCACAGCGTGGTGGTCGAGGAGGGACCCGGTTCGGCGCCCCGGGCCGGGATGGCCCCCTCGACGTAGCGCATCTCGTAGTTGCGGGCCCACACGATGACCTCGGGTAGGCCGCTGGGCTCGATCCTGTCCGGTTCCGGCACCGACAGCGGCGGACGCTCGGTGTCCGACCAGGTGTCGCGGCGATGGCCGAAGACGGCGGTGGCGTTGGTCTTGACCTCGTCGTCCTGCCACAAATCGACGAGCCAGTGTTGATTGCTGCGATTCCTGCGCACACACTTCACCGCGATGTCGAAGGCGCCATCGCCGACCGGGGCGGCGTAGTTGACCGTGAGGGCCACCGGGTCGCCGAGCCGCTCCGGATGGTTCTCGACCGCCCGCATCAGGATCGCCGCGGTCATCCCTCCGAAGGGGCCGACCATGTTCGCCCACGCCGGGCTCGTATGGCCTCGGCTCCATGCCGGGTCGGTGCCGTCGAGTCGGATCGCCTCGTCGAAGGGGTGGCTCGCCACGCCGTTCGTCCCTTCTGCAGACTGCCGCGGTCCGGTCAATGCGCTGCGGCATCCCAGCTGCGGCCGTAGCCGACCGACACCTCCAACGGGACATCGAGCGCATAGGCGCCGCCCATGTGTTCACGCACCAGGGCGTCCAGGTCGTCGCGTTCGCCGTCGGCGACCTCGAACAGAAGCTCGTCGTGGACCTGCAGCAGCGTGCGGGACGCCAGGCCGGCGTCCTTGATGGCCTGGTCGACGTTGATCATGGCGACTTTGATGATGTCGGCGGCACTGCCCTGGATGGGAGCGTTGAGCGCGGCGCGCTCGGCCGCTTCCCGCACCTGCCGATTGCTGCTGTCGAGTTCGGGGAGGTAGCGGCGCCGGCCGAACACGGTGGAGGTGTATCCGTCCTTGCGTGCCTGGTCGACGACGTCACGCAGGTAATCGCGTACCCCGCCGAACCGGGCGAAGTACTGCTCCATCTGTTCCTTGGCCTCTTCGGTCGAGATCTTGAGCTGCTGGGACAGACCGTAGGCACTGAGGCCATAGGCCAGCCCGTACGACATCGCCTTCACCCGTCGACGCAGCTCGGCGGTCACCTCGTCGATCGGTACCGAGAAGGCGCGTGACGCGACGAACGAGTGCAGGTCTTCGCCGGTGTTGAACGCTTCGATCAGGCCTTCGTCACGAGACAGGTGCGCCATGATGCGCATCTCGATCTGGCTGTAATCGGCGGTCATCAGCTCGCTGTAACCGTTGCCCACGACGAACGCGTCGCGGATTCTCCTGCCCGCCTCGGTGCGGATCGGGATGTTCTGCAGGTTCGGCTCAGTCGACGACAGCCGGCCGGTGGCGGCGATCGTCTGATTGAACGTCGTGTGGATGCGCCCGTCGGAGGCGACGGCGTTGAGGAGCCCGTCGACGGTGACCTTGAGCCGGGTCGCGTCGCGGTGCGTGAGCAGGTGCTGCAGGAACGGGTGCCCCGTCTTGTCGAACAGCGATTGCAACGCATCGGCGTCGGTGGTGTAGCCGGTCTTGGTGCGCTTCGTCTTCGGCATCTCCAGCTCGTCGAACAGCACGACCTGCAACTGCTTGGGTGAGCCGAGGTTGATCTGCTTGCCGATCACCTCATAGGCCGCTTCGGCCGCATCGCGGATCTGCGCGGCGAATTCGCTCTGCAGCTGCGACAGCATCTCGAGGTCCACGGCGATGCCTGCGGTCTCCAACTCCGCCAGCACCCGTTGCACCGGCAGCTCCATGCTGCCCAGCAGGGCCGACGAGTCGATCCGCGCGAGTTCCTCGTCGAGGGCCACTGCGAGGTCGGTCACCGCGCTGGCGCGCAGCAGCAGCGTCTGTACCGCCTGGTCGTCGACGCCGTCTCCGTCGTCGAGCAGCGAAAGCTGTTGCTGCTCAGGGTTGTCGGCGCGCAGCTCGCGCTTCAGGTAGCGCAGCGAGAGGTCGTCGAGGGCGAAGCTACGCTGCCCGGGACGAACGAGGTAGGCGGCCAGCGCGGTGTCCGAGGTCACGCCCCGCAGCGCCCAGCCACGACCCTCGAGGTCGTGGATCGCGAGCTTGGCCTCGTGCAGCGCCTTCGGCACCTCGGGGTCGGCCAGCCACGCGGCGAGCGCGGCTTCGTCGTCGGGGTCCAGTCGGGTGGTGTCGACATAGCGCCCCTCGCCGTCGGGGGCGACGAGCGCGAGGGCGGTGGCGTCGCTGTCGAACGCGAGGTGGTTGCCGACGACGGCGAGCCCGAACCGCTTGCCGCGACCGTGTTCGGCCAGCCAGGGTGCCAACGTTCCCGGCTCCAGCGCCCCGCCGCGGACGTCGAAGCCTTCGTCGACCTCGGGATCCGCCGACGCCAACGTGTCGAACAGCCGGTCCCGCAGTACGCGGAACTCGAGGTCGTCGAACAGCCGGTGGATGTGGTCGCGATCCCACGGCTGCATGCGCAGCGTGTCCGGGGTCTGGGCGAGCGGGACGTCCTTAACCAGATCGGTGAGCTCGCGGTTGAGGATCACGCTCGACACATGGGCCCGCAGCGCGTCGCCCACCTTGCCCTTGACCTTGTCGACGTTGTCCACCAGCGACTGCAGGGACCCGTACTCGGCGATCCACTTCGTCGCGGTCTTCTCGCCGACGCCCGGGATCCCGGGCAGGTTGTCACTGGGGTCCCCGCGCAGCGCTGCGAAGTCGGGGTACTGGGCCGGCGTCAGCCCGTACTTTTCCAGCACCGCCTCGGGGGTGAACCGGGTCAGCTCGCTGACGCCCTTGCGCGGATACAGGACGGTGACGTCGTCGCTGACCAGCTGCAGCGAGTCGCGGTCGCCGGTCACCACCAGCACGCGGTAGCCCTCGTCCTGGGCCTGGGTGGCCAGCGTGGCGATGACGTCGTCGGCCTCGAAACCCGCCTCGGCCAGGACGGTGAT
This sequence comes from Mycolicibacterium iranicum, assembly GCF_014190915.1. GTDB lineage: Bacteria > Actinomycetota > Actinomycetes > Mycobacteriales > Mycobacteriaceae > Mycobacterium > Mycobacterium iranicum_B. Next base: position 67,552 of record NZ_JACHVU010000017.1, read on the forward strand.
CCCGAGAGCGCCGAGAACCTCCTTGGTGATGTCGATCTGCCCACGGAACTCGTCGGGGGTCGCCGACCTGCCTGCCTTGTATTCGGGGTACTTCTCCAGCCGGAACGTCTGGCGCGACACGTCGAAGGCCGCCGCGATGTGGCTCGGCTGCTCGTCGCGCAGGAGGTTGATCAGCATGGCGGTGAAGCCGTAGACGGCGTTGGTGGTGAGACCGCCCTGTGTCTTGAAGTTCTCGGCGGGCAGTGCGTAGAAGGCCCGGAAGGCCAGCGAGTTGCCGTCCAGAAGCATCAGTGTCGGTTTGTCGTCCGCGCCAGGCTTGCCGGCCTTGGTCGCTGATGCAGTCTTGGCAGGGCTCACGGGTTCACTCTAGGCACCCGGTATGACAGCCCGACCGCCACTACCCTGGGCGCCCCGCACCCTGTTCCGGCGCGTTGATCACCGCGCGGGCGCGCTCGCTGAGCAGACGCGCGGCCGGGCTCGTGGCGTCACGGCGCCAGGCCCACACCAGCCTGCCGCGCAGTTCGGGGGCCAACCGCAGAGCGTGCAGATCGCTGCGGCTGCGCGCCATCGACTGCGGCAGCACCGCCACCCCCAATCCGTGCCGGGCCAGTTCGGCGAGTTCGACCGGGCTGGTGGCCTCGAAGCTGATGCGGGGCCGCACACCGGCTGCCGCGCAGGCGCTGTCGAGTCGCGACCGCAGGCCCGTCCCCACGGGGAGTGAGATCAGCGGAAACTCGCACAACTGGGCGAGCGACAGGGTCTTCCGCCGGCTCAGGCGATGCCCGGGCGCCACCGCGGCATCCAGTGCCTCGTCGGTGATGACCACGTAGTCCAGACCGGGTGGTTCCTCGTCGACACCGATCGACACGATGGCGACATCCAGGCGCCCGTCGGCCAGCATCGTCAACAGCGCGTCGGAGTTGTCGGTGCCCAGGGTGATCTCCACCGCGGGGTGTTCGGCGTGGAACGCGGCGATGAGCCCGGCGACGTTCACGGGATGCGACGTCACCGTACCGATCGCGACGGACCCACGGACCAGGTGAGCGACCTCGTCCACCGCGGCCTGCGCGTCGCGTACCGCCGCCAGTGCGGCTCTGGCATGGGGCAGCAGAGCCAGACCGGCCTGCGTCAGTCGTACGTCGCGGCTCGACCTGGCGAGCAACGGTTGTCCCACCTGCCGCTCCAAGCGCTGAATCTGGGCACTGACGGCGGGCTGAGCGACTCGTTCGCGCTCCGCCGCCCTGGTGAAACTGCGTTCCTCGACCACGGCGACGAAGTACTCGAGCTGACGTAGTTCCATAACGGTTGATTATAGGTATCAGAGCGTAACGGTATTGGACTTATGCATCGAAGCTGGACAGTGTGGAAGAGAAGGAGGTAAGACATGACACCCACACCATCCACGGTCATCGCGGGAGGCGGCATCGGCGGGCTCACCGCCGCGTTGACGCTGCAACGGTGCGGCATCGAGGCCACCGTCCTGGAGAAGGCACCGGCGCTGAAACCGCTCGGCGTCGGCATCAACCTCCTCCCCCATGCCGTCCGAGAACTCGACACCCTCGGCCTCGGCGATGCTCTGGCCGCGATCTCCGTTGCCCCTGAGGCTATTTCGTACTACACCAGTGACGGCACACACCTGTACCGGGAGCCCCGCGGGATCGACGGCGGCCACACCCATCCGCAGCGCTCGGTGCATCGCGGTCGGCTGCACGCACTTCTCGTGAACGCGGTCACCGAACGTCTCGGGCAGACGGCAATCCGCTGCGGTGCGGGCCTGACGGGGTTCACCCAGACGCGCGACGGGGTTGTCGCGCACACCGCCACGGGTGATCTCCGCGCCGACGTCCTGGTCGGCGCGGACGGCATCAACTCGGTGGTGCGATCGCACCTGCATCCGGGTCCCGACCCGTTGCTGTGGTCGGGGGTGCGGATGTATCGGGGTGCGGCTCGGATGGCGGCGTTCCTCGACGGCCAGACGATGGCCATCGTGCACGGACCGGACGGCGTCGTCCTGGTCACCTATCCGATCGGCGACGGCCTGGTCAACTGGGTGCTGCAGGTCGACGATCACCCGGCCGGCCCCCTGCCCGGGTACGCACGATGGAACCGACCCGCAGACCCCGACCTGGTCGCGACGCACGTCGCAGGCTGGAAACTCGGCTGGCTCGACGCGGCATCCCTGCCGGGCCTCAGCGAGCAGGTCTTCGAGTACCCCATGGTCGACCGAGACTCGTTGCCTCACTGGGGTTCCGGCGCCGTGACTCTGCTCGGCGACGCCGCCCACCCGATGTATCCCGTCGGCGCCAACGGCGCGTCACAAGCGATCGTCGACGCCCGCGTGCTGGCAGACGAGCTGAGCAGAGATCCTCGGCAGGGCCTGCGCCGCTACGAGCAGCGGCGGCGGGTCGCCACCGCCGAGGTCATCGCGGCGAACAGGCGGATGCACCACGCCGGCACCGAGACCACTCAGGACATCGCCCGCGTCACAGCCAGGTACCGCGCGGACACCGAAAGGAGCCATTCATGACCACCTACGTCCTCGTTCCCGGAATGTGCCACGGAGCATGGTGTTTCGACGATCTCGCAAGTTCACTGCGATCCGCAGGCCACCGCGCCCTGCCCGTGACGCTCAGCGGCATCGCGGAGCGGTCTCATGTGCTGCCGGGCGGCGTCAACCTCGACACCCACATCACCGACGTCCTCGCCGCGGTCGACCACATGACCGGCCCCGAGGAGAAGCTCGTGCTGGTCGGGCACAGCTACGGCGGCATGGTGATCACCGGTGTCGCGGACCGGATCCCCGGCCGGGTCGACTCCCTGGTCTTCCTCGACGCTGTCGTGCCCCGCAACGGCGAGGCCTGCTGGGACGTCGTCAACGACGAGGAGCGGCAGTGGTACGTGAAGGTGGACGACACCGGATTCGGAGTTCCGCCACTGCCGTTCTTCGACCCGCGGGCGACCTCCCACCCGCTGGCCACTCTCCTCCAGCCATTACGCCTCCACGGCGACATGACCCGTTTCCGTCAGCGCGTCTTCGTCTACGCACTGGACTGGCCGGGCGAGTCGCCACTGCGCCCGTCCTACGACAGGGTCCGCAACGATGCCGCGTGGGTCATCCATGAACTCGACGGAAAACACAACCTGATGCGGGACAAACCTGACGATCTGTTGCGAATCCTGTTGCAGACGGCCGACTCTCAGGACTGAGAGGTTCGGATCCAGTCGATGGCCATGTCGTACGGGTTCTGCGGGTCCACGAACACGGACAGTGTCGCGCCGGGCTGGATCCGCTCGAGGTGAAGGTGTGAGACGACCTCGTCGAAAACCGCGCCGTAGGGCGCAGTCCCGTCCTCGCGTCGGACCTCCGCCTGGATGCGCAGAATCGGCGACATGTTCATGTAGGAACCCACCGTCCACACACCGCCGACGGTGATGCGTGCGGTGAGGCCCGCACCATTGGCGAGTTGGGTATGGCGCAGCATCGTCATACCGATCTCGGAGACATCGGCCGCCTCGTGCAGACGGTTCGGAATGTCGACAATCTGACCGAGGAACGAGGATGGCCGGCCCTGCGCCTCCAGGTAACGCTGGTGGGCGCCGTACATCCTCGCCCAGTCTTTGATCGGGTTGGGCATCGGCTCAGTACCCCAGGAGCCGGCGGAACTGCTGGCCGACCGCCATCGACTGCCCCATCCGCTGCACCCACCCGTCCAGGGCGGCCTTCGTGTCGGCCGGGTCCCATCCGCGCTCCTGGGCGAGCGTGATCATGCCTGCCTCGTCGTTGATTCCGCGGGCCTGCGCCGCCTTGGCCAGGTCGGCATAGTCCTGCAAGGAGATGCCGTTGATCGGATGCCAGATCGGGTCGTCGGTCGCGACGGCGCGAGTCGACGGGCCCCCGAAGGCCGCGGGGTCGATCGGGCCGGCGCCGCGGACCTGGACCATGCCGGGCAGGGCAGCGGCGTCGCGCAACTTGTTGAAGAATCCCATGATCGTCTCCGTTCACCTCGGCCCCGTGACTCGGGGCGCTTCGTGGACGAGTTCACCCGCACACCGGGGCTACCGATCCCAACTTCCTCCGGTCGGAGAACTGGAACACGTTTCAGTTTCGCCGCCGATCTGGGTACGCTGACCGCGTGTCAGCATCTGCGCAGCCTGCGGTCGAGGGGTGGTTTGCCTTCGATGACGCTGGTGATCCTCACCTGATCGGCGGTAAGTGTTCTCAGTGCGGGACCTTTGTGTTCCCGCCGCGGGCCAACAACTGCCCCAATCCCGGGTGTGACGGTGACGAGCTGGC
>NZ_JACHVU010000018.1 GCF_014190915.1 Mycolicibacterium iranicum
GCTCTGGCTGCACACCTACAATCTCCATCGCGGCCACACAGCACTCGGCGGTCAACCACCAGCCAGCCGTGTACCTAACATGTCAGGTCAGTACACCTAGCCGAACGACGGCCGGGTCGGCGCGGGCTGCGGGCCCGCGGGTGGGAGCGGGGCGGGGCCGGCGGCGGGGTCCTGACCCGCGCCCGCGCCGTCGCCCTCACGCCCCGCGCCGCCCTCACTTCCCGCGCGGTCCTCACGGTCCTCGCGGTCTTCGCGTTCCTCGCGCTCCTGCTCGGATTCCGGTCTCTCCTCGCCCTTTCGGGCATCCGGCGCGTCCGAATCGGGCTGGGCGGCACGCGCACCGGGCACGCCGTCGTTCTCCGAACCCGCTGCTCCCGAGGACTTGTGACCCATCTGCTGCAGCCCCTGCATGAGCTGCTGCGGCAGCTGCTGCAAGGGTTGGGCGAGCGCGGCCAATGGAGCGCCGAGCTGCTGGCCCAACGCTCCGAGCTGGCCCAGCTGACCCACGGCCTGCCCGAGGGCATCGGCGCCGGCGGGCGCCCCGGCCGATTGCGTTGCGCCGCCGCCCGAACCGGAGGGACCGGACTCGCCCTGGGCGATCTGGTCGGCCGCGGCGCGAATCGCCTCGGCGCCCTTCTCGTCGCCCCGCTCGTAGGCCACGGCCGCCTGATGCAGCAGTTCGGAGATCAAACCACCTGCGGCCTGCGTGCTCGTCATGCTCGCCGACCGGCTGCCGAGAGCCCCGGTCAGCGCGGTGCCGACGGCCGCGGCGATGGGTCCGTGCGACGCCGCAACCGGAGGGGCGCCGGGTGTCGAGGCCGACAGCGCCGCGAGCCCGGCGGAGATGTTCGTGTGGATGTCCCCGAGGGAGTGCACACCTGAGGGATCCACCGACAACGGCTCGGTCATCTCAATCCTCCACATTCGTCGACCCGATCCTAAATCCGCAGCGGGACACCGCTGCGCGCGAAAATACGCACGGGCGCGAACGCTCAGAGGCCTATGGTCGACTGGTGGACGTCCTCAAGATCGCGTTGCTCGTCTTCCTGGCCGTCGCCGTGCTGACGCTGATGGTGGTCTTCGTGCGCAATGTCGTCGCGAAAGGATTCCCGGCGCGGCAGTCGTCGGACCATTTCGATCAGATCTACTTCGGCGCCGGGCCCGCGACACCGCTTCCGGACTGGGCGAAAGACCAGGATCCCCGGGCGTAACCCTCAGGTGCCTCCGGCGGCATGGGTCAGCGCCGCCTGCCCGAAGGCGCAGTCGACCTGCCCGGCCAGCCGCGACAACGTGTCCCGGCCTCGCGGGTCACCCAGCCGCACGCAGTCCAGCGACGCGCGCAGCGCGACCGCCAGCTGACCGCCCCGTTCGGCGGCCTTGACCGCGTCCCGCGCGGCGGCGACGGCCCCGTGGGCGTCGCGGCGGGCCGCCATCGTCCACGCCCGCGCCAGCGCCAGCTCCGGGGCGAACAGCATCGACTTGAGGCCATGTCGGGACTCGGCCCGCGACAACGCTTTTCCGGCCTCCACCGTCTGGCCGAGCTGCCCGAGCGCCTGCGCGAGCAGCATCCAGGCCAGCGGACCCCACGAGTAGCCGGTCGGGGCGAGCGTCGTCGCGGCCTCGCGCAGCAGCGACACCGCGCGCGGCAGATCTCCCGAGGCGATCAACGCATCGGCGATCACCACCTCGCCGATCGCGCGCCCCGGCTGACGGCGCTGCGCGAAGTCGGTGAGCTGCTGCGCCAGCGCGATCGCGTCGCCGCTCTTGCCGGTCATCACCAGCGCGGTGGTCTGCCCGTACCCGCTGGTGAACCGCAGTAGGCCAGGCTGGCCGGCGGACAACGCGCGCTCGGCCAACCCGTCGACATCCTGGAACCGGCCCCTGCGCGCCGAGCTGAGCGCGTCCGCCGACGCCGCCCACCCGATCGCGGTGTCGTCGGCGTCCGCGGAGGACAGCACCTCCTCGGCGAGTTCGGCGGCGCGCACGACGTTGCCGGCGTTCATCGTGAACGTCGCCGACAGCGCATCCAGGGTGATGCGTGCGGTGGGGGAGGACACCTTCCCGCGGGTGGCGCGAAGAAAGGCCGTCGCCCGCTCCGGTTCGGACAGCATCCAGAATTGGTTGGCCGCCGTCGGCAGCGCCCACGCGAGCAGCTCGTCCTCCGACAGCGAGCCCGGATCGATGTCGGCCAGCACCGCGTCGGCCTCGCGGCCCCGGCCCTGCCATGCCAGCGCGTAGCCGACGGTCAATCGCGCGTCCAAGGCCGAGGACTGCCCCAGCGCCGCGCGCCCGAGTCGCTCGCTGAGTTCCAGATCGCCGAGCCGCAGGGCCTCGCGGGCCGCGTCGCACACCTCGGTCGCCGGCTGCGGCCGATCGCTGTCGATCGCGAGGGCCGCCATCCGCAGCCGCCGGAGCACGCCCGGGTGTGGATCCGCGGCGATCCGCTCCACCATCGCGGTGCGCAGCCGACGCAGGTCCGGCCCGCCCAGCGCGTCGTGGACGGCGTCGAGGAACAACGGATGCGCCGCCTGCAGCTCGTCGCGCTCGGCGACGACCGCCCCGGATCCGAGCGCCGTCTCGACGGCCTCGGCGCCCGCGAGCGCCTCGGCATCCGCACGGGGCAGGGGATCCGATACCGACAGGAACTCCAGGACCCGGTGAGCCCCGGCCGGCAGGGTCTCGACGAACTCGTCGACGTGGGCCCGCAGGCGGCCGTCGTCGTGACCGGGCGGCTGCAGGTCGATCCTGGTGACCAGGCCGTCGCGCCACAGCGCGGAGATCTCGCCGGGCACCGGCGACTCGCCCACAGAAGCGGTCACGACCAGGCGCACCGTCCCCGCGACGGCCAGCTGGTAGACCAGGGCCGCCGAGAGCGGGTCGAGCAGGTGCGCGTCGTCGACGACCAGCAGCCGACCGTCACCCAGCTCGTCGCGGGCCGCGCGCAGCACGGTCGCCGTCGTGCCGCTCTCGGGCACCTCGACGAGCCGCTCGAACGCGGCGAACGGAACGGCGCGCCGCGAGGACGTCGCGTGCACCCAGTCGACACGCGGAAAGCGGCCGTCCAGGCGCTCGGCGGCCAGCCGCGCCAACGTCGTCTTGCCGACCCCGGCGGGGCCGAGCAGCACAGCCCCCGCGCGGGTGCGCACCCCGAATTCCAGCTGGTCGAGGGCCGGTTCGGTCGGGGCGGTCACCCAACCGAGGGGCAGAGGCGTGGGCACATGGCGGAGTCTATGTCGCTAGGTTGGTGGTGTGTCCCGAGATCCAGACCGTGAGTGGGCTGTCTGCGTCTACTGCGCGTCGGGCCCCGTCCATCCCGACCTGCTGGAGCTGGCTCGCAAAGTCGGCGAGGGCATCGCCGACCGGGGCTGGACCCTGGTCTCGGGCGGCGGCAACGTCTCGGCGATGGGCGCCGTGGCGGCCGCGGCACGCTCGCACGGGGGATACACCGTCGGCGTGATCCCGAAGGCCCTCGTGCACCGCGAGGTCGCCGACACCGACGCCGACGAGCTCGTGGTCACCGACACCATGCGGGAGCGCAAGCAGATCATGGAGGACCGCGCCGACGCGTTCATCGCGCTTCCCGGCGGCATCGGCACCCTGGAAGAATTCTTCGAAGCCTGGACAGCGGGCTATTTGGGTATGCACACCAAACCGATCGTGATGCTCGACACTGTTGGGCACTACGACGGTCTCCTGGCTTGGCTGCGGGGGTTGGTCGGAACGGGATATGTCGCCGACGGCGCGATGCGTCGCCTCACCGTCGTCGACGACATCGATGCCGCTCTGGACGCCTGCGCGCCCGGCTAGGGTGACCCCACAAAAATCGAAGCGGAGGAATAACGGCCGATGACCGAGCAGAAGTCCGGGACCCGCAGCAGCGTCGGGTTGATCGACATCGCCAAACAGATGCCGGGTCTGCTGAAGGACACGCCGACGATGGTGCGCGGCGTCGTCACCGGCTTCGGCGCCAGGCCGTCGGCCAAGACCTCGATCGGGAAGGTCTTCCAGGACCGGGCCGCCCAGTACTCCGACAACGTCTTCCTGCGCTTCGAGGATCGTGAGATCACCTACGACGAGGCCAACGAGACGGTGAACCGCTACGCCGCGGTGCTGGCCGCCAAGGGCGTCGGGCACGGCGACGTGGTCGGCATCATGATGCGCAATTCGCCCGAGCCGGTCCTGCTGATGCTCGCGGCCGTCAAGTGCGGCGCCATCTCCGGGATGCTCAACTACCACCAGCGCGACGACGTGCTCAAGCACAGCCTGGGCCTGCTGGATGCCGCAGTCGTGGTCGCCGAGACAGAATTCGTCGAGCACATCACCGACTCCGGCGCGGACACCGACGGGCTCATCACCCTCGACGAGCTCAACCAGCTCGCCGAGACCGCCCCCAACACCAACCCGGCGACCACCTCGGCGGTACTGGCCAAGGACAAGGCCTTCTACATCTTCACCTCGGGCACCACAGGCATGCCGAAGGCCAGTGTCATGACGCACTACCGCTGGCTGCGCGCCCTGGCCGGCTTCGGTGGGCTCGGGATGCGGCTGAACAGCAGCGACACCCTTTACTGCTGCCTGCCGCTCTATCACAACAACGCGCTGACGGTCGCGCTGTCGTCGGTGCTGAACTCCGGCGCGACCCTGGCGATCGGCAAGTCGTTCTCGGCGTCGAAGTTCTGGGACGACGTCATCCGCTACGACGCCACGGCGTTCGTCTACATCGGCGAGGTCTGCGCGTACCTGCTGAACCAGCCCGAGAAGCCGACCGACCGCAAGCACAAGGTCCGGGTCATCTGCGGCAACGGTCTGCGGCCCGCCATCTGGGACGACTTCACCAAGCGCTTCGGCATCAAGCGCGTCTGCGAGTTCTACTCGGCCAGCGAGAGCAACACCGCGTTCGTCAACTTCTTCAACCTCGACAAGACCACCGGCATCTGCCCCAGCCCGGTGGCGTTCGTGGAGTACGACGAGTCGGGCGATCCCGTGCGCGACGATCAGGGTCGGGTCAAGAAGGTCAAGAACGGTGAACCCGGACTGCTGTTGTCCAAGGTCAGCAGCTTCCAGCCGTTCGACGGCTACACCGACAAGAAAGAATCGGAGAAGAAGCTCGTCCGCGACGCGTTCAAAGAGGGCGACGTCTGGTTCAACACCGGCGACCTGATGCGTGCCCAGGGCTTCGGCCACGCCGCGTTCACCGACCGGCTCGGCGACACCTTCCGTTGGAAGGGTGAGAACGTCGCGACGACCGAGGTCGAGGCGGCGGTGTCGACCGACGAACAGGTCGAGGAATGCACCGTCTTCGGTGTCGAGGTGCCCGACACCGGCGGCAAGGCCGGCATGGTGGCGATCCAGCTCAAGGAGGGCAGGGAGTTTGACGGCAAGGCGCTCGCCAAGGCCGCCTACGACAAGCTGCCCGGCTACGCGGTCCCGCTGTTCGTCCGCATCGTCGAGGAGCTCGCCCACACGTCGACGTTCAAGAGCCAGAAGGGCGACCTGCGCAAGGAGGGCTTCGGCGGATCCAGCGGCGAGGGTGACGACGACGACGTCAAGGTCGAGGACCCCATCTACGTGCTGTCGGGCAAGAGCGAGGGCTACGTGCCGTTCTACGAGGAGTACCTGACCGAGGTCAAGGACGGCAAGAAGCCCAAGTAGGGCGCGATTTCGGTGTAGTTGGTCACGCTGAGGACGACCAACTGCACCGAAACCGCGCGGCGCGCGGGGAAACCGCGCGGAAACGTAGCCTTGAGTGGTGGAGTCGACGTTTCTGGGACGGCCGGTCGCCGGTGATCGCGCGCTGATCATGGCGATCGTGAACCGCACGCCCGACTCGTTCTACGACCGCGGCGCCACTTTCACCGACGACGCGGCCAAGGAGGCGGCGCACCGGGTGGTGGAGGACGGCGCCGACATCGTCGACGTCGGCGGTGTGAAGGCGGGGCCGGGCGCGACGGTCGGTGTCCACGAAGAGATCGCGCGCGTCGTCCCGTTCATCGAATGGCTGCGCAGCACCTTCCCGGACCGGGTCATCAGCGTGGACACCTGGCGGGCGGAGGTCGCCAAGCAGGCCTGCGCGGCGGGCGCGGACCTCATCAACGACACCTGGGGCGGCGTCGATCCCGACCTCGCCGGTGTGGCCGCCGAGTTCAACGCCGGGCTGGTGTGTTCCCACACCGGCGGGGCGATCCCGCGCACCCGCCCGTTCCGGGTGAACTACGGGCTGTCCGAGCGCGGCGTCGTCGACGACGTCCTCGCCGAGGTGACCGCGGCCGCCGAACGGGCCGCCGCGATGGGGGTCGCCAGGGACCGCATCCTCATCGATCCGACCCACGATTTCGGCAAGAACACTTATCACGGTCTTAGTTTGTTGCGCCACGTGAAAGACCTTGTAAAAACTGGATGGCCGGTCCTGATGGCCCTGAGCAACAAGGATTTTGTCGGGGAAACTCTGGGTGTGAGCCTCACCGAACGCCTCGAGGGCACCCTGGCCGCGACCGCACTCGCGGCCGCCGAGGGAGCAGCGATGTTCCGCGTGCACGAGGTGGGGCCCACACGTCGGGTACTGGAGATGGTTGCGTCGATCCACGGCGCCCGTCAACCGAAACGCACGGTGAGGGGACTGGCATGACTGTTCTGTCTGATCGCGAGGTCGAGCTGGCCACGCACGGAGTCGCTGGACACCGCTGGCATCGCGAGCACAGCTTCAGCCGGCCGAGCTGGTCGATCGCCGAGCTCGAAGCCGCCAAGAAGGGACGCACGGTGTCGGTCGTCCTGCCGGCGCTCAACGAAGAGGAGACCGTCGCCAGCGTCGTCGAGACGATCACCCCGCTGCTGGGCGGTCTCGTCGACGAACTGATCGTGCTCGACTCCGGGTCGACCGACGACACCGAGATCCGTGCGGTGGCCGCCGGCGCCCGCGTCGTGAGCCGCGAGGTGGCGCTGCCCGAGGTCGTGCCCCAGCCCGGCAAGGGCGAGGTGCTGTGGCGGTCGCTGGCCGCGACCACCGGCGACATCGTCGCCTTCGTCGACTCCGACCTGATCGACCCCGACCCGATGTTCGTGCCGAAGCTGCTCGGCCCGCTGCTGACCAGCGACGGTGTGCACCTGGTGAAGGGCTTCTACCGGCGGCCCCTGAAGGTCAGCGGCACCGAGGACGCCAACGGCGGGGGACGGGTGACCGAATTGGTGGCTCGACCGCTGCTCGCGGCGCTGCGCCCGGAGCTGATGTGCCTCTACCAGCCGCTCGGCGGCGAGTACGCCGGCACCCGCGAGCTGTTGACCGCGGTGCCGTTCGCCCCGGGCTACGGCGTGGAGATCGGGCTGTTGATCGACACCTACGACCGCCTGGGGCTGGACGCCATCGCTCAGGTCAACCTCGGCGTCCGCACGCACCGCAACCGGCCGCTGACCGAGCTCGCTGCGATGAGCAGGCAGGTCATCGCCACTCTGCTGTCGCGCTGCGGCATCCCGGATTCGGGTGTGGGGCTGACGCAGTTCTTCGCCGACGGGCAGGACTACACCCCGAGGACGTCGACGGTCTCGCTGAACGACCGACCGCCGATGATCACCCTGCGCCCGAGGTAGACATCTGCGGCGGTGCGTCGGTGCCGTCGGGCAGTATCGGGGTGTGACTCTCGTCCTGCTCTACCTCGTGGTGCTCGTGCTCGTCGGCATCGTGCTGTTCGCCGTGGGCAGCGCGCTGTTCGGCCGCGGCGAGGTGCTGCCCCCGCTCCCGCACGCGACGACGGCCACGGTGCTGCCCGCCTCCGGGGTCACCGGCGCCGACGTCGAAGCGGTCAAGTTCGCCCAGACGCTGCGCGGCTACAAGACCAGCGAGGTCGACTGGGTGCTCGACCGGCTCGGCCAGGAACTCGACATGCTGCGCGGCGAGCTGGCCACGCTGCGCGCCACCCACGGCATCGAGGACCCCGCGGCCGACCCGGATGCCGAGACCCCCGGCGACGGTGACGCCCCCGGCGGGGCCCATGCGTTGCCGCCGCAGTACGCGCGGGACGACACGTGACGGTCGAGGTCGACAAGCGGATCCGCTGCGGCTGGATCGATCAGTCGCGGCTGTCCGAGAAGGACTTCGAGCTGTACCGCGACTACCACGACACCGAATGGGGCCGGCCGCTTCGGGATTCGACGGCTCTGTTCGAACGGGTGAGTCTGGAGGCGTTCCAGAGCGGGCTGTCGTGGCTGATCATCCTGCGCAAGCGCGACAACTTCCGCGCCGCGTTCGACGGTTTCGACGTCGAACGCGTCGCGCGCTACAGCGACCGCGACGTCGACCGGTTGATGGGTGACCCGGGAATCGTGCGCAACCGGGCCAAGATCGACGCGACGATCGCCAACGCGCGCGTCGTCGCCGACCTGGCAGACGCGGGGGTGGATCTCGGCGAGCTGCTGTGGTCTTTCGCGCCGGCCGACCGCGCCACCCGGCCGCGCCCCGCGAGCCTCGCCGACGTCGCCGCGGTGACCGCCGAGTCGAAGGCGATGGCCAAGGACCTGAAGAAGCGGGGCTTCCGGTTCGTCGGCCCGACGACGGCCTACGCGCTGATGCAGGCGACCGGGATGGTCGACGACCACGTCGCCAACTGCTGGGTGCCGCGGCCGCAGGACTGACCGCGCGACCCTGAACCGTTGCTGTCGACCGCATTTCGGCCGCGCGCGGATCACCCGATCGCCGGCCATTCGTCGCGACAACCGCGATGATCGGAGGGTGGACGACACCTCGAACAAGGCTGCAGTCGCCGATACGGCTGTCCTCGTCGCGGCCATCCGGGCGCGCGAATCTCGGCGGGATACGCCACTGTTCGCCGATCCTTTCGCCGCGCGGCTGGCCGGCGACGCGGGGATGGCCATGCTGGATCAGATGATCGCCGAGGTGGGGGAGCAGCCGACCCACCAGATCGTCGTGCGCACCCGGTTCTTCGACGAGGCGCTGCTGGCCGCGGCTCAGACGGTCGATCAGGTGGTCCTCGTCGCGGCGGGCCTCGATGCCCGGAGTTACCGACTGCCCTGGCCATCCGGCGCCACTGTCTACGAGCTGGATCAGCCGACGGTGCTGGCCGCCAAGGAGGCGGCCCTGATCGCCGAGCGCCCGCGCTGCCGGCGGATCGCGATCGGCGCCGACCTCGCCGCCGACTGGGTGTCGGCGTTGTCGGCCGCCGGTCACGCCGCCGGGCGCCCGACGGCCTGGCTCATCGAAGGTCTGCTGCAGTATCTCGACGAGCCCACCGTGCGCACGGTGTTCCGCGGCGTCGACTCGCTGTCGGCGCCCGGTTCGGTGCTTCTCTACGACGTCGTCGGTGAGACGCTGCTGAACTCACCGGCCCTGGCCGAGGTGCGCCGCTCGATGGCCGAACGCGGCTCCCCGTGGCTGTTCGGCACCGACGCCCCGGCTGAGCTCGCCCAGGCACACGGCTGGTCCGCCACCGTCACCGACATCGCCGAACCGGGTCACGCCTGGGGACGGTGGCCGGCACCCCCCGCTCCCGCGGACGCCCTGCAGGCCCCGCGCGGCTACTTCGTGCAGGCGGTCAAGGACACCGGTCGCGCGCCCGGGAGGCCCCCTCCGGGCAGCTATAGCGGGTCTTTGCACACGAGCAGGCCCGGATAGGGAACAATGGCAGTCTGTAGCAGTTCAGAGCCGGGTGCTGTCAGTGCACGTCGAACGGTGCGTGGCTCCGGCTCACGGACAGACCAGGCCCTGACGGGCACGCCCATGTGGAGGGAGCACTCGATGGCGGCGATGAAGCCCCGGACCGGAGACGGTCCGTTGGAAGCAACCAAGGAGGGGCGAGGCATCGTGATGCGGGTACCACTGGAAGGCGGTGGACGGCTCGTCGTCGAACTGACCCCCGAGGAGGCGGCTGCGCTCGGGGACGAACTCAAGGGTGTGACGAGCTAGCCTCCGCTACGCCGAGACCCTGAGGTAGATCTCCAGGGTCTGCTCGGCGATGTGTGCCCACGAGAACTCGTCGATGCAGCGCTGACGCCCGGCGAGACCGAACTGTTTGGCCCGTTCGGGGTCGGCGACCAGGGTGTTGACGGCGTCGGCGAGGCCGCGCTCGAAACTCGCTGCGTCGTCGGCGTCGTAGTGGACCAGCAGCCCCGTCGTGCGGTCGGCGACCACCTCGGGGATGCCCCCGACGTCCGAGGCGACCACGGCCGTCGAACACGCCATGGCTTCGAGATTGACGATGCCGAGCGGTTCGTACACCGACGGGCACACGAATGTCGTTGCCGCCGTCAATATCTCGCGAATCTTGTGGGTGGGCAGCATCTCCCGGACCCAGAAGACGCCGGTGCGCGCGCGGGACAGTTCCTGGACCGCCGAGGCCACCTCCTCGGCGATCTCGGGAGTGTCCGGGGCGCCCGCGCACAGCACCAGCTGCACCTCGGGCGCGAAGTGGTGGGCGGCGGCCACGAGGTGGGCGACGCCCTTCTGGCGGGTGATGCGTCCGACGAACGCGACCATCGGGCGTGACGGGTCCACCCCGAGCTCGGCGAGGACGGAGCCCTCGGCCTCGGGGGCGGCGGGGTACCAGACGTCGGTGTCGATGCCGTTGCGCACCACGTGCACTTTGTCGGGGTCCAGCGCCGGATAGGTGCGCAGGACGTCCTGGCGCATTCCCGCACTGACGGCGATGACCGCGTCCGCGGCCTCGACAGCGGTCTTCTCCACCCACGAGGAGATGCGGTAGCCCCCGCCGAGTTGTTCGGCCTTCCACGGCCGCATCGGCTCCAGCGAGTGCGCGGTCAGGACGTGCGGCACCCCGTACAGCAGCGCCGAGAGGTGCCCGGCCATCCCGGCGTACCAGGTGTGCGAGTGCACCACCGTCGCCGCCGACGCGGCATTCACCATGGTCAGGTCCGCCGAGAGCGTCGCGAGCGCCGCGTTGGCCCCGGTGAGGGCCGGGTCCGGTTTGGCCACCGTCGCCCCGGGGCGGTCTGCTCCCATGCAGTGCACGTCCACCTCGCACAGGTGCCGCAGCTGGGCGACCAGCTCCGTGACGTGGACACCAGCGCCGCCGTACACCTCGGGTGGATACTCCCGAGTCATCATCGCCACCCGCATGCTGTGACCGTATCCAATCTCGCGACCCGTTGCGCCCCATCCCCAATTGTCTTGACGGACAGCCCCAAAACGCGTCGTCGCAGCGTTGTCGACCGGTGCGCGCAACGCGGCAAAAGCCGGAATGGCTAGCCGCCGTCCCCACGTGCGGATAGGTTGGCAGCATGAGGGAAGCGCCACATGTGTTGGGCATCGTCCTCGCAGGCGGGGAGGGAAAGCGGCTGTACCCGCTCACGGCGGACCGCGCCAAACCCGCGGTGCCCTTCGGCGGCGGCTACCGGCTCATCGATTTCGTGCTCTCGAACCTGGTCAACGCCCGCTATCTGCGAATCTGCGTGCTGACGCAGTACAAGTCGCATTCACTGGACCGCCACATCTCGCAGAACTGGCGGTTGTCGGGCCTGGCCGGCGAGTACATCACCCCGGTCCCGGCCCAGCAGCGGCTCGGACCCCGCTGGTACACGGGGTCGGCCGATGCGATCTATCAGTCGATGAACCTGATCTACGACGAGGATCCCGACTACATCGTCATCTTCGGCGCCGACCACGTGTACCGCATGGACCCCGAGCAGATGGTCCAGCAGCACATCGAGAGCGGTGCCGGCGCGACCGTCGCCGGAATCCGGGTGCCCCGCTCCGAGGCCAGCGCGTTCGGCTGCATCGACGCCGACGATTCCGGGCGCATCCGCGGCTGGGTGGAGAAGCCGGCCGACCCGCCGGGAACCCCCGACGACCCGGAGATGACGTTCGCGTCGATGGGGAACTACATCTTCACCACCAAGGTGCTGATCGATGCGATCCGCGCCGACGCCGAGGACGACGATTCCGACCACGACATGGGCGGCGACATCATCCCGCGGCTGGTGGCCGACGGAATGGCGTCGGTCTACGACTTCAACAACAACGAGGTCCCCGGCGCCACGGAGCGCGACCACGGCTACTGGCGCGACGTCGGCACCCTCGATGCGTTCTACGACGCGCACATGGACCTCGTGTCGGTGCACCCGATCTTCAACCTGTACAACAAGCGCTGGCCGATCCGCGGTGGCGCCGAGAACCTGGCCCCCGCCAAGTTCGTCAACGGTGGGTCCGCCCAGGAGTCGGTCGTCGGCGCCGGAAGCATCATCTCAGCGGCCTCGGTGCGCAATTCGGTCCTGTCGTCCAACGTCGCCATCGACGACGGGGCGATCGTCGAGGGCAGCGTGATCATGCCGGGTGTGCGCATCGGACGCGGGGCCGTGGTGCGGCACGCGATCCTGGACAAGAACGTCGTCGTCGGGCCCGGTGAGATGGTCGGCGTGGACCTCGACAAGGACCGCGAGCGATTCTCCGTCAGCACCGGCGGCGTGGTGGCCGTCGGCAAGGGCGTCTGGATCTGACGACCGTCAGCTGACGGGAACGCGCCGGGGCCGGTCCGAGCCCGGCCACACGTAGGGCAGGTCGTCCGCGACATCCGGGAACATCGGCCGGTAGTGCCCGGGGTCCTTGCGCACCAGCGCTGACTGGTGGCTCTGGTGAAAAGCGGTGTCGCCGAGCCACGGTGGCAGCTCGCCGGCCGCGGCGAGTTCGGGCTCGGTGCGGATGGTGACCAGCCCGGTGCCGGCCGTGAGGTCGGTGACCATCGTGGCCGCGCAGGTGTCGCTGCGACCCTGACTGCACCACACCTCGCACGTCACGAGTCCGTACCGGACGAGGGCTTCCTCGTAACCCGCCCACATCGCGGCGGCGGGGTGGTGGCGCCAGCCGTAGCCCGGGACCGTCAGCGCGCGGACCACCTGGATGGTCTCGACGCGCTGCTTACCCAGACGTTTGGTGTCCAGCACCCTCGCCGAGTCGGCGAAGCCGGGGCAGGGCAGGAACGTCTGCATGGCGCCCGGGTACCCACTGTCGGCGACGTCACGGGCCCGTCATGCCGCCGGCGAGCCGTCGCGCGATCGGGTCCGTCGCCGCCGCCACAGCCGCGCCGCCGCCCAGGCCAGCGCGATCACCGCGACCAGGACCAGTGCGGGCACCAGCACGGCCACGACGACCAGCGCAACACTGGCCAGATCTTCGAGGGTGCTCAGCACCGGTGCGGCCACGCCCGCCGTCGCGACGTTGGCCGCGGGCCGCACGGTGGATTTGGTCAGCGAGACCACCAGAGCGACGGCCACGCCGAACGTCACGGGCACCCACTGTCCGGAGTGTGCGAACGCCGCCGGATCGGTCACCGTGTGCGTCTGCGCGGCGGCGCCGGAACCGAACACGACGCCCCCTGCAGTCGGCCGCACGAACGTTTGCACGACGTCGTTCACATCCCCCTAGCCTGCGGCGGGGAGGTGCCCCCAGTCGAGGGCGGGCACCTTGTCGGCGACGACCTCGATCAGCAGCAGCGCGGCCACGATCGCCATCACCCAGCCGTTCTCCAGCCAGACCCATCCCGCGGGCAGGCTCACCAGGTCGGTGAAGCGGGCCAGCAGCCCGAGCGCCAGCAGCGGGATGTAAGCGTTGAGACCGGCGGCGGTGGCCAGGCCGAAGCCGGTGAGCAGCTCCATGGGATCAGTATGGGGCGGCTACCAGAGATGGGGGACGAGGCGGTAGCGGACCTGCCGGGCGTACTCCCGGTAGCCGGGCAGTTCCGCGGTCAGCATCTTCTCCTCGTCGAGGATCCGGGCGACGATCACCGGAACGGACGCCGCCACGCCCAGCAGGCCCCACAGCGAGTCCAGCGCGGGCGGTGTGCCAATCATCATCAGCACCGTGCCGGTGTACATCGGGTGCCGCACCAGGGCGTACAGGCCGGTCGACACCACCGTCTGCCCGGCCTCGACCGTCACCGTGGCTGCGGCGTAGTGGTTCTGCACGATGACCAACTGGGCGATGCCGAGCCCGACGGCGACCAGCGTCGCGCCGACCAGGACGAGCCACACCGGCACCGCCGACCAGCCGAACCGATGGTCCAGCGCCGACAGCACGATCGTGCCCAGCACCAGACCCACCGTGAGAGTGATGATCACGCGTTGCGCCGGCCGGGTCTCGGCGGCCGGCCCCGCTTTCATCCGGCGGGCCAGCGCGTCGGGGTGACGGACGGCCAGCGACACGCTCGGCGCTGCAGTGGTCACCATGAACACCGCGAGGAAGAGCCACGCCTGCCAGTAGTTCAGCGTGCCCGCGGGCACGAACAGCACCGCGGCGAAGAACACGACACCGGCGGACGACGAGACCAGGGTCCGAACCACGGGTGTCATGCGGCATCCCGTCGGCGGTACAGAACGCCGGCGATCGCGGTCAACAGCGCGGCGGCCGCGACCATCACGAGCATCGGGACGACGGGGACGTCGGTGGGTGCGGTCGTGCGGCCGACCGGCGACAGGTCGATCAGCCAGCGTGGCAACCGCAGGAGCGCACCCAGGTACAGCGCCAGGACGACGAAAGCGACTGCACTCCAGGCGATCCACGGCGCACGCACGGCGACCGCGAGGGCCGCGACACCGGCGAGCACCGACAGCGCCGGGACGAACGCCAGGCCCGCCAGCGTCAGCCGCAGCACGGTCCCGGGCTCCCCGAGTGTGAGGCCGGCCCCGAGCCCGTTGCCCAGGCCTGCGCAGAACATCAGCAGGAACGCGCCCACGAGCGCTGCGGCCACGGAGCTGACCAGCCAGCGCCGGCGGGACACCGCGCCGGCCAGCACTGCCTCGCCGAGCCCGGATTGCTCGTCGGCGTGGACCCGCAACACCGCTGAGACCACGTAGGCACCCGCAGCGGCCGCCAGGAACTGCGACATGGTGGTGTAGACCCCGTCGGTGCCCTGCGCCGAGAGCACGCGCGCCAGCAGCGGGTTGGTCGCGGCAGCGTCCAGCAGCGATTTCGTCATCGACCCGAACGCGAGGCCGGCCACGACGAGCCCGGCCGACCAGCCGATGATCTGGCCCCGCTGCAGCCGCAGGTGCAGTGCGAACACCCCGTGTATCGGGCGGGCGTCGGGACGCTCCCCACCGGAGGCGATGATGCCGTCGTCGTATTCGCGGCGCGACTCCAGGACTGCGGCCGACGCGACCAGCGCCACGGTCAGACCGACCAGGAGCGCCAGCGGCCACCACCGCACCTCGACGAACGCCCGCATCTGCTGCGCCCACGCGATGGGGGAGAACCAGCTCACCGCGCTGCCGGAGTTGTCGATCACGTCGCCGACCCCGCGGACCAGTGCGGCCACCGCCAGCACTGCCATTGCTGCACCTGTGGCGGCTCGCGCGACCCGCCACAGCTGGGCCGTCACCGCAGCGACGCCGGCGAACACGGACGCGACGGCCGTGACCCCGAGGCACATCGCGGCGGAATTCGCGACGGAGAAGCCGGCGGCCGACGTCGCGGCCGTCATCGTCACCGCGAGAACGACGTTCACGCCGAACGCGACACCCAGGGCGGCGGTGGTTCGCGCGTACCGCCCCACTCCCGCGGCGAGCACGAGTTCGGCCGCGCCGCTCTCCTCCTCGGCACGCGTATGCCGAATGACGGTGAGAATGCTCAGGATCGAGGCGGCGACGATCAGGGTCAGCATCAGCTCGTTGGCCATCATCGCGCCGAGCTCGGTCTCGTTGCCGCCGAACATCGGACCACCCAGCATCATGCCCGCGGGCGTCTTGAGCAGGTTCACCCGCGTCTGACGCTGGGCCTCTTCGGGATAGGCGAGCTCGAGGGCGTTGGGCGCGTAGACCATCATCATCGTCAGTGCGGCGATCCACACCGACAGCCGTACGCGGTCGCGGCGTACCGCGAGTCGCATGAGATGGCCCGTGCCCGTCCACGGTGACGTCGCCGTCGGCGCCAGGTGCCGGCCGTGGACCGTGGAGGTCGCGGTGCTCACCGGTCCGCCCCCTGATACTCGCGGAGGAACATGTCCTCCAAAGATGCCGGGGCGACGGTCAATTCATCGATACCGAGTGCCACGAGATCGGACATCGCGCGGTCGAGATCGTCGCGGTCGACGGCGAAGTGCACATCGCCTTCGCCGGCCCGCAGGTCGTGCACATACGGCGCGCGCTGCAGGTCGTGTCCGCTGCCGCGGGTGCGCGCGGTGACGGTGGTGCGCATCAGGTGCCGCATGTCCGCCAGGGTGCCGGAACGCACCGTCCGGCCGCCGCGCACGATCGTGACGGTGTCACAGAGCTTTTCGACCTCGGCAAGGATGTGGCTCGACAGCAGCACCGCCGCGCCGCGCTCGGCGACCTCCCGGACACACTGCTGGAACGCCTGCTCCATCAACGGGTCGAGCCCCGAGGTCGGTTCGTCGAGGATGAACAGCTCGCTGCGGGTCGCGAACGCCGCAATCAGCGCGACCTTCTGCCTGTTGCCCTTCGAATAGGTGCGGGCCTTCTTGTGCGGGTCCAGCTCGAAACGCTCGATCAGCTGGTCGCGGCGCTTCTCGTCGGTGCCGTCGGCGCGCAGGCCGGCGAGGAAGTCGATGGCCTGCATGCCGGTGAGGTTCGGCCAGAGCGTGACATCGCCGGGTACATAGGCGATCCGGCGGTGCAGCGAGACCGCGTCATGCCAGGGATCTCCGTTCAGGAGTCTGGCGGTGCCGCCGTCGGCGCGCAGCAGGCCGAGCAGGACCCGGATGGTCGTCGACTTGCCCGCGCCGTTGGGGCCCAGGAAGCCGGCCACGCTGCCGTGGGCGACGGTGAGGTCGAGGCCGTCGAGAGCTTTGGTGCGGCCGAACGACTTCCGCAGACCGCAGATCTCCACCGCCGGGGAGGTGTCAGTCATCGTGCGCTCCTTCTGTCGAGGTGAACGGGATGCCTTGTGCGCGCTGGGCGAGGAACGTGTCGTACATGGTCGAGTCCGTCATCAGGCCCTGGGTGTAGAGCTCCAGGGCGGGCAGCACCATGTCCTCGCCGTAATCGCGCAGTACCGTGCGCAGATCGGTGCTGTCGTGCAGTTGCAGGTAGAGCAGAAAGGCGCCGCCGCCGGTCATCGCCAGAAATCGCCCGCGGGCCCGGGGGTCGGCACTGGGTTTGACCGTGCCGGCCCGCACGCCTTCTTCGAGGTACTGCTCGGTGTTGTCGATCATGGTGCGCCACAGCATCTTTGCCAGATCACCACCCGTGTGCAGGCTGCGCACCAGGTAGGCCAGCAGCGGGGCGTACTCCTCGATCTCGGCCATGTGTGCCAACCACGTCGCCGGATCCGACGTCTGGATCGACTCGCTCTTGGCGGCGCGCACGGTCTCGGCGACATGGTCGTCACACGCCTTGCGCAGGCCCTCCTTGGAACCGAAGTGGTGGATGACGAGGCCGGGGCTCACGCCGGCCGCAGTGGCCACGGCGCGCACGCCGACCGCGAATCCCTCGCGACCGAATAGGTCGACGGCAGCATCCCTGATCCGGGCGGCCGCGGTCAGATCATCGGCTGAACGCATGTTCAGTACACTAAACACCCGTTCAGCGCGGCGTCAAGACCCGGCATCGCGAGGTCAAGGCCCGGCACCGCGAGCGCGCGTGTCTGCACAGGGGCGCGCCGTGAATTGTGTGCAGCAGCGCGCGGTCGACGGCCGCGAGCGCGCGTCGAAGCCCGCCTTGAGAGTCGGGCTGAAAAAGTGAGTCGCGCGCCGTGCGGGAAAAGGTCAGTCGCGGGCTGCGGCGAGCAGTCCGTCACCGAGCGGGATGAGGACGGGCGTCAGCCGCTCGTCCTCGGCGATCAGGCGGGCCGCCTCGCGCACCGCGGCCACCTCGTTGTCCTTGGCGGACGCGTCGCCGGCTCGTCCGCCGAGCGCGGCCCGATGCACCACGATCGCCCCGCCCGCACGCAGCAACCGCACGCCCTCGACGACGAACTGCGGTTGATCGACGGGATCGGCGTCGATGAAGACGAGGTCGTAGGACTCATCGGCCAGCCGGGTCAGCACCTCCTGGGCGCGACCGCTGATCAGCCGGGTCCGGCCGGGACCGACGCCGGCCTCACTGAACGCCTGCTTGGCGATGCGCTGATGCTCGGGCTCGACGTCGATGGTCGTCAGCACGCCGTCTTCGCGCATGCCGGAGAGCAGCCACAGGCCGCTCACGCCCGCCCCGGTGCCGACCTCGACGACGGCACGGGCGCCGGTGAGCTTGGCCAGCACACACATCAGCGCGCCGACTGCGGGGGTGACCGCACCCGCCCCGATGTCGACCGCACGCTCACGGGCAGCCGCGACGATCGCGTCCTCGGAGATCGAATGTTCGGCGTGGTTGACGATCGCCTCGGCCTGCCGTGCGTGCGCGTTGGGATCGCCGGAGCCGGCTCCAGGCTCGTCGGTGCTGGCCATGCCCGCAGCGTAGAGCCAAGCCCGGAGGCCTGCAGCAACGACACGCCCGGCCCAGGACGTCAGAATTCCGTGTCGCGACCATTCGTTTTCACCCCTCCGAAAAGGGGTAGCGGCTTTCTCAGGAAATGTTCAGTTTGCTCATATGCCTGGCACACCCCCACAGGAGACGGTGATCCCATGACAGACGGCGCATCCAGCGCACGCAGTGGCACCGGCCTTCCGGGGAACAACACCGAGGCAGGCCGCGTTGTCGCTTTTGATCGGGCAGCAAAGGCCCGTTTTCATCACGAACTGGAGGATCCGACGACCACCGTCAACGGCCCCGTGGCCGCCCCCGTGTCGATGGCTCACCGTGAGCAGTACACCGACGCCGAGTGGGTGGAGCAGACCGACGAGCTGACCGGCACCGCTGTGTTCGATGCCACCGGTGACAAGGCGGCGATGCCGAGCTGGGACGAGCTGGTGCGCCAGCACGCCGACCGGGTGTACCGCCTGGCCTACCGGCTGTCCGGCAATCAGCACGACGCCGAGGATCTGACGCAGGAGACGTTCATCCGCGTATTCCGGTCGGTGCAGAACTACCAGCCCGGCACCTTCGAGGGCTGGTTGCACCGCATCACGACCAACCTGTTCCTCGACATGGTCCGCCGTCGCGGGCGCATCCGGATGGAAGCGCTGCCCGAGGATTACGACCGGGTGCCGGCCGACGAGCCCAACCCTGAGCAGATCTACCACGACTCCCGGTTGGGTCCGGACCTGCAGGCCGCACTGGACTCGCTGGCGCCGGAGTTCCGCGCCGCCGTGGTCCTCTGCGACATCGAGGGTCTGTCCTACGAGGAGATCGGTGCGACGCTGGGCGTCAAGCTCGGCACGGTCCGCAGCCGTATCCACCGCGGCCGCCAGGCCCTTCGGGAACACCTGGCCCGCCACTCCGACGGTAGCGTGCAGGACACGGCCAAGTCGGCCTGACGTTCGCGCGATGCGTCCTCGCGTGCCGCGCTACATTCGAAGGGCGACTTTCGACAAGCAGGCGCACGAGACTCACGTGGAGAGGAGCTGGGCGGTGTTCGATCCCGGACATGCGTTCCGCCGGGCATTCTCGTGGCTTCCGTCGCAATTTGCTTCGCAAAGCGATGCTCCGGTCGGGCCACGTCAGTTCGGGTCCACCGAACACCTCTCCATCGAGGCCATCGCCGCGTTCGTGGACGGTGAGCTGCGTATGACGGCTCACCTGCGCGCCGCTCACCACCTGTCGCTGTGTCCCGAGTGCGCCCTGGAGGTCGACGCGCAGCGGCAGGCCCGCGAGGCCTTACGGGACTCGCGGCCGGTAGCGATGCCGAGCAATTTGCTGGGGCTGTTGTCCCAGATCCCGCACCACACCCCGGTCGACGCTGCGGAGCCGGCCGAATCACCGCAGTTGGCCGACGGCGTGCAACGCGCCCGACGCAAGCGTCGGTAGGGTGGGTGCGACGTCAATCACCGGCGTGTGTCGGCGATTGCTGACACCTCGGCAGAGGCAATCGAGAAGGGCGAAGAACGGGTGACCAATCTGGACGAGACCGGTCGGGAACGTCTTGAGCCGCGACCGGTGTCGCGCCCGCCGGTGGATCCGGCGGCGCAGCGCGCGTTCGGCCGGCCTGCCGGAGTCGACGGTTCCTTCCTCGGCGCCGACAAGCACCGCGACCAGGGCGAGTTCACCCCGAAGGATCAGCCCCCGGACCCCGTGCTGGCCGAGGCGTTCAGCCGCCCCTACGCCGGCGGCGACTCGTTGCAGCGGCATCCGACCGACGCCGGTGCGCTGGCCGCCGAGCGTGACGGGGACAACGACGAGCCCGACGATCCCTGGCGCAACCCGGGCGCCCCGGTGGCGCTGGGTACACCGGCGCTGGCCCACACCGCGGCCGCACCCGTCGCCGGGGGTCCGGTCGGCAAGCTCGGTGTCCGCGACGTGCTGTTCGGCGGCAGGGTCTCGGCGATCACTCTGGTCACCCTCGGCATCTTCGCCCTGGTGATCGGCATCGTGGGCGGTGTCGTCGGCCGCAAGACCGCCGAGGTCGTCAGTGCGTTCACCACCTCGAAGGTGACGCTGGAGACCGCCGGAAGCGGCGACGAGCCGGACGGCCAGTTCGCCAAAGTGGCTGCCGCCGTTGCTGATTCGGTGGTCACTATCGAGGCGACGAGTGAGACCGAGGGGTCTCAGGGCTCCGGCGTCGTCGTCGACGGCCGGGGCTACATCGTGACGAACAACCACGTCATCTCCGAAGCCGCCACCAATCCGAGCGAGTTCAAGATGGCCGTCGTGTTCAACGACGGCACCGAGGTCCCCGCCAACCTGGTCGGCCGCGACCCGAAGACCGATCTCGCGGTGCTCAAGGTGGACAACGTCGACAACCTGTCGGTCGCGCGCATGGGTGACTCCGAGAAGCTCCAGGTCGGCGAAGAAGTGATCGCCGCGGGTGCCCCGCTCGGGCTGCGCAGCACCGTCACCCACGGCATC
The DNA here is from genome assembly GCF_014190915.1 of Mycolicibacterium iranicum. GTDB lineage: Bacteria > Actinomycetota > Actinomycetes > Mycobacteriales > Mycobacteriaceae > Mycobacterium > Mycobacterium iranicum_B. Next base: position 20,854 of record NZ_JACHVU010000018.1, read on the forward strand.
ATCAGCGCACTGCACCGGCCGGTCCCGCTCTCGGGTGACGGCTCCGACACCGACACCGTCATCGACGGCGTGCAGACCGACGCATCGATCAACCACGGCAACTCCGGCGGCCCGTTGATCAACATGCAGTCCGAGGTGATCGGCATCAACACCGCGGGCAAGTCGCTGTCCGACAGCGCCAGCGGCCTCGGGTTCGCGATCCCGGTCAACGAGGTCAAGCAGGTCGTGGAGACACTGATCCAGAACGGCAAGATCGCCCACCCGACGCTCGGCCTGACGGCGCGCTCGGTCAGCAACGACGTGTCCAAGGGTGCGCAGATCGCCGACATCAAACCCGGCAGTCCCGCGGAGCAGGCCGGCCTGGTGGAGAACGACGTCGTGGTGAAGGTGGGCGACCGGGAGGTCGCCGACGCCGACGAGTTCATCGTCGCCGTGCGTCAGCTCAAGATCGGCCAGCCCGCGCCCATCGAGGTCGTACGTGACGGCCGCAACGTGACGCTGACGGTCACACCCAACGGCGACGACAGCACGTAACGATGTTCGCGAACGTCGGCTGGGGCGAGATGTTGGTCCTGGTGATCGCCGGATTGGTGATCCTAGGGCCCGAACGCTTGCCCGGCGCCATCCGCTGGACCGCGGGCGCTGTGCGCCAGGCGCGGGACTACATCACGGGCGCGACGAGCCAACTCCGGGAGGATCTGGGGCCCGAATTCGACGACCTGCGGGAACCGCTGTCGGAACTGCAGAGGCTGCGGGGGATGACGCCGCGCGCGGCGCTGACCAAGCACCTGCTCGACGGTGACGACTCGATCTTCACCGGCAAGTTCGACGCGGACAGGAACGGGCAGAGCCCACCGGAGAAGCCGCAGTCGGGTCCCGGTCCCGGTGCCGTACAGGGGCAGCAGCCGTCCGCGCCTGCGGCCGGCCGCCCGGAACCGTCGACGTCGACGCCCTTCGATGCGGACGCGACCTGACGGCCGGACTCAGCGTCCGGCGGGGTCGAGGCCCAGCGACATGCCTGCCAGGCCGCGCTTGCGGCTCGACAGCGCGTCGGCGATCTTGCGTAATTCCTTGCCGGCGGCCGAATCCGGGGCGCTGAGCACCAGCGGCACGCCGGAGTCGCCGGCGGCGACCAGTTCGGGGTCCAGCGGCACCTGACCGAGCAGCGGCACATCGGCGCCGACCGAGCGGGAGAGGCTCTCGGCGACATGGCGTCCGCCGCCTTCGCCGAACATCTTGATGACCGGTCCGTCGACCATGTTCTCCACGACTCCGGCGATCCGTTGACGCGTCTGCAGGGCGATCGCCCCGGCACGCTCAGCGACCTCGGCGGCGGCCAGCTGCGGGGTGGTGACGACCAGGATCTCGGCGCCCGGGATCAGCTGGGCCACCGAGATCGCGATGTCGCCGGTGCCCGGGGGCAGGTCCAGCAGCAGCACGTCGAGGTCACCCCAGTACACGTCGGCGAGGAACTGCTGCAGTGCGCGGTGCAGCATCGGCCCGCGCCACACGACGGGCGTGTTGCCCTGGGTGAACATCGCGATGGAGATCACCCGCACGTCGTGGGAAACCGGCGGCAGGATCATCGAGTCGACCTGGGTCGGACGGTCCGTCGTCCCCATCATTCTGGGCACCGAGTGGCCGTAGATGTCGGCGTCGAGAAGCCCGACGGACAGGCCGCGGGCCGCCATCGCAGCGGCCAGATTCACCGTCACGCTCGACTTGCCCACCCCGCCCTTGCCGGAGGCGACCGCATACACCCGCGTCAGCGAGCCGGGCTGGGCGAACGGGATGACCGGCTCGCGGGAGTCCCCGCGTAACAGCTTGCGCAGTTCGGCGCGCTGCTCGTCGTTCATCACGTCGAGGCTGACCTTCACGGGGCCGGTGCCCGGCACGTCCTGCACCGCCCGCGTCACCTGGTCGGAGATCTCGGTCTTCTTCGGACACGCCGAGGTGGTCAGGTAGATCTCGACGTGTACCGAGGCATCCGCGTCGACTGTGACGTTCTTGACCATCCCGACTTCGGTGATCGGCCGACGCAGCTCGGGGTCGATCACTTTGGTCAGCGCGGCACGAACCGCTGCGTGCAGGTCATTCGGAGTTGAGGACATCACCTGCGAGTCTAGGCTCCGGCGACCTCAAGGCCCGAATTCGGGCGCGATGCCTCAGGCGACGGGACCGGGCGCGGGTCCCGGTGCCGGCCCGGGAGCGGGTCCCGGTGCCGGGGGCAGCGCCGCGGCGGGGGCCGGCGGCACGGCCGGTGCCGGCAGCGTCGGACCGAGCGGACCCGGAGCCGGGGCGGCCGGCGCCGGAGGTGTCAGGCCGAGCGGGCCGGGCGCGGGTGCGGCCGGGGCCGGTGCGGCCGGCATGTCCTGGATGCAGAACACCGCGCACTGGGCGGGCTTCTGCGGCGGCGGCTGCATCCACGGCGGGACCCAGGTCGGGGGCTGCGGTGCCGCGGGCTGCGGGACGGCCTGCGGAGCGGGACCGGGCAGCGGGCCGAGCGTCTGACTCGGCACGAACCCGGGCACCCCGGTGTTGATCTGGCTGGCGACGTCCGTGCGCTCCATCAGCGGAATGAGGGCCAGCGGGTCATTGGCCGGCAGTCCGGTCGCATTCAACGGCAGGCCCGGCCCCAGCCCGGCACGCCGGTCCAGGTGTGCCGTCAGGTCCGCGTCGGCGGTCTGCAGCTCGGGCACCGAACCGGTGATCGGGGGCAGGTCGAGCGGCACGACGCCGGTCGCGTACGACGCGGCCCAGCTCAGCACGTTCTGGGCGTAGGCCATCGAGTTGTTGTAGCGCAGGATCGCGGCCATCACGTCGGCCTGATTGCGCAGGTTCAGCCCGCCGCTGCACAGGTAGCGGGCCGCCGCCAGGGAGGCGTCGTAGACGTTCTGCACGTCGGCCTTGCCGTCGCCGTCTCCGTCGGAGGCATAGCGCGACCAGGTGCCCGGCAGGAACTGCATGGGGCCCATGGCCCGCGCGTAGACCACGCGGTCGGTGGCGCGGCTCTCGACGATGACCTCGTTGCCCGGGAGGGTGCCGTCGAGCGCGGGCCCGTAGATCGGGCGCACCGCGGTGCCGCGGGAGTCGGTCGCTCCGCCGTAGGCGTGCATCGATTCGATCCGACCGATGCCGGCCAGCAGGTTCCAGCTGACCCCGCAGCCCGGGTAGGCGGCCGCCATCATCGTTTCGGCGTTGCGGTAGGCGGACAGCGCCATCGACGGGATCCGCAGCGTGCCCGGGGCGTTGACCACCACCGGCGGCGGCGGAGCGGAGGCGCTGCTCGCGACGGTGCGCAGCGGGGCGGGCGCCTTCGCGACGGCGACCACGGACGCGCCCGACCGGTCGTTGCCCGCCGGTGCGACCGCGGCCAGCGGCATGACGGCCGCGTCGCTTGTCGGTGTGGTCGTGGGTGCCGACGCCCCGACGGCGCCGGCCAGCACCAGGGGAGTGAGCATGGCTGCAACGCCGACTGCGGGCGTGCGGACTAACTGACCTGCTCGACGCCGTGCGGCTCCGAGGGCCGGTCCTCCCCCTATATGCACTCGACCGTCCTAGCTGTGAGATCGCTTGTGAACCAAGTCACCATACCTATTCGGCTACGGCGGTGTAACAGCAATGGCTCAGCTGTCTCGTCCGGATTTCTTCGACTTGCGCTCACCTGCGTCTTGTTTGCTCGATTCGGGCCCGCCGACCGTGGCATAGGAGTGCAGTTGCTCGATCATCGTCCGTATTTCGTCGAGTTCCCGCCGCAGGTAATCGCGGGTCGCGACTTCGCCGACGGCCAGCCGCAGCGCCGCGAGTTCGCGGGCCAGGAACTCGGTGTCGGCCTTGGTCTGCTCGGCGCGTCGCCGGTCCTCTTCGAGCGAGACGCGGTCGCGATTCTCCTGGCGGTTCTGGGCCAGCAGGATCAGCGGTGCCGCATAGGCCGCCTGCGTGGAGAAGGCGAGATTGAGCAGGATGAACGGATACGGATCCCACTGCCAGGCGAACGCGCCGAAGTTCAGCAGGATCCAGATGATCACCACGATCGTCTGGATCGCCAGGTACCGGCCGGTGCCGAGGAAGCGGGCGATCCTCTCGCTGAACCTGCCGACGGCTTCGACGTCGAACCGCGACGCGAGGGACCGTGAAGTCCGGGGCGTGTCGAGACGCTGCCGGGACGACGTTTCGCTCATGTCGTCCTTTCCGCGGACACGATCACGGGTTCGGCTTCGTGTTCACGCCAGTCGTCTGGCAGCAGATGGTCTAGCACATCGTCGACGGAGACGGCCCCCAGCAGGTGGTTCTCGTCGTCGACGACCGGCCCGCAGACCAGGTTGTACGCAGCGAAGTAGCGGGTCAGCGCGCCCAGGGAGTCCTCGGGCTGCAGGCTGGGGAGGTCCTTGTCGACGATGCCGCTGACCAGCGCGGCGGGAGGTTCTCGCAGCAGCCGCTGCAGATGCACGCAGCCAAGGTAACTGCCGGTCGGCGTGGCCGTCGGGGGGCGGACGACGAACACCAGCGACGCCAGTGCCGGCGTCAGGTCCGGATCCCGCACGCGGGCAAGCGCTTCGGCGACCGTGGTGTCGGGGGCCAGCACGACGGGTTCGGAGGTCATCAGACCGCCGGCCGTGTCGGGGGAGTGGCTGAGCAGGCGGCGGACGTCCTCGGAGTCCTCGGGATCCATCCGGCGCAGGAACTGCTCGGCGTCGGCCGGTGTCATCGTGCCCAGCAGGTCGGCCGCGTCGTCGGGGTCCATCGCCTCGAGCACGTCGGCGGCGCGGTCGGTCTTCAGCTGGCGCAGCAGCTCGACCTGTTCCTCTTCGGGCAGCTCCTGGAGTACGTCGGCCAGGCGTTCGTCGTCGAGCGCGTTGACCACCTCGTGGCGGCGTTTGTCCGGCAGCTCGCGGATGGCGTCGGCCACCTCGACGGCCCGCTGTCCCTGGAACTGCTCGAGCAGTTGCGCCACACCCTGGTCCGGCATCGCCAGCCCGGACGGTGTGAGGCCCTGGACGTGCACCCAGTCCGTCGAATAGATGTTGCTGCGCCGGCCCAGCCGTCGTTGCGGCCGCACCGCGACCCGGGTGACCATCCAGTCGCGGGTGCGGGTCTGTTCGATACCGAGGTCGACCACCACGACGTCGAGCCCCTCGAGCTGTGGCAGGTCGGGGTCGGTGACGCGCACCCGCGTCTCCACGACCTGACCGAGCACCAGCACCTCACCGGGCCGTTGGGAGAAGCGGCGCAGCGACACGCTGCCCGTGGACAGGGTGACCGCCCCCGGCTCGATGGCCGTGACGCGCAGGATGGGAACGAAAATCCTTCTGCGGCTGAGCAATTCGATCACGAGTCCAAGCACCCGAGGTTGCTGGCGCACCAGGCTGATACCGATGACCACGTCTCGCACCCGGCCGATGGATTCCCCGTCGGGGCCGAGCACCACCATCCCCACGAGACGAGCCGCATAGACCCTGTTGACCGACGCCATGGATGTAAGGGTAGAAGAGTGTCCGGAGGTGCATTCAGTGGAAAACCGGTATCGGCCCCGGAGGACATGTCTGTCCGTGCCGGGCAGCAGCGCGAAGATGATCCAGAAGGCCAAGTCGCTCCCCGCCGACGAGGTGTTCCTCGATCTCGAAGACGCCGTCGCCGCTGAGGCGAAAGAGCAAGCGCGGCAACAGGTTGCGCAGGCCCTCGCCGAAGACGGGTGGGCCGGGCAACTGCGCGGCGTCCGCATCAACGACTGGACGACCCCGTGGACGCACGCCGACATCATCGAAGTCGTGGCGAGGGCGGGCGCGTCGCTGGACATCGTGGTGCTGCCGAAAGTGACCGATGTCTCCCATGTCGTCGCGTTGGACCTGTTGCTCAGCCAGTTGGAGGCCGTGCACGACCTGCCGGCGGGACGCATCGGCATCGACGCGCAGATCGAGGACGCCCGGGGTTTGACCAACGTCGACGCTATCGCCGCGGCGCCGCGGGTGCAGGCCCTGGTGCTGGGCCCCGCTGACCTCATGGCGAGCCTGAACATGCGCACCCTGGAGGTGGGTGAGCAACCCGAGGGGTACGACGTCGGCGACGCCTATCACCACATCTTGATGCGGATCCTGGTGGCCGCGCGCGCCAACGGCATCGCCGCGATCGACGGGCCCTACCTGAAGGTCCGCGACGTCGAGGCGTTCCGCCGTGTCGCGGGGCGTTCCGCAGCTTTGGGTTACGACGGCAAGTGGGTGCTGCATCCCGATCAGATCGACGCAGGCAACGAGATTTTCAGTCCGAGACAGGAGGCGTACGACCACGCCGAGCTGATCCTGGAAGCCTATGAGTGGCACACGTCACGCGCCGGCGGGGCGCGCGGAGCGGTGATGCTCGGCGACGAGATGATCGACGAGGCCAGCCGCAAGATGGCGCTCGTCATCGCCGGAAAGGGCCGTGCCGCAGGAATGCAACGCACCGGCCCCCGTTTCACGCCGCCCAGCTGAGGACCGGGCGTGGCGGGGTCTCAGCTAGACGGCGGCGATCAGCAGCGCGAGCACGAACGCGCCGAGCAGGCCCAGCGCACCGATCGCCGTTCCGGCGATGGCCATTTCCTTGCCGCCCTGCCCGGTCTTCTTGATCTGGCCCAGCGCCACGATCCCGAGCACGATGGCGACGATGGAGGCGACGGTTCCCGAAAAGCAGGCCAGGTTCAGCGGTATCGCGATCAGCGACGCGACGAGCGAACCGACGGCCAACCCGTTGGAACCCTGGGGAGCCGGTGCGCCGTAACCGTAGTCGCCGCCCGGGTAGCCGTTGGGCATCGCTCCGTACGGCGAGGGCGGATAGCCCGGCGTCCCGAATCCCGGTGCGCCGTATCCCGGCGGCGACGGGTAACCCGCTGCGCCGTATCCCGGCCCGGGATAGGGCGGCGCGGGGTAGGGCGGCGGGCCCGCGTCGGGATACGGGGGTGCGAAGCCCGACGGCGGAGGCGGCGGATAGGCCTGACCTGAGAAATCTCCTGGCGGCGGGTAGCCGCTCATCGGCGTGTGCGGGGGTTGGTCGTAGCCGGGGGTCGGCGGTACGTAGGTCGGCGGGCTGTACGCCGGCGGTGGGGTGTACCCCTGCGGCGGCGTGTCGTCCTGCGCCGGATCCGGTGTGGTCGCGGGATTCTGCGTCTGCTCGATCGGGGGTGCCTCGTAGCCCGCCGAGGACGGCTCGGACCCACCGGAGGCGGGACCGGAGGATTCGGCCCGGTCGGGGTCGTTGTCCGGACTTGTCATGCTGATCAACCTAGCCTAAGGGCAGGTAAGCCGAGGTGAGCCTGCATGCGGGCACCTTTGGGCTGTCCTGCCCGTTGTCGAAGGACTAGCGTCGTATGCGCGGTATCGAAGGAGAGCGAAGATCATGACCAGTCCGTTCCAGCCAGGGCAGAATCCCGGCGCGGCGGCCGCGGGCGGCCCCGCTGCGGGGCGTGGTCGCCAGGTCGGCCTGCCTACGCCGCCCAAGGGGTGGCCGATCGGTTCGTATCCGACCTACGCCGAAGCCCAACGCGCGGTGGATTACCTTTCCGACCAGCAGTTTCCCGTCGAGCACGTGACCATCGTCGGCGTCGACCTGATGCAGGTGGAGCGGGTGACGGGCAGATTGACGTGGCCCAAGGTGCTGGGCGGCGGCGTGCTGACCGGCGCGTGGCTGGGTCTGTTCATCGGTCTGATCCTGGGGTTCTTCAGCCCGAACCCGTGGAGCTCGTTGATCACCGGCCTCGTCGCCGGCGTGTTCTTCGGGCTGATCACCTCGGCGATCCCGTATGCGATGGCCCGTGGCACAAGAGATTTCAGCTCCACGTTGCAGTTGGTCGCCGGCCGCTACGACGTCCTGTGCGATCCGCCGAGCGCCGAGAAGGGCCGGGACCTGCTGGGACGCTTGGCCATCTAGCCCAGGGCGATGTTGCGCGCCCTGCACCTTTGGCCCTAGTTTTGCCCCGCAGGAGAAGCCCGTCGGACGGGTCGGGATCGGCTGATCCCAATGCCTGTGCCGTGAAAGGGAGCTCGATGGCTGAAATCGTTCTGGACGGGGTGACGAAGCATTTCCCCGACGGCACGGCGGCGGTGAACGATGTGACGCTGACCGTCGCCGACGGCGAGTTCGTCATCCTGGTCGGACCTTCCGGCTGCGGCAAATCGACCACGCTGCGAATGATCGCGGGCCTGGAGGAGATCTCTGCGGGCGAGGTGCGCATCGACGGCGAGCGGATGAACGAGCGTTCGCCCAGGGACCGCGACATCGCGATGGTGTTCCAGACCTACGCGCTGTATCCCCACATGACGGTGCGGCAGAACATCGCGTTTCCCCTGACTCTGACCGCGGCCGACAGCCGGCAGATCGCCCAGAAGGTGGAGCAGACCGCGAAAACCCTTGACCTGACCGAACTTCTGGACCGCAAGCCCAGCCAGCTCTCAGGTGGTCAGCGGCAGCGGGTTGCGATGGGACGCGCGATCGTGCGGAATCCGAAGGCATTCCTGCTCGACGAACCGCTGTCGAATCTCGACGCCAAGCTGCGAGTCCAGATGCGTACCGAGATCGCGCGGCTGCACCGGCGTCTCGGAACCACCACGGTGTACGTGACCCACGATCAGACGGAGGCGATGACCCTCGGCGATCGCGTGGTGGTCATGCTGGCCGGATCGGTCCAGCAGATCGGCCCGCCCGACGAGCTGTACCGGCGGCCGGCCAACCTGTTCGTGGCCGGGTTCATCGGCTCCCCGGCGATGAACTTCTTCCCCGCGGCGCTGACCGAGATCGGGGTGCGTCTTCCGTTCGGCGAGATCCCGCTGACCGGCGAGGTCTACGACCGCCTGAAGAACCATCGATCGGCCTCGGATCTGGTGGTCGGGGTGCGACCGGAGCACCTGGCCGACGCCGGCGTCATCGATGCCTACGCCAGGATCCGGGCGCTGGTCTTCGACGTCACCGTCGAGATGGTCGAATCGCTGGGCGCGGACAAGTATGTGTACTTCGGCATGGACGGGCCCCGCGCCGAAGCCGTTCAGCTGGCGGAGGTGGCGGCGGGCTCGGCGGCGGCCGAGAACGAATTCGTCGCTCGGGTTCCGGTGCAGTCCGCGGCGACGGTCGGGGAGACGCTGCAGTTGGCGCTGGACCCCGACGACGTCATGATCTTCGATCCGCGGACCGGTGCGAACCTGTCACTCCCGGCGGCCGGCGCATGAGCGACATCCTCGACTCGGTCCGCGCCCACGTGCGCGACCACTTCGCCCGCCGCGGCATCACGTCGGAACCCGACCAGGCCAGCGTCACCTTCCTCGGTACCGACCGCATCGACGTCCTGCGTTTCGCCGGGCCGGGAGATGCTGCGGTGCACTACGTTTCGCTGGGATGTTCGCGGCATCCGATGGTCGACCCCGCCGAGATGATCGCCGATCCGGTGGCGGGTCCGCGGGCGGAGGTCGTCGTGGAGTTGCGTGGACCCACGCCGGCGGGACTGCCGCGGTCGGTCGCGGTGGTCGCCGCTGCGCCCGCCGTGGAGGGGTTGATCCTGGCGCCCGACGCGCTGGTCGACCTGGAGATGCCGCTGTGGGAGGGTGCCCCGTTCACTGCATTTCTGTTGGGCCGCAGCGACATCGACGACGTCGACCTGCCTGCGCCGCTGTCCCCGGTCACAGTGCTGTCGGCGGTGCCGATCACGGCGACCGAGGCGGCGTGGGTGCGGCTCAAAGGTGCCGATGCGATGAGGGAGGCGTGGGTGCAGGACGGGGTCGACACCGCGGATGCCCGGCGGCGAGCCGCCAATCCGACGTGAGCGGCGAGCCGCCAATCCGACGTGAGCGGCGAGCCGCCAATCCGACGTGAGCGGCGAGCCGCCGATCCGACGTGAGCGGCGAGCCGCCGATCCGACGTGAGCGGCGAGCCGCCGATCCGACGTGAGCGGCGAGCCGCCGATCCGACGTGAGCTTCAGAGCCAGTTGTTGCGCCGGAAGTTGCGGTAGAGCGTGAAGCACACGGCCGTCATCACCAGCAGCACCAGGGGATAGCCGAAGGTCCACTGCAATTCGGGCATGTGCTCGAAGTTCATGCCGTAGATGCCGGCCATCGCGGTGGGTACGGCGGCGATCGCGACCCACGCGGAGATCTTGCGCATGTCGACGTTCTGCTGCATCGCGACCTTGCCGAGTGCGGCCTGTACGAGGGAGCTGAGCAGTTCGTCGTAGCTGGCGATGCGCTCGGACACCTTGGTGGTGTGGTCGAGGACGTCGCGCATGTATTGGCGGATCTCGACGTTGATGAGGTCGTCGTGTTCTGTGCCGATGCGCTGCAGGTCGGGCACCAAGGGGCTGACCGCACGTCGCAGTTCGACCACCTCCCGCTTGAGCAGGTAGATGCTTTCCATGTTGGTGTGCGCCAGCGGGGAGAAGATGTCTTCTTCCATGACGTCGATGTCGTGCTCGATGAGGTCGGTGACGTCGAGGTAGGCATCCACGACGTGGTCGGCGATCGCGTGCATCACCGAGTAGGGGCCGAGTTTGAGTGATTCGGGGGTGTCTTCGAGGTCCTTACGCACGCCGGCGAGCCCGCCGTGTTCGCCGTGGCGGACGGTGACGACGAAGTCGGCCCCGACGAAGATCATTATTTCGCCGGTCTCGACGATCTGCCGGGCCTTGTTCATCGAGTCGTGCTCGACGTAGGTGACCGTCTTGAGCACCAGGAACAGCGTCTTGTCGTAGCGCTCGAGCTTGGGACGCTGATGGGCGTGCACCGCGTCCTCGACTGCGAGCGGATGCAGGCCGAACACGTCGGCCACCGCCTGCATCTGATGTTCGTCGGGTTCGTGCAGCCCGATCCAGACGAACGCGTTGCGGCCGTCGGCCTCGATCTCCCGCACCTTGCTCAGCGCTGCGGCATGGGTGTACTTGCCGGGCAGTCGGGTTCCGTCGCAGTAGACGCCGCAGTCGACCATCGCGCGGGCGACCGGGACGTGGATGCGGCGCGCGTCGGGTTCGGCGTCGGTGCGCGGTCGGGTGCCTTGGCGTAGCAGAGACGGCGGTAGGGCGCGGAACGAGGGCATGCGCCACCTCCCTTCGTGCGGGCGTACGCGTCGGTGTGCCCGTCGGGGCACCCGGGCAAATCGTACGCGCCTCACCAGCGGCGTTCTTCTCACCGAGGGGGAACCCATTCCTGTGAGTTCGCGGGGTCGGTTACCCTGACGCCCGTGTCGGAAATGGTGCGGACTCCGCAGGTTGTCATCGAGGACAGCGAAATCTTCGAAGCTCACGAGGGTGGCAAGCTCTCGGTCGAATTGAAATCGCCACTGGACACCCAGCGGGCGCTGTCGATCGCATACACGCCGGGAGTCGCGCAGGTCAGCCGTGCCATCGCGGCGGACAAGACGCTCGCCGCCAAGTACACGTGGGCGAGCCGGCTGGTCGCGGTGGTCAGTGACGGCAGCGCGGTGCTCGGCCTCGGCGACATCGGCGCGGCGGCGTCGCTGCCGGTGATGGAGGGCAAGAGCGCGCTGTTCAAGACCTTCGGTGGCCTCGACTCGATCCCGATCGTGCTCGACACGAAGGATCCCGACGAGATCGTCGAGACGCTGATCCGGTTGCGGCCCACCTTCGGCGCGGTGAACCTGGAGGACATCTCGGCGCCGCGGTGCTTCGAGATCGAGCGGCGGGTCATCGAGGCGCTCGACTGCCCGGTGATGCACGACGACCAGCACGGCACGGCGATCGTCGTCCTGGCGGCCCTGCTCGGCGCGGCGAAGGTGCTCGACCGCGATATGCACACGCTGCGCGTGGTGATCTCCGGGGCGGGCGCAGCGGGCGTCGCATGCGCGAACATCCTTCTGGCCAAGGGCATCACGGACATCACGGTGCTGGACTCGAAGGGCATCATCCATTCGAGCCGCAGCGATCTGAACCCGTTCAAGGCCGAGCTGGCCGAGCGGACCAATCCTGCCGGGCGCACCGGCGGCGTGGTCGAAGCTCTCGACGGCGCCGACATGTTCCTGGGACTTTCCGCAGGTCTGGTGCCCGAAGAGATCATCGCGACGATGGCCCCCAACGGCATCGTGTTCGCTCTGTCGAATCCCGATCCGGAGATCCACCCGGACGCCGCCCGCAAGTACGCCGCCGTGGTGGCCACCGGGCGCAGCGACTTCCCCAATCAGATCAACAACGTTCTCGCGTTCCCCGGCGTTTTCCGTGGCGCCCTCGACGCGGGCGCCCGCCGCATCACCGAGAAAATGAAAGTGGCTGCAGCGGAGGCGATTTTCTCCGTCGTCGGTGACGATCTCGCGGTCGACCACATCGTGCCCAGCGCGCTGGATCCGCGGGTCGGTCCCGCGGTTGCGGCTGCGGTGGCCGCGGCGTCCGAGGACTGAGTCGGCTGAACCGCGCACACCGGTTCGTCCTGCTGATCGTCGCGGCGCTGGTCGCGGCGGGCTGTGGTGGTGAATCCTCCCCGCCGTCGATCCCGGTAGGGGCGCAGGGGGGCGCGGAGTCGCAGTTGGTCGCGAATCTCTACGCGGCCGCGCTGAGGTTCTACGGCAACCCGGCACATGTCGAGGTGACCGAGGATCCGCTCGCGGAACTGGACACCGGCGAGATCCGGGTGGTGCCCGGGCTCACCGGGCGGCTGTTGGAGCGGTTCGCTCCGGACGCCCCGGCACGTTCGGATGTGCAGGTCTATCGGACGCTGCTCTCGGTGCTGCCGGAGGGGATCGCCGCAGGCGATTACACGACGTCGGCGGAGGACAAGCCCGCGGTCGCGGTGACCGAGCGGACCGCCGCGGCGTGGGGCGGCGACGTGTCGGCATTGGCCCGCCGGTGCGATGGGGCGTCTTTCGGCGCGGTGGCGTCTGCGCCGCGGCCCGTGTCGGTGGGCACCTGCACGCTGGGGCGGCCACGCGAATTCCCCAGCGACGCATCCATGTTCGACGCGCTGGCGGCCGGCCGCATCGAGGCCGCGTGGACCACGACGGCGGCTCCCGACGTTCCCTCGGACGTGGTGGTGTTGAGCGACAAGACGTCGCTGATCCGTGCGGAGAACCTGGTGCCGCTGTACCGGCGCAACGAGCTCACCGAATCGCAGGTGCTGGCACTCAACGAGATCGCCGGCGTGCTGGACACGGGTTCGCTGGCCGACATGCGGCGACAGGTCGCCGAAGGTGCGTCGCCGGACGCGGTCGCGGGCCGTTGGCTCGACGAACACCCACTCGGCGTCGGCAACTAGTACCGAGGGGCACCGCGAGCGCGCGTGTCTGCACACCGACGCGCCGCAAACTCTGGCATTCGGCGCGCGCTCACCGCCGCCGAGCGTGCCTATTTGGCCGGCGGGGTCAGTCGCGCGACAGCCTTGGGGAACACGCTCTGGTAGCCGGCGCCCAGCACGCGAATCGCGATCTCGAACATCTTGGCGTCGTTGCCGATCAGGATGCGGGCCTTGTTCTTGCGGACCCCGTCGAGGATCACCTTCGCGGCCTTTTCCGGCGACGTGCTGGCAAGTTTCTTGTCGAAGGTCTTGGCCAACGCCTCGGCATCGAGACCTTCGGCGGCGCTTGCATTCCGGGCGATGGCGGTCTTGATGCCGCCGGGATGCACGCACGAGACTTTGACCGGGTGGCCAGCGAGTGCCATCTCCTGGCGCAGCGCCTCGGTGAACCCGCGAACCGCGAACTTCGCCGAGTTGTACGCAGCCTGTCCCGGCACGGCGAAGAGACCGAACACGCTGGAGACGTTGACGACGTGGCCGTCGCCCGAGGCGATCAGGTGCGGCAGGAACGCCTTCGTGCCGTTCACCACACCCCAGTAGTCCACGTCCATCACGCGCTCCATGTCTTTGAACGCGGAGACCTCGACGTCGCCGGTGAACGCGATGCCGGCGTTGTTGTAGATCTGGTTGACGCGGCCGAAGTGCTCGGCGATGGAGTCGGCGTACTGCAGGAACGTCTCGCGCTCGGTGACGTTGAGGCGGTCGCTCTTGACGTGGGTGCCGATCGCCTTGAGGCGCTCCTCGGTGACGGCCAGGCCCTCGGTGTCGACGTCGCTGATCGCGACGAGGGCACCTGAGCGGCCCAACTCGATGGCCAGTGCCTGCCCGATGCCCGAGCCGGCGCCGGTGACCACCGCGACCTTGCCCGCGAAGCCCTGCATATGCACTCCTGGTGTTGTACGCGTGTTGAGTGGGTGCGAGCCTACCCGTTACCCGGGGTCCCTAATATGTCCGGGGTCACACGGGGTGCGCCGCGCCGCACGCGAGGGGACGGTGGGCACGCCCCGGATGCCCACCGGCCCCTCATGCTCGCCAATCGCTCAGTCGATGGCTCAGTCGACGGTGCCGGCATCTCCGTCTGAGCCGTCCTCGCCCGACTCGCCCCGGTCGCCGACGCTCCCCGCCTTCCCGGCGGATCCGGCGCCTCCCTTGCTGCCGAACAACCCACCGCGCCCGCCCGAGCCGACGTTCTGGCCGCCCGCACCGCCTGCGCCGCCGTCCCCGCCGAGCCCGCCGCGGCCACCTTTGCCTCCGGCGCCCGGTTCGTAGACGCCGAAGATGTCCGACACGCTTCCGCCGTCTCCGCCCCCGCCGCCATTGCCGCCGGAGGCTCCGCTGCCGCCCTTGCCGCCGTTGCCGGCGTTGCCGCCCGTTCCGCCGTTGCCGGAGATGCTGCCGCCGTTGCCGCCCTTGCCGCCGGCACCTCCGGTGCCGCCCTGGCTGCCCGCCGCGCCCTGACCGCCGTCACCTCCGTTGCCGCCGCGTCCACCGAACGCACGGACAGGCCCGCCGGTGCCGGAGACCCCTCCGCCGTGGCCACCATCGCCGCCGTCAGCCCCGGTCCCGCCCATCCCGCCGTCGCCGCCGTCGCCGCCCTCGGCGTTCCACTCATCGGTGGCGCTCTGATTCGCGCCGCCGCCGTTTCCGCCGTCGCCACCCGGTGCGCCGGCGCCGCCGACGCCACCCTGACCTCCGTTGCCGCCGTAGGTGTGGGAATCGTTGTATCCCGAGCCCGTTCCGCCCCAGCCGCCCCTGCCGCCGGCTTGGCCGGCAACACCGTTGGCGCCGTTCCCGGCGTCCTGCCCGCTGGCGTTGCCGATGTCGCCGGGCTGCAGGATCGCATCCATCCCGTCCGGCCCTTTTGCCGCTGTCGAGGGCGGATCGTATGTCGGCGACGGATTCACCCCTGCCGCTCCGGTGGCGCCCACGCCGCCGTTGCCGCCTGCTCCGCCGTTACCGAAAAGCTGTGCGCTGCCGCCGTTTCCGCCCGTAGCGCCGCCGACTCCGCCGTTTCCGCCGTCACCGCCGTTGCCGCCGAGCAGCCCGCCGCGGCCGCCGTTCCCGCCGGCCTGGCCCGCGAGGCCGTCGCCGCCGCGGCCGCCGTTGCCCCACAGGATGCCGCCGTCGCCGCCGCTCTCGCCCGCGGCGCCGTCGAGGCCGTTGCCGATGAGCCAGCCGCCGTCACCGATCATCGGACGCAGCGCGGACGTGCCGGGTGCGGCGGCAGACGGACCGACGTTGCCGCCGCGCAGATTCAGCACCGTCGCTTGATGAGCCCGGGTCGAGGAAGTGGTCGACGTGGCCGGGTCTGTGAGCCGCAGCAGCGAAGCGACGTCTTCGGTACTCAGTACTGCGGGCGGTCCCGCGGGCGCCGTGACCGCAGAGGACCCGGCCGGGGCAGGTGAGACCTCTGCGGGCGAGACCCCTGCGACCCACGTGTCCTGGGAGCCAGCGGGGCCGTTGCCGGTCACGGGGATACCCAGCGCCGTCAGCACGATCGGCTCCGTGAGAGAGGGCGGGGTCGCGTGAAGGGCAGGTAGTTGCGCCTGAGGGGGCGCCGGCCTGCTCGGCGCCTGGGGCATCGAGGTCGCGACGCCGCCGAAGGCGAGTGCGCCGGCGGCCACAACCGCGGTGAGCGACGCCGTCGTCGTGACTTTTCGGCCTTCTGTGCAGCGTGATTGACGTGCGGCAGTGGACATGGCAACCCCCGGGGATCGGTCGATGACGTGTGTCGTCGCCCAAAGTAGGTGCGAATGCCGCGGTCAGCGTGCGTAGTGCACTACTCCATTCTCGACGGGCCACGCGACGACGACCCGGGTATCGCGCCGGGCGGCCGGGTAATGCCGGAAGGCCAGACGGCGACAATCAAGGCATGACGTTGAAGTACCCCGCGGTCGCCGTGCTCGTTGCCTCGGCCGCCGTCGCCGCCACGATGTCCGCGGCGCCCGCACAGGCAGACCCGACCACCGACGCGTTTGTTTCCACGCTGCAGCACTACCGCCTCGGTGACATCGATCCCGCGACAGCGGTGCGTGTCGGCCAGGAGGTGTGCCCGATGCTGTCGGAGCCGGGTCAGAACGCGGCGAACGTCGCCGCCGACATCGCCGACGACCTGGGCCGCCCGCTCGGGCCCGCCACGATGTTCACCGGCCTGGCGATCTCGATCTTCTGCCCGCGCGCGGTCACCGCGATGACCGACGGTGTGCCGTTCTCGTTCTTCGGCTGATCGGCACCGCTCGACGCCCGTGACCGCGCGCATATGCACACGGTTCACGGCGCGTCAGCGTGCAGACACGCGCGCTCGCGGTGCGAGTCGGTGCGAGTCGGTGCGAGTCCGGCAGGCCGGTGCGAGTCCGGCAGACCTACTTGCCGAACGCCTCGTCGATGATCTCCTGCTGCTCGACGGCGTGCACCTTCGACGAGCCCGAGGACGGCGCCGACATGGCCCGCCGCGAGATCCGCTTGATGCCGGCCAGCTTCTCCGGGAGCACCTCGGGAAGAGTCAGCCCCAGCGTCGGCCACGCGCCCTGATTGGCCGGCTCCTCCTGCACCCAGAAGAACTTCTCGGCATTCGGGTACTGGTCCAGCGTCTCGGCCAGCCGTCGCTTCGGCAGCGGCGCCAGCTGCTCGAGCCGGACGATCGCCACGTCGTCGCGACCTTCCTTCTTCTTGCGCGCCGCCAGTTCGTAGTAGATCTTGCCGCTGGTCAACAGGATGCGCTTGACCTTGGAACGGTCGCCGTCGCCCTCGTCGTAGGTGGGCTCCTCCAGCACTGACCGGAACTTCATCTCGGTGAAGTCCTTCAGATCGCTGACCGCAGCCTTGTTGCGCAGCATCGACTTCGGCGTGAAGACGATCAGCGGCCGGTGGATCCCGTCGAGGCCGTGCCGGCGCAGCAGATGGAAGTAGTTCGCCGGCGTCGACGGCATCGCGATCGTCATCGATCCCTCGGCCCACAGCAGCAGGAACCGCTCGATGCGGCCGGAGGTGTGGTCCGGGCCCTGCCCTTCGTGACCGTGCGGCAGCAGCAGCACGACGTCGGAGAGCTGACCCCACTTCGCCTCACCGGAGCTGATGAACTCGTCGATGATCGACTGTGCGCCGTTGACGAAGTCGCCGAACTGGGCCTCCCACAGCACCATCGCGTCGGGGTTGCCGACCGAATAGCCGTACTCGAAGCCCACGGCCGCGAACTCCGACAGGGCCGAGTCGTAAATCATCAGCTTGCCGCCGGTCGGGTTGCCGTCGCTGTCGACGGTCAACAGGTCCAGCGGAGTGAACTCGCGTCCGCTCTGGCGGTCGATGATCACGGCGTGGCGCTGGGTGAACGTGCCGCGTCGGGTGTCCTGACCAGTGAACCGGATCGTCTTGCCCTCGGCCAGGAACGTGCCCAGCGCGAGCAGTTCGGCGAACGCCCAGTCGACCTTGCCCTCGTAGGCCATCTCGCGGCGCTTCTCCAGCACCGGCTTGACGCGCGGGTGGACGTTGAAGTCCTCGCCGAACGCCAGGTGCGCATCACCGATACGGGCCAGCAGCGACTTGTCCACCGCGGTGTTCATCCCGGCGGGCACCATCTGGTCGGACTCCACCGACGAACTGGGCTCGATCTCGTGCTTCTCGAGCTCGCGGACCTCGTTGAACACCCGCTCCAGCTGGCCCTGGTAGTCGCGCAGCGCGTCCTCGGCCTCCTTCATCGAGATGTCGCCGCGGCCGATCAGCGCCTCGGTGTAGGTCTTGCGCACCCCGCGCTTGGTGTCGATGACGTCGTACATGTACGGCTGCGTCATCGACGGGTCGTCGCCCTCGTTGTGCCCGCGCCTGCGGTAGCACAGCATGTCGATGACGACGTCCTTCTTGAACTTCTGCCGGAAGTCCACGGCGAGCTTGGCCACCCAGACCGCGGCCTCGGGGTCGTCGCCGTTGACGTGGAAGATCGGTGCGCCGATCATCTTCGCGACGTCGGTGCAGTACTCCGAGGAGCGCGAGTCGTACGGCGAGGTGGTGAAGCCGATCTGGTTGTTCACGATGATGTGGATCGTGCCGCCGGTGCGGTAACCCCGCAGCAGCGCCAGGTTCAGCGTCTCGGCGACCACGCCCTGGCCGGCGAAGGCCGCGTCGCCGTGCAGCATCATCGGCACGACGGTGAAGCCGTCGGGACCGTTGCCCTTGTCGAGCATGTCCTGCTTGGCGCGCACCAGCCCTTCCAGGACCGGGTCGACGGCTTCCAGGTGGCTCGGGTTGGCCACCAGCGATACCGCGATGTCGTTGTCGCCGAACATCTGGATGTAGGTGCCGCCGGCGCCCAGGTGATACTTCACGTCGCCCGACCCGTGGGCCTGAGACGGATTCAGGTTGCCCTCGAACTCGGTGAAGATCTGCGAGTACGGCTTGCCGACGATGTTCGCCAGCACGTTGAGGCGGCCCCGGTGGGGCATGCCGATGACAACCTCGTCGAGGCCGTGCTCGGCGCACTGGTCGATGCCGGCGTCCATCATCGGGATGACGGTTTCCGCGCCCTCCAGCGAGAACCGTTTCTGCCCAACGTATTTCGTCTGCAAGAAGGTTTCGAAGGCTTCCGCGGCGTTGAGCTTGGACAGGATGTACTTCTGCTCGGCGACCGTCGGCTTCTCGTGCTTGACCTCGATGCGCTCCTGCAGCCACTGCTGCTGCTCGGGTTCGAGGATGTGGGTGTACTCCACGCCGATGTGACGGCAGTACGCGTCGCGCAGCAGGCCGAGGATGTCGCGCAGCTTCTTGTGCGTCTGGCCGGCGAAACCATTGACCTTGAACTCACGGTCGAGGTCCCACAGCGTCAGCCCGTGGGTGTTGATGTCCAGATCGGGGTGGCTGCGGAAGCGGGTCTTGTCCAGCCGCAGCGGGTCGATGTCGGCCATCAGGTGTCCGCGGTTGCGGTACGCCGCGATCAGCTCGATGACCCGCGCGTTCTTGTCCTCGATGGAATCCGGGTTGTCGATGCGCCAGCGCACCGGCTCGTAGGGGATGCCGAGCTCGCGGAAGATCTCGTCGTAGAAGTCGTCGTCGAGCAGCAGCGTGTGGATCGTGCGCAGGAAGTCACCGGACTCCGCACCCTGGATGATGCGGTGGTCGTAGGTGGAGGTCAGGGTCATCAGCTTGCCGACGCCGACCTCGTTGATGCGCTCCTCGCTGGCGCCCTGGAACTCCGCGGGGTACTCCATCGCGCCCGCGCCGATGATCGCGCCCTGGCCCTGCATCAGCCGCGGCACCGAGTGCACGGTGCCGATGGTGCCGGGGTTGGTGAGCGAGATCGTCACGCCCGAGAAGTCTTCGGCGGTGAGCTTGCCGTCGCGTGCCCGGCGCACGATGTCTTCGTAGGCGGCGATGAACTGCCCGAACTTCATTGTTTCGCAGTTCTTGATCGCCGCCACCACCAGCGAGCGCTTCCCGTCCTTGCCGGGCAGGTCGATCGCCAGGCCGAGGTTCGTGTGCGCCGGCGTGATCGCGGTGGGCTTCCCGTCGGTCTCGGCGAAGTGCCGGTTCATGTTCGGGAACTTCTTGACCGCCTGGACGATCGCGTATCCCAGCAGGTGGGTGAACGAGATCTTGCCGCCGCGGGTGCGCTTGAGGTGGTTGTTGATGACGATGCGGTTGTCGATCATCGCCTTGGCCGGGATCGCGCGCACGCTCGTCGCGGTCGGCACCTCCAGCGATGCCGACATGTTCTTCACGACGGCCGCGGCGGCGCCGCGAAGCACCTGCGCCTCGTCCTGGTTGGAGTTTGAACTCGACGACGACGCCTTGGCCTTCGCCGGTGCAGAATCGCTCTTCGACTCGGACTTGGCCGCGGGGGCCTTCTCGGGGGCCTTCTCTGAGGACTTCTCGGTGCTCTTGGACGCCGGCTTCTCCGAGGACTTCTCGGCAGGTTTCGGAGCGGACTTCCCGGCCGAGTTCTCGCCCGACTTCTCGGGGGCTTTCTCGGACTCCTTTTCGGGGGCTTTCTCAGAGGCTTTTTCGGGGGCTTTAGATGCCGGCTTCGACTGCTGAGCCGAGGACCCGTTGGACGCGGCGGGCTTGGGCGCCGGGGCGGGCTCGGGGGGAGACGTGGGCGCCGTGGCGCGCTTGCCGTTCGATTCGGGCGGGGTGTCGTTCGTGGGTTCGGGGGAGTAGTCGACGAGGAAGTCATGCCAACTGGGATCGACCGACGACGGATCCTCGCGGAACTTGCGGTACATCTCTTCGACCAACCACTCGTTCTGACCGAATGGTGAAGGTGAGCTCACGGCTGCTATTCGCCTCAATTCTTCGCTTCGGGCCAGCGCCCAGCAAGCAGCCGGCCACCCCATTTTCAACCCGGTGTGCGGTTCTCCCGCGGTTCCGCCGTATAAAGGCTAGCGCTTCTGCTAGGGCGCAGCCCACGCAACGTACTTATGGTCATTTCGGTCACATCGCGACGGCTGTCAGACGCCCGTCGAACGGTCGGTCCGGCGCGATCAACGGCGCGGTGCGGGTAGCAGATGCAGCGCCGACGGCCAGCGCGGCGGCGGATCGCCGAACGCCTTGTGGGCGTTGGCCACGATCTTCTTGCCCATCATGCGGTTCCCGACCCCGCCCACGACGGCACCGATCCCCACCGGCAGCATCTTCCCGAAAGCCAGGGCGCCGCGCTTGAGCGTGTAGCGCTTCACGAAGTAGCGCAGCAACCGCGAATTGAGTTGCGACAGCGCGGGCAGCGGCAGCGTGGCCGCTCCGTCCGACACCCAGGCGCCGCTGGTCCGGCCGGGGCCGATGAGGTCGGCGACGGCACGCTTGCTGTCCTCCCCGACGAGGACCGAGAGCACCAACGCGCGGCGCCGTTCGCGATGCTCGACGGGGATGCCGTGCACCTCGGCGACCGCCAGCACGTACAGCGCCGTCGCCTCCAGGAAGACGACCGTCTCACCCGCGACCGCCGACATGGCGATGAGGGTGCCGATCCCGGGATACGCGGCCGCCGAACCGACGGCGGCGCCACTGGCCATGACAGTAGCCATGTACTGCTTGTCCAGCTTGCCGATGATCTCCGCCGGAAACGCATTCGGGTTGCCCTCGCGCAGCCGGTCGACGTACGCCTTCACCGCTGGACCCTGGACTTTCGCTCCGCGCTCGATGATCTGCGACAGCACCTTCGCGGCGACACCCGGATCGTCGTCGGGCACAGCCGGGACCTGGCTCTTGGTTCGTGATCTGGCACTCATGGGCGTACCTCCCTGTGTGAACCTGATTTCAGGCTAACCGTTGTCCAACGAACGGCGGCGAACCCCACGTGCCCGAACGTGATTGCGCTCACTGTTGCGGGATCGGGGAAGAAAATATTGAGAAGCGTCGCTAACCAAGTGCATGGCAGTATCCCCAGACGTGGACGTGAAGCCCCAGCCGGTCGGGTCGCCGCCGAACCAGCTCCCGATGCCGAATCGCATCAAGATGATCGTGGTGCTCGGGCTGCTCGTCGCGCTCGGTCCGCTGACGATCGACATGTATCTGCCCGCGCTGCCGAAGATCGCCGAGGAGCTGTCGGTGTCGTCGTCGGTCGCTCAGCTCACGCTGACCGGCACCCTGGCCGGACTGGCGATCGGCCAGCTGGTGATCGGCCCGCTGTCGGACTCGCTGGGCCGCCGCAAGCCGCTCTTCGCCGGCATCGTGCTGCACATGCTCGCGTCGCTGCTGTGCCTGTTCGCCCCGAACATCGCGGTGCTCGGCATCGCGCGCGGGCTCCAGGGCATGGGAGCTGCGGCCGGAATGGTCGTGGCGATCGCCGTCGTCGGTGACCTGTACAAAGATTCCGCCGCCGCGACGGTGATGTCGCGGCTGATGCTGGTACTCGGCGTGGCCCCCGTCCTGGCGCCGTCGCTGGGAGCCGCGGTGCTGGTGCACGGCTCCTGGCACTGGGTATTCGCAGCGCTCGTCGTGGTCGCCGGGGCCCTGCTGGTCATGGCAGTGCTCGCGCTCCCTGAGACCCTGCCCGTCAGCCACCGCCGACCGCTGAAGATCCGCGGTATCTCGCTGACCTACCTCGAGCTCCTGCGCGACGTCCGATTCGTCATCCTCGTGCTCATCGGCGCGCTCGGAATGTCGGGCCTGTTCGCCTACATCGCCGGTGCCTCGTTCGTCCTGCAGGGCCGGTTCGGCCTCGGGCAGACGGCGTTCGCGCTGGTGTTCGGTGCCGGCGCGATCGCACTGATCGGCACCACCCAGTTCAACGTGGTTCTGCTCAAGCGGTTCAGCCCGCAGCAGATCATGCTGTGGGCGCTGGTCGCCGCTTCGGTGTCGGGTGCGGTGTTCGTCGCGCTGGCCGCCGGCCACGTCGGCGGGCTCTTCGGCTTCGTCGTCCCGGTATGGGCGATCCTCGCGGCGATGGGTCTGGTCATCCCGAATGCACCGGCCGTCGCGTTGACGCGGCACCCGGACGCGGCCGGAACCGCCGCGGCACTGCTGGGCGCGGTGCAGTTCGGGCTGGGCGCCGCGATCGCACCGGTGGTCGGCGTGCTCGGCAACGACGAGCTGGCGATGGCGGTCGTGATGGCCGCGGGCGTGATCGTCGCGCTGACGGCGTTGTTGGTGACCGGTGTGCACCGGAACACTGCGCCGGCTCGCGTGCCTGGTGACGCCGTCGCCGAGCCCGCATCGCCGCGCTGACCGGCCGTCGCTGACTTGTCGGGACAACCGGCGGACCGTAGCGTCGGGCCGAACTGATCATCTCCTGATGGATATCTGACTGACTCCCACCATGTTCGATTCTGTGACGCCGCGCGCCCGGGGCGCCAACCCGTGGCATGCGCTGTGGGCCCTGCTCATCGGGTTCTTCATGATCCTGGTCGACGCGACGATCGTCGCGGTCGCCAACCCGGCGATCATGGCCGGCCTCGGCGCCGGCTACGACTCGGTGATCTGGGTGACGAGCGCCTACCTGCTGGCCTATGCGGTACCGCTGCTGGTGGCGGGGCGCCTCGGGGACCGGTACGGGCCCAAGAATCTGTACCTGGCCGGCCTCGCCGTCTTCACCGCGGCGTCGCTGTGGTGCGGGCTGGCGGATTCGATCGGCACGCTGGTCGCCGCCCGGGTCGTCCAGGGCGTGGGCGCGGCGATGCTGACGCCGCAGACCATGACCGTCATCACGCGGACGTTCCCCGCGCACCGTCGCGGGGTGGCGATGAGCGTATGGGGCGCCACGGCGGGGGTGGCCACGCTTGTGGGCCCCCTGGCCGGCGGGGTGCTCGTCGACCATCTGGGCTGGCAGTGGATCTTCATCGTCAACGTGCCCGTGGGCATCCTCGGCCTGGCCCTGGCGGTCTGGCTGGTCCCGTCGCTGCCCACCCAACCGAACCAGCGGTTCGACGTGCCCGGCGTCGTGCTTTCCGGCGTCGGGCTCTTCCTCGTCGTGTTCGGCCTGCAGGAGGGGCAGACCCACGACTGGGCCGCCTGGATCTGGGTCACCATCCTCGCCGGCGTCGCCGTGATGGCGGCGTTCGTCTACTGGCAGAAGATCAACACGGGCGAACCCCTGATCCCCCTCGTCATCTTCCGCGACCGCAACTTCTCCATGTCGAACCTCGGCGTCGCGGTCATCGGCTTCGTCGCCACCGGGATGATCCTGCCGCTGATGTTCTACGCCCAGGCGGTCTGCGGGCTCACCCCGACGCGCGCGGCGCTGCTGACCGCCCCGATGGCGGTCGCCACCGGGGTGCTGGCCCCGTTCGTCGGCAGGCTCGTCGACCGCTCGCACCCGCGGTCGGTGGTCGGCTTCGGCTTCTCTCTGATGGCGATCGGCGTTACCTGGCTGTCCATCGAGATGACGCCCGACACCCCGATCTGGCGTCTGGTGCTGCCGCTGACGGCGATGGGTGCGGCGATGGCGTTCATCTGGTCTCCGCTGGCGGCCACCGCCACCCGCAACCTGCCCCCGCAGCTGGCCGGTGCGGGCTCCGGTGTGTACAACACCACCCGGCAGGTCGGCTCGGTCCTGGGTAGCGCCGGCATGGCAGCGCTGATGGCCTCCGAGCTCTCGTCGAAGCTTCCGGGCCCGGGGGGCGCGTCCGCGCAGGCCGGAGGCCAGGTCGCCCAGCTCCCCGGGTTCCTGCACGCGCCGTTCGCTCTCGCGATGTCCCAGTCCATGCTGCTACCGGCCTTCGTCGCGCTGTTCGGCGTCGTCGCCGCGCTGTTCCTGCTCGGGTGGTTCGGGACGCCGGCAGTGTCGGGGCCGGCATCGCAGGCGTCTGCGACGCGGGAACCGCAGGAGGTTTTCGATCCCGACCACGACCTCTACTGGGCCGACGGCGAGGACGACTACGTCGAGTACGAGGTGACCTGGGAGGACGACGAGGCCCACGAGCCGGCGCCGGCCGGCGCCCTGGTCGACACCGATGTCCTCGAGCGGGTCACCGATCCGCGCGGCTCCGACGTCGAACCGCCGCAGCGCGAGCCCACAACCGAGCGGGAGTGGCGCAGCATCCTCGACGACCTGCTCGACGAGCAGAACGGACGCGGGCACAACGGCTCCGGCGTACCGGCGGTCGGCGACGGCCCGGGGGCCGTCGACGGCCGGCACTCCCGCAGCTAGGCGCCGCCCATCAGCGCGGCGAGCTCGCCGTTGGTTTTGGTGAGCGCCACCGCCAACGCGCCCATCGCGCGATCGCGGACCCGCTCCTTGCCCGGCGGGAATTCGGGGAACAGGTTGCGGACCGCATTCAGCCGCGCCGCCTGCAGCCACGACATCAGTTCCGGGTCCTGCACCCAGCGCATGGTGGCGGTGTTGTCCTCCATCGCGTGCCGGAGCCAGTCGATCGGGACGTCGGGATGGGTGATCGGGACACACAGCTCGTTGCGCGTCGGGTCGTCGCCGTAGGTCGCTTCGACGTGGGCGATGAACGCCGAGCTGAACACCTGCTGACAACTGCGGACACTCTGCAGGGTGATCCGGTCGCCGTCGAACACAGGTACCGACGGCGGGCGCGGCAGGCCCTGGGTGGTGCAGTCGACGTACAGCGACGGACCGGCGGCGAGGGCGCCGTCGCGCAGCCGGATCCGGTCGTGCTCGACGTGCTCGAGGTGGCCCAGCCGCACCACGTCCTCGATCAGCCGCAGATGCTCCAGCTCACGCTCGGACACGATCGCGCAGTGGTACATCGTGGGCTCTACCGACGGGTCCAGTCGGAACAGGATCTCGGCGGCCTCCAGCCGCCGGAAGAGGTCGTCGGGCGACGACGCCTCCGCGATCGCCTCCATCCTGGCCGCCATGGACGCCCGCAGGCGCCAGGCGAAGTCGGCGCCCGGCTGGATGTTCGCGCGGTTCAGCAGCCACGAGTCGCGCGGCTTGACCCACCGCACCTTCTGCGCGGGGACGCCGTTGCGCAACAGCCACAAACAGCAGTCCATACCCGTCTTGCCGCCACCGACGACGGTGAAGTGGTCGTGGTCGCCGGCCCGCCTCGGTAGGTCGTTGGGGGCGACGACGCCGATCCCGTCGGCGACCGAGAACGGCGCCGAGCGCATCGATTGCACGATGGTCAGCAGGTAGGTCGCATCGACGGTGCGGCGCCGCACGGTCACCTGCTGCTCGCGGCCGTCGAGGGTGCGGATCCGGCCGTCGCCGAGGTAGCGGGTCATCGGCAGGTAGGTCAGCCGCCCGGTGGGCAGCATGTGGTTGCGCATCACCTGGTCGTAGTAGGCGCACACCTCGTGCCCGCTCGCGAGCTCGAAGAACCCCTCGTTGAAGCCGCTGCGGTCGACCGAGTCCTCGTTGCCCAGTGCGTGCGAGTTGACGCCGTAGTAGGCCGAGGGCTGATGCAGGCGCACGAACGGGTAGACGGAGTTCCAGTGCCCGCCGGGCTGGTGGTTCTCGTCGACGAGCACGATGGTCGCGTCGCTCTCGGCCAGGAGGGTGTCGACGAACGCCATTCCCATGGCGCCCGCTCCCACGACGAGGTAGTCAGCTTCGATGCTGGTCATCGTGGGCCACGGTACAGAAGTGGGTCAGCTGAACAACACCGCGCGGTTCAGATAGCCGGTGGGGTCGAAGGCGGCCTTCACCGCGCGCATCGTGGCGATGTCGGCCTCGGTGCGGGCCATCGCGAGGTAGTCGCGCTTGCGGGTGCCGACGCCGTGTTCGGAGCTGACGTTGCCGCCGTGGCGCGCGATGAGCGTCATCATCGCCGAGTAGAGCGCACGTTCGTCCTCTCCGGTCAGGTCGAAGCGCACGATGTTCAGGTGCAGGTTGCCCTCCCCGATGTGCCCGAACAGCACCGGAATCGCCTCGGGCGCATGCTCGGCGACCAGCGCGACGGCGTCTGTGGCGAACTCCTGGATGCTCGAAAGGGGAAGCGAGACATCGAATTTCAGTGGCGGACCGTAGACGCCGAGAACCTCGGCGACCGCTTCGCGCACCTGCCACAGCCGCTGCTGGGCAGTGGTGTCCACACCGACGGCCGGTTCGCCGCACAGGTCGGCGTCCTCGAGCGCGTCGGCCAGTCGGTCGGTCAGATCGGTGTCGCCGGACAGCTCGATCAACAGCTGCCACGCGCCGTCGACGGGCGCGGCCACCCCGGCGTGTTCGGCGGTCAGCGCGCTGGCCCGGGCGTCGATCAGTTCCAGAGCCGCGATGCCTTCCATGTCGCGGAAGGCGCGGCCGGTCGCGATGAGGGAGTCCAGGTCGGCGAAACCGCAGATGGCGGTGACCCGGTGACGCGGAAGGGGGTGCAGCCGCAGATCCAGCGCGGTGATCACCCCGAGCGTGCCCTCCGCCCCGACGAACAGCGACGCCAGGTCATAGCCGGTGTTGTCGCTGCGCACCTGGCTGTGGCGGTGCACCACGGTGCCGTCGGGCAGCACGACGTCGAGCCCGATCACCTGCTCGCCCATGTTGCCGTAGCAGACCGTGCGCAGCCCGCCGGCGTTCGTGGAGGCCATGCCGCCGACGGTGGCGGAGTCCCGCGCCGCGAGGTCGACCCCGAACACCAGGCCCGCGGCCGCGGCGGCCCGCTGCACCTCGGCCAGCGTCACGCCGGCGCCGACCCGGACCCGGCGCTCCTCGACGTCGACGTCGCCGAGGTCGCGCAGGCGCTCCGTCGACAGCAGGACGTCGTCGTGTTCGGGCACAGTGCCGGCGACCAGGGAGGTGCGCCCGCCCTGGACGGTGACGTTGACCCCGGCGTCGCGGCATGCGCGCAGCACAGCGGCCACCTCGTCGGTCGACCCCGGACGCACCAGCGCCGCCGCGTGGCCCCGGTAGCGCCCGGTGTGGTCGATGCTGCGACCGTCGAGCACGTCGCCGTCGGTGATCACGTGGGCGGCTCCGACGATCCCGGCGAGCTGCTCGGTCAGGGCTGAGGTCACTGGGCCGGTGTATCACACGGGGCCAGGGACAGGAACGCGCCCAACTCCACCAGCCGGTCGGGGGTGCCCGGCAGATACTCCGTCAGGTGTCCGGAGCGGACGACGACCGCCAGGTACTTCGCCCGGCTGACGGCCACGTTGAGTCGATTCCTGTTGAGTAGGAACGAGATTCCGCGGGGCACGTCGTCGATCAACGACGCGGTCATCGACACGAACACCACCGGCGCCTGCTGGCCCTGGAACTTGTCCACGGTGCCGGCGCGCACCTCGCCCAGACCGGCCGCGTCGAGGCGCCGGCGCAGCAGCACCACCTGGGCGTTGTACGGGGTCACGATCAGCATGTCGCGCTGGCCCAGCGGCCGGGTGCCGTCTTGATCGGTCCACGTCGTCCCGAGCAGCCCGCGGATCTCACCCACGATCGCGTCGGCTTCCTCAGGGCTCTCGTTGGCATTGCCGAGGTGATCGACGGTCAGTGTCCTGACTCCGGGCGCCACCCCGTCGAGCGTGCGCGCAGCGGTCACCGCCTCGTGGGAGTGCAGGCGCCCGTCATAGGAGAGTCGGGAGACGGCCGCGCACACGTCGGGATGCATGCGGTAGGAGCGGTCCAGGAAATAGCCGCGTTCGGGTGGCAGCGTGTTGTGCCCGTCGACGAGCCAGCCCAGCGCGGACCCGTCGACCGGTTCGGGATGGGTGCCCTGACTGACCTGGGGGAGCTGCTGAGGATCGCCGAGCAGCAACAGGTTTCGGGCCGCCCGGGACACCGCCACGGTGTTGGCCAGGCTGAACTGCCCGGCCTCCTCGATCACCAGCAGATCGAGGCTGTCGCGCTCGAACTTGTTGGCGTTGGCGAAGTCCCACGCAGTTCCGCCGACCACGCAGCCGCCCTGGCAGAGGAACTCCGCGTAGTCGTCGCGGTCCAGTTCGGTCCAGCCGCTGCTGACCGTGTGCAGCTTCTTGCCGACCCGCGCGCCGTCCACCCCGGCACGCATCACATCACCGAACAGGTTCTCCACCACCGCGTGCGACTGCGCGACCACACCGATGGTCCACTCGTGTTCGGCGACCAGGGCGGCGATCACCTGCGCCGAGGTGAACGTCTTTCCGGTGCCGGGCGGGCCGTGCACGGCAAGGTACGACGAGTCGAGATCCAGAAGCGCACAGGTGATGTCGGCGACGGCGTCACCGGTGCGAGGCAGCGCGGCGCCGCTGCGGGTCCGCGGCGGGCGCCGCAGCAGGATGTCGGTGAGCGCGTCGGGCGGCAGCTGCGGCAGGCCGGCCGCAACCAGCGATGCGGTGTCGGCGATGGCGTCGGCGAGCATGCCGGTGTTGATCGGCGGCCCGGGGGTCAGCGCGAAGGGCACCTGATCGAACACGTCGCCGCCCTTGGGCTGACGCTCGACGATCACGACCTCAGTCGGCGCTTCGGGGTCGTCGCATTCGGCGACGGACACGGTCGCAAAGCCGCGCCGGTCCGGGTCGTCGGACAGCCCGACGGGGCACGGCGGGTCGTAGAGGGCGTACATGTCCCGGTTCAGCTCACCGGTGGCGATCTCACCGCGCAGCCGGAGGTGGCGTTGCTGTTTGCGGGCTTTCGGCGGCTTGTGCCAGTCGGCCACGATCTCGTGATTGTCGACGATGAACACGCTGCTGTCGTCGGCCCACTCGTCGACGGGGTTGTTGACGCGGTCGAAGTGCCCCCACCAGAACGGTTTGTCCTCGCGCTTGTGAAAACCCTTGGCGGCGGCCAGCATCGCCGCGGCGACCTGCTCGGCCGACCGCGCCTCGATGCCGTCACCGGCGAACTTCAGGAGTCTGCGTTCGACGTCGTCGACCTCGACGACACCGGTGTCGGCGTCCTTCGACACCGCGAGGGGCCCGCGCGGCGGAACGCCGGACTCGATGGCGCGGGCCATCATCCAGTCACGCAGCCTTCGCGTCGAACGGCAGTCGTAGCGGTTGTACCCCTCGATCTCCTTGAGCACGGTCGCGGCCTCGTCGGTGCGGCCTTCGTCGCGCAACGTGCAGTAGCGGGCGTACTCGGTGATCGACGCCGTCGCCGTCGTGACCTCGCCGTCACGCAGCTCGGTGCCCATGTACAGCGGCTCCAGCGACTTGATGCTGTAGTTCTCGGTGCCGACGCGAATGCTCTTGCGCACCAACGGATACAGGTCGACGAGCACACCGTCGCGCAGCAGCTCGTCGATCTCGAGCTCGCCCACGCCGTACCGGCCGGCCAGCCGTAGCAGCGTGCTCTTCTCGTAGGCGGCGTAATGGTAGATGTGCATGCCGGGATAGCGGCGTCTGCGCTTGCGCACCATCGCCAGGAAATCCTTGAGGGCCTGCCGCTCGTCGTGGCGGTCGTGGGCCCACAGGGGATGGAAGTCGTCGGAGACGGTGAGCACGCCCCACAGGTATTCCAGGCCCCAGTCGTGGCCGTCGACGGTCCACAGCGGGTCGCCCTCGAAGTCGAAGAACAGGTCGCCCTTGTCGGCGTCGGGCAGCACCATCAGCGGCTGCGGATCGACGAGCTCGTAGGGCGGTTTCACGGTGCCGTTCTCGACGACGCGGTCGGCGACCTGCAGGCGGGCCTGCGAGGTCAGCGCGGTGACGGTGCGTGAGGACAGCTCGGCGACCGGGCCCTGGTGGGTGGCCAGCTCGTGCACGGTCGTGATGCCCGCGTCGATCAGCCGGGCCCGCTGGCTGACCCGCATTCCGGCCACGAGCAGCAGGTCGTCGGACGCGCGGACCTGCTCGTCGCATTCGGCGCAGCGGAAGCAGGCCCGGACGTGCTGGTCCTCCCAGGTGACCGCCCTGCCGCCGGACAGGTGGTCGTCGAGCAGCCGCTGCAGGGCGTCGCGGCGGGGCCGGTAGACGGGCAGCAGTTCGTCGACTCCATAGCTGACGACGGCGCCGTCGCCGAGCACCAGGTCGACCTCCGGAGCGACCGGCACCGCGGCGGCGGTCAGCGTCTCGACGTAGGCCGCCATCTGCAGCAGCGCCTCGACCTTGACCGAGCGCGCCAGCTTGGTGTCGCGCAGGCGATACCGAGGTCCGTCGGGGCCGTCTTCGAGGAGCAGGAAGTCGGCGAAGCCCACGAAGCGGCCGTCGAACATGGCGGCCTGATAGACGACGGGCGCGCGGTCGGCGATCGCGGCCAGGGTCTGTTCGGCCGCGGCCGTCAGCCCCGCGACGGTGTACTGCGGCCGGCCGATGATCGCGACACCCGCCTCGCCACGCAGCGCCGAGAGGTGGCGCTGTTCGTGTTGGGCTCCGAGTTCTGCTGTGCGGGCCAGCAGTTCGTCGTCACCGGAGGTGGGTGGACCCCAGCCGAGCCGGGCGTCGAAGGAGCGCAGCAGCGCGTACTCGCACCGGGCCGCGGCGGCCAGGTCCGAGGCGCTGTAGACGACCCGGTCGTCGGTGACGAACACGCCCGCAACTGTAGGTCAGCACGCCGACACCACTCACCGCCGAACTGAGGTTCCAGGCTGCGATTGCGCTGCGCGCAACGACCCGGAACCTCAGTTCGGCGCCGCGGGAGGAGCGGCCGCGGGGAGGAGCGGTTACTGCGGCCCGTTGTAGCCGGGCGTGGGCGGGTAGGGCGGCTGCGTCGGCTGGTAGGGCTGCTGGGTGGGCTGATACGTCGGCTGGTACCCCTGCTGCGGGGTCTGGCCGTATCCGCCCTGGACACCCGTGGGCGCGCCGGTGAAGGCCGGCATCTGCTGGGTCGGGGTGTCCACCGGGCGGCGCTTGTCGGCCTCCTCGCGGATCTTGCGGCCTTCTTCCTCGGCGCGATTGAGGTAGTCCTCCCACCGGTGCTGCATCGGCTTGATGAGGCCGCCGCCGACGCCGACGATCAAGATGCCGCCGATGGTGCCGAGGATCGCGACGAGCACGGGCAGCGTGACGGTCAGGGCGATACCGACCTGGTTCAGCGCGGCGATGATGCCCAGGCCGAGGATGAAGATGCTCGCGATGTTGGCCAGCATGCGTCCGTAGGACAGCCCGCCCAGGGCGTTGGACACGAGGTCGCGCACCGCGGCGGCGATCGCCGCGGCGACCACGACGATGATCAGTGCGACGAGCAGCTTGGGCAGGAAGGCGATCACTCCGGCGAGCAGTGCGCTGACGGGGTTGGGTCCGAAGACGCCGAACGCCAGCTGCAGGACGAACAGCAGAAGCGCGTAGTAGACGATCTTGCTGACGATGGTCGACGCGTCGTAGTTGCTTTGCTGAAGGGCACGCTTGATGCCCCCGCGTTCGACCGCGCGGTCGAAGCCGACACGCTCAAGGATCTTGTCGATGGCCTTGGCGATCAGTTTCGCGACGATCAGACCGACGACGAGGATGACGATAAAGGCCAGCAGTTTGGGGGCGAATGTGGCGACCGAGCGCCACATGTCCCGAAGGGCATCTTCCATGGGTTCACTCCTCCGTGAGCGTCAATTTCCCGACCTGGCCGCGGCATACCCGGCGTCAGGGATGGGAAACGAATTAGCGGGGAGTGTTGCCGATCAGCTCGACACCGCTACCGTTCCAGCGGAACTTCACGACGCTGGCCAGGCCGGGTACGCCGCTGGAGTACTGCAGGGCGACCGTGTCGCCGGTGGTCTGGGTGGTGTCGAGACCGTTGAAGCCGTAGGTGTCGGGCACTCCGGTCGGGATGAACTTGCCCTGATGGAACAGCACCGCGCGGGTGTTCGGGTTCTCGGCGTTCGTATTGGCCTTGACGATGACGGCCGACAATTGGGCGCACTGGCTGTAGTTGCCGGCCAGCGGCTCGGGGTTCCAGCCCTGGTTACTGCGCGGGTCACGGGGGAGTTCGGAGACGGCCTTGGTGATCTCCGGAGCGGCGAGATCGATGGCACACGGGTCCGCGGCGGGGGCCGGCCCGGGTGGCGGGCCCAAGGGCGGCGCCGACGTGGTGGGCGCCGACGGGGCAGGCGCCGGGGTGCTCTGATCAGGCGTTTTGGACACGGTGGAGTCGCCGGGACTGCAGGCGGTCAAGGTGAGGGCGCCCGCTGCAATCGCCGAGCCGATGACTGCTGCCCACTTCACAGTTGCGCACCGTACCGGGAGGGGGAGGGGAGCGCGTCGGAGGCGCACCGCGGCGGGCCGCGTAGGGGGCACCGCGGCGGGCCGCGTCCCTGCTTCGGCCGGGAGGCGAGAAGAGCCGCCGTCAGCCACTAGACTCCAACGACGATGACGTCCTCAAATGCGGAACCTGCGTCCGCCGACCTGACCTTTGCTGACCTGCAGATTCACCCTGCAGTGCTGCAGGCTGTCGCCGACGTCGGTTACGAATCGCCATCGCCCATCCAGGCGGAGACCATCCCGGCGATGCTCGCGGGCTCCGATGTGGTCGGCCTCGCACAGACCGGCACCGGCAAGACGGCCGCCTTCGCCATCCCGATCCTGTCGAAGATCGACACCGGCAGCCGCAACACCCAGGCGCTCGTCCTGGCGCCCACCCGCGAGCTCGCGCTGCAGGTCGCCGAGGCTTTCGGCCGCTACGGCGCCCACCTGCGGGTCAACGTCCTGCCCATCTACGGCGGGTCGTCCTACGTACCGCAGCTATCGGGCCTCAAGCGCGGCGCGCAGGTGGTCGTCGGCACGCCCGGCCGTGTGATCGACCATCTGGAGAAGGGCAGCCTCGACCTCTCGCACCTCGACTACCTCGTGCTCGACGAGGCCGACGAGATGCTGCAGATGGGCTTCGCCGAGGATGTCGAGCGCATCCTCGCCGACACTCCCGAATACAAGCAGGTCGCCCTCTTCTCGGCCACGATGCCGCCGGCGATCAAGAAGATCACCGCCAAGTACCTGCATGATCCGGTCGAGGTGACGGTCAAGGCGAAGACGCAGACGGCCGAGAACATCACGCAGCGCTACGTGCTCGTCGCGGGCAATCGCAAGATGGACGCCCTGACGCGTCTGCTCGAGGTCGAACAGGGCGACGCGATGATCGTGTTCGTCCGGACCAAGCAGGCCACCGAGGAGGTCGCCGAGAAGCTGCGCGCCCGCGGGTTCGCCGCGGCCGCGATCAACGGCGACATCCCGCAGGCAGTCCGCGAGCGCACCATCAACTCGCTCAAGGACGGGTCGATCGACATCCTGATCGCCACCGACGTCGCGGCGCGCGGGTTGGACGTCGAGCGCATCTCGCACGTGCTGAACTACGACATCCCGCACGACCCGGAGTCCTACGTACACCGGATCGGCCGCACGGGACGTGCCGGACGGTCGGGGACGGCACTGCTGTTCGTCACGCCTCGCGAGCGCCACCTGCTGAACTCCATCGAGCGCGTGACGCGGCAGAAGTTGGTCGAGTCCGACCTGCCCTCGGTCGACGACGTCAACGAGAAGCGTGTCGCCAAGTTCCGCGATTCGATCACCGACGCACTGGCCAAGCCGGGTATCGACCTGTTCCGCACGCTCATCGAGGGCTACGAGCGCGACCACGACGTCCCGATGGCCGACATCGCCGCGGCGCTGGCTCTGCAGAGCCGCAACGGCGAGGAATTCCTGATGACCGAGCCGCCGCCGGAGAAGCGTCGCGAACGCCCCGACCGTGACCGGGGTGAGGGTCCGGCGCGCAAGCCGCGGGAGCGGCGCAGCGACCTGGCCACCTACCGGATCGCCGTCGGCAAACGGCACAAGGTGGCCCCCGGCGCGATCGTGGGCGCGATCGCCAACGAAGGCGGGCTGCATCGCAGCGATTTCGGGCACATCACCATCAAGATGGATCATTCGCTCGTCGAACTGCCTGCCAAGCTTCCCGGCAAGACTCTGAAGGCGTTGGAGAACACCAGGATTCAGGGGCAGCTGATCCAGCTCCAACCCGATCGCGGGCCCAAGCCGCATCGGGGGAAGCCCACGACGAAGTGACCTCGCCCGTGCGTTCGGGCGAGTCTGGCGTCGAGGCGGCCGGGGGACTGGAGTCGGTCACCACGGAGCGGGTCGCATCGCTGACGGGCATCCGGGCTGTCGCGGCCCTGCTGGTGGTGCTCACCCACGCGGCGTACACGACGGGTAAGTACCCGCAAGGCTATGTGGGCCTGGTGTATTCGCGGATGGAGATCGGCGTGCCGATCTTCTTCGTGCTGTCGGGTTTCCTGCTGTTCCTTCCGTGGGTCAAGGCCGCGAAGGCCGGTGCGCCGTCACCGTCGGTGCGGCGCTACGCCTGGCATCGCGTGCGCCGCATCATGCCCGCCTACGCGGTGACCGTCCTCGCGGCCTACCTCGTCTACCACTTCCGCACCGCCGGCCCGAACCCCGGTCACACGTGGGAGGGGCTGTTCCGTAACCTGACCCTGACCCAGATCTACACCGACGACTACCTGTATTCGTTTCTGCACCAAGGGCTCACGCAGATGTGGAGCCTGGCGGTGGAGGTCGCCTTCTATGTGGCGTTGCCGGCGTTGGCCTACCTGCTGCTGGTCGTGGTGTGCCGGCGCCGGTGGCGTCCGCGGCTCCTGATGGCCGGGCTGGTGGTGCTGGCGGCGGCATCGCCGGGGTGGATGTGGCTGGTGCACACGACCGACTTCCTGCCCGACGGCGCGAAGCTGTGGCTGCCGGGCTACCTCGCGTGGTTCATCGGCGGGATGCTGCTGGCGGCTCTACAGCCCATGGGTGTGCGCGCCTACGCGTTGGTCTGCGTGCCGCTGGCAGTCGTCAGCTACGTCATCGTGTCCACGCCGATCGCCGGGGAGCCGACCACTTCGCCGGCCGGGCTGCACGAAGCGCTTCTCAAGACCGCGTTCTACGCCGCGATCGCCACCCTGGTGGTGGCGCCCCTGGCGCTGCGGGACACGGGCCTCTACGCGCGGTGCATGGCGAGCCGGCCGATGATCTTCCTCGGCGAGATCTCCTACGAGATCTTCCTGATCCATCTCGTCACCATGGAGCTGGTGATGGTCGAGATCCTGCGCTACCCGATCTACACGGGGTCGGTGTGGCTGCTGTTCTTCGGAACGCTGATCGTGACCATTCCACTGGCGTGGGTGCTGCACCGCTTCACGCGCGTCCGCACCTGACGGGAAACCCGGTCAGGCAGATAGTTAGGTTAAGCTGACCTAACTATCTGCAGCGAGGGGTGATGAGTTCATGTCGGACACCAAGTTGTCGCGCGGTTTCGCGGGCGCAGTGCTCAAGCTTCTGCGCGCGGGCGACTACGAGCTGACGGTCACGGGGCGCACCGAGGTGACCCCGCACTACCTGCGGCTGAGCTTCGAGGCCGGCGGTCTGCTCGCCGACCGCGCCCTGCACCCGACGATGTGGATCAGGATGTGGTTCACCGACGGGGAGAAGCTGCACCAACGCGGCTACACCCTGGTCAACCCCGACCCGGAGAACGACACCGTCGACATCGAGTTCGCGGTGCACGACGGCGTCGCGTCGCGGTGGGCCGAGCAGGCGCAGCCGGGGGACAGGATCGAGGCCACGGTCCTGGGCAGCAACTTCTCCCTGCCGGAGCCGAAGCCGGCGGGGTACGTCATCGTCGGGGACACGGCCTCGCTGCCCGCGATCAA
The DNA here is from genome assembly GCF_014190915.1 of Mycolicibacterium iranicum. Taxonomy (GTDB): domain Bacteria; phylum Actinomycetota; class Actinomycetes; order Mycobacteriales; family Mycobacteriaceae; genus Mycobacterium; species Mycobacterium iranicum_B. The sequence goes on from NZ_JACHVU010000018.1 coordinate 56,973, forward strand.
CTCGCTGCTCGACGCGATCGGCGACGCCCCCGCGCGGGTGTTCCTGGAGGCGTCCCACGACGACGACAGGCAGCTCCCGGTCCGGCGCAGTGCGGACGTGACGTGGGTGGACCGGGAGAACGCCGGTGAGGCGCTGGTGGCCGCGGTGGGCTCTGCGGCCTTCGATGCGTCCGACCACTTCGGTTGGGTCGGCTGCGACAACCGCACCACGCGCGCGGTGGCCAAGCTGCTGCGCGAGGAATACAAGATCCCGCGCAAAGCGGTCAAGGCGCAGGCCTACTGGGTGGCCTGATCGGCGGCCTGGCTCGGCAGCACGATCGGCACGACGAACTCTTCGAGCATCGCGCGCTCGTCGGCTTCGTCGTGGCCGGGGAACAGCATCAGCGAGGTCATCACCCGCACCAGCCATCGCGACCGGTGCGCGACCTTCTCGGAGTCATCGGGGCCCAGCGAGATGACGAAGGCCTCCGTCAGGGCTTTGATGACCTCGGACTCCTCGGCCATCTCCGCGCCGATCGGGCGCTGCGTGGTCGCGAACCAGGATGCCAGCGCCGGGCTTTCGCGCACGTTGCGCAACGACGACAGCATCCCCTCGATCAGCCGGTCGCGGGGATCGTCGAACGACATGATCTGCTCGGTCATCTCGCGGTAGAGCCGGTAGCTCTCCCGATGCACGTAGGCCGTGTAGAGCGCTTCGCGGTTCTCGAAGTAGCGGTACAGCGTGGCTCTCGAACAGCCTGCGGCCGAGGCGATCTCGTGCATGCCGACGGTGGCGGCGGCCTGAGAGGCGAACAGTTCGCCCGCTGCGTCGAGGATGCGGTCGGCGGCCACCTCGGTGCGCCGGGCGGCCAGCCAGTCGCCCGCCATCAGCCGGTCACCGTGAAGGGCACCGACAGCGGCCGTCGGACGTAGCTGCCGCCGGACCAGACGATCCCGGCCTCGTCGACCTCGAATTCGGGTATCCGCGTGAGCAATTCGGTCAGTGTGACCCGGGACTGCATCCGGGCCGCCGCGGCGCCGAGGCAGTGATGCGCGCCGTGGCTGAACGTCAGGATGTTGCGTGGTCTGCGGGTGACGTCCAATTCGGCCGCGTCTTCGCCGAAATGGCGCTCGTCGCGGTTGCCCGAGCCGTAGAGGAACATGGCGCGACGACCTTCAGGGATCGTCACGTCGCCGATCGTCACGTCACGGGTGACGGTGCGACCCAGCATCTGCACCGGTGAGGTCAACCGCAGGAACTCGTCGACCGCATCGGGGATCAGCTGCGGGTCGTTGGTCAGAAGCCGACGCTGGTCCGGGCGTTGATGCAGCAGCTGTACCGAACCGCCGAGCATGCCGGTGGTGGTGTCGTTGCCGCCGGTGACCATCGTGAACGTGAACGCCAGGATCGACAGCACACCGGAGATGTCGCCGTCGGCCCCCACACCCGCAGCCACCAGGTGGGAGACCGTGTCGTCCTCCGGTTCGGCGCGGCGGCGTTCGATCAGCGACGTGAAATAGCCCATCATCTCGCCGAGCGCATCCCCCAAAGTGCCCAGTGCGCCGCCGATTCCGCCCTCGCTGGTGTTGGCGGCCACGATCGCGTCGGTCCAGCCGTCGAACTTTCCGCGATCGGCCTCCGGTACCCCGAGGTAGTGCGCGACCACCATGGACGGCAGGGGTTTGAACAGTTCGGCGACGATGTCCCCGCCCCCGGCCGCCCTGATGCGCTCCAGACGGTCCACCACGTACTCGCGGACCTTCGGCTCCACGGCCTCGACCTGGCGCGGCGTGAAGCCGCGCGCGACCAGCTTGCGGAATTCGGTGTGCACGGGCGGGTCCTGCATGACCATCGGCGGATTGTCGGCCAGGCCGATCAGGTCGAGCTCGCCGTAGTTGACCGTCAGCCCCTGCGCCGAGGAGAACGTCTCGTGGTCTCGTGCCGCGGCCCAGATGTCGGCGTGGCGGGACAGCACGTAGTAGTCGCGATCGGGCTGCTCCTCGGGGACGACGTGGTGGACCGGATCGTGGTCGCGCAGCGCGCGGTACATCGGCCACGGATCACGCCAGGTCGTCGCGTCCGCCAGCTCGAATCGCACCGGCGAGCTGTGAGACAAAGTTGCCGTCATGTCTTGTTCGTACGACAGTCGGCGCGCAATGTCAATCAGGGGACCGCATCGCCGCAGGTCGGGTCAGATCGCTGCACCCGGGTTCAGGATCCCGTCCGGGTCGAGTGCCTGCTTGATCCGCCGGTTCAGCTCCATCGCCTCGGGGCCCAGCTGACCGGCCAGCCAGGGGCGCTTGAGGCGGCCGACACCGTGTTCGCCGGTGATCGTCCCCCCGAGTCCCACCGCGAGGTCCATGATCTCGCCGAACGCCTGCTGCGCACGCTGTTCCATCGCGGAGTCGGACGGGTCGAACACGATGAGCGGGTGGGTGTTGCCGTCGCCGGCGTGGGCGATCACGGAGATCAGCAGATCGCGGTCCGCAGCGATCTTCTCGACGCCGCTGACGAGCTCGGCCAGCGCCGGCAACGGCACGCCGACGTCCTCCAGGAGGAGCGATCCCTTGGCCTCCACGGCGGGTATCGCATAGCGCCTGGCGGCGACGAACGCATCGCCCTCCTCAGGGTCGGATGTCAAAAACACCTCTTTCGCACCGTGTTCGGTGAACACCTCGGCCATGTATTCGGCATCCTGGGCCCCCGCTTGCCCGCGGTCGTCGCTGGCGGCCACCATCATCGCCGCGGCCTCGCGGTCCAGGCCCATCTTCAGCTTGTCCTCGACGGCGTTGATGGCCGTGGAGTCCATGAACTCCAGCATCGAGGGCCGGATCTTGCCGGTGATGGTGACGACGGCGTCGGCGGCGGCTTCGACGGAATCGAAGGTCGCGACGACCGTGCAGGCCGAACTCTGCGCGGGCAGGAGCTTGAGGGTGATCTCGGTGACGATGCCGAGGGTGCCCTCGCTGCCGACGAATAGCTTCGTCAGGGACAGGCCCGCGACGTCCTTGAGGCGTGGCCCACCGAGTCGCACCGCGGTGCCGTCGGCCAGCACCACCTGGAGGCCGAGCACGTAATCGGTGGTCACGCCGTACTTGACGCAGCACAGGCCGCCGGCGTTGGTGGCGACGTTGCCGCCGATACTGCAGATCTCGAAAGAAGACGGGTCCGGCGGGTACCAGAGCCCGTATTCGCCGACGGCCTTCTTCACCTCGGCATTGAGCAGGCCCGGCTGCGCGACGGCGGTGCGGGTGACGGGATCAACGGTGATGTCGCGCATCTTCTCGGTGCTCAGCACGATGCCACCGTCGAGAGCCGTTGCGCCGCCGGACAATCCAGTGCCCATTCCGCGGGGGACGACGGCGACGCGGTGGGCGGTGGCCCACCGTAGGACCGTCTGGACCTCCTCGGTGCGGCGCGGCCGGACCACCGCTGCCGGGGTGCCGGCCCCGGGATCGGCCGCGCGGTCCTGGCGGTAGGAACGAAGGATGTCGGGGTCGGTGACGACCGTGCCTTCGGGGAGTTCGGCGATCAGGTCGGCCAGCGCGTGCACAGCGCCAGTCTAGGACCGGCCGGTGTGATGTTACGGGCGTGTTAACGCTATTGTTCGTCGCATGCGGGACAGTGTGGTCTTCGCCCAGGTGAAGTCGTTGCAGAACCGGAAGCGGTCAGCGCTGGTGTCGCCCGCCGCTCTGGAGATCCACGTGCGCGCCGTCGCCGATCGCAAGGGCGCGGCCTACCCGGCCTTCGTGCCCGACGACCGTCTGGACGCGATCGCACCGGGGCCGGTCACGACGATGGCCGCCCTGGAACTCTGCATGGCCGGCATGTGGTACCGCGCCTCGAACGGCTACGTCGTCGCCGACCTCGATCTGATCGAACACTTCGCCCGTCCCGTCGGGCGCCGCTGGGTGCGCGCGATCGGCCGTTTCCTCAGGGAGTACCTGAGCCCGGTGTAGGGATCGACTCGGGCCGGTCGAGCTCGCGAAGAGCGGGCAGGAACACCGCCACGACGCCCAGCGCAAGCATCGGCAGCGACAACGCCAGGAACGTGGCGTGCAGCCCGGCCGCATCGGCCAGCGGTCCCGCCAGGATCAGCCCCAGCGGTCCCGCGGCGTAGGCCAGCGATCCCATCACCCCGACGACGCGCCCGCGCAGGTGCTGCGGGGCGCGGGTCTGCATCACGTAGTTGTAAATCGGCGCGATCGGCCCGTAGACGAAGCCGACCATCGCGCACAGCACGAGGATGACGGGCAGCGGCGGGAGGAACGCGATCACCGTCATCGCCACGCCCAGGGTCAGGACGGCGGCCAGCATCACTGTGCGCCGCTTCATGTATCGCGACATCACCGCGTAGCCGAGCGCTCCGACGAGGCCGCCGATGCTCAGCGCCATCAACACCCACCCCAGCTGCGCCGGCTCGTCGCGGTCGGTGAAGTACTTCGGGAACAGCACGCTCTCCATCGGCATGTACAGGCCCGTGGCCGCGAGGTCGATGAACGCCAGCGTGCGCAGGACCTTGTTGTGCCAGACGAAGCGCAGACCTTCGAGGATTCCCGCCCACACCCCGTCGGACATCGCGGTCGGATCGGGTCTACCGGCGCCCTCGAGGCGCAGCACCCCGATGGCGAGGATGGACAGGACGAACGCCGCGGCGGTCACCCACATCGTGTCGATGCCGCCCAGGGTGGCGATGAGCAGACCGCCGATGCCGGGGCCGACGATGTAGGCGAGGTTGAAGATCGCTTCGAACACCGAGTTGGCATGGTCGAGCGTCCAGCCGGCGCGCTGGGCGGCCTCGGGCAGCATCGTCTCCCTCGCGGTCATCCCGGCGGGGTCGAAGAACGCTCCCAGCGCCGCGAGGGCCGCCAGCACGCCGACGTTGATCACGTCGACGCCGAACACCAGCGCGAGCACGGGGACCGCGGCCACCGACAGCGCCGACAGGGCGTCGGCGATCATCGACACCCGCCGGCGGCCCAGGTAGTCGACCGCGGCCCCGGCGATCAACGTGGCGGCCAGCAGCGGCAGCGTTCCGGCCATCGCCACGATCGAGGCATCGAGTGCAGAACCGTTGCGCTGCAACACCAGCCACGGAAACGCCACAATCGAGATGCCGTTGCCCGCGCCGGCCATCAGCGCGGCGAACAGGATGAGCAGCAGAGGCACACGCCTACCCGGCGCTTTGTCGGTCGTCATGGGATACCGCCGGGAATGTAGCAGTGCCGATCGCGGCGTGACGAGCGGTTTTTCGCTGTCAGCCCGCTACCACTGGGCGTTCACCTTCGCCGCGATCAGGGTGGCGATCCGGCGTGCCGAATCACCCGGGCTCGCGCTGCAGGTATTCACGTCGACGATCACGTTGTTGCGGTGCACGAGCGCGCGCCCGCATCCCCAGCCGGGCGCGGCCGCGTCCTGCTGCATCGCGACTGTGCTCAGGGTGTCACCCTCGGTGACGATCTCGCCCACGGTCCATATCGAGCCGCTCTGGGTGTGCGTGTACTCGTGACATGCGGGCCATTGGCGGGTGGAGGCGTCGAAGAACTCGGCCGCCTTCTCCAGGTACGGGTAGAGCACGACCGACTGCTTGAGGTAGTGCTTCCAGCCCTCGCCGTCGTTGAGGCTCTGATCGCGTTCGGCCTGGTAGCCGCTGTTGGCATAGACCTGCAACTCCGCGGCGCCGTCGACGGCGAGGCACTCGACGGGCGCCATGATCGCGCTGTTGTCCGACATCGCCGTCGCGGACTCGGTGACCGTCATCGCGGGCACCCCCATCTCGTCGGCCGCTTCCTCAGGGCTGAGCAGCAGCTCGCCCAGCTCACGTTCCACCAGCGGACGGGGAATCATCGTCCTGGTGGGTGTGGCGGACTCGGCGCTGCTGATCGTGCTGGCACAGCCCGTGACCAGGGTGCAGATCCCCGCGATAGCTGCCGTCGCTCGTCGTCGCATATGTCTCCCCATTCGAAACCGTTCGACGAACAATGGTGGAATACCTGTGCCGGAGCTCGCGTGAGGCAAACGGCGTTTCGAGGTAACGATGAACGATGCTTCTTGGTAACGAATGATGCTGCCCCATCCGCGAACCGGTGAACTCTTCCCGACCCCGGTGCGCCCGGGCACCGGGTGGCCCGGAGATCCGGCCACCCGCCGCACCGCGGTGGCCTCGACGGCCGCCGAGGTGACGGCTCTCGCCGCTGCGGCGAAAACCCTCAAGCAGCTCGATGCGGGGGTGTCGGTGTGCCGCGCGTGCCCGCGGCTCGTGGAGTGGCGGGAGGACGCGGCCGCGGTCAAGCGCAAGTCTTATGCCGACCAGCCCTACTGGGGCAGGCCCGCGCCGGGGTTCGGCGAAGCGCGGCCGAAGATCATGATCGTCGGCCTCGCACCAGCCGCACACGGGGCCAACCGGACCGGCCGGGTCTTCACCGGGGACCGGTCGGGGGACTTCCTGTTCGGATCGCTGCACCGGACCGGTCTGGCCAACCAGGCGACCTGCACCGACAGCGCGGATGGATTGCAGCTCAACGGCGTTCGAGTGGCAGCGGCGGTGCGGTGCGCCCCACCCGACAACGCGCCGCTCCCTGCCGAACGGACGACCTGTGCACCCTGGCTGGACGCCGAATGGCGGCTGACCGGCGCCGACGTCCGCGTGATCGTCGCGTTGGGCGGATTCGCCTGGCAGTCGGCGCTGGCGCTGATCCGCAGGACCGGCGGCACGGTGGCCAAGCCCGCGCCCAAGTTCGGCCACGGCGTGACCGCCCCCTTGGGCACGCCCGGGGGCGAGGTCACGCTCCTCGGCTGCTTCCACCCCAGCCAGCAGAACACGTTCACCGGGCGGCTCACGCCGGCGATGATGGACGACGTCTTCACCACCGCAATCGCGATCTCGCGGGAGTGACGAGCGTCGCGATCACGCTGGGTCGGCGCCGAGGAGTCGCTTCAACGCGGCGAACTGCGCGATGACGAGCGCCTCTGCCTGCGCACCGTCTGAGGCATCCACGTGGTCGACCGACCACCGGTCGAAGATCTGCAGCACTCCGAACGTGAGGTCGCACTGCAGCGACTCGGGGAGATCATCGGCGACGGCGCCGGTGCTGCGGCCCGCCTTCACTACCTCCTGCACCCAGTTGCGCGCCGCCTGCAGGCTGGTGGCCACGGACCGGCGCGCATCCTCAGGTGCTTCGCCGTAGAACATGCGGCCCAGGTTGCGCAGCGCGTCGTCGCTCGCCGCGGCCTGCGTCAGATGCACGAACAGCGCCTCCACCCGTGTCCAGAAATCGCCTTCGGCGAAATCGCGCGGCGCCGGTATGGCGACGGTTCCCGCGAGAAGTTCCAGCAGTTCGGTGACCACGAAGTCGAACAACTCCTCTTTGGAGTCGAACAGGTAGTAGAACGAGCTCTTGCTCATCGAACAGCGCTTGATGATCGCGTTCAGCGAGGCGTTCTCGTAACCCTGGCAAGCGAACTCGGTGGCAGCGGCATCGACGAGGCTCCGTCGCCGAGCGGCGGGCATCCGCGCAATCCGTCCTCGCTGCACCCTGCGAATATAGCAATGACCATTGTGTGGACCGGCCGGTCCACACAATGGTAATGTGGCGGCGTGTTCCGTCGCACGAGCATCGCCCAGCAGTACGAGAAAGCCTCTGACTGCAGCCTACGAGTGCTGGTGTGTGGTTCGGGAATTGCAGGCCTCACGGTCGCGCAACTGCTGCGCCGCGCGGGCTTGCACGCCGTGCTCATCGAGCGTGCGACGACCGTGTCGGCGGGATACATGCTGGCGCTGCTGCCGATGGCCGACCCCGCCATCGACGGCCTCGGTGTCCGCGACGAGTACCGGCGCAGAAGTACGCCGATCACGCGCTACGCCGTGGACGGACACACCGGCCGGCGGCTCCGTGAGGACCCGATCGGCACTGTCGTTGGCACGTTCGGCGAGTACCGCGGAATCGACCGAGGAAGCCTGGTGGAGGTGCTGGCCGGAGGCGGCTCCGACATCACGATGGGCGCTGCGGTCAGCACCGTCACGCAACGCCGCGACGCCGTCCGGGTCGGTGTCGCCGGACACGGGGACGGCGAGGAACTGGATTTCGACGTCGTGATCGTCGCTGAAGGTATGAATTCCCACACCCGCGAACTGCTCGGTCACCGCGTCCGACGCGTCGACACCGGATGGGGTGGCTGGATCGCGTGGGCCGATCCCGACGACGAAGAAGATCTCGGCGAAGAGCTCTGGGGCGCAGGTTGTTTCGCAGCGACTTATCCCGTCGCGGGCAAGCTGGGAGTCTTCCTCGGCGGGCCCCGCACCGACACCGCCGCCGGCCCCGCAGCGTTCTTCGAGGCGATGCGCCGGCGGGTCACGACACCGACCGACCGCATCGAGCGCGCCATGGCCGCCGTGGCCGCAGCCGATGACCCGTACTACTGGCCGCTCACCGACGTCCGGGCCCGCGACTGGACTCTGGGCCGCACGGTGCTGCTCGGCGATGCCGCCGCCGGCTTCCTGCCGACCGCCGGTATCGGAGCCGGCATGGCGATGGAGTCGGCCTGGGTGCTCAGCCGCGCGCTGTGCGGCGGTGACGACATCGGTACCGCGCTGGACCGGTTCGAACGATCCCAGCGGCCGCGCGTCGCGGCTGCCCAACGGAATTCGCGGCAACTTGCCCGGCTGATGTTCCGCCGCAGTCGCCTGCTCGCGTCGGCCCGTGAGGCGCTGCTGAGCAGCGTCAGCGTGGAGCGCGCGCTGGGCCCGATCCGCACGATCCTGGCGACATCGCCCTGAAAGCCACCGAAATGGGGCCGTGACGGGGGAACGTATCGCCGGTCCGGGGCGTTGATCCGGTAATGCGTCTTTCTGTCCTCGACCTCGTCCCTGTGCGCTCCGACCAGAGCACCTCCGATGCGATCGCCGCCACGACGCTGCTGGCCCAGGCCGCCGACCGGCTCGGCTACACCCGCTACTGGGTGGCTGAGCACCACAACATGCCGGCGGTCGCCGCAACCAGCCCACCAGTGCTGATCGCCCACCTCGCCGCCCACACGTCGGCCGTGCGGCTCGGTTCCGGCGGCGTCATGCTGCCCAACCACGCGCCGCTCGCCGTCGCCGAGCAGTTCGCGCTGCTGGAGGCCGCCCATCCCGGACGCATCGACCTCGGCATCGGGCGGGCGCCCGGTTCCGACCCTGTCACGTCCATGGCGCTGCGCGGGGCCGCGGGCCGAGACGACCGCGACATCGAGGCCTTCCCCGAATACCTCGACGACGTCATGGCGCTGATGAGCAGCAAGGGCGTGCGGGTGCCGCTGCCGCGCGACCTGATGCGGGACAACTACATCCTGCGCGCCACACCCGCGGCCGTCACCGAACCCACGCTGTGGTTGCTGGGCTCGTCGATGTACTCCGCGCGGCTCGCTGCCGCCAAGGGGCTGCCCTATGTGTTCGCCCATCACTTCGCCGGGCAGGGCACCCTCGAGGCGCTGCAGCTCTACCGCGACAACTTCCAGCCCAGCGCCCTGACGCCCGAACCCGTGACGTTCCTGACGGTGAACGCGGTGGTGGCCGAAACCCACGACGAGGCACTGCGTCTGGTTCTGCCGAACCTGCAGATGATGGCGAGGCTGCGCACCGGCCAACCGTTGACGCCACTGGATCTCGTGGAGGATGCCGAGGCGTTGGACCTGGGCCCGCGCGCCCGGGCGGTCATCGACGGCGGTCTGCACCAGGCTGTCGCCGGGGGTCCGGCCGAGGCGGCAGACCAGCTGATGGCCCTCGCCGAGAAGTTCGGCGTCGACGAGGTGATGGTCAACCCGGTGGCCTCGGCCTACCGCGGCGTCGACCCCGCCACCGCACCGGCGCGCGAGGCCACCCTGGAACTCCTGGCCAAGGAGATCTTCTAGCTCTTCGGGGTCAGCTTCACGAGCGGGATCTTGCGCGACGTCCGCTTCTGATAGTTGTTGTACCGGTTCGAGTTTCCCTCGTTGACGATCTTCCACAACCGCGGATAGTCCGGGTCATCGGCCGTCACCGGTGTCGCGGTGACCGCGAAACGCCGTGGCCCTACATTGATCTCGACGTCGGGGTCGGCCTTCAGGTTGTGGTACCACCCCGGCGCCTTCGGGTCGCCGCCCTTGGACGCGACGACGTAGTAGTTCCCTCCGTCCGGAAAGTACGACAGCGTGTTGGTCCGCTGCTGCCCCGTCTTGGCGCCGACGGTGTGCAACAGCAGGCTGGGCGGAGTCCCCGGCAGCGGGATCTTGTGCCCGATGCGTCCGTTCGTGCGCTTGTAGATGGCGTCGTGCGTCATCAACAGCCGCCAACCGACGTTGCGTTCCAACCAGAGACCGAGGTTCATGCGGTCAATCCTTCTCGGCCGCGTCGAGTTGCGCCAGTGCCTCCCGCAGCAGCCGCCCCGTCTCCTCCCGATCGGCGTCACGCCGCATCAGCATCCCCTTCGCGAACGACAGCTTGTCGCCGTCGCGGCGGGGGACCACGTGCAGGTGGATGTGGAAGACCGTCTGGAACGCGGCCTTGCCGTCGTTGACCGCGATGTTGTTGCCGTCGGCGTGCAGCCCGGACACGCGGGCGGCCTTCGCGATGCGCTGACCGATGGCCGCCATCTGTCCCAGCGTGTCCGGCGGCGTGTCGGTCAGGTCGACGGTGTGGACCTTCGGGATCACCAGGGTATGGCCTCGGGTGAACGGCCTGATGTCGAGGATGGCGAGATAGCCGTCGTCCTCGTAGATGCGGATGGCGGGGGCGTCGCCGGCGACGATGGCGCAGAACACGCAGGACATGCCCGAAGGCTAGCCTCTAGACGTTCTGTGCCGCCCACTCGGCCAATCGGCGGTCGCGTTCGTCTGCGGTGAGGTCCTCGACCCGCGTCATCACCGTCCACCGGACGCCGAACGGATCGCGGATCGAGGAGAACCGGTCACCGGTGGCGAAATCCTGCGGCGCCTCACGCACCGTCGCGCCGGCCTGCTCGGCGCGGGCCACGACACCGTCGACGTCGGCGCAGTACAGCGCGAGCGAGAAGGTCACGACGTCGGAGGCGGCGTCCGGCGCGGCGATCCCGTACCCGTCGGCAGGGTCTCCGAGTTGCATTCGGCCGCAGCCGAAGTCGAGCTCGGCGTGCGCGACGGTGCCGTCCGGCCCGTCCATCTTCTCCACCACGGTCGCCCCGAACACCCCGGTGTAGAAGGCGAGGGCGTCAGACGCTCCGTCGACGCACAGGAACGGGGTCAGGCTGGTGTAGCCGCGGGGAATGGGGTTGACGGTCATGCCGTCGAGTTTCGTAGCCTCGTGGGTGTGGGTGCTTGGAGAAATGCGACAGCCGGCGCGCCGCTGCGCGGCGTGGTGGGTCGCCCGGCGAGCTCGTCGGTGTTCGATCTGCAGCGGTGGGCGCCCAGCCCCGACGTGGGTCGTCATGTCGAGCACTTCTGGTCGGTGACGTGGGACCTGCGCGGCCAGGCGCCGTTCAACAGTGCGGTGATCACGTTCCCGTGCATGCACCTCACGCACGAGTGGGGTTCTGATGGCGCACGCCACGGATTCCCGCTGCCCAACACCCTGGTCCACGGTGTGGTCGAACGGGTGTTCCGGACGACCATCAGCGACCGCGGGTGGGTCGTGGGGGCCAGGTTTCGGCCCGGCGGGTTCACGGCCCGCTTCGGGCGTGACGCGTCGGCGATGACCGGGCGCGTGCAGCCGGTGGACGACGCTCTGTTCGGAGGTCCGGTGCGTCTCGACGACGATGTCGCCTCAGCGGCGGAGCACTTGGATCGGCTCATCGGTGGCGGTGGCGGTGGTGGCCAGGACGACACGTACCCGGCGCTGGCCGGCCTGGTCGATTGGATCCGGGACGACACCTCCGTACAGCGGGTCGACCAGGTGATGGATCGCTCGCCGTGGAGTGTGCGGACGACGCAACGGCTGTTCCGCCGCTATGTCGGTGTCCCGGCGAAATGGGTGCTGTGCCGCTATCGCCTGCAGAACGCGGCGCTGGAGATCGAGACCGACCCGGCCGTGGACTTCGCGGATCTGGCCGTGCGGTTGGGGTGGTACGACCAGGCGCATTTCATCAACGATTTCCGGGCCCTCCTCGGCACGACCCCGGGGGAGTACGCGGCTACGTACGGGCAGCGGAGGTGATCTGCCGCCAGGCGGCCAGCTTGGCGTCGTAGCGCATGGTCTGAGCCGGGCTGGTCGACGGTAGCCGGGTATAGTGCAGTTCCGGCGTGACGGTGACCAGGCGGCGGTAGTTCTTCTCGGCGGCGGCGCCGTTGAAGTACACGTGCGTGATCGCCGGGTGCGATGCGTAGAAGCCCGCAAAGTCGTTGGCGACCATGCTGTTCGGCTCCACTGCCGAGTCGAGACTGCCGGCTCTGCGGCAGGCCTTCAGGACGTCCCACACCGCAACGCCGGCCCCGGTCAGTGCGGCGACGCGGTCGTCGTATGCCATCTCGGCATCGAAGCCGAAGAGTTCTGCGGTGATGCGCCAGAACGCGTTGTGGGCATAGGCGTAGTACTTCTGGGCCTGCAGCGACGCGACGCCCGGCATGTTGCCGAGGATCAGGATCCGGGCGTCGGGGGTGGACAGCGGCGGGAAGCTCTGCACGAGGGGCGACGCCGGCGGGGACATGGATTCGACCGTATACGTTGGGCACGTGGCCGATGACCTTGATCTGGAGACATCCGGGCTGCTCGACGGGCTCGAGGGCTCGGCGCGCACCGAACGCGCCGACCTCATCCGCTGGTTGCTCGAGCGGGGCGTTGCGGTCGATCAGCTCCGCAACAACCCGGCGCCGATGCTGCTCGCCTCGCGCCGCGTCATCGGCGACGACGGCACGTACGTGTCCGCGCGACAGGCCGCGGCGACGGCAGGGGTGGAGCTCGAACTCTTCGAGCGTATCCAGCGGGCTATGGGTCTGCCCCGGGTCGAGGATCCGGATGCCGAGGTGTTTCTGCGCGCCGACGCCGAGGCGGCCAAGTTCACCCGCGACTTCCTCGACGCCGGTATCGATCCCGACGAACTCGTGCAGATCACCCGGCTGCTCGGCGATGGGCTTTCGCGTGCCGCCGAGGCGATGCGCTACGCCGCACTGGCCGCTGTGATGCGGCCGGGCGCAACCGAATTGGAGATCGCCCAGGCATCCGAGACCTTGGTCGGAAGCCTGGCGCCGCTGCTCGGTCCGATGATTCAGGAGGTCCTCCTGATGCAGCTGCGGCACGCGATCGAGACCGAGGCGGTCAACGCGACCGAGCGGGCCGAAGGCCAGCACCTGCCGGGTGCCCGTCTCGTGACGATCGGTTTCGCCGACCTCGTCGGGTTCACCCGGTTGGGTGAGGCGTTGCCGCCCGAGGAGCTGGAGCAACTCTCTCAGCGGCTCGCTGACCTCACCCGCGAACTGGCCGTGGCCCCAGTGCGTTTCATCAAGACGATCGGTGACGAGGTGATGCTGGTCAGCCCGGAGCCGGCGCCGCTGCTCGACACCATCCTGCGCCTCATCGAGGAGACCGAGGGCGACGACGACTTCCCTCGGCTGCGCGCCGGCATTGCCACGGGAATGGCGGTCAGCAGAGCGGGGGACTGGTTCGGCAGCCCCGTCAACCTCGCGGCACGAGTGACCGGCGCGGCCAGGCCGGGAACGGTGCTGGTTGCCGAGTCGGCGCACGAGGCGATCGGTGACGACGGGCGCTTCACCTGGTCGTTCGCGGGACCGAAGCGGCTCAAGGGGATCAAGCCGGATGTGAAGGCGTTCCGGGCTCGCCGAGCAGAGTGACGAGGCGGTCGGCGTTCTCGACGACGAGGGCGAGACTGCGACGGACAGGCGAGCCGAGCCAGTCGTCGCGGCGCACTTCCCAGACCAGTTCCTCAAATCGGCGTCCGTCCTCGACGAGCGTGTGCCGCTCGATCTGACGGTAGCCGAGTTTGTCGGACACCGCGTTGCTGGCGTTATTCTCTTGCAGGGCCCAGGATCTCGCGGCGTCAGCGTTCAGGTGTGCGAAGGCCAGCTCGAGGACCGCGGCGCGGCATCGGGTTCCCAAACCGTGCCGCTGATGCTCGGCGAGGAGCCACGATGTGGTGCCGACGATCCGTTGCTGCGGCCACTGCGCCAAGCCGGAGAGGCTTTGGAGGCCGACGGGTGTGCCGTGAACGAACACCGCCAGGTCAAGCGTCCAGCCGGGTCCGCGGCGGAGGTCGCGATTGGATCGGATGCGTTCTGCGCGTTGCCGTTCGATCTCCGGCGGGGTGCGGCCGAGAATCCACTTCACGTAGTGGGCCTCGGACTGGGGGAGGACGGCATCCGGCCGCGATGCGCTGTGCGCCAGCGCGCCGATCCGGGCGTCTGTGGGCGGCGCGAGGGTGGCGCCGTCGAGCTGGATTCGCAGATCGGACATCTCGACCATTGCAGCACAGATGGCTTGTCGGTGGTTCGAACTAGTGTTCGATGTATGGAGTTGGTGTCGGAGGCGGTCGCTGTGATCGGTGAGCAGCTGGCGGTGTTGGGCAAGGCGTGTGAGGAGCTGTCGCATCGGGAGCTGGTCGGGCTGCTGGCCGAGCTGACGACGGTGCTGCGCAGCGTGCCGGCGCTGGAACATCAGATCCTGGCGCGGCTGCGTGCCGAGACCGAACCGCATCGCCTCGGCGAGTCGTCGTGGAAACGGGTGTTGACCACCGCGCTGCGCTGCAGCGACCGTGATGCCCGGCGCCGTGT
>NZ_JACHVU010000019.1 GCF_014190915.1 Mycolicibacterium iranicum
ATCACGGTCGCTGCAGCGCAGCGCGGTGGTCAACACCCGTTTCCACGACGACTCGCCGAGGCGATGCGGTTCGGTCTCGGCACGCAGCCGCGCCAAGATCTGATGTTCCAGCGCCGGCACGCTGCGCAGCACCGTCGTCACCTCGGCCAGCAGCCCGACCAGCTCCCGATGCGACAACTCCTCACACGCCTTGCCCAACACCGCCAGCTGCTCGCCGATCACAGCGACCGCCTCCGACACCACCTCCATACATCGAACACTAGTTCGAACCACCGACAAATCCGGCGCGCAAGCTAGCGCTCACCCCTTGACCGAGCCGCAGAGATAAAAGTAAAGTCACTTTTACTTTCACTACGAGGAGATGGCCATGGAATCATTCGTCCACCTTCGAAAAGGCAAGACGCCGAAGCGGATCCACGCAGACCTCGACGGTCTCAAGGACGACGAGCTCGGCCGAGGCGGCTTCGTCGGCCGCACCGCCAACATGTACCGACGCAACGATCCGACCGCATACCGGGCCGTCGGGCCACTCCGCCCCACTGACGTGCTGAGCTCCGAGCTCAAGCCGAGCGACTCGACCGACGCCCACGGCGGCCCTCTGCTGATGTTCTCCAACGCCGACTGCCTGGTGCTGCTGTCCCGGCGCACCGAGGAGATGCCGTTCTTCGTCCGCTACGTCGACGGCGACCTGCTCTCGTTCGTGCACCGCGGATCCGGTTCGCTGGAAACCGAACTCGGGCCGCTGGACTACCGGCAGGGCGACTGGATCTACATCCCGAAAGCCTGCACGTGGCGCCAGATCCCCGCCGAGGAGACGACGCTCCTGATGGTCCAGGCCACCGAGGAGTTCCGCGTGCCGCCGCCGGGCGCGCTGGGCCGGCACTTCCCGTTCGACCCGGCCCAGGCCGTGATCCCGGAACCGCAACCCATCGACGACGGCGTGGGCCCGCACCACGACGGGGAGTACGAGGTCCGCCTGATCCACGAAGGCGGCCCGACAAGCCTCTTCTATCAACACCATCCGCTCGACGTCGAAGGCTGGCGGGGCGACAACTTCCCCTTCACCTTCAACATCGAGGACTACACGGTGATCGCGTCGGACAGTGTCCACCTGCCTGCCAGTGTCCACCTGTTCATGGAGGCGACCGGGGTCTACATCATGAACTTCCTGCCCAAGCCGGCCGAGTCCGCGCCCGGCACCGAGCGCACTCCGTGGTACCACCGCAACGTCGACTTCGACGAGATCGCGTTCTTCCACGACGGGTCCCTCTACGGCATCCCGATGCCCCCGGGTCTGGTCTCCCACGCCCCGCAGGGCGTGCATCACGGTGCGCCGGAGAAGGCGCGCGAGAGAGCACGACGCAAGTTCGACGAGTACGACCGGGTCGACTGGTCGGTGATCGCGGTGGACACCCGCCGTCGACTGGTGCCGTCGCCGGAGATCCTCGCGAACGACCTGGGGCAGCACTAGTGGGTGGCGAGGCGACCAGGCACGAATACGACCGCATCCCCTATCTGGTTGCCTATCAGAACAATTCCGGCGTCCGCGATGTCTACGGCGGCGTCGCGGAGCTGGTGGTGCTGGAGAGCTACCTCCTGAAACCGAAGGCGGTGGAGTCCGACACCGTCCTGGTGTTCATGCATCCGATCGGCGGCGGCGCGTATCTGCCGATGATCAACGCCCTGGCCCGAGCCGGCCACCACGTCATCTATTGCAACAGCCGGTTCCGCGGCACCGACTCGGCGCTGCTCATGGAGAAGGTCGTCGAGGACCTCGGCGAATGCATCAAGGATGCCAAGAACCGGCTCGGCTACTCCAAGGTGGTGCTGGCGGGCTGGAGCGGCGGCGGCTCCCTGTCGGTGTTCTATCAGCAGCAGGCGCAACATCCGACGGTCACCGCGAGCCCGTCCGGCGACGGCCCGGACCTGACGACGCTGGGGCTCATCCCCGCCGACGGCATCATGCTGCTGGCCGCCCACATCAGCAGGCACGGCACGATGACCGAATGGATGGACGCCTCCATCCTCGACGAGTCGGACCCGACGAAACGCGATCCCGAGCTGGATCTGTACAACCCTGACAATCCGAATCAACCGCCGTACACACCGGAGTTCCTGGCGCGCTACCACCAGGCCCAGATCGACCGGAACCGGCGAATCACGAAGTGGGTGAAGGCAAAGCTCGCCGAACTGAAGGCTGCCGGCCGGCCCGACGACGAGTTCGCCTTCGTGGTGCACGGCACCATGGCCGATCCGCGCTGGCTCGACCCCACTGTGGATCCGAACGAACGCATCCCCGGAACCTGCTACCTGGGCGATCCTCAGGTGGTGAACATGAGCCCCGTCGGACTGGCACGGTTCTGCACGTTGCGCAGCTGGCTCTCGCAGTGGAGCTACGACGATGCCCACGGCGACGCCGTCAAGGCCGGCCCCGACATCGCCGTCCCCGCCCTGGTGATCGGCAACCTGGCCGACGACGCGTGCACGCCCAGCCACACCCGTCGGATCTTCGACGCGATCGGGCACCAGGATAAGGAGATGCACGAGATCGCCGGGGCGAACCACTACTACGCAGGACCCGACCAGCGCGACAAACTCGGCGAAGCCGTCGGCATCGTCACCGACTGGCTCACGCGGCACGGTTTCGCGAGCGCACGGTGACGACCGGACCGCTCGACGGCATCCGGGTGCTCGAGGTCGGAACGCTGATCTCGGGGCCGTTCGCCGGTCGGCTGCTCGGCGACATGGGCGCCGAGGTCCTCAAGATCGAACCGCCCGGCGCCCCGGATCCGTTGCGCACCTGGGGTCAGGCCGAATTGGACGGGCACCACTTCTTCTGGACGGTCCACGCGCGCAACAAGAAGGCGGTGACGCTGAACCTGCGCGTCCCGCAGGGCCGGGACCTGTTCCTCGATCTGGTCGAGCGCAGCGATGTGATCGTCGAGAACTTCCGGCCCGGCACGCTGGAGAAGTGGGGGCTGGGCTACGACGTCCTCCGCGAACGCCACCGCGGCATCATCCTGGTGCGGGTGTCGGGGTACGGCCAGACCGGACCCGAAGCCCACAAGGCCGGCTACGCCTCGGTCGCCGAGGCCGCCAGCGGGCTGAGGCACATGAACGGATTCCCCGGCGGACCGCCGCCGCGCCTCGCCCTTTCCCTGGGTGACAGCCTCGCCGGGATGTTCGCCGCACAGGGCGCGCTCGCCGCGCTCTACCGGCGCTCGGTCACCGGCGAGGGCCAGATCGTCGATGCGGCCCTGACCGAATCGTGCCTGGCGGTACAGGAATCGACGATCCCCGACTATGACGTCGGCGGCGTCGTCCGCGGCCCGTCCGGCACCCGCCTCGAGGGCATCGCGCCGTCCAACATCTACCCCACCGCCGACGGCAGCTGGGTCGTCATCGCCGCCAACCAGGACACCGTGTTCCGCAGGCTGTGTGCGGCGATGGACCTCCCCGACCTGGCCACCGACGAGCGGTTCGCCGACCACGTCGCCCGCGGCCGCAATCAGGACGAGCTCGACTCGATCATCGGGGCGTGGGCCATCGAACGCGAGCCGGCCGACATCATCTCCACGCTGTCGCAGGCCGGCGTCATCAGCGGGCCCATCAACACGGTCGCCGAGGTCGTCGAGGACCCGCAGCTGCAGGCGCGCGGCATGATCGCCGACCATTGGGACGAGCGCATCGGCCGAAACGTCAAGGGCCCCGGCGTCGTACCGGTGCTCTCGGAGACTCCGGGGACCATCCGCAGCGCCGGTTCGTCCCGGCCGGGGCAGCACAACGTCGAGGTGTACTGCGGGCTGCTCGGTCGATCCGAGACGGAACTCGACGCCCTACGACGGGAAGGCGTGCTGTGACCGGACTGCCCACCCACGTCGACATTCGCGATGTGTCGATGCGCGACGGACTGCAGATCGAGGCGCCGATCCCGTTGTCGGCCAAGCTGGAACTGCTCGCCGCGATCGCCGCCACCGGTGTGCGGGAGATGGAGGCGACGGCCTTCGTGTCGCCGTCGAAGGTGCCGGCGCTCGCGGACGCCGCCGACCTCGCCGCCGAACTCCACAACTTTCCCGGCATCGAGTTCTCCGCGCTGGTGGCCAGCCCGAACGGAGCGAAACGCGCCATCGCCGCGGGGCTGCGGTCCATCGAGTACGTGGTGTCCGCGGCCGACGGCCACAGTCGCGCCAATGTCGGACGGTCCTCGGCGGAGGCCACCGCGCAGATCCCGGAGATCGTCGCGATCGCCCACGACAGCGGCGTCACCGTCGAGGTCATCGTCGCGACCGCCTGGGACTGCCCGTTCGACGGACCGACTGCGCCACAACGGGTTCTCGACATCGTCACGGCGGCCGTCGACGCCGGCGTCGACCGTCTGGCCATCGCCGACACCATCGGCACCGCTACCCCGAGGCGGGTCGGCGAACTGGTGGCGGCGATCCGTCCCCGGGTCGGCGCGACGCCGCTGGGTGCGCATTTCCACAACACCCGCGGTGCGGGGTTGGCGAGTGCTTACGCGGCCGTGGGTGCCGGTGTCACCCGGTTGGACGCTTCGGTGGGCGGCCTCGGTGGGTGCCCTTTCGCACCGGGAGCCAGCGGCAACATCGCGGTCGAGGATCTGGTGTACTTGTTGCGGGACAGCGGTATCGGCGTCGACGTCGACCTCACCGCAGCCATCGAGGCGGCCCGCGTGGCACAGAACGCGGTCGGCCACGACCTCCCGAGCTCGCTGCTGCGGGCCGGCGACCGGATCCTCGGCTGACCGACCGTGCCGCCCGGACCGTCGGAGACGTTGAGCGCCAAAGGCCGTCAGACCCGTGACGCGATCGAGCAGGCGGCCCGCAAGCTGTTCGCGGAGCGTGGCTTTCACGGCACCACCCTCGGCGACATCACCTCGGCGGCGGGTAAGTCGCCGGCAGTGTTCTACCGCTACTTCGCCGACAAGGAAGACCTGCTGGCGGCACTGGCGGAGTCGTTCCTGCACGAGGTCGTCACACCCTCGGGGCTGCGCGTACCGCTGCCCGAATCCGCCGACGACGACGAATTCTTCACCATGGTGGTGACGGGCTACTGGACGATGTTCAAACAGAACATCGGGATCATGATCGCCGTTGCGCAGCTGGCTGCGACGCAGCCACGGTTCGCGTCGGTGCAGAACGAGTTCCGGCGTTTCGGGATGGACATCGTGGCCGCATCGGTGCGGCGCGCCCAGGAGCAGGGGTACGCCGCCGAGCTCAACCCCGAACACACCGCGGCAGCGATCGCGCTGCTGTTCGAGAACTTCACCACCGTGTTCGTGGGGTCGTCGGGCCTCGGTTTCGACATGGACGACCGGGACGCCATCGCGACGCTGTCCCAGATCTGGAAGAAAACGCTGTACGGGTACTGACCGAAGTCGTTCAAAGGAGAACCAGTGGATTTCAGCCTTCCCGACCACCTGCCGGGCCTTCTCGCCGAGATGGACGCGTTCATCGACGCCGAGATCACACCGCTGGAACGGGAACACATCCAGTACTTCGACAAACGCCGCGAGCACGCCCGCACCGACTGGGACAACGGCGGCGTCCCCCGGCGGGAATGGGAAGACCTGCTCGGTGAGATGCGCCGGCGCGCGGACGCCGCCGGGTGGCTGAGATACGGCCTCCCGTCGCAGTTCGGCGGGCGCGACGGCAGCAACATCGACATGGCCGTCATCCGCGAGCATCTGGCCCACAAAGGTCTGGGCCTGCACAACGACCTGCAGGATGAATCGTCGATCGTCGGCAATTTCCCGCAGGTGATCATGATGGACAAGTTCGGCACCGAGGACCAGAAGCGGGAGTGGACCGACGCGCTGATCACCGGTGAACGGTCCATGGCCTTCGGGCTGACCGAGCCCAATCACGGGTCGGACGCCACCTGGCTGGAGACCACCGCCGTCGCCGACGGAAGCGATTGGGTCATCAACGGCGCGAAGCGATTCAACACCGGTGTGCATCGCGCCACCCATGACCTGGTGTTCGCCCGAACCTCCGGCGATCCGGGACAGGCCCGCGGCATCACCGCGTTCCTGGTGCCCACCGACGCGCCGGGATTCACGGTGCCCTACTACTGGTGGACGTTCAACATGCCCACCGACCATGCCGAGGTGGAGTTGCAGAACGTCCGCGTCCCGTCCGATGCGATCCTCGGGGAGGTGGACCGGGGCCTGGAAGTCGGACAGACCTTTTTGCACGAGAACAGGATCCGTCAGGCGGCGTCCAGCCTGGGCGCGGCGCAGTACTGCATCGACAGGGCCGTCGCCTACGCCAACGACCGGAAGGTGTTCGGCAAGCCGCTTTCAACGAACCAGGCCGTGCAGTGGCCACTGGTCGAGCTGCAGACCGAAGCCCAGATGGTGCGTCTGCTGGTGCGTTTCGCCGCATCCGAGCTCGACCGCAACCACCACATGGAAGTGTCCGACAAGGTATCGATGGCCAATTACCGGGCCAACCGGCTGGTGTGCGAGGCCGCCGACCGCGCGATGCAGGTCTTCGGAGGGGTGGGCTACAGCCGGCACGAGCCGTTCGAGCACATCTACCGGCACCACCGCCGCTACCGCATCACCGAGGGCGCCGAGGAGATCCAGATCCGGCGGGTGGCGCAACGTCTCTTCGGGTTCGGGCGGCGGTCGTGAGCGCTGCACCGGCGAGGGGAAGGTGACTGGGTGACCACCGAACTGACGCAGGCTCTCGAACACGTCCTGCAGCCCGTGCTCGGGGATGTCGCCGTCGTCGACCTGAAACGTCTGACCGGTGGGGCGAGCAGAACCACCTGGGCGTTCACCTGCACGGGCGCCGAGGGGTCCCGCCGGCTGATCCTGCGGACCGGTGCCCGCGACGACATCCATGCCAGCATGGAACTCGAAGCCAAGGTGCAGCAGCGCGCGGCCGAAGCGGGTGCACCCGTCCCCCACATCCTGACCGCCGACAATTCAGTTGAGGCGGTGGGCAATCCGTTCCTGATCTGCGATGCCATCGACGGGGAGACGATCGTCCGCCGAATCTTCCGGATGCTCGACGAGGCAGGGCGGGCCCGTCTGCTCGGGCAGTGCGCCACGGCCCTGGCGGACGTCCACCGGGCGGACCCCGACGGCATCGGCCTGACCGCACCCGACGAGCTGGCGGGCTGGCGCACCCGGCTCGACGAGATCGGCGACACCACCGCGACATTCGAGTGGACCTTCCGGCGGTTGGCCGAGGAGCGGCCCGCCCCCTCACCGATGGGTGTCGTGCACGGTGACTTCCGGATGGGGAATCTGATCGTCGACGACTCCGGCCTGGCCGCGGTCCTGGACTGGGAACTGACCCATATCGGGGAGAGCTACGAGGATCTCGCATGGTTCTGCATCCGGGCGTGGCGGTTCGGCGCTCCCGAGTCACAGGGCGCCGGCGGGCTGGGCAGCGTCGAGACGTTCCTGCAGGCCTACGAGCAGGCGTCGGGAACGGCACTGGATCGTCGCGTGTTTCGCTGGTGGCTCACGGTGGCCACGCTGCGATGGGGGGTCATCTGCCGGCACCAGGCGGAACGGCATCTGTCCGGAGAGACACCGTCTGTCGAGCTGGCCGCGATCGGTCGTCGCGTCAGCGAGACGGAGTGGGACCTGCTCGATCTGCTCACCGGAAAAGGACCGCGATGAGCGAACTCACGGGACGACCGACCTCCGCGGAACTCGTTGCCGCCGTGGCGGATTTCCTCGACAACGACGTCCGCGCCGCCGGGGGGCAGATCGGCTTTCATGCCCGGGTCGCCGCGAACGTCCTGCGGATCGTCGAACGCGAACTGCTCGACCGGACCGCCGAGACGGTGCGCGAATCGTTCGACGGTCTCGGCGTCGACGACGAGGCGTCGCTCGCCCAGGCGATCCGAGAGGGTCGGCTCGACGATCGTCCCGAGGACGTGCTGCGGGTGCTTCGCACGCTGGTCCGGCACCGGCTGTCGATCGACCACCCGGGTTATGCCGACGAGCGATGAGCGCTCCGGCGGCCATCTGCGTCGGCCGCCCCGGCGGGTAGCGCAGCTCCGTGCGCCCCGGCCGGGGATTCACGGTCAGACCCGGCGCACCCGCGCCAGCCAGGCCGGTTCGTCGACCACCGTGCCCACCGGCAGGCCCAGGGTCTCGGTGTGCACCGGCGTGACCACGCCGCGGTAGGTCGTGGTGTCGAGCGCCTCGATGTCCCAGCCGTCGGCGAACGCGTCGCGCAGAGTGCTTTCGCTGACCTCGGGGCCGAGCCCGCGCCCTGTGTCGGACAGCGCCAGCACGTGCACCACCGACCCTGGCCGGGTCGCGGCGTACAGGCTCTGTACGTAGCGCGCACGGTCGCTGTCGTCGAAGATGTGGAACAGGGCGCTGTCGATGATGGTGTCGTAGGTCGCGGCGCCGAGGGTCAGCGCGTCAGCCACCTCGAACCGGGCGTCCACCCCGCGGTCGCGCGCGTTGCGACGGGCCTGCTCGACCGCCGTGGGCGCCCCGTCGACACCGACGACGTCATACCCCGCCGCGGCGAGCAGGAGGGTGTGTTCGCCGGTTCCGCAACCGACGTCGAGAACCCGCCCGGTGATCTGGCCGGCACGGTGCAGCCCGACGATGGCCGGTTGCGGTTCGCCGATGACCCACGGCGGAGTCTGACTCCGGTCCTTGTAGAAGTCGTCGAAACGGGAAAGGGTGGGTGTCAGATCCATACCGCGAGTCTTCAACCTGAACCGAAGTTGAGGTCAATACCCGATGGACACTCGGACAAACGTTGCCGATCGACTGTTCGGCGCGATCGAACGCAGCGACACTGCTGCCGTAGCGGACCTGTTCAGTCCGTCGATCGCCGTGTGGAAGAGCGGCGACACCCGGGACAACGACCACGTAAGGTCGGTCAAGATCATCGCCTGGTTCATCTCGGCCACCGCCGCCCGGCACTACGAGATCCTCGACCGCCGCCTCTTCGACGGCGGCTTCGTCCAGCAGCACGTCCTGCACGCCACCGCCCACACCGGGGCGTCGATCGCCCTGCGTGTCTGCATCGTCATCCTGGTCGGAGCGGACGGCCTCATCACCCGCATCGACGAATACTTCGACCCGGCCCAGATCCAGCCCCTACTGGCCGGGGCCGCATCCTGAGCCGGCGGCCCGGCATGTCCCGCCGAGTTCGGCACCCGGACAATCAGTTTGGTCACTCCAGAGACGACGATTCCCCCCGCGGCTAACATCGCGCGCATGGCTGTGCCGTCTCCCGACTCCTCCCGGTCGCCGGGACCGCTACGGATTCTGGTGTACAGCGACAACCCCAGAACCAGGGAGCAGGTCCGGCTTGCGCTGGGCAAACGCATCCATCCGGAACTGCCGGAGCTGAGCTATGTCGAGGTCGCCACCGGGCCGATGGTCGTCCGGCACATGGACGAGGGCGGCTTCGACCTGGCGATCCTGGACGGCGAGGCAGCTCCGGTCGGCGGCATGGGGATCGCCAAGCAGCTCAAGGACGAAGTCGAGGACTGCCCGCCGGTGCTCGTCCTCACGGGCCGACCGGATGACGCCTGGCTGGCCCGGTGGTCGCGCGCCGAAGCCGCGGTCCCCCACCCGATCGACCCGATCCGGCTCGGCGACGCCGTCGTGTCGCTCCTGCGCGCCGCCGTCTAGCCCGGAACGCTGGTCAAGATCACCTAAAAATGTTGCCGCGCTTAGTCATTCGAGGCCATGCGGCATCGCCGGACGGCGCCAATAGCGATACTAACCAAAATGCGTGGCTTGCATCTCAAACAGGGCTAGGCTGTGGGCTAGCTCACATCGACAGCCCCCGAGGAGCTGCTACGCAGTATGAATCTGTACACGCCGATCCTGGTGCTCGGAGCGATAGCTGCTGTGTTCGCCGTCGGATCGGTGGGGATCGCCCTGCTGATCGGGCCCCGGCGTTACAACCACGCCAAGCTCGAAGCCTACGAGTGCGGCATCGAGCCGATGGACCCGTCCGACCCTGCCGCCGCGGCCACCGGCCAACGGTTTCCGATCAAGTACTACCTGACGGCGATGTTGTTCATCGTCTTCGACATCGAGATCGTCTTTCTCTATCCGTGGGCGGTCGCATTCGACAATCTGGGCCTGTTCGCGCTGGTCGAGATGTTGTTGTTCATGGTCATCGTCTTCGTGGCCTACACCTACGTGTGGCGCCGAGGAGGTCTGCAATGGGATTAGAGGAGAAGCTCCCCGGCGGCATCCTGCTGTCCACGGTGGAGAAGGTCGCCGGTTACGTCCGGAAAGGCTCGCTGTGGCCGGCGACCTTCGGCCTGGCCTGCTGCGCGATCGAGATGATGGCCACCGCCGGGCCGCGTTTCGACATCTCGCGGTTCGGCATGGAACGGTTCTCGGCGACGCCTCGCCAGGCGGATCTGATGATCGTCGCAGGACGGGTGAGCCAGAAGATGGCGCCGGTGCTGCGTCAGATCTACGACCAGATGGCCGAGCCGAAGTGGGTGCTGGCCATGGGTGTCTGCGCGTCGTCGGGCGGCATGTTCAACAACTATGCGGTGGTGCAGGGTGTCGACCACGTGGTGCCCGTCGACATCTATCTGCCCGGTTGCCCGCCCCGGCCCGAGATGCTGCTGCACGCCATCCTGAAACTGCACGACAAGATCCAGGAGATGCCACTCGGGGTGAACCGCGAGGAAGCGATCCGCGAGGCCGAGCACGCGGCGATGGCTGTGACGCCGACGATCGAGCTGAAGGGCCTGTTGAGGTGATGGGCGGCGAAGAACAGACGGCACCGATGAGCGCGGACGGCACCGGCGACCCGGCCCCGGAGGTCATCGGGGTGCGTCGCGGCATGTTCGGCGTCAAGGGCAGCGGCGACACCTCCGGCTACGGGAGGTTGGTCCGCCCGGTGGCGCTGCCCGGCAGCAGCCCGCGGCCCTACGGGGGCTACTTCGACGAGGTCGTCGACGCGCTGGCCGCTGCTCTCGGCGAGGACGTCTTCGCCGAATCCGTCGAGCGGGTCGTGGTTTACCGCGACGAGCTGACCCTCGAGGTGACGCGCGCGCGTCTCGTCGAGGTGGCGCAGACGCTGCGCAACGACCCGGCTCTGCGGTTCGAACTGTGCCTGGGGGTCAGCGGTGTGCACTACCCCGGCGATACCGCGCGCGAACTGCATGCCGTCTATCCGCTGATGTCGATCACCCACAATCGCCGCGTGCGCGTGGAAGTGGCTGCTCCCGACGAAGATCCGCACATCCCCTCGCTGTTCGGGGTCTACCCGACCACCGATTGGCACGAGCGCGAGACCTACGACTTCTTCGGCATCATCTTCGACGGGCACCCGTCGCTGACCAGGATCGAGATGCCCGACGACTGGGTGGGACATCCCCAGCGCAAGGACTATCCGCTGGGCGGGATCCCGGTCGAATACCACGGCGCCGAGATCCCGCCGCCCGACCAACGGAGGGCCTACCACTGATGACCACTTCCCAGCGCCCACCCGAGCGTGTCGTCGTCGTCGGCGGCCAGGACTGGGACCAGGTCGTCATCGCTGCACGGCAGAACGCCGCCGAGCACGCCGGCGAGCGCATCGTGGTGAACATGGGCCCGCAGCATCCGTCCACCCACGGGGTGCTGCGGCTGATCCTGGAGATCGAGGGCGAGACGATCGTCGAAGCGCGCTGCGGCATCGGCTACCTGCACACCGGCATCGAGAAGAACCTCGAATACCGCACCTGGACCCAGGGCGTGACCTTCGTGACCCGAATGGACTATCTGTCACCGTTTTTCAACGAGACGGTGTACTGCCTGGGTGTGGAGAAGCTCCTCGGCGTCACCGAGGCGATCCCGGAACGGGCCTCCGTCATCCGGGTCATGATGATGGAGCTCAACCGCATCTCCAGCCACCTGGTCGCCCTGGCGACCGGCGGCATGGAGCTCGGCGCAATGACCGCGATGTTCCTGGGTTTCCGCGAGCGCGAGCTGATCCTCTCGGTGTTCGAAACCATTACCGGGCTGCGGATGAACAACGCCTACATCCGGCCGGGTGGGGTCGCTGCCGACCTTCCGGACGAGGGTCTCCCGCAGATCCGCGACCTGCTCACGCTGTTGCCGACGCGGCTGCGCGACATGGAGAACCTGCTCAACGAGAACTACATCTGGAAGGCCCGCACCCAGGGCATCGGCTACCTGGACCTCACCGGGTGCATGGCGCTCGGGATCACCGGGCCCGTACTCCGCTCCACCGGGCTGCCGCACGACCTGCGCAAGTCGCAGCCCTACTGCGGTTACGAGACATACGATTTCGACGTCGTCACCGACGACGGGTGCGACTCCTACGGCCGTTACCTCATCCGGGTCAAGGAGATGCGCGAGTCGATCAAGATCGTCGAACAGTGCGTGGAGAGACTCGAACGCCTCGCCGGCAAGCCCGTCATGATCACCGACAAGAAGCTCGCCTGGCCCGCCGATCTGAAGGTCGGGCCCGACGGGCTGGGCAATTCTCCCGAACACATCGCCAAGATCATGGGCCACTCGATGGAAGGCCTCATCCACCACTTCAAGCTGGTCACCGAAGGCATCCGTGTCCCGGCGGGCCAGGTGTACACCGCGGTCGAATCTCCGCGCGGCGAACTGGGCGTCCACATGGTCTCCGACGGCGGCACCCGTCCCTACCGGGTGCATTACCGGGACCCCTCGTTCACGAATCTTCAAGCGGTGGCAGCGATGTGCGAGGGCGGGATGGTCGCCGACGCGATCACCGCCGTCGCGTCGATCGATCCTGTGATGGGCGGGGTGGACAGATGACCGTATTCCTCGAGCTGGGTCAACGGCCGGACGAGCCCGGACCGCCGATCCACGGCACGGCAACCTATCCCGGCGACGTGCTGGACCGCCTGTCGGTGGACGCCGCGACGATCATCGGCCGTTACCCGCAGTCCCGCTCCGCACTGCTGCCGCTGCTACACCTGGTGCAGGCCGAGGACGGATGCCTGACCCCCGCCGGAATCAGCTTCTGCGCCCGGCAATTGGACCTCACCGACGCCGAGGTGACCGCCGTCGCGACGTTCTACTCGATGTACCGCCGGACACCCACGGGTGAGTACCTGGTCGGGGTCTGCACGAACACGCTGTGCGCCGTCATGGGCGGCGACGCGATCCTCGACAGTCTCGAGGCCCACCTCGACCTGCGTCCCGGCCAGACGACCGCCGACGGCATGGTCACCCTCGAACATGTCGAGTGCAACGCCGCCTGCGACTACGCCCCGGTGGTGATGGTCAACTGGGACTTCTTCGACAACCAGACACCGTCTTCGGCACGCGACCTCGTCGATGCGCTGCGCGCCGGCGAAAGGCCGACGCCCTCCCGCAGCGGAACACTGTGCACGTTCCGGGAGACCGCCAGAACCCTTGCCGGCCTTCCCGATTCGGCGGGGGCGCCCGGTGCCGGCCCCGTGGGTGATGCCACCCTGGTGGGGCTGCGCTTCGCCCACGAGCACGAGATGGCGGCGCCGTCCGCCGGCGCCCCCACCGACTCCGTGTCGGGACAGTCCAGCGACGAGGCCGACGCCGCCGAGGCGGTGAAGAACGAGCCCGCCCCCGGCCCCGAGGCCAGCGTCCCCGCCCGGTCGGCGACCGAGGAAACCGACCCTAAAGCCGCGGCAACCGACACGGACACCGACGCGGGCCCCGAGACCGACGGAGCGGATTCCCGATGACGTCGCTGACGCCTGTGCTGAGCCGGTTCTGGGACGAACCCGAGCCCTGGTCGTTGCAGACGTACCGCCGCCATGGTGGGTACGAGGCACTGGCGCGCGCCCTGGCGGTGAGCCCCGACGAGGTGATCACCACGGTCAAGGACTCCGGCCTGCGCGGGCGCGGCGGAGCGGGTTTCCCGACCGGGACGAAATGGTCCTTCATCCCCCAGGGCGATGAGGGTGCGGCGGCCAAACCGCACTATCTGGTGGTCAACGCCGACGAATCCGAACCGGGGACGTGCAAAGACATCCCGCTGATGATGACGACGCCGCACTTCCTGGTGGAGGGCGCCATCATCGCCGCCTACGCCATCCGGGCCCACCACGCCTTCATCTATCTGCGCGGCGAAGTCGTCCCGGTGCTGCGGCGGTTGCAGGCCGCGGTCGCCGAGGCGTACGCCGCGGGCCATCTGGGCTCCGACATCCACGGCTCGGGTTTCGATCTGGAGCTGGTCGTGCACGCCGGAGCGGGCGCCTACATCTGCGGCGAGGAGACGGCGCTGCTGGACTCCCTGGAGGGCAGGCGCGGTCAGCCGCGACTGCGGCCTCCCTTCCCCGCCGTCGCCGGCCTCTACGCATGCCCGACGGTGGTCAACAACGTCGAATCCATCGCGAGCGTCCCCCCGATCCTGCTCAACGGTGTCGACTGGTTCCGTTCCATGGGATCGGAGAAATCACCCGGGTTCACGCTGTACTCGCTGTCGGGTCACGTCACCAGGCCGGGGCAGTACGAGGCCCCGCTGGGCATCACGCTGCGTGAGCTGCTGGACTACGCGGGCGGCGTGCGCGCCGGCCACGAACTGAAGTTCTGGACACCCGGCGGCTCGTCCACCCCGCTGCTGACCGCCGAACACCTCGACGTGCCACTGGATTACGAGGGTATGGCCGGCGTCGGCTCCATGCTCGGCACCAAAGCGCTGCAGATCTTCGACGAGACCACCTGCGTCGTGCGGGCCGTGCGGCGCTGGACGCAGTTCTACGCGCACGAATCCTGCGGCAAGTGCACACCGTGCCGGGAGGGCACCTACTGGCTGGCCCAGATCTACGAGCGGTTGGAGACGGGCGCGGGCACCGAGGCAGACCTGGACAAGCTCCTCGACATCGCCGACAACATCTTCGGCAAGTCGTTCTGCGCCCTGGGCGACGGTGCCGCGAGTCCGATCGTGTCGTCGCTGAAGTACTTCCGCGGTGAGTACGAGGCGCACCTCGATCCCGCGGCCGCGGGATGCCCGTTCGATCCTTATGCCTCGATGCTCGTCGCGCCGGAAGGGGTGGGTGCATGACCCTCGCTGAGAGTGACCAGGCGGCGCCGCCGGTCGAGATGATCACCCTCACGATCGATGATCACGAGATCAGCGTTCCCAAGGGCACTTTGGTGATCCGGGCCGCCGAGTTGATGGGTGTGCAGATCCCCAGATTCTGCGACCACCCGCTGCTCGATCCCGTCGGTGCGTGCAGGCAGTGCCTGGTCGAGGTCGAGGGTCAGCGCAAACCACTGGCGTCGTGCACGACGACCGTCTCACCGGACATGGTGGTGCGAACCCAGTTCACGTCCGAGGCCGCCGACAAGGCCCAGCACGGCGTGATGGAGCTGCTGCTCATCAACCATCCGCTGGACTGCCCCGTCTGCGACAAGGGTGGCGAGTGCCCCCTGCAGAACCAGGCCATGTCCAACGGACGCACCGAGACCCGCTTCGAGGACGTGAAGCGCACCTTTCCCAAACCGATCAACATCTCGTCGCAGGTGCTGCTCGACCGGGAACGGTGCGTGCTGTGTGCCCGGTGCACGCGGTTCTCCGACCAGATCGCCGGCGATCGCTTCATCGATCTGCTGGAACGCGGTGCGCGCCAACAGGTGGGCATCGCGCCCGGAGAACCGTTCCAGTCGTACTACTCCGGCAACACCGTGCAGATCTGCCCGGTGGGGGCCCTGACCGGAACGGCGTATCGGTTCCGCGCCCGACCGTTCGATCTGGTCTCCAGCCCCAGTGTCTGCGAGCACTGTGCCTCCGGTTGCGCGCAACGCACCGACCACCGGCGCGGCAAGGTGCTGCGGCGGCTGGCCGGTGACGACCCCGAGGTCAACGAGGAATGGAACTGCGACAAGGGCCGGTGGGCGTTCACCTATGCCACGGCCGGAGACCGCCTCACCACGCCGTTGGTCCGCGAAGACGGCGCGTTGCGCCCCGCCTCCTGGTCTGAGGCGCTCGGGGTGGCAGCGGCGGGCCTGGCCGCGGCAGCCGGGAGGGCCGGCGTACTGGTCGGGGGGCGCTCGACGTCCGAGGAGTCCTACGCCTACGCGAAGTTCGCCCGGATGGTGCTGGGCACCAACGACATCGACTTCCGCTCGCGGCCGCACAGCGCCGAGGAAGCAGACTTTTTGGCCGCGCAGATCGCGGGCCGTCCGATGACCGTCACCTATTCCGACCTCGAGAGCGCCCCCGCCGTACTGCTGGCCGGGCTCGAGCCCGAAGAGGAGTCCCCCATCGTCTTCCTCCGGCTGCGCAAGGCCGTCCGCAAGCGGGGACTGCAGGTGATGTCGGTGGCGCCGTGGGCAAGCCGCAGTCTGGGCAAGCTCTCGGGACGGCTGATCAGGACAGCTCCGGGCGGTGAGGCGGCGGCGCTGAACGCGTTGTCCGACGACGGCCTGCTCGTTCTGCCGGGGTCGCTGATACTTCTCGGCGAACGTCTCGCGACATCACCGGGCGCGTTGTCGGCGGCCGCGCGGCTCGCGGAGTCGACCGGAGCCCGCCTGGCCTGGATCCCCCGCCGCGCCGGCGACCGCGGCGCAGTGGAGGCGGGAGCGCTACCCAACCTGCTGCCCGGCGGGCGGCCCGTCGACGACGTCACCGCCCGCGAACAGACCGCTGCGGCATGGCATGTCGACGGTCTGCCCACCTCCCCCGGCCGGGACACCCTGGGAATCCTGGCCGCCGCCCGCGACGGCGCACTCGACGCACTGCTGATCGGCGCCGTCGACGTTGAGGATCTCCCGGACCCACAGGCCGCGCTCGGCGCGCTCGACCACACCCCGTTCGTCGTGAGCCTGGAACTGCGGCACAGCGCCGTCACCGCACGCGCCGACGTCGTGTTCCCGGTGGCGCCCGTGGTAGAGAAGGGCGGGTCGTTCCTCGACTGGGAGGGTCGTTCACGTCCCTTCGAGCCGGCACTGCAGACCAATGCGGTCAGCGATCTGCGGGTCCTGACGATGATCGCCGACGAGATCGGAGTGGACCTCGGCCTTCCGAGCGCCTCGGCGGCCGCCGAGGAGCGGGGTCGCCTCGGGCTGTGGTCGGGTGCGCGTCCGGCGGCCCCCGCCGTCCCGGCCTCGCCCGCAGCACCCGACGCCGGTCAGGCGGTCCTGGCCGGTTGGCGGATGCTGCTCGATGCGGGTCGGCTGCAGGACGGCGAACCGTACCTCGCCGGGACGGCCAGGACGCCGGTACTGCGGCTGTCCGCGGCGACAGCGATCGAAATCGGCGTCGTGACGGGCGATCTGGTGACGGTGAGCACGCCGCACGGGGCCCTCACGCTGCCGTCGGAGATCACCGACATGGACGACCGTGTGGTGTGGGTGCCATTGAACTCGCCGGGCAGTCATGTCCACCGGACGCTGGGCGTGACGGCCGGGGCCGTGGTCTCGATCGGACGGGGGCGGCCGTGACCTATCCCGATCCGACGCTGTTCGGCCACGATCCGTGGTGGCTGATCCTGGCCAAAGCGCTGGGTATCTTCGGCTTCCTGGTACTGACAGTCCTCACCGCGATCCTGCTCGAACGCAAGATCCTGGGCCGCATGCAGTTGCGGTTCGGCCCGAACCGGGTCGGCCCGCGGGGGCTGCTCCAGTCACTGGCCGACGGGGTCAAACTCGCGCTCAAGGAGGGACTCATCCCGGCCGGGGTGGACAAGTGGATCTACCTCGCCGCGCCCGTCATCTCGGTGATCCCGGCGTTCATGGCGTTCGCCGTCATCCCGTTGGGCGGCGAGGTCTCGATTCTCGGCCACCGCACCGCGCTGCAGCTCACGGATCTGCCCGTCGCAGTGCTCTACATCCTGGCCGTCACCTCCATCGGCGTGTACGGCATCGTGCTCGCGGGCTGGGCGTCGGGCTCGGTGTACCCGCTGCTGGGCGGGCTGCGGTCCTCGGCACAGGTGGTCTCCTACGAGATCGCGATGGCGCTGTCGTTCGCCGCGGTGTTCCTGTACTCGGGCACCATGTCGACGTCGGGGATCGTCGCCGCCCAGAACGACGTCTGGTATGTGTTCCTGCTGCTGCCGTCGTTCCTGGTGTACCTGACGTCCATGGTCGGCGAGACCAACCGTGCGCCTTTCGATCTGCCCGAAGCCGAAGGCGAGCTCGTCGGCGGTTTCCACACCGAGTACTCGTCGCTGAAATTCGCGATGTTCATGCTGGCCGAATACGTGAACATGACGACCGTGTCGGCGTTGGCGACCACGCTGTTCCTGGGCGGGTGGCACGCACCGTGGCCGATCAGCATCTGGGACGGCGCCAACACCGGGTGGTGGCCGCTGCTGTGGTTCACCGCCAAGGTGTGGCTGTTCCTGTTCTTCTTCATGTGGTTGCGCGCAACACTTCCCAGGATGCGCTACGACCAGTTCATGGCGCTGGGCTGGAAGCTGCTCATCCCGGTGTCGCTCGGTTGGATTGCGATCGTCGCCACCACCCACGCCCTGCAGGACCGCGGTTATCCGACCTGGGTGACTGCGGCGATCGGGTTGGCGGTCGTCGCGCTGTTCGCCGCCGTGCTGACGGCATGGCGCAGGATGCGGGCCCGCAGGATTCGGAAGGAACCGGCGCTGCCCGCAGCGCCGGCGGACGAGGGCGCCTTCCCGGTGCCACCGATACCGGTGAAGGAGCATGCCGATGCCTAGATTCCTCGACGCCGTCGCCGGGTTCGGTGTCACGTTCGGCTCGATGTTCAAGAAGCCGGTCACCGAGGAGTACCCCGAGAAGCCGGGACCCGTCGCAAAGCGCTATCACGGCCGTCACCAATTGAACCGCTACGCAGACGGTCTGGAGAAGTGCATCGGGTGCGAGCTGTGCGCATGGGCGTGCCCCGCGGATGCGATCTTCGTGGAGGGGGCCGACAACACCGACGCCGAACGTTTCTCCCCCGGTGAGCGTTACGGCCGCGTCTACCAGATCAACTACCTGAGGTGCATTGGATGCGGGTTGTGCATCGAAGCGTGCCCGACGCGCGCGCTGACGATGACCAACGACTACGAGATGGCCGACGACAACCGCGCCGACCTGATCTACGGCAAGGACAAGCTGCTCGCCCCGCTCGCGCCGGGGATGGAGGCTCCGCCGCATGCGATGCAACCCGGGTGCACCGACGACGACTACTACCGGGGCAATGTCCTGGGCACCATCGCGCCTTCGGCTTCCGAGGCCGCGCAGTGACCGAGACGATCCTGTTCTGGGTGATGGCGGCGGTGGCCGTAGCGGGTGCGCTCGGCGTCGTCGCGGCGCCGAAGGCCGTCTACTCGGCCATCTCGCTGGCGATGACGATGATCGCGCTCGCCGTTCTGTACATCGCCCAGGATGCGCCGTTCCTCGGGGTCGTGCAGATCGTCGTCTACACCGGCGCGGTCATGATGCTGTTCCTGTTCGTCGTGATGCTCATCGGCGTCGACTCGTCGGAATCGCTGGTGGAAACGCTACGGGGACAACGCGTTGCCGCCATCGCGGTCGGCGTGGGCTTCGGCGTCCTGCTGGTCGCCGGGATCGGCAACGTCTCGGTCGCCGGGTTCGTGGGGCTCGACCAGGCCAACGCCGGAGGCAATGTGGAGGGACTGGCCTCGCTGATCTTCACGCGGTATTTGTGGGCCTTCGAGCTGACCGGTGCGCTGCTGATCACCGCCGCGCTGGGTGCCATGGTCCTCGCGCACCGGGAACGCTTCGAGCGCCGCAAGACCCAACGCGAACTGGCGGTGGAACGATTCGCTCCCGGCGGTCACCCGACCACGCTGCCGAACCCCGGCGTCTACGCCCGGCACAACGCCGTCGACGTTCCCGCCCGGCTGCCCGACGGCTCCGGATCCGAGTTGTCGGTCAGCGCGATCCTGCAGGTGCGCGAGGTGCCGACCCAGGACGATGTCACCGGCCGGGACGGCGGCCGCTGATGAATCCCGACAACTACCTCTACCTGTCCGCGCTGCTGTTCACCATCGGCGCTGCCGGAGTGCTGCTGCGCCGCAACGCGATCGTCATGTTCATGTGCGTCGAATTGATGCTCAACGCGGCCAATCTCGCGTTCGTCGCGTTCTCGCGGATGCACGGTCACCTCGACGGCCAGGTGGTCGCGTTCTTCACGATGGTGGTCGCGGCGTGCGAGGTCGTCATCGGGCTGGCGATCATCATGACGATTTTCCGGACCCGGCGCTCCGCAAGCGTCGACGCGGCCAGCCTGCTGAGGCACTGAGACCCCATGACGCTACCCGTGTGGCTTCTCATCGCGCTCCCGCTTGCCGGTGCGGCCGTCCTTCTGCTGTCCGGCCGGCGATCGGACAGGTGGGGCCACCTGCTCGGCACGGTCGCGTCGCTGGCCTCCTTCGCCTGTGCGGCAGCGCTGTTCGCCGCCATGCTGGGCCGCCACGGCGAAGACCGCGCCGTCCACGAGACGTTGTTCAGCTGGGTGCCCGTCGGCGGGCTGAGCGTCGACTTCGGCCTGCAGCTCGACCAGCTGTCGATGTGCTTCGTGCTGTTGATCACCGGCGTCGGTTCGCTGATCCACATCTATTCGATCGGGTACATGAAGGAGGACGCCGGCCGCCGGCGATTCTTCGCCTACCTGAACCTGTTTCTGGCTGCGATGCTGCTGCTGGTCCTCGCCGACAACTACCTCGGCCTCTACATGGGCTGGGAGGGCGTGGGTCTCGCGTCGTATCTGCTGATCGGCTTCTGGTCGCACAAGCCGTCGGCGGCCACCGCAGCCAAGAAGGCGTTCGTCGTCAACCGCGTCGGTGACATCGGGTTGGCCGTCGCCCTGATGATCATGTTCACCGCGGTCGGCGCCGTGTCGTTCTCCGAGGTGTTCGAGGCCGCGCCGCAACTCGGCGAGGGGACGCTCACCGCCCTCGGGTTGATGTTGTTGCTGGCGGCATGCGGGAAATCCGCCCAGGTGCCGCTGCAATCCTGGCTCGGGGATGCGATGGAGGGACCGACCCCGGTGTCGGCCCTGATCCACGCGGCGACGATGGTGACCGCGGGCGTCTACCTCATCGTGCGTTCGGGGCCCGTGTTCGACCTGGCCCCGCACGCACAGACCGCGGTCGTGGTGGTCGGTGCGGTGACGCTGCTCTTCGGTGCGGTGATCGGCTGCGCGAAGGACGACATCAAGAAGGCGCTCGCCGCGTCCACCATGAGCCAGATCGGTTACATGGTCCTGGCGGCCGGTCTCGGCCCCGCGGGATACGCGTTCGCGATCATGCACCTTCTGACGCACGGCTTCTTCAAGGCGGGCCTGTTCCTCGGCGCCGGCTCGGTGATGCACGCCATGGACGACGAGGTGGACATGCGCCGCTACGGCGGGCTGCGGACCGCCCTGCCGATCACTTTCGTCACGTTCGGTCTCGGTTACCTCGCGATCATCGGCATTCCGCCGCTGGCGGGCTTCTTCTCCAAGGACGGCATCATCGAGGTGGCGCTCGGCGCGGGCGGTGTCAAAGGCGTGATCCTCGGCGGGGCAACGATTCTCGGCGCGGGCATCACCGCCTTCTACATGACCCGGGTGATGTTGATGACCTTCTTCGGCGAGAAGCGCTGGGCCTCCGCGGCGAGCGGCGACGGGCACGGCGCACCCCATCCTCATGAGGCGCCCGCGGTGATGACGGTGCCGATGATCATCCTTGCGATCGGTTCGGTCACCGCCGGTGGCGCGCTGGCCGTCGGGGGCACCCTGGAGCACTGGCTCGAACCGGTCGTCGGTGCCCACGAGATCCACCATGTGCTGCCCGTCTGGGTCGTGACGGTGATCGTGCTGTCGGTGGTTGCGGTCGGCATCGCCGTCGCCTACCGCATGTACGGCACCCGCGCCGTCCCGTCCGACGTCCCGGCCGGATCGGCCCTGACCGTCGCCGCACGCCGGGATCTCTACGGCGATGCGTTCAACGAAAGGGTGCTCATGCGTCCCGGGCTGTCCTTCACCCGCGGGCTCGTCGAACTGGACGACGAGGCGGTCGACGGCGCGGCTTCGGGCCTGGCCGCGGGCGTCTCGCGGTTCTCGGATCGGTTGCGCGGGCTGCAGACCGGGTTCGCGCGCTCGTACGCGCTGTCGATGCTGGCCGGCGCGACCGTGGTCGTCGCGATGATCCTGGCGGTGAACCTGTGGTGACGTCGCTGCCGCTGCTGACCGTGCTGTGGGCCCTGCCGATGGTGGGCGCGGCCGTGGTCCTGGTGCTGCCCGCCGCGGCCCGAGGCGTAGCCAAGTGGGCCGCGCTGGCGGTGTCGCTGGCGGTGCTGGCCGTCGCGGTCGTCGTCGCCGTCGAGTTCGATCCCGCCGGCGAGCAGTACCAATTCGTCGAGAACTACCGGTGGATTCCATCTTTCGGCACCGGTTACATCCTCGGCATCGACGGTATCGCCTTGGCACTGGTGGTGCTGACCGCGGTGCTGCTGCCGCTGCTCATCATCGCCGGCTGGAACGACGCCCGCGATCAGCTGAGCTGGGGCGGTCGGTCGGTGCACATCTACCTGGCGCTGACCCTGGCCGTCGAGGGCATGGTGCTCATCTCGCTGGTATCCCTGGACATCCTGCTGTTCTACGTGTTCTTCGAGGCCATGCTGATCCCGATGTACTTCCTCATCGGCGGTTTCGGTGGTCAGGACCGCAGCCGGGCCGCGGTGAAGTTCCTGCTGTACAACCTCGTCGGCGGACTCATCATGCTCGCCGCGGTCGTGGGGCTCTACGTCGCGACGGCCACCAGCGACGCGTTCGATGCGGGCACTTTCGACTTCCGCGCCATCGTCGCCGCGGTCGCCGGCGGCGAGTTCGTCCTCAACCCCGCGGTGATGCACCTGCTGTTCGGTGGGTTCATGTTCGCCTTCGCGGTCAAGGCCCCGCTGTGGCCGCTGCACCGCTGGCTACCCGATTCGGCGGTCGAGGCCACCCCCGCCAGCGCAGTGCTGATGATGGCGATCATGGACAAGGTCGGTACGTTCGGCATGAT
This sequence comes from Mycolicibacterium iranicum, assembly GCF_014190915.1. Lineage (GTDB taxonomy): Bacteria > Actinomycetota > Actinomycetes > Mycobacteriales > Mycobacteriaceae > Mycobacterium > Mycobacterium iranicum_B. Next base: position 22,924 of record NZ_JACHVU010000019.1, read on the forward strand.
CCGCTACTGCCTGCCGCTGTTCCCCGATTCAGCGCAATGGTTCGGCCCCGCGATCATCACCCTGGCCGTCATCGGCATCATCTACGGCGCCGTCGTCGCCATCGGCCAGACCGACGTCATGCGCTTGATCGCCTATACCTCGATCTCCCACTTCGGCTTCATCATCCTGGGCATCTTCGTGATGACCACGCAGGGCCAGTCCGGATCGACCCTCTACATGGTCAACCACGGCATCTCCACGGCCGCACTGTTCCTCATCGCAGGGTTCCTGGTGTCGCGGCGCGGTTCCCGGCTCATCAGCGCGTACGGCGGGGTGCAGAAGGTGGCACCCGTCCTCGCCGGCACATTCCTTGTCGCCGGCCTGGCCACCCTGTCGCTGCCCGGACTGGCGCCGTTCATCAGTGAATTCCTGGTTCTCATCGGCACTTTCACCCGCTACCCGGTGCTCGCCGTACTGGCGGCCGGCGCGCTGGTCCTGTCCGCGGTCTACATCCTGTGGATGTGCCAGCGGATGATGACAGGCCCGGTCGCCGCCGGGTTGGCAGACGGTGACCGCAGATTCGGCGATCTGGTGCCGCGCGAACTCGTCGTGGTCGTGCCCCTGATCGCCCTGCTGCTGGTTCTGGGTATCTATCCCAAACCCGCCCTCGACGTGATCAACCCTGCCGTCACCCACACCCTGACGACCATCGATCGGACTGACCCGGCACCCCGGACGGCGGAAGGCCCGAGATGAACATCCCCACGCCGACGGTCGAATACGGCCTGATCTCACCGATGCTCATCGTGCTCGGCGCCGCCGTGCTCGGTGTGCTCGTCGAAGCGTTCCTGCCGCGACGCCGGCGCTACGGCGCGCAGGTGGCGCTGTCCCTGGTGGCTCTCGTCGCCGCGTTTGTGGCTGTCGTGCTGGTCGCGCGGGAGGTCGACGCGGGGGCGAGCGTGACCGCGGTCATGGGTGCGGTGGCCATCGACATGCCGGCGCTGTTCCTGCAGGGCACCATCCTGCTGGTCGCGGTGCTGGGCGTCCTGCTCATCGGTGAGCGCCAGCACGCCGCGGCGGACGGACCCGAGGGCGAACGCGGCCTGGACGCGTTCACTCCCCAGGCCTCGGCCATCGCGGGAAGCGTCGCCGAGAAGGCAGCCACCCGAGCGGGAATCATTCAGACCGAGGTGTTCCCACTGACGATGTTCGCCGTCGGCGGCATGCTGCTGTTCCCCGCAGCCGACGACCTGCTGACGATGTTCATCGCACTGGAAGTCCTGTCGCTGCCGCTGTACCTGTTGTGCGGCCTGGCGAGACGGCGACGGTTGCTGTCTCAGGAGTCGTCACTGAAATACTTTCTGCTGGGCGCCTTCTCGTCGGCGTTCTTCCTCTACGGCGCCGCGATGCTGTACGGCTACGCCGGCACGCTGACCCTGCAGGGCATCGCCGACGCCGTGGCCTCCGGGGAGGGCAGGCCGGCGCTCGCCCTGCTCGGCATCGCGCTGCTGTCGGTCGGGATCCTGTTCAAGGTCGGTGCGGTGCCGTTCCATTCATGGATCCCGGACGTGTATCAGGGCGCCCCGACCCCGATCACGGCCTTCATGGCGGCCGCGACCAAGATCGCCGCGTTCGGGGCGATGCTGCGCATCTTCTACGTCGCGCTGCCGGAGTTGCGCGACGACTGGCGGCCCGTGTTGTGGGCCGTGGCGATCCTGACGATGGTCGTCGGGACCGTCACGGCCGTCACCCAGAACGACGTCAAACGCATGCTGGGCTACTCCGCGGTCGCCCACAGCGGGTTCATCCTGACCGGCGTGATCGCCGGCAACGAGGCCGGCCTGTCCTCGACGCTGTTCTACCTTTTCGCGTACGGCTTTTCGACGGTCGGGGCGTTCGCGATCGTCGGCCTGGTGCGCGACGCCGACGGCGAGGAGGACACCGCGATGGCCCGCTGGGCGGGACTGGGCCGACGGTATCCATTGGTGGGTGTCGTGTTCTCGCTCTTCCTTCTCGCCTTCGCAGGCATCCCGCTGACGAGCGGGTTCGTCAGCAAGTTCGCGGTGTTCAAGGCGGCCGGTGAGGGCGGCGCGATCCCGCTGGTGGTCGTCGGTGTCGTCGCCAGCGCGATCGCCGCCTACTTCTACGTCCGGGTGATCGTGCTGATGTTCTTCACCGACCGGCCGGCGGATGCCCCGACGGTCGTGGTCCCCGGCGGCCTGACGACGGCCGTCGTCACGGTGACCGCGGCCGTGACGTTCGCCCTCGGGGCCCTGCCGCAACCTCTGCTCGACCTCGCCGACTCGGCGGATCGCTTCTTCTGATAGCAAGGCAGCCATGCTCGTACTGACCTCCGATCACGACGGCGTGCGGATGATCACGCTGAACAGGCCCGCCGCCAGGAATGCACTCAGCCGCGATCTGATCCGCGCGGCCTATGCGGCGTTGACCGACGCCGACGCCGACGAGTCGGTCCGCGCGGTCGTTCTCACCGGTGCCGATCCGGCGTTCTGTGCCGGCGTCGACCTCAAAGAAGCTGCCCGGGACGGGCTTTCGTACTTCGAGGAGTTCCGGTCGCAGAGTTGCATTGCGGCGGTGGCGGCGATGCGCACCCCGGTGGTGGGGGCCATCAACGGGGCGACGTTCACCGGAGGGCTGGAGATGGCGCTGGGGTGCGACTTCCTGATCGCCTCGGAGCGCGCGGTTTTCGCCGACACACACGCGCGGGTCGGCATTCTGCCCGGCGGCGGGATGACGGCGCGGCTGCCACAGCTGGTGGGAGCGGCGATGGCCCGGCGGTTGTCGATGACCGGCGAGGTGGTCGACGCTGTCCGCGCCGAGCGGATCGGGCTGGTCACCGAAGTGGTGCCCCACGGCCGTCTGCTGGAGCGTGCCGTCGAGCTCGCTCGCCAGATCGCCGACGTCCCGCGGCCGACCATGCGCGGCCTCAAGGAGATCTACACGACCGGCGCCGCGGCGGTGATCGATCCCGCGCTGTCGGCCGAAGAGACCATCGCGTTCGCCCAGCACCGGGACTTCGACGGGCTCGGCGACCGGTTCAGCGCGGTCGCGCAGCGCAACAGGGAGCAGATCGACCCCAGCTGACCCGGACCGAGGGCCACTTGCACCGCGAGCGCGCGTGTCTGCACGCCGCCACGCCGCGCAACCCGGCATCCTGCGCGCGCTCACACGCCGCGAACGCGCGCAAAAGGCCACAGCTGAACGTTGTGTCGCGAGCAGACACGCGCGCTCGCGGTGCGGAGGATCAGGGCGTCGGCGCGTGACTACGGGCGGCGCTGGATGAATTGCACCGTCGGGCGGCCGCCGAAGGACGGGTGCGGCTGCGTGGTCTGCGCGACCTGCGTGCGCGCCTGGTCGATCACCGGGGTGTCCGGGTCGAGCACCCGCAGATACACCTCGTGCGCTGCGAGGGACGCCACCGCCGCCTCGATATGGCCGTCGACGGGCTGGCCGTGCGTGGCGCCCGAACCGTTCTCGAACAGCCAGCGCGGCGGATCGGCCAGTGTGTCATAGGCTTTCGCCACGGCCTTCGCGAACTCGATGTGATCGGTCTGGTTCGGCTCCCCCGGCGCCCATTCGTCGCCGCTGTAGATCGTGACGACGACATCCGGCGCCGCTTCCGCGATCGCCGTGGCGATCCTGTCGTGCAACGCGGGCGTGTCCCGGACCGAACCGTCGGGGAAATCCCAGAACTCGACGTCGTCGACACCGACGATCGCCGCCGATCTGCGCTGCTCGCCCTCCCGGAGCGGGCCCGCCTCCTCGGGCGCCATTCCCTCGATCCCCCGTTCACCACGCGTCGCCAGCGCGTAGCGCACCGTCCGCCCCGCCGCAGTCCACGCCGCCACGGCCGCCCCGATGCCGTACTCGGGGTCGTCCGGATGCGGAACCAGCACCAGCGCGGTGCGCCAGTCGGTCGGGAAGGGCTCCAAGGTCGGCGTCACGCCCCTCCTCAGGTCACCACGCCGTGCAGCAGGATGTCGGTGGTGCTGTCCACCCACGACGCGCCCGCCAGCACATCGGGGGCCTGCAGCAGCGCCAGCAGGGTCGCACCGCCGACGAGGCTCACCAGCCGGTCCGGATCCACGCCGGCGCGCACCTCGCCACGGTCCACCGCATCCTGCAGACGGGTCCGCACCGCGATGAACAGATCGGCGAACCGGGCCCCCACCCGCCCGGTCAGATCGGCGTCGGCCGACATGTCGGCGATCAGCCCCGGCAGCGCGGCCCGCACCACAGGGCTCAGGAACACGTCGCGCGCCGCCTCGATCATCGCCCGCAGATCCGCGGCGATGTCGCCGGGCGGGGTCTGGATCGCCGTCGGCGTCACCGGGAACGCCGCCTCGTGCACCAGTTCGGCCTTGCTGGACCACCGCCGGTACAACGCCGTCTTCGTGGTGCCGGCGCGCTCCGCGACCGCGGCCATCGTCACATTCGAATAGCCGATTTCGACAAGTAGATCCGCCGTCGCCCGCAGTATGGCAGCGTCAATGCGCGGATCGCGGGGACGTCCTGCACCCGGGGTCTTGCCACCCGGTGACGGGTCTGTTTTCATATCGCTACCCACGGTATCGTATTGGGGCCGTGCCAGGACCGCGTCGCGGCGGGAAGGACCATTTCTGTGACCAGTAGTGAACCCGCGGTCGGCAACGTCGATCGGCTCCAGCGTTCCAGTCGCGACCTGTCGAATGTTCCTGCCGCGCTGTCCCGGTGGCTGGGCAGCCGGCTGCCGGACATCGCACCGGGCACACCTGTGGACGTCACGGTCGAGAACGGCATCGACGCCAACGGCATGTCCTCCGAAACGATCGTGTTGCGCGGACGGTGGCAGCAGGACGGAAACCTGGTCGAGCACAACTGGGTTGCGCGGGTGGCGCCTGCCGAAGCGGACATCCCCGTGTTCAAACACTACCGCCTCGACCACCAGCACGAGGTGATGCGACTGGTGGGCGAGTTGACCGATGTGGCGGTGCCGCCGGTGCGCTGGCTGGAACAGACCGGCGAGGTGCTGGGCCGGCCGTTCTTCCTGATGGACCGCGTCGACGGCGCGGTCCCGCCGGATGTGATGCCGTATACCTTCGGCGGCAATTGGCTTTTCGATGCCTCGCCCGACCAGCAGCGGCAACTTCAGGACCGCACGGTCGAGGTCCTGGCCACGCTGCACTCGATCCCCGACGCTCCCGAGGTGTTCGGTTTCCTGCAGGACGTCGACCCGCCGGGACAGACCGCGCTACACCGTCATTTCGGCTGGCTCGAGGAATGGTATGAGTTCAGCGTCCCCGACATCGGCCCCTCACCGTTGGTCGAGCGGGCTCTGACGTGGCTGCAGGACCGGTTCCCCGACGACGTCGCAGCCGCCGAACCCGTTCTGGTGTGGGGTGATTCACGCATCGGCAATGTCATCTACCGTGACTTCTCCCCTGTCGCCGTCCTCGACTGGGAGATGGCCACCGTCGGACCTCGCGAGTTCGATGTCGCGTGGATCAGCTTCGCGCACATGGTCTTTCAGGAACTGACGAAGCTTGCCGGGCTGCCGGGTATGCCGCACTTCCTGCGCGAGGACGATGTGCGCGCCACCTACCGCGACCTCACCGGCGTCGAGATCGGCGACCTCACCTGGTTCTACGTGTATTCCGCCGTCATCTGGTGCTGTGTGTTCATGCGCACCGGCGCGCGACGGGTGCACTTCGGCGAGATCGAGAAGCCCGACGACGTCGAGACCCTGTTCTACCACGCCTCGTTGCTCAAAAGACTGATCGGAGAAGCGCACTGATGCTCGGACCGATGGACGAGTACCCGGTACACCAGCTGCCGCAACCCATCGCCTGGCCCGGGTCCTCGGACCGCAACTTCTACGACAGGTCCTATTTCAACGCCCACGACCGCACCGGCGACATCTTCCTCATTACGGGCATCGGCTACTACCCGAACCTCGGGGTGAAGGACGCGTTCCTGCTCGTCTCCCGCCGCGGGAGCGGCAGATTCGGCGGCGGCGGCGGTGACACACAGACCGCCGTGCATGTGTCCGACGCGATCGACCAGGACAGGCTCAATCAACACGTCGGGAATTACCGTGTGGAGGTCGTAGAGCCGCTGCGGAAACTGCGCATCGTCCTCGACGACACCGAGGGGATCGCCGCTGATCTCACGTGGGAGGGCCTGTTCGACGTCGTCCAGGAACAACCGCACGTCATGCGGCGCGGCAACCGGGTGACTCTCGATGCCCAGCGTTTCGCCCAGGCCGGTACCTGGAGCGGCCTTGTGTCCATCGACGGCACCGACATCCACGTCGATCCTGACCGCTGGATCGGCACCCGCGACCGCTCCTGGGGCATCAGGCCCGTCGGCGAAGCCGAGCCGCCCGGGCGCCCGGACGACCCACCCTTCGAAGGCATGTGGTGGCTCTACGTGCCGATGGCGTTCGACGACTTCGGCATCGTGCTCATCATCCAGGAGGACCCGCAGGGATTCCGGACACTCAACGACTGCACGCGGATCTGGAAGGACGGCCGGGTCGAGCAACTCGGCTGGCCGCGGATCAGGATCCACTACCGCTCCGGCACCCGGATCCCCACCGGGGCGACCATCGACGCCACCGCCGCCGACGGCAGCCCCCTGCGGTTCGACGTCGAGTCCAAGCTGCCGGCGCCGATCCACGTGGGCGGCGGATACGGCGGCGACTCCGACTGGTTGCACGGAATGTGGAAGGGCGCGAACTTCACCGAGCGCCTGACCTACGACATGACCGATCCCGCGATCATCGCCCGGGCGGGATTCGGGGTCATCGACCACGTCGGACGAGCGGTGTGCCGCGACGCCGACGGAGCCGAGCGTGAGGGGTGGGGCCTGTTCGAGCACGGCGCGCTGGGCCGCCACGATCCGTCGGGCTTCGCCGACTGGCTCACCGTCGCACCCTAGCGCTCAGGCGCCCAAGTTGCGCTCCAGCTCCTTCTCGGCCGATTGACCCTCTGCAACAGCAACTCTCGGCGAGACCCGGCCGAACACCATCGACTCCTCGATCCTGTCGAAACGGTGGTCGATGACATCGAGCACGTAGTTGTGCCGCACGTTCCACGGCCGGCGGGTGCCGGACTTCGGGAGCGCGTGCGGCGCCCGCTTGATATACCCCGATTCCAGATCGAAGGTGGGTTTCTCGGCGATCGGCACATCGCCGAGATGCGGGAAAGCGTGGGTGTAGCCGTGAGAATCCATATAGGCCAGGAGCTTCGCGACCGCCTTGGCGGTCATGTCGGCCCGCAGCGTCCACGACGCATTGGTGTAGCCGATGCACCAGGCCATGTTCGGCACGTCTTCGAGCAGGTACTCCTTGTAGACGAAGCGATCGGTGGGGTTGATCTCCTCGCCGTCGACCACGATGCGGATCCCGCCGAGCGCCTGCAGCTGCAATCCGGTCGCGGTCACGATCACATCGGCGTCGAGGCGACCACCCGAGGTCAGCACGATGCCCTTCTCGTCGATGTGATCGATGTGGTCGGTGACCACCTCGGCGCGTCCGTCGCTGATGTGGCTGTACAGATCGTCGTCGAGGATCAGGCACATGCGCTGATCCCACGGGTTGTATCTCGGCTTGAAGTGCACGTCGACGGCGTAGCCCGCCGGCAGAGCGGCTTTGGCGCGGCTGCGGATGAGCTTACGACCGAACTTCGGGGCCTTGCGGAACATGAAGTAGGTGAGGATGTGGAACATCGCGTTGCGGAACCGCACCACCGAGTGGGACAACCTGCGCGGCAGGATCTTCCGGATGAAGTCCACCATCGGGTCGATGCGCGCCATCGACATCATGTAGGTCGGTGAGCGCTGCAGCATGGTGACGTGCGCCGCCTTCTGGGCGAGCGCCGGGATGAGGCTGATCGCCGTCGCGCCACTGCCGATGACCACCACACGTTTATCCGAGTAGTCGAGCTGCTCGGGCCAGAACTGCGGATGCACGACATCTCCGCCGAACGACTCGATGCCGCGGATGTCGGGCCGGTAGGGCTCGTCGTAGTTGTAGTAACCCGTCCCGAAGAACACGAAGCGGGCACGGTAGGTCTTCGGCACACCCTCCCGTTCGGCGTGGACCGTCCACGTGTCGGTGGCCGAGTCCCATTCGGCCGAGCTCACCTGCGTCTCGAAGTGCATGTGCTCGTCGAAGCCGTGCTTGCGCGCGGTCTTGGCCAGGTACTCACGGATGTACTGGCCGTCGGCGACGTTCTCCTGACGGTCCCACGGCTCCCAGGGGAACGACAGCGTGAAGATGTCGCTGTCCGAGCGGATACCCGGGTAGCGGAACAGATCCCACGTGCCCCCGATCCGTGATCGCCGCTCCAGGATCGTGTAGGTCAGCTGAGGGTTCCGCTCCTGGATCCGGTAGGCGGCCCCGATACCCGAGATGCCTGCGCCGATGATCAGGACGTCGGAGAATTCCCCGTCGATGTGGTGGTTCTGCACCCGCAACCTCCTTTGGTCCGGTCCCGTACCACCCTAGGACTCAGGCGGCCGGTACGTCGACGATCCGGGCCATCGGATTCCCGCGAGCCGGGCGCGCCCGAGCGACGGCCATGTCGTTTTGCGCGCCGGATCGAGCCGTTGCGGACAAGATGGGCCCTATGGCCGACGTCGTGGTGGTGGGTGCGGGATTCGCGGGACTGACGGCGGCGCGCGAACTGACCCGCCGTGGCCACGACGTGCTGGTCGTGGAGGGCCGGGACCGCGTCGGGGGCCGCTCCTTCACCGGCTTCGTCGGCGGCGTCGCGGTCGACTTCGGAGCGACGTTCGTGGGGCCCACCCAGGACGCGGTCCTCGCACTGGCCGCCGAGCTGGGTCTGGAGACGGTGCCGACGTACGGACGGGGCAAGAACCTGATCCGGTGGCGTGGCCGTGTGCGGTCCTATCGCAGCACCATCCCGCGGCTGTCCGTCCTCGAGTTGGTCGACGTGTCCCGGATCCAGTGGCGGTTCGACCGCGTCTGCCGGAAGGTTCCGGTCGACAAGCCCTGGACCTCGCCGATCGCCGATCAGCTCGACGCCGTCTCCCTGGACGACTGGCTGCGTTCGGTGCATGCGGGGGCTTCGACCCGCGACCTCATGGCCATCATGGCGAGAGTGACCTGGGGCGCCGAGCCCGACGCGGTGTCCATGCTGCACGCGGTGCGCTACGTGAAGTCCGCCGGCGGTCTCAGCCACATGCTCGACGTCGAGGGCGGCGCGCAGCAGGACCGCTTCCTGGCCGGTACGCAGCAGATCGCGACGGCAATGGCCACCGAGCTGGGTGAGCGCGTGATCCTGGGCGCCCCGGTACGGCGCATCAGCCGCCGTCCCGATCGCACGCTGACCGTCACCGCGGGGCAGTCCGAGCACCATGCGGACGCCGTCGTCGTGGCCGTCGCGCCGCAGCATCGCGCCGACATCGAATTCGACCCGGCCCTGCCCACCGGTTACGGCGAGCTGAGCCGGCACTGGCCCCAGGGGCACCTCAGCAAGGCTTACGCCGCCTATCCGACGCCGTTCTGGCGGACGCAGGGGTACTCGGGTGAGGCACTGTCCGACGAGGGTCCGGTGTTCATCACTTTCGACGTCAGCCCCGCCCACGGTGACGATGACGCTGACGGTCCCGGCGTCCTGCTCGGGTTCACCGACGCCCGCACGTTCGACCCGTTGCCTGCCGATCAGCGACGCGAGGTCGCACTGGCCGGGTTCTCGGCGCTGTTCGGCGACGACGCCGCGTCACCTCTGGACTACGTCGACCATTGTTGGGGTGCAGAGACTTTCGCACCGGGAGGCCCCACCGCTGCCGTGCCTCCAGGTTCCTGGACCGCGCACGGCCGATGGCTGCGGGCACCCGTCGACGGGATCTTCTGGGCGGGCACCGAGACCTCGGACCGGTGGACGGGATTCCTCGACGGGGCCGTGCGCTCGGGCATCGGGGTCGCCGACGAGGTGGATCAGGAGCTGACGCGGGGCTCCTGACGGTCGGTGACCGACCCGACCAGCCACCGCAGCTGCTCGTTGACCTCGTCGGGCCGCTCCAGGATGGCGCAGTGTCCGCCGGCCAGTTCGACGAAACGCGCCAGGTTCGGCGCGGTCGCGGCGATGCGGCGTGACGACACGATGGGCAGGAGCCGGTCCCTGGTGCTGCCGATCACCAACGTCGGCACGGTGAGGTTCTTCAACGCGATGTGCCGGGGACCGAGATGGTCGACCAGCACCCGCGCCCAGCCGCCCCGGCCGGCCGCCGGGGTGCCGTTGAACAGTTCGAAGACGAAGTCCGCGACCGCGGGGTCGGCGTCGCGGCCGACGGCGATGGTCGAGACGAACCGGCGGCTCGGCCGGTCGGCGGCCCGGATCAGCGGGGCGGCCCCGAAGGTGCGCAGCACTCCGCCCGCCGCCCGCACCCTGGCGTCGGCGAAGCGTGCCGGTACCGGCAGCAGATTGACGTTGCGCAGCAGGTCGCCGGTCGTCGTGTTGATCAAGGCGACGGCATCGGCACGCTGGGCCACCCGGTGGGGCATCCGCTCCGACCACGAGGAGATCGCGATGCCACCCATGGAATGCCCGGCGATCACCGCCCGCTCCCCCGGCGCCAGGGTCGCCTCGAGAACCGCGTCGAGGTCGGCCGCCAGATGGTCGAGGCTGTACCCACCCCGCCGGGGCGGAACCCCGCTGCGGCCGTGCCCGCGGTGATCGAACGCGATGACCCGGTAATCCTGTGCGAGATCGGCGATCTGGTAGGCCCATACGCGAATCGCACAGGTGATTCCGTGCGCGAGCACGATCGGATAGCCGTGCTCGGGACCGAACACCTCGGTGTGCAGCCGCACACCGTCCTCGGACCGCACGTCGACGACTCGCCCCTGGGGCAGCGCCTGCGCTGCGGCGAATCCCCCGCGCCGGGGTCGGGTACTGCTCCGTGCCATGCGCGCTCCTCGTGTTCGGCGTCGTTGCCGGGTACGTGACTGTACCCGCGGGGCACCGCCGGTGCCCCGCCGATGCGCGGGTGAGTTAAATGGACCGACGACCACTGCGACGACGAAGCGAGGGCCCCCATGCGCGCGATCCAGATAGCCGAGCTCGAAGGACCCCAGGCTGCGAAGCTCGTCGAGATCGACGAGCCCGCCGCGGACGCCGGCCTGGTGGTCGTCGACGTCCACGCCGCGGGGGTCGCGTTTCCCGACGCCCTGCAGTCCCGCGGGCTCTACCAGTACAAACCCGAGATGCCGTACACGCCAGGAGCCGAGGTCGCGGGGGTGGTGCGCAGCGCACCCTCGGATGCGCACGTGCAGCCGGGCGACCGCGTCGTCGGACTGACGATGCTGTGCGGCGCCATGGCCGAAGTGGTTGCGCTGCAGCCGGAACGGGTCTTCACCCTGCCGGACGCGCTGTCGTTCGAAGCGGGCGCCGGGGTGCTGTTCAACGATCTGACCGTCCAGTTCGCGTTACGTACCCGCGGTCGGCTCGCCGACGGCGAGACCGTGCTGGTGCACGGTGCCGCCGGCGGCATCGGCACCTCCACGCTGCGGATCGCGCCGGCGCTGGGCGCCGCACGAACGATCGCGGTCGTCAGCACCGAGGAGAAGGGCGAGGTGGCGCGCGCGGCCGGCGCCACGGACGTGGTGCTCGCCGAGGGCTTCAAGGATGCGGTGAAGGAACTGACCGGTGGACGCGGCGTGGACATCGTGCTCGACCCCGTCGGCGGCGACCGGTTCACCGACTCGCTGCGCTCCCTGGCGCCGGGCGGTCGGCTGCTGGTCGTCGGCTTCACCGGCGGCGAGATCCCCACGGTGAAGGTGAACCGGTTGCTGCTCAACAACGTCGACACCGTCGGGGTCGGCTGGGGCGCATGGACGATGACGCACCCGGGCTATCTCCAGGAGCAGTGGGCCGAGCTGGAGCCTCTGCTGGCCTCGGGCGCCGTCCCCGCGCCAGACCCTGTCGTGTATCCGCTGGAACGCGCCGGTGAGGCGATCGCGTCGCTGGAAGACCGCTCGGCGCGGGGCAAAGTCGTCGTCGCGATCCGCTGACCGGAAACCCGGTCGGCGATTCGGGTGCACAACCCTTTGCCCGCTGCGATGATGAACGCCATGTCCAGCGCTAGCCAGGGAGCAGCCGACGGTCCACAGGTTGCTGGATTCCTGGCTGCCGCGGCGTCGAAACCGACCGCCCTGATCATCGAGGGGGAAGCCGGGATCGGCAAGACCACGCTGTGGCTGACACAGCTGCGGCAGGCCGCCGACCACGGCTTCCGGGTGCTGACCGCCCGTGTCGGCCAGGCCGAATCGGTCATGGCGTTCGCGGCGCTGGCCGACCTGCTCGCCGAGGTCGGCGAGGAGCATTTCGCCACCTTGCCTGCGCTGCAACGTCTTGCGCTGGACCGGGTGTTGCTGCGGGCAGGCGCCGACGGTCCCCCGACCGATCAGCGGGTGGTCGCCGCCGGCTTCGTCGCGGTGCTGCACGCGCTGGCCGCGGATTCACCGGTGCTGATCGCAATCGACGACGCGCAATGGCTGGACAGCTCGAGCCGCGCGGCGATCGAATTCGCGGTGCGTCGCCTGCGTGGGCCGTTCGGGATCCTGGTGACCGAGCGGTGCGCCCCGGGCGAGGGCGTGACGGCGGGCTGGCTCAAGCTGGAGCGTCCCGACGGCCTGGACAGGATCAGCGTCCCGCCGATGAGCTCCGCGCAGCTGCACACCTTGATCACCGAACGTCTGGGTCGCAAGCTCACCCGTCCGTCGGTGTTGCGCATCGCCGAGATCTCCGGCGGCAACCCGTTTTTCGCCCTGGAGCTGGCGCAGGCCGTCGGGGACGGTCCGGCCGGGGGCGAGGTCCCGCTCCCGGCCACACTCACCGATGTGGTGCGGCGCCGGATCGGACTGCTCGACGACCAGACCCGCGAACTGCTGCTCGGCGTGGCCTGCGTGTCGGACCCGACCGTGGAACTGCTCGCCCGCGCCTACGAAGCAACCGCCGCAGAGGTCACCGAACGGCTGGAGGGCGCCGAGGCGGCCGGCATCGTCGCGCTGGAGGGACACCGCGTCCGGTTCACCCATCCACTGCTGGCCAGCGGCGTCTACACCGACGCCGGCCCGACAGCCCGACGTGCGATGCACCGCCGGATGAGCGGCCTCGAATCGCAGCCCGAACTGCGGGCCCGGCACCTGGCCCTGGCGTCGGCCAGCGGAGACGACGAGATCTTCGCTGCCCTCGACCAGGCCGCCGACTCGGCGCGCTCCCGCGGCGCCCCGGCCGCGGCGGCCGAGCTGATGGATCTCGCGATCGGCCTGGGCGGGGACAATCCGATGCGGCGCATGAAGGCCGCGGAGAACCACTTCCTGGCGGGCAACACCTCGAAGGCAGGCACGGTTCTCGGGAGGATCGACTCGATCGAGCCCCCGATGCTGCGCGCGCTGGCCGCGAGCCTGCTCGCCACGGTGCGAATGTACGAGAACGAGCACAGTGAAGCGGTCGAACTGTTGCGTACCGCTCTCGACGACGCCGCCGGCAACGTGGCGGTGCACGTCCAGGTGCTGCTGCGACTGTCGTTCGCGCTGAACAACGCCGGCGAGCTCGACGACGCGCGCCGGCATGCGCGTGATGCCGTCAAGCTCGCCGAGGAGCTCGGGGTGCCCGCGGTGACCAGCGCCGCGCTGGCGTGGTCGGTGCACGTCGGTTTCCAGTGCGGTCACGGCCTGGACGACGAGGCGCTCACGCGGGCACTGAAGCTCTATGACAGCGGATTCGACGTACCGATCATCTTCCGTGCCCCGTTCGTCCACGCCCTGGCGATGTCGTGGACGGGCCGCCTCGAGCAGGCACACCGTGAGCTGACCGCGTTGCGCACGGTCTGCCTCGAGCGGGGCGCCGAAAGCGACATGATGGCGATCGCGGGATTTCTCGCCATCAACCACATGTGGCGCGGCGAGCTCGCCGAGGCGCAGGCCGAGGCCGCCGAGGCCGTGGAACGCGCGGAACAACTCGGCGGCGACGACGTCCTGATCATCCCGATGACGGTGCGCGGGGCGATGGCCGCCTACGCCGGCCGGGTGGACGATGCCCGCGCCGACGCCCGCTGGGTCCTCGCCGCCATCGAGAACCGTCAGACCTCGCACATCGCCGACTGGCCGGGCATGACGCTGTGCTTCCTCGAGGAATCACTGGGTAACCACCGCGAAGCCCTTGACGCGCTGGATGATTCGTTCCTCACGAGTGGGCGCGCCCCGTCGACCGAGCTGATGTACGGGTGGCATCTGCCCGATGCGATCGAGGCGATGGTCGGCGTCGGCGAGCTCGCGGATGCCGAGCACCTCACGGGGCTGCTGGAACACAACGGTCTCGAGCACGACCGCCGGTGGATGAAAGCGGTCGGCGCGCGCTGCCGGGCCATGCTGCTCGCCGCGCGCGGCGATGTCGCGACCGCCGAGCAGACAGCGCACCGCGCGATGGCCGAGCACGAACTGCTGCCGATGCCGTTCGAACGCGCCCGCACGCAGCTGCTGCTGGGCCAGTTGCAGCGTCGGCTCCGCCAGAAGACCACCGCGGCAACGAATCTGACCGAGGCCATGCAGACGTTCGAACGGCTCGGCACCCCGCTGTGGGCGGCTCGCGCCAAGAACGAGCTGGCGCGCGCCGTCGTCGCCCCGTCCGACGGCGTCAGTCAGCTGACACCGTCGGAGCAGAGGGTCGCCGAGATGGCGGCCTCCGGCGCGACGAACAAGGACATCGCGTCGGCGATGTTCATCAGCAGCAAGACCGTCGAGCACAACCTGACGAAGATCTACCGCAAGCTCGGCATCAGCTCACGGGCCGAACTCGGCCGGCGGATGGACCAGGCCGGGGCCGATCGCCTCTAGGTGATCCAGTCGGGCTGCTGGCCGACGTCGACGGCCGAGAAGTCCTTGTGTGCCAGGCCGGCGAGGGTTCCTCCGTCGACGACGAACTCCGCGCCCGTCGAGTAGCTCGACTCGTCGCCCGCCAGGTAGACCACGAGATTGCTGACTTCGTGGGGTTGGGCGATGCGGCCCAGCGCCGACTGGAAGATGTCCTCGGGGACCCAGTCGGCCATCGGGGTCTTCACCAGGCCGGGGTGCACGGAGTTCACCCGAATGCCGAACGGCCCCAACTCAAGGGCGGCCGACTTGGTCAACCCGCGGACAGCGAACTTGGTGGCGGTGTAGCCGTGACAGGCCACGGTGCCCGCCATCCCCTCGATCGAGGAGATGTTGATGATCGACCCACGGCCCGCGGCTTTCATCGTCGGGGCGACCGCACGGATTCCGAGGAAGACACCGGTGAGGTTGATGTCGAGGATGCGCTGCCACTCGGCGAGGTCGTAGTCCTCGATGGTTCCGATGTTCAGGATGCCGGCGTTGTTGACCAGGATGTCCACCCCGCCGAAGTCGGTTCGCGCCGTGGCCACGGCGGCGTCCCAGTCCTCCGGTTTCGTGACGTCGAGGCGGACGTAGCGGGCGGCGTCTCCGAGGTCCTTGGCCACCACCTCCCCCTCGGCGTCGAGGATGTCGCCACACACCACCGAGGCGCCGTGGGAGACCATCGCCTGCGCATGCGCCGCCCCCATACCCCTGGCGGCCCCGCTGATGAGCGCCACCTTGCCTGCCAACCGTCCTGTCATGAAACCTCCTGTGTGAGAACGCTTGTGAAGTCGCTGTCGCCGCGATCGGGACGGGGCGTCCACTCCCGCTCGGAGGTGGCCCGGAGCACACCATACAGACGCCGCCCGATGGATGGTCACGATTCCCCACATCGGCACCGCGAGCGCGCGTGTCTGCACGCTGCGGCGCGGCGTGTCGCGAGCCTCTGCGCGCGCTCGCGGCCGGCGAGAGCGACTTTTCGATCAAGGGGCCATCGCGGCACACCGTGGGCAATACTGTGCCGATGCTCAAAGGGCTTGCAGGCAGGGGCGTTCTGGTCACCGGCGCGGCGTCAGGCATCGGACTGGCCACGACGCGCAGACTTCTCGACGAAGGCGCTGCGGTCGTCGGTGTCGACCTGGCCGACGACGGCCCGGCCGGCCTCGGAGACGCCTTCCGGTACGTCACCGGCGATGTGCTCGACGCCGCCGCGATCGACCGGGCCATCGCCGCGGTGGTCGATCGTGTGGGCCGACTCGACGGCGTCGTCCACTCGGCCGGGGTGGGCGGTGGCGGCCCCATCCACCTGCTGCCCGACGACGAATGGGATCGCGTCGTCGACATCAACCTGAAGGGCACCTTCGTCGTGATGCGGGCGGCACTGTCGCAGATGACGACCCAGGATCGTGTCGACGGCGAACGCGGCGCGATCGTCACGCTGTCGAGCGTCGAGGGTATCGAGGGCACCGCGGGCGGCAGCGCCTACAACGCGTCCAAGGGCGGTGTGGTGTTACTGACCAAGAATGCGGCGATCGACTACGGCCCCAGCGGCATTCGCGCCAACGCTATCTGCCCGGGTTTCATCGAGACGCCGTTGTTCGACTCGGTGATGGGACTTGAGGGGATGGCGGGTCCCCGCGACGAACTCCGTCACGAACACAAGCTCCGGCGGTTCGGCCGCCCCGAGGAGGTGGCGGCCGTGGCGGCGTTCCTCGTGTCGGCGGACGCGAGCTTCGTCAGCGGGCAGGCGATCGCCGTGGACGGCGGCTACACCGCGGGGCGCGACCACCACGTCACCGAATTGATGGGCCTCGGAGAGCAATAGGGCCGGTCACCACACCACAGCGACGCCGGCGGCGCCGAACGCCAGCGCCCCGGCGGCGAAGAACATCGGACGCGGCACGGGCTCCCCCGTGCGGCGCTGGCGCGCGTTTCCCATTCCCAGAATTCCGCCGAGGATGACGAGGATCACGAGTTTGACGCCGATCTTCGGATAGTTCACCACTATTCCCGCAGGCCACGGCGCGGCGAGCGTGAGACCGGTGACCAGCGACAGCAACAGGCCGTAGTCCATCAGTCGTGTCGTCCGGAAGCGCCCGGCGACGGCTTCGGCCACCCACGCCCCGAAGGTGATCGCGAAACCGGTGATGTGCAGCAGAACAACTACTGAACGTAGTACATCCATGGCGTGAGGCTACAACAGCTCCACCTGACGGCACCCCGCCAAAATGGCCACATCCAGCTCGGATCCGGCCACCCGGCGTCCTCAGGGCAGACAGTCCGTGGAGGCCGACAGCTCCGCTTTCATGTTGCGCTCCATCATCTCCAACGCCGCCTTCCCGAGCCCAGCATCGATGTGCGCCACCGCATCCGGCGGAACCACGACCTCGTAGTGGCGGACGTAGCCGTCCAGGGCGGTGTAGAGGATGCACTGCTCGGTGACCTGGCCGGTCAGGACAATGCGCTTCGAGCCCAGGCGGGTGAGCAGGTAGTCCAGCGAGGTCGCATAGAACGCGCTGTGCCGCACCTTGGTGAGAAAGCGGGTGTCGGGCCCCGGCGCGACCGGCCGGACGAGTTCAGGACGGGCGCCGTCGAGCGCGGCCTGCACGATGTCCGAGGGTTGTGCGGCGAAGTCTCCGTAGTTGTCGTTGACGTAGATGACCGCGACGTCCTCGCGCTCGGCGCTGCGGGCGATCAGGTCCGCCACGGGATCGACGATGTCGACGACACTGTCGGCCAGCTTTTCTGCGTCGGGGTGGTCGTAGGTGTTGAACATGTCGACCACGAGCAAGGCGGTGTCACTCATGACCGCCTCAGTACCCCGTGGCGAACGGTCTAGTCATGGCGGTGTGAGTGCCGCGACGAGCATCCGGGCCGTCAGAGCGACCATCGCGTCGCGATCCGAGTCGGGCGGGCGCAGCAACGCGATGCGCAGGCAGGCACTGGACGTGACCCCCATGGTCACGAACACGAGATCGCGCAATTCCTCCGCGGAGAGGTCCGGCCGCGCCCTTCCGGGGATGGCGCTTCCCAGTGGGAGCAGGCTGCGCTCGATCTCGTCCATGGCGGTGTGGTTGAGGTACGGGGGCACGTCGAAAGATGAGGATGTCAACGCGGCCTGCAGGATCGCGGCATGTTTCTCGTAGGCGGCGGTGAGCGTCTCGACGACGATCAGAGCCGCCGTGGAGACGTCGAGATCCAGCGCCTCGCCGACTCCGCGGACCAGTTCGAACGAGATGTCCCGCGCGGCTTCGTCGACGAGTTCGGCAAGGAGTGCCGCCCGGTCCGGAAAGTACCGATACACAGTGCCGATACTGACGTGTGCGGTGTCGGCGACGGCCTGCGTCGTCACTGCTGCCGCTCCCTTGCGAGCAACGAGTCGCAGCGCGCTGTCGAGCAGCCGGCGTCTCATCTCCCGGGCGCGCTGCTGCTGCGGCCGGGTCCGCGCCCGTGACGACATCGGCATCCTCGCAAACGTGAATAGTAAGTGAGTCTTTCTCATGTTTGCATGGAGTCATGACCCATGCGAAGACTTCGGTCCCGAAGGCAGACGTGGCGGTCCGCCGGTACGGCGCGTTCGGGCGCGACTGGGTGGCGGGCGTCGACGTCGCCGACCCCCTCGCCGACGCGGTGGCCGCCGACTTCGGCGCCCTACCGCCGGGCGCCGGGATGGCCATGTTCCGCACCGCGATCGCCGACGGCATCGATGCCGTTCCCGACGCACCGGCCTCGCTGCGCGACTTCTTCGCCGAGGTCGACACCGAACCCGCATGGCTGGACCATGCCCGACTGGACCGCGCGGCCGGTCATCTCGTGCGGCACATGGCGTCCTACGGCATCGTGCTCGGGGCGGCGTCGTTGACGGCGGGGGCGATGAACTCCACGGCGGGCATGCCGCTGGTGATGACCGGGCGTTACACCAGTCAGGCAGCGGTGCGCTCGCTGGAGGTGGGCTCGTGGATGGAGACCATCCTCACCCCGGGCGGGTTGCGGCGCGGCGGTGCCGGCTTCGCCACGACGCTGCGGGTGCGCATGATCCACGCCTTCGTGCGCCGTCACCTCTGGGACAGCGGCGACTGGGACAGCGCGTTGTGGGGTGCGCCGATCCCGCAGAGTTTCATGGCATTCACGATTGCGGAGTTCGGGCACGTGGCGCTCGCAGCCATGCACAAACTCGGGGTGCGCTACACCACGGACGAACTCGCCGACATCTACCATTTCTGGCGCTACGTCGGCCTGCTCAACGGCGTCGGCCCCGCCCTCAACCCGGGCAGCGAAGCCGATCACATCCGCATCGAGGAGCTGTACGCGCTCACCGCGACCGACCCCGACGACGGCGACCGCGACTTCGTCCGCGCCCTCACCCACGATTACCTGGCCGTCGAGATCGCCGAGTTGCTCCCCGTCGGCGGTGCCCGCCGCCACGCGCTGGCCGTCACCCTGGTCAACGGTCTGACCAGGGCCTTCCTCGGTGACACCGCGGCGACCAAGCTGGGGGTGCCCGACACGGCGCTCAAGCATGTGCCGGCCGTGATGAGCCCCGTCGTCGGCACGGTCAACCGGCTCCTCGCAGCGGTCCCCGGCCTCACCGAACGCCGCACCCGGCGAGCACTGGCCGGCCATGCCATCGTGATGGCGCAGCAGCGGGCGCGGTACGGGATGTCGCACGACCTGGTGGACGCGGCACCGGACAACGCGCGGCATCCCGCCGGCTGAGGTACCCGCGGACCGATAGCTGGGTGAAATCTCGCGTTGTCGCCTGCCTGGCGATTGACTCCGGTGTACATTTGCTGGGTCGGATCGTCGAGCAGCGGCGGTCGGTGTCCCACGGAGGTCTGGATGAGCGCTCCCCCCGTGCCGTTGTCCCCTCCGGTTCCCGACACCGCCGATTCCGATTACGTGCGAGGGATGGCGCGCCTGCTCAGAGCCGTGCAGGAGCTCTCCCTGGCCCGCAGCCTTCCCGAGATCCAGCGCATCGTCCGCACGGCAGCGCGCGAGCTCACCGGTTGTGACGGCGCGACGTTCGTCCTGCGCGACAACGGGAAGTGCTACTACGCCGACGAGGACGCGATCGCACCGCTGTGGAAGGGCAGCCGGTTTCCGTTGGAGATCTGCATCAGTGGTTGGGCGATGCTGAACCGCACCGCGGCGGTTATCCCCGACATCTACGTCGACAACCGGATCCCGCACGAGGCCTACCGCCCCACCTTCGTCAAGAGTCTGGTGATGGTCCCGATCCGCACGCTCGACCCCGTCGGCGCGATCGGCAACTACTGGGCGCACGAACGCCAGCCGACCCCCCGGGAGATCTCGCTGCTGCAGGCGCTGGCCGATTCGACGTCGATCGCCATGGAGAACGTGCAGATCTACGGCGAGCTGGAGCAGCGCGTCAGCGACCGCACCGCCGCGCTCGAACAGGCCAACGAGGAGATCCGGCGGCTGTCGCTGACCGACGACCTGACCGGGCTCAACAACCGCCGCGGTTTTCATCTGCTCGCCAACGCCGCGCTGCTGGCTGCCCGCACGCACGGCCATCACTGCACCGTGCTGTTCCTCGACGTCGACGGGCTGAAGCGGGTCAACGACGAGGACGGCCATGACGTCGGCGACCGCCTGATCACCGATGTCGCCGAGGTCCTGCGCCGTTGCATGAGCGTGTCCGACATCGTCGGGCGCTGGGGCGGCGACGAATTCTGTGCGCTCGTCTCCGAATTCGACGATGGCGCGGCAGCCTTGGAACTCCGGTTGCGTGAAGCATTCCGGCGTTTCAACGACAGGGCCGCCCGGCCGTATCGGCTGGCCGCGAGCATCGGTGTGGTGCACGTGCCGCACACCGACACGAGCTCGCTCGACGAACTGCTGGCGCGCGCCGACGAGGCGATGTACGCCGAGAAGCGGGCCAAGCTGATCGCGGACAGCGCAGTCTGACTCTTCGCGGGCGGCGGGCGGTCGGGCCACAGGCTTCTTCGGTGGGCATGAAGCATTCGACGGCGAAGGGCATTGCGCTCCCGCCACCCTCAGCGATACGTTACGGCCGGTAGCGTATTTGACGAGAGGACATCCATGACGCGCACGTTCCATGCCGGGCAGCGCTTCTCGACCCCCACCTCCGAGATCGCCGCCGCGCTGGAGCAGGTGAGCGTGCCGACGCTGCTGCTGTCGATGGTCCACCTCACCGGCGATCCGTCGTACATCCGGGATTTCGCGCAGGCGGGGCTGTTCCTCAACGAGGTCCAGGGATTCATGAGCGAGGAGGACAAGGCCCGCGCCCGCGCCGCCGCCCTGCCCGCCATCGCCGATTACCGGGACCGCGGCTGCCCGCCGCTGGCGCCGTTGCCGCCGGAGCTGGTCAAGGAGATGCTCGACTGGGCCGCGGCCGAACCCGTCGACGACGACAACATGGCGCTGGTGCTGGAGGAACTCGACCTCGAGGGCATCGATCCACGGCGGCCCGCGCCGCTGGACCCGGCCCACGCTCAGTCGTTCCGGGTCGTCGTGATCGGCTGCGGCGAATCCGGCATCCTCGCCGGGATCCGCCTCAAGCAGGCCGGCGTCTCGTTCGAGATCATCGAGAAGAATGCAGGTCCGGGCGGAACGTGGTGGGAGAACACCTATCCCGGCGCACGCGTCGACGTCGCGAACCACCTGTACTGCTACAGCTTCGAGCCGAGCAATCACTGGGAGCACTTCTTCGCCGAGCAGCGGGAGCTCGCGCGCTATTTCGGTGACGTGATGGGCCGCCACGGTCTCGACGCCCACACCCGGTGGAATACCGAGGTGCTGTCCGCACACTGGGATGAAGCGACGGCGATGTGGACTGTCACCGTACGCACCGCCGAGGGGACCGAGACGTTGACCGCACACGCGGTCATCACCGCCGTCGGGCAGCTCAACCGGCCCAACCTTCCCGACATCCCGGGCCGAGAAACGTTCCGCGGTCCGTCTTTCCACTCCGCGGCCTGGGACCATTCGGTCGACATCGGCGGGAAACGCGTCGCGATGATCGGTGCCGGCGCCAGCGGTTTTCAGATCGCCCCCGCCATCGCCGACGAGGTCGCCCGGCTCGACGTCTTCCAGCGCACCGCGCAGTGGATGTTCCCCAACCCCATGTATCACGACGCCGTCCCCGACGGTGTGCGCTGGGCGATGGAGAACCTGCCGTATTACGCACGCTGGTACCGCTTCCTGCTGATGTGGCCCGGCGCCGACAAGGGCCTCGACGCCGCTCGGGTGGACCCGGCCTACGCCGATCAGGACAACGCGGTCAGCGAGATCAATGCGATGGCCCGGCTCATGTTCACGGACTGGATCAGCACGCAGGTCGGCGACAACGAGGAGCTGCTGGCCAAGGTACTTCCGGACTACCCGGCAACCGGTAAGCGGACGTTGCAGGACAACGGGAGCTGGCTGGCGACCCTCAAGCGGGAGAATGTGAACCTGATCCGTACCCCGGTGCGCGAGGTGACCCCGACCGGGCTCGTCACCGAGGACGGGTCGGCCCACGACTGCGACGTCATCGTCTACGCCACCGGGTTCCGGGCCACCGAGCTGCTCGTCCCCATGACGGTCACCGGCCGTGCGGGCGCCGACCTGCACACCGAATGGGGCAGAAAGCCTTTCGCCTATCTAGGCATCACCGTCCCCGGTTTTCCGAACTTCTTCATGATCTACGGGCCGGGAACGCACCTGGCGCACGGGGGCAGTTTGATCATGCACTCCGAATTGGAGATGCGGTACATCAACGCCTGCATCGAACGGCTGGTGTCCACACGGGCACGGTCGATGGAGCCACTGCCCGGCCCCACCGAGGCGTGGCACGCGCGCACCCAGGAGAAGATCACGCAGACCGTGTGGGCCCATCCGGCGGTGAAACACTCCTACTTCAAGAACCCCGACGGTGAGATACACACCGTGAGCCCCTGGCGTCTCTGCGAATACCGGGACGCTCTTGAGGATCCCGACTGGTCGCACTTCGTCCTCGACGAGGAGGGCTGACGTGCGCGCCGTGGTGATCGACTCCGAACGCGCCGTGCAGGTGGTCGATCGGCCCGACCCGGCCCTGCCGGGCCCGGACGGCGCTGTCGTGCAGGTGAGCTCGGCAGCGATCTGCGGTTCGGATCTGCACTTCCTCGAAGGCCACTACCCGATCGATCAGCCCGTCTCGGTCGGGCACGAGGCGGTCGGCACCGTGGTCGAAACAGGTTCGGAGGTCGGGCGATTCACCGTCGGCGACACGGTGCTCGTGTCCTCGGTGTCAGGGTGCGGACACTGCGCGGGGTGCCGGACGCAGGACCCGGTGCGATGCGTACGCGGTCCGCAGATCTTCGGTTCCGGGTTGCTCGGCGGGGCGCAGGCCGAATACCTCGCGGTGCCCGCCGCCGACTTCCAGCTCCTGGCGATTCCCGACGGTATCGACACGGAGCAGGCGCTGCTGCTGACGGACAACCTCGCGACGGGGTGGGCAGCAGCCCGTCGCGCCGACATCCCCCTCGGTGGCACGGTGGCCGTGATCGGAGGAGGCGCCGTCGGCCAGTGCGCGCTGCGCAGCGCACTGTGTCTGGGGGCGGCGCGCGTGTTCGTCGTCGACCCGGTTCCCGCGCGCCGCGGGCGTGCTGTCGACGCGGGAGCACACGCCCTCGACGCCCCGGGCGCACAGGCCGTTCTGGACGTGACGTCGGGACTGGGAGCCGATTCGGTCATCGACGCCGTCGGTTCGGACTCGTCGCTCGACGATGCGCTGGCCAGTGTCCGCACCGGTGGCACGGTGTCGGTCGTCGGCGTCCACGACCTGGCGCCCTACCCTCTCCCGGCGCTGGTGTGTCTGCTGCGCAGCCTGACCATCCGGTGGACGACGGCACCCGTCCAGCAGACGTGGCCGGAGCTCATCCCGCTGCTGCAGGCCGGCCGCCTCGACGTCGCCGGCATCTTCACCGGTGCGTTCACTCTCGACGATGCCGCTCAGGCGTATTCGGCGGCGTTCTCGCGGGATGCGAAGCACCTGAAGATACAACTCACCCCGTAGGGTCCGCGTACGCGAGCATCAGCGCCGCCGAGGCACCGACTTCGACGACGAGATAGAACCAGTTGGGGTAGAACGCCGTTCGCGCGTCGAGAAGAGACGCCACACGACCGAGCGCCATTCCGGCCAGTGCGGCGGCGACCGTGAGCAGCACCCCGGCGCGCAAGTCCGGTTCGGCGAGGGCCGTCACGAGGACTGCCGCCATCGCCAGACCGAAGCCGCCGTATACCGCGCGAACCTCCGAGCGCGCGGTGGCCGACCCCAGCGTGATGTCGAACGGTGCGAGCAGTCGGCCGGGCGCGGCGAGCGCGAAGAACCCCATCCCGGCGAAGAACACCGCGACGGCGGCGACGATGACGGCTCCGAGCACGCTAACCTCCTGGCTGTAGGAGGTCACGATGACACCCGCAGGACTCCCGGTGCTTCCACAAACCTGCTATCCCGCCGTGTGGCTGTGGCCGGGCCACGCCTTGTACGCCGGGCCGGGCCTGAACCTGACACCCCATTCCGGAACGGTCTGGTGTCTTGCGGTGGGTGCGGACTGCGAACTCACCGTCACTGCCGGCGACGCCCGCGTCGTCGCGCGCAGTGTGCTCATCCCGCCACGCCTCGTCCACCACCTCGACACGCACGGCGGCCGACTGGTGTCGGCGTACTTCGACGAGTCGTCGGGCCGGGTGGCCACGTGCCGAGCCCGATGCCGGCAGACCACAACGCATTTCGCCATCGACCACACCGAAACGCAGAGCCTGGTCATTCCACCGCGCGACGACGACGGTGCGCAACGGTGGCTGGAGGTGGCGGCTCCCGAAACAGCTCGGCGGCGGGACCCCCGGATCGCCGACGCGCTGACGTTCATCGCGGCGGACCCCACCGCTGCGGCACCCGCACGTCAGCTCGCGGCGCAGGCGGGACTGTCGGAATCGCGCTTCCTGCATCTGTTCCGTATCGAGGTGGGGACGAGCCTGCGGCGGTATCGGCTGTGGATGCGGCTCATCGCCGCCGGCGCCGGCCTGCGCGCCGGCAGGAGTCTGACCGAGGCAGCCGCCGATGCGGGGTTCGTTAGCCCCTCCCATCTGTCCGACCGATTCCGGTCGACCTTCGGCCTGACAGCCTCCGAGTTGCTGAGAACTGGTGCTGTCCTTCGTCTTCCGGGACTCACGCCGTCCCCGAACACCACGATGCCCCGGCCATGAGGCCGGGGCATCGGGTCAGCGGAGCCCGGGGAGGTTACTCCGAAGACTCTGAGGACGCAGAGGCGCCGTCGTTCGCCGCTCCTGCTGCGTCGGCGTCCGCACCGTCCTGATCGTCGCCGGTGGACTTCGCGTCCGAACCGCCGGCGCCGGCCGCATTGCTGTTGCTGTCGGCAGTCTTCGTGTCGGCGACCGCCGCGTCGGAGGCGGCCTCGTCCTCGCCGGCCGCAGTGTCGTCGGCCGGCTTGCTGTCAGGCTTGGTGGCCTCGACGGTCTTTGCAGGCTCCTCCGCCTTGGCGGTCTTGTCGGTCTCGTCGACCTTGGCGGCACGCAGCGATGCCGATGCCGAGCTCGGCACCTCCGCGGCTGCGGCGGCCACCGGTTGGGCGGAAGCGACCCGGGCGCTCACCGTGGCGGTCGGTGCGACCGGGGCCACGGGCTTCACGACCGTCGCCGTCACCGGCGCCGGTGCCGCCAGAGCGACCGGAACCGCGGAAACCAGTGACTTCGACGCGACCTTGGCGGTGACGACGTCGTTGCGGCTGTAACCCTTGTCGATCTTGGCCTTCAGCTCGGCTTCCCGCGACGCCAGCGACGGGAACATCCGGACCAGCGGGAGTTTCTCCGTGGGAACCAGGTAATGGGTGGTGGTGCCACCTTGCGAGTTCACGTCGACATCGATGTTTTTCGCCGGCACCTTCGACAGGTCGGCGTACATCACCGGCACGTGGACGAACAGCGACCCCGCGACGGCGTTCATGATGGCCAGCGTGTTCCACCAGCGGTCGGGGAAGTCGGCCATACCGTCGTACTCGCCGGTGACGACGATGACGTCGTACTTGGTTTCCGGGGCGGGTCGGTACGTGTAGTCGAACTTACTGTTGTAACGGGCGTCGTCGATCAGCTTCTGACGGCTCGAATCAGCCACCATGACGAAGGTGATCTGGTCCTTGCCGGGAGCATTGGAGCTGGCGGCAAGATCGCGCAGGACCTCGTCGACCACGAGAGAGCCGGCCGACAGTCCGACGACGGTCACCTTCTCGCCCGGCAGATAGTTGCCCTTGGCATCCTTGGCCAACCGGCCGAGCGCCGAGTTGATCTGGGTGTTCAGGTTGGTTTCACCCTGCGCGATCGACGCCCCCAGGGTCAGGTCACCCTTCCCCGTCATCGGTCCGGCCTGGGCAGGCCAGTTCACGCTGACGCGCTGCTGGTCCTTGAACGCCCCGCCCAACAGCGGCGCCATGATGACGTCGCTCATCGACGGCGTCGAGATGCCGCCGATGATGAGCGCCGAACTGGCCGCCCCACCCGTCGTGGCAGTTGTCAGAGCCAGAGCCGCTGTAGCAAAGGCTGTGCCGCACATTAGACCCGATTTGCGCAAGCTGATTCCCATGAGATCTCCCCGGTTTGTGATGCTGAATTGTGTCACCGGTTGACCGGCGCCAGTGAAGCATATGGGCCAGCTAAACCTTCGCACCAGCAAAAACTTTGGTTTTCTAATGTGTGCAACTACAGCGAACCAATTTGCTTTCGCTAAGGCGTCAATTCATCTGAGCGCTGTCGGCACTCACACCCTGTATCCGTGCGCACGGTGCGTCCCCAGCACATGCCCCGAATGCGCTTTCACCTGTGTTGATGGGAGTAGTTGCCATGACAAGCACCACATGCGCCTCATGCGCACCGGGGCGGCGCGTGAGCCTTACCGCGGTACTGGACATTGCCAGCCAGCGAATGGCTAAGAAAAGTTCAACGCCCGAACGACCTTCAACAGCACAGTTGATCGCCATACGATGGGTTCGATGGAGCAACCTCTTTCGACAGCCTTACCGATCGACTTGAGGACCCCTATCCGACCGTGAAACAGATGTCGAGGGCCAAAGGTCACTTGATTCTCCAGCAAACGGCCCTGGGGACGCGAGGAGCGCAACTGTGAAAGGAAGCAGCAAAGCGACGGCGTCAGGGCCGCTGCAGCGTGACGACGGTGACATCGTCGTCGGTGAAACCCGCCGCCATCGCCGCCCAGATCGAGTACGCCCCGTGGTCGCCGGCACGGCTCAGCTGCCCGGCCAGGCGGTCAAAGCCTTCGTCGATCACTTCGCCGCGGCGTTCGACGAGACCATCGGTGTACAGAACCAGCCCGTGGCCGTGGTCGATGGTGAACGTGCTCTGGCTGTAGGACACTCTGCTGAGTCCGATCGGCGGTGACAGCTGGATCGGCGCCGGTTCGGCCAGCGAACCGGCGTTGGTGAGATAGGGCATCAGGTGTCCGGCAGACGTGGCCTCGACGCGGCCGGAGTCCAGATCCACTCGAGCCACCAGCACCGTCGCGAAGGCTCCGGGCAGCATGTGCACCGAGAACTCGTTGAGTTGCCGTACCGCTTCGTTCGGCGCTGCGCCGGCGAACAGGTGCGCGCGTAACGCATTCCGCAACTGCGCCATGGTCCCCGCGACGGTGACGCCGTGTCCTGCGACGTCGCCCACCGCCACGATCACCCTGCCGTCCCGCAGCCGGAACGCGTCGTACCAGTCGCCGCCGACCCGGTCGCCGGACGCGGGCTCGTAGTGCGCGGCGAGCCGCCAGTCGCCCAGGTCGGGGATCGATGCCGGAATAAGGCTGCGCTGCACCAACTCTGCCACGCGCAGTGCGCCGCGGGTGCGGTGATACAGCGACTCCACGAGATGGCGTCGCAAGGCATCGGCCGACTCGATCTCCGTCGGTGTCCACGGCTGGGCGCGCTCGCGCACCGTTTCGCGCCACCGCTCGAACGACTTGCGGGGGCTGAGGCGGACTTCCTCGCCCTCACTGATCGCGATGGCCTTGTTGTGCGGGTCGCCACCCCAGTCGACAGACCTCAGTGCTTCGCGCCGGAACCACGCGGCATATTGCCCGTCGGGCAGATTCAGGACGAGCGCGCCGGCTGCGAGAGCCGGATCGAACTCGATGTCCGGCAGCGAGCGGGCGAGGCTGTCGGTCCGGGCGACGTCGTCCCCGGCGGTGCGCGCCCACTCCGCCACCGCGGAGACGACGGCGAAGTTCGGGACCACCCCGTGCATCCGGAGATGACCCTCGATGTTGACGACGACCCCGTCGGCGGCCACGAGGTCGAGGAGGTCGGGCGCGGCGAGCAACGCGGTGACGAGCGGCCTGCCGACATCCAAGGTCGCTGCGGTGAGCTTCGTGAGGACCGCCTGGGCGTCGAGTCGCTTGTGCAGCTGATCCTCGTCGAACTGGTCGACCAGGCGCAGCGACAGGGTGGAACCGAGAAACTCAGCCGCCGCGCGGTTCCCGAACGGCGGCAGATGAGGACCCGCGTAGTGGTGACACGCGATCAGTCCCCACAGCCGGCCATGCCTGAGCAGCGAGATGGACATCGACGCCCGCACACCCATGTTCTGCAGGTACTCGATGTGGATGGGTGAGACGCTGCGCAGCGTGGCGTGCGTGAGATCCAGCGGTGCGCCGGCGTCGGGGTCGATGGCCGGGATCAGCGGGGCGGGGGCGTATCCGACGTCGGAGATCAGCCGCAGCCAGTTCTTCTCGTAGAGGGCGCGCGCCTGCGCGGGGATGTCGGACGCCGGGTAGTGGAGGCCGAGGAAGGAGTTGAGATCGTCACGTTTGGCCTCGGCCACGACCTCGCCGTTGTACTCCTCGTCGTAGCGATAGACCATCACGCGGTCGAAGCCGGTCAGATCTTGCACAGCGTTGGCGGCGGTGTCGTAGAGCCCGCGCAGCGTGTCCGCCCGGTTCAGCTCCTCGACCCAGCTGCGAACCGCCTGATAGGTGTTGGGGAACGAATAGGGACGGGCGCCGTAGGCGACCTCGAGTTCGACGAGGAGGACGCCCCCGGGCTCGCGGTGCAGGATCGCGTCGAACTCACGAGGTTGTCCGCGGACGTCGATGCGGCATTCGATCGGGTTGCGCCGGTGCAGGTCGCCGACGATCGAGGCGGCCTTCTCGATTCGCGCGGCCTCCGCGGCACCCACGAGCGCCGACAGATGCCGGCCGAGAACGGAGTCGACCGTCAGGCCGAGAAGTTCAGGAACGTTCGCGCTGATCTGGCGGATGCGGAAGTCGGGTTCCCGCACCACGGCGAGTACCCCGCGGGGCTGGATACTGCCCGGGATGTGGATGGGCTCACGGGCGCAGTTGTCCAGATCGATCGGTGTGCCGACAGGCACCAGATTCGAGGCACTCCCCCACGTCGTGGGGGTGTCGTCGCTGGTCACGCGATCAGGTTCCTAGGGTCGGTCGTTGGTGACAGCCTGGCCTCCAGTCGCGTGTATGCGGCGTCGCTCCGGGAAATGCACTGTGCATACCCCATTCCGCGGCTTTCTTGCGTCCGAATGGACCTGGCCAACCCCACCGACACGTCCTCCGCTAGTTCGCTCGTCCTTTCATCCAACCAAAGACCTGCCCGACCGGAATCCATCACCGGGCTGCACGTGCCGCGCCCGCAGCGCAAGATCGGCCCCCGGCGCGAACGCCGAGGGCCAACCTCTCAAGACCGATCAGGTCAGTTCATGTTCCACGGGGCGCCGTAGGTGGTGACGCTGTCGCCGGTCGAGGAGATCAACCGGGCGAACGGGCGCAGCAGCACACCACCGGCAGCACCGGTCACCGTTCCGTGGGCGTTGGACACGGCCACCGAACCACCGGAACCCTTGACGTCCACCGAGAAGGTGGCCACTTCTTGAATACCCGGGCCGTTGCCCAGATCAGCGGTGATGGACGCACCCGGCAACAGCGGCGGCGTGACGATGGAATCGGCCAGGTTGCCGTCGAGGAAGTCCTGACCGTCGAACGCGATGTTCGGGGTGGTGTAGCTGAAATTGATGCCCACACCCAGCGACCACGGGAAGCCGACCTGATAACCCAGCTCCAGCGTGCCCTCGAAGTCGTCGGCGCCCTCGCCGGCCACGATGTAGGTCGCCTTGCCGGAGTGGAACCACTCACGGGTCAGGCGGTTACGGTCCAGCGGAAAGACACCGTTGAGGAACGTGTCCCACTGCTGAATCGTCAAAGTACGACCCTGGCCGTCGACCAGGCTCAGCTCGTTGTCCAAACCGGCGTGCGAGGTGCCAGTGCTCGCGAACAACGCCGCGATGGACGCGATCATCGCGATCAGCACCCGGCTAGTTGCCTTCATGATCTCCCCGTCGGGTGTGTGGTCCTGCCGCGTGACACCGTGTCAGCGGGATCAACGTAGGACAGAGAGCCCGCTCCCGATCCGGGCGCGCGACCCGGATACGGGGTCTGAGCGACGTCCGTCGCACCAACCGTCCAGGTGAAGTGGGTCAGCACATTCGCAGCACACTGGCAGTCGAGACCGGCACTACGGCGCGGCCACCCGGGGGATCAGGGCTCCCACGGGGCGTCGGCCGTCACCTGGAGCAGCCGAGAACGCTCTGTCGGCGTGCCGTTTCGTGCGTGTCCACCGCGCACCGGGCGAAGAGATTGACGTTGATCAGGCCGAAGAAGGCGTTGACCACCCGATCGAACGGTGATGAGGCAGTCGGCGGCACGGGCAGCACGTGACCGCGGGCGAGACCCTTCACGGTGGGGATGTCCACGACGACGGTGCCCGGCTCGCCCGGGTCGCCGTAGATGCCTGTGCGCGTGGCGGGGTTGTAGACCCGCCCCGCGTACATGTCGGTCAACCATCCGCGCGAGATCACCTGCACCGCTTCGACATTCTGCGGAGTCGACGCACCGAAGAAGAGCGTGACGATGAATTGGGGGATGCCCAGCAGCGTCGAGCTCCGGAACGCGTCCGAATGTGCGCCGCCGATCAATTGGATCCCGTTGAACTGCCCCGGCCGTTCCTCCTCGAAGACGACGTTTCCGCTGCCCTGGGAGTTCAGCATGTTGGGTTCGGCGGCGATGTGGAGCACCGGCACCGCGGCGGGCAACTTCCGAAGGGCGTTGGTGAGGGCGTTGCCCGTGCCGGCGCCCCCGATGGCCGAGACCTCGTACAGCAGAACGCCTGCCAGGTTGGAACGCTGGTCCGCAGGCGCGAGCTGGTAGTAGTAGCCCGCAGCGGCGACGGCCAGCGACGCTCCTGCCGACTGCCCGGTGATCACGAACTTCTCGGGCAGCACGCCGTCGAATCCGGCCGCCCTCGCGCTGGCCACCAGGGCCGCGCGGTCGCCCTCGAACAGCCGCGCGACGGCGGCCTGCATCGGTTCGCCGCTCATCGCGCACGCATCGCAGGCGAAGATGTTGCTCGTGATGGACGGTGCCACGACGATCGCGTTGTTGCGTTCCGCAAGCTCCTGCAACGTGACGTTGTAGAAGCCTGCGCGCGCCGGGAATCCGTGCTGGAAGTAGAGGAACTTCTCCGGTTCTCCGTCCGTCGGGAAGTACCAGTCCGCGTCCGCGGTGTATCCGTCACCGCAGTCGATCTCCACAGTGGACCGTCCCGCTGTCACCGTGCTGCCCGGCGGGATGGTCGGTGACAGGTCGACGAGTTTGGAGAACAGGTCGAACACGCCCCAGAAGAAGGACCCGACCACGTTGAGCAGCGATGGCCTCGCCGCGGCGACCTCCTGGACGGAGCTCATCGTCACGGCGGCCGAGTTCACCGACGGCACCGCATCCTCGGTCGCCGCCGCGCCGGTCGGCGCCTCCGGGTGACGGCCTCGGTTCGCGGTGACTCCCGGCGATCCGGACGGCACCTCGCCTGCCATCTCTTCGGACGCGACCTCGTCGCGGACGGGCGCATCGTGCGCAGCGTCGGCGACTGTGGGATCCACGCCCTCGGAGTCCGTGGACGGGCCGTCGGTGGGGTCACCGCGGTCGGTCGGGCCTGGGTCACCGCCGGCGGCGTCGGACCCGTGCGAAGAGGCCGTGCCGTCGGTGACTTCGGCGGTCTCGTCCTCGGTGTCACTGATGTCGCCGTCCTCAGCAGCGGCGTCCTCGACGACGGCCCGTTCCTCCGCCGGAGCATCCGCCTGCGCGTCGGTACCCTCCGGGTCCGTCGGGTCGTCGGGCACGCTCCCCGCGGTGGGGCCGGCGGGGGACTCCGCAGGGCTGTCGGCCGCCGCGTGCGACGACGTCTCCGAGGCGCCGGTGTCGTCATCCGCGCTCGCGTACCCGGCACCGGAAATCGCCGCCGCAGCCACCCCGGTGGCCAGTACACCGGCGCTCACCCACGCCATGAATCGATCGGCCACGTCGCTCCCCCGTCCCCGTCTGGCTGACGCTAACTCCGGCGACAACCGTTCGACGTCAGTTCGGCAAATTCACCGCAACGCTGACGTGGGCGTCTATTCCACCCGCTCAGATGAGGCCCGCTTCTTGGCCCGATACACCGCGGAGTCCGCGACCGGGACGAGTTCGTCGATCGCCGACGCGGCATCCGCCACCGCCACGTAGGGCGCCACCGCAGCACCGACGCTCGCCGTAATCGTGTGCGGCAGCGCCGAAATGGCCAACCCGATGCCTCCCTGCGCGTTGGTCCACCCTAACGCGTCCCGCGACGGCCGCGGGCACCAAATCGCTACCCCGCGGGGCTTTCTGGCAAAGTCGTGGACTGCCGGTTCCGAGGTGGCCGGCGCGCCGGGATTACCGCCCCCGCCGGCCGGGTAGTGCCCAGCCATGAGCCACAGCGCCCCCGGCCCCCGAACCACGTTCGACGTCCTCGTCGTCGGCGGCGGTAATGCCGGCATCAGCACCGCCGCTCGCTTGCTCCGCCAGGGTGTTTCGGACGTGGCGGTCCTCGAGCCGCAACTCGTACACACCTACCGACCCTTGCTGTCCTACGTCGGAGGCGGCCAGGCTTCGCTGCGGGCGGCCGAGCGCACGCAGCGGGCGGTCACCCCCGCGGGCTGCACGTGGCTGCAGGACAGCGCCGTTGCCGTCGACCCGCAGGACCGGGTCGTGACCTGCGCCTCGGGCGCGACGTACGGCTATCGGGACCTTGTGGTCGTGCCCGGCCTCGTCGTCGACGACGAGGCACTACCCGGGGTCTCGTCGGCCATCACCGCCGCGGGCGTCGCAAGCAACTACCTCGACCACGCGGAGAAGACGTGGCGACTCATCCGGGATCTGCCCCACCGCGGGCGCGCGGTCTTCACCGTGCCCCGCCCGCCCGTGAGTTGTTCCGGCACGACCATCAAGCCGCTGTTCTTCGCCGCCGCCCATTGGGCACGTACCGGACGCGAGACCAGGATGACGCTGCTGGTGGACCGCCCCGGCCTGCTCGGCGTGCCCGGTCTCGACGAACGACTGCGCGACCGCCTCGACGAACTCGGTGTCGAGACGGCGTTCGCGACGACAGTGACCGGACTGGATCCGGACGGACGTCAGATCACCGTCACCGACGGCAGCGGCGGCACCCGTCGGATCGACTACGACATGCTCCATCTCGTGCCCCCATTCCGGGCGCCGCGCTGGCTGGCCGAGTCGGGCCTGACGCGCGACACCCCCGGCGAAGTGGTGGACATCGACCCCGAGACGTTGCGCCACCGCGCGTTCGCCACGGTGTGGGCGGCCGGCGACGCCGCGGGCGTGGACACCGACCCCTCCGGGGGCGGGCTGCGACGGCAGGTGGCGGTGCTGGTCGACAACCTCCTCGCGGCACGCCGCGGCCAGACCGCCCTGTCCCGCTACGACGGCTACACCGTGGCGCCGATCCCCACGGACGCGCACCGGTTGATCGCCGCCGAATTCGACCGGACGGGACGACGGTCCTCGTCGCTGCCGTCGTTCCTCGACCCGTACAAGCCGCGGCGCAGCGCATGGGCGTTCGATCGCTACGGCCTTCCGCAGATGTACTGGAACCTCATCCTGAAGGGCAGGGTGTGACCGAGGGCCCGGGGATCTTCACAGAGCGGGATCCGGAAGGCTTGCCGCAGTGGCCATCTCCGCGTACTGACGCATGAGGCGCAGTGCGGTTTCGCGGCTCAAGTCGGGATCACGGGCGACGATGCGGTACCCGAAGTAGTCCTCCATCGACATCAGGGTCATCGCGATGTCACGTGGCGGGGACTGCAGGGTGAATGCTCCGGACTGCGCCCCGGCGGTCAGCAGGTCACTGTATAGACCGACCTGCCGGTGATAGATGCCCTGGACATCGCGCCGGCGGTCGAGTTCGAAACCCGCCGCCAGGACGGCACGCCAGATCGCCCGCCACTCCGCGTCCTCCGGTCCGGTCGGCAGCCCGGCCGCGATCGTCATGGCCAGCCGCGCCTGCGGCTCACCGGCGGCCGCGCCGAGCCGAAGCCGTTCGTCGTAGAAGCGGACATCGGACCGCAACGCCAGTTCGGACAGCAGCTGCGACATGTCCTTGTAGTAGTAGCGCACCGCGTTCGTCGTCAGCCCCAGCTCTGCGGCCACGTCGGCCAGCTTCAGGTCGGCCAGGTCGTGACGCTCGATCAGGGCGATCGCCGCGTCCATGATGTCGCCGCGCCGCTGCACCTGACGGCTGGGTCGCGCCACTGCCCTCACCTCCTTCGCCGGTCCGGACGGCACTTATTTTGCCCGTCCTCTTGCGGTCCGCATCACACGGGCGCATAGTTCTTTTCCAATCAGTAAAAAAACTATGCGGAAACGAGCGGGAACAGTGCGTGCCAGAGACCTCGGCGTCGTGATCGGCGAACACCCCACCGGCCCGTCCAATGCCATCACCGACGTCGCCGGCGTCCGCGTGGGCCACACCACCCTGCACGCCGACGGTCCCGCCACCGTGCGGACCGGGGTCACGGTCGTGATCCCCCACGACGACATCTGGGCCGAGCCGGTGTTCGCCGGTTCCCACCGGCTCAACGGCAGCGGCGAGCTGACGGGGCTGGAATGGATCCGCGAATCCGGCGAGCTCACCACGGCGATCGGTCTGACGAACACGCACAGCGTGGGCGTCGTCCGCGACGAGCTCGTCGCCGCGCAGGTGCGGGCCCGCGGGGACGGCGTCTACTGGTCGCTTCCCGTGGTCGGAGAGACCTACGACGGCCTGCTCAACGACATCAACGGTTTTCACGTACGGCCCGAGCATGTCCGCTCGGCCCTGGAGAACGCCTCGACGGAACGCCCGGCCGAGGGGAACGTCGGTGGCGGCACAGGAATGATCTGCCACGGCTTCAAGGGCGGTATCGGGACTTCCTCACGCGTCACCGAGACAGCCGTCGGGCAGTACACCGTCGGGGTGCTCGTGCAGGCCAATCACGGTCGGCGAGAGCGTCTCCGCGTCAACGGTGTCCCCGTCGGCGAATTGATCGGGCCCGACGAGGTGCCGCTACCCGACCTGCCGGACCGGTATGAACCCGGTTCGGGGTCGATCATCGTCATCGTCGCCACCGACGCGCCGCTGCTGCCCCACCAGTGCACGCGGGTCGCGCAGCGCGCCGCGCTCGCGGTGGCCCGGATCGGTGGGTCCGGAGAGCAGTACAGCGGAGACCTGATGCTGGCCTTCTCCACCGGCAATCGCGGAATCCCGCCCTATGCCTGGGACGAGGACCCCGCCGCGTCACAACCCGAGGTGCCCCTACGCATGGTCGCCCCGCAGCTGATGAGTCGCCTCTTCGATCTGACGATCGAGGCCACCGAGGAGGCCATCGTCAACGCGATGGTCGCCGCCACCACGATGACGGGCCGCAACGGCTTCACCGTCCACGCGCTCGATCACGCCCTCCTGGGCCGCGCGCTGAATACCAAACCCGTTCCCACAGAGGAGTTCTCGTGACCGCTGCACCCAGCCGCACCGAAGGTCGGCGACTCACCGGGCACCTCGGCCCCGTCGGCATCGTCTTCATGGTCGTCGCGGCGGCCGCGCCGTTGACCGTGATCGGTGGCAACATGCCGCTGGCGATGGGGCTGGGCAACGGCGCGGGTGCGCCGATGGGCTTCGTGATCGCAGCACTGGTGCTGCTGGTCTTCAGCGTCGGCTTCGTGACCATGACGCCCCACGTGCCCGAGGCCGGCGCGTTCTTCTCCTACGTCACCGTCGGTCTGGGCGAGCGCATGGGCAAGGGCATCGCAGTCGTCGCGTTGATCGCCTACACCGCCATCCAGATCGGCATCTACGGCTACATCGGCTGGGCCATCAACGACACGGTGACCCACTACGGCGGGCCCGTGATCCCCTGGCCTGTCTACTCGTTCGCAATCCTGGCGATCGTCGCCGTACTCGGCTACCGGCACATCGAACTCAGCGCGAAGGTGCTCGGGGTGGCGCTGGCCCTCGAGATCGGCATCGTGGTGGTACTCGATGTCGTGATGGTCGCCAAGCCCGGACCGGCGGGCGTCACCGTGGCGTCCTTCGATCCGGCCGTGTTCACCGACGGCACCATCGGTATCGCGATCCTGTTCGCGCTCACCGGCTTCATCGGTTTCGAGGCGACCGCGGTGTTCCGCGACGAGGCCCGCGACCCCGAACGCACCATTCCGCGCGCGACGTATGCCGCGGTGATCCTCATCGGCGCCTTCTACGCCGTCACGGTGTGGGCGTTCGTCGTTGCCATCGGCCCCGATCAGGTGACCGCGGTGGCGCAGCAGACGCTCGACGGCGAGGGCAACATGCTGCTGGACACCACGGGTGAGAAGCTGGGCGGTATCGGCCGCGACATCGTCAACGTCCTTCTGCTGACCAGCCTGTTCGCCTGCGTGCTGTCGTTCCACAATGTGATCGCCCGCTACCAGTTCGTGCTCGCAGGCAAGGGATTACTGCCCGCCCGACTGGCCCGGGTGCACGGCGCCCATCACTCGCCGTGGTTCTCGTCGGTGGTTCAGACGGTCACCGCCGCAGTCATCGTCGCAGTGCTGGCGGTGTTCGGGATCGATCCGTTGGTCGGCGTGTTCGGCTCGATGGCCGGTGTCGCCACGGTCGGCATGGTCACCTTGATGCTGACGACATCCATTGCCGTGCTGGCGTTCTTCGTCCGCCACCGGGACCGCGCCTCGGGTCGACTCTGGACCACGCGGATCGCCCCCGCGCTCGCGGTGGCGGGCCTGCTGGTCAGTCTGTGGCTGGTGCTGTCGAACTTCACGCTGGTCACCGGCGGCAGCGCGACGTTGAGCACGATCCTGGCCGCGATTCCGTTCGTGGGGCTCGTTGTCGGGTTCCTGGCCTGGCGCCCGTCCACGTCATTGGTCTCGCGGACCCAAGAGAGGTGAGACGGGTTGCCGGTCAGGCGTTCTCGCCGAGACCGGGTGACGCGATCCGCTGCCGTGCATCGAGCACCATCAGCGCCACGGACAGGGACGTCATGGATTCGGCGTCGTCGAGGTCGACCCCGAGCGTTCGGCCGAGGGCAGCGAGCCGCTTGTAGAGGGCGGGTCTGCTGATGTGCAGCCGGTGTGCCAGCGCCGCCTTGTTGCCGGCGAGGTCGAGGTACGCGCGCAACAGGTCGACGTCGGCGGTCACCCCGCGCTCGAGCAGGGGCCGCAGCTCGGTTTCGGCGAAGCGCAGTACACGTGGGTCGTCACGCAGCAGCGCCATCAGACCGCGCAGCCGGACGTCGGACGCCTGGAAGTAGGCCCGGGACCGGTCCGGCATGGCCAGGGCCACCTCGGCGACGTGGCCAGCCTCCCCCAGCCCGCGGATCGCGTCGACGATGGCGGCATCGGGTGCGCCCACCGCGCACACCTCCCGTGTGACGCCGTCGATGCGGTGCAGCGCGTGGCGGAGGCGCTCACCCAGGTCGGTGAGCGCCCTGTCCGGCCCACCGCGCGCCGCACTGAGTGCGATCAGTGCCGCGACCTCGCCTTCCCGGCGGGTGGAGAACAACCCGGTGTGCCCTGCCGCGTTCACCGTGTGGCTCACCGCATCGAGTAGTGACACGTTGCGTCGTTGTGCGTCAAGCGGATCCACGGCCGGCCGGGCGTGGTCGACACGGACGACGACAGGAAAGTAGCGGCTCGCCGTGCGCAGACCCAACGCATGGGCGCGGGCGGCGGCCTCGCGTTCGTCGGCGAGGCGGCCCTGCAGGACGTCGTCGAACAATCCGCTCTGGGCCTGCTGATGGAGCCCGGTCGTGTTCCGCTCGATCATGCGGTTGAGCGCGAGAGCCGCGGACGCGCGTTCCAGCACCATCGTCACCCGGCCGCGTTCGCCGGCGGGGGTCGGCACGATCAGGCGGCCCCACTCCTCTCCGCGGGGGCCGACGGTGGTGATCGTCCATTGCTCGGGGCCGCCGTCCGCAGTGGGGCTGCGGCGGGACCTGTTCTCCCAATCTGCGAGCAGCTCAGCGGTTCTCGCTCCCTGGGCCGCTACCGCGACGGCTTGATGCGCGAGATCTTCGAGTACGACCGGCCGCCCCAGGATGCCCGCGGCGGCGTCGACGATGCCCGTGACCGAGGCGCGCCTCATACTCAGCTCGGTGAACGCCTCGTGCACCCGACGGTCGAAGGCGACTTCGTCGTACTGCTCGGCGACGATCCGCCGGTGCACCACCTCGGTGACGTCGACGAACTTGATCTGCCGGTGCAGCGCAACCAACGCGAGGTCCAGAGCTTCGGCGCGTGCGGTCAAGGATTCCGGAAGCGACGCCGACGACGCTCCGACCTCGACGACCACCCCGAGAGCGCCGGCGTTCGCGAGACCCTCCAGATAGCGTTGCGGATCGCGGCCGAGCCCGGCGCCCGTGGTGAGGACCAGCTCTCCACCCTGCAGGAGCGACGACAGGTCCGCGACGCCGCCGACATGCAACCATCGGATGGGTTCCGACCATCGACGCCCGCTCAGGATCTGCGGCGAACCCTGCTGCACCACGGGCAGCGCCACGACTTCGCCGACGGTGACCGCCATTGACACAGTGTAAAGGCGACGTCGATATTCGATACATTGTGCACACCGATACCGGTCGTGTTCCGTCCGACACTGGAGCGGTGACGAACACGATCTCCCATTGGGTCGGTAATGCTGTTTTTGCGGGTAGTTCGGCGGTGACGGCGCCGGTGACGAATCCGGCGACGGGTCAGACGACCGGTCAGGTCGCGTTGGCCAGTGTCG
>NZ_JACHVU010000020.1 GCF_014190915.1 Mycolicibacterium iranicum
CAACTCGGCCAGTTCGCCGAACAACGCCTCCAACCGCTCACCCGGGTGAGCAGCCAAAGACGTTGCCGCCGAACACATGACCCCATCATGACAGCAGGGTCCGACAACAACGCGGGAGTGCTAGCCGACTGCCCGCAGTGTGGACGTCACGACCTCGATGACCTTCTGAGGTTGCTTCTCCAGGAAGAAATGGCCACCGGTGAACAGGTGGACCTCACCGCCTCC
This sequence comes from Mycolicibacterium iranicum, assembly GCF_014190915.1. Lineage (GTDB taxonomy): Bacteria > Actinomycetota > Actinomycetes > Mycobacteriales > Mycobacteriaceae > Mycobacterium > Mycobacterium iranicum_B. Next base: position 226 of record NZ_JACHVU010000020.1, read on the forward strand.
CGTGGTGTGCTCGTGCCATGCCCGCGCCGCGGGCTCGCTGGTCTTCGGGTCGTCGGTCGCGGTCATCACGACGATGGGTGCGCCGATTCCGATGTCGGTGTCGCGGTGGTAGGCCTGCAGCGCGGTGTAGTCGTTACGGAACGCGGGAAGGAACGTCGACAGCAGCTCGCGGTCGTTGAGCACCCGCGGGTCGGTGCCGCCGAGTTCACGCATCACGTCGACGAGCTGGGCGTCGTTCTTCCTGTCCGGCTCGTCGCCGTAGCGGCTCGGGGCGCGCGAACCGGAGGCGAACACCGTCACGGCCTGCCGCCCGCCGACGGTCTCGTAGCGCCGGGCGACCTCGAAGGCCAGGACCGCGCCCATGCTGTGCCCGAAGAACGCCGTCGGCGCGGGCGGCAGGGTGCCCAGCGCCGTGTACACCTGATCGGCCATCTCCTCGATGGAGTCGACGAACGGCTCGCTGTGCCGGTCCTGGCGGCCGGGGTACTGCACGCCGTAGACCTCGAACTCGGGTGCCAGAGCCACCGACATCGGGAAGTAGTAGCTGGCAGAGCCGCCTGCGTGTGGCAGGCAGACGAGCCGGATGCGGGCATCCGGTGCGGGGTGGAAGTTGCGCAACCAACGGCTGCGGGCGGGTTGGCTCACGGCGCGGGCGCCGGTTCGCCTGCGGGTCCGGGTCCCGGTGGTGGCGGCGCCGGGGGGCCGGGCGGCTGCTCGACGACCCGCAGCACGTTCGCCGACAGCTGCGCGCCGGGCGGACCCTCGACGATCACGTCCTTGAGGATCTGTGCCTGCTGACCGGTCACCGTGAACTGCCCGGGCTGCGGCGCATGCCCGCCCGTCACCTCGTACTCCACCGTGAACGGCGATTCCGGGAACGGATGCAGGCCAACATATTTCGGGTCGATGGTGTAGGTGTACACGCACGCCCCCGCCGGATCGCAGTTCTGTCCGCTGACGATCACGCTGATCATGAACTCCTTGGCGGTGGGCAGCGACGGCGGCGGCGGGGTCGGGGGTGTGTACCGCGGCGCCGACGCCTGTTGCTGCTGGTCACGGCTGCCGAAGATCATGAACGACGCGATGCCGATGCCGCTCGCGAGCATCCCGACGATCGCCAGGGCAGCAAGCAGCTTTCGGAGCGTCGCTTTCGCCATGCACAGCAGGGTAACCGGCCGGGTCAGTCCCCGACGCGATTGCCGTCCTCGTCCCAGTGCGCGGCGACCTTCTTGCTCGGCTGCACCCGCGGCGGCTCACCGGGCATCTTGGGGTAGCTCGGCGGGTACGGCAGATCGCCCTCGCCGCGCTGCTCGTCGGCCTCGACCATCTCCAGCAGCATGTCGATCGACTGGGCGTTCTCGTCGATGCCGGCCCACGGGTCGGGCCTGCCCGCGACGAAGTCGGGCACGGTCAGGATCGTGTAGTCGTCCGGTTCGGCGTCGCGCAGCTCGTCCCAGGTCAGCGGTGTCGACACCGTCGCGATGGGGGTCTTGCGCGGTGAGTATGCCGAGGCGAACGTGCGGTCGCGCGCATTCTGGTTGTAGTCGATGAACAGCCGCGTCCCGCGCTCCTCCTTCCACCACGAGGTCGTGACCGCGTCCGGTGCGCGCCGTTCGATCTCGCGGGCCAGTGCGATCCCTGCGCGCCGCACCTCGATGAAGTCCCAGTCGGTCCTGATGCGCAGGAACACGTGCACGCCGCGTCCACCCGACGTCTTCGGATAGCCGACCAGACCCAACTCGTCGAGCAGCGGCTTGAGGACGTCGACGGCCACGGTGCGGGCCTCCTTGAACCCGGTACCCGGCTGGGGATCGAGATCGATGCGCAGCTCGTCGGGGTGTTCGGTGTCCGGGCAGCGCACCTGCCACGGGTGCAGCGTGACGGTGCCCATCTGCGCCGCCCAGGCGATCGACGACGGATGGGTGATCCGCAGAGCGTCCGCCGTGCGACCGGAAGGGAAGGTGACAGTACAGGTTTCGAGATAGTCCGGGTGCTTCTGCGGCACGCGCTTCTGGTAGATCTCCTCACCCTCGATGCCGTCGGGGAAGCGCTGCAGGTGCACCGGCCGGTCGCGCAGGAGGGGCACCATGCGGTCGGCCACTGACAGGTAGTAGTCGACGAGCTTGCCCTTCGTGCCGTCCTTGCCGAGCTGCGGGAAGTACGGCTTGTCCGGGTTGGTCAAACGCACCTTGACACCGTCGACGTCGATTTCCGTTGCAGGGGTTGCCATGTCAGCTCCCGTTCCCCGCCACTTCGCTGGAGCTGCCCTCCAGGACGTCGTACAGGTCGTAGTTCAGCGGCGCGTCGAGCTGATCGAAGGTGCAACTCTGCGGATCCCGATCCGGGCGCCAGCGCAGGAATTTCACCGCGTGCCGGAAGCGGCGGCCGTTCTCGGTGTTGCCTTCCATCTGGTCGTAGGCGACCTCACAGACCCGTTCCGGACGCACCGGGATCCAGCGCTTGTCGGCGGCCGAGTTCCACCGGCTGGGCTCGCCGTCGCGCAGGTCGTCACCGATGCGCAGCGGCTCGAGATCGGCCAGCAATTTCAGGCGGGCCTTCGCGGTGAACGACGCTGCGCCGCCGACCATCTGGAGCTCGCCATCCTCGCGATGCAGCCCGAGCAGGATCGAGCCGATCCCCTCACCGCTCTTGTGGATGCGATAGCCGATGGCCACGCAGTCGGCGTCGCGGTGGTGCTTGACCTTGATCATCTCGCGCTTGCCCGGGAGGTACGGGCCGTCGAGACGCTTGGCGATCACCCCGTCGAGGCCGGCGCCCTCGAACTGCTCGAGCCACGTCGCCCCGAGCGCCGGGTCCTCGGTGGTCCTGGTGACGTGGCACCACTGCTTCTCGTGGACCGCTTCACTCAGCGCCTCCCGGCGCCGCCGGAACGGCTCCTTCATCAACGAGGTGTCCCCGAGGGCGAGTGCGTCGAATCCGATGAAATGCGCCGGCGTCTGCTCCGAGAGCATCCGTACGCGGGACTGGGCCGGGTGGATGCGCTGGCTCAGCGATTCCCAATCCAGGCGCGTGCGGCCCGCGATCTCCCGGGGGACGACGATCTCGCCGTCGAGTACGCAGCGGGGCGCGAGTTCGTCGCGGACGGAGTCGAGCACCTCCGGGAAGTACCTCGCGAGGTCCTTGCCGCTGCGGGACAGCAGCACCACGTCGTCGCCGGAGCGGAACACCAGGGCACGAAAACCGTCCCACTTGGGTTCATATGACCACACGCCGGCCTCGGCGGGCACCGTGGTCTGGGCTTTGGCCAGCATCGGCTCCAGCGGCGGTCTCACGGGTAGCTCTGCGACTGCGGGCACAGCATCCATACTCGCGTAGACCGATGTACCCCGACAATGTCATCGCCCTACGTGTGTCATCGCCTACGTGACTGTGAGCGGGCCGCGCGACAATGGTCGGGTGCAGTTGCCTGTGATGCCCCCGGTGTCGCCGATGCTGTCCAAGTCCGTCCCCGCCATCCCGCCCGGCGCGTCCTACGAACCCAAGTGGGACGGGTTCCGCTCGATCCTGTTCCGCGACGGCGACGAGGTCGAGCTCGGCAGCCGCAACGAGCGTCCGATGACCCGGTACTTCCCCGAGCTGGTCGAGGCGGCACGGAGCGAACTGCCCGACCGCTGTGTCATCGACGGTGAGATCGTCATCGCCACCGCCGGCGGTCTCGACTTCGAGGCGCTGCAGCTGCGGCTGCACCCCGCGGCGTCGCGGGTGCGCATGCTGGCGGGGCAGACGCCGGCGGCGTTCATCGCATTCGACCTGCTGGCCCTCGCAGACACCGACTACACGGCACGGCCGTTCGTCGACCGGCGCGCAGCACTCGACGACGCCCTGTCCGGCACGGGGCCGACGTTCCACGTCACGCCGGCCACCACCGACGTCGCCACCGCGGCTCGCTGGTTCGACGAGTTCGAAGGGGCCGGCCTGGACGGCATCATCGCCAAGCCGCTCGACGGGGTCTACCTGCCCGACAAGCGGGTGATGTTCAAGGTGAAGCACCAGCGCACCGCGGACTGCGTGGTCGCCGGATACCGGGTCCACAAGTCCGGCCCCGACGCCGTCGGCTCGTTGCTGCTGGGCCTCTACGACTCCGACGGTGCGTTGGCGTCGGTCGGGGTGATCGGCGCGTTCCCGATGGCCAGACGGCGCGAGCTGTTCACCGAGCTGCAGCCGCTGGTGACGACGTTCGACGACCATCCCTGGAACTGGGCCGCGCACGTCGACCCCGACGTGGTCCGGCGCTACGGAGGAGGGTCGCGGTGGAACGCCGGCAAGGACCTGTCGTTCGTCCCGCTGCGGCCCGAGCGGGTGGTCGAGGTGCGCTACGACCACATGGAGGGTCGACGATTCCGGCACACAGCGCAGTTCAACCGCTGGCGCCCCGATCGCGACCCCAGGTCGTGCACCTACGCGCAGCTCGACCAGCCGGTGACGTTCAGCCTCGCCGACATCGTGCCGGGGCTTGGCCGTCTCTGACCTTGCGCCTAAGTTGCTGCCAAACCGGAATGGTTCGACGGCCCCGGGGTTTGTAGCCGACATGGATCTCGGACTCAGCATCCCCATTCTCGACATCGACGGCGGCACGGCGGCCATCGGACCGGAGCTCGCCAGGGTCGGCGCGGCCGCCGAGGGCGCCGGGGCGACCTCGCTGTGGTTCATGGACCACTTCTTCCAGATCGAGCCGACGGGCCTGCCCGCCGAGGCCAACATGCTGGAGGGTTACACGCTGCTCGGGTACCTCGCCGGGCACACGTCGCAGATCAGCCTGGGCCTGCTGGTCACCGGGGTGACCTACCGGCATCCGGGACTGCTCGCCAAGACCGTGACGACCGTGGACGTGCTGTCCGGCGGCCGGGCAGTCCTCGGCATCGGCGCGGCGTGGTTCGAGCGCGAGCACCTCGGCCTGGGCGTGCCGTATCCGCCGCTGGCCGAGCGCTTCGAACGGCTCGAGGAGGCGCTGCAGATCTGCAACCAGATGTGGGACCCGGACAACAACGGCCCGTACGAGGGCACGCATTACCGGCTGCAGGAGACGCTGTGCAACCCGCAGCCGATCAACAAGCCCAAGGTGCTGATCGGCGGCAGTGGCGAGCGGAAGACGCTGCGCCTGGTGGCTCGGTATGGCGACGCCTGCAACCTGTTCGGCACCTCGCCCGACGAGGTCGCCCACAAGCTGCGGGTGCTCCGGGGCCATTGCGACGACGCCGCCCGCGACTACGACTCCATCCGCAAGACCATCATGGTCAACGACCTCAGCCCCGCACCCGACACCCGTGACGAATTCGTGCGCACCATGGCCGAATACGCAAAGCTCGGCGTCGACGAGGTGATCGTCTTTCCGCCCACCGGGTCCCCGGCCGCGTGGATCGACGGCATCGCGCCGACCGTGAAGCAGCTCGCCGAACTCTGACGGCCGCCTCCCCCGGGATGCGACCCGGCCCGGCACCGCGAGCAGACGCAGACTCGTGAGACACGTTCGAGTGTGTCTGCTCGCGGTGGGGTATTGACCTGAACAAATGTTGAGGTTGCACGCTCGGTGCATGAAACACGTCCTCCGCGATCTCTGGGAAACCCGCACCGACTCACCGTTTCCGGGCCTGACGACCCACGCCTACCTGTGGACGCCGGCCAACGTGCTGTTCTACTCCCCCGCCACCGACGCGCAGTTCGACGAACTCGCCGAACTCGGCGGGGTCCGCGACCAGTATCTGTCTCACCGCGACGAGGCGGGTCCGATGCTCACCCGCATCAAAGAGAGGTTCGGCTCCGCGCTGCACGCGCACGCCGGCGACATCCCACAGATCCACACCCACGCCAGTGTCGACGTGCCCCTGCACGCCAGGCATACCGACTACCACGGCATCGAGATCATCCCCACCCCAGGACATTCCCCCGGGAGCGTCTGCCACCTCGTCCAGGGCGACGAGGGCCGCTACCTGTTCACGGGCGACACGTTGTTCCGTGCCGCGGACGGCCGTTGGCTGGCCGGCTACATCCCGGGTTTCCACCGGCCCGAGGATGCCGAGACCCTCGCGGCGAGCCTACGGACACTCGCCGACCTCGCCCCGGACATCGTGATCTCCAGTGCGTTCCAGGGTGACTCGGCGGTGCACCGCATCGAACCCGGCCTGTGGCGCGGGCACATCGCGCACGCGATCGCCGGTCTGCCTACCGGTGCGCGTACATAGCGAGCAGGCCGCGTGCCACCGCGAACCGCGGCCCGTGCACACCGTCGATGTTGGCCCGTCCCACCACGATGGGCACACCGCGCAGCGCCTCACCGACCGTGCGCATCAGCTCGTCGTCGAGCGCTCCGCCCCCGGCGAGCACCAGCGCGGTCGGCGGCTCATCGAACGCGGCCAGGCAGCGGGCGATGTTCGCCGCGACCGTCTCCTGCTTGATCGCCAGCCGAAGGCTCCGCCATTCCTCGGCGGCCAACCGGTTCGAGAAGGGCACCAGCCCAGCGCTTCCCCGCGTGCACAGGCGTCCGATCGCATCCGAGGCGGCCGGGGCGTCGAGGAAGACCCGGCGTCCATCCTCCTCGTGCGCGACATGGGGGCCCTCGACACGCACCGCCGGCGTGCGCTTGACCGTCTCGGCCAGTGCGCGTGGGATGCCCAGCGCCTTCGACACGGCCACGGTGATCGATTCCCCGGCGCCAGCCGCCACCACCGTCCGGTCCGGGCCGATCAGATCGACCGTGCCACCGCCGATGTCGCACACCATGGACCCCGGCGGCATCCCCGGTGTGGTGCGAGCACCCCATGCCGCGGCCTCCGGTTCGGTGGCCAACGTGCGGGCAGGACGCCCGGTCAGCTCGGCGAGGACGGTCGCGGCGTCCTCGGCCTCCTCGGCGGCCAGCAGGGCGACGACCGTGCCTTGGGCGTCGGCGACGCCCCGCCGCAGCCAGGCGCCGTTGTCGATGGACGCCAGATCGGTGAAGAAGGCGTCGTGGACGGCCAATCCGTCCGTCGCGGTCGGCACCGCCGCCAATCTGATCCTGGTGACGCAGCCCGGCAGCGACCGGCGGAGCACCGCATGCGCCTGCGCGGGTGAATAGCGCACCACCGTGCCGTCGAGCCGGATGTCGACGTAGTCATCGTCGGCCGTTGGGGGAGGTGTCGGCCCCGTACGGGGCGTCACGGCGATGGCTGCGGAATCGGCAAGCTCCCTGCAGAGTTCGGCCGTCTCGACCAGCCGGTCCACGGGCAGCCGCAGCGCCGCCGTCAGCGCGATCGGGTCGGCCATCGCGCGATAGGCACGGCCCTCCTCGACGACCTCGACTGCGATCAAGGCCCCCGGCGCCACCTCGTCGACCTCAGCCTCGTCGACGACCGGGACGTCCACCGGGATCCGGTTACGGATCAGAACGGCATCGTCCTGTGCCGCAACGACTCCGACCACCTGCCAGCCCCGCGCCACGGCCAGGCCGATCTCCCGGGCCGCCACCTCGAAGTCGGTTCGATCGTCCACCGAGATCACCACGGGCCCGTCGACGGGCGCTGTATCGAGGTCGGCGAGCCGGACGTGGCGGCCCACCCCGTAACCCGCACCGGCCGGCGTACTGGCATCCGGGCGGCGGAGACTCTGCACCGGCGCCGACGGCGAATACGCCGGTGGGATAGGCGCCGTCGCGGTGTCGACCGGCCGGAGGGCCGACAGCACCAGTTCGTCGGCGTCGATGCCCGCGTCGACCTCGATGCGGTGCAGCAGCGCCGCGGCGCCCTGCACGGATTCGGCACTACCCTTGCGGCCTCGGGTCGGTGCCTGGCCGTGCGCGATGGTGACGACCTCGCCGGTGTCGATGCGGGCGAGGACGATCTCGGTGGTGTGGTTGCCGATGTCGATCCCGGCGACCGTGCGCATCAGCGCAACAAGCCGCGGCGGGCGTAGGCGTCGGCCGCCTGCTCGACCAGCGCCGCACACCGCGACGCCCCGTTGGCGACCAGCGACGTGCGCAGTTCCTCGAGCTCGGCCGCCGTCGAGCGGTGCGGCCGCAGCGCCTCGTACAGCGCCATCACCTGCTCGTCGTCGATGATCGCCAATTCCGCTGCGCGCAGGAAGTTCTCGGCCAGCTGCGGATTGCCGCCCTCTTCGGCGAGCACCGCCTGGTGCGCCAGCACCGCGGGATCCATCCGCAGGTCGCCGAGACCGAGCTTGCCGTCCACGGCATTGCCGACGGTAATGTCTGCGCGGCCCGCCGCGGGCATCTCGCTCATGGGTACTCCACCTTCACCGTGACGGGCGGCTGCCCCGGCTCGGACGCATCGCGTTCCAGTGCGACCAACGCGACCGCCCTGGCGTGGTAGCGCGCCGAGATCGACTCGTCGGTGCCGCCGGTGAAGATCGGCACCGGCGCCATGCCCTTGGCGTGGCGTGCGGCGTTCTTCCCCAGCTCGCGGTACATCTTCGCGGTCAGCAGCGGTGCGACGCTGAACAATTCGAGGTTGGCCAGCGGCGCCAGATCGCGCCGGTGGATCAGCGCGGTGCCCTTGCCCTGAAGACCGATGCCGATCCCCGAGCCCGACAGCCGCGCGGCCGTCAGCCCGATCATCCCGACGTCGATGGTCGAGCGCACGCGCACCGTGCGCGCGATGCACCCTTCCTCCTCCAGACCCGCCGAGATCTGACGGAGCACCTCGCCGATCGTCAGACCGCACAGGCTGAGCCACACGCTGCGGCCCCACGCCGGCGACAGCCCGATGCACACCTCCCGCGGGTCACTGCCCTGCCGTGCCGGTTCGACGTTGGTGACCACGACGTGGCCGTAATGCTCGGCCTGGTCTGCGGTCAGCTCGGCGCTGCTGCGCGCCTGCCTGATCGCGTCGATCTCGGCGCGCCGGTGATCGGTGAGCGTGTAACCCGTTGCCGGGCCGCTGTAGTCGTTCGGGTCGGTCAGCTTCGACAGCACCCGGAACTGCTCGTCGAAGATCGCCGAGGTCTGCAGCTGGTCGCCCCGCAGCCGCTCCCGGGTCAACGTCGTGATCGCCTCGGCCTCGTCGGTGTAGCCGGTGCGGTGCAGCGAGGCGATGACGTCGAACACCGTGAGCTGCCTGGCCTCGATGGAGGCGGCGGCTTCGGCGACCATCTTGGGATGTCCCGCCGGCAGGTCGCGGGAACCGTTGGCGGCCACCACCTGCTCGACTCGGGCGTCGTCGTAGTCGGCGAGCCCGAGGTCGCGGTACACGGCCTGCACCGCCTGGGCCGCACGCCGACGCACGGCCTCAAGGTGTTCGGGTGCCACTGTGCGCAGACCACCGTCGGCACCCCAGTCTCGCTGCAGGACTAGGAAGTCGTCCATGTCGTCGGAGTTGAAGTTCGACAGCGCGAACGCGTTGTCGTAGCGCGGGATGGACCCGAAGCCGGAGAAGATGAAGTCGGCACCCGCCAGCAGCACCGGCAGGGTGTGGGCGCTGCGACGGATGTCGGATTCGGAGATCAGGTTGTCGTTGCCCGCGCACGATTCCAGATCGCGCATCATCACCATCAGGTTCTCGGCGAGCAGTTCCTTCATGCCCTCCGGCACCGAGGCCACCACGCCCACGCCGTCGATGCCGCCGTTCTGCACACCCTGCGAGCCGAGCGCGCGAGCCAACGAGACACAGCGGGATTCGAGATACAGGATCGAGCACTGCTCGGCCGCACCCATCAGCACCTCGGCACCGCCGCCGCTGGTGACGCGCATCTTCAGGCCGCGCGACGCGTACGCCGAGGTCAGGATGGCCTTGCTGAACGGGGTGTCGTCGCCGTCGACGAACACCTGCTCGGTGCCGTAGATCGAGATGGTCTCCGCGTAGCTGGTGAGGCCGCGCAGACCGAGCCGCAGTTCGAGCGCCTCTTCGATCGAGCACTGCGCCAGCGCCCCGGGGGTGCCGACCTGGGAGCCGATCAGCAGCGCCACGGCGTTCGACGGTGCGTCGCCGAGCACCGGCACCGTCGTCTCGACCTCCCGGAACCCGTACGCCACCGCCGACGCCGCATCGGCGGCGATCAGCAGCGGGTCGTCGAGCTGGTTGGTGACATGGGCCTGGTTGCTCGGCGTGCGGCGGGCCCGCATCTTGGCCATCGCCATCTGCATCTCGACCGGCGACATCACCGCGATCACCCGGGCCAGCTTGGCCGGCGTGGTGCCGCCGATGAGCCGGACCACCTCGGCGCGAGACACATTGACGTCGACCGCCATCCGAGCCAGCGTCGCGTCGTCGAGTGCCATCGCCTCCTCGGCGACGGTGAGGTCGATGCCGTACCGCGCGATGAACTCGTCGATGACGTCGAACTCGCCGGCGCCCTTGCCGTCGAGTTCTGTCACACGCGGGCCGCCGGGCCCCCGCTCGATCACCAGTGACGGCGGCGGATCGTGTGGACTCCGCATCGCGACGAGACCGAGGGCGGCGTCCGGGACGCTGAACCCGTCGAGGTTGACCGGTTTCGAGTTCAGTACCCGAAACCGGCCCAACTCGTCTGCCACACGGCCTCCCTAGTCGCGAATCTCGCTGTCCTCGTAGACCACTCGGCCGATCAGCTCATAGCGCCGCTGATCCTTGAACTTGAAGTACAGCGCCATCGCCCCACCGAGGACGAACAGGCCGACGACGATCCACGGGGTCAGCTTGAAGAGCAACGTGCCCGATGCGGCGCCGGCCGCGGCGTCCTTGTGCTCCCACAGCAGGTACACCACGTAGAGCATTCCGATGCCGCCGAGCAACGGCGCCAGGAACGTCTTGAACCAGTGCGCGCTCGACGGGTGGTTCTTGTGGAAGTGGAAGTACGCGACGACGGAGAACGCGCACAGCGACTGCACGATCAGGATCGCCATGGTGCCCAGGATGGCCAGCAGTGTGTACATGTGGATGTAGGGATCCATACCCGCAAAGAAGAACGCCAGGATCAGCACCAGCGTGATGCCGGTCTGGACGAACGACGCGATGTAGGGCGAGCCGTGCTTGACGTGCGTGGCGCCCAGCGTCTTCTGCAGGCCGCTGGAGAGGCCCTCGCGGCCCAGGGCGTAGAGGTAGCGCGACGCGCAGTTGTGGAACGCCATGCCGCAGGCGAAGGAACCCGTCACGAGCAGGACGTTGAACAGCGTGATCGCCCACTCGCCGTAGGTGTCGCGCACCGGGGCGAAGAAGATCTCCGAGGAGGTGTCGGCGCTCTGCGCGAGCTCGATGGCCTGCGAGGGGCCCGTGCCCGCAACCGCCATCCAGGAGACGAAGACGTAGAAGAGGCCCACGCCGAGGACTGCGATCATGGTGGCGCGGGGGATGATCCGCTTCGGGTCCTTGGACTCCTCGCCGTACATCGCCGTCGATTCGAAGCCGACCCAGGACCAGAACGCGAAGAACAGACCGAGCCCTGCGCTGGCGCCGGCGATGGCGGCCGGCTGGAACGCGCCGATCGGGTTCAGGATCTCGCCCACCGCGAAGCCGTCGGGGCCCCCGCCCTTGACGGCCACCGCGATGGCGCCCAGCGACAGCATGACGATCTCGGTGATCAGGAAGACGCCGAGCACCTTCGCGGTCAGGTTCACGTCGAAGTAGGTCAGCACGCAGTTGAGCACCAGCATCAGCAGCGCCGGCAGCAGCCAGTGCACGGTGATGCCGAACTGCGACGCGCACAGGTTCTGGAAGAAGAACGCGAAGATGCCGATCAGCGAGCCTTCGAACACGACGTAGGCCATCGTGATGATCAGCCCGCTGGCCATGCCGACGACGCGGCCCAGCCCGTGCGAGATGTAGCCGTAGAAGGCGCCGGTGGAGGTGATGTGCTTGGCCATGGTGGCGTAGCCGATGGCGAACAGGCCCAGCACGATGGTCGCGACCAGGTAGCCGGCCGGCGCGTGTGAACCATTTCCGAAGCCGACGGCGATCGGCACGTTGCCGACCATTGCGGTGATCGGGGCGGCGGTGGCGACCGCCATGAAGATGACGCCGAAGGTGCCGACGGCATTTCTCTTCAGGCGTTGGACGGAGTCTGGCGGGGTGGTTGCGCGGGGCACGACGTCTTCGGTCATCGAAACGGGCACCTTCCAGGGGCGAAGGGTAGTTGATGGCTCAGCTCACGGCCGGAGGCCACTGTGGTATAGACCACAGTGCTGAAACCTAAGACATATTGGCACTACCAATAGGACTACGCAACCGTAAGTTTCCGCTGTTGACAGAAATGGTCCTACCCTTTAGCTTTTGGTCACACCCCGCCGAACCTCACGACAGGGAGTCCCGTGTACGACTACGGCACGTTCTCGTTCGATTCCAAGGCACAGGTGCTGGAACGGGCCAAGGAGTACTGGAACCCGGACAAGACCCAGTTCTGGACCGACACCGGCGTCGATCTGGTCATCGACCGCCGCCAGGACTACTTCCTGTGGGACATGAGCGGCCGCCGCCTCATCGACATGCACCTCAACGGTGGCACCTACAACCTCGGCCACCGCAACCCCGAGGTGATGCAGGCCATCACCGAAGGCATGGAGCACTTCGACGTCGGCAACCATCACTTTCCCTCCGTGGCACGAACGGCGTTGGCGCAGAAGCTGATCGAATCCGCCCCCGACTCGCTGTCGAAGGTCGCCTTCGGTTCGGGCGGCGGCGAAGCGATCGACATCGCCCTTAAGAGCGCGCGGCACGCCACCCAGCGCCGCAAGATCGTGTCGATCGTGAAGGCCTACCACGGGCACACGGGGCTGGCCGTGGCCACCGGTGACGACCGCTTCGCCAAGCTGTTCCTCGCCGACCGGCCCGACGAGTTCGTCCAGGTGCCGTTCGGGGACACCGAGGCGATGGAGCAGGCGCTGCGGGGCCGCGACGTCGCCGCCGTCATCATGGAGACCATTCCCGCCACCTACGGATTCCCGTTGCCGCCCATCGGCTATCTGGAGGCGGTCAAGGATCTGTGCGTGCGCTACGACGCCCTCTACATCGCCGACGAGGTCCAGACCGGGCTGATGCGCACCGGCGAGATGTGGGGCATCACCAAGCACGGCATCGACCCCGACATCATGGTGACCGGGAAGGGCCTGTCCGGCGGGATGTACCCGATCACCGCCGCGCTGCTCAGCGACCGGGCCGCGCAGTGGCTCGAGCAGGACGGCTTCGGCCACATCTCCACCTTCGGCGGCGCCGAACTCGGGTGCGTGGCCGCGCTGAAGACCCTGGAGATCACCAGCAGGCCCGAGGTCCGCTCCTCCGTGCACTACATCGCCGACATCTTCTCCGAAGGCTTGCGGCGCATCCAGGCCGACTACCCCGGGTGGTTCGTCGGCATCCGGCAGAACGGCGTGGTGATCGGCCTGGAGTTCGACCACCCCGAGGGTGCCAAGTTCGTGATGCGCGAGCTGTACCAGAGCGGTGTGTGGGCGATCTTCTCGACGCTGGATCCCCGTGTGCTGCAATTCAAACCGGGCCTGCTGCTCAACCGTGACCTCTGCGAGGACGTGCTCGACCGCGTCGAGGTGGCGGTCGGACGGGCGCAGCAGGCCGCGACCGGACGGAGGAAGCCGTGAACGCGGTACCCCACGCAGGTCAGCTGCTCGAGCGAGCCCGATTCGCCGCGGCCGCCTACGCCGAGTACGACCACGACACCGTGGCCAGGATCGTCGACGCGGTCGCCGAGGCCGGCCACCGCAATGCCGACCGGTTCGCCGCCGCGGCGGTCGCCGAGACCCAGATGGGGGTCGTCGCGGACAAAGCCACCAAGAACCGGGCCTGCTCCCGCGGCATCGTCGACTTCTACCGCGGTCAGGACTACGTCTCACCGCGCATCGACACCGCGCGCAAGATCGTCGAGATCCCCAGGCCCGCAGGCGTCGTCCTCGCGCTGTGCCCCACCACGAACCCCGTCTCCACCGTGTACTTCAAGGTGATCCTGGCCCTGATGACCCGCAACGCGGTCGTCGTGGCCCCGCACCCGCGGGCCCGCCGGTGCTCGGCCGAGGCCGCGCAGGTGCTCGCCGAGGCAGCCGTTGCGGCCGGCGCTCCGGACGGGATCGTCCAGGTGCTCACGGAGCCGTCGCTGCCGCTGGTCGAGGCGTTGATGTCCGACGAGCGGACCGACGTCATCGTCGCCACTGGTGGCACCGGGGTCGTGCGGGCCGCGTACTCCTCCGGCAACCCGGCGCTGGGCGTCGGTCCCGGCAACGTCCCCGTCCTGGTCGACGCGTCCGCCGACATCGACGCCGCGGCACGGCGCATCGTCGACAGCAAGGCATTCGACAACTCGGTGCTGTGCACCAACGAATCGGTGCTGATCGCCGAGGAGTCCATCGCCGGCAAGCTCTCCGCGGCGCTCACCCGGCACGGCGCCCACATCCTCGACGCCGACGCGGCGGTTCGGCTGCGGGAGTTCATGTTTCCCGGTGGATCGCTCAACACCGATGTCGTCGGACGCGACGCGGCGTGGATCGCCGACCGGATCGGGCTGCGCGTCACCCCCAAGACCCGGCTGCTCGTCGCACCGTTCACCGACGTCATCGGTGAGGAGGTGCTCACCCACGAGAAGCTCTGCCCGGTACTCGGGATGACGACCGTCGCGGACGCAGCGCGCGGAATTCGCGCCGCCCGCGCGGTGGTGCGCATCGCCGGCGCCGGACATTCGGCGGCCATCCACAGCGAGGACGCCCGGGTGATCACCGATTTCGCCGCGCAGGTGCCCGTGCTGCGGGTGTCGGTGAACGTCGGGAACAGCACGGGCAGCTCGGGACTGGATACCAACCTGGCCCCGTCGATGACGATCGGCACCGGCTTCGTCGGTCGCAGCTCGATCGGCGAGAACCTGCAGCCCGAGAACCTGATGAACTGGACGCGGATCGCCTACAACGCCGACTCCGCGGTCACCATGCCGAACTTCGCCGGGCTGTCACCGTGGCGGACGCCGTCCGGTGAGGTGCCCGCATACCCGCGGGCCTCGAACGAGGACGCCGCACCCGCGCCGATGGCCAGCAGGCACCAAAGCAAGCCGGCCACGAGCCGCGGCGCCGACCCCGGCATCGAAGCGCTGCGGGCCGAACTGCGCGCGCTGGTGGCCGAAGAACTCGCCCAACTGATCAAGAGGTGACCCGTGGCTGAACTGCGTTCGTTCATCTTCATCGATCGGCTTCAGCCGCAGACGATGTCGTATCTGGGCACCTGGATCAAGGGCGCCCTGCCCCGCGCCGGCGTCGCCGCGCAGATCATCGAGGTGGCACCCGGTCTCGATATCGAGGGGGTCACCGACGTCGCCCTCAAACACGCCGACGTCCAAGCCGGTGTGCTCGTCGTCGAGCGCCAGTTCGGCTACCTGGAATTCCACGGCGAGACCTCGGCGGTCGAGGCGGCCGCCGGGGCAGCGCTCGACGAGTTGGCCAGCGCGCCGGAATCGGCGACACCGCCGAAGATCCTGGCCTCCCGGATCATCTCCAGCATCGACCGCCAGCACGCATTCCTGATCAACCGCAACAAGATCGGGTCGATGGTGCTGGCCGGCGAGACCCTCTACGTGCTCGAGGTGTCCCCCGCGTCCTACGCGATCCTGGCCACCAACGAGGCCGAGAAGGCCGCCGACGTCAAGGTCGTCGACTTCCGGATGATCGGTGCGACGGGCCGGGTGTACCTGTCCGGCTCGGAGTCCGACGTCCGTCAGGCCGCCGCAGCGGCCGAAGAGGCGCTGGCCCGGAGCGTGCCGTGAGCATCGACCGGGATCAGCTGCGACAGCTGGTGCGCGAGGTGGTCCGCGAGGCCGTCGGCGACCTCACCAGGTCGACCACCCCACCGCCGGCGGCTCGGCCCGCGCCGGCACCCGCCGCGCCGGCGCCCGTGCCGGACGGACCGGTCCCCACCGGTCCGCTGGCCGCCGAGGAGAAGACCCGCACCGACACCGTGCGGATCACCACCGATCGGGAGCTCGACGTCTTCGTACGGAACCTGTTGCGGCTCTTCGAGAACCCGAAGACCCGCGCCGATCTGCGCACGGGCCGCCTGTCGTTCCGGCTGGCCGGCACCGGACGCAGCGGGCCGGGCGCTGCCCGCCGCGTCGAGCGTGGCGCGGTGACAGAACGGCAGATCGCCGACATCGCGGCGGCCGGCGCTTCGCTGATCCTCGGCCCCCGTGCAGTCCTCACCCCGCTGGCCCGCGAGCGCGCACGAGCGCTGGGCGTGACGATCCAGAAGGAGCGAACATGATCCGCGGCACCGTCATCGGTCAGGTGTGGTCGTCCCGGCGCATCGACGGCATCCCCGCCGGGGCCTTCCTCGAAGTGGAGGTCGACGGTTCGGGAAGCCGCCTGGTGGCCTTCGACGTCCTGGGCAGCGGCGTGGGCGAATCCGTGCTCATCACCCAGGGCTCGGTGGCGGCGAGCTGGTTCACCGGCACCCCGCCACCGGTCGACGCATTGATCATCGGCTCCGTCGACCCGGCCGGATAGCCGCCCCGGCGGTCACGACCTCAGACATCCACAGATAACCGACACGAAGGAGAAACATCATGGCCAGCAACGCGATCGGAATGATCGAGACCAAGGGGTACGTCGCAGCACTCGCTGCCGCCGACGCCATGGTCAAGGCCGCCAACGTCACCATCACCGACCGCCAGCAGGTCGGCGACGGCCTGGTGGCCGTCATCGTGACCGGCGAGGTCGGCGCGGTCAAGGCCGCCACCGAGGCCGGCGCCGAATCCGCTTCGCAGGTAGGCGAACTCATCAGTGTGCACGTCATCCCCCGGCCGCACAGCGAGCTCGGCGCACACTTTTCCGTCTCCGCCCAGTAGTCTCCGACAGTGGCATCGCCCAAGCCCGTCACCGACGCACCGACGCGGACCGACATCAGGGTCTACCTGCTCGTCGAGGACCTGCAGCAGCAGTTCGCGGCCTACCTCGGCACCCCGACGCGGGCGCGTGGATACCCGCCCTACACGGGTGAGCACGCGCTCATCGTCGAGGTGTCGCCGGCACTCGCCATTGAACGTGTCATCGACCTCGCGCTGCGGGAGGTTCCCGGCATCCAGCCCGGAATCCTTTACGTGGAACGCCAGTTCGGCGTGCTGGAGATTCATTCGGGCAACCTCGCCGACGTGCGGCGGGCCGGCGAGGCCATCCTGTCGGGCACCCAGAGCTCGGCGTCCGATCAGCTGCGTCCGCGGGTGCTCTACCACGACGTCATCGAGGACATCACCGACCAGCACGCGGTGATCCTGAACCGCAACCGGCAGGCGTCGATGGTGCTGCCCGGACAGTCACTGCTCGTCTACGAGATGACGCCCGCGTTGTTCGCCGCGGTCGCGGCCAACGAGGCCGAGCGCGCCGCACCCGGGCTCACCCTGGTCGACGTGCAGATGATCGGCGCCGCGGGGCGGCTCTACATCAGCGGCAGCACCGACGACGTGGTCACCGCGCGTGACCGCATCACCACGGTGCTCGCCGGCATCGAGGGGAGGGACCATTGATCGCTGACGACGCGGCGGTCGCCGAACGCGCACTGGAAGCCTTCGACCTTCCCCAAGGGTCCACGCTGCGCCTGCTCAACCTGTCCGAGAACGCCACCTACGCCGTCGAGGAACCCGGCACCGGACATCGCTCGATCCTTCGGGTGCATCGCAAGGACTACCACCGCGCCGACCAGATCGAGTCCGAACTGATGTGGCTCGACGCGCTGCACCGCGACAGCGACATCACCGTGCCGGTCGTGCTGCCCGCCAGGGACGGCCGCCGTGTGGTCACCGTCGACGACGAAGGCAGCGAACGCTATGTCGTGCACTTCGAGATGGTGCCCGGCGCCGAGCCCGACGAAGAGACCCTGACTTCCACGGACTTCCACACCCTGGGGTGCATCACCGCCGCGCTGCACGACCACGCGCGCAGCTGGACGCGGCCCGCCGGGTTCAGCCGCTTCGCCTGGGATTGGGAGCACAGTCTGGGCGACGCACCGCGCTGGGGCCGATGGCGCGACGCGGTCGGGGTGGGGACCGCCGAGGCCGACGTGCTCGACCGGGCGCAAACGATGCTGCAGCGCCGCCTCGCCGACTACGGCACCGGGCCCGACACGTTCGGGCTGGTGCATGCCGACCTGCGGTTGGCCAACCTGCTGGTCGACGGTGACACCATCACGGTCATCGATTTCGACGACTGCGGGTTCGGCTGGTACTTCTACGATTTCGGCACCGCGGTCTCGTTCTTCGAAGACCATCCGTCCGTGCCGGAATGGCAGGACGCCTGGGTCACCGGCTACCGCACCCGGCGCCCGTTCACCTCGGCCGACGAGG
Organism: Mycolicibacterium iranicum; assembly: GCF_014190915.1. Classification (GTDB taxonomy): domain Bacteria; phylum Actinomycetota; class Actinomycetes; order Mycobacteriales; family Mycobacteriaceae; genus Mycobacterium; species Mycobacterium iranicum_B. The sequence continues at coordinate 18,463 of NZ_JACHVU010000020.1, forward strand.
ACATGCTGGCGTCGTTCGTGCTGCTGCGACGGCTCCTCCTGCTGGCCTGGATGGGCACCCACAGCCACTCCAAGGAATCCCAGGCCATCTCCGTCACCTACGCCGCGGGCAGCTGTGCGCTCGCCGAACGCTACCTGTCCTCCGAAGGCCGTCGTCTGACCTGAGTCCCGCCCCAGCCAATCCGAAAGGCATCACCCATGTTCAATTCGTTGCAGGGCCGCTCGGCCGTCGTCACCGGCGGAAGCAAGGGCATCGGCCGCGGCATCGCCGAGACGTTCGCCAAGGCCGGTGTCAACGTCGTGATCACCGGACGCAACCAGGCCGACATCGACGCCACCGTCGCTGACCTCGGCGGCCTCCCGGGCACGGTCACCGGCGTCGCTGCCGACGTCACGAGCCCCGAGGACTGCCGCCGGGTCGTACAGACCGCGGTCGAGCGCAACGGCGGCCTCGACATCGTCTGCCCGAACGCCGGGATCTTCCCGTCCGGACGGCTGCAGGAGCTCACGCCCGAAGACATCGACCAGGTCATCGGCGTGAACTTCAAGGGCACCGTGTACATCGTGCAGGCCGCGCTCGACCCGCTGACCGCCAGCGGACACGGACGCGTGATCATCACCTCGTCGATCACCGGACCGGTCACCGGATTCCCCGGCTGGTCGCACTACGGCGCCAGCAAGGCCGCGCAGCTCGGCTTCCTGCGCACCGCCGCCATCGAATTGGCGCCGAAGAAGATCACGGTGAACGCGGTGCTGCCCGGCAACATCATCACCGAGGGGCTCGTCGAGATGGGCCAGACCTACATGGACCAGATGGCCGCGGCGGTTCCCCAGGGTCGGCTCGGTGGTGTCGCCGACATCGGCAACGCCGCGCTGTTCTTCGCCACCGACGAGGCCGCCTACATCACCGGTCAGTCGCTCATCGTCGACGGCGGACAGATTCTTCCCGAATCGCCCGAGGCCCTCGCCGATCTGTGAGGCACGTACCCTAAATTTGGTAGTACCAATTCGGTAGGTCAGGAGGTCCGGTGCCGACGCAAACAGAAGAGCTGCGCCGCCGGATCGTCGCCGACATCAACGCGGGGGTCCCGGGCACGAAGCTGGGCAGCGAGCGCGAGCTCGCCGAGCACTACCGGACCAGCCGGTCGAGCCTACGGCAGGTGCTTGCCGCGCTGGAGGAGGCCGGGCTGATCGACCGGGTCATCGGCCGGGCGGGCGGCATCTTCATCAGCCACGGTCAGGTGCAGCGCAGCCTCGCCGACGTGGTCGGGGTGCCGGCCTTCCTGGCCAGCCAGGGTTACGTCGCCGGAACGAGGGTGCTGTCGACCAAGATCGGCGCGCCCGACGCGACGACGCAGCAGGCGCTCGGTATCTCCGCCGACGATTTCGTCATCGAGATCCAGCGGGTGCGGCTCGCCGACGGATCGCCGATCTCTTTGGAGCTCGCGCAGTTCCCCGCCGACGCATTTCCCGGCCTGCTCGAAGAGCAGCTCGGTGGGTCTCTGTACGAGATCCTGGAGAAGCGCTACGGGCTGGTCACCGCACGCGCCGACGAGCACATCGAAGCGGTGAATGCGACGCCCGAGGAAGCGCACCTGCTGGGTATCAAGCCGAAGTCCGCCCTGCTGCTGATCACGCGCGTCACCTACGACCAGACCGACACCGCGTGCGAGTTCTCCCGCGACCTGTTCCGCGGTGACCGCACGCGGCTGGCCGTGACGGCGCAGGGCCGTGGCGTCGGTGTGCAGCCCTCGGTGACGGCGGCGTCGGTGGTGCTGCAGAGTCAACCGTGATGAGCGCTTGCGCGAAGAACCGAAGATGCTGATGAGCGCTTGCGCGAAGAACAGACGGCCGTGAGCGCAGGCCGGTTCGCGCCGAGCCCGTCGGCGGACCTGCACATCGGCAATCTGCGCACCGCGCTGTTGGCCTGGCTGTTCGCGCGCTCCACGGGCAGGCGGTTCCTCATGCGCGTCGAGGATCTCGACGACCGCGCCCACGCGGACATCGCCGACCGCCAGCTCGCCGACCTCGCCGCCCTGGGCATCGACTGGGACGGGCCCGCCACCCGGCAGACGTCGCACCCGCAGCGCTACGACGCCGTCGTACGGACTCTCGACGAGCGCGGCCTGCTGTTCGAATGCTTCTGCACGAGAAGAGATATCGCGCAGGCGCCGCGGGCGCCGCACGCCCCCGAGGGCGCCTACCCCGGTACCTGCCGCGACCTCACCGCGGCCGAGCGCGCCGCCCGGCGTGCGGAGACCGGCCGTCCGCCTGCGCTGAGGTTGCGCACCGACACCGTCGAGTTCACCGTTCACGACGTCCTGCACGGCGACTACACCGGGCTGGTCGACGACTTCGTGGTGCGCCGCGGCGACGGGGTGCCGGCCTACAACCTCGCCGTCGTCGTCGACGATGCGGCCGCGGGAGTGGACCAGGTGGTGCGCGGCGACGATCTGCTGTCGTCCTCGCCGCGGCAGGGCTATCTCGCCGAGTTGCTCGGCCACCCCCTTCCCTCGTATGCCCACGTGCCGCTGGTCCTCAACGACGCCGGGGTGCGGTTGGCCAAGCGCGACGGCGCCGTCACGCTCGCCGAGATCGGCGTCGACGAAGCCCTGGCGCAGATCGCTGATTCCCTGGGCTATCGGGCCCGGTCACCGGTGGGGATGCTGGAGGAATTCGACCCGGTGCGGTTACCTCGCGCACCCTGGGTATACCGGCCCGGGTGAGCAGAACCCTTGGGCGGAGCCGCCCCGGTTGCTACCGTCCGGCGATGCGCTACCCACGAACAGTCCTGCTGGCGGTGCTCGCAGCGCTGGCGGTCCTGCTGACGTCGTGCGGGTCCGGGCAGAGCGGGGGTGAGAATCCCGTCGAGTCGAGCGGTGTCCTGCGCGTCGGCACCGAGGGTGTGTACGCCCCGTTCAGCTACCACGACCCGGCGACCGGTCAGCTCACCGGCTACGACGTGGACGTCGCACGTGCGGTCGGCGAAAAGCTGGGTGCGAACGTCGAATTCGTCGAGACACCGTGGGACTCGATGTTCGCCGCGCTGGAGGCCAACCGATTCGACGTGGTGGCCAACCAGGTGACCATCACCCCCGAACGGCAGGAGAAGTACGACCTCTCGGAGCCCTACTCGATCGGTGAGGGCGTCGTCGTCACCCGCGCGGGCGACAACTCGATCACCTCGCTGGCCGACATCAGGGGCAAGCGCGCGGCCCAGAACACCACGAGCAACTGGGCGCAGGTCGCCCGGGACAACGGCGCGCAGATCGAATCCGTCGAGGGCCTCACCCAGGCGATGGCTCTGCTGAGCCAGGGGCGGGTCGACGTCGTGGTCAACGACAGCCTCTCGATCTACGCCTACCTCGCCGAGACCAACGACACCGCGGTGAAGATCGCCGCGACGACCGGGGAGAAGAGCGAGCAGGGTTTCGCCGCCCGCAAGAACAGCGGGCTACTCGAAGATCTCGACGCGGCGATCGAGGAGCTCAGGGCCGACGGGACGCTGGCCGAGATCTCGCAGAAGTACCTGAAGGCCAACGCCTCCGGCGGTGCGGACGCCCCCGCGGCGCAGCCCCGCTCGGCGTGGCAGCTCGTCCTCGACAACCTGTGGCCGCTGGCGAAAGCGGCGCTGACAGCCACCATTCCGCTGACGATCATCAGCTTCGTCATCGGCCTGGTGATCGCGCTCGGTGTCGCGTTGGCGCGGCTGTCGTCGAACCTGGTGCTGTCGAACGTCGCCCGCTTCTACATCTCCGTCATCCGCGGGACGCCGCTGCTGGTGCAGCTGTTCATCGTGTTCTTCGCGCTGCCCGAGTTCGGCGTCAGGATCGACCCGTTCCCGGCGGCGGTGATCGCGTTCTCGCTCAACGTCGGCGGGTACGCCGCCGAGATCATTCGCTCGGCGATCCAGAGCATCCCGAAGGGGCAGTGGGAGGCCGCCGAGACGATCGGGCTGAACTACGCCGGGACGTTGCGGCGCATCATCCTGCCCCAGGCCACGCGGGTTGCGGTGCCGCCGCTGTCGAACACGTTGATCTCCCTGGTCAAGGACACCTCGCTGGCATCGACGATCCTGGTGACCGAACTGTTGCGGCAGGCCCAGATCATCGCCGCGCCGACGTTCGAGTTCTTCGCGCTCTACGGCACCGCCGCCGTCTACTACTGGGTGATCTGCCTGGTGCTGTCGTTCGGGCAGGCCCGCTTCGAACACCGACTCGAGAGGTACGTGGCCCGATGACGACGAGCGTGGAGAACAGGATCGTCGCCAGCGACGTCCGCAAGTCCTTCGGTGAGCTGCAGGTCCTCAAGGGTGTCTCGTTCAGCGTGCCCCGTGGGACGGCCACGGCGGTGATCGGGCCCTCTGGTTCCGGCAAGACGACCCTGCTGCGCGCCCTGAACGCGCTCGACGTGCCGGATGCGGGCGTGATCCAGGTCGGCGACGTCGAGATCGACTTCGCCTCGCCGGTGCCGAAGGATCAGCTGCGCCGCTACCGCGCCCAGAGCGGCTTCGTGTTCCAGTCACACAACCTGTTCCCGCACAAGACCGTTCTGCAGAACGTGACCGAGGGACCGCTGGTGGCGCAGAAGCGGCCGCGCGACGAGGTCGAGGCCGAGGCGGCCGAGCTGCTCGACCAGGTCGGGCTGCGCGACAAGCGCGACCGCTACCCGTTCCAGCTCTCGGGTGGCCAGCAGCAACGCGTCGGCATCGCCCGCGCGCTGGCGCTGCGCCCGAAAGTGGTGCTGTTCGACGAGCCCACCTCGGCCCTGGACCCTGAGCTCGTCGGCGAGGTACTCGGGGTCATCAAGGATCTCGCCGTGCAGGGCTGGACCCTGATGGTGGTCACCCATGAGATCCAGTTCGCCCGGCAGGTTTCCGATCAGGTGCTGTTCACCGATCAGGGCGTGATCCTCGAGCAGGGGCCGCCGGCCGCGGTGATCGGGGAGCCGAAAGAGGAGCGGACGCGCCAGTTCTTGCAGCGAATCCTCAACCCGCTGTAGGGGCGGCCGTGAGAAGGTGTCGATCATGGCAACCCCATCAGCCGGGACGGCGGACGTCCTCATCGTCGGAGCGGGACTGTCGGGGCTGATCGCCGCGCGCACCGTCCTACAGGCCGGCCTGACGCCGCTGATCCTCGAGGCCGACACCCGTGTCGGCGGCCGGATCCTCACCGAGGAGCTGGGCGGGCTGCCGATGGAACTCGGCGCGCAGTGGATCGGCGACACCCATCATCGGATGTTCGCGCTGGCCGCCGAACTCGGCGTGCAGACCTACGCGCAGTACGACGACGGCGAGACGTCCTACGAGATCGCCGACACCGGTGTGTTGCGGGGCAACGACTTTCACGACCGGTTCGGAGACGAACTCGCCGAACTGGAGAAGGTGCTGCGCCGCCTCGACGAGCTCGCCGCCGAGGTGTCCCCCGCGACGCCGTGGACGGCGCCGCACGCCGTCGAATGGGATTCGATCACCGCCGGCGCGTGGTACGACGCACAGGGCCTGTCCCCGGTGGCCCGCACCCTGCTGGAGATCTGCACCGTCGGCATCTTGGCCGTGCCGACCGTCGAGGTGTCGTTCCTGCATCTGCTGTTCACGATCCAGACGTGCGGTGTCACCGCCGAACTCTTCGCCGAGTCCGAAGGCGGGGCGCAGACCACCCGCTTCGTCGGCGGGACCGCCGAGATCCCGAACAGGCTGGCCGCGATGCTCTCCGAACATCTCGTGATGGAGGCGCCGGTGCAGCTCATCGAGCACAGCCCCGACCGGGTCACGGCACACTGCCGCGGCGGACGGACCGCCGAGGGGCGCCGCGTCATCGTCGCGATCTCCCCGACACTGGCGGGCCGCATCATGTACGACCCGCCGCTGTCGGGGTACCGCGACCAGCTGACGCAGCGCATGCCGAATTCGGCGGCGATGAAGGCGTTCTTCGTCTACGACGAACCTTTCTGGCGGGCCGACGGCCTCAACGGACAGCTGATCTCCGACGTCGGTCCGGCCCGGATGTCGAACGACACCTGCGTTCTCGACGACGACCACGGGGTGATCCTGTTGTTCCTCGAAGGCGAGCAGGCCCGCACCCACGGCCGCTGGTCCGAGGACGATCGCCGCGGCGCGCTCACGGCAGAACTGGTGCGCCACTTCGGTGATCGGGCCGCCCAGCCGCTGCACTACATCGACGGGGAATGGGGCAACCGCCAGTGGACCCGCGGGTGCTACAACGCGAACTGCGGGCCGCTGGTGTGGACGACCTACGGTGCCGCGCTGGCCGAGCCCATCGGTTCGATCCACTGGGCCTCCACCGACACCGCCACCGAATGGAGCGCCTACATGGAGGGCGCCGTCGAAGCCGGCGAACGCGCCGCCCGTGAGGTCATCGCCGAACTCACGGGTTAGCGCTCAGCGGCAGTGCGGCCGGTGTTTGACGTAGAACCGCGCCGCCCGCCGGATCGCGTCTGCGGTGGGCGCCGGACTCCATCCGAGTTCCCGCTCGGCCTTGCCGTGGTCGGCGGGTGAGGTCACATCCAGCAGCCGCACGACGTCGAGAAACGGGGTGATCCTGCGGGGCAGCAGTGCCCGCAGCGGCCGGCTCGCAGAGGCGCCGGCATAGAGCATCGCCATGGGCACCGCGATCCGCGGGCGACGAACGCCTGTTTCGTCCGCCGCGATCGACAGGATGTCCTTGAGGGACATGTAGCTCTCCGAGATGATGTACCGCTCGCCGGGCCGACCGCGTTCGGCGGCCAGCAGCATGGCACGGGCAGCGTCCTCGACACCCACCACTTCGGCGGCCGCCCCTCGGGCATAGGCGCGCATGGTTCCCGACGCGGCCCGGGCCACCACAGATCCGTGCGGTGTCGGCTGCCAGTCGCGGGGCCCGTAGGTGTTGGAGACGCACATCAACACGGCGGGAAGGTCCCGGGAGCGGACAGCGTCGAGGACGAGTTCTTCGGCCCGTAAGCGGGTGCGGACGTAATCGCCGCACTTCTCGGACCAGTTGAACGGCATGTCCTCGGTGACCGGCCTGCCGTCCTCGCTCACCGCGATCGTGCAGATGGTGCTGAGGAAGACGAACTTCTCCAGATTCGCATCGATCGCCAGCTCCAGGACATGTTGCAGGCCCACGACATTGGTGGCCGTCAGCGGCGCGGGGTCGGCCAGGGTCGCCCGCGCGTCGACGACGCAGTAGAAGACGACTTCGCGATCGGCCATCGCGTCCCGCACGGCCTCACGATCGCCGATGTCCCCGTAGCGCCGCTCGACGCGCAGATCGTCGATACCGCGGGTGGAGCTGCTGTGCCGCAGCATGACCCGGACATCGTCACCGCGTTCGACGAGCTGGCGGGTGACATGCGAACCGAGAAATCCACTCGCACCCATCACCAGTGATCTGCGCGCGGCCACCGCTACCCCGGCAGGCGATCGCGTCGGTGCCACCACGGCGCGGTATCGCCGGGCCCGACATCACAGATCTCGTTGGCGTCGTCGAAGTACTCGCGGACCCTGGCGACGTCGACCGTCGGTGGCCTCTTCCGCCGTTTCACCGCCAGGAACCCGCGCTCGCCCAGGGATTTGGTGTGCACCACGTACGGCTCCATCACGCGTGAGCCCCGTCCGACGGTGACTCCCCCGAATGTCCAGGCGATGTACGGCAGCACTTTGAGCCAGTAGATCTGGCTGGCCCGGTGCCGTTCTCGAAGGATGTTGGTGCCGGGCATGACGCCGGGGTCGAAGTAGGCGGCGGCCATACCGGCCGGAACGAGTCGCGAGACCGCACAGGCGAGGTAGAACAGTCCGAGTTTGGTCCGTGCGTAGGCACCCACGCCGTCCTCGCTGGGGAGACACTGCTCCGACAACGGCTTCCAGGACGCCGGTTTCACCCCTGCAGCGCGCTGGAACCATGTCTGCTGGATCGTGGGGGACCCCACGATGAGGACCCGCGCGTCGGATGCCAGATGCGGGCTCAGATGCGCCAGCAATGTGTGCGGCCCGAAGAGGTTGGTGGCCACGGTCAGCTCGACGCCGTCGGCGTTGAGCTCGGTGGCGTCGTTGCGCAGGATGGCGGCGTTGAGCACGACGGTGCTCAGCGGCGCCACCAGCCCCGTCTCGATGAGCCGGCCCATGTCGCGCGCCGCGGCACGCACACTGTCGAGGCTGGACTGCTCGCAGATGACGATCTGGTCGCGATCTTCGTCGAAACGGTCGCCGAGCAGGTCGCGAAGAACCCGGCCTCGCTCGTGATTGCGCACCAGGAGCACGGACTGCCATCCGGGGCGCCCGACGACACGGCGCGCGAGACCCAGGCCCAATCCTGATGTGGCGCCCGTCAACAGGAGACTGCGGGCGGTCATGACGGTGTCCCGACAGCCGCAGTGGCAGGGTGCGACTCACGCGCACTGAAGGTTGCGTGGAGACGTGCCAGCGGCTTCGGTGCCCACCAGTTCCACCGGCCGAGTAACACCATGACTGCGGGCAGCAGCACCGAACGGATGAGGACGGCGTCCACCAGAATCGCGACCGCGAGTCCGAAGCCGAAGATCCGCAGCATCGACACCTGCGATGCGGTGAGACCGGCGAAGGTGATCGCCATGACCAACGCCGCGGCGGTGACGATCCGCCCTGTGCCGGCCAGACTCAGGGCGACCGCCTTGCGGCTGGCGTCGTCCGATCCGTCGGAGGCCAGCCAGAACTCCCGGGTCCGGGCGATGATGAAAACCTCGTAGTCCATCGACAATCCGAAGGCGACGCAGAACATCAGGACAGGGATGGTGGACACCAGGGTGCCCACCACGGTGGTCCCCAGGCCACCCAGGTGCCCCTCCTGGAAGATCCACACCAGCGCCCCGAACGTCGCCGTCAACGACAGAGCGTTGAGGATCAGCGCCTTGAGCGGGACGATCACGCTACCGGTCAACATGAACAGCAGCATGTACATGACGACGGCGATCAATCCGAGCAGAAGCGGAAGGCGTGAGGAGATCGATTCCACGCCATCGCGATTCGACTGTGCGGCGCCGGTGAACAGGGGCGTGGTCCCGGCCGGCGGCGGGACGGCGTGCAGGCGGTCCAACAACTCGTCGGACTCGGGGCTGAACGGTTCGGTGGTACTCGTGACCGTCAGGAAGCTGTTCTGGTCGCCGACGGCCGATTCGCCGCCGCTCGGACCCACAGCGCGGCCCTGCGCATAGGTGGCGTCCGGCCCGACCGCGGCCACGACGGACGGCACCTGCGACAGCCGTGCCGCGTAGGCGTCGACGTCGCCGGCACCGCCGAAACCGTCACCGTGGCGCAGCACGATGTGCACCGGGAGGCCCGCATCCTGCGTGAAGTCCTGCCGGATCTGGTCGCCGACCTGCCGCGCCGGCGATGAGGTCGGCAGGATCCGATCGTCGGGAAAGCCGAACTTGACGTCCAGGAAGGGTAATCCGACGACGATGAGGGGGACCACGGTGACCACCACGGCCAGCCACGGCCGCCGCATCACCGACAACGCCCAGGTGTACCACCGGGATTCGGTCAGTACCTTCTGCTTCCCCGGTCTGCCGATCCGGTGACCGGCCACCGAGATCGCTGCCGGGGTGATGACAAGCGCAGCGACCGCGGCGAGGGCCACCACAGACACCGCGGCATAGGCGAACGACCTCAGGAAGTACATCGGGAACACGACCATGGTGGCCAGACACAGCGCGACGGTGGCCGCAGAGAAGACGACGGTGCGTCCCGCCGAGCGCATGGTCCGTCTCAACGCGTCGCGGGGGTCCGAACCCTCTGCTGCCTCCTCCCGGTACCGGCTCACCAGCAGCAGCGAATAGTCCACGGCCAGCGCCAATCCCATGGCCACTGCCAGATTCAGGGCGAAGACCGACACCTCGGCGAATTCTGCGATGAGTCGCAGGATGGCGACCGACCCGGAGATCGCGAACGCGCCGACAGCCAACGGCACCATCGCCGCGAACACTCCGCCGAAGACCCAGATCAGCACCAGGAAGGTCAGCGGCAGCACGATCGCCTCACTCCAGGTGAGGTCTTTGCGCGCCTGTTCGTTGACCTGGCCGTAGACGGCGCCGGGTCCGCCGGCCGCGATCGTGACGCCGGGTGGACGTTCTCCGACGAACCGCTCGACGAGTTCGCCCGAGTTCGCGATCCCGGTGCTCTCGTCACCGTCGAGATACGCGATCACCAGTGCCGAATCGTGGTTTCGGCTCACCAGACCCGCGGCCACCGGATCCGCGGTCTCGGTCGGCGACAGCACCCGCGCGACGTGCTCGCTGGACCGCAGTTCGGCGACCACCTGGTCGATAGTTCCGCGGACCGCAGGTGACGTCACCGGCTGCTCCGCGGTGACCAACAGGTTCAAATTCACAAAGCCCCGGCCGAACTCCTCGGTCAGGACACGGTTGGCCTGATTCGACTGCGCATCGGGGTCGGTGAAGCCGCCCGCCGAGAGCATCGATCCCACAGGCGCCGACAGCACCCCTGCCACAGCCATCAGTACGACCGCTGCTGCGAGGACCCGTCGGGGTGCGGCGATGGCGAGTCGTGCCAGCGTGTCGAGCACCGCAGGACCCCTCACGCCGTCGGCGGCAGCACGTTGAGGATCACCGCGGCGCCCAGTCCGCCGGCACTGACGATGGCCCCCGCGCCCACGCCACCGCCTCGTCGTTGCAACTCGTTGATCAGGGTGCTCGCCACGCGAGTTCCCGAGGCCCCGTACGGGTGTCCGAGCGCCAGGCCTCCGCCGTGGACGTTGAGCCGCGTGCGGTCGATGTCCAGTGAGCGTTCGTAGGCCACGCCGATCGACGCGTACGAATCGTGGACGTCGAACAGGTCCACCTCGTCGAGACCCACCCCGGCGACGTCCAGTGCCCGCCGCGTTGCGGTCACCGTCGCCTCGGTGGCCGCCTCGGGCGCCGACCCCACCACGGACCATCCGGTGATCTCCGCCAGCGGTTGCATCCCGTGGGCGAGGGCGAACTCCCGTTCGCAGATCAGTACCGCCGCAGCGCCGTCGGTGAGGCCGGTCTGATTCCCGGGCGTGACCGTGCACTCCTGTCCCAGGAACGAGTCCATCGCGGCCAGGGTCTCCTGGGTGAGATCCCGCGAGGGCAGTTCGTCGGTGAAGACCTGCCGGCCGGCGACGTCGACCGCGATCTTCTCGGCATCCAGCACCCCGCCCTCGCTCGCGACACAGGCCAGCTCATGGGCGCGGGCCGCCCAGTCGTCGACCTCGGCGCGGCTCAATCCGAACTGCCTCGCGGTTCCCTCCCCCAGCATCAACGCCAGGTCGAGCGCCGGCATCTCCCCGATACCCGGGTGCATCGGCGCTATGGGCGTGTCGGTGATGCCGGTGCTAGCGAAATGCGGCCCTGCGAGCGGAGATTGGGACGGAGTGTTGAGGCCCCCCGCGATCACACACCGCGCCATGCCGGCCCGGATGCTCGCGACGGCCTGGTGCATCGCCACCATCCCGGACGTGCACCACCCGCCCACGTCGTAGGCCGGGATGTCGACGGGCAATCCGAGATCGAGGGCGCAGTACCGCGAGATGCATCCGCCGCCCTGCAGCACCTCACCCATCACGATGGTGTCGATGACGGCGGGGTCGACCCCGCTGCGGTCGATGACGCCGCGGATCACGGCGCTGGCGAGTTCGAACTCCGTGGCCTTCGCCAGGCCACCGACGAGCGAACGCGTGAACGGCGTCCTCGCGTACGCGACGATCACCGCATCAGGCATCGAATGGGGTCGTGACTCCGGCATCGCTGTTCCCTACCCTTCACCATGTGCACCCCGGCGGCGGGCCCGGTCGCCCTCCCGGCAAGCGCCCTGACGCCCCCGGACACAGTGGCCCCGGCCTGCCCGTTATTGCCGCGCCCGTCATATCGATGACCGTCGCAGACGCATCGAGTTGTAACACGTTCTAGCGGCACCCGTCTAGTTAGCTGGGCTCGAAATTGAGCTGCGCGTGGACTTTCCGCCGAGAGGTAGACGTGTCAACTAGAACCTGTTATAAAACGATGCTGGCGGGGATCAGAACAGCCTGTGTCCGGTGCCTATTCACCGACTATGCAACCTAGGGCCCCGTTCCTGTCCGACAGCTGCAGCGGAAGGGGCCACCCGTGCCACCGAGTTCGCCGGATCCGTCACGGTGGGCGCAGCACTGGTTCGACAGGAACGTCGGCGACCAGACCGGGCGCACCTTCCTGATCACCGGGGCAAACGGTGGCCTCGGTGCTGCCACGGCAGCCCATCTCGCCCACGCGGGTGCGCGGGTGATCCTGGCCTGCCGGCGGCCCGACCGCGGCGACGAGGTCGCCCGCACGATCGGAGCGGGGGCCGAGGTCCTCCCCCTGGACCTCGCCGACCTCGACGCGACCGCGGCGGCGGCGCAGGCGTCCGGACCCGTCGATGCGGTCATCGCTGTGGCCGGCGTCTGCCACGCCCCGTGGGGACTCACCGCGGACGGCTTCGAACAACACATCGGCGTCAATCATCTCGGCCACTTCGCCTTCATCGGGCAGCTTCTCGACCGAGTCCAGCGCCGCGTCGTGGTGATCACCAGCCGCGCCCACGAATTCTGTGGCCGGCCCGGTTTCGGGGACTTCGTTCCCGAGGATCCGACGTGGAAATCGCGCAGGTACTCCTCGTTCGACGCCTACTGCCAGTCCAAGCTCGCCAATCTGTTGTACGCCAACGAACTACAGCGCCGTTTCGACTCAACAGGGAGTTCGAAGATCGCCGTTGCCGCGCAACCGGGTTGGGCGGACACCGATGCCGGGATGCACTCGGGCAGGTGGTGGGGGGACGTCTTCTGGAGGGCGTCGTGCGCACTGTTCCGTCAGCCCCCTGAGGTCGGCGCGCTCTCGATCGCCTATGCCGCGGCCGCCGAGGGCGTGACACCGGCCGGGTACTACGGCCCTGACCGGCTCTTCGGGATGCGCGGGCTGCCCACCGCCGTCAAAGCTGCTGCGCGCGCCTCTGATTCGGATCTCATGGAACGCACGTGGTCCGCAGCGCAGCGGTATACCGGAGTCTCGCATGACGTCTGACCTGCGGCCACTGCCGAAGTCCCCGCTGAGTTACCGCAAGCGCATCGCGGCTCTCCAGGACATCCACACCGGCTGCGAGATCTTCCGCGACGCGGGGGGCCCGGTGACCGAGGTGGAGATCGCGCCCCGCTGGATGCTGCCGCCGTTCGTGGTGGTGACATCACCGCAGGGGGCGCGTGACGTGCTGACGGCGACCTTCCCCACCGTCGACCGCAACTTCCCGTTCATGACCGAACAGCAGCAGCTGAACGGCGGCTCGCTGCTGAACTTCGCACACAGGGATTGGGTGGGCAGGCGACGGATGCTGCAGCCGGTGTTCACGCGCCAGCAGATCTCGCGGCTCTCCGAGACCATGTTCCGGATCGCCCTCGACTGCGTCTCCGGCTGGGGCGAGAACGGAACGGTCGATCTCGACCGGGACAGTCGGCGCATCACCATGCGGGTCCTGGGCCGGTCCATCATGGCCTTCGAACCCGACCGGGACACCGACGAACTCGTGGAACCGATGCGCAGGATCAGCGCCTACATCGCCGCCCGCGGACGCGCGCCGGTGAAGCTCCCCCGGTGGGTGCCGACGCCGGCACGACGGCACGCCGTCGCGTTCAACCGGTTGGCCCACGACCTTGCCGCCGAGATCCTGCTCGCGTGCCGGCAGGACCCCGACCGCGACGCCCCACTGGTCCGGGCCATGCTCGACACGACCGACCCCGAGACCGGCGAACCGCTCAGCGACGAAGACATCTGCCACGAGTTGGTCATCTTCCTCGCCTCAGGACTCGAGACGACCGCCACGACGTTGGCCTATGCGTTGTGGGCGCTGGGACGTCACCCGGAGATCCAGGAACGGGTTGCCGCCGAGGTCCGTGACCTCGACGACGCGTCGCTGACGTCGGATCCGAGGGCGTGCCTGCCGTACACGATGTGCGTGCTGCAGGAGGCCCTGCGACTGGGCGGTCCGACGCCGGCCATCATGCGCGTCGCGCGCACCGACATGGAGGTCGACGGCCACCGCATCCCCTCCGGTAGCCAGCTGGTGGTGGGAGTCTATGCCCTGCATCGTGATCCGCAGCTGTGGGCGGATCCGCTGACGTTCGACCCCGAACGCTTCACCGCGCAGAACAGTAGGGGCCACGACCGCTGGCAATTCCTGCCGTTCGGCGGCGGCCCACGCTCGTGTATCGGCGAGCATTTCGCACTCACCGCGGCCGCGCTTGAGCTCGCGGCGGTGATGCGCACTATCGAGATCGGTTCCACCACCGAGACGTTCCCGATCAGTGCGCCGCTGACGATCGTGCCGGACGGTCCCATTCCCGCGAAGGTTTCGCACCGCGCCTGAGGGCCCCGACGGAGGAGATCCGCATGCAGTCCGCAGCCGGCCTCGCGCTGGAGACGTTGACGCTGACCCAGCACGGACGGGTGCTCACCGCGGTGTTCTCCGACCCACCCAATCACTTCCTCTCGCTGCGGCTCGTCAAGGACATGGACCGACTCAGTGCTGCAGTCGACCGCGATCCCACCGTGGGCGCGGTGATACTCACCGGCACAGGAGACAAGTTCATCTCGCACAGCGAACCCGAACAGGTCCGGCTGTTCTTCGAGATGACGGCCCCTCCGCTGCCGCAGCGCGTGCTGCGGTGGTCGATCCGCGCGAACAATCTGGCATTGAGCATCCCGGCAGTGCGGACGATGACCGAAAAGCGGGGCGGAGAGTGGGGTTCGGGCATCGTCTACAGCACGCTGCTCAAGCGGACGAATCTCCGGATGAACCGCTCGGGCGTGGTCTACATCGCGGCCATCAACGGTGTGGCGCTCGGCGGCGGGTTCGAGATGGCCCTCGCGTGCGACCTGCGACTGGCCTCGGACGCCGACCACGTCCGCATCGGCCTGATCGAGATCCTTGCCGGCCTCATCCCTGGCGGCGGCGGAACGCAGCGGCTCGCCCGGATGATCGGTCAGGCCAGGGCGCTGGAGCACATGGTGGAGGGACGTCCGCTGACCGCGCAGGAGGCACTGGAACTGGGCATCGTCACTCGGATCAGCGCCGCCGACGATCTCCTCACCGAGGCACGCCAGCTGGCCGGGCGGCTCTCCCGCCGCTCACCTCACGCGGTGTCGGCCCTCAAGCGCGCCGTGTATCTCACCAACGCCCGCACACTGTCAGCCGCACTCGACGTCGAACTGGCGGCGTTCATCTCCACCGGGGCGAATCCCGAGAAGGCCACCGTCGCAGCTGGTTTCGAAGCCGACGTGAACCGCCTCGGCGACAGCCCGTTCGTCACCGAGATCGAACCGTGGCTCGACGGCGTCGGTCACCGCGGACCTGCCGGCGGTGACAACGCGGACGAACCGGTCACCCGGTAGAGATCGACAGTCCATCCATTCCGCGCAGCGTTACGTTCGGCTTGTACGTCGGCTCAGAGGCGAGCGACGCGTTCGGGAACCGGGACGTCAGCGCCGTCAGCGCGACGGTGGCCTCCAGCCGCGCCAGCGGGGCGCCCAGACAGAAGTGCGGCCCCTTGCCGAAGCCGAGGTGACGGATGGTCGCGCGGTCCGGGTCGAAGTCGTCGGGCCGTTCGGCTGCGTTCGCGTCGCGACCGGCGGCTGCGGTCAGCAGCAGCATGTTGTCGCCCTTCGGCACCGTGACCGCCCGTCCGCTGCCCGCACCTGCCCCGATGGTCATGTCCTGCGCGGCGATCCGGCCCACCAGCTGCACCGGCGGGTCGTAGCGCAGCGTCTCCTCGATCACCGCGCCGGCACGGCCGGGATCGGCCGCCAGCGCCGACCACTGGCCGTCGGTGCGCAGCAGCGCGAGGATCGCGTTCGCAATCAGATTCACCGTCGTCTCGTGTCCGGCGACCAGCAGCAGGTTGCACGTGGAGACGATCTCGTCCTCGGACAGTTGGTCGCCGGACTCCTCGACGTGGATCAACGCCGACATCAGGTCGTCGCCGGGATCGGTGCGACGGCGAGCGATCAACGCACGCAGGTAGTCCCGCAGCCAATAGCCGGCCTGCATCCGTTCCTCGAACCCGTTACCGGCCTCCCCCGTCACCGTCAGGAACGGATCCAGCGACTGCGCGAGCAGTGCTGAGGCGGCACTGAATTGGGGCTCGTCCTCCAGTGGTACGCCGAGCAACCGGCAGATCACCGCGACCGGAAGCGGGTAGGCCAGCCGGCCGATCGCGTCGAACGTGCCGCCCGCATCGGCGAGCAGCCCGTCCACGAGCGAGACGATCTCCGGTTCCAGCGCTTTGACGACCTTCGGCACGAACGCCTTGCTCACCAGGCGGCGCAGCCGGGTGTGGTCGGGTGGGTCGAGGAACAGGAAGCCCGGCGGACCGAACGGCCTGGCCTCCTCCCCCTGCGCGATGGCCCGCTGCGCGATCGCCGATTTCAGCCGGTCGCTGGCCGCGTCGGGGTGACGCAGCACCTCATCGCAGTCGGCGAACGTCGAGAAGACAGTCAGGTTGTTGGCCGGCAGCTGCATGGGACCGTGGGCCCGGATCTGCGCGAACACCGGGTAGGGGTCGGCCCGCTGGGCCGGATCCAGCATCTGGAGGAGCAGCGGCTGCGGATCCGCGGCGGTCGTCATGCTCCTTATTGTGCACGCGTTGAAGAACTGCCCAGGTCAGCCGACGGTCTTCGCTGCACCGGTCCTCACGCGGGCTTCGCCGCGTAATACCGGCCCAGGACGTGCTCCCGCAGCTCGACGAAGCGCCCCGCCGGGATGGAGGCCCGGATGTCGTCGAGAAGCCGAACGATGAACCGCTCGTTGTGGATCGTGCACAGCGTCGCGGCGAGCAGCTCCTTGGCCTTGAACAGGTGGTGCAGGTAGGCGCGGGTGTAGTGCGCGCAGGTGTAGCAGTCACACTCGGCGTCGATCGGGGTGAAGTCGCGGCGGTAGCGCGCGCCGGTGATGTTGTAGCGCCCGTCGGCCGAGTAGACCGCGGCGTTGCGCGCCACCCGCGACGGTGACACGCAGTCGAACGTGTCGGCCCCCGCTTCGACCGCGGCGAACAGATCATCGGGCTCGCTGATGCCGAGCAGGTGACGCGGCTTGTCCTCGGGCAGTTCGGAACTCACCCAGCCGACGATCGTCGCGAGGTTCTGCTTCTCCAGCGCTCCCCCGATGCCGTAACCGTCGAAGCTCAGCCCTTCGGCCGGCCCCCCATGGCGTCCGATCTCGGTCAGACCGCGGGCCGCCTGCCTGCGCAGGTCCTCGTACTGGGCCCCCTGAACCACACCGAACAGTGCCTGGGGCGGCTTGTGCGCGCGGATCTCCGACAGCCTCCGGTGTTCGACCAGGCAGCGCACCGCCCACTCGTGGGTGCGTCGCACCGAGCTCTCCTGGTAGGCCCGCGTGTTCACCAGCGTGGTCAGTTCGTCGAAAGCGAAGATGATGTCGGCGCCGAGCTGGTGCTGGATGCCGATCGACACCTCCGGGGTGAACCGGTGTGTCGAACCGTCCAGATGGGACCGGAACGTGACCCCGTCGTCGTCGACATGGGCCAGCCGCTCCTTGCCCTCGGCGATCACGTCGTCGGCCTGCACCCGCTCGGTGTCCATCGCGAGGACCTTCTTGAACCCGACGCCCAGCGACATCACCTGGAACCCGCCACTGTCGGTGAACGTCGGCCCCGGCCAGTTCATGAACGCGCCCAGGCCGCCGGCCTCGTCGACGATGTCGGGGCCCGGCTGCAGGTAGAGGTGGTACGCGTTGGCCAGAACGGCCTGCGCCCCAAGCTCTTTCATCGTCTCGGGCAGGACGGCCTTGACGGTGGCCTGGGTGCCGACCGCGATGAAGGCCGGGGTGTGGATGTCACCGTGGGGCGTACGGATGGTTCCCGTGCGACCGAGCCCTCCCGGCAGTCGGGTTTCCACGCTGAAAAACGGCTCGCTCACGCCGTCGATTCTGCACTGTGTTCTCTCGACGGCTCCCGGCCGCCGAGGCCGCGGACGGGTTCGGCACCGCCGCTCCGAGTTTCGTACATCGGGCAACTTTCAGATCAAGATCGCGTGCTGACGCCCATTTGGCCTTGAAATCTCGGTCGGTATGGCCATACTGCACGAGATGATTCGTCGGTCGGGGCGAATCGCACGACACAAAGGAGAACCCTGATGAACCGCAACATCCTCGTCGCTGTGGGTGGCGCAGCGATGCTCATCGCCGGCCTGTCGGGCTGTGGATCGGACAAGTCGGAGACATCAGGAGAGACCTCGCAGGCCGCAGCCGCCGAGGGCAAGAGCACCGTGACGATCGACGGCACCGACCAGGAAGTGCAGGGCACCGTCGTGTGCTCCGACATGGGCGGCAACACCAACATCGCGATCGGCGACGCCACCACGGGCATCGGTGCGGTGGTCAGCACCGGCGACGACCCGAGCGTGGTCTCGGTCGGCCTGGGCAACGTCAACGGCGTGACCCTGGGCTACCAGAGCGGCGTGGGCCAGGGCGACGCCAAGGTCGAGAAGGACGACAAGACCTACAAGATCTCGGGCACGGCGACCGGCGTCGACATGGCCAATCCCATGCAGCCGGTCAACAAGCCGTTCGAGATCGAGGTGACCTGCCCCTAGGCAGGTCCGACGGTTCGACGAGAAGGGGTGTCGCCGACTGCCGCAGCGCCGGATCCGGCCGGGGCCACGCTCGCCGACGGCCGGACCGATCAGGCCTCCCGCCTGGTCGTGGCCGGCGGTGCGGGAGTCGGCGTTCACCTCGCCGACCAGCAATTTCACGGTCCGGGCCGCGCGCCGCGCGCGATGCCGGGGTGGCAATGCGGGCAAGCGTGCCCGCGAGGGCCGGTCCAGGTCTTAGGGTGTACGCCATGAAGCTGATGGCTGCGGCGGCGATCGCCGGTGGATTCCTGGCCGCACCGCTGTTCGGGTTCGGTGCCGGTGTGTCCTCAGCGTCGCCGAGTACGTGCGACGGCGCCGACTGCGTGCCGTACGTCAACACCGAGGCGCAGCTGGGTGAGCACTGCAACCAGAACACTCACTACAACTTCGGCTTCGACGGGTCGGGGAACACGTTGGCGTGCAACTCCCGCAGCACGTGGGTGTCCTCGCCGCCGCTCGTCGGGGTCCGCACCCTGCGCTCGCCGTGCGCCGACGCCACGGGTGTCGCCCAGAGCCCGGACGGGATTCCGCTCAAATGCGACGGCGGGGCCTGGAGCGCGGACTTCTACGTGATGTTCTACGGCTGACGCCGCATGGCCGCCGGGTGGTAGATCAGCGGCAGCATCGCTGACGTCACGAACCCCGGGGGCGCTGCGCAGAGCGCGGGCACCGCATGGAGCACCTGCATCGCGGTCGCCACGTTGGCCGACCTGACGTGTTCCTCCATGCTGGCGGGCCGGGTGAAGCTGGCCAGTGAGACGAAGTGGGCCTGCATCGACGGGTCGCCCTCGATCGTCAGCGTCCAGCCGTGCCGAGGGGTGGGCCAGTGCGCGGGGTACTCGTTGCCGACGGTCCACAGCGTCTCGATCTCGACCAGCGTGCGCCCGTCGCGCCGGCCCGACCACTTCCAGCGCTGCCCGGCGGTGGTCCCCGCCCGCAGCACATGGTCGAAGATCTGGTGATCGCGTTGTGCCGCAACCGCTTCCACGGATGCTGTCACCTCGTCGAGGTCCGCGCCCAGCGTGTCGGCGACCAGCCAGACCTGTTCGGTGAAGATCGAGCTGTTGAACGCCAGGAAGTCGGTGGCGGTCGGGCTGATGCTGTCCACCGGTTCACCGAAAGCCATGTTGTCGAACGTGATCCCGGTGCTCTCGTACACCGACCAGTCGGCACGCTCCTGCAGTGTGACCGTCTCGATCGTGCGGCTCATGCCCGAGAGCGCCAGCGGCAGCACACCGGACAGGTTGCCCGGATTGAGGCCGCTTCCGTGCACCGAGGTTCCGCCCTTCTCGCAGGCTGCCGACACCCTGTCGCGGTCCGTCGCGGCCATCCTGCGGGGATGGAACAGGAACGCCGTCGTCGCGACGTTCTTCCCCGCGGCCAGGATCGCGCACACGTCGTCGACCCGCGCGGTGCGCGGGGTGTAGAGCACGCAGTCGGCGTCCAGCGCGAGGATCTCCTCGACGTCGATCGTGGCCTTCACCCCCACGGGGGAGCGGCCGAGCAGTTCACCCACGTCGACGCCGTTCTTGTCCTCGGTGTAGACCTTCGCGCCGACGAGTTCGAGGTCGACGCGACGATCCAGGACTGCGGTCATCATCTCGGAGCCGACAGCGCCTGTGCCCCACTGAATCACCCGATACACAGGGCGACGGTAGCAGTATTATGGTTACGCCCGTGACCAATCGTGTACAGGATCTGCTCGGCGTCGAGTACCCGGTCGTCCAGGCTCCGATGACCTACATCGCGCGTGCGGAACTCGCGGCCGCGGTGTCCGAGGGCGGCGGGCTCGGCATGATCGAGACGCTGACCGACGAGGGCCGCGCCGACCTGCTGCGGGTGCGCGAACTGACCGACCGGCCCGTCGCGGCGAACCTGATGATTCAGGGGTGGAAGCGCGACCCGTCGATCGTCGATGTCCTCGCTTCGGCCGGGGTGCGCCATGTCTTCACCTCGGCGGGTGACCCGGCGCTGTTCACCCGGCGATTGCACGACGCCGGCATGACGGTGGTGCACGTGATCGGCTCGCTGAAGGGCGCGCTGAAGGCCGCCGACGCCGGTGTGGACGCACTGGTCGTCGAAGGTGTCGAAGGCGGCGGGTTCAAGTCCTCGCTGGGCGCCTCGACGATGGTGCTGCTACCTCTGGTCGCCGAACGTGTCGACCTGCCCCTGATCTGCGCCGGCGGCATCTGCGATGCGCGGTCGGCGGCGGCCGCGGTCGTCCTCGGCGCGGAGGGGCTGCAGATGGGCACGCGCATGCTCGCCAGCGTCGAGGCGCTGGTGCACGCGAACTTCAAGGACGCGATCGTGGCGGCCGACGATGCGGGCACGGTCCTTCTCGACGTCCCGGGCAACCCGACGATGCGTGTGCTGCGCACCGGGTTGGCCGCCCGCATCGGCGACCATGACCCGACGGCGCAGCTGCTGGGCCGCATCACCGACCTGTACTTCGGCGGGGACCTCGACGCCAGCGTCGCCAACACCGGGCAGGTGTCCTCGCGCATCACCGACCTGCAACCGGCGGCCGAGATCGTCCGCCGGACGTGGGGCGAGATCCAGGCCGTCCTCGACGAGACGAGGACTCGGCTCGGTTGAGCACACCGGCGATGGGGCACACTCGTAGCCATGGACGGTGACTACGACGAGGGCGGCCCCGACGACACGCTGAGCCCCAGTGAATCGTTGGACTCCGACGAGGTCCGCAACGACGACGGAGACATTGTCGTCGACCCGCCCGATCGGTGGATCGAAGCCGAGGAACACCAGACGCTCGACGAACAGCTCGCGGCCGAAGTGCCCGATGTGATGCCGGACGAGGATCCGCAGGACGACAGGCCCACGCGGCGCACCTACGGGCAGATCGACGGGACGCCCGAGGACGGCGACTCGTTCTTCACCGTCGTCGACGACGACGAGAAGCAGCGCGTTCCCGGCGATGACGAAGCGGACTCGATCATCGAGGACTAGCGTGATGCCATGACCGCGAAACGGATTCTGTGCTTTGGTGATTCGCTGACCTGGGGCTGGATTCCGGTCGCCGACGGCATGCCCACCGAACGCTTTCCCGCCGACACGCGGTGGACCGGCGTACTGGCCGCGGAACTCGGCCCGGACTACGTCGTCATCGAGGAGGGCCTCTCGGCGCGCACGACCAACGCCGACGACCCCACCGACCCGCGGCTGAACGGGTCGGCGTACCTGCCGTCGTGTCTGGCCGGCCATCTGCCGCTGGACCTGGTGATCCTGATGCTGGGCACCAACGACACCAAGGCCTACTTCCGCCGCACCCCACTGGACATCGCGCTGGGCATGTCGCTGTTGGTGACCCAGGTGCTGACCAGTGGCGGCGGGGTCGGCACCACGTATCCGGCACCGCAGGTCCTGGTGGTGTCCCCGCCACCGCTGCCTCCGATGCCGCACCCGTGGTTCCAGCTGATCTTCGAGGGCAGCCAGGAGAAGTCGGCACGGCTGGCCGAGGTCTACGAAGCGTTGGCGTCGTTCGCCAAGGTGCCGTTCTTCGACGCGGGCTCGGTGATCTCGACCGACGGCGTCGACGGCCTGCACTTCACCGAACAGAACAACCTCGACCTCGGCCGCGCGCTGGCCGAGAAGGTCCTCACGCTCGTATGACCACCGGGCCGAGCGCCTCGTAGCGCCGCGCCTCGCCCGGCCCGAGTTCTGCACCGGTGACGATGGATTCGAACTCGGACACCTTGGCGAAGCGGCAGAAACTACTCTCCCCGAACTTGGAGTGCGCCGCGACCAGGATCGGCCTGCGCGCGACCGCCACAGCCGTGCTCTTGACCGCGGCCACCGCAGGATCCGGCGTCGTCAACCCGTGCTCGAGCGAGATCCCGTTGGTGCCAAGGTAAGCCACGTCGATGACGAGGCCGGAGAGCATGTCGACCGCCCAGTGGTCGACGGTCGCGAGCGTTCTCCCCCGCATCCGTCCGCCGAGCAGCAGCACCGTCACCGTCCGACTGTGGGCCAGCGCCTCGGCGGCCAGCAGCGACGACGTCACCACCGTCAGGTCTTCCTCGGCGAGACGCTCGGCGATCAGCCGGGGGGTGAACCCCTCGTCCAGGTAGACGGTCTCGGCGCCGTGCAGCAGTCCTGCGGCGGCCCCGGCGATCCGGTGCTTCTGCGCGAGGTCGACCTGACTGCGGTACTCGACACCCGACTCGAAGGCCGCCGTTTCCATCGGCACCGCGCCGCCGTGCACGCGCTTGAGCAGTCGCCGGCCCGCGAGCACCTTGAGATCACGCCGGATCGTCTCGCTCGCCACGTCCAGCTCGGAGGCGAGCGAGGCCACGTCGACCCGCCCGCGGGTACGGGCGAACTCGACGATCCGGCTCTGGCGGGTATCGGAATCCACCAACGCAGACTACTTTTGAGCGCCCATCAAGATCGACCTGATCTCCTCGGCGGACTGCGCCTCGCGCAACCGGGCCACATCGTCGGCCTTGAGGAACACCTGGGCGATCTTGGTCAGCAGGGCCATGTGGTCCTTACCGGCCCCGGCGATGCCGACGACGAACTCCGCGGGCTTGCCGTTCCAGTCGACGGGCTCGGGGTAGCGCACGAACGACAGGCCCGTCCGTCGGATCGCGCCCTTGGCCTCGTTGGTGCCGTGCGGGATCGCCAGACCGTTGCCCATGTAGGTGGAGATCGAACTCTCCCGCTCGTGCATCGCGTCGACGTACGCCGGCTCGACCGCACCTGCGGCCACGAGGAGCTGACCCGCCTCGGTGATCGCGTCGGCCGCCGACGAGGCGGTGCCGCTCAGGACGATCGACGACACGGGCAGCACATCGGCGTCGCTGGCGTCACCGGCGTCGCTGTCGGCCTGCACCGGCTCGTCGTCGACCGCCACCGGGGTGGCGCTCCCGCCACCGTTGGTCTGCTGGAGCTGCTCGACGATCTCGTCGTAGCGGGGGCTGCTCATGAAGTCGTCCACCGAGACGTGGATCGCCGAGCCGGTCCGCTGGGACGCCCTGGCCGTCAGATCCCGGTGCGAGACCACGAGGTCGTAGGTGTCCGTCAGGTTGGAGATCGCGGAGTTCGTGACCTTGACGTCGCCGAAGCCCGCCTGCTGAATCTTTCTGCGCAACACCGACGCTCCCATCGCCGAGGAGCCCATGCCCGCGTCGCAGGCGAACACGATGTTCCTGATCGGTCCCGAGGTGGCGCCGGCGCCGACGAGTTGCGAGGCGACGCTGGACTTCTTGCCCTTCATCGATTCCATCGAGGCCGTCGCGGCCGCGAGATCCGGCTCGTCGGTGGCCTTGTCGGTCTTGAGCAGGAACGCGGCCACGGCGAACGACACCGCGGTGGCGCCGAGCACTGACAGCGTCACGCCCAGAAAGCTGCCGCTGGCGGTCTGGGCGTAGATCGCGATGATCGAGCCGGGCGCGGCCGGGGCGCGCAGTCCGGAGCCGAACAGCACGTTGATGAAGACGCCGGTCATTCCGCCGAGGATGGTGGCGATGATCAGCTTCGGCTTCATCAGCACATACGGGAAGTAGATCTCGTGGATGCCGCCGAAGAACTGGATGATCGCCGCGCCGGGGGCTGACGCCCGCGCGACACCCTTGCCGAAGAACATGAATGCCAACAGGATTCCCAGACCGGGGCCGGGGTTGGTCTCCAGCAGGAACAGGATCGACTTGCCGGTCTCGAGTGCCTGCGTGGTGCCCAGCGGGGTCAGCACGCCGTGGTTGATGGCGTTGTTGAGAAACAGGACCTTGGCGGGCTCGATCAGGATGGACGTCAGCGGCAGCAGGTCGTTGTCGACGAGGAAGTCGACGGCGTTGCCGGCGCCGCGGGTGAACGCCGACACGATGGGCCCGATGGCGAAGAAGCCGAAGATCGCCAGGATCATGCCCAGGATGCCGGCGGAGAAGTTGTCGACCAGCATCTCGAAGCCCGGCCGGATCTTGCCCTCCCAGAGCGCGTCCAGCTTCTTCATGCACCAGCCGCCGAGCGGACCCATGATCATGGCGCCCATGAACATCGGCACGTCGGCGCCGGTGACGACGCCGATGGTGGCGATCGCACCGACCACCGCACCGCGGTTGCCGTGCACCATCCGGCCACCGGTGTAGCCGATCAGGATGGGCAGCAGGTAGGTGATCATCGGGCCGACGATCCCGGCGCCGTCGTAGGAGCCCCAGCCGCCGATCTGGGCGACCCAGCCGTCGGGGTTCTTCAGGCTCGCGAAGATGCCCTGGAGCCAGCCCTGCTCGATGAACAGGGCGGTGATCAGACCCCAGGCGATGAACGCGCCGATGTTGGGCATGACCATGTTCGACAGCGCGGTGCCGAACTTCTGCACCCGCACCCGCATCCCGGTCCGCGGTGGCGCGTCCTCGATAGCTGCCTGCGACATACGTCCTCCGATGCTCGTTCCGCAGTGGTGACACCGGTCACACCCCACTGTGTAGCCCAGTACACCGCATAAACGGGCATCGATGCAAGCATTCGGTCAAAATCGGTCAACAGAAGTGGTGGTTTTGTGCCCGAATGGCCGATAGAGTGCTGAAGAGCACATCACGGAGCCGGGCGCAGCCCGCCCTGTCGAGAGGACTACCCATGAAGGCCCTGCGCTTCTACGCCCCCGAAGACGTCCGTCTCGAAGACGTGGCCGAGCCGGACTGCGCGCCCGACGAGGTGAAGCTGCGCGTCCGCAACTGCTCGACCTGCGGCACCGACGTCAAGATCTTCTACAACGGGCACCAGAACCTGACCCCACCGCGGACCATCGGCCACGAGATCGCCGGCGAGATCGTCGAGGTCGGTGGCGACGTCAACGCCACCTACGGCAGCAACTGGCAGGTCGGCGACCGCGTGCAGGTGATCGCCGCGGTGCCGTGCGGCGAATGCCACGAGTGCCGCAAGGGCTGGATGGCGGTGTGCCAGAACCAGACGTCGATGGGCTATCAGTACGACGGCGGCTTCGCCGAGTACATGATCGTGCCCAGGCAGGTGCTCAAAGTCGATGGCCTGAACCGGATTCCGGACAACGTGGGGTTCGACGAGGCGTCGGCCGCCGAGCCGTTCGCGTGTGCGATCAACGCTCAGGAGCTGCTGGGCATCGAAGAGGGCGACACGGTGGTGGTCTTCGGCGCGGGCCCCATCGGCTGCATGCACATCCGCATCGCACGCGGCGTGCACAAGTGCGGGCCGATCTACCTGGTGGACGTCAACGACGCCCGGCTGAAGATGTCGGCCGACGCCGTGCACCCCGACGGCGTGATCAACGCCGCCGAAGTCGACGTGGTCGAGAAGGTCATGGAGCTGACCGGCGGTCGTGGAGCCGACATCGTGATCACCGCGACGGCCGCGAACATCGCTCAGGAACAGGCCATCTCGATGGCGGCGCGCAACGGGCGCATCTCGTTCTTCGGCGGTCTCCCCAAAACCGACCCGACGATCACCTGCGACTCGAACCTCGTGCACTACCGGCAGTTGCACATCCACGGTGCCAATGGCTCCGCCCCCGAACACAACAAGCGGGCACTTGAGTACATCTCGACCGGGCAGGTGCCGGTCAAGGACCTCATCACCCGCCACATCCCGCTCGACGACGTGCTCGACGCGTTCCAGATCGTCAAGAAGGGCGAGGCGATCAAGGTGACGGTGGAGCCCACTCCCGCCGACGTGCCCGCGGGCGTCTAGCAACCCGCCGACACTTCGCCGGAACCGCCCCGCGGTATACACTTCGACCGCCGGGGCGGCCACCACGCGCCTTCATTGCCTCGGGGGGATGAAGGGGCATGCCATGGGTCGGCACAGTCTGTCGTATATCGCGGCGCAGCAGGAGCTTTCGCAGGGGACCGCACCGTCGCGGCACGCCTCGGCCTATGTGGGCCGGGTCGGTCTGCTCGCGGTGGCGCTGGGCATCGGCGCCGCCGTCGCGGGCGGCACCGCGGTCGCGGGCGCTGACACCGAATCCAGCAACGCCGCCGACGGTGCCACCTCGCAGACGTCGACGGGGCCGGCCACCTCGGAGGAGAAGGCATCCTCGGACGAGGCGACGCCCTCGACTGAGTCCGTTGACGCAGAGGTCGACGAGACCGACGTCGACGATGCCGAGGTCGAAGAGGCCGGAATCGACGATGCCGAGGCCGTTGATGATCCTGCCTCGCCACCGGCCTCGTCCCTGGCGGGCGTCCGGCGCACGTCCGCCGTCAAGGACCGCGATGCGGCAGAGGTCGTCGACGTGTCCGTTCGGGCGACGACTGCTGCGGACGTCGAGGCCAACGGGGGCGGCGACGAGGTCCTCGCTGCCGCTGCGGACGTCCCCGCGGTCCCGTCACCCACCGACCAGGCGCCCACCCAGTACGGCGACATCGGCAAGTGGATGCTGCAGCCCAACGGCGAGATCGCCGACTACGGCGAGCTGCCCTACGAGGGCAGGATTGTGCTGGAGCCGGTGAACGTGATCATCGTCGACCCGACGTCGCGGTCGTCGCTGGAAGCTACATGGCGCCTCAATGCCGCGATGCGTCGCGCCGGCTTTCCCCCACGTCTGGGGCACACCACCGGTTTCCGCGGGCTCATCGACGACCAGCGCTACCGGCAGCAGCCGCGGGGCCTGCTGGTGGGGTACGCCGACGACTCCTTCCTGGTGACGAACAACCACGGGCGGATCTTCGGCCCCGATCCCGTGGAAACCGCGACGGGCTACGTGTGGAGCGGTGCGTTCAGCACCGAGGAGTTCGTGTTCTACAACGGGCTGCCGCGGCACGGCTACGTGTCGGCCAATCAGGCCAGGGACGAGCTTGCCGCGCAGTTGGTCGCCAGCGGCCGGGCCACGCTCGGGGGCACGGTCCTGCTGTCCAACGCCTACAACACCGACACCACCACGACCGGCGACCACGACGGCTACGCGGTGGTGGTCGTCCTGAACGGGCGCACCGCCGTCCTCCGGCAGACCTCGGACGCCCGTGCCTGCGTGAGCCCGGCCTCGGCACCCGCGACGCCGTCCCTCGCGCTGTGCGGTGCGATCGGTGGAACACCTGTGGGAAGCCTGTCCAGAAGCTGACGTCGTGTTTCAGTTGCGCGGCGCGAAGGTACCCCTCCTGCATGGCTCGACATGAGCCAGAGCGGACCAACGCGAAAGGACGCACATGAGCGCCGAAGACAAGGCAAGCAACAAGGTCGACGACCTCGGGGGCAAGGCCAAAGAGGGCCTGGGCAAGCTGACGGGCGACAAGGACACCGAGAACGAGGGCAAGTTCGACCAGGCCAAGTCCAGCATCAAGGACGCCGGCGAGAAGATCAAAGACGCGTTCAAGAACTAGACGCTTGAAAACGCAGCCAGCCTGTCATCCGAACCGGATGACAGGCTGCTGTGCGTTCTGGCGGTGGCGGAGGGATTTGAACCCTCGGACGGGGGTTACCCGTCACACGCTTTCGAGGCGTGCTCCTTAGGCCGCTCGGACACGCCACCGTGTGGCAGCTTACCGACGGACACCCCGCGAACCAAAACCGCGCTCGCGCCCGCCGAGCGCGCGTGAAAAGCCAGCAGCAGCGGCGCGTCCCCGGGCAGACACGCGCGCTCGCGGTGCAAGCCGGCCGCTCACCCGCGGGCAGGCCGGCCGCTCAGCGCTGGCGAGCGAAGAACTCCTCCAGCGGGGCCGCGCACTCGGCCTCCAGCACTCCCCCGCGCACCTGCGGCCGATGCGTCAGCCGCCGATCGCGCACCACGTCCCACAGCGAGCCGACGGCACCCGTCTTCGGCTCCCACGCCCCGAACACCACGCGCGCCACCCGCGCCATCACCAGCGCGCCGGCGCACATCGTGCACGGCTCCACGGTCACCGCCAGCGTCGCGCCCTCCAACCGCCAGCCGTCGCCGTGCGCCGACGCCGCCGCGCGCAGAGCCAGGATTTCCGCATGCGCGGTCGGATCGCCGAGTTCCTCACGGGCATTCGCCGCCCGGGCCAGCTCGGTGCCGTCGGCCGCGACGACCACAGCACCGATCGGTACGTCCCGCGGACCGGCCTGTTGCGCGGCAGACAGGGCCGCGCGGATCAGGTCCTCGTCCGTCACCGACTCCAGCCCAACCGTCGGTTCACCGACCCCAGCCCGATCGTCGGTTCACCGACCCAGCCCGATCGTCGGTTCACCGACCCAGCCCGATCGTCGGTTCACCGACCCAGACGCTCCAGGACCGCCGCCAGCTCGTCCGCGAACCCCATCTCGCGCGCGATCCGGCCGACCTGTTCGTCGGCGTAGAGGTCGTCGCTCTCGTCGAGGATCACCCCGAGCACCGCCTCGGGCAGGCCGATGTCGGACAGCACGGCGAGGTCGCCTTCTTCGAACGGGTCGCAGCGCTCCAATTCCTCGTCGTCGATATCGGCGTCGAGCTTCTCCAGCACCTCGGCGGCGATGTCGTAGTCGAGCGCGGCCGTGGCGTCCGACAGCAGCAGACGGGTGCCCGCCGGGCCGGGCCGCACGATGACGAAGAACTCGTCGTCGATATCGAGGATCCCGAACACTGCTCCGGCACTGCGTAATTCGCGCAACTCGGTCTCGGCCGTCGACAGGCTGGTCAGCGTTTCAGGCCGCATCGCGGTGCATCGCCACTTGCCGTCCTCCCGGACGACGGCGACGCCGAAGCCGTCCGGAACGTCGGTCGCCCGCTCCTGCTTCTGTGCACTCTGCGCTCCCATGAGAGCTAACCGTAGTCCCCTCCCAAGGCCTTGACCAGCGACTCCGCGCCCACCCCGGGCCTCCGCCGAAACCCGGCCGTCGGGCCGATGTGCCAACCTAGGCACGTGACGAAGACACCCGTGTGCGTGGTCGGCCTCGGCCTGATCGGCGGATCGCTGATGCGGGCGGCGAAGGCGGCCGGACGCGAGGTGTTCGGCTACAACCGGTCGGTCGACGGCGTGGAGGCCGCGCGGTTCGATGGCTTCGACGCCTCCGCCAACCTGGACGAGACGCTCTCGCGGGCGGCCGAGTCCGGCGCCCTGATCGTGTTGGCCGTTCCGGTTCCCGCGCTGGGCCAGATGCTGCGGCACGTCCGCGACATCGCCCCACACTGTCCGCTCACCGACGTGACGAGCGTCAAAGGCGCGGTCGCGGCCGAAGTCGAGCGAGCCGGCCTGCTCGACCGGTTCGTCGGCGGACATCCGATGACGGGCACCGCGCACTCGGGGTGGGCCGCCGGGAACGCCGACCTGTTCGACAACACCCCGTGGGTGGTCAGCGTGGACGATCACGTCGACCCCGAGGTCTGGGCCGAGGTGATGGCCCTGGCGCTGGACTGCCGGGCATTCGTGGTGCCCGCGCGCTCCGAGGAGCACGACGCCGCCGCGGCGACCATCTCGCACCTGCCGCACCTGCTGGCCGAAGCGCTGGCCGCGACCGCCGGCGAGGTCCCGCTGGCCTTCGCGCTGGCCGCCGGGTCGTTCCGCGACGGAACCCGGGTCGCGGGCACCGCTCCGGACCTGGTGCGGGCGATGTGCGAGGCCAATGCC
Source organism: Mycolicibacterium iranicum (assembly GCF_014190915.1). Taxonomy (GTDB): domain Bacteria; phylum Actinomycetota; class Actinomycetes; order Mycobacteriales; family Mycobacteriaceae; genus Mycobacterium; species Mycobacterium iranicum_B. The sequence goes on from NZ_JACHVU010000020.1 coordinate 48,617, forward strand.
ACCCAGCTGCTTCCGGTTCTCGACCAGGCACTGCATCGGCTCATCGACGCCCGCAACCAATTGGCCCAGCACCAGCCCGTGGCCGAACTGGTGGAGGCAGGGCACGCCGCGAGAATCCGTTACGACAGCTTCAGTCGCCCGCAGATCGTTGCGACGGTGATCGGTGCCGAGGGCTGGCGCGACGAACTCGCCGCGGCGGGGCGGGCGGGCGGCGTGATCAGATCCGCGCTGCCAACCCGGGGTAGTCGATGATGAACCCGTCGCCGTCGACCGAGATGGTCGTGTCGGCCACCGGGGACGACAGGGTGATGCCGTCGTCGGTCGCCGTGTAGCTGATCGTCTCGACGGTGACGGACAGGTCGGGCACCCGCACGTAGACGACGGGAACGGTCAGCGACTCGCCGGTGCCCGGGAAGATCTTGGCGCGGCGAATCGGCAGTGCGTTGAAGAACGGGCTGAACACCACGTCCACGTCGAGTGCGCCCTCGAACGTGGACCGGCTCGTCTGCCCCGAGTGGTCCTGGACCAGCCACATGTTCTCTTCGTCCCGCGCGATCGAGAGCTGACGCTCCCGCTCGGCCAGTGTGACCGTCAGCGACAGCCGTTTGGTCGCGCCGACCTCGTCGGTGATCAGGTCGTAGGACGCGCTGAACGCCGGATGCGCCGACGTCGCGGCGGCCACCACCCGCCCGTAGGCCTTGATGCGGTGACCGGAGAGCTGCACGCGCACCGACTCCATGCGCGGTTGGTCGTGCGCCCGCCACGTCAGCACAGCGGGCCAGTTACTCGCATCCGAGCGATCGGCTTCACTCATGCCTCTACCGTAGGCGACGGGTCCCCACGTTCGTGGCGGGACCGACCACCCGCCTCCAGAGCGACCTCGTCGCCCAGGAAAGGCTGCGGCATCGCACCCGATCTGCGCAGCCTGCCGCTGCCGGGCACCGACGCCCAGACCGCGAACGCGAGTGCCGCGTCGAGGATCAGAGCCAGCGCGGTCACCATGAGCGCGCCGACGAGCGCGAGGTAGAACTCGCGCACCTTGATGCCGTCGATCAGGTAGCGGCCCAGCCCGCCGAGGCTCGCATAGGCCGCGACGGTCGCGGTCGCGACGATCTGCAGCGTCGCGGTGCGCAGCCCGCCGAGGATCAGCGGCATCGCGTTGGGTGTCTCCACCCGCAGCAGGATCCGCGTCTCGGTCATCCCCATCGAGCGCGCGGCGTCGACCACCGCCCGGTCCACGTTCGCGATGCCCGAGTAGGTGCCGGCCAGCAGCGGCGGGATGCCGAGGAGCATCAGCGCCACGGTGGGTGGGATCAGCCCCAGGCCCCACAGCAGCACGCCGAGCAGCAGCACGCCGAGCGTCGGGAGGGCACGCAATGCGTTGACCCCGGTCACCACGAGGAAGGTGCCGCGCCCGGTGTGCCCGATCAGCATGCCGAGGGGGACTGCGATCAGTGCCGAGAAGACCACGGCGATGGCGGTGTACTGCAGGTGCTCGAGGATGCGGGCGGTCAGCCCGGCCGGGCCGCCCCAGTTCGCGGCCGTGAAGATGAAGGACAGCGCCTCCTGCAGGAAGTTCATGCCGCCGCCCCGGTCTTCGCGCCGGCGTTCCTGGACCCACCCGACGCCCGGGTCCACGGCGTCAGGGCCCGTCCGACCAGCATGATCAGGGTGTCGATGACGATCGCCAGCACGAAGATCGCGACGATCCCGGCGATGATCTGGTCGCTCTTGTTGGCCTGATAGCCCTCGGTAAACCAGGTGCCCAGGCCGCCGATCCCGATGACCGAGCCGACGGCGACCATCGAGATGTTGGTGACCGCGACGACGCGCAGACTGGCGATGAGCACCGGAAGTGCCAGCGGCAGCTCGATTTTCAGCATCCGGGTCAGCGGTTTGTAGCCGACGGCGGTCGCGGCGTCGAGGACGGCGGGCGACACCGCGTCCAGCGCCTCGGGGACCGCGCGCACCAGCAGCGCGACCGTGTACAGGGTGAGGGCGACGATGACGTTGGCTTCGTCGAGGATGCGCGTCGGGATGATCAGCGGCAGCACGACGAACAACGCCAGCGACGGGATCGTGAAGATGATGCTGGCGGTGACGGTGGTCAGCCGCCGCAGAACCGTCGTGCGTTGCACCAGGGCGCCGAGCGGGACCGCGATCAGCAGACCCAGCACGATCGGCACCAGGGAGAGCCGCAGGTGGATGATCGTCAGCGCCCAGAGATCGTCGAGGTGGGTGAACAGGTAGCGCATCGGTCTACGCCTCGCGCCTCGCGGTGCGCTGCTTGTCCAGCGCGGCGAGCACGTCGTCGGCCCGGACGCCACCGATCACCTGGCCGGCGTCGTCGACCGCCACACCCAGCCCCGCCGGCGACGACAGGGCTGCGTCGAGTGCCAGCCGCAGTGTGCCGTCGGGCCGGAACAGCGACCCTCCGGCGATCGTGCTGTCGTAGAGCGAGTTGCCCTTGCGGTGCAGCTCGACACCGTCGGCGTCGATCCAGGCGTACGGGGTGCCGTCGGGCCGGGTGACCAGCACCCAGTCGCCGGACGTCAGTGTGAGAGAGTCGATTTCGGCCTCGGGCACATGGCGGATGTCGTGCAGCGGAAGGCCGGTCGCATGGAAGAACTGCAGGCCGCGGTACCCGCGGTCGGCGCCGACGAACCCTGCCACGTCGTCGTTGGCCGGGTTGGACAGCAGCCGCGCCGGCGCATCGTACTGCTGCAGCACCCCGCCGCGGCCGAAGACGGCCACCTTGTCACCGAGCTTGACCGCCTCGTCGATGTCGTGGGTGACGAACACGATCGTCTTACGCAGTTCGCTTTGCAGACGCAGGATCTCGGCCTGAAGGTCGTCGCGGACCACCGGATCCACGGCGCTGAAGGGTTCGTCCATCAGCAGGATGGGCGGATCGGCGGCCAGCGCCCGGGCCACCCCGACACGCTGCTGCTGCCCGCCGGAGAGCTGGGCCGGGTAGCGGTCGGCGAGCCGCGGATCCAGGCCCACACGCTCCAGCACCCCGATCGCGGATTTGCGTGCGCTGCGGCGGGATTCGCCGCGCAGCACCGGAACCGTGGCGACGTTGTCGACGACGCGCAGATGCGGCATGAGCCCTGCGCTCTGGATCACGTAGCCGATGCCGAGCCGCAGCTTGACGGCGTCGACCTTGGTGACGTCCTTGCCGTCGACGGTCAAGGTCCCCGACGTCGGCTCGATCATCCGGTTGATCATCCGCATCGAGGTGGTCTTGCCGCAGCCCGACGGGCCCACGAACACCGTCAGCGTGCCCTCGGGCACCTCAAGGGTCAGATCGTCGACCGCGACGGTGCCGTCGGGGTACTTCTTGGTGACGTTCTCGAACGTGATCAAGTCATCCCCTACTTCTGGACCGGCTGGTCGAATCCGTTGTCGGCGACCCACTTCTGTGCCGCCTCGTCCGGGTCGACACCCTGATTGCCCTCCACCGACGTGTTCAGTTCGATGAGGGCTTCGGTGGTGAGTTCGGCGCTGACGGCATCCAGCACCGTCTTGAGTTCGGCGGACATCTTCTGCGAGGCGACCAGCGGGACCACGTTCGCGGCCAAGAAGACGTTCTCTGGGTCCTCCAGCACCACCAGCTTGCTCTGTTCGATCGCCGGCGAGGTGCTGAAGATGTTGGCGGCGGTCACGGTGCCGCTCTTGAGCGCCTGCACGGTCGCGGGCCCGCCGCCGTCGCTGATCGCTACGAAGTTGGCCGGGGCGATGTCGAGACCGTACTTCTGCTTGAGCCCCACCAGACCGGTCTGCCGGGTCTGAAACTCCGACGGGCCACCGACTTTCACCTCCGGGGAGCGTGCGGCGAGATCGGCGATGGACTTCAGATTCCACCGCTGCGCCGTCTCCTCGGTCACCGCGAGCGTGTCCTTGTCCTCCGCCGGTGACGGGTACAGGATCGACAGGTCGCCGGGGAGGGCCTTGAACAGGGCCAGCAGCACCGTATCCGGCGTCGTGGCAGGACTTTCGGCGTCGAAGTACTGCAGCAGGTTGCCGGTGTACTCGGGGATCAGGTCGATCGAGTGGTCCTGCACGGCCGGGATGTAGGTCTCGCGGCTGCCGATCCCGAACTGGCGGCTGATCGAGAAACCGTTGGCTTCCAGCGCCTGAGCGTAGATCTCGGCGATGATCTTCGACTCGGTGAAGTCGGCCGAACCGACCTTGATCGTCTTCAGGTCCCCCGAGATCTCGCCGCCGCCGAGGGGATTCGAACTTCCGCAGGCCGCCAGCAGCGAGGCGATCAGCGCGAGGGCGACCGCTGCGGCGGCGCGCCTGGTTCGTCGGGTGCGGTTCATCCGAACGTCCTTTCGTTCTCGCGGGCCGTGCGAGAAGGGCTGGGCAGACCATACGTCACCGGTGAAGTGGTTTCATTCGAAGACCGAAAGGGCAAAGATGGATCCATGACCAGCGATCCGTTCGCGTCACCCGACCAGCCGGCATTCGACGCGCCCGGCACACCGGTGGCGGGAAATCCGCCGCCACCTCCGAAGTCGGCGGTGCACCGCACCAGGGCCGCGGCACTCTGGGCCTCGCTGACCATGGGGTTCCTGATCCTTATCGTCCTGCTGATCTTCATCGCGCAGAACACCGAATCCGCCGAACTCGCCTTCCTGGGCTGGCGCTGGAGTCTGCCTCTGGGCGTTTCGATCCTCTTCGCGGCGGTGGCCGGGGGTCTGCTGACGGTCGCGGTCGGCGCGGTGCGCATCTTCCAGCTGCGCCGGGCCGCGAAGAAGAACCTCAAGGCCGGCCTATAACGGCTCACCGAAGCGAGACGAGCTCGTCGATCGAGTCGCGGGGGAGGTCGCCGTCCACAGTCGCCGTGACCACCATGTTGTTCACGGTGATCTGACCTTTGTGGTTGTCCAGCCAGGCCGTGTCGGCGGCGTCGCGTCCGGTCGCGATCCGGACCAGCGACTGCCGGGGAGCGAGCAGGGTGGCGTCCACGACCCGCCACTGCCCGTCCACGTAGGCCTCGGCCACGGCGTGGAAGTCCATCGGCTGGCACCCGGGCGCATACACCGAGACCAGCCGCGCCGGAACGTTCACCGCCCGCAGCAGCGCGATGACCAGGTGGGCGTAATCGCGGCACACCCCGCTGCCGGCGAGCAGCGTGTCGGCGGCACCGTCGATGGGGTCGCTGGAGCCCGGCACATAGTTCAGCCGGGCACCCACCCAGGACGAGATCTTCTCCAGGATCGACGCCGATTCGGCGTCCGCGCCGAATTCAGTGCCCGCGAACCCGAAGAACTTGTCGGCCTCGGCGTAGCGGCTGGGCCGCAGGTAGGTCGACAGGTCCAGATCGCGGACCGGCGCCGGGTCGGCGTGCCCGGTCACGGTCGCCGAGTAGCTGACCTTCAGGTTGCCGACCGGTGCCTCGAACTTGTGGATCCGGTTGCCGTGGTCGCCGCTGATCTCCTGAATCTCGCTGAGCGGAATCTCCACGCCGTTCAGGACGAACGACAGTTTTTCGGTGACCTCGGCGCCGGGTTGCGGGGCGACGGCGATCTGGAATTCCAGCGTCGTCGGATCGGTGATCTCGACGTCGAGCTCCGCGCCGACATCACGCTTGAGGACCTCACCCGTAGGACTGTTCACGGCAGACCGCTTTCCGATCGGGAGAGCAACGTGGTGGGACGCATGGAGGAGACGCACGAGGGCACGCGTCCCAATACCCACCGATGACCTGCGGTGAAACCTACAACGTCAGGACAGAGCGTGCAGTCCGGCGGCGACGAAGGGCTGCACCGCCTTGTCGACCTCGTCGGTGCCTTCGGCGACGCCGCCGCCGACACGGGCGCGGTAGGCGATGCCGGCCGCGATGATGGCGACCTTGAAGTAGCCGAGCGCCATGTAGAAGTCCCAGTGATCGAGCGGCTTGCCGCTGGCCAGGGCGTAGCGCTGCGCGAGGTCGTCGGTCGGCGGCATCAGGTCGCAGGCCCACGCCGCGTCGTCGTGCACGACGTTGAAGGTCGGGAGCCGGTAGACGCACATCAGCGCGGCGTCGCTGAGCGGATCGCCGAGCGTGGACATCTCCCAGTCGAGCACCGCGGCGACCTTCGTCGGGTCCTGGTCGTCGAGGATGGTGTTGTCGATCCGGTAGTCGCCGTGGACGATCGAGCTGCGCGTCTGCTCGGGGACGGACTCCGCGAGCCGCTGGTGCAACTTCTTCACGTCGCCGTCGGACGGATCGTCGTCCCGCTTGACCAGATCCCACTGGGAGCCCCAGCGCCGCACCTGGCGTTCCAGATACCCGGTGGGCTTGCCGAAGTCTCCGAGCCCGACGGATTCGGGGTCCACCTCGTGCAGATCGGCGAGCACCTGGATCAGCGAGTCGACGACGGCGCCGATGGTGCTCTCGCCGCCGAGCGCGGCCAGTTGCGGGGTGTGGCGGACGACCCGTCCCGCGACCCGCTCCACCATCTGGAACGGCGCGCCCAGCACCGCGTCGTCGTTGCTCATCGTCACCGCGCGGGCGACGGGCACCTTGGTGTCGGCCAGGGCGGCGACCACCTTGTATTCGCGCGCCATGTCGTGGGCCGACGGCGTCAGGCCGTGCAGCGGCGGGCGACGCAGCACCCATTCTGAGGCGTCGTCGCCCACCAGGAACGTCAGGTTGGAGCGGCCGCCGGCGATGAGCTCGGCGCGCAGATCGCCGCTGCGCGGCACCCCGACGTCGTGCAGGTGTCGGTCCAGGGCGGCAAGGTCGAGGCCTTCGAGCTCAGTCACGGCGTTCTGTCTACCACTTGTGATTCCGCGGCAGCAGATCCCAGACATGTTCGGTGCCGTTCACGCCGGCGACGGCCAGCCGACCCGTCCGCGAGGACAGCAGTCGCGTCACCGACGCATAGTCGACGTGGAACGACAGCAGCCGCTCGGTGCCGAGGATCTTGTGCAGCAGCACGTTGATGACGCCGCCGTGGCTGAACACGGCCACGGTGTCGTCGTGCCCGGCGGCCTCGACGAGGTCGTCGATGCCCGCGGAGATCCGCGCCAGGAACGCCTTCTCGTCGACACTGCTGGGCAGCTGCCCGCTGATCAGCCGCTGAAGTTCCTCGGGATTCTCTTTGGCGATCTGCTCGACGGGGATGTAGTGCGGCAGGTCGCGGTCGTATTCGGCGAGACGCTCGTCGACCTCGATCGGCAGACCCAGCTTGTCGGCGACGGGTTGGCCGGTCTCGATCGCGCGCACCTGCGGACTGCTGACGAGCCGGGTGATCGGGAAACGGGCCAGCGCATCGGGCAACCTATTGGCCTGTTCGACACCCTCCGGGGACAGCCTGGGATCGGAACCCTGCCCGGGCTCGCTTCGCAGGGGCAGCGCATGTCGGACCAGAAGCAGTTGCACCGTGACACCATATGGCCCGTGACCGGATACGCCGACCAGCTGTTCGACCTCACCGACCGGGTGGTGCTGGTCACCGGCGGCAGTCGGGGGCTGGGCCGGGAGATGGCGTTCGCGGCGGCGCGGTGCGGCGCAGTTCTGGTCATCGCCAGCCGCAAGTTCGACGCATGCGCGGCCACCGCGGAGGAGATCACGGCGCAGACGGGCCGGGCCGCACTGCCCCACCAGGTGCATGTGGGGCGGTGGGACGAACTCGACGGGCTGGTCGACGCGGCCTATGCGCGGTTCGGTCGGGTCGACGTCCTGGTCAACAACGCCGGTATGTCACCGCTGTACGACTCGCTGTCGTCGGTCACCGAGAAGCTGTTCGACTCCGTGGTGAATCTGAACCTCAAGGGGCCCTTCCGGCTCTCGGCGCTCGTCGGCGAGCGCATGCAGGCCGCCGGGCGCGGGTCGATCATCAACGTCAGCTCCAGCGGGTCCCTTCGACCCGCGCCCGACATGCTGCCGTACGCCGCCGCCAAGGCCGGCCTCAATGCGATGACGGAGGGACTGGCGAAGGCGTTCGGCCCGACCGTGCGGGTGAACACGTTGATGGCCGGGCCGTACCTCACCGACATCAGTAAGGCGTGGAACCTCGACGAGAGCCACAACCCGTTCCGCGATCTGCCGCTGCAACGGGCCGGCAACCCCGCCGAGATCGTCGGCGCCGCACTGTTTCTCATGTCAGACGCGTCGAGCTTCACCACCGGGTCGATCCTGCGGGCCGACGGCGGCGTCTAGCTCACGCCGAGGGCGGCGTCTAGCTCACGCCGAGGGCGGCGTCTAGCTCACGCCGAGGGCGGCGATGGCCGCCGCCATCGACCGGTCGACCCGGTCCCGTGAGTCACCCAGACCGACCAGCACGTCACAGGTGAGCGGGCCGAGGACCTGAAGGAGCCCGTGGCCCTCGTGGCCGAAGTAGCCGGCGATCTCCAGCAGCACCGCCCCGTGACTGATGCTCCACAATCGGCCCGCGATCACAGACACCCCGTCGTGGCGGATACGTCCCGCTTCGATCATCCTGCGTACCGCTTCGGCCAGCGCTTCGAACGACATCCCGAAATCCGGTCTGTTGCTGGCACTTCCGGTCGTCGTGAGATCGGTGTGAAAGCGGTTCAGAGACTCGGCCGAACTGCCGAACATCATCTGGTAGCGGCGCGGATCGGCCAGCGCGAATTCCCGGTACCGGACCCCCATGACCATGAAGTCGGCCACCGGGTCCTCGGTTTTCGGCACCTCGGTGAGGGCCCGGGTGAAGCGGGCGAAGGCCTCGCCCGCGACCGCCTCGATCACCTCGGGCATGCCACGGAAGTGGGTGTAGACGGCCATCGTCGACGTGCCGGTCTCCGCCGCCAGACGACGTGCGCTCAGGGCGTCCACGCCGTCGGTCTCGACGATGCGGATGCCGGCCTCCACGATGCGCTGCCTCGACTCCGGACTCACGGTTGCCATGATTCCATAACGGTGTTATACCTAGGACACCACCGCTATAACACTGTTATTGGGGGACAGATGACCAATCGCTACCTCGAAGGCGCCTTCGCGCCCATCACGCAGGAGCACACGCTCACCGCCCTCGAGGTGGAGGGCACGATCCCGGACCACCTCGACGGACGCTATCTGCGCAACGGGCCCAACCCGCTCGGCGAGATCGATCCGCTGCTCTATCACTGGTTCATCGGCGACGGCATGGTGCACGGGATCCGGTTACGTGACGGCCAGGCCGAGTGGTACCGCAACCGCTGGGTGCGCGGACCGCATGCGGCGCGGCACTTCGGGGAACCGGTTCCGTCCGGAAACCTCGGCGTGTCACCGATCGGCGCCAACACCAACGTCATCGGCCACGCCGGCAGGACGCTCGCGCTCATCGAGGGCGGCGCCGCGAGCTACGAGCTCACCGAAGACCTCGACACCGTCGGCGTCTGCGACTTCGACGGCACGCTGTCCGGCGGTTACACCGCTCACCCCAAGCGCGATCCGGAAACCGGTGAACTGCATGCGGTCTCGTACAGCATGCACCGCGGGAACACCGTGCAGTACTCCGTGATCGGCGTCGACGGACGTGCCAGGCGCACCGTCGACATCGAGGTGACCGGCAGCCCGATGATGCACGACTTCTCGCTCACGGAACGGCATGTGGTGTTCTACGACCTGCCGGTGACCTTCGATGCGCGCCAGGCGGCCTCGATGACGGTGCCGCGGGCGCTGCGGCTGCCCGCGCGGCTCGTGCTGTCGGCACTGATCGGCCGGGTACGCATTCCCGACCCCATCGCCGCCCGACAGCCCGGAAGCGCGGGCCCCGACCGGCGTTTTCCGTACTCGTGGAATCCCCGCTATCCGGCCCGCGTCGGTGTGATGCCCCGCGACGGCGGGAACGCCGACGTGCGATGGTTCGACGTCGAGCCGTGCTACGTGTTCCACCCGATGAACGCCTATGACGACGACACGACCGGCTCGGTCGTGCTCGACGTGATCCGGCACCCCACGATGTTCGACACCGACCACCTCGGACCGAACGAGGGGCCACCGACCCTGGACCGGTGGACGGTCGACCTGGCGGACGGCAAGGTGCGGGAGTCCCGCGTCGACGACCGCGGTCAGGAGTTCCCGCGCGTCGACGAACGCCTCGTCGGCAAGCGGCACCGGTACGGCTACGCACCGGCCGTCGGGGAGGGCACCTCGCCCGAGGCGGTGCTGTTCAAGCACGACTTGGCGGGCAACGGCAGCCTGAGCCGATCGTTCGGAGCGGGAAAAGCGCTCGGCGAGTTCGTGTTCGAGCCCACGTCTCCGACCGCGGCCGAGGACGACGGCGTGCTGATGGGATACGTGTACGACCACGCGACCGATCGCAGTGAGCTGGCCATCCTGGACGCCCAGACGCTGGAGGACGTGGCGCGGGTCAAGCTTCCGCACCGCGTGCCGGCAGGATTCCATGGCAACTGGGTGCCGGCCGGCGCGTAGCCGACCTCACTCCCGGTCGGGCGGGGCGAAGGGTTGGTACCAGCGCCAGTGGGCGCGTTCGCCGGTGGGTCCGCGGTAGGGGGCGACCATCGGTGGTGGCGTGGTGGGTGGGCGGGCCAGCGCACCCGGCGGTAGGGGGTCGCCGTCGCTGTCGGTGACGGTCAGGCGGTGCGCGGGTCCGGTGAGGGTGATCAGGCCGCGGTGATGAGCGCGATGATG
>NZ_JACHVU010000021.1 GCF_014190915.1 Mycolicibacterium iranicum
AGCAACCGCCTCGTCGAAGGCGCCATCGTGACCGGATGGAAGCACGCACTGGCAGCCCTCGTACTCAACTATCCAGACCGACTAGAGCCCTACATACTAATCAACCGCTGCTCATACACAGAAATCTTGACAAGCTCTGGCCAGAATGGGGGATTCGAGGCAAAAACCAATCACGTTACGCAATGTCATCGCCACAATCGCGGGCTTTACCGGCCTCATGCTGATAACGGCTTGTTCCACGTCTGATACCAGCACCGGGTCGACAAGCGCCAACGCGTCACCGACCGTGCCGGCCGCCACCGCTGCGCCCGGCGGAACGGTCGCACCCGCTACCACCGAGGCCGTCAGCACCAGGTACGCCCAACAGATCGAAACCGCAGTGCTCGACGGCCTGATGGATAACGACTACAACCGGCCCGCCGCCTTCAAAGATATGTGCACCACCGTCGTCGTCTGGGCGTGCGCCATCGGCAAGATCGAATCTGACGACCCCGGCAGTGTCAACATCACCCTCGCACCCGAAAGCGTCTGGATCGGCAAGTGGGAGGGGTCAACGGACTGGTACGACTTCGGCGAGCATGTCGCCCGAGGCGTCTATAACTTCACGCAGGGCGTTCAACCCCCTCTGACCCAGATTGACGTACTCACATCGACCGGCGACATTGCTTACTTAGGCAACTACTGAGCCGGTGCCCCGCCGACCATCCCACCCCTATTTCAGTGAAATGCAAGAGGCCATTCCGACTAGGAAGCCGTTTTGTGACTGTACGCAATGAGTACAGTCAGCGGTGGGGGTACCGACGGCAGGGTATGGCCGCCTGAATGTTTCCGGCATCCACCCATCGGAGGGAGAGCTACACAATGCCCCCTAGTCTGGAGCCCCGTAAACCGCTGACTCTCGCCATAATCGAGGATCTGAAGGGGAAGGGCTACAGCCAGTCGGAAATCGCACGTATGTATGGCGTTACACGTCAATATGTTTCGTGGATCAAGCACAACTACAACGGCCGACTGACCCCATCAGAGTAAGTCCTGCAGCACTTTCCGTTTAAGGTCGCTGCCTACCTGAGTCAGACCAGCCCCTATCGGCGCTTTCGCGAACACGGCCGGTACATGGCGACGTGTGGCGTCGGTATGGACCAGGGGACGTTGGGCCGTCTGCGCGGGTTCTACCGCAGGCTCATCGACCAGGTGGTGGAGTTCGACCCCAGTATCCCACCGATTGCGAGGGTGAGGCGCCGCGGTGGGTGGGCCTACCGCCCCCGGATGCCGGAAGACGGCGACCTGCTGATCCGCGTTAACGAGTACGCCGAACTGACCGTCGTGGGCCGCCAGATTTCGCGATTACCGGCCGTCATACCCTGAGGCGCGGGTGGGCCCACATCACGTGGAGCAGTGCGCCGAAGTCGGAAACCCGTAGACCGGCGGTGTAGCGAGCGTTCGCAGGAATGCCTAGAGGCCCCTACAGATAAACCCCATAAAGATGCCCGGCCTCTCGTGGCACACAGAGACCGAGCATCCGGCTCATGACCATTACGAGCGCAACCGACCACTCACAAGGATAGCCCCCTAGCCCACCACGCATCGAATCCCGCAGCGCAACACAGGCTTCGGCATCAACCCGCAGAGTCAGTTGGCAGCGGTGCGCTCATGCAGTCCGAACAACCTTGCCTGCTCATCGAGTTGCCGCAGCACCATCACAGAAGCGTGATAGTCACCGGCCATCGCATCAAGCCAGTTCGCGCGGATCAATGCCTCCGAGCCCCAGAACATCGCCCCCGCCTCCGAGGACAGGACCTCAAGACGGGCATCACCGGCCAATGCCTTCTGCATGATGGCGTGGACCGTGGACGACGACCGCAGACCCACTGCCGCCCCGGCCTCCCGTTACGAAGCTCCCGCCAGCACCAGCTGCACCACCCGCCGATGTCGACGCTCACGACCGCCGTCAACTGACTTCATACTGTTCGATGTTACGGTGCGCGTACAGGATTGCCGACGAGAACAAACGCCAGTTCAAGAGCGCCATCCGGACCGACCTGGAAGACGTTGTCGCAGAACAAAGTCGTTCGGCTGACCTCGGGTGGCTACCCCGACCAGGCGGCTAGGGCGGCGAGGAACGGGGAGAGTTTCGACCCACCCCCGGTCTGTCCCGGTGGGTCAGTTGGCGGTGACGGTGGTAGTCAGTCTTCGGGATACCAGCGGTCAAATGTAGCCAGGCTCGCGTCCTCGTGATGCCTGGGGTTACCTCGTGGTGTGCTCCAGTCCACGCGTTCCTCGATTCTGTGTGCGCGGCGCCCACCAATTGGTCCGAGGCGGTATGTGGACGCGCGCGCCGCTCGCAGGTCCGCCAAGTGTTCGCGAGCCTCTCGGTGAAAGTCCTGCAGCGCGCTCGGGAATTCGAATATCAAGACATTGCCGGCGTCGCTGATGAGGTCCGTTTGGCGTGTCAAGCGTTCGGCTTTGTAGACCACCGACGCCGTGACATGGTGGGCCTCGTCGTTACCCAACTTGGTCAGTACGTACCTGCCCGGGGTTTCCCAATCACCTTCCCAGTGGACATCGTGGCGCTCCGTCTCGCGCAGTTCACCGCGCCGGCTGATGTCGTTGGATTCCTCAGCGAGCTGCTTAGCGTCGGTCGCGATGGTGTTGGACTCGCGGGCCAGGTCATTGGCCTTCTCAGCCAACACTTTGGTGTCTTCGGCCGTCTGCTCCGACCTCTTAGCGATGGAGTTGCCAATGTGGGCGTACACAACCGCTCCAATTCCAATGGCGCTCCCGATCCCCCCGAAGACCAACCCAGCGATAGCTACTCCATCGGCCATGCGTCAGAATCTAGCGCGCTCTAACGGGCAACATGCAGGGACGGACCCGGCTGGGGTCTTTGCCCCGGCACAATACGTAGATGGACATAGGCTACGAACCGCGCCGAGGAGCCGTCGAGTGGTTCCGAGAGATCGGCGACCCGTGGATGATCAAGGGCAATGCGGATCGCCGTCCGCAGCCAGGGAGTGACCTGTTGGCCGACGGCCCAAATGCGGCGTCAGTGGCGCATCACAGCATCATCATGGCGCTGGATCAGTTGGGTTCGGTGGTGGATGCAATGGTGAGCGGAGAGCCGATGCGGCACTACGCGCCGTTCACCATTTTGCGGACCGTTCTGTTGGCATCGGCTAGGGCGATGTGGATGCTTCTTCCTGATACATCCCATGAACGGCAAACACGTTGCCTGCGAATCGAATACATTAACCTCGATGAACAACGCAAGGCGTTCAAGACGATATCCGGCGCCGCCGCCACCGAAGAGCTGAAGCGGCAGGCCGACCAGATCCTGTCCGACTTCGAGGCTCCGATGCAGGAATTCAACGCTCGCGCGCCAGAGCTAGGTATGGCGAAGCTGACCGCGCCACCCGACACAGTGACAATGCTTCAACAACTGGTCCCTGCCAACACTCCGGAAGGCTACGCCGCGCAGCATTTATGGCGTGTGGGATCGTCCACAGCCCACGGGTATTACTGGTCGGACACTCAACGTCCGAACCCGCATCTCTTCGATGAGAAAACGTTCGATACGGCGCTGTACGTGGCAACGCTGTTTGTCAAGGAGGCGATGAAGCTCTACGAGCAGCGAGCGACCGGCCGCGGGCACTAGGTGGCCACGACAGTCGTCGATCCCGCCGCAGCCGCTCCCGTCTTAGGCGCGGTTCGTGATGGCGGGCTGTACCGGCGGGCCGGGCCCGTGCCCGACGGAGCGCAGGATGCGGTGCCGAACCAGTTGCCGCAACCGCTGTTCCGGCATCTGCTGGGCTGCTTCCTCGACGGTCACGAACCCTTCGCGGTGTGTCTCGCCTCGTCCGATCGCCCCCATCGCATCGGAGCGCCGTTCCCCGGCGCTGCGCGGGTCGTGCGGACACACATCGGCCAGCATCGCGGCAAGCCGCGCCTTCAACGTGGCCGCGTCGGTGGGCAGCAGCTGGCCCCACACCGCCACGATCTCGTTGGGGTCGTCAAGGGCGCCGAATTTGATGTCGCGGCTCGCGATCACCTCTTTGGCCCGCTTGACCGCATCCGGGTCATAGCGCCCCACCACCGCATCGATGGCTCGCGCCAACTTCTCGTCCGAGAGTGCACCCCACCGGGTCCCCGCACGGACGATCGCCGCATCCACCGTGGCGGCCAACTCGTCGGTGACCAGTGCGGTACGCCAGGTGATCTCCGAGACCACCCGGACACTGAGCAGCCCCTGCGCGAACAAGCAGCGACCGCGGGCAGCCGATCGCGCAGCGCCACCGCGATCCGCATCTGCGCCGAGGCCCGCCGCGTACCGACCCCCAGCGCGGCCCCGACCTGGGCGGCTGTCGCCGCCCACGGATCACACGCCCATTCGCCGCGCACGTCGTCCTCGTCCACGGTCTGGTGCACCAGCTCGGCGATCGCGGCCAGCCGCCGCGCCGCGGCCACCGCCTCGGCCCGTGCGCCCTCAGCGATCGCCTCCACCACAGTGGACTCCTCCACGTCGGCGAACATACGATCGAACATACGTACGATTCTAGGACGGATCACCAGGCTGATCAGCGTCGATACCCGGATCTGTGGATAACCTCAGCCCCGAAACAAAGCTGTGGATAACCCACCCACGACCGACCCTCGCCGGGTAGGTGCGCCCCTGCGCTCTGCACCGCCCACTTACTTCCGCCCCGACCTTGAGCGCTAGCACTCTCGTGTATAGAGTGCTAGGCGGCAGGTCGGTTCACCCCTGTGTCGGCACCCGCGACGACGGCGCGAGGGTAGGCACCGGCCACCGTGTAAGCAGACACCCACATAAACAACAGAAGTGAAGGGGCTCCATCGTGGCGAGCGTGAACATCAAGCCACTCGAGGACAAGATCCTCGTTCAGGCCAACGAGGCCGAGACCACGACCGCTTCCGGTCTGGTCATCCCCGACACCGCCAAGGAGAAGCCGCAGGAAGGCACCGTCGTCGCAGTTGGCCCCGGCCGCTGGGATGAGGATGGCGAGAAGCGGATTCCTCTGGACGTGTCCGAGGGCGACGTGGTCATCTACAGCAAGTACGGCGGCACCGAGATCAAGTACAACGGCGAGGAGTACCTGATCCTCTCGGCCCGCGACGTGCTGGCTGTCGTCTCCAAGTAAGCGAACCGTGTTCCGCCCCGGACGTTCCCGCGTATGCGGGTGATGTCCGGGGCGGTGCGCGTTCCACCCGTCTCTAGGGAAAGACATTCATGAGTAAGCAGATTGAGTTCAACGAAACCGCGCGTCGCGCCATGGAGGTCGGCGTCGACAAGCTCGCCGACGCGGTCAAGGTGACGCTGGGCCCGCGCGGTCGCCATGTGGTCCTCGCCAAGTCCTGGGGCGGGCCGACCGTCACCAACGACGGCGTGACCATCGCCCGCGACATCGACCTCGAGGATCCGTTCGAAAACCTCGGCGCACAGCTGGTGAAGTCGGTCGCCACCAAGACCAATGACGTCGCCGGCGACGGCACCACCACGGCCACCGTGTTGGCGCAGGCGTTCGTCAAGGCGGGCCTGCGCAACGTGGCGGCCGGGGCCAACCCGATCGCCCTCGGCGCCGGCATCTCCAAAGCGGCAGAGGCTGTTTCAGAGGCGCTGCTGGCCGCCGCCACCCCGGTCAACGACGCGAAGTCCATCGGTCAGGTCGCCACGGTCTCGTCGCGTGACGAGCTGGTCGGCGAGCTGGTCGGCGAGGCCATGACCAAGGTCGGCACGGACGGCGTCGTCACCGTCGAGGAGTCCTCGACGCTGAACACCGAGCTCGAGGTCACCGAGGGTGTCGGCTTCGACAAGGGCTTCCTCTCGGCCTACTTCGTCACCGACTTCGACTCGCAGGAAGCGGTTCTGGAGGACGCGCTCGTCCTGCTGCACCGCGAGAAGATCAGCTCGCTGCCCGACCTGCTCCCGCTGCTGGAGAAGGTCGCAGAGGCCGGCAAGCCGCTGCTGATCGTCGCCGAAGACGTTGAGGGCGAAGCGCTTTCGACCCTCGTCGTCAACGCGATCCGCAAGACCCTCAAGGCTGTCGCCGTGAAGGCTCCGTTCTTCGGGGACCGTCGCAAGGCGTTCCTGGACGACCTCGCGGTCGTCACCGGCGGTCAGGTCGTGAACCCCGACGTGGGCCTGGTCCTGCGCGAGGTCGGCCTGGAGGTGCTGGGGACGGCCCGCCGGGTCGTCGTCGACAAGGACAGCACCGTCATCGTCGACGGCGGTGGCACCCAGGACGCCATCGAGGGCCGGAAGACGCAGCTGCGTGCCGAGATCGAGGTGTCCGATTCGGACTGGGATCGCGAGAAGCTCGAGGAGCGGCTGGCGAAGCTCGCCGGCGGCGTCGCGGTCATCAAGGTCGGCGCGGCCACCGAGACCGACCTGAAGAAGCGCAAGGAAGCCGTCGAGGACGCCGTGGCCGCAGCCAAGGCTGCCGTCGAAGAAGGCATCGTGGTCGGCGGCGGCGCCGCTCTGGTGCATGCCCGCAGCGCCCTGGACAAGCTCCGCTCGGAGCTCAAGGGCGACGAGGCGCTCGGTGTCGAGGTGTTCGCCGCCGGCCTGTCCTCACCGCTGTTCTGGATCGCCACCAACGCCGGTCTCGACGGAGCGGTCGTGGTGAACAAGGTCGCGGAACTGCCTGAGGGACAGGGCTTCAACGCCGCGACGCTGGAGTACGGCGACCTGATCGCCGACGGTGTGATCGACCCGGTGAAGGTCACCCGCTCCGCGGTCGTCAACGCCGCGTCGGTCGCCCGCATGGTGCTCACCACCGAGACCGCGGTGGTCGACAAGCCGGCCGAGGCGGAGGATGACGGCCACGGGCACGGCCACGGTCATCACCACCACTGAGTCAGTGCAACGAGACACCCCCGGTCCGAATGGGCCGGGGGTGTTTTCGTCTAGGCGGGCTTGCCGGCCGGATCGATCGGGGTGTACGAGAACTCGCCGTCGAGTTCGTTCTTCCAGGCCAGACCCATCTGCACCAATTCCTCGGCGGCGGCGAGATGTTCGTCGGGCAGCTCGGGGCGGTGTGCCATCACCTCGGCGGCCGACAGATGCCGCGCCTCGGTTCGCGAGTCCTCGGCGACCGCCGCGAGCCATCGTTGCCGAGCGGTGTCCTCGTTGTCGGTGTCCTCCGGGACGGCTTCGACGTCCGCGCTCTCCGATGATTCGCTCATACCGCCATTGTGCGCTTCGCCGACCGCGGTTTGTCCTCGGACCGGGCCCGGTATACCCTCGTCGCGTGAACATCGGTGTACGTGCCGCCTATTGGCGCTTTATCGAGGCTCCGGGTGGAGCCGATAACGCGCAGCGCTAACGCACGTATCCCCCCGGAGCCCAGGCAGTGACCATCAGGTCGCTGCCTTTCGTCATTCAAGGGCGCCGGTCGATACGCAGGTGCCCGTCACAGAAAGGCACCATCGTGAACCTGGCGCAGATCGCCGCCCCGCAGGAGACGTCCGACCGGCGGATCCGCCGCTTCAGCGAGATCCCCAGCCCCCACGACGTCGTCACCGAGTTCCCGCTGGGCGCCCGGCGGGCCGAGCGGGTGGCCCGCGACCGCGACGAGATCGCCGACATCCTCGCTGGGCGAGACGATCGGCTGCTGGTCGTGGTCGGCCCGTGCTCCGTGCACGACCCGGCGGCGGCGCTGGACTACGCGAGCCGGCTGGTGCCGATCTCCGATCAGCTGGGGGACCGGCTGAAGATCGTCATGCGGGTGTACTTCGAGAAGCCGCGCACCACGATCGGGTGGAAAGGCCTGATCAACGACCCCGCGATGGACGGCACCTTCGACGTGGCCCGCGGACTGCGCGTCGCCCGTCAGCTGCTCCTGGACATCATCGACATCGGTCTGCCGGTCGGCTGTGAGTTCCTCGAGCCGACCAGTCCCCAGTACATCGCCGACGCCGTCGCCTGGGGTGCGATCGGCGCGCGGACGACGGAATCCCAGGTGCACCGTCAGCTGGCCTCGGGACTCTCGATGCCCGTCGGCTTCAAGAACGGCACCGACGGCAACGTCCAGGTCGCGGTCGACGGCGTCAAAGCGGCTGCCGCGCCGCACGTCTTCTTCGGGATGAACGACCTCGGTCGCGGCGCGCTCGTGAGCACCACCGGCAACCTGGACTGCCACGTGATCCTGCGCGGCGGCACCGACGGGCCGAACTGCGACGCCGACTCGGTGACCGCCGCCGCTAACCGGCTCGCGGCAGCGGGTCTGCCCGCGCGCGTCGTCGTCGATTGCAGCCACGCCAACTCCGGCAAGGACCACATCCGTCAGGCCGGCGTCGCGACCGAAGTCGCGCAGCTGGTCCGCGACGGGCTGCCGGTGAGCGGCGTGATGCTGGAGAGCTTCCTGGTGGCCGGTGCGCAGGCGCCGGAGTCGCGTCCGCTGACCTACGGGCAGTCCGTGACCGACAAGTGCATGGACTGGGACGCGACCGAGGCGGTGCTGCGG
The DNA here is from genome assembly GCF_014190915.1 of Mycolicibacterium iranicum. Lineage (GTDB taxonomy): Bacteria > Actinomycetota > Actinomycetes > Mycobacteriales > Mycobacteriaceae > Mycobacterium > Mycobacterium iranicum_B. The sequence goes on from NZ_JACHVU010000021.1 coordinate 8,478, forward strand.
GAGCTCGCCGATCGCCGCTGAGCGGACTATTTCGGCAATCGCGGCGCGCGATCTCGTCGAGAGCTTCATGATCAACCCATGCGAGTCGCAGTAGCCGGGGCGACCGGCAACATCGGTGCCCGCGCGGTGACGGCACTGCAGCGGCAGGGCCATCAGGCAGTGGGTATCAGCCGCTCCCTGGGCGTGGATCTGCTCAGCGGGGACGGGCTGGAGGCAGCGCTCGACGGCGTGGACGCGGTGATCGACGCGATCAGTTCGCCGCCGATCAGCCAGGAGGAGACCAAGCGGTACTTCGGCACCACCACGACCAACCTGCTGGAGGCAGAACAGCGGGCCGGGGTGCGGCATCACGTGCTGCTGTCCATCGTCGGCATCGACCGGATCTCGGGTGGCACCGACCACTACGCGGGCAAGCGGGAACAGGAGCGGCTCGTCGAGGCAGGCCCGGTGCCGTGGACCATCGTCCCGGCCACCCAGTTCCACGACTTCGCCGGACTGGCGGCCAGTTGGACCGAACACGACGGGGTGGCCACGATCGCGCCGCTGCTCGTGCAGCCCATCGCACCCGACGACATCGCCGAGGTGCTGGCCGAGGTCGCCACCGGAGACCCGCAGGGACGGCATGTCGACGTCGCAGGTCCGGAGACGCAGGATCTGGTGGACATGGCGCGTCGGACGCACCAGGTGCTCGGGCGCGACGTGAGGCTGGTTCCGACGTGGTCGGGTCCGCTGGGTGTGGAGATGGCGGGCAACGTGCTGCTGCCCGGCGACAACGCCCGTATCGCGCCGACGACCTTCGAGCAGTGGCTCGCCGCGGGCGCTCGTTGATGCCCCGCGTTCCCGCACTGGTGCTCGCGGGCGTGGTGGCGATGGGCGTCGCGTCCGGTTGCTCGGGGTCGTCGGGGTCCGGCGGCGATGCGCCCGCCAGCCCGATGATGCCCGGCGGTGGCGGTAGCGCCACCGACTCGGTGGTGGGCTCCGCGCCCGAATTCGGGCCGCCCCAGGCGCCCCCTCCGGCCGAGAAGCGAGACGTGGTCAAGACGGCGTCGATGACGATCACCGTCCAGGACCCGTCCGCGGCCGCCGATGACGCGGCCGTGATCGTCGAGCGCGTCGACGGCCGGGTCGACAGCCGCACCGAGGATGCGGGGTCGGGCACCGGGCGCGCCGTCACGTCGGTGGTGCTGCGGGTGCCGTCGGCCAAGCTCGACCAGGCGATGCGCGACCTGAAGGCGCTCGGGACCGTCGAGACGGCCTCGACCACATCCGAGGACGTCACCGCCCAGCGGGTCGACCTGGACGCGCGCATCAGGGCGCTGCAGACCTCGGTGGACCGGCTGCTGGGCATCATGCGCGACGCCCGCGATCCCGAGGCGCTCATCTCGGCCGAGAACGCGCTGTCGCAGCGGCAGGCGGAGCTCGACAGCCTGCGGGCCCAACGCGAGACGCTGGGAGACCGCATCTCCTACAGCACGGTGGACGTCAGCTTCTACGCCCAGGAGGAGGGCGGTCCCGCGCCGGAGAAGTACGAGGGCTTCCTCGGTCAGATCCACCGCGGATGGGACGGGCTGATCGCCGTCGCCGGTGGCGCGATCATGGTGCTCGGCCTGATGCTGCCATGGTTGGGTGTGGCCGCGGTGATCGGCGCTGCCGTGTACGGCATCGTGCGGTGGGCCCAGTCACGCGCGACTCGGGCACCCGCGCCTCACGCACGCGCGACCCCTGCGCCGGCCGTCACGCCTCCAGACGAGCCCGCACCGCCGCCATCTTCTGAGCCAGAGTCGCCTCGTCGATGACCCCGCGGGCCAGCAGCGAGTGTGCGAGGGACACCAGCTGGTTCTCCGGGTAGGGGAGTTCGGCATAGAGCGTCGAAGACAGCGCGTCCTCCTCGTCGCGGCGCTCCTGGAAGTTCGGCACCTCTGCGTCGCAGGCGGCGTGATCGAGGGCGTCGCAGAATCCGTCGAGGCTCGTCTTCCACGGCGGCACCGGGTTCTCCACGCCGTACTTGGCGGCCATCCTCGGCCACACCTGGTTTCGTTCCACGATGCCGTCGAGCACGTCGACCCTGTCGGGGGCGTCCATGTCAGTCCCCGATCGGGTGCACGGCGGGGCGGGTGTCGACGATGACGTTCGTCGTGACACCGGGTTTGGGCAGGGCCACCCCGATCAGGCAATCGCGGGTGACGATCTCGGCCAGCTGTTCCTCGCTCCAGCCGTCGGTGCCCTCCGGACGCATCGGCATCACCATGAAGCGGTGCTTCTGATTGGAATCCTGCACACGGACGTCCACGTCGTCAGGGAGGTAGAGGCCGAACTCGGCGAGCACCTGGCGCGGCCAACGCACAAGGCGCCGACGGTAATTCGGTGTGCGGTACCACTCGGGCGAATTGCCGAGGATGGGGCGGGGATAGCAGGAGCACAAGGCGCACACGATCACGTTGTGCAATGTCGCGGTGTCTTCGAGGATCGAGAAGGCGGTGAAGTCGCTCGGCGTTCCGAAACCCGTGGGTTCCATCCAGTCGACCCCGACCTGCTTGCTCGCGGTCATCGGCTCGCTGAGCGCGAGCTGTTTGAAATCCGGATCCAGCCACGCTCGCGCCACCAGCGTGGCGGCGGGCGTGGGACCGATCTGTTCGGCGAACTCGGTGAACCGCCGGTGTTCCTCGGCGGTGAAAATGCCCTTCTCGATACAGAGTTCGCGCAGGGCGATCTCCAGCACCTCGAAGTCGGTGACCTCGTCCACCATCGGCTTCACGGTGCGGTCGTGGTCGTGGTCGTGGTCGTGGTCGTGGTCGTGCGACATGAGCGTCCTCTCCGGCGTCGAGTCAGTGGGCGGCTTCGAGCCAGCGCTCGGGAATCTCGGTGCGCAGGACATCGGTCGCCGTTCCGGTGTATCCGTGCCACAGGTCGGACATCGTGAACGCGACGACGTAGAACCACTCCGGCTTGGCGTCGGGGCGGTCCCAGGTCTCGTCCTCGGCGGCGGGGCTCTCGTAGGCGACGGCCGCGATCTCCCCGCGGGCGCCGCGGACGTATTCGGGGGTGCGGGTGTAGAAGAGGACCGGGAGGTCGCGCACCGTCACCGGGTCGCCGACGGCGAACTTCGGATCACCGGCCAGGCCCGCGTAGACCTGCGGATCGCCCTTGCCGACGGCGTGCAGGTGGTGCTCATTGCGCTTGACCTGGGATCCGTCGCCCTCGGACTTCGGTTGCGCCACCAGCTTCCGCCCGTCGAGGCCACTGCTGTAGCGGCCCTGGACCTCGGCCATCCGTTCGCTCAGCTCGCCGAGACTGATGTGGTGCTTCTCGACCAGGACCCGGGCCACGGCGAGAAGCCAGCGGCCGTAATAGGGCAGCCCCAGGTACTCTGCACGTCCCACGTCGACGTTGCCGATGCGGCGCCGCTCCTCGGACAGCCAGATCCCCCGCCACGCGAGCACCTCGCAGATGACGTACGTCATCTCTTCCCACTGCTCGTACTGCTTGTTCTCGTACTTCATCGGGGCGTCCGGTTCGCCGCCGACGTCGTGGACGGGCTTGAGGTAGGCCTTGATGCGTGCGGCGTCGAGGAGGTCCGGGGTGGGCGCGTCCGGCAGCTCGGGGAACGCCGACTTCAGGCGCGCCACGAGTTCGAGTTGCGCCGCGCGCTCGGCCGCGGTGCTCACGGTAAGACCTTCGGGTGGTGTGACATGGCAATCCCGTCCCACGAAACGCAGAGCTGTCGCAACGAATGCTCTCAACTCTGCGCTTCGGGTGGGTGGCGTTTGCCCACAAAGCCCACCCCGGCGGCGACTCCGGGGTGGGCTCGGGGACGGTCGTCCTAGGCGGTGCGGCGGATACCGCGCTTGAGCAGAAGCTCGCGCTCGGCCTCGCTCAGGCCGCCCCAGATGCCGTAGGGCTCACCCACGGCAAGGGCATGGGAGCGGCACTGGGCGATCACCGGACAGCGGCGGCACATCTCCTTGGCGCGCATCTCGCGCTGTGCGCGGGCGCGGCCGCGCTCGCCGTCGGGATGGAAGAACATGGACGAGTCGACGCCCCGGCAAACACCCTGCATCTGCCAATCCCAGATATCAGCATTCGGTCCCGGAAGCTGCTGCGGCTGTGGCAATGGAAAACCTCTCCCTCAGACCCGATACGCGTCAATAGAAGCGCGAGTCGTGGAACAAATCCGAGCACAGTCGCCGATGACCACTCGTGCACACAACGTAGAAGGGCTTCCGAATTGCCGTCAATAGTCGCGCGGTGTGCGGAACCACATATCCGCAGGCAGAAAATTTACATCACGTTCATCGAAGTGTGGCTTTGCCAACGGAACTGGTGGTACGCGCGTGTGCCGAAGGCTCCGTCGACCCGCGGTTTCGGCCGGTGCGGCATTGCGACACAGGACATTTGCGCACGTTTGTCAGGTCTGCGGTTGATCTCGTTGTAACACGCCATCCATCAACTGTTAACTGACGCGATTTTCAAAACAGTCCGGAATTGATACGGTCGCGATCCGATGAGCACCGAACCGGCGGATTCCGCAAACGATCTCGCGGACGCGGCCTTCGGTGGCGACCCCGGCAGATGGCCGCTCCCGCCCGCTGCCGACGCGCGCGAGCTATGGCTGCGCGCGGTTGCGGCCGGCGGTCAGGGGCGTTACGCCAGCGCATTCGCAGACCTGGATCGGCTGCGCCGCGTGCCGGCCGGTGATGCCGTCGCGTCCCTGGCCCTGACGGCGCGGGCGTCGTTCGTTCGTCAACTCGGCTGGCACGACCTCGCACGCTCCTGGGACGGCGGCGCCGAGGCCCGCGCACGCTCCGGCGAGGCCCGCGCCGACGCTCTTATCGGACTGGCCGCCGACGCGTTGGGTGTGGGCCGCTTCGCCGCTTCCCAGCGGGCCCTCGAACGCGCCGCCCCGCTGGTCGCCGCTTCGGGGTCCGCCCGCCTCCCGGTCCGGCATGCCTGGGTCTCGGCCGAGCTGGCGATGTTTCGCGGTGACGGCGCGGCCGCAGTCGGGCACGCCCGTCGCGGGCTGCAGCTGGCCCCGGAGTCGGGCTCGGTACGACACGGGGTCAAGTCGCAGGTGGTGCTGGCGGCCGCACTGTGCAGCGCCGGCGACCTGTCGTCGGCACGCAGCGAAGGCGACGCCGCGCTGGAAGACACGCGTCGGTTCGGCCTCGTCCCGCTGCAGTGGGCCATCGCCAGCCTCCTCGCCGACATCGGCTCGTCCACGCTGTCTCCCGACCAGCTGGTGCGTCTGCGGGAAGAGTCGGCGCAGAAGGTGACCAGATGGGGCGGCGTGTGGCGTCCGCGCTAACGGGGTTGCGCCCCTCTCGGTCGTTATTGTTTAGCTGAGCCGGCGCCGCTTCGGTACCGGCCGGCACTGCCACCTCCCCTCCGGGATGTGGGCCCGACGTAACGCTGGAGAGCCTGTTCACGATGACAATTTCGGGAGAACGTCTCGATGCTGTCGTTGCTGAAGCAGTGGCCGGCGATCGGGACGCACTCCGGGAGGTGCTGGAGACCATCCGCCCCCTCGTCGTCCGGTACTGCCGGGCGAGGGTGGGAACCGCGGAACGTAGTGGTCTCTCAGCTGATGACGTAGCTCAGGAGGTCTGCTTGGCCGCCATCACGGCGCTGCCGCGGTACAAGGATCAGGGACGCCCGTTCCTGGCCTTCGTGTACGGCATCGCAGCGCACAAGGTTGCTGACGCGCACCGTGCCGCCGGTCGCAACCGGGCCGATCCGATGGATGTGGTCCCGGAGCGTTTCTCCGGTGAGGCGGGCCCCGAGCAATTGGCGATCGACTCGGAATCGTCGGCGCGGATGGCTGCGCTGCTGCAGATCCTTCCCGAGAAGCAGCGCGAGATCCTGATCCTGCGTGTCGTCGTCGGCATGAGCGCCGAAGAAACTGCAGACGCCGTCGGCAGCACCGCGGGGGCGGTGCGGGTGGCTCAACACCGCGCACTGACGCGGTTGAAGGCGGAGATCATGGCGACGGGGCGTGACCATGCCTGACTTCGGACGGTGGAACGCCGGTGGCGGCGATCCCTCACTCAACGAGATCAACCGCACCGACCAGTTCCTCGATGCGCTGGCCACCCAGGACCAGCCCTACGCGACGGACCACGGTGAGGCAGAGCTGGCTCAGCTGCTTGCGGGCTGGCGCGACGACGTGCGCGAGACCCCGATGGGCCACGTGCTGACGACCGAGCAGGCCGCGGCGGCGCTCGACCGGGTGACCCGGCCCGCCCCGAAGCGGCGGTTCCCGCTCGCGGTGGTCGGCTCGGCCGCCGCGGCGGTGCTCGCGATCGGCGGGGTCGGCGCAGTGGTGGCCGGGTCCGGTCCGGGCGACGCACTCTATGGACTGCGCACGATGCTGTTCGGCGAGCAGACCCAACCGCGCGACGACGCCGTCATCCTGGCCGCGCAGACCGAGATGCAGCAGGTGCAGCAGCTCATCGAGCAGGGTGACTGGCAGGGTGCCCAGGACAAGCTGGAAGCGGTGACGACCACGGTCGCGACCGTGGACGATGTTGCGCGCAAAGAGGAATTGATCGAGCAGTGGCAGGAGCTGACCGTCAAGGTCGAGGCTCAGAACCCTGTCGCGACGGTGCCGCCGGGTGCGCCCCTGCCCACGTTCCCCGAGGTGGTCGTGGACCCCGCGGTGACGGTGCCCTCGGGTCCCTCGGAGACGACGACGCCTCCGTCGTCCGAGACGACACCGCCCTCGGAGAGCGCCACGCCGTCGGAGAGCGCCACGCCGTCACAGAGCGGCGCGCCGTCGTCCACGCCTGCGCCGTCGACCACGCCTGCGCCGACGACCACCGCTGCGCCGTCTCCGACGTCCATCCCGCCGTCGGTGACGACGAGCGCGGTGCCGTCGCCGACGTCCACGACGGTGATCATGCAGTCCTCGACGACGAGGCCCCCGCAGTCGACACCGCCCGCAGTGCCGGCTCCCTCGCCGACGCCTGTGCCGACGCCGCTGCCGACCACCACGATCGAGTTCAGCGGTGACGATGTCGTGGAGGATGAGGTGGTCGTGTTGCCGACTCCGACCACGACCACTCCGATGGCGCTTCCGATTCCTCAGGTGCAGCTGCCGGCGCAGCTCCCCGTGGTGGCTGTTCCGGCGCTGCCGGCTGCCCCGGCGCTACCCGGCAGGCCCGCCTTGCCGGCACCCGCACAGCAGGCGCCCGGCCAGACGCGCTGATCACGCGTCGCGGGTTGTGCAGCTATCAGCGATAGCCGTCGGACTCCGACGTGGCCTCATTCAGCGACGCGTCGGCGTACCCGCGGCAGTAGTCCCAGGTGACGTACGAGTCGGGCTCGGGATCGTAGGCGGGCTCGTGCGGACGGACCGTGCCGTCGACAAGAAGCTGGAGCAGGTTGGCGCGCAGCATGTCCCAGTCGTGGTAGTGATCCTGCTGACATTCGTCGCAGCAGACGACGAGACCGCGAATTCCCCTGTGCGCCAAGAGCGCCTCGTACACGGCCAGATCGGCCAGGTCTGCCTCGACCGCGGTGCGCTCCTGCGGATCCAGCGGTTGACCAGGCTCCAACGCATCGAGTGCAGCCGACGGATCGCTCGGGTCGTCAGCGAACGGGTCAGGCGGCAATCCTGGTGGCAGGTGGTCTCGCACGCTTTCAGACTACGCAGCCTTGCAGGCATCGCGCCAGCGCTCGCCCGGCACGTCGTGGCGAACGGAAACGACGAGGTCTCGGGGTGATATGGGAGCCGATAAGATGGAGCTTTCCAGGTGTACGGAGGCTTCATACATGTCGATCGCCGAAAGCAGCATGCCCCTCGCAATGCCGGTGCCCACCGGCGGCGATGACCCGACGAAGATCGCGATGCTCGGGCTCACGTTCGATGACGTCCTGCTGCTTCCCGCCGCGTCGGATGTGATCCCTGCCACAGCAGACACTTCCAGCCAGCTGACCCGCCGCATCCGCCTCAAGGTGCCGTTGGTCAGCTCTGCGATGGACACTGTCACCGAGGCGCGGATGGCGATCGCGATGGCCCGTGCCGGCGGCATGGGCGTGCTGCACCGCAATTTGCCCGTCGCCGAACAGGCCGGGCAGGTCGAGACCGTCAAGCGGTCCGAGGCGGGGATGGTCACCGACCCGGTGACGTGCTCGCCGGACAACACGCTGGCCGAGGTCGACGCGATGTGTGCCCGGTTCCGGATCTCCGGACTCCCGGTCGTGGACAGGGACGGGCAGCTGGTCGGCATCATCACCAACCGCGACATGCGCTTCGAGGTCGACCAGTCCAAGCCGGTCTCGGAGGTGATGACCAAGGCTCCGCTGATCACCGCACAGGAGGGTGTGTCGGCCGAGGCGGCGCTGGGATTGTTGCGGCGCAACAAGATTGAGAAACTCCCCATCGTCGACGGGCACGGCAAGCTGACCGGCCTCATCACCGTCAAGGACTTCGTCAAGACCGAGCAGTTCCCGTTGGCCACCAAGGACAGCGACGGACGCCTGCTGGTGGGCGCGGCCGTGGGTGTCGGCGACGACGCCTGGACGCGGGCGATGACCCTCGCCGACGCAGGCGCCGACGTGCTGATCGTCGACACCGCGCACGCGCACAACCGCGGCGTGCTCGACATGGTGCACCGCCTCAAGGTGGCCGTCGGCGACCGCGTCGACGTCGTGGGAGGCAACGTCGCGACTCGTGCCGCCGCCGCGGCGCTCGTCGATGCGGGTGCCGACGCGGTCAAGGTCGGTGTCGGCCCCGGCTCGATCTGCACCACCCGGGTGGTGGCCGGTGTGGGCGCACCTCAGATCACCGCGATCCTGGAGGCCGTTGCGGCGTGTGCCCCGCACGGGGTGCCGGTGATCGCCGACGGTGGCCTGCAGTACTCAGGCGACATCGCCAAGGCGCTGGCTGCCGGCGCATCGACCGCGATGCTGGGTTCGCTGCTGGCCGGAACCGCCGAATCGCCGGGTGACCTGATCTTCGTCAACGGCAAGCAGTTCAAGAGCTACCGGGGCATGGGCTCGCTCGGTGCGATGCAGGGCCGCGGCGCCACCGGCAACCTGCGGGGCAGCTTCTCCAAAGATCGCTACTTCCAGGACGACGTGCTGTCCGAGGACAAGCTGGTGCCCGAGGGCATCGAGGGCCGGGTGCCGTTCCGCGGCCCGCTGTCGACCGTCATCCACCAGCTGACCGGCGGTCTGCGGGCAGCCATGGGCTACACCGGCTCGTCGACCATCGAGCATCTGCAGCAGGCGCAGTTCGTCCAGATCACCGCCGCCGGGCTCAAGGAAAGCCACCCACACGACATCACGATGACTGTGGAAGCCCCGAACTACACCACCCGCTAGGGTCTGCAGGGGCTGAACAGGGGAGCACAACATGCGAGACATGGTGGAAATCGGCATGGGCCGGACCGCCCGTCGCACCTACGAACTCGGTGACATCAACATCGTGCCGTCGCGGCGGACGCGGTCGTCCAAAGATGTCTCGACGGCGTGGCAGCTCGACGCGTACCGCTTCGAGATCCCGGTGGTGGCACACCCCACCGATGCACTGGTGTCGGTGGACTTCGCGATCGAGATGGGGCGTCAGGGCGGGCTGGGGGTGCTCAACGGCGAAGGGTTGATCGGTCGCCACGCCGACGTCGAGGACAAGATCGCCCAGGTCGTCGAGGCCGCCGAGAAGGACCCGGACCCGTCGGCGTCCACGCGCCTCCTGCAGCAGCTGCACTCCGCGCCGCTGGACCCCGAGCTGCTCGGCGCGGCGGTGGCACGGATCCGCGATGCCGGGGTCACCACGGCGGTGCGGGTGAGCCCGCAGAACGCACAGGCGCTGACGCCGTCCCTGGTGGCCGCTGGTCTCGACCTGCTGGTCATCCAGGGCACGATCATCTCTGCCGAGCGGGTCGCGCAGGACGGCGAGCCCCTGAACCTGAAGAAGTTCATCTCCGAACTCGATGTGCCGGTGGTCGCCGGCGGCGTGCTCGACCACCGCACCGCGCTGCACCTGATGCGCACCGGTGCGGCCGGCGTCATCGTCGGCTACGGCTCGACCTCGGGGGTGACGACGTCGGACGAGGTGCTGGGCATCAGCGTGCCCATGGCGACCGCGATCGCCGACGCCGCCGCAGCCCGACGGGAATACCTGGACGAGACCGGCGGGCGCTACGTCCACGTGCTGGCCGACGGCGACATCCACACCTCCGGGGATCTGGCCAAAGCGATCGCGTGCGGCGCCGACGCCGTGGTCCTCGGAACCCCGCTGGCCATCGCGGCCGAGGCGCTCGGTGGTGGCTGGTTCTGGCCTGCGGCCGCCGCGCACCCGTCCCTGCCGCGCGGTGCCCTGCTGCAGGTGGCTGACGAGGAGCGTCCGGCGCTGGCGCAGGTCCTCAACGGCCCGTCCGACGACCCGTTCGGCTCGCTGAACCTGGTCGGTGGGCTGGCCCGGTCGATGGCCAAGGCCGGTTACTGCGACCTGAAGGAATTCCAGAAGGTCGGCCTCACGGTCGGCAGCTGAGCCTCACTGCATGCTGCGCAGCTGCCGGTTCAGGTAGTCGTCGATCAGCCCGGAGCGCCCGGTGTCCTCGTCGGTGGTGACGAGCAGCGCGTAGAGGCCGAGCAGGAAGTACACGGCACAGTTGATCGGCGTCACGTCGGCCGCGACGTCCCCGCGTTCCTGTGCACCCTCGATCTGACCGGCCACCAGCACGATCAGGGGATGATCCTCGCCGTGCTCGGCAGGGGGACGGGTGGGGGAGAAGTGCAGGGCCAGAAAGTCTTTGAACAGCAGAGCGCCCAGCCGGCGTTCGAGGCCCATCACCAGGTCGGCCGCCTCGCGCAGCGTCGCCGCCAGGTCGCGCGGGGTCTTGGTGAAGGTGGCGAAACGTTTGGCGATCCGGTCCTCTTCCCGGCGCTCCAACTCGAGCAGTACGTGCTCCTTGGTCGGGAAGTGGAAGAAGAACGTCCCGTGGGCCACACCGGCCGCCCCGACGATCGCGCCGACGTCGGCGTCGGCCATGCCGGCGCGCTTGAACTCGACGATCGCCGCGCCCAGCAGACGTTCCCTGGTCTGCAGGCGCTTGGCTTCGCGGGCGCTGATCCCGCCGGGTGTCCGAGGTGGCACAGCCACAGACAGTACTTCCCGGCGAAGTTAGGGTCGCCTTTCTAGCAGGTTACCGGCCGGTAAGGTGATACTGGGCTGATGAAGCCTGACTATGACGTGCTGATCATCGGCTCGGGGTTCGGGGGCAGCGTGAGCGCGCTGCGACTGACCGAAAAGGGCTACCGCGTGGGCGTCCTCGAGGCCGGCCGGCGCTACGCCGACGACGACTTCGCCAAGACGTCGTGGAATCTCCGCAAATTCCTGTGGGCGCCGCAGTTCGGCATGTACGGCATCCAGCGCATCCATCTGCTGCGCAACGTCATGATCCTCGCGGGTGCCGGAGTGGGCGGTGGATCGCTGAACTACGCGAACACCCTGTACGTCCCGACGGAACCGTTCTTCAACGACCCGCAGTGGAGGGACATCACCGACTGGCGCGCCGAGCTGACGTCGCACTACGACCAGGCGCAGCGGATGCTGGGCGTGGTCACCAACCCGACGTTCACCGACGCTGACCGCATCATGAAGGAAGTCGCCGAGGACATGGGCGTGGGCGACACGTTCGTGCCGACGCCCGTGGGTGTGTTCTTCGGCCCCGACGGCGAGAAGGCCCCGGGCAAGACCGTGGCCGACCCGTACTTCGGAGGTGCGGGCCCGGAGCGCACCGGCTGCATCGAATGCGGCTCGTGCATGACGGGATGCCGGTACGGGGCCAAGAACACGCTGGTGAAGAACTACCTGGGGCTCGCGGAAAAGGCAGGCGCACAGGTGCATCCGCTCACGATGGTGTCCAGCTTCGAGCAGCGGCCCGACGGGGTGTGGGAGGTGCGCACCGTCCGCACCGGTGGCAAGCTACGGCGCAGACGGCGGACGTTCACCGCCAACCACGTGATTCTGGCCGCGGGCACCTACGGCACGCAGAAGCTGCTGTTCAAGATGCGCGATCAGGGCAAGCTGCCGAAACTGTCCGACAAGTTGGGCGTGCTGACCCGCACGAACTCGGAGTCGATCGTCGGCGCCGGGCGGCTCAAGGTGGGCGATGACCTCAACCTCACGCACGGCGTCGCGATCACCTCGTCGATCCATCCGACCTCCGACACCCACGTCGAGCCCTGCCGTTACGGCAAGGGGTCCAACGCGATGGGGCTGTTGCAGACGCTGATGACCGACGGCACGGGGCCGCAGGGCAGCGACGTGCCGCGCTGGCGGCAGCTGGTGCAGACCGCGCGTAGCGATCCGAGAGGCACACTGCGACTGCTCAATCCGCGGCGGTGGAGCGAACGCACGATGATCGCTCTGGTCATGCAGAACCTGGACAACTCGATCACGACGTTCACCCGCAAGACCAAGTTCGGCTTCCGCATGCTCGACAGCAAGCAGGGCCACGGCGAACCGAACCCGAGCTGGATCCCTGCGGGCAACGAGGTGACCCGGCGCATCGCGGAGAAGATCGACGGCGTGGCCGGCGGCACCTGGGGCGAGCTGTTCAACATCCCGCTGACGGCGCACTTCCTCGGCGGCGCGGCCATCGGCGACAGCCCCGAGCACGGCGTCATCGACGCGTACCACCGGGTGTGGAACTACCCGACGCTGTCGGTCGTCGACGGGGCGGCCATCTCGGCCAACCTCGGTGTCAATCCGTCCCTTTCGATCACGGCGCAGGCGGAGCGCGCGGCGTCGCTGTGGCCGAACAAGGGCGAGGAGGATCTGCGGCCGCGTCAGGGCGAACCGTATCGCCGGCTGTCGCCGATCGAGCCGAAGAACCCGATGGTGCCCGCGGAGGCGCCGGCCGCGCTGCGCAGGATCCCGATCGAGCCGGTGAGCTCGGCGGGCTAGGTGTTACACCGGCGGCGGGCGCAGAAGCTGATCGACAGAGCTCAGCCGTTCGCCGCCGAGCCGCTACTGGCGTGCGCCAATTTCAGTTGGCGACATGCGGAGTGGGTATTGGTCGGGGTCGGTGCGACGCGGCTGTGGATCATCGAGGCGCACCGCCTGCGTCCCGATGCCGGTACGTCGCTGATCGGTTCCTGGCCGCGGGGAGACGTCCGCCTGACCGAGGAGCGGTTGCCCTACCGGCTGGGTCCGGTGCGCGTGGGAACGAGGCGGGCGATCCGGTTCGAGTTCCCCGATCGGGAATCCGCTGTGCTGCAGCCCTTCGGGCCCGAGGTGAACGCGCTGCTGGACGCGCACCGGGACTGGCCCGGCGGCATCCGCTGGGATGACCTCGTCCAGGTCGCGTTGATCGCGTCCTCGGAGGCCCCGTCGCGTGAGGACGTCTACTTCGCGCTGACCTACGACGACGAGACGACCGACTTCCTCGCTCTCGGCGACGCCGGCCACGCGCTGCCGAAGCTGCAGGCGCTGCCGGGTTTCGACAACCGGGCGTTCGAGCAGGCGATGAACATCACCGACGAGGCCGCGTCGGTGCTGTGGCGGCGGTGAGCACACACCACAGTTCGCGGCCGGACGTGATCACTTCGGCGTCGTTCAACGCTCCCGGGGGAGGGCCCTCGGCGGCCCGGTCGACCACCACGCTGATCTCCGCCTGATCGCCGGCGGTCGTCAGCACGACACGGGCCGCGGTCGTAGCGAGGTCGAGCACCGTGCGCAGCGGTCTGATCAGCGCGTCGATCTGCTCGTCGTCCAGGTCGGGGAGGGGCCCCGACAGGTCGATGACGACGTCGACCCGCCGGGCTTCGGCGTCGTCGATCAACGGCCTGACACGCTGCATCAGTGGGTGGTCGAACGTGGCGGCCTGATCGAAAAGTGCGCGGAGGCGGCGGTTCTCGGCCCTGGCACGCAACTGCGTGTCCTGATCGAGGTGCTCGCCGCGGGTCAGCGCGTCGAGCAGAGGGACCACACCGGCCACGATGGTGGCGTATCTGCGCTGATACTCACTGCGCAGCGCCTGCGAGATGCGGTCCCGGGTCAGCAGGCGCTGACGCGCGCTGTTCTCGACCTCCACGGCGGTGGCGGCCTCACGCATGAGGCCGTTGAAGACCAGCGCGAACAGCTGCACCCCCAGGATGCTCGCGCTGCCGAACCCGATGTTGACGAGGAGAGGTGTCGAGGGGTCCCGCGCGAACGCGACCGCGCTGTTGATCACCCAGTAGGTGACGATGATGGCCGCACCGCTGCCGGTCCGCAGTGACAGCATCAGCGGCACCATGCACCAGCCGATGGCGCCCTGCGCCCAGTGCGCGTAGCCGAGCACCATGTCCTGCGGCAGCGATGCCGGCTGGGCGACAGCCACGATGAGCACGGCGATCGCAGCCGGCCACGCGAATATCCACCGCTGCCAGAGGATCCCGGGAACGGCGGCCGCCGCGGCGAGTGCGGCGAGAACACCCAGCACGGCATCCTGCGGCGGCACCGTGATGGCGAGGTTCACCAGCGCGTAGGCGGTGAGCGCGAGACCGTAACGGGTGCGGGTCCGGTCGATGAGCCGGTCCGGGTCGACTGCCGGCGGATCGATGATCGGTGGGGTTGTGCGCCAGCACAATTCGGTCACTGTTCCCGATCCCGGTGAGGACGTGACCGCGGCCCGGCCGTGGGCCCGACGCATCCGTCCGACGATCGACTCGTCGATACCGTGGCCTCGGCGCCGGGCCAGTGGATCGAACCCGACGCCATCGTCGGCGAGGCGCACCGAATGCTCTGAGACGGTGACCCGTAGCAGGCCGGCACGCGCGTGGCGGTCGACGTTGGTCATCGCTTCGCGCGCCGCGGCGATGACCGAGTGGGCGGTCTCGCCGGCCACCCAGAGTCGTTCAGGGCCGTCGAATTCCACCGGTGTCGAGAGGTGCGCGGCGCAGTCCCGCAGAGCGGCAACGAGTTCGACGCGCGGTGGGGGTGGCTGCCAGTTGCCCTCGCGCAGCAGCTCGAGATCGCGGCGAGCCTGGGCGGCGACGCGTTCGGACGGCAGGGTGGTGCCGTGGCCCACCATGAGCAGCGTCGAGGCGGCGGTGTCGTGCAGGAGGGCGAGTTGTTCGCGTTCGTAGTCGCGGACCGCGTCGGTGACCCGCCTGGCGATCTCGGCCTCCGCGCGGTCGCCGCGCGCCCGGTCGATGGCCCCTGCCACGTGCAGCAGCATGAGCCGGATGATGGACGACGTCGCACACTGGACGGCGAAGTAGTAGAGCGCTGCCACCGAGGTCACGTCGTCCCAACCGGTCACCGCCGCCGCGCCCATCGCATACGTTGCGGCGATACCGAGGGTCATGGGAATGCTGGCGAGCGCCGACACCGACACGGAGATGCCGATGACCGCCGTTCCCGCGATCGCCTGCGGCGCGGTGTTGCTCAGGTGGAAATTGGAGTCCGGCACCAGGATCGGGACGGCCAGACACACCGCGATCGTGACGGCGTAGTCGACGACAAGCCAGCGCAGTGCCGGGGACCGGGTCATCAGGCGGTAGGCCGACCAGCACGCCACGGCGGCGAGCAGCGCCGTACCTGTGGGCAGCGCCGCCGAATTCGGATCAACCAGCGCGATCCCCGACACGGCGAGGTTGACGGTGTGCCGCATCAGCAGACCCACCTGCGCCGCGCGGCTCATCAGCTGATGCCGCGCCTCCGGCCCCCCACGTGTCGCCACGGCCCTCCCCAGCGAACCCCACGCCCTCGTGCCGGTACGTTAGCCCGCGCCTCGTGCTCCCGCAGACGCCGGCGGGGCCCGGGAGTGTCGGTCGAACGTATCAATTCGCCGATGTCGGCTTTTCCTACCCGTGTCGCGCTTCCTAATCTCGAACGAGGCCTACCTACCCCACACCGCTCGGCCGCCGTCGAGCGTTCCCATCGACGACCCACGAACCTGTTCGCAACGCCGCAGACGTTTCCTCGCGCGAGGAGATCGACGTCTGGGTATAAATACCCGCAGGGTAGGGAGGCACTTGCCGAAAAGTGTCTATCTGGGGGAGGTGTCGGGGGGATGTCCCGCGAGGGGGATGCGCGCAATCCGGTGCGCATCGCGATCATCGACGACCACGATGTCGTCCATGCCGGAATCCAGGCGTGGTGCGCCGATGCCGATCCGCCCATAAAGGTGGTGGACAGTTTCACGCGCCCGGCCGAGTACTTCGCGAAGTACCCGGGACCACCCGACGGCATCGACGTGGTGCTGCTCGATCTGCAGATCGAGGGCAACCGGCCGGATTTCGACGTGCTGTCCAGCCTCGCCGACCGGGATCAGCGGGTCATCGTCTACTCCCACATCACCACCGACGAGGTGATCCTGACGTGCCTGGAGCTGGGGGCGGTGACCTATCTCGTGAAGTCCGAGGGCAAGCGGCACCTCATCGAGGCGATCCACTCCGCTCACACCGTCACGCCCTATGTCGGGCCGCGCATGGGCAAGGCCATGCTCAACGACAGCACCGTGGGGCGGATCAAGCTGACCGACCGGGAGAAACAGGTCCTCGTCGCCTGGTTTCAGACCGAGAGCAAGGACCTGGTCGCCAAGCGGCTGTTCATCGCTCCGACGACGGTGCGTACCCACCTGCAGCGGGCCCGGGCCAAGTACGCCGGGGTGGGTCGGCCGGCGCCGACGAAGTCGGCGCTGCTGGCCAGGGCGATCGAGGACGGCATCCTGAGCCTGAAAGACCTCTACTGAGCGCTTTCGTTCGTTCGGCCGACAGACAGTCCGGCACCCGGCCGATAGCGTGGCCAGTGCTCGGGGGAGCCAATGTGGTCGCCGGTAGCGCTGGGGTAAATCGGCGGCAAGGGGGTTCGCCGAATCGGGGGCGCTCCGGCGATCACGTTGCCCGACGACCTTCACTACACTGACCCGGTGGAATCTGCAGCTCCCCGTCCCGTGTTGGTCGTCGACTTCGGCGCGCAGTATGCGCAGCTGATCGCCCGGCGGGTCCGCGAGGCGCGGGTGTTCTCAGAGGTCATCCCCCACACCGCGAGCGTCGAGGAGATCAGGGCGCGCAATCCGCGGGCCGTCGTCCTGTCGGGCGGACCGTCGAGTGTCTACGCCGACGGCGCCCCGCGGCTCGACCCCGCACTGTTCGATCTCGACGTCCCCGTGTTCGGCATCTGCTACGGCTTCCAGGCGATGGCCCAGGCGCTCGGCGGCACCGTCGCCCACACCGGCACCAGCGAGTACGGCCGCACCGAGCTGAATGTCGCTGGCGGCGAATTGCATTCCGATCTTCCCGGCATCCAGCCGGTGTGGATGAGCCACGGCGACGCGGTGACCGAGGCCCCGGAGGGGTTCGAGGTCGTGGCCAGCAGCGCCGGTGCGCCCGTCGCGGCGTTCGAGAACCGGGGCCGCCGGCTGGCCGGTGTGCAGTACCACCCCGAGGTCATGCACAGTCCGCACGGGCAGCAGGTGCTGAGTCGCTTCCTGCACGAGTTCGCCGGGATTGACGCCGCCTGGACACCTGCCAACATCGCCGACGCCCTGGTCGAGCAGGTACGCACGCAGATCGGCGAGGGGCGTGCGATCTGCGGACTCTCCGGCGGCGTGGACTCGGCGGTGGCCGCGGCGCTGGTGCAGCGCGCCATCGGCGACCGGCTCACCTGTGTCTTCGTCGACCACGGACTGCTGCGCGCCGGTGAGCGCGCACAGGTTCAGCGGGATTTCGTCGCCGCGACCGGCGCCAAGCTGGTGACCGTCGACGTCGCCGATCGGTTCCTGGAGGCGTTGTCGGGGGTCACGAACCCCGAGGGCAAGAGGAAGATCATCGGTCGCGAGTTCATCCGCGCGTTCGAGGGCGCGGTGCGCGATGCCCTCGGCGTGGTCGACGGCGAGGTCGAGTTCCTGGTCCAGGGGACCCTCTATCCCGACGTGGTCGAATCGGGCGGGGGTTCGGGAACCGCCAACATCAAGAGCCACCACAACGTCGGCGGCCTGCCCGACGACCTGAAGTTCGCGCTTGTCGAGCCGCTGCGTCTGCTGTTCAAGGACGAGGTCCGGGCAGTCGGGCGCGAGCTCGGTCTGCCTGAGGAAATCGTTGCGCGCCAGCCGTTCCCGGGTCCGGGCCTGGGCATCAGGATCGTCGGCGAGGTCACCGCCGACCGGCTCGACACGCTGCGCCGCGCGGATGCGATTGCGCGCGAGGAACTCACGGCGGCCGGCCTGGATCACCAGATCTGGCAGTGCCCGGTGGTGCTGCTGGCCGACGTGCGATCGGTCGGTGTGCAGGGCGACGGCCGCACGTACGGCCATCCGATCGTGCTGCGGCCGGTGTCGAGCGAGGACGCCATGACGGCCGATTGGACGCGGGTGCCTTACGAAGTGCTGGAACGCATCTCGACACGGATCACCAATGAGGTGCCCGAGGTGAACAGGGTGGTGCTCGACATCACCAGCAAGCCACCGGGCACGATCGAGTGGGAGTGACCGCCCCGATTGCTGAGCACCCCGGGGCGTTGACCCTGGATGCCGGTGGCTGGCATGGGATTCCGCGCCCAGGGCGACACCCCGGGCTAGCAAACTCGTTTGCCGACCCGTCGCCGCGGTGGACGTGGCACTTCGGACCGTAGTTTTGCTGCGGAAACCGGTGCAGGCGCACTGAATCTGGCCGCCGCGCCGCTGAGTCCCGGCGAAACGCTGAAATGGCAGTCAGGCGCAAAGGCTTGCTGAAAATTTTCTTTGACTACATAATCAGCCGATGATCAGCCCGACGCGCTGGAGAATCGCGCTTGCTGTTGTGTTGGCTTCTGTATTGAGTTTCCTGACAGTGCATGTCGGCCCGGCCGCGTCGGCACAACCTCAGGGCGCGCACATCACCGGCATCGAGCACGTCAACGAGCGGTGGGACAAGGTGTCGGTGTTCTCCCCGTCGATGAACAAGGTCGTCGTCAACGACGTGTACAAGGCGGCCAAGCCGGGTGCCCCGACCTTCTATCTTCTGCCCGGCATCGACGGCGGCGACGACCTGGCCGGCGGCGGGATCGCCCCCGGTGGCAAGAGCTGGTTCGGGATGACCGACATCCAAGGCTTTTTCGCCGACAAGAACGTCAACGTCGTGTCGCCGCTCGGCGGCCCCTACAGCTGGTACACGAACTGGGTCGCCGATCCCAGCAAGCAGTACCAGACCTACATGACCCAGGAACTGCCCCCGCTGATCAACGAGGAGTACGACACCAACGGCAAGAACGGTGTCGGTGGGCTCTCCAGCACCGGGGGCACGGCACTCGACTACGCGGTCCAGATGCCCGGCATGTACCAGGGTGTCGGCTCCTACAGCGGCTTCCTCACCCCCTCCGACAACGCCGGGCAGGTCGCCCTGACGCTGTCCAGCGGCGGCGCCAGCGCCGACGCGATGTGGGGGCCGCAGGGCGGGCCGCTGTGGGTGGCCCACGACCCGTCGAAGAACGTCGAAAAGCTGCGCGGTGTCGCCATTTACGTCGCGGCGTCCGCGTCGGGCAACATCGGTTCCGTCGACCGTCTGCCTCCGAATTTCGGACCGAACATCACCGGGGGCTTCATCGAGCGCATCGTCGCCGACAGCACCCGGGTGTTCGCCGACAGGGCTGCGGCAGCGGGCGTTCCGGTCACCTACGTGGTGCGACCCGACGGTTCGCACACGTGGGGTCTGTTCGAGTCGGAGATGCAGGAATCGTGGAACACCACGATCGGTCCGGCGCTGGGCGTCTGACTCAGGCGCCCGGGAGGGCCATGTCCCAGAAGGCGATCTCGCTCCTGAGGACCTCGGCTATCACGTCGTCCTGACCCTCAGGCGTCGCCAGTTCGCCGAGAAGTTCGACGTATGCGGCGAATTCCGGGACGGTCCAGTGCTCGACGAACTCACGGTACGGCGATGACTCGGAGGCCGCCGTGGACCACGCGAGTAGGTAGACCCGTTCGACGACCCAGAGCGCGGTGACCGCCGTGTGGTAGGGGGCGGCGTCAAGTCGTTGCAGGAGTTGGCGATACGCCAGTGTCGCCGGCAGCGGCGGCTGGTCCATGTCGATCCCGCGATGAGCCGCCTGGTCCTCGAACCAGTCCAGCTCGGACACCAGGGCGGCGCATCCACCGACCAGCGCCGAGTGGGCAGGACGCGGTGCGCGGGCGAGCAGCCGCGCCTGGAATGCCAGCAGGTCGGCGACGAAGATCGCATCCTGTGCCAGCCATCTGTCGAAATCCGCGTCGCTGAGGGTGCCGTCACGCACGGCGATCAGAAAGCGATGCCGGGTGGCAGCAGACCACAATTCATCGAGCACGGTCACTCCCCGGCGGCCTCTGCGCTCTTGGTGATCAGATCACCGAGCAACTGCGCGACCGTGGATTCGACGGCCGACTCGATCGAGAACGCCAAGGTCGCCCCGACCGCGGACACCGCCTGGGTGCGGAATCGGACCAACGTGGTGATCAGCTCGGCGACCTCGACATCGTCGGGCACGGCCGCGCCGGGGTTGATCTTGTCGATGACGGCGTCCAGGCCGGCTTGGACCAGGATCTCGCTGATCCGGTCGAGCAGAGGACCCACCTCGACGTGGACATCGATGAGTTTGTCGAGAGCCACGCCGTACTGCCGGATCTCGGTGAAGGCCTCCACCAGGGTGGGCCGCACGATGGTGGCGTGCTCGTCGTCCTCGATCCGAATGATGCCGAGGCCGACCATGCGGTCGAACCCGGCCGGGTCGTCGATCAACCGGTGCGCCTGGGCGAGCGTCATCCGCTGCGGCTTCTCGGTGGCCCAGCTGCCCGCGATCGCCGACTCGAGACCCAGCATGTCGCCGAGGTCCTTGCCCTGCTCCCAGGCCGACAGCATCTCGTTGACGTGGGCGATGTTGTAGCCGCGATCGAGCATCGACGTGATCAGGCGCAGCCGGGTCAGGTGCGTGTCGTTGAACAGCGCGATCCGCCCGACCCGAAGCGGCGGATGCAGCAGACCGCGGTCGCGGTACACGCGGATGTTGCGCGTCGTGGTGCCCGCCAGCCTGGCCAGTTCGTCGATCCGGTACTCACCCGATTCGGCCGACCCGTGCGGTTGCACCGCGGCGTCGAACAGCTGGGACACCGCATTCTCGATCACATCGCGCGAACCGCGGCGGATCCTGCGCAGGATCGTCGGGATGGGACCGGACATGTCGTCCTCAGGCCGTCGACGTCGCGACCCGCGGCGACGCGTCGTGCGCCACCGCGTCGAAGTCCTCGAACCGAATCCGTCGCATCTGTCGAAGATACTGGGTCGCGAAACCCGGGTACATCGAGGCGTTGAATCCGTCGGCCGTCAAATACCAGCTGTTGCAGCCCGACATCCAGGTCGTCCTGGTCAGCCGTTCCTGCAGCTTGTCGTTGTACCTGGCCTGGACGTCGGCGCGCACGTCGAGGTAGCGCAGATTCTGGTGCACGATCGTCGTGATGGCGGTGACCGCGTAGTCGATCTGCCCCTCGACGTACACCAGCAGCGAGTTGTGTCCCGGTCCCGAGTTGGGCCCGGTCATGAAGAACAGGTTCGGATAGCCGTGGGCGCTCGCGCTCTTGTACGCCTCGGCATGGTCGGCCCATTCCTGCTGCAGTGACCGGCCGCCCAGCCCGGTGACCGGAAACGGCGGCCCCGACAGATGGACGTCGTAGCCGGTGGCGAACACGATCGCGTCGAGATGGTGCTCGACGCCGTCGCTGGTCCGGATTCCGACCGGGCTCAGCGTCGCGATCGGCCAGTCGATCAGCTTGCAGTTCTCCCGCTGCAGCGCCGGGTAGTACTCGCTGGACATCAACATGCGCTTGCAACCCGGGGTGAAGTCGGGGGTCAGCTGACGCCGCATCCACGGATCCTTGACCTGCGCGCGCAGATGCGACCTGCCGAGACGGGCGACCAGTCCCGACAGCGGCGATTTCCACACCAGTGCCGTCGCGGTGGCTTCGTGGCCCCAGTACAGCGCCTGGCGGGCAATCTCCTGTGTGACAGGCATTTTGGCGAACAGTGTCTGCACCGCTGCCGGCATCGGGACGTCGAGGCGGGGGAGCACCCAGCCGGGGGTCCGCTGGAAGACCTTCACGAAGGCGGCCGTCTTGACCAACTCGGGGACGATCTGCACTGCGCTTGCTCCGGTACCGATGACCGCGACCCGCTTGCCGGTGAAGTCGTAGTCGTGGTCCCAGTCCGCGCTGTGGATCGTGTGACCCTCGTAGGTGTCGACACCCCGGATGTCGGGGAGCTTGTGATCGGCCAGTGGTCCCGAGGCCAGCACCACGGTCCGTGCCAGCAGGTGTGTGCCCTCCGCCGTCGTCGCGGTCCACACGCCGGCGTACTCGTCGAAGCTCAGGCCGCTGACCTCGGTGCCGAACCGGATGAGCGGGCGCAGCCCGTGGTCGTCGGTCAGAGCCTCGATGTGGTCGCAGATCTCACGACCGGACGGATAGGCCCGCGACCATGACGCGTTCTTGGCGAAGGAGAACGAGTAGAGCAGCGACGGGATGTCGCAGGCGACACCGGGATAGGTGTTGTCGCGCCAGGTCCCGCCGACCCGGTCGCCGCGTTCGACGATGACGATGTCGTCGATCCCGGCTTCCCGGAGCTTGATGGCGGTGCCGAGCCCGGTGAATCCGGCGCCGACGATGAGGGTTTCGTGGACGTGCTGAGGATCGGTCACGGGTCAGGCCGCCGGCTCGTGGGTCAGTTCCTTGAACCAGCTCGGGATCGGCTTCAACAACGCCTTCGGATACAGCTCCGATGCCCGCACCATCGTGTTGGCCAGCAGATGGTAGGGGTGGCGGGGTTTGACGACCATCGCCGCATGCCGGCGCAGCACCCGGTAGGTAGGCACCCGGTGGGTGAACTCACCGCGTTCACCGAGGGTCTGAAAGCGCTTGACCGCGTTGTAGAGTCGTTCGGGTTCCAGACCCATGCCGACGATCTCGTTGCGGATGCGGTTGAGCAGCGGGATGTACATGATGGCACCGAGGATCAGGCCGGGGGTCGCCACGCTGCCGATGAACTCGATGGCCAGCCGCCGGAGATCGGCGTGCCCGATCATGTTCAGCACCTCGAAATCGACAGCGATGTGCCGTGATTCGTCGTTGTTGATCTTCTCGAAGACCTGATGGCACACCGGGTCGTCGACCTCTTCGAGCAGGAACTTCAGCAGCGCACCGTCCAGGGCCACCTCCAGCATCGGGATCACGGTGCCCAGAATCGACAGAGACATGTCGTCGGCATAGGTGTCCAGCCAGTCCATGGCCAGCCGGATGTTGACGTTGGGTTCAGGCATCTCGACAGTCGCTCCGCTCTCGTCGGTGTCGAGCATGCCCCACCGCTTCATCAACGCCAGTTCGGCATTCGCGTGCCGCTGCTCCTCGGCGTGGAAGTAGCGGTAGATCTCGGCGATCGTCGGGGTGGGCGCCTTCTTGGCCAGTGCCGCGAAGCCGCGGGCGCCGATGTTCTCGATCCAGCAGAGGTCGGCCATGAAGGCCTTGAGCTTCGGCCGCTGCTCGTCGGTGATCTTCTCGGCGCCGGGGGCGTCCCAGTCGATGTCGGCCAGGGCCCACTGCCGGTCCTTGATCTTCGCCAGCATGATGTCCATGTCGATGGCCACAGGTCCTCCTAGGTGGTGATGCGGGTGGCGAGACCCGCGGCGCGGGTGTACACCGTCGGGGTGAAACGCTTGATCCCCCAACCGATCCGGGCTTCGGGATTCGGCATGCAGTAGAGACCGCCGCGGTCGAGGGTGTCCAGACACGTTCGCGCGACGCGGTCGGCCGGGAATCCGGTGATCCGCATGAGCCGGTCGGCCAGTTGGGTCGTCTGGGCCGGGATCCGACCGGAACTGACGATGTTGGTCTTCACGAAGGTCGGGCACAGCACCGTCACGGTGATGCCGGTGCCCGCCAGCTCGGCGGCCAGTGTCTCCGACAGCGACAGGGTGCCTGCCTTGCTGACGTTGTAGGCGGCCATGCCCGGGGCGGCGCCGAACGCGGCGGCGGATGCGACGTTGATGATGCCTGCCGGACGACCGGCTTCCCGCAGGAGGGGTGCGAACACGTGGCAGCCGTGGATCGGTCCCCACAGGTTGATGTCCAGGACCCAGCGCCAGTCGCCGAGCTCCGCGTCGCCGATGACGGCCCCGCCGGCGCCGACACCGGCGTTGTTGATGACGAGTGACGGTGGGCCCCCGAACCACGACTGTGCCTCGTCGGCAAGGCGATACATCTCGTCGACATCGGTGACGTCGCAGCGCAGGGGGAGTGCCGCAGCGCCGATCTCGTCGGCCGTGGCCTTGGCGGCGTCGAGGTCGATGTCGCTGCACACCACCCGTCCGCCTCGACGTGCCAGCTCGATCGCGAACGCGGCGCCGATGCCACTGCCTGCGCCGGTGACGACCGCGTCGGCGTCCTGGGAGCGTTTCGTCCCGAAGGGCCACATGGGTCAGCCCGCCTGTTCGATGTCGTGTGAGCGCAGGGCGTCGGCGACGAAGCCGGCGATCTTCTGCATCGCGGGGGTGGCTTCCGGGGTGAGTCGCGGCAGCGCCTGGAAGACATGCACCTGGTCGGGCCAGATCTGGAGTTCGCACGGGGTGCCGGAACTTCCGAGATCCTCGGCGAGGGCGAGGGCATCGGCGGCGAGCATCTCCGCACCGCCGGCCTGGATCAGTGTGGGCGGCAGCGTCCGTCCACCGGCCACGTCGAGCCGCAGCCGCGGGTGACCGGATTCTGTTCCGGTGCAGTATAACTGGATGAGTCGAGCGGCATCGCGGGAACGGATGGCGGGGTCGGGGCGGTCCTTCTCGCGGGATCGGGCCAAGCCGAAGGTCAGATCCACCAGCGGGGACATCAGCACGAGGCCGGCCGGGTGACGGACGTCGGGCTGCAGCAGGAGGTCGACGGCGAGATGTCCGCCGGCCGAGTCTCCGGCCACCACGATCTGGTCGGGGGCGATACCGCACCGTTCCGTGAGCCAGTCCCAGCCGTTGCGGACATCGTCTGCGGCGGTGGGGAATCGGTGCTTCGGGGCCAGTCGGTAGTCGATGCTGAAGACAGGCAGTCCGGTGAGTTGTGACAGCCATGCCGTGAGTCGCCGGTGGGTGCGGGGTGAGCACAGGACGAAGCCGCTGCCGTGGACGAAGTAGATCGCGCGGTCTGTCGCTGTGCGGGACACGCCGGCCCCGTACACCCACTCGCCGATGACGCGTCGGCCGTCGGGGGTGGTGGTGTCGACCCGGACAGCCTTGGTGTTGGCCAGGGACGGGCCGAAGGTGTCCATGATGCGGGCGACGATCTGGCGGGAGGTCCACAGGCCCCACGCCTGGTCGGGTGGAAGCACGCTGCTGATCTGTCGCAAGGTCAGGCTGCTGACATAGGCCGCTCCCCGGGAGCGCCAGGAACCGCGTTTCGCCGACTGCGCCGACTCGTCGTTGAGCACCCGACGGATACAACTCGCAATGATGACATTTGTCAATGTCCCTATTGCGCGGTGGCACCGTCCATCTTGTTGACGCTGTCGGTGGGTGGGTGTTTACTGGCTTCATCGAACAAAGTTTCGAATAACGCAAGTGTCGGATGGTGTGAAAGGTGCTGTTGTGACGACACCACAAGGTCTGAATCGGTGTCCGGTCACGCGCGCTGAGCAGGTAGAACAGCTGCGCAAGCAGATCGCGTCGGTACCCAGCAAGGTGGGGGGAAGTCGTCGGGCCGTTGCGCCGGTTCCCGAGCCTTCGCCGACGCCGGATTCTTTGCTGCCGGTGCCCGAATCGCTGGCTGAAGTGCTTCCGGATTCGTTGCCCCGGGGAACGGTGGCGGTCGTTTCGGGGGCTCGATCGCTGCAGCTGAGCATGATCGCGGCGGTGACGGCCGACGGCGGCCACGTCGCGATCATCGGCCAGCCCGACACCGGGCTGTTGGCTGCCGTCGAGATGGGCGCCGATCTGAGCAGGATCGCGGTCATTCCCGAACCGGGTGCCGACCCGGTCGAGGTGGCGGCGGTGCTGATGGACGGAATGGATCTCGTGGTCCTCGGACTGGGAGGCCGAACGGTGCCGGCGACCCGGGCCAGGGCAGTGGTGGCCCGGGCGCGGCAGCGGGGGTGCACGCTGCTCGTGACCGACGGGGACTGGCAGGGCGCGTCCGCTCGGCTGGCCGCGCGCGTCAGCGGATACGAGATCGCAGGCGGTCGCGACGGGATGCCGCCGGCTCCGGGGTGCGGACGGATCAGCAGGGTGCGGTTGACCATGCGGGCCCGGGGCCGTTCCGTCGGCCGCCCGGCGCGCGCCGTGGGCGGATGAGATGGCAGGCAGGGTACTGGCGCTCTGGTGCATGGATTGGCCCGCCGTGGCGGCTGCCGCGGCGGC
This sequence comes from Mycolicibacterium iranicum, assembly GCF_014190915.1. Lineage (GTDB taxonomy): Bacteria > Actinomycetota > Actinomycetes > Mycobacteriales > Mycobacteriaceae > Mycobacterium > Mycobacterium iranicum_B. Next base: position 34,795 of record NZ_JACHVU010000021.1, read on the forward strand.
CGAGCTGCCGCCGACGGTGCCGGTTGCGGTCACGCTGGCCAACCGGGTCATCGCGTGTTCGGCGGCGGCCCGGGCCGTGGGGGTGCGGAGGGGGTTGAGGCGTCGGGAGTCGCAGGCCCGCTGTCCCGAACTGCACGTCGCCGCCGCCGATCCCGCCAGGGACGCACGTCATTTCGAGAACGTGACGGTCGCCGTGGATGATCTGGTGCCCCGTGCGGAAGTGATGAGACCCGGGCTGCTGGCGTTGTCGGTCCGCGGTGCCGCCCGGTACTTCGGGTCCGAGCAGACCGCCGCCGAGCGACTCGTCGACGCCGTGGCCGCGGCCGGCGCCGAATGCCAGGTCGGCATCGCCGATCAGCTGCCCACCGCCGTCTTTGCGGCCAGGGCGGGCCGGATCGTCGATGCCGGTGGTGATGCGCCGTTCCTGGCGGGTCTGTCCATCCGGCAACTGGCCACCGAACCCAGCCTCGCGCCCGCCACCCGCGAAGAGCTGGTGGACCTGTTGTGGCGCATGGGGATCCGCAAGATCGGGCAGTTCGCCGAGTTGTCCCGCAGCGATGTGTCGTCCCGCTTCGGAGCCGATGCCGTCGCGGCGCACCGCATCGCCCGCGGAGAGCCAACCCGGGGTCCGTCCGGGAGGGAACCCGAGGCCGAGCTCGACGCGGTGATGAACTGCGATCCGCCTGTGGACCGGGTCGACGCGGCTGCCTTCGCGGGCAGATCGCTGGCCAGCGTGCTGCACCGGAGCCTGGAGGCGGCAGGTGTGGGCTGTACCCGGCTGGCCATCCATGCCGTCACGGCCAATGGTCAGGAGCTCGAACGTGTCTGGAGGTGCGCCGAGCCGCTGACCGAGGACGCCACCGCCGACCGGGTCCGCTGGCAATTGGACGGATGGCTGAACAGGCGCAACCCCGGCGATCGTCCCGCCGCGCCGATCACGACATTGCGTCTGCGTCCCGTCGAGGTGATCTCGGCAGAAGCATTGCAGTTGCCGCTGTGGGGCGGCGTCGGTGAAGAGGACCGGCTGCGGGCGCGGCGCGCCTTGGTGCGCGTGCAGGGTCTGCTCGGCCCCGACGCCGTCAAGGTTCCGGTGCTCAGTGGGGGGCGGGGGCCTGCCGAGCGGATCACCTTGACCTCCCTGGGAGATGAGCTTGTGCCCCAGGCGAATCCGGACCAGCCATGGCCGGGCCGGTTGCCGGAGCCGTCACCGACTGTCCTGCTCGACGACCCGGTCGAACTGTTCGACGCCGAGGGAAACCCGGTACGGGTCACCAGCCGGGGACTTTTCTCGGCGGATCCGTTCCGTTTGCATGCTCCCGGGCGGTCCGGCCGATTGTCGTGGTGGGCGGGGCCGTGGCCGGTCGACGAACGATGGTGGGACCCCACGCAGTCGAAAAGTGGCAGGACGGCGCGGGTCCAGGTGCTGCTCGATGCCACGCAGGCCATGCTGCTGTGCTACCGGCAGAGGAGGTGGTACCTGGAGGGAATCTATGAGTGATGACACTTTGATTGCGCACAATTGAATCGCGTCCTACTGTTAGACCGTGGCTTCGGCCACTCTGACCGAGGAAGGAAGACGCATGAAAACGCTCTATACCGCTGAGGCTCTGGCCACCGGGGAGGGACGTGACGGGCACGGCCGCACGGCCGACGGGACCCTCGATCTCGATCTGGCGGCTCCCAAGGAAATGGGTGGCAGCGGAAAAGGAACGAATCCGGAGCAGCTTTTCGCGGTGGGCTACGCGGCGTGTTTCCACAGCGCTCTGCGTCTGATCGGCCGGCAGGACAAGATCGACGTCTCGGATTCGTCCGTGGGAGCGCGGGTTTCGCTGGGTGCGCTCGACAACGGCGGTTTCGGGCTCGCGGTCGAGCTCGAGGTGACGCTCCCGAACGTCGACCACGAGACGGCGAAACAGTTGACGGAGAAGGCGCACCAGGTGTGCCCGTACTCGAACGCCACGCGCGGCAATATCGAGGTGGCGCTGAGCGTCACAGACGACTGAGGTGGCGCTGAGCGTCACAGACGACTGAGGTGGCGCTGAGCGTCACAGACGACTGAGCCTTATAGGCGGCGGGCAAATTCCCCGACGCGGGCGATGAAGTGGTCGAAGAACGCGGCGGGGTCCACCTGAACGGCGATGAGCGCGTTCGGTTCTCGTCCCCAACGGTGGCTCCAGTCGGCGATGGTCATCCCGCGGGTCAGGGTGCCGGTGAGTTCAACGTCGACCGGCGCCGGGCGGCATTGCACCAGTGAGGTGTCGAGCGCGACCGCGGCGGCCAGTGGGTCGTGCAGGTGCGCGAGATAGCCTTCGCCCTGGTCGTGGTGAAATTCGAAGTAGAACCGCATCGCGCCTTCGAGCACCCGGATCAGCGGATTGGACGCCGTGGACACGGTGCCGCGCGCGTCGTGCAGCGACATCGGAAGCGAGGTCGATCCGGCCGCCTCGGCCAGCCTGCTCAACAGCTCCGGCGTCATCGCGGCGTGTTCGGTGAGGTTGAGACCCAGCACGATCGGCAGGTGATCAGCGCCCGCGTCACTCCACGCGCGGAACACCTCTGCGGCCGATTCCGGGTCGACGCTGACGTTCCATTCCGCCACCGGCGTGGTGTTGCCGCGGTAGTCGAAGGCGCCGCCCATGATGACCAGCCGCTTCAACAGCCGCGGCAGCGCGGGTTCGGCACGCATGGCCAACGCGAGGTTGGTCAGCGGTCCGGTGGCGATCCCGATCAACTCACCGGGGTGCGCGCGTGCGGCCCGCACCCACGCCTCGGCGGCGTCGTGCTCGGTGAGTGCCGCGGTCGGCGCCGGCAGCTGCGCGTAGCCGAGGCCCTGGGGTCCGTGGGTGTCCTCGGCCGTGCGCAGGGGAGCCACCAGCGGGGTCTCCGAACCGCGGGACACCGGTACGCCACTGATCCCGCACAGCTCCAGAAGCGCCAGGTTGTTCCGGCAGACAGCGTGCACGCCAACGTTTCCCGCGGTCGACGCGATACCGACCAGTTCCGCCTCGGGGCTGCCGAACAGGTACACCAGCGCCATCGCATCGTCCACGCCGGTGTCCACGTCGAAGAACACCGGTTCGCGCATCGCGGTCACCAGTGCACGCCGGGCACGAGCCGCACCGCGTGCCTGACGGTGCGGGGGACACGCATCGACGGAACGGGCAGCCCGGGTCGTCTCGTGCGGCGCGCCGAGGGTGGCGCCGGCTCCGGACGGTCCGAGGCGATCCCGCGTGCCGCAGGCGAATCGGGATAGCCCAGGTAGAGCTGGTGCAGCACCCGCCGGGAGAGCCTCGGCGTGAAGTACATCCCGATGTCGGACAGGGTTCCGACGGGGGTGTCGATACGGGCGGGCTTGTCGACGAGCCCACGGACCACCATCGCGGCGGCATATTCGGCGGTGATCGGCGGCATCGGGTTGAGCCTACGGGACGGTGCGATCATCGGCGTGCGCACCAGCGGCATGTGGATGTTGGTGAACGTGATGTGATCCGAAAGTGTCTCGGTGCCAACCACTTCGGAGAACGCATCGAGTGCTGCCTTGCTCGGGACGTAGGCACTGTACTTCGGGCTGGCCGCCTGCACGCCGGCGCTGGAGACGTTGACGACGTGCCCGAACCGGCGCTCGCGCCAGTGGGGCAGCAGCGCCAGCACCATGCGCACCGGGCCGAAGTAATTGACCGCCATCACCCGTTCGTAGTCGTGCAGCCGATCGGTGGACGCCACGACTGAGCGTCGAATCGAGCGGCCCGCATTGTTGACCAGATAGTCCACGTGGCCGAAGCGGTCGAGGATGTCGGCGATCGTGTGCTCGACGGCAGCCGCGTCGGTCACGTCGCACAGGAACGCGTGCGCGTCGCCGCCGGTCTGCCGGATCTCCTCGATCAGCTCGTCGAGCGCCTCGGCGTTGCGCGCCAGCGCGAACACGGTGGCGCCCCGTGTGGCCACGGCGATCGCCGAGGCGCGGCCGATTCCGCTGGACGCGCCGGTGATGAGGACGTGCTTTCCGACGAGGGGCCCCTGCGGGTCGTCGCGTCGCGACCGGTCCGGATCGAGGTGTGCGGCCCAGTACCGCCACAGCCGGGGCGCATACGAGGCGAACTCCGGCACCACGATCCCGGTGCCGCGAAGTGCCTCGTCGGTGTGCTCGCAGGTCAAGGTCGGCGCGAGCTCCACGACGTCGAGAACCTGTGCCGGGATGCCGAACTGGATGGCCGCCATGTCACGGACGACCTTCGCCCGCCCGCGGGCCGCCAGCAGCGGTGCGGCAGCCGCCCGGGGCAGCGACCCGACCAGCGGGGGCAATCCGGCGGCGCGTGCGACGCCGCGGTAGATCCCGCGCAGGCCGACGGTCCTCGGGGCGGTCAGGTGGAACGTCTGTCCGTCTCGGCCGTCGGCGTGCATGAGTGCGGACATCGCGTCCACCACGAAATCGACCGGCACGATGTTCGTCCGCCCGGTGTCCGGCAGCACCATCGGTGTGAAGCCGGGGAGCGCCGACAGCTTGGCCAGCAGCCCGAAGAAGTAGTAGGGGCCGTCGATCTTGTCGATTTCGCCGCTGCGGGAGTCGCCGACCACCACCGCGGGGCGGTAGATCCGGTACCGCAACCCGGCTGCGTCGCGGACCAGTCGTTCGGCCTCGAACTTGGTGCGGTGATACGGGGTCGGAAGGTCCTGACCGAGGTCGAAGTCGTTCTCGGTGAAGACGCCCCGGTGCGTGCCTGCGACGGCGATCGACGACACGTGGTGCAGGGTGGCGCCGAGCCGCTGAGCCAGCGCGATCACCGCGGCGGTCCCCTCGACGTTGGCGGCGCGCTGGGGGGCCTCGGGTGCGGTCAGGTCGTAGATGGCCCCGCAGTGCACGACGTGCCCGACGGGACCGAGGTCGGCGACCGCGGCGTCGGACAGGCCGAGACCGGGCTCGGTGAGGTCGCCGGGCAGCGGCTGCACCCGCTCGTCCCAGTGCTGCGCGCGGTGCTCGAGCTTGGCGAGGGATCCGCGGCGCACCAGGATATGGACCGCGGTGGTGTCGGGACGGTCGAGGAGTGTGGAGACCAGCCGGCTGCCAATGAACCCGGTACCGCCGGTAACGACATAGCGCATGCGAGCTATGGTCACCCGTCCCGGGAGTCCGGTCAACTGTGGATTCTCCGTCCAATCTCCCCGCAGTGAGGACAGACTCCACGCTGCCTTCGCAGTTTCAGAGCCGCACCAGCGAGAAGGGGTAGGTCAACGTGCCGCCCGGCGCTCCGTCGCAGCCCACGGCAAATGTTGATGTCAGCGTGCCTTGCAGCGTGGTCGCGTCCCAGGTGTAGACATCGTGAGTCGCAATGACGGGTCCGTAATAGACGTTGCCGCAACGCATTCCGTCCGGAATGTCGACGGACAGCGTGTAGCGACCGTCGGCGAGGTGCGCGTCGCCGCTGTACTCGAAGGCCTTTGCGACGGGCATCGGTATCGCGTCGATGCGTCGACAGTCCGGTGCATCCGGGATGCAGTAGCTCACCGCCCACGTCCAGGTATGAAAGTCGTACCGCCCTTGAATGAGGAGCGAGTAATTGGCAAAGAACGGGGCGGCATGTGACGGCGATGCCAAGGAGGTCGTCACCGCAGCAGCGGCGAACAGCACCCACAGCGAATTCGCGACCTTCATCGCCTGCCTCCCCACTTGCGTGACCGCCATCCTGTGACAGCCCGCATCACATGTGCGAGCCACCATCGATGCGTACCTCGGTGCCTGTCATGAAATAGGCATCATCGCTGCCCAACATCGCGACCACACCGGCCACCGCATCCGGCGGGGCGAAGATCGCGCCGCCGTCGAGGGGAAGCATCGGCGCCACCTTGCCGAACAGGGCGTAATCCGAGTCCTCGGGGAGGCCCGGCCCGATACTTTGGCGTGAGGACCCGGTGCCATCGGTCATGCCGGACGAGATCGACCCCGGCTGAACGGAATTGAAGCGAATGCCGGCCTTGGCAAATTCCATCGCCCACGAATGGGTCATCGACAGCACGCCTCCCTTGGAGGCTGCGTAAGCGGCCATATAGGGGTGGGCGAAATGCGCGGAGGTGGAGCTGAAGTTGACCACCGCGGCGTGACGGCCCTCGTGCAGCGCGGCAATGCATTCGCGGGTGACGAGGAACGTTCCGATGAGATTGATACGCAGAACCTGCTCGAAGTCGGCGAGCGTCGTCTGGGCGAGATGCGCCGACCGCAGTATCCCGGCGGCATTGACCAACGTGTCGAGGCCGCCCAACGTGTTGAGAGCGTCCGCCACACCCGCGGCGACGGACTCCTCGTCGCTGATATCCATGACGACAGTCGTCAGGCGATCGCCGTGAGCGGTCGCTGTGGTGGCAGTGTCGGCGAGTCCCTCACTGCTGATGTCGGCAGCGACGACGTGGCCTCCTTCACCGAGGATACGAAGCACGCACGCCTGCCCGATGCCCGATCCGCCCCCGGTGATGAGCACGCGTCGTCCGGAGTAGCGCGAGAGTGGGAGGGGCGGCTCTGCGGACATTGCGGTCACGACACGGCTCCTGTCGAGTTTTCTGCGGCATTGATCGCCGATTGTGGCATCGGCTGTCCAACTTCGCGTGCAGAGCGGCGCGAGCGTGGCGCGGTTCCCGGTGGGTGGGACGCGATGTGTTCTACGTCATGTCGACCTGCCAACGTGTCTCTCGCCGCAACGACAGGTAGCAAAGAGTCACCGAGGGAGGTTCACCGGCATATGGTCAATAAGGCCGCGGACCGTCGGTCCCTGGGGCTTTCGGTACTCGGTTCGGGTGTGGCGGCGCCGATGCAGGGGGTCGGGGGACTTCTGTCCATGTCCGCTGATGCAGTGAAGTTCCTCTTTCGGCGGCCGTTTCAGGGCAGGGAATTCCTGGAGCAGTCCTGGTTCGTCGCACGCGTGTCCCTTATGCCGACCCTGTTGGTGGCCATTCCGTTCACCGTGCTGGTCAGCTTCACGTTGAACATCTTGTTGCGGGAGTTGGGGGCCGCCGATTTGTCCGGCGCCGGTGCCGCTTTCGGCGCCGTCACCCAGGTCGGGCCGATGGTCACCGTGTTGATCGTCGCGGGAGCGGGAGCGACGGCAATGTGCGCCGATCTCGGTTCGCGCACGATCCGGGAGGAGATCGACGCGCTCGAAGTGCTGGGAATCAACCCCGTTCAGCGTCTGGTCACTCCTCGGATGCTGGCGTCGGGACTGGTCGCCTTGCTGCTCAACAGCTTGGTCGTGATCATCGGAATCCTTGGTGGTTACTTCTTTTCGATCTTCATCCAAGACGTCAACCCCGGCGCCTTCGCCGCCGGTATCACGTTGTTGACCGGTGTCCCCGAGGTCATCATCTCGTGCGTCAAGGCCGCACTCTTCGGTCTGATCGCGGGTCTCGTCGCCTGTTACCGCGGGTTGAGTATCAGCAGCGGCGGCGCGAAGGCGGTAGGCAACGCCGTCAACGAGACGGTGGTGTATGCCTTCATGGCGCTGTTCGTCGTCAACGTCGTGGTCACTGCTATCGGCATTCGAATGACGTCCGGATAGCGAACGATCATGGCAACCGCACGCACGCTCTATCCGCGTCTGACCCAGCAGCTCGGACGCCCTGTGGACACTGTGAGCCGGATCGGCGATCACACCTCCTTCTACGGCAGGGCCCTCGCTGGGGTTCCCCATGCGGCCGTCCACTATCGCAAAGAGATCATCCGCTTGGTGGCCGAGATCAGCATGGGCTCGGGAACTTTGGCCATGATCGGCGGCACGATCGTCATCGTCGGGTTCTTGACCTTGGCGGCGGGCGGCACCCTTGCGGTGCAGGGCTACAGCTCGCTGGGTGACATCGGAATCGAAGCCTTGACCGGCTTCCTCGCCGCGTTCATCAACGTGCGCATCTCGGCGCCGGTGGTGGCCGGAATCGGTCTCGCGGCGACATTCGGAGCGGGCGTCACCGCACAGCTGGGCGCCATGCGGATCAACGAGGAAATCGATGCCTTGGAGACCATGGGAATTCGCCCTGTCGAATACCTGGTCAGTACCCGCATCGTCGCCGGCATGATCGCCATCACGCCCCTTTACTCCATCGCCGTGATGCTGTCCTTCGCTGCGAGCAAGCTGACCACCGTTGTCCTGTTCGGGCAATCGGCTGGGCTCTACAACCACTACTTCACCACCTTCCTGAATCCGAAGGACCTGTTGTGGTCGTTTCTTCAGGCCATCTTGATGGCGATGGCAGTCCTGTTGGTGCACACCTATTTCGGCTACTTCGCCAGCGGGGGACCGTCAGGGGTGGGTGTCGCGGTCGGTAACGCAGTGCGGACGTCGCTGATCGTCGTGATTTCGGTGACCTTGCTCGTGTCGTTGTCGATCTACGGCTCCAACGGCAACTTCAACTTGTCGGGTTAGGGGTTACCGGATGGCAATGCAACCGAGCGTGCGACGGCCGTTGATCGGGACGGCGACCGTGGTCGCCCTACTGGCTGTCGTCGGGCTCGCCGTCGGTCTGTTCCGCGGCAGCTTCACCACCACAGTTCCTGTCACCGTGCTGTCGCAGCGCGCCGGTTTGGTGATGAATCCCGACGCCAAAGTGAAACTGCATGGTGCACAGGTCGGTTCGGTGCACTCGATCGAGTCCCTACCGGACGGGCGGGCCGCCATCCACCTCGCGATGAATCCATCCTTCATGGACATCATCCCGTCCAACGTCACCGTCGACATCGCCTCATCGACAGTGTTCGGGTCCAAGTTCGTCGAGTTGGTGCCACCCGCAGACCCGGCGCCGGAGTCATTGCAGGCCGGTCAGGTGCTGGACGCCGACCACGTCACCGTCGAGATCAACACGGTCTTCGAGCAGCTCTCGACGGTGCTCGCCAAGATCGAACCGGCGAAACTCAACGAGACCCTGGGGGCACTGGCGACCGCCTTCAGCGGCCGCGGCGACCAGATCGGTCAGATGATGGTCGACTTCGACGGGTTTCTCGCCAAGATCGAGCCGAGCCTCCCGACCATGGAACACGAGCTCGCGACAGCTCCGCAGGTGCTCGATGCCTACGCCGACGTCGCTCCCGAGTTGATGAGCACACTTGACGCGACGACGCAGATCAGCCGGTCGATCGTCGATGAGCAGCACAACCTGGATTCGTTACTGGTCAGCGTGATCGGGCTGGCTGACCAGGGTAACGAGGTGATCGGTGGCAACCGGCAGGCGATCACCACCACCATGGACCTGCTCGTCCCCACAACCGATCTGCTGAACCAGTATCACGAAGCCCTCAACTGCGGGCTGGGCGGTGCGGTCCAGCTCGCCAAAGCGCCGGGTACCCCGGTCCCCGGCGGTCTACTGCTGCAGACCATCGTGCTGGGACAGGAGCGGTACCGGTATCCGCAGAACCTCCCCAAAGTCGCTGCGACCGGTGGACCGCAATGTACGGACCTGCCCAAGGTGCCGTTCCAGAAGAGCCCGCCATTCGTCGTAGCTGACGTGGGCGCCAACCCGGCGCAGTACGGCAATCAGGGCATCGTGCTCAACTCCGATGGCCTGAAGCAACTCCTGTTCGGTCCCATCGACGGACCGCCTCGCAATAGCGCCCAGATCGGCCAGCCGGGATGACGAGTGTAGGCAGATCGGCGGTGAAGTTCGGCGTCTTCGGGCTCGTCATGGTGGTGTTGACGGCCGGACTGTTCGTCATCTTCGGGCAGTACCGGTCGAGTTCCACCAACGTGTACTCGGCAGTGTTCACCGATTCCTCCAGCTTGCGGACCGGAGATTCCGTTCGGGTCGCGGGCATCAGGATAGGGACCGTCCGTGGTATCGAACTACAGGGCGACAACACCGTCATCGTCGAGTTCGACGCTGATGACAACGTCAGGCTGACCGAAAGTACGCGCGTTGCGGCGCGTTACCTGAACCTCGTCGGAGACCGCTACCTCGAACTGCTCGATCAGCCCGGATCCACACGGATCCAAGAACCCGGCTCGCGCATAAGCCAGGACCGGACCGAGCCGGCACTGAACCTCGACCTGCTGCTGGGTGGTCTCAAACCCGTGATCCAGGGTCTGAACCCCGACGACATCAACGCACTGACCAGTTCGCTCATTCAGATCCTGCAGGGCCAGGGCGGAAATTTCGAGTCACTGTTCGCCAGGACCTCGTCGTTGGCCAACACACTGGCCGACAACGGCCAGACCGTGGAAGCGCTCATCGACACCCTCAACGACACGCTGGCCACCGTCGCCAAGGACGGCGAAAAGCTCTCCGGCGCCGTCGATCAGCTTGAGCAGTTGGCCACCGGACTGGCACAGGATCGCGACCCCATCGGCGAATCGATCAGCGCACTGGACGACGGAACGGCGTCGCTGGCCGGCCTACTCACCCAAGCGCGGCCCCCGCTGGCAGGCACCGTCGATCAGCTGAACCGCATGGCCCCGCTGCTCGCCAACGAGACCGACCTGGCCCGGCTCGATCTCGTACTGCAGAAGACACCGCAGAACTATCGCAAACTCGTGCGGCTCGGTTCTTACGGGAGCTGGCTGAACCTCTACCTGTGCGGCATCTCCATCCGGGTCTCCGACTTGCAGGGCCGCACAGCACATTTCCCGTGGGTTATTCAAAACACCGGAAGGTGCGCCGAGCCGTAATGCAGAAATATCGTGGATCCTCCTTGATTCGCGCCGGCTTCATCGGCGCCGTGCTGATTGCCCTGGTGATCGTCGTCGGGCTGCAGCCCCAGCAGCTGTGGGCCATGGCGACCTCCGTCCGCTACCAGGCCGTCTTCGCCGAAGCCGGTGGATTGTCCGCCGGCAACGACGTCAAAGTCTCCGGTGTCACCGTCGGTACCGTCTCCGATATCGCCCTCGACCGCGGCACCGCCATGGTGACGTTCTCGGTCAACAGCTCGGTACCGGTGGGCAGCGACACCACCGCGAGTATCGGCATCGCCACCGTCCTGGGTGAACGCGTCCTTGTCCTGAAACCTGCGGGCACGCACAGTCTGGGTGCGGCAGGCGTGATCCCGCTGTCCCAGACCGGATCCCCGTACTCGTTGACCGATGCGGTCGGCGAGTTCACCTCCAACACCGCGGCCACCGACACCGCCGCGATCAATCAGTCGTTGGACACGCTCTCGGACACCATCGAGAGGATCGCGCCGCAGCTGGCGCCCACCTTCGATGGAGTGACCCGCTTGTCCAGATCGCTCAACAGTCGCAACGAATCCCTGGGCAGCCTGCTCAAGTCCGCATCGGACGTGACCGGCGTGCTCTCGGAACGCAGCGCCCAGGTCAACTCGTTGATCCTCAACGCGAACGATCTGCTGGCTATGCTCCACGAGCGTCGGTACGCCATCGTCAATCTGCTCGCGAGCACAACTGCGGTGGCTCAACAACTCTCCGGACTGGTCGCCGACAACGAGCACGAGCTCGCCCCGACCTTGGAGAAGCTCAACACCGTGTCCGAGATGCTCGAACGCAACCGAGACAACATCTCGGCGTCACTCAAGGGCCTTGCGAAATATCAGGTGACACAGGGAGAAGCGGTCAACAACGGGTTCTACTACAACGGTTTCGCCTCCAACCTGCTTCCCGGGCCGGCGATTCAGCCCTTCCTCGACTACGCGCTGGGATTCCGTCGAGGTACCGACGCCGGGCAACCGCCCGACAACGCGGGACCGCGTGCCGAGTTCCCGTTCCCGTACAACGGCATTCCCGGAGGCTCGCGATGAGGATTGACGGGATGCGTCGGGCTCCTCTTCGCGCGGTGCTGGTGACTGCGCTGGCCGTGTTGGCGGTAGCGGGGACCGGATTCGTGGTCTACCAGCAGATCTTCAGTCCGAAGACCATCACGGCCTACTTCCGTTCGGCGACGGCCATCTATCCCGGGGACGAGGTGCGGATCGCCGGCGTCCGGGTCGGGACCATCGACGCCATCGAACCGCAGGGGACCCGGTCCAAGCTGACGTTGGCCGTGGACCGTGACGTGCCGATCCCGGTCGATGCCGAGGCGATCATCGTGGCACCGAACCTGGTGTCAGCCCGGTACGTTCAGCTGACGCCGGCCTGGGGCGCTACACCGGAGACGAGTGGGCCGGTCATGAGCGACGGGGCCGAGATTCCGGAGAACCGCACCGCAGTGCCGGTCGAGTGGGATGAGATCAAGGAACAGCTCACCCGTCTGGCATCCGAGCTGGGCCCCGGCACCGGCATATCCGGAACGTCGCTGGGACGCTTCATCGACACCACCGCTGATGCCATGGCAGGTAACGGCGACAAACTGCGAGAGACCATCAGCCAGCTCTCGGGAGTCGGCCGGGTCCTCGGTGAGGGTAGCGGTGACATCGCCGAAGTCATCAAGAACCTTCAGGTGTTCGTCAGCGCGTTGCGCGACAGCAACGTTCAGATCGTGCAGTTCCAGGACCGGCTCGCCGACGTGACCAGCGTGGTCGACGGGAGCCGTGCTGAACTGGACTCCGCCATCACGACACTGTCAGAGGCCGTCGGCGAAGTGCAGCGCTTCGTCCAGGGTTCCAGAGAGCAGACCGTAGAACAGGTCCAACGGCTCGCGAACGTGACTCAGGTACTCGCCGACGACAGCATGGTGTTGAAGAACATCCTGCATGCGGCGCCCAATGCGCTCGTCAACGGCTACAACATCTACAATCCGGATTCCGGCGGTCCGCGAGGATCATTCGCGATGAACAACTTCGCCAACCCTGTGACGTTGATCTGCTCATCCATCGCAGCGGTCGAGAACGTCACCGCAGAAGAATCCGGGAAAGCGTGCGCTCAATACCTGGGACCCGCGCTGCGGTTGATGAACTTCAACTACCTGCCGCTGCCGTTCAACGCTTATCTGAGTCCGGCGCCGCAGAACATCGTCTACTCCGATCCGGCCATCGCGCCCGGGGGTGGGGGGACCGAACCGGGGCCCGCCGAGATGCCGCCTGCGGTGTCGGCCTACACCGGCACCGGCGACGTCGCACCGCCACCGGGGTGGTCGGATCCCTCTCAACCACCGGGTGCCTACGCCCCGCACGGGCTGCCCGCCAACCCACAGCCGGCCCTGTACCCGGGCGCGCCCATTCCACCCGGCGTACCGCCGCCGCCGCCGGCGGAGCCCGGTCCCACCAGCATCGACGAGATGCTGCTGCCCGCAGAGGCAGCCCCGACGCAACAGGGAGCCCCGTGATGCCGCGCATCGCGAGCAAGACGGCGCGCACATGGGCCGCCATCGCCGCTTGTGTCACCATGACCGCCTCCGGCTGCACGTTCGACGGCCTGAACTCACTGCCCCTGCCGGGCACGGTGGGCACCGGTTCGGGAGCGGTGACGTATCACCTCCGGATCGCCAACATCGGTACCCTGGAGTCGAATTCGCCGGTGCTTCTCAACGACGTCGTCATCGGCGCGGTACGCAAGATGACTGTCAGCGACTGGCACGCCGATGTGGACGTCTCGGTGAAACCGGACGTCGTCGTCCCCGCCAACGCGGTCGCGACCGTCGGCCAGACCAGCCTGCTGGGTTCGATGCACATCGCCCTCGATCCGCCGGTGGGAGAGGAGCCGTCGGGCCGGCTTCAGCCGGGCGCCGACGTGGCTCTCGACAGGACCTCGACGTATCCATCCACCGAGCAGACGTTGTCGTCGCTGTCGCTGGTCGTCAACGGCGGAGGGCTCACCCAGATCGGTGACATCATCCACAACTTCAATGCCGCCTTGGACGGCCGTCAGATCCAGATCAGGGATTTGTTGACCCGCATCAACAACGTCGTCGGAATGCTGGATACGCAGCGCCACAACATCGTCGCCACCATCGACGCGATGAATCGGTTGGCTGGAACGTTTGCCGGCCAGCGTGACGTACTCACCGAAGCTCTTCAGCGGATTCCGGCTGCCCTAGAGGTGCTCAACAACGAACGTCCGCGTTTCACCACAGCAATGGAGAAACTGGGTGTGTTCAGTTCCACGGCGAGCCAGTTGATCAACGACTCGCAGGACGACATCGTGCGTAATCTGACCAATCTTGAGCCGGCCATCAAGGCGCTGGCCGACATCGGGCCCGATCTGGCGACCGCGCTCGGGTTCCTGCCGAGCTATCCGTATACCCAGGAGTTCATCGACCGTGGCATCCGCGGTGACTACATGAACCAGTTCATCGTCTTCGACTTCACCATCCCGAGGCTCAAGCAAGGCATGCTGCTCGGCACCCGGTGGGGTGATGCGAACGCGTCGCTGGTTCCCGCCCCAGGCGACCCCTGGTACTCGTCGTACACACTGGACCCGCTTCAGGCGCCGGTGACGCCGATCCCAGCCCAGGTCGCGCCCGTGCCGCCGCTGATCGACCCACCGGTGGAAGGCGCCGGGGCCGCACCCACCGAGTCCGCGCCCCCCGCTCCGGCCCTGGCCGGCGGAGGCAGCTGATGCTGACCCGGTTTGTTCGAATTCAGCTGGTGATCTTCACGATTGCGTCTGTGGTCGGGCTCGGCGCGATGGTGTTCGTCTACCTGCAGGCGCCCGTTCTCTTCGGGTTCGGCCGCATCAGCGTCAAGGTCCAGCTGCCCACCACCGGCGGGCTCTACGAGTTCTCCAACGTCACCTACCGCGGCACCGAAGTCGGCAAGGTGACCGACATTCGTCCGACGCGTGACGGTGTCACGGTCACGATGTCGTTGAACACCTCGCCGCAGATCCCGGCCGACCTGAAGGCAAGTGTGCGCAGCGTCTCGGCGGTCGGCGAGCAGTACGTCGACCTCGTCCCTGCATCCGACGGCGGGCCTTATCTGGAAGACGGTTCGGTGATCGTCGCCGACGAGGATTCGATACCCCCGGCGGTGGGGCCGATGCTCGACCAGATGAGCGCCCTGCTGGAGAGCATTCCACAGGGCAAGCTCAGCGGACTGCTGGACGAATCGTTCACAGCGTTGAATGGGACCGGTTATGAACTCGGCGCGCTGTTCGATTCGTCCTCCCGGCTGGCTTCCGACGCCAACGCCGCCGGCGACCAGTTGCGCTCCCTCGCAGAGGATGGCCGTCCGCTTCTCGACGGACAGGCAGAGAGCGTCGATGCGATCGACACCTGGGCGCGTAGCCTCGCCGGGATCACTCAGCAGGTCCAGGCCAACGACCAGGCAGTTCGCAACATCCTGCGCACGGGTCCCGGAACGGCCGACGAAGCCTCGCGATTGCTGAGCGACGTGAAGCCCACGTTGCCGGTGTTGCTGGCGAACCTGACGACGGTCGGTCAGGTCGGGGTCGCGTACCACCCGTCGTTGGAGCAGTTGTTGGTGCTGCTTCCGCCGTATTTGGCAGCGACGCAGTCGTACGGCTCCTCGCTGAACAATCCGACCGGTATGGCGTTGTCGGAGTTCACCCTGACTCTGGGCGATCCACCGGCGTGCACAGTCGGATTCCTGCCGCCGTCGTCATGGCGCTCACCAGCCGACCTCAGTGATGTGGACACTCCGGACGGCCTGTATTGCAAACTGCCGCAGGATTCGCCGATCGGGGTGCGAGGAACGCGCAACTTTCCCTGTATGGAACAGCCGGGCAAGCGCGCACCGACGGTCGAAATATGCGAGAGTGACAAGCCTTTCGAACCTTTGGCGATGCGTCAGCACGTCCTCGGCCCGTACCCGATCGATCCGGGACTTCTCGCCCAGGGTGTACCGCCTGACGACCGCATCGACTTCAGTGACCAGATCTTCGGACCGCTTCAAGGGACGCCGCCGCCCCCACCGGAGTCGAATCCCGTTCCGGTGCCGCAACCAGGACCCGCCGCAGCGGCGCCGAGCAGTTTCGGTCAGCAAGAAGGCAGTCCATCGGTGGCGGTCGCAACCTACAACCCGGAAACCGGGCAGTACGCGACACCCGACGGTGGGGTCTTCACGCAGACGGATCTCGGCGATAGCGCGCCCAACAGTTGGCAAGACCTTCTGCCCCGATAGCAGGTCGGTGCGAGGGGTGCGGAGAACTCAAGAAACCTTGACGAGCTTGAACGGCATGTTGATGTACACGGCCTTGTTCACGCCGCAGGCTCCGCTGGGGCCTGTGGTGATGTCTTCCCCGACCAACGTCGTGGATGTCGGATCAGTCATCGCACCCTCGGGGGTCATGGCTTTGAAGCGGAACACCTGGAGTCCTGGAGCTGCTGTGCCGTCCTGACAGGGAATCCACTTCTCGACGGTGTGCTTCACATACCAGACTCCGCTCTTCTGGTAAATGGGTGCGCGCCAACCCCATTCGCTGTCTACAGTCCCAGTGCACTCCCCGGGATAACTGCATTGAGTGGTGATTGTCCAGGTGCTGCGCGAGCTGGCCTGGTCGTAGAACACCTCGTTCTTGCGCGCCCATTCACCATTGGAGGTTGCGGTATAGGTGCCGTTGAGTCCCCACTCCGGGTTCGCCGCAACGGTGGGCGCAAGCGGGACGGTGCTGAAGACCGCCGTTGCTGCAACAGTGCTCACGAGAACGGGTACACGCATCTTCGCCTGCTCCTCAGACCGGCCGCTGGACACAGGCCGGCAGCTTCGGAAATTAGCATGGCCGGCTCGCATCGATAGCCGAATGTCCACTGAGCGGACGGATCTGACGCAGGCCGCCGCGGTCCGTGTCACGGTGATCACGTGCGCATCGGAGCTGTAGCTGTGGCCGCCTCGGTTGCTGCTGGATTGATGAGCGCGGCTCCGGCCGCCGCTCAGCCACCACCGTGTGACGGCCCTTCCTGTGCGCCAGGGATCAGACCGGGTGTCGTGCTGGGGGCTCCGTGCTCGGACACCGCCTATTACGTCTTCGGCACGACGTCGTGGGGTCGACTTGTGTTCTGCGGCTCTCCTCGGCGTTACGAGCCCCGGTACTTCCGTTCGCCCTCGATGGCTGGAGTCAGAGAGTTCAACAGCGCCTGCACAGGATATGAGAATTGGGTGGCCCAGGGCGTAGACGGGCTTTTCCTAATGTGCCAATCGAACAACGGCGCCGCACGGTGGGGACGGGGTGACGATGAGTAGGGTGGCAGCCCTCTCGATGGGGGTGGTGATCGCTGCCACGGCCTGGTCTGTGCCTGTGCCACCGGCGGCCGCGCAGCAGGTGCCCCACAAGATCACCTATAGCGTCACGACCGCGCAACCGGTGACAGCCGACATCTACTTCCGCGATGCGGATCCCCCCACATGGGCGGACTACAGCCATAACCCTTACAGGTACAGCCCAAAGGTCACCGTCGAGGTCGGTCCCGAACGGCCGTGGGTGCTCAACGCAACGTTGCTGGACCCGAATCGCTGGGCGATGGTGTCGGCGACAAGCGGGATGTCGCTGCAGGATCCGGAGTTTCGATGCGAGTTATCCGTCGACGGCGTGGTGGTGTCGACCGCCGACGGCCCCAAGGGGGCGCTGTGCTCGATCCGGCACTGGTAACCATCGGTGCAGTGTGACGGGGCCCACTGGGTGGGAACGTCGGTGAACCTGCGTGCCGCGACGTTCTAGGGTGCAGTCGTCGAGCGATCCGGCGGTGCCGCCGGCAAGGAAGGGAACGCGGGAGTATGTCGAACTCCAAGACACCGAGGGGCGAGGAGCGGCAGCTCACCGATACCGACGACAACGATGCGGACAGCAGCACGCGCACCCCCGGGGAAGCTGCCGACGATCTCGAACAAGCTGAGGCAGACGCCGCGGAAGCCGAGGCGCTCGCCGTCGCCGCCCGGGCCCGTGCCCGCGCGGCCCGGCTTCGCGCGACACCCCGCACCCCGTCGACGGAAACGGGCGTCACCGTCGACGCCGCCGAGGACGGAGAAGGTCTACCCGCCTCGCCTCAGGTCGGCAACGCCTGGCGTAGACCACGAATTGGCGCGCTGTGTACCGCCGTTGCGCTCCTGTGTTCGGTCGCGATGCTGGCGGTCAGTGGCTACATCGTCTGGACACATCATGACGCGACGCTGGAGCAGCGCACCCGTGCAGAGTACGCAGCGGCGGCCAAACAGGCGGTTGTGACTCTGATGTCGATCGACTTCGAGGACCCCCAGGCCGGCGTACAGCGCATCATCGACAACTCTGTCGACCCCTTCCGCGCCGAATTCGAAAGTGCAGCCGAGGACTTCGTCAAAGTCGCCATCGACGCCAGAGTGACCACGAAAGCAACGGCGAATGCCGCTGCGGTGCAATCGACAACGGCTGACTCCGCCGTCGTCCTGGTCAGTGCCTCGTCCACGGTGACCAACGACGCAGGTGCTCAGGAAGCACCGCGAAATTGGCGACTGAACGTCGACGTGAAGCGAGAGGGAGATCAGATCAAGATGTCCAAAGTGGAGTTCGTGCCGTGACGGTCGATGAGTTGACCGAGTCCGACAGCCTGTGTGATAGCGCATCGCTACCGGATGCGGAGGCGAGCGAACAGCGTTCCGCTCTGGCGCGTCCTCTTCACGAACACAGGCCGCGTTGGCGTTCACTTGTGGTGGTGGTCCTGTTGGCCTGCTCAGCCGCGGTGCTGGCGACGGTTTACCTGACCCAGTACCGGGTCGATCGGCAGACGAGTGCTGCCGCCGAGCAGGCGGCGGTTGCGGCAGCCTCCAGCGGAACAGTGGCCCTGCTGTCTTATTCGCCCGAGACGATCGAGACGGACCTCGCCACGGCCAAGTCTCGGATGACCGGCGAATTCCTCACGTACTACGGAAAGTTCACCACGGACGTGGTCGCTCCCGCTGTACGCGACCGGGGCGTCAAGGCCAGTGCGCGCGCGGTCAGTGCGGCGGCGATGGAGATCCACCCCGGCGAGGCCAAGGTGCTGGTGTTCCTCAACCAGGAGACAACCAGCCGTGACCATCCAGAACCGGCATTGACCGCGAGCAGCGTCATCGTGAGTCTCGTCAAAGTCGATGACACGTGGCTTATTTCGGCATTCGATCCGGTGTGACCAGGCGAGGTGACGGCGTCACTCGGCGACATCCTCGGTCCTAGCGGGCGATGATGACTGAGGAGCCGTGGCCGAAGAGGCCTTGGTTGGCGGTGATGCCGACGGTGGCGGTCTCGACTTGGCGGCCGGTGGCTTGGTTTTTGAGTTG
>NZ_JACHVU010000022.1 GCF_014190915.1 Mycolicibacterium iranicum
TACTGAACCTAACCCGCCGAACTCAGCAACAAAACGGCTCCCCGGCGGTGCATCTATCGCACGAGTACACGAACCCGGAAGAACGATGTCGCCGGTGTCGGTCGGTTCTTCGAGAAACCCTGCCCGGCAGCTTCTCTGAGCCCGATCGGTCGTCAACGCTCCGCTTGGCGCGCGGCACCATTGTGCGATGCCTGAAAAGCCAGAGAAGTGATAAGTCCACTCAACGGAAGTTCTCTGGCTCACAGGTTGTGTGGAGCATCCCGCTCTACGGCATCCGGGGTGTCCTTCCGTTGCCGATCGTGTGGAATCAGACCATGACAGTCGACTACCGCGAGAGCCAGCGTGAGATCAGCACCCCGAAAGGAATCTTGCGTTACCACGAAGCCGGCGACGGTCCCCCGCTGCTGTTGCTGCACGGATCCGGCCCGGGAGTCACCGGTTGGCGCAACTACCGCGGCAACCTGGCAGTGTTCGCCAAGCATTTCCGGTGCCTGGTCTTGGAGTTCCCCGGATTCGGGATCAGCGACGATTTCGGCGGCCACCCGATGCTGGACGCGCAGGGAGCCGCCGTGCAGTTCGTGGATGCCCTGGGCCTGGACAGGGTCGACGTGATCGGCAACTCGATGGGCGGTGGCGTCGGAATCAACTTCGCCACCAACCATCCCAGCCGAATCGGCAAGCTGGTGACCATCGGCGGCATCGGCACCAATATCTACAGCCCCGGCCCCAGCGAGGGCATTCGACTGCTGCAGGAATTCACCGAAGACCCCACCCGGCAGCGGCTCGTCGACTGGTTGCGCTCGATGGTCTATAGCGAGTCGCTGGTGACCGAGGAGCTCATCGAGGAACGGTGGGCGCTCGCTACCGATCCGGAGACGCTCGCCGCGGCCCGACGCATGTACGGCAAGGCGGCGTTCGCGGCGATGATGCAGATGATGCGCAACGCCGACTTCCCGCTGCCGTGGGCGACGATGCACAAGATCACCGCGCCCACGCTGCTGACCTGGGGTCGCGACGACCGCGTCAGCCCGCTCGACATGTCGCTGGTGCCGATGCGGACCATTCCCAACGCCGAACTGCACGTGTTCCCCAACTGCGGCCACTGGGTGATGATCGAGGCGAAGGCGGCGTTCGAGCGGACGGTCCTGGCGTTTCTCAGCGACGATCGCGCATGAAGCGCCGATAGCCGAGGAATCGTGCGGCGTAGTGCGGCAACATCATTGCCGGCAACCGCGCCGGCCACGAGTCGGCCCGGAAGTAGGCGTCGGAGCCACCGTCGACGAAAATGATGCTGCCGCACAAGAAATCAGCGGCATCGGAGAGCATGAACAGCATCCAGTCCGCCAGGTGGGCAGCGGTGCCGAAATCACCGATCGGCACCGGGAACGCACCGATCGCCTTGGCTTCATCCGGATTGGCCAATTGCTCGGCAAGTAGCGGGGTCATGACGGCGCCCGGGGCGATCGCGTTGAGCCGTATTCCCGCACCCGCCCAAGCCGGGGTCACCGCATGTCGTCGCACCCAACGCGAGAGTGCGATCTTCGATGCGGCGTAGATCATCGGCGCTGACCGTTTCCCGAAGACGCGTACCGCACGTAGCGCACGCTCCCCATCGCCGGTCAGCAGCGCGCGCACCGCGCGCCGCGGCACCAGCGGGGTGACGGTGGTCGAGTTGCTCGCTACGACCACGATCTTGGCCCGTCCGGAGCGGGCGAACGCCTGCCGCAGGCCGATCAGCAGGTCGGTCACACCGAAGTAGTTGACCTCGGCGATCATCTTGTCGCGTCCCGCGATCGGTCCCAGACCGGCGGCCAGCACGGCGCCGTCGAGGACGCCGCCACAGCGATGCAGGATGGCGTCCACGGCCTCGCGGCGGCCGGTTCTGATGGACAGGTCGGCGACCACATCGGCGTCCTTGATGTCGACACCGATCACGACATGACCTGCCGTACAGAGCCTTTCCGCAGCGGCACGCCCCATTCCCGACGCCGAGCCACTCACCACATACGTGCCCACGAACCGCTGCCTTTCGGTTCATCGGTCGCCAGGATGCAGATCGGTCCGCGTCCCACAAGGTGTTGGAACAGCAGCGATCACCGACACGCCGACTGAATCGGCACCGTCAACGTCCATTTTGTTGCCCCTCCGGATCTGCAGCACGCAGGCCGGCCAATCCCGAGCGCAGGAGTCGATGCGCAGCCGGGTCCCCGTTCAACATTCGACTGATGCGCCGTACGATTCGCCAGCCGCAGTCGGTTCGAGCCAATTCGAAGGTGTTGGCCGTTGCACGCCACACCAGGTACTCCTGCGCCGATACCTTCCATGCCTGGTGGTCGAATGTGCTGTCGGGAAGAGGTGCCTCGCGCCGAAGCAGTACCAGTGACTCGCACAACGCGACCGCATCACTGCCGGTAACGGTCACCACCACGGGTCCGAGGAAATGGCAGCAACCCGATGCAACCAGTTCCCGATGCGATTCTGAACTCACCATCGCTCGTACATCCGCCGCGCTGCCCATTCGCCAGCCCTCGACGTCGTAGATTCCGTCCTGTACCCATAGCTCGGCTGCGATGTCCGCGTCGGCAGAGTCGACCGCCGGGCCGTAGCTGGCGATCAACGCGGCGATGTCACGCTCATCTTCCAACCGCTGCAACCGCTGCAACAGAACAGTGATGTCGGGTTCCTCAGCCATCGCCCGGTGTCTCCATATCCGAGGCGATTTCCGCCAACCGGGCGATCTGCGCGCAATAGTCCTCGGCGGACCGGGCGGCGAGGTGGCACGACACGACGGTCGCACCCGCGGCGGTCAGATTCGCGAGAGCCCGGCGGGTGCCGTCCGGATCGTCCGAAGGGTTCAACGGTCGACCAGTCCCCAGCACGATCTCGAAAGCTCCTGCGGGAGCGTGCTCATTCAACATCGACCGGATCCGATCGGGAGCGAGACCGTACGGCATCCATCCGTCGGCCAGCCGGATCGCTCGGCGCAGCGAAGCCTCGCTCCGCCCACCTATCCACATCGGTAGTTGTGTTCGCGGCGCGTGCGGCTGAACAGTCATACCTCCGAAGGAGTAGAACCGGCCCGAGTACTCGGGTTCAGCCGAACCCAGCGCAGCGCGCAACGCGCCGAGGGCGTCATCGGCGCGGGCTGCGCGCTGCGACCAGCTCGCCCCGATGAGATCGAATTCCTCGCTCAGCGAGCCGATTCCGACCCCGAGGATCACGCGTCCGGCAGCGAGAAGATCCAACGTCCCGTAGCGTTTCGCGATCTCCAGCGGATGGTGGTAACCAAGTACCAGCACCGCGGTGGTCAAGCGGATCCGTCGGGTGTGTGCCGCAAGATAACCCAGCGTCGACAGTGGATCCCAGTAGACCATTCCGCGTGTCGCGGCCTCCCCCGTGGGCACGGCGATGTGTTCGGAACATGTCAGGAATTCCAGACCGCACACGTCGGCGGTATGGGCGATGGCGGCCAGATCCTCCGGTGTCCCGCCGGCTTCCCACGGCGAGGACACGCCCGGCACCTGCACCACGATTGGACTCGAGAGTCCGATTCGAATGCTCATTCCTTCGGCGTGACCAACTCGAGAATCTTCTCGTGAGATTCCAGCACGACTCGGGCACGGTCGGGCGCGCTGTTCAACTCGGCCGTGGCGTCGTTGCCACCCGCGATGAAGATCGGACCGTCGGCCAGATGCGCCAGCCCCTCAGCGGCGACCTGCGCGGGCTCGCTGACCAGCATGCCCGGGACGTCGAAGTTCAGGCCGACGCGCTCCATCGCCGGGGTCCGCGTCACTCCCAGGACAAGTTCGAGTACATCCACATTGTGTCCCCGCAATTCCAGCCACAGGCTCTCGGCGAACACCCGGGAGAACGCTTTGGCACCGGCGTAGGCAGTGTGCCGCCAGGCTCCCATGTATCCGGCCAGCGATCCGACCAGCAGAATGCCGCCGTGACCACGGTCCACCATCGGCCGGGCGTAATGCTGAACAAGGTCGAGCATCCGGGTCACGTTGAGGTCGATCACTTTCTGGAAGTCGGCCAGCGGAGCGTCCAGGAAAAGCTCGTTGCAGGTACTCGCACCAGCGTTGTAGACGAAGAGGCCGACCTCGAGACCGCCGGTAGCTTCGACGATCTGATCCACCGCCGCGGCTTCCAGCAAGTCGACCGCCACCGTGGCCACGTGCACTCCGGCCTCGCGACAACGCTGAGCTGTGGCCTCGAGCGCGTCGGGCTTACGTGCGATGAGAACGAGGTTGAACCCATCTGCTGCGAGTTGGCGGGCGAACTCCGCACCCACGCCCTCAGACCCGCCGGCGATCACCGCCCATGGTCCGTACTTGGACAGATCGGCCATACCTACTCCTATCGCTGAACGCTATCCGTGTCGACAAGCAACGAGATACCGGTGATGTGACGCGCCTCGACACAAGCCTCGTTCGCCGCAGTCAGAAACCCTTCAGCAGTTCGAACCCCTTGTAGCCGGCGTTCGCGACGTCGGCGCAGATATCCAGGTAGGTCGCGAACCCGCCGATGAAGAGCATGAACACCCTGGGCTTGCCAGGCACATTGGCACCCATGTACCAGGAGTTGGCCTTCGGGAACAGCGTCGCGTCGGCGCGTTTGTTGCATTCGGCGACCCAGTCGTCGACCGCGTCGGTGGTTGCCTCGATGGCATCCAGGTCGTGCTCTTCGAGATAGCCGATCGCGTCGGCGATCCAATTGACGTGCGCTTCGGCGTGCAGCACCATGTTGGCCAGCACCGCGGGCGCACCAGGGCCAGAGACCAGGAACAGGTTCGGGAAGCCGTCGACGCCCAGGCCGAGGTACGTGCGCGGGCCGTCGTCCCAATCGTCGACGAGCTTCTGGCCGTTGCGGCCGATGATGTCGATCTTGGCCAGAGTGCCGGTCATGGCGTCGAAACCTGTTGCCAGCACAATCGCGTCGACGTCGAAATGGTCAGCGGTGGTGGTGATGCCGGTGGCATCGATCGATTCGATCGGCGTCTGTCGGACACTGACCAGTTTGACGTTAGACCGGTTGAAGGTCTGAAAGTAGTTGGTGTCGGTGCAGATCCGCTTGGTGCCGATCGGATGATCGTTCGGGATGAGCAGTTCGGCGACTTCGGGGTCGTCGATCACCGCACGGATCTTCTCCTCGTAGAACTTGCGCGCCTCGTCGTTGGCTTCCATGTCGATCATCTGGTCGGCGAAGGTTTTCGAGAACAGCACACCGCCCAGCTGCCAACGTTTCTCGAACGCATCCCGGCGCTCTTCGGGGCTGGCCTCCATGGTCTTCTTCGGATGTGCCACGTGCGGGGATCCGCCGCCGCTTCGCCACGACATCCGTCGGCGTTCTCCGTAGGTGGCCTTGGCCTGGGTGATCTCGTCGGCGCCGAGCGGCCGGTTGCCCGCGGGCACGCTGTAGTTCGGGGTGCGCTGAAAGACGTACAGCTGCGACGCCTGCTCGGCGATGATCGGGATCGACTGGATGCCCGAGGAGCCCGTGCCGATCACGGCGACTTTTTTGCCCGTGAAGTCGACACCCTCATGTGGCCAGTGCGCCGTGTGGTACACCTCGCCACCAAAATCATCCAGCCCGTTGATGTTCGGCGTCAACGGCGAGGACAGCGGACCGGTGGCCATCACCACGAAGCGTGCCGTCACGGTCTCACCGGTATCGGTCGTCACGACCCAGCGCAGCGCATCCTCATCGAAGACCGCCGAGATCACGCGCGTGTTGAACGTGACGCCGGACCGCAGGTTCAACGTGTCGGCGACCCACTTGATGTACTCGAGGATCTCGCTCTGAGTGGCGTACTTCTCCGTCCAGGTCCACTCCTGCTGCAGTTCGTCGGAGAATGAGTAGCAGTAGTCCAGACTCTCCACATCACATCGCGCGCCGGGGTACCTGTTGAAGTACCAAGTGCCGCCGACCTCGGGCGCCGCCTCGAAGACTCGTACCGACCAGCCCTGCTGACGGAACTTGTGTAGGGCATAGAGACCGCCGAAACCGGCACCAACCACAACAATGTCGACATGGTCTGCACTCCCACTCACCTGGTGAACGCTAGGACCTGAGCGAACGCCAGTTCCGATCGTCTCCCGGTCAATGGTCATCGAGATCTGAGTTTCGTCCCGTCTACCGGTAGCGGCCCCGCAGCCGAATCGGGAGGTACTGCAGACTGCGGGCCATGAGCGACGTCGATACCGGCAGCCGCGCCCCGGCCGCCCCCCGCGCAGTGACCCTCACCGTCACCGACGTGATCGAGGAGAGCCGCGATGCCAGATCCCTTGTGTTCGCCGTGCCCGGCGAGCACCAGACGCGGTTCGAATACCGTCCGGGTCAGTTCCTGACGTTGCGCATCCCGAGTGATCTGACCGGTTCTGTCGCGCGGTGCTATTCGTTGGCCAGTTCTCCGCACACCGACGACGCGCCGAAGGTGACCGTCAAGCGCACCGACGGCGGCTACGGATCGAACTGGTTGTGCGACAACGTGTCCGTCGGGGACACCATCGAGGCACTTCCGCCGTCGGGCCTCTTCACCCCGGGCGACCTGGATGGTGACTTTCTGCTGTGGGCCGCAGGCAGCGGTATCACGCCCGTGATGTCAATCCTGAAGTCCGTGCTGGTCGCCGGCGCCGGCCGGGTCGTGTTGTGCTACGCCAACCGCGATGAAGCCTCGGTCATCTTCGCCGCCGAGTTGCGCGAACTCGGGGCACGATATGCCGGTCGGCTCACCGTGTTGCACTGGCTGGAATCGATTCAGGGCCTGCCCAGTCTCGCCCAGTTGAGCAACTTCGCCAGGATCTACTCGGGATACCAGTCGTTCATCTGCGGTCCGGCAGCGTTCATGTCGGTGGTCAAGGAAACCCTCACCGAGGCCGGAACCCCCCGCGATCACATCCATGTGGAGGTGTTCCAGTCGTTGGACGGTGATCCCTTCGCCGAAGTGTCGGTGGAGGATCCTCCGGTCGACGGTCAGACGGCCGACGCCGAGATCTCGATCGACGGCGAGGTGCACCAGCTCAAGTGGCCGGTGGGACGCAACCTCGTCGACACCATGATGGCCGCAGGCATCGAGGTCCCCTACTCGTGCCGGGAAGGCAACTGCGGCTCCTGCGCGGCCACCGTGATCGAAGGTCAGGTCGATCTCGGTAACGCGGGGATTCTCGAAGAGGAGGACATCGCCACCGGGCTGTTCCTGGCGTGCCAGGCCTGCCCGCTCTCGGACAGTGTCAAGGTCGAGTTCTAGACCCACTGCCACCGGGAACATGCGCGTTTCGCTTCCGCTCACCGGGACGGAACGTGCGGCCGCCGGTCGGTAAGCGCCACCATCGCAGGCATGACACAACGGGTGATCGACAGCCTGGCCGACGTCGCAGAGCAACTGCGTGGACAGGCTGAGGAAGCCGAGAAGATCGGCAAGTTGACCGATGACACGGTCAAGACGATGAAGCAGCTCGGCAACATCCGTCAGCTGCAACCGAGGCAGCACGGTGGGTTGGAGGTTCATCCGCGCGAGTTCGCCGAGACGGTGATGGCCACCGCCGCCCTCGACCCGGCCGCAGGGTGGATCAACGGCGTGGTCGGTGTGCACCCATACCAGCTGGCGTACGCCGATCCGCGGGTCGGCGCCGAGATCTGGGCCGAGGACGTGGACACGTGGGTCGCCTCGCCGTACGCGCCGCAGGGTGTCGCCAGACCGGTGGACGGCGGGTACATCTTCACTGGCCGTTGGCAATTCAGCTCCGGGACCGACCATTGCGACTGGATCTTCCTCGGCGCGATGATCGGCGACGACGAGGGCAAGCCGCTGATGCCGCCGCAGATGCTGCACATGATCCTGCCCCGCAAGGATTACGAGATCGTCGAGGATTCCTGGGACGTCGTCGGCTTACGCGGCACCGGTTCCAAGGACGTCATCGTCAAGGACGCCTATGTGCCGTCCTACCGCACCATGGACGCGATGAAGGTGATGGACGGCACCGCCCAGCGCGAGGCCGGCATGACCGAGACGCTGTACCTGATGCCGTGGTCGACGATGTTCCCCCTGGGTATCTCCTCGGCCACCATCGGCATCGCCGAGGGCGCGCTGGCCGCCGCACTGGATTACCAGCGTCAGCGGGTGAACTCCAGCGGTGTGGCCATCAAGGACGACCCCTACGTCATGTACGCCATCGGCGAGGCGGCCGCGGACATCAACGCCGCCCGCCAAGAACTGCTGGCCAATGTCGACCGCATCTACGACATGGTCGACGCCGGCAAGGAGGTGTCCTTCGAGGACCGCGCGGCGGGTCGCCGCACCCAGGTCCGCGCGGTATGGCGAGCGGTCTCGGCGGTGGACGAGATCTTCGCCCGCTGCGGCGGCAACGCCACCCGCATGGACAAACCGCTGCAACGGTACTGGCGCGACGTCCACGTCGGACAGGCACACGCGATCCACGTGCCGAGCACCGTCTATCACGCTTCGGCGCTGAGTTCGCTCGGAGTGGACCCCCAGGGTCCGCTGCGGGCGATGATCTAGGACAGGTCGACACATGAGTCTGATCAAGAGCCTCGGCTATGTCACCGTGCAGGCCACGGACATGCCGCGGTGGCGCCAATTCGCCTTCGAGGGACTCGGTTTCGCCGCTGGCAGCGGGCCCGATCCGGATGCACTCTATCTACGGATGGACGAACGGGCCGCACGCATCATCGTCTCCCCCGGTGACACCGACAAGATCGTCACCGTCGGCTGGGAGGTGCGTGACTCTGCAGCTCTCGACGAGGTCAAGCAGAAGTTGCAAGCCGCCGGTACTCCCTACAAGGAGCTGTCGCTTGCCGAAGCCGACAGTCGCCGGGTCGAAGAGGTCATCGCCTTCGAAGATCCGGCCGGTACCTCGCTGGAGGTCTTCCACGGCGCGGTGCTCGACCACAGCCCCGTCGTCACGCCGTTCGGTGCCCGGTTCGTGACGGGCGAGCAGGGCCTGGGCCACGTGGTGCTGCCCGCGCTGGACGTACCGGGAATGTTCGACTTCTACACCGAGGTACTGGGATTCACGTCGCGGGGCGCGTTCCGGGTGCCGGTGCCGCCGGAGTTCGGCCCGGTCCGGGTGCGCTTCCTTGGCATCAACCAGCGCCATCACAGCCTGGCGCTGTGCCCCGCCGCGACGTTGCGCGATCCGGGTCTGATCCATCTGATGGTCGAGGTCGACACGCTCGACGCGGTCGGCCAGGCGCTGGACCGCATCGCCAAGGACGGCTTCCAGCTGTCCTCGACGTTGGGCCGGCACACCAACGACAAAATGGTGTCCTTCTACGTCCGGGCCCCCGGCGACTGGGACATCGAGTTCGGCACCGAGGGCATGCGGGTCGACGAGAACTATTACACCGCTGAGGAAATCACCGCCGACAGCTACTGGGGCCACCAGTGGGTCGACGATCTGCCCGCCGCGATGCGCCCATGACGAGAGATATCGTCCCGATCGCCGAAGCCGAGATCTCCCGCTGGGACCACGAGGCCGATGTCGTCATCGCCGGCTACGGCGTGGCGGGGGCGTCTGCGGCGGTGGAGGCCGCGCGCGCCGGTGCCGATGTGCTCGTGCTGGAGCGCACCGGCTCGTGGGGCGGTGCGGCGTCCATGGCCGGTGGGTTCATCTATCTGGGCGGCGGCACCCCGCTGCAGAAGGCTTGCGGATTCGAGGATTCGGTCGACAACATGGCTGCCTTCCTCAAGGCGGCCATGGGCCCCGGCGCCGACGACAAGCGCATCGACGACTACTGCGCGGGCAGCGTCGCGCACTTCGACTGGCTCGTCGACTGCGGGGTGACGTTCAAGGAAGAGTTCTATGGCGAGCCCGGCTGGGAGCCGATGGGCGACCAGGGGTTGATGTACTCCGGTGGCGAGAATTCGTTCCCGTTCAACACCATCGCCACCCCCGCGCCCCGCGGTCACGTGCCGCAGATGTCGAACAAGAAGCAGGGCGAGGCGTCCGCCGGTTACATGCTGATGAAGCCGCTCGTCGAAACCGCGACCGCGGCCGGCGCCCGCGCTGTGTATGACGTTCGGGCGCAACGGCTTGTCGTCTCAGCCGACGGTCGGGTCACCGGAGTGGTCGCGCGCCGGTACGGCGGTGAGGTCACCATCCGGGCCCGCCGCGGCGTGGTGTTGGCCACCGGAAGCTTCGCCTACAACGAGGCAATGGTCGCACAGTATGCACCGCGGATCGCGGGCCGACCGGCGGCCTCGATC
This sequence comes from Mycolicibacterium iranicum, assembly GCF_014190915.1. Lineage (GTDB taxonomy): Bacteria > Actinomycetota > Actinomycetes > Mycobacteriales > Mycobacteriaceae > Mycobacterium > Mycobacterium iranicum_B. Next base: position 10,232 of record NZ_JACHVU010000022.1, read on the forward strand.
GAGCAGCACGACGGCCGTGCCATCCAGATGGCTCAGGCACTCGGGGCAGACCTGGCCCACATGGACGCCACCGAGGTCGCCATCTTCGCCGACCCGCAGCAGGTGGTGCGCGGCATCCTGGTCAACGCCAGGGGTCAGCGCTACGTCGCCGAGGACACCTACCCGGGCCGCATCGGCCAGTTGACGCTGTATCACCAGGACAACACGGCGTACCTGATCATCGACGCCGACGCCCAGGAAGAGGCGGTGGCTTCGCTGTCACCACAGCTGATGATGCGGCCGCCGACCTGGGTCGGCGACACCGTCGCCGAGCTCGAATCGGAGATCGGATTGCCGCCGGGGTCGCTGCAAGCCACCGTCGCGGCATACAACGAGGGCGCGGCGCGCGGCGAGGATCCGCTGCTGCACAAGAAGCCGCAGTGGATCACGCCGATCGGCTCCCCCGTCGGCGCCATCGATCTACGGGAGAGCACCGGCGGGTTCACCCTGGGCGGTCTGGCCACCACGCTGGATGCCGAGGTGCTGCACGTCAGCGGCGAAGCCATCCCTGGACTGTTCGCCGCCGGGCGGTCGGCCGCCGGCCTCGCCGCATGGGGCTATGCCAGCGGCGTATCGCTCGGGGACGGGAGCTTCTACGGCCGGCGGGCCGGCGCCGGCGCGGCGCGGGCCTGACGGGGGGCGGCCCGCAGGGACAGTCGAGTCGCATCCATCAGGGTTCATGTTGGCCCAGGTCGAGCCGGGTTGTGCGTCAGCACGCCCGGCTCCTGTCGTTGTTGCCCACTGAGAATCGGCGGATCTATGTGACAGCAGCCACAGCGATGTGGTACCTCTATATGAGCATTAGGCATATGCCTATTAGATATATGAATGCCGGAGGACCACGATGACCGTGACCGTCGAAAGCCCGCTCGCACCCGCCACCAAGGCAGCCGCCGAGACCCCGAGTGCCGTCATCGACCGGGTCTCTCTCGTGCTGGACGCATTCGACGGCCCCGGCCGGCTGACGCTGGCCCAGATCGTCCGGCGCACCGGCCTGCCGCGCTCTTCCGCGCACCGGATGCTGGAGCGGTTGGTTCAGCTGCGCTGGCTGCGCCGCTCCGGCCGGGACTATGAGCTGGGGATGCGTCTGGTCGAGCTCGGTTCGCTCGCCGTTCATCAGGACCGGCTGCACAAGGCCGCGATCCCGATGCTGCACGAATTGCACGCGGCAACCGGCTTGGTCGTCCACCTGGCCGTCCTGGAGGGCTCGGACGTGGTGTACATGGAAAAGGTCGGCAACCGGATGACCGCCGCCATCCCGACCCGGGTCGGCGGACGCCAGCCTGCCCATTGCGCCGCCGTCGGCAAAGCGATGCTGGCCTTCGCCGGCGAGCCGGATTTCGACACGTTGGCCCCCTCCGCCCTCCCCCGACGGACCAAGTACTCGATCTCCACGCCTGCCCAGCTGCGCGCCGAGCTGGCCAAGGTCCGCTCACACGGAGTCGCCTTCGATCGCGAGGAGTCGGTGCCGGGATTCGGCTGTGTCGCAGCCCCGATCGGCGACCCCGGCGAGGCTGTCGCTGCAGTGTCGGTGTGCGGACCCATGAGTCAGATGAAGTTCGACCAGCACCTCGTGGCGCCGGTGCGCATGGCCGCCATGGGTATCTGGCGCGCCGTCGAGGGCGGCCCGATGCGGGTGGCGCCCACCCTGCAGCAGGTGCGTCCGTTGCGCGGTGGCCCGATCGGCCATGCGGCGGTGCGCAACTCGACCCTGCAGCCTGCATGAGTGACAGCGATACCCTCGACCCGCAGATCGCCACCATGATCGCGGCACTCGATGGCGGGTTCCCGCCGGTGCACACGATGACCGGTGACCAGGCACGCGCCGCCATCCGGTCGCGGATGGTGACGGTGGCCGATCCCGAGCCGGTGGCCTCGGTCGAGGACCGCGACATCCCCGGCCCGGATGCTCCGGTGACCGTGCGTATCTACCGGCCCGAGGCTGCGGCCGGCAAGGCGGTGCCGACACTGGTGTACGCCCATGGCGGCGGTTGGGTGTTCTGCGATCTGGACAGCCACGACGGCTTGTGTCGCGACTTCGCCAATCGGCTTCCCGCCGTGGTTGTTTCGGTGCACTACCGTCGTGCCGCGGAGGAGGGCCAGTGGCCCGCGGCGGCCGAGGATGTATACGCCGCGACGATCTGGGCAGCGGATCGTATAGCCGAACTAGGCGGCGATGCGGACGCGCTGATGGTCGGCGGTGACAGCGCCGGCGGGAATCTCGCCGCGGTCAGCGCGCTGATGGCTCGCGACCGCAATGGTCCCCGGCTGGCCGGTCAGCTACTGCTGTATCCGGTCATCGCCGCGGACTTCGACACCCCGTCGTATCGTCGGTTCGGTCGGGGTTACTACAACCCGCTGCCCGCGCTGCGGTGGTACTGGGACCAGTACGTCCCGAATGAAGCCGACCGGACCAATCCCTACGCGTCGCCGTTGCACGCCGAGGACCTGTCCGGCCTGCCGCCGGCGGTAGCCGTGGTGGCCGGTCACGATCCGCTGCGTGACGAGGGCATCGCCTACGTCGAAGCGCTACAGCGGGCCGGGGTTCCGGTGGCGCAGTGCTATTTCGAGGGCGGTGTGCACGGTTTCATGACCATGCCGAGCCTGGGGATCTGCGAGAAGGCACGCGCCCAGGCGTGCGCCGACCTCACCGGCGTGATCAGCCGACGGGTCACGAAGTAGCCGGTTCCGCCGGGGGGGTGGCTTGGCTCACCGGGCCGTCCGCCCGCTCAGCCGCCCCGTAGCGCTGTAGCGGGTCAAGCACGCAATGCGTGCGACCGAACACCGTCACCATGCACTTGTTGTTGTGGTTACAGCGACTCCGCGTGCCGGGGTCGGCGACCATCTTGTCGACCAGGTCCGGTTCGCGCAGTAGCGCCCGGCCCATCGCGACGAAGTCGAAACCCTCTGCGATGCCCGTCTCGACGTGCTGACGGTTGGTGATGCCGCCGAGCAGGATCAGCTTGGTGTTCTTCATGATCGGCACGAACTGCCGTGCGGCGGGCAGCATGTACATGTCCTCGTACGGGTAGCTCCCCATCACGCCCTTTCCCAGGATGCGCACGCCGGGGCGCAACATGGGCGGCATGACCTCGGCGAACTCGCGCACTGGCACGTCCCCGCGGAACAGGTACATCGGCCGGTAGACCGAGGAGCCCTGGGTCAGCTCGATGGCGTCCAGGGTGGCGTCGGCATCGAGCAGTTGCACTGTGCGCAGAGCCTCGGCGATCCAGATGCTGCCCGGCAGGCCGTCGTCCATATCCAACTTGGCGATCACCGCGATGCTGTTGCCGACGACATCACGCACCCGCTGCGCGATTTCCCGGACCAGCCGGGACCGGTTGTCGATATCGCCACCGTACTCGTCCCTGCGGCGGTTGATCAGCGGGCTCAGGAACGAGCTCGGCAGGTAGAGGTGGCCGAAATGCAGCTCCACGGCGTCGAATCCGGCGTCGACCGCCACCCGCGCCGCCTCACCGAACTGGTCGATGACACCTGCAATCCCGTCACGGCTGATCTCACGGCAATAGGCGAACGATGTCGGGTTGATGAAGCGGCTGGGTGCCAACGCCGTGACGCCGGTCAACTTCTTCGGCGCGACCACCCCGGCGTGGCCGAGTTGCGCCGAGATGCCTGCGCCGGAGGCGTGTACGGCGTCGGTCAGCGTGCGCAGGCCGGGCAGGGCGTCGCTGTTCATCACGATCTGCCCGGGGGCGCTGGCCGCCTGCGGTGAGACACAGCAGTACGCGACGGTGGTCATTCCGACACCACCTTCGGCGAAACTTCGGTGGAAATCGATGAGATCGTCGGTGACCAGCCCCTTGGGCGATCGCCCCTCGGAGGTGGCGGCCTTGATGATTCTGTTGCGGAGCCGGACGGGCCCGAGTTGCACCGGACTGAATGGATCTGGCCTGCGATCGGTCATCTGAATACCGTCGACTCGGGGACCACCGCCGTCAACGGTTACTCCCGATGGCCGGGATTGGCGCCGCACCGGCTACTGCCTCGTCCCTATTGTCGCTGTCATGGCAGATGGTGCGGTCTTCGTCATCGACCGGGTGATCACCCGGCCCGGATGCGCCCGGCGGTTCATCGACAGTTATCTGTCCGGGTACGCCCCGGGCGCCCGCGAACGCGGCATGACACTGGTCAATGTGCTTGTGTCCCCTCCTATCTGGTATGACACGCAGCCCAACACGGTCACCGCCACCTGGACCTTGCCCAGCGCGCAGGCGTGGTGGGAGATGACCTGGAAGGGCAGGCCCGACCCCGCTCTCGGTGCCTGGTGGGCCAGCGTCGACGACCTCGTCGTGAAACGGGAGCGCAGTGCGGCGGCCGCATACGATGACGTCGAAATGCTCTGCGATGTTTAATGTCACCCGGCTCATCGACGTCGCAGAGGCCGACCGCGAACGTATCCGGGACGCGCTCACCGACGCAGCGCGGCGCAGCGGTGCCGACCGGTCGCTGGTCTCCCCTACCCTGGCCGGCAGCCGCAACGGCGGTGATCTTCTGCTGCACCTGCGATTTGCCGACCGCGCCCTCTGGGCTGGGGCGGCCCCGGACGTCGAGGCCGTACTGGCCGACCCCGCGGTCACTCGCATCAATGGTGCGGACTATCACGGCTCACCTACCGGCATCGTGGGCCGCCCGACCGGCAGTGTCTACCGCGCACTGCTGTTGCGGGTCGCCGACGGCACCGATCCCGACACGATGGCCCGCTTCGAGGCCGACCTTCGGCTGTTGCCCGGGTACGTGTCCACCATCAGCGCGTGGCAGCTCAGCCGGCCCGAGCAAACCGTCGGGAACGCCTGGACCCACGTCTTCGAGCAGGAGTTCAGCGATGCCGACGGCATCATGGGCGCCTACCTGATGCACCCGATCCACTGGGCGGTGGTCGACCAGTGGTTCGATCCTGAATGCCCGAGTGCGCTTGTCCGTGAACGGGTCTGCCACAGCTTCTGCACCGACCATGGTCACGTGCTGCGCTGACGGCCCGAGCCGCGGGGCTCAGAGCCCCTGCGGCAGGATGTTCGGGTTCGCGGCGGCCGGCGGCTCCAGCGGAGGTAGCTCCGTAGCGCCGTCGAGGCTGTGCACCGTCAACTTCTTCGACCACGGGTAGTGCAGGCTGAACGCGACCAGACCGGTGCGCTCAGCCGCCGGTAAGTGACACATCGCCAGCACCGTCTCGGCCAGGTACTCGACGGGTTCGGTCGGGAAGGTGTCCGGTATCAGGCTGGCCGCACCGGGCGTGCGCACGGCGCTGGACGGTCCGACCACGTTGACCGCGATGTTCGAGTCGAGCAACTCGGCGGCGACACCCTGGGTGAAGCGGTGTAGCGCCGCCTTCATCGCGGCGTAGATGACGTCGCCGGAGCTCTTGTTGTACTCCCGGTAGGGCCGCGCGGGCGCCAGTCCGGTGACCGAGCCGATGTTGACGATCCAGCCGGCACCCTGCGTGCGCATGTGCGGAACGGCCTGCTGGGTCAACACGAACGGGGTGCGGACATAGTGCTCCACGGTCCGTTCGAAGGTCGCCATCGGCATGTCTTCGATGATCGAGTAGTCGGCGTATCCGGCATTGTTCACCAGGATGTCCAGCCGTCCGGTGCGCTCGACCACTTGATCAACCAGGCGCGCCCGTTGGTCGGCGTCCTCCAGATCACAAGCGATGCCGAACGCCGTGCCGCCGGCGGCCTCGATCAACGCGATGGTCTCACCGATGGTTCCGGGCAGCTCGGCCGTGGTGCCGGCTCTGGTCGACGCCGATGGTCGATGCGACCGCGCGGTCACCGCCACGGTCGCGCCCTCCGCGGCCAGCCGCTGGGCGATGGCGCGCCCGATGCCCCGGCTGCTACCGGTCACCAATGCCGTTCTACCGCAGAGAATTCCACTCACTGGACGACGAGATCCTCTTCGTTGGGGACGCGATGACTTTGCCACACCTCGATCAGGCGGAACGGGAACGCCGTGACGATCCGGCCACCGCCGGACCGATAGTAGGTGTGCGCGGTCGGGGTGTGGCACCACACCGTCTGCGCCATCGCGTCATCGATGGAGCGCACATAGGTTTCGAACGCCTCCCGCGTGACCTCCAGGGTCTGGGCACCCCGTTCGGCCATCAGCTGTAGGCACTCCATCACGTAGTGCACCATGACCTCGACACCGAAGTTGTGGCCGGCGCCGTGGCCCGGGCTGTAGTTGGGGGCAGAGGAGATGAACATGTTCGGGAATCCCGGCACGAGGCCACCGCGGTAGGCGCTGGGGCTGTCACCCCAGACGTCGGCCAGTTTGACCCCGTCACGGCCGACGATGTCCACCGTGGACAGGAAGTCCAGGTGGTAACCGGTGGCGTAGATGATGACGTCCAGGTCGATCTGGCGGCCGTCCTGGGTGACGATGCCGCGCTCGTTCACACGTGCGGGCTCGCTGGCCTCGACGTCGACGTGGTCGCGCGTCAGCGCCGCGTAATAGCCGCCCGGATCGCGGATGATGCGCTTGCCGTACGGCGCGAAGTCCGGTGTCACCTTCTTCGCCAGTTCCGAACCGGCGCCGAAGGTGCGGTCGATGTATTCCAGGCACATCTGCAACAGAACGTCATTGGCCGGCGAGATGGACAGGTGGTCGGCGGCCCATTCAGGGTCGCGCACGATGACTGGATAGTTGTTGTCAGCAGTGCCCCAGAAAGACTTCAGCCGGTTCCAGTTGGCGTAAAACGGCACATGGGCATTGAGCCAGCGGCGGTGTTCGGGAACGTCGTCGGTCAGACGCTTGCGCGGCGCGACCCAGTGCGGCTGACGCTGAAAGACCGTCAGGTGCTCGACCTCGTCGACCGAGGCGTCCACGATCTGCACCGCGGTGCAGCCGGCACCGATGATCGCCACCCTCCTGCCGCGTAGCGACAACTCCGGATCCCACTCGGCCGAGTGGATGCTCACCCCGGCGAAGGTCTCTTTGCCGGGCAGCTCGGGCCAGCGCGGTCGATTCAAGTAACCCACTGCGGGAACAACGACATTCGCGTAGGAGACGTCGACGGCGCCGTCGACGCCGATGGCGTGTACCTCCCACATCTTGCGGTCGGCGACCCAGCGCAACGCGGTCACCTCGGTACTGAATCGGGTGTGCTCACGCAGCCCGTTCTTGTCGGCGACCGACTGGAGGTAGCGCTGGTACTCGGGGCCCTGCGGATAGTAGCTCGACCAGTCGCCGTTGATATCGCGCGACAGCGAGTAGTAGGCCGATGGGGTGTCCACCCCGATGCCCGGGTATACGGCGGTGTACCAGGTGCCGCCCACCTCGTCGTTACGGTCGAAGATCTCATAGTCGATACCGGCGTCGGCGCACTCGAGCGCCGCGGCCATGCCGGCGATGCCCGCCCCGATGATCACGACCTTGAAACCGGTGGGCAGCGTCGCGGTCCGCGGCAGCACCGGCTGGGAGGGATGAAAACCGCCCTGCTCCAACAGCAGACCGACATACTCGGGTCCCACCTCGGCGCCCAGCGCCAGCGGCGCGACGGCGGCGAACAGCTCCGGATCGTCGAACGGCACCGCATTCGCCGGGCGCGGGGTTCCCAGCGCAGCCACCACCGCCTCGACCAGTTCGGCATGGGTCTGCGGATCGGTGCTGCCCGTCTGCTCGGGCGGATCCGGCGTGAACGAGATCTTGCTCGTATACCGCTCCACGACATTCGCGTCACCGGTCAACTGCGCCAACACCGCCACCAAGATGCCGGCATCGGCCTTCGCGAGATGGGCCTGCAGTTCCTGGGCGTCCAGTGACTTCGGGTCTGCTGCCACGGTCACAGCCATCGTCATCGATCCTCCTTGTCCTGGATCGAGTATGTGAGCGTCAGGGCTCGTACGAGCCGGCGTTTTCTACTGAGCGGGACGTCGCGCGATCACACCGGTCCGGCGGCCCCTACAGTCCGGTCATGGATGATCTGCAGGCCGTTCTCGCCTCGGCCCGAAGCCACGCCCTCGGCGATATCCCGCGGCGGTCGGCCCGCAGACAGCCCACCAAGACCGCGATCATCGACGGTGACGTCAGCCTGACCTTCGCCGAGTTCGAGCGGCTCGTCGACAGGGCGACGGCTGCGCTGGGAGACAACGGATTCGGTGTCGGTGATCGGGTTGCAGTGCTGGCTCACAACTGCTGGCAATACGCGGTGCTGGCATTCGCCACGGCGCGCGCCGGCGTGGTGCTGGTCCCGATCAACTTCATGCTCACCGCCGAGGAGATCTCCTTCATCCTTGCACACAGCAAGGTGACCGGGTTCCTGGTCGAGGCCGACCTGACCCCGACCGCCGAGGCGGCGATGCGCGCGAGCGGGACCGCTGCGGCGACGGCCGCGCTGGTGCTGCCCGGGCAGACACTGCCCACGGGCTGGTCGGACTTCGATCAGTGGCTCCAGACCGATTCGGTCGCCCCGAGCCCGCACATCGATGACGACCAGATGATCCGCCTGATGTACACCAGCGGCACCGAGTCGCACCCCAAGGGCGCCATGCACTCGACGCGCAGCCTGATGGGCAACTACATCAGCTCGATCATCGCCGGCTCGATGGAAGGCGCCGATGTGGAGATCCACTCGCTGCCGCTGTACCACTGCGCGCAGCTCGACAACTTCCTGATCACCGACATCTACCTCGGCGCCACCAGCATCATCCTGCCCACAGCCGACCCCGAGCTGGTGCTGCGCACCATCGAAAAGTACGGGGTGACAAACTACTTCGCGCCGCCGACGGTGTGGATCTCCCTGCTGCGGTCGCCGGTGTTCGACCAGGTGGACCTGTCCAGCCTGCGCAAGGGCTATTACGGTGCCTCCGCCATGCCGGTGGAGATCCTGGCCGAGATGCGCGAGCGGCTGCCGAATCTGCGGCTGTGGAATTTCTACGGTCAGACCGAGATGGCGCCGCTGGCCTCAGCCTTGGGGCCCGATGAGCAGGACGCGCATGCCGGCTCCGCGGGTCGGCCGGTCATCAATGTGGAGACCGCCATCCTCGACGACGACAATGCACCGGTCGAACCCGGTATGGTCGGCGAGATCGTGCACCGCAGCCCACATCTGATGCTCGGCTACCTCGATGATCCGGCCAAGACCGCTGACTCGTTCCGGGGCGGGTGGTTCCATTCCGGGGACCTCGGCTACTACGACGAGCACGGCCTGCTGCACGTGGTGGATCGCAAGAAGGACATGATCAAGACCGGCGGAGAGAATGTGGCCAGCCGCGAGGTCGAAGAGGCCATCTACCGACACTCCGGTGTGGAGGAGGTGGCCGTGTTCGGTGTGCCGCATCCGACGTGGGTGGAGGCCGTGGTGGCCGCGGTGGTCCCCCGTGACGGCAGTGAGCTCACCGAGGACGATGTGGTGACCCACTGCCGCACACTTCTGGCCGGATTCAAGACGCCCAAACAGGTGTTCTTCGTGGATGCACTGCCCAAGAATCCCAGCGGCAAGTTGCTCAAACGCGTGCTACGTGACCAGTTTGACAACCGAGGGTGATGACGACCTCGTTGGGGGCTCCCTGGGTGTGGGCACCCGTAGCGGTCCTCCAGGTCGTCGAAATCAAATGTGTGATTGTCCATCACACGGTACTGACGAGCACACGGCACAATGGATCACCTTTGGCGCCCACCTGCGGATCCGCCTATCGAGGTGCACACCGCCCCGTACCCGCGTAACACCTGCCAGCGTGTGACATTCCCGGTCAGCGGGCGGACTGGTGGGCGCGTGAATCGGCACAACCTAGGCTGCGCTGCATGCCCACCGGGACAAAGCCGTTCACCGATCCGGGCATCTATCCGAAGGTGGAGACATGACCGGCTCCCGACTTCTCTATGACCCCTCCGTGCCCGAGTTTCAGACCCAACTGTGGGATGTCTACCGCAACATGCGAGACGACCATCCGGTGTACCAGGACCCGCACGGCCAGTTCTACGCACTCACCCGATTTTCCGATGTCTGGGCCGCGTCTGCCGACCACGCGACGTTCTCCAGTCAGGTCGCCGAAGCGAACGATCTGCTGCCCCAACTCATTTACATCGACCCACCCCGGCACGCGGCGCTACGCAAACTCGTCTCCCGGGCCTTCACCGCGCGACGGGTGGCCGCCATGGAAGACGATATGCGCAAGTGCATCGGGCGCCTGCTCGACGGCATCGGCGCCGATGACAACTGCGAATTCCAGCATGACTACGCCGCGGTGATTCCCAGCGTCGTGGTCGGTGGCATGATCGGGCTCGACGACCAGTACCCCGAGCCGATGCGCAGGTGGACCGAGGCGTTCATCGGCCCGGCAGACACCGGCGAACCTCTCGAAGCCGCGATGAACATCTACGCCATGTTCGCCGAATTGCTACAGGAGCGACGCCGCAGCCCGCGCGAAGATCTGATGACCGCGCTGCTGGACGCCGAGATCGACGGTGAACGGCTTAACGACCAAGAGCTGCTTGGATTCTGCCTGCTGCTGGTTCTGGGCGGCAACGACACGACGGCGAGCCTGATCGGTTCGGGCACCGTACTTCTGCTGCGGCACCCCGAGCAGCGCGATCTGGTGCTGAAGGACCCTTCACTGTGGCCATCGGCCATCGAGGAGATGCTCCGGATCGAAGCGCCCACTCAGGCATTGCCTCGGACGGCCACCCGCGACGTGAGCCTGCACGGTGTCCTGATCCCGGCGGGTGCCCGGGTGATGTTGGTGTGGGGTGCGGCCAACCACGACGACCGTGAGTATCCGGATCCGGAGCGATTCGATGTGACGCGACCGGTACAACGTCACGCCTCGTTCGGGCACGGCGTTCACTTCTGCATGGGATCCGGGTTGGCCCGCCTGGAGGCACGGCTGGCCTTCACTGAGTGGTTCCAACGCTTCCCCGCCTGTGAATTGGCCGATGAACCCGAACGGATCACGTCCGTCTGGGCCCGCGCATTCAACTCGATTCCCCTTTCGTTGGGGTAACAGCGGAGCGCACCGATTGTTGCCCGCTGGGCGGGATCGGCACATCCGAGTGGGTGCCTGCCTCGCTACCGTGCGCGTAGACGTCGATGCCGCCCGATCCGCGCCGGCCTTGCGTGCCGATGACGACGATGACCGAGGGGATACAAGCCCGTGAGTTCAGCCCCGTTCACGGGCCGCATCGCCCGTTTCGACGAGCCCGGCAAACCGTTCGCGATCGAGACGGTCACACTGCCCGACATCAACCCCGGCGAGATTCTGATCAGGGTCACCCGGGCCAACATCTGCGGCTCGGACGTGCACGCCTGGCACGGCACCTTCGCCACCCGCGGCCTCGGCGGGCAGCTGCCCACCGTGCTGGGTCACGAGATGGTCGGTGTCGTCGCGGCTCTGGGTGACGGTGTGAACGCCGACTCCAACGGCAAACCGCTGGCGAGCGGAACGCGGGTGGTGTTCCCCTACTTCTTCTGCTGCCACACCTGCCGCAACTGCCTGGCCGGGCGTCGCAACGCCTGCCTGAACCTGAAGATGGCCATGCTGGGCCGCGCCGATGAGCCACCCTACTTCGTCGGCGGATACGGGGACTACTTCGTGTTGCCCGCCGGTGCGGTGGTCTACACCGTCCCCGACTCGGTGTCCGATGCCGTCGCCGCCGGTGCGAACTGCGCACTGTCGCAGGTGATGTACGGCCTGGAGCGGATCGACCAGCAGCTCGGTGAGTACGTCGTGGTGCAGGGCGCCGGCGCACTCGGGTTGTACGCGGCGGCGGTGGCCAAGGCCCGCGGCGCGGCGAAGGTCATCGTGATCGATGGCGTTCCCGAGCGTCTCGAACTGGCCACGGCGTTCGGCGCCGACGCGGTCATCGACATCACCGAGGTCACCACCGAGAAGGAACGGGCCAAGATCGTCCGCGCGCTCACCGACGGGCAGGGCGCCGACGTGGTGGTCGAGGTGGTCGGGCATCCCTCGGCCATCGACGAGGGTCTCAAACTGCTCGGGCAGTTCGGCCGGTACGTCGAAATCGGCAACATCAACATCGGCAAGACCTTCGAGTTCGACCCGTCGCGTTTCGTGTTCGGCAACAAGACGATGGTCGGGGTGTCGCTGTACGACCCGGCGGTGCTGTCCCGTGCGCTGGACTTCCTGGCGGCTTATCAGGACGAGCTGCCCTTCGAACGGCTGGCGGCGGCCTGCTACTCCCTCGACGACATCAACGATGCGTTCGCCGCAGCCGAAGACAAGCGGGACGTCCGCGCCAGCATCCTGCCCTGATACGCCACGTGCCCAGACAGCGAATCCCGGAGATCGATTGATGAGCAACCACGACTACCACCGCACCGAGCTCTACATCGACGGTGAATGGGTCGCCCCCACCGGGACCGATGCCATCGAGGTGATCAACCCGGCCACCGAGCGGGTGCTCGGCGTGGTGCCCAGCGGCACCGACGCCGATGTCGATGCCGCCGTCGCCGCCGCCCGTAAGGCCTTCGATCCGAACATCGGCGTCGCCGAGCGACGCGAACGCCTCGACGCGGTGATCACCTCCATGGAGAAGCGGCTGCCCGACATCGCCGAGACCATCACCTCCGAGATGGGTGCGCCGATCCGCATCGCGCAGTCCGTGCAGACCCAGGTGCCACTGGCAGTGGCACGCGGATTCGCCGACGCGCTGGCGACTTTCGAGTTCGAAGAGCGCATCGGCAACTCGCTGGTCACCCGCGAGCCCTACGGCGTGGTCGCGGCCATCACACCCTGGAACTACCCGCTGTACCAGGTGGTGGCTAAGGTGATCCCGGCGATCGCGGCGGGTTGCACGGTGGTGCTCAAGCCCAGCAACGAGGCCCCGCTGTCGGTGTTCGAGTTCGTCGAGTCGCTGCACGATTCCGGCCTGCCCCCTGGCGTGGTGAACCTGGTGTCCGGCGCCGGCCGTGTCATCGGTGAGCGGCTCTCCGAGCACGCAGACGTCGACTTCGTCTCGTTCACCGGTTCCACCGGTGTCGGCAGCCGGGTGGGTGAATTGGCCGGCAAGACCATCAAGAAGGTGGCCCTGGAATTGGGCGGCAAGTCCGCCAACGTCATCCTCGACGGCGCCGACCTGACGACCGCGGTGAAGGTCGGTGTCGGCAACGCGTTCCTCAACGGCGGCCAGACCTGCATGGCCTGGACCCGCATGCTGGTGCCGCAATCGCGCTACGCCGAGGCGCTCGAGATCGTCGAATCGGCCGTCGCCAAGTACACGGTGGGCGATCCGACCGATCCGGGCACCCGATTGGGCCCGTCGGCCTCGGCAGCGCAGCAGCAGACCGTGCTCGGCTTCATCGAACGCGCGCCCGGCGAGGGCGCCCGACTGCTGACCGGCGGCGCACAGAAGATTCGCGACGTGGGTTACTACGTGGCTCCGACGGTGTTCGCCGACGTCGACCCGGAATCCGAACTGGGCCAGGAGGAAGTGTTCGGCCCGGTGCTGGCCGTCATCCCGTTCGGCGACACCGATGAGGCGCTGGAGATCGCCAACGGCACGCCGTACGGGCTGTCCGGTGCCGTCTGGGCAACCGATGAGGACACCGCGGTGGCGTTCGCCCGGCAGGTTCAGACCGGTCAGCTGGACATCAACGGCGGCAAGTACAACCCCGCCGCACCGTTCGGCGGCTACAAGAAGTCCGGCATCGGCCGCGAACTCGGCCGGATCGGGTTCGAGGAATTCCTGCAGATCAAATCGCTGCAGCTGCCGTGAACCCGTCCCCTCGAAAGCCTGGAGACCCGTCATGTCGATAGCCACCGAGCCGCTCCGCATCACCACCACCGGTTCGGTGCAGACCTGGACCATCAATCGCCCCGAGCAGGGCAACGCGATCACCGGCAAAGACGTCATCGCGGCGTTCGAGGCCGCGGCCGAGCAGGCCAACGCCGACACCGGACTGCGCGCCGTCATCCTCACCGCGGAGGGCAGAATCTTCTCCGCGGGCGGCAATGTCAAGGAGATGGCCGACGGCCAGGGCATGTTCGGTCTCGCGCCGATCGAGCAGCGGTACGCCTACGTCGACGGAATCCAGCGCATCCCGCGTGCGCTGGGCCGGCTCGAGGTCCCGCTGATCGCCGCCGTCAACGGTGCCGCCATCGGTGCGGGCTGCGATCTGGCGATGATGTGCGATATCCGGGTCGCCTCCGAACGCGCCTCGTTCGCTGAGAGTTTCGTGCAACTGGGCCTGATCCCGGGCGACGGCGGCAGTTGGTTCCTGCAGCGCGCCATCGGTTATGAGCGGGCGGCCGAGCTGACCTTCACCGGTGACCGCATCGACGCCGTCACCGCGCTGGACTGGGGCATGGTGAGTCGCGTTGTCACCCATAACGATCTGCTGACCGCCGCCAACGAGCTCGCCGACCGCATCGCCAAGAATCCGCCGCATTCGCTGCGGATGGCCAAGCGGCTGCTGCAGGAATCCCGCACCGGCTCGCTGGAGTCCACGTTGGCGATGGCCGCCGCCATGCAGCCGCTGGCGCACGCCGACACCGAACATCAGCAGCGCATCGCACGCTGGCGGACTGTCTGATGGCCCGATCACGACTGGTCCCGCCGGCAACCACCGACCTCGCCGATACCGCGGCGCTGCGGGCCGAGGTCCGCGACTTCCTGGCCGAGCAACTGGCCGCCGGGACCTTCATCCCCTCGGTCGACGCCTGGTTGTGCGGCTGGGACGAAGCCTTCACCACTGCGCTGGCCGCGCGCGGCTACCTCGGCATGACCGCCCCCGAAGAATATGGCGGCCATGGCCGTTCGCACATCGAACGGTTCGCCGTCACCGAGGAGCTGCTGGCCGCCGGCGCCCCGGTGGCCGCGCACTGGATCGCCGACCGCCAGATCGTGCCTGCGCTCCTCAAGGACGGTACTGAGGCCCAGAAACGGGAGTTCCTCCCGAAAATCGCTGCGGGCGAATGCTTCTTCGGTATCGGGATGAGCGAACCGGACTCGGGATCCGACCTGGCCAGCGTGCGCACCAAGGCCACCCGCGTCGACGGCGGCTGGTCGCTGTCAGGCACCAAGGTGTGGACGTCGGGGGCCCATCGCGGACATGCCTTCATCGTGCTGGCCCGCACCGCCCCCGTCGACCCCGCCCACCGGCACGCCGGCTTGAGTCAGTTCATTGTTCGCTTCGACGGACCCGGTGTGCAGGTGCGCCCCATCGTCTCGATGAACGGTGGGCACCACTTCAACGAGGTGATCCTCGATGAGGCTTTCGTCGCCGAGGACATGGTGTTCGGTGAGATCGGCGACGGGTGGCGACAGGTCACCTCGGAGCTGGCCTTCGAGCGCAGCGGACCCGAACGTGTGTTGTCCACGTTTCCCGCACTGAGCGCTGTCACCGAAAACATTGTGCAGCAGAATATCTCGCCCGATGCGGAATTGGGCCGGCTGGTGGCGCGGGTGGCCGGGCTGCATCAGATGTCGACCGCGGTGGCCGGGGCACTGGAACGTCACGAACCCGCCGACGTAGCCGCCGCAGTGGTCAAACTGCTGGGCACCTCCACCGAGGGTGACATCGCCGATTTCGCCGATCTGCGCGTGGGCGACGACACGGCCGTCGACCCGCGGCTGCGTGAACTGGTGGCCGTCGCGGTCGACCAGCGACCCGGCTTCACCCTGCGTGGCGGAACGACCGAGGTATTGCGCGGTGTGATCGCGCGTGAATTGGGGATGCGATGACTGTCTCGGAACCCGGCTCTGAGATCAGCAGCGAGGTCAGTATCGGGACCGACACCGTCGACCCCGATCTGATCGAGATGATGGATGCGGTGTTCGCGGCGCACCGCAAGGACCATGGTGCCCCCGGCGCGGTGGGTCTCGACACTGAATTGTGGTCCACCCTCGGCGAACTGGGTCTGGTTCGACTGACCGGATCGTCGGATCACGGCGGCAGCGGCGCCGGCTGGGCGGAGGCCGCCGAGCTGCTCGCCGCGGCCGCCCGCCACGGGGTGCGCGTACCGCTCGCCGAACACGACCTGTTGGCCTGCTCGCTGCTCGCGGCGGCCGGACTGCCCGTCGACGACACGCTGCGCACGGTCTGCGTGCTCGACGCGGCCGGCACCGCGACGGGGGTGCCGTGGGCGCAGGCCGCCGGCCGCGTTGTCATAATCTTTCCCGTCGGTGACGGGCACGGGCACCGCGTCGCCGATGTCGACGCGGCGGCGCTGACCATCACCGCCGCGACCAACATGATCGGCGAGCCGCGCGACACCGTCACAGTCGATATCGCGGTGCTGCAGGCCGACAGCCGTGCCATCGATGACGCGCTTGTCGAGCAGTTGCGGTTGAAATCCGCTCTTGTGCGCGCGATCCAGGTCTGCGCTGCGCTGGACGCCGCGCTCGAGCTCACCATCGAGCACACCTGCTCGCGGGTGCAGTTCGGGCGGTCGCTGTCGAAGTTCCAGGCGATCCAGCACATGGTCGCCGATATCGCCGCCGAGGCGGCGTTGGCGCGAGCGGCCACCGACGCCGCCCTCAACGTCGCGATCACCAGCCGCTGGACGGCGGCCAATCTCGGATTCCTGGTCGCGGTGGCACGATCCTGCGCCGGGCATGCCGCGTCGGTGGTGGTGCGCAACGCCCATCAGGCGCACGGCGCCATCGGCACCACCGTCGAACACCGGCTGCACGAATACACCAGGGCGGCACTGGCGTGGCGTTCGGAGTACGGTTCGGTGGCCCACTGGGACGAGGCGGTGACCAGGGCTGCCGTCGCTGCCGGCACCGCGGGACTCTGGCCGCTGATCGCTGACTGAGCCGAGACTGTTCGGTGTTCCACTGACCGGGCACGACCGTGTCAGCGCTCACCCGGCAACGGTTGACTCCATGGCATGACCCCCCAGATCACGCTGCCGGAGATTCACGAGTTCATCGCCAGTTTCTGGTACCACTACGACCAGGGCCGGTTCGATGTGCTCGCCACCTACATCGCCGACGATATGCAGTACCTGAGCCGGTCCGATTCCGGGCAGTGCCCGTTCGAGGAACTGCTGGCCGCCGAACTCAACGGCGGCTCCGAGGTGCTCGCCTGGCTGACCCAGCACCGCGACGAGAACCCGTACCCGCTACGGCATCACGCCACCAACATCTTCCGCACCGGCACCGACGGCGGGGCGACCCTGGTGCGGTTCTACCTTTACGTCAACCAGGTCACCAACAACGTGCCGTTCGACGTGTCCTCCGGCGTCGTGGATGTCGCCGTTCGCCGAGTTGGTGACGCGTTGGTGCTCAGCTCGATGACGGTCGTGCTCGATGCCGAGGATTCGATCCCGTTCGCCGAGCACCGGGCCAAGCTCGCCGCCACGAACGCCTGATCGTGGCTGCTGACGCACGCGACATCTTCGGCGGCGGCCTGGCCGTCATCACCGGGGCCGGCGCCGGTATCGGCGCCGGGCTGGCACGACACGCCCACCGTCTCGGCATGTCCGTCGTGCTGGTCGACGTCGACGAGACCGCGGCCACGGCGTTGCGTGACGAGTTGGTCGCCGACGGCGGGACGGCACACGTCACGGTGTGCGATGTACGCGACGCCGAGGCGATGGTCCAGTTGGCCGAACAGGTCTATTGCGATATCGGCCCGGTGCGACTGCTGGTGAACAACGCCGGCATCGAACAATTCGGTTACCTGTGGGACACCCCGGTAGCCAATTGGAATCGGGTGATGGAGATCAATGTCAGCGGGGTGTTCCACGGTGTGCGGGCGTTCCTGCCCAAGATGATCGGCGCCGCCACCCCCGCCTGGGTGTGGAACCTGTCCTCCATCGGCGGGGTCGCCGCCGTCCCGTTGCAGGCGCCCTACATCGTGAGCAAGCACGCGGTGCTGGCGCTCACCGAGTGCCTGCGACTGGAGGTGGAGTTGGCCGGGCACAGCGACTTCATCCGCGTGCAGGCGGTGCTGCCGGGCGCGGTGAAGTCGAACATCTTCGAAGCCGCCGGCGGGGTGGACTCCGCCGCGGCGGGCACCGCGGTCGCGGCGGCCGAGTCCCAGCGCGCAGCGATGCTCGACATCAAAGCTGCGGCAATGGATCCCGACGAGGCGGCCGAGGTGGTCTTCGAGCAGTCCGCACAGGATGCGTTCTATCTGCTGACCCAACCCGAATACGTCGGATCGGCGATGGCCGAGCGTGCCCACACCTTGACCACGCTGACCGCCCCGAAGCTGCGCACCACGCGTCGCTTCGATCCGGCCCAGCACTGAGCCCGCGCCAGATGCCCACTCCGTACCGACCCACGCTCGACCCCGACGCTGCGGCCCGTGTCGCGGCCTTCGGACCGCCGACGCCGATTCGGAAGCGTGGACTGCAAGCGGTCCGTGACTCCCTCGAATCCGCCCCGCCACCGGAGGACATACCGGAGATGGCCGACATCTCCGATACCGAGGTGACCGGGCCGGGTGGCCCGATCCCGGTACGGATCTACCGCCCGGTCGCCGCTGCCGACCCGCAGCCGGTGATCGTTCATCTCCACGGCGGCGGCCTGGTGATGGGTTCGAACCATTCGTTCGAGCCGATGGCGCGGGCGCTGGCGGCGGCCAGCGGGGCCGCCGTCGTCGCCGTCGACTACCGGCTGGCTCCGGAGAACCCGCCGCCCGCACAGTTCGATGATGCCTTGTCTGTCATCAACTGGGTTGCCGCTGAGCATGACTCTTTGGAACTCGATCACGACAAGATCGTCATCTGCGGCGACAGTGCCGGCGGCGGTGTCGCCGCCGCGGTCGCGCTGGCGGCGCGCGGTGGGGGCGGACCTCGGCTGTTCGCCCAGGTGCTGCTGTATCCGGGCGTAGACCGCGATATGGCCGCGCCGTCGGTGGTGAACAACCACGATGCACCCATGCTGGTGCACGATGACATCGTCTATCTGCACGAGCTCGCCGATATGGGCGCGGGGCCACCGCACGATATCCGGCGGGTACCGGCCTATGCGACCGATCTGACCGGCCTGCCGCAGGCAATCGTGGTCACCGCCGAACTCGATCCCATCTACGACTGGGGTGAACGCTATGCCGGTCGGCTGCGCGAAGCCGGTGTGCAGACCACTCTCACCCGGTACCCGGGTATCTATCACGGTTTCCTGATGCGGTCGGAGGCCACCGCCCGCGGTCGGCTGGCGATGGCCGAGACCGGCGCACTGTTGCGCGCGAAGTTCGCCAACCCGTTACTCGCCGCCCCTGCAACGCAGCGAAGACAAGGCTGACCAACGTCCCGATGGCCGGACACTGCGGGTTCGAGCATCGCTGATGCCGCCCACAATTGGGCACAGCAACGGCGTGTAGTTCGCCGGATCTATCAAGAAGGAGTGCCTGTGATGCTCACCGACGAGCGGCGGATGGAGCTGTCCGACATTCTGCGGCCCGCATCGCCGCCCCGCGAGGTCGACAATGTGTACACCGAGGACCAGCGGGACCGGCTGCTGAATGTGGTACGCGAGAACGCGCCGTGGAATCTGATCATCGCGCAGCACTTCTCGTCACCCGAGGAACTGATTGCGACGATGAGCGGAAAGTTCCCCGAGGGGTTCACCCCGACGCTGGACCTGTTCCTCACCCCGACCTTCCGCGGGTTCCTGGCCAACTACGGCACCGTGCTCTACCCGGAGCTGCACGACTGCTTCTACAACGCCCAGTTCTTGGAGCAGGCCAAGTCGTACTGGGGCGCCGAGTACGCCAAACCGCAGATGATGCTCTTCAACATCAACGGCCCCTGCGCCAACCGCGACCCGGGCCACCTGGACTCCCCCAGCTTCCGCGGTGTGCGGTACGAGAATGCGCCGACGTGGTTGCCGAGCGTGATGGGCAAGTCCGGCCTGTTCCAGGATTACCTCATCAAGATGGCACAGGTGATCACGTGGTTCTCGCACGACCCCGGTAGCGGTTTCACCTACTGGCCCGACGGGCCGCTCAAGGAGCCTCGTCGGATTGTGCCCCCGGTGTACAACCGCGGTGTCGTGGTGCAGAACGAGATGCTGGTGCATCGTGGTGAGGCCAACGGTCCTCTGGATCAGCAGGTCCCGGCCGGTCTGGACTTCCACACCGTCTTCGCCGG
This sequence comes from Mycolicibacterium iranicum, assembly GCF_014190915.1. Lineage (GTDB taxonomy): Bacteria > Actinomycetota > Actinomycetes > Mycobacteriales > Mycobacteriaceae > Mycobacterium > Mycobacterium iranicum_B. The sequence goes on from NZ_JACHVU010000022.1 coordinate 30,292, forward strand.
TGACCCGGAGTCGAGCGAGCACTGGGTGCTGCGCAACGATGACACGGTGATCGCCCGGCACCACACTGACGAGCTGCGGTTCCTCGTTCATTGGTCTGCCGAGGTGTTCGAGGACTACGACGAGCTCAAGAAGAACATGGACCATTCCGATGACCTGACGATCGACAAGGCCATCGACATGATGGTCGACGATCTGAGCAAGAAGGGCATCAAGCTCGACATTCCGAGCGCTCCCCTGCACGACGCCGCCTTCATCGGTGCGCTCAACGCCGGCTACGACCTCGGCGGCCCGGCCATCTACCCGGAAGAAGCTCCGCTGAGCGCCTTTCAGCTCAGTTGACGTCGCATCGGACACACTGGCCCCGGAGTCCGTAGGGAACTCGGGGCCAGTCGATGCTCCGACCCGCGCGGTCAGGTCTGCCGACCGGACGGCTCACCGACCGCAGATGTCCTGTCACCTCCGATGATCGATTCAACACGTCGAGCGAACTCGCACACTCGGTCGCCGATGGCCCTCACCCCCTCGGGGGGCAGCTCCCTGTATGGCTGCGCCGACACCGTGAGCATGACCTTGCCGGTGTGGTCGAAAACGGGTGCCGAGATCGTGGCGAGGGGAAACTGTCCGATGGTCGCGAACTCGCCAGGAAGAAAGTCGACGACCGTCAGATCGCCGACGGCACCCGCCAGCCTCACGGCTACCGGGCCGGGCTCGCCGCCGTCCTCCACCGCGAGTAACGCCGCATAAACCTTCAGCAATGGATCGCTGAGCCGTTCGATGCCATATCCGCGGTCCTGAATTTCCTTGAGGACCTTCGGCATTCGCGCACGATACACGTCGTTGACGGGTCCGGCCCCTTCCATCCACTGCGTGATAGCGGCCGGCGGCGCCCATGCTATGAACTCGCGTCCGAACGGTGCGACAAAGGGCAGCCGCTGGCCGGCTTGAACGTGCGGACGTATCTCGTCGGGACTCGCCGAATCGATGACGGCGATGTGACGGCCCCGTACCTCGGAGATACACGCGGCCATATCCAGTTCCCCGCACAACTCACGCAGCGGGCCACGAAGCTTGGAAGTGACTGGTAGGGACGACATTTGAATCCTCGGAAAGCCGGTACCGATCGAGAATGTCCCATTCAGTGGGTCACGCGTCGCCCAATCGCAGGCGCACAACGTGGCCATGATGGCGTGCCCTGTCGATCTACTGATCCGCAGTTGACGGCATATTTCGGCCAGTGACAACGGGGTTCCGACATGCTCGGCCAACAGTTCCACGACGTCGACTACGCGTCGCGTCGGCGGCGACGGCTCTTGACCGCGGGGCGTGTCCAGATCTACGTTGGTGTTCATATATTCGGAGCCTATAACGAATATTCGACACTTTCTATCCCCGGAGGGATCCATGCCGGCAGGCGCGTTGCTCATCGATGATCTGGTGAATCCGATGCTGACGGTGGAACAACAGAACATTCTCACTCAGTTGGACAGCGTCACGGTCGATCTGGATCCCGAATTATTGATCCGCGAGGCAACGGGCAACACCGGCCTTTCCGACTTCGGAGACGACGGCTTCCGGGAGCGCTTGAATGTCTATGCGAGCACCGCAGATTCCGACAGTGGGAACACCAACCTGAATCGCCTGATCCTGCGGAATCGCATCGTGCGACTGCTCTCACAGCGGTTGCTGCTCACCGACCTCCTTCGCCGGAACCCCGAGATCCACGACATCGAGATTGATAGACCCATCATCGTTGTCGGACTTCCCCGTTCGGGCACAACCCATCTGGTGAACCTGATCGCAGCCGACACCAGGCGACGAGCATTGCCGTATTGGGAAAGTCAAGAACCCTTCCCACACCCAGGCGAAGGCCCGGACATCAACGGTATCGACCCCCGGTTCGCCCGCAGCATGGCCGAACATGAAGCAGCGATGACGATGACACCGCTCGTCCAGGCCATGCATGACCGCTTCCCTCAGGCGATCGAAGAGGAAGTCGAACTCCTCGACCTGGACTTCGCCAGCTACGTCGTGGAATGGCACGCGCGGGTGCCGCGGTGGCGGGACTTCTATCTCACGCTGAACCAGCATGCCCACTACGCCTACCTGAAGACAGTTCTGAAGGCGCTGACTTTCCTGCGGGGCCCCCGGCAATGGGTACTGAAGTCGCCACAACATTGTGAGCAACTCAGGCCGTTGATGCATACCTTCCCAGATGCGACTGTCGCCTTCACACATCGGGATCCGGTCGCAGTCATCCAGTCTGCCGTGACCATGCTGGCCTATGGAGATCGCATCCGCCGCAAAGAGATCGACCCGGATGGACTCGTCGACTACTGGATCGACCGCATCGAGCAGCTACTGCGAGCATGCGTGCGCGACCGGGACTCGGTTCCCCCCGACCAGAGCATGGACATCTCGTTTCATCACCTCAACGGCAGTGAGATGGACATCCTGAGCACGCTGTATGCGATGAACGGCACCGCGCTGACCGCAGAGGCGAAAGCCGGCTTTCAGAGCTACCTCGACGACAACCCGCGGGGCAAGCACGGCAGTCTGCGCTACGACCTCCAGGGACATTTCCGACGATCGCCGGCGCAGGTTCGCGAGCGTTTCGGCTTCTACTTCGACCGCTTCGACGTGCGGGAGGAGGTGTGAGCGCCTACCAACCCGTCTATCTCAGTCGCCCCGGGGCCGGCGACATCGTCGGCGCCGGCGCTCCCGCGCAAGAGGTCAGCCCCGGCATCTGGATGTCGCCGGGGCTGTCCAACTCGTTCATGCTGACGACCGACGCCGGACGGATCGTGCTGAACACCGGAATGGGCTTCGAAGGTCCGGTGCACCGAGCCAACTACGACGCCGTCGACCCCGCACCGATTCGCTACGTCATCCTGACGCAGGGACATGTCGACCACGTCGGGGGCCTCGATTCCTTGACCGACCCGGACAGTGAGATCGTCGCCCAGGCGAATTGGAAGACCTGGCGTCGCGACAATGACCTGTTGGCGGCGTTCCGCGCGCAGAACTCGTCCTTCGCCTGGCTCGACAAGGTGATGGCGGCGGTCGAGTTCACGTCGGCGCGATTCGGAACGGTTCCGCCACAGAGTGTCCCGACCCCGACGATCACCTTCGACGACAACTTCGTCATCGAATTGGGTGGCCGCGTCCTCGAGCTGTACGCCACACCCGGTGGCGAAACCACCGACAGCCTGGTGGCGTGGCTCCCCGACGAGGGTGTCTGTCTGTGCGGCAACGTTTTCGGAGCACTCTTCGGCCACATTCCGAATCTCGTCACGATGCGTGGCGACCGCTACCGCGATGCGCTGACGGTCATCGAATCCATCGACCGGGTACGCGCGCTCGGAGCAGAAACGCTTCTCACCGGACACTTCGGCCCGATCACCGGCGGAGACCGCATCGAATGGGAGCTGACGCGGCTCCGGGATGCCGTGAGCTACATCCACGACCGCACCGTGGAAGGCATGAATGCCGGCAAGGACGTCCACACCCTCATGCGCGAGGTCATGCTCCCGCCCGACCTCCAGGTCGGCGAAGGCTACGGCATGGTCCGCTGGAACATCCGCGCAATCTGGGAGAACTACGCCGGCTGGTTCCACCACCAATCCACCGCGGAACTGTATGCCGAGTCACCTCGCCGTACCGAATCTGACCTGCTCGACATCGCCGGAACGCCCGCAGTTCTCGAGCGCGCGCGATTGCTGCTGGACGCGGGCGAACCCGTACGAGCGATTCGACTCGCCGACTTCGTGTACCACGCCGAACCCGACAATGCGCAGGCCGCACAGGTGTTGATCACCGCACACGAGACGCTGCTGCGCGAGAGCGCCAACTTCTGGGAAGCCGCATGGCTGCGCAAACGAATCGAGGAACTGGCATGACCAACCGCTTGGCTTTCGACTTCACCGGCGCCACAGCACTGGTCACCGGCGGCACGAGCGGCATCGGCCATGCGACGGCAACGCTGCTGCGGGACAGCGGCGCGCACGTCACCATCACGGGGACCAGAGCCGAACCCGACGACTACGACGCCGTCGACTTGTCGGGGCTGCAGTATCGCCAACTGTCGTTGACGGACCCGGCCGGCATCGACGCACTCGCCGATTCGTTCACCGAGCTGGACATCCTGGTCAACAACGCAGGCGCCAACTTTCCCGGGGGTCTCGACGAATCCACCGCAGAAGGGTTCACCGCCTCGGTGGAGGTCAACCTGCTGGCACCGTTCCGGTTGACCGAACGTTTGCACGGTGCACTCGCGGCCTCGAACGCCGACGGGGGCGCAAGCGTGGTGATGTTCGCCTCGATGGCCGCGATACGGGCCGTCCCAGTCGTTCCCGGATACGGGTCCGCGAAGGCCGGGATACTGTCGCTCACCCGAAACCTCGCGGCACAGTGGGCAAGCGACGGTATCCGGGTCAACGCCGTGGTGCCCGGGCTCGTCGCCACCCGCATGACCGCGCCGATGGACTACGTGCCCGACATCAAGCAGGAGCAGATCGATCACATCCCGCTCGGCCGGTTCGCCGCGCCAGAGGAGGTTGCCAGCCCGATCCTCTACCTGTGCAGTGCCAATGCGTCCTACACCACCGGATCCGCGCTTGTCGTCGACGGCGGTTACAGCGTGCTGTGAGTACCACCGGTAAGTACTCCTGACCAGGCCATCGACGAGAAGGAAAGCATCACCGTGAGAGCCGCCATCATCACTGCGCCCGAGAAGACCGAAATCGTGGAAGTGCCCACCCCGGTGGCAGGTCCTGACGACGTGCTGGTCAAGATCCGCGCCTGCGGCATCTGCGGGTCAGACAGCCTCTACATCTCCATCGGCGGATTGCCGCCGCATCAAGGCAGCATGCCGATCGGGCACGAACCGGCCGGCGAGGTCGTCGAAGTCGGCCAGAATGTCCGCGACATCGCCGCCGGCGACCGTGTGGTCATCAATCCCATGGCCATCCCTGACGACATCATCGGCAACGGCGGGTCAACCGGCGCCCTCGCCGACTTCCTGTTGATCAGAAACGCAGTCCGCGGGCACAGCCTCTGCGTCATCCCCGAGCACATCCCCTTCGAGGTCGCTGCGCTCAACGAGCCGATGGCGGTGGCCCGGCACGCGGTCAATCAGGTGGCACCTCTTCCCACCGACCAGGTGCTGGTGTTCGGCGCGGGCCCGATCGGTCTGGGCATCGTGATCTCGTTGAAATCGGCCGGCGTGAAGCATGTCGCGGTCGCCGATATTCTGCCCGAGCGGCTGGACAAGGCGTTGCAAGTCGGCGCCGACGCCGTCATCAACTCCGCCGTCGAAGATCTGCCGACGCGACTGATCGAGCTGCACGGTGCAGGTGATTCCCTCTGGCCCGACCGGGCGGGAACGGACATATATCTCGATGCCGCTGGTGTTCCGGCAGCGATCAACTCCGCTTTCGGTCTCGCCCGACGAGGCGCCAGAATCGGTGTGGTCGCGGTGCACAAGGAACCAGTCACCCTCGACCTGATGAACGTGATGAGCAACGAGCTGACTGTCGTCGGGTCGATGGGTTACCCCACCGAGATCTTCGAAGTGACCGAGGACATCGTCGATAACTGGGAGACATACCAGCTGATCATCAGCCACACCTTCGACTTCGACGATCTCGACGAGGCATTGCGCTGTGTCTCCACTGCAGGCGCAGCCGACAAGGTCATCATCACACTTGCGTGATCAGACGCTCACCGCGGGAAGGGATGGCACGTGCCGACACAGGCGAACACCACGGCGGCGGACACGATCACGAGGTACGTGGAGCTGCTTCAGTCCGGCAGCGCGGATGACCTCGTCGCGCTGTTCGCCGACGATGCCACGGTGGAGGATCCCGTCGGAAGCGACGTCCGCTCCGGCCGGAAGGCCATCCGTGAGTTCTTCGCCACGTTGGAAAACCTGGACCGCCGAACAGAGCTGACCCACCTTCGGGTCATCGGCGATGAAGCCGCGTTCGTCTTCACCATCACGTTCACCGTCGGAGACACCCCGATGTCTCTGCAACCGATCGACACCGTGGTGTTCGACGACACCGGCGCAATCGCCTCCCTGCGTAGCTATTTCGCGGCTTCGGATGTGATCACCGGCTGACCGGTGAACGCCACTGGGTCAGCAGGTGCGGGTACCTACGCGCGCCCGGGAGTCCGCCGGAAATCTGGATCGGCGCCCGTTGCCAGCGCGGCGTCCGCTCCGGCACGTCGTCCGCTGAACACGCAATCCGATATCGACAGGCCACTGACGTAGCCGTTGGAACACACGCCGACGGCATTGCGGCCGGCGGCATACAAGCCCGTCACGGTGCCGCCGTCACGATGGACAACCGCACCCGTGTTCTCATCCACAACCAGCCCGCCCAGGGTCAACCCGGGAATGGGGTAGAACATCGACGAGCCGGCGGAGATATTGATCGAGTAGAACGGTCCTCGCTCCATCGGCCGGCACAGCGCCGCGTCCTTGTGCCCCGGATCGCCTGTTCCACTTCCGATCCCGCGATTGTAGGCGTCGATGGTGTGACGCAGTCCGACGGCGTCGATACCGTTCTTGGCGGCGATACCCTCGACCGTGGCCGCCTTCTTGTGTCCGATTGTCAGCAGATACCACAACTGCAGTCGTTGGAATATCTGGGTCTGATCCTTGATCTGCGTTCTGATCTTCCGCCAGGTAGCGGCGTCGTAGATCGCCCAGCCGGTACCGCCGAAGTCACGCATCAGCACGTCACCGTGGGTGGCGCCGTAGAGGTCTTCGTTGGCGATGCGCCGCCCGTTCGCGCCGACGGTGAGGCCTTCCAGGAAAGCGCTGGGCGGGGACAGGAATCGCCACGCGGTGACGTTGCCCATCTTGTCGGTCACTCCTCCCGCGTCCAGCCCGAGTTGGATTCCGGTGCCGTCGTCACCGGCGGTGCCCAGCGGGGAGATCTTGAGGAAGTCCGGCGCATAGGCGGACATCCACTGACGGTTGTGGACGAATCCGCCCGCCGCCAGAATCACGGCCCCGGCCCGAGCGTGGGTGTCGATGCTGTGCCGCGCGCGCAACCGTTCGGCGCGGTTGACGACGCCCTCGATCAGACCCGGCATCCAGGTGCCCAGTTTCCCAGTGGCTTTGGCGACGGTCCGGTGTTGTCGCGCACTGCGGTGAGCGGGGTCCAGCACCCGGTAACGGACTCCGGTGACCCGGCCGTCGTCGGCCTGGACCAGGCTGTGCACCTGCGCGAGCGGGATGAAGTCCACGCCCTTCGCCAGCGCCGAATCCCGCAGGCGTTCGAAAAGAACTCGCCCGGAACTCATACCCGGAGCAAGCACGCGGTGACCGCGCGGGGCGGGTTGCGCGTGCGCTGAGTACGGATAGGCCTTCTCGTTGCCCGAGAAGTACAAATAGTGGCTGTCTGTGGGGTACGAGGTCTTGTATTCGGGCACCTGACCGCCCCGGAACTCGACGCCCTGCGCCTTGAGCCAATCGATCATCGCCGGGCTCTGTTCGCAGAAGCGGGTCAGCGTTTCGGCTGAGACGGCACCGGCCACTTCCTGCGTGAGGTAAGCCTGCATGTTCTGCGCGCTGTCCGGATATCCACCCGCCTGTTGTTCGGCGGTGCCGGCACCGGCATAGATGATCCCTCCCGAGTACGCCGTCGCTCCGCCCCCGTAGCCGCGGTCCAGCACCAGCACCCGCGCGCCACGGTCGGCGGCTTCTATCGCCGCAGCGGCGCCCGCGGCCCCGAACCCGACCACGATGACGTCATACTCAAAACCTGTCGGCATCTGCTCCCCCACGGTCGTCGGAAATGGTTCGGAGACCGAACTCACAGGACGGATTCGCCGTCGAGAACCCGTAGTGCGCCCTGGCGCACTCCCGCCTCGATGGACTGGCGCAGGTCCGGACACAGCGCAAAGCGTGCGTCCCGCGCCGACACGAGCGCATGACGATCCCGTGGCGCATCGCGGCGTCGGGCACAGCGCGCGACAGACTCCGCATCCCATTGCACACTGGTCTGTTCCCAGCTGCTCTTGCGGGCCAGCACCTGCGCGCCGCATGATCCGCAGACGACCGGCGTCATCGGCGCGTCGCGCAGCCGGTCGTCCGGCCGGACACTCATTTGGTGATACCTACCAACCTGGGCATCCGGTTGGCGGCCAGGTTCTCCTCCACCTCTTTCATCCACGCCTCGCGCGGACGCGTCGTGTCGATCTCGAACTCGAAGCGGTTGACCATGTCCGGGGTGACATCGGCGATGTCCACATAAAACTGTTCGTACCAACGTCGCAATTGGTAGACCGGACCGTCCTCCTCGCACAGCAGCGGATTGTCGATGCGCGCTTTGCGACGCCAGATGTGCACGTCCTGTTCGAACCCCATCTTGACGAAGTCACCAAGAGCCACCGCCATTTGCGTGGCGACATCGTCCGGCACAGATTCCGACTTCTCGACCGTGATGCCGTACTGCAAGACGAACGAATTCTGGTCGATGGGATAGTGGCAGTTGAGCAAGACCGTCCGTTGATCGCCGTGCTCGTAGTGATACGTCAGATCATCGATCATGAACGACGGTCCATGATACGAAGCGACAGAGGTCGTTCCGAGGATCTTGGCGCCCTCCCCGGACCCGAGGTCGGGCCTGCCGACACTTTCGTAGTACTGCGTCGCGGTATGTCCCTCGAAGATGTTCTTGAAGCCGGTCGGCAGGCCGCCGTGGATGTAGAAGAAGTGAGCCATATCGACGACGTTGTCGATGATTTCGCGGCAGTTGGTGTCGACAACCGTGGTGTACCAATGCCAGTCAGTCCAGTTGTCGCTGCCCACACCCTCGATCAGCGGGATGGTGACGTCGGCCGGCGGCGCCTTCTTCTCCGGATCGTTCCACACGAAGAGCATGCCGTCCTGCTCGAGCGTCGGCCACGCCGCGGTGCGCGCGAGCTTGGGCACCCGACGGCTGTACGGGATCTGCTTGCAACGACCGTCTCCGCCCCAGCGCCAGTCGTGAAACGGACACGCGATCTCGTTTCCCTTCACTTCACCGTCGGACAGGTCACCGCCCATATGCCGGCAGTACGCGTCCAGGACGTTGAGCGTGCCGTCCCCGCCTCGGAACACGACGAGCTTGGTGCCGAAAGCATTGATGGAGTGCGGGGTGCCGTCGCCGAGTTCACGGATGAGCCCCAGGCAGTGCCACCCACGCGCGAACCTGGTAGGAGTTGCCTGCGCCTCGATCTGACGAACGTCTCCGGCACCGTCGGGCTGCAACGATGTCATTTCCGACCATCCTGTTCGTTGGTTGGGTGGATGAATCCGTTGTAACACCGGCACTCTCGGCCTGACTGCCTCGTGTTCCACTGACCGGTCACCGTTGCGGCCGGGATCACCGAGCGGCCCCAGAATCGAACGGTGACCGATCCCCAGAACATCACCGTCGATCTGCTGGTCGTCGGCTCAGGTACCGGCATGGCCGCGGCACTGGCCGCGCACGAGCTGGGTCTCTCGACACTCATTGTGGAGAAGACCCAGTACGTCGGCGGGTCGACGGCCCGCTCCGGGGGCGCCTTCTGGCTGCCCGGCAGCTCCGTCCTCACCGATGCCGGTTCCGCGGACACTCCCGACAGTGCACGCCTCTACCTCGAGACGCTGGTCGGTCAGGACGCTCCGGCCGAACGGACCCACGCGTTCGTGGACCACATCCCGGCCACCATCGACATGCTGCGCCGCACGACGCCGATGAAGTTCATGTGGGCCAAGGGGTATTCGGACTACCACCCGGAGAAGAGCGGCGGCAGCGCGGTGGGCCGCACCTGCGAGTGCCGGCCGTTCAACACGGCAGTGCTGGGGCCCGAACTCGCCCGGCTTCGTCCCGGCGTGATGAAGTCGTCGTTCCCGATGCCAGTCACCGGCGCCGATTACCGCTGGTTGAACCTGATGGCGCGGACACCGCGTAAGTCCTGGCCGCGCATCATGCTGCGCGCCGCTCAGGGTATCGGCGGGCTCATGGTGCGCCGGCGCTATGCCGCCGGTGGGCAGGCGCTGGCTGCCGGGATGTTCGCCGGCGTGCTCCGAGCCGGAATCCCGGTGTGGACCGACTCGACGGTGACAGAACTGATCACCGACGGTCAGCGGGTGAGCGGCGCGCTGGTGCAACGCGATGGCACCCCGGTGACCGTGACGGTCAGTCGCGGCGTCGTGCTGGCCACCGGCGGTTTCGACCACCAGATGAGCTGGCGACACAAATTTCAGTCCGAGCGCCTCGGCGAACACCACAGCCTCGGAGCGGAGGGCAACACCGGGGATGGCATCCGGTTCGCGCAAGACCTGGGCGCCGGTACGGCATTGATGGACCAGGCATGGTGGTTCCCGGCGTTCGCGCCGCTGCCGGGCGGTGACCCGACGGTGATGCTGGCCGAGCGCTCCCTGCCCGGGTGCCTGCTCGTCGACCAGAACGGTGAACGGTTCATCAACGAGGCCACCGACTACATGTCGTTCGGCCAGCGGCTGCTGGCGCGCGAGCAGGCGGGCAACCCGGTCGAAGCAATGTGGATGATCTTCGACCAGAAGTATCGCAACAGCTACCTGATGGCCGCCGAGCTCTTTCCGCGGATGCCGATCCCGCAAAGCTGGTATGACGCGGGAATCGCGCACCGCAGTGAGGATCTGGAAGCGCTTGCTCGTCTGATCGGCGTCGATCCCGCGACTCTCGTGACGACGATGGACCGGTTCAACGGGCTCGCGGACGCCGGCGTGGATGCCGACTTCCAGCGCGGCGCCAGCGCCTACGACCGCTACTACGGCGATCCGACAATTGTGCCCAATCCGAATCTGCGCCCGCTGGGGTCCGGTCCGTTCTACGCCGTCAAGGTCGTGCTCAGCGACCTGGGCACGTGCGGCGGGGTGCGCGCCGACGTCCACGGACAGGTGCTTCGCGAGGATGGATCTGTCATCGACGGCCTGTACGCGATCGGCAACACGGCGGCCAATACCTTCGGCAAGACCTATCCGGGTGCGGGTGCCACCATCGCGCAGGGCTTGGTCTACGGCTACATCGCGGCGCGACACGCCGCAGGCCGAATCTCCTGAGCCGACTTCGGATCAGCCCTGCGAATGCCCGCCGTCGCGGATGCCCTCGGCGTCTTCGGCGGCGATTCGGCGTTCGACCTCGTACCAGTATTCACGCACCGGGAACTGGACACCTTCGGGTCCGTTCTCGCCGAACGTCTCCTCGACGGCGTCGAGATCCTTGATCATCTGGAGGGCGAGTTCGCGTTCCGCCGCGTAATACTGCTCGGACCACTTCAGCGCCAGCCGCGCATAGGCCCATGCAGGTTGCTCGCTGGTCCAACGAACCTCGGTCGCCGCAGACTGCTGGAGTTGCTCCGCGTAGGCCGCATGCTCAGCGAGGATCTCACGGAGCCGCCCCGGCTTCAGCAAGTGCCCGAGCATCACTCGCAGCATCGGGTTGTGCTTCAGGCTGGGCGGTTCGACCGGTTCGTCATTGATCCAGCGGCTGACGGCGGCCTGGCCGTCGTCGGTGATCTTGTACATCCGACGACTCCGAACTCCGGCGTCGACGCGTGAACTCACCAGACCCAACCGCTCCAAACGCTTCAGTTCGGAGTAGATCTGACTGTAGGCAGGACTGGAATAGAAGAACCGGATAGCCCAGTTGATCCACTTCTTGATGTCGTAGCCCGAGAGCTCATCGCCGCTGGTCAACAGGCCCAGCAGGGCCCATCCGGTGGGTGACACATTCAACCCATCGGGCTCACCTGCGGCGTGTTCCGTCACCGGCCAAGGCTAGCAATGTGACCGGCCCGAAGGCCTGCTACTACCGCTCACCGGGAGGACGCGTTGCGTCCATCCGCACCCGACATGGATCGTGGCACCCGACGTGAAGGTCGGCGTGAACAGCTTGGGAGATGTATGACTGCTCAACCCGGTGGCGATGTCATCACACCCGCGGGCCCGGAGATGCGCCGCGTGCTCGGGCACTTCTGCACCGGTATTGCCGTCATCACCGCGCACGACGGCGACCGCCCCATCGGCTTCACCTGCCAGTCGGTCACCTCGGTATCACTGGATCCGCCCTACATTTCGTTCTGCCCGTCCAGCGCGTCGATCAGCTGGCCCTCGATCCGCGACGTCGGCTCCCTGTGCGTCAACATCCTTGCTGCCGAACAACGCGATGTCTGCGTGCAGTTCGCCACCCGCGGTGATGACAAGTTCGCCGGTGTCACCTGGAATCCCGGCGTGAACGGAGCCCCAGCCCTGGACGGCGCGCTGGCGTCGGTGGAGGCCGATATCGAGTTCGAGCATGCCGCCGGTGATCACACCATCGTCGTCGCCCGGGTCACCGGACTTTGGGCGCACGAGGAACGACGTCCGCTGCTTTTCTACCGCGGCGGTTACGGAGCATTCCAAGGGGTAGCCCATGCCTGAGTTCGATGCCGAGTTCGACGTCATCGTCGCCGGATCCGGCGGTGGCATCACCGGCGCGTATACCGCTGCCCGCGAGGGACTTTCGGTGCTGTTGGTGGAGGCGACCGACATGTTCGGCGGCACCACCGCCTACTCCGGTGGTGGTGGTGTGTGGTACCCCTGCAACCCGGTCCTGCAGCGCGCAGGCACCGACGACACTTTGGACGAAGCACTCACCTATTTTCACGCTGTCGTCGGCGACCGCACACCGCGCGAACTGCAGGAAACCTATGTCCGCGGTGGTGCCAAGTTGATCGAATATCTGGAACGGGATCCGGCGTTCGAGTTCACGGTGCTGCCGTGGCCGGACTATTACGGCTCGGTGCCGGAGGCCCGCAACGACGGCTACCGGCATACCGTCCCGCTGCCGGTCCCCGACTCCGCCCTCGGCCGCTACGCCGGGCAGGTGCGCGGACCGTTGGACACCGAGCGCCTCGGCGCCGAAGCACCCGACCTGTTGGTCGGCGGGCGCGCCTTGGTCGGCCGGTTCCTCGCCGCACTCGACAAGCTGCCGAACGTCACCTGCCTGCGGAACGCACCATTGACGGACCTCATCACCGAGCGCGGCGCGGTCGTGGGAGCGGTCATCGAGCACGACGGTTCGCCGGTGCGGGTCGGGGCCCGTCGCGGAGTGCTGCTGGCCAGCGGCGGATTCGAACAGAACGCGGTCATGCGCGCCCAGTACGGCGTGCCGGGCAGCGCGACCGACACCATGGGCGGGCCGGGCAGTACCGGCGAGGCACATCGCGCCGGCATCGCCGCCGGCGCGGACGTCGACCTGATGGATCAGGCGTGGTGGTCGCCCGGATTGACCCATCCCGACGGCCGGTCGGCGTTTGCGCTGTGGTTCACCGGTGGCATCTTCGTCAACCAGCAGGGTCGCCGGTTCGTCAACGAATCGGCCCCCTATGACCGCATCGGCCGCGACATCATCCGCCAGATGCAGGACGGCTCCATCACTTTGCCGTTCTGGATGGTCTACGACAACCGGGACGCCGGTGTTCCGCCGGTCAAGGCCACCAACGTGTCGATGGTCGAGCCCGAGAAGTACCGCGCGGCGGGCCTGTGGCACACCGCCGACACCCTGGCCGCATTGGCGGAGGCCATCGGCGTGCCGGCCGAGGAGTTGGAAGCCACCGTTGAGCGATACAACACGCTGGCAGCCACCGGCGTCGACGACGACTTCGGCCGTGGCGGTGAGGCCTACGATCGGGCATTCAGCGGGGGTGAGTCCCCGATGGTCGCCATCGATACCCCGCCCTACCACGCGGCCGCGTTCGGGCTGTCCGATCTGGGGACCAAGGGCGGGCTGCGGACCGACACCCACGCACGGGTGGTGCACGCCGACGGTACGCCCATCCCGGGGCTGTATGCGGCCGGCAACACGATGGCGGCGGTGTCGGGCACGACCTACCCCGGCGGCGGTAATCCGATCGGCGCCTCGATGCTGTTCAGCCACCTCGCCGCGCTGGACATGGCTGCGCAGGTCACCGTGCAGTGAGCGAGCCCATCAGCGCCGAGTACGCCCGTCGGATCGAAGAACTCTACGGTCCACTGACGCAATCGCTACGCAAGCTCATCGACGTCGTGATCCGCAGCCAGGCCGGTGACGACGACGTGACGCGGGCACATGGTTTGATCGACCAAGCGGCGGCACTACTGGGTTCACGGCTCGATGACGAACCGTTCGGGGTGCGAGCCACCACCGAAGGCGGGATCCTCACCTGGGGAAACGTCGCTATGGGTGTACGTAACGCGATCGCTTTCCCGCTGCAGATCGAACACGACGAAAGCGGCAGGGCGAGTGCAGATCTGCTACTCGGAGCGCCCTACGAGGGCCCACCCGGGCACGTGCACGGCGGCGTCTGCGCGCTCATCCTCGACCACGTGCTCGGCGCCACGGCGCATCGACCGGGAAGACCGGCATTCACCGGCACACTGAACCTGCGCTACATGGCACCCACCCGGCTCGGCAAGCTGCGGGCAGAGGCGTGGATCGACAGCGAAACTGAATCGAAAACGATTGCCGTAGGCGAACTCTGGGACGCTGACGGCGTCCTCACAGTTCACGCCGAAGGCGTCTTCATCAGACCGAAAGCAAAGACATGAGAGTCGACTCGTCAACCGAACCTGCGGTCGAGGGGTGGTTTGCCTTCGATGACGCTGGTGATCCTCATCTGATCGGCGGTAAGTGTTCTCAGTGCGGGACCTTTGTGTTCCCGCCGCGGGCCAACAACTGCCCCAATCCCGGGTGTGACGGTGACGAGCTGGC
>NZ_JACHVU010000023.1 GCF_014190915.1 Mycolicibacterium iranicum
GAGGACCCGGTCTTCCACGCCATCAACGCCGCCACCGACCGCGCACCGGTCATCCCACACAACTCATCACGCTCGATCTGCGCCGCGATCTCCACAATGCGGCCATCGATCGCATTACGCTGACCCGCCAGCTCCGCCAACTCGCCGAACAACACCTCCAACCGCTCACCCGGATGAGCAGCCAAAGACGTTGCCGCCGAACACATGACCCCATCATGACAGCAGGGTCCGACAAGTCAGCCGGACGGCTACGGAGTGATGATGTTGAAATCCGGGTCCGGTTTGTCCAGCACCGACACCAATGACGTGAGGACGTCCGCATCACCGGTGATCTCGAGGCCGGGCGAACTGCTGTCGCCCGTCGCCAGGGTGAGCAGCCGCAGCTTGTTCGCCAGGCGCACCGTCGCCTGGGCCGTCGACTCGTCCGCGGCGAGCTTGCGGTAGACCAGAACTCCGTTGCGCAGGGTCAGACGGTAGTTGACGGCGGCATCAAGGAACGTGACGTCGATCGCGAGGTCGAGATCCCAGGCGCGGGGGCCGTTCACACTGATCGCCAGGACGTCGAACATCTGCTCCGGCGAGAGCTGGCCGACCATGGCCGACGAATTCGCCTGCACCGGTGTGCCGAAGTTGCCGTCCCGCAACTCTGTGGCACCGGCGAGGAAGAAGTTGCGCCACGTCGCCGTCTCGGACCCGTACGCCAGCTGCTCGAGCGTGTCGGCGTACAGCTCCCGCGCCGCGGAGTGGTTCTCGTCGGTGAAAACGGCATGGTCGAGAAGTGTTGCTGCCCAGCGGAAGTCACCACTGTCGAAGGCTTCGCGCGCCGACTCGACGACCCGGTCCAGCCCGCCCATCGCTTTCACATAGCGCGGCCCGATGGCCTCGGGCGGGTGCGCCCACAACCGGGCCGGGTTGCCGTCGAACCAGCCCATGTAGCGCTGATAGACCGCCTTGACGTTGTGGCTCACCGATCCGTAGTAGCCCCGGGCGTGCCAGGCGTTCTCCAGCGCGGGCGGCATGGCGAAATCCTCGGCGATCTCGATACCGGTGTACCCCTGGTTGAGCTGCCGCAGTGTCTGGTCGTGCAGGTAGGCGTACAGATCCCGTTGCAGCGACAGGAATTCGACGATCCGGTCTTTACCCCACGTGGGCCAGTGGTGCGAGGCGAACACCACGTCGGCCCGGTCGGCGAACGTGTCGATGGCCTCGGTGAGGTAACCGGCCCACCCGTGCGGGTCACGCACCAAGGCGCCGCGCAGCGTCAGCAGATTGTGCAGATTGTGCGTGGCGTTCTCGGCCATGCACAGCGCCCGGTAGCGCGGGAAGTAGAAGTGCATCTCGGCGGGAGCCTCGGTGCCCGGCGCCATCTGGAATTCGATCTCCACACCGTCGAGAGTGTGCGTCTCCCCCGTCTCCCGGATGTCGACGGTCGGCACGATGATCGCCACCTCGCCCGTCGACGGGGTCTGTCCCAGACCACAACCCACCTGCCCCTGCGGCCCCCGCGCCAGCACCGTCCCGTACATGTAGCCCGCGCGGCGGGTCATCGCGGTGCCCGCGTAGACGTTCTCCTGAACGGCGTGGGCGGTGAACCCCTCCGGCGCCAGCACCGCTACCCGGCCCGCGTCGACGTCGGCCTGCGATGTCACCCCCAGCACCCCGCCGAAGTGGTCCACGTGGCTGTGGGTGTAGATGACCGCGACGACCGGCCGGTCGCCGCGGTGCTGCCGGTACAGCGCGAGCGCCGCGGCCGCCACCTCCGTCGACACCAGGGGGTCGATCACGATGATGCCGGTGTCACCCTCGACGAAGGTGATGTTCGACAGGTCGAAGCCGCGCACCTGATAGATGCCGTCGACCACCTCGTACAGGCCCTGCTTGGCCGCGAGCGTCGACTGCCGCCACAGGCTCGGATGCACCGTGGTCGGGGCGTCTCCGGTGAGGAATGCGTAGACGTCGTTGTCCCAGACGACGCGGCCGTCGGCGGCCTTGATGACACACGGCTGCTGGGCTGCGATGAACCCTCGGTCGGCGTCGGCGAAATCCCGGGTGTCAGTGAAAGGAAGACCCTCAGACTGGTCGCGGTGGGCGGCCTCGATCGTCGGGGTGGGGGGCTTGCTGTCCATATTGGTGAGACTGCCACGGAACGGCCCTCGGCGGTGCTTGACTGACGCAATGGATGTACGCCGAGTGGTCACCGGACACGATGCGTCCGGAAAGTCAGTATTCGCCAGCGATGAGTTGGTCAGCCCACGCGCGCCGGTGATGCTCCCCGGTTCGGAATTCACGCTGCTCTGGGGTGGCGATGAGACCCCGCAATTCCCCGACGACGGCTCGATGCCGCAGTGGCACACCTACTTTCCGCCAGTCGGCGGATTCCGGTTCTCGATGTTCACGCTGCCGCCGGGGACGGCCACCGCCAGGACCGACCAGCTGAGCGCTGAGGAGGCCCTGGCCGACGCGGAGCAGAAGTTGCCCGGCCTGCTCGCCTACATGGAACGCGGCGACGACGCCGGCATGCACACCACTGACACCATCGACTTCGAGGTGGTGCTCGAAGGGACCGTCGAGCTCGAACTCGACGACGGCGCGAAGGTCACGCTCAACCCCGGAGACACCGTCGTGCAGAACGGCACCCGGCACCGATGGCACAACCCGGGCGACGTCCCGGCGCGCCTTGCGCTGTTCGTCTGCGGCGCCCACCACGCCCGGGTCAGCCACGCATCGCAGCCGCAAGGCGACTGATCTCGGCATCCCCGTGGCCGGCGGCGACCACGCGGTCGGCATACCGTCGCAGCACCTTCAGCACGCCGGCATCGACACCGCTGCTCTCCGAGGTGGCGATGAGGTGCCGCAGCGACGCGGCGGCCGACGACACCGATGCGCTGGCCTCGCCGTGGCGGTCGGCGTGGATCCGTTCGGCGAGCTCGGTGAAGACCGGGGGCAGGATGGCGGCGATCCCGAGGGCGTGAGGCAGCAGGTCACCGGGTGTGATGTCCTGTGCGCGAGCGGTTTCCAGAGCGTGCAGGAACCCGCCGGTCGCGGTCCAGAACACATCGAGCAGGGCCATGTCGTACGCCGCCGCGCGCCCGTGGTCCTCGCTCAGCCAGGTCGCTGTTCCGAGGGCGTCGAGGACGGCCCGATGCTCGTCGAAGAGCTCCCGCGGTCCGGCGTAGAGCACGCGGGCGTCGGGCGTCCCCATCGTGTCGGTGGGGGTCATGATCGCGCCGTCGAGATAGCGTCCGCCGGCGGCGGCGACGAGTGCGGCAGTACCGCGTGCCCGGTCGGGGGTGTCCGAGCTCAGGCCGATCAGAACGCGTCCCGTGAGGTCGCCCGCGGCGGTGACCACGGCGTCCACGGCGTCGTGGTCGACCACGTTGACGAGCGTGACGTCCCCGGCGGCGACAGCCTGGGCCGGGGTCGCCGCCCACCGGGCTCCTCGCGAAAGCAGTTGCACCGCCTTGGATTCGGTTCGGTTCCACACCGTGACGCGGTAGCCGCCGTCGATCAGCGCCCCGGCGAGTGCCTGCCCCATCGGCCCCAGCCCGACGACGGTGACGTCGGCGCTCACGCGGCCTCCCCGGGCGTCGAGACGGGGTTTTTGATGCTCTCGAAGATGCGGGCGAAGCCGTGGGAGCCGAAGCCGGCATCCACCTGCCGGCGGATGAGGCGTTGCACGGCGTCCACCACCTCGGTGCTGATCCCCTGCGCGCGTGCGGCATCGGCGATGTCGCCGAGATCGCTGAACGTCAGGCTCTGCTGGCCGGGCGCCGCGTAGTCGCCGCCGTCGATCACTGCCGCGTACTCGGCGACCGACGGCGTGAGCGCCTGCAACCACGGCACTGCGCGTCGGGCGAACTCCGTCGCGCTCACCCCCGAAGGGGCCACCATGGCCGCGCCCTGGAAGAACCCTGCGAACATGGTGTACATGGCGGCCAGCAGCGCCAGGTCGTAGAGCGCCGCCATGCCGGGGTCCGGGCCGAAAAACTCAGGTGTTCCCCACTGTTCGAGAAGGGTGCGGTGCGCGTCGTACACGTCGCGCGCACCGCTGTAGAACACCGTCGACGCGGCCGTGCCGATCATCTCCGGCGTCGCCATGATGCCGCCGTCGAGGTAGGCGACGCCTGCGGCCTCTGACCACCGGGCCAGCTCGCGCGCAGTGTCGGGTGTCGTCGTGGTCAGGTTGATCAGGTGACGGCCGGCGAGGAGGTCGGCCACCGGGTCCAGAACGTCGTGGACCGACGCATGGTCGAGCAGGCACACGACGACCAGATCGGCGCCGGCGACCGCATCAGAAACGCTGGGTGCCACGGTGATTCCGTTGTCGCGCAACGCCTGTGTGCGCCGGGGGCTGCGGTTCCACACGGTGGTCGGGTGACCGGCCGTGTGCGCGGTGGCGGCGAGAGCGGAACCCATCTCGCCGGTGCCTAGGAATGTCGTCGAGGTCATGGCACCATCGTGGGCACGCGCATACTTTCCGACAAGTACCCACTATTAAGTGCGGTACTTACCTTCAGGGAACTATTGGCCGCCATCAGCAGGAGGACGTCATGGCGATGCTGGGCAAGTACACGTGCGGGCTCGATGCGGCGATGGCGGTCGTCGCAGGCAAGTGGGTCCCGTTGATCCTGTGGGAACTCAGCGACGGGCCGGTGCGGTTCAACACACTGCACCGCAACCTCTCGGGTATCTCGCAGAAGATGCTGACCCAGCATCTGAAAGACTTGCAGTGTTACGGAGTCGTGCACCGCGAGAGCTATCACGAAGTGCCGCCACGGGTCGAGTATTCGATGACCCCCGCCGGTCGGGAGTTGTTGGAAGCGTTGGAGCCGATGGGCAATTGGGCCGAGAAGCACATCGCGCAGATCTGTGCGGCCGACGCGGGTTAGCCGTTCTGCTCGGCGAGCCACTGCTGCGCCCGCCGTTTCGAGGCGCGCGACAGCCAGGCGTCCTGGATCAGCTCGCGCACCTCGGACAGGCTGACCTCCCCGAGACGGCAGGCGCGCACCAGCACCGACAGGTGGCCGTTGAAGTGGTCGGTGGTGAAGAACGGCGAATCCGGATCCTGGGTCAGTGCGAGCTTGTCGTCTTCGGACTCGACCCAGAGGACGATGACGTCGGGGTACTTCTCGCCGGTGTCGGGGTCAACGGCGTCAGGGCGAGGCGTCCGGAAGAACACGAAGGACTTGCCGCCCACCTGATAGATCGGATTGCCCGCCTTCGGCCCCTCGACGCGGGTGACGTGAGGCATCGACGCTGCGATCGCGTGGACGTCCTCGACGGTTGCCGGACGGTCACGCACGGCACTCTCTGCTCTTCGCGTGAGCGCTCATCGCCGCTCCAGCCGGTGCAGTTCGACGTCCTGCACCTGCCCCGCCTCGACCGTCGCGGTCATGTACGTGCAGTGTGGTTGGCGCCGACGGTCCGTGGGTGAGCCGGGATTGAGCAGCCGCAGGCCGGTGCCGGCCGTCGTGTCCCACGGGATGTGGCTGTGCCCGAACACCAGCACGTCGGTGTCCGGATATTCCTTGGCCATCCGCGCCTCGCGGCCGCCGGACGCACCCGTCTCGTGGACGACGGTGAATCTCACGTCCTCCAGAACGACGTCGGCACGCTCGGGCAACCGGCTGCGCAAC
Organism: Mycolicibacterium iranicum; assembly: GCF_014190915.1. GTDB lineage: Bacteria > Actinomycetota > Actinomycetes > Mycobacteriales > Mycobacteriaceae > Mycobacterium > Mycobacterium iranicum_B. The sequence continues at coordinate 5,637 of NZ_JACHVU010000023.1, forward strand.
TCGGGTCCGTCATTGTTACCCCAGCACGCGACGAGCCGCTTCGACCGCGCTTCGAGCTGGTCCAGCAGATCGGCCTCGACCCAGTCCCCGGCATGGATCACCACGTCGGCGTCGTCGACGGCGGCCCAGACCTCGGCGGGGAGGTCCTTGGCGCGTTTGGGGAGGTGCGTGTCGGAGATCAACAGGAGGCGCACGGTTCCAACCTAGCGGCGTGGCCGGGGGGCACCGTTAATCGGTATCTGCCGAGTCGTTCCCCTCAGCCGAGGCACCCACGTCTGTTGTCGCCGCCGGCGACCCGCTATCCGTCTGCTGTTCTTCCGACGTGGCCACGGCCTCGTCGACGTCGCTTTCCACGTTCGCCGATGACGCGTCTGCGGCTTCACCGGCGCCGTCTTCTCCGTCTTCAGCCGGTTCGTCCGACAACGCGACGTGGTTCTGCCCTTCGTCGTTGCCGACTGTCAGCTCGTCTTCGTCCAAGGTCGAGGACTCCTCCGGATGCTCAGCCACTGACGCGAGCGCGGTAACTGCATCGGCGCCGTCGTCGGGGACCGACTCGACGGTGGTGACCTCGCCGTCCACGGGCTCAGGGACCGCTGATTCGCGGACGGGGATCGCGGCGGCGATGCCTTGGTCGAGCGTCGTCAAGAGGGACAGGATGCCCGGGCCCATATTGACCTCGTTCGTCGTCGAAAACAGCCCGGGGAGGTACCCGAAGTACGGCACCTCCACATAGCCGCCGTTGAGCACGCCGTCCACGATCCGCCCCGGCACATTGATCACGGCATTGACGACCCCGACGAGATCAAAGGTGACCGCGGCTTCGACGATGTCCCACAGCGCCTTTCCCGTAGCAGCCAGACCGTTCACCAGAGGCCCGACCGCGAAGCTCGCGAAAGCCGCGAGAACGAACGGTGATTCGAGGAAGAAATCGGACAAGTACGAGGCGGCCGCCCGCACGGTGGTGAACGGCTGGACGAGCACATCAATCGCAGCGGCCGCCGCTGCGGACAGATCACCGTCGGCCAGTGCGGAGGCCGCATCCAGGAACGCCGACACCTGATTGCTCAGCGTCACACGCAAGATCGGGAAGGGATCCGCGAAGTACTGCTCCGCGACGTCATTCGCGCCGCCGACCGCGTCGCGCAGCACCCGGGGGTAGAACTCCAAAGGGCTCGGAACTGCGGCGAGCCGAACGGATTGCTGGGACGCCCTGTGCTCGATGGTGGTTGCAGGCGCCACAGGTGGGACGGACAAGGTCCCCACCGCCATCAGCGCCGCCGCCGAAGTGAGTAACGAGCCGACCCGTGCAGTCATCATGTCCCCCTAGCCGGACACCCGCCCCCCGCGGGTTTGCTGCGCATCAGCTTAGAGGCGTCCGGCCGGAAACGTGGCGGGTTGTCATCGCTGTGTTGACCCGCGTTCCGCATGGCACCGGATTGGCATGACGGGAGACGGGCCGGCGCGTCGAGGACGCGGGCGGGAGCCGGAAAAAAGCAGAGTGCGCCCGAAGGGATTCGAACCCCTAACCTTCTGATCCGTAGTCAGATGCTCTATCCGTTGAGCTACGGGCGCGTGGTCGTGCATGTTCAGTTGTCAGCCGGCGAGCCGGCGGGTCGAGCACGCCGGCGAGCCGGCCATCAAGCGCGGAGGCGAGAGGATTTGAACCTCCGGTCCGCTTTAAGGCGGACAACTCATTAGCAGTGAGTCCCATTCGGCCGCTCTGGCACGCCTCCCGACGTTTACCGCCGCTGCGACAGAGTACACAGGGCCCACCGCGGGAAGCAAAGCAGATGCGGGCGGGCCATAAACTGTCTCAGGTGTCCGCCCGTCTTCGCCCTGAGCTCGCCGATCTTCCTGCCTACACACCGGGCCGGACGGTCCCCGGCGCCATCAAGATCGCCAGCAACGAAACCGTCCACGGACCGCTGCCCAGCGTCCGGGCGGCGATCGAGAAGGCGGTCGACGGCATCAACCGGTACCCCGACAACGGCTACGTCGAGCTCAAGGAGCGGCTCGCCAAGCACGTGAACGTCGCCCCGGAGAACATCTCGGTCGGCTGTGGTTCCGTGAGCCTCTGCCAGCAGCTGATCCAGATCACCTCGACCGTGGGCGACGAGGTCCTCTACGGGTGGCGCAGCTTCGAGATCTACCCGCTGCAGGTCCGCACCGGAGGCGCGACACCGGTGCAGGTGCCGCTGAGCGACCACACCTTCGACCTCGACGCGATGCTCGCGGCGATCACCGATCGCACCCGGCTGATCTTCGTGTGCAACCCGAACAACCCCACCGGCACCGTCGTCGACCCCCAAGCACTCACCCGATTCGTCGAGGCGGTGCCGCCGCACATCCTCGTCGTGCTCGACGAGGCCTACATCGAGTACGTCCGCGGCGACCTCGTGCCCGACAGCCTCGGCCTGGTCCGCGCCCACAGCAACGTCGTTGTGCTGCGCACCTTTTCGAAGGCCTACGGGCTTGCCGGTCTGCGCATCGGCTATGCCGTGGCCGACCCCGACATCATCACCGCGCTGTCGAAGGTCTACGTCCCGTTCACCGCGACGAGCGTGTCGCAGGCCGCGGCGATCGCGTGCCTGGACGCTGCCGACGAACTGCTCGAACGCACCGACGCCGTGGTCGGCGAACGGGCCCGCGTGTTCCAGGCGTTGCGTGACGCGGGCTACGACCTGCCGTCCTCGCAAGCCAACTTCGTGTGGCTGCCGCTGGTCGGCCGCGCGCAGCAGTTCGCCGCCGATGCCGCCAACGACCGGATCATCGTCCGGCCCTACGGTGAGGACGGCGTCCGCGTGACCGTCGCCGCGCCCCACGAGAACGACCTCTTCCTCGATTTCGCCCGCCGTTGGATAGGAAACTGATGACCTCGTCGACACCCACCTCGTCTGGCCCGCCCGCCACGACGACCGCCCGCGAGACCTTCGCCAGGCTCATCGAGCGCACCGACGAGATCGCCGACGCCGAGCTCGACGAGTTCTGGGCGACGCTGCAGCCGGCCACCGTCGACTTCATGATCGGGGAGTGGAAAGGCGGTGAGTTCCAGACCGGGCACAAGGCCAACGGCTTCATGAAGCGGCTGAACTGGTTCGGCAAGACGTTCCACTCCGCGTCCGACGCGAAGCCGCTGGTCTGCATCGACGCCGAGGGCAACAAGTTCTCCAACACCGAGGCGATGGGCGGGGAGGCCAGCCTGTGGATGGAGGAGTTCCGCGGCGAGTCCGTCGCCTCGATGGTCTACGACGGCAAGCCGGTGCACGACCACTTCAAGGTGGTCGACGACAACGCCGTCCTCGGCATCATGAACGGCAAAGGTGCGCTCGACACCTCCTCCGGCACCCCCCGTCACCTCTACTTCTATCTCGAACGGGTCTAGCCGCATATCGTGGCCGGGATGAAGACCCACGTGCGGATGATCGCTGCGACGTTCGGCCTGGCGGCCGTGCTCGGGACAGCGGCGTGCACGCAGACCACCGAGGGTGTGGTCGCGCAGACCACCGAACCGGGTCCGCCGCTCACCTCCGAGCGCACTCCGACCACTTCGCCGGGCATTCCCGGCCTGCCGGACATCGAGATTCCGAACCTCCCCCTGCCGACCCGCAACACCGACGTGCCCGAGGTCCCGGCGCCGCCGAACGCGCTGTCGATGAGCTGCGAGGAATACAACTCACTCGACGAGGCGACCCGGGTCGCCGTCGTCCGCGAGATCCTGTCCCAGGAGGGCAACCCGCTCGGGCCCGACGGCGAGTTCGTCGGACAGATCCTCGCCGACGCCGCCTGCCAGTTCCTGCCCAGCGCCACGGTCAGCGAGGTGCTCATGGGCCAGCCGGGCGGCTGAACTAGCCTCATCGGACATGAGCACCTACGAAGCCCTCACCGTGGACATCGCCGATCACATCGCGCAGGTGACGCTGATGGGACCCGGCAAGGGCAACGCGATGGGTCCGGCGTTCTGGGCCGAGCTGCCGGTGGTGTTCGGAGAACTTGACGCCGACCCCGACGTGCGTGCCATCGTCCTGACCGGCTCGGGCAAGAACTTCAGCTATGGCCTGGACCTGATGGCCATGGGCCACACGCTCTCGGCGGTGATGACCGAGGGATCCACCGCCAAGCCGCGCGCGGACTTCCACGCTCACCTCAAGACCATGCAGCAGGCCATCACCTCGGTCGCCGACTGCCGGACCCCGACGATCGCCTCGGTGCACGGGTGGTGCATCGGCGGCGGCGTCGACCTGATCTCGGCGGTGGACATCCGCTACGCCAGCGCGGACGCGAAGTTCTCGGTGCGGGAGGTCAAGCTGGCGATCGTCGCCGACGTCGGCTCGCTCGCGCGGCTGCCGATGATCCTGTCCGACGGCCACCTGCGCGAATTGGCACTGACGGGTAAGGATTTCGACGCCGCACGAGCCGAGAAGATCGGCCTCGTCAACGACGTCTATCCCGACGCCGACGCCTCGCTCGCCGCAGCGCGGGCCACCGCCACGGAGATCGCGGCCAACCCGCCCCTGGTGGTCAACGGGATCAAGGATGTGCTCGACGAGCAGCGCACCGCGCAGGTCGCGGCCAGCCTGCGTTATGTCGCCGCATGGAACTCCGCCTTTCTGCCCTCGCGCGACCTGGCCGAGGGCATCAAGGCGATGTTCGAGAAGCGACCGCCGAACTTCACCGGCGAGTGATCCGGGCTGCCGTCTCGGGCAGGGCGATCGCGCACAGCAGGCTGACGGCGGCAAGTCCGCCCATCATCGCGGCGATGGCCCATCCGCCGTACGCCGCCATCAGGATCGGCGACACCACCGGCGGTATCGCTCCGCCGACGATGGCTCCGGCGGTGTGCGACAACGCCGCAGCCGTGTAGCGGTACTCGGGGGCGAACACCTCGGGCAGGAAGGCCGCCATCGGGCCCGTGCACAGACCGATGAACGCGTAGGTCACCACGATGGCCACCCCGAAGATCAGATGGTCCTGGGTCTCGACGAGCGGGAACACCACGAACGACCACGGTGCGGCAAACGCGAAGCTGGCCAGGATGACACGGCGCCGGCCGTGGGTGTCGCTGAGAATCGCGGTGAGCGCGGCACATCCGACAGCGCAGAGCCCACCGATCACGTTGACCAGCAGCACCATGTTCGTCGAATAGTCCATGTGCTCGGCCGCGAAGTGGGTGATGAACGTGCCGGCCTGGAAGACCAGCATCGGCGCACAAAGTGCCACGCCGGCGGCCAGCAGCACCGTCTTGCCCTGCCTGCGCATCATTGTGACGATGGGCGCGCCCGAATGCGTTGCGTGCGTGGCCTTCTGGGCGGCGGCCGGGCCCTCCTGCACCTTCAGCCGGATCACCAGGGCGGCCACGATCAGCACGGCGCTCAGCAGGAACGGGATGCGCCACGCCCACTGCAGGAACGCCGGGCTGTCCTCCCCCACCGCCAGGTGCACGAGCAGGAACACGAGGTTCGACAACACCATCGCGGTGCCCAGCCCCATCTGGGTGAACATGCCGTAGTAGCCCCGCCTGTCCTGCGGCGCACTCTCGGCGCTCATCAGCACCGAGCCGGCCCATTCACCGCCGACCGCGAAGCCCTGCACCAGGCGCAGCGCGATCAGCAGCAGCGGGGCGGCGATGCCGATACTGGCGGTGCTGGGGATCACGCCGACTCCGACCGTCGCGATGCCCATCAGCATCAGCGTCGCCACCAGGGTCTGCTTGCGGCTGATGCGGTCGCCGAAGTGGCCGAAGACCGCCGCCCCCACCGGCCGGGCGACGAACGCCGCGGCGAACGTGCCCAGTGATGCGGTCGTGGCCATGACGTGGCTCAGCTCCGGGAAGAACACGGCCGGAAACACCAGCGCCGCGGCGGTCCCGTAGATGAAGAAGTCATAGAACTCGATCGCCGAGCCGACGTAGCCGGCCATCGAGATCCGGCGCAGCTCACCGGTGTTCGGGCGGACGCTGAGGTCGCGGGTCATGGTGTGCGTTGCCATGCCTCAATGGTCGCCGGGTCAGCCCGCCCCGCACAGCGGGCGAATGGCGGATTTCGGTGTCCACCGATCGGGGGACACGCGGTCACTTCAGCCACAGCGAGAACTGCGGGCAGTGGCAGAACGCGCACTCGGGACTGTGACCGCTGCGGGGACAACCACATTCGCAGACGCTGTCTCCGCTGTACAGCAACGACGTCAACCACGTCGGCAGGCGCATCTGGTCTCCCTCCCGATCCAAAGCCCGGGAGGCAGGTCGTACCCGACACCAGCGTTGACAAACCCACCGCTGCGTCCCCCCCGGGTGCGTCGAATTCCGCGTAGTCAGGCGTTCACAGCTACGCGGTGTCCGTGGCGGTGGCGGAGGGATTTGAACCCCCGGACGGTGTTAGCCGTCTCTCGCTTTCAAGGCGAGTGCATTAGGCCGCTCTGCCACGCCACCGCGGGACAGTCTAGACGCGGCCGATCTTGGCCGGCGGGCCGCCGGTCTTCAGTCCTGCGCTGATGCGGCGGCAGTTCTCCCCCATCGCAGTGACCTGCGGCCGGCTCAGCCGGTCGAGGAAGTGCGTCCGGACGGCGGCGCCGTAGGTTTCCATCGCCACCGCCAGCGCCGTTCTCCCCTCCGGCGTGATGGTGGCGAGCACACCGCGACCGTCCTCCGGACTGGCGCCACGGCCGACGAGGCCCTGCACCTCCAGACGATGGATCTGACGCGTCACCCGGCTGGGCAACGACATCAGCGATTCCGCGACGTCGCCCATCCGGGCAGACCCGGCCGGCGACTTGGCCAGCAGGTCGAGCAACCGCACGTCGTTCAACGTGAGCCCGTGCTCGTCCGACAGCGACCGGTTCATCGTCGCGTACAACCGCAGTGCAGCGTCCAGAAAGTTCTGCCACGCTCTTTGCTCAGCAATGTCAAGGCCCGGCGTATCACTGGCCGTCCTTCCCCCAATTATCCCCTCCATACGGCACATAGTAGGTCGGAGAGGTGATGGCCGGTGGGGAAATCTGGACGTGTTTCCGCAGCGTAGTAGCGTTGCGTGAATGCGTGCGATCGTGGCGGACCCGTCCGGCGAGCTGACCTGGCAGTCTGTGCCAGATCCCGTACCCGCCCCCGGTGAGGTCGTCATCAAGGTCACCGCCGCGGGGGTGAACCGCGCCGATCTCCTGCAGGCCGCGGGCAACTATCCGCCGCCTCCCGGCGCCAGCGACATCATGGGCCTCGAGGTGTCGGGCACCGTCGCCGCGCTCGGCGACGGCGTGACGCAGTGGACGGAGGGCCAGGAGGTCTGCGCACTGCTGGCCGGTGGCGGCTACGCCGAACTCGTCGCCGTGCCGGCCGGACAGGTGATGCCGCTGCCCGACGGCGTCCCGCTGCCGCACGCCGCGGCCCTGCCCGAGGTCGCATGCACGGTCTGGTCGAACGTGATCATGACGGCGCGACTGTCCGCACCCGAGCTGCTCCTCGTCCACGGGGGCGCCAGCGGCATCGGCACCCACGCGATTCAGGTTGCGCGAGCGCTCAATTGCCGCGTCGCGGTCACCGCAGGCTCGCGCAACAAGCTCGACCTGTGCGCGGAGCTGGGCGCCGAGATCACGATCGACTACCACAACGACGACTTCGTCCAGGTGGTCCGCGAGGCCGGTGGCGCCGACGTGATCCTCGACATCATGGGCGCGGCCTATCTCGACCGCAACGTCGAGGCGCTTGCTGCTGACGGCCGGCTGGTGATCATCGGGATGCAGGGCGGCGCGAAGGGCGACCTGAACATCGGCAAGCTGCTCGGCAAACGCGGCAGCGTCATCGCGACGGCGCTGCGAGCGCGCCCGGTGAGCGGGCGTGCGGGCAAGAGCGAGATCGTGTCCCGCGTCGTGGGCGAGCTGTGGCCGATGGTGGCCGACGGCCTCGTACGTCCGGTCGTCGGCGCCGAATACCCGATCGACCAGGCTCAGGCCGCCCACGAACTGCTGGAGTCCGGCGACGTCGCCGGCAAGGTGCTGCTGCGTCTGGACGTCTAGCCCAGCGAGGCGAGCGCCCGTACGAGCTGGTCGACCTCGGCGGCGGTGCTGTAATGCGCCAGCCCGATGGTCACCGCCCCGCCCACGTCGTTGACACCGATGAGGTCGAGCACCCGGGAATTGGCGTCGGCGATCGCCAGGATCCCGTTGTCGGCGAGGCGTTGCACGACGTGCTCGGCGGGGACATTGGCGATCGCGAAGCTCAGCACCGGGATCCGGACCTCGGGGCTGCCGATCACCGTCACCGTGGGCAGCGACCGCAGCGACGTCAGCAGGTAGTCGAACACGGCGCCCATGTAGACCGATGCGGACTGCATCGACATCGCGAGCCGTTCGCGGCGCGTGCCCTGCGCCGAATCATCAAGCGCGGCAAGATATTCGATGCTGGCGACGACGCCGGCCAGCATGCCGAACTGAGGTGACCCGAGCTCGAGGCGCTCGGCGCCGACGGCGTGCGGGTCCAGCGACACCGAACCGAACGCCTCGATGACCGTCGGGTCGCGGAACACCAGCGCGCCGATCGGCGGGCCGCCCCACGCGAGCGCATTGACGGCGACGACGTCGGCGTCGGTCTCCTGCAGGTCGAACAACCGGTACGGCGCCGCGGCCGAGTGATCCACGATCACGAGGCCGCCGACCTCGTGCACCAGCTTGGTCGCCTCGCGCAGCTCGGTCACCGTGCCGAGGGTCGACGAGGCCGAGGTGACCGCCACCAGCCGGGTCGGTCGGTTGACCAGACCCTCCCACTGCCAGGTGGGCAGCTCGCCCGTCTCGATGTCGACCTCGGCCCATTTCACCTTGGCGCCGAAACGGTTGGCGGCACGCAGCCAGGGGGCGATGTTCGCTTCGTCGTCGAGTCGGGTGACGACCAGCTCATAGCCGAGGCCGACGCGCCCCGACGCGGCGTCGGCCAGAGAGGTCAGCAGCACCGCCCGATCGGCGCCCAGGACGACACCCGAGGGGTCGGCGTTAACGAGGTCAGCGACGGCCTGACGGGCCGCGGCCAGGACGGCGGCGCTGCGCCGAGCGGCCGGGTGGGCACTGGAGGTTGTGGGCATCGACCCGCGGAACGCCGTCGACACGGCACGGCCCACGGAATCGGGCAGCAGCATGCCGTTCTGGGCGTCCATATGCACCCAGCCATCGCCCAGCGACGGGTGCAGACCACGCACCCGGGCGACGTCGTATGCCATGCCAGCCCACCTTAGTGCGTCTTGGAACTTCGCCGTACCACCCGTTTTGCGGTGATTCGACGGCCGCCCGACCTCGCTGTCCACCGCCCGCGCCCGTGGGAGCGCGAGTCATCTGGGCAGTCATACTAGTCCAGCCGCCGCCCTGCGCGGACCGCCAGTATGGGCCCCGTTGCCGGGCAAACAGACGACCGAACACGGCCATGGCGAACGGATTCGCTGGCCACCGTCAGCCCTCTTTCCCGGGGCCGCGGCGGCGACCCGCGTGGCCACGCCGTTCGCCCGTCGACGTCTCCACACACCGAGGATGCCGCGCGCCGGGCGGCGCTCGCCTACGGGGCGGATCCAGCAGGTTCGCAGCTTTGCGGGCCGGTGCGGCACCGCGCGTCGGCGGCCCGTCGCTGGACAAATCCGGATCGTGGGAGAAGATCTACGAAACGGCGAACCGGGGTCTGCTCACCCCGCAGAGCCCGGACGCAATGGGCGAGAAAAGCTGGGGCACTCTTAGAGACATGGCTACGAATTCCGACGACGACAACATCGAGATCATCGGCGACGGCGAGATGGACATCGAGCGCGCCGCCGACGGCAAATCGTTGACCGAGCTCGTCGAACAGCCCGCCAAGGTCATGCGGATCGGCACGATGATCAAGCAGCTCCTCGAAGAGGTACGCGCCGCACCCCTGGACGAGGCCAGCCGCGGGCGCCTGCGCGACATCCACCGGACCAGCATCCGGGAACTCGAAGACGGTCTGGCGCCCGAACTGCGCGACGAACTCGAACGGCTGACGCTGCCCTTCACCGAGGACAACGTGCCGTCGGACGCCGAACTGCGCATCGCCCAGGCGCAGCTCGTCGGCTGGCTGGAGGGCCTCTTCCACGGCATCCAGACCGCCCTGTTCGCCCAGCAGATGGCTGCCCGTCAGCAGCTGGAGCAGATGCGTCAGGGCGCTCTGCCCCCCGGTATGGGCGTCCCGGGTCAACGCGGTCCGGGACACCCCGGCACCGGTCAGTATCTGTGAGAGCCGCGTGACAAGCACCGAACCGCACATCGAGACCCATAACGCGTGGGTCGAGTTCCCCATCTTCGACGCCAAGACGCGCTCGTTGAAGAAGGCGTTCCTGGGCAAGGCCGGCGGCGCCATCGGACGCAACGAATCCAACGTGGTGGTCATCGAGGCGCTGCGCGACATCACCATGTCGCTGAAGATGGGCGACCGGGTCGGCCTGGTCGGGCACAACGGCGCCGGCAAGTCGACGCTGCTGCGGTTGCTCTCAGGCATCTACGAGCCGACCCGCGGGGTCGCCGCCGTCCACGGCCGGGTCGCCCCCGTCTTCGACCTCGGCGTGGGCATGGATCCGGAGATCTCGGGGTTCGAGAACATCATCATCCGCGGGCTCTTCCTGGGGCAGACGCGCAAGCAGATGCTGGCCAAGGTCGACGAGATCGCCGAGTTCACCGAGCTGGGTGACTACCTGTCGATGCCGTTGCGCACCTACTCGACGGGCATGCGGGTCCGGCTGGCGATGGGCGTGGTCACCAGCATCGACCCCGAGATCCTGCTGCTGGACGAAGGCATCGGCGCTGTCGACGCCGAGTTCCTCAAGAAGGCACAGACCCGACTCGCCGACCTGGTGTCGCGCTCGGGAATCCTGGTGTTCGCCAGCCATTCCAACGAATTCCTGGCCCGGCTGTGCAACACGGCGATGTGGATCGACCACGGCACGATCAAGATGGAGGGCGGGATCGAGGACGTCGTGCGCGCCTACGAGGGCGAGGACGCCGCCCGGCATGTCCGCGAGGTGCTCGAGGAGAACGCGCGGGAGAACCGGTCTGCATGACCGAGACCATCTACGCGGTCGTCGTCACCCATCGGCGTCCCGGCGAGCTCGCGAAGTCCCTCGACGCCCTGTCGTCGCAGAGCCGTGCGCTGGACCACCTGATCGTCGTCGACAACGACGACGACCCCGCCGTCGAAGAGCTGGTGGCGGGTCAGCCCGTCCCCACGACCTACCTCGGATCTCGCCGGAACCTCGGTGGCGCAGGCGGTTTCGCACTCGGCATGCTGCACGCGCTGAGCATGGGCGCCGACTGGGTGTGGCTGGCCGACGACGACGGGCGACCGCAGAACGCCCATGTGCTGGCCGTGCTGCTCGACTGCGCCGAACGCAACGGACTGGCCGAGGTATCGCCGATGGTGTGCAACCTCGACGCACCCGACTGGCTGGCGTTCCCGCTGCGCCGCGGGCTGAAATGGCGCCGCCTGGTCAGTGAGCTGCAGGTGGACGGCACCGAGGATCTGCTGCCCGGTATCGCGTCACTGTTCAACGGCGCGCTGTTCCGTGCCTCCACGATCGAGGCCGTCGGTGTCCCCGACCTGCGTCTGTTCATCCGCGGCGACGAGGTCGAGCTGCACCGTCGGCTCGTGCGCTCGGGGCTGCCGTTCGGCACGTCGCTGCAGACGCGCTATCTGCACCCCTGCGGCACAGACGAATTCAAGCCCATCCTGGGCGGTCGTATGCACACGCAGTACCCCGACAACGCGTCGAAGCGGTTCTTCACCTACCGCAATCGAGGCTACGTGCTGTCACAGCCGGGTCTGCGGAAGCTGCTGCCCCAGGAATGGGTGCGCTTCGGTTGGTACTTTCTGGTGTCCCAGCGCGACCCCGAGGGCTTCAAGGAGTGGATTCGGCTGCAGCGCATGGGCCGGCGGGAGAGATTCGGCCGGGGCGAGCGAAGCGACGGGAATTTGGGCCGGGGCGAGCGAAGCGACGGGAACTTGGGCCGGGGCGAGCGAAGCGACGGGAAATAGATACAGATGACGATCATGGATGCCGCCTCGCGGTCCAAGACGTTCGCACGCGCGTGGGGTGATCTGGTCGAGGGGTTCGGCAAGCGCGAGCTGTGGCTGCACCTGGGCTGGCAGGACATCAAACAGCGCTATCGACGTTCGGTGCTGGGCCCGTTCTGGATCACCATCGCCACCGGCACGACCGCCGTGGCGATGGGCGGACTGTACTCGATGCTGTTCAAACTGGAACTCTCCGAACACCTTCCGTACGTCACCCTGGGGCTGATCGTGTGGAATCTGATCAACGCGTCCATCCTGGAGGGCGCCGACGTGTTCGTAGCCAACGAGGGTTTGATCAAGCAGCTGCCGACGCCGCTGTCGGTGCACGTCTACCGGCTCGTGTGGCGGCAGATGATCCTGTTCGCGCACAACGTCATCATCTTCGTGATCATCGCGATCATCTTCCCGAAGCCGTGGACGTGGACGGACCTCGCCGTCATCCCCGCGCTGGCGTTGATCGCGCTGAACTGTGTCTGGGTCGCTTTGTGTTTCGGCATCCTGGCCACCCGCTACCGCGACATCAGCCCGCTGTTGAACAGCCTCGTGCAGCTGCTGTTCTTCATGACGCCGATCATCTGGAACGAGGCGACGCTGCAGGCGCAGGGAGCCGGGGGCTGGGCGAAGATCGTCGAGCTCAACCCGCTGCTGCACTACCTCGACATCGTCCGCGCCCCACTGCTGGGTGCCGATCAGGAGCTGCGGCACTGGATCGTGGTGCTGGTGCTCACCGTCGTGGGATGGACGTTCGCGGCCCTGGCCATGCGGCAGTACCGCGCCCGCGTGCCGTACTGGGTGTGACGGGTCAGCTGACGAGCGCGCCACCGTCGGGCTCCGGGCCGAACACGAACCGGCGGCCGGTCACAGTCTGCGGCACGATCCGGACGAACCGCTCCTTGTGGGTCGCTATCCACGGGTAGAGACCCGCACGGCGCGCCTCGGCGAGCTCGGGGGACGTCGAGAGCAGACGGGCCTTGCCCCGCACGATCACGCTCCACCCTTCGACGACGTTGTGGTCGTCGGCCTCGAAGACGACGTATTCGTTGAGGGCTGCGGTCAGCAGCTTGGTGCCCTCGGCGGTGCGGAACAGGACCGTGTTGTTCTGCACCACGAAGTTCACCGGGAAGATCTCGGTCCAGCCGTTCACCGTGGTCACGAGCCGGCCCAGCGAGACGGCAGCGAGCTGCTGCCAGCTCTGAGCTTCGGTGAGCTCGGTGACGGGGGCGTCGGAGTCGTTCAGCGCTGCGGTTGTCGCATCCATGATTTCCATGCTCATGCGGGTTTCCGTGGCCATCTAGGGTCCAAAGACACTTCCCGCCTGCGTTAATGGACATATGAGCATCCCGCCATACCAGCCCGCACAATCCCCCTCCGGCAGGGGCAACACCCTGCTGTGCCCGAAGTGCTCGGGGGTCATGACCACCTACGAACGCAACGGCATCCATTTGGAGCAGTGCGACAGCTGCCGGGGCATCTTCCTCGACTTCGGCGAACTGGAGGCGTTGACGCAGATGGAGAACCGGTTCGTCCAGAGCCCGCCTCCTCCGATGCCGGCCCAGCACGGCTACGGGTACGGACCGGGCTGGGGGCAGCGCGGCAACAAGCACTACCGCAAGCAGGGATTCGGGCGGCTCTTCTTCTCGAGCTAGCGCATTCGGCCGCACGCGTCGACGAGCGCCTGCTGAGTCGGGTCGGCGTCACCGTGGACCAGACCCGACGCCGCGGCGTGAACGACGGCCGCACGGGCGTAGGGCTCGAGGACGGCCCACGGGTCGCCCCCGGGCAGTGCCGGGCCGCCGGCGCGGCGGTAGGCGTCGACGAAGGTGCGCCAGTCGTCGTCAGGGACGAGTCCGGCAGCCCAGAACCCCGCCACCCGGGCCAGGTCCCACGCCGGGTCACCGACCCCGACGTCGTCGATGTCGATCAGCTGCCAGCGCAGCGTCCCCGGGAGCCGGCCCAGCTGTCCGAGATGCCAGTCGCCGTGCACGAGAGCGACCGGACGTGTCGGCGACGCGGCGCGCCGGACGGCGTCGGGCAGGCTCGCTGCGGCATCACGGACCGGACCCGTTCTGTCTCGCAGGCGTTCCCAGGCACGGCTCAGCCGTTGCGGCCATCCGTGGTCGGGTGCCCGTGGCGGCACGGGTTCTCGGTGGAGCGCCGCCAACGTCGTCGCCGCATCGACCCAGGGCAGCGACTCCGGCACAGCGGCAACGACTTCCACTCGCGGCCACCGCGTCCGCCAACGTGACCCCTCCGCCTCCGGGATGACGGAGAGGGGCGACAGGAGCGTCTCCGACGCGGCGGCGATGCGGAGACGTTCCTGCAGGAGCCGAGGATCCGTTCCGGGCCGGTGCAGCTTCTCGACGACATCGCCGACGAGGACGACCACGGCCCCGGAGCGGGTACGCAGCGGCGCGGCGGGGGCCGGCGTCAGCGGCGGGTCGGCGGCCGGCGTCAGCGGCGCGGCGGGGGCGTCTGCACGGCCGCGTTTATGCGGTTCCACGCATTGATGGTGACAGCCATCGCGATCACCTGGCCCAGTTCACGATCCGAGAACGCTGCGGCGGCGCGGTCGTACACCTCGTCGGACACGCCGCCGTGGCCGAGTTCGGTGATGGCTTCGGTCAGCGCGAGCGCGGCGCGTTCCCGCTCGGAGAACAGGTCGCCCGCTTCCGCCCACGCCGCCAGTACGTCGAGCTTCTGTTCTGCGACACCCTGTTTGCGGGCGTCGCGGGTGTGCATGTCGAGGCAAAAGGCGCAGTGGTTGATCTGGGAGGCGCGGATCTTGATCAGTTCTGCCAGTTCGGGTTCCACGTCCTTGGCCGCCGAGGTGGACAGCGTCATCATCGCGTCGTAGAGCTCGGGCGAGGACTTGTAGATCTTCAAGCGGGACCGGGTGGCGAGTGTCTGTGTCATATCGTCGACGGTAGTGCGCATTGTCCCGCCGCAATGGTTCAATTCCATCGTGACTTCGTGGGCCAATTCGGGGACTCGGGACCTCCACCTCGATCTGCGCGACGCGTTGCGACCTGGGACCCGCGGGGCCAAGGACGCACTCATGGCCGCGCTGCGCGAGGCGGCACGCTCGGGCCGGTTGGCACCGGGCACCCTGCTGCCGCCGTCACGCACCCTGGCGGCCGACCTAGGGCTGGCCCGCAACACGGTGGCCGACGCCTACGCCGAACTCGTCGCCGAAGGCTGGCTCGCCTCTCGCCAGGGCGCGGGCACCTGGGTCGTCGACACCGCACACGCACTGCCGGCTGCTTCCCCGGTGCCGCCGCGGCCGTACGGGGCCCGCGTGGCGCCGGTCCACAACCTGATGCCCGGCTCGCCGGATGTCGCCGAGTTTCCCCGGAGCCAGTGGGCGGCGTCGGTGCGACGGGCCGTGATGAACGCGCCGACGGAGGCCTTCCGGATGGGCGATCCGCGTGGTCGACCCGAATTACGTTCGGCGCTGGCCGATTATCTGGCGCGAGCCCGCGGCGTTCGCACGTCACCTGATTCGATCGTCATCTGTGCGGGTGTTCGGCACGCGGTCGAGTTGCTGGTGCGCACCCTCGGCGGCCCGGTGGCAGTCGAAGCGTACGGGCTGTTCCTTTTTCGGGATGCCATCGAGGCGTGCGGGGTTGAGACGGTGCCGATCGGCGTAAACGAACAGGGGGCCGTTGTCGAGGAGCTCGACGCCACCGAGGTGACGTCGGTCCTGCTCACACCGGCACACCACAATCCCCTGGGCATGTCACTGGACTCTTCGCGACGGCTGGCAGTGGTCGAGTGGGCCTCTCGGACTGGCGGATTCGTACTCGACGACGACTACGACGGGGAGTTCCGCTACGACCGGCAACCGGTCGGAGCGTTGCAGGCGCTGCGGCCCGACCGCGTCGCCTATCTCGGATCGACGAGCAAGAGCCTGTCCCAAGCACTCCGTCTCGGATGGATGGCCCTTCCCGACGAGCTCGTCGAACCAGTGGTGGAAAGTGCAGGGGGACAACAGTTTCACGTCTCCGTCCTATCCCAGCTGACACTGGCGGATTTCATCGCCGGCGGCTATTACGATCGGCACATCCGGAGGATGCGGATGCGGTACCGCCGACGCCGGGATGCACTGGCGTCGGCACTGGCACCGCTGCAGGTGGGCATCGGCGGACTCGCAGCGGGGGTGAACATGCTGGTGACGCTGCCCGACGGGGCGGAACCTGAAGTGTTGCGGCGAGCCGGCGAAGCGGGCATCGCCCTGACCGGGCTCTCGATCATGCGACATCCCGCCGCCGGCTCGTCGGTTGCGCAGCGCGACGGACTGCTGGTCGGATTCGCAGCGCCTGCCGAACATGCCTTCCCGGCGGCTGTTTCCGCGCTTTGTGACGTTCTGCGCGGGAGCGGACTGTAACTTCGGGGTGTGACCGCACAGCGCCGTCCGATGAACATCTACGAGCGCGCACTGGAGAAATTCGGCCGCTCGAGGCCCGGGCTCTTCTTCGCCCAGAAGATCGCGCCCGTCCTTGATCCGCCACTGATGCGCCTCACCGGCGGGCGGCTCAGCAGCGTGTATCCCCTGCCACTCATGCTGCTCACCACCATCGGCGCGAAAAGCGGTCTGCGGCGGGAGCATCCGCTGGCCTATGCCACCGACGGGGATTCGCTGATCGTGATCGCGTCGAACTACGGTCGCCCCGGCCACCCTGCGTGGTATCGCAACCTGGTCGCCAATCCGCGCGTCGAGGTGCTCGCCGGGAAACACAGCGGCGTGTACACGGCTAGGGAGATCGCCGACGAGGCGGAACGGTCCGCGGCCTGGAAGAAGGCGCTCGATGTATATGCGGGATACGGCGATTACGAAGTGCGAGCGGGCAATCGGAAGATTCCTGTGATCCGGTTGGTCCGGTCCGCCTGACATGCAACAGGGCCACCTCTGCAGAGGTGGCCCTGTTGTTGAGGGAAGTTACTTCAGGTGGCGCCGCTCAGCGGACGTCGACGTAGTAGAC
>NZ_JACHVU010000024.1 GCF_014190915.1 Mycolicibacterium iranicum
GGCCTGGTTGCATACCTACAATCACCACCGGCAACACTCAGCGATCGGGAAGGTCCCACCCATCACAAGGTTGACCAACCTGCCTGGGCAGTACACCTAGCCGGCCGCCCCGGGGTCAGTACAGCGCGTTGGCGAGGTTGCGCCGGCCCGCGATGACCTCGGGGTCGGCCGGGTCGAACAGGTCGAAGAGTTCGATCAGGCGGGTCCGCACCGCCGTGCGGTCGTCACCGGCGGTGCGCCGCACCAGGTTGGTCAGACGCGCGAACGCCGCCTGGACATCCTGCTGCAGAATTTCGACGTCGGCCGCGGCGAAGGCGGCGTCGAGGTCGTCGGGCGCCGCGTCGGCGATCGCCACGGCGTTCTGCGGATGCGTCGTCGCCCGCTGCAGGAAGCCGATCTGGCGCACCGCGCCCTTGGCTTCCGCGTGATTCGGGTCGGCATCCAGGATCGCCTGGTAGGCGCTCCGGGCGGCGTCGAAATCGCCGGCATCCAGGAACGCCCGTGCCTGCTCGAGCTGCGGATCGGCCTCCTCGGGCTCCTCCCCCTCGCCGGTGCCCGAGAGCTTCCCCGCGACGGCGTTCAGCAGTGAGTCGATCCAGCGCCGCAGTTGCTCCGGCGGCTGCATGCCCTCGAAGCTCGACAGGGGCCGGCCGGCAGCCAGTGCCACCACGGTGGGTACGGCCTGCACACCGAACATCTGCGCCACCCGGGGCGTGGTGTCGACGTTGACCGTTGCGAAGGCCCACTTCGATCCGTCGGCGGCCGCGAGGGCGGCGAGCGCATCGCCGAGTTGCGTGCTGGAATCGCTGCGCGGAGACCACAGCAGCACCACCACGGGCACCTCGGTGGAGCGGACCAATACCTCGGCTTCGAGGTTGGCTTCGGTGACCTCCAGCCCTCGGGGGGCGCCGGAGGAAGCACCTTCCCCGGCAGTGGAGGCGGCTGGACGCTGCTTCAGCGCCGAGAGGTCGACGGCACCGGCGAGCGCAGGCGAGATTCGGGGTCCAGGACGTGTCACGAAGACAAGTCTGTCACGTCGTTTCGGGTACCGAAGCTCCCGGTTGGCGGACACCGCCGACGGCGGGCGCAGCGCCCATCCGGCCCGTCCGATCAGCCCATATGAGGAAAATCACACTGCCCAATGGCACGATGCTGCCCAGCAACGCCAGCAACCATGTGGCGGGCCGCCACTTCACCGTGGCGCCGACCACGACTGCGGCCACGACGAACGCCACGAAGACCCCGCCGTGGATGGGCCCGAAGATCTTCACGCCGATCTCGGTCTGCGGAGATCCGAGGTACTTGAAGTACATGCCCATCAGCAGACCGACCCAGCTGACCGCCTCGGCGAAGGCGATCAATCGGAACCAGCCCGCGGCACTGCGGAGGTCGTAAGCGCTCGTCATGAGCCCATTGTGCCCGAGAAAGCGGTCAGCTACTACACAGCGTCGTTGCTACCGGGCCCTGCAGTCACGGCCGGCGCAGGATCAACGCATCGCCCTGACCGCCGGCGCCACAGAGGGCGGCCACCGCGTAGCCCGAGCCCTTCCGAGCCAGCTCCAATGCGGCGTGCAGGGCGACCCGGGCGCCGGACATCCCGATCGGATGGCCGATCGCGATGGCGCCGCCGTTGGTGTTCACCTTCTCGGGGTCGACGCCGAGTTCCTGGGTGGAGGCCAGAGCGACCGCCGCGAACGCCTCGTTGATCTCGATGACGTCGAGCTGGTCGACCGAGATGCCCTCCTTGGCGACGGCCTTCTTGATCGCGTTCGCGGGCTGGCTCTGCAGGGTCGAATCCGGACCCGCGACGACGCCGTGCGCGCCGATCTCGCAGAGCCAGGTCAGCCCCATCTCCTCGGCCTTGGCCTTGCTCATCACGACGACTGCGCAGGCGCCGTCGGAGATCTGGGACGCCGAACCCGCGGTGATGGTGCCGTCCTTGCGGAAAGCGGGCCGCAGCCCGCTCAACGACTCCGTCGTGGTGTCGGCGCGGATGCCCTCGTCCTCGGTGAACTCGATCGGGTCGCCTTTGCGCTGCGGGATCTTCACGGGCACGACCTCGTCGGCGTACACCCCGTCCTTCCAGGCACGCGCGGCCTTCTGGTGCGACGACGCGGCGTACTCGTCCTGCTGGGCGCGGGTGAACTGGTCGACGTCGTTGCGCTGCTCGGTGAGCGCGCCCATCGGCTGGTCGGTGAACACGTCGTGCAGGCCGTCGTAGGCCATGTGGTCGCGGACCGTGACGTCGCCGTACTTATAGCCCGAACGGCTGTTCATCATCAGGTGCGGCGCCTGGGTCATCGACTCCTGGCCGCCGGCGACGATCACCTCGAACTCGCCGGCCCGGATCAGCTGGTCGGCCAACGCGATCGCATCGATGCCGGACAGGCACATCTTGTTGATCGTCAGCGCGGCCACGTCCCACCCGATCCCGGCGGCCACGGCGGCCTGGCGAGCGGGCATCTGGCCCGCGCCCGCGGTCAGCACCTGACCCATGATCACGTACTCGACGGCCGAGGCGGGGACGCCGGCCTTGTCCAGGGCGCCGGCGATCGCCACCGCGCCGAGATCGCTGCCGGAGAAGTCCTTCAGCGAACCCATCAACTTGCCGACCGGAGTACGCGCTCCAGCAACAATCACCGACGTCGTCACAGGGACCTCCAGAGTAGTTTTGCGCGGCCGCAAAAAGGCTATACGGGCGCACCGACCTATTCGAAACCGATCTTGTTAGGTTACGTTTTCTTTATGACCGCCGAGCAGACTGACGCCCGTCCGGTACTGGCCACCGCGCTGGTGACCGCCATCGACCATGTCGGCATCGCCGTCCCTGATCTGGACGCCGCCATCAAGTGGTATCACGACCACCTCGGCATGATCGTCCTCCACGAAGAGGTCAACGACGAGCAGGGCATCCGCGAGGCCATGCTGTCGGTGCGGGGCGCCACCGTCGGCAGCACGCAGATCCAGCTGATGGCCCCGATCGACGACAGCTCGACGATCGCCAAGTTCCTCGACAAGCGTGGCCCCGGCCTGCAGCAGTTCGCCTACCGGGTGAGCGACCTCGACGCACTCACCGAGCGCCTGCGCGAGCAGGGTGTGCGGTTGATCTACGACGCACCCCGGCGCGGGACCGCGAACTCGCGGATCAATTTCATCCATCCCAAGGACGGCGGCGGCGTGCTCATCGAGCTCGTCGAACCGGCCGCCGACAGCGCCGAGCACTGAGCCTGCGCTAGGACCAGCGCCGGGTCGGCCCCCTGGTGGCACGGTGTGTCCAGCACGCCGTATGCCAGTGCCGACGATCGTCGACACCTCCCGCGCTGTCTGCCGGCCAGACCAACACATGCGCGGTGGCCGGCCTGATCTCGTGGTCGCACCCGGGGCAGCGGTAGATCTTCGTCGCCCTCGCAGCCGCCACGGGCCGCACGTCGTACTCGTCACCGTCGGCACCCGTCTCGACCCTCCGCGGGGCCGGAAGCGGGTCGCCGACAGGTCTGCGTGTGCGCGGGGCGCGCCGCTTCGCCATCAGAACAGTCGGAACTCGTCGCTGTCCATACCGCGCATCCTGTCGTAATCCAATGTCAGACAACGAATCCCGCGGTCGGTCGCCAAGGTCCGGGCCTGCGGCTTGATCTGTTGGGCGGCGAACACACCCGCCACCGGCGCCAGCAACGAGTCCCGGTTGAGCAGCTCGAGGTAGCGGGTCAGCTGCTCGACCCCGTCGATCTCGCCCCGACGCTTGATCTCGACCGCCACCGAGCGGCCCTGCTCGTCGCGGCACAGCAGGTCGACCGGCCCGATCGGCGTCATGTACTCACGCCGCACCAGCGTGTAGCCGGCGCCGAGCAGTTCCACGTGTTCGGCCAACAGGGCCTGCAGGTGCGCCTCGACGCCGTCCTTGACCAGCCCGGGGTCCACCCCCAGCTCGTGACTGGAATCGTGCTCGATCGCCTCGACGGTGATGCGCAGCTGCTCGCCGGCCTTGTTCTCCACCACCCACACCGGGGCGTCCCCGTCGGGCTGCTCGACCAGCCGGCACGGCGGGGACATCCAGTTCAGGGGTTTGTAGGCACGGTCGTCGGCATGCACGCTGACCGACCCGTCGGCTTTGAACAACAGCAGTCGTTTGGCCGAGGGCAGGTGAGCGGTGAGTCGTCCGACGTAATCCACGGTGCACTGGGCGATGACGAGGCGCACCGAACCACCATAGATGGCCGGGGCGATATCACTAGGCTGACGCCACGATGACGGACAAGAAGCGCAGTGCCCACCGCCTCGCCCGGCTGCTGGCCAAGGTCACCAGCCAGACGGGCCAGGGACCTTCCACGCCGGAGTACGGGTCGTGGATCCTCGGGCGTGTCTCGGAGAGCCAGCAGCGGCGCCGGATCCGCATCCAGCTCATCCTGACGACGTTCGTCATCGGGGCGAACCTCGTCGGTATCGGCGTCGCCACACTCGTCGTCACGATCACGTTCCCGGTACCGAGCGTGTTCGACTCCGATGTCCTGTGGATCACCGCCGCCGTGGCGCCGGCCTACATCGTCCTGGCGCTGATCGTCGGGGTGATCTGGGCGACCAACCGCGTCATCAAGAACGTCCGCTGGGCGATCGAGGAACAGACGCCGACACCCGCCGACCAACGCAACACCTTCTTCGCGCCGTGGCGGCTCACCCGCGTCCTGCTGGTGCTGTGGGGCGGCGGCACGGTGGTACTGACCCTGCTCTACGGGCTCGCCAACACGAACTTCATCCCGAAAGTGTTGCTGGGCATCAGCTTTCCCGGGATCGTCGTCTCCGCGAGCTGCTATCTGTTCACCGAGTTCGCGCTGCGCCCCGTCGCGGCGCAGGCACTCGAGGTGGGTCCCCCGCCGCAGCGCTTCGCCCCCGGGATCATGGGCCGCACGCTCACGGTGTGGGCCCTGGGCTCCGGGGTGCCCGTGTTGGGCATCCTGCTCGCGGCGATCATCACCCTCACCCTGCAGATCGTGTCCCCCACCCAGTTCACCGTGGCGGTGATGATCCTGGCGCTGTTCGCGCTGATCTTCGGTTTCATCCTGATGCTGATCCTGTCCTGGCTCACCGCCACGCCGGTACGGGTGGTGAGCTCGGCACTCAGCCAGGTCGAACGCGGCAACCTCGACGCCGATCTGGTCGTTTTCGACGGCACCGAACTCGGCCAGCTCCAGCGCGGGTTCAACTCGATGGTGCACGGCCTTCGGGAACGGGAACGGGTCCGCGACCTGTTCGGCCGGCACGTCGGGCGCGAGGTGGCTGCCCTGGCCGAGAAGGAACGACCCAAGCTGGGTGGCGAGGAACGCCACGCGGCCGTCATCTTCATCGACATCATCGGATCCACCCAGCTGGTGACCAGCCGGCCGGCCGGCGAGGTGGTCGAGTTGCTCAACCGCTTCTTCGATGTCGTCGTCGACGAAGTCGACAAGCATCACGGCCTCGTCAACAAATTCGAGGGCGACGCCGTCCTGGCGGTGTTCGGCGCTCCGGTGTCGCTGGACAACGCCGAGGCCGAAGCGCTGGCTGCGGCACGGGCCATGGCGAAACGGATCTGCAGCGAGGTGCCCGAATGCGAAGCCGGTATCGGCGTGGCGGCGGGCCAGGTGGTTGCGGGCAACGTGGGGGCCAAGGAGCGTTTCGAGTACACCGTCATCGGCGAACCGGTCAACGAGGCGGCCCGCCTGTGCGAGCTGTCGAAGAAGGTG
Organism: Mycolicibacterium iranicum; assembly: GCF_014190915.1. Lineage (GTDB taxonomy): Bacteria > Actinomycetota > Actinomycetes > Mycobacteriales > Mycobacteriaceae > Mycobacterium > Mycobacterium iranicum_B. Next base: position 5,718 of record NZ_JACHVU010000024.1, read on the forward strand.
GACGGGCATCTGGTCGCGTCGGCGTCGACGGTCGACAACGCGACCGACAGCGAGCGCGCCCACTGGACACTGGGTGAGACGGTGACGCTGCGCGGGCACTCCGAGCCCACTCGTCTCGCCACGCCGGTGGACGGGAACTGACGGCTGCGGGCATGTCCCGATCGGAAAAGGGCCGGTGTCCCGATTCGTGATGTACAGCGCCGGCCCCGCACCCAGACCATGGGTGCAGAGCGAAAGAGGTGTCGACGATGACGATCGATGTGGCCGAACGCGCGCAATTGCGCTCCGCGGTCGCCGACTTGCTGGCCGACGCGTGCGCCGAGCCCGATGTGCGGCGTGCGATGGAATCCGCGGACGGGTTCGATCGCGCCCTGTGGCGCCGGCTGGCCGACCAGGGCCTGCTCGGCATGCTCGTCGACAGCGAGTACGGCGGACTGGGTTTCGGTGCGCGCGAGCTCGAAGCCGTCGCCGAGGAGACCGGTGCCGCGCTGCTTCCCGCGCCGTTCCTCTCCAGCGCGGTCCTGACGGTGGCTTTGGTCAACGCCGCGGGCTCCGATGACGACAAGCGGCGGTTGCTGCCCGGGCTCGCCGACGGACGTGCCATCGGCACGGTCGCCGTCACCGGCCCGTCGGGTACCTGGACGGCCGACGGCGTCGCGGTCGCGGCCGCCGCCGACGGAAGCCTCAACGGCGCGGCGCATTACGTGACATGGGGGCAGGTCGCCGACATCGTGCTGGTCGTCGCGAACACCGGCGACGGAGTCGGGGTGTTCGAAGTCGATTCGGCCGCAGCAGGTTTCGAGCGCACCGCCGTCTCGGTCTTCGACCCCACCGTGCGGTTGTCCACCTACGCTTTCTCCGGGACTCCGGCCCGCCGCATCGGCACGCGCGGATGGGACGCCGTACAGGAAGCGTTGGACCACGCGGTGATCGCGTCGGCGAGGCGAGCAGGTCGGCGGCGCCCGCCGGATCTTCGACATGACCGTCGAGTACCTGAAGACCCGGGTCCAGTTCGGCCGCCAGATCGGCAGTTTCCAGGCGCTCAAGCACATGGCCGCCGACCTGCTCCTCGATGTGGAGTCGGCGACCTCGGCAGCCGAGCACGCCGCCGATGAGCTGGCCACCGGGAGCGAATCGGCGTACGGCGCAGTCGCTCTGGCCGGATTCACCTGCGCGGAGGCCTACCAGAACGTCGCGATGCAGGCCATCCAGATGCACGGCGGTATCGGCTTCACCTGGGAACACCCCGCGCACCTGCACGTGCGGCGCGCCCGCACCGGCACGCAGTTGTTCGGCGGGACCCGGCTGCACCGTGAGCGCTACCTCGTCTCGAAAGGCGCCTGACATGACCACACCACCGCTGCCGGACCCCGAGGAACTCCGCACAGAAGTCAGAGAGTGGTTGCGCGTCAACTGGACTCCGCTGCCCAAGAGCACCGACCCGTGGGCCTCGTCACCGGAGAAGGTCGCGTGGCTGGAGAAAGTACTCGATGCCGGCTACGCGGTGCCGACCTATCCCCCGGAATGGTTCGGTCGCGGGTATCCGAACAGCCTGGCCGCCGTCATCGCCCAGGAGTTCTCCGCAGTCGGGGCCCCGGGAGGCCGGCAGGACAGATACAACATCCCGGCCAACACCACGCTCAAGCTCGGCAGCGACGGGCTCAAGAACGACCTGTTGCGTGACTTCCTCGTGGAACGGTCCCGGACCTGCCTGCTCTACAGCGAACCCGGCGCAGGATCGGATCTGGCCGCGGTGCGCACCACCGCCGTCCGACACGGCGACCACTGGGTGGTCAACGGCCAGAAGGTGTGGACCTCTGGCGCCCAGACCGCCGACTATGCGTTGCTGCTCGCGCGCACGGACTGGGATGTGCCCAAACACAAAGGCCTGAGCCTGTTCATCCTGCCGATGAAGCAGTCGGGCATCGAGGTGCGGCCGCTGGTGCAGATCACCGGGGAGTCGCATTTCAACGAGGTCTTCCTCACCGACGCCGCGGTGCCCGACGACCATCTGCTCGGCGGGGAGGGCAACGGGTGGCGCGCCCTGCAGACGGCGTTGGCCTACGAGCGGTCGATCATGGGTGACGCAGGGCGCGGATCCCGCAACAAGCGCGCCGACGACCTGATCACGATGGCGCGCAATCACCGCGTCCTCGACGACCCGGCCGTGCGCCACCAGCTCGCGACGATCATTAGTCTGCGAGAACTGAACCGGCTGAACAACTCTCGTGCCAAGGCGGCCACGACGCAAGGCACGTCGAGCTCCATCATGTCGCTGGGCAAGCTTGCGATGTCGCGGATCCTGCACACCGAGGCGGCGATGAAGACCCAGATCATCGGCGCTCAGTCGCTGCTGTCCGGACCCGAGAATCCGGAGGCCGACGACGTCAACTTCCTCACCCTCAACGCGTTCTTCACCTCGATCGGCGGCGGCACCGACCAGATCCAGCGCACCATCATCGGCGAGCGGGTCCTCGGGTTGCCGAAAGAGCCGGAAATCGACCGCGACATCCCGTTCCGGCAGGCACGGCGAAGTTGAGCGGCGCGCCCGGCTCCAACGCCCGCCCCTACGATCCACCGCTGGCCGGCGTCCGGATCCTCGACCTGACCACCGGTGCGATGACCGCGGTGGGCCGGCTCTTCGCCGATCTGGGCGCACAGGTCACCGTCGTGCGGCTGCGCGGTGTCACCGACGACCGGACCGTGGGTCCGTACATCGACGGGATTCCCGTCGGGACGGCCATCGACAGGCACGGCATGACGGCGTTCGAGCTGGACCCGTCCACCCCCGGCGGCGCCGGCGAATTCGCGGCCTTGATCGCCGAAGCGGACATTCTCATCGAGAACACCCGTCCGGGGTCAGCCGCAGAGGCCGCGCTGTCGGTTCGCGATCTGCGCGAAAGGTATCCCCGTCTTGTGGTCCTGTCGATCAGCGACTTCGGGCGAGACACCGAGTACCGCACCTGGGCGGCGACGAGTCCCGTCCTGCACGCACTGTCCAGTGAGTTGTCCCGCTCGGGAATTCCGGGCCGCGAACCGTTGATCCCACCGGCGGAGCTGCCCTACCACGTGGCCGCCGCGCAGGCCGCGGTCATGACGATGAGCCTGCTGCTCGACCGCCTGCGCACCGGAGAGGGTGACCTGATCGACTTCGCAGTCCTCGAGGGTGCGATGCAGACCCTGGACCCGCCGTTCGGCTCGGCCGGCAGCGCCTCTGCCGGGGTGGCCGTCAGCGCCCAGCAGCGGGACTGGCACGCCGAGCAGCTGCGCTACCCGATCTTCGCGTGCCAGGACGGGCATGTCCGCATCTGCATCCTGTCGAAGCGGCAGTGGCACGGCATGTTCGCTCTGATGGGCAGCCCGCAGGAGTTCGCCGACCCCTCCTACGACAAACTCGGAAAACGGTTCAGGTCGCCCGATCTGCTCGCCACCATCGCCCGCTTCTGCGCCGACAAGACGCGCGCGGACCTCGAAGTCCGGTGTCAGGCGCACGGCGTGCCCGCGGCCGCGGTGCTCACCTTGCCGGAGGCACTGGGCGCCCACCATTTCGCGGCGCGGGGGTTCTTCCGTGACGCCGAGCTGGCGCCCGGCGTGGTGGCACCGATCCCGGCCGGCGTCTGCGAGATCGACGGACATCGGGCCGTCGCCTCGCTCACCCCACCCGGTCCGCCCCGGACACGCTCGGCGCCGGTGTTGGCAGGCCGGGCCCGTCGCGGCGAAGGTCGTCCGCTCGAAGGGCTGCGTGTTCTCGACTTGGGCGTGATCGTCGTCGGCGCCGACACCGCACGGCTTTTCGGGGACCTGGGTGCAGAAGTGGTGAAGATCGAACACTCGGCGCACCCCGACGGGTTGCGCATCGGCAAGCCCACGGCCATGACACAGCCCTTCGCGGCCGGGCAGCGCAACAAGCGTTCCATCGGTATCGACCTGAGACTGCCCGAGGGCAGGGCACTCGCGCACCGCCTGGTGGAGCAGTCCGACGTGGTTCTGACGAACTACAAGCCCGGTGTGGCCGAAGCGCTGGGGATGGATCACGCGACGCTGCAGCGCGTCAACCCCGACATCGTGGTGGTCGACAATTCGGCGTTCGGCCCCACCGGCCCGTGGGCGAAGCGGCTGGGCTACGGACCGTTGGTCCGCGCGGCGGTCGGCTTCACGAACCTGTGGGTGTATCCCGGTGAGGCCGAGACGTTCTGCGACACGGTCACCGTCTACCCCGACCACGTCGCCGCGCGGATCGGCACGTTGTCGGCACTGGCGCTGCTGTGGCGCCGCGAACACACGGGCCGGGGAGGCTCGGCCAGCATCTCTCAGGCCGAGGTCATGCTGAGCCATCTGGCCCCCGACATCGCCGCGGAGGCGTTGCAGCGCCGCGGTCACGTCCGCACCGGCGGCGCCGACCCCGACACTCCCTGGGGCCTGTTCCGCGCGCGGGGCGAGGACCGCTGGATCGCCGTCACCGTGCGCCACGACGACGACCGGCAGGCACTGTGCGACGTGATCGGCCACGACGGTCACACGTCGCTGGTGGACTCGGTTCGCGAATGGGCGGCCCGGCATTCACCTGTCGAAGCCATGGACCGGCTGCAGGCCGCGGGCGTCCCTGCCGGTGCGGTGCTCCATGCTGACGAACTGCCGGGGTGGGAGTACTACGAGCAGCGCCGTTCCTTCCGTGAGGAGCTGCACCCGCACGGCGCGACGCCGTACATGATGGAGAACGTCCAGATCCATTGCGAGCATGTCGCCGACCCGCCGCTGGGCCAGGCACCACTGCTGGGTGAGCAGACCGCCGAGATCGCCGCCGAGCTGCTGGGCCTCGACGCCGACGCGATCGAAGCACTGCACGACCGCGGCATACTCGAGACCCCCGAGGTGGACCCGGCCCGCAGCTGATCCGGCGCAGCGGCACTCTCGTAGCATCGGGGTGGCAGCGCCCTCACATCCGGATGCGGCAGGAATGGACATCGACTTCACCAGGCTCAGGTATTTCGTCGCCGTGGCCGACGAACTGCACTTCACGCGGGCCGCGGACAAGCTGATGATCACCCCGCCGCCGTTGAGCAAGCAGATCAAACTGCTGGAGAAGGAACTCGGCGCGCCGCTGTTCGAACGCGCCTATCACGAGGTGAGGCTCTCGCCGCTCGGTCAGCGGTTGCTCGGCCCGGCGCGCGAGATCCTGCGCCAGGTCGAGGATTTCAAGGCGATCGCGACGAACGCAGCGACCGGCTTCGCGCCGCTGCGGGTGAGCGCGACCGCCTACGCCCCGTCCGACCTCGTCGCAGAGCTGGAATCGGCCCTGCGGGAGCTGCCCGTGGTCACCGAGTTCCGGGTGCCCGGTTCAGGCGCCGAAGTCACCGCGACACTGATCGCCGGCCAGGCCGATATCGGGCTGATCCACCTGCCGGCGGGTGACAAGAGGCTGCGCCACACGGTGGTGTCGCGCTACCAGGGCGCCGTCGCCGTCCGCTTCGACGATCCATTGGCCACCCGGGAGTCGATCAGCATCGAGGAGTTGCGCGACCGCGACGTCGCGATCGACTTCGCCCGCCCCAACCCGGTGGTGCTCGCCGGCCTGACACGGCAACTCAACCGCAGAGGCGTGCACCGCGTCGTCCGGACCACGAGCCGGCGCGGCGGCGAGGTGGAGATGGCCACCCAGGTGTTCAACCGCCACCTCGTCGCGATCGTCAGCTACGCACCGGATTCGTTCATCGGCAAGATCTTCTCACCGCCGGAGTTCACGTTGATCCCGGTCGACGAAAGCACCTGGGCCCGGCCGAAATCGCTTTGGCGTGGGCCCCGGAGCGCGTGCGGGGACGCGTGGACGAGGTGGAATCCACCGTGGCGCAGATCGCCCGGCGATTGGGGCCCGTGCACCGCGGGGCATGACCGCCGGGGACTCAGCTGCCGCCCGCCGAACCGCGCCTGCCGCCGAGATGGTCGGCCAGGAACCGGTCGACCGCGTGGTACAACTCGATCACGTTGTCCGGGTTGACGAATCCGTGTCCTTCGTCCTCCTTCACCATGTACTCGACCTCGACACCCCGTGCGCGCAACGCGTCGACGAGGTTGTCCGACTCCGCCTTCACCACACGCACGTCGTTCGCTCCCTGGATCACCAGCAACGGCGTCCGGATCTCGTCAACCTTTGTGATCGGCGAACGCGCCAACATGTCGGCTTCCTGCTCGGGGATGTCGGGATTCCCGACGAACCGGTGCCAGTTGTTGGCCAGATGAGGACGTGCGATGGCCGGAAGTGTGCGGAGGAAATTGGCCAGGCTCGAGATGCCGACGTAATCGATCGCCGCGGCGAAGACGTCCGGGGTGAACGTGACGCCCACCAACGCGGCGTAACCGCCGTAGGAGCCCCCGAAGATGGCGATGCGGTCCGGGTCGGCATAACCCTGCTGCACGGCCCACTGCACGCTGTCGATGAGGTCGTCGTGCATCGCTGCGGCGAACTCCCCGACACCGGCCTTGGTGAAAGCCTTTCCGTAACCGGTGGAACCGCGGAAGTTGACCTGCAGCACGGCATATCCACGATTGGCCAGCAGTTGGACCCCCGGGTCGAAACCCCAGGCGTCGCGGGTCCACGGACCACCGTGCACCACGAGGACCAGCGGCAGTGCAGTGGGTTCGACCCCCACCGGCAGGGTCAGATAGCCGTGCAGGTCCAGCCCGTCGCGCGACTGGATCGTCACCGGTGTCTTCGGAGCCAGCACGTCGGGATCCAGGTGCGGCAGTGGCGCGAACAGCAGCCGGCTCTGGCCCGTGTCGTGGTCGTAGAGGTAGGTCAGGCCCGGCTGACGGTCGTGGTTGAAGCTGACCACCCACCGCCGACCGTCCCTGTCCGACGACAACGCGCTGATGTCGCCGTCCGACAGCGTCTGCAGCGCGGCCAGGATCTCTGCGAACCGGTCATTCAGCGGGCGAATCACCTGTCGCGCACCGAGATACCGCACCCCGAGGAGCTCTCCGGTGCGCCCGTCCTGGATCAGCGGAAGCGCGAACCCGCCCGCCACCTGGGCGCGGACATCGATGTCGAACGTGGGATGGCTGTCCACGGCGGTCTGCTTCCCGGTGGCCGCGTCCAGTCTCACCAGCCGCATCCTGTCCGTCCCCTCGTTGGAGCCGACCCAGATTCCCGTACCGTCCGGCGTGACCACGGTGGGATAGAGGCCCAGGGTGTAGTCGGCGCCGTCGTAGACGACGATCGTGCGCAGCGTGGCGGTGTCGGATTCCCAGCGCATCAGCTCCACATCGCCGACCGGCGTCAACCCGATCGCGAACAATTCGCCGTGGCGGCCGGACAGCCAGGACGCAACCTTGCCGGGATTCTCCGCCAGGAGCGTCAGTTCGCCTGTGGCGATGTCGAGTTCGTAGACGTCCATCAGCTCGATGGTGCGCTTGTTGGAATACACGAGCGCCTTGCCCGGCTTGCCGCCGAGCAATTCGAACGTCGCGATGCGGCCGGGGAACGGCGTGAGGTCGACAGCGGGGGCTTCCGGATCGTCGAGGTCCACCCTGAAGGTGTGCCAGTTCTCGTCGCCTGCGGTGTCCTGCAGGTACAGCAGATAGCGCGGGTCGTCGGTCCATTGATAGTGGAAGACACTTCGGGTCTCGTCAGCGGTGATGCAGCGCGCGTCGGCATCGGATTCCACACCGTGGACCCAGATGTTGAGGCGGTTCTTCCACGGCGCGAGGTAGGCGATCCTGGTGCCGTCGGGGCTGATCGTCGCCGCCGCTCGGACCGGGGAATCGAAGAGATCCTCCACACTGACGATGTCGGGCAGGGACATGAGGATGCGTTCCTTTCGGGGTGCGGCGTTCGCCGGGCATGCGCCATCGACGGGCCGCAGGGCTCGTGAGTTTCGTTGTGTGGGAATATGGTTGCGCGTTGACTTTTCGCGGCGTCTAGGGCACGACGGGCCCTCCGAGACGGCCGTTGGTGGCCTCGGTGATCGCTCGGTCCATCAGGGCCAGTCCCTCGGCCTGGGTGACGTTCTGCTTGTGGACGATGACCGCCACGCTGACCTCCTCGTCGATGACGCGGAAGGCTCCGGTGACGGCGGCGGCGCAGAGTTTGACCGTGAGGTCGCCGTCGTCGAGTTTCAGCCGCGGGGCGAGAACGGGAATGAGCCCCTTCTCCATGTCGTCGTGCACCATCAGATACGACGTCCGCAGTGCCGGTTCGGACAACGACAGCGTGGATATCCGCATCGCGCTGATCTCGTCCTGGATGTCGGGCGGGCTCAGCGGATTCGCCTGGGTGTCGGCGGCGAGGTGTTCGGACAGCGAGAGTTCGGCCGGCCAGCGGCGCATGATGGCCAGGAACCGATCGGCTGATTTGGCGAGCACCGGTTCCACGCAGCTCTCTTTGGTACGGAAGTACCGCCAGACTGTTCGCGTGGACAGGCCCGCCGCGGATGCAATGTCATCACCGCTGGTTGCCGCGACACCGTTGGTCCAGAAGAGATCACAGGCGTGCCTGGACACCGAGAGCCTCGCCTGCGCCTGGTCGGGTCGACGGCCGCCCGCCTTGACCCCTGTCTCGACGATCGCCTCCACCTCCTCTCGCTGTCACTTAGTGACACCACCACTCTGTCACTAAGTGACAGAGTGGTCAAGGTAGCGGTCCGCGGCCCGCGACAAGAGCGCCGACCACGATGTCGGTTTCCCGCTAGTCCTGTCGGCCCTCGCGTGCCATTGTCGAAGTGTGCACACCGATTTCGACCGCTGCTACCGGGCAGTCCAGTCCAAGGACGCACGGTTCGACGGATGGTTCGTCACGGCCGTGCTCACCACGAAGATCTATTGCCGGCCGAGCTGTCCGGTGCGTCCGCCCTACGCCCGCAATATGCGCTTCTACCCGACGGCGGCCGCTGCGCAGCGGGCCGGCTTCCGCGCCTGCAAGCGGTGTCGACCCGACGCCTCCCCCGGCTCCCCGGAATGGAATGTGCGCGGCGACGTCGTGGCCCGCGCGATGCGTCTCATCGCCGACGGCACCGTCGACAGGGACGGAGTCGGCGGGCTCGCTGCCCGGCTGGGCTATACCGTGCGCCAGCTGGAGCGCCTGATGCAGGCGGAAGTGGGCGCCACCCCGTTGACGCTCGCACGCGCCCAACGAGCCCAGATGGCCCGCGTGCTCATCGAGACCACCGACATGCCGTTCAGCGACGTCGCCTTCGCCGCCGGGTTCTCCAGTATCCGCCAGTTCAACGACACGGTGCGCTCGGTGTGCGATCTGACACCGACCATGCTGCGCGCCCGTGCCCGCACCCGTTTCGGGCGCGGCGACGTCACGGGTACGGGGGTGATGTCGCTGCGCCTGCCGGTCCGTGCGCCGTTCGCCTACGACGGCATCTTCGGCCACCTGGCGGCCAGCGCCGTGCGGGGTGTGGAGGAGGTTCGCGACGGCACCTTCCGCCGCACGCTGCGCCTCCCCCGCGGCAACGGCATCGTCAGCCTGACCCCGTATCCGGATCACGTCCGGTGCCGCCTGGTCGTCGACGACTTTCGCGACCTGTCCGCCGCGATCGCCCGCAGCCGGCGGCTGCTGGATCTCGATGCCGATCCCGAGGCGGTCGTCGACGCCCTCAGCGCCGATCCGCACTTGACCGAGCTGGTCGCCAAGGCGCCGGGTCAGCGGATCCCCCGCTGCGTCGACGAACACGAACTGGCGCTGCGGGTGGTGCTCGGACAGCAGGTGTCCCTGGCCGCGGCACGCACACATGCCGGCCGGATCGCGGCCGCCTACGGGCCGACGATCGAGGACCCCGAGGGCGGCCTGACCCACGTCTTCCCCGCCGTGGAGCAGCTTTGCGACATCGATCCCCGGCATCTGGCCTTCCCGAAGTCGCGCCAACGGACGCTGGTGGGGTTGATCGCCGCGCTGACCGACGGCCGCGTCGTGCTCGACTCCGGATGCGACTGGGAGGCTGCGCGCCGCGACCTGCTCGCACTGCCCGGGATCGGGCCGTGGACGACGGAGATGATCGCGATGCGGGGCCTCGGTGATCCCGATGCGTTCCCCGGCACCGATCTCGGAATCTGCGCTGCGGCAGAGCAACTCGGCCTGCCGTCAGCTCCGCGCCTGCTGGAGGCCCACAGCAGCGGGTGGCGGCCGTGGCGGTCGTATGCGACGCAACACCTGTGGACAGCACTCGATCACAGCGTCAACCAGTGGCCGCCGAAGGAGACATGATGGACGTCGTTCACTACCGGACGATGGAAAGCCCCGTCGGACTGCTCACGCTGGCCGGCAGGACAGGTCGCCTACAGCACCTGCGGATGGTGGACCAGACCTATGAACCCGACCGGGCGGATTGGCAACCCGACCAGTCCGCGTTCCCCGAGGCCGTCGCGCAATTGCAGGAGTATTTCGACGGTAGGCGCCAGGAATTCGACCTGCCCCTCGACCTGCTGGGCACACCGTTCCAGCGGCGGGTATGGGCGGCGTTGTTGACCATTCCGTACGGGCAGACGCGGACCTACGGGGAGATCGCCCGACAGATCGAGGCGCCGGGCGCATCCCGGGCGGTCGGACTGGCCAACGGGCACAATCCGATCGGCATCATCGTGCCGTGTCATCGCGTCATCGGCGCGAATGGGAGTTTGACGGGATATGGCGGCGGATTGGGCCGCAAAAGAATGCTGCTCGGAATGGAGAAAAGTGCTGTGTCGACAATTCCGACGCTATTCGACTGAATGCAGTAAACGCACAAATACCTGTGCCCCCCGATCAAAGATCGAGGGGCACAGGTCAATGTGTGTTCGGCGGTGTCCTACTTTTCCACCCGGGTGGGTAGTATCATCGGCGCTGGTAGGCTTAGCTTCCGGGTTCGGGATGGGTCCGGGC
>NZ_JACHVU010000025.1 GCF_014190915.1 Mycolicibacterium iranicum
CATCATCGCGCTCATCACCGCGGCCTGATCACCCTCACCGGACCCGCGCACCGCCTGACCGTCACCGACAGCGACGGCGACCCCCTACCGCCGGGCGCGCTGGCCCGCCCACCCACCACGCCACCACCAGCGGTCACCCCCTACCGCGGACCCACCGGCGAACGCGCCCACTGGCGCTGGTACGAGCCGTACCGGCCGTCATAGTTCGAGAAAAGCCCGCACGGCTGCCAGCCCCTGGATATCGATGTCGTTGCGGCGCACTGGTTCCCACTGTGCCCGCGTCATCGAGAACGACAGCATGGTGTCCGTGCGGTCGCGCCGCATCTCCTGGGTGGCGCGCCCTTCGGTGTAGGGCAGGGAACGGGTCACCCCGAGTGACGGGATGTTGTCGTGCCACGCGCGGGTGGTGGCGTGCTCGCCGGACAAGCCCTCGAAGATCAGGTGCAGGGCCGCGTGCCGCATCTCCCGTCCGAGCCCGCGACCCTGATGGCGCCGGCCGAGCCAGGACCCCGTGGTCGCCGTGCGCGTGGTCGGGAACTGCTGGGCGTGCACGGTGCAGACGCCGACGAGATCGCCTCCTCGTTCGTGTACCGCGAGGTTGAGATCCCAGTGAGCGGGGCTGGTTTCCGCCCGGCACCGCCAGAAGTACCGCATCGAATTGCGTTGCAGCTCCGGCGGGTCGACGTCGGTCCAGGGCTCGGAGAACGGCATCGTCGCCGGGTCGTGGATGCCGTCGGCGGCCAGACCGGCGGCGCGCTCGGCGAATTCGTCGGTGACGTATCGCAGCGTCACCCGCGGGCTCGACACGACGAGGTCGAACAGCGGCCAGGTCTCGGACATGCCGTCCATGGCACCTCAGAGGAGGGCGTCAACTCAACGCATTTTCCTGACGTCTCGTCGACAGGACCGACCCGGTGAGGATCAGCGCCAACCCGACGAGGTGCCATGGCGTCACCGGTTCGCTGAGCACCAGCACGCCGGCGGCGAGCGCAACGGCCGGGTTGACATAGGTGAAGACCAGCGCCCGTGGCGCGCCGACCTCGCGGATGAGAGCGAAGAACACGATGAACGCCGCCGCGGTGCACACCACGCCCAGCAGGGCCGTCGCGACGATCACCCGGACCGAGGGGACCGCGTCGGGCCATGTCGCCGCGGCGGGACCCGCGTACACGAGCGCGGCGAAGGCCAGGCAGGCCGCCGTCATGGGCATCGTCGGCACGTCCGCAAGGTAGCGCGCGGCCACCAGCGGGGCGATGGCGTAGCAGACCGCCACGAGCAGCACCTGCGTGACCGGCCACGCGCTGCCGCCCGTCAGCTCCGGGCCGGCCAGTACGGCGACGCCACCCAGTCCGACGGCGAGCCCGGCCACCCTCTTGGCTGTCAGCGGTTGCCTGCCGCCGGTGAGCCTGTCGAGCAGCGCGGCCACGATGGGGGCGCCCGCGATGAGCAGCCCGGTCAACGAACTCGAAAATTGTTGTTCGGCATCGGAGAGCAGCAGCCACGCCGCGATGATCTCGAAGAAGGCGAACACCGCGACCGGTTTCCAGTGCCTGCGCACCGGCGCCCACGCCGAGCGGCGAAGTGTGAGCGGGATCAGCACGAGCGCGCCGATCGCAGTGCGCGCGAACACCAGGACTGGGACCGAAAGGCCCTCCACCGCAACCTTGATGAGCAGGTACGGGATTCCCCAGATGATGCTCATGGCGCAGAACAGCATCCACCCGCGAGCGCTCACGGGGTCAGGTTAGGCGGTGGGAACCACCCCACGCGGCAGGGGCAGCGGCAGATCGTTGTAGGTCGCTATGCCCGGCGCCGCAGCGACGACCGCGGGAATCGCGTGGATCGGCGGCATGGCGGTCATGATGTGGCCTAGGACGAAGAAGTCTTCGAGGGTCTTGGCGTTCTCGATCATGTCCTGGGGCGGCAGGAAGCCGACCTGCATGTTGACCGTCGGCCGTCCGTCGATCGTGATCTTCCAGCCGTCACCGTCGAGCTGCCAGTCGGGCTCGAGCGTCTGGCCCTTCTTCCACCGGACGTTGATGTCGATCACGGTCCTGCCGTTCACGATCCCCTGCCAGCTGGCGAAGACGCCGGCGACGTGTCCGGCCTTGATGGTCCACGACGCCATCGGAAGGTCCTCGGTGGTCTGCGCGTACTCGGACACGCAGACGATCTCGTCGAGTTCGATGTCGAGCGCGTCGGCGACCAGCTGCACAGCCTCGGCGAACACCGCCGTGCCCTTCTCCGCCATCGGCTGCAGGGCCGGGTCGTCAATGGCCATGTCGAATCCGGTGGGCCGCTCGGTGTCGGGGGAGTCGTAGAGAGTGGTGTCGGCGGACTCGGCGATGGTGATCTTGTCGATGCGATCGCAGGCGGTGCCCGCCACGATCGCCAGCAGCTCGGCGAAGCCGGGGCTCACGCCGGAACCGAACAGCGTCGACCCGCCGCGCTCACAGGCGTCGGCGAGTTTGTCCCGTCCCGCACCGAGGTTGCGACCGGTGATGAAGGACGCCGAGGCGACGACGTTGACGCCGGCTTCGAGGATGCGCACCAGTTCGTCGACGTCGATCCACATCGGGTTGTAGACCACGACGTCGGGTTTGAGGGCGAGCAGCGCATCGACGTCGTTGGTGGCGGAGACACCCTGCGGCTCGATGCCCACGAGTTCACCGACGTCGCGACCGACCTTGTCGTCCGACCAGGCGTAACAGCCGATCAGTTCGAGGGTGGGGTTGGCCGCTATCGCGGTGACCGAGGACTTGCCGACGTTTCCCGTCGTCCACTGGACGACCCGGTAGGGCGCATTGTTGGGCACTCGCTCAGCATAGGGTTCGGCTGTCGGTCGCCCGGCGCGTTTACGCCAAATCAGACGTCCGGGGTCAGCACTGCGCTGCCCGTACGGGTCTGGCCGGCGCGGTCGATCCAGGTCAGGTCGAGGACGTCGCCCGCGTAGTGGCGGTCCAGAACCGAGGTGAGGGTGTTCGCCGAGTCCAGCGACACCCCGTCCAGCGAGACGATGGTGTCCCCGGCGCGCAGGCCGACCCGCTCCGCCGGACCGCCGACCATGACCTCCTGGATCAGCACACCCGGCACGTCCCGCGGCGCGGTGCGCACGCCGACGCCGAGAAGGACAGGCGGCCCGATGTGGACACTGTCGGAGCGGATGCCGGCGCGGATCTGGCCGGCGATCCCGATCGCGTCGTTGATGGGAATGGCGAAGCCCTTGCCGCCGGGGCCCATCCGGAAGTTCACCGAAGCCGCGGTGGTCACGCCGACGACCTCGCCGCGGGAATTGACGACCGGCCCGCCGGAATCACCGGCCCGCACCGGCGCCGCGAACTCGAAGAGACCGTTGAGCTCGTCGGTCGTGCCCGTGAGCGCGTCCTCGGCCTCGACGGTGCGCCCGAAGGCGGTCAGCGTCCCGACCTCCTGGGTCAGTGGTGCATCGGACCCCATCGCGTTGCCGAGGGCGACGACGGGCTCGCCGGGCGCCAGGACGTTCGTGTCGCCGATCGGAGCAGAGGGCAGTCCGCCCGCACCGAGTAGCTGGATGACCGCGATGTCGCGCTTACGGTCGTAGCCGACGATCTGGCCCGGGTACTGACGCCCGCCCACGGTGCCGGTGATGCGATCGGCCCCCTGCAAGACGTGGAAATTCGTCAACACCTGGCCGCCGGGGTCGATCACGAAGCCAGTGCCCAGTCCGATGACACCCTGGTAGTCGACGGCGGTGTCGATGCGCACCACCGCGGGTTCGACCTGCGAGGCAGCGGCGACGGGATCGCCGGGGGCTGCCACGGCCGGCGCGACCGGTGCGACCAAGGCGAGGATCGCAGCCAGCGCGATCAGCAGCGTTCGATGACGGCGAAGAAGGCCCATACCCATCAATAGTGGCCGCGACGTCGCCTGCTGTCGACGTGATGCGTGTCGGTCAGTCTTCGACGGCCACGCCGCCGCGGCTGCGCTTACGCCGTCCGAGCACGCTTCCCTTGCCGGCAGGACGGCGATTCCGCAGTTTTCCGTCGCCAGTGTCGTCGGCCTCGGAGGCGTCAGAGGTGTCAGAGGTCCCGGGGGCCGGCTCGGACTCGGGATCCGATGCGGGGTCAGGTGTCGTGCTGGATTCACCCTCGGCCTTTACCCCGTCGTCAGCGCCGGAATCGGCTTCGGCGTCGTCGGCTTCTGACATCACAACCTCGTCAGCCGCATCCGTCTCGTCAGCCGCATCCGTCCCGTCCGCCTCATCGGCGGCCTCGTCCGCGGCTGCCGCGCGTTTCCGGCTCCTGCGGTTCACGCGCTGCTTGACCTTCAGCGGTTTCGGCGGCGGCGGAGGCAGCTCGGCCACGAACGCCAGGTAGAAGGCCGAGATACCCAGGAGTGCGATGGCCGCGGCAGCTCCGTAGATGCCGAAGAGCCACTGCCCGGCCGAGTCCAGCGTCAGCCAGATCTCGCTGATCGCAGCGCCGATGATCAGCGCCGCCGCGAGGATGTGCAACGCGATCGATGCCGTACGCAGGGTGAGGGCCAGCTTCGGGGTGCCGAACTCCGGCCTTCGGGTGCGCAGCAGGGTGAACACCACAGGAAGCGCGGCCAGGCCGATCAGAGCGCCCGTCACGATGCGCAGTGCGGTGCCCAGAGTGTGTGAGGTGTCGCCGAGCAGTTCGAACGTCCGTGGCAGCACGAAGAAGAAATAGAGGACGCCGGCGGCGACGGAGAACGATGCGTGCCAGATCACCGCAACGGTGCGGCCCATAGTCCTCCTCGATCGTGTTGCCCGAGGTGCGACCATGCGAGTCGTCAGCTGATCGCACCCCGGGCGAGTGCGGAGGATAGGGGATTTGAACCCCTGAGGGCTATTAACCCAACCCGCGTTCCAGGCGAGCGCCATAGGCCACTAGGCGAATCCTCCGCCGGTCATGGTAGCCGACCTTCCTGGTCGACCCCCAAATCCTCGCCCAAGCTCCTCACTGGTGGTCTGCGACCTCCGGGGTATTACACTCGCCGTGGACCCCGCGCGGCGTCCATCCTGTGAACTCCCCCAGGGCCGGAAGGCAGCAAGGGTCAATGGGCTCTGGCGGGTGCGCGGGGTCCCCTTACGTTTTCGGCGACCACACGGTGAGAGGCGAGCGGTGTCGTTTCATTCGCTGGGCAACGACGACCTGCGCGCTCAGCACGAACTGCAGCAGCGCAACTACAGCGAGCTGCAGGCCAAGGGCCTCCGGCTCGATCTCACCCGCGGCAAGCCGTGCACCGAACAGCTGGACCTGTCGAACGGGCTGCTGGAGCTGCCCGGCGCCGCGCCCGACGCCTTCCGCGACGCCGAGGGGACCGACACCCGCAACTACGGCGGGCTGCACGGCCTGCCGGAGCTGAGGGCGATCTTCTCCGAGTTGCTCGGCATCCCGGTGCCGAACCTGATCGCGGGCAACAACGCCAGCCTGGAGTTCATGCACGACGCGATCGTGTACTCGCTGCTGCACGGCGGTGTCGATTCGCCGCGGCCCTGGATCGACGACCTGCGCGACGGTACCGGCGTGAAGTTCCTGTGCCCGTCGCCCGGCTACGACCGGCATTTCGCGATCACCGAGAGCCTCGGCATCGAGATGATCACGGTGCCGCTGCTCGACGACGGCCCGGACGTCGACCTGATCGAGGAGCTCGTCGCCGCGGACCCGGCCATCAAGGGCATGTGGTGCGTGCCGGTGTACGCGAACCCCACCGGGACCACCTACTCCTGGGAGACCGTGCGTCGGCTTGTCCAGATGGAGACGGCTGCAACCGATTTCCGCATCATGTGGGACAACGCGTACGCCGTGCACACCCTGACGCATGACTTCGTCAGGCAGGTGGACATCCTCGGCCTCGCGGCGGCGGCGAACCACGCGAACCGCCCCCTGGTCTTCGCGTCGACGTCGAAGATCACCTTCGCCGGGGCCGGCGTGAGCTTCTTCGGCGGTTCGCTGGGCAACATCGCGTGGTTCCTGCAGCACGCGGGCAAGCGGTCGATCGGCCCCGACAAGGTCAACCAGCTCAGGCACGCCCGGTTCTTCGGTGACGCCGACGGTGTGCGTCTGCACATGCAGCGCCACCAGCAGGTCCTGGCCCCGAAATTCGCGCTGGCGCTGGAGATCCTCGAAGACCGCCTCGGCGAGTCGAAGATCGCGTCCTGGACCGAACCCAAGGGCGGCTATTTCATCAGCCTCGACGTGCTGCCCGGGACGGCCAAGCGGACGGTGGCGCTGGCCAAGGACGCGGGCATCGCGGTGACCGAGGCCGGCGCCTCGTTCCCGTACCGAAAAGATCCCGAGGACAAGAACATTCGCATCGCTCCGACGTTCCCGGCGATCTCGGATCTGCGCGCGGCCATCGACGGTCTCGCGACGTGCGCGCTGCTCTCGGCCACCGAGCATCTGCTGGCACCGTCGGCCGCGAAGTAGTCGGACGGTCTGGGTAGCCTGCTTCCGTGGCTCTCTACCGCAAGTACCGGCCTGCGTCGTTCGCCGAAGTCGTCGGTCAGGAGCATGTCACCGAGCCGCTGTCGACGGCGCTGAACTCCGGCCGCATCAACCACGCGTACCTGTTCTCGGGCCCGCGCGGCTGCGGTAAGACCTCGTCGGCGCGCATCCTCGCCCGGTCGCTGAACTGTTCCGAAGGGCCCACGGCCACCCCCTGTGGGGTCTGCGATTCGTGCGTGGCGCTCGCCCCCAACGGGCCCGGCAACGTCGACGTGGTCGAACTCGACGCGGCCAGCCACGGTGGCGTCGACGACACCCGTGAGCTCCGCGACCGCGCGTTCTACGCGCCCGCCCAGTCGCGCTACCGGATCTTCATCGTCGACGAGGCGCACATGGTCACGACGGCGGGCTTCAACGCACTGCTCAAGATCGTCGAGGAGCCACCGGACCACCTGATCTTCGTGTTCGCGACCACCGAACCCGAGAAGGTGCTGCCCACCATTCGGTCGCGGACCCACCACTATCCGTTCCGACTGCTGGCCCCGCGCACGATGCGGACGCTGATCGAGAAGATCGTGGCGTCCGAGAGCGTCGACGTCGACGACGCGGTGTACCCGCTGGTGATCCGTGCCGGCGGTGGCTCACCGCGCGACACCCTGTCCGTGCTGGACCAGCTGCTCGCGGGGGCTCAACCGAATGCCGCCGGGTCGAGCCACGTCGCCTACCAGCGCGCACTGTCCCTGCTGGGCGCCACGGACGTCGCCCTGATCGACGACGCGATCGACGCGCTCGCCGCCGGTGACTCCGCAGCGCTGTTCGGCGCGATCGAGGGCGTGATCGACGCCGGACACGACCCGCGCCGGTTCGCGACCGACCTCCTCGAGCGGTTCCGGGATCTGATCGTGCTGCAGGCCGTTCCCGACGCCGTGGCGCGAGGGGTGGTCGACGGTCCGGAGGACGTGCTGGAGCGGATGCGGGATCAGGCGTCCCGGCTCGGCACCGCCACGCTGACGCGGTACGCCGAGGTGGTCCATGCCGGCCTCGGTGAGATGCGCGGCGCCACAGCGCCGCGATTGCTGCTCGAGGTCGTCTGCGCGCGACTGCTGCTGCCCTCGGCGAGCGACACCGAGGCCGCGCTGCTGCAGCGGGTGGAGCGCATCGAGATGCGACTCGACCTGTCGATCCCGGCCAGCGATGAGATCAGCACCGGGCCGTCGTCGGCCCCGCGCAAACAGTTCGTCCGCAGGAGCGAGGCGGCGCCCGCTGCGGCGCCTGATCCGTCGCCGGAGCCCGCCGCCGGCCAACCCGCGCCAGCACCCCCGGCGGCCGCACCGCCCCCGGCAGCCGCACCAGCGACACCCCCGGCGCCTGCTGCACAGCCCGAACGCGCCGCCCCGCCGGCTCCGGAGCCCGAAGCCCCGGCACCCGCTGCCCCGAGCGCCACGGCCCCGAGCGCCACGGTGCCGGCGGCCCCGGAACCCGCAGCGCAGGAGCCCGACGTCGTTGAGCGCGAACGGGAATCGCCACCTCCGCTGCCGCCGCCCGCGGCCCCGGCGGTCGAAGCCCCGGCGGCAACCCCGGCCGCCTCCGTCGCGACCGGCGAGCCGAATGCGGCGGCCGTGCGCAGTATGTGGACCACGGTGCGGGAGAAGGTTCGCGAACGCAGCCGAACCACCGAGGTGATGCTCGCCGGTGCCATCGTCCGAGCCGTCGAGGACAACACGCTGGTGCTCAGCCACGAGTCGGCGCCGTTGGCGAAACGGCTGACCGAGCAGCGCAACGCCGACGTCATCCGCGAGGCGCTCAAGGATGCACTCGGGGTGAACTGGAACATCCGCTGCGAGATCGGGTCCGCGGCCGCGCCCACCCAGGCCCCGCCGCCGCGAGCGGCGAAACCCGCAGTGCAAGTGAGACGGTCGGCTCCCGTCGACCTGCGTCCCGAGCCGGAGCCGCCTCCACCGCCGCCGCCTGAAGAGGACGACGAAGAGAGCATGCTCGCCGAGGCGGTGAACTCCGAGCCGACAGGTCCACGCAAGGACCCCGAGGAAGCAGCGCTGGAACTGCTGCAGAGCGAATTGGGCGCACGGCGCATCGACGGCTAGGGCGCCGACGCGTGGCTCGGCGGCCCGGCATCGACGGCCGGGCCGGGGTGCCGGGGTGGAATCGCGGTCCGGTGCCGGGTAGGTTGGCGCCGTCGCGCAAAACCGCAGCGCTCGCCCTGGTGCGAGGCGGCGGAATACACGGAGGCCCGCTCTCAGGCCGGTCGCTCAGCGTCGCCCAGTCAGTCCGAACTCGTCGGGCTGCCGCGACCGCAGGAGTGCCGAATGCCGACATCCATTGCCATCATCGGTGGCGGACTGGGGGGCCTGGCGCTCGCCTGTGCCCTGCACCGCCACGGCGTGCCCTCGACGGTCTACGAGGCCGACGCCGCACCAGGATCCCGCAGGCAGGGCGGCCTGCTCGACATCCACCGCACCGGGCGGGACGCGTTGCGTGAGATCGGTGTGCACGACGCGTTTCTCGCCCTGATCCGTCCCGGCGAGGATGCGAAGCGGATCGTCGACCGGCACGGTGACGTCCTGTTCGACCGGTCGGGCAGTCGCGGAGGAGCCCGGCCCGAAGTCGATCGTGGCGAGCTGCGGTCCTTACTCCTGGATTCGCTGCCGCCGGGCGCAATCCGCTGGGGCAGCGGGGCCGTCGTGGTCCGGCGCGGTAAAGAGGGACGACACGAGGTGCTCTTCGAGGACGGCTCGTCGATCACCCCGGGTCTGACGGTCGGTGCCGACGGAGCGTGGTCGACGGTCAGGCGCGCAGTCTCCGGCGTCGATCCCGAGTACTCGGGAATCTGTTTCGTTGAACTCCGATCACCCTGCGGCCGAACACTTTCCGCGCAGGAGGCAGACCTCATCGGCCGCGGCACCCTCATGGCGGTCGAGCCGGGGCAGGCGATCATGGTGCATCACAACGCCGATGGCACGCTCGGCGGATACGCGGCGCTGACGGCGTCGGCGCCGGCGGTGTCGGTATCGGCGGTGGTCGACCGGTTCCGGGACTGGGCGCCGCACCTGGTGGCTCTCATCTCCGAGAACCTGACGGATCCCGTCGTGCGTCCCATTTACGCACTGCCGGTGGGACATCGGTGGAATCACTTACCCGGGCTGACGTTGCTCGGCGACGCCGCGCACCTGATGTCGCCGTTCGCCGGCGAGGGCGCCAACCTGGCACTCTGCGACGCCACCGAACTGGCCGCCGCACTGGCCACCGAGCTGGCTGCCGGCGTTGCGGATGTCGAGCGTGCGCTCACCACGTACGAACGGGCGCTGTACGACCGGAGCGCGCCGGTCGCCGCGCAGAGCGCCGAGAACCTGCGGCGCTTCTTCGGCGCGGACGCACCACACAGCGTGGTCGACATGTTCGCAAACCTCGCCGGGTGAGGCGTGGCGTCAGGCGTCCCACCAGGGCCGCAGCGGAAGGCCGCCGTCCCCGCCGCGCCCGTCGAGCTTGACGGCGAGCACCTGGTGCAGCTGAATGGCGTTCTGCTCGAAACCGACTCGCGAGCCGGCCATGTACAGACCCCACACCTTGGCTGTCGCCAGACCGACCTCGGCCACGGCGTCGTCCCAGTGCTCGACGAGGTTGGCACACCAGTCCCGCAGCGTCATCGCATAGTGGTGCCGCAGATTCTCCTCGTGGACCACTTCGAGCCCTGTGTCCTGCATCTCGGTGATGATGCGTCCGGAGCCGGTGAGTTCCCCGTCGGGGAACACGTAGCGGTCGATGAACCCGCCCGCCGCGGCGCCGGCCTTGTTGTCGTGGCGGGTGATGCTGTGGTTGAGCAACAGGCCACCGGTACGGAGCTTCGACTGCAGGAAGCGGAAGTACGACGGGTAGTTGGCCACCCCGATGTGCTCGGTGAGGCCGATGGAAGACACGGCGTCGAACTGGGTTTCGCGGACATCGCGGTAGTCGCTGTGGCGTACCTCGGCCAGGTCCTGCAGGCCCTCGCGCTCGATCGCGGCCTGCGCCCACTCGGCCTGCTGTCGAGACAGCGTGACACCGAGAGCCTTCACCCCGTGGCGTGCCGCGTAACGCACCATCCCGCCCCACCCGCATCCGACGTCGAGAAGCCGGTCGCCCGGCGTGAGCCGCAGCTTCTCGAACACCAGCCGGTACTTGTTGTCCTGCGCCTCTTCCAGCGTGGCGTCGGGGTGGGGGTAGCACGCACAGGTGTAGGTCATCGACGGACCGAGCACCCACTCGTAGAAGGTGTTCGACACGTCGTAGTGGTGCTGAATGGCATCGGCGTCACGAGACTTGCTGTGCCGCAATCCCTCTGCGATCCGGCGCCAGCGCGGAAGCGCTTCCTGCGGGGGTGGGGCGATCGGCAGGAGGCGTTCGATGCCGATCGATCGCACGACGTTGGCCAGCACCCGGGCCGACGGGCGCTTGAAATCCAGCTTTTCGACCAGGGCTGTCAGCAGCGGGTACGGGTCGCCCGGATGCACACCGTGCATCTCCAGGTCGCCCGAGACGTAAGCCCGCGCCAGACCCAGATCTCCCGGGGCGGTGGCCAGATAGGTCGTCCCGCGTGGGGTGAGCAGATTCAGGCCGAGGGTGGCGTCGTCGGGACCGGAGCTGCTTCCGTCATACGCGGTGAACTTCAGGGACTTCCGTCCCGCGGCGAAGATCTCGAGAACCTCGGCCAGGGTGAGCTTGCGCTCCGGGTCCTGGGCAGGTCCGTCCGTACGCTCGCGAAATGTCGTCACTGCCGCCGCACCGCCTTCGCATAGAGGTCGAGAAAACGGGAATCTGGGTCGTAGGTCTTCTTCACGGTCCTGTAGGTCTCCCCGCCGTACAAGGCATCAAACTCCTCCGCAGAGTAGAAAGCATCGGAGTAGAGGGATTTATGCCCGTCGAGTTCGCTGACCTTGTGCTCGATCATCCGGTTGGTGTGTCCCTCCTCGGGTCCGACGGGCACCGAGGACCAGAATCCGACGTTGACGTAGGTGTGGTGCGGCCGGATCGGATACAGCGACCAGCTGCGCTCATCGCGCAACTGCAACGGGCACAACCAAATCGGTTCGATCGGAACCGTGTCGAGGAACCACTGCAGGAATTCGACCGTCCGCTCGATCGGCACCTCGACGTCCTGGACGACCCGCTCCCGGGGCGGTCTGCCGTTGCGCTTCTCGATCCGGTCGGCGATGTCGAACCGTTGGTCGTAGCCGATGAGCTTCCAGTAGAAGCTGCTGCGCCGGTGACTGCGCGGCCACCAGCGCCGGACGCGCGGGTTCTGCGCGCCGAAAGCCCGTGAGCACCAGAACCAGTCGGTGTCCCAGCGCCACAGGTAGTCATGGATGGTCAGACGGTCGTGCGTGTCCGCTCCGTCGTGCTGGATGGACCTGTAGTAGATGTCGCGCCCGGTGTAGTCGCTGACGGGCCCGGGTGTCGCGGTCTGCGCGCCCAGGCACAGATAGCTCTCGTCGGCGCTGAACACGACACCGTCGAGGTAGTCGACGCGATCGCCGTCGTACTCGCCGGTGTCGATGATCCGGTTCATGGTCTCGATGAGGTCCGCCAGCGAGTGGAAGCGCACATGCCGGAGCGCGACGAAGGGTTTCACCGGCTCCAGCTCGATCTTCAGCCGAACCGAATACCCGAGCGTCCCATACGAATTGGGAAAGGCCCGGAACAGATCGGCGTTCTCGTCCGGGGCGGCCCGCACGACCTCGCCGGTGCCGGTGAGGATGTCCATTTCCAGCACCGACTCGTGGGGCAGTCCGTTGCGGAACGACGCCGATTCGATACCCAGACCCGTGACGGCACCGCCGAGCGTGATCGTCTTGAGCTGCGGCACCACCAGCGGTGAGAGCCCGTGCGGCAGCGTGGCGGCGACCAGGTCCTCGTAGGTGCACATGCCCGCGACGTCGGCGGTGGCTGCGTCCGGATCGACGGCGATCACGTCGGTCAGACCCGAAGTGTCGAGCCCCCTGGCGGTGGACGTGGCCCGCGTGCGGAACAGGTTCGAGGTGCGCTTGGCGAGGCGGACGGTGGCCCCGTCGGGGATCGCCCGATAGCTGTCGAGAAGCCGCCGCACGCCATCGGCGTGAAGAGAACGTGCGTCAGTCCCGGCCACAGACACACATATACGCTAGTCCGAGGTAGCAGCGGATGCGACCGCGGTGGGCCGTCTACAGGCTCCTCCAAGGCTACCGTGACCCCCTCTTGACAAGGAGTTTTGACTGATGGGACAGGTCAGCGCGTCCAGCACGGTCCTGATCGACGCCGATCCCGCGACGGTGCTCGGGGCCGTCGCCGACTACCAGGCGATGCGGCCCAAGATCCTCTCGCAGCACTACAGCGGCTACCGCGTGCTCGAGGGCGGGCAGGGCGCTGGCACCGTCGCCGAGTGGAAGCTGCAGGCCACGAAATCGCGTTCGCGCGACGTGAAGGCCACCGTCGATGTCGCAGGGCGCACCGTGATCGAGAAGGACGCCAACTCGTCGATGGTGACCAACTGGACCGTCGCCCCCGCGGGTCCGGGATCGTCGGTGACCGTGAAGACGTCGTGGCAGGGCGCCGGCGGCGTCGGCGGATTCTTCGAGAAGACGTTCGCCCCGATCGGCCTGCGCAAGATCCAGGCCGAGGTACTCGGAAACCTCAAGCGCGAGGTCGAGGGCACCGTGGGCATCGAAGGCACGCAGGCCTAGTGCGCTAGGTGTACTGCCCAGGCAGGTTGGTC
The DNA here is from genome assembly GCF_014190915.1 of Mycolicibacterium iranicum. Classification (GTDB taxonomy): domain Bacteria; phylum Actinomycetota; class Actinomycetes; order Mycobacteriales; family Mycobacteriaceae; genus Mycobacterium; species Mycobacterium iranicum_B. The sequence continues at coordinate 13,195 of NZ_JACHVU010000025.1, forward strand.
AACCTTGTGATGGGTGGGACCTTCCCGATCGCTGAGTGTTGCCGGTGGTGATTGTAGGTATGCAAC
>NZ_JACHVU010000026.1:0-2749 GCF_014190915.1 Mycolicibacterium iranicum
TGTTTTTTGGTGGTGGGGTGTGTCTCGGACTTGTGGGTCCGGGGTGTGTTTGTGGTTGTGGTGTGGTTGCGAGGTTTTGTTGTTGTTGTAAGTTTTCGGCCGGTTAGTGCCAGTTCCCTGCGACCATTGCTGGTCTTCTAGGTCTGGTCTATCGATCCCGTGGTCTGCGGGGGGCCTTATCCCACTTAATGGGTGAGAAGCCTGGTCTTGGAGGGGGTTTCCCGCTTAGATGCTTTCAGCGGTTATCCTGTCCGAACGTAGCTATCCAGCAGTGCCCCTGGTGGGACAACTGGTAGACCAGAGGTTCGTCCGTCCCGGTCCTCTCGTACTAGGGACAGATTTCCTCAAGCTTCTGACGCGCGCGGCGGATAGAGACCGAACTGTCTCACGACGTTCTAAACCCAGCTCGCGTGCCGCTTTAATGGGCGAACAGCCCAACCCTTGGGACCTGCTCCAGCCCCAGGATGCGACGAGCCGACATCGAGGTGCCAAACCATCCCGTCGATATGGACTCTTGGGGAAGATCAGCCTGTTATCCCCGGGGTACCTTTTATCCGTTGAGCGACACCCCTTCCACTCAGAGGTGCCGGATCACTAGTCCCGACTTTCGTCCCTGCTTGACATGTCCGTCTCGCAGTCAAGCTCCCTTGTGCACTTACACTCAACACCTGATTGCCGTCCAGGTTGAGGGAACCTTTGGGCGCCTCCGTTACTTTTTAGGAGGCAACCGCCCCAGTTAAACTACCCACCAGGCACTGTCCCTGAACCGGATATACGGTTCGAGGTTAGAGGCCCAATACGATCAGAGTGGTATTTCAACAATGACTCCACCAAAACTGGCGTCTTGGTTTCACAGTCTCCCACCTATCCTACACAAACCGTATCGAGCACCAATACCAAGTTGTAGTGAAGGTCCCGGGGTCTTTTCGTCCTGCCGCGCGTAACGAGCATCTTTACTCGTAATGCAATTTCGCCGAGTCTATGGTTGAGACAGTTGAGAAGTCGTTACGCCATTCGTGCAGGTCGGAACTTACCCGACAAGGAATTTCGCTACCTTAGGATGGTTATAGTTACCACCGCCGTTTACTGGGGCTTAAATTCTCCGCTTCACCCCAAAGGGTTAACGGGTCCTCTTAACCTTCCAGCACCGGGCAGGCGTCAGTCCGTATACATCGTCTTGCGACTTCGCACGGACCTGTGTTTTTAGTAAACAGTCGCTTCTCACTGGTTTGTGCCACCCCCTCCCGCTGCCGGCCGCAAAAGCCATGACGGTATGGGGGTCCCCCTTCTCCCGAAGTTACGGGGGCATTTTGCCGAGTTCCTTAACCATAGTTCACTCGTACGCCTCGGTATTCTCTACCTGACCACCTGTGTTGGTTTGGGGTACGGGCCGTGTGTGCGCTCGCTAGAGGCTTTTCTTGACAGCATAGGATCACCGAATTCGCCTCAATCGGCTATGCATCACCTCTCAGACATATGAGTGACGGATTTGCCTATCACTCGTCCTACAGGTTTACCCCAGTATTACCACTGACTGGTACGGCTACCTTCCTGCGTCACCCCATCGCTTGACTACTACCACCGAAGGTCCCGCGCAGCCGGTTCCCCTCGCACCCCGAAGGGATTGATGAGGAACCATTTGGGCGGTTAGTACCGGTGATTCATCAGGGACGCTCACACACGGGTACGGGAATATCAACCCGTTGTCCATCGACTACGCCTGTCGGCCTCGCCTTAGGTCCCGACTCACCCTGGGCGGACTGGCCTGGCCCAGGAACCCTTGGTCTTCCGGCGGGCAAGGTTCTCACTTGCCTTATCGCTACTCATGCCTGCATTCTCACTCCCACACCCTCCACAGCTCCATCACTAGGCTGCTTCACCGGATGCAGGACGCTCCCCTACCCAGCGCATAAATACGCTGCCGCGGCTTCGGCGGTGTGCTTGAGCCCCGCTACATTATCGGCGCACAATCACTTGACCAGTGAGCTATTACGCACTCTTTCAAGGGTGGCTGCTTCTAAGCCAACCTCCTGGTTGTCTTCGCGACTGCACATCCTTTTCCACTTAGCACACGCTTAGGGGCCTTAGCCGGCGATCTGGGCTGTTTCCCTCTCGACGCACGGAGCTTATCCCCCGCCGTCTCACTGCCGCATTACACCGTGTCGGCATTCGGAGTTTGGCTGACGTCAGTAACCTTGTGAGGCCCATCGGCCATCCAGTAGCTCTACCTCCAACACGAACACTGCGACGCTGCACCTAAATGCATTTCGGGGAGAACCAGCTATCACGGAGTTTGATTGGCCTTTCACCCCTACCCACAACTCATCCCCTCAGTCTTCAACCTAAGTGGGTTCGGGCCTCCACGCGGTCTTACCCGCGCTTCACCCTGGCCATGGGTAGATCACTCCGCTTCGGGTCCAGAACACACCACTACACCACACACTATTGTGTGGATACGCCCTATTCAGACTCGCTTTCGCTACGGCTACCCCACCCGGGTTAACCTCGCGACATGTCCCTGACTCGCAGGCTCATTCTTCAAAAGGCACGCCATCACCCCACCCCGAAGGGAAGGCTCTGACGGATTGTAAGCGCACGGTTTCAGGTACTATTTCACTCCCCTCCCGGGGTACTTTTCACCATTCCCTCACGGTACTCATCCGCTATCGGTCACTGGGAAGTATTCAGGCTTACCGGGTGGTCCCGGCAGATTCACAGCAGATTCCACGGGCCCGCTGCTACTCGGGGA
>NZ_JACHVU010000026.1:2845-5407 GCF_014190915.1 Mycolicibacterium iranicum
CGGGGAAACATTCCACGAAAGCCGTTGAGTTTTCGGTTACGGGGCTCTCACCCTCTCCGGACAGGCCATCCCAGACCACTTCACCTAACCCAACGGTTTATCACTTTCGCTCCTGGCGGCGGCCAGAAGAAGAAACGCCCCACAACACCGCACACACAACCCCCGCCGGGTATCACATGCACACGGTTTAGCCATCCTCCGCTTTCGCTCGCCACTACTCACGGAATCACTTTTGTTTTCTCTTCCTACGGGTACTGAGATGTTTCACTTCCCCGCGTTCCCCCCCGACACCTATGTATTCAGTGCCGGGTGACACGACATCACTCGTGCCGGGTTTCCCCATTCGGACATCCTCGGATCCACGCTCGGTTGACAGCTCCCCGAGGCATATCGCAGCCTCCCACGTCCTTCATCGGCTCCCAGTGCCAAGGCATCCACCATGCGCCCTTAAACACTTACAACACAAAACCAAAAAATGAGTCACCCGAAACCCTCCCACAAGAGAGAGCTCCAGGTTTTATCAGAAATTTGCATTACACCGAAGACACACAACCCACAAAGATCATGCGCTTCAGATGCTCGCAACCACTATCCACAAATCAAACACCACACCCCACCACCAAAGCAGGGCAACAACAGCACCTCCCACCACACACAGTGGCCAGGGAAAAAACGGGCCTGTTGTCTCAAAGCCCAATAGTGTGTCCGATGATTTTCCGCGCCGACATTTCCCTGCCGGCCCGCTAAGTTTGTTGTCTGCACCAGACCTGCACCCACTACAGATGCACGCCATCTTCACGATTCGACCAAGGTCACCGAACTCCCACACGATGTGGGCGGGCCTGGTTCTCGTGGTGCTCCTTAGAAAGGAGGTGATCCAGCCGCACCTTCCGGTACGGCTACCTTGTTACGACTTCGTCCCAATCGCCGATCCCACCTTCGACGGCTCCCTCCCACAAGGGGTTAGGCCACCGGCTTCGGGTGTTACCGACTTTCATGACGTGACGGGCGGTGTGTACAAGGCCCGGGAACGTATTCACCGCAGCGTTGCTGATCTGCGATTACTAGCGACTCCGACTTCACGGGGTCGAGTTGCAGACCCCGATCCGAACTGAGACCGGCTTTGAAAGGATTCGCTCCACCTCACGGCATCGCAGCCCTTTGTACCGGCCATTGTAGCATGTGTGAAGCCCTGGACATAAGGGGCATGATGACTTGACGTCATCCCCACCTTCCTCCGAGTTGACCCCGGCAGTCTCTCACGAGTCCCCACCATAACGTGCTGGCAACATGAGACAAGGGTTGCGCTCGTTGCGGGACTTAACCCAACATCTCACGACACGAGCTGACGACAGCCATGCACCACCTGCACACAGGCCACAAGGGAACCGACATCTCTGCCGGCGTCCTGTGCATGTCAAACCCAGGTAAGGTTCTTCGCGTTGCATCGAATTAATCCACATGCTCCGCCGCTTGTGCGGGCCCCCGTCAATTCCTTTGAGTTTTAGCCTTGCGGCCGTACTCCCCAGGCGGGGTACTTAATGCGTTAGCTACGGCACGGATCCCAAGGAAGGAAACCCACACCTAGTACCCACCGTTTACGGCGTGGACTACCAGGGTATCTAATCCTGTTCGCTCCCCACGCTTTCGCTCCTCAGCGTCAGTTACTGCCCAGAGACCCGCCTTCGCCACCGGTGTTCCTCCTGATATCTGCGCATTCCACCGCTACACCAGGAATTCCAGTCTCCCCTGCAGTACTCCAGTCTGCCCGTATCGCCCGCACGCCCACAGTTAAGCTGTGAGTTTTCACGAACAACGCGACAAACCACCTACGAGCTCTTTACGCCCAGTAATTCCGGACAACGCTCGGACCCTACGTATTACCGCGGCTGCTGGCACGTAGTTGGCCGGTCCTTCTTCTCCAGGTACCGTCACTTGCGCTTCGTCCCTGGCGAAAGAGGTTTACAACCCGAAGGCCGTCATCCCTCACGCGGCGTCGCTGCATCAGGCTTGCGCCCATTGTGCAATATTCCCCACTGCTGCCTCCCGTAGGAGTCTGGGCCGTATCTCAGTCCCAGTGTGGCCGGTCACCCTCTCAGGCCGGCTACCCGTCGTCGCCTTGGTAGGCCATTACCCCACCAACAAGCTGATAGGCCGCGGGCCCATCCCACACCGCAAAAGCTTTCCACCACAGACCATGAAGCCCGTGATCCTATTCGGTATTAGACCCAGTTTCCCAGGCTTATCCCAAAGTGCAGGGCAGATCACCCACGTGTTACTCACCCGTTCGCCACTCGAGTACCCCGAAGGGCCTTTCCGTTCGACTTGCATGTGTTAAGCACGCCGCCAGCGTTCGTCCTGAGCCAGGATCAAACTCTCCAAACAAAAACCCCCAGACCCACAGGCCCAGGCAGAATTCGAATCAGAAAAATCCGATCACAAACAAAAGACACCAAAACTGGCATCCAAAAAAACATCGCGCCCCCAAACGGGAAAATGCGGACACGACAAAAAAACAACAAACAAAAACCACCAAACACACTATTGAGTTCTCAAACAACA